>OX638352.1 GCA_951813545.1 uncultured Poribacteria bacterium
TTCCAGAAAGGACTCAACGCCATTTTGCCTCGGGATATTGTCGTTTGCGCTGCGACAGAAGTGCCCGCAGAATTTCACGCCCGCTTCAGTGCCGCAAGTCGGCGTTACCGATACACGATTTTGAATCGGGCATACCCCGCCGCACTTTTCCGACAGACAAGCTACCTCTTCCCGAAGGCAATTGATGTTTCGCGAACAAACGACCTCTGCCAAATTCTGGTTGGAAAACAGGATTTCTCCTCTTTCCAAAAGACAGGAAGCGACCGGTTAAATCCGGTGTGCGAAATCTACGAGACTCACTGGTGGGAGAAAGAGCCATACATCTATTTTGAAATCGAAGCGGACGCGTTTCTACGAGGCATGGTTCGTGCCATCACTGGCACCATCCTGAAATATATGAAATGCCAAGATGCAGACACACAACTCCGCCGTATTTTGGAGGCAAAGGATAGAGCCGCAGCAGCGGCATCAGTGCCCGCACATGGCTTATCTCTCATCCAAGTTAAATATAACGACTCACAACTTTTACAGTGACTAATTACTTCCTATCGGCAATTAGTCAAACGGAACTTTAGCAAATCACAAGTACTTGGAATCCCCAGGAAACATTATTGGTTACAAAAAGTCCTCTTAACTGATAACTGATAACTGAAGACTGACAACTACTTAAAAGGAGTTCTTCATGAACTACGCCCAAGTCCTGAATGAGTTGGAAACTTTAGTCAATGACACCTTCACACTTTGGGAGCACAATCGTGTCGGCTTCCAATGGCGACACTATACATGGAACCACTCCATGCGTGTGCGTGCGACGAGTATGGAACTCGGTAGACGGGAAGGCGGCGACGTGAAACTGCTTGAAGTTGCTGGCACGCTGCACGACATCACTAAACGGTATGACGGTGATTTTAAAACCGACAAGGCAGGAAAACGTGTCTTCAACCCTGAAGGGTTCTGGTTAAACGAGACGCTTACACCAGCAGGTCAGAACGTCGTTACGGAACTTTACGACAAGCATAACCTCCACGGTAAGGTGCATCACGAATCCGGGGCAGTTATTACTGAGAATATCTTGGCGATGTACGACTTTGAACCGGATTTCGTAGAAGCTGCGACAGCTGTTGTCTTCGCACATCTAAAGCCTACGAACCTGACAGAGGAGAACTTTAAACTGCTCTACAACAGGGTCGAAAACCAAATCCTCTATGACGCTGATACCATGGATCCGAACGTCGGCTACACCGGTTTTTTCCGAAACATTCACATCCACGCTTATTTCGCACTTCAACGCGGAAACTTCGACTTAGAAGATTATGTGCGGAACCTGCCGCGTTGGATTAACTCCAAGCAGGAATTTGTTGACAAACTTCTAACCGAATCCTCTCGTGAGCTTGCCCAAGGGCGACAGGACAGGAATCAGCAGCTTTTCTTGCAAATGGTAGATGAATTAGACGATATGGAGATAAATCGGAAATACGGGCTGCTCGGTATCATTGAGTACTTCGTGAGCGAGACCGAGGATCCCCATTTCCTGAACCAACTTAATCATCTGAAAAACGAGTGGCTCCCACAACGGAAGCAATGGTTAGCTGAAGAGGAGAAGGACGCATCGGCACGCGACCGCGCCCAAGCCGCTATCGATCGGGTTGAGACCTTCCTTACGCTACTGACCCGTGAAAGCAACGGAGAAATCTAAGGCACAGCCTGCTAAGAAGGAGTTTTTTATGAACACCGCAACAACAAGTGACCAGACAGATGTCATCCAAATTCCGTATTCACATGAACTCTACCGCTTTGACACGACTGCTGAGGGAATTTCTGGTGGGTTTCCAGCCGTAACCGAGGCAGACATTGAATACTTCCATCAACAAGGTTATCTTGTCATCAATGATGCTTTCAGTGTTACGGAAGTCGAAGGCGCGTTGGCAGGTATGGTTCATCTCATGGATGGGAAGTGTCCCGATTTCCGAGCGATCCAATTTGAACCGAAACTCGTCAAGCAGAAAGACGAAATGGAAGTTCAAGAACGTCGGGACGCTATCAGGAAAATTTTTGGTTTTGTAGACTATGAACCGCGTCTGAATGCGATGGCAGCCCATTCAGGTCTTCTCGGTGTGCTTGAACAAATTATAGGGGATACACCTGAACTGTTTCAAGACATGGCACTTGTTAAACCGCCGCGTCACGGGTCGGAAAAACCGTGGCATCAGGATTGCGCTTACTTCAACTTACCGGAAGGAACAACAGTTGTCGGTGTATGGATCGCCTTAGACGAAGCCACACCGGAAAACGGATGCTTACACGTCATACCGGGGTCAAATAATGAGGGACCGATGATCCATTTCAAACGGCGGGATTGGCAGATTTGTGATACGGATGTGCCAATAGCACGTGACACAATGGTCCCGCTTAAGCCGGGTGGTTGTCTCTTCTGGCACGAGTTGACGCACCACGGAAGTCCTGTTAACCAGTCGGATCAACGGCGGCGTGCGTTACAGTTCCACTATAAACCCGCAAGTAGCGGAGAGATCACAACCCAAGAACGCATGGATGTTTACGGGAGTGAAGGAAAAGAGGTAGATTGTTGATAATTGGCTATCGGAAACCGTCAGCCATCGGCTATCGGCAAAGGGATTTTTTGGTAAATCAGAATCCTCTTCACTGACCGCCGACTGCTGACTGCCACTACGCTACTTCGTCTGTTCTGGGAAAGGTGCCCGGATGTCGTAACGTCCTTCTTCAAACACCGGCAACTTTCCACCTTCAACCAATAGGTCAAGCGGGTTCGGACGCGTTGTTAAGGGGAAGGTTACTACGTTCTGAATGCGCAATGATTCGTAAATCGCCATCAGGATTTCTATTGTGCAAAGCCCGTGTCTGCCAGCATTACGGTGTTCATCAACATCGCCTTCAATCCAGGCTAACATTTCGTCAAACTGATTCGGTTCACCTTGACGTGGTTCAATTACCTGCCAACCTTCTGCTTTGCTGTTGAGCAATTCAATTGTGCCGTTCTCACCACGACGGAGTTGTCCATCGTCGCCATAGACGACATCGCCTCGGAGTCCAGGCTCCGGTAAATCGCTTTCGTAGATGCCACGGATACCGCCTTCAAAGCAGATTTCCGCCATACACAGGTCTTCGGTCCGGACACGACGCTCCCAACGGTCAGTGCGTCGTGCCACCTGGCCGATGAGCCATAACGGGTCTGGGTCACCGAGGATATAGCGCATTTCGTCAACTTCGTGCGTTCCACGATTCAGCAACCCGTGTCCATCGCGACGGAGCATTGCTTGGGGTTGACCAATTGCTCCCTCTTGGATCAAGCGGCGTGCTTCACAGTTTTGAGTACTAAAACGCCGTTGGTGTCCGACCACTAACTTGACATTGTGTTTCTCACAGGCATCCATCATGTCCTGTGCATCGCCGACGGACGCTGACATCGGTTTTTCGGTAATAACACCGAGAACGCCGCTTTCAGCAGCAGCGATCATCGGTTCAGCACGGACACTCTGCCATGTCGTGATACTGACGATGTCCAAGTCCTCTTTCTCGCACATTTCACCGAAATCAGCGTAATGGGTAGGAAGATCAAACTCTTCAGCGAATTTCGCAGCAGATTCTGCACTGATGTCCGAAGCCGTGACGACTTCGGCACGACCAGTACTTGTCCAATTACGTGCATGGGATCGTCCCATGCCACCGCAACCTATAATTCCAACACGATATGTTTTGTCTGCCATCTGTTATACCTTTTTATAGTTATCAGTTATCGGTTATCAGTTTTCAGTTAAGAGGGAGCTTTGTAACAATTCACCACTTCATGGAGCCCCAAGTTTCGGAAACTTTTTATAAAAGCATTTCTTAACCGACGACTTCTGTCTTACAAGAATCATATATTATCAGAGATTGCCTGTCAAGGCAAGCAAATTCTCTGAAAAAGAGCCAATTTATCCCCATATTAACTCTTTCTAAGACAACATGTGTTTTTTTGGACACAACTTCACAAACCGAAAACCCTTGTAACGCCATAGTTTTGTAACATATATCCAATTGGCATCGTTTATGCAGGTAGGGATAACACAATCTCTACATTTCGCGAGAAAATTTGTGAAGGAGTGAAGAAAATGCAAAAATTAATCGTCAAGGGTGGCACTCGACTTCAAGGGACAATTCCAGTCAGCGGTTGCAAAAACGCAGTTCTACCCATCGCAGTCGCCGCCGCGATTCTCGGCGACGGTGTCAGCGTACTCCACAATGTACCAAATCTAACAGATGTAAAGACACTCAGTGCTGTGTTGGAAGGACTCGGTGCTACAACAAAACTAAAAAACTCCACGCTCTATATTGAACCTATAAACCACTTAGAATATGAAGCCCCGTATGAACTCGTACGAAAAATGCGTGCCTCTATCTATGTCTTGGGACCGCTCGTCGCAAAACTAGGGAAGGCAAAAGTCTCATTCCCAGGCGGATGTGCTATTGGACCCCGACCAATCGATTTGCATATTCGGGGGTTGGAACACTTAGGCGCGGAAGTTACAGTAGAAAGTGGATACATTTACGCACAAGCGGAACGCTTAGTGGGTACAGAGATGTACCTTATGGGGCAGCACGGACCGAGTGTCGGTGCAACAGCGAACGTTATGATGGCCGCGACCTTGGCAGAAGGCACTACGGTTATCCGCGGTGCAGCGTGTGAACCGCATATCACCGACCTTGCCCACTTCCTTAACGCCATGGGAGCAGATATCGAAGGCATCGGCACCTCTGTCTTGACGATTCAAGGTGTCAAACAGTTACGCGGAACCGAACATACCGTTATTTCCGATGATATTGAGGCAGGCACCTTCATAGTCGCAGGTGCTATTACCAAGGGTGATGTTTACGTTGAAGGCATCACGCCACAACAAATTCCTGCCATCTCAGAAAAACTTACTGAGGCAGGTGTTCAATTGGATTGGAACGATAATGGCGTACGCGTTACAACACCACGTGAAATAAAAGGAATCGATGTGACGACTGCCCCCTTCCCAGGTTTCCCAACAGACATGCAAGCACAAATTATGGGACTGCTCTGTCTCGCAGCCGGGACAAGCGTTATTACCGAAAATGTTCACACAGATCGCTACATCCATGCTGCAGAACTGAACCGCATGGGCGCGAACATCATGCTCGATGGCACCAAAGCTGTGATTAATGGTGTCTCCAAACTCAGTGGTGCTCCGGTAATGGCTTCCGATTTACGGGCGGGTGCCGTACTCGTTGCAGCTGGAATGGCAGCACTGGGTGAAACCGTTGTATCACGGGTTTATCACATCGACCGTGGGTATGAATCAATCGAGAGAAAACTGAACAACATCGGGGCAAACATCACAAGAGTCAACGACGGCGGCGAAGAAGTTTAGGTACTTTTAGCACCGCTTGTAGGTTTTCAAAATCCCAAACGAAGAGGAAGGATTATTGAAGGATGTTGCAAATTGTCGCGACAGGTACCCAAGAGGCTGAGGATTTTCTCTCAAAGTTGAAGGCGCGGGGTAAGTTAACGGATGAAAGTATCTTAAAGACAGTCCGGCGTACTTTGAGTGATGTACAAGCGGAAGGGGATAAAGCGGTTGTCCGATATACGCGCAAACTTGACGCACCTCGTATCTCAGTGAAGGAGTTAAAGGTATCAGGAGAAGAAATTGGGGAAGCGTATTTAGAGGTTCCATCTGAATTTATAGACGCAATTACACACGCGAGAACAAACATTGACAAATTCCACCAGAAGCAGTTACGAACTTCATGGATGTCAACAGAAGCCAACGGTGTGATGCTCGGACATCTGATTCGTCCCTTAAGGCGTGTGGGTGTTCATGTTCCAGCCATCAGCCAACTCCTCGTCTCTTCATTGTTGATGAGCGTCATCCCCGCTACCGTTGCGGGTGTTGAAGAGATCGCTGTCTGTATTCCCCCCACGCGAAGTCGAGACATTAACCCCTATATGCTGGTCGCCGCCTCGGAATGTGGTATCCGAGAAATCTACAAATGCGGCGGTGCACAAGCCGTCGCAGCGATGGCGTACGGCACCCAGACCATCCCACCTGTCGACAAAATTGTAGGTCCGGGGAACCTCTATGTCCAATTTGCCAAGAAAGAGGTTTACGGACATGTTGATATAGACAAATTAGCAGGGCCAAGTGAAATCCTTGTCATCGCTGACAGCACAGCTGACCCAGATTACGTCGCCGCTGATTTGATCTCACAAGCGGAACACAACGTCGACTCCGCCGCAATCCTCATCACCCCTTCACTTGGGTTCGCCGAACAAGTCAAATCAGCTATCGAGGTTCAGGGTGAATCCTTACCTCGCCGTGACATACTTACAGAAGCATTTGTGAACTTCGGTGCCGCGCTCATCACCGCGAATCTATCCGAGGCGTTCATCCTCGCCAACGAAATTGCCCCCGAACATCTTGAGCTTCACATTGAAAACCCATTTGATCGGCTCGAAGACGTACGTAATGCTGGGGCTATTTTCATAGGTCCCTATTCACCGGAAGCCGTTGGTGATTATATTGCTGGAACAAACGCCGTCTTGCCTACAGGGACAGCCGCACGCTACGCCTCACCACTCAGCGTTGACGATTTCCTAAAAAAGACAAGCCTAATCTCATACACCAAGACGGCTTTAGAGAAAGTCACACCAGCAGTTGTTAAACTCGCTGAGGTTGAAGGACTCGAAGGGCACGCCGCCGCTATGAAAATCCGATTTGAAGAAGACTAAGCCTACATGCTATACAGGGAAAACACATAAATGCTCCTCATTCCTCTTAGCCTACTGTTCCACCTCTCTGAACCCAGTACACCCAATGAAACGCCCCATTTGCCGCCTGTCTCGACTTTTTCAATCGTCGGATATGACGCAGAAACCGGTACTTTTGGGATTGCCGTGCAATCCAAATTTTTCGCTGTTGGTGCTGTTGTACCGTGGGCAGAAGCAGGTGTTGGTGCGATCGCAACCCAATCTTGGGCAAACACCACATACGGACCTAACGGCTTAAAATTGCTCAAAAGTGGACTTTCCGCGGAACAGACTTTGGAGCGTCTCGTCGCGGATGATCCGGGCAGGGCAACTCGTCAGATAGGTATCGTAGATGCGAAAGGCAACGTCGCTAACTATACAGGCGATGAATGCAACGAGTGGGCAGGTGCCGTTTCAGGTAAACATTACACCGCGCAAGGCAATATTCTCGCTGGGCAAGACGTTGTCAAAGCGATGGGCAAAGCGTTTGAGGAAACAGAAGGTGAATTGGCAGACAAATTAATGGCGGCACTTTTCGCCGGACAAGAGGCAGGGGGCGATACACGGGGACAACAATCCGCCGCCTTATTGGTTGTTCAAGAGAATAGCGGCTACGGCGGTTTCAATGACCGATATATCGATTTGCGGATCGATGATGCTGAGAAACCGATCGAAGAACTTCAGCGGCTATTGGAGATTCATAAGAAATTGGTGCCCCGGTAGGTATTATCGGTTTCGACTGCTTTGCTAATAACTACCTCAAACCAGATGATACCATTCGGTGAGTCAGTCTCTATTCCATTGACTCATCCAACATAAGCAGCGGACGTTTAAAACGGGAACGAATGCGGTTTGCAGTTGATAAAATTGCTGGTAAGCTAATGATACGACGTTCGAGCCTCCGCTTGCCCGGAATATCACTGATAACAACGCCTATCAGTATTGTCAAAACACCTTGCCCCGGCAACGGAATCTGGATGAACCCCACAATAATAAGTAACACAGCGAACAGATTTTTTAAGAGCTTAAGCACGATCCGTAAAACAGGGTGCTTGATGCGATTTGTCCGTCTCTTCGATAGAAAATAATCAGGGGGTAGGTAAGCAATAGTCAGTGTACAGAAAAGAATACTAACAATAAAACTCGTGACGGAGGCAACGCTGAGTGCCACCACATGTGCTCTAAGCCACTCAAGGAGAACAGGACCGTAAGTTTTTAATGTGTCAATAAATGGCAAGAAGGTCATCTCCTAATCATTCATCGGCGTGAAACGGCTCCACCATCAATTGTCATAATATCACCACTAATATAAGCAGCTTCATCCGAAGCGAGAAACAACACCCCACCGATATAATCCCACACTGTCGCGCCACGTTCAAGTGGAGGCGCGTCCGGTGAAACAGGCGGCAAATCGGGTAAGGTATCATCTTCAGGAAGATTCCGAGAAGCATTCATACCGGTCGGTGCACCACCACCGGGTGCTACCGCATTTACGGTGATACCGTGTGGACGCAATTCCAGTGCGAGACTCCGTGTGAGTCTATTCAGAGCTGCTTTGCTCACACAATAACTGAGAACCCCAACGTGTGATTCCTCGGCATAAATGGATGAGTTGTTAATAATGCGTCCCCGTATCCCCTGTTCTATCATCACCTTAGCGACTGACTGCGCACATAGCAAACATCCCTTCACATTAACGCCCATCACCCTGTCAAATTGCTCTGGCGTTACCTCAAACAAAGGCTGTCCACCGAGAATCCCCGAATTATTGAACAGAATATCGATTCGTTTAAAGGTCTTTACCGCTTCATCTACAGCGTCCTGAACCTGCTCAGGTGCGGTAACATCCAAAGGCACTGCGATAGCCTTTCCACCTTCGGCGCGGACTTCGGCAGCAACAGCATCCACACTCCGCCCCCCAGCAACAACGATAGATGCCCCTTCACGCGCGAATGCCAAACAAGCGGCTCTCCCGATACCTAACGGTCCACCTCCACCTGTCACAAATGCAACCTTATTTTCAAAACGCATCCGATTCTCCTCTTTGCCCAATTCCTGTTTTTATTTTTCTTCTGTTAACTATTTTATCATAACGCCTCTTTTTTTGACAAGGTTTTACCGGATTTCTGGTAAAAATAATGTGTACCGACAGCGCGTTTGTAAATTTTTACTTGACAAATTATAGTGAAAATTACTATTATAGTTAGTAAGGTAGGGTGGAGCGTTGAAATTTAGGCGTAATTTCACGTTTTATAAAGAACAAAGGAACTCTCATAGTGCAAAATTCCGAAAAACCAATCCGTTGGTGGCCCCTTTTTGTTGTCATCGCCTTAGCCATTTTGGGTATTCTGGTGACATGGGTCTCGGACGCGGGCCATCGCCAAGACAAGATCTTCTTAACCACTACGATTTTCATCGCTACAATCGTTCTCGGTGTACTATGGCTGTTGTTCCTCTCCCAAATGAGACGGCAGATTAAGTTCCTTACCTCTGCAGCGATTCTCTTGGTTGTTCTTCTCAGCGCAAGCCTATTCCAATTCAAAGGATTCAGCGGTGACCTCGTGCCGATATTTGAATGGCGTTGGCAAGAGAGACGGACTACCTTCCAACCGGGCTCTGAAGACTCACCTAACTCCCGAACGTCCGCAATGGATTATCCACAATTCCTCGGGAAGAATCGTAACGGTGTCGTGACCGGTACCAAACTAAATTTTGATTGGGAAACCCATCCGCCCAAACTCATGTGGCGGCGACCTGTCGGTGCGGGTTGGTCAGGATTCGCAGTCGTCGGAAATTCGGCAATCACACAGGAACAGGAAGACGACTCGGAAAAAGTAGTTTGTTACGAATTACACACCGGTGAAACAAAGTGGAGCCACCAAGATCAAGCGAGATACGATACGCCTCCGGCTGGACTCGGACCGCGAGCAACACCAACGATTTCAGGAAATAGGGTTTATACTGTTGGATCAACAGGAATTCTCAACTGTCTAGACTTTGAAACAGGGGAACAACTCTGGACAACCAATATCTTTGAAGAGCATAAGGCAAAGACCCCTCCTTGGGGCGTGAGTATTTCGCCGCTTGTCTTTGATGAACTTGTTGTCGTTAGTGCTGGTGGTGCAGTTGCCTACCACAGAGAGACCGGTGAAGTCGCTTGGATAGGATATAGAACCCAGAGCGGTTACAGCTCGCCTTTCCTTACAACCTTGGCAGGTGTTGAACAGATTGTCATTTTTAATCAAGGATTAGTCACCGCCCATGAACCCTTGAGTGGTGAACTTTTATGGAAGCAGCCATGGTCTACTCAATCCGCAGAATGCGTAGCACAACCCGTCCCGCTTCCCGACGACCAACTTCTGGTCTCAACGGGCTACGGGGTTGGTGCTAAGCTATTTCAAATTTCCCGTAACCCTACAGACGAATTCAACGTCTCAATTATATGGGAAACCATATACCTCAAAGCCAAATTCACTAATATCATTTACTACAACGGCTATCTGTACGGACTTGATGACGGAATTTTTGCTTGTGTAAATCCAGACGACGGGACACGTCAATGGAAACGCGGTAGATATGGACACGGGCAAACCCTATTAATCTCGGATGTTCTGCTCGTCCTGACCGAATCAGGTGAAATCGTACTCGTAGAACCCAATTCAGAAAATCATATAGAACACGCACGTTTCGAGGCACTAAAAGGGAGAACATGGAACACACCAGCACTTGTTGGTGATTACCTTCTCGTCCGGAATGACCGAGAGGCGGCATGCTATCAATTACCAGTCATTCACACTAATGTTGACACCCGTACAGAGTAACTCGTAACTTTGGTATACCCTCGCATTAATAACATCATAACACAACTTTCACATCGGTTGAGAGTGGAAACATGAGAAAGGAAAAAGACAGAAGAATGCTCAGATATATACGAAAGTCAGCTATATTTTGGGTTTGTTGCAGCATTATCCTATTACTTCCGGCATTTACTGCGCCAGCGGCAAAATACTGGAACATCCCGGGTAAATTCCAAGGTACGATTGATTCACCCTTGGAGGCTAGTTTTGAACTCTATATCAAAAATCGGCGGAGCCGCCGGATTTTGGCAACAACCGATCGGACGAGTTTCGTCGTCTATGACATTTCAAAAAATAAAAAGTTAGTGTCGATCAACGAAGATCGGCAGATGATGGCAGCCTCGATCATCAAGAACTTTGTCATGCTCGTTTACTTTCACGAAGTCAGATACGGTCGGCAAGCACATACTAATATAAATAAGGGACACCTGAGGGCAATGATTCAGTGGAGTTCAAACTCGTCAACCAACTATTTTATCCGGCTACTTGGTGGTCCAGCACGAGTGGATCGGATATTACGTAACAACTATCCCTATTTTAAGCAAACTCGGATTGTCGAACAGATACCTCAAGGCGGACGTACCTATAAGAATATGACATCCGCTCGTGATCTGGGCACGTTCTTTTTACACTTATGGCACGGGAAACTCCCTCATTCTGAGAAAATGAAGTGGTACTTCAAACTCAAAAACGGAGATTACATCTTTAAAAAGACCTACATCCCTTCATCAGTAACGGTTTATAACAAAACCGGCACTGTCTATGGATTGGTAGGAGATGGCGGGATATTAGTTCTTCGGGACCCAAGAGGCATCCCAAGACCCTATGTTTTTATTGGCATGATGGAGGACAGGACCAAAACAAACCGCAGAAATCGGTGGCAGTCTTTCGCTGATTGGAGGAATCGGCGTACCTACATTTTGCGGCGACTCTCCGAGCGGGCTTACAAGTATATCTATGAAAATCACTATGGCGGTAGACTTGCCAGCCGTTAATCGCTGTAAGGGAATCCCTATGCGACGCATCGTTGACATCGGTAGACGTATTGAACTCATACCAATCGACCCGCACTTCCACGACATCACTATCGGACTCTATCACCAGCAAATTTTCGATGAAACTACAGGAAAAGACATTCCTGTTTTTTTAGTGCACACCTACAGCCAGATTGCAGGTGCCCCTGAGAGAATTGAGGAGGTCATACAATCCATGCAAACACTCGGAGGGATGCTGAAAACCACCGAAGGCTTGCTCTATTTTCCTTGTAAAAATGTTCATGAAGCTGCGTGTCGTCGCGTCTTTTTGGAGGCATGCAAACTCGCACCAAACAACCCAGCTGAAACACGTCCTTTAAATATACTTGATAAAAAATCACAACTGACGATCACAGTTGACTCGGCCGGTGCTGGCATCTATCAGGTTACAGCAAATGATGAAGGAAGAGGCGCGGCACGGCGAATCTCAGCGATTGCTGGCGGCTTGATGAAATTAGGCGAAATGGAAGACATCAAAACCGATAACAAGGATACGATCAGTTTCGCCTGTGGACAATCCCATGACGCACTTATTGGACTCCTGTTGATCCGTGCTCCGAACGTCAGAGTCGTCTTGCGAGAGGAAGAGATGGATGCCACACGCGGTGTGCTCTCTGCCCCAAGTCAACAAACATAAAGGAAATTGAAGATGCAAACGTCGATGACCGGTCGTGAACGCGTACTCGCAGCACTTCGCAATGAACCTACCGATCGCACGCCTATCTGCAATCCGACTTCAGTCGCCACTGTCGAACTGATGGACCTGGTCGATGCCCCTTTCCCACAAGCAAATCGGGAACCGGAACTAATGGCACGACTCGCTGCTACCGGATATACCGAACTCGGATTTGACACCATAATGCCCGTCTTCACGATTATCCAAGAATCCAGTGCACTCGGTTGTAAGATTCAGTGGGAACAGAAGGACAACTGGCCCACTGTTAGGATGCGCGAACCGATCTGGGAAGACGTTGATGACATTGTTATACCCGATGATTTCTTGACACATCCGGACACGCAATGCGTACTTGAAGCGATTAAAATTCTGAAAAAGGAGTATGGTGATGAAGTGGCTGTCATCGGAAAAACAATGGGACCTTGGTCGCTCGGCTACCACTGCTTCGGTGTTGAACCCTTCCTACTGCTTTCGCTTGACGATCCAGGAAAAACAAAACTTGCCCTTGATCGGATGAAGGAAGCGACTGTTCAATTCGGTGTCGCACAAATTGAGGCAGGTGCCGATGCTCTTACGCTTCCAGACCACGCTACAGGCGACCTCGTTAGTGGCGAATACTACCAGCGTTACCTCCGAGACCTGCACATCGAATTTGTCGAACGTATCCCTATTCCCTTAATACTGCACATCTGCGGACGCACTGTTGACAGAATGGAATACATTGCACAAACCGGCATGTCCGCTTTCCATTACGATTCCAAAAACGAACCTCAGGAGTCCATGGACATTGTCCAAGAACGCATTGCTCTCGTCGGAAATATCAATAATCCGGAAACCCTCTTTTCTAAAGAACCGGAAGACGTTAAAGCAGAGGTGGTAAAAAATCTTGAGGCAGGAGTGCCATTGATCGGACCGGAATGCGCAATTCCACTTCAGACGACAATCGAAAATCTCCAAGCAATACCGGAAGCAGTTCAAGAATGGCACCGCGCGCAAGTATAAACTATTTACGGAGCAAATAGGTGAAAAGAATTCCAGTTTTATTCTTAATGATAAGTTTAATGCTGATGGGTTTGACCGCAGGACACACACAGGATGCAGATTTTGATGCTTTGACGGCATCGGATGTTAATGCCGATGGCGTTGTAAATATCCTCGATCTGACGCTCATTGCCACGCACTTCGGCGAGACATCCACCGCGGATCAACCCCCTAATCCCGATGTCAACGGTGACGGGACCATCAATATCCTTGACTTGACACTGGTTGCGGGCAATTTCGGCAGAAAATCTGGCATCCCCTTTGAAGTCACAGATGCAACTTTTGACGACATCGTCTTGGGTTCTGAGCTGCCGATTGTCGTAGAATTTAAAGACGATACCTGACCATTTTGCATATTGATGAGACCGGTGGTCGCAGAAGTGGCATTAGAATATCGAGAGACATTCAGTTTCGTTAAGTTGGACGTGAACACCCAGCGGGAAAAGACATTGGAATATCGTATCCGTGGAACACCGACCTATATTGTCTTCAAGGATGGAGAGATTGCAGGCGGGTTTGTTGGAGCAATGCCTAAGGCTGAATTGGTACAACGAATCCTCGGAATCTTAGAGATTGAAGAAACTGAATAAGCATGTTTAAGTATTAATATTCAAGTTTTGCATTCCCGATTGGGTTGGAAAGTTGGAAGTTTGGAAGTAAGGAAAAAACTCATGAAAAGATTGATTTGTTTGCTGCTAATATTAAGTTTAGCGATGCTCGTTTTAACGGTGAGTTACGCCCAAGATACGGACCCTGATACCTTGTGGGCAGCTGATGTCAATACGGACGGTGTGATAAACATCCTCGATCTGACGCTCGTTGCTTCTCACTTCGGCGAGACACCCACCGCAGATCAGAGTCCTAATCCAGATGTCAATGGGGACGGAAGTGTCAATATCCTTGACTTGACGCTCGTCGCGAGCCATTTCGGCAAAACCGTTCCGCCACCTGTAGTGTTTGTTAGGACTCCGCTGTTTCTTAGAGCGGATCCAGCAGCGAATTCGCAGCTTGACGTGAACGATGCTATCACCGTTACCTTTGATAAGACCCCAGAGGATGTTACAGTGAGCACAGGGGTCGCTATAGTCGATGACAAGATCGTGACAATCACAGGTCCTTTCACTGCTGGTCCTCTTGCGTTGACAATTACTTGGTCTGATGGCACTCAAACGCAAACCCTCACCTACACTGTCAAGCAACCTGTAGCTTTTGTTGGCGTGGATCCAACGATTGACTCCGAACTTACTGTGAACGATACCATCACCTTTACTTTTGACAGCCCACCCGATCATGTTACAGTAAATGTAGGTGACGCTACAATCGATGGCAAAATTGTGACAATCCAAGGTCCCTTTACTCCGGGTCCCCTTAACTTAAAAATCACTTGGAATGATGGGAGTCTAACATTTACTTACACTGTCGCCGAACCAGATACCGATGCCCCGGATATTACCAGTGGAACCGTCAGTAATGGTGCCAAAGATGTTGACCCTAAAGCGATTAACAGCAATTTACGGATCGAAATTGAGTTTAGTGAAGCGGTCAGTGGTAACATCGCACTGCAAACCGCAGCAGGCGTTGACATCGGTTGGCTTGGCAGAGTTGAAGGTAATAAAGGGATCCTCGAACTGGTCAAAGGGAAAGAACTTGGCAACGAGATAACTTATGTTATTGCGGGGAAAGTCGAAGATGCTGCTGGCAATTCAACGGACATCAGCATTACTTTTACCACTGCGAGCAAAACCTCTGGTATCCCGATTGAAGTTACTGATGCGACATTTGATAGCGTCGTGCTTGGATCGGAAGTACCCATTGTGCTTGAGTATATAAAAGATGGGTGACCGTCTTGTAAAAGAATGGTGCCAGTTGTCGCCGAAATTGCTTTAGAGAACCGAAACACGTTTGCTGTTGCGAAACTGAATATTAAGGACGGCAGACAAACGCTCCGAAAATATCCGATTAGACAGACCCCGACCTATATGGTGTTCCAAGATGGAAAACGTGTTGGAAGTTTCGCAGGAGTGATGCCAAAAGCGCAGATACTTCAGAAAATTCTCAGCGTCATAGATGTTGAATAGAATTAAAGGAAGACAACAGGCATCAAGATTGAAATGAAAAAACGAATCTTATGCCAAGTTGTTTTGTAAAGAGGCATTTCTGGCATCTGTCCGGTGCGGTTGCATGAAGTTTAATAAAATATTTCGGTAATTCTATATTTTTTCCCGGGGTCCCCGCCCGTTACTGGGGAGGGGGCCGGTAGGTGCGGTTTTGCGGTGTACTCACCCAAATGCGATCTGCATTCCTAACCGGGGTCCCCACCCGTTACTGGGAAGGGGCACCGGACTTCCCTAAAAATTACCGAATTAAAAAATTAATCTTCATCAAACCGCACCCATAGGTATCAATTTAGCTTTCACGGTATTTTGTAACAGCGTTTCTACAAATGCCGCCCCTACGGGGCTTGAGTTTTTTTGGTCACATGCTGCTATAAACATGCCATCCCTACGGGATTCAAGAGGTTTTAGAGTTTTCAAGGTTTTTGTGTAAAATCCGGTGCGGTTAGGAAACCGCACCTACCGGCCTGGGGTCCGAGGATGTGTTTTTCTTGAATTGACACCTATGGCAGTTAAAAACCGCACCTACCAGATCTGGGGCGAATTAGAATTGATTAAACTTCATCAAACCTCGTCAGTGGAGGCGGGGTGCTTGTTTCCTGACGAACTGGTATTACAGACCACTTCGGTGATAAAACCACCACTCCACCAGGAGGAGTAGATATGCCGTGAGTGCAAACCAACGCCATATCTCCTGCGCGATGGGTTGCAAACCGGCTTCTGCTTCCGTCGAATCTTCTGGCATCGTTGACACTGAAGAATGCAACAGTGCTGACTCTTTAGCGTTCAACAGGTTGACCGTAAACCGCTCAAGCTCGGTATTGTCAGCAAAAAGGGTATAGACACCGATCTGATCTGTCTGGGTGAATATTGGATTGTCGAGTTCAACCATCGTTTCATCGGGTTTCTGGATACGAAGACCGATATCTCCCATTGTTGAGCCAATCCTTACCTGTTCTCCAGTTCGGAAGGCATGTCGGGTTCTACCTTCTTGAAATAGAAGCGGCTGGAGAGGGGAAATCCCTGCTTCAAACCAAGCTAAACACTGGTAGACAAACTGCGGTGCCGCTGGGATAGTCAACGCGAAGTTGGAGGTTTCAGGGTTGAACGCATCAAACTCGAAAACGAGGAGTTGGTTGTCCGATTTCTGGCCGATCCATATAAGTGTCCCCTTTTCTGTCTCAACAAGCGAATCTCCCCAGAGTGGCAACTCTCGATGCCAAGATTCTTTCACCAGCACGCCTTGCAGCGACACACCCGCCATGAGTGGATGACTTTCATCCTCCTTGATAACGCGCACAAGTGCTGTCTCCGTTTCAACGACCGGAGTATCTTCCCGAATGAAGGGCAGGTTACTACCGGGGTTGATGAAGATTAGATGCGTTCCAGATGCCATTTCAGAAAACCCTTCAAAAGCCTCGCGTCCGGTCAGTGTGCCACCATCGAAAATTGTAAGATCCGCATCGCCAGTACCGTGATAATCCACAGGATCAACCAGATCCAGCTTCACATGCTTCCCATACGATTTCAAAAGATCAGGGAGCAAAGAATTTCGACTGTCACTGACAAGCAAAATGTGAAATGGAGATACAGCAGATAAGATTGCCGAAGCACTGTTATCAAGCGGAAAGTCATCTTCCACATCAAAATGCACACGCATAACCTTCCCCTCTAAACCACTCGGTTCACCTGAAAACAGAACTGATTTAGTCTTGCCCGGACGGATAGATACCCGTCTATCATCAAAGGAGACATTCTCGACCGCCAATTGAACGTCGAATTCTCTGGACATCCCTGTGAAGTTCTGGATCCGAATCAATACCTCGTACCGGTTTCCTACGATTTCAGCACTGAATCGAACGATACCGACATTATCGGCTTGTTCACCTACTCCGATTTTATGAACCGACAGCGATATATCCGGTAGGTTTTCAAAGGTATCGCTGATAAAGAAGATATTGTCTTGTGAAGACTCGGCGTAGCGTGTCGCTGCATCAAAGACGGGTCGGAGATTTCGGGGGGCATGGGCTGAAGTAATGTTTTTTATCGCTTGCTGGAGTTTTCCTGTATCCGTTGTGAAGGCTTGTTGAATGTAGGTTCCGGGGGCATTCGTCACCATAAGCATCATTCCACCACTCGCGGAAACCTCTTTAATGTACTGCTGCGCTTCCTGCTTTGCAAGTGCTAAGCGGGTTTGTCCCATCTCTGTTGACGACATACTCGCGGAATTATCTACGATGAGAATCGCTTTCCCGGGCATGAAACCCGGTTTGCGCAACGCAGGGCGCGCTATGCTGCATGTGAGGAGCAGTAAAAACAGCACTTGTAGAAGTGGGAGCAGAAGGTTACGGAGTCTTTGGAAAGGGACATTCGCTCTCCGATCTTCATCGGTGGAGAGCCAAAGCATAATGCTAGGGACAAGGCGGGTGTGACGACGCAATTTCAGAAAGTGAAGTGCCACCACAATAGGAATAACACCCAGCAGATAAAACGCGGCAGGATTCAGGAATTGCATTTTCGCCTCCCCGCGATTTTGGCGCAGCTCACATCTTCCAGAGTGCGTAGCCTGAAACGTAGTGGAAGGGTTTTTGCTTGGGTGTTTCTTCAGGTCTACGTAAAGGAATCTGAAGTCTCCAGCCTACCTTACCGAACCGCAAGGAATATTAAGAATCCTCTTTTTCCTTGAGACTTTGCATGACCTCATCGGCATCCAATCTGCCAACTTCACCATAGTCTTGAAGACGTTCACAAGCTGCCCGGACCTTATCGTGCTCGTCAAGTTCCAAATAGAGGCTCGCCAAATTTTTGTGCATTTCCCGAAACACACCGGGCCAATTCCGCTCACCCTCTTTATCAATAATACGGGTCGCATTCTTAAGCGCAGTGTTGACAACTTCATCTAATGCTGCTTTGTCTTCATCTGAAATACGAAAATCCGCTTCTTGGCGTTTCTGATTATAGGCTTTTAGTTCACCAAGTGCTTTATCGCACTGATTATATGTTTTTTCGATACTCAAAGCACCTTCAAAAATTTTTGATAAGAATCCAAATTTCATAGCGTCTCCGAATGAGTGTAGGGCTGAGGTGGAAGTGCCTCGCCCTACAACAAATTATCTTAAAAATCGGTTTTCAGTTCTCCCCATGTCACTGCCAACTTGTCGCGTGCTTCAACAGCAAGCCAACCAAGCACACCCGGGAGACTCTGTTCCATCGATTCCTCAACCTCTTTTGCAGTCAACGCTTTAGCGTATATGACGACCTCATCAATAATCGCATCTTCGACTTTGTGGAGGCCCGGATTTTCGCCTGCGCCGATGTAAATTGCAGCCTCTTTGAACTCGGGCCACTTAAAATTCTCTGGCTGCGCGCCGATAAATTCACCGTTGACATAGATTTTGCCATCTTTCCCATCGGCAACCATAACGTAGTGATACCATTCTTTTAATTCAAACTGAAAGTTCGCGAGACTCTTGTCGGCGTGATGTCCAGCATCCCAAAACGGGTTGAAACCGGGATTCACCATCGTGCGGAATTCACAACATCCACCAGCAGCAGCTTCAATCGAGATGATGCCATCGTACTCCACATGCTTATTTAGGAAGAACCACGCTTCCATCGTGATTTCGCCTATCTCCCCGATTGGAACGATAAAATCGTTCTGTTCCATTTGAACGACACCACCGCTCAGATGGATCGCTTTATTGAATGCCCCATCAACGAGGGAACCTTTCCCGACCAATTTTGCATCATTCCCGTTGTCAGAATCATCTGTGACTTTATTACCGCTCAATTTGTCAAAAGAATAATAGACGAGGACATCCTTTTCCTCGACGGCCTCGGAGAGACTCACTGCAAATACACAGATCGCTGCAAGTCCCAACAGGATTAGACTTCTACGCATTTTCGTTCCTCCCTAAGCATTTTAGCAAGGATTTTAACATATAACGTGGAACAACATTGATGTATTATACCATAGTCTTGGAATTATATCAATTTTTTACCCACGAATCGCAGCGAGCATCAGACAGCCCCACCCGACGATAAATGCCAACCCACCGATTGGGGTAATCGCACCGAGCCACCGAATGCCTGTGAGACTAAGGATGTAGAGACTCCCCGAAAAAATTAGGATGCCAGCAAAAAAGCACCATCCCGATGTTGCCGTGAGTTGATTCTGCCATTGGGATACCGCCCACGCTGCAGCGATCAGACCCAAACTATGGTACATCTGATACCGCACGGCTATCTCAAACGTCTCAAGCATTTCTGGCGAGAGTTTTGACCGAAGTGCATGTGCGCCAAATGCCCCGAAAACAACTCCCAATAGACTCAAACCTGAACCGAGTGCAAAGAAAAGATTTAGCATGGATGCCTCCTTTGAAAAATTAGGTTATTTTAGCACAAATGCCCGTAATAGGCAAACACACGGAAAACTTCGTCTTGTAAGTCAAGGCATTAAGTGCTACAATAACGCCATGACATTTTTTGAAGCAATTCTTCTCGGCATCTTACAGGGCTTAACAGAATTTCTACCGGTCAGCAGTTCAGGACATCTCGTCTTAGCACAGCAGTTCTTAGGACTCAAGGAACCTCTCGTCTTTTTCGACGTAATGCTTCACGTTGGAACGTTAGCCGCCGTGCTTGTCGCATATCGCGATGCAATAAAGAGGTTAGTGATAGGCGGACTTTCTACGCTTGGAGATAAGGAACTTTGGCGACAGCCGAGGGAAACGCTCAATAATTCGGCTGAACTGAAGTTTATAGGGTTGATACTGATCGGCTCTATTCCGACGGGTATTATCGCGGTCCTGTTCAAGACAGAGTTAGAATCCTTTTTCGATGAAGTCCGTCTCGTCAGCATCATGCTAATTCTCACTGGCGTTATTCTTCAATTACCCCGCCTCCGCAGAGAGAAAGCAGATAACCCTGTTGGACAATTGAAAACGTGGCACGCACCACTCATCGGCATCGCACAAGGATGCGCAATTACACCCGGTATCTCCCGCTCCGGCACGACAATCTCGCTGGCACTCTTCTTGGGAATTCCAGCAAAAATAGCTGCAGAATACTCGTTTCTGCTCTCAATTCCAGCGATACTCGGTGCGGTTGCGCTTAAAATACGAGATGTTGGAGATACCAGTGTCCCGCTTCATATCATGGGTACCGGGATGCTCGCCTCGTTTATCGTTGGTTACATCGCGTTGCGGTTTCTATTAGTCCTGCTTAACCGCGGTAAATTCTCGGTGTTTTCCTACTACTGCATCGCTTTAGGACTCACTTCGCTTTTAATCGCTTTAATCCAGTAAGTCGCGACGCATCCAAGTAGTTTTTTATTGTAGTGCTGCACCTCTGGGATCACGCCGATATTACTTAAAATGTCGCACATTTTCCTATCGTTCTGAAGCGTATTCCGAATCAACTTTTTCCCAGTGCATCTATAAATTAGACTGGCGAGATACATCTGTAACGGTTTCAGTCTGAAGCGTTTGAGATACCGAAGCGGAAACCCAAAGCCGTGTCCGGAGATAGCAAGCGTCCCGCCCGGTTTCAAAACCCGTGTGAGTTCGGTTAGAGCAACGTAGTCATCGGGAACATGTGGCATGACGAGGAAACAGGTTACGAGATCAAAAGACGCATCTGCAAAAGGCAGCGTCGGGAGCGCAGCACGCAGCAAAACAGGAGTTGCTAAAGGTCTTTCAACCAACTTTTCAACTTGAGAGCGTCCAAACGACAAGAAGATTGCATCTACATCAACACCAACAAGGAATTTCGGAGTATCCACCGAAAGGGCAACCAGCAGATTCCCCGGTCCACATCCTACATCTAATACTCTTTTGCCGGTAGCATTGATACCCAAAGTATCAAGCTGCTTTCGTGTAATGCCGCGTTCTAATTCACGGTAAGCATTCTGGATATAGGAACGGTGCCATTTCGTCAATCTATTTTCTCCAGAATAGAGAATTCACCCATCTGCCAAGCCGTTGTGGAATTGTCGTGAGTTCAGCACGAAAGAGCGTTAGCCCGGCATCATCGGTGATTGGAATAGCCTTCAGTTGATACGGCGGAGTGTCCAACGTATTCCACCTTATATCTGTCGTGCGCGCCGAGCGAAATCCACCTGCCTTCACAATCTCAATCTCGCGCTCGGTATAATCACCGTTCGGGTAACTGAAATGAGAACATTCAACCCCTAAAAACTTCTCCAAATCCACTTTGCTTTCCAGAATCTCCTGCTTACATTCCACTTCCGTGCAGCGCGGTAGGATCGGATGGAATTGCGTATGCGGTTGAAAGTCAACGCCCTCCATCATCTCTTTCATTTCCACCATATTGAGTGCCTGCCTGTCCGAATATACCTTTTCAGGTTCAAAGTCAACCGTCCCTTTGAGGGATGCCAACCGTTCTACGTTTGAAAGTCTTTTCAATTTCTCTTTCTCTGCCTTGGATTGTCCATCTATCTTAAACCAGAAACGTCGGTGTGTATCAATAATCTGCGTACACACATAGAGCGTTGGACGAATATGATATTTCTTGAAAAGTGGCAAGAGTTCGATATTACCAGCGTGCCCATCATCAATTGTAATCACGACGCTCTTCGGGGGAATCTCTGAAAAATCCTTTCGGTGTATCGCAGCGACAAGGGTATCCAGTGAGATAACCGTATAACGATGTGAGAGGTGAGCGAGATGCTTTGCGAAAACCGCCGGTTTCGGGTCGTGATACAAGAGGATAGCAACCCGATTCCGACAAACCCACTCTCGGATAAGAAATGGCATGCCCGATAGACAGACAAAAATTGCTATCATATTTTTAAGGAAATTACGCATCTATGAATCCATCCTCAGTCGTTGCTACAAAAAACCTTGATAAATCTCTTCCAACTTCCGAAGGGACTCCGCGCTGTTGAACTTCTTCTGAATCGTCACGCGAGCGTTTCTACCCAACTCACTTGCAAAGCCAGAATCAGTCAACATCCGATGCAATGCTGCTGCTAACGCTTCTGGATCTTGTGATGGAATCCGAATACCGTTCTTCTCATCTTCGATCAGATCGGTGATGCCACCCACATCCGATGCGATGCACGGCATCCCGATCCCCATCGCCTCAATCAGTGCATTCGGTGAACTCTCGTGTAAGGAAGGAAGCACAAAAACATCCGCCGTCAAAAGTACAGAGAAAACATCTTCACAAAAACCGGGGAATGCTATCTGATCAGAGAGTCCGTATTCTGCTGTGAGCGCACGGAGTTCTGCCTCCAATTCACCTTCACCGAGAAACGTGCATCGCCATGCAACATCTTGTTGGTTAAGCAAATTCAATGCCTCGACCAAATACCGATGTCCCTTTTCAGGTGCAAACCGTCCGACACTTACTATTAACTTTTCTTCAGTATTACACGTGTGTGGCTGTGTCCACGCCTCAGTGGGTAATTCCAATAAATTTGGGATGCTAACAATTTTTTTGCCCGGATATCGCTGGGAGAGATGTTGTTGGATCTGTGCTGAATTCGTCAGTAGGACATCCGCGGTATTGTAGATAAGTTTTTCCGTGAGCCAGAGTCGAAACTTTCCGTATCTCGCATGGTAGTCGCCGCGTTGTGAGGCGATGAACGGAACCTGCTTCCAAAGACTGAATTTACGGGAAAGTCCACAGAGGAAGTTGGAATACCACAACCAACTATGTACGATGTCCGGTTCAACCGCGTTGACAATACCACCGAGTGCAAACGCCTTTTCGAGCAATTTTATGCGTCTATCTTTACCCGCAAGTGTCGCAACCTCGCGCACGCAAGGCAATGCAGCAAGTTCCGCCACGCGTTCCCCTTCAGCACGACTCAGCACAACGGACACTTCATACTGCTCCGGTGCCAACCGATCCAACGTCTTGAGCAATTGCGACTCGGCACCGTCTTTTGTCATGGAATCAATGACATAGAGAATCCGCATCCTTTTAATTTTCCTTGCGGTTCGGTGAGGTAGGTCGCGTCAACACATGCCTCGGCGTATATCCATCCGAGCGAGTTGCTTCGGACTACAACCTTTCGATTATGGTAAGATCCGAAAATATGTTGACAGTTCGTCAGGGAACAACCCCCACCGCCGCTAGCGAGGGAGTTTTGCTTGGCGTCTTTGCTTGGGTGTTTCTTCTCGTATCCTCGCCTTTGTGTTGGTGTATAGGTAATTACGGGTTTTACCATAATAACTAAAGTTTGGACAATTGTAGCATAGGCTGTTAGCCTGTGGCCTTGTAGGATATGAGACCTTTGGTTTCCTGTGCCAAGGTCCGCAAACCACCGTTATTTTTCGCCAAATTCTGTGGTATCTGAAACCCGTAGAAAATCCAGCACTCCTCTGAAACACAGTATCCATCAGCAAACCTACGATAGATGTGAAATATCGTGTCAGATTTCACTAAGTCCTTAAATCGAACCCACGTTAATTTATTTTTTCTTTTCTGTAGGAGGGGAAAACATCCAAGCAAAACACCCCGATTCCCGACTTTTACTGACAACCAACAGCCACTCCCTACCAATACGTGTAGAGTAGGACTTCTGAGACGATGAGTTGCGCAACGAGTATACCTGCGACCCAATAGAGATCTGACACCGGGCGCGTTGTGAGGTGTTTAGCAACGGGGATAACGAAAAACGGCACCATGAAAATCCATATCCGCTCAACCTCCATCGTAAACAGTGTTGAGAATGTAAAAAAGAGGAGTGTTATCAGAAAACCGATGACAAAAGCATCTAACTTTTCATGACGGAATATCCAAGGGATACGACTCCGATTACTTTCCTGTTCAGATGACGCGGTGTACTGCTTCCATTCTTTCAGTACTGATACAATCTCACGGAGCCAGATCAGCGTTATCGGAAACCCTACACCAATGAGGAAGGCAAACAAGTTGGCGAAACTCAGGTGGAAATAACGTCCGATGCTCTCATAACCCGTCCCCATTCCCATCTCATCCTTTTTGATAGCTGCCCAGAGTGCCTCAATCGGACGGAACCCTGTCAGGATGAAAAGCAACAAGTAGAATCCAATAAATCCCGAAGCCGCGAACAACAAAACCTTCAGATACTGCACGAACCGCCTTCGCTCCAACAAGGCGAGAACACACAGAAATACACCGACCACTACCGTTGAATACGTCATGAACATTCCGAGGGCAAGCGAAAGCCCGGTCAATAGGCTATAAGGGCGAAATTCGTGCCATACTTGATCTGGTATGGTTTCCCGGTCCCGCGCTTCATAAAAGAGGTAGACACTTAGAATTGGGAAAACACTGAAGGGACCGTCCATTGACGTACCGGTGAACATCACGAAATTGGGGGTGATGAGGAAGAGAAGGAGTGCATACCGTCCGACCTTTTCGCCGTAGAGGCGTTCGCCGAGACGATAGATCGGTATCACCGTAAGCGCAGTGAAGAGAATTGTGACTAACGATGCCGATACCAGATTGTAACCGAAGAGCCCGCTAACATGCCATAAGAAAAGCACACCTCCCGGCGGATGCGTGCGTGTGTGTCCTGAAAGTGTATCAAACAGTTCCGGTTTGCTATAATCTCTGAGAAACCTACGGATCCCGAGTTCGTCAACGCGCGGCACATCGCCATAATACTCCAACCCAGTCCGTGTATACGGTTCCAAAAGCGTTAGGATTTGTGTTTTCTCACCGTCGCGTTCAATTTCTCGGTATCCATCAATTTGGGCAACACTAATGTGAATCGCGAGGAAGCAGATAAACGCTATGCCAATTAAGCGTCGGTCAGACACACCCGAAAGCAGGTATTTGTGGCAGAGATATAGGAAGCCGACACACACCGCAAGGGCAGGCAATATCCACCAACTCAAGTCGAAACTCGGCTGGGCGTAAAGAGGCACAATGTGCTTCTGATACCTCACCGCACCGAGATTGACAGATGTCTCGCGCATAATGTAAAACAAGAATATATGGTAAACACAGAAAAATAGCGCGAGCAACCCAATCTGGACAGGAATTGATCGAATCGCTTTTTGGATATGCTGTTGTAAGTGTTTCATCTAATCTTCGGGCAGGAGACCCAACCCTGTAGGTTTGGGTGCCTTGACTACTCTTATTGGCTATTGGCTATCGGTTTGTGGTCGTCAACATCGTTTTCAACGGTCACAGCGGACTCTTGCTGATAGCCATTACTTGGTTTGAACTGTCTCCAACTGCTGTGCTGCTTCTAACAATGCATTTGCCAAAAATTCTGGGTTTACCTCGTCTTTTCCTCGGAAGGTTCGCACCCGTTCACCACGAACCTTTAGAACCGCAAGCTCCTTACCGCCCAAATGGATGCCTACCTCAGCGTTACGTGTCTCACCAGGTCCATTGACTTCACACCCCATCACTGCTACCGGAATTTTAATGCCGTGTTTCTCTAAAAGCTCCTCAGCAACAGCGACGATGTTCTCATAATCTGCGGCAGGGTCACCGCGCCCACAGAACGGGCAAGAGACAACGTCCAGCATATCGTCTGCCATACCGAGCGCACGCAGGAGTTCTTTGGCAGTCAAGACCTCCTCAACAGGATCGCCGGTAATCGAGATGCGGATGGTATCACCAATCCCTTCCTGCAAGAGTGTGCCGATGCCAAGTGTTGATTTGACATGCGCCCGCCGAGGTGTTCCGGCTTCCGTCACACCGAGATGCAGCGGATATGGAACCTTCGCTGAAAGCTGACGGTTCGCTTCTATCATCCGAAGCGGATCACTCGATTTGACAGAGATGGCAATGTCTCTGAAATCGTGCTCCTCGCAGATATTGACATGCCGCATCGCGCTCTCTACCAAGGCTTCCGCTGTCGGGGACGGATATTTCTCTAACAGATCCTTTTCAAGCGACCCTTCGTTAACACCGATGCGGATCGGAATATTCGCTGCTTTCGCTGCGGACAAAACCTCCGCAATCCGTTTCTCGCTACCGATGTTGCCCGGATTGATGCGCACCTTCGCCACACCTGCATCTACCGCAGCGAGTGCATACCGATAGTTGAAGTGGATATCCGACACTATCGGAACAGGTGCGCGCTTCACAAGCGTACTGAGTGCCTTCGCATCCGGCTCTTCAGGGACAGCAACACGGACAATCTGCGCGCCCGCCTCCGCACACCGTTCCACCTGTGCCAGCGTGGCATCAACATCGTGTGTCAGCGTGGTCGTCATCGTCTGGATAGAGATCGGGCTGCCACCGCCGATCGGAATGTCCCCTACCATGATTTCTCGTGTAGGGCGTTTGTTACTGAGCTGTATCAGTTCTTTCATTTTTTTTATGGTTATCAGTTGTCAGTTGCCTCGCAGTGAGAGTTAAGAGGCACTTTTGTCATCTACTCAAATTTTGCTCACACGCGGAAACCAAATTTGTCTTGCTTTACATTCTTGAAGTACGCCAAGAATGGGTGAATTGTCACATAAAAATCTCTTAACTGATAGCCGATAACTGGCCACTGACAACTCTTAAAGCCGTGATGAGTCTCTCGTTTTCTTGTTGTGTGCCGATCGTCACGCGCACCGCATCTGGATAGCCGTAGCCCGCTATTGGACGGACGATGATTCCCTTTCTCAAAAGCGCATCGGCGACCTCTGCTCCGGATTGTCCGACGTGCAACATAATGAAATTGCCCTCGGTTTCGAGATAACGAAGTCCAAGGTCATCAAACGCGTTGTAGAGGAAGGCTTTACCGATGTTGTTGTGTTCTTGGCTCTTCACAACATGATCGGTATCCTTCAGTGCTGCGCGCGCCGCTGCTTGCCCTATCAAGCTGCAATTGAAGGGTTGGCGAATGCGGTTCAATGTCTCAACCAAAGCGGGTGGAGCGATACCGTAGCCAACGCGCAGCCCTGCAAGCCCATAAATCTTAGAGAACGTCCGAGTGATGACGAAGTTCCGACCCTCCAGAACATAAGGGAGCGTTTGCGGATAGTCTGAACGTGAAACATACTCATAATAGGCTTCGTCAAAAACAACCAGCACATCGTTTGGTACCTGCTCCATAAAAGCCGCTGTCTCGTCTGCCGTGACCATCGTCCCCGTGGGGTTATTCGGATTCGCGACAAAGATAACCTTCGTCTTATCGGTAATTGCCGCTGCCATTGCAGCAAGGTCATGTGTATCATTCTGCACCGGCACGACGACTGCCGTTGCACTGCACAGCTTCGTCACAACACTGTAGACGACGAATGCCCCCACCGCATAGATCACCTCATCCTCAGGAGCGACATAAGCCTCGGCGATTAATTGAAGCACGTCATTCGAGCCGTTCCCTAAAATCAGGTGCTCCTCAGAGATTCCGATATGTTGTGCGAGATCCCTTTTAAGGTAGTAAGCATTTCCATCGGGGTAGAGATGCACCTGCGTGGCACTTTCAGCAATCGCCTCTACTGCCAATGGCGACGGCCCCAATGGATTTTCATTGGATGCGAGTTTGATAATATCGGTGATACCGAACTCGCGCTGGACCTCTTCGATCGGTTTACCACCTTGATACGGTTGAATCGTATCAATGCTGGGTTTCGGTTTTAGCATAACGTTTGCTTTTCAACTCACTTGTCTCTTTTATTCCAAGCACATCCACTGAATACGTCCAAATACACTTCTATTATAACACACCCGCTGCTTTTTCAAAAAGGATTTTTTCATCAAAATGTCCTGCGCACCACACATCCATAATTGACTTTCACACAGATGTCTGATACAATATCTTTCACCTGAAACAGTAGGAGAAAAATATGAGACGATTTGGAACCCAAGGTCCTGTCAATCCCAAAGATAACTACGTCGTCGCGCGGAGCGAGGAACTCGCTGATTTCATCAACCGTGTTAAACAGGGACGATACATCGTGTTGTTCGCACCGAGACAAACCGGTAAAACAACGTTTTTCCAAGATGCTCTCAAAGCACTGGCAGCGGAAGGGAAAGACTATTTTCCAATACAACTCAATTTTGAAGAGTACGAAGACACGACACCCACTGCGTTCTATCATTCGCTTTGTAGAGAAATCTGTAAGGAAATTCGGAAGGTTTTCCGAGTCCGTGCCGAGCAGCCTTCTTCTGAACTCAACAATTTTTTGGCGAATGCACAGATAACGAACCATCTCTCGATGCGTGAATTTTTTGAACAGTTCACCCTCTTAGAGGAAAATGAGCAGGTCGTTCTCATTATTGACGAATTTGATGGTATTCCACGCGATGCTCTCAACGGATTCCTCCGTTCGCTTCGCCGGATATACCTCACTGGACGCGAAGGGCGCGCACCATATAGCGTAGGCATTGTTGGGGTTAAAAATATCACACAACTCAACTACGATCGCTCCATCTCGCCGTTCAACATACAGGACGAATTTACGCTACCAAACTTCAGCATAAAACAGGTGCGCGAACTCCTTGCCCAATACACCAACGAAGTTGGACAGCAATTCGCACCGAAAGTCGTTGAGACAGTTCATAAACAGACAGCCGGTCAACCCTTCCTCGTCAATAGGTTCGCACAGATTCTCACAGAGGAATTAGGTATCCCCAAAACCGAGACGATTGAGATGACTCACTTTTCACAAGCACACGAACAACTCTTGTCGGAGAGAAACACCAACATTTCACACCTTATTACAAATGTTCGCAGAGATCCACGTTTTGAAAAGATGCTTATGCGTATTGCCTTTTATCAAGAAAGCAGACGCTTCAATCTGGACAATGACATCATCAGTGAGTTAGCAACTTACGGTATCATCGGAGCAAATGAAGACGGAATATGTCAGATTCTCAATCCAATCTATTTACATCGGGTTTTGCAGGCATTTCAACCGCTTATAAATGGACTTGAGGACGAATACTTCTCCCAAGAGGGTCCCGCTGACTTTTCGGAATATATTACAGCCACCGGGCAACTTCAGATGCATACCCTCATGGAAAATTTCAAAGATTTCATCGCACGCGCCGGATTCAGAATCCTCCAAGTCCCAGATACACCACAAGAATTCGTAGGACAATATCTCCTCTTTGCTTATCTCGACGAGTTCGTGAAAATCGTTGGTGCCACCATGTACTTAGAAGTCCCAACCGGCAGAGGCAGAGCCGATCTCGTCATTTCGCACGGCGGACAGACGTACATTGTCGAAACAAAGGTGTGGCGCAGCGAACGAGGCTATCAGGCAGGCAAGCAACAACTCGCAGCATATCTCAAATTGGAAAACGCAACGGAGGGCTACTATGTGGTGTTCGATTATCGCGAAAACTCGGAACCACGAGTGGAAACAGATACAGTGGATAATTGTACAATTTACAGTTACGTCATTCCTGTCCTCCAAGCACCTCCATCACAAATCTCACCTGAATGATTCTGTCCAAAATACAGGTTCGTTTAGTTTTCTCTTTTGTAGCGCATCCTGTTAGGTTGCGCTAATTGATGCACAGGAAACCAACGGTCTCCTATGCTACAAGGGGTTCTCTGCGTATCGGTAGCAAGGATTCGCGTTGAAAATAGGTTTCCAAACTGGAAAACTAAATAGTTCTGGTCCAAAATATCTGATCGCTTGACAAAAAAACGGATTTCGTTAAAATAATGCAGAATTGTAATTCTCACTATACCAATTTGCACATGCTTAGCATGCGAAAGGAAAACTCATGACACAAACACCACCAGAATCCGCAGTTGTTCTTTTTGATGGCACAGACCTCAGCAACTGGACAAGCCTCGATGGCAGCGAACCCGGTTGGAAAGTCGAAGACGGCGCAATGCTCGTCGTCCCACGTACGGGTGACGTAATAAGCAAAGAAACCTTCACTGATCACTTCGTCCATATCGAATTCAGGTGTCCCGATATGCCTGAAGCGACCGGACAGGCGAAAGGCAACAGCGGTGTATTCCTTCAAGGCAGATATGAAGTTCAGGTCTTGGACTCCTATGGCATCGATGTCCCTGGAATGGGCGACTGTGGCGCAATTTACAATCAGTTCGCACCACTCGTCAACGCCTGCAAACCACCGCTTGAATGGCAGTCTTACGATATAACCTTCCGGGCACCTCGCTTCAACGAGGTAGGTGAGATGGCTGAAGGTCCACGCATAACCGTCATCCAGAACAGCTTGGTCATCATAAATAACGCGCAGCTGGCAAGCACAACAGGTGGGAGCGTGGGTGAGGCTGCCGAGCCGGGTCCACTCCGCCTGCAAGATCACGGCAATGACGTTAGGTACCGGAACGCCTGGGCAGTTCCACTGCCACTTGAAGGCTCAGATCAGTATTAGAGGAAATAGTTTTCAGTTATCAGTACTCAGTCATACTCTTGTGGTAGTTCCGAGAAAAACACCTGCCACAAATTGTCTATTATAGTAAAATCCAAAAATATGTTTACAGTTCGTCACGGAACAAACACCCCACTGCCGCTGGCGAGGATTGTATCCGGGGTCCCCACCCGTTACTGGGAAGGGGCGCCCTTGTGTTGGTGTATAAGTAATTATGGGTTTTACTATAACTGATAACCGAAAGATTTTTCGCAGAAAAATCGTACTGATAACTGATAACTGACCAATAGAAAGGAATCTTATGGCAAATCAAGCTCTACCTACAATCCCAAGGCGGCGGTTAGGACGGACGGAATTGAGTATACCGGTTATCCCATTCGGCACACAAGGGTTTGGAAACAATTTCGGCTTCGTTTCAGATGAAGAGGCTGTCGCACTCGTCAAACACTCGGTGTCAATCGGTGTAAACCACTTCGATTGCGCACGCTGTTATGGAGATTCCATGCGGAAACTCGGTTTGGCGTTGAAGGAGATTCCGCGCGAGGATGTCATCATCACTGGAAGGCTCTGCTGCCATTCCGCAGCAGACTGGGGTGGTTACGGACAAGGTAGACCCAATTATTCTGCCGAACGCGCAATCGCTGACCTTGAGGATCAACTCGACCTCCTCGGCACAGACTACTTCGACGGTATGCTCATCCACGACCCAAGCGAGATCGATCCGACGCTCGAAAAGGGCGGCACGCTTGATGGCTTGCTCCAGTGTAAAGCGCGTGGACTCGTGAACCATCTTGGATACGGGATGCGTCCCCACGATTTCCACCTCAAGGCGATGGCAACAGGCGATGTAGACCTCATCCTGTGCTTCAACGATTACAACCTCGTCCGGCAGAATGCAGCCGACGATATACTCCCTGCTGCCGCTGAAGCCGATATTGGGGTCATGAACGGCTGGTCGATCCTACGCGGTATCCTCACAGGTGTCGATATTGACGCAGAAATTGAACGTGGACGCTGGAAAAAAGAAGGTGATGTTGCAGCAGCATACCCAATTTGGGAATGGTGCGTTGAAGAAGGAATAAGTTTGCTTCAACTTGCACTCCAGTTCTGCTTGAAGGAAGAGCGGATTCAAGGCAATAACATCGGGAGTCTCAACGTTGAGCAGCTTGAGGCAAACGTCCGAGCCGCCAGCACACCGCTCTCCGATGAAGTCTGGGAGAAATACGAAGCACGTTTTGGAAACAAGTAGTCAATAACCACATACGGTAGGTGCGGTTTTCAACCGCACCGGAACCGCTACCAAACCACCCCTACTGACAACTATTTCTCCAACTTATCCAAAAACTTATGCGTCGCACGCGGGAGCGGATAATCCCGCAGTGCCGTAAGCACAACCCACTTCGCGTCCCGCGGTCCATTCAGAACAACCTCACCCGCCTGATAATTGCACTGAAAAACATCCACCACAATCTTGAAATGCGTAAACGCGTGCCTCACACGCGTCAGATACCGCATATTTTTAACAGAAAGGTTAACAACCTCAGCGATATTGCGAACACACGCTACTTCAGCAGTTTCACCCTCGGCAATCTCCCCACCCGGAAACTCCCACAGTCCACCAAGCAACCCATCCAACTGCCGCTGTGTAATCAATACCTCGCCTGCCCCATTATAGATAACCCCGACAGCAAGATAGTGTTCCGGCGTAGGTTTCGTCTCCCGCCGCTTCGGAAACTCGTCCTGACGCGCCGTGTAAAACGCCTCACAGAACAAATTCACAGGACAGATAAGACAGGTCGGTGATTGTGGACGACACACAGTTGCCCCCAACTCCATCACCGCCTGATTGAAAAGTCCCGGCACGTTTCGATCCAAGAGTTCATCCGCTTTCACCTGAAACAACTTCGCTGACTTCGCATCGTTAATCGGTGCGTCCATCAGAAACAGACGCGCCAGCACGCGTTTGATGTTCCCATCCACAGCCGCATACGGGGCATCAAAAGCGATGCTTTGCACTGCCGCCGCACTATAATCTCCGACACCCGGCAATTTCCGAAAGCTCGCATAGTCCTGTGGAACCTTCCCATCCAGTTCATTCACAATGACCCGCGCCGCCTTGTGGAGATTCCGCGCCCTCGCATAATACCCTAAGCCTTCCCACACCTTCAGCACATCTTGTAGCGGTGCGACCGCCAAACGCTGCACATCTGGAAAACGTTCGATGAATCTCTCATAGTACGCCACAACCTTCTTGACCTGCGTCTGTTGGAGCATCACTTCAGAGACCCAAATACGGTAAGGATCATTTGTCCTACGCCACGGCATATCACGCTGGTAACTATTGAACCATGTCACCAACGCCTCTCGGAAATCTTGGGAGTGTTCAGGCAAGGGTTTTTTCTGCATATTGAAGTGCTTAGTGTGGTAGGTGCGGTTTCCTAACCGCACCATAACTGTCAATTTTAGAAAAAACAACCGTTGTAGTCCCATATCCGGTAGGCGCTGTTTCCAACTGCGCCGGGTTTTAGCCATAAACTTTGTACACGCCAGAAACCCTCTTTAGTCCCGTAGGGACGACATCTGTGTAGCAGCGTTAAAACCAAAGGAGCCAAGCCCCGTAGGGGCGGCATTTGTAAAGATGTTCCTACAAAATACCGCGAAAAATTCCTAAATTGACACCTATGGTACGGTTTCCTAACCGCACCGATATTTGTCTGAGTCAGGATTTTCAAAATCAGAGATGCGAAGGGTCGTCGGAAAAGGTTTATCTTCATCAAAACCCTCTTTCTGACAACTATTCTACATATCCATCGCAATCCGAAACCCAACACTATGAATGGCTTGGATCGGTTCATACGCCGCACGATTCGCACAGCGCGCCGCGAACTCCCCACGAGCGATCCATGAACCCCCACGAATCACCTTCCGCCGACCTTCACTCGCACCGATCGGATTCTCCGCAGGCGAGTATTTATACGTCTCCATGTGGAACCAGTCGGAACACCAATCGTAGGCGTTGCCCGCCATATCGTAGCACCCGTAAAGACTCACACCTGATGGATAACTCCCGACAGGTATCAGCCGCTTATTCCCCGATTCCGATGTGTTGGCTCGACTCGCATCCCATGTATCTCCCCAAGGATACTCGCGAGCATCCGTGCCGCGTGCTGCCTTCTCCCACTCCGCCTCCGTCGGCAAACGATACTCCATACCTTCAAGACCACTGAGCCACTCCAAAAAACGCGTTGCTTCCTCCCAACTCACCCCGACGACTGGGAAATCGGGTGCGTTGAGATGTGCTTCTGTCCAGAACAGCGGGTGTGGATGTCCCGTTGCCTCTACAAACTGCGCGTATTGCGCATTCGTGACCTGATACGCACCGATGACGTAAGCATCAAGCAGAACGCGCCGTTGCGGTTCTTCTGGATCCGTCTTCCGCATGCCAGTAGGAATCGTCCCCATTGTGAACGCACCAGCGGGGATATGGATTAAAGGGTAGTCAAGGGTTTCGATGTGCATGTCAGGTGTATAAATGCTCTGATAGAAAAAATAGGGTGGTAACTTTTACTCTTAGTATAACGTGAGAATTGAGAGAAAAAAGGTCGTTGATACATACGAATATAGGCTGTTTTCCGCGCTACAGAAATTGCCCTAAATTGCCTTGAATTGCCCTAGTTTTGCAATCGGAAAATGGGAAAACAACGCACAAACATAGATGACGACTGGCTTGGTAAAATGTAAATTAAAAATTCTAAGGCAGTCAAAGGCAAGAATTTGAAGTTTGTTCCCTTGGGTTAATGTTGGGCGAAATTCGGAAAAGTCCTGCCGTTTTCATACATCATTTTCCAAGAGAAATGCACTACATGAGTTAACATATAGTATATTTATATTTCACAAATTTATCTCGTTTGCGGTTTAAATCTCGAAATATTCTATCATACGCTTGTGTCAACGTCAAGCGAAATTTGAACAGTGTCGGAGCGATTCAATTATCGGTTGTCAGTAAAGAACCTTTTGCTTAGAAACCTGTTGTCTTCCTCACTTCACGCACACATAAATCGGGCTTACAAATCCCTCCCACGAGAGTGTTTCTCACAGGAGTATTTCGCGAGAATTGAATAGCTCTAGCCCTTCGGAAAAATATGTTGCTTTTTTCGACTATTTATCGTATAATAAGTAATATGGACAATTTCTTAATCTCCGAACCTAAAACGCTTTCATACCTGACGAATCCCTCTTTCTCGGGCCACCAGACGTTCCCGTTTCGGTATACGTGGCTGAAAAAAGGGGTTGATGCCGTGACAGAAGATCCGACCGTCTTTTCATCAGAGAATGCTTCCGTTACGTTAGGTGTCGGGAAAAACATGGTAAGTTCCATCCGGCACTGGTGCAATGTTGCTCGACTCATTAAGGCTGACTCGCTTGATCGTAGACGACTCATCCGGACTGAACTCGGTAAAACTATTTTCGACGACACAGATGGCTTTGACCCTTACCTTGATGATCCCGCTACTTTATGGCTAATTCACTGACAAATCTCGACCAATATTAATCAGGCAACCGCGTGGTATCGGGCATTCAACATTCTAAGGGAAAGTCAATTCATACCCGACACATTTAAAAAAGAACTGTACGTATGAACACAACAGAAAGAATCCATGCGTCCTGTTTCCAATACTACACTCCATCCGGATGTTAATTGCTCCATCCGAACCTATTGCCATTCACGCCATAACACCAATGTTGCCGTAGCCGAAGAGACATTTGACTGTCCACTCGTTGAACTCAACTTAATCGCAGAATTGCCAAATGGCGATGGATATGAATTCCAGCATGGTAAAAAAGAAACGCTGCCAATTGAGATTGTCGTAGCAACGTTGGTTGCCTTTTGGAATGCAAGTTTCTCTGAAAGGGACGCGATGCCCTTCCGAGATCTCATGTACGCGCCCCTAAGTCCGGGACGAATCTTCAGATTAGATGAAAACACGATGACGCTGTATCTTGAAAGGCTTGAAGATCTCACCGATGGTGCATTACGATATGAGGAGACCGCTGACTTGAAACAAGTTTATCGAGGTGGAAATTTAAATCCGATGGAACTTTTAGAGAGGTATTATGCGTAACGTTCCCTTGTCAGAGCTTTTTCAGGTTAAAGGGCGTTTCCGGCGTTCGGTTCATCTTGAACGCGACTTCTACACGGCGAACGCCTTAGATGGATACGTTTTGACTGCTACTGCACGGGAAATGTTATCGCGCGTCATCGCAACGCTTGAAAATGAAACAACATCAAAGGCTTGGTCGCTCACCGGTCCCTACGGGTCGGGAAAATCAGCATTCGCGCTTTTCGCCGCGAAGCTGCTTGGAGATCCCGATACTTCCACAACCCAACAGGCTTTAGATTTGTTAAGACGAGGAGATACCACGCTATATGATCGGTTTGTGTACACAAACGGGAACGGAAAAAGTTCACTCTCAGGTTTCTGTCCAGTGCTTATTTCCGGTGAACGCGCACCACTCTCACTTGGTCTCCTACGAGGTTTAGTGCAAGGCCTCACCGCTTCTAACAGCACAATATCCTCTACTTCATTGATTCAAAAGAGTCAAAATCTGTTGGAAACAGCAGAAAAAGGGACACTACCATCTGCCTCTGAAATTACCAGCTTATTTGAATCTGCAACCCATGAGATTTGTGGGTCTGGCGGTTCTGGCCTCCTTGTCGTGATTGACGAACTCGGAAAGTTTCTTGAGTACGCCACGCAACAACCGACACAAGGGGATATGTTTGTTCTACAGACGCTTGCCGAATTCGCAGACAGAAGTGAAAATACACCACTCTTTTTGATGACAATTCTCCATCAGGCTTTTGAACGCTATGCGGAACGCGCCGGTAAATCACAACAAGAAGAGTGGTCAAAGGTTCAAGGAAGATTTGAAGATATCGCCTTTTCAGAGTCCACTGAACAGGTGCTTCGCTTAGTCGGGGCAGCACTGGAGAAGCGTTCAGAACTCATCCACAAGGACAACTTTAATACGGCAATTGACTTAGGACTTAAGCCGCACCAACTTGAGGAGAACGAATTTCTTCACTTATTAGAGAGTTGTCTACCGCTACATCCGACAGTATCACTCCTCATCGGCCCGCTTTTTCGGCGATTCGCACAGAACGAACGCTCTATTTTTGCTTTCCTCAGTGCAAGCGAACCAAACGGACTACAAGATTTTTTGTCCCTTCAACATTACGATGGTAACGTTCTACCTACCTTTTCGCTTGCGGATCTATACGACTACCTTAACACTACGCAAGGGAATCGTCTCTACACATCACAAACCGGTAAGAAGTGGGCAGAGATTGAATCCGCTATAAATCAATTAGCAGCCCCTTCTCCTATGGTAGTTCAACTCATTAAAACCATCGGGTTACTTGGTGTTGTTAACGAACCAATTCCGAATCTGAAAGCCTCAGATGAATTGCTCTATTATGCATTAGATGATAACACAGAAGAATTCGCCACTGAATTTAAGAATGCGCTTTCTACTTTGAAAAGACGCTCAATAGTTATCCACCGTAGTTACAACGACGTTTACGCACTTTGGGAAGGCAGCGATATTGATATTGAAGCAAGACTCCGTGATGCAGCAGCGCATATTGACACAAAAGTCGCCCTCACTACTGACCTATCGCACTATATGCCGACACGTCCGCTTGTTGCACGGCGGCACCTATTCCAAACCGGCACCTTGCGTCACTTTGCCGTCCGCTACACCGATCTTGAGAATTTTGACGCGGACTTGAGAGAGCCTCTCGGTGACGCAGATGGACTCATCCTCTATGCCCTGCCCGTAAGTGAAGAGGATGTCACAAAACTCGTTGAAAAAGCAAACGATAGAGACACTGAAAATCGCGAAGAGGTGTTGATTGCTATCCCGCGCACCATCGGTTTTCTACGAGATGCCGTCACACAACTTGTATATCTACACTGGATTGCTGAAAACACACCCGAACTTGAAGGCGATGCGGTCGCAAGACGTGAACTCTCTGTACGGATGATAGAAGCAGAATATGGCGTACCTGATCAGTTAACGGAAATTTTTAGTGACAACAACGAAGGTTCCTGTACATGGTATCACAAAGGACAATCTGTAGGTATTAACTCTCCAAAAGCAAGAAACACATATCTATCAGAAATCTGTGACAATGTTTACTACAAAACTCCGCTTATCCGAAATGAATTGATTAATCGGCGTAAAATCTCCGGTGCTGCAACAACAGCACGAAAGAAACTAATTCAAGCAATGCTTGAGAATGGTAATCGGAAAAACCTTGGTATTACTGGCTATCCTGCTGAAATGAGTATCTATCGCTCCCTCTTATGGAATACAGGCATACATCGAGAAGTCTCAGACGTGTGGGGATTCCATCCGCCAGAGGCGCTGAATGATAACAGTAGAATGGTAGCGACATGGGAAGCAATTGAGAAATTTCTTGCCGAGTGTGAAGGCGACCGACAACCCGTCGAAAATCTCTATCAATACCTCAAGGAACCGCCATTAGGTCTAAGGGAGGGACCACTCCCTATCCTTTTATGCGCTGTGATGCTTCATTACAAAACAGAAGTAGCACTCTATGAAAACGGATCCTTTATAGCAGACTGGTCAATGCCTATTTTTGAAAGACTGCTGAAAGCACCGCAACAATTTGAGATGAAACGCTTCCAGATGGCTGGTATCCGTGCAGATCTGTTCGCACAACTTTTGCAGATGCTCAACCAACCGGTGAAAACCGAAAAGCCAGATTTGTTAACGGTGGTCACGCCGCTCATGCGCTTTATCTCACAACTCCCGAAGTACACGCTGGCAACACAAGAAATAAGTGATATAGCGAAAAATCTCCGTAAAGTTGTTCAGAGTGCGCGTGAACCTGATGAACTTCTCTTTAAAGAGTTACCAGATGCTCTCGGCTTCCCCATTTTCGATGCGGAAACAGCAACAGATGCAAAAGTAACTTCGGATTTTTTCAACACACTACAAGACGCATTATCCGAATTAGAACAGGCTTACGAAATGCTGTTAAATTCTGTTGAGCAGCTGCTTGTGGAGGCTTTCAATTTAACACCCAATAAGGAAGAACTCCGAACCGAACTGGCTACCAGAGCTGAACCCTTGTTGGAAGTAACAATTGACACTGAACTCAAAGGCTTTTTAATCAATATTTATAGTGCTGGACACAATTTCACCAGTTGGCTTGAGGCAATCGCAACCCTTCTTACTAAAAAGCCTCCTGCATCATGGATAGACGTGGATAAAGCGCAATTTGAAAGTAACCTCTCTCAACTCGCAAGAAAATTTCGCCACTTTGAAGCGGTATCTTATGAAAAACGGAAGCACACTGAATCATCGGCAGGAGAGCCAATTCGGATCGGTATTACGAGACCTAACGAACCTGAACAAGAACAGGTTGTTACGCTGCCTTCAACAGCCGAGGAACAAGCCAATAAAATAGAACATGAAATTGAGCAAGTGTTTGATAAATTTGACGCGGATGGAAATTCTGAATTTCGTCTCGCGGTTTTAGCGCGTATTTCACAAAAATTGATGCAAGAGGAAAAATAAAACGGGTGTGTGAAGTTTTTGACATGAGATGTTCATTTTGGCTTTTGGGAGGAGTTTGTAACCCCGATTTTGCAACGCATCTAAGTCCCAGAGGGACGGCATCTGTGTAGAACGCGCATCAACCAAACACCTAAGCCCCAGAGGGGCGGCATCTGTGTCGCATTTTGACTGTAAAACGCACAATTTGACATTTTAGCACATATATCCTATGATTAAAACGTAGAGGTTTCAATAAACGCCTACTTTAGGAGAAAACATGGAACAAAAAGTCCGCCACCTGCTCGGTCTTTCTGGAGGAAAAGACAGTTCCGCACTTGCTGTCTACATGCGGGACAGGGTACCAGAGATGGAATACTTCTTTTCTGATACCGGTAAGGAATTGCCTGAGACTTACGAGTTTCTTGACAAACTGGAGGCATTTCTCGGCAAACCGATTGTCCGTCTCAACATGGATACCGATGTCCACAGCAACCGCGATTTCGACCACTGGCTGACGCTTTATGGTGGTTTATTGCCGTCATCTCAAGTCCGCTGGTGCACTGTTAACCTCAAAATCAAACCTTTTGAAGATTACGTCGGCGAAGATAATGCATATAACTACATTGCTATCCGCGCCGACGAAGACCGCGTTGGTTACAAGCCGCTGAAAACACCTTCCCTCCGTAACATTGAACCTAAATACCCCTTCAAAGAGGACGGCATCACTAAAGACGATGTTTACCGTATTCTGGAAGAAAGTGGACTCGGTTTGCCTGAATACTATCAGTGGCGGACGCGTTCCGGTTGTTATTTCTGCTTTTTCCAGCGTAAATCCGAATGGGTAGGATTGCTAGAACAACATCCAGACCTCTTTGAACTCGCCAAGGAATACGAGAAATTCAATCCAGAAACAGGTGAACGGTTCACGTGGTGTCAAGGTGAAAGTTTAGAAGAATTGTCAAAACCCGAACGGATAGCACAGATTAAGGCAAATACCGAAAAGGCGATGGCATCCAAGAAAACAGCAAAACCGAATCGTCGTCTGATAGAAATCCTCACCGATGTCCACGATGACGAGGATGATGAGGAACCGTGTCTGATTTGTCATAAGTGATAGGAAATTACCAATGGAAATGAACAGGAAACAAATTCTTCAGAAATTTGAAACATTAGAACAGTGGAAAAGTGGTGATGAGAGAGCGCCCCATAAACCGTTATTGGTCCTGTATGCCATTGGGAAATTGTTACGTGGTGATGAGAGACTTATTTCTTACACTGATGATATAGAGGAGAATCTCGAAAATCTACTGAGGGAATTTGGACCGAGACGTGATCGGTATAACCCTCATTTCCCGTTTTGGCGATTGCAAAACGATGGAATTTGGGAGGTATCGGATGCTAATAGAATTCGCCTAACTGATAGTGGGGATGCGTACATAACCGATTTGAGGAACTACAATGCCTCTGGTGGTTTCAACGAAACTATCTCCGAACAACTCCAAAACGATTCCGAACTAACTTTTGAAATAATTCAAAGTCTGTTAGATGCTCACTTTCCTCCTTCGCTTCATGAAGACATTTTACAAGCCGTTGATATTGAACTCCCACTCCAGGCCTTTGATACGAAAACACGTACGTCCAACTTCCGAAAAAATGTCCTTAGAGCCTACGAATATAAATGTGCTGTCTGCGGTTTTGATGTGAAATTGGGTGATTCCCCTATTGCCCTTGATGCTTGTCACATCAAATGGCAAAAAGCAGGTGGGCCTGATGAAGCAGTAAATGGATTGGCACTCTGCGTAATGCATCATAAACTATTTGACCGCGGAGCTTACACATTGTCCAAACGATTAGAAATTCTTGTATCTGACGATGCTCATGGAACAAAGGGCTTTCAGGAATGGCTTATGGATTTCCATAGGCAAAAGATAAACTTTCCTCAAAGACAAACTTATTATCCAGACGCAGACTTCATAAGCTGGCACGTTAGAGAAGTATTTCAAGGCGATTATCGCGAATTGTAAACGGCAGAGTTAGTTCGTTGACAAATGTTCACCGTTCCTTGGCTTTCAGATTTTCTTTAAGTCCCACCACTGAAAATTTCTTGAAAACCTTTTCACAGGATATGTTCCCATTTTGTTTAATTTTTTGTTTCGCTTGCAGTACTAAACCAGAAATTTCAAACACTAATTACTTTGAAGGATTTGATATGGATTTCAAACCAATTGCCGTAGTAGTAGGGCCGTGTGTCACATTTTTTCTTGGTATCCTGTCAGAGCGGTTAAAAAATCGAAAGCAATTATCGTTGAATATTGAAAGCATTGACCGTGGTAACTTTGACAGCAAGAAACTGTTATCTTTCTTCAAAAACTTCATGGCAGCAGAAATTGATAAAAACGAACTTATCACCGATATTACCAGCGAATCATTTCAAAAGAAATGGTCTGCTTTCCGAGAGAACCTGAAATCAGAAGAAAATGACAGAAATGAAATTATTGCCGAATTTATCGCTGATATCGGTAGCAAATTATTTGAAAAGAAATGGTCTGCTTTCCTCAATAACTTGGAGGAAGCAGAAATTGACAAAAACAAATTTATCGCTGATGTTGTCAACGAATTATTTAAATCGTCACCTTGTATAAACGGAACAATCGTTAACACCGGACGGGTTCCTGTCGCGGTTCAAGAATTGCGAATCAATTTTTCCAAAAGCCCTTCGGATGATAAGGAAACAGGACTATCAGTTCAATTTTTAGAAAAACTTCTGTCCAAGAAAATAGCACAACGGCTAAGGTGGAAGAAGAAGGTATTAATTTCAAAACTTCTACCGAAAAAAATAAAGCAGTGGTATGGCAAAAGGGCAATGCTAAAAATGACCGATACTAGTAAAGTTCTGCATTACAGTTTCCTTAAACAACATGGTAGAGTATTCACGTTAGCACCTGGAGACAGTGAACTCATTGAGATTTCAAAAGAAAAAATAACAGCCGCTATGGATTTTCTGGATAGTGACGAATCTCCTTTAATGGTGTACCTTTCCTGCAAATTAGTTGGTGAAGAAAAAATCAGACGGTGCGCCCCAATATTCTGTTGGCTTGCCTCCTTTTCACTGCTAGGACGTGAAGCTACTATTCCTATATTTATGCGTAGAACTTATAGCGAGTAAGAACTAAGAATTCAAAGTGAATGGGGATCCGAAACGGAAAGAAAAGGACACAAATTATCTCCCTTTCCGTCCCTATCTCGCTACATCCTTATGTTTTACTCACTATGACTTCGTATGGATTTTTAGTAGATGAAAATAAGTCCTAAAGCCTTTTGATAAGAATACACTGAACTGCTTAATAGAGAGAAATCTAAAGTTAAATTGTCTCAGTTTTATGTATTGCTTGTGATCCATAATCTACTGCTTTTTATGAAAATCAGGGTTGTAACAAACACCATAAGAAAACAACCCACACACCGTTGGCAACACAGAAACGGAAAATAAAGTGAACGCTGTTACAAACCCCACCTACAAGCGTTACACCGAACCAACGCGGGTGAAAACAGAAATTTGCTTCTCCTGACAACTGACTGCTGATAAGTGAAAATCAACACCCAGATATCCTTAATCCACAGTTGACTTCCCTCCACCAGATATGTTATTATTTTCATACGCTTGGAAATCATCCGTTTTCCAAAGGAAGAATTCTCCTGACTATGAGAGAACAACGCACGCTTTTTGATCTGACACAAGATGGATTGGTCATCAGTGAAAAGATTCAGCGCATTTATCCGGAATTCGATGTGTCTGCCTTCGTTTCGGACGTTCGGACGGATATGGTGGGGCAGACGATCTACAACGTGACGAAAGCCATCGGTCGCGTCCTACGCCAGCATCTGCCACAGGATTACTCCGACGCACTCGCCATCCTGATGAACTACGTCAAGATGGAGGCTCCACCGGAACCCGCTCGACATCCCACCGCCGAAACTGAGACAAGCCTGAGACCGATTGCCCACTTCATCAGCCTCTACGGATTAGCAGATTTCGACGCATCTCTGGACGCTTTCTACGAACTCTCAAAACACCGCTGTACTCGTGGTCGTGAAATCCGTGAGTTTATCATCAAAGACCCCAATCGCTGTTTTGAACGTTTCAGTGAGTGGGTCACGGACAAAAACGCAAACCTCCGTCTGTTCGTCGCTGCATCGCTCTGCACACGCGGCATAAGGCAAAAATGGCTTCGACCTTTTATTCAAGACCCACAACCAATCTTTGCACTTTTGGAGATACTCAAAGACGATCCTGATGCCCGTGTTCGAGAGCAGGTCGCCACAGACATGCGCGACATCGTCAAAGACTATCCAGAGGCGGGTTACGCCACATTGGAACGGTGGGGTCAGGACGGTAAAGTAGAAACGCAGAAGATTCTCAAGCAGGCACTCAAATATCAGGTGAAGGTTGGGGACGAACGCGCCTTTAAACTCCTCGGCTTGGGAGCGGTGCCGAAGTTAGACAAAGCACACATCGCGTTGATCGAACTAAAGCCTGAACGTCAGACGCTTCCCATCAACGAGACTTTCGATTTTTCGTTCAGCGTGCAGAGCGAATCTGATGCTGAGCAGACGATCCTGACCTATTACGCCGTCGCTTACAAACGCCCATCGGGACATATTACGCGCAAACGCTACCGTCTCAGTCAACGAAAACTGAAACCGAGACAGCGTGTCGATTACGAAAAATCTCTGTTTCCGTTGCCTTCACTCAAGCAGCACCACGATGGAAAAGCGTGTCTGGGATGGCATCGCTTCGAGTTGGAGGTGAACGGCAATGTGCTTGGCGGTTTTGATTTTGAAGTGACCACACCGAAAGACAGAAAATCCGTTTGAACCTGCAACTGTCAAACATAAATATTTAGGGAATGGCTTACAACAAAAGCCCAATCTTGACGCAATCTATCATCGGGCAACGGAACACAAAATGACCATTAACGGAATTTTCTTTGACTTATACGGGACGCTCTTGGTGTACGGGAATATGGATGCCGCATGGTCTGATTGGCTAAACGCGTTTCACAAACATCTCAGATTGCAAGGGTTGACGCATTCAATAGAATCATTTGCTAAAACCTGCGATCAGTTTTTTGGCAAAAGCGAACCGACACCGCGACAACACAATCTGACGGTGTTTGAGCAACGTATCCAAAACCTCTGTTCCGATTTACATCTAAATCTAACCTCTGAAGATATAACAGAAATCGCAAACAAAATTGCCAGTGTTTGGCAAAGACATATATCGCTCGATTCTGAGGCACTACACGTGCTGCGGACACTACATTGCTCCAAAAAACTTGCCCTTATTTCCAATTTCGACCATCCACCGCATGTTCATTCTGTTCTGAGCAAGTCAGGTCTGACGCATTTTTTCGATTCGGTGGTTATTTCGGCTGAAGTGGGTATCAAGAAACCGGATCCGAGAATATTTGACTCAGCTCTTGAACAGACTCGGATGAAGCCTGAAGAAGTCGTTTATGTTGGAGACACGGAAGACGATACGGAAGCCGCTCGCGCCGCTGGTATTATCCCGATACTGATACAAAGGAAAAATGAAGGCAATGCGTTCGACTTCAGCGTCAATAAAAACAGTTTGGCGGAAAAAGAATTTACGCTTGATGTGAGAACAATAACCAAACTATCCGAACTGACAACACAATTTGTTTGAATTCTATGCCACCAATAAGATCAGACTATGGTAAAATATACAATTATGTATACACCAAAAGAGGGCGAGGATACAATCCTCGCCAGCGGGGGTGGCAGGTCTCGCTTCTGTCGAAATGTAAACTTACACCATTTCTAAAAGTTTATATCGCATTAACCGCACCTGAGTGCACAGACGAACAGTCTATGCTACAAAGGAAACACAAACTGAAAGTTTATGCTACAATTAGCCATAACGAAAGGAGCTTGCACACATGACAGGTGAAGAAAAATTTCAGGTAGATCTCGAGGGGTATCTCGTCATAAAGAACGTTCTGACCGACGATGAAGTCGCCGAGATGAACGCCTTTATTGATAAAGGCGATCTTCAAGGACCACCGAGTCTCTGGGGAGAACCCTTTAGAAGGCTTATCGACCATCCGAAAATCCTGCCGTATCTTATTGATCTATTAGGTCCGCACGTCCGTCTCGACCATGACTACCCCCTCTTCATGGAAAAAGGACAAGGACGCGGTGGATTGCACGGCGGCGAAGACGGTGGACGCGCCGGTGGACACGTCGGCGATCACTGGTATAAATACCGAGACGGACACATGCGGAACGGACTGTCCGTGATGACGTATAATCTGGCGGACGCACCGGCAGGCGCAGGTGGGTTTGCATGTATTCCGGCGAGCCATAAGAGCAACTTCGCACCAGAAATCCCAACAGAGGTGCGCCGATTTGAGCGTCCTGCGCACTACGTCGTCCAACCTCCCGTTGAAGCGGGAGACGTGCTGTTTTTCACCGAAGCACTCATTCACGGGACAATGCCGTGGACAGCGGAACATGAACGTCGGTCGCTGCTCTATAAATACAGTCCGGGACATTCGGCATGGTCGAGCAACTACTACGACATCAGTAAATATGATGGATTGACAGAGCAACAGAAACGGATGTTGTTGCCACCATCCATCGGCAGACGTCCCCGCGTCGTTGATACGGATTGAAGAAATTTTACCTCCAATTGGTAGGCATGGTTTTCAACCATACCATAGGCATCAACTTAAGAAAGGACTGCATCGTAGGTTGGGTTGAACGGATAGCCCCAAACCCCATCTACTCGAAAAAGCGGCGTATGGTTATACACCGACTGTCGCAAAAACAACGAGTGAAACCCAACGTTTTCCTATTGATCACAAGAATATAGACAAGCCGTTGGGTTTCACTACGTCCTCGGTGTTATACGATGGTGTATAGCATCTGAAACGTGTTTGGGTTTTGGCATCGCCCTTTCCAGCTTCGTTCAACCCAACCTACAAACTGACTACCGTTGTTAACCAATTGCTGACAGCCGACGGCTGACAGCCAAATGAGAGGATTCTCTATTATGACAGGTGAAGAAAAATTTCAGGTAGACCTTGAAGGCTATCTCATCATAAAGAACGTCTTGAGCGACGATGAAGTCGCTGAGATGAACGACATCATCGATAACACCGAACGTCAGGGACCCCCAAGCCTCTGGGGTGAACCCTTTAAGCGGCTCATTGACCATCCGAAAATTCTGCCGTATCTCATTGACCTATTGGGTCCGCACGTCCGGCTCGACCACGACTACGCCATTTTCATGAGCGGCGGTGAAGGACGCGGCAGATTGCACGGCGGTGAAGACGGCGGTAGACCCGGCGGTCCCGAAGGCGATCACTGGTACAAATACCGAGACGGTATCATGCGCAACGGCTTATGTGTGATGACCTACAATCTGGCAGACGCACCCGCAGGCGCAGGTGGGTTCGCCTGTATTCCGGGCAGCCACAAGAGCAATTTCCTGCGGGAAATCCCGTCAGACGTTCGACAGTTCGAGCGTCCAACACACTATGTTGTCCAACCGGCTCTGGCAGCAGGAGACGTGCTATTTTTCACGGAAGCCCTCATTCACGGCACAATGCCGTGGACAGCAGATCACCAACGCCGCGCGCTGCTCTATAAATACAGTCCCGGACACTCCGCGTGGGCAGGCCACTATTACGATATCAGCAAATACGGTGAGTTGACAGAACAACAGAAACGGATGCTGTTGCCACCCTCCATTGGCAGTCGTCCCCGTGTTGTAGATGCGGATTAAGGCACACTAAATAGAGACAAATAAGTACCGTAGGTTGGGTTGAACGCAAGTGAAACCTAATATAACATTCAACACCAATATTTTGCTCCAGAGGAGCAGCATGTCTATAGCAGCCATCCAACTTGACGTCTCCGCGCCGTAGGTGCGGTATGTGATTTCATAATACATAGCACTCCGCTGGCGTGCGAGAACTTGGACATTCCGTTTTCTATAGACATAGCACTCCTCTCGAGTGGGGGGACTCCTGTGTCATCAAACAAAACAAGGAAAGTGTAAATGCCAAATGTTCAACTCACCGGAAACCAGAGGGACTTCCTTAAAATCGTTGCGGCGGCGGCAGGGCGCGGCGACCTTGACACCGTTCGTCAATTGGTCGATGACAATCCTACTTGGATTCACACCGTCGGTTCACACGGTCGGACAATGCTATGGGAAGCGGCATATCGAGGGAAGTTGGAAGTTGTTGAGTTCCTCCTTGAACGCGGTGCCGATATAAATCTGCCCGGTTGCTACCACATCCAGCACCGCCTTGAGATAACCCCCTACTGCGTGGCACGCTACGAAGGACGCGACCTCGTGGCAGACTATCTGCTTCAGCAGGGCGCGACAATTGACATTCACACCGCTGCCTATCTCGGAGATTACGACACAGTCCGCTCGCATCTCGATAACGCCCCAAGTCTCATCAACACAGGATACCTTCAGGCGGTGATGCTACCGGCAGGAAAACCGCACACCTTTGAACACCGAGAAACAGCGTGGGCAACCCCGCTCTGCTACGCCATCATGGGTGGAAACCGTGCAATCGTTGAATTGCTCATCTCGCGCGGGGCATTAATTGCGCCATACAGCGAACACTTATTGGATTACGCTGTCTCGGAGAATCGAGTGGAGATTACCGAGCAGCTCCTCAAAAATGGTGCCGATCCGAGCAAAGCACCGCGCATCTTGGACGACAATTCTGAAATGAGCGTGTTGCTCAAGGCACACGGTGTCCCGCCTAAAGACATAAACGCACAGAACCACATGGGGTGGACCCCACTCGTCTACGCATGCCGTGGCGATAACGGGGAGCATCCAGAGGAAATCCTGAGGCTTTTAGAACTCGGTGCCGATATTAATATTCAGAATTATAAAGGGAAAACGGGGTTACACTGTGCAGCGAAGGCGGGTTTTCTCAAAGTCATCAATCTGCTTATGGAAAAAGGCGCGAACCTTGACGCTACCGACAACAACGGCGAAACGCCGCTGTTTGAGGCGATCCGATCGACCATAAAGAGCAGCGAAAAACAGCGAGCCGCGTTGGAAGCGTTGCTCGTCAAAGGTGCGGATCCGAACGTTAAAAATCGGAAAGGACTGACACCACTACAAGTCGCGCAGCGGATGCGCAGAGTGGATGCCGGAAAAATCGTCGAGTTGTTGCGATCACATGGTGCCGTTTAATTGAGGTGGTTCGTAAATCCTTGCAACTGCACCAATATCTCAATTCATAAAAGTCGCCTGATGTACCCTCTTTGTAGCACAATCTGTATGACGATTCAGTATTTAAATCGGTAATGTTCGGTTTTAATGGTCTGAACAAGAATTTACAAGATTATAGGCTCTCTGTGATTGACGGATGTGTAAATATTTCGGCAGCGTTGCGTTACAGAGGTGGTTTTTCTACAACAGACACTTCGTCAACACACATAGCAAGCCGAAGAAAGTGCAGCTATGAACTCTGTTGATTCTATAGACATACCACGCCTCTGGCGTGAAGAAATGTTTATTCGTAAAGAGACCTCTTTGCTCCAGCGGAGCAATATGTCTATAGGAAAGACGAAGCACCTTCTCGCACTTTCTTCGGAAACCTGCTATGTAAGGAGCATTAGAAAACGATCTGACGAATTTAGTTTCAAAAACTTTACACCTGTAATGGACAATCGACTTTTACAGTATTACCGAATTATTTTTTGAAACCTCATTTATAGTAAAGTTTAGAATTAATTAGACACTCCAAAGAGGCGAGGATACAATCCTCGCCAGCGGTGGTGAGGTGTTTTGTGTTTTCCAAAGTGCTCTCTTATTTTCGGGTTTTACTATAGATTGTGGCATTTGGATCGCACGCTTGCTGGTTTCCGTCTATCGGTTCCCGCAAACTAAAAGTTTGCGGTACAAAAACACCGCTAATAATGAACCATTCTCGTTTAATTAGTGTGTAAATAGATTTGCAGACAAGGGAATTAAAATGAGCGATAAAGAGATCCTTAAACATTCAAAATTACTCCGTCAGGAAGCAAGCGATTTGCTTGATAAAGAGGGACTGCTCTCGATGCTCAGTGCTTTCGGCACTACCCAGGTTATTGGAAGTTACGCCTTGGATATGATGACATGGCCCGACATTGACATCAGCATGAATCTACCAGATGAACAGAACGTAGAACGCTTCTTTGAACTCGCTAAAAGAATCGCAACAAAGTTTGAGATAACGAAGATGTCATATTCAAACCATTTCATTCGGAACTTCCCGGGATTCGACCACGGGCTTTATTGGGGCATTCTGCTTCGTTATGCGGAACGGGAGTGGAAGATAGATCTCTGGGGATATGGTAACACAGATTATCAAAAACATATAACCGAAGCTGACGCGCTGCACCGGCAGCTACAGCAGACGGATCGTTCTGCAATTTTGCGTATCAAACACGTTATCTGTCAACACCCCGATTATCGGGGTAACATCTACAATAGCATGGCAATCTATCGGGCTGTTCTTGAGGATAAAGTTGAATCTGTAGACGAGTTCAATGCATGGCTTGAAAAACACCCCAATACCTGATAGAAAGAAACCTTAGTTCAACCAAACATATCAGACTTTTACCCACCAAACATGGCTTTTGTCGCACAAAATGTTAGTTTGCGCCACAGTTGCGGAATTGTTCCCTGTTTCTTTAAAAGACTGAATCTACTCTATAAACCCACTTCACAAAGAGACACACTATGATAACCATCACGCACGATAAAATCCTCGGCTTTGCACCACGTTGGGCACCTTACAACGGATTTTCGCTCCTATTCGACAATCCAGACGGCAGTTTCTCACCACTACAAGAAAATAGCAAACTCATGAAATTGGATAGCGTTTCGAGCCATCCGACCTTGGAACTCTATCAAGCCTTCGTTGACACGCTTGATCGTATCGATACCAACCTACTGACAAATACATATCTCTTCTGCCCACTTCCGCCGAGCACCTACCATGTCACCGTCTGGGACGGCTTAAACGTCGGCAATATCGCAGATGCGAATCCTTCGGAACAGGAAGTCTGGGCAGACTTTGTAAACAAACTCCCTCACACATTTCATGAAAATAGCGAGTTTACCCGCTGGACAAGCGCATCTTCGCTAACGCAAAATTTGGATTGGAATATCACTTTTCGACTTGATACACTCTACAAATGGGGTACCGGGATGGGTATCCTTTTGAAGCCAGCAGATCAGGAATCAGTCCAGATTCTCGAAGAGATTAAAAATCGCCGCGAAACTCTCTATGAAAATTTTCCTGTGAAAATCGCGCATCCCGAATACGTGCCGCACGTTACGCTCGGCTATTTCGCCAACAGAGAATCGGCGCAGTTAACGACACCACTCATCGCGGATTGGGCAAAAATCTTTGAAGAAGCGTTAAGAGATCTGACTATCACCTATCACAGCATCAGTCTCTACGGTTTCACCGATATGATAACTTTCTTCAAGAGCAAATAATGAAAATACCTTACACACATGAAAAACTCATTCAAGATTTTACCGATCTCGGTATTGAAAAAGCAGACACACTTTTTATCCATTCATCTTTCAAAAGTTTAGGTGCTGTTGAAGGTGGGGCTGGCACGGTGATCTCTGCTTTAGAAGAAGCCGTTGGTCAAGACGGGTTAATCCTGATGCCGACCTTTAGTCTTTTACCGAGTCGGGAAGAACGCGTAGCATCGTGGAATATTGAGAAGACCCCATCTACGGTGGGATGGCTGACGGAGTTCTTCCGGCAGATGCCCGGCACCTATCGCTCCGACCATTATTCGCACGCCGTCGCTGCTCGTGGGAAAGACGCGGAAGCGTTTGTGTCCGATCATCTTAGACGCGAAGGCTACCGATCGCCGTGGGATTATTACCCATGGGGGAAGACTTACGGCACGCATTCACCGATGTTCCGTGCTTACACAGCGAACGGTAAACTCCTCATGCTCGGTGTCGATTATCAGACCTCGACCTATATCCATCTCGTTGAGGTTATCCATTGGAACAAACGCCTTTCTGACGACTCGCAGGCAGCATACATCGGGCTGAAGCGTCCAGAGCTTGGCGAATTCTGGGAGGGGGTGGGTCCGTTAAAGCAAGGTCCGGTGGGAGATTCAGTCTGTCGGTTGTTCCACATTAAGACGTACGTAGACACACTCCTTGTGGAGGTTGAGCACAATCCTGAGCCGTATGTCGGATGAACGTTTTGCGATTGCGTCCCACATTTGCTCACGGCTTCTATATTCAATCAAATCTCAACCAACAGGTTCACTTCTACTCACGTGTAAGCACATCCCCTGTCCGTTCCATATAGAGATGCGTCGTCAGGATTGCCCAGACAGGTGCCACAACCGCATTTATGAGTGTATTCAACAGAGCCATTATCCCAACCGTCCAGAAATTCGGCGCGCTCTCGAAACTTATCCTTGCATAACCGCCAAAAAAGAATGTCAAGGATTTCACAGACAGCAACACCTCACGAAGCGATGCAAATTCAGGCACAGTCAGTGAAAACAGCAGCAACGTAAAACCGAGGATCGTAGAGGTAAGTGCCATAGTCCCAAAGGCAAGCAATAGATACATGCCGAAAGTGCGTCCCCACACTCCGCGAACCAGTTCACTGCTGCGACGCAGCGATGCAGTTGTCGACTGCTGATTCTCAATGATAATACTCTGATTGTAGAGGCTCCAATTGACCGCAAAATAGATTATGACATCTACAAGTAGGAAAAGGCCTAAGCAGAGACTTGAAGCATAAGGAGAATCAGGAATATTAGGGATTACCTTTACCGTAAGCAGTAGAAAGCCAAGCAGAGCAACGATTCCAACCACGTATAACAGGCAGGATGCCGCTAAAATGGGTCCGGCTTCGCTGCCGGTGCGCCGCCAAACACTTCGAGCAGTGACCTTCGCACCACGACGGGGTTTTACTATGGCAAGAATAAGCGGACACATCGTTAACCACAACCAACTGATACTGAATGCGTGAAAACCGAAGATCATTCCCGAGTCCACACCTACTGACTTTGGATCTTCATTTACAAACACACCGCGGGCAGTGTCAAAATGCCATAACTCCTCTGGATCGAAAAAGCTGGCAGAGAAACTCGATCCAAGATCAAATAGAAAACTGAAAATTATAACGGGCATCATGATACGCCAGAAAAGAACAAAGTTTTCCCGATAGCACTTAAATATCGTTGAAATGAACTTTGGTTGTCGCGGCGGTGTGTCAACAGGACCACTGTTTTCCACTACATCTGTCACTTTCTACTCTCCTTGATGTGTTTCCATCATTTCTATATCAAATCCCTCTTTCCGAATACGCTGGTCGAAGTAAAGGAGCGTGCAACCAATAACCCAGATCGGCATCGTAAAGGTGTCAACGCCCACGTTGATAAGGTACATCAGCACGTAAGAGAGAGATGTCTCGGATTGATTTTCAAGGAGTTGCGAGTAGGTTGTCCATCGAAACGTTTTTAGAAACTCCATCATACCAACATGTTCTGTCAAACTCAGCAGAAACCCGAAAGCAATGCGGAATATAACACCAATTGCGAGAGAGAGTAAGAAAATCGCTAGGACCATCCCAACGACGCGCAGCCGTGTCCCCCTAATTAGCTCACGGCTGCGTCTTAACCCGACTCGCATGGATCTTTCCTCTAACGAAACAGTAGAAACGAAGAAACTCCAATAAGGTAGAAAGAAACCGGCGAAGTAAACTATTATGATGACAAAGACCAAGCCAACAGTGAAATTCAAGAGAAAAACATTTACACCACCTATACCTACAGTGGTTATATAAGCGTCTACGAGTACCGCGAACAGAATGTTTGTAAGCAATAAGCTGAGACACGCGATCAATCCGAATAAAAGCGAACCAATGAAACACTGGAAAAATCGGCGCATCCCTTGCCTAAGCACAGCACCTGTTCTGATCCTGCCATCTAAATAGACTTCGGCACTGGCAAACACGAGTCCAGTCACGACAAAGACAGAAACACCGAAGATAACACTAATAGTAGATATCCAGATGGCTATCCTCGCACCTCTTCCAACCGAATCATCAAGAAAAACGATCGAAAACACGATGAGCATCGCAACACAGTAAACGGAGGTTATCACAAGAAACGACCTGAAATGCGCACGATAGAGGCTGAACGTCGTATCGAGAAGCTCTCCAAACCCCATCGCGTGTAGTTTTTGGGGTTCATTATTCATTTGTGAGGGATCCGTTCGTTCTGACATCTCTATTTCCTCAACAAAGCATTTTCTTATCTTGGTTATCAAGGGTCCTTTAGGTTGTCTTTGACATTTTAAGCGTGTAAACTTCCTCTAAAAATTTATCGTAGCTAATTGAACCACTGCCCCCCATCCTTTCAACAATCGGGCTGCCGATGGCACTCGCCAACGCTGCACGGCGAGCCTCAGAGAGCTTTGCACGACGAGCGAGATATTCACATATTGCGCGCGTTTCAGTCTCCGTGACTAACGCCGGTTGGATCCAAGCAGCATACATAAGTTCTCGGGGTGAAACGTTAACGGAGGGTGCCCCCGCTTGTGAATCTGTAGCGGGAAGCGTCAACTCCGTGCGGACTGTTTTAATAACAAGTGTTCCGGCAGCCAGGTCCCCTAATCGCTGCCAATTTTTGTTCAGCAACATAACAAGTAAACCTACCCCATAAAAGAGAGGGAGAAAATCGGCGATCCGCACCAGATTACGGATTGCAGAATCAGCAAAACTAATCGGGTATCCGCCTTCTTTAATAACGCGCAAACCGAGTACACGCTTTCCAAGCGATTGCCCATTCGTGGTAATCTCGAATACCATGTAGTAGCCCCAGTTGAGTACGAAGACAATGACACCTCCCAACGCGCTAAGCCACTTGCCGAGAACATCTCCAAGCTCCGAGATAAAACGCTCGTTGACGTAGTATCCGACAAGGAAAATCAGTGCGAGTAACAAGAAGTCAATAAGCGCTGCATAGAAACGTGATCCAATACCTGCTTGCTGGAAATTGATGTCAATTTGTTCTGGTGTTTCTACGGATAATTGTTCGTTCATTTGTGGAAGCGCGTCCCTTTCCGAGCAAAAAGGTTGATTTTTGATACAAAATGTTGTCTAATTAATATAAGTTCAATAATAAAAATCCAAGCAGATATAGTGCCCATACGCTAATCGCTATGGGACCTCGGTTGATCGCCTGTTAAACATAGCACCATACCCAAAATCCGCCCTTTGCTCCAGAGGAGCAATATGTCTATAGCAGCTATTAAACTTGATGCTCCCGCTCCAGAGGAGCGGTATGTCGTTTTATCGTACATAGCACTCCGCTGGAGTGCCAGAATTTAGACATTCGTTTTCTATAGACATAGCACTCCGCTGGAGTGCAGAACACATTCGCTGCCAAATCCGTGATAAACATGATACATCGTGTCGGATTCTTCTAAATCCTTAAGACGAACTCATGTTACAATTAACAACAATACAGCACGGGGTACAACCCCCACCATCGAAGACATGCTATCTACAGAATTCATCGCCAAAAAACAGAAAACATGGGACGAGCTTGAAGTACTGCTAAACCATTCACGTGGCGCAAGTGCGAGAGAACTCGACCGGCTGGGGTATCTATACCGGCGCGTTACGTCCGATTTAGCGGTTGCCCGTCGTGATTTCCCACAAGATCAATGTGTCCCGTATCTGAACGCGCTTGCATCACGAGCACATTCTAAGGTCTATCAGACCTCTCCGTTCAAGCGCGGCACCTTTCGGGATTTTTTTCACTTCGGCTTCCCTACACTGTTCCGAGAGAACCTGAGTTTCATCGGGGCATCGTTCCTGATGTTCGTCCTTGCGTTTACTGCAGCCTATTGGATCGCTCTGGCAACACCCGAATTCGCAGAAAAGCTCGTCCCTGACCGGGTCCTATCTCATATTAAGGAGTTAGAAGGAGGTGCGTGGAACGATACATCAACGGAAAATCGAAACCTATTCGCCTCCTTTGTCATGACGAACAACATTCGGGTCGCTTTCTATGCCTTTGCGTGGGGCATTACATTCATGGCAGGCACTATCTATATTTTAGCCCTCAACGGTATTCTCATCGGTGCGATCGCTGGATTGTGCCAAGTCAACGGGGCTGCGCTATCGCTTTGGTCGTTTGTGTCCCCACACGGCTATATTGAACTGACAACGATCTTTATTGCCGGAGGTGCCGGGTTAAAGCTGGGATATTCACTCATCGCGCCGTCGCTGTTTACGCGAAAGCGTTCTTTGACGGATGCCGCAAAAACGGCTATCCGGTTGCTTGCTGGATGTGTCGCGCTGCTCGTCGTTGCTGGAATTATTGAAGGTTTCGTGTCCCCTTCCAGTTTACCATCGTCCTTCAAAATCGGATTTGGTGCTGTAACCGGGGTTTTACTGTTTACCTATCTTTTTGCGATGAAAGAACCTAACATAATCAACCACCCGAAGTAAGGGCATAGCCTACTTCTACAAACAACGGCATTCAAATCCGAGACTTCGCTTTAAGTTCCAAGTATTTATTCACCACCGCCATCGTCAACTGATGCGCAGGAACATCAATTGTGATGACACCTCGACGGCGCAGGATCTCTAACGTCGCGTGTTTTTCCTGTAGTAGACGCTCAGCAATGGCTTTCTGATAAACCGACTTGGAATCTGCAGCGTCCTGCTCTGCCAATTCGACGATGCCGGAATCCGTCAAGGTTACACAGGCGACAAGGTGATGTTTGGAGAGTTGTGAGACATAGGCGGCTACTCCCTCAGCAGAATCCTTGTCCAGAATATCGGTGAAAAGGATAATGAGGGCGCGTTTTCGTTGTTTTGAAGCGAGGTATTTGAACGCCGTTTCAAAGTCCGCTTCAACCGAGTGAACCGGCAGGGCGTAGATCGTTTCCAGCATTGTGAGAAACTGCTTTTTCCCTGGCTTCGGGGCGAGATATTGATGAACGGTATCCGCAAAAGCGATTAATCCGACCCTATCTCCTTTGAGCGTCGAAACGTAAGCAGTCATTAACGTTGTGTTGATGGCGTAATCCAATTTAAGCATCGCCTTTTGCGATGTTGACGCTGTGGTGGACGGTGCGGAGGTTTCTAAAAGGATCGGCGATGCCATGAGCCGACCGGTATCTAACATAATCACAATATCTTGGCTCCGTTCCGTCTCAAATTCCCGGACAATCGGTTTGCGCTGACGGGCAGTAGCGTTCCAATCAATCCGCCGGAAATCGTCGTCGGGTGAATACTCGCGCAACCGCTCCATCTCTGTACCCTCCCCGAATTGTCGAGAAGTTTTAAGCCCGATTTGGTGGAGCATTCCGCGCTTCACTAAGAGTTCATATTGCCGTACCGCTTGTAGATTCGGATAAACCTTTACCTCCGTCGCTGCGGGGACCCGATGCCGTCGAACGACAAGTCCCAAAACGCCCCAACACCGTACATGAATATCAACAAACTGATAAATACCTCGCCGTAACGGTGTAAGACGATACGATATATCCACATGGTCCGTCGGCGAAACATAGCAGTCATGGAGTACTTGTTCAAACAGAAACTCGTCGGGAAAATCATCTTTGAGACGCAGCTTGAGTCGATGGCGCGAGCGGTTAACAATCTTCAGCGTCACGACGTTCTCGACACCCAACGAAAACTTTGAATTCATCTCACGGTGAATCTCAACGTTCTTCAACAGCGGATTTGTTATGTAATCTATTGTACTCACGATGAACAGCAGCACCACATACGCGCCACCGACAATCAACAAGTAAGGTGAAACGTTGTAAAGCACAATCGGAATAGCGACAGGAAGTAGGAAGATGAGGAGACGATTGCTTAAATGCATCTTTAGACCTAACGCGGGATTTCTGCCTCCGCGAGGAGTCGATCGATTATATCATCGGGGGTTAATCCTTCAATCTCGGCATCCGGTTTCAGGAGAATACGATGGCGATAGACATGCGGTGCCAAGAATTTGACATCGTCGGGTAGAATATAGTCCCGTCCCTGCAACGCAGCGTAGGTTTTGCTTGCTAACAACAGCGCGATTGAAGCACGCGGGCTTCCTCCTAAAACCAACTCATTGGAATTCCGCGATGCCCCGGCTAAACCGACAATATAATTGAAGATGGAATCCTCTACCGTGACCGCTTGAATCTCTGCCTGACATTCTTGTAACGATGCGCTACCAATCACGCTTTCAATGCCTATTGCCTCCAAGCGGGTGGCATTAAACCCCTGGTGATAGTTCATCAAAATCTGAGTTTCCACTTCTGGAACCGGGTAATCAACTCGCAGTTTGAACAGAAACCGGTCAAGCTGCGCTTCGGGGAGTGGATACGTGCCCTCATATTCAATAGGATTTTGTGTTCCTAACACCATAAACGGTGGCGGCAATTCATGGCGGATACCGTCAATGCTGACCTGTCGTTCTTCCATACATTCTAAGAGTGCGGATTGTGTCTTTGCGGGAGCACGGTTGATCTCATCAGCGAGCAACACATTCGTGAAAACGGGACCGCGCTTGAGGTTAAATTGGTTTGTCGTTAAGTCATAGACACTCGTGCCAACGATATCCGACGGCATTAGGTCGGGCGTAAACTGCACACGGCTAAATTGTCCAGAAACGACCATCGCTAACGTTTTAGCGATAAGTGTTTTCGCGGTGCCGGGGACACCTTCTAACAGGACATGTCCACCTGAAAATAGACTGACAACAACAAGTTCAAAAAGTTCTGTCTGCCCGACAATAACCTTTTGTGCTTCTTGTTTCATTTTTTCATAAACTGTTTGAACGAGATTCGTCATATATCAAGGTGCCTTTTCACAAGGGCGAGGTTGAAAACCTCACCAGCAAATGCGGGATAATCCATCAACAATAAGACGGAATTGGGATAGTTATTTCAAATTTAGAAACTCTGATGTCCAGCCAATTTTGTCCTGCCAATCCTTGCGCTTTCACGATACGTCTCAACGCGTTGTGCGATGTCAAGCAACTGTGCTTCCGATATATTGCTGAAAGATTTCAAGTCCGTCACCAGCTCCGAAAGCTGCTCGTCATCATCAATAGCACCGCGTTGCGTTAATTCTTCCAAAAAGGCATCAGGACTTAAAGTAGGACTGACACGCCAACGCATACCGAGATCATACCTAAATTGTTCGCGAATATGCCTCAAAATCTCCATGCGTGTATTACCCTTTTGATACAAATCAGTCATCGCGTGGACGTATTCAGAACTCAAACGCCTATTTTTCTCCTGCACATCCAAAGGCTTACCGAATCGCCGTCCTCTCAATATCAGGAAAACGAAGACAGTGAGACAAATATAGAGGGCACCCAAACCGCCCGGCGTTCTAAATAAGAGTGCTGCAAATGGATTTTGTGGCTTTGATTCACGCGTATAGTATTTCCACACAGCAAGCCCGATCCGTGCATTACGTGGAAACGTTGAAGTTAAATTGTAAAGAAACATAGCATTGCCAACATGTCGCAGCCCGCTTTTACGAAACATAGAATCGGAAGCAATAAAAAAGACACGTCCTTTTCCATCGCGCAGTGTTACAACTACAGCGTCGTCCTCTGTTCCGTAGAGCATCGTGACTTCGCGTTCAGAAGTCTTAATAGCAAAATCCGTACCCGTGCGAATTTCATCAACCGGATGCTGTGGAAAAAGTGGTTCGTCTGGAATTCGATATGAGAATTCCAACCTTTTTGTTAGTTCTTGGAGTTCTAAGCCGAATGCTGAGTAGAGTTGATGCAGTGCGTGATCTTTACCAGCCACGATTAACGTGCCTCCAGCGTTGACAAAGTTTTTTATATCCTGAACCTCCGTTTCAGTCGGTGCCTCGTCGATGTCATGCAGGAACAAAGCATCGTACCTATCCAGTCGCGCCGGATATATCGCTGATATTTCTCTAACGCTGAATTTTAAGTTGCGTAAGATACGGGAAAGTACTTCTTTAGTAGACAAATACGAATCAGCCGATAGTTCGGAACCGGCAAATATAATCAAGATGAAACTGAAAATAGATATTCGGGCAATTCGCATTTTGACTTTGGCTGCGAGGATACTATCAATTCAGTTCCTCACATAAACCTTTTGTAATAAGTCTCGATAATTCGCGACCGTCTCTGCATCGCACGGCTTGTGTCCGTACCAGACTTCATCAAAAACGGTAATCGCAGGTCCCAGTGCAGTGTGTAGGTCGATGTCTGTTTGCGCTTGGCGGAGGTACTCTCGGTTGGTTAAACTCTTATCATAAGGGAGCATTCCGCGTTCTTGGAGGTGAAAAATCGCTGAGAGATAGAGGAATCGGAGCGCACCGCGAAAATCGCTTGCTGCTTCTGCTGTGTCCGCGCGAGCAAGCGCAGCCTTCTCTGTCTCCACATGCTCCAGTGCGGTGTCTGACGCGTCGTCGAATGTCTCGGTAATCAGATTCATCCGGATTTGGCGGACAAAAAAGACGATCACAATCGCCAGTGCAATAGCTGCAAGCGGAAATAGGAGAAACGTGAGACCTGCATCCCATTGACTTCTGGGTTCAAGAAGTTTCAATAAAATCTCCCGGTATTCTTCGTAAGAAATCTCCATTTCCGCACGGCGTATCTCCAATTCATCGCGAAATATTTGTTCCTCAGTCTCCATTGCGAAGAGGGCAGAAAAACCGATAAGGCATACTATGACGCAAAGACAAACCCTTTTTTTCACGGTTATGCCGCTCCTTCTATAACATCCGGTTTCACACCTATCCGTTCAAGGTAGAGCCGTGTCGTTAAAATTGCCCATATCGGAACCAAAAAGGTAGCAATTAGACCTTTGACAATAAAGATTGCCACCGTAGCGGGTACACTCAATAACTGAGGGAGCACTATCTCAATATCACCGCCCATAAAGAGGCTCAAGAATTTGAGAGGCGGTAACGCATCACGTACCTGTGCGAGATCTGGCACAAATACAGAAAACACCAACAACGCAATACCAAGCAGCACAGAAGTAATAACCGAGACTATCCAACCCGTCAGAAGATAAATTCCAAAAAAACGCAATCTTGCACCACTAACCAACGCATGACTCCGACGAAAAACGCCTACGATGGAGTTTTTTTCAAGGATAAGGCATGGATTGTAGAGGCTCAACGTTACAAGAAAATAGATATGTGAAACATTGGAAACCGTAATCAAAAAGGACGTTAACTCAAAGGGTAATATACGACCCAGCGAAGGTATCAACAATGAAACTAATCCATAGAGAAGAGCAACTATATCTACAATTAAGACAAAGAGCAAAAAGGCGACGAAAATCCTGAGTGCCTTGCGTCCAGTACGCCTCCACATTTCACGTGCAGTTGGAGGAGGCAGTACCTCTGCCCCCTCAGAAACCTGTAAGCTGCGCGATATACGGGCAACAGCAAGAGACAGCGGACAGAACGTTAGCAATAGAAGGATTAGAAGACCGTATTCAAAACTTCGGAAATTGAGTTCCCAGCTCCATGTAATCCCTTTATCGTCGGTTGAACGGAAAGATGGTATCAGATAGAATTGCCAACTCACACCCGACGACTTTGTATCCGCGCCAACACTCGTAATCGTCGGATGAATGCCGCTGATTGTGTTAACATTAGTGGTAACTGCGCCGACAGGTCTGTTGAACGAATCATTAATATCCTGCTCAAGTCGTGGGATGTTATAGAAAAACAGCGCAATATCTAATATAATTGCGATGATGCAAACCGGCATCATGATGCGCCAGAACAGCCCACAATGATTGCGATACAGCGTGAGGATCGTTCGAGCAAGCTTGGGGTGTTGATTGTCAGGCATTCTGATTCCTTGGCACTGCGCTTGAAAAGCGTGGAAGCGACTCCCTAATCCGTTACCTGCATCTCAATATCAAAAGCCTCTTTCCGAACCCGCAGATCGAAGTACAGCAGGGTCGAACCGATGAGTGCAATCGGCATTGTGAGAGTGGCAATGAGCAGCGCAACAAAACGCTGAACAGCATAAGTAACCCATCCAGCCTCGTCTAGGGTTGGAATAAACATGCGGCGGAGTGAATCCAACAGACCTGTCCCCCCTTCGGTTTTGACAATCCCTGCCAACGTAAGGATAAACTCAGTAGAAATGTAAAGGATAATTGTTATCATCCCGGAGATTAGATAAATTGCTGTCACAATTCCAAGAACTCGCCACCAACTTCCTTTAACCAATTCCGTACTGCGTCCCAATGCATTCCACGCTTTGCTCTCTTCAAGAAGGACAGGTTGACTATAGAGCGTCCACCGCACCCCAAAATAGATACCGAAAGGAATACCAATAACCGTAAGACACAAACCTCCCGCACCTAATAGCCAAAGTAAACCGCTGCCGAGATAGGACCAAAAACGGCGGGCTGCCTGTTGGAAGGCGGCTCCTGAGGTAACCTCTCTCCCTAAGTAAACCTGAGCACTCGCGTAAATTAACGCCGCAGTCACCAAAACGGCAATTACAGAAGTCGCCATTACACTGAATCCTACTATAAGGAGAATTGTACTCGTCGCAGCTTCTTGCATAAAATAGGTAGTAATTAAATCTAATGCGAATTCCAAAATCAGATAAACGGCTGCGATTTCTAACAGTAAGCGGCAGTGGTCACGATAGATAGTAAATATCCCATCCAGAATATCCGTGAAATTCATCGATTGCAGAGGTGCCGTATCGGTTTGACTGTCATTTGTCTGTGCCAATTCGTTGTGTTCTTGCATGTTTTCTCCAAGGTCTGAGGGTCGTTATTCTATAAAACGTGAGTTTGATAATAAAAATTGAAGGGTCCCGTAGGTTGGGTAGAGCGGCGAAAGACCAAGAACCCTTCAGTTTACCCAAAAAACGTGCTTTTCAAGGACATATTCATGGAAATAGACACAGCGAAACCCAACAATCCAACGCCGCCGTCTGAGAATGTAGCGGGTTTCCAACTCACGTTACTTTTTTCAAACTCACGTTAGTTGAGATAGGACTTACGCAATAATGTTTGACATAACCTCGTAGACGGGGTAATATGCTCTACGAGGAGGCATCTCAATATGCTTAGACCAACACGTCTTGACTATTGTCAATATCTACTTAGCACGCCAATCAACTATACGCTGACGCATTTCGCAGAACATTGTGAAAGTTTCAGTCATGATCAGATCAACCGTTATCTCGCAGGGGACCGTCTGACCCCGCGTCTGCTTTGGGAACACGTCAAAAATGACGTGGTGTTGGCTCCCGATGGCTACCTTATCTTTGATGATACCGTCATTGATAAACGCTATGCGAAGAAGATCGCCCTCGCCCGGAGACACTATTCCGGCAATGCTGGCGGTATCATCAACGGTATTGCTATTGTTACGTGCGTCTATGTGAATCCGAAGTTAGACCGGTATTGGTTGATTGATTACCGTATCTACGATAAAGCAGGCGATGGTAAATCGAAGTTGGATCATGTCCGAGATATGCTTTCGGTCTGTGTATACTCGCGCGACCTCGCTTTTTCAACGGTGCTGATGGATGCTTGGTATGCGAGTAAATCTCTGCTCCTTTACATTGAAAATCTTGATAAGACGTATTATGTCCCGTTGAAATGTAATCGTCTTGTTGATGATTCTGATGCTAAGAAACCCTATCAACGCATTGATTCTTTACAGTGGACAGAGGCAGAAGAAAAATCAGGCAAACGCGTAAAACTTCATAGGTTTCCCAGAGATCATAAGGTGAAAGTTTTCCGGGTGGCGTCTTCTCAACGCACGGATTCTGTCATAACCAATGACTTGAGTCAATCCGATGTGTCCGTCGTGCGACAGGTGTGCGACGTGCGCTGGAAGATTGAACAACTTCACCGCGAAGCCAAACAGTTGACAGGTTTGGAGAATTGCCAATGTCGTCTGGCGCGTATCGTTCGGAATCACATTGCCGCTGCTTTTCTGGTTTGGGTTCACCTAATGCGCAACGCTTATCAAACAGGTAAAACACTTTATCAAGTCAAACACGGATGGCTTTCTGAATATCTCTGTCAACAACTCAAATCTCCTATGATAAAAATCAATGATGCGTAAGTCCTATGAGAGTTTCGTCTGAATAATGATGCGGGAACTCGCAGGAAACTCTCTGAACCACGATGGACCGCAATCGCTTGTAAACATAATCTATACAAAGTTAAGCAATAATGGCCTGAATTAGGTCTACCGGAACTATGGATCATAATGCGTCAAAACCCGTAGGGCACCACGCTTTACAAAGGTAAGCCATCCTAATTGTATATTACCACCTGCTTCAAGTCTGGTTCGTCCAACTAACACAAGTCCTTTACCTTCATCAGTATGGGCGACCAAGACAGTATGCTCCTCATTTACTGCAAAGGTATCCCGCGGAAATTCGAGACCGACGCGTAGTTTTATCGCACGATTAAATAATTCTTCGACCAAATCATCGTTACCATTTGCCGAAGCTTCCAACAGATCGCTGAATGCTGGGTCCCTAGGGACCGTATTCCCATGGACTGTAACCTCAAATGTCTCAGGTGTTGCCTCTGCGTTGTCCTGTCCGCTGTCGTCCGTAGCGGAAACAGTGATTGTTGTCATCCCCTCCGCTATACCTGTGATAGTCAAGGTCCTGTTATTCACTTCTACAGTTGCGATAGCCGGGTCATCAGAAGACGCACTGATCGTATGCGTGTCCCCAACATCCGCATCCGTGACCTTGACGACCACCGTCGTCTCGTCCCCTACATCAAGCGTTTGATCCGGGATCGTTTCAATCACCGGTTGGCTGTTAGCATCCACGGTAACCTTAAAGGCTAAAGGTGTTGCCTCTGCGTTATCTTGTCCACTGTCGTCTGCGGCAGAGATTGTAATTGTTGTTACTCCACTCGCTATACCCGTGATGGTAAGGGTGGTATTATTCACGAATACACTCGCGATAGCGGTGTCACCAGAAGATGCCCGGATAGTATGCGTATCGTCAACATCGGCATCAATGATATTGATTTCTATCCTTGTCGTGTTTCCCACATCAAGCGTTTGATCAAGTATCACTCCAATTGCTGGCTGTTATCATCAACCTCACCACAGCCAAGAAAAAAAGACGAAGTAATAAACAGAAGAATTGAAATGCACATACGACATTTTCGATTCACAACTAACATTTTCATAACAAACTCCTTTTTTTCGGGCTATCAACGGTAAGAGGTCAGCCGTCAGTAGGGGTTCGGACGATTAAAATGTTTCATCTACCACACACGCTATTGACGACTGAAAGGGTTGCACAGAAACCCGCTCTGACAACTGACAACTTTTCTGCTATTTATAGTTTGTATCAAATGACCCCATGAGTTACACTAATAGTATGAGTTAACTTAACGAGTAGATGTATTTGCATCACCGACACTCATTTCATGGAGGTCAATATGGACCGTAAGAAGGATACCGCCTATGGTATCAATCGCCTCGAATCTAAGAATGCCAGAGCGGCTATTATTGAGAAGATTTCAGCAGACTTTAATCTCATGCCTATAGTCGCTGAAGCCTACTATAAACAGATTTCCACCTACTTTCAACAGCACGCCGATGTGCAACTGACATCAGGACAAATCTGCTACGAGGCAGTCGCTGCTGAGGAACCCGCAGTAAACACATCGCTTTAGCGAAAAAAGTCTCCTGTCGGTTGACACTCAATGACATTCAGGAGGATTTTGAAGTCTTAGGCACTTATGGGCTCGCAGGACTCAGACGACATCGCATCCTCCGATTGACCCAAGAAGCTTATGACCAAGAGGCCTTGTTGAGTCATGAGGATCTGGCGGTGTTATTAACCACCAGTCCCGCCACGGTGAAACGCGACATCCGAGCGTTAAAGCAGTCCGGCTATTTCGTGATGACGCGCGGGGCAAAACACGACATGGGCCCCGGCACGTCTCATAAAACCCAGATCTTGGAGTTATATTTCAAGGCGTATACCTTCACCGAGATTGAGAAAAAGACGAACCATTCTGAACGCGCTGTCTATCGGTACTTGAAAGACTTCACACAAGTCGCAACACTGCATCATCAAGGCTTTCCTGACGCACAGATACGGCTCATCACTCACTTCTCCGACCGACTCATACGCGAGTATCTCGCGCTGTATAAGGAATACCAGCACACGGACCGAATGACCCAGCTCCTTCACCCAGAGCCAGCGGATCGAAAAAAGGGAGAACTCTCATGAGCAAATCTTTGACGCGCACGCAGATCAACGAGAAGAAGTTCAGACGCATCAACGATAAATCGCTACGACAGCTGCTTATCCATCGCTTTCTCAATGACTATGGGTATGACAAAGGCGAAGTCACGGCGACCGCTATTGTTGATGATATTCTTACGACCGTTGAAGACTATTTCGTCATTACCCTCCCTTTGGAGAAACTCGCCACGGGTGATCAACTCCCTGATGAACGGTTGCTGAGTTATGGACACCTCGTTTGGATGGCTGTGCCTATTGAGGAACACCCTGAAAGAGGAAAATCCATCATCAAAACGCGTATGAAACCTATCATCCTGACATACCTCGCCACAGAGGATATTGAATCCTTTCGCAACGGATTTACTTCCCGGCAACTCAGGATCAATCGCTTGCTCCGCTGGTGTCATCAAGCTTATGACCAAGGCGCATTATTGACACAACTCGACTTGGCAGTCTTGCTCAACGTCTGTGATAAGGTCGTCTGCGACTCTGTCAATGAATGGCAGAAAACCACTGGCGAAATCTTACCCACGCGGGGCAACATCCATGATTTATCGGGGGCTATTACCCACAAGAAAGAGATCATAACCCTCTATCTTCAAGGACATCTCACCCCCAGGATTGCCGCGAAAACTAAGCACTCTAAGGAGGCTGTTGATAGATACATTCGAGATTATGAGTCCGTCAAAGTCGTTCGCAACGTAACCCCTGATATTGACAACATCTCACAGATTACACGACTTTCTAAACGCGTCATCTCTCAATATCTCAACCTGATCCCGAAGCACCAACTTCAAACTATGGATGCAAACCTTGCCAATTCAGCTGCAAATCAGCAAGGAGAACCCCAATGATCCTCTAATCCGTTGTTCCCGACACACTTGACTTGGCAAACCGGGCAGTCGCCTTGAAAATAGGCTTGACACGCCGCTAACGGTTTTGCTATACTTGAGACATGTTGATCGATCAGCACATCATTTTTCAAGGAAGATGCCAGCGAAACCAACGCAACCCACTGAGAAACGATCGCTGGGAAGTCAATAAACATCAGCACTCCAGCTATCATAAGGTCATTTGATACTATTTCCGTATCAACATTTTCCGGGTTGCGGTGAAATCGCCTGCCATGAGGGTGTAGAAATACACACCACTCGCCACAGGTTCACCGAACGCGTTTCTGCCATCCCAATACACCGCACGGCTTCGATTCTGATAGATACCCGCAGGTTGATGTCCAAGTGACAACTGCCGAACCATTTGACCGTCTATGGCATAGATAGTCAGCTTGACATTTGCGGGTTTGGACAACTGATACGGTATCCACGTCTCTGGATTAAACGGGTTCGGATAGTTTGCCAAGAGAGCGGTCTCTTTCGGGATTAATGCCATGAGGAGTTGATCTAAGAAGAGAACACCTCTTTGCGCCGTTGGGTCTGTGAGGTTTAAGTGCTGCGCTTGGGAAAGCCACTGACGCACATCTGACGAAGTGAACATCTCTAAGGAATGAAGATGTAGAGAAGGTGCAGCGGCAGCGTTACCGAGTGCCCCCGCAACGAGGATAAGATCCGCGATATTAATGACACCATCACCATTGACATCGGCAGCATTCTCTCCCGTCTTTCCAAGACTTGAGCCAACCAACACCAAGTCCTGAATGTTCACGGTACCATCCGCGTTCACATCGCCGCGAAGTTGGGGAGATTCAGTTATCTGCGCGCCTTCAATTTGTGGACGAGAACTCACTCCTCTGCTGTCGGAGAGGAGTGTGTCAGATAGCGTCAAAGTAGATACCTTTACAGCGATAACCTCAAACGTAAGTGTCGCGAGGGTCCCCTCTCCACTGCTTTCTCCAGCAAGCGAAGTCGCAGCAAGCTTCACGCGATTTCCGTCTAGGACGGGTGGGACAAAAAATGCACCAGCAGGTAGATAGTCACCATTGGCACTTGAAACATAACGGAGGGCAGTTGTATCAAACTGCACGGTTGCCTCATAGCCTGCCACATTTTCTCCCCTCGCAACGTTCAGAGAGAGTGTTAATCGTTCTCCGATAGCAGGGGATCGCACTGAAGTGGGTAAAATACTGACTGTAGTAGTGGTGACGGGTATCTCTTGTGTCCTCGTAGGTGGCAAATTCGTAGTCGTTTTCGCTTTAGGGATCGCCGTAGTAAAATCTGCATTGAGTCTAACCGGCCCCATACTCCAATATTGACCATGCTGGCTGACCTTAACCAAGAGAAGGTTGTTACCGGCTTTAAGCGTTGCAGGAATCAAATTCAGTTTAGGAGAAATGGGATCTGGCGTACAAACTGTGGGATCAAATGCCAGAGGTACAGGAACCGTCCGGCAACCAAGTGCAGTCGCAGCTTCCATGTGAACGACCTCGCCATTGAGCCAAACTTTAACAGCGTCACTGCTTGGAACAGACAGTGTAACATCTTCTTGGTCCCGGGGGGAAATCAGCGTAATTAAAGCGTACGCGGTACGTCCTGTCATATTACCACCTGTGCCGAGTCCGAGAAGATTGAGAGTGTTATTGATATTATTCGACCAGCATAGGGTTTTACAACCCCCAAAGAGGCCACCCTCACAAAATCTCTCGCATGCAGTCGGATTGTTCACAATATCACCACTCGTCCATTGAAACCGATCAATAGTATCTCCTTCACTGACACCATTTTGGGCAACCTGAGCTTCGGTCATTGCCCCTCCAGTTTCTCGGGTAAGATAATCTCTATTTATGGCTGAACCGTCAGTTATCATCCATAGATAGGGACCTTGTATATGGAACGGATCACCTTCACGAACTAGGATCTCTGCTGTGAGTGCTGGCCCATTGTAGTTCGCTATTGCATCTGCCCCCACGGTAAAAGTGAGGGTGGCATCAGTGTCCATATTGCCTGAGAAGTCAAGTTTAACCCTTACCACTATGTTGTTTACGCGTGTTACATCGAAAAACGGGTTAAAACTATCAAAGACTGATTTAAGAGTTACACCTGCAATACCGGATACCTTGAAGGCATTAGCGTGCTCTTTACGTAACCACCGTTCGTAAGTACTACCACTAAGGGTGAGTGTGACGACGCTTTCATTCAGTGTCGTCTCCGTTAAAGGTTGCCGGGTTGAGGCAGTTATTGTTGGGTTTCCTACCTGCGCATAATTGGCACCTTGTATACCAAAGGTTATCAAGAGAATAACCAAAATAAACACGCCCATTTTCGATTTGCATAACATTTTCATCATAAACTCCTTTGAGTAATTTTCCGATTACAAGGCAATCAGGTTGTTGAATGGAAGGGGAGAAGCATCGAAACATTTTATCTTCCATTTTTCCAACCCTCCATGCTTCTCAGATCCGTATTAGTATAACGTGAGTTTGATAAATACTTGAAGGTTTTGTATAAAGAGAACGCCTTTGGTATAATGAGGTTATCACATCTCTATAACCCAAAGGAGTTCTCTGATGACTATCCTAACACTTTTCTGTAAAATAGACGACTTTTTTCTTGCGTATGAGAAATGTCAAGCGACGCATTGTCTGTCAGAGACGACACCCCCGGAAACACGCGGACGTCCTCGGCATCAGCATCCGAGCGAAGTGATGACGCTCCTTGTTGCGTTCCATCAAAGTGGGTATCAGGTGTTCAAACACTTTTACGAAAGACACGTCTGTGTCTATTGGGTCAACGAGTTTCCACATCTGCTGAGTTATTCTCGGTTCGTCGAACTTAAGAAAGAGGTGTTGACACTTTTGACGCTTTATCTTTATGCCCACTTCGGTGAATGTAGCGGTATCTCCTTCGTGGATTCCACACGTTTGCGGGTTTGCGACAATCAGCGAATTTCAGCGCATCGCGTTTTCGCAGAACAAGCCGGACGCTCAAACACCTCAATGGGGTGGTTCTATGGTTTTAAACTCCACCTACTTATCAACGAGAAAAGGGATCTCTTAGGCTTTGAGGGGACCCCGGGGAATACCGATGATCGTCGGCTTCCCTTATGGGAGTTGTCCACCGAGCGTCTGTTCGGAAATCTTTATGGCGATAAGGGATATATCTCCAAAGACCTCCGGGAACTGCTCAAGGCGCAAGGTATTCACTTGTTCTATAAAGTCCGTAAAAACATGAAACCATTGCCGTTGTCCATTTCTGATGAGGTGCTGCTGAAAAAGCGTGTGATTATTGAATCGGTGATCAAGGAACTCAAAACGCAGACGCAAGTCGAACACTCTCGCCATAGAAGTTTCGCAAACTTCCAAGTCAATGTTATTTCCGCATTGATTGCGTATCAACTTTTGGAGAACAAACCCTCGGTGAATCTCTCCGAACTTCAAGAAATCAACGATTCACCCGTGCTTTGCTAACTTATAAACTTTTTTCAAACTCACGTTAGCTAAGTTTATGAAAATAATCAGAAATGTCCGCGTGTTCCTAAAAAATGTTACGCCACTGGCAAAAATGACATCCGTATGCAATCCGTCTTTTACGCCCAATACACAATAATTGTATATGAAACGCAAAAATTGTATAGTCTCTTGCATAAAATGTTTAAAGTGAATTCTGAAAAGAGGAAGATACTTTCTTGTCCACACGGAAATTAGGACGTACGGGAGAGGCTGTGACGATGCTGGATGGACAGCACATCGGAGAGATGAAAGAAAAGAAAAAAGGCAAGAACAATATGCTCTTGCCTTTATGTGTAGTAGATCTGTTATTGCTTTATGTATGCCCATGTGGTGGTGAGTTTGTCAGTAGGGGAAACGTCGAACGCCTTTTCCAATCCATCATCCATGATACCCTGAATCTCATCCTCACTCAGAACCACACTAAAAATACCCACGTCGTCAATGATGCCTCTGTATTTACCGGCATAACCAGAGCCGATGAACAAATTAAGATCGCTCGGACTGGAGTCTCCGCATGGGTGAGCACCACATTTCAGCCACTTACTCTCGGCGGTAACTTCACCGTCTTTGTACATCTTATACTCGCGTTTTGAGACATTTCTCGTCTCAGCAACGTGAATCCATTCATCATCTACGAACGTACCAGGTCCCGGTCTCGTAACCTCCACATAAGGCTGACAATTTCCGCCACAATCGCCCCAATAAAAACTCAACCGACCATCTGGTTCCTGTGTCAAGCAGCCTTCACCGCCATAAGATTTGCAAACTGTGTTTTGGCGACCCGCACCTACGCTTTCAGGTCTAACCCAATAAACAATTGTCACATCTCCGTGGAACTGAAGTGATTTGTCATTACCCATATCCACAAAAGATGTGCCATCAAACTCCAGTGCCTTACCAAATTTGCCATCTACCCACTTAGGTTTATTCGTGAGTGCCCCATCGTTCCCGTTTTCAGAAGAATCTTTTGCGATATCCCCCTTACCCTCATCAAATTTCCATACTCCTACGATGGTTTCAGGGTCTAACAGAGCATAACTTGAAGTGGTTAACATACCTGCAATAAATAGAACGACCACACCCATCCACACTAATCTAATTTTCATTTGTCTACTCCTCCTTATATAATTGATATACTCTGGACGCTAAGGTGCGAAAGTTATCCCTCCCTTATGGATTGGATAAGGTTTTCTGCTCAGGCAAAGTCCATAATTTGGGTTGAGTCTGAGCGAACTTCAGCATTTTAACCCTCTCGTATTTTGGAAGAAAGTTTTGTTTAAATAATAGCGCTGGAACCGACGGAAACCCTCTCTCAACAGCGTTGCAGCATAAGCATAATTGTAAAATGATAACAGATTTAGGAAAAATAGTCAAGAAAAATTTCCGTATTTGCCCAGTTTCCTCGGTTGTTGAATGTATGTGGTTCGCCGTGTTGCCTGCGTGTAAAAGGTAGTTAATGCGAGTCGATGTAAACCCAAGGACGCTCGGATCGAAGTGATACATGGAGAGGCATTGTGTTCGACAACAAAAGCGTCTTACTTAATTATGGACTTTACGATAAATGCTTTTGAATTCAATCACATTAACGCAGAGACGAATGCGTTGCCTTGAGCAGACAGGTATGGTATACTCTATCTATGATAGGATCTACGATGAAGGAGAAACACGGATGCCCAATGTGCCTGTTAGCTGGAAAGATAGATGCGTATATCGGATAGTTTCTATTTTTGGATGGTGGTGCCGTCGTCTCCCCAAAAAGTGGGCAATGCAACTGGGGAAAGGTATCGGTATCCTCTTCTATCATCTCGTCAAAAAACGGAGGGAGATTGCTTTAGGCAATCTGCAAATCGCTTTCGGCAGTCACCTCACGATCTCAAAACGCGCAGAAATCTGCAAGGCGAGTTTCATCAATGTCGGCAAAACCTGTATTGAATTCCTCCGATTTCCCAAGCTAAACGCCGAAAACATCTGGAACGAGGTCTCTGTAGACGGGGCAGAAAATCTCCACGCTGCTTTAGCAAGAGGCAAGGGTGCGATCGTATTTCTCCCACATTTCGGGAATTGGGAACTTCTTTCACTCGTATACGGTGCCTTAATTCCGAATCGGGCGAAAGCTATTGCTTTCCCTATAAAAAACACGCTACTCAACACCTATATTTGGCGGCGCCGCGAGCAGATGAGTTTAAAACTGATTCCTCGGAAGCGCGCTATACGAGAGACATTGGGAGCACTGAAAAACAATCAGGCAGTCGGGTTTTTCGCTGATCAGAATGCCGGTCCAGAAGGTGTATTCGTCGATTTTTTGGGGAAATCGGCTTCAGCAGCTCGCGGTCCCGCTGTCCTAGCACTCAAGACCGGGGCACCGCTCCTCTTCTCCGTCAGCGTCCGTCAACCAAGCGACCAGCACCGAGTCTATATTTCATCTCCGATTCATGTTGAACCTTCCGAAGATCTAGAACAAGATGTTGAAGTTTACACAACACAGATGTTGGCACAATTGGAAACGTACATCTATAAATACCCAGAACAGTGGTTATGGCTTCACAATCGGTGGAAAACACAACCTCCCCGATAAAAATTGTATTGCATCAAGTCTAAATTCATGTTAAAATAGAAGCGAATCTCAAAAATGACGACAAAGTTACGTTAAATTTTACATCGCAGAGGGAAATTCTTATGAAAAGATACACTTTGTCCTTCATCGTCTTAGTGATTGCTATCGGCATTCCATTTCTGCTCATTACACCAAATGAAAGAGATGCAATGAGTGGAGATGAACGCGTGACGCGCGAGTTGCTAAAGGACGCACTTGAAAAAGCGATTCAAACTGCGACAATTAATTACTACAAACCGATAGAAGATACCAACAAGATGTATCGTGGTGCGATCAAAGGGGCATTGGCATCCCTTGACGATACATACACGTACTATATCTTGGAGCGCGAGCATCAGCGCGCTGTCGAAAATCTCTATAACGCGGAATTCGGAGGACTTGGTGTCCAAATCTACGAAGACCATCGTGGGTTCATTAAGATTTCTAAACCGATTCCGAACACACCGGCTGCGCTCGCGAATCTCCAGGCAGGGGATTACATTACCAAAGTCGATGGTAAGCGGATCCACCTTAGTGAAAAAAACGGTATGACCCGGGACAGCGTGATCGATTTACTGCGCGGAAAAGCTGACACCGATGTAACGATTACAGTGCAACGCAAATTTCTTGAACCTTTCGAGGTAACACTGACGCGTGCCATTGTTCCGATCAGAAGCGTGAAATCCACTATGCTTGACGGGAATATTGGGTACATTCAGATTTCAGGGTTCATCGGAAACAAGGGCGGGACAGAAGAAGAGTTTAAAAATGCGCTCACAGCGCATAAAGCTGCTGGTATGAAAGCCCTGATTTTAGATTTACGCGGCAATCAAGGTGGACTTCTGAACGCCGCATATCACATCGCCGATGCCTTTATTAACAAAGGGCTCATCGTGTCAACAAAAAGTGAAACAAACAGTAAATTTGATGAGGAATACCCAGCGACCTCCAACCTCTCGTGTCCACCAGATATTCCACTCATTGTACTTGTCAATGAATATAGCGCGAGTGCTTCCGAAATTGTAGCAGGAGCGATTAAGGATACCCGCCGCGGTATACTCGTCGGACAGAAAACCTACGGCAAAGGGGTCGTCCAAAAACGCTACGAACTGTCAGATGGCTCAATGTCGCTCACTATCTCAACTTATTACACACCAAACGGCACCTCAATTAACGACGTAGGAATTACACCACAGGTCTCCATTGAACGTGAGGAACCCGATGAGATAGAACATATAATGCTCAGAAAACTCGATTCAACCGATTTCGTCGAAAATTTTATCTCAAAATGGATCGACGACGCGCACCAGAAACCGGGTGAAATGCCAAAAGATTTTTCTCTTCTTGAAAGGGACCTCCCGAAGTTGCAGCGAACGCTTGAAGAAGAAAATATCACCGTTGGCTTACGATGGCTGAAACAGCGCGCAGAGCAGTTCTTTAATCTCTATGTCGGTATCGATCAAGTAGCGAATTTAGCGTACGATCAACAATTGAAAGAGGCTATCCGCATCATTGAAGCAAATGAAATTGAAAAGTATCTCAACCCGATACCTGAAACAGTGGAACCACCTTCAACGACACAAGCAAATATGCCTCCGGAACATGAGACGACAACTGAGGAATAGGCAATCTCACGAATATAGGCAGTTTCACTTTCATCCGAACCACCGGAACGATACCAAGTTTTCTGCCCACAAAGTTTTCGCTTTACAGCCATAATTTTTTGGCTCGCAAAACGAATGTGTACAAATCCTTTAAACAAAAAACGGTTTCGCTGAGCCGTTCCATTCACCCATCGCTGCGCTTTCCCGAATACAAAACATGAATTCCAGAACCGAGAACCCACCCGATGTAATCACCAAAAAAGCACTAATTGTCGGATTAATCTTGGTTGTTGTCAATGCCTATTGGGTCGGGATAGCGAGTGAACTCTGGTATGCGGTCTACACGTTAGTTTCGCCATTTTCTAACGCGGTTTTCACGTTGGTTGTGCTCCTCGCGTTCAACGTTCTACTCCGTAAATTTTCACCACGCATTGCCTTTACCCCTGCTGAATTGCTGCTCATCTACATTATGGTGACGATGGTGTCCACTATCTCTGGACACGCGATGATGGCAATACTCATGGGTACGCTTGCACACCCTTTCTGGTTCGCAAGTCCCGAAAACGAATGGGCGCAACTCTTTCTGCACCACATTCCGTCATGGCTTACGGTACACGACTTTGAATGGTTAGCTGGTTATTATGAAGGCGAATCCAGCATCTACTGGGCAGAACATCTCCGTATTTGGATTAGACCGGCACTTCTCTGGTCTGGATTCATTTTCCTACTCTACGGTTCATTACTCTGCTTAGGGCTGCTGCTCCGCAAGCAGTGGATGGAACGCGAAAAACTCAGCTTCCCGCTAACGCAATTGCCGTTGCAAATGACAACCAATCGCACTTTTTTCCGCTCCCGTGCACTCTGGTTCGGATTCGGCATCGCCGCGCTGCTGCGTGTTATGGCTGGGTTGCACGACATTTTTCCTGTTATTCCTGCGCTGCCGCCCAACTATCGGCTTGATCGGCACTTCACGGAGCGACCTTGGAATGCGATCGGCTATGCCTCAATGTCCTTTAACGTTGCGGTTGTTGGACTGACTTATTTCATGCCGCTCGATCTCGCGTTCTCCACATGGTTCTTCTTCTGGCTGACCCGGGCGGAACGCGTGATCGCGAGTGCAGTCGGCGTTACAAATATCAGTGTCCTACATCTTAACGATCGCGCATCAGGTGCTTGGGTAGGCATCGCCGTGCTGACGCTCTGGATGAGCCGTCGGCACTTCGCCCGCTTCTTCCAACACGTCCTTGGGCGCGAACGGGGTGACGATAGCAATGAACCCTTCTCTTATCGGACGGTAGCAGCGTTGACAGTACTCAGTGTTGGACTTGTCTTCGGATTCTGCTATGCAGCGGGTATGTCCCTATGGGCAATTAGTGTATTTTATGCGCTGTTTATTGCATTCGCTATAGCAATAGGTCGCGTGCGTGCTGAACTCGGTCCACCTTATCACGAAGTCATCGGTATCAACCCACGACAGATGATGGTGAGCATGTTCGGAACACGACACTTGGGTGCCGCAAACCTTACGGTAATGACGTTCCTCTACGCTTTTAACCGTTGTAATCGTTCGCATCCGATGCCGAATCAGATGGAATCACTCCGGATTGGAGAACGTTCAGGAATGCCCGGTAAGACCCTGCTTCTCGGAATGGCACTTGCTATCGCAGTCGGTGCTTTAGCGACATTCTGGACCTATTTGCAAGTCGCTTATCATTACGGTGTTCTGGCACGATGTCAAGGCGTTGTCGGACGATTTGGATGGGAGAGTTTCAACCCGCTTCAGAGTTGGTTGCAGCATCCCAAAGAACCTGATATCAGCGCGGTTGTCTTTATGTCTGGTGGGTTCGCGTTCGTGTTCCTTCTCAATTTTTTGCGGACACGTCTACTGTGGTGGACGTTACATCCTTCAGGCTACGTGCTTTCAGGAGCATCATGGGGCGGACTCATCTATTTCTGGTTTCCTGTAATGGTAAGTTGGCTGATTAAGTTCTTAATTCTCCGCTTTTCGGGGTGGCAGACGTATCGTAAAGCGATCCCTTTTTTCCTGGGGTTAGTCTTAGGAGACTACATCCCGCGAAGCATCCTGAGTCTCATCAGTTTTGCTTTGAACCTCTATATGCCTTCGTCCGGTGCGGGGCATACACTTTAGTGTTGGTTGTCAGTTTTCAGTTGTCAGTGCTCAGTGACGAGGTTAGGAAACCTCACCTACCAATTCTAAGCGAACGCTGACTATAGTTACGGAATTATTGAGGTTATTTTTTTCATTAGGTTGGGGCAAACTGTGTATTTGCTAGGGATTAGAAGATGACACCATTGCTTACAGTTGAATCTATTACAAAGCGTTTCGCTACTACCCCCGTTGTGCAGGATGTGAGTTTCTCAGTTTATCCGGGGGAAATCTTCGCGCTTTTGGGACCCAGCGGTTGCGGGAAAACAACAACCTTACGCATCATAGCAGGATTTGAAACTGCAAACGCTGGGACAATCTCTATGGCAGAACGCACACTTGCCGACAGTGACACCCACGTGCCACCTGAATCACGTGGCATCGGATTTGTGTTTCAGGACTATGCCCTCTTTCCACACAAGAATGTCCTTGAGAACGTCGCTTTTGGCCTCCGAAAGGTATCGAAAAAGGCACGACACGAAAAAGCTGTCGCCGTGCTGGATATGGTTGGCTTAACGAACCTTCACGAGCGTCTACCCCATCACCTTTCTGGCGGCGAGCAGCAGCGAGTTGCATTGGCACGCGCCATCATCGCACGTCCCAAACTCCTCCTCTTAGACGAACCCTTCTCAAGTCTCGACCCAGGGTTGCGGCAGTCAACCCGCGAGGAAGTTCGGGCACTCCTGAAAACCGAAGGTATTAGTGCTGTTCTCGTCACACACGCGCAGGAAGAAGCATTGAGTTTCGCCGAGCGGTTGGGTGTGATGAAAGAAGGAGGCACCCTTGAACAGATCGGTACACCTGAAACGGTATACCGCCAGCCCAAAACGGCTTATGTCGCAGACTTTTTAGGGCAGACGAATTTCATTCACGCGCACGTTAAAGACGGGATTGCCGAAACGCCATTCGGACGCGTAAAAGTGGACGGTGCTGACACAGGGAACGTGCTTCTCTCTATCCGCCCTGAATGCTTGAAGATGATAGCATCCGACGCTCAGAGCAGTACTGCAAAAAATGGTCGTATCGTGGGACAGGCGTTTAAGGGGCATGATTTCACTTATCGGGTCGAAGTAGACAGACAGCACTATTTCGTTCAAACCGACTACCGTTGTCCGTTTCAGGTTGGTGATACTGTCCTGTTGGAAGCAGCTTCAGCAGTAGCAGTCATGCCCGAAACTACATAAGCGTGCCTACGGAAGATTACAGAAAAGCCCATAAAAACAGAGAAAGTGGAAATCTGTATTACAACATATCCTGGATTTCACCAATTCCTTGGATCATTCGTGTGAATGCTTCAACCAGCCGGTCAATTTCTACGCGTACTGCGGCATCATCACTGTTCTCTAACGCATCAAGAACACCGGGAAAAACGACTGCAGCGTAGCCTGTGTTGAGTCCCGGGGCATAGATAAGATGCTTAAACCAAGGACGTAACGGCAAACCCGCCTGACTCGTCAAATTCCGCTCTAATTGGTACAATCGCTGGTTTATCTCCGCGACCTGAGCCAAATCTCCAGAGACAAGATAACGCGCAAGATCCCGATTCAACGACCCAGCCACCTGTTGCCATTCGGTGAGTAAATCATCTAATTTCTCAATGTCTTTGGCAATTTTGTTCTTTGAGCCAGAATTTTGCAACAACTTCAGCGGTGTCATCAGGTCTGTCGCGTAGGTCTCGTAGTCAAAGGGCAAAATATCGGCGTTGGCAAGCTGCAGCGCGAGGGTGCCCCAGACCTGTGCCATCGCTGCCTGATACTGAAACGTTGGATCGCCGAAGTGCTGCATCCAGTAGAAGTTATCCTGCATGGCATGATAGACCCCGTAAGGTCCCCCGAATCCCATGCTAACAGCAGCGATACCTGCATGCCCGATAAATGGCGAATGGTCGGAACCACTCCCAAGGTTGCCAACCTGCGGAATCTCCTTGCCCTGAGATGTTTGCCAACTCATGTAGACCGGCTTCAGCGTCCCCGGATCAATGACATTTTGTGTCACCTCGCGCATTAACTCCCGCAGCGATGGAATTGCACTAACATAGAACCGCCCACCGGTTGCAGCGATGTCCACATTGAGGTAGGCGATGGCTTTTTGCTGAAGGGTTGCTTTCAAATCCTCAACCCACTCGGTTGAACCGAGGATGCCGAATTCTTCTGCGTCCCATGCAGCAAAAACAATGGTTCGCTTCGGACGACTCCCTGTTTTAGCAAGTTCACCCAGGCATTGCGCGACCTCTAAAAGCGAAGTTGTACCACTGCCAGGGTCTGCTGCACCATACACCCATGCATCATGGTGGTTGCCTAAGATTACCCATTGATCTGGATACTCCGTTCCCTCTAAAGTTGCAATGACATTATAAATTGGGCGGGTGCTGTGTTCACAACGCACCTTGATGCGGACCTTCGCAGGTCCGGGTCCGATATGGTAGGTAAAAGGTAAACCGCCTTGCCACTGTGATGGAACACTCGGTCCGGCAAGTGCCTTCAAAAATGGTTCAGCATCTCTATAAGCGAGAGGAACAACAGGAATCTTGGGAAGATCTGTCGCTTCGGCAATTGGGAGTCTATCAGCATCTTTAGTTGCCGCCCAGCCCGGTGTCAGTGGGTCACTGGCGTGCTGAAAGATATATTTCACAGTTCCGCGTTGTATTGCATCGGCTGAACGCCACGGACCGCGAGGATAGACATCCCCGCGCATGTATCCATCGTCCGCGGGATCTGAGTATAGAATCAAGCCAACTGCCCCATTATCACCAGCCACTTTTGCCTTCACACCACGATAACTCCCACCATATCGGGCGATACAGATTTTACCTTCCACCGAAATACCTTGTTCAGCAAGAATTTGGTAGTCCTCGGGCAATCCCTTGTTGACATAGATGAGTTGTGCCGTTACATCCGCATCGGGTGAATAGGCGTTGTATCCCGGTACAATTTCTGTCTCATAAGAATCCTTGTCCCATTCCCAACTCGCCTCCTTACCAACAGCAAGATGTTGGGTAGGCGAGACGAGTTCTACATGTACCTCAAGAGGATGCGGAAGATACACATAATATTCGTACATCTGAACCTGCAACCCGTAGTTTTCAAATTCAGTACGCAAGTATTCCGCTATCTTACGGCTATTCTCTGTACCGGCGAGGTGAGGTTCCTCAGTTAGATAACGTAATTTATGCTGGCATCTTTCCGCCGAAACCAGTTCCTTAAAACGGGTTTCATATTGCCTTTGTGCGGCAGCACTTTCTACTGTGAACCCACGCATACCGAATGCATTCTGAGAGAAAAGCGCGAAGGCAACAAGTACACAGATAAGACAAAAATTCGGTCTCCATGTCTGCCTTGGCAGATAGGATATATTTTTTAGCGTTGTGATAAGTCATTACCCCCTTCTATTTTATGGAAATTATAACACATTTCCCGCGTGTTTTCACCATATTTTTTCACTTGCGTCCGTGATTTTCTAATGTTTTCATTTTGAAACCAAAGAAACGTCTCTAAAAATTGACACAAGGCTATATTTTTTGTTAAAATAGAATGGTAATCAAAATTGACTGGCGTGATTCAGTTTTCGTTTTTATTTTTTCTCGGGTATTGCTGCAGCGGAGCATCTCGATCCTGAAATTGACGCTAAAGAAGAACCGGGTGCCTCTGAAAATTGACTGAAAGGAAATTTTAAATGGATGCAAAGATTTTAATTGTTGAAGATGAACGTGACATCGTAGATTTATTACGATATAATCTACAAGAAGCCGGCTTTGAAACAGATTACGTCCGGAACGGTGAAGATGCCCTCCATCGAGCTGTCGAAAAACCACCGGACCTTATTTTGTTAGACTTGATGCTACCAGAGGTAGATGGACTCATTGTCTGTCGTTTATTAAAGAACGATCCAAGGACTAAAAATATCCCTGTCGTGATGGTGACCGCGAAGACAGAAGAACGAGACCGAGTTACGGGATTGGAACTTGGCGCCGACGATTATATCACAAAGCCATTTAGTCCAAGGGAAGTGGTCCTCCGAGTGTCCGCTGTGCTACGCCGGATCCAAGTCGGTAAACAAACAGAAGATACCAAACAGATCGAAACACATGGGTTAACAATCGACCTCGACAAACATCAAGTGTTGACCGAAAGTGGCACCATTGATCTCACAGCAACCGAGTTCAAACTCATTACCTTATTTGCACGTTCGCCAGGACGCGTTTTTACCCGGGATATTCTGATGGATGTGATTTGGGGGGAGGAGTATTACGGTATTGACCGGACAGTGGATACACATGTCAGCCGCCTTCGACGCAAACTCGGCGAATCGGGCAAGCATATTGAGACCGTGCATGGGGTTGGGTATCGGTTTAAGGAAGGGAGTTGAATGCTGCACCCCAAACCTTGGTTTCAGGATGCCTTTTGGTGTCGGGAAAATAACGTGTAAGGTGCGTCGCCTGACCTGCTTTTAATGTTTCCAAATTTATGAAGGCCCAGAAGTGCTTCCAAGCGAGAGGGAACCTTCAAGATATCCTCTCGCGTTGAATTGCACTTGTGATAGCACCCAACGCCTAAAGGCGTGGGCTTCGGCTTCGTAGCGACTGCGGTTTTCTCAAAGAGTCGACCGTCTTATTTTCGCTCCACCAGCAGGCGATTCCCCTTGGGTGAAAAAATCCCTTAGGCATATCAAGGCGAAATCTTGGCTATCCCCGCCTGCCTCTCTCCGAAATGGAGAGAAAAGTTGAAAAAGAGGACAGCAATACAGCGTGCAGACTTTCACCTCTGCCCCGAAACTTTAAGCGTTAGCTGCCCAAAAATACTTTTTCAGTGGTATTGACACTTGACACTCACAACCCTTTCCACAGGGTCGGTTAGGACTCTCTCAAGCGAGAGAGGTGGAAATCCTAACCAAGTGTCTGGTATCAATTTTATACTACATTTTTAGACTATTTTTCAAGTTTATTTAGGGATATACGCACTTAGCGGGCGTAAGGGTGAATATACGACCTACGGAAACTCTATTCCGAGTTTTCGGCACACCTTTCGGATTTTGTTAATCGCGCCGCCTATTTGCTTTCCGTCTCGCGTGACACCAAAGAGGTGTTGACTGACAACACGGCGGGAAATGCCGAGAATATTCCCTATCTCCTCCTGCGTTTTGCCTTTATAGAAATAGAGCTGGATACACTCAGCCTGACGTTTAGTGAGCTCGTTCGCGATAATCCGATGAACCTGCTGCAGAACTACCTGTCGTTTGGCACGACGCGCTTCTGCATATTCGTCATCAGGTGCCCGATACCAAAAATAGTCTTCGGTCGTGAATTGATTAAAATACTCCGGTGGCACCGGGATCTCCCAAAAATCGGGATTAAATTTGGGCATAGATAAGCAACTCCGTCAAATGTGGGGCGACTGTGCCTATGCCTTAATCAAACTATCGATAAAGGGCAGAGGCACCATCGCCATAAACTAAATATTGAAGTATGGCGTGGTTCAAATTTAACATAATGGGTACCTCCTTATCCTCCTTATTGTTTTATAATTGGGAACGGTGCGAGGATGTCAATGACACTCAGCAAAGACTGCCTTTTGCAAACCGCACGTAACAGTATATCGAAAACAGTATACCAAGAAATTGAAAAATATGCCATAAAAATTCGGTTTAGCACGCGACATGTATCCTATCCCGAAAGTAGCATATCTTCAAAATAGGGGACAGAGGGGTTAAACCCTCCGTCCCTTTCCAAAGAGTGCGACACTTAGTGTCACACCACAAGGGCGTAACACTTAAGTGTCACACCTCCTCTGGTTTGCTAACATAACAAATACCTCCTTTTTCCGCAATACAGCGGTATTAGGATACCATCGTCATTAAAAATGACAATGATTCACTTAAACACATTTTCGGATGCACTTTTTGCGCGTTTTCTCGAAAAAAATGAAAAATTATTTTTCGGGGGCGAAAAACGAATTTAAAAGAACGTTGAACTGCTACAATTATCCCGTTCACTTTTCTGCATTGACACTGTTTCATGCCGCACGGAGTTGCTCCCCGATCCAATCTACCCAAGGAACAAGTTGAGATAAATATGCAGAAATTCTATTATCAGTAGCAGATGAATCAAGGGAAATATATAACGCTTCCGTCTCATTTAAGAAGGCGCACCACTGTGGAAAACGTGCTTTCAGCAGCGGCAGGATGTCTGTCCCTTTGAAAGAATACGATTCACCACACCCAACTAAAAGATACGCTCCACCCAACACAGCCAACCGAGCAAGTTTACGAAGGCAACGCGAGGGTGCTTTCGGTAACTGAAAATCGGTCTTATTTTCTGATTCCAACCCAGCGGCATATCGGACAAGATCAGATACACACTGGAAATAATCCCGCGCTAAACCTTTATCCATGTCAGGCACACGAATTCCATCAATCAGGTCACGCCCGAAAATAAGCGTTGTGTCGTAACGAAAACGATGCCCCCAAGCCAGCGACCTTATATATGCGATTTCATCAACCTTGGATTGTAAGCCATCAAGTACTTCAGTGACAGAACGCGGCGGACACAAGCCGTTGGCGGAAGGGTATTTGGATTCAACACGCCGTTCGACTTGATTGAACCACTTTCTATCCGCGTCATTGAATTCGTCTACAATAAACGGATATAGATCAAGATCAGAAACACCGGGGACCGCTTCATTTCGGTGAACGCTACCGCCGACATAAATAGCCGCCAACCGATTTCGGAAGTAAGTCCAATACTCATAGACGTGATACTGGATTGCTTCCCTGAAAAATTTCTCGTCAAATAGAGAGAGGTTAACAAGAGACGGTTGTCTTAGTTGTTGCATAAACTTTCCTCCATGAAGAATAAGAATAATTTACTTAAACACATTCTCGGATGCAGTTTGCTAATTACGCAACAGCACTTTTGCCTGAAAAGTATTGTTGTCCTTTCTCAAGATGCTATTGTGTCGGAATGCGGTTCATATCCCACAAAATAACCGTGCCGTTATTCCCGCTGGCAAGTGTTTGACCATCCGGGCTGAAGGCTACAGCTTCAATCCACCCCGGGTATCCGGTGAAAGTCCCTATATGCTCGGCAGTGACAGTATTCCACAATTCGATCGTCTGCCAACTCGCACTTGCAACTATTTGTCCATCGGGACTGAAGGCGATACCATAGACAACACCCCTTGCCTTTACAATATTATGTAGCAGATTCCCGGTGCGAACATCCCACAAATAGGGGTCGCTACCACCACCCGCGAGCATCGTGCCATCTGGCGAAAATACGATAGCATTAACACTATCCGAGGGCAAGGTTGCTTTGATTTTACCGGTGGGTATATCCCACAACCGAATCACTTGTTCATCAGTTGCCACAGCAAGTGTACGTCCATCGGGGTTGAGCGCGATCGCTCTGACTCCGATGCCTGAATCGGAGTCTGTTATATTCCCCGTGATCGTTTGCAGGAGATGCCCAGTGTGGACATACCACAAACATATCGTATTATCCCAACTTCCACTCACAAGGGACTTACCATCGGGTGTATAAACGATAGAACGCGCCCCTTTTGTATGGGCAGTGATGATTTTTAGGAGTTCTTCGGTATGAACATCCCAAATACGGATTTTACCATCCCGATTCCCACTCGCCAGTGTCCCACTATCTGGAGAATAAGTCACTGAAAGAACTTCATCTGTATGTCCAATGAGCGTTTTCACGATTTGCCCACTCTGTACATCTCGTAGCACAATTGTGTTGTTCCCTCTACTAATTGCAAGTGTTTTGCCATCCGGTGAAAAAGCCAATGACCACCCTCCAAACGGTGCAGTAAAGGTTTTTAGGAGTTCTCCAGTGTGGATATCCCAAAAGCGCAGCGTCTCATCGTCCCCACCACTCACGAGGGTTTCTCCATCCGGTGAATACATTAAAGAATGAACGTCGCGTGTATGCCCCTTAAGAATTTTTATGGCCTCACCGGTGCGAACATCCCACAAACGGATTGTCTTATCCCGACTTCCACTGATAAGTGTTAATCCATCTCTTGAATAGATCATGGAACTGACAGGATCCGTATGTCCACTAAAGGTTTTCAGGAGTTTTCCGGTGCCAACATCCCAAATACGAATTTTGGTATCCCGTCCTCCACTTGCAAGCGTCTGACTATCCGGCGAATACGCAACACTATAAACCCCATCGCCGTGCCCCATGATGATTTTTAAGAGTTTTCCGGTGCCAACATCCCAAATACGAATCGTATTGTCGTTCCTATCCGAAACACTGGTTAATGTCTCTCCATCATTTGAATATGCAACCAGACGGATACGATCGGTGTGTCCAACGAAGGTTCGTTGGAGTTCACCGGTGTTAACATCCCATAGTCGGACTGTGGTGTCCCGACTTCCACCAGCGAGTATCTCTCCAGTCGGACTGAACGCCAACGAATAGATTCTGTCCTCGTGTCCCACAAGTAGTTTATTGAGTTTGTTAGTTTGTAAATCCCATAAGACGACTTCACTATCAGTTGCAGCAGCGAGCGTCCTGCGATCGGGACTGAGAACCATGAGGTTCCACCTCAGTTTTGTTCCCAAATCTGTGAATAGGTCCAATTCCTCTCCTGTGTGTATATCATATATCCAGAGACCGATTGCGCTCTGAATGGCGAGTCGATTTCCATCCGGAAGGAACGCGAAATCGCCGATTCCACCTTTCTCAAAGCGGACGATAGCCCCTTCGGGAAGATGCCATCGGGTGTAATCTTGAGCGGAACTACTCGGTAGAAAGAGAACGGCGGTTAATAAGAGGGTAAGCATAGAATGCAAAAATCTCGTTGTTCTCATATCAATAATTTCCTAATGATGTTCGGTGCGGTTAGAACCACTTCTACCGGGCCTGGGGAAAATATCAAATTACCGAAATATTGATTGATACCTCATAAAAATTGTGCTACAAAGGTGGCAACTTAGGTTATTTATACACACTTTTGGATGCACTTTGCGGGTTGCGTAGAATTATACAAATTATCCGAAATTGAGTCATGGAGACATCCGTTTAAAAAATAGAGGACAGAAAAGTATCAACTCTCTGTCCTCTTCTAAGGAGTGTGATGTGCAGTACATCACCCTTATATATCTATATATCCAGTTTTTCTGAGAAAAATTATTCTTCGAGGTCGAAAAACGATTTGAGTGGTGTACTGAGCCGTGGGGTTACGGTCTGTTCATCTCTCGACTTCTCACCTTTCCATTCGCCACGTTCAATACCCATCGTATAAGACTGCTTCGCCGTGTCAGTGTAACTAAGGTATTGGAACCCAGCATTCTCAAAACAGATGAGTGCGGGCCCGTTGTCAGGGGATACTTGTAGATTAATGTGCTCGGTCTCCAGCTGCTCAAACACGTAGCGGACCGTTTCAAGGAGTGCATCAGTACCATATCCGCGACCGCGATAATCAGGCCGCATGACAATGAATTCGAGCGTGGCATTATCGGTATTAGATCGAAGGAGGATAAATCCGATGAGAAGGTGAGTGTTACGAATTTCAATAGCGAGCGCGTGCATCTGCTCGTCCGCCACCCAACGGCGCCAATCGTTAACAAAGGTTTCAAAAGACACCTGCGCTGTATAGAGAAGATTCCTGATGCCCGGTCGGTTTATCCATCCCCAAATTCGGCGAAGTTCACTTTCAAGGATCTGTCGAAGGTAAATACCACCCCCGTGAAGGCGTTCGAGCTGGTGCAATTCACTCCGCAACCCCTCCAATTGTGCCGAGTGCGCGCCGACTTGTGCTCCTGCGGCACGAACCATGCGCTGATTCGGCTGATCCATGAATTTCGCCTGCTTCACTCGGTTCTGGAAGTATCCAAGTTTCTGCTCACTTCTCTCAATAATACGCAACAAATTCTGAATAGCATCCGCCCACTTTTGCGAGTCAGCGTCTGCCTTTTGTAAATCAGCGTTTGCGTCTTCGCGTGTCTCGGTTCGTCCTTTTCTTATCTGTGTTTCGTTCATATCTCCCTTCCTTGAATCCAGAGATCCGGAGATAACTCTCATACCGGAGTGGGTTGATATTGCCCGTTTCAACTGCGCGTTTAACAGCACACGCGGGTTCGTGCTGGTGCGTGCATGCTGCGAATTTGCACTCTGGAATATAAGGTCGCATCTCCGGGAAATGAATATCTAATCCCTGTTCGTCATCAATTTCAAGTAAGCCGAGGGTTCGGATGCCGGGTGTATCTGCGACGAATCCACCGAATTCAAGTGGTAGGAGCATGACTTCCGTTGTAGTATGTCGCCCTTTGTGGATGCGCCCGTCTACTTCACCCGTGCGCAATTGGAGTCCTGGCTGTAGTGCGTTGAGCAGAGAGGACTTCCCAACCCCCGATGAACCTACAATTGCCGAAATTCTATTTTTCATCACCCCCTGTAATTCTTTGACACCAACACCTGTTACAATACTAGTATAAACCACTTTATAATCTAATTCTTCATATAAATTGAGTTCGCGTCGTACATTTTCAAATTTTGCCAAATCAAGTTTGTTAATACAGATAACCGGTTCTACATCAGATGCCTCTGCCGTAACGAGAAATCTGTCAAGCATCCTGAGTTTGAGAGTTGGATGTCGTGCGGCGAAAATGATGAGCAGCATATCAAGGTTGGCGACAATGACCTGTCGCCAACCATCCATCCGAATACGTCCAAACTGGGTTTCGCGCGGGAGACATTCCTCGATGTACCCACTGTCCGCTGTAGATGCTGCGGTAGAGATGCGTACCCGATCGCCAACCGCGACTAAATCGACGTACGGCATCTCTTTCGTCTCAGCGAGTCGCCGCTTTTCATCTTCAATGAGATGGTGCCGCAAGGCACAAGTATAGCAGTGTTTGCCAACCTGTACCTCATAAGTACCAGTTCGTGCTTTTATGACAATGCCTTCCATATTTAGATTTACCTGCGAAAGCGAGCGTTGTAGAATACGCTGCGTTCAGAGCGTACCGCGGATTAAGGTAGCTATCAAGGAATTCCTCATGTATCCGTGCCTACCTAAGCCCCCGGATTTCGCCAGACAATCCGTCCACGCGTCAGGTCATAAGGCGAAAGTTCAAGGGTGACTTGGTCGCCGGGAAGCACCCAGATTTTGTGTTGCATGAGTTTGCCAGCGAGATACGCCACAACTTTGTGGTCGTTCTCTTCTAACTTCACATGAAACAGATTACCGGATAGGGATTCCAAAACTACCCCAATTACACGGATAGCTGCGTCTTTAGTAGATTCACCTGCTTTAGTAGATTCAACGGTTTCGGGAGTTACATTTTCATTTCTCATTTTCTATTTTCTCCTTTTTGTAATTGTTTGTTACTATATACATTATATTGGATGCACTTTATTAACGAATTGTTCGGAAAAAAGTTGACATGAAGCGTCAAAAGTTATAAAATGCCCAAATACGAAATTAGATGTTGTGCTTCGCTACATACAATAAGGAGAAAAAAAAATGAGCCAAGCCTTACCTCTTGTAGCCTATCCTGACCTTGAAAGCCAAGTCAAGGCGATGGAGGAAGATGGATATGCGTATCTACCAAAGGTTATTGAGGGCGAACAACTTACGGAACTTCGTGCTGCGATGGATCGGTTAACAGCAATCCCCGAAAGTTTTGATCGGCACGGCACGCCAGAGAATGGAAATGGTTTTCTTAATAAACACATCAATAACGCCTTCAACCGCGACACCGTTTTTTTACGATACCTTGATTTGTCTCCAGTTATTGAATTGGCAGAGGCAGTGCACGGCGCAGATTGCCACGTCATCGGTATGACAGCATGGGTAACAGGACCTGGTCGTCCCGACCAAGGGTTGCACACAGATTGGCTGCCGATCCCACTGCCAGCAGACCTTCTCGAAGACCCACGTGTTAAGGTGCCAATTTTCATCTCAACGGCGCACTACTACTTGGATGACCTCTACGAAGACCTCGGTCCAACAAAATTCGTTCCGGGTAGCCATCTTTCCGGACAGCGACCCGATGGCGAGACAGAATGGAAGGGGGCATCAGAAAAGAGTATTCTCTGCAACGCCGGTGATGTGGTGCTTTTCCGAAGCGAAGTCTGGCACCGAGGCACAGCGAACCGTAGTGACCAGACCCGCTATCTCTTACAAGTACATTACGCGCAGCGGATGATAACGCAGAAATTCCCACCCTATCTGAACCGGTTTCAGTTCAATGAGGAAATTTTGGAGCAAGCAACGGAACGTCAACAGCGTTTAATGGGCAATCACCGCCCCGGTGCATACGATTGACCCTGAATTTTCCAGAGAACAATGACCTCCATCAAGGATAACAGTTTCCTTTGAGCAGAAAAGAGAGTATTGGGACATCGCCACGACCAAACGTCATCAGCGAGGAGCCGCACGGGAAAATTATTGCCCTGAGTTTGCTCCTCGCGTTTCTTTGGGGTGGGAATTCGCCCTCCATAAAAGTCGGCTTGCAAGATTTTCCACCGATGGCGTTGGCGTTTCTCCGTTTTGTGATTGGGCTTATTGTGATCGGAGGTTGGTCGCTCTATCGCGGGGTCTCGCTCTCCTTGCGCAACGGTGAACTCCCTCGATTGCTCCTACTCACAACGATTTTTATACTCCAAATTATCTGCTTGAACACCGGAACCTTACTCACGACTGCATCCCGCTCCACTATTTTTATCAACGTCTATCCGTTTTTCACGGCACTCTTTGCGCATTTCTGGATTCCCGGTGAACGCCTCTCTACCACAAAGACATTAGGGATTATTGTCGCTTTTAGTGGCGTTTTCATAACCGTTGCCCCGAACCTCGGTGAAGGTGAAACGGATGTTCTGGGCGATCTTCTCGTCCTCATCAGTGGCGGTTTCTTGGGGCTACGCGTCGTCGTGACAAAACTACTCGTCCAAGCCATACACCCGTACCGACTTCTCGTCTGGTATTTAAGTTTGAGTCTCCCCTGTTACGCCGCAATGAGTTTGCTACTGGAACGCGGCGACCCGATGCAGCTGACGCTTTCAAGTGCTGCTGCACTCCTTTATCAAGGCGGTGTTATCGCTGGCTACTGCTTTTTGGCGTGGACTTCAATACTTGAGAGATACAGTGCCAGTAAATTGGTTGTGCTTTTTTTCGCAACGCCACTGTCGGGTGTCGTGTTTAGTTACCTGTTTTTAGGCGATGAGCTTACGCTCAGTCTATTGGGGGGTGCTGTTCTCGTGGCAGCTGGAATCTATCTTGTGAATATACGGCGTTGATAAACTGAGACCCTCTTCTGTCAAGATAAATGTAGCTTCCTTTCGGTAATCCCGCTAGCGGACTGAGGTCTGAAATAGGGTTGAGTGAAATAATCAGGTGCAAAAGATTCGGCAACCCTGCCAGTGGGCTTATATCCCAAATCCTATTCTCAGGCAGACCGAGTTCCTCTAAATTGATGAGATTCGCCAGCGGACTCAAATCGGTAATTTCTTTAGGAAGTCCGGTGCGGTGGCAAACCGCACCTACCGGGCCTGGAGTGAATTTAGAATTACCGATTTAAATAATTAAACTTCATCAAACCTCGCCAGCGGCGGTAGAGGTGTTTTTGATAGGATGTTCCGCGTTCGCGGAACAACTGTCTAGGTAGTGTTTACATTGTAAGTTATTGACATTTTGCTTAGGTTTTGGTAGAGTGTTTTGCATGCAACCTACGAATATAACTGAAACTCAAGACTTTCCTGTGATGATTAGTGATGCTGTGTGGAACAGCATCCTCCCATTTCTCAAAGCATTGCCCACCATCTATGTCGGCACTCCTGAAGACTGTAGACGTTTTCTCTCTGCGGTCGCCTGGATCACAAAAGAAGGTGCGACTTGGCGGGCACTGCCGAAAGCCTACGGGTATTGGAACACCATCTATCGGCGGTTCGGAAGATGGTCGGATGCGGGTGTTTTTGAAAAACTTCATGAACATTTCCATGCGGCGGGTGAAGTCTCTGCTCTCCTCGTGGATGCGACGGTCGTGCGGGCGCATTCTTGTGCGGCGGGTGCCCCGAAAAAAAACGGAGGTCAAGAAACTGAGGCACTCGGTCGAAGTCGCGGTGGCTTTACCACGAAACTTCATGCGGCGGTGAGTGGAGACTTTCTGCCGTTGCGTTTCACCTTGACAGCGGGGCAACGCCATGACATCACGCAAGCACCCGCGTTGATTGCCGGAACCCCCGCGTGTGAATACGTTATCGCCGATGCTGCCTACGACTCGGATGCGTTTCGTGCCGAGATTATCGCAGAAGGTGCCGAGGCAGTCATTCGTCCGCGCAAGAGTCGTGTTGAAGACCGTCCTTATGACCAAGAGGTCTATAAACTTCGCAATGTGATAGAACGTTTTTTTCATCGATTGAAACAGTATCGCCGAGTCGCAACGCGCTACGATAAATATGCTGTCCGATACCTCGGATTCGTTTATGTCGCCGCTATACTTATCACTGCTAAAAAAATGTAAACACTACCTAGATATTTTCGGGCTTTACTATAACTACTGTTTGAATGAACGGAGCTTACCCAATTTATCTTTTGTGAAGATAACACCATCTCTTTCAGCTATACCTAAGGCAGCACCGCCCTTGCCAGTGACACCAGCAATAGGAAAAATGGTTACGCCGCCACCCTCCATACCAAGCGTGAGACTCGCACCGCCACCGTTTTTATCGGTAACGCCTGCGATTCCACCCAACTGACCGACCAAGAGAGTAGCCCTATCGGCAACATCCATCTCTCCCGGACAGTAACAGGATACCTGCCCACTAAGTTCATTCCAAGATATAATAACTCGATGATCCCCATTGTTCGCTATCACGCTTAGGTCTTCAAGTACGGTTAACTTTCGGACGGTCAACTCATCAATTGTGTCAGATCCAAGTTCTGCACAGCGAGTCGTCAACTTCGGTCGCGCCTATGAAACACCCGCCGACACAGCTGGTGACAAAACCTGCAGTGCTACCCGCCAATCCGAACATAAACCACCATACTTTTTCCATATCGCGGTCTGCGTCCCTGATGGCATGCGCATTCGCGTTTGCTCGTATAAAATTCTGTTGTGCAAGACTCACAGGTATTGTGCTAAACAGCAGTAGGGCTGCCATGAAAAAGGCAGGAATACGGGATATGCGGTTTCCTTTTTTATTTCGGTTCTGAGAATAGTATAGCATAAAGCAAAAATCCTCTGATCAAGCCCCTGCGGAACAGAGTAGGGGCAGACGTAAATTGCGTAAGTCCTGCTCTAATAGGCATTTGAGAACAACAGCAGCGTCCCAACGACAAAACCTACATTGCTGGTGATAGACCCTTTCGTTACGAGTGATTTTCGAAGCGAGGCTATTTTCGATTTATAGATTTGGGTGTAAGCCTCAATATACTCAGGGGATTTGCCGAGGAGTCGCTCTGGAGGTGGCGTTGCGTTGTGTGGATACATGTGTACACCGATCGGCACTGCCAAGGCACCAAAAAGGATAGCACATCCGACAGCACAACCCGCCTCGGAAGGTGTCGGAAAAAAAGACACGCCAACTGGGTCCAACCGTGCTCCTAACGCAACTCCGCCGACACAACCGAGGAGGCAACCGGCAGTACTCCCCAACCCACCTAACAGAAACCACATAGTTTTTGACATACCTGACATATCGGAATTCGCATCGGCTTCCGCTTGTGCTTGCACAGAACTCTGTTGCGCAAAACTGGCAGGTGTCATGCTGAAAATCAGTAGGGTTGCCATGAGAAGGGCAGATATACGGAACATAGCGCATCTCCTTGGAGGTGTTGTGTATTCGCAAATGGTTTGGTTTTCTAACTGCTATCTATTCGTCATATTATCCAGCAGTAGCATCGTGCCCATACATAAGTTAGTAGTACTACCATGAAAAAGGTGGGAATACGGGACATGAGACTTCCTCTTTTCACTCGGTTCTGGAAATAGTATAGCATATCTCGCAGATAATAAACATCAGCATTCCAGCGATCATAAGGTCATTTGATACTATTTCAGAATCACCATTTTCCGCAGGAAAGACAGATTATCTGCCTGCAGATGATAGAAATAGACACCACTGGCAACGCGTTCACCAACAGCATTCCTGCCATCCCAATACGCAGCACGGCTCCGACTGGTGTAGTGAGCTGCTCGTTGATGTCCAAGTTCTAAACGCCGAACGATGGCACCGTGTGTGTCATAGATGATAATGTGCACGTCACTGGGATTCGCTAACTGATAGGGTATCCATGTCTCTGGGTTGAAGGGGTTGGGATAGTTGGCGAGCAACGCTGTCTCTTCTGGAATAAGCGATGCTAAGAGGCGTTGAAGGTTCGCAATGCCCTGTTGGAAAACGAAAGAACCGTCATCCTCAGCTTGTGCCTTCTCTATCCATTCTTGTATCATCTCAGGATCCAATCCGTCTATGTCATCCATTGCAAGAATAGAGGGTGAAGCTGAAGCGGTTGACTGACCCATGTTCTGCGAGACAAGGATGAGATCCAAGACATTGATAATCCCATCACCATTCATGTCAACTTCCGAGTTGGCGGGTACAGTTTTTCCGAAGTGCTGAGCAACAAGGACCAAATCCAGAATGCTCACTCGTCCATCTCTATTTACATCTCCAGTGGTAAGTTGTCCTTCTATGGTGATGACAACCTCATAAGATTCTGCTGCGATATGCTCACCTGTGATGGATCCCAATTCAAAGTTGTGCAGTCCCAATCGTGCTTCGCCCGTCGTTTTCGCAGTGAACGTCACTGATAACAGGGTCCCCGTACCAGTAGCACCACCTTCACTGAGGCGTGCCGAACTTAGACCTGTAATCTTTCCTGTTGTGTTACCAATTGTTCCTTTTTGAAAGAAGGTTGTGCCGCCCCCTGCTTTCAGGAAATTACCTTCGTTGACTTCAACGGCTTCAAGCACTGTAGCATCAAATGAAATATCAAATTGCCATCCTGCTAAATCACTTACATTTTCTGCGTTCAACTCGACAGTGAAAGTATCACCGATATGGATTGGCGTATCAGGCAAACCGTACCCGACCCCGGCATCTGATACTGCGTATTCTGTGCCAGTCGCGAATCCAAAGAAACCATCAGCTTTGGAATGAAACGCCACTAACAAGACATTTCGCCCCGGTTGGAGTGTGACAGGGTAAAAATCGTTGTAATCTTTGCCTATTCTGTCGAAATGACCTTGCTGGTGAATCAAGTCTCCGTTGAACCAGACTTTTAGTTCGTGGCGACTGCCGACCCCGAGGGTTGTTTCTTGCTGGTGTAGCGAATATAGAGACACACAACCGTAGATGATTCCATTCGAGATGGGCGGTTCGAGCATATCTTCAACGCGCCCGGTTTGTGGGAGTTTGTGGGAGGTCCAGAAATTATCGCCGACAGACGCTCCGGTTGTCGCACCGTGGGTAGCGATCTCGGTCTCCGTTACGGTTCCCTCACTCGCTTCAGCGAGCAAATCCGCCCCGCTTTCGAGATCAGCGTCAGGGAGGACGACCCATAACCACGGTCCTTCGATCTTTGGTCCGCCTTTTGGGAACCCAGGATTGTCGTGCCAAATGAGTGTTATGTTCTGGCGTATCGCATCCAGAGACGAGAAATCGGATATATTGTTGTTGTTGAGTCTTAGATAGTTCAGGTGCGTCAATCCGGCAAGCGGTGATATATCGGATATATTATTGCTTCTGAGATCGAGGTTCTTTAGGTTGGTTAGCTTAGCAAGTGGCGATATATCGGATATCCCGTTAGCGGCAAGAAACAGATCCGTCAGATTTGTCAAACCCACCAAAGGTTTCAGGTCAGATATGGTGCCACCGCAAATGTCTACCATCTCCAGTTTTGTTAACCCCGCCAAGGGAGATAAATCGGTTATCGGGTTGCCCCAAAACCAAACTCGTCTCAGGTTGTTCAATCCTGCAAGCGGTGACAGATCAGATATATTCCCATGCTCAGTGTTTATCACGATCCCAGTCTGTGCTTCGATCCTTCTGATTGCGTCAAATATGCCGCCTTGGTTCACCGCTATATCTTCAAGGCGGGTTAACCCAGCAAGCGGAGATAGGTCGGATACTTGCGTGCGATGGAACCAGAGAATCCTGAGATTTTTCAGACCTTTCAAAGGCGATAAATCAGATATGAGGGGTGTAGAAGCCCCTACCTCGTCGAGGTTGATTAACCCTGCGAGAGGTGATAGATCCGATACATGCGTGTTATCAAATTGGAGGAGCGTGAGATTTGTTAGACGTTTCAGAGACGATAAATCAGATACGGGATTGCCATTGAGCCAAAGTTTATTGAGTTTTGTTAAACCCATTATTGGTGAGAGATCAGAGATCTGATTGCCGCTGAGAGATAAATGATTGAGGTTGATTGCCAACTGAAGTCCGGTCAAATCCTTAATGCCGCTGTCTCGTGCAACAAGTCTGCCCAATCCTTCCATTTCCGCCACGGTAATTGTGGCGTTTGGTGCTTTTCCAAGCGTCTCTGCTATTGCGGCGCGGAGGTTTGGATCAGGAATGTCAACAGACTCCCCAGGAATAAGTTCCGGACGCTGCACAACTGGTGGTAGGGTGCTATCAGATGTATTCAACGCAGAAATCACGTTGTCAAAGTTAGATGTCCACGCATCCCGTTTTACCGTGCCGTTCTCATCTATGAGTGTTTGGAGTCCTAAGTTTTTTAAGCTCTGTTTCTCACGTATCTGTCTAAGGAATTCCGCTGTTTCTAATCCGACTGCGGCAGCAGCATGGGAGTCATCCAGTGGCATTTGAAACAACTCATGAAACCGTTGGATCGGTTCATTTTCATGTTGCTTGAAGAAGCGCTGTCTGGATGCGTCATCCACAAATGGACCGCCAATCTTTTCTAATGCCTGTTGGAACCTTAGTGTATCTTTTGCAACAAGACCATCAAGCACCGGCTGCTCAGGATACAGGCGGAGCGCGTGTTCTTTACTGTATGGTGGGTTCTGATCCTGTTCAATTGCTGCTCGGACGCTATCTTCAAACTTCTTCATGCCTTGCGTATGGCACCCAATACACGAGAGACCGTTCCGAACTGTCGGATCGCTGGCGGCGGGGTTAGAAACAATCTTAATCGGAGCATCGTCCAGTCGGACACCATTCGCATCAACCAGCAAGTACGCCTGCAACCCGTTGGGGAGATTGAAGATGATTTCGCCACCATCGTGTGTGAAATCAAGCGGATGTGTAAAGATATTCTGCGAACCTACGCTCCCAGCAAAGTCGTAGCTTTTCCAATACGCACCATATCGAGACGTGTGGCGTTCCACAACGCGGTTGTTTGAGGAGACCCCCGAATCGTTGAAACCCGCACGCCAAACATCTATCCCCGGTGCGTTCCTGATATTACTCGCAACATTTACCTCTAATTGTGCCTCCAACACACGGTCTGTTTGCGGAAGACCTAAAATGTCGTGGTAGAGTGGTGGTAGCGAAGCGGTCGCAAGAAACCAATCAACATGGACAAACGGCACTGTGCTGCCTGTTTCCGTCTGCAGGTGTGTCAGTTTTTCAAGCAGACTTGCTTGTGTTTCGGAATCAAACGCAATGTTGTAGGGATATACTTGCTCAATTTGCGTCCAGACATCGGTTCCGATATTATTCCATTCGTAACGCCGTAGGTCAATATAGAAGATTGTTTGTGCCTCATCAATGGGTGTTGGGTTGGTAATCTCAAACTTCCATGAGAGACTATTTACAAGTTTAGAGAGCGCGATCCGATAGTCGCTGAGTGTTTCAGGCGTTTCACCAGCATTGTAGAGATGCGTCATCGTAAAATATCGTGCGGAGGGACGGTCAAAGGGGTCCAGCGACTCCAAATGGTTTCGGATGGTATTGAGTATTGTATCTGTGGTTATGAAATTGATGTCGTGCCGCACATCCCAATCGGGCGCGCCTGCGATAATCCAACGGGCAATCGTTTCAACGGCTTCTGGTGAGAGTGGTGGTAGGTTAAGCGGCATTTGTGGACCATTCTCAGTCGGTCCAAGGAGTCGTTTATAGAACTCTGAGCTTTCTGGGTCTCCTATAATGACGGACTTGGTATCAATAAGCGCGGTGCGGTTAATCAAGAGTGCCTCCTTAAAGGAACCGGATGGTCCATGACAATTCAAGCAGTTTTGCTGAAAAATAGCGGACACCTGTTGTGCAAGATTCTCTTGAGCATCGACACTTTGATAATTCAAAACAAACATCAACAAGCAAACAAAAACAGTAAAAGTTTTCCAGTTTCTCATGTGTTTTCCCCTTTCACTTAGACTTTGATTCGCAAGCTTTAAGGGTAGCCCCAAGTGTTGTGAGTTGAAATCTTCTGGTGAGAGCTATAGTAAGCCATACGTTTAGATTCACACGATGTTAGCCTACTCAAAAGCATTTGCGACGACAACCAAATCCAAGATATTGACGGTGCCATCGCCGTTGATATCGGGATCGGTTTCACCGAAGGCATTTGCGACGACAACCAAATCCAGGATATTGACGATACCATCACCATTGACATCCGCTGTAGGAGGGGTTTCTACCCCCGATTCCGATTTCAGATAAATCTCGCCGTCTAAATCCGCAAGCACATGCTCTGCGTTACGAAGTCCACTATGGGCCCCGGTTGTTTCTATCGGCAAACTGATGGTTTGTGATCGTCCGCTGCGATTGTACACTGCCCAGCCGTTGTCAAACTCTCGGATGAAGATACCGTAGCGGTTATCGTAGGGCTGCGCTTTCTCTCCAACGGGGCGGCCGAGATCAGCATCATAAAAATCGTACCACATGATTCCACCCGGATCGGGTGTTACGAATACGCTATAACCATCGGAGTGTGTCAGAGACAGCGTTGTAAAGACCCGCATCCAACGTAGATTATCAGGACTATCGATAGGTTCATCTACACCGTGTCCGAGTAATACATTGATTCTCGGTTCACGGAGATATTTCTCATTCCAGGAGAGAGCTCCTTCTATCTCCCTGAGTTTCTCGTAAGAGTAGCCATCTTGACGATCTCGGTGTGTTTCCATAAAACTACCGTTGATCCATTCCGCATACCGTGGTGATTTTCCCTGGTTTCTATTGACGAGTATAAGAAAATCATCTCGGACGCGTTCCCGTATGCCTTTTAGGATTGATATGTACGCCTCTATAACAACTTCACCACTAATGTTAAAATACTTACCGTAGTAGTACTGATGGTAACCGTCCCATGAATCGAACAGAACACCATCAAAGAATCCACAGTCCGCAACAGCCACAGCACGATCTATGACGAGTTGTTGAACTTTTGGGTTTAGGATGGCAAGCACCCCTTCTGGCTTGTAATCTGCTGGTAACCCCTCTCTTTTGATGAGTTGTCCATCGGCATCTCTCAACCAAAGGTCAGAATCTGAAAGTATATCATCATCATCAAGACTATAACCGTGAAGCACAATTGCAGGAATAAATAGCATATTCGGATTCTTATCGTATTTTTTTTATCTTTCCAAGACCTCTTCGATATTTCCAGCAAGTTGTGTTGATAAACCTTGAGTAGGTGCTGTGGGTGTCAAAGCCCAAACCAAACCGAAACGGTGCGTGTAATAGTGCATATCATGTTGGGTTGCGACATCATAATAATTATCGGGATCGTCCCACTCATTCAGCCATCTTACAGGTTTTGTATTGTAGATAAGACTGTGAAAGTCAAATGTGAGTGACGGGAAGGTTCTATTCTGAATCCGTTCCGTAACAGGTGGCGGAAAGGGCGCGATTTCACAGATTTCATCGCGATGTAACTCAAGCCCCAATCCCTCCAGTGGACTAAAATCTGTCGTCCAAATCCTATGAGCCTTCAACTTTCTAAATTTCGGTAATTCCGCCAGCGGACTGAGATCTGTAATAGGGTTGTGTGAAATAATCAGGAATACAAGATTCGGCAACCCTGCCAGTGGACTTATATCCGAAATCCTATTCTCAGGTAGACCGAGTTCCTCTAAATGAATGAGATTCGCCAGCGGACGCAAGTCTGTTATTGAATTATCACCGAGGTTTAATCCTCTAAGATTTATAGCAAACTCTAATCCCGTGAGGTCAGAAATTCCTCTGCCTTCTGCTATGAATATGTCCAAATCTCGTATATGGTCTTTCGTCAAAGGGACTCCAGTTGGCAGCTCAAGTGTTTCCCGAACTGCTTCACGTAGCGCCGGATCAGGCATCCAGTCTATGTTTTCTGCCGAGATATTAAGAACACACCAGAAAAATATTACAATTACAAGAGAAAACCGTTTCATATAAAAAATCCTCCATCTATTTGTATTCTTGAAAGTGTTTATGTAAATCCTATATTCCGCAGTTGTTAAATCAGATTTTAAGTATTTATGTTAGAACTCATAGCGAGTACGCGTTATGAATGGTTGAAAGTTATACGCAAGTTAATCATAGAATATGCGAGATGACGAAACCCTAACCGGGTCTCTTTGAGTTTATCGTAGCTCAGTGCGAGTTTTCGATAAGTGTCTTGCCATCCGCAAGTTCGCTCGACCTTATATCGTTCTTTGTATATCTCTTTGTCAAACCCGCGAAACTTACGCGCAATGACGATGGGTTCTTTAGCATTCCGAGGGTTCGGATAAATCACGGGTTTCAATCCGTGTTCTCTAATCAACTGATGATTCGCCTTAGAATCAAAGACAGAATCAAGCGTTAGAGCAGAACCCGAAAGATCCATACCAATGCGTTGACTAAAGGCGATGACATCGCTGAAGGCTTCGGGTAAAATCGTTGTATCATGTGCGTTGACGGGTTTCATCATTATCGGGCCTATGATGAACCCATGGTTATCGGTGATCGTCAACTCTTTTTCGCCTTTCTGATGTTTGTGTCCTGAGTATCCGATACCGCCACCCCATTTTTCACGATGGTGTTTGAACCCTCTCCGTGAAGGCGTGTCGTGTCAAGTTTGTCGGTATCAAGTAAGTGAATGATGGAGGCCTGAAAAAGGTTCTCATAGGAACCCTCTTTTGACCAGCGATAATGCCATTTATAGACATTCGACCAATGGCGTTCATTCCGTCGTGTGCGGAGTTGATCCCATTGAATACCGGTATGCAAAACATAGAGAATATAGTTGAATATCTTGTAGAAAGAAAGTTTCGGCTTTCGACCTTTGACGCGTTTCTTCAGATGTGGCAAGATATAACGATTAAAATCCTTACGCGAAACTTGCTTCGGAATACCGTTGTATCTCGGCGACTTTTCAGATTCGGAGGTCATAAGAGCACCTTTCATAAAGTAAGTGGATATCAAAAGTGGAATAAACGGACATAAAGCGTCACCTTTTCTTCCACTATTTTACTACATCTTTATGTTTTACTCAATATGACTTCTTATACTGTTGTATCTTGAATAATAGGAGATGATACGATAACTGAACCTACATTTACAACCCTACGCTTAGATCATCTTGGCATTGTTGCTGGTGTATGTGATCGTATTGACTTGATTGACACGATTGATACCTTTATTGGTCCAACGAAACGGAAAGTCTCAGTGGGTGAAGCTGTGATGGCAATGGTCTTGAATGCTTTAGGCTTTGTCTCACGCCCTCTCTACTTGACACCTGAGTTTTTTTCAAATAAACCCGTGGACGGCTCATGTAAAAAGTAAGTGCTATTTTTTAGAGTTATGTTAGAGTATGGCGTATGGATTTTCCGATACAATCTCTCATAGATGAAGAAGCAGCTGAAGCGTGGGTGTTGAATCATTCCATCCTCAAGGTCTGTGTTGCCCAAACTGCCAAGCGAGTGTGTCGGAGGCACGCAACTTTCGTAAGACCGCAACAAGTGGTCTACAAGTCTATCGGTGCAAACGTTGTGCGAGTGTATATAACCTCTATAGTCAGACGGTGTTTGCTGGCACGCAGTTTCGTCCTTCGCAAGTTGTTCTGTTGTTGCGCGGAGTCTGTCAAGGTGTTTCAAGTGCGCAACTCAGCCGTGAGTTAGGTATAAGTCGTCAAACGATTCTTTCTATCCGGCGTAAACTCCAGTCTTCAGCAGAGCGGATCCAACCTGAAGCGGCTTTACCCGATGCAGCTGTTGAAACAGATGAGATGTTTCAAAACACCGGTGAAAAAGGCGATCCCCATAGAGACGCTTCGGATCCCCCACGGCGGCGTGGTAATAAACGTCGCGGACACGGGACTTATGAAAATGATCGTCCGCCTATTGTTGGAAACCCCAAAGGTCGTGAAAGTGGTCTCCTGCGATTACGTCTTGTGCATCAAACCGATGCTGAGACGCTTTCAGCACACGTCCATCAGTTTAGCCTTCCAACCGCAACGGTGTATACAGATGGCTGGCGTGGGTATAATCATATCCAGCGCACCCGTGAGATCGTTTTACATACAGATGGCGAGTGGGCAACGGACGCAGACGGTGAGGGTCTTTATGAAATCCATACAAATACGATTGAAGGCGTTTGGACGACTGTGCGAAACTTTCTGCGTCCGTTTCGCGGTGTTCATAAAAAGTTTCTCGCCGGATACATCGCAATCTGTGAGTTCGTCATGAATCTGAAATCTGTTTCTGTCGACTTTATATCAAAACTCGTAAAAAGCACTTACTCTTGACATGAGCGTAGTATATTCATTTCTTTTCACCTCTCATCTATTCATCTCAAGGACCCACTAAATTTCAATCATAACCGTATTGAATCCGGCGAGGAATATTTTGAATATGAGGCTTAATATTCGTCCCTTTAACCATGTATGTGGATTTTCGACACAGGTACGAAGCGGCAATCAGAAAGGGATGTTGCATCACCGTAAGGCGAAGCCGGAAAACCTCGCCTTATGGATAGGTCAAGGGCAAACTTATTTGCGTTCAGGTTGTGCTTCCATCGCTGGATAGATTGTTATATCCGATTGTGTTATAAGCACACCGACATAGAAAGTCAACCAGTCGCCACAGAGTTCAATAGACATGTATTCATCGTTATCGCTGGCGTACTCGTGAAGTTCAACCTCGAACTTCTCTTCCCCTTCGGCATTGGTAAGGGTGAGCATTGCAGGAACAACATCCTGTCGGTTGTATTCAACAGCGATATCCCCGTTCTCATTCTCCGGATCAGGAAAATAGAGGGTCATTTCATCCGGCAACGGATCGCCAAGTTCGCATTCGTCATCAACAATCCACCGAGAAACCTCGTATTCATCCTTAGTTCCAGCGACATGATCGACACCGATAACAACTTCCTCCTCCGCGTCGCGGATGTGATACATGTAGCGACGGAGGCTGTCCCCTTCATACTTCTTCCGCGTGACCAGTTTGTAGGCGTGCGAAGTATCCCCTGTCTCCTCATAGGTAATGATGTCGGAGAGTTCAATCATGCTATCAAGGGGAATGCCAACTAACTCATGTCGCTCCGGCTTTTTGGGTTCAGCACCTTTCCGCTTTCCAAACAGGGATTTGCCATCTTTTCTGCCAAATAGTGCCATGTTTTACCACCTAAAAATAGCCCTTGTTATACATCACCAGCACAATCACACCAACAACGAGCATACTTCCGAAGACAAGGAAGAACCAAGTTGCCCCCGAGGTCTTATTCTCGACAACGACAGTCCGTGTAGCAGGTGGTGCGCGCGTTGTACTCGTTGTGGAGGTAGGTGATGACACAGCCTGCGTTTCAGCAGCAAGGAGTTCCTGCTTTAGTGCTTCCTCATCTGGGAGTTCATCAACAGTGAAAACTTCGGCACCGTCCCCATAAAACTCATCCGGATTTTCCTCAACATAACTTGCGACATAATCCTCATCACGGTTTGTGCCGGGATCCACGTAATTCGGGTTCGGTTCAATACCTTGGCTTTCGTAGTACTCTTTATACTGCTCATATTCCGCCTGCTTTTTAGCATCCCAATGCGATCGGTCGTAGTCCCGATGGTGGTAATGCCACATGTAACTATGGCGAATGGAATGGTTGTAGTAGTCGTGGAAATAGATACCAAACATGAGATTGTTGAACGCCATAGATGCAGCCAAGGGATACATCGAATATCCCATCATGGGATAGTAACCACCGTAGTTATTGACGTTAATCGTTTGGCGTCCCTCTCGACGCGCACGTGCGGTTTGTCGATTCGCCGTTCGGTTCTGGCGTTTCAAGCTGCGGTTTTCCGCTTTGAGTTGCCGAACCTGTTTCCGGTTTTGTGCCTTCGCTTGCCGTTGCTGGCTGCGTGTCGCGGTCGTGTTTCGGTTCGTTGCGGTTGTCGCCCTTGCACGGCTTGTCGCAGTCTGCCGCTGACGTGCTGTGGTGCTGGCGCGTGTGCCGGTGCTTCTCGTTGCGCTGTTTCTACTATAACTACTGCCGGTGCTGCGAGCCGTCCGCGTTGAAGTTCGAGTGGTGCGAGTACTACGAGTGGAACGTCTCGGTGTGTAACTCCTGCTGCGGCTGAAACTACGACTCCGGCCGAAACTCCGCCCTCCACCAAAACCGCGGCGGCTTTCTACGATATCCGGTGCCAAACTAAACAAAAAGACAACCAGAACCGCGAGGATTGAAAACTTTTGAAATTTACGTTTCATCCTGATTTTCCTCCCTATATTTTTTTCACTGAAAAAACTTGACAAAAGACACCGAATTTGTTAGAATATTAAAGATATATGTGAATTCAGGCTCGGTTTTTCAACCTGCCTGATTTTAGATTCATGTGCCTGTAGCTCAGATGGATAGAGCGTCAGCCTCCGGAGCTGAAGGTCGGGCGTTCGAGTCGCCCCAGGCACTTTTTTTCACTTAATGGGCGTGCAATTCACAATCTCGCTGCACGAAACCCTACATCCACCACTTTAAAGACTATCCTAACATTAATTAAGATAGTTGTCAAGGACATTTGAAAGGAAAAATATGGCACTTGACGTACGCGATTCACGACTATTGGATTTGATTGATGCAGAAGCAGTTGTTGAACAAATAGCAACAGGCTGCCAATTCACCGAGGGACCGCTCTGGCACGCGACAGAACAGTTTCTGCTTTTCAGCGATATTCCTGCGAACAAAATGCGGAAATGGAATGCGGACTCCGGAATGACTGTTTTTCGTGAACCCTCCGGTAAGTCGAACGGTTTAACCTACGATAAAGGCGGACATCTTATCGCTTGCGAACACGCAAATCGCCGAGTTTCGCGAACAACGGCAGATGGACAGGTGCTCACAATCGCGTCCCACTATCAAGGAAAGCGTTTGAACAGTCCGAACGATGTCGTCGTGAAATCCGATGGGAGCCTCTATTTCACCGACCCACCGTATGGATTAAGCGCAGCATACGGCGTTGAATCGGAGAAGGAACTCGATTTTCAGGGGGTCTATCGCCTGTCCCCAAACGGTGATACACTGACGCTTCTCGTTGACGATTTTGACAGACCCAACGGTATCTGTTTTTCACCAGACGAGTCCATCCTCTATATCAATGACACCGAACGGATGCATGTCCGCGCATTTGATGTACAGCCCGATGGCACAATCGCGAACGGTCGCGTCTTCGGTGAAGAGGAAGGAGATACCGGAAAACCGGATGGAATGAAAGCCGATACACACGGAAATGTTTATTTAACCGGTCCTGATGGTATTTGGGTTTTCGCACCGGATGGAACACACCTCGGAATTATTCTCGTCCCAGAACGCTCAGCAAATTTGGCATGGGGCGGAGATGACTGGAAAAGCCTGTTTATCACGGCGAGTACCTCTGTCTATCGGGTAGAATGCAAAGGAACCGGGGTCGCAGTGCCGTAATGCCAATGAAAATCAAGATCAAACGCGTAGATAAAACGCTTCCCTTGCCGAAATATGAAACCGCAGGGTCTGTGGGCTTCGACCTAATCTGCCGTGAAGCAGCAGAGATTGCCCCGCACTCCATTGTCCTCATTCCTGCGAATGTTATCGTCGAAACACCCCCTGGTTATATGCTGATGGTATGTCTGCGCAGCAGCACACCGCGTAAGTTGGGGTTGATGATGCCGCAAGGCGTAGGCATCGTTGATAACGACTATTGTGGTGAAGAGGACGAACTGAAGATTCAGGTTTACAATTTTACAGATGAGGTCGTGCACGTTGAAAAAGGGAGTCGGATTGCGCAAGGACTTTTTGTGCGTGTGGACACCGCAGAATGGAACGAAGTTGAACAGATGACCACACCGTCTCGCGGCGGATTTGGTAGCACAGACCGGTAGTCTTGTGCTACGAAGGGCATCTTATAGGAGGAATGCCAGTACCAAATACTGGTAACCAGCAGGCATGAAACAATACCTTGAAGGCCTTCAGCAGGTATTAGATGCCGGGGTTGACCGAGAGGGCAGAAACGGCAAAACTCGGGCACTCTTCGGTATGCAGATGCGATACAACATGGAAGACGGGTTTCCTGCTGTCACCACCAAGAAACTCGCGTTCCGGTCTGTAAAAGCGGAACTCTTAGGTTTCTTGCGGGGCTATGATCACGCGGAGCAGTTTGAAAAACTTGGGACACAGATATGGAACGCAAACGCCGATGCTTGGGGGCGTGATGGGTACCTTGGACGGATATACGGTGTTCAATGGCGACAGTGGAAAACGGAAGAAGGCACGATTGATCAGCTCGCCAGGGTCATCGAACAAATTCAGATAAACCCGCATAGCCGTAAACATATTGTTACAGCATGGAACCCGGCGGACTTAGATGAGATGGCATTGACCCCCTGCCACGCATTCTTCCAATTCTTTGTCGCAAACGGTAAGTTGTCGCTACAGATGTATCAGCCCAGTTGCGATATGTTTTTAGGAGTCCCGTTTAACATCGCCTCCTACGCGCTCCTCCTACACATGGTGGCTCAGGTAACAGATTTAATGCCATACGACTTCATTCATACTTTAGGTGATGCGCACATCTATCACGCACACTTTGAAGCTGTTGAAATGCAATTGAAACGGGAACCTTACCCGCTTCCGAAACTCGTTTTGAATAGGAAAATCAAATCAATTGATGCCTTCAAGATGCAACACATTCAGTTAGATGACTATCAACACCACGACGCGATCCGCGCGCCCATGATTGTTTAGAATTCCTGAGACCCAACGCTACAGAAGAGGTTACCGATGAAAGTTCAGATGGTGAAAATGCAGATAGTACTGATGAGTTGCATTACACTACTCCTTGCAGGTTGTGTAGAAACAAACGAGCACGGAATATTTCGCTCAGACGACATGGTAACAGTTTATTGGGTTTTGCAAGAAGATACAAAAATTGCTGATTTCAAACTCACGGATAACGTCTTGGAATTGGAAATTGATATGGGTAAACAGCGAGAAACGCAGAACCTTCCTATCAAAACGCTGGAAAAGGACGAGGCTCTTGAAATTAAAGGAATGAGCACACTTAATGATTTGGCAATCTTTCATATCGTTGTTAATCCATTGCTGCAGTCACACCCAGAACTTCCGCGCACTCGAAGTAATTATACGACGTATCAACGTTCAGAGTGGTACCGTGATGACAGGGTTGGTGATCTTACCAAGGCGGAATTTTTTCGATCCGGTGACAGAATTACGGCGTATTGGCGCATATCAGAAAAGACAGAAAAGAAAGAGTACGTATGGTACAAGTGGGCATCAGGATATAAAACGAGTGACAAGTGGATGGAGTCTAGAGAATTACCTGATGATTGGGTAGAGGTACTACCCCTTCCTGCCCTGGAACCGCAAGAACAGATAACATGCATAGGAGTTGGAAAGACACCTGAGCTTTTTATTACATATTTCCGCGTTTCCTCTAATCCGACTCACTAAAAATGGTATTTAGCAAAACAATGGCACAAGAACGGCAAAACCAAGATCCCTTCGGCAATTCAGAACAGAGCGGTAACGGCTCAGTTTCAGACGAACTTACGCTGTCAGAGGAAGCGGCACTCCTTATTCAACTTATCTTTGAGGAATTTGAAGAACTCTTAAATGACTATCCGCATCACGCCGCTTACTGTTTTGCCTCAATTATTCATCTGTCGGAAACAACAGAGGATCTCTCACACTTCGCCCGGCGGTTGGGAATGTGGTTATGGATTGAAGTGCTCTCTTTTCAAATCGAAGAACCTTTAAGCCTTCGTAAACTCGCCGAACACTTTGATACCAATGTAAAAAACATTCAAACAGGAATCAATGAACTCGTGAAAACAGGGCAATTTAAGATAGAGTGGAAACGACGTAATCAGATCAAGTTGGCACCTCGGATGATAAAAGAGACAGTAATCCATTTTGCTGAACAGGTCTTGAGTGGATTAGAGGCGGGAGAGAGCGAAGAAGGAGTATCATCTTAAAATGGTAATTTCAATGATCGCCGCGATGGACAAAAACAGGCTTATTGGCAACGGACCGGATATTCCGTGGCAGCTGCCTGCTGACCGACGGCATTTTCGTGATATGACAATCGGTAAACCGGTGGTTATGGGACGTAAGACTTTTGAAACGCTCAAACGTCCGCTTGGCAAACGGCGCAACATCATTCTCACACGAAATACTGCTTACAAGGCACCGGAAGGTTGTATCGTCGCCCATTCGGTAGAAGAGGTCCTTAACGTTTGTAAGGATTCAGAAGAGCTCATGATATGTGGCGGTGCCCCTATCTACGAAGCCTTTTTAGCACACGCGGACCGGCTCTACCTTACACAGGTTCACGCCACGTTTGAAGGTGATGTCTATTTCCCCGCGTTCGATATGGATACTTGGCAAGAAGTGAAACGCGTTGATGGCGAACCCGACGAGAAAAATCCTTACCCCTACAGTTTTCTGTTTTTAGAAAGAAAATAGGACTTACGCAGCTCCCGCTGCTGGCGAGATTTCAAACCTCGCCAGCAGCAAATTGCGTAAATCCTAAAGAAAATAGGAGCGAACCTGTGCTTAACTTGTGCATGCTTTCCGGTTCTTTTGAATACGACTCCGAAGTATCTTTGACAGCTTTCAAAACATTTGTTGAGAAACACTACCCGATCCAAGCGAATTTAATTGTTTATAATTCAGAAGATCACGATCCTTCCTTAGCAGCACTGGATGACGCAGATGCTTTGTTAGTTTTCACACGCCGTCTCAATACAGAGGGAGCATCGCTCAGCCAGTTTCAAGCGTATTGTGAACAAGGTAGACCGATCGTCGGGGTTAGGACAGCGAGTCACGCATACCAAAACTGGCTTGCGTTTGACAAAGATGTTCTCGGTGGGGACTATCAAGGACATTACGGTCATGGACCGATGACTCGTGTTGAAATAGTTGAGGCGGAACATCCAATTCTGAAAGATATACCGGCGTTCGATAGTTACGGGAGTCTTTACAAAAACCCATCAATTCGCGATGATACGTCTTTACTGTTAACGGGACGGACAGATGAACATTCAGAGCCTGTCGCATGGACGCGTTTGCACAACGGAGGACGCGTCTGTTATACTTCTTTAGGACATCAGCAAGACTTTGAAGTAGAACCCTTCCTACGACTTCTGGCACAAAGTATTTTGTGGGTATCCGAGCAGATCTAAGGAAATCCAAAGGCACATTAGGAGATATGGAAACACTGACGATTGTGAATGGCGACATCTATACCCCAACACACTACGGACAGGGGAATATCGTCATTCAAAATGACAAAATTTCAACGATAACATCAGAGGCACTTCAACCATCAGGAGAAGTTATCGATGCCTCTGGATGCCTCGTAATTCCGGGGTTGATCGATGGATTAGTGCATGGTGGTGGCGGTTATGATAGCATGACCGGTCAAGTTGAAGATATTGCAACAATCGCGCGTGCACATGCACAAAGCGGTGTCACCTCGTTGGTGTTAGGGATTTCTTCCGGGAGCATGGCACAAATCAACAGTGCTTTAACTGCTATTGCACAGATCGTAGATGAACCGGTAGCAGATGGTTCTCAGATTTTAGGGTCGTATGTGGAAGGGAAATTCGGGAGTCTCGCTAAAAACGGCGCGCAGAACGCGAAGTACATTACACCTCCGAATTTTGAAGAATTCCATGCAATGTGGGCAGCTTCGGATGGCACCCTGAAAGTGATCTCCGTTGCACCGGAGAACGACGAAAATCTCCAATTCATCAAGCACCTCGCGACCTTTAAGGCAGATGCTTACAACAATATCGTCATTGCGATGGGACATACAAATGCGACCTATCAACAGGCGATGGACGCAATTGACGCAGGTGTGACACGCGCCACACATACCTATAACGGTATGAGTGGAATGCATCACCGCGCACTTGGCGCAATTGAAGCAGTCCTTTCCCACCCAGATATCCACGCAGAACTCATTGTTGACGAACATCACGTTCATCCTTTTTGGGGTAACAACCTGATTCAACAGAAAGGGATCCATGCCGTTGGGTTAATTACAGATTGCACGGAACTCGCAGGTGTCCTTGCCGAAGACTGGCAGGCATCGGCAACTTATGTGCCTGAACTTGACGCTTATCGACTCAACGAAGACCTGATTTCTGAAAGCGACACCGCCTTTGAAGCTGGCAGCACTGAGAAATACGTCCGCAATGGAGCGATGTGGCTAGATGTCGGGGAATCCACTGAACGTCTTGCCGGTGCAACAATCACGCTCATGGATGGCATCCGTAATGTCATAAACTGGGGACATTCTCTCGAAGACACTTTAACGATGGCAACCTTAACACCCGCCGAAAATTTAGGTGTTGCGGAATCGATCGGTTCAATAGCACGCGATAAAATAGCAGATATCGTCATTGTCAATGAAAATTTAAGCGTTCAGACGGTGATTTTACGTGGGAAATTGCTGAAAAATTAGAAAATTCGTAGAATTTCAAAGTTTTTTGCATTTTTTTCCAAAAAAATTTGACATCGCCTAATTTATAGTGTATAATATTTGTTTTGGAAAGCCTAATCAATCTTTCTTTAGAAACGAGGGGCACTTATCCGGAAAACATTCTAACGTCGTACCCAAAATTCCACGTTAATTTGTTAAAGTCGTGATGCCCCGCGCGGGGCTTTTTTAATGCAAGAAGCCCATAGAAATACCATTGCGGAGGTTATGAAATGCCAACGATTAATCAATTAATCAAAAAACCGCGCAAGAAGTTCCGAAAGAAGACAAAATCGCCGGTGCTAGAACAGTGTCCCCAGCGGCGCGGTATCTGTTTACAGGTAAAAACGGTAACACCGAGAAAACCGAATTCGGCACTGCGCAAAGTCGCTCGAGTCCGTTTCACCACTGGCTATGAAGCTACCTGTTACATTCCGGGGATCGATCACAACTTGCAAGAACACTCAGTCGTTTTGGTGCGCGGTGGAAAAGTGAGGGATCTCGCTAACGTGCGCTACCACATCGTCCGTGGACAGTTAGATACAGCAGGTGTTGATAACCGTCGTCAAGGTCGTTCAAAGTATGGTGCTCGGAAACCGGGTTAAACAGCGGAGGAATCGTAGATGCCGAGACGTGGAAATATCAGCAAACGGGATGTGAACCCCGATGCAGTTCACAACAGCAAGTTGGTGTCAAAATTCATCAACAGCCTCATGTTGGACGGGAAGAAAAGCACTGCACAATCAATCTTATATGAGAGTTTCCAAATTATTGAATCTCGAGCCAACGAAGAAGGCTTTGCCGTGTTCCGCCAAGCAATCAACAACGTTAAGCCGGTATTGGAAATTAGGCCCCGACGTGTAGGTAGCCAGACTTATCAGGTTCCAGTCGATGTAAAGGCAGAACGGAAACAGCGATTGGCTTTTAGTTGGATTATTCAATCTGCTCGCGCCCGTGGCGAAAGACGGATGGCAGAACGCCTTGCCGGCGAGATACTCGAAGCGTCCCGCAACGAAGGCGGCGCAATCCGCAGGAAAATGGATCAGCATCGAATGGCAGAAGCCAATCGAGCTTTCGCACATTACCGATGGTAAAAAGTGTGATTGAGGCTTATAGCCAAAACATAAATACACAATAAGGAGTCGTTCGATCGTGGCAGACAAGAAAAATACTAACTCACAGCGCTTAGAACTGCCCCACATGCGCAATATCGGTATCATGGCTCATATTGATGCCGGGAAAACTACTGTAACCGAACGCATTTTATATTATACCGGTAGAGTTTATCGGATCGGCGACGTAGACGATGGCACCACTACCATGGATTGGATGGTGCAAGAGCAGGAACGCGGTATTACGATTACTGCCGCTGCGACAACTTGTCATTGGAAGAAACACCATATCAATATCATTGATACACCGGGGCATATTGATTTTACCGTTGAAGTTGAGCGCTCGCTCCGCGTCCTCGACGGTGCGGTCGCTGTTTTCTGTGCAGTCGGTGGCGTTGAACCTCAATCTGAAACTGTTTGGAGACAAGCAGATAAATACGACATACCGCGAATCGCATTTGTCAATAAAATGGATCGGACGGGTGCTGATTTCTTCCGTACTGTTGAAATGATGGAAGAACGCCTCGGTGCTCCTGCAATCCCGGTGCAACTTCCTATCGGTTCGGCAGAACAATTTACAGGTATCGTAGACCTTATCTCCATGAAAGGGCAGATATGGAACGTAGCGAAAGACGCTGGTAGTGATGGTACTGTCATTCAAGAAACAGATATCCCCAAGGAAATGGAAGAAATGGCAAATGAGTATCGCGATCGCATGTTAGAGGCTATCGCCGATCACGATGAAGAACTCATGCTTAAATACTTAGATGGTATTGAAATTTCACCTGAAGAAATTAAAACAGGAATACGGAACGCTGTAATTGTTGGCAAAGCTGTCCCTGTCCTCTGCGGAACTGCCTTAAAAAATAAAGGTGTCCAACCCCTCTTAGACGCGATTGTTTCCTATCTACCAGCACCAACTGATGTGCCGCCAGTCGTAGGGTTTAACCCAAAGACTGAAGACGAGGAAACACGTATCCCGAATGAGAAAGAACCCTTCTGTGCGCTGGCATTCAAAATTATGACTGATCCGCACGTTGGCAAACTCACTTACCTCCGCGTGTATTCTGGTGTCCTCAAGAAAGGGGATACGGTCTATAACAGTAAAACAAGGAAACACGAACGGATTGGACGATTGATGCAGATGCATGCGAATAAACGGGAAGAGCATCAAGCAGTTTACGCGGGCGACATCGCTGCGGCAATCGGATTAAAAGACCTTTCAACAGGTGATACACTCTGTGATCCGAAGGCACACATCACGTTAGAAACTATGGTGTTTCCACTTCCAGTGATGGCTATCGCAATTGAACCGCGAACACAGTCGGATATCGATAAACTGAACCTTGCTCTCTCTAAACTCGCCGAAGAAGATCCAACCTTTAAAGTGCATCAAGACAGTGAAACGGGACAAACGTTGCTATCCGGCATGGGTGAACTACACCTCGAAATCATCGTTGATAGACTCGTGCGTGAGTTTAATGTCTCGGCGAACGTTGGTATCCCGCAAGTCGCGTATCGGGAAACGATTCTTAATGCGGTTAAATCTGAGGGTCGCTTCGTCCGTCAGTCTGGTGGTAGAGGTCAATTCGGTCATGTTGTGATTGAGGTTGAACCCCTTGAGAAAGGGGCTGGCTTTGAATTCGTTGACCAAACTAAAGGTGGTGTTATTCCACAAGAGTACATCCCAGCAGTACAAAAAGGCATTGAGAACGCGATGAATGTAGGTGTTCTTGCCGGCTATCCGGTTGTCGATGTAGCAGTAAAACTGGTTGATGGTTCACATCATGCCGTAGATTCATCAGAAATGGCGTTCTCCATTGCGGGTTCGATGGCGTTTAAAGACGCAATGAAGCGTGCCACACCAACACTCCTCGAACCAATTATGGACGTTGAGGTTATCGTCCCCGACGAATACCTTGGCAAAGTAATAGCGGATCTAAATTCGCGGCGTGCACAGATACGTAATACAGAAACGCAAGCGAAATCTCGTATTCAAGTCATTAGTGTTGATGTCCCTCTCTCAGAAATGTTTGGGTACGTCAAAACTCTTAGGTCGCTCACACAGGGTAGAGCCAACTACTCTATGGAGTTTGCACACTATAATGAAGTCCCCACGAGTGTAATGGAGGACTTAATTTCATCAGCGAATCGTTAAGTAATTGTGACGTGTCTGAACTGTGAGAGTGTTCTCACTTCCCATAAGCGGACACAGAATTTAGTTAAAAGGCGTGTTCGGACATCAAACGTTTGGACACCTCATAAAAACGGGAATGCGCAGTTTTAAGGCAGAAATTGTAAGCCTATAATAGTAGAAATGCTGTAAACTGCGTCTACAATGCCCGCAACAATAAACTTTTAGTGGAGCTCGGACAAAAATGGCTAAGGAAACGTTTGAAAGGACTAAGCCGCACGTCAATGTTGGAACAATCGGCCACGTTGACCACGGTAAGACAACGCTGACGGCAGCAATTACCATGGTGCTCTCAAAGCTTGCCGACACTGATTACGTCATGGAATATGACGAAATCGACAAGGCACCTGAAGAAAAAGAGCGTGGTATTACCATTAACACAGCACACGTTGAATATGAGACCGAGAACCGGCATTACGCACACGTAGATTGCCCCGGACACGCCGACTATATCAAGAATATGATTACCGGTGCGGCGCAGATGGACGGTGCAATTCTCGTTGTATCCGCCGCTGACGGTCCTATGCCTCAGACGCGTGAGCACGTGCTACTTGCTCGGCAGGTGAACGTGCCATCTCTCGTCGTCTTCCTAAATAAAGCAGACATGGTTGATGATGAGGAACTTCTGGAACTCGTCGAACTCGAAGTCCGAGAATTACTCAGCGATTATGACTTCCCTGGCGACGATATTCCTATCATCATAGGCTCCGCCCTTGAAGCAATGGAGTCCGGCGGCGACCCCGAAAGCGAAGCATGTGCGCCAATTCTTGAACTCATGGCAGCTGTTGATGAGTATATTCCAGAACCCGTTCGTGACACCGACAGACCCTTCCTGATGCCGATTGAAGATATCTTCACCATCAGCGGACGTGGGACCGTGGTTACTGGTCGGGTGGAGCGCGGCACCATTGAAATCGGAAAAACGGTTGAAATCGTCGGGTTACGCGAAACCCAAGACACCGTCGTCACTGGTGTTGAGATGTTTAATAAAAGCCTCAACGAAGGTCAAGCTGGCGACAATCTCGGTGCCTTGCTACGTGGCGTTGAACGCGAGGAAGTTGAACGTGGCCAGGTTTTGGCAGTCCCAGGGACCGTCACGCCGCACACCCAATTTGAAGCCGAAGCCTACATTCTCACGAAAGAGGAAGGCGGACGCTGGAATCCATTCTTTAGTGGATATAGACCGCAGTTCTATTTCCGGACAACCGACGTAACCGGAGAGATGAACCTCCCTGAAGGCATCGAAATGATTATGCCAGGCGACAACGCACAGATTACCGTAAAACTCTCAAAGCCGATTGCGATGGAAGAGCAACTCCGATTCGCGATTCGAGAAGGTGGACAGACCGTCGGTGCTGGTGTTGTTTCCAAAATACTTGAATAAAACGTTTGGGCAGGGCTTACGCTCTGCCCTTTTAAAGATATCAGTACAGAGAGTTTGGTATGTAGAACAACAAAAACGCTCTGTTTGATAAAGGCGATACGAAAAGATGGACAATCAAAAAATTCGCATCCGGCTTAAGGCATTTGACTATCGGTTGTTAGACCTGTCGTCAAAGCAGATAGCAGAAACTGCGAAACGCACAGGCGCAGCTGTCTCCGGTCCGATTCCATTGCCGACGAAAAAGCATACCTACACTGTTCAACGTTCAACGTTTACAGACAAGAAATCGCGTGAACAATTTGAGATGCGGATTCATAAACGTCTGCTGGATATCTTAGAGACGACTCCGAAAACCGTTGATGCCTTGATGCGTTTGGACCTGCCTGCTGGTGTCGATGTCAAAATTACGCTTCTCTAACTATGGGAATCTGGTCCTATAGACATTGCACCCCACTGAGGTGCTTAAAAGGAATTCCTTTTGAACCCCGTAGGGGTGGCATGTTTATAGGGGAACGATGCACAGATTTAATCATCTAAAAAGGCAAAAGAAATGGTTAATGGAATTATTGGCCGCAAAGTCGGCATGACACAAGTCTTTGAGGATTCAGGCAAAGCCGTGCCTGTTACCGTCATCGAAGCAGGTCCCTGCCCAATTGTCCAACTCAAAACGCAAGAGAAAGACGGATACCAAGCCGTTCAGTTGGGTTTCGGTGAACAGAAAGAAAGTCGCATAAACAAACCCAGGCGCGGGCATCTCGCCAAAGCTGAGGTTGACTCGACTTTTGTGCTTCGTGAGTTTCGTGTGCAGAGCCTTAACGACGTGTCCGTAGGAAGTGTTGTTGATGCTAGCGTCTTTTCAGAAGGTGAACTCGTTGATGTGACAGGCACCTCAAAAGGACGCGGTTTCACTGGTGTGGTGAAACGCTGGAAATTCGCCGGTGGTAAGAAAAGCCACGGCGGCGAGCAAGACCTTCGTCGTCCCGGTTCCATTGGTGCGAGCGCGACACCGTCCCGAGTCTTTAAAGGGAAACGGATGGCTGGGCGTTACGGTGCGAAGCATCATACTATCCAAAACTTACCTGTGATTCAAGCCGATCCTGAACGCAATCTGTTGGTGGTAAAAGGGGCTGTTCCTGGACCACCCAACGGTCTACTTCTAATTAGAAAGGCATCTAAAGCACCGAGTGCATAGGCAGACAATCTCTACTAAACTGATTGTCAAGAGGAAAATATGTCAACTTTAGACGTACACAACAGATCCGGAGCTGTCCTTCACCAAAAAGAATTAACCGATGTATTCACCGATGCTGAGGTGAATGTCCCTGTTATTCACCAATGTGTTGTTGCTTACCTTGCCAATCAACGGCAAGGCACTGCATCAACAAAGACCCGGAGTGAAGTAAAAGGTAGTGGGAAAAAACTCTACCGTCAAAAGGGTACTGGCAGAGCTCGTGTTGGGCATGCCAAATCCCCTATTCGTGTACACGGTGGTGTCGCGTTCGGACCGAAACCGCGTAGTTACCGGCAATACACTCCGAAACAGGTTCGTCGGCTCGGACTCCACAGCGCACTTGCAGACAGGTTTCAGAATCAGCAGTGCATTCTTGTTGAAGACTTCACGCTTGAACGCCCGCGAACCAAAGACATCGTCAGTCTGTTAAAGGCGGTGAATGCAGAAGGGAAAGTGTTGCTTGTTCTCGATGAACACGACTTGAATATCCACCTCTCTGTAAGGAACATTCCGAAAGTTAATAGCTGCACATGGAATAACCTCAACGTTTATCAGGTCATGTGGCATGATACATTGATAATCACTGAAAACGCTGCTGAGAAACTGGAATCTAAATTTGTCAGTACTAGTTCAGATACAGAAGGATAAAGCTGATGAAAGATACATACCAGATTATATTACAACCGCTAATCACGGAGAAAAGCACAGTACTCCGCGATGCTAACAAGTACGCGTTTGTTGTTAATCGCGAAGCAACGAAGCCAGAGATTCGGCGAGCGGCAGAAGAATTGTTCGATATTCAAGGAGACATTCTCAAAGTTCGTACGATGCGCGTTCGCGGTAAACCCAAAGGTAAAATGTTGCGTTATCAACGTGGCAGAAGACCAAATTGGAAGAAAGCAATCATTACCCTAAGAGAAGGCGCAACCATCCAAGCCTTTGAAGCTATATAGGAATAGTAAGTAAAGAAAATTGAAAATTAAAGTAATTTTTGTATAGTCGCTCACAGTGATGATTGCCAAACGGGTAATCCGCTCAATGTAAATCGACCAGAGTGTCAGAAGAAGTCATAACTTAGGTAAGAGCATATTCGCCTAAGAAAAAGCTATTACTGGCACCTTCAAAAAAGGAAATTAGAGTGCCTAAAACTTATTCACCGATAACCCCAAGTCGCCGGTTTATGACTGGGTATACCTTTGAAGAAATTACACGGAGCAAACCGGAAAAATCTCTCGTCAAAGGCATGAAGCAAAAAGCCGGTCGGAACGCGAGTGGTCGCTTGACAGTGAGACGCCGTGGTGGCGGACACAAGCGCCGATACCGGGTCATCGATTTCAAACGAGACAAGTTTGGCATTCCTGCTAAAGTCGCCTCAATTGAATATGATCCAAACCGCTCCGCGCACATCGCCCTGCTACACTATGTTGATGGGGAAAAACGCTACATCCTCGCACCTGTTGGTATTCAGGTTGGCGACATGTTAGAGTCAGGCGCGGATGCCGAGATTCGGGTCGGTAATGCCTTACCGCTCGAAAAAATTCCGCTCGGATCCTCAATCCACAACATAGAGATGCACCCTGGCAAAGGCGGACAACTGGTGCGGAGTGCCGGTGGTGCTGCACAATTGGTTGACAGAGAAGGGAAGTACGCGCGTATCCGACTTCCATCAGGTGAGATTCGACTTATTCTAGTGCGAGCAATGGCAACACTCGGACAGGTCGGCAACGTCAGCAAGATCGTCATTGGTAAAGCGGGTCGTTCAAGATGGCTCGGAAAACGACCAAAAGTTAGAGGCGTGGCGATGAATCCGATAGATCATCCGCATGGTGGTGGAGAAGGAAAGAGTTCTGGCGGTAGACATCCGGTTACCCCTTGGGGTGTTCCAACTAAAGGGTATAAGACTCGAAACCCGAAGAAGAAATCGGGCCGCTATATTGTCGGAAGACGGAAATAGTCTTTTGCGCAAATGCCTCGCTCAGCAAGGGCTTAACGTTCACAAGGTAGAGGAGAAATATAATGGCGCGTTCTCTCAAAAAGGGACCTTACATAGACCCTAAACTTGCCAAGAAGATAGCTGTTATGGAGCGTTCTGGTAGCAAACGGGTGGTTCGGACTTGGTCCCGTCGTTCAATGATTACCCCGGAGTTGGTAGGACACACGTTAGCGATTTATAACGGAAAAAAGTTCTTCCCCGTATACATTACGGAGAATATGGTAGGACACAAGCTCGGGGAATTTTCGCCGACTCGCACTTTCCGTTCCCACACAGGTGGTGGCGGTGCGAGAAGATAGTTTTGTGATAGCCTTCATCGTAGATTAAGGTACTCTGTATTTCTTTTTTTTCAAGTGATGCATTTAGATGCCTTGTATGAATCACGATGAAACCAGCAAATTGCTTTTATTAGGAGACACTGATGGAAGCCAGATCTAAGATTAGGAACGCCTCGGTTGCACCACGGAAAGCCCGCTTAGTAGCCGATCTCGTCCGTAATCAGTATGTTGAGGATGCGTTAAGTCAGCTGCGCTTTACGCATAAAGCCGCGTCCCCTATAATTTACAAACTGATTCAGTCAGCAGCTGCGAACGCACAATATCAGGATCCGAGCATCGACATCACAAACTTATATGTCAAAGAGATTCGGGTTGATGAAGGGGTTACGCGGAAATGGATACGTCCCCGGGCGCGAGGTATGGCAAATAGGATTCTAAAACGAAGCAGCCATATCATCGTCGTCGTTGATGAGGAGAGCACCGAAAGTGGTGAGTAACAGCACACAATTACAAGGCATCGGTAGCACGACTCGGTCTCCACATCGCGAACGGGACAGAGTTTGACAGGAGGTTTGCGTGGGACAAAAAACTCATCCGCGTGGATTACGCTTAGGAATCATTGAGACGTGGGATTCAAAGTGGTATAGCGAACGGGATTACGCTAAATGGCTCCATGAAGATTTCAAAATTCAAGAGTTCGTCAAAGAGCAACTTGCGCGTGCAGGTATTTCGCGTGTTGAAGTGGAACGCGTAGCTGACCGTTGTAGTATTAATATCCATACAGCACGTCCAGGCATTGTGATTGGTCGTCGCGGCGCAGAAGCCGAGAAACTACAAGCTCTCATCGAAAAAGAGGTCGGCTGCCCTGTTCGGATCAATGTCTCGGAGATCAGGGAACCAGAATTAGATGCCCAACTCGTAGCAGAAGATGTTGCCACACAAATAGAACGCCGTGCAGGCTTTAAACAAGCAATGCGGCGGAAAATTTCCGGCTCAATACAAGCAGGGGCATTGGGCGTTAAAATCATGGTGAGCGGTAGGTTGGATGGTAAGGAAATCGCCCGTGCCGAGTCCAGCATTGAAGGACGGGTCCCTCTTCATACGCTCAGAGCCGATGTTGACTACGGATTTACAGAAGCAAATACAACCTATGGTAAAATCGGGGTCAAAACATGGATTTTTAAAGGCGAAATTATTGGTGTCCCGGACAAATTAAAAGGGGAATCATCTGTCCGTCGTCAACCTGGACGACGTGAAGACACAGGTTCACAACGTCCCGAACGCCGCCGTAGTGACAGGCGTTCCGGCTCCCAAGGCTCACGCTCCCGGCAATCTGGAGAACAAGGCAGAGGAAGAGGTCGGCGCCGGCAACGTCAAAGCGGAGGGAATTCCGAGCGCGGTTGATAACCGCATCTACAGATTTTTAAGGAGGCCCTTAAGGTGTTAATGCCGAAACGTGTGATGCGCCGCTACGTGCATCGCGGGAAACGCCGTGGAAAGCCACTCCGAGGTTCACAGATTAACTTCGGCGAATACGGCTTACAAGCCATGGAGGCTGGTTGGATTACCAGTAACCAGATCGAATCGGCGCGTGTCGCTATTACGCGATATGTACGCCGCGGTGGAAAAATTTGGATCAAAATTTTTCCCCATAAACCACTCAGTAAACAACCTGCTGAAACGCGCATGGGTAAGGGTAAAAAAGGACCTCCTGAACATTGGGTCGCCGTTGTTAAACCCGGCAGAGTCCTTTATGAATTAAGTGGCGTTTCGCTTGAAGATGCAAAAGGGGCGATGGAACGAGCCGCCCACAAATTGCCAATTAAGACTAAGTTCGTTGCACGGAATGAGTAATTTCGTCTGCGACTCCGACGTTGAAAAAATTACGAGTGTAGCGATGCGACATTGTGATTTTGACAACACACAAGGAGATTCGGAAAATGAAAGCGGATGAACTACGAGGAAAGACAACTGAAGAATTAGAAGGTGAACTGAAGACTCTGAAAGAGAATCTGTTTAACCAGAAATTCCGAAATGTCTTGGGACAACAAGAAGATACAACGCATATCGGAAAGATTCGGAAGGACATTGCACGTGTAAAAACTGTTCTGCGGTCCCGCTCAGAGTAAACGGACTTATTGGACAAGGTTGCGTGCTTCAGCAGAGTTCCGTTTCATCAAATTTGTACTGTGTGCGTCCAAAACGCATTTCAATAGGTTTTGACTGGTTTGGAGGATAAAGTTGAACGAGGAAAGACGAAAACATCGCAAATTTCGGACGGGTCTTGTTACCAGTAACAGTATGGACAAAACTGTCTCAGTGTCAATTGTTCGTCGCTATCAACATCCCCTTTACAAAAAGGTAGTCCGGAAAACGAAAAAGTTTCTAGTTCACGATGAACAGAACAGTTGTAACGTCGGTGATGTGGTGCAGGTTGTCGAAACCCGACCGCTGAGTCGTCATAAACGGTGGCGGGTTCAGGCGATCGTAAGCGCAGCGCAGCCCGCAAACGATTAAGAAGTGCTACGACCAATACTGCACGTGGTTCAAAAGCACTCGAGAAGAAAGGGTTCATCTCCACTCTGGCGTTTCCAAACACACCGTTTTGAAAACGATAGAGGAGAATATAAAAATGGTTCAATCATATACGCGATTAACCTGTGCTGATAATACTGGCGCAAGGAAGTTAATGTGCATTAGTGTACTAGGGGGAACTCGTCGTCGCTATGCCCGCGTAGGCGACGTGATTGTAGCAAGCATCAAGGAAGCGGTCCCTAATACACAGGTAAAAGCCGGTGAAGTTGTTCGCGCAGTTGTAGTCCGCACTACTAAGGAATACCGACGCACGGACGGTTCCTATATTAAATTCGACCAGAACGCTGCGGTTCTCGTCCACCCACCGGATCGAGAAGGCAGTCAACTTCCGCGAGGGACTCGCATCTTCGGGCCCGTTGCGCGAGAGCTCAGAGAAAAGGGTTTCACCCGAATTATCTCGCTTGCACCCGAGGTGATTTAGGAGGGCAATTGTGGCACAGCGAAAACTACATATCAAGAAGAACGATACGGTGGTAGTTCTCAGTGGGCAAGACCGAGGTAAACAAGGCGTTGTTTTAGAGGTGTTCCCAAAGAAGCAGCGGGCAATCGTTGAAGGCGTTCATATAGTTACACGACACCTCCGACCAAATCAAGCCGGACAAGGTGGTATCGTTGAACGCGAAGGCACCATTCATGTTTCTAACCTCAAAAAGGTTGATGCCTAAACCGGAATAGATCACTTTAGACCCCTCAGAAGAGGTGCCTTGCAAAAGCACCCTTCATGGAATATACGATTTCTATAGGATATAAGGCTTATGAGCCCATTCAAAGAATTTTATCAATCGGAAGTCATACCCGCACTGCAAAATCATTTTAACTATGAAAATGTGATGCAGATTCCGAAATTGGACAAGATTACACTGAATATCGGTGTCGGCGCAGCAGTTCAGACCCCAAATGTATTGGAAGATGCCGTTGAAGAATTGAGTCTAATTGCGGGTCAACGAGCAATCATCACACGCGCCAAAAAGTCTATCTCTGCCTTCAAAATCAGAGGTCCATCGAAGTTAGGACGTACTCCTGGCATGGCTATCGGGTGTAAGGTTACACTTCGGCAGCAGAGGATGTATGAGTTCCTTAATCGTCTGATTAACGTCGTGCTCCCTCAAATTCGGGATTTTCGCGGTGTATCGCCGGATTCTTTTGACGGTCGCGGTAACTATTCGCTCGGCCTCACCGAACAATTAATTTTTCCCGAAATTGATTACGACCAAATCAACGATATCCGAGGTATGAATGTAACCATTGTTACTACCGCCCCAACAGACGAAGAAGGCCGCGAGTTGCTAAGACTGCTAGGGATGCCGTTTCGGAATTAGATTCAGTGTATTGAGGTTTTGCTAAATCGCTGTCTAAACAACCACATAGGCTTCCCTTTATCCGCAGCTAACTTCCAAAATCCGTACACATTACGGATAAACAAGGAAAGGAGCATCCAGGTTGGCAAGTAAATCATGGATTGCCAAACAGAAAAGAACCCCGCGGTTCCAAACCCGAAAATATAGCCGTTGTAAGAGTTGCGGTAGGTCGCGTGGGTATCTTCGCAAGTTTGAATTGTGTCGCATCTGTTTTCGCCTCTTTGCCCGCGCCGGTAAAATTCCCGGTGTCCGAAAGGCGAGTTGGTAAAAAACTGGACTAGTTGTCCCTCGATTACACAAACACGATGGGCACAGCGATCCTTCAAAAACGAGAACAAAATAAGGAGAATCTTTCATGTCGATGACCGATCCGATTGCAGATATGTTAACACGTATCCGCAATGCCAATATGGCAGGACATGAACGCGTTGAAATCCCCTCTTCAAAAGTCAAAGCCGAGATCGCACGTATTTTGGCAGAAGAAGGTTTCGTCCGAAACTATCGCTTGATCGAAGATGGAAAACAGGGGATTTTAAGAATTTACTTGAAATACGGAAACACTAAAAAAGAGAAGGTCATCACAAACCTTAGGCGCATCAGCAAACCCGGTAGGAGAGTTTACGCGAAAGCCGATAGTCTGCCACGGGTTTATGGAGGACTTGGTGTCGCGATTTTATCGACATCTGTTGGTTTAAAAACCACGCCAGAATGCCGTCAAGAAAAAATCGGCGGCGAAGTCCTCTGCTACGTCTGGTAAGATCTTGCTGATGACTCTTGACGAGTTGGGAGAAATAGAATGTCACGTATTGGACTAAAACCGATTCCGGTGCCTGACAAGGTGCAGGTAGCTTTAAACAAAAGCGATGTGCAGGTGGATGGACCGAAAGGGAGCCTCAACTGGAAACTTCCAGAAGGCATCAATGCGACGCTTGAGGAAAACATCTTAACCATCCAAAGAGCGAGCGAACTCAAACAGTATAAAGCCTTGCATGGGTTGGCGCGCAGCCTCATTGCTAACATGGTTACCGGTGTTTCAGAAGGCTTTGAGAAAAAACTACGAGTGGTTGGCACGGGCTATCGCGCCGAAGTCAATCGCGAGAAAAATTTGGTTCTTGACGTTGGCTATTCACACTCTGTCACTTACGCTCCACCTGAAGGCGTAACGCTGAGTGTTGAACCTACTGAAAATATAAACGGGCAGACCCATACACCTGTCATTGTCAGTGGCATTGACAAACAACTAGTTGGACAAGTGGCGGCTTCTATTCGCCAAATCAAGAAACCGGAGATCTACAAACCTTGCAAAGGTATCCGTTACGATGGCGAACGCGTCCGAGAAAAAGAAGGAAAAGCTGCCATTGGCTAACGCTATTATATTTTGAGCGCTAGCAAATCGAAAGCGTGTCATAGTAATAAGGAGACCCCTTGACACTCATTAAAAAGAAACGGATGGGCCATTTACGACGCCGGAAACGTGTCCGCCAAAAGATTAGTGGTACGGGTAACAGACCGAGGCTCTCTGTTTTTCGAAGCTTAAAACATATTTATGCGCAGCTCATTAACGATGAACTTGGCGTGACGGTCGCTGAAGCCTCTACTTTGTCCGCTGAATTGAAAGAGAGCCTTTCAAACGGTGGAAATATAACGGCAGCGGAGAGTGTTGGTGCGCTTATCGCGCAAAAAGCCAAGCAGCAGAAGATTGAGGTAGTGGTCTTTGACCGGGGCGGACATCTCTACCATGGGCGTATCAAAGCCCTTGCTGAAGCTGCGAAAGCGGAAGGATTGAAGTTCTAAATACCCCGCAAACCGGGTTCTGTTGTTGGGAAGGCTGTAGGATTTACGCTATACCGTAGGATAACAGGACTAATACCGGATAGGAGATTTTTTTGCTGAAAGATAAAATCAACCCTGATGATTTTGAATTTGAGGAACGCATGATTAAAATCAACCGGGTGATGCGAGTTGGTAAAGGGCGACGAACGCCCAGTTTCAACTCACTCACCGTTGTTGGAAATCGTGACGGTATTGTTGGTATCGGATTCGGCAGCGCGAGCGAAGTGGCTGGTGCGCTCCGAAAAAGTTTCGCGGATGCCCGAAAAAATCTCATTCGGGTTCCAATTACCAATGGTACACTTCCGCATGAGATCATCAGCGAATTCAAATCTGCCAAAGTTTTGCTAAAACCGGCGAGTCCCGGGACAGGTATCATCGCAGGAAACGCAACACGTGCTATCCTCGAATTTGCAGGCGTTCGAGATGCACTGACAAAATGCCTTTCCTCTCGGAATGTGAAAAATATCGCTGAAGCCACCATGTTAGGGTTGAAGAACCTCAAGGATGTCAACGAAGTCGCACGGTTACGAGACCTGTCCGTCGAAGAACTACTCAAGAAACGCTAAAACAACTTTTCAAATGATTAACTTTGGTCATTGCTCCATTACATTCCGCAGTGGTTTTGTGTCAATAAGAAATCTATCATCACCCAGAGGCAGTTGGTAGCGACCGAAAATCACCGTGAAACGAAATGGAAGGGTGCTAAGGATTCAATCATGTAAAATAAGGAATGGAGTAACTCCTGATGAAACTGAATGAACTCAAACCTGCCCGTGGTGCAAACCGCTCCAGAAAGCGGGTAGGCAGAGGCAATGCTTCGGGCAAGGGCGGCACTTGTGGGCGTGGTCATAAGGGACAAAAATCTCGATCTGGTAGCTCAATTCCCGCATGGTTTGAAGGTGGACAGATGCCTCTCGTACGACGGCTCCCAAAGCGAGGACCGCGGCGAACTGGACATAAACGAATCGAGTACGACGTTATCAACGTAGAAACCCTCAATCTTTTTGAGGAAACAGCGGTCATTAGCCCTGAAGTCCTTCGCGAAGCAGGCTTAATCAAACGGAAGAACGCCCTGATAAAGATACTCGGTGACGGTGAACTTGAAAAGCAGTTGAAAGTCCAAGCGCATCGCTTCTCAAAATCCGCAATCCAGAAAATCGAATCCAAAGGTGGCACAGCCGAAGTACTCGAGATGCACGCAAACACCAGCAACGCTGCGTGAGAGCTTGCAGGCGAGGAGGAAAAGAAATAAGTGATTAAGGCATTTCAAAACGCTTTTAAAATCCCCGAATTGCGGAAACGTATCTTTTTTACAGCGTTGCTCTTGATTGTTTACCGCCTTGGTGCCCACATTACGCTTCCGGGTATCAACGACCAGGCACTTGAAGCTTTTTTTCAGCAACTTATGGAGCGTGGCGGTAATGTCATTGGATTCATTGACCTGTTTTCTGGCGGTGCCTTTAGCCAGATGACTATTTTCGCGCTCGGCATACAACCTTACATCAGTGCCTCAATCATTATGCAGCTTCTCGCTGTCATTGTTCCTTCATTGGAGCGACTCTCCAAAGAACCTGATGGCAGAAAGAAGATTACTCAGTATACCCGATACGGAACGGTTATACTCAGTATCATTCAAGGCATAACGATCAGCATCGTCTTGCGGAATCCAGAAAATATTACTGGACAAGCAGGCGAAATCGTGATAAACCCCAATCTCTGGTGGCATTTCCTAGTTGTCTTGACTCTCACAGCGGGAACCTCCTTTGTGATGTGGTTGGGTGAACAGATCACTGAACGCGGCATTGGACAAGGTATTTCATTAATTATCACAGTCGGCATTATTGCTGGATTGCCCGGCGGTGTCACAACCGTTTTCAACAATCTGGTGACGAGACCGGAGTTTGGAATCTTACAACTCGCGCTTTTAGCCGGTCTTGTTGTTGTAGCGGTCATGGGAACTGTGTTTATCACACTTTCTGTTCGGAAGATTCCGGTGCAATACGGCAGGCAAATTCGTGGTCGGAGAGTGATTGGTGGACAATCAACGCACCTGCCGCTCCGTGTCAACGCAGCTGGCATGATTCCAATCATCTTCGCTGTTACGCTCATCCAGTTTCCCCCGACTGTCCTTGACTTTCTACCACGGGACTGGGGATGGGTAACTGGAGCAAAAGCCCTCATTGATCCGGGAACACCGTTGTACCTTGCCGTTTATGCGTTGTTAATTATCGGCTTCACCTATTTCTACACAGCCGTGCAAATCAACCCAATCCAAATGGCAGAGGACTTACAAAAATACGGCGGTTTTATCCCAGGCATCCGCGCTGGTAAACAGACTGCAGATTACATTAACACTACGCTTACACGTATCACGCTTCCAGGCGCAGTTTTTCTCGCCGCTATTGCTGTGATTCCGATTATTATTACAAGCAGACTTCAAGTTGGAAATATGGTAGAAGGTGCTTCTATCTTGATTGTTGTAGGAGTTGTGTTAGATACAATGTCACAAATCGAATCCTATTTAACGGTACGCCACTACGAAGGATTCTTAAAAGATCGAAAACTCAAAGGCAGACGGCGTTAAGCGCTTTCAGCTGAAAGAGGACATTATGAAAGTCAGACCTTCTGTTAAAAAGATGTGCAACCAGTGTAAAATTGTTAAACGAAAAGGGGTAGTCCGTGTCATTTGTCCTTCAAACCCGAAGCACAAACAAAGACAAGGCTAATCCGTTTACACCTTTTGGACTCCAAAAAGGAGGAAACCTATGGCAAGGATAGCGGGGGTTGATTTACCCCGAGACAAACGGGTGGATATTGCGCTAACAGCAATTTATGGCATCGGCCGTTACACTGCATCGCAAATCGTCACCGACCTTGACCTCGACCCAGGCAAAAAAGTTGACAGTCTCGCTGAAAACGAGATTAGCCAACTCCGAGACAAGGTTCAAGAATACAAGATTGAAGGTGATTTGCGCCGCGAAGTCGACCAGAATATTAAACGACTCATGGACATTAACAGTTATCGCGGTTTGCGGCACCGTCGGCAGTTACCTGTTCGCGGGCAGCGTACGAATACCAATGCTCGCACGCGTAAAGGAAAGGCACGAACCATCTCTGTCGGCAGAAAAGCCAAAGAAGCAGCACGCAAAAGTGGCTAGTGAGAAATGGTTGTCAGTTTTCGGTTATCGGTTTGACAAGAGAAACGCTTTTCTGACTGATAACCGATTACTGATGTTTACTGGATGCTGACAACCAACGGCTAAAGACTTATAAAAAAGGAGAACTGTTTTGCGTGGAAGAAGAAGAGAACGCAAGAACGTCCCCGAGGGTATAGCTCACATACAGGCTACCTTCAATAATACAATTATTACGATTACAGACTTAACCGGAAATACTGTTGCTTGGGCGAATGCCGGTATGACTTTTACCGGTTCACGGAAGTCAACCCCTTTTGCTGCACAACAGACAGCGGAAGCGTGTGCTCGCAGAGCAATGGATCACGGCGTGAAACGCGTGGAAGTTAGAGTCAAAGGTCCTGGATCAGGACGAGAATCTTCTATACGAGCACTCGCTGCAGCCGGACTCGAAATTAGTTTAATGAAAGACGTGACTCCGATCCCACACAATGGATGTCGTCCCCCTAAGAGACGACGGGTTTGAGGATTTTTATATACAAGGAGAGGGAATGAGCAGATATTTAGATTCAGTCTGTAAATTATGTCGGCGGGAAGGTGAAAAACTCTTTCTGAAAGGACGTCGCTGTGATGGTCCTAAGTGTGCTTTTGAACGCCGCAGCTACCCGCCCGGTGAACATGGACAGACTATTGCCCGCAGAAGTCGCGGTGACAACTTTCGACGACAGCTGCGCGCCAAACAGAAAGTCAAACGCACCTACGGTGTTTTTGAGAAACAATTTCGGAATTATTACTTCAAAGCAGCCCGCCAAACCGGTATCGCTGGCGATAATTTAATTAGTTTCCTTGAACGCCGATTAGACAATGTCGTTTATCGACTCGGGTTCGCAACCTCCCGAAATCAGGCGCGCCAACTTGTGAAACACAACCACTTCACCGTCAACGGCAAGCGCGTTAACATCCCTTCCTATATTGTAAAGGTCGGAGATGTCATTACGCCGCGCGAACGGAGTCGAAACCTCGCTACTATTCATGAGGCATTGGATTACTCACAGCATCGCGGGGCACCTGAATGGTTGGAGATTGATACGGACAAACAAGAAGGGCGTGTTCAGGGAGCACCGGTGGTGGAGCAGATCGCCGCGGACCTTGAAATGCAACTCATCATTGAACTTTACTCCCGATAGGCACATCCCCCGTACCCGTGTGTTACTTACCGGTCTCATAAGCTTGTATGTAATACTGTAGCGTGCCTACATATAATCAAGAGTTTAGCAAAACCTATCTCGCACGAGGAAATTAGGGGATGTCCAAAAATACAATACAGACAGCAAATTAAGAGGGCGTGCACCATATAATAGTACGCTGCCGCTCAGTTTGTCCGTATGTTAACACTTAATTTATTCCTATAGGAGGAAATCGATGATAAGGTCCGAGCTAGAAATGCCCGATCGGCTGAAAACTGATACAGTCTCCTTACGCCCCGATTACGCGAAGTATACCGCTGAACCTTTCGAGCGCGGATTTGGAACGACCCTGGGCAATTCACTACGCCGAGTCCTCCTCTCCTCAATTAAAGGTGCAGCAATTACAGCCGTTCAAATTGAGCAAGTAAAGCACGAATACGCTACGATTCCCGGAGTTCTGGAAGATGTGGTCCAGATCATTCTTAATCTCAAAGAGATCCGATTAAACATCTCAACCGACAACCCGATGCAACTTACACTGAAAGCTGAAGGATCCGGCGAAATCACAGCAGCAGACATTCGTCCTAATGCATACGTTGAGATTATAAACCCTGACCAACACATCGCAACACTTGACGAATGCGAAGGATTGGACATAGAAATTCATGTGCAAACCGGAAGAGGATACTCTCTCGCCGAAGAGCACAGACCAGCAAGACACGAAATCGGGTTAATCCCCGTCGATGCCAAGTTCTCACCCGTTGAGAAAGTCAATTTCTGGGTAGAGGAAACCCGCGTCGGGGATATGACAAACTTTGATAAACTCAATCTTGAAGTCTGGACGGATGCCACCATCACAGCAAAGGAAGCCGTCACACGCGCTGCCAACATCTTGCTGCAGCAACTTGAAATCTTTACAGAATTCGACGAAAGTTACGTTGAACCGGAACCTGAGATCGACGAGGTGAAACTCCGTCGCAACCGCTACCTCGCCAAGCCTGTTTCCGAACTTGAACTCTCAGTCCGTGCCAGTAACTGCCTTGAAACTGCAAACATTAAAACTATACGAGAACTCGTCACAAAAGAGGAAAAAGACATGTTGGAATATAAGAATTTCGGGCGGACATCGCTAAACGAAATCAAGGAACAACTTGCCAACATGGGACTTGCCCTCGGAATGGACCTGGACGACGTAGACGACGCGGAAATCGCCGAAGAAGATATGACGCAAGCCCACTTGCAACCACCTGTGTAAATTCTTCACGACAACGCGCACATGGAGGAAGACGATGCGCCATAGAAAACGTGGTAGGAAATTGGGACGGACCACAAGTCATCGAAAAGCCCTTTTCCGCAACCAAGCCACGGCACTCTTTGAACACGAACAAATTCGGACAACAATCCCGAAGTGTAAAGAACTTCGGCGTGTAGCGGAAAAGTTAATTACGCTCGCGAAACGCGGAGACCTATCCGCACGCCGACGCGCTGCAAAGATGCTCTACGGGACTGATCTACATTACAAACCCAGAAGGGGAGAAGAAGCCAGCGGAATCGACAAACACAGCATCCTACGCAAACTGTTTGATGACATCGGACCGCGGTATCAAGATCGGAACGGTGGATATACACGTATCATACGCGGTGAACTCCGAAAAGGTGATGGCACACAGATGGGCTACATTCAATTAGTTTAATGGCAGTCGGCAATCGGCTATCAGCAATCGGTAAAGAGGTTCTCTTTCTGACCGCTGATAGCCGACTGCTGACAACTATTAAAACCGATACGCAGCAGACACGAATACGCGATGCGTAAGTCGTTCTGTGGTGAGTTCATTCCTATTCCGCTGCCAAGTGCCAAGCATATACGCCACATCAAGCTTTAATGAATCCTCGAAGATTTTCCCTGCCCCCAGTGTCAAAAAATCGCGTGCGTTTTCAACCTCGGCATCCGTGAACGGAATCGTATCCCGAAAATAACCGAGACGGATGTGTGCACCAATAGCAGGGATTCGATATTCCGCACCGAGCCGCGCTTGGAGCGTTGTCGCGTAGAACTCCTCAAAATTATCTTGCGAAATATCATCCGCTGGAGCTGGATCGTAGCGGGTCTGGGTCCAGTCTGTGAGTTGAATATCACCCGCCAAAATCAACTGCTTATTCAGTAATTTCACGGCAATTCCGGTTCCAACCTCAAAGGGACGCTCAATATCAAACGTTTGGGCACCGCTGACCGAATCGGATGCCTCCTCCCCGTCATCATAAACCACTCGAGTTGATTCATCCCAGAGTTCATCTACTCCCAATTCAACAGGCGTGACCAAGGTTAATCCGAGACTAATAGTATCCGTCAGGTGCGCCAAAAGCCCTATCCTACCGCCTAAACCTGAATACTCTCGGTCGATTTCGTCGTCGTATCTGAAACGCGACAAATCATTATCGATTTTCAACAGATCCGTGGCTGTCGTATCCAATTCATTCAAGCTATTCCCCTGCCAGAAGTCTAACGAGCCACCGATGAGGATGCGCTTTGAAACATACACGCTCGTACCGAAACTCCATATCCCAATACCGCCACTATTCACGTTGCTTTCATCAACAGCAAACCCGCTGAAATCAGTTCCTGAACTTGGGTCAATACCCTGAACCGCAGTCTGATAATCGAAGTTTTGTGGGCGATTGTAGCCGAAACCAACTGCCCACCCGCCTTGTCTCGTCTGGATCGGATAAACAAATCCGATAGAATTCGGACGCATCTGTGATCGGGTCGTCCCCGTTATCTCATCACCCGCAAAGTAGGTATCTGTACTCGCTGTGTTATGCGAAAAACTGCTAAAGAACTCAAACTTTTGGATTTGCGCCATCCCCGCAGGATTCCAATAGAGCGCGGTGAAATCATCAGCGAGTCCGATTGACGCACCACCCATTCCCATCGTTCGTGCCCCAACGCCGAACGTATTCCCGATTGCCATCTCTTCCACCTGTGCGATGCCAACAGTCGTCCAGAACACCACAGCAAACAGGAAAATAAAAGTAGTATACACTGTTCGTTTCATCGTTCCGATTCCTCCATTTTTTAATTTTTCCTTGCGGTTCATTCAGGTGAGTTCAGGATTTTGAAGTGTTTCTCCGTAGACCCACCCTTCCACTATTTTTCGTTCCGATTTTTTGCCCGTCGCTGCAGTCGTTCCGATCTTGACTTTGGTGAAGTCACGCTGCGTGAACTCCGAGAACGTCGATTTTCAAGTCGCAAATCGCCCCTTTTGTACGTCCGCCGTGAAAGTGGCACATACCGACTCCCGCTGCGATGATAACGTCCATAATAGCCACTGTAAGGGTAATAGCCTCTATAATACCGATGATAGGGTGCGTAACCGTAATACCTATACCCGTAATACCAAGGATGCGGATAATATCGCACAACTGGTAAATAATAGCCGTAAGGATACGGCATGTAAGGCATCCAATAGTTACCGTAACTGGAAGGGGACGCGTAAACGGTACGACGGGTATACTTCCGCCTCCCGTAATAACCTTCCGATTCCTCAGCCTCTTCTGACGCTAATCCTTCCGATTCCGCCTCAGAGACCTCTTCCATTTTTTCTTTTTCCAAAACCCTATTGTATTTCTGATCAAAACCCGAAGATGCATGATAGCCGACTTGCGTATAACACCCAGCAAATGCGACCATTGCTAAAAGCAGTAGTGTGAAAGCCACTCTCAACTTCATCTTTCTTCTCCTTTGGATTCATCTATGAGTCTCGACTATTATAGCACATTAAACGAGACACTTCCAAGTAGGTTTACATCTGTCCAGAGGTATTCAGTTATCAGTTATCAGTTGTCAGCGGTCAGTTCAGGCATCGGAGCTCCTTCCTACCGGGTGCGATTTAGCCGCTTGTTGTATTGTAGGAGCGAGCTGTGCTCGCGATTCCCACAGGTGGCGAACATAAGCAATTATCATAGGTGTCAATTTAGGGAAAATAAGTATGTTTTTCTTGGAAGAAAAAAGGTGTAAATCGGAAATACCTCTTGTATAATGTAGAAAAGATTTTAGAAGTTAATTCTACAAAAAAAGAGGTATTTCCAGTGTCCATTTTACAACAAGTGCCAGATAAAATGCAAACTATCCTTGAAATGGGGACTGGGGGCAGATGAGTCTTTACCCAATTTTAAATTCCGTGTATAATTGAGAGAAAACGGATAAGGTGTCTATTTATGAAAGTGAAGAAAAAATATGTATTGGGTTTACTAGCGTTAGGGGCATTGCTCTCATGTGCACGGATACCCCAGCAAATAGTTTCCGAAAAACCGGATGCGTTGACAGTGGACTCAGCTGCCAAGAAAGTAAGAAATTCTGCTGTCCGAGTGGTCAGCTCAGTCGGCACCGCGAGAGGTCAGGGGAGTGGCTTTTTCGTGGCACACGACAAGATTGCGACGAACATTCACGTTGTCTCAGATTACGGACCTATTTTCGCAGAATCAGCCGACAAAAAGACAACTTGGTTAGTAGAGGGTGTAGTAGCGTTTGATGTGAAAAATGACCTCGTTGTCCTAAAACTTGCAGGCGAAGGCACACCGCTCTCTTTGGGGGATAGTGCCGCTGTTAAGATAGACGATGCAGTTAGTGTTGTAGGCTTCCCATCTGAAAAATACAAAGTTACACATGGAACTGTACAGAACATCCGAAGCAGCGATAAATGGATCTTTCTCAAAACTGATGCCCCTAGGGGGAGCAGCGGCGGTCCCGTGCTAAATAGTGCCGGACAGGTCATTGGGGTTGTTGTCGGGTATGGAGACCATTCTCATAAATATGTTATTCCCACAAACGTGCTTAAACCGTTGCTCGCTCAGTTGGATCCAATTGAGCCCTTGGTAGAGTGGCATGACCGAGAGAAGATTCGTTCCTATACCTATTACGTTCACGGAGAAATGAAAAACGATGCTGGTGCCTACGACGAAGCGATAGTTGCCTTAGATAAAGCGATTCAGTTAAACGCTGCATTTATCTATCCTTACTATAAGCGTGGATTCGCGAAATTCAAACTCGGTGTCTCTGAATCTGATCGCGGAAATAAGAAGAAAGCGAAAGATTTCTATGAATCGGCGATTGGAGACTTTACGCACATTATCAAACAAGATAGGGATGATGTTGATGCTTACAACGATCGGGCGGTAGTGCAGGTGTTACTCGGCGAATCGGAGGCTGCCTCTGGAAATATCGAGAGAGCAAGAGGTTTCTATGAATTGGTGATTAAAGACTGCACGTACGTTATCAAGTTAAACCCTGAACATGTTGATGCCTATAACAATCGTGGCGTAGCGAATTTAAGGCTTGGCGAATCCGAGGCTACCCACCGGAATGTAGACAAAGCACAGAGGTTCTATGAAGCCGCGATTGAAGACTATACCCACGTTATCAAGTTAAACCCTGAACATGTTGATGCCTATAACAATCGTGGCGTAGCGAATTTAAGGCTTGGCGAATCCGAGGCTACCCACCGGAATGTAGACAAAGCACAGAGGTTCTATGAAGCCGCGATTGAAGACTATACCCACGTTATCAAGTTAAACCCTGAACATGTTGATGCCTATAACAATCGTGGCGTAGCGAATTTAAGGCTTGGCAAATCCGAGGCTACCGCTGGGAATATAGAGGAAGCAAGGCGTTTCTATGAAGCCGCGATTAAAGACTATGCACAGGTTGTTAAATTAAACCCTGCGTATGTCTTAGCCTACAGCAATCGTGGCGTAGCGAATTTAAGGCTTGGCGAATCCGAGGCTACCCACCGGAATGTAGACAAAGCACAGAGGTTCTATGAAGCCGCGATTGAAGACTACACACACATTATCAAACGAGATCCAGAAGATGCTTATGCATACAACAATCGAGGCTACGCGAAATATCTGCTTGGGAAATCTGAAGCCTTAGTAGGAAACATGGTAGAAGCCAGAAATCTATATCAAGCAGCGGTAATTGACGGTGAAGAATCTATCCGACTTGATCCGGATAATGCTGCTCTCTATCATACTCGGGGTGTTTCAAAAGCTGCCCTTGGGGACCTTGAAGGGGCGATAGTTGACTTTGATAAAGCTATTCAGATAAACCCTGAGTACACCGAAGCCTATAACGAGCGTGGGCGGGCAAAAGAGGCACTTGGACAACAGGAAGCAGCAGAAGCAGATTTTGAGAAGGCTAAGGAACTAGACCCACGTGAATAATTGAATAGGCAACCTAAGTTGTATTTACCTTTTGACACCCGATCCAGTCCTGGCAAGACTTTCATAACTCTGCAAGGACCTATCCGATCTGCAGACGATAACCTGATATTTACTGAATGAAGAGAAAAAAGAAATCAACACGCCAAACACGTCCTCATCCACCGGACACAACACGGCGCCACCGAAGCTTTTACTCCTATCGTTCAAAAATACTATCACCGTCTCTATATCCACATATCGAGCCGCGTCAAAGACCCAGAGATCGCCACAGATTTGACACAAGAAACATGGATAAAAGCGTTTAGCGCCATCAACACCTTCCGCGGCGACTCAGCGTTCTATTCATGGATATACCGCATCGCTGAAAACGTTTGCATCGACCATAGCCGAAAACAAAAGACATCTCACGACATCATGCCTCTTTATACTCTTGATGAACGGCGTATCACAAGTGCTCACACCGATCCGTGTGAGTTACTTCAACAGCAGGAACTTCGACAGATCCTTCGGGCGGCCATCGTACAGCTCCCATCCATGCGTAAAAAGGTATTCCTCCTGCGATACGTTCAAGAACTCACCATCAAAGACATCGCCACTTTCATCAACCGAAGCGAAGGTACCGTCAAAACACATCTCTATAAAACACATCATCAACTTCGAGCATTCCTTACGCCTTACCTAAAAAATGAAAATATTCCATGGCTCGCGTGATTTTCCATCTTCTGTAGAGTAGAAAAACCAATCAGTAGTTTTTTCAGTAGATTCGACATTTACTTCGTCAAAAACTTTTCTCCTTATTTGCTTAGATGTTAGTAGGGCTAATTATCCTTCGGTTTTTGTTTCAAAGAATCCACTAAATTCCCTTATCAAGGGACTTTTCGCATTTTTGGAAAACTGAATAAGTCTGACATGCCAGCAGAGGCGTTCAATTGTCGATGTTTTGTCCTTTTTATCCAAGGGATCGCGAGCACGGCTCACTCCAACAAGGAAGATATTTGCGCGAAAAATCGAAATTATAGGACAATTGAATGCCTCTGCGGCAAAAAAGTGAGTCTCTTTCAATTTTTTGCCAAATATAGTATAGTTTTATAGTAAAACCCGTAATCACTTATACACCAGCACAAAGGCGAGGATACAATCCTCGCCAGCAGCGGTAGGGTGTTTGTTCCCTGACGAACTGTAAACATATTTTCGGATTTCACTATAAAATTGATTTTGGTGATGTGCGGTCGGCAACCATAGTCCGTATCTAAACAAAATCTACCTTTACTGGCAACTCATGCCAAGGACACATCCTTATGGCTTACGAGAACTGCATCCCTAAACTATTCATTGCCCTTCTCCTCTTGAACATGCTATTACTTTCTGGATGTACAGAGCGGTCAGACGATATGCTAATGACTTCTGAGGAAACAAGGTCGAATTCTACTGTGAGTTCTGAGTCTATCGCAAACTTGGAGGAAAGAACGTTTTCTAAACTCCGAGCAGCATTCCCAGGTCCCCTTTTAGATGAGAACCTTAAAACACTTCAAGCCCTTGCAAATTCAGATATCTACATAGAGTTTCTCACTCGCGTCTTCAAACCGGTGAAACCCTTTCAAAACTTTGATGAGTTCCTTGAAACGATGCCACCGGATGCTGAAAAGAAAATCCGTCCTATTTTAAAAAAGCATCTGGCACATATTGCAATTAACGATCAAGATATAGCAGGCTTTTATGAACTTGCTATCACAGACCAAAGCATGGCTATCCTTATCGATCTTAATCTTCATGTCCATCCTATACCACCGCGGATAAAAGAAGCAGAAGCTCGCGCAGTTAAAAATGCACCACTTTTCAGATGGTTCCCACCAAAAGAATTCGAGCCGCATATACGCCAAGCTTTTTGGAAAGCTTTTGTAAAATTTGTTGAAGACGCTAATGAAACAGCAAGAAAAAAAACACAAAACACCTTGCATGAACACGGGCAAGACGAAGGATTAATTTGGCTTGCGATTCAAGAACCCAGGATTCTCGGAATTATCCTTAACACTTTTATCGAGCCTGTAACCCCTGCTGACTTCCTTCGCTGGATAGAACTTGAAGGACAAGCAAATTAGCCAGTAGTAGATGCTCCCCGCCACCCCAATATCTATTCCGAGAAAGTTTCTTTTACGTTTACATCAGTGGTTTTTTACTTGCCTTCACCGAGTATCCATGCTAAACTGACAGCATGAAAGTCTTTATCCAAATCGGACACGGTGTCGTCGGTGCCGCTGTTATCTCAGGTTTATGCATCTGGCAGGCAGGCAGTTTCGGTGAAGCGAGACACACGCTCAGTATCATCGGTGCGATTGCTATTGTCATTGCCAGTCTCTATCTCCTCCGAAGTCGTTGGATTCGATGGGGCAATCGTCAGACATGGCTCAAATACCATCAACGGCTCGCCTCCTTGGGCTTATGTTTGGTGCTATTGCATTCCGCGTTCCAACCGCTCGTGTGGCACTCGTGGCTTACATTTCTGCTCGCCTTATCGAATTTAGGTACGGGTATCGCTGTGAGTCTGACATCTCGTGGGGCGCGTCGAATTTTGCTCCGATGCCATCTCATCCTCGCGCCTATTCTGCTCGTTAGCATCGTGTTCCATGGGCAGAAAAAATTGGAGCATGACGAATTCTTTCCGCTCACGGATGCCCACGACGTGCCTTGCGCGAGATGCCATACACCTGAACGCTTACTGTTCCATGTTAGGACAACGCTTCCGGAAGACTTGGACACGTCAGACACTATTCCTGAAGACTTACACTGGTGGTTCTTACAAAATGAACGCAGAGTTCCGACAACTGCGCCTATCTCAATCAAGGAAAGCGGAAATGCTTGGACAGTCACCGACCCCGAAAATAAACACACCTACTATATCCGGAAGGTCGCGGATCAAATCGCCATCTACGCCGATTCCGATTACCGGAGTTACACCTGTATCAAATGCCACGTGCATAACACAGAGGAGATTCAGTTAGTACACGAGCTGCACGGTGTTACCGAAGCCCATAGGTGCTTCGTGTGCCACCAGACTGAAATTGATGGCACACGTTATGGACGACAGCGCTTCGATTGGGAGTACGCACCGCACCGGTAGATCGACCCAAAAAACGGCTTGAACACAGGAAAACCCGGCGTCCAAGCCGTTCAGTTGTATCAGAAATGAAAAATAAAACTTTATCGTCGTGCCTTAAGGCTGCCCCAGGTTGTGGTGAGTTTATCTGCCGGTTCTACCGACAGAAATTCTCCGTCCATTACCTCTTTAATTTCATCTTCAGATAATGCCCGGGAAAACATATAGAACTCGTCCATGAGTCCATCAAACCAGCGGCTATTCTTATGGTGACCGATTTCGGCTTGGACTCCCCAGTTATCTGAGAGTTTACCATCACCCTTCGCTTCGTGTGTTACTTTCCCATCAACATAGGTTTTCGTGTCACCGCTCTTGCTATCGTAGGTGCCGGTGAAATGCACCCATTTCCCGCCTTTGATAACGGGACCGGGGTTGATGTTGAACACCTGTCTTTCGGCACCATCTCGATGAAAGAATCTGAATCCAGCGGGTCGAATTTCGACGTGGTAGAGACCACTTCCGTGATCGGTCCCAATCGAGTCGAAGATGCTTTGCGGATCTGGTGAATCGTTATGATTGACCCAGACCGCGATTGTGAGACCCTCAAGCGGGACATTTTTGAACTCAGGTCCGTTCAGATCTATCCACGTTTGCGGCTCTAATACGATGGCTTTGTCAATAACGCCTTTATCTCTTTTGGATTTCCCTTCAATTTTTCCATCGTTGCCATGAATGGAACCGTCCTTGAGGGTATCACCATCTTCGTCAAAACTATAGTAGACGGATAGTGTCGGGTCGCTGAGGTCTGCTTCAGTTGAAACCGCAGAAACTATTAATATTGCCACAACTATGAGCGTTGCTCGAAATAGACGCAGCGGGATTCCCAGTCTCCCGACATATAGATGTGTTAACGCATAGAACATTTTAATTTCCTCCATTAAGCAATTTTCTGAATTATAATGTGATTTGCGTAAAGGCATATCTTATACTTGTTTCATCATCATACCATAAAAACACCTAAAATCAAACCAGAATTTATAGAAAAAGTGAATACGCATAGACAAACGACTTCAACATGCGTTAATATATGTAGGTAACATGTTTGATTGATTAAACACAAATGTCCAAACCAAAGGAGCTAAAACGATGAAACATTCGCTAACAGTTCGCTGTCTGTGCCTCATTTTTCTCATTACGGCATGTGCGATTGTGCCAGCGTATTCAGCGGAGGTAACCGTCGGATTACTTGCTGGGAGCAACAAACTCGGTGAAGTAGAAGAAGCCGCTTACGCATGGGCGAAGGCTAACTTCAAAACCACAACACTTCTCGTAGATAAAAGTGGTAAATTCAAAAATGATGGTGGTACTGCATTGCAACCGGAGCAGTTCGCTGTGTTATGGATGTTCTACACAGAAACAAACACACTACCAGAACCGTTTCTCGCCGACGCAACCATAAAGTCAATCCTTGACTACGTAGAGGCAGGTGGTGGTGTGTTTCTCTCAGCGTTAGCACTTCGCTATGTCGTAGAACTCGGTGTTGAAAAAGGTGGAGATCCGCGAGTCTTTGGTCCCCTCGGTAAGGATCCCCCAGAAATCGGCGTTGTTCCAACCGCTGATGGTAAAAACCATCCCATCTTTAAGGGATTTGATACCAGTAAACCGGTTTACCTCACCAGTATGGCGCAAGTTGGCTTCACCTCAGATTTCCACAACTTTGGAGGAACAGATCCAGAAGGAACGATTCTTGGAACGAAACACGCGGCGGTGGTGCTGGCGGCGGAGAACGTCCTTTTGTCGAATATGAGGTCGGCGACGGAATAATCATCACCCTTGGACACCACAACGGTGTTTATACCGATGCAAAATCGGAAGAAGGAGATAACCTGAGAAAACTCACAACAAACGTGCTGAATTATCTCGGTGAAAATTCAGCATTCTTTGCTGTCGAACCGAACGGTAAATTAGCAACGACTTGGGGAGATCTAAAAGCATCGTCGAAATAAACCCTTACACCGTTTTAGGTAAATAGAAAAGCCCATGCTCGCAATATTGGTTTCCAGATTACACCAATATGCAATCGCCATGGGCTTTCTTTCTTGAGCGTTCCGTTGACAATTTCGCACGTTCTCTGTATAATGAAGACGGGAAACTCAAAAAATGTCAAACAATTTTCGTAGAGCAAATTTCAGCTCACATGCTACGCCAAAAGTCAGCCTCCGCGCTGTGCTTCTCGCCCTCCTCATCACTATCCCGAACTCCTATTGGCTCATGATTAACTGGGGTCCCAGCGGTTATGGCACAGGTCAGAGTTTCCCCACCGTCTCAACCGTCTACTTCAATGTCATTTTCGTCGTGCTGATTTTAATGGCGGCAAATCCGCTGCTTCGTTTAATTCGGACGAGCGCAAGTTTCAGTGATGCCGAATTGATGGTGATTTACCTACTCGTATCCATCGCTTCCTCTATCGCTGGACACGACACACTTCAGATATTGTGGCCCCTTCTCACCTACCCTATCTGGTTCGCGAGTCCAGAGAACGAATGGGGCGAGCTGTTCCATCGACACATGCCGGATTGGTTGACTATCAAAGAGCGAAGCATATTGGCAACCTTCTACCAAGGTGATTCCTCACTTCACACGGTGAATCACTTACAACTTTGGATGACACCGGTGCTCTGGTGGTCGGCTCTGATCATCGTGCTAACATGTATGATGCTCTGCATCACGATCCTCATTCGACACCAATGGGTGAACCACGAAAAACTAAGCTATCCTGTCATTCAGATTCCACTGCATCTGACGGAAAATGGCGGGCGTGTTCTCCTAAGAAATCGCTTGTTCCTATTAGGGGCGGTGCTTGCAGGTGGGATGAATCTCCTTAACGGACTCCACTTTCTATTTCCAGTTGTTCCAGGATTAGGTGGAAGTCTTTACAATTTAGGGCAGTATTTCCAGACAAAACCGCTGAACGCAATCGGCAGGCTCCCCATCGCTGTCTATCCGTTCGCTATCGGAATGAGTTTCTTTATACCGTTGGAACTCTCGTTTTCCATCTGGTTCTTCTATCTCTTCCACAAAATGATGCGCGTCTGGGGCACGATGGCAGGCATCGGACATCTGCCGGGATTCCCATTTCTCGATGCCCAATCCTTCGGGGCGTGGTTCTGCTTAGGGGTCTCTGCGATATGGCTCACGCGGAAATTTATCGGGCGACAACTAAAAAATGCATTCGGAGGCGGCGAAGCAGAAATTCACACAGCAGATACACCGGCGGCACACACCCGATACGCGATAATTGGATTGATACTTGGAAGCATTTTCATCCTTGTTTTCTTCAAAAGCACAGGCACACCGATCTTCAGCATCTTCGGCTACTTCACGCTCTTCTTCGCGTTAGCCATTGCCATTACCCGCATTCGCGCCGAAGTCGGACCACCAGCACACGACGTGCCATGGAGACCAGATAAAGTCCTCGTCTCCTTCTTAGGCACGCGCCGCATAGGAGCAGAAGGATTAACGACGTTCAGTATGTTTCACGGCTTCAACCGCTCCTATCGCTCTCATCCGATGCCAATCATGTTGGAGGGCTTCAAGGTAGCACAGGTCCGTGGACTGTCGCACAATCGCTTTATTGTTGCCATCATCTTAGTTACCATCGTCGGAACAATTTCGTCAGCATGGGCATATTACGCGCAAGGTTATCACTATGGCGGTGCAGTCTACGGCGAGCAAGCACAATGCCGCTGGACCTACGAGCAGCTGAAGCAGTGGCTCATTAACCCACAATCTATAGACGTTGGTGCTGTCTCCGCCTCTGGCGGTGCGATCACCTTGACAACGCTTCTAATGGTATTACGTCGGCGGTTTATCTGGTGGCCCTTTCATCCAGCAGGTTACGCCTTGTCGCTCAGTTTTTGGAACACAAGTTGGTATTGGTTCTCAATTTTCTTGTCGTGGGGGATAAAAGCGATTCTCTTTCAAGCAGGCGGTTTACGTACCTATCGCCGCGCGATGCCGTTCTTTATTGGTTTAGTCATTGGCGAGTTTTTTCTCGGAGCAATTTGGACATTAATTGGCATCGCTTTAGAACGTCCAATGTATCGGTTCATGTTCTAATTTTTTAATTATACCTTGCGGTTCGGTGAGGTGGATTGTGAACATTAGAGTACTTCTCCGTATATCCGCCCTCCATTTCATTACGGGCTATGCTTTCTGGACGATTTTTTTAATTTTTACTAAAGTTAGGACAACTATCAGTATGCCAAGTTGAGCAGAGTGAAATCCACGCTTTTGAAAGTTATACCTCTTTGCTCCAGCGGAGCAATATGTCTATAGAATATCTTAGACCATCAAAGGAAAACACACAATGAAACTTAGCTGCCTTCCTGTCTCTCTTTACGACGATATCTTCACAGGAAAAAGCACCGTCGCCGATTGGATTCGACTCGGTGCTGAATTAGGGTTAGATGCTGTTGATTTTAGTATCAAGTTCTTCCCGAAGCGTGACGCGGAGACGATAAAGCAGACGCGTGCTGTCCTTGACAAGCACAATATAACGCCATGTATGCTCGCCTGCTACTCCGATTTTACGCATCCGGATGCAGCGCAACGCGCCCAAGAATTAATCGACCTAAAGTCAGACATCGCATTGGCAAAAGCACTCGGCGCGAAATTTCTTCGCGTGACAGCGGGGCAAAATCATCCGGGTATCGAACGCGAGATAGGCGTGCATTGGGTGACAGATGGATTTCGACGTGCCCTCGACGAAGCGGAAAGACACGGTATCACCCTCGCTTATGAGAATCACACGAAAGGTGCACCGTGGAATTACTGGGATTTCTCACAACCGACAGAGATTTTCTTAGAGATCTTAGACGCGCTCTCCGATACACCTCTCGGGGTCTGCTTCGACACAGCGAATCCACTTGTTCTTGGTGAAGACGTACTCGCACTTCTGGAAGAGGTGGTTCATCGGATCGTCGTGCTACACATCTTCGACCTACGTGAAGTCGGCGTGTTTGAAGCGGTTCGTGTCGGTACCGGTGCCTCACCGATTCCGCAAATCTTTTCACACATGAGACAGACAAACTATGACGGCTGGCTCAGCATTGAAGAAGCCAGCCGTTCGGGACAGGAAGGTTTTACACGATCCATCGAGTTTGTGCGAGAAACATGGGAACAGGCATCACCCGCGTGAAGGTTCACTCATCCGCTCTTGCGCTTGGCGTGAGAGTTCGGCAAGATGCCCATCGTTTGCCCTTACCTGTTCAAGATGTATCCACCTTTCCGGTGTCGCTGTCCGTATCATCCTCTCGCCATATTTCCGATCAATCCAGAAGCGCGCAGACCCAGCGATATAGGCTTGCAGCGCATCCAATTTATCATCAGGATAGCGTTGACAAAGATTCATCGTAAACATCCGTCGGCGTGTGCCACCCCCGAACGCGGCGTGCTTCGTGTTATGATTAAACAACACCAGATCGCCGGGGGTTGTCTCAAAGACCGTCGCTGGGACATCCTTTCCATGCAGTTCCCAGAAATCTTGGCTTTTTCCAGCCTGCTGAGAGAGCGCATCCGCATAGTTATCACCGAAGAGATGACTCCCTGGAATGACGCGAAGTGCGCCAGTGTCACGAGTCAGCGGGTCAAGGTAAAACGCAATCTTGATGTGCATCGGATCTTCCAACTTATGTCCACCATCCGAGTGCCAGCCGGTACTGCCGACGTAGAAATTGCCATCGCTTCCCATATAGTTGAAATCATCACCGAGCAATGCCTTCGCTATCCCCAAAATCCTTGGGTCATCCAGCAACGATGACAATTCCTCACTCTGATCAATGAACGGCACGATGCAGGAACGGGCTGTGCCTTCGTGCGGTTTACCGTTATGACCGCCGCCTCTCTCCTCCCAGACGGCTTCAAAAGCGTCCTGAATCGCCGTAATTCGGTCCGCCATGAGTTGCGGAAAACTGAGATAACCGAACGTCTTGAAAAAATTCATCTCCGAATCGGTGATGGTAAAATCATGCTGATTCATTTTTTTAATTTTCCTTTTCATTACAGGCTTGCAATCTTAGGCTAAGAAGAGGATAGGAAACCCCGGAAACGTATACTTGGTTCCCTTAACGCCAGAAAATATCATCATTAATATGGTATCATAGCATATCTATCTTTAATTTTGCAATTCGATCCATAAATGAGAAAAGACAATTCAACGCTGTCGCTATAACCGTAAAAAACTTGCTAAACCCACAAATTAATGTTAATATTATTTAAGAATCTCACCCACTGAAAGGTTATAGATGGCTATCAACGCAAATTCGTTCCCTGCCTATTTCGCACTCTTCAAGGCAACCTTCCGTCAGATGTTCTGGAGTCGAAGGACTGTGCTGATTTTGATTGGATGTCTGTTATCACTTGCGATCGCGCTCGGATTTCGGTTCATGGGACAAGGGAGTGGAAGCATCAACCGATTCATCCCGCTAATAACACTCTCACTCTACGGACTCCTAATGAACCTATCGGCAATTTTTTACGGCACCGCAATCATCTCTGATGAGATTGACGGCAAAGGTTTGACGTATCTTCAGATGCGCCCTCTTCGCAAATCAACAATTCTGCTCAGCAAATTTGCCGCATATTTCGTCGGCACTGTTGCGCTCATCGCTGCATCTCACCTGATTCTATCGGGTATCATGATAACACACCCAAAGCTACAAAATGGTGTATTTTTTCACTTGGGTATGAGTGTGCGCTACACCGCTTCAATGGCATTGGGATTGTTAGTTTACGGCGCACTCGCTGCGGTTTTGGCAGTCAAATTCAAGAATCCAGTATTATGGGGGTTGCTATTTGTGATGGGATGGGAAAGGATTACGTCAAGCCCAGTGATGCCAACAGGAATCAAGCGGATCTCTATATCGCACTATCTTTTTGTCCTATTTCCGCGTTACAAGCTGCCCCGAAGCGATTTCAATGAATTTTTAGGGACCTCACCACCAGCAACATGGGTAGCACTTCTGGTAATCTTTTTACTAACAGCGATACTGCTATGGCTCGCCATCCGAATTTTCCGGGAACGAGAATATTTGATGTGAGCAACTTTCAACGGCTCCAAAGTTAGGAACGGTTTTCAACCAGATGCTTTGAGAACCCGTGCTGTCTCACGCGATACGATCAACTCTTCATTTGTAGAAACGATGAGAATCTTCGCACGGCTGTTATCCGCTGAGAGATCAATTTCGCCAGTCGCCTGCTCATTTTTCACTGCATCCAAGTGAATACCACACCACTCAAGTCCCTCACATATCTTCGCGCGCGTCGTAGCACTTTTCTCTCCGATACCACCAGCAAAAGCAATCACATCCACTCCACCAAGCGCGGCGATATACGCGCCGATATATTTCTTCACACCGTAAACGTAAGTCTCCAATGCTAAACGGGCATTATCGTTCCCAGTTTCTATTGCAGCCTCCACATCACGCATATCTCCACTCGTGCCAGAGACCCCCTTCAGCCCGGAATCTTCGATCAACTGACGACGAATCTCATCGGTAGAGAATCCCTCTTTGTCCAGCATATACAGCACCGCAAAGGCATCCAACTCACCGCAACGCGTAGATTGAATCATCCCGTATTGGGTAGACGTTCCCATTGATGTATCAATAGATTCCCCATCCTTAATAGCGCAGAGGGATGAACTCCCACCGAGGTGGCACGAGATAATGCGTAATCCTTCTCCTGTCTTCCGTCCAAGCAACTGCGGCACACGTTCAGAGATGTATCGGTGGGAAGCACCGTGGTAGCCGTACCGACGGATGTCGTGTTGTTCTACCCAGAAACGAGGCACACCGAATTCGGCGGCGTAATCTGGGATCGTCTGATGGAACCACGTCTCAAAGACGGCAACGAGGGGTGTTGTTGGGAGTAGTTCTTGGAAGGCACGGATAGAGGCAATATACGCAGGATTGTGCATCGGCGCGAGCGGTGTGGATGTCTCCAGTGCAGCTATCACATCTTCAGTAATCCGCGCCGAACGCCAGTAGCCTCTGGCAAGAATCGTTTTGAAACCGATACCGTCCAGTTGTCCCAAATCTTCAAAGCATCCGACTTCGGGATCGGTGATGAGATCCATGGCGTGCGCAATTGCAGCAATATGTGTTGGGGCATCGATCTCGCCTTCGCGGGCAGGCTTGCCCGGTACTGCGTGCGTGAAGGCGGATGGTGAATTACCGATACGTTCCACGCCTCCCTTGACGAGAGAAGTTGTGGTTTCCATATCAATAATTTGGTATTTGAACGAGGTGCTTCCTACATTGGCACAGAGTATATGCATGTGTTTCTTGTCTCTTATGGCAAAATTTACTTGAACTATCGGCTTAAATCAAGATAGGTGTGGTTCAACTACTTGCTCTATGTCTTTCTCCACAGCTGAGTTTACGTCTGTTCCTTCTTCGCGCTTGGGTTCAAAACAGTGGTCCGCGCCCGCTATTGGTTCAATCAAGAGCCGACATCCCAGAGCGTTGAGGATGGTGCCAAGCGTATCAATACGCGGTGCCTCGTCACTGGACAGAATGTTGGAGAGGGATTCTGGCGAGATTCCGGTTTTGTTGGCAAGTACGGAAATCCCACCCTGCGATTCTACGACAGTTCGCAGTGCCAGCAGCAGCAAAGGTGTGTCCCTGTCAATTTGGTATTCTTCAAGTGAGAATTTGAGATACCGAATTGCCGCTTCTTGATCAGCAGCAAACCGTTCAGTTAGATAGGCACGCCATGTTCTTAATTTTCTCATTGTTGTGTCTCCTTGTATTCTAGCCAATAGTTTTTTGCGCGTTCAATATCCCGTGCCTGCGATGATTTATCACCGCCACAAAGCAAAAGTACAATTGTGTTATCCACTTCTCTAAAGTAAACACGATAGCCTGCTGCGAAATGGATACGGAGTTCAAAAATCCCACTGCCGACAGCTCTGTAATCGCCAAAATTGCCAAGGGCAAGCCGGTCAAGTCGCTTTTGAATTGTGTCTTGCGTCTCCTGATTTTGAATTGATTCAAACCACTCGGTAAAAGGTTCTCGCCCGTTTGGTGTCTGGTAGACTTGTAGTTCTCTTAGATGTGTATGCCGCATTGTTGATTATCGTTCACATAAGTACGCCAGTCGCATCATGACCGACCACTGCCTCAGATCTGACCAGAAAAAGTTCATTTGCTCCACCTCTCCCGCTCTTCGATAATAGCACAACTACCTATGTTATCCTCTGGCTTTACCCCTTCTTCCAATTGAAGCTGCTGGAGTTCCTCAGCGGTAAGCGTTTTAGCATCAGGATTGGGTTTTCCAAGTGCTTTTTTAATCGATGGACGTAATCTCTCATTTTGTGCTCGTGTTCGGGCAGAATACGCAGCTGCGCGCTCCTCAGGTGTGAGCGACTTCATCTCAGACGCTTGAAGCTTTACTAATTCCTTTTTCACTTCTGCTAAATCCCATTCAAGCTGTTCAACTTTTATGATTAACTTCGTTATATCGGGTATCATAGGCGTTATCCTCCTTCATCAGTTTGTTACTATCACTTTGAAGATTTCTTACGCTTCCTGTGCAAAATTTTATGATAAAACACCCAAGTATTATGAAATCCTCTTCTTCTGTTACGGTTTGCTCCTCTAAAGACTACAATATTGATCCCAGCATCCTTACATACTTTACATTTACATTTTTTCCAAGGACGCTCACTTAGCAATTCTTGATGTCTTTCAGAAAAATGATTATATGTTTTCTTTCGTTGAAGCAGCGCGCTGTATTCATTAACGCTCTCAAGAACTTTCTCCTCTGATATTTTCTTATCATCAAAACGTTTAAGGTTCGTGAGGCACTCTTTTTCCAATTCCTGCATAGCACCATATGCGCGTGTAGCATTCGGAGCCTGCCAAGAATTACCATCTGTATCCTATTCCACTTTCAGTAAAGGTAAATATCTAAAACATCTGTCAATTTATCTCCTGTAACCACGTATATGGATTTTCGACGCGGACTCGGAGTTGTGCGCGGTAGCGTTTCGCGCGTCTTAACATCCGGTCATCGGTTGTGAGAAGGATATCCGCGTTGCCGCTTTCGGCACACGCAATATGCAAGGCATCCAATTTCTTGAATCCTAAGCCTTCAAGTTCTTCGCCTCTCAATATTTCTTCGCCACCAACGAAGACGATTTGATGCCCCAATTGTAGCAAAGTCGTTAAGGAAACACGTTAATCTAAATCAGGGTTCTGGTTAATTTCAAATTGCAGAATGCTGCTGGAAATCCAATGCCAGCGTTTTGTGCGAAAATTCGATAACATTATATTTACAGCCTCTGTTTCCTGGCGAATTCGCTCTTGAATCTGGCGATCAGAAAGACGGTTTAAGCAAGATGTATCCAGATAAATTTTCATAGACTAAAAAATTTGCATCTGTTTTCCTATTTCGGATGTCCTATCTGTGTTGCCTTGATTTCTTTTTCTACCTCCTGAATTCCTTCAAGGATTGTTTTCCGGTCAAGTTTATCCAGCCACTGATGGCGTTCAGTCGTATAATCACCGGTGCCGGGTCTGCGTATTCTGATAAAGCGCATCATTCCGACGGGACCCAGCTGGTCCAAGATAATGTTAAGTGCCAGCTCGTAAAAATCTATGTCAGACATTTGACTGAAATCTCTATGAGATACAGGCGGTTTCGCTCCATAAGCCTTATAGATTTTTTTTTCAATCCTTTTCATCTCAGTTTGGGAAAGCGTTTGTCCACTTACTTCGACAGGGTCCTCACGCGGTTTACAGATGCCGAGAAACCGTGTTGTTTCATCACGTCCAAGGTATTCCACGAGCGTTTCGATCCCCAGTTTATAAATCTTAGCGTCAGGCATCTCTAATATATTCATCTACATCTACCTCCCCGAATTGTATGTGTGGCGAATTTTCTAAAGTTGATGTGCAGTTACAGGCAGAAACCTTTTACCTAAGCTTCAACGTTGTTTTCGTGTAGGTGTACTTTCCAACTGCCTAAGGCGAGAAGAACGTTTAGAAAGTGCACCCACAAAAATTATCCGTTACGCACATCATATCACGCTTTCGGTAGCGTAGGCAACGTTAAACGTGGACGCTCACCAAAGTCAGGAACTTCCGGTGGATTCTCCTCCATCTGTCCGAGGAGTTCTTCAATTCCGCGGTCAAGCTGCGGATCGGCATCAGTGATATAGTCTTGTGGACGATAATCCACCTCAATATCTGGATCCGTGCCGTAGTTCTCAACACTCCATCCAACATCAACAAACCAGAAAGAATACTCGGGTTGCGTCGTGCCGCCTTTATCCACAAACGCCTGATGCGGTGAGATACCGATAACACCACCCCACGTCCGTTTGCCGATAAGCAATCCGAGTTCCATCAGTTTGAAACAGTGTGAGAAAATATCGCCATCGGAACCTGCATTCTCGTTGGTGACAGCAACTATCGGTCCCAGAACCGAGGCATCTGGATAGGGATGCGGCGTACCCCACCGCGGAACGTCATACCCAATCCGTCGACGAGACAACTTCTCTAAAAGCAGTTGCGAAACATGCCCACCTCCATTGTAGCGTACATCAACCAGCAGACCGGGATAACTCACCTCAGCGAGAAAACCGCGGTGAAATTCTGCATATCCGCGCCGCCCCATGTCAGGAATATGGACATACCCAACCTTACCTTCCGTCTTTTCGTGGACGTACCGCCGATTTTTGGATACCCATTCGCGATATCGGAGTTCGCTTTCACTTCCCAACACTTTGAATGTGACAACGCGTTCTTCGTCATCGTCTGCACTTCGGAATGTTGCTTGCACCTCCTGATTCGCAAGATTTACAAGCAGTTCACCCGGTGAAACGGTTTCACTGACACGCTGCCCCGCGATAGCGAGCAAAACATCTCCTTCGCGGACGTTAATCCCCGGCGTGTTGAGCGGTGAATCCTTCGTCGCTTCCCAGCCATCCCCGTGCGGGATATGTGTGATGCGATAACCGTTGTGCTCCGAATCGTAAGTAAAATCCGCACCGAGGAATCCTTGCGCATAATTCGGCGAACTCCGATAATCTCCACCCATTTCATACGCATGCGAGGTGCCAAGCTCTCCCTGCATCTCCCACATTAAATCCGAAAACTCATCGCGCGTCGCAACCCGATCAAGGAGCGGCAGATAGCGTTGATACACATGTTCCCAATCTACGCCAGACATATCCTCTGTCCAGAAATAATCCCGTTGAAGCCGCCACGCCTCCCGATACATCTGATGCCATTCGGCTGTAGGAACGACGGAGGCTTTGATGCGATTCAAGTCAATCCAACCGGTCTGTCGGCTCGGACCACCCCTGCTCTCAGACTTAGAGTCACCCTCAGCCTTTTTGCCTGCCTTGATAACGCGTACCCGATTTCCTGCCACATAAACGAGCGTCTTTCCGTCACGGGAAAGCTCAAAACCATCAATACCTGAGACAAGTGTATCTTTCTTCTGTTCCCTGAAGTCGTAGATATGGAGCGTTCCCTTTGGCTTACTCCGCCCATCGTCTCCCGATGATGTCTCTTCTACCGGAAAGGAGGTGAAAATTACTTTACCTTCGATACCGGCAATCTGCCCGTACCGCCCTCGCGGATAGGGAAACGCGACGACCCGTTGCGAAATCCCATCTAAATCTATGGTAATCGGTTCACGTTTATCTTTCTCCTCAGATTTTTCGTCAGAAGCCTTATCCTCGTCATTCTGTTTCTCCTCGTCCTCCTTATCCTTGTCCTCCTTTTCCTCCTCAAGCGGACGAGGTTCTGGGACGAACGGATTGCCCAACGTCTTCTGCAAGGTCACCAGTAAAGGACGCATTGCCGTAGGAAATCCAAGATCAAAGTGGAGCGCATCGTAGACCGGATTGAACTCGCGATAAGAGAGAAAATAGAGATATTTCCCTTCTGGATCCCACACAGGGGCGAAATCGTTGAACTCAGGTTCGGTGACAAGCCATGTCTCGCCTGTTTCAATTTTGCAGAGTTTTATTGAGCGGGTCGTCTCCGTCGGTGCGAAACTATAAGCACACCACTTACCATCAGGCGACCAAGCTGCACCTCGAACACTGTGGTAATGACCTTTGTCAAGCGTCCGAAGTCCGTGTGTCTTTAAATCAATGTGCAAAAGTTCAAAACGGTGATTGACAAGAAGCACCCGATCACCTTCATCGCTTTCAGTTTGTGGAGAAACCGAAAGTTCCCGGACATGCCCAATCTCAAGAGCGTCAAGACGGACGACATCAGCACTGCCATCACGGGTGTGAATCTCAAGTGCCTCCTCCCCTCCAGCGTCGGAAATAGTAACCAGACGTTTACCGTCATTGAGCCACTGTGTGAAGCGATAACGTGCGCCATCACGCTCACCGTGCTGAAGGACTGCCCCTTCCCAATTCGCCATTGTGAAGGGTTTACCCCGTGCTGTTACTGCTAACGCATGCCCGTCTGGTGCTGGCGCAAACTCTTGCAGGTACTCCGCTGCCCTGACGAATTTTCGTTGTCGCTGGATGCGCGGGCTTCGGAATTCAACAGCAACACGGGTTTCAGTGTCGTCTTCAACTTCATAAACAAACAGATCCGCACCAGCGTGGTAGACAATACGTTTGCCATCTGTTCGCGCCAAACGGCAGTAGTAGGTATCCTGATGCGTGTGGCGCTGAATATCCTCACCGGTAGGGAGACAGGAGTAGATATTACCAATACCTTCGTGGTCAGAAATAAAATAGATACGTTCACCGATCCACATCGGTGTCGTGAAATTGCTATCCACAGGCGTAAGCGACTGGAACTGACCATCCCCTTCAATGTCTATCCAGAGTTGTCCGGCTGTGCCGCCGCGGTAGCGTTTCCAGCGTGCGGGTTCTCGCGTCAATCTACCGAGGACAACACCACCAGCATCGCCAAAATCGATGTGGTTTGCGGGCCCGTACGGTAGACATTGCGGTTCTCCACCTTCTGAACAAACTTTCCATATCCATGGATCAAAAGCCAGACCAGCACCACTTGAATAGAGAATATGCTTTCCATCAGTATCCCAACCGACAATAGACACCCTGTCTCCCTGATAGGTGAGCCGCTTTGCTTCACCACCAAGCGCAGACATGATATATACCTCCGACGGTCCCTCTTCTCGCCCTGAAAAAGCGAGTAATTCGCCATCCGGCGATAAGCATGGTGATCCTGCGGCACCGAGATTCGACGTGAGTCGCCGAGCAACGCCACCTTCAACTGGAAGTGTCCATAAATCAGACTCACACGCAAAAACAATAGTATCCTGACAAATCGTTGGCGATCTATAATATCCTGACATTCACTCCTCCGTGCTAAATATAGTAGGGTTTACAATTAATGACACACCGTTAGTCAGTGCATTTACATTATAGTAAAGTTTAGAATTAATTAGACACTCCAAAGAGGCGAGGATACAATCCTCGCCAGCGGTGGTGAGGTGTTTTGTGTTTTCCAAAGTGCCCTCTTATTTTCGGGTTTTACTATAAATCTAAGAATTTATAGTAAAACCCACAATTACTTGGACATTAGCAGTAGACGAGGTTACCCGTCCCTTCCCAGTAACGGGTGCCCTGTGCCAGCGAGGGTGGAGATTTGTTCGCTGAACAACTGTCTACATATTTTCGGGCTTTACGATAATTGGGTACTTTACGGTCATGCTATAAACAACTCTAATAACCTATCCACTTCTTTTTAATCTACCGACGCGTTTGGCATAATTTTCACCGAGATGAAAAATCCAAAATCCGAGCGGGATGAGTAGCACACCGATGATAAGTAATAGAAACAGGTTCCCCAGTTGGCTTTCAATCGAAGCATTATCAAGTATCGCTGCGCGAATTGACCTGAGTGTATAGGTGGCAGGTGAAATTTTAGAAATCGGTTGAATCCATACTGGCAGCACCTCAATTTCATAATAGATACCAGAGACTAAGAGCAGCATCGATTGAATGATACCGGTTGCAGCTTGTCCCTTTTCCGGTGAAAGTAGCGGAAAGATCGCCGCCATAAGACCGATCCCGATGAAAGAGAGACTGGAGATAAAGACAGTGACCATCATCGTCAGCCAATTCGCGTTGCCTAAGTTAATGTGCTCCCCAAAAAAGAGTGGCATTATCGCCAAAACCAAACCTGTCCGCAGCAACCCGTACAAAATCGCAAAAAAACAGGAACCAACAAGGTGTGTGATGCGGTAAATCGGTGCCATAAAAGTATATTCAATCGTGCCTTCCCATCGCTCCCATGTAATTGCATCGCTTACCTCGCGCATCATAATGGAGAAAAACCCCCAGATTAATGCACCAATGACGAGGTAAAGTACATCCTCACTGCTACCACGTCCTACCATGATTAAGCCGACCGTCAGTGCATTAACGATGGAATAACTGAAAAAGAGGATTTCCCAGCTCAAATACCGCTTCAGCAGATTAAAGTTGCGTTCAATGAATGCGTAGGAAACGATGGCCTCCCGCACAAGATTCAGCATGGCTTTATTTATTCTTCCTCCTCAATTTCTTTACCCGTTAGTGCGATAAATACATTTTCTAATGTCCCGGGTGCTCCATTCTCTGATGGCGTTTTGGCAATAAGCTCTTCGACGGTCCCCTCTGCGATAAATCGCCCCTTGTCAATAATTGCGATCTTATCGCACAACCTTTCAGCCTCTGCCATATCGTGTGTCGTTAGGACAATGACAGCATTCCGTTCTCGACGAATCTCCTCAATAAAGGCTTGCACATCACGCTTGGATTTGGGATCAAGCCCTGTTGTAGGTTCATCAAGCAGGAGGAGCATAGGAGTGGTGAGTAGGGCGCGCGCAATTGCGACTTTCTGTTGCATCCCACGCGACAGGTGCTCCATCTCTTCGTTCATCCGATCTGCGCCAAAACCGAGTCTTTCTAAAATTTGCTTTGATTTTCGCTCGGCTTCGGGAGCCGGAATACCGTAGAGGCGGGCAGCATAAATCAGATTTTCTGCTGAAGAGAGTCGTTTGAAGAAAGAGGCTTCAACAGAGACACGGTTCATCACCTGTCTCACTTTTAGGCTCTCTGTCACAACATCATCCCCAAAGACATGAATACTTCCAGCATCGGGGATAAGTAGCGTCGAAATGAGACGAATCAAGGTTGATTTTCCAGAGCCATTCGCGCCGAGAATACCATAGATTTCTCCGATATTAACCTCTAGGGAGATGTCGTCAACTGCGCGGGTAATCTCTTTCTCTCGTTTGAAAAGGTGACGAATTTTCTGATGAAAACGCAGTTTATTATTTGCCCGTTTGGTCCGATGAAAATGTTTCGTGACCCCGCGGACAGCTAATCCGTAGATGGATTGCCCCATCTTTTTTCCTTCCACTAAACTCAACTACCTCCAAAACCCTTGACATTTCATAGGGACTTTTATATATTATACCCAAAGTTTGTGAAGATTTGGTAATTTATTTTTCGCCGATTTGTAACCGAGTGGAGTGCTCAGTAACAACACCCACATATCTTATACTGTTGGGATTTACACAGACAGATACAGAAGCGGAGGAACAATGCCGAAAATCAAAGGTCCAGCTATCTTCCTCGCCCAATTCATGCGGGACGAGGCACCATACAACACTATGGAAAATATTGGGAAATGGGTTGCAAGCTTGGGATACAAAGGTGTTCAACTCCCGGGTTGGGACGACCGTGTCCTTGACCTCGGAAAAGCTGCCGAGTCCAAAACCTATTGCGATGAATTCAAAGGGACGCTCAACGAGATAGGGCTTGAAGCGACGGAAGTTGCGGGCTACCTCGCTGGGCAGGTTCTGGCTGTGCATCCTGCGTACGAAGTTATGTTTGAGGCGTTCCACCCACCGGGCTTGCGCGGAGATGAAAGAACAGCGTGGGCAACAGGCGAATTGACGAAATGTATCCACGCTTCGGTAAACATGGGACTAGATGTCATTCCGGTGCTTTCGGGCGGTTTCGCATGGCATACCGTTTATCCGTGGCCCCAACGCCCCGATGGAATCATTGAAGAAGCGTTCAAAGAACTCGCTGCACGCTGGCTACCACTTCTGAATCTGGCACACGATAACGGTCAGGTCTTCGCCTACGAACTCCACCCGGGTTCGGACATTTACGACGGTGCGACCTACGAGATGTTCCTCGATTACACAGACGACCATCCCACCGCCTGTCTCAACTACGATCCGAGCCACTTTCTCCTTCAACAACTCGATTATATCGACTTCATCCGACTTTACGCGGAACGCATCAAGGGATTTCACGTTAAGGATGCCGAATTCCGCCCGACAGGTCGGGTTGGGGTTTACGGTGGCTATCAGTCTTGGGCTGGACGTGCGGCGAGATTCCGTTCGCTCGGTGATGGGCAAGTGGATTTCACACAAGTGTTTACACTGCTCACTGAAGCAGGCTATGACAGTTGGGCAGTGCTGGAATGGGAATGCTGCGTCAAAAGTCCAGAGCAGGGCGCGGCAGAAGGTGCACCGTTTATCGCCAAACATATCATCGAAACAACCGATGTCGCCTTCGATGATTTTGCAGGCGGTGAGACGGACGTAGAACGGAACCGAGATATTCTTGGGTTGAATTCTTGACATTGTCTGCTGTAACAATCAAATTGGAGTGAACTACTATGGAATCTTGGAAACGAAAATTACGTATGGGTATGGTAGGTGGCGGGCAGGGAGCGTTTATTGGTGGTGTTCACCGCATCGCTGCCACACTTGATCAGCAAATTGAAGTTGTCGCGGGGTGCTTCTCACGCGACCCTGAAAACACACGGATCACCGGTGAAGAGTTGTATCTCGACGCAAACCGTTGTTATGACAGTTACGCAGAAATGGCGGCAGCCGAAGCAAAACTCCCCGAAGATGAACGTATTGACTTCGTGAGCATTGTCACGCCGAATATATCTCACTTCGAGATCGCAAAAACCTTTTTGGATGCGGGTTTCCATGTTGTCTGCGATAAACCGATGACCTATAGTCTTGATGAAGCTGAGGCTCTTGTAAAACTCGTCGAAGATTCGGGACTTGTCTTTGCGTTGACACACAACTATACGGGACATCCACTTGTGCGGCATGCGCGTGACCTATTTGCTGAAGGTTCAATGGGACAAATTCGTAAGGTTATCGTCGAATACCTTCAAGACTTCCTGATGGTGCCACACGAAAAGCTAGGTCAGAAGCAGGCTGCATGGCGTGTGGATCCATCACAGTCAGGTATCGGCGGTACGATGGGCGATGTCGGTACGCACTGCGTTAACCTGCTCGAATACGTCACCGGCGATCCGATTACCGAACTCTGTGCTGACAAAAGCACCTTCCTTCCCGATAGGGTCTTGGATGAAGATGTCAATGCTCTGCTCCGTTTCAAGGGTGGCGGCAAAGGTGTTTTAAGCATAAGTCAAGTCGCCACTGGAGAGGAAAACGGACTCACACTCCGTGTCTACGCTGAACAGGGCGCGGTGAAATGGGCACAGGAGAATCCGAACTATCTTGAACTTTATCGCTACGGTGAACCGAGACAGACGCTTACCCGCGGTCAGGGCTACCTTTCCGATGCAGCAGCGGCAGGCGCACGTATCCCGACTGGTCACCCCGAAGGGTACTTGGAGGCATTTGCGACGATTTATGTCGGTGTTGTTGAAGCCATCCGGCAACATATTGACGGTAACTCGATGGAAACCGAGGCGTATGATTTTCCGACAGTTTATGATGGATTGAGGGGTATGCAGTTCATTTACAAAGCCGTTGAGTCTTGTGAGAATGGCTCGACTTGGATCTCGATGTAATAGCCATCAGTCATCAGCAGTCAGAAAAGAGGGTTACGACGCGTATCATACACCTCTTACTGAAAGCCGATGGTTTCCGACTGCTGACGACTATTGAAAAGGAGATAGCATGCAAGCATCTAACACTGAACCTTTCCGCGTCGGATTTCTGAACGTCGCATCGTATTCGCATATGCCGCTATGGGCACCGCACATCAATCCGCGGGCAGGAGAGAAAGACACCCCATTTACAGGAATGAGAATCACCCATTGTTGGGATATTGCGTACGAGGAGGCACAAGCGATCGCGGCAACTTACGGTTGCACAGCCGTCAAGAATTTCGATGACATGTTGGGGAAGGTAGACGGCATAATCTCCGGTGGTTACTATAACCACCCGTGGAACCATATCCTCCATGAACCGTATCTGGAGGCAGGTTTGCCAAACCTGATCAATCGCCCGTTTGCGAACTCCCTTGTCAAAGCGCAGCAAATGATTGAACTCGCGGAAAAGCACGGTGCGACCATCCTTGCGCCATCAAGCCATGAGCACAACGATGCAATCTCACGTGCGAAGGCATGGGCAAGCGATAAACAGATTGTCTGCTACACAGCAACCAACTCATTTGACGACTATCCAACACACGGGATTCACGGCGTTTACATGGTCTGCAAAGCAATCGCAGAAGCCGGAAATTCAGTTGTGTCTGTCGCGTACCGAGCCGACAGTTGGCACAGCCCACCCGGAGTCATCACCTTGGAGCATGTTGACGACAACGGACGACAATTCTACGGGACACTTCATCAGGTGAGCGGTTCTTGGGGCACAGTGCAAATCCACACACAGGAGGCTTACGGCGGTGAGAATTTTAGAATCCACACCGGCACCGGTTATCCTTATGACAAGACGGAGATCTGGCTACCGACAATTTGGGCATTCCAGAACATGGCACTCCACAACGAGATGCCGCAGACCTTTGCGCAGCTCCTGCACAAGACGAATGTCTTCCTTGCGGGTTGGAAATCTGTTCTGGAAAATGACGGTAAGCCTGTGAAATTAACGGATGTTGCTGAAGAATGGGAGGCACCCGCTGAACTTCCGAATCACCCTGACCACAATACGGTCTCGCTATTCCAGAAGAAATTCGGGGACGGTTCAATATAGAAAATCTGGGAGAGTTTGTGTAGTTGCACGTGTCTGTCAAACAAGTGCCTACATCGGAGGGAACTTGTAGGGGCTGGTTTACCCAGTAGGGGCTGGGTAACCCAGCCCCTACTATAATGCGTGTTGAAACGCGACAGATAGATCGACGAAAATCAGGATCTAACGCCACGCTTTGACACTTGCCCAAGTGGTCGCGAGTTTATCCGCGGGATCTACAGCCAAAGCAGTTAGGTCTTCCATGCTCTGCGCAATATCGTCTTCCGACAAAGCCCGATCCCAGACCGTAACCTCATCGATGATTCCGTTGAACTTTTGTCCAGTCGCACCCCATGAACCGATCATCGTATCGCCTGCCGTTCCAAGGTACTCAATCCCAGCTTTACCCGCGTCCTCTGCCACAGACTTACCGTCAATGTAAATCTGTCGGGATTTGCCTTTGACATCCAACCAGAAAGTGATATGCGCCCACTTGTCGGCTTTAACGGCAGCAGGGGCATCAAGGTCATTGCCATAAAACCCCATGCGAACAGTGCCGCTGTTGTAGATACGATAATGCAGGCTTGTATTCTGCGCGTTGACTTGTGTTTGTGTGAAAACACACTGTTGGTCACCGCCGCTCAACGCTGGTTTGACCCACATCGTCACAGTAAAGCTCTTTTCGTTGAGTTCAATATAAGGAGCTTTGACCTCGCCCGCTTGCTCGAACCCCAAGGCTTTTTCAAATTTGCCATCAACCCAATCAGCTTTTCCGACGAGTTCTGCGTCGTTCCCATGCGGGGAAAGATCTTCCATCGCAGCTCCCTTGCCTTCATTGAATGACAAATACAGCAGCAGCTCCTTATCCTTCAGGTCCAACGCTGTGGCACTGAAAGGCATCAGTACCAATCCAGCAAGGATCAAAAGGGAAAGTACTATCCGATATATCATGATAAACTACCTCCTCTAAGGTAGACATAAGTGATGTTCCTTTAGCTAATTTCATACCTATTTAGAATAACACAAAAATTCGGGAATGTCAAGGTTTTGTGTCCATGCAAAGTGTTTCCGCCTAAGAGACTTGTGGATAATGCGTTCACAGATCATCAGTTGGACGTAAATAGACGATTCCAGTCGTGATAAGATTTAGCGACGGTATTGGGATTGGTGCGACTCCGAGCGACAAAACCCGGAACAGATGCGCGACCGGTCGGTAAACCGATCTGACTGTAGCGCGTATCGACGCTCCAACGAACAGTGTCAGAATGATTCGGAAGTCCGCGGTGAATGACACGTTCACTCGTTAGCAAGACATCACCGGCATCAAGCTCGGCAGTGACGATGTCACCGGGAGGCAATTCTTCATCACTGATCCCCTTGCCACCCGTATGACCGGGTGTCGGATCTTGATAGTTGTGGTCAATCAAATTGAAGCGGTGCGAACCTCGGATGACCTGCATGCACCCATTTTCTTCAGTCGCCTGAACGAGCGGTAGCCAGACATTCACCACCAGTGTTTCACCGGCTTCTTCCGGGATGAGATACGCCAAATCTTGGTGCCACGGGATGACCGTAATGTCTTGATTTGGCAATTTGGCGCGATAATTAAACTGCGGATGCGCCAAAATCTCCTCGCCGATGAGAGATGCGACAACATTAAGGAGCATAGGTGCCGTTCTGAGCGTGAACATCCCGGCGGTCCGAATCTTCTGGTCGCGAAAATAGTTGCTCCAAATCCAGTTCGGATCAGAACAGGCACTTGATACCATCCCCAACCTCGTGTCAAAAGGTTCGTCCTCATAAGTATCCGACGGGTCAAGGATTCCATGTTTGACAGCTGCCCAAGTCCCATCATCAACCTTTTGCGCCAATTCATCAATCAAAGGTTGAAGTGCCTCGTTTGGCAGCACGTTTCGGACGAACAGAAAACCATCATTGAGAAATTGCTGTTTCTGTTGTGCTGTGAGTCCGCCTTGATTGTGTTGTATAGACATTGCCATTCTCCATTTTGAACTATGAAATTGGTTGAATCGCGACAGCCCTGCCGGTCTCGCTGGACTTCATCGCCCCATCGAGCATCTGCATTAGCATCACCGCTTGCGAACCGGAATTGAGGGGTTCATCTTTCTCTCGAATCGCTCGGATGAATTCCCGTGCCTGAAGCGTTATGTCATCTGCTTTCTGCGCGGGTGCCCCAGGCGAAGCTTGCGAGCTCGTATTGAGACGTATGGGTTTGACTTTAACACCGTCCGGTGTTCCAACCAGCAGCTTTCCACTTTCGAGTCCTGCCTTCGTGCCGTAAAGTTGAAATTCCTGAATTTCGCTTTTGACCAAATCGCTATCGGCTGCTGGTACCTGTCGGTTTGTAGTATTCAGCGAAAATGCGACAGCAAAATGCAGGGTGCATCCGTTCTCAAACCGAACAAACCCGCATGCGGCATCGTCTGCGGTATAGGTTTGCTCAGGCGGTGCGAGATCGGAAAATGTACAGTATAGCCCAGCCATAACCTCTGTCGGACGGGGAGACCCCATCATAAACCAGACGTTGTCAATGGCATGGATACCGAGATCGAGGAGCACCCCGCCACCCTTTGCTTTATCGTGTCGCCATCCGCGTGCAGAGCACCAGCGTGTGCGTATCCACCGAGTTTCAGCATAGTATACGTCACCGAGTTCCCCGGCTTGCACCAGCCTACGTCCTTCCATCAACTGGGCTGTAAACCGAGATTGCCGAACAAACATGTAGACTAAGCCTTTACTTTCGGCAAGCTTTGTGACCGGCATCAGTTCCGCTGCATCGTTTGAGGGAGGTTTCTCGCAGAGCACATGCATCCCAAGTGCTATCGCTTCCTGTGAGACAGGGGCGTGCATCCATGTCGGAAGTCCAATGCAGACAGCGTCTAAATCACACGCGTCGAACATCTGCTTATAATCGTCGAAAACGCGAACACCTTTAATGTCGCCCAAGACCCGTTTCCGACGGTTGGCGTCCAGGTCTGCTAAAGCGACAAGTTGGACATTTGGTTCTCCATTGAGAATCACAGTCGTGCTGCCGATTGTCCCCCCGACACCAATGATTCCAACTTTAACTGCATCTTTCTTCATCTACACCCTCCAGTTCCGTAAATCTGGTTTGAATACACCAAATCAAAAGTGCTTGACTTGTCTTGTGTCTTCCTATAGAGTACATCTAAGCCTGATTTGAAATCCAATCAAATAGGTCCCATTGGGAGGGTTACCAACCCTACCTTACAACAGAGATGCCGACCCAGTGTCCAGAAATACCGAACAATCTGGGTGGATCTGTAAAATAGAGGCTGGGTGCATCGGCGTTATTTCACCGTGTAAGCAATTCCGCACTGCTTCCGCTTTCCGTTCATCCGGCACGGTGCAAATAATCGTTCGCGCTTTCATGATTTGGCGAATGGACATCGAAATAGCCTGCGTTGGTACTTCATTAAGTCCGGTGAACCAACCTTCACCCACCTGCTGTAGACGGCACGGCTCATCTAATTCAACGAGGATATAAGGATCTTCTGTCTCAAAATCTGCCGGTGGATCGTTGAAGGCGAGGTGCCCGTTCTCGCCGATGCCCACGAATGCGATATCAATCTGATGTTGCGAGATAATCTGGTTGAGCCGATCACACTCGGCTTGCGGATCGCCTGCCTCACCGTTCAGGAAATGTACTGTTCTGGGATGAACGATGTCCACAAGACGTTCTCGTAGATACTTGCGAAAACTTGCCGGGTGCGTCTCAGGAATACCGATGTATTCATCCAGATGGAACATCGTCGTGTTGTCCCAGTCAATCGTTTTATCTGCGGTGAGTGCGGCAAGGAAGTCAAATTGCGATGCACCCGTCGCCACAATAAAACTCGCACTTCCATTTGCATCAAGTGCCTCGCGTAGCTTTGTGCTGGCGACATGTGCCGCTGCTTCGCTCGTTTCCTGTTTAGTCGTTGCTTTAAAGATATTCATCTGTTTGAAAGAAATATTCATTTGTTTAAATGTTTAAAATTTTCGTGCTTTTCTACAGCAAGTTTTTGGCTTGCAAGCTACGCCGCTTTTCTACAGCAAGTTTTTGGCTTGCAAGCTACGCCGCTTTTCTACAGCAAGTTTTTGGCTTGCAAGCTACGCCAAAAATCCCGTTTCCAACTCGGTGAGAGCGCAGGGAGTTTTCGCGCTTGTACGATCTTCTCATGATTGTCCCTATCAAAATAACGGAGGTTGACGATCTCCGTGACACTCATCGGTTCCGGTGCGACCTCAATGCGCGCAATCGCATCACCAGCAGTGATTTCGCCTTCTTCAAGCACCCGGAAATAGAAGCCTACGCGCCTACTTTCTAAAAACTGTTTGGGGAACTCCGGGAGTCCCATTTTGTATGCTAACTTGAAACACGGCACACGTGGTTGTGTAATCTGTAACTTTACCGTTGAACCTATTTGAAAAACATCACCGATATGAACAGAGGTCTCCAGCAAACCCTCAACGGTAAGATTTTCGCCGAACTGTCCGTACGTCAAGTCGTCTCTTTGTAATTCCTGCTGCCAGTGGGTGTAATGCTCAATCGGATACCCATAGATGGCTTTATAGGTGCCACCATGTACCCGCAGATCACCTTGCCCATCACCGTCAATGTTTTTCTCTCTAAGCATGACGGTGCCTGACACCGGTTCTTTGAAAATACCGGTTTGGATAGTCTTACCGCCGTATTGAATAGGCTTCGGTTTTGAAACATTTATGGATAAGAGTTTCATGATACGCTTTAGTATACTGCTGCTTCCGAGTTATGTCAAGCGAAACATTTAGAAGCATCGTGATATATTTTTTATATTTTTTCCGTCATGCAACCTTTGGCTCTTTAAATCGCGTCATTAATAGTAACAGCAGTACGATGGTCGCGCGTTAAAACTGTGCAGCTGTATTCTACGTAGGAGAAATTTGATGAAAAACGAAGATGCACAACTCGTACACCGCTTCTTGGCAGGTGACGAGAACGCCTTCACTATGCTGGTGAAAAAACACCAGAAAAGCATCCATGCGCTCGCGTGGCGGAAGGTTGGTGATTTCCACATCGCAGAGGAACTCACGCAGGATACCTTCCTCAAGGCATACCAGAAACTTGGAACGTTGAAGAATCCGAACCAGTTCGCTGGATGGCTCTATGTGATCGCCGATCGACTTTGCATCGCCTGGCATCGAAAGCAGAAGCCACAGATGGAATCCTTGGAAAACACAAGTGGAGAGGAGATAGAGGAATCATCCTATCGGCATTATGAAGATGAACAACGCAATGAGGCATCTGCTGAATACCGTCGCGGATACATCAGAAATCTCTTGGAAAAACTACCAGAAAGCGAACGCACAGTCGTGACACTCCACTACCTTGGAGAAATGACATGCAAAGCAATTAGCGAATTTTTAGGCGTGTCTCCAAACACGGTTAAGAGTCGCCTCCAACGCGCACGGAATCGCCTAAAGGAGCATGAAAACATGATTCAAGAAACACTCGGAAGCGTACACTTGCCTGCCAACTTCACCGAGGATATTATGCGACAAACTGCTGATATAAAGCCAACAACCCCTGTGAGCAGCAGACCGTTAGTGCCGGTGGCACTCTCTGCTGCAACAGCCATTTTCATCTTTCTTATAATGGGTATGGGTTCGCAATACCTCGCCCGTTTTCAGAAACCCTACAACCTGAACGCGCAATCGGAAACCACCGTTGAAATCATTGATGCTCCTATCGTTCTTGATACACAAGCAAAGCCTGATCTACGGAACCAAGCCGGACGTTTCGATACCACTGGTAAAAGTAAAGGTGCCGGTCCACAGGTTTCTGAACCTGTCATGCTTGCCGCAGCACAGATAGAAAAGGAGACGCGTCCGTCAACAGAACAACAGTGGATACAGGCAAGCGGTCCTGAAAAAGCGGGTTCAGTATCGGGCGTATTAGTAAGTTCCTGGGGGGATGCCTATGCGACTTCTAAAATCGGTATCTACAGATTAGCACCAGATGCCACTGCCTGGACGCTCGTTAGCCCACTCCCTCCAGAAGTTTCCACGGACAACCACGGGATACAGATGGCTGAACGAAACGACACCCTCTATCTCGTTTTTCCCAATGGTGTGTTTGCGTCAAAAGATAGAGGCGAGACATGGACAAAACTTGGCGAGCGTCCAAAGGGACGCGTTATTGGATTGGTGATAACGGATGATGCATTGTACCTTGCGCTTCGAGATGAAGGTATTTTCCGATCTACAGATGCGGGTAAGCAGTGGACCTCACTTAACAATGAAATAATAGACAGCGAGGTTCTTTCAGTCGCTGCTATTGAAAATACAGTGTTTGTCGGGACAAACCAAGGTCTCTATCGTTTATATTCAGGGACATTGGAGAAATTGTCGATAGATACCACGAAAGCCATCCACTCTTTGGCAGTCTCTGAAAATAATCTTTACGTCGGGACTGGACGCGATCTTTCTCAGTTAGGAAACCCTGAAGGAAGACAGGCGTATTTAGAGAACGTCATGAGCAACATCAATTCGGATGTAAGGACATGGGAAGTTTTCCATTCAACCGATTTGGGCGATTCGTGGACCGATATAACACCGACAAGCAGATCACACATGATGAAAATCTCGTTGGGCGTTAAAGTCTTGGCAGCTGAAAAGGGTATTCTGGTATTAGGAATGGTAAGTTTCCACTCAAGCGACGGTGGAAAAACGTGGACAGAATTGGGTAAGGATTCAATGACGATCCTTAGTTGGATCCCTGCGGTAGCAGTGAATGAAAATACATTCCTCAAAGCCGGAGTCTCTGGACTCATACGCTCAATTGACGGTGGCGAATCGTGGCACCCATTTATGGATGGCATAGCAGGTATTGCAGTCTTCAATTTAGTAGGGTTCAAAAATGAGATTTACACAAGTACCACCAAGGGTATTTCTAAATCCAGCGATGGCGGTGAATCGTGGAAAGATATTCCTATGGCTTCAGGTGACCTCACACTAAAACCGGTAGAGGAAAACAGTTTTACTTCTCCACTAATTTTTCCAAAATTAGCAATTGCTGACGGTGTCCTTTATGGCATCGCATCTGGTTCAGCCACAGAGAATAAATTTCATCTCTGCCGTCTCTCCACGAACGGTAATGTGTTAGTTCCTATCCAAGGGACACCGGCTCTTGGCAGAAAATTTTCCATAACAGATCTAAAGGCGTGGGCAAATTTAATGAATCAACTCGACAACTTTCCCGGGGCATTTGCAGTCAGTGGCAAGACCTTCTATGTAGAATACAAGCGGGAGCTTCTTCGGTGGAAACGCGGTGAATCGGAATGGTTTAGGACCGGGCTCATAGATACAGGAGAATCTGCCAATGATGGTTATGATATTATAAAAGGTTTGAATCTTGCTGTTTCTGACGAAACCGTCTATGTCGGAAAACGCGATGGACACCTGTTTCAATCGCTTGACAGTGGCAATACATGGAAAGACTTGACTTCAGATCTGCCGCTGCGTTTTGAGCGTTTCAATGATATAGCCTTTGCGGGTTCAACAATTTACGTTGCTACGGACGCGGGAGTCTTGACTTCAGAAGACGGTGAACATTGGCAGGCAATCACCGATACGGCAGAAACGCACACTCTCATTGATCAGATCGTTGTGAATACCACAACTGTTTACGGTGTTGGGGACGAAGGTGCCTATCGATTGAATAATCGTGAGGAATGGAAAAAGATCTCGCCAGAAGTGCCAGATAGCGTCATCTCTTTCGTGGTTAAGGGCGATAGGCTTTATATCGCAACCGAAAATCGTGGGATGTTTTATGTTCCTCTTGAGAACGAATGGTAGGCAAGCGTATCGCGATAACAATTTGGCTGGAAATTGTCGTGAGTCTATGATAAAATCGGAACGGATAGCCTATTATACTAAAACCCGTAATTACCTACGCACCAACGCAATGGCGAGGTTACTAGGAGAAAAATCAGATGGTCTATTTTCGATGTCGATATCAGTATCTGTCCAAACTATTGACCTTTTGTGTCTTTCTTGGATTTACAGCAGTTTTTGGTTGTTCGGAATCGGAGAACCGTAACGAGTTAGCCCCGTCTACGACCGAAACACCGCATGTACTCTCCAGAGAAATGGTTGTAGAGTTACTGGCAGAGGTAGAGAAAAACGTGTTCGCAGCAGAACTGGAAGTCGCACCCCAAGCCGCTGCCGCACCAATGGCACCGATGCAAAGGCTCCCTACAATTGCCGAGACAATGGCAGCACTGCGTTTGGAGTTTCCGGGCAACGTTTTAGACGAAGATTTCACGAGGATTGGAGAAATCATTGAGTCAGAAACGTATGTAGATTTCTTGAAACGTACCTACCCGCAAGAAAATCAGTTTCAGACGTTTGATGCGTTTTGGGAGTTAGCGTCCGTAGATGTGGAAGGGTACATGGAGTTTTTGAACACACATTTTAAGCCACCATACGCGGCACCGACGGCAGACGATGTGTCGGCCCTGCATTATATGACACTGGTGGCTCGCCACGTCAACGTCCGGCTCTATCACGGGGAAGACAAAAAATGGGATATGTTTTTTGAGATGATGAGCAATGATCCCGTCAAGAGTTGGTTAGAGCAACGCTTCTTTATCGGTGATGACGCAGATTTGATTCTTATGATAGAAGTTTTCGTCCGCCACGCTATTTGGGTCAAGGACCTGCAAGAGGAAGATCAAGAAAGCATCCAGGCATTTTTCCTTGAACATGGCACGCAAAAAGGCTTTTTGCGGTTCGCGCTCGAAGAACCAGTGCGCCTCGGATACATCCTCAAAGATTTTACAGACACTCAAATCTTCAAAAGATGGATGGATGGAGAATTTAGTAAAAATGCCGGTCAGCAGAAGAAGCAACCCCCAGGCAACGCGCGACCGCTTGGATTCCTCCAATAGTGTAGATATCGTGTTCCTGCGGGTACCCTTTCGGACAACACCTTAACCTTCTGAGGATATAACGAATATGCGATTCTTTAAGTGTGAGCGTTTTTTTAACCGACTGCGAGTCTGTCTCCTTTTAGCCGTATCGCTATTTTTTGCGTGTCAATCAAGTCCGGATCCAAGCGCTCTCAAACCCGAAAGAGAGGACATTGACACGGAGGATGGTATTGCGTCAATCGCACGACCGCCAACGATCGAGGAGACGTTTGAACACCTCAAACGTGAAAACCCTGGTGACATTTTAGATGACGACTTCAAAACCCTCCGACGGCTTGTCACGTCCAAAACCTATTTAGACTTCCTCAGACGGAACCATCCGATAGACGCTCAATATCAGACATTTGATGCATTCTGGAAAATCGCAGCGTTAGATCCGTCGCAATATCTGCCATTTTTGAAGGAACATCTTGAGAAGCCAGCCGAAGAAGATATCGCGAATGTACACCTTTTTGCAGTACACGACCGGCATGTTATGACCCGTGAATACCACGGCGAAAATCCTGAGAGGTTTCAGGACAAGTGGGTGAAATTGGCACGAGGTCCCGGAATGGATATAGCACTTAGGCATTTTGTAGACGATGACCGAGTAAACGGATTCGACTTCGCTTTGCTTCTCGTGGAAATCACGCTTTATGTTAAAGAAACTGAGCAGGCGGACGCTGCACTCGCCCAGGAGTTTCTCAATAAACACGGAGAACAAGATGCGCTTATCTGGATCGCGCTTGAGGACCCCGTGTTAATCGGATATATTCTCAAAGATTTCACGGACCCTCAAGTATTCCTGAAATGGATGCGTGGAGAATTTCATCAATAAGGAGAAATAATAAACAGACATTATAACGATTTTCTGTTTTGCAATTACAGCCAAGCCGTTGTGGTATTAAAGTATTTCACAGGTTTGGCTGTTTCGCGTTTTGCTGAAAAATCCGATATAAAAAATACAGCAGTATTCGCCACAAACAATCCGTAAATTCCACTTTTCACTATATCAAAAGGAACATTTCAGTGAAGTTATGATATAATTTTTTCAACTTTTTTTCCATTATGCAACTTTCCGCATTTTAAATTACGTCATTAATTAGTGACAGCCGTACGATGGTCGTGTTTTAAAACCACACATCCGTATCTCATGGGAGAGACTCGATGAAAAACGAAGATGCACAACTGGTTAATCAATTCTTGACAGGCAACGAAAATGCTTTTACGACGCTGGTAAAAAAATACCAGAAGAGTGTCCACGCGCTCGCGTGGCGGAAGATTGGCGATTTCCACATTGCCGAAGAACTTACGCAAGACACTTTCCTCAAGGCATACCAGAAACTTGCAACGTTGAAAAATCCGAATCAGTTCGCTGGATGGCTCTATGTGATTGCTGATCGGATTTGTATTGATTGGCACCGAAAGCAGAAAACTCCGATGGAATACTTGGAAACCACGAGTGGAGAGGAGATAGAAGGATCATCTTATCGTCATTACGAAGACGAACAGCGTGAGGAAGCCTCCGCCGAACATCGGCGCAGACGCGTTAGAAACCTGTTAGAAAAACTACCGGAGAGCGAGCGCACGGTCGTTACACTCCACTATCTCGGAGAAATGACATCTAAAGCGATCGGTGAGTTTTTGGGCGTATCGCCAAACACGGTCAAGAGTCGCCTCCAACGCGCACGGAATCGTCTAAAAGAGCAAGAAAACATGATTCAAGAAGTGCTTGGCAGCGTACATCTCCCTACAAATTTCACCGAAAACATCATAAGGCAGGTCGCCGATATAAAACCGGTAAGTCCTACGAGCAGCAGCCCGTTAGTGCCGTGGGCAATCACCGCTGCAACAGCCATTTTCATCTTTCTCATAATGGGTGTGGGTTCTCAATACCTTGCGCGTTTTCAGAAACCCTACAATCTGAACGCGCAGTCGGAAATCACCGTTGAAATTATTGACGCACCTATCGTCCTTGATTCGCAGGCAAAACCGGATTTACGAGATCAATCGGGACGTTTCGAGAACACCGGTAAGCGCGGCAGTACGGGTCCGCAACTTTCGGAACCTGTTGTACTCGGCGCAGCACGGGTAGAAACGGAGACGCGTCCGTCAACACAGCAGCAGTGGATACAATCAAGTGGTCCGGCAGGGGCTTCCGTGTTAGGTTTACAGGTAAGTGCCACAGGCGACATATACGCTGCTTCCTCCATTGGTATCTACAAATTGACACCAAACGCGTCTACATGGACACTCATCAATGCCTCCGTACCAATTACGGGTGGCGCGCCGATGGCAGAGCGAGAGGATACCCTCTATCTCGTCTCTACCAATGAAGTGATTGCTTCAACGGACAGAGGTGAGAGCTGGAAGTCGCTTGGCGAGCGTCCGAAAGGACATGCTGTTGGACTCGTTATAACAGACAATGGACTTTACCTTGCCCTTGACGATCAGGTTTTTCGATCTACGGATGCTGATAAACAGTGGACCGCGTTAGTAGATAAAGTAGAAGGCAGAATCATTCTCGCAATTGCCGCTGTTGAAAACACGGTATTTGTCGGTACAACCCAAGGTCTTTACCGCTTACACGCAGGCACGTGGGAAAAATTACCGGTGGATACTACCAACGCTATCCACTCCTTGGCAGTCTCTGAAAACAACCTCTACGTTGGGACAGGTCCCGATGTATATCAACTTACGACCGCTGAAGGTAGAGCTGCGTATATGCGGCAATTTATGTCTGGCAACAATTCACAGGCATGGGAACTCTTTCATTCAACAGATTTGGGAAACTCATGGACTGAGATAACCCCGACGGGCAATTTATTTATTATGAAAATGTCGCCAGGTATTAAAGTTTTAGCGGCTGGAGACACCGTCTTAGCACTGGGATTGATGGGGACATTCCGCTCAATGGATGGTGGAAACACATGGACTGAACTCGGTACTGATACGCTTGACCTAAATTCAATGATGAATTCCATGATGGCGAGTGTATTTCCTGCTGTAGTGTCGGACGAAAATACACTTTTCAAAGCCGGGTACTTCGGTCCCACCCGTTCAACCGATGGTGGCGAATCGTGGCATCCATTTATGAAGGGGATGGTGGGCACCAGAATAGATAACTTGATTGCGTTCAAGAATGCCCTCTACACCAATACTGGCACATCTATTATCAGGTCCACTGATGGCGGGGAGTCTTGGAAATCACTTCGCCTTGATTCTGGAGACCCTACACCAAAATCGGAAAAAGAAGTAATTCCTAACGATTTTTTGGTTTCCTCTAAGTCAGTTATTTCTGACGATATATTCTACGGTATTGCAGCGAAAGAAGAAAATGAACTGCTCATTTTCCATCTTTCTGCGAACGGCAGTATCTTCGTACCTATCCAAGGGGTTCCGCCTTTCCGAGGCGATCTCTCCATAGAGAAATTAAAGGGAGTATCGCAGAAAGCACCCAAAGAAAATATAGCAGATAATACTTCTGGTGATGATGAAAAAACAGATGACTTCACCGATATAGTTCAGCAGATGGATCCAATGCAACATCTGGAGAAATATCCGAGTGGATTCGCAGTCAGCGGTGAGACGTTCTACGTCGAATATAAGCGCAGGCTTTTTCGATGGAAACGCGGTGAATCTGAATGGTTCAATACTGGACTGATAGATATGGCAGGACTCCCAAAGGATATTGAAAGTCTGGGAGATAATATGGAAAACTTAAAACTTGCTGTTTCCGATGAAACCGTCTACGTCGGAAAACGTGATGGTCATCTATTTCGATCATTTGATGGCGGCAATACGTGGAAAGACCTAACTTCAAACCTACCGCTTCGCTTTGCGCATATCAATGAGATAGTGTTTGCCGGTTCAACGGCGTACGTTGCAACAAACGCAGGGGTTCTGACATCAGCAGACGGTGAACACTGGGGCGTGATAACCGACAAAACAGGCGTAAACACTGTCATAGATCGAATGACCGTGGCTGATACAACAGTTTATGGTGTCGGCAGTGGTGGTGCACACCTATTGGATAAGCGCGGCGAATGGGAAAAAGTATCGCCAGAGGTCCCAGACAGTATCATCTCTGCCACTATTAATGGTGATAGGCTTTATGTAGCCACTAAACAACGCGGGATGTTTCATATCTCGCTTGAAAACGAAAACAATTGATAAAGACAGGAGGTCTCTCATGAAAAATCGTCTGTTTCCTATTATTATAGCGCTGTGCTTTGTCTCTCTTATTGGCGTTGCGTTTTTACGCGCACCAAGTCGTCAAACGGAGGCACCCATCGAAATGGAATCGGTTCAAGAAAGCGTCAAGCCAACCGATATGCCCGAAAACAATGGGGCGAACCCCCTTACCGAAACTGATGCGTTCTCACAAGCATTTGGGTCAGACGCAGATGTGGACAAACTCGAAGAGACACTCTCTCAAACATTTGGGTCAGATGTAGATATGGACAAACTCAAAGAAGCACTACGTTCAAAAGACCCTGAACGTATTAAGGAGGCTATGGGTCCAGAGTTCGCAGCCCGAATGGATGCAGCGATGAAGTACATGGAGGAAAAAATGGAAGGTTTAGAGGAGGGTGAATTTCCTGACTTCAATATCCAAGAATACATGAACATTTTTATGGGTGAAAACGGTCCCAAAATTGATTTCGCGGAAATTTCACAAAACGCTTTCCGAGAACATTTTCCTGAAGGCGAGCCTGAGGATTATGAAGTGGAAATGGCAACACGGATTCATGAAATAGTTGCTGCGACACCTGGCAACTTTCAAGAGGTGATGTCGGCTGTTACGATGAATCTCGCTCGGGAGCAAGATTTCCAATTGTGGGCACTTGCCAACTTTAAAGGTGAGATAGGTCAACAGATGGACTGGATGACACAACAAATCCTCGTAGGAGGCGAGTTAGAGAACATCCAGTATGATATCCCGGAAGATATGTCTACATTCACACAGATGCTTACAGAAGTCGATCCCCAAGATTCAGCAGCAGTGTCAACATCAACGCCACAAACCGCGACGGACACAACAGAACCGATTGAATCTCGCCCTGTCGATCCAAGCGGAAGTGCGCCAGACATAGTAGCGGATTCTGAAATAGATCCATCTACGCCAATGTCCACGGCACGGATAAATTCTATCAAGGAAATCCTATCTCAGCATGGAACAGATGAAGGCTTGTTGCAGCTTCTTGAAACCGACACAGAAGGCGCAAACTGGCTTTTGGAACGTTTCGATTCACCCGATCAAATAGAAACATGGCTCTCTGAACAATCGACAGAAGCACCACCGAAGCCAAATTTACCCCAACTCGCACCACAATCTTTACCACTGGAGGTTCAACCGTGAAACAAAACACTGTAAAATTCAGTACGCTTCTCTTACTGTTTCTACTTCTCCCGCTCTACTTTCATAACGTGGTTGAGGGTGCTGAAGAAATCGAACCCAAAACGGAGGCAGGAAATGAATTGGTAGGTGAAATGATGAAGGGAGTGGAAGATGTAATGGCGGATCACGAGAAGCGTAAAAAGGCACTGGAGGCATTCGTCAAGAAACCTTTGACTGAGGCACAGCAAAAACTGCTCCGTCAACTGCTGAAGCAGCCCGGTGCGTTGGATAATATCTTATCCAGTGAACCCTATTTAGCTTACCTGAAATCGGAAACAGGGAAAGCGTATAAAGATTTTTCGGCGTATGTTGCGGCAATGCCAACACCGAAGTGGAAAATCAAAGTGCTGTTTTCTTTGAAAGACGCGTTACCTCCAAATACGAAGGCGAAAGCATTATCAATCTGCACAGATTACTACTTCAAACTCCGCTTGCTGCTCGTGGAGGAACCAGACATTTTTGGCGAAACGAATGCACTTATTGCATTTCAAACCAAACACTTAATGGAACCGTTGATGGAAATCTATCCGGCAGCGGAATTGTTTTCCCATATATCAGAATTGACGCGGATGTCCATGGTCTCCAGTCTTACAGCACAGATGGATACTGAAGTTTTCCATGACGCGTGGCGTGAGCGTTTGGAAAAACACGGTTCATCGGAGGGACTTTTGCAGTGCGCAATCGCAACACCCGCTGAATTCGCTCTCGCGCGTTCGTTTTTTGAAGATACTACGGCATTTGAAAAATGGATCCAGGCATCTTTGAAAACAGAAGAGGCACCTGAAGAGAAGACAGAAAAAACAGATGAATGAACCTGTTTTATCCTTGAGGGTGAAAGATTGAATATTTTATACCGCTAAGCCAACCTACTCTGATGTAATATGGCTTAAGACACAAGTTCAAATAATGGATTAAATTTGGTTTGTTGTCCTTGAATCTACACTCACCGGACAAATTCTGAACGACTTATCAATTCCGAAGTCTTCTCAAATTGGGTTAAAGGTGAGTTTTTTTCGGATTAATCCTTTAGGAGAACAACATGGCAAATGAAAAATCCTATTTCTTGTCAACGAGAATTTTTCATTCAGCGTTAAAGTCTATAATCCAGATTCCAAACGGAGGTCGAACCCCTTTATGAAATTTTGCTTACATTCAGTTTTGTTTGTAATGCTTATGATGCCGTTCTCTGTTTCCGCTGAAACGGACAATAGTCCAAAAACCGAAAGCAGCTTCTGGCAGCGATTTTTTCCCCGCACAGGCGATATAGAAGGCACAGTCTTTCAGCACGATACTGACACACCCTTATTTGAAGCAGAGGTGCGCATCGTTGAGACCGATCAACATCAAAAAACAGGTAAAGACGGAACGTTTAGCTTCATTGAAATCCCCGTCGGAACATACACACTCTCCATATCTCATCCTGCTTACAGTGCTCCCACAAAAATTCCTATTGTGATTCGCACCGGTGAGGTGCTTCGTGGGAAATTTTATCCGGGTGCAGCAGTTCCTTTTATCAACACTACCGATAGCGGAGATATTGATGGGCACGTCTACAGTCCGACGACAGGGAAACCAGTTGCTGCGGCAGAGGTGCGTTTTGTCGAAATTGACGTGTCAGGAAAAACGGATGCATCTGGAAATTTCCAGTTTACAGGGATCGCTCCGGGGACCTATACCCTGTCAATCACATATCCGACACACAAAACACCAACAACCGCAAAAATAGAGGTGACAACAGGCGACACCACACAGGTGAAAATATATCTCGGAGCAGCGGTCCGACTTGAAACAGTCGTTGTGGAAGGGCGACGTCTACCCCCGACGATTAGCCGCAAGGAAATTCGAGGCAGTGAGTTGATACGGATTCCTGGGACTGGACGTGACGCGCTCAAGGGACTCACGACGTTGCCGAGCATCGGTATCCCCAATGATCTTTTTGGCATCCTCTATATCCGAGGGAGTGCGCCTGGGGAGACGCTTATCTATCTCGATAGAACCCCACTCGGTTATCCGTTCCACTATGGTGGATTATTTTCAACGATTAACTCAAATAGTATTGAGGACATACGGATTTACGCTGGTGGATATGGTGCTGAATTCGGGTTAGACTCACAATCGGTTATTGATATCCGTTCGCGTGAACGCTTGAAAAAACAGTGGGCAGGCGTAATAGATCTGAACATTGCTTCCCCTTCTGGTTTCGTTGAAGCCAAAATTGGAGATAAAGGCTACGCCTCCCTTGCTGGGCGATTCAACGCCTTTAATCTTATTTTAGGACCCTTCTTTGATTTCACATTTCCAACTTGGTCGGATTATCAACTCAAATTTGCATATCAACTTACGCCAAAGCACCACCTGACGCTCAACGGTTTAGGCGCGACAGATCATTTTGATTTCTCTAATTTTGGGTCAGAAGAGACCAAAGAAGTCGGTGATTTTTCTGCTTATTTCAAAAATGGATTTGAAGCGGAAGGCATCCACCTCCGCTCTGATTTCACTGATAAACTCACATCTCATTTATCCCTTACGCGTTCCCACAATTTTCTCAATATCCATCTCGGTGGCGGATCAAGCGAAGATGATAGACCTGCCAACGAGAGATTTATCTACAATGTGAAGGTTAACGCTCCAACGTATACCCTTCGCGAAGATATATCTTACAAATTAACACCGAGTTTTCAATTTGAGCCTGGATTCCTTCTCGCCTATAGTCCAGCCAAAAGCCACGCACACACCTCTTCTCCAGAAAACATAGATTTTGAAAGCGATGAGGAACCTTTATGGACGCAGGAACTTGACGATTTTAATTACACGTTTCAGCGTGCCGAGGGGTATTTGCAGGCACGTTATGATCCGCTCTCATTTTTATCTATCGCCCTCGGTGTGCGATTCGACTATCTCAATTTGACGGAGGAACTCTCGATTCAACCGCGTGGGAGTCTGAGTCTCACGCTGCCAACAAATTCCACGCTCCGGTTCGCTTACGGTAGATATGAACAGAGTCCATTCGCATATCAGGTCCTAAAAGAAGACGGAAATATAAATCTAAAATCGAGCCTGACCGAACATTACATCATGGAGTTAGAACACGAGTTATCACCACAAACAGAACTGAAATTCGCTGTCTACTACAAAGACATGCAAAAATTAGTCACGAGATCCGTCAATCTCAACGCGCTTTTTGATGACTCGGACGCAGCAGTTACGACAGCATACCTCAATCAAGGAAGAGGGTTTGTGAATGGGGCAGAGGCGTTCCTGCGGCACCGTGTTAGTGAGAAATTTTTCGGATGGATATCTTATGCCTATACCCATGCTGAAAGACGTGAGACACTGGGCGAGGTCTACAAACCGTTCCTCTTCGATAATACACACATTGTCAGCATTGTCGCCAACTATAGCCCGACAACAAGAACGGAAATCGGTGCAAAGTGGCAATATTCCAGTGGTACTTCTGCAGTTCCGCTACACACGCTCCTGAGCATTCAAGATCCTGTGACGTTGGGTATGCATCCAGTCCTTTCTGATGTTGCAGGCGCAATTGCACCAACTGAGTTTCAGGCATATCACCGCTTAGATCTCCGTTTTAGTCGCAAAAGGACTTTGTGGGGACTTCCTGTGACAGCGTTTACCGAAATCTGGAATGTCTACAGTAGCCCGAATAGGACAAGGTTTAACTTCGCCGACAGACTCATTGAGGAAATCAACACAGCGGAGTTTGCGAATGAAGAAGAATTTCCGTTGGACCTGGAATCAGCAGAATATAAGAGTCCAATTCGGTTTCCCTTTAATTTTACTTTTGGATTCATATACGAATTTTAGACTGTGCTATTTGCTTAAAAGATTGCAATCCGCCTTAAAAGATGCTATGATGCGGTTAAAATAATTTAGCAAAAAAGGAGGCACCAATGAAAAAACCGATTTTTCTGATTCTTATCGGTATAGGCGTTCTAATTCTCGTCGGTGGGATCGTTTTTGTGGTCCCGTGGTTCGGTAAAATGATGGAGGAGATGGATCAGATCCACGCGCAACAAGCGCAACACCGACGTGAATTAAAAGCATCGGCGAGCAAACCATTGACTGCAGAACAAGAAATATTGTTGTCGCAACTTCTTGAAGCCGCACCGGAAACAGATCCATCGCAAAGCCCAAACGATTTAGAAGCTGTTTTGTCAAGTGAACCGTATCTCACCTACATAAATACGGAAGACGGACAAGATTATGAAAATTTTCGGGCGTACGTTGACGCAATGCCGACAGAAAGTATGAGAACTCTTGCGCTTTCCAGAATCGAAACGACCCTCGGCGCAGATAAAGACGGTGAAGAACTACAGATCTGGCTAAATTACTACTTTATTGTTCGTGAGTGGGGAACCACAGTTCAAGATCCCCTTGATAATATGACGGAACTCAACAAACTCCAGCAGACACACCTAATTGAACCGTTGATGGAAAAGGATCCTGAAATATCTGGCTTGTCCACCCAAATCGTGCAAATCGGCTTGTCTTCTATATTCATGACAGAGGATAATAATGTGTTTCAAGAGGTTTGGCGCGAACGCGTAGAGACACACGGAGAACAAGAAGGGCTGCTGCGGTGTGCTGTTGCCTCACCGAGCGAATTTGCGCTCATACGTTCGTTTTTTGCGGATATGTCAGCATTCCAAGCATGGATTGTTACACGCCCCGAACCTGAAACGCAAAACTCAGAAGAATAAAATCTGTTACGAAACTGGCACCTGATGGGTCTCGAAAAACGCACCCGGTGCCAGTTTTTTTTGCACCATAGGTGTCAATTTAGTAGATTTTCAGTGGTTCCCTAACTGCACCTACCGGGCCTGGGGGAAATCAAGATTACCGATTTAAATAATTAAACTTCATAGAGATCCATATAATTTATTCTATTTTCTCAATTTTAATTGATTTTTTCCAAAGCCTTCGGATTAAATCCCCATAGGCTATTTTTATTGGAGAAAAAAATGGATGCTAACACTACACATTCCCCCAACACAGAATCCCGTCCGTCTGCGGTAAAGACGCTGCGTCGCTTCTTCTTCGTCGCTTGGCATGCCAGCCGATTCGGCGCAATTGCGCAAGCACTTCTGACGCTCACACACGGATGTATCCCGATAGGCATTCTTTGGGCAAGCCGGGAACTGGTGAACCTCATCGCTGCTTTTCTCGATGAGGAAGCAGATTTGAGTTTAGAAACCGCAGCACCCTGGGTGGCAGCACTCGTACTTTTGGCAATGCTCAGAAATATAGCAGGCACTTGTGATGGATATCTGCAATGGAAGATGAAAAACCTTATCGGACTCCACCAGCAGGGAGTCTTACTTGAGGCGACAACGCATATCGACTTTGCCGTTTTTGATCAACCGCAGACGTACGATTTGATACAACGGGCGCGACAAGCACTCGGGCATCGGCTCACGAACCTGTTGCGATTTATAACGGAGATTGGGCAACTCTGCGTGACGTTGGCAGGGTACGGAGTCCTCCTATGGATAGCGGATCCACTGCTGGTACTCGTAGTCGTGTTACCCGCGCTACCCTCCGCTTGGATTAAAGTTAAGACAGCCGAAAGAAGGTACAGCCACGATTACGCGGCGACACCAGTACGGCGTATGATGGATTATATGCTGAGTTTATTACTCGGCACTTCCTCTGGACAGGAAGTGCGACTCTATGGTCTTTTCAATCTGCTTTTCGGACGCTGGCGAACGAACCACCAAAAATGGAAGGAAGAATCGCTGGCAAAGATATGGACGGAAGCAAGGGCATCCATTGCGACAACTATCGCTGAAGTGATTGCTTATGCAGTAGCGATTGGCATCCTCGCTGCGCGTATTGTGGACAGCAACCTTACACTTGGGGATTATGTGATTCTTACCGGAACCGCTGCATTCTTCCAAGGAGATCTGGAGGGATTGCTTAGACTCATTCAAAATATACTTGAAGATGTCCCCTTGCTCCGTGATTTGCATCTCTTATTAGAACGCGGAAAAACGGCGCGTACACAGTCAGGAACCGAGACATTCCCGCAGCCACTACAGCAAGGCGTAGAAGTGCGTAATCTACGTTTCCAATATCCGGGGGCGACTGACGATGTGTTAGAAGACATAAACTTTCATGTGCGTCCCGGAGAGATCGTTAGTATCGTGGGTGTTAACGGTGCGGGAAAATCAACACTTATTAAACTATTGCTCGGATTATACAAGCCTGATGATGGAACCATCCGCTATGATGACGTAAATATCGCCGCAATTGCCCCGGAACAGATAGCCCTTAACTGTGCCGCCGTATTCCAAGACTTCGCGCGATTTCGTAGACCTGTGCGTGAGGAATTGGTGCCAGGTCCCCCAAACCTCCACATTGACGATGAAGCACTCCGGCGCGTCATCAATGCAGTTGGCATCGAGGAGCGTTTTCAGACGCTTCCGCGCGGCTTGGATACCTTCCTTGACCCTTCACTCGGCGAAGGAGGTGAAGGTGCGGAACTCTCTGGAGGCGAATGGCAAAAAGTTGCACTTGCGCGGGCTTTAGTTAGGAATCCGCAAGTTCTCGTCCTTGACGAACCGACTGCAGCGTTGGATCCACAAGCCGAAGTCGAACTTTACCAACGTTTTGTGGAACTTGCCGCTGGGCGGATGACGTTCCTGATTTCACACCGAATCGGATCGGCGCGTCTCGCAGATCGGATCTTGGTATTAGATTCGGGACGTATTGTTGAAGACGGCACGCATGAGGCGTTACTTGCCCAAGATGGTCTCTACGCCAGATTTTTTCAAGCACAAGCCCACTGGTACCAATAGGAATTGCTCACAAGAATGGAAACTCTCTGTCTTGACCGAACCGCAAGGAACAACTAAAAAATGCAAAACGCTAATGGAAAATGGAAAACATGGGGATTGGCTGCCAAAGAAAGTCTCATCGCATACTTCCGAACTTTTGCGATTGTCTGGCGGAGCGGTTCACTCGCGCTTTCGGGTATGATGTTTCTCACACTATCTCTCGGCGTTCTGCCTGTAGGCGAGTTTTTCGTTACGGAACACTTAGTCAATGCAATCACTGCCGTTATAGGCGATGTCGATTGGTGGCAGCAGGTTGTCCCGTGGTTGCTCGGTCTACTCGGACTACAAATCTATAGTACGCTTGCAGACCAGTTACGAGAACCCTTACGCCTCAATGTCAGAGAAAATATCGAAATTTGGATTAGTGAAGGTATCGCACGGAAATCTAATACAATAGAGTTGCTCGAGTTCCAGACCCCAGAATTCCAAAACGCGCTGGCGCGAGCGCGCACCATGTCTGGTGATGAACTTGAAGAGATTGTGTGGTGGATCGTTGACAGCATTCAACAATTAATCAGCGTCACCGCGCTTGGTATCGTGTTGTGGAACCTCCACCCGTTGTTAGCATTGCTTCCGACGGTGACCGGTATAGTGTCTTGGTGGAGTGGTTCACACTTCGCTGTCGATGCTTACAGCCTTGATGTCCAACAGACACCACAGCAGCGGGAGCGAGATGCGTTAGAAGGTATTCTGACAGATCGCGGTGCTGGTAAGGAAGTACGGTTATACCAAGCACAAAACTTATGGATAGAACGCTGGCGAAAGTTATGGAAAGGACTTATACAAGAACAACAGGCAATTGAACGGCGTAAATTTTGGGCGCATCTTGCAATTGGTATCTCACGCGCCTTGTTGTACGCTTGTTCGCTTATTCTTTTACTGCTAGCGGTCTCTCGCGGTAGATTGACAGTCGGCACCTATGTCGCCGCTGCCGTCGCTATCGTTAACTTAGATGGCATCTGGAACGGAGTCGCTGGCTATTTTCTATTGATTGCGGACGAGATGCGCCGTTTGTCAGGAGATTTGTACTCGTTTTTGGATCGTGACACTAAAACAGTCGGTAAAGCCCCCTCAACACCTCAGCAAACGCCCAATCTGACAGCCTCACAAGAACCTTCACATCTACAGATAGAAAATGTTTCGTTTTTCTATCCAAATGCGCAAGAACCGGTGCTTCGTCAGGTGAATCTAACATTAAATAAAGGGGAGCGGGTTGCACTCGTTGGACCCAACGGTGCAGGAAAATCTACATTGGCACGTCTACTTCTTGGGCTATACAAACCGCAAACAGGCGCAATTCGTGTGGGCGATACACCTTTAAACGAAGAAAATCGTCAGCAGTGGTTGGCGCATTGTAGTGCAGTGTTTCAAGATTTCACGTGCTATCATCTTACTGCACGCGAGAATATTATCTTTGGTGACTTAGAACATCCTGAACGTATGGAAGAGGCATCAATTGCCGGTGGGGCAGCTTCAGTCATTGATGGACTTAGTGCAGGCTATGAAACTGTGTTAGGACCGACTTTTGGGGGACGCGATCTATCCGGCGGCGAGTGGCAACGCATCGCAACAGCAAGGGGTTTCATGCGGGAAACACCATGGTTGGTTGTCCTTGATGAACCGACTGCTGCATTAGACCCTTTAGCCGAACAGGCGATCTATGAACGATTTATTCAACGGAGTGCCGGGCGTACCTCGGTGTTAATCTCACACCGTCTCTCTTCTGTCCGCACCTGCGAGCGGATCGTTGTAATTGACAACGGAACGATTGTGGAAGACGGGGACCATGAGACATTATTGGCAAAAGATGGACTTTATGCCCAGTTCTTCAGAGCACAAGCACAATGGTATGTTTGACAGAGGCATTCAGTTGTCAGCAGTCAGCAAAAAACGTTTCGTAAAGTCAGATGAAAATAACGTCTTATTCAGATGAAAATAACGTCTTATAAGGTGAGTTTGAAAATAAAAATTAAAGCGTCCCGTAGGTATTTTATTCTCCAACCAACGTTTAATTATCAAACTCATGTTAACTTTAGGCAAACCTTCTGACCGATATTTTCCATCCTTCTGACCGATATTTTTCCACAAAAACACCACTTTTTCGCGGAATTGTGTAAGTTTTTATTGTCAAGTCGCGTCACTATATGAAGTCATATTGAGTAAAACATAGAAATGTTGTAAAATAGTGGAATAAAAGGCGACACTTTATGTCCCTTTATTTTCCACATTTGATACCCATTTACTTTATGAAAGGTGCTCTTATGACAGCTGAATCTCAAAAGTCGCCGAGATACAATGGTATTCCGAAACAGGTTTCGCGCAAGGATTTTAATGAGTATATCTTGCCACATCTATCGAAACGTATCAAAGGTCCGAAGCCGAAACTCTCCTTCTATAAGATATTCAACTATATCCTCTATGTTTTACATACGGGCATTCAATGGAATCAACTCCGAACCCGGCGCAATGAACTGCATTGGTCGAATGTCTATAAATGGCATCATCGCTGGTCCAAAGATGGCTCGTATGAGAACCTTTTTCAGGCGTCCGTGATACACTTGCTTGATACCGATCAACTTGATACGACCTGCGTTCATGGAGATGGGTCGAACACGGTCGTAAAAAAGGGGGTGCCGGCATCGGTTATTCAGGACACAAACACCAGAAAGGCGAAAAAGAGCTAACTCTTACCGATAATCACGGGTTTATCATAGGCCCGACAACGATTAGACCCATCAATGAACATGATACAACCATTTTGCCCGAAGCCTTCAGGGATCTCATCGCTTTTAGTCAACGGATGGGTATGGATCTATGCGGCTCCGCACTCACGCTTGACTCGGCATTTGACGCCAAGGCGAATCATAAGATCATTAGAGAACACGGACTGATCCCCGTGATCTATCCCAACAAGCGCAATGCTAAAGAACCTATCGTTATTGCGCGCATGTTCCGCTGGTTTAACAAAGACATATACAAACTACGATATAAAGTCGAGCGAACTTTCGGATGGCAGGATACTTACCGAAGACTCGCACTGAGCTACGATAAACTCAAAGAGACCCGGTTAGGGTTTCGCCATTTAGCTTATTCTATGATTAACTTGCGGATAACTTTCAACCATTCATAACGCGTACTCGCTATGAGTTCTATACTAAATAAGGCACTTTCTTTTTTGAGGCGTTTGATGAGAAACGACAATGCTGAATTGATTCGACGTATCCTTGAAGGCGATGATGCTGCTTTTGCGGACTTGGTTAGGAAGTACCAGAAGCGGGTTCACGCGCTTGCATGGCGGAAAATTGGGGATTTCCATATCGCTGAAGATATTACGCAGGAGGCGTTTCTACAAGTCTATCGGAAATTAGCGACTTTGATGGTAAACCGATCTCACTTCGCGATTACCGCGGAAAAGTTGTTTTGCTCGATTTTTGGGCAGTATGGTGTCTGCCATGTACTGATGAAATTCCAAATATCAAAAAGGTTTACGATACCTATAAGAATGCAGGATTTGATGTCATTGGGATCAGTCTTGATCATCATAAATACAAAGTTCGGGATTATATTAAAGCGAATAACATCCCTTGGCGGCAGATTGTTAGTGGAAAAGGGTGGGACAGTCCAGTTTCGCGACAGTATAACATTCGTTCAATCCCGGCACCGCTGCTCATTGACCGAGAGGGCAGACTCATCTCACATAATGCAAGAGGGGCAGATTTGGAGAGACTCGTAGCAGAAGCAGTGCGGGATAAATCCACGGACTAAAACTGAAAGGCACCGCTCATAAGCGTTATCCTACAAGATAGATACCATTCTCTACTCCGATTTCAAGTTTTCCGCCAAGATTTCAATCAGTTCGGCTAAAGTCGGGAATTCGTCACGTGCCTCTGGTGGGAGATCTGCGAGGTGCGTGTCGCCAACAAATCGGTACATATCCGCTGCGCCTGTTAAGATGTTCGGTGTTAATCCGACATGTTCAAAAGTTGCCGAGATCTCTTCCATCTCACCGATCCAACGTCTCGCTTTAGGTGGCATGCTCGGCAGTCCTCTTTCCATCCGCTCAAAAAGTGCCGATTGACTCAACTGAAACTCTGCTGTCAACGCATCTGAGACACCTAAAACGGATGCAGCGGTGAGCAGCTCGGTACAGAGTGCCGTTAGCCCTTTCGTAAGGGAGGCGTAGCACATCTTAATCGCAGAAGCAAGCCCTATCTCGTCTCCGAGCCTGCGAACATCTAACCCGTAATTGTTGAGTTCCGAGAAGGTGTCAAGCTGCGGTCCCGATGCATAGAAGCGCGTCGCCCCGGGTGTGCGCGGTGGTGGACCGATGATAGAGGCATCAACGAAAGTTCCGCCTGCTGCAGTAATAACATCCCCTAATTTGCGCACCGTCTGGGGTGCGATGGCGTTGCAGTCGGTGTATGTTAGCGTTGTATCGGTCTGTCGCAGTGCCTCCGCGACTGCGGACGCAGCGGACATCGCCTGTGCAGGCACCATAATTGAGAGGATAAGGTCGGCTTCGGTAACGAGTTCGGAATACGTCGGCACATCTGCAATGCCTGCTTTCTCAGCGAGTTCACGGGTGCGCTGACTTCTTCCGTGCAGACAGGTTATGACACGCAAACCGTTTTCACGAAGGACGTTTCCGACGGTGTGCCCCATATCACCAGGGCTTAAAATTCCGACTGTGTTGGGCATAGATTACCTCCGCTTTTTCAAATATGAAGACCGACAGTGTTGAATGCTTTGAAGACTAATATTGCGCCGAGTAGGATGACGACAGCGGCACTGATAATCGGTAAACGCTGTAACCAGAGACCTTCGCCTGTGAAACGCTCGATTACCGGTTTTGCCATCACCATCAGAATACCGATAGCGACCAACACAGCGGCAAGCCCTAATGAGAAAGCACACAAGATAATCAAACCCCACACAAGCTTGCCAAGACTAATCGCAAATAGGAGTCCGATGAGTGCATCGACACACGGCACGATACCACCAGAGATACCAAGCGATAGCAACCCCCAAAAACCGGTACGTTCTGGCGGCGCGTGGCTATGCGTCTGCCCACCATGACTGTGTGTTAGGGCGTGGTCATGTGAATGGCCATGGTCATCATCATGCGAATGGTCATGTGAATCGTCGTGTCCATGATCGTGGTCGTCTGCGTGTGGGTGATCATGGTCATGTGAATGATCGTGGTCATGTGAATGGTTGTGCGGGTGTGGGTGCTGATGTCCATGTGCATGGCTGTGTGCCCCACTGTAGTACTGCTTCATGTTTCTGGTAAGCAGCCACGCGCCAATACCAACAATCAAGACCCCAGAGAACAGACTCAACCACGGAACGATATCCTCCGGTGCAAAGCCCTGTGCTACCAGCATCACAATTCCGAGTGCTATGACGCTGAAGGTGTGTGTAAAGGTAACGACAAGCCCAAGGAAAACTGCGTCAATTACCCTGCCTTTAGAACCGACGAGGTAAGCAGCGACGATGGCTTTTCCGTGTCCGGGTGTTAACGCGTGCAAACCGCCAAGCACGAATGAAACCACAAGGGCAACAATCGCCAATTGAAGCGTAAGTGGTTTGTTTATGAGTTCCTTTATCCGATCGCCTGAATGCTCATGCCCTTCGTCAGCAAAGACCAACGCGCACCCGACAACACCGATAAAAATAATACTGGCTTGCAATATGCGTTTGCAAGCTGCGCTGCTGAAATAGTAACAATGTCTCTTCAAAACCGATTAAACCCTCGCGAATTTCTGGAAACGTCTATCCGCAATGACTTCACTAACATAGATGTTCCCGTTTGAATCGATCCAGATGCCGTGTGGAGAATCGCTGAATTGTCCGGGAGCGTCTCCCTTTTCGCCCCAGCGTCCGATGACCTCTCCGTCGAGCGTCATGATACTGATGCGTTGTCCTCCCTCGGCGATGTGGATAACATTATCACTGTCAATAAAGAGGTCGTTTGGAGAACGGAGGTCTGTCCATTCGGTCAAGTATTCACCGTCGTTATTAAAAATCTGACAGCGAAGGTTACCGCGGTCGAGAATGTAAACCTGATCATTGTGGTCCACGGTGACATCGTGTGGGAGGTTAAATTCCCCAGGTCCTGTTCCCGGTGCGCCCCACGAAACGATGACTTCACCATCGGCAGTCATTCGGTGTACCCGCGATTGTCCGTAACCATCAGAGACGTACATCTCCCCAGACGTGGAGAGGACAGCACGCGTCGGTTCATTAAAGGGTCCCCCCGGCGCGCCCGGTTGATTGACAGTCCCAAATGTCTCCAACAGCTCCCCGTCAAGCGAAAATTTTCTCACGGTATGATCGACAGTATCCGTGGTATAGATTTCATCGTCGGGACTTATCCAGATGCCGTGCGGTTTTTGGAAGATATCCTTTCCCCATTCAGTAACAAAGGTGCCATCCGCCTCAAAAACGAGCATAGCAGGCTGTGGACTACGGTTGTAGACATAGACCCTGTCATTTGAGTCGCACGCTACACCCGAAACAAGTCCGAGTTGGGGAATCATACCCCATCCTTCTACGACTTCATATTGATAATCACCTGTTCCAAAAGTTGCCATGTTGATGTCTCCTGTTAAGTGCTAACGTTTACGTACTTGGCGACAATAGATTTCAGAATTTGGACGATGCATTCTGCTTCCCAAACGCCATCGTATCTGGGCGAAAATTCAATGTGGAGGGTAGGTTTTTCGGTTTCAATGGCACCAACGACTCCACGTACAAATGTCCAATCGTCGGTGATAGTGTAGCATCCAAAAATTTCTTGTTCAGTGTTAGGACTATTTTCCCAATTGAGCCATGCGGCGGCGAGCATTTCGCCATAGAGCTGGAATTGGGGATTGGGTGCATTGATGCCGCGTTTTGCCTCATGCACAATGAGATAAGGCGGTTCAATTCTACCTCCAACAGAGGGAGCAAGCGCGCCATCCGCTTCGCCTTCAAGTTCAAAAGTGGGGTACGTGGCTTTGAGAGGGACACTTGCCCATGCTTGAACTTGTCCCTGTTCTGCCAAACGTAACAACGGATAGATCGCCCGTCCCCAAATTGTAGCCTCGTTCATAATTGGTAGATGGTATCGGTGCCTGTCTGACTTGAAGTACTCAAGTAGTATCCGCTCTTCCTGTGTCAGGGACATCTGCATTTTCCGCCATGCTTCCAAGTCTCCATCTACTTCGTGTAGGGTGATAAGTGTATTAAGCGTTTCTTCGGTGAGTTGTGATAATGGATATGTTTGCATTTTTGAAACCTCCTTCGAGTCTGCCCAGGTATTTTTGAAGCCTGCTCCAAAAGGATTTCAAATCCGATAATATCTAATTTTGGAATATATTGCAACCGTTTTAAAAGATCCCATTTATGAACAAAACAGCGCGGGTCAGATCCCCTTCTTGAAAACCGGTGGCATAAAGGACATTCGTTTCATCAATATAGGTGTATCGATTCTCGCCAAAGAAATGTGTAATCTCAAAATTCAAGCGGAACGTTCGGTTTAAATCGTAATGAACACCCGCTCCCCAGTCAGAAAGATTCGCGTTGAAGTCAAAGAATCGGAAATTGAACCGGTCGAGGGCATCGTTTATGAAATCGACGCGGATGAGACTGTAGTATGCAAACGCCCGCGCCTCCCGATAATTGTAGAGGCGATGATCGCGGATCCATGTGAAATCAATCTGGATTCGATCATCCCAAGAGTTTTCAGTTGCCCTATCATCTTGATTGAACCGTCCGCGGAAGTCTTCAAAATCCCGTGCGCGATAATAACTCGTATCGGTCATCCGAACGTAAGTGAGCCGATTAGATAACACAACACGGTAAGCCTCATTGAAATCATAAGAGAGGATTAAATTTGCGTGTGCGGCATCTCGGATAATCTGCTCATCAAAATCGGATTTGGTATAGAGATCGGCATCTAAATCATCCTGATTGTCAATTTCAACGTCGTGTAGGTCGCGTGTGTAGCGGAGTTTAAGCTCCGTTTGGAACATTGAAGATAGCAAGGATGTTGTGGGTGCGTATTTCCTAAATTGCAATTTTGCTGGGTTGAGATAATAAAGGTTTCCACTTCCGTCAATCCCTTTGAGTTGGAGCGCAACATCGGTCTCAACTTCTCGTCGAAATGGGATAAGCAGCTTCTGCGTATACACGCCATCCGTCGTAAATCGTTGGATACGCCGTAGTCGGTAGCGAAATAGCTTTGCGTCTCCGCTATAGCGTCGTATCGGATCGTCAAGTCGCTTCGGAAGTGTGGAGACGAAATCCTTCAGATACTTCGCTGTGTCAGCGACAAGTAGCGTTCCATCTGGCAACGCTGTTATCCGAAAAGGTGCTATAAATTCTCCCGCTGCGTCCCCATACTCACCGAAAGTGCTCAAGAACTTTCCGTCGGCACTGTATTTCAGCACCCGATGTCCCTTTTCGTCAACGATGTAGAGATTTCCGGCTTCATCAACCGTCATATCAGCGGGATGGACGATGTGACCTACCGTCGGTTGGGCAAGTGGATAGCGGGCAATGTGTTTACCAGTCGCATCCAGTTTGACGATTATTTTATTCGGGGCATCACTGTCACAGACATAGAGGTTGCCCTGGATATCCGTTGCTAACAAAAACTTCCGTTTTGTATCCCCTTGTGGAATAATCAAGGCATAATTGCCATCTGCATCCAAGCCAGGTACAGCGGTTTCAAGCTTCTTTATTCGTTGGCTCAAATCTTGAATCGGGTAACTTGCGACAAACACGCCGTGCGCGTCAAATTTATGGATACACGGACCGTAGTTAAAGACCTTAGTTCCAGATATTGTTTGTACGTCAGGGTCCGAAATCTGGACGAACATCCAATCCATTACATAGATGCTGCTATCCGTGCCGACAGCAATAGCGGTAGGATTAATGAACCGAAACTCACTTTCCTTCTCCATCTGGATGTCAAATACAAAGCCCCCCGTTTCATTGAACTTCTGAATTCGGAAGTTATCGGTATCCGTCACATAGATGGCACCGTCAGGTCCAAACGCCATGAACAAGGTTTTCGCGAACTGTGCCTCGCCTTCCCCTTTTTCACCAAACTCGCCAACAAATTTGAATTCTTGTGCAGCGTTTACAGATACCGAAAGTAAGAACAGCAGACAAAGCGTTAAGTTTTTTAGGTTAAACATTTGTTGGTTTTATACGCGCCCCTGACTTTTCTTATTTTTTGTGACTCACAGTCTGTTCCATAATCAGATATTTTAGCATTCAGGGACATCCAGATGTTTTTTTTGTATGCTGTCCAAGACCCCATTGATAAATTTAGATGAATCCGGGGTGCTATAGGATTTGGCAATCTCAATAGCCTCATTAATTGAGGTCGCTGGATCAATGTCACTGAGATAGAGAATTTCATAAGTTGCACATCGTAGGATGGAGAGATCTACGACAGGCATCCGGTGGAGTTTCCAATTTTCGGATGTGTTTTGAAGTACTGCATCAATTGCGTCCAGATGTGCAGTGGTACCCTCAACGAGTTGCACCACAAACGGACGGAGTTTTGCGGATGTGTCCTGGCTCTGCCAAAACTGCTCCATGACGATTGGCACCGGAGCAGCGGTGAGTTGAATTTGATACAGTATTTGCATCGCAACGATGCGAGATTGTCTACGAGGAGACATTAGAGGCCCTGACTTTCTGATTTTAAGGTGTTGACGTGTAAAGGATTACCACTGCAAACGCTACCTTGTATTATACACGGTTTCAGGCGGTATGTCAACCAAAAATCACAGGCGAGGAACCTCGGACTACGGGCAAATCCAGTAAAACACTAAATCACATATAAACCGTAATATTTCCACAGCAGTCAAGATTTTAACGGGTTGCTGGTAAAATCCTAAACTTTCTGCAACAAAAGTGTCCCTTTAACTATGAATTTTCACTATAATTTGTTAAAAAGTAGATACAATGCTTGAAATACTTGACAATTCTGTCAAAAACTTTTAAAATGCCACGTATTAGCCTTCAGCGAAAGGAAAATACCTGTGAATTTACACAAAAAAGATTACGGCACCGTTGCTGGACCACATCCTCGCACGGCACAGGCAGGATTTGAAATGCTCCTTGCCGGTGGGAACGCCATTGATGCCGCCGTTGCCGCTGCCTTTGCAGAGGGTGTCGTGGAACCTTCGCACAACGGCATAGCAGGGTATGGTGGTTGTGTGCTTATCTATCGCAGGAAAACAGAAGATGTCATCGCGATAGATTACAACACTGCAGCACCCGCTGCTGCCTCCGAAGATATGTTTAAGATTGAAGATGCTCCCAATGTGCCTGCGGGTTACCGAGTGCCGGGACGTGTAAACGTTCACGGTCCGTTATCTATCGGGGTGCCGGGGGTTGTTGCTGGTTTGTGCTTGGCGTTGGAGGAGTTTGGGAGTCTACCGCTAGCGAATGTGCTCCGCCCGGCTATCAACTCTGCACGTCACGGCTACGCGCCGAACAGTGCGAACCGCGGCGGGATCGCCGGGAACGCGGAACGGTGGAAACAGGACTTTCCAGAAACGGCGAGAGTTTTCCTCAAAAATGGAAAGCCCCCAAAGAAGGGAGAAAAACTCACCAATCCCGAACTCGCCCGAACCTTGGAAGCGGTCGCGGAAGGCGGGCACGCTGCGTTCTACGAAGGGGCAATCGCCGAAACAATCGCAAATCACATTCAGGAACTCGGCGGATGCTTAACTTCAGATGACCTGAAGAATTATCGTCCCTTTATCACACAACCCTACGAAATTGAGTATCGAGGCTATTCGGTTTATACAGCACCGCTCGGTGCAGGTGGACTGACGACCTTACAGATGCTCCGATTGGTCGAGGAATTTGATCTGACAGCGATGTCCATTGCTGAAAGGTTTCACCTTTTCGCTGAAGCGATGAAAGTTTGTTGGCCCGAAAGACTCCGCCGATTCGGTGACCCACGTGTCGTTGACATAGACATCGAAACAGAACTCTCTGATAGTCTCACTGTTACACTCAGCGAAAAACTGAAGGCGGGACTTGAATCGCCGCAACCCGGAGAAGTCGTCTATCACGAACCGATGAATTGCACAAGCCACATCTCTACCGCGGATGCCCAGGGGAACATGGTATCCCTAACACAAACACACGGCGGTGGATTCGGTTCAATGGTGACGGTACCGGGCACAGGTTTACTCTTTGGACACGGTGTCGGGCGTTTTGATCCGAGGCCTGGGCTTGCGAACTCTGTCGGACCTGAGAAGCGCCCACTCCACAACATGGCACCCTTTCTCGCCACGCGAGAAGGTATGCCTTTTGCCACCTATGGTATACCCGGCGGCAGGACTATCCCGAACAACCAGCTCAACATCAGCGTCAGTCTTTTTGACCTGGAGGTGCCAATACAACAGGCATTGGACGCACCGAGGGTTCACACCGATGGTGCTGAACCGATCCAAGTTGAACCGCGCGCAGGTGAAGAGACACTTGCAGCATTACGAAAACTCGGACATGAAATCACAGCAAGCGCGGGTATCGGTGGACCTGGACACGGTATTCGTCTTTGGGAAAATGGAACTTACCAAGACGGTGGTACGGATCCACGAGGCGAAGGAAAAGTTATAACAAAATAATAGGAGATCTGATAGTGGTTTTTCGCGACGATGCCCTTGCAGGACTGCATATCGTAATTTCGGGTGGGTGCGGTGCGATTGGGCTTGGAATCGTTAAAAAATTGATGGCGCACGGTGCAAACATAACGGTGAACGACATCCTGTCAGATCAAACGGCAACAGACCGACTCAGTGAAAATGGAATTGACATAGAGAAAATAAGCTATGTCAAGGCAGATCTGACAGACACCGATGAAACCGACATGTTGGTAAGTACAGCTCGCGAACGGTTTGGAGCTATCCACGTCGCGCTGTGTCACATCGGTATGGTGATCCCGAAACCCTTATTGGAGTACACAGCAGGAGAGTGGGACGAGACAATGGCGGTCAATGCCCGAACAGCGTTTTTATTGGGCAGTGCTGCATCCCGTTCAATGCTTGAAGATGGTGTTAAAGGACAACTCATTTTTACGACATCTTGGGTCGCTGACGTACCGTGGCCAGAGATTGGACCGTATAACGCAAGTAAGGCTGCGATGAAACAGCTAATGCGCTCCTTTGCACGGGAATTAGCAGATAAAGGCATTCGCGCAAATGCGGTTGCCCCTGGAATCGTTAGCGTCGGACTTGCCAAACAACAGTGGGATACGGATCCGACCTATCGCGCCCGTGCACAGAAAGCGATTCCACTCGGCGTTATGCAACCCCTCGATTCGGTGGCAAACGCCTTTCTATTTTTGTGTAGCCCCGCCGCAGATTATATGACCGGGACAGTACTGCTCGTAGACGGCGGATGTAGCCTGTACCCAATGGATGACGCATAGATCCCACAAAGGATAAACAAAACAAATTTTTCGTGTGGTTCAGCAAGCAGGCTTCGGTATAAGATGGCGATGGTTTATTCCGAGACCAAAGCCCAAACCGAAATCCTTCTGGAGTAATGGTATCAATCGGAAAGTTCTAGCCGTGTTTTCTGATGCAATTTCAATTCCGTGTTTCATAAGAAACGCGGAAAGACGGAGAAATTATGTCACAATTTGTAAAAGCCGCGACAACCGATCAGATTCAGCCCGGTAAATGTCTCGGTGTGAAAGTTGAAGGCGTTTTCATCGGTATCTACAACGTAAAGGGTGAGTATTATGCCATGAACAACATTTGCCCACATCTCGGTGGGGTGTTGAGTTACGGCTTTTTAGACAATAACTGTGTTACGTGTCCACTCCACATGTGGGAATTCGATGTGACAACTGGTGAGTGCGTGTGGCCAGGTGAGGAGAAATTACCCACCTATGCTATTAAAGTAGAAGGCGAAGATATTCTCGTAGATGTCGAAACGCCTCTCCAAGCGAATTAGTACCTATTTGGGTAAGCGGGCGCGGTCGTGCGATCGCGCCTGTTGAAGAGAAGGAGAAAGATTATGGCATATCTGCTCACCGGTGGCATGGGATGCATCGGTACTTATGTCATCCGCGACCTGTTGGCAGCCGGTGAAAAGGTAGTCGTTTACGATTTTGCTTACGACCTAACCATCCCCAAAATGGTACTCACGGATGAACAGATTGAAGGGTTTACCTTCGTGCAGGGAGATATTACCGACCTACCACACATCTTACGTACTATCCAAGAACATGAAATCGATCGGGTTATTCATCTCGCTTCGTGGCAGGTCCCGGCGTGCAATGCGAATCCACCCGAAGCGTTAAAGGTTGTCTGTGAAGGCACGATCAACATATTGGAAGCGGCGCGTATCTTCAAACTCAAGCGCGTCGTTTGGGCAAGCAGTGTCGCTGTTTTCGGTGCACCAGAGGATTACAATCATCAACAAATCCTTAACGATGCCCCACACTATCCTAAGTTCATCTACGGCGCATGTAAATCGCTCAATGAGAAATACGCAACGCACTATTTCGATGCTTATGGCGTTGATTCAATCGGACTTCGGTTTACTGCTGTCTATGGTGTCGGTAGGACACGCGGGATGAGTTCGTTCACGACCCAGATGATCGAAGCGGTGGCGTTGGGTGAATCGCACGTCTGTCCATTTGGCGACGATGCAGTGGATTGGCAGTATGTGGAAGACGTTTCTGAGTCGATTGTTCTTGCATGTACCTGCCCGACGACGCAGACACGCGTTTTCAATGTGAAGGGGGGTATCCGACCGGTCAAAGAGGGTGTGGCATATCTCAAAGCGTTGGTGCCAGATGCGCAGATTACGTTAGAACCCGGTGTGTTCGGTATCTCGTGGGATTATGATGCAACGCCTATTGCTGAAGAGATGGGATTCACACCTGCGTACACGATGGAGCAGGGGATTCTGAAAACGTTCAACCGTTTCCGAGAACGTGCGGGGTTAGCGCAGCTTGATGCGCCATAACCGCTGGAATACCAATGGTACCGTGTCTCGACTGCTGGTGGGATTTATTGTAGGGGCGAGGTTGCAAACCTCGCCAGCAGTGTACGAGTTGTAGGTACTCATCAGCAATTGCGTGAGTCCTAACCTTCTATAAATTTCAGCATCACGAAAAGATGTCCCATAGAATCTGAAAAATTCCTCCTAAAATCGAAACAACCCCAACAAGCAGGGTACACTTTCCAACGAACCCTTCAATTGAAGTAGAAGCCAATTTCCTAATGACGAGACGTGCCCAAGCTGCTAACGCACAACCATTCAAAAGCAATTCCACTCCTTGTTCCCAGTCTGCGATTTCGCGAGACACATTGAAAATGAGGGCATCCCTTATTGCAAAGGCATCAGAAGTGAGCGAATACCCAGCCGCAGCAGCGACAAGAATTGCGCTAATAGACAAAGAACGGGTTACAGGAGATATATTTAAAACAACGTAAATCCATATCAAAATTGCCAGATTCTCGAAAGCCGAAGGTAACCACCGAATCCATTCCCACTGACTCACAGTTGGAAAATCTCGGAACTGACGCTCTAATACGTGAGCCAACCCTACCCCTCCAATGCCACACCCTAAGGCAAACATAACACAGCAACCAAAAAATACAGAACGAGGCACACGCGGAATACCGAGTACCATTAGACCTGAAAAAGCCACGGTAACACCAGTGCAAATCAAGACGGCACTGTCACTATCTGACTGAATTGCCATAGCCCCGAAAATCAATGGATTTAGGAGTATTGTCTTCCATGTTACTTTGGATACTTTTGCAGTTCTATCAAACATTGCGCCTCTCTTACTGATTTGATTATGCGTTAGTCACCTATCGAGCAGAACTCATAAGCAGATATGGATGTTTACATTAGCGAAATGTTATCACTATAGCCGCTACAATTCCGAATCCAATGTATATGATACCGAAAATCGTAAAAATAGTCACCAATACCTTGAAATTGGTAGGCGCAGTTTTCCGCATAACGAAGAGGGTCCATCCAACCATGGCACCACCACTCACAATAAACCCTATTGCCAAGTCCCAAGACGCTTTGACATGAGACATATCCGAAACGATTGCATTTATCACCACTATCGCATTGCAAACGAGGACCCACCCGCTCGCGATAACACAGAAAACTATACCAATTAACAGTCCTCGAGTCATTGGAGTCATTTTCATAATTACGAACAGCCATACTAAAAAAGCTAGACTATAAAAAATTCCCGCCATTCTCCGCACCCAGTCCATTTCTGTCGTCAGTGGGACAATCAGAATGATACCTAACCCAACAATACAGCATGCTGAGGTAATGATGACTCCAGAACTGATAGATACCGATGTAGGTCGATTCTCAAAAAGTAGTAGATAGATACCGTGAATAATCCATAGGGCACCATAGATTATTAGCGTCATTCCTGCCAATTTTTTTGTCAATGTGGTACTGTCAATTGGCATCCAAATCATCATCTGAAACATTAGAAGGAGACAAACTTGGGCAGTACCTACCATCTTCTCCCATGAAACAGGCTTGAGTGCTACAAGTTTCTCTGAAATTCGTTTAAACACGTTTCCTCCTGCTCCTATTTATAGTAAAACCCGAAAATAAGAGGGCACTTTGGAAAACACAAAACACCTCACCACCGCTGGCGAGGATTGTATCCTCGTCTCTTTGGAGTGTCTAATTAATTCTAAACTTTACTATAAGCCGCATCGTTCCTAAAATATCGTATCGAAAATACTCGTAATTCCAACCAAAACAGAGGATGCCCCACCAATTAGTAAGCAAACCACAATTAATTTCTTACGTTTATTGATAAAAGTTTTCTGCGTGACGAGGAGAGTCCATCCGACCATGGCACTACCATTTAAAATATAGGCGATCCCTTCCTCCCACTCAAACGTTATCCGAGACACATCGGAAAGAATTGCTTCTATTCTCAACACACCATAACCTAGCGAGTACACACCTGCAATAGCAAAAAGAACGATAGCAATAAGTGGCGGACGGGTTATCGGCGATATCCTCAGAACTATAAATGTCCACGCTAGGATTCCCAGGCTTGAACAGATTAAAGTAACACCGGCTACCCAACTGTCTTTTATTTCTACTTGAGTTTCAGCAAACAATTTTTTCAAAAGTGTGACAATTGTCAACCCACCTATACCGCTCCCTAAGACAATCATAATACAGCCAGCAATAACTACAGGAGTAGGGATACCACGGATGTACAGTGGACTAACGCCGAAACTAAAGCACATAATGCTAAGAGCAATCAGCGTCAGTATACTTTCAATATCCGGTCGTGAAGTTGTTATATCACAAACTTTAGCAGTATGGTCGGAAAAGCACGTGTGCTGAGATAATAGTTGCAAATTGCGTGCCAACATCTTTAATAACACATAATATTTATATCAAAATCGATGGGATTTTAAAAACCTGTTTCACGATGATGTGTCCAGAATACAGGTTTACACTCGGTTTGTCAGAAGGAAAGGAAGTGTCTACGTCCTTCTAAAAAACGACACCGCCGGAGAAATGAGATGCATTTACTATTCTGCCTCCATCATCAACATTCAAAAATTGAAGAATATGACGCAAAAATTGAATGTCTCCCAACAAAAACTGCTGTACGGATCGGTCGTGGTTAGTGACACCTCTATGAGGAAAACACGTCCGAATATCTAAAACAGATTGGTACTTTGTCTTGCGAAAATTAATCCGATGACGCAGACAATCGCTGTCAAGGTTCGCTTTTCACTTTTTAACGCGCGTGCGAAAGAAAAATCGTGCGGAGATGCATCTGGATAGGAATGGAACTGAGGTATAAAGCGAGGCACACGCTCCCGATATGTTTGATAGATGGGTCCACAAGATTCCAGCAAATATGCTTCCTCTACAGCAATAATCGGTAGGTATTGAGAGAAATAACCGACAATCAGGACTGCAACAAGCCAATAGACATTCGCAACAAGGCAGACACCGAGGCTAAGTAGAAAATTACCGAGATAAAGTGGGTTACGAACGTAACCATAGGGACCGGTTGTGACGAGGTCGCGAGCAGCACCGAGCGTTCTGGCACGGGTGGAGGCACCCGCATACCCGACTGCCCATATCCGAAGAAATTCACCTGCAGCAATGAAGAACACACCAATAGTAACTGTGTACCACACTGGAGATGCGAAACAGAGTAGTGCAAAAATAAACGGAATAGGCGTAAAACTGCGGATTTTAAAGAAGAAGTTGCCAATTTTTCTAATTTTCCTTGCGGTTCGGTGAGGTAGGTTTGAACTTTTATATGACTCGCCGTATATCCGCCCTCCATTTCATTACGGGCTATTGGCTCTGGGCTTACCCAGACACTATTCGCTCCGGGGTGCCTGTTTGAAACCAGATTTAGAGAAAAAACGAGCACCTCATTGAAAATAACTGAGACTCATCAAAAATCTACGCGTTTCGCCGTAAAGGGTAATCAAAGTGATCGTATTTAGAAAACCTCGTTCCCACATCTCATTTCGGTGTACGCCAGATCATGATCCCCCCGACGACAGCGTATAGGATATTCGGACCCCAAGAGGCAAGAAAAGGATGGAGCTTGCCGCTCTCACTCAATCCTTGAAACGTTGCGAAGGAGAGTGCCCAATAGACAAAAGAGAGGAAGAAAGCAATCACTAAACCTGCAAAGAAACCAGATCTACCAAAGCGGATAGCGATAGGCGCACCTAGCATAACAACAACGACAGCGGCGAACGGATATGCCGTTAAGTGATACAGCTTTACCTGTTCCTTGCGTGAAATCTGACCGGCTGCTTGCTTGTAGGTAATCTGCTCACGGAGCTCCTTCATAGTCATTGCTCTGGTATCCTTCTCACTCCCGATAAAACGGGCAGGATCTTCGTACCGCTCAATAGCATACGTGTCGAAAGCTTCATAACCGACCTCAACGCCTTTCTCAAAGTGACGGATGTAGCCATCAGTTAGCTTCCACTGCGTGGGTGTCCACGTCGCTGACTTTGCGAATGTTACATGCGCGAGCTCTCCTTCTGGGTCATATTTATAGATAGTAAATCGTTGAATTTTGCGGTCGTCCAAAACAATACGCTGTGAGTAAAAGATGCGGTTGTTTTTGCCTTTGAAGACAATGTTCCTGCCGTAGCGAGGTTTGACCTTATTTTGCAAGAGATTCGCTTCATGAAAGGCAGGTGCCGCAACCCGGTTATAAAAAAGCGCGAAGAGCCCACAAATAAAGAGAGTCACAATTAGAACAGGGGTAAGGAGTCGGTACACACTTATACCACTTGCCTTCATCGCAGTGAATTCGCTGGTTTGTATCATCTTACCGAGCACAAAAAAGATGGCGACAAACGCTGCAACGGGCACCACCTCCATAATCCGGCGAGGTGCCTGGAAGAGAACGATTTTGACAGCAGTCATATAAGCAACACCATCATCAAACTTCTTGATGTCTTTATCCAACAAACGCACAATAATAACCAATGCAATAAAGAACAAAAGTCCAACAAAGAAGGCTTTGAGGTATTCACGAAGCAGGTACCGATCCAGAATATTCAAGGCATGTGTCCTATCATAAAATATTCAACTTTTGCGCGGTTGAAAATGTGTTTGCACACGGTGGGAGGTCTTGATTATGACTCGGCTTTCCTATTGACAACAAGTGGCAGCTTACTATCCCGGGCACGCCAAGTCCGCAGTGTCCCTTCGCCTATCATGTAGATGCTAAGGGCAATACCGAACACACCAATAACGATATTCGGAAGCCACATGGCAAGGGCAGGAGATAGTATGCCGTTCAAACCTGCGCTTTGACCAATTTGCAGTAGTAGGTAGTAAACCAAGATTACAGCTAAACCGATACCAAATCCGATCATTTTGCCACTTCGTTTTACCATCAACCCGAGCGGGACCCCCATTAACCCAAATGCTAAACATGCGAAGGGGATAGAGAACTTTTTGTGATACTCAATCTGCGCGAAACGGAGTTTATTAAGGGCGAATTCTCGGTTTTTGCTCGTTTGAACACTGTCTTGCAGTGTGTTGATGAATGCTCCAAGTTGAGCGATACGCATCGACCGCGGGGTCTGGTTCCGAAATGTGCCGCGTTCCAGATCTTCAGTCAACTGAAGAGCGAGGCGCTGCTGCTGGAATTTTGTTACGCGATAGCCATCTGGATTGTCGGTTTCAGGTTCATAAGTAAGTCCATCGTAAAGCGTGAGCATTGCCCTACCATTCTCAAAACCAAGGGTAGCCTCTTGTGCGTGGCTGAAACGAGGGTGCCCACTCCAGATACTATCCCATATCTTGACGTTCTGCATGCGCCCACTCTGGTCATTCGTGGATTCGTACATCCAAAGTTTGCCTTCTGTCTCCAACTCTTTCATGACAGTCGCTTCTTCTAAGACAAACGCCGGATTGCGTCTTTGGATATCGCGTTTGAGCGTAGCGTAAGCAAGATTCGCCTGCGGTAGGGCGTAATCCATCAATCCAAGATCGACAACGCTCAGCACCACTACAATGCCTAAAAGAGGCATCATGAGATGATGGAAAGCGACACCGTGTGCCTTCATCGCGACGATCTCATTATCGGTAGAAAGTCTTCCAAGCGCAAGCAAAATTGCGACCAAAGCCGCCATCGGAAGGGATAGCACAACTGTCGCTGGCATCACATAGATGAGCAATTCGACGAGGTAAAATGGACTTATCCCTTTCTGCACAAAAAGTTTTGTCAAGCGAAAAAGGTCATCGAAGATGAGAAGAAAGGTAAAGCAGATCAGTGCTATTATGAAGGGTGGAAAAAATTCTTTAAGTATATACCGTGCTAATATTCGCATATCTCTGGTGCAGCTGCCAACGTTTCGTGGCAGGCACGTTAATCAATAGATTTTTAAAAATTACGGGTTTTATTATAAGCCGATGCCGCTCTTTTTTATGAGTTGATTTTTATCGGAAAAACCTTCATTTTATTTTAAAAGTCAGTTTGTGCCGAGAACACCTTCATATTTCAATGACTTTGTGGTCATACACCCTGTTTTTAATTTGAAATTTCGTTACGGAGATGTTATTATATCAACATGGAACTTACGTTAGAATCCATTCAACTCACAGCTGATGATCTGGCTGATGTAGCAGCACGCCACGCTTCTGCCCAAGAACTTTACTCGCCAACAGCCCCAAAGCCGCCTACAGCGCAATTCGGTTGGCGCGACAGATGGTGGTTAAACCATACAGCAGCACAACAGGTTGCCATTAACTACTGGTTTTTCGAGTCACACGACGAGGCATGCACAGCGGCTGATGAAGGCAGGTTTCGGCTCTCAGCACAGACCGTGTCGAAATTCGGTGGACACGATTCTATCTATCAACCCCCATCGAACAACAAACACGGACTGGGTAAAGTTGTGTGGCAGACTGGTGCGAATTTCCTGTTCGTTCACCAGACTGTCGTTGTGCTGGTAGCGGAAATAGGAGGGCAGATTCCCGAGGAAACAACCCTCCGTATTGCCAAAAAAATCTTTAAGAAGATTCAAAACGCAGTGCCATCGAAACGGTAGCCCTGTGAATGTCAATACTGCCTAATAATCTTGGTACCACGTTGCGGACTGCTTGGAAACCTGAACATTTGCGGCACCACCGAACTGGCGATGCTCAAACCATGGTAACGCGTTCTCCGCTGCGGCGTTTGCGTTTTTGAAATTTGTTGTCGCTTCATTTTCAAGGAACTGCGTGACCGCACCAGTGTCAGGATAGTATTGAACAGCGTCTTTCCAGATCGCCCTTCCACAGAGAAAACCACTTGCTCCAGCACCAGCCGCGAGGTTAACGTTTTCGATGAATTCCTCAATATCTACGCCAGCACTCAAAATGACCCACGGTAGTGTTGAGGTTTCGTCCAATTTCTGGCAGATTTCCTTCACTTCAGCGAGTCCATACGCCGAATCTCCAGCATAAAAACTGGCATCCTGATAATCCGCTGTGTATTTTAAGTCGGCAGGGAATTCTAATTTCAGAATGTCAACCTTGTAGCTTGGATCTGTGAACTCAGCGACACTCCTAATCACAAGATCGGGTTTCTGTTTTGCGAAGGCGACACTTTTTGTAGTGCCTTCAAGTGCGTAACTGACTAATTCTAACAGAAACGGCAAATCCTGTTTTTCACACTCGTCCCCGACGTGGCGCACAAAGGCTTGCTGGTGCTTGAGGGTTTCCGAGGAGGCATCAGGATGGTAATAGGCGAGGAGTTTAATTGCATCTGCCCCGGCACGTTGCGCTTTAGCGATGCTCCAGTTTGAAATCGGATTGGAGAGGCGTTCGTTTTCGCCAACCCCTTCGCTGACATAACCTGATTCTTCATAGGCTAACAGCAACGCAACATCCCGCGGGATCTCGGTGATGGAGTACGGATGCCCGTAGATAGGATCGGTGAGAACCGCGGTAGCATTCGGGGAAAGGACGCGGGTTATCAAAGTTTTGAGTGCCGCGACATCGTCGTAGTGGACATCATCTTTTTCCTTGTCAAGTGCATCTGCGAGGGCTTGTACCATAGAACCGCGCTGGTCAATCGCCATCATTTTAAACCGACCACTCGCATCGGCGAGTTTCATGATACCCCGCAATTTTCCAGAGGAAATATCGTTCATTAATTTCTCCTTTTTCAGTGGCTGTCGGCTATCAGCCTTCAGTCTTCAGCGGTTAGTTTTAAGAGATTTTCGTTTAACAAACGCCTCTTGTTACTGACTGCTGACCGCTGACGGCTATTTAGTATTCACGTTCAACGAAAAAATGGATTAAAGAGAAAAACAACTGCTTCGCCCGTCCATCAGGGAGATAGGCAAAATTGTTCTTAAAACGCTCAGCAGCCTCCTGTAAAAGTGTTTGGGATCGCTGCTGTGCGTAGGTAATAGATTTATATTTTTGCATCAAGCGGAGGACGCTCTCGACTTCTGCCTCGGTTTTCTCATCACGCGGACGTGCCATGATGTCAACAACATGTTGAGCCTCGGTAGCACTACAAGCATTGATAAGATGAATAAGAACGAGGGTCCGTTTGCCTTCACTAATGTCGCCAGCAATCTCTTTTCCGTATCTGCCGACATCGCCGATTAGGTTAAGGACATCGTCCTGAATTTGAAAGGCGACTCCGAGTTCTTTTCCAAGTTCTACGAGTCCATCTATTTCTGTTTCACTTGCACCGCCGATGATTGCTCCAACTCTGCACGGCGTGATACAGGTATACCACGCAGTTTTCTGGACACACATCGTCAAGTAATCCGCTTCATCAAGCTCCCAGCAGTTATCACTCACCCAACTCAATTCAATATGCTGTCCCTCAACAACTTGGTTGCTCAGCTGTATGAATTCAGATAAAATGCGGAAGGCGAGTTGATGTCCGAGAATGTCAGTGTTTCGGTGAAGCATCTCCCACATCTTACAGTGAAGGGCATCACCAACGTTGATTGCCATCGGGATTCCGTGCTTTTGATGAAGACACGGCTCACCTCTACGCAGCTCGGAACCATCTTCAATATCGTCGTGAATCAGGAGCCAATTCTGGAGGAGTTCGAGGGAAGCAGCAGTGTTAACGGCGCGTTGAGTATCTCCACCGAACGCTTCACACATGAGCATGCAGAGGGCAGGACGCAACCCTTTCGCGGCGCGGCGAGGGTAATCTAACATCATCTGATACAACTGATGTACATCCGGGTGCTCGTGGTCGGTCGGTAAAAACTCGAAAATACAAGCGTCAACTTTACTTTTGACATCGCTGAGGTATTCTGTGATAAGGTGTTTCGTGGGTGAGGGTTCTTGTTCAGTCTTCTGCATCGCTTTCCTTACGTTTTGCGCCGTTTTTTGCTTCACTCAGCCCTGTCATAGTTTCGTCGGGTCCCTAAGCACGAACATCAGGCTTTATCAAGCATTGACTTCCAAAATTCGCTTTAAAATTATACCATATAACGGGGTGAAAATCAAATTTTTGTTGAATAGGATTCAACCGTCCAGTACGCCCCGCAAGAAGTAAACGATTGAAAGCCGCGCGAGAAGTAGAGATACGCACCGCTAATATGTCTACAATTCATCTAAATCAAGTGCGACGAAGCGGAACCCGAGAGGTTTTATCCGCTCTACTAAGGTTTCCCTTAATTGAAGGGCACGCGCAAATTGGGCATCCGAGATCTGTATGCGTAAAACCGGAGCATGGTCAAAGAGGGAAACGTCTTCAAGCTCGAATTCGCGTAGGATCTGCTCGACTTCCACCAACGCTGCCGGACTTTCGGCTTGCACCGTGTCGGAATCTTTTGCCATCTTAAGACTGTCGCCTCCAGTCACTACCTGCCATGAACCCGCCATCAACAAAAACCATTTGTCCGGTAACAAAGTCAGAGGCATTAGACGCGAAGAAAATTGTCAAGCCTGCCAAGTCTTCAGGCTCACCCCATCGGTCTGCGGGGGTGCGATTGAGAATCCACCGGTTTCGGTTGTCCTCACGTGCGGGGGCAGTCATCTCGGTCCGTATGAAGCCGGGAGCGATGCCGTTGACCTGAATGTTGTGTTCCGCCCATTCGACGGCGAGCAGTTTTGTCAATTGGAGGAGTCCGCCCTTCGCTGCCGTATAGGCGACACTCGTCGGCAGTCCGATTGCTGAGGTAAGCGACAACGTATTGATGACCTTACCGGATTTTTGCCGTTGCATTACATTCCCGCAGGCTTTCGCGAGAAAGAACGCACCTTTCAGATTAACATCCGTAACGAAGTCCCAATCCGCTTCGGTGAATTCCAGAGCAGGATTGCGTATATTGACACCAGCGTTGTTGACGAGTACATCAAGTCTACCGAAAGTTTCCACGGTCTGCGCAACGAGTGCGTCAATTTCGTCAAGGTTGCTGACATCCGCCTGAATGGGGAGGACATTTCTGCCGGTTTCACCAGCAATTTGTTCGGCGATGGGAGTCAGCGTCTCTATTTTCCTGCCCACGATGACAAGTTCGGAGCCTGCGCCCGCAAGCCCTTCCGCCATCGCAAGCCCAATGCCACGACTCGCCCCAGTGACGAGGCTCACCTTGCCATCCAACCGAAATTGTTGGACAGTGGCTATAGCGGATTTTTGATTCATATTTTACTCCGATTAATCAGGCTTATTCTGTCCAATCTTATTTATTCTCTGTGACGCGTGCCATATCGGGTTTGATACCCTTTGGTGGTGCAATCCGGGTATCCACACCGACACGCGCTGAATGAAAATCCGTGTTCTCTAAGGGTTCAATTGAAAGCCGATATCCAAGCGCGGCAAGAATAGTTAGGAGCATATCAACGCGTGGTGCCGCCTCACCTGAAAGTGCGTCCAAGAGCGTTTGTGGATCCATTCCAGTTTGCTTGGTAAGTTCCGGGATTCCTCCTTGTGCATCTATGACTGCCTGGAGCGCGCTCATCAACGCGGCAGAGTCTCCGTATGTTTGGTAATCCACTAATACTGCTTGAAGAAATTCAATTGCAGCCTCGTGGTCGGCGGTAAGGTCTTCGATGAAAACATCGCGCCATTTTCTTAGTTTTCTCACGTGTGTACCTCCTTGTATTCTTGCCAATAGGTTTTTGCTCTTGAATATCTCGTGCCTGTGATGACTTGTCCCCTCCGCAGAGCAAAAGCACACTTGTGTTATCTACCTCCGCAAAATAAACACGATAACCTGCCCCGACATGAATACGTAGTTCAAAAACACCACCACCGACAGAGCGGTAATCGCCGAAATTACCCTGCTCAAGATAGATAAATCTCGAACGAATACTACTTTGTGCCTTTTTATCTCGAATTGTTTTAAACCATTCATTAAAAGGCTCCCTGCCATTTGGATCCTTATAGAATTGTAGTTCTCGCGGATGTGTGCTACGCATTAAGGTTGTTCTTGATTAATGTGAGTTCGGTAAATAAAATCCACAAATATTAGCAGGAACTAAGTGAGGCTCGGTCTTTGCTGAGCCTTGCGATGTTTGTGCTTCGGCTAATTTACTCCGGTAAATCTTCGGACTCTGCATATTGATATAACAGATCTGTATCAATCACCTTTATTTTTCCGTTGTGCTCTTCAGCCAAAGAAACGAGTAACTTTGCAGCAGGTGAACGTTTCGGGTCAACCTCAAGCGCAACAACATAGATAATAGCGTTGTTGACGTTCTTTTCTCGCACTGCTTCAAGAATTACGTCCTTATTCACTTCAATAGGGTAGTCAGGACTTGCTGTAGGAAGTCCATCAGTTATCAAAACAATAACAGATGGATCCAATGCTAACGAGACATCAAGCGCAGAGAGAATATTCGTGTTTTTATTTCCGTGAATGCTCTCCGGTGTAAATTTGTCAAGATATTTCAAGGTACGTTCTATACTTGCGGCATTTGCTGGTAGCATTTTCTTACTCATTGCTCTTGCCTGCGCAGAAAAGGTTACTACGTTTAACTTATCGTGGCTACCAAGCATCAAAGCAGAATCTTTGAGAGAGTTGACAGCGAGAAACAGTTTTCTCAGTCCAGCAGCCTGCATACTTGCCGAAATATCAAGGCAGTAAACGACATCTTTGGGTCCCCCGAATTCATCAAGAAAGTCGATGATGCCGAGTCGGTCTGCGATACCGCTACTTCCACCACCACCCAGGAGTCCGTCTCCACCGCCCTGTCCATCACCACGGAAACGCCCCATCCCGTCGCCACGCGCCCGAACTCTGCCGGTAACAAGGCCGCGCCCGTCAGTTCGTCCCGGTTGTGAGATTAATCTACTGAGGTTTGAGGCTTCGGCGTCGCGCAATTTTGCATCTGTCATGACATCAGGGACAAATTCATTTATGGGTGCTTTGTTGACTTCCACATCTTCAAGAACAACACGTGGACTGAGTTTCACTACTTCATCTACTTTGTTCCGAGCGGTTTCAATCTTCTTGTCCGTTGCATCTCTGGCAAGCTGCTGGGTCGGATCATACATCTTTTTGGTGAGCGGTGGTTTCGGTTTCGGTTTCCGTTTTCTGGGGGCTTCCGCATCATTAATCAACTCAACAGCAAGCGCATCCGCTTGCTCCTGGCCAAGTTGATTTATTGGAAGAAACAGGTAGGTAATAACGAAAATCATGTGTAAGATAAGAGATAATAAGATGACCGAGCGTGTGCGGTTCCTACGTCGTTTTGCATCAACGCCCCAATTCAACAATTGATTTAACATGATGAATTCCTCCGCGTTCCGTTTTTCATTGGTGTATTTTAGCAATATAGGCTTGTAAGCAACAAGATTTGGGGTTCCGAGTGCTATACTCCTGATGCAGCTTGCTGGTTTTCAAAAGCCTGAATCCACATTTTACCTTCAGGTGTCAGTTCATAATACGTATGATTCCGATGTTTAATCCATTTGCCTTTGACGATATTCTTGCGATAGTGTATAATCCGCCCTTCCACCCGTTTCAAACCACCGAGGTCCCTCAATTTGCGATGTCGTCGGTGCGTCTCCTCCAACGGAATCCTTAAAGTTTCAGCCACAACAATAGAGTAGTCCATTCCCAACTCTTGATGGTGTTTTAGTATAAAGTAATCGGTTTCATCAAGCTCAGCAAATTCGGGTGGAAGTGCGTCTGAATCCGCTGATGTCTCGGTTTTCCGAATCTCATCCCACGTTACCCTCAGTAACCGTTCTGTTCGGAAAGCTTGTACTGCGTTACACGTAGCATCATGGACAGTAATCGTGCTATCCTCTTTGAAATAGCCGGTAATTGCATCCCCCTCTTGTGGCATGCAACACTTGGCGATTTTATATGTCAATTCATCTACCATCTCTTTGCACCATTACAACACCATATATGAACCTAAGTTGCCCCTTTTTATTGACATAACCGCTAAGAGATGCGCGGTAAGTACAAGACCTACCTGTACAGATTAGCGTCTCAATCCCGTTCCAATGCGCGGTATCCGATGTCCTTCCGAAAATGTGCATCGGCAAACTGAATGACAAAAACACCTTGATATGCCTGTTGAATGGCGTCGTGTAATCCGTCTGCCATAGCAGTAACACCTAATACCCGTCCGCCATCAGTGACGATGTTTTTTCCAGCCTGTTTCGTGCCTGCGTGAAAAACGTTCACGCCTTCAATCGCATCGGCATCTTCCAACCCTGTGATAACTTCGCCTGTTTGGTATGGGTCAGGATACCCGCCTGAAGCCATGATGACACACGCTGCTGCCTCGTTATACCATTGGACATCAGCAGCGTGCTGTTCAAGTGTTCCATCAATACATGCGGTTAGCAAAGGAACTAAGTCACTCTTGAGGCGAGGAAAGAGAACTTGTGCCTCCGGGTCTCCAAAGCGACAGTTGAATTCCACTACTTTCGGACCGGCATCGGTAATCATCAATCCGACATACAATACCCCTTTGAAGGGTCTTCCAATATCTGTCATGCCGTTGACAGTCGGATAGACGATGCGCTGCATCACATCGTCGTGCAGTTCCGGTGTGATAACGGGTGCTGGTGAGTATGCTCCCATGCCACCGGTGTTCTTACCGGTATCACCATCGTGGGACATCTTATGGTCCTGCGAACTGACAAATGGGAGACAGTAGGTTCCATCGGTAAGCACTGTGAAGGAGGCTTCCTCACCGATGAGTTCTTCCTCAATCACGACACTATCGCCTGCGTCACCAAATGCCTTGTCTACCAAAATAGTTGTGACAGCTTGCAACGCCTCTTTGAAGGTACGTCCGGGGATAACGCCCTTTCCTGCAGCGAGTCCATTTGCCTTGACGAAAACAGGCGTATTGCGATCTTCGATATAAGCCATTGCCTCTTCGGCATCCGTAAACGTCTGGTGTTCCGCTGTCGGTATTCCGTTTTTCACCATCAGCTGCTTGGCGAAATCCTTGCTTGCTTCGAGGTGCGCTGCGCGTTTATCGGGTCCAAATGCTTTCAGACCGCGTTCACTGAACACATCAACGATCCCTTCAGCCAACGGAACCTCCGGTCCAACAACAGTCAGTGCAATATCTTCGGATCCTGCCCATTCTGCCAATTCGGTAAACCGATCCGGCATTGGGATAGATGCTGCAATTTGAGCAATGCCCGGATTACCGGGCGCGCAATATATTTTTTCGACGAGTGGGCTTTGGGCAAGTTTCCAGACGAGGGCGTGTTCACGCCCGCCCTGCCCGATAACCAGAATTTTCATTCGCATATCCTTTTTGATTGTATTGTATCATAAAATGTTCGGAAAATCAAGTATCCGACGACTTTAATTTGACAAAGTGCCCACGACCTGCTATACTGACGGCGACTTAATTTACAACTCAGATAAACAACCGTGCCGCAGCGAACCCATAGTGGTAGAAGGAAGCAGTCTATGCGCTATTTGCAAGGTATCATTACATGGATTGACTCATTGGAATCCGGCAGGCAATTTCGGAGCTGGGCTGCAATTCTCGTCAAAATCCTTGGAATGGCTATCTTAGCGGGTCTCAGTGTAGCGGGTATTGTAGTTTGCGTTAATACAATAGCTGCGAGCAAAGATGCAGAAATGATCCCATCAATTCTTGTCATCATTGGATCAATCTCGGAAGTTTGCATCGCTATCACCATTGCCATAGTTCTCACCATGTTGTTTTGGAACAGATCCAATAAAATCAGAACACTCGATAATGACCCGAATTTCATTTTGATATCTATTGTTGTCATCATGGTTCAACTGCTTGGCGAAGTAAGTTTCGTTGGACTCATTGGAGCCGGTGTTCAATCGCTGGTGGCTTCAATTTTCGGATCTGGGCTTCCGAAACTATTCACTTTTTTATTGCACGAACGTCAGTTACTGGGTTCTTTACCGCACGACGTTGGAGAAACCCCGAACCTTATTTTAGGTCTGATTTTGTCTGTGATCTCTGTTCTCTCTGGAACAGTGCTATTGATTGTCGCTTACTTTATAGCGGAAGAGATTAATGTATTTGCAAATATAGCGGAAAGTCTCAATAATATAGAGACGAAGTTGGTGGATGAGGAACCTGCTTCAGATAGTTGACATACTCCCCTCGCTAAAGCGTGGGGTCCTGACAGTAGACTGATAACGGAGGAATTAATAATGGCTGAACGACACCACGAACTCGCCCACGTCTTTACTGAGGCTTCGCAGGGCGTTAGCGACGCACGCAGTGGCACGCCACGCGACCTTAACACTCCCTATACCTTTCCGGGTTATACCAAAACGGAATGGACCGAAAAAGCTGCAGCATTACGTCAACAGATTCGTGTTGCCAACGGTTTAGTGCCAACACACGAACCAACACCAATGAATGCCGAGATCTTCGGAAGAATCGAGCGAGAAGATTACAGCGTGGAAAAGGTCTATTTTGAGCCTTTTCCCGGGTTCTTCACAACCGGAAACCTATACCGTCCGTTAGGGAAACAAGGTCCGTTCCCCGGGATCGTGAGTCCGCATGGACACTGGGGACGCGGGAGACTTGAAAATATCGAACGAGGTTCAATCCCTGGTCGCTGCATCAATTGCGCCAAGCAAGGTTACGTCATTTTTGCCTATGATATGCTCGGTTATAACGACAGCGGCAAACAGATAGAGCACGGCTATGGTGGTGCACACGAAGGACTGTGGGGACTCAGCGCGATGGGACTTCAACTCCAGAACAGTATCCGTACTATCGACTTTTTAGAGAGCCTACCGGATGTGGACAACGAACGTATCGGGTGTACTGGCGCATCGGGCGGCGGAACACAAACCTTTATACTCACTGCAGTTGATGAGCGGATTAAAGTCTCAGCACCTGTCAATATGATTTCCGCGACAATGCAGGGCGGCTGCATCTGTGAAAATGCCCCGAATCTCCGTTTGGATGTCAGCAACATTGAAATCGGTGCGTTGATGGCACCGCGCCCGCTCCTACTCGTCTCCGCGACAGGGGACTGGACGGTAAAAACACCGACGGTTGAATATCCAGCCATCCGAAGCATCTACGCCCACTTCGATGCAGAAGATAAGGTGCATCAGGTGCAGGTAGACGCGGAACACAACTACAACAAAGAGAGCCGCGAGGCTGTGTATGCCTGGTTCGCAAAATGGTTTTTGGGAGCAGAAGACGCTTCGGCGTTCAAAGAGGTTGCATTTGAGGTTGAGTCGGACGAGGATTTATTGGCCTTCTCGGATCGCGAGATGCCAGCGCATGCGATGAAACAGGAAGAATTTTTACCCGCTTGGGTAAACCGTTCTCAACAAGCGATCGAAAAACAGAAGCCAACGAATGAAGGAGAACTCCAGGCATTCCGTCAAGAGATGGGCAGCGGGTTGCAACACGCACTCGGGTTACACATCCCAAAAAGCACAGACGTAACGCTTGCTGAACCTGAAGGCGCATTTCCGACAACCTATCACACGAACTTATCTGCGAAACATCTTGTCATCGGTAGGAAGGGCGTTGGTGACGCTATCCCTGCTGTTCTATTTAGTCCGGAACCACAAGTAGGGCACGATCCCGTAACACTCATCGTTCATCCAGAAGGTAAGGAACAGTTAATCGATTCGGAGACAGGTGAACCGTCCTCACTGATCACTGCCTTACTTGGTGCTGATCAGAAGGTTCTCATCATTGATGTCTTTGGGACGGGTGAGCACAGCGATTATGAGAGATCCGAAGATACCAACTACTTCACCACCTATAATCGAACTACTGCAGCCTCACGCGTGCAAGATATTGTAACGACGCTGCGCGGTTTTACAGGCAGAGGCGATGTGTCAGAGGTGAACCTGATTGGAATAGGTGAAGCGGGTTTATGGAGTTTGCTGGCGGCAGGATTTACAGAAGTCAAAAACGTTGTTGTGGATGCAGCAGAATTTGGCAATAGCAGCGATACCGCCTTTTTGGAAACTTTACCAATCCCCAGTATTCGTCGAGTCGGAGATTTTCAGACAGCAGGAACACTCGTTGCACCTCGTCCGTTGATTATCCATAACACGGGTGATACGTTTGGAACGGAATGGATTGCTGAGGTTTATGGAAATATCGGGGCAAGCCAGCACCTACTTGTCGAAAAAGAGAGGTTGCCTGATGAAGCGATAGCGGCACAGGTAACGACAGGGTAATACGGTAAGAAAAATATGTGAACTCCTCTGATAGGTGCGGTTTGAAACCGCACCTACAGCGGTGTAAAAAAATTATAGGCTTTACTATAAGGGGAAAAAATTGGGCGGACACCACGGTCCGCCCTTCTTACATTTGTAGGCGCGATTTATAACCGCGCAAGATTACAAAAACCTTCTATGAGAGGTTGTATCCACGTTCGTTGTGCTGTGATAGGTCGAGCCCTTGGCGCTCGTCATCCTCTTCAACGCGTAAGCCGACTGTGGCATCCACAATTTTGAGGATAATAAACGAAAGCACACCACTCCAAACAATGGTAACAACGATACTAAGGAACTGCGCCCAGACCTGCATTCCGATGCTAGCTTTTGCCAATCCAGCTCCGCCTAAACTCTCTGCGGCAAAAATGCCAGTCAACAAAGCACCGACAATTCCACCGATGCCGTGAACACCGAACGCATCCAGAGAATCGTCATAGCCAAGTTGGGATTTCAAACTCGTAGCACCCCAGAAACAGACAACACCGGAGACAAGTCCGATGACGAGGGCACCGATTGGACCAGCTGTACCAGAAGCAGGCGTAATAGCAACCAAGCCAGCAACAGCACCTGTTACGATGCCTAAGACACTCGGTTTGCCGTGCTTCGCCCACTCAACAAACATCCACGCAATAGCGGCGGTAGCAGTCGAAATCTGAGTGACAAGCATCGCCATACCTGCAGTACCATCAGCCGCAAGCTCACTACCAGCATTGAAACCGAACCAGCCTACCCAAAGCATTGACGCACCAATGACAGTTATTGTCAAACTATGCGGTGGCATCGCTGTTGTCTGGTAACCGAGTCGTTTTCCAACCAATATAGCAGCAACTAATGCCGCGATTCCTGCGTTAATATGTACAACGGTTCCTCCGGCGAAATCGAGAGCACCGATAATATCACCAAACAACGAACCGTCCCCAGACCACGCCATGTGACAGAGAGGTGCGTACACGATTATCGACCACAGGACAGAAAAAATTAACATCGCCGAGAACTTCATCCGTTCAGCGAATGCACCAGCAATCAGCGCGGGTGTAATAATCGCAAATGTCAACTGGAAGGTAAGAAAAACTGTTTCGGGGATAGTCCCTGAGACAGTATCTACACCAATGCCCCGTAGGAACATCGTGCCAAGCCCACCAACGAAAGAAGTAATCGTGATCTGCCCTTTCACCATACCGGCAGTGTTAAAGGCGAGGCTGTAGCCACAGACAATCCATACAATAGTAATCAACCCTGTCAATGCAAAACATTGCATAAGCACAGAGAGCACATTTTGGACGCGCACGAGTCCCCCATAAAAAAGGGCAAGCCCGGGGATCGTCATAAACAGCACGAGGGCAGTTGCGGTAAGCATCCAAGCGGTATCGCCGGAATCAGCCGTTGCTGCCTCTTGTGCCATCGCCAAACTCGGCACACCACACATAAATAAAATAACAATTAGCGTTCCAATTCGTGTATAACCAGATCGCTTTTTTGTAGACTGTGATGCACATCGTTGTTGCATCGGAATCCTCCATAATATTTACAAGCAGATAGTGCTTGTTCTGTTGTTTCTGTAAAGGCGGACAGCTTCGTCTACCTCTCCAATTCCAATTTTGGTGGGACAACTACTTTCGTCCCACTAATTGTTCCACGAAAAGAGAGCCAAATTCTTAGAAGCATTGATTCAGAATTTTAGCAGAATATCATAACAGTATCAAGCGATAATTTCAGTTTAAAAAGCGTGTAGGATATAGATAGCGAAAAAAGGGAACGCCCACAAGCCGTGAAGTAAAACTCAGGGATATAAGTGAAACTTCGTGTGGACGGTCCCTATTGGATTTATAGTCTCGATTCTGTTTGGATCAAAGACTACATGTAACAACTCTAACGTATCGAAGAGACATTAAAGTCAGGATAGGCACTTGCGCCGTGTTCTTCGTAATCAAGCCCTGCTTGTTCTTCCTCTTCCGTAACCCGTAAACCTGTAACAGCTTTGATTCCGTAGAAGAGAATAAACCCAGTAACGAGACACCATGCGAGAACAGCAACAACACCGATGATCTGTGCCCAGAGAAGTGCGAATCCTCCACCGGCGAAAACGCCACTTGAGCTGTCGAAAAATCCGAGGAGAATTGTGCCTAATGCACCACACGTACCGTGTACGGAGATAGCACCAACCGGATCATCAACGCGGAGTTTTTCAAATAGCAGAACACTCAGCACAACAACAACACCACCGAGCGCACCGATAATTGCGGCGGACACCGGGGTAACAGACGCACAACCTGCAGTGATGGCAACCAGTCCACCGAGTGCACCGTTGAGTGCCATGCCAGCATCGGGTTTGCCGAGGATGATCCATGCGGTAATCATTGCGAGAATCGCACCTGCAGCGGCTGCGAGGTTCGTCGTTATAGCAATACTGGAAATCTCTGCTGCATCCGCGCCCATTTGGCTACCGGGGTTAAATCCGAACCATCCAAGCCACAAGATAAAGACACCGAGTGCAGCAAGCGGAAGATTGTGCCCGGCAATCGGTCTGGGGTTTCCGTCGCCATCGTATTTACCGAGACGAGGGCCCAAGACGATAGCACCTGTCAATGCGAGCCAACCGCCTGTGGAATGAACGACTGTTGAACCTGCAAAATCCGACACACCGACATCTGCTAACCAACCACCACCCCAAATCCAGTGTCCAACAACCGGATAAATGAAACCAGTGATGAAGATGCTATAAATGAGGTAGCTTTTGAACTGTGTACGTTCTGCCATTGCCCCGGAAACGATCGTCGCGGCAGTAGCGGCAAACACAAGCTGGAAAAGCCATGCCGCATAAGTTGGAACTGAACTCCACTCTAATGAACTAAACACACTCGTACTCGCTGCTGCACCCTCTGTGAGGGATTCAGAAGGAACAAACCAACCACTTGTTCCCATGAACGCATTACCGGCACCAAACATAATAGCAAACCCGATTGCCCAATAAGCGATTGAACCCATTGAGAAATCCATCAGGTTTTTCATGAGAATGTTGACAGCGTTCTTGGCACGCGTGAACCCGGACTCCACCATAGCAAACCCTGCCTGCATAAAGAAAACAAGAAACGCAGCGACAAGCACCCACAATGTGTCTCCCATATATTTGGAAGCTTCAACCTTTTTGAGCGTGCCCTCATCATCTATCAACCCATTTAGAGCGAAAGCATTCAAACTCAGCAAGCAGGTGAGTGCTAAAACTGTTATGATAACCTTTCTTTTCATTTGGAATATCTCCTTTGTGTCAATTCTCCACTTAAAACTGTCGTATCGCGAACGGCGAAGGCGGGCGGCTATTCACAGGAACCGCCTATAACATGCCGTTGGAAGGTAGAGGATGCTTATCGCGAACCACGAGGTGCTTATGGAGCCTTCGGCTCGCGATAAACGGCACAACGGCGTGTGCTTACTACCACGTACGGACGAACGTCATTCTACCAGTAATCCCTGTTTCATCATCGCCCTTTTGGGTTTCAAATCCGACAAAGACACCGAGCGTGTTATTTTCGCCATAGCCGACATTGGCACGGAGACCAGGGGCTAAACTACTGAGTCCACCTTCATCACCTAAACCGAGGGTTACTTCCACCTGCGGACCAACAGAGAGCGTATCGTTGAGCGACAGGAGCAAAAAATTACGAGTGTAGATAGAATCGTCACCATAATCAAATGGCGAATTAAAGAAACCTTGTATCCATGATTCAAAATAGATGGAACCAGCGGTGAGATAGGTGAATAACTGTGGTGCGATCAAGGAAGAGGGACCGTTCGCGGCGGCGTAGTCAAACCCAATACCCACCATAGGTAGGAAACTGAGGGAGAGTGAATCGCTATCAACGACTGGAATTCCGAGTCCGATGTCCAATTCACCGAATGTCCCAACGACGTAAATATCGGTATCCAGGGAGAGACCTCCGAGGAAATCCGGAGAATGGCTTGCACCGACCCAGATCTGCGTTCCTAAACTATCTGTATCGGTACGGAACCAACCGGAAGCACCTGATGACTCTTCTTCCGCCATCTCTTCACTCGCTTCATGAGCGTCCGCGTAGACCATGGGAACACTACCAACTGCAAAAATACAAACCAACACTAATAAGCGAACCAACCAAAACATATGCGTTTTCATTATTTTACCTCTTGGAGTTTTACTCCGATTTTTCCATTTCAAAATCAGGTTTGGGTTATTACCCGTTCTAATATGCGCGTCCAAAACGCGCCTACATGGTTATAGTAAATTTAAGCAACATACAATCATGGTGCAATCGTGCCTGCCTGCGACTTTCACAGAGAAAGAGAGCACTTGACTTTGGCACAAACGTGTGATATAGTGACTTTCACCTACGCACCTATTTTTATTTAAAGCAAAACGCGTGCCAATTGGCTATCGGCAGTCAAGGCGTTCGCTACGCTCACTTTCGGCTGTCGGTTTATTCGCTATAGATTTATCAACCGGCAGTAGGGCACCAGTGGCGGTTTCCAAGTTTATGACCGCCCCAAACGGAAACCCTTTACGGGCAACCGTTAAGCGTTAACCATTAAGCAAGGAAACAGATCCGTAACAAAAAATGCTGAAATTTTCAACAAAACATTGCCCAAAAAAGATGCAAATCGCGCTTTTGAGTGTTGTTGTGATGCTCGGAGCAGCACTCCGATTTTGGAACTTGGGGCAGTGGAGTTTCTGGATTGATGAGGTCTTCACGGTTCGGGATGCCCAAAGCCTTTCATTTGACAGTTGGCGGAATATCCCAAATCCAATCCCCTATCTCGCAGTGAAGTTGTCGATCTCGCTCGCTGGCAGTAGCGAATGGGGAAGCCGCTTGATCCCATGCCTCATCGGAATCATTTCTATACCAGCAGTTTTCGGATTAGGACGCACACTCTTCAATTGGCAGGTCGGACTTCTTAGTGCTGCATTTGTAGCATGTTCGAGTTGGCACCTGTTTTGGGCACAGAACGCTCGTTATCCTGTTTTTACCTTTCTCTTCGCGGTATTGACGGCGTGGTTTTTCTACACATCTCTCGAACGGGATTCAACGCTTTTGACGATAGGCGCGCTCGTTTCCTGTCTCTGTTTAATTCTCTCGCATACCCTCTCTGTAGTGATTGTTCCGGCTTTAGGGGCTTATGCTGTGATCTGTTTGTTAGAAACCTCTAACAGCAAGCGATGGCTGAATTTGCTTATCTTCTTCATCCCGTTTGCGATTCCAGTGTTAGCCCTCGCGCTTCCAGATGTTCGGGGTTACCTCTTCTCCGGCTGGGGACGTAATGAATGGCAGCGGAGCCCCATCTATATCGTGCTAACGTTGGTTCAAGGCGTGAGTATTCCAATTGCTGTTACCGCCTTTTTCGCGCCTATCACGACGCGATTCAATAGAGCCACACTTTTTTTGCTCTGTTATGCGGGTATCCCGTTAATTCTTTTTCTGATCGCATCGCAGCTTCAAAACGTCGCCGGTTATTACCTATTTTGGACGATACCTGCGTATTTTATTCTGGCAGGTGTTGCGTGTGAACGGGTCTGGGAAGCAACAGAGACGGCATCAGGAAACACGCTCGGCATACTTGTGCCGTGTGTACTCCTCGTGACACTCTTGTCGCAAGACTATCTCTATTTTAAAATCGAAAACGGAGGGAGACCGAAATGGCGGGAGGCATTTGAAGTGGTAGCAGCAGAAAAGAAACCCACCGACAAAGTGGTACTCTCTGAACCTGAGATGGGTAGGTATTATCTGCCAGAATTGACATCCATCTACATCGGGGGGTTATTAGAGGATTCGGAAGGGTTTGAAAGAGAATGGGAAACTTCGGGGAGAAAACGGTTATGGTTTCTTGTGGATGTGGCGAGTTTTAATGTTTTCGATGCGGACGTGGCAGTTCGTAACTGGATTCGCCAACGGGGACGTATGGTCAAAACATTGCCTGCCTTTTCACGCGCAAAAGATAGGACAATTCACGTTTATCTGTTGGAATAGCAGGAAATTATAATGGAAAAAGAAAGGAAATCACCTGCCACAATTTCAACTCCAAACTTGCAAACACCCAAAATCCTAAATAGACGACAACCGGAAAAATTACGGCTGCCAGCCATACAAGACGCGTTATCGACTTTCTACTTGCTGTCTCACTCCATGACCAGCGTTGGAGACGTTTTTGTAATCCCAATTTCAAGGCAATCCAGACCACTACTGCCAATAGCACCAGTCCCATCAAACCTGCAGAGAACAGAATCGGAATCCACATAGATTAAATCCCTATAGTGAGAGAATAATAAGCAACAGGTTCTATTTGGAAACTTTCACCGAAACCATGATGGATTTTAGAATTAATTAGACACTCTAAGAGGCGAGGTTACATGAAGCTAAAAAAATAATTCGGTAATGGTTTGTGTCAACCCTCGCGTAAGAATCGCGAGCACAGCTCGCTCCTACAGCAAGAGGAAACCCTTGAGGAATTACCGATTTAAATACTGAAATTTCATCAAACCTTGCCAGCGAGAGAAAGGTATACCTACCAGGTCCGCGTAAAATTCATTCTACCGGTCAGTCCGGTTTCACCTTCCTCTTTTTTCGTTTCATACCCGACATATATACCGAGTGTGTTATTCTCGCCATAACCGATGTTCAAACGTCCACCGAAATTCATTGCCCACAACCCACCGCCATCACCAAGCCCCAGCACTGTTTCAAACTGTGGACCCACCGCGACCGTTTCGTTTAAGGCATAAGTAAGGTAGGTGCGGTTGTAGAGTTCATTAAGACTTTCGGCATCAAATATGGTCTTAATCGTGCTGATTGTCCAATGGAAACCGAAGATTTTACCGGCGGGTAGGATAGCAAAGATTTGCGGGTATAAGGCATAGGGCCCGTCTGGACTGGTATAATCGAACCCAACGCCGAGCATCGGTGTTAGCAGCAGTGCCATGCTGTCATTTGCGATAACAGGGAATGAAACGCCCATATCAAACTCGCCCAAATGACCATTAACATAGATATTAGAATCAAATGAAATGCCACCGCTGAGCGGATGACTCGCACCAACTAAAAAATAGGTGCCTAAACTATCGACATCAATCTGGAACCATCCTGTAATTTTCGGTTTTTCTTCCATCGGTTTCTCTTCCATCGCCTCGCCTTCAGTTTCATGGGCATCAGCGAAAGCAGTAGAAAAACTGACAATAGACATCAGGCAAACGAGTGTGCCAACAACAGTTAACCGAAAAAGATTGTTAAAAGCCTGCCCGCGACAGACAATATGATTGTTCATAAAAACCTCCATTATTTTAATAAGGCAGGAACACAAATGTCTTGCCTAATCATTATTTCCCAATGTGCCTAGAGCAATTCTATTAACTAACTTACAGATAAAGACATTTTCCTCGTTTCTAACTGGCCTGTTCAACTTGTTCCATAAGACGTTCCAATTTCCGCGGGTCTTTGATACCTTTCGATGCCTCAACACCGGAACAGAGATCAATACCGTGGGGATGGATCGTCTCAATAGCGGCTTTGACGTTCTCTGGACGAATCCCGCCCGCAAAGAATACCGGTAGCGGACTTTCCGTGATGAGTTCAGCGGCGATATTCCAGTCGCAGGTTTTGCCTGTACCGCCGTATCGTGGTTTCTCCAGACTCATGTCAACACTATCAAATAGGAGGAAATCCGCACCGGCATCCCGATAGGCATTCATCTCTGCTCGGACAGCAGGCATATCTACATTCTCCGGTCTACCGGCTGGTAGATAGACCGACTTCCAGAGTTGACATGCTACAGTATTCTTAAGTTCTTCAACTTGTTGTGGAGGCTCTTGCCCAAGGAGTTGAACAGCAAACGGATGGACTTGCGACACCACTGCTTGGATGTCAGATGTCGGGCGATTGTACAGCAGAAGTACAGTTGGGATAGGGCTTGCCCTCGCGATTTCGACGGCTTGAGCAGTGGAGCGTGTCCGTTCGGATACAGCAACATCAACTAACACCCCGACGTAATCCGCGCCTGCATCAGCGGCAAGTTGCGCGTCATGGTTAGACGTAATGCCGCAAATTTTGACACTGCAATCTGATTCTTTAGACATTTTTTTATTATTCCTTGCGGTTCAACTACGTGATTTGAATTTTACTCTTCAAAGACGGTTTGTCGGTCGGCATCTGAATAACAGATAATCATGGTTACAGGTTGCCAACCGGTGTTGACAGCGTTATGTTTGACGTTGCGCGGGATACGCAACATCATGCCAGGCCTGAGCGGGATAACCTCTTCTCCCAACTTGTGGTCGCATTCACCGGAGAGGACATAGATGAGTTCTTCACAGTTTGGGTGGTAGTGGGTAGGATTGCCCTCACCAGCGTTAATGTAAACGACCCCGAATGTCATCTCAGCCTCTGGATCAATCTGATCGTTACAGAGCCATTTAATCGCACCCCACGGAAATTCAAGAGCACCAGCATCGTTACTATTGGTTAAGGTCACTTCCATAGTTGTTTCCTTTCTATTTTCCGAATTCAATCATACTTGAAAACAAACCAAACATTGGGCTGCATAAGCCTGCAATCCAACGGCAGGCTCTTCATGCAGATAACCGACAGGAGCAGAGATAGCCCGCACACTGCAAATTTGCATATCAAGTGCCTGATGCGTATGCCCAAAGAGTGCATGCGTGACAAGCGATTCCTGCAAGCACTGTGTACCGAGCTGTTTGCTGCCCATAAACGCGCGAAAGAAATCCCACGGTAATTCGCCGCGGTATCGGATACACTCTCGAAACGGAACGTGATGTGTGACCACAATGATGCGTGATACATCGTCCCGGACGGAAGCAATCTGTGTCTCAAGCTCCGTTTCAAAACGCCGGGCAACAACACGGTCAGTGTCCGCCCACTTGGCATATCGCTTATCATTCCAAACTGCGCCCATCAACTCTTTTTCAGCGTATTGCGCGTCGGAAAAGTCATAGCCTTCCGGTCCAAAACTATAATCGTACCAACCGATAGTCCCGCAGAAACCGATCTGCTCTTTGACGAACGGGATGTCCATGAGTGGATGAAAACCGCATTCATGGCAAAGTTCTGAAATGATACCGCATTTCTGCTCGCTTGTGACATTAGGGGTCTCAATTGCCCAGATGTCATGGTTACCGGGAACGAACAATTTCTCACACGCGAGATCTGCAAGTTGAAAGGCATTGAGCGTTTCAGAAAGTTGAACTAAGTGCCGTGCAAGATCACCAGCAAGCACTAAAACGTCAAGTTCTGCTGCCTTCACAGCATCGATGAGATGTGGAATGAGCTCCTTGTTCAAGGGCGTAACGTCTGTGTGCAGGTCTGAAATGAGTCCAATTTTCATTCCGCTGAATTACATCGACCCCTTTTCCAAACTGTTGAAAACCTCATCAAGAAAGATGCGTATCCCGCTGTCCTCATCCTGCTGGTACTGCTGACGTTGACGTTCCAATGCTTGGATGGAAGGCGCATCACCAATTTTGGCAATCGCGTCAACGAGTGTGAGCTGAATAGCGGGTTCGCTGCTGCGTTCCAATGCATTAATCAACCGATCCCGCGCCTTAACTCCGCCAATGCCGCCGAGGGCAGAAGCAGCGATGTCTTTCGTGCTAGTGTCCTCTTTTTCAAATGCGACGATGAGCGCATCAACAGCAGGTTCACCAATCTGGCTGAGTGCCAACCCCGCTTGGAAACGAATACCGGGAATTTCCGCTGGGTTTTCAAGAACAGCGATAAGAGCATCAATCGCAGAAATCGGTTTAAGAATTCCGAGGATCGCAAGGCATGCACGTCGAATTTCCTGTTCGGGTTCTACGTCAATTTGGATATATTCCTGGGCAAGTTCAGCGAGCTGCCCTTCGTTAATTTTCTGATAGAGTGCCTCGGACCTGTGTCTGAATTGCGTCCCGAACGGGGCTTTAAGAGTAGCAGTGTTCTCGATTCTGTCCACAGTCAGTAAACCAAGAATTGCAGCGGACTCCAACTGCTGCGGTTGAAGACCATCGGTTGGCAGCTGATTCACATTGGCATTCTGAAACTGATGAAAAAGATCGTTTAGGACACTCAATTCGACAAGGCGTTGAAGACTACTAATTGACCCTTTCCGGAGCGAAAACTCTGGGCTATTCTTGAAAATGTCCACGAGTGGCTCAATCGCTCGAATATCGCCTAAATCGCCAAGTGCATTCACAGCGGCAATTTTCACGCCTATTAATTCAGAGGTTCGGAAGGTAACCTGTTTTTCAGAGAGTTTTCCGAGTGTCTCTTTGTAGTCATCAATGCTATAAATTTTGCGCTCATCAACAATCTTCTCAACAATGTCCCCTACTTGAATATCGGCATTCGCCGCGAGGGTACCCGATTGAATCTGCTTGACGCGCACGGTGCCACTTCCTTCAACACTGAACCCTATCTTATCTCCCCGCCTTCGGAGCGCGATACGGAGTGGCGATTTATCCTTCAAATAGAGAATGAGGTCATTGTCCTCATCCAGTGCCTGTTTTACCGCACTGTTAAAATCACCAATACTTCGGACAGGGTGTTCTGCAATGATATAAGAGATGAGCTCTCCGGTCTCAAGTTGTGCTTTATCTGCGGGTCCATTGGGCGTGGTATTTAAAACAACAACACCACTCGTCGACCAGCGGTTTTTGAGATCACTGTCCAACTGCTGCACTTGCATCTTCAGACGTTCATCGTAATACTGATTGTCACATCCAAGCCCCAATATCAGTACAAAGAGTAGCACAATAAACACCGAGTTGTAAGGTTTGCTAAACCGTTTTATTTTTTTTAGCATACAGAATCCTTCCCATTTAATAACAAGTTTCGGCTTGCAAGCTGCGAGAACGGATCGCAGTTTAATTAAGAGGAATGACGACCTCTCGACTGCTCTGTTCTTTCAAAGCCTCCAAGAGAGGTTCCACAACTTTTTCGTCACCGAGTATTGCCAAAGCGCGGATAGCATCAACGCGCAGCGACGAACCCTTGTTCTGTACAATTTTGACCAGCTCTGGCACAGCAGCGCCGCCAATTTTTCCGAGTGCTTCTACAGCAAGCTGACGGACCTCAGGCTCTTCCCGGTCGCGCTTCCATTTCGCAGAACCGGACTCAATGAGCGTAGCAAGTACTGGAATAGCCTCTTCACTTCCAACCTCTCCAAGTGCCTTGACAGCATTCAAGCGAGTTTCCATCCTTCGGTGATCTAGGAGTTTTACCAAAATAGGGACAATTGTCCCCGGATCATCTTTACCCAGATGTCCCAAGACCCAATGCGCATTATGCCTATCGCGATTGTCATTGGACTTAATTGCCTTTTGGAGTTGACTGAGGAACCGTTTCCGGTCGCCTTTTCTGTAGATCCGTTTTAGCGCGTCAAGCGCAGCATTTTGGACATCCAAGTCGTCATCGCGGAGTGTCTCAAAGACGAGCCTTTCAAGATATTTACGCTGTTCCGCTTGATACGCAAGAAACATCTGCTCGCCGCGCGCAGTGATTGACGCTTCCTGCCAATCAGTGGTGTCGGGTTCGTAGAATTCCTGTGAATTGTAAAACCCGAGTAGATAGTGTGCTTCGGCATTATCAATCGGTTGTTGGAGCGCGAGTTTAAATTCCCGAACAGCGCGTTCCTCTTTGCGGCGCTTATCCGATTTAATCAATTCTTTTCCCTTCGCGAGGTTTTCGTTCTGGGTGCCGCACCCTGCAACAAAGAGGATGAGTACAAAGGCAAGCCAGATTTTCTTCATAATCGATTCTCCTACGCGGTCAGCGGCGAGTGCCGCCTTTCTTTTTCAGCGATTCCCTAAATCTCTACTGAGGAAATTTTGCGTGGTAGGAGTGAACCAGCCCAGAGAAACACTGTTAGTACGGTTCACTCTTATACCACCCTACATTGAACAGGCTTTACGTGCTACTAAGTCCCAAGAAGTTCCTGCTGTTCGCCGCCTGTATCGTCAAATTGATCCTCATCTGCGCTTGCTTCATCTACTTCATCTACTGCGTCCACTGCCTCTGCCTCATCTTCTTCATCTTCAGCCCCAAGTGCCTTCTGAAGAATAACAAGAGGTTTTTCAGAGAACCCCCAATCTTTATATCTCTGAATGACATTCGTTTCTGAGGACGGAAGTTCAATTTCAAGGGTTTTCACACCATCTTCTGATGCTGTAGCCTCGGCAGCTTTCATGAGGTAGTCCGCTACCCCCAACTGTCGAAAAGGACCGGATACAGCGAGATCCCCGATCTCTGCGATGTCGGGATCACTTGCATTTCGTCTTACGGTGATCTGCCCGATCGGATATCCGCTTGCTTCAGCAACGAGTCGATGTGTTCCATTATCTGCTTCCAAATCGGCTTCCAGTTCTTTTGTAACCTGCGTTTTGGTTTGTTCAGGGAAACAATATGCGTGTAAATGTGCCGCATCATCTTCTTCAGCCGGACGCACTTTGAGGGCACCGGTCAAGTCAAAGTCCTGATTTGCCATATATGATTCTCCTTTAATTGTTACATAGGGTGCTGATATCTTCGCGCACTGAGCGGCAATGCATCTGGACAACCAGAATTTACACCCATTTATTGAACGATTGTAATATAATTTATTTCACATTACAAGCAGCTTTCAGAGTGTTACTATCCGAAAGCAAAACTCATCAAGAAAGCGGTGTTTCACTCTCCGCTTCAGCATTATCGGAATCTTCAAGCACAATAGGCGGTGGCTGTTCGACACTCGCGACATCCTCTGCTGTCTCCTTATCAAGCCCTTCCTGCCCAATCCGCAGTTGCCGTTCCGCATCCACAACGTCTCTGTTAATCTTTCCAATGCATCGATTGAGTTTATTAACGAGGGTCGTGTGACCGGTCATAGCACGGCGAATCTGGCGGAGTTGATCGATGACGAGCCGAAAGGTTCGGACAAAATCACCAGCATCTATACGGGCGTATTTTTCGAGCATGTCAAAGTCGCAGCCGCGACTCCACGCGAGCATCGCAGTGCAAAGCCGAAGCTCTAACATAGGCGTGACTTCCGTTACATTGTGCTGAACCTCTAAATATTGAATCAATGAAATTTCGGAATTGACCTCGTAGAGTATGTCCAAAAAACGATCATCCTTGAGAGGCTTAAAGTATCCATCTTTACGCGGCTCGGAGACAATCGCCACCATAAGACAATTAATCTCGTCCTCCGTGAGTTTTTCAAAAAAACCACTAAATAGGAGTTGGGTCAACGGGAGCTCATATCCATAGATATGCGCAGCAGTACTCCCGCGAGGTAGAAGCGTTTGCGTTTCAATATAGCCAAGTTCTTCAAGCACCTTAAGACGCGCTGCTATCTGTCGCCTTGGGTCATTCTCAATTAGCGTCGTTCTCTTCTTCAGCTTCTGAATTTGCTCTTCCTCTTTGCGAATGGTTTTGTATCTTCCAGTGCATGTATGCAAGTGCTCACATCCGTCACAAAGACTCTGCTCACTACTCGTCTGAAGACGCTTAATCTTTTTGTGAACACCGTTCAACCTCTTAACACGTTCCTTTTTCCGCTTCTTCCCTCGCGTTTCCGATTTGACTTGCGCCATCTCTACATGCAAACGTTGAAGATTTTTTTTACGATCCCGTTCGTGGCGATAATGTGTCTGAATTTGTGCACTCCCGTCAATGCCATCATGAATACATTGCGGTTGAGGTAGTGTCCGGAGTTTCTCTGTTTTCGTCTCAATCTGATTGTTGAGGTTAGACACCCGCGTCCGGTTTTGATGATTGCTTAAACTCATTGTGTAGACATCGTAAATATCATCGCCATATTTCTGATAAAGATTGAGAATACTCGAATAGGAAAGATTAAACTGACTCTCTATGGGCTCTATCTCATGAGAAATAACACCTCGAACCTCGTTTGAATCGGTGTATGCAGGCTCAATTTGGGCGTAGACATAGCCGATGGTGTCAATACCGCGTCTGCCCGCGCGCCCAGCCATCTGGTGATATTCCCGGGTCTTGAGGTATCGAAATCCGATGCCATCAAATTTTTCAAGGCTGTCAAAGACCACCGTGCAGGCTGGCATATTAATACCAACGGCAAACGTTTCGGTGGTAAAGAGGAGTTGAATCAATCCAGAAGTAAACAACCTTTCAACGACTTCTTTAAGCGTCGGTAGCATACCAGCGTGATGATAGGCAATTCCGCAGCTAACCAATCTCCGAAATTCAGTAATCTTCTTCTCGTCAACGATGTCGAATTGGAGACAGAGTTCATCAAATTGCTTCAAAATCTGTGTTTTTTGTCTTTTATCAAGCAACTGTAACCGCGACCCAAATACCAATGAAGTTGCATTCCCTTCACAGCCTTTGCGGCTAAAACAGAAATAGAGGCACGGTAGCTGTTCTTTTCGACGAAGATGCGGAATAAGTCTTGTCTCTATAAAGTCAGAGGGAAGTGCTTTAGTCTTCTTATCATCAAGCAGATCGGGCTTCTGTTTACGCGCGTCGTGTTTCGCTTTATTGCGAAGAGCAGCGATATGTTTTATACCACCGACACCGTAATCTTTAAAATAGAGGTGATGCTCCAAAGGGACAGGACGTTTTAATTCTTCGACTATTTCAATGTCAATATCCCGTACACTCTGCATCCACTCAGCGAATGGATTAATGTTCGGAATTGTGGCACTCAGGCAAACAAATTTGATATGTTGAGGTGCGAAGATAAGACTCTCTTCCCAAACAGTGCCGCGTTCAATATCATTAATATAATGAATTTCGTCAAAGATGACGTAAGAGACATCTTGTAACCTTTCGATGTCGTCAAAGATAGTGTTCCTAAAAATCTCGGTTGTCATCAACAGGACTTGGGCATACGGATTTAGTACGACATCGCCAGTAACAATACCAATCTTCTCCCCGTATTCGGCGTAAAAATCCCGATATTTCTGGTTGCTGAGGGCTTTGATCGGAGCAGTATAGATAACGCGACGGTCCTCCTGAATGCACTTTTCGACAGCGTACTCAGCGATGACAGTCTTACCTGCGCCTGTAGGTGCGGTGACAATCACCGAAGTATCCCGATTAATCGCCGCTATCGCTTCCTCTTGAAACCGATCCAGTTTTAAGCCCTTATAAAGCATTCAACTCTCCTTTGCACGCCAAACCCCCTTCGTGTAACGTGTAGCCATTCAAAGTATAATCTTAAAAACAATTGTAATAGATGCGTTATTTTTTGTCAAGCGAAATTTTTACTGGAAACCTTTCAGTCGATGTTTGATGCTACTTTCGTTTCGTGTGCTGTTTAAACTTGACATCCTTAGCTTCACATGTTATTATGGTATAAGAACATCTAATCACGTTCTATACTAAAGTCAGAGGTGAGGATTTATGCAAAACGTCAAAGGGATACGAAACCAGCACCGACAGATTAGGGTAAAACACATCTTGGGTATCCTGATATGTGTTTTGCTTTGCGGCGTTATCGCATGGGCACAAAAGAACGACGGCGAAAACAAGCAGGGACAAACGCTGGCAGACCTCGGCGTAACAGAAGCACAACAGACGCAACTCAAAGCATTGTGGGAGCTGAAACGGCAAAAGCAGATTCAGGCAGTTGACGACTTGAAAACCCTAAATCGGCTCGCAAAGGATTCGCTCGCCAAAGACGCGGAGATCCAGGAAACCTTGGACAAATTTCGAGCGAAACGGAAAGAGATACAAGAACAAATCGAGGGGATTGAGGAAGGGTTAGTTCAGACCTTGCCGACACGAGCACAACTTCATTTAACACTCTTAGGTGTACTAGATAACGGTATCCCGCGCAGAACAACGAAGGCTCAAACCAACAAGGAACGAGACGAAACACCTAAGTCATCTCCGGAACAGCGGAGAAAATAAAAAAGGTGGAGGATACCAGACTTGAACTGGTGACCTCTTGCATGCCATGCAAGCGCTCTCCCAGCTGAGCTAATCCCCCACGCAAAGATTGCCTTAATTATACAACATATTTTCAGGGAATGCAAGAAAAACTTACTTTTTTAGAAATAATGATTAAAAAATCGCAAACAGACCCATTTTTCTCCTTCGCGAACCTTGATAACGGCGAAATACAACTCGCAACAGGTGCCCTACTTATCGCGCAAAGCGAGTACTGTGAACTCAATATTGAGAATTATCTCCACCAGTTGGACGAGATGGCAGATACCGTTCGAGACCGGATCCAAGAGATGACGCTCCCTGAGCAATACATTGCTGAACTGAACCGTTACCTATTTCAAGAAAGAGGTTTCACAGGAAATACCGACAACTACTACGCCTTAGGCAACAACTTTCTCAACTTTGTAATCGATAAAAAGACAGGCATTCCAATTACACTGGCGGTTGTCTATCTTGAAGTTGGTAGGCGTGCGGGTTTGCCACTCGTCGGTGTAAATTTTCCAGGGCATTTCCTCGTGAAATACCAGTCTGAACATTTGGATATTCTTCTTGATGTGTTTGAAAACGGGACCTGCATGACCGAGGATACGCTTCGAGCAAAACTCCAAGCCAGTTTCGATGAAACCGTGTCCCTTGAACCGAGTATGTTAGCCGAAGCAACAGACAAGGAGATCTTAGCGCGCATTCTGCGGAATCTAACGCGTGCCTATACACTCCTTGAGCAGTACGACAAAGCACTTACTGCTGCTGAACGCATCACTTGGTTGCTGCCGAACATCGCAGCCGATTATCGCTTGCTCGGCTACCTACACTATAAAAATCATGCGTATAGCGAGGGTATAACCGCCTTTGAGAAGTACCTTCACCTTGCAGAAACACCACCGGATGCCATAGAAATTGAACGGAACATACAGCACCTTGAAAAATTGCTCTCATCTCTGAATTAAGATTAGGACGACCCACGCACCATCACCCGCAGAAAAATAGAGATCCCAAAAAACACGACTTTTTTCCCCAGACGTGATATACTCAGTCCGAATATATTGTTAGCGGACGCACGCTGTGAGGCAACCTTCTGTCTCTAAGTTCGTGCCAATCCGCAAAATGGATAGCGGCGAACATTGTATTTGAATTTCAGCGGTCTTTGGAAAAACCTCAACCCGAATTAACAAATGGAGGAGATGACCATGAAGGACCTAAAACACTATTACATCTGGGTGTGCTCGGTACTGCTTCTGCTCAACTTATCAATACCGGCGTTAGGACAGGCAGAAAAAGCAGAAACCCTTGTTGGACACTGGACATTTGAAAAAGGGGTCGAATTGGAAGATCTTATGGGTAATTTTGCCGACATTACACTCATGGGTGCTATAATTGAGGACGGGCAGTTGAATGTTGACCTCGGTAAGTGGGCAATCGCCAGTGGGTATGACGGTCCTGACATCGGAGAAAAGACGTTGGTGTCGTGGGCTATTATGGATGACCTTGATATCCAAAAGGGTTCGATATTGACTATCGACCGCCTCTCTGATCCGACATTTGACGCAATTGTTTTTGGAGAACGCCAGCACCATCGTTGGATGGCAGGTAGCGGATGGTTTCACCGCACCAAGGACCCGGAACCCGGATTTGAGGAAAAGAAAGCGGGTGAATTGATTATGATGGCGATCTCGTATGAAGATGATGGTGGAACGGCGCGTGTGAGAATATATCGTAACGGGGACGAAATTGGCGATTACACATTCGGTCAATTTGTCACTTTTGATAATAACGATGCCGAGGCGATTTGGGGCAAGCGTCATGGCGGTTTGGGCGGCGGTCCCGGTGATCTTGATGCTCACATCGAAGATTCACGAATCTATGCCTCTGTTCTCAGTCAGGCAGAGATTAAAAAATTGCTACCAGACACACTTGACGTGGACGCATCCGGTAAACTTTCGACTACCTGGGCAAGACTAAAAACGAAGTAGATATTGGGGACATTAGTTTTTGTGTTAGACCTCCCGAAGGGCTTGAAAACCCTTCGGGACTTTCATTAGGAAAATCACACTTTAAGAATTCTAGCGGTTGGAAGAAGCAAAAATCGAAGGATGAAAATTTTAGGCATTGACACCTCAACTCCTATCGGGAGTATTGCTTTAATAGATGGCGAGAACTTAGTCGCAGAACATACGCTCAATATCGTCCAAGCACATTCCTCCAGACTCATGCCCGCTGTTGACAGCGTTTTAAAATGGGGGAACATTACTGCAGATGACCTAGACGGATGTGCTGTTGGTATTGGACCGGGGTCGTTCACGGGTATCCGTATCGGTGTCGCGACGATCAAATCCCTCTGCTACGCTCTCGACAAACCGATTGTGGGTGTTTCAACTCTGGAAGCGATCGCCTATAATCTTCGATGGGCAAACGGTGTTACCTGTCCACTTCTCGACGCACGCCGGAGTGAAATCTATGGGGCAATTTTTGAAGGCGGAACCGAATGGCAACGTCTCAGCGAAGACCTTTGCCTATCGATTGATGCCTTCCTCGATCACCTCGATACACACGCACCTTCAAATTGCCCTATTAACTTTGTTGGTGATGGACTTGCGACCTACGGGGACGCAGTTCGAGACAGACTTGGCGAGAGAGTCCACTTTGCAGATGCTATTTTTAATGTTCCACGCGGTGCGACTATTGCCCACCTCGGCGCACAAAGCCTGCAGCACGGAGAAAGTGATAACTACTGGACTTTGGTGCCAAATTATGTTAGAATTGGATTGTATTGAAGCAGGTACATTTTTTGAGTAAACCATGTACATCAGCAGATTGGAATGGGACGACTACCGCGTTGAACATATCGCTCGGCATAACATAGAACCGGGTGAGGTATGGGAGGTTTGTGAAGATCCACACCATTTAGCCCGTCGTCAGGGGCAAAATCGATATCTTGTTTACGGACAAACAGCAGATGGACGATACTTATTTGTTGTCTTGGAGGGCATCCGAGGAACTACGTATAAACCCATTACCGCACGAAATATGACCGCCCACGAAAAACGAAACTTTAGGAGGCACAGAAGATGAAAAAGTTGCAGGTACCCGAGTTTTCAACCTATGAAGAGGAGGCTGATTTCTGGGATAACTTAGATACCGCCGATTTGATGGAGGACGATGACCAGTGGTTTCGCTTTGAAACATTAAACAAGCGGGCGATTCGTGTCGCAATTCTTCCCGAAATCGCCGAAGAACTCAGTCAAAAAGCACAAGCACAAGGTGTATCAATTGAAACTTTGGTGAATACCCTTTTGATCGAACATGTACGGGAATCAACGTTGTCACATTAGATGAACCGTATCTTTAAAAACACGTCCAGCCTTTTTAGCGCGCACCTTATCGGCCGCCTCGGCTCACTCGTGATAACGGTCTGGCTCATGCCGCGTTACTTCTTGGAAAGTGAGTACGGCGGCTATTTCGTTGCAATCGCGCTCACCAATTTGGTCGCAATCCTGACAGAACTCGGCATACAAAACCCACTCATCCGAGAAATGACGTTGCATCTGCAACAGACTCGGCACTACCTCGGCAATGCCCTTATCGTTCGCTGTATTCTGTCGATCATCGCTTATGGCATCATGATCATCAGCGGTATATATCTCTACACCCCGATAATCGTGGAGATGATCGTTTTTTTAGGACTTGCAGAGATTGTGAATTCCTTAGCGCAATTATACAGATGCGTCTTTCGGGCACACGAGGAGATGAAATATGAAGCTTTGACTGTAATAGCCGAGCGCGGTACGTTCCTCTTAATCGGTGCAGGCGCGATTCTATTTGGCTACGGACTGGTGGCTGTCTGTCAAGCGGGACTGATAGCAAGTTGTATTAACCTGATTTTGAGCGTCGGGTTTACCCGATACCGCTTCACCCCACTCCGTTTTCGACCGAGTCGAGAGATTGTGACGGTGCTGATGCAGCAGGCACTGCCGTTTGCGATTGGCAACCTCTTTAACCTCCTCTATTTTCGTGTTGATGCAATTCTTCTGTCAAAACTGAGTCCAGATGGAGTCGATGCCAATGCATGGTACGGCTTAGCATATATGATTGTCAATGCCTTCACGATTCTGCCAGGGGCGTTCATGATGGGTGCAATGTTCCCCGTCTTATCGCGTGCTTATGAAAGAGAAAAAGGGAGATTCCCGGGGGCATACACGTTCGGTATGCGATGGATGGTGCTGAGTGGACTTCCGCTCGCAGTTGGGCTTTCGATATTATCTCCCGAAATTACGACAGTACTACTTCCGCCGGCCCACACACCAGACGTGCTGAATAAAGTCGCGAAAGCACTCCAATGGCTTAGTTGGGCAGGAGGACTCATCTTCGTAACGACAGCAATACTGGCGGTGCTTCGAGCGACGGACAAACGCCGCGCTTTTTCGGTACTCATGGGAACAACGGCACTCCTGAACATCTGTCTGAACCTATACTTGATTCCGCGTTTCAACCATGTCGGTGCAGCGATTGCAATGGTGATGAGCGAGGCATTTCTGCTCATCTTTGGGATCGGCTACATCTCAAGAAACATTGTCAAATTTCGAGAAACGCCTCTGATATTCCCCACTCTTTTGAAAGCAGGAATTCTTTCTGGTGTGATGGGCATCGGTTTGACAGTATTGAAGGGATTTCTGCCCATTTGGGTATTGATTCCGTTGGGTGTGCTATTTTATGGTGGAGGGATCGCCATTTTGGGAGAATTCCGGGCGAGACTTCGATTTGATTAACATTTCTATTTCACTATCACCACTTGTTGTGTCGTAGCAAAATCTCCGGCCACGAACTGTAAAAAATAAACACCACTTGAAACAGATTCACCGACCTCATTCCGTCCATCCCAATAGACCGCGCGCGCTCGCGTAAGGTAGTATCCTACAGGTTTGAACCCGATAGAAATTGTGCGGACCAAATGACCGCCGACATCGTAAATTTTCACACTCACATCTGCGGCTTCCGCCAACTGGTACGGAATCCACGTCTCAGGATTGAAGGGGTTAGGGTAATTCGGGAGGAGTTTCGTTTCCGTGACATTCTGATTGGCATTTGTTAGCCAAGTACGTAAGAACTGAATTGTCACCTCAACACTGTGCGATTTCTCCGGCACGGCTTCTAACTCGCCCAACGCACGCTGTACCACAATAATGTTTTCAGATGAGAACGTTACAGATTTGACAGTATTCACTTGAGAAGGCGCAGCAGCTACATTCTCACCAAGACGTTCTGTAACAAGCACAAGGTCAAGGATATTCACCTGCCCATCTTTGTTGACATCTGCCCTCGTGTCGGATGGTGGTTTCTGTCCAAGGTTCTGTCCGACGAGAACAAGGTCGAGGATGTTGATTGTTCCGTCCTGATTGACATCTCCACTGGATTTCATTCCCTTTGCAGAATAAACAGATCCGCCCAATGTGCCCAGTCACAGGATACATTCTCGCCTGGATGGGTTATCAATTCCAATAATACTTGATCACCCGCGTGTTCCGAAAGAGATATATTTGCATTTTCCCATCTAAAAGCGTTTGTGAAATGTTCAAATTGTGCTTCACCGTTTACAAGTACTTTAAAAAACACACCATCACTACATCCATTTTGTAATCCCATTGAAAAAGAAAATATCACTTCGCGTGCGTGGGGCAACGATAGTAAAAACTGAAGAACAGTTTGACCTCCAGGAGGTGGATGGGCAATAATGCTTGCCTTACGAACTCCACCAATATTGACAATAGTAGGTTCACCTGAGTTCCAGACACTTCCAAGTTGGAATATGCTATCAAACTGTAATCCGGCAACAAAATCAGTATCTCTCAAATTATACGCGGAAAGCACCTGTTCGCCAGACTCAAAGAAAAAAAGAATTTGTGCAGGTAAATCACTTTCAAGTGAATATTGTGCATTTCCTATGTGTTTTACGGTATCAGGTAAACTCTTTATCGGTTCATTAGGGAGAAAAAATCCTACTTTCACAAGTTCATTTGATGGTTCAGAAACGATTTTAGGTTCACCCCATCTTGGCCAATCCCAACCCGGATCTCTATTGGGTCCCGGATTGGTGGTAAAACGTAGCGTAATATGCTGTCCTTGATAAGTGGTCAAATCCAGACTGATATGCTTCCATCGACGCTGATTATAATGTTCGCGAAAAATCTCATCTTCTTGGACAGAAACAACAAAAGTGGCACCATCGGATTTCTCGAAACCGGAACCATCTAACAATCCGATATCAAATTCCAAACGAATACGAGGGCTATTCGGCAGCGATAGTTTCCACTCTCCAAATGCATCACCGATGACACCTTGCCAAGGCGGTTGTGCTCGAATTGCAGCTTTAGATATACCAGAAAGAGAAGTCTCACCAGGCCCGAAGGTTGCCCCTTTTTGTCGCGGTAATTCTTGTCCATTCACGATAATGCCCGTTCTTACAAGATGAAACTGTGATAATAAATTAATCTCGTGGGAAATGTTTGTCCTTTCAAGTCGAAACAGCGCAGCACCTTTTGACACACGTGATTCCGTCACTGAAACCCCTTCCGGCAAGGCGTTAATATGTACTTGAGAGAAATCGCGCGGTGCATCGCTTAAGAGATAAGACCCATTAGGATTCAATCCGAGTATTTTCGTCTCACTATAAGCATGCCAATGTGGAAGGCTTCGATCAGTCTTTACCTGTGTCACACCAAAGACTCTTTCATATCCAGTGCCTTTCTGAGGTAAATCAAAAATGGAACCAGCACCGGTAGTTTTTAGTAATGCAGTTTCACCACCTTTACCCACATATTGAAACAGAGTATCAGCTCCCCAGACCGTCTCAAAATCGGGTTTAAAACCAAGTTGCTGCCAAGTCCGAGCGATTGAGAGTAACTTCTGTGTCCTGACCCGCTCAGGTTTCAAGTCCTCCACCGACCAGATACGAAGCGTTGGCAAAACACCCCAATTCTCATACGCATCCAGGTACTCTTGGTAAAGTTGTGGGCCTCTATCGGGGTTAGGCAATCCTAAATAGCCGTAAGGCAATGTATAAGAAGAAAATAGAAACGAACTAATTGGATGAGGAGTCCCTCTTGGGGTGAGGTCCCATTCTGGTGGAAGTTTCCAACGCTGCGCGAAACTTTCACGGAAGAATGTCACTTCATGCAAGTGCTCACCACTAAAAACAACACCCGGCATCGCCTCCGCCAATTCCTTATGCATTTGGACGTTCCCTTGACCAGCGTTCACCCCTTTAATCAATCCATTTGCATCATTTACCACAGCGTGACTAATGTCTAAATGAAATGCATCCACCCGATATTTTTCCCATACCGCTCGCAACTGCTGAATAAAGTGTTTTCTAAATGCAGAACTTGCGAGATTTATCCAAGCATGTCGGTGAGGCATCCCTGTTTCGTCCCATCGCCAGCCAATAAGTTCTCCGCTCCAGGGGTCCCGAAATTGGAATTTCTGAAATTTCGCGTAGAGCGGATGATAGGTTGAAACTCCAATGAGATTCACATGCGGCATCACTCGAAACCTGTGTTGATGAGCAACCTTAACAAAACCACCAAACTCAGATTTTGCCGTATAATCGGGATAATTCTGATCGAAATCGTCTTTTCGCCATCCTGTCACATATAGCAAAGTCTTTGCTGGATTAACTTGCTTCGCCAATGCATCTAATATTCCAACATCTAAACCGTGGTAGATAACAACCAAGCCAATGTCTTGCACCCATATCGGCACTTTATCTAATCGCCAAGGTTTGAATGTTTGTTCCATCCAATCCCGATACCGTCTTGCAGGTTCACGCCAATCACCGCTATATGTATTCAGTCTCCATATAACAGATTTTGCAGAAGTAAGAAGATCGAAAGGTGCTTGATTTTGTGTCTCAAAACCAAGCGAAAAACTCTCTATATCTTTTTCATAGTGGAGAGCTTTAAACTGAAAAGTTTCATCTACCCCGCGAACAGAAAATCCTCCTTGCTCTCCTTGAAGAATTGCGAGTTGTGCTTCCCAACCGCCAGCTTTCCAATTGGGGTAATTGAAACTTCTGGAAGTGACTTGAGATGTTGCCTCAATGATTTGTCCGCCTTCCGCCGGAAGAATAAGATCCAAATGCCTGACATCCAGATTCCCACACCCCCACTGAATTCCATAAACGCCTTCTGTGTCCGAAACACCCTCTTGTTCAATCAGCAAATCACCGGTATTCTCATCAACGGCTATGAACAAGCGAATTTCATTCCGTCCTATCATAAATATAATCTCTGCTTTGAGGGGAGCGATTTTCCTTGCCTCAGTTAGCGAAACTTGGTCGGTCCAGATAGATCTGCCGTCTCTTTTTAATAATCCACTGCGCCCACGAAAACCTGTAACGCCGTCACTACCGGCAGGAAGGGTATAGATTTCTTCAGTCAGTTTGTTATAAAGGTGGGTGATAACACCATCTGAGAATTGAATTTCATAGGTATCAGTTTCCACGAAGACATTATTGTCAACAATCTTAATCTCAGCAGATTGCACTACCTGACAATAAAATAGACAGAAAATCCCACTCAGAACGACTACGGCAAAGAAACGCAAAATGTTTTCCTTTCCAAAACTCAGACGTACAACTGTTTCAACACCTCAAAATAATTAGGAAACGTCTTGCTGACACACTCTGGATCATTAATCCGAATCCCAAGTGTTTTTAAGCCGACGAGCGCAAATGCCATCGCCACACGGTGGTCCTGGTATGTATCAATCTCGGTGGGGGTAATAGAGGCAGGTGAAATTTCGAGTCCATCCCGGTGTTCAACGACAGGCACACCTAATTTCCGCAGTTCCGTCACCATCGCATGAATCCGGTCGGTCTCTTGCCAGCGTGTATGCTCAATGTTTCGGATGGTCACTTTGCTATCAGCGAAAGGGGCGATCGCAGCGAGGGTCAGGGCAGTATCCGAAATCGTCCGCATATCCACATCAATTCCTTTTAACTGGCTCGGTCCGGTAACAGTAATGCCAACGTCAGAAGTAGTAACCTGACATCCCATCTGCTTTAAAATACGCAGAAACTGAACATCGCCTTGAATGGAATCTAAGTGTAGGCGTTGGACAGTAACACTTCCACCGGTGATCGCAGCAGCAGCAAAGAAGTAAGAGGCATTAGAGGCATCCGGTTCAATATTATAGTCACGCGGTTGATACGGCTGTCCGCCTTCAATCCGAAAATACTTGTAGTCTTCGTTAATGACCTTCACCCCAAACGCTGCCATCACTGCCAATGTGATGGCAATATAAGGCAGTTCGCGGTTACCGACGACCTCAATCTCCATACCGTTTTTTGCGTACGGCGCGATGAGGAGCAGTGCTGTTAAGAATTGACTGCTCTTACTGATATCAAGGCGGGTTTTTCCACCTTCAAGTCCGTCTGCTTCGACGATGACAGGTAGATGTCCGTTTTCAAATTGAGAGCGCGCCGAAACCCCAATTTGCCTGAGTGCGTCAAGTAAGTCAGAGATAGGACGCTCGCGGCGCATCGGTTCATCGCCATCAATGACGAATTTCCCATGACCTAACGAAACGTAGGCGGTAAGCGAGCGTGAAGTAGTGCCTGAGTTTCCGATGTAGAGATCCGCACTCGAAACCGGAATATTGCCGCCATTTCCACGGACATCAAACCTTGCCCGCTTTTCATCAGCGTCAATCTTGACACCGAGTTTTCGCAGCGACGCAGACATATAACGCGTATCGTCGCTAAAAAGCGCGCCCGTCAGCGTTGAAACACCGTGTGCCATAGCAGCAACCAATAAAGCCCGGTTGGTATAACTCTTAGAACCGGGTACCGCTATCGTAGCATCAAGGGGTTTGCGGATCGGTTGTATCTCAATCATTCACGCACTCCCAACTCCGTCAGCAATTGCCGCAGTTCCGCTTTCTCAGCATCAGTGAGCGGTAGCAGGGGACTCGTCGTGCGTGCGCTGCAGACCCCCAAAATTTCAAGACACGCTTTCATCCCGCTGACACCCTGTCCGTATGTATACATTTTGCTAAGCCGCAGCATCCACATTTGTAACCGGTGGACTTCATCAATATCACGTGCCTTCGCGGCATTGTAGAGTGCAACGGATTCTTTTGGGGCAACGTTTGCAATCGAGACAACACCGCCGTCTGCCCCGAATAGGACAGCTGCACCGAGTGCGACATGCGAACCGAGAAAGATAGAGAAATCTGTCCGCTCACCGAGCAGTGCTATAAGATTGAGGGAGTTCGTCCAATCGCCGGTACTGTCTTTAACACCGACGATATTCTCACAGGTTTCTGCAAGCTCGACGACGATCTCCGGTTTAATGAAGGTTTTAACAGTAGAAGGGATATTATAGATGAAAACAGGGAGTTCTGTACTCGCGGCAACCGTCTGATAGAATTCGATCAGATCCGCATCGTCGGTGGAAGGATAATAGTAACCAGGCGTCGCAGCGACTGCATCAACGCCGAACTGTTCAGCGATTTCAATGTTTTGGATGACGCGTTGGGTGCTTGTATCCATCACACAACAGATAACCGGGACGCGACCCCCGACTGCTTTGAGAGCGATGTCCAATGCGCGTTCGCGTTCTGTATTCGTTAATGTCGTAAATTCACCCGAACTCCCGAGTAGATAGATACCGTGAACACCGTTATTAATTAGGCGGTTAAGTTGGTTGACAAATCCACGTTCATCAACACGTTCTTTTTCGTCAATCGGAGTTACTGTGGGTGAAAAAATGCCTTCAAATCGGATATTCATGCGTGTCTCCTGTGAGGCGTAATCACAATCTTACTTTAAATAGTACGGGCTTGCAAGCAGCACCTACAAACCAATCAATTCAGTTAGTTCTCAGTTTAGCAGAATCTGGTTTAGATGTCAAGTGGCGAAAAAAGGGATCAGTTAGTTTTGACTTGCGCGTTACGCCGAAATTGTGCTATCATTGTGTTAAAATTAACCCGTGTAACATTATAGGTTTGTGTTGCCCGTGTCCACAATGGATAACGGATTCCAAACGGTTAGAGGTCAAATAGCATCAAACACCGAAGGACAATTCATAGATGAACATCCGCACACAACAGACCCTCAGATATATAGGCATTGTGCTTTTGGTGATGCTCGCCATGTATTTCTATCTCGGTACAATGCTCAAAGACTCAATGAGCAAGCGAATTACCAGTGAATTGGAAATTCAGGCAGCACTCACGACAGAGTTCTTCATCGAAAAACTCCCTGCCGAAGATAAGTTTAGTTACGATGCTATAGATTCTCTCGTCGATAGACTCGGAAAGACCGAAAAGGCTCGGTTGACCTTCATCGGCACGGATGGAACTGTCTGGGGTGATACAGAACGAAATGGACAAGCACTACGAGCGATGGACAACCACCTCGAACGCCCAGAAGTCCAAGAGGCTCTTAAAAACGGAATCGGTATTCGGGATCGGTACAGCGATACAACACAGACGGAATTTCGTTACTTCGCAATGCCAATATATCGCAATGCTGGCACAGAAGATTCGCCAAACGGAGAAAGAACCTTGATTGGCATCTGCCGTGTCGCGCTTCCAATGGAAGCCGTTAATACAGCGATTGGCAATCTCCGACGGGTGGTCCTAATTGCGAGTGTAGCGGGACTCATCCTTACAATCGTGTTTAGTGTCCTTAGCACGGGTGCCATCATAAAACCGATTGAGAAATTAACACAGATGACCCAATCCGTTGCTGCTGGCAACATAAGCTCGCGTGTACCCATTGATTCGAGGAATGAATTGGGACAACTTTCCCAGAATTTCAACCTGATGGCGGATAGGGTGCAAGAACAGATTGACAAGATCTCCGAAGAACACCGGCGTTCCGAAACCATCTTAACAAACATGGGCGAAGGCATCCTACTTGTAAATGGTGCGTCTGAGATTACCTATGCGAATCCGACGGCGACCTCTATGTTGGATCTGCCTGATGATTATGTCGGCAAAGCACTGATCGAAATCAATCGGATCCCCGAATTACAGGCACTGCTACAGAAGGCAGAACAGACAGAAACTGTCGCATTCGCGGAAATCCGTCTCGGTAACCTAACAGAACCGGAGGTAGAGGTTACGGTCGTGCCAGTCTCTGCCGGTCAAGAGTACGTTATTGTTATCCACGATGTCACTAAGGAACGACAATTAGAGCGGATTCGCGCCGACTTCGTGGCGAATGTGTCACACGAACTCCGTACGCCACTCACAACAATCCGAGGTTACGCCGAAACCTTACTCGGTGGAGATTCTGTTCGGACAAAGACAGGTGAAAAGTTTCTTGTGAAAATCCTCAATCATTCAACACGACTTTCAAGGTTAGTTTCGGAGCTGTTGGAACTCTCTCGGTTGGAGTTAGGTGAGGTAGAATTGAAACGCTCACCCCACCACCTCAATACCTTCCATGAACCAATTTTAGACGTGTTTGAACCGCTATTAGAGGAATCGGGACTGGTTTTAAAATGGGAGATTCCTGACGAACTTCCGGAAGTCAATGTAGATCAACAACTTTTCATGCAGATCTTTGTAAATCTGATCGACAACGCGATTAAATACACACCAGATGGCGGTACTATCACGGTCTCGGCAGAGACTGACACAAGCAACGTATTTGACGGACTCAATATAACCGTGGAAGAAATTATTGTGCGTGTAAAAGATACAGGTATCGGTATCCCGATGGAATCCCAGTCTCGCGTGTTTGAGCGGTTTTACCGAGTGGACAAAGGGCGCGCTCAAGAAATGGGAGGAACCGGCTTAGGGCTTGCGATTGTCAAGCATATCGTCCTCCGTCATAATGGAAGGATATGGCTGGACAGCGTTTTAGGACAAGGTAGCGTATTTCATTTTGCCGTGCCGCTATCAGGCTAAATTTTCCATTCCTCTTGCGTGTAAGCCATCTCCCAAAAGAGGTATTCATAACGACTACTCATTAAGAAGTAGTTTTTAATCCGCTCCTTTTCAGAGGGACTATACTCTACTACGAGACTGTTGAGTAGACTCCGTAACCATTCGCCGAGCGAGAGGAACTCAGCGGAGGCGTACATATCAATCCATTCCTGATAGAGCGGTTCCGGTGAACCACCTTGTTCGGCAAGTGTTGTACCGATCTCAGCGTAACCCCACTGACACGGTAGAACACCAGCAATGAGATCCGCCAAAGTCCCGGCTTCCGCCACATTGAGCACGTGTCGAGTGTAAGCATGTGTTGTCGGTGCAACCGGAGCGGCTTCCATCTCAGCGGCAGAGATACCAAACTTCTCGCAATATCCACGATGCAAATCCATTTCAGTGTTCAGCGTTTCGTTGAGAAGCTGCGCAAATATCGCCATCGTGGCTTCATCGTGAGCTTTGATAACACCGTGTGCAAACACACGGCTATAGTCCAATAGGAAGAGATAATCCTGAATAAGGTAGAACTTGAATTTCTCCTTAGGGAGACTTCCATCAGCAATACCGCGAACGAATGGGTGTTTAAGATCAGCTTCCCAAATCGGTGCGGCAGCGAGTCTAAGCTCATCGGTAAATTGTTTATTTTGTGCCATACGTATTGTCGAAACTCCTTAGGTATATGCTCTGATCTCAGTTGTATATCATATCTTAAGACGAAAAGGATGTCAAAATGTTTGAAAAACTCGGAATTGTAACCAATATCTGGGCTGAAGAGGTAGAAAACGGTGCCCGCTTCGATGAACTCATGGTAGAATTCGGCGCAAACGGGTTTAAGGATATGGAGGTCCGCGAGGGCGATTACCTCCGCAACTCCGAATTCGGAAAACTCGTTCAACAACTCGAATCCGCGATGCCTGCGTACACCGATGCTGAATTCAGAACCATCTCCGACGCTGTTTGGAGCGGAGAGACTTATGAAACAAAGCACCCCACGCTTTTTGAAGGCATCGCGCGCTTCGCCGAAAAAGCATCTGGACTCACCTTGAGTTATGCGATGTCTCATCCTTGGCTTTCACACCCAAACGACACGGAAGCAGATACACAACAGATTATTAGGGCGAAGAAATTGGCATATCTACTCTGTCCAGCGCGCGCTCGGCTTCGACTTGTCGATCTCGACAGCGAAGGGGACATTGATGAATCTGCTGCTATCGCTAACCTAAAGCTTTACAAGGCACTCTTACCGGACTATCCGATGATTTTCGCCATAGAGAATGCCCGACAAACCGCCACACTAACCTTGAAGTTAGCCGTCGCGGGCGGTGCTAAACTCACGTACGATGAAACAAATACCTATCGCGCTGACGGGACAACAGTGAATCCTCCAGACGAATTCTGGGGTGCCGTCAAGATGGAGGATCTCACGTCGGTACACTTCAAGCAGAAAATGGAGGACGGGGTTCTCTCAGAAGTGGGTGATGGGTTTGTTGACTTCCGTGCAATTGCAGACCACCTGAAAACACGGCAATATACTGGCGATCTCCTCCTCGAAAACACACCGACTGCACATTCGCTGCAAGATGCCCTGCGGAGCCGAGAGTATCTGCTCAGTTTGACAGCCGTTTAACCGTGAAACCGCTCCACGTCCAACGTTTTTTCTGTGTATAAATCACCTGTGTTAGACGTTCATCAGTAATAGTGACGGTGTATCGCTTTTCCGCCGTCCCATCTGCTGAAGTGAGACGCAATTTCTGGAATCTCTTTTCGCCGTTCGCTATGAGGTTAATCTCCACCGGTGCCACAACTCCGGCGTGGAAATAGCACGTTATTTCATAAGTGCCATTAGGGAGTGCGATTCTGAAAACACCATCCTCTTCACCCCAGAGGTTATCCTGATATAGCAGAAGATTTGGCGCATCTTCTGCCGAGACATTGTGCATGTTCTGCACAGATCTCGTATCTTCAGTATGCCAATATTTAAGTTCAAAACCGCCGCCACCCTTTCTAAATTCATCCTGAACAGATTTCGACATCCAACCGTACTGTCCATCCGTATAGTCAGTACCCCTGTATATAGCGATATGCCCCAAGGTGGTTCTGCCATCGTGCGGTTGCATGTCGAAAGTGAGCGTTGTGGTGCCCTCCCACAATTGTGCGTCTGGTGCGATTCTCTTTCGTCGATACAGTCGATTATAGTTCGTTGAATGAATCACTTCATAATCTTGAACGAGATCTCCGACACCATCATATTCTGTACGCCAGACGAGGATATAGTCTGCTGGCACTTTTCTGTTCTTGTAACGCAGTGGAAAATGATCCGTGCTTGGCTCATAATTCTGAAGATAGGCAACACCGTTCTCTAACGCCAAATAGCCTTCGATATGCTCAAATGGCAGGATATACTTGAAATCCCAATCAGCCGAATCAGGTGTGCCACCCCATGACCCAGGACGGCTTGCAAGGACAGTATGCGGTTCAATCATCTCAGCCGACGAAAGTGCTTCTTTAGCGTCTATGTCCATCAGATAATAGGTTTGAACGTGATAACCGAGATGCCACAACGCTAAAACAATCAGGATGCCACCAAAGACATAGTCAATGAATTTATGGAGGCTAAAGGTAAAAAACGGAAGCAGGGCGAGTAAAATGTAGATATGTATCCGATCACTGATCCACATACCTCCAGAACGCAAACTCCACGGAGATTTAAAATAGATGAAGGTTAATATGAGCGCAATCAGAAAAAACGCATCCGTCCGATCCACAATTGCCGTGATACTTCCATAATCCCCGTCTTCCGATTCAGATGAATTGCGATGTACATAAACCTTGCGAATCCTGTCGATTACGGTGAGTAAAAAGGCGATAGCAAGCACAGCAAGCAGAAGGTTACCTATCAGGATATGGGCATCTCGAAAAGAAACGATGGAACCGATAGAGAGAAAGTATTTCATCAAGCCCTCAAAGCTCCGATAGTAGCCACCTCCTTCTCGCTTCACGAGATAGTAGGACAGCAGAATTACGTATGCGGGGAGCATGGAACCTAAAAAGAGCAAGATGGGTTTCAACTGCGCAGTTAATCGCACCCGAGGAGATTCTAAGGCATCATAAATATAGTGTAACACACCAAAAACTGTCAGGGATACCGTGAGCAGTGCGTAGGATTGAAAGTGTGTAAGATAAACAACTGTAAGCCACACATAAACTGTGACTAATGCCTTTGGACTGAGTTTATCTTTGCATCGCCACCAACAACCGAGTGCAAAGAAAAACAGCGAGACGCTCAATGCAAAGTTATAGAAACCCATGTGCAGCAAATAGTTATAGGCAAAAATGAAACCGACGAGGCAGAAGAGTGTCTTGCCTTTTTGAACACCGTTGAGGAGATAGAGGAGGGAGAGCGGTAGAAGCCCTATACAGAGGCTAAAAAATATCTTTTCGCAAATGAGAGGCGGAAAGATGAACATGAGAGCCGCCATAAAGGCATGGGAAGTCCAATTCGGAAAAAGCGTCGGGTTGCGTTCGTAGACTTCCCGCAGGATATAGTTTTCGTGATTGTGATATACCTTTAAGACGTGTGCGTTGTGGACGTGGGCTGGTCCATCTTGAGTGCCGGTATATTTGAACAGCCAAACCGGCAAAATATGTATCACCAGTAGCACAATTAGGACAATGTGCTGGATAGATAATCGACGCGCCTTCATAACCGCCTCGTTTCTAACAACCACTTTTTGCACGAATAGAACTGCAATGCTCCTATTCTACCAGAACACTGCTGCATGGTCAACAGAAACCGTGAGGATATACAGAGCCATTCAGTTTTCGGTTTCCTAAGTAAGAATCGGGATTACAAACCGCTCCTACAAGAGTGGTTCGTGACAATTGAATGGCTCTGTGAGGATATAGGGCTTACTAAAAATAACTCCGTTGCTGGTGTGGTCTGAAACCATGCCAACAGCGGAGCTTATTGTTAATTTAAGAGTAGAAACTAAAAGGGTGAATCTTGAGTTTGTGCGGTTTCTGCCTGACCATCACTGGAAGATACAGTTTCCTGATTCTCGGGTTCCTCAGGTGCCGGAACGTCACTCTCCTGCGTAGCCGCCGTTAATTGCTTAATACGTTCGCACAGCTCATCCAGCAACTTTGGTGCCGTTTCCGCGGCTTTCAGTTCCGCAGAAAGCTGCGTCCATTGCATCTCGGTCATATCGTTCCGAGACTCTACGCTGTATTTACGTTTGATGTAATTCCAGAGATCCGCCTTAGAGACCCCTTTCTTTTCAAGCGGTTCAGCCAGATTGTTCGCGATGGCAAAAGCGGCTTTTTGGGCGGTAGCGATATTTCCACTACTCTGTTGTGGCAGTGCCTCTTGTGTTGTGGTGCCACTCCCCGCTTTTCGGTGCAGATAAAAATTCAGCACCTCTCGGATTACTGGCACAGGTATTAACTGTTTAATTGCGTTACGTTGTGCTTTATGGATTGCCTTGGTGAAAGCGAACGGATCGGGACGACTCCCCGCCATCTTCGGTTGTTCATACGCACCATAGCGAGATGAACCTGTAATCGTATCAACTGCTTTGGCAGTCGCAATCCAAGAATGTTCGCGTTCCTCATATTTGACCTCTTCAATCTGGATACCACCGCGACGGTTTGCGGCTTCATTAATACCAGCTAAGGTCAATCCTTCGACGGTGCGTCCACCTTGTTTAAAGGAATAAACATAATCCTGGATCGTCTGTCCAGTCATCAACTCAATGATAGCCTGGTCGTCCACCTGATCAACGACTTCGTATTCAGCAGTAACCGGTACCATTTCTTCCTTTTTTTCTTCAGCCATAATATTCTCCGATTTTCAAACACGAAATTTTTTTAAATATATAACCTAAATATACAATTAGTATAACATATCTTTAGATATGTAGCAAAGAAAAAATGCTATTTCAAATTAACAGTCTATTTTCTACTCAGGTGTACACGATGCCTGTATGAGGTGCATGATACCACCTTATCTCGTGGTCTGTCAAGTGAAATTATTCAGAGATAAACCGAGACGACGGGAAACTGCAGATACTGAACAGACATTGGATGGATAGAGGATATGAATGCCGTCGGATCGAGATTATGAAAGGCACCAATTGAGGGAATCTTTCAAGTAGGGCAAGTCCAATACATTAATCGTCGGCAATGCCCGTAGTGATCTCAACCTGTCCTTCCTCTCTCACGATCCTTTCAATGTAGAGTATGAACGTATACCTTTGATGGTTCTCGTATTTTTGAAGGTTGGAAGGAAAGAAACCATCTCCTGCGACATCATCTATAATCCAAAATGTCACATTTCTATTATTTGTGGCAAGCGTCATCGCGCCTGAATAATTTTTTACCAATTCCGGGTCTACATCATCTCGAATCCCAAGCAGCTCATTTAGCCTATTAAGTGAAACAGTCGCTTGAAGACGCACTGTTTTCCCGACATAACTCTGACCACTAGCCACAATCTGTTCAAGCGTCGTGTCAATAATTTCAATATCAGCTTTCGCGGTGTGCTCAGGGACATCAGAACGGATGATAAAGAAACGATCTCCGTGTATGGTTGTATCTTCGGAAATGTCTTTTATAGAAAGTGTGAAGGTATAAGTTGTATGACCCCGAATATGTCCGAGATCACTCTCCATGTAGTTTGAATAATAGTGGAGCATAGACTTAGCGTCCGAGTCCGTGATGAAAAAATGTCCTTTATTGTGATGCGTAAACAATTCTAACGTTGGAGGATCCCCATCAGCACTCGGATAAATTCTGCCAGCAGCGGTAATCGTAACCTTCTGTCCCTTGTATTTTGAGTTGATCCCGCGTTTTTCAACATCGTTGATAATATCAGTAAGGGTAACAGGTGCATCGCCGAGGGATCTCGGGTGAGATTTAGCACACCCGCCAAAGATAATAATGGCAAAGCACACAACTAAAGACGTAAAAAGTTTCATGTTTTTTTAATTATACCTTGCGGTTAAATAGCGTGCATCAGAACTATCAGATGCGTTCCTTAGATCCGCCTGCGCCGTTGTTGCAGGCTACCGTTTGGTTTAAGGATTATAAAAATGCTGATTCAATTATACCAAATTAAATTTGTAAAATATATTTAATTTGCTCAAAAAACATCACTCTATAAACTTGATCTCCATCTCAAATTCTGCTATAATAGGGAAAAACCGAATATTGGAGCATTGACGAACAGTGACAGTCCCGCTTCTCCACATGCAGGCAATTACCAAAGACTTTCCCGGCATGCGGGCTTTAGACGATGTCTCCTTTGAGGTGCGTCCGGGTGAAATCCACGCCCTGTGTGGAGAAAATGGTGCAGGCAAATCGACGTTAATCAAGATTCTCGGTGGTGTTTACCCGTCCGGAACCTACGAAGGACAACTGCACATCAACCGGAACGAACAGCAATTCCACACCGTGCGTGACGCAGAACGCGCCGGGATCGCGATTATCCATCAGGAATTGGCACTCATCCCAGAGATGACAGTCGCGGAAAATATTTATCTCGGCAAAGAACCACGTCAATTCGGTATCATTGACAGGTATCGTCTCTATCATGAAGCGGGCGAACTCCTTTCGCAGTTCGGACTGGCGATTCCGCTCCATAAACCTGTCCATGAACTCGGCATTGGACAACAACAACTCGTAGAAATTGCGAAGGCTTTAGGACGCAGCTTGCAGTCTGGCAATGCACTGTTACTTGTGCTGGATGAACCAACAGCCGCCTTGACTGAAAGCGAAGTGGAGATTCTCCGACAAATTCTGACGCAACTTCGAGAGAAGGGTGTCGCCTGTATCTATATAACCCACAAGCTCAAGGAGATCTTTCAAATCGCTGACCGGGTGACGGTGCTGCGTGACGGTAAAACGGTAGCAACGCAGTCGATTAAATCCCCTGAATGTACCGAAGAGGCACTCATCTCTCAAATGGTCGGGCGAGAGTTAACCACGCTCTTTCCAAAACAGCGAACAAATCCTATTGCTAAAAATGGGGCAAATCAACAAAAGGCGGTGGCATTCCGGGTAGAAAAGTTAAGCACCTATCCAGTGGAACCGCCGCAGCTTGAAGACATCAGTTTTGAGGTGAAACGAGGAGAAATCCTCGGCATCGCGGGCTTGATGGGGGCAGGGAGGACAGAATTGATTAGCACCATCTTCGGTGCTTACGACAACAAATGGAGCGGAGAAATCGTTATAGACGGGAGTGCTATTCAGATTCACTCCCCGCGGGAAGCGATACAGCACGGAATGGCACTTGTCAGCGAGGATCGGAAACGCTACGGATTACTCTTAGACGTAGATGTCGTCCGTAATATGACGCTTGCGAGTCTCGGTTCCTCGTCGGACATCACATCATACGGGCTAATCGACCAAAACACGGCGTTTCAAAAAAGTGAACACTATGTGGATTCCCTCCAGATTAAGACGACTTCGCTTAATGTCCCTGTGAACCATCTCAGCGGTGGGAATCAACAGAAAGTTGTTTTAGGCAAATGGTTGATGACACACCCGAAAGTGCTATTTCTTGACGAACCGACCCGCGGTATTGATGTCGGTGCGAAAGCAGAAATCCATGCCCTGATGGCAAAACTTGCGCAAGAGGGTGTCGCTATTGTGTTTGTATCCTCTGAACTTCCAGAAATTCTCGGTATGAGCGACAGGGTTTTGGTGCTACATGAAGGCAGAATCGCAGGTGAATTTATCAACGAGAATCTGACCCAAGAAGACCTCTTAACCATTATGTCTGGGCGACGTCTCCCTCATCAGCATCAATCTAAAATTGATTAAAGAACCTGCTTGAAGGTTATGAAAGGTCTTTTAACAATTGGAACACAGCAAGGACAACGGACGCAGCAGCTCAGATTGAACAGTTTAAAAAATGGAAAATAGAAACGAAACCTTTAGAACAGAAAGCCCCGAGGAAACGCAGACATTCGGCGAAAAACTCGGTAAAACACTTAAACAAGGGGATGTCATCGCACTTATCGGCGATCTCGGCACTGGCAAAACCTGCTTAACACAAGGCATCGCTCGCGGCGTAGGTATTGCCCCGGATGAAGTCGTCAGTAGTCCCTCCTATATCCTGATTAACGAATATAACGCGAGGGTGCCAATCTATCACATCGATTTGTATCGCCTCGAAAACAGTGAAAAGATTGCCGAACTCGGACTCAGTGAATATGTGGAAGGCGATGGAATTTGCATTATTGAGTGGGCTGAGCGGATGGCAGATGCGCTGCCCGATACCTGCATCAAGATACACATAACATTAGCAGCAAGCACCTCGCACGGCGATGACGAAACTCGCACGTCAATATTACAGAACCCTGAAGATGAAAATATCCGACACATTGAAATCCAACATCCTATATCTCGATAGCGGTTCGGGCATTGGCGGTGGGCAACGGAGCCTCCTGCTTCTGCTAAACTTACTGGACAAGGATCGCTTCACCCCCTTTGTCGGATGCCTGGGTGATAGCCCGTTCGCAGCGGAAGTAGAAAAGACAGAGACGCGTATTGTTCCACTGTCTCTGCCCGTCGCACACAATAAGAAGGATAGAGTGAGACGGTTTACCTTGGGCGATCTGCTTGAAGATTTCCGTCAACTTCGGGTTATCGGTCAACTCCATCGGACAGTAAAACAGCACGCGATTGACCTTATCCATGCCAATTCCCTCTCAGTTGCACTGCTTGGAGGTATCGTTGCAAGAATAAACCGCATCCCTATCCTGATGCACAAACGTTACGCGACCTCCTACGGTATTCTGGATCGACTCTGCGAAAGGCTTCTGCATCGGGTAATTCTGGTATCGGAAGCAACACGGTGGAACTTTGCTCCTGCGGCAAAGCAAACCTTAATCTACAACGGTGTCGATTTAGACGCATTTCAGGCATCACCGAAGGAAATAGAAACCCTCCGGACAGAACTCTTTCGCGATGCCTCTGACGCGTCACTACTCGCGGGTGTTGTGACTCGGATTACACCGGAAAAAGGGATCCACTTCTTAATCCGTGCGATGGCAGAACTCAAGGGGCTTTTCTCAATAACAGGGACATCAATCAAATTGCTGATTGTTGGGGGTCCCTATTTCGAAAAAGATGTTGACTACATGGAGGAACTAAAACAAGAAGTCGCGAATTTAGGCGTTGAAGACTCTGTCATCTTCACTGGATTTTTGTCAGACACACGAGTTGTAACAAGTCTACTGGACATCATATTAGTGCCATCTATCATCCCAGAAGCGTGCCCGCGCACGATCATTGAGGCGATGGCGGTTGGTAAACCTGTCATCGCTACGCCGTTAGGTGGTAGCAAAGAACTCGTCATACCTGAAACTGGTATTTTAGTGCCATCTGAAGACGCATCGGCAGTTGCTGACGCTATCGCGATCCTCGCCGCCGATCCAGAACGATTAATAGCAATGGGTAGAAGCGCACGCACACGCGCCGTGCAGTTATTTAACAGCGAAAAGAATACCGCTTTGACGGAGGCAGTCTACACTGAACTGTTAGTATAATACAATGTCTCCGCACTGCTTGTAGGAGCAATCTCCGAATAGCGGCTTCACCAGTAAAATTAAAATGCACATATAAACAAAAACTGTATGTTCCACTACACTTCAAAGGAGTTATTATGAGAGAAAAAACGGTTAGTCCACCACAAGGTGCCCAAGCGAGTCAAGGACAAGTAAGACAAGTGTCCCAACTGTTTGGTGAAGCTATCGGAGATACCAACGAGTGGATAGAAATTCACCGCACCAACGATGAATGGGAAGTGAGGCTGATCCAAGCCACCCTGAGCGCGCAACAGATTCGATGTCGACCGATCGAACTGAAAGAAGAACGTCAAACTGTACTTCTCGTGGCACCAGAACATGAGGTAACAGCCATGGAACTGATAAGCCGCATTGACGCAATCGTCACAGACAATGAAATGGCGGCACAATCTGAAGAGAACGCGGAAGCACTCAAGCAACGCGACATGGCGGTCGTTCAAGAAGACACGAGCCAACAGACGGACCCCAACGATTCGACGGAACTCATACTCGCCGAACGCGAAGGTATCGGCAGTGTCGTCTATGTTACCGGAAAGGGATATGAAATCCGCGTCGGTCCCGAACCGTACGTCACCGTCCCAGAGAACGATTGGGAAGAGTTCACAGACTTTAGCGCACAACGTCAAGAGTTTGTTATCCTCCTGCGCCACGAATACCCTGACCTTTTCGAGTGGATTCAAGAGGGAAAATTACTCGCAGAATTCATCCGTCTCATCGAAATGACATATCAAGATGGAGCACCTACCCCGGTTTCCGACAGACACCGTGATGCCGATGCTGAGGAATTCGATGCAACGCCTTACCATCCGTTTGCCCAATTGAGTCTCACTGTCGCAGTTGTTTCGTTGATCGCGGTGCTTTTTCAGGTCCCGTGGTATGTAAATCTCGTGCTGGCAGTTGTTGCTGTGGCATCGGCGGTTGTCGCGAAATATCAGATTGATGTAAGCGACGGAGAATCGACAGGTATCCCGATGGCACTCGGTGCGATTGTGCTTGCGTGTCTTGTCGTTGTCTTCGCGTGGTGGTTGGACCAGCGTCCAGAACCGGTAGAACCAGCAAATCCATCCGTCCGAGAGATGATTGAGGATCGGTAGGTATCCTTTTGAATCACTGATCCGTCTTCCGGTAGGCGTAAAGGGAGAAAGGCGGCTTTCTCTCCTAAATGTAGTACACTTTTTACAATTCCACCAGAGGTGGTGTTTGTGTGCGGAAGGCAGCCATGTCAGTAAAAGAACATCAACCTCAGATTGGTACTGAAACGACTTCGCTTCTTCTCCCACTCGCCATCGGTGTTGTTCTGATTTTACTCAATGCGTACTGGATTGCATTAGTTAGTGGTATCCACCACTCCCTGAACCCCGCCTATGCATCTCTGTTTATTGCCCCGATTGTGAACCTCTTTTTTGGGGTGCTGCTTAACACATTGTTAAAGCGGGTCCGTCCGCAACTCGCCTTGAGTCGCGCACAACTCCTCTTAGTCTACCAGATGTTGGTGATGCTTTGCGTGGTCTCTGGACACAACCCGATGGACTTCATCTTAGGAATCCTCGCGCATCCCTTCTGGTTCGCCACCTTTGAAAATGAATACGCAGCCCTTTTTCATAGGTATATTCCACCATGGTTCACGATCCAAGACAAAAGTGCCCTCACCGGTTTCTTTGAAGGCAATTCGACTTTATACACAGCAAAACACCTGTCAGCCTGGATAGGTCCCACGCTGCTTTGGTCTTTTGTCACGTTCGTTCTTTTCTTCATCTTGATGTGCTTTAACAGCATTCAGCGTTTGCAGTGGAGCGAACGAGAACGACTGAGTTATCCGATTGCACAACTTCCGATAGAGATGACCACCCCGCAATTTTTCTCAAGGCGGTTGTTGTGGCTCGGATTCGGCATCTGTGCGGCAGTAGAACTCCTCAATGGACTCCACTTTCTCTATCCTTTTGTGCCCGCTGTGCCACTCAAAATCCCCGACTTCAGCGCGAAAATATTTACGACGAAACCTTGGAGTGCTATCGGCTGGCTTCCACTCTTCTTCTATCCTTGGGTCATCGGCTTGACCTTCTTTGTACCGCTCGAACTTTCGTTTTCGGTCTGGTTCTTTTTTCTATTTACAAAATTTCAGTTGATTTTAGGGAGCATCGGCGGTTGGAAATCGCTACCCGGGTTTCCTTATTACAATCAACAGGGTATTGGCGCATGGTTGACGCTTGGAATTTTAATCCTATGGGTAAGCCGTAAACATCTCAAAACGGTGTTTTCTACGGCATTGAAGCCTTCCACTTCCACAAACGAACCGTTTCAATATCGCACTGCTCTACTCGGCATTTTGACGGGTATTTCAATCCTTGTTATCATCTTCCAGCAGGCGGGTATGTCTGTCGGGATTCTCCTCGCCTTTCTATCTCTCTACTTTGTCATGTCCATCGCCATAACATACGCGCGGGCAGCGGTTGGTGTGCCTTATCATGAAGTCATTTGGACGCATCCACAACTGATGCTCGTCTCGGTTTTAGGTGTCCGACGGATCGGCGCGTCGAATTTAACACTTCTTTCTTTTTTATACCCGTACGTTCGAGATAACGTCTCACACCCGATGCCGAGTCAGTTAGAAGGGTTTAAAATCGCGGAACGCGCGCCAGTCTCTCAAAAAAAAATGGCGATTGCCATGATAGTTGCTCTATTGATTGCTACTCCGGTTTCGTTCTGGGCGTATTTGCATCTCATATATCAACACGGTGCGGTTCGCACCGAGGGATACATTATCGGTATCGGCTTTGAAACCTTTGAACGTTTGCTACTGCCGTGGTTGCAACAGCCACATGCTACGGATAGCACAGGATTGAGTTTCACAGCTTTTGCCTCGTTGTTCACATTGGCATTAATGTTTCTCAGAAGGCAGTTTATTTGGTTTCCGTTCCATCCAGCAGGCTATGCACTCGGTTTATCAGCGGGGATGGTTTGGGTCTGGAGCGCGGTATGTGTCGGTTGGATCATCAAGGCGGTTCTACTCAAATTCGGAGGCTTGCGAATCTATCGGAAGGCAGCCCCATTTTTTGTTGGGGTGATTTTGGGGGACTTTTTGATCGGCACGTTTTGGAGTTTAGTGGGTGCTATCTTTGAGATACCGGTGTATCGGGTCTGGTATTAATGCCATAACAGGCACAACATAAGATCTGGCTTCACATCAACCTATCCTACCTCCCTGATAAACCGATTTTAAGTTGACTTTTTAACAAATAGAGGATAAAGTTAATAAACACAATAACTGGAATTATTCATTCACAGTTGCCGTTCTTAAAGCGTGCTTACGTTCTGGGGATAGATGTGCGTTTAAACAGAAAGCATCAAAGGACATTGGAGGTTATCTTTAGCACACAAGTCCCCGCCACATTGCCATAGCGACGTATTGAAGCCCTTTTCATGGCACTTGGTGCAACAAAAGAGGAAGGACGCGGATCTTCCGTGACCTTCAAATTGAAGGAGGAACCTGTCACGTTTCACCGGCCTCATCCTCAAAAAGAGGCAAAACGATACCACGTACGCGATGCGCGAGATTTCCTTAAAAAAGCAGGAATAACACCATGAAAACAATGACATACAGAGGATATACAGCAGAAATTATCTATAGCGACGAAGATGAGTGTTTTGTTGGCCATGTTGTCGATCCTGGTGATGATATTATAGGTTTCCACGGAGATACCGATGAAGAACTACGGACTGCCTTTGAAGACGTGGTGGATCTCCACATCAAAGTCAAAGAGCAACCAGAGAACCCACCGCAAAAACACTTCGCAGGGCGGTTGCTATCGCGGCTACGTCAAGTTCTACATCTGTAGAAGTAGTATGTTTATTCCGCCCATTATTGGAATAAAACCGCAAGAATAAGGAATTTTACCGGTGAAGACTTGCGTCATTGTTTTTGCTAAAAATCCAGTGCCGAACCAGGTCAAAACGAGGCTTGTCCCGTCCATCTCGCCGGAACAAGCGGCGGCACTGTATACGGCGTTTCTCACAGATTGGTGTGAGACGCTCGCCAAACTCTCCGGTGTGGACTTAATCATTGCCCATACACCCTCAGAGGCACAGTCGGATTTACAAGCGTTAATCGGAGACGCTGCTATCTACATTCCACAAATAGGGGCGGGGCTCGGAGAACGACTCACCTCAGCAACAGAGTGGGCGGCGGAACATGGATATACGAAAATACTACTCGTTGGCTCCGATAGTCCGACGCTACCGATTTCATATATCTCACAAGCACTCACACTACTTGACTCACGAAACACCGTCATCGGACCGAGTACAGATGGCGGCTATTACCTCATCGGTTTTTCAGTAGAAACCTTGGTAATCACAGTCCCGCACGTGTTTGAGGAAATCGCATGGAGTACGGCAGATGTCTTCCAACAGACAGTTACACGCATCCGTGAAGTAGAAGTGACGCTTGGACTCCTACCCCCATGGTATGACATAGATACGGCTAAGGATTTGGCATTCTTGCATGCGCACATAGCAGCGATGCGACTTGCGGGCGACAGCGTCCAAGCAGTTAGAACAGAATCTTTATTGGCAAAACTATTTTCATAAAAAGAAAGGAACTCAATAATGGGACAATTAGATGGAAAAGTTGCGATTGTAACAGGTGGAAACCGAGGCATCGGTAAAGGAATTGCGAGAGGACTTGCCGCTGAGGGTGCAAGCCTAACGATCGCTGCGAGGAACGCTGAACTCCTTGAGCAGACGGCGAACGAACTCCGTGCAAACGGCACAAAGGTGTTGGCTGTGCCAACCGATGTAACGGACGAGGCACAGATCAAAGCACTCTTTGAAAAAGCGATGGATGAATACGGACGTTTGGACATTCTCGTAAATAATGCTGGGGCATTCAATGCCGGTCCTATAGATGAACTCTCAACGGAGGATTGGGATTGGGTCGTCGGTGTGAATCTCCGCGCCCCGTTTCTCTGCACGCGTGAGGCATTCGGTATTATGAAGGCACAAGGTGAAGGTGGACGTATCATCAACGTTGGAAGTATCTCGTCGCATCGGGTTCGTCCGCGCACCGCGCCTTATAGTGCTACTAAATTCGGTATCTGGGGACTGACACAGGTAACAGCACTTGAAGGCAGGCCGCACGGCATCACAGCGAGTTGTTTGAAACCCGGCAACACATACGTGGAACGCATCCAGAACCGTTCAGAGGAACCTATGGAACCGATGATGGACGTTGACGCCCTCGCGCAAGCCGCTGTTCTGATGGCAACGCTTCCACCGAATATTAATATGTTAGACGCGACTGTCCTACCGGTCGGTCAGCTCTATGTTGGACGTGGATAACGCACAACCGGAGACGCATCATGAAAGTCAACCGGACGCAATTCATGGAAGAAGGGTATCTCGTTCTGCGGGAAGTAATTCCACCGGAAGAATTGGATGCACTTCGAGAGAGTTATGAACTGATGGTATCCCGCCAACGGGAAATTTGGGCGCGAGAACGTGCACCAAACGACCCACCCGGTGGTGTATGGGAGACTTCTCCACAACCGCGCTTACTCCTCGGACGCGATCCGCTCGCGGGACTTGTTGATGAAAAGACAGCGAGTACTATTGAGATTTGGGCGCACGAAAACATGCAAGGTGCAAGCACTGAGCTGCTCGGTGAGGAAGATGCCGGTGTTACCGAGATGATGCTCATGTGTAATCCAGTTAAAGACTGCGGACCTGCAGCCTGGCACCGCGACCATCACCCGATTGATACAGCACCATTACAAGGTTATATTGACGATATTGTGGAGACAGGACCGCGCTACGTGCAGTGGAATCTTTCACTCTACGACGACAATGTGCTGTGGGTGTTGCCCGGTAGCCATTTACGCTTCAATACCGACGAAGAAAACCAACAATTGTTGGCGGATCCGAAAGTCCCGTTACCCGGTGCGGTTCAGACGCATCTCAATGCCGGTGATGGGGTCGTTTACATTCTACCTATTCTGCACTGGGGTAGTAACTACAGTCGAAAAATGCGGCGCGCGATTCACGGTGGGTTTTCAAACCACACGCACTATGAAGCATTCGATTACATAGATTACCTATCGCCGGAAGTGCAAGATAAGTTTCATCGGTGGAATGAACGTAGCGATCAAATGCAAGTGTGGACCGAAAATGCGCTCCGGGCAGTCATCGAAAAGCGTTCCGATGCTTACCATACAGCACTCGAAAATCTGCACCCGGATAGAGGTCAAAAAGGGAAGATGCTATCAACTGTCTTTCTGTGCAAAGCCGCCTGTTTCGTTGCAATGGCACACGACTGTGATCTCACAGACATCCCTGATGACCTTAAGAACCGCGGAAAAGGTTTCCACGCTATCACACTGAATTGGGGACCACCGTTCGCTGAACGATTTACAAAGGAAGAAGCAGAGGTCCTTTGGGAACGCTTTAAGCCGCTTGACGCGCTTCTCAAAACCGACGAAGAACTGTACCTACCGGGTTTCCAATCGGGTCCGATGCATTACTATTTCAATGAAATGCCTGCTAATTTCGGCGTTGCAGATTTCATCAAAACATGGGAACTATAGCCGTAAACCGAGCATCCCGCTGAGATAGAGATATGCCTCTTCGGTATAGTGTGGTAGGTTTTCGGGGTCCTCGACTTCCAGTTCCAACGTTAGGTCGCCTTGGTAGTCTACCGCTTGGAGGGTCTCAATAATCTCTTTGAGATTGAGTTCACCGCGCCCGATGCCGACAGACACAACACCGAGATGATCCTTGAGGTGTACCGCATATAGGCGCGATGCGAATTGACGAATTGCAGCAAGCGTGTTTACACCGGACGCGTGGAAATGTCCTGTATCAAGGCAGACCCCGACCCGCTCGTCGGGAATAGCATCTAAAACCGTTTGGAAATCCTCCGCCTGTTCAAGGACATTTCCGTGGTGCGGTTCAAGTGTCAACTTAATCTGACTTTCTGCGGGTATACGTTGCAATACCTCACGCACACAAGCGGTTACCCTATCCAATGCACCAGGGTCTGTCCTACGTTGCGCGCCGCTTGTCGTCAAATGTGTTGCCCCAAGTCCTTCAGCGATTTCGACACACCTCGCGATCGCACCTGCGCGTGCGTCAACATCGGCACTGTCTTGTCCACCCCATCCAGGCGGATAGAGTCCTGCACACTTCATCCCGGATGCGTCCACCTTCGCCTTCATAGTATCTATGTCAAATGCGTGTGCGGCATCCACGCTCCAGATAAGCGGTCCATGAATTTCCATGAGACGGTAGCCGATTTTCGGCGCGTTTTCCAAGGTTGCAGCAACCTCGTCTTCCGCGTAGCCTCGGTAACAGATCGAAGCACAGATAATGTCCATATTATACTCCTGATGTTTTTGCACCTACCTATCTGGAATCAGCAAGTGCCTCCTCCACGAAGCGGTAAGTTTTCAAACTTTCATGTCTTCCTCAAGATTCCCTATACATCTCTGACGCTTCTTTTTCATATTCTTCTAGGGTTTCCTCAAGGTTAACGTGTAGCATTTCCAAGGCATCCTCTTTCGTAGCCTCTATACAATTCACCTCGGGGAGTTCCTCTATCCAACCAACCCACGCTTCGTCTTTTTGTTCAAGGAGAAGCGTAAAAGTTTCGCCGTACTCGCCTTCCAATATTTGAGCAACATGAGCTTTTGTCATGTGTGCCTCCTTTCATGAGAGACGTTTAGAAACGAATTATCATATCATGTAACAACCCAATCGCTAAAAATTCGCTTGAAAAATCGAATAAATAGCGTATAATAAACGGAATCAATCATCAAACTCGGAGCATACTGAAAGTGATTCAACAAATCGAAATAACTTTACCCGAATACCCGCGAGGTTTTCATCTCGTCACAGATGAAATTGTGAAATCGCTTGGTGAATTGCCGAAAGCAGGTATCCTGCATCTCTTTATTAAGCACACTTCTGCAGGATTGACTATCAACGAAAATGACGATCCGACAGTTCGAGAAGACTTCGCCAATAGCTTCGATCAACTCGTCAAGGAACGCGAACCGTTTTATAAACACACCATAGAAGGCGATGACGACATGCCAGCGCATATCAAAGCGTCGCTTGTCGGCTTTACCGTCTCCGTCCCGATTACCAACCACCGCCTCAATTTAGGCGTGTGGCAGGGCATCTATCTCTGCGAATTTCGGAACCGCGGGGGTAGGCGACACTTAACGGCGACGCTCTATTCTTAGTCTCTAAACGCGATGACCAGAGTATACTACCGCTTTGCCGACTTTGAACTTGTGGATAGGTTCGTAGTAGTGCGCTTCCTCGCACTATCCAAACGGGCAATGAATTGCCCTACTACGAACCAAATGACCTTCAATTTGAAACTTGATAAAGCACTACAGCGTGCTATAGAGTTCAGCGTGCCGTTTCAGCACGGCATCTGAATCCGGTGGATTGATAACTTCAATAGAGATGAATCCGTCATATCCGTCTTCTGCGAGAAGCGTGAGCGACTCTCTCTCAGTGTCCGGCATCGGACCGCTGTCACCGAAGTTGACATGCGCGTGTCGCACCTTGCCACGCAGATGCACATACGCTACATCAACAGGTTGTCCGTGTCGGACATGGTGTGCCGCATGCCAATTCACATAGGTGTTCTGCGCCTCGGCACGGTATAACGTCTCTGCAATGTAACTGGCGATAAGATTGCCGTGCGTCTCCAAACAGAGCGCGACCCCCGCATCGCCAGCCAACCCGTCACATTCGCGAATGCCATCCGCTTCCCAATCCAAGGTCTGTGACACCTCAACCGGTGTTTCTGGCACCCTATCTCCGAAAATCCGAATATTCTTCGCACCCATCGTTTCGGACAAATCAATATATCGTTTGAGCAGATCCACCTGTTCAGCACGTTTTTGTGCGTCTGGATCAATAAATCTCACGCCAGTTGCGATGCAGGAGAGCTCAATCCCGCTATCAACAAATTGGGCGCGCGCATCCCGAAGCTGCTGCGGGGTCGAATCCAATTCAACACCGTGTCCGTGATCCCACTCTACTCGAAGCTCCAAGTGTTCGTAGTTATAGTGTTTCGCTTTGTCAATAAGTTCCGCCAGCGTTAGCGGCGGACAGACAGACGACATAAAACCAAATTTCATATTTTTAATTTTCCTTGCGGTTCGGTCAGGTTAATTGGATAAATAACGTTAATCGACGCAGATCCGCCTTCCGCTTCGCTTACAGGCTACGGTTTCGTTAAAGCTGCTTTTTAATACTTTGCAGATAAGCACCGATTGCTTCTCTCAATGGTTTGCGTGTTCGAGTCACCTGCGCGGTTGTTGCAGGTTTACGGTTTAGGAACATCAAAGAACAGTAGCATATTTGAGTTATGGTTTCGTTTAATATTTTGTTAGGCTATCCTCGAATATCAACAGATGAACTGCCGTTTCCTTGTTTCCTAACGTTGATTTTGACGGGTAAACGCCTTGTTAATTCCTGAATGTGACTAATGAGAAAGATGCTTCGTCCCTGCATGCGGAGTCCCTCCAGTGCAGCGATGGCAATGTCAAGCGTCTCGGTATCAAGCGTGCCGAACCCTTCGTCGAGAAACAGCGAATTGAGTTGTGACCGCCCGCGGCTAAGTTCCGAGAGTGCAAGCGCCAAAGCGAGACTCGTTAGGAACGATTCCCCACCGGAGAGTGTTTCAACGGGACGTTCTTCGTTGGCATTCCAGCGATCGATGACACTCAAGTCGCCGATCCCCTCGACTTTAAGTTGGTAACGCTCCGAGGTGAGGTATTTCAACTGTTCATTGGCTAAACTGCCCATCTGCTTGAACATAATCTCCAAAGCAAAGTCGCGTAAATCGTTTCTGGGTATTGTCTCCTGTAACCGCTGCCAGCGTTCCAATTCTTGCTGAGCCACACGCAGTTTATCAGCGAGAGCCTCACGTTTTTCAAGGGCATCTTTTAAGCCCTTGATTCTCTCTCCTTGCGCGCCAATCTCTTTCTGCTTTGCCTGAAGCTGCGCTTCGATTTCTCCGAGTTGTATTTCAATCCGTTCCAATGCCTCTGGATCAAACGGCGTTTCTTCAAACCGGGTTTGCAACTCAGTAATCTCCAACGCGAGTTGCTGTATTTCGTTCTTATGAGCATCTATTTGATCAGTTAGTTTTTGTAGCTGCGCCTCGTCTCGGAAGGCATCGTCATGTGCTTCTGGTGAATCAAATCCTACCTCTGCTAACTTATCAAAGTAAGTTTGGCGCGCCGTTTCAAACTTTTCACTGGATTCCTTAAACTGTTTCTCGCCAATTGCATGAGCAGTTTGCGTTTGGGTAAGCAAATCTCGACAGCTCTGTAATTGCTGCTCGGCTTCGTCGCGCTCGTCCTCATTCGTCTGTAGGTCGGTTTCTAACGCGTCAATAGCCTTGTTAATCTCGTCCTCCGTTTCCAACCCATCGGTTTTCTCACGAGCGGCATCCAGAAACGCTTCGGCTTCACACCGATACTTGTCCATTTCAGTTTTCAATTCTTCACGGTCATTTTTCAGATCCTGAAGTTTACCTTGGTCTGCCTCAATATTGACGTTAAGCACTTGAAGTTGTGTCTTTGCATTGTCGCGCTCCCCTTCACGCTTTTCAACTTCCTCAATCTTATCACCAAATTGCTTTACAGCTGCAGCCGGTGCAATATCGTGAAAGGTATCAGGCATAGATTCCCAAAAACGGGTCTCCGTAGATGCCACATCTGCTTGCAAATCCTCAATAGTATCGCTGAGATCGTCGAACTGCTTTTCAGATGCGTTCAGGACGTTTGTCTCGCGTTTGATGTCGTTTTCACAGGTTTTGAGGTGTTGTGTTGCAATTTGGTAAGCATGCGATGCCTGCGTATGTACCTTCTCGGCATCTCCAATTGCCGTGATAGCGGTATCCGCCTCAGTAAACCGTTCGGATGCCCACTTTGACGAAACATCAGCATCCGGATAGATCACTTGCCATTCAGTGAGAAGTCCGGCTGTTTCATCTCGCAGCGTCTCTATCTCTGCAGTGCATGTTTCAATTTGACCAGCAGTGTTCCGCTTATCCTGTTCGGTTTGAATCTGCTTCGTCTTCAAAGTTTGCAGATGCGCTTGTGCTGCATCTACATCGTTTTTCGCAGCTGCTAAAGCCGCTTCTGCACGCTGGAACCGTTCCTCACCTTCAGCTTCGACAATCCCAGCGTGTGGATGCTCTGTAGCCCCACATACCAAGCACGGTTCTCCGGTGTGAAGATGTTGTCGGAGTTGATTGATCGGATTCGCTAAAAGCACGGATTCCCGCTTCATTTCGCAGTCTTGAACGGCTTTTGCTGCGCGCTGACATATTTCGGTTTGGTTTGCTAAGTCGGTTTTGATCTTTTCAAGCTCAGTTTCCAATGTCGCTGCAGTGTCATTTAATGTATTCAGTTGATTCTCAGCATCCGCCAAGTCGTCTCGCGTCGCTTCATATTTCTGTGCAATAGGCTGTGCCTTAGCTGCTTGCCGTGTTCGGGCAGTCCATTCCTCGTAGGTGCCGGTTGCCAATAGCTTGTTTAATTGCGCGGTGGCATTCTTTAACGTCGTCTCTGCCTCTGCTTTTTCCGATATGTGTTCGGTGTGAGTGTCAGACAACTTTTTGATTTCTTGCTTCAAGGATGACATGTTCTTTTCAAACTGCGCTTTGCTTGCCAACGCTGTTTCCAACTGCTTTTCTTGTGATTCAAGTTGTGCCAGAAGACCGGTTGCTCGATTGAGGCGGTGTTGCCGATCCGATGGAAGCGGATTATTTTCCAAAAAACGCAGCGCATCATCAATCAGTCCCTGCAACCGGGCTTGCTTAGTTTGTCTGTCAACCAATTGACTCTCCAGCACATCAATCTGATCACTTACATCCACCAATTCTGGCATCCGCTTATCCACCTCTGCAAATCGCTCAGCTGCTCGTTCCACATCTGATTTTGCTGCAGCGTAGACCCGCATCTTTTGGTCTCGCTCGGTGGATGCAGCTGAGTATGCCGCTGCTTTTTTGTCAAAAGCAGCTTGATCGGATTTAACCTGCTCTTTCGCCTCTGTTTTCTCAGCTGTTGCTACATGGAGTGCTCCCTTTGCTTCTGCAAGTGCTGATTTTGTATTATCAAACACTTGCTTTTCAGGGAGAAGCCGTTGGGCACAATTCGCGTTTGCCTGCTCTGTTTGGAGTGCATCAATTTCCGGTTGCTGACCTAAGAGTTCTTCTTGCCGTTTCTCTGAAGATTGGAATCTCTCAAATTCCTCTGTGCGTTTCGTTTCTTGGTCTCTCTCCTGCTGAATCTGTCGGCTTTCCGCAACTAACCTACCAGTTTCCGCTTGCAATGCGTCAAGTTCCGCCTCGGCTTCCGCTACTTGCTCGCGCGAGGCTGCCGGAATTTTGTTTAATTCATCAACAACCACAGCGTTAACTGCTTCAACTTCACCAACCTTGTCATTTAACGTCTGTTTCAGTACATCGTAAATACTAATGCCTGCGGTTGCCTCTAAAATTGTGCGTCTCTCTTCGTTGTTCGCCTTCAAGAACGCCGCAAATTCACCTTGTGCTAACATGACCGATCGTCTGAAAGCATCGAAATCAAGCCCCAAAATGGACTCCACCTCTTCACTCACCGTGTTCTCACTTAAGCCGAGAGATTTTCCCTTACTGGATAACTTATCACTAATCAACTTGCCATCCTTCGCATAAGACAACTGAACCCTTGGTGAACTTCCTCGCCTAATAGACCAAGTGGCGAGATAAGGAGTCCCATTTGCTATAAAGTGTACTTCAGCAAACCCTTCCTTTTCACCATGACTGACGAGGTGGCTCGGATGTTGGCTCCCCGTCCCACTCAAGCGGGGTGTTTTACCGTAGAGAGCAACACAAATCGCATCCAACAACGTTGTTTTCCCTGCACCTGTCGGACCCGTAATTGCCACTAGTGAGGCATCGTCCAATGGAGACTTTTCAAAATTGAGTTCAATCTCATCACGGAAACTATTCAGGTTTTTGAGTTTCAGCTTACATAACTTCATTGCGTTTCCTCAACAAGTTGGAGCAATTCGCTAAATGTCTGCGTCAAGGTTTCATCGGGTGGATTACCTTCAAATTTGGTCTTGTGAAACTGTTTAAAGATTTTTTCGGGATCCGGAAAATCCCCAGGAGGAATTATTGGCCCCTGCTCTGCCTCTGGCAGCTCCAATTCAACGCTCAGCACATCACCACCACGCTCACTGAACGCCTGCCGAATCTCATCGCTGATGCCGACTTTTGGGGCTTCTAATTTCAGTTTAACCTGAATGTACTTGCCATCCCATGTCTGTGTCCTCGCTTGCCAAAGAATGTCTACCTCATTTCCCTCGACAGTACATAATTCTTTGAAGATAGGAATCTCAATTTCTTTATCCTGTATTAGCGTGCCATCATCAGACAACTCCAGCAGATATACCTCTTTGCGATACCCCGTTTCGTTGAACCTCAAAGGGATGGGTGAACCTGAGTATCGAATCGGGCAATTGGCACCTTCAATAGCCTGTGGTCTATGGAGGTGTCCAAGGGCAATATAATCTGCGCTGTCCGGGAAATCGCTGGCACGGATAGCAGTAGCACCCCCAATCTGGATATTGCGTTCGGAGTCGGTTATTGTTCCACCTTGAACGAAGAGATGCCCCATTAAGATTTTAGGGAGTTCTGCTGGCATACAAGCAACACAATCCGCATAAAACATCTTGAGCCATTCGCGGTATCGTTTGTTCCTGTCTGCCACTGTTTCATAGGAGAGGTGTCGGAGATCATTTTCCAAAAGGTATGGAACAGCCGCGACCATGACTCGTGGGTTGTCGGGTGGGAAGGGAAAAACACATTCATGCACTTCTGCGGCGAGTCCAACGACGTGAATCCTCCCCATTTTGAGAAATTCTCTTGGAGCTTCCAGATGTCGGGCAGAATCGTGATTGCCAGCGGTAATCACCGCGTATGCCGCGGTTTCATTGAAAAGTCGGTATAGAAATCGATAGTAGAGGTTGGTTGCTTCTGCTGATGGGAGAGACGTGTCAAAAATATCACCTGAAACGAGGAGGAGTTCGACTTTACGTTCTTCAATTGTGTTAAGAAGCCAGTCCAGGAATTGTTTGTGTTCGTCAAGTCGGGAACGTTCGTGGAGCCGTTGGCCTATGTGCCAATCAGCGGTGTGCAGTATTTTCATGTTTTTTCTACATTTACCACCTGTTGCAAGTTATTTGTAGAATTAGTAGATACTATCGTAACAAATCCCAAGTCTTTTTTCAAGCAAATTAATCGTTGCGAAAAAAGTCCGTGCCTGTTAGATTAGAACTTATTCTAAAGTCAATGATTTAGTATTTTTAACGTTTTGAAAATAACGAGGTTATATGAAGAAACAAATCCGAAGCACCTATTTATTACTGATAACCGTTATTTTTCTTTTTACCAATGGGTGTGCGATCTTAGAGACATCAATCACCGATCCCCCGCACTTCCGACAGGTTTGGTGGGGCAATACGAAAGCATCAGTGCTCACCAAGGAACAAGGAAAACGTATCCACACGAACACGGGCGGATCGTTAGTCTACAAAACCCGATACGGAAATACCCCGATTCTGTTGGTATATTGTTTTCGTAGCCACAACGGAATCTATCGTCTCCGGGCAGCAGGGTACATGACAGCAACTCCAGCGTCAACAGATGACCCAGATAGTGTGTTCCGTCAAGAGTTGCTTGAAACACTCGGCGATCCCACTGAAACACTTGAAGATGGTGGTATGCTTTGGCTTGGTGCTGAGACCGTTGCGTACACAAACGCCTATCGTGCAGTGGGTCGTAATACAAATTTTTATAGAAGAAGTGCCCCCGGTTCAATTATCCCGATACCCCGACGCCAACAATTACAAGGATGGCACCTCATCACAGGTTACATAGATCGGAACTTCTATAACGAGATTCTGAATTCCAAAACATGGGATGCTATTCACAGTGAACTCTCACATTACGAGGAAATTTTTTTCGGAATGTTCCGAAAGGTCTACACACCTCCTCTCCAATACTTGGAAGACGGACAGCAAATTTCAGTACCTGACAACTAAAAAGGAATTAGCACATGAAAGACAACGCAAGACTCCTAAGTTCAGAGTTAGAAGAGATGCAAGTCTATGGGGAGACGCGGGTCGGATGGGATGAAAATACACCCGTCAATGAAACTGTTGATGCTGACGGAAACCCGCCCCCCGGTAACAGAGGCTTCGGTGTAGCAGATCCGAACTCGCCCAAACGCCGTGTCTACGATGATCAAGGGGTCGAGGCACTACGCGAAAAACTACGCGAGCACAACGGCATTCGCGGACTTGAAATCTGTGAACCTCACGAAACTAAGAAAATCGCTCGAATCTTCCACCGCGATGGTTTTGCTGTCGTCAAAGACCTTCTCAACGCTGAGCAACTCGCGCGCTGGAGAGAAGGATGTGCTGAAGCACTACGCGACATTCTCTCAATACCCGGACCTGGGAACAGAAAATATGTAACGGAAACCGGACGACTGCCTCACCGCTATAGTTACGGCACCTCTTCCGCTTCAAGGCAGATGCTGCACCACCCCGCTTGGGCAAACATGATCGACCTGCCAACGACAACCCCGATTGTCGCAGAAATCTTCGGTTCTTCAGATTACCGAGTCTGGGGCTCTGGCGGCGACCTCTGCCTCCCCGGTGCAATAGAGTATCAACACCTGCACCCCGACGGCAGAGATCCACAACACCTTTCCGAAGCACGCATCAAGCAAGCTGAATTACTCGGTGTTCAACTCCATAGAGACGACAACGGGAACCTTGATGTCCCGACGCAAAAAATGATTATGGAGATGACACCACCAACGGTAACCATCAACTTCGTGATGTGTGATCTGACTTGGGAAAACGGACCGATTCGTCAGATTCCGGGGACACACACCCTGCAGCAGAATCCGCCACCCCCGGGCGATGAACCCGACTGGATGAAACACGCGACACTTGTCGGCGCAACGGCTGGTTCCGGCGTGTTCCGAGACAACCGAGCATGGCACGGGGCAACCCCTAATCTCTCAAAGGAAGTCCGAGCATTGCCAAACGTTGAGTATGCCGCACCGTGGCGCTCACAGCACGGTTTCAGTAGAATTATGCCTCACGAAATCTGGGAGACACTGACACCATACGCCCAGAAATTGTGTGACTGGATCAAAGCAGACCCAGGTGTCTGGCCACCCGGTGCCGGTATTATGCACCCACTTGCGAGTAAGCGCGCAGAAGCAGCAAAACGATAGGATAACTAACAGGAGGAAACAACACATGTTAAATTGGGGCGTTATGGGCGCAGGTGGCATCGCATACGTTTTCTGCAATGGGATACGTTTCACAGACAGCGGACAGATTTTTGCCGTTGCGAGCCGTACTCAATCGCGTATGGATAGACTCGTCAACGATTTTGACATTCCTCGCCAATACAACGATTACGCCGATCTGTTGACGGATGATGATATCGATGCCATCTATATTGCGACGATTCATCCACTTCATGCGGAGTGGGCGATAAAGTGTGCCGAAGCTGGAAAGCACCTTCTCGTCGAGAAACCGATCAGCATGAATCACGCCGAAGCTGCTGCTATGGTAGACGCAGCACGCGAAAATGACGTGTTTCTCATGGAAGCCTTTATGTCTCGGTGCCACCCGCAGATTGCTAAAATGGTTGAACTGATACAAGACGGCACCATCGGCGAGGTCCAAGTCATTCGTGCGACTTTCGGTTATCGTTCCGGTTTCAACCCACAGAGCCGTATCTACAACCGTGAAATGGGGGGCGGCGGTATTCTCGACATTGGGTGTTATACTGCTTCAATGGCACGAAAAGTCGCAGGTGCAGCGGCAAACAAACTGTTTCTGAATCCTATCTCTGTAAAAGGGAACGGGAAAATTGGTCCCACAGGTGTTGACCATATCGCAGCTGCGACCTTGAAATTTGAGAACGACATCATCGCGGAGATAATTTGTGCCGTCGAATGCAATTACGGGAGTCGTGTCACTATCTACGGCACGGAGGGAACGTTAACGATTCCGAACCCATGGCTGCCATCATCACCTTGCCGCGGCGCACGAGAACCGCTACCGCTTGATACAACTTTCCCCGCGACGCAACTGATCGTTCAATCGTCCCAAAGCAGAGAAATCACTGAAGTGACGATACCCGTCGATAGGGATCTATTTACCTACGAAGCGGATACGGTAGCCAACCACATTGCGGATAGGCAAGCACCGGCAATGTCTTGGGATGACACGCTCGGCAACATGCAGCTGCTGGACGCTTGGCTCGCAGAGGTAGGTATCGTTCATTGACTTTTATGCCAAGGAATTGAAGGAGATAGATGAATGCGAAAAGCCAAGATCGCCTCGGTAGGTTGTGGTTGGGTTGCAAAACGTTGGCACCTTCCAACAATCGCTGAATTGACAAAAAGAGGGGATTTGGATTATGTTGCTGTGTGCGACGCAGATGCCGATACTGCTCGCGCAGCGGGTGAAGAGTACGGTCTCCCGTATTATACAGACGTTGAGCAGATGCTTGAGAAACATAGCGACATCAATGTTGTAGACATCAGCACCGGCGATTATACACATCATCCGCTCGCAAGAATGGTCGCTGAACACAAGATGCACCCAATCGTCGAAAAACCGATGGCACCTACCCTCGCCTGTTGTGATGTGATAATAGACAGCTGCAGAAAAAATGGTGTGCACTTTGAAGTTGCTGAGAACTACTTTCGGATGCCGGGTGATCGAATCATTATAAAGTTGATTCAGGAAGGTGTGCTTGGGGATATTATGAGGGTTCACTTTATCGAACCCTTCGGACGTAGGCAGTTTGTGCACGGTGCAGGAAAACCGCGAGGGATAGAGTCCCCTATATCGACATTTACTTCCCATTCCGGTGTTTGCATTGACATGGGCGTTCATCGGATGTCCCAGATTCGATTTTATGCCCAAAGTGAACCGAAAACAATCACCGGAATCACCAAGCAATTCATTCCCGGACCCGACAGGGTTTACGAAGATTGGGGGCACGCGCTTATTGATTTTGAAAGCGGTGCCGTTGGGATTTACGAGACCTCTCAGGTTGGAGAGGAGACAATCAAGTATAGACAGATTATGGGAACAAAAGGTGTAATAACAGATGTTGACTTTTGGACTCCCGACTTTCCACTTCGTGCCCTTGTCAACGGCGAAATGAAAGATATTCCGATCGAAACAGAACGACATAAGGTTGATGGGGTGGATGTTCTTTCGAGAATCGTCGTGCACACCGATCCACAGATTGTCTATGAAAATCCTTTCAGAAATTATGCAATAGACGATTGGAATGTCGGGACCGCTGAAGAAATTATGACCATAGCGAGGGCAGCACTCACAGGAGAGCCACCGGAGTACGGTACCGGCGGCAGAAAAGATGTGGAGATGTGCATCGCTTTATATGAATCCTCACGTACGGGAATGATGCCCATTGACATCCCGATAACCCAGACGACTGGTTATGAGCAGATGGTTCATGACGAATTTCGCCAAAAATTCGGGCACGCCATTGATGAGTAGGACCGATCCACAGCGTCAATTTCCGACAATCTAAGGCAGGATAATTTCCAACTATCTCAACATCGCTGCGAAATTACCTCCCTGCTATTTGGTTAGCGTTCAGCCCCAGATTAGACAGACATATAGTTTTATCTGTCCTTCGGACAAGATGAGAGGAAAACAATGGAGATCAGCCTTGTTGTTATGATGATTTGGTGTGCTGTACTGCTCTGGTGCAGTCTCAAAGAGACAGAACGACACTTACAATTCGTCTTTACAGTGGTGTGTCTTTCCGGCGGTATTCTCTTTTTCGCGTGGTATGCTTTCACCGATGAATTCTTTTCTCTTAGATTCTGGAGATTTAGATGGCGCAGATATGAGGAACACTTCCGTATTCTCTCCTATCTCATCATATTCCTAACGATTGTTTATGGCGCACGCGTTCTTGGCACTCGGATCGACAAAAGGGAAAAAAAATGAACAAACAGCGTGAAATTTTATGAGAAAAGAAAACACCTGACCCCTAATATAACGTGAGTTTGATATTAATAACGTACGACAAAACCTAAATCGGTCCGGTGACAGCATAAAAAGGACAGCATAAAAAGTCTTGAAAGTTTTTCCAATTGATTATATACTGCTTATGGTGGTAAGGTAATACATCACGAAAAAGGAACCATGCGTATGAACATCCTCGTCCTACACGGACCGAATCTACATCTCTTGGGAAAACGTCAACCGGAGATTTATGGACATGAAACCTTAGCAGACATCAACACGATGCTCGACCAGCACGCCGCAGCATCGTCTCACCCAGTCGTCCTCAAAATGTTTCAATCTAACCACGAAGGCGAACTCGTCTCCATCATCGGCGATCATATCGACTGGGCAGACGGTATCTTGATTAACCCTGCAGCCTATACACATACGAGCGTCGCTATCCGAGACGCACTCTCTACTGTCGCACTGCCAGTTATTGAGATTCATCTTTCTAATATCTACGCACGCGAGGAATTTCGGCATCATTCCTATATCTCGGCGATCGCTGTTGGTGTGATCGGTGGTTTCGGACCCCATAGTTACAAACTTGCCCTTGAAGCTATGACCCACATTCTGCAACTAAAATAGGACTTACGCATGCTGCTCTTTTGTAGCACAAACTTCCCAGTTTGGGTTTCCACCAGAACGCTGTGTTTTCCGAAAATTCTCATCTAACAGAACGGGCTGCAGTCAAAATTGCGTAAGTCCTATAAAAATGGAACCGTCCGTATAAACACTTTATCCTGAAAATCCTTTAATCTTGTCCATCCTGATTCGGACAATGAATATTTGTCTTGAGATAAAAAACGGATTCATCTATAATCTGCACAGGAGGGTGAATGGATGACATTGCTACAAACCTATTGAAGAAATACCCAAGCAAATAAACCCTAACGGGACTAAAAACGTGTCATGTTTGTAGAGCCGTTAGCCCTGTCAGGACGAAATGTTTGTCGTATGATTTTTGATATAAAAGGAGTATCAACTATGAATCGCAAACAAATTTTGTTGATTTTTGCGGTTATCTTGTGTGTATTGTATCCGCAAGGGATTTCTGTAGGCGGCAGTGTAGATGTCAACGGCGATGGTGTGGTAAATACCGCAGATTTAGAGTTCGTTGATAAGCACATAGGCACGACGGGTGAGCATGCCGCCGACGTAAATGACGATAATGTTGTGAATATAACGGACCTTGTGTTGGTCAAGAATGCGATTGGCACAACAGTAAGTGAAGCTGTTTCTGGGGGTGCTGCGATTGATGGTATGGTGCTGATTCCCGCGGGTGAATTTGTGATGGGAGGCAATGATAACCAGGCAGGGTCAGATGAAAAGCCTGTGCATACCGTCTACCTTGACGCGTTCTACATAGACACACACGAGGTGACAAATGCCGAATATAAGAAGTTCCTTGATGCCAACCCACAGTGGTGGAAAGGTGGAAATCCACCTATAGATAATGCTTATAGTGGATCGTATTTATCAGATTGGAATGGTAACAATTATCCTGCGGGGAAAGGCGACCATCCGGTGGTTTATGTGAGTTGGTACGCCGCGATGGCTTACGCGGAATGGGCTGGGAAACGTTTGCCGACAGAGGCGGAGTGGGAGAAGGCAGCGCGTGGCGGTTTATTAGGGAAGGTGTATCCGTGGGGGGATACGATTGATGATACCAAGGCGAACTATAACAGGAATGTTGGTTCTACGACACCTATTGGGAAATATCCTCCGAACGGGTATGGTCTATATGATATGTCGGGCAATGTGTGGGAGTGGTGTCTTGATGCGTATGATTCAGGTTTCTATGCGCGTTCACCGCGTAAAAATCCGATTGCCGGTGCCGATAATATAACAGAGGTGCTAAATGACTTCACAAATAATAACTTAACAAATGTTTCTCGCGTGTTGCGTGGCGGGTCCTGGACCTATGATACACGGAACGTTCGGGTCGCCTCCCGCTTCGGGAATACTCCGTCGTATGCGGGCGACGGCCTCGGCGGTTTTCGTTGCGCGAGGGCTGTAACCCCTTAAATCTTAACTACTTAACATATTTTACCCTCACCTGCGTAGCAGGTGAGGGCGGCCCCAAAATTAGGTATAACTTAACTGGTAATTACTAATTTAGAACTTACCCCTTAGAGCAGTTTATGGCAGCATCAACCGTTCAAGCCGTTCCAAAACTCTACGATGTGATTCTGTGGCTCTTGGGGCGCGTGGAGAAGTTCCCACGTTCTCAAAAGTTTACGCTCGGTGACCGAACTGTAAACCACGTATTGGACACGCTGGAACTGCTCATTGAAGCCACTTATACCCGGGCGGGACCGATTGGCTTTGCTCCGAAAGGCAAATGGGCAATTGGAAAAACTTCGGTATCTGATTCGGCTCTGTCACGATTTCAAGGTGCTCTCCCCAAAACAGTACGCCTATATCTCCAATGAGATTAACGAGATCGGTAAACTGGTCGGTGGGTGGATACGGAGCCAATCAGCGGCATCATGAAAACGCACAACCGTCGCAGCTTCGCCGAAAAAATTCGGGATCCACAAGTACGTAAAGAAAAGGAGTATTAATAGATGAAAAACAAACTGCTATTTTTAGCACTGAGTCTATTATTAGTTTCACAACTTTTTTCGCAGGATGCTTTGTCACAAACGCCTGTAGTGCGTGTTACACCTACGTCTATACTGTCGCCCGCGGTGGGTCAGACGTTCAAAGTTGAAGTGGCGATTGAAAATGGGCAGAACATTGCGGGATATCAGGTGATGCTGGAGTATGATCTGGCTGCGCTGCAGCTCGTTAGCTACACCAGAGAGGGGAACTATTTGCCTGCGGGAGCGTTTTACGGGAGAGCACAGACTAAACCAATAAAGTGGTCGCCTCCGGGATCTATCATTCAGTTTACGAAGAAACGCTTGCAATTTGCAGCGACTTCCTCCCCGAATGAAAGTCAGAAAACTGGTGGGACTCTCGTCACCTTCACTTTTAAGTTACTTTCGGATAATGCCGAATTGATTTTTGTTCCTGGGACAAGTTCAGATAAGACCGGCACCCTTCTCGCTAACCAGAATGGTACCTTGACGTTTCCACGTCTTGTAAATTGGACAGGGTTTGGGACGACTCTCTCTGATTCAGTTGACAGCACCACACCGTTGCATGACTATACAGATGTCGCCTTATCGCATGGTGGAGAAGTGCGGTGCGTTGCCTATAGTCCATGGGGAGTCGTCCTCGCAAGCGGCGGCACGGATGATACGATGCGGCTGTGGCGTGGAAGCACGGGTGAACACCTCAATACCTACGAACATGGTGGAGATGTCAACAGCGTCGCCTTTACACCGAATGATACCTATATTGCCAGCGGCAGCGATGATGGGAAGCTGCGCCTCTATAAATGGAGTGCCGCGGCGGATACGTGGGTGTCCTCCCAAACCTTCAATGTTCCCGGCGGGGCCCTAACTAACAACGTCAAGAGTGTCGCCTTTAGTCATGATAACACGATGTTGGCGTGTGGCACGAGTGGAAACAGTGTGCTGCTATGGGATTATGATTCCGCCGAAGCGAAGTGGGTTTACCGCGAAACACTAAAGGGACATACCGGCAGTGTAAACAGCGTTACATTTAGTCCAAGTAACATTGTGCTGGCGAGTGCGAGCGATGATAATACCGTTCGGTTGTGGCGTGCGCACACGGGTGAACATCTCAACACACTTGAGGAGCATACTGCAGATGTCAACAGTGTCGCCTTCAGTCGGAATGATGCCTTCCTTGCGAGTGGTAGTGACGATGACACTGTGATTCTGTGGCAATGGAGTGCGAGTGCGGATACGTGGGTATTTCACAAGTCGCTTGATGAACCTGATGATGATGTGCGGAGCGTTGTTTTTAATCCGAGTGGTACAGTGCTGCTGGGTGGGATCGCAGACAGCACTATCGCGGTATGGGATGGCAAGACTGGGGACTATCAAGCCTTCCTGAAAGAGCATACCGGTGCTGTTAATAGCGTCGCCTATAACTTTCAGGGCAATGCCCTGGCGAGCGGTAGTGATGATGGCACGGTTCGCCAATTACCTTACACAGAATCAACGGACATTGTGGACAGCGGCATGAGTTTAACGTTACCACCGAATCTCATCTCGGAGGTCGCGTTTGGGCCAAACTCTACCTACTTTATCTTACAAGCTCAGTTTCCGACACTCACGGGTTTTCAGGATGAACCTTCCTATGGAAAGTGCACGATAACACTTGACCTTGAAGGTGTTCCAGAGGATCCAGTGGGCATTACTGACCGCGGAAACCCGCGCCTTGATGCCCCCGGTTATTTTATGTATCCGCTGAAGTCACCACGTCGGCAGATCGCAGATGCAACAAACGAACTGGCCGTTGAGTCAGGCGTTGATATAGTCTCAGCGGGAGCAGATCAAAGCATTCCTGGTGCCGGGGTAATAATAAGTTTATCATGGAATCTCGGCAGGTACATTGGAGAATTTTCTCATATTTTTCAATCTACCGCAGACCCTGTTTTTGTTCTTGATCCTTCTAATTTCGGAGAGGGAACTGGCCGCCCTACCGGCGCGATGGCTTTTCTATTTCTGGTACAAAAGCAGCTGAAAAATATAGAGATTAAAATAGAACAAGCGTATGTTCTCAAAAGCGAGAGACGGCAGTTCTGGTTTGATCCTATTCGTACGGTGACGTATAAAAGGACCTTCCCCCTCACAAATGGCACCTTGGCGGCACCGAGTGCACAGCCTGTGTCGCTTGCGGACTATCCGCCTTTCCAAGAGCTGCCTCTGGAAGTTCAGGAATTCCTCCGCCGCCACTTTGCGGAACTCATGAACATCGGAGACTGGCAGATTCCGGAGGAAACCTCTCTGCTACCGAATTATCCGAACCCGTTCAACCCGGAGACGTGGATACCGTATCAGTTGGCAGAGCCTGCGGAGGTCACGCTGACGCTCTATGACATCAGCGGTCGCGTGGTGCGGAATCTGGACTTGGGGCATCAGCACGCGGGAGTTTATCACAGTCGGAGCCGTGCTGCGTATTGGGATGGGAGGAATGCTCAGGGTGAACCTGTCGCCAGTGGTGTCTATTTCTATACGCTCAAGGCTGGGGATTTCGCGGCAACGCGGAAGATGCTGATTCGGAAATAGTATCAAATGACCTTATGATAGCTGGAAGGTTGATGTTTATTGACTTCCCAGCGATCATTTCTGAGAGGTTGCGTTGGATTCGCTGGCATCTTCTTCGAAAAACGATGTGCTGAGCGATCAACGCGGCTAAAGTATAGCAAAACTGGGAAACGACTGTCAAGCGTATTTTTACAGAAACTGCCCCGGTTTTGCCAAGTCAAGTGGGTTAGGAACAGGAGGTTAGAGTATCATTAGACATTATAACAATTTGATGTTGAAGTTCGGGATAGACCCAAGGTCTGAAGTTTAACCTAAAGTTGTGTAACCCACAACAAGTTTCCATAACTAAATCGGCAAACCCTTTTTTAGAGGTGCGCAACTTATCTTTGACGATCCGGTATCTTTTGATACCCCTAATAGCATGTTCAATGCGGATGCGGATGGATGAAATCTCACGATTCTTCGCTTTCTCTTGATCCGTCAGGTCTCGACTTTTCGGTTTCTTCATAGGTTAAATCATCTTCACACCCGCAACCGAAAAACCTTGAAAGCCTGAATCTTGATACAAACAACTGCCCTCTGGAGTTGGTCTCCAAAATAGGATTTCTTCTGATTTTACCATAGACCAACTAAACTTACAATTAAATCGTTATAATGTCTAATAAGGAATTATAATACCATTTCTAAAAATTGATGTGTCACTCCTGACTTATTACGCCTTGTAGGGCAACACGCCACAAACTAAATGAAGATTAATTTTTTAATTCGGTAATATCGGAACGTGCGATGAATCGCACGACTACGAACCTGCCCGTTTGTAGTAGGGAGACCATTCATGGTTCTCCCGTCAATTACCGAAATATTTTATTAAACTTCATAAAGTTTGTGCTACAAATGAGATATATAATCAGAAATGGTATAATATCATGCATAATTTGGAACACAAGGAATCTGTCTATGGCAAAGAATCCGTTTATACCGTTCAGTCGTCCTTGGATTGATGACACCGAAATCGAAGCCGTCAGCCAAGTTCTCGCCTCCAAATGGATCAGCACAGGCAACAGAGTCCGCGAATTTGAACGCGCCTTTGCCGAATACCTCGGTGTTAAGCACGCTATTGCTGTTAGTTCTTGCACCGCTGCGTTGCATCTGAGCCTTGTTGTCGCCGAAATCGGTAGCGCAGACGAAGTTATCACAACGCCTTACACTTTCACCGCCACTGCCGAAGCAATTCGATACGTTGGTGCAAAGCCAGTCTTCGTGGACATCCATCCTGATACGCTGAACATCGACACAACCAAAATCGAACAAGCAATAACGCCACGCACCAAAGCGATACTTCCTGTCCACATCGCAGGTATCGCATGCGATATGGACGCGCTACAAGACATTTGTCGAAACCATAACCTCGCCCTTATCGACGACGCAGCCCATGCCATTCCTACCGAATACAAAGGACAATCCATCGGCAGTATCGGTGATCTGTCTGCCTTTAGTTTTTATGCGAATAAAAATCTAACAACGGGGGAAGGTGGTATGATTACCACTAATAACGACGCATTCGCCGAACCGCTTCGGACAATGCGACTCCATGGAATAGACAAAGACGCTTGGTCACGTCAATCACAGCGCGACATCTGGCGGTACGACATCACTACTGAAGGTTATAAGTACAATATGACTGACATTCAAGCGGCGATGGGGTTGTGCCAATTGTTAAAACTCAACAAACAGCATGAACGCCGCCGAAATTTCGCACAGGTTTATCAAAGGGAACTGGCGAAGTTTCCACAAATAAGCACGCCTGCGGCACCGAATAATCCTCGCGAACATTCGTGGCACCTCTACATTATCCAACTCCACACCGGCAACCGCGATGAATTTGTGGCATCCTTAAGCGAGGCAAACGTTGAATGCAGTGTCCATTACATTCCCTTACACCTCTTCGAGTTTTATCAGGCGCAATACGGCTACCGTGTGGGCGATTTTCCGTGTGCTGAGGCAGCATTTGAACGCGTCGTGAGTCTACCTCTCCATCCGGGATTAACTGAGGGAGACATCCACACTGTGATTAAAACAATAGGAGAGATTTTGGACGCATAATCGAGCCTTGGAACCTTATATTTATCGTACAGATGAGAGAGACATCCAGTGCGGCGAACGCCACACTCTATCAAATCATCCCCAGCGAAATCTGCTTCTCTTGTGATGTGTGCTGTCGATTTTTAGAAGCGGACAGCCCTCTTGCACCCATTTTCACCGAAGTCGAGACGGAAAGAGTCAAAGCATACGGTGCCGATCCCACGCTATTCCGCCCACAGACAGATGGAAAAAGCGCACAGATCCAACTAAAATCCCACAAAGATTTCTACATCTGCCCCTTTTTTGAGCCAGAGACGAGTCACTGTACCATCTATCCGATTCGTCCACTCGACTGCCAACTCTATCCCTTCGCGCTTATGTTCAACGAGGACGGGAACGAGGTTGTGCTCGGTGTGGATACCCTTTGCCCGTTCGGTGAAGCACATCTCGAAACAGAAGCCTTCCAGCGGCACATTCGGCAGGTCATTGATTACGTTGAATCCGAAACGGTCACCGCACAGATTGCTGCCAACTGGAGCCTCATAGGTGATTACCAAGACACCGTGAAGATTGTCCATACGTTAGTCCAATTGACAGATGCAACTCCAACCCTTAACACTTAACGACAAACCAATTTTCGACGCATACGCGCATCGGACACGCACACGCCTTTCCAACTACGCCTTCGCGCCACTTTATGTATGGCAGGAGCACTTTCAGTTTTATTGGACGCTGTTAACGGACTATCTATGTATTTTCGCAAAGCAGGGTGACGACTATTTCATGCCGATTCTGCCGATGCCATACAAAACCGAAAACCGAGATTACCTAAGCGTCATTCGCGAAGTATATCAGTTTATGTTCGCATCGAATCGGAACCCACACATCGCCCGAATCGAAAACGTTCCACAGGAGATGCTTCGCTTTTTTGAAAAGAATGGGTTTCGTGCCACCTTGAAGGAAACCGAATACCTCTATGAGACAGCAACACTCAGCGAGCTAAGCGGCAATCGCTTCAAGAGTAAACGGAATGCCTACAACGCTTTTATTGAGCGGTATCCGTCGGCAACATTCAGTTCTTATCACGCCACCGACAGTGGTCCGTGTCTCGCACTCTATGACGCGTGGTACACCGCACGCACAGCAAAATGTGCTAACGAAATTTATCGAGCGATGCTTGATGATTCTCAATCGGCGCACCGAATTTCTGTCACGCATGCGGAAGCACTCGGACTTCTCGGTAGGGCTGTTCGTATTGATGGGGAAATGAAAGGTTATACTTTCGGATATCCGCTGAATGCGGATATATTCTGTATATTATTTGAGATTACAGACCTCGGCACAAAAGGACTCGCGCAGTTTATCTACCGCGAATTCTGCAAGGAGTTGATGAATTCCTACAAATGGATTAACGCGATGGACGATTCAGGGTTGGAGAACCTAAAGCGCGTTAAACGTTCCTATCACCCTTGTCAACTGCTTCCGTCATACAATATTGTTATGACAGAAGATTAAAAAAAGAGCGCAGCCCAAGCATCGCGCCGGGCGGCTCCACGGAAAGGAACATCAAATACCTAACCCACCTCACCGAACCGCACGGAAAATTAAAAAGATGAAACCAGCATTTATTTTCCTCAACGGCTACTACGACACACGGCATTTCGATTTTTACCGTCAAGAGATCGAAAACGCAGTGGAAAACCGTTTTCCGCTTATCTGTGCCGATGGGGGCATCAGGATATTCGACGAATTAAATCAACGAGGGAACACATCGCTTGTCCCAGACGTCCTCATTGGTGATATGGATTCGGCTAAAGAAGTGGCAACAAAAGCAAAACATACCGTTCAGGATTGGATCGGACAGACAGACAAAGATTATACCGATGGACAACTCGCTGTGGCTTACGCGCTGGAACAAAACAACTGCCAGCATATCATCATTTACGGCGGTTTACCGCGCCCAGAAGCATACGAGACCGACCAGTTTCTTGGCAACCTAAAACTGATGCGCTTTGGGCATTACCGTGTGCCAGCAGATGCGTCTTACATAGCCGAAATGCGGGACCCGAAACAAACAATCCATTATGTTCTCTCAGTAGTGCGATTAAGCCGAAAAAACAGCGGTTTACAACGCGTCTCACTCATTGCAGAAGTCGCTAACGTTGTCGTGGAAAGCAGCGAAAATCTGCGTTGGGACTTAGCATCATTACATATCCACCCCGACCTGACAAACGCCCTTCGCAACGAATTCATAGAAGGGGCAGAATCGGCAACCATCCAATTGGTAGACGGGTCCGCGCCAGTCTATGTGATTCACAACTGGTAGCAAAGGACTTTCTTGAGCGTTTCCGTGTCCAGATTTCCACCACTCATCACCATCACCACATGTTTCCCTGCCAATGTATCGGTGAGTTTATGCGCAGCTGCTATTGGAGACGCGCCTGCCCCTTCCGCCAAGTTGTGCGTCCACCGCAATGCCGAACGGATGCCCTTTTCAAGTTCTGCTTCGCTGAGCAGAACAATATCGTGAATACCCTCTTTAATAATAGCAAAAGGCAATGGGAATGGCGTACGGGTCGCAAGACCGTCCGCAATCGTATCGCAGGAATCGGTTTCTACACACTGGCCTGTCTTCCAGGAGCGATAAATAGCTGGAGCGTTTTCCGCTTGCACACCGATGACCTTGACATTCGGATTAACTGCCTTCGCAACGGTGATAGCCCCGCAGCAACCACTCCCACCACCGATGGGCACAATGATCGCGTCCACATTTGGAAGGCTTTCAAAAATCTCAAGTGAATACGTGCCGACACCATGGAAGAGTCCCAGTTCCATACACGGGTGAACGTAGTAAAGCCCGCGTTCCGCTTGGAGCCTTTCACACAATGCGAGCGCCTCGTCAAAATCGTTTCCGTGTTCGATGAGTTCCGCGCCAAACGCCCGCATCGCGCTATTCTTTTCAGGGTTATTCCCGTGCGGTACAACAACGGTGGCTTTAACACCAAACTGCGCCGCTGCATAGGCGATCGACTGCCCATGATTGCCACGGGTTGCCGTAAGCACTCCCTTTTCACGCTGCACTTGTGGTAGGTGGTGCATGAAATTCAACCCGCCACGTACCTTAAAACTACCTGTTGGGTGATGGTTTTCGTGTTTGATGTATGCCTGAAATCCAAGTCGTTCGGACAATTCTGGATAGTAGATTAAGGGGGTCTGTTTTAAAAACCGCGCCACGACCTTTTTCGCGGCAATGATGTCTTGAAATTTAAGAGTTCCCATTTTATTCCTTTAGTATAGTTGTCGGTTGCCAGAAAAGTATCTACTTACCGTGCTGAGAACTGACAACCCAAAACTGATGATGCTTAAAAATAGTATCTTGTAAACGTAAAAAATCTATGCTAATATGATAACATATTTTACGGCGCACATTCAAAACGAATCGCAGCGAAAGGAAACGCACATGGCACAAGAATGGCACTCCACAGAGCTTGAAATTGAGGAGACCGATGACCTCATTGAGGTCTGTTATGAAAATGGATGGACCGATGGTCTCCCTGTCGTTCCACCGACACCTGAGCGCGTTGAACGAATGCTCAGTGCTACAGATCGGGATCCGGACGAACTCATTGCAGCGGTCCCACCGAAATGGGGCAGAGCCACTGTCGAAAAGGTTGCTATTAACGCTGTTATGGCGGGATGCAAACCGGAATATCTACCACTTATTCTCACCGCAGTTGAGGCGATGACAGCCGAGCAGTTCAATCTGCATGGCGTTCAGGTCACAACCTCACACGTTGGACCGATGCTTGTCGTGAACGGACCGATCCGAAGACAGTTAGAAATTAACGACGGATTCAATCTCTTCGGTCAAGGATATCGTGCAAATGCAACCATTGGTCGTGCGCTGAGGCTCATCTGTACGAATATCGGCGGCGCGTTGCCCGGTGAACTCGATCGCGCAGCCTTTGGACACGCTGGAAAATATACGTGCTGCATCGCTGAAAAGGAGGAGACAAGTCCTTGGGAATCCCTGCACGTCGAACGCGGGTTTCAAGCAGACGATAGCACTGTCACGGTTTTCGCCGCTGCTGGTCCTCAAACTGTCAACGATCACGGTAGCAACACCGGAGAAGGCATCCTCAACACAATTGCCCAGAATATCGCCGCTCCGGGTAACAGCAGCGGAGAGACCCTTCTTGTCATAGGCGTTGAGCATGCGAAAACAATTTCAGAAGATGGGTTCAGCAGAGCCGACATCCAGCGGTACATCGCTGACACTACACAGCAATACTCGGCAGCAGATTTGCTGCTCATGGTAGCGGGTGGACCCGCAGGGAGATGGACCATCGTTGTTCCCGGATGGGGTTCACCTACCTCTCGCGCTGTCACAATGACGGTGTAGACGCTATCCAATCCGAGATCAAAGTTGCAAAATTCGGTCGGAATTTTTCGCTGAAAATATTTTTGCAAATCGGCAAAAAATGTGGTATCCTTTATTAAGTAAATGTGGTATCCTTTATTAAGTAAATAGAATAAGAAACTGAAATCTGTTTTCCAACGTTACACTAAAGGGATAGATGCGATGGACGCGAGAACGCTGTCTTTACCGATTAGCACATTAGACTACAAACAACCTGCTACCGTGTCACTTGGATCCCCCGTCTCTATTGTGATTGATATGATGCAGGAGGGAGGACGCGGGTGTGTTCTCGTCGTTGATGAGGATGAACAATTAGTCGGAATCATCACTGAACGCGACTTGCTGCAGCACGTGAGCGGGCAGCGCGCCGCGCCTACCGAATTTAAGGTCGAACAGGTAATGACACCGGATCCAGAATCACTTCGCGCCAGTGACCCGATCGCCTTCGCACTAAACTTGATGCACCTTGGGCATTTTCGGCACGTTCCTCTCTGCGTCTGGGATGACCAAGAAGAAGCATATCCCATCGGCATAATTTCAACCCGCGATATTCTCGAACATATCGCTATATTCATAGAAAATCAGGAGTAGGAGGCGTAACCGTGCTGTACGACTTGGCAATTGACAAAGAATTAGAGCAGATGGACGAAGATGCTGCGTTAAAGGCATGGAGTGCGCAAGAAATTCAGATTTCCCTAAAAGATCTGATGCGTCCTATTATAACTATTGATATTAATTATAGTGCAAACGAGGCGATTGATCTCCTCTTAGCAAACAAGATCGGTGCAGCACCTGTCGTCGAAAATGGAACGCTCCGTGGAATTTTTAGTGAACGAGACGTGCTCAACGAAATTCTCAACAAGCAGGTCGGAGATCTGGATGCCATCAGCGTTAAAGAATTCATGATAGCAGATCCACAAACAGCAAACCCGGAAGACTCGCTGAACACCGCTATCCTCTATATGGCACGAGGTGGCTACCGACACGTTCCCATTGTTGATACTGAGAACCGCCCGCTCGGTATGGTGTCCATTCGTGACGTGATCTCCTATCTCGTAGAAGAATTTCCGCAAGAAGTTTTAACGCTACCTCCGAGGCCTGTTCGTGATGCCTTCAAAGCCCGTGAGGGGGCGTAAATGTTTTAGAACCTCACATTTTTTATAGGCGTGCCTCCTAAGCGCGCACCTACCACAGAAAAAAGGAAGCAATTGTGATGCGCAAGCCAGTAGAGCAAATCGAGGAAGCGACAATTCTATTTGCTGGCGACTCCGGCGATGGGTCGCAGACCATTGGCACACAAATGACAGAAACCACCGCCCTCATTGGGAACGATGTCGCCACGCTACCCGACTATCCCGCCGAGATCCGAGCTCCTGCTGGATCGTTAGCAGGGGTGTCCGGGTTCCAACTCCACTTCTCAAGCGAACAAATTCACACCCCCGGAGATCTCTGCGATGTACTCGTAGCAATGAATCCCGCCGCTTTAAAGGTCCACCTAAATAAACTCAAACCGAACGGTATCCTCATTGTAAATGTCGATAATTTTGCGCGCCGCAATCTACGCCTTGCAGGATACGAAAGTAATCCGCTTGAAGACGATACACTTACAAAATACCAAGTTTTCCAAGTCGAACTCACGCAGCTCACCCGAAAATCACTCGAAACAACGGACTTGACGACAGGGGAAATTGATCGGTGTAAAAACTTTTTCGCACTCGGTATGATCCTCTGGTTCTACAATCGTCCAATGGAATACACGATGAAGTGGATCAAGGTAAAGTTCGCTAAAAGACCTGAGTACATTGAATCAAATATCCTTGCACTTCGCGCTGGAAATACTTATTGCGAAGCGACCGAGCAATTCGCTGTCTCCTACGATGTTAAACCTGCTACCTTTGAACCGGGCACCTACCGAAACATTGAAGGCAACATGGCAACGGTGCTTGGACTCGTCGCCGCATCGCATCAATCCGGTCTACCACTCGTTTATGGCAGCTATCCCATCACACCTGCAAGTGATATTCTTCACGGACTCGCACAATACCGGAATTTCGGGGTCGTCACAATGCAGATGGAAGATGAAATCGCCGCTGTGGGGGTCGCAATCGGTGCGGCATTTAGCGGTGCGCTCGGGGTCACCGGTAGTAGCGGTCCTGGTCTTGCGCTCAAATCGGAAGCGATTAACCTTGCCATGATTGCAGAACTACCGATCGTGGTATGTAACATCCAGCGCGCAGGTCCCTCAACAGGAATGCCGACAAAAACGGAACAGTCGGATCTTTTGCAAATGTTTTACGGTAGGAACGGCGAGTCCCCGATTCCGATTATCGCGCCCTCACGACCGTACGATTGTTTTGAAACAATCTATGAAGCATGCCATATCGCCATCAAATACAGAACCCCTGTAATCTTCCTCTCCGACCTCTACATCGGGATGGGGGCTGAACCGTGGAAAATCCCACAGCTCTCCGAATTACCAGAAATTAGAGCAAACTTTGCAGTGAGCGCAGACACTAATAATGGATTTGAACCTTATCTACGCGATCCAGAGACATTGGCGCGTCCGTGGGCAAAACCCGGTACCCCCGGCTTAGAGCACCGTATCGGTGGTTTAGAGAAATCGGATGTGACAGGACACGTCAGTTACGATACCGAAAACCACGAAAAAATGGTGGAAATCCGTGCAGAAAAAGTTGCCCGCATCGCGGATGACATCCCACCTACCGAGGTCTTTGGTGCACAAGAAGGCGAAATTCTTTTGCTTGGTTGGGGTGGCACCTATGGTGCAATCCGAACAGCAGTTGAAAACTGTACCGCTGAAGGACTCCCGATAGGACACGTACATCTTCGACACCTCAATCCTTTCCCGAATGATTTAGGCGACATTCTCAACAGATTCAAAAAGATTTTGATTCCTGAACTCAACAGTGGTCAACTCCGTCAACTCATTCGTAGCACCTATCTCATCAATGCAATCGGGTTTAACAAGGTGCAAGGACAACCCTTCCACGTTTTTGAGTTGCATTCTAAAATTGACGAGATTCTTAAAGACATAGGACACCCTTAGTCTCAAACGCCAAAGGCGGTAACACACCATGAAAAGAAAAAGAACTTCTCGCATTCCGGCCGGGGCACCGACTGTTACAAGAGCGGATTTTAAATCCGATCAGGACACGCGCTGGTGCCCGGGGTGTGGCGACTACTCCATCCTTGCCCAGACGCAACACATCATGCCTGAACTCGGCATCCCGAAAGAAAATATTGTCTTTATCTCCGGCATCGGGTGTTCAAGTCGGTTCCCATATTATATGAACACCTACGGTTTCCACACGATTCATGGCAGAGCACCAACCATAGCATCTGGTGTGAAAATGGCGAATCCAGACCTTTCCGTATGGGTTATCACGGGTGACGGCGATGCGCTCTCTATTGGGGGTAACCACTTCATCCACCTGATGCGTCGGAATTTCAACATCAACATGCTCCTGTTCAACAATCGCATCTACGGACTCACGAAGGGACAATACTCACCCACATCCGAACAAGGGAAAAAGACGGATTCCACCCCACTCGGTTCAGTAGATACCCCGTTCAATCCGATCAGCCTCGCACTGGCTTCAGGGGCTACGTTCGTCGCACGTTCTGTTGACATAGATTCAGGGCACTTGCGTCCCATGCTTAAGGCGGCCTTTGCGCATAAAGGTACCTCTTTCATCGAGATCTACCAAAATTGCCACATCTTCAACGACGATACCTTTGAACTATACAGAGAAAAAGAGAATAAGGCTGACCATACGGTGCTTTTGGAACACGGCGAACCCCTCGTTTTCGGTGCCGAGCGTGATAAGGGTATCCGACTTAACGGTTTCCAACCTGAAGTCGTTGACACCACGAATGGCGAATATTCTATCGACGACCTCATCGTCCACGACCAATACGCTGAGGACACCACCTTAGCAAACTTCCTCGCGGGGATGAGCGACACACCTGACATGCCGCATCCGATGGGTATCTTCCGCAGCGTCCGGCACCCGTGCTACGAAGATCTGATGACGAGCCAGATCCGCACTGCAAAAGAAAGTATGGGCGACGGCGACCTCGAAGCACTCCTCAATGCTGGTGAAACATGGACTGTGTCATAAGTATTGTACTATACCTTGACGTATTGTGGAATAGATAGCACTAACAAACGTTTCGTTACCCCGATGCGTGAATATTCTACTTCGGTCTGTTCAGCGACGAAAACGTTAGTCTGAAGTCTCAACTTTTCAAAGTTGATTGGCTGTCAAATTTGGCAGGATTCCCAGAATGAAGATTTACATTTTGACTGACTTGGAAGGGGTTGCGATGGTATCCCGCTTCAGTCAAACCCGTGAAGAAGGTCCCCAGAAACAGACAGCCATGAAATTATTGACGCAGGAGGTAAATGCTGCTGTTGATGGTATTCTTGATGTGGATGCGGACGCAGAAATTGTGGTCTGGGATGGACACGGAACTGGCGGAATTGATGTGCTCGAATTTCATCCGAAGGCGAAGCTTATTGCGCGGGGTCCCATTCGCCCGCCCTACTATCTTGACGAGACATACGACGCGCTCTTTTTCTTAGGACAACACGCCATGGCAGGCACGCCAAACGCGCCGTTGAGTCATACATACTCTTCTTTGTCAATTGAGTACTACAAACTCAATGGGAAAATGATCGGAGAATTCGGATGCCGTGCAGCGATGGCAGGCACTTTCAATGTCCCAACGGTTTTCATCTCTGGTGACGATAAAGCGGTTATAGAAGCGAAGCAACTTATACCCAATATTTATGGCGTTGAAACCAAACAGGGACTCGGACAGGAACTCGCACTGCATCTCTCACCGCAACGGTCGCGAGAATTGATTCGAGAGACTGCTGCGGCTGCGTGCCGAAATATCACTGAGATTGCCCCATTGAAAATCCATCCACCTTATGCGTTTGAAGTACGGGTGCTTGAAGGTAAATCAATTGAAGGGTATCTGAAACGAGGGGCAGTAAAAATTGATGATCGCACTGTTAGTTGGCATAGCGATGATCTTTGCGCCCTGTCTATTTAACATACCAAATCAGAACACACCTTTCAAATCCGGTATCCTAGACAACCCTCCGTCATTCCCCACAGGTGTTATCCATAAGTCCGAAGGCATCTGAGCCGTAGAAGTGGTATAAATTGTCTGAATCCACTACCAAACTTCAGAATTTTTCACCCAGTGCCATCCTTGATAATCTATATTATACGTATTTGATAAATTCACTGCTGCCCAGTATCTCAACCGAGACATGGACGTTTTTACCCTTGATAATAATATTGACAAATTCATCCACAAATTATACAATTTAAGAAATTTCAGGACTTACGCAAATTGGCTTCTTTTGCAGGTGCAGTTGGCAACCGCACCCTTCTTGGAAACAGCAAGAGGTGTAAAGTTCTGAGGTTCTGAAACAGTAGCGTTTTTGAAAACACATGCTTATAACACGTGCTTGCATAGTAAGGAGAATACCAATGAAAACTTCTTTTATGTTCAGATTCTTGATGTTAGGTTTAATGCTGACAGGAGCGGTCCTGACAAGCCACGCGCAGAGCGTTAGTGACAATGACCTTATTATCTACTATAGTTTCAACGAGGACACCCTAGCAGGCGACGACGTTCTCGATGTGTCCGGCAATGGGAATGATGGTTTCCTCCACGGCGATGATTTACAGATTGTATCAGGCAAGGTAGGCGGTGCTATGGAGTTACCGGGGGACTCCGCCCAATACATTTCGGTCCGGGAGCACATGTACGCAGAACCGTTTCCGGCACTGACTCTTGCCGTTTGGTCTAAGACCGGTGTAAGAGGGATGATTGCCTCGTGGGATCGGAGTGAATTCTTCCGTTTTGCTGTCGGTGATGACGTGGGCGGAAACAACGGAACAACTTTCGTTGCTTTTGACCATTGTTGCCCGATACACGATTGGTATGGTAAGACCGATGTCGCCGATGACCAATGGCACCATCTTGTCGCAGTCTTTGATGGACAAGAGAAACGTATCTATGTTGACGGCAAGCTCGATGAAAGCATTGAGTCACCAACGGAAGTCATCGGTGCGGGTGCTGCACGGTTTGGGTTCATCGGAATCGGGTCAGAGGCACCTGCTTTTGACGGCAATGTGGGACCTACGTGGGCATTCAATGGACTTCTGGACGAGTTCCTGATGTTCCATCGAGCACTAACTGAAGACGAAATCGCACACCTCGCCACGGGTCCTGAAGATCCCTTTGTCGATACAACGACCAGTGTTGAACCGACTGACAAACTGAGCACAACATGGGGTGCCCTGAAGTCTGCTTACAAGTAAAGTTAGGTGTTCTTGTGAATCCAAGGTTTAATCATAAACGGGTGCGGTTTCAAATCGCACCGGATTACAAGTAGTCCGTTATAGTCTGCTGGCGAGGTTTCCCAACCTCGCCTCACGCTATTTTAGGGGATCTCCAATCCCAGCTGCTAACTACTATTCCGCTGTAGGAGCGAGCTGTGCTCGCGACCATCAACTGTCCTTTCCCTTGACTTTCCGCTCCAGACTCTGGTATCCTTTTATAGGATTTGTACAACACAACTATAGCATTCATACATTACGATCTTCTACCGGCACGCGTGATACGCGCGCCATATTATACCAGATTTCATTATGGAAAGTTTTGACTGCGAACTGAAACAACAGGTTATTTTTGGCAACAATACGATTGAGAGGCTCGGTGAATTGACTCGCTCGCTCGGAGGTAGCCGAGTTCTCATCACAACAGACACGGGTATCGAAAAGGCAGGCATCCTCGCGAGAGCCGTCTCAGCACTGCAAAGCGAACGGATCGCTGCTTACGTTTATGCCGATGTCACGTCCAACCCGACGACAGAAGATGTTGACGCTGCGGTTGTCGTTGCGAAGACCAACGCACCGATAGACCTTATCATCGGACTCGGCGGTGGCAGCCCAATGGATTGCGCGAAAGGGGCAAACTTTCTGCTCACAAACGGTGGCAAAATGGAGGACTACTGGGGCACAAATAAGGCGACACAACCAATGCTGCCCTCTATCGGCATCCCGACGACCATCGGCACCGGCAGCGAAGCACAGTCCTTCGCACTCATCGCACAAGCAGAATCTCATATCAAAATGGCGTGTGGCGATAAAAAGGCACGATTCGGCACCGTAATTTTGGACGCGACGCTCACCAAAACCTTGCCGAGACCGATCGCAGCAATCACCGGTATAGACGCCGTCGCACACGCTGTAGAGAGTTTCGTCTCAACCAGACACAACCCGATGTCCCAGATGTTCTCACGACACGCATGGGAATTGTTAAATGCTCACTTTGAGGCATCCCTTGAATCTGATAATTCCATAGCGCGAAGTAAGATGTTATTCGGTGCTTACCTCGCGGGACTTGCGATCGAAAATTCAATGCTCGGTGCCGCACATGCTTGTGCTAACCCCTTGACTGCGAGATACGACGTCATCCACGGCGTTGCTGTGTCATTGATGCTACCACACGTCATCCGGCTCAATAGCACTGTCGCCGGAGAAGCCTATCGCGAGCTACACCCGAATGGAAATTTAGCGGACAGAATCACAACACTAAAGCAGATTGGCAATTTACCGAACAGACTTCGGGATTACCCTGTCCAATATACGATAGGAACAGCAGAGATACCGACGTTGGCGAAGGAAGCGGCGACACAGTGGACAGCGCAGTTCAACCCGCGTCCTTTGAATATTAGAGATTTTATGACACTTTATGAAGAGGTTTATTGAAATACAAGTCCCTAAGCGTAACTCTGCTCATCTTAAGTCAAAGGCAACGGTACAACGGAGTGTGCCTGCTACCTTCCTCATCCTTGTGCTACTGCTTCTTGCCTCACATCCAACTCTTGGCAATTGGACAAGTTTCCGCGGTGACCCACAACTTACCGGTGTCGCTGATTCCGAACTCCCTGAAAACCCTCAATTGCTTTGGACTTTTCAGGCAGGAGATATGATTGAATCCACCGCTGCAGTCGTTGACGGCACCGTTTATATTGGCGCGTTAGATGGCGTTCTCTACGCAATCGACGCACAAACCGGCGAAAAGCAGTGGACGTATCAGACGAACAGTTCAATTAAAGCGTCCCTGGCTATCCACGATGGAATCGCCTATTTCGGTGATGGCGATGGGGTCTTTCATGCGGTGGATATCAACACTCATGAAATGAAATGGCAATTTCGCACGGAGGGCGAAATCATATCATCGGCGAATTTTGCTGATGACCGCGTGCTATTCGGTTCCTATGACGGATTCCTCTATTGCCTCAACCGCGAGGACGGAAAACTGATATGGAAATTTGAGACAGAAGGTTACGTTCACGGCACTCCGGGGGTTTGGACGCAGATCACAAGTAATTCTGGGAAAGCGGAAAACTTCGTAATTGTCACCGGATGCGATAGTTATCTTCGCGTCATCAATATCAACGACGGTACACAGACACAACAGGTAAACCTCGGCGCGTATGTCGGGGCAAGTGCTGCGATCTCACAAGATCACGTTTACTGCGGCACATATGGCACCGAAATATTGAGCGTCGGATTAGATACTGGGGAAATTAAATGGCGGTATCGTCATCCTAAACGCAGACTCCCATTCTTCGCCTCAGCCGCTCTCACTGAAGAAAGCGTTATTATTGGGGGGCGCGATAAGATGGTGCATGCGCTCTCACTGGAGACTGGCGAGTCGCTATGGACGTACACTGCCAAATCCCGTATTGAGTCTTCCGCTGTCATCGTCGGCACGCGCGTCTTTCTTGGAACAACTCGCGGATTGTTTATCGCTTTAGATATTACGAGTGGGAAATCGGTGTGGGAATTCGCAACAGGTTCATCTATCGTTGCCTCACCGAGCGTCTCTGATGGTAGAATTTATATTGGGACTGAGGATGGGATCCTATATTGCTTTGGATAGATTAGTCTTCAAGAGAGGATTCGTCAAGAGGAAACTTCTCAGTAATAATCATCAGCGGATCTTTCTTCGCGACCACCCTATAGGTGCGGCTGAGAAACGGCTTTGATTCGAGATGCCCGATAGCATCTGGTAGACCCACGGCTCGTTCAAGCCCCCACCACAGCAAGTCGCGGCGTGTTTCCCAAGTAGTTCTTTGCAAAAGCACCCCCAATCCGCCCGTCCTTGATTTCAATCCTGCCACAACGCTGCTTGGTAGACGTTCGTAGACAATATGAGAAATTGCGTAGGCGTGGGTCTTCGGTGCTTGCGTATCAGTGGCATGTGTTTGCAACACGATTTCCCGCGTAACAACCGGATCACCTATCGGGAGTTCCAGCCAAGCGTACTCAATACCCAAGGCTTGCTCTGTTTCTCGTAGGGGAACGACCTCTATTGGAGAAAACGTATATGCCTCAATAAGATGTGTGACAGTTCCATCAGTAACAAGTAGTGCGCGCTGAAATGGTGTTAATCGTGAGGGTTTGATGTCGTCCAACGTCGGTGGTCTGGCAGCTTGAGCAACAAACAGCTTATTCAGCCGTTCATTGATAATAGTATCTGAATCAGCAATCGTGCTTGTGTTCACCGTGCATGCCTCCTACGAGTTAACCCATTCGTAATAATTATACACCGACTAACACAACCTGTCAACATAGAATTGGCACGATTTACCATTTCATGTTATAATTAATTGCGAACTTATACTAACGCTACACGCTACATCTCGTGCCGCAGGATCGCGAAGAGGTCAATGCAAACCCAAGGTAAAGGAGCATAAATAATGCCTGACACAAAACCGGAACCTGCAACAGCAGGCATAGATTCAAAGGACACAACCGTAGGGAGTGTTTTCGTCTCTAACTACCCGCCGTATTCCACATGGGGCGAGTCTGACGTACCAGAAGTGCACCAAGCACTGATTGAACCGCCTCGCCCAGATGCCACGCTGGGACTTTATCTCCACATCCCTTTCTGTCGCAAGCGGTGCAAGTTCTGCTATTTTCGCGTCTATACCGACAAAAACAGTTCAGAAATCGACACGTATCTGAACGCTCTCGCGAAAGAGGTCGAAATTTATAGTGCACAACCCGCGATCGCAGGTAGACCTCTGAAATTCGTCTATTTCGGTGGCGGTACGCCGTCTTACATTAGCGTGAAACACCTGACGGCTCTTGTCAATAGAGTAAAACAGGTGATGCCGTGGGATCCTGCTGAAGAGGTTGCTTTTGAGTGCGAACCCGGCACCTTGACAGAAAAGAAAGTAGAGGCTATCAAAGGGATCGGTGTAACCCGATTAAGTCTCGGTGTTGAGAACCTGAATGACGAAATCCTCGCTGAAAACGGTAGAGCACATCTTTCCAAAGAGGTTTATCGCATCGTACCGTGGATAAAGACGTTGACGTTCGATCAAGTCAATATTGATCTCATCTCAGGTATGATAGGCGAAACGTGGGAGAGCTGGCGAGACACCGTCAAAAAGACGATAGAACTTGATCCAGACAGCGTTACCGTCTATCAGCTTGAACTGCCGTTCAACACCGTCTACTCCAAGGACATTCTCGGCGGCGATACGCTTCCAGTGGCAGATTGGAAACTGAAACGCGAATGGCACCAATACGCCTTTGAGCAGTTTACACAAGCCGGTTACATGCAATCCAGCGCATATACGGTGCTTAAGAAAGACAAGAATTGCCAATTTGTTTACCGCGACGCGGTGTGGCAGGGCAGCGATATGATAGGGACAGGCGTTGCGTCTTTTTCGCACCTCAGCGGAATCCACTTTCAGAACACGCCCTCGTGGGGCAACTACCTCGGCAACCTTGAGGAAGACAGACTCCCGATTTATCGTGCGTTGAAACCCACGGAAGCGGAACGGTTGACGCGAGAGATGATACTACAGCTCAAACTCGGAAAAATCAGCCCTTCCTATTTCCAAGCGAAGTTCAACGCAGATATCCTCTCACTCTATGCCGAAGCCTACGAAAAGCTGCAAAACGACGGTATGTTGCGTGTCAACGCCGCATCAGATGAAATCCAGTTGACCCAGCGCGGATTGCTCCAAGTCGATAGCCTGCTGCCAGCGTTCTATGCCCCCGAATATCAGAACACACGATATACCTAGTATATGGATACACAGACGCAATTACATCGCCTCCGTGAGATGCTTGCTCCGGTGTTGGAGACAAACGCCTTCTATCGACGAAAACTCACCGAAGTCGGAATTACGCATCTAAACGATGTGCAGACCTTAGCGGATTACCGGAAGCTGCCCTTTACCACAAAGGAAGAACTCAGCACAGATCAGGTGTCGCATCCACCTTACGGCACGAACTTGACCTTTCCACTGGAGCGATATACCTGTCTCCATCGCACCTCAGGTACGACAGGTTCACCGTTGCGATGGTTGGACACAGCAGAATCGTGGGATTGGTGGGGAAAATGTTGGGGAGAAATCTACAGTGCCGCAGGCGTGACATCAGCAGACCGTCTCATGATCGCTTTCTCATTCGGTCCCTTTATCGGTTTCTGGAGTGCTTATCACGGTGCGCAGCAACTCGGTGCGCTCATAATCCCTAATGGCGGTATGACCTCCGACCAGCGGATACGTGCCATCCTCAGCAACGATGTGACAGTGCTCATCGCGACACCGACATACACATTGCGACTTGCCGAAGTCGCCGAACAGGACGGCATCAACCTGCGTGAAGAAGCCTCAATCCGGGTAACAATCCACGCCGGTGAGCCGGGGGCAAGCCTACCCGCAACAAAACAACGCATTGAAACACGTTGGGGCGCGCGTGCCTACGATCATGCGGGGGCAACGGAAGTCGGGGCATGGGGTGTTATGTGCGAACCGCAGGCGGGAGTCCACCTCAACGAAAACGAGTTTATCTGCGAAGTGCTTGATCCAGAAACCGGGAATCCAGCAGACGAAGGTGAGCTAGTAATTACCAATTTAGGACGTATCGGCATGCCGGTTATCCGTTACCGGACGGGAGATCACGTAAAGCTCAAATCTGCACCGTGTGAATGTGGTAGGGAGACTCGTGCCCTTGAAGGTGGCATTATTGGACGATTAGACAATGCGCTCATTATTCGCGGCCTGAATGTATATCCTGCTACGCTTGAAAACATCATCCTCAAATTCGCAGATGTCCAAGAATTTGCTGGTCGCGTTTACGGAACAGAAACATTCGATGAACTCGAAATCCAGATTGAATCTACAAACCCGAATCCTGCCGACACCGCCACTGCTGTCGCCGCTGCGATTCGAGACGAATTAGGCTTGCGCGCCACTGTGAAAGCGGTACCGATTGGAACGTTACCAAGGTATGAACTCAAGTCAAATAGATTCGCCGATGAGCGGTCCTCATGAACAACATGCCTCCGGTTTGTAGTAGTGCAATTCATTGCGCGTTGGCGACACAATGATTCAGATTATGCCCACCCTTTATTAATCAATTAGAACTTACGTAATCCTTTGAGTTGTGTTATAATATCGTATTATGATGACCTTAACACCAGCACGGCTTCTGAAACTGAGAGCCTAACTGATGACGCTATTGATACATCGGATATCCCGGAACTTGATGATGAGTTTTGGGAAAATGCCCATCGGGTTGGCTCCGAAAATTACCTTCAAATTGAACATGAAATCTTAGAATGGTTTAAGAAACAAGGACAAGATTACCACGAGCGGACAAATACGGTACTTCGAGCGTATATGGAAACTCATAGATAAATCAACAAATGAACACACATCACAACTACGACACCATCGTTATCGGGGGCGGACCTGCGGGGAGTACCGTTGCGACGCTTGTTGCCGAACAAGGATACCGCGTGCTGCTGCTTGAACGGGAATCTGAACCGAAATTCAAAATCGGCGAATCGCTGATTCCGGCAACATACTGGACCTTCAAACGCCTCGGTATGCTGGAAAAACTGCGATCAAGCCATTTCCCACAGAAGTACAGTGTACAGTTCTATTCACGCACGGGTAAAGCCTCCACACCATTCTATTTCTTTCAAACCAATCCGCATGAAAGTGCTGTCACATGGCAGGTCTTGCGAAGTGAGTTCGACGAGATGCTCTTGGACAACGCAAAAGAAAAAGGGGTAGAGATTTGCCGCGGAGCCAGCGTGCGAGAAGTCCTTTTTGATGGAGACACAGCAACCGGCGTTGTGGCACAGAACGCAAACGGCACGCGTGAGACACTCCATGCAACTGTCATCGTCGATTCTACCGGGCAGCGGTCGCTTATTGGAAGGCAGCTGAACTTGAATACAACGGAAGCGAACCTCAAAATGGCATCGCTCTTTACACACTATGAAAGTGGGCATAGAGACGAAGGCATCGACGAGGGAGCGACACTCATTCTACACACCGAAGAGAAAGACTCCTGGTTCTGGTCGATCCCACTTCCCTATAACCGAACAAGTATCGGGGTTGTCGGCGAGTTAGATTATCTCCTTCAAAACCGAAGAGATACTGACGGCAAACTCAATGCTCAGAAGATTTTCACCGAAGAACTTGAGAAGTGCGCGCCATTGAAACAACGGCTCGAAGGTGCAAAGCAGCTTTTCTCGATCCAGACCACGAAAGATTTCTCGTATCGCGCCAGTCGTATCGCAGGCAATAATTGGGTGTTAGTGGGCGATGCATTCGGATTCTTGGATCCTGTCTACTCGACGGGTCTGTTTCTGGCACTCAAATCAGGTGAGATGGCAGCAGATGTAATCATTGAAGCCTTTGAAAAAAATGACTTTTCCGAAGCACAACTCGGAAGCTTCGGACCGGCGTTTGTGGACGGAATGGAGGCATTTCGGAAACTTGTCTATGCTTTTTATGCAAAGGAATTCAGTTTCGCGCGGTTTCTATCAGAATACCCAGAGCATCAGGGAGGTATCGTTGACATCTTAAGTGGGGACGTATTCAGGAAAGACGTAACCCACATCTTCCCAGCAATGGCAGAAATGTGCCCCTTACCATCTGAGATGCCACTCAGTTGATAAAAAAACACGTTATATCTATAGGAGAATACTTATGAGACTCATCACATCCGCTTTACTTATCATCTGCTGCATCTTTCTATCTACCACATTCGTGAGCGATAGCACCGCAAAACGCCGTTTTATCAGCATCGGAACGGCTCCCGCTGGAGGTGCCTTTTTCGTCGTCGGTGGTGCAATCGCTGAGGTTGTTGATCGTAACGCCTCGGAAACAGGTTGGGAGTTAACTGCTGAAAGCACGAAAGGCACACAGGAAAATATACGACGCATCGTGAATAACGAATTTGAGTTCGCGCTTGCCAATGCAGCAATATCCTATTTCGCTGTGCGCGGCGAAGGTGATTGGAAAACGGAACACCCCATCCGTACCGTCATGACACTTGCTCCCAATGTCGGCCTGTTTATTACACCGCAATCCACAGGTATCCGTAAAATTCAAGATTTTGCCGGAAAACGGATTGTTGTTGGACCAGCAGGTGCTGGCTTCGAGTATTTCCTTAAACCGATACTGGCTGCACACGGCATCACTTACGAAGATTTCTCACCGCTCAACAACCACTACATCGGTTCGGTAGACCTATTAGCGGATGGTGCTGCCGCTGCCGCATTCATCGGTGGTGCGATCCCAACACCTGCCGCTACACAAGCCAGCACGTCTCAGAACATCTTTTTCGTTCCGTTCGATGAAACCGCGAAAAAGTCTCTTTTTGAAGAATATCCGTTCTTTAACGCGATAACCATTCCCGCGAACACCTACAAAGGGCAGACGGAGCCATTCGCCAGTATGAACGTCGGTTCAATGCATCTCATCACCGCCGAGAACGCAGATGAAAATATGGTTTATGAATTTACGAAAACCTTATATACGCACCGCGCGGAAGTGGTTAAACGACATGGTGCTGGCAAAGCCATTAACCCGAAAAACGTTGTCAAGGATACAGGCACGCCGTTCCACCCGGGTGCTATCCGTTTCTATCGTGAAATCGGTATTTGGAACAAATAAAAAAAGTGCAACTTTTTTACGCCTTGTTTGTAGTTAAGAATACGCGCATAGAGGGACCGGAAATAGGGTTTTCTGAGTCAAGAAATATGCTTGCCTGAGATGTCCTCTTTTCCGGTCAACTTCGGTCTGTAGGAGACTATTCTCCTTTCAGACCGAAGTCTCATTCGCACCCAGAAACATGAAAAGGATGCCAAGATGAATTCAAAACAGAGTCGCCAACACAACGCATTCCCACAAGACAGAACAAATTCCCAATATCCGTCTGTTAACCTTTCTCAAGGGCAACACCTTCACGGCTTTGAGGTAAAAGCCGTCACACCGATTGACGAATTACGTGCGGTAGCAATAGAACTCTCGCATCCACGTAGCGGCGCACGGCTGCTGCATCTCTATACAGATGACACCAAAAACTGGTTCTCGATCAGTCCGATAACACCAACACTTGATGATACAGGATTACAACATATCCTCGAACACTCCGTAATGGCGGGATCCCGAAACTATCCAGTCAAAGAGGTGTTTTTTGAGATGATAAAGATGAGCCTTGCCACCTTTGAAGACGCGAATGCGATGAATTGGATCGACCATGCCTTCTACTATGCTTCAAGCAACGTCAAAAAGGATCTGTTCAACCTCGCAGAAGTCTATTTTGATTGTGTTTTTCATCCGCTACTGACAGAGGAAACTTTCAAACGTGAAGGACATCATCTTGAACCGGTGGATCCGAATCAGCCTACCGGAGATCTAATAATAAATGGGATCGTCTATAATGAGCAAAAAGATGGCGTGTCTAGCCCAGAAGGCCGCTTCCTTTCTGCCGTGGGTGGTGGGCTTCTGGGCGACACCTGCTATGCCCGTGATGCTGGTGGAAATTCACTGGTTATGCCCGATCTAACCTACGAACAATTCAAATCCTATCACCAAACCTACTTTCAGCCAAGCAACTGTTACTTCTTCTTCTACGGCAACATTCCAACAAGCGATTATCTCGAATTCCTTGCCGATAAATTGGCGGCAATGCCAAAGACAGAAACAAATGGGTTTCTACATCCACTCCGCCCGGAAATCACGCACCCGTCGAAGTGGAAAGGCCCACAGACAGTGCATGATACCTATGTAATTGGAACAGGTGAGTCACTTTCCGAAAAGACATATCTCATGCTCACTTGGCACATCGGAGATGCAACAGATCCTGAAGATAGCGTTTTGTGCCAGATTTTGAGCCTAATTCTACTCGGAAACGAGGCGGCACCCCTCCGCAAAGCGATTATTGATTCTAAACTCGGCACCGATCTATGTGATAATTTTTATATACCCCTCGGAGTCAAACCTGTGGGTCCACATAGTACTTTTGGGCTCGGCTTGGTGGGAAGCGAAGTAGATCGAGCTGAGGCTTTCACAGAATTGGTTATCAACACATTAACGCAAATTGCAGATACGGAGATTGACAAGGGAACGGTGGACGCTGCGTTTCAGCAAATTACTTATGACTACCAAGAAGTTACGCCGCGCTTCCCGTTTCAGATGATGCAGCGTGTCATAAATACTTGGATATATGAAAAAGAGCCGACCCTCTTTTTGAAGATGGGAACGGTCCTATCTGATATCCGCCAGCGCTGGGAGCAAAATTCGCACATCTTCAACGAACTCATTCGTGAGAGATTTCTTGACAACCCACATCGGATGACGATTGTCCTGTCTCCTGATCCGGGTATGCAGGCGCGTATTGATGCGAATGAGGAGGCACGCCTGAAAGCAATCCGCGCAGAACTTACCGATGAACAGATGAAGCAGATAGCTGCCGATGCCGCTGAGCTCAAACGTCGCAATGGGCAGCCAAACTCACCGGAGGATTTGGCGAAGTTGCCACAACTGCGCGTCTCTGACCTGCCTGAGAAACCTCTGTATATTCCTACAACCGTTGAGACGGTTAGCGGATGTCCACTACTCAGGAACGAAGTCTTTTCCAACGGCGTGAACTATCTTGTGCTAAATTTTGATTTGCAAGGGTTGCCAGAACACCTTTGGCAGCATCTACCCAGATACACTGATGCTATTCTCAAACTCGGTGCCGGTAGTGTAAGTTACGAACAGATGGCACAACGTGCCGCCGCAGCGACTGGTGGATTAGAATGTTTTCCTAACTTTAGTACACACGCGCTTGATGCAGGGCGGACGTTGTGTAACATGCAGGTTCAACTCAAAGCACTTGACGGTAAAATGGGAGAGGCCTTGGATGTCTTACACGATCTGATTTTCGCCGTGAATCCGCGTAATATTGGACGACTTCGCAATGTACTTAACCAAGCAGTGGCAGAATGTCGTGCGAACTTGATGGATAAACTGCGGTTTCCTTACGGCTTGGCTTCGGCGACCTATCATGCTGCACGTGGGTTTTCGCCACAGGCACATCTCTCGGAAATTGTTTTCGGACTGCCACAACTCCGCACGAGTGAAATGTTACTTGACAGTTTTGACGAATCTCATGAGAAGCTCAGCGATTACATTGAACAAATCCGAGATTTCCTATTGGTCCAAGGTCGAGTCACCGCCAGTTTTACCGGTTCTGACGCAGCTTATGGAACGCTTCAAGGAAAGTTCGCTGAATGGATTGGCGACATGCGCGACGAACCGATGACATCACAACTGACAGGTTTTAAACCCATTGATACGCCACCGCGCGAAGGATTGGCGGCTCCTATGCAAATAGCCAACTGCACATACGCCATACCGGCACCGCACTACTCACATCCGGATTCAGTTTTCTTGACAATCGGCGCGCATATCTTATGGCTTGGCTACATTATGACCGAAGTCCGTCTTAAGGGCAATGCTTACCTACCATGCTTCGCGTATGACCCGCTTGATGCCTGTCTGTACCAAGGATCGTGCGCTGATCCGCACATTGCACGCACGCTCGACATCTTTGAACGGACTACTGATTACGTCAAACAGGCAGAATGGACACAGATAGACATTGACAGAGCGATTATTGCAATAGCATCGGATTACCAAAAAACAGTCCGGCCCAGTCAAGCCTCAACTGATGCCCTCACGCATTATCTCACTGGACAAACATGTGAGATAGTCGAAGAAAGATACGCACAACTCCGCCGTGCAACACCCAAGGAGGTAAAACGAGCACTGCTCGAAACTTTGGAGGGAAATCGGGATAAAGCCTCGATTTGTGTCGTCGCGAGTCGTGAAAAGTTAGAAACCGAAAATCAGAAAATGACGCAACCTTTGCGTATTGAAAATATTTTAGAATAGAACAGGATTTCAATCGACAAGGGAAAACGCTATATGATAGATGTTTTGCGGTTACTGTCATACACAGCCAAATTTACTTAACACACATTTAAAAAAATTCTTGACTTTAACGTCCGTTCTTTGCTATAATTGTAAAAACCCTTATCAAGGAGACCGGAAATGGAATTAACTTTTGAAAAAGATGACCTCCTGCATTCCCTACAGGTTCTACAAGGTGTCGCGAGCGGACGTACCACTTTACCGATTCTTTCAAATGTCCTCATCCAAGCCGCAGATGGGAAAATTGAGTGTGTTGCCACAGATTTAGAAGTCGGGATCAAGATTAAGGTGGAAGGTGTTATTCAAGAAGACGGGGCAATCACTGTCTCCGCCAAAAAGTTGGCAGACATTGTCAAAGAATTGCCCGCAGATAAAACAATACACCTCGCAACAACTGCAAATGATCGCGTTGAAATTACGTGCGGCGACGGCGTTTACAAGATTATTGGACTCCCGGACGAAGAATTTCCGCAATTGCCTTCTGTTGATGGACATTCACTAACAATCACCGGAGAAACTTTGCGCGCAGTCCTCCGCAGGACCGAATTTGCTGCAGCGACAGAGGATGTACGCTACTTCTTAAATGGGCTCTATTTTAATTTCCTTCCAGATAGAACGGAAGTAGTTGCCACTGATGCAATACGGCTCGCACTCGCGCATTGCGATCCGTTCCAACCACCGGAGAATGTAGAGGGGTTCATTGTTCCACTCAAAGCGATTAAAGAGATTGAACGTACCTTTGCTGAATCTGATGAAGTGCAGATTTCAATTTTTGAAAATCAGATCCTCTTCGCCGATGAGAAAGCGACCTTAACCACACGGCTCGTAGAGGGCGATTATCCGCCATATCAGAAAATCATTCCTGATTCTACGGTAGACAGAGCAGTAGTCTCTAAAGAACAGCTCCTGCACGCGACACGCCGAGTCGCACTGCTATCAAATCCAAAGAACTATGCAATCCGTTTGGAGATTGATACAGAGCAGATCCAAGTCTCAGCGAAAACCCCAGAACTCGGGGAAGCACACGAGACTCTACCTGTGGAGTTTGGTACTGGACGCGTACAGATGGGGATTGATGCCCGTCTGCTGATAGAAACTCTGACACATATCGAAGCAGAATCGGTTGGGATAGAATTTACAGGGGCAGTGGCTCCGGTAGCCTTCAAACCGATTGGCGAGGAAGGACATATTTGTCTGATACATCCGATGCGTTTGGAATCTTAAAGGTGGACTTCACAGGTGTGTGCCCACAAACATCGGTCTTCCACTGTAGAGGAGTTAGTTCTCAGTTACACCTATAAAAGGCTGAGACACTCCCTACAGCAGCACTTGCGCTCTGCGTCCAATTGATCCAATTTAGCGTTCGCAGAAGTGCAGTGATTTTTTCTCAAAAAAACTTGACAACTTCCGTGTTTTATGGTATTATTATATACCTATGCCGAGATAGCTCAGTCGGTAGAGCAGTAGACTGAAAATCTATGTGTCGGCAGTTCGATTCTGCCTCTCGGCATCTTTTTTTAATTGCGATAGTTTGCTAAGCCGGTGTAGCTCAGTGGAAGAGCAACTGATTCGTAATCAGTAGGTCGGAGGTTCAAATCCTCTCATCGGCTTTCTGTTTTTGTCAGAACCGCTAACTCTCCGAATATCCACTCTCCACTACTCCGCTTCGGCGGCGAGATCCTCTTCAAGCGACTTGATATTTGCTAAGACAGTCGGATGGGGTTCAATCTCATAGATTTTCCGATACATTTCAAGCGCAGCCGCTTTATCAAGAAGGAAACCTCCATAAATCTCAGCCATTCGTTCCCATGCGCGAACCTCTTGCGGATCAAGTTCGACAATGCGTTCATAGACTTGTAGCGCATCCATGTACTGACGCGTCTCAAAATCCTCCCGCTCAAGTGCAGAAGCGCGGACAAAAAGCAACCCGACAAGATCGGTAATGACCTCATCCATCCCTGGACGCTTTTCAAGTGCTTGCTCCAGCAGGAGAATTGCCTCCGATTCAAGCCGGCTAACCTCAGCAAGATCTTCACTCGTGAATTCTCGGTCTAGGAACCGATATGTCTGAAGCATTTTGGAGTATGTCCTAGACAACTGCAGACGAGCAAGGATACCGATGGGTGCTTTTTCAGATAGCACCACTCGCAACTCTGGATCATTTTCAATCGCTTTCTTGTAGTGTTCATCTGCTTGTTCAAACTGCTTACTTCCCTGATAGAGAACACCAAGAAGATAGTGTGCTTCAGCATTGCTCGGATCTTTTTTTACCACTGCGAGGAACTCCTCCGCAGCTTCGCTGAGTAAATAGTCATCGCGGAGCAGTTTACCACGTAAAAGACGGACATCAGGATGGTCAGGTTGGATGCGTGATGCGTGTTCCAAACGCGCCTTCGCATCTTTCAGCCAACCGCTCTGCGAATAGATTGCCGCGATGCGCAGATTGGCATGCAAACGGACTTCCGCACTCGTTTGCGAGGTTCCATTTATTAAGTGCTTTTGCGCTTCCACATCCTCTTCTAATGCTTGCAATGCCTGCCAATAAAAAAGCGCAGCATCAATGAGATCTTGTTGCGCAAAGAGCGTGTCTGCTTTCTCAACGAAGCCCGCTACCTGCGACAGTGGTGGTGATTCGGATTCCGCACTGCCTCGTCGGATATAGAAGGACGCAAGCACAACAAAACCGATGACCACGAGTACTTCTGCATAAAAAAGCCAACTGCGTAAGGAAAATAAGGATTTTGTGTTAAATGGCATGTTCATTCTCCTGTCTTAACCCCACGTACAAAACTATGGGACACGAGTTTCAATCGACAGTCAAGATTGCGCGCTATTGTCCTCGACTCTCAACTTCATCAAGAATACCAAGCATCTTCTCTGCATCGACAAACCCAGTGAACCGCTTAAGAACGGTGCCCTCAGCATCCATGAAAATGACGACCGGCAACCCGGGAATCTGATACTTCTCTGTCAGTACCTCAGTTGTTTCAGAACTGCGGGTGAAATCAAGTTTAATATTAACATAATTAGCGAGTTTTGCAGCGACCGCCGGATCAGCATACGTTTGGTGATCAAGTTCTTTACACGCGGCACACCACGCGGCATAAAAATCCAGCATTACAAGTTTGTCTTCTCGTTTAGCGATCTCAAATCCTTGTGCCTCATCGTAAACCCAATCAAGATGAGGCCCAGCGGGCTGCTGGATGCCACCAACAAACATATAAGCACCGAGCACCGCTAACAAAAGACCACATGCTTTTCGGAATTTCATCGGTAGAGAGATACCACTGAAACGTTCCGTCAACTTGCCAAGCCACACCCCAATCAACACTAAACCACCAGCAACAGCGAAAAACGGCAATGAGTTCTGCAGGAAATCCTGCAAAGGTGGAAATACATCTTTGAGAAAATAGAGTGCCATCGTAATAATTGCAATGCCGAAGACGTTTTCCAAAATATACATCCATCCGCCTGAACGCGGCAGCGCTGAGAGTAATCCAGAGAACGTGCCGATACCGATAAAGAGTAAACCCATTCCGAGCGCATAAGTGAACATGAGCCAAAATCCGAGGAAGAGACTTCCCGTCGTTGCAATATAAGTTAACACGACCGCTAACGCTGGTCCTGTGCAAGGTGCTGCGATCACACCAGCGACTGTTCCCATCGCGAATGCACCTGCAAATCCGGTCCCGCCAACGGTGTTAAGACGATTCTGCACTGCATACGGCAATCGAATCTCAAAAACACCGAACATAGACAATCCCAAGCTAACAAGAATTAGACTGATGAAACCGACAACCCACGGGTTTGCCATTATTTGACCGAAGACTGCGCCTGTCGATGCAACCGCCACACCTAAAATTGAATAGGTAACGACAATGCCGAGGACATACACAACAGAGAGTAGGAAAGATTTGAGAAAACCAGCAGATTCATTGGCACCAAAAACGGAAACGGTAATCGGTATGAGCGGATAAACACACGGAGTCAAACTGGTCAAGATACCGCCAGCAAATACAAGCAAGAATGCGAGCCAGACCTGTCCACCAGAAAGCGCGCGAGCGAGGGTCCCTTCGTCGTCACCAGCACTCGGTAGTGCCCCGAATTGAATATTGGCGAAAACTGCTTCATTAATCCGTTGAATGGCATCCTCTATACCAACAATTTCAATAGGAACCTCAAAAGCGAGAACTTCAGGTAATAGACATTGCTCCTCGTTACACGCTTGATATCTCAGTTCCAGATTCACCGTGATGGGTTCAATTGGAACATCTTGACTTAAATTGGCTTGAACACCAATAGTGATGGTATCGTGATAGACGGGTGCTTCGCCAATGGAACCAAGTTCCAGCACTTCACCAGTCGGATATACCACTTCACCGAAAGTGAGATGTGGCGTATCAGGGAAGATTACCTCAGTCGCAATAAGTCCCTCACCTGCTGGATTAGCATTGACATGCCACCCCTCAGCAATCTCAACAACGACAGCCATTTGGAATTGACTTCCGGGTTGTACCTTGTCAAGCGAGAGGTACCCTTCTGCGGTAAGTTTTTCAACAGGCGGTCCTTCACCAAGCCCAAAATCTGCGAACTGCGCCTGTACACGCATCGTGGAAGTTATTGTAATAAGAGCCAACGCACACCAGAACAGATATTTACGAAGTTTGATGGTATTCAACATACCTTAGTTCTCCTCAACTACCTCGGTTCAAGCACAACGCAGGGTAGAATCATCTCTTCAAACGAAATCCCACCGTGTTGGAAACTACCTTGAAATATCTCTTTATATACATCGAACTGCCTGTCATAAACAAAATAGTAATCCTCTTTGGCGAGAATATAGTTCTTTCCGGCTTCTGTACCGGGCAAGCGGTACGCGCCTGGATTTTTTATAACCCATCCTGCCTCAGGCGCACATGAGATGCCTTTTCCTTCTTTAAACCGAAGCCCTGTAGTGAGTTCAGCCTGGCTTGAAACTTTTGCTGCATTTTGACAGAGCAGCGAACCGTGGTCAGACGTTAAAATGACAGTTATATCGCGTTCGGCAGCAATCTTGAATATTTTATACAGATACGAATGCTGAAACCAGACCTGTACGAGTGCGCGGAATGTCGCCTCATCTGGAATGAGCTGCTGGAGTAAATCTACCTCATGCCGTGTGTGTGTCAACATATCCAGAAAATCAACAACGAGCGCCGTCAAACTAATTCGATCTGTGACGCTTAACCAGTGTAGGTATTGCATCTCCCCTCGTGTATCAAAAATTTTGAAGTAATGCAAGGGTGGTTTAAGCGGTATCCCATGCCGCTCAAATTGTAAGCGCATGAGTGCTTTCTCATAGCGGTTGATGCTCGTGTGTGATTTATCTGGTTCCGCGTACAGATCCGGATGCCTTTCAGCAAATTCAAGCGGGAATAACCCACTAAAAATAGCGTTCCGCGCATAACGGGTAGCTGTCGGTAAGATAGAATAATAATAATCAGTCGTTATGTCAAAAAGAGGGTAGAGCAACGGCTCAATTTTCAGCCAATGATCCAACCGCATACAATCCATAACGATAAACAGCACCTGCTTGCCTGCCTGAATCTCAGGAATCACATACTTGTAAACGACATCCATAGATAGGGTGGGGGACGCTTCACCCACAAGCCAACTGTGATAGTTGTCTTGGATATAGTTAGCGAAGGAAGCGTTTACCTCCCGTTTCTCTATTTCATGGATACCCCTGAGTTCATCAGCGTTATCAAGTGTATCAAGTCGTAAATCCCATTCAACGAGACGTACATAAGTATCAATCCATGCTTCCCAATCATTGGCAGTGCCCAAGCCTCGCGTTGCCTCGCTTAAAACCTGTGTCCCGTTAAAGTTCTGGATATACGCTTGCGGCATATACGCTTCACGGACTGCCCGTTTTTCAACCAGAAAGGCGAGTGATGTTGCTAACTGCTTGTACGAATTCTCATCCTGATTATTCGCTGATATTATGAAGATATCGTCAACATCATAAAGGCTTCCTTGCTCCATCACCTCCTGATCACTTTCGTGTGTTAGGAGGATAATAGGGACATGCGCGTTCACGCTCCGAACATGCGACAGCAAATTCTCCACTCCGATTGATCTTTCATAATTCAATAAAACAGCGTGATATGTCTCGTCTTGGAGCAAAGAGATACCTTCAGCACCAGTGTCTGTCAAGGAGACATCGTACCCTTGAAACTCTAAAAAGCGAACGTACGGTTTGGGCGTTATATATGCCTGTTCCTCAGAATACGGATTTTCATGCTGTGTGCCAGATTTCCCTACATCAGCTACCTGATTATCAATCCACAGAATCCTCCATTTTTTCTCTTGCATGTTATACCCCCTTTTTGGCGCAGCTCGCAAGCCAAAACTTGCTTCACAACAGCGCAATATAGGCTCACGAAGTGTATCCTACATCTTGATAAAACGGGCAATCCATCAGCTGCCCGATGTTTTCGGGGTGAGCATCTATAGATCTTTGAACAAAAAGCAGAAAAGCTCGACATGCCGCTCTGCTCAACAGAACAAAACTAAATACTTGAAATAAAACGTCTTGGATTCAACAAACCATCTGGATCAAATCTGGCTTTAACCAGTTTCATTAAACTGAGCCTGCCTCCGACAGCACCCCAAACGTCAATATGCCGTTTGAGTTCAGACGGGGCGGTTTCTATGATGAGGTTTCCCTGCCTCGCCATTGCAGATTCGCGCAGCTGCGTTAGCGCATTCGCGAGCAATTGGAAATCCGTGTCTGATGCCACAGGAACAGTGAGATACAGCACACCACTCCCGAGTAACGCCATCATCTGGACATCACGCGCCCAACTGGCGTCTACGACTTGCGCAGCAAATTCGGCAACATCGGTGCGTTTCAGGTTCAACTTGGCAATTACTCTCTCGCTATCTCTGCTGTCCGCTGGAAATTCCTGAATAGCCTCCTGAAGATTTTGTAGCGGTTCGTCTTCTACAATTGTCACACCTATCGCACCATTTTGTTGCATAATCTCCTTGCAGTGCGTCAATTGCCACGCTACGGTCTCAGGGTCACCCCCGAACCCAACCACCAACATCGGTAAGTTTTCACTCGCAGCTGCTTCAGTTTCGTTACGTCTCAGATCTGCGTTAACAAATAGATTTACAAACATTGGCAATGTCTGCGAACCCACAATGTTTAAACCTGTGTCAGCAGCATCTTGAACATTTTGGAAGCTTGCCGTAAGAATTGCTTGCCGTACAGGTATTGGCGACAATTTGAGGGTTACTTCGGTAATAATACCGAGCGTTCCAAAGGCACCTATATAAAGCTTATTGAGATCGTAACCCGCCACATTTTTCACCACTTTCCCACCGCTTTTGACAACGGTGCCGTTTGCGTGAACAACCTGCAACCCCAAGACCTGATTTCGGGCAGTCCCATGTCGCAAGCGGAGCGAACCGCTTGCATTTGTTGCAACAATTCCACCGATGGTGCATTGGGCTGCATAAGGTGGATTCAATGAGAGAAACTGACGATATTTTGCTAATTCAGTTTGAAGAACGGCTAAAGGAATACCCGCCTCCACAGTTACAGTCAGATCCGCCGGTTCATATTCAATTACACTGTTGAGTCGCGTTGTCGCCAGTACTACATCTACTTTTTCCGGTAGATTCCCGATGCCCAGTTTCGTGCCAGCACCTGCAGGCATAACCGATAAGTCCTGTTGTGCCGCAAATCGGAGAACATCTTGTATCTCCTGAACAGATGCAGGCAAAACGACTGCCTTCGGAATATAGCCGTCAAAAGTGTAAGCGGCAATCTGTTCATCCGACAGGATGCCGGATTCTCCAACAATATGCTTAAGCTCATCGTGCAATGCACGCGAATTTTCCATGTATCTCTCTTTCTTCCTCACGATGGTAACTATTTTCTACATGAGGCGTTTGAAACGCCATCTAAAAACCTGTACAGCAGTAGAACTGACTTACTGATAAATATATGTCTTAGAAGATTATGTCTCAGATTGCTTAGGGCGAATTATTATTTCAAATTCCTCTATGTTTTCAAACTGTCCCGGTTGGAAAGGTGCCTTGTAAATAGGCGAATCTTCCAAACGTTTTACACTCTGCTCAAGTAGAGATAACCGTGAATTAACTCTTCCGAACTCCCGAACAATCCATATTATACCGCCTACTATAGCGAGGAATACAGGGACTCCTGCTGCAAGCAAGGCAATTATTACTTCTATTTTCATCGTTACCCTACCCTTCCACATTAATCTGGTCAAGACTGACGTTAATTTGTCTTGTCCAGTACTCCCCTGATTTGCTATCAAGGTACTCCATCTTATCACCGGTGCTTGAGATGCTACCTTCAGAATCAAATTTATGTCCCAAGGCAGAGGCAAAAGTGTCAATAAATCGCTTGTAACTATAGGCAGGGATAACTGGTATTTTGTCAGTTTTACTGATAATAATGCGGATGGAGAACTCGCTTCCTCCCACATGTTCAACAGATTCGACTTCAGTCACATTCTGCAGCAAGTCCCGAATAGCATTGATAACATCATCTTTAGTATAAGTTTTCATTTAGAAGTTCCTCACTGATTCAGGTTGCAAGCCCAGTTTCGCGTAAGATTCGGCAGTCGGGAAAATTTTTCCGGGGTTGCAGAGTCCTGTCGGATTAAAAATATCTTTGACTGTCGTCATCACCTGTAAATCCGCAGGACTGAAAATGAGGGGCATATAATCCATCTTTTCAACGCCGATCCCGTGCTCTCCTGTGATTGTACCACCGACCTCAGCACATACAGACAGAATCTCCATGTTAACATGCTCCACCCGTTCACACTGGTCTGTGTCGCGCTCGTTAAACAGAACAATGGGATGGATATTGCCATCTCCCGCGTGGAATACATTCGCGATGGGAATCTGATATTTCTCAGAGATTTCAGAGATGCGCCGTAAAACCTTCGGCAGTGTCGTCCTTGGGACAACACCATCTTGAGTGATATAGTTCGGGGCGAGTCGCCCAAATGAACCGAATGCGCTTTTCCGCGCTTTCCAGAGTTGCTGCCGCTCCGCATCATCTTTAGCGTAATCCACCTTCCGAGCGTTGTGCTGTTTGAAGATTTCCAAAATCTGATCGGTCTGGTTCTGCATCCCTGCTTCAATACCATCAAGTTCAACAATCAAGATAGCGTCGGCATCAAGCGGAAAACCGAATTGAAAGGCTTCCTCCAAAGCACGGATAACAAGGCTGTCCATCATTTCGAGTGCAGCCGGAATAATACCTTCACCGATAATCGTTGAGACAGCGTTTGAAGCATCGTCCATCGTTTCAAAGACGGCAAGTGCTGTCTGGTATGCTTGCGGATTTCGAGTAAGACGGACAACTGCCTTTGTCACGATTCCAAATGTGCCTTCGGAACCGATCAACACGCCTCGCAAATCGTAGCCGGGCGTTTCTTCAACAGTTCCCCCGAATTCTATGATTTCACCATCCGGCAGAACAACTTCTAATCCAAGCACATGGTCAGACGTAACACCGTATTTTAGGGTATGCGGTCCCCCCGAATTTTCGGCGATATTCCCACCTATCGTGCATGCCTTTTGGCTTGACGGATCCGGCGCGTAGTGATAGCCTTGATTCTGCACCGCCTGTGTCAACAAGAGATTAACGACACCGGGTTCAACCACCGCTCGTTCGTTCTCAAGATCTATCTCTAAGATACGATCCATCCGATTGAGGGCGATGATAATCCCGCCTTGGACAGAGAGCATACCACCGCTCAAGCCGGTACCACCACCGCGTGCAATAAAAGGGGTCTCGTATTTATTCGCTAACTTCACGATATCCGACACTTGCTGCGCCGTATCTGCGAAGACAACGACATCTGGCATCGCCTTAAAAGAGGGCGCAGCATCACATTCGTATACCGAGAGTGCAGTTGCATCCGTTAGAACATTTCGAGCACCAAGGAGCGCAGTAAGATCAGCAACGAGTTGTTCTTTTTGGTCCATAGTCTATTCCTTCTGCATGGCAATTTCTGATTACTTTTGTACTTAGTGTATCACAATTCTGGTTGAATGTCCAATTAGAAATTTAGCAATGTTTCCACATTTTTTATTTGTTATAGCCGCGTGCAGCGTGTTATAATTATGAGACTGAATACAACTCACTAAAGTTTGATTATCATGGGACTTTTCAAAGACACTATGAGTGCAGGAGACAAAATGCGGAAATCGATATTGATTTTAGGGATTGCTTGTTTGATCGCTTGGACACTACCACAAATCTGTTCAGCTGAAATCGATCCGGAAACAGCAGTCGGTGTTTGGCTGTTAGATGAAGGTGGTGGCAACACGACCAAAGATGCTTCCGAAAATGGTCACGATGGTGAAATCAACGGTGCTAAATGGAAAGACGGTAAATTTGGAAAAGCACTTGAGTTTGATGGCGGTCAATGGGTTTCAATCGAATCAACGCCGGAATTACAGGTTGGCGAAGAACTTACAATGATGGCATGGTTTTTTGCCACGGACATTGGGGATTGGCGGCAGCTCATCGCGAAAAGCAACGAATACCTTCTCCGCATTGATCCGCCAGGGGAAGGCAACAAGATGTCAGCGTTTGTCAAGCCTGGAGGTGGCTGGGAACCGAGAGCCTCCGCAAATGTCCCTGATGAAGATACGTGGATCCACTTCGCAGCGACTTACGATAGCAATGCCAAAAACGAGCATCTCGTTGTGTACGTGAATGGTGAACGTGCGGGCGCGAGCACACGTCCCGGAGATATCGCTGTAACACCAAATCCGGTCGAGCTTGGTAGATGGGGTGGTGGTTCATACTTCGTTGGTATTATTGATGAAGCCGCCATTTTCAACACCGTTCTCAGTGAAGACGATCTAACAACCATCGTGGAGCATGGATTGGCAAAGGTACTTGGTGGGTTAGACGTTGAACCGATAAGCAAATTGGCGACAACATGGGCAACCCTTAAAGCAAACTGATAACTTACAATAATGCCTCCATTGCGTTCTTCTTATTTTTTGTTAACGATAACATTACGTTATATGCTATAATGAATTAAACCAAAAGGAGGATTGCTATGCGAATCACGATTCTTGTATGCGGATTCTTGATGTGCCTCATCGGGACAGGTTCTGCCGGTGTATGGACGGATCCGTTTGATGGCAACGAACTCGTTGAAGAATGGAAGTTTCGCGACTATCGCGACAAAGTCACAACGTTTGAAGTCAAAGATGGTTTCCTACAGATGACCAATCCGAAGGGCGGATGGGGACATACCACGCCTGACAAACCGATGGTTGAACGGGAAATCCCGAAAAGCGCAGCGAAAGACATAACGGTAAGTGGGATCTTTTCCACAGAACCGGATAAACCCGCTGATTCATGGATTGGTATTTTCCTTTACAGTGATGACGACTTGAACTACGCCTGTTTGCTATTCGGCGGCGAAGCCAACCAACCCCAAAAAACACTCATCGGTAGTATGGTTGAAGCCAATTGGCAAGACAAGGGACACTTCCAAACCGGCTTCGATGTTCCGATTCACCTCAAGATTGTTAAAGAGGGCGATTTGTTCTCTGGCTACTACCGCGAAAGTGAAAAAGATGACTGGACGCTGTCTGGTAACAAAACGTGGAACCACAAGTTTGATGTAGAGCGCGTCGGAGTCGGTTTCATGAACAGTTGGGGAGGTCAAACAGTCACATTTATGGTCGATACACTCTCCATTGAAGGCGAAGGGATTGAACCCTTGTCAGTTGCTCCAGAAGGCAAGTTAACAACAACATGGGGAACTCTCAAAGCGAGTCGATAACCTTCAACGAATGTGTTGTGAAAGAAAAGGAAGTCTACCCAGTAGATTCAAATGGGGTGGTGCAAACACTGCCCCTATAGCACTTAAAATAAGACTAAACAGTACTAAAAGACAACCGCTTAGGCGACAAGAGATTAAAGAACAAGGAGAAACGCCACCGCTATGTCCATCCCCAAAATGTCCGTAAACAACCCTGTCTTAGCGAACCTATTGATGATCATTATTATCGCTTTCGGGGTGTATGCATGGATAAACCTACCACGAGAACTCACGCCAGAAATCGCATTGCAGAGTGCGACTGTAACAACGCTGTATCCTGGTGCTTCGCCGGAAGAAGTTGAAAAACTCGTCACCGCCCCTATTGAAGATGCTATCGAGGAAAATGTCAGCAAAATCAATCTGTTGTTCTCTACCTCTTCGGAAGGCAGATCCGTTATCTCCATCGATTTTGAAGAAATGAGCGACCGAGATTTCGACAAGGAACTCGAGAACCTCCGCACCGCTGTAGAGCAGGTGAACGAATTGCCAGCAGAGATTTTGGACGAATCGAAAGTTGAAGAATTGGACGTTTCCTCTGGCTTTCCTATGTTGACGATTGTTGTGGGCGGAACCATTTCGGAAGCACAGATGCGGGATATTGCCGAAAATCTCAAGGACGAAATCTTAGACATCAAAAACATTGCATCCGTCCGAATCGCAGGTCTCCGTGAGAGGGAAATATGGATTGAAGTGGATCCAGATCGGTTGAAGGCGTATCATATTCCTATTGCCTCTATCATCACTGCACTCGGTGCCAGTAATTTGAATCTTCCCGCTGGCACAATGGAACTTGGTAGCACGGAGTTCATGGTGCGGACAATGGGGGAATTCACAGCCCCAGAAACGATCAACGAGACGATCATCGCCGTTCAACCGACAGGTACCCCGCTTCGTCTGAAGGATGTCGCAACCGTTTCGGACACCTATGAAGAAGCGAGGACCTTATCCCGTATTCATGGAGCCTCCTCCATTAGCTTGAGTGTGCAAAAAAAGACTGAGGGAAACACAATTGCGTTGGTTGCCCAACTCCGAGAACTCGTTGAAAAACGGAGAGGCGATCTCCCTGATGGTGCTGAATTGACAGCGGTCAACGACTATTCGGTTATCCTCAAAGAGCGACTGGGTATTCTTGAAACAAACGCGTTTTTCGGTTTGATACTTGTTGTTTTGATGCTGCTCCTGTTTATCGGATGGCGGAACGCATTGTTCGCGGCACTGGGAATACCTGTTGCGTTCATGGCAACCTTCTGGTTCATGTCCATAACTGGTTACACACTCAGTGGTGTCTCTCTATTCGGACTTATTTTGGTCGTGGGAATTGTTGTAGACGATGCTATTGTCGTGATAGAAAATATTTATCGACACATTGAGAAAGGGGAACCGCCGAAAGTTGCCGCCATTCGCGGTGCAGAAGAGGTCGGCTGGCCCGTTTTAGCAGCAAGTTTGACGACAATCTGCGCGTTCGGTCCCCTGATGTTCATGTCCGGCACTGCCGGTCAGTTCATGCGGGTTGTGCCGATCATGGCGATTCTCGTCCTGTTGGCTTCACTTTTTGAAGTGTTCGTGATTTTACCGGCGCACGTTGCGGAATGGGGCAGAACGAAAACCCGGACAGGACAGAGCAGATTTGAAAATCTCCGCACTCGATCACCGAATACCTTTGCCCTCAGTGTCTATATCATCGGATTCTTTGCGTGGTTCGGCACGGTTTTTGACCTTATTCGGAACCGATATGTTAGAATCTTGAAAGTAACGATTCGGTATCGGTATGCTTTTGTAGGGAGTGCCCTCTTTATCGGCTTAATCGCGTGCGTCGGTGCGTTTTTCGTTCTTGACAAGGAACTCTTCCCCGGTGAAGATTTCCCGCAATTTTACGTCAAAGCCGAAATGCCACCTTCCTACGGGATTCAGGAAACAACAGCGGTCGTCGCGCAATTTGAAGAAGCCGCCAAAACACTTCCTTCAAGTGAAGTCGCTGCAATTGTTAGCAACATCGGTTTACACACGCCGACCTCGGGTATGATGGAGGGCGTTACTTACGGCTCAAATTTCGGTGAGGTCATCGTTGAACTCACACCAAAACAGGAACGCACTCGAGGTGTAGATGACATCATCGCAGATCTGCGGACGAAAACCACAGGTATCAGTGGAGTTGAGGAACTGAATTTCATCACGCAGGAAGGCGGTCCTCCTTCAGGACAAGACGTTGAAGTTAAAGTAAAGGGACCGAGATTTGAACAACTCACAGAACTCGCTGATACCCTTAAAGCATCACTCTCGCAAATGGACGGTGTCTACGACATTCGAGACGACTTTCGTACGGGTAAATCCGAACTCCGTATCTATCTAAAACCGGAAAAGGCACATCAGTACGGGTTAACCACATTCCAGATTGCGCAAACGGTGCGCACCGCTATTGAGGGTGCCAAAGCGACAACTTATCGTGAAGCAGACGAGGCAATTGATGTCATCGTCAAATATGAGGAAGATACGCTCGGAAACCTTACGGAACTTAACAATCTGTTGATTGCAACACCCACGGGTGCAATTGTTCCACTCAAGGATGTCGCAAATATCACAGAGGAGAAAGGCTATTCTGATATCCGCCGCTTTGACGGTGAACGATCGATTACAGTTTATGCTTCCGTAGATAGGACAAAAACGACACCCTTCAAGGCGAATCAGGCACTCATCAGTACATTTGCTGATGTCGAATCCCTATATCCCGGATACCAACTCGATTTTCGAGGGGTTTTCGATGAGATTATAGAGTCTTTTTCGGAGTTGTGGAAATTGTTCATTGTCGGGCTGTTGTTAATTTATGTTGTGTTAGGTGCGCAATTCAAATCGTTCATACAACCGATTATTATTATGTTCGCTGTCCCGTTCGGGATGATAGGAGCGATGGTTGGGTTACTCCTTGCCAATGCGACACTCAGCATGGTTGCGATGTTTGGTATCGTTGCGCTCTCTGGAATTGTGGTAAACGATTCTATTGTCCTCATCGACTTCATCAATTCATACCGAGAACGCGGTCACAACAAATGGTATGCGATCCTGAAAGGTGGGTATGTCCGATTACGTCCGATTATTCTCACCTCACTGACGACAATTATCGGACTCATTCCCATGGCAGTCGGATTAGGTGGTAAATCACCTATATGGATGCCGATGGCGTATACAATTATTTTCGGGCTTGCGCTCGCAACTACGATGACACTCTTTGTCATGCCCGCGCTTTATGCGATCACAACAGATCTGCGCGGACTTGTCTTGAGAAATCCAGAAGAACGATTCCGAACCGTTTCAGATGAAGAACTGCTCAGTGTTTCGGTTCCAGCTGATGACTAAATCTATGGTAGGGTGAGGCACCTATACCTCACCCTATACTGCTTTTGCTTTTTGTGAAATGCGGATCTGCAGTGTAAGCATTAAGCACCCTATCCCACATAGTCAAACTCTATCACCATGTCTATTCCCAAGATATCTGTGAACAACCCTGTTTTAGCGAATCTCCTGATGATTATAATTATCGTTTTTGGGTTGTACGCATGGATGAACCTACCGCGGGAACTCACGCCAGAAGTCTCAGTACAGAGCGCAGTTGTGTCAACACTCTATCCGGGAGCATCCCCAGAAGAAGTTGAAAAGCTTGTCACTGCTCCTATTGAAGATGCTATTGAGGAGAACGTCAACAAAGTTGACCTATTGTTTTCTACCTCTTCAGAGGGGCGTTCTGTTATCTTTGTCGATTTTGAGGAGATAAGCGACCAGGATTTTGACAAGGACCTTGAAAACCTACGCACCGCTGTTGAGCAGGTAAATGAGTTGCCAGAGGAGATTTTAGATGATCCGAGGGTCGAAGAATTTGATATCTCATTTGGTTTTCCTATTTTGACGATTGTTGTAGGTGGAAATATTGCGGAAACGCAGATGCGGGATATTGCTGAAAATCTCAAAGATGAAATCTCGGACATCAAAAACATCGCCTCTGTCCGAATGGCAGGTCTCCGTGAGAGGGAAATATGGATTGAGGTGAACCCGGATCGATTGAAGGCATATCGACTCCCAATTTCAGCGGTCATTACCGCGCTGGGAACAAACAACTTGAACCTCCCCGCTGGCACAATGGAACTGGGAGGCACAGAATTCATGATCCGAACGATGGGAGAATTCACCGATTTGAACACTATTGGCGAAACTCTCATCACTGTTCAACCGATAGGTACGCTTCTCCGTCTGAAAGATGTTGCAACGATCTCTGACACCTACGAGGAGGTGCGTACACTATCGCGACTTGATGGACAATCTTCGATTAGCCTGAGTGTGCAAAAGAAAACTGAGGGGAACACAATTGCATTAGTTGCTCAACTTCGAGAATTAGTCGACAATCGGAGAGCAGATCTCCCTGAAGGTGCTGAGTTGACGGTTGTTAATGACTATTCCGTTGTTCTCAAAGAACGATTGGGCATTCTTGAAACAAATGCGTTTTTCGGTTTGGTGCTTGTTGTGCTAATGCTCCTTCTCTTTATTGGATGGCGGAATGCTCTATTTGCGGCACTCGGCATACCGGTTGCCTTCATGGCAACATTTTGGTTTATGTCCATTGCTGGTTATACGCTCAGCGGTGTCTCTCTGTTTGGGCTTATTTTGGTCGTAGGGATTGTCGTTGATGATGCTATTGTCGTCATAGAAAATATCTATCGGCATATTGAGTCTGGAGTATCTCCAAAAGTTGCCGCTATCCGCGGCGCAGAAGAGGTCGGTTGGCCCGTTGTAGCGGCAAGCTTGACGACAATCTGTGCTTTTGGACCGTTGATGTTTATGTCTGGTGTTACTGGACAGTTTATGCGGATCGTGCCGGTTATGGCGATTCTGGTGTTGATAGCATCTCTTTTTGAAGTCTTCGTAATTTTACCAGCACACGTCGCTGAATGGGGAAGAACCAAAATTCGCACAGGACGCAGCAGGCTTGAAAATCTCCGAACCGGGTCCCCGAGGGGGTTCACCCTCGGTGTCCGCATTGTCAGTTTTTTCGTGTGGTTTGCCATGTTTTTTGAATTAATTCGGAACCGATATGTTAGAATCCTGAAAATAACCATTCGACACCGATATGCGTTTGTAGGTAGTGTCCTCTTCTTCGGATTGGTTGCATGCACCGGGGCATTCTTTGTTCTTGACAGGGAACTCTTCCCTGGTGAAGAGTTCCCACAATTCTATGTCCAAGCCGAGATGCCACCTTCCTACGGAATACAGGAAACAACAGAAGTAATTGTCCAAATTGAAGAGATGGCTAAAAGACTTCCATCAACTGAAGTTGATGCGATCGTCAGCAATGTCGGTTTACACACATTTATGTCAGGTTTGATAAGAAGAAGTGTTACCTACGGTTCAAATTTAGGAGAGGTAATCGTTGAGCTCACACCAAAGCAAGAACGCACCCGAGGTGTGGATGAGATCATCGCAGAACTACGGACGCAAACCGCCACAATTAGTGGAATTGAGCGGCTGAGTTTCGTCACACAGGACGGGGGTGCACCACAAGTAGCAGATGTGAGAGTCAAAGTAAAAGGACCTAGATTTGAGAATCTGACTGAACTCGCTGGCGTTCTTAAAACAGCCCTATCTCAGATAGATGGCGTTTACGATATCCGAGATGACTTCAGCATCGGAAAATCTGAACTGCACATCTACTTGAATCAGGAGAAAGCATATCAATATGGATTAACCACGTTTCAGGTTGCACAAACCATCCGGACAGCGATTGATGGGGCTAAAGGTACAACCTATCGTGAAGCAGACGAAGCGATTAATGTCATCGTCAAATATGAGGAGGACACCCTTACAAATCTTGCTGAACTTAATAACCTCTTGATTGCAACACCCACCGGTGCTATTGTTCCACTCAAGGATGTTGCGGACATCGTGGTGGAAAAGGGATACGCAGATGTCCATCGATTCGATGGAGAACGGGCAATTACGGTTTATGCCTCGGTAGATAGAGAAAAGACGACTGCCTTTAAAGTGAATCAATCCCTCATCAGCGCATTTGCTGATATAGAATCTTTGTATCCGGGATACCAACTCGATTTTAGAGGGGTTTTTGATGAAATTACAGAATCCTTTTCCGAGTTGTGGAAGTTGTTCATTGTTGGGTTGTTGCTCATCTATGTCGTATTGGGTGCGCAATTCAAGTCTTTTATACAACCGATTATCATTATGTTTGCTGTTCCGTTCGGAATGATTGGGGCGATGATTGGCCTTCTCCTTGCCAATGCGACGCTTAGCATCGTCGCAATGTTTGGTATCGTTGCCCTCGCGGGGATTGTGGTGAACGATTCAATTGTTCTTATCGACTTTATTAACAAGTACCGGGAAAAGGGGTGTAACAAGTGGTATGCTATTCTGAAAGGCAGTCGTCTCCGATTGCGTCCAATTGTTCTCACCACGGTGACGACGATTTTCGGACTCATTCCGATGGCAATCGGGTTAGGTGGCAAGTCGCCTATATGGATGCCGATGGCGTATACGATCATTTTCGGACTCGCCGTTGCAACATTGATGACGTTGTTCGTGATGCCCGGATTATATGCGATCACAACGGACCTGCGTAGACTCGTCTTGAAAGATCCCGAAGGCCGTTTCCGATCCATTTCAGATGAAGAACTGCTCGGTCCCTCAATCACTGCTGATGATTAATAAAAAGTGTAGAGTGAGATTTCCAAACTCCGCTCTACTTAAAAAAAGGATAAGGAATTAACATGAAAATTACCTTTATTGGTGTTGGTGGCATCACTGGAAGTTACCGCCAAAGCCTAAAACAACTTGAACGCCCGGTCGCAGCAGTCTGTGATATAAATGACGAGCGCGCGGCAACTATCGCCGCTGAAGAAAATGCGACAGCCTACACCGACCATAGTGAGATGCTACAGCAAGAGAAACCGGATGTCGCATTCATCTGTATCCCACCAGGGGCACACACGACACAGGTTGCCGATGCAGCCGCTTCCGGTGCAGCAGTTTTCGTTGCAAAACCCGTCGCACAAGATATACAGACAGCGCAGCGCGCTCGTGATGCGATTGCTACAGCCGGTGTTATTAACCAAGTCGGTTACATGGCACGCTATAGCGACATCGCTGCGAAAGCGAAGGAATTAGTTGGAGATCAGAAACTTGCCATGGGGATCGGACGGTTTCTCACAAAGATGGGTGCGAACCACCCGTGGTGGGGAAAATACGACGTATCACGCGGACAGATGGTAGAGCAGACGACCCACGTCTTCGACCTCATCCGCTACTTCCTCGGTGATGTCACGAGTGTTCATGCGTCCGGTATCAAAGGCGTTTCTGAGGGGATTGCCGATTTTGAGGAGTGTACCGTCTGCAACATACAGTTTGAAAGCGGTGCGGTAGGCAGTATTACCAGCACTTGCGTTGCCCGTGCACACGACAATTTCGCAACCGAATTGGTAGGTGATGACATCTATCTCAAACTCACGCACGACCTCGGCTTGCGAGGTCAGATTAGCGGTGAGGCAATCGACTACACCGGCACGGAAGCCGGTTATTTCCGACAGGTTGAACAGTTCATCAATGCGGTTGCGGCAAACGATCAAGGATTGGTACTTTCTTCCTATGCCGATGCTGCGAAGAGCCTCGCCGTCACACTCGCTGCGAATTGCTCGTTGGAAACAGGACAGGTTGAGCAGGTTGCTGTCTAATCTACTCCAGTAGGCGCGCTTAAGCGCGTCTACCATATACACGTTAGAAAAACGTCAGATACGGCTTTTCGTTTATCTCCCGCCATAGCAACACAGCGAGTTCGCGGGCGTGGTAATCGCCCCACATCGAAGCCTCACCACACGGAATCTTCCTGCCCTCCGGCACATAATCCCACCCATTCGGACGGTGATATACCGAATGCAACATCAACCCTTGATGTGTATCGGATTCTGAGAGATACGGTTCGGCAAAGAGTGTCTTGGCTACCGTTAAACCCGCTTGGTAATAGGAATTTCCTGCCTGAGTTTCACCGTGTTTTTTGAGATAGTTACCGAGTCGAATTAACCCTTGTGCTGCAATCGCCGCGGCGGAACTATCTACAGGTTCGAGATCGTTGAATGGGTCGGCAGGTGCGGCCAAATAATCGCCGAGTTCAGCCAGACCGGGTGCGCCTGTATCCCAGTACGGAATACCGTCTTGTGCTGTGTTTTCAATATAGAAATCGGCGGTGGCTTCGGCTGCTTTACGCATGTGTGCTGTTGCTAAGTCGTACCCACCGTAAGGTTCAAGGTCATCTTCAGTCAACGTATCGAAGAATTCAAGCTGCTCCGCGTACCCAGTAATAATCCACGCCAACCCACGCGTCCACGTTGTAAACGGCGAATACCCCTGCTGTGTGCTCGGACAGCGGTAGTTCCCATCGTTCGTATTGAAGATAGATTCATGTACCACCCGTCCACGTATGTCGAACGCATCACGCCCTTCGCCGTAATACACGTTATAGTTTGCTGTCGTCTGCGAATGTTGGAGCAAACGTTCCAATAGCGGAATAGCAGCATCGCCTTCACCCATTAGTACTGCTCCGAGCGTATGCCCAAGTCCTAAAACCCGTAAGGAGCGAATGGTGTCTGAAAAGAGCGAATGTGGACCATTGAAAGAGGCTATATATCCTGTTCCATCTTTAATTCGGGTCCAGCGACTTGCTTGCACGGCAGCGGAGGCTTTCAGTGCGAGTTCATAGAAATGCATTTCGCCATCGTTCCACGGAGTCACACCCTCACGCATCAAACGACGAAGGTTGCCATAAGTCGAGACATTATTAAACCCGTGGTCATGCACACCGATGTGTGTCACATGCGGTGCCATCTTCTCAATCGTGTTCTGCCTGCCGATTTCGAGGAACTGCTCATCGCCGGTGGCATCAAATTGGAGGATTGCAGAGCCGAATTGGAACCCTTGTGTCCACTCTGTCCAGCCGCGCGTTGTGTAGGTCCCAGCAACGGTAAAGACAGGTGTACCTTTTTCAGGGAGCCACGTATCCTCAATGGCTAAAATCTTTTGACCTGAGTACTCAAAAAGCCTCTCAATCTGAGGCTTCAGATCGACGATACGTAATGAATCATTTATCTGCATTTTTTTAATTTTCCTTGAGGTTCGGTGAGGTGCATTGGATAAACAACGATTCCCTCCATAGATCTAGGGGAAATACCCAAGCAAAAACCCCGCGCCGTTGTTGCAGGCTACAGTTTTGGTTTAACGTTCTATTCTTAACCAGAAACCCGCAAGGACAACGGACGCAGCGGGCCAGAAGCAATAAGTTAAAAATCTAAAACTGCTTTACGGTGCGTCTGCGGCATCAGCATCTCGATACCGTTCACATATCACTTGGATGAGATTGGTTGTGGATTTACCCGGAACGTTCAAACCGACAATAACCTTACCACCGTTTGCCTCAACGACATCCCTTTCAATAAGTTGTTCGAGTTTATAGTCGCCACCTTTAACGTGGATGCTGGGTTTGAGTTCGGAAAGCAAGTCAATCGGTGTTAATTCTGGAAAGACGACAACGTAATCAACACACTCCAACCCAGCGAGCATCTCTGCGCGCTCTGCTTCAGGCACAAGTGGACGATTTTCACCCTTGAGCTGCCTGACTGAACTATCACTGTTGACCGCCACCACAAGCAGATCGCCAAGTTGGCGCGCCGCCTGAAGATACCGGAGATGCCCCAAGTGCAGTACGTCAAAACAACCGTTGGTCGTCACAACAACGGCACCGTTGGTCTTTGCTTGCTTAAGGATGGATGCAAGCTCACTGCGATGATAAATCTTTCGGTTTAGCATTTTTTACTTTTGATAAGAGTCGTCTCGTGCTTTCCCATCGTAGATTTTAAAACGTTAATAGTCTATCACGCATTGGACTGTTTGGCAAGTTTTTCCACATTGCGCAATTCGCAACTTTGTGCTACAATGAAGCGGAAACTGTAGTAAAGCAATTATGCCCATCAGGAGAGAAGATATGACGGAGAAAAAAGAAATTAGACACCGCGGACTGCCTATCTGCACGCTCGGCGCGGACGGACACGGCAAAACAACGTTGACAGCAGCGATAGCGAAAGTCGTCGCGAGAATTGGGGCGATTTACACAAACGGAGACATCGATTTTGAAGCACAACCGCCAATCAGTCACCCAATCAGAGAAGGCGTTGGTATCACCTACCGTGCGATAGTTTACGAAACCAGCGGCAAACTTTATACACAAATCGACTGCGAAACACACCTTGATGTCGTCAAAATGCTTATCAGTGGTTCACCCTCAATACAGGGAGCGATTTGGATAGTGAATGCAGTTGAGGGCATCACACCCGACTCCGAAGCACATCTTCGCCTCGCGAGCCAGATGCACCTTCCGACAGTGCTCCCCTTTCTCAACACAGGCGATATTTCAAAAGACGATGAACTCTTAGACATCTGCCAAGAGGAAATGAAGGAACTGCTGAGTGCGTGTGGATGGAATGAAGATACCGCGCCGATAATCGTCGGTGATGCCCACAAAGCACTAAGCTACAGAGGGGATAAGGTTACTTCTACGCAATGGCAACCGATTGTTGATTTGATCTTCGCGATGAATCGTGCAATGCCCACACCCGTTGATACCGCACGTTTACCGCTCATTATGCCTATTTACGAAATCACTGAAGAAACGAATGAGAGTGTATCCGTGCGTGGTGATATTGTACAAGGGCAACTTTCTGTTGGGCAAGCGGTAGATATAGTGGGTAAGGGCGATAGGATCAAGACGCGGGTTCTCAGCACAAAGGAGGATGAAGTGTGCGTCGAATCTGAACCCGACTGGTTGTCTGTTGGGCAGGTGATTTGTACACCGAAGACGATTAAATCGCATTCCGAATTTACTGCGCTTATCTATCTGCTCACACACGAAGAGAGTAGCACACACATCCCGCTTATCGAAAACGATAAACCTGATATTCACCTTTGGAGCATTGACATGCCAGCGCATCTAAAGCTTCCGTCAGAACTCTCTCTTATCACGCCCGGGACTTATACGCATGTCACGCTCACGCTTGACTTACCTTTGGTAATGGAGGTCGGCACTCGATTTGAGGTGAAGAAGATGGGATCAAGAATCGGGTTTGGCGTCGTGACGGGTATGGTATGACCCCTTAATGAATCGTTGGCGAGGTTAAAAACCTCGCCAGCAAATATAGTGGAATTGTGTTGGTCTTAAATCTTTTGCCCAGTAGCAATCGCGTCTCGCAGTGTGAGATCACCGGTATACAAAGCACGACCGATGATTGCTCCACTTGCGCCGATCTGCTTTAAGGTGGCTACATCAGTGAGGGACGTAACCCCGCCCGAAGCAATCACATTCGCAGGTACAGCATTGACAATATCAGCAGTTGCGTCAACATTTGGTCCCTTGAGCATCCCATCACTCGTGATGTCGGTGTAAATAAGCGTTTGCACTTCCGCCATCTCCACAGCAAATTCAACAGCAGACTTTTGAGAGACCTCTAACCATCCTTCTGTTGCGACCATTCCGTCTCTGGCATCAATACCGACAGCGACACGCGCACCGTATTCGGCACACGCCTGTTTCACCAAATCCGGCTGTTTAAGCGCAACCGTGCCCAAAATCGCGCGGTCTATACCTAACGCTAAAACCGCCTCCAACCGCTCCATACTACGGATACCACCACCCAACTGAACAGGAATATCGAGTGCGGAGACAATTTCACTGACGATGTGGAGGTTCGCCGACTCACCGTGAAAGGCACCATCCAGATCCACGAGGTGCAAGTATTCCGCGCCCTCCGCTTGCCACTGCATCGCCATTTCCACAGGCGCGTCCGAGAAGACAGTCTCCTGTGAGGCGATACCCTGTACCAAATTTACACACTTTCCACCACGAAGATCAATCGCTGGTAATATCTGCATTCTTAACTTTCCTTGCGGTTCGGTCAGGTAGGTTGGGGTACCGAAAGTTCCTCTTCGTATACCCGCTCTCCATTACAGTACGAGCTACGCGCCTTAGTTTATTTTTTTACCAAAACCCTTATTCATCTCGGAAAATGCCGAGCAATTTCAATTGGACGATTGAGATAACTGCGATAATGAAAAAGAGCACCCAGCCGATTGTCGCTGCATAGCCGAGGCGCATGAATTGAAATCCGTTTTTGTAGAGATACATGACGATCGTTGAACCTGCATCCGCGGGTTCACCACCGTTTGTCAAAATGAATGGAAGATCAAAGAGTTGGAGCGAACCGATCATCGAAACGACGAAAACGAAGGCGATTACAGGTCGCAGCGAAGGAAGCGTAACATGGATAAACGCCTGCCACCAATTGGCACCGTCGACGGCGGCTGCCTCATATAACTCCTGACGGATACCCTGTAAACCGGCTAAAAAATAGATCATATTGAACCCCGCCCACTGCCAAACACCTGTTAGAATGACCGCTGGCATCACATACTTCTCCTCGTTCAGCCAACCGATCTCCTTGCCAAAGAGGACGAATTCATGGTTCACCAAGCCTGCCCGCTGATCATAAACGAGGTTGAAGATAATCGCAACGAAGACACCGGCGACCAAAACGGGTGCGAAAAAGGCGAGACGTAGGAAATTTTTCCCTTTGACAAACTTGGAATTGAGCAAAATCGCCAATAGTAAGGCAATCGGTAATTGGAGCGTGAGGGTACCCACTGCGAAATAGGCAGTATTTCGGAGGGATTTCCAAAAAATTGGGTCGCGAAATAGGTCCGTGAAATTACCGATTCCGACAAATATTCGGCTCTGGAAACCGCGCATCTCATACAGGCTCATAAGGAGCGACGAAATGAGCGGATAGCCCATAAAGATGACGAAGAGCAGGTAAAATGGAGCGATAAAGAGATATGGTGCGATTTTCTGCTGTTGATTCCAAAAGCGGTATGTGGTCTGTTTCTTTCTCATAAATCTTTAAACTTGTACAAGCATATTGTCCGAATGCACGTCGCATTTGGGCGAGTACGTCTCAAATCGCGGATTTCACAGATTTCGCGGATTTTTGGGTTTTCTGAGTATCCAGCCCGTTTAGTAGTGTGTCGGATTTCACTTGCTACTCTGGAACAGGAATTGACACTCTTGGTCGGGTTTCATCAATCAATTCTGTTTGAGCAACCTACAGTTTTCCCCAACGTCCCTGGTCTTTCGCAATAAGTGCTCGGACCTTCTCGGCGAGGTCGGTTAAGGCTTCTCTCGGTGTCTGTTTCTCTGTTACGGCAGCGAAGATGGCATCGTTGAGTAAATCAGCCCCTTCCGACCAATACGGATTCTGATAGCGTGGCGGTAAATCGGGTGCCAATTCGATAAACAACGCCCCAAGCGGTTGCCCACCTAAGTAAACATCAGGTTCCCTGAAGATAGGTGCATCCCACGCCGATTTGAGCGGTGGAATAATCCGCGTCGTCTCATATCGATTGACGAGACCGGGTCTATCGAAATAGGTAAACTTGAGAACTTCCCACGCGCGATCCGGATTTTCGCACTGCTTCGTCATCCCGATCATCGTACCACCGCGGGTCGTGGTTCGTCTACCGTCGGGATGCCATGCGGGCATACCGATCGCCTTCCATTTACCGGACATCTGCGGCACCTGACTTTTGAGAATGCCGACGTACCAGTCCGGTGCCAGAATAGAAAGAATTTTGCCATCCTGCATAGCGGCGAAATTACTCGGATCGCCGTGCCACGTTCCATATACCGGCGTAGCAATCTTATGTTCGTTGAACAGTGCCGTAAAAAACTCCAATGTCTCAATTGCGAGTTCACTGTCGATAATGACGTTGCCCTCTTCGTCGAAAAATCCGCCGCCCTGTTGAAGAAGTAGACTGAAATAGTCACTCTCCGTGCGGCGATCTAATACGATTGCGTACTGGTCAACTTCACCATCGCCATCAAGATCGCGTGTCGCTTTTTTCCCAGCAGCGATGAAGTCATCCCACGTTTCAACCTCTGTCATTTCGACCCCTGCGGCTTTAAAAAGATCATCTCGGTAAAGCAGGACAACGGGGTGTAAATCGTGGGGGATGCCGAAAATCTTGCCTCGGTAGGACCATGGTGTGAATCGACTGACGACTAATTTCTCCATCCAGCCTTCGCTTTCCAAACGCGGACGGAGATCGACAAAGCCAACTTCGTCAATTGCTCCCTTGAGGAACCGACCAATGGATGTAATCTCTACCTCAACGAGATCGGGTGCACCGAAATTGGACAACATGGCGGCGAGGAGTTTATCATGCATTGTGCCACCAAAATTGATAAGTTGGACATTAACGCCTGGATTCTGTGCCTCAAAAATAGGTACGCGTGCTTGGTATTCCTCATAATGGGTGTTCGCGAAAATCCAAAATTCGAGATTCTCACCATCTTCCTCGGAACGTCCGAAGATGAAAAGTGTAGAGATGAGAAATAGAATTAGCATGACCATCGGACCTTTGCCGAGTGGAAAACTCTCAGAATCAATAGGCAGGCGAAACATAAAAAACTCCAATTACAAAAATTCACTTGACTTTTGCGCACGTAAGGATTAAAATTTATCAGAATACGTTCTTTTTATCAATAAACTTTTTATTTTAACAGCGTGTCACCATTTGGAGAAATAGAGATACGAGGATCGCTTCTATAAGGACACCTGTTTGCAAGACACGTCGAAATGGAGGATAATTTTACATGCCCACATACGAGTATAAATGTCTCGCATGCGACAATCGATTCGAGCAGTTTCAAGGCATTACCGCCCCCGCACTTGAGGAGTGTCCGGAGTGTAGTGGCAAAGTGAAACGTCTCATCGGCGCAGGCGCAGGATTGATTTTCAAAGGCTCTGGGTTCTACATCACAGATTACCGAAGTGATGGCTACAAAGAATCGGCGAAGAAGGATAAAAACGAGTCATCAGACAAAAGCACCTCATCGGACAAAGGCGAGAAAAAAGAAAAGAAAACCGATACGAGTAGCGAATCAAAGAGCAAATCTACCGATTAGAACTTTACAAACCAGCATTGTAGGGCGAGGTTTCCATGCCTCAGCTCTGTTACGTTTTTAGTTTCGGCACAACGGCATGTGCCTACTAATTTTAAAGGGAGATACTGTGCACAATCACAGTCACGACCATCACCATCATCATGACGATGGGCATAGCCACCAAACACATCTCCAGAAGAAATTCAAGTTTGCTGTAATTATCACGTTCTGCGTCTTCCTCGGTGAACTCATTGGAGGTATCTGGTCGGGCAGCCTCGCACTTCTAAGCGATGCGGCACATGTTATGTCGGATGTGCTCTCACTGCTGATAAGTTGGTTCGCAATTTATCTCTCAACACGTCCCGCCACCTCTTCTCGGACGTATGGATATCATCGCACAGAGGTCTTCGCTGCGTTTGTCAACGGTGTGTCACTCATAGCGATCTCCGGTTGGATTTTCTACAAAGCATACCAACGTTACACATCACCGACGGAGATAAAAGTGACGGGGATGTTCATTGTAGCCTGTCTCGGTTTTGTCGGGAATCTTATCATCTTATGGAAACTGCACGGTGAGAGTCATGGAAACCTCAACGTTCGGAGTGCCATGCTTCATGTTATAGGGGATACGCTCTCCTCCGTCGCTGTTGTCGTCGGAGGTGCTATCATCTTCTGGACAGGATGGTACCCGATTGACGCGTTGCTCAGTTTCCTCATTGGTGGGATTATTCTTTTCGGGGCGGTAAATGTGACGAGAGAAGCGGTGCATATTCTGCTTGAAAACTCACCACGCAATGCAGACGCATACACCGTCGCGACCCATCTTTGCGGTTTAGACCCAGTCAAAGATGTCCACGACATGCACATCTGGTCGTTATGTTCTAACTATTCCGCGCTGAGCGCACATGTTGTGGTCGATGAAAATACAACTTTAGCCTCTGACCGGATTCTTGAAGAGATCAACGCTGAATTGCAAACACATTTCGGGATTAGCCACACCACCCTACAGTTAGAGCAGATCGCGTGCGCACAAGCTGGAAATCTCCTGTGCAATGCCCAACACTCCTAACTATCCACCAAAATTTCAACTATGCTCCGCCTTCAGACGATGTGCGCTACGAATCAAGTCAGGATCCTTCGCAAACTTTTGTGTCGCCTTAACCAACCCATCTACGTGCGATACCATATCCTTCTTCACTTGCACAATCCGATCCATTAGATACGGCTGATTGCTCTGCTCAATCGCTTTCCTCATAATAGAGAGGAGGTACATATAGATCGCATCCGCCTCGCTTCCCTCAATCGCGATCGCAATCTCGAAGGCTTCATCGAGTGAAATGTCCCCACTGTCAACCTTCTGTTCGTGTGCGTCCAGCGCGTCCGTAATTTGTTGAACTGGGACATCCGATAACTCCATCACAGGTGAATCAATTCCAAAGGCATCAACACACAAAGACCGCCCGAAATCCACGAGGATGTGGTGCTGCCATTCCTCCGTGCTCATCTGTTCCCAAAACCGCGCGATCCGTTCGTCAACGCTCCCCAAACGCAACGAAAGTGAGGCGTAGAGTTTCGCCTGCCGCAGTTCAATGTCTTGACAAAGATTAAAAAGTTCTCCTAATGTCAAGTGTTTCTCCTTTATAGTATAGGACTTACGCAGCCCCCTTGCTGGCGAGGTTTCTTAACCTCGCTCAGTGGTGTAATACCAAATTAACGTAATTCGTCTCGTTTTTCCAGTGCTTTTTCCACTCTTCCGCTCCAGCGGAGCGGTATGTCTATAGTACACGTGGAGTTTGCCATCTTCCGCTCCAGCGGAGCGGTATGTGAAGATGATGAATCAAATGAATTTGGTATAATACGTGGCGTTTCATGGAAAAATTGCGTAAGTCCTATAGTAAATACACTCCGCTCTACCGCAATCCGTTCTAAATATGAAGCGGCAAAGTAATCGCTGTTCCCGATTGCATACTCCGCGTGACTGCCTCCGTAAATTCCATGTACTTCACACCGGTGTCAAAATCGGTGTGTGTGATAACCTCTCCACCACGGATAGCGTTGACAAATTCTTCCTCGACCCGCCATGCACCAGCCTCTGACTCAGGAATGTCAATCTCGGTGATTTCAGCGTCGTCTTTCTGCCCACCGTAGAGTTTATTTCCTGAAAAACGCAAAGTTCCGTTGCTACCGAACACATAAACCTCTGGTGCACCTGCCAATCCTGCAACGTTAGAAACCTGTATATGAAGTTGTGCGCCGCACGCGAGATCCCCAACGACATCAATATGTTCTGGAATCCGTACCGAACGCATCACACCGTCGGCATCCGGACGCATTTTGACGAAAGTCTTGCCCATCGCCATAATCCGCGTCGCTTCACCGATCCAGCGTATCAACGCCTCGTACCAGATTCCCATGCTCATAATATTCAGACCGCTGAGGTCAAAATCCTGTCGCCACTGGAGCGCTGCTTCGCTGTCCAGAAATGCACCGCCTGCGCGCGCTTCAATAGCAAGCACATCCCCGATATAGCCCTCGGCAATGAGGCGTTTTATGGTGTTGTCTACCCTCAACGTCATCGGCGACGGGACAATTTGTGCAATGAGATGTGTTTTCTGACGTGATACCTCTCGCATTCTATGCGCTTCCTTGGCGTTCATCGCCATCCGTGCTTCACACATCACGTGTTTATCCGCCTCAAGTGCTGCCACGGTCGCGCGGCAGTGCATATAGGGCCATGTCCCGATGACAATCGCATTGGTATCAGGATCAGCGATGGCATCCTGCCAATTGCCGTAGGTCTTGGGGATGCCGAACTGATCTGTCACCCGTTGTGAAGATTCCTGACTCCGATTGCAGACTCCGACGATTTCAACGCCTTCGATTGCTTGTAGTCCCGGAATATGCCGTGATGTTGTGTTACCACCTGCGCCGATAATACCGACTCGAATTGTGTCTTGTGCCACTTATTTTGCTCCTTCCATTTTTTGTGTCGCGTTATCCATCTTAGCAGAAATTTAGGAAAATGTCAAGCGGTAATTTAAGCATCATTCAACTCTCTTGTAGGAGGGAACTCCGATTCCCGACTTATCCTATACAAGCGAAAAGCATCTCTACCCTCAGAGATGCTTGATGTGCCTGTTTCTATTTCATTTCTTCATCAGCTTTCACCAACAGAAGAATGTTCGACGCAGTCAGGTGAAGAGCGTACGCTGCTATGTATTCCGGTACGATAATTTGTGTTAAACCCTGTCCATGCCCCGACTGGCGATTACGAGCAGTGGGAAGTCCCGACTCCAATGTACTTTTCAATGCTGAAAAGTGTGATTGCATGAAAGATGGAATTAACCCCTTGTCAAATACAATCTGAATTAAATCCTTAGCGGTACTCCGTTTATCATGGTACTGCCAATTTCTCTTTTTGCAAATCGTTTTGAGGCAACTCTCAAATGCTTTGAGACACTCATTCAGACATTCCTTGTATCTTCCCTTTAGATAATGCTTGTGTGCCTTCAGGAACTCCTCATTTGCCCCTTCGTATATCGTATCAGAAAGGAAATTCAGAACGGGTTTCATCACTTCAGAGTGGATAAACTGAGAATCTATTTTTATTATTTGCCCAGATTCGTACTGATACCCTACACCGTGCTCGCGAAATCGATAATTTAATTCATTAATTGCATCGTCAGGTGAAACACTAGGTCTAAAATATCGATGACGATTATGGCGGACATCCTGATCTATAAATCGAAATGAAAGCTCAATGACATCAATAGCCCTTTCTATATCATCTGTACTAAGAAAAAAATTGATAACTGTAGTAACATGATAAGAATCATTATGCACGCTATGATAACTGGAATCACCATCTTGATCAAGTGTAAACTTACCGTACGCATAGGACAATTCTTGGTGGAGCAATTCATATACTTGCCTGGCATCATCAGTGTATCTATCTCTCAAAACTGCTCGCCAAATATGGACAATCTGAACCCGCAATTCCTGTGGAATAATTTCGTATTGGTAAATGTCAGGAACCTCACCCCGAAGCCGTTTCTGTCGTTTTAAAAAAAGTTCATAGATTTTCATATCGTTTTATCCTTCAACTTCTCTTTAAAGAAAAACAATTAAACGCGCCACAAGGAATAAAATCCTGAGCGCGTCTATAGTAAAACCCGAAAATAAGAGAGCACTTTGGAAAACACAAAACACCTCACCACCGCTGGCGAGGATTGTATCCTCGCCTCTTTGGAGTGTCTAATTAATTCTAAACTTTACTATAAATCAGACAATCAATTTCAGATAATACTAAGGACAAGCGACTATCACGCACCGCTATTTATAAGAAACTATTTTCTTTTTTTCGGTACCGTGATAGTTTCAACGATAGCAGTTGACTTCCGGCGTTCTGCTTCCTTACGGGTTATAAATCTGCCTGTCTGGGCATCGCGACCAACCTTAAAAGTAGTTGTCTGAGGTTTCCGTTTGCTTGAAGATGTTGATTTTCTGCTACCTTGCTTACCATAAACGACCTTTTCTACCGCCCGTTTAACTTGGTTTCTTGTGAGTTTTCCGCGTTTAGGCGGAAATTTGACAGTTCTTCTTCTTGCCACTCTAAGCACCTCCTTGAACCACATTTCAATAAACTAATCACCTTTAGTCTCCAACCATTGTGCAACCATCAAAGCATAATCATTAAAAGTCAGTTCCTCAACTACATACCGATACTCTTGCACCATTTGAGGTAAATTTCCAACAAAATTTCGATAACGTTCCCAAATGACGCTTCCACTCGGAATTGTCTCACGTCTTGATACATTGCGGAGCCAATCGCGGACAACTTTTACAATTGCTTCCGGGGCATCATTATGCGCCTGAATGTCCTGACCGGCAATATCAGAAATAAATTGCTGATACCTATACGGTTCGGTATCCAGTATCAGACACTTTTTCCTTCAATTAACAGCACACCGTATCCAATCAAATTATTAACCTCTATGAAACCTCGCTAGCGAGAAAGAGAGCGAATCGTCCGGAGGAGGCAATCGGGTGCGGTTGTGGAGAACCTAATTACCACATCACCGTCCCACCGGTGTTGATGTCCTGTCCTGTCATGTTGGCGGCATCATCAGACGCGAGGAAGACAGCTAATGCAGCCGCATCCTCAGACCCGGAACCTTTATCACTATACCCTTCATCCGAACACCATCTACCGGCGATAACGCTCTTTGGATTTGTCTGTTTGTACCGCTCGCGTAATGCGTCTTCATCAAAGGGTTTGTTCATGTATTCAGCCCTACCTCTCGCGAGTTCAAGGCTTCTCTCCGTATGCCAACCAGGACAGATGGCGTTGACGTTGATATTGTACCGTCCGACATCAGCGGCGAGTGTCCGCGTGAAACCGATAACCCCCATCTTCGAGGTCGCATAAGGTGCTCTGTGCGAAAGTGGTTGTTTGCCTGTCCCAGAACTGAAGTTTATGATTTTCCCATATTTCTTGCGAATCATCTCCGGCAGGACGGCTTTAGAACAGATAAACAGCGAATCGAGGTTGACCTCAAGTGTACGCCGCCATTCCTCCAAACTCATGTCCCATACATCCTTCGTCGGTCCCGCAATACCGACAACATTGGCGAGTATATCAATAGTGCCGAATTTTTCGATGGTGGCAGCGACCATTTCATCAACGGGTGCCTCTTGTGAAACATCGGTCTCAAAGCAGATGACATCTCCACCGGCGGTTCTAATTTCTGAACCTACCTTTGCCTCTAACTCCTGCACAGGAATAACATCACAGATGGAGACCGCTGCACCCTCTTTTGCAAATCTTCTCGCAACTGCCTCGGCGTGCCCTCTGGCAGCACCCGTTACGATTGCGACTTTACCCTCTAATCTTCCCATGAAAATCTTCCCTTCCTGCATGAAAACAGATGTAGTAGATTAACATCATAACGGAAGAGGTTGAGGGTGTCAATCGAAATCGGGATGGGCATCGCGATCGGGAGATCGCTCCTACAGAAGAAAAAGTCGGGATTCGGAGATCCCTCCTACAGAAGCGGAGATTGACAAATTTCGGTGTGTCATATACACTCAATGGTATGGAAACAGCAACAACAGACCGCGCACGCGGCACCATTGTCGGGATTACAGGCGGGATTGCCTGCGGAAAAACGACCGTCTCAGATCTGCTTGCAGAAAAGGGGGCGATTCCGATCAATGCCGACGAAATCGGACACCAACTCCTTAAGGTGGACAGTCCTGCCATTGATGAACTCATTAAGACTTTTGGACAGGACATTGTCGAAGAATCGGGAGATGTCAGTAGGAAAAAATTGGGGGCAATCGTTTTTAAGGATAAAGCAGCGCGAGAACGATTGAATAGCATCTTGCATCCGTTGATTATTGAACGCTCACGGGGACATGCACGCCAACTCGTCACTGAAGATCCAACGTGTATTGTGCTACTGGACGCGCCGCTCCTCATTGAAGCCGGTGCTTATGACACTGTAGATCTGATTGTGGTTGTGGCGGCATCACCGGAGACGCAGCTGCGACGCACGTTAGAACGCAGTGTCGCACAAGGGAGACCTCTTACCGAAACGGAGGTTCAGGCACGGATTGATGCACAGATGCCGATTTCAGAGAAAGTCAAATATGCGGATGTTGTTATAGAGAATGAAGGGACGCTTGAAGCACTTCATAGACAGGTGAATGAACTTTGGGAGAGACTTCAGCAGCATAGCGAGTAAGAGGTCGCGAGCACAACTCGCTCCTACAGGAGGACTAATCCCAGAGGAGATTGATGGCACTCGCCTTAATGACACAGTAAACGGCTAATCCTTCCGTCAATTGCAACTGCTCTCGCGCCTCGTGTGTGATTTTCACTGCAAGGTGATGCCATTCAACGAGAATAGATACCCATGTTCGTTCACTCTTGACCTCAAGATACTGAATTTTTCCCGGTAAAATGTTGCGCGCACTAATCGAGAGATCTGGTTCAAGTGAGATAATAATATCCTCAGCACGGATAGCGACCGGAACGACTTTGCCGACTTCAACATCGATATAAGGTATAATCAGGGATTGGCTCCCGATTTCCAACGAAGTCAAACCGCGTGCCTTGTCCGAAGCCATCACAGGAAGAAATAGAATGTTTTCGATACCCGTCAATTGCGCGATGGGCATCGCGGAAGGGGCGGTTAACAACCGGTGCGGTTCACCTCTCGCCATAATTTCGCCATCAGCGATTAGGAAGGCTTCGTCAGCGAGAGCCATCGCCTCTGAAAAGGCGTGCGTAACATAAAGGATTGGGACCTCAAAGGTTTCTTTAATGTGATGCAGATACGGTATAATCCGATCTTTTAGCCCGCTATCAAGCGCAGCAAGTGGTTCATCCATCAGGAGCATCCGTGGTTCCATAGCGAGTGCCCGCGCGATCGCAACCCGTTGGCGCTGACCACCAGAGAGTTCATTCGGATACCGTTGAAGAAGTTCAGTAATTTCAAGAACATCTATCGCAGCCGATAATTTTCGTGGATTCGGTTGTCCATATCGGATATTCTGCGCAACAGTGAGGTGCGGAAAAAGGTATCCCTCCTGAAAAACATAGCCGAACCGCCGCTTTTCAGGTGGCAGATTAATTTTAGAGGCAGAGGCGTAAAGGATCTCGTTTCCAAAAGCGATCTCACCTTCATCAGGTGTCAGCGTGCCGCTAACGCAATTGAGAAGCGTGCTTTTACCACTTCCAGACACACCCAAAAACGCTGAAACCTTCGTTTCCAATGTGCAATCGACTTCTAAGGTGAAACTCCCGAGGCTTTTGCGAAAATCGAGTCTGATTTTGGTACTACTATCTGCCATAGCGAACCCTCTCACTCAAATCCGCTACTATCATCATAACCACCGTCGAATCCATCGTCAGATCCGTCAGAATCCATATCGTCAGATGAATCGTGATCATCATCATAGACTTCACCGAGCATTAGACCCGTTAAAAGCAGATCTTCATATTCAGCATCAGCACTGTCTGGCGGTATTTGAAATCGAGGCTGCACGTCTCCGCTATGAGCCTCAAAAGTAGGCAAGGGGCGTATGTGAGCCTCGGTATAAAAGTCATGAGCTACCTGATATTGCTACAAGTCAGCATCGCAGAACGGCACACATTTCATCAAATACAACTTCAACTCACAGGAGAGAGACAGATATTCACTGACTTCATGACGCATGTTCATGAACTAACCCCTAAACAACCTTGATAATTATTGATTTAGGATACCTTTTTAGAAATATAAGATTAGTAATTACCAGTTAAGTAGTGCCCGATTTTGAGGCTGCCATCACCTGCTACGCAGGTGATGGGTTAAATATGTTAAGTAGTTAAGATTTAAGGGGTTACAGCCCTCGCGCAACGAAATCCGTTGAGGAGGCTCGAATTCGAAGGAATATCCCCGTAGCGGTAGGCGACCCGAACGAATAGCGTATTATTGAGCCAGGACCCGCCACGCAACACGCGAACGCGAGAAGTGTTAACACCTGTATAGTTATCTAATAATATGTTAACTGGCTGACCCCCTGCTACCGGATTCTGACGGGGCGAATTACTATAGAAACCACTTTGATATTCATCAAGACACCACTCCCATACATTCCCCGCCATATCATACAAACCGTACACGTTCGGAGGATAACTCCCAACAGGTGCCGTAGAGCCAACATTTGGCCAATAGTTCGCCCTGGTCGCATCAATCGTATCCCCCCACGGATACACCTTCCCTACCAAACCCCCACGCGCCGCTTTCTCCCATTCCGCCTCCGTCGGTAAACGCTTACCTGCCCACTTCGAGTAGGCCATCGCACCATACCAACTTACCTGAACTACGGGATGGTCGCCTTTACCCGCCGGGTAATTGTTACCATTCCAAGAGTGTAGGTAATATCCACTGTGGAATCTTCGCTCAATACGTCCTTTTTGCCATTGCGGATTGGCATCTACAAACTTCTTGTATTCCGCATTCGTCACCTCATATTTGTCCATGTAGAACGCATCCACATAGACGGTATGCACAGGCCTTTCATCAACGGCTCCACCGTTGCTCCCCATCTGAAAATCGCCTGCCGGAATCAGCACCATCCCGTCAACACTCCCCACGGGACCGGTTGTCCGTGTGCCTATCGCGTTCTTAACCAACATCAGATCCACGATATTCACAACATTGTCGTCGTTGACATCCGCAGCATGTGCACCTATCTTCCCCATATGATCGTCAACGAACTCTAAATCTGCCGTATTCACGACACCATCGCCGTTGACATCTACATTGCCTGCCCAAGAAATCGGGTCTGATACGAACAAAGCAACCGCTAAAATCAATAAAAGGGAAAGCGTGCGCTGAATCACACGACTTCTGACGTTCTGAATCCTTTTTCTTTTCATAACTTGAAACTCCTTTCATGGTGAATTATAGAAATAATTAGACACGTATTCTGTAGGAGCGATCTCCGAATCGCGACCAAACACCTTGATAGTCTGGAATCGGGTTCCCTCCTACATCGGGAATCGGAGCTCCCGCCTACAGTTAATCATGTAGAATTAATTCTATAACCTACAATATACCAATACCTTCGCCAAAATGATTGACTAAATAGGGTAAATACCTAAAGTTATAGGTGAACAAACCCAACTTAAAAGGATGTTTACCCATGTTAGAGATTGTATCATTATTTACTGTTTTGAGTCCACATTTATCGATGCCCCTGCTTCGACAACTGTCCGAAATCGTGTTCGCTATGCTTGCGATGACCGGGGGCGTGACGCTGCGAAATATTTCGCGTTGGACTTCAAAAGGCGGGAGTTATCGCACGATCCAACGGTTTTACAACACACTCCTGCCTTGGGGAACACTTTGCTGGGTGTTCTTTAGAACACATCTCTTTGATCCTGAGAGTGTTTATCTGCTTGCCGGCGATGAAAGCATCATCGAGTTCAACTTCCGAGACGCAAAACAGTTTTGGGGGTTAGACGATTTTATCAACGTCAAGCAGATACCCGTCAATAATGCCGCGAACCTGTCAATGTTTATGGTTAATGGCGCCGCAAAACTCCGAGAGATGTTCGGTTCGGAACATACCGGTTTGGGTGTTTTAGACTTCAAAGCACGCTACAGAGGACACAAGTATTTACAAAAAACATTAAAAATACTTCCGCAAAAACCTGAAACCATTGTTATTGAAAACATCGCTGAACATCTGGCGTCTATTGGTGCTATTCATTACACTTCAAATCAAATTAGACCCGGATAATTTGGCGAAGGTATTGATAACGTGAGTTGGATAGAGTTCTACCTAACCTCAACTACCTTTACAAAAAACGCACTATCGAAGCGTGAAGCGTTCCGTTAACCAGAGTGCAATGAAGGCAACAACGGTTGAAATAAGCACCAATCGATAGACAGAGGCATCTTCTCCGAGATGTACAGCACTGAAAATCGCTAACGCCATCGTTTGGGTTTTGCCGGGAATATTTCCTGCCACCATGATTGTGGCACCAAACTCACCAAGACTTTTGGAGAAACCGAGGATGGCTCCGCCGATAACGCCGCGATGCGCAAGCGGAAAGGTTATTGTCCAAAACACCTTCAAGGGTGATGCCCCAAGTGTCCGTGCTGCATTTTCAAGCTCCAGCGGCACAGACTCCATCCCTGTTACGATACCACGTACTAACAGTGGAAATGAGATAATTGAGACCGCAATGATAACAGCCCACTGTGAAAAAACGATCTCTATACCGAAAACTTGATAAATAAATCCACCGATGAACCCGTGTCTACCTAATAGAATAAGGAGTAAATATCCACTTACGATAGGTGGCAGCACCAACGGACACATCACAAGCGTATTCAGGAAAGCCTTTCCTGGAAATGTACGTTTTGCAAGGAGCCAACCAACTAATAGCCCTGGTGGGAACATTATAACAAGACTGAACAACGCAACTTTAATAGATAAAAAGAGGGCGGCAACTTCGGCGGGGGTTATCCTCATTTTCGTACCAGAAAGGCAAAGCCGTGCTTTTCAAAGATTTCACCGCTCTCCACAGAGTGTAGATACGTAATAAATCTACGCGCCAATTGCTTTCGCGGACTACTCTTCATAACAACAGCCGGATAGACGATCGGTGTATACGCTTCAGGCGGTAACTGATAAAGCACCTTTATATTCTCAGTCAGTGTTATATCCGTTTTATAGACAATGGCAATATCCACATTTCCAGCGGTGACATACGCAAGCGTTGCACGTACATCCATACCGAAAATCAACTTTGGGTATAGTGTCTCCCATAACCCAAAGTGAGTCAAGGCTTCTTTCGCGTAAGTGCCAGCAGGCACTATATTTGGATGCCCGATAGCAATTCTCGAAATCTCGGGCACAGTAAGGTTATCAGGCGTTTCCACAGAAATCTCTGCGGTTTCATCAGCGACAAGTACTAACCGATTGGTTAACAGATCTTGGCGACTTCCGGCTTCCAGCAGCCCATTCGTTTCCAAGGCAACGACTTGGCGAGGGCTCGCCGATATGAAGACATCTGCTGACGCTCCCTTTTCAAGTTGGCGTTGTAACGTCGTAGAGGCTTCAAAATTGTAATAGACTTTAACCCCATTTTCTGCTGTAAACGCTGCTCCAATTTCACCAAGCGCATCCGTCAAACTGATTGCGGCGAACACGCTTAATTCAATCGGTTTCTGCTTATCTGTCGCGCACCCCGAAAGCACGGTGAACACTAAGCCAATTGCGGTGAGAAATTTAACACTTCGGTGCTTTCTTTCCTTCATACATACCCGCTGATTCACAAAACTCTTGACAAGAATAACAGATTTGCTAAACTATGTCAAGTCTATTGAAAATAGAACAGAGGCACTCGGCTTCAAAGTTGCAGGTGTGAGCAAACAGTAAACTTTTCTTGCAATCCGTTATAAACCTGTGATATTCTATTTACAGAATAATAGATGATAGGGGAAAAACAATGAAATTAGGTTTATGCACCATCGCCTTTCAGGAAAAACCTCTGGAAGAGGTTATCGATATAGCAGCGGATCACGGTTTTGATGGCATCGAACTGTGGGGAAAGCCACCGCATCTACCGGAGGACTACGATGAAAGCTACGTCAAAAACGTTAAGGACATGGCACATCGGAAGGGATTAACGATTTCAGCGTTCGGTTCATACGTGGACCCATTGATGCCCCTCCACCAGAAACATTTCGAGGAAGCCTTTAAAATCGCGCACGAATTAGGCACCGACCTCGTCCGGATTTGGTCGGGCGGCGGTCCTTCCAAATCAATTGCTCCAGCGGATAAACGTCTAATTCACTTTCGATTGGTAAGCATTACGCAATGGGCAAATTTTCGCAGTATCCGACTCGGCTTGGAAATGCACAATAACCATCTCACCGATAGTGTAAACAGCATTTTGGAAACGATTGAAGGCGTTAGACTGCCTGCGCTGAAAACCTATTATCAACCCCTTGCACGGTCGGATGCCGATGAACCACACACAGCCGCTGAAAAACTCGCCGACCATATCGCAAACGTTCACGCGCAAAACTTCGACGAGAGTGGCAAAGGATGTGCTATTGTAGATGGCGTGGTGGATTACGCCAAAATCGTTGAGATACTCAGTGCCGCTGGATATGATGGATACTTAGAGGTGGAATTTGTCCACGGTGATAACAAATTGGAAGCACTTCAACGCGACCGCGACTACTTAGCGAGTTTGATCAATGCAACAAACGGGGATGCGCTGAAAGATCTGGATACCGACCCCGTGTAAAATAAAAACAAGGGTCCGTTAGATAGTAAAGCGTCCGGGTGTTTTCATGCGGTTAGAGGTGGGCATTATAGCATTAGTAGAAGAGGTTTTTGAAATACCAGCAGAACGCCGCGCCGAATTCGACTGGCTCCGCAATAAACCACGATACGAAGACTTTGGTGAACATTACGATGCCGTGATGGCACTCTACGCTGAATTAGATGGTGTATGGGAAAGCACAACGGCGAAAACTGATGGTTATTTGGTGCCTGATGCCTATTTCCCAGAGCCATATCACTTTATCTTTGAATTTGACGAACTTCAACACTTTACGCAATATCGGGAGCAGACTTTCCGATTTTACCCTGCGAACATTCCGCTGGGTTATGAGATGCATAAATATTGCCAGTTCTGCCAACAACACTACACCGCAGCACTGGCGAAAGGACCGGATCGGTTTCGACGGCGGACAGCAGACTTCCCATATACAAATGGTCGTGCAGCACAACGCGCTTTCTTTGATACATTTCGGGACTGGCTACCCCCCCTGCACGGTCTCAACCCAACCGTGAGATTAGCCGAATTTGAAGTAACACCCATTCTCAATGAAAAATTAACAGGCGATGCAGCGAAAACTTATATGGAACACTTACTTTACGAACGCCTTACAAAATCTTCAAATGCCAAAAAACAGCATAAAAGGTAGGATGCACAACGCTACATGAGCAAGCGAAAGCCTGAAAAGGTAAATCTTTCAGAATATCCATTGCTTGAAATAATAGGACAGACACCGCTCGCAAAAATAGATCTCTTTGCTGATGAATTGCCGAACGTTGACATTTACGCGAAGATAGAAACCTATAACCCCGGAGGCTCGATAAAAGACCGACCGGTCTTAAGAATGCTCACCGAGGCGATTGCATCGGGAGAGCTCACATACGAAAAGGTTATCCTCGACTCCAGTTCCGGTAACGCGGCGATCGCCTATGCCATGATAGGCGCAGTCCTCGGCTATAAAGTTGAACTCGTGATTCCAGACAACGCCAGCGAAGAACGGAAGCAACGTATCCAGTCACACGGGGCAGACATCATCTATACCGACGCTATTCTCGGCTACGATGAGGCGTTGCGGGAAGTCGACCGACGTTATGAAGCGCAACCTGACCGGTATTTTTTTAAATCGCAATACGACAATGAAAACAATTGGCGTGCCCATTATGAAACAACGGGGGTCGAAATCTGGAATCAAACAGGTGGGAAAGTTACACACTTCGTTGCAGGGGTCGGGACGGGTGGCACTATTACGGGTGTCGGCAGGCGACTCAAAACCTACAATCCAGACATTCAAGTCTGTTCTATTTCACCAGAAGCATTTCCGGGTATTGAGGGCCTCAAACCGCTCGGACACCCAGACGATATTGTGCCAGCAATTCTGGACGAATCGGTGATTGATTGCCGAATCCCCGCGACGATTGAAAACGCGCACGAAATGTGTAGCCGTCTTGCGCGAAGGGGTTGGTTCGTCGGGCAATCTTCTGGCGGTTATCTCTACGGCGCATATAAAGTTGCCCACCAAATACAAGAAGGCGTTATTGTCACAGTCTTTAATGACTTGGGTGAACGCTACTTCAGCACAAGACTTTGGGATTAACCCAGCGGGTTCTAAACGATTACGCCTGAGCGGCGTTCCCGTCGTCAACGCGGATCTAAATCAGAAGCAATAATTTAAAAATATGGAAACAACAGTTATTCCGTTTTGTGGCTTACGCTACAATACAACCAAGGTGGAAGAGATAGAAAACGTTATAGCACCACCCTACGATGTCATTAAACCCGAAGAACGGGTCGTTTTAGAGGCACGCCACCCAGCTAATATTATCCGCTTAATTTTAAGTCAACCGCATAACGATGACACCGACGGTGCGAATCAGTATACCCGTGCAGCAGCACTCATGAACCAGTGGATTTCGGATAGCACCCTCGTACGGGACGCAACACCTCGTTATTATATCTACGATCAATCCTTCAATGCCCCAGATGGCAAGAGTTACACGCGCCGTGCCTTAATAGGACTCGTGAAATTAGAACCCTTTGAAAACCGAGTAATCCTACCACACGAAAAAACACATGCAGGACCGAAGGCTGACCGACTCAACCTCATGCGGGAATGCCACGCGAACCTTAGCCCAATCTTCCTCCTCTACGCCGATCCGAGCGGTGATATCGAACAGATAATGGAAAGTTTTACCGATGAACATCCACCCGAAATTGACTGTCCAGAAACCTTCGGCAGCACACACCAATTGTGGTGCTTAGACGATGCCGAGCGTAACCGAGAGATTCAAGCCCTTTTTTCATCAAAGCCGCTCTTAATTGCCGATGGACATCACCGTTATGAAACTGCCCTCGCTCTCCGAGATGAAATGACTCATACCAACTTATTTGGCTACGGTTACATGATGGTGAACCTTGTCAGAATGGAATCGCCGGGTTTGGCTGTTTTAGCAATTCACCGGTTGCTGGATAACCTTACCTCTGATAAGATTTCACATGCCATCGCCAAACTTCCAGAAGTGTTTGAGGTGCATGAAATTGACACGCAAGCATCTCTTATGGCAAAATTGGATGAACTGAAAGGGAAATCCGCTGCGATTGGCATGTATACTACAGATGGCAACTATCGCTTATTGATTCCACATACAATTACCGCTTGGCAATTAGATGTAACACTCGTGCAAGATACTCTCATCAAGGAGATGTTCCAAATTGAGACGCTGGCGGAACATATCAGTTACACCGCTTATGCGGACGATGCCATCGCTCATGTGAAAGATGGGGAGAACCGCGTCGCACTCCTCATGAACCCAACTCCCGTTGAAAAGGTATTAGAAGTCGCTATGGCAGGTTCGACAATGCCACAGAAATCCACCTACTTTTATCCAAAGATGGCAACTGGGTTTGTTTTAAATTTGTTGAACGAGTAGCGTCGCCAAACGGAATAACTTTTGAAGGTAAGACGATGTATCACGAACACGAAAGAGATACTTTAGCATTTTCGCACCAATTATATGATGAGACACCTCGCCAGCTTGCATTTCAGGCGACGAGCGCATCAGAAGCAGAGGCGTGGCAGCGCGAACTGCGGGCAAAACTTACCGAATTGGTTGGCGGTTTCCCGCAGGAAGCCTGTGACCTACAACCGCAAGTTCTGGACTCTTGCGAATTTCCTACCTATTTCCGCGAGACGGTGCAGTTTCAGAGTCGTCCACACGCCGCTATTTTCGGGTACTTCCTTTCTCCGAAGGACCTCGACGATTCAACCCCAAATCCGACGATTCTCTGCTTAGCAGGTCACGGGCGCGGTGTAGATGACATTGTCGGAATTGAGGAAGATGGCACCATGCGAGCAGAATATGAGGGCTATCAGAACGACTTCGCACTCCAATGTGTGGCAAACGGGTACACTGTGCTTGCGATCGAACAGTTCGGGTTTGGACACCGACGCGATGCCGTCGCCCATCAAAAAGGCGGTGGAAGCTCTTCATGTCAACCGAGTGCAGGTGCCGCGCTCCTGTTAGGACACACGATGGTAGGCTGGCGGGTTTACGATGCTATGCGTGCGTTTGATTATTTGGCAACCCGCCCTGAGGTCGATATGAACCGACTCGGCGTGATGGGGATTTCTGGTGGCGGCACTACGACCTTCTTCACCGCTGCGATCGACGAACGTGTCAAAGCAGCTGTTGTGAGTGGTTATTTCAATACGTTTCGCGATAGCATCTTGAGCCTCAGCCATTGCATAGACAACTACATACCGAATGTGCTACAATATGCTGAGATGTACGACATAGCGGGGTTGATCGCCCCACGTGCAATGTTTGTTGAATCCGGCACGGAAGATACGATTTTCCCGATTGAAGCCACCCGCTTTGCGGTTAACGAAGCAAAAGCGATTTACAAATGCTTTGATGCAGAGGACAAATTAGGACTTGAGGTGTTTGAAGCAGGGCATAGCTTCTACGGTGTCGGCGCATTTGAGTTTCTCAAACAGGTCTTATAAAAAGGGGAATAGAGTGGCAATTGAACTGTTTTCGATCGGTACAGAGTTAGTCCTTGGTCAGATTCAAGATACTAACGCCCACTGGATTGCACAGCAAATTCTTCAGATCGGTGGCGAATTGCGACGCGTCACGATGCTACGCGACAACGCCGATGAGATGTACGAGGCACTGAATTCAGCAGTAGAACGTGAAACATCACTCATCCTCACAACAGGCGGTCTCGGACCGACCCCGGACGACATGACAGTCGAGGTGGTTGCTTCCCTTATCGGCACAAAAACTGTGGTGAGTGAAGAAACCGTCGCCGAATTTCGGAAACGTAGAGAAATGTCCGAGAACGATGTGATTAACGAAGCACTCACAACAATGGCGACTGTGCCGGAAAGTGCTGTCGTCTTGCAGAATCCAGCCGGATGGGCACCCTGTATCAGTGTTGAACACAAGTTATCGACACTCATGATGATGCCCGGTCCACCGCGCGAGATGAAAGCAGTTTTTGAAACCCATATCCAACCCTTGATTGCTGAACGCTACCGCGCAGAAATCACCACAGCGCGGGTCTATGTAAGTATGTTTGAAGCCGAAGTTTCACCACTGATGCAGAAAGTGATGGAACGCCACCCAGATGTTTATCTAAAGGCGTATGTCTCTCTCCGCAAAGCCGGTGGGGACACAATGCCAGTTGACTTAGTTTCAACAAGCACAGATAAAGCAAATACCGAAGCGCAGCTACAACTCGCTAAGGATTATTTCCAAGAACTTGTTGTTGAAGCTGGAAAAAGCTTTAGTTTTGAAGATGAATAAGTAGGCGGACTTTGTTAAGTGCGCCAATCCGTGGATGCTTTACCGTGTACTGTAGTGCGAAGCATCCGCTCATTACACCTATAAAAAAGGAGATTTATAACGTGAATCGGAAACCCTCAGGAAATAAACGAAGGCCGCAGACGCGGTACGCTAACCAACCTCGCCCGAAACGGAAGTCAAAACCGAAAAAGAAGCAGGATATTGATGCCAACACTGATACAGAACTTCAAGCCGAAGGCGAAGAGCAAACTCCCTCTAAGAGCGATAAAATAGAGGTCGAAGGCACTGTCGTAGAACCCTTACCAAACGCGATGTTTCGCGTGGAGTTGGAAAATAAGCATCAGATTCTCGCCCATATCTCCGGCAGAATGCGAAAATTCTTTATCAAAATTTTGCCCGGTGATAAGGTGACAGTGGAACTATCACCCTATGATCTCTCGCGAGGACGTATTACTTACCGGAAAAAGTAGTTTCCAAATCGACTTGCAGGTGCGGTTTTTGACCGTGTATTGTTCCAGATCCTTGCCGAAACATTTTTAAAGGACGCACCTGTTTAGAAAATAAAACCGCTTTTACCGCTCGATGGGAAATTCCTATGAAACCTGCTGCCTTAATTCACATCAATACTATCGATGAAAAGGAAACAACTCGGCTATTCGAGGCTATTGAAGCGAAACAGGAGCAGGTGGAGGAACTCACAATAGCAATTGAGGAACTCAAGTCAGAAGTCAACCTATTTGAGCGACGCTACAACGCCCATATCAGTCGTTACTATCTTGAACTTGATAAAGTTGAACTCGAAATGAAAGAGTATCGCCTTCGGTTGCAACTCCGCAGGGAAAACGTGAGTGAGGAAGAGATAGAAGCACGAGTGGAATCATGCTTTAGAACGAGCCGTGCACGTGTTGATGCCTACAAAGAAGTAGACGAACCAGAACCAACGCCTCAAGCGGATAAACTGCCCGAAACCAAAGCGAAGCACCTACAAGACCTCTACCGCAAACTCGCCAAAAGGTACCATCCAGACAAGGCTATGGATACGAAAGAAGAAGGACGGCGAGAGCAGTTAATGCCGTTGATTAACCGAGCTTATCATGAACAAGACCTTGAAACTTTAGAGCGGTTAAGCCTCGGCGAAACAGAGTTACACGTCTCCGAAAAAACAGTCGCCGAAAAACGCGTAGCACTACAAGCAGAACTGCGAAGCCTTAACCGCGCTACCAGTCAATTGCGATTAGAGATAAACCGACTTAAGACAGGACGGACCTATCAACTCAAACAACAGATAGAAAACGCGAAAGAAGCAGGGACAGACCTACTCACGGCTCTCGCTAAAGACTTAGAACGAAAAATCAAGTCAAGTCGAGGACAACTGGCACGTCTGATTAATATGTGGCACCGTTCACACTCAGCTTAACACATTTAAGAAAACTTGCAGGCATGCTTTCTCGGCACACATGTTATAAGCCTTTCAAAAGGAATTCATCATGCAACTCAAAGATAAAGTCGCTATTATCACCGGTGGGGGACGCGGTATCGGCAGAGCAATCGCCATTGCCTATGCCTCCGAAGGTGCGCGAGTTGTTATTGCAGCACGAAGTAGTACACAACTCGACGAAGTTGCCACTGAAATAATAGCGCGGGATGGGGAAGTCTTGGCTGTGTCAACCGACTTGCGAGTCCGTCCAGAAGTGGAAAACCTTGTTCAGCAAACTGTCGACAAGTTCGGTCAAATAGATATCCTCGTCAACAATGCAGGTATCAATCCAAGGGGTCCATTTCTGGAGAGCACAGATGAAGAATGGGAACAAGGGTGGCAGATTAATGTCATGGGCGTTGTGCACTGCTGCCGTGCTGTGTTGCCAATCATGCAGCAACAGGGAAGTGGAAATATCATCAATGTCGGTTCCGGTATGGGACAGGTTGGACGTTCAAACCTCAGCGTCTACTGTGCCTCTAAAGCAGCATTGCACGGACTGACCCAATCGATTGCTGAAGAGGTCTGGGAGGACGGTATTATCGCGAACGTTCTTATCCCTGGTCCTGTGAAAACAGAACTCTCAAAACCTGCGTGGGAGAATTCGGGAACCTTCAGAGCGCAAAGCGATCCGTGGAAGGAACCGGAGCAGGTTGTGGCATCCGCGCTTTTCCTTGCGACGCAACCACCTACCAGCGGCATGACGGGCCAGATTCTCAGTATCATGCGTCGAAATAGCCCGTAAGGTTACGAGAATGAAGCCCTATTTTTAGAGCGGAAACGTGATGCGCCGTCCCTCTTGTGCAGAGCGATATGCCCCCAAAATCATCTCCACTGAAACCCGTCCATCTTCCACTGAAACATCCGGTTCTGTCCCGTTCTTCAAGCAGTCAATAAACGGACGTGGCACACCGCCAATCCGTTCCCCGTGGCCATCCGGAATTGGGATACCCAAGTCCTTCCATGAGGGTTCGTCTCGTGTATACAACTTAAGCGCGACAGCATCTGCAGGACGCGGGATATTACATGAAGGCGCATCGCCATAGTTCTGAATTGCCACACCTTCATCGCCATAGATTTCAGTCGTATTCTCACCGGCGAGTGTCACAGACGTATTCAGCAGAATCGCCATCTCTCCACCTGCAAATCGATAGACAGCCAACCCGGTGTCATCAGGCGCGACATCGGTCAAAATATTATCAATCTCGGCAATAACACTCCTCGGTTTACCGAGCATCCAGTGGATAAAATCGGTTGCGTGAGAGGCATCGTCCATGAACATCCCCATGTTCTTCTCTGGATCAATGTGCCAACGGCTGGGTCCCGTCACAAAGGCTTCGCTAAACAGGGCATTGATGCAGTGCCGACGGCGTAGCACCCCGATTTTACCCAGAACACCACTGTTTATCAGTTCTTTCATGGCGATGTTTGCTGGGTCGCGCCGCATCTGATAACCCATCATAAATTTCACGCCTGTTTTCTCGACAACCTCAGCAATCCGATCGCAATCTTCTAACGTGAGTGCCATCGGTTTTTGGCAAAGGATATGTTTCCCTTCCGATGCTGCTGCAGCGACCATCTCCGCGTGCCGATTCGTCTCACACGTCACGATAACGGCGTAAATCCCCGGATGGTTGATAACATCTTCAAGATGGGGTGAGTAATTCATGCCGTATTGCGTTGCAGCGGCTTCTCCACGTTCAGCGTTATCGTCCCAACACGCAACGAGTTCAACATCGTCAAACGTTTGCATCTGGCTGCAGTAAGCGTTGGCGTGTCCGTGTGCGAAACTTATGATACCGATACCAATTTTTGTTTTCATATATTAAGCTATCCAATCTGTGAGTGTTTGTTGTGAATCTACTTCTGGGTTAAATACCTGTAATCCCTCAGCGCGAGCAGCCCTGAGAAGCCGCTGATCTGATGCGACGAGTACCAACGTATTTCCCGTGTCGCGAAGTTCTGTCGCGATGTTTAATGCGGAGCGTAAAACCAATGCGTCAACACTGTTGAGAGAATGGGTTTCAATCAAATCCATTGAGTTCCAAACAAGCGGATCTGGGACCGAAATTGTTTTGAAGTCCGATTGATTGTCAATTACTTCATAATCAAGGTTAATCCCCGTCTGAGAAAAATCGTGACTCGTGATTCGCCCATCATTTTTCTTCCTGACGCAAACCCAAAACAGTTCAACGACACCTATAACCAAACACATCATGCGGTTCAACGCAACATTGTTGAATAAGAAATTGATCTTATCACTACCGATCTCTTGGGTATATCTTTTCACAAGGGCACTGGCAGCAAAAAAGAAATAGTACATACCTACTTCTCGCGTTCCTCAATAATAGCACGGCTAAACTCATTATCTTCAGCACAAATGCCTTGCTGTGCCATGCGTGCTTGCAGTTCTTCGGCAGGAATTGGTTCGCCGGAAATCCCCATTTTCTCAAACATTTTATGGACAATTTTGGCATTTTGCTTTTTGTTTCGTCCGTAATATGCCATCACCTCTTCACCTGTTTTGAAATCCTTCAGAGGGTTTGACACTAACACATCAACAAGTGAAGAAAGTTGGAGGTTTACTTCTGCAACCGCCTGCTCCAAACGATCTAAGCGTTGAATAAAAACTTCAAGCGTTTCCTTTTCCATTGTAAGACCTCCTTTATATTTCCCGTTCTTCAATAATTGCGCGGCTAAATTCGTTATCCTCAGCACGGATACCGCTTTGTCTCATACTTTCATGAAGTTCTTCAATAGAACCGGGATCAAAATCAGGCGGAATCCCCATTTTTTCAAATAGTCTGTCCAAGATTTCCTCAGTAATATGAGCATCTTGCTTATTATTTTTCAGTGCCTCAGCTCCCCTCATCTTCGCTCTTGCCTCGGGATCTGTTGGAACATCTGGCCCCAGCTTCTCAACAAGCCAAGAAAGTTGCTCATTCACCTCTGTAATCATCTTCTCTAACCGATCTAATCGTTGGGTAATAGTTTCGAGTGTCTCTTTTTCCATCGTAAAACTCCTTTATTTTTTATTTTTCTTTGCCTTTATGTAGAACACCACAAAAGTTACCGAATGTCACATCAATCCGTCGAAACTAAGTAGGTCACTTCTCCAAAACAATCCGAACCTCTGTATCCATGCCGTGCTCACCAAAATTTACTTCAGCAGAAATTGGACCGAGGGATTCCAACGGAAACAGGTTCTTTGTGATATGCTGCGTCACTGTTGCGTCTAATTCCTGCCCTGAAAGCGCGGCAAGTGTTGTTGCGACAGGGAGGAAGCGTTTCAATTCTGGCACAAGCAGATCTGGCTGAATGAATGCCTGAATACCATTGGTATCTGCGTTGAATGTTAGGTCGTTCAAAGCGGGTGTGTTACCCATAGTCGTATCAATCACAGATTTTAACCCAGCAAGCGTTGTGCTGAAAACAAAATAATCATCGACGATTGTATATCCGCCTGTAATTGCTAATAGAAAATTGAGGCGGATTTGCACCGGTTGCAGTGCGATACCTTTGTAATCTTGCGCTTCAAGGAATTCAAGCGGTTTACCTACAACAGAGATCTTTCCGTCCCTCACGATTCCCAAAACAGCGTTTAATGCGCCGGGAGCTTTGGCATGCGCAGCGAAAATCAATGAAGGCATTACTGATACTTGACTGGCTTCAGGTGCAATTAACAGGACGGTTAAGTCGGTGCCCAAAACTTGGGAAAGATCTACATCACCAAAGAGTTCCTTCATCTGATTTGGAACGGGAAGTGTAGCAGCAAAGGCAGTTCGCTCTGGAAAACTAAGGAATGGTTTAACGTCTTTCCTAGCTGGGACGAAGCGAGGATCAGTGTCCATCACCTTGCGGAACCGATGCTGTGAAACAATCACTCCGTCTTCATATCGATTGCTTAACGTCCAAAAACCCGAATCTCCAAACAGTCCCAAGATTTGTTTAACGAGGATAGGGGACCCTACACCATCCAATAACCGAGCAAGCTGCTGCACATCTACATATCCGGTACTTTTGTCCTGCCGATAGTCGTTCTGTATCTCCGTTGCCATCGGGTGCTCGGTGAGAAATCCATGTTTTTTCTCCATGGTTTTCGCGTCAGAAAGTCCGGTATAGGTGTCAAGTGTCTCCACCAACAACAGTGGATCGAGGCTTAATATGCCAATTTTTCCGATGAAGGTATAACTAAAATTGCGAGGGTATCCTATAATGGTATTAATCGTGAATTCACCGTAATCGGATTGGAGACGTTCATATTTTGGGTTGATTGCATCCGTCGCCGTAATCGCCTCAATGCTCAGTTTCTCCTTCCCGCCCATTGCAGTAATGAGCAGAAACGTGAACTCACCCTCACGCTGGTAAATGGCGAGAATGGTTTCCTCCCCAAAATAGCCGGTGATCGTTTTAAGATCAAGTTCAGCCCCCATCTCGTATTCCCACAGCTGCTTCTGATAGACAAGCTCTTTCCACCATCGCTGTTTCGCGATTTCAGCAAGAAGCGGCATTTTAGCGGTCTGTTTTCCCAACTCACTACGATTGAAAGTATCTACCAAACCTTTCAACTCCTTGAGCGTTAGATAGCAGATTGGAGATTTTGGGAGTAGTGTGATAAGATGCTGTTCCGGTTCCCACAACGACTGCTGGGTATAGATAACAGATAGCAAAATGATAACCCCAATAAGGATGATTAGACTGATGAGAATGATTTTTTTGGATTTACTCAGAGACATCGGCTTTTGCGACCTTTATCATGATACGGAGATTTTCGTCAACAGCAAATTATGCCAAACAGAATAAAAAATCCGTGTTAGCGATTTCAGTTGCAGCTTCATCTTTACGTTTATCGGATTATATCACATTTCGTCCTCAGTAAGCAACTTAATTGGCAACAAACGCCAGAGCCATTCAGTTTTCGGTTTTTTACCCATTTTGGTTGGAAAGTCGGGAATCGGAGTTCCCTCCTACAAGAGAACTGAATACCGCTGCCACAAACCCAGCACACTTACAGAGCACATCTATAATTTGTCTAACAGCAAATACCAAAAATGGGTTGTCTGAAACCGAAAAACAGTGTAAAATAGTAACGTTATTTCTTGAAAGAGGGTGAACAACGTTCCGACCAAAGATCTCAAAATTCGGCCATTCACTATTTTCCTTATCTGCGTGTTAGTACCTGCTAACTGTTGGTGGGTGTCTGCCTCTATTATGCGTGGCGGCGGGAGTCCAACGCAGGTTTCGCTTTTCTACAATGCCGTTATCACCATTTTAATCCTATTAGGTATCGGGCTTCTCTTGCGTCGGCTGCATCACGCGCTCGTGTTCAACCGCGCTGAATTGCTTGTTATCTACACCTGCATTTCAGTAGGGGCGGGTCTTGCAGGCGTTGACCGATTCCTTGTGCTCATGCCGATTATTGGGCACGCGCACTGGTTTGCGACCCCGGAAAACGATTGGGTGAACCTTTTTCACCTGCACATCCCCAATTGGTTAGCAGTCAGTAATAAGCGAGCACTTGAAGCGTATTATAACGGGTTCGCGAGTATCTACGAACCGCGTTATCTAACAGCATGGCTATCCCCTATCCTTTGGTGGTCGCTCTTCATTGTAGCCATCCACCTTGTGATGCTCTGCCTCAGCCTCATCTTTCGGAAGCAGTGGGTTGAATCGGAACGGCTCAGTTACCCCATCATCCAACTGCCGTTCGAGATGACGACGCGCAGCCGTAGTTTCTTCCGCTCACCGTGGATGTGGCTTGGGCTTTCGATTGGTGTCACAATTGACATTATCAACGGACTGAACTTCCTGTTTCCTGCCGTGCCAAGCCTTGGTGGAAAATTGTATGATTTGCGTAAGATTTTCACAGAACGTCCGTGGAGTGGTATCGGTTGGAGTCCACTTGGTGTCTTTCCGTTCGGTGTTGGGCTTTCGTTCTTTATACCGTTGGATCTCTCCTTCTCCTGTTGGGCATTCTGGTTGATATGGCGAGCAGAACGTCTGTTAGGTGTTATTGCGGGGTGGCGCGGACTGCCGCGCTTCCCTTACGAAGCAGAGCAATCGCACGGGGCATACTTAGGGCTTTGTGTCGTTGCTATCTGGATGAGTAGACGCTACCTAAAAGGGATTGCCCGCCAACTCTTATCTCCAAAATCGGACGAACCGATTTCATATCGCCTGATTGTTCTCGGCCTCCTTGGTGGTGCTACGTTCATCGTCGGATTTTGTCTGAAGATGGGCATGAGTTTTTGGATAATCATCGTCTATTTCGGTATCTGGTTCGCAATTGCAATGGCGATTACGCGTCTGCGTGCGGAACTCGGTTCGCCGGTGCACGATTTGCATTTCATTGGACCTGATGAAATGTTACCGAGATTGTTAGGCATTCGCCGATTGGGTTCAGTGAACTTAACGGGGTTCGCCTATCTTTACTGTCTGAACCGTGCACACCGTTCGCACGCTATGCCCCATCAACTTGAAGGCTTTAAACTGGCTGAAGGTGCCAACATCCCATTGCGAAAGTTTGCAGTCCTCATGATGTTGGCTTCTGCCTTGGGCGCGCTCGGTTCGTTTTGGGCATATTTGTCGATGTACTACGCGGAAGGCGGCTTTGCCGGATTCGGACGAGAATCTTTTAATCGGTTGGAGACATGGTTAACCTACACAGCACCACCCGACGTGCCAGCAATCGGTTTCGCATCGTTTGGATTCGTCCTGACGTTACTCCTCGCTGCAATGCGGATGCGATTCATCTGGTGGAATCTACACCCTGTCGGCTATGCTATCTCCGGGAGCTGGGCTATTAACCCGATGGTAGGTTCAATCTTTGTCGGATGGCTGCTCAAGTGGCTCGTGTTGAAATACGGCGGTCTCCGCTTGCATCGGAAAGCGATCCCATTCTTCCTCGGCATTGTGCTTGGTGAGTTCGTGATTGGTTCGTTCTGGAGCCTCCTCGCGGTCATACTTGATAAACCGATGTATCGCTTCCTCTTTTAAGCCAACAACGGGCACGACGCATAAAAAGGCGTTACTATTTTTTCTATTTATGGTATAATGTTAAAAACGCAATGCCTTGGAAAAAACAATTGGAATTACAGCAGAAAGCGGAAATTATATCAGACGCACTTGAGGTGTTATTCGGTGTGCCGACTCGCGACGGGACAGAAGACGTATTAGAAAGTCTCATCCTAACGATCCTGTCGCAAAACACAACAGATGTTAGCCGTGATAAGGGTTACGCTCGACTGAAAGAACGCTTTCCGACATGGGAGGATGTGCTGCACGCCGATGTTAAGGCGATAGAGGCAGCGATAAGGATCGTCGGATTGGGAGAACAGAAAAGTCATACTATCAAAAACTTCCTCACTTGGCTCCAAGCTGAACATGGCGAACTCTCATTGGAATTCATACACGATATGGAAACGGAGGAAGCATTAGAATTCCTGTGTCAACACAAAGGCATCGGTATCAAAACTGCATCCGTTACGCTCTCCTTCGCGTGCGGTCGAGAGGTCTTCCCAGTTGATACACACATCCTGCGAATTTCCAAACGCCTCGGACTGATTCCGCCGAATTGCAGTGCGGAGAAGGCACATCAACTGTTACCGCCGATTGTGCCGGAAGGTAAGGCGTATCCGTTCCATATAAACCTGATTTACTTTGGTAGACAAATTTGTAATGCCCGAAAACCGTTATGCGAACGGTGTCCATTGACACAGCACTGCCTCTACTTTAGAGATAACTTGCAGGCTTAGGGAGTGCTTCCCTGTATCGGAGGGAAAATATGTTTAATTGGAGAAACTTGTCATGGAAACACCTATTTGTGGTGCTGCTGATATTACATATCCTACCACTTTGGATTTTTGCCTATTTCCCTTCCCAAGACGGCGCGAGTCACGTTTACAACGGTTTAGTCCTGAAGGAATATGCGAAACACGAAAATTATAAGATGCGGGATGCCTGGGAATTGAATATTACCATCTTTCCGAACTGGTTATCCCATATTTCACTCGCAGCACTCCTCTACATATTCCCACCCGTTATCGCCGAGAAGGTTTTTCTCACAATCGCAATAGGTATGGTCCCGATTGCCTTCCTCTATTTCCTCGGTGCCGTCCACGGAGGTCAAAATGGGAAATTTGTGTACGGTTGGCTCGGCTTCCCGTTTGCTCTTAACTATCTCCTATACATGGGTTTCTACAACTTCCAACTGAGCATCTCGTTTTTCTTCTTCAGTTTCGGATTCTGGTGGAAACATAAAGATGACATCCAAGTAAAGCACCTAATTGGGCTTTACGTTTTGTTACTGCTGACTTATCTGTCGCACATTGCCTCTTATGGTCTCGTTGTGTTGGGTATCTCTATAGCAGGTGGATGTTTGTCGGGGGCACCGGCGATAGCCACAGCGTGGCGAGCACGCGGTGAAGGATTCATCACACTGTGCCAAAAGTTCGTCGTTAGTCTCAAGCCTCTTTTTCGTTTCTTCCTCTATATGGTGCCGATGTATTTTGTGCTGATAGAGTACTACCTACAGAGTCTAAAACGACATCCACAAGGAAATCATCGCGGCATGGAGTGGATTTGGGATTACTTTTTGGGCATTAAATCAATCGTCTATTTCACCGATTGGCATGTTCCTGTCAACCGTTTCCTCCTCGCAGTGTTAGCAATGGCAATTGTTATCTCCATCGGCTACCGAATTTACCGAAAGGAGTGGGTGAAACAGACCGACGTTTTCTTGCTTATCGCTATTCTGTTTACCTACATGTTCATCAGGGCACCGTGGAGTTACGGACCGGGTGGCTGGATCAACGATAGGATCCATCTCTATATTCTGCTAATGTTGGGAGCATGGCTAATTCCGAATATGGGTAAACTTCCTCGTTATGTTATCACAACTTATCTTATCCTGTTCAGTTTAGTTCACTGCGGCAGGACTGCCTACGACCACGGACGCATCGCTCCAGAGATTGCCGAACTTGTATCGGGAACACACTTGATAGAGCCGCATACAAATTATAGGCACCGCAGCACAGGTTGGCACAAATCGGTCGCTCAGTTTGAACACTATGATTCGGGTTCAAAGAAATGGACCCGCAAGAATGAAGTTAAATACGTTACACCCTTTGTGCACTCAACAGCCTTTTACGGTGTCTATGCCGATGACGTGGGACATCTCGAAAATTACGAAGCAGCCTATTACTACTTCCCAGTAAACCGCAAAAACGCGAACGCGTCTATAGACTATTTCATAGCGTGGTATCCACCGGATACAGAGGCATTTCGCACGGAAACCGCCAATTATGAAATTATTCACGAAACAGAACATCTCCAAATCTATAGAAAAAAGCGGGCACCGGGACCGATGCTCGATTTGTGGGATAAAACAGAAGCGGGGAATCTGATAATCCGCTTCGACATGCAACCCGATGGTAGTGCAACTGCTCCCGATCATCACGCCATCGGCCCCAATACAGTATACGAGAGCGGTAAATTCGGTTGGGATACGCTCGCGCCCCATGAAGGCTATCGAGTCAACAGAAGGACGACAGAACCCGACAGAAGAACGACAGAACTCGCGCAGGATGGTGTTTGGAGTAAGGAGGATGCTGCATTCAAAATCGACTTACCCAATGGAACCTATCGCGTAACTAATATCTTTACTGAAAGAGAAGATGCAAGGCATACGCTCAATCTATTGGCCAACGAAACACAAATCCTTAAGAACTTTACAATATCAGACGATGATGAAGTGTTGCAACACACCTATACAGTAGAAGTCACGGAGGGTTACCTCACCCAAGTTATTTTTACACCTAAAGACCGGGTAAAGACTGACGCTGAATGGAACAAGAAAGATCACTTCTGGATTTGGAACGGCTGCACGGTCGAACAAATCCCTTAAACTATTAAGGTTGCTCGGTTTTGCCCCTTCCCAGTAATGGGTTGGGGTTCTCTATTCAAAACCGATTCCTGATTAAGGGTGAGTTTTTTGAAGATAATTAACTCTATTCTTAACAAAACCTTACAATCAATAGACCTTCCATTTTTTGACAACGAAAAATGAGCAAGGACAATCGTTAAAAAACCATTTTTCAACAAGAAAGAAAAATGAGCAAGGAGACGTTACAAAACAATGATTAAACCACATGGAGCCGAAACCTTAACCCCGCTTTACGTTTCGGATGATGCACAACGTGCCGCACTTACCAAAGAGGCGGAGCAACTTCCGTCGGTACTTCTATCTTCAGGTGCCGCTGCATCAGCCGTTATGCTCGCGTCAGGGTACTTTACACCGCTCACAGGGTACATGAACATCTCTGAAGTGACGAGCGTTGCTGCAGATATGAAACTGCCAAACGGACTCTTCTGGCCCGTCCCCGTGATGAACATCGTTCCGTCGGAACAACTCACGGATGCAGTAAAGAACGCCGATAGAATTGCCCTACGCGATCCGAACGTTGAAGGGAATCCACCGCTCGCTATTATGAAGGTTTCGGCAATTGAGACACTCTCAACAAAACAGAAGCAACTCCTCATCGAAAAGACATTCGGAACCACCGACCCGGAACACCCCGGTGTCCCTGCTTTCGCAGATGTCGGAGACAACGTTCTCTCCGGTTCCATCGAAGTGCTGAACTATTCTTACTTCCGCGAGGATTTTCCGGATACATTTCGCACAGCCGTCGAGATTCGCGAGGACATTGCGGCGCGTGGATGGGATACAGTTGTCGCATTCCAGACGCGTAACCCGATGCACCGCGCCCACGAAGAACTCTGTAAGATAGCGCAAAGAGAAGTCAACGCCGACGGCGTTCTAATTCACATGCTTCTCGGTAAGTTGAAGCCTGGGGACATCCCCGCTGGTGTCCGTGATGCCTCTATCCGTGCGATGGTGCAGCACTACTTTCCCGAAAACACCGTCTCAATCACAGGTTACGGATTTGATATGCTCTACGCAGGACCGCGGGAGGCACTGCTCCACGCTGTTTTCCGTCAGAACTGTGGCGCGTCCCACTTCATCGTCGGACGGGATCATGCTGGTGCAGGTGACTATTACGGTGCCTTCGAGGCACAAGAGATTTTCGATACAATTCCTGAAGACGCGTTAGAAATAGGCATTTTCCGTGGCGATTTCACGGTCTGGTGCAAAAAGTGCAACGAGATCGTCATGATGCGCGACTGTCCGCACGACGGTGACGACTATTTCAACGTCTCTGGCACAAAACAGCGCGAGATTCTCGCTGCAGGCGAACCCCTTCCACCTGAAATCGCACGCCCCGAAGTCGCTGAGATTTTGATGGAGTATTACCAAACCGAGGCAAACTAGTATAGCACAGTGGAAGCCATCCAATACACCAAAAGCATCCCACGTTATCTCGCGATGCGCTACCTTGGGAAACGGTGGCGAAGTCTCTACACGTCGCCGGTCTCTTGTGTGCATCTCGTTGATATGCCGGAGCCACAACTACCAACGCCTGAATGGGTCAAAATCAAGCCCAGACTCAGCGGTATTTGTGGATCTGATTTGGCGACGATTACTGCGAAAGGGAGTCCCTATTTCTCGCCGTTCACGTCAACTCCTTTTGTGTTAGGACATGAAATCGTCGGTGAAATTGCGGAGATCGGTGATGCTGTGGATGGCTTTCCCGTTGGCGCACGCGTGGTGATTGAACCCGCGCTTTCATGTCCGGTGAGAGGGATTTCACCACCTTGTTATCAATGCCAAAACTCACGCTTCGCGAACTGCGAGAATATCACGAAAGGCGATATTTCTGAAGGCATCCAGACGGGTTATTGTCGCGATACGGGTGGCGGGTGGAGCCAATACGTTCTCGCACACCACTCACAACTCCATCTCGTTCCTGACAACATTTCGGACGAAGCCGCTGTGCTACTCGAACCCTTCGCCTGTGCGCTACACGGCGTTCTGAAATTTCCGCCCAATAGGACAGCAACTATCTGTATAATTGGTGGTGGGACCATCGGACTGCTCACCGTCGCTGCACTTCGGATACTCGGTCATCGGAACCGAATCATTATCTTTGCCAAATACCCGCATCAACAGCACTTGGCGCGTGAACTCGGTGCGGATGACGTGCTATTACCGAACAGCGATCGATATGCAGCGTTCTCTGAATTAACAGGTGCAGCATCACATCAACCGGAGTTAGGACAACAGGTATTAATCGGTGGTGTGGATGTTACCTTTGACTGCATCGGTTCCAGTGTCACAATAGACGACGCGCTCCGTTTCACCCGCGCAGGTGGCGAAGTCATCTTAGTCGGTATGCCCGGAATACCCAAAAACGTTGACTGGACCTCAATCTGGTATAAGCAATTGCGTGTAACAGGTGCCTATACATACGGACTTGAAACGCATAACGACGAAGAGATCCATACCTTCACGCTCGGCATGCGCCTCCTTCAGAAGATGGAAACCCATTTGCGTCTACTGGTGAGTGCGCTCTTTCCACTGAAAGACTACAAACGTGCTATCCAGACTGCCTTGAATACTGGAAAAACCGCCACAGTGAAAACCGCATTTGACTTACGAGATTGAAAAATGTAGCGTGAAAATTCAGACTTATAGTATTTTAAAAACGATTTAACTTGCAAACGCGAATCTTTATATGTTTTAATTGGGGAAACAAATATACACGGGAGATAAGTACTTATGCGCTTTATTGGTTGCAAATTAAACTTAATGCCCTATATTGAAAGGCTTGTCACAGAAACGCTCGGTATCAGAGAAGGTGTCTTCTGTGATATTTTTGCAGGCACCGCCACTGTAGGAGCACATTTCAAAAAACGGGGCTTCCAGATAATATCCAACGATTTACTTGAACTCTCCGCTGCCTTTCAACACGCTTTGATTGCAAATAATACTGAACCGGAATTCGCTGGGATCATCAATGAGCTTGGCGATGTGGGAAACACGGATCTGTTTACCCCGCTTTCATCGTATAATAAGGTTGTGGCATGGTTAAATTGCCTACCTAGAAAAAAAGGTTTTATTTTCAACGCGTATTGTCCATCAGGAAACAACGAATGTGGCAGACAATACTTATCTGATGTAAATGGACAAAAGATTGATGCCGTACGCCAACAAATTGAAACATGGCGCGAGTCTGGAGACATCACCGAAAATGAATTTTATCTGCTGCTACTCCCATTATTAGAGGCAACATCAAAAGTATCAAACATCTCTGGAACCTACGCTGCCTATCTAAAAAACTGGGACCCCCGTACCTACAAACCCTTAACACTAGTCCCTGTAGATATTATTCAGTCACAGTTAACACATAATGTTCACCAAAAAACCGCGAATGATCTAATCGACGAAATCCAGTGCGATGTGTTGTACATCGATCCGCCTTATAACACGCGTCAATACATCACCAATTACCACCTACTAGAGACAATTGCTCGTTATGATAATCCATCAATTCATGGTAAAACCGGACTGCGTGACTATGAAGAATCTGAGAAATCGGCGTATTGTTCAAAAACAACGTGTCTTTCAGCATTGACTGACCTTGTTGAAAAAGCAGATGCAAAATATATTGTATTCAGCTACAGTAATGAGGGTATTCTTTCAACCGATGAAATCCTTTCGGTCCTATCCAGTCGTGGTGAGGCAAGTCTGAGTTCTGCTATCGATTATCAACGCTACAAAAGTCATTCCAAAGGCAGTAATGGAGATAAATGCGTACAGGAATTATTATTCCACGTGAAAATTGCGACTGCCCCCAAACGCGTTGAATTACCACCGGAAGCAGAAACCTCCGCAATGAAACCGAAAAGGACTCAAGATCCAAGGAATAAACTCAACGATTTGTCTGGAAGCGAATGGATCTATTTCCTAAAATCAGTTGAATTAGAGGGAGAAAAACATAATTTAGGATCGCTAAATGATTTGACTGAAATGGAATGGGCTCTTGCACATGCCCCAGTTTGGGATACACATTACCCAACGCGAGGTAAAGAAGCACACGCCCATCATATTAGGAAGCTGCATCCTTCGCCTAAACCACCCCAATTGATGAAACAACTTATCGAATTCTTTACTAAGAAGGGCGGCAGGGTCCTAGATCCATTTGTCGGTGTTGGTGGTACACTTTTAGCATGTTCCATGACAGAAAGGAAGGGAATTGGTATAGATCTCTCATCTGAATACCTTGAACTCTACCACAAAGCATCTGCCGAACTAGGACTTGTTCCCCAAACTACTTTGGCGGGCGATTCCAGAAATTTACAAGAAATTTTAAAAAACTCGGAACCCTTTGATCTCATTTTAACCGATCCACCGTATGCAGACATGCTATCACGAAAACAAAGCGGTGACAAAAAAAAGAAAACGGGAGATGACAGTCCAACACCTTTTACCGATCAGTTAAATGATTTAGGGAATATGCCTATAGCGCAATTTTATGAATCCCTCAAGGAGGTCATAGGTGGGGCAGTGCAACATCTCAAACCGAAAGGATATGTTATTATTTTCTGCAAAGACCTCCAACCGACCAAAGAACACCATAATATGATCCACGTTGATGTTGTTAATGCTCTTGCCGATATAAAAAATCTGCAATTTCGAGGTTATAAAATCTGGTACGATAAATCTCAAAAACTCTATCCGTTTGGCTATCCATATGCCTATGTCTCCAATCAATTTCACCAATTTATCTTGATATTCCGTAAGGAGAAATGAAATTTAGAGTCAATGCTACAGAAAACTCCGTTAGGATTTGCCTGTCTTAACTGTCTGTATTTAAAAGCTCTTTGATAGCTTCAACAAATATCTGAGGCGGCCTCTGTCCCAAAATAAGATCTCCACGCTTATTCAATAAAAAACCTATTTCGGGTTCAGTGATTTCCGTTTGTTGACTTCCATAAACCACTACCGTCCGAATGACTTTACACCAACTGTAGTGCTGCTGAATGTGCCTTCTTTCAATAGCATCGTATTTTTCTAACTGTTTAATGCCCGCCTTCCGATTCCCAAATTTTTTACCCTCAATATTGATAATTTCACTCCGTTGATCATCAAATAAAATCAAATCAGGACGATGAAGGCGCATTGATTTGTTTCCTGCTTTGTATGCATCTCTGTCTTCGTACTTTTCAAGCACCATATATTCAGTTTTTCGGTCTTCTATTTTTTGGAAGTATCCTTGTTCACCTCCTGCATGATTGTCAAAAATAGCATCGGCTTGTGTAAATTCCTCAACAACTAAGTGGATAAATATAGTAACGAGTTTCTCCGATTCCACTTCATACTTCCAGTAAGTTGAAGGCAGGCTAGTGCTTGGCACAGTGAGCCCCTCCAATCGGATACCAACTTGGTTAGCAATTTGAATAAATTTATTATCTCTACCAATATTGTTCTGTTTCAACCCATGTTGAGTGATGACAATTTCCCCTTCCCATCCCAAGTTTCTAAGACCTTGACTTATCAAAGACAAGGCCCCAATATTCGGGTCATGTGAGAGTCGTCCATCTTTTATCAATCGCCCTGAAATACGAATTTGATTATCATCTTTTTCAATTAGGATAGGCACATTGCCCTTCGGTGGGCGCCTCATGCTATTCTTGCCCTCAATCACTTCTTCAAGGGTCCCAAAAGGTTTAAAGAGATTTGGATCAAGTTGTTTTCCTAGTACTTCAACATCTAGATTCATCAACAGTCTTGTCCCAAAAATAGACGTGGACGTTGGGTTGATTTTTTGTCCAACCTTTAGGTTATAAAGCATAATTTTCTTAGTGCGTGGATAATAAAAGTGAATAAAAACAAACTTTGAACATCTCTGATAAACGCCCGTGTTTCGTGATTCAGCATCATCAGTTTTTGTTTCTTCAATTGCATAAATTGGTTGATCGGAATTTGAAGGCACTTCATCCTGATAAAAAACTAAGAAATCAACGAAACTAGAAGGGCCTTTAATAACCTTCATGAAAATTTCACTCACACCTCTGCAAGATACTCCCTTAACGCGGTAGCAAAACGTAAAACGATCATTCTCAAGAATCGGTAAGATTTGCAGATGCTCGATAAATGGTTCCTCTAGGTTCCGATCCTCAGCAAACTTCTTGATGATTGTACCAACAACTTCTTTCTTCGGCCGTTCCTCAGTTAAAATCCACAGGTTCTTCATAGATCCACCTACTCAAAATCTTGATTTGTAATTTTCTATCGACTGTGATAAAATAACGAAACAAGTCATCAATTAGTTTCATGAAGAACCGCACCCCTTGTATTATGACCCCTCCTGTCACTTCGCAGAATTTTCCGCAAACGTCCCTTTCTACTTATAACAGTATCACAACGCGGAGCATCCTCATCGGTATGGTGGCAGTAATATGTCAATGCCTCGTCACCCCTTATAACGATTTCCATGTCGGCGGCACATACCTCGCAGGAAACCATCTGCCGATCGCCGTTGTCTTCGTAATGCTGGTTTTCATCCTCAGCGTCAACGTCCTCCTCAAGAGACTGAAATCCGGTACCGAGTTACAAGGCGGCGAACTCCTGATCATCTGGGGGATGATGTTGGTCGCATCGGGTATCCCCTCTTCAGGGTTGATGCGATACCTCGTCCCACTCGCCGTCAGTCCACACTATTTCGCAACCCCGGAAAACGAATGGATTACCCTCTTCCATCAGCATCTTCCAGACTGGATGGTCGTGAAAGATCCGAAAGCCGTTTTTTATTTCTATGAGAAATTACCAGATGGTGATTCGATCCCATGGCGGGCATGGCTGAAGCCGATTGTCGGATGGAGCGCGTTCGTCCTGATCTTCTATTTCGTTACCATCTGCTGGACGGTGCTCCTCCGAAAGCAGTGGGTAGAACACGAACGCTTCACTTTCCCGATCGTTCAACTGCCACAGGAGATGTTTCAATCGCCCTCAGGGGGTGCGCTGCTAAATCGGTTCTTCAAATCGCCGCTGATGTGGTGCGGTTTCGCTATACCGGCTATATTGCACGGGTTGAAGGGATTGCACCTCTACTTTCCAGCCATTCCAAATCCGCCCCTCGATTTTCCGATTGCCCGATACTTCACCGAAAAACCGCTGTCCGCTTTGGGATGGTGGCCCACCGTGCATCTGTTTATCTATCCTTCAATTGTTGCCATCGTCTACCTTCTCACCCTCGAAATCTCGTTTAGTTTCTGGTTCTTTTTCATGCTCGGAAAGATGGAGACGGTGCTTATCTATGCGACAGGCTCGAAAGTGAATCAGTGGACTTTCCATCAAAATCAACAGATGGGTGCGCTGCTCGTCTTTATCGGATTTATTCTCTTTATCGGCAAACGCCATTTCGGGAGAGCGTTCGCTACTATTTTTGGAATTCGGGGTTGGAAACCCCTCGCACCAAGCAATGATACCAACGAGCCGTTGCCCTACGTCTGGGCAGTGGGTGGATTGATTGTCGGCACCTTACTGCTTACGCTGATATGTAGTATGGCAGGTATGAGCGTATGGGTCGCACTCGTGATGCTCGGAATTTTCCTCGGCATAACGACGGTCGGAACGTGGATGGTCGCGAACGGCGGTTTGCTGTTCATCATCTACTCCTTCCTACCGGGTGAATTCCTGATTACGTTGTTCGGCAGTTCCCGCGTGAACGCTTCAAGCTGGACTTTGGTCGCGTATGAACGGGTCTTGATGTTCGATATGCGGGAAATCCTGATGCCGGGAGTGATGAACAACTTCAAACTCGCGGAACCGTTGCGTCTGAAACAACGTCCGTTTCTACTCGCCATGGGCATTGCAATCGTCCTTGCAATGGGTGTCTCCTACTATTCCTCTTTAGACCTCGCCTACACACACGGTGCTGTGAACTTACAACACTGGACCTACATGATCTCAACAACCAGCCCATTCAATCGGCTCACAAGTATCCTCCAAAACCCGACCGGTATTGAATTGGAACGGATCGGTTCGTTCATCTTTGGTGGTGCCACGATGTTCGGGATGCTCTGGATGCGGCACCACTATCTCTGGTGGAAACTCCACCCGATCGGCTCTCTACTGATGACCAGTTATGCGACTTACTGCTTTTGGGGTTCATTCTTCATCGGCTGGCTCCTCAAATACACCGTCCTGAAGTTCGGTGGTGTTGCTCAATATCGCAAACTTCGCCCGCTTGTTTTAGGCGTTGTGTTAGGTGAGTGCTTTATCGGCGGTATTTGGATCATTGTTGGGCTGATGACTGGTATTGGCTATCGTCTACTGCCCGGCTAAATTCAACAACGCTGCACCATCTCGTGCAATTTGGTATAAAAGCTGCCCTATTCGGTGCAATTTTTGCCAAGAATGCCAGCGACACACCTATCCAGACTGGCACAAAATTTGCTATATCCGTATAGCGTGAGGTATATTAAAACGTGAGTTTGATATATAGCAAATTTGAAAGATATGTGGACATTTTCGTAGGGGTTAGGTGACCTAACCCCTACGGGCGAGGGAGCCTACGAAGAAACCCGTCAGCAAAACGCCCTACGAGAAGTATGAAGTCCCGTTTTTACCAAACTCACGTATTAAAAGTAGTAGCTTGAAAAAAGAAAGGAGTCCCTAAAATGAGAAATTTAGTTGCAATGCGAAAATGTTCTGAGGCGAATGAGTCGGACACTCATACGGGCAAAATTCAGAGATCGAATCTCGACGGCAGCGAAGTCGAAAACATCATCACAGGATTGAATAATCCATGGAGTCTCGCGTTGGACTTCCCAGGCACTCACGTCACTCCGAGCATAGATAAATTAACGACAACTTGGGCGAAAGTGAAAGTCGAATAGAATCACTCCGTTGTCCGTACCGCTATTCGTAAGTTTCCACGGGGAACCTCGAAACCTTGAACATTCGCTAAAAAATTTGCACATTCCGATAAATTATGCTAAAATAAATAGGTGATTGTAAGCCGTAAGAACATCAACTGAAACTGTCTCAAGAAGCGAGTTACCCCGTTTAAATGAAATATTTTACCTACTTCGGAAACCATCTCATCAATGCAAAGCTGCCGGACAATTCAGAGGTTTACTACGCCAAACCGCCGCTACCCGGAATTAAACGCGCTGCACTGAGCGAACAGACGCAGCATGCCTTTGAAAACCCACTTGAGATGTCACCGCTGCGGGAACTGGTGAATGGCAACTCAAAAGTGCTTATCCTGTTTGACGATAACTGTCAACCCTTCCCAGCCACCAAAAAGCCTGATCTTCGGCAGATTATGACTGAGACGCTCCTAAAGATGCTCTACGGGTACGGCGTGGAGAAAAAAAACATCCAACTGATGTGCGCTGTCGCGCTGCACCGAAAGATGAAAGAACACGAACTCGCCTACATGCTCGGCAAAGATATCATGGATGAGTTCTACCCGCATCAACTCCGAAACTTTGATGCGGAGGATCGGGAACAGATTGTTGAGGTAGGACACACGGAAAGAGACGAAATCGTTGAGACAGATAAAGCAGTCCTCGAAGCCGATCTGGTGATTTATGTGGATATGATACAGATCCCGCTCAACGGTGGACATAAGTCTGTCGCAGTCGGTCTCGGCACGTATAACTCCATCGCACCGCACCACTCACCACACATGACATCAGAGAGTCCACACGTGATGCAACCGGAAGGTTCACACATGCACGCCTGTATCGAACGGATGAGTCGTCTCATTCAGAAAGAGACACCCATCTTGGTGCTCGAAGCAGCGATGAACGGTGCGATCTATCCATTCCATCTCCGCTACGTTGGGAAACCGAACCGGGACTGCAACATCGCAGAGAAGGTTCTGAAAACCTTCACACCGGCAACCCTATCACTTCTGCCCGAATCACTGCGCTACGCGATTCTCAAAAGTGTGCAGACAGACTATGAACCGATACAGATCAACGCAGGCGACATCGATGCCGTTCACGCGAAAACGTTGGAATCAATGAAGGATCAACTGGCAATAGACATCCCGCGCCAGTTCAGCACGTTGGTCTTCGGACTTCCGGATATGAGTCCCTACGCTGTCGATGCGCGTATTAATCCTGTGCTGGTGGTGAGCGACATCTTGGGTTATGTCTTCAACTGGTTCTACAACAAACCCATTATCAAAAAGAACGGTGTCGTTATCATCATGAACCCAACATACGAGATTTTCCACGATGAGTATCACGTCGCCTATAAGCAGTTTTACGATGAAGTCCTCGCCGAAACGACGGAACCCTTTGAGATGCAGCAGAAGTTTCAGGAGAAATACGCGAAGGACGAGTATCTCATCGACTGTTATCGGAACAAGTTCGCACACCACGGTTTTCATCCGTTCACCGTCTGGTATTGGGCAACGTATCCGCTGAAATACCTTGCGAAGGTGATTCTTGTCGGTCCGAAGGAGCCGAGAGTGGCGCAGCGGTTGGGTGTCGATTGGGCAAAAAATTTAGACGACGCGCTCGCAATGGCGCGTGAAATCTCTGGAGAAGACGATGTCGTTGCCTTGACGATGCCGCCGTTTTTCTATGCAAACGTTGGGGGCTAAACGCATTGTAGAGACTGGTAAACGTGCCTTATTGAAAAAACAGAGGAGTTTGATGAAAGACACGGACATTTTGATACCTACGAGTACTATCGGAAGCTACGCGCCACCAAGTTGGTTGTGCGTGACGTTAGAGGCAATCGGACGCGGGGAACTCGGCGAAACCGACATCAACGAAACCTTCGATGACGCAGTCCGTGCTGCGATCGCTGACCAAGAGCGCGCTGGGGTTGACATCATCACAGAGGGTGAGATGCGGCGACAGGACTTCGTGCTCGGTTTCTATGAACGGCTCACCGGATTAGAACAGCTTCCAGCTCCCAGAACACAGGGACCAGACGGACACGATCAGCGGGGCAAATGGTTGCCCTCTGTTCCACTCGCAGCACCTGACGGACTCGGCATCCTCGCAGAATTTGAATTTGCGAAAAATGAAACAACGAAACCGCTTAAGGTGACATGTCCGGGTCCGTTCACCCTCTCCGGACGAATCCAGACAGGCGGTATCTATAAAGAGCGACTCGAAGTTGCTTACGCCTGTGCGGAGATTATCAATACAGAACTCCGTCAACTCGTCGCAGCCGGTGCGGAATTCATCCAATTAGACGAACCCTCTTATGCCGTTTACCCCGACCGTCCTGAAGAGTTCGTCAAACTTTTCAACCACACCGTCGAGGGTATTTCTGCAAAGATTGGACTGCATATCTGTTTCGGCAACTACCGTGGTAGAGCCGTTGGCAAGCGTTCGTATCGTCCACTTTTCCCTCATATTTTAGACGCAGCTTTCGATCAGCTTGCACTGGAGTTCGCAAATCGAGAAATGGCAGAAATCGCATTGTGGAGCGAATTTCCGAACGATAAAGAACTCGCTGCAGGACTCATTGATGTCAAAAATTACTATGTGGAGACACCAGAGGACGTTGCAGCGTTACTCCGTGAATCACTCAAGCATGTGCGTCCCGAAAAACTTGCTATCACACCGGATTGCGGTTTCAGTCAAACAGCGCGATGGGCAGCTGCAGCCAAACTGAAAACGATGGTAGCCGGTACTGAAATTGTCCGACATGAGCTTGCAGGAACATCCGCTTAATTGGACGCAAAGACTGAAGGAAAGCATTTTTCACAATAACGTTCTTTGACCCAAAACTGCTTGTCATGTTTCCAACATGCTGCAAGCATTAAAAAACCGGTCTAAGCATGTAAGCCCAACCGGGGTTCCTACCCGTTACTGGAAAGGGACAGGCAGGGCTGGATATACGGAAGGGAGTGCTTTGAACAAATCTTCCTAACCGAACCGCAAGGAAAATTAAAAAACCGTGAATACGAATAAGAAAATACCCACACCTGAAGAAATCGAAAAGGAATTCCAAGAATTCGTGCAACAGAAGTACGGCGGTAGTGTTCGCTTGATTAACGCAACCGCCAGCGAAGCGACACCTGAAGCACAAGAAGTGGATGAAGGACCTGAGCCGAAAAAGACCTTCGATCTGAAGTTCGACCTCAAACCGAAGGAAATTAAGCAATACCTCGACCGATACGTGATTAAACAAGATGAGGCAAAGAAGGCACTCGCTATTGCTGTCTGTGACCACTATAATCACGTTCGGGAATGCCACGAAGACCCAAGCGCTGCCGATGCTGACTACTCAAAACAGAACATTGTTATGCTCGGACCAACCGGAGTCGGCAAGACATATCTCATCCGACACATCGCCAAACTCATCGGCGTGCCGTTTGTCAAAGCAGATGCGACCCGATTCAGTGAGACGGGTTACGTTGGTGCGAATGTAGACGACTTAATCCGTGAATTGGTAACGCAAGCCGAAGACAATCTTGAATTGGCACAATACGGCATCATCTATCTCGACGAAGCAGACAAAATCGCGACGCCGCCGAATATCATCGGACGCGATGTAAGCGGTCGTGGTGTGCAGATTGGACTTCTCAAATTGATGGAGGAGACCGAAGTTGATCTGCGCGCAGGAAACGATGTCGCCTCACAGATGCGCGCCGCGATGGAATTCCAAAAAAGCGGTAAGGTCGATAAAGAAGTTATCAATACACGGCACATCCTCTTCATTATCAGTGGTGCGTTCACCGGTATGGCAGATATTATCAAGAAACGCATGCACCAAAGCAAAATCGGCTTCAACGCTGAGATTACCAGCCAAACCGATGAGTTAACAGAGTATTTTGAGGACGTCACACCGAAAGACTTCATCGACTTCGGTTTTGAACCTGAATTCATCGGACGACTCCCAGTACATGTCATTTGCACGGAACTTGCGGTAGACGATCTCTTCTATATTCTGAAACACTCTGAAGGCTCCATTATCCGTCAATATGAAAACGCATTTCGCGCTTACGGCATCACGGCACTGTTTTCAGAAAGCGGTTTACGACGAATCGCTGAAAAAGCCATTGAGCAAAAGACTGGGGCGCGCGCCTTAATGACGGTCTGCGAAAAGGTTTTGCGTAATTATAAATTTGAACTTCCTTCTACCGGCGTTGAGGAATTCGTTGTCACCACCGAGGTTGTCGATGCTCCTGATGTCGAACTCAAACGGATAACCGAAGATACCAATTACAACCGCACTACCGTGATGAGCGAGCAGACCCGTCGGTACGAGGCACAGTTTCACGCCGAACATCAATTGCACATACAGTTCGATGACGAAGCAACCGCGCTCATCTGTGAACGTGCGATTTCAGACGAAAAAACAGTCCAGCAAGTCTGCGATCAGCTCCTGGAAAGTTACCAGCACGGGTTAAATCTCATCAAACAGAACACGGGGCAATCTACATTCACCTTTCCAAAGGCGGTTCTGGAAAACCCAGATCAGGTCCTTGAAGAGTGGATTCGTGTATCATACACCACAAAAGGTTGAACATTGTGAAGGGTAGGACAAGGTCCTATGCTCTAACTCGTTTTAAAAACTATGAACACCGAACAAAAAAGACCTCAGCAACCTGAACCGTTGGATATTCGGGAAGTCGGTGCGCCGATTGATGGAAAACCACAAGTTAGTGATCTGCGCTTGTTCCTCCAACTCCATGTCTTTGAGGGATGCTCAGACCTTAAACCTATCATTGAAACCCTTGAAAAGGGGAGTCTGAACGCAGTATTATACGACGATTTGAACCATCCAACAGGGATCGGTGTGCTTTTCATGGCGGAAGACCCAGCAGTGTTAATGACAGCGTCGCGAACCTTACTCTTAAAAGCGCAGGACACCCCTGACTTGTTGTATCGTTCAGAGATGACCATGACAGGTCGAACCTATTCAAGCGGCAGAGAACCTAATCTGGAAGAGTGGCTCCTCAATAAACCGCGCCAAAATGTCCTCAATCCCGACTTTCCGTGGGCAATTTGGTATCCATTGCGCCGAAAACCTGAGTTTTATCGCCTTGAACACCGCGAACGCGGAAGGATTTTAGGCGAACACGCTATGCTGGGTCGGAGTTACGCCACTGGAGGATATGCCAGTGATATTCGACTCGCATGTTTCGGATTAGATACCAATGACAATGAATTTGTTATCGGCTTAGTCGGTCCTGAGTTATACCCGCTATCGCGTTTGATACAGGATATGCGGCAAACAGAGCAGACGACCAAATACATTGAATCGCTCGGTCCCTTCTTTATTGGGAAAGTTCGGAAGCAATTTTTACACCGATAAAATCCACTAAGGCGCGTAAGCCCGACAACGGCAGGGCTGGATATACGGAAGGGAACACTTTGGATAATCCATCCTAACCGAACCGCAAGGAAAATTAAAAATATGGGAAATGTTCTTGCCGTTTGCACAAAAGAACTCTATACATACTTCGTCTCACCGATCGCCTATTTCGTCTGCTTTGTCTTCACAGCGATTGCGGGCTTCCTTTTCTCCATTCTAATCATCAGTACAAGTAACAGTGGCGGGACCGGCGGATTCGTGATGGAGACACTGTTCGGCAATATGGCTATCATCTTACTCTTTTTTACACCAGTGTTGACAATGAGACTCTTTGCAGAAGAACGGAAATCGGGAACAATTGAACTCCTCCTCACCTCCCCAATCACAGATGGGCAAGTCGTTCTCGGCAAATTTTTCGCCAGTTGCACACTGGTGCTCATTATGCTCGGTTTAACACTCCTGTTCCCACTACTGACACAACGTTTTGGCTACTTGGACAAAGGTCTCCTGCTAAGCGGCTATTTGGGTATCGTCCTCATTGGCTCGTCGTTTCTGGCATTAGGGATGCTGATGTCCTCAATGTGCAAGAATCAACTCGTCGCGGCACTGACGAGTTTCGGCATCCTCATAACATTATGGGTGATCGGGTTGCTCTCAGCCAGCGGTGGACCCATAGCGAAATTCCTGATCTACCTGTCGCTACTTGAACACTACCGCGACTTTGCCCGCGGCGTCATCCTGCTGAAAGATGTTATCTTCTACATCAGTTTCACATGTGTCTGCCTGTTTGCGACATTCAAGTCTATTGAATCATCAAAATGGAGGTAGAACATGGAAACTAACAAAGGAATCATAGGTCCTCTTTTTGGTTTTCTTACGTTAATTTTCAGTTTTATTGCGATTGCCGGGTGGATCTTCCAAGCACAACTGATTTTCTGGATCTGTCTGCTTCTCGCACTTGTCTCGCTGGCTATCTTTGTACGTCTGAGATTTTCTGACTTTACAAATTTCTTCATCAGTCGTCAAGCGCGTTACGGAGCAAACGTTGCCTTGAGTATCGTTGGGGTTGTTGGCATCGCTATTTTTGTTAACGCTATTATTATACGACAGTTCGATAAAAAAGTAGATTTAACGAATTTGCAACTTTACACGCTCACGGAGCAAACGCAGACTGTTCTCAAAAACCTTGAAAAAGAAATCCATGTGATAGCGTTCTTTAAAGACAGTAACTCACAAGCAGCTCGCGTCAAAGATATGCTGGAATTGTATCAACGTGAAACCGAATACCTCACTGTCTCATTTAAAAATCCCGAAATTGATATTCAACTCAGCAACAAGTATAATATTCTTTGGGACGGAACAACAATTTTTGAAAGTGGCGAGCGACAAGAGAAGGTAACCAGCGTTGAGGAACAGAAATTCACGAGCGCAATCCTCAAACTTATCCGCGATGAAACCAAGAAGATTTACTTCCTTGTCGGTCATGAAGAACACGGACTTGAAGCCCGCACTAGTAACGGCTATAGTGCCGTTCGGTCAGAGTTAGAAAACCAGAATTATGCTGCGTACTCACTCTCACTTTTGACAGAACCGGACATCCCAGCGGATTGCGAGACTCTTGTTATTGCGGGTCCAAAAACCGCTTTGACCTCCCATGAAATCGACGTAGTATCTAAATACCTAAAACGTAGCGGAAAACTGTTCCTGATGCTCGATCCATCGGTAACCTCTGCCGAAGATGTCAACAAAGGACTCGTTCGACTTATGAACAGATGGGGCATCTCGATAGGCAACGACCTCGTCGTCGACAAGACCAGTTTTGTCCCGCTCTTTGGACCCGAGGCACCGGTTCCAGGACCCACATGGCACGAAATCACACGTTCCATCCGAGAACCCGTCCCGTTTCCCTATACTCGTTCTGTGACACCTATAGAAGACATGCCCGCGGGTCTCAGCGTTAAATCCCTTATGAAGACCGTCGGGGGGATACAAAATAGTTGGGGGGAAACACAACGTATCAGTGACGGTACTTTCGGCGAAGACTTCGCCTATACAACCGATGTAGATACACCGCCCCCTGTGTCCATTGCTGTCGCTGCTGAACAGAAAGTTGACAAAAACGACGAAAGCAAAACTGCAGGTGGTCCCACCCGGATTGTCGTTTTTGGGGATTCTGATTTTGCAGCGAACGCGCTTTTCCGAGAGGCAAACAAGGACCTATTTTTAGCCACAATCAATTGGCTCACACTGGAGAAGGACCTTATCGCCATTCGTCCTATCGACTTACAAGGACAAACTTTGCGCCAGATGCTCGTGCAAGATAGACGTTTGGTCCAAATAACATCAGTCTTCCTGATTCCGTCAATCGTCTTTATTGGCGGGCTAATTGTCTGGTGGCAACGCCGTAAAGGAGAGAATGCGTGAACTTCCGAACAACGCTTATTATCATTGTTCTCCTCGCAGCCATTGGAAGCGCGTATTTCCTGTTTTTTCAGGAACCGCCAGACGAGGTATCAACAAACGAAAAACCGCCGATCCATCAGGTCTACGGTATAGCGCGAGAAAAGGTTCAACAGGTGGAAATCTCATTTGCAGATGCGGCATATCAAAACCTGAGATTGGTAAAAGATACAACAGGCAGCTGGCAGTTGGAAAGCCCATTTCGGACAGATGCTGACAGTGAAAAAGTGAACCAAATGTTAGATGACATCCTCAACAAACGCGTCAAACAGAATCTTGAAGTGACAGCGTTAACACAATATGGGTTGGACACACCCGGTATAACAATCTCATTTTGGACAGAAGGAACATCACCATCAGTAACATTTTTTATCGGTAAAAAAGCAATCAACTTCTCTGTTTACACCAAAGAGAAATCTGAGGCACATATCTTTCTGATCGAGTCCAGTGCGCTTGATGACCTGACGAAGTCTCCAACTGACCTTCGCGACCGGTCCGTTATCAAATTCAACCCAGAAACAGCGTCTAACATTCAACTTACGTCCGGAACGACAGACGCAACATCCGTTAATTGCGAAAAGCGAGGGGACACGTGGTTCGTCACGCATCCGATCGAAGCAAAGGCAGATGCTGAAGAAATAGAGAATCTTCTTTCAGAATTGCGTTCATTGCAAGTGTCAACCTTTGAGTCTGACGGTGCTGATGCCAATGTCCCGACACAGTTAGAAAAGTCCGGTTTAGACACCCCGCGGATTCAAATGAAACTCATAGACGGAGATAACACCTACGCACTCCACATTGGTTCAGCAGTCCCATCAGAAAACGGAATACAAGAACACGTCTACGTCAAATCCATTCACCAAAACTCTATCTACACCGTTACAAATGACATCTATCAACTCCTCAATAAATCTGTTCTTGATTTGCGAAACAAACGGGTTATTGACTTTCAACGTACGGATACAATCCGCTTTGCCATTTCTACAAGAAAACGACAGAACAAGGAAAAAACTGTTGGTATAAAAAACTATGACAATACATGGGAATTAGAAACCCCGACAGGAAAAATAAAGGCGGATGCGAAAGCAGTAGACGATCTACTCTTCGGTGTAGACTCCCTTGAAGCCGTTGCATTTGTTGACAATCCTATCGAAAACTCCGCATCATACGGGTTAGCACCACCATCAATTGAAGTTGCATTCACACAGCGTGGTGAAGAAAAGCCTGCTGTTCTACTCATCGGAGACTATGCCCAAGACGGAACCGTCTACGTTAAAGCCGAGCATTCAGTCCAAGTTGCTCGTGTAAAACGCTCCCTTATCGACAATATAGCATTAGGGACAGCGTGGTTGCGAGATAAACAGGTACTCAACTTCCATATCGACGATGCGATTCGGCTCACTTTGCATGCGGAAGAATCGCTGACATGTCAACGCCTTGGGACCAATTGGCGGCTCACCGCGCCTGTGAAAGAGGATGCGAATAACGTAGAAGTTAACGCCATCATCTACGAACTCAACGATTTGACGACAGACGCTTATGTAGGAAGCCACACCCGTCTCGCCGATAGCACTACAGGCTTCAGCACTCCGCAAGTTCAATTGACTATTGAATTGCGAAATCAGAAAGTATATACTTTACAAGTCGGCAAGGCAGACACGTCCGGACGTTTCTACGCGCGGCTCCAACATGAACCGGACTTAATTTTTTTGCTCAACGCAGAACTCATTCCAAAATTGACAACAACACTCGGACTGCTTCGCACTTCGGAACAAGGGTCCCCGTAGCAAATAGCGCCCTTCCCAGTATTCCTTCCCAGTAACGGGTGGGGACCCCGGGGCAACAATTGAACGCTATGCAAACGTATATTATCGCAACCGCTTACTTTTTTCTTATTATCGAACTGCTTATTATTAGTCGTTCCTTTCGGTACGCGCGGCGCGAACGTAGAACAGAGCGACCTGCTTACACACCAAAAGTAGCAATCATCGCACCACACTACGGATGGGATACCGACACAGCAGAGCATGCTGAGAGACTCCTATATCAAGATTATGCGGGCGAATACGAAATCTTCTTCGTCACCCACCAAAAAGCAGACATAGGACATGACGTTTCCTACCCACATCTGTGTGAAATTGCTGAAGCACATCCGCACACTCATGCGCTGCTTGCACCCAACATTGTTGAAAACAAGCTCACACGTTCGCAAAAGGTGCAGAACCTTCTCACAGCCATAGAAAAACTTCCAGACGACATCGAAGTCATCGCGTTTGTAGATGCGGATGTCGCTATTCGAGAGGATTGGTTAACGCTCCTCGTTAACCCACTCCAAGAACCGGAGATAGGAACGACCGTCGGTGGCCGGTTCTATTTCCCACAAACATGGAATGTCGCGTCCCTTGTAGAAGCCATCTGGGTAAACTTCCAAATGAGTTTCCAAGGCGACCATCCACTCTCAATGGTGTGGGGTGGCTCGAATGCATTCCGACGCGAGATGCTTGAGAAGGCACACATCCTTCAACGCTGGGAAGAGGCAACAATCGAAGATCACAATACCACGCTTGCAATGAAAGATGTTAATCACAAGGTGCATTTTGTTCCAGACTGCGTTGCCATTACACGCACTGCCAATCGCACATGGCACCAAATCGTCGAATTTACGAACCGTCAGATGATTATGACGCTTCACATGGGGCTTTGGACGCAATGGCTCGCGAGCCTCATTGTGTTTCTACCGAAAGGCATCTTCGTGTTTGGGACGATTCCGTTTCTATTTTATCGTGAAGCCCTGCTACCGATTGTGTTCATTCCTTTTCTGGAGGCATTTGGCTACAGACTCTACGCCAAGAACCTACCGAAATGGCTCCGCGAAATGCCCAAGATGCGGGAAACAATCGGTATAACCTCTTACGTTACTTCAATTTCGGTATTCCTCGGAGGCATTAACGCCCTTTATGCAGTCTTCCAACGTAAAATCACTTGGGGTGGCGTGCGATATGAAATCCTGTCCGCAACAAAATGCCGAGTTTTAGGAACAGTAAAGCCCAAACGAAAAAATAACGATTAAGGTGTTCTATCTAAGATGTTGGGTTTCACTGATTTTCAGTGGTTTCAAGATGCTTGAGAAGGTCGGGTTTTCTGGGGTAGTGGAGCGATTTTCTATTCCGTTCAACCCAACCTACAGGACTACATTCCGTGGTAAAGGAAATACCATTTTGCTTTTTTTCCACAATGTGGTATAGTATTCACAGGAAAATTCACTACGGTCATGAAAGGAGCAAAAATGGGAACAGAAAAAGTTACTAAATCAGAAAAAGAATGGCAAGAACAGTTGACACCGGAAGAATTTAAGGTAACTCGGAAGAAAGGGACAGAACGCGCTTTTACAGGGCAATACCACGATAGCAAAGAGCAAGGCACCTATCACTGCATCTGCTGTGGAAGCCCGCTCTTTAGTTCCGAAACCAAATACGACTCTGGAACAGGGTGGCCCAGTTTTTGGGACGCTGTCTCTCCGGAATCTATTGAGACGAAATCGGATTTCAGCATCTTTTTTATGCCACGGACCGAAATCGTCTGCAGTCGGTGTGACGCACATCTTGGACACGTTTTCAACGACGGACCGGCACCGACAGGCAAGCGTTACTGCATGAATTCAGCGGCACTTACACTAGTCAAACAAGAAGACGAATCTTAAATTTTACAGCTACTGATAACTCATAAAAGGAGAATTGATGGCACTACGAAGTCGAATCTCATCAAGGTTTCTTGTTAACGAACTCGCCACCGTCATATCGGAAGATTGGGAGACTTCGCGCAAATTCATGCGTTACCAACTCGCGAAAGAAAGTTTCAACTGGCGACACCCGCTCGGCGCGAAACACGGCAAAGGAGATGCTATCCAATTGGTAAGCCTCCGCATTACCGATATGTGTAATCTCCGGTGCCACTCCTGTGGACAATGGGGTGATAATGGTTACCTTCTGGGGGAATCTCTCAAAGACCTCAAACAACGCGAAGTCCCTGTCGAAGTTTATAAGGACCTCGTCGATCAGATTGTCGATGAAGGATGGTCACCGGTCTGGTACATCTGGGGTGGCGAACCGATGCTTTACCCCGGACTCATCGAATTGATGCACTACATCAAAGATCGGGGAATGCCGATATCACTCGTTAGCAACGCCACTAACATTGCAAGACGTGCCGACGACATCTTGGAAACCTGTAAAATTGTCTACCTGAGCGTCGATGGACCGAATGAGGAAATTCACAACACGCAGCGTCCCGGGGTATCTGAAAACTATGACAACTTTAAGGATGTCAAAGCTGCATTAGAAACGCTGAGTGCGGAGAAAGAGAAGCGGAAAAGTGCTTTCCCGTATATTATTCCGCTCAGCTGCGTCACAATGTATAACATTGATGATGTTGTAGATCTCTATAAGTTCACCAGCCAATATGCGGACGCGCAAATCTTCTATCTGACATGGTGGATAGATTCTCAATCGGCGCAGGAACATACAGAAGACTTTGAACAACGTTTCGGATTCAAACCGCAAACTCACTACGGCTGGATAGGTACTTGGAAGGACTTTGACCACGGTGTAATCTTAGATCGCTTTGAGGAAATGGAAAACCTCTCTGACGAACAGCGACGCTGCCCGCCTATCATGATGCCGAGACTCAATACAAAAGGCGAAATCCAACGCTATTATACAGATCACCAGCAAACCTTCGGGTACAACCAGTGTGTCAGTATCTACATGACGATGGAAATTGATAGCAACGGCGATGTTAGCCTCTGCCGCGATTACCACGACTATATCATCGGCAATATTAAAACAGACAAGGTTGTCGATATGTGGAACAACCAGAAGGCGATGAAATTCCGACAGTCCATAAGTAACGATGGTCCCATGCCAGTTTGCCGTCGATGCTGCGGATTAATGGGATTTTAGTTTTTAATTTTGGAGTACTGATCTGCCTTCCAAATGTAAAGCAAAGACAAATTATGCCATTTAAGGAAACCTAATTTCGTTTCAGGCAGGTTCTTGGTGCAATTCACACGGGGTATACTCCCTGAAACCCTTTCGCACTTAACCAGAAACCATCGCGAAACGTAGTGGAGCGATGCTCAGAGGACCATAGTTAAAAATATGAAAATTGGATTACGCATTCCGGGCACAGCCCGTCAATTGCCCTTTGCAGATTTCTGCAAGTGGTGCGCAGATAATGGGTTTGATGCCGTCGATATTGGCGAAGTCACACCAGAAATTGTTCAAACAGCGAGAGATGCCGGTCTCGCCATCGGTACCGCTGATCTCCCCGGTACTGGCGATCTACTTAGTGCTAAAAAATCTAAACAGAAAGCTGGTGCTTCAGCAGCAAAAGCCGCCATCAAAGCCGCCGCTGACAACGACGTTCATATCATGTTCTGTGTTTTTGTCCCGGAAGATGCGAGCCTCGGTAGAGCAAAAAACTTTGATATTTGGAAGGAAACTATTCCACCGATTGCCGAATTCGCCGCCTCCAACGGTGTGACGATCGCGGTAGAGGGATGGCCCGGTTCGGGTCCCGCTTATCCTGCCCTCGGCTGCACACCAGAGATGTGGCGCGCAATGTTCGCAGAATGCACCTCTCCGGGATTGGGACTCAACTATGATCCATCACATCTCGTCAGAATTGGTATCGACTACCTGCGCGCCCTGAACGAATTCGCACCGTATGTCAAACACGTCCACGGAAAGGACACCGCATTTGACGAAGAGGCACTCTATCTGCACGGCAATTTGGGACCGAGTTTCCAAGCTGCACGAGGTTTCGGTGAAGATTGGTGGCGTTATACAATTCCCGGCGACGGTATAGTGGATTGGTTGAGAGTCGTTCAACGCTTAGAAGACGAAGGTTTTGATGGTATCGTCAGTGTGGAACTTGAAGATTACCGCTATTGGCGAACGTGGGAAGCAGAATCGGATGGACTGCGGCGTTCACGCGAATTCCTTGATGAATTTGTCCGGTAATCCCTCCCATGTTTGCATAGGCGCGCCCAGTGCGTTAGAAAGCAAGGGCGTGGTCAAGGAGAACTCACCATGAACGAACTTCTTAATATGGGCATGGAGGCTTCGCCTGAGAAGTATCTCCCTCACTTAATCACAGAAGAAGAACGCACGCATTTTGAAGAACAAGGTTACCTGTATATCCCAAACGCGCTCTCTACAGAGATGCGGGAGCAGCTCATACACGCTGTGGATACCTTGCACAACAAAGCACTCGCTACCGGCAGAGCAAAGCAAGGCTCGCACTGGGGATGGTCGGATTTTTTAGGTGCCGATGATGCGCTCTTAAATCTCGTCGATCTGCCGACGACGTTACCCAAAGTCTGGGGCATCTTGGGATGGAATATCTACCTATACCACGCGCACATGCACGTCAAACCGCCATCACCTTCGGATGCCGAAGAAGGCGAAGGATGGCTGGAATGGCACCAAGATAGCGGACGCGTTAACATCGAAATGGAAACCCATCCGCGTCCGCGTTTGTCCATGAAAGTCGGATACTTCCTCACAGATGTCTCTGAACCGGGACGTGGCAACTTCTATATCCGCCCGGGTAGTCACCTGCGATCAGACATGTCGGTTCCAGAAACCGAGATCAGTCGCGACCCACGCGAAGCAACCGCAGACGATGTGCCTGACGATGCGATGCCGGTCTGCGTAGAGCCTGGAACCGCCGTTCTGTTCGATAGACGACTCTGGCACTCACGCAGTCCAAATCACTCCGAAATTACACGGAAGGCACTTTTCTACGGCTACGGCTACCGCTGGATCCGTCCCAAAGACGAGATGACGGTTGAACCCCTCTACGAACGTTGCGACTCGATTCGCCGGCAGCTGCTCGGTGCCGCTACCAGAAACAATGGACGCTACGTTCCTTCCGAAGACGACGTGCCGTTACGCGGATGGCTCATTGAGAACCTAGGCGATAACCCTGCTTATGCAATGGGACCTCGGCACGCCTAAACCTTGGGCTGGAAGGCTGGAAGGCAGTCCAATCTCACATTAGAGAGAAAAAACGGAAGGATGGAAGAATGGAGAACTCCCCAGCCTTCCATTTTTCCACGCTTCCATGCGCCCGTTCACTCTTCCTCTCATTGCCATCTATCCAAACGCACATTTAGGAGCGTAACCCATGAAAACTATATCGTTTATCTGCATGCTGGCAGTACTTACCGTATCAAGTGCCTTTGCTGCACCTGAATGGAAACCTTACGACGATTTTGAAGGCGATTTAGACGCGATTGATGAGACTCCTGGACAGATACCGGACCTTGGCACGAAATGGGTTCGCTTCATCCCTGAGAAACGTTTAGAGATGGGTATCAAAGACGGCACGTTTCAGATGAAAGTCAAAAGTCCTGGAGGGCGCGATCCGGGCTTCAAACTCGTTTTTGGATGGGAGCCGCGTGACATTCTCGGCATCCAGTTCACGGTGAGGATTGCTGAACTCTCTGATGCCGGTGGTTGGTTCGGGGTGCTGTGTACCAATGAAGAACCGAACTGGAAGAATCCAAACTGGGTTTTCGGTATGTCGCCGAGCCATCAACACAATTGGGGACCCAAAGGTGTGTTCGGTTCTGGGTCTGTCGGACAGCTCGGTGGCTGGAAGGCGTTCTCCTACGAAGACATCCCTGAAAATACGAATATGCTCCGAACGCTTCGTTTGGAATGGAACGATGCGAAGCATGAGATGGCGGTCACCGTCGATCCGGGTGAAAAGACGGAATGGAAAAAGGACGACATCCCGTCTAACGCCGACTTAGGCGAATTTCCGTGGTGGAGTATCTATATCACTGCTGATCAAGTGGTTGAAGTTGCTGTTGACGATGTTTTTGTAAAATCGGAGAGCCTGCCTTACTCCGTAGAAGCACGTGGAAAATTGGCTTCATGTTGGGGCGAAATCAAGTTAGTGGATTAGTGTACACCCTCCACTATAATGGTGGGATCGCCTGATGTTATGTGCCTTCTTGGTGCATTTGGCAGTGGCGGTGACTCCCACCAGCACCTAAAAAATAGTGGTGGGCGTTCTGATGGTAGAAAATTCTATCAGCCCGATGTGAGAAAATTCTGCATTTTTCTGAACCTTTTCGCGAAATTTCGCCCTCATTGGGTGATGGACCTAATTTAATCGACTCATCGTTTATAGAACAATGAGCTATCTTGTTCTTGGAATTCAGATTATCGTTTATCTGGGTTATTGAATCAGACATGGAATGGAATTATGTCACGATTAGCAAGTAGAATGTCTGTCCCAGGTTTCTGTTCTACTACACTATAAGGACTAAAGTTTGGACAATTCTCAACAATCTTCGTGTGATAGGGTGAATTTAAGACTTCCTCCAACCTAACATTTCTTCTATAGACATTTCATCCCGCTGGGGCTTACTCGGGGGTAGACATCATTTCTATAGACATTTCGCCCCGCTGGGGCTGTCCTTTGGTGCACCCGAGTTTATTTTTCTGTGAGTTGCGTTGTAGACATCATTTCTATAGACATTTCGCCCCGCTGGGGCTGTCCTTTGGTGCACCCGAGTTTATTTTTCTGTGAGTTGCGTTTGTGTAAGAAACTTTCAGAAAAATCAGAAATGCTTTGGAAACTGGACATGAATCCGACAGAAATTGTCCAAACTATAGTATAAGGAGTACATAAATGAAATTTAGATTCTTATCCGCTAAGAAACGTAGACAACGGACTGCGCGAGATTTCGGAGCAATTTTATTGCTTACCGGGCTTTTACTGTGGAGATTGCGCGGAGCAGAGGATTTGCTACTAGTCGGGTTGCTTTTTGTAATCTGGAGTGGAATGTCGTCGTTTGCGTATAGACGCGATCCTCATAAACAAATCTCATTTTGGTGGCAAATTGGATCCTTAATTAGCTTTATCGTTCTCATAGGTATTTGTGCGGCTTTCATAGGCATTCTCGTTTCTCTACGGCATACACTTTTACACTAAAAGCATAAAGGGAGTGCAGTGGGCAGCAATGCCCACTGTGTTTTCAAACCGACCAAGCCGCTAATGCCAAAGTTTATTTCCCAACATATCTGTCTCATACGGAGGATTAGGAGCACCCATATATTCTTCATCCGAATATAATGACCCCTGAGACGCAATCGTAGTGAACACATTCAATGCTGTGCTTCCGTAGGGTATTATATCTGTCGCAAGTCCGGTTATCCATTCCTGCAGGGTCGGGGGTTCTGGGCGACTGGGCCCTGTAGAGGAAGTGGAACTACTGGAGCTACTAGAGCTGGATCCTCCACAGATTGTATTACAAGTTGATCCACCAGAGTCATAGCCACACGTGTCACAATATCCAGACGCGAAAATGGGAAGAAATGAAAGTGCAAAAGCAAATAATGCTACTAACACCATCAACCGTAAATGTTTACGCATTTTTTCTCTCCTTGATTGGGAAGTTGTATTGTGCCCAACAGAAAGGTCAGGCATCACGAAAAATATAAACCGAAACACAATCCAACCAGCTACCACTACTTTCACTCAGACTCCACGCCAAACTCTTTACGGAGAAGCTTCCGCGCTTCAAAAAGTTTGCGCTTGACCGTGCCAGGTGGCAAATCAAGTTTCTCCGTAATAGCCTTTAGTGGCATGGCATCAAGATAAAACAATATAGCAATTTCTCGCATATATTTAGGCTTGCTCGGCAGGTTTCGCACTGCTTCAATAGCGTCTGCCTTCAATTCTTCTTCACGAAGGAGAATCTCAGCACTCCTATTGACGTGCCACGCCAACGCCTCATTTTCATAAGGACGCTCGCCTTGTGAATGGTATGCGTTGTTGTAATACCGTCTACATTGATTGTAGGCGATTTTTCGTAACCATCCACCAAAGCTGCTCACATCCCGCAAGCCGTTGACATTCTCCCAGACCGAAACCCACGTGCCGTTAAGTATCTCCTTGGCATCTTCGTAGTTCCGAGATTCTGCCAAAATCAACGGCCATATACGCGGATTGTAGCGTCTCATTAGCTCACTCAGGGGTTCATTATCCTCTGCTTGGAGCCTCCGAATTAAGTTTTCAGTCGTTACTATATCGTTGTCCATTAAGCGAAAACCGGTTTGGATTCGGGCATAGAGGGAGCGTTATCGCCAAAAGGTTCAGACAAATGAAAAAATGCAATTTTTTCAAAAATTATGGAAGAAGCAGGTTTCAATATTAAATCTTTACCTTCTAAAGATGCCGAGAGGAATGGAAGGCTGGAAGATGGACTGAATGGCTTTGGCAACGGCAATTTCTCTGTTATACCGAAAAAATAAATGAACAGTTAACTCTAAACCATCACCCCCTATTTCTTACAGATTCTTAAAGACCCTTTTTTTCCCAGAAAACGTGCATAATCGAAAAAAAGTGGACATGATGTTTACAGTCGTGCGCGCAACTTTCTGGCAAACGTTGTCGATACATTGACCGCATATATTTGCTAAGGAAAATCTTCTTGGAATCTCCACAAACATAGGCAGTGCCCGATTAACCAGAAAACGCCCGAGGTGTGCTAAACCTCGGGCGTTTCATGTCTGGGACTTCGGTATCGGTTATTGGTCTTGATGATGTGCTACATACAGCACATCTTAAATTTCTCCGGTTGCTAATAGAATCATGGTATTAACTGACGACTGATAACTGAGCACTGAAAACTATTGGAGACTTGATTATTTTCGGATTTCTCGGTATAATTAATACAGTTGACTTACGCGTCTCAATCTGCGTGAGTCCTGCTAAATATTCACAAAATAGTGGAACGAAATGGAGGAAGAAGTGGCAAGAAAAAAAATCAGTGTTATTGGTGCGGGGAATGTTGGTGCAACAGCGGCGTTTCTGATCGCACAGAAACAACTTGGGGATGTCGTCATGATAGACATCGTGGACGGGGTCCCACAAGGTAAAGCATTGGATATGGCACAAATGGGTCCCGTAGAACTGTTTGATGCCGCAGTTGACGGAGATCTGGATTACGCTGCAACCGCAGGCTCCGACTTAGTAATTATTACATCAGGTTCCCCACGTAAACCGGGGATGACACGCGAAGATCTGTTGCAAACGAATGCCAATATCGTTGGAAGCGTCACAGAAAACGTCGTGAAACAGTCGCCAGACTGCATTATCATGATGCTCACCAATCCGTTGGACATCATGACCTATCACGCGTGGAAGGTCTCAGGATTCCCGTCAAATCGTGTCGTTGGGCAGGCAGGCGTGTTGGATTCGGCACGGTTCCGTTATTTCATCTCACTTGAACTCGGTGTATCTGTAGAAGACATCCATGCCCTCGTCCTCGGCGGACACGGCGATACAATGGTCCCATTGCCACGCTATACGACCGTCAACGGCATTCCAATTCCGCAGCTCATACCGGAAGATCGCATCGAAGCGATGGCACAACGAACCCGTGACGGTGGGGCTGAAATCGTTAATCTGCTCAAAACGAGCGGCTATTATGCCGCGGGTGCTTCGTTGGCACAGATGGCGGAAGCCATCATTCTGGACAAGAAACGGCTATTGCCCTGCTCTGCGCACCTCACCGGACAATACGGTATCGACGACCTTTATATCGGGGTTCCCATTAAACTCGGTGGAAACGGTGTAGAAGAAATTCTCGAAATCGAGCTGACCGATGACGAACTCGGGTCCTTACAGCACTCGGCACAAACCTATCGGGAAGGTATTGCGTTGTTGGGGTATTAGAAAATTTCGCAACTTCGTCCTCACATGAGAAATAAGGCTACCCAAAAAGCCGAATTATAGTAAAGTCTACAATTACTTGGACATTACGAGGAGGCGAGGATACAATCCTCGCCAGCAGCGGTGGGGGTTTTGCTTAGGTGTTTCCCTCATTCACCAAACCACCGTCTACGTATTTTCGGGCGTTACTATAAAAGAGACCGTAACAAAATGAGGGTGGTACATAACGCGATTTGAGTTATGCACCACCCTTTATTAACTTTCACAAGGCTTCATTACCTATTTTCCATCTTTCTTGTCAGCCTCGTCAACGACTTCGTATTCAGTGTCCGTAACAATGCTATCTACTGAGGCAGCTGTTGCACCAACATCCGATACATCTAACTGTTCTGATCTTACGCTTTTTGTGCAACCATACTGGAAAGGATACCAAGGATCCTGTCGCACCGCTCAATCGTGTAGGTTGCCATATCAATATGCAGACACTTTCCCTCTAACTTGAGGAACAGCCAATCTATTCCTGTGGTGGAAGCTCCATAAACGCAAGGGATATCATTCCCTCTCTCGGCATTAAAGCGTTGGGCGGCGAGCATCTCGGCGACACACTGCCCCATACCAAGTTTTAGGTCCGCATTTTTCGCTTCAACAAGGATGACGATTGGTGCCTCTAAATAAAATTGGTTTGGCGACAGACTCACCAAAAAATCACACACCCCTATCAAGCCATCTTCAGGATCAACGCTGAAATCAATACCAGAAAAGAAACTAATGCGGCGCTCGAAGTGATCGAGGAGTTCAACAAGCACATCGGCGACAATCAGTTCCGAACGCGCTTTTTCGGTACTGATCGCGGTAGCTAACGATGCCTTTTTTTTTAATGCTGTAGTGAGATGGGCACTGGGAGACACCGTTTCTACTTCAGAAAAGAGTGCCGCGGATTCAACGATTTCTAATTGAAACGTTGTTACGACTGTTTCCAGCGTAAAATTGCTATAAGCCATATCTGCTTCCTCCTGAGGGCGGTCAAAACAGTGAAACGCTCATTCACGCCTTTTGTGCCACCATACTGGAGAGGATACCGAGGATCCTGTCACACCGCTCAATCGTGTAAATAAAGTTGCTTCGCCTCTAATTTAAGGAATTTCCAATCTGTTCCGGAGGTAGTCGCCCCATAAATACAGCGGATGTCGTTCTCCCTTTCGGCATTAAAGCGTTGGGCAGCAACCATTTCGGAGACACACTCTCCCAAACCAATCAGTAGGTCGTCCTTCTTCGCTTCAACAAGGATAATGACAGGTGCCTCCAAGAAAGATTGCCCTGGTGATAGACTGACTAAGAAACCGCATACGCCAGTCAAACCATTTTCAGCATCAACATTGAAGTCAATGCCGGAAAAGAGACTAATGCGCTGCTCAAAGTGCTCCCGGAGCTCAACAAGGACATCGGCAACAATCATTTCTGATTTTGCTTTCTCTGTTCCTATAGTTGTGGCTAAGGGAGCTTTCCTTGCCAATGCTGTCGTGAGATGGTCACTCGGTTCGACTGTTCCTACTTCGGAAAAAAGTCCCGCGGCATCAACCTTTTCGAGTTGGAACGCTGGCAGCACCGATTCTAAGGTGAACTCACTGTAAGCCATTGATAAAATCTCCTACGTGGCACCAATAGGGTTACAATTTAAAGTTAACCATAGGTGTCAATTTAGCGGTTTTTCGTCTTATTTCGTTGCAGCTCTTCTACAAATGCCGCCCCTACGGTGCTTGAGACTTTTTGGGCCACACGCTGCTATAAACATTGTGAAGAAACACCCAAGCAAATAAACCCTACGGGACTGAAGAGGGTTTCTGGCGTGTGCAAAGTTTATGGCTGAAACCCGGCGCAGTTGGAAACAGTGAAGAAACACCCAAGCAAAAACCCTACCGGTCTGGGGCTGCGAGGGTTGTTTTTTCTAAAATTGACACCTATGGGTTACAATTTAAAGTTAACTTTTATCTTTCTTCTCATCCTCGTCAACGACTTCGTATTCAGCGTCAACGACATCGCTATCCGCAGAATCAGTTGTCGGATCAGCAGCGGCAGACGGATCTCCAGGCGCAGCCCCCGGATCAGCATCGGCTGTTTGCTGATACATCTGTGCGGAGACTTCATGCCAGACCTGTGTTAATTCCTCCGTTGTGGATTGAATTTCGGCATGGTTGTTCGCCTCTAACGCCTGTTTGACACGCGCAACGGCAGCGTTCACTTTTTCCTTGGAGGCATCGTCTACCTTGTCGCCGAACTCGCCCAGGTTTTTCTCTGTTTCGTAAACCATTGAATCAGCACGATTGCGAGTCTCAACTTCCTCCCGTTTCTGCTTATCTTCTTCGGCGTGCGCCTCGGCATCTTTCACCATCTGTTCAACTTCAGCATCGCTGAGTCCAGAAGACGCAGTAATGGTAATTTTCTGTTCTTTGCCGGTCGCCGTATCTTTGGCGGACACATTGAGGATACCGTTTGCATCAATATCAAATGTCACCTCAATCTGCGGCACACCTCTCGGTGCCGGGGGCAATTCACTCAAGCGAAAACGTCCGATAGTTTTGTTGTAAACCGCCTGTTCCCGTTCGCCTTGAAGGACATGCACATCCACCGAAGTCTGATTGTTCTCAGCCGTCGTGAAGATATTCGACTTCTTGGTAGGAATCGTTGTGTTCCTATCAATCAACCGCGTGAACATTCCACCAAGTGTTTCAATACCAAGTGAGAGCGGTGTGACATCTAACAAGAGAATATCTTTGACCTCTTCATCGCCTGCGAGAACACCCCCCTGAATTGCGGCACCGATCGCGACGACTTCATCAGGATTGACCCCCTTGTGTGGCTCTTTCCCGAAGAGTTGCTCCACGGCTTCCTGGACTTTCGGCATGCGTGTCTGCCCACCAACGAGAATAACTTCATCAATGTCGGCGGCTTGCATTTCAGCATCCGCGAGTGCTTGTTGACACGGCGCAAGCGAACGCTGGACCAGGTCATCTGTAATCTGTTCCAGTTTTGCGCGGGTGAGCGTCAAGTTAAGATGTTTCGGACCCGCGGCATCAACAGTGATAAACGGTAGGTTGATTTCTGCTTGTAGTGTACTGGAGAGTTCGCATTTTGCGGTTTCCGCCGCCTCTTTTAAGCGTTGTAATGCCATCTGATCGCTGCGTAAATCAATCCCTTGGCTGCTGAGGAATTCCTGTGCCATCCAGTCAATTACTGCTTGGTCGAAGTCGTCACCACCGAGGTGTGTATCACCATTCGTACTCTTGACCTCAAAGACTCCGTCCCCGATTTCAAGAATAGAAATGTCAAATGTACCGCCGCCGAGATCATAGACAGCGATCTTTTTGTCGCCTTCACTTTGTAGTCCATAGGCGAGGGATGCAGCCGTAGGTTCATTGATAATCCGTTCAACTTCCAACCCCGCGATTTTGCCTGCATCTGCTGTCGCCTGACGTTGAGAATCGTTAAAGTAGGCGGGCACAGTGACAACCGCCTTTGTGACTTCTTCTCCGAGATACGCTTCAGCGGTCTCCTTCATTTTCCGCAAAACCATAGCGGATATTTCCGGCGGAGAGTAATCTTTACCATCAATATTTACGGCGACATCGCCATCTTTATCGGCTTTTAATTCATAAGGGACACGCCTCGCGTCGTCACCAATTTCGTTATGCTTGCGTCCCATGAACCTTTTAATCGAAAAGATTGTATTTTGAGGGTTTGTCGTAGCTTGTCTTTTGGCAACCAGTCCAACGGGACGTTCACCTTCTTTGGTAAAACCGACAACCGAAGGTGTCGTTCGATTTCCCTCTGCGTTTTCAATTACCTTGGCATCGCCGCTCTCCAAAACGGCTACACACGAATTTGTTGTACCTAAATCAATTCCAATGACTTTGCTCATCCTTGGTTTCTCCTCTGTATGAATAGTGGTAAGGTAGGCACATCGCGCTCACAATGTGCCTATTTATTTAAGAGATTCTTTGATTGCCTCGCCGCTAGCGCACCTATGCGTCAGAAAATATCCAGCAATTTCTCTCCATTTACCAAATAGTATGCAATATCTATGCCAATAGTAATTGCTTGAAACAGCCGAAATTCCTGCTGAATGTCTGCCAAATTGGCACAATCTTAAAAGGGCTGTGATTTCATACGTCAATTTGACCCATCACGCACTCCGTACTTCTGTTTGAGGAATCCCCATGTCGTCGGCAATTTTGCGCTTGGTTCAACCGCTAAAATCTCTTGGATATTACCCTGAATCTCTTTAATTTCATCTTGTGAAAGCCCGCGGTTAAAGAGCACAAACTCATCAATAATCCCATTATAGTAGCGATTGAGAGCCGGTGGTTCCTCAGTACCAAGCATAAGTGGGGCATCAATCGGCACCAGTTTATCACCAGTCTTAGGGTAATCTATTAATACCTCACCATCAAGATAGGCTGTCCACCACTTTCCACTCTGAAATGAAACCGCAACGTGCTGCCATTTGTCTTTGACCACATCACGAGGACTTTGTGCTGGCACATTACGCCCACCTGTCAATTTCCATCCCATCCATATAAAACCGTCCGGATGGAGCAGTACCTCGAAAAATTCTTGTACATCGGGTCCCTTCGCCGCGATCAGCTGCCATGTACCAGGTCCCGCCTTCAAAGTGGGTTTAATCCAAGCGGCAATCGTGATTCCGTCGGTAAATTCAAAGGCATCAGAATGTTCAACCCGAACAATCCCGTCTTTGCCGCCGAAATTAACCGCTTTCCCGAATTTACCGTCCGTCCACGACGTATCCCCCTCTAGTTTTCCATCCTGTCCATTACCAGAGAGATCTGCGGCATCCTTACCTGCTCCCTCTTCAAAAGCAAAATAGACGACTAAACCTTCCAGTTCTTCGGCTGCACCAACACTCTGGAAATTCCCTACGAGAAGATGCACAGCACACAAAAAAACTACAAATTTACGCATGAGTATCCTCCAATTCGTATAGGGTTCAGTTTATTAAACAATTTAGGCGGATGTAAAGAACACCGCCTCTTTATTGGACTACGGACATCTTTAGCAAACGGAAATGTACCTTGATAACCACGGGGTCGAGAGATGTGCCAAATGCCTTCATACGAAAGTTTAGTGTGTTTAGGGGTGACTTATACACCAGTCTGCGCGTTCTTGGAACTCCGCCTGATAGTCGGAACGCCACTTGGAAATGCTCGACGGACCGGGTCCATCAACATAGTGATTGGTGTTCCCGTCGCGCTTGAATTGTCCGCCCCAGCTTTCCTGGGTCGGGTCATCGGGATCATTCAACCCGCGGTTCGCACTCACCAGCCACAGGAACGAAGGCGAATCCCCTTCACACACTCCAGTGCATCCCATCCCTTCGTGCGGATACACATCGCAGAGAGGTCCGTGGTTATTGCGAATGTTCTCGTTGACCCAAGCGAGGTTTGAAATCGGATCACGTCCGCCGAACATTCCTTGGTAAGTCTTTTGCGAGTGAATGATGAACAACTTTGGGAAATTATCGCGCAACCAACCAATCGTGCCATCTTGGGTCGCGATTTGATGGATACGTAATTTACTTAGGAACGTTTCCAAGTCGGCAGTACTGCGCGTATGCTGTACCTTCCACACCGCTTGCGCTACAACGCTGCAATCGCCCCAGATGCCAATATAGACCGGACGAGGATCGGGCTTGTCCACCATGCGGATGATCGCCTCCGAAGCCTCACTGTCTTTGCCTTCACCAATATTGACAGTGCCCTTTTTGCCCCAAGTGCCGCTACGCCCCTGGAAAGTAACCGAACGCAGATAGTCCGGCGTGGGATACAAAGGGTCATGTTTTTTCAGGTTCTCGTATACCATTTCGTAGCGGTCAATCACATCCAATAGGCGTTGTTTCTTGGCTATGTTGGCAAAGGTGCCCGATGAAGCTATCAGTGCTTCGATGTCAAACTCATTGGCATACAACAGGAAACGGACCATCGACTGCATATCATCCGGATCGCTCTTTTGATCGTTGGGTACGTTGCCACCCTTGACGACACCAATCGGTGGAAAATCCGATGTCATGATTACACGCAGTCTATTCGTTGAATGGTGCTCACTTTCTTTGCGTTCCATATTCACCTCTTGCGCGAAAGCGATGGCGGTAAACAGAAGCAGGATTATTACTGTGAAATAGAATTTGCAATTCTTCATTTCTCTTAACGTCGTTAAACAATACGGGTGGATGTGAAGAACACCCACCCTTTAAACACCAATGTATATCTCTAAGCAAACGGGAATGTGCCTTGATATCCACGGGGTCGGGAGACGTGCCAAACGCCTTCATACATCGGGGTTACCTGATAATGGCACACGACATTGCTCCGCTCCATATCGTCACGTTCTTTCGCACCCTGATGCGGGATGTGATTGATAAATACCACACAATCGCCAGCCTTTGGATACAGGATAACGTGTTCCTGTGCTTCACACCACGCCTCAAATTTAGGACGATCCAACGGATAGAGATGCGGTGGTTCGGAGAGATGTCCACCCTTGATAAACTTGAGGTGTCCCTCACCTGGGGCATTATCCTGAAAATAGTATGTCGTGTTAATCCCGACGGGTGCCATCGCAAATGGATGTTCCTTGACATACCGCTGTTCCTGCCAATAGCCGTAAAAATCCATGTGCCACTCTTGGAGATAGGGTCCTGGGTTAATGTGTGCGCGTAGACTTCGAAGTTGACACTGTTTGCCCATTAAGCCTTCAAGGTAAGGACGGACACTCGGATGCCCGACAAGCGGTTGGTATGTATCGGGTTCGCGGTCAAGTAAACTATCAAACCACATATTTCCGACAGCGTTTAAGCCTTCCTCCCAACCCTCTTCCCGTGCATAGTTAACGCGTTGACGGATATGTTCTGTCTCCTCAGGTGACAAGGCACCGTTTATTAAAACGAAACCGTCCTGTTGAAGTTTCTCGAGTTTACCTTTCATATAATCTTCGGACTGTAAACCCACTGCTTTAAGTGTGGGGGGAAAGCCCGCTCCTATAGTTGAAATTTAGGCGCGTCAGCACCTTAAAATCTGATTGTTTTGCATTCTGACAAAGGCGTTTTCCTTCCAAAGAATACAGAGAAACACCATTTTTACTAAAACCACTGATACGTGTCAATCCGTGTTTAATATGTTTCACGAGTGTGTTTTTTACCAAACTATTGAAAACAGTCCCACCATATCGCGGTCTTTTACCACCTTTTTGCGGGTTCTGTCTATGTAACTCACGCCTGTGAATAGATATAGGTGAAATACAGAATATGTTACGATTATCAACGATACCCGTACCACCGACACCGTAATATGCTAAGCACCAACTGTCAACACAATGTGCGTCAAAAGTCTCCGAGAGTTTAGCAGAAGACTTCTTTAGCCGTAATCTATCACGTATTTCTTTTGTTTGCCACCCTTGAAGGGTTAGAAGTTGCCAACGTTTCTCTATTTCCGCATAGAACCATTGTTTACCGATTTCAAGGGGACTAAAAGACGTATTCCACTTCTTAGCATGTGCTATTGTTTTCGATCTGATGTCTTCAACACAAACATGGGTAACAGGAAATAGTTTTGATAACCAATCAAGAATACGGAGTTTCCAGCCCCAACGGGCACGAGTCCCTGCAGGTATGCAGTTTCTATTAGCAAGACGATTGGTGCGATTTTTCCGGTTCGGACATTTTCGGGAACGTCTCTCTCTCCGCAACTCACGACGCTTCTGAATCTTCTTGCCAACTTTGTTATGGGCATCTGCCTGCACATTTAGATAGGTATGAGCTTCACTCTTGACGGTAAACCCTTCTTTTTTACTGCCAGGGTCAACACCGACAGCAATCTCTTGTTTATAGTCGCCTGAAGGGGCAACATTTAATCTCACACAAAAGACCCCATTACACCAAAAAGGAGTTGCCTTGCCGGATTTGATCCACTTTCCAGCTCTCGCGGGTGTCGTGGGCATTAAGGGGTTTTGGGCTTTATCAACAACAGGAACAAACATGGTTTGTAAACTCCCTTTCGGGTTATATATTGCCCCTTCCAGATCACATATCCAAGAGGAATCAGACGAGAGGAGTATCCGATACATTGTGTTAGCTACCACGCCAAGATATGCGATATATTACTGTAGTCAACTGTTTAACCTGTGGAGTGGACGTTTGGTATACGCTTCGCACAAGCCCAAGTCTTTAGGCTTGGGTAGTTGACCTCCTTTTAAAGATTCAGCGTTACTAACGGTATTTTATAGTTTAAAAGAAAAGGTGTCAACTTCAATCAGAACCACTACATGAAAAATTTGGCGAGTTTAACAGACAAACCCCAGCCGCTAATTCCGGCAAATGTAATAAGCACAACTGCGGAAACCAAGGCACCGACGAACATAAATGGACGCGTCCGATAAGCAGCGGGCAATTTAGCGTTCAGATACAATGCTGCAAGCATCATCAATGCAATTGAGAAATTCGCTAAAATAAAGCCTGCAATTTGGGTCAGGATATCGAACGGAATATTCAACCAAATGAGCACCATCGTCGTAAGGAAAATATAGAGACAGACCCATCTGCGAAGTGTATCGTAACTCCATTCACGTTGGGACCAGATTGCTTGGAAGAACTCCTGCATCACCCGCGCGTAAATCTCCGGTAGTGCCTGTAGCGTCCCCCACAGCGCGACGATAATACAAATATAGTAGACCCACACGAGAGATACATGAATATTCTTCCAGACGCTCGCCTGATCCGTGAGTAGGCTCCATCCTTCAAAAGTGCTTTGCATCCCATATAACACAGCAGCACCTGAGATCATAAATGCGCCTGTCACGATGAACAACACAATCGCACCCATACCGACATCCCACCGCAGTGGCGCAAGGATCTGTCGCAGTTGGCTCACCCGTTCAGGCTGTTCAAGGAGATAGTCAATTTTATCACGAGTTGCGGCGCGTTGGCGGATAGCTTCTATATTCTGATGGGATGTCATGCCCCAGCGATGCATGCTCACCCAATTTGCGTAAACGATATATCCCATCACAGAACCGCCGACATAACCGAACGCTGTCGCCATCGTCAATAAAGGGTTTTCGACTGCATCCTTCGGTGCCCATTCAGGAAATTCAGGTAGATATCCAAAACGGAGGCTCCCAACCAATGCCTTACCAAAGTCGGGGCGCACCATCAATGTACCGATAATCGTTCCAACAACAAGGATCAGACAAATGATGAGTTGCTGTTTTTCGAGCCTTTCAAATGAGATACGTAAACCGAAAAGGAGTGCGAGGGTGATAAAGCAAGACGTGATTAGGTTTTCCCAAATAGGTTGTGAAATATCTGAAGACAGCGCGTCTCTAAACAGAAAATGGAGCAGCGCACCACACGGTTTGGCAATCGGCACCCATGCTAAAGGCGCACCTACCATCTCAAAGATGACGATCGCAATGAGAAGCCAACCGCGCGGTCCAGGCAGCTTCGCGAGCCGATTTCCGATATATTCACCACTGACTGCGGTATAGCGTCCGAGTAGATAGGTAACAAAGATTCCTTTGACGACACAGCTGAGAAGCACAAGCCAGAGCAAGTTATATCCTGCCCACGACCCCGCCCGGACGACAACGATCGTTTCACCTGCCCCAATACTCACTGACGCAACAATCGCCGCGGGTCCAAATACTGACGCAAGTGCAATAATCTTTTTTAACGACCATGGTTCAGTATAAGGACCGGTGACCGGTGGAATATCAACAGGTTCAGTTGTTTGTGTCTCTTCTGTTTGCATAAAAGGTTCCTACTGACAATGAGCGGACTCTTTCAAGCCCGCTCACTACCACATTCTATGCTCTATTCCAAGGGTTCTAAGGGTTTGGCATTCCCAAAGACCGGGGTCGGGGCGTTACCTGGTGCTGCCCATCGCGAGGCATTCGCGATGACATGCCGAACGTTTTCGTCGTAATAGATCGGGTACGTTTCATGACCGGGACGGAAATAGAAGATTTTGCCTCTCCCACGATAATAACAGCACCCGCTTCGGAAAACCTCACCGCCGGGGAACCAACTCACAAAAACAAGTGTGTCCGGTTCAGGAATATCAAATGGCTCGCCGTACATCTCGGCGTGTTCAAGTTCAAAGTATTCTCCCAAGCCTTCAACAATCGGGTGCCCGTGCTCAATGACCCAGAGACGTTCCTTTTCGCCTGCTTCACGCCATTTGAGGCTACACGACGTGCCCATCAAGCGAGTAAAGGGTTTAGAGTAGTGTGCAGAGTGCAGAACAATAAGTCCCATACCATCTAATACACGTGCGCGAACTTTGTCAGCAATCGCGTCCTCAACTGCGCCGTGTGCGGCATGTCCCCACCAGATTAAGACGTCCGTATTTGAGAGAACATCGTCGGTTAAGCCGTGTTCGGGTTCATCTAAAGTCGCGCTCCGCACTTTAAAACCACCCGAACTGTCAAGCCCATCAGCAATAGCGGCGTGGATGCCTTTCGGATAGATACCGCGAATGGTTTCGTTTGTTTTTTCGTGCCTAAATTCATTCCAGACAGTAACCTGAATTGGTTGTGCCATAAGTTTCTCCTTATAATAGTTATCAGTCTTCAGTTGTCAGTTGTCGGTTAAGAGGTCTCTATGTAACAATTCACCTTTTCCTAGAGGATGCCAAGTTATGGACGGTTTTTAAAAAGGAGACTCTTAACTGATAAATGTTAATTCCGTCTCTACCGCTTCATCGTAGTCTACGCCTTCGACTTCAAATCCAAAGAGATTTCGGAAGCGTCGCCTGTAGCCTGCGTAATCGGAGAGTTCATGGAAATTGTCGGTATCAATTTGTCCCCAACGCTCGGTTACTGCATCGGTTATTTCAGGCTGCAACTCGCGATCATCAAGACGAATGTAGCGTTCACCATCGAGTTCGGGTTGCAAACCCGGTCCGAGATGCTCTGAGAAGAGTCGCTGCATCTGTCCAATGGGTGCCTCATTGATGCCCTTCGCGTCCATGATGTCATAGAGGATACTGATATAGAGCGGCACGATCGGAATCGCCGCGGAGGCTTGCGTAACAACGGCTTTGTTCACCGAAATATAGGCATTACCACCGAGTTGATTTGCCAGCCGTTCATCAAGCGCGTCCACACGTGCTTTCAGATCGTCCTTTGCTCTACCAATAGTCCCGTCCCGATAAATGGGCCAGGTCAAGGAACTCCCGATATAGGTATAGGCAACAACCGTCACTTCTGGTGCAAGCAAGTCCGCATCCGCCAAGGCATCAACCCACATATCCAAGTCTTCACCACCCATTACAGCGATCGTATCGGTGAGCTCCTGCTCACTCGCCGGCTCAATCGTAACCGGTGCGATGACTTCCTGACTCAAATCGATGGTTTTTCCCGTATATGGTGCACCAATCGGTTTCAGGACGGATTCATGTGAGTCCCCTGTGTTTGGGTGTGTCCGGCGCGGGGCAGCGATGCTATAGACGAGGATATCTATTTTGCCAAAGTCTGCCTTGAGTCGATGAATCGCTTCTGTCTTCATCTCATCCGAAAACGCATCTCCATTGAGACTGTCCGCCAAAAATCCGTCATCTGCTGCCTGTTGATGGAAAGCAACGGTATTATAATATCCCGCGGATGCGGTTCGTCTGGCATCGGCTGGACGTTCATAGAGTAGCCCAAGCGTTTTGGCACCGTAAGCATAAGTTAAAGCGATGCGCGAGGCAAGCCCGTAACCCGTTGATGCTCCGATAACAAGGGCATTCATATCTGTCCCTTTGTGCGGAATGCCCTGCTTAATCTCGTCTATCTGGTTGCGTACATTCGCCTGACAACCCGCTGGATGGGCATTGGTACAGATAAACCCACGTATCCGAGGTTTAACAATTTGAACTGCCATTTTTTTAACTTTCCTTGCGGAGTAATAAGCATGGTTTCATGCTTGGAGTATCCTTCTCCCGAGTCGCCCTCCACTTCGTTTCGGGCTGCGCTTTCGTGACGCATCATACCGATTTTAAGTTTCCTCAAGAGATTAATCCTCGATTTCGACAACCATTTCGACTTCAACCGGGATCCCACCGGGCAATTGCACCATACCGACTGCGGAGCGCGCATGTTTGCCTTTATCGCCGAATACCTCAACGAAGAAATCCGATGCGCCATTGACGACCGCCGGTTGGTCGATAAAGTCGGATGCTGAATTAACAAACCCAATCACTTTGACGACACGCTTCACTCTGTCCAAGTCCCCGAGTGCGTGTTTGAGGGTGCTCAACAAGCCGATCGCCACCTGCCGCGCTGATGCATAGCCTTCTTCGATCGTCGCATCGGTACCGAGTTGACTTTTATAGATTTTACCTTCACCTGTTCCGGGTCCGTGTCCAGAGGTAAACACAAGATTACCGGTCTGCACCGTTGTAACGTAGTTCGCCACGGGTACCGCCGGTTCTGGTAGTTCCACACCTAATTCTTCAAGCCGTTGTTCTATTTTCATCTTATTTGTCCTTTTGCAAATGGATTAAATTCTAATATGCCGTAAATACGGCAGTTTCGGCGTTCTTTGGAATATGGGCTTGCAAACTGCGCCCTAAAGCAAGTGAAAACTTGCTTTAATTATTCGCTTCTGCCTCTATTATTAAAAAGGTTTTTGCCAATTTTGTCAAGAAATCTTTTCAGCCAAGACTCGCCATCAATATCGGAACAATTTGCTTTACAAATCAAGCTATGCTAAAATACACGGAAGTTTAACAGGAATATTCCTATATCTTTAGCAAAAATCACGAGGAGCAACTATGAAAGCCGCAGCAATTTTAGGCGAACATCAAGCCGGACTCGTCGAAGTACCAGATCCGACACCGAAAGAGGACTGGGTCGTTGTAAAAATCCACGCTTCACCGATGTGTACTGAATACCACGCTTTTGAGCACGGAAGCAAAACGGATCGGATGGGGCACGAAGCGGCAGGCGAGGTTGTTGACATCGCACAACCCGGAAAAGTGGAAATCGGCGATCGCGTCGTCGTGATGCCACAATACCCATGTGGAAAATGTGCGCTTTGTACCGACGGCGATTACATCCACTGCGAAAACAACTACAACTTTGAGGAATTCGTCGGATCCCATTATGGCAGTGCAACGATGGCGCAGTATATCCTCAAACCGTCTTGGTTGCTCCCGAAGATTCCAGACAATGTCTCTTATGAACATGCCTCGCTTGCGTGTTGTGCCTTGGGACCCTCGTACCGTGCCTTCGACGAGATGGGTGTTAACGCTACACATACTGTGCTGATTACTGGCATCGGTCCCGTCGGTTTCGGTGCAATTACGAATGCTCGGTTCCGTGGCGCGAAAGTCATCGCAGCGGAACTGATTCCGTGGCGTGCCGAACGTGCAAAACAGATGGGCGTTGAAGCGGTCATCAATCCAACGGATGAAGATGCAGTGGATCAGATCCGTGATCTCACAACAGATGGCCGCGGGGTTGACTTCGCACTTGACTGCTCAGGAAACGTCCAAGCCCATCGACTCTGTATCGATGCGACGCGTCGGCGTGGCACGATAGCGTTCGTCGGGCAGAGCGGTAGAAACGACACGGTCCTCCATATCAGCCCGGATCTCATCGGTAAAGGATTACGTCTCGCTGGGGCGTGGCACTACAACCTCAACCAATTCCCCGGATTGATGAAAGTCATTGAAGGTTCGTCCCTCCTCGATCTGCTTATCAGCAATGTCTTCCCAATGAGTGAAATCCAGCAGGCATTTGAAACTTCCGCCTCTCACGAGAGTTCCAAGATCATTCTCAAACCCTGGGAATAAGTCATGCCAATGACACAAAAACCCAATATACTCCTCATTGTGTCCGATGACCATGCAGCACCAGCAATCAGCTGTTACGGTAGTGGGATGAATCACACTCCCAACATCGACAGAATTGGTGATGGTGGGATGCGATTTAACAACTGCTTCTGCACGAACGCAATCTGCACGCCGGCACGCGGTTCTATTCTAACAGGAAAATACAGCCACAAAACCGGCATCAAAACTCTCGCGGATACAATTGATCACACGCAAGAACAGACGGTCGCACAGATGCTGCATGAAGATGGGTATCAGACGGCGATTGTCGGGAAGTGGCACCTCGGACACGGCGGTGTCAGCGACCCACACGGCTTCGACTACTGGAACGTGTTTCCAGGACAAGGGGCACACATCAACCCTGAAATGATTGAGATGGGGGAACGGAAAAAATTCGACGGATACTCCGCGGACATTGTGACGGACAGTTCGTTGAATTGGCTACAAAACAGGGAGACGGATCACCCCTTTTTCATGATGACGACCTATAAAGCGACCCATGATCCCTTCTTTCCGAATCCCAAGCACCTGCATCTCTACACAGATGAAATCCCTGAGCCGCTGACTTTCGACGATACCTACGAAAACCGGGCAGCGGCTGCCGCAATGAATACAGCAAAGGTAGACATCATGCATCGGAAAAACCATCTACCTGAGCCGACTCCTGAGAATTTGGATGGCGATGATTTGAAGCGGTGGAACTATCAGTGCTACATACAGAACTATCTACGCTGTACCCACGCCATTGACGAAAATATCGGACGACTGCTTGATTATTTGGATACGGAAGGTCTGGCAGAAGACACAATCGTTATCTATTCGGCAGATCACGGCTTCTTTTTAGGGGACCACGGTTGGTACGATAAAAGGTTCATGTATGAGGAATCGATGCGGATTCCGTTGCTTGTCCGGTGTCCACGCGAGATTCCAACGGCGGGTGTTAGCGAACAGATTACCCTAAACGTCGATTTGGCACCGACACTGCTCGACTACGCAGGTATACCGATTCCAGACGATATACAAGGACGTAGTCTCCGAACGTCGTTGGCAGGTGAAACGCCAGCGGATTGGCGTACATCCATGTATTACCGGTATTGGATGCACCTCGCGCATTTCAATATCCCAGCGCACTACGGCGTGCGGACAGAACGGTATAAACTCATCTATTATTACGGTGAGGCATTAGGGGCAGATGGAGCGATTGATCGGGCAACGCTGCCAGAATGGGAACTCTTTGATTTAGAGAAGGACCCGCATGAGATGTACAATGTTTATGCAGATCCAGCGTATGCGGATGTTGTTGTGGAGTTAAAGCATAAACTACAAGGTCTGCGGGACGAGTTAGGAGATTATGAGTGAATTTGAGATTAATCGTTTGTAGTAGGGCAATTCATTGCCCATTAACACACCGTTAAAACGTGCGATGAATCGCACGACTACAAACACTTCCACCTGTTGTTATCCTCTACATACTCTATTTCTTTTTCAATGTAAGGTTTCAGATGCGGTTTGATGGAGGTGGGGAACAAGATCGACATCCTTCCTAAACAAATCTTCGAGAAAAACGGCCAACCCCATGTAATCGCGGAAAGTCAGTCTTTACGAGTTCAACGAGGAAATCAATGTCGCTTGCGGCGGTTGCAGTCCCTCGGACGCAGGAACCGAACAAACCGATTCGTTTGACCCCGTATTTCCGCAGCGTCTTCCGATTGTCCACAAGTGTTTGCTTGATAAACGCTTTACTAAGAATTTTTGGGTTCTTCATTTTAGAGTTTCCATTGGATGAACGATGACTGTTTCTCTATAGAGTTTGGATGGTAGAAAATACAGGCTACATTGCAGCGTCAAGGGCAACATAAGGGAGATCGCCTGATTTAGCCCGATGTGTTTTGAATCACGAAGTCTATGTTAAGATATATCCTTGGGTCCATATTGGTATTGTAAATTATCTTGATATTTAAAGCAAACCTTTATATCATGTTTAGGAAGAAAAATAACCTTATCCTCTCTGAGGAACAGACATGACACCGAAACAGAAATACCTTTTTGACCTACGCGGCTACTTGCATTTAGAGAACGTCCTAACGCCAGAAGAACTCAGTAATACACAAGCAGCAATAGAACGGCTTGTCCAATCAGCACCAGATGAATTGCCACCTGGAATTAGTCGAGGCGGTGAAGGTTTCTCAAACGGATTTTCTGCCGATAAATCGCTTGAAGCGTTAACACTGCATCCCGTTACGTGGCCAATCATCAAAGAACTAACTTGGAATAAACCGCGCTTCAATCGCGGATCGCTTGTTGTCAATACACACGAACGACAAGAGATGACACCGCTGCATTGTGCCGGTGAAGGTTTCCGCTGGACGCGACGGTATGAAGTCAAAAACGATCAGATCTTTACGAACGATGTCGTTGCTTTCTTCTATTTCACGGATGTCTACCCGGGAGACGGTGGTTTAATAGTTTTACCGGGTTCCCATAAACGTAATTTTAAGCGTCCAGAAAACCTGTTTTTCCCTGAACCTGATAACTCAGACGCTCCACTTCATCCGGCTCTCGTGAATGTAACACCAAAAGCGGGAGATGTCGTAATCATCACCGAAATGTTGACACACGGTGTGCTGGTGTGGAAGCCGACAGATCGCGATCGTAGATTCCTAATCCTGCGGTATAAGACGCAGTTCTTTCAAGATGAGCGGGGCATCCGAGAATCCTTCCCGCCAGAAGTGATGGAGCGGCTGTCTCCTGAGACGAAAGCATTAGCGGCTTACGGTTCGGAATGGGAAGTGAAGGAACTCGTTAAACAGGATAACGTGACGTTAACCGTATAGACAAAAGGATTTCAAAATACCCAATGCTCAAAGAACTAACGAAAAAGGAATGGTTGTCACTTTTAAATATCCCTGAGAATAGGATTCCGACCGTTTTAATACTCCGAGGTACACGCAACCTGAAATTCAATTACGCCAAGCATAGAAATTTTTTCACGGATATTTTTGAAGTTGGTTCGCCAAATGGTATCTTCGAGGATGTGCTAATCGGGGGTTATAGAAATGTAGATGTTGGTTATGCTTCGGTTTACGGGGATGCGATGGCATCTGAAGTCACACACCTTTTTGGTGTGTTGGGCACCTCCTTAGTAATACAGACAGGTTGTTGTGGCGCATTAACCGATAGTATTCAAGCAGGCGACCTCGTTTGTGTAACATCAGCACATTGCGGTGAAGGCGCAGCACAGTATTATTTACCAGATAAACAAGAAATCCATGCCTCACCTGAACTCGTTGATGGGACTTTCTCTTCACACACTGCGTCTGTTGCTACGCACAAAGGTCGAATCTGGACAACATCTGCACTACTTGCAGAGGGAAAAGCAGAGATTCAGAGCTGGGCTCATCAGGGTTATATCGCCGTAGACATGGAAACGGCGACTACTTTCGCAGTTGCAGAATACTTTGGGATGCAGCGTCTGTCGTCGTTATTTGTTTTCGATAATCCGGCTCAAGGTGAACATATTCTCTTGAGCGATACCGAAAAGCAAAAACGAAGGGTGGATGGAGAACAAGCTGTCATTGATACAGTTTTCGCTATCATAGAAAACTACGAAAATGGAAATCGTTAGAGCCGAACTCACCGATGTCGAAACGCTTGCTGAACTGAATCAGCACCTCATAGAGGACGAGCAGCACCCCAATCCGATGAACATAGCCCAGCTCACACAACGGATGCGAGAATGGTTGGCTACCGACTATATCTGCTATCTGGTGAAGGAGAACGGATGCATTATCGCCTACTGTTTATATAGAAATGATGGCGGACACTACTATATGCGACAATTGTACGTAGATAGAGCACATCGACGAAAAGGTATCGCGACCCAGTTGCTCGATTGGTTATACGAAAACGTATGGACGGATAAGAAAGTCAGATTGGACGTACTCGCTCACAACGAGGATGCTGTCGCCTTTTACAAGCGTTACGGCTTCCGAATCGGCGTTTTTAGAATGGAAAAATGACAAGCGTGAGGGAACCAACGATGAAATACAACAAAGTAAATCGCACCTTTGACTGTGAACCGACGCTCACCGATACACAGGTACTGCAGTATTGCCGAGACGGCTATCTGCAACTCCAAGGCGTTGTCCCGGATGAGATCAATCAGCGGACGTGCGATTATCTCAACGGTGACTTACCGATAAATCCGTGCTTTATTCCGCAGGGTATAACACACGCTGATTTAGAACGCATGCGGGATACACACGAACCGAGTTCCATTCTGCTTGAAGATTGGTATATTGAGCACGTGCTGCTAAACCGAGAACTCGCTGGTGCATTGCGCTCATTGCTCGGTAAGAATGTCGGGTTACCTGTGCTGGTGAGCAATCACCGTGTTGAGTGCCCGATGCCTGCCCAAGGATGGCACCACGATGCTGACCACGTCTTTGGACCTGAAACTAACTTTGTTGAGGTCTTCTACTTCCCGCAGGATACCCCCTTGGAAATGGGTCCGACGGAACTTATGCCCGGTTCACACATCCGCTCCACAAGCCGAGATATATCAGAGAAAGGGATTTCGAGCGACGGTCCCGCGGGTTCTTTCGTTATCCATTCGCAAAGCATTCTCCATCGTCGGGGGGAATCCACTACGGAAGGACTACGTCACATGCTGAAATATAGCTACTGGCGGACAGTGCCACCGGCAGGGGATTGGAAGCAAGAACCAGAATTCGATTTACAGACAGCAGAATACGGCGGACACGGTGTGGCGAGATATGTGGCACACATGTTCTACTGGCTCTGTGGCAAGGGTGATGAATTCCGCCTGATCGGTGGGCAAGCGTGGCCCTGGTCGAGCGTGAATCAGATTGGTCCCTCTTACGGTTTCGGACATACGGAGGGGTATCTCCCGAACTGGCGGAAGAACAACCCAGACGATTACGCAACACCATAGGAACACGCGCTATTTTTCTGAAATAACAAGCACCTGATTCGTTTTAACGCCCCGTAAGGTTTGGACTTTGCCACAGAGCCATCGCACTGTCAGTGTATCAATCCGCGTTGTACTGCCCAATCCGAAATGTAAACGAAGATCGTTCTGACTGAGGTACCCTGAACCACTTTTGACCTCACGGATTTGGGTCAAGTCTCCAGATACAACCGTTACCCGTGCACCAATCGCATCTCGGTTGCAATGCGTACCGATGAGTTTAACACTCAACCATCGAGAATCATTGGCACCGTCGTTTCGCAGAACAGTTGGCGAATCTTTCAGGTTAGAGACAACAATATCCACATCGCCATCGTTATCTATATCACCAAATGCGGTGCCTCGACTCACCTTTCGCTGTGCTATCGTCGCGTCAGGAATCTCCGAAAAATTGACACCTCGGTTATTGAGAAAAAGTTGATTCGGCTGTGGGTATGTACCGATCGGATCCATCTCTGCGATATTGTCATCTAAGTGGCCGTTGGCAACAAACAGATCTAACCAACCGTCATTGTTAAAATCGATGAAATCGACACCCCACGCCAAATAGGGGAGACTCCTCTCACCGACACCTTTGGCAAAACTCACCTCGTTGAAAAACCCACTCTGCGCGTTGTGATAGAGGCTATTCGTCTGATCCTGAAAATTCGTAATCACGATATCGAGATAGCCGTCGTTGTCAAAATCGCCGAGGTTCGCACCCATCCCGCTATAGGCGCGTCCCTCCTCACTGAGCGCAACGCCAGCGAAAAGCGCATCCTCCGTCATTTTAATTGCAGTGTTACTGTCGTTGCGGTAGAGGAAATTCGGCGTGGTATCGTTCGCAACGAAGATATCGACATCGCCATCGTTATCTATATCGCCACAGACGACCCCCAACCCTTTTCCATTTGCGCTGCTTATACCTGCCTTCGCCGTTACATCTGTGAAAGTCCCGTCTCCGTTGTTTCGATAGAGGATATCCGCAGCACCTTCCAGTGCCTCAGGTGTGCAATATGTCCGAACGCCTTGTCGAGTGCACTCCGGATTCGTATCTGGATCAAACTGAACATAGTTGACGACATAGAGATCCAGATAGCCGTCAGTATCAATGTCCACAAAGGCACAACCACTACTGAACTGATTACCATCAACCCCAGCAGCATCAGCGACATCCGTAAAAGTCCCGTTCCCGTTGTTTCGATAAAGCACATTTGCGCCGTAGTTCGTCACATAGAGATCAGTAAAACCGTCGTTGTTGTAATCACCAACGCAGCACCCCAAACCGTAACCCGTATCGCCGACAGATGCTTCATTCGTTACATCGGTAAAAATATCTCCATCATTGCGATACAGGACGTTTGTTGGTGGCATTGGAGCGTCTACTTTTGGCAAGGTGCTGCCGTTGACGAAGTAGAAATCCAAATCTCCGTCATTATCAAAATCGAAGAGTGCCACACCGCTTCCGATCGGTTCAATAAAGTATTTTTCGCCACGCTCGCCATTGGTATGACGACATTTAACACCAAATTTCCCCGTTACATCGGTGAAATGCACCGCCCTAACTTGTGAAGAGGTGGGCTGTGGTACGGTGTAAAGGATAAAGACAATCAGAAATAGTCCGGTTAATTTTTTGTAACGCATAGTCTATGTATATGCTATAATGGTTTCAGTTTCAGTTTTCAGTAGTTATCGGTTTTCAGTTTTCAGTGGTCGTCGGTTAAGAGTTGGAATTTTAACAAATTACCCACACTTGGCGTACTCCAAAGATATGCGATGATAAATACGACTCTTAACTGATAATTGACAACTGACAACTATAAAAGGAGAATTTCTAATGGCTAACAATCTACGTTTTGGCGTTGTCGGTTTAGGCATGGGCATGAACCGCTCCAATGTGATTCACGAAACAGACGGTGCTGAACTCGTCGCTGTGGCGGATCTCGTCGAAGAAAGGCGCAAAACAGCTGAAGAACGCTTCGGCTGCGAAAGCCACGACGATGCGCTTGAGATGTTTGACCGCGACGATATCGATGTGGGAATGATTATGACCCCAAGCGGTCTCCACGGAAAATTTGGGGAAGAAGCAGCGCGCCGTGGCAAACACGTCATCACCACAAAGCCGATGGACGTCAGCGTTGAAAATTGCAACTCCCTTATTAAAACATGTGAAGACAACGATGTCAAACTGCTTGTTGATTTCGGAGAACGCTACGGCACACACAATCGTCAAATCCAGCACGTACTCGCAACCGGTGCGCTCGGTAGACCGCTATTGTGCGAACTCCGTATGAAGTGGAAACGCCCGGATAGCTACTATGTCGGTTGGCACGGCACATGGAAACTTGACGGTGGTGGCTCTATCATGAACCAAGGCGTGCATTATATCGATCTGATGCTCTGGTTTATGGGTCCCGTCAAGCGTGTCATCGGTGCACACTTCGATGTCTACGATCACGAAAATTGTGAGACCGAGGACATGACCTCGGCGATTCTCGAATTTGAAAGCGGCGCGTTGGGACATGTCCTGACAACAACAACGTTCCCCGGTAGTAGCGTCTCAATGATCCACGTTCACGGCGAAAAAGGTATCGTCGGTCTTGGACCGGAGATGTGGCAGTTCGTTGATGATGACGAGCCTGAGATTGAACTCCCAGCCTATCCGAACAACGTGATTGAGGATGCGCTCCGAGTTATCAACGAGGGCGCATCACCGGCAGTCGACGGCTATGAAGGCAGACGCTCTGTCGCGCTTAACATGGCTATTTACGAATGCGCCCGCACCGGCAAAGCCGTTGAATTATCATAGCACCCTCTGCAAGGCGGGTCTCCGTACCCGCCTATTCTCCAACAAAATCCCTTTTCACATCTTAGAAAAACGTTGGGTTTCACTCGATGCCTTTGCAATTGAAGGTGTATGGGTTAACACCCGTTCTCTTGAGCTTAGTGGTGTTTGGGGGACATCCGTTCTACCCAACCTACAAAGAAGACCATCTCATTTGCAATTCAGGTAAAAACTGGGTATAATATTTACTTGGAAGACATAAGCGAACACACGCATTTAAGAACTTTACCGGCGAAAACATACCCTTGAAAACTCATGAAAACCGCTAAACTGATTACGATGGGATGTAAGGCGAACCAATACGATACGCAAGCCATGCGTGAGACACTCCAACGCAACGGATATACTCTCGTTGACGAGGAGATGTCAGGGCGGCAGACAGACCTTTATCTCATCAATACATGTACTGTAACGAACGTCGCTGATCAAAAGGCACGGCAAGCGATTCGGAGGGCGATCCGACAGCATCCCAACGCAAAAGTGCTCGTTACAGGCTGCTATGCTGAAAGCGACCGAGAGGCGATCGAAAAAATACCGGGAGTGACAGTCGTTTTCGGCAACCGAGAAAAGGCTGATTTTCAGGACTATCTCGACATATTGAATGCCGAAATGCCATCCTTGACAGAAGAGGTGCCTCACACGCCAAACTCGCTCCTCGCTATAGAACCGGTTCAGCACGACGCTATCCGCGAACACGCACGCTTTAGCAAAGGGGTTAGTGATGCTGGCAAACGCACACGCGCGCTCATTAAGGTGCAAGACGGCTGCAGTGCCTTCTGCACTTACTGTATTATCCCTTATGTCCGCGGCAGAATGACAAGCCGTTCGCTCAATGACATCGCCGATGAAGCACATCGTATCGCTGACAGCGGTATCAAAGAGGTCGTCATCACCGGTGTACATCTGGGTGCCTACGGACAGGATACCGGTAGAGAAAAAGACATCGCCGATATTTTAGAACACATCCACGACATTGAAGGCATCGAACGCATCCGTTTCAGTTCAATCGAACCGATGTATTTCCCGGATACCCTTGGTGAGCGGATGGCGGCACTGTCGAAATGCATGCCACACTTCCATCTACCACTCCAAGCCGGTTCCGATGACGTATTGCGACAGATGCGCCGACGCTATACCACAACACAATTCGCTCATCTCGTTGAGAACTTAAGACGCGTCTTCGGTGATGATGTCGGAATTACTACCGATATTATGGTTGGGTTTCCCGGCGAAACGGATGAACACTTTGAGGAATCATGCCAATTTGTTGAAGACATTGGATTCAGCCAACTGCATGTGTTTCGTTATTCCCCCCGAAAAGGCACCCCCGCGGCGACTTACCCGGATCAGGTGTCACCGCACGTCTCCGCTGCACGCAGCCAAACGATGATCGCCCTCGGTGAACGCCTCAACACTGCGTTTCGACAACGGATGCTTGGAAAACAGAAAGAGGTGCTCATCGAAGCCAGCAGAGAAGGTGAAAACAACCATCTCGCCGGTTTTACGGACAACTATCTTCGCGTCCTCGTAGATGTGCCAGAGAGTGCGATCAATCAGATTCAGCGCGTTACACTTGGTGCGTTAGAAGGGGACTGCATCGCTGCCGCCTAACCCTCAAGATTCCTCCGCCTTCGCCTTCAGATCATAGAGAATATTCACTGCATCTAAGGGTGTAACCTGCGTGAGTTCCAAGCGTCGGATCTCCTCAACAAGCGGGTGCGTCTTCGGTGTAAAGAGTGCCATCTGCAGTGAATCACTCTGCATTGTTTTTCGTGAGACGCGTCGGCGGGGTTTCGGCATTGTTGGATGCGCTTTCGGCTGTTGACCGGTTGCCCCGTCTGCCTCAACACTGAGATTATGCTGTTCAAGTACTTCGAGTATCTGCTGTGCGCGTGTAATCACAGCTTGCGGTAGCCCGGCGAGGCGTGCGACGTGGATACCGTAACTCTGGTCTGCACCACCGGGGACAACTTTTCGGAGAAATGTTACCTTCTGCCCATCTTCATGGACAGCGACATTGTAATTCTTGGCGCGTTTATATTTGCTGGCGAGTTCCACCAACTCGTGATAGTGTGTCGCGAAGAGGGTTTTCGCACCCATCCGTTTTTCATCTAAGAGATACTCCGAAACTGCCCACGCGATGCTGAGTCCATCAAATGTGCTGGTTCCGCGTCCGACCTCATCGAAGATAACAAGGCTGTTACGGGTCGCATTGTTAAGGATATTCGCCGTTTCGTTCATCTCAACGAGGAAAGTACTCTGTCCCATCACGAGGTTGTCTGATGCACCAACACGCGTGAAAATCCGATCCACCAAGCCGATTTTTGCAGCAGAAGCAGGCACAAAACAACCCACCTGTGCCATCAAGACGATAAGCGCAGTTTGACGCAGATAAGTACTCTTACCGCTCATATTCGGTCCCGTGATGATATGCAATTGCTCGTCATCGCAATTCAGGAGCGTATCGTTGGGGACAAAACCCTCTTGTGTGAACAACTGTTCGACAACCGGATGCCTGCCATCGCGAATAACAATTTCGTCCACAGCCGCTACGGTAGGCTTCACATAGTTGTATTTCGATGCGACGTACGCAAAATTGGCAAGAACATCAACCATCGCGAGTGCCGCTGCGATTTTCTGGATGGATTCCGTCCATTTCGACACCTCATCCCGAATCTGACAGAAGAGTTCATACTCCAAAGTTTGTATCCGATCCTCGGCGTTGAGGACCTTTGCTTCCTGCTCCTTGAGTTCAGGTGTGATAAAGCGTTCCGAATTTCGTAGCGTTTGCTTACGGATATAGTGGTCAGGGACCATGTCGAGATTCGGTTTCGTTACGTCGATATAGTAACCAAAGACCTGATTGAATCCGATCTTTAAGGATTGGATACCGCTGCGTTTGCGTTCCTCTGCTTCCATAGCAGCGATCCAGTCCTTTCCTTCTCCCACAATCTGCCGAAGTTCATCAAGTTCCTCGTTATAGCCGTCGCATATTACACCGCCTTCGCGAATCGTTGCGGGTGGGTTAGGATGAATCCCCTGTTCAATCAATTCGACCAACTCTGGAAGCGAATTCAAGGTGTCATTGAGGGACACTAACATTGCGCTATTGCAGTCCTGCAGCTGCGTTTTGACATCGGGGATCAGGCGGAGGGAATCCTTGAGGGAATGGAGGTCGCGTCCGTTCACAGAACCGAGACTGATACGCGAAATGAGTCGCTCAACATCGTACATCTGCCCAAGAGCCTCTCGCAATTCCTCCTGCAGGTTAATTTGGGTCTTGAGTTCGTCAACTGCACCGAGGCGTTCCTCAATCTCTTTTTCATCAAGCAAGGGTTGTAAGAGGCACTGGCGCATCTTCCTGCCCCCCATCGCAGTTACCGTCTGATCAAGGACTTCGAGGAGTGTTCCTTTCGTAGAACCGTCGCGGATAGAGGCTGTCAATTCAAGGTTGCGCTGTGTATCGGCATCCAGCACCATAAAATCCGAGAGCGTGTAGGTGTGAAGCGAGACGATGTGTTCGACTTCCTGTTTCTGTGTCTCGTTTAGGTAATAGATGAGCGCGCCAGCGGCAGAGATAGCAGAAGGAAGGTGTTCGCATCCGAATCCATCCAGCGAAATCGTTTGGAAATGTTGGAGGAGTTCCGTTCGGGCGGTATCCAATTCAAAACGCCAGTCGGGTAGGTAATTGAGCGTCGCTTTGAGTTCGGTTTTGAGGCGATCAAACATCTCTTCATCTTCCAAGGTGTCAGAAAAGAGACACTCTTTCGGAGAAAACCGGTGTATCTCCGCCCAGAGACGTGAGGAGTCTGTGAGTTCGGTTACCTGAAATTCGCCTGTGGAGAGATCCGCAACGGCAACACCGTAGGTGTCCTTATCGAGGTAAATCGAGATGATGTAATTGTTTACCTTATGCTCAAGCACCTTTGGATCGGTCACGGTGCCGGGCGTAACGATTCGAACGACATCGCGTTTGACGAGTCGATTCTCGTCTCGTGCGAGTTGTGCGTCCTCGGTCTGCTCCAAAATGGCGACTTTATGTCCGGCTTTGACGAGTTTGTAGAGATAGGAGTCGAGTGCGTGGTGTGGGATACCTGCCATCGGTGGCGGCGGGGATTTTTGGTTTTTATGGCTTCTCGCTGTCAAGGCGATCTCAAGCAGACGGGCAATGAGTTCCGCGTCTTCAAAAAAGGCTTCATAGAAATCGCCGACTCGGCATAGCAGTATGGCATCTCCGTGCTGTTTTTTTACGTGTTTATAGAGTTCCATTAATGACAGGTCGGACTGTTTTGAACGTGCCATATAATTTCCTTAGTTATAATTTGGGTGGCTGTTTTTTTAGGCGAAAGGACAATTTTTAATACCGTAGCACATTCAGAGGTTTATGTCAAATCTATTTTAGTTGTCAGTCGATAGTTTCGTCCACTTCATCATCCCTTATATAATGGTAATACCGGACAGGAAAAGAGGCGCGTTTCAGAGTATTCAGAGTAAACCTTGAAACGCTATAGGTTTTGAAAAGGTCGTAAACCTATACTATGACTGGATTTTGAGTGGTTTTCTCTAATGTTGCTCGGAAGTTTACTCTGAAAAAGGCTGCAAATGCTTTCATTGTCCAAATGTTTTTAAATGGTAGGTTTGGTTGATTTCAACTTCTGTGCAGCAAACGCGTAAAGACTCATTCACGCTTTTGCTGCTTCATCTGCTAAGGCACGATAAAGTTGTTCATCCTCTCTAAATTGCAATCCATTCGGGTTTCGCCGTGCTTTGTCAAGCAAGGTGTCTCTTCGATTCATACTGCAATTTTAACTGATTACGTATCAGAAATCAAGCGTATTTCCACCCTGCAAGACCTATGATTTTCATCAGATCAGCGAGGTTGGGCAACCTTATTAACGTGGATAGGTCGCGATCGGGAGATCGCTCCTACAAATGGCTATCAGCAGTCAACTGTCAATGGTTTTAGGCTGGAAGGATGTTCGGTTAGGGAAGACCGGTACGGTTGAAAACCGTACCATAGGTGTCAATTTAGTGGTTTTCGGTATCATTTTTGCCACAGCTTTCTATAGATGCCGCCCCTACGGGGCTTAGGTCTGTAAGGTAGCACTTTTCTACAGAGATACCATCCGTACGGGATTCAAGAGGTCTTTGAAGTTTTCAGGGTTTCTGTGTAAAATCCGGCGCAGTTTCAAACAGCACCTACTTTTCTGGGGCGTGACGGTTATTTTTTCTTAAATTGACACTTATGGGTACGGTTGAAAACCGCATCTACCTATTCTATAGGAGGAGCGGCGAGGTTGTGAGACCTCACCAGCAATGTGGATGGATTTATTGTTGTGGAAGTCAAACTACTGCATCGGTGAGAAAGGTGCTGGTAGGAGAAGTTTGCTCTCCTGTGTGATGGGTCTGACAGAGCCTTTGGGGGGCCAGACGCCTTTCTCTCGCGTCTCTGCTCGGATTCGTTGGCGTTCTTCAAAACTCCGATACGCCCATATATGGATGAAATTGTTGACTCCACCGTATTCCGAATACCAGCAGCCTGCCAAGGGTGAGAATTTCACGCGTTCGGGGATAGCTGCGCCCCACGCCTCCAGTACTTGTGGCATTCCCTCAGACGGATAGGTGTACAAACGCATTTCATACAAGGGTCCGATGTCTTTTTCACCTAAGGGTTCCATAAACGGAGCCGGCAGATAAATCTCGGAGACCATTGATACAATGAGATCGCTTGTATCGGGGGGCCATACCGGGTTCGGTTCCGCTTCCGCAGCGCGGCGGATCTCCGCTCGCTGTTCAAGGCTTTCGTAGGGCCAAATCGCGACCATCTGATTCAAGGGTCCTACTTCGGTGTACCAATGTCCACCGAGTTTCGATAGCTCTTGGCGAGCCGATAATTTTTCGCTGAAGCGTTCCCAGTATTCGTTAAGTTGACCGAGTTTCAGGTTGTAGGTTCTTATTTCACAGATCACGCTATCTCTCCTATGTTTTTCGGCGATCATCATCCAACACTAATTTTACCTTACCTCCAACGGCACACGGAGCGTGCCTTCTACCTTGCGAGACAACACCTATCGCTCGCCTTGCTTGCGGATTTCGATCAACTCTTCCAAAATACGCCTGTGAAGACGATGTAATTCAAGGACCATTCCGATGCCGATGGCAACCGATACACCTGCTGCGAGAATCAGTTTTGTTTTTAAGGACATGGGCTGCTCCTATATTATACACTGTGAAAGTGCTTTCGCTAAAAGTTTTCGACAATCGCTGCGCCGAACTCGGAGGTACGAACCTTTGTCGCGCCTTCCATGAGACGCTCCAAATCGTAGGTCACTCGTTTCTGGAGAATGGTTTTCTCAAGTCCACCGATAATCAGGTCAGCGGCTTCCTGCCAGCCGATATGTTCAAGCATCATCACCGCAGAAAGGATAAGTGAACCGGGATTGACAACATCTTGGTCGGTGTACTTCGGGGCAGTGCCATGTGTCGCCTCAAAAAGTGCCACTTCATCGCTGAGATTACCACCGGGTGCCATACCGATACCGCCAACCTGTGCTGCTGCGGCATCCGAGAGATAGTCGCCGTTCAAATTCGGCGTGACAATCACATCGTACTCATCGGTCCGCGTGAGAATCTGCTGCAACATGCTGTCGGCGATTCGATCATTGACAATAATTTTGCCTTCTGGACACTTACCGTCATAATCACTATAGAGTTCATCTTCCGTGATTGTCTGATCGGCGAATTCCTCTTTAGCGAGTTCATATCCCCAAGCGCAGAACGCCCCCTCGGTAAACTTCATGATGTTCCCTTTGTGGACAAAGGTAACACTGGGTCTTCCGTGGTCAATCGCGTATTGGATCGCCATCCGCGCCAAGCGTTTCGTGCCGAAAATACTGATAGGTTTCACACCGATACCGGAATCTTCACGGATCTCAACTCCCATTTCGGTGCGGAGCAGCTCAATAACCTTCTTCACTTCCGGTGTGCCTTGTTCCCACTCAATCCCGGCGTAGACATCTTCGGTGTTCTCACGGAAGATAACGACATCCATCTTTTCGGGATGTGTAACGGGGGCGGGAACGCCTTGGAAATAGCGGACGGGACGGACACACGCGTAGAGTTCAAGTACCTGACGGAGCGTCACATTTAAGCTACGGAATCCACCGCCAACAGGTGTTGTGAGGGGTCCCTTTAGGGCAACGCGGAAGTATTCGATTGCGTCAAAGGTATCCTGCGGTAACCACTCATTGTATTTTGCCATGGCGTTTTCGCCAGCGTAGACATCAAACCAAACGATCTGATTTTTACCGTCGTAGGCGGTCTGGACAGCAGCATCAACGACGTGGCGTGTCACCTTCATTATGTCGCGTCCGATGCCGTCACCTTCAATAACAGGAATAATCGGCTTATTCGGCACGACGAGTTGCCCGTTGGAGAGTCCAATTCTTTCACCCTCTGTTGGTGCTACCAATTGCTCTAGTTCAATCACTGGTGTTCCTTTCTAATTCGTTAACAGTCACCTTTTCTCAGCCCCGGTGCAGTTAGAAACAGCACTTACTTGTGAGGTTGGAAACCTCGCCAGTGGTGACTACCCGTTGAAGGCGTTCGCATCTGCCATCCGGTTATGTAACGCAACGACTTCGTTTGGAATCGTCATATCGTCGGTGGGTTTCGGAATAATATCAGGGTGCGGTGGGATAACGGGTCGGATAATTTTCAACTGGAGTTGTTCACGTGCATCCATCATCCAGCCGAACCCCCGGAAGATGTATGTCAACAGCGTTCTGTCATTTTCATAGATGCCCATCCCTTCTTGGACAGACCACCCGCCAAAGTCGGTGTTTGGCGTTAGACGGAGGGGTGGCTGGTCTTCACGTCCGGGTCGGACAAAACCTTCAATGAAAGCGAGTTGGTAAATACGCTGTGCAATACTTAAACGCTTTTTCTGCCGATCATTGAGTTGAATATCACCGTTGTCAACAGCCTCTAAGAACGGATTAAAATAGATGGCGGGTCTGGGATCCTGCTGGATTTCATCGGAGCGTCCAGCGGCAGCGATTTCGGGGTGTCCAAAGGTCGGGAGTGCAGTCAGCATTCGTTGCTGGATTGCGTCTTCAAGCGCAGCGTCATCAAGGGATTCAATTTGGTTAATAAACGCCGTCATATCATGAATTGCGCCGAAGTGCCGGTTCCCATCTAAAGTCATCTGAGAGGCGACAAAAAAGTCGGAGACCGCGCCGGTGTGCAAAGTAGCGAGGTAGCGTGCGACAACGTTGGAACCTGCGGAGCCGTGGTGGGTCTGTATGATGCCCATTCGCTCGAGAATATCCGCTTCGATGGTGCTCGCCTCTCGCCCCAAGAGGAGGCTATAGGCGGTCTGGAAGGCGGTTTTACCACTCTTTTCATGTTCTGTGATGAGATCAGTTGCGCGCATCGCGAGGACTTGGGGGTGCAGTGCGTTGTTCTCGCGGAGCTGATGCCGCATATAGGAAGAGATCGTTCCTAGGGCGACATTCTCCATGTGCGTGTCAATGAGTTCGGCAAGAAGTTCATCCGGATCTCTTGTCCCACTAATTCCTTTTTGATCTGGATTACTGAGTTTACGGAGTGTTGAGAAATGTTGAATGACAGCATCGGGACCGGCTTCTGGGAAGGCTTTAACAAATTCTGCGATCTGATTAACGAGGCGTTGGTTACCTGCGAGACTCTCTCTGCGATCCGTCGCGACCTCATAAAATTTCTTATCTATTAATTCTGATAGCAGTGCTTCTTCATCAATTCCATCCGTATCTGTTTCAGGTCTCTTGCCGAAAAGCCCCACGAAGATGACATACGCAGGACTGAGCTGGTTTGCGATAATCTCACTCTCGGACACAATACCGCGAAGTGCAAAACTACGGATGTTCAATGTTATCTGGGTGCCAGCACAGTCAACCGCAGTCTTATGAAGTGCCGGATTCGCGAAAACAGTTGTTGACTGGGGCATTGAACTGAAACTGTTAAGCACGGCTACAATTTTATCCTCACCTAACTCAGCTGCTCTGCTTAAGGAATCCGTTACTGGGGTATACGCTGAGGCTTCTGGCACACCAGACATGATTTTTTCGACCGCGGCTGCCTGTTTCGCCTCCAAATTCTTATTCAAAATGAGTTCTCCTTCGTTGACTTTTTAATAGATAGTTTCGTCTTGCAAGCTTCTCCGAAATTCAGCTCGCCGGGATCCACACAGCCACCTTTCACACGCGAGGACGATGAGGTGCTTCAGATTCCGTTTAAAAAAGTTTCTGACTGACCGTTGTCAAACCTTAAATATTCTATCAGAATTCCAATCAAAAGTCAAGACAAAATTGGAAAATAGTTTTCAGTTATCGGTTGTCGGTCATTAGTTAAAGAGATAAATAACTGACGAATCAGTGAGATCTCTGTGGGTATCCTGTCGATAGATGTATCCGTTTAAAGTTAATCTCGCAAAAACTGACTATCGAACATTAAAATTTGACTTGCAGAAATGCGGATTTTGTAGTATCATTATTAACGAGCATATTTGATTAAGGGGACTACGCACGTACCCATACTATGGCAGCATTACAAACAGATATCGGTGGTGCGCTGCACGGTGCCTCGCATTTTATTTTTCCAAAGACAAGGAGCTTAATTACATGAGCAATGAAGCATTAGGAATGGTTGAAACACGCGGACTTATCGGCGCGATTGAAGCCGCCGACACTATGGTAAAAGCCGCAAACGTCCAATTGGTCGGGAAAGAACAGGTAGGCGGCGGTTTTGTCACTGTCTTGGTTCGCGGGGATGTTGGTGCTGTGCAAGCAGCGACGGATGCCGGCGCAGAAGCAGCGAAAGCCGTTGGCGAATTGGTGTCGGTACACGTCATCCCCCGTCCACATTCAGAGGTGGAAACCATTCTCGGTGGGAAGCCCGCAGCGGAGACCAAGGCTAAATAATTGGCTTTGTAGGGCGGGGGATGACTTTCGCGCCTCAGCCCTACACCGCTTTATTAGAGAACACGTTCGCATTGCTATGGGATGCGCGGTCTAAGGTGTCATCCGGTGGTTTTGGCATGTGTTCTCGTACGCGCGCCCTGCGCAGTGAAGTATTGGAGGGTTGAATGGCACAAATTGACGAAAAACAGATTGAAGAGATTGTTTCCCAAGTCTTGCGAACACTGCAACAAGACCGACCGGTAACAGCACAACCTGTAGCAGCTACGGGTGCGAGCTCTTCTCGGGCAGGGGTTTTTGCGACAGTAACGGAGGCTATCGCCGCAGCAAAAACGGCACAAGCAGCACTTGTCAAGCTCGGATTTGCCAAAAGACGTGAGATTATTGAAGCGATCAAAGAAGTATCGCTTGCCAATGCGAAACGTCTCGCGGATCTCGCTGTCCAAGATACGAATATGGGAAACGCCGCACACAAGGTGATGAAGAACGAGGGTGCTGTAACACTCTCACCGGGGGTTGAAGATCTGCTATCGGAAGCGATGTCAGGTGATACCGGAACGCTTTTGATTGAGTATGTCCCATTCGGGGTTATTAATTCGATCACGCCTACCACTAATCCGACATCAACAGTAATCAACCATGCGATTATAATGCTATCAGCAGGAAATGCTGTTGTCTTCAGTCCACATCCAAACGCCCGTGACTGCACCGAAGAGACGATGCACGTCATCAACGAGGCAATAGTTAAGGCAGGTGCTCCACCTAATCTGCTCACCTCCGTTGCAAATGCGAGTCTACGGACAGCCAAGGAAATCATGGAGCATCCTGACATCGCTATGCTCGTCGCGACCGGTGGCGCATCCGTTGTGAAGGCAGCATTATCGAGTGGCAAAAAGACAATTGCAGCCGGTCCTGGTAACCCACCGGCGATTATCGACGAAACTGCTGACATTCAGGAAGCGGCAAAGCACGTTATCGCAGGCACGAGTTTTGACAATAACCTGCTCTGTATCGGTGAAAAAGCACTCTTCGTAATTGAATCTGTTGCGAACGAAACAATTCGAGCACTCACACAGAGCGGCGGACATCTACTCAGTGCAAGCCAACGCGAAGCACTGGAGTCTGTTGTCACTGAAAACGGCGAATCAAACAAAGAATACATTGGCAAAGACGCGTTAACAATTCTAAACGCCGCAGGTATCACTGCCCCCGCACAGACGACCGCGATTGTCGTAGAAGTCCCAGCTGACCACGGGTTTGTTATCAACGAATATTTGATGCCGATCCTACCTGTTGTTCGGTGCAGCGACTTCGACGAAGCGTTAGCAGGTGCCGTTAGGGCAGAGGGTGGACGTGGACACACCGCAGTGCTCCATACGAACAATACTAAACGGATTACGCAATTTACGAAGGCGATGGACTGTAGCGTTGTTGTTATTAATGCTCCTTCTTACGCGTCTTGTGGGTTGGAAGGCGAAGGATTCTTAGCGATGACGATTGCGGGACCGACAGGCGAAGGCTTTACGCGTCCACGCACATTTACACGCCAGAGACGATTAACACTTGCAGGCAATTTATCCGCACACACGCAGTTCGGATAAAAGCACATATTGCGAAACTCAAAAAGCGGAGAAAACCGCATTGGGCGGACTTGCCGAGTCAGGTTGTTCAAGATGTTGTATTACGTTATGGTAAATCACAAGACACATTTTTTCAGAACATAGAAGACCGCAAAGCAGGTTTGACGACCCGTAAAGTCGGTAGACCGAAAATCAAACCGCGGCAGAAGTATAACTCCATGACCTTCACGCAAGCGGGTTACAAACTTGAAGATAATCGTATCAAAATCAACTGTATAGATACATTGTTTTCTTTCCATAAACACAGAGAACCCAAAGGAAATATCAAGACGATCACAATCAAACGTGACAGGTGCGGTGATTATTGGATATGCTTTTCGTGCGAGAATGTTGACGATTCGGAACCGAAACCCAAGACGGGTAAGAGCGCAGGGTTTGATTACGGAAACAAAACATTCCTGACGAGCGACGAAGGCACTCAGATAGAATCCCCGCAGTTTTTCAAACAATCCCTGAACACGTTGCGATCTCTCAACAAAGCACTCAGTCGTAAAGTCAAGGTTCTAATAACTGGTGGCGTTGTGTTCGCGCTTTAGCAAGACAACACAGAAAAGTTGCCAGACAAAGAGAAGATTGGCAGTGGAAACTCGCCACCGAACTTTGCACAGAGTTTGATACCTTCTACTTTGAAACCCTGAACCTTGACGGTATGAAACGCCTTTGGGGTCGCAAAGTCTCTGACCACGCTTTCTATCAGTTCATACAGATATTGAAGCAGAAGTGTGCCAAACATGGTAAACAACTTGTGCAAATCAGTCAATGGACTGCGACAACAAAACCTTGCAGTGATTGTGGATACCCTAACGAAGAACTTTCTCTTTCAGATAGACAGTGGACATGCCCCGAATGTGGTTCACACCACGACAGAGACGTCAACGCTGCTATCAATATCAAACGGGCAGGCTTGGCTGCCTAAAGTGGAGCGACAGTAAGACGGTGGACTCTCAGAGAAAACCGCAGTCGCGAGGAAGCACAAGTCCCTACCTTTAGGTAGTGGGCACCTATGACGAAGCCTCCTAAAACCGGATAAGGCGTTATGCGAACAGAGATCGATGAGCTGAGAGCGTTAATACGCCATCATGAGCGCAAATACTATATCGAAAACCAACCGGAAATTTCTGACGCAGATTTTGACGCGCTCATGAAGCAGCTTGAGGCACTCGAAGCAGCGAGCGAAGCACCCATCCCGCCAGATTCACCGACGCAACGGGTCGGTGGCGGTGCTGAATTAGGCACCCGTCTACAGCACCGTAATCCCATGCTCAGTCTAAATAACAGTTATGACGAAAAGGAATTGCGGGAATTCGCGGAACGCGTGCAGCGGTTATTAGAAGATGAACCGGCCGAATACGTCACGGAGCTAAAGATAGACGGTTTGGGCGTTTCGTTAACATACGAGAACGGCATATTTACGCAAGGTCTCACGCGCGGAGACGGCACATATGGCGAAGATGTAACCGACAACTTACGAACGATCCGTTCTGTGCCATTGCGGCTTGTTGACACAGAAACAGCAGTGCCATCTGTCTTAGAAGTGCGCGGTGAAGTCTTTCTCCCGAAGGATTGTCTCAACGACATTAACCTGCAGCGCGAAGCAGAAGGGGAACCACCTTTCGCGAACCCTCGGAATGCCGCCGCCGGTTCATTGCGCCTGTTAGATGCCTCCATAACTGCTTCCCGTCCGTTAGATATTTTTGCATATACCCTCAACTACGCCGAGGGATTTGAATCCGCAACGCACACAGAATCACTCGAAAACATGAAGCGTTGGGGACTCAAGTGTAATCCGCATACCCGCTCCCATAAATCAATTAAAGACGTTCAGAAATACTACCAGCACTGGTTAGAAGAACGCGACAAACTCCGTTATGAAACCGATGGCATCGTCGTAAAGGTTAACCAATTCGCTCAACAGCGTGAACTCGGTTTTACTTCAAAATATCCGCGCTGGGCAATCGCCTATAAGTTCAACGCGCAGCAAGCCATCACAACCGTTGAAAAAATTGAGGTGCAGGTGGGGCGCACGGGGGTGCTGACACCGGTTGCGATTTTGGAACCTGTATCGCTTGCTGGTGCGACAATCACGAATGCCACCCTGCACAACGAACAAGAAATTCAGACGAAAGACATCCGTATGGGTGATCGGATTGTGCTTGAGCGTGCGGGGGATGTTATCCCTAAAATTGTTGAGGTGCTAACAGCGGAGCGGACTGGCAATGAAACTGTTTTTGAATTTCCGGACTCGTGTCCGGCTTGTGGTACGCCTGTCCAGCGGACAGAGGAGGAGGTTGCGGTTCGGTGCGTGAATGTGGCGTGCGTTTCACAACTGAAACGACGTATTGCGCACTATGCTTCGCGCAACGCCCTCCAGATTGAAGGTCTCGGTCCCGCGACAATTACACAATTGGTGGATAAAGAACTTATTCGCGATGTTGCCGATCTCTATGCTTTGGAAGTGGAACCGTTAAGCGAACTGGATCGGATGGGGGTGCCATCTGCACGCAATCTTGTCCATCAAATAGAACAGAGCAAGACGGTCCCGGTAGAGAAGGTGCTTTTCGGACTCGGTATTTTCCATGTGGGAGAGACTGTCACGGAGCTGCTCATTGAACACTTTTCATCCTTAGACGCACTCAGCAGGGCAACGCTCGAGGAAATAGAATCGGTAAACGGTATCGGTCCGCAGATAGCGGAGAGTGTTGTCAACTTCTTCTCTCAAAATCAGCCGTTGCTGGACAGATTGCGGGAAGCGGGTTTGCAATGTTTTAAGGTAGAGGTAGAACCTACCCGTCAGGAAACAAGCGCAGCAATAGATAGCTTCTTCAGCGGGAAAACGTTCGTTGTCACAGGGAGTCTTGAAGGCATGACGCGTACGGAAGCATCTAAAGAGATTAAAGCGCGGGGCGGTAAAGTTACATCAAGTGTAACGAGCAAGACGGACTACCTCATTGCTGGTGAAGGCGCGGGGAGCAAATACACGAAAGCAGAAGAATTGGGCATCCCAATTCTGACAGAAGCGGAGTTTTTTGCGAAACTATAGCAGCACCCCGATTGCAACCGATTTGTCCCTTTGTCACTCAGACGACTCGTAATAGGCGCAAGATGTCCGCAAACGACACTCTTGGCAATTTGGCGTTTTCTTGTGACAGACTCTCGCCCCGTGCCCAACGATTAACGCATGGTATTCGTTGAAGAGATCAACATCGTGCGGGAGGTTGTCCATAAATAGGGCACGAAGTTTCTCATAGTTATAATTCCCAGTAACCCATCCCAGTCGTGAGAAAAGTCTATAAGTATAGGAATCAACAACAAAACTCGGTTTACCAGCGGCGTAGAGGATAATCGTATCCGCTGTTTCGGGACCGACCCCGTAGATGGTAAGGAGTTCTTCACGTAATTCAGGGACATCTTGCTTAAACATAACGGGCATAGGACGCTCAGCGATGTATTCTACAAAAGCACGAACCTTCTGTGCCTTCATGCGAAAGTAGCGCGACGGACGGATTAACTGCTCCAATGTGGCTTGGCTGATGGAAGCTATCTCTTCGGGTGTAAAGGCATCGGCACTTTTGAGATTTTCCATCGCTTTTTCGACGTTTCGCCACGATGTCGCTTGCGTTAGGATCGCACCGAGTGCCACCTCAAACGGCGTATCGGCGGGCCACCACTTACGATGCCCGTGTTGTGCAAGAAGTTGATTATAGAGCGAAAATAGTTTTTCAGTAATATTCTCTTCACATAGAATTTGCATCCGTAGGTAGTCCTCTAACAAAAAGTAAGGGTATTTTCAGCTTATTCAGAGTTTGAACTTTCTTTTCTGATGCTCGGTGCGGTTAGAAACCGCAACTAACGGGCTTGGTTACTCAAAACCGTGTCAAAAAAAGGAAAATTATGGATTTAAGTTTCAGCACCAGCGCAGGCGACGGCGGTTGGAGCCTTGCCGAGTGTGCAGCGTGGGCAAAAGCCAACGGATTTGACGCAATCCGCCCTAACGCCACCGGCGTTGTTAAACCGAGTGTCATTATACAATCGGGTGGAGAAGAGGTCAAGGAAATTTTGGACAGTCACGGCATCTACCTCGCCGCCTTGACATCGCACTGTAACCTACTTGACGACGATGCAGAAACACGGGAGAACGCGCGCGCTGCCTTGATGCAGGCAATCGAAGCGACTTCTATTCTTGGGGCACCAGTAGTGGTAACCTACGCTGGCAGTCCGGTCAGTTGGCACTTCTACGGGCAGTTCTCTTCAGAACCGGGAAACCCGGGTGACAGGTCGGTTGAACTTGTCAGGCGATTCAAGGAGATGTGGACCCCTGTCGTCCGTTTCGCTGAAGAGAGAGGCGTGCAGCTTGCACTCGATTGCGCCGTACGCATGGGCAACATCGCTTGTAATCCTGAAATGTGGGAACGTATCCTCGACGCGATCCGGTCAGATTCACTGGGGTTGTCCTGTGACCCGTCGCATTGGCTATGGATGGGTATTCTACCCGCTGAAGATGCGATCCGTATGTTCAACGGTAAGTGGTATTACGCCGATGTAAAGGATTGCGAAATCAGCCCACAGATGAAATTTCGGCAAGGAATTATCGGGAACTGGTGGTGGCAATACCGTGTACCCGGACGCGGGCAATTGAATTGGGGCACGATCACCGGTGCGTTGCAGGAATCCGGCTATGACTATGTCCTCTGTGTCGAAAACGAGGACCGCGGTGCGCCGGGGTTAGACGGCTTTGCCCTCGGTGGCAGGTATCTCCGGCAATTTATTTAATAGTTGTCAGTCGTCAGTAGGAGAACTGGATGGATATATCTTTCAACCGCTTGCAATTGATTGTGATTTGTGTTAATCTACAGATGTATCCCATCCTCCCCGAAACGGCGGCTAAAAAATGGTAAAGCAATTACAACCGAAATCACACAGAATCGCTATTCTTGCCGAAGGTTCGTTCGGTGTTCTTGAATCGAAAACTGCCACAGTGCTCGTGCGCTACCTCCCTGACAATGTGGTGGCAGTCATTGATAGTGCCAATGCGGGGCGAGATACAAGCGAAATTATTGAGATTGGTGAGGGCATTCCGATTGTCCGCGATCTTGCTGAGGCGATGCAGTTCAATCCAACGATGCTCGCGATTGGCATTGCGCCTCCTGGCGGCGAGTTGCCTTATGCTTGGCGTGCAATCCTCCGAGAAGCGATACAAAACCGCTTACACGTCATGAGTGGTTTGCATCAATTTCTGAGTGAAGATGCAGAACTCTCGGAACTCGCAGCGGCACACGATGTGCTCCTATGGGATGCCCGAAAACCGCCTGCCGATCTCCCCGTCGCGACTTGCAAAGCCGACGATGTTGATGCCACAGTTATTCTGACTGTGGGTTCAGATTGTCGTGTCGGGAAGATGCTATCTGGGATAGAGGTCACACGTGCATTGCGAACGCGTGAGGTCAACGCGGAATTCTGCCCAACAGGGCAAAACGGGATTATGGTATGGGGGTGGGGCATTGCGATCGATGCCGTCGTCTCTGATTTCACCGCCGGTGCAGCGGAGCAGATTGTGCTTGAAGGTGCGGAAAATTACGACTTGCTTATCGTTGAAGGACAGGGTTCACTCGTACATCCGGGGTATTCAGGCGTAACGTTAAGCCTCCTCCACGGCAGTCTACCAGATGCGATGATCTTCTGTCACCAACCGTCGCGGGATACGGTTGCGCGGTACACGGTGCCGTTACCCTCACTCACTGAGATGATCGCACACTATGAGACGTTGGCTGCACCGATAAAGCCTGCGAAAGTGATTGGACTGGCGTTGAATTGTTTCGATCTTTCTGATGCCGCAGCACATGAGGCGATAATCAAGACAGAGGTAGAGACGGGATTGCCTGCGACAGATGTCGTGCGGTTCGGTGCAGATAAACTGGTTGATGCGGTTCAAAAGGTGCATGCTGAAAAGTAGCGGGAAAGTATTTTTATGACGACTCGTCAATGGTTAGTAGAAACCGAAAATCCTCATACTGTTCAAGTCAATCATTGGAGCGCATGGTCAGGTAAGGTACATATCTATGTTGATGACGAATTAATCTACGAAAGACCGTCTAAACGTTGGGACACAGGACTTGAACACCGCTTTAAAATTGATGGATTACCTTATATCGTCCGTATTCTCTACCGGACATGGTGTTATGAATATGAACTATGGGTTGACGGTAAGCTGCAATAATTCATTCGCCAAAACTCAGGAGAGACCATTTTAAGATTAGCAAAGGAGTATAAAACCTATGACTGATGAAGAAAAATTTCGATTTGACTTGAGTGGATTTCTCGTGCGTCCGGCAATCCTTGAACGCGACGAAGTGGACGCAATTGTTAAACAGATCGAGAAGATAAACCATAATCCTGAATCCTTACCGCCGGAACAACGCGCTGTACCGGGCGGTCCTGCAAGCGTCTTGATTGACCATCCGAAGGTGCTTGATGTCCTACACGAAATTATCGGACCCGATGTTCGATTGGAAAACTGCTCCTCCGTCTGGCGTGAAAAAGGGCAGGAACACGGTGGACTGCACGGCGGTGGACCGCAACAAGGCGATCCGATTTTCGGGTACCGCGTCAATAACGGACGGATTCACGCGGGAATGGTGCGTGTCGTCTTTGAACTCACAGATGTCACGAAGAAGGATGGGGGGACGCACTTCATAGCAGGCAGCCACAAATCCAACTTTCCGATGCATCCGGATCACATGTCATTAGAGGAAGGAAAACGGAGTCCGTTTTTGATGACATACGAATGTCCGGCTGGCAGTGCGATTTTCTTTACGGAAAACCTGTGTCACGCCGGTCCCGTGTGGCAACGGGAGGCACCGCGTGTCGCAGTGCTAAATGCCTACGCCCATCTCGCGACACACTGGCATCGGTTGAAGACGCCACCTGAAGTGCTTTCTGCTTTACCACGTGAAAAGCAGGCATACTTCCGTGAACCCTGGGTTGCAGACTTCCGCACGAGTCCAGCAACGATTAACACAATTGAACGGTTCCTTAACAACGACGAACCACCCGTTAATACCGATACCAAGCCGTAATTTATAGTAAAACCCGTAATTACCTATACACCAACGCAAAGGCGAGGTTAATGAGGATTAAAAATTAATTCGGTAATTTATTGGGGAAGTCCGGTGCCCCTTCCCAGTAACGGGTGGGGACCCCGGTTAGGAAACCGCACCTACCGGACCTGGGGGCGAATTAGAATTACCGATTTAAATAATTAAACTTCATCAAACCTCGCCAGCGGCGGTGGGGTTCTTGTTTCCTGACGACCTGTAAACATATTTTCGGATTTTACTATAACGCACAGACAATAGCGGCAAAACGGCAGGGTTAAAAACCCCGCCAGCGAAGAAAGTGTGTTTTCTTATCAAGCAATTGTCAACATTCTTTGGATTTTACTATAAAACAGGTTGGACTCACTTATACGTCGCCTCAACGGTTGCGAGATCCCAGATGAGGATGGTCCCGTCTGCGCTGCCACTGGCAAACGTTCTACCATCTGGACTGAATGCCAATGTGTCAATATCTGAGACGTGTCCATCTATAACTGCGCGCTGGCTGCCGGTGACGGGATCCCACAAATAGATTTTTTCATCCTGACCAGCACCAACAAGGGTTCTACCATCCGGCGAAAATACCAATACATAAACATGACCCGGCACTGGCACAGTTGACAAATGCTGACAGTTATGTGGATCCCAGAACCGAATCGTTTCATCTGAACTCCCACTAACGAGAAGTCTACCGTCCGGCGAAAACGCCACCGCTTCAACCATGGTTGTATGCCCCTTGAGCACAGCGAGATAATGACCGGTGTCGGCATTCCACAATCGAATCGTCTCATCAGCACTGGCACTGGCGAGAGTCCTCCCATCAGGAGAAAATGCGACTGTATCGACTCGGCTGGTATGCCCCGTTAAGACCGCTAATTGGTTCCCAGTATCAACATCCCATAATCGGACGGTATTATCGTCGCCACCACTGGCAAGTGTCGTGCCGTTGGGTGCGAATGCCAATGTGCGCGTCATCTCCGTATGCCCTCGCAAGATTGCCCGATCGGTACCGGTGTTCATGTCCCATAAAAAAATCCTGTCATCTCGACTGGCACTGGCAAGCGTTGTGCCATCGGGTGAAAATGCAACTTGATCAATGAATTTGAGATGCCCATCGAAAGCCATAGACTCGGTGTAGGTTTGCGTGTCCCACAATCGAAGCGTTTTGTCATTGCTGCCACCGGCGAGAAGGCTTCCATCAGGCGAGAACGCAACGGAACTAACCCATTCCAAATGCCCCGTAATGACTGCCTTTTCAGTGCCGCCGGTTAGATCCCAGAACCGGATGGTACTATCCTCACCGGCACTGGCGAGCGTTGTACCATCGGGTGAAAATGCCGTAGCCCAGACCACGTCTTCATGCCCTGTGAAGGTCGCCGCTTCGGTGCCTGTATCGGCGTTCCAGAGCCGAACCGTATGACCGCTGCCACCACTCGCGATTAAGGTTCCATCCGGTGAAAATCCCAAATGACCGACGAACCTGCTCAAATCTGTAGCGAGAGTTGCCCGCTTTTTACCAGTAGTAACATCCCACAAACAGAGCGTTCCATTCCTGCTTCGACTTACAAGAATCATACCGTTGGGGGAGTATGCCAACGTCTCAATCCAATCCGTATGCTCAAGTGTGGAAAGATGCCTACCGTTATGCGCATCCCAGAGCCGAATTGTCTGATCTTCACTACCACTTGCAAGGGTCTTGCCATCCGGTGAGAATGCCAACGCGTTAACTGCCTCGGTATGCCCGATGACAGTGAAAAGGAGACGACCTGTGCGACTGTCCCAAAAGCGGATTGTCTTATCCCATCCTGCGCTTACAAGGGTTGTGCCATCGGGTGAGAGTGCAACTGCCCAGACATCTTCCGCGGTAATGCGACGCTCCCCGGTGTGCGTATTCCACAGTGAAATCGTATTGTCCGCATTTACGTCGACGAGGGTTGTGCCACCCCATGATAGCGGAAGCGAGGGAGTTCCGTGATTCTGCCCGGGCCTCAGAAAGGCAACTTCGGTACAAGTGTGCACATCGTATAACCAGATGCCCATAGAACAAGTAACAGCAAGTTGTGTTCCGTCTGGTGAATACCGAATGCTTCCGATTGCACCTTTGCCAAGGCGCGCTATAGCACCCGAAGGGAGTCCCCATTGTGTATACGGTTGTGGTGTTTGTAAGTCCATGTCGTCCAAATATTGTCCTTCAGTGTGCAAATCCTATTGATAAAAAACCTAAACAAGGTGTGCCAAATTATACGTCGCTTCAACGGTGGCGCGATCCCAGATGAGGATAGTCCCGTCTGCGCTGCCACTGGCAAATGTTCTACCATCGGGACTGAATGCCAATGTGCGAACCCTATAGTTCTTAATGATTGCGCGCTGCTGGTTAGTGACAGGGTTCCACAAACGAATCGTGTTGTCTTCCGTACCACCACTGCTCATAAGAACGTGCCCATCTGGCGAAAACGCTACGGTCTCAACAGTATCGGTATGCCCTATAAGGGTGACTATATGCTGACAAGTGTTTATATCCCAGAGTCTGATGGTGTTGTCCGAACTACCGCTGGCAAGAATGTTCCCATCCGGTGAAAACGCGAGTGTCTTAACAGCATCAGTATGACCTGTAAGCACAGCGAGATAATGACCAATGGTCGCATTCCATAATCGAATCGTGTTATCTTCACTGCCACTCGCAAGGGTTCTTCCGTTCGGCGACAATGCAACCGCATTAACAACATCGGTATGACCCGTTAAGACTGCTAATTGGTCTCCGGTGTCAACATCCCATAATCGAACAGCATTGTCTTCACCGCCGCTCGCGAGCGTAGGAATGTTCGGTGAAAATGCCAATGCGGTAACCATATGCGTATGATCCAAGATCGCTGTCTCGGTGCCAGCATTCACATTCCACAAGCAAATCCTTTCATCTTGACTTGCACTTGCGAGGATTTCACCATCCGGAGAAAATGCGACATCCTCAATCAGATATTCATGACCTTTGAAGGTTTGAGACGCAGTGTACGTATACAGGTCCCACAATCGAAGCATTTCGTCATCACTACCACTGGCGAGGAAACTCCCGTCGGGTGAGAATGCTACAGAGTTAATCCATTCAATATGTCCGTCAATAATCGTCTTCTCAGTACCGTTCGCTGGATCCCAGAACCGAACGGTGTGATCTCCACTTGCACTGGCGAGCGTTGCACTATCGGGAGAAAAAGAGATGCCGCAAATACCATCTTTATGTCCCGTGAGAGTTGCTTGTTCGGTGCCTGTATCCGCATTCCAGAGTTGAACCGTATGGTCACCACTCCCACTCGCGAGGAATGTCCCATCGGGTGAAAATTCCAAATTACCGACAACACCGATGTCTGTAGCGAGCGTTTCTAATTTTTCACCGGTAGTGGTATCCCATAAACAGAGCGTCTTGTCCCGACTGCCACTGACAAGATTCATACCGTTGGGGGAGAACGCTAACGCCATAACGCCATGTGTATGTCCTGTGAGTGTGGAGAGCTGTCTTCCAGTATAGGCATCCCAGAGCTTGATGGTGAAGTCATTACTTCCGCTGGCAAGGATTTTTCCATCCGGTGACAACGCCAAGGTCGTGATAGGATACGCATGTCCGACGATTTCAAAGTGCAAACGACCTATGTGAAGGTCCCAAAATTGGATTTTTCCGCCTAATCCTGCACTGATGAGGGTATTCCCATCTGGCGAGACGACGAATGCCCAGACTTCATCTTCAGCATCTCCGAGTGTCATTGTGGTGCGACGCTGTCCGGTCTGAACATCCCATAGCGAAATCGTGTTATCCCAATTTCCAGTTACAAGGATCGTGCCATCGCGCGAAAATGTGAGCGAAGTGACACCCTGATCCTGTCCATGCTTAAGGAGTGCGAGTTCAGTGTAGGTGTGTGCATCGTAGAACCAAACGCCAATATAAGTAGCAACAGCAAGACGGGTCCCATCGGGTGAATACTGAATATCCGCTATAGCACCTTTGCCGAGGCGTGCTAATGCCCCTTGGGGGAGTTCCCACTGTGTGTAGGGTTGTGGGTTTTGGGTGTTCATGTCGTCTAAATCTGAGAGATAATAGGTGTGTTTTACTGCCAAACACGAGCACTAAGCGGACTTTCTTTCTTCAAGAAGTTGATGCCGGAGCAGCATGAGTTGAGAAGCCTCTAATGTCTCTAAAGCATAGGTTCTGCCTTGCAGATCACTAAATTCAACTTCAAATACGCCAGGTTCATATTCCTCAACAATTGTGCCGACCTGCCCACGGTATAAATTGAGTGCAGGCATATTTACCATTAGGGCAACAGTATCAAGTAATTTCATTATATTCGCTTTTATTCAAGTACATAAGCGGACGATATGCTTATAAAAAAATTAAGTTAAAGAAATATCTCAAGTATCTTTTTTTAACCCAAACTACCACACAAAAATTCATAAAAAATGAAACTAACAGCCTCGACTATCCCCAAAAAACCCTTGTTTTTTCACGCCGAATGAGGTATAATAATTGTTGGTTATTCACGGGCGAATTGCCTTATCAGCCCTATACTCTTCGCAGCAAATATTATATCACATCAACTCTAAAAAACGCATAAATTTCTCCCGATAGAATGTACGGAGGGAAACCCGATGAACATTCTTCACGAACTAAATGAAAAACAGAAAGAATCTGTAATACATAAAAATGGCCCCCTACTCGTTATCGCAGGTCCCGGCACAGGGAAAACGAAAGTCATCACACATCGCATCGCTTACTTGATTCGTTATCACGGCATCAAGCCGGAGAATATCCTTGCGATTACGTTTACGAATAAAGCGGCGGAAGAGATGCAGGAACGCATCAACACGGAGATTGGCGAGCCGCACGGATCCAGCGTTAAGGCTTTCACCTTCCATGCATTTTGTGTCAAAGTGCTACGGAAACATGCGCTGAAAATCGGATTGAGCGAGAATTTCACCATCTTTGACCAAGAACTCCAAGACGAAATATTAACAGAAAGCGTCCGAGAACTGAGCCTTAACGCTGACGACTATCCACCATGGTTGCTACGAAACATTATCAGCGATGCGAAATGCACACTACAGAACCCTGTTGATGCGGTAGATGAGACAGATATTTATGACTCCGAGACTATTGAAAATATCCGAAGTGTGCTGCAAACCTACCAGCATAAACTCGACGAATACGATGCCCTTGATTTCGATGACCTTCTGCTGAAAACCGTCGAGCTATTAGGCGTAGAAGAAGTAAAAGAAGCCTATCATAAGGAAATTTCCTACATTCTTGTTGACGAGTTTCACGATGTGAACCGTGTGCAGTACCATCTACTCCAACTGCTCTGTGCCCCCTCAGAACAAAATCTCATGGTAGTCGCCGACGAAGACCAGTCTATCTATAGTTGGCGCGGATCAAACCCAGAGTATATTGACAATTTCAGAACGGATTTCGACCCGCGAACCGTCGAACTGGATGATCATTACAGGTGTAGCGAGAAAATTTTACGCGCCGCAGAGGAAGTTATCTCCAGAAACCCGGAGCGACAGAAACAGCACACCCTCAGAACCCACAAAGATGCGGGACGCGACATCTTTCACTACACTTTTGATACACCTATAGCAGAAGCACTTGGCATCATTAATGTCATCCAGAATTTGGTAACGCAGCGCAGCTACTCTTATCGCGATATTGCGGTCTTTTACCGAACACACAAACTTGCCGATGTTTTGGCGGAACAGCTGCTACGTAAAGACATCAAATTCCAGCGGATTCTACCGACGAACTCTTTTGGTGAAGAAAATAGCAAAAGCATTCTCGCGTATCTTCGTCTCATCCAGTGGCAGCTCCCACAAGACCTGGAACAAGCAATCAATTTCCCTGAGACCTGCATTGACGATTTGACATGGGTGCGTCTCAAGTGGCTCGCACAACGCGAACACATTGCGTCTATAGAACTCTTGAGAAATATTGAAGCATACGCAGCAGATGTCGGTCCCTTAACTCGCCGAAACGTCCGTCAGTTCTGGACGCAACTTGAAAAACTGTCAACTGAAATCGAAGGCGAGAAGATTGATAAAATCATCCAGAAACTCTTTGATGCTTTGGAAATCTCACGCTCACCTTACCGCGCCGAAGAATTGGAGGTCATCGAAAAACAACCGGATTTGCCCAACTTAGCAACTATACAGGATGTACTTTATAGCGCGATTGACCTTGGTGAACCGATTCAGATTACTGCCAGCCATGGGATTGACGAGTATTGCGCAGCGCACATCATTCATCAGACGCTTGAAACCTATCTAAACCAGAGTGTGCAACTCCAATTCCTATCTCCTGATGATAATAGACCGACACAGCCGGACGACGGCGTGCATCTACTTATTGGTGAGTTTGAAGAACTTGGCGAAAAGGGACGAGATGCGCGGATAATTCTTATCGGAAACCCATCAGGGACGGCAGATAGCGATGTAATTCACCTTGAAACCGAAGGCGTTCGGAGCATCGCGGCACTCAAACTTTGCCAACGCCTCATTAATCGTTTTGAAAGTCCAAATATGGCGGATATGGTTGTCTATGATCTGGAGACAACCGGCATCAACCCGAAAACAGCGGAAATTGTTGAGATCGCAGCGCACCGTCTTAGCGCGATCGGAGATGAAGTCGAACGGTATTACTGCTTAGTAAAACCACCGGGCGGACATATTCCCCGCGCCGCTACGCGTATTCACCAAATTGACGCAGAGACCGTCAAAAACGCACCGGGTATTGAACTGGTCCTGCCTGAATTTTCTGGGTTTATCCAAGGTCGGATTTTGATTGGGCATAATGTAGCGGAATACGATAATCCAATTCTGGCACGAGACCTTAGAAGGTACTTGAAAAGGGACTTATCCGCGCCACACTACGATACACTTGCCACAGCGCGCAGACTTTTTCCGCGACAACGGTGTAGCATCGGTGCACTTGCCGAAAAATTCGAGATTGAACACGGTCGTTTACACGGTGCCTTAGAGGATGTTAGGGTCAATAGAGAAATATTCAAAGAACTTATCAAAATCAATGCTTACAAACGTGAAGTAAAATCCCTCACAGAACTTCTACCGCTTGTGGGGCTTAGCATCCTCGCCAAAAGGGAAGCATCGCAACAAGAAGTCGCAGATACAAGAGATACTTTAACCGAAACCGATGTGTTTCTCAATGCTGCGAAGCGTTTTGTCCAAACACACAACGCTGTACTGCCGGATCGTCTACCGCTTGAAGTCTCAGAAGCAGCACAAGCGACAGCCTATATGGAAGAACTGCAAGAGACCGTTGTCCCGGAATTCCGAGAAGATATTGAATGGCGGCAACGCCGTATCCAGTTCATGAACGCGGTCATCCATTTTGAATCCGTGACCGACGAGCATCAACTCACCAACTTCTTGGATTATCAGAAGTTACTCACCAATATTGATGAACTCGACGATAAGACTGAGCAATTGACCTTAATGACGTTACACGCAGCAAAAGGCACAGAATTTCCGGTCGTTATCATTCTCGGCATGGAGGAGGGAAGTTTCCCGATGTGGCGGCAGAACATCACGGAAGCAGAGATTGAAGAGGAGCGCCGTCTCTTCTATGTCGGCATGACGCGCGCACAAAGCCAACTCTATCTGTCGTCAACAACCTACCGCACTGGTGATCGGGATCGTTCTGCGTCCATGTTCGTTCGTGAGGTGCCGGCTAATTATGTGATCAAATGGCCTCAGCCTCGGCGTAGGTAAGTGATCAACTGCGTGATGCGTTAGGTCCCCAATCACACCTATCTTTTCCAGTTAGTTTGCCAATGCTGCTTTACTTTAGAATTAACATTTTACGCGTGGCTGTATACTCTCCTGCCGTTAACGTGTAGAAATAGATACCACTCGCAACGGATTCACCCAGCGTATTCCTGCCGTCCCAATACGCCGCACGGCTACGAGATTCATAGATACCCACTGGCTGATGCCCTAATTCCAGCGTCCGAACCAAACTTCCATTCAAAGAATAGATGGACACGGTAACATCCGCAGGCTTTGCTAACCGATACGGAATCCATGTTTCTGGGTTAAACGGATTCGGATAGTTCGGCAGCAGTACGGTCTCTTTTGGTGTTAACATAACAAGGAGTTGTTCCAACACTAATATACCGCGCCGAAAAGCAGGATCTGTCAGGTTTATCTGCCGTGCCTCACGCAACCACTGCTGAACCTCCGCCTGTGTAGGTGTACTTTTCAGATTATGATGCCACGCAGAAGGTGCAGCCGCACCCTTACCGAACGCGCCAGCAACTAAAACGAGGTCTTGGATATTCACGACACCATCGTCATTTACATCCGCACGATTTTCTCCCTGTTGTCCGAAGTTAGAAGCAACCAGCACCAGATCCTGAATGTTAACCACACCATCAGTATTGATGTCTTCTCGGAGAGGTTCGGTTTCAAGTGTGCCAGTGTCTACGTTCCACAAAAGCACCGTTCCATCCCATCCACTGCTTGCGAGTATATGTCCATCAGGACTAAATGCTAACCCTGTAACTTGCCCGCCCTTATGTGCTTCTTTGTATGTATGCAACTGTGTGCCAGTATTCATATTCCATAAATGAATTGAACCATTACTATCGCCAGTAACAATTGTTTTTCCATCTGGACTAAATGCGAGGCTCTTTGTGCCCCAAATACGCGTCGTCCAGAGTAGTTTTCCAGTATCCACATCCCATAAATAGAATCCATCATCCACAGGAGGAGGCCAGCCGTCTATAGCTATATCCCATTCACCCCAATCATTCTCAAATGTGCCTGCAATTATCTTTCCATCTGGGCTAAAGGCAATACTATCACCACCGAAAAAGAAATCCCCTCTTTTGAGACTGTGTAGTAGTGTACCAGTGTTCGTGTCCCATAGATAAACAGCATCGCTACTACTTGCGAGGGTTTGTCCATCCGAGCTGAATGCAACGCTTTTAACAAGTCTATTACCTTCCGCGAGTGTTTGCAGGTGTTCACCAGTCTCCGCATTCCATAAAGAGATGGTTTTATCATGGCTTGCCGTTGCAAGTCTCTTTCCGTCCTGACTCACAGCAATCCTGCTGATAACCTGCGTATGCATATCTCCTGTTTCTATTATACGTAACACACTCGTGCCACTACCTCCCAAAAGTGTATTGTAATCCCAGAATACAACAGCTCCATCCCAACTTGCAGTCACAAGTATAGGTTCAGTCAGGTTGATAAAGATAACACTTCTGACGTTCCTTTTATGTCCCGTCAATATGGACTTAAATTCACCTGTGGCTGCATCCCAAAAACGAATGTATGAATCGGCATGTCCGCTTGCGATTATTTTCCCATCAGGACTAAATGCGACACTATGAACAATATCTGTATGCCCGTAATGCTGTTGCTTCAAGAGACTAAATGTGTTTACGTCCCACAGTTCAATGTTTCCCGCACCATCACTTGCAAGTGCAAGTGTTTGCCTATCAGGTGTGAACGCCCAGGCTGTCGCTCCATGTAACTTAAACGTGTGTTCTTTTACTCCTAACACACTCCCTCCTAAACCAGCAGGTATAGATGTTACATACGTGCCGGTCTTTACATCCCAAATGTGAAGAGGACGAGCTTTTGCAATTTGGAACAGAAATTGACCATTTGGACTAAATATTATCTGACTGTATTCTAAAGGGATTTCCATTGTGTGTTTGATTGCACCCGTGTTTGTGTCCCATAGATAGATTCGTTTCTCTGTCACGCCCGCGAGTGTCTGTTCATTAGGGCTGAGGGCTATCGTGTTTATACGTTCATTTGGCACGGTGAGCGTCCTAATTGGATTATAAGTCGCAATATCCCAAAAAATAATTTTATCTATACTTTGACTTATAAGTATTTGTCCATCTGGGCTAAACACAAGGGTACGCGCTGATGGTGCTCCTGATTCGTTATGGTTGATAGATCGTATCAATGTGCCAGTCTTTGGATTCCATAAGTTGACGGTATTGTCCAGACTGCCGCAACTCGCGAGCATTTGTCCATCAGGACTGAACACAATACTATTGATAGAATTCCAAGTTTTGACATGTGTCAATGTGTGCAGGAGCGTTCTTGTGTTTACATTCCATAAATAGATGTTGTTATCCCCGTTGCCATGACTTGCGAGTATCTGTTCGTTTGGGCTAAACTCGACACCCAAAACCCATGCCTTTTGTCCTGTGAGCAGGTCGAGTTCTTTACCGGTCTGTGCGTCATAAATCCAAACACCGATAGAACTTGCGACTGCAAGTTGTGTGCCATTTGGTGAATAGGCTATGTCATTCATGTTTCCTTTACCGAGACGGGCTTTCGCGCCTTCAGGCAATGCCCACTGGGTATGATCTTGAGCAAAACTGGTCGGTAGATATAAATTAAAAACAAAAAGTAGTGTTAAAAATATAGTAAACAGTGTTTTTCTCATTTTGAATATTTCTTGCGTAGTTGAGGAAAACTAAAATTGCCCAGAGACAGAGATACGTTGCGAACCGCCAAGGGTGTGGGTGTTGAAAGCGTAGTTGACAAAGAACGACATGGCATTTATCCGTAAGCGAAGTCCAGCACCTGCAGAAAGTCCATGCCCATTCCAGCCACCACGAAGTGCAAGGGTATTGAAGAGCCAGTATTCTGCACCGACGCGTAGGACAAGTCCACCGCCTGAACCGTCCGTTTTCAGATCTGCCTGATCGGTTTCAAAGTCCGCGCTGATAGCACCTTTGCCAAGACGCGGCACAGTAAACTGGTAACCCGTGCCGAATCGGAGTCGGCGCGTGCGGGTAAACGTCGGCTTGTCAGGGGTGTCCCATCGGATTTGCGTGCCTGTCGCATCCAACAACATTGCGCCGATTCGGACACCTTTGTAGGGTTCCGCAATCAGACCGATGTCAATACCAAAACCGTTTCCACTGTTCTCAAAGATAGATTGATTGAGGAGCTTGAGGTTGCCACCGACAGCTGCCATCGGGTGAACCTGGCGGGCATAAGAGATGAGGAGAGCGTTATCGGTATTGCTGAAATACTCCGCGACTTCAGGTTTGTCGATATAGGGTTCACCCTCCTCTTTGATGCCATTGCCATTTTTGTCCTGAAAATCGCCGAGGATACCGTTGTTGTTAATATCAATGAAGGTCGTGCGTGGTATATCGTCAATACCGAGTCGGATCCAACTCAAACCGAGGCTACCGATGTCTTCAATTTGATAGACATAGTTGATGAAATTGTAGGTAACCAATCCCCTGCTCAGCCAACTCCCATCTCCTGTGCTAAAAGTATCGGAATACATAGCAGAGAAACTATGTTTTTTAACTTTGGTAAGTCCAGCCGGATTCCAGTAGGTAGCGGTTGCATCGTCAGCAATAGCAACGAACGCGCTTCCCATTCCCAAAGCCCGCGCGCCTACACCGTGGCTGAGAAATTCGGCGGCATGTGCGCCTTCATCGGCAGCGATGCAAGTTGTGACAGGGATGAGGCTTACTGTTAAAAGATAGAGGTAAATTAGTCGAAATTTTATCATAAATTTTAAATGATTACCGGCGAGGTAGAACTTCTAAGTTTAAAAGTGAAGCTAAAGTTTGCAAGTTATTGTCTGATTGCCCCGTCAACCTTAGGCATTTTAGCACGCTTTACAATTTTCTACCCCGGCGCGAAGTCGTAGATAGGTTCACGAATGATGACGCTTAAAACACTCCAGAACGCACCAACACAGTATTCACCGAGAATAACACCGAAAAAGAAGAAGACCATTGTTCGATAGGTCCCCGGTCCCCCGAATCGGAGTGCCATCCACTTAAGAAAACTACTAATAACGAGACAACTCCAAAAATAGCCAACACCACCCGTCATGGAGATAGGATAACCCGCAGGATGGAGGGGCCACCAAATAAAACGCATCCGCATCACCATGAGAAAGAAGGTGAAGCCCATGCCACCTGCCATGAAACTCATTGCAGAGACATCTGGGTCGCGTGGGAAAGAGAACAAACCCGCAAGCCAGCCAAATTGACCAATATGCCCTACCGACGGCCCAATACCACCACCTGCCCCAGTGATCGCACCACCGAGCCGATAGAGTTCACTGAGAGTTGCCCAGAACGACGCGAGCGAACCCAAGACAACGGCAATAACCATTGCAAGCACCAGTTTTTTGGTATTCATGTTTGTGCGTTCCGCCATTTTGAAGGCTTCAAGTTGATGGGGCATGATGTGTTCGCGGTATCCGCGTCCACTAAAGAACCAGAAGTAAGGGAAAACGGTCAGGTTATTTGGTCCGATGCGACGTGTTCCAAGGATATTGACTAAAAACTGCTGCGCGTTACACATACCTGCCATCTCATGTGCGGGGGGACCGAGTTCCGCGCGCACACGTGTAATTGCTAAGGAAATGGCAAAGAAAAACGCGAAGAAAGGCAGAATAATTGGGAGCGTCATGCCAGCCTTTAAACAGAACCAGACAATAAAGAGACCAGCGATAACAATGAGCAAGAGTGCTGTACGGTAACGGATCGGCTCTTGTGAATCGTCAATACCACCGCGCATTCCTAAGACGGTGCGTGCAACGTTGGCAAGGTGCCTGCGCGTTACAAGCAGTGCGATGACAAAGATCGCCATCCACCCCCCGATAGATTGTTCACTGCCATACGGAAATGGGGCTGGGATTGCGAGCGCGCTTCCGAAAACGCGTTGCACTTTCTCAAACAGGTAGAAAAACCAGAGGGAAAAGGAGAGGTCGAGTGGTAACAGGAACCCCAAACCGATCACAAAAGGGTAGAGCGGGACAGGGATACCACCGACAGCATTCCACGGTTTTTCGGTAAAGAATGTACCCCAATTCCGGGCGTTATGGCGGACACTGAAATCCGGAAGGACTGGAAAGAAGTGTGCTAAACCGTGCCAAACATTCAGCAATGCGGCGATGATAAACCCATACCATAGGACACGATTTCGGAAAAGCTGTGCGGCACCACCGCCTTCCGTAATCGCCATCGGAAGTTGAATAATAGGGTATGATAATTTCTCGTGTTCTGTCCACTGCTTCCGAATTAGCACATTCATGCAAATCATAATGGTACCGAGGGCAACAACCAACGATGTCCACCATAAGGTCGGCTTTATCCATGCACCGCCAATTTTAGCGTTGTAAAAGGGAGTATTGCCTTCATAAAACCCACGGATAAGCTCTCTATCTGCAACGACGAGATGCTGTGGGATATAACTATGAAACATGTCTGCCCAATCGTTCTCGATTGTCGCAAACCAGAATGCGTGTGGAAGTGCTGGGATTGTCAAGGCTAATGTATCGTGGCCAGCTAAGCCGGACGCAATAGAGAGCATCGCGTAGATAGTAATCAGCTCACCTTGTGTCAACGCTGACCGCGGCGCGACACGCTTCAGGAAGAGATTTATTAAGATCAGGAAAAAGATGTTGAGAACGACGTTCCAGAATAGGGAGATGGTCGTTGGGTGCCCAGAATGCCAGACACATTCAACTTCAATAACCCAAAAGACGTTAGGTGGGATTAAGAAAATAGCAATAAGTATGGCACGCCATGTAACGCCGATCTCACGGTGCCGGTCTTGCCTGTCTAAGTTTTGCTCCATTTTCACCTTCTCTACAGCAGTCGGCTATCAGCCATCAGCAATCGGTGGACTTCTGGTCATTGAATATGCTTCTTATAGAAATAGCACATTTAGCCGTAGAGTCGCCCCGAAAGCCGAAAGGTTGCAATGCAACCGCCCTGAGCACTGATAACTATTCGTTAAAAATGTGTAGGCGGTTCGAGTTCTTTCAATTCCCAGAGGATATGACCAAACTCAAACGCTCCAGCGGCGTTACCTCGGATGAGTTCGCCATCTATTCCCCAAGCCAATTTGTAGGCAGCGAGGATTTGTGTCAGGGAAGTCTCCACACTACCGTGGCACAGCAGGGCAACAGTACCACCGCCGCCACCGCCCGTAATTTTAGCACCGTAGATACCACCTTGTTCCCCAATCTTCCGAGCAATGTTGACAAGCCCGTCAACTTCGAGTGCCCCGAGTCCTGCCCGATCGCGGTAACTGGCATTCGATTCGTACATAAGGCTACCGGCTTCTCTAAGGTAGTGCTGTATGTTATCCGGATCTCTATCGGCGTTTTTTATGGCGGCAATAAATTGTTTGACACGTGCGTTTTCGTAAATTGCGTGCTGTACTCGGCTCCTGATAGAATACACCTTCTGCGGGTCAACCTGTGTAACAGTATCAACAGTTTTCTCGTACTTTTCAAGAAATTCTGCGCCATGCATCTGTTCAGGCAACAAGTGCTCACACTGCTCGCGAAACACCTCTACAGAAAGGTTGCATAGATAGTTATCTGCTAACGCATCGGATATTTTGCGAGCGCGGTCGCCTTCCGTAGAACCGAGTTCGGATTTCGATGAGAAAGCCGCTTTGAGGATAGTCAACCCCATAAAAGTCCCAGTGCGCGTGTCAATATAGGCAGTGCTCGTTGTGCTCCTATGTACTCTCGTATAGATGCCAACAAAACTCACATTTAACGGACATGAAACCAATTCAAGAATTTCGTCGGGTTGACAAAGAATTGAGAGAATCTTTGTTGACGTGCCTGCTGCAGCAGTCACCTGATCCATAATGCCACAAGGGGCACCAACAATTCGATTTTCAACGATTTGTGCAAGGCGCGCTATTTCCATCGCGCCTAATTCCAAACTATAGAGTCGATCAATCGCCATCAACGCAGCGATTTCAATAGCCGCGGAGGAAGCAACGCCACCTCCTACCGGAATATCACTCTTGATAACTATCGTAGCACCGTGCGGAAATTGATCGATCTTTCCTTCCTTGAGGAGCACGTAAAACGCACCGAGTATGTATCCCGCCCACTCAGTTCCCGGTTCTTCGTTGAAATGTTCCCGAATCTGTGAATACGTTTTGAGAGTGCCATCGGTATAGAAACTATCAAGCGATAAATGAAAGTTCGGTTTGAACTGACTCCCCGCTCGGAGTGTGACAGCACAGAGGTTCCTATCCGCTCTAGCTTGGCATGCGGCGATTGCGGTTCGGTTGATCGTCATTTCAAAGACATTCGCGCCGCAGTAGTCAGCAATGCCGCCCATGATGTCGAGCCTCGCTGGGGCACAGGTGACAACTACTTGTCCACCCTTTTGTAAACCAAACGAAAAGAAAAGCTCAGGAGAATCCTCCTGTAAAAGATACTCCAGCTCAAGGACCTGAAAGGATTTCACTCTGGGACCGTGGAGTTGCTCAACTTTCATCTGTCTTTCCGACGAGGACTTCTTTGTAGTGATGCTACTGGTAACCCTTTTTCAAATTCAGAACAGAAACCCCAGCGAAAAAGGTTTCACCCAGATTTTCTTGACATGGCACGACTCTTTTGAAACATCTTCAGTGTCACAAAGATAACACGTGTTTCCTACACCATATTATGCTAATTTCGTTAATTTATCAAGCACTTTTTAAACAGATCCCGCAAAAACCTTCTATTTCCACACCAGCGTATACCAACATAAGAACACCTAAGGATTGACAACCCTAACGCGCTCTCCCTGTTTCAGAGAATGTTGTCCAGCAACAACAACAGCTTCACCCTCAGCAAGTCCGTTGAGAACTTCAGCTTCGCCACCACGTAAAAGCCCTATCTCCACAGCGCGACGCTGGCTGACCCCGTTCTCAATAACGAAGACGTTCTGTGTCTTTGTGTTAGCATCCTCAATGAGAGAAGCACGCGAGATGAGAATCGCATCCGCATGGATCTTGATCGGGATAGTGACCTTCGCGAACATTCCCGGTTTAAGAGTTCCGTCCGGGTTATCAATGCCGACTTCAACAGTCGCTGTGCGACGGGCTGGCATCAAAGTCGGACTAATAAAAACAACACTACCGGACATCTGGGCACTTATACCATCAACCTCTATCAATGCCCGCTGATTGAGCGCCAATTGGTTCAAGTGGGCTTCAATCACATCAACGGTGGCTTTGACAGTATCAATATTGACAATCTCAAAAAGCGGTGCTGTTGGAAGTGCCATGCCCCCGAGATCTAAGTAGCGTCTAGAGATGATACCAGAAATCGGTGCATGAATGGTGGCATCGCTTAAGCGTTTCTGGGCAAGTTTGAGGGCGACATATGCCTGCGTGCGAGCCGTTTTCGCCGATGTAATCTCCGCTTCCCAACTTTTTGCCGTTTTTAAGGCTTCAGCGGAAGTAAGAGCTGCCTTTGCGGTCTCGACCTGAGAATGTGCAAGTTCAATGTCTTTCTCCCATGATCTTGTGGTAGCTTGTCTCTGTGCCAACCGTAAGGAAGCTTCTGCTTGTTGAACCTGTGCCTCCATCGCTTGGATGTCCTCGGACCGCGCGCCGTTATCAATAAGTTGAAGTTGTTCAGCTGCAATCTTATGCTGTGCGACAGCAATATCCAACTGGGTCTTCGCACCTTCGAGCGATTGTTGGCTAATCGCGCCATTTTGAAAGAGTTGCAGCATCCGCGTATGATTGCTTTTGGCATTAGCGAGGTTTGCATCGGCTTGACTCAGTCCGGCTTGTGCCTGCTGCCGGTCTTCGTCCCTGGCACCGCTTTTAATTTTCTCAAGGTTCGCGACGAGTGATTCTAACGCCGCCTGTGCTTGTTCTATCTGTGTGACTGTCCGGATTTCGGAGAGATCTACAACCTGCTGTAGGGCAATCTCGGCTGCGCGGAATTGCGCCTTTGCTTGGGAAATCTGCGACTGCACTCGTACTTTCGCGAGCTGCTTTGCTTGAGAATAAGCGGTCTCCGCGGCTTCCAGTGTCGCTTCTGCTTGTTGAACAGCGAGTTCCAGTTCCTCATGCTCCACGGTCGCAAGAGGTACACCTTTTTTTACGCTGTCTCCTTCATCCACGGTTAAGACAACAAGGCGACCGGCTATTTTAGGGAAGACGCTGACTTGTGACTCCGCTTGAATAGTCCCAGACAATTCGAGTTCCGAACGAATCTCGCCCCGTTTTGCTTTTGTAATTTCCACCGGTTTAAGCACTACGGCTGCAGTCTGAGAGGTTTCAGGTCCCTCAGGTTTCAGAAACCGAGGCGCAGCAATTATTGCTGCTATCACTAATACTATGACTATGACAATCAGTACTTTCTTCAATTTATTTTCTCCCTTCAACCGACCTTGTAGGAACATTTAGACATGGAGATAGACCGAATAGGACTTACGTAATTTGCTGATGAGTACCTACGGCCCGCACGCCGCTGGCGAGGTTCGAAACCTCGCCAGCAGGACGCTGCGTAAGTCCTGTCGAAATTTGTGTTTGCTTTAGATTCCACGTATTTGTGTTTCACTTTTGAGATTACGAAATTCAAATGCTTACTGCAGTACTTGTCCGATCGCTTTTTCCAACCTCGCCAAACCGACGACATAATCGTGGTATGCCTGCAGGCGGTTAACTTCCGCTTGTGCAAGTGCGATTTGTGTGTCGGTTAGTGCGACCGTGGTAATGATCCCATTCTGAAATTGGAGATTTGCAATGCGGACGCTCTCCCGTGCCTGGGTAACCGCTTCGCGCTGCACATCAATAAGGGCTTGCGCACCACGAAGATTCAGATAGGCAGTGCGTACCTCAAATTCAACGCCAACTTTGACTTGGTCTCCACCCAACTGAACCTGTTTTAAAGCAGACTCACTCTGTTGGACAGCTGCGCTCGATGCAAACCCATCAAAAATCGGGATATTGATTTGGAAACCGACGCTCCAAATCCTATTCATTTCGGTAAGTCTTTCATTCTGTGAAATCTGATAGTTTGAGAAGAGACCGAGGTCTGGACGACTCCGCGTTTTAGCAATGTTAATCTGTTGTTGGGCAGCATGCTCGGAGAATTGTGTGCGGTGCACTTCAGGACGATTCTCAAGTGCGCGTTGTATGAAGCCATCAAGGTCTAACGCCAGCATTTTATAGTTGTCTGGAATCTCAAGTACGCCTTCAACCGATATGTTCTCAGCGAGCGGGATGTTAAGAACTGTTTTATAGGCGTTTTTGGCGGTTTGGACCCCGTTCTCTGCCCGAATGAGTTGTGATCTGGCGTTTGCAAGTTGGACTTTGGCGCGAAGTACATCAAAGTTAGTTGCAGCTCCCGCGTTGAGTGATGCTTCCGCGATTCCGAGTTGTTCTTCAACCAATGCAACGGTTTGTTGTGCTACCCTGACGAACTCTTGGGCAACCAATGCCCCATAAAACGCCTCAGATACGTCCAAACGGAGTTGGTTATAAGCGGCATCAACATTACGCTGCGTTGCCTGATAGTTGAGTTTCGCGGCTTGATAGCCGTAGTAGTAACGTCCCCACGCGAAGATAGGTTGCGTTAAATTAACTGTACCTTGAACATTATGATGTGCACCAAATTCCAATTCAATTAGGTCAGACTCATTATCCGCACTCGGCGGCGACATCTCGTTCATTTCTTCACCCGGCATCGGGAAACCAAACCCACCATCGGCTTGAATTACTGATTTTTGTATATCTTTAAAATAGGTGTAATTGCCGTTCGCTGTAATTCTTGGCAAGAGTCCTGCGCGTGCTGCGCGAACTTGTGCCTCGGCAGCTTCGAGGTTTTGTTCAGCAGTTTGGATATCAAGATTGTTCTGTTTAGCAATCTCAATACTTTTCTCTAAGGTCAAAACCTGCGGTTCTTGTGCTACAGCGGAGAGATTTATGAGAAGGAGTAGAAAGGTTCCGGCACAGATAAAGTGACAGAACCGTAATAGATTCATTACAGTTGTGTCCTCCTATACGCAAATGAAATTATTAGGATTCACGCAAACCCCATCGCTGACGAGGTTTCAAACCTCGCCAGCTGCGGATGATACATACGCAAAATTATGAAGATGAGCGGATATAGGAACCCGCTCACCCTGTTATATAGATAGCACCTAATAGCGGATAATGGTTGTGGCATCCCCAATTGCCCAGAGCTGACCACTTGGCGTTTGGACGAGATCTCGCAGATTACTCATCGTCGGCGACTCCTGTATCAACCATGTTACACCACCATCGGATGTGTAAAGAATCGTTCCACCTTCTCCAACTGCCCAACCTTCGTTGGCATCCCGGAACAAAATAGCATTAAGATTGGCTTGCGTAGGAACTGTTTGGTCAATCCATGTTACACCGCCATCCTTTGTCGCCATAATAGCCCCTTGTTCACCAGCGACCCACGCTGTCTGGTCATCTACCGCATGAACATCGTTCCATGTGGGTCCTTGCGAAGTAGGGGTCCAAGTTAGTCCACCATCTATAGTTTTCGAGATAGTGCCAGCGTCTCCGACGACCCAACCTACATTTTCATTGATGAAATGAGCTCCGTACAGATTGACGAACATAGCAGCTCCATCTTGATTCCTCCAAGTTTGACCGCCATCATTCGTGTGCATAACCCTTGCCATTTCACCTACCGCCCACGCGTGTGTAGGAGTCCCAAAACTCATGGCGTAAGACCCCATGGCACTTAGCCAGCTCATGTCCCCCTCAAACTTAATTCGTTCTGCGGTGCCGTGGCCTTCATCACCCGGATCGCTGAGGTCTCCCCAAGTTTTTCCGCCATCCTTTGTTTCAGCCAACGCAGCGTTGGTCCCGACGATATAACCGACGTTTTCATCAATAAACCCTATGCCGTAAAGGTCAAAGACGTTTCCACTATTTTGTGGTTTCCATGTTTCACCACCATCGTCGGTGTGCAAAACGCTTCCTGCTTCACCGACTGCCCAACCGAGCATGTCGTTATGGAAATAAGCGGCACGAAGTTCGTTGGCACTTGAGACAACGTCCCATGTTTCACCACCATCTGTGGTGTGGAGGATCGTTGCCTTATCGCCAACGATCCATGCTTCGGTTGTGTTAATCATGTGAATACCCTTGAGGCGGGCAGCAACAGGTCGAGATTCAAGCGGTGCCCACGTTGTGCCACCATCCTTTGTGCGTAAGATGACACCGAATTCCGCAGCAGCGATACCCACATTTTCATCAACAAAATGAACATCCCAAACGGGTTCAGGCATACCGTTAGAATTCGGGACTCTGCTCTCTTGAACTTTCCAACTGGCCCCATCAATTGTTGCGACAACAGCACCACCGGCACCAACCGCCCAGCCTGCTTTGTCACTCAGCATAAAAAGAGCATCAAGGGTGTTGACCGTGGCACTTGTTTGGAACCCCCAGGTCTGCCCACCATCGGTGGTATGAAGGAGTGTGCCACCACCACCTGCCGCCCAACCGACCTGTGGACTCACAAAGTGGATACCTTCTATTGTGTTATTGGTGTCAATTTCCTGCTCTTCCCATGTTGTACCACCGTTTTTCGTACCGATGATAAGTCCACCATCTCCACTTGCCCAGCCGTGTTTATCATCAACAAAAGAGACCGCTAACAGCGCCGTGCGTTTGCCTGTATTCTTTTTCATCCACGTTTGCCCACCATCGGTGGTCTTTAACACCGTGCCATTTTCACCAACGACCCAGCCAATTTGTGGATCGATAAAACGGACTTTCGTTAACTCAACATCAAGTGGCAGGGGTTGCTGATTCCAAGTCTGTCCACCATCGGTGGTATGTAAAATTGTTGCCTTACTACCGACAATCCATCCGTGTTGTGCGTCTACAAAAAAGACATCGGAAAAGGTAGCCTGCCACTTAGATTCACTTACCGTCACCCATGTCTTCTGTGCAAGCGCGAACGGCGCAGCAGCAAGCAGTAGCATAACTACTAAAATAGATAATATTTGCTCTCTTAGTTTCATCAGATTTCGCGGCATCGAAACCCACTCCTTTCGGTGTGGAATGAACGCCAGCCTCCTTCTTACATCTCGAAATGGGCTTGCAAACAACGCCCTTCGTTTTAGGTAGTGCATTATACTCTTCAAGAACTATGAACTAAAGTCTACACGCTTCATCTTACCCTATATAATATCACGCCCTAACAATTTATGTCAACTGAAAACCAAACAGCCCCATAGTAAAATCCAAAGGAGCGTTTACTTTGAAAATGTAGCAAATTTCGTGCCTATCCAAACAATATCCACCCCATCGGACTTCTTGCAAAATATCCAGAAAACACTGCACAAAATTGGGCAGACTTTATGTCCAACTGCACGAAATCGGGCAGATTTGGCAAACCGCTAATCACTTTTACTGCCCAAAAATTTGATTGACACCCGTTCAATTTCGTGGCATAATAATTAGACTTAGGTTTAAACACGTCTCACAAACACGTCAAATTCGGTTTGTAGACGCAAATATCTAAATATATTAGGAGATCTTCATGAAATCTATAACACGATTAACCTTTGTAGGCTTCAGCTTAATCTTGAGCGTCTGTCTGTTTGCGAATCCTGCGCTCGCACAACTTGGGATAGACACGCTAACAGGACTCTGGTTGTTCGATGAAGGAAGTGGCGATGTTGCCGTAGATTCTTCCAACAGCGCGCTTGATGCCGCGTTGGTAGGCAACCCAGCGTGGGTGAGTGGTGTGTTTGGTTCGGGGTTGGAGCTCAATGGCACAAGTGCCTACGTTGAAGTCCCTGCACACGTAAATCCGACGGACGCTATCACCATCTCAATCTGGGTTAAAAGCATGACAGATGACTGGAATCAGCACGGCTGGATGGTTGAAAAACGCAATGCATATATCATCCATCCCAACGCAGGAACGAAAAATGTTTCATGGCCGATTTGTAACAATGGCTGCTGGAACAAACCCGGTGGCTGGCGCGATGGAGAAGTCGGACCCGCCGACATCACCGATTGGCATCTCTACACCACCACTTTTGACAGTGCTACCGGTGAGTGGAATATCTATATCGATGGCGTGGCAGAAAGCACAATGGAAATCAATACCGATCCAATTGATGCTGACGATGGACCGCTATTCATCGGTAGGGACACCTGTTGTGATGGCAGATTCGGAGATGCAATTATTGACGAAGTTGCTATCTTCAACGTTGCGCTAACTGCTGACGAAATCCAGATGATAATGGACAAAGGGCTTTCCGCGTTGCTTCTGACACCGGTTGAACCCGAAGGCAAACTCTCCACAACTTGGGCAAACGTTAAGCAGCAGTATTAAGGCAATTGGCAGGCGGGGAGGCTCATCCTTTGCCGGCCACCTTTTTATACCTACAACAACATAAGGAAACAAAATCACATGTTACGAAGAACATCAGTGTTAACCCTATTCACTGCGTGCCTCTTTGTGTTAGTTCCTTTAACGGACGCACAACTCCCATTAGAAGGTGTCGTAAGCTACTGGTCCTTTGATGAAGGGACAATCGCCGGTGGTAAGGTCGAGGATGTGTTAGGCGACAACGATGGTGAACTTGATGGGAACCCGAAACCCGTTGCTGGCAAAGTTGGAAAAGCACTCGAATTTAACGGCGAGAATTTCGTCCATATTCCCGGCACCGCTTCATTAGAATTTGCCGGAGCAGAAGAGATGAGCGTTGTTGCTTGGGTGAATGCTGACAGCGATAGTCCCGTCAAAGGCGTTGTCGCCGGATGTTGTGGGACGATTGTTGCACAGCGCGATGTCAACGGTTGGGCATTACGGTTTGATGGTAGAAACGCCGGACAAGAGATGGAATTCATTGTCACACCCGGATGGCAAGGCGATGGCGGTTTCGGTGCCGCAGCCTTCAAAAAAGGCGAATGGCACCACATGGTAGGGGTCGTGAACAAAAAAGAAATGCAACTCTATGTCGATGGCGAATTAGAGAAAGAACAGAACTACAACGGTCCTATGACAACGGGCGGTTCAGAAACTGAAATCGGCAAAGCAGGCGACGGTGGCTTTGTCGGCATCATCGACGAGGTTATGATTTATAGCAAAGCCCTCTCGGCAGCCGAAGTCGAACAAATCTTTGAAGCGGAAGGTCTGCCTGTCCAACCGCAAGGTAAACTCGCGACCCGTTGGGCACAAATCAAATCCTCTTTCTAAAGCAATATCCTATCTATAAATAGGGCGGATCTTCACACATATCCGCCCATTTCTCCCACTATAAACCTCACCGCGCCCCATACCACTATTCAGACCTTAGAATTTTCTTGACATCAACCCACCTCTATGCCATACTAAGTGATGGAGTTCGAGCTTGATATCCATTGTCAACACCAATCAGGAACTTCATCTTATTGCTTAGATTCCATCTTGAGAAAGGATTTTTGTCATTATGAAACCAGTAAAAGTAGGTGTAATTGGGTGTGGTGTCATCGGAAGTAGGCATCTCGGTATTGCCTCAGAGGCATCACATATTGAGTTAGTCGCCGCGGCGGATATGATTGAGGAAAACAGAACCACTGCTGCGAAACGCTTTAACCCACCCAAAATGTATAGCAACGACATCGATCTGCTCAACGATGATGAAGTCGAAGCAGTTGTACTCGCATTTCCGACGCAGTATCGGACAGAGGTAGCCCTCCGCGCCTTTGAAAAGGGCAAGCACGTCCTGATTGAAAAACCGATTGCAATGAACGCTGCCGAAGTTGAACAACTCATCGCTGCGCGGGGTGACTTAATTTCAGGATGTTGTTCTTCGCGGAACCGTTTCAGGGCAGCTGCCCAACTTGCGACGCAACTCATCACGTCGGGTGGTTTGGGGGAACTCCGCAGTGTCCACTGCCGTGCCATCAGAGGCGCGGGAAAAGAACCCAACACACCGCGCCCTGCTTGGCGATTGGTTAAGGCACTCAACGGCGGCGGCATTCTTGTTAACTGGGGATGTTACGACCTCGACTATCTGCTCGGCATTACAGGGTGGCAGCTCAAACCGAAGACCGTATTTGCACAGACATGGACGGTGCCATCGGTATTTGAATCGCACATTGCTCCGGGTTCCGATGCGGAAACTCACTATACTGCACTCGTTCGATGTGAAGGTGGTATTGTGCTCAGCGTTGAACGTGGTGAGTTCATGACGATGCACACACACGAAGGTTGGGAAATTATCGGCACGGAGGGTTCTCTCAAATTAACCATGGGTGATGGAAAACCGGAAAGTGTCACTTATAATCGCACAACAACAGAAGGCGGTGTGGAGTCCGTAACGCTCGCGGAAGTAGGCGAGGCACCGGAACTTCAACACAGCACACCGTTGTCTGATTTCGCTGCCGGTATACGCGAAAACCGGCAAACCTTGACGAGTCTGGAAAATGCACTTGTTGTTCAGAAAATAACCGATGCTATCTACGCCTCCGCGGAGACAGGAGGTGCTATAGAAATAGGAGGACAAAAATGAGATTCGGTGGATTCACAATATTTTGCAGTATTTGCCTCAGTTTCATCATTGTCTCGATTGGTAATGCCGAAATCAATCTTGACGATTTTGCTGGCGTGTGGCTCTTTGATGAAGGTAAAGGAAAAGTTGTCGGCGACTTCACTGACAATGGAAACGATGGAGAATTTGACGGACCCAAATGGATAGATGGGAAGTTCGGCAAAGCATTGGAGTTCGATGGAAGCCCCAAGTTTGTCACCATTGAGCATAACGATCTCTTCAACTTTGAAGACGATGACTTTACCGTTGGGTGTTGGATGAATTCAGAAAATAAAGACGCGTATGTCGTCATCAAACGGAACGGCGGCGCAGGGTTTTGGGCGATGAGTTCAAGCATTGATAGAGACACCGGTTTCTTTATCTTTGAGGGTGGCGGTCAACATATTGATGATGGTAAAACCGATATCGTTGGAAAGGGATGGCATCACACCGTCGCTGTTCGTAAAAAAGGCGTTATCTCCCTATATGTGAACGGGAAAATGGAAACCGAGAGAAATGTCGGCGCGACGATGGACAATCCGGCTGCCTTGAAATTCGGTGGATGGGGAAGTGAAAACCTTGTCGGTGGATTAGATGAGGTCTTTGTAACGAAAAAAGGCGTGGCGTTAGAGGAAGAGGACATTCAACTCCTCATGGAAAACGGCTGGGAAGCTGCATTAGATGTTTCAGCGAAAGGCAAGCTGGCAAGCACTTGGGCAAAACTAAAAGCCCACTAATCTATATGGGTAGGTCTTGTGCCTACCCATAGCCGTCAATCTTAAAAAAATAGGCATGTTTTTTGTTATAAGAAAAGCGTTCTGAAGTCAAATATCTCACGTATTGGGTAGAAAATGTAAGGTGAATCTCCACTCTTTAGTCCCGTAGGGACGGCATCTGTGTAGCAGCGCGTATCAAACCATGAAAAGCCCCGTAGGGGCAGCATCTGTAGAGATGCTCCTACAACATACTGTGAAAAATCACCAAATTGACCCCTATGGGGTAGGTCTTGTGCCTACCCCTTGTGTTATTTATACAAAACATTTCTCGGCGACTTCAGCTATGAAATTCTTACCCATTACTCTGTACCCTTCAGCGTCCGGATGCAGGGCATCTGGAAGCAAATGGACGTAGTCAGCCCCGAATACACTTAACCCATCAACGTAATGGACATTCCGATCGCCGTGTGTTTTCAGGGCTTCAGCGGCGGCTTGCACCTCTTCACGCATCTTCTTCAAATGGAACCCTACAGCGTTCGGATTCTCCTCCCGCGGTGGTGAACAGATAGGCGACATCAACACAAGTGGAATATCTGGGTGTTTCTCACGGATAATCTGGACTGCTCCGATAATCGCAGGGCGAAACGCCCGCGGTCCCAAACTGGATGCCCCTTGAATGTTAATACCGAGACACATTGAGATATAATCCGCTGGTAAATCCCGGATCATTCGTGCGACCATTGCGTCGAGATGGCATTGTCCGCCATAACCGAGACAGGTTAGATTTAGCGCGTGTCCACGTGCGACGATCGCTGGCCATGTCTGTGTCGGAGATGCTGCCGTCCTACACTGTGTAATAGAACTACCGTAGGTAATCCATCGGGGCCGCTCGTCAGTGAACGACTCCAGCGTCGCGCCATCATCTATCTCCAAGCCGCGGAGTTGAAACCTTCCGAATTGTGGCAGCCACAACTCAATTAATTTTTCCCCATCAGGCAAATTTTCAAAATCAAAGTTGTCATTTTGCGCCAAGTCAAGCGATGCCACAACTTCACCATCGCAACAGAGATCCAGCATGCCGGTTTCCTTCTGCGGCGCGATGCTACCCGAAACTCGCGTCGTGTCGCTCCGAAAACTGATGCGAACGCCTGCGGGCATCGCTGAGCGTTCCAGTAACGGCTCCGGGAATAGGATATGCTGCGGGTGCGGTGTACGCCACGGCATTATCCCATCTTCGGTTTTCTGAAGGGAGACAGCTCCCTGCCAAGTCAATTGTGGTGCATCCGGCTTCAGTTGCATTGTGTTCTCCTTTATCAATAAGCAGAATGTAAAGCAATTATCCCTTAATGGCGTAATTTCATAGCATCAACTAAGGCTCGTAATTGCCGTACGCCTTTTAACATATTTTCCGGTTGTCCCCAATGTTCAATGCTCGCTGCGCCAGTGAATCCATCGGCGACGAGTGTTTCCAGCACCTGCTCATAGCGTAATTCCGTGTCGCCGATTGGATTGAGGTTTTTCTCTGCATTCGGTTTCACATGGAGATGACGCACCAATCCCTTAATATGCGCATACCCGTCCGGCAACGGATTTTCTCCGCAATGTAACCCATTATTGACATCCCAACAAGAGGTGAGTGCCCGACTATTTCCGAGCGCGTTGATGACCGCACGCGTCTCTTCACAGGTTCCAGCGAGACATGCACTTTCGTTTTCAAAGCAGAGTTTGACATCCGCGCTCTCGGCGATCGGAACGACAAGCGAAAGCTTCTCAACGATCCGTTCCATATAGTCGTTAATATCCGGGCGTCCTGCGCCTTCAACACGCCGATTCGGATTCCAAAATGTAAATCCTCGAATGACCTCGGTATCAAAAGCGTGTGCCAACGTCACCATCCGATCAAAGTGCTTTCGATGTTGCTCATACTCCTGTGGATCGTCAATCGAGCATTTCCCAAACGGAGACCCGATGCTGGCGACCCGGACGTTATAGTTGCCAAGCACATCCTGGGCGCGTTGGACATCGTCATCGTCAATTTCGGTTACGTGTTTGCCCCAAACGCCGCCGCGTATTTCGACGGTATTTGCACCGGCTTCAACACCGAGTTTAATGGCTTCTTCAAAATCAGTTTTAGAAACCTCGTCAGCAAAAAAGCAGACATCAATCATTTCAAAAAGACTCCTTACTAAAATTTATTCAACTGTGTGACAATTGGATCAGGTCCGATGCGTTTGCCACCGCTAGCGTCAAGGTATTTCCATGCGACACGACCATTCTCATCAATAATATAGGTCGCTGGACGTGCTACCTCGATTTCACTTGGATCAACAACATTATAGTCAGCGATCGTCTTCGTGTGTTCATCCGCGAGCAAGAGATAGGTGATTTGAAGTTTCTCCTGCGTTGAACTAACAACAGCCAACGGATCGGCACTGATAGCAATCAGATCAGCGCCTTCGGCTTGAATGTCATCATAACCTTCTTGCAACTCACCGAGTTGCGCTTGACAGGTGCCTCACGTACCAGTGCGATAGAAGACAATAACCAACTTCTGTCCACGGTATTCCGACAGACTATGGGATTTCCCATTGCTATCTGGAAGTGTGAATTCAGGGGCGAGTGCTCCGATATCCAACCCTTCACCGGGCGGGAGTTCTTCAGCCGCGTCCTCCGGTTCAGTTACAACGTTTGTTGTTCGTTCGGCGTTACCACAAGCAAAGCATAAGAAAACAATAGTAATTAATAAAACTGAAAAGCCTATTAAATCAGCCTTGTGCGAAAACAGCGACCTCAGGTTTATAAGATAATTGTTCATCAGTTTGGATTGCATGTTTCCGGTCCCCCTTCATCTTCTTGTGAATGCATCCAGTGTCGGACATCAGCGCGCATCTTTTCAAGAGTTGGGCGCATCTTCACACTGAAAGCTAAATTGTTGAACTCATACGGATCCACTGTCACATCATATAACTCCTCTACCGGATGATGTTGCGTGAGATAAATGAGTTGTGCGGTTTGCGGATCGGTCTCGGCTTTTTCGACCCAACTGTTCCATACCTCCGCGTGGCTCTCTGGAATCCCTTCAACCTCAGTAAAGTGGGTCGTCCATCTATTTTCGGGCATCAAGTTTAAGATGTATTTGTAGTGGCTATCACGGACGCATCGTTGTGGAAATACATTCATGTTCCCGTCGCGAGTGTGCGTGCCGTAGATCTTATCGCGGAAAGCTGCTTGCTGTCCAAGCAGGACATTCTTAAAACTTGTGCCATCTAAACTGTCGGGCGGTTCACCCCCGGCAATGTCTATAAGTGTGGGGAAGAAATCAACGTGCGAAATCATCGCATCGGAGACGGTGTTGGCTGGAATCTCGCCCTGCCACTTCGCGAGAAACGGTAAACGAGTGCCGGTGTCATACAAGGTCCATTTACAGTGGGGCCACTCGGAACCGTGGTCGGTCGTGTAGATGAAGAGCGTATTGTCGGCATACCCATCCGTTTCCAGCATCTTGTTGACCGCACCGATGCGGGTATCCATCGTCGTAATGTCCTGATAATAGTTAGCAAGTGCATTCCGAGCAATCGGTGTATCAGCCATATACGGAGGTAACGGTAAGGTGTTCGGGTCATAAATTTTGTTGGGTTCCCATGTAACGTGCGGATTGCTATCACCAAGAATGAGGCAAAGCGGCTGATCCGGATTCTGTTGCCGATGGTCAGAAAGGAAACGTTGAACCGGAGCTATATCAAGCCCTTCTCTCCGGTATTTCCGGTTGTGTTCAGCGTTCTTTGGAAGAAAACCGCCAATATACTCAAAATCAAAGAGCGTTTCCGGTTTAACATGTGTCTTTCCAGCAATTGCGACCCGATATCCGAGTTCACGAAGCGTATGAGGTAAGGCTTTGAGATGCGCGTGGCATTCCGTATGATTCCCCATTGCTCCATGCCGAGTCGGGTAAAGCCCGGTATAGAGCGTTGAACGAGAAGGGGCACACGTCGGTGTGGGTGTGAAAGCGTGCGTGAAACGCAGCCCCTCTTCAGCAAGACGATCCAAATGCGGTGTTTGGATGTGTGCATTTCCATAGCAACCAAGGTATTCCCAACCGTGGTCATCGGACAGGTAGACAACGACATTCGGTTTCTTCGATGACATCAGTTAGTAGTCCTCAGCAGATGGAAATGGCTTCGGTTTCTGAGGATTTTCGATTTCCATCTCAACGGTTTCCGGAGGGAATTGTGTACAGACCCCACCCTCCTTCATCACCCATCGGAAGTTATGCCAAAAACGTTTACTTGTCTTGACAATGTCTGGATTTGTATAGACCCCGGCGACAGCAATACGACTCTTTTCGCTCTGGTTCGGCGGACTGTAGTGCCACACACTACTGTGCCAGATGACGACATCTCCGGTATCTAACTCAATATGATGAACGCCGTGCTTTTCGATCATCTCCTGAACGGCTTCGCGTGGTAGTTCGCCATGTATGCTATCGGGATACAAGACGTGTTCAACGATCTCTGTTTTGTGGCTACCGGGGATGAACTGCATACACCCATTTTCCCGGGTTGCGGGTTCAAGGGGTATCCAGAAGTTGAAAGGCTCCGTTTCACCGTCGCGCCAAAGCCCATTGTCTTGGTGCCAAGGCGTCGCGCTACCGGTGAGCGACGGTTTGAGGAAGCAGCTATTGAACTTCATAATGATGTCGTCACCGAGAAAGTAGCGTGCGATGTTAAGCACTGCCGGTGCAGCATGCACGTTGTGCCATATCAGCGGCGATTGGACACAGAAGTTACTGAGTTTACGATAGCGTGCGATACGTCCTTGTGGTGAGTCCTCCATCGGATCCATCGGATCGATATCGACGAAATCCCCCGGATCAGGTAGCATAATGTGGTTGCGGATTACGCCGCGGAGTTGCGCTGCCACATCCTTTGAGATAATATTGCGAAGGATAAAGTAGCCTTCGATCTCATATTGTGCTTTCTGTTTAGGAGTCGGTTGCCATCGCGTCATTGGAATCTTCATTTTTCGGTTGTAAGGGACGGACGTGTTCCAGATACCCGCCTATAAGTTACGCAAAAATGTCTTGAACCAGACATTGGAAACCTTCAACAATATCACCACCATCAAGCGCGTCAGTTCCACGTAGAACGGTAAAATCTTCATTGGAGCGATAGACCTCTACTGTCTCTCGCCGCGGGTTGATGACCCATACCATCCTACAACCCGCAGTTAACCATTCCTCCACCTTCTCGGCAACTTCAGCATAAGTATCACCAGGGGAAATGACTTCAACAGCCAAATCGGGTGCCCCCTCCCAATAACCCTTGACAATACCTTGCTGTTCAATTGATGCCTGACAAACAAAGGCGGCATCTGGTGCGCGCACCGTATCTGGGTTTTGAGCAATCTTAAAACCTGTTTCAGCACCACAAACATACCCTAATTTATGCGTTTTAACGTATATGTTAAGTTTGCTCCCAATTTCAGCGGCGCAGATCCCATGCTCAAATCCGGCAGGTGGCATTTTTTGGAGTACTCCTTTCACGAGTTCATATCGAGTGCCATCATTAGGCTGCTTAGCCAAGTCATCAGCCGTTAAAAGGTTGTGCTGCGCAGCTGGCGATGTGGATGTCGATTGATTTAGTTCCATGTCTGCCATGGTGTCCTCCTCAATAGAATGTTCAAGAATTTGCGCCTATACGACAACACTTGCGGGCAGATATTCAAGTAACTCAGCGATTTTTCAGTTGTCCCCAAGTAGTTGTAAGCAACCCGTTCGGGGAAACCGGCAGAACCGCCTCCACACCTTTCATCAACTCCTCGATTTCTGCCTCCGTGATGCCGCGGTTAAAGAAGATAACTTCGTCCAATCTACCGATGAACTTCTCACCACCAAAGGTACCGAAGAGGAGTTCACCCGCCTGATCTACATCACCACCCTGTTTGACAGCAGATTCAAGCGTGCCATCCACATAAAGTTTCATCTCACTGCCATCGTAGAGACCAACGATGTGATACCATTTTTCGGGTTCAACAACGGTTTTTCCCCAGACACCGCCGGTAAATCCGCCACCTGACCAGATACCGAAGACATAACCGCCTGGTACCCTTTCACCTCCGGACTGAACTTCCAATAAATAAGAACCGTTCCTCCGAATAGCGGTATCGGAAACGCCTTTATTCATATAGACCCAAGTTGCGATGCTCATCTGGTCTGCGAAATTGAGGCTATCAGATGCCTCAACAGTTACAACATGCGGTGGTTCAAATTCCAAGGCACCACCGAACTTGCCCTCTGCCCACTTTGCTCCGGTAATCGCGCCATCGTTCTTATTGCCCGACGTATCTGCTGCAACCCCACCTTTACCCTCGTCAAAAAGCCAGATACCAACAGCGTCATCCAGCAACTCCGCTGAAAGCGGATGCGCTGCTATACACAAGCCACCGATGATAACAAACCAAAATATCTTTTTCATGTTTCCTTCCCCCTTGATAAGATACGAGTTTAGCAGAAAGGGAAAAATGTGTCAAGGAGCCAGATGTATCTTTTCATTGAACCATTTTTAGGAAATATGATAAATTGTAACAAACAACATTACGATGTGAATTGATCAATGCTAACGCAAGAAATGGTAGCCGATGTGCCCTTGGATCCAGGTGTCTACTTTTTTCGGGGGGCTTCGGGGAAGATCCTTTATATCGGTAAAGCAAAATGCCTGCGGAAGCGAGTACGCTCCTATCTCCATAAGGTCAAAAGACGCCCAAACAAAATCAAAAGGCTTATCCGGTGGACGACAGACGTGCGATATCAGGTGTGTCGTTCAGAACAGGAGGCACTGTTCTTAGAATCGCGCCTGATTCAAGAGCATCAACCCTCCTATAACACCGCCATGAAGTACGGACGGTCATCTTGGTATATTCGGATAGATGTCGGAGAGGCGTTTCCGCGACTTGAACGGGTCTCCGAAACACAACCAGAAGATGGTGCGAGATATTTCGGTCCGTTATCGAGTCGGAGATGGACAGATGAGGCGATTGACGTTTTACAGCGGATCTTTCCGGTTCGCACGTGCGAAGGTGAGATTACACCAATTCCTGGGTTCCGTGCCTGTTTTCAGTATGACTTAAAACGGTGTGATGCCCCCTGTGCAGCACTCATTACGCGTGAACGCTATGGAGAGATGATTACAGACATCGTCGATTTGTTGGATGGAGCGTACGAAAAAGTACAGGCGCGCTTGGTTTCCAAACGGGATAGTGCGTCGGAGGCTCTGCAATTTGAGCGCGCTGCTGCGTTGCACAAGCAGCTCCAACGGATTCAAAAGGTCTTTACGTTCTTAGATGTACATCGGAGGTGAAGTAGCAGTGAGAGAAAAAACACAAAAAGAGATCCTTGGTGGGTTCAATGGAAAAGCACGATGCAGTTGTGGACGACTCCGTTATCCGCGTTATCCGGTGTGTCCTAAATGCCACTATGAGGGACCACAGACACCTACATCTCCGAAAAAAGTATCACGTGAGGAATTGCTCAAAATGCAGACCCCTAAACGGATGCCGCTCTCGGACCGGCAGGAACGAATTCAATTCTTGGAAAAGCGGTATGGACAGAAATTGCGAGGGCAGGATATTCGTTTTATGAAAAATTCGCAGCTCTACGCGCTATCGGAGCAGGCAGGCTATCGTCGACGGTAACTTTTTGGAGGTTTAGTGCGTAATTTGGAAGGGGTTTGTATCAACTTGAAAAAAATATTGACGAAAAAATTAATACGTGTTAGAATGGTAAACAACTAATTCAAGGAGGTTAACCCATGCGTATCGCAAGATTATCGCTGATTTTTCTTGTTGTCTTTGTATTCATGCTCGGCTGTGGACTTTTCGGTGAAAAGATCCAAGAGGTAACGTTCGATGTCACGGGCATGACGTGAAGCAATTGTACCAGCAAAGTGCAGGAAGCACTCAAGAACACTCCCGGTGTTACTGAAGTGGTAAGCGTCTCTGATGAGAGCAATACAGCTGTTGTAAAGATCGAGAAGAGTAAAGTTTCAGCTGACAAAGTCGCCGAGGTCATTACAGACACAGGTTTCAGTGCCAAAGTCGCTGAATAAAGCTTAATCGCTTAACCGGAAGGGTGGGCTTTACCCACCTTTCCTGTTCTGAATAGGTTACAAATTACTACGGTTTTGTAGCCTTAATCCAATAAAGTTCTAATTATTATTATGAAGTCATATTGAGTAAAACATAAGGATGTAGTAAAATAGGGAAAAGAAGGTGATGATTTATGTCTCATTCTTTCCCCTTCAGACACCTATTTACCTTGAGTTCTTAACTCTTACTCGCTATGAGTTCTATAGATAAAGCTGAAAAGGAGCGACAAGAAATCGCTCTACAAATAAGAGGAATAAACTCATGCGTCAGTTAAACACCGGAATGGTATTTGTTTGCCTCGCTGCACTTCTATTTGTGGTCGCGTGTGCAGACAACCAACAACAAACCGCTGAAGCAACCATTGAAGAAGTGGCACTGACTGTAACCGGAATGACGTGAGGCGATTGTACCAGCAAGGTGCAGGAAGCACTCAAAAAGGTTACGGGCGTTTCTGAGGTTGTCAGCGTTTCTATGGCTGATAATAAAGCGGTTGTGAAGGTTGAAAAGGGCAAGGTCGAAACGGACACGCTCGTGAAGGCTGTTGAAGGTGTCGGTTTTAGCGCGAAAGCAGCTGAATAAACCTTAGTCAGTAAGGCGAGATTGACTCGCCTTTTATTTTATCAGAAGAACCAAATATGTATGTTAGTGCGAGGCTTCCATGCCTCGCACTTTGCTATTATAACGCAAGTTGCCACCTATTATAGACATAGCACTCCTACGGAGTGCACTCGCGTAAATACGCCATTTTCTATAGACATATCACCCCTCCCCCTTCCCAGTAACGGGTGGGGACCCCGGGGTGGGGAAAGAGACGAAAACGCTTTCTGAAATGTGCGAAACCTGTTAGTAGCAACTTGGGTTATTATAACCTAATTAGGGCTTACGCAAAATTGAACCGAAATGCCTATCTTCGGACAGTACAAACACTTACCATTATAGGACCGGTGCGGTTGCAAACCGCACCTACTGAGGAAGTGCGTAAGTCCTACTAATATCTAATCTACTGTCCCTTGGCGTAAAGCGGGTTGTCAAGCAGAGATTGCACTTCGTAGATTGAGCCTTTCAACTCTGCGTAAGGTTCTGGCATGCGCACTGGAGCAGCCACCATACGTGGCTGATTCGTCGGTTCCCCACGAATGATTAAGTCGTTGAAGGTGTCCCAATCGGGGATACCCTTCAGGGGCCACGCATCTACCGCACAATACTGGAAGAGAAGTAAGCGACGCGATTTGTCAGAAGTATTCGGGGCAGAGCCGTGTAACGCCCGGACATGATGGATTGTGATCCCGCCAGCCTTCAATTCAACAGGCACAGCACCTTCTGGTGCGAAATCGGGATCCGTCACTGCGCCGATAAAAGCACCATCTTGGTGATGATCTAAGGTTGGTCCCTTATGGGAGCCAGGAATTATCATCAACGCGCCGTTCTCTACAGTCATATCGTCAATTACAATACCGACTGCGAGCAGATCGTCATTGGTATGCGGGTAAAACGCCCAATCTTGATGCCATTCAACTGGGCTTCCAAACTCTGGATACTTCATGTTCAACTTATGCCCATTATACCGAACGCCGGATCCGATAAGTTGTTCCACAATATCCAGAACTTTGGGGTGCCGTAAGGTTTGGTCGTAGACGGTATGGTAGAGTGCCGGACTTTTGATACGCCGCACGCGTGGGTTCGCGGCGGTATGTCCGGGTTCCAAGTCAAAGATGTCGGTATGTTCGGTAACCTCTCTCGACTTCTCAACGAATTCATCGGTGACGCGTTGGAGGTCGGCGACCTCTTCTGCTGATAGCACTGCCTCAACACCGATATAACCGTTTTCGTCGTAAAAATCACACTGTTCTTGGGTGAGCATTGTTCCGTTACACTCCTCTTAGCGAAATGATGCTGCTATTATAGGTCAATCTGTGAAAAATTTCAACTCTTGATTAACAATCTCTCATAAATGTCCTGTACTTTTTGGACATGTGCTTCAATGCCGAAGGCTTCCTCAGCATGTTTTCTTGCCGCTTGCCCTATACGCATGCTTTGGATTGGATCTTTGACGAGCTCAATAATCTTGTCTACGATTTTTTCCATTGGGTCTAATGGGACAACATACCCCGTTACGCCATGAACAATCATGTCAGCGGTACTACCGACCGGGGTGCCAATAACAGGTTTGCCAGCTGCCATTGCCTCTGCGATGACGCTTCCCGCTGAAAGCGTTACGAGCAGATCGAGTTCCTGCATTGCCTTGGGCATATCGGTCCGGTGTCCGGTGAAGTGGACGATCTCTTGCAACTGATATTTGGCTACCAACTGACGGACTTCACGCTCGTAAATGCGATGTACAGGTGTATCTAATGCGGCACCGATGACGCGAAACCGGACTTTTTTGCATTGTGCAGTGACCTTGGCGGCTATCTCAACGAACGCCTTTTGACATTTGAAGGGTTCAATTCTACCTACGATACCAACGACATATTCCGCCGGGTGTGCGGGTCCATGAGTGGGTTGAAAGACCGACAAATCAACACAATTCAGTATGACCTCAATTTTGCGAGCATCAACGCCTGCTTGGATGAGTGGCGTTTTGCTCTGTTCCGAGATAGCGATAATACTATCCATCCGGTCAAACTTGTATTTTTGCACCTGCGTGGGTGTGAGAAGGTTCCGCGCGTGCGAAACAACAGGGATTTTCAACCGCTTTTTGAGGGACCACAGATAGGGATTAAACCACGAATCGGACGTGTGGATTAGGCACGCATTGTGGGTCTTGGCAAGTGCGAGTAATTTCCGAGTGGCACTGTGCCTCGTTATCAATGACTTCACCTTTCGCCACGGCGGAAGCACAAGAACCACTGTAGGAACATTGGCACGCCTCAAGTGTTCAACAAAAACACCATCATCAGGGCAAACAACGAGGGGGCAATAGCGCGCTCGGTCGATGTTTGCAACGAGATAAGCAAGTTGCTTTTCACCGCCGCCGATGCTCGAACCGCAATGACTGAGGTACAGTATTGGAACCATCTCTTTAAACATTCACGCGTCAAATCTGACACGTCTATAAATGGCATGCAAGGGCAGTTCACAATGGATTGAAACAAGTGACAACACTTGTTCTAACGAGCGAAATTCACTCCATACCCACTGGGGCTCTCGGCGGAGATAGTGCTCAACACACACTCTATCCTGTGAAACAAGGAGGTATTCTTGCAAGGATGCAAGTTGCTTATAGCGCGCGAACTTCTCATTTCTGTCATACACTTCGGTGGAAGGAGAAAGCACCTCCACAACAACAGTCGGGTTGAGTAGTGTATCGAATTCGTCATCCTCAAAGCGTGGTTCATCACACACAACGGTAACATCTGGGTAAATGTAAGATGGTGGCTGATGCGTTCTCACCCGCATATCGCTAGCATAAACCTCACACTCCCGATCTACTAATTTGTTGTTAAGGTTAGTCAAAATATTACCAGTGATGAGGTTATGCTCACGACTTGCTCCAGGCATTGCGATCCTCTCTCCACTCAAGTATTCACTTTTAGTAGCTGCCTTGCGTTCCAAAATGAGGTATTGTTCAGGTGTCAAGCGAGTCTGGACTGCGACAGATGACATGATGACCTCCGTGATTTTGTCTTTGCGTTAAGCACGACTGAGAGCCGAAATTACCAGAAGAACACTGTAAACACTACACAGGAAAATCAAGGTGTTGATCCCGGAAAACCTGACTCACTGATCGGTGCTGATGGACTCTCAATATGGCTTGAGAGAGGAGTGGTGCGATAGAAAGCACCTTAACTTTACCATCCAGCTGCTTTTCAGCAGGAACAGGGATCGTATTGGTCGTGACCACTTCACGAATTGATGGATGCTCAAGACGTTCTAACGCCGGACCGACCAGTATCGGGTGTGCGATACTCACATAAGCAGGTTCTGCACCAGCCTCCGCTAATGCTATGGCTTGTTGGCGAATCGTTCCGCCTGTTTGTATTTCATCATCGGTGATGATAGGAGTTTTACCTTTAACATCCCCAACAAGCTCAACGAATTTGACGCTCTGTCCATCGATACCGGTTCGGCGTTTGTGCATGATGGCTAACGGAAGTCCAAGCATATCGGCGTATTTCTCTGCTAACTTAGCACGACCTGCATCAGGAGCAACAATTACACCATTTTCGACCTGCTTCTCGCGGAAGTAGTTTACCAAAGTCGTTACGGCAGTCAGGTGATCCATAGGGATATCGAAGAAACCCTGTATCTGTGGCACATGTAGATCCAGAGCCATGACCCGACTCGCCCCTGCTGTTGTCAATAGATTGGCTACAAGTTTCGCGCTGATTGGTTCGCGTCCTGTTGTTTTATGATCTTGACGGGAATACCCAAAATACGGAATAATCGCTGTAATCTGCCGTGCTGATGCACGTTTCATCGCGTCAATCGTGATGAGTAGTTCCATCAGGTTTTCGTTGGCAGGCTGACTTGTTGGCTGCACAACATAAATATCCGTGCCTCGGATACTTTCCTCAATTTGAACGCGAGTCTCATCGTTGGGAAACGGACCAATTGTAATTTTACCGAGTTCAACGCCTAAAATCGCAGCGATTTCCTTCGCCAATGCCGGGTTCGCGCTTCCAGCGAATAACCTGAAATCCCTGCTAACTTGCTGGTCAATCGGTGTGGACATGCCAAAACCTCCTTATACCGAGTTAATCTTATTTATCACAAATTACCTATTTTGCTGGAACATAGATTGTAAATCCTGTACATTACTATCAGGCTGTATGTATTCTATATCATAAGGGCTCCCATAAGGATCACCCATAAGATTATAAGAACAAACGGAACAAAGAGGCCAATTACGGACTGGCGGACTTGAACGCTTCGACTCTTTGCTCTGTAACTATCTGTATACATAGCTGCATATTCAGGTGATTTCTCAAGCAGCCGTGAAGCAGGTGGGGCAGGTTCATAAATAGATGCGATAAGGACTCCAATTATATTGCCCAAAAAACCGATGAAAAACCAGCTAACCTTCTTGGCATCGGATTCCGCATCTTGTTCAGCCGTTAGTTGGGCATCTGCTGCATTGAGGTGCTGTTGTTGGTCATTCATTTTAGAGACTCCTTCTTACAATTCGTGAATGCTACTATGGAACTAACGATTCACCCGTTATTTCAGGGGGTTGTGCTAAACCGAGCAGGTGAAGTGCTGTCGGTGCGATATCGGCAAGTCGTCCACCTTTACGGAGTTGTTGCCCCCTGCGTTGGTTATCAACAATAATGAGATCCACATCATACGTTGTATGTGCGGTGTGGATGCCCCCCGTATCGGGATCAATCATCTGTTCACAGTTTCCATGGTCGGCGGTCACAATGAGCGCGCCGTCTTTTTTAAGTACAGCATCAACAATCTTTCCGACTCCCACGTCAACTGCCTCAACTGCCTTGATAGCCGCTGAAAGCGAACCTGTATGCCCTACCATGTCACCGTTGGCATAGTTGAGTACTATTAGGTCATATTTGTCGGAGCCGATCCGGCGTAACATTTCTGCTGTCACGCCCGGTGCTGACATCTCCGGTTTCTGGTCGTAGGTCGTTACGTCACGTGGAGAGGCTATGATTTGTCGATCTTCGCCTTCATAAGGTTCATCTCGATAGTCATTAAAAAAGAAAGTAACGTGTGGAAATTTCTCGGTCTCTGCACATCGGAATTGCGTTAGTCCCGCCTCACTAACATAAGCACCGAGTGTATTCTGCATTTTGGGTGGTTTTTTGACCGCCGCTTCAACGGGCATTTCTTGCTCGTACTCGGTCATCGTAACAAACTTAACGTCAGGTTTGCAATTCCGTTTAAAACCCATCTGTCGAACAACACCGTCTTTCCCTTCTGCCTCAAACGGGAATTCATCAAGACAAAAGGCTTTGGTGAGTTCACGGGGACGGTCGCCTCGGAAGTTATAGAAAACAACAGCATCTCCGTCAGTGATACGCGGGAGTGGGTCGCCGTCCCTTCCGACAACCACAGAGGGGCGCACAAACTCATCTCCTTTGCGGTTAGTGTCATCAGGGTTCTCGTAATAGTCGCGATAGGCATCCGTAGCGGCGGTGACACAATCGCCTGTTCCTTCAGTTAAAAGACGATATGCCACCTCAACGCGCTCCCACCGATCATCCCGATCCATCGCATAAAAGCGCCCGACAACAGATGCTATCTGCCCGATGCCAATCTCTTTCAACTTCCTCTCAATCTGCTCGCAGAATTGGATACCAAGGTCGGGCTGACAATCGCGCCCATCGCTGAAATTGTGAATCAAGACTTGGTTAGGTTTGAGTCCATTCGTCTTCGCGAGCGTGAGGAGACCATAGAGGTGCCCAAGTGCGCTGTGAACGCCTGCGTCGCTTGCCAATCCCATAAAGTGGAGATGTGTGCCGTGCTTTTTGACATGGGCGATTGTGTCTAAGAGCACTTTATTCTGAGCAAACTCGCCAGAGCGGATCATGGTACTGATACGGAGAAGTTCTTGATTCACGATGCGTCCTGCACCGATGTTCTGATGCCCGACTTCGCTGTTGCCGATAACGCCAGCGGGTAAACCAACATCCTCACCGGAGGTATGGATTTGAACGTGTGGATAGTTCTGTCGCAGCCAGTCATCTACGGGTGTTTTTGCGAGATGAATAGCGTTCGCGTGCTGAAATTCGGGATACGGATTATTGCCCCAACCGTCTCGAATGATGAGGACGACGGGGCGTTTCTGATGGGTCGCCATGCAAATTCCTTCCTATTGCATAATGTATATGAAACCCTATTTTAAGCATGATATATGCTATTTTTATGATGCATTGAGCACGACACGTCTGTAGATGGCACGCAAGGGCACCTCACATTCAATTGAAGGGAGTGATGGCACATCCTCAAGACGTTGAAAGGTGTTGTGGAGCCATCGCGTGTCTTGGCGACGGTAGTACTCAACGTGTACTCTATCCTGTGAAACGAGGATGTACGCTTGCAAGGATGCAAGCTGCTTATAGTGCTCAAATTTCTCACCACGATCAAACGCTGCGGTTGAAGGCGACAGCACTTCTACGACAAGCATCGGATTGAGGAGTGTGTCAAACGCATCATCCTCAAAACGCGGTTCACCACAAAAGACAATAACATCCGGATAGAAGTAGGAGACCGTAGGACTCGTCCGGACGCGCATCTCGCTAGCGAAGACTTCACACTCCCCTTCCATCAATTGGTTACTAAGTTGAACAGTTATATCTACTGTAATACGATTGTGTACGCGGCTCGCACCGGACATCGCGACTATCTGTCCGTTGTGGTATTCGTTCTTAAAGGGCTGTTTGCGTTCCCAAGCGAGGTATTCCTGTGGTGTCAGATAGGTTTGTGCTGTAAGCGTTGACATAAGTGCCTCCATGAGGCTCTATTTTCCTACCAAACTATTTGAACGGCGGACATCTTTTATAGTCCAGCCTTCAATTTTCCCCACGTTGTGGTGAGTTTTCCGCGTGCTTCTACGTTCTGCGGTGTTTCCATGACCTTTTGGATGTCGGCTTCGTCCAAGGTTTTCTCATAGAGTCGGACTTCATCAATCTTACCGGGAAAATGGTCGGTGGCGTTTCCGAGATCATCGCCGCCAATCCAGAGTTCTAAGTTAGAGGGAGTGATTGGCACATTGTTGGCAGCGTCGCCTTCAAGTTCACCGTTTATGTAGACCTTCAGGGTCTTTCCATCGAAGGTTCCTGCGAAGTGATACCACTCGCCAACTTTCCAATCGGTCGTTGTGGATTCAGCGAAAGTATTGTTCGGTTTGACCAGAAAGTCGATGCTGCTTGCATTGCCGAAGTCAAAGATGACGAAGATGGAGTTATTTTTACTCATTAAGCGGCGACCTGTGAGTGCGTCGTCTGGACTGAACCACGCCATCAGGGTAATATTTTCTTCAATTGCGAAGGCAGGATCGTCTGCGACAATGACATGGTCATCTACACCGTCAAATTCGAGAGCGGTGCCGAACTTTCCCTCAACCCACTTAGGATCATCGTTGAACTCTCCGTCGTGTCCGTTGCCTGTGATATCTATTGCCTCTTTACCCTTGCCTTCGTCAAAGGGCCAGTAAGCGACGAGTCCGTCTTCGGCAACATTGGCAATACTAAGGTTGGGAATAATCAGGAGTGCACATAGCGACAAAACAAAGGTAATTTTGGACATTGCGATTTCTCCTATGTAAGCACAAAATTTTGGATCTGTATCTTGGGGATTTGCAAATATTATAACATATTTGTGAAAAAGAAGTGTAGAAAAAATATTATCTGAATCAGGATTTACAGGATTTTAAGATAGGCAGGATTAAGACGCTTTATATGCGTCGCACGTTCTGTTAGAGGCGATATGTTTATAGCAGGATTAGTCGGTAGCGATTTATGATTTCTGATATTCTTCATGAACTGATCTTAAGAACAGAGCACCAGCTTTTGCGAATCGCTCACAGATCGACTCGGCAGTTGCATTATGTCCCTTTTTGTATAGAGTTCGGACGGTTTCTTCAACTTCGTTCTTTTGTGTCTGTCCAAGGAACCACAGTTCACTCTCAGGGATTTTCAAATAAATTTCTCCAACTTTCTCAGGTGTTATCAAGACGTGCTTCTGCAAGGCTTCAATAACGCTTGATAAGGTAAGAGCGTACCCTGGAACCTTGTCAAGGTAATTTATGGACACTTTCATCCACGCGAGTACTTCATCATCTATTTCATCAATGAGTCCTATCCACTGGGATAACGGACTTAGAACCTTTTGATATTGCGCTTCACCGCTGTGTTGGGAAAGGAATTCAAATAAAGCACGCCACGCAGGTATAACCTTTACTTTCACTTTGTCAGATAGGTTATCAGCTCGTCCAGAGAAAAAGTAGACCATACCTGCGAGAAGATTTGGATTGCTACTGTGTATCAACTGATAGATAAGGCTGGCTTTATCGTCTAAGCTTTCACTGTCTTCTATCCATCCCGTACAGATGTGATTAACCAACTCATTCAGTACTTCCGCATCAGCAAAGTGGGTGCTCAATGCCTTCTGATAGTGTCCGTGTGCTTTGAGCAGTAAGTAAAACTCCTCGCGGACTGGGTGTAACAGATACCCCGAAAAAGCGGCTTGCCAATGGTCTTCATTACGCTGTGGGAAAATATGATTTATGTTAAGGCGAACCCATTCTTCATCAAGATAGGACAGATAGGGTAGGTGAAACCCAAGCGTGTAAGAAAACTCAAAAGAGGGTTCAATACTTCGATCTAATCTTTTGGTGAAATCTGCTCTGATGGTATAGGGCCATCGGCAATCTGTGTACTCAGACTCGTTGGTACGGGCGAACCGCCAAGCATAGCTTACCATTGCTGAGAACACTCTACCTCTGTCTGAATTCAGAACATCGGTGGGAAGGTTATCAAGGGTTGAAACGCTCTGCCGTGCCTTATCTACGAGAGTCAAGAGAATATCTTCAGCAAGGGGCAAGAGTTGTGTATCAAACGCGTGTGTATCATCCCTTGTGCCTTCTGCTATCAAATCTGCTGCACCAGAAAGAACCCAATTCCTATAATTAAAACCATCCTCGTATTGCTCATTCCAAAAGTGTTCTGATACGAGAATAGAACGTATAAATCCAAGCAGTGCAGCCCAGTCAAATGTTTTCTTATCCTTCCATGCATTCAGGAAACCCCGCAATAGTGAAGACTGGTATAAATTCCGAACACTTTGGAAAGGTAGTAGATTATCCGTAAAGCGTTGTGGTTTTTCTTCCACATACTCTGCAAGTGTATCTGCAAGGCCGCGTCCTGCCAGAATAGGCATACCTATAATTACTGTCTCTTGGTAATTATTTAAATAATCAGCAATTTCAGTATTTGACATCTTGGAAAGTTCATTGACTGCCAACGGTCTCACTGGACCAATTGCTCCGGACTTAGGCATAATCCCAGAATTTTCAGTGTTTTCTGGGCAAAGGCGATCATATCTTTCGTAAGCGTCGATAACCTTTTGGTTGCCGGTTTTCAAAAGTTTAGAAAGCCATTTTCGCCTACTATACGCTACTGATTTTGCGCGCCTTTCATCATTTTCGATGGATGTTAGTATTGGGTTGATTCTATCCATTGTAGTATCTGCTCCATTTCGTCTTCATTAAATGTATGACTGTTGGCTTGAATTAAGTGGGATATTTCGGTTTCTAATCCAATCTCATCAAGGGGATTGCCCTCCCACCCCCAAAATAGATGTTTCAAGTCGCCGTAATGGTGCGTGATAGCCTTAAGTGCGATCCGTTTAATAATGACGTACCGTTCTTGTAGCAAGCTTTGAATTATTTCCGTAATACTCACAGGTTCAGCAGATTGAAAAATACTACTGGTAAAACTTACGATAAGTTCAGTGTAATCTGCACGAGAGAGGCGCGAAAGATCGCTCTCAACTGGATGTATAAAGTGAAACACAGAAGAATCTTCGGCAGCAAGTGCTCGGATCTGTGCGAGTGAAATCTGTGCTGCCTCAACGCCACATACATTCGCGATAGCTTCCCCATGTTTCTTGAATGCCTCCTCAAGCCTATGTTCATTCATTATAGGACGGATTCGTCCATTAACGGATTCGACTTCAAGCATTATAGAGAGAAGAACAATGGTTAGTTTCCGCTTACCACCCTCAAGAAGTTTAGGCAGTATTGTTTGACCTATTTCCTGATCCATCAGTCCGTATTTCTGGCTGGATTTCAATGCAGCTCCCATAAAAGTGATATGCTGCGGTTCTATCCGGTTTATAGGAAGTGTGCCGATAATTTTGACGGTATCTAAGTCTGTCCGGCCATTATCAATCCGCTCTCTGCTTTCGTCTGTAATGGCATTGATAATATCCACAAGAGTATTAACGGGACACTCTGGATGCGTAGAAATCTTCACCACATACTCCAGGGCATACCAACGGGAACTATAGTAATATCCGGGCTGATCTGGAGATTCTTGAGGCGTGGGATTCCAGTCAGGATCGAACCATCCATCCTCTTTTAAGGGTTCTAACCATGTTAGAGATTCAAGTTTAGTAAAAAAATATTCGCGTCTTGTCTCAGATTCCAGCAGATTCCTTCTTAGGGTTTCCCTTATCTCTGTCGTCGGTCTTTCATATTCAAGAATCCGATCTAGCCTGTTAAGGAGATTAAGAGAACTTCCAACTAAATCTGCCAATATACTCTCAAATTCATACCAAAACCCCTCAAATTCTTCTCTGTTCCGTGGAGATTTCCAAGCACCATGGCGATGGACAAACTTATGAAATTGAATAGCAACATTTACCCACCTGACCGCAAAACGTGTACGGATATCATCAGGAGAAAAAAGCGTGCGGACATCATCAATGTTTAGTGCCACCAAAATTGAGGCGATATGGCCTTTACGATCTTTTAGTTCGCTATAATTTCCTAACTTAACTAAGACTGCTTCTGTGAGTTGGCTTTGTATATGTCCCTTGGCTTCGTCACTGGATAAAATATCTCTTAAACCTCCGTCAATTTCCCGAGCAACATGTGCTAAAAGACTTGCCGAGGTTTCTAAGTCTTCGCGTTGTAGGATTCGGATTCCATCCAGATAATAGGCTGCTATTTCAGGCCCAATAGATTTTAGGTTTTGGTAAATTTCACGTTGCCGAGCGTTTAATTCCGGTATACGATCCGCCATCTCACCCGGTGGCTGCGATGAGTCCCGTTCATCGTCAAACCCATCGTTCATTCTTCTTTCACATCCTTTGCTCTAAGTTCAATAATCACATATTAACACATTCTAAGACGAATGTCAAGCCATTTTGCGAGACACATGTCGCCCCATTGGGGCTAAAGAGCATCACTATAAACATAAAAATTTTACGCAAACATAAAAAGCAGGGGATATTAAACCGCACGCTCAATAGACCAATGCCGGTCAGTGCTTTGGACGACAACGGCACCAGGCAGGTCCATCTGTGTCAGCATCTCATTGACTTCTGCGATGGTGAACGCAGCGAGGAAGGAATCGTAATATAACTTTTGTTGATAAGGGGTATCACCTGCAGCATACATATCCACAAAGGTTTGTGCACCTGCGGGTGTCTCAGGACGGATGAGGTCGCGGATAAGAACAGTGCCTTTAGGACGGGCAACTCTGCCCATCTCTTGGAGTGCCTTCATCGCATCGTGGATGTGATGTACAATGCTATTGGAGATAAGTCCGTCAAAGGTGTTGTCAGGGTAGGGTAAGGCTTTGGCATCGACGAGTTCGAGGGTTATCCGATCGGTAAGACCGGCATCTGCGACGTGGCGTTCCGCTATCTTCAGCATCTCCGCGGACAGGTCAATGGCAGTGATGTGGAGATCAGGACAGCGTTGCGCGAGGAGGATAGGAATCTGTGCGGGACCGGTGCCGACATCGAGAAAATGCCCGGTGCTCGCACCGAGTGCGATAACACGGTCGACGAAGGCCTGGTCAACCTCACCGTGCTCCATCGCATCGTAGGCTTCCGCGGCTTCCGCGGTATCCATCACTTCCGGTTCCGTAATCCTGTTCATTCCGTTGTCCCTTTCCGGTGATATTTCTTGAATCCTGTAAATCTCCTAATCCTGATTCAGACAATAATTTTGCAACAGTTACTGCATTCTGGTATATCTGATCTGATTGAAATTGGGTGTACATCCCAACCGCCATCGCGTCAGTCGGTTTGATATTTTCGAGTGCAAGTTGAAACGCTTCTCGCGGCTCGCTTCTACCAGCGGCTAACACCTTTATGGCGATTATCGGCATCGGTATCGCTTGTATAGCATCGAACGCTGCATCCCGATCGTTCGGCAGATAGAGTTCTCTATGCCTCGTATGATTATACAACGCACAGACATAAAAGTCAACATCATATCCTTCGGCGTAGCAGTATTTGAGTACCTGTGGATCGTGCGTGCCGAGTCCGACAGCACAACCGAGGTCTCGGATACGTTTGAGACTCTCGTGCAATGAACCGAGCCGTCCTTCTGCGTACAACTTATCGGTCGTGCCACCGTGATGATAGATAGCAATCGGTTTATAGCGCGCGATAATCTGTAGGTATTCGTCGAGATCTGCGTATTCTGTATCTTTTGGCGTCTGCGCAATCCACTGAATTGTGCCACCAGCGTTCCAGTATTCGTTGAGGGTGCGCATGATATGCCTATCGGCGCGAGCGAGGACGGTATTAATGCCGTTTTCCTCCGCTTGTCGGAGGTCTGCCATAACTTGGAGCGTCGTATAGTAATCCTCCATGGCTTTCGATGCCGCTGCGGAACGGTGCGAGATACCACTATACGGATTACCACCGATAATGAGTCGTGTGACGCGATGTGATGCGATAGAAATAGTCGGTAGTTTCATCGTATTATTTTGTGCCCCCCGGCTTCTCTTGAGAAAAATGGGAACTCCGAGAACCGGCACTCGGGTTCAAATCTCTTTTCGCCGAAATTTTGTAAATTACACCCTTTGGATCTGTATGAAACATAAGTTGATACATTTTAATTGTTGTCTCGGGTGCCTGTGTTACCCGGCGTCCGAGGTTAACTGACTGTTTATCGGAAATGATTTCGCGATGTGCTTGCTGTAGAAAAGTTAGCGAAGGTGTCTGCCAGATGTAAACTTTTGAACCTGTGTCGGTGTTGCTGATTCCATGTGGTGTTCCCCATACTCGAATCGCCTTTGAAATGTGCCTTCCGTGCCACACCTCCAGAATTCGCTGTACTTCTTGCCGCTGTATTTCTTCCCCTGGTGAGGGTTCGGGAGCATTCATCAAATGCTTCGATGCTGTACACCCAACGAGTAAGATGCTCGCAGCGAATACGAGCAGTGTAAATTTGTTCATTTTCAAAACTCCTTGTGATGCGATGGAAATTGGTGGTAGTCTCATCATTTACTTCGTGAAGTTCTGGCTCTGATACACCCGAATTTCCCGAATCACAATATCCTTAAAGGTCACTTTAGTTCTACCAGTTATTGGTTCTTGTGTAGCCCTTGCTAAATCACGATTGGCATAGATAGAAACTCGCAGTACCCGCACGGGTCTGTCGATGTCGATGCGTATCGCCTCGCCGTTCTCGGACCTGGCAATCTTATGACTCGTCACTGGCTCAAAAAGAGATGCTTTTTCATTCGTTGTCTCTGCCGTCGATGTGTCTACCGAGAGACGATAAATGTTTGAAATTGGATGCACCTTGATGTAAGCGACAGGCGTAAGCGTATCGAGTTGAATCAACGCCTCAGTCTTCTGTTTGCCTTCCACCCAGTCGCCATATCGGAGACTGTGCTTATAAGCAGCGTTATCTTTTTCAACAAAGCCTTTTACCTTCAGGAAGCCGGTTGTGGCAAGATCGCCATCAACGAGTGATGGATACGCTTTGCAAGATAGGTGTGTAGCCTCTATTCGTCTTGGAAGTGGTGCGCACCCTACTATGAGTAAACACACTCCGATTGCCACACATACGCGCAAAGAATAGGTTCTACTCAACATTGGTTTCACCTCCATTTTATTAGTGAATAGTCCTAAATACCTCTACTTCCACTTGAGTTCATTTGCGGCATCGTAGTTCTTTTTTGCAAGTGTTTTGGAGATTATGCCGTCTGGACGCGCATAAAATGTAATCTCGTATGCATAGTCTGTGGATAAGTATGTCCCACCTACACCGCTCCGTAAACCGCCCAGGTCCTGTCTGGAGGGTCTCCGTTGCCCGGGTCGAGGTATCATTCGATGCTCTTGGTTACCTAAATACCTCCATACAGGTATATGCCAAATATAGGTCTGCCAACCTGTTCCGTCATCGTTAACCTCATCCGGCGATCCCCATTTCTGAACAGCCTTTGAGATGTGTGTCCCTTTCCATCTATCTATAGTTTGCTGCATTTTCTCTTCCGACGAGAGCTCTGAGGTAGAGGGATGTGACTTATGCCGCAAATGCGCAGGTGCCGTACACCCCGCCAGCAAAATACTCACGACAAACGCGAGATGTCCAGCGAACGAAAACCTGTTCATTTTCAAAAAGGTCTGCTGAAAAATTCGAGTTTCCACAATGAACACCTCCGTTTTAAACTTGTCAGAATAGATAGCGATTTCTGTCCCAATAGGACTTACGCAATATTGATAAAATAGTAGGGTTTAGCATTTTGGACATACATAATCATTCAGTTTTGATTTCACCCCATGTGGTTTTGAAAAATTGTGGCTGCGGTGAGACGGGTAAAGCCAACGGGTCAAACCAATTACCTACATAATTGCTTCCATCGTGCGTAAGTTGCGTGATTTCGAGCGTTACCACATTGATTTTGAAAATCTGAAATTTACCGCCAACCGATTGGGAATAGACAAGTTCATCACCAGACGGCGACCAAGTGAGCACTGTCCTCCCCGGGACAACAACAATCGCGTCAACAATCCCTTGAAGTCCACTACCATCGCGATTGACGATGAATATGGACTGTTGTGCAAGCTCCGGTCTGCGCCAGACAAAGGCGATTTCGTTGTGAGTCGGTGACCATGCCGGTTGAAACATTCGCTGGTGACCATCCAGTTGGAGTGTCTCTTGCTTGTCGGTTTTTAGGTTGATAAATCGGATCTGGCGGCTCGCCCAACGAATCTCGTCCCTCACAACATACGCAATTTCTGTTCCATCCGGGGACCAAATGGGCTCTTCACCATGCGCTTTTTCCATTTCGACAATGCGGTTTACCGACGTTCCGTCTGCCTTAGCAGTATAGACGGCTGTCCGTTTAGTCTCACGGTTAAGTTGAATATAAGCAATTTTTCCCCCATCAGGGGACCAGGCAGGGTCGTCTCTATATGCGGATGCTGTGCGAAATACAGGTCGCTCTCCGTGTCCATCAGCACGCATAATATAGAGATCACGCTCCCTACCTCAATCAGAAACGAAAAGGATTTCTTCGCCTGTTGGCGAGCAGACCGGACTGAAATCGTCTGCTTGGTGATTGGTTAATCTAACTTGTTCACTGCCATCGGGATTCATCATATAAATTTCCGAGTTGCCATTCCGATAGGACGAAAAGACAATTTTTTCGGTTGTGAGCGATTTCGCAGAAACGGAATACAGCAATCCGAAACTCAAGCAACACAAACAGAAAACACGTAGCACTTTCATGGAAAATCTCCCCTAAATAATGATCTCTGTTATCGGTAAGTTGTGCCCAATTTAAAACATCTGATTTATGCCTCAATACACCAGTGTTGTACACCTTCTCAGCAAGTAGATTTAACCTTCCTCTATCCGATGAAACTTCATTTAGTCCTGGACAGACTGCTTTAGCCTGCCCCAGAGAGTTGTTTGTGTTTCCGTAGTTGGAGAGACAGGAAGAGCACCTGTTGGCACCCACGCCGGACCCATATCTACCTCCCGATGGCGTGTCAATTTGCGGCGATTCTCTACGGCACCATTGACATTTACACGATAGATGTCATAATTTCCCGCCCATAAGGACATGAAAACAATCGTGTGTCCATCAGGGGACCAGGCTGGCGACCCATCAAATTCCAGATGGAGTGTAATCCGCCTGAGACCTCTCCCGTCAACGCTTAAGGTGTAGATGTCATAATTTCCGCCTAAAACCACGGTAAAAGCAATTCGTTTGCCATCCGGAGACCACGCGGGCGTCCATCCGGGTTCGGGTTGGTTTTTGAGCCTGCTTTGATTCCCGCCATCCGCATCCATTATATAAATGCCAGCCGGATCTCTAAAAGCACGAAAAGCGATGAACTGGCTATCCGGCGACCAAACCGGAGTGTTGTTCTTCTCATCCCGATGCGTTAACTGTTGGAGATTCCCACCGTCAGGTTCGATTTTGTAGATGTCCAACGTTCCTGTTCTCTCGGAGGTAAATGCAATCCATCGTCCGTCTGGAGACCATGCGGGACTATTGTCACGTGCTGGATGGTCCGTCAACCGCTCGGATATCTTTGTCTTGAGATCCATCACATAAATGTCCTGATTGCCGTCCCGAGAAGAACCATAAGCCATCCGCTGTCCGTCCGGGGAAAACGTAGGATAAGTCTCATGGGCGAAGTGGTCTGTCAGCTGCTGGAGATTCTTACCGTTTATATCCATCATATAGATGTCATAATTTCCATTTCGCTTGGAACTAAAGGCAATGGACGGAACATCGGATGCGTATACATAAAAGTTTACCGCAAACAGGAAGGACCCCAATATTATTGTCGTTCCAAACATGATATAAGGCAGTTGTCGTTTCATTTTTTTCTCCTCTTCATGAACGGGTTTAGTCACACATAAATCAATTGACGATCCACTTTTTTACAAGGAGCGTGTTTTACCTACGATGCTTGCGGATTGAACGCTTGTTGAACCGCTATCGGGAGTTCACTTCCTGTATAGCGTCGATGCATGTCGCCGGGTGAAACTTCGACATCAAAGAGATGTTTTTTACTGTTGTATATCTCCGAGTGCCGCTCTTCATGTCAGGTAAATAGCAATTTCCGTGCCAATTCAAAATAAGGGAAAGAACGGGAGATATAGCGGATTTAGCGGGTTTGGCGTGTGTACAGATTGCACGAAACGGGGCAAGCGGGAAGATAACTGCACGAATTTGTGCAGATGTGAAAAATAGGACGGGTTAATGGAGAGCAAGCGTGTTGTGCGGAAAGGGTTAGCACATGTAGCCTGAAACGAAGTGGAAGGCGGGTCTACGGAAAAGCATATTATCACCTAAACCCGCCTGAACGAACCGCAAGGAAAATTTAAAAAATGGCGATCGGATTGCCGGGGGAACCCGTCGCACCTTTGAGACGCAGCGGTGCGAAACTAAAAGCGAATTCATAAACCTTCGCCGCCGCTAACTCCTCTGTAATAATGTTCTCAAGGTTGTAAATACCGTGTTTAACGATAAACAGCTGATGCACCGGAAACGCGAGCGTTTCATCAGGATTCGGAACGACTTCGATGCCCCAATTATCGGAACACAACATCACAATCTTCTGGTCAACGAGGTATTGCCCCGCCTCCAAGCCAATGCCGGGTTCTGTGGTGCCGTAGCGATCATTATCTGTCATCCAGAATTTACCCCAACCGGTGTGGATGATAACGACATCGCCGGGAGTAATCTCGACACCCTGCTTCTTCAGGGCACCCTCCAGATCAGCGCGTGTAATTTCATAACTATCGCCGAGGACTTCAACACCTTTATAACCAGCAACATCAATCAACACCCCGCGTGTCACGATCGGGCCCACGTTCTCAACACCGAGTTCTGTGAGACCTTCCGCTTTGGCGAAATCGCGTTGGTGCAGCCCATTGTAGTAGAGGTCGCCGATACCGATGTGACCGAGTCCATCAAACTGCGTGCCGATCTGTCCGATTTCACCACTGAAGATTTCCTCAAACCACGTCGTTTTGTTTTCACCGAGTGGACCTGACATCGCCGGAATTCGCAGACTATAATGCCGCGTCCCGAAGACGGGGATACCACTTTCATAGACCCTGCCAAGTTGAAAGACTTCACCCGTTTTAATCAAACTCGCGGCTTCCAATACTTTCTCTGGTGTTAATCGGTTAACAGCACCCCGCCGATCGTCAGCACCCCATTCGGAAGGAAACCACGATTCTTGCGTAAGGGTAACAGTTGCTGTGAGGGCGAGTATGCCAAAGATCAGCCCAAACAGAATAAAAGACTGGTATTTTTTCGACTTTTCAAACATAATTACCTCCTGTGGAGTTAGAAAAAGAACGACACATAGGTATCAATTTAAGAAGAAACTGCTCATGGCATCGTAGGTTGGGTTGAACGGATGCCACCAAAACTGTAAAAATCATAGAAAAACAAAGTTGGCTCCATACACGCCACATTGACCAGAAACCGAGTGAAACCCAATGCTTTCGTTGTCAAGTGCCCGCAACTCTGGCGGTATGAAGTTGGGTTTCGCTGCATTGTTGAGTGGATATGCCGACAGGTCGGATTTCACGCCTATTTGGCACACCGACATCTCCGTTTTCGGTTCCGCTCTACCCAACCTACGGGACCCCGAAACCCCTAAATCGACACCTATGGGTTAAAAAAAGAACGACACAAGATCGTTGACTACAAATAACAAGGGGTCCTATGGTTTCTACTTCAATCGCCTTAATTCTGCTGTCAGCATTTTGCCACGCCTTATGGAACTTCTACAGCAAATCCAGTAGAGATACACGAATCCTCTTTTTCTGGTGTGGATTCTACACCATAGTAATAGCGTTCATTGCCTTTGGTATCAAGCAACCGGTAATTCCGAAACCGGTATGGATCTATATTCTTGGCTCCGCCTTTGTCCACCTGTTATACAAGTTGTTTTTGACGCACGCTTATACAGTTGGCGAGATTTCGTTTGTTTATCCAATTACACGCGCCGCCCCAGCCTTCTTGCCACTCTTTGCCTTTCTTTTTTTGAAGGAACGAATTTCAGCACAAGGCATGGTCGGCATCTTATGTGTAATGGCATCCATAGTGCTCTATCAACAACGCGAGGCGCGCATCCAGCTCAAGACGTTCTTTAGTTACCTTGGCAAACCCGATGCCCTCTGGGCTTATGCAACCCTGGCAAGCGTCATTGGGTATTCACTGATAGACAAGCAAGGGATGTCTGAATTTCATCGCTATTCGACGGATGCTCCCTTGTGGCGAGCGGTGACCTACTATTTAATGGAGAACAGTATCTCGCAAGTCCTTTACGGTTTGTCCTGCCTTGCCCGGTTTCCACACCAGCAAATTGCCGAAATTGGACGAACGGAATGGAAGCGGACTCTTGCCATTGTTGTCCTGTCGTTGACCTCCTATTCACTCATCCTCTACGTTTTGATGACAGAAAAGGTCAGTTATGTGACCGCGGTTCGGCAGTGTTCTGTCATTTTCGTTGTTTTGCTCGGTGGGTACGCCCTGAAAGAGACTTACACAAAACGCCGATTCATCGCTGCCGTTGTGATGGTCCTCGGCATTTTCTTGATCGCCTATCAGTAATTTTTAATTATTCCTTGCGGTTCGGTGAGGTAGGTTTGGATATTGAAATGCCTTTCCGTAGACCCGCCCGCGCCCTTGTTGCAGGCTACGTCTTCAGCATCACCAGAAACCTACATGTGAGCGAAGCGGAGCGCAGAGCGAAAACCTAAAAATTAAAAGACCTCAACCGAAGGAAACGCCCAATTTGACGCTCCGTTCAGGGTGATTGTCCATCTCTATGTAGGCTTCGACCGAATCTTCAAACGGCACCACTGGATCAACGACACCTTCACAGTCAAATCTACCTTCTTCGATCCATTTCCAACAAGTATCAACAATACGCCTGAAATCCCAACGCGGATGATCGCGGTTCGGATCGCTGTTGGCGCGCGCAAAGATGATGTTCGGAATGTTGACATGCGCGACAGCACCGAGGTCAAGCCCACCGGTACACTCTTTCGCGCGTCCAGCGTAGACGATTGTTCCTTCAAAGGTGACGCTGCGAAGGGCATCATCGAGTGCTGGGTAAACTGCACTCGTTTCTACAGCCACATCAACACCGAGTCCACCAGTCGCTTCTTTGAGTACTTCGCCGACCTTGCAGGCAGTGGGGTCAATGACAATTTCTGCTCCGGTCTTTTCAGCGACTTTCCGCCGTCTTTCAAGCGGATCTACAGCAGCGACGAAATCAGCCCCCGCGACTCGTGCCATCTGCACCGTCATTAATCCAATGGCACCCAGTCCAAAGACAGCAACCCGCTCACCAACACGGACCTTTCCATCGCGAATAGCAGACATTGCGAAGTGTAATGGATCATAGCAGACCGCCTCTTTCCACGACATTTGGTCGGGCATTTTGAGGACACTGCTTGCACGCCACGTGTGTGTCTCCTTGAGGTGCCCATGGCTGGCGATGCGTTCCCCAATCTCGAAACCCTCAACATCCTCGCCGATTTCAATAACTCTTCCGACGCACATATTCCCAAGTCCCATCGGAAAATTTGCGCTGTTGTATCCGTAGTACGCCGTCAGTTCAGTGCCGCGTTTGGATGCCCCGAATTCGACCTGGACCCGGATACTATCCGCAGGAACAGGTCCGTCTTCATATTTTCTCAAAACGGGTTGCCGAGGAGCAACCGCGACTAATTCCCTTGGCATGTTGGTCTCCTATGTTTCAATTAACACGGTTAAGAACAAAGTCATAATCCAAGCCTACCAGGCTATCTATCATTCGCTCACTTCTTCGAGATAATCGCTCAATTTTTTCAACAGCCGTTTGTGGCGTTCCTCCGAAATAGAGCCGACGCGTCCTACGATCTCATCTATCTGTATTTGACTTAGAAAGCCAAGTCGAATTAGGGAGGTTTCCCTAAGCCGCTCCAGATTATCGTCTTGAGGCGTGACAATTTCGTCGAAACCTTCAACACAATATTGTAATCTCGTCGTTAGACCACAGGCAATGAAGGCGTGATAATTGTGTGGCAACTGTCGTAGGCAAACCGCGGGTCTCAACTTTAGCTGTCCCTCGCTACCCTTTAAATAGACAACAATTACATCACGCTCCTTCATTAGACTTCCTTTCTATTGTACACTCGCGTTTCTCGGAGGCACACTTCTCATCAGTACGTTCATAGTCAGGGTTTAGTGCAGCGAGCATATCGAGTGTATACTCGGGTTCGTCATCATCATAAGCACCTTCCAAACCGCGCGCGGGGAGGTGTGATGTGGCGTTACACTTCTCGGGAGAGCCTTTATAGTCAGGATTTACTGCGGTGAGCATATCGAGTGTATACTCGGGTTCATCATCATAAGCACCTTCCAAACCGCGCGCCCCAACGGGTTGTTTTGCTTCAACTTCCTCTTTCTTCAACTTCTTAGTAGGAGCACTCATATTAAATTCCTCCGTATAGATCTCAATTCGTTCGCTTGGGCAATCTATCAATGACACCGAAACGCGGTTTTCACTGCCACACGTCGAGCATATAGGGACCACGAAACCTCAGTTATTATACCATACACAGAATTTAGATAGCAAACGGTATCATCTTGAAGGTTGTCAGGTAATGCCAACACAGAACTCATAGAAAATTTGAGATGGAGCGTCGAAAAAACAGAGACGTTCTGGTGGCACAACCTAACAGGTTTGCGGCACACACGCCCAGATGCGACGTGCACCATGCTACAAAAGAGCAGCATGCGGAAGTCCTAACTCAAGTTTGGTTAACTAATGCGGAATCCCCAATTGGTGCATCCGACGGTGAATCGCCTCTCGTGCCTCTTGGAACGGACGAGAAAGGAATTCCAAGTGATCCTCCTCACCATGGTGGTGCGTCACAGTGCCATGCTCATGATGACGCGCCGTCTGCTGAATATAGGACAACCCACCCTCAATCAAAGTCAACATGTAGTTCGCCGTTTCCGGGTCAAACATCCACCACTCACCGCCAACCGCAATGTAGACCGGCGAGGTATGGGCAATGATACCGCGTCCCCATCCGTCGTAATGTGGAACCGCTTGCGCGTAATTAGGTCCGCCACACCGCGCCGCAATCCACGAATGTTTGTCCACCTTCAGATTGGCTTTCAGATGCAAATGCGCCGAGCCATCTTTTTCTTCAGTGGAAGCAACGACCTGCCCCGCCTGAATGATCTGCAGCGTATGGATCGGGAAGATGGAATCCGCAGAGGCTTCAACCTCAACAGTGCCACCGTTACCGGGCAGGTTAATCGTGCTACCGATCGGTTGCCCATCAACAGAAAGTCGAATCATCGGACCACCGCTGAGGAAGGTGTTACCAGCACTCATGTATTTGCACCAGTTATCGTAATTGAATTCCTCGTTATCGGGAATGTGAACGTAAGTGCGATAAACGCCTACTGGGACATCGCTACTCATCTTATCTGTTCCACCAACGAGTGGCAATTTATAGCCACAGTTGAGGTAACGATAGTATTCAAGGTGTCCATACATGGCATTGGTGAGATACTCAACAGCATCTACGCGTCCAGTAGCAATGAGTGTCGCCGGTTCGCAATTCGGATTCGGAATGTGCGGTAAGACGACAGTGCCACCCTGCGCGTGACACGCATCCGCCCAGTGTGAAAGCGTGACCTCCATGTTCCCACCGAGTTCGGCTTCCCCTGGACCATCCGAACACCACGGCGCAACCTGCTCCTTTAAACCGAGCAGTGTGAGATGACCGAGGACATGCTGGCGATTCTCCTGCGTCGCATAGACAATACTCCGTCCATCGGCAGAGGTTGTGGGTCTCCCGATAAACTCCTCTGCATTCGTGAAGAGATGTCCCCACTGTGAGAGGAGGAGGTTCACAACGCCGAGATCTTCACCTTGTGCTTCGGTATGCGCGCCCTGCGTAGACAGGAAATGGACGTGCGTATCGCCGCTGAAATAGCGTTCAGCGTTCATATTGCACCACCGCTTTAACCGCAACGTCAACTCGCGTTGCCCCGGTTTTATGTTGACAGTGGTTCGCAAAGGAGTGTATTCAAAGCCACGGGCGACATCAACAATAACATCTCCACGAGGCAGCCATCCCTGACACGTGCCGTCAATGTAGGCGTAACTAATCTGTCCGAGTCGCACATCACCGCCAACATCTACGTGCCACGTCCCCATGTTTGAATTGACGTGCGCATGGTGTCCGTGCGGCGCGTACGGCACGCCGTGTGCGGAACGGAAGTGGACACGACACGGCACCGGTTTGTTCGTATCTTCGTCAATCACAGTGGTATACACCCAGTTCCTACCAGAGTCAATAACCTCGACCTTGACGCGTTCGTTGGGTTGAACAGCCCCTTTTTCTTCGACTTCCCCCCAATTGACAGTGCCAAGCGTCTCACCTTGGTTTTTGACTTCAACACTTGCGGAGGGAGTCGCGGACACTTCAACATACGCCGGACTGCTCTTGTTGTTTTGGGATTCACCCCAGCCTTTGAAATCGTCGTTGATAAAGGCATCAGGATCATTTTCGGGCAACGGATACGGGTAAGTCGCAACGCCACGATCAACATTGACTTCCATATCAAAAGGTTTGTCAGCATCCTCAGATTGAGGAAGTGTGATTTTGACTTCGCGGCGGGGACGACGCGGTATCGGATCTTCATCAAGATAACCGATTGTGATTGCCGCAACAATAAAACGCCGTTCCTGCGGTTGAATCTCAATTGACGCGACCTCAACGCCGTCCCTCGGGTTTTTCCACCCCCACAAATAGTAGTCGCGCGGTGTCCCTTGGCTCACTTCCGTTTGTCGGTTGCCAGCGGACCCCCAAGGTCCTTCGTGCCGAGACGCTAAACTTTCCTTCCGGTCAGGTATCGCAAGGAATGTCTGTTGTCCCCATCCCTGTGGTACACTGCCAATTTCAAAGCGTTCGCGAATCGGTACGCTGACCGTTTCACCATCGGTATAATGGAAAACATAATTTGCAATTAGCCTGCCGATCGGCTCACCTTCAGGAATACGTGACTCAAGCAAGCGATGCACAAAGATAACCCGCTTCGGACTTGCATCAACAGGAACTTGAATGGAATCGGTGTTAACGTCTTCGCCGAAGCCTAAGAAACAGGTTGCACCTTCAGTGATCTCAAAAGGAAGCCCGTGGAACTTCTGCGTCCCAACACTTGGTGTTGCGTTCTCGCCGATAATCTCTGTACTTACATTACATAAGTCGGTAAGGGAAATTGGTTGATAGTCTTGCATAATACACCTCAATTTTGGCTATCAGCGGTCAGCCGTCGGCTGTCAGCAAGAACCGTTTGCGGCGGACAAAACGATAGCAACTGCCACACACCCTACTGAAAACCGATAGCCGATGGCTGACCGCTATTTAGAGCGGAAAATCGACTGACTCTCCCTGTTCAGAGGAGATGTAGAATGCCTGCATCAACTCAGTGAGGTTACGTCCATCTTGAATCGTAATGGTCATCGGTTCATCGCGAAGGATAGCGTTAATCCACTGCTGAATCGGTTCAGGCGGTGCTGTCGGTGCGTTGGCAACGTATTCCGCTTTTTCTTCATCGGAGAGTTTGCGGGTCTCAAAATGCATTTCGCCGTGTCCTGCAGCAAACGAGCCTTCTGTGCCGTAAATCTCAAGCATATTTGGACCGGAACGGTGCGTCCAAGCGACATCAATCACACCGAGTGCCTTATTCGCGAACTCAACGACGGAAACGCTGTTGTCATCAATCGGGAAATTGCCTGTAAAGTTGTTAATCTTGGCGATAGCACTTTTCGGCTCACCCATCAACCACCGGATAACATCAACACGGTGACACCCCAAATCAAAGAGTGCCCCACCACCTGCGCGTTCGGGATCCGCAAACCACTCGCTTGTCCCACTGAACCAACTATCCAATGCAGCAGAATGCGCAATCCGTCCCCTACCGAATGTGATGTCTCCGAGAAGTCCGTCATCAATTGCCTTTTTCGCAAACAGGATTTCAGGGTTCGCACGGGAAGGCAGCGAAATCATGAACTTCACACCGGCTTTCTCGACGGCATCAATAATTGGATCACATTCCGCAACGGTAATCGCGAGTGCTTTCTCGGTGAAGATGTGTTTACCGGCTTCGGCGGCCGCGATCATCACACGCGGGTGGTCGGACGTGATCGCGTCAACAGCAACAGCATCTACATCATCACGACTGAGGACTGCATCAAGATCGGTGTAGAAGGGAACTTCGTATTGCTCTGCGGCACTTCTGCCACCGTATTCCTCTTCGTCCCAGACAGCGACGAGTTCGGTTTCAGGGTTTTCGTGAATTTTTCGGGCGTAGCCACCAGCGTGGACGTGCGCCATACTAATTTTTGCGATTCTTATCATATTTTTAATTTTCCTTGCGGTTCGGTCGGTGCGGGTTTGACATTTGAAGTGCCATTCCGTAGACCTGAAGAAACACCCAAGTAAAAACCCCTCTATTTCATTACGGGCTACGTTTCATTTTTCTAATAGGACTTACGCAATCCCGTGATTTTGCTTAACTATTAACCCAGGGTTTCCTTAAAAAATGTGGAAGATGCGTCAATAGGTTAAAGCCCTAAAAACATTTCGACCAACCCAATAACCAAGTAGGCCAAAGTGCCCCTTGATTTATGCAATCCGTCCAACAGAGGAGCGGGTTGCGAGATGGTTCCAACCACGTAGTACCAATTGGACATTGGTGTGGCGATTTTCAGATTCAATCTCATCGTCACCGGCATGCATTTGGACGAGCACGCTTTTGCGCGTTTGGTTTGAGCGATTCGGCATTGAGCCGTGCAAGGTGAAATAACTAAAGAAAAGCACATCTCCCGGTTCCGCTTCCAAAACGGTCGCGTCCTCGATAGGATATTTTTCCGTAATTTCAACATTCGCACCACTGCCCATCATACCGTCGGTGCGTCCAAGCTGCTTGTGGGAGCCAGGATAGACGCGAACGCATCCCATTTCGTCAGTAGCCTCCGAGACGTAGATGATCGCGGCTATCATGCTGTCTTTGACCGAGGGGAAGTATTGCCAATCTTGGTGCATCGGAAACGGAGCACCTTTCTCTGGCGGTTTGCAAAAGAGTTTGGAATGGTGCAGCATAATATCCGGTCCGAGGATGGCTTCGGTGACATCAAGAAACTTCTCCTGCACGAATGCCTGCATCCAGACCCCAGAAAAACTCTGAATATTGTGGGTATGGATGATGACGGATTCACCACCATCAAGGGCATCCATCAATCTGCCACCCCAACGCGCGTTGACATTCTCATCGCTTTTGAGGAGCTGATCCACCACCCGATCAAAGTCATTCTCCATTAGCTTGATTTCTTCGGGCGAGTAGACTCCTTTGGCGAAATAGTATCCGTTTTCATGAAAGAATTTTCCGACTTCTGACATTATTTTTTTGTAACCTCCATAAAGAATTCATCAAACCAATTTGGCGAGAGACTGTCTGGGCGGTCGGCTTCTGTAACCTTTCGCTGTAATTCACTAAACTGGTCGAAAACAGCAAATTGACCACTCTTCAGAATTCCGACGAAGTTATCACCTTGTGAATCCGCATCACACAATTTAGAGACATCCTCAAGGCGGTTAGTAGCGATCACAACAGATTTTTCCATCGCTTGGAGTTCCGCAAGCAGTTCTATCATTTCGATCTGACCGTTCGGGTCAAGTGGCGTAAGAGGCTCGTCAAGCAACCATAGTTCCGGTTCGTGCAGAAAGGTTTTAGCAAACAAGAGTCGCTGCCGCTCCCCGATTGACAATACGCCTATTTTGATGTCGCGTAGGTGCTGAATGTCCATAAGTTCAAGCACAGCCTCAACCGCGGACGCGCGCCCGCGCTTCTCTAATTTATAAGCAGCGGCAAAAAAATTGAGGTATGCTACAACGGACAACTCAGGATACCCCTCAAAGGCGACAGGGACATACCCGATGCACGGACGCACCTGTTTCAAGTTTGCAAATGCATCAATGCCATTAACAGAGACAGTGCCCGATGTCGGTCTGATTAAAGTTGCCAAGATATTGAGCAGGAGTGTTTTGCCCGCACTATTTCTGCCGAGTAAAATGAGGCACTCGCCGTCCCCTACCTGAAACGTGAGTTCCGTGAGAAACGGTTTCTTGTCAAAAGATTTACACAGATTCCGGACATCCAACACTTCCACGCTCCATGATTCGCCGTCTCATCCTTGGAAGAGAAGACTGGAAGATGGGAAGGATGGGGTCCCCATCCTTCTACCGTTACATTCCAACTGTTTAGGGGTGCAAGTTCTTGCTCTCCTTCGTTGTGTCCCCATCCTTCCATTCCAACGCCTTTCAGCCTTCATTATCTGTTTTGTGCGTCCGTCCTGTCCCTTAACTCAGGTCCACCTTAACAGGTCTACCGAGTTCGGCGGATTGCCATGCAGCTTCGGTTAATTGGATGACGCGTAAGCCGTTTTCAACACCGATCGGATTCTCCGTCCGTTCACCGCGGATAAGTTCAATAAAGGCGACATCCTTGTTAGCCTGTTCCGGCATTTCAGATGTATCAACAGGTTCCGACTGACCATCGCGTTCTTGGCGATAGAGTGTCCCTTCACGGAGATGGAGCGCGCCTTCCTCCAACCAGAGGGAAAAAGCCTCCCGCACCCCACCGTAGGCGTGTCCGACAATACTGATGTTGCACAAGGCACCGGTATCAAACTTGATTGACATCGCCGTGAGAACATCTACTTCAATATCCATGTTATCTATCATTGCGAAAACGGTGTCCGGACTCGCTTCCAACACCCAGAGCAGAATGTCAATAAGGTGGCTTCCCGAGTCATTTAGCTGTCCACCGCCGCCGAGGAATGGATCTTGTCGCCATTTCCCCTGCTGATTCCGATACCAATTCTGCGATTGATGCGCAGCGACGAAGTTAACGCGTCCCAGTTCACCGTTCTGCACCACATTGCGGCAATATTGATAGGTAGGACTCAGATGCCGCTGGTATCCAATCATCAGGTGTAAACCGGTCTCTTCCACCTTCGTAATGACCTGTTTCGCATGATCCACCGTGCAAACCATCGGTTTCTCGATATGCACGTGGCACCCTGCATCAAGCGCGTCCATGATATGCTGAAAATGAAGCCCGTGTGGTGAACTAATGACGACAGCATCGGGTTTGGCAGCGGCTAACATTTCAACGTGGTCGGCATAGGTAGGTAGCGAATCGTCTAACCCGACAGTTTCCTTGAAAGCATCGAGTGAACCTGCACTTGGGTCAGCCAGGGCGACAATCTCTACATTTTCAACACTTGAGACACTACGTCCGTGTCCGCGTGCGTTGCCACCACATCCGATGAATGCAAAATTTAATTTCTGTTTTGACATATTGACTCCTGATTGTATTTTCGTCAACGTTCGTTTAAGAACCGTTGACGTTGATGTTTGTGTAAGTTTCGTCGACGTTCGTTTAAGGACCGTTGATGTCTGTTTAAGTACCTTGTAAAGGCTTGAAAGGACCAGCCTAATATACCAGCGATGATTGTGGAAATAAGCGTTTCCTGAATCGTTATGCCCTGTTTCCTTATCCTATATTTCTCGAAAAAACTCCTCTGTTCTTTCGACATACCGTGTTTAAGTTCAAGCACATTCCCATTCGCAACCGCCTCGTAAACAACGAACATGCCTTCTTCAATTACAGTGACACTGCTTTGCCTATTCTTAACAGGTACCGTGGAAAGGGCAGTTGCATCCTCATACCCGTCTTTATATTTATAAAGATATTTATAAAGGAAAATGCTGTAGTCTCCTGGAAGTAAAGAAAACTCATACTCACCATCCGCATTGGATAAAGCGTTCATAGGGTATTTCAAGTTTCTACCCCTAATATTGACTTTGACACCACTTACCGGGGTTCGTTGAAAGTTGGTATCAAAAATTTTACCACGAATAACCCATTTTGTGTCTGTTTCCTGTGAGGGTAAAATGTCGGTGTCTGCGGTGCCATTAGAAATGGGAAATTTTACAGCAGCAGTCGTCATCCGATTTTCTCGAACAGTCATTGAAATTGTAGTATGGTAACTGTCCTTACTAACGGTAACGGAGTAGAGTCCCGATGGTAAATTGTCTCGCCGATACTGTCCATCCGCGTCAGATGTTCCCGTGATTTCAATGTCAGCAATAAGGTTAGAATCCCTTTTAACTCTTTCAGCGATAAGATCAATATCCCTAATTTTAATATCAGCGTTTTCAATCGGAACAAATTGCGGAGATGGCGTTGTAACTTGTAATTGAAGCGTACCTTCTTGCGGCTCTTTGGCTCTAAACAAATTCTGGAACCTTGTAAAAATATCCTCCTGTTTGTTCATTGTAAGCGGAACATAATGAACGTCACCGTTGGTGACTGACACAGGCTTCCCAATTCGACTCTGGTATCCAGACTTTCGGATATTAATCAGGTAATCACCTGCGGGTATACTTCTATATGTGAATTTACCTGTTTCGGCAGACGTTGTTTCAAAAATACGCCCTTTTCCGTTGTCAATCTGAACACGCACCCCAACAATAGGAAGCTGTGCAGGGGTTGTATCTATAATGTACCCGTGGATTGTGCCACCTTTTACAATGCCTTGTTCTTGTGCAACGCCGACCTCACTGACCAGTACACATACCATCAAAACGAAAGTCAACCTGAAACGTGCCAACACTCTATTCTCCCTTGGATGGATAAAGTTACGAATGTAACCTATCACAACCCACAACAAAATGCAAGGTTTAATTTCGGATACAGAACATGAACCGCGTTATACAAACACACCCACAAAACACATCAGCGAAACGCAAAATTGTTTAATAAATGAACAATACTGAACAAATTATAGCAAAAACAGGTCGAAATTCGCCGATTTCATGCCAATTTACGAATGGCATATAATTTGCATACATACTATGATAGGGTGCAAATTGCAGATGGATAGTAAGATTCCTGCATGACACCGAACCTTGTGAAATTTAAAGGAGCATACCACCATGCGAAAATCGTTCTATCTTTTTCTGATTATAAGTTTAGGTTTGTTAGTGAGTTGGGTTCCAAATGCGAGCGCGAAAAAGGATTCTCACGAAGAAGTTGTGGAAGTGGAAGAGATTACAGTGACGGCTACACGCGCTGAGAAAGATCCGTTCAAAACCCCAAACGCTATCACTGTTATTAACTTAAAACAGTTAGAACAGACCAACGCAGATATCGCGTCGAACCTACTTCGTGATTCCGTCGGTGTTAGCGCACAGCAGACGACAGTTGGGCAAGGTTCTCCATTACTCCGCGGCTTGACCGGCTACCAGACATTAATACAAGTCGACTGGGTCCGCCTCAACAATTCAACATTTCGTTCAGGCCCAAATCAGTACACGGCAACCGTCGGACCAGAAATGTTAGAGCGGGCAGAGGTTTTACTCGGTTCAAGCTCCATGCTATATGGAAGCGGCGCAATGGGTGGCGTTATCAGTTTCTTTACGAAAGCCGTACCGCTCAATCCAGCGCAGCAAACTTGGGATATACATCCTCGTCTCATGGCTCGTTACACGACTGCTACACAAGAACGACTTGGTCGGTTAGAGATAACAGGAAACAAAGGTCGATTCGGATTCATCGCTGGCGGTGGTGTGCGATTCTATGGGGATATGAATCCGGGAAGCGGGTACGACCTGCACTACAAAAATCGGAAGTTTGAGATCGTGAACGAAATGCCAAGCGGCGTGAAACTGTATGACTATGATGAGATCGGTAAGTTGTCAAAAGATAATATCCCTGAAAGATGGCTTATTGACAACGAAGGTCCTCTAAGTTGGAAAGCCTACGATGCCGATGCGAAGATTGCGTATCAACTCAACGATACAAGCACTCTCAATGTCGCCTACCAGATGTGGCGGCAGCCGCAAACACCGCGATATGATAAGATCGCACCACAGGAGTTTGACGAATTCTATTTTGAGCCGCAAGATCGGGACCTTGTTTATGCCAACTATATAGTAACCCCAGCAGACGGAGGCATTGACACGTTCCGCCTGACAGCCTCTTATCACCGCCAAAAAGAGGGACGAAATGAGGTAGCACTCGACTCGACCTCTCGACGACAGCGATATGACACTGTTAACACTATCGGCTTAAGCGCGCAAGTGGTCAGTTTAATCCTTCCGCAGCAACGGTTGGTTGGTGGCGGCGAATTCTACTTGGATATGCTGCAGAGTCGCACCGTCAAAACAGATATCAAAACGGGCAAGGAAGACATTAACGAAGACCTTGGACGTTTCATTAACGGCTCTCAGTTTTGGGATGCGAGTCTGTATCTTCAAGATGAAATGCAGGTTCATGAGCGGGTGGAACTCACACTCGGCGGACGAGCGACATTTTATCAAACCAACGCAGACCTCTCCGTCCGAGATCCGGCTTTTGATGCGTTCAATGTATTCGACAGCAGTTTAACAGGAAGTGCCGGTGTAGTAGTCGGTTTGACAGACTACCTGAACTTTGTCAGCACCTTTGGAACAGCCTTCCGCGCGCCCTCTCTAAATGACACAACAGCAGTGGAAGTCACCAATGAGGGTGTAACAGCACCGAGTCCGGATCTGAGACCGGAAACTTCGTGGACAATTGAGGGTGGTCTCAAGGTGAAACACGCCTACTTCAGTGGTGCTTTAACGCTGTTCTACAGCCGGGTCAGCGATTTAGTTGCCCGCAGACCTGTCCAAGAAGCATACGAGGGTCAAGATCTACCTCAACTTCATCAAGACCTCATCAAAGAATATGAAGGTATTGACATACTCGTCTTTGATAACGTCGATGAAGCACAGTACCAGGGGATTGAATTCGCCGGACTCGTTCCGATACAGCCCACGTTGTCAGTTTTTGGTAATGTCGCCTTGCTCCGTGGAGAAGTGCTCACGATTGGTGGTGAGGCACCAGATCCAAGCAAACCTTGGGAAGCACGCACTCGTAGAGAACCGCCATTGAACGGCATCGTTGGTATCCAGTGGGAACCGCTGAATACACAGTATTGGGCGATGTTCTTTGTGCGTGGCGCAGCGGATCAGAGACGGCTAAACCGGAGCGACATCCGTGACCCACGGATCCAAGGATCAACACGCGATCCGGCGGAAGTTAAATTTGACACCAACGGTGCCGCTATAGATGCCGGAACACCCGGATGGTGGACATTCAACATTCGCGGTGGGGTCAAGCTTTTTGATTACACACGCCTGACACTATCGCTTGATAATCTACTTAATAAGCGGTATCGGCAGCACGGCACCGGTGTAAACGCTCCAGGCTTCAATGTAAGCCTAACTCTAGACAATCGGTTTTAGAAGTTAACAATAGAGGACGCGGCTGAATACCGCGCCCATAACTTACAGCACATCAAATTTTTTTCTTAATAAATTCGACCACAACTGCCGGTACCATCTCCCGCAACTTCTCTTCGCTGACCTTCCGCTGTGCCATCTGCACAACCTCCATCACGAGTGTCGAACTGATATACGCATACTTCGTATTCGCCATCATAAAGAGCGTATCAATATTCGGATCGATCTGCTGATTCATCCGCGCCATTTTGAATTCCCACTCAAAATCGGAGACTTCACGCAGTCCGCGGACAATCGCGCACGCGCCGCGTGTCTGCGCGTAATGAACCGTCAATCCGGTATAGTCATCAATCGTGGCTTGTGGATACGGACCAATGACAATTTCAAGCATCTCAATGCGTTCCTCAAGTGTGAAACGCGCAGGTTTGACAGGGTTAACACCGATGGCAACAACGAGTTCATCGAAAACATCGAGATTGCAAATCCTGTCAATGAGGTCAACATGCCCATTGGTGACTGGATCAAAACTCGCAGGAAAGATAGCAATTTTCTTCGACATGTGGTTTCCTTTTCAGTGAAAACTAAGGATTTTCGGGTGACTGTTCTGAATTTTCGTCGAGATCGAATTTCCGCCAAGTGATATTGCCATGCACATCAACAAGCTGAATTTCGACCTTCTCGGTTTGGACTTCCGGCAATTCAATAACTTTCTGCTCTTCTCCGTTCAACCTATAGTGGCTGTGTAACATGAGTCCCCCATCTTCTTTATACTCCTTCCAGCTGCGCTTGTTCTTCTCCGCATTTGCCCTCACTTCGTAACCGGCCGGGGGCACTTCACTTGTTGGGACAACAAGCAGTTGAATTTGATGGATGCCGTCGGCATCGGTGATTTCAAATTGTGTATTCGGCGGAGAGTGCAACATCTCAATTGTGGCGGGCTTATCAAAGAACTGCTGGTTGGGTTTGAAAAAACGCGTTCGAGACAACCAATGCGCAGCACATTGAGACAACCGGTTTGACCCTCCACCATAAGACATAAGAAAATCATCATCCCGGAAATCGTGATCTAAGCCAAAAGCGTGCCCGAGTTCATGCGCAGCGGTCTGCCAATCAAAACAATTTTTAAAGGTGGGGATGCACGCCAATCCCGACTTTGTCTGCCACAACTCTCCACCACCCCAAATCAAATTGACTCGACCTTGACCGCATACATTCTCTTCAATTCTTTTGCTACCGAGTTCTACAACAACAAAGTGGACGTTTCTCGAAAGATCAAAACGCGTCTCTATTTCGTCCTCAACTCTTGTGAGTGTCTTCTCCAAATAGTACCCAGCGGTAAATTCACCCTTTATCAGATACACTTGCGCTTCACCGTTTTCATCGGTTTCAAAAGTAAAGGATCTTCTATCCAATCGGTGATCTTCTATCTGCTCTGCGTAAAAGTGTTGCACCTTTTTTATTATTTTATTAATTTTCGCCCGTATATTCAGCTGAGGACGAGACCCCTTAGGAAGGAAGTAAATAATCCGGACGGCATCTTTCATCACTAACTGCTGTGGAATCGCGGATTGAGAAACGTCCCAGATTCGGAGAAAACCATCTGTCCCACCGGTGGCAAACGTATTCCCGTTCGGTGAGAAAGCAACGGATCTTGCTCTCTCTTTAAATGAGATGATAGGCGTGCCATTTTCTACAGCCCAGAAGTCCACTGTATCCCACCCCACGCTGGCGAGTGTGTTTCCATCAGACGAGAAGGCGAGATCCAATACAGTTCCTGTTGAAATCCTGTGCTCGATTCGCCAATCCCGTGTGCGCCACAATAGCACATCACCATCAGGTCCCGCGCTGGCAAGGATACGGTTAGCTTCGTCAGGAGAAAACTTAACGGAACGAATTGATGATTTTCCACCTTTCAGCGGTGGAATAGCCGCCCGCTCATTTTGAACATCCCAGACCTTTAATTCCCCTTGAGAGTCCCCAGAGACAAGCCATTTCCCATCGGGTGAAAAAGCGATCGCTTGCACGAACGCGTCGTGCGTGCGGTGCTTGAAGAGTCCTACTTTCCTGAAATTGCTGCTGTCTGTGATGTCCCATAGATTTAGGTCCCAAGCGGCTCCCGCTATTCGCTGTCCATTCGGCGAAAAAGCAACGGTAGCCGTATTATAATCAAAAGCATCAATAAAGCGTTTCTCAGGGACGCTCCACAACGTTATACCTTCATCGCCACCTGCAACAAGGCGTTCGCCATCCGGCGAAAAAGCAACGGAATCAACACCATCTGTGTAACGTTCAAATCGGAGTATCTCTGGTGTGTCGGGTGCGTCTCGGTTCCAGAGTTTTATCGTATCACCACCAGCACTTGCCAAGACGGAAGCATCAATAGGTGAAAACGCTATCGAACGAATTGTATCTCCATGCTCAAACTTTGCAACCGGTTCGCGCTTTTTAGGTGGCTCAGACAACCCTTTCTGTAACATCTGCTCTGAGAAAGTAGCAATAGCAGTCTCAGCGACGCGCAGAACGCGCCCAACTTGGACATCTGCGACAATCAAAACAACAAGCGCGATCAGATGAACCCAAGGAGCATCTTGAAACCAACCGTTAGACCACGCTTTCTGCACCAGCCATGACATCCCACTCCACAGCAACAGAAGGATGCCAAGGTATTTGAGAGAACTGTGCCCCGGATCATGCAGACAAAACCCAATAACCAATAGCAACAGACCGAAATTTCTTACATCTCGTTGTCGCCGTTTGTTAGCAGACAATATCCGAAACCGAAACTTCATAAAAACCCTTCCCTTCACAAATGTGACTACAGCCACTTACCTTAGCAGGTGTCCTGCTATCTGCTCTCATTATACCACAAGACACCTTGCTATGCAAATCCATCCATCAGACTTCCATCCTTCCTGCCTTCCATCCATCCAATCTAAACTTTTGACAAAATATTTACGCACCCCCAGCTCCAGCGTAGAAGAAAAAAGTTGCCTGTATTTTTTTACGCGTGATATAATAGCAACACCATATAACAAGGAGGCTAACGAATGGCAAAAATTAACACACTCGTTTTTGCGGGTGGAGCGATCCACGATTGGAAAGGATGCAGTGACGAAATCGTGAATGTGCTCTCACAGCGAGATGAATTTGAGATTACCAGAGTCGAGGAAGACTTGGATGCCCTCGTCTCACCGAATTTAGATCCGTATGATCTCGTCGTTTTCTATTACACGGTGGGTGAGATTTCAGATGCGCAAAAGAACGGCTTACTCAACCATGTCGCTTCAGGCAAGGGATATGTTGGTGTGCACTCCGCAGCAGATTCGTTCCGTGGGTGCCCTGAGTACCGTTCGATGGTAGGCGGTTATTTTGTTACGCACCCGCGCTACCGCGACTACCAAGTCAGTATCGTCGATAATGAGCACGAAATTACAGAAGGACTCGACGAGTTTGTTGTGACGGATGAGCAGTATATCCTCGATTACGATCCTCGGAATCATGTGCTTGCATCAGCGTTGTGGAAAGGTGCCGCGGCACCAGTGGCATGGACAAAGAACTGGGGCGAAGGTAAAGTTTTCTACCTCGCGCTCGGTCATGATCCGTCGGCGTGCCAGCACGAGATGTTTGGAACGCTCCTGCAACGCGGTGCCCTCTGGGCAGGTAGCAATGGTGGCGAGTAGATGAATAGCCGTCAGCAATCGGCTTTCGGCAAAGAGGGAACCTGTGGCAGTAGCAGAAATGTTAACCGCCACAGCCCCTACCCGTTGAATGCCATATATGTATTCAGCGTCGATTCAGGTTTCTGACCGCTGACGGCTGATAGCCGAAAGCCGAGAGCCACTATGAAGCAGAAAATTACCAATATTCAAGCATCACCCGAATTGCCCTCACACCAACAACTCTTTCTGAACGGCTCTCCATTTGTTGTGGTTCACGCATCTTTGATTGAAAAATTCGGTCTCCGTATCGGTTTAGAAATTGAAGCCGAGACCATCGAAAAGTTAATCTCGGCGGATGAAGTGATGCGCGCGAAGAACTACGCGCTCAGACTACTCCGTGAAGAAAAGGATAACGCCACAGCAGACGAATCAGAGGAACCTCGCCCCGCAGCAAAGCCGAAAATTTACACCAAAAATGAGATGGAACAGCGGCTTGAGCGAGAAGGCTTTTCAACCAAAACAATTGGAACAGCTATTGAAGAGTTAATTCGTTCGGGACACATTCGCGACCGAAAGTACGCAGAGAATTGGATAGCCCGCAGGCAAAAATCAAATCCGCGAGGGAAAATGCTGCTTAAGCGTGAACTTGTTGACAAAGGTATCGACAAGGAAACAGCGGAGCAAGTTGTAGCAAAAGTAGAAATCGAAGACGAAACGAAAGTTGCACTTCAAATTGCCCAAAAACGGGTGAATCAGTATAAACGGCTACCGATTCACGTCGCCAAACGTCGATTATACGGGTTTTTGACACGACGCGGGTTTGGTTCAGAAACCGTTCGGCACGTACTTGAGCAGATATTTTAAATACAATCTTTCATCGGAACGATCATCTGTTCCTGATGGAGTTGATACATTTTTGTAGATACGTACGGTTTTTTGTCTTCCGTTTTCTCTTGACTTCTCTATAAGATATAAACTATAATAGGAACAGGATAAACAGGAGAGAATCTACACATGACATCAGATGAAATTAGAGCCAGTTTCTTAGAATACTTCCGCAAACACGAGCACACTGTCGTGCCGAGCGCGTCCTTGATACCAGCAGGGGACCCGACACTGTTGTTTACCAACGCCGGTATGAACCAATTCAAGGATGTATTTCTCGGTATCGGACAGCGGGAGTATACGCGCGCCGTTGATACGCAAAAATGTCTGCGAGTCAGCGGTAAACACAACGATCTTGAAGAGGTCGGTTATTCGCCAAGCCACCATACCTTCTTTGAGATGCTCGGAAACTGGTCGTTCGGTGATTATTACAAACAGGAAGCCATCGCCTTTGCATGGGAATTGGTGACCGAACTTTGGCAAATTCCGAAGGAACGTCTCTGGGCAACAGTCTACCTCGAAGATGACGAAGCCGAAAAACTCTGGCTCCAAGAGACAGACCTCCCTCTCTCACATATCCGCCGTTGTGATAAGGACAACTTTTGGGAAATGGGTGAGACGGGTCCCTGCGGTCCCTGTAGCGAACTCTTTGTTGACATGGGCGTAGAAGCCTACCCTGAAACCGCAAATGACCCTGATGCAGGTCCAAACACCAGCGATCGGTTCCGAGAATTCTGGAATCTTGTATTCATTCAATACAATCGGAACGAAAGCGGTACGCTTGAACCACTACCAGCAACACATGTAGATACAGGCATGGGCTTTGAACGGATTACTTCGGTATTGCAAGAGGTTGATTCAAACTACAAGACAGACCTGTTTACACCCCTCTTGGCGACAATTGCCGATATGACAGACACCGCCTATTTCGATGATGAACGCGGGTTACCACATCGCGTTATCGCTGACCACATCCGGTGTTTAACCTTCGCCATTGGCGACGGTGTTATGCCATCCAACGAGGGGCGAGGCTACGTTATTCGCCGAATCTTGCGACGCGCCGTGCTTTACGGTAAAAAATTAGAGATGAACGAAGCCTTCATCTACCAACTCGTTGACCACGTCATCAATCTGCTCGGCAATGTATTTCCGGATGTCTTGCCACGCCGCGAGTTTATCACCCGCACGATTCAGGGTGAAGAGCATCGCTTTCATCAAACGATTGAACGTGGACTCGAACTGCTCGATCATTCATTTGACACACTCACAGAAGAAAAGAGCACACAACTCGATGGAAAACGTGCGTTTGAACTGTACGATACCTTCGGTTTTCCTCTTGACTTGACCCAGATGCTTGCTCGTGAGCGCGGATTTACGGTTGACGATGCAGGTTTTGAAAACAGCATGGAGGCGCAACGCGCGCGTGGACGTGCAGCGTGGGAGGCGAGAGGTGGCACTAAAGACGAAGAGATTTCCGTTTACGCTGAAGTCCTCAAAGAGCACGGTGAGACAGAATTTGTCGGCTATACACAGAACAATATCGATGCAGAAGTTGTCGCCTTAATTGCTGATGCCGAGTCGGTAGGTAGTGCCCAGCAAGGAGATGAAGTGTTTGTGTTGCTTAACCGAACGCCTTTTTATGGCGAGTCAGGTGGACAAGTCGGTGATGTCGGCACACTTAAGAGCCAAAACGCGAAGTTGGCTGTACAAGACACGCTCAAACCTTCTGCTGATCTGGTTGCCCATAAGTGTAAGGTAATTGAGGGTGAAATCACACCCTATACTGCGGTGCAAGCACAAATTGATACCGAACGCCGAAACGCCGTTGCAGTGAGCCACACAGCAACCCATCTCCTGCACAGCGGCTTGCGGCACGTTCTTGGCACACACGTTGGGCAAGCCGGTTCACTTGTTGAAGCCGGTAGGTTGCGATTTGACTTCTCGCACTACGAAGCGGTTTCATCGGAACAATTGCGGGACATTGAAGAATTCATCAACGAAAAAATTCGCGGAAACGACGCGCTGTCTATCAACGAAATGCCGTTGGACGCAGCAAAAGAGAAAGGTGCCTTAGCCTTTTTCGGCGATAAGTACGGGGACATCGTGCGCGTCGTTCAGGCTGGTGCCTATAGCGTTGAACTCTGCGGAGGCACCCACGTTCAGGCAACCGGTGAACTCGGCTTTGTGAAACTGATGAGCGAAAGCAGTATCGCCGCAGGTGTCCGGCGCGTTGAGGCACTAACCGGCACCACAGCAGTAATAACCGTCCAAGAAGATACTGCACTACTCACCAATGTGGCGAATCTGCTGAAAACGCCCAAAGCCACTTTGCCTGAACGGATCGAACGATTGCTTCAGGAACAACGGGACTTGGAACAGCAGCTTCAACAACTTAAAAGCCAGCACGCGCTTTCCAACGTCAGCACCTTAGTCGAAGGTGCAACGCTCGTTGAAGATGTGCGGGTCGTTGCCTCGCTCGTAGCAGACACGGATAGAAATGGGTTACGGCGGCTTGTAGATGAACTCAAACCCCGTTTAGAATCCGGTGTCGTTGCCCTCGCTGCCGTGGCAGGAAGCGAGGTGGCTTTTGTGGTTGGTGTAACTCCAGACTTGGTGAAGGACCGCGGCTTGAATGCGGGTAAAATCGTGTCCGAATTAACCCAGTTGGCAGACGGCCGTGGCGGAGGACGCCCTGAACTCGCACAAGGTGGCGGTAAAAATCCGAGCAAAGCAAACGCAGCAATCGCTGCAGCCAGCGAAATTGTCGGACAACAACTTAAAACTTGAGTTCACAGACACCACTTTTTGTAAAGTAGGTGTACCTAAAGAAGCGTCTATCGGAAACCATGTCTTATAATTAATGCGCAAAGGAGAAGTTATGGATTGGAGTTTGATCGCTTCACTTTTTTGGAAATTCAGCTTAGGTATCTTTCTACTTGCCATTACAGCACTGGCGGGATATATGTGCGCCGCTGTCGGTAGCCTCCGAAACTCGTTAAACAGTATCCGAAATACGTTGAACTCCACAGAAAATATGGTTAATCAGGAAATCGGGGAACTAATTACCGACGTGGATAGGACAGTGAAAGAGGTGAATAAGGAGTTACCACAGCTGCTACAAAACCTAAACGGATTGACGGCTTCCTTACAAGGGATTAGCGAGTCCGAAATTCAACCCACCGTGCATAACATCCAAGAAATGAGCGGTGCCCTGAATCAGAGCATTCAAGAACTCGATGATTTGGTTCAAAAAGTGACTAACTTTTCTGGACAGACGCTTGAACAAGCAACGTTTTTTCGTAATCAATTAGCTGTCTCGCTTACCGACATTGTAGGTTTATGGCAGGGCATCAAAGCCGGATGGGATAGTTTCGCCTCCACACAATCCGCTGACCCAAAAGAAGCACCTGAACCAGAAGAAGACACACCAACTGAATAACCGAACGGACGGAAGTTGTAGATTCCCGATATTAAAGCAGCATAACGTTTGTATCGCAGTAGAAACACAATGAAAAAACAATTGCACCAAGAGCTAAACGCGAGAATTGAAACTTTTTACGGCGATTTTCGTAAATTCTAACATCAAGTTTTGGGAACTGATAAGCTTCACCAAAACAATTTAACCTAACAGAAAGGACAAAAAAATGAGTAACAATGGACAGAACAACGGACTCGCAATGATCTTCGCCTTTTTTACTGGTTTCATGGCTGGTGCTGTTATTAGCCTGCTCTACGCCCCGAGTTCTGGTAAGGAAACCCGGAAGAAGATTCGTGATACCTCAATTGATGCCAAAAACAAGACGGTTGAGTTTGCGAGCCAAACCACCGATAGCGCGCGACAGGGTGTTCAGACTTTCGTAGAACAGGGCAAAGAGAGCGTTCACGACATTGTAGATAGCGGAAAAGAACGCCTCCAACAAGCAAGTGAACAGGTGAAAAGTGCTGTGGAAACAGGTCGTAAAGTCTCCGCAGATGTCCGCACCAAAATCGCTGGGTCAATCCCAGGTATTGGTGAGGAAAATGACGAAGAGGCTACCGAGGAAGCCTAAACGTTTTTCGTGACGTGCGGATCGAAATAAAAGGCGGCAGACAGTAGGGCTTGGCCCTACTGGTGCAGCAAGCAGTGGACATCCGACCATAGTAAACGAATGGAAATTGAAAAGTTAAGAACCCTGCTTGAACAAGTTAAAGACGGAGAGGTTGCTGTGGATAATGCCCTTCAATCTCTCCGCACACTTCCTTTTGAAGACTTAGGGTTTTCAAAAATTGATCACCACCGTCAGCTTCGTACAGGATTTCCTGAAGTTATTTTCTGTGAAGGAAAGACGATAGAACACGTCAAGCAGATTAGTGAACGTATCCTCGCAGCAGGGCATCCACTTCTGGCAACTCGTGCCACACCTGACATGTACAAAGCGGTCAAGGAAGTTCAACCGACAGCGCGTTATAACGCGCTTGGACGAACGATCGCCGTCAAGCAATCTGAAGAAAACGAAGGTATTTCAGGGATACTTGTTGTTTCTGCTGGCACATCCGATTTGCCAGTCGCTGAGGAAGCCGTTGAAACAGCACTGATGATGGGAAATCAACCAGAACGCATCTATGACGTTGGCGTAGCAGGATTACACCGTTTAATGAGCAACTACGAAAAACTCCTGAACGCCCGCGTTATTATCGTCGTTGCAGGCATGGAAGGCGCACTTCCGAGTGTTGTCGGTGGGTTGGTGGATTGCCCTGTCATTGCAGTCCCAACGAGCATCGGCTATGGTGCCAGTTTTGGTGGACTCGCCGCCCTATTAGGAATGCTAAATAGCTGCGCATCCGGTGTCACTGTTGTGAATATTGATAACGGTTTCGGCGCGGGCTATAGCGCGTCCCTCATCAACCAACTCAAGTCGTAAATCAACCATCTCCGTATTCTCCTTCTTCACCTGCTACTCTCAACACAACATTGGCACTCGCATTTTTTCCATTTCCTTGCGAACCGAAACCTGTTTTAGAAAAGTTGTGTTCCACCTTTAATTGGATAACCTTAGTATTAATACTGAGCGTAACAACGTCAGATCCAATTTTGCACCGAATTTGGTATGGGATTGATTCGGTCCGACGCTTTCCATCAGAAGGCTGTCGCCACGTCATACCGGATGCTTCAGCATAAACTGTGAGTGCTGTCTCGGCAGCTTCCGCGACGTTCCCCTCCGCGCTGAGGACATCTCTCGCAGCACCTGCTGCTCTGTGCGCAGCAGACTTCAAGCGTTCCTGAACCGTTTTTCCATCATTCTCGTCTGCGTTATCAGCATCTTTGCTCTTTCGCAATGCAACGTACACTACTGACCCAAGAACAGAAAGAAAAACGGCGGTACTCAGGAGGACGGTGCCTCGTAACTCGCGACGACGTGTCATGCTTTCAAAATCCTCGCGATGATGTGGATAGAAAGCATCATGCGCAAAAATTGGCGTACTCCAGTACAACACACCAATGGATAATAAAAACAGCGGATAAAAGAAAAATTTTCGGAACATCGTTTCGGACCTGCCTTGGCACTTAAGTATAACAGCCGGAAACTGAAAAGTCAATCTTGTGTAAAGTTTATGCAGAGCCATTCAATTGTCATGAATCATTCTTGTGGGAGCGGTTTGTAACCCCGATTCTTGCCAATAGCAGCGCGAACCTATTCCCGATAATGCCCTCAAAAAACCGAAAACTGAATCACTCTGACCAAATGCATGAAAAACTTGACCTAAAATTGTAAATTTGATAAAATATATACAAACAAATACAAATCAAGAATGAGGAGACAGACATTTGCAGCAAAGAACACCACTTGAAGAACAAATTGATCTCCCGTTTGTAGAATCGCTACGCATCAGTTTTCAGAGCTTGAAAATCCGCTTTGGACGTTCAATCATCACGACAGCTGGCATTACACTCGGCATTGCTTTCCTTGTCTCAGTGTGGACAAATAACGAGATCGGTCTCGCGCTACAGGAAAGCGGACGACAATCAACAATTAATACCTTTGAAGAGACAACGCAAACAGGCATTTCTACAAAAGATATTTGGCTGATTATCATGTCTCTGATTGTCTGCGTCGTAGGTATCGCGAATTCAATGCTGATGGCAGTCACAGAACGCTTCCGCGAGATCGGAACGATGAAATGTCTGGGGGCGTTAGACGGGTTTGTCGTTCGACTGTTCCTACTTGAATCAGGGTTTCAAGGCTTTTCCGGTGCACTCATCGGCGCGCTTATTGGCACACTCGGCGCAGTCCTTTTAGGGCTTAAAGACTATGGATTAGACCTCTTCTTCTATTTCCCCCTGTTACCTGCGCAGCCTGAAGACGGAACAGCACGGCTTGGTGTGATAGTCGTCATCCTGCTCGGATGTATTCTGGGCATGATTTTGGCAGTTATTGGTTCATCGTTCCCAGCATGGCGTGCAGCGAAACTTCCGCCTGCCGAAGCAATGCGTACCGAGGTATAAGCACAGAGGAAAGAAAAACTATGGCTGACATTGTTGTGAAAACTGAAGATGTTGTTAAAGAATATCGTATGGGTTCAAACATTCTTCGTGCATTGGACGGCATCAACATTGAGATCGAACGCGGAGAGTACATTTCGCTCATGGGTCCCTCAGGTTCGGGTAAATCCACGCTCTTTAACATGATCGGCGCACTCGACCGTCCTACAGAGGGGCAGGTTTACATCGATGGACAAAACATGTCCCAACTCTCACAAAGGCAGATTGCGGCGTTTCGGTGCCACCGCGTGGGCTACATTTTCCAGAGCTATAACTTACTGCACGTGCGGAGCGCGCATGGAAACGTAACGCTGCCGATGATTTTCGCCGGTATGACTGAGAAACAGCGCAATGAGAAAGCAGAAAAGTTGCTTGACATGGTAGGTTTGGGGGATAGGATGTATCACCTTCCTGATGAACTCTCAGGTGGGCAGCGTCAACGCGTCGCTATCGCCAGAGCACTCGCGAACGATCCGAGCATCATCCTCGCTGATGAACCGACAGCGAACCTCGACACAATTACCGGACACGAGATTATTGACCTCATTAAACGCTTGAATATAGAACAGGGCGTGACTGTCATTTCCGCAACACACGACTTGAAGATGCTTGATGTCTCTGATCGGATTGTAGATATTCGCGACGGAGTTGTGGAACGGGTCAGAAACCGAGACCAAATTGAAATCGAAATCGGCGAAGTTGGCGGCGAGTAGCGTAACGCCTCAGATTCTTACTACGAAATCTCCGATAATAGGACGGGACGGTTTTCACGAAGCGATTTCAGCGCAGCGAAGCCTATTACAACAGGTGCACGCCCATCCGCACCTGTAACCGGCGGTGGTGTATCCTCCTGAATGCACGCAAAGAACGCTCGCAACTCCGCGAGAAATGCTGGCTTGTAACGTCCCACAAAGAAATATGGTGGTGACGCAGCGCGGGTTCCTTCACTACCGCTAAAGGTAACAGTATCTATCGGTGGATTTGCCGCCGCAACCATCCCTTTTGAGCCGAAAACCTCAACCCGCTGGTCGTAACCGTACACTGCCTCTCTGCTATTATCAATCGTTGCAATAACCCCATTCTGGAATTGTAAAGTGATGACCGTGGTGTCAATGTCCCCCACCTCGCCGATTTGTGGATCGACGCGCACTCCACCAACAGCATAGACCTCAACAACCTCGTCCCCAATAAGATAGCGCGCCATATCAAAATCGTGGATCGTCATGTCAAGAAAAATCCCGCCAGAGACCTTGACGTACTCGATCGGTGGTGGTGCTGGATCCCGGCTCGTAATCCGCATGATGTGCGGTTCGCCAATCTCCCCAGAGGCGACTGCTTCTCGAACCCGTGCGAAACTCGCATCAAACCGACGATTGAAACCGACCTGAAACTTCACCCCTGCTTTTTCGACAATCGCTAAGGTTTCATCAATTTGTTCCAAATCCAAGGAGATCGGTTTCTCACAAAATACGTGTTTCCCTGCCTTCGCGGCGGCTTGACTGATCTCCACATGTGTATCGGTAGCGGATGCCACTAACACCGCTTCAATCTGTGGGTCAGCCAAAAGCGTTGTATAATCGCTGGTTGCCTTTGGGACATTAAACTGCTTTGCAACAGACACGATACCGGCGGGGTCCAAGCTGCAAATCGCGATCAGCTCGGCTTCCGGTACATTCTGGGCGAGATGTTCAATATGCAGTTTACCGATACGTCCTGCCCCGATAACACCAACACCGATTTTTGAGAGGTTTTTCATCAAAGACCTTTATTAAAAGTACTAAAGTTTAGACAATTTATAGTAAAGATCGAAACACGCAGACAGGTTCTCAGGAAAGCAACTCTCACCAATACAGGCAAGAATTGTATCCTCGCCTTCCCATAATGTTAATCTTTACCGCTATAAGATTGAATTCAGATACCGAAGATTGCGCTCGGCACTCTCATAAGGACTGCCCATCCCCGGTAAGACATCCTGCTCCACCACGATCCAACCGTTGTAGTCTCGCTTTCGCAATTCTGCAAGGAACGCAGGAAAGTCAACATCTCCCTTGCCCAACTCGCAAAAAACACCGTTTCCAACAGACGCAAAATAATCCCACTCATTTTTGCGAGAACGGGCAGCGATATCGGGATGACAATCCTTGAAATGAATGTGCCAGACCCGCTCCGCATGGCGGATAAACGCCTCAATCGGATCACCATCACCGAATCGGTAATGCCCCGTATCGAAACACAACCCGATGAGATTAGGATCCGTGTGTTCCATCAATGTGTCCACCTCCGCCGCTGTTTCTACATACCCTGCACAATGCGGGTGAAAAACAGTGCGGAGTCCTGTCTCATCTCGGACGGATTGAGCGATACGGTGCGCGCCCTTCACAAAAGTGTCCCACTGCGTTGGTGTCAACCCGTGCTCAGGACGAACACGCCCCGCATAACGGGTGCGCACTTCCGTGGTGGCGTTATCATCTGAAAGCACGATGAACGGTGTATCTCCGGCGGTATCTGCTAACAAACGTGCGTGACGTAGTGCCGATGCCTCACCTGCCGCATGCGTTTCCGCATCGGCGAGTGCGACAGCTACAAACGCTCCCAGCATTGTTAACTCACGTGCTGCAAGTTCGGTGCGGAGACGTTCCGCATCTGTGGGCATAAATCCCCAATCACCTAATTCCGTGCCGAGATAACCGATGGCGTGCATTTCGTCCAATACCTGTGCGTAGTCGGGTGCTTCGCCGTCCAACTCAAACTCAAGCACACCCCACGAACACGGGGCATTCGCTATTTTCATCGGGTTAATTGTCCCTTTCTATATTGTCTTTCAACAGCATATCGCAATAGAAAACGGAGAATTTGGAACTATGCGTCAAGATTTCCATTTACTGTCGGCGCAACATCGCCGCGATGTCCTCCGGTAACTGAATATCATTCCTTTGTTCAAAGTCTTCAACACTTTCGTAGATCTTATGGAATTCAGCGATGACATCCACCTTTAAATTTCTGGCAAAAGTCAAGTCCAATTTAGCATTCTCCCACTCTTTTATATGTAACCAAATTATGCCGCGAGCCGCGTAGACCTCGGTAAATTTTGGTTTGAGTTCCAGCACCTTGTCATAATCTTGAAGAGCACACTCAAACCTACTCATGCGGAAGTAAGCCAAACCGCGCTTGACATAAACCTCTGTAAACTCTGGATGTAGTTTTAGTGCCTTGCTAAAGTCATCAATGGCTTTGTCATACTCACCTTTTGTGCCATAAATTTTACCGCGCTCATAATAGGTTTCGGCATCATCAGGTCGAAACTTTATCTCCATACTAAAATCATCAATGGCTTTATCATGCTCGCCTTTATCACGATAAAGGATTCCCCGATAACCATAAGCATCGGTATGCTTAGGTTCAAGTTCTATCGTCATGCCAAAGTCGGCTATAGCTTTGTCATACTCATCCCCTTCAACGTAAAGTTTACCACGATTGTAATATGCTTCAGCATAATTGGGGTTGAGGTCTATCGCCTTCGTATAATCTAAAACGGCTTTGTCAAAATCAACTTTATCACGATACGCATTGCCGCGATTGTAATATGCTTTGGCATAATTAGGCTTGAGTTTTATAGCCTCACTATAATCAGCAATGGCTTTGTCATGCTCGCCAATGTAACTATATGCATTGCCCCGCCTAATATAGTTTTCAACTATTTTCGGATTGAAAGTCAGGCTTGCAGTGTAAAGTTTAATATTTTCTTCAGCCTCTGCCCTATTCTCAATCAGGTCACAAGGATAACCACCGTTAAGTTCCTGACAAATCCTGATAAACCCTATGAATCCAGCAGCTCCAAGTTTATTCATAAGAACTTGATTCCCAATTTCAGAAATCTCAATATCTGTCGTTCTTCGGATCTCGCTTTGAGGCATAGCAAACCTTTCGGAGCGTGCGCGTTCTTCTGCTTCTCTTGCTGCACGTCTATCTTAGATCCGCTTGACGATAGTGTCAATATCGGGTTGATTCGCTAACAATTTATGCCGGTCAACAGAGTAATTACCTTTACCAGGTTGGCACTGCCGAATAAACCGCGTCACCTCAGAGGCACCGAGTTTATCAGTAAGGACCTTAAGTCCCATTTCATAAAGTTCATCATCTGTCATTTCTAATACGTTCATTTTCTGTTATTTCCTGAAGCCATGTATAAGGATTTTCAACATAGACATGAAGTTGTGAAGAATCGCGTTTCGCTTTTCCAAGCAATTTGTCATCTGTTGTGAGAAAGACATCCACAGAACCGCTTTCAGCACAGGCGAGATGCAAAGCATCCTCTTCTTTAAAACCCAAAGTTCCAAGTTGCTTACCTCTCAATATTTCACTCGCCCCAATAGGAACAGTCCGGTGTGTGTTAGTCATTAAATCCTTAATCTGTAAGCGTTGGTCCAAGTCACGGATTTGTTCTACTTCCTCCACTAAAACATCGCTGGAAATCCAATACCAATCCCCTAAATCAAACTGTGGGATGATCCAGCTAATAACTTCGGTTTCTTGGCGGATTCGCGTCTGTGTTTGATCGTCAAAGGGACAGCTCAAACAACAAGTATCAAGATAAATTCTCAAAGGTTGTTGGTAGGTTCGCACAAGTGCCGTCCAACTCCGTTTACTAATTTTTTAATCAATCCCATTGTCACAGACAATAGGGAAGAAAATTCGTGAGGCACGAGGCGATATGTAGTGAAATCGAGTCCGTGCGATCCGCGCTGTTAAATACTATAACAAAGCGAAAGGCATCAAACCAAAAACTCCGCGAATTTATCAGATAATTACCTACACGCAATTATACCATAATCCACCTTCAAATCGCAAATTGTTTCCGTTCCGCAAAAATATAAATTTCACGAATACATAAAAATATGATATACTACAACCAACCGTACCCCAATAAACTCCACCCCTTCACAGGAGCAAAGAGATGACCTTCCCAACGATTGAAGCACAGACACGACTCCAGACACCACCAACGTGGGCAGTCCTTGAACGTGAACTGATTGACAAAATCAATGACGCAGCTCCGCAGGTTTTGAAGAAATACACACGTCCAGATGGAACCTTGTATTGGCCAACACATCCAGATTTTCAAAGCTATGATGGATTAGATGATGCCTATGAGAGTTTCCATAACTGGCCCCTATTCTACATGCTGGGTGGAGATGCGCAGTTCTTGGTAGATGCGCAAACCGAATTTGATGTTATCACGAAAGACATGACGCGATTCGGTTCAGGACACGACTATCCGATGGTCGTTAAAGAGTATCAACCCGGATATGACTGGTTTCACCAAAGCGAAGGGAACTATCTGTTTTACATGCTGTGCATGGCGGATCCGTCACATACAAAGAATGTTGAACGCGCGATACGGTTCGCGGGATTTTTCATGAACGAAGATCCTGATGCACAAAATTACGACCCGGAACACAAAATCATCAAGTGTGCGATGAACGGCAGTAAAGGACCCGCATTTTGGATCCTTGAAAGAGAATCTTTTTATCCCTCAATTGGTTACAATTTGCCGTTTATCGATGTTCCGGGCTGCACAAGTCGTGATGTGATGCTGGAAAGCGAAGAATTGCGCGATCTGATGGGACGAATTATCTATGAACGACAAGGAAAAGGGGACGCAGTCGGCAATCTCGCTGCAACGACGCTTGCTACCAATGCCTATATGTTCACAGGTGAAGAGAAATACAAGGCGTGGGTTCAGGAATATGTTGAAGCATGGATAGAGCGCACAAAGGAAAATGGCGGAATTGTGCCGGATAACGTTGGGCTTTCGGGTATAATCGGAGAACATATAGATGGCAAGTGGTACGGTTCACGTTATGGCTGGAGTTGGCCCCACGGGTGGCATAGTGTTGGTCAGGCGGTCAGTGTTGCTGCACAGAATGCGGCACTCCTCCACAGAGATTTGACGTATATGGACTTCCCGCGTTCCCAGATTGATGTTCTAATACAGCAAGGTATAGAACACAACGACCAACTCTATGTACCGCAGAAATATGGTGATCCCGGAATTGCAAACTATGCTCCTGGTCCGTGGATGCAGTATCCAATAACAAACGAGGATGGCACGGTTCTGCAGATTGATGGTTGGTTTGAATTCATGCCGATGCATCCATCTGATGTGGCACATCTTTGGGCAATGTCGATGGATGCTGACGACCAACACCGTGCGGAGCAGATTGCTAAAAAGACTGGGTCTAAATTTGACATCAACGCGTGGCATCATACGAAAGATAGCGGCGGTCGCGATGGTGGTTGGCTTGCCTACATGCGAGGTGAATACCCCGAATACCCGGAAACAATCCTTAACCACAATCTCTCTCAAGTTGAACAACGACTCAACTACATGGAAAATGACGATGAAGATCCAGCAGGATACGGAGACGCTTATTTCCAAAGACGCAACCCCGTTACATGTGAAGGACTTGTCCAGCTCACGTGTGGCGGTCCTTTACCTCACTACAATGGCGGATTGTTTGTAACGCGGGTGCGGCACTTCGATCCACAGCAGAAACGACCCGGACTTCCACCAAATGTCGGTGCTCTGGTTACCGAAATGACAGCGGACACAACCGGGTTACAGCTTGTCAATCTCAACACGACAGAACCGCGAGAGGTCATCGTGCAAGCGGGTACGATGGGTGAACACAACTTCACTTCAGCAAGCATCAACGACGGTCAGAATAGGCGTACCGTCCCAGTCAACGAAACGTACCTCCACGTCCAACTGCCACCTTACACACAAATCAACTTGGAGTTAGGAATGCACCGTTTCGTCAACGCACCATCATATAAACAACCTTGGTAAAACAAGAGGCATAAGACCAATAAATGCCTTATTGACTTTTATTTACTCCTACTATGTAGACCCCTTTTTTCATTGAAGGTGGTTTATTATCAGCAGTAGTTTTGTAGTGAAAACTGTTAGTTTGCGCACTCACAGGAAACCCAATCTAACAGATTAGGCTACAAAAAGATGCGTCTCAAAACAGACAGTTTCTTTTCTTTCCAAAGTGCGTTGGCTACTATGGTTTCTTTCCGCTGTTACGTCCGCCATGATTTATGAACCATCCTCAGTTACTTACACACCTCCAATCAGCACCCAACCCGCGAAATCTTCCCATAGGAGCGACTTGAAATGTATTCCTCATCGCAAATTTTGTAAGAAATCACGGGCTGTGCTAAATAACTAATTGTAATATATTTTTTCACATAATTAAGGCGTTGTGCTAATTGTTTTTGTTCCATCCTTATGTTATCCTATAAGTCACTAAACAAAAGGAGACATAAGGATGGACTTACAGTTTACTTTACAAGGTTATGCTTTGCAACTGAAAAATCAACCGCGCACGCTCCGTAGGGTTGCACCGGTCTTCGAGAAGCTCACGAAAACACTTTATGAAACCCACTTCCCGAATGCCGAAGCGCGCCGTCCCGGACGCAACCCCGACTGCCCAGAGGTTTCCGATATCCTCACAGTCGCATGATTGCTTGAATACATCGGTGAAGACAGCGAGAACAAAGGGTATCAACGGATCAAGGCAGAACTGAAAACCGTCTTTCCGAACTTACCGGAGCGTTGGCGTTTCAATCGCCGACGGAGAAATCTTTGTGCAGCGAGTGAAGTGATCCGTCGTGCTTTGACGACCTACTTACCGAAGACAGAAGTCTTTATCGTGGATTCTTTTCCGGTCCCTGTCTGCGATTTCAAGCGTGCGAATACTTCAAAGTCTGATTTGAAGTGGGCAGATGGCACCCGAACTTATGCGACTTATGGAAACTGGGCAACGAAAGGTCTTGGAACGTTTTTCGGTTTTCGCTGCAGCCTGATAACGACAGGTATCGGTGTTCCTGTTGACTTCTGTATGACCGCTGCGAATACAGATGACCGAGAGGTTCTTCGGCATCTTGCTGAGCAGGGCGAGTATCCGATTCTTCTTGGCGATAAAGGGTATATCTCTGAAGACCTTCAGACACAACTCATGGAGACCGAAGGGAGCGTCTTATTACCGACGCTCAAACGCAATCAGCAGCAACAATATCCCGATGAGTTTCGTAAACTTCAAGTGCGGATACGTCGCCGCGTTGAGACGACAATCGGTCAGTTGACAGACCAGTTTCATGTGTCTCGGGTGCGTGCGTTGAAGCATTGGGGGTTACTGACGCGTATGAGCAATAAGTTCGGTAGTTGTCTTCTCGGTGCTTTCGTGAATCAATGTCTCGGACACCCCTTGATGAAACTCAAAGACCTCGTTCTCGCATAAGGATATATCTATGCTTACAACATTAATTAGCACAAGTCGTAATTACTGATATTAGGATATATAGTTCCTAATTTCCTAATTGTTTTAATTCGTCTAATAATCAGTTATGATGGCTTAATTCGTGTTTTTGCTATGATAGCGGTGCAGCACAGAATCGCTGAATCCATCAATTTCCGCGCACTGGACGACAATTTTTGGGTGTTGATAACAGCGAATCCTCTCCGCAAAGAGCGTCTTTTTGACAAGGGTGAATGCTGCGATCCTGTCTTGACGAACCCAACGTTTATCTGTGTTCGAGCGATTCTGCAGCAACTATTTTTGCTGGTTTGACGTAACCGTGACGTTCTATCGAACGCATTGGCATAGAACTTGCTTACACGATTAAGTCTCTATTTTATGGACGTTTATGTGATGAGTTCTTGAGTCGAACCTATGCTATCTGGTTCACCCTAACGAACTTCGCTTATCTTTTTAGGCACGCACACCGTTCTTACGATGTACCCAATTCACAACCGACGTTATAAATAAAACAACGAACCTTTTCCGAACAGATCTGACTAAAGAAACAAATCAAGATGTAAATACCTTTCTAAAAAGTTAATTGGGTATTCACAAAATTAAAATTCTAATAGGAGATATAAAAATGAAACGGAAATGGTTCGTATTCAGCACAATCGTAGCAATCGCAATGGTAGGAATGTTTGTTTTTGAAAATACAGCTTCGGCACATCGGCAGGTTCAGAGCAAACGGCAACATCGTAATGACAACGCCCACGTCAATCGAGGCAGGACAGCTATAGTAAACCCAGTGTCCGCTCTCAATCACTCTTGGATAGATTTAACATTTGGCGTGAAAGTGGATGCAGAGACATTAGCGAAGGTAGGTCCGATCTATCAGAAGACCCGCGAAACGCTCCAGACTCAGATCAAGGAAGCACGTAAATCTGAGGAAAAGCGGGCTGCAGTGAAAAAAATACGCGAGGGTATCAAGGAAACGAATGCGAAGTTCAACGCAAGCCTCAAGGAGGTCTTGACAGAAGAGCAGATCGCAAAACTGACGGAATTGACGAAGAAACGACGCACAGAAGTGCGGAAACGCGTCAACCAATTGCGTCGTAGCCAGCGAGAAGACCGTAGCCACCGTAGGCACCGTTGAAGTTCACTAACTGGCAATCCGGGTCGGGCGCGTTCGCCCGACCCTTTTTTTCTCCATAGATAGATGAGATTGTTGAAGGGAGTCGGCGAGGTTAGAAATCTCGCCGGCAAAAGATTGTGAAAGTTACGCCCAACGCTCAACGACAACTTTCTTCTGCGTAAAGAAATCTACGGCATCCCAACTCTGACCGTGGAGGTCGCCGAAGAAACTATCTTTCCAGCCGCTGAAAGGGAAAAACGCCATCGGTGCTGCGACACCGATGTTAATGCCGATATTCCCGATCTCTGCCTCATAGCGGAATTTGCGAGCAGACGCGCCACTACTCGTAAAGAGACACGCCATATTGCCGTAATTTCCACCATTGATAAGCGCGATTGCATCATCAACCGTTTCAACATGGATGAGTCCTAAAACGGGTCCGAAAATTTCGGTTTTGGCAATCTCGCCCTGCGGGTTGAGGTCATTGAGCACTGTTGGTCGGATAAAATTACCGTTTTCACCACCGGCTATGCTCGGATACCTGCCATCAACAAGGAGTTGCGCGCCCTCATCCGCACCTGCCTGAATCAGTCCCTCAATCCGGTTTTTGCTTTCGGCAGTGATGACGGGACCCATTTCGACCCCTTCTTCCAACCCGTTTCCAACGACCCGATCGGTGGCAGCGTCAGCGATGCCTTCTGTGAACCAGTGTCGTGCGCCCCCAACAGTAAGAGCAAGGGATGCTGCAAGGCATCGTTGCCCAGCACATCCAAACGCGCTTTCGGTCGTAGCGTTGATAGTAAACTGCGGATCAGCATCTGGAAGGATAATCAGCGGATTTTTCGCACCGCCTTGACACTGAACCCGTTTACCGTTTGCAGCGGCTTTCGCATAGATGGCTTTCGCAGTTGTAGTCGCGCCGACAAAACTGATGGCTCGGATATCTGGATGCGTTAAGATCGCATCTACAGTTTCACTTCCACCATTAACAAGGTTAACAACACCTTCAGGAAGTCCTGTCTGTTCCAGCAGCTGAAACACCTTTTGCATCGTGAGCGGCACTTTCTCGGAAGGTTTGACGATGTAGGTGTTGCCACAAGCAATGGCATAAGGTAGAAACCAGAAGGTAATCATCCCCGGAAAGTTGAAAGGCGCGATCGCAGCACAGATACCAACAGGTTGACGAATCATAAATTCATCAATTCCACTCGCAATATCTTCCAAGTTCGTGCCTTGCATGAGCGTCGGAATACCACAGGCGACTTCAACATTTTCGATGGCACGCCGCATCTCACCTTTTGCCTCGTCAAGCGTCTTACCACATTCCAGCGTAATCGTTCTAGCGATATCGTCTAAGTTTTCCTCTAAAAGGCTTTTCAAGGCAAATAGATACTGAATGCGTTGGACGGGTGGCGTCTGTCGCCATTCCTGGAGAGCAGCAGAGGCAGCTGTTGCAGCCTGATCAACCTCTTCGGCTGGTGAAAGCGGCACTTGGGTGAGGACTTCCCCAGTCGCTGGATTCGTAACATCAATCAGTTCATCTGCTGCTGATTTTTTCCATGTGTTATCAATGTAGTTCGGTAGCGGCGTTTGTACTTCTGGCATCAGATTCCCTCCTTCAGTCCTTCTTTGCGAAGAGTTCAAGTACCTTCAATTGTTCCATAGCAGCAACGATCTGTGGATCATGCTCAAGTTCGTCGCGAGGATCTTCCGTGATCCGGGCAAGTGCGTATTTAATGCCGATATCACTGAGAACAATCTGCTCCTCGGTAAGCGCATCCGTCAAACGTTGGTAACTCCGCAGAAGTTTTGAGGCGTGCCGATCATCGCGAGGCGCATGCTCCGCGGTTGTCAATTTCTCTAATACATCCTCACCGTTCTCTTCTACGAAGGTTTTGAGTTTCTCGTGATCGCGAAGTTTCAAGTGCATCTGCCGCTCAGAACGGCTAAACCACGGTGATTCGACATCAGGCTCAATACCGATTTGATCGATATTAACATCGCTCGGTGTGTAGTAGTGAGCGACGGTTAGTTTCACAGCAGCTTTTGAATTACTCAACTGAAACAAGCGTTGAACAGACGCTTTTCCAAAGGTCTTTTCACCCATGACCAACCCGCGCCCGTGGTCCTTTATTGCACCCGCGACGATTTCAGAAGCACTCGCGCTACCACCATCAACAAGCACAATCAGTGGAAAGCGTTCTCTTTTTTCACCTTCCGCCTGGAAGTTCTGGCGTGATTCAAGTTTTTTACCTTGACTATAAACGATGAGTTGACCCGGCGTAAGGAAATCACTTGCGATATCAACAGCCGAAGAGAGAAGTCCACCCGGATTTAAGCGGAGATCGAGAATGACGCCGCGAACATTCTGTACCTTGAAGTCAAGCAAGGCGTTATCCACGTCGTTAGCTGTCGTCTGAAGAAATTGATTGATTTTGATATAGCCGATCTTATCTCCAATAACATTTTGTTCAACACTGGGGATCCGGATAACTTCACGGGTAATAGTCAGTTCAATCGGACGGCTTTCGTTCTCACGCACGATTGTAATAGAAACATAGGTACCGGGTTCACCACGTAACTGGTTAACAGCCTCAGTCAGCGACATCACGGCTGTTGACTCACCTTCAATGTGGCTGATGATGTCACCGTTTTGCACGCCAGCCAGTGCAGCAGGATTATCCTTAAAGGGTGTAATCACAGTCAACATATCTTCTCGAATCCCGACTGTCATGCCAAGCCCACCGTAATTGCCATAGTTCTGGGTCCGAAATTCGCCATAGTTCGGAATGAATTGGCTGTAAGGATCCAATTTGCGAAGCATACCGTGGATAGCACCCTCTATGATTTCTTTAGTATCTGGGGTCTCAAGATGTGATTGCTGGACATAAGCGAGGATCTCTGAGAAAAGCGCGAGATTTTCTAGTAGTATATCATCAGTCGTTTTTTCGGTTTCTTCCGAACTCCAACCGAATGGTAGAAGGGCACAGATAAGACCTATTAATACAAAAATGTGAAAACAGGTTTTGGACGAAACTTGTGGGTTCCCAAAACCTCCTGTTAAAAGTTTCATTGTCTACTTCCTCCTGCTGGCTCCCTATTGACCCGCCTCACAAACACAGTTTGTAAAGCAAGCAATCGGAGTCGCCACTACAAAGAGATGGAATTTGCGTAAGTTTTAGTTAATAAAGATAGTTTCGTAGCCATCGGTTACTCGGGATACGAAAAGCTACAAAGGCAGCAGCTGCACAGTAGAACAGGTCGTAGATGCCATTCATCCGTGTCTGCATCAGTTCCCAGACAGACTGCCCTTTAAACATAATTGTCGCGGTCGGCATGGCTTGCTCTATTGATATATTATGCTCTTGGCTTAGCTGCTCCGCGATCTGTGCAACCGCATTCCACTGGACATCCAGATATTTTCCAATAAAGATACCAAGTATCGCGAAAAATGCAGCGGCAACACTGGCAACGCGCCACATCGTTTTTGCATCACGTTCAAGGCTGCGGCTGCTTGTGAGGAGCATTCCTGCTCCAGTCAATACACCAATACCGATAACAATGAAACCGTCAGTGTGTCCTTGGATATACTTTGCCCAAAGCACACCGCCTATCACTGCACCAATGAATCCACCAATCGGGGCTGTTAACGTTTTCATTATGAAACGACTCCATCAGTTCCTATTTGTGGCTTCTGCCGATGGTGCTCAGTGTTCTGCTCAAAGGTATAAGCAACCCGCAGGACTTTTTCTTCTGCAAAAGGTGCACCGAGAAGTTGTAACCCAACGGGCAATCCACTTTCTACAAAACCGCACGGCACAGAGATACCCGGTAACCCAGCGTGACTCGCTGGCGTCGTCATCACATCGGAAAGATACATCTGCAACGGATCGGCAGTCCGTTCCCCTATTTTGAACGCTGGTGTCGGCGAGGTCGGTGTTGCGATAACGTCAACCTTCTCAAACGCCGCATCAAAATCAGATTTGATCAGTGTCCGCGCCTTCTGTGCTTTTTTATAATAAGCATCTTGGTAGCCTGCACTCAGCGCAAAGGTACCGAGCATAATCCGGCGTTTCACCTCTTCACCGAACCCCTCACTTCGTGTCCTCTTATACATAGTGATCAGATCCTCCGGGTTTCCGTTCCGATATCCGTAGCGGACACCGTCATATCTTGCGAGATTCGCACTCGCTTCAGCGGGAGCGATAATATAGTATGTCGCGATCGCATATTCCGTATGCGGCAGCGAGACCTCTTCAACGGTCGCGCCAAGTCCTTCAAGAACGGCAGTCGCAGTGTGCACCCGGTCAGCAATTTCTGCGTCCAACGCCGACGTGAAATACTCTTTAGGGACACCAATCTTTAAGCCCTTCACATCGTTGATGAGACTCTGTGTGAAATCAGGCACAGGGACACCAACAGAGGTAGCATCCATCGTGTCACTTCCACAGATGGCATTGAGGAGCAGCGCACAATCGGTGACATCTTTGGTAAATGGACCGATCTGATCAAGCGAGGAGGCAAACGCGACCAAACCATAACGAGAGACGCGTCCGTATGTCGGCTTCATCCCGACAACACCACAGAGTGCTGCGGGTTGGCGAATCGAACCCCCAGTATCCGAACCGAGCGAACAGATTGCAGTATCCGCAGACACTACTGCGGCAGAACCACCGCTGGAACCCCCCGGGATAGCGTCCAAGTCCCACGGGTTGTGTGTAATCTGATACGCCGAGTTTTCGGTAGAGGAACCCATGGCGAATTCGTCCATGTTCGTTTTTCCGACCATCACCATACCTTGCTCATGGAGCTTGGTCATGACAGTCGCATCATACGGAGGGACGAAGGTTTCAAGAATCTTAGAGGCACACGTCGTGCGCACACCCTTCGTGCATATCACATCTTTAATCGCGATAGGGATACCAGCCAAAGGTGGCATCTCATCGCCCTGCTGAAAACCAATATCAGCGCGATCTGCCTGTTCTAAAGCGAGGTCCTTCGTTAGCGTCAGGTAACCTTTGACATGAGGTTCCACAGCATCAATACGAGCATAGACAGATTCCACCAACTCTACAGCAGTGATTTCCCGATTTTTGAGTTTTTCGTGCAAGGCATGTGCCGTCAATTCATAAAGCATTTTTAATTATTTAATCTGGTCACCGTTCTGTAGGGGCTGGGTAACCCAACCGCTACGGTTTCACGCCCCTTCCCAGTAACGGGTGGGGACCCCGGTTTTCGGTTAAGTCTAACCGTCTATGGATTATGAAAGGATTTTTAACAATTTTTTTGAACGATTACCGTTGGTCCCCGTTCCATTACACTACGTGGTGGTTTCCGAATGTTCAAACAGCGTTTCTAAAACAGATTCCGTTGGAATTAACCAGAAACCATCGTGAAACGTAATGGAATGATGCGCGAAGGTTTATAGTTTAAAATTTTAATGGCTGCGGTCAACCACTCTCGGAACGCCGAAGTATCCTTCTTCAGCTTCAGGAGCGTTCGCAAGGACCTCCTCGCGCGGATAGGAAGATTTGACAACATCCGGTTTAGCGACATGCGCCGCGCCGGTCTGTGAACCCATGATGAAAACTTGATTCGGATGGATGTGTGATGTCGGCGGCACATCATCCGTCTCCAACTCATTCAACTTTCCGATATAATCAAGTATTCGGGTAAGCTGCTCGGTGAAATGCTCTGTTTCTTCGTCGTTAAATTCAAGGCGAGCCAAGTTTGCCACATGACGCACGCCTTCGGTGGTAATCGTTGCCATTTTTTATTTTAATCTCCTTATTCTCCCTATAGGAGGGAACTCCGATTCCCGACCTTCTTGGATAGAACGGAACTCCGATTCCCGATGCCTTCTTTTCACTGAACGGCTCTGGCTATTAATAATCAGATATTGTCAGTGGCGCAAGTGAAGCGGCGAATCGCTTCGTCATACCAGCACGATTAAACCGAACAGTGACATAAACATCTTGCCCTGCCCCACTAATCTTCGTTACCTTACCCCTCCCGAACTGCGGATGATCAACAATCTGATTAACGCAGTAACCCAACGGTTCTTCGGAAACCACTTCATACAGTCCTTCTGTCTCTCGGAATGGTGAACGGTACCGGTCAACGTGCTTGATAAGATACTCTGGGATTTCAGTGATAAAACGAGATTGCGTGCGATACTCTGTCTCCCGAAACGTTCTCCGGGACCTGGCGTGCGAGAGATAAAGCTGCTCCATCGCTCGCGTGATTCCGACATAACAGAGCCGACGTTCTTCTTCTATCGCTGCCTCTGTTGCCTCATCAACGGAGCGGCCGTGCGGTAGATACCCCTCTTCCACACCAACGATGAAAACGAACGGAAATTCCAAGCCTTTGGCACTGTGCAAGGTCATCAACGTCACCATATCGGTGCTATCGGTCTCCATAGTGTCTATATCGGCGGTAAGAGCCACACTCTCCAAATAATCCGAAAGGGTTGGCTCGGCTTCGTTATCTTCATATTCAATAACGGCGTTAATCAGTTCCTCAATGTTTTCGACGCGATTTTGCGCCTCAATCGTATTCTGTGCCTCTAAATTTTTGAGATAACCGGTTATCTTTAAGACATAGTCAAGCGCATCAGCAGGCAGCACAGAGGCATCAAATTCATCAAAGATTTTGGCAAAACGCTTCACTTTTGCTTGGATGCCGCGATTAATCGTGCCAATTTCACCAACACTTTGGACAGCCTCAAAGAGAGAGAGATCTTCGCTCGCTGCAAAATCCATGAGCCGCTCAAGGGTCGTAGCACCGATGCCACGACTCGGCACGTTGATAATACGCCGGACACTCATGGAATCGTTGGGATTACACATTACACGAAGGTAGGCGAGGAGGTCCTTGATTTCCATCCGATCATAGAAACCAACACCGCCGACAATCTGATACGGAATGTTTGCCGCCCGGAACGCCTCCTCAAAGATTCGGGACTGCGCGTTGGTCCGATAAAAGACAGCAAAATCTTTGTAATCTACTCCTTCTGCGCGCCAATCCTCAATTTGGGTGCCGACGTAACCCGCCTCATCGCTTTCATCCATCGCTTCGTAGCAGGTAACCTGTTCGCCATCTTCCTGTTCTGTCCAGAGCTTTTTCGGTTTTCGTGCTTTATTGTTTTGCACAACGCTCCACGCCGCGTCCAATATGTTTTGCGTGGAACGGTAATTCTGCTCTAAACGGAGGACACGGGTGTTCGGATAATCCTGCTCAAAATCGAGGATATTCCTGATGTCTGCCCCGCGAAAAGCGTAAATAGACTGGTCATCATCCCCAACAACACAGATATTCTGTCTCGCACCAGTTAATAAGTGCACCAGTTCATATTGACACCGATTGGTATCCTGATACTCATCAACGAGGATATACTCAAACTTATTCTCATAGTATTGGCGGACTTCGGGGTTTTTATTCAAAAGCTCCACAGTAAAGAGAAGCAAGTCGTCGAAATCAAGTGCATTGTTCAAACGCAGGGAATCTTGATAAATCCAGTAAACCTCCGCAACGATTCTCTCAAAATAGCCATCAGCGATCCGCTCATACTTCCGTGGCGAAATGGATTCATTCTTGGCACGACTGATTAGGCTCAGGATAGCGCGTGGACTGTATTGCTTATCACTATAGTTGAGCTGCCGGAGGACATCTTTGACAAGCGTGGCTTGCTCACCCGTATCGAAGATAGTAAAATCGCGAGTGTAGGCGCGCTTTTTGGATGGAGATACACCTTCAGAGGCTGTACTCTCGCCTAACTTCTCAATATCTCGTCGAAGGATACGAGCACAAGTTGCATGGAAAGTTGACACCCAGAGATTTCGGCTAACGCCCCCTTCTACAAGTGTATCCAGTCGTTGTTTCATCTCCTCCGCTGCTTTGTTCGTAAAAGTTACTGCAAGAATACGAAACGGGGAAACGCCGTGGTGTTTAATTAGGTAGGCGATGCGGTGTGTGATGACGCGCGTTTTTCCACTGCCTGCACCAGACAAAATGAGAAGCGGTCCATTGGTGTGCTGGACTGCTTCGCGCTGGACATCATTTAAGGAACGTAAAAGGTTATCGGTCAAAGCTTGCCTCTTGTCTCGTAGCATTTAAAGGAGTAGGCACCCGTTGGTATGCGGTAACAGATTTACAAACAGTCGGTCCGGTGCCTTAATTTCACGCTATTAAAGTATATACGATTTGGAATTAATTTGGCAAGGGGAAATTTCAGATACGATCCGTTTTTGACTGTCGGACACGGTTTCGTTAAAAGGCGAAAAGGCATCACCTGCACTCGAAACACATCAAGAACTGTGGCTACCGTCGCAGGTGATGCACTTTACCTAAATGAGATATTCCTTCAAAAATTGCCCTGTGAAGGAGGCTTCAACTGCTGCAACCTCTTCAGGCGTGCCGTGTGCTAAAACCTCTCCACCCTTATGTCCACCCTCTGGACCGAGATCAATAACGTAATCAGCCGTTTTGATAACATCAAGATGATGCTCAATTACAAGCCTTGTATGTCCACTATCAACAAACGGGATATGAATTCCTTTATCACTCCACCCGCTCTTGAACGGAGAAAACAGTTGACTTCAATTTTTGCGCCACGAAGGTGTAGAGACTCATCCCTGATTTTGAGGCTTCGCGTGCTAAGGCACGGTAAAGCTGCGGATCAACGGGTACGTTGACGGGTGCCCCGTGCTCTTGCCGAGTAGGTGCTTTCGGAACGGGTTCACGATGTTTTTGATAACTCTCTTTAACCCCTGCCCAAGCGATTGCAAGTTCTCTCAATGCCCCTTCCGGTGTATCTGAAAATGCTGACACGTTGGGCATCTCAACAAAATGTGCCAAGTAATCACCGTCTTCGTCAAGAAACACGTTCACATTAAATCCATCAAACACATCTTTACTCATTCTGCGTCTCCCGATCATATTGCATGATAAATTCTCTCACCTGATACCCTTTTGCTTGTCCTCTTTTAGACTGAATTGGCAGACGGTAGCGGTCGGGTGAATACCAGATACGATGGCTACCCGTCTGATGGTCAAAGTGCCATCCGCATTGAGAAAGCAAAGTTTCAAATTCACGAAAGTGTAAACTATTCGGTCTATTTCTTGCTTTTGACAATAACCTATCTTTTCGCCTCATAAAGATCAGACCAATTTCAGATAAGATATTCCTTCAAGAATTGCCCGGTGAAAGAGGCTTTGACTTTCGCAACCTCTTCAGGAGTGCCATGGGCTAAAACCTCTCCACCCTTATGCCCACCTTCTGGACCGAGATCAATAACATAATCAGCAGTTTTGATAACATCAAGATGATGCTCAATCACAAGCACTGTATGTCCACTATCAACAAGGCGATTGAGGCTGTCCAAGAGTTTCTGCACATCCGCGAGGTGAAGCCCTGTGGTCGGTTCATCCAAGATATATAGGTTGCGCTTACCTCGCTTGAGTTTACCGAGTTCGCTTGCCAACTTTATCCGTTGCGCTTCGCCGCCGGAAAGAATCGTCGCGGGGTGCCCAATTTGGAGATACCCCATACCAAGTTGGTGCAGAACACTCAACTTATGATGAATCAACCGCTGGTCGGCAAAGAATTCAACGCCTTCCTCAATTGACATATTAAGGATCTCAGAGATATTCCGCCCGTTGTAAGTAACGTCAAGCGTATCTTCATTATAGCGTGCGCCTTTACAGGTCGGACAGACGACCTCAACATCCGGCATAAAATGAAGCTGGGTGGTGATCGTGCCTTCACCGTGGCACTCTTCACACCGTCCACCTTTGACGTTGAAACTAAACCGAGAGGCGGTGTAGCCTCTTGAAACTGCGAGCGGTGTGCTGGCAAAGAGTTTGCGGATATTATCGTAAAACTTGATATAGGTGGCAGGATTTGAACGCGGCGAACGTCCTATAGGTGACTGATCAATGCTGATAACATCGCTTACGTGTTCATGCCCTTCCAGTTCGTCGTGTGTGCCGTAGAGTGTCCGACTGTCGTGGTAAAGAGAATAGAGCCGCTTGTAGAGAATCTCGTTGACAAGGGTGCTCTTACCAGAACCAGAGGCACCCGTAACACAGATAAACACACCGAGAGGAATATCAATGTCAATGCTTCTCAAATTGTTTTCTCTGGCACCGGTAATACTCAAGAATGTGCCATTCAAATCTCGACGCTGTTCTGGTAGATGAATCTCTCGTCGCCCGCTCATATAGAGTCCGGTCAAAGATTCAGGACATTCAAGAATCGTCTCAAGTTCGCCTTGGACGACGACATGTCCACCGTGGATACCCGGTCCCGGTCCGAGTTCGATGATATGATCTGCAGCGCGAATCGTGCTTTCATCGTGTTCAACAACGATAACGGTATTGCCGATATCTCGCAATTTTCGCAAGGTCTCTATCATCTTAGCATTGTCCTTCGGATGCAAACCGATACTCGGTTCATCAAGGACGTAGAGCATACCCATCAATCCTGAGCCAATCTGCGTGGACAACCGAATACGCTGCGATTCCCCACCAGAGAGTGTCGCGGAACGGCGATTGAGGTTTAGATAATCCAGTCCGATGCCAAGAAGAAGTTCAATTCGGGTGGTAAGTTCTTTGATGACGCGGTTCCCTGCTTCTCGTTGCTTTTCTGGAATATCTTTAACACTTAACAGAAAATCCCTCAATTCTTCAAAATGTAATTCGCCAACCTCGTGAATCGTTTGACCTTCAATGGTAACGAGAAGTCGCTGTCGTTTCAGCTTGGCACCGTTGCAATCAGGACACGTGCGCTCTACCATTACCTTGCGGAGATATTCCTCCATTCCAGAATGCGCCTCGCCCTGCTTTCGATAGCGACGATAGTGCCTATCAATACGCGTGATGATCCCGTCAAAACGGATGTTCCGACCAAGATGACGTCTCTCAACCGGTCGCGCGCCCTCTGGCTGTTTAATAGGGAATTCTTCGCCGTGCGTGCCGTGATAGAGGACATCAATAACCGCTTCTGGAAGGTCAGCAAAAGGCGTGTTCAGATCGAACCCGTAGTGCGCAGCGAGACTGTACATCGTCCTTCCATCCCACCTATCGGGGTCGTAGTTAAATGCCTGATGGACAAACGCGCCTTCGACGATACTCCGCGTCTTGTCAGGGACAAGCAAGTTCGGATGCACCTGTAAGTAAGTCCCAAGACCAGAGCAGGTCACACACGCACCAGTTGGTTCATTAAAGGTAAAGTGATGCGGTCCCAATTCAGCCATGAGCACACCGTGTTTAGGACATCCAAAACCTTCTAACGGCTCTATTGCGTCAGCCTCGGCATCTTCTGGAAACTCCACGTCAAAACGCATGAAACCTTCGCCTACGAGCATCGTATGCTCAAGGGAAGCGAGCACCTGTCTGTCAATCTCTTTCTTGATAAAAAATTTGTCAACAATAACCTGAAGGTCGTATTCCTGATCTGGATCAAGCTCAATTTCCTCACTGATGTCATGTTCAATACCGTCAATTCTGACGTGTCTACATCCCTTCGTACGGATGTCGTCGAAGAGGTAGTCATAATCTTCGCCGTAAATTTTGAAGACAGGTGCGTGAATCTCGACCTCGGTTCCCTCCGGCAGTGAGAGCAGCCGTTCCAAAATCTGATGGTGCGAACGGATCGGGATTTCACCCTCACAGTAAGGGCAGTGGGCGATACCGATAGTTGCGAAAAGCATACGCAGGTAGTCCTGCAAATCGGTCATCGTGCCGACGGTGGAACGCGGGTTCATGGTAACCGTTTTTTGTTCAATAGAAACAACAGGAGACAATCCATCAATGAAATCAACATCAGGTTTTTTAAGTTGCGTGATAAACCTTTTGGCGTAGGTAGACATCGATTCTAAAAATCGGCGTTGTCCTTCAGCATAGACAGTGTCAAACGCCAACGACGATTTCCCAGAACCACTGATACCGGTAACGACAATGAGTTGGTCTCGTGGAATCTCAAGTTCAATGTTTTGTAGATTATTTTCTCGCGCGCCTTTAACAGCGACAGACTGTCTCATACGAACCTCCCACAATGAAGTTTAAAATTTGATGGAATAATATGGATTGATAGGCAACATCCATTTCAACTACGGCCTTCGTTCTTCCAATCCATCACCTCACGAACTGCCCCAATAGGGGACTTCGCACGCAGTGCAATTAATTGACCGTAGGCATCATTAGCCTTAATTTGTGCAACATCACGAGGTGGAACCATCACTGCCACCACTTTATCCTTATGGATTATTGAAAAACTCTCCCCGTTCTCAACACGCACAAGAAGTTTTGTCAAATTCGTCTTTGCTTCATGAACATCTATCTCGGTCATGGGGATACTCCTTCCTAAAAAACTCCGGAAATCCAATTTTACAGGAACGGATTATTTACATCGTAATAATAAGCCGGTTCCTCCACAGAGACCTTGCTATCCTTCGTTAAACGGATAGGGGCGGAGAATTGTTCAATAACCTCTTTTTGCGCAAGCCATTCGCATACTAATCCAAAGTCGAGTCGGCGTTTGCCGAAATGCGTATAAATGTCAGTTATTGTCCGCTCTTCGCCCGACGCCTCCAAAAAGTCAAGTAACGGTTTGAACAGTATTTTCAGGTTGTCCTCTAAATACCCATCAACCTGCTCAAGGGCATCGCGAAGCATTGCTTCATCTTTTGGCTTGTCTATCAGATCCGTGAAAACGGCTTTGAAAAAGGATGGGTTGTGTTTGAGTGCTTGATAGATAACCTTACGCTTCGGTGTCCCGTTGTGCATGAGGACTTCAATACGTGCCAATTCCCTGACAAGATACGTCAAGTAAAGAAATGTATAATTGACATCGCGCTTAATGTGGAACCATTTTTCGGCTTTTACGATTATGGCTATCGCCATGGCTGCAGTATTAAAAAGCTGAGAGTGTTTATCCCGTTCACCCACATGCAGATCAACGCTATCTCCCACACGGAAATTAGCTTCACCATCTACAGAAAAAAGACTGTCTTTTGAGAACAGAACGCGACTCTCCGAGAGGATTGAATGGATTGCGCTGCCCTGGGGTGCCCTATCTAACAACTTTTTATAATCACCACGGGTATGGAGTGCAACTCGGAGCGGTACACCGTCTTCAATTAACTGATACCCCTGCCGCTTGAATTTCGTGCCATCTCGGAGAATCAATGTAATCTCAGGAGCCGTCTTCTCCCAAACGTTATTTTCAGCGAGATCGCTGTTGAGGATCGCAGCGAGAATGTATCGGTCCTCCCTGATCGTTTCCGCGAAACTGTCGACTGCACTATGAATCTGCGCGTGAATATCGTCTTTCAACCGTACCTGTTCTTGCTTGGGTTTGGTGCCATCGTAATAGTAAGCAGGTTCCTCCACAGAAATCTGGCTCTTTGTCGTGAGCTTCATCGGCATCGCGACCTGTCTGATAATACCTTTCCACACTAACCATTGGCACACCAGATCCAGCGATTCCTCATCAAATTCGGAGTCACCATCGCTCTTGCCATGCGAACTGCGTCCTAAATCGGCGTTCAATTCGGTATTCGCGCGCGGTGCTTTCTGCTCAATGAGATAATCAAGAATTGGTTGGAAGATAAACTGTCGTTCATCAAGGTAGGCGTTAATGGCATCCAGTGTATCTTGGATGACCGCCTCACTCTTTTCACAGTTCATCAAATCTGTATAGACACGGTTAAAGAAATCGGGATTGTAACGGAGTGCCGGCTGAATCACCTCTCGCACCGGAACTTCATCGTTCAAAAGCACCTCTATCCTTGCCAATCCCTGCACCACTTCCAAAAGCGATAGAAAAGAAATCAGGTAATCTTTATTGACGTAAAACTGCTTCTCAGCATAGATAAGGCTCGGTAACGTACTGGCAACGACATCAAGGAGTTGGAACTGTTTATCGCGTTCACCGATGTTGTCGCGGTTCGCATTCTTATCATACCACTCCTGAATGGAGGCATCGCGTGAAAAGAGGAGTGTACTATGCGAGAAATAGGAGTGCATGAAGGAACCCTGTTGCGCGCTCTCTATTGCCCGCTTAAAAGAATTACGCGGCGTTACATTGGCGTGAATATTTACGCCGTTTTCGACGAGCGAGAAGAAAGACTGCGTCGGACGAACCGCGTCTTTGCCGATGAGTTCCACATCCAAATCCGATTTTTCCCAGACCTGTGCATAAGAGAAACTGCCCGCGACAATAGCGGCAAGGATATAGGGGTCCTTCTGAACCTTTTCGAGGAGCGCGTCCATGGCTTCGTGGTACTGCTGTTCAATAGCGTCTTGAGATTGCATAAATGATTTCCTCATGGGCATGCCTATATACTGGCTTGGCAATTAAGGGTGAAAGCGTCTACAGAAACTTTCAGTAGGTTTTCGTTCAACCTCTATCATCTGAAATATCAAGTGGGAGTTTTAACTGCTGGCGAACGGCTTGACGCACCTCAGCACAGATATGCATCGCATGCGACGCATTGTCTATCGTCGCTGAATCCCCGGGATAGCGAATCGCCACTGCATGTTTGGCAAGTGTCGAAAAGTCAGACTCCCAAGTGTGCCATATAGGAAAAGTTGGAACAATTAACTGTAGCAATTCTTTTAGATCGTGAGTCCTTGGAACGCGGATATCCGCTTCTTGCAGCCATGCCTTGAGATACTTTTCGATACACTGTTGAGCATGAAAGCAGATACTGTTATACATTGGCTTCTGTTCTCGCTGAATCAACAGAACTATAGCATAATCTTCTTCAGCCTTTTCTATCCATTCCAGAGTCAACGAATTCATAGTCCCTCTCTTTTTTTTCGGTGGTGCCATGAAAAAATTAGCGGACTCATAAAGGATCTCACCTTTTTCAGTAATCTCACGGAGAAACCAATCGTTATGTGAGAGGCGATACGCAATATCTTCAGGTGAACGTACTAATAAATCTACGTTGAAGTGGGGACGAATACGCTGCGAGATTTCTATCGCTTGTTTGCTGGTTTCCGATTTCGTTACGGGCATTACTACCAACAGATCGACATCCGAACTTTCTGTCGGGGTGCCATACGCGTAAGAACCAAACAGGATCACTTGCAAGGGTGCGAATTCGCGCACGATATCATCACATGTCGCTTGAATAGCTTGTCGGGTAACCATGCTTACTCCCATAGACAGTGATTTTAACGTTCAAATGTTTAGAACTTGTTTAGGTAGTAACACATGTTAATTATACCACAGATATGTTAAGAATGCAAGCAGATTTCATCAAATAATTTTGTGGAATTTTCACCAATCACGGTGGTAAGATCTACCAATTTTTTCTTGCTATAAATCAAAAAAACTTGACATAAACGAGGATTTCTGATAGCATCCGCCATTACAGAAAATACGTTGACACTCCAAGACAGGTTTCCGTCTTCGCTTCGCAAGTGAAGTTTCCAATCTCACCTGTGTATCGTTAATTGTAGGCTTTCACAATAAAGCGTTCACCCATCTTTTTCTTCAGGAGAAAGAAAAATGTTAGCTGTTAAAGAACTTGGCCACGTTGGACTCTACTGCACGGATGTACAAAAATCCCAAGATTTCTATACACGTATTCTCGGTCTTACTGTCACCGATGCCCATCCGGAAGGGCACATTATCTTCCTGAGTGCGCAGCCCGAATCAGAACACCACGAACTGGCGTTGTGTCCCGGCAGAGACGCTCCACCGGGTGCAAAAGTTGTGCAACAGGTCTCTTTTATCGTCAACGACCTCTCGGATTTAAAGCAATTCCACGCCCGCCTCAAGGAAGAAGGTGTCCGGATTCGGAGTGTGGTAAACCACGGTATCTCTCTGGCAATTTATTTCTACGATCCAGATGAGAATGTCGTTGAGGTTTACGCCAAAACCCCGTACAAGATTCCGCAACCATTCTCAGAGGACGTAGACCTCGATCTGGACGATGAGCAGTTGATGAAAATCGCTGAGACCGGCACATCCACAGCAGACTGAAAACACGTACCCTATCCCAAAGGCACTCCCTCTTCCTTGTAGGAGCAACCTTGTGAAAATGGAAGGACAGGAAGATTGGAGGAACCGCCGTCTCTACTATCTTCCAACCTTCCATGCTTCCGACCCAATTACTGAAAACTGAATGTCCCTGAAAAATAGTTGCGTCTTCCTTGCAACAATTTTCTACGCGTGTTAATATATACATCAAAGTACTACCTCAAAAATGGAGGAACGTGCAATGAGACAGACAAAGTATTGGTGGTTTGTAATCGTGGCGATGCTAATAAGCATACCTCTCGTCTTCGCAGTCCACGAAGAAGATAAGGGACCCGAAAAATTTGGACGCTACGAATTCAAAGCGCAGGACATCAAAGCAGCAACAGATGAATGTGATGCTGGAGGCAAACCGGGTCCCGAATTTGTGCCTACAGTTCGGGATGATGAACCCAACTTGGCACTCCTCAAAGATGCGAAACCGGAAGCTTCCTCGCAGCTGGAGGGTTGGTGTCCTCGTAGGCACTGTATTGAATATCTCAACGACGGTTTTTACAACAACTGCCGAAGCTGGATTATCGGTGCCATACCCGGCTGGGCACAAATCGATATTGGCGATGTCGCCAATGTAAACCGTATCTTTTTCGGTAGCGACCACTCACAAGGTTTTCTCGACCGGACAACCGCTGATTTCGATATCCTTGTAGCGACGACCAAAGCGGATGCAAACTCCGATGCGAACACATGGACAAAGGTTTATACGCATAAGGGTGACGCGGTTAGTGAAACCACTGAGTTCACCTTTAAGGATGTAGAAGCACGGTGGTTGCGGCTCCATATTCGCACGAATGGTGGCGCGCGTGTCGATGAAATCGAAATTTACGGTGGCAGAGACCCGATGGACGTCGAACCGAGAGAGAAATTTACGACAACATGGGGAAGGCTAAAAACAGAGTAATATTGCTATCTGTAGGCGAAGTTTAAAACCTCGCCTACAATAAACAAGGTAGCCCTTAATGAAAACTTCCAGATGGCGGATAACACCCCTTGTTATCCTGACGCTGTGTGTCAGCATCGGTTATGCTGATATTCTGTTTCAGGATGACTTTGAGGGAAAAAACGCGATTGGCCAGCGAATCATTGACGAAACCAAATGGATGGTCCTGCCGAGTTGGAAACTCAGTGACAACGAGGATAACCACGAGGTTTTAGGTAGAAAGGTGCTTGATATCTGAGGGCATGGTGCTGGATTAAGTGTCGCTGAGTTCCCAGAAGAATTTGATTACTACGCCGATTTCAAGACGATGGAAGGAACTCGTTCCGGGAGTGTCGCAAGTTTTGTCTTTCACGCACAAGAAGGCGAATTGGACCCACTCCGTCTTATTCAGGCAAACGGCATTTATAACCACTACTCGGCAACAATCGCGACGGAAGGTGCCAAATATTCACCCCAACATATCAGTTGGGGGCGCCACTTTGCGCGTGAAAGAGTTTGGTTAGTTTGGAGGGTTCCGTTTGCAGACAAACAAAATCGGAAGCGAGACGTTTGGTACCGAGTGAAGTTTGAGGTCCGGGCGAATCATCAATTTCATGCCTACTTGGGTGAAGTCGGTGCCGATCCTAACGAACTCATTTTCGTGGGAGCATGGACCGATAATGAAAAGAAGTTCGCGCGCGGAAAGATCGGCTTCTCAATGGGAGGAAATGTTGAATGGGGTTGGGGCGAACGCGCCCAATTCGATAATATCCTGGTGACGACACCGGGATTTCTCTCTGTTGTTCCAAGACGGAAATTACCTCTGACATGGGGTGAACTAAAGCAGGAATGATGATCTCCAACGGATTTCCCTCACTATCCGTCCGAATCAAAGGATTAGACATACAATATGCCATTTTCCTGATCCTTGTGCTGTGTGTTAGCACAGGTTCTGCCGAGATTTTATTCTACGACGACTTTGAACGTCAAGAAATCGATCTCACTAACTGGATACCGCGCGTGAGTTGGAGCACTAAAGATAACGATACCCGACATGATGTGCTCGGCAGAAAAGTACTCGACATTTGGGGAGGTGGTGCCGGATTGAATCTTACCAATTTCCCTGAAGAATTTGATTACTACGCCGATTTCAATGCTAAAAATGGCGGTTCATTGGGATTCGTTTTCCACGCGAAGAACGACAAGTACTTCTACATGCACGAGATCTCAACTACTGGCTCCAAGCACGCACCACAACACATCGGATGGCATACAAACCGTGAGAACAACTGGTCAGTCGAAATAACACCGTTCGCAGACAACAGAAAACGTAGGCAGAATGTCTGGTACCGCGTTAAGTTTGAGGTGCGCAAGAACTACAAATTTAAGGCATACCTCGGTAAGGTTGGTGCGAAATGGAATAGTCTCGTTTTTGTGGGTGAATGGAGTGATAATGAGAAAAGATTTGAAAAGGGTAAGATCGGTTTCTACACGCGAGGCGGTAATCGGGGTGCTGCCGCTCACCACGCGCAATTCGATAATATTTTCGTCACTACCCCGGAATTTAATATCTTTCTTGTTGAACTCAAAGATAAACTCGCCGTAACGTGGGGAGACCTCAAAATACAATGAACTCTCAAAAACCGTTGGCAATAGGCATCATCGGTGCTGGCAATATGGGCAGACATCATCTCAGAGTGATAACCGAGTACGGTGCGAGCGTCGTTGCGATCCATGACGTGCAACTTGAGGCAGCACGCGAACTCGCAACGCATACGGATGGAGCACTTGCCACTACCGCCTTAGATGCTTTTTTCGATGTAGACATGGACGGGGTGGTTATCACAACACCACCCCCTATCCGCCTTGAACCTATTCAGTTGGCATGTGATCGTGGTATTTCTCTGATGGTTGAAAAACCACCTGCCCTGAATATGGTTGAAGGTAGAGAGTGCCTTGCATCCATTGAGAAAGCAGGTGTCATCGCCGCTGTCGGATTCCAACTCCGCTATCATCCGCTCTATGAACGGTTGAAGACGTTAATCGCTTCGGAGACGGTGCACCTCGTCCGAACGGTCTGCACCGTCAATTATTACCTCAGTTTCAGGATGTCGCCATGGTTCCTTCAGTCTGAAATAAGTGGCGGTCCCTTGCCCGAACAAGCGGTGCATGTTTTGGATTGTGCTCGGTTCGTTATGGGGAATCCGAAACCGGTACAGGCACATGCCTTGGCTATTAAAAATATGGCGTTGGACCGAACCGAATTCGATGCTGAAAATGCCATCCAAATGACCTATCAATTGGACAATGGGGTTTTCGGAACACACATGAATCACTGTGGGACCGAAAATTTTAGTTTCGAGGTTGAAGTCGTCGGACCGCATTTGCGACTACACGCAAATATGACAGAAAATGCAATTCGTGGATATCTCAACGGTGAAGCTATCAATGAGCCGACAGTTCCCGAAAATAGTTTGGGCTTAGACAAAACCGGGGCATGGCTTCGCGCTATTGAAACAGGTGACAGAACCCTGATTCGCTCACCATTCACTGACGCAATTGAGACACTCGCCCTAATTGATGCAGCCGTCCAGAGTCGAGACACCGGTAGATTTATCCATGTAAAGGACCTATAAGGTAAATTAGAAAAACGTGAAGCTTGGAACGAAGTGGAAAGCGGATATACGGGAAAGTCCTTGAAGTCTGCAACCCACTTCACCGAACCGCAAGGAAAATAAAAAAATGATAGATTGGATTTACTTTCGGAACAGCTGAAACTCGTGTAAAAAAGTGCAAGAGTTTCTTGACACACACAACGTACAAGTAGAAAACCGGACGGATGCGCGAAAAGAGAAAATGGATGCAGCAGCCGTGTGGGATTTAATGGGCAGCGCGAAGCAGATCATCGTCGCCAAAGGAAGACGGATAGAAACCTTCGTGCCAACTGAAGACACACAAGAATCAATCCTAAAATCAGTGATGGGACGAAGTGGCAGTCTACGTGCACCGACAGTGCAAAGTGGAGACGTTTTCCTCGTCGGTTTCAACGAAACGCTCTATGGTACGGAAGCACCCTTCGCTTAAACCACCCAAGGACGAAAACCGATGTCTATTGAAAAGATTCTGATTACGGGTGCCAGCGGATATCTGGCGCAATTTATCATTGATCGACTGCACGGTGAATATCAACTCACGCTCATCGACCTCGTTGAACCCGACCGCGCACCCGCAGGTACGACTTTTATCAAGGCAGACGTGACAAATCCCGCTGAAATCGAAGCAGCCTGTGCAGGGCAGGATGCCGTTGTGCATCTCGTTGCCTTGGTACGGGGACGGTCCGATAAGCCCGCTTCGCTATTCGCAGATGTTATGGTGAAAGGGACATGGAACGTAGCAGAAGCGTGCGTGAAACAAGACGTGCAGAAACTGGTAAATATCTCAAGTATTTCAGCGTGTCCTCCTGCTCCGAGTGCAAAATTGCCGTACGAGGTGAGCGATGATTTTCAGTTCGGCGCGGGAGATCTCTACTATGCGCTGGCAAAGTACCTCGGTGAGCAGATCGGTGCGGCGTATCATCAGGCACACGGGTTGGATGTGATTCACGTTCGCCCAGGCGTCATTGCAGGAGACGGACAGAACCCGGGTCCGTCAGCTCCTGACATTGTAACGGATCCTTGGTTCGTTTACGTAGATCCGAGGGACGTTGCGCAGTGCGTCGCCCGTGCAATTGAGACACAGACGGTAAGATACGGGTCGTACAATGCTGTCGCCGGACGTACAGATTCTCGTTTTGCGTGGAAACAAGCAGAAGACGATTTAGGATACTCGCCAGAGCACAATTGGCCAGAGATTCCCGGCGGCGATGCCTAAAGCACCTCATGACATCTGAAAAAAATAAAATCCAGCCAAAAACTGCGGAGCTGCGTGCTGAAATCGCAGTGCTTGACACCGAACTCGCTGAGGATTTTAAAGCACAATTCTCGGTAGCCCCATTCCTATCCCGGAAAATTGTCAGTTTTCAGGGAAACAAAGACAAACCCGCCTACAGTTGGTACAAATATAAGGAAGCCTTTTCAGCAGAACTTGTTGAATATTTTCTCGGTAGTTATGACGGAGAAATATCGGGAAAAGTCCTTGATCCATTTGCTGGGATAGGAACAACCTTGTTCGCAGCGAGTTCCCAAGGAATCCCCGCTGACGGTATAGAATTATTACCCATCGGTCAGGAGATTATCCGTGCCCGCCTCCTTTCAGAAAGGGAACTGACATCAAATGATCTTGCTACACTTGAACGCTGGATAACCTCCGTCCCTTGGAAGGAATGCCCAGAAAGGGTGTCATTCAGTACAATCCGGATTACAGAAAACGCCTATCCACCAGAAACAGTAGTGGCGATTGAACAGTACAGAGGTGCTTTTCAACAGGAAAACGAGGAAATTCAGGCAATCTTAAGGCTTGCCCTCTTGTGCATCTTAGAAAGCATCAGCTACACTCGAAAAGATGGACAATATTTGCGCTGGGATGCGCGCTCCGGCAAGCAACGCCCTGGAACAAAGGCATTCAACAAAGGCGAAATTCTTGGTTTTGACGCTGCTATAACCGCTAAACTTAAAGAAATTTTATCGGATGTCCGCAACGCTGAAGTACCCGCGACACTTTTCCCTGTTAAGCACATCACGAAGGATATTCGGTTATTTGAAGGTTCATGTCTTGAAGTGCTACCAACCCTTGAAACAGCTGCCTACGGAGCAGTTATGACTTCACCTCCCTATTGCAACCGTTACGATTACACTCGGACTTATGCCCTTGAACTCGCCATGTTGGAACTGACACAAGCCGAAGTCTCCAGTTTACGGCAGGAAATGCTCAGCTGCACCGTAGAAAACAGAGAAAAGGATTTGCTGAAAATCTGCCCGCAATGGGCACCTTTCACAGAAGCAGCGAACCAGCAGAAACTTCTCGGGGCAATAAACACTTACCTCCAATACGAAAAAACCTCCGGTACATTAAACAACAACGGTATTCCACGAATGGTTCGGGGGTATTTTTCTGAGATGGCGTGCGTCATAGGTGAGTGTGCCCGGGTCTTGAAACCAAATGCTCGGCTTTTCATGGTAAACGACAATGTTCGCTATGCGGGTGTGAGTATCTCTGTAGATACGATTTTATCCGACATCGCACAGTCCCTCGGTTTTGAAGTAGAGAAAATTCTTGTGATGCCTGGAAAAAAGGGAAATAGCAGTCAACAAATGGGAGCGTATGGACGCGTGCCGCTTCGGAAATGTGTGTATGTCTGGAGAAAAAAATAATGTCATATCTCCGACATCTGTCCACAAGTGCCGATCTCATAACTCCCTCTGAGGAAATCCGCGCTGGTTTTGTTAGTTTAGCTTTGGAAAGGAGTCGTCAGGCAATTCCCTTTGTTGAGCAAGCCCGCGCATTAAAAGTTTCAGCGATGTCTGCGAAACGCCCTAACGATCTACTTGAAATTGAAGGAATACGAACTGCATTACTAACAGCGGCTGGATTTTCAGAGAAAGCAACTAATCACACGAACGAAACCGATAAAACAGCAGCAATTCAAGGTTTCATAGAGAAATTTTTGGAACCAGCGGGGACGAATTTTGTTGAGGAATTGGTTTATAGATTTCTATTGACACGCGGGGATTCGTTAGGCGGCTCAATGCGAAACATTGCCGGTAGGTTAGCAGAAAGGAAACTTACCCGAGCAATCATTTCCGTCTTGACGCTAACCGAGACAAATTACCAGTGGCTTAACGCCGCGAGTAACACATGGATTGTCGGAAAAAGCGATGATGCAGATATAGAATTGAGCCTTAAAGCACTTAGTTGGAAAAAGCACAAAGAAACTCGAACGCTGATTTACAATCGAACCATTCCGCTTGTGAGAAAAAACATAGATATGTGCCTACTCAATTGTACACCAGATGAAGCGAAAGCAGCGACTTACAAAATTCCGGAGAGGTTTATTGCTTTTGGGGAATTGAAAGGTGGAATTGATCCAGCAAGTGCCGACGAACATTGGAAAACTGCTCAAACTGCCTTAACACGTATCAAAGACGCTTTTGCTAATGCGAATCTATCTCCAAGCCTCTTTTTTATTGGAGCAGTTATCGTTGACAGCATGGCACAAGAAATCTGGAACCAGCTTGAGGAAGGAACTCTGAAAAATGTAGCGAACTTGACAAATCCCGATCAAGTTGCATCGTTAGCTAATTGGCTTGTTGACCTATAACCACAGACTCACCTCATTTTCGTCCGTTCTTAATTCCATGCCCCTCTTTAATAAGAAGGATTTGGTTTGACTTCAGATTAGAAAACTGTTCCGTGAATCCACTCTGCCACTGAATTTCAAGAGTGTCAACCTCTGTATTTTTCCCAAGTCCAAAGTGAACCCGGAGATCACTTTGCGATAGGTAACTTGCACCGCTACGAACCTCCTTGAAAAGAGATAGATCCCCAGCTTTTACAATTATTTTCGTGCCGATACCAGACACGTTGCTTTGGACACCGATGGCTTGGACTGTCAGCCAGTGGTTGCTATTACCGCCCTCGTTTCTGAGAAGCGTTGCGAGTTGATTGGAGTTATTGAGGAAAATATCAATATCTCCATCATTGTCGTAGTCGCCGAATGCAGCAGCACGGCTAACTTTCTTAGGCAGTTGTGCCAACCCAACCTCAGCAGACGCATCGGTAAAGCGATATGTGTCATCCTGCCTACGCACGTTGCGAAACACCGAATCCATCTGCGGATAGGTGTCCTCCGAAAAGAGTGAGATGTTTTCCTGAAGGTGACCATTCGCGACAAAAAGGTCAAGGAAGCCATCGTTGTTATAATCAAAGAATTCGACTGCCCACTTAAAATACGGAAGTGTCACTGCTCCAATTCCTGAGACAAAAGAAACATCCGTAAAAAACCCAGCATTCTCATTTTGATAGAGAAGCACTGGCACCGAAGAGGCGTTGCTAACAACGAGATCAAGGTAACCATCATTATTGTAATCACCGAATGCGTTTCCCATCCCGCTTCCGGGAACACCGTTCTCATCATATCCTGTCCCTGTGAAATCAGCGGTCTCGGTAAAGGTGCCATCGCCATTGTTATGGTAAAAGAGATCTGCCTCCATATCGTTAGCGATGTGCAGGTCTGGTGCCCCATCGTTATTGTAGTCTCCGACTGCAACAGCAAGACCGAGGGCACGATGTAAAACGCCCGCACTTTCAGTGACATCCGTGAAGGTCCCGTCCCCATTATTGCGATAGAGGATGTCAGGTTCACTTACAAAGTGGCTGCCAGTAATCTGATCCGTCGGGCTGCAATATGTTCTGATGCCTTGGGTCTCCCACCATCGGTTCTCCGCAATGGAAAATTTCATATAATTGACGACATATAGGTCAACGTCCCCATCTAAATCGTAATCAAGAAAGGCACAACTCGTTCCCCAACGTTCATCGTCAACTCCCGCCTTCTGTGTCACATCAGTAAAGGTGCCATCGCCGTTGTTATAATAGAGCCGATTGGGTCCATAGTTGGTCACATAAATTTCGGGGTATCCGTCATTGTTAACATCAGCGGACGTACAGCCAACCCCGTAACCTATATCTCCAACCCCAGCACTATCTGTAATGTCGCTAAAAGTGCCGTCGCCGTTGTTCCGATAGAGTTTGTTTTGTGGGAGATGTGTATGAGAGGGCTTTTCGCCGACTGGTGGCGGGATGTACGTAGCGTTCACTACATAAAGGTCGAGATGCCCATCAACATCAAAGTCAAAAAAAAGGGCTCCAGAACCGAGCGTCTCAATGAGAAATTTTCCACCGGTTCTGCCATCAACATGCCGAAATGTGATACCTGCAGCGAGCGTCGTGTCAACGAATTGGACTTCAGCAAAAGCGAACGCGGTCAAGGTGAAGAAGAGGACAGTCGAGCAAAAGCATCTCATTTTTCTTGAGAATACCTTTCCTGTTTTTCACGGGCGAGTCGCGCCTCACTCTCCAAACCGAGGACAGTACAAATTCCGGAGAGGGTATCCCAATAATTCGCCTCAGTCGGGGCAAGACGGACAGCAGTTCGGGCGTGGGAGAGCGCCTTATTCAAGTCTACCTTCAATTCCGCATAGCAGACAGCGATATTATTATGGGCAATCGCGAGTTTCGTATCAATCGCGAGTGCTTTCCGATACGCCTCAATAGCGAGGATGATTTCTCCGTGTTTATGGTAAGCATGCCCTAAGTTATAATGTGCGGTCGCTAAATCAGGAGAAAGAGAAATAGCATGTTTATAGTTCGCCACTGCATCCTTAAAACGGTGGCGTGCGAGGTAAACAATACCCAAATTGTTATACCCTCTTGCGTCATCGGGATGCCTCTTTACCCATATCTCGGCTTCCTCAAGAAGCGGATCTGTTTGGCGGAAGACTTTGAAGAGTGCCATCGTTGCGGCGGCTTTCTCCTTTTCGCCGCGTTTGATGTAAATTTGAGCGAGTTGGTAATGCGCCTCTGTATTATCCACCTGAATTGCAATCACTTTCTCAATAGCTGGGATTGCCTCATCTAAGCGGCCCTGTTTAACATAGACCTTACCCAATCCCAAAATCGCACCGATACTTTTTTGGTTGAGACGTATGGCTTTTTTATACGTGCGCGCAGCCCGTTCAAAACTACCCTGTTTTAAGTAGACTTCACCGAGTCCAGCATAGGCATCTTCCCATTCTGCATCAATGGCAATCGCACGCTTAAACGCTTCAGCAGCACGCTGGAGGGTCCCCTTCTTGAGATAAACCATCCCAATGTTATAATGCGGTTCAGCCACCGTAGGAGACAATTCAAGTGCCTTCCAATATGCGTCAAGTGCCATATCGTATTGCTTCAGTTCGGAATATGCGATACCGAGTCTATTGTAGAAGATAGGGGAATCTGGATCAAGCGCGATAGCTTTTTTGTACTCGGAGATGGCTCGCTCAAACTCTCCAACGGTGTGAAAGGCAGTAGCATCTCTATAATGCTTTTCAGCAGGTGAAGGATCGGATAAAGCAATGCTTACAGAAACACTAGAGAGGATGAGTACGGTGAGATATTTTAGCATACGCTTTGCCTCTATAGTGTAAGGGCAGCATTTGCACCGCCCTTATCAAGCGTATTTCTAATCGCGATCAGCTTTAATGCTGCTCCATGTCGTCGCGAGTTTCTCTGCGGGTTCCACTGGTAGGAAATCACCATTCATAATTTCTTCGATTTCCGCCTCGGTGATGATTCTGTTGAAGAGGAATACTTCGTCGATAATACCCGTGAAAAATTCCTCGCCAGGGTGCCGCGCACCGACCATAACGGAGCCGTCAATCTCATCAACAACTGGCGGTTTAGCTCCACCACCTGCCTTTTTCCCGTCGTTGTAGATGACAACCTCTGATTTGGTATCGTGGGTTACCGCAAGGTGTACCCAGTCTTCGGGCTGAATATCATCGCTGACGGCTTTCTGTGCCCAACCACCACCGGATGTCGACCAGAAATAGGTCTTGCTGTCGCCCTTTCTAAATATTGATGCCCATTTCAAGGAACCAGCTGTTACCATGTAATTCCAGTCGCGAATTTGGTCATCGCCTCGTTTGACCCAGAAAGCGATCGAGAACTGCTCTAGTAACTGTAAAGTGTCGTTGATAGGCACCATTACATGCTGCCCCTTTGTTCCATCGAACTCCAATGCCTTGCCGAATTGTCCATCTACCCATGATGGATTTTGGATCAGTTCACCATCATGCCCATGCACGGAGCCATCTGCAGCATCACCGCCCTTTCCTTCATCAAAAGAGAGGTATAAAACGAGAGACTTGTCATCCAACCCCGCATATAAAGGTGCTGTAAGGGTGAGCAGTCCGAATATTGCGACAAGCACCCCTATAAATCGTTTAAATTTGAGCACAGTGAATTCCTCCTTTAATCATACAAAACGCTGTATGACTTGTCAAAACCATAAATCGGATATTAAGAGAGAAACCTAATTTAAACTTAGACGACCGTGTAATTTTATTCGGCGGGTGCTAAACAGCAAAACGCTAACAGGCACCACATTTCTTACAAACAGTCGTATCACATTCACTGGTTGTAAAACCTTTTTCGTGCTTATTGAATTCAAGTTGTAGAAATTGGGGTTTAACGTTGAGATCGAGATGGTCCCATGGATTGACTTCATGTAGTGGACGTTGGCGTGTGGCGTAAAAATGTGGAACTAATTCGTGTTTACGGAAGGCTTGGTTCCATGACACGCCGCGTGCCAGCTCAAGGATGACTTTCCCAAGTCGTCGATCACCGCGTGCGAAGACAGCCTCTTGGTGTGCAAGTCTGGCACTTGCAGAACCGACTTTTATGCTACCAAGTTTGTTAATCTCGCGTTTCAGGAAATCAAGTTTTCGGGAGATGGTTTTGGGGGGTTCCATCGCCACCCACTGGAAAGGCGTATGGGGTTTAGGCACCATGGGTGAGATGGTAAAACTGATGCGGGCTATTCTCCCTGTCCGCTTTGCATGTGGAAGAAGTATGGTTCGCATCTCCTTCGCCATATCAACAATAGCCTCCACATCCGCGGGTGTCTCCTGCGGGACACCGATAAGAAAATAGAGTCGAAGGTTGAGAATGTCCCGCTTCAATGCTTCTTCAAAAACGTGATAGAGACGTTCGCGTGGAATAGCCTTATTGACGACCTTCTGGAGTTCTTCAGTCGCAACTTCCGGGGCAATGGTAATAGTCCCCTGTTCGCTATCTGCAAGTGCATCAAGCAGAGGTGGACGAACAGTTTCAGCGCGGAGTGAGGCACAGGAAATTCGGAATCCACGTTCAACGAGGCCTGTGGCGATCTCATCAATTTGTGGATGGTCAGAGATAGAAGCACCGACAAGTCCGATTCTGTCTGTAATACCGCGTGCTCGTTCCGCGAGTGCGAGTGTGCTCTCCACAGATCGGTGTCTCGGCCATCGGCGGGCATAATCAGCAACACAGAAACGGCACTGCCTACCACACCCGCGCACGATTTCAATGAGATGTGCGTTTGAAAATTCAGTATTTGGCGTGTGGATGTGCGTGCAAGTCTCAACATCATCGAGTTTTGGAACAGCACCGGCGCGGATCTGGGACGGCACACCGGGCTTTGGAGAAACAGCATCAATAGTCCCATCATCGTGATAGGTTACATCGTAAAAACGGGGCACATAAAGCCCTGGAACAGTCGCGAGAATTTCAAGCAACTCACTCTTCGGCGCACCAGATCGTTTCCACGCATCAAAGTGCGCCATGAGTTGATGGATGACAAGTTCGGCTTCTCCGACAACAAAAACATCAACAAAGTCAGCAATCGGTTCTGGATTGTAAGAAATATTGATGCCACCTGCGATGACAAGCGGATCCCATTCCGTGCGCTCCTCAGCAAGTGGTGGGATGTTTGCCAACTCTAAGGTGCGAGGAATGTTCACATAATCCGATTCAAAGGAAACTGAAAATCCGATAATGTCAAACTGGTTCAATGCAGTCTGTGTCTCAAACGAGAAAAGTGCCTTTTTTTGGGCAGTAAGCTTCCGAAGATAATCAAGCTCAGGCACAAAAACGCGCTCGCAACTGGTGTCTGTCCGATTGTTAAGGGTCGCGTACATAACCTGGACACCAAGACTTGACATACCGAGAGCATACGTACTCGGATAGACAAGCGCGAATCTGTTAGGTTTTCTGAAGTTATTATGTGCGCCGTGTTCTTCACTGCGCAGATGTTGATAGTGCTGACGTAAGTCCAATGTTTGCCTCAAGGATAATAAAGTGCGCTTAGAAAGCGCACTTACGAAATAAAATAAGCGAAAAGCGAGAAAACGATGCACGCCACATTGTACTATCAAAACACAATGCGGCGTTAGTTCGTTTAGAAATCCGAATCAAGTCATCAAAGTTACATTTAATAAAAATTGGCATCGATAGGGGTTAATATAGAGACAATTCCTATTTGTCGTTCCCACCTCTTTTTTGAACACGCAGAAAAGCTGGAATCTCCCAATCCGTTTCACGCTGTGGTGTACCTTGGTCCCTTCCGCGAGTTGGTTTTCGGTGTTGTCTGCCTTGGGGTTCCTGCTCCTGTTCCGCGGGTGGTGTGGTATCTTCCCCGCGCCCACGCCTTGGAACTGTGGATCTACCGGATGACGGTCCACCCGCACCGGCCAGTGACCTACCAGAACCCGGAACACGCCGCTTAGATGCAGCCGCTGGCTGTCTCTGATACGTATCCGCGTCATCATATCGCGCAGCACTTCTGTCAGTGCCTCTGAGTATCTCTTCCTCATTAGTATCAAAACCTGTCGCGATGACAGTTACAAGAACTTCATCTCCGTGTTCCATTTCATCCCTGTAAACGAGACCAAAAATAATTTGGGCATCAGGTGCAGTATCTTGAATAACCGCCATCGCTTCATCGAGTTCGTGCATCATGAAATCAGAGGGGGCAGTGATGTTGACAATCATACCGACAGCACCAGCGATGTCGGTCTGTTCAAGGAGGGGTGAACTGATCGCCTGTTCTGCAGCAATTGGTGCGCGATTATCACCTGTAGCACGACCCATGCCCATCAACGCGCTGCCTGCATCGCGCATAATAGATTCAACATCGGCAAAATCAACGTTAATTTCGCCCGATTCCGTGACAATGTCGGATATGCTTTGAACCCCATGGAGAAGAATCTCATCTCCTTTACGAAATGCCTCTCGGATTGGAAGCTTTCTGTCCATACTATCAATGAGACGCTGATTTGGTACAACAATTACGGAATCAGCGGCTGCGCGGAGTTCTTCAAGTCCTGCTTCGGCGGCGGCTGTGCGGCGTTGTCCTTCAAAATTAAACGGGCGTGTCACGACACCAATGGTGAGTGCGCCGCGTTCTTTTGCCAGCAAAGCAATGAGCGGTGCTGCACCGGTACCGGTCCCACCGCCCATACCAGCAGTGATGAAAACCATATTTGCATTTTCTACAATAGTTTCGAGCTGTTCTCTGTCTTCATCAGCAGCTTTTCTGCCGATAACGGGGTCTGCTCCAGAACCTAAGCCCTCGGTAGTATTATAGCCGATCTGGATTTGGGTAGCCCCGAGGCACGTCATAAGTGCTTGCTGGTCAGTGTTGACAGCGTAAAATTCTATGCCAGTGAGTCCTGCTTCAATCATACGTTTCACAGCGTTTCCACCCGCTCCACCAACCCCTATCACTTTAATTTTCGCGCGTACACTTTCAAATTCTTCCTGCTCAAATTGTATCATCTTGGATTTCAGTTACTATAATGCAGACACAGCAACCTAATTCCTCCTATCGTTGTAGCCTCAATCTCCAGACCGAGGTTCTTTGATAACTTTCATCGGATTCGCTTTTTCACATTAAATTATACGCCATTAGAGAAGTTATGTCAAATGTTCCTGCAAGCTTAGGGTAAATAGGGTTCGTCCGATTAAGAAATATACCTAATACCCGAACCACTCTTTGATACGTTGCAAGAACGACCCGAAGGCATTACTTCCATGGCGATCGTTATGTTCACGCTCTTGCTGCCGCAAAGTCTCACCATAAAGGGCAAGCCCTATCCCTGCGGTGTACATCGGATGGTTGACTCGGTCAGTTAAGCCTTGTAACTCGCGCGGGTAACCAACCTGGACGCGCAATTGGAGCATAACCTCGGCGAGTTCTTGCAAACCGTCCATGAGTGCAGTACCACCAGTAAGTACAAGTCCACCTGGAAGTGGAATATCACCCAATTCATCACCAATCACTTCTAAGATTTCAGCCATACGGTACTCAATAATTTGGGCGAGTTCAATTCGGTCAATGAAACGCGGGGGCGTTGCATCACCGGTGACTGGAATAGATCTCGCTTCTTCGGGATTCACTAATTCTGTCCAAGCACAACCGCGGTTAAGTTTTAGTTCCTCTGCTTCCGGAAGAGTGACCTTTAAGTATTGAGCAATATCGTTAGTAACGTGCTGCCCGCCGACAGGAATCACTGCTGTATGTTGGATGGAATCCTCTTTATAAACGATGATTTCAGTTGTTCCATCCCCAATGTCAACAAGTGCGATGCCGACTTCACGTTCATCCCTTGAGATAGTCGCTTGCGTTGCAGCAAGGGGTGCGGCTACAAGAGTCTCAACTATAGGCACCCCTGCCTTTTCGATACTATTGAGCAGATTTTGAATAGCCGTCGTGCTACCTGTAATAATATAAGCATAAGCCTCAAGACGTGCCCCGGACATACCGATAGGTTCCCTAATACGATTCTGTGCATCAACGACGAAATTTTGTTGGATCACATGCAGAATTTCTCGGTCCGCGGGAACAGATATTGCTTTCGCCGCTAGCATCGCTCGGTCAACATCATCCTGTGAAATCTCAGTATTTGCCACGGAGACAACACCATGTGACGTTTGACCAACAACATGCTCACCGGAAATACCGACGCAGACAGCGTCTATTTTCACTCCCGCCATCAATTCAGCACTAGAAACGGCTTTACGGATTGCTTCAGCCGTTTGATTGATGTCAACAACAACACCGCGGCGAAGTCCTTCCGAATCGGCATGTCCAACGCCGATAATCCCTATTTTTTGGGCGTTCCCGTGTAAGGTATTCCCAACAACTACTGAAATTTTGCTTGAACCGATATCAAGTCCTGCGATAATATTTTGTTTTGGCATTTAGATGTTTTCACCTCCTTTTCCTTTGGTATCAAGGACAGTAAGCAGGAGCAGAGACGTCATCCGATAGGTACCCATTGGTACTTATGAGATAGGACTAATCGTCTTCAGTATAACCTCCCAAGTAAAGCGCATCTTGGAACCTCGCATCTAGGTACGGCTGTGTTCCACTTGGACTCGCCCCAATAAGTTCAAGGACCCGAGCTCTATGCTGTTTTAGAAGCAGAGCAGTATGATGAAGCCCGACATCAATCGTATCCGCAGCAAGCCGCACTGGCACGGGTAGCGCATCAATCAGCATCTCAATTTTCTGAGAATCACTTCCATCAATAATCTCTATCTGTGTCACAAGATCCGGTTCCTGAAGCAGGGCAGTTTTTAAGACCGTCAAACCCAGTGTAACCTCGGACATCTGGGCAACAGTACCAACTTTAGGTAGTTGATTATCTGCTACCAGAAGTATCACCATTCCTTCAAGTTCCGCAGACTTTTGTAAACCTGTTTCTTCAACCTCTATATTTTTTAACACATGTCCTTCGACATCTACCAGAAAAAATGAACTATCAGCAGATGACAGTGCGTCACCTGAGTCGCGTAAGTCGAATATGTGTGATCGAGTAGTTTTTGAAGTATCATTAAATCTCAAGAGAGCAAAAGGTTCACGCTCGGTGACAGTTATGGTGAGGGCCCGTTTCATCACATGTTTGACGACGTGTGCCTCCTTAATATAACTCAAACTCTCCCTAAGATAAGCAGCTGTTTGCTCTTCAGAATCTGTGACGATATTTTCTAACTTTTCGCCTAGTACATCATAGATTTGTACATCAGTATAGTGTATATTCCCAGAAAGTTCAAGGGAAACATATTCAGCACCAAAAAAACCGAGGACTACTTTTCCAATAAATGATAAAGTGATCACAACAGCGACGGCGAAGACTACACGCCGCCACATGTATATCTTGGCGTTGCGATGTTTACCAAGCCGCTGTGCAGGCATAGAACTCTGTCGTGTATATTCATTACGCTTTTTACCGAAAAACGCAGACTTTTTTCTGGTTTCCTTTGTAATACCGAGTTGTCGATTTGAAGTTAATTGAGTCTGCATTTGATTATTTTCACTTGCTGATAAAAAACGTATCTACAATAAAAGAAGTGTGTTTTGATTAACTCTCTGCCTGAAGTTTGCTTAAGAACTCATGTCCCACCTTACTGATGTCGCCCGCTCCCAGCGTAATGACGAGATCCTCTGGTTGCGTTATCTTCATCAGCACGTCCGTAATTTCATCTGTGTTTGGCACGTAGTGGACATGGCGATGTCCATGTGCCTGTATCGCTTGCGCCAGTTTTTCAGCCGTGACGTTTTTAATAGGAACTTCACCAGCACTATAAATCGAGGTGACAATAAGCACATCTGCCTGATAAAAAGAATGAGAGAACTCGTCTGCTAAATCTCTAACACGCTGGTATCGATGTGGCTGGAAAACAGCAACAATACGGCGTTTGTATCCATCGCGTGCACCGCTCAATGCCGCTTTCAATTTCGCTGGATTGTGGGCATAATCATCAACAACAATAATGCCATTAGCCTCACCAAGCACTTCAAAACGGCGATGCACGCCCTGAAACGACTCAAGACGCTCCCGAATCTGATCGAACGGAATATCAAATTCAAGTCCCACACCTACCGCTGCCAAAGAGTTAGAAATATTATGACGGCCTGGCATTTTAAGGTGAATCTCGCCGTAGAGGTGTCCATTTTTGCGGACTCGATACCGGGATGTCGGCCCTTCTACGGTAATTCCTTCAGCAACCAGATCCGCTCCTGTTTCAAGCCCATAGGTAACATAACGCTTCTTAACCCGTGGGATAAACCTCTGAACATTTTCTGAATCCAAGCAGAGGACAGCTGCACCATAGAACGGAACTTTATTGATAAATTTAAGAAAAGTTTCACCAATCTCGTCAACACTACTATAATAATCCAGATGATCGGCATCAACGGACGTGACGACAGCAACGGTGGGATAGAACATCTCAATAGAACCGTATGCCTCGTCTGCTTCGACGACCATAACATCGCCTTCACCACTTCGAGCGTGACTACCGCCCATGAGTTTCCCACCGACAACAACCGTTGGATCAAGATCAGCAAGGACTGTCGCTGTCATAGCAGTTGTGGTCGTTTTTCCATGTGTTCCACTAACAGCAACACTGTAGCGCATTCGGGTGATCTCATTCAACATCTCCGCTCCTCTGACGATCGGGATCTTTTGCGCCTCCGCGGCAAGGAGTTCTGGATTGTCAGGCGGAATAGCAGGGGACATAACAATAACATCGGCACCACACATGTGCGATGCGTCATGTCCGTAATAGATAGTCGCGCCTCGGCTGCGCAAGTGTTCCGTAGTATATGACTTCTGGATATCTGATCCTGTCACATGAAACCCGAGATCTAACAAAATCTCAGTGATGCCACTTAAGCCAGCACCCCCGATACCAATGATATGGATATGTCGTGTTTTTCCAAACATTTCGTCCTTTCGTTCCAGCTTAAGGCTTGCAAGTCCCCTTAAAACATTACGACTACGCGTAAGAAAGAATTGATTTAGCGATATCATCGCTAGCGTGGGGTTTACCGAGCGTTCGACTTGCAGTTACCATTCGTTGATGTGTATTTCCATCCAAAGTCATATTAATAAGGTTTTCAACCAGCACCTCAACCGTGAAGGCACCCTGTTCAAGCACAACAGCTGCACCCTGTTGGGCAACAGTGCGAGCGTTTAACACCTGATCGTTTCCCGTTTGTGAGGGCAAAGGGATGAAAATTGCCGGAATACCACATGCAGTAACCTCGGCAACAGTCATTCCGCCTGCTCTACATACCATAACGTCCGTGATGCTATAAACTTCCTCAACAGTATCAAAGAAAGGCTGCACGCAGTACAGGAATCCCTCATGCGATGCGAGTTCCGTGTCATACGAGGCTCGGACTGCCTCAACCTCAGCGGCACCGGTCTGATGAACGATCTGAATACGATCCGTAAATCTAACTAAGTGCGGTAGTGCAGCTACGATTGCTTCATTGATAGCGTGAGCTCCCTGACTTCCACCCATTACAAAGATTGTTTTCCGGTCTGGACACAACCCGAATTTTCTATAAGTTTCCTCACGTTTCGGGAATGCGGTGATTGCAGGACGAATAGGGTTTCCCGTTACCTCTACACGCATAGTAGATCGGAACGAACCGTTTTCGCGAACCGACTCCATGGCAAGGTAGGCGACTTCCGCCCATCGTGCCAAGATACCGTTCGTTAAACCAACAGAAGCATTCTGTTCCTGGATAGCAATCGGAATCTTGCATAAAAGACCGGCGAAAAGCACCGGACCTGAAACATATCCTCCTGTTCCTATAACAACATCTGGCTGCAGTTGCCTTATATACCGCAACGATTGGGTAATTCCACGAAAAACCTTCCAAATAACGGGTAACCACTGTAAAGTGAAGCGGCGCGGAAAACCCGCAGCTGAAATAGGTAAGAAACGGAATCCGTGTTGCGGGATGAGCGTTGATTCTAACTTACCCGCACCACCAATGAACACAATATCCACCGTGGTATCCAAGCGATGTAGTGCTTGAGCGATACCAATCGCCGGATAGATATGTCCGCCTGTACCACCCCCAGCAATAACAACTTTCTTGTGTGTTGCCTGCTGTTGTGGTAACGGTAAGCCGCCGTTGTCAGTTTCTGATAAATCTGTATTGCAACGCTCAGAAGTAATCATGGTTTAAGCTTGTTAAAGGTTTTTTCCGAAAAACTCTGTCTTACAAAACTGATTAATTTGGTATCAGTCCGCGTTCCTACTACTTCGTGATATATTCAGAAGGATGCCAACACTCACGAGACTAAGAACTATTGAGGAACCACCGTAACTGATAAACGGTAACGTAATCCCTTTCGTTGGTAACAAGCCTGTCACAACACCAATGTTAATAAATGCTTGTAAACCTATCATAATTGTGATTCCGGTAGCGAGCAAAGCCCCGAACAAATCACTCGCATGCCTAGCGATGTGAAGTCCGCGCCATATAAATAACATGAAAATAAATGTCACAGCCACAGCACCGATAAACCCAAATTCCTCTCCCAAAACAGCGAAAATAAAATCCGTGTGTGGGTAAGGAAGACGTGATATTTTCTGCAGGCTACTATCAATCCCTACGCCAAGGAGACCACCGCCTGCAAGCGCGTCCAGTGAGCGCGTTAGTTGATAATTGGCTCCCTCTGGGGATTGCAACACCGCAAAATAGTCCATGAGCCGTTTCAACTTATACGGATCTCGAATTATGAGCAAACTGAGAAGACCACCGCCTACGCTAGTCAGTGCTAGCACATGCCAGACACGCATACCACCGATAAACAGCACAACACAAACAGTTACCAGTAACAAGAACGCCGAACCGAAATCCGGTTGGATGTATACGAGACCGAAAGCAGCCCCTACAATCAGCATATTGGGAAGTACACCGTTCAAAAAACTCTTGACGCGTTCCGGGTTACGGCTTATAAAATTCGCCACATGCATAACCAAGGCTATCTTCGCAAATTCAACGGGTTGAAAATTGATGGACAAATTCCCGAGTCGGATCCATCGCCTAAATCTACCGCCTTCCGCGCCTTGTACGCTTGACCCCAAACCGGGTACGAAGACTAATAATAACCCGACAAAGGCAAGTATCAAAAAGAGATTTGCATACATCGCATAAAATCTATAGGGTAGGTAGGAAGCCAAAAACATACCAACTAAGCCAATCGCGCATGCGATGATGTGTATCTGCAAATAACGGTAACTATAGCCATCATAGTGCCTTGAAGAAAGAAGATGGCTCGCACTATATACCATCAAAATTCCTATTGCAATGAGGCAGAGGGTGATAGCGATCAATCCTCTATCCATTCGCCCCTTTTGTAACGGCGGTGCTTCTACGACTTGCTCCTGCTGTTCTTCGGCAATAGAATAGGTGCGCGTGTTTGCCCATTTGAACCTAGATTTCGGGTTAGATTTGCGATTCCGATTGTTACGGACAGAGTTTTTTGGGGAGTTGCGTGCCATCGTGGCGTTTTTAATCCTTTTTCGTAAAAAATTTAGATTACTGAAAAATTTCTAATGAAGCCGTTAAAGCGCATCAACTGCAGCCTTAAAGTCAGCACCTCGCGCTTTATAATCGGTGTACATATCAAAACTCGCATTTGCTGGTGATAACAGGACAACATCGCCCGGCGCTGCATGTTTGTAGGCAACCCGCACTGCTTCTGCCATTGTTTTAGCTTTCATCATGTCTGTTGCATTCGCGAGCGTTTTTTCAATCTGTTGGGTGTACTCACCGAGCATGACTGCGCCTTTGACTCTGGTCTGAACAATTCCACGTAGCGGTGTATAGTCGTTGCCCTTGTCATACCCGCCCATTATCAATAGAACTTGAGAATCTACCAACGATTCCAGTGCTGCTTTGACTGCCGCCACGTTTGTTGCCTTTGAATCGTTTATGAAACGGACCCCTTCCAAAGTCCGGACTAATTCAAAAGCGTGGGATAAAGCCGGATGCGACCGGTCAAAGCATTGAAGTGCCTTCTGAATTTTCGCCCCTGCTACACCAAAAATCTGTCCCACAGCAATAGCAGCGAGGACATTCTGTACATTATGTGCTCCCGGAAGGGGAATATCCTCAAGATTACATATTCTCTCGCGTGCCTCATTCTGCTGAGCGAAAATTCCCGAAACCTCTTTAAAAGTTCCTGAAAAAGACAAATCTTCTGGAACACCTTTGTCTGTAAAATAAACGGCTTCCGCAGCCGTTGATGCTGCAAAATCCTTGACAGACACATCCGAATCATTGAGAACTATCCAATCTGCAGCCGTCTGGTTACTGGAAATTTTCTGTTTTGCCTCTCGATAAGCGGACATCGTCCCATGTCTGTCCAAATGGTCGCGCGATAAGTTAAGCACAACACTAATTTTTGGATGGAAAGTAACAGTACTTTCCAACTGAAAACTGCTCGCCTCAACAACAACAATATCCTGATTGGTAAGATTTTGAACTTCTGCCGACAACGGTACACCAATGTTACCTGCAACACAGACATTCGGAAATCTACCATCGGCTCTTAGTATCGCAGCCGTAAGAAGTGTCGTTGTTGATTTGCCCTTCGTACCAGTAATGGCAACAATCGGTGCCAGACATAAGCTTGCAGCGATCTCCAATTCAGCAAGAATTGGTAGGTTTTTAGTTCGTGCCTCGCCCAGAATCGGAATATCAAGCGGAACACCGGGAGAAACGACTATAAAATCTGTATTCTCAATGCATTCCAATGGATGTCCACCAAAATATGTTCGGTACGGATTGTAGGCATCCAAAGACTCGCTGTTAGCAGTCCGCGTTTTGCTCAGTTTTGAACACTCGTTGAACGTAGCTATTTCCGCTGACAATTCTTCCCGAGAACGTGTGTCTGTAACAGCGACAGCAGCACCAAACGAACGTAGTAGTTTTGCAGCAGCGATTCCACTCCGATTCAAGCCAAAAACCGTGACCCGCTTCCCTTGTAATTGCACCCCGACCTCCCCCAACACACTCGACTGGAAATCACAACTACCGAAGTTTCAATGTGCTCAAGGCTATTAAAACCAAAATAAGTCCTACAATCCAGAACCGAATAACGACTTTGGATTCCTTCCACCCTGAAAGTAGGAAATGATAGTGGATAGGAGACATCTTGAATACACGTTTACCAAATGTCCGAAATGACCAGACTTGGATGATTACTGACAATGTCTCAGCAACAAAGATAGCACCGACTACCACGAGTAAAAATTCCTGCTTTATAAGCACTGCCACTGTTCCAAGTGTGGCTCCGAGTGCCAGAGACCCGGTATCTCCCATAAAGACTTGTGCAGGATGACCGTTATACCATAAGAATCCTAACCCAGCACCAACCAATGCTGCACAATACAGTGCTGTAACTTCGCCACCCACAGGTAGATGAAAGATATTCAAGTATGCCGCGATCTCATTGTGGCTTGTCATATACCCGACAATGCCCAAGGTCCCCGCGACAAACAGCGTACATCCGATTGCTAACCCATCCATTCCATCTGTGAGATTGACTGCGTTGGAAGCACCAACGATAACCAGAGTCGCAAAAGGGATAAACAGGATACCCAAACTTGGTTGAACTTCTTTAAAAAAAGGAAGAGCCAGTGCTGTTCGCGTCGCTGGATCTCCAACTTCCATAGGACCCCACTGGTAAAGATATCCGGCAATCATCAATGCCCCTATCGTTTGAAGCCCAATTTTATGCCACCCGCGGAGTCCTAAGGACTGTTGTTTTACCAATTTGCTGTAATCATCCAAGAACCCAAGCCCACCGAACCAAAGCGTCGTCAAAATCATCAGGTAGATATAGGGCTGGTCCAAACGCGACCAGAATATCACGGATATTAGAACAGACACAATGATGAGAACTCCGCCCATCGTTGGCACACCGGCCTTGTTCTGATTTTCAGTACTCTGTTGGGCTTCTGCTACTTCCTCCTGAATATGTTCTCCGATGCGCAGCTGTTTTAACTTCTCTATCATAAAAGGCCCCAAAACGAGGGAAATGAGGAGAGCAGTAGCTGTCGCATAAATTGCGCGAAAACTAATATAGCGAAAGATATTAAATGGTGAAAAGACCTCAATCAGATTCTCAAAAAAGAGATGATAAAACATTTCTTGTATAACTTTCGTACAAATAAATTTTGCTGACTAGCATCCCACTTAAGGTCGCTTCGCCACGTTGGGCAGATTTGGATTGGAGACATTTCGGGACCTCGCCAAGGAACACTTTCAGACGTTACATCGTCTTACTCCGTGCCCCCAAGCTTTCCATCCTTCTTCAGCTTGGCAAGACTGGCACCTGCTTGGCTTAGAAGGTTTGTCGTATACGTATAGGTTAACGCATTTTTCTGCGCATGCGCCGTAAATGCAAGCTCAATAAGATCCGATACAAGTTGCGGGAACTCAATACCCTGATGCCCCCATAAGTAGTAACTGTATGAACCGGGAATGGTGTTGATTTCATTCACGTAAACGTTTTCATTTCCATCTACGAGGAAATCAATACGCGCTACCCCCGCACAATCTAAAACCTGAAAAGTTCGTGTTGCTAAATCTTGTATATATAACGTCAATTCTTCTGAAATGGGTGCAGGAATTTTCCGTTCTGCACCAGCCATTCCCGAAGATGCTCCTTCTTGATGGATATATTTATCATCGAAACTGAGAAAACTCGCTTGCGTCACAGGTTGCTCACAGACAGACGCAATTGGTTCATCCGTTCCCATCACAGCACAGTTGATTTCAAGCGGATTTTCAACTGCTTTCTCGACGAGGATTCTACGCGAGTAATGCCCGGCTACCTCGGCAGCAGTACAAAGTTCAGAGGGATTCTCAACACGGCTGACACCGATACTTGAGCCACTCATTGCGGGTTTAACGAACAACGGATAAGAGAACGTTGCTTCCACCTTCTCAAGGATCTCGTCATGCCGCACCTCCCAATCGTGACCTGTCCAAGACAAATAGGGAAGTATCGGGAGTTTATTTTCGTTGAGAATCGCCTTCATCATGATCTTATCCATACCAACAGCAGAACCGACGACTCGCGCACCTACATAAGGCAGATTCATGAGTTCAAGTAATCCTTGGAGCGTCCCATCTTCACCATGCATACCGTGTATCGCCGGAAAGACAACATCTACTGGAAGCGGTTCCCTTTTGCGAACCCTCTGACCAAGCCAATGTTTAGAGGTAATAACAAATTGCGGATTCGGATGAAATTCAATGGTGACTTTATCAAAGTCAGATGGGCGCGGCAGCGTTCCATCGGTAAAGGCAGGCAAATCACAAAGGGTATCACCGGTTAACCACTCGCCATTCTTTGTAACATAAATAGGTGTGACTTGATAGTTTTCTTGTAAAGCGAGGTAAACCTGATGCGCAGTTACGATTGAGACTTCATGTTCAGGCGTGCATCCACCAAATATAAGAGCTACATTGTATTTTGACATTTTTTATTTTTTCTCCGCGCCGACTGCCCGATAGGTCTGCAAGGAAGGCTATAGCCATACGCTTTCGGGGTAAAGTTTGGAAACCAATATCATGAGGCAAGTCTTTCTTCATTGTAGTTGTCCGGGAGATCGTTCTCAAAAAGGACAACATCACCGGCTTGCACCCGTGTTGCTAAATGTTGTTTGACTTCTTCTAAATTGAGGGCGACAATAATTTGTTGACTTGGGTATTGGGCGGCTTTTAATCCATCTAAAATCGGGGTCGTTCGCGTAGGACCGACTAAGATAACTAAATCGCAGACATCAGCGGCGTGTTCACCGAGACGTTTATTTTCTTCGTATTCCCTTTCCCCAAGTTCCACCATTCCAGGTGTCACTAATACTTTTTTGCGACCTTGAATCTCAGTGAGAACCTCAAGTGCAGCTTTCGCACCGACAGGGTTCGAGTTGAAACTGTCATCAATGATAGTTACATCACCGCCATTAGAGGTTAATTGCAAGCGATGTGGAACAGGTTCAACATTCGCAATTGCTACCCGAATTTCCTCAAGCGTCATCCCACATTCTATTGCAACTGCCATTGCCGCAAGTATATTGGATACGTTATGCTTCCCCAAAAGTTGCGTCCGAATTTCTGTTTCGGCAACCTCTGCAGAACCAATAGATACGAGTGCCGTGAAAGCAAGTCCCTCGTCGGTATGTCGAATATTCATAGCAGTTAGCTCGGCACTCTCAGAAACCGAAGTCACAGGAAATGGCTCAGTAGCATAACGACGCACAGGATTACCACTCTGTTCGCGCTTATCGGCAAGTTCAGCACAGATTTCGTTATCGCAATTGAAGATTGCCAATCCATCCGATGGTAGCGACTCAATCAACTCATACTTTGTCTTCGCTATATTCTCTATGCTTTTAAACCGCTCTAAGTGCTGCGGACCGACAGCAGTCAGAATACCGATTTCGGGCGATGCTAAATTACACAATTCGCGAATGTCGCCGCGTTTATAGGCACCCATCTCAACGATAAATATCTCGTGTTCAACAGTAAGTTCACCGCGAATGACCTTGCAAATACCCATTGGCGTGTTGTAACTATCAGGTGTCATTAAAGTATTAAATTTCTGAGACAAAATCTGATGCAAAATATACTTCGTACTCGTTTTGCCATAGCTCCCAGTAATACCGACGACTTTGGGCTGGAGCGTCTTGATTCGCTTTCTCGCCGAAAGGAGATACGCGCCATTTATTGTTCGTTCTAAAGGATAAATGAGAAGGTTAGCAACGGTTAGATTAATGACAGTGACTTCACTAAAGAGAAAAACAGCAATCCGCCACGGGCTCGCTTGCGCCACCAACACAAGTGTTGCAGCAAGACCGACAAGCAGGCAGATAGAAAATCCAAAAACCCGTTTCGCACGTGCGGTGTAAACGAGCGGTTTTTTCGCCTCAACCTTTTTCCGTCTTGTGCTCATATAGATTTGGAACGCTCCCCAAACTACACACAGCACAAGAAAAAACCACGTGTTATGATATTGCGGATAGAGAGCGGTGAGAATCAGAAAACCACCGATGACAAGAATCTCTTTAACTTCAAAACAGTTCCTCAGATGCTGCCCCATCCACTTCAGGTACCTGCCCGTTTTATAACCATCAAGTTGGAGTATATGGAGTCCACCGGCTGTTCTGACGACAGCCCTCACCAAACAGGTCAACGCTGCGAAGTAGAAAAAAACAGTACTCATCGTTTCCAATTTTCTAATTTTCCTTGCGGTTAAGTAACGTAGGTGTTTTGCTTGGGTGTCTCCCCAGGCATTCACGTGCCTCTGTATAGAGCCGCCTTCCACTACGTTTCAGACTTAGTGTTTTGGATCTCGATCTATCAGCATTTTGTATTTATCGCTAGCTCTAAGCGTTTGCGATCTTCAAGAAACTTGCGACGATTCGACAAAACTGTGGAAACCTGTCGAGGTACGAAAAGTGTCCCGCCTCCTTTAGAACAACTAGCCCTGCGTCAGGTATTTCCTTCTCCATAATTTGCCCGAATAATACAGGCGTATCCTTGTCATCTTCACCCCAGATTAACAACGTGGATGCAGTTATTCGAGGTAGAAGTGCACGTAGGTCCTGATTTACGACCTTGACGAGCGTGGCACGCATATCTCCAGCATTTTGATAGTCTTTGGAACCGGCACGGACAGACATAGCGTTTGCAACAAGAACACCATATTTCCCACATCGACGAATCAATTTACCGATTTTCGCGACACCTACACGGAGATAGTATTTTGCAGTTCGGCGAGGCTTGATGCCGGCACTGTCAATCAAGATGAGCTTATCAACTTTTTCAGGGTGTTCCGCTGAGATAATAATCGAGATTCTACCGCCAAAAGAGTGGCCGATGAGATGGACCTTCGGGATGTCAAACTTTTCCAAAAACGCCGTAACAAACGCTGCATAGTCAGACGTATCCCACGCTGTAGGTGGAATCTGACTCTTGCCGAACCCCGGCAAATCAAGAGCGTAAACTCTATGCGATTGTGCTAACCATTCAAAAACTGGTTGAAAACTCGCAGCTTCACCACCCCAGCCATGTAAAAGGAGGACTACGTCGCCTTCTCCAGCAACCTGATATGAAATGTTGAGATTGTTAATTTCCGTACTTGGCATCTACAAACATTTCGCGCTTACAGAACGATTAAAAAGACTCCAGAATCTCTGAAGCGACAACCCGATCGTCAAAAGGAAACCGTTCGCCGTGAATCTCTTGATAATCTTCATGCCCCTTACCTGCAATGACAACCACATCCCCGGATTTTGCCGTGGTGATTGCGTGATGGATTGCGTCACGTCTCTCTGAAATACACACATATTTGGCATCATGTGGTAAATTTGACACAATTTGTGCGATGATTTCATCCGGGTCTTCAGTGCGCGGATTATCAGAAGTAATCACACTGTAATCTGCAATTTGGGCAGAAATATTTCCCATCTTAGGACGTTTTCCGTTATCCCGGTCACCGCCACACCCAAAAACACAAATCAGATCTCGCTTGGCGACGCGCTTCGCGGCAGTCAATACGTTCTCTAACCCATCCGGCGTATGTGCATAATCAACGATAACGGCAAAATCCTGCCCCCGGTCAATGAGTTCAAACCGCCCCGGGACGACAGTAGCAGCGAGTCCCTCCTGGATTGCCGAAACGGGACAATCGTAACGAATTCCAACAGCAATGGCAGCAAGAGCATTGTAAAGATTATATTCTCCGAGCAATCGCAACTTAGCAGGAATCCGACCGCTTGGCGTAACCGCTGTAAACATCAACCGATTCTGAGAATAACGAATATCTTCGGCGTATAGATTAGCGTTCTTGTCAAGCCCATACATCAAAAGTTGGGAGTCCAAGCAGACTTGAGCGATACGTTCCGCCACTGGCGAATCGCTGTTCAAAATTGCAAAACCTGTCTCATGGAGTTGTTCAAACAACATTAGCTTCGCTTTTAAGTATATCTCCATCGTCTGATGATAATCAAGGTGATCTTGGGTGAGATTGGTAAAAACAGCGGTATCAAAGGTAAGCCCCGCCAGTCGCTGTAGTGCCAGTCCTTGGGACGAGGTTTCCATCGTGACGTATTTCACGCCGTTCTGACGAAACTGTTTAAAGAGGTCATGAAGGGCAAAGGCATCAGGGGTCGTGAGGGAGGCTGGAAGTGTTTCCTCTGCACCTTGAGCGTTTATGTACTGGTGTCCAACCGTGCCAATGAGTGCCGTTTCCCGCCCACTTGCCTTGAGTATGGCATGTATGAGATGTGCCGTCGAAGTTTTACCGTTGGTGCCTGTAATACCGATGAGTTTAAGGTCTTGCGCAGGGTTGCCGTGCCAATTGGCAGCAAGCAACGACATTGCACGACGACCGCTTGAGACTTGCACATAGGTAATTGACTTCGCTGGGACCCCTAAAGCCACTACCGGCTTTTCACCGACGACAACTGCTGCTCCCTTCTGAAGGACATCTGGAATGAAACTATGACTATCCACGCTAATACCTTGGTAACAGACAAAAACATTACCAGGCTTGACTTTCCGATTGTCACTGGCAATACCGGTGATATCAACATCCAGCGATCCAGTGCTTACAGTAATATTAAGCCCGCGGAGTAGTTCATGAAGCTTCACAGCCCCTCTCCTTTCACAGTAAAGCGTTGCGTCGGCGTTTGTTCTGTCACAACAGGTGCATATTTAGGTGTTTTTTGAAGTTCGGGTCCGAAAAACTCGGTTTGTTTTAAGTATTGCATTGCTTGCGCGGCAACCGTCTGAAAAAGCGGTCCAGCGATTTGTCCACTGAAACGCGCCCCTTTCGGTTCATCAAGCATAACAATTATTGACACCATAGGATTTTCCGCTGGTAGGAATCCCATAAAGGACATAACCTCTTTTCCAAGATAGCCCTTACCATTTTTTTCAGCCTTTTGGGCGGTCCCCGTCTTTCCTGCCACGCGATACCCTTCAACGCGTGCCCGTCGACCGCTACCGCCTTCAACCACACCAACAAGTATGTCTGTCATCTGCTTCGCCACTCTTGGCTGAATCACTTGTCGGACTTCAATGGGGTATTTCTTATCAATCACTATTCCACTACTGTCCCGAATTTCCCGCGTAATATGTGGACGGAGGAGCTTACCACCATTCGCAATGACATTTAACGCATTGACCATCTGAAGGGGTGTTACCATAATTCCTTGTCCAAAAGGCACAGAACCTAGAGAGTGGGTATCCCAATATTTCACTGCATAAAGACTTCCCCTATGCTCATAAGGCAAATCCACACCTGTCATTTTCCCAAAGCCGTACTTTTCAATATAAGCCCTAAAGTCCTCATGTCCCAACTGCCTTACAACCTTAATCATACCGATATTGCTAGATTTGTGGAGGACCTCTTCCAGTGTAAGCCATCCTTTCCCCGAAACGTCGCGAATAACCCTACCGTTTGAGAGTCGGTACCGACCATTTTCACAAAAGACCGTTGATTCAGGGGTCATAATCCCTTCGTTCAGTACAGCGGAAGACGCAACAATTTTAAAAATTGAACCGGGTTCATACGCATACCAAACACCGAGATTCCTCTTCGCTTCCTCACTCCCGAGTGCGTAATCATTCAAATTGTATGAAGGATAACTTGCGAGAGCCAATATCTCTGCGGTCTTTGACGCTAAGACAATGACCGTTCCGCGTGGCGCGTTCCACTTTCGACACGCTGCCGCCAATTCTTTCTCGGCAGTGTACTGAATGTATTCATCAAGTGTCAAGACGACGCTATACCCGTAATCGTCGGCGGAATTTCCGTCAGTGAGCAAATTTATTGGTTCGTTGCGAGCAGCCTCCGCCCGCCGTTCGGCTTGTCGTTCCCTCGCGCTTAAAAGGTAATTGTTGTATTGATATTCAATTCCCTCGCCCATATTCTGATCGTTGATATGCCCAATAACCTGGGAGGCGAGTGTTCCTTTCGGATAGGCGCGTTTCTGTTCAACCTCATGCTTTATGCCTCGAATGTCCTTCTCAATTGCGCGAAGTTCATCAAGGCACTCATAACTCATATCCTTCTTAAGCCACACAAACCGCTTATCCTTACGGCGGAGTTGCGTAAGCAATTTAGATTCAGAGACCCCCAAAACCGGGGCAAGTCTACGAGCAGCCTCCCTGGGGTCAGTTTTCATATACGTCGGATCGGCGTAAACAGAGAGACTGTGGTGACTCAAGGCTAAGACATTCCCGTGCCGATCTAAAATTTTACCCCGTTTTATCGCGGCTGTACGCGGAGAACGCCAAGGACTACCAGCTGTTTCTTGATACGTTGCATCGACAGAAATCTGTACTTTGAACAGTTTGCCAACCAGCAACAGAAACCCCACCTGCAGTATAATAAGTATAAAAACAAGGCGGCGAATGGATAAATGCGAATTGTTTTTCATGTTTCTACCATGTAAAAAAAATAAAATAAATTTAAGTATCCTACGAAAAGGACGAAAATTATTTGTCCCAGAGCACCTGTGAGGTTTCAGTCGGTTCAACCATTCCAAGTTCAGTGGCGATTTGTCGAATCCTTTGAACACTGGTTAGCGTCGACTCTTCCAATTCAAGCCGATAAATCTCGTCCTGAATCTGGTGCTTCTGCCTCTCGTAGACGGGCTGTCGTTGTAAAGCGACTTTCTTCGCGTAAGATGAGAACCAGATGCTACCAGCGAAGGTACAGAAAGACAATACTAAAACGACATAAACTAACGGAAATCTTTTTTTCGGATTGGAGTCTTCGGTTTTCGTGATGCGTGTTGAATAGTGATGTGGTGTCTGCATTTTATTTAATTATTTAATTGATGTTAAGAGGACAAAATTTCTGTGATTCAGCCCAAGATCACTTCACAACTTTTCTGTGTACATTCGCTAAGCGAAGACTCGCTTCATTTTAACGTTTAGAATTGCATTTAAGGTACAATTTTCTCCACATTTAGGATAGGAGACAAGGCACTTCACACTATAATTTGCGAGCTGCGCGTAGTTTAGCACTTCTCGCTCGAGGATTTTGTTGAATTTCAGCCACACTCGGTAGCACTGGACGCCTCGTGAGAACCTCTACTGACGGACTGTGTTCACAAATACAGACAGGTGTCTTGGGTGGGCAGATGCACGTCCTCGCCCACGTCCGAAAGCAATGCTTGACTATCCTATCCTCAAGCGAATGAAACGTAATAACACACAGACAACCCCCCGGCTTCAAGAGTGGTATTGCGACCTCTAAACCTGTCGAAAGGTTTTCTAACTCAGCGTTGACATGAATCCGAAGTGCCTGAAACACACGAGTTGCTGGATGAATTTTGGACGCCTTTTGTGGAACGGCTTGCTTGACAATTTCTGCGAACTGTGTTGTTGTTGTTATCGGTCCCTGTTGCCTCGCCCGAACAATCCGACCAGCAATCCGTTTAGCGAATCGTTCCTCGCCGTACCGCTTAAAAATATCGGCAAGGACATCCACCGTGCTATTGTTGACCACCTGCATTGCCGTCAGAGCGGTTTCATGCTCACTACTCAGTTCCTGCCGCGGATCCATACGCATATCCAAAGGACCGGTATGGTTAAAACTAAACCCTCGGTGTGGTGCATCTAACTGTAGGGACGACACCCCCAAGTCAAGTAGGATACCATCTACCGCATGAACTGAATGTCTTTCCAATAAGACATCCATCTCAGTAAAATTGCCGTTAACAAGGGAACAACGCCCTCCGAAGGCGTGTAATCTATCTTTCGCGACGGTGAGAGCCTCAACATCTAAATCAATTCCAATCACACGTCCATCCGGTGCGGATGCCTTTAGGATAGCGAGACTATGTCCACCTAAACCGACAGTACCATCTATATAAATACCATCCGGTTTCGGTTTGAGAAACTCAACCACTTTATCATATAAAACGGGTATGTGCTGCGTATTCATAGCCTTTCCGAGTCTATCCTTAACCGAGCTATAGCAAGAAACGTGCCAATTCATTTTGCCCGTTAGAGACGAGGCATTAAGGATCTATCCGATTTCGATAGATAGCCGCTACGAGCTCCATTGTCTTGATCGCATCCGCAAAGCAGGTTAAAGGCTGTTGATCCTTCTGGATACAATCAACGAAATGCCGACTCTCCCCATAAAACCCATAAGCTCTGTGCGTGGCATCGGAATCTGCTGCTTCCTCAGGCGTAATCTCGGTTGTGCCTTCGGGTGTATGGAGAACAGCACGTCCGCCAGCATCGGGATTGATATAGGCGGAAATCTCTCGTGCGTGCATCTCAAACGTATGGATACGTCCACCGACAGCCCAATTCGTGCAAAGATACCCAGAAGCACCCCCCGAAAATTTGACGAGGGCGTTGAAACTGTTCTCACGCTCGGAATAGAAATTATTGATGTCGCTTGCAACGGCTTTCACCTCGCCGCCGCCAAGCCATCGGAGCGCGTCTACGGCGTGAATCGCATCGCAGGTCAAAACGTCTATCACACCATCATAGTAGAGAGCGTTTGGCGTGTTCTTATGGAAGGTCGACATGCATTGGATAATTGGTCCGCGTTCCTCAACTATCGTCTTAACCTTTTGTAAGAGCGGAATAAACCGACGATTGAAACCCACCATCGTCTTGCAACCGTTCTTCTCTGCAGCGAGTGCCATCTCCTTCGTTTGATGGAGCGTAACACCGGGCGGTTTCTCAATAAAAACATGATGACCCTGAGAGAGGCAGTGGATAGCGAGCGGAAACAAGTGTTGCGGCGGCATTAAAATATATACAGCATCTGGACTCGTTTTCTCAAGCATCTCCCGATAATCAGTGAATGTCTGATCAATCTCAAACCGCTCCGCTGTTGCCTGCAGTTTTGATGGGACCAAATCACACAATCCGACAAGCTGGACATCTTCACACTCTCTGAGCGATGGGTAATGGACACCGTTCGCCATACCCCCCGCGCCAATCAGCGCAATATTGACTTTTTCCATCTGAAATTCTCCTCATCAATCTTTTCTTGCATATTATAGGAGGAGGTGTTAAAATTGCAACTAACTTCTGAACATGCAAAGAGAATTGAAAATAAATTTGATTTTTTCTCGAAAATGTAGTATAATCCTTAAAACTTACACATGGCACGCGAGAGATTGCCTTACTACAAACACAGACCTCTTGCAAATACAAGCATTTCTCCAAAGCATAGCAGTTTGTAGTAGTGCAATTCGTTGTGCGTTGCGTAAGTCCTGAAGGAATCACGATCTAAAGCGTCATCTGATTCAGATTTTGGTGAAGTAGGTCATTGATCTTTAGAGAGTGCCGACTCTATTCACCAGAGGATTACCGAGTCCTCAAACAATGAGGGATGCGTTGATAACGCTTTGAGAGTACCGACTCTACCTCCAAAGAAACGATTAAGAGGGGGAAACAATCATCCCCCTCTTATATCTTATATTCCGCACGTGTTTTGACACATTTCAGAAATCAGAAGTACTGCGTATAGGTTATATTTTTTGAATCTGATTCAGATTTTGGTGAAGTAGGTCATTGATCTTTAGAGAGTGCCGACTCTATTCACCAGAGGATTACCGAGTCCTCAAACAATGAGGGGCATTTATAATGCCTTGAGAGTCCGACTCTACCTCCACTTCACATAAAAAAATGCAAACATGGTGTATCTATATAGATGAATCAGGGGTCAACGAAGATAATCCTGAATTCATTTATGCCGCTATTTGTGTTCCTTTTAATAGCCAACAGGAATTCTTAAAGTCCTACCCCAAAATTGTCAATCCTTTGGTACCTATTTCCGGCAGCGAGATAAAATATGGTCCTCTTCTCAATGATTTTGATAGAAATTATCAAGAAAAAAGTGGTGAGATATGCCAATCACTATTGGCGCGCTTTTTTGATATAGAAGGTGCCCTGATTATTCGGATAAAAGCGATAAGAAAACAGATGCGACTTGAAGGTGGTGACCTCCGTGCAGCTCTCTTTAAAAAAACGCTTGAACTCAGTAAGCAGTCCTTACCACCTGATCACCAGGCAATGATTTTGCACGACGAATTAGACAACCGAAATCTACAGCGTGCACTGTTAGATAGGTTTAATAACTTCAATAAAGATTTACCTAAAGGTCTAAACTTTCAAAACTGTGTCTTTGTCCATTCTAATGAAAATCCGTTCATACAGTTTGCTGATTTCGTTGCTTCCATCTGCTACAGATATTATTACTTTCAGAAAAGAGAATATAAGGATAAACAGCATTGTAAATCATTAGTAAATTCGCTATTTAACGCAATAGATGAACGCTCACCTCCTATTGTTGAACTCTCTGAACATAAGGTTATTGAAGACAACCCGAGAAGAGAGCACGCATTACAACTCGCTTCAGAACACGGTATTGATATTGCCACTGCTCACAATATAGTAGATAAGCGGATTACGCTTGCTGAAGTGTTGCGGCGAAAACAAACTCAAACTTCCGCAGCTCATAAACGAAGATAAGCGCGAAATTCCCTCCTAACCATGAACATTGATCCTATCAAACTGGAACTTTACAAAAATATGCTGACCTCGGTTGCCGAAGAGATGGGCGTAACGCTACAACGTACAGCGTTCTCACCGAACATCAAGGAACGCCTCGATTTCTCATGTGCTGTGTTTGATAGTACCAGCAAAATGGTTGCACAAGCCGCACACATTCCCGTGCATCTCGGTTCTATGCCGCTCTCGGTCCTTGCGGCTATTGACCAAACCGAGATGGCACCCGGTGATATGATCGCCCTTAATGACCCATACAGTGGCGGCACCCATCTGCCTGATATTACGCTCGTCGCGCCTGTCTTCTCAAATGAAAATGGGAATGAATCAGAAAGTAAACCCATCTTTTTCGTCGCAAATCGTGCACACCACGCAGACGTAGGTGGAATGTCCCCAGGTTCAATGCCGATTGCAACAAGTGTAATTCAGGAGGGCATTAGGATTCCGCCTGTCAAACTCATCCGAGGTGGAGAATTGGACACCGATCTCTGGAAACTCATTCTCGCAAATGTCCGTACACCCGAAGAACGCCGTGGTGATATGGAAGCACAACTCGCCGCGAACCGCGTCGGCGAACGTCGATTGCAGGAAATGGTAACCAAATATGGCACGACAGAAATTACAGCGTACATGCAGGAACTGTGCGAGTACGCAAGCCGGATGGTCCGGGCACGCCTCCAAGAAATCCCCGATGGACGTTACACATACACCGATGTACTTGATAATGACGGCATCACCGATGAACCTATTACAATACAGGTCGCGATTGAGATCGAAAATGACACGGCATTAGTTGATTTCACCGGCACGGCAGAACAAGCACGAGGCTCAGTTAACGCGATTTACGCGATTACCCTTTCCGCAGTTTTTTATACCTTCCGATGTATCGCTGGCGCAGACGTTCCTGCCAATGCGGGGTGTTTGGAACCGATCCGAGTCATTGCCCCAGAGGGGAGCGTTGTAAACGCCAAGTTTCCAGCAGCTGTTGCAGGAGGAAACGTCGAAACATCACAGCGTATTGTTGACGTACTGCTTGGCGCATTGGCACAAGCCTGTCCGGATCAGATCCCCGCTGCCAGTTCCGGTACGATGAATAACCTCACAATCGGCGGCTACGATGCCTCACGCGGAAAGGATTTCACCTACTACGAAACCATCGCAGGCGGGATGGGTGCACGTCCAAACCGAGACGGTATTGATGCCATCCACACACACATGACGAACACCATGAACACACCTATAGAGGCGATTGAGACGAACTACCCGATGCAAGTAACGACATACTCGATCCGACGCGGAACAGGTGGTGCGGGAAAATTTCGAGGGGGTGCAGGTGTTATCCGAGCACTGAAGCTCTTGACAGATGCAGAGGTTACGATCCTTTCAGAACGTCGAACGCGAGGTCCTTACGGCTTGCAAGGCGGAGAACCGGGACAATCGGGGTGTAATGTGTTAATCTCTGGTGTCGAAGAACATCCGTTAGCCGGTAAAGTCTCCGTTTCCATACGCGAAGGTGATGTTATTCGCATAGAGACACCCGGTGGTGGCGGGTTTTCGTCCTAACAATTAAGGGTAAACCAACGGTGAATCGCAACCACCTTGTGCTAAAACAAAAGACTTGAGTTGAGAATAAGCCGGATTCTGTATATGATGATCATTCATCTGGGATGGATGTTACCAGCCACCTCAAGCGGTTACCTGGGGACGAGACGGGCAATCTTTACGTATCCCCCATTTACCTTGCTCCAGACGGGGTTTACCAAGCTCCATAAGTCACCTTATGGACTGGTGCGCTTTTACCGCACCGTTTCACCTGTACAGCACCTTCAGGTGTTGTAGTTTACTTTCTGTTGCACTTTCCATAGCGTCGCCGCTCCTGGGAGTTACCCAGCATCCTGCCCTGCGGAGTCCGGACTTTCCTCATCCCAATCGTAAAATCACGCTCGGGACGCGACCATCTACTCAACTCAAGCCTTTCTATTATAACCTATCTTACAACTTAGAGGCAATGAAATCGGAACGCCTAAAACTCTTCTCTATAGGAGCGACCTCTCGGTAGCGACTCTTCCTCTAAAATCGACAAAAAAACCGAAAACTAAACGGCTTTGTAACGTCGCTTACTTTCATGTTTTATATAGGATTTGTGTTGAGGTGATTGTCTCGTTCACCGTCTCACGCCAAGAATCTTCAAATAGCATGCGGAAAGACATCGTTTTGTTATTGGGTGCAGTGATATTCATCATGCCGTGCGGTGTAGCGTTACGATATGCCGTCTCTAAGGTTTCGATGAGTCTCTGTTTATAGGTAGTGTCGCTATTGCCTTCAAGGTGTTGTCCGTTGGTTTCAAAGATGCAGAGTCTTTGAGGACCGGTCCCACTCCGCTGGAGACACGCGATAAAATCGGGATAGACGCGATCGCGCCGCCACCCTTGTAAGAAATATCCTTGTCTCGCAGCAATACGGTGCCACCATTGGATTGCGCTTTGTTCGTCTATGTAGAGTGCAAAATCCGTTTCTAAATTGTTGAATTCTGCTTCAAACACTTGTTCAAATAGGTTAAGTTGTAAGGGATCCCCGTGTGCATGTGTCATTGGTCTCGCTTCAGGTGTGAGACTGACCACGAGCATTCTTTCCAATTGGTGGTTTAATGCACCATCGGCTTGCAGGTTAAACTGAATTTTCTGGGCTTCCAACTTCTCTTTAAAAACAGTCTCAGCGAGTTTATCAACGCGGGCATGCAAACGACGCTTCAGGTACTCGGAGAGATACAGACGATGTGTATATAACGTTTCTTCGTCAACGCCTTTTTCACGGTAAGCAGCAAGCGTTGATTTTACAATGCGTGCGGCGTGCCACGGGTTCGGCAGCACATCACCCAATCGCCGGACGAAAAATGCCACCTCCAAATTGTGTGCCGCACTTTCTTGCAATTTTTTATCAATTACCGCTTCATCTTGGAGATGGATGGTGGCACGGATCTCTTGAAGTTGTGCTTCCTCTCCTAAGTTGACAGGTGCTATCACACCGAGTTGCTGCCAATCAATTGCACTGAGGATGTCACGCTCATAATTGAGTTCACGCCAGCTCCGTCCCTGTTTATGAAGTACACGCGGCAGAAAGATATCTATATCACGGTATTCCTGTTTACGTTCAATAGTTCGCTGAACACGCTCCACACCCGCCCCTTCAACAAAGTCCCCTAACCCTGTTAACCCTTCCGCCTCTAATCCTTTCTTGACGTTCGTGCCTGCAGTCTTGACTTTCTGATTGTAGCAGAAGATATAACAACTATCCAGTTCGGAACGGTTTGTGGCACGTGCGTAGGGTTGGCGCATTACTCTGCCGATCAACTGCGTCATCGCTGTCGCTGCCGTAGTATTGTCAAGAAGTGCAAGCAGATAGGCAAACGGGCAATCCCACCCCTCCTTCAAGGCATCTTTGGTGATGATATAACGGACAGGGCAGAACGGACTCATGAGATCTATTCCCGCGAGTTCATCTTGCTCTGATGATTTTACCTTGACCTGTTCCGCTGGCACCCCTAACGCGTCAATGAGTTCTTCGCGGGCATCCTCAGCGTGTACCTTTACACCGTCGCGTTGGTTTTTGCCGGTGCGATCCACCCGAATGACAGCAATGGGACGGATGTGGCGATCTTCCGCTTGCTGAAACCGATTCGCCACTTCCTCAAGTTTATCGCGCTCTACCTTCGTCTGCGCGAGGGTATATTTCCAATCTGAATTTGGAAAATTTCGGAGCTGAATCGGGAGTTTAATCATCTCCTCTTCTTTGAGTGCCAGACCGGAGATGTTGACGAGGATATTGCTAATGCCGAGTTTCGGAGTGGCGGAGAGTTCCAGTACAAAACGGGGGTTGAGTCGATTTACTGCCTCTACAAATGTCTTATTACGGGCCAGATCCGGACTCCCATAAGCCTTGTGTGCCTCATCCAGAATCACTGTTGGACGGAGCAGCTTCAGGACGTTGAAAAGGCTCTGTTTGATGAGCGTGTCTTTGGGATTTCTGACGAGCCGGGGTTGTGCAGTTTAATCATCTTCTGCTGTTTCAAGGTCGGGGTACTTTTCCGATAATGCTTGATGCTCTCGGATATCGTCCTCAACCGGAAAGAACGAGGCATAACCGCTGCTATCTCGGAAAATCTTGAGGAATTCCTTGTTTCGGTTACGGTTTGCGGCGGGAAGCATGAGGAGCATGATACAGAGGTGGTTCTCAATGTCCTGCTTCGTGAATCTGTCATCTTTTTGGAGCAGCTTGACACGACCCCCGGAAGCATGCTCCAGAATCTGTCGATAGGGATGCTCTTTATTCCGGAAAGCGTCCCACGTCTGTGTGTAGATGGCTTTGGTGGGGACAAGCCATAGCACAAAACCTGTACCGAGTTTCAGGTGACGTACTGCCTCTACACCTAACAAGGTTTTTCCGCCACCGGTTGGGACTTTTAGGCAGACATGCGGAATTGGCTCACCGGCGGCACTCTCACGTGAGATGTGTTCTGGAATTAGGTTCTGCCCTTGTGCATCTGTGACACCCGGCAGGACAGATGCTTCCGGTAAACTTTCCCACGCTGCGAGCGGATAATCCGTAGCTGCACGCGCTAAAGCAGCAGACTGTTCTCTCAAAACTGATGGCAGTTCATCAATGTTAACGGTAGAGAATTCATCGGCTTTCCGACGTGCCTCCTTAAGTACTTCCAGATAGCGGTCGAATGTATCTAATGTTTGTTGCTGGTAGTCTTTGAGTTCCATTGTGCAATCACTTAATTGAAACAGCGAGCTTGTCTGACTATGGAGGTGGGATTTTTAAATCTTTACAGATTTTTTCAACAAGCCACTTACCAATCTCATTATGGCGAGGCACAGAAGTTGAGACTTGGCCCCCTATATGCATCTTACCCCACCGTGAGTGTCGGCCGCCCTCTCTAATAAAATAACAACCATGCTTCCTGAGATGCCTAACCAACGCCCTTCGTTTCATATCTGGATAATGATTTCCTGATGGTCAATTTTCGCAGCCTTGATAGCCTCTTTACGATTGTATTCTATCATTTCGAGAAGCGTAATTCGTAGTGCTTCCAGCAATTCGTCCTTCGTCCGTTCTTGGCCATTTACGCCGGGAATTTCCTGTATCCAGCCGATCCACCAGCCTTCGTCCTGTTGGATAACAGCGGTATAAGTTTGTGTCATCAGTTCTATCCTCCTTTGAGAGGATATTATAGCATGAATTCGCAGCGATCTCCAGTCAAAATATAAAATTATGAAGTAACGGAAACCTCTCTACATGTCTGCAATGCGATGGATGTTGTACGGAAGTTGGCAGAAAGTGATCCCCATGCTGGTTAATTCTTTCTGACTAATGAATTTCTGTGGTGCATAGACATAGGCACTTTTGCCCATCTCCTTGCACGCTTTGGCGATCTGCTCGGCACGCGCTCCATCTAATGCTGACGCGCTGCTTCCAAAAACGCCAGTGTAGGTTCGTAGATAAGATAGAAACGGATGGCATTGGTTTCGCCGAAGCAGTAATCTTGCTGTTTTTTGATAGAGGTTAATGCTCCGCCGGTTGCAGTATAGGCGATATAGTGTGCTAAATCCTCGTATGTGGGGAGATTTTCGCCGGTGAGCATGTCTTCTTCGTCAATTGATTCGCCGAGCGTGCAGTAGATGAAAGAGCCACCGAGTCCATCTCGAAGGTTTTCATTTATCTCTTCTACGGCACCCAACTCATATCAACAGGCAGCCCCGCCTTTCGCATGCCCTGACTGAGTTTCAGCTTCCAAGCATCGGCACTATCCATAGGCACGTATGCTACGTCACGAATACCTAATGGTAACTCAACGCCTTCTTTATATAGCAAGCACACTTGGTTGGGGTTCAATTTACCAATGAAATAGCCAACAAAGATGACGTTCTGGCGAGCTCAGGGGTTGAGGTGTCGGTCTGCTTCATCTTTTAAGGCACCAACATCGTCAGGGGTTAACAAAGCGATTGCAAACCCTATGTCGCCTGCATATCTCTCAAGACTATCAATAACTGTTAGATCGCTGCCAGGCTGTTCGTCAAGAACAGTTACCTTTAAGCCCAAGTTCTCTACGAACTTAGCAACTGTCATTTTGGCTTCCTCGTCGTGCCCATGGGAGATGAAAACGTTTCTCCGAGTTTCTGCATTCATGATCTTTCCTCCATTTTCACGCTGACGTGTTAGGACGGAAAAACGTCTGTTCATAATCAATCAAAACACGACTTTGTATTAAATTATGGCACTAATTCATCCATAGTGTCAAACCCAGTTTTGTCCAGTGTTTGGGTATTCCTATCTTCTATAGAAGTTTATTAGCATCAATAGGAGCTTTGCATTCTTCATTTCCCGCGTCAATTTCAGTTGCCATCCATCGTGATCATCCATAAGCACATAGGAAAGACCGCTAATATCTGATGGCAGTTCAACGCTCTCTTTGTAGAGAAGGCATATTTGGTTGCGGTCTAGCTTCCCAATAAAATAGCCGAGTTCCAAGATAACGTTCTGTCGCGCTCTGGGCTGAAATTCATTCTGTTTGGCTTTTGCAGCTCCAACATCGTCGGGCGTTAGCAAAATGATAGCAAAGACTATGTCTTCCGCCTGTTCTTCAAATTTATCAATAATCGCTTGCAAACCACCGGATTGTTCGTCGAGTATGATCGCCTCTAAACCAAGTCTTTCTATGAACCTGGCGACAGCATGCTTGGCTGCCTCGTCATGCCCGTGGACAGTGAACACTTTTTGAGAAGCTTTTCCCCCATACTTTCTCCTTGATTTTCACGGTGACTTTTAAAATAAAAAGCCAGAGCCATTCAGAACTATTCCGTTTTTGTTTCTGAACGACTCTGGCACATACAATCTTTAGGAACATCCACTCGTTGCGCCACAGTTCGCGCAGCGATAGCAAACCCCACTTCTCACCATAAGTGCACCGCACTCAAGACACGGCGGGGCATCCGCATGTTGTAGCACAACCTGCTTCTCATGAGCCACCCAAGAGTCGGTCTCACCGTTACTTCCATGTCCATACGGATGGAGTTGCTCGGGGGGCACCATCTCTTCATCAAAATCCAGCACCTCGGAACCTCCGTGTGGTTCTTGGGAGAGAAACCGTATACCGAGCCACCGGAAAACGTAATCTATAATCGACTTCGCCATCGGAATATCAGGGTTAGCCGTGAAACCTGACGGTTCAAACCGAACATGGCTAAACTTATTAACAAGCGACTCTAACGGCACGCCGTACTGCAACGCAATAGAAGTGAGGACCGCAACAGAGTCCATCAAGCCAGAGACAGCCGTTCCCTCTTTGCTCATACGGAGAAAGACTTCTCCAGGCGTACCGTCCTCATAAAAGCCGACATGAATGTAACCCTCATGACCGCCAACGCTAAACTTGTGCGTAAGAGAAGAACGCGTGTCTGAAAGACGTTTTCTGATAGGACGTTCAGCAGGCACATCAGTAATAGCCTCATCGGTTTCACTCTCTGCATCCTGTTGGCTTCGGGTTGAAAGCGGTTGGCTTCCTTTGCTACCGTCACGATAAACGGCGAGACACTTGACCCCACGCCGCCACGCTTCCACGTACAACGTCTTGATATCATCCACTGATGCGTTGTGCGGGATGTTGACCGTCTTGGAAATGGCACCGGAGATAAAAGGTTGCACAGCTGCCATCATTTTCAACGGTCCCATGTGATTTATATAACGAGTTCCGTGCTTACCGCACTGGACAGCGCAATCAAAAACCGGATAGTGCATCGGTGAGAGATGGGGTGCCCCCTCAACCGTGCCTGTTCCGCAAATAACCTCTTCAGCAGTACTAATCTCATCTTCACTGAACCCGATTGTAGAAAGGAGGTCAAAACTCGGATCTGCCGCTTCTTCCTCGGTTATGCCTAACCGCTCAAGACACTCAGCACCCAAAAAACCAGGAGCAAAGGCGAGATTTAGGTCGAATGAACTCGGTAGCGTCTCCGCAATACGAGCGATATCCTCTTGTGTGAAACCCTTCCGCTTCAACGTGTCGGGGTTGATATGCGGTGTCCCTTCAAAAGTGCCCGTTCCGACGAGGGATGTAATAATCGCCTCTGTCTGTTGGAGTGTATAATCTAAGTTGTACAAGGCATCGCGAACGCTCTGGTTCACAATCTTCATGTAACCGCCACCCGCCAACTTCTTGAACTTGACGAGAGCAAACTCTGGTTCGATTCCTGTTGTATCACAATCCATCAGGAAGGAAATCGTTCCGGTCGGAGCGATGACGCTAATTTGGGAATTTCGATAGCCCCACTGTTCCCCTTTTTCAAGACAGAGATCCCAATCCCCTTTTGCTGCGTCTAACAGGTCAGATGGACATGCCACTGGATCAATATCGTAGGCAGCATCGCGGTGCAGCCGCATAACATCTAACATCGAGTCGCGATTCTTCGCGTAACCTTCAAAAGCACCTACACTCTCAGCGATCTCCGCACTTGTGTGATACCCACGACCACTTAAGATAGCAGTAATAGCACCCGCGTAAGCACAAGCCTGCGCGCTGTCGTAAGGAATCCCTAAACGCATCAAGAGCGCGCCCAAATTCGCATAACCGAGTCCAAGCGGACGATACTCATGAGAACGCCGCGCTATATTTTCTGTCGGGTAAGAAGAGAGGTCTACTATGATTTCCATCGCAGTGGCAAACACCCGAACAGTAGCACGGAAAGCATCAATATCAAAGTTATTATCATCTCCGAGGAATTTGGCGAGGTTAATGCTCGCGAGATTGCAGGCGGAATCATCTAAGAAAAGGTATTCACTGCACGGATTGCTTGCATTAATCCTACCCGTGTTTTTACACGTGTGCCACTTCTGAATCGTGCTATCAAATTGAACACCCGGATCCGCACATGCCCATGCCGCATAGGCGATTTTCTCCATCAGCGTTCTGGCATCATACTCATCGGCGACTTCACCACTCATCCGATACGTGGTTTTCCAAGAATCTCCCTGTAGATAGGCGTTCATGAAGTCATCTGGAATCCGGACAGAGTTATTACTGTTCTGCCCACTGACAGTACTATACGCCTCACCGTTGAAGTCAGCAGGATACCCTGCTGCAATGAGTGCCTTCGCTTTATCTTCTTCCTTCAACTTCCAATCAATGTAGTCGGCGATCTCTGGGTGATCCATATCAAGGATAACCATTTTAGCTGCGCGCCTCGTGGTCCCACCAGATTTGATACTGCCTGCCCACCGGTCAAAACCTTCAAGGAAAGAAAGAACCCCTGAACTCTCACCGCCGCCAGAGAGAAGTTCGCCTTTGGCGCGAACTCTACTGAAATTAGAGCCTGTCCCACTACCGTATTTAAAGAGGCGCACTTCAGACTTCTGAAGTTCAAGCATGGAATCCAGGGAATCATCAACGCTTTGAATGAAGCAGGCGGAGTTTTGCGGGTGTTCATACGCACCGGTCGAAACACAGACTTTTTCTGCGTCCCGGTCCCAATAGTAGTTTCCACCGCCCCCCTCAATATTATATTCATGCCACAAGCCGCAGTTAAACCAGACAGGCGAGTTGAAGGCACCGCGCTGTGTAACGAGGATATGCGTCAATTCCATCTCAAATGTTTGCGCATCTTCGGGACTTGCGAAATAGCCACCGAATTCCTCGCCTGCGCGACGCAGTGTACGCGCCACACGCGTAACTAACTGGCGAACGCTATCCTCCGATTCTGTACCGGGGACCCCCGCTTTCCGGAAATACTTTGATGATGCAATATCTGTCGCAAGCTGCGTCCAGTCCGCTGGCACCTCAACTTGGTCCTGTTTAAAGATGACATCACCCTTTTCGTTGTAAATGACCGCGTCGCGGCGTTCCCACCCCAATAAATCGTAAGGATGAACACCGGGTGTGGTAAAATAGGGTGTGAAAACAAGCCCCTTCCGATTACCTCCGCTGGAATGCTTCGGAGAGGTTGTCCCTTCATCAACCCCTTTCGGATTATCAACCGTCATACTCATACCTCTCTGGTTAGTTACCGGTACACCGGCGAAAGTGCCCCGACGAAAACCGTTTTATGATGATGCGCGTTTGGCATCGCGCTTATTATTAAAGATACCCTTAGTTATGAATTAATTTTCTTTGAGAACAATCCGATGATAACGTTTCTTGCCAGCACGGAGTAGCAGGGCATTGTCCTCAAGCAGATCGGTCCCAACGACCATATCTATCGAACGGCACTGTTTTTCGTTGATGTAGGCACCGCCCTGTTGAACGAGCCGCCGCGCTTCGCTACGTGAATTTGCCAATCCAACTTCATGGAACAACGCCATGATTGGAATACCCGCATTGAGTCGTTCTGCTGCAATAACCGAAGTCGGCATTTCCGCTTCATCAAGGTTACCACCACCAAATGCCGCACGTGAGGCTGTTCGTGCTTTATCTGCCTCCGCTTTTCCGTGAGCAAGTCGCGTGGTTTCGTAGGCGAGGACTTCTTTTGCCTCGCGAATTGCTTCATCCTCCAAACTGCCGAGTCGTCGGACCTCATCAATCGGAAGAAAGGTGAAATACGCTAAGAATCGCGAGACATCGCGATCGTCCACGTTGATCCAGTACTGATAAAATTCATACGGCGATGTCCGCTCAGCATCAAGCCAGACCGCACCGCCTGCGGTTTTTCCCATCTTCGCGCCACTCGCCGTAGTGAGCAGCGGAAAAGTGACAGCGTGAACCCGTTCGGCTTCAATCCGGCGAACAAGATCAACACCCGCAAGGATATTGCCCCACTGATCGTCACCACCGAGTTGGAGGCGACACCCATATTCGCGAAAAAGATATAGATAGTCGTAAGCTTGGAGCAGTTGATAGTTAAATTCAAGGAATGAGAGACCGAGTTCGCGCTCAAGCCGTTGCTTGTAACCTTCAGCACGGATCATCTCATTGACTCGGAAGTGTTTACCAATATCGCGTAGAAATTCGATGTAATTTATAGAAAGCAGCCAATCAGCATTGTTGAAGAACCCACCCACTCTTGACGGCGTTTGCGAGTTTCCAGCATTTACAAGTGTGTTATCAAGATTTAAGTAACGTTGCAACTGCGCAAGGATGCCCTTGCCGTTTGCTGAAATTTGTTCTTTCGACAACATTGGACGCATCTCGGTCTTATCAGTTGGATCACCTATCATAGTTGTGCCGCCACCGATGATCGCAATCGGCTTATGCCCCGCGCGTTGTAGGTGTGCCATCGCCATTATCGGAACAAGGCTGCCCACATGCAGACTCGATGCTGTCGGATCAAAGCCAACGTAGTAGGTGACCTGTTTTTCAGCTAACAGACGCGTGACCTGCTCAGCATTGGTGACCTGTTTGATAAAGCCTCGTTCATTCAGGGCTTCAAAGACGTTGTCCATTTTTCGTCCTGTTTCAATTTAGATTAGATTTTTTCGGTCTTATTATCAGGAATTTGGTTAGTGTGGTTCGCATCTCAATCTGAACCTACGAGCAGCTTCCCACACCGAAATACGCAAGAAGTACGATGGGAAAATTGATAGAAAATTTATGCTTGCAATCCAAGACAGAAATTTGGAAACTACGTTTAAAAATTTCCACATATATTATTATATATCAACTTTATCTATATAGCAATCTTATATTTTTTGGCAGCGAATTTACCTCACATATTTTCGTGACGAGGAAATGTTTCGGGTCAATTCAAAATCAGGGAGCACACGGATTTGTAATGCCAAAAAATGCTATAAATCCGCTCATAAATTTCGTTCCAGACGCTAAGGTTCTGGAATATTTTCCAGATTGTTCCGGTCTCGATTTATCTTCACATCGAGACCGGTATTGCAAGGTGATAGCAGCCAACGCCTAAAGGCGTGGGCTTCGGCTTCGTAGCAACTGCGGTTTTCTCAAAGAGATCACCGTCTTATTATCGCTCCACCCGCGGGCGTTTCCCTGTAGTCTTCTACAGGCATATCGTTAGGTAACGGCTATCCCCGCCCGCAAAATGTTTATCGCAGCATTTATGTCTCTGTCGTGGTGAGCGCTACATTTCGGACATGTCCACTGCCTATCAGAGAGAGAAAGGTTTTCGTTATGAAAGCCACAAGCACTACAAGGTTTCGTTGTCGCCGTCCATTGTCCGATTTGTTCAAAATGACGCTTATGTTTTTGACACTTATACTTCAATATCCCAACAAACTGGTAGAAGGCAAGGTCGGAGACTTTACGTCCCCACAAACGTTTCATACCGTCAAGGTTCAAAGTTTCAAGGATAATCGTATCAAACTTCTTACAGAGTTCACTTGCGAGTTGCCAGTGAAAATCTTTGCGTTGGTTGCTGATTTTCCGATACAGGCGTGCGATTTGTCTCACGCAACGCCACCACCCCTTAGAACCTTTAACTTTACGGCTCAATGCCTTGTTGAGAGACCGAAGTTTGTTCAAGTTAGATTTCAAAGGTTGTGGGTGTTGGATTTTCTCACCCGTGCTAAGTGTCAAATACGCCTCTTTCATGCCGGATTTGGTCTGGGAATAGACCAAATCCATTCCTTGTATTACATTGTCTGCCCCAACGCTCTGACCTGTTGTCGGCAGCGATTTAAAATCTGTGTAGGTCGTTATTATATAGAGCCAATAGTCCCCGCAACTATCACGCTTGATTGTAATACGACTGAGAGTCCCGTGCCATTGCCGGTGTTTATGGAATGTATAAGCGATTGGGTTACGTTTCCACTTACCATTTTCAAACTTACGAAGGGTCAATGTAATACGATTGTTTTTTAACTTGTATCCGGCTTGTTTGAGTGTGAAAGATTTGAACTTATGCCTCGGTTTGATATGTGGTCTACCACCAAGTTTATTGAAAAAACGCTGATACGCCACGTCAATGCGTTTCAGTTCTTCTTGAATCGCTTGACTCGGCAGCATATTCCAATGCCGGTGTGTCGTCCGTTTCAACGCCGTCAACTGTTTGCACATAACAGCATAGTTTGCATACCCGAAACCGTCTTTATACCGTTGACGCTGCCACTTATGGAAATACGCATGCACCTGCCACATATCATCAAGCAAGTTGCCAATACGCATACAATTAGATTGATCGCCAATCTTATATTTGTAGGTTTTCATGGTATATCGCGTATCGCGGCTTTAACCTTCAACCAAGATAGGTTAGGGACAGACACGCCTTGCAGCGTGCTTGGTTGTGTCCCCAACGCGATAGTATCATTATACTACACATTGACTGCATTTGTCAAATTTATTTCACAGGGATTACGCCTTTAGCGGGAAACCTATATCCCAAAGCTAAAGCGGTGGGCTTTACGCCCGAATGCCCGTAAGTAAAAAACCGAACTATTCCTCGTCATCCTCTGCATAAGAATGCCCACTGAAAATTGCACGGACCTGTTTCGCCGTCTTCGGACCTGAGAGCAGCTTCCCAATCCGATCACCTTCCTCTTCAAGCAAAGCCTTGACATTTGTGAGCACTGCCTCCAATTTATCCGCTGGAAACTTGCATGCCCCGTTTTCATCCATGTGGATAATCTCACCCGGTGCGACATCCATCCCCGCTATTGAGACCGGCACATTGACAGATTGAACCGCCATCGCCCCGTGCCCAGGAGTGATACCACTTAACAGATACTGGAACTCCATTGGTCGGATTTCGTCAATATCGCGTGACGGACCATTCGAGATTGCTCCAAGACATCCAATCGACTTCATCGCTGCTGTCATATTGCCACCCGCTAAGCCGACCTTATTCGCTAATTCGGGTGGAAACTTCTGCTCAAATGCAAAGATTGTCGGTTGCTTGGAAGCACCTAACGCATCAATAACATCCATAAAGGAGAGTTCCGAATAGTTTGGATCGGGTACCCCGTAAACGCACGTCACCGCATACCCAGCAATAGCACCGAGTTCAGGATACATACAACGGATCGTTGTATCTGTGTACCAATTTTCTGTCCACGGATTGTAAAGTCCAAGGCAGAGAGGGTTCCCCGGATAGGTAGCAACCACATTCGTGATCGAGGGTGTATCATATTTGCGCAATTCCGCCAACATTTCCTGTTCTGTTAATGCCATTTTCTAATTTTCCTTTTTCTAACGATCGCTCCTGGGCTGCCCTCCACTACGTTTCGGGCAGATTTTTGATGCAATTCACACGGGTCAGGCTCGCTGAAACCTTTGGGACTTCACCAGACACCGTTATAGAACGTTTTCCTGTTGAAATCTTTTATACCCACCTTTATCCTCACACGTACAGGGAACATAGGGGATTGGCATTCACCGAAAACCATCGCGAAACGAAGTGGAACGATGACCAGAGTCCGATCATTTAAAAATTCGTTTCAGGCTTGGTGCTTTGGATCCTGATTTACAAGTAGACTTTAGACAGGCATTGTCCTACCGGCGTATGCCCGTCCGATGCGTGCAGCTTCTTCGCCGCCACCAGTAATCCGCACCCCAGCGTCAATGCTCGCCCCAATTGTATCAGGTGACGCGCTTTCCAAAAACTTAATACCGGTCGCTTTGCACGCTGCAAAGACACGATTCCGAGCATCTTCCAATTCCTGTGGACGTGGGCTTGGCGGATTCTTATAGCCGAATGACATGCTCATATCACCTGGTCCCCATTCAGCGAAACCGATTCCGGGAACCTGTGCAGTGATTTCAACGTTCGCCAGCGCACGTTTATTTTCAAATTTGAGTCCCAACAGAAGTTCACCATCTGGATTCAACGGCCACGGATCAGCAACATCCAAGTATTCGTTAGCGGAAATGCCCCATATAGGTGCGGCGGAGCCTTGCCCCGCAGAGCCGCGCCTCCCAACATCCAGTTGTGTACCAACACCGACTGTTTGGAACGGATAACGACATGCTTCAACAAATGCTTTAACTGCTTCTGGAGATTCGGCATGACAAAGCAGCAAGCCGTGCACACCGCGCGCGAGGAGTTGCCGCATCTGCCAACCGTTGGCACGAATTACATCCGCGCTGATGCCATCCACCGGTAATTCAACAATGACCGCTGGTGTCTTGTGTCCGCTGTTAGTGGGACCCCCATCAGCAAGACCTCGCATGAAACTATCCAATCCAGAGAGATCGAAACTCCCGTGCTCCATGCCGACATTAATATAGTCTGCCCAAGTTTTTGCCATCGCGCGGCCCGCGTCATAGTTCAGCTCCGCGCCTGTGTGACTGCCGGTATAGAAAACAGGCAGGTCATCTGCTAACAATTCAATCGCTTTATTAACGCGTTTCGGCATTACGGATTCTCCTTTTAACGTGCAATATATAACGTGCAATACATGAAAGACGGTTTCGAGCATTTTGATTTTGTTCTTTAAAAATTGTATAGAAAATGCAACAATCTGTCAACATAATTTTTTAAGAAATCGCTCACGATAGAAATCGAAAATCCTGAAATTCCTTGACAAATCTGGGAGTATTAGATAGGTTAAAAAAACGAATTACATATTAAAAAATTTCTTCAAGGAGTTGTCAATATTGTGAGAGCACTTATCGTCAAATCACTACCGGATAAACGGCGCGAAAAGGTTGTTGTCAATGATTGGAAAGAGCCAGCATCGCCCATCGGGAACGAGGTCCTGTGCCAAGCCGTATTTACGGGACTTACCAACGGGACAGAACGGAATCAACTTATCGGTGGTAACTATTCAAGCTCCGATGATCGGCTGCCAACTACCGACGGATACCAGAACGTAGGTAGAGTTATCCAAACAGGACCGAACGTAACACAACTTCAGGTCGGTGACCTCATCTACGCCAGCGTGAACCATGTCGAGCGGTTCACTATCCCAGAAGACGGACTCCTGCTAAAATTGCCAGAAGACGTTGACCCAGGCGAGGCTGCCCTCTTCGGCATCTCCGGTGTCGCAATGCACTGTTGTCGGCGCGTCGATCCGCGCATTGGAGAAAAGGTACTTATTGTCGGACAGGGCTGCATCGGCATGTTCGCGGCACAGATCATCTACGCTATGGGTGCCCGCGTCACGGTCTGCGACATCGAAGAATCGCGACTGGAACAGATTCGCCAATTGGGTGTAGCCGAACATGTACTTAATACAAGTAACGACGGTTGGGAGAAACAGATTCAAGACGGAGAATTTGATGCAGTAATGGATTTTGCTGGTGTCCCAGAGATGGTCACACCTATGATCTACGCGTGTAAAACCCGTGGCAGACTCCTCTTAGTCGCTGGAAGGTTCGATGTCAATTACACCTTTAACGTCGGACAAGGTAAAGAGATCAGCATCCTCCAGTGCAGCCACTTTACGTGTGATGATTTGGAAAACCTCTGTCGGTTGCTCCGTCAAGGTTCTGTCAAAATTGCGCCCTTGATTCGACATCGGGTGAGCGTCGATGAAGCACCACAGATATATAACTGGCTCCGCGATGAACCGATGTGTCTGTTAGGCACCGTATTTCAATGGGAGTAGAAACGGATTTCACCTCCCTATCCAACCACAAAACGCGCAATCCAAAATAACTCGGTGCGGTTGCAAACCGCACCTACCATATTCAGTTCTGACTATTAACCGAGGTTCCTTGGCATTTGATATTACGCCAAGTTGATAGTGAAAGAAAAATCTCTCCTTCTAACTGAAAATTACCCAAATAACGCTGTCAAAACCCCTCTGAAAATTTTAAATAAAAAAAATTGCAACTTTTTTGAAACTCGTTTGTAGTAACGACAACCTCAAAATGCGCGGAGTTGAAAAATGACAGAAGATAAATTCCTTGAGCTTGTCCATGAACACAAGGCTCAGATTTATCAACACACCCTCTATCTACTCAAAAATCGAGAAGATGCAGAGGATATAACACAAGAGACATTCATCAAGGCGTGGGAACACCGTTCTAAATTGCGTCCGAAGACTGCACGTTCATGGATGTTAAAATGCGCCCAAAATCTCTGTTTCAATCTGCTAAAGCGACACAAATTTCAGGTGCATTTAACAGAAAGAGACGATACAGACGTTGAAACGGAACTCGAAACTTTAATGAACGCACATTCTGATCGGTCAAATCCAACACCAGATGAAATTGTAATCGAGCAAGAACTCAAAGATTCAGTACACTGTGCCATTAAGAAATTGCCGCCAGATATGCGGACGGTGATAATTATGAGGGAATTGAACGGTATGAGTTTCAAAGAGATTGCAGAGGTCTTAGAACAACCTGAAGGTACTGTGAAATCAACAGCATTTCGTGCCCGCAAGAAATTGAGGGAACTACTGCGTCCTTACTGGAGAAATGACGAATGAACCAATTTACCTCTCGCCACAATCCAACTTGTACGGAAGTTCAGGATACCTTAGAAGCGTATCTTGACAATGAATTGGATACAGACATGTATGCAACAGTAGAAGCACACGTCGCATCTTGTTCAATGTGTCAGGATGAAATTCGCTTCGTTCAAGCAATTAGCGGAGCATTACACGAACTTCCGAAGCCAGAGCCACCGCCTGAAATCTTTGACGCGGTTGAGGCTTATGTGCACGCACACCCAACCGCGGGTCAGAGATGGTGGCATCGGATATTTCAATTATCAAGACTCTGGGATAACCTAAGTTTCTCACGGGTTCGCGTAGGTGCGCTGGCATGTCTTGTTGGGATTGTGCTGTTGTTCACATTCTGGGATAATTTAAATTTAGCATTCGTTCGCGCAGGTGCGTTGGTGTGTCTCATAGGCGTTGTTCTGTTCAGCATCTATCAGTACCAACGGTATCTGAAAGTGAAGCAAGCCTCCCGTGATCTTTCTTACGCCCTCGGTAAGTTGAATTACGCTGTGGCGCGAACAGGCACCGTTGTTAGCGAAAAACTTCCTGATGTGCAGATTAATCAGGCTTCCAGTCGCGCCTTTGTTCAGATTGAAACAGCCTCCCGCTACGTATCGAAACAGAGAAAAAATATTTCATCAGCAATTCACCGGAGTTTGGTGAACTTTAACCGGTTCCCCGAAAATGTTCGAGGTCCGGAAGGTCAGCACTACTCAAACTAAAAAGGAGAAACACCATGAAACCGCAAGAGCATTTAGAAAAAGGACTGATCCTCTTCGATTTTCCAGAGCCTCTCACGGCAAAGGTCGAAGTTAACTTGCCCGCGAAACTCATCAATCTGGTTACCAAATCGGTGAGCGACGATCCAGAAGTCGTTGAACTGATTCAGATGTTGGATGGCATCTATGTCCGCAGCTACGATTGGGGAATTATTGATGAAAAGAAATTAGTTAACTATTTCAAAGAAAAGCTCGAAAAGGATGAGTGGGAAGTCCTCGTCAAGATTGAGGAAAATACGGAAACGGTGGAGATTAATCTCCTGTTCGACGAAGACAAGGTTTACGGGATTTTCGTTATCGTCATCGCTAAAAGGTCTGGGGAAGCCACTTTCGTCAACATCGTTGGAGAAATTGCACCAGAACGCGTTGAGGAGTTGCTCGGCAATTTGAGTAATTTCGGCGCGGTAGACATCGACTTTGGCGACAAATTGAAGGGGCAATGGAAAAGAGAAGACACCGGAGAGAAAGCGACAGTCATGATTCTCGGCAGCGGATTCTTCACAAATTCCGGAATCAATACATTCAACGATAGAATGGATGATGTCCTCGCTCCCAAGCGCCAAAGCGAAATGGAACAACTGGTGACACAAATTAAGGAATTTCGTCCTACCAAGATAGCCGTTTATGCAGACGAAAGCTATGATGCTGAACTTAACGCAAACTATCAAGGCTACTTGGAAGGCACCTACGAAGCCACACGAAGGCTGGAGGACCAGATCGGTTTTCCGTTAGCAAAACAGATGGAACACTCGAAACTTTATTGTGTCGCTGATTGGCCCGAACACCGCCCAATCCTTGATAAAATTGACGACCCCTTGATGGACTACGCCACGTTTGCGGAGGCGCATAATCAGGAGCACCTCTTATCGACCATTTCCGCAAGCGGGGTGAAAGTTCGGGCGGACGTAGATGGCACGGTCTGGGTTGAACGTGAAGGATACGAACCTCTGGTTGACATGTATATCCGGATCAACGATCCTGAATCTATACGTGCCGACCATCAAAGTTATCTGCGGACCGCACGCATTGGACTCAAAGACCAATACCCAGGTGCGAATTGGGTTTCACATTGGTGGTATGCCCATAATCTCAAGAATTTTGTGAACCTAACACGAATCACGGAGTCTACTGATGATCGTATTCTGCTGATTATCGGTGCCGGGCATGTCTTCCTCATTCAGCAGTTCCTTGAGAATTCGGGAGATTACATCGTCGAAAGCCCGCTGCAATACTTAAGCCCAACAGCAATCAATTGATAAACCCCAAATTTGCGACAGTATAAGCGGACGTAAAATAGGAATGCACTGAGACATCGAGACCTTGAAACGAGGGCAGTGTCTCAGTGTAGAAGGGAGAACGCTAATTGATGAAACACCAAACGAAACCGACGATTATGATTCTTGGTAGTGGACATTTGGCAAATTGGGGAGCAGATCGAATCAATTATAGAATGGACGATGTCCTGGCACCCAAACGCCAAGCCGAACTTCAACAACTCGCTGAACAACTTGCTCGTTTCAAACCGACGAAGATAGCCGTTGAAGTTGATACACATTCGGAGGCTGAACTTCAGAAGGAATATGATGCCTATCTAAAGGACAACTTCCAACTTAAACCCCATGAAATTCACCAGATTGGGTTCCGATTGGCGAAACAGATGAAACATCCAAAGGTCCACTGTGTAGATTATTTGCGCGATGATCCAATCGTTCGGGAGGATAGGGAGGATCATTGGACTGATTATGGCGCGTTCGCAGAGACGAACGATCAGGAACATCTTCTGGGGCCGCCACCTACTGGAAAAATGACGCAGGAGGAAGATGGCAGAATCTGGATTGAGCCTGAGAAATACGAACCCATAGTTGACATGTATATACGGATGAACCAAGAGGAAAAGATCCGAACAAACCTCCGCGACTACTTACGGATTGCCCGAATTGGTCTTCAAGACGACTACCCAGGGGCGAATTGGGTCGCACATTTTTGGTATAATCGGAACCTCAAAACTTTTGTCAATCTCACCCGAATTACGGAATCAGAAGATGAGCGTATTTTGCTAATCATCGGTGCCGGGCACTTAGGATTCCTTAAACAAATTGTGGGAGACTCTGAAGTCTATCACCTGGAAAGCCCGCTGCAATACTTGGACACAGGCGAGGTAGAAACGCCTTAACCCGTTGTTCAGTTGTTGAAAATTTGATAATCCCTTTTTGAGATGGGGGCAACCCCGCGACAGATAGGAAAACGCTTTATGAAAACTTTAGTGAAACGCAAGTTCCATTTGATGACCTTATTCGTCGCTGTATTACTTACAGTTGCCACAGCAACAAGTGATAATCAGACAGATGTATCTACAGGAGGCGTTAAACAAATGACGCAAAAACCGACAATCATGATTCTCGGCAGTAGCCATCTGGCAAATCCTGGAATGGACGGATCCAATCCAAAAATAGATGATGTCTTTGCACCCAAACGCCAACGCGAAATCAAGCAGTTGGTCGAACAACTCAAGGCGTTTAATCCTACCAAGATAGCACTTGAGGTAGATTTTTCACGGAATGCTGAAATCAATGCAGAGTATCAAGGTTACTTGAAAGGAACATATCAACTGACACGCGGTGAAGGGAACCAGATCGGTTATCGATTAGCAAAACAACTCGGACATTCAAAGGTATACTGCGTGGATTATTTCCGAAGTAGTAAAGAAAATCCAATCTTTAGAGGTGGTATTGATAGTGATTTGATAGACCGCGGTGCATTTGCGAAAGCACATAATCAGAGACACCTCTTCGGATCTCATCCCGGATCTCCGGGAAAAGTTACACGGGATGAGGATGGGACAGTCTGGATTGAACCTGAGGCATACGAACCGATAACCGACATGTACATACGCATCAACCAGCCTGAACGGAGCCGTGCGAGCCAGCGAGCGTATTTACATGATGCCCGTATTGGACTTGACGACCAATACCCGGGTGCCAATTGGCTTGCCCATATTTGGTATGATCGGAATCTCAAGATTTTTGTCAATCTAACACGGATTACCGAATCCGCCGATGACCGAATTCTGCTGATTATCGGTGCCGGACACGTCTTCCTCGTCCAACAGTTCCTTGAGGATTCAGGAGATTACATCGTCGAAAGTCCACTCAAATACTTGGATGGGGAGGGGATGTAGACTTCTTAACCTGTTATCCAGAGAAACTGTAATCACAAATCGTTTTTACCGACAAAAGTGATGAGGCATATTAATGCATACGCTTTGGCTTGTTATCCAGCGAGAATTCGTCTCAAATGTGTTAACCTCCCGATTTATGATTGGGTTTATCGTCTGTCTGCTCTCAACAGCTGTTGCCGTTTTCGTCCAAGTGGATGATTACGAAAAACGTTTGGTGGGGTATAACGCTGCCGTCCGAGAAGCAGAAGCGCAGGAGTGGGATCTCTATTACAACATTAAACCGAGAACACACAAGAAACCGAATCCTTTAGGTATCTTTAACGTAGGGGCGGAGAACTTCGGCGCAAATACGGTCACCATCGAATTGGCTAAGCCTGTCTTTGAACTCACCTTCCCTATAATGGGTGAACCGGCGGAGAAACGGGGTGCAGACAATTCTTTTCTTTCAATGTTCCTAACCATTGATGTGGTTTTTATCTTCAAAATCATACTTAGTGCCTTAGCGATTCTATTTGCTTTCAATACAATTTCAGGAGAGAGAGAAGATGGCACACTGAAGCTCGTGTTATCCAATGCGATACCAAGAGATATAATAGTGCTGGGAAAATACCTCGGTGGGATGTTATCGCTGTTTCCTATTGTTTTGATAAGTTTAATCATGGCACTGGTCATCGCGCTTTCTTCCCGCGTGACTGCTTTTGATGGGAACGACATTTCACATATTGTGCTGATATTTGCCGTTTCGCTGTTGTACGTGTCAACATGGTATCTTTTAGGATTGCTTCTATCAATTTGGACAAAGACATCTGCGACGACCTTAATTCTTTCGATGGTTATTTGGGTGATGCTAACGATCGTTCATTCAAACGTGGCGACGATTGTTGTCGAAAAATTTCCACCCTATCAGTCCAAGCCTGAGGCAGAGTTTGTCCGTTCCGCTGGTGATGTGTGGGATCAGTTCAGAAAAGAACGGGGTACCTACATCAAACGGAGGGGGTACGAAAACCTGCAGGATTCAATCTCTTGGGAACCTGGGGCGGATTCAGAAAAAACTAATCGCTTTGTTACGTTTTTTTCCTACGGGATGCATGAATTACATTTGTTAGAAGGTTACATTATCAGGGATGTTCACGAAGCGGATACCTCTATCTTTCAAGAGATTTTAGGTTATCAGGAACCGCTTCGGATTGCGTATGCGGATAAAGTGGAGGAGGTTCTTAATAAACCTGCGGAGCAACGAGAGAGGAATGCTAAGTTCGCAGATGCCCTTTCTCGTATCTCCTTTGCGGATGTATATCACTTTGCTATCGGAGCAATAGCGGGAACAGACCGACAGAGTTATAACAATTTTATTCAGGACTCCAGAGCCTATAAGCGTAAAATTGTTGAATATTTGAAAGATAAAGAGGCGTTTACTTCTCGAGCGTGGTTTTCTAATGATCAAGGTGCGGCTGATCTAACAGATCTGCCTGTTTTCCAGGATCGACGACTCTCACTTTCCGAAAGTTTATCCCGCGCCTACATAGATATTTTGATATTATTGGCATGGAATGTCGTTTTATTCATGACGGCTTATGTGTCCTTTCTACGATATAATTTAGGTTGAGACGAGGAATCAAGACAGATGATTTGGCAGATAGCATTCAAAGAAATATACCACAATCTCACAACTCTGCGATTCGCTTTGATAATAATTATATTGCCCGTTCTGTTTGTGGCGAACTCGCTAATATACAGTTTGGGTGGTTACGGTTATACTGCACAGGTTAATACATATAACCAGCAAATTGCACAAAATAGGGATCACATCGAAAATTTAGCGAATAAGGGGCTGGCGGAATTGGCACTGATAGGACCTGGGGAGATTTCAAGACATCCTAACCTGTTGACTTTCTGTGCCGATGGGGCGGATAAATTGGTCCCACGTTCTGTCACAATGCAGAATGTCGGAATGCTCAGCCGAGCCGGTTTTGATGAATTTGTTGAGGGTTACCAATGGATACCGCCGTGGATATTAGAGTATCCGTTGCAGAATAAAGGCGGTAACGTGATACAACGCATCAAAATCGACTGGGTCTTCATCGGTATTTTGATGAGCTTCTTTGCGATCTTGTTCACTTTCGATGCTATTGCCGGAGAACGAGCGCGTGGCACGCTAAGCCTTATGATGTCGAATGCAGTATCGCGTGGACAAGTGTTGTTGGGAAAATATCTCGGTGCTTTTGTGACACTCATGGTGCCCCTTATCATTAGTATCCTAATAAATCTACTCACCATCTATTTCTTCGGAAATATTCCCTTTGCGTCTGAACATTGGTTACGTATTTTTGGGATGGTGGGATTATTTGCATTGCTCGTTTCCATTTTTATCTTTCTCGGGCTTTTTTTCTCCAGTCGTGTCTCAAACGCCATTACAAGCTTAGTATGGCTCTTGCTCACTTGGGTTTTTTTGGCGTTTATCTTTCCAAGCTTACTTGGAACTTTTGTGGGTAATCTGAATCCGATTCCATCCGTTGACGAAGTTTTGAGGCAGAAATACGCACAATTAGGACAGTTGTATGCTGAATATGATCCTTTTAATAACGCCAGAGATATTCCGCCTAAGTTAAGCAAGGCAGCATCTGCCGAAAATCCCAAAGCCACGCGCCTTTGGGCGGACTTCCTTGCCAAAGAAGTAGAGACGAAAACTCGGTTTTCAGATGGGCATATCGACCAGCAATTTAAGCAAGTACAACTCGCCCGCGACCTCACCCAAATCTCTCCGATAGCGACCTTCCAATATGCGATGGAAGGACTTGCGAACACAGGTATCGTGAGTTATATGAATTTTGTCAAACAAGCGCGTCGCTATCGTCAAACATTCATAGACTTCATTAAAGCGGAAGATCAGGATGACCCGGAAAGCCTACATATCTATCCTGTAAGGGAGGGGTTATCTCAGAAGCCGGTCAATTTGGACGCTGTGCCGGTTTTTGAAGAGCAAATCTCTTACCGCAGCGTGTTATCCCAAGTCGGTTTGTTGGTACTGTTTAATCTGCTATTCTTTATTATCGCACAGATTTCTTTTATGAAAAACGATTTGAAGTAGATATGACGTAAGACCCCTATATCGGAGGTGAACAGAAAACCATGTGGGACAAAGTAAAACTAACCCGTCCTTCATTTCGAGACCTACTCTGGCTGTTCGCACGGGTGTTGAAAGCATCGCCTTTTATCGCTACAGTGTGGATAATCCTTGTTCTCATCAACGCAGGTGCCGGCGCAGCCCAGCTCCTCGTGCTACGAGAAACCGTTAACACCCTCGTCGATGCAGACCTTATAAACAGTGCTGTCCCATGGCTGGTTGCGCTCTGCCTTCTCTTTTTCGTGGAACAAGCGATCTCAACACTCCTTCCTCTTTTGCGCGAACAACTCCGCATTAGAGCCGGTTTCACGTTGCAGCGTGCTGCCCTGCAAAAGACAGGCAAACTGCCATTGGAAGCATTTGATGATGAGGAATCGCACGACCTCATCAATCGCGTCCTTGCCGGAGGCGATTCAAGCGTTGTCCAATTGATGCAAAATGGTCTGAGCCTTATTGAGTTTATCCCAATCCTACTCACCAGTACCGTTGTTTTAGGACTGATTTCAATTTGGATCCCCGTCATTATCATTAGCGGCGCAATATTGCTGCGAGTTTTTGAAATTCGGATGGGGACGCGCGTACGCCATTTTGAAGTGGAAAATACACGCAACAAACGACTCGCGGATTACTACGCCCAACTTCTAACAGAACGACGCAGTGCCCCCGAAATCCGTTTATGGGCAATCGGCGAAACCCTTCTCCAACGCTGGCGGACGATCCTCGCCCAATATCTTCGGGAACGCTTGCATATCGATTTTCAAAATGCCTCCCAAGGTATTTTCCAGGTGTTTATTTTCGTAGCCATCATCGCCGGAGCATTACTCGTTACATCGCTTTCACAGGGAAGGGTCGAAGCCGGACTCGCTGCTTTGGTGTTAGAGGCACTCCGGAATATCACTGCAGGTATGAACTCCATGCAGTATCTCGTCATCGGTTTTGTCCAACACGCTGGCTACGGAGAAGACCTTCGCCATCTGTTAGGCAAAAAACAGGACGAAGACGCTCCCGAAACACGGACCCCTTATCCACATCCGATACGCGAGGGGATCCGTTTGCATGGTGTCGCGTATCGTTATCCGGGTGCGGACACAGACGCGCTCTCCGATATTAACATTGATATTCATCCAGGTGAAATTCTCGCTATAGTCGGTGAAAACGGCGCAGGGAAAACGACTTTGGCACACATCTTAGCAGGTTTGCGTTCTCCAACAGCAGGACATGTCACAATAGACGATATTGATACCTCCACAATCTCATCCGAAGACCTCCGGCGCGCTTGCACCGTAGTGTTTCAACATCCAGCACGCTATCCGACCACCCTACAAGAAAATTTAGTTTTGGATAGTAGGGACGAGGTTACCTCGCCCCTACTTGCCGCCGATACATACGTTGAGGCGGTCTTAACCCAAGTCGGATTGCCAATAGAAAGGTTCCCACTAAACACGTTTTTAGGTCCTGAATTCGGGGGTGTAGATTTCTCCGGTGGCGAATGGCAACGCGTCGCTATCGCCCGCAGTCTGATTAAAGAAGGAGGCGAATTTGTCATTTTTGACGAACCCACGGCAGCCCTGGATCCGCTCGCTGAACTGGAAATTTTTCAACAGTTCGTTGAATTAGTAGAGGGTAAAACCGCACTGCTCATCGCTCATCGACTCGGACCCACACGGCTTGCCGATCGCGTTGTTGTTTTGGAGAATGGACACATTGCAGAAATCGGAAATCCCACTGAGCTCCTACAACAAAATGGAAAATACGCTGAAATGTTCGCAGCACAAAGTGAGTGGTACCAATAGTGAAAAACACAAGCACATTACCGCGACGCGCGGTGCATCGCTTAATCTGGCAATTTATACGGATTGCACCATTTCCCCTCCTTGTCACCCTTCTGCTCCGTTTGATAAACGCGGGAAATCGCGGTTTTTCACCGATTATCATCGCCGGATTCACAAACGCGTTAATAAACGCTGAAGGACTCTTTTTATGGATGGGTGTTTATCTCGTACTAATGACCGTGGAGATATTAACCGATGTTTTCAACGGTGTAACACAGATGTGGTTCTCCAATAAAGCTGTGCTACACTTCCAGCAAGACCTTCTGCGTCAAGCCGGACAAACACCGCTCCTCCATTTTTTGGATGCTGACTTTCACGATAATCTTAGCCGGGCAACACAAGGTTTCAGTGATCGCGTTGTCAGCTGGTTTCAGAGTGTTTTAGCCAATGTCCATAGTATTGCTGGCGTGTGCGGACTGTTGGGCGCAGTCTTCATTATAAGTCGTAATATATGGTGTATGATCGCTTTGCTCGTCAGTTCCGCCATCATTCTCTTCACAAGGAAACCCATTGCAAGGCTTGAACTCGAACGAGACCGGGCGGCGGCACGTCCTAACCGAACACAGACAGCGTGGGCAGCTCGACTCTACCAACGTGTCAACAGTCCAGAGGTGCGTCTCTTTACACTCCAACACTGGCTGCTTTCAAAATGGGAAAACGCATATCATCAACTCGCTGCGGTGGAAGTCGGATCACTGAAAAGGAAAACCGCTTGGAACGCACTCGCCAACTTCAGTTCTATCCTCGGATATTGCGTGATCGTTTTCATCGCAGCCCGAACCGCACATAGCGGCGACCCTGAAAAAATTGCCGGTATCTTCACCGGCTTAATTGCCGCCGCCGCTGGATTACAAGGATTTCTCTCATATATGGCACATTCCATGGGAAATCTCGCCGAACAGAGCGGCATCTTACGTGACCTGGCGACGCTGTTCACAACGCAATCTACAAAAGAGGAAAGCGTTTCCAATACAACAGAGAAACATCAGCCCACCTCAGAAGCGAGAGAGATGACAGTTGCCATGAACGATCTCTCGTTCCAATACCCGCGCGCAGCGACGCAAACCCTCAAAGAGATTACCGCAAAAATTGCACCCGGTGAAACCGTTGCACTCGTCGGGAAAAATGGCGCAGGAAAGACAACACTCGCAAACATATTACTCGGGCTGTACGCACCAGATAGTGGAACACTCACGTTTTCACAGAACGATACAACCTCTGAAAAACCCACAACAAGTGCTGTCTTTCAAGACTTCACGAAGTTCCTACTGCCTGTCAGAGACAACGTTGGCTTCGCTGACCTGAATCGCATGCAAGACGATAACCGTATGCGGCACACACTCGACAGGGCAGGTTCCACTTTCGCACAAGAACTTGACACTTGGCTCGGACATGAATTCGGTGGACGCGATGTGTCCGGTGGAGAATGGCTGCGCCTCGCCGTTGCGCGTGGACTTTTCCGACAGAGTCAATTCGTCGTGTTTGATGAACCTACTGCCGCCATCGACCCAGTCGCCGAAGTTGAAATGATCCGAGAACTGCTCACTAAAGACGAATCGCGTACCACTCTTGTCATCTCGCATCGGCTTGGGGTCGCCCGCCTCTGTGACAGAATCCTCGTTTTAGATGAAGGACAACTCGTTGAAGACGGCACACACGAAGCGTTACTTGCCATGGGTGGGTTATACGCCGAAATGTGGGATGCCCAAGCGTCATGGTACGCTTAGACACAGCAATTTATAGTAAAGTTTAGAATTAATTAGACACTCTGCATCGGTGCGGTTAGGAAACCGCACCATAACTGTCAATTTTAGAAAAAACCATCGTTATAGTCCCAGATCTGGTAGGTGCTGTTTCCAACTGCGCCGGGTTTTAGCCATAAACTTTGCACACGCCAGAAACCCTCTTGAGTCCCGTAGGGTTTATTTGCTTGGGTATTTCTGCAGCATCTGAGTAGAAAAACGTTTACCCCAATGCTTTAGCCCCGTGGGGGCGACATCTGTGGAGACCTGATCCCAAATGACGTGCGAAATCCCTAAATTGACACCTATGGGGCGGTTTCCCAACCAAACCACAAGTGTCAATTTTAGAAAAAACAACCGGCGCAGCCCCAGGTCCGGTAGGTTCGGTTTCCCAACCGAACCGGATCCTACGCGGAAACCTTGAAGACTTCAAAAACCTCTTTAGTCCCGTAGGGTTTATTTGCTTGGGTATTTCTTCAATATGTTTATAGAAATCCGTTTGAAACAAGTATTCAACCCTGTAAGGGTGGTATGTTTACATCGCCTCTGCTAAAACACCATTCAAAATCGCTAAATTGACACCTATGGTGCGGTTTCCCAACCAAACCTACCGGCCTGGAGTCTGCGACGGTTATTTTTTTTAAAATTGACACTTATGGACATCCCTAAGAAATTACCGAATTAATTTTTTCATCCTCATGAAGTTCGCGCGATGAAGCCCCCGCGAATAATACCCTCCTCGCTTAGCTTTCTCATTCAGTACCGGAAAAAATACGTTTACTATCCTTTTACTAAAGTTTGGACAGTTTCTATGCAGATGAGGCTCTGTTTCCACCATATTCTCGGATTTTCTGAGTGGTACAGACACAAACGCAACTCGCGGAAAAATAAACGCTGATGCACCGATACGCAGCCCCGTAGGGGCGGTATGTCTATAGAAACGGCATCCCCCGGGCAGCTAAGCCCCGTAGGGGCGGCATGTTTATTGCGTAAAAATTGTCCAAACTTTAGTATCCTTTTAAGAAGACGCGTCTCTATAAAGGTGAGTACCACACTGCAGCAATAAACTCCGATATATTTATTGCCATCAGCATGAATATAGGCAAAAAAGTGCAACTTTTTTATACGCCATTTGTAGTACCGATCACAAGCATCTTGTCGTGTTTTGTGAGCCAACCCAATTAAGGTATTGTCTCACGATTCACTTGATAGATTTCGGAGTATTTCTTATTTAGAAATGCGCTGCTAAAACTGGGTAGGGAAACTGAGTTACAGGAACCCGCCCCTACAAGTTAAGATTAATTTGGTATAAATCCCACACAACACAGAAAAGAATAAGAGGTAAACACATGAAAATAAATTGGTTAATCATTATCACCTTAACACTCTCCATGGGCTTCCAGCCAATGGCTGTTTCAAATGACACAACAGTAAAAAAAGAACTAACTGCCCTAAAAACAGATCAACCCCCCACCATTGACGGAATCCTTGACGATACGTGCTGGCAAGACGCACCACAAGCCACTGGGTTTACAGACGAACGCACCGAAAAACCGGCGAAGAACCAATCCATCGCTCGGCTCGTTTATACAGACAAAGCCATCTACCTCGGCGTTTATCTCTATGACGATATGCCCGATAAAATTGTGGCACGCCAAACCAAAGACCAAACCCGATTTCAAGGTGAAGACTGGATGTCCTTTAGTCTTGACCCATTCCACACGCACCAATTTTCCGATAGAAACTTCTTTATGGCAAACGCGCTCGGCACGAAATTCGCGCATCTCGCCACTGGACGCGCCGAAAAAAGCGAATGGATCGGGTTATGGAAAGCTGCCGCACAGATTGTAGATGACGGTTGGATTGTAGAGATGGAAATCCCGTGGCAGATGCTCGATTATCCCGATACAAAAGAACCGATTCGGATGGGCATCAACATTGATAGAGGCCAACAGCGAACAGGAGAAAAATCGTGGTGGTGTAATTTAGGCGTTAATGAATTTAGAGAGAACGATGGCCACTGGGTTGATGTCCTGCCGCCGCCTCGGCAGCGCGAGTTGAAACTGCTGCCGTATCTCATTGGTGGATACAGCGAACAGGAAGCAACAGACAGCGCGTATACTGCCCGCGCAGGGGCAGACTTGCGCTATGAGGTTACGCCACAGTTACGACTCATCGGAACTGCCAATCCCGATTTCGATAATATTGAGCAGGCTGTGGAAGGTATCGATTTTTCTTACGGAGAACGTTACGTCCCCGACCGTCGTCCTTTCTTTTCTGAGGGTGGTAATGTCTACAAAGTCGGGCAGCTTTTCTACTCGCGGCGGATAGAGGATATGGACGGTGGGCTTAAACTCTTTGGAAAACTGGGGAAAAACACCTCAGTCGGCACCTTAGGCACGTACCATAAAAACAACCAGAACTTTATCCTGAGTGCCTCCCAATCCCTTACAGCGACATCTCAAGTCAGTGCTGTGTTCTTATCACACCACAAACAAGGTAATCCGGCAAACAACGTCGGCTCCGTATCAGGTAGTGCGCGACGCGGAAGATTTTCAGTATTCAGTGATCTCACCCAAAGTTGGGCGGATGAATCAGATGGAAGAACAGGGATCGTTGGTTTGAGTTACAAAGGTCACCTCATTGAAGCGGTTTCAAGAGTTTTCTTTACAGATCCAGATTTTGTGAACAATCTCGGTTACCATCCGTTCACAGGCTACCGCGGCATCAACCTCTCCACTCTGTTTAAAAACGAGTGGCGCGAAGGGATTGTCCGCCGTCTCACCCTCTTTACCCATACTGACGCTTCTAACACATACCAAGGTGAGGTTTTCAGCCGTGACATCAGGCTTGGCGCACAACTCTTGACACACAGTGACTATTCAGTTTCTGCTTTCTGGAACGGCGGTCAATTTAAAGAATTCTCAGACTCGTTGTTCAGCATCAGTTTGGGCGTTCGTGCCACGGATCGCTTTAACAACTTCAGTGTCAGCTATGACTGGGGTGAACAGGCAGGCGAGCAGTTTTATAGCATTAGTGGGAATGTGAATCTGCGTGCTTACGGTTTCACTGCTGGCTTGACCTCCCAAGTCCAGTGGCATTTCGAGCGTCGTTACCAACAGATTCTAACGTTGACGTATGATTTCAGTCCTGCGCTAAGTCTCGGCAGTCGTTTAATCTGGCAAGTAGATGGCACCAATCTCTACTTTGCGTTGCGCCGTTCTGGCTATGCTGGCACCGACTTCTTCATCATCCTCGGCGACCCAAACGCTGTGGAATTCAAACAACGTTTAGTTGCTAAGGTAATTCGTGCGTTCTAATTTCTCCCAAACTTAGACAGCACATTTTCCCAGAAGCATGGTTTGTAAGTATACCTATCTGACGAAGGGCGCGGTAGTTTCTTTTACAAGGAAGATATACCGCGCCTACAATTTACCACAAGAGCTAATGCACTTCGGAAATCAAAGAGACTGTCTGTCAGGAGAAACCTCTTTTTTCTGGCGCAAACTGACAGATTGCGCTACGAATACCTCAGAAGAATGAACCACCCTCTTTTTAAATCCCTCCTGAAAACCCCTGACCGCCGCTGGTACAACGGGGTCCCTACCCATTACTGGAATGGGGCAGGTATCCTCTCCTTCCAGCAATGTCCAAGTAATTGTAGATTTTACTATATTTTCGTTGAATAAAGAGTGGAACCCGATTAAAATACTGTGTAGGTAGAAAATGAGGTCCATTGTTAACTCTCCTTTCAAAAGCGATTTTTCGCTTTCTTTGCAGAATTATGCACCCTTTTTTTTCTCAGTTCGCGTCACTATAGTGTAGTGAATTGATAGGGTGCTTCTTCGCGATTTGTAAATCCACCTATCCACAGAAACACGGCAATCGTATAAGCACGCTTGATAAAAATAGCCTTTCTGGAGATGTCTGATGAAAAACGACGATATTGTATTGATCCAACGCATCCTTTCGGGTGATGAGCCTGCCTTTGCGAATCTGGTGAGAAAGTACCAGAAACAGGTTCACACGCTTGCATGGCGAAAAACTGGGGATTTCCATATCGCCGAAGATATTACGCAGGAGACCTTCCTGCAAGTCTATCAGAAATTAGAAACCCTGGAAGATCCGACGCGGTTTCCAAGATGGCTTTATGTCATTGCAGATCGCCTCTGTATCGCTTGGCTCCGAAAAAACCAGCGGCAAACGGAACCTCTGGAAGAAACCGACATCTCAGAAATAGAGACAGAAGCGTATTCCCGATTTGTCGCGACAGAACACGCGGAAACTTTTGCTGAAGCACGACGCGATTTGGTCGAAAAGCTGCTTGCGAAGTTGAAGGAAAGCAACCGAACAGTCATCACACTTCACTACCTTGAAGGCATGACATACGCAGAAATAGTTGACTTCTTAGGTGTATCAGAAAATACGATTAAGAGTCGTCTCCGCCGAGCGCGGCAACAATTAAAGAAGTATGGATTCATGATTCAAGAAGCGTTAGACATCACAATTAAAGAGAAACATCACTCCCAAGAACACCTAGACGGAGGCTTTGGAATGAACTTAACTTTTGAAAGAGATGACTTTTTGGACTCTTTACATGTGCTGCAGAGTATCGCAAGTGAACGGAACGCTTCGCCTATTCCCTCAAATGTTCTCATCCACGCGAAAGGAAGCACGATTGAGTGCATGGCGACGGACATGGAAATCGGCATCAGAATAAAGGTTGAAGGGACAGTCAAGGAGGAGGGAGCAATCGTTGTCTCCGCCCAAAAATTGGAGGATATCGTTAAAGAGTGGCACACCGAGAAACCGGTGGACTTGGTAAAAACAGCAAAGAACCAAGTTGAAATCACCAGTGGGGATAGCGTTCACCAAATCGTCGGGTTTCCCGATGCAGAATTCCCACAACTCCCTTCCGTTGACGAGGAAGCATTCGCTATTGATGGAAAAACCCTGCGGTCTGTCCTCAACAAAACTGAATTTGCTGCGCCCGCAAAGAAAGCCCGGCAGGCATGCCTAAACGGACTCTATTTTAACCTGTTTGAGGACAGAACCGAGGTCGTTGCAACCGATAGTATACAACTTGCCGTCGCACATTGCGAACCCTTTAAATTGTCTGAAGATAGCGATGGATTCATCGTCCCGCTCAAAGCCGTCAAAGAGATTGAACGAACCTTCGTCAATTCCCCAGAAATAAGGATTTCGCGCATTGAGAACCAGATTCTCTTTGCGGATGAGCGCACTACGGTGACGACGCGATTGGTAGACGCTGAATACCCGTCGTATGAGAAGATCATTCCGATGTCTCCTGTAGTGCGGACAGTTGTACGCAAAGACCCTATTTTGCAGACGATGCGTAAGGTTGCGTTGGTATCAGATCCGAAAACCTTTAAGGTCTGTTTAGAGATAGATGAACAACAGATGCGGGTCTCAGCGGAAACGCCTGAACCCGATGAGGCGCATGAGACGTTAGCAGTGGAATCCAGCACTGGAAGTATCCGTATCGGTATGAATGCTCAGCTGCTGATAGAGACACTCTCGCACATTAGAACAGAGTCCCTGTCGCTGGAGTTCTCGGGGACGTTGAAACCTGTCATTGTTAAACCGATTGGTGAGGAAAACCATCTCTGTCTCATCATGCCAATGAACTTAGAATCCTAAGCATCTCTTTTCTTACAGCAGTTAGTGATCAGCAACTAACCGTCAACAAATGCCCACACGGTTTAGAAGGATACTGTCAAGGCACCCACTACCTAAAGGTAGGGGCTTGTGCTTCGTAGCGACTGCGGTTTTCTCAAAGAGTCCACCGTCTTACTGTTGCTCCACAGAGGGATCGCAAGCAGCCCTCAAAATGTTTATCGCAGCGTTGATGTCTCTATCGTGGTGTGAACCACATTCGGGGCACGTCCACCGCCTGTCTGAAAGTGTTAGGTTTTCGTTATGAAAACCGCAATCGCTACACGGTTTCGTTGTCGCCGTCCATTGTCCGACTTGACGCAACTCACGCTTATGTTTTTGACACTTATACTTCAATATCTCAACAAATTGTCCGAAAGAAAGGTCAGAGACTTTGCGTCCCCAGAGGCGTTTCATACCCGCAAGGTTCAGCGTCTCGGTCGCTATGAGGTCAAACCTTCTACAAAGGTCCGTGGCAAGTTTGTAGTGCCAATCTTTGCGCTGGTTGGCAATATGTCTGTAGAGCCGTGCGAGTTGATGGAGAGCACGCCACCAATTATTAGACCCTTTAACCTTACGGCTCAGTGCTTTGTTGAGTTTGCGAAGTTCGGTCAAGGACTGTTTCAAGAATTGTGGCGATTGGATCTTCTCACCCGTGTTCAATGTCAAATAAGCGTCTTTCATACCGAAGTCTGCCCCAACGCTTTCACCTGTCGTCGGCAGCGGTTTGAAATCTGTATAGGGTGTTGTTATGCAGAGCCAATAGTTCCCGCAAGCATCACGTTTGAGTGTGATACGACTGATAGTCCCGTGCCACTGACGGTGTTTATGGAAGGTGTAAGGCACTTTATCATACTGCCACTTACGCGTCTTGGGATTCCATTTACGCAACGTCAATGTTATACGATTGTTTTTCAGAGACCACCCCGCGGGGCCAGGGTAGGTGATAGACTTAAACTTATGTCTCTTTTTGATATGCGGTCTGCCACCAAGTCTCTTAAAAAATCGGTCATACGCCAAGTGGATCCGTTTCAGTTCTTCTTGGATCGCTTGAGACGGCAACGCTCGCCAATGTGGGTGCGTCGTCTTTTTCAAATCCGTCAAGTGAGCAGACATCGCATGATAGTCCGCATACGGCAGACCGTCTTTATATCGCTGACGCTGCCACTTGTGGAAATACTCATGCACCTGCCACATATCGTCAAGCAGATTGCCAATGCGGATTGTGTTAGATTGATTGCCAATCTTGTATTTATACGTTTTCATGGACTCTCAAGTATCAAGTTTTTAACCTCTCACATAATGGGTAGGCAGACACGTTACCAAGTGGTAACGCAGTTCTGTCGGTTTCCAACATGATACTATTAATTATATCACATTTTCGGTTAATTGTTATTAGTCTTTTTTCACTTTCAAACACAGTGCCCGCCTACATCCCGCAAGCTAAAGCATGGGGTCTTGGCGGGAAGATTGATAACAGTAGGACTTACCCAATTTGCTTGCTGATGAGTACCTACGGCACGCACGCCGCTGGCGAGGTTTTAAACCTCGCCAGCAAAGGACGCTGCGTAAGTCCTGAAAAGTAAGGGGTAACATTTAGAGGAGACAAGACGTTGGCTGAGTCGAAAAAGAAGCCGAATCAGGGAAGTGGTAGAATCGCTGTCCGTTTGTTAGGCTATCTCAAACCGTATTGGGGGTTAGCTTTCTTGTGTGTGCTCTTCCAAGGCGGCATGCGCGCGACCTTTCTCGTCAACCCATGGATAGAAGGGCAACTTTTTGATCGCGTCTTCGGTGAAAAAGATGCCGATTTTCTACCAGTCCTTGTTGGGTCATGGATGGTTATTGCGGTCATCACCTATCTCACAGGGGTTGGATCAGGATATTTTTTAGCAAAGGTCACGGGTCAAACCCGCCGTGATATGCAACTACAAGTCTACCAACACCTGCGATTCTTACCGTGCAGTTTTTACGATGACCATACAACCGGACAGATCATGGCTTACGTTGATTCCGATACAGCATCTGCCGCTGAAGGGATTTTGGCGAGCGGTTGGATTATCCTTGCGGGGATTGAATTTGCCATTACCCTAACCGTTGTGTTCTGGGTCAATCCATGGTTGGGCTTTTTTAGTATTCCGTTTACACTCGCTGTGGTCGGTCTACCAGTTCTCTTCCGAAGACCTGTCCAAAATGCTTCAAAGCAAGTCTTACAAGAAAGAGAAAGTATTTCGTCACGGCTCCAAGAAGGCATTGCGGGGTCACGAGAGATCAAATCGCTCGGGCATGAGATGCGAGATATGGGTCTCCTCCGACGTTCAATAGATACCCTTGTCCGCTCACAAGTCCATCAAGCGGTCATCGGCGCACTGACAGCACTCGGTCCCCTTGCCTCTTGGTTAGGCAATCCGCTTTTCTTTCTTATCGGTGGAAAAATGGTGCTTGACGGACACATCAGCCTCGGGTTTTTGTGGATGGCAAGTCGTTATTTGAACTTGCTCACCGTCCCCCTATATCGAGCGCAAAATGAATATCAAACACTTCTCAGAACAGGCGAAGGGGCAAAACGGGTTTTTACTTTTCTCAACGAAAACCAAACCGAACCCACTGATGGTATCGAGGATGTTGACTTGCGGGGACAGGTCCGGTTTGAAGCCGTCCATTTCAGCTATAACGAAACCTCGCAGGTGCTGCAGAACGTCAGTTTTGAAGTGCAGCCGGGTCAAATCGCTGCACTTGTGGGCCCAAGTGGGGCAGGGAAAAGCACAATTCTCAACCTCATTCCGCGTCTCTACACCCCCACCCAAGGACAGATTTGTGTCGATGATCACAATATTGCGACACTCAATCTGAGTACCCTACGCTCCCAGATCGGTACAGTGTTTCAAGACCCTTATCTCTTCTCGGGTTCAATTGAGGAAAACATCCGAATGGGGGCACGACACCCAGAGGGCGTGAGACAGGAAGATATTATTGCCGCCGCTACAGCCGCAAACGCCCATGGATTTATCACACAACTCAAAGATGGCTACGCCACGGAGATCGGCGAGCGTGGCATCAGGCTCTCCGGCGGCGAACGACAACGGATCGCTATCGCTCGTGTGCTCATTCGGAATCCGAAACTCCTCCTTCTCGATGAAGCCACTTCCGCACTGGACTCGGAGACAGAGAAAGTCGTTACAGAAGCATTAGAGCGGTTGATGAACGGAAGGACTTCGTTTGTGATCGCACACCGATTGTCAACGGTGCTAAATGCCGATGTGATTCTTGCGATGGAAAACGGTAAAATTGTAGAAGCAGGTACGCATCAGAAGTTGCTGGCTCAAGATGGGCTTTATGCTCGGTTGTATCACTTACAATTTGCGGCATCCAACGATTCAAAACAGTAATGACCTGTTTATCGTTGATAAGTATAGCCCAAGTTGCCACCTTGTAGCATAGGCTGTTAGACTGTGCCTCTTCGGGTTCTCCGAAAATGGTACGAAACACGCCAAGTTTTTCGTAAAAATGACCGCTTTTTACTGAAAAAAGGTGTTAGGGCATCTAAAATCACAGAAGTAGCAAGTTAGGTTAAGTATAAATAAACTATATGGAGAACTTTAATGACCCCTGAAGTCGCTTTACAAAAACGCGAGCAAATGATTCGCGATGGTTTCTGTGTCATCGACAACATTCTCACAGATGCATTCCTGCAGGAATTTCGTGACGAATCAGAACAACTTCTCGCTAATTATGTGCCACCAGACCAGACCAGATATCATGGGCATCATTTACAAGTTACAGGCGAAGACAATACGCTCGTTCAGAAACTATTAGAATGGCACCCTACTCTCAATGCCTTAGAAAAAATGGGTTTCGGCGATTTCCCAGTCGCCAGAGGCATCATGATTCTAACGAAAGATCCAGGAGCACCACCACTCTATTGGCATCAAGATTGGTACCATTGGAATGATCCAATCAGTTGCACGCCTTGGTCTCAAGATATCTTTATGAAGTATTATCTCACCGATACAACACCAGAAAACGGATGTTTAAAGGTTATTCCGAGCACACATCGCAAGCGCATTGATTTGCATGATAAACTTCTCTACGGAAGCGAACTCGGTGATGTCCATCAATCCGGATCAGAATCTAAGGAAAAATATGCTGTGATGTTCAGTGACCATCCAGATCAGGTGGATGTTTGTGTCAAAGCAGGCTCATTAGTGATGCGAGACGCACGTCTTTTGCATTCCGTACGGAAAAACTATACGGACAAACGACGTACAATGCTCCTTGTATGGATTCGCCGCCCGAACACTATTCCAGACTATTGGAACGACGAAATCCCTGAACCCGTTTTGAATCGAGATGAAAACAAGGACTACCCCAATTCACAGATTCCCAATGAATTTTTAAATTAGAGTAAATTATAGAATTAAGTTGACATTTCAATAGAAGCGAAAACTTCCATCGTCGCTGGCGAGGATTGTATCCTCGCCTCTTTAAAATTGTCTAAGCAATTGTAAAATCTACCATAAATGATATTCCTAACCCTGATACGCCAAGAACTTTTGACCCATCTGATGAGTGCGCGTTTTTTCGCTGCGGTCATCATTACACTCCTACTCGTTGTCGCCAATACGTTTGTCTTGATCGGTGCACACGAAGAACGCCTCGCCGACTATAGTCAGAAAGAAGCCGTGAATCGCGAGACAGTCGCCGCAACACCTGCCTATTCGGTCTTGAAGTTGAAAGTTCAGCGTCCTCCGAACCCTCTAAGTCTCTTTAGTGCTGGCTTAGAGACGCGTTTTGGCAGTGATATTGACATAGCGTTTGACAGTGTGCCAGCCCTATCAGACCCAATAGCTGATGTCAGACCAGAGGAAGAACAGTGGGCGTTTGGTAGCGTCCCGTCCCTCTCAAACCCCGGGGTACCCCTCGGTATAAATAATCCATATCTGTATCTCTTTTCACAGATAGATCTTGCCTTTATCTTTCAAGTTGTGTTGAGTCTGCTGTCCCTGCTTTTCGCTTATGATGCCATTGCAGGAGATTGGGAAACCGGCACCTTGCGCTTGGTGCTTTCACACCCTGTCGGGCGCGGGAGCGTCCTGCTTGCCAAATATCTCGCAGCGATGGTCTGTCTGCTGCTCCCTGTGCTAATGAGTCTACTGCTCGCCCTGATTCAGTGTTCTTTCGCGCGCTCCCTGCAATTCGGCACAGACGACTTTCTACGAATCGGTGGCATTGTTTTGACAACAATCGTCTATCTATCGGTTTTCTACCTGATTGGTCTGCTCATTTCCGCAACAACCCGCCGGGCTGCCACGTCCCTGATGCTCTGTATGTTCCTGTGGGTAATTTTGGTGCTTGTCTATCCAAACTGGAGCCGGTTTGCTCTGAATCCAGTCGGCGACATGCGTGCAGAGAAATTATCCGCTAACCAGCAGATAGCACAGATTCGGGAAGAGGCAGATCGAGAACGAGATCGGTTCTTGGCGAGCAGTCCGCTTAAGGGAGACCCTCCACTATTTTTCGATACATTTACAGGTACCGACTTCTTTAAAGGCGGGGGGTGGTATCTCGGAGATTTCCCTCGGGTTAACATCGAAATCGAATTGAAAAATACTGCGGATCCCTTGGTAACATACCTGCGCCGTTATTATGAATTCGCCGCGACACTGCAAATCCAGAATGCCGAGAAGGTGTACTTAGTTGGGGAGCAACTGGTGGCACAGATATCCCGCAGGCAAGCACGATGGGATGAACGACTCATGAAACTTAGCCCTGCAAGCCTCTACACGTTCGCAACCGCTGCGTGGGCAGGTACCGATTTAGACAGCATGACAGACTATATCCGAGCCGCGCAGACATACCGGCGCACTCTCATTGACGCTTTTCATGAGAGAGATGCCTTCGCAAGTCTACAGTGGTTTTCAACGAATCAAGGAACCGTAGACTGGTCGATTCTGCCTGACTTTCGTTTTGAGCGGGCAGATATCAGCATCAACGCACAGCGCGCCCTACCGGAATTACTCTTGCTGGTCTTCATCAACCTCGTCCTATTCATGGCAACATTTCTGGTCTTCATCAAAATTGAAGTATAGAATGGTTATCAGTTATCAGTCGTCAGTTGTCAGTATAAGAGGTTATAGTCTAACGGAACCCCTTTTATCCGACAACTGAAGATCAAAAACTATTTCTCTGAAAACTGATAAAGATGTCCAACGAACGTAAGTCCACCCAACGGGTGGACTGGATATACGACGAGAATCGTTTTTCCACGGGAGCCCTGACCGAACCGCAAGGAACACTTATGGACTTTCAATCAATGTATGCAGAGCGCGTAAGCCTACCCAACGGGTAGGCTGGATATACGACGAGAATCGTTTTTCCACGGGAGCCCTGACCGAACCGCAAGGAACATTTATGGACTTTCAATCAATGTATTCAGAGCGCGTAAGCCTACCCAACGGGTGGACTGGATATACGGACGGAATCGCTCTTTCCACAGCTGACCTGACCGAACCGCAAGGAACATTTATGGACTTTCAATCAATGTATTCAGAGCGCGTAAGCCTACCCAACGGGTAGGTTGGATATACGGACAGAATCGTTTTTCCACAGATGCCTTGAACGAACCGCAAGGAACATTTATGGACTTTCAATCAGTGTATGCAGAGCGCGTAAGCCTACCCAACGGGTAGGCTGGATATACGGACAGAATCGTTTTTCCACAGATGCCCTGAACGAACCGCAAGGAACATTTATGGACTTTCAATCAGTGTATGCAGAGCGCGTAAGCCTACCCAACGGGTAGGCTGGATATACGGACAGAATCATTTTTCCACAGATGCCTTGAACGAACCGCAAGGAACATTTATGGACTTTCAATCAGTGTATGCAGAGCGCGTAAGCCTACCCAACGGGTAGGCTGGATATACGGACAGAATCGTTTTTCCACAGATGCCTTGAACGAACCGCAAGGAACATTTATGGACTTTCAATCAGTGTATGCAGAGCGCGTAAGCCTACCCAACGGGTAGGCTGGATATACGGACAGAATCGTTTTTCCACAGATGCCTTGAACGAACCGCAAGGAAAATTAAAAAAATGATTTGGCATATTGTTACACGCGAACTTTTAGACCATCTTACGAGTCTCCGCTTTGCTTTAACAACGCTCATCCTCGTAGCACTAATGGTCACCAACGCCGTTGTACATCTTCAGACACATCCGAAACGCGTTCGGAAATATTCCGAGAACATTAGTGCCTCCCACACCGAGTTGAAATCCCGCACCCAGTTGTATGCGATGCTACAAAAGGGTCCGGGTAAACTATACAAACGTCCTTCATCGCTCACCTTCATTGCCGATGGAGGGGACGCGTTTTTGCCAAGCAAAAGCGTAAGTGGTGGTTTCTGGAGGCTATACGGACTGTCCTACATTTGGGCAATGGGCGTTCCACGTCTAAATATGGATGCGATCAGCAATCACCGCCCGACCGCCGTGGTGATTGATTGGGTCTTTATCATCACTTACCTGCTCTCCTTCATTCCACTCCTCTTTACCTTTGACGCGCTCTCAGGGGAACGAGAACGCGGGACGCTGCGGCTGTGTCTCGCAAATTCCATCTCGCGTCCCGCCCTGTTAGTCGGTAAATTCCTTGGCTCGCTGATTGCAGTCCTCATCCCTTTCTATTTTGCCGTGTTGTTCAATCTCGCCATCATTTCCACCGAGAGCTGGACGCAGCTCAGTGGGACAGACTGGGGACGCGTGGGGCTTATCGTCCTGATTGCTTCTTGTTACGCTGGCATCTTCATCGCAATTGGACTCATCGTCTCCGCGATGACACGAGAAAGCCGGTTAAGCCTCGTTGTCCTGTTGCTAATTTGGGTGACCGCCGTAGTGTTTATGCCATCAACCCTCGGCACTCTCTCAACAAAATGGATGCCCTCTGTCCAAACGCACCATCAATTTCGGAAGGCAAAAAGTACCGCCTTCGACCAAATTTTAAGCGATTTCCTGAATAAAAGGGAAACTTTAAAAGAACGCCGTCAATCAGCAGGAACCTCTCAGGAAGCAGTTGCAGAGGTAGAGACTTCGGAATTAGAGATCCAGCGCGAGTTCGTGAACAAAGACATGGAGACGCGGGAGCAGCTGAGCCGCCAGCATCTCGCGGCACAAAGCGCGCAAGTCCTACACGCAAGACAAATAACGCGGTGCTCCCCTGCAGCGATTGTCCAATACGCCCTTGAATCCATGGCAGGCACAGGCTTTAATCGCCATTTGCAGTTCTTAGAAAATTGCCATCTTCATATCCGTCAGTTCCGAGACTTTATCGTTGAAATGGATAGCGCAGATCCAGAAAGCCTTCACTTCATCGGCATCCCGAAAGGCATGTCAGAAGAGCCTGTCTCACCAGCCGCTATCCCGATGTTTGAGGATAAGTTAACTTTTCAAGATACACTCAACTCGGCTATAATGGATATACTGTTGCTCATTTTACTGCTCGGTATATTTCTTTCAGGTGCATTCCTTGTCTTCCTCCGTTCGGAGGTATAAGCCACTACAAAAGGCATAGTGAAAATCACCTCAACCTGCAAAAATACATAATACTATTTGTAGCATAAACTTTTAGTTTGTGCCACCGTGGACCCTTTCAGAAATGGCATAATAAATTCTCAGGTAATTTTACTTTTTTAAACCGCCCCCCGAAAAAGCCCACTCTTTAAGTTAAAATCTAATTGAGGACTATCTATGCGATCAGATATATCAATGTACACCACTTTGAAAGATGAAGAACTCATTCAACTCGTACAAACGGGTGATGAGTCAGCATTTACAGAACTGATGTCGCGTTATAGTCCACGCATCTGGAAAGTGATTATCGCAAATTCGAGACAACGCCGCGATGCCGAAGAAATCCTCATGGATGTCTGGAAATCCGTCTGGGAAAACATCAGTGGACTGCGGAGTGTTGAAAGTTTCGGTGGATGGCTGCATCGCATCGCTTACAACGCTTGCAAGCGGTACTACGCTTCATTGCATCATTCAACAGACGAGATGCCGTATAGTTACACTGACTTAACCGATCACATTGATCAAGATGCGGTTGCGCGTTTCTGGGAAACAGAACTCCACGATGCTGTAAGAGAAGCAGTGCATCACCTGCCAGATAAGGTACGCAGCGTTGCGGTCCTATACTATCTGGAATTGTGGAGTGTCAACGAGATCCACGCTGAACTCGGATTAGCGATAGGCACAATCAAGACCAAATTAAGACAGACACGCGAACTTCTCCGCAAAGAGTTCGGTGTCGAACTTGAAAGAGGGGGAACCATGTCAACCAAACAGGAAAAATCCAAACACATCCAACCGAAAATTAAAGTTATTGGTGTTGGTGGAGCGGGCGGCAACGCCGTCAAACGAATGATTGAAGAAGGTTCGACAGACATTGAATTTTACACCGTGAATACAGATCAGCAAGCACTCGACAAACACCGTGAAGCAACACCGGTGCAGATCGGTGCTAACGCCACCCAAGGACTCGGTTGTGGAGCAAACCCAGAGATAGGTAGAAGGGCAGCTGAGGAGGACCGAGAAAAGCTTCAAAGCATCGTTTCGGATACCGATATCGTCTTTGTTATAGCCGGTATGGGTGGTGGAACAGGGGCAGGAGCAGCACCCGTGATTGCATCACTCGTTCAAGAACAGGGTGCTTTAGCTGTAGGCGTTGTGACATGTCCATTCAACTTTGAAGGTCAACGTCGCGCTGAACAAGCGAAACGTGCGCTGCAGGAACTCCGAGAAAATGCTGATTCGGTTGTTGTAATATCAAACCAACGATTGCTTGATTCGATAGAGAAGAAGCAGAAACTGCCAATGACAATACGCGAGGCGTTCCATCTCAGTGATGAAATGCTGCGCCGCGGCGTTGAAAAAAGCATCTCGGAATTTCATTCAAGCACCCTGTCCCGAGACACCTAACTTTTTTAGGTAATGCCAGAAACACTTTTCACCCCTTTTTAGAATAAAATCCGAGACCCCCAGGCCCAGTAGGTGCGATTTCCTAATCGCACCGGGCATAACCAAAAACGGTAGACACTTCAATAAGAGAAATCGTCAACCAGAAATGGTATAAGAAAAGGAAAGGCAAAATAATGCACACCGAAATATTAAAAAGTATTGAGGACATTTTGTCAATAGAGCTCCTCACCCTATTTGACCCAATTGCTGTTTCACCAGATGGAACACGACTTGCTGTTGCTATCCAAAGTTATTCCAGAAAACGTGTAGGAACTGGAATTGATGATCAGTATCTTCCAACCGGCTTGCCTGATTTGCAGGAAGGCAGTGAAATTTGGCTTGTCAATGTTCAAAGTGGCGAATCTCGGAATCTCACGCCAAACTGGGGAACAAGTTACTGCCCTGCATGGTCGCCGGATGGAAAAAGACTGGCTTTTTATTCGGATAAGCATAGCACAGCCCAAGTGTGGATATGGGAAGTTGGCGAAGATGAACCACAACTCGCGAGTGATGTCAGGATTCGACCTTTTTTGGCGTTCACACCCCCACCGCTCTGGACACCTGATGGAACGCGTATTATCGTTAGGCTGCACGCAGAAACAGAGATAGGCGAAGAACCACCTCCAGACCAAGAAAAGGCATCAGTGACAGTCTTTGAGAGTCCGATTGCTGGACAATCAGAAAATGAATTCCGACCGCGGCGAACTGCATGGTTTGATGCGAGGTATCGCGCAGACATTGGCATAATAACAGTTGCCACAGGGGAAGTCCAAACGTTAGCGCACGGATTCTATCCATCCGGTATTCGCGTTGCCCCAGATGGAACATCCGCGGCGTTTATGAGTTTTCAAGGAATAGAAAGTAACTCCCAACTATTTTACGAACTCTACCTTTCGCCTCTGAAGGGTGGTCCCCCGAAACTACTTGCTGACTCGCTCAAATCCGACTGGGGACTTTCGTTCACTTGGTCGCCAAATGGACGCTACATTGCATACATGACGGAAGACAAAGAAGCAAAAGATGAACTTTTCCTCATTTCAACAGTTGATGGTAGCCAACTGAATCTCACCGAAGACACCGACATTGAACTGACAAATAGTTCGCATCCACCTTTATCGCCTTTATGGAGTTCAGATAGCAAACACCTATTCTGGGTTGCCCGAGGCGATCTCTGGCGAATCTCTGTCGCTGATAAAACTATTGAGAAACTGACAGATGGATTTGACCGTCATGTTGTCCGGATTGTTCGCTGTGCCCGAGCAGACACCGTCTGGACACCGGACAACGCTGAAGTGATATACATTCATACAGTACACTTTAAAAGTGCTCAGCCCGGTTTTCATCGCGTCAACCTGAAAACGCGCGAAATTACACAGTTAGTTGAAGAAAAGCGTAATTACAATCCTATGGGTAGAAACATGGATGTAGCACCGCAAACGGGAAACATTTTCTACAGCATTGAGGATGTCTGTCATCCTCCCGATGTGTGGGTAGCGGATGCCAACTTTCAAAATCCACGGCAACTCACTCAACTGAATCCAAACATTGAAACAGAGCCGCTTGGCACTTCACAGATCGTCACTTGGCAGACACCCTCTGGCAAGAATCTCAGAGGTGCCTTGTTGCTCCCACCAGACTACGTAGAGGGTAAATGCTATCCATTAATTACGCAGGTCTACGGTGGCAAATTCCTCTCATATCAATTTAACGATTTCGGCACAGATCACCATGGAGGCAATTTTCTGCTAACGAACCAAGGTTACGCTGTCTTTCTCCCGGATACACCTATGGAAACCAACGCGCCGGTCCAAGAGTTAACAGAGATGGTGCTCTCTGGTATAGATACGCTAATTAACATGGGAATTGCCGATCCCAACCGTTTAGGAATAATGGGGCATAGTTACGGAGGTTACTGCGTCAACGCTCTCATTACACAAACCTCACGGTTTGCCGCAGCTGTCAGCAGTGCCCCGATTGGGAATTTAATTAGTTTCTATGGACACCTGACGGATGAAGGAGATAGCCAGTGGATTCACTATATAGAAAGAGGTCAGGGCAAAATTGGTGGGTCACTCTGGGAATTCCGGGACCGGTTTATTGAAAACTCCCCTATCTTTTTTCTTCACAAAGTTGAAACACCACTGTTATTGGTTGTTGGTGCTTTAGATGGCGTTCCTGCTGTCCCACAGGCAGGGGAAATGTTTTCGGGTTTGCGCAGACTCGGGAAAAAAGCCGTTTTAGCACGATATGAGGATGAGGGACATGTGCCACAAATGGGACGTTATCCAAATGTAGCTGACTATTGGCAGCGGGTGCTTTCTTGGTTTGATGAGCATTTCCCAGAATCAATATAAGGAAATTCTGCTAAATGTCCTTACAGGAGATTTATACCACATTAACCACACCGTCCATCCAGACTCGGTAGGGTTTTTGATAGAGTGTTTCTTCGCGGTTTCCCAACCGCACCATAGGTGTCAATTAAAAAAAGACTGCTCCGATCCCCAGGACCGGTAGGTGCGGTTTCCCAACCAAACCATAAGTGTCAATTTTAGAAAAAGCAGCCATCGCAGCCCCAGGCCGGTAGGTGCGGTTTCCCAACCGCACCGGAACTTAGACGCAAATCGTGTATGCGTAAAAACCCTCTTCAGTCCCGTAGGGACGGCATGTTTATAGCAGCGTGTAGATAAAAAATCCAAGCCCCGTAGGGGCGGCATTTGTAGAAACATTCCTACAAAATGCCGTGCAAAATCCCTAAATTGACACCTATGGGGCGGTTTCCCAACCAAACCTACCGGCCTGGGGCTGCGACGGTTATTTTTTTTAAAATTGACACTTATGGACATCCCTAAGAAATTACCGAATTAATTTTTTCATCCTCATGAAGTTCGCGCGATGAAGCCCCCGCGAATAATACCCCCCTCGCTTAGCTTTCTCATTCAGTACCGGAAAAAATACTTTTACTATCCTTTTAAGAAGACGCGTCTCTATAAAGGTGAGTACCACACTGCAGCAATAAACTCCGATATATTTATTGCCATCAGCATGAACATAGGCAAAAAAGTGCAACTTTTTTACATCTCATTTGTAGTACCAATCACAAGTATCTTGTCGTGTTTTATGAGCCAACCCAATTAAGGTATTGTCTCACGATTCACTTGATAGATTTCCGAGCATTTCTTGTTTAGAAATGCGCTGCTAAAACTGGGTAGGGAAACTGAGTTACAGGAACCCGCCCCTACAAGTTAAGATTAATTTGGTATAAATCCCGCAACGGAAAAAAATAAGAGGTAAACAGATGAAAGCAAATTTGCTGCTAATCATTATCATCCTGACACTCACTATAAGTTTTCAATTAAAGGCTTTTTCAATCGACCCAACAGTAAAAAAAGATCTAACTGCTATAAAAACAGATCAACCCCCCACCATTAACGGTGTCCTTGACGATACTTGCTGGCAAGATGCACCGCAAGCCACAGGTTTCACAGATGAACGCACCGAAAAACCAGCGAAGAATCAAACCGTCGCTCAGATCGTCTATACAGACACAGCTATCTACGTCGCTGTTCACCTTTATGACGATATGCCCGACAAAATTGTGGCGCGCCAAACCAAAGATCAGACGCGAATTCGCGGCGAAGATTCGGTATCCTTTAGTCTCGATCCGTTTCACACACACCAGTTTTCCGACAGGAATTTCTTTATCGTAAACCCACTTGGCACGAAATATGCACATCTCGCCACCGGACGCGCCGAAAAAAGCGAATGGATCGGACTCTGGAAAACTGCGGCGCGGATTGTAGATGAGGGATGGGTTGTAGAGATGGAAATCCCGTGGCAGATGCTGGATTACCCCGATACAAAAGAACCGATCCGGATGGGCATCAATGTTGACAGACTACAGCAACGCACTGGTGAAAAATCGTGGTGGTGCAATCTTGGCGTTAACGAATTTCGGGAAAACGATGGACATTGGGTTAATGTGCTGCCTCCGCAGCGTAAGCGTGAATTAAAGGTGTTACCCTATCTGATTGGTGGTATTAGCGAAACGGAAACCGACGAGAGAGAATATACTGCCCGCGCAGGCGCAGACCTCCGCTATGAGGTTACACCGCAATTACGGCTCATCGGCACAGCCAATCCAGACTTCGAGAACATCGAACAGGCAGTGGAAGGCATTGACTTCTCCTATGGTGAACGCTACGTGCCTGATCGCCGCCCTTTCTTTTCGGAAGGTAGTAATGTCTACCGTCTCGGTCAATTATTCCACTCGCGACGGATAATGGATATGGACGGCGGGCTCAAACTCTTTGGAAAAATTGGTAAAAACACTTCGGTTGGCACCCTCGGCACGTATCACCGAAACAACCAAAATATTATCCTACAAGCTTCACAATCGCTAACGGCAACATCCAATATCAGCGCAGCATTCTTGTCCCATCATCAACGAGAGGAAGGGTTAAACAATGTTGGTTACTTGTCAGGTGATGTGCGACATGGTAAACTTTTAGCAAGATCCGCTTTCGCCCAAAGTCAGGCAGGCGAATCAAACGGAAGGGACGGGTTCGCCAATTTAATTTACCAAGGACAACTTGTTCAGCCGTATTTATCCGTGTTTTTTGTGGATTCAGATTTCGTCAACAGACTCGGATACCATCCATTTACGGGGTATCGCGGTCTAAGTTTAGGGAGTTATTTCCGTAACGAATGGCGTGACGGATTCCTCCGCAGCATCTCTTTCTCTGTTCAATCTGAGGCTTCTAACACCTATGAAGGCGAGGTCTTCCGACGTAACCTGTCCATATCTTCGGGTATCTTAACGCATAGCGACTACTCGCTTTCTGCCAGATGGTACGGCGGTCAGTTTGAAGAATTCACAGACAGTCTTTTCGGCATCAGATTAGGGGCACGTGCCTCCGACAGGTTTAATAATGTCAATATTAGTTACACCTGGGGTGAGCAGGCGGGTGAACCGATTTATCGCATTAGCGGAAATGTGAATCTGCGTGCTTACGGTTTCACCGCTGGATTGACCTCCCAAGTCCAGTGGCATTTCGAGCGTCGCTATCAACAGATTTTAACGCTCACTTATGACTTCAGTCCTGCTTTAAGTCTCGGCAGTCGTTTAATTTGGCAAGTAGAAGGTATTAATACCTACTTCGCATTACGCCGCTCCGGGTATGCTGGCACAGACTTCTTTATCATCCTCGGTGATCCAAATGCCCAAGAATTCAAACAACGTTTAGTCGCGAAGGTGATTCGGGCGTTTTAGATTTGCTCCGATAGCTGTGTGTTGCGTATAAACGGTTCAATTGTATTCTCCTGAATCTTATGGTATAATGTATCCCGTTGCTTAACGAGGACACTTGTTTCTAACACCTTTGAGTCCTCTTAACAACTATTATACCTAAATATTCAGGAGAATTTTTTATGCGAAATCTGTGGGGACCCTACAAACTTATGTTGGTTCTACTTTTATGCATTTTCCTCTACGCAGCAGCACAAGAAACTAAAGCCGAAAAGGATACAAAAATGGAAAAAAACAGAATCCAGATTTATAAAGAGAACCCGAGTTACTGGCAATATAAAGGTAAGCCAATTCTGCTCATCGGCGGTTCCGTCGAAGACAATCTATTTCAGGTTCCAAATCTTAAAGAACATCTTGAATTGTTGAAGTCGGTCGGTGGCAACTATGTACGCTCCACAATGAGTTGGGTCGATGAAGGCGATGTACCGCCCTTCAAAAAGGTCGGCGATCAATACGACTTAAACCAGTGGAACGACGAATTTTGGAACCGTTTTCGGAACTTCATAACGTGGACGCACGAGATGGATATTATCGTCCAAATCGAGGTGTGGGCAACCTTCAACTATTACCGCGAACCTTGGGATGCGAATCCTTTCAACCCAAAAAATAACAGCAATTACACCGCAGGAGAGACAGCGTTACCCACTACTGTTAACAGCCATCCTGTTGCAACGAGAAACAACTTTTTCTGGTCTGTACCGAAAGAGCGCAATCAGCAGACCATTCTGAAATATCAGGAAAAATTCGTGGATAAACTTCTCTCGGAGACACTCCAGTACGGGCATGTGCTTTACTGCATGGATAACGAAACCGCCGTCACAGCTGCATGGGGTGAATACTGGGCAACGTATATCCAGAAACAGGCAGCGATAGCTGGACGCGGCGTTGAAACGACAGAGATGTGGGACCCGTGGGATCTATCCGATGAGAAGCATAAAGCGACGTTTGACCATCCCGAAACCTACTCGTTTTGTGATATATCACAGAACAACCACCAAAAACGACAGCGGCATTGGGATAACGCCCAGAAAATTCGAGCACAACTCTCACCAATCCGTCCCATCAATAATATCAAGATTTACGGTGCTGATGGCGGTCGATTCGGCAGTACGCAAGATGGATTGGAACGATTTTGGCGAAATATCTTCGGTGGATTTGCCTCGGCACGGTTCCATCGTCCCGATAGTGGTGTTGGTTTGAACAAAACGGCGCAAGCGCACATCAAGAGTATGCGAACTATCACAGACGAAATGGACATCTTCACATGCGAACCTCACAATGAACTGCTTTCCAATAGAGCAGATAACGAAGCCTATGCTTTCGCAAATCCCGGACAGGAATATGCCGTCTACTTTCCTAACGGTGGCTCGGTTAATATCAATCTGAGTGTGGGAGAAAAGACAGGTATTAAAAAGGGAACAATTAGATGGCTAAATATCGCTAAAAGTCAGTGGACACAAGAAGAGGAAATTCCCTTCAGCGATAGTATCACATTATCTGCACCAACCGAAGATCACTGGGCAGTTTTGATACAATCAAAATAACCATTACCCCGCTAACACTTCTTATCCGCGTCCTGTAAACGTCTAACCCAAAAAGTATTCTATTTTTTTTTGCATTCTCCATATCCGCGTGTTATAATATATAGCGTTGTTTGATAAGAGGCTATCATCTAACAAATGTGTTCCATGTTCTAACAGGTGCAGCGATGTTGATATTCAAAGAACGGCTGAAACATCTGAAAAATGACAACATTGGGATGTTTGACCTCGCTTCAATCGGGATAACGCTTGCCCTCGCGATCTGTATTGGTTATTTCGGAGGTAAGTGGATCGGTGGAAAATTAGGCAACGCAGCAGTCGGAGCATATATCGGTTTCGGAATGGGAGTTGCCGCCGGATTCATGGAAATGTTTCGTTCGGTAGCACGCTGGAACCGACGGCTTGAAAGTATAGAAAAACAGCGTCGTGAAGATTCACACCAAGTACAGAACACCGAAAAAGAATAACGTCTGAAAGTATCAGGGATCTGGAGATTTCGGCATCTATAATTCGCCGTTATTTTGGCAAAGGAGCCCCTTACAATGGGTCCCGTTTTGGAATTTGGCGACCGATTCATCCGCCATGTTTATGTCTTAACAATCTGCCTCACCATCGTCGTTGCTGCAGTATTGTTAGGATTCAAACGCCCCGCACTCCCAAGTTTTCTGATTGGAAGTGCTATCGGACTCTCGCTATTCTGGTCTATTGAATTCATGGTTCGGCGACTTATCCGGCCCGGGAAAACTCAAAAAACAAAATACTTATTCGGAGCCATTACCCTCGGTAAATATGCAGTACTCGGCGTGTGTCTCTATTTTCTATTTAATAAGTTAGCGTGGATGAATGTCTATGCCTTCGCCGGGGGGATCGCTTTAGTACAAGGTGCCATCATTATCAAAGCGATCGGCTTGATGATGACTATCCTTTCAAACAAGGATCCTAATCAGTCGTAAGGCGAAACTTGCACGTTGAATTCAAGTTGGGAAGTGTTCGCATTATTCCCACATTCATTTAAGAGACACTAAAACACAAGATGAAAAAAATATCGTTTATCTGCTTGGTTGTGGGACTCAGTTTGGCAATAGGAGTTGGAAGTTTCGCAGCCGACAACGGTCACCGTAGTTTGCTCTCTCCGATTTCACAACTTTTACCGGATGAAATAATCCCTGAACCGGCTCGGTGGCATCAGCCCGATCTCATCCCCAACACCTACTTTGCTGTTCTCGTCTTAGTGCTATTTTTTATTTTCGCCACCCGGAAGTTGAAACGGGTACCTGAAGGGAAAGGACAAACCCTATTAGAAGTGTTTGTCGGCAGTATTACGGACTTCTTTGGCGGTATTTTAGGCGACCACGGCAAAAAGTATGTGCCATTCGTTGGCTCCTACTTCATCTTCATTCTCTTCCTAAACTATCTCGGAGTCATTCCGGGTCTTCAACCGCCAACAGCAGATTTGAATACAACGCTTGCCCTCGGTATAACGGCTGTGTTAGGCGTTCAAATTATCGCTATTAAAGAGAATGGAGTCGTCGGCTACCTCAAGCACCTTGCGGGCAATCCCCCGTGGTTAGGTGTTTTGATGTTTCCGCTTGAGGTGATCGCGCAACTCTCTCGCGCCGGTTCGCTCGCCATCCGCCTTTTCGGAAATATTTTTGGCGAAAAATCGGTTGTTATTGAATTGACAAAACTCGGAGTCGGCATACTGATTCTTGATGCTATTCCGTTCCTACCGGTTCAAGTCCCGATGCTGTTCTTTGGGCTGTTTGCTGGCTTTCTGCAAGCGTTCGTTTTCACTATCTTAACATCCATCTATATAGTGATGTTTATTGAACATGATGAGGCACATGAAGCACATCATTAATTCCACTCAATCGGAAGAAGGTCTGGCATTTATGCCAACCGTCCGAGTCTCTAAATACATGTAAGCGCAACCTCTAAGTTGCGACTTCTTAAAAAAATAATAGGAGAACTACCATGACTTATTTAGCAGTGTTGGCATTTGGTGTAACATTAGGTCTGCCAATCGCCGTCATTTTTGCCTCAAGGGCACAAGGTAGTGCGACAAGCACTGCTCTTGAGGGAATCGCACGTCAACCCGACGCCGCGCCGCGTATCCAAACAGCAATGATTATCGGTTTGGCTCTCATTGAATCACTCGTTATCTATGCCTTGTTGATGTTCTTTATTTTGCAGCTCAACAACCTCCCAGATAAAACTATGCTATTAGATTTGATCCGCGCTTCAGCAGAACAGATGGGTGCGAATCAGTAACCTCAGTAGCAAAATCAATAACTTCAAACCTCCACAATGTTGGGACACTCCGCAGGCTGTCCCAACTTGCTGGAGTACCTTACAGCAGAACATAGGAAACTTATGCGAGAAAAGATATACGGAGTTTGCTTCATCTTTATGTGGGTGTGCATCACAAGTGCCTTCGGTGCCGATGCACCTGCCGGCGAAGGAGACCTACTATCAGGACTTGGCATCGACCCCAAGACGATTATCATCCAAGTCATCGGTTTTCTGGTTGTACTTGCGGTACTTTGGAAGTTTGTTTTCGGCAAGGTCGGTGGACTTTTAGAGGACCGCAGAAATGAGATCACCACGCAAATAGAGCAATTGCGAACCGATCGTGAAGAGTTGGACAGGCTCACCGCAGAGACACGCCAACGTTTAGCCGATATTGAGACTGAGGCACAAACCAAAATTCAAGCAGCGATTGAACAAGGCAACGCCGAGCGCCAGGACATTCTCACACAAGCACGACAGGAAGCAGACGACGAAGTCACAAGAGCCAGAGCAGAAATCCAGCGTGAAAAGGATGAAGCCATCTCCGAACTACGAGGTGTTGTCGCTGAACTTGCAATTGATGCTGCCAGCAAAATCATAAGCGAGGAACTCAACGCAGAGAGACATCAGCACATTATCGATACCTCTATAAGTAGGTTGCCATCGGATCCCCGTTAGTAAATTAATGTTTAGGATTCCATTTTTATAAAGGTGAAAACGAACGATGAGAGACATTCGGGTTGCGAAACCTTACGCCCGCGCCCTATACGAAGCGGCGTTAGAACAAGGCATTTTGGCACCTATCGTCGCAGATATAGACAAGCTGCGAGAATTGATTGAACAATCTGAGGAACTCACGCAATTAATCCACAGCCCTGTCCTGTCTCCACAATTTAAAAGCGAGACGTTTCAGCAGCTTTTCACAGATGCGATGCAGCCGCTGACGATTAATTTCTTCAAACTACTCGCATCAAAGCAGCGTGAACGTTATCTGACCGCAATAATGGATGTCTTTTCAGTGATTGTTGACGAAGCTGCTGGTAGGCTCGTCGCAAAAGTGACGACTGCTGTCCCCATAACACTGGCGCAAGAGGAACGGCTCACAACGCAATTAAGCGCGTACTCGGGAAAACAGGTGCGGTTGGAAACCACAACCGATGCACAAATCCAAGGCGGATTCATTGTGCAATTAGATGACACAGTTTTTGATGCCAGCGTCGCGACACAACTTCAACGTTTGAAACAACAACTCGCAAAAGGGTAATAGTTACCAGTTAAGAGAAAGGCGGATTTGTAACAATTTACGCCTATTTGGCATCCACCAAGAGAAGATAGATTATTACAAGAAATCTCTTAACCGAAAACCGAAGACTGATAACTACTCCTCACAGAGGACTGAAAATATGGCAAGAGAAGTCCGACCGGACGAAATATCAAATATCCTTAAACAACAACTCCAACAGTTTGAGCAGGACGTAGATGTCTATGATTCCGGCACCGTGCTGGAGGTAGGCGATGGTATCGCGCGGGTGCACGGGCTTGCGAATGCCATGGCAAGCGAAATGATTGAATTCCCTAACGGCATCTACGGTATCGCTTTCAACCTCGAAGAAGACAACGTCGGTTGCGTTCTGTTCGGCGAAGACCAACTCATACACGAAGGCGACACTGCCAAACGGACGGGACGACTCGCCGAAGTGCCTGTAGGTGAGGCACTCCTCGGACGGATCGTCGATGCCCTCGGTCAACCTATCGACGGTTTGGGCGATATCGAGACAGAACATCGACTGCCGGTTGAACAGAAAGGGTTGGGCATCGTCCAACGGCAACCCGTTGACGAACCCCTCTACACAGGTTTAAAAGCAATTGATAGCTTGACACCGATCGGTAGAGGACAACGAGAACTGATTATCGGTGATAGACGAACCGGCAAAACCGCAATCGCCATAGATGCTATTCTGAGTCAGAAGAACACAGATGTCTACTGTATTTATGTCGCTATTGGTCAAAAAGGGTCTACGCTGGCACAAGTTGCCAATACCCTTCGCGAACATAATGCGCTGGAATATACCACTATCGTCGCTGCCGCCGCAAGTGAGCCATCACCCCTTCAGTACATAGCACCTTACTCAGGCACTTCCATGGGCGAATACTTCCGAGATAACGGCAAACACGCCCTTATCATATATGATGACCTGACAAAACACGCCTGGGCATACCGACAGATGTCGCTGCTTTCACGAAGACCTCCCGGCAGAGAAGCCTATCCGGGTGATGTCTTCTATCTGCACTCACGTCTCTTAGAACGCTCCGCAAAACTGAGCGACGAACTCGGCGGCGGTTCCCTCACGGCTCTACCGATTATTGAAATCTTTGAAGGAGATTTAACGACTTACATCCCTACAAATGTTATCTCTATCACCGATGGACAGATATATCTTACAACGGATCTGTTTAACCAAGGTGTGAGACCTGCAATTGATGTTGGGTTATCTGTTTCACGTGTCGGTGGAGATGCACAAGTCAGAGCGATGAAATCGAATGAGGTGGCAGGCACCCTTAAGCTTGATTTGGCAAGTTTCCGCGAAGTCGCTGCCTTTGCACAATTCGGATCGGATTTAGATGCGTTAACGCAATCCCTCCTCCTACGCGGGACGCGCCTTGTTGAGTTGCTGAAGCAACCGCAATATCAACCAATGCCCGTCGAACGCGAAGTCGCCTCTATCTTCTGTGGTGCTAACGGCTACTTAGATGATGTTCCTGAAGCGGAAGTGGCTCGGTTTGAATCCGAATTTCTACAATACCTTGACAGGAATCATGCTGAACTCCTCTCAGAAATCGCAGAAACCGGCCAGATGAGTGATGAATTACTTGAAACCTTGCACACTGCTGTGAAAGCATTCAAGGAAAATTGGAGCGATACACCCGCGTCAACACCGGGACAAGAGGACTCACATACTGAATCAGAAGACGCTCCCGCAGAAGGTGAGTAACCATGGCAACCCTACGAGAAATTCGGCGCCGCATCGCCAGCATTCAGAACATTGAGCAAGTGACCGATGCAATGCGCGTTGTCGCTGCAGCACGGCTTCGTCGTGCGCAGGAAAATATCGTTGCAACGCGACCTTACGCTGAAAAACTGAATACTATTCTTGGACATCTCATCTCGCAGATGGATGCCGAAGAACAGGCGTTGACACACCCACTTCTCGAAACACGCGAAATAAAACATGTCTGTATTATTTCCGTTTCTGGGGACCGTGGATTGTGCGGAAGTTTCAACAGCAACGTCATCCGTACAACAACAGAACGCATAGAACACTATCAAGAAAGTGGTGCGGATGTAACGCTTATCTGCATCGGAAGACGAGGGCAAGAGCATTTTAACCGCCGTGGCTACGACATTACCGATTCATACATTAACATCTTCCGCCAACTTGAATTCCAAACAGCTGTCGACGTTGTCCACGAGTTTGAACATCTTTATACTGACAAAAAAATTGACAAAGTTGAGGTCGTCTACAACAATTTCAAGTCTGCTATTCTCCAGACTGTGCTTGTTGAACAACTCCTTCCATTAGAACCGGAAATACCAGAAGGTGATAAACTTTTTCTCGATTATATCTATGAACCGGGACAGGTAGAACTTTTTGAGATGCTACTCGGCAAACATCTAAACATGCAAATGTGGAAGGTGCTTTTGGATTCCAACGCGGCAGAGCAAGCAGCGAGGATGGCAGCGATGGAAAATGCCACACAAAAGGCGAAAGAACTCATCGATGAGTTGATTCTCCAACGCAACAGAGCACGTCAAACACAGATTACGACAGAAATTTCCGAGATTGTAAGCGGTGCAGCCGCACTGGAAGGTTAAAGATAGCAGGCAGAATCAATTCTGTCGTCCGGAGGTTCCAGATGCCGATCAACGTCAATAAACAAATCGAAGAGGCGATGGAACGTGGCGAATTCGCCAATTTGCCCGGTGAAGGCAAACCGCTCAAATTGGACACGAATCCCTTCCTTACACCCCAAGCGCGGATGGCAAACCGACTCCTGAAAGAGAACGGCTTTGCACCTCGGTGGATTGAGTTAGAAAAAGAAATCAAACAAGAAAAAGCGCAACTCGAAAGAGTCATCATAAACCTGAAAGCTAGGCGAAAGCGGTTAGCGGCTATCATCCAGCAGCATCCGCATCGGCGTGAGGTGGTCAGTCGGACTTTTGAGCACGAACGTGCTCGCGGTATTGCGCAATATAGTGAAAAACTCGAAAACCTGAATCGGAAAATTCAACGTGTGAATCTTCTTATGCCAACTCGAAATCGGCAACACGCGTCAATCAACCGGACAGAAGCAATCATACGTTTTCAGAAGGCATATCCCAGTCTCTAATTGCGCTGAACTTGTCTATGAGCAACATTTACTTGCCGAATAAAGAGGCACTTTAAGACATACGTTCAGCATCTGGATGTGACTAGAAGTCAACTACTCTGAATTAAGAAAAGGAATATCTCATGAACCAAGGAAAAATCTTAGAAGTTGTCGGTGCGCGAGTAGACATAGATTTTTCGGAAGGCACATTGCCGGATATCCTAAACGCTGTTAAAGTCCAACGTTACGACGGAAGCGAGTTGGTACTTGAAATTCAACAGCACTTAGGCGAAAATCGAGTCCGTGCAGTCGCTATGGATACAACCGATGGATTAGTCCGCGGGGCACTCGCAACTGATACCGGCGGTCCAATCACTGTTCCTGTCGGTGATGCAGTCCTCGGGCGCGTCTTTGACGTAACAGGACAACCCATTGATGAAAAGGGTGACCCAAACGAATCTGAACGATACTCTATTCATAGACAACCACCACCGCAGGCAGAACTCAGCACATCCACCGAAATGTTAGAAACAGGCATCAAAGTCATTGACCTGATTCAACCGGTCGTTCGGGGTGGAAAAGTCGGATTCTTTGGCGGTGCAGGTGTCGGTAAAACTGTTTTGATCGCCGAACTAATTTACAACATCGCTACGCAACACGGCGGTTATTCTGTTTTCTGTGGGGTCGGTGAACGGACACGTGAGGGGAATCAGTTCTGGCTTGAAATGGATGATTACGGCGTGATGGACAAAACGGCGATGGTCTTCGGTCAGATGAATGAACCGCCAGGCGCACGTCTCCGCGTCGGGCTTGCCGGACTGTCTATGGCAGAATACTTCCGTGATCAACAGGGTCAGGACGTTCTTATCTTCATCGACAACGTTTTCCGCTTTACACTCGCAGGTGGTGAGGTGTCAGCACTTCTCGGACGGATGCCATCGGCTGTCGGATACCAGCCGACACTCGCAACCGAAATGGGTGAGTTGCAAGAACGAATCACTTCGACACAACACGGCTCAATTACCTCATTCCAAGCGGTTTATGTTCCCGCTGATGACTATACCGATCCGGCTGTTGTCTCTGTGTTCGCCCACCTTGATGCTGTAACACGATTGGAACGGAGCATCGCTCAGAAAGCAAGATTCCCCGCAGTGGACCCGTTGACTTCAAGTTCGCGGATTTTAGCACCTGAGGTTATCGGTGAAGAACATTACCAAACTGCCTTCAGAGTCAAGCAGATGTTACAGGAATATGGTAACTTGCAAGACATTATCGCTATCCTCGGTGTGGACGAATTGTCGGATGACCAGAAGTTGGTTGTCAATAGAGCACGGAAGTTAGAGATGTTCTTGGTACAACCGATGTTTGTGGCTGAACGTTTCACCGGAACTCCCGGCAAATATGTGAAAGTTGAGGATACCGTGCAAGGCTGCCAAGCGATTCTAAATGGCGATTGTGATGATCTGCCAGAACAGTCGCTACGTCTTATCGGAACCATTGACGAAGCATTTGAGCAAGCAAAGGACGCAGACTTAGAAGAAGCAGCGGATTAATTTTAAACTATTGAATCTGGGCACCGCTCCACTACGTTTCGTGGTAGTTTTCGGTTAAATCTAACCGTCTCTGGGTTATGAAAGGTAGCGGATACAGACGAGTAGGGACAAAGGTAAGTATAAAAGACCTATTCGTACAGAACCTTACATTTCCTCAGTCGCGTTGAAATTTACCAGACACCATCGTGAAACGAAGTGGAACGATGCTCAGGGGCAGATAATTAAAAAAATGCTAAATAGAAGTTTTCATCTTGAAATTCGGACACCGGAACAGTTGATTTATGAAGGGGACGTGACGAGCATTAACGCCCCCGGAGTCGAAGGCAACTTTCAGATTCTCGCCGGACACATTCCGTTTCTTACCGCCTTGGAAGTTGGTGAGATCCGCATCCGTGAATCTGAAACACCGCAGTTAATGGCAACAAGCGGTGGTGTCTTTGAAGTACTTCGCACCGGTGTCACTGTACTCGTTGAGGCAGCAGAGTGGGCATCAGAAATTGATGTTGAGCGTGCAGAAAGCGCACTCGACCGTGCCCAAGCGCAACTCTCGGCGAACGCACCCGACCTGAACCGCCCGCGAGCAGAAGCGGCACTCGCCCGAGCACAAAACCGCATCAAAGTCGCGAGTAATTTGTAATACCATTTCTAATTGAATACCTTTCAATGTGCATGTAGCATAAACTTTTAGTTTGTGCCACCGTGTTCCCTTTTAAAAAAGTTGTTCAGGTGATATTTATTTTCAGAAATGGTATAAGTATCACTTCGATGCGTCCGTTTTACGCAAAAAACTTGAGACAGGTTAGAATTTTCTGTATAATTAACCATAAGAAGATTTAATTGATGGCTCTTCCCAATTTGAACCATGCTGGTGAATTACCTATAGGAATACATCAAGCGACGATCGATGAGGTAATTGCTCAATTTGGGAATGGAACATTACAGCGAGAAATTGTGACCGCGCGTTTGCAAAGAATCTATCAAATTGCTAAAGATACAGGAAATCTTCAGCAATTGATTATTTTTGGGAGTTATATTACAGCGAAGCCTGAACCTAATGATGTGGACGTTGTAATCATCTTTAATGACGATTTCGACCTAACAGTCTGCAGCGAGGAAGTGAAAAGACTTTTGAACCATCAACAGGCAGAAAATGAATTCGGGGCCAGTATTTTTTGGATCCGTCCGTCCTTACTGTTGTTTGAAACACTTGACGAGTTTATTGAAAGTTGGCAAATCAAACGGGATGGAACACGACGCGGTATCATAGAGGTAAGAAAATGATTCACAATGACAAAGAACTCAAAGCAAGTCAGCAACGCATAGCGTATTTTCAAAACTTGCTCTTACAACTGCGAGTTAAGGCAACACCTGAAGAATTTTCGCTCATCTCAACTGGATATCGGACAGAGATTCTGAAAATGCAAGATGAGGTACTTGAATACCTGACTCGACATTCATGTGAACCAATACCGGTGAAAGTAACTTCTGCGGAGGCATCAGATACTTCAAGTAACAGGAAACAATAATTTTTCAACCAGTTCCTATTGGTTGTGTCAGCAGAGTGGCAAGTGCAACTCGCGGCAAACATACCTGTCCTGAACCGCCCGCGTGCTGAAGCGGCACTCGCCCGAGCACAAAACCGCATTAAAGTCGCGAGTAATCTGTAATTACGATTTTTTCTCTGAACATAGATTCACAGGTTTTAGGATTATCGGATTTCTGATTAACACTGTCAAGTACCCAAGCCTAAAGACTTGGGCTTGTTAGGAGGTTAACCCCAACAAGCCTGTTGCAATAACGGGTTTCTCGTTTCCGCGAGTATGGTTGCCCAAAACTCATTTTCACGAAGGGCGCAAGCCGCCCTATAAAGTATATTCAAAGCCGCGTTATGGTCGCGGCCAAGGACAAATCCGCAATGTTTGCACTCAAAGGTTCTGACGGACAAAGACATCTTGCCTTTCACACGTTGGCAGCAATTAGAACACGTCTTGGAAGTGTGTGCTGGATCAACGGCGTGGAAGTGTTTGCCGTCTCGTTTCGCAACCCATTGACACCACTCAAAGAACATGCCCCAAGCGGTATCAGATATGGACTTCGCAAGTCCTTTTTGATCCTTGTTTTTCAGCATACCTTTGATGTGCAAATCCTCAACGACAACGGCATCAAAGCCTTTGTGGTGATATAACCCATAAGCCGTTTTCGCTATAAAGTCAAGGCGTTGGCAGGCAACCTTATCATGGTGTTTCGCAAGGGCGTTACGTGCTTTCCAGTAGCGTTTAGACCCTTTTTGTTTGCGAGCCAACTCACGTTGCAACGCTGCCAATCGGTCATGCCCACGTTTATAGAATTTGCGGTTGCCAACCTTTTCGCCGTCAGAGGTTATCACAAACGTTTTCGTGCCAACGTCAACGCCAACGGCGGACTTCGGAACACAAGGTATCGTGTCAGGCACTTCACAAACGATAAAGCAATACCAGCCGCGTGCCGTCTTTTTCAGCGTGACCTCTTTCGGGTCTCCGCTAAAGGGACGGTGCATTCTGATTTTGACTTCACCGAGTTTCGGAACTTTCAACCTGTCAAGCCGCGTGCCTGTTTTGCGGATCGGTTTCTGACGGACACGTTTAAATGTGCCTGTTGCTTTATCCTTAACTTTGGATTTACGCACAGACCACGTCACCGAGCGCACAGAACGTTTGAACTTCGGATGCCCTTTCTTTTTCGCTTTACCGTCTTGGCATCTGTCAAAGAAGTTATCATACGCTGCATTAAGGCGTTTGAGGGTGGATACCTGCAGATCCTGCGGGTGTTCAGAATAGTGGGAATTCTCGCGAAGTTTCGCAAGGTGGTTGATCTGCTCATACATAGACACAGAAACACTCCCATACTCCCACATCTGCGAACGCATCTGGAGCATGTAGTTATACAACTTTTTCTGGTGTTTCAACTCCGCATAAAGCCAGTGTTGTTGCACAGCCGTAGGATAAGCACGGTATTTAAATGTGCGTTTCATAGAATTATCGCTTATCGCTCTTTAACCGCTTACTACAGTCGGTCGGCGAGGAGACTGCACTTGGTGTGTGCAGGTAGTAAGTCCTCGCCAAGCGATAAGAATAGTATAACATTCTTGACACTTTTTATCAAGAAAAAACGAATTAATTTTCACGCCACAATCGGTGGTCTAACACACGAGGGCGGATTTTCCTCCCCCAGCTAAAGCAAGGGGGTTTCCAATCCGTAAACTTTGATGATTAACAGATGAGATATAAGTAGAAAAACAGTTAGAGGAATATTGATCGTACTGGTCATTATGCACAAAGAATTTTCACAAGTGAATCTTGTATGGACGGACTGTTGGATGGTTGCGCTAGTGCTGGAGAAAGTTACGCATCTATCCAAAACTTCATGAAGTAACCACAGGATGGTCAATTCTACGTGTGGCGAACTGGGGACATGCAACAATATCTTCGGTCTCAAGATTTGGCATCTCTGCAAGAATCTCTTAAAAAAAAGACCGTTTCTGTTTTAAACGCTTGAAGTGTGAGTGGCTTGCCTTGTTTAAAGTTGCAGCCACTGACGCACTGCATCTTCGACCTCTGATAACTGATCAGGCTGGAGATTCCCCAATTTTCTCAAGAACTTCGCTTCTGAGACTGTGACCAGACTTTGTGCATCGAAAACACCGGTATCCAGAAATCTCGTTTTTATGGGGATTTCAAACCTTGAACCACGCGTGCTTGTTGTATGTGTTACGACGGTAACAAGTGCACGATCTCGGACGAGGACAGGTATGCTGATAACGAGGCAGGGTCTAACTTTAGCTACCATCCCGAGATCAACGAGCCAGACTTCACCTCGATTTTGCCTTGGCATCCTCCGCCTCCATTTTGTCATGTTCAACAAACAGTGCGTCAGCAATCTCGGTGAGTGCCTCATCTGTCAAAGGTGGAATATCCAGCAAAGCCATCTGCTTTATGATTTCAGAAGCGATCACGTGTTTTTCAATCTCAGGAAGTTGGCTGAATGCTTCCAGTATATTTTGTGGGGTTGCCTGCATCTGAGACCTCCATGTAACAAGAACATAAAGTTTATGCAAATTATAAACAATGCCTTGACGAAGTTCAAGGTTTTCTTTTCGAGTCTAAGGTTATTTAGTTTTCATTTTTTCGCCTGTTTACCGTACTCACCTTACACCTTCAGCGTAACCGCATCCTGCTTTACAATCTCCTTGATATGACCATACCCAGCAGATTCTACCAATTCCAATGTTTCTGGAGACAACCGATCCAGAATAGGTTGCGGGAAGTTATGCGCCCCGGAGTATTGTGGGGCATACCGCAGGACGAGAAACCGCCGATCCCGATCCTTTGGCTTCCAGCGCAGCACACCGTGCGTTAGCAATTCCGAAATAATCACAACATCCCCCGCCTTCGGTGTAATATTGACGAAAACGGGATCGTCAAGCGGATCAATGCCATCTCCTTCGTTAAGCGTCAGCAGCTGCTCCGGTCGCTTGAACTCACTTTTATGTGAGTTCGGAATTACGATGAGTCCTCCATCACCCGGATAGACATCCGTAAAATAGGGAAAACAGACAAAGTTATCGCAGTAGATACGTCCGTTGTCAGCCTCGTAACGCGTGCTATACCACCCGTAATCATCACGAGCGCAGTGCAATCCACCAGGGTTCACCCATGCCCGCTCACCCGCCTTCCACAAATCGTGTTTATCATGCTTCAACGAACCTCTGGCAAACCGCGGCTGATTGTCCGTCAATTCTTTGATAATCGGCCATAATGCTGTGTGCATCGTTAAGCATTCAAGCGATTTATCGAAAGCGAATCCGTGCTGATGAAGTCCTTTCTGTTCAAAGCCCGATGGCAACTTATCAGCGGGTGTCGTTATATATCTATCGACCGCTTCAGAGGCTTCTACCAATGCATCACCGGTGATGACATTTTCTAAATGGAGATACCCTGTCACATCAAACAGATAACGTTGTTTCGGTGTCATTTCTTTATTTTTCCTTGCGGTTTTTTTAATTATACCTTGCGGTTAAACGACGTGGTTTGTACCTTGACGCTCCTCGCTCAAGAACCGCCCTCCACTTCGTTTCAGGCTACGGTTTCGTTACTATTTCAACCCGAGTTGTTACTAACAAGATTTCAGGCAGGCAAAGACCATTTTTCCTTGAAAGGGATTGGTCCTCCGCAGGATTTTGTAGCGCAAACATTTAGTTTACGTCCTTGCACGCACAATCTAACAGATTTGCGACGTACTCGCCCAGATGCGACATGCATCATGCTACAAAGATGGCAACCCACGTTATTTTATGTGCAGAAGTCGCGGGCATGGGGAAATCCGAAGAAATTAAGGAAACACCCAGACAAAATACTTGCTCCTACGAGTAACTACTGAAAGGATTTTTTCTAAAAAACCCTTGACCCTATTTATAATGCCATGTCAAAATCTGTGCCGGTTACATTCCCTTTCACGTAAGCATCACGGAAGAGGGTCTGGCGTTTCGGAGGCATCTCTTCGAGTAACGCTTGTGGCGGTCTGGACAGGCTCCACCGCTTATCTACTGAGTTGTAAGCGTTGAAAACAGCGACCCGATCAGTGTCAGGGTTTTGCCACGCCTGTCCACTATGCGTGATTGCCTCTGTAAAGATAATAACAGACCCAGCAGGGCAAGAATAGGTATCCCAAAACTCCCAGTCTTGTATGTGGGCACCCTCTGGAGCCGTATAAGCCGCTTTGTGGCTGCCTGTAATAAACATCGTGCCACCATCGCCCTTTTCTACAGGATTAAGTTCCCAGACGACGCGCGTCAAACCACTATACGCTTGACCGGGGAGGCACGAGTACTGGTGGCAGTCTCCCGGCATCCGTAACATACCGTTGCCGTTGTGAGCGTGGAATGAAAAAGGTGTTTCATCCGTCGTAGAACGCAACGCCAGAAAACTCATCTCCATTCGGAAGCCGTAGCAGGTATCCGAAGCAAGATAAGCGGATGCAAGAAATTCGTTTCCGAACGCCACCACAACCGGATGATCTGTTAACTTCTCCAAAGGACCACCGTAAGTGGAACGGTGATGTTGCGGAATCGTTTCAGGGTCGCGCTTTAACCGATAACAGAAATCGCGCATCTCCTCAATCTCCGATTCCGTCAGAACTCCCGGAACCAGAAGCCATCCGTTCTTATCAAACAGGTATTTCTGCTCTTGCGTCAACGGAATAACAGGTTTACCATCGGCGTTTGTCTGTGTAAGATCAGCAGGTGCTGTTGCCAATGGAGACCCTAAGTCTTTGTTAAATTTACCTAACTGTTCCATTATAAATTCCTTCCTATCTTACGGAAACTATTGCAAGTACGATTTTGGCAATATCTTTTCTTAATGAATACGTGCCCCTGTGAAATAATCTGGGTTTGCTCCCATTTTTTTTAAAAGTGGTGCGGTTACTGTGTCAAGCCTCTCAATCACATCAGCAGACGGCGTGTATTCAATAACGTTCAGGTTTTCCTGCAGTTCATTTACATTCCGGGTGCCGACAAGCATGCACGTAATCCCCGGTCTCGCCATTGCCCAAGCAATCGCCAGTCGGGCCATAGGGACCTGTTCAGACTCGGCGATTTCTCGGATAGCTTCTAAGGTCTCAAACATCTCTTCCTCGGCACCCTCTTCACCGTGCGAAGCCTGTGCTCGGTCATCCCGAAAATGACGAAATCGAGAATGCACCGGAGGTATCTCCTCTGCGCTTTTGTACTGTCCAGTCAAAATTCCCTGCAACAGCGGCATATACCCTAAGATGCCGACATTGTGCTTTAGACACAACGGAAGCAATTCCGGTTCTATCGCTCGTGACAAGAGGTTATAGCAGAGTTGATTCACAGCAATAGAGGCACCTGTATCAAGTGCTGCCGTGAGTTGCTCCACCCCAAAGTTACTTACACCGATAGCACGGATGAGTCCATCTTTCTGTAAGCGTGTTAATTCAGCCATGCTTTCTTGGATATCAATCTCGTCGTCGGGCCAGTGAATCATATAGATGTCAACATAATCTGTTTGCAAGCGTTGAAGACTCGCTTCGCAACGTTCACGGATTGTAGCCGGATCTGGTCGGCTCACCTTTGTAGCGATGACCGCTTCGTGCCGTCTGCCCTTGAGTGCGACAGCAAGTGCCTCCTCGCTTCGTCCGTCGTTATATCCCTCCGCCGTATCGAAAAAATTGATGCCAGCATCCAATGCAGCGTTAGCAACAGCCGTAACATCCGATTGTGCCTGTGGTCCCCAATAGTCACCACCGCCATAAGACCAGCATCCAATACCCATCGGTGAAATTTCAATTCCAGATTTTCCACACGTCCGCATCTCCATTTTTCAGCCTCCATGATGTGTGGCGGTCAGCCGTCAGTCATCAGCAATCAGTACGGGTAGATCTTGTGCCTGCCCAATTGGGTATCCACAACGGATACCGGTACACAAGGAACCTCTTTGCTGATGGTTTCCGACAGCTGATAGCTAATATTACGATCTATTCCAATTCTGCGAAAAGTTCCGTAATCAACGCAGCATTTTCACCAATCTGGTCGCCGAATTGTTGATACATACCGAGCAACAACGGATCAATCGGCTTAGTATTTTCCAATGCGAACTTCACTTCGGTCCGAATCTGTTCCGGGCTTCCAATTGTTCTACCCGCAGCAAGCACCTTGAAGAGGAGGCACGGCTTCTCTGTCCGTTGTATCGCCTTACACATTTCATCTCGATCTTCCCGCGCGTAGACCTCACCCAAAGGTGCGTAGCCAAATTTTTGGGTGAATTTTTCGCTACCACCGTGGAGATTATAGAGTCCAGTCATATAATAGTCTATATCCCATGCCTCGTCTTCAGCGATGTGCAAAAGTTTTGGATCATGCACAGATAAACCGACCAAGACACCGGTATCGCGAATCCGTTTGAGGATATCCTGCAGATACTCAAGCCTGTTTTCGCGCAAACATCTGTGCCCGACACCACCACCGTGTGGTGCCATACCGATCGGGTTATGTTTTGCAGCTTCAAAAACATGGTCGGGATCCTCGTACCAGCGGGAACCTTGGCTGAGGCAGAACCAGTTTATCGTGCCACCCGCATCTCGGTAAAGTTGTAGATCAGACATTGAGCGTTCCGTCATGCTATTCTGCCAACCATTTATCCCGACTTCCTCCGCTCGTTTGAGTGTCGCCACGACCCGTTCCGGCGTATGGTACTCCTGCTGATGCTGCGAAAGGAGCTGATTGAAGTGAGAGTAGCCGTAAATCGGATTATCCCCGATTACTAATTTACTGATCTGATGATTACAAAAAGAGACTTTTGGTAAGGTTGTCACTGTTTATCCTCCAAGCAAGAGAACACACTATAAAAGCGTGGCTAATCGAACAGAAATCCTTCCAAAACAGATGCGTCAATTTCACGCACAAGATGCATCGTCAAATCCAACGCTGCGGAGTAGTCATCAATGTTAATTATTGAGACATGGCTATGGATATAACGTGACGGCACACCGAGCACAACGGAGGGCACACCTCTGCTGGATTGATGAATTGCGCCGCCATCCGTCCCACCGGATTGACGCACCCCAAGTTGATAGGGTATCTCGTGTCGTTTTGCTGTTTCAATTACATAATCCGCCAACTTCGGATTGACAATCATTGAAGAATCAATGATCCGAATTTGTACACCACCGCCAAGTTTCCCTTGTGAATTTCCGACACTTAATCCGGGGGTATCATCGGCAGGCGGTCCCTCAAGCACAATTGCGAGATCAGGTTCCACGCTTGCGGCCATCGTCTTCGCACCTCGCAATCCTACCTCTTCTTGGACACTCCCGGCTCCGATGACAGTGTTCGGATGTTCGTCGAGCCTCAAAAGTGCCTCAATCACGATCGCAACACCGACCCGATTATCAAATGCTTTGGCAGTGAGCAATTTGTCATTTTTCAATCGCATAAAGGGACCATAAGGTGCAATCGGACACCCGGGTAACACACCATACTCCTCTGCCGCCTGTTCTTCACTCTCCGCACCGATGTCAATAAAAAGGTCTTTTAGGTCCAAGACCTTATCGCGCGATCCTGAGAGCAAGTGTGGCGGCGTTGAGCCGATGACTCCGGGCACTTTACCCAACTTTGTTGTGATTGTGACCCGTTGTGCTAAAAGTGTATGTGCCCACCATCCGCCGAGTGGCAGAAACTTGACAAACCCATTATCTGTGACATTTTGCACAACAAAACCGATTTCGTCCAAATGTGAGTCAAGCAATATCCGCGGATGTTCAGCATTTCCAGCGCGTGTGCAGAAGATACTCCCCAATTTGTCTGTCCCAATCGGACCGACATCTGAGACAGCCTCGCGAAAAACGTCCCGCACCTCTTCCTCGTAACCGGGGATTCCGTCCGCTTGCGTCAATGATTTGAGCAGTTCAATTGATGTTTCGTTCATCTTGGTATTCCTTTGGTAATTGTGATTTATAGTAAAACCCGAAAATAAGAGAGCACTTTGGAAAACACAAAACACCTCACCACCGCTGGCGAGGATTGTATCCTCGCCTCTTTGGAGTGTCTAATTAATTCTAAACTTTACTATAATTTGAAAGCATTATAGCACGGTTGATGTTTTGTGCCAACTTTTAAGTGGACCTCACATCCGAAAAACCGAAAAACCGAAAAACCGTATACTTGACAGCCGCTTCACAATCTTGGTATAATATATACCGAGTTAAATAGGCACAAACACCTTGAAGTTGCCCCAAAAACTTTTGTATACATGCGAAATTAGCGGGTACGATATAACAGATTTCATGAAAATACCAAATGCTGAACGTGCTGTTGTAGACATCCGCAAATTGCGCGATTACTGTCTCAATCCAGAGCATGATGAGGGCAAACATAAAGCACGCCTATTTTTGGGTGCACTTGGAATAACTGCTGACAATGCAGAAGAGTTACGTGATGCCTTATTACAAGCAGTCAAGGCACAAGACGCACAAGTCGGACAACGGGATATTTATGGACAACGTTACATCGTTGATTCTATGTTCACTTGGCGGAACAGACAAGCAGTAATTCGGAGCGCGTGGATTATTGCACCAGGTTCAGATTTACCAAGACTGATAACTGCTTATCCGTTATAAATTCAGGAGGGACACTATGAAATCCAATTTTTTCAGTGCTGCAAATATAGGGAACTTGCCTGATTATTATCTAAGGCAAGGAAATGTAAAAAAAATTAAACTTTTTGATGTTGTTGCGCTCACACATGATCTGCCTGAATATAATCTGTGGCGAGGGCAGGTCGGTACAGTAGTTGAGATACTTTCAAACGGTGATGCTTATGAAGTTGAATTTAGTGACCAAGATGGACGCACTTACCAATCCCTCGGGTTTCGTGCACCGCAACTAATGGTCCTTCACCACGAACCAATGCAAAAACCACCAATCCCTATTAGTGAATAACTATGCACAAGATAATGTCTACGTTCTCATATCTCTTTACGAATGTTTTGTAGCAATCCAAGTGTTGCTGTGAAATAGTTGACAATTAATGGATAAATTAAAAAGAATACATTGCCAACGAATCTACTTGGAAAATGGATGGTAAGTAATATGAATGAAATCATTCAAAATCTAAAAAAAATTGAAGAGTGGGTCGATTTCAGTTCACCGCCGCCGGATTTTGATACGAATACGGAATTTATGAAATTCACTGTTGAAATTATGAACCGATGCTTGTACCTGCTCAAAACGGGAGCAGCTTCGGCACCAGATGCAGAAACGGCTAACAAAGGGTATGCCAAAAACGAGGCAATAATTGTAGGACACATGGTGCGGATCACAAAACTATACGAAGGGGTTCTAACGCATATTTGTAGTCATCAGCAAGAATTAGCACATATTTTTTTTCGCCTCATATTTGAGACTGCAATAAGAATGGAGTACCTCATTACATCAGAATCCCCGAAAAAATCCTTTCAAAGTTTTATTTTAACTTCCTACAGACCTGAAAAGGAAATGCTTCAGGACTTAGAAAATAATGCTAAACAAAAGCCACTAATTCCGATTCAAAAAAGGATGAGAAAGAGTATTATATCCTGGCTTAGAGGGGATGGAATCAACCAAAAGGAATTGTTGGAAAATAAAAATTGGAATCTTGACGGTAAAAATTTTCGAGAGATTATGAAGACATTCAACCTAGATTCTATGTATCCCTATGGATTCGGAATTGCGAGTCATTGTGTTCACGGTGATTGGCTTGATATTGCATATTATCATCTTAAACAAGATGGACGATATTACACGCCTGACTTGTTTTTTACCGAACCGGACCCGAGAACTGCATGTCCGATAACCCATGCGTGTCTTGACAGTCTTTTGAAATATCTGAAATGGAACAAGTCAGATCCTGATGGGTTAATAACCCCCGTGGTTGTGAAACTACGCGACCTTAATCTTGCTCTTGATGCTGCACATGAAAGTACCCTTGACGAATAGCCCATGTTTAGCATGTATACTAAACTTAAGCACTTCAAATGATGAATATTGAAGAATCCGTCTTATTAGCAATCATCCAAGAAAACTCGCAATTGCCGGAAAAAGAACAGCAGCGATATCAACAGTTATGGCGTAAGTGTGAAGATGAAACTCTAAGCAAAGACGAACTAACAGAATATCAGGCATTGCTGAGTCGATTAGAAGCAAGGAACCCAAAGCGCATCGAAGCACTCATTGCCTTGGCTCAGAGCAGAGGAAAACGTTAGGTGAAATTACTGCTGAATTAGACTTATCCGAAAAAAATAATACTTTCATACACCTACACAAAAAACAAGGAAAAGATCATGAAAAACTACACATTCATCCTCATACTACTACTTGCCACCACCGCCTGCGCGACCGCCGCAGATTATAGTGACGACGCAATCCGAACCTTACTACCTTTCGATGCTATCCCTGCCATCACCGACCCACAATTTGTGTCAGCAAGTGAAGCAAAATTAGATGCAGATGCACCTGTCATCGGTGTAACCTTCAATGACGAAAGCCACGCCTATTCGCTCTATCTGCTAAATGGACACGAGATTGTCAACGATATTGTGGGTGGACAGAAAATCGCCACGACGTGGTGACCGCTCTGCAAAACGGCTATCGTGTATAGTCGAGAACTTGACGGTAAAACCTATACTTTTGGGGTGAGCGGCAAGTTATGGCGAGACGCGCTGTTGATGTATGACCATCAGACCCGTTCTCTCTGGTCGCATATCACTGGAGAGGCGATACAAGGACCACTCAAAGGCAAGAAACTAAAGTCACTCGCCTCCATGCCACAGATCGCATGGAAAACATGGCGATTCAACTATCCAGAGACACGGGTATTGTCTGTGCCTACCAAGGGTGGAATGCAAGAGAGTAGAAGCCAAGATGTCTATGCGGACTACCACGCCAGTCAGCGTGCTGGTGTGAGCGGAATGGAATACACCGATGACAGATTGCCGAATAAATCCCTCGTGATTGGCGTTCAGGTCCCAGCGAAGGATGGCACTACACAGTTTCGTGCCTATCCGTTGACACACTTTACAGAAACCGCTGTCATCAACGATACCCTTGGCGAGGTGCCGCTGCTCATTTTTCACGACAAAGCGTCGTTCGCAACGGCAGTCTTTACGCGGAACGTGGCAGAGGAAGTCCGAACCTTTAGCCCAAAAGATAGACACTTTGTAGAAGACGACACCGGAACACGCTGGAATCTCATTACAGGAGAGGCGACATCCGGTAAAGAGAACGGGACGCGTTTGGAACGGCTGCCGGCTGTCAATATCTATTGGTTCGCGTGGGCACGCTACTATCCCGAAACCTCTATCTACCATTAACAATAAGACTTACGCATCAAGCATCTGTTCGCCGAGGTCCCTGTGCCTCGGCATCCTCTCTTTTCTCAGTTCAGTTTTGCTTTCTTTCCAAATGGCAGTCGTGTTCGTCTCAAACCAACTATCAATCGTCCAATTCGACGATTTCGCCTGTCATATTCCGATGCATTGTTGGGCGAATGACCAACTCCGGGATGTTGCTCCGCTGGTGCAGCGTCGCGATAAGAAGAATCGCCGCTGAGGTTTCATCAACGTCTACCATCGTCGCGCGGGCATCAGCATCCGGTGGAATTGGACGTTTGTCCAGAATCGGCGTTGCCACCTCACCCGGAACCACGACACTTGCCCGAATACCCGTGTTTCTTAAATCGGCGTTGAGAAACTCGGTGAAGTTGATAACCGCTGCCTTCGCCGCACCATAGGCGAAACCGCTAAATGGACCCGGCGTGACCGCCGCGAGCGACGAGATATTGATAATCGTCCCCGATCTCGCTTCCAGCATTGCCGGCACAACCGCCCGCGTACAGAAAAACGTGCCAATCAGATTAGAATCAATAACCGCTCGCATCTCTTCAGGGGACGTATTGAGAAGTCTCCGATTGTGTGAACTGTGTCCAGCATTGTTCACAAGCACATCAATCCGCCCGAACGTGTCAAGCACATCGGCAGCCATCTGTTCGACGGCATCGTAGTCAGCCACATCAAGCGCGTAACTCGCTGCTTTCCCACCCGCTGCTTCAACTTCGGCTTTAACGGATGCCAATTTCGATTCTGTTCTACCGATAACGACAACCGTCGCACCTTCTTGTGCCATTGCGAGGGCAGCACCGCGGCCAATACCGCTGCCACCACCTGTGATGATACAAACCTGTCCTTCTAAACGCATCATTCACCTCCATTAGGTAAAACGGGTTTCACAGCCGCCTTTACCTCTTTTGATAGCGATTCCAGTTCATATTGTGCATCCGAGATTTTATCGCGATGCTCGTCAAAAGGGTATCCGCCCTTTCCAGTCTCATTGAAATAAGCACTTAATTGGTAGCGTTGAAAGATATTCATGCGCGGGTAATCCTCTGTCCACGGACTCGCATCGTGGAGCAGATTCGTCGAGAAGATCGCCACATCACCCGCCACCATCGGTAGCGTAATTGAGGTAGGCGGATCGTGCTTCACCGGTAGGTCCGGGGGTGTCTGAAACAGAGATTTATGACTACCCGGAACGAGACAAAAGCCGGTCCCGGGAGGCACGTCTACGAGTGCGACCCACGTCGCAATGTGGCTACAATAGATATGTCCAGCGGCAGCCTGATAATCGTTGTGTGGATTGCGGAACCCCAGTGGAAATTTAAACCCGCTATCATCACGATGAAAATGTTGCGGAGCATCGTGTTTGGTCATCATCGTGAAATTGCAGTGAAATAGACGTGGGGCGTTCATTGTCAAGCCCGCCACAACCCGCATAATGTCGGGATTCATCGCGAGGTCTTCAAAGAGACGATGTCCATATTGGATATGCCCGATGTGTGTTTTGCAAGGCTCCTGTCGCCCACGGTCAAGCGGCGGTGGGATGTCGGTTTCATCAATCGTCAACCAATGCCGAAGCACCTTTAGCATCTCCTCAATCTCGTCCTTCTGGATAACGTTCCGTAAAACGAGAAATCCGTGTAAGTCGAAGTACCACTTCTCCTCTTCCGTCAATGTGGAGTGGATGGTATGCATTAATTTTCTTTCTCCGCAGTTCCTAAATGTGTTGAGAATACAGATTAGCAGAATCCCGCAAAATTTTCAAGCCTTCTTCCGAAGAGATAGAAAACCGAAAACTGAATGACGCTGACCCGGTCCAAATCTCGCTTTAAACTAATACCATTTCTATTCGGATGGTTTTTCCTTATCAGTCGCCTGATGGTGAAAAAACAGATACCACAGAAAACAACAGGATTTTCGGTTCTCTCAAAATTGACCGAAAACCTAAGCTGCCAAAGGTCTAAGAAGCGATTTTGAAAAATTTCAAAGCAGTCAAATTTCTGTGGTAAATGCGAGAGGTAATCGCGTCCGTCAAGGTGATAAAAGTCGAAGGCGTTAGCAACTTTGAAAGACAAATCAGACTAAGATGTGAATTGTAGATATACTATATGTTAACTATCACAATGCGCATAGATATGAAAGTTATTCAATTAGATATTATATAATATCCTGAAAGTTAATATAACCAATCACTTCCCACCTTTTTCCAAGGCAATATCCTCACTTTATGAAACCCTTTTTGACTCTAAAACTTACCCCAAATATGTCTTATTTCTGCTTTCCAAGGCACCTCAAATTCTTGCCTTTGAGGCAAGAATTGCCTTTCCTTACATTTCTGTTGGAGTTAGGTACTACCTACGTTTATCCCCTATTTACCAATTTCTGCCTCGCAAATCTAGGGCAATTTAGGGCAAGAATTTGCTTCGCACATAGCAACAGATAATTCTGTGTATTAACGACTTTTTTTCAAACATAAGAGGCACTTCATAACGGCAAAACGCGCTTTTATATTTTTCTTCGTCCTGCTGTTCAATGATTTCAAAAAACTTGACAAAAATCCGAAAACACCTATAATAGATATTATAATCTGGTTGAACCCCAAGGAGGTCATCCCAATGTCCTTAAAACAACGCATCCACAATAAAGAAGCGATTAAGATCGCCGGTGTTCCCTTCGGCTGCACCCGCGACGAGATGGAAGCTGCCCTCAGCCAAGACGACTACGATTTAATTGGAACCGACCACCAGCATGGACCGGCGAACGAAGATACACTCGTCGAATATTGCAAGATGGCAAACGAATTCGGTATCGGTGTGCAACTCCGCATCAAACACACCCGAAACGCTTACCTGATAGGCAACCTGTTGGACTTAGGTCCCCTTGCCATTGTCGTGCCACAAGTTGAGAAGATCGAAACGGTAGATGAGGCAATTGACGCGTTCTACTACCCACAGATGGGAAAACGGAGTTGGGGTCCCAGCAGTGGGTACGGTATCGACCGTGGCATGGACCGTCTCGAATACGCCGAGTGGTGGAACAACACCGGCATTCTCATCTTACAGATTGAATCTGTTGATGCCGTCATCAACGTCCGTAAATTAGCAAAATCAGGCGTGGATATGGTGACCTTCGGTGAAAACGATCTGAATTTTAGCATAGAGTCATATCCGAGCGCGCCTTTCAAAAACCTTCAAGAATGTATTGCACATGTAGAAGTTCAGTTGGCGGACACCCACGTCAAAGTAGGTGCCGGAGCCTCACCATCGGGGCACCTATAAAACCGGAACTTAAGGAGCATCACAATGGCAAAACGGATTAAAATCGGGCTTATCGGGTGTGGCATGATATCCGGTTCACATGTCAATGGGTATCTCGCACATCCGCAGCACGCCGAAATTGTTGCCGTCTGCGACACAGTGGAAGCGAATGCAAAGCGTCGACACGCAGAAGTCCTGTCAGGGGCAGCATCGCGTGCGGAAACCGCAAAAACTGACGCGGAAAAGGCGGAAACCGCAGAAGCACGCGAACAACTGAAAACTAATGCTGCGCTTTGGGCGGAATATGCGGACAACGGTGTCAAAATCTTTAGCGACTACAACGAAATGCTGAAGGAATGCGATTTAGACGCGGTCAGCCTTGCCACACCGCCGTTTGTTCACGAACCTGCCACAGTCGCAGCCGCAAAATTGGGGAAACATGTCTTCTGCGAAAAACCGATGGCACGCACAGCAACAGAGGCGAAAAATATGCGTGATGCATGCGACGCGGCTGGTGTTAAACTCGCATACCAGAGCGGTGGCACATGCCTCGATCCGACAAGTTACGCTATTCGGGACTACGTAACCTCTGGAAAACTCGGCGATGTCTATTACGGCAGACTCACCAGTTATCGCGTTCGCGGCAGACCGAATGTAGATATGTTCGGCTTCGGTAGGTGGTTCCTCAATTCGGTTTATAGCGGCGGCGGCACTATATATGACACAGGTGTCTATGAAATCAACCGTTCCATCTATCTGCTCGGTTCTCCGCAACCCGCCACCATCAGTGGTATCGCCTATCGTGGAATGTCACCGGAATACACAGGTGAAGAGATTAACGACGTTGAGGAACACGCATCCGTGTTTGTTCGGTTTACAAACGGGATGTCGTTTACTTATGAAAACGGCTGGTCAAGCAATATGGCGGGACAACCACAAGGCATCTTCATCTTCGGTTCTAAAGGGTCGTTTAGTAACGACAAACTCTTCGTTGAAAAGGGAGAGTGGGATACTGATGAACAGGGTAATCGTCGACGCTATCGCGAAAATCTCGTCGAAACGCCGTTGGAACTTCCAGATATGTCTTTCCCCGACAAATTCCGTGACTTTCTTAACGCCTGTAATAGCGACACACAACCTGTCAGCAATGGGGATATTGGTTTGAAGACTACAGAGATCATGAGTGGCGCGCTTCTGTCAGCGAAACTCGGTCGTGAAATTAGCATAGAAGAGCTTTATGAAATAGAAGCACTCCGCGCTGAACCGATACCGGGTTGGCACATTCCATAATGGAACACTCAATGAATTTAAGGTTGACAAATAGCACCTAATCGGGTATCCTTTTAAAGGGTCGCTGGATGTGCGGAAACATATACACGTCAAAGAAAGAACATGAAACGGAGGATTAGATTTGAAAGGTTTTGAGTTTTTTGAACCTACTACGCTTGCAGAAGCATCTCGTCTGTTCGCAGAGGAGCACGCGCAGCTCCTCGCTGGTGGGACAGACCTCGTTATCGGCATGAAGGCACTCGCCGAAACACCACAGTCTGTGATCAGCCTACAGAACATTCCTGGGTTGGCAGGTATCACGAGCGATGCCGACAACGGTATCAGCATTGGTGCGATGACGAAGGTGCGGGAAGTTGAACTATCCGTGGATATTCAGCAACACCATACCGCATTGGCGGAAGGTGCCTCAGAAATCGGCTCTATACAAATTCGCAATCTTGCAACTATCGGTGGAAACATCGCGCACGCCTCCCCGGCAGCAGACACGGTCGCTGGATTGCTTGTCGCTGACGCACAAGTTGACATCGCAAGTGCTGATGGCGAACGGACTGTGTCAATTGACGAACTTTTCACGGGGCCCGGTCAGACTGTTTTAGTACCCGGCGAGATTATCACACGCTTTCGCTTACCCAACCCCGCATCCGGTTCCCACTATATTAAGCACAAAATCCGTGAAGTCATGGATTTGGCATTCATCGGCGTAGCCGCCGCTGTCAATTTGGATAACGCGACAATTACAGATGCCCGAATCGGGCTTGCCGCTGTTGCTCCTACGCCGATTCGCGCAACCGAGGCAGAGAATCTCCTAAAAGGGAACGAACCTACAGCAGAACTTCTGGAACAAGTCGGTGAAGCAGCGGCAGCCGCATCCAGTCCTATATCCGATCTACGATGCTCCGCTGAACATCGCAAGGAAATGGTCGATGTCCTTACAAGACGAACCGTCCAGCAAGCTTTAGGAAGAGCAAGCGGATAAAAAAAGCATTCATATCTGACGCGAGGACTGACGCTCACGCCTCGCATCGTCCAATGAGTCAAGGAGAAAAATATGGCAAAACACCCTGTCACTCTAACAGTTAATGGGGATGAACACGATTTACTTATTGAACCGCGCAAAACTTTACTTGCTGTGCTTCGTGATACAATCGGTTTGACAGGGACCAAAGAGGGGTGTAGCACAGGCGATTGCGGTGCTTGCACTGTTATTGTTGATGGCAATGCTGTCACGTCCTGTATGGTCCTTGGTGTCACCGCGTCTGGCAAAGAAATCACGACCATTGAAGGTCTCGCCAGCGACGGTGAACTTCATCCCGTTCAACAAGCATTTATTAACACAGGCGGTTATCAATGCGGTTTCTGTACCCCCGGTTTTATCATGGCATCAAAGGCACTCTTAGATGAGGACCCCAATCGGAGCGAAGAGGAATTCAGACATGCGCTCGGTGGGAACATATGCCGTTGTACCGGATATACAAAAATTCTTGAAGCAATTTTGCAAGCAGCGGCGGAGATCCGCGAAACTACTTAGTGAACCTCGGTTAAAAAATCGAGGCTACAAACTTATTATTTTTCAAGAGGAGAAAAAATGGCAAAGACCCATCGTGGAACAGGCATAAGACACCTCTATGTTGACCCAAACGGGAACGTCCACCAAGGTGAATATAACAATGGTCGTGGAACCTGCCCCGTTTGTGAACGTACTGGTGTGAAAGTGCTCTATGAACGAGAAGTTGGTGAGGATACCGTAAAAGTCTGTAAAAGATGCAATACTGCTATCGGACGTGGTAAACTCCATCACCTTGTTAAAAGTGCATAGTAAGGAATTTATTTGCGTAAAAATCATTAGGAAAGGAGAATGAGATGTCAGAATATACTGTTGTCGGGCAGACGGTTGCAAGGGTTGATGCTGTTGAAAAAGTTACCGGTGCTGCGCAATACGGTGCAGATGTCCATCCTGCCGGCATGCTCTACGGTAAAATCGTCCGTAGTAAACAAGCCCACGCTAACATACTCAGCATCGACACCAGCGAAGCCGAAAAACTTCCGGGTGTCAGGGCGATTATCACGCAAGACGATGTACCAAGTGGTAGACGAGTCTTCGCGACCGATAAAGTGCTGTACTTGGGCGAACCGCTTGCTGCTGTTGCTGCAACCGATCCAGATATCGCTGAGGAAGCCGCTGAACTCATTAAGATTGAATACGAAGTTCTACCGGTTGTGCAAGACGTTATGGAAGCTATTAAACCTTCAGCACCGCTCTTGCAAGGTGATGCGGCAAAGGACGGTCCGAACCGACGCGAAATCAGCGCACAAATTCGGAAACTGTCTCGCGATAAAGAGAACGATCACAGTGACGAAATCAGCAAACTTGAAGCAGAATTAGAGAACTATCCTGATGAAGTCTACTATAACATCTCCGCCGAAAGCCATTCCGAAGCGGGTGATGTTGAAAAAGGATTTGCTGAATCTGATGTCGTCGTTGAAGATACGTATGTGATTCCGCGGGTGCACCAGACCTACATGGAACCGCACGTCTCCGTTGCCAGTGCAGATTCATCTGGCAAGGTTACCGTCTGGGCATCCACGCAGGGTCCGTTCGCGATCCGTTCCGGTATCGCTGGGACACTCGGCATCCCGTTGACGCAAATTAACGTCATCGGAACGACGATGGGTGGTGGTTTCGGTGGACGTTTTGGAGTCATCATCACACACGTACCAGCCGTACTACTCTCGCAGAAAACAGGTCGTCCGGTACGCGTCCAAATGACGCGCGAAGAGGAATTCACTGACGGCAGACCTGCCCCCGGATGCGTTATCAAACTCAAGACGGGTGCGACGAATGACGGACGCATCCTCGCACGCGAGGCACTCGCTTTTTGGGACTCCGGTTCTGTCTCCGGTGCATCGATCGGAAGCACAATCCGGGTCCGCGGTGTCTATAAGATTCCGAATCTCAAGGTAGACGCTTATGGCGTTCATACTAACAAATCGGGCACTGCCGCTTACAGAGCACCCGGCGCGCCACAAGCCATCTTCGCGGGCGAATGTCAACTCGATGAGATAGCGGAACGTATCGGTATGGATCCCGTTAAATTCCGTCTGATGAACATGCGTGAAGAGGGCGACGAAGTCCCTGCAGGCGGAAGTGAACCTAAAGTCGGATATAAAGAGACTTTGGAGGCTGTCGCCGATGCTGCCGGATGGTGGGATCGAGAAGCCGATGAAAACCAAGGGTGGGGTGTCGCTGTTGGCGATTGGACAAACGGTTGCGGTCCGGGTGGCGTTTATGTCTCCGTCCACGAAGACGGGAGTGTTCGTATCTTCCACGGCTCTATGGACATCACTGGAACGGATACCGCGATTTCACAGATTATCGCTGAAATTTTGACGGTGCCGTATGAAAGCGTTACAATTCGGCGCGGCGATACGGATTCCGCTCCTTATTCCACAGGTTCAGGTGGAAGCGTTGTGACGTTCACAATGGGCAACACTGCTAAGTTAGCGGCTGAAGATGCACACCGACGGATTCTTGAACTCGCCTCAGAACGGCTCAATATGAATGTAGACAATCTTGAACTTAGAGATGGAGAGGTTCACGTTATCTCAGCTGACCCACCGAAGTCTATTTCATTGGGCGAACTCGCGGCATATAGCCTGTCCACAACTGGTGGTCCTATTGTCGGAAAAGGTTCCTTCGCACGGCAATCCAGTACACCAGCACTCGCGGCACAGATAGCCAAAGTTGAGGTAGACCCGGATACCGGCAGAACCAGAGTCCTCAAACTCGTTGCTTCGCAAGATGTCGGCTTCGCTATCAATCCGATGGCGGTTGAAGGACAGATCGAAGGCGGAACGGTACAAGGTTACGCATGGGCAATGATGGAAGAGATGCAATACGGCGAAGAAGGAAACATCAATCCGGGTTTCGTCGATTACCGCGTCCCAACTTCTGCAGATCTACCGACTGTAGAGTCTATCATTGTTGAGGTACCTGCCCCGAACGGTCCCTATGGTGCCAAGGGTGTCGGCGAACCACCGATTACACCGACACTGGCAACGATGGCAAACGCCGTTAAAGATGCCATCGGTGTGCGGATTAACGAGTTACCGATTAAACCTGAGAAGGTTATTGATGCCCTGAAGAACAACGGGCATGGCGCGTAGTTCGTCATACAGCGATTTTTGCGAGGCATTCGTGCCTCGCAAACTGTACTTTTTAAGGTTACGACAATTTATAAGTAACTTCTACATCGCAATAGAATCGGTATTTGACAAAAAACGTTACTTGATGAGAGAATACGCAGCAGAAAAACCGACAGTTTATAACCTTGATTATCTTGTTTCTTGGAACTATAAACATCTTGTCAATGAAAACAAGCGGTCATATATCAGTAGAGTTTGTAGCACTACAGGATTTCTACCTACAACCGTTTGTACACCCATAGTTCTTATTGAGGAGATTCAAATGAAGGAAAAACCTGATCCACCAACGGACCCCATCCTTGAAGAATGCTATCGGATGAAAGCAGAATTTAATGCCCAATTCAGCTCAATGGAAGAACTCACTGCTTACCTGAAGAAGGTTAATGCGCGAGAGAAAGCACGCGGCAGGAAATATATTCCCGCGCCACCTACACCACCTGACGTTCTTAAAAAAATTGAGAACTTAAGGAAAAATTTAGGCAAAATTTCTGATTAATAATTTTGAAGAGCTGCTTACTACACAGAGTCTTCAGAGATTACACGGATATTTGCTCAATAAGAAGAATAACCACTAGGTAGTGTTTACATTGTAAGTTATTGACATTTTGCTTAGGTTTTGGTAGACTGTTTTGCATGAAACCTACGAATATAACTGAAACTCAAGACTTTCCTGTGATGATTAGTGATGCTGCGTGGAACAGCATCCTCCCATTTCTCAAAGCATTGCCCACCATCTATGTCGGCACTCCTGAAGACTGTAGACGTTTTCTCTCTGCGGTCGCCTGGATCACAAAAGAAGGTGCGACTTGGCGGGCACTGCCGAAAGCCTACGGGTATTGGAACACCATCTATCGGCGGTTCGGAAGATGGTCGGATGCGGGTGTTTTTGAAAAACTTCATGAACATTTCCATGCGGCGGGTGAAGTCTCTGCTCTCCTCGTGGATGCGACGGTCGTGCGGGCGCATTCTTGTGCGGCGGGTGCCCCGAAAAAAAAACGGAGGTCAAGAAACTGAGGCACTCGGTCGAAGTCGCGGTGGCTTTACCACGAAACTTCATGCGGCGGTGAGTGGAGACTTTCTGCCGTTGCGTTTCACCTTGACAGCGGGACAACGCCATGACATCACGCAAGCACCCGCGTTGATTGCCGGAACCCCCGCGTGTGAATACGTTATCGCCGATGCTGCCTACGACTCGGATGCGTTTCGTGCCGAGATTATCGCAGAAGGTGCCGAGGCAGTCATTCGTCGGCGCAAGAGTCGTGTTGAAGACCGTCCTTATGACCAAGAGGTCTATAAACTTCGCAATGTGATAGAACGTTTTTTTCATCGATTGAAACAGTATCGCCGAGTCGCAACGCGCTACGATAAATATGCTGTCCGATACCTCGGATTCGTTTATGTCGCCCCTATACTTATCACTGCTAAAAAAATGTAAACACTACCTAATATAACCTTCCACTTGTCTTAAGTGTTTCCATTCATAATTAAGATAACACTTGAAGACACTCTGTACTGCCTACGGTTTTTTAGACCACTCCCTAAAGGAAGATTGTGATATAATACAATCTTATTGAAAGGAGTATCCAATGGCGAAACGCAGAAAATTCACCCCTGAGTTTAAGGCTGAACTTGTTTTTGAAGTCCTTAGCGGTGACAGTTCCCAAGCAGAAGTGTGTCGACGACATAATCTCAACGAAAATCAACTCTCACAGTGGAAGCACCAGCTGCTTGAAAATGCGCCCTCCCTGTTTGCGTCTACGGATAAGCAGTCGAGCGATGCCGAGAAGCGTATCGCTCACCTTGAGCAGCTCGTTGGGAGAATGGCAGTTGCGTTAGACATCGAAAAAAAACTATTGACGGAGTTGGACTAACGTTATCTGAAAAGCGATGCTTCATTTCGGCATTGCATAAGGAGCATTCCGTGCGAGATATTTGTGGAATCCTCGGTGTCAACCGGAGCAGTTTCTATTATCAACCCAAAGAAGATCCGTCCGAAGCGGTCTTGCGTGCTGAAATAGAGAAACTTGCCGGTGAGCATCCAAGATACGGGTATAGGCGTATCACGCAGTTGCTACAGCGTCAGGGATACACCGTTGGGACCCGACGCGTCGCTCGGTTGATGAAAGCTAATAATCTCTTGGTTGCTGTCAAGCGTGCGTGTCAAACAACAAAATCGCTTCAGGGGGATAAGCCCTGGAGCAACCGTCTCGAAAACCTTGAAGTCTCTCGTCACGATCAGGTCTGGGTGGCTGATATTACCTATATTCGTCTCAAGGGACGCTTCATTTATCTCTGCTTGCTCATGGATGTTTTCACCCGGCTGATCAGAGCTTGGCATATCAGCCAGCACTTGAACCACTCTCTGACGCTCAAACCGCTCAAAGAAGCATTCTGCCACAGCGTCCCGGAGATTCATCATTCTGATCAAGGCGTGCAGTATCTTTCAAAGGCCTATGTTACCACGCTCGAAGAACATGGCGTTGAGATTTCCGTCGCCCGTCGCGGACGACCTTGGGAGAACGGATATGCTGAAACACTCATCCGCACCCTCAAAGAGGAAGAAGTTCACATCAATGACTATCAAAGCATCACCGACGCGAGAGATCGCATCGGACATTTTATTACAAACGTCTATAATCAGAAACGCCCACATGCGGCGTTAGGGTATTTGACGCCTATCGAATTTCAACGACAAACCTTATCTTAACTTTGCGAAATCGTGGTCTAAATAAGCGTATGCACTTCACTCCATATTAAGAAAACAAATTTATGTTTAACGAAATTAGAAACGAACACGGTGAACGTCTCGATTATACCTTTCACGAAGGCGAGGGCAACAGAATTGTAGTGATTGGACACGGCGTTACAGGCAACAAAGACAGACCGGCACTCGTCGCTTTAGCAGAAGGTCTCGCCGCGGCCGGTATCTCTGCCCTGCGCTTCTCCTTCTCCGGCAATGGTGAATCGGAAGGCGCGTTTACAGATTCCACTATCACCAAAGAGGTCGCCGACCTCGGTAAAGTCATTGATGTGCTCAGTGAATATAAGGTCTGCTATGTCGGGCACAGCATGGGCGGCGCGGTCGGTGTGCTGCGTGCCTCTACCGACGAACGCATCAAAGCACTTGTCTCGCTTGCGGGGATGGTGCACACGAAAGCGTTTGCAGAACGTGAATTTAGCGATGTTACACCGGACGCAGGTTTCATGTGGGACGAACCGGATTGCCCGCTCTCGCAAGCGTATATGGATGACATGGCAACGATTGACAGTGTCGCAAAACGTGCCAGTAAGTTTGCCGTGCCGTGGCTACTGGTTCACGGTACAGAGGACAATATTGTTCCACCCGAAGATAGTCACGACATCCTTCAGTTCGCAAACGAACCGACAGAACTCCTTGAACTCCCTGGTGTAGATCACGTCTTTTCTGACGACGGCACCCCTGTCATGGTCGAAAAAGTCGTCGCATGGATTGACCAAAAGCTATAACCTCGAGGAGTACGGCGTTTTCAGTTTACTGCAGCACCCTGATTTTTTTTACGCGAAACTTGTATTTCATGATATAATGAAGGTGTTACCTTATCACAAAAGGCACAAACCGACATAGCACTGATTGATAAACGTAAGGAAGAAATTGGCTGGCTAAAGGTTCTGTTCGCTATCTTGATTGCCACGGATATCTCTCTGATTGCTTGGCTGATTCAGAATTTTGGAACAACTCATCCGTTTTTTTACCTAGCTGCTGCGTTCGGGGCAATTCTAATTATGTTTGCTATCGATCAAATCCACAGTGTTGCACGGCTAAAGATAAACGAATTGGAGGAATTATAATGGAATGGATGGAATGGGTTGTTCTCGGTGTGTTTGTGGCGTTTCTCTTCACTCTCGGAAGGATTGTACGAAGGGCCACAAAAGAGTAAGGCTGCTATTGAATCGAAGCTTTCACGAGGCAATGTTTTTCGTGAAGAGAAAATCTCCCTAAAAAAATGAGTCAAGCACACTTAGCGTATGAAAGCAGAGTGAATTTGGGGAGTTACTATACTCCGCCTGAAATTGTAAATATAGCTTGGAAGATGATTGAGCCATACCTGCGTTCACAGACCACTGTCATTGATAGCGCGTGTGGATACGGGGATTTTCTGAAAAATTGTGGACAGTCTATCACAATCGGATGTGACATAGACGAAACTGCAATTAGTGTTGCTAAAAAGAACAATGATGAAGTTCGTTTTTTTCAAACGAACGCTTTGTGCGACGTATCAAGGGCAAAATTTGGTATTCCTCAGCAGTCCGATTTGATAGTCGTTGGAAACCCGCCCTATAATGATAAAACATCCCTTATTCGTCACAGTATCAAAGATGTTAATTTTGCCATCGATGAAGATATAGCGAGTCGAGACTTAGGCATATCATTTCTCCGTTCCTACAATAAACTCGAAGCAGACCTTATTTGTGTCTTGCATCCACTGTCCTACTTAATTAAGCCTACCAATTTTAGACACCTAAAGGCGTTCACTGCAAATTACAGGTTGGTAGACGGTCTACTCATCAGCAGTTCGGAATTTCCTGAATCCGCGAAACACACGTCTTTCCCAATTGTTCTCGCGCTTTACCAAAGAAACACGCAAGGAATGGCATACAACTTTATTCGATCTTTCCGTTTCCGCATAGCAGATAAAAGCGGTTTTTGCCTTGGCGACTTCGATTATATTACGGGTTATGTCGATAAATATCCGAAGAAGAAGCGACCGATATCTGTGGAGGGAAACAGCCATCACTCCGAAAATGACGATTCTCTATTCTTCTGGACAATGCGAGACATCAACGCATTAAAGAGAAATCGCACCTTTGTTGAAAGTTATAGCGCGAATACAATCGTAATTGACAAACGAAAACTTGATTATTATGCTTATGTAGATGTGTTTAAAAGAAACCTGCATAGACTCCCTTTCTATTTCGGGAATTGTGATGTGCTTATAGATAACGACCTGTTCAGACAGTATAAACCTTCTTTTATCAGCGATACTGTTAGCCATCATCCTTTTCTGAAGAAGCATTTTCAGCTAAAGCCGATAGAGGAACAACAGGCAGCGTCTGGATTAGATACGTATTTCAAACTGTTGTTCGGTGAGCATCATCTTTAGCGATCTACTAATCGCAATTTTGGAGAATTAAAACTATGTCAACACCTCGTCTTTCAGTCTCAACGTGGAGTTTGCATCGACAGCTCGGTAAACCCGGATTCACCGGACCCGCGCACGACATGCAAATCCCCCTTGAAAGCCACAATCAGGGACCTATTTCACTCTTGGAACTACCCGCACGTGTTGCCGAATTCGGCATTCGGACCTTGGAGATTTGCCATTTCCACCTGCCTTCTGTTGAGAAAGCTTACCTCGCTGAACTCCGCACTGCACTCGCAGATGCGGATGTCGAACTCTTTTCCGTGCTGATTGACGATGGCGACATCACACATCCATCTCACGCAGCGCGCGACATCGCGTGGATCGAAAAGTGGATTGACATTGCTGGCGAACTCGATGCAAAATGTGCACGGGTCATCGGCGGTAAAGCAGATCCGTCGGCAGAAACCGTGGCACAGAGCCGCAATGTCCTCGGACAACTCACCGAACGCGCTGACACGGCAGGCATCCGCTTGATGAGTGAAAACTGGTTCTCTATCTTCTCCACACCTGAAAACGTCAATGCCATTTTAGACGGATTAGACGGTAAGGTGGGACTCTGTCTGGATTTCGGCAACTGGCGTGGCGATACAAAATATGAAGACCTCGCTGCGATCGCTTCACGGGCAGAGTCGTGTCATACCAAAGCCCACTTTGCTGCGCCGCGCGAAATGGACAAAAAAGATTACGTGCAATGCCTTGAACTCGCTCAAGAAGCAGGTTTTGCCGGACCGCATACGCTCATCTACGACGGACCCGGTGATGACGAATGGGAAGGCTTGGCACTTGAACGCGAGGTTGTAAACCCATACCTCAATTAGAGACGAAATTCTCACGTGGGCATGATAGAAGTTAAAATCCTATAACCTCGGCGAATTACTTGCTCGCGGGAAAGCACCGAGTCAGGGAATTGGAAGGTAAAGATAGGATGAATAACAAATTTATCTCAATCATGACAGACCGCATTGTGCGTGAATTTGACCCGCTAGAGATTATCCTCTTCGGTTCACAGGCAAGAGGTGACGCGGATCCAGACAGCGACATAGATTTGCTCGTCGTTTTCCCGGAACTCGCGGATAAGCGGAAAACTGCCATTGACATTGGGCGCGCACTATCTGATGTGCCCGTGGCAAAGGATATCATTGTATCAACACCGGAAGAGTTGGAACGCAGTCGCACGCGAATCGGCTCAGTGCTGCGGTATGCTCAACAAGAGGGTAAAATCCTTTGGAAGAACTTGAACGCAGCCGCACACAGCGGATCCGCCCAGCACCCTGCGCTGCCCAACATAGCGGTAACGGACGCTATGCAAACAGCTGATAGACTCGCAGACACCGCCCAATGGCTCCACTATGCAGAGGAAGACCTAACAACAGCTGAAACCTTTTTAGGGCATCCACGCGTTCCACCTCGCCAAGTCTGTTGGCATGTGCAACAAGCCGCTGAAAAGGCGTTAAAAGCAGCATTAATTTTCTTACAGATCGATTTTCGGAGAACGCATGATTTGAAGGTTCTACGGGATTTGTTGCCTGAGAGTTGGCAACTCAAAATCGCGCCGCCAAACTTGGGGGACCTAAACAGGTGGGTAGTTGCAGCCCGCTACCCAGCGGGCATGCAAGAAGCCACCGAAGCAGATGCCTCCGAAGCTGTTGAACAAGCACGATCCGTCTGGACATCCGTATCCGCCGCGTTCGCAGAACACGGTTATCGTATCGAGCCAGACCCATAATTCGTTGGAAAAGAGGAAGCGTAGAAAAATAGTAGTTCTATCTCAACAAAAGCTTGACGATACTGACCAGAGTGGAACTCACCCCGGCAACATGGATGCCTATAAGAAATTCTAAAAAACTACAAGTAGGTAAAAATATGTTTTCATTGTCACAAACAGAACACAGTTTAACCGTTGCTTGGGACGGACAACAGGTCTTAGGTTACCATTTCCCGGAAGATGGCAACCGTCCGTTCTGCCACCCGTTGAATCTCCCCGGTACTCCACCGCTTACAATGAACGAACCGGGCGATCACGTGCATCACCAAGGTCTCTGGGTCGCGTGGAAAAAAGTCAACGAAGTCAATTTTTGGGAACAACCGGGACCCGGTAGCGATCCGACTGGCTTCGGTAAAATCGTCCATCAGCGAATCGTTGCACAAAGTGCAGACGCTGACAGCGCACGTCTAACAACTGAAAATGCGTGGATAGATTGGCAAGGCACAACGCATCTCACGGAACAGCGAGAGATAACCATCCATCCACCCACAGCAGATACGATGCAGATTTCCGTATCACTGACGCTTCAGCCGAACGAACGTGAGGTCGTTTTAGACTTACGGCGCGGTGAACCCGGTGCAGACGGCAGATTCTACAGCGGCATGGCAATCCGATTCGACAATAGCATCACACCGGGTAACCTATTAGATGCCGATGGACGTACCGAACCGATGGACATCTTCGGTCAACAGAGCCGTTGGTGCAGTTTCACGACACAACACCCGACTGACAACGAAACCTACGGTGTTGCTATCGTTGATCATCCCGATAATCCGCGCTATCCAACAACATGGTGGGTTCGCAACCGCGAAAACTACTGCTTAATCCATCCATCTCTCGTTTACTATGAACCACTTCATCTCGCAGCTGATGAGACCTTGAAGCTGCAGTATCGTGTCGTTCTCTACCGTGGCCAGCCCGACGCAGCGTTATTTGAGTAAACGTTTGACTCCCAAATAATTCGGTCAGAAGTTATGGCAAATAGCGAAAACACCATCACCAGCGCGTTTGTAAGTATTCTACGCCACATGCGGGAGGCATGGAGCGTCAACGAACAAATTACCAAACCATTCCTCAATGCTACACAAAAACCGGATGTGATTGTCACTGAAAGAGGACGAAACCCTGTTGTCATTGAGGTGAAAATTGATGGTAACACGCCGAACTTTTCAGGTGAGATACAGGCAGAGGCACATTTCGGAATGCTCCTCGATCCAAGCGTTTTTCCCGGTCTCACCTACAATACTATCGAGAATGTTCTACGCGTTCGCATGCCTGCTCGATTTAGAACGATGCCACAAGATAAGATTGCGTCAGAGATGCAGAGTGCAGAAGACATCGCTTACATACTTCTCAATAAACGGAAACCAGAGCGCAAACTGGAACCCGATCAAATTCTGTTTATCACCGAATCAGAACCTGATAACGAGATAGAACCTGAATCTTTTCCACAAAGTGGTTGGTTAAGAGGTAGTGTCGCCGACATCGCAACCGCTATTCGCGTCAGAGCAACTCCCATTTCTAAAATAGATGCCGCCGCCGATTTATTGGAAAAACGGATAGAAACCGCCGCGAAGCAGCTTGAAGCAGCGATTCAAGAACGTCCCAGCATCGGTGCAGAAATCGAAACGGTTCTGTTCCAAAAGGCTGGTGAACAAACCTCACGGATGGCGATGCTCATCGTTACCAACGCATTTGTATTCCAGAGTGTTCTCGCGGGGAAACCTGAAATGGAAAGAGTGATGTCCCTCAAACGGATGCTCTCTGACACTGCGAAACGGCTTCAATACGAACAGGTCATAGCAGGATGGGACATCATCCTTAAGGTAAATTACCGTCCAATTTTCCATGTTGCCAAACGGCTCATAGCGGCAATCGCGACCGATGATGAACTTGTTGATAGAATACTCGCAACCCTCTGTGATACCGCAAAGGAGCTGGTTGACCAGAGACTCACACAAATACATGAACTCGCTGGAACCGTTTTCCAACGTCTTATCGTTGACAGAAAATATGTCAAAGCAAACTATACTCGCCTCGAATCTGTTGCCTTACTATCAGCGTTAGTCCTTCCCAAAACGCAGGAAAACGTAAGCGAATTGAAGGTAGCAGATTTCGCATGCGGAACAGGTTCACTCCTCAACGGCGCATACCAACGTATCCTTGAACTGCACGAACATGCTGGTGGCAAAGGCAGCCGTATCCATACACAGATGATAGAGAAAAATCTTGTTGGATGCGATGTTATGCCGAACGCAAGCCACTTAACCGCCTCTCTCCTGACAAGCATTTACCCTGACTTGAAAATCGGTAACACCCGAATTCACACCATGCCCTACGGCAGCCAATAAGATCGCAGCTATGCTCTGGGCGCACTCGATCTATACGATATCCCGGAAACATTACCTCTCCCAATGATGGGCACAGCGGCTCAACAGATCGGTGGAGAAGACGACACGACAGTGATGACACAACAGAAATTTCGCTATGGAGAATTTGATATTATCGTCCTAAATCCACCGTTTACCAGACCAGATTCAGATGCTAACAGCAGTGTTCCAAAAGCAGTGTTCAAAGGAAGTGGCAGGGACAAAGAGGAGGAACAGAGAATGCGGCGTGCCCGCAGACAAAAAGATTGGCAAGTTGGCGATGGTAACGCTGGTCTCGCTTCTGATTTTGTTGACCTTGCAAACAAAATGCTGAAGGAAAATGGAAATAGTAAAATGGGTTTCATCTTGCCTATTGCATGTCTTGTTTCTCCGCATTGGAAGAAGGTTCGGAACATGTGGGCAACTGAATATCATGACCTTTTTGTGATTACTATCGCGGATGCTAAGGGTGAAAACTGCGCGTTCTCAGCGGATACAACTATAGCAGAGTGCATGGTGGTAGCAACCAAGGGTAAAAAAATTGATAACACTGGTCGCGGAATGTTTATATCTCTGAACCACCGTCCCCGAAGTGTGCTGGAAGCTCTTGAGATAGTCAATACCACTCATAGACTTGATAACGTCCGGCGATTAGAAGATGAACCAAGTGGCGGTGATCCGCTCAAAGTCGGAGACGATTCTCTTGGACATGCGCTCAACTGTCCCTTACAAATAGATGGCGCGTGGGATGCAGTTCGGATAAAGCAAATGGCTTTAATCCAATCTGCTTATCGTTTGGCAAATAGTGAGATGTGGTTGCCAGCACAAGCAAGCCCTTTAGAAATCCGAATGTGTCGGGTGAATGATATTGCAGAAGTAAGCGCGCATCATCGAGATATCCATGAAAAAGGGGAGCGAGGCGCGTTTGATGTCGAAAAAACTTACACCAACACCGACCTATATCCAGGCTTATGGCATGTTAAGGCACCAGCACAAAGAGCAATGATGGTTGAACCTGATTGTCATCTCATCACGCGCCCCAGTCGTCACGATAAAGCACAAACTATTCTTGCCCGCAATGGACGTGTTCACTTCAATACTATGATAGGCTTTAATGCCAATTCTCTCGGAGTCCTTTTCACAGAAAAACCTGCTCTGGGGATAAATTCATTGCCCAACGTTGTGTTAGAAAAACAGGTTTACGATTATGTCTGGACGCTCTGGGGCAATTCAACATTAGGGTTTCTACTCCACTGGGTACATAGCGGAAAACAACAACCCGGTAGAGGCGTAAGTTCAAGAACCGCCTTACTCCAAATGCCTACACTGGATGTACGCTGTCTGTCAGATGAAACATTGACAAACGCTGAACGCATCTTTCACACCCTGAAACATCAGCGAATGTTGCCCTTCAACGAGGCAGATCACGATCCAGTCCGTCACGAACTTGATCGTCTTTTGTTGATTGAGGTGTTGAACATCACATCCGAGGATGCCCACAAGGCAATACACCGTCTCCGAGAACTGTTATGTGCCGAACCGAGCATCCACGGCGGAAAGAAATCCCGATGCAACCTTGAAAAGGAATGGGAAACACTCAATCGGTGAGAACTATTTGCCAACGTCTACGTTTCATGATCAAATTAACTTGAGAAATAGTAAATATGAATGAGTCTAATTAAAGCAATTTATCAAAAATAATTATGCTGATTTGATTGGTAGCGGAATTTCGGGAACGTTAAGTTTGTTCTCAGCGGTAGATCCGTTCGTAGGGTTTTTGGCTGGTCCTGCTGGTGTCATAGTTTCTGGAACGCTAAAAGGTATTGGAAAAGATATTAAAGAACGGCAGCTGTCCCCTCGAGAAGATTTTCGCGTAGGTAAAGTGTTAGCGATTGCAGCATTGGAAATTCACCAACGTATAGAAAATGGCGAAAGTCTCCGTAATGATGGATTCTTTGATAAAAAACCAACAGGTAGATCGGATGCAGAAGAGGTTGCAGAGGCTATAATGTTGAAGTGTCAGCGAGAACTACAAGAAAAGAAGATTCCGTACGTCGGATATTTGCTCGCGGGCATCGCTCTTGATTCAAATATCAGCACGGATATGGGACATCAACTCATAAAGGCAGCCGAAGAACTGACTTATCGTCAACTCTGTATACTTAAACTTTCCTCAGTGAAGTATCGCTACGGCTTACGCAATCAAGACTATCAAAATCATGAAAAATTCTCAAAGGAACTCTATCAAGTGCTCCAGGAGTGCCATGATCTTTGTCTCAAGAGCTATCTTGATTACAAAATACCTGTAACATTCAGTGGTCAAATCACTGTTGGTTATATGAACATACAACCCAACAAGATGACTATCTATGGAATCGGTGAAGATCTTTTCCATCTCATGAAACTTTCTGCTATTCCCGATCAGGACATAATTCCCATTGCAGAGGTATTGAAGTAATACCAATTCTGATTGACGATTCCTCTTAAAAAGATCTACTGTTTTTGGCTATGCCCGGGGCGGTTCCAAACCGCACCATAGGTGTCAATTTAGGGATTTTGGACGGTGTTTTAGCAGAGGCGATATAAACATGCCATCCTTACAGGGTTGAATACTTCTTTGAAACGTCCTTCTATAAACATTGTGAAGAAACACCCAAGCAAATAAACCTTACAGGACTGAAGAGGGTTTTGAAGTCTTCAATGTTTCTGTGTAAATCCGGTTCGGTTGGGAAACCGAACCTACCGGACCTGGGGATTGAGGCAGTTACTTTTTCTAAAATTGACACCTATGGTGCGGTTTTCTAACCGCACCATAGGTGTCAATTTAGGAGTAGGAACATCTCTACAAATGCCGCCCCTACGGGGCTAAAGCATTGGGGTAAACGTGTTTCTACACAAATGCCGTCCCTACGGGACTAAAGAGAGTTTTAGCAGACGTGCGTTTTAGGTTTAAGTCCAGGGCGATTAGGAAATCGAACCTGCCGGACCTGGGGATTGTGGTTGTCCTTTTTTAAATAAAATTGACGGTTATGGTGCGGTTGGGAAACCGCACCATAACCGTCAATTTTAGAAAAAACAACCGTTGTAGTCCCAGATCCGGTAGGGTTTTTGCTTGGGTGTTTCTTCACTGTTTCCAACTGTGCCGGGTTTTAGCCATAAACTTTGTACATGCCAGAAACCCTCTTCAGTCCCGTAGGGTTTATTTGCTTGGGTATTTCTGCAGCATCTGTGTAGCAGCGTTAAAACCAAAGGAGCCAAGCCCCGTAGGGGCGGCATTTGTAAAAATGTCGTCCCAAAATACCGTGAAAAATCCCTAAATTGACACCTATGGTGCGGTTTCCCAACCGCACCATAGGTGTCAATTTAGGGATTTTCGGTAGCCTCTTTGAGTTTCCAAAAGGTTGTGTTTTTTCCAGTGCTTCTCTGGAAAGTGCCTCCATTTTCAAATGAACACCTTATGGTTTTCAAGGTTTCACGAAGTGCTGTTTTTGAGCGATGAAAACTCAAGGTGAGGAGTCTGGCATAACCTGCGATATGCTTCGCTGTTTTGATGAAACTCTGTTGTATGTGTCGGTATCCCGCGACTAACATGACGGCATGTTGGATCAGAAGGGCAATAAGTTTCGCATAGATTTCAGATAGCATACGATACGGTTTTTGACTTCGAGAAACATGAAGTTTTCCGATACTTTTGAAACACTTATACATCAGTTCAACCTGCCAACGGATACCGACAATGGCACAGACCTGTTTCGGTGTGAGTTGATGTTCTTCGGTATTGGTGATATAGAGGTTGTATCCAGCGAGCCGTAAGAGTGCTTTTGACGGTGTTTGGGCTTTACGTTTGGCACGGTATCGGATGGAGCGTCGGCGTTTATTCGTTTCTGCTTCAGAAAGTTTCTCGGCGATGAGGTAAACACGGAGTTGCTTTCTTTTGCCGATCCGTAGCGTCTTACGGATGTAGGTGTTTTCTACTTCTGCTTTGAGCATCTTTCCTAAATCAATGCGTTCACCGTTTTCATCAGCGAGGTAAGAGTTGGCTTTCAAACGCGAAATCCAGTAGACGTCGTTTTCAGTGAGTTTTTCAAGTTCATCGAGCGAAAAATATGCTAAGTCTGCGAGTCGTAAACTCCGTTGTGGCAGTGGATCGGCTGCTTTTGCGGCGGTGCTGTCAGCCGTCATGCCATTAGTCAGTTGGAAGTCGTGAAACCTCCCCGTAAGGATATCAAAGCAGAGATGAAGTTTCAAAGCGGCTTTCTGCCGATGATTCTTTTTCGGTTGGCCCTTCCACGTCTCGTGGAGTTCATCGGGGAGTGTGATCCACGTGCTATCTTGAATGTAGACACCACTAAACTGCTGAAGTAAAGGCAGGGCTTCTCGCCGACCGGCAACTTCAAGCATTTCTGTAATCGCAGCGTCAAGTGTGAGTTTCAACATTTTAGCAGTTTCAGGGGTCAGACGTTGTTCAAGTGCTTGTCGGCTGACTTGTATGCCGAGCGTCGCAGCGGTTTCAGTAAGTTGCTGATAACTCGCCTCTGGGTTTTCCAACCAACCGAGGACGAGGATTTGCGCCAGCGCACTCCCGGTAAGTTTTCGCTTTCTCTTGACGAACCCTGTAGTGACAGCGACTTCATCTGCAACGGTTTCAAGGATCGTTTGCATTTTATCTGGCACTTGTTGTAAAATGGACATTGGAGATACCTCTTTTTTGTAGAAATAACCACTACTTTCTTTTCTACATTATACAAGAGGTATTTCCGATTTACACCTTTTTTCTTACAAGAAAAACATACTTATTTTCCCTAAATTGACACCTATGGTGCGGTTGGGAAACCGCACCTACCGGGTGCGGGATGAATGGTAAGGTTAATGTGGGATATACATTTTTAGAATCGGTGTTGTCTGAATCGGCGATGCGAAAATCCGTGATTGATTCAGACAAAACGAACCATCTAAAACTTGCACCAAAAAGTGTTTTATGTTATCATTTAATGGATGAGAATCGATCCTGAAGAAAAAGCATATTGTGTTTACATTGACTCAACGATACCAAGTTACCTGATCTCAAGACCGAGTCGTGTTCCACAGACATCAGAATGGCAAAGAATTACCCGTGAGTTTTGGGACGATAAACGTTTTGAATTCGTGTTTGTCGTGAAGCAGGTTATTCGCCGCCCCGCATTGCATCACCAAAGGCGATACTGGAGGGACTCTCATGAATGATGAAATTTTGAACGAATGCCGACAAGCGAAGGAGCGGATTGCAGATCTGTTTGGTGACGTGGATACCCTTATGGATTTTTTGATGAAACGTCGGGAACAACGTCTGAAGCAGGGCGAAAAGTATGTAGATTTCTCACCCTATTGTGAAAAGAAACAAACCAACCGTAAATCTTAACGCTGCTTCTGCTTGTGTGCGTGCTTTGTAAGCACGATTTCTTTCCATTTGTAGTAACCCAATTTTCAGGATTATCCTTGTCAAGTTTTTTGTAAGCATTGATCGGTATTGACCTTTTAGAAATGGTATAACAATGAGAAACAAAAAATCTTCAATAGGAGGAAAAGACTGTGCAAACTCCAACTTCTGCCCTTGAAGAAACCGGGATCGGTTCCATCCACGTTGAAGCACCACCACTAACTACGATAGAAGAAACCAAACTTGACTACCATCAACTTTGCCCCGCTGAAGATTTCGAGGAATTGGAGGGCAAACCCTTTCATGTTAACGGCACGCACCTGGCTGTTTTCAAGTCCGGTGACAAATTTTATGCCGTTGACAATCGTTGCCCACACATGGGGTATCCAATGTCCCAAGGGAGTATCCGTGATGGTGTCCTGATCTGCCATTGGCACCATTGGGAATTTGACCTCAAATCAGGTGCCTGCTTCTTGGCGTTCGGCGATGACCTGAAAGCGTTCCCCGTTGAAGCCCGAGAGGACGGTTATTTATACGTCGGGTTAGCGAAAGGCGAGCGAGAGGCAGCAAAGCAGCGTGTCATCGCAAACGGCAAGCGTGCACTTGAGCGTGGTCTCAAGGATCGCAGTACCTTCTTTATCGCGAAAGCCGTCACAGCACTACGTGATGCGGGTGCGACACCCGCGGAGATTATCCAACAGGGACTCCACTACGGTGCACATAAAAGTAGTGATGGATGGTCGTCAGGTGTTGCTATCCTTACCTTAGCAGCGAACTTGTGGGATGATGTTGATCCAGATGACCATAACCTGTTTCTCGTACACGGATTAAGCCAGATTAGCCGTCGAACAACGGGCAGCGCACGCCCCTACCGCGCACCCTTCCCGCGAATGAACGAGGAACATGATCTGGGAACACTGATGCGATGGTTCCGTTATTTTATTGATAAACGCCACAGCGGCGCGGCGGAACGCATCTTGCTAACGTTGAATGACCGAGACTACGATAAATCAGTCCTCGCAGACTTCGTATACACTGCAGCAACAGACTATTACTTTACCGGTGACGGACACGCCCTTGATTTCGCGAATAAAATGTTTGAAGCGTTGGATTACGTCAACTGGGAAGGCTCACACGAGATTTTGCGTCCGATTGTCGTTGATCTAGTCAGCAGAACACGGCATGAGGAAACCTCTCGATGGGCTGACGCTGTACCTGTCTTAGAACCCGTCTTTGAAAGACTCGATAGTATCTGGAAAGACAATCAAGAGAACGAAGCAGAACTCGATATTTCAGCGTTTACAGAGACGCTGCTCGGTGACGAGTTTGAACCCACTGTCGCCGTGGTTGAAGAGAAACTTCGCGCTGGTGTCAATCCAACCGACATCTGCCGAGCGATGACATACGCTTCAGCAGTTCGTACTGCTCGGTTCCATCTCAAGAACGAAGGCGACTGGCACGATGTCGCGAACATTTACTCATACTCTCACGCCCTTTACCACGCTTTCCAGTATGCGCCGGGTGCTAACCTTCTGCGCGGCATTTTTCACGGTGTCGTCTATTTGGCATACTTACGCTGGTTGAACATGCCTGCCGCCCGTATTCCGAGACCCGGGCAACGGATACCTGATGAAACTTATACCTCTGCTGACAAAATGTTAGATCGACTCCAAGAATTCGCTGACTTCCAAAAAGTCTACGAGGCAGAGATTCTGGTCAATCAATATCTTGAAGAAGGGCATGACATCGACGCGCTGAAACGAACGCTCTCACACATCTTGCTACGTGAAGACGCAGAACTCCACATGTTCCAGGTCCTCGAAGTCGCCTTCCGACATTACGATTTGTCAGTTGACTCTGAAGAACAACGGATGCATCTACTGGCAGCGACACGTTACATCACGGCGCAGAAGCTGATGAAGAACATTTTGTGGTCCACCGAGAACGCAGAACGCCTCGCACGCGGTGAGTTGCTCAGCGAACGCGACGATGATTAGATTTAACGGTTTCTAACGCTTCGGGCTGGAATCCCACTGCTCTCGCGGTAGGAGGAAAGCCCGTCTCTTTTTTGAAATAAAATTCCAATGATGCCAAAAAGCACGCACAACCCCAGTTTTACGGATTGGCATAAAACTGTTCCTGAATCAACAAGACGGGATTTTCTCGCTAAAGTAGGTAAAACGGCACTGCTTACGAGTCTCGGTATGTTTGGGGCAGGCTGCGAAGCCGTTGATCGAGGTCTGTTGGACAGAGGACTCATACCGGTTGTCTTGGAAGACCCGCAGGCAGCAGGACTCCCGAAGCCGGATATGTTCGTCCATTCGGAGATCCCTTTTAATGGTGAGTTTGCCCCGCATCTCCTCAATGATAACGTTACTCCCACAGAACGACATTTCGTCCGTAATAACAGCGGCATCCCAGAACGAGCAATAAATAAAGATCTCCGTGGATGGAAGTTGGTCATAGAGGGTGAAGTTCATAAAGAACTTGCACTGTCTATGGATGATTTGTTGCGGTTTCCGCAGGTCACCATGGAAGTGGTATTGGAATGTGCGGGGAACGGCAGAAGCCTATTTGTTCCAGAGGTTAGCGGGACACCGTGGCAACGCGGCGCGGTCGCTTGTAGCGAATGGACTGGCGTACGTCTGCGCGATGTCTTGCAAGCCGCAGGTGTGAAGTCAAGTGCTGTTTATACTGGCAACTATGGCGAAGATCTACCCAATGACGGTAGCGAACCTTTTTCACGAGGAATCCCGATCAAGAAAGCGATGGATGAACATACGCTCATCGCGCTTAAGATGAATGGAGAAGTATTGCCAGCAGCCCACGGATTCCCTGCGAGATTGATTGTTCCGGGATGTATCGGCAGTGCTATGCAAAAGTGGCTCAACCGTATCTGGGTGAGAGACAAGGTTCACGACTCCGAGAAAATGAGTGGGTATTCCTACCGCGTCCCGGCTTATCCGATAGCACCGGGAGATACACCGCCAGTTGAAGATATGCGCATCGCAACTGCATGGCAGGTTAAATCTTTGATTACACAGCCACAATCATCCGTGGAATTCAGCACTGACACCGCTATAAAGGTCCGAGGTCATGCATGGGCGGGTGAAAATCAGATTGACAAAGTCGCTGTCTCTACAGACTTCGGTCTTCAGTGGCAAGAAACCCAGTTGATTCAACCATCAAACAGATACGCTTGGTCCCATTGGGAGACCGAACTCACGCTTGTAAACAGAGGCTATTATGAAATATGGGCACGCGCGTATGACGATACAGGCACTGCACAGCCCTTCACGCAACCTTGGAATCCTAAGGGTTACCTCGGCAATGTTATCCACAAAATACCTGTCTCGGTAGTCGCCTAAATAGGTTTGCGAGATTTAAACCCGTAATGTAAATAGTTGTCGGTTGTCGGTTAAGAGGTTTTTGTTTAACAAGGGAACACCTTGCCAGCGGTGGCGGGGCTTTTGTTCACTGACGAACTGTAAATATATTTTCAGATTTGACAATAAAAAGGAAATTTAAAATTATGAAACTTGGTGTTATGTCCGACAGCCACGACAACATTCCAAACGTCAAACGCGCTGTCGCACTTTTCAACGAAATTGATGTGGACCTCGTTGTCCATGCTGGTGATTTTATTGCTCCATTTGCCATTGACCCATTAGGGGACTTAAATTGTCGTGTTGTCGGCGTATTTGGAAATAATGACGGCGAACGTATCGTCGTTGCTAAGCGGTTTGAAGCCATCAATGGTGAGGTACATCCTAACCTTGCAAGCGCATCCCTCGGTGAAAAGAATATCGCTGTGATGCACTATCCTGAATTCGCCATCCCAATCTCCAAAAGTGGCGATTACGACATCGTTGTTTATGGACACACCCACCAAGTAGACATCCAGAAGGAAAAATCGCTCCTGCTCAATCCTGGGGAAACCGGTGGTTGGACGACGGGAAAAGCAACGGTTGCCGTTGTGGATATAGAAACGCTTGAGGCAACAATCCATGAACTGTAGAGGCAGGTGATGAAATACAGGGATCTCTACATATTATCGGACGGGGAAACACGAGAACCGAAGCCGCGGTGTCTTATCTGGTCTGAGAATCATGAACACGCTGTCGCCTCCATAGATGATGAGATTCATCCACAGGCGAAGCGTGTCTGGCTGGAATTTGAAGGTCTCAATGTTATCTACGCCTACGAAAAGCATTGGAAAACAGGCGAATGGGAATTTGTTGAAGAGAAAAAAGGAAACATTCCCTTGGTAAACAACAACCCTTTCAAACCTGACAGTGAAAGCGTCTTTCCTGTCAATAAACATTGAGAGATACATAGTAAACGGTTCTTCGTATAATTCCCCAGTGAGATTCCTATAATACTTAGGACTTACGCAATAATGCTTGACCTAGTCTTCCAAAAACACTAATATGGTGTTTGAGGAGGGACATAAGAGATGCTTAGACCGACCCGTCTTGATTATTGCCAATATCTACTCAGCACGCCTATCAACTATACACTGACGCATTTCGCAGAACATTGTGAAAGTTTTAGTCATGATCAGCTCAACCGGTATCTCGCAGGAGACCTTCTGACGCCCCGCATGCTTTGGGAACACGTCAAAGATGACGTGGTGCTGGCTCCCGATGGCTACCTTATTTTTGATGATACCGTCATTGATAAACGCTATGCCAAGAAGATCGCACTTGCCAAGAGACAATACAGTGGTAATGCTGGCGGTATCATCAACGGTATTGCCATTGTTACGTGCGTCTATGTGAATCCGAAGTTAGACCGATATTGGCTCATTGATTATCGTATCTACGATAAAGATGGCGACGGTAAATCGAAGTTAGATCATGTCCGAGATATGCTCTCGGTTTGGGTATACTCGCGGGACATCGCTTTTTCAACAGTGTTGATGGATTCTTGGTATGCGAGCAAATCTCTGCTCCTTTACATTGAAAATCTTGATAAGACGTATTATGTTCCTTTGAAATGTAATCGTCTTGTTGATGATTCTGATGCCAAGAAACCCTATCAACGTATTGATGCTTTACAGTGGACAGAGGCAGAAGAAAGATCAGGCAAACGTCTGAAACTTCATAGATTTCCAAGAGATCACAAAGTGAAAGTTTTCCGGGTGGCGTCTTCTCAACGCACGGATTCTGTTGCGACCAACGACTTGAGCCAATCCGATGTGTCCGTCGTGCGACAGGTGTGCGACGTGCGCTGGAAGATTGAACAATTTCACCGAGAATCGAAACAGTTGACAGGTTTGGAAAGTTGCCAGTGTCGTCTCCCGCGTATTGTTCGCAATCACATTGCTGCTGCGTTTTTGGTTTGGGGGCACCTGATGCGTAAAGCTTATCAAACAGGCCAAACCCTTTATCAAGTCAAACACGGATTGCTTTCTGAATACCTCTGTCAACAACTAAAATCTCCTATGATAAAAATCGCTGATGCGTAAGTCCTAAATACTTTTACTTTCTGACCTGTTTGTTATTCAGCAGGACAAATTTCCACCTCTATGGTATAGTACTTACATGAGAGTTATCTCGCGCAGAACTTTGAAAGAATTTTGGGAGAAGCATTCTGATGCGGAAGCAGCACTTAAAACGTGGTATACTCGTGTGAAACGTGCTGAGTGGAAGAGACCATCTGATGTAAAAATTGATTATCGAAATGCTAGTTTTATCAAAAACAACCGGGTAGTCTTTAACATCAAAGGGAATTATTATCGTCTGGTAACCGCTATCCATTATCAATCTGGCATCGTTTATATCCGATTCATTGGAACACACAATGCCTATGATAAAATTGATGCCTCAACGATTTAGGGAGTAACTATGGATATTAAACCGATCCGATCCGAAGCAGATTATGAAATTGCGCTGAAGACCATTGATCAACTTTGGGATGCAGAACATGGTTCACCAGAAGCGGATCAGCTTGATGTGCTTGTTACACTCGTGGAGGCTTATGAAGATAAGCACTACCCAATTCCTCCACCAGATCCTATTGAGGCAATTCTTCACTATATGGAGAGCCAAGGGCTATCCGAACCTGACCTTCAGACCTATCTCGGTGCGGATACCTGTGTGTCAGAAGTCTTGAATCGGGAGTGCGCTTTATCGCTTGACATGATTCGGAAATTGCATAAAGGTCTCGGAATTCCCGCGGATATTTTGGTACAGCCCTATGCAGTACAGATTGATGAAGTTGCCGACTGAAATAGAGGCTACTCAACATATCCCAAATTCCGCAACTTGCCTTCCAGAATTTCTGTCTCCTCAGTCGTGGATTCTTGTGCTTGTAGGTGCTGATAACTGGAATTCATCAAGATCTCGTCGTAAGCGTCACGGAAATGATCTGGGTCTTCACAGGTGAGATCTTCGCCACTCAGTACACGCCTATATACAAACTCACCCGTCTGTTCATCTTCACGGTAGAGGTGTTCACCATCTGTTAATGACCAGAGCCGAACCCCTTCCGAATATTTACCAATCTCCACGTTATCGACCGTTGTTCGAGATGTCACGCGGTGATGTGGCATCTCCAAATTGTTTTTACTGAGAAACCCAATACCGTAGAGACTATCCAACTCCGATAACACCAAACGATTTTTATCAACTCCCAATGGAGATAATAGATTTCGTCCATACCCATGATAGTCCACATCCATGCCCGCAAGATTCGTAATAGTCGGGAACAGATCTATCGCCGAAATCGGAGGTTCCGGGAATTCAAGGTTTGATACACCAGGGATATGCGCCAATAGTGGCACGTGCAGCACGTTCTGATTAAGCGTGCTGCCGTGATCAATAAGCTCTTCGCAGATACCTTCACCATGGTCCCCGAAGATGAAGACTGCCCACTCTGAGAGTTGGAGTTGTTTCAGGATTTCAACCAGTTTAAATTCGAGTATATGCGTCGCTGCGGCGTAATAGATACGCAATGCCTCATCCATCCTGCCCTGATCAACAAGCGACTTGAGGCTCGGTGCCCGCGGAATCCCACCCATACCGTAACCACCGTGTGTATACCAGAAGTGCAGAAAACTGAACTGTGGCACATCCGAGGGTTGCTTAAGGTGTTGTATCAGGTCTTCAAGCGAACCGAGATGCTGTGCTTCCGCATTTGGATCAACCGACGTTATAAACGGCTCAAAATCGAGAAAGCGGAACACCTCTGGACGTTCGGAACGTCCTGTAATATGGTACCCTGCATCGTTAAAAATCTGAAACAGGTTTGGAATCCCTTTGAACATCTTGAGATAGGTTTGTCCGTAGACACCGTGTTCAAACGGATAAAGTCCGGTAAAATAGGAGGTATGAGAGGGTCGGGTCGCGGGTGCTGACACGAAAAACTTCTCAGCAAGCGAGAAATCTTGGGTCAACAGATCAAACTTCGGTGTGTTGAAAAGCGGATTGGTCCGGCTGAGCGCGTCAAACCGCCAACAATCAATCGAAATGAGTAGAAATTTATTGACAACATTGGTTTTCATATTTCAATCCATTAGCCGCGTATTGTATTGCCGTTCGGTATGCTGATACCCATCAAACAGATCGGGTTGAAAAGGTGTTGATGTGTAGATATAGACAGCATCACTATAGGGATCATAAAGGATAACTTCTTCGCGTGCATCGCCGCAGACATCCGCGGGGAAGCAGTGATACCATCCCATTTTGCCACCGGTCGGCGGCGGAAGCTCAGGGAATGTTACCGACCTGTTCCCCGCACCATCGTAAAGTGCAGCCGGACTATAAATCAATTCAGAGTGTCCCACTCCGTGCCAGCGGATAACCTCCAAACCTGTATTGTTCGGTGTTTCATCAACGTGAAATCGGCTTCTAATCTGCCCATCTTTGTCTACCACCATCAGATCCGGGTGATGTCCATTATAGCGAATAACCAAAGCATCTTTGGATGGATCTGAAAGTAATTTGCCACACCGAATTTCTTGTCCGTGCGGGACAACATCAAAACCGAGCGAGAGTATTGGGTCCCCCACGGTATCAACCACCAGTCCACCACCGGAAAGGATAGCCCGGTTATTGCCATCCCACTCGGAAACTAAAACCGAGTCCATATTATCGCCGAAGAAGCGATTCCAGAGTACAGTGCCATCGGCAGTGAGTCCGAAATTGCCGCCGTTGACTTCATCACGTCCGTCACCATTAAAATCACCGACTGCCGGAATATACGCCGAATGCTTTGGGTAACGAAACCACTCATCGGTATACTGCCAGAGCAGTTCCAGTTTGTGGTTAAAGGCGAGCAGATTTACGCCCACTTTCACAACGAAGTCTTGTGGTTGTGCCTTTCCAGAGAAGTTGGCGATCATCAATCGCTGATGGACATAGTTGGAGATATGGCGTTCACCTTCAGCGTAAGCATTACACTGACGTAAGGCATCTGGGGCAAGGGTCTGTTTAACAGCACCCGTAGCACCATCCAGAATCATCAAGCGAATTGCAGACAAATCCCACTTACTCACTTCCGAAGCATCCGTATCTACCCAGAAACAGATAACCTCTGCCTGTCCATCGGCATCGATGTCGTGAATAGCGACGGGACCGGGTCGGTCGGGTGAGAGGGTTGCTAAACAGGTGTCCTTGGCATCCGCGTCCCTAATCTCAAGGTGCTTGTCACCAAGCGACCACAGGGGTTCGCCCTCCAGTGTAAACGCGCCGAGGAAACAGGGATGAATCCCTCCGAGCGACTTGTATACCAGAAAATCGACAGTGCCATCGCCCGTCAAATCACCGATGCGGATGTCACCGCCCCACGCATTCCCGTCTGTTTCGTTCAGAAATGCATCTGGGATTGTGACTCGTTTATAGAGGTGTGCTGATTGCAGTGTATCCATCTTTAAACAAACGCTTTGAAAAGCCCGACGTAGAGTGCGAGTACCTTCTCTGGATCGGGTCCCGTATAAGCACACTCGTTGGAGATGTAACCTGAAAAACCGATGCGATTAAGCCATTGGAACATCTGTCGGTAAAGGTCAAACGTTTCTGGTTCCTCTACCCGGTGTGTGTGCACCGCTGTGATGTGTGGAGCCACGCGTGAAAAGAGCGGTTCAATACTTCCAGTATCGCAGCCGACGAATTGTGAATTGAAGACGAAACCAACATTTGACAGATTCACACCTTCGATGACTTGCATCGCCGAATCCGGATCTGTGAAGGACCCGTGCATCTCAATAGAGACAGTGATATTCTTCTCAGCTGCATAGGTACCGAGAGCCTTCAGTCCATCTGTAACGTAACCGACAATGGCATCTCGGTTTTCTTCAGTATATCGGTCACCGAGTACTCGGACATGGTCGCAGCCCATAAATTCTGCCATGTCGATCACGCGCGTAACACGTCGGACGGTTTCCTCGCGGTCGGCAGCGTTTTCGGAGTGGAAATTTTGGCAACTGGTGAGCGAGGAGATAATAACGCCACTCGCATTGACCTGCGCCTTTAATCCGTCCCAAGCCTCTCTTGGCGTATCCCACTCAAATCCGTGTTTCTGTTTATAATCCATTAATAACTCGACACCTTGATAGCCGGTCGCCTCAGCGGTGTCAAGTATCCGACCTAACTCCCATTCTTGGCAAGTTTGATACGTATTCAACGCCCATTTCATTTTTTAAATTTTCCTTGCGGTTAACTGACGGGTGATTGGCATTTGAAGTGCCTTTCTCTAGAGCCGCCCTCCATTTCATTATGGGCTACGCTCACTTTATAACATATCTTCCAACGCTTTTCTAATGTTCTGTTCCTTGTGGTTCGTTGAGGTGGGTTGGAAATTTGAATACCTTTCGCTAAATTCGCTCCCACTTCGTTACGGGCTAAGTTTTCGTTTTTCTAATGTTCCTTGCGGTTCGTTGAGGCAGGTTGGAAATCTGAAATGCCTTTCCGTAGATCCTCTCTCCACTTCGTTGCGGACTAAGTTTTCGTTTTTCTAATGTTCCTTGCGGTTCGTTGAGGCAGGTTGGAAATCTGAAATGCCTTTCCGTAGATCCTCTCTCCACTTCGTTGCGGGCTAAGTTTTCGTTAAAAGTAACTTCCTAACTGAAAACCATTCTTCTGACGGCTGACTGCTGATTGCTGATCGCTATTCCTGTATTGGGATGGGAAACCAGAGTCCCCCAGTCTTAGTCGTTAGTGCCCTATGCGTTGTATGATTAATACCGATGACATCCACGGTGATATTGTTTTGAAAGCACTGGGTCAATACCTCTGGTAGTGTGTAAGACCCTTTGCTCGCTTCATCAGTGACCAAGACAAACCGCCGGTCCACCCCTTCGCGAAAATCGACGCGGCGAATCGTTTTTACGATGGCATTGTGCGCTCGTTCATCGCCGGCAGCAGCGACAACATGCGAAGTTAACAATCGTTTGTATCTCTCACTGTCTCGCGTTTGCGGATGGATAATTGTATCACGTTCAAGATACCTGAAGATAACGATACCAAGCGTGAAGTCAATTCCTTTCCCTTCAAATACCGTTACCATCCGATTGAGTTGTCTGCCGACTGCACGAATATTATCTATCATACTGCCACTAATGTCAAGCAGAAAAACGAGGTCAACAGCAGTTTCAGTCTGGCTATCAGCAACACTTTCCGCGATCCCTTCGAGTGCTTCTCCCATGCGTGCGTCTCTGTCAATTGGTGGTGCTGGACTTTTATCACCTGTTTCTTTGTTCATTGTAGCCTGTGCCTGCAAGAGTTTAGGCTTAGGTGTGATCGTAGGCGTTTTTGCATGCGCGGTCGCAATCGTCTTCCACGCGGGAGTTTCCTCGGTCTGTTTGTGCAGAGTGGTTTCAGCCATTGGGAGTCGGGCATCTGTTCTTAACACAGGAATTGAGGCACTGGACGCAGTCGGGGGTACTGAAGGCAACGGCTTTGTGATATTTTGGTTAACAGCAGGCGAGGTCTTCGCACGCACAGGTGTTGAACGCCGCGCAGTTGACATAGAACGTTTGCGGGTACTACTCACATGAAAACGTTGAAGCGTCGTCACAGCAATGGCTTCAGAGGTAAGCGGTTCTGAAGGTTGCATTGGTCGATACCACTGGATGTAGCCAAGACTCATAATTCCGATGGCGATGGTGTGTAAAACCAACGAAATCAGGAGTGCCCTGCGAGTCTTCCTGCGCTTCTGATGTAATTTATCCCAATAGGCATCAAACATCATGGTCCGTTTCTCCACTACGGTGTGTCGGGGAAAATTGAAACCGTTCCTTGATTTCCATCAACCTGAAGCATCTGTCCATCAGCGATGTGCTGAGTTACGTTTGGGATGTTTGCTACAGCAGGCACCCCATACTCCCTCGCAACAACCGCCCCATGTGACAGGATTCCGCCACGTTCCATCACAAGCCCCGCTGCATGTAGAAACAGCGGTGTCCACGCAGGATCGGTTGAGGGACACACTAAAATATAATCTCGGTCAGATGGGTGTACATCTGCTGGGTTCAAAAGCACACGCGCTTTTCCTGTTGCGACCCCTGTGGAGACACCTATCCCGGTATATGCCTCCGCCGCTTCTGTTACCATCGGCGCGCCTATATCCTCCAACGCATCACTGAAAATGACATCGGGCACCTCAATCTGTAGCATCAGTCCACGCTTTGTTTTACGTGTAGCGATAACCTCATCAAAAGTCTTACCACTTACCAGTTGCGGTAACTCATCCGGCATGAGATAAAAAATACCACCATCAAGTTGATAACGGCGATCCAGTTCAAGTAAAGCGCGTCGAATCTGTTCATAACCGAACATGAGGTAAAATTTCGCCGTCTCCCTGAAAGGCATGTAACGCCTCGTGAAATCGAGTTCACTCTCAATTTGCTTTCGTAAACTTGCCTTCTCTCTGAGGATCGCGGCGAGTTCTTTTTCAGCAGCCTCGCGTTGTTCTATTCGTCGTGCAAAATACTGACCACTTCCCTGTATCTGTGTGCCTTCTTGACGAAAGGACGCGACAATCTGTTCAAGGTAAGTGGCATCTTCGCGCCAACGGGGTTGCGCCAATTCAAACTCGTCAACGGCACGATGTCCGTAATCTTTTAAGAAATCAATAAGCGTCAATTCTCCAGTTGCTACCTGCTGTAACTTCCCGTTGGTTTCAACAGTAAGATTACCAGAAAGCCCGCTAATAAGCCTGCTTGCGAGCATTTTTGCCGCTGTCTCATCAAGACATTTCTGAAGCCCCGCCTCCAATCGCTGAAGGGAAAACCCAGCGAGGAGCGTGGCGGTGAGCATCTTCGGAGCGAAATCGTCCAATGTTTTGGCGCGCCATGTTTGGAATTTCGCCACTAATTCTGCATCTGATAAGTCCGAATATAAAATATCTCGTTCTGCTTCAACTTCCGCCTGAAACGTTGGGAACACCTCTTCCGTCAGCAGCCGATCAAAGTCCGAACGACACTGACGTAGACGCATTTCTGCCTTGCTCATACGAACAATATGGAGTGGCAGTTTCAACCAAAATGAGGCATTACTTCGCGTAATATCAGTTTGTGCTTGTGCATACATCGCCTGCTGTGGGTTCCGCTTCAACGCAGCAAAATCGTGTGCAAACGGGAAACCCTTAAAATGGAGTTCCGCCTCACGGTTCAAATTAACATAAACCCGTCCACAGATGAGGTCAAGAATCCCCTCGTCATCAAGCCGTCCGCTTGGATAAAATCCCAAGCCGCTATACGCTTTCCCCAACCCACCAGCCCCCGACATAAACGTTTTCATAATGTCCCATGTCATCGGTAGTGGCGTCGGTAGTACCTCCGCGAGGTTGTGGTGGCACCAGACAGTGCCGTGTGCGTCGGCGCGTGCCTCCAATATCTGAATCTCCTCCTGGCGGAGTTCCTCAAAAGTTTCTTTAGGAGCCTTAGATGTGGTATCCCGGACTGTGATGTGGCGTGCCTGCAACAAAACAAACTGCCCGTCTGCGAGTGCCCATTCAATATCCATCGGCTGTCCATAGTGGGCTTCAACCTGCATGCCGAGCTGCGCCAACTCCATCAGTTGCGTATCCATTAGGCTCGAAACATCCTGTTGTGCAGATGCCACTTCGCTTACGCCTGTAGCGGTTAGCATCTCGCGTTTTACAGCGATATTTTTTTCGACAACCTCGCCTGTTTCTCGCGACACATGGAAACTATCGGGCGTGATCGCACCGGACACAACCGACTCACCTAATCCCCAATTCGATTCAACAATAGAGACATCCGCATTAAAGGGACTGACAGTAAAAAGCACACCAGAGACATCTGCATCACACATTTCTTGGATGACAACTGCCATCGCTAAGCCTTCATCAGCAATGCCTTGGGTCTGCCGATAGGCGATAGCCCGTTCCGACCAGAGCGATGCCCAGCACGCCTTGAGCGCATCGAAGAGTTCATCAGGTGTTACATTCAAAAAAGTGTCCTGTTGCCCCGCAAAACTCGCTTCTGCCAAATCCTCGGCGGTCGCGCTGGAACGTACTGCGACCGTGGCGGTCTGCAATTGTTCCCGGGCCGTGCGGACTGCTGCAATGAGTTCTGGTGGCAGTTCGATGTCCTTAACGCTGCTTTCGTTCTGTTCCAATAAACCTTGAACGGAAAACCGGTAGGCATCTGTGGTGACACAAAAACCTTGCGGCACCCGAAAACCCGTCCTCGTCAACTTCCCCAGATTTAGCCCTTTTCCACCGACCCGGGGTAAGTCTGTCTCGTCAATCTTTGAGAAGTGTTTGATAAATTGCATAAGCCGAAATTCGTCTGCGAAAGGTAGAAGCGATTGAAGATAGTATAGCAGCATCTATTTGCGGAATGCAAATGAGTTTGGAGTTTGCTCTGACAGAGGAGCAGGTAGGTTAAACACAGAGGCTGGTATGAACCAGCCTCTGAAGTAATTTGGAATTACAAAGATATTCGACTTGCTATTAGTCATCATCGTCATCGTCATCGTCATCGTCGTCGTCATCGTCATCATCGTCATCATCGTCATCATCGTCGTCATCATCATCGTCGTCATCATCGTCGTCGTCATCATCGTAACGGAGGTTAGGAAAATCGGCAGGGTCTTGCTGATTAATCCAATCTCTGAAGAGTTGAATTTGCGCAGCAGTCAACGGAGGCCCGCCAGGAGGCATCCTGCCAGAAACAATTTCTTCAATAATATCGCTGCTTCGGGCATTACCTGGGACGAATACATCCTCGTCCTCCGCGCTTTTTATGAAAGTTTGGTATGTCCTGAAATCGAGGTCGTCGGGACCGTTAGCATCATGACAACCACTATATGCACACCTCGCTGTGAGAATAGGCAGAAGGTCCTGTTGAAAAGAAACTGTACCGTCAGTGGATTCCGGAGTTTGGGTCTCAGGCGATTCATCAACGGGTTTATCAGTGACTATTTCTTGGCTGTTAATCCAATCCGTAAAGCGTTGAATTTCCGCATTGGTTAGCTGCGGACCACCGATGGGCATTCTACCTGAGACAATTTCATTAATAATAGCACTTCCTTGCGCATTGCCTGGAATAAACACGGGACCATCATCGCCACCCTTTATAAAAGCTTGATATGTACTGAAGTCAAGGTTTTTGGGTCCGCCAGCAACATGGCAACCAGCATACGCACATTTCGCTGTAAGGATAGGTAAAAGATTCTGTTCAAAAGTAGTTTCAGCGTTAGCGATCTCAACGCTTTCCATAGCCGGAACCTGCCCGTTTTCGGATAAAATATTATCTGGTAATAAGAAACCACCTCGCTCGGAATCGCACCCAAACAAGTACAGTACCAACCCAACAGTCAGCAAGAAAAATCTGTATCTATTTTTTATGGTCATGATGACTAACTCCGTTGTGAAGTAAATGATTTGAATAATCAGTTCCCGCATAGGCCAATTTAAACAGTAGCATTTACATAACAAGCAAATATGATGCCAAACCTGAAATAGGCACGGAGCGTCTGATTTCGTAGGGTTATCAAATTTTTCCGTAATAAAAAATGGACAAGTCTGTTCAAAAAATGAACGTCACAAATTAATTTTTCAACGGGATAGAGAGAAATTTTGGCTTTCCGGTAATCCTTAACAGGGTTTGACTTACCGAAAACAAGGTGTCCCCGATAGTGATTTTTTGGCGAGTATAGAGCACTCAGTTCTTGCTATACCTACGGTAATCTGGTTTCCCTGAGTTGATCTCAGGACTTACGCGACGCTCCAAAAAGGCGGAGAACATGGTGCTATAGTTATCGCGGGTAATGCGAAAGAGAGCGAACTTGTTGAGGAAGTTGTTAAGGGTAAAATGCCACCTGACGGACCTCCGCTGGAAGCCTCCGAGATTCAACTCATTATTGATTGGATTAACAGTGGCGCGAAGGAGAACTAAAACTTTTCAGTGTGATGCGATTACTCACCGCCTCGTTTACGCTTGATTGCTGCTATGGTATGTAATAATTCACCCTTCGGCTATTTTTCGTGGCGTTTCCATACGGGCGAACCGAAAACACCATTGATTCACAGGGAAGTGCGGTTACCGACAGGAGATATTGCGTGTGAACGGCAGTTTGGCGATACGCGTTCGGAGCGACTGCCGGCATATCATAGTCTTGATTTTCGGATTACAAAGCGGAGTCCGCATAAAAGGTGGGAAATGACGTGGTATTTTCAGATTTTAAACCTATATAATCATACGAATGTGGATCACTATGCGTTTAGCGAAGTTCAAGATGAAAAGACAGGAGCGATTATCGGTTGCGATATTGAAGAAGAACCCCTCTTTCCAATTGTTCCGACGTTAGAAATTACGATGGCATTTTAATAAATAGAGGCTGGTACCATACCAGCCTCTACAGCACTATGAAGCGACAAAGATGTTAGCATAACGACTTGTGCTAGTTGTTTTCTCGATCCTTTGTGAATCAAGGGTTCGCTCGTTCCGTGATAAAATTCAAAGATGTCGTTCGCGCATAAGCAAACTCTATAAAGACAAAATTAACTAGCACAGCGCGTTAGCATAGGTATTAATTATCATCGTCGTCATCGTCGTCATGGTCGTCGTCATCCATGTCACCATGCTCACCTTCGTCGTCATCATGAGCATCATCGCCATGGTCGTCGTCATCCATATCCTCGTCGTGATCGTCATCCATGTCTTCATGTATGTCCGTCTCAACAGCATGCTCGTCGCTGAGTTCATGCTTGATGACACCGTCTTGGGCTTCTTGTTGATTAACCCAATCAACGAAGAGCTGAATCTCGGCAGCGGACAACGGAGGACCTGCAGGAGGCATTGCGCCTGAAGCAATTTGTTCAACAACTTCACTCTCTGCCGCATTCCCTGGGACGAATGTAGGGTGCTCTCCTCCTGCAACAAAAGATTCGTATGTCCTGAAATCTAAACCGTGAGGTCCGTCAGCGACGTGGCATCCGGAGAGGGCACATCTCGCCGTGAGGATAGGCAGAAGGTCGTGTTCAAAGGAAGCCTTAACATCAACGGTTTCGTGAACTTCCATCGGTGGTGAAACGTGGTCTGGTATTAAGACATCAGCGCGATCGCGGGCACATCCAAGTAGGCAAAACAGCAATCCAACAGTGAGCAAGAAAAATTTTGTAGATTTGTAGTCACGATATAATTACCTCTCTAATCAAGTTCTTAAAACTATGAGATCTTCCTAATTTTTTAAGATTTAAGGACATTAGCAGAAACACATTGTTTCCATCAACATAAAGATTAAGGATAACATTCTTTGACAAAACAATCAAGGATATGACTTGATTTATATCTTTATGGTATATCCCAAACTTTAGGCAATTTTAGAGAATCCTTAGGTTTCTCTAAACATTCCGCCCCGCTGGAACTGCGCTTTCTGTTTTGAAATGTCTTTTTCTAAGAGTTGGGTCAACAAAACAAAAACGCGTAATATTAGGCAGGTTTTCGGGCGAAATTAGCCTACTTTTGATGAACGGGTCGGAACACTATTCAGATTGTCCAAACTTTAGTGGTATATTTCCCTCCTGTATTTATCACAAAGCAGGTTCAGTTAGGCGCGAGGCATCGGGAATCGGAGTTCCCTCCTACACAACGGGGAGGTCGAGGTTCCAAACCTCGCCAGCGGCGGTGCGCCCTTTTTTTTTTAACAACTTGTCCTCACATTTGAGGTTGCTGCTACGTCAAGGCGTTGGGAATCGGAGTTCCCACCTACAGATGCCTTATACGGGATTTCTCTTGACAAATCCCGACAAATTGGGTAAACTGCAACAAGATGTTTCAGAACGCATCCGAAACTCTCACTTTAATTGCTTCCGCTGTCGTGCAATGGTTCTTTTACCGGAAACGTTTACCGAAGAACTTCACACCCGAACGTATCCTCGTTGTCAAACTCGATCATATTGGAGATGTCCTGTTAGCAACACCGGTGTTTTCCAATCTACGTCGGGCGTATCCGAATGCGGAACTGCACGCCCTCACCGGGGCATGGAGTCGCGTTGTTTTAGAGAAGCATCCCGATGTCAGCAAGGTCTTGGCATATAACTCACCGGCTTTCTCCCGTACAGGGCAACCGACTTCACTCAAACAAACGTTCCAACTTTACCGAGAGTTACGTCGTCAAAAGTACGATCTGATGGTAGAACTCCGAGGCGATTGGCGGACTGTTTGGTTTGCGTTATTGAAACTTACACCGAAACGGATCGACCGTGCAGCACTACAAGTTGGAAGTAAGTTAGGTTCTGTCCAATTTACGGGAACACACGAAACAACGCGTAACCTCGATGTCCTAAAGCAGGCGGGTATTCCAATACCTGTCCAAACCACCACTTTCTCGGTGACAGCAGCGGACAAGGAATGGGCATCTGCTTTCCTTGCGACACATCAGATTGACAGAGAACAGCCGTTGATTGCTATCCATCCGGGTTCTCCGATAGAACTCAAAAGATGGTTGCCTGAGCGATATGCTGAACTTGCAGATTGGCTAATTGCCCAAAAAGGTGCACAAATACTGTTTGTTGGTGTAAAAGACGAAATCCAGATAATTACCGACATCCAAGCACTCATGCGCGGAGAATCAATTAGCATCGCTAGTGAAACGAGTCTCACACAACTGGCATCAATCTTGCACAGATGTAATGTGTTTATTGGCAATGATAGCGGTCCGATGCATCTCGCGGCAGCGGTAGGTACACAGACTATAGGACTCTATGGACCAGGAGATCCGACGCGCTTTGGACCGGTGGGTGAAAAGTGTCAAACGATTCGCATGAAGCCTGACTGCCCCCCGTGTCCGGGGCCAACCTGTCGATTCGGAGCAGATGGATGTATGTCCAAAATTCAGGTCACCGATGTAATTCAGACGCTTGAAGCGGCTGCATATTTGACGGGAGACGACGAACGCTCACCGATAAAAACAAATTAACTTGACATATCTTTGAAAAAAAGTTATAATGTCTTAAACAACATCCATAGAAAATGTGCCTTAGCGATCAGGCGATTCACTCCTGTCTCATGTCCACCTGGAAAGGGCGATTTTTGGATGTAACAGGCTTGTAACATTGGTTTACAAGCGACGCGACGAATTTAAAGGAGGAATTTAGAAAAATGCAATCGAGATTAACGTGGCTCGTACTTGCCCTCCTCGCAGTGGGCATCATGAGCATTGGTATCGTAGGCTGCGGGAGCGACACTGAAGAGGAATCTGCTGAAAAACCGACTGAAAGTGCATCAACCGAAAGTTCTGATGAAATAGTAGTTGCTGCGAGACCGCCCATCGACTTTGAGGCAGAAAAAGCCGCAATTCAAGAAGTCTACAGTGCCTTCTATGCAGCTTTTAACGATGAAGATATTCCAGGAATTCAAGAAACCTTTGAAACCAGCACTATTCAATTCGGAACTATCTTCGCCGGTAACGAACCTGTACCCATAGCGATAGGTTGGAACAATATCAAAACCAATATCTTAGGTTTGTGGGGAGGCATCGGCACAAAGGGTGCCAAATGGGGACAGAACGATAAGTTGACAGATTTTTGGATTCGCTATAAGGGAAGCAAGTTGGAAGCTGCTGCAATAGGTTACAACTGTTACAAAGGCACGTTTCCGGGGGAAACACACCTCTATTTGATAAAAGATGACAAGGGATGGAAGATTCACGAGCTTGATAGCAGCACCGAAAACAACCTTGGCATCTTTGGCTTTCACAAAGGCAAACCGCGAATTGAGAAATTCACCAAGGTTACCAGAGAAGCGGAAAAACTCTAATAACGTTCCGTACGTTTTACCGAAAACTGCCCCTTTTCGTGCAGCGTTAAAAAGGACTGCCCCTTTTCGTGCAGCTTAACCCGCTTGATGCAGGGATTAATGGCAAATTCAGCGTTTTTTAGATTGGCATAGAAATTGCATACATTTCTGCATCAACAACTTTTATTTTTCGTTAGGATATGCAAACAATACCCTTGGAGGTAATAACGAATGAGTGCAAAAAGAACCTCAGGTGCCTTTATGACTTCCTTGGTTCTTCACGTGATCATAGCTGCTATTGCTGGCATTTACTTAGTCACGCAAACCGAGCAGTTCAAAGATCTCGTTGGTGCCGAAGTGCTCCAACCGAAAGAACCACCGAAGCCTAAGGTACGAAAACCTGTTGTAAAACCTATTATTAAGCCGACTGTTCCAACCCAGAACACCGTCGTCGTCGAACAGGTTCAGGTACAACCCCGCGTAACGACTGCGTTTGTTGCCAAGTCAAATTTCCAACCGCAGACGGTACTCGAATTTTCAAACCAAACCGTCAAAGTAGACGCACCGATTAATCCGAACGTTCCGAGAGTGGTTACACCGAACGCTCCAGTGCCAACAGTTGTAACACACACGGATTTACCCGTTTCCGATGCTCCCGGTGCCTTGGCGTTCTCCGCACCCGTGGCAACTGCGCCTTCCGCTGGACCGGCTAACATCGGTCGTGGTGTCGCAGGTACCGCAGTGCAGGTGAAAGTCGCTTTTGAACGTCCCCCCGGACTCGCGATGGTTGAAAACGTCGGTGCCGCACGCGATGCGCTTGGTGATGTCGTTGAAAACATCACACTCGGTAACGTTGAAGTACCACCGCTGCCCAGAGGCGAACCTGGTGGTCGTGTTATCGGTAAAGGTAAAGACATCCGCGGCGTATTCCGTTTCACACGGATCCGCCACAGTCTCTCTGACTGGTGGGCTGATGCCTCTTCCTTGAACGCATTGACAAAGTGGCTCAACGAACGTACTAAAATCAAAACCGACATGAACGTTGAAGGTGGGGCATTGAAACTTACCGATGCTAACCTCTTCAAAACACCCTTCGTCTTTATGACAGGACACGATCCGTCACTCGTCCGTTCTCGTAACTTGCTTGGACGGCAGTATGGTGGTGGTAAGATGGATAGCCGTCTCACTGAGACTGAAGCCGCTGGTATGCGTCGCTATTTCGTCGAAAAAGGTGGATTCCTTGTCTTTGACGACTGCGGTGTGAACGCTCCTGCGCAGGCGATGATTCGTCTCTTCCTCGCACAGATGCGTTACGTCATGCCTGAGTATCAGATTGAGCGGATTCCCAACGATCACGAAGTTTATGACAACTTCTATGAAATGGGTGGTCCCCCCGTCGGTTTCGACATCTTCTGGTGGGGTACACGTCCGCCGAAACGGAACTACCTCGAAGGTATCTCCGTCGGTGAAAAGTTGTCTGTTATCGTTGTCCGTCGTGACTACATGTGCGCGATGGAGTCTGTCAGTCTCCCGACACGTAGTGTCCACTATTCACCCGGTGTGTATCGTTTCATGACGAACGTTGTGGTGTATGCGTTGACGCACGGTCAGATTTCTGACTACTCCGGTTACGTGCCTGAAGACACGTTAGCCAAGAAAGAACTCCCGACCCGCGCACCTGAAGCTGCGAAGGTTAGCGGTTTCGAATAGAGTTTTTGTCTCTAAGCGTGGTTCTTAACCCCGTGCTTCATCTAAGGCTATTCAGTTATCCTCCAAGGGCGGCTGAATAGCCTTAGTATTTTGAATTGATTGGAAACGGAATCAACCGATTTCTCTTTCAAGTGATCTGAACACAACCCCTAATCTTCCCCAACAACTTTTTCTTAGCAAGTCTTTTAAACCTTTTTTCCCAAAATTTTCCTCTTTTATAGTTAGGACTTACGCAAACAGACGATGAATCGCCGGACTACAAACAGATGTACCTTGGAAATACGCTTGTTTTCAAAAGCAGTCAGGTTCGTAGTAGCGCAATTCATTGCGCCTGGCGTAAGTCCTGATAGTAAAACCTACAATTAATTAGGCATTGTAGAAGGGCGAGGATACAATCCTCGCCAGCAGTGGTGAGGGTTCTAATTGCTAAACAACTGTCTACATATTTTTAGGTTTTACCATAAAATAGGTGCTGTTCCGTTTGTCTGCTATTTCAAAAAGTGCCATCAAGAGACTCGGGTACGTAGCCCTATTTGATAAAGCGTGAAGCGATCACCGGTTATCACGCGTCCAGAAACAAACACCAGCGGAACGACCTCTAAAAAACCCAGATTTTTTCTTTTTTTTAAATTATGCAATGTTTTCTGTCCAAAATCGCGTCTTTAATAACAGAGCGGATGAACCGTATCGCATTGCACAATCTTACAAGACTCGACATTTGATTAAACTTTTTGGCGAATGCGAACACACTTCAACCTGTTTGTTAGGAGGAAACTTCGTGGAAAGAGAAGACGATGTTCAGTTAATTCGCAAAATTTTGTCAGGCGATGATGAGGCGTTTAACATTTTAGTCCAAAAGTATCAAAAAAGCGTTCACACCCTCGTATGGCGGAAAATAGGCGATTTTCACTACGCTGAAGAGATTACGCAAGACACTTTCCTCCAAGCTTATGAAAAACTTTCGACGCTCCAGGACTCCAGTCAATTTGCTGGGTGGCTCTATGTCATTGCGAATCGGCTTTGCATTGCCTGGATGCGAAAGCAAAAACCCGCGATGCAGCCACTGGATGATACATCTGTAAAAATAATAGACAACTTAACGTATGAGCATTATGTATCGGAGCAGCAAGAGGTAGAAGCAACTGAACGTCGTTATGAAATCGCCGAAAAGCTTCTGGCAAAACTACCAGAGAGTGAACGCACGGTCATGATGCTCCATTATCTCAGTGAAATGCCAACAAAGGAGATAGGCGAATGCTTAGGAGTGTCGGTGAACACGGTTGTCAGTCGGCTGCATCGGGCGCGAAAACGTTTGAAAGCGGATCAGGAACTTTTGATTCAGGAATTTCTTGGCAGCGTACAGATAACGGACTTAGAGATTTGTGATTCTCGATGGAGACTCATCGCCAAAATGTTTCCAGAAGAGGCAGTAAAAAAAAGGATTTTCCCTGAAATCGAATATATTCTGCAAACACACTCAGAAACTCCGGAAGTATTAAGCACTGCATATTGGGGATATATGAGCCTTCCCGGTCGCGCAAAGAATGTCCCAAGCAGTTTGTTTGACAAGATACTGCAACACCCCCGAACCGAAATTTATCTGGCTGCATTGTTCGGATTAGTTGAACGGAGCGAAGAGGCAAGTCAGAAATGGCATTATTACCAGCGCGTCATTGATGAATTCACCGTCTCAGATGTTCCAGTGCTATCATGGTATCTGTTAGCTTATGAAGAAATGCTGAGGTTAGTTGAGCAAGATCGTTCTCTGGCAAGCGATGACTTCCTTGATGAACTGATTGACGGATGCCTTGCAGCACATCTCGCCATGTGCAAGGAGACACAGCAGTATTTCGGTTGGGCTTATACTGTAGCGGTTGAATGGCGGCTGAAGTTTAACATCCGATTAGACAAAGCTTATGAAATTTTAGAACGTGCTGAAATCAGATTACGGGAGGAAGAGGAACAGAGGTGGCTTGTCGAACACAACAAAGGATCCGTAGAAAAAGCGTCCAAGAAAATTTCGCGCTTGCGCGCTGAAATCTATCTCTGGCAGGAACGATGGAAAGAAGCTTATGATGGGCTTGTTGCAAACGCGCCCGATTTTTTGGAATCCCTTTGGGCAAGGTTCAACGAGGGCACTATAAATTACTTTTGGATGTTGGGACAGTCGGCAGAAGGTATGAAAGAATGGGAAACAGCAAGGCGTTACTACGCCGATGCTCACTTTGCACCTACGCCTCACTGTGAGAAAGTAAGGCATGACCATGACCCCACCCACTTTGCGCCTACACCTCGTGTGGAAAGTTTGACGGGTTTAGAACGCGTCTATCATCAAATAGAACGAGGGACTACCGATATATTTGAGGCGTTTCTCAAAGACACCGAAGCGGAATATCGGATTCGAGAAGGTGCTGACCGCGAAAGAATTCGTCAGAAACTTATCACGAACAAACTGAATCAAAAAGCGACGGATTTTCGGTTAGAAACATTGGAAGGGAAGGTCTACACACTATCAGCGATGTCTGGAAAGGTTGTTTTGCTTGATGTTGGACCTTCGTCGAGCATAATGATCCCGGAAGTCAAGATCGTCTACGAGCAATTCAGCAAAGTCAACGATGTGGTCGTCTTGGGCATCAATGATGGTGAAACGCCGCATCAAGTGCAGCAATTTTTAGATGAACATCAGCCACTTTGGCCTGTTTTGCTTGACCCACATCGGGAGGTGAAGAAGGCTTATCAGATTAGAGTGGTCCCGTGTTTTATCTTGATTGATAAAGTGGGCAATTGGCAATACAGTTGTAGTGGTCTGAATCTCATAAACGGTCAGCCCTTAATTTGGATGATTGAAGCACTCCTATCAGATGAGTGACACTGCAATGTTATCGTAATAAGGAGGAATTTATGAAACTTTCAAGTCGGACAATACTGGGTGTGCTTTTCCTCTACTGTGTGCTTGTTTTAGGTGACCCGTTCTCCACGCAACACACCAAACAAGACACAACCTCGTTCACTACCTTCGGAATCGCATTCGCGGAAACTACCAATAAGCATCAACAGGATTTGGCGACGCAGATTAAAACGCTTCATAAGTCCGGTGAATTTGATAAGGCTTTGGAGATCAGTGAGCGTGCCCTAAAATCCGATCCAGTGGACCTTGAGGCTTATGATGCTCGATGGAGATTGATAGCCAAAATGTTTTCAGAGGCGGACGCGAAAAAAAGGATTGTTTCTGAAATCGAAGCACTACTGCAAGCACACCCAGAAATCCCAGAAATATTAAACGCTGCCCACTGGGGATATATGCTACTTCCTGGGCGAGCAAAGAACATCTCCGACAGTTTCTTTGATAAGATGCTGCAATATCCTAAAACCGAACTTCATCTGCTTGCATTGTTAGGGTTAGCGTCGCGGAGCGAAGATGCATCTCAAAAGTGGCACTATTACCAGCGCGTCACAGACGAGTTTACCGCCTCAGATGTCCCAGAACTATCTTGGTATTTGTTAGCTTATGAAGAAATGCTGTGGTTAGCCGAAGAGGACCGCTCTCTGGTAGGTGATGATACCCTTGACAAACTTATTGACCGATATTTGAAAGCACATCTCGTTTATTGTCAAAATACACAACAAGGTTTGGTATGGGCTTATGTTGTAGCGGTTGAGTCACGGCTCAAGCATAACAACGGATTAGACAAGGCGTTGAAAATTTTAGAACGTGCTGAAATCAGATTAGGCGAGGAAGAGGAACAGACATGGATTAAACGCGGCAAAGGGTCTGTAGAAGAGGCGCGCAAGGACATCTCGCGTTTGCGTGCGGAAATCTATCTTCGGCAGGAACAGTGGAAAGAAGCATACGATGGGCTTCTCGCAAACGCACCCGATTTTTCGGAATCACTCTGGAAGCGGTTCAACGAGCGTGCCATCAATTATTTCTGGATGTTGGGGCAGGCGGCAGAAAGAATTGGTGAATGGGAAACCGCCAGACGCTACTATGCCGATGCACACTTTGCCCCAAAGCCTCACGTTGAAGCTCGTGCAGGATTGGAACGCGTCTATCATCAAATAGTGCAAGCGGAGACAGCCGACACGTTTGAGACATTCCTGAAAGACACCGAAGCCAAATACCGGATCCGAGAAGCAGCGAATCTCGAGAAATTCCGTCAGGAATTTATCACGAACAGACTGAATAAAAAAGCAACGGATTTTCGGTTAGAAACTCTGGAAGGGGAAACTTACTCGCTATCAGCGATGGCTGGGAAGGTCGTTTTACTCGATGTCGGGGCTTCGTGGTGTGGTCCGTGCAATATATCAATCCCGGAGGTCAAAACCATCTACAAGCACTTCAGTAAAAACGATGATGTTGTCATCTGGGGAATTAATGACGGCGAAACCCCTGAACAGGTGCGGAAGTCTTTAGATGAACATCAGCAGCCATGGCCCGTTCTACTTGACCGGAATCAACAGTTGAGGAAGGCTTACCAGTTTAAAGGAATCCCATTTTTTATCGTGATTGATAAAGCAGGGAATTGGCAATATAGTTTTTTAGGTTCGCATCTGGTAAACGGTCAGCCCTTAATTTGGATGGTTGAAGCCCTTCTCTCAGATTAGGCGATAATGCAATGTTCCTAACACTCATTCGGCGAGAATTGCTCGCCAATCTCATGACATTTCGGTTTCTCGTTGCAATGGTTGTCACACTGTCGCTGGTCGTTGCGAATACCGTTGTGCTGATTGACGATTATGAACGGCGTCTGATAAGCTACGATACCGCAGTGAAGCAGCACCATCAGAAGTTTTTAAAAAGAGCAAGCACCTATTCGGAGGTGGAAGGAGAAATCCGCGTAGATCGACCCCCCAACCCACTGAGTATTTTCAATGCAGGTCTGGATCGACGGCTCGGCAACTCCATCACTGCCAGTCATACCTTTGTGCCAAGCGTTTGGGACACCAGATCCCACAGCGCAGATAATCCTTTCCTCAACCTATTTTCCAGTGTCGATCTCGTTTTGATCTTTCAGGTAATTCTCAGCCTATTGGCACTACTTTTCGCCCACGATGCAATCGCCGGGGAACGGGAAGCAGGCACACTCCGCTTGACGATGGCAAACTCTGTCAGTCGTCCTATTATTCTGTTGGCAAAGTACATCAGTGCGATGGCTTGTCTGATTCTTCCAGTAGTCATGAGTTTGTTACTTACATTAATCTTATTTTCTGTGTCGGGGTCAATTTCGCTGAGTGGGGATGATTGGCTCCGGATTAGTGGTATTTTGTTCACCTCAATCATCTATCTCTCCGTTTTCTATCTGATAGGATTGTTAATCTCCGTGGTCACTCGTCGAACCGCGACCGCCCTGATGCTTTCAATGGTGATATGGAGCACCCTTGTCCTGATCTATCCAAGTTTGAGCGTATTCACGGTCAATCGGCTTTGGCAGACGCCTTCTCAATTGGAAGCCGCCTATCGCGAAATTGAACAGATCTGGGAAGCGTTTGAAAGAGAGCAGACAGATTTCTTGAGGAACGATAGGGTTGAGGGGGAAGATCCGAATTTCAATGTACCGCCTTCAGGAAGTTACGGTGCTTATCAGACCTCCGATCCGACAACACTCAAATATGCTAAAGTAGAAACTCGTCTTTGGACGCGTATCGATCCAGATTCAGAACCACAGATTCCTCATGTCAAAGCTTACTTTCAATTCTCAGAACCGCGACGCATCCGCGCAGCGGAGAAAACATGGCAGGTTCGACAAAAAACTTTAGATCGTGTCTACGTTCGCAAAGCAAACGTGGCGAAAAATCTGATGCGACTTTCACCGGCGGCGATGTATGATTTCGCAACCGAAGCGTGGGCAGGAACAGATTTCCACGCCATTGAGGATTTTATCATAACAGTCCAACAGTACCGGCAAACGATTATCGATTATTTCTATGATAAGGAAGCCTTTTCCTCCCGGAAATGGTTCTCCATTGACCAAGGAAAGGTTGATTGGAGCGATTTACCTCAGTTTTCTTATCATCGTGCAGATGTTTCAACCAACGTAAAGCACGCCAGTGGGGATATTGCCTGCCTGTTTCTCATTAATGTTGTGCTGTTTATGATGACGTTTTTAATCTTTGTACGGCAGGAAGTGTAGGATAGTTTTCAGTCATCAGTTATCGGTTGTCAGTTAAGAGATGTTTTGGTAAGTCAAACCTTACTTATAAGAGATTAGGGCTATTTAGTTTTCGGTTTTCTAGCTGACATTAACCCCCTAAATCCCCCTTATCAGGGGGACTTGACGTGTTTTTTCTGGAGAACTATAGTAAAACCCGAAAATAAGAGGGCACTTTGGAAAACACAAAACACCTCACCACCGCTGGCGAGGATTGTATCCTCGCCTCTTTGGAGTGTCTAATTAATTCTAAACTTTACTATAAATGACCCTAATAAGAGATAACCGATAATTGACAACTGATAACTGCAATCCAAACCACAGTTTCTTAACTGAAAACTGATAACCGACAACCGAAAACCAATGTGGCATATAACCAAACGCGAACTCTATGACCATCTGAACAGCCTGCGGTTTGCCTTCACAACGGTATTACTTATTGGACTGATGATCGTCAACGCAATCGGATATCTTGGCGAACACACAGCGCAATCGACGGCATATCAGAAAAAGGTCTCAGCGTCTTTAGATAAAATGAGATCCAATGCAGACAGTCTGTATAATCTGCTCACAGAAGGACCCGGTACGCTCTACAAAAAACCTTGTCCACTCTCCTTTTGTGCGAACGGCGGTGAAACGTTTATACCCGAATCTGCTGATGGCGTTGGCGAAGGTTTGTTCATGACATCAAGTCGTTTTTCAATCAGTACGACATGGCGAATGAAATACCCACAATCCAACCCAAGTCTATGGGACCTTATGCCGGATTATACGAACGTTGATTGGGGAGATATAATCTCCATAGCATTGAGTTTAGTTGCGATTCTGTTCACTTTCGACGCGATCTCCTCGGAGCAAGAACGCGGCACGTTACGGCTGACGCTATCCAACAGCATTTCACGTGGCACTGTACTGGTAAGCAAATTTCTTGCAGCCTTGATAACTATTAGTATCCCTTTTTTAATTGCCGCATTAATTAACCTTTTTCTGCTTTACACTTCAGGAAGTGTTCCATTGGCAGTGAGCGAGTGGGGACGATTGGGAGTCATTGTTCTTATCGCTTTTGTTTACGTGTCAATCTTTCTCGGGTTGGGGCTGCTCATATCCTCTCGTGTGAGCAGTTCGTCAACCAGCCTGACGATTCTCTTACTCATTTGGGTTGTTTGGGTCGTTCTGCTACCCTCCACAATCGGCGCGCTTACCAGTGGCTTACAGCCGACAATGACTCATAACGAACTTGCCGCCCGTCGGCAACCTCTGGCATCTGCTTTTTTTGAGCAGTACGACGAACTTTGGCGTAAAACACCCTCGCGGGAGATTCCAGCAACAGAGGAAACATTATTGTGGTCGAAATACCTCACCGAAGATGCAAGAGACAACGAGAGATTGAATGAAGAACACTTGGACGCTCAGATTGCTCAGGTTCAATTTGCGAGATCCATAACCCGTATATCGCCTGCGTCAAGCGTCCGCTATGCCATCGAATCCCTTGCTGGCATCGGTTTCACACGGCATGTCCAATTTTTAGAGCGAGTGCACCGATACGCCGGTGAATTCAGAACGTTTCTCATCGAAACCGATCGTGCCGACCGAGAAAGTCCACATGCACTCGGACCCAAGGAAGGGACATCACAAAAGCCGGTACGCTTTGAATCAATTCCTAAATTTGAGGACCGCATCAGTTTCGGTGGTGCCTACACTGCTGCAGCTACAGACATTCTGTTATTATTGCTGTTTTTTGTGGTATTGTTCGCGGGTGCGTTTCTTTCCTTCATCCGTATTGATGTTTAGAGGGTTTTCTTTCAATAAGTGGGAATCGCTGCATGTAACGAAACCAACAATTCCGTCAAATTCATAATTATGCCTCTGAAGAATCAGAGTGGGGTCAGTGGAAGGTCTACATACGGCATAAAGACTGTGAGAAAATTAAATTGACAAAGCACTCTTTTTGATTATATACTGTCTCACAATAGACTGCAAAGACAAAGGATTGGATAACGCAAGTTGTTAGTCAATTCTTTGTGAGGAGACACAATGCGTTTGAGGCGCATAAGCCGACCGCCGGTAACCTCCTAATCGCGTTCGTTACTAACACACGCTATATGAAATTCAGACAACTCACTAAAATGATTGAAGATGATGGATGGTATCACGACCGAACGAAAGGCAGTCATAGACAGTTTAAACATCCTACAAAACCCGGAGTCGTCACAATTGCAGGAAAACCAAACGAAGATGTCGACAAGGGAACACTCAATAGCATCCTGAAGCAAGCCGATCTCAAAAATTGAGGAGGGAAACCTGATGGAATATGTCGTTATTTTTGAAAAATTTGAAAACAATTACGGTGCGTATGTCCCCGATCTTCCAGGATGTGCTGTTGTAGGTGCGACACTCGATGAAGTGCGGAGACTGATCGCCGAAGCTATCGATTTTCATATCGAAGGACTGCAAGAAGCAGGATATAATGTGCCACAGCCGTCATTGACATTACCTGTTCAAACCCCGCCAGGGCAGTCGTCCGAATTAATCGCGACGCGGATCTAGTTCGGATGTATGAACGCTTAATATTATAGAGGGTAGACCTTGTGTTTACCCTATTCGTATTTCAGGTAAATCTGCTGTCTGCTTTGATGACGTACATACATCAGGAAAAAAACTGTCTCTGAATCTACAGGTGCTTCCTGAAATCAAGCACTCGTCCGGTTCTTGTTAACTTCTAAACACTTAAGTTGAACTCACGTCAATTTATGCTAAATTTTTAGCCAGAGGCATTCAGTTCTCCCTTAGGAGAAATTTCTGAATGTTCCAAAACCTGCTGTAGAAGCACTCTCCGAATCGCGACTCCTCCGATAACATTGACGAAAAACCGAAAACTGAATGGCTCTGAGATATCCCTGATAGATATTGACATCTGAGGGTTTTGAGAAATATCAGTACTGAATTTTTAGTTTTTCTCTTGATGCAATTTTCGTAAATGCTAAAATATTAGCATATTGCTTGACTCATTAATCTCATAAGTGCTAAAGTATTTGAAAACTAAGCTGTGAGCGATAATGCGATGTTTCTGACACTCATTCGGCGAGAACTCCTCGACAATCTAATGACGTTCCGATTCGCGGCAGCTGTCGTGATTATGCTGTTGCTCGTGGTCGCCAATACCGTTGTACTCATCAAGGACTATGAAGGGCGGTTGGCGGATTATAACACCGCCGTCAAAACCCACCGGCAGGAACTCTTAACGTACAAAACCTATTCAGATGGAATTTATTGGCTGATCTTTGACCGCCCACCGAACCCGTTGAGCATTTTCAACGCGGGTTTAGATAAGAGACTGGGAAACGAAATTCAAGTTTCTCACGCTTTTATCCCGACAATTTGGGATGCCAACAAGCACGCAGCGGATAATCCATATTTCAACATCTTCACTTCCATCGACATCGTGCTTATCTTTCAGGGGGTCCTCAGCCTGCTGGCGCTCATTTTCGCATACGATGCTATCGCCGGAGAATACGAACATGGCACCCTTCGCTTGGTGCTATCCCATCCCGTGAGACGTGGGTATATTTTGTTCGCCAAATATATCGGTGCGATGGTCTGTTTGCTCGTGCCGTTGTTGATGAGTCTGCTCCTTGCACTCATTTTACTGACGACATCTGCTATGATTTCCCTGAACACCGATGATTTTCTGCGCATCGGTGGGATTGTTCTTACGTCGCTCATCTATCTGTCGTTGTTTTACCTCATCGGCATGCTCATTTCTGCAATCACACGCCGAACCAGTACTGCGCTCATCCTCTCTATATTCGTCTGGGGATTCTTAGTGCTCGTCTATCCAAATATGATTCTCACCGCAGTTGATACTGCCCCGCAAACGGATACGAAACCCGCCACTTACCATCAGATTAAACGAATGTGGAAGGAACTTGAGAGAAAGCGGAAACAGTTTCTCCTCAACGACTCTGTTCCAGGAGAGGGTTTGGGACTTTACATTTTTAGGGTGTTTAAAGACAAGCCATCAGCATTAATGTACTTCTACTATGCTGCGGGCAACCTTGAAACAATCAACGAGAAATCCGAACCACAGGTGCCACACGCCCAGAATTTTTTCCGATTCTTTGGACCCCTGACCGTCAATACGGCAGAACGAACATGGCTCATCCGAAAGCCAGCCTTCGAGAAGATCTACGTCCAACCGGCAAACAGAGGGCGAATGTTGCTGAAGTTCTCACCTGCGGGGTTGTATGATGCTGCAACCGAAGCGTGGGCAGGTACCGACTTCAATAGTGTCCAAGATTTTTTCATAGCGGCACAACGCTATCGACAAGCAATCATCAATTACTTTCATGATGAAAAGATATTTGCGTCTCGACAGTGGTTTTCTGCCGATCAGGGTGCCGTTGATTGGGACACACTCCCGCAGTTCTCTTTTCAGAGAAGCGATATAGGTATCAATGCTAAACAAGCATTGCCGGATCTGTTTCTGCTGCTCACGATGAATATCCTTCTCTTTATCGCGATATTTCTCGTTTTTATCAAAAATGAGGTGTAGAGTGTGGCATATTACGAAACGTGAACTCTATAATAACTTGAATAGCCTCCGATTTGCGCTGACAACCGTGTTGTTGCTGGCACTGATGGTGACCAATGCCGTGAGACATATCCGTGAACATCCGAAACGGGTCCAGAAGTATCACGACGCTGTCACTGAATCCATAAACCGATTAACTTCCATCGCTGACGACAGTTTATACGAATTGGCACGACAAGGCCCCGGAGTGCTTTACAAAAAGCCATCGCCCCTCCATTTCTGTGCCGCGGGCGGGGAAACCCTTTTGCCCGATAGAGTTGACAACTGGTATGACGCAAGAAGACTCTGGAGACTGACATATCCAGATGCCAACATAAATATGATGAATGTTGGACCCGATGTCTCCCAAATCGATTGGACATTTATCATCGGTTATGTCTTGAGTCTCATTGCGCTCTTATTTACGTTTGATGCGATCTCCGGCGAACGCGAGCACGGCACGCTCCGATTGATGTTGGCAAATGCCATCCCGCGACATACGGTACTGATCGGTAAGTTTCTGGGGGCGTTAATAAGTACGACTATTCCCTTTATGCTTGCTGCCTTGGTAAACCTCCTAATGATTTCCTCCGCAAGTGAGGTTCACCTGAACACTGAAGCGTGGGGACGCGTAGGTATTATTTTCTTTATTGTGCTGTTGTACACGTGTTTGTTTCTGGCATTAGGATTGTTAGTCTCGGCGCGTGTCCAACGGAGTGCCGTGAGTCTTGTGATACTTCTGTTGACATGGGTCACTTTTGTCGTTTTTATGCCGAGTACGCTCGCCGCACTTGCAAGCGGCTTTTCACCATCTATGTCCGCCGATGAATATTGGGAACGATACGGCCAAAGTGATTCCAAACTTCGGAGAACTTGGCAACGGTCTTGGTACGGGGCGGATGAATCGGAATTGGACGAAAAAACGCTAAGGAAAATAGGTGAGTGGCACACCAAAACGGTAACAAGCTATGAACGTTTGCAAGGGGGGTTCTTAACTTTTAAGATTATCCAAGTTCAACGTGCGCGTGCGATCACCAGCATCTCACCAGCGGCACTCCTCCACCATCTGCTTGAGACGTTTGCCGGAACAGGGCTTGATCGACACCAGCAATTTGTAGGGAATGTTCAACGTTACGCCCGTGAATACCGAGAATTCATCGTAGATATGGACAGAGGCGATCCGGAGAGCCCCCATATCATAGGGGTTCGCGTAGGCATGTCAAAGAAGCCTGTCAGTCCAGAAGCGGTACCTAAATTTGAAGACATGTTGAACATTGGTAAAGATTTCAACACCGCTGCGATGGAGTTGCTGCTGTTGACGCTGTTTGTCGTGGTTTTGTTGGCGGGTGCGTATCTCGCATTTGTGCGCGTTGAAATCTAATTAATTTATGCTAAATTTTTAGCATTTTCCTTGACATCGTTTTTCGTAAATGCTAAAATATTAGCACATTACCAAAAGAGGTGAAAAAATGGAAGACTACGGGACCGTCAAACTGAGTCGTCGGGAACGGCAAATCATGGATATTGTCTACCAACGCGGTCGCGTTTCCGTTGCCGATGTGCTCAAAGACCTCCCTGATCCACCGAGCTACTCTACAGTTCGGGCACTGTTGGGAATCTTGGAGGAGAAGGGGTACCTCACCCACGAAAAAGATGGCAAGCGTTATATCTATCGTCCAACGCAACCACGCCATCTGGCGGGACGTTCCGCGCTCAAACAGATTTTTCAGACATTTTTTGATAAATCCATTGAAAAAACGGTCATCGCACTGGTTTCCGAGGCTGACCTCTCGGATGAGGAACTCGACCGTTTAAGCCAACTCATTGCGCAAGCGAAAAAAGGAGACACCTCGTCATGATGCGATTCATTGAGATTCTTTATGCAGACCCGTTGCTGAAATTTCTCGTTGACACCACGATAAAAAGTTTCGTTATTTTCGCCGTTGCGGGTTTATTCGCATTTTGCCTCCGTCGCAAATCGGCGGCGGTGCGCGGTTTCGTTTGGAGCATGGCAATTGTCGGATGCCTCATCGTTCCACTGTTTTCTCTCGTGCTCCCGAAGTGGGAACTCGGTATTCTACCAGTGGAAACACTAACTTCAATTGCACAGAGCCAATTGTCCGCAAAGCCCGTATCATCAATAGCAATCACACCGACACAGCCTCAACCCAACCCTGTGACAGGTCAGAGCGGTTTTCTCACTGCCCTGCAGTGGACAGACGGGATAGCGATAGTTTGGGCAGGTGCTGGACTGTTTCTTCTTATCCGTCTGATTGTTGGAATCGGTGCTGTCTGGCATATCTCTGCTTGTAGTAACAATTTTAGCCGCGCTGTCAAGCAGTTCCAATCTAATTGGAATCGACGAGTAAATGTCTGTCTCAGCAATAGGATCGCAGTACCAATGGTTTGGGGTTTCTTACGTCCTGTGATCTTGCTGTCAGTTGATGCGGATCAATGGAAAACAGAGCGACTCCGTGCTGTGTTACTTCACGAATTGGCACATATCAAACGATGGGACTGGACGATGCTGATAGTCGCACAGATAACGTGCACAGTCTATTGGTTCAATCCGCTCGTATGGTTTGCTGCGCACTGGATGCGGATAGAGGCAGAACAAGCGTGCGATGACCAAGTGCTCAACGCCGGGTATCAATCAACCGACTACGCGCAACTTCTGCTTGATATCACACGCAATGTAAAAATAGAAAAGGTGACCTCACGTGCGGCTGTCGCGATAGCACGCTCCTCAAAGATTGAAAGACGACTCCGAACCGTTCTCGCTGAAAATCTGAACCGGCACCCGGTAACAAAGGTTGTCGCGGGCGTCGGGTTGCTCATCTTCATCTGTTTTGCTGTTCCGATGGGTGCGATGCGTCTGGCGCAAGCGGTTAATTCAGAGGACCGCCTGTACCAACAAACTCAGAAGGTATCCAATTCCAAACTAACACTAAACGAAGAACGTTCTGATGCCCCTGTGAATACAGAAAAGACTGAAAAAGAGGTTGAGGGCTGCAAGCGACATTTGCTCCAAATTGGTAAGGCACTTCAAACCTATCAGAAGGAACACGACGATTTTCCGCAATGGCTCTCAGACCTTTATCCCAAATACTTACCAGAGGCTAACTTTTTGCTTTGTCCAGCAGATCGTAACGGAGGCAGACCGATTTTTTCTTCTAATACAGACCCGAAGATGCCTGTGAGTTACGGTTATCAGTTTCACCCTGGATATCGAAAAAGCACACAGGAAAATCGAGCCGTATATGGCGATGTTATTCCGCTTGCCCGTTGTCGGCATCATGCAAATCAACCTTTTGATTGCCTAAACTTGAGTTTTTCCTTTAACGTATATCCATCATCCCACGTTTGGGAAAATACACCGGAAGAGATGTATGGCACCTCCAAAAAAACTATTGAAGCTCTGGAAGCGGGGTTTCAGAGACTGACAGATAATGAAAAATCCTTCGATGTCTATCGGTCGCTCGTTCGTCTCTACATTGAAGTCGGACGCAAAAAAGATGCTGAAAGTCTCATTAATCGTTTCAAATCGAGTATGAAACCTGACGACCTTCAGGCACATTTCGTTCTCGGCACGATGCTTGAGATAGCAAATCAGAGCGAAGAAGTGCTTGCGGTTTTCGAGAAATTTGAGAAGCGGCATCCAGACAATCGCCATGCCCTCGAGGAGCTCGCTCGAATTCATGAGGAACTCGGTAATTCCGATCTCGCCGCGGAATATCGAAAAAAGGCGGATCCGATGTCGGCACTTGTCGGGAAAGTTGTGCCTGACTTCTCAGCAACTGATCTTGATGGCAAACCGATCTCGCTGCAACAATACCGTGGGAAAGTTGTTTTACTCGATTTCTGGGCGGTTTGGTGTCCTCCCTGTATCGTCGAGATGCCGAATGTGAAGAAGATTTACGATACCTATAAGGACCAGGGGTTTGATATCATCGGTGTTAGCCTTGATATTGACGAAACAAGACTGCGCAATTACCTGAAAACAAATGATATTCCTTGGCGGCAAATTTTCAGCGGACAAAAGTGGAAAAGTCCGCTTGCACAAAAGTATCATATTCGTTCCATTCCCACACCGTGGCTTATTGCAAGAGATGGTACGTTAATCTCACGCGAAGCCAGAGGGGTGAAGTTAGAACGACTCGTAGCAGAAGCACTCCGAGACAAAACCGAGAATGAATAGTTAATCCGATGCGGGTTCCCGTAGATGCGGGAAATGTTCAATATTATTTCGTAAGAAATTTGAAAAGGAGAACACTGAAATGAAAGCAATTTTGACTGTGGCAATGGTGATAGGTTCATCAATCACTTCTGTGAACGCAGATACACCTGCAGAAAAACCTAACGAAGGTCTGATGACGGAACAGCATGAGAAAAATATTGAAATCTGCACGCAAAATTTGGTTGCAATTGGCAAGGCGATTGAAGCCTATAAGAAAGAACACGGTGATTTTCCAGAATGGCTTTCAGACCTTCATCCGAAACATTTGGCAGATGCGAACACCTTGATCTGTCCTACGGATGAAGAGGGTGGCAAGACCATCTTTTCCCTGAACACAGATCCGAAAATGCCGGTGAGTTATGGGTACCAGTTTCACCCTGAATACCGAAAGGAGAAAAGTGCACAACGCGAGATATATGGGGATGTCATGCCGCTTGTCCGTTGCCGACATCACACGAACGAAGATTTTGATTGTTTGAACCTGAGTTTCTCTTCAAAGATTTACAAGTCATCCCATGTTTGGGAATCCACACCGGAAGATCTCTACGGTAGCCACGAAGCGGCGATCACTGCTCTTGAGGATGCCCTTGCGCGACACCCAGATAACCGGCGTTTCTTTGAAGTCCATCCACAGCTTATCAGACTCTATACTAAAGTAGGAAATGAACAATCTGCAAATGCCCTTATAGAACGTCTCAAGTCAGACGCAACAAAAGACCTTGATGGTTATCGAATGCTATTCGATGTGCTTGTGATGACCGAGCGATATGAGGAAATGCTTGAGATTTTTAAGGCGGCTGAACAGCAGCACCCGGATGCCGAACCCATCCTCTGGCGACTCGCCTATATTTATAAAAAATTAGGCAATACTGAACTCGCTGAAGTTTATGATCGCAAGGCTGATCCGAAATATGAATTGTGGGGAAAATCGGTGCCTGACTTTTCCGCAACCGATCTCGACGGGAATCCGATCTCATTGCAAGACTATCACGGAAAAGTCGTTTTGCTCGATTTTTGGGCGGTTTGGTGTGGCTTCTGCATTGATGAAATGCCGGATCTCAAAAGAGTTTACGACACCTATAAAGAGCAAGGATTTGATATCATCGGAGTCAGTCTTGATGATACGGAAAAGGAGCTGCGGGACTACATTAAAGAGAACGACATCCAATGGCGGCAAATTTTCGATGGTGAAGATTCTCTTGTCCGGCAATACGGTATCCGTGGTATTCCAGCACCATGGCTTATTGATAGAGATGGCAAATTAATTTCGCATAAAGCCAGAGGTGAAGATTTAGAAGGGCTTGTGGTGGAAGCCCTCAAGAATAAACCGGAAGACCGATAGCCATATTTACCGAAAAGGCGCGGCTCCAACCACGCCTATAACTCTCCATTATAGTAAAACCCGTAATTACCTACACACAAACACAAGAGCGAGGATACAATCCTCGCCAGCGGCGGTGGGGTGCTTGTTCCCTGACGAACTGTAAACATATTTTCGGATTTCACTATAAAGCCAGACTTCCAACTATGGTAGATTTTATAATTACTTAGACATTCTAAAGAGGCGAGGATACAATCCTCGCCAGCGGTGGTGGAGGTTTTCGCTTCTATTGAAATTGCCTCGCAGTGAGAGTTAATTCTATAATTCACCATAAAAGACCTGTTGGAAAAGAATAACCGATTGATTTTGTTGAACAATGGATTATATTATTTTCCAAGTTTTCGCGAAACTCCAATGTATGAAGCACACAAGACTGGACAGTCCGCCAAACAAAAAGAGGAGCGTACCAAATGAAAACAATTTTGACTATGACAATAATGCTCGGTTTACTGATAACTTTTGCAGATGCACATCCACTTGGAGAAAAACGCAACGGAGGTATGATAACGGAACAGGAAGAAAAAACTTCAAACTGTGCACACAAAATTTGGTTGCGATTGGCAAGGCGGTTGAAGCCTATAAGAAAGAACACGGTGATTTTCCAGATTGGCTCTCAAATCTTCATCCGAAATATTTGCCAGATACGGACATCTTGCTTTGTCCAACAGACAAGTTGGGTGGCAAGCCAATTTTTAAACGCAACGCAGACCCGAAGATGCCCGTGAGTTATAGCTACTACTTCCACCCTGAAAATCGAGCGGGGATAAAAGAAGACCGTTTCGTGTATAGCGATGTCATACCGCTTGTCGGATGTCGACACCACCTGTTCAATGAAGACAGAGAATGTCTATACTTGAGTTTTTCCTTGAATGTTTACGAGTCACATATTAATTGGGATTACGCGCCGGAACATACGTACGGTAGCCCCGAAGCCGCTATTACTACCTTTGAAAACGCACTTGCGCGATACCCGGATGATCGGCAGTTCTTTAAGCTCTACCCACTACTTCTTGCACTCTACACCAAGGTCGGAAACGAACAATCCGCAGATGCCATAATTGAGCGTCTCAAGTCAGCAGGCATGATACCAGACGATAAGGGTTACTACTCAGTGCGAGATATACTTGAGGAGTCGGGACTCTATGAGGAAATGCTTGAGATTTTCAAGGCAGCTGAGCAGCGGCAGCCGGACGCGGAAATTATCCTTGGGAGACTTGCCTACATTTATAAAAAATTGGGAAATACTGAACTCGCCGAAGTTTATCATCGGAAGACCGATCCCAAATATGAATTGTGGGGAAAACCTGTGCCCGACTTTTCTGCGACGGACCTTGATGGGAATCCGATTTCGCTTCAGGAGTATCGTGGGAAAGTTGTCTTGCTCGACTTTTGGGGAGTCTGGTGTGGCTTCTGCATTGACGAAATGCCCAATCTCAAAAAAGTCTACGCTACCTATAAGGAGCAGGGATTTGACATCATCGGGGTCAGTCTTGACGATGAGGAACCGAAACTGCGGGACTACATTAAGGAGAACGATATCCAGTGGCGGCAGATTTACAGTGGCAAAAGGTGGGAGGAGGATCCACTTGCACAGCAGTTTAAAATTACGGGTGTTCCATCACAGTGGCTTATTGATAGAAATGGCAAATTAATCACGCATAAAGCCAGAGGAGAAAAGTTAGAAGGTCTCGTCGTGGAAGCACTCAAGGATAAACCCGAGAACCAATAGGACCTTCACTAAATCTTTTTATAGTAAATCCCGTAATTATCTACACGCTAACGAAAGGGCGAGGATACAATCCTCGCCAACGGACATGGGGTGTTTGTTCACTGACGAACTGTAAACATATTTTCGGATTTTACTATAATCCCCTAAATCCCCCTTATCAGGGCGACTTTAAGAGGAAATGCGTAAGTCCTATAACAATAGGAGTGGAGATAATGACAGACCTTCGTACTGTGCTAAGCACTTCAGCAACAGTCGCAGTGCAAGCACGTTGGGATCCAATCGAGAATACAGCGAATAACCTGCCTTGGGCAACAGAAGAAAAGTTTAATCGATCCAAAACACAATGGTCAGAACCGATAGATATGACATGGAAACAATGGCTAAAGTTATTCAATCCCGGACCTGCGCAGCCATTGAAACACTACAGCACAGCGGATTTCCAAGTCTTTCTTCCACCATCAACCGCTAACGTCGGCGATGTCTGGGACTTGGATCCGGAGCGGATTCTCCCCTTTTTCCACCAGTTTCACCCAGGCGCGACAATGAATCTCGGATATGGTGGAAACGGAGCGAAAGCCTGCTTACGGGCACTTTCGCCTGAATATGCCGATATCGTCTTCCGAATCCACGCGCGCTTCATACTGGACGCGTCCATTGGTGCCTATTTGAGACCAGCACAATTTGCTGGACATCTAATAATTAATCGCAGCAACGGAACGATTTGCCAATTCACACTATCACTTCCTTCCCGCAACAGCAATGTAGATATGGGTGCTTTTAGAACTCACGATATAGGGTTTGTGCCTCGCATGGAGCTCTGTAGTTTATCAGAGCCTCAGCCAAAGTCGATTGATTGGGAAACCGCTATTACTGAGGAAGAGATTCGGAAGAAGTTTGAGAATTCGCTTTACAAGTTCACTGAAATTGAGTGGACTCCTATTGAAAATGCGGTTGAACTCGCGAAAGCACTGAATCGCCCAATTCATGCGGTACTTTTATTCGGTGTACTCGACGATGAATCCTGCTGAGGGTCGGGTAAATCTTTGAGAGCGGGTCCGCTCTCCTCACCGAAAATTATCCAATTGCTCAACACGCACTTTGTGAACGTTTGGGTCTTGCTCAGGGATGTGCCCGAGCTGCAGGCAGGTGCCAAAGGCGCAGCAGCCGCTGCCTTGGCAACGAAACTCCGACAACATTACACCGATTCCGTAGACATCCTGACATTGACCCCCGACTTGGAAGTGCTCGGACACCTACACAATATGAGTCTGTTTCATCCGTATTATCTGCCTCGCAGTAAGCGGATACCTCGATATTTAGAGATGTTAAAGTCATCTGCGGGTGTGGAAGTTACGGCACAAAAGCTGAGTGAAACTTTCAACGAGGCAAACATTGAAAAATCTATCGCCGATTTGGAAGCGCGGCTTCAGCAACACCCAGATAATGAAAGTTTTTTTTATATCTACCGCATACTTATCCGTCTCTATATTGAAGCTGGACGGGAAAAGGATATAGATCAACTTATTGAGCGTTTCAAAATTGGCAACTCTAAAACCTTTCTTGCCCAGATCTATGAAGAATTAGGCAACACCGAAATCGCAATGGAATACCGCAGCAAGGTTACGCCTCCGTTGGCGTTGCTTGGAAAATCTGTGCCCGATTTTTCCGCAACAGATCTTGATGGCAAGCCGATCTCGCTGCAGCAATATCGCGGGAAAGTCGTTTTGCTCGATTTCTGGGCAGTCTGGAACAGTTTCTGCATCAGTGATATACTGAATGTCAAAAAGATTTATGACACCTATAAAGATGAGGGATTTGAGGTCATTGGGGTTAGCCTCGACACTGATGAAACGAAGCTGCGAAACTACCTCAAGGAAAATGACATCCCTTGGCGGCAGATTTACAGTGGTCAAGAACGACAATGTCCACTTGTGAAACAGCATAATGTTAAATCTATTCCAGCACGGTGGCTTATCGACAGAGACGGCAAGTTAATCGCCCATGAAGCCAACCATAAGTTGATGTCCCGCAAAGGCAGAGAGGCAAGTTTAGAGCGGTTAGTCGCAAAAGCAGTGGCGGATAAATCCAAAAACTAATACTTATCCACCTTCAAATTATGTTATGCGGGCTGCTTTCGTTTGTAGTAGGAAAACCATTCATTGCCCGTTCGGAACGGTCGGACGTGCGATAATGCAGATCGCATTTGGACGGGTACACCGCAAAATCTTGCCAGCAAGAAGAAGAGTCAGGAATCGGAGTGTTTTGGCGTGTGAAAGGTTTGTGCTGGGAATCCGGTGCGGTTGCAAACCGCGCCATAACTGTCAATTTAGGGGTTTTTCGCGGTATTTTATAGGAATGTTCCTACAAATGCTGCAGAAACACCCTAGCAAAAACCCCCTACGGGGCTTGGGTTTTTTGACCACATGCTGCTATAAACATGCTGAAGAAACACCCTAGCAAATAAACCCTACGGGATTCAAGAGGGTTTTGAACGCTTCAAGGTTTCTGTGTAAAACTCGGTGCCCCTTCCCAGTAACGGGTGGGGATTTTCTTCGTTGGAAACCGCACCTACCGGGTCTGGGGTAAAAATTAGAGCGAAGAATGGAGAATTGAATGATTCTATAATCACATAGAAAAAAGTGGATTTTGCATTCCGAGTTATGTTATCATAAGCGGAACATATATTCCGTATTGAGGTGATAAATGAAACTCGGTGTATCCACTTACTCTTATTGGCATTTCAAACCTGAACGTGTCCCGATTGAACACGTCATTGAAGAAGCCGCACGACTCGAACTTGATGGCATTGAAATCCTACATCAGCAGATGGCATCGGAAGCGAATCCGTATCTTCAGAAATTGAAACGGCACGCTTTCATCCATGGACTCGATCTGTACGCACTTTCCATCCATCAAGGCTTCGTCTCACCAGACGCGGCGACGCGACAAAAAAACATCAATCACACCATCCATTGTATCCGATTAGCACACGAGCTCGGTATCCCGTCAATTCGTCTCAACTCAGGACGATGGGGTACCGTCCCGTCCTTCAATGAACTGATGAAAACCGAAGGACAAGAACCGACACTCCCAGGACACACAGAAGATGAGGCGTTTGAATGGGTCATCGCATCCATAGAAAAATGTCTCCCAGATGCTGAGAAATACGGTGTCGTCCTCGGACTCGAAAACCACTGGGGATTGACATGCGCGCCTGAAGGCGTCAATCGTATCGTTTCCGCCATTGATTCAGAATGGTTGAAGGTGACAATGGACTGTGGCAACTTCCTCTCAGATCCATACCAAAAATTGACACAGATTGCCGATGAGGCGGTGCTTGTTCACGCCAAAACCTATTATGGCGGTGGTGAATGGTACACATTGGATTTGGATTATGCTAAAATAGGCAATATTCTAAAAAATGTCGGATTTCACGGATACATATCCATTGAATTTGAAGGGAAGGCAGATGCACATATCGGGGTTCCGCAGAGCGTGGCGATGCTTCGCGATGCGCTCTCCTGATAGAAAGGTACTAAACCGATAGAATTGGAGAATTTTCTAATGTTCAGAAAAATTGTAATACCAATTTTGGCTTTCGCACTGCTCGGAACGATAGGGGGAAACACAGCTATGGCAGACACCGGAGAAATGGCGGGAGCAACGAACGCTTCGGAAGCTTGGCGCGCCTTGCAACGCCTACAGACAACTGCCACCGTCTTACACACTGTCGCGCACCCCGATGATGAAAACGGTGCGTTGTTGACATGGCTCAGCCGCGCACGTGGCATCAGAACAGGATTATACTCAACCACACGGGGTGAAGGGGGCGCGAACCTCATTGGGTCCGAATTATTCGACGCGCTCGGTATCGTCCGAACCGAGGAACACCTCGCCTCTGTCCGCTACTACGGTATAGACCTCTTTTTCAGCAGTGCTGTTGATTTCGGTTATTCCAAACGACTTGATGAAACCTTGGAAAAATGGGACTACCAGATGCTTCTCGAAGATATGGTTCGCCTCATCCGTCTCTACCGCCCCGATGTCATCATCTCTCGATTTCAAGGGAATCGTCAAGATGGACATGGACACCACCAGGCATCCGGCGTTGTGACTTTGGAGGCATTCCGTGTCGCAGGCGATGCAAATCGGTTCCCGGAACACCTTTCCGAAGGACTACACCCGTGGCAACCGAAGAAACTCTATATCTCACGCTCCAGATGGCGACGCAGCAACGATACCGGTGATGCGCCCGTTCTAAAAATCGATACAGGCGAATATAACGCCTTGTTGGGGCTCTCATACTCTCAGATTGCACGCCAAGGACTTAGCTACCAACGTTCACAAGGTGCCGGACAGACACGTGCCTCTACGGGTTCTTCGATTGCGGAATTGCGATTAGTAGACACAACCCTATCCGAGCAACCAAAGACTGAAAACACTTTATTTGATGGACTCGACACAACGATTTCAGGCATGGCGAAACTCGCCAACATGCCTGCTCTGAACACAGAGTTTGCGCAACTGCAGGACAGTGTTGATGCCGCCATCCGCGATTACGATGCCCGTCAGCCTTGGGCAATTGTCCCTCATCTCGTAAGCGGGTTAAGGATAACTCGCGGTTTAATCGAAAAGATACAGGATGCGAACATCAATAACAGTGATCAATCACATCTTCTCTTTCTGCTTAGGAACAAAGAACAGGAATTTATGACCGCTGCGAACGCCGCGCTTGGCGTGTCGCTGGAAGTGCTTGTTCAACCTGCGGGAGAACGTTCACTTGATACCTTTACTGTCGCAATTCCTGGGCAAAAGTTTTCAATCGGAATTCGGATGGTGAATCCAGCACCGGTTGCTGCTGAATTCGTCAATGCCTGGCTCGATACTCCTGAAAGCTGGAACGCGCATCAAATGCAAAGAGACGCGGATGCGAAAGAGATGACCCCTATAGAGACGAATAAACCGGTTTCTATGGCATTCGAGGTGGAGGTGCCACAAAACGCCGAGTACACGCAACCCTATTGGTCGCGTGCGTCTGAATACCATGATGCAGTCTATACACTCAATCATCCAGAGTCCCGTTTTCTACCTTTCTCACCGCCTGAGGTTCACGGCGTTGTAACCTACCGCGTGGACGGTGTGGACTTTACAGTGACGCAGCCAGCCCAAACGCGCTCGATTAACAGACCGTGGGGAGAAAGACGGCGTTTGCTAACGGTCGCGCCCGCTATTAGTCTATCTGTCTCGCCGCATATCGGTGTTATTCCAATCTCCAAATCCACGATGACAGGTGGGAAAACGACCTTTATCACAACAGTGGAGATGCTAAATAATGTAAAGGGTGAATCGGAAGGGACACTTTCGCTCAAACTTCCCGACAGGTGGCAAGCGTCGCCGGAAAGCGCGCCTTTCGCTTTCACACATGAAGGTGCAAGCAAGACATTCACTTTTCAGGTATCCGCTGAGGATGTGGAAGTCGGTAATGCATACACAATTCAGGCGGTCGCTACATATAACGGCGAAGAATACACCACCGGCTATCAGATAATTGATCATCCAGACCTTGAACCGCGTCACCTGTATCGCCCTGCCACGATGACGCTTCACAGCATCTCGCTTGAACTTCCAGAGAAAATGAGCGTTGGGTACATCATGGGTGTCGGCGATAAAGTCCCAGAGGCTCTGGAACAGATTGGGATCGATGTAGAGATGTTAGACAGAGAAGAACTCCGCACCGGCGATTTGAACCGATTTGATACGATTCTCGTCGGCATCCGAGCATACGCCGTGCGACGGGATCTTGTCGCCTACAACAGCAGACTTCTCGATTACGTGCATAAAGGTGGCAACCTCATCGTCCAATATCAGACCCCGGAATTCGATGCAGCCCCCTTCGGTCCGTATCCTTATACAATGGGTAGACGACCGGAAGAAGTCTCCGAAGAGGATTCACAGGTAACGATTTTGATGCCTGACCACCCAATCTTCCGCTATCCGCATCAAATTACAGAGGCGGATTTCGATGGGTGGGTTGAGGAGCGCGGTTCCAAATTCCTTACTGAATGGGACACAAATTATCAGGCGCTCCTCACATGCAACGACCGTGAGCAGGAGCCGCAACACGGCGGATTCCTCTATGCGGAATATGGACAAGGCACCTACACCTACGCCGCTTATGCCTTTTATCGGCAACTCCCAGCAGGCGTAGCGGGAGCATACCGCCTTTTCATCAACATGCTAACCCTTGGCCAGTAGAGGGTTTTTGCTTGGGGTCTTTGATAGGGTATTTCTGCGGATTTCTTCAAGGTCACCTCGTCCCTACTAAACCTCTTCCCACGGTGCCACATCGCCAACTGGCTGTGGTGCCGGGAAGCGGCTCACGACATCAACAGGCTTGCCTGCATCTGACGATTCGATTATCCGTTCACACACCTCTAATGCGTGTCGTGCTTGCGCGCCGTTACAGCGTGGGTTTCGGTCAGATCTGATCGCGTCTGCGAAATCCGCAACCCCTTTGCCCCAATCTAAGCCGGTAAAGGCTTTCGGTGGAGAGGATTCATCTTGCCATCCATCTCCGGGCGTAAATTTTTTGATGCCGCGCCCGTCATCGTGTGCCTGAAGTGAGAATCCGCCTTCCGTGCCGTGAATCTCATAGGGAGGAATTCCAGAAGCGACAGTAAAACTGTGATAGATGAACCCGTGAGCACCGTTTTCAAATTCGAGTACACCAAACCCGTGGTCTTTCTCATTTACCTCAAATTCAGTGCCTTGACGCGGTCCTTGGCGTAAGGTCCGTTTTGGAACAGCGACCCGTGCGAAACCGTGCACCGTTTTAATGGGAGCAATCATGGTCGTCATCGCCGTTAATGGATAGGGGGCAACATCCCGGAACGGACCGGCATGCATGAGAAACGCATCAGCACTCGGATGCCAGTGTTCTAAGGGACCCCCGAAGTTCCCGATTGAAGAGATAACATCACCGATTTCACCTTCACGTATGCGTTGCCAGACGTTCTGCTGGACGTAGCCGAGAATCGCCGATGGTGCACACGCCAGTTTTAAACCCATCGCTTCTGCTGTTTCGACGAGTTCATTCGCCTCGTCTGTACGGATGGAAATCGGTTTTTCAGAATAGACGTGCTTTCCCGCCTTCAGCGCTGCCAACGAAACAGGATAATGAGAAATATGAAGCGTCAAATTTACAATTGCCTCTACGTTTGCGTCATTTAGGACTTCGTCAAGCGATTTGTAAACGTGCCCACCGTTCCGTTCTGCCAATGCCGAGGCACGCGCTTCGTCTTGATCATAGTAGCCAACCAATTCAATGAGATGTGGGTACGCTTGGCAACGGGGTTGATAGCCGCCTGCGGATATCATGCCGCATCCGACAATCACCGTGCGGAGTGGAGTTGTATTAGACATTCAGGTAATTCCCCTTTCTACGTATCAATTTTGTCATGACTTATGAGATTTAAAGTTTAGCAGCTCCGTGCATTCCTTGCAAGCCCATATTATGCCAGGAGGCAAGGTTAGAAACCTCGTCAACGGTGGGTAAGGTGGTTTAGATATTCCGGTGCCCTTCCCAGTAACGGGTGGGACTCTCTTCGTTAGAAAACAGCACCTACAAGAGATAGTAAAGTACATAATTACTTGGACATCAACGGAATGGCGAGGATACAATCCTCGCCAGCAGCGATAGGGACCTTGTTCACTGACCAACTGTCAATATATTTTCGGGCTTTACGAGAAGAGAAAACTGCCGAAATGTCGCGACCGGAAGGTCGCTCCTACAGAAGAAAGCCGGGAATTGGGTGTTTTGCTTGGGTGTTTCTTCCGCTCCTACAAGAGAACTGAATGCGTCTGGATAAACCTATTTTTTCCCTTGACGCAAAAGGTGAATGTAGTGTAAAATACATTGATGTAATCTACAAACCAAAACCACAAAACTTTGAGGTGATAAACGTGTTAAGATACAGTCGATTCGCGTCTATCGCTATTATCGTCTGCTTAATTTTGTCTGGATGCGCTGGGTCACGTGATGCCACGCAGACTGAGGCTTACAATCGATTCGCGATCAGGGCGGCACAGGCGCAGCTCTGGAATGAAGCCGTCTTCCGTTGGAAACAGGTCATCAATATCGATCCAGAGGATTCCAAAGCACACAATAATCTCGGTGTCGCTTACGAAGCACTCGGCAACATGGACGATGCTATTGCGGCTTACCAACGCGCAGCAGAATTAGAACCAAATAATAAATACTACAGACTCAACTATCGACGGTGTCGCATACACCTTCGGCGCAGTGGGGGTGATGAAGAAGATGCCCCGCAGCTGGAAGATGAAGAACTCCCATCCACGGAATGAGGATGCACAGGATGCAGATAGGAAAAAAAATTGGAACCCTACTGGTAGTCTTAACGCTGTGCGGATGTAGCAATGCTGTAACGCGCGTCTCTATTCCGGTGAAAGTGGAATCTGAAATCGACATCACGCGCTATTCCAACTTTGCTGTTTTGCCGTTCGTGAATGAAAAACAGATAGAACGCAATGAAAAGTTACCTGCGGAAATCGGTGAGGAGATCGCCTCAATACTCCGAAGGGGTTTAGCACGCCAAAAACATTTCGAGGTCGTCAGTACACAAGAGACAGCACGACTCCTCATCGGTGAAACCGTTGAAGAAGATTGGCTTTCCGATACAAAGCACTTGAGCGAACTTGGGGACTACTTTGAGGCAAAAGCAGTTATCATCGGAAGCTTCCGATTTTATTCCGATAGCCGCCCAAGGCGTTATTATGGAGAACGCTACTCGGTACAACGGCAACGCTACGTTATGGATTATCAAGATTACATGCAGAAAACCTATCTGCTCTCACTTCGTGTAATCATTGTTGATGTTGAAACCGAGAAGATTGTCTGGGATGAATCTTACCGACGGAGTACTGCTGAGGCACATACTATCGGATCGTTCATTTTCTCACAAGTAGGACCGCAGGCGAATACCATCAGGGAACTCGGCAGACGTGCCGTATTAGAATTTACGCGTCAAATCTCCCCACATTACGAGAGCGAAGATAGGTACTTGGTAAATTGAGATCGCGGTTCTTACGTTGATTTACAAGATGTTTGCTGACGAACCGCGTAAGCGACGAAAAAGTGTATCGCCTTGTCTCCGCCAGCGAAGCGTTTGTAACACCAGAGGAAAGGTGAGAAGTGTGAAAAAAGAGAGAAACAGCATCGGACTTGCAAGGGGCGTGTACAAAAGGCACACCTCCAATATAATAGGACGAAGGTTAGTACTGATACTCTTCGTCCTAAGCCTATTCGCACCTTGTGTTGGATGGGCACAAGGTTTTGGCTTTGGAAAAAACAAAATCACGGGACAACGCTTCGATTGGCATATCCACCGGACAGAGCATTTTGACATCCATTACTATCCGAGCGAAGCGAAACTCGTGCCCATCATGGCTGCCATCGCTGAGGAGGCTTATGAACAACACAGTGAGGATTTCGAGCATGAGCTGCAAGACAGAACACCGCTCATTCTTTACAAATCGCACAAGGATTTCCAAGAAACCAACATAATTCTTCAAGAACTTCACGAGGGGATTGGTGGTTTCGCGGAACTCTTTAAGCATCGCATCGTGATACCGTTCACTGGATCCCTTGAAGCGTTTCGAGAGGTAATTTTTCACGAACTCATCCATATTTTCCAATACGATATTATCTATCAGAAACCGCATGCGCGTATCTACAGTGGCGAATTCCTCTATTCTCCACCCATCTGGTTTATAGAGGGGATGGCGGATTATTTCGCTGAAGACAATGATGCAATCGGAGAAATGGTCATACGCGATGCCAGCATGAATAACAATATCGTGCCGCTGCCGCAACTTCAAAATTTCAACCGACTTAGTTCGCCCTTCGTCGGATATAAGTTGGGGCAATTGGCGGTCGGATATCTCACAGAAACTTATGGACGAGAGAAAATCGCTGAGATTCTGCAGGGGTTACGACAGAGCCGTACAAAAGACATCGACCGTGTCTTCAAAGAGGTGCTCGGTGTAGAACTTGAAGAATTTGATAAAGCATGGCGGCAGACAGTCCGAAAACGTTACTGGCCCCTCGTTGAGGACAGGGAATTGCCTGACCTCGTCTCAAAGAATCTTACCGAAAAATCGCGATATTCTCATAACATTAAACCCGTCTGGTCTCCAAGTGGTGATATTATCGCGTATGTTACAGGAAATGAAGGGTTCCTGGAGATTGTCCTCATGTCCGCGAAAACGGGTGAACGTATCGAGCGGGTCACCAAGCGTTTTTTCCGTGAGAAATATGAGGAGATCCGAACCGATTTCAGCGGTTTTGGTAGAAGCCTCGCCTGGGCATCCGATGGTGACAGGATCGCCTTCGTCGCTAAGCATCACGATGCTAACTACCTGCTTGAAGTCAACATTTTGACTGAGGAACTAACGCAGTACTTCAAACTCGATTTCGATAATGTTTCCTCCCCGGACTACGATGGCAGCGGTGAACGGATAGTCTTTTCTGCACTAAAAGAAGGTCAGACCGATCTCTATGTAATCGAATTGCTAACGGGTGCAGTGGACAGACTTACCTTCGACCTATTTAATGACACACATCCATCATGGCATCCGACAACTGGTGAAATTGTTTACACTTCCGAGCGAGGTGGAAAAAATAGACTCGTACTGATAAACCCCGACCGTGGTACAGAACGCGTACTGACCGATGGCACCTATAACGCTATCAGCCCAAGTTGGACCCCAAGCGGGAAATCCATTCTCTTTTGCTCCGATAGACAGGGTATTTACGATATACATAAACTTGAAATCGTAGAGAATGATAAGGAAAACAACAGTCAACGGGGTAGCGGTCAGCAGTCAGTAATCAGCAGTCAGGAAGAGAGTCTTGTGGTAGGGAGCAATACGCAACCGCCACACGCTGATAGCCGACAGCCAACAGCCGACAGCCACAGCAACGAAGAAGTCGTATCGCCTGAAAACAACAGCACGGAACTTGCGGACACCGAATTTTTAGAAGTCGAGTTGACGCGTCTTACCAACATCATGACCGGCTGTTTCAATCCGAGTTTGTCTCCAGATGGAAAACATCTTCTGTTTAGTGCCTACCAGAACGGAAAATATGATGTCTGTATCATGGAGGTTGCCAAAGCCGTTGAAGAAAAAATTGAGGTTTCAAGTGTAGCAGAACCTACTGTAATTTTAACAGAGGAAGAAGAGGCGAATTATCGAATTGCGAGGCGAAAATACAGCACCAAATCCTCTTTCGCCTTAGATGCTGTCTTCCCAGATTTCAGTTTCGGTGCGGATGGTCTCTTGAGAAGTACGGTGCAAATCGTTGGCAGCGACATGTTAGGCAACCATCGCATCGGGGTCAGTGTGATGAACCAATCCAGCTATCTCGCGCCGGATTTTATCGCACAATACGGTTTTTTAACACACCGAACCGACATCGGGGCAATGATTTACAACTATCATGAATACCACATCTTGGGTGGCATACAGAGCAGACGAGGTATTCTACAACGAATTACTGGACTTGGCGCGTACCTGAATTATCCGTTTGACAGATACCATCGACTTGACCTCGATCTTTCGATGTATTCAAAACCGTTTTCTTTCAATTTCCAAACGAGCGATCCTTTGGATCCATACGATGATCGAGGACTATTGACAACAGGGTCCATCGCGTTTGTCGGCGATACAACGATGTGGCGGGAGTGGGCACCTTATACGGGTTCACGGTATCGTATCGAACTTGAACAATCTTTTCCGGCACTCGGCAGTGAACTTTCGCTAACCAACGTTATTTTCGACGCGCGACGCTATTTCGGTCTCGGCAGGCGTCCGACTATTGCGGCACGATTGCTATTGGGTGGTAGTTTCGGCAATGATAGATCCTACTTTTATCTTGGTGGGATTGACACGCTACGCGGCTATAATTATGAAGAGTTAGTTGGCACACGCATCGGACTCCTCAACTTGGAAGTCCGCGTCCCTTTCATAGACGTGCTGCATTTCGGTTGGCCCATCCAATGGACACTCGGTGGCATACGTGGGATCGCCTTTGTGGATGTAGGAGGTGCTTGGTCAGACTGGCAGTATGGACCGAAAAATCCTTTCAAGGTTTTCGTCCAAGAAAAAAATCGTATTCGACTTGACGATGTCAAAGCCGCAATCGGTGCCGGGCTTCGATTGCAACTCGGTTTCTTTTCGATAGATTTCGCTGCAGCGTGGCATACAGACCTCTCTCGAGTGGAACCTGGTATGAAATACCACCTCGGACTAGGACAATCTTTTTAAGGGTTATCGGTTGTCAGTTATCGGTTGTCGGTTAAAGAGGTATTTGTGAGCGGAAATTTGTTGTCCGGTCCCAGCTTAACCGAAAACCGAGAAGCACACCTCTCCCGCTGACAACTGAAAACCGATAGCTGATAACTACTAAAGGAGTAATATGGATTCACGAACCAAACGCTTTATCATCACCATCGTCATCCTTGGGATTATCGGAGGCTTAGGTGCCGCTTGGGTTAACCTTTATCCCGATTTTCTATGGTTTAAGATGGTGGACTATCTTGGCGTTTTTACTAAAATTCTCCAAACAAAAATCTTCGTCGGTGTCGTCGTTGGGATTTGCTATTTGGCAATCCTCCTAACAAACATCGTCCTGATCTATCGACTTACACCAGCACATCTCAGTCCGGCTTTTATGGGAGGTGCGGATCTTGCAGGCGGTTCCACAAACAATCCGGGTGATACCCGAAGACTTATTTATGGCGGACTCACGCTCCTTGCGGTGCTTTTTAGCGTTTTGATGGGCTATGCAGCCAGCGACCGATGGGAGATATATCTACGCTACATCAATGCTGAGAACCTCGTTTTCCGCACGGCTACCCCTATTATTGTAGAAGAAAGTCTCAACTCTACCGAAATCCCCATCTCACAATTGGAACTCCAAGCGAAAAACATAAAAGTCGGGGATCAGATAAACGTGCAGGTAGACGGGACAAGTCAGGATGCGCGTGTTGAAGCAGTGTTGGACAACGCTATCCAATTGAATACGGCTGTTCAGATAGAACCCGGACAAAAAGCGTTCTTCACCTCCCGCGCCCGCGATCCGATTTTCGATAAGGACATTACCTACTACGTCTTCAGAATGCCAGGGGAGCGGTACGTTTGCGGGACGCTTTTCGGCATATTTATGCTGGTGACGATATTCGCAATTGTCATCTACTTTTTCCACGGATTAATCACAGGAGACACCAGTCAGTTTCGGTTCCGTCCACCTTTCAGTGTGAAAGCACATCTATTCACGCTTGTGGGTATAACACTTCTATTCCGAGCGTGGAACTATCGCTTCGCCATGTTTGACCTGCTCTATACGACAAACGATGTCGTCCGCGGTGGCGGTGGATACGCTGCAATGAAGGCGCGTCTTCCTATATTATACTTCATGATCGCACTTACGATTCTGTGTGCTATCATTTTTATCATCAGCATCTTCTTGAAACGCAACACCTTCGCTTTCGGTGGATTCGCCGTATTTGTAATTGCCGGAATCCTTGGACAAGTCTATCCAGTCGCGATACAAAGATGGCAGGTTGAACCCAGAAAACAGGTGTTAGAAGCAGACTATATCAACTACAACATCAAAGCGACACTTCAAGCTTACGGCTTAGCTGAAAATACCGTGACAGAAGAGGAATATCCACTAACTGAGCAACTGAGTTATGACGATATAAGAAGCCCTGAAAATGCCTCTGTTTTCAATAGTATCCGCCTCTGGGACTGGCGACCCCTGCGGCGAACTTTCCGACAACTCCAAGAATTGCGTACACAGTACGACTTCAATGATGTCGATATTGACCGCTATGTTGTCGACGGTGAAATTCGACAGGTAATGTTATCCGGACGGGAACTCAATATCAACGAACTCCCTATGGAAATCAGAAACGACTGGTACAAGCAGACGTATACCTATACACACGGGTATGGTGCAGTTGTCAGTCCTGTTAACGAAATTGAGAACGGCAAACCTAACATGTACATTCAAGGGTTGCCACCGATTGACTACAGCGAACAGTGGCAACACCGGTTTAGTGACATCCCGGGTCCACGTATCTACTATGGTGAGCGAACAGATCGCTATGTTATCGTCCACCCAGAGCGAAGCCAAGGACTTGAGTTTGACTACCCACAAGAAGGACAACAATACGCCGAATATGCATATCAAGGAAAAGGTGGCGTACAACTCAACTCTTTCTGGCGCAAAATGGTGTACATGCTCAAATTCAATAATGAAATTAACTTCGTCTTACCGGGTGAAATTTCACCGACCAGCCGAATCCTCTATGAACGAAATATCAAAAAACGAATTCAGAAGATTGCACCGTTTTTGCGATATGACGGGGATCCGTACATCATTCTCTATAACGGTAGACTCGTTTGGATGATTGATGCCTATACCATCACCCATCGGTATCCTTACTCCGTTTCAATGAAAGAGTTCGTCGGAGAGAGAAGACAACAGGCTGTAGATACGCAACGAGACGGCGCACCTTGGGGAAACTACATCCGAAATTCTGTTAAAGTCATTGTCGATGCTTACGATGGCACCGTTGATTTTTACATTATGGAACGGGAACAGGATCCAATTGTGGAATGTTATCGAAAAATCTTCCCAGACCTTTTTAAATCGTTTGCCGAGATGCCGGATGAGCTCAAAGACCACATTCGATACCCGACATCCATGTTCCTTATCCAATCACGCGTCTATCAAGATTATCACATGAAAGATCCTGTAACCTTTTATGCTGGAGAAGATAAATGGGAGATTGGCAGAGAACTTTACGACAATACAGATGCGCAAACACGACAAGTGGCACAACAGCCAAGAAGCCCATTTACGCCACAACAACCGACAGTTCAACGTTCAGCAGTAGAGGGACAACCCGTTGAACCTTACTACGTCATTATCAGGCTACCGGGGCAGAAGCAGGCTGAATTTATGTTGATGTTGCCCTTCACGCCATTCAAGAAACCGAATCTCACTGCATGGCTCGCCGCCCGATGCGATCTGCCCCAATATGGACAACTCCTTGTCTACCGATTCCCGAAAGGCAAACAAATCGCTGGTCCGATGCAGGTGGAGAACTTTATTAGCCAAGAACCGGAGATTTCACAGCAGATCAGTCTTTGGAATACGCAGGGATCTCGCGTCTTACGCGGAAACCTATTGATTCTGCCGATGAATAACTCTCTGCTCTACGTTGAACCGATCTACATACAGTCTGAAGACGAAACAACCGCCATTCCTGAATTGAGACGGGTTGTCATTGGATATGAAAACGAAGTCGTCTGGGGTGAGAACCTTGACGAAGCACTTGTTAAGATGTTCGGGCAAGGGAGGCGGTTTCAGGCCACTGATGTGGCGACAACTGATGATTTAACAACAACTGACCCCAGCACAGAGCAAACCTCATTACAAGGGTTGATTGAACAAGCAAACCGCTACTTCAATCAGTCACAAAACGCACAACGCGCAGGTAATTGGGCGGAATATGGACGTTCTCTTCAACTTTTAGAGGAGACTTTGCGTCAGCTTGAGGATTTCTAATGTTCCTTGCGGTCAGTCGCTCATGTCGAACAAACAACGGTCCCTTAGAGAATCCAGTCTCACCAATGGTGAGACTTAGAAACTCTGGCCAAAGAACTGAAAGCCAAACACCGTTTGGCTTGGATTCTAAAAAGGAAACTTTTTACAAACCCGTCCTGAACAACCGCAAGGTAAATTAAAAAAAGGAGGTGAAACAGATGGCTCTCGATTGGAAACCGCGTCACCGAGATATGATTATCGGAGATATCCCATGGTTAGCCAGAATCAGCGATAAAGCCAATGCCAAACTGCAGGGTATCATCGGTGAGTATATCTACCCGTGACCGCAAGATAAGCTGTTCCTGGAGGAACACAAGATAAGTGCTGAGGAGTTTGTTGAGATGGTGCAAAATAACCCCTCAGATGACGAGATGATTGCGGCTATGAGAAAATTGGATCGTTAGTGGTAAACTTGTGAAGGCGGAAGAATAGTTATCGGTTATCAGTTTTCAGTTAAAGAGGATGTCGTGGAAATCACAAAAATCTCTTCCACCGATAACTGATAACTGACGACTGATAACCATTCCATCTATTCTGAACAAACCGCAAGGAAATTGAAGAATTGGAATTAACAAAGTACCGCGACCAGATTAACGAGATTGACGACCAAATTTTGGCACTGCTACAGAAACGGGCTGAGATTTCTAAACAGGTCGGTGAGGTAAAAGCAGAAACAGGCGTTGCCCAGGTCTATGTTCCGCATCGGCAGAAACAGATTATTGAACGCTTGAAGGCGCGGAACCACGGCGAGTTTCCTGAAACCGCGCTTGAGACGATCTGGACCGAGATTCTATCTGCCTCCCGTTCCTTGCAAGATCCAGAGCGGGTCGCCTTTCTGGGACCTGTCGGCAGTTTCGGGCACTTGGCGGCATTATCTCATTTCGGTACGTCAACTGAACTGATCCCTATCAGTCCGCAGATTGACATTTTTACGGAGGTTGAATCTGGTAGAGCAGACTACGGTGTGGTCGCTATTCAAAATTCAGCACAAGGCACTGTTCGTGATGTTTTGGAACGCTTCCAACGCACGCCGTTGTGGATTTGTGCAGAGACGTTCCAACCGATAAGACAGCATCTTTTATCAAAGTCGCCGCTCTCAGAAATTCGGTGTGTCTACTCACATCCACAACCCTTCGCGCAATGTAAGACATGGCTAAGGCGACATCTCAGCAATGCTGAACAGATTGAGGTTGTTAGTACCTCCGAGGCGGCACAACGCGCTGCCGAAGAGCCATCATCAGCTGCCATCGCCAGTGAACTCGCAGGCGAAATCTATCAGGTTCCAATTGTCGCCAACACCATTATGGATGAACCTGATAACACAACCCGTTTCTTTGTGATCGGAAGACACATGCCAGATCCAAGTGGACACGATCAGACTTCGATGTTCTTCGCAATTCGGGACAAGGTTGGTGCACTGTACGAAGCCCTCGGCATTTTAAGGAAAGCGGAGCTGAATTTGAGTTATTTAGAATCTTTGCCATCGCGAGCCAAACTGTGGGAGTATGTCTTTTTTGGTGAGATGGAAGGTCATATTACCGACGAACGCGTCATCGTGGCACTTGAGCAGCTTGAAGAATTGTGTCGAGATGTCAACGTTCTCGGGTCCTATCCGCGCGGGACTTGTTAATGTCAACACTAACGCAGCAAATTCAGGCGCACGCAAACGAACTTGGATTTGAACTCGTCGGAATCACACCCGCAGCGCACAGCGAGACAATTGCGCGATACCGAGAGTGGATAGAAAACGGGTACGCCGGGAAGATGCATTATCTCGAAAAGCATCTCTCCCTCAAGTCAGATGTCCGCCAACTTCTGGCAGAGGCGAAATCTGTTATGAGCCTCGCGATGAACTATTATACACTCGACCCGCCGAAGGCACTCACACAGGATCCGGGAAGAGGACAGATCTCCCGCTACGCGTGGGGTGATGATTATCACGAGCTTATTCGTGAACGTCTTTTAGAACTTGTTACTTTTATTAGACAGACTGCTGAAAGCGAATTGAAAACCCGTGTATGTGTTGACACCGCTCCTATTCTCGAAAGGGAATACGCACAGAAAGCGGGTATCGGCTGGATCGGTAAGAACACAAACCTGATTCACTGGCGTTCCGGCTCTTGGTATTTCCTTGCGGAGGTGCTCGTCAGCATCGTGTTGGAATCGGATACGCCGGACCTTCGTGGGAGTTGTGGCACTTGTACACGCTGTATTGAAGCGTGTCCGACAGATGCGATCGTTGAACCGAACCTTCTCGATTCTCGACTCTGCATCTCCTATCTGACAATCGAACTAAAGGAGAGCATCCCGAAGGCACTTCGTCCCGAAATCGGAAACTTGATTTTTGGCTGTGACATCTGCCAAGAGGTCTGTCCATGGAACAGCAAAGCGGTCTCAACAACCGAACCGGGGTTTCAGCCACGCGACGGAAACCTCGCCCCCAAGTTGCTCTCACTCGTGGGCATGACGCAGCAAGAATTTAGCCGACGATTCAAGGGAAGTCCAATCAAACGTGCCAAACGTCGGGGTTTCCTGCGAAATGTGCTGGTAGCCATTGGGAACTGGGGTACACAGCGTGCCGTTCCAGCACTCAAGGATGCATTAGCGGATGACGAGCCCTTAGTCCGGAGTCATGCGGCATGGGCATTAGGAAGAATCGGCGGCACTGCTGCCAAACGAACATTACAGAGACGATTAACCGTTGAAACCGAACAGGATGTTATCACTGAAATTCAGGACGCGCTCTTAGAAATAGATTTTTAATTTATTGAATCTGAGCCGCCCTCCATTTCATTACAGGCGGGTTTCTGATAAAGTCAAAACCTACTTTAAGTTTAAAAATGATTTAGACTTAACCAGGAACCGTTATGGAACGATGACCAGATCCTAATAGTTAAAAAAGGGAGAAACGGAAAAAATGAGTGAAACAACTGCACATCAACTTACAGCACCGGGTGCTGGCACAAATGGACTCGCATGGGACGGAACATCACTTTGGAGTGTTGAAGGGGTTGGACCTATCCATAAAATCAACCCTGAAACCGGCGAGGTTGAACTAACGCTTTCGCCTTCCTACCCCGGCGGCGCCGGTATAGAATGGGATGGCGAGCATCTCTGGTATAACAGTATATGGCAACAAACTTTCTACAAACTCACGATTCCTGAATTGGAAGTCGTTACGACATTCCGCTCGCCTGGAGAAGGACCGCACGGATTGGCATGGAATGGCGAGCATCTCTGGAGTGTTGACATGAACACGGGTCGGTTCATCAAACAGTGTCCTGAGACTGGCGAAATCCTTGCTGAACTTCAGACACCGGGTGGTCGCGCCCACGGATTGGCGTGGGATGGTGAGGCACTTTGGAACGCTGACACGAACGACCATGTCGTTTACCGAATCGACCCCGAATCTGGTGAGGTTCTCAATTCGGTCTCATGCCCAAGTGAACCGCATGGACTGACTTGGGATGGCACGGCGTTGTGGTATGGCGAAGATAAGGCAAAAATAATCCATAGGCTTAGCGTATCTGAGTAGATAGCAGAAAAATTGAAGATTGCAGATGCCATGTGAACTCACGCGTATATGGGTAAGATTTTTGGAATGGCAGGTTAATTCCCAACATTAGTGTTCAATAAATGAACAACATGATATAAACTATGTCAGAAATCAGTTGAAATTCGCCGATTTTATGCGGCTTCCCGTTGGCATACAATTTGCGTACACGTAGTGTACAGTTGGCAGCTGCGTTCTGAAAACGCGCCGAGTCAACAGCGTTTACACCGTCGTAAAATTCAACGGAAAATACCACCATGCCAAACGGTCTATTTCTATAGCCACAAGCATATCGGGGTAACACCTAATAGTGAGGGAAAGAGAATTGAAGAAATTACAAATAACTATGCTAATCCTCTTCTTGGGGATCGGGTTGGTAACATACAGCAGCGCCGATCGTGTACAACTCAACACAAGTGCCGCTGTCATCCAAGACAAGCTCGGTGCGAGTGTCGGTATCAACGGTGATTATGCAATAGTAGGTGTTCCGAATGATGACACCGATGACGGCAGAGATGTTGGTTCACTCCAAGTTTTTCTTCGCAGTGAAGCCGGGTGGGTGCAACATCAAAAACTGAACGCCAGTGACGCGGCAGATGGAGACCAATTCGGCACAACACTCGCCATGAGCGGCGATTACGCCGTCGTTGGTGCTCCAAAGAAAGACGGTGTCGGAAGGAACTCAGGTGCTGCATATATTTTTAAACGGCAAGGCACTGAATGGGTAGAACAAACCAAACTTGTCCGCTCCGACGAAACGGCAGGCGACCATTTCGGCACCTCGGTAGCAATTGATGGAGATACTATCCTTGTTGGGGGACATCGTACGAATGAACCTTTTGCAGACGGAGGCACTGTCTACGTCTTTGAGCGGACAGGAGAGAACTGGGAACAGACCGGCAGACTCTCCGCTCCAGATGGCACCAATTTCTCCTACTTCGGCTTTTCCGTCGGACTCGATGCAGATACCGCTATCGTTGGGGCAATTCGTGATGATGAAGCAGGACTTGATGCCGGCGCCGCCTATATCTTTGTACGGAATCAGTCGGACTGGACGCTTCAAAAGAAACTTATTGGTAATAATACCAAAGGGGAAGACCGCTTTGGTTACGCAGTCGATGTCGACGGTGATTTCGCTATTGTGACCTCGCCTTATAACAGAGGCATCGGTGCCGCTTACATCTACAAACGCGAAGGCACTGAATGGGAACAAAAAAGAAACCGCATCCGATTCCGCATGATGCCGATTGACCCAGACGGTGCGACCTTTTTCGGTGTTTCTGTTGCCATTAGCGGGACAACCGCGGTTATCGGGGCAATAGGTGCCTTAGTGGGTGAAGAAGAGTCCGGTGCTGCGTATGTTTTTACAGAGAATGAACCACCGTTTTGGAATCAACACACGAAGTTAACCGCAGGCGACAGAAGCGGGGGCGATCAACTTGGATATGCTGTAGCCATTACTGGAAACGAAGTTATCGCTGGTGCACCGCTGCAGGATGCGGGCGGACGTTCTTCCGGTGCAGCTTACATTTTTGAAAAAAATGAAGAAGCAAAGTGGATAGAGAGTGGTAAGTTGAGTGATGGAGAAACCGCTTCCGAAGATGAGTTTGGAGCCTCTGTCGCTATTAGTGGCAATCTCGCTATCTCTGGGGCACAACAAGCCGATGATATCGCACCCAACGCTGGTGCTGCATACATCTTTGAGCGGAGCCGTGTTCTCTGGTTGCAACGCGGAAAACTCACCGCCGAAGACGGAAGAGCCGGAGATCTGTTCGGAAATGCTGTAGCCATGAGCGGCGAAACAGTTCTCGTTGGCGCGCCCGGTGTCGATGATGCTGGACCGGAAGCCGGTGCCGCATATATTTTCGTACGGGCAGCAGATGGCGAATGGATTCAACAAGCGAAACTAATTGGTGCTGATATCGGAAGCTTCGATCAGTTTGGGTCAGCTACTGCAATTCATGAGAATACGGCTGTAATTGGCGCCTACGGGAAAGATGAAGTCGGCACGGATTCCGGTGCCGTATACGTTTTTGTCCGAAGCGGTAACACTTGGACACAACAAGCGAAACTGACACCCCGAGATGCCGTACAGGGCGATCATTTTGGATTTTCCGTTGCTGCCTACGGTGATACTGTTCTTGTCGGTGCACACTTGAGCAATGCAGCAGGACCGGATTCAGGTGCAGCCTATCTCTTTATACGCAGTGGTGCTACATGGAGACAAGAACTTCAAATTCTTCCAAATGATATCAGTATTGGTGACGAATTCGGCTACGCTGTCGATCTGACCGAAAGAGCTGCTATTGTCGGAGCACCCAAGGAAAATCGACATCAGGAAAACATGGGAGCCGCCTACGTTTTTGTAGAAACACGAGAGACTTGGGCACAACAAGCAAAACTCATTGCCGCCGATGGCGAGACAGACGATGAATTCGGGGTAGCAGTCGCACTGCACGAAGATACCGCAATCATTGGCTCATGGAAAGATGACCATCCACCGGTAGATCGCTTTGGAGATGACAAATTGCAAGTCGACAAAGGTTCCGCCTATTCTTTTTTACGCGACGGATTATCTTGGGTGGAGAAACGTCGAATTACTGGTGGCGACACAAGCAGATCTGACCTGTTCGGTGCATCTGTTGCAATCAAAGGTGCATTTGCTATCGTGGGTGCTGCAGGTAGTGATAGTGCAGGCGGTAACTCGGGATCCGCTTTTATCTATAACCCAATCGACCTTGGATTCCGTTCTGCGGATGTGCCTTTCTCTGTTGATCCATCGTCGCATCTACTCTCAACATTCGGACACATTAAACGGACGACGGTCTTCCAGAATTATCCGAATCCCTTCAACCCAGAAACCTGGTTCCCCTACAATCTGGCAGAACAGGCAGAAGTCGTTCTGAAAATCTATGATGTCCGTGGCGGGCTTGTGCGCCAATTGGATATTGGGCTACAGGAACCGGGCAGTTACCTGAGTCAGGAGAAAGCAGCCTACTGGGATGGAAGGGACGCATTCGGAACGAGCGTCGCAAGTGGCATCTACTTCTATACATTCACGGCAGGCGATTTTGAGAGCACCCGCCGGATGGTAATTCTAAAGTAATTTTTAAATTAATTGGCACCTGAACACCGTTCCACTTCGTTTCACGGTGGTTCCTGACGAATTTCAAGCGACTTCTCATAAAAGAATTCCGTTGGAACGCCTCGGAAACCATCAGGGACTTGTGGCGAGCATCTTTGTTACCACCGCCACAAGTCCATCGACTGACCGCTGATCACCAATAATGGGGAAAGTGGAGACATTGAATGAACCAACAGACTGGCTATGACGATTTACAGACCCATATCCGCCAACTGAAAACCCCTCCGATCGAGACATGGGAAAATCAGTATAGCCACCGAGATTACACAATCGAAATCACCAATCTTGAGTTCACTGCTGTATGCCCTAAAACGGGACTTCCGGATTTCGCAACCCTCTGTATCAGTTACGTGCCAGATCAACACTGTGTCGAACTGAAATCGTTGAAGGAGTATTTCCTCTTCTACCGAGATGTGGGTATCTTTCACGAGCACGTCGTGAATAAGGTATTAGAGGACTTTGTTGAAGCCTGTCAGCCGCGGAAGGCAGAAGTTGTCGGCGATTTCAACATCCGCGGCGGCATCAAAACAGTCGTGCGTGCAAACTATGAGTGTTAAGGTTACCAGCGGGAGTAGTTATCAGTTTTCAGTTAAAGAACGTGAAGGAACTCAACCCATCTGACCGAACCGCAAGGTAAATTAAAAAATTGGGACGGAACGACCTATCCGTGCAGATTCATAGAGCGCATCAAAGATTTTCGCGACGTTCAGGACCTCTTCGGCGGGGACCGGAGACGGTAAACCTTCTCGGACAGCCTTGTGGAATGATTCAAATTCACTCAGTAACCCTGTGAGAAGTTTTGGTGTCTCTTTCACCATCTCATCCTTTTTATCAAGGTAAATCTGAAGCGGTTCATACGTCGCACCGGCTAAATCACCCATGAAGAACGTCCCGCCGATGTTCTCAATATGCGATGCCCAAGCGGTCTCTAAGGTCACTGTCAAACCACCTTCAAAACGGATGGTGCCCATCGCGAAATCTTCCACCTCAAATTCTTCAGGATTCCATTTACCCCACGGATTAATGACATTCTTTCTATGCCCAAACTTCGTCGCCATCATCCCAAACGCCTCAATTGGTTTCGGACAACCGATCATCCAGAGCAATACATCGAGAATATGCACACCGATATCAATCAGCGGTCCGCCACCTGCGATGGCTTTGCTGAGAAAAGATGGCGAAGCAGGCACCCCACGCCGTCGCATCGCCATTGCACGGGCATAATAGATGTCCCCAAAAAACCCTTCATCATAGAGTTTACGCAGCGTACGCGCCTCAGCGCGGAATCGAGATTGTAAACCGATCTGTAGGACCTTGCCGCTCGCCTTCTGTGCATCTACCATCGCTTGTCCGTCAATAGCATTGGCAGCGATCGGCTTTTCACAGATAACGTGTTTCCCCGCGTTCAATGCTGCAATAGTGGGTCCGGCGTGGAAGTTGTTCGGCGTACAAACACTCACCGCATCCAGTTCATCCATCGCAGCCAATTCCTCGTAATCGCTGAAAACGTGCGGAATGTCGTGCTTCTTGGCGAACGCTTTTGCACGAGCCTCGTCAATGTCGCACGCGGCGATAATCGAAACACCTTTGACCCCTTGATGACCGGGGAGGTGTTTACCTCCGGCAATGCCACCACATCCAACAATACCTACCTTAACTTCTTTAGTTTTAGCCATTTTTGCTCCTTCTTCACTCATTCTAGTAGGACTTACGCATCAGCGATTTTTATCATAGGAGATTTTAGTTGTTGACAGAGGTATTCAGAAAGCAATCCGTGTTTGACTTGATAAAGGGTTTGACCTGTTTGATAAGCTTTACGCATCAGGTGCCCCCAAACCAAAAACGCAGCAGCAATGTGATTGCGAACAATACGCGGGAGACGACACTGGCAACTTTCCAAACCTGTCAACTGTTTCGATTCTCGGTGAAATTGTTCAATCTTCCAGCGCACGTCGCACACCTGTCGCACGACGGACACATCGGATTGGCTCAAGTCGTTGGTCGCAACAGAATCCGTGCGTTGAGAAGACGCCACCCGGAAAACTTTCACTTTGTGATCTCTTGGAAATCTATGAAGTTTCAGACGTTTGCCTGATCTTTCTTCTGCCTCTGTCCACTGTAAAGCATCAATACGTTGATAGGGTTTCTTGGCATCAGAATCATCAACAAGACGATTACATTTCAAAGGAACATAATACGTCTTATCAAGATTTTCAATGTAAAGGAGCAGAGATTTGCTCGCATACCAAGAATCCATCAACACTGTTGAAAAAGCGATGTCCCGCGAGTATACCCAAACCGAGAGCATATCTCGGACATGATCTAACTTCGATTTACCGTCGCCATCTTTATCGTAGATACGATAATCAATGAGCCAATATCGGTCTAACTTCGGATTCACATAGACGCACGTAACAATGGCAATACCGTTGATGATACCGCCAGCATTACCACTGTATTGTCTCTTGGCAAGTGCGATCTTCTTGGCATAGCGTTTATCAATGACGGTATCATCAAAAATAAGGTAGCCATCGGGAGCCAGCACCACGTCATCTTTGACGTGTTCCCAAAGCATGCGGGGCGTCAGAAGGTCTCCTGCGAGATACCGGTTGAGCTGATCATGACTAAAACTTTCACAATGTTCTGCGAAATGCGTCAGTGTATAGTTGATAGGCGTGCTGAGTAGATATTGGCAATAATCAAGACGGGTCGGTCTAAGCATCTCTTATGTCCCTCCTCAAACACCATATTAGTGTTTTTGGAAGACTAGGTCAAGCATTATTGCGTAAGTCCTATCTAGCTTAAACGGTGACAACTTGTGGGGCTTGTTCCAAGTTCAGATTGTGTGCCGCCGCCCACTCTGTACCAGCCCAATGAACGCCGTTTGGATCCTGCCTACCCTGTGTATCTATGGATGCGCCGAGAAACTGTCTACCGAGATCGTCCAGATTTTCTACCAACCCTTCATCGGGTTGAAGACTATCGTCGTAATACCGGAGATAATAATCGGGTTTAATCCAGCGATAATGGTATCCGTAGATGACAACCTTAGAGATATTCGCCCTGAAATTGAGTCCTGCGGCATGATAGATACGACTTTCAAACAGAAACGCATCTCCGGCGCGGAGCAGCGGTTCATCATATTCAAGCGGATCAACTTCGCCTTCAGGAATGCCCAAGGGTTTATTCCACTTATGGCTTTTTCGGATAAACCATGTCGCACCTGAGTTCGGCACGCTGAAATCCGTTAAGCAATACCCAACCTTCAAGCCGACGCGCGGACATCCTTCGTGTCCAACATCTAAATGCACGCCGACATCTCGATGCCAATTGCGGTTGTCAGGTTTCTCAGGTGCCTGCGGATGTTTGTAAATGAGCGCGGTATTCGTAATATGAATATTTGTACCAAGGAGTTGAAGAATTAATGGAACCGCCCTTGATTGTGTCGCGATGTCGGCAAAGGCAGGCTCTTGCACCAACCCGTCCCGTCGATGCGCGTAATAGTTGTGGTACTCAAACGACTCCATGAGCCGATCACCGGTTTCTGTCAAGCGATCAATCATCTCGTTGTCAATTGCTGAGCGGACGATAAGGTAGCCGTTCTCTTCAAATTCTTGGCGTTGTGTCTCCGTCAACTGAACAAATTCCATTTTTCTAATTTTCCTTGCGGTTAAGGCGAGTGGATTTGGGATTTGACGTTCCTTTCTCTGGAGTCGTCAACCCTACGGGCTTGACTTGATTTTCTGGGCTAATTTTAAGAGACCTTTCTTCATAGATAGGTTGGCAAGCTACACCTTAATAGAGGGTTGATAGACACGTGGAAGTATGCTATCATAAATGCAAAATAACGTCTACATAATAAATAAGTGGGCTGTCCAGAGAAAGAAGTCGGGAATCGGAGTTCCCTCCTACAATAGCAAAGAGAATCGGGAATCGGAGTTCCCTCCTACAAAACAACTAAATACTTCAAGAATCAATGAAAACAAATTTTCTCTGTCTTTCTTTACTAATCTTTCTATCAGTGGTATGTCTTGCATCAGCAGAGCAGGGCAAACCAGACAAGGCAACACGTGTCTATGCGTTAGGCTTGCACGCACTCACCCGGGGAGAGGATCACAACGCTTTTGTAGCGTTTCAGCGTGCGGTGGAATTAGACGTATCTCTCGCCGATGCCCATTATCAACTCGGTGTGCTTCATGGTAAACAATCGCAATGGAAACCAGCGATTGATGCGCTCCGGACTGCGATTAAACTCACTCCCGATTTCGTCGATGCATACGTTCGTCTCGGTGAAGCGTATCTTATGGGCACGGCGAATGCGAAAGATGCCATTGAACCCTTGCAACGCGCACTCCAATTGCGACCTGATCTCTTATGTGCGCGCAGGCTTTTAGGTGATGCCTACCTCCGTCAAAACCGAATCGAAGATGCGATCCATCAGCTCAAACAAGCAATGGAGGACAGTGAAGCCCGTTACCTCCTTGGTTTCGCTTACTTCCAAATAGAGGACTTTACAGAAGCAATCCCACACTTTGAGACAGTCATTAAACGCCAAAAACGGCACGCGAAGGCGCATTTCAATCTTGGGAATTGCTATCTTCGCACAGGGAAAATCGCTGAGGGGCGCGCTGCACTTCGGACATTCGAGACACTCACCCGCGAAGAGGAACAATTGGCATCATTGCAACGTTTGATTCTCAACAATCCGCAACGCCTTCAACTGCGCTATCAACTCGCGGAACTGCACATCAAGCGGACGGAGTGGGAGCTCGCCTCGGCAGAACTTAAGGCGTGTCTTGCGATCAAGCCGCACGATGAGAAAGTATCTGAACTCCTCGGCTATATCTATTTGAAAACAGAGGCTTACCCAGACGCACTTGAGGTATATGGACATCTCGTTGAAGCATATCCAGAGAGTGCGTTACACCGGAATAGCCTCGGTATTGTCTATATGATGCTGAAAAAACCTCGGCAGGCAATTGCCCAGTTTGAAACAGCAACACGCCTTGACACAACGAACGCACGACTTTACCGCAACTTGGCAAACGCTTATCGGCAAGCCGGTGAACGGGAAAAAGCAGAGCAGGCTTATCAACATTACCGCTCCTTGACAGAGTAAACTCCGATTGGCAAACGTTTTACACCCTCTAACACTATGAATAAATCACAATCTCGGCTTTCAAATTCCACCAATGCCCGTTCTTCTCAACCAGGGAAAAAGAAATTACAGCAGAAAGAGCAGGCAGATGTATGTGTTATCGGTTCCGGTGCGGGTGGCGCGGTCGTCGCGAAGGAACTTGCCGAAGCAGGACTATCAGTCATTATTTTAGAGGCGGGGGAAAATCACGATCCGAGCAGCTTCGGCACTTACGAACCGGAGATGCTGCGCCGTCTTTTTTGGGATAGCGGTTTACGGCAAACACGCGATGGAGCGATCATTATTTCACAAGGGAGAGGGGTCGGTGGCTCAACGGTGCACAATCTCTGCTATGCGGTCCGTCCACCACAAGTATCATTATATAAGTGGGGCGTCCCGGAGATTTGGCCCCACTTCAATCAGGTAGAGCAGACACTCGGTGTTACGCAGATACAAGAAACAGACGTGAATCTATTAAACGGTGTTATCCGCCGTGGCTGCGAAGCGATGAGATGGAGAGGGACCGTGCAGAAACACAATCGGGGTGAATGCTCTATGTGCGGTGCGAGGTGTCTTTTTGGATGTCCTGTTTCCAAATCAACGCAGAACGACTCAAGAACGGGAAAACAGAGCATGGCGGTTACATATATCCCCTCGGCACTCGCCGCCGGTGCGAAGCTTTACAGCAACTGCACAGCTGAGAAAATTCACGTGAAAAGAGGTCGCGTGATGGGTGTTTCTGCGAGGTTGCCATCGGGCAAATTGGACGTTCAAAGCAAGGTCGTTGTCCTCGCCGCCGGTGCGATCAACTCGCCACAACTCTGGCTAAAAAGCCGACTTCCAAATCCGAATCAGTCGGTTGGAAAAAATTTGCATCTGCATCCGGCTGTCTTTGTCGGTGGGGTTTTTAACGAGATCATTGACGGACACCTCGGTATTCCGCAGAGTTACTATATTGACCAGTTTCTCGACTTAAGACGCGCCCCAGACAGTGGCTATCTGCTCATGCCCGCCTTCGGTTCGCAGATGATCGTTGCGGCAAGCCTACCCGGGTTCGGTGAAAGCCATCGAGAATTAATGGAACGCTATCGCCACATTGGTGCACTTCTCGTCCTGTTGCACGACAGAACAACGGGACGCGTATCGGTAAATTACAAGGGCATGCCAAACATCGCATACCGCCTCCGACGCTCAGATAAAAAGGTGTTGGTTGAAGGAATAATCAATGCCGCTCGTCTGCTTTTCGCTGCAGGTGCAACAGAAATTTTGATGCCTTACGCACAACACTTTCCCATTAAAACGGAGGCTGATCTTGAAATCATCCGCCGCCGGGGTATTGTGCCGAACGACATCATGATGGCTTCCAGTCATCCGCAAGGCACACTCCGAATGGGTGAGAATCCGAACAAGAGCGTTACCGACCTCTTAGGGGAATCCCATAAGGTGAAAGGCTTATTTGTCGCCGATGCGAGTCTCTTCCCGTCGTCCATCGGCGTGCCACCGACGTTAACGATTGCTGCGCTCGCGACGCATGTTGCCAAGCAGATAACTGAAAGCGACATTGTGTAATGGAACCCTCTTTGTACCATAATTTGTTAGATTGTGGTCCTTGGGGAGTGTTATCTGTTAGATTGTCTCTGGCAGCCCGCAAACTGACAGTTTACGGTACAAAAATGCCCAAATTTACCAGAAAAAATGATTGAATCAATTCCACACTTTCCACTCGGAAACTTCCCAACACCGATTGAGCGTCTTTCAAACCTTGAACGCGCGCTCGGCTTCGAGTCGCTCTGGATAAAACGAGATGATCTCAGCGGTCCGTTGGGTGGCGGCAACAAGGTCCGAAAATTAGAATATATGTTCGCAGCGGCATCACAAGCGAACTTTAAAAAAAGGCTCTTTACAATCGGTCCGACGGGTTCCAACCACGTCCGAGCGACAGCGGTTTACGGTAAGGCATCCGGCTTCAATGTAGAATGCTTACTCTTCAAACAACACCCGACTGAGTATTCCGAAACAAACTATCGCGTAATTTGTGAACACGCTGCACAGGTCCACGAAGTCAAGCACATGCACACAATGTTCATTCGTTACGGGTATGAGCAGATGAAGACGGTTCTTGGCGTTGGAGAGGAACGCTACTTCATTGCAGCGGGGGGTTCTTCACCACTCGGTTCCATCGGTTACGTAAAAGCGGTCTTAGAACTCAAGTCACAGATTGAAGCGGGGATTTTACCAGAGCCACGATTTATCTTCGTTCCGGTAGGCACCTGTGGGACTATAGCAGGTTTGATCGTCGGCGTACGGCTTGCGGGGTTACGAACCCAAGTTGTGGGTGTACGTGTCGCGGATCGGATAGTCGCAAACTCGTGGTCAATCTCTCGGATGGTGCGGCGGATCTTGCGTCTCATCGGTGCGGTGGACGCTAATGAAATCAATCCACGTCGCATAGAACTCTGGCACGGTGATTTTGGAAAAGGGTATGCCATCCCAACGGAAGCCGGTATGCGTGCAGTCGCGATGATGGCTGAACATGAAGGTATCACACTTGAGAATACGTACACGGGTAAGACGTTGGCAGGGTTGGCTCACTACATAAAAGCGCAGGAATGTGAAGGCGAACACGTCCTATTCTGGAACACGTATGGGACAACATAAGTCCTGACGCTGGCGAGGTTCATGAAGATTAAGAATTTAATTGGGTAGTGTGTCGTGATCATTGTCTGAACCAAGATTTACAGGATTCAAGGATTTTCAAGATTATGGGGTCCTCGCTGTGATTGACAACTGTCTTTTGCAGAATTACCGAATTATTTTTTATAGTAAATCCCATAATTACTTGGACCTTGGTGGTGGGCGAGGTTACAAACCTCGCCAGCGGTGGTGAAGATTTTGTTCGCTGAACAACTGTCTATATATTTTCAGGCTTTACTATAAACTTCACTCAACCTCATCTATACAAAAAACTTGATACACAGGACAAAATTCGCTACAATCGGACTATAAACGCAAAAGGAAAATATATGACAGCCGAAAATTCCAAACCCAGTTTTGTTCAAGCTGGTATGTCCATAATTGACTGCGACCTTCACAATCGACTCCCTTCACATCGGATGCTCTACCCGTATCTACCCGATTACTGGTGTGACTATTGCGAGGAATCCGGTTTTCCCGGACCGGACGCGAACGACTATCCAGAAGGTGTCCCGACTTCATCACGTCCGGAAATTACGCACTCTTCAGAAGACCGTCCTGCATCGGATTTAGCACTTTTACGTACGCACGCGCTCGATTTCTGGGAAGCCGAATACGGCATCCTCACCTGCGGGTATCGGGTGCAGAGCGTACACAACGAAGACTTGGCGGCAGCACTCGCTTCGGCAGTCAATGATTGGCAGATTGAACACTGGCTCGACCCAGAACCGCGTTTAAGGGGTTCGTTGATTGTGCCAAGTCAAAACCCCGAACTCGCAGCGCGGGAAATTGAGCGTTTAGGCGGACATCCTGGATTTGTACAGGTCATGCTACCTGCCCGTTCACAGGCACCTTATGGGAATCGGCGGTATCATCCGATCTATGCGGCGGCTGTGCGTCACCAACTCGTCATCGGCATCCATTATGGCGGAGCACCCGGACTGCCCCCGACATCTGTGGGGTGGCCCTCAACCTATTTAGAGGAATATGTCGGCATGTCGCAGGTGTTTCAAGCACAGGTGCTGAGTCTCGTCTCTGAGGGAGTTTTCGAGCAGTTTCCTGACCTACGTGTCGCACTCATAGAAACTGGTGTTACGTGGATGCCCTCGCTTATGTGGCGGTTTGACAAAGAGTGGCGCGGCTTACGGAGTCTGACACCGTGGGTCAAACAGCCGCCGTCAGCATATATCCGCCAACATATCCGCATGACGCTCCAACCGATTGACGCACCACCCACAGCGGCAGAACTGCTTCAGATTGTCGGTCAACTCGATTCTGAGGATATGTTGATGTTTTCAAGCGACTATCCGCACTGGCATTTCGATTCCCCCGAAGAGGCTTTCCCCGCACAGTTACCGCAGTCATTGGCACGCAAAATTTTGTCCGAAAATGCACGGGAATTCTACCACCTCTAAAGGAAAATATGGGAACTCAATTAAGAATACTGAAGATCTAACCGAAGTGGACATTTGGTTTGACAATCCACAGACAATCTATTATACTTAAATCAAAATACAGATGATGGAGATTGAAGTCAACTGAACCTGCTAAAACCAAATGGGATATTCGTGATTTTTGAGTTCTCGTTTAACCCAGCCTACGCGTTTTTTCCAGTTAGGAGGCACTTAAAATGAATCAGAAGTTTGAGAAAAGTCAAAAACTGGAAAAGTGGCTTGAATGGATAGAGAAGATTCACAACGATATTCAAGCACTTGTTGAAGACGCAAACATGTTCTGGGAAGTCCAAGACATAATCCGTGAAAATCCACGTATCCAAAAGCCCAATACCTTCTATAGCTATCTTGCGAGGACGTATTTCTCTCATGCAGCAGCAGGGATCCGTCGGCAAACTGAATTGCAGAAGGATAGCATATCTTTTGTAAGATTGCTTGACGAAATTGCTAAAAACCCTGAAGTGCTCTCCCTTGACTACTTCAATTCCCTCTGTCCTCATTCTAATGGCCCCGACTTGGATCAAGTAGTGGGTAAGGCGGGTCTTGAAGCAGTGGGAATTGTTGACACTTCTCAACTAAAGGAAATAATAAAGATGGACGACTTCGCGCCATACGCAGATGCAAGTGGGATGTACGTTTGTCCACAGATGGCAAAAGATGATAAGGCGCGACTTGAATCCAAAGCAAAAATACTTGCGGAGTTTGTTGATAGGCGGATTGCACATTGGGATAAGCGCAAGCCGAAAGTCGTACCCACCTTCAAGGAGTTAGATGACTGCATTAAATTGATAGATCAGACGTATGTGAAGTACCATTTTCTATTTCATGCTGAATCCATAGATACCTTGATGCCAACCTATCAATACGAGTGGAAAAGCATTTTCTGTGAGCCTTGGTTAAAAGTTGGCTTTGGAAGTGCCGAAGGACTTATTAACATCAGTGAGGATTTTGACGAGGAACTTCCAGATTTCAAAGAGTATATGGAATGAAATATCTGTTGGATACGCATACCCTGATTTGGTTTCTTACGGGTGACAAAAAACTTAGTGACAAAGCACGAGGCTTAATCGACAACCCAGACAACAGAAAGTTCCTCAGCATCGCCAGCCTTTGGGAGATAGCCATTAAGGTAAGTTTGGGGAAACTCGCTTTAAACAAACCGTTTGAGAAGTTGTTTCCAGAACAACTCTATTTCAATCGTATTGAAATATTGGATATCACAGTTGATAGCCTAATCAAACTTACCACCTTGCCTTTTCATCACCGAGATCCATTTGACCGGTTGATAATTGCCCAAGCACTTGTTGAAGAGCTTCCAATAATTCGTGCCGACGCGGCCTTTGATGCTTACGGGATAAGCAGAGAATGGTGATGGTGTGAATCCTATAGCGATTTCGCTTTCTGTCCTTAATCCGCTGTCGTCTTCATCGGAAAAATCCTTATTAATTCTATCCCGTATCCAATTCTCAAGCCTAATGCAAATGGTGCTGTGCAAGTAAACCAGAGGAAACAGCGATGACAACTCACGAGACCCTTGAAGCAAAAGTTGACCGACTGTTTGCAGAATGGGATAAACCAGATTCCCCGGGTGCTGCTTTGGCGGTTACCAGAGACGATGAAGTCATCTATAAACGGGGCTACGGGACGGCGAATCTGGAATATGACATTCCGATTACAACGGCAACCATTTTCGATATTGCTTCAGTATCCAAACAATTTGCGGCGTTTGCTATTGCCACTTTAGCGCATGACGGAAAACTTTCGTTAGATGACGACATCCGAACGTATTTGCCCGATGTCCCGGATTTTGGAAACACAATCACAATTCGGCATCTCCTGCATCATACCAGTGGATTACGAGATTGGGTGCAATCCCTTGTCATCGCGGGGGTTGCAATGGAGGATGTAATTTCGTTCAAACACATCTTGAAAATGGTCCGTCATCAGAAGACGCTTAACTTTGAGCCAGGAAGTGAGTTTCTATACAGCAATACGGGTTACAATCTACTGGCAGAAATCGTCGAAACGGTAACAGGAGATTCATTCAGGGAATGGACAGATACCCATATCTTCAAGCCTCTCGCCATGACGAACTCCCACTTTCACGACGACCATCAAATGATTCTGAAGAACCGAGCGTATTCGTATCAAGCCGTCAAAAACGGTGGATTTAAGCATGCTGTCAATAATACGACTGCCCTCGGTTCAAGCTCGCTTTGTTCAACAGTGGAAGACTTGGCGAAATGGATTCTGAATTTTGACAACACACAGATTGGCGAACACACAGTGATTGAGCAGATGCACCAGCGTGGCGTGCTTAATAACGGGGAACAAATTGATTACGCTTTCGGGTTGAACATCGGTGAATACAGAGGGTTGCAAACGGTCGGGCATAGTGGCTCATGGCGGGGATTTCGGAGTCATCTCATCCGTTTCCCAGATCAGAAATTTGGTGTTGTCATCTTATGCAATCTGGATACCTTTAATCCACTCCATCTGACAGAAAAGGTCGCAGACCTCTACCTTGCCGACGCTCTTGCTCCCGTAGAAACATCCGAGCCAGAGAAAACAGCCGAACCTACTGAAGAAACCAAGTCTGAAACCTTAGCACCGGAACAGTTGACAGAATTTGAGGGCGATTATTACACTGAAGAACTTGGAACGACCTATACCATTCGTGTGCGAGGCGATCAACTTGTGGCACAACATAGACGGCATGATGATATATTGCTAACCTACGCCGACGGTCATTTTCTTGGGGACGCGTGGTTTTTTCCAGAGATTGATTTTACGCGAGACGACGCTGGACAGATTACAGGATTTAGACTGATAGGAAACCGAGTCAGAAATCTACACTTTGAGAAAAAGACGTGTTAAGAGCCAATAGAGGCGCAGCCTAAGCGACAAGAAATAAACGTACTGTAGGTCAACCGCTTTCCAAGCTGTGCTTGCCGATTTCTTCAAAAGTTGACAGTTCATAAACTTCGTGGTATACTTAAAACACTCGCGATAGAGGAATTTAATCCATGAAAGCAGAATATGACTTCTCAAAAGGAGAACGTGGTAGGTTCTACGATCCAAAAGCCGCTTTTAATCTCCCCATCTATTTAGAGGAAGACATTGATGAATTCATGCGCAAACTCGCTGATGAGAAAGGTAAGGATGTCGAAACGCTGGTCAATGAATGGCTCCGCGGCAACATGCAATTGATTCAAAGCATTCAATGAATGCTCAACTGATTCCTTCACTTTGAGGAAAGCCTTGGGTTGTGGAAGTGTTTTTAGTAAACCCACGCCGAAACCCAATTTTTTGAAAGGAATGACTTGTTAAACGATGATACTTAAGGAACACATTGACGACATACGCGAAGGTTTAGATAAAGGAGTATTTATAGGTGAAGCAGCAGTTTCATAGGGTATCCCGTTGAGACTGATCAATGCCTTGACTTGGCCCACATACAATACTCAAGTTGTTACTCCTGAATACGGACATCGTAAAGAAACTAATGTATTCTGGGCCTCCCTGAGGAAGTACTCTCTATGATTGGAATAGAAAATATTGACTACCTTTCAAATCAACTTATTACATATATAGGTAATAAGCGTTCGCTATTGGGTCACATAGGCAAAGCAGTTATACAAGTGAAGAAACGAATAGGTAAATCACACCTTCGTGTATTTGACACATTCAGTGGCTCCGGTATTGTCTCTCGTTTTATGAAAGCCCATGCCTCGTATCTTGCAAGTAACGATTTTGAGGACTATGCTGCGTCAATTTCACGATGTTATCTTCAAAATCGCAGCTCAGTTGATTTGACTACAATTGCCAGAATTGTTGAGGAGCTCAACAATCGTGTGGACGAACCAACTTCTAAAGGATTTATTGAGAAACTTTATGCTCCTGAGGATGAATCAAGAATTACACAAAACGACCGAGTTTTCTACACACCCGATAATGCCCGCCGACTAGATAATTATCGTAGAATGATTGAGGACTATCCCGCAAACTTCCGTGATTCGCTACTAGGGCCTCTTCTTAGTAAAGCGTCTGTCCACTCAAACACTTCCGGGGTATTTAAGGGCTTCTACAAGAACAAGATGACCGGAATTGGGCAATACGGCGGCACTAATTCCAACGCATTAAACCGTATTAAAGGGCGAATTGAACTAGAACCACCTGTCCTAAGTCAATTTGAATGTGATTACGAAGTGTATCACGACGACACGAATAAAATCGCTAGTCAATTCAAGGATCTTGATTTAATCTATATTGATCCGCCTTACAATCAACATCCTTATGGTTCAAACTACTTTATGCTAAACTTACTTGTACATTATAAAGAACCTACAAATATAAGTAGAGTGTCAGGTATTCCAAAAAATTGGAAGCGTTCAGGCTATAATTTTCAAACAAAATCTAAAGAACTATTTAATGATCTACTGCATACAATTGACACACGTTTTTTCCTTATTTCGTTTAATAATGAAGGGTTTATTCCGCCTGACGAAATGCGTACTATGCTTCAAAAAATAGGCACTGTTGATCAATTTGAGATTCAGTACAACACATTTCGCGGATCGAGGAATCTAAGAAACCGAAACATTCATGTTACTGAACAACTATTTCTTGTAGAGAGGAAGTTCAATGGCAAATAAGAATCGACTGAGAGAACTGCGAACGGACACTATAATCAATGCAACGGCTAAACAACAAGAAACTGAACTTATCAAAGCACTGTACGAAGTTGTTGAATATTTGACGGACAAATTTGCCAAAAGGATCACTTTAACTCATGCCAAACAATGGTATCTGAAAGATATTATTAACGAACTGAGACCATATTTTCCCGACACTGATTTACATTATCACTTTGAGAAAAGCCATATTCGACCAGATGGTGGTATTCTTGGAATAAAAAGTGTTAAAGACAACACCTTAACTTATCCAATCCTAATTTCAGAAGTCAAAAATCAGGGGACAAATGATATACGTACTAGGGAAGGAAAGCCCAAACAAGCAAAAGGAAACGCTATTGAACGTCTTGGAAAGAACTTAATAGGACTTCGCACTGCATTACTGCGCGAAAGTATTTTTCCGTTTGTTTGTTTTGGATACGGTTGCGACTTTGAGGAAACATCCTCAATTTTAGACAGGGTATCAACCATGGCAATGTTTGGAGAACTTAACAAAATCTATCTCCACAACGAAGAAGACGGACGATTTAACCGTTGTACTGCCTACGGTTTTTTAGACCACTCCCTAAAGGAAGATTGTGATATAATACAATCTCATTGAAAGGAGTATCCAATGGCGAAACGCAGAAAATTCACCCCTGAGTTTAAGGCTGAACTTGTTTTTGAAGTCCTTAGCGGTGACAGTTCCCAAGCAGAAGTGTGTCGACGACATAATCTCAACGAAAATCAACTCTCACAGTGGAAGCACCAGCTGCTTGAAAATGCGCCCTCCCTGTTTGCGTCTACGGATAAGCAGTCGAGCGATGCCGAGAAGCGTATCGCTCACCTTGAGCAGCTCGTTGGGAGAATGGCAGTTGCATTAGACATCGAAAAAAAACTATTGACGGAGTTGGACTAACGTTATCTGAAAAGCGATGCTTCATTTCGGCATTGCATAAGGAGCATTCCGTGCGAGATATTTGTGGAATCCTCGGTGTCAACCGGAGCAGTTTCTATTATCAACCCAAAGAAGATCCGTCCGAAGCGGTCTTGCGTGCTGAAATAGAGAAACTTGCCGGTGAGCATCCAAGATACGGGTATAGGCGTATCACGCAGTTGCTACAGCGTCAGGGATACACCGTTGGGACCCGACGCGTCGCTCGGTTGATGAAAGCTAATAATCTCTTGGTTGCTGTCAAGCGTGCGTGTCAAACAACAAAATCGCTTCAGGGGGATAAGCCCTGGAGCAACCGTCTCGAAAACCTTGAAGTCTCTCGTCACGATCAGGTCTGGGTGGCTGATATTACCTATATTCGTCTCAAGGGACGCTTCATTTATCTCTGCTTGCTCATGGATGTTTTCACCCGGCTGATCAGAGCTTGGCATATCAGCCAGCACTTGAACCACTCTCTGACGCTCAAACCGCTCAAAGAAGCATTCTGCCACAGCGTCCCGGAGATTCATCATTCTGATCAAGGCGTGCAGTATCTTTCAAAGGCCTATGTTACCACGCTCGAAGAACATGGCGTTGAGATTTCCGTCGCCCGTCGCGGACGACCTTGGGAGAACGGATATGCTGAAACACTCATCCGCACCCTCAAAGAGGAAGAAGTTCACATCAATGACTATCAAAGCATCACCGACGCGAGAGATCGCATCGGACATTTTATTACAAACGTCTATAATCAGAAACGCCCACATGCGGCGTTAGGGTATTTGACGCCTATCGAATTTCAACGACAAACCTTATCTTAACTTTGCGAAATCGTGGTCTAAATAAGCGTATGCACTTCACGTGGTAGTTTCTATTTCCGGGCCGAGGAGTGGACGGTTGATGAAATGTTTGAGATTATGAAAGATATTGCGGAGCGTGCTGTGCTATATTACTTCTCTAAGTACCGTGAAAATTCTTTCACTGATCAATCTGATTGAGTGATCAATATAATTTCAAGTTACAAATGGAGGTTAAGTATCAATAGTTGGTGGCGGTTAGGGGAAAATGGATATTCGGGCGATAAATTGAGCATATACCAAATTACTTGCGCTTTTTGTATGGAAATGGGTAAATTTAGAACTGTATTTCACGCAGAAAAGAACAAACCGAACTCAGATAAAAGACTGAATTTCGATACACTTGAGTGCGCAAACTGTAATGGATATGTGATGGTTCTCTGGTCTGCTAGTGAGTACGACGGTCGCTTGAACGACTATCGTATTCTGCCATGGCCATTGCAGATAAATAAATATCCTGAACACTGGCCAGAAAGAATTGGAACGTACTGGCTCCAAGCGCAAAGAAATATCCTAGACGAAAATTGGGATGCCGCAGCTGTAATGGCAAGAAGCGCATTGCAAATAACTCTAAGAGATCATCAAGCCACCGGTAACAGTCTAAAATAGGAAATTGATGATTTAGCATCAAAAGGCATTTTACCCCCGACCATGCAAGAGTGGGCCAATCATATAAGGGAACTTGGCAATGACTCTGCACATTCAAATCCGGAACAAGGCCCTACAAACCCACAAGATGCCTGTGACATAGTAGAATTCTTAAATTTTCTACTAGAGTATCTTTACACATTTCCTCATCAAATTCAGCAATACCGAGAACGTAGAGAAAATGACAGATAATCAAGTATCTCATAACAAAGCCGGGTACTTGACTGTAAATAAGGGAAAAGATGACTAAAACAGAAATACCCAAACAACAGAAACCTCCAGTCATAGACTGCGATATTCATAACACCCTCGCTTCAGAGACGGTGCTATACCCCTATCTCTCCCAGCGCTGGCGCAAGCATCATAAGATGGTGGGGACAACCGATCGCGTCGGCGCATACATCCCTCGCGCCCACCCCTTTGGTGCAAGATATGATGCGTGGACACCCTCCGGACATCGCCCTGGTTCTAATCTCGATTTCCTACGCGAGCAGCTACTGGATGCGTTTAATATCGAATTCGGTATCCTCAACTGTTTGACCCCGGTTTGCGAGATGCCTAACCTCGCTTATGCTGCAGCGTGGGCAAGTGCCGTGAACGACTGGCAAATCGAAGAATGGCTTGAAAAAGAACCGAGACTCCGTGCCTCTATGATCGTCGCTTGCGATGATGCAGAATTCACCACCACTGAGATTAACCGGCTGGCAGATCATCCTGGGTTTGTGCAAATATTGCTGCTCGCACGTACGATGGAACCCTTGGGACGACGTAAGTACTGGAAGATGTATGAGGCAGCGGTAGAGCACGACCTCCCGATTGGCATCCATTTCACCGGTGTCGGCGTAGGACCTATCACCGCCGTGGGTAGACCTTCGCACTATATCGAGGACCACGCGGGTATGACGCAGGCGTTTCAGACACAGGTAACCAGCCTCGTCTGCGAAGGTGTTTTTGAACAATTCCCGACGCTCAAGGTCGTTCTCATTGAGGGCGGTTTCGCTTGGTTAGCTCCACTCATGTGGCGACTTGATCGGGCATGGAAAAAGCTGCACGATGAGGTGCCTGAGTTGAAACGACTGCCTTCCGAGTACATCCGGGAGCACTTCTGGATTACAACACAGCCGATTGAAGAACCCCCGAAACAAGAATACTTTGATCAGTTGCTGGCGCAGCTCAACTTAGACGCTAAGTTGATGTTCGCAACCGACTATCCGCATTGGGACTTCGATTCTCCCGATCAGGCACTTCCGAAAAACCTCTCGCCAACCCTCAAACGCAGAATCATGGCGGAAAATGCTCGTGCTTTCTATGGACTTTAAGAAGAGAAAGTAGCAACCAATTAGATTGTCACGACCTGTGGTGCCTGCTCTAACGTCAGATTATGTTCTGCTGCCCATTGTGCTGCTGCACCGCCGCCACCGCCGAGAAACTGTTTCCCCAAGTCATCAACCTTTTTCAGTACGTCCTCATCGGGTTGCTGTCTATCATCGTAATATAGCAGATACCCTTCAGGTTTGAGCCACGCGTAATGGTATCCAAAGATGACAATCTTGGCGGTTTTATCCGTAAAGTTGAGCCCGGTGGTATGGTAGATACGACTTTCAAAGAAATACGCATCCCCTGCGCGGAGTAGTGGTTCATCGTAGCCCTCAACTGGATCAATTTCGCCTTCAGGAATACCCAACGGTTCCCCGGACTTATGACTCTTCGGAACAAACAGCGTCGCACCAGAATTCGGCACATCGCAGTCCGTTAAGCAGTAAGCGACCTTCAAGCCAACGCGCGGGCAAGCCTTGTGTCCGAGATCCAAATGCAGACCGGCATCCCGGTGCCATCCACGGTGCTCTGGAAGCGCGTGTGGCTGTGGATGTTTGTAGAGGAGCGCGGTATTGGTGATGTGGATATTTGTCCCAAGGAGTTGAATTACCAAAGGTATCGCTTTTGTCTGTGATATGAGTTCTGCGAAAGCGGGTTCTTGAACCAACCCGTCTCGTCTGTGTCCATAATGGCCGCCATTGAGGTCCAATGATGCCATTAAACGGTCCCCTGCCTCAATTAAGCGATCTATCATCTCATCGTCAAGTACTGAGCGCATGATGAAGTATCCATTCTCCTCAAATTCCTCGCGCTGTGCGTCTGTCAACTGGACGAATTCCATGCGTATGCTCCTTTTGGTTTAAGAAATCGGGATGATTATGAGTATTTAAATAGACATTATAACGATTTAATTGTAAGTTTAGTTGGTCTATGGTAAAATCAGAAGAAATCCTATTTTGGAGACCCACTGATGACCCGTTATGAAATACTGAAAGATAAACCGAAACGATTCTTGTCGTTGACAGGTTATACACTCGAAGAGTTTTCAGCACTTCTTGCGTCCTTTTCCAAGCGATTTCTGGCGTTCGTAGAAACACAGACGCTTGATGGCAAACACCGAAAGAAACGTCGGTATACTCTCTATAAGAACAGTTGCTTACCGTCTCACGAGGATCACTTACTTTTTATTTTGATATACCTCCGAAAAGCGATGACGCAAGATGTGCTTGGTGAACTTTTTGGGATGTCTCCACCCGTCGCTAACAAATGGATTCATAGGCTCTTGCCTGTGTTGAACTCTGCTCTGGCAGACCTTGAAGCGTTGCCATCACGGGAAGCAGTCGCTTCAACTGTTGACGCATCGCCGCAGACTTCAACAGATCGTCAAGATTCAAGTCTCTTTTTTTCATGATGGTACGGAGCGTCCGATTCAGCGTCCAAAAGACCGAGAAGCACAGCAGGCCTATTATAGTGGTAAAAAGAAGCAACACACCCTCAAGAATAACCTGCTGATCAATGCGGATAGCAAAGTGTTGTTATTGACCCCCTCCTATGAAGGCAGGATACATGACAAGCGCATTGCTGATATGACGGTCTATCTCCTGCCAGAGGGCAGTTGTTTGTATCAAGATTCAGGCTTTCAAGGTTTTTCGGTTCCGGGTGTGAAGATGATTCAACCTATGAAGAAACCGAAAAGTCGAGACCTGACGGATCAAGAGAAAGCGAAGAATCGTGAGATTTCATCCATCCGCATCCGCATTGAACATGCTATTAGGGGTATCAAAAGATACCGGATCGTCAAAGATAAGTTGCGCACCTCTAAAAAAGGGTTTGCCGATTTAGTTATGGAAACTTGTTGTGGGTTACACAACTTTAGGTTAAACTTCAGACCTTGGGTCTATCCCGAACTTCAACATTAAATTGTTATAATGTCTCATATGGTAACATAAATTGAAATAGGTGTCTACCAGAGACATTCCGTCAGAAGAAGTCGGGAATCGGAGTTCCCTCCTACAGAGGAGATTATGCACCCTTTCCGTTTCAAAATCACGTCTCTAATTATTATAGAGTTCTATTTACGACTTGTGCCAGTTAACTTATGGCGAGGTTACATTTATAGCGAGGTTACATGAGGATTAAAAAATTAATTCGGCTGATATTTCTCAGAGTTATCAAGGAGGCAGTAATAATCAAGAGATCACAGGTATAGCAAGGTGAAAATGCGATGTTTTTGAAAAAGTTGCTTGATTTTTATGGCATGAGATGACATCCTAATGACTTAAAGAACCACCTTTGAGTCATGAGGAGGACATCTCATGCGTCATAAGATTATCAAATCTACAATCTTTTTTCAAGACCTGTTTTCTTCTTACTTTCGGCGGATGCGGCAGCAAATTATTGAGACGTTACTTCTGCTCTGCGTTTGCCATCTCTTTGGACTTTACAATCCGAATCAAGTCGCCGATGCCTTGAAACTTCCCAAAGCACGTCTTTATCGCAACCTTGGCTCTCTGAGTCTTTATCACTCGAAATGTTTGAATCTGCGACTCGGTTGTGCGATGGCAATAGATTTCATCAAAGACACGGAAAGTAAGAGTGCTTCAACGCGATCACGGCGGTGTATCCCCGTCAGTGTTGATGATACGAATCTACCCCGGGACGCAGAGACACTATCTTATTGTTCAAACTACTACTCGAAAGAACACAATACCGCGATCTGGTGTCAAAACGTCTTAGGCATCACACTGAAGTGTGCGGATCGCGTGATCCCCTTAGATATGCGTCTCGTCAGTAAACAAGGACGTGGCAACACAGATAAACCGACGCTCCTTATCACCATGCTCAAAGAAGTGTTAGAGTTCTTTGATACCCAAGGCATAGACCTGAGAAAGTATCCGATCACCTTCGATTCATGGTATGGCAGCCGTAAACTTGTTGATGCCTTATCGGAGTTAGGGTTTACCTCTATATTGGTTCATGGAAAAAATAACTTCGTCATGACCATCGCTGATACAAAAGCGAAACTTTCGGTGCATAAAAAGAACATAGAGTTGCGCGAAGAACAATGGGGGTGCGATAAACCTGTCTGTCGTGCCAAGGCAATAAGTCCAACATTTGGCGAATGTATCGTCATCTTCTTTCGCGATAGAGGCAAGATACGAACACTCTTGGGCTTTGGAAAACCTTTACGCACTTCTGAAGCAATGAGGATTTGGTCTCAACACCATGGCATTGAACAGTTTTGGCGGTATTTGAAATCGAATCTGCGCGTTTCTGCCATGAGCCTACAAAGCAGAGAAGGTGCCTATGTCAGTCTCGGTATAAAAGTCATCAGCTACCTCATCTTGCTCCAAATCAGTATTTCAGAGAGACGCACATTTCATCAGATACAACTTCAACTCACCGGAGAAAGACAGACACTTACGGACTTCATAACGCATTTTCATACAATAATACCAAAAGAACCTTGATAATCACTGCTTTACAATAACTTTTGAGAAATATCAGAGAGGTAATTTATTGGTGAAGTCCGGTGCGGTTGATGAAGATTAAAAAATTAATTCGGTAATTTCTTAGAAGTCCAGTGCCCCTTCCCAGTAACGGGTGGGGGCCCCGGTTGCAAACCGCACCTACCGGGCCTGGGGGCGAATTAGAATTACCGATTTAAATAATTAAACTTCATCAAACCGCACCTACCGGGCCTGGGGTGAATTAGAATTACCGATTTAAATAATTAAACTTCATCAAACCTCGCCAGCGGCAGTGGGGTCTTTGTCCCCTGACGAACTGCAAATATATTTTCGGATTCTACTATAAAAAGCTCTAAACTACGAGGACCAAGAAAAACATGATTCAGGTTTCACATCTCACCAAAAAATATGGACAAAACACGGCAGTTGACGACATTAGCTTTGAAGTGCAACAAGGTGAAATCGTCGGCTATCTCGGTCCTAACGGCGCGGGGAAGAGTACGACCCTTAAAATGCTCGTCGGTTTGTTGCAACCGACATCCGGCGAAATTTCAGTGGCGGGATACAATGCCGAAACCGAACTGCTTGAACTAAAGCGACACATCGGATACGTCCCTGAAGAGGCGCAACTCTATGAACACCTCACGTTGGTAGAGCATCTTCAGTTAATGGGCAGACTCTATCAGTTAGAGGAAGGTCTCATCGCACAAAAGATAAAAGAACTCGCGAAACTGTTCGACATGGAATCGCAAGCAAGCCAAAGAATAAGCAGTTTCTCACAAGGTATGCGTCAGAAGTGCCTCATTATGTCTGCGCTCATGCACAATCCGGATGTTCTGTTTTTAGATGAACCCTTCACCAATCTGGATGTTGGAACGGTAACCCTCATGAAAGCACTGCTACAACGCTTAGCGGATTTAGGGAAAACGATCCTCTACTGTACGCACATTCTCGAAGTCGCCGAAACGCTCTGTCCGCGAATTATGATTATCAACGCAGGGAAACTCATCGCTGATGCGCCGGTGGAAGAACTACGGCAGGAGACCAACCAGACAGCACTCAATGAAATTTTCGCACAACTGACGGAAACAACAGGGATTGACGAAAAAACTGAGGAAGCCATTCGGATTGTGACGGGGGGCACCCCAGATGTTTGAGAAGATAGCGGTAATGTTCGGTGCCTCTCCAACGCAGTACAGGTACCTCTTAGAAACAGAAAAGATAGTGGAGAAGCGGGCTCTTGAACAAAAAGGCGACTTTCGCAACCTAACGCTTGTTGTGACTTGCGTTCTCTGTTTTGCAATCAGTGCCTTTTTTACGTCCATGCCGTTCTTTCTTCCGATGGACACATTCACCTATGCGCTTACCGGTATAACTGTGTCTATGATGATGATAGGACTCTGGACTATCCCATACTTCGATATCCTTCTCAGTCCTATAAACTACCCCGTTATAGCACACACACCAGTGTCATCTCGGACCTACTTCCTTGTGAAACTAACGCAGGTTGCTACCTATACTGTCTGGTTATTAGCCTCCCTAAACCTGATGCCTGCTATCGGTGGTATTTGGATTCGCGGCGAGGAATCTTCTCCGTTTCAATTCCTTTTCCCTCTCGTTTATTTACCGATCGTCTTTATGTCGGGTCTTTTCACAATCGGTGTGATGACGGTCTTCGCAGGGTATCTGACAAAACTATATACCAGACAGGCACTCCGAAACATCGCGCAATACGCGCAGTTTATATTTCCTGCCCTCTTTCCCGCGGTGTTGGTCACTCTTCCTCATCTATTACCAAGTCTTCCAAAGGATAAATTGACTTCAGTTCTGAAATGGTTCTACGCGCTTCCAAACGGCTGGTTTGCTGCGACGGTCTCACTCGTACTCGGGCAAATAGAACGACATTTTTTGATTTTAGCAGGATTGGCTGTTGCTTCAACCCTCTTTTTAGTACTGGTTCCGCTTCGGAGCATCGCGAAGAGTTATTCAGAATATCTCTCTTACCTACTGGAATCAGGGAACAAGCAAAGATCTAAACTTCGGGTGAAAACACCGCTGTTTGCGAGAATGTTCCGAAACCAGACGATTCGTGCGGGGCTTTGTCTCAGCTATACGTACCTACGCCGCGATAAGCACATTTTGCGACAGTTTTTTGCTTCGCTTGGGACCGTCATTATGTTGATAGTTTTATTTGCTCGGGACAGTTCGTCTTATATGACATGGCCCCATAATCCCAATGCCATTGGGCTTAGCCCAGGTTTCTCTGGTACGTTTTATTTTGCCGGTATAAGTGCTATTACCGGTTTCATTGCACCTGTCAAATGTTCAGAACACTGGAAAGCGTCGTGGATGTTAACACTTACGCCGGTTCCGGTACCAAAGGACTTGTGGCGAGGCGTGCAGGCAACCACCCTTTTTTATATTCTTGTTCCATGTACGCTTCTTATGTTTTGCATTGCGACCATTTTTTGGGGGATTTTAGGCATATTTCACATCTTGCCGGGGTTAACTATTTTACTCTACTATGTCATTCTTTACCCAAAACCGGAATCTGGTTTGCCTCTCGCCGAAGAGTTCGTCCACCAACAAGTGGCTGGTGACGGTTGCCTCCATATGATAGCCAGTATACATATCATTGGTTTTTTCGTGGGCATCCAACTTTTGACATTTTGGCTGAATATATGGGTGTATTACGGGTTTTATTGCGTCACGGTTGTGGGCGGTCTTATCGGTTTTGTCTACCTTTCACGAAAAAATAAGTGAAGGAAATCCCAAATGCTTAAAAAAATTGTCGAAATGCTCGGTGGCTCTCCAACACAGTATAGGTATCTTTTAAACGCGGAGAAATTGGTGGAGAAGCGAGCCACTCAAGGGAAAGTAAAATTTGGCAATCTATCACTCGGTATGACATGTGGATTCTGTTTTATCATGAGTGCCCTCGTCGCTACGATACCGTTTCTTCTCTCCACGGAGATATCTACGTTTACTTTCGCACTTTTAAACATAACCATGTCTATGTTTATGGTAGGACTCTGGACGCTCCCCTATTTCGATATCCTTCTCAATCCCATAAACTATCCCGTTGTTGCACACACGCCGGTTTCATCGCGCACCTATTTTCTGGTGAAGTTAACACAGGTACTCGCTTACGCTGTGATGTTGTTAGTTAGTTTGAATCTGTTACCTGCCATCTGTGGTATCTGGATTCGTGTCGGTGAGACTTCTCAACTCCAATTTCTCTTCCCTTTCGTCTATCTGCCTGTCGCCTTTATATCGGGCTTTTTCGCTATTGGCGTGATGACAGCATTTGCAGGATCTTTGACGAAATTGCACAGTAAAAAAGGACTTCGAAATATCGCGCAGTATGCCCAATTTGTATTACCGGCTCTTTTCCCATCATTAATCTATTTATTACCGAGCGACCCGACAACATATAAATCGGTTTTGAAATGGTCATACGTCCTTCCGAACGGCTGGTTTGCTGGCATCGTCTCGCTTGCGTTAGGCGGTCCAGAGCGACCTGAGATGATGAGAGATTTGATTTTAACTGGGCTTGCGGCCGTTTCTGTACTTCTCTTGATCGTGATCCCACTTCGGAGTATTGCGAAGGGTTATTCAAGGTATCTCACCTATCTGTTAGAATCTGGAAGTAGGCAAAAAGCCAAATTACGGGTGAAACCTTCGCTCCTCGCGCGATTCTGCCGATCTCGCACTACTTACGCAGGGTTTTGTCTCTGTGCTGCCTATATGCGACGCGACAAGTATATTCTGAACGGACTTATCTCTGCGCTTGGCGGTGTCGTCATGCTTGTAGTCCTCTTTATTCAGGACAGATTTTCTATGCAGTGGTTTGACTATTTCCCCACGACTGGAATGAGCCCGACATTCACCACCTGTTTTTCTCTTTTGGGTATATCCTTCGTCAGTGCTCTCCTAATACGGGTAAGACATTCGGAACATTGGAAAGCATCTTGGCTGCTATCGCTTGCGCCGCTTGAAGTACCGAGTCAATTATGGCGAGGCGTGCTGCTGACCAGTTTTCTCTACATTGTTACGCCGTATACACTGCTACTGTTTTGTGTCGCCAGTGTTCTTTGGGGTGCTATGGCACTGTTTTATATCTTACCCGGACTAATTATTCTGCTCTATTACGCTGTGCTCTTTCCAAAACCGCACTCTGGCACCCCTCTCTCCTTAGAAGTCGTCCAAAAATCCAGAAATTTTGATTGGCTCTCGTTTGTTTTCGGTCTCCTTGCCTGTGGAATCTTAGTAGGCATCCAATTTTTGGCGTTCTGGCTGAACATCTGGGTTTATATTGCGGTCTATTGCGTTATAGTTATAGGTGGATTTATCGGTTTCATCTACCTTTTCAGTAAAAAATGATGGAAAGATGAAAAAGCGAAAAAATTAAGTTGACATAACTTAACAAATATTGATATAATTTAATATAGTGATAGTTTACCAAATATAAAAAAAGAAGTAGCTCCTAATCCGCTTATTTTGCGAAATTCAAAAAACGTTCCGTTGTATCTCCTTTGTTTTGCTGCCAACAACCAAAGAGGGGCACCAATAGCCGTCAAGATTGCCAAGGACATCCTTGAAGGAACGCAAAACCCTTCGCAACTAACGTTCTTAGGTTAAGAGGTAAACCAATGGCAACCCAATCTTCAAAAATTGAGTGGACAGAATCTACATGGAATCCTGTACGCGGTTGCACTCGCGTATCAGAGGGCTGTCGGTTCTGTTACGCAGAGCGGATAGCGGCACGATTTTCGGGCAAAGGCATGGCTTACGAAGGCTTGGCTGAAAATACCAAAGCAGGACCGCGGTGGACACAACAGGTACGTCCTGTCCCGGCGTTACTTAACGAACCGCTGAAATGGAAAAAGCCCCGCCGAATCTTTGTCAACTCCATGAGCGATCTGTTCCATGAAAAGATCGAATTGGCTTATATTCAGAAGGTCTTTTCTGTGATGAAAGAGGCGCATTGGCATCAATTCCAGGTCTTGACGAAACGAGCGGAACGACTACTAGAATTTAGTCCAAACCTACCATGGTCCCCGAATGTCTGGATGGGGGTCAGCGTTGAAGACAATCGTGTAACACATCGGATTGATGCGCTTCGTCAAACTAGTGCGAAGATCAAATTTCTCTCGCTTGAACCGTTACTTGGCGCGCTTCCAAATTTAGAATTGGATGGAATAGATTGGGTTATCGTGGGGGGTGAGTCGGGTCCCGGCGCACGCGAAATGCAGAAGAAATGGGTTATTGACATCCGCGACCAGTGTACGGATGCCAAAGTTCCATTTTTCTTTAAGCAGTGGGGTGGCAGACGTAAATCAAAAACAGGACGGGAACTAAATGAACGGACTTACAATGAGATGCCGGTTTGAAATTTTCGCCACGTCCGGCATCTCGGCATCTTAACTTTATACTCTGGGTAAATCGTCAGCCAACAGAGCCTCAGAGACAGATTTCTTCGTCGTTTCGCGTTCTGGACGCTCAACATGAAAATGACGGAACCAATCTTTAAAATCTTCAGCAGGGAAGTTCCCGTCATATTCCTCCTTGAACTGCTCGTGGAAGTCTTCCATATAGACGCGTAGATAGCCACTTGCCCGCTCAAGTGCCTTCCAATCAAAGATATTTGAGGGCATCTCAACAACGCCTCCCTCAAGCATATTACGCCGCATCCCCAAATAGTAAGAATAACGACTACTCATCATGAGATTAACAAATCTGTCAAAAACTTTTGAAGGAATCTGCCATACTTTCCCTTTTAGCAAACTCTGTCGAACGCCGATTTCTTTTTCCAAGTCTCGATTAAGCATAAACCCAACGATAAAATCAAAGATTTTGTCTAACATTTTTATTTTTCCTCTACCATACAATAAACTATAAATTTAACACCCACTCAGGCACTATTCGCGCGAATTCGCATTTCACGGAAACCAATCTTAGCATTAATGTGCAAACGCGTCAACAAAAAAATTAGGCAAGGGTATTTATAGTAAAACCCGTAATTACCTACACACCAACACAAGGGCGAGGATACAATCCTCGCCAGCGGCGGTGGGTGTTTGTTCCTTGACGAACTGTAAACATATTTTCGGATTTCACTATAATAGGACTTACGCATCAGCGATTTTTATCATAGGAGATTTTAGTTGTTGACAGAGGTATTCAGAAAGCAATCCGTGTTTGACTTGATAAAGGGTTTGGCCTGTTTGATAAGCTTTACGCATCAGGTGCCCCCAAACCAAAAACGCAGCAGCAATGTGATTGCGAACAATACGCGGGAGACGACACTGGCAACTTTCCAAACCTGTCAACTGTTTCGATTCTCGGTGAAATTGTTCAATCTTCCAGCGCACGTCGCACACCTGTCGCACGACGGACACATCGGATTGGCTCAAGTCGTTGGTCGCAACAGAATCCGTGCGTTGAGAAGACGCCACCCGGAAAACTTTCACTTTGTGATCTCTTGGAAATCTATGAAGTTTCAGACGTTTGCCTGATCTTTCTTCTGCCTCTGTCCACTGTAAAGCATCAATACGTTGATAGGGTTTCTTGGCATCAGAATCATCAACAAGACGATTACATTTCAAAGGAACATAATACGTCTTATCAAGATTTTCAATGTAAAGGAGCAGAGATTTGCTCGCATACCAAGAATCCATCAACACTGTTGAAAAAGCGATGTCCCGCGAGTATACCCAAACCGAGAGCATATCTCGGACATGATCTAACTTCGATTTACCGTCGCCATCTTTATCGTAGATACGATAATCAATGAGCCAATATCGGTCTAACTTCGGATTCACATAGACGCACGTAACAATGGCAATACCGTTGATGATACCGCCAGCATTACCACTGTATTGTCTCTTGGCAAGTGCGATCTTCTTGGCATAGCGTTTATCAATGACGGTATCATCAAAAATAAGGTAGCCATCGGGAGCCAGCACCACGTCATCTTTGACGTGTTCCCAAAGCATGCGGGGCGTCAGAAGGTCTCCTGCGAGATACCGGTTGAGCTGATCATGACTAAAACTTTCACAATGTTCTGCGAAATGCGTCAGTGTATAGTTGATAGGCGTGCTGAGTAGATATTGGCAATAATCAAGACGGGTCGGTCTAAGCATCTCTTATGTCCCTCCTCAAACACCATATTAGTGTTTTTGGAAGACTAGGTCAAGCATTATTGCGTAAGTCCTATATAATTTTTTTCATTCTTGGGTTTCGTACGGACAACATGTTTATAGAAAAACGCCTTTCCGCTCTTTAGTAATATGGCTGCACAGAATTTAGATTGCATTACAATCCAAATTCTGTTATAGTTATACTATGCTTACATTTTATCTGGCAATTGCGGTGGTGACGGTCCCACTCGGCGCGGGCATTGCTTTTGTATCACGCGTGCAGCAGAGGCATTTCGGAAACATTTTTGGGCTGACTGCTGGTGCAGTGCTCGGCATTGTCTTGGTAATGATGATGCACCTTTACACCGAGGTAGGTTACGTCACAATCCTCGTGATGTGGGGAGGGTTCTTCCTAATCTTCGTGGTGGAACACCTTACCACACATCGGCGCGATGAAACCGAGAGGAACATAGACGACAAGGACGGCAGCTGGAGCGTCAACTTAACAGTCCTCGGTTTATCGCTTCATTCATTGGCAGATGGGTTTAATTTGGTTATCGCGGCAAGAGAGGAGACACTCGGATGGGCACTCGCACTTGGCATATTGATCCACCGCCTGCCAGTCGCGACGCTTATTACCGTCCCCCTTCTGCGGAATCAGACTTTTGGTAAGGTCCTGGTGAGACTAACCCCCTTGATACTTGGACCAGTTATCGGCGCAGTACTGGGAGAGCAGCTGCTACGCGGAACTTTCGAAGAACTGACAGATTACTTGACGGCATTCGCTGTTGGCACGCTGCTGCACGTTGTGATGGATGGGTTTCGTGGTAACTATACTGCCGAAAGTACAGGTTTGAGTCGTGTTGCGAAAGTGCTGTTTGTTCTCGGTTTCGTCCTAACCTTTTGTGTTATCTATTTCTTTCAGGGATTTGAGGGTGAGCATCTTCATTAAATGGCTATCGGCTATCCGAAACCATCTGCTATCGGCAGTGCCTGTGGCAGTTGCTAATATTTTTTCCCGCCACAAGATTCTCTTACTGACGGCTGAAAGCCGACTGCTGATGGCTCTCTTCTGCTTTGTGGTGTTCGTTGCGCCGGCGAAGAGTGACCAAATCCCCATTGCGGTATCCGGCACACCAAGAGCAACCCTCCAAATCGGAGCGAATGCCTCGGAACAGGAACAGTTCGCAGCCACAGAAATCCAAACCTTTATTCAGAAATTCACAGGTGCCACACTCGATATCCGTACCAATCGGCAACAGACGGAAACCCAGACGGTGATTGTACTGGGTACTCCAAAATCGAACCCGACGATTGCTAACCTACAAGCAAATGTAGAACTCACATTGGGAGAAGGACTCGGAGACGAAGGCTATCGTATCAAAACCGTAGAGGTCGGGACCGAAATCGTCATAGTTGTGACAGCACACACCGAGAGAGGTGTTATCTACGGTGCGTATGCCTTTATTGAGCAATGTATTACGGCGTTGACCGGCTTGTCACCCGTGCATCCAGATATATCGGTCGCTAAGGCACAAGCACTGCTCGTCCCGTTCATAAACGAGACCTCAGTACCCTTTTATCCAGTGCGCGCTGTCCTGGAAATAGAGAACCCGGATTGGCTTGCCCGACACCGTATCAATATGAGCGGTGGGGAAGGCATTTGGACCGGCACTGGCATTGAAGATGGATTTGGAACAGCGTTTAAATATGTGGACACGCCGGCATTTGAAGCGTTGCAAGACGAACCGATAGGTCAACGGCGAGAACGTATCGCAACACTCCAAAATCGGTTCAACGCGCTTAAAGAACGCGGCATCGATGCCTATCTTTTCATGTACGTGACTGGTGAACCAACAGAGGCATTGATCCAACAGCGTCCTGATGTCTTAGGACCGGCGGTGCTTTACGGTGCGTCTCGGAACGAAGTCTCTTATCACCCGTTTTGTTGGTCTAAACCTGAATTTCATACACTTGTAAAAGAATTAACGCAGGCAATCGTGCGAAACTATCCGGCACTCGCCGGTTTTCATCTCCGTTCTTGGGGACATGAGACGCGTGCATGCGATTGTCCCGACTGCGGCGATAGAACGGAACAGGGACAAGCAAAACTCTGGCAAGTTTACTTTACGATTATCAATGCAGCGCGGGAGGTCCGTCCGGATTTCAAATTTTATATCTCCGGGTATGACAGTAGCTGGCTTAAAGATGCTGCCGGCGTTTACGCTCGGCAGTTGCCGAAAGGGACTATTTTCTCGCGAAAGTGGGGGGCAGACGGTGAACCGGTTGCGGATGCAGGCGTGCCTATCCCACAAATCAGAGCACTTGGAGAAATCGGGCATCGCTTTATAGTGCTCTCGCACGAAGTCGAGGAGGTCATGCCGCTCTGGATGCTGGAGAGCGATCTGTTCGTGCAAGGTGTTCGGCAACTCACGAACAATCCAGAGGTTATTGGTCTTGGTGGGTTCACCGTTCAAGGTGCGACACAAGGTTTGGGGTATCTCGATCGGCTCGTTAGTGCCCGCCTCAACTGGGACATTAAGATCGATCACCTGCAACTCCTCCGAAACGAATTGATAGCCCGATACGGCTCTGAAGCCGCACCGCACATTCTAAATGCTTTACGGGTAAACGGATGGAACATGGCAAGTTATTTTTCTGATTATGCCGGATCCTTAACCGTAGGTGGCACGTATGGCAGCGGCTCCGCGGGACTCGCAACACGACTCTGGACCCTAATTGGACCGAGGGCTGTCGAGGATATGCTATCTATTCCTGAACTGGAGATAGCGAAACTTGCAGTGAACCGGTTCACTGCACTTTTAGCACCACAACAGCAAGCTGCAAACGAGATACGAGCAGCAAGCGAGATCGCAGAACCTTTCGATCTGGAGGCGACCGAGGACTTACAGGACGCTATTCACGTGATGGAATTGTGGGTACTATTTTTTGAAAGTCGATCCAAATTAGTAGAAGCGATAACACTCGGCTACGAACCGGGGACCACAGAGGCAATCCGTGCGAAATTCACGAGCGCGATAGAGTTCTCAAAGTCTATACAACCCCATATAAAAGGGATTGAGGAGTTTATCCCTCTCTTCGGATACTCACATCAGACGATTGAAGCGGAGTTGCTAAGCACCTTAAACGCAGAGGTCGCTTGGTTAACGAGTTTCGATTATGAGGTGCTTCAGAAGCACGATGGGGACTTCTCACCGGATGAGACCCCTTTCCGAATCTGGGACGTTCACAACTACCCGAATCCTTTGAAGCGAGAAACAACATTTACGTATCAGTTGTCGTTAGATGCGGATGAAGTCTCTATCACAATTTACACGAAATCCGGGCGGACGGTAAATGTCTTGAAAGAGGCTTCTGGAAACGAAGGCTACAACGAATTTATGTGGGAGGCGCGAGACACTGACGGTATATTGCTCGCCAACGATGTCTATTTTTATATAATACGCGCTGTTGCTGGAGATCAGACGGCACAGACACTTGGACGCTTGGCAGTGTTAAGGTAGCGGCTGGATAACCCAGTTCGTACAGATTAACCGATGCATAATTTGCGTATTAAAACAGGGAGGTTGAATAATGGAGCATCAAGTTACACTCAATATTCCGGACACCGTGTATCAACGCGCTCACCAAATTGCAAAAATACAAGGAGTACAGTTAGAAAATGTCCTCGTTGATGTATTGAACGCGCATTGGTTTTCTGCTGATGACCTTCTCACTGATGCCGAGAAACTTGCAGTCGTTAAATCAAGTATAGAATCAACGGATTGGTGGGATGTCGAGGGAGATAAGGAGTGGGATGAATAGAACTGCGTTAATAACACACTCTCAAAGCCTCTGGACCGAGAACACAACAAGTGCAAAGGAGGGTAAAGATGCTTCGTATATGTATATGTCTGACACTTTTACTTTCAGTGATAAGTTGTAGATCGCAAACTTTGCAGGAACATCTTTTACAACCACCACCGCCGCTCGTCAATTTCGCACTGAGTCGAAATGGAGCAACCACGGACGCATCGCAGTCTGTTCCAAACCATCGCGCAGCGGAGATAATTGACGGTGATACCAATTCCGAGACGTGGGACGAAGGCAGTGGATGGGGAAGTAGCTTAGAACATCTACGCACCTCGGATCTGAACAAGCGTCCTTATGTGTCCGTGACGCTCGCCAAACCGGTTGACATCCGCAAAATTGTTATGTGGACGATCGACTCCGAGAAATACCCGGCACCGCAATTTGGGTTGAAAGACTATCGGATTGAGTATTGGCACGGCACTGGTTGGGGACTTATTCCATCAGGCGATACGAAAGATAAGCAGTATACAGCACGAAACAACACCAAAGGCAAACAGGTTCACGAAATCCGTCAACGCCTCATTGCGAGCAAAGTCCGACTCGTTCCAGTCTCCTCAAATGATACGGTGCGCAACTACCAACACATGGCAGGCAAGCGACCTGTATACGAGGTGGAAGGCATCGCGCGGGTTATGGAATTAGAAGTGTGGGGTTATGCTGCACCAGAGGTACACACGCTCAAGCAGATTGCACAAGGTATACCCCCAGAATCAGTAGGGCACCCTGTATCAACAAAGACACAGGAAGGTAAACAGCAAGCCGCACCGACAATCAAGGAGACGATCCAGAGCATTTTAGACCAATATGAACTCGGATACGATATGGCGGATCTAGCGAAGGTTATGTCCTGTTTTTCAGAAACATATTTATCCAACGGACGCACCTATCAAGATGTTAAGATGAAGGCAGCGCAATTTTTTGAAGCCCATCATCAGATCGACATGACGCTGACCGACATCAACATCCATCCGAACATAGCTGACGACACGGCGATTGTGACGGGCGGGTACACATTGCAATACGCTCCGAAAGCAGATGGACAGGTTGAACAAACATCTGGTAAATTGACGCTCGTTTTCGCCAATGAAGCGGAGACGTGGCGGATCATCCGCGCAGAATAACAGGCGGTTTTATACTAAAGCCCACAATTACTTATACACCGATAGAAAGGCGAGGTTACAAACCTCGCCAGCGAAACGAGGGTTCCTTGTTTTCCAAAATGTCAACATGTTTTCAGGCTTTACTATAAACAAACCGCAACTATAAAGGATCTGAAAATGGTACAAGGGCAGCCCAATCTTTGGGCAAAATCCTATATCAACGATGGATATTTAATGCTTCCGGATCTCATTACACAGGAAGAATGCGATGACTTGAAAGCAGAAATGTTGAAAATCTTTCGTGGGGATTATCCGTGTGAGGCGATTCCACCGATGCCGGAAACGGTAAGCGAGACAGAAGTATTAGATAGAATTATGTGTGTCGGCGAACCGCATGTCTTCAGTCCATTGGTTCGGCGTTACATTGAACATCCAAAAATCTGTGAAGTACTTCAAACGATTGTTGGGGCACACATCCCATTTTGGGATGGCGGCGTGAAGTGTATGCAGTCGATGATGTTGAGTAAAGTCCCTGGGCATACCGGTAACCCGTGGCATCAAGACGAACACCCGATTCCGACGCGGGACAGGTCACTCCTCGGTGCGTGGATTACATTAGATGATTCTACGATTGAGAACGGTTGTCTCTGGGTCCTACCGAACAGCCATCGCTCCGGCGTAATCTACGACCGCGTGCCACACGACAAACGCCATGAATTCGACAGCTGCCACGAAGCCGTCGGTTTTGATGATACTGATGAGATTCCGATTGAGATGCCAGCAGGTAGTGTTCTCTTCTTTAACGGCTATCTCTTACACCGCTCCAAAAAGAACCGAAGCGATACATTTCGGCGTATCCTTGTGAGCCACTACTGCTCAACAGCATCGTGGTTGGGTTGGAAGGGACAGCGAAATTATCGTGGTATTACCACCGTCGCCGGCGAAGACCCATACATCGAGGAAGGGCATGTCACACCGAACGTCTGGGCGCGATGGGAATAGTACGAACAACTCGTAGCGGAAACACATCTGACTGAACCGCCAGAAAGGATTCTTGTCTTCTTTGTAGAGAGCCTGTAGTCCGTAATGAAATGGAGGGGTTTTGCTTGGGTATTTCTGCGGATTTCTTCAGATATACGGGAACGTACTGCTTAACCTAAACGCACCTGACCGAACCGCAAGGAAAATTAAAAAATGAAATTGACAGAACATCAGGTAAATTTTTTTAATACTTTCGGCTATCTCGCAATACCGGGCATGTTTTCGCCAAGCGAGGTAGAATGGATTATTGAAGAATTTGAGATATCGATTCAGGAATTCGGCGGTAAAAACCATGATGGCACAAGCCGCACAATGTTCGGGGGTCCGATTGAGCATCGTCCTCGGCTCTGTACCCTGCTCGATGATGAACGCGTTAAAGGACTTATCGGCGGTGTAATCGGTGAAGACTTCAACTACGCTGGTGGTGATGGGAACTATTATACCGGAGATACCGGTTGGCATCCAGATGGAGGTTGGGGACGACTCTTCGCTTGTAAGGTAGCGTTCTACCTTGATCCGCTGACGAAAGACACAGGATGTTTACGAATCATTCCGGGCAGCCAAAACCCTGCCCACTTCGTCAGAGCCGGAAAGATTGATCCGAACCAATCAGAATCACTTTACGGCATCCCGCCCCGTGATTTTCCAACCAGTATTGCATTGGAAAGCACGCCTGGTGATGTCGTGATTTTCAATCACGATACCTATCACGCAGCGTTTGGTGGTGGCACCCGGCGGCGGATGTTCACGATGAATTGCACACAGCATTGCACAACCGAACCAGATTTAGAGACGCTGCATCAGTATCTGAGTGTCCATTCCGCAGGCGGATATAAAATTGAGACGGGCGCGGGGATGTTCTTCCCAACAATGGTTGACACCGCCGACGCGAAACGGCGGATTCATCTCCAGCAATGTAGCGACATTCACGATGAACTGTTTCCACAATACGCTCGGCGTTCTTAGGATACGATATTTCAGAACATTTATGTGAACTGGCGGGGTTCGGAAACCTCGCCCAGTGGCAATAGTGTTCCGTCGGACAACGGGGTTACAAACCCCTCCCACAAGGACTTGGGACAATTTGGAGCACTCAATGCCAAAAACTTTACATACCAACATTTCGGCATTTCGGTTGCAATTTCCATTATTTTGTGGTATCCTATAGTATAGGCTCACACTACGAGTAGGGGCAATCTTCGAGTTTACGAATTCATATTTTATAGTAAAATCCAAGAATACTTTAACACTTTAAGAAGATAACCCGCATGTCCCTTTCGAGTACCCTTTCCCGTTAACGGGTAGGGACCCTTCCGTCCTTATCAGAGGGGCATGGAACTGAAATCGCCTCAGTCTTGTGTGTTTCAATGATTATGGGCTTTGCTATATAATAGACATTATAACAATTTAATGTTGAAGTTCGGGATAGACCCAAGGTCTGAAGTTTAACCTAAAGTTGTGTAACCCACAACAAGTTTCCATAACTAAATCGGCAAACCCTTTTTTAGAGGTGCGCAACTTATCTTTGACGATCCGGTATCTTTTGATACCCCTAATAGCATGTTCAATGCGGATGCGGATGGATGAAATCTCACGATTCTTCGCTTTCTCTTGATCCGTCAGGTCTCGACTTTTCGGTTTCTTCATAGGTTGAATCATCTTCACACCCGGAACCGAAAAACCTTGAAAGCCTGAATCTTGATACAAACAACTGCCCTCTGGCAGGAGATAGACCGTCATATCAGCAATGCGCTTGTCATGTATCCTGCCTTCATAGGAGGGGGTCAATAACAACACTTTGCTATCCGCATTGATCAGCAGGTTATTCTTGAGGGTGTGTTGCTTCTTTTTACCACTATAATAGGCCTGCTGTGCTTCTCGGTCTTTTGGACGCTGAATCGGACGCTCCGTACCATCATGAAAAAAAGAGACTTGAATCTTGACGATCTGTTGAAGTCTGCGGCGATGCGTCAACAGTTGAAGCGACTGCTTCCCGTGATGGCAACGCTTCAAGGTCTGCCAGAGCAGAGTTCAACACAGGCAAGAGCCTATGAATCCATTTGTTAGCGACGGGTGGAGACATCCCAAAAAGTTCACCAAGCACATCTTGCGTCATCGCTTTTCGGAGGTATATCAAAATAAAAAGTAAGTGATCCTCGTGAGACGGTAAGCAACTGTTCTTATAGAGAGTATACCGACGTTTCTTTCGGTGTTTGCCATCAAGCGTCTGTGTTTCTACGAACGCCAGAAATCGCTTGGAAAAGGACGCAAGAAGTGCTGAAAACTCTTCGAGTGTATAACCTGTCAACGACAAGAATCGTTTCGGTTTATCTTTCAGTATTTCATAACGGGTCATCAGTGGGTCTCCAAAATAGGATTTCTTCTGATTTTACCATAGACCAACTAAACTTACAATTAAATCGTTATAATGTCTAATATAAATGGAAATCATATTTATGGTTCCACCTTCATTTAACAAGCGTTTAGGGCACATCGGCAAAAACATTATTTCGGCGGCATTCATCTATGGGATGAGCGCGCTTTGTGCTGTCGCCACGCCGCCAAAGGCACGCACCCACTTGCCTTTAAGCTCTATCGCTATGAGCGACGATGCCTTAGCCACCTTCTTTAATCCGTCTGGACTCGGCGCAGGACGCAGCTTAAACCTATACTACCTCCGAACATATCAGAGCGATTGGGCAGGCGATGATGCTTTCTTCCTCGCTGTCCCCGGCGCAGGCTTCGGCATGGAGTTCGTTACTGCCGATGCAGATACCGACTTCACACGCTATACATTCTCCGGCGGATACCATTTAGGAAGTTCACTCTACTGGGGTACAGGTTACAGCTGGATGAATTCTGACGATAAAGACTACGACAGTTTTCGTTCACTCTCCATGGGCTTGATGTACCGGAGGCGATACATCTCAATCGGCGCGATGGGGCGCGATCTTAATCGCCCCAAATTGCTTGGCGAAAAACTTGGCAGAAGCTACGCCGTGGGGTTGGCATTTCGTCCCGGAACATGGCGGACAACACTCTCCATTGACCTACAGAAGACCCAAGGCATCGAGGACATAGAACTTCACTATGCCTTAGAAATTCGCCCTATTCGTGAACTCATACTCCGTGGGAGCATGAACAGCGATCGGAGTTTCGATGTCCGCTTCGGCATTAATATCGGGAACTGGGGATTCGGTACAGGCAATACCTTCGACAGCAATCGAGAAGCGCAGTTCGGTGTCGGCTACTTTCATTTTTCCAACGCGCCCAAGACCAAGCCAGTGCCTCGCCGCCGTATATTCCTTGACTTGTCAATGCGTTACCTTAAACAGGTCCTCCCGATCGCGAAATGGGATGAAGATGTCGCTGGTATCCTCATTCGTATCGATGGAAGTAACTACGGTATGGCGCAACTCCAAGAGATGTCAGATGCCATTTTGGACTTCAGAGAATCCGGCCGCGTCGTTCTCTGCTACCTTTCCAACTGTTCCACCGGCGACTACATCGTCGCAGCTACATGCGATGGCATCCTGATCCATCCATCTGCTGAAGTCCGGTTAATCGGCTTACGTACAGAACGTTCCTTCTACAAAGGCGCATTAGACATGCTCGGTATTCGGGCGGATCTTGAGCATCTTGGCAAGTACAAATCCGCAGCAGAGCCATTCACACGGAATGAGATGTCCGAAGTACACCGCGAGATCCAGAACATTATTCTCGACGACCTTTATGAACAACTCGTAGATGCAATTGCAGAGGGGAGGGGATGGACATACGAAAACGTCAAAAAACGTATCAACAATGGACCCTATACAGCACGTCAAGCCTTCACTACTGAACTCGTCGATCGGATAGTCTATGAAGATGAGTTGTTAGATGTCGTAACGGAACTCACTGATGCCAGAACCGATTTGGTGCGGCTCAACGAATACGCAAGAAATGAACTCTATGCACAAGATTGGAAAGTCCCACAACCGAAGGTCGCCATCATTGAAGCGAAAGGATTGATGTTAACAGGCGATAGTTTTGTGGATCCGTTGCTTGGGACACAAGTGATGGGATCGGATACAATCTTAGATGCGGTTAGGGAGGTAAAAGACGACACCTCTATAAAGGCAGTTGTCCTGCGGATTGACAGTGGCGGTGGGCTTGTTGTCGCGGCTGACATTATATGGCGCGAATTGGTTCGACTTAGAGAGGTTAAACCGCTCGTCGTGTCAATGGGTGATGTAGCGGCATCAGGCGGTTACTACATCGCAGCCCCCGCAGATGTGATCGTTGCTGAACCGGGAACGATTACAGGCTCCATCGGTGTTATTGGCGGTAAGTATAGTTTCAAAGGGCTTTATGAAAAACTCGGCGTTCATAAAGAGATTCTTAAACGGGGTGAACACGCCGATTTTTATACAGATTACGGAGACTATCCGCCTGCAGAACAAGCAATTGTACGGAAACAGATTATGGAGATTTACGACGATTTCATCGAAAAGGTGGCACTTGGACGAACGCAACTGACAGTGGAAGATGTAGATAGACTCGGACAGGGACGCATCTGGTCAGGCAAGCAGGCAAAAGAAAATGGGCTTGTAGATGAGTTGGGTGGTTTAAGCCTCGCAATCGCAATTGCACGAGAACGCGCGGGATTGGGAAAAAAGTCGGTTGAGATCGTTGAATTTCCTAAAAAGACATGGCTCTCGCAACTGGTCAACAATCTCAGGCTTCCTCTTACACCGCTACTTCGTGGTGGGTCTGAAGACAAGAGTAGGGAAAACGAGACTGGAGGAACGGAATCTCGCCTACAGTTTATTGCACGGTATAGTGGTTTGAGCACCACTGCGAGACTTCTAAACACAATTAGGAAACATAGGCTTTTTCTCCTCATACCTTATCATATCAGTGTAGGGAATTAGCGACACAGTCAAGTCGTGAAAACCGATGCCTCGGAGCGAAGTTAAAAATGCTATTCGCCAAAAACTACACAACACAGCGTCGTAAAATGGTTCAAAACCAGATTAAAGCGCGTGGCATCAACAACTCCAAAGTGCTTGCTGTTATGCGGAAGGTAGAGCGACACCTATTTGTAAAACCCGAACATCTTAATGTGGCATATCAGGATGGTGCACTGCCGATCGATTGCGACCAAACAATTTCGCAACCTTATATCGTCGCCCTGATGACGGGCTTGCTGGAGCTTACCCCAACTTCAAAAGTTCTTGAGATCGGAACAGGTTGTGGCTATCAAACAGCAATATTAGCAGAACTCGTGCGGGATGTCTATTCCATTGAGATTATACCGGGGCTTGCCAAAAGCGCGAAGGCACGGTTGGAGGCACTCAATTATCGAAACATCCATTTGAAAAAAGGGAACGGATATTACGGTTGGCCAGAACACGCCCCTTATGATGCCATGCTCGTCGCTGCCGCACCTGCGGACGTACCGAAACGGCTTATTCAGCAACTTGGAGCAGGGGGTAGGATGGTGATTCCGGTCGGTAGTTCTGAACAAAACCTCCTGTTAATTCGGAAAGGACTTCAAACTGATGAGAATTCGGCAGCATCTCTTGAAACCACAGAGATTATCCCAGTTCGTTTTGTCCCGATGACAGGTAAGTTGAATTAAATCGCTTCATTAAACACTTATAAATCACACCCACAAGAAAGAATAAAAGATTGTAAGAAACGTGAGTTAGACTTAAATATTTCGCATGTTGTGGCACAAACCCTTAATGCGTGTGATATCGGCGCAAACTAACAGTTTACGCTACAACAAGCGCGCCTGTTACGGATAACCCACGGAGTGTGCCTACTACTTTTAAAGGAATAATAGATTTGAAACACATATTCCATCTAATTCTACTCGTCGTGATGCTTTTCCCGACTGCTGCTTTCGCTATATTTAACGACATTGGTGTCGGAGCAAGACCGCTTGGTTTAGGTGGTGCATTCGTCGCGCTTGCCGATGATAGCAACGCAACGAATTACAACGCCGCAGGATTAGGCTATATTGATGAGATCCATTTCGGTGCTACACACGCGCAACGCTTTAATGGACTTATCACCTATAATAATATTAGCGGAATTATTCCCTTCGGGAGAGCCGGTTCGATCGGCGCAAGCCTTGGTATTTTGGGAGAAGACTCTGAAATCTACCGTGAACAGACGGTGCGTATCTCTTACGGAAATGCCCTTTTCAAGCAATTAGCGATCGGTGCGAATCTGAAACTTTTTGGTATTTCCTTTGATGAAGCAAACGAATTTGTCGCCGAGAACCCGTATTTCGCCCAGACCTCCAGTTCAGCCGTTTCGTTTGATGTAGGCGTAATTGTGAAGCCGCTCCAAAGCCTGAGTCTCGGCGCATCAGTAGAGAATTTACTTCCTGCAGATATGAGCATCTCTGACACTCAAACGGATTCGGTGCCACTGAACATCCGCACAGGCTTAGTATACAGCCTCGAATCTATTGCGGAGATGAGCGCGCAAGGTGCAGTAGTTAGTAATTTATTGAAAGGCAGTCTGGTTACACTTGAAGTCGCATCACGCAATGGTGAAACCTATATCCGTACAGGCGCAGAAGTCTGGTTGAACAAATCTATCGCTGTCCGCGGAGGTTATGGCGTGAAAAATGGCAGTGGCTCTGCTGCAACCGTGAGCCTCGGCGGAAGTGCTAAAGTCCCGATCGGAGGCACCGCCCTCCAACTCGACTACGGATTTCAACTACTGAGTGGAAACTTACAAGACAATACAACACAGCGGTTCTCCCTCAATTTGCTATTCTAAGGAAAGGTCTTTCCCAATGAGAAACACAGTCATTGCTTTGATACTTATCGGTAGCCTGCTCATCGCCAGCAACAACTATGGCGCGGTTACCTCTGTTGGAGAAATCAACGTCGTAGGTCAAGCAGAAGGCGTTGTTCCTGCCAACTCAACGGTGCCACTGATTGTGACACTTTCAATTGACCGATCATTGGCAGAGCCGGGAGAAGAAATTAAAACGATTGAGATCGCAATGCCGCCAGGATTTCTGACCCAATCCTCCTATTTTAAAGGCATCTTGCGGGACCGAAAGGAACTCCCAGCAAGACCCGTTGTCTCCGGCGGAAATGTTCTACGCGTCGAACTCGCAGATGCCATCGTTGACTTCCAGAATTCAATCTATGAAATCACCTTTGAATGCCGCACACCGAACACGATTATCTTAGAAGCAGTGTTCAGAGCGCGCTTACGTAATCGTAACGATGCACCTATTGGTGAATTTATCCGACCCGGACAGGCAGATGGAAAGCTCAACAACGATGACTTTACTTTGCAAGTAATTCCAAATGTACCCCCCGACCCAGTTATAGGCTTTACCGCCGAAGCCGATGAAACTGGAGAGAACGATGTGACGCTCCGTTGGCAGAAATCGGAAGATCCGGATGTCAACGGTTACCTCATCTACAGAAATAATGAAAATACTGTTACTGAGGACGATACTATTAATGTCGAAAACCGCTCCTCAACCACATTTCGTGATGTAAACGTTCCGCCGGGAAGCTACACGTATCAGATTGTCGCTTACAAGACGATTTTTTTGCAATCGGAACGCTCACCCAAACAAACAGTGGTGGTATCACCAGATACCGCCTCACCGGAACCGCCGACAATGCTCAGCATTACTCCTTCAAGTGATGGTATCGAAATTTTATGGAAGCCGAGCGTCAGTCGTGATGTAACAACGTACCGAATTACCGAAGGACTTACCACACTAGCAGAAATCAACGAGTCAAAAACAGAATATAAATTTATTGACGACCGCCCACTCGCTACAGGCAGTTATACTTATGCTGTCATCGCTATTGACGAGGCAGATAACGAATCCATTCCGTTAGAAAAAAGGCTTCGTATTCTTGATGAACCCTATCCAAACCCGTTCACACCGCTCTCTCCAGACACAGACTTTAATCAGGTTGTGTTTCCGGCTCGCGCGCTTGAAGAGGCTTCGGGTGAATTCACAGTCCTCATCTTTGACATCGACGGAATGCTTGTCAAGACTTTAACTGCGCTACCGGGTGAGACGGAGTTGGTTTGGGATGGACACGACGAAACTGGCGAAATTGTGGAAAGCGGCGTTTATGTTTATCAACTTCAAGTCGGGGAAAGTTTTAAGACGGGTACTTTAATCGTCGCTAAGTAGTAGATCCACATCAAGATTCACCACTACAGGGACACGGAATAATTAAATTCTTTGGAGACGTGAACGCCTCCGTTTTCAAAGCAGTCGCATCTTGGACAACCGAAAAAATTATTTGACTTAATTTTCAATTCAAGGTTATATTATAAGTTTAATAGCAAGCTCTTGGTTCGCTAAGCTGCATCAAACTTTATAACAGCAAACTTTTGACAGAACATCTTTACGAAAAAGGAGATACAACAACAATGAACAGACTTGAGTCACGCCCACGATTTGGGATAATGCTACTTGCAATCGTCGGCATCTTGGCAATCGTTTTACCGGCGGCAGGAAATTGGAATATTTTACAGGAACGCGATCCAGAGGTTCGGGATTACATGTCCATCGCTTTTACAGGCAAAAATACTGGCTGGGTAGTCGGTGCCGCATCGTTTGAAGATTTTGAAAATCCCGGCTTTATCGGTTACACCATGGACGGTGGTAAGACGTGGCAAAAATCGGAAATTAAAATCGGCTATGATTTAGCAGAAGTCTACTTCTTGGATGCTAAACACGGTTGGGCAGTCGGTGCAAACGGCACAATCGCCTCCACGACGAACGGTAGAGACTGGGAACTGCAAACGAGCAAAGTCGGGAACGGACTCAAGGGTATCTACTTCGTTAATAAAGAGGTTGGGTACGCCGTCGGAGAGAGTGACACCATTCTTTCTACAAAAAATGGTGGAAGTTCATGGAAAGTGCTCCAAGGCGGGCAACTCGGTGCTGTTGGTGATGATGACGCGAATATGTACAGCGCAATTCAATTTATTGACGAAGCAACGGGCTGGGTTGCCGGTGTCCGCGTTAGCCCCACGACACAAAGCCAATTTGCCTTGATCCAGAAAACGGTGGATGGTGGACAGAACTGGACCACACAAGCAACCGGTAAAGAAGATATCCTTGAAGACATCTTTTTCCTTGATGCCTCAATGGGATGGGCGGTCGGTGAAAACGGTGTAATTCTTCACACCAATGATGGCGGCGAAACATGGAAAGAGCAAGCCAGTGGCACGCAAGAAACACTACGCAGTGTTGGGTTTGCAGATGAGAAGAACGGATGGGCTGTTGGCGGTGACTTTGGTGTCGGTGCCATTCTACAAACCAGCGACGGCGGTAAAACTTGGGAAATTGAAGATTCCAAGGAAAAAATAGTCAAAGTTTTTGTACTTGACGGACAAAACGTGTGGGTAGCAAGCTCCACCGGAGCCATAATGCTGGCACAATAGAACGAGGGTATCAGGGAGTAGAAGTAATTGTCAATTCCACTCACTACTCCGTAAGTTCATATTTTGATTAATATCGGGTCGTGGGTTGTCGGAAGGTACCATGCCGCAGCCACGCAACATTTCATGAAATGACTTTTGTTGAAGCAGAGGTGCAATTTTGGAAGTATCCACATTCGCGACGCGGATGAGTCGATTAGGAACAGAATCCGCATTTGAAGTGCTCGCCAAAGCAAAACAGTTGGAAGCACAAGGCAAAGACATCATCCACCTAGAGATAGGACAGCCTGATTTCCCAACGCCGATTAATATCATTGAAGCAGCATATAAAGCAATGAAAGATGGACACACTGGCTACTGTCCATCTGCAGGCGTGCCGGAATTCCGAGAGGTCGTCGCGCAACACATAACAGACACACGTGGTGTTACCATCCATCCAGATGAAATTACGGTGACACCCGGAGCGAAACCGATTATCTTTTTCACTATCTTGGCTTTAATCGATGATGGCGATGAAGTAATTTACCCGGAACCCGGTTTCCCGGTCTACGAATCCGTTATTGACTTCATCGGCGGAAAAGCGGTGCCGTTGCACCTTCGCGAGGAAGTAGGTTTCCGGTTCCGCCTCGAAGATCTCGCGGCATCAATCTCTGATCGCACGAAATTGCTAATCCTCAACTCACCCCAGAATCCCACAGGCGGCACGCTAACCCTTGAAGACCTTGAAGCAATAGCAGAACTCGCCCAGAAACACAATTTTTATGTGTTAACGGACGAGGTCTATTCACGCATCCTCTATGAAGGTAAACACCACAGCGTCCTCAGCCTACCTGGTATGAAGGAACGAACCATCCTGATTGAAGGGCATTCCAAAACCTACGCAATGACAGGTTGGCGATTGGGCTACGGTATCGCTCCGCAAGCAATTGCCGACAAGATTACGCAGCTAACTATTAACTCCAATTCCTGCACCGCCACCTTCACACAACTTGCTGGAATAGAAGCATTGACAGGACCGCAAACCTCTGTCACACAGATGGTTTCGGAATTTCAGAAACGACGCGATGCAATTGTGGATGGCTTGAATACGATCGACGGGGTCAGCTGTATCAAACCGCTCGGTGCTTTCTATGTGTTCCCGAACGTTACACAACTGCCTCTTTCGTGTGAAGCCCTCGCCGATTATCTGATGGAGGAAGCAGATATAGCCCTATTGCCCGGTACCTCCTTTGGTAAATATGGCGATGGTTATCTCCGTCTCTCGTACGCCAATTCGTTAGAAAATATCGAAGAGGCATTAGGCAGAATGGAAACTGCAATCTCGAAATTGTAGCACCGTTAATAGCGCGTCTCTCGACTGTAAGCAGCACCCTACAAAAGAAAATGTGCAGATATGGACCTCTAAGTCGCAACCGCTCCTACAGGAATTTCTTGTATGCCTCCTACTTTTAACCAAAAAGCTACCGCACGGATCCCGGCAAGCACAACAAACCTGGGGCCTGGGTTCGACGTGTTAGGGCTTGCCCTCCAACTCTATAGTACCGTTACGTTGGCGTCCTCTGAGACCGACACTGAAGTTGTTGTGAGTGGTGTAGACGCGGATAAAATACCAAGCACGCCGGAGCATATCGCGTTTCAAGCGGTAGAACTTGTTTTCAACCGAAGTGGAGCGAAACGTCCAAAAGGTTTCAAATTGCAGATAGAAAATGGAATACCTGCGATCCGTGGACTCGGTGGTAGCGGAACAGCGATTCTGGGTGGGTTGCTGACTGCAAACGCGCTCTGCGATACACCATTTTCTGACGAGGAACTCCTCAACTTTGCGACAGAACTGGAAGGGCACCCAGATAACGTTGCTGCCTCATTGTACGGTGGACTCGTCGTCTCAGCACAAGAGAACGCTCAGGTGTATACAGTTCGGTTAGAATGTCCATCCCGCCTTTCGATTGTGCTTGCAATTCCCGATTTCCCTCTGTCAACAGAACAGGCCCGAGGTGTACTACCAACATCGGTAGGTTTCGCTGATGCAATCTACAATACAAGCCGAAGTACGCTGTTAATCGCCAGCATTGCCACGGGGCAATTCGAGATGTTACATGTTGCGATGAAAGACAGACTGCATCAACCGTACCGTACTTCATTGATTCCAGGGTTTGATGATGTAGCAGAATCTGCGACCGCTGCCGGTGCGCTTAGCGTCGCATTGAGTGGGGCAGGACCGACTATTGCAGCATATTGTCTGGAACACACAGAACAGGTTGCTGAAAAGATGCAGACTGCCTTCAAAAAGCATCAGATCGCATCTGATATTAAGATTTTAAAGCCGGATGCTCGTGGAGCGTGCGTGCATATTGAAGATAATTGAATAGTATTTAGCCATTTTAAATAAAGATGTCAAATTTTCACGCGGAAAACATTGCATCAATACTGAATAAATTTGACTCCAACATGGAGCAAGGCTTGAGTGCTGAAGCCTTTGAGAGAGCGAAAGCACACTACGGTAAGAATGAACTTGGTTCAGAGGAGAACGCTTTTTCCTTTGAGACGTTTCTGGAACCGCTGCTCACGTGGCGGATAATTGTTTTAGCAGTCACTACAGCCATTCTGGCCTTCTCATTCACCACCGGCACGGGTAGCGTCTCCCTCTACACAGTAGGTATTGTCGGAGCAGTTTTGGTTGTCCATATTGCATGCACATGCCTAACAGAGCACCGAATTCGCAGCCGAAATGCTTACACCAATAGGCTCATGGTGCATAACGTCAAGGTTATTCGACAAGGAAAATTTGACACGTGTACGCCAGAGGATATAGTCCCCGGCGATTTACTCTCCTTCAGTGCGGGTGACTACGTGCCTGCCGATGCCCGAATCATTGAATCCGAAGGGCTGATGATTGATGAATCCGCGCTCTTTGGTACGGAAGGACCGGTGCAAAAAGTAGGCATAGATATCTCAGATAGTAATGTGCCCCCGCAAAAGCAAAAAAATATGGCGTTCGGTGGAACATACGTCACAGCAGGACACGGTTTCGCAATTGTTGTGCAGACAGGAAAGCAATTAGAAATATGGAAGCAGCGACGAGATGCCCGCCCAAAGCCAATCACGAACACCCTCGCCGAAAATGAGACGAGAGACTTACACACCGTTATAAAGATCGCAGGTATAACCATAGCAGTTATAGCCGTCGTGATCGCATGGTGGTTTGAGTATCAGAATCAGGTTACCGATTGGCAATCTCTACTCTATCTCGGTATGCTATTCACTATCGCATCCGCTCCACAAAATGCGCCTGGACTTCTTCAAGTGTTCTTTTTTGAACACGCCCAAAAATTGCTGAAAAAAGGGATTGTACTACGCAATTCACGTAGCCTCGAAAAATTGAGCCGCGTTACTGCTCTTTTCGCAAATGAAGATGGACTCTCCACCACACGCGATCTGACGATTTCAAGCCTTTTCGTTGATGAACAACTGGTCGACGGTAAAACATGGCAGACTTGGTTAGACTCCCTGAAAGACCTCACCCCCGAAGAACGGCAAAAAGCGGTTGCAGCAATGTCACCCAATGGAAAAATTCCACAAGGTGCCCCACACTTAGTGTTCACAGCTGGGCTTGGCATTTCTGGTGGACAAGATACAGATGATGTCGTATCTCCTAATGGATCCGACGAGATGAAGTTGTCCCCTCAAACCGCCATCCAAGAGAACATGGAAAAACTCGGGTACCAATCCAACAGCGTGACAGCTAAGTTACCCTTGGTAAACACATATCCTTTCACACGTAACTACAACTATCAAATGCAAGTGTTCGAGTCAGCACCAGAAGACTACCTCAATATCATCTTTGGAGATGCCCGAACCGTGCTTGACACTTGCGGCTATGTGCTTATTAACGGCGAAATCGCCCCGCTACTCGACGACAGATACGAAATGTATCATGAAATCATAGACTATTTATTGAGCACCAAATCCGAAGTCTACGGTGTAGCCTTTCACTCCTCTGATGTCATTCTGAAACCACAGGAGATGGAAGACAATCCGATTTTTTTAGGGTTTATCAGTTTTTCCGTTAGCAACGACGAATACACAAAGGCAGTCCTGAAATCCAGCCTTGATACTGGACTTAAAATTATTCTCGTTACTGAGAACAAAGAGCAAGAAACAGTCGACCTTGCGAAAGACCTTGGGTTGATCCACAATCGAAGGGCAGTGGTATCAAGTGAAGAACTTGAAGCCGTTCCGCGTGAACAATTCGACGACGAAACGGCAAAATGGCTTGCCTATTCGGAACCAACTTGGGAACAGCGTCGAAATATCGTTCTTAGTTTAAAACGCCAAGGTCACTCTGTCGGGTTTTTGGGTCAAAATAGTGCTGACCTGCGCGCGATGACTGTTGCTGATATAACCCTTGCAAATAGAACTGATGCGTTACACGTCGTCCAAGCCGCCGCTGACGGATTGATTGACAAATTTGAAGCTGTGAGGGATGCATTGCTTTATGCCCGCGAGGCATACCATAACGCTGCTGGCTTTTTACGATGGAGTTTCTCATGTACACTCTCTTTGCTCCTCACCCTCACCTTCGGTACGGTACTACACTATCTCTATAAAATGCCGATGCCATTGACGTTAACGCAGATCATTTGGGTTCAATTTCTCTCAACCCTACTGCCATCATTAGTTATAGGTACGGAACAGATATTCGCTGATGAAAAGCACCACCGACCAACGTTGTTTTCAGGGTCACGTTTCCTCTCAAAAACAACAGGAGTGGACATCGTTTGCCGCGCCGTGACCATTAGTTTAATGACCATCATCCCGTTCCTCTTTATCCTGTGGCGTTCGTCTGCATTGTCCGACACGCTTGGTGTTTCAACACTCATGAGAGATGTCCTTTCCACCGGAGATGCAGAGAATCCAAATACATCTGTTATCGCGGTTGCCCGAACGGCGGCATGTACCACGCTTATCTTCACGCAGCTAGTTACATGCTGGCAAGCCTTACGGTACCCATGGGAATCGCTCGCTCAAAGAATTTTAGCGAACCCAGGTCTTATCGTTATCTCCTTCATCGTCATCGGACTTCACCTGACAGTAATCTACGTTGAACCTGTCGCGCAATTCTTAGGAATGGCATATCTCAAATGGGAATGGCAATGGACGTTCCTGTTTAGCCTGACCCTGCTCTTGTTGCCGCTAAATTTAGCAATAAGCTCTCGACCAGACGACGACTAAAGAACAGCCAACGCCCTACTACACCCAAAATCCGTAAGTAGGGATACCTGCGATAATTCCCAAGATTGTCCAAAGACTTCCTATTGTAAACTCTCCCAAGATCAATCCTAAAAAGAAGGGGGCTATCTTGCGATGTCGGACGACACCACCGTACTGAAGAATGAGCCACTTGATTAACCAACTCATGAAAAGACAACTCCACGTAACATGCATGCCCCAACTCGTAGAGATTGCAAACCCTGCAGGATGAAAGGGCCACCATACAAATCGCATCCGAAAAAACATCAGCACTGTTGTTAGCAAAAAGCCGATGCCCATAAATCCGCTTTCAGGTATGAGCGTCGCCTCTGGTGCTTGTAACCACCGCGCGAGGCGTCGATACGGTTCTATTCCAAAAGCACTCAAAGAGGGCCAATAGGCACGTACCTCCATTCCGAGTCGATAGCCTCGGTCAATCAATGCCCAAAATCCTGCTAACGAACCCAAAACGGTCGCGAGCGTTAAGGCGAAGATGATACGATGCATCGTCATGTTCGTTCGTTCCATGATTTTAAAGCCTTCTAACTGATGCGGCATAGGATGACTCCGATGTGCACGATTAATAAACCAAAACATAGAGAACATAATGAGGTTGTCTCTTCCCAATCGACGTGTTCCAACAGTTCGAGTCAGAATTTCATCAGGCCCGGAATAGTGTAGATCATGCACAGGTGTACCGAGTTCGGCACGCATTCGGGTTATGGCGATCGAAATCATGTAATAAATAACAAAAAATACGAACATCATCCAAAGCTCAGCTCCGCCATAGTAGCAGAAAAGCACGAGGAATGCCATCACGGCGATGAGTCCAAGTGTCGCCCCGCGATAGGACATCGCTTCCTGCGTTTCGCGTCCTGAACCACTGACGACAGTATTGTCCTGTTGGGCATTTAGTCCGACAACGGTTTTCGCTACATGCAGTAGATGTCTGCGACTCGCCCAAATTGCCAAAACGCACAGTGCGAGGTAACCACCTGCTGCTTGCTCATTCATATATGGAAAGCGGGGTAGGCTACGTAATCCAAGCGCGGCACCGAGAACCCGCATAAACCGCCAATACCAGAAGAAAAACCAGCAAGAAAATGAAAGATCGAGTGGGATAAAGAAACCGAGTCCGATTGCAAACGGATAGAGTGAAAACGGGATTCTTCCCATCGCGTTCCAAGGACTCTCTGTAAAGACTTGGAAACTCCGTATCCGTGTCCGAAATTCGGGTAAAACCGGATACAGAAAGTTAAGACCATTCCAGAGCGCAAGCCCGCCAGCAATCCCAAACCCGAGCCACATCAATCTATTCTGAAAAAGGCGATTCTGCGGTGTCTCCGTCAACTGAAGCGGGAGTTGAATGATGGGATAGCTTAACTTCTCATGTTCAATCCACTGTTTACGAACGATTATATTGATGCAAAGCATGCCAAAAATCAACACAGTAATAAAGGCAGTCCACCAAAGCACAGGCGTTGCCCATCCGAGCAATGTCTCAACTGTATAAAGGGGGAGCTCACCTTCATAGTAACCGTGTAAAAGCGATGGATCGCTCACAGTGAGCCATTTTGGTAGAAACTGAACGAATAGCTGCTGCCACTCATTTTCGGGGGTAGCAAAGCGAAACGCATGCCCTAACATCGGCACCAAAATCTCAAGCATATCGTGCCCAGTAATCCCCGAAGCGATAGAGAGCATCAGGTAAACAATGACCAACTCACTCTGTGCTAATGCGAGGCGCGGCACAAAACGGCGCAATAGATAGTTTGCACCAATAACTACGAATAAACTGAAAATTACATTGAAAAAGAGGGAGATTGTTACAGGGTGACCCGAATACCGAATAACCTCCATCTCAATAACCCAATAGCAGTTAATCGGTATTAGAATAACAGCAATAAGAATAGATTTGAGCGTGACACCGTGGGCAGGAATTCGTGATGCAAACGAAGGGGAAGTTTCAACTTCCATACAAAATGTAACTCCAATGAACGTGAGATGACTTTCGATTTATACTGAGGATGAATCAGTAGGGGTGCTCTGATTCTTGAGTTTACGTCCTAAAGCGCACGGACGCATATTTTCACGTAAATTTATCACAATCTCTATAACATGTCAAACTTTAAAACCACTCAACCCAGAGCCATTCAGTTTTCGGTTTTCCACCCGTTTTGTACTGGGTGTCTCGGTTGGGAGAGTACTTCTACAGCAGAGAGCGTCGGGAATCGGAGTTCCCTCCTACCAGAGATGCGTTTGAAATCACAAGGGAACAAGCCTATGGCAGAAAAATAGTCTTTTTTTTATAACTTTTCCGTGTTATAATAAAGATTGCAGGCTTACAACAACTCAGGATATGAACATGAAGCCATTCCGCTACATTAAAAATAGGATTGAAAGATTTTTTTACAAGATTTACCAGCGGCGTTTGGAATCCGAAGCCAATACATGGAACATCCCCCGCCATATTGGTGTCATCCTGGATGGAAACCGTCGCTACGCGAAAGCCAGTGGACTTGACAACGTTATTAAGGGGCACTACGAAGGCGCAGACAAACTGGAAGAGGTGCTTCATTGGTGTGACGAACTCGGCGTTGAAATTTTTTCAATCTGGATTTTCTCGCTTGACAATTTCAATCGCGCAGCGCATGAAGTCGAAGGCATCCTCGGACTTATTGAAGGAAAAATGCGGGAACTTGTCACAATCAAGGGACTCCATGCGAACCAGATTAAGGTGCGCGCAATGGGACAGATAGAACTACTACCGCCAAGCCTTCAAGAAGCGATTCGGGAGGCAGAAGAAGCGACACAACATTACGACAAGTTTATCTTAAATGTGGCTGTTGCTTATGGAGGACGAGAGGAAATTATTGAAGCATTTCGGGGACACTTAAAAGCCGAAAGTGAGAGTGGAAAACCGATTCATCAAATTGCAGATGAACTCACAGTAGATAAGATTGCACCGTACCTGTACACTTCAAATCTCCCGGACCCCGAGTTAATCATTCGCACCAGCGGGGAGGTCCGATTATCAGGATTTCTCCTCTGGCAAAGCGTTTATTCAGAATTCTATTTCTGCGATACATATTGGCCCTCGTTTCGGAAGATCGATTTTCTCCGAGCCTTGCGTGCTTACAGCCAACGAAAACGGCGATTTGGCAAATAAAATACAGAAAATAAATATTCTTCTGGCACCGTTAATCACTACCCTTGAAAATTTGTTACATTTTTCTTCTAATTCCGTAGGCGCACAGGTAAAAGGAGTAGTTGCTAAATAGTTTTTTTCATAACTTTTTCTTGTTATTTTTAGGTAAAACGGTAAATGTAGGCATTTTGTGCGGTTCAATTCCGGACTACCGTCTCCAGTAGTCTTGTGCGAAAACCAAGCACACCTGACAAAAACCACGTTGGATCTACTGTGAGAGGTTCATACGCGAGTGAGACGAACCTTGACACTGTGAGGACACTCGGAAACTGATAAAATAGAAGCGTTAGCACTTGGGTGCTAACTTTGTGGGTTCCACCACGCCACGCGTTTCCTTGTGGCGTGCCTGCCGTCTATAGCTTCTGCCCCGTCGCAGAGCTCCCCATAGGCTATAGGCAGGCTTAGGACACGACGGTGTCCGTAACAAGGGGTAGGATCCCTCTAAAAATCTATTATTTTTCATAGATATACACGGAAAAGCATAGGTTTTTAGGAACAGTGAATGCATGCGATTTGGGATTTGTACCAGTTTAGAAAATGTTAATCGACTCGCAGAAGTTGGGTATGATTATATTGAATTAGGGGTTCGTCCCGGATTGATGCCTGAAGCGGACGATGCCGAATTTCAGGCGATTCGCGAACAAGTCGCGCAAGCACCGTTAAAGCCGGAGTCGTACTCAGGATTCATTCCGGGTGACCTGCGCGTGGTAGGCGATACGGTGGATTTTCCACGATTGTCACGCTATGTAGAGACGGCGTGTCGCAGAGGTAGCGAAATTGGCGGTGAAGTTATTGTCTACGGCAGCAGCGGTTCCCGGAGTATAGAGGAAGGCTATTCGCGCGAACGTGCATTAGCACAGATTGCCGAATTTCTCGATATGGCGGCGGATCATGCTGAAGCGCACAACATGATTATCGTTATCGAACCGATTTGCTGGCGAGAGGGAAACATTCTTCGCACCGTCGCAGATGGCGTTGCTATGGCAAAACGCGTGAATCGTCCGGGTATCAAGGCATTGGCAGATCTTTATCATATCTGGCAAGAAGAAGAACCGATGCAAAATACCATCGATGCTGCTGAATGGCTCGCACACGTCCACATAGCCGAGCCAGTCAAGCGCTCCTATCCCGGAAACGACGATTTCGACTTCACTGATTTTTTTGCGGCACTCCAAAAAGCCGGTTACGAGGGTCGTGTTTCATGCGAGTGTAAGTTTGATAATTTTGATGAAGATATTGAGGTAGCTTTGAAAACCATGAAGGCTTATGTTTAGGTAGCGTCAGCCTCTTCCACGCTTTTAGGGGGTGGAACTTATCCTCACACGCGAACAAGGCAGAGTTATCCGAGCACGAACAGGGTTTTATGACGTTCAGCACGGTGATATTGTCCTGCGATGCACGCTCCGCGGCACACTCAAACGGAAACATCGCTCTGAAACTGGACGTAGATTATACGCCGACCCAGTCGCTGTCGGTGATCGGGTCATCTTCACGCAGCTTGATCCAGAGGAGGGAGTGGTAGAGGATATTTTGCCTCGTCAGACGAAATTTTCGCGTCAATACGCCGGAAAACAGGGCGACATTGAACAAGTTATTGTTGCTAATGCACATCAAATCGTAGCCGTCGTTTCCACACTGATGCCACCTCTTAACTTTAGAACGTTGGACAGGTTCCTGATCTTGGCTGAGGCGGGTGATATGGAAGCTGTGATATGTTTGAATAAAATGGATTTAGTAGATGCGCCCCAACGCGATGAACTCATCAAGACTTTTACCAATTATGAGAAGCTAGGCTACCGAGTTCTCTATACCAGTATCCATATACCTGAAGGCTTGGACACACTTCGGCATATCTTAAGGGATAAATTTAGCGTTATCGTCGGTGCGTCGGGTGTTGGAAAATCCAGTCTGCTAAACGCGCTCCAACCGAACTTAGGCTTGCGAACCGGTGAAGTCGGCATCAGAACCCAAAAAGGCAGACATACAACAACACTTGTCGAACTTTTTCCGTTGGACATCGGCGGTGAAGTTGCGGATACTCCGGGTATCCGAGAAGTTGGATTATGGGGGATAGACACAGAAAACCTTGAATACTATTTCCCGGAAATGGAGCCTTACCTCGGTACCTGTAAATACAGCGATTGCGCTCATGTCGCAGAACCCGATTGTGCTGTTCAGGATGCAGTTGAATCCGGTGAGATACATGCAGAAAGGTATCGGAGCTACGTTGTGTTGCGAACGGGGGATATGGCAGAATAGTTGTCAGTTATCGGTTAAAGAGGTTGCCGATTAAATCAGATGTCTCTTACTGAAAACTATTCGTTAAAAACGTGGGAAATGCTCACGCGCGTACGCTAACCGCTCTGGCACACCTATATCAATCCATTCTGCATCCGTTTGCACCGCGTAGAGATTAGAAACGGACGGAAAAACGTCTCGTTCCATAGAGAAAGTTTCTTGTTCTTTTGGAAACGCGTCAGCAATGTCTTGATCGAAAAGATAGATCCCACCGTTCACATACCCAGCACGGCAGACAGGCTGTTTCTCACGAAACGCTTGAATTTTTCCATCGCTATCCGATACGATTTCACCATAAGGACGGATGTCCGGTACATGCACACTCAACAACACTCCCACCCTTCCTTGATCAAATCGAACTAACATCTCTTGCAGTGAAAAGTTTGCGAGCAGTATATCACCATTCAGGACAAAAAAAGGCGATGTATTGACCTGTTTCATGGCGTTCTGAATCGCTCCGCCAGTACCGAGTCTCTTTTCTTCTTTGGCATAACGGATACGGACTCCGGCATAGTTGTTCCGCACCCGTTCATAAAGTACATCGTGCAAGTGTCCCGATGCGAGAACTGCCTCGGTAACACCTGCCTCCACCAATAACCGGATCTGCCACTCCAGTACCGTTTTCCCGGCGATCTTCAGCAAAACCTTAGGAACCGTTTTTGTCACATCACCGAGCCGTGTCGCAAGACCGCCACACAGAATAATCGCTTGCATTTTTTTAATTTACCTTGCGGAGTAATAGCATGGGAATGGCATTTGAAGTGCCTTCTCAAATCTGAAGAAATACCCAAGCAATACGCAGAAATACCCTATCAAAAACACCGCTCCACTCCGTTACGGGTCACAAGTTCTGCGGCTTCTACAAAAGAAGAATTGATCAATACCTATTCCGACCTATGCATTGCTTGACCGCGCGGATTTTCAAAAGCATCTACCCACATATCACACCACGCTTGGTGTTCGGATAGGACAGTTTCAGGATTTTTCCGGCTACGTACAATGAAATCAGGATGCGCTGTCCGCCCTGTGTGATGCCCTGTGGTCTGATAGCGCAAATCCAATGACCAACGGCATCGGTCGGATGTATTCGGTTCCGAACGATGTGGTGTAAAACGACTCAATAAGATGACATCGCCGCGGTAACATTCCAGCATGAGCGGTTCGACATCCGGCATTAGCTCCGGTTTGATCATAGTCCCGCCCTCTTTCTGATGGGTCAGATACCCTTTCTCTTCCGTAATACCTGGCAACGCCTGAAGGCACCCCATTTCTATTGTGCTATCACCTAACGGAAGCCAGCATGTGACGATAGCGGACCCCTCTGCCTCCGGCATCATGACACCAGCATCCTGATGCCACGGCACGCCGCCTGCCCAACTTGCGTTCCCATCTATGACCGGTGGTTTCGCGCGTAGATGCTGAATCGGGTTGCAGGTAATCTCGGGACCAACAATTCCTTCAATGACATCTAAAAGATTGTCGTTCTTCAAAAATTCAAAGATGGCTTTGCCGCGGTAGTGCATAATATCCAAACCGCCCACCATCTCGCCGGACTGTGCGAGTAACTTGCCAAACCGTCGGTCGAAGGGTTCATTTTCATAGAGATCTTCGATTTTACCTTCCTGCTTTAAGACAAGGGCACGCTCCGAAATCCACTCCGAAATCTCGTCAATCACCGGCTGGAGGTCTTCATCCGTCAGGGCATTTTTGACTATCAACACGCCTTGTGTCCGATAGGTTTCACACTGCTTTTTCGTAAGCCTCATAATGAAATCTCTCCGTTTTAAGGGATGCGGTTCTGCGTCTGAAAGCGATAAAAAACGTAAGCCCAAACAACGTGCAGGGCTGGCTCTACGTCGAGGAACGCCAAAACATACAGCCCACTTTACCGAACCGCAAGGGATAATTAAAAATATAAAAAGTTTTGTAGATATGATACCATAATAGAGAAAATTCAACAAGGAGCATTACAGAATGAAAAGCAAACGGATTGTGATGCCAGCGAAGCGGTCAGCAACGCTGGAAGATTTTGAACTTGATGAGGTGCTTACGCCGAACCAAATTCTGCTAAAAACGCACTACAGTTTGATTAGTCCCGGCACTGAAGGCGCAGGGTATACCGGACTTGAAAGCGGCACCCGATTTCCACACGGTTCTGGCTACACAGCGATTGGTGAAGTGCTCAAAGTCGGTGAAAACGTAACGAAATGTGCCGTTGGGGATCTCGCCTTCTATTATGGCCCACACGCCTCTATCGCGAAAACAGAGGCTGTGCTTTTGGCGTTCAAACCACCTTTAGATATAGATGAGAAATTGGTTCCGTTCGTCCGAATGGCAACGGTTGCGATGACCTCCGTCCGGGTATCATCTGCCGAATTCGGGGATACAGTTGCCATTATCGGCTTGGGATTAGTAGGGAACTCCGCATCGCAACTTTTCAATTTGGCTGGCATGAAGGTCATCAGCATCGAGCGAGTACCGCGCCGGCTTGAAATCGCCCGGCAGTGTGGTATCCAGCACCTGATTAATCCTGACGAAGAAGATGTGCTGGAACGTGTGATTGCGTTGACAGATGGTGAAAAAACGGCAGTCACCGTTGAGGCGATCGGAAATCCCCGACTCGTAGAAACCGCCTATCAATTGACCGGTAGAAAGGGTGAAGTTATCTTACTCGGTTCGCCGCGCGGCGAATACGTCACCAATGCAACGGAAATCCTGAACTATAGCCACAGTATTGGACTGGGCGCAATTACACTCAAGAGTGCACATGAATGGGTCTATCCGACGATGCACTCTGGCGAATCGAAGCACTCACTTGAACGGAATTCGCGCTTGGTGTATTCATTGATTTGTGAAGGTAAGTTCAAAGTAGAAGAGTTACTGACACACGTCATCGATCCAGAAGAAGCCCAATCCGCTTATGATGGATTGACAGACCGGAAAGATGAATACTTAGGCGTAATTATGGACTGGACGTAGCGTTTGCACCGTCACAGTCCCTTTTTTCGCTGATGGGAGTTGGCGAAGATATTGTTAGTTTTTCACCAAAGCAATAATTGAGACAATAACGGCAATGGCAGCACAACCGATAGGTATCCATTCCTTGAATGCCAAACGTCTGCCTTTCAACTCTGCAACATCGGTTTCAACATTTCGCAAACGGTTGTCAATACTTGCGAGTGTTGTTTTTATATCGTCAAAACCTTTTGCCATGAGGTCATACAATTCTTGTGTCGTCATTGATTGCTCCTTTTGGTTCAAAAAATGAGGGTACCTCGTAAAAGTGTTACCTATAGTAAATCACAGATGGCGCGAGGGTGTCAAGAAAAAACGTATTGGCGCGAAGGGATGGATTGGAAGGGAAGTCTTTGGGGACAGGAAACCAATTTTTACTTTTTTGCGAAAAAAAGTTTGACATTTTTTAGGATTTAAGGTACATTTATATCTATGCATGGTGGCAAAATCAAAAAACGCCACCGTCATAGAAACAATCCACACATACCATCAGGAATTGTGAATGAAGAATCATGTGAACGCCACACCTCAAAAAGTAGACGTGCCAAGGGCTTCCACGCACTTGTGCATACGTTTGTCCAAGGGTAATACCCTTTGGCCTTGCATGTTCACTGGATTCGCCATTCACCCCCCCCATATACTTTAAGTATTTTATGTCTCAAGGCAGTCTCGGAGACTTTCACGTCCGCTCTTGCTGCCTTCATGCTCGCGCCCCCTTCGTTTTGTACGGAGGATTCCGTCCCGGGCTATTTTCGTTGCAGTGGGATGTCCTCACTGCTTGCCATCCGTGTTCCGCGCACCGTGCGCGATAACCGGGGTACGAGATAAAACAGGTCAAGATTTATATGCTTGACATTTTTCGTAACTATTGATATTTTACAAACACCCCTCGCGGCGAAAGGAAAAGATGATGATTCACGTTTTTTACAAAAACCGGAACACAATCGGGCAGTTCATGGTTGCGCTGATATTCTTGGGCACGTTCGGATTCTTGTTTACGTATGATGGATTTGTCGCGGAGTCCACGGCGACGAGTTGCTGTGGCGGCGGCGAGGCAGCGGTGACTTCTTTTGCAGCGGACAGCAGCGGGGATTTCGGTGGTGATGTCCCAATGGATGCGGAAACCCTCGACAGCCGTTACAGTAGAAAGGGCAATATCCCCTTCTCCAGTGACAGTAATGGTGACAGTGATTGTAAATGTATCGGTAGTAGCTGCGGCGACTGTGGGTCAAGTACATGTTCCGGGGCATCATCAGTCAGTTGTGATAGTCGTTGTGATGAGAGTTGTCCGAATCAGTATAAATCATGTTGTAGCACTAAAGGCGATAAATATTGTCCAAATGATGAATACGCCGATAAAGAGTGCTGCGAGGTTGGCGACTGTGACTAAGTATGCGAGGTAACTTTGATTTATACGAAACAGACTGGCAATACGGATGTGACAACATGGGCCCTCGCCAAAGGCGCAATCGCCCGTTTAGGTAGAGGATGGATTGATAGCGTCATGGCATTTTCGCCCGACAATGCGCATCTCGTCGTTGCTACAGCCATCGGATGCTGGTGGTACGACCTTGCTACACTGGAATCTCGCGCCTTGTGGGAAACCGAAAGGGGGATGGTATCTGCCATCTCCTTTTCCCACGATGCGCGGTGGATTACCACCGGCAACTTAGATGGCATCGTAAAAATATGGGATTCCCAAACCCTACAATGTATTGCTAAAATAGACGTGCCCGAAAATTCGGACGGAGAAGAAAAGACTATTAGCTTTCTTATCTTTTCACCAGATGGACAGTACTTAGCTGCTGCTGGTCGCCATCGGAGTGCTGTTTACGCCTGGCGCATTAACACTGACATACCTATAGCGCATTTCACTACTGATAAAACACAAGAAGCAGTGTCAGGTGCTGCTGCGTTCCCAATATCGTTTTCACCCGACAGCAGCCTGCTTGCATACAAGTCTGACTATAATGTGACATCCGTATTGCATGTAGAGACTGGTGAAAACATTGCTGAATTCTCCGACAAATATACTGAACCCTTGGGGTACTATGAATTAGCGTTTTCTCCCTGTGGACAGTATCTTGCTGCCTGTGATAGGAGGAACACAGTCCATATTTGGGATGTTCACAACGAAATTTTGGAGACAGCACCGCTGGTATACGGCAGCAGCATCCAGGTGATACCTGCTTATACTTCTGATGGGACCTTACGGGTCGCAGGTCTCTATCAGAATGAAATCGTGATCTCGGATACAGTGAAAAAAGAAAAGGTAGACACTTTTGAATATTGGGGACAGTATAGAACAGCCGCTTGTTTTTCAAGTGATGGTAAGCGATTTGGCCTCACCGATAGAAGTGGGAATCTTTACGTCTGGTCAGAGGACACCCCATCAACAGTTGTGTCTCTCCCCGGACATCTAATGAGTGTTTATTCGGTAGTTTTCTCTAAGGACGGACGATCCCTAATCAGCCTAAACAAGGGATGCAGCGGTAACCTGTTCTGGCATGTTCCCCAGCGGGAGCTAGAACGGATATTCCCACCCGTAGCGAATGACGATTTACCCTATTCAAGTGCTTTGTCCCTTGCGAAAAACTATTGGCTACCAGTCCCCATAGAACGAGCCGCAAAGTCGGGACTATTAAAATCTGGGATATTGCATCTGGGACCGAAGTTGCGGAACTCACCGAACACCAGAAGCAGGTGTATGCTCTCGCCTTTTCACCAACCGGGGAACACCTCATCAGCGTCTGCGGAAAAAGTGTCATTGTTTGGGATATGCAGCGTTGGGAGAAACGACATTCGCTCGTAGGGCATATTAATACAGTTCGGGCAGTAGTAGCGTTTCATCCGGATGGCACACGTGTTGTTACAGCCTCACGAGATGGACTTGTTTTCCTCTGGGATGTCAAGAGCGGAGAGCAGCTTTTTTCGTTTCCCACAACCAAACATTTAGACACTATGCTGTATAAAGGCACACCACAAGACATCCAGTGCATCATTGAACAGAAGGGACCAGCGCACCGTGGTATCCGGGCGATAGCGTTCTCTCCTTGCGGTACCCTCGTTGCCGGGGGAATGCAGGGCGAAATTAGAATCTGGAATGCAATGACTTCAGAAACGCGTATGGCAATATTGCCGCCCCAGAGCTGTCAACGGCAGTATGCCCTTGCATTTTCACCTTGTAGTCGTTACCTTGCCTCCGGGGCGTGGTGGCAAGAAGAACAGGAAAAGGTGTCCATCAGGTTGTGGGAGGTTGCCACCGGTGAGAATATCGCCACATTCTGGGGACATCCCACCGACATCCAGGATCTCGCCTTTTCACCGGATAGCGCGCTTTTGGCAAGTGCGGGCTTTGATGGCACCATCCTCCTCTGGGACATGGAACCGTTTATAGGTTCTTAACGCCTCTGATATTCGTTTACATCCCACACTCCGCACTTGTTTTGACACATTTTGGTATTTTTAGACAAACCCACGTCACGAAAGGATCCGAACAAGATAAATACATTTGGAGACGCGAATTAGGAGAGCGTTTCATATATATCTTTTTCTTTAATCGACCTGACATTGCTTGCTGAATGTTGGAACCACAAGGGTTCAAGAAATAAATACCAAAAAACGAAATTAGAAGTGCGGAGTATAGGTTACATATAGCATGAAATTCTATGATGCTATAATCTCAGGCATTGGGCACATTCAACAAAACCGGCTTCGGGCTGGGTTGTCCACCCTCGGTATTCTCATCGGTGTTGCCAGTGTTCTCTGCATGATGGCGATCGGCGATGGCGCGAAGAAAATTATCGCCGACGACCTCGAAAAATTCGGTGGTCCGAATCAAGTTCGATTCTGGGCATCACCTTACGTCTATCGAAGAGGCAAACCGCGGAAACCGACAACCGAACGATATACCCTTGAAGACGCATCTGCTATTGAAGCGGAATGTCCGAATGTCCTCTTTGTCTTACCTCAAAATTATAGAAGCCAGAAATGGGTTACGACACGCCACGGTGCCAAAGCGCGTGCGTATATAGAGGGTGTGACAGAAGACTACGCACGAGGTATTCGCTGGGAGGTTCAACACGGACGTTTCCTCTCGGAAAACGACATTAACAACGCCCTGCAGGTGTGTGTACTCGGTTCTAACGCTGCCAGAGAGTTGTTTGGAGACATTTCGCCAATCGGACAAGAAGTGAAAATCCGGGTGCGGTGGAACAGATCCGTCAGGTTGCGTGTCATCGAGGTTATGTCCCCGAAAGGCAGGATTCTAAGTCATCCGCGTTTGCAAGATGACAGCCTCTATATCCCATTGACGACGAGTCAACAGCGATTCTTAGGCAACCGCCATGTTGAAAGCCTTAACATCTTTTTGCAAAAAGACACAGAGATATACAGTGTGGTTGAATCGGTGAAGAGAATACTTCGCAAGAGACATAGAGGCGTTGACAATTTTATCAACTATCAGATACCGAAACTCAGGATCAAACAACTTGAACGCATTGAAAAAGTGATAAAAATTGCGTTGGGCGGCATTGCCGGTTTTTCGCTGTTTGTCAGCGGCATCGGTATTATGAATATCTGTCTCGTCTCTGTCGGTGAAAAGACACGCGAGATAGGGTTACGAAAATCTGTTGGTGCGAAACGAATTGACATCTTTTATCAATTCTTGACGGAATCCATTTGCCTCTGCCTCTGTGGTGGGCTGCTTGGCATCGGAGGTGGTTGGCTCGCTGCCCACGGCATGGCACGCGTTGCTGTCCGCCTCATGCCGATTGTGCCGGAGTGGCCCGTTGTTTTATCTGTGCCGTGGATTACCATATCTGTTCTTTTTTCAATCTTTATGGGCATTACTTTCGGAGTCTATCCTGCTATACGGGCAGCACGGATGACACCCATTGATGCACTCCGAACGGATACATAGGCGTGTCTAAATTGCTTTCAAACCTGAGATTGGAAGGCTGGAAAACTGGAAGGGTGGAAGATTGGAAAGGGAAGTTTTTTCGGTTACACAACTCAAAAACATAAGGAGGCTCCTCCTCGGGTGGCAATACGCCTTCCGGTTGTAATGAAACACAATGAACTTTTACCAAAAAATCCTTTTATGTGCCATTGTGCTACTTGCTTGTTGGATACGCGTCCAAGGCGTATCCAGACTCCCAGATGGGCAGTTTACCTCTAACGATGCCTATCTTTTCGCCTCGCAGGCACAAGAGATTGCCGAACAGGGAGTCCTTCCTGCCCGCGATATGCACCGCTGGCTGCCACAGGGTAGAGACAATGGCCAGGTATTTCCGCTCTATGCCTACGCTATTGCCTACACCCACAAAGCCATCGGTTGGGCATCTCCGAAACTCACACCTTATCACATCCAAGTCTATGCCGCCGCTATCTGTTTCACACTCGGACTCGGTGTGTTGTGTTTCTTCCTTGCCCGTGTCTACGGAGTCACCTTCGCCGCAATTGCTGCGCTCCTTCTCGCAACGTTACCCGGGAGTATAGAACGCAGTGCCGCGGGTTTTGGCGACAGAGATGCATGGTGCTGGATGCTCGGTATCCTTGCTGTCATCAGTTATCTCTATAAGGAAAATATGGAGCCCGGACGACGTAGATGGATTGTCACTGCTCTCGCTGGCTTCACCGTTTTCTTGGGCGGATTGAGTTGGGAAGGCTTCGGGTTTTTCATCCTGATGATTGTTGGCGTAGAACTCTGGAAATTTTGTAGCACAGACACAGAACAACATCTCAAAGAATACCTCCTCTATATGCTGATGTTTGTCCCATGGCTTTATCTCATCAGTCCTGCCTATCGAAGCGGGTCCGGTTTCTCAACGCATGTCGCTGCCCTGATGCTACTTCCGCCCCTAACGGTCTTTGTGCTGCGCGGGGTCCGGTATCTACTCCTCAAATACGTTGAACGGCTCCGTCCACATCCTCGAAAACTCGCGTGGGGGTTGACGCTGCTGAGTGTCGCCGCCGGAGTCGGGTACATCTTCATGCAAGCCGGCACCTTTGCCGAGACAGCGTACCCGTTCCGTGAAAGTCAACTCATGCAGGGTATTGGGGAATTAGGCGACCCGAATTTCAGGTATTGGGCAGGGCGATACGGTGCCGTGTTTGTCTTAGGCAGCCTTGGATTGATAACCGCTTGCTTGTACTTGTGGAAGTGGAAAGGAGTTCCTCTGGTACTCTCGCTTGCTCTTTTCGTCGGCACAACCTTCTTTCGTACACAAGTCAATGGGTGGATTGGTGAGGACACGTGCAATACGTTATTTTTCGTTTCGCTGGGATTAACAATCTTAACTTTCGCAATTGCTTGCCTCCCAAAAGAAAAAATGGAAAACGAGTTAGTGACACTCGCGATGCTTGCATGGTTTCTGTTATGGGTGGGACTCTCGCGGGGTGGCAAACGGCACGACTTCTTTATCGGGCTGCCGATCGCTTACGGCACGGCATGGCTCCTCTGGTTCTCCCCTGTGCATCTCATACAAAAACTCAAGGATGCAAAAATTCTTTATCCATCCGTTAGGGAAAAATGGACGACTGCTATCTTTGCTATTATTGTGTTGGTCCCCGTTCTTTTCTGGACACCAATTGGCGGACATGCAAACAGGTCTATTCACGCTGCTGCGCGCATGCGGCCACCTGTTCCAGGACAAAACAGCAGGTCAGAGGTGTTTAAATGGATGCAAGAAACCCTTCCGAAAGAATCCGTAATCGCAGCAAACTGGGATTATGGTACACAACTCAATGTTCTCGGCGGTGTCAAGACTGTTGTTGACTCCGACCATTTTCTCCCGCACTGGATATATCTGTATTACCGACACGTCTTCAGTACACAAGACGCACGCGAAGCACTTGGATTTCTCAAAACACACAACGCCACGCATCTGATGCTAACGGAACGGGGTGTACTATCTCGTTCCCGCGACTATTCAAGTATAGGCAGCGATGAAAACAGTGACAGGCAGTTTGAACTCTATCAACTGACGCGAACAGAGACACCTATCGGTACGCCCTACCGGATGCAACCGCGCGGGACAAGCACACCGTTAGACTTTATTGAAATCACCCGTACCACGCCTGACACATTATCCATCACCGCGCACTTTAAAGACGAAAACGGGGCAGCCCCTGCAGGAGCACTGGAAAAAATCTTGCCAGATATAACGGTAGAAAGAACTGTTAACACCCCGACCTCTCAAGTATCGGTGGATATTGAAAACGGCGGGCTCGTTTTGGAGTTTGACGCTGAGACCCGTTTGAACATAGCCTATTACATCCCACCGCTCGGTTGGAACAGTCTTGCTATCAAGTTGTTTTTGCGCGGTGAACATACGGATATTTTTGTCCCTGTTTATCCAACAGATGACAGTACCGTGAAAGACATCAAAGTGTGGGAGATTCGCTATCCGCCTGATATAGAGACGGATAAGAAATACTTGGTAACGGAGCCAGAGGTAGCCGGTAAAAAGTGAGGATAATATTTCAAAGAGGCGAGGATGCAATCCTCGCCAGCGGAGACCGTGGGGACGTTTTCAAGAGGCGAGGATGCAATCCTCGCCAGCGACAGGGCGGTGTTGCTTTTTGGCATTTTGAAGAGGCGAGGATACTAGGGGAAATACCCAAGCAAAAACTCCCTCGCCAGCGGTAGTAACCGAAATTAATCTTCCCACCGATTTCGGAATTGGGTGACCATCGCTTCGGGGGCACCGTGCTGTGCTAAGAAGTCTAAAAATGCCTGATAGAGCCGACGCGCTTCCGCCGTATCCGATTCAAATCGGTTATTCAGCTGTTCAGGATCGGACGGTAAATGGAATAATTCACTCGGAGCACCGCGGTTCTCTAAAAGCAGGGACCATGTGCCATCCGTGATGTTGCCGTGTGGACTTCCGCCATCAGGACTCCACCCACCGACCCAAGCACCGTGCGTAACGGCATATTCGCGTCCGGTGTCAGTATCGCCCATAACAACTGGAAGGAGACTGTTGCCTTCCACCTGTGCCCCGCGGTCTGTCCCGAACACGTCAATGACAGTGGGAGGGATATCGACGATACTCGCAAGGGCATTCGTCCGACGTGGTGTCGCCTCCGGATGATAAACCAGCAGCGGAATATGGACAATCTCTTCATACATGCTAAGATTCTTGGCGAGCAGTCCGTGTTCACCCAATAGGAAGCCGTGGTCCGCCATGAAGATAACCATCGTGTTTTCCATCAAACCCATGTAGTCAATTTTCCGTAGAAGCTGCCCGATCCAATTGTCGACCAGCGAGGCTTCCGCACGGTAGAGCGCGTTGAGACGTTCCGTCTCGCGTTCATTCATCGGATTGGGACCGTAAGGTGGATAGATCGGTTCGGGTCCGTCGTAATCGCTTGCATCGAAACGTTTTAAATACCATTCGGGTGCGTCCCACGGTTCGTGCGGATCGAAGGTGTCTACCATCAGGTAGAAGTTTTCGTGCTGATGGTTCCGTTCTAACCAATCGCAAGCCGTTTGCACAGTTTGTGCGACGAAAGTGTCCGCCTCTGTCTGCCGAAAGTCGGTATTTCTAATGTGGTTGCCGAGTCCAGCGGGCAACTTGTTCGGATGCGTCCGCGTATATTCGCGATACCGCAATGAATCCTGCGATTCGTAATCGTAAGGATGGGTTTCTAAGCAATCACCTTCCTGCCCGCGAATCCACTTCCACCCGGTGAACCCACGATTGTAAAAAAAGCCGTTGTTGATATGGTGCGGTGTATCGGCAATCATCATACTAACAACACCCGCGTTCGTTAAATCAGTTGCGATGACCGGTACATCTCGCTTTAAGGGTTCCCAACCGCGTCGACAGATGCCGACCTGTCCCGTTACCAAATCTCCTCGGATCGGCACAGTCGGGTAACTACATACATACGCTTTGTCGAAAATGACGCATTTCTCTGCGAAAGCGTTTAGGGATGGTGTGTATCCTTTGTCTCCATAAATCGAGAGGTTATCGCGTCGAAATGTGTCTGAAATAATGTGGATGATATTCATATCAATTCCTTTCTCCATTGGTAAAAGACGATGTACGGAAACTGAGGTAAGAGACCTGCTTAGTCATAACTCATATCTACCTATAGTAAAATCTTCAATTACTTGGACCTTGTAGGTAGGCGAGGATACAATCCTCGCCAGCAGCAGTGGGGGTATAGTTCACTGCACAACCGTCCGCATGTTTTAGATTTCGCTATAATATTACGGAATTAGTCGTTTTGGACTTGTAATTTTTCATTTTTTCAGATTTCACGGCTCACACTTTCGGTGAGAAACTTCGCGAAGATATTTTCATCTCTGTAGTTGTATTTATAGCAGGCCTCTGCGAGATACAGGGGCGTGTATGCTGTTGAATAATGGTGATGCGATCCATACCACGCCCGCTTGACGAAAGACCAGAAGCCTTCAATCGTATTGGTATGTATCTCACTCGCTTCCCAGGTTTCACTCCGGTTGAGCGTCTCGTGCTTCATCTCCTTACCGATCTCGTTGTAGCCGGTATACTGGTCAGTTATCAGTTCGGCGTCATCGGTATTGACGACAGACTTGATGAAGTCTTTGATTGTCTCGGCAGTGGTGTTCTGCACGAGTTCTGCGACGACCTTTCCACCTCTCGCAACTGCACCAAGCACAGCGTCTTTCGCAGTGCCGCGTCCACGTTTTTTCGGTTCACCGTCCTCTTGGTCGTAGTCTTTCTTGTGCTTCCCACCGATATAGGTCTCATCTGCCTCAACGATCCCTTCAAGCATGACGTTATCCTTTCCCATTTCACCCCGTATTGCCATCATTATACGCCAACACGTTTTTTGTGGCACCCCCAGATCGCGTGAGAGTTGACAACTTGATAGGCTTTTCTTTGCGTTTGCCATCAGAGCGATCGCGACAAACCACTTCTGAAGCGCAATCTTCGTGCCATGAAAGAGGGTGCCATGCGTTACCTTGAAGGTTGCGTGGCAGTTATGACAGTTCCAGCGTCCTATACGCCCTATATCGTGTTCATTTCGCTGTCTGACGTGTGTAGATTCACAATGTGGACATTCAGGCGATCCTGCCCATCTGAGACGCTCCAAATATGCTATACAGTCCTCTTGCGTCGGGAACGTCTCCATGACCTTGATCAAATCCATCAGAAAATGCTCCTGTATTAAGGGTTGCATCTTTCTGATAGTTTCTGATACAATAATCAGATAGGTGTGAACCGAGAAAAAGCAACCCGCTTTTTTGGGTTCGATAGGGGGCTACCAACCCCCTATTTTCTTACTGATATTATACCCTGAAAACCCTTTATTTACAAGGGTTTATCGCACTTTTTTAACAACTTTTTCCAAGTCCGAAACGACTAATTCCGTAATATTATACATCACCTTCGGTTTCTGATGAAGTCTTTTCACGGGCAGCCATCTGTACGACAGCCGGCAACAATCCGTAAATTCCCCAGAAAGGGACCCCAATAGCATCGCCGTTTAAGAGATTGTTCACTGTGAAATGCACCATCAATGAAATTTCTGCTGCCATCAGCCCAATAATAACGGCCCGGTAAAAACCATCTTCCAGTGTTTTGAGTGCGCGAAAACCGTAGCGTAAGAAGGCAAGATTCAGCCATATCCACACAACTAACCCGACGATCCCCAATTCTGCCATAACTTGGAGGTATTCGCTGTGTGCCCCGAGTTGAAACTGCGCCGTATAACTTCCAACAAGTGCTACATCTTCTTCGTAGAGCATTGCAAATGCACCATAGCCCTTCCCCAAAATAGGGCTTTCAAGGAACATCACGAACGCTTGTCCCCACCGCAGGAGACGCGCCCGGTTTGAAGCATAACTGAAATCCAGTGCTGACGAAATCCGTTCAACAAAGATGTTATAGATACCAGGCAAATTCAGACATGCCAATAAGATGAGGCACGCCGCACCAACAAACAGAACCTTTTTATGTGTAACGCCTCGTCCGAGTTGCAGCAGCATAAAGCCGACAGCAACAATAACAGAGAGCCAGACCCCGCGCGAAAAGCACATCAGGAGTCCAACACCGAAGCAGACGAACCACACTGTCCATAACACGCGATCGTACTGACTATTGTCAAACAACAGACGACTGAGGCAAACAAGAAAGAAAAGTGCAGTGAATGCCCCATAAACAGAGTAATTCGTAAAGGGTGCGCTCCGATAAGCACTTGTCCATTGCCATGCATCAATGTGATAAATCAAGACAATAACTGTCCAGATAACGGCAATCGCCGCAGACGGAAAACTCGCAATAAAAAGTCGTTTCAGCGCAGTCCTATTTTGGACGACAGTATACACGACGACACTAAATAACACGTAAACTGTCGCACGGAGTGCCCCTTTGAGTGTGCCAAACAGATCTGGCGTGTTGACTACTGAAAGGAACATCATGAGGATGTATAAGCAGATCGGTAGGAAAAAAGGGAAGGAGTTTTCCGGTTTAGACTTCCCGAGTGCTTTGTCAAGTATTTTTTGCACACAATAAACGGCAGCAAGCATGCCTAACAGTGGTTCTGTCGGGGTTTGGATCTCAAAACGACCGGGGAGAATGTAGCGGAATGAAAATGGCAAGGCAATTAACAGCACATAAACTGCAATCTCCATGCCAAGGAAAACGAAAGTACCTGTTGCGATTAACAAGCAGAGAAGGGGGAGTGGCGTGCCCGAATAACCGCCGATAATGCCACCGACCACAAGACAGATGAAAAAGGGGAGGATTCGCTTACCAGATTTCAAATTTCAGTGGTTTAGGACTCACACAATCCGCTGGTAGGTCCGGTGTTTTTGCTGCGGTGTTTCCCCCAGGAAACCGCGCCTACCGCGTGGTAATAGATGGTCTTCCGTGATTTTGCGTCCGTCTTGTGGTTGTCGGTTAAGAAGCTGCTTATAGGCATCAGAAACCTCTTTAACTGATAACCGACAACTGAAAACTGAAAACTAAAATTTCATTTTGACACCCAACCCGATAGCAGTCCCATCTAAAATCAGGTCAAGGGGTGTATCACCAGTTGTCTCTACTGTTTTGAGTATCCGTTTCAACTCAAAGTTGAGTGAAAGATTATGGTCCCACTGGAAGAGTTCTGTTCCGATGAAGGCGTATCCAGTCGGACCTGGAGAACTGCCATCAAAACTGATGCCTTGCTGTTCAATGAGATCAATTGCACTCCCGCTAAAACCCGTCCCTAAAAAACCGATACCACCGCCTAAATAGATAGGGAGATATTCCGACAGAAGGACGGGACGATAGATAAACTGATAGGAAATCGGGATGAGGGTCGTGGAGAGATCCGCCGAGATAGGTGGCGGAATGTCAAGTTTCATCCGCCAATAGCCAAGTTCTATACGTGAATCGAACTCCGGACTATGTTCAAATACAACCGAAAACGTAGGTAACATTGCCCCTGGCACGCGTGATACCCCAACGCTCTGGAGGATATCAACCAAACCGCCTAACTCCGGTTTGTATGAAAATAGAGAGAGTTGGAAAGATGGGAATTGAAGGTGTTCCGCGAAAAAATCTCGGACAGGTGATGGACGTAAGGGTTGCACATCAGTGGTATCCGCGAGCGTTAGACAGGGAATCAACAACAGAAGCAAGAAACTGGCAAACACCAAACGCATAACGATAATGTCCTCATCCGACTTGCGGTATTGGGCAATAATATGACAACGATAGGCGGGTACAGTGACCCGCCTCCACGTTGATACGAAAATACTTGGGCTGCACGCATTGGGTCAGCGGAACTCTGATAACTGCGACCCAGTGAATCGTTTGGAATTAATGTGGATGACTATGGCTATGTGCCGGAACCAGAATGACTTCGACCCTACGATTCATGGCTCTGCCTGCAGCGGTATTCTGCGGGGCAACAGGATCGGTGTGTGCCTTACCAATTGTCTCAATTCTCCCCGCATCGATTCCTTTCGATTGTAGATACTTTGAAGCGGAGTTCGCGCGTGCCTGTGAGAGATCCCAATTGCTTCTGTAACTTCCGCGCAGTACTGGCATGCCATCAGCGTGTCCAATAACTCTGACTTTAGCATCTGAAGCTTGCATGAGCTGTTCAACGATACCATCAATTGTCTGTTTCGCGTCGCTGTCTAACGTGGTACGTCCACTGGCGAAAGTGACGGTAACCAGCAGTGTCGGCATTGAGGAAACCTCTTCTGTCACCATTGCCAACCCTTCCTCTATAGCCATCACTTTGGACGCGAGCTGATTTATCGCTTCATTTTGCGCCTTGTCGGTATCTTCAACAGCCATGAGCTGTTTTTGGATTTTTGCGTCTTCGCTTTTCGCTAAATCCATCGACTTCTGCCCTTGCATATCAATAGCCTTAGTCAGGTCTGCCCGGAGCTGCGCGTCCTGTTCTTTGGCACTTTGATTCGCAGCAGCGATGGTATCAGCATCACCTTGCTGAGACGCGGCAATCGCCTCTTCCCTGGCTTTGGAGATTGCTTCTGCCGTATCTTCACTATGCTGATCGACTTTGCCCTCTAACATCGTGATTTTGTTTGACACGTCAGAATTGGTCTGCTCCATCTTCGAGACATGTTCATTCTTCCACATTTCAAACTCTTCTTGATTCAACTTACCGCAGCTACTCATAACAAGCGCAACTCCAAGAAGAGCGATAATTGTGAAAGCGGTTCTACTTAACATGGATTCCTCCTAAGTTTTAAACAACAATTTAGGGCATTGCTTGTGAACCGGTTTAAGGAGCCGGTCTTCAAGTTACGCCAAAAAATTAATATACTCTATTTTCCACGGAATTCTTCTTAAATCCCGCCTTAAACGTATGTATGCAAACGCAATGACTAACTTACCCACGCAGAAAACAGTTTTTCAATGCCCGAAACTGCCTCGCGAACTTGTAAAATATGGGAAACCTGTAAGCAATTTATTCTCACAGGTCCTTTTAATATCAATTATATCACTTTTCGCTAAAAAAAGTCAAAAGTTTTTTCACGTCCGCCTGAACAACAGGATTAGATTTCAAAACACCCTTGATTTTTGATGTGAGATGCGGTAAAATTCAGTACCTACATTTCAGGGAAACCGACACTGGCAAAATACCGTGTAAGCGCGTCGAGATCACTGACTACAAACCAAGGATTATTGAAGATATGGGACAGCTAAGCATCATCTTAATCGCAGGGGTACTCTTTCTTTTTTATTTTGAACCCCCGCAAAGAAGCATAGATATCAGCGACACGCAGGTGGTTCTCTGGACAATTGTATTGACAGGTCTCCCTGTGCTGATCACGGGCTTCGTGACATCGTACGTCGCTCGAACCTTTTCTGAGGACAAAGAGGAAAACCTACCGAAACTCTATCATCTACGACGCTTCATGATTGTCTTTGAGTGTCTGAGCTTAGCGGCATATCTATGCAATCTATATCTGCTAAATTTGCCTGTCCTGATTAACAAATACTTCGCATTCTTCCCGATGGAACATCTACGCCAAATACTCGCTTTGCTCCCGCTTCTGATTGGGCTCATCTGTATTCGGCTCGTGTTCTATCAGTTGAACCAATACCAACAGGGTCACTATCGAGAAGTTGCCACGCTTCAATTCAAGTTTCTGTTTTTCCCACTGCTGCCGATGCTTATTTACCTCATGACAATGGATGCTATCTATTGGCTCCCATATTCAGCGAAGATGTTTATTGCCCAACATCCGTATATCCTGATCGGGTTGATTCTGCCGGTGATCGCATCCGCTTATATTCTTGCGCCATTACTCATGCAGTTTCTATGGAAAACAAAACCGTTGGCAGCGGGTTCGGCATTGAAGGAAAAATTGGATCTGTTAACGAAACAGAGTGGTCTCAAATACCGAGACATTGTGGTGTGGCAAACAGGTTCACTGTCGATAGCAAACGCTGCAGTTGCGGGGACCTTTCCGTGGAACCGCCGAATTTTTTTGACAGACGCACTCCTTGAATACTTTACAGATGAAGAGATCGAAACCGTTGTTGCCCATGAACTCGGACATATCCACTACAGACATATTCCGACCTACATGCTCTTCGCGCTCTTTTACCTCTTGAGTTATTGGTTTTTCTATATCTTTGTTGAGGAGCCGTTAGTCGCACATTTCGGAGAATCACAAATCTTGCCAACGTTATGTTCGTTAGTTTTTCTAATTGTTTATTTTGTGTTCATCTTCCGATATCTGTCAAGGCGTTGCGAACATCAGGCGGACCTATATGCAGCTTCGCTCACGAAAAAGCCAGAAGCATTCAAAAACGCCTTGATGAAACTTGCTGTGCTGAATTCAGTCCCAAAATCAATTCAAAGGTTCTTTGAAATCTTCAATACACACCCGTCTATCCACCGACGGATCGACTTTATCAATCAGTGGATAGCCCAAAACTTGGCAATTCAACGCTACAAAAGCTATCTGCTTGAAGTCAAAATCTTAATCATATTGCTTCCAATATTCGGCATTCTCGCATTGCTGTTGCTTCGGTAGGGTAACGGAAATTGCTCCTACCGTAAACGCCTTAATCGGAAGTCTCAGATTCTGTATCCTCTTCAATCGCAAACTGTAGCCGCTCCACTATCCGGTGCAATGGCAATTCATATTTTTCTTGAAGACGACGCTTCTCATCAGCAATGTGGAAAGCGACAAGCAAGGGAACCCTATGCTCGTCAAAGCCTTTCCTGAGATAGGACTCAACTAAGGTTTTGACATAGTCAACGAGTTCGGTAATGGCTTCCGCTGTTAACTCTTCAGTCGGTTTGATAGTATAAGGTGTTCCGAGTATAACGAAGCGAATCGGCTTAGGTTCGTGTTCTTGCTGTTCTTGTTGTTCCATTATGTCGTTATTGACCCCTTTCGTAATTCTTGGCAATGTGAGATTTAAGGTTGTTCCATAACGCTATATAGAGAGTGCCTGGTGCATTGTCTCCGTACACGGTGTGACACCCGTCCATTTCTCGAAGGCGATAGCTCCTTGATGCACTAACATCCCGATGCCACCCAGGGTTTGACATCCACGTTCGGAGGCGGCTTGCATCAAGGGCGTCACCGGAGGCGTATACACAATATCGTAAACGATAGTATTCGGTTGAAGCCAATCCGCCGAAACCAACAGTGGAATGCGTGTATCCATACTTGCTGTCGACGTATTGATGAGAAGCATACTTTGACGGACAGCAACAGATAATTGAGCATCCGTAAGTCCCATCCCGTGCATGGAAATACCTGTCTTTCGACCCATTTCTTCTGCTAAAGAGACCGCCCTTTCCACTGTACGATTGGCAATTGTAATTGATGCCACACCGGCGAGTGCTAATGCAACGACGACGGCTCTCGCAGCACCCCCCGCTCCTAAGACAACAACATCCTCGCCTACCGGCACAGACATATCTCCATTTTCTTCTAACGCTCTTAAGGCTCCCGGAGCATCTGTATTGTCGCCATGTATACCTTCATCCCTGAAGGTAAGTGTGTTTACAGCACCGATAAGTTCCGCTTCCCGCGAGATTGATGTAAGGGACGGGATGACTGCCTGTTTATGCGGAAGCGTCACATTAATGCCAACGACGTTAATGGCTTTAAATCCGGCGATTGCCTGTGCCAAATCATCGGGACGGACGTGGAAAGGAACATATACATAATCAAGTCCCGCTTTGGCAAAGGCGGCATTGTGCATCTGCGGTGAACGGCTGTGTTCAACAGGATCACCAATCACGCCGACAACGCGGGTATGTCCAGTCAGTCCTTTTAATTTTCTTTGCGGTTCGATGAGGTGCGTCTCGGGTTTCATGTCCCTTTCCGTTTTTTTAATTTTCCTTGCGGTTCGATGAGGCGTGTCTCGGGTTTCATGTCCCTTTCCGTAGAGTCGCCTTCCACTTCGTTTCAGGCTACGCACCGGTTTTTCATTCTTTTAATTTTCCTTGCGGTTCGATAAGGCATCTCTCCGGTTTCACGTCCCTTTCCGTAGAACTGAAAAACACCCAAGCAAAAACCCTTCCACTGCGTCTCAGGCTACGCGTTCGTTTTCCATACGCGAGCGGAGGGTTATTTTTCAAGTAAGCCTTCAACTGTCCGCTTTGCCTCTTCCATTTTAGGATAGCGAATTTCCCGATAGCCGCGAACTTCCTCCACACATTCCAACGCTCGGAGATGTTTTTCGTATGCTTCGGCATCGGTTGGTGCGAAGGTGTCAATCACACGGGTCATATACCATTCGCGGAACGCCTTCTCCTTGGCGTGCCATTGCGAGAGCCAACGTCTCAGAAATTTCATCCGTTTCATCAGGTTTAATTGCCAATTACGTGTATCAATATCCGCCTCAAAGTCAAGTCCCATGACAGTGAAATGGGGTCGATTCAGATGGACGTATTTAATCTTATCACCGTTTTTCGGATCGACTTTATATAGTTCTTTGTCACGCTGCAACTTTTCTTCGCTCGTCAATAAGTGTGCGACGTAAACCTCGTCCTTAATTAGCATCACCTTATGAAGATATCTAATCGCAGCCTTTGTGGCGCGATAGTTGTAAGTTTCTGAGTCACGGGCACTCACTTGTTTTATTTTTTCAACATACATCCGGGCGTAGTTTATATTCTCGAACTGAATAAGATCATAAATATAGAGGGCTAATATTCGATGGATGTCATCTGAATCGATGCCCAATGTGTTCACAATTCCCTCAACAAGTGTCACATACTCTTGTGATAAACGCTTTCCACCCCTTTTCCGTTCCAAAATTTGTCGTTTTGATTTGAGCATTTCTTTGTACGGGTTGGGTAACCCAGCCCCTACAGCGGATTCGGGTAGTTCAAGTGCGAGACGGCGACCGACGGTGAACGCTTTCATGTTGGTATCCAAATCGGCATGCGGTACCATCTGCTTGAGTGCCAATTGGAGGGGTTCCAGTTCAAGAGGTATCAACTGCCGTTGGAAAGCAGTACCGAGGAGCATCATGTTTGCATACAACTTGTTGCCAAACAACTGCTCAGAGACCGTAAACAAATCAACGCCGAAATACGCGTCGGCGTTGGTATATGTCTGGAGAGCCTCTTCAAGTGTGTCGGGATCAAAATCGTCCTTACCGATAAGGGTGGATATCGTTTCAGTTTTTGCGGTATTTACCATTGCAGCGGTGCGATCCGGCGATGCGACACGGAAAAGCGATTGTGCTGTGATACCGCGTACCGCTTCTAAAATATCAAGGCCCAACAGAAGATCCGCCTTGCCATACGGAATCATTGGGGACGCGTGAGCACCCGGTTGCACATAAGTGATGTGTGTATAGACACCGCCGTTGCGAATCGCCAATCCTTTCCTGTCACAGAACGTCACATCGTAGCCTTGAAGATATCCGGCAACGACGAGAACTTTTGAAATCGTGCCAATGCCCATGCCACCGACCCCTGCAGCATACATGTTCCAGTCCCGTTCAAATGTCAAAGGCAGTGGTGGTGGTAAAGATTCATCACTGAGAAGTGCTCGATTACCGGATGCTATCGCTTGCTCTTGCGCGGGACGTTTACGGGTAACGATAACTTCCTCAAAAGCAGGACATGCGTATTTAATCCTTGCACAGGCACCATCGGAGACGCAATTTGACTGATCAATAGCGATCTTCTCGCCGTAATCAGTATCAACAATTTTCAAACCCGGACATCCCGTTGCGGTGGTGCATTCCCGGCAAAATTCGCAGACTTCAGGGGTTATATTGATATGCTTTTCATATCTAAGGAAACCGTCTTTAGTTACCGTTTTGCGTTGTTCACGGCGGATACGACGCTGATAGGTAATAGCACACTCTTTATCAGCAATGACAATTTTGACCCCTGGTTTAAGAATGGTTTTTTCCAGATATTTTTTGTAGTTAACCCGGTCTTCCGGGTTGGTGCGGACAATTTCTATTTCGGAACTGCCAGCGAGTCCTTGGGCGACTTGCTCGATATCCTGTGCAAACGTCGGATTGCCGAGAAGATCAAGTTCATCGGCAGGCGTCGGTTGATGCCCTGTCATTGCGGTCGTTTGGTTGTCTAAAATGATGTAGGCGATGTCTTGATTGTTTTTGATTGAATCCGAAATAGCTGCCATTCCACCGTGAAAAAAGGTAGAGTCCCCCATGAAAACGATCTGTTTATTTTCGATAAACGGGTCGATACCAGCACCCGAACCGCCTCCTAAAGCCATCGCGGAGAGGTTATGCATCAAACGTGGAAACGGTTCATACTTGAGCATCGAATAGCAGCCAATATCCCCATGAAAGACGAGATCAACTGGATTTGAACCGTGATGCTTCTTCATATAATCCGCATCCATAAATTGCTCTGTGATTTCAAGGAAGACGCTCGAAGAATCACGGTGGGGACAGCCGGGACAGAAGGTAGGCGTGCGTTGCACAATGTCAATTTGTTGTTCAGATACCTGTTTTTGGAGTGCCTCTTCACGAGCGAAGTGTTCCAAATCAACAGGTGTGCCATTTGCACTCAGGCGGTGTTTGAGAAGTGGGATGAGTTTCTGAATGAGAATAGAGGCATCTAAACCGGAGGCTGTCGGGATTCCTGCCAGCCCGTCGGGAAATTGCTTCCCCCAGACAGGGACGTATCGGGGTTGGAAACCCTTCTCACGCTCAGTGCCCGCATTCTGATATGCATGGGTGAGTAGTGCTTTGATTTCGTTTTCTAAGAGTGGACGTTTCTCCTCAACGACGTAGATCTCGTCAACCTTTTCAGCAAACTCTCTGACGATGTCTGCATCAATAGGATGGGTCATACCGAGTTGAAGAATCGGGATGTCCCCGTATAGGTTCAATTCTCCAAGTGCGTGGAGGAGACAGCTGTATGCCAAGCCTGTACTGACAAATCCGAGAGGGTACCGTTTTTTACTTGGCATTCCCTCCACAAACTGAATTTTGTTGAGCCCAAGATCCTTTGCCATCCCCAGCGCGGTGGGAAGCCGTTCTCGCAACGTCTCTATCTCAATCTGGGCAGTATGTGGCGGCAAGATAACCCGTTTATCAGCATCGATGAGTTGGGTATCCAGATTAACCCGTTTCAAACCGGTAATGTCAGGATAAACGTTTGGGTGAAGTTCAACGTTACCACCGCCGCTCGCCTGATTTTCAGTGGTTAAATAGCAGACATAGAGATCCGCCGCTGCGGAAATCTGGAAAGCACAGTTGATCCAATCTTTGAGTTCTTGAAATGTGCTCGGTTCAATAAGAGGCGTATAGACATGCCGTGCCAGAAATCGGGAGTCAGCAGGGACTTGCGTGCTGTGCGACCACGTATCATCACCGACAACCACAACAGCACCTCCTGTTGTGCCAGCGAGATTGCTAATCGCCAACGCATCAGATGCAACATGAAAGCCGACACTTTTCATAAACGCAATTGCTCGGACATCTGTCATCTGCGAACCGTTGAGACGCGCGATACTCAACGCCTCATTATTGGCTATCTGCGCGACGATGCCGTTAGTTTTTAACAACTCCGCATTGCGTTGAAGTATATCAAAGACTTCAGCAATAGGGGAGCCGGGATAACCTGTAAGAAGACTGACACCACTCTCTAAGGCACCTTTGACTAACAACTCGCACCCGGTATAGACGTGCGTTCCGCTGGCTTGTGTAAACCTTTCATCCATTTTTTTGTCCATCCTTAGCTAAAGCATACGGATTCGACAGAAAGAGCACTCAATTGGTTTGCAAGCGACACCACTAAACTCTACTTATTTTTCAGACAACAATTCTCGTGCATGAGCAAGTCCTATTTCGGTTTCTTTGCCCCCGTGCATTCGGGCGATTTCGTTAACCTGTTCTTCTGCAGTCAGCGGTTTCGCTGTAATCAGCGTGCGTTCGCCGACGACATCCTTATCGACTCGGAAATGCCTATCCGCAAAACGGGCAATCTGTGGGAGATGTGTAATACAAATAACTTGCGAGAATGCTGACAGTTCCTTCAACTTTTTGCCGACCACATCCGCAACCTTGCCACCGATACCGCTATCAACTTCGTCAAACAGGAGTGTCGGAATCTCATCAACTTGGACTAAGACTGTCTTCAAGGCAAGCATGATACGCGAAATTTCACCACCGGACGCGATTCTCGCAATTGGACGCGCTTCGGAGCCGACATTCGGCGCGATCAAGAACTCAACATCGTCCATTCCATCAGAACGGAACGCGTAGCATTTACCATCTATCTGAAATGGACCGCGTTCGTCTGGTATATGCTGGACAGATGCCTGAAACTCCGCCTTGTCCATGCCGAGTGTGCGCAGTTCCTTCTCAATCCGCTCTGAAAGATGATTCGCAACGTGGAGTCGTTTCGCAGAGAGCGCAGTAGATAAATGTTGTGCTTCTTGGATCGTTTTGTGAATCTCTGCTTGGAGTGCATCCTTTTTCTCTGAACCGAGTTGTAGGGTCTCTAATTTCTGCTCTGCTTCCGCGTGGTAGGCTAATATCTCTGGAATAGAGTTGCCATAACGCCGCTTGAGTTTCGCAATTAACGCCAACCGATCAGTAACCTCATCCAACCGCATCGGATTGGATTCCACTGCCTCTGCATAGTGACGGACCTGTGAAGCCACATCCTCCAATTCGTAAAGCGATGATTCCAGCCGATCCAGCAATTCCGAGAGGCTATCGTCAAATTCCAACAATTTTGTAAGTTCTTTCGCGGCACCTTTCACGCGTTCAAGGGGACTGCCAAAACCACCACCATCGCCATCCAGTTGTTGATACACAAGGTTCGCCGAGCCACGCAACGCCTCTGCATTCTTGAGGAGTCGAGCTTCATCCGCCAGTCTTTCGTCCTCACCTTCCTCCAGATTTGCTGAGGTAAGCTCTTTAATCTCAAACTCAAGGAGTTCTTTCTCACGTTCTGACGCTCTCAAAGTCTCTATAAGGGATGCTGCTTCTTGCTGCAAGGCTCGCAGCTGCGTATATACTTTGCCAACGTTCTGGCGCGCCTCACTGCTACCGCCGAAATCGTCTAAAAGCTTAAGATGCGTCTGCGTTCTAAACAGTGATTGATGCTCATGCTGACCGTGGATATCAACAAGCAATGTTCCAAGTGCTTGCAACTGCTTTAAATTCACCAAACGTCCGTTGACAAGGCAGCGACTCCTACCGCTCGCGGTAATTCTTCTGGAGAGAATCACCACATCCGACGGATCCAATACGTCGCTAAGAACATCTTTCAATGTAGAATCGTCAGTCTCGCTCTGGGCTGTGTGCCAGAATGGATGCTTATCGTCAGGTCCTATACTCACTTCTACTTCTGCAAAATCAGCACCGTCACGCACAATATCGGCAGAGGCTCTCTCACCCAATACCAATCCGATGGCTTTGAGGATAACTGACTTGCCAGCACCTGTCTCGCCGGTGAAAATATTCAACCCCAGTGATAGTTCCAATTCAAGCTCATCTATGAGGGCAATATTGCGGATAGAAAGTGTTTCTATCATTCTTTTTAATGTTCCTTGCGGTTCGTTCAGAACGGTGTGCCGCAAAAACAATCCTGTCCGTATATCCAGCCCGCCCGTTGGTTGGGCTTACAAACTTTGACTGACGGCGAATCCCTATCATGCACGTTTGATTCTTTCACCTAACATCAATTTTTCACGCAAGGCTTTGTAATAACTATGATGCTGCGAACGGATAAGTTGAATTGTCCGCTTCGCTTTCTCTACTTTTATGACTGCGCCTGCAGTGAGGCTGTGGGTCTCACGCTGGCCATCTACAAAAACATCTACACTCTGATATGCGGCACGCATCTTGACGGTTATCTCGGCGTTGCCATGGGCAACAAACGGACGGACGGTCAAACTATGCGGTGCGATGGGTGTTAGCAGAATCGCCTCCAACTGCGGTGCAACGATGGTGCCAGCACAAGAAAGCGAATATCCAGTTGATCCGCTTGGGGTTGCGATGATTAACCCATCGGCGTTATACGGTATAAAGAGTTCTCCATCAACATACGCGTCTAATTCTATGAGTTGTGTATAGTGGCGAATGACAACATCGTTGAGGGCAAAAGCCCGAAACGGCTGCGGGAACCCTTGCCTGTTCACTACCACCTCTAACATCATTCGATGCTCTATTCGATAGTCACCCGCCAAGGTTGCCTTCAAAGTCGGGTAGAGTTCATCAAGCGACGCATCCGTCAAGAATCCAAGCGTTCCAATGTTAATCGCCAAAACAGGCACATTCTCAATCTGTGGTGTATGGGCTGCGCTCAACAGCGTCCCATCCCCTCCAAGAACAAGAAGCATATCCGCCTGTTCTACGACCTCAGTTTTGGAAATATCGGTTCGGGGATACCCCAAATCAATCGCTTGTTCCTCTGGTAGAAGCGGGACAATACCTCGCTCTTGAAGCCATGCAGATACACCTTCGACGACACCTGCTGAGTTCTCTTTGGTAGTATTGACAAAAAAACCGACGGTTTTTATTTTTTTCATTCTTTTAATGGCTATCAGGTGTCAGTTGTTGGCTGTCGGTTAAGAGCGGCTTGTGGCAGATAAGAATGTTCGCAACCGCCACACGCCCCGCCGAAAACCGATAACTGAGGACCGACAACCATTACATCTAATTCTCCAAACGTGTGAATAAAACAATAATACCACCGCCAACGAGAAAAGCCCCTATAGTGATGAGCAAATTCACATCAAGTTGCGGTAAGATGTGAGCAGTATCTATCCGTTCTCCATCAACCATTGCGAACTCGCGAAAGGGCCATAACCCGTAAAGTGAACCCACCATCAATCCAATGAGAAAGGCGACTGTCAGGTTCCGGTAACGTTCCAACAGATAATTGAGTAGCCGTGTGAATGCGAGAAGCCCGAACAGACATCCAATCGCGGCGAAACCGAGTATCAGCAAACTTCCCAACATCGGTTGGGACAAAACGCCTTTGAATAATTCCGGCACGCCCTCTATTAAAGTGTTTATCGCGGTCAAGAGCGGGAAATAGACCCCGAGCGCGAGCATCAGAAAAGAACCACTGATGCCGGGTAGAATCATCGCCGAAATCGCCAATGCACCGCTCCCAAAAAAGAGCCCGAGTTCCCAATATGTTGGAAATCCAGTTGTGCTTTCGGCACGACTCTCCATTGCTGCCTCGTCTCCGGACTTATATGCAACCCGTTCCAACTGTTTTTCGCCCATACCGAGAGAAAGACTTAATATCAGCGCAACAGCGATTACCAGTACGATCAATTCTTTTATGCCAAACCGCTTCAACATTCGCACCGGTATCAGAATGGATGTCAAAATCAATCCGCTAAAGAACCCGTAAGTTGCATCATGGTGATCGTTCAATAGATAGACAATCAGTTTTGACGTGAGCAATAAAGCGACTATCGCGCCACTCCCTAACAGCACCAGAAAACCGAAGTCAATTCGCCGCAGTTCCGCTCGTGCTTCCGCCAGAGCGTCCTTCCTTAAGGTTATGCCACCCAGCAATTTTTTAACCGTCGAAAGTCCGATGCCTCGTAATGCGCCGATGAGTCGTTCATAAATACCCAAAACGAGTGCGAGGGTTCCACCACTCATACCGGGGATGATGTTAGCAATGCCTATCAGAAAACCGTTAACAAAAAGCCGGAGTGAATTCATTTTTTAATTTATTAACACTTGGACGTTGTTCCACTACGTTCCACAACGGTTCTCGGTTAATTCCAATCCCTTTCAACTTTCTGAATTATTATACTACAGAAGTGATTTTCTGTCAAACGATTATTATGTGAAGACCCCAATTTTCACTTGCAATCTACTGCAAGCTTGTGTATAATAAATACTTCACATATATTTATGAATCAGGAGCTGCAGAAAAAAGTGCGAAATATCAAACCGACACATAAAGCAATACAAACCTTTTACGCAGAACTCAAACAATACGAGAGCCTCGGCGCGACAAATGAAACTGAAATCCGACTCGCCTTTGCGACACTCTTCCAACACTACGCCCGGCAAAACAATCTAACGCTTATCTGTGAAAAATCGCTCCGAACACCGCAAAATATCACAATTTACGTCAATGGCATGCTGACTGATAACGTCTTCGGTTTGCCTCGCGGGTACTGGGAAGCGAAGGACCTCCACGACAATCTAGCTACAGCGGTTCAGCAGAAATTTGACGCGGGCTATCCGCAGGATAATATACTTTTCACAACCCAAGAACGCGCCATCCTCTATCAAGATGGACAAGAGGTCATGGATGTCGGTATCGCTGATGCAGAGGCGTTTATTCGGGTACTTCACGCCTTCTTCAGTTATGAACAGGCGGATGTTGCTAACTGGGAACGCGCCGCTGTTGAATTCAAGGACAAAGTGCCAGTACTCGGTGAACGCGCAGCGAGGTTAATTCAAAACGAAGAGGCAACTAACGCTCGGTTTCAGGAGGCATTCGCGGACTTCTATAGCCACTGTCAAGAGGCGATTAATCCGAACCTCTCAAAGTCTGCTGTTGAGGAGATGCTCATTCAACATCTCTTGACAGAACGGATTTTCCGCACCGTTTTTGACAATCCCGATTTCACTCGCCGAAATATCATCGCACGCGAAATTGAAAATGTGATTGACGCGCTCACATGGCAGGCTTATAACCGTTCCGAGTTCCTCCGAGAACTCAATCCGTTCTACGGTGCGATTGAACGCGCCGCTGCAACCTTTATCGACTTCTCGCAGAAACAACATTTCCTCAATACTGTGTACGAGCAATTTTTTCAAGGCTTCTCGGTTAAGGTCGCTGATACGCACGGCATTGTCTATACACCGCAGCCGATCGTTAATTTTATGGTGAAAAGCATTTCACATCTGCTTGCGACCGAGTTTGGACGTTCACTCTCGGATACAGGTGTTCATATCATCGATCCGTTCGTTGGCACCGGTAACTTCATCGTGCGGCTCATACAAGCGATTGATAAAACCGCACTCAAAGCGAAATACAGCGATGAACTCCACTGTAATGAGGTGTTACTGATGCCTTATTACATTGCCAGTATGAACATTGAGCATGAGTTTTACGTTGCCACAAAGCAGTATCAGCCTTTCGATAACCTCTGCCTTGTGGATACGTTCGACTTGACGGCGGAGCGTCAGTTGTCCTTGTTCGCGCCAGAGAACACGCGGCGGGTTGAGCGGCAGAAGAAGACGGAGATGTTCGTCGTTATTGGGAATCCACCCTATAATGCGCGGCAGATAGATGAGAACGATGCCAACAAGAACCGTAAGTAACGTGAGTTTGATAAATATTTGAAGGTTTTGTATAAAGAGAACGCCTTTGGTATAATGAGGTTATCACATCTCTATAACCCAAAGGAGTTCTCTGATGACTATCCTAACACTTTTCTGTAAAATAGACGACTTTTTTCTTGCGTATGAGAAATGTCAAGCGACGCATTGTCTGCCAGAGACGACACCCCCGGAAACACGCGGACATCCTCGGCATCAGCATCCGAGCGAAGTGATGACGCTCCTTGTTGCGTTCCATCAAAGTGGGTATCAGGTGTTCAAACACTTTTACGAAAGACACGTCTGTGTCTATTGGGTCAACGAGTTTCCACATCTGCTGAGTTATTCTCGGTTCGTCGAACTTAAGAAAGAGGTGTTGACACTTTTGACGCTTTATCTTCAGGTTTCCCACTTCGGTGAATGTAGCAGTATCTCCTTCGTGGATTCCACACGTTTGCGGGTTTGCGACAATCAGCGAATTTCAGCGCATCGCGTTTTCGCAGAACAAGCCGGACGCTCAAACACCTCAATGGGGTGGTTCTATGGTTTTAAACTCCACCTACTTATCAACGAGAAAAGGGATCTCTTAGGCTTTGAGGGGACCCCGGGGAATACCGATGATCGTCGGCTTCCCTTATGGGAGTTGTCCACCGAGCGTCTGTTCGGAAATCTTTATGGCGATAAGGGATATATCTCCAAAGACCTCCGGGAACTGCTCAAGGCGCAAGGTATTCACTTGTTCTATAAAGTCCGTAAAAACATGAAACCATTGCCGTTGTCCATTTCTGATGAGGTGCTGCTGAAAAAGCGTGTGATTATTGAATCGGTGATCAAGGAACTCAAAACGCAGACGCAAGTCGAACACTCTCGCCATAGAAGTTTCGCAAACTTCCAAGTCAATGTTATTTCCGCATTGATTGCGTATCAACTTTTGGAGAACAAACCCTCGGTGAATCTCTCCGAACTTCAAGAAATCAACGATTCACCCGTGCTTTGCTAACTTATAAACTTTTTTCAAACTCACGTTAAAATACAAATATGGACGTAGGTGTTTTTGCTTGGGTGTTTCCCATAGGTTGAGCGGTAAAGCCACAAGCGTATTTTCGCTATACACAGCGTTCCGTTCTTCAATGAACCATTCAGGTAGGTAGGTGTAGCGAAACTCAACATCCCAAACGGTGTCGGTATCATAGTGCGTTGGGTTTCACTCGGTTTTTGGTGATTTCAGGTTTCTCTGTTCCCTTGAAAACTCCGTACTGTGTACGATTTTTAGTAGGTCTCCGTTCAACCCCGACGAATGCCACACGCGCATTCGGCGTTGATTCCCCACGGGGCGTTTTAATTTTTATTTTCAAACTCACGTTCTGTAAACACAACCCCCACAGGGCTGATGCTTCGTCACTAAGCGTCTACAATCCTGAAAATCCTTTAATCCTGTAAATCCCAGTTCAGATAATATAATACCTAAACTGATTAAATTCTTAATCTTCATCAAACTTCGCTTACCGAATAAGCGGGAACAGAAATAAATTCCTATCTTTTTGCAGATGTGATATACTGAAGAAAACACTCATTTCACAAGGTTAAAACGCTTATGAATTTTCCAACGCTGTCGGAGTCGAAACGGATAGAGATGCTCCAACCCCCGACGGGACGCGTGCGAATGGTCCTTGACACCGACACCTATAACGAAATCGACGACCAGTTTGCAGTCGTTCACGCGCTGCTCTCACCAGAACACCTCAACGTTGAGGCGCTCTATGCTGTTCCCTTCCACAACAACCGCTCAAGCAGTCCCGAAGACGGCATGGAGAAAAGCTACGATGAAATTCTGAGGCTATTGGACTTCCTGGATGTCTCCGCCGAAGGTTTCGCCTACCGCGGTTCCAGAGCATTTCTTCCGGATAGAGAGACACCTGTACCGAGCGATGCCGCGACTGATATGATAGAACGGGCAATGGCAAGTAGCACAGAAGAACCGCTCTACGTCGCTGCTGTCGGTGCGATAACAAATGTCGCCTCCGCTATCCTCTTAGAACCCGAAATTATCGAACGTATTGTGGTTATCTGGCTTGGTGGGAATCCGTTGTACTGGCCCCATACCCGAGAGTTCAACCTGATGCAAGACCTTCAGAGTGCGCAAGTGGTTTTGGACTGCGGTGTGCCTTTCGTTTGGCTACCGGCACGCGGGGTTGTCTCACATCTGCACACGACGGTCGCTGAGATGGAACGCTATGTACAGGGTAGAAGCAAAGTCGGAGATTACCTCGTGGAAATCTTCAAAGATTACTCAAGCGACCATTTCGCTTGGTCAAAGGTGATATGGGATATATCTGCGACAGCCTACCTCATCAATCCAACGTGGGTGCCGACAGAAATCGTCCACAGTCCTATCTTGGCAGAGGCAGCAACGTGGAGTTTCGATAACAGTCGTCATCTCATGCGTGTTGCTTCGAGTGTAAATCGGGATGCTATTTTCAGGGATTTGTTTGTGAAATTGCAGCACCACACCGCTTAAAGATATGATAGCATTGAACAAACCGGAAAAAATCCGAACGGGAACCCCCTTTGAATTCGGTGAGCATCGTTTTCATTTTGGTAAGGAGATCGTCGAATTAGCAGATTCCACCTCACTTCTCAATAATCTCGGTGCGTTGCACAGAAAGATGCGTGAGGATGGATATCTCTTCATTCGAGGCTTCCATCTACTGGAAGATGCGAAGAAAGCTGCACGTTGGACCTTGCAAACCATTGCGCAAAGCGGTGGATTAAAGCCGGATACTCCGACTGAAGATGGTATTATCGGCGAAGTGAATCAGACATTTAGTTTCTTTCGGCAAACCGAGGTGGCGCATGCTAAACCGATTCTTGATGTTGTAGATAGCCAGCAAACGATGCAGTTCTACGAAGAATTTCTCGGTGGTCCGGTCATTACGTTTGACAAACGATGGCTTCGGTGCATGGCGAAGGGTGGACACAACCACTTTCACTACGATAGTGTTTACGTTGGGCGCGGCACACAGAACCGATACACGATGTGGAGCGCATTGACAGACATCGGTCTGGAAAATGGACCGCTCGTCATCTGCCTCGGTTCGCATCGGCACGATCGATTAAAGTCCACATACGGGGCGACCGATATGGACCGCGATTTGACGGAAGCCGTGTTCAGTACCGATCCACGCGAGATGGTTGAGAAATTCGGATTCACGCTGGCAACAGCACATTTCCAACCGGGTGACGTTATTATTTTTGGGCTTTACATGATGCACAGCAGTGCTCCGAATTGCTCTGACCGATATCGTATCAGCATTGATACGCGATACCAACTTGCTCGCGAAGAGAAAGACGACCGTTTCTTTTTTCGTGAAAACGGCAGTTGGCTTGGTAATTTTTACAACAAAGGTGTGAGTTACAAACCGATAGCGGAACTCCGCCGGGAGTGGGGATTGGAATAACACCATTACAAGGAGAATTCGTATGGTTTACAAGCAATGGAATTTTGTGGTTTTAATCGTCATCTTGATTTTTTACGCAATTGGAAACAGTGTCGCAGCAAATTTAACTGCAACTGGCACTGTATTTCTGGATACAAACAGAAACCAAGTAAAGGACGACAACGAGAAGGGGTTGTCTGGGGTCCGCGTCTCTAATGGGCAGGATATTGTAAAAACCGATGCCAACGGGCAATACTTGCTCGCTATCAGTGAGGACACCATTCTCTTTGTCATTAAGCCCCGTGGGTTTATGACACCGGTCGATGAAAATCGTCTCCCGAGATTTTATTACATTCACAAACCACAGGGTTCACCAGAAGGTCTAAAGTATGCCGGCATCGCACCAACCGGTCCATTACCGGCATCAATTGATTTTCCGCTCACTGAACAGTCCGAACCTGATACCTTCAAGGCACTCGTCTTCGGAGATACACAACCCTATAATATGCAAGAGATTGAGTGGTTAGCACACGATGTGGTTGAAGAAATTATTGGAACGGATGCAGTGTTCGGAATCAGCCTCGGCGATTTGGTAGGCGACGATTTAAACCTATTTCATCCACTGAATGAAGTGATGGCTACCGTTGGGATACCGTGGTACAACGTCCACGGTAATCATGATATGAACTTTCTTGCTACGGATGACCGGTACGCAGATGAAACCTTTGAACGTGTTTATGGTCCCGCGTGCTATTCATTTGATTGGGGACCTGTCCATTTCATCAACATCGATAATGTGCGATTTTACCGTGATGAGGAAAACAACGCTCGCTACTCCAGCGAGGTCGGAGAACAGCAGTTGACGTTCATTCGAAACGACCTTGCTTTTGTCCCGAAAGATCAACTCATCGTTATATCCTTACATATTCCATTGACCGAGATGCGCGATGTGAAGGAATTGATGAATCTACTGGGTGATCGACCCCACACGCTATCTCTGTCAGCGCACACGCACTTCCAACGGGATGACTTTGTCGGACCGGAGCACGGTTGGCATGGGAACGACCCACATCATCACCACAATCACGCAACTACATCAGGCAGTTGGTGGCAGGGCGCGCTTGATGAAATCGGTATCCCCCACACAACCATGCGAGATGGTGCACCGAACGGATATGGCATTTTCACATTCAGCGGAAATCAATATTCAATTCGGTTTAAGGCTGCTCGTCGTCCGGCGGATTATCAAATGAACATATCGGCACCCTGGGAAGTCGCATCGGCAGACACAGGCGAAACAGATGTCGTCGTTAACGTTTTTGGAGGTACTAAACGCTCAACGGTTGAAATCCGCTTGGGTGAAGTCGGAGAATGGGTACCGATGACCCATACGCCTCAGGAAGACCCATACTATAAAGCACTCAAGGCACGGGATGATACGAACCACCTTGAACGGAAACTGCATACCGCCCTTCGAGAAACAATGAAGTCGCAGTTGAAGGAAGACAGCGAATTGCCACAAAGGGGACGAGGGATTAGCGGAACTGTAAAATCAACGCACATCTGGCAAGCTAAGCTCCCAGCGAATGTCAGCAAAGGCACGCACGTTATTTACGTCCGTACAACCGATATGTTTGGTCAAACTTTCACAGGGCGTCGAATCATCCGAGTGCAGTAGTTCAGTATCAAGTAAGCGTCCCTACATATTTTGATAATTCACCGATTGCGATGCCTTCATGGGAGTGGAACATTCCATTCGTCTCCACAAATTACTTCAAGCTGATCGTGCGGTTTGAAGTAATCGGTTGGATGATGGTCTTCACCCATATCGCCAAATAATCGACGGCGGCGCGGTGTCATTCGAGCGAGAACGTCCGGGGGGAGTTTGTCATAGTCATAAGGACGGGACCACATCTGCCCATAACGGAACGTTACACTTTTGCGGATGCGTTCCGTCTGATTCGGACCGATACCGTGCCACATCGCCCATGGAAAGATGACTGCGTCTCCAGCCTCTGCAAGGACTTGAATCGCACCTTCAGGATACTTGCCTTTTTTAAACCCGTTCTCAGGGAAAGGGATTTTGTGGCTGCCGGGCACACACATAAAATTTCCCTGATCCGGTTCAGTCAGATCCGTTAGGAAGAACTGGATTTTGAATTGCAGAGGTAAACTATCCGGATGCGGATGAATCCGTTGGAGTGAGGGACCCGCATCCGTATGAAACCCCATTAAAGCCTCAACATCCGGGTGCCGAACGTAGATTTGCGTTCCCATGATCTGGAGATAGGGTCCCATGAGTGAAAGGATTGTACCGAAGGTGTGGGGATGATCGGTGAGCGGATCCAGGGCATCTGTCAACTCAATTGATCGGATAATCGTATAGGCACCTTTTCCGAATCGATTATTGCCTTGTAGACTCGGCGTTTCTTGGACATACGTCTCAATCACTGAATCCACAGATTTCAAGAGCGTCTCAATCTCAGCAGATGAAAGCACATTCTTGATGAGCAGAAACCCCTCTTTTTCCCACTCTTTCTGTTGGACATCCGTCAAGTATGGAGATACCATTTTTCGTTGCTCCTTTTAATAAGTCAAACATAACAAGTCCGTTAATTTTAAGGAGATTATAGACAATTTACGATACTGTGTCAACCCCGTTTCGCCAAAGAGAACTCAACGTTTTCACTGAATTTACGTCTAATAATATAAAGAAGGGCGAGGTTAGAATTCTCGCCAGCGGAAATGACAACATTTAGCACCAGCATAAAAAGTATGGACAATTTCACAAAAATTCTTACCACCATCCGCCGCCCCTTTCAACAAGAACTTCGGAAGGGATGCAAGGATGATGTCGTCGTCAACGGATTGGGCAGCTATGTCCAATTATGGGCAAAAAACGGAGATGCGTTCGTTCTGGACACAACTCAAAAAGAGGTGCTGAACGGCTTGGCAAACCTCTTTGAAAATTACGCAGGCGCATCGTCCTCCGAACGACAACGGATACTTGAAGAGGCAACAAAACGAATTGATGCCATACTTGGATCTGCCCAGTACACCACCACAGATATAGGTGATGCAGGCGTAGAACCATCGCCGAAACGTCAGCAGCCCACGCTACAACGTCCAACAAGTTCTAAAAAGAACACACAAGCCGAAACGTTGCCCCTCTTCGAGGGAATAGAAACTTCTTCAAAAAACGCACCTACAAAGCGGGAACCGACAACGCATACAACACAGACGGATTACCTATCCTTCCTCCAAGATACAGAGGCTGCGCCACAACAGGCAGAAAACACTCCTACGGAAGAGATTGAGGAATCCGTACCGATCTCAGACACGCCTGTTGGGACAGACATCACCTCACTCGATTTCTTAAGTGAACCCCTCCAATATCTCAAAGGCATCGGTCCTCGCCGCGCCAGCATGCTTCAAGAAGAACTCGGTCTCCAAACGGTTGGTGAATTCCTTGCCTATTACCCTCGCGATTATATTGATCGTTCCAAAATGGTAGAGATTTACAGAGTGGGAAGAACAGAGGATGATGAACCGGAGACAATCCAAGGTAAGGTCGTCAATCATACTTCTTCTCCGACTGCCAAGGGAAAACGTATCGGTAAGATTTCAATTTACGACGGGACCGGTGTAGCCATGCTCGTCAATTTCGGGAGGCGCATCGGCATCATGAAGTCATTGCTTCCTGTTGATACCGAAGTTGTTGTCAGCGGTAAATTCTCGCGCCGTTACAATGAAATCCAAGCGACCGACTATGAGTTTGAACTGTTTGAGGAAGACAATCTGATTCACACAAAACGGATTGTCCCGAAATATGCGCTCACAGTGAAACTCACGGCGAAAATGCTGCGTATGTGGATGCGAACCGCGCTTGAGGCATACGGACAGCAAATCCCTGAGATTCTACCGCTCGCGCTCCGTCAACGTCAAGGCTTGATTGACAGACAATCCGCTATTAACGAGATCCATTTTCCGACATCAGAAGCACACCGAAAAGCGGCACAAAAACGGCTTGCTTTCGAGGAGTTTTTTCTCCTTAGCCTCGGAATGGAGCTGAAAAAAGAGGATCGGACCTCGGAAGAAGGTATAGCGTTTCGGATTGGAACGGAAACAGGGGAAAACATATCCACTCTTCTACGTGATTTTGTCGCTTCGCTTCCATACCAACTCACCGGCGCACAAAAACGGGTTTTTGCTGAAATCCAAAACGATATGCAGAAGAAAAACGTCATGAATCGACTGATTCAGGGGGATGTTGGTTCCGGTAAGACTATTGTCGCAGCGATGGCGTTGCTCTGTGCGATTGAAAACGGATATCAAGGTGCCCTGATGGTGCCGACTGAAATCCTCGCAGAGCAGCACTATTACAATCTCACGGAGATGCTTGAACACCTGCAGAAGAAAAACAGTGGTGCCGCACAAGAAGACGATGGGAAAATAAACGTCGTGCTGCTCAAAAGCGATCTACCCAAAGCAGAGCGTGAAGAGGCGTTAGAGGCAATCACCAATGGTTCAGCAGACCTCATTGTTGGAACACAGGCATTGATACAGGAAGGTGTCGATTTCCACAAACTCGGGCTTGTTATTATCGATGAACAACACCGGTTCGGCGTGATGCAACGCGCGACACTTCGTAACAAAGCGCAATCGGGAAATGGCGACTCAAAACAGCATGTTGCACCTCCGCCAGCACCGGATGTGCTTGTCATGACAGCGACACCAATCCCAAGAACACTTGCCTTGACCCTTTACGGCGACCTGAATGTGTCTGTGATCGACGAGATGCCTCCGGGTAGGCAGAAGATTAAGACCTACTGGATAAAAGAAAAGGATAGAGAAAAGTTATACGGTAACCTTCGGAAGGAGATCCAACGCGGCAGACAGGCATACATCGTTTACCCACTTGTCGAAGAGTCCGAAAAACTGGAAGAACTCAAAGCCGCTACAGAAATGGCAGCGCATCTTCAAAACGACGTGTTCCCCAATCTGCGCGTCGGACTTCTGCATGGGCAGATGAGATCCGTCGAGAAACAGGAAGTCATGGCAAACTTCAATACGCGGCACATCGACATCCTCGTCTCAACGACCGTGATCGAAGTCGGCATCGATGTGCCGAACGCAACGCTGATGGTGATTGAGAATGCAGAACGGTTTGGGTTGTCCCAGTTGCATCAATTGCGTGGACGTGTCGGACGTGGTGAGCATCAATCGGCGTGTTACCTCGTTGCTATACCGAAGGGTGACGATTCCTATCAACGCATTCAGGCGATGATTCGGACAAACAACGGCTTTAAGATCGCAGAGGCAGATTTGAACATCCGCGGTCCCGGAGAATTCTTCGGCACCCGCCAATCGGGTATCCCGAATTTCAAGATTGCGAACATTATCCACGATGCCACACTTCTGGAAACAGCGAAAAAAGAGGCGGAACTATTAGTCAAGGCAGATCCTGCGTTAAGCGCACCCGTGCATCAGTTGTTGAAACGGATGTTACAGAAACATTGGCGAGGTAATTTGGAGATAGCATCGGTTGGTTAGTTGTTCCTTACGCAGCGAGACCCGTATTTATCAAACGGTATAACTGTGGAACAGTCACCGAAAAATCACCGGAGATGTGATACCCTTCACCGCCGTCTTTCACTGTGCGGATGAGAATTGTTTTCTTAGGGCGGTGGTAGTAGTGCGCATCGGTGGTCTCTCCCTCCTCTTGGAAATCAGGGAAATCAATCAGATCAAAGTTGGCAGTTGTGAAATGCCGAATCTCTTCACCGCGCTGGGTTGCAATGTTGCGTGCCATTGAGAGGCTTTTGAGGTAGACTTCGGGTCCCATGACAGCAGAACCCAGATTCAGAAAAACACCACCTTCTAATTGAGAGACACTGTGCGCAAATCGAAGAAAATCCTCGCCGGTTGTCCAACCCATGGCAGCATAATCGGCGGAAGGATGCTGGTCGATGATGTCGTAGCCGATTCCCTTGTGAACGGTAAATGGCACGCCTAAGCGATACGCAGCGGCAAACATGCTCACATCGCGATACGGAAAAGAGATACCCTGTTCGCCTTCTTGGATTAATCTACCGACTGCTTTTCCGAAACCGAGTTTATCCCGATACCCCCGAACAATTGCCTCGTTCAGGTAGCGTCCTGTCTCCTCCCAATTGCCGAACTTACCGTCCCAGATATAGTCCTCAACATCTTCAAGCGTTGCACCGATGTGTGCAAGTTCAAAGTCGTGGATCGCACACGCGCCATTGGTGGCGACATGCGTGATAATACCGCGTTCCATCAAATCGATGATGAAGCGAGAGTTGCCGCGCCGCATGACGTGCGCGCCCATCATCCAGATGACCTGTCTTCCTGCGCGATGCGCCTCGACAATCCGTTCTGCAACAATACGGAGATGAGGATTTTCGTGGGGTGGTGCCTCCGCATCTAACGAATAAACATCCGCCACTGTCATCTTGTGCCGGCGTTCAGAGAGCGGTAGGACTGTGAGTCGCTCACGATTCAGTCTATCCATTATGGTTACTCAGCAAACTTGGCAGAGACAATCTTAGAGATACCCGCCTGTTCCATCGTTACACCGTACATCGCGTCAGCGATTTCCATCGTTCGGCGGTTGTGCGTGATAATAACGAACTGCGTATTCTCGGAATAGGCACGGATGAGATTGGTGAAGCGAAGCACGTTTGCCTCGTCAAGTGCAGCATCAACTTCGTCAAGTACACAGAAGGGGCTTGGCTTAATTTTGAAAACAGCAAACAGGAGTCCGATCGCAACTAAGGAACGTTCGCCACCGGAAAGCTGCGTGATGCTCTGCGGACGTTTGCCCGGTGGACGCGCAATAATGTCAATCCCCGAATCAAGCACGTCGGACGCATCTGTCAATAGCAATTCGGTTTCGCCACCGCCGAAGAGTTGTGCAAAAACCTCCTGGAAGTTTGCCTGCACCTGTTCAAACGTCTTAAGAAATACTTCCCTTGAGGTCTGGTTGATTTTCTGTATCGCCTGAGTGGTCGCATGCATCGACTGTTCGACATCATCACGCTGAGTGATAAGGAAATCGCGGCGTTTCTTATGTTCCTCGTAAGTCTCAATCGCCTTGAGGTTTACCGCGCCCATTCCAGCAAGCTCTGCCTTCAACTTTTCAATGTTATCCAACAGATCTATCTCGTCCATTGACTGTTCGTTCTCCACTACCGGCGGTAGTTCATCAATCGAGACCTGATATTTATCGTGGATACTGGTTGAAACCGATTTTATCCGCATTTCAAGCTGCGTCGTTTTGACTTCGAGTTGATGGCGCGCCTTATTCTGTTTCTCAAAGTTTCTGCGGGTTGCACGCATCTCCTTTTGGAGAACGGCTACCCCTTCAAGGAGTGTTTCTCGTTCTTCAGTCAGCTCATCAACACGTCCTTCGGCTTCGGCGCGGTCGCCCTCTAAACGAAGGAACTCGCGTTGCGCCGCCTCTACCTGTTCCCCAAGGTCAATTTTGGTTTGCTCATCCGAGTCGATAACCGCTTGTTGTTCAGCGATATCCTTTGCCGTCCGCTGTTGTGTCTCCTTAAGCGTTTTTATCTCGGATGCCAAGCCTTCCAACTTCTGATGCTGCCCTGCCAAGAAGACTTCCATATCTTGGCAGGTGCTCGCGACCTCAGTATGTTTCCGGTTTTCACTCTCAATCTGTTCGGACATCCGTTCAATCCATCGCTTGGCACGCGTGCTCTTTTGCGTCAACGCCGCGATTTCAGTCGCAAGCGACTGCTGTTCTTCACGCGATGCCGCCACTGTGCTGCCTAATTCACGGTTTTCCGCTTCAACTTTAGCGAATTGTTGTTCAAGCCGGACAATCTCGAGGTTCGTCTGCTCTATATCCTTTGTCAATGACGCTCTCTCAACCCGTTTATCCTGCCACTGCGCAGTGAGCGTCTGCCGCGTTTTTTGTAAGTTCGCGATTGCTGCGGCGTACGCTTTGCGTTTCTGATTCTTCTGATTAGAGGTCCGCGTCAATCGTCCGATCTCGTCCTCAAGTACTTCAAGCTCACGGGCACGGCTGAGTAATCCGCTCGTCCTTTGATTCGTTTGCCCGCCTGTGATAGCTCCTGACGTATTGATAACCTCGCCATCCAACGTGACGAGGCGGGCACTTGGATGGAATCGACGGGTAAGCAGTACTGCGGCATCCAAATTTTCGATAACGAGTGTATTGCCCAACAGATGTCGCATGGCAGTCTCATATTTGGGATCGTAATCGATCAATTCCTCAGCAATGCCAATGACACCTGGCTGGTTCAGTAGTGCTTCATCATCAAATCTGCGTCCACGTAAAATATCAAGCGGGAGGAACGTCACCCTACCCGCGCGATGCTTTTTAAGGAAAGCAATACCGCTTTGTGCATCCTCAGCAGTTTCGGTAATAACATTTTGGATGGCACTGCCGAGCGCAACCTCTATAGCAATTTCATACTCGGTATCCGTTGTGACCAATTCGGCGACAACACCACACACTCCCTGGAACTGATCGGGATAATGGGTCTTCGCCTGCATTATTGCCCGAACACCAGCATAGTATCCCTCATAAGCAGATTGCAATTCTTGTAGCGATTTAAGCCGTGAGACGCTACTCCCTAAAGTATTCTGTAAACCTTGGATTTCAGATTCAAGCTTGCGGAGTGCATCCTGATTTTCGCTCAACTCTGTTTCTGTCTGATTTCTCTGAGCTTCAATTTGAACGAGGGCTGCCTTCAGTTGTGTTTCGGCACGCTGGACTTCAGCACGAGCATCAGTAGCAGTCCTGAGTTCAGTCGTCAATGCTGTCTTGCTCTCTTTGAGACGATTGAGATTCTCCTCACTACTGGTCAACTTATGCTCAATCGCTAAGCGTTCGCGCTCAAGTGTCGTTAATTCCGTTGCGGTTTCCTGTAAAACGGCTTGTGCTTCCTGCACAGCGTCCTTTGCGGAACTGATACGTGCGGCGAGTTCGTTCAGGAGCTGCTGGCGCGCTGCCAATCGGCTTTCCTCTATTTTGCAGGATGCTTCAAGTTTTTGGAACTCTTGGGTGCGCTGTCGTTGCTGTGTAATAAGGGCTGTTTGCTGTGCTTTTAAGGATTCAAGCGTTTGGAGTGCTCGTTCCCGCTGTCGTTGAATATTGAGCTGACGTTCCTTGTGAAGGACGATCTGACGTTCAATTTGCTCAATCTGTGTTTCAATCTCGCGAAGTGCCGTCTGTCCTTCACGTATAGCTGTATCCAATTCAGACTGACGATTTGTGGAACTTTCAATACGTTCCTCAGCGGCTTTAAGCGTTTCAGAAGCACTCGCGACACTCGTTAAAATCTCATCCAAATCAGTTTGGGCTTGGTTATAATCCGTGCGGAGTTTATCGTATTCCCTGTGTGCGAGGTCCAACTCAAATTGCTTTAACTGCGCCTGCTGGGCGTGATAGTACCGCGCTTGTTCCGCTTGCTCCTGGAGCGCTTCGGTTTCGCGTTGTAACTCCTGAATCACATCGTTGATACGAACGAGATTTTGCTCAGTCTGTTCAAGTTTACGGAGTGCTGTTTTCTTTCGGTGTTTATATTTCGTAATGCCAGCAACTTCATCAAATAGAAAGCGGCGTTCTTCGGGCCGCACGTTTAGGATCAGGTCAATCTTGCTCTGCTCCATAACGGAGTAGGCGTCAACCCCGATACCCGTATCCATAAAAAGTTCGCTAATGTCGCGGAGACGGCACGGGCTCTGATTAATTAGATAGCGGCTTTCGCCATTGCGTCCGAGGTGGCGACACACCTCAACTTCGGGAGATCCGAGGGCAATGTTAGGAGTGTCTTGTGTGGGTGCAGCTGGATTGGCAAGACCATTATTTGAAAAACGCAGTGCTACCTCTGTTTTCTGCGCGGGTGCGAAGTTAGCACCGCCGTTGAAAAGCAGGTCGCGCATAGAAGTACACCGTAGGGCGCGGGCACTCTGTTCCCCGAGTACCCATCGAATGGCATCGGAGACATTGCTTTTTCCACAACCATTGGGTCCGACAATAGTAGTAACACCGGGTTCGAGTATCAACTCAACTTCTTCGGCAAAACTCTTGAATCCTCGAATTTTGATGCTATTTAAGTGCAAAGGTTCAACCTCCCACTATATATTTAGGTAATTAGCTTAATGATAAGCAGTTTTTTTAGGTAAAGCCTTCAAATGTGATTCTCGTCTCACGAGGTATAAACACACCTGCAAACCTTACCCAAGCAAGAACATTGTATAAAACGCAATACCGTTAGAAAAAGTTTCACGATTTTTAAGGGTCCAAAGTTCTCGCCAGTGTTAAAACATCGATTTCAGCGGGATCGGCAGTCCATAATTCGCTGACCGCCTCACGAATCGTAGCACCAGTCGTGAAAACATCGTCAATGACTAAGAGGTTTTTTCCGCGAATAATATCTGGGTCTCGGACCTCAAAAGCATCGACGATGTTCTGCTGGCGGGCTTCTCTGTCCAAACTGCTTTGCGCGACTGTGTGTCGCTTCCGAACCAGCATATCTGTGAGAACTGGCACGCCTTCTGCTTCCACAATCCCATTGGCAAGGAGTGTCGCCTGATTAAAACCGCGTTCTCTTAAACGTTTTTTATGAATTGGGATGGGCAGAACGAAGTCGTAGTCTGCAATACAACAGTCCAAGGGTCTGTGTGCGTTCACCAACTGAATCAGATGTTGCACAAGTACCTTTTTCTTCTCAAATTTAAAGAGATGTATTGCCTCTTGGAGTGTTGTCTGATAAAATGCTATAGATCTGAGTTTACCGTAACGTGGCGGGGAGATCGCACACGTATCACAGCGTCCATCCACACCCGGTATACCACATATATCACACCAAGGCAACTCAAGAAATTGAATGTCCTGCCAGCAGTTATTACAGATATAAGGCACAGATGTAACCCCAAGAAATTCCTCGCAGACCCGGCATTCCGCGGGATAGAGGAAAACTACAGCGGTTTCAAATATGTCCCGTAATAAAGAAGGCATCTGTAAACCTATCGGCTTCGATCCCATGTGATGCAACACCTTACTGAAATTAGAAGTTATTATATAATAAGTTTACCACAAATAAGTTTTAATGTCAAGACAAAGGAGCACAAAAAAGATGGAAAGACCAGTCGTATTTTACAATCAAGGGCAACAACTGAACGGGATACTACATTCACCGACGCGTCGCGATGTATTGTGCCCCGCAGTTGCTTTTTTTCATGGATTCACCGGAACAAAGGTTGAACCGCACAGAATATTCGTTAAGACTGCACGGGAACTTGCCGCCCGCGAATTTTATGTGTTTCGCTTTGATTTTCGCGGCTCCGGGGACAGTGAAGGTGATTTCTCGGAGATGACTATCGGTGGTGAGGTTTCCGATGCCATCAAGTCAATCGACGTTCTCACTGCTATGCAGGGAGTAGATCCCGAACGCATCGGCATTTTGGGGTTGAGCATGGGTGGCTGCGTCGCGGCGTGTGTCTCTGGACAAGATGCACGTGTAAAATCAACGGTGATGTGGGCACCACTCTCAGACGACCCACCAGACCGAAAACAGGAGATACTGGAGCGGTCCAAAAACACGCCGACACCGGAGGAGATCGCGCAAGCGAACCCAAACATCGTCGGAAAGGCGTTTTACGAAGAACTCCCCAACATATCGCCTTCTGCTCTTATCCAGCAGTTTGCAGGCGCGCTTCTCGTGATTCACGGCAGTGGTGATGATGTCGTGCCGGTCTCGCATGGGAAACGTTATTATGAATTGATGCGCGAACGCGACGCTCCGACAGCACTTGAAATTATTGATAAGGGTGACCACACTTTCAACACTGTCGCATGGGAGCAAGCGGTGATCGCCAAATCGGTTGCATGGTTTCAACGGACATTGGCATAGACTATTCGGATGAGAGACTGATACGGATCGCCTCAAGGGCAACCCTCGCGTCTTCCAAATTCGGGGGTTGGTCAGCAGCATCTCGGATTTCAGATAGCCACAATTTCTGAAGTGTCGGCTGTGGTGAATCTGGAATAACGAGCGGTGTCACACCAGCGGGTGTCGTGCAGTGCCATCCGTCTCCAGCATCGCTTATCGTGCCATCGGTGAGGACATAGCGTTCATGTTCTTCAGCGGCGTTAATGGCAACGCCACCCGCCCATGTCCACTGTCCAACGCCGCCACGTTCAAATTCAACGGTGAGCGTGTTGACAAACCGATCGTATTGCCCGTTCTCCTTTAGTCCTTCGTAGACAGCATTCTTTTTAACAGACGCGGCTCCACCGAAGAAATCCACAATCGGATAGATATGATAGATGAAGAAATGGGCAGGTGTGCCTGATACCGATAGATTGAAAAGGATTTCAGGACGCGCACCGCGACCGGGTGTGAGGCGTACAAAGGAGGTGAGCAGTAAGTCGCCGAGTTCGCCTATCTTCTGCTTGAGTGCTTTGTGGGTATTGGAGACAGCTTCTGGATGTGAGACTCGGAGAACACGACCTCGGTCCTCAGCGAGCCGAAGTGCTGCTTCGCCCTCACCGACATCACTGGCGAGCGGATATTCCACAAAGACATGTTTATCTGCCCGTAATGCCGCGAGGACGATCTCACCGTGGCTGTCGTTGTGTGTACAGATAACGACACCGTTTATATCTTCGCGTTGAACAAGGCGATGCCATTCGGGGATAAATACGGCGTTATGCTCTCCGGCAAGTTGCGTTCCTGTCTGCTCATTTCTGGAGGCGATCGCTACGACTTCAGCGGTTTCCATTGGTGCGAATCGGACGAGGTGGTGCCGTGCCATCCCGCCCGAACCGATAATTCCGATTTTAATATTCGTCATATTTTTCATCAATTTCGCTGGCGAGGTTTCAAACCTCGCCTACATGTAATTTCCTGCTATGCCCAGCCTTGGCTTTCGCCACCGACGCGCGCGGCACTAATCTTCTCATAATAACCGCTTTTTCGATAAGCTGCCAACGGGTGAGGGTCGCGTCCCATTTCCAAGCGGACCTGCTCTAAAAGCGGATTCACATCCATTTCACAGGCGCGTTGGAGGATGGACTCCGCTTCAACGAGGTCGGCGGCATCCTGCGCGGCTGCGAGTGCTTCCCTATCAACGAGCAGTGCCTTCGCATACGCCTTTTGCAGATTGCAGACAGATTGGATACTCGCTTCTACTTTTGGCTTCAGATTGTGGCTCTGATCAATCATGTAAGCGATGTCGGTTTCCGTATCGGGATCGAGTTCCGCGGCGACCAATTCGGTGTAAATCAGGAAAAGTTCCTGCGGATTGATAGAACCCACCGTCAGATCGTCATCGGCATATTTCCGGCAGTTGAAGTGGAATCCACCGAGTTTCCCCTCGTCAATCAGATAGGCAACGATGAACTCAATATTTGTGCCTTGCGGGTGGTGCCCCAAGTCGATGAGGACTTGCGCTTTCTCACCGAGTTTCGTCGCCATGAGGTAGGCGGTGCCCCAATCGGGGAGATCGGTATGGTAAAACGCTGGCTCAAAGAACTTATACTCGATAAGCATACGGGTGGCATCTGGAAGTGCATCGTAGACTTCGGCTAACGCCTCCTCCATCCATCGCTTGCGCTTCCTGAAATTCGACTGCCCCGGAAAGTTGGTGCCGTCTGCGAACCACAAACTGAGTAGATCAGAACCTGTTTTCTCCATGATGTCAACACATTCAAGCATGTGATCAATCGCAAGTCGACGGGTACTGGCATCTGGGTTGCAGACGCTTCCGAGTTTATACGCCTGATCTTGGAAGACGTTCGGGTTGATAGCACCGATGCCGATCCCCACATCCGCGGCGTACTGTTTCAAGGCACCCCAATCGTCGGTTTTATCCCACGGAATATGAAGTGCGACGGTAGGGGAAATACCGGTGAAGCGGTGAACGGTGGCTGCGTCTTCCAAACGTTCGGCTGCATTCCGCGCTGCACCGGGTTGTTCAAAGACCCCAAATCGGGTGCCGGAATTACCGTAGCCCCATGAGGGTGTTTCAATGTGTTGCTCTTTGAGGTGAGCTTTGACCGTTTCTATTTGAATTCCCTGTTTCTCCAGCGTTTCGGCAAGGAGATCATAAGCGAGATTGCTCATTCTACTTTTTCCTTTCTTGAATAGTTATTAGTTGTCAGTTGTCGGTTGTCAGTTAAGAGTATGATTATAAAAATCAACTGGAATTGATAACTACAAGACCTACGCAAATTGAAAGGTATACCTACCTATCTACAGAAAGTCGGAACACCGACTGATACTGATACAAAACTGGTACGGTTACAAACCGCACCTACCGGGTAAGTTGCGTAAGTCTTAAACTATATTGTCAATTCCTGAAAGATTTTTACAAGTTTCTCCTGCGTCGCGTTTGGGTCCTCAATGATGATCCGCGCGCCACCGATAACGTCCATGAACCCTAATTCACGCGGATATCGCGGGACAACATGCAAATGATAATGCGGGATGCTCGCACCGGAAGCATCACCCATATTATAACCGACGTTGTAGCCGCGGGGTTGATAGGCGAGCGTCAATGCCTCAAAACAGAGACATTGGAGTTCGTGAAGTTCTTGAACCTCTTCCTGATTCAACTCCCGTACATCAACAATATGCCGATTTGGAAAGACTAAGAGGTGCCCTGGACTGTAAGGATAGAGATTAAGCGATATAGTAAAGCGTTCCGTTCGATGGACTTCAAGTCGTTCGACTTTATCATTTTTTTCGACAATTGCACACAGAATACAGGGGACATCCGGACGGTTTTTTCCTTTGGCATAAGGCATTTTATTCGGTACGAAGAGGTTGTGTCGCATGGAAGGGTTTCCTATCTACAATAGCACATCATATTGTATACAGATAGATTATCAGTTTTCTTGAAAAAGATTAAATTTTTGATACATCTATGATATACTATTTCAGTAAAGCATGCAAGCAGATAATTATTAGCAGTCAGTTATCAGCGATCAGCAGTCAGTCGCGCTTTATTTTTCTCCAACCCCGTTTTCTCATCAACCGTTTTGTACGTAGTGTTTCTTCCAGATAACATGAGCCAAACTGCGCCTGCTAAACATAGATTGCAGGTGCTTCGTAGGAGATTTTCATGGAAAATAGAAATTCCCTTGCCCCTACTCCACTCAACGTAGAAGGTGAGGATGTGACAACTTGGGCACTTCCTGAAGGGGCGATTGCTCGGTTAGGACGGGGTAAGGGCGGTGATATGGCATTCTCACCAGACAGGAAGTATTTCGCGGTTGGCACATCAGTTGGACTTTGGTTATACGAACTTCCCACGTTATCCCCGATTGCGCTCTGGGATACAGAACGCGGAATGACCGAGCACGTTGGTTTTTCACCCGATAGTCAACGAATTGTCACACGCACCTTTGGCGAAGCCGTAAAGGTATGGGAGATTCAGAGCGGCGTTTGCGTAACGCAGATTGAGAAACCAGATAAACGACAAATTTCCTATCCTGCCTTTTCTCAAGATGGACAGCACATTGTCACGATCAGTGATGAAAGAGATAGCAGGATTTACATTTGGTGCTCACACACTGGTAGGAAAGTAAGAGAAACAGAAATACAACCGCCCTACAAAGTCTATCCGATCTGCTTTTCCTCGGATTTAAACCTGTTGGCGGGTAAGAACAGTGATCCAGATAACATAGATAGAAATATTGGAGACGGCGATTCAATTACAGTTTGGCAGGTAGAAACTGGGGAACAAATTGCCAACATCACAGGATATTCTGAGCAGGTGCGAAAGTTCTGCTTTTCTCCATGCGGACGGTTCCTTGCCGCCGGGAGTTGGCACGGCACAATACATGTATGGGATGTGGAAAGCGGACAACTGGAGAGGACCTATGCCGATTATGGAGAATCTCAGATGTACCCATACTTTCTTCCGGAGGGTGAACTGATTACCGCCGCTGTTTCCGAGCGTAAGGTTGAGATTTGGCATATAGAAAAGGGTGAGAAACTGGATGAATTTGAATGTCGTGGGAACAGGAGGACGGTTCGTTTCTCGGCCAATGGAACACAATTGGCAGTCTCCAGCGAAAGTGAAATCCAAATCTGGACGAAAGGTAATAACTCCGGCTCTCACACCGTTTCAACCCTTCATGGACATATCCCTACGATGGATACGTTAGTCTTTTCGGTAGACGAAAAGATGCTTGCCGCTGGGCTTTGGGGTGATAACGTCCTCCTATGGGATGTTGCAAGTAGACGTTCATACCGACCACACGGAGAGAAACTCCCCGGTGCTTCGTGTAATGTTTACCGTTTTTCTGATCAGAAAATCATTTCTATCAACATATTCGGAGATAATTTAAATGTGCGAGAAGTCGGCAAAAGTGAACCCGTTGCTGAACTCATTGGATCGGAAGTAGGTTTAGGTCGCGCCAAAGCGTTTGCGTCTACAGGGTGTCGGATTGCAAGCACTGACAGGAATGACAACATACACATCTGGGAGCGTACGTCACCCTTAAATGACATCACCGAAAGCGAAAGTTGGAAAAAGCACGCCACGGTCATAGACAATCAGGAATTTATTTACGGGTTGAGGTTTAGTCTGAAAGGACTAGCATTTAGCCCAGATGGAAAACGACTCGCGAGTATATCAAGATCGAAGGATTGCAAAGCTTGTCTGTGGGATGTTAATTCAGGGAAAAAGATTGCTGAACTCCCCTTTACACTACCACCAGAACGGAGAAGCTATCATAGATCTAACACTGGAATAGCGTTTTCACCGCGTGGCGACATAATCGCTGGTGGCAAGTGGGGTGAGATTGTGCTATGGGATGCAACAGATGGCAAAACACTTATGACGCTACCACAGCCCGAAGAAAGTCAAAGACCGATTACGTTATGTTTCTCGATCTGCGGACAATATTTAGCCTCTGGTGCCTGGTGGCAGTCGGGTCTGGAGAAGGTCCCTATCCGTTTGTGGGAGGTCGCAACAGGCAAAAACATTGCCACTTTTTGGGGACATACCACCGATGTTCAATGTTTCGCGTTCTCGTCGGATGGTACCCTTCTCGTAAGTGGTGGACACGACGGGGCGATCTATCTCTGGGATCTCACACCCCACCTATAGAACATAAGGAGATGTTTGATGGAAAATAGCAAAACAGAAGCAGCCACGCCGCTGGGTACTGATGACAGGAACGTAGCCACATGGGCACTCCCTGAAGGTGCGATTGCACGATTGGGGCGGGGCAGTGGACTTGATATAGTATTCTCCCCTGATGAACAGTACCTCGCTGTTGGCACAAGAGTAGGACTCTGGTTGTATGAACTCTCTACGCTGTCCCCTATTGCGTTGTGGGAGACAGATAGAGGATATATTGAAGATGTTAGTTTTTCACCCGATGGTCGATGGATTGCCGCACATACACTTAGCGAAGCACTCAGGGTGTGGGACGTTCAGAACGAAGTTTGTGTTGCTGAGATGGCGTTTACGAAGAAACGGTATCGCTTTGGTCTTTCCAACCCTGTTTTTTCTCAAGATGGAGAACGCCTCGTCGTTTTTCATAGACACCACTATAACACGAAGGTTCTTGTCTGGTGCCCCCGTACCGGGATACAACTTAGTGAAACTGAAATCCCATATACTTATGATGTCTATCCTATCTGCTTTTCCCAAGATCTAAATTTGCTGGCGGGTAAGTGTGCTGAATTCATTGCGGTGTGGTGTGTGGAGACAGGTGAACAAATTGCTCAGCTTGACTGGTCTGAGAGGTCAAGGCGGCTCTGTTTTTCGCCGTGTGGACGGTTTCTTGCCGCTGGCGGTTTCAAAGGTACAATTCAGGTCTGGAATGTGGAAAACGAACATTCGGAGGGAACTTATACCGAATATGGAGACGCTTGGATGTATCCATATTATCCACTGGAGGGTGGATTGATTGCCGCCGCGGTTTTTTCATCTCAACCTAAAGCCGAGGTTTGGCATTTAGAAAAAGGCGAAAAAATCGACACATTTGAACATCAACCTGAATCCAGTTTTGTTCGTTTTTCAGAGAGTGGCACACAATTGGCTTGTAGCGACTCTCACGGGATTAAAATATGGCCAAAAGGCAAAGCGACTGTTCATCCACTCCCAACCATTCAAGGGCATAACAGAACTGTGAGTTCATTAGTCTTTGCGGCGGACGATAAAACGTTAGTAACAGCATACCGAGGGCGGACGGGACTTCTATGGGATGTTGGAAGTAAGACTGCCCAACATCCAACTGCAGCAGACTTACCCGGACCTGGTAAAATACTTAATGTCTACTCGTCTTCCAATGGGAAAATCCTTTCTACCAGCCGAGACGAAGACATCTGGAAAATGTGGGAGTTTGGCAGCAGCGAACCCATTGCTGAAATCCCAATCCCTGAATCGGGGCTGTTATTGAGAACAAGCAGTGAGGCACTCGCGCCAACAGGACATCGATTAGCTGCCGCTGGTATAGATCGTAATATTTATGTGTGGGAATACACGCCTCCATCAAATGACACGGCTATGAAAGGGAATTGGGAAAATTGCGCCGTCCTCATAGGACACCCAAAATCTGTGGGGGCATTGGCGTTTAGTCCCGACGGAAAACGCCTTGCGAGTCTCTCAATAGATCGAACTGCCCTACTATGGGATGTTGATGCAGGCGAACAGATTGCGGAGATGGATTTACCCCGACCGCCACCACAAGGAAAAAGGAGGGGGCGTTATACCGACGTGGGTGTAGCGTTTTCACCACTCGGTGATATAATTGTCGGTGGACATCAAGGCGGTGCTGTGTTATGGAACGCGATAGACGGGAAAATCCTCATGACGCTACCACACCCTGAAGGAAGCCAAAGACCGATTGCATTCTGCTTCTCGCCGTGTGGACAGTATCTGGCTTCCGGCGCATGGTGGCAGTCAGGTCTGCAAAAGGTGCCTATCCGTTTGTCGGAAATTGCAACTGGTGAAAATATCGCTACGTTCTGGGGGCACACCACCGATGTTCAGTGTTTCGCGTTTTCACAGGACGGTTCCCTTCTTGTAAGTGGTGGACATGACGGTGTGATCTACCTCTGGGACCTGAAACCTTATCTGTAGAACACAAGGAAATGTTTTGATGGAAGATAAAGAATCAGTAGTCCCTGCGCCAATAGGTGCCAGCGGAGACGACGTGACGACTTGGGCACTTCCCGAAGGCGCAATCGCTCGGTTGGAGCGCGGAGGTGTAGGTGCCAAAGAGTTCTCACCGGATGGGCATTATCTCGCTGTCGCAACGAAGATAGGACTCTGGTGGTATGAAGTCGCGACAATGTCGCCTATAGCACTCTGGGAAACAGAACGAGGGATGATCTCCGATATTGCCTTCTCACCTAACGGAAAATGGATAGCCATTAGCAATTGGGATAAAGTTTTGAAGGTTTGGAACATCCAACGCGGGGTCAGTATTGCACAGATAGAACTCGCGGATTTTCGGGATTCTTTCACCTTTTCACCCGATAACCGTTGGCTTGCCATTAGCAACCGCGACACGGGTAACGTTGAATTCCGAGAGCCAGAAACTGGTAAGATCGTCTCAACCTTGATTGGTGAAACCGAAAAAGGTGGAGCGTTTATGCCGATTGCTTTCTCTCCAGATACCCAGCTGCTTGCGTCTACAAGTCGCGATAACGCAAATAACGACGCTGAATCTATAATCGTATGGGATGTCGAAAGCGGTAAACGAGTTGCCAGCCTCACAGGACACACCGGTTATATTTACCGTCTCTGCTTTTCACCATGCGGTAGATTTCTTGCATCCGGTGGGGAAGAGGATGGTACAGTCCGCGTCTGGAATGTTGAGAGTTGGCAAGAAATAAATGCATACATAGGTTACGGAAAATCTGATATGATTCCCTCTTATTCGCCGGAGGGAGTGCTCCGTGTGGCAGTAGTATCTTATGACGATGACACCGTCCCCGTGTGGGACTTGGAAAACAATGAGAAACTTTATACCGTTGATTCTGAAGCATCTGTAGCGTTTTCGAGTGGTTCTCAACTGGCTTACCAATACGGTCACGAATTTTTGGAAGTGTGGACACTGGGTGACGCAAACCCACGCCGAACCGTCCAGACGTGTATGTCATTCGTGGATACCTCTGAATCGCTGAGATTTTCGCAGGACGGAAAGACAATAGTGGCGGAGTACAGATACGGTAGCGTCCTGTTATGGGATATTGAAAGCAAACAGGCGCGCCCAGCGATCCCAACAGAATCAGCAGCGAAAAATCAGCACATTCATGTCTCTTCCGAAGGAGAGCTCTACGTTATCAGTATTCACAAAAACACCGTCAAACTTTGGAAAGTTGGAAGTTGTAGGTCTCCAATTGCCGAATTCACCGATAACGAACCCGGGCGTGTGGCTGCATTTACACCGATAAACAGTAAGTTAGCATTAGCACATGAAGGCGGTAACTTAATAGTATGGGATGTGCAAAGTGGAGACAAACTACATGCGTTCAGGCATCCACTCCAGACACCAACCGATGATTCTGATCAGGTTTGGAAATTGATGTTCAGTCCAGATGGAAGGCTCCTCATAAGTGATGCTGAATACGGACCGAATGCCCGACTCTGGGATGTAGAACGCGGCGAAGAGATACAGGACTTTCCAAGTGATGAATTCGGGGACGTCGGAACGTTTTCGCCGTGTGGGCAATATCTTACTGGCATTTCCAGTGGGAAAAACATTATCTTGTGGGATCTCAAACGTCGCGAAACTCTGACGACGCTCCGTTTTCTGCGGGCATGTGAGTTTGCCTATTCTCCGTGTAGTTCATATTTAGCGTGCGGTGGGGAAGACACAAGAGGTATTTTGTTGTGGGACCTCAAACGCCGTGAAATTTATAAGTGGCTACTACCGCCAGAGGGATGCGAGGATGTGCATTCGTTGAAATTTTCGTCCTGTGGGCAGTATCTCGCACTCGGTGCTGCTTGGGAGACAGGCTTGGAGAAGGTGCCTATCTGTTTATGGGAGATTGAAACTGGCAAGCATATTGTCACATTCTGGGGACACGCAACAGATGTGCAAGCAGTCGCCTTTTCACCGAACAATGAACTTTTGGCGAGTGCGAGCTTTGACGGTTCCATCCTTCTTTGGGATATGGAACCTTATCTGTAGCACACACGGAGATATTTTGATGGAAGAGAAAAAATTGGTAACCCCTGCAGCAGTCGGTGCTAACGGAGATGATGTGGCGGCTTGGGCACTCCCTGAAGGTGCGGTTGCACGGTTGGGACAGGGCCTTGTGGAGGCTCTGGCATTTTCCCCGGATGGACATTATCTTGCTGTGGGAACAAGGGTCGGGCTCTGGTGGTATGAAGTAGAGACAATGTCGCCTGTCACATTATGGGGTGCGGAACGAGGCGTATTTGGAGTCACTTTTTCGCCTAATGGAAAATGGATCGCTACCATCGACTGGGAGAACCTCATAGAGGTGTGGGACATCCAACAAGGCCTGCGCGGGACACAGATAAAAACAGAATTGAGTCATTTCACCTTTTCGCCTAACAGTCAACGGTTCGCTACAAGCGATAGTGCTACTGGTACTGTCAACCTCTGGCACCCAGAAACGGGGGAACCTCTTGAAAAATTTAGTTGCGAATCTGAAAAAGGCGGTCGCTTCATGCCGATTGCCTTTTCGCCCGATACTCATCTGGTTGCATCTACGAGTCGTGAAGGCATAGATAACGATGCTGAATCTATAATAGTATGGGACATGAAAAGCGGGAAACGAGTTGCCTGCCTCACCGGACACACGGGTTCAGTCTATCGCCTCTGCTTTTCGCCGTGTGGTAGATTTCTCGCCTCCGGTAGAGAAGAGGATGGAACAGTCCGCGTCTGGGACACGGTTAACTGGCAACAGATTCAGATATACACCGATTATGGTGAGGCGGATATGATTCCCTCTTACTCACCGGAAGGTGTTCTGCGTGCAACGGCAATCTCCTATATTGAAAGGTTTGGTGAAAGTATCATTACTGTATGGGATTTGGAAAGTGATGAGAAACTCTATTCTACTATAGAGGATATTGGAGGAATATGGGGGACAGTCCGTTTTTCAAACGGATCACGATTGGCACACGAATCCGGAGATGGCGGCATCAAGGTATGGTTCTCTGGAAACTCACATACGCAAGAATCTGACTATCTACCTACTTATTACCCTAATTCAATAGTATTTTCGGGAGATGGCAAAACGTTAGGGGTTGAATCAAAGGTATATCACGAGGCGTTCTTATGGGATATTGAAAGCAAGCGTCCACGACGAACCGGAGAAAGACAACACCTATTCACATTTTCTAATGGTGATAGTTATATTGTTAGCATTAACGAAGGAACCGTCACACTTCTGGACCTTGAAAACATTGAGTCGCCAATTGTTGAATTGACGGGGCACGACAAAGCATGGGTGCAGCAGGCATTTACACCGGCAGCAAATCTTCTTGCATGCGCCGATGAGGAAGGAACAATCGTAGTATGGAATGCACAAAGTGGGCATGAACAATGTAAACTTAAACACCAACTCAAAGACCTACCTCATGACCAATCCCGAATTACACTATTGGAATTTAGTCCAGACGGTAGATTTCTTCTAAGTCAAGAATTTTGTGGTAAGTCTGCGCGACTATGGGATATCGAACAGGCCGAAGAGATCCATGAATTTCCAGGCGATAAGGTTGGGAATGTCGGAGGGTTTTCTCCCTGCGGTTTGTATGTGGCTTGTGGCGGAGAGGAAGCACCAGATTACATGTTACCAGATTACATGTTATGGGATGTTAGCCGCCGTGAAGTTTCTACAGTAATACAAGATTATGAAACAGCACCAATGTATGGGATATATTTTAAATTCGCCTTTTCTCCCTGCGGTTCATACTTAGCATGTGGCGGAGAATTAAGACAACCAGAAATCCTGTTATGGGACATAAAACAAGGTCAAATCCACAAGCGAATACCTCTACCAAAACATTATGAAAATATGATGGCGTTAGCATTTTCGCAATGTGGAAAGTACTTGGCTGGTGGTATATGGTGGCAGCAAGGTTTTAAGAAGGTTCCTATCCATTTGTGGGAGGTGGAAACAGGTAAGTTGATCGTCACATTTTTGGGACATCCAACGGATGTGCAGGGACTTGCTTTTTCGCCAAACAATGAACTTTTGGCGAGTGCGAGTTTTGATGGGTCTATCCTTCTCTGGGACCTGAAACCCTATCTGTAGTCCCGTAGGTTGGGTTGAACGTAGACCTACTAAAAATCGCACACAACACAGCATTTTCAAGGGACAGAGAAACCTGAAATTACCAAAAACCGAGTGAAACCCAACGCATTATGAGACCGACACGGTTTGGAATGTTGGGTTTCGCTACAACTATCTACCCGAAGGTTGATTGAAGAACGGCACGCTGTGTGTAGCGAAAATGCACCTATGGCTTTACCGCTCAACCCAACCTATGTTCTATCTGTAGGACATCCAAGGGGTTAGAGATAAGACGCACGCTAACAAAACTTCAAAGAAAAATGTAACTTTTTTCTCGTTTTGGTGTATACTATTTATCTTAACTCGACAAAACCAACGCAAAGCGGTTAGAAACGGTTTTGCCGCGCCCGATGAGGACATAGAGAATGCCCACCCAGCACCCACTTCTGGACGTTACGGAGATTGATACAGATATCGAAACATACTTGAACCATATCGCTGAAACCATGTACCCGTTCCCGGAACACGATTCCAGATGTCAATCATTTCAGGTAGTGGTGGACAACCAACGTTGGTTCGTCAAACACAGTAACATCCCACAAAGCGTCATGTGGCTCAAACAGGCTGTTCGATTCCATGCCGCTGTCCAGCACGAGGCACTCCCCCGATTGCACAACGCTTTCACGACTTCCGATGGATTTACACTAGTTTATGATTGGGTAGACGGTGAGGGTTTGCGTCCTGAAAGGGAACTTAATCCGGGTGAGACACATCCGCGTGATAGGTTCTGTGCACTGCCAGCGTCTGAAATCGTTGCTGCACTCAACGTCATTTTTGATGTTCACGTCCTTATCGAAAAGAGAGGTTTCATCGCTGAAGACTTCTACGACGGCTGCATCATTTATGACTTTGAGAAAAAGCGGATACATCTATACGATTTCGATCACTACCATCCGGGCCCCTTCATAAACGACCGAGGACGGCTGTACGGCTCGTCTCGCTTTATGGCACCGGAGGAATTTCAGAAAGGCGCGCGCATCGACGAAAGGACAAACGTCTTTATGCTTGGGCGGACAGCCTTCGTATTCCTCGCTAACAACAGCAATTCACGAGATGATTGGAAAGGAAACGATGCGATGTGGGATATCGCGAAAAAAGCGACGAATGCGGACAAACAATTGCGATACCCATCCGTCCAAGAATTTGTCTCGGCGTGGCACACCGCAATTGCGAGGGGCAATATTTCAAATGCCTGAGACAATTCAAGCAGAAATAGGAAAAAGATTATTATGAAAAAAATTACCGACAACGAAATCCAATTCTTCAACGATAACGGCTATCTCATTCTGAAAGGGGTTATCCAACCCGATGAACTCGCTGTCATCCAACGCGAAAGCCAACGACTTATTGACGAGATTCTGGCAGGCGGACCAGCGGATGAATGGTGCAACCGTGGACCTGAAGGGATCCCTTACTACCTGACGTATCTACACTCCCATCCGAACGAATTCTCTCTGCGATTGCTTGGACATCCGTCTATAGGTGACTTATTGCACCGGATTATTGGGCCCGATTTTATTCCGTGCTATGAATCGCTTGTCTTTAAACTGCCGAAACACGGTTCCTCTGTCAGATGGCATCGGGACGGCAACGCAATCCGAGAGAACCATCCGATCTTCAACGTTGACATATATCTTGATGATTCGACCGTTGATAACGGGTGTGTCTGGGTAGTCCCGAAGAGTCATCTCTGGGGGATTGAAGAGGCACAGGAGGTTATTGACAGGGGTGAAGCCAATTTTGAACGTAAAGATGCAGTGCCAGCAGAGGTAGAACCGGGGGACATTCTGCTCCATCATACCAAGGTCCTGCACGGCAGTAAAATCAACACAAGCGATACACTCCGCCGGGTTATCTACTTCGATCAGCGGACACCGCGGTGGAATGAGCGATATAAGTGGTGGCAAAGCGAATTCCTCACAGAACGGTGTAAACTCTATCAGCGCGCCCTTCATGAACGCCGCACGAATTCGTATTCCTCCGACACGGAGCAGTTTGCTTACGAGGTGCCATCAGATATGCCGACATGGGACCCAAACGACGATTTCGATCTGCGGATTCAGCACCGCGCTTATGCATATAAAGAATAGCAGAAAGCGTTCCGTAGGCGCGGTTTGGAGCCGTGCCTATAACCATAGTAAACCTACAATTACTCGGAATTGTGGGCGAGATTACAAACCTCGCCAGCGGACGGAGAATGGTTCTGTTGTTCCTTGGAATGTGTACGTACTTTCATATTTTACCATAATTTGCACGCTACGCTGGAGAATAGGAGACCAAGAGATGAACGTTCTACTGATAGGTGGTTCGGGGCACGTTGGAACAATGACGCTCCCTTATATGAAGAGCCATCATAATTTCCGAGTCCTCGACCTCAACCCACCCAAAGACAAATCTATTGAATACATCCCCGGATCCGTTACCGACCCCGACATCGTTCAGGAAGCGTTAGAAGGAATGGACACGCTCGTCTACATGGTCATGCTGCAACCGACGAGCGATCGGTCCTCTGTCGCGGATTTCAGCGACATCGTCGCAAACTACGAGGTGAACGCTAAGGGGCTGCATATCGTGCTACATGCTGCGAAGGAAGCGGGCATCCGACACGCAGTCTATACAAGCACCTTCACTGTGCATGAGCGGACGCGAAACAACTTTCCTTATGAAGATGTCGTGCCGAGGGATAATCCGGGTGTCTACGGGTTAACCAAAGGCTTCGGCGAACAGGTCTGCGAATACTTTGCGCGGGAACACGGTATGTCGCTCATCGCCCTACGGATTACGGGTCCCTCTACACGTGAACAGTGGCTTGAACGTTACAATCAACCGAAAGACTCATCAGTGCATATCTGGTGGACGGATGAGGAAGACTTAGCGCGTGCCTATCTCGCTGCTATCTCGGTTGAACACGAAGGCTTTGACGCTTTCTTTATTTCAGGGGACCATGAACAGAAGGAAATTAACCTTTCAAAAGCGAAACGCCTGCTCGGTTGGGAACCGCTGACGCATACACGTGTGTGAAACGTATAAATATGGACGACCGATAGCGGAGAACCTTTGTAATGAAAATTAGGTTATTCTCCACCTTTTTGACGCTTACTCTCATTTCAACCTTGTTTTTATCTAACACCTTCGCCCAAGATCATACACAATGGGAACTACCTGAGGGTGCCATTGCGCGACTTGGTAAAGGTGGAATCAATAAGATTCAGTATTCTCCTGACAACAGATTTTTGGCAGTAGCAAGTACTATCGGCATTTGGATCTACGATGCTGTTACGCTTCAAGAGGCACTTCTCTTTGCAGGAGATACGAATGGGATTAATTGTGTATCGCTGAGTCCGGATGGGCGCACCTTTGCAGTTGGCAGCGGTCAGGTGCTTCAACTCTGGGATACCATCCTCGGCGAGCATCAGGCAACGCTCACTGGACATACGAATGGGATATTCGATGTGGTGTTCAGTTCAGATGGACAGACTATCGCAACTGGCAGCAGTGATGGTACTATCCGCCTCTGGGACACACATACTGGGGAGCAGAAAAAAACATTCGCAAAAGGGGTCAACTGGATTAACCGTGTCGCACTGAGTCCGGATGGGAAAATTGTCGCCGGTGGCAGCACTGATGGCACCCTTAACATCTGGAGCGTAACGACTGGCGAACACAAGAAAACACTCACAGGGCATACGGACTGGATTAATGCTGTGGCATTCAGTCCGGATGGACAAACTCTCGTAAGTGGCGGTGATGACGGGAACATCCGAATGTGGGATGGGAGTACGGGCGCGCAGAAGAAAACACTGACAAGAGATGGAAGTGTCAATAGCATTGTGTTCAGTCCTTCTGGTCATATCTTCGCGACTGGAACTGTTGCTGGGGATATTCACCTCTGGAACGCAGAAACCGGTGAATACCAGAAAACACTCACAGGGCATCTCGGCGGTGTCAGTAACGTCGCGTTTAGTCGGGACGGTAACACTATCGTTAGCAGTGGGGCTGGGAACATTCGCCTTTGGGATGCAATGACCGGTGAACACAAGAAAACGATCTTCGGACACAGTGATATGGTGAGAAGCGTCGCGTTCAGCCCCAATAGCACTATCCTCGCAAGTGGGAATTACGATAGTACGGTCCGCCTCTGGGATACGACGACCGGTGAACACAAAATGACGTTCACTGGAAATACTTGGGACGTTCAGAGTGTGGCATTCAGTCCAGATGACACCATCCTCGCAAGTGGGAATTATGATGGAAATATCCGCCTATGGGACACAACGACCGGCAAACAGATAAAGACGCTTGAGGGGCATACTGAAGCCATTTATAGTGTGGTGTTCAGTCCGGATGGACGAACCCTCGCAAGTGGAAGTGAGGACAACACCCTTCGCTTGTGGGATGTCCATACCGGCGAACACAAACTGACCTTCTCTGGACATGATGTCCATACCACAGAACAGAAGGAGGATCGCTCTGAGCATGCCGAAGAAGTTTACAGTGTGGCATTCAGTCCAGATGGAAAAACCCTCGCAAGTGGGCATTACGAGGGCACTATCCGCCTTTGGGATGCCGATACGGGCAAACATCAGATAGCACTCAGTGGGCATACGCGGACGGTTTGGAGCGTCATCTTCAGTCCAGATGGCAAGACCCTCGCAAGTGCGAGCGGGGACGAGACGATACGCCTCTGGAACGCAGCGACCGGCAAACATCAGATAACGTTCACACCTTCCGCAGGGACGGTTTTCAGCGTGGTGTTCAGTCCGGATGGGAAGACCCTCGCAAGTGGAAACGACGACAATACGTTACACCTCTGGGATGTGGACACCGGTAAACTGATAAAGATCCTCACAGGACATTCGCGACGGGTCTGGCAGGTCGCGTTCAGCCCAGATGGAAAAACCCTCGCAAGTGGAAGTGGCGACGGCACGGTCTTTCTATGGAGGCTGCGTTAGCACTACTGAACGGCTCCGTAATTTGACAAAAACCTCATTGCATGATACAATATAATACGCTCAAATCGAAAGTCTACATTGAAACGACAGTGGTGAGTTATTTAGCTGCAAGACCAAGCCACGATGTGACGTTAGCCTCTCGGCAACAAGCAACTCTACAGTTATGGGAGGAATATTCCAATAACTTTGAGTTTGTTATTTCAAACGTAGTCATCAGTGAAGCCAGAGAAGGTAATCCCGTAGCAGCCCAACGTCGGCTTGAGGTATTGGCAAATTTACCGGTATTAGATATGTCATCAGAAGCCATTATGCTCGTGGACAAATTGATAGATGCCGGGGCCATGCCGCAGCATTCGCGTCCGGATGCACAACATATCGCCATTGCCACGGTGAATAGCGTCGAATACTTAGTTTCTTGGAACTATAAGCATATTGTGAATGAAACCAAGCGGAATCTAATAAATGAAGTTTGTCACACCGCTGGATTTCAACCCACAATCCTCTGCACACCTATAGAACTCATTGAGGAAATTCAAATGAAAGAGAAACCGGATACACGCATGGATCCTGTCTTGGAAAAGTGCTATCGGATGAAAGAAGCGTTCGCCGCCAGATTCAAATCTGCACAGGAACTTAATGATTATTTAGTGGCAGAAACGGAAAAAAACAAAGCCCTCGGTTGGAAGTATCTGCCCCCACCGCAGGCCCGAACCGAACATAATAAGAAGGATTAACCTATTCACTCGGAATCCTTTAGATTTCACTGAGTTTTTGTGAGCGTCCCCATAGGGCAAGGTACTGTGCTTCGCAAAAAATTAAAAAAACATAGAATGGCAAAATATTTCTGATATAATAATTTTCAGACTTGCTTGTATTGTTTATTTTTTTAAGGTAAGGAAAAATCATCTATGACGCACCCAGAACTGACGTTAACGGAACGTCGCCCGTTTCAAACCCAGCGCCGAGATACATGGTGGTTGCAACCTTTAGCCGTATTTCTCGGGTTGGGAGCATTCGTCGTTTATGCCACCTTTCGAGTTTTTGAAGGAAACCACTTCATTCACGGTCCCTACTTATCGCCTTTCTACTCACCGCTACTTTTTGGTACTGAAAAGGCTGCACACAGCCTTGAACATAGTTGGTTTGGTATGATGCCAGATTGGATACCCGGTTTTATCACACCGGCCGTTCTCATTTTGTGGGCACCGCTCGGATTTCGTTTTACCTGCTACTACTACCGCGGTGCGTATTATAAAGCGTTTTGGGCAGATCCACCCTCTTGCACAGTATCAGAACCCCGTAATAACTACAGGGGCGAACATTCGTTTCCGCTGATTATACAGAATATCCACAGATATTTTCTTTATGTTGCAATCATTGTTGTGGGTATTCTCGCTTATGATGTATGGAAAGCACTCTGGTTTGATGATGGTAACGGTGGGACAACCTTTGGCATCGGTGTAGGGACCATCATTTTGGCAGGCAATGTCGTCCTTTTAGGGGGTTATACGTTCGGGTGTCACTCTTTACGGCACTTAGTCGGTGGTGTTGTTGACCTACTCTCTAAAGCCCCGATCCGTCGAGGGGCGTATAACTGTGTCAGCTGTTTAAACCGTCGGCACATGCTCTGGGCATGGTTGAGTCTCTGTTGGGTCGGCTTCTCCGATGTATATGTCCGTTTTATAGCACCAACATTTGATCAAGTTTGGATTCCATAGTTTCATAAATGACTATAGTAGAGAAGAAAGAGGAAATATTAGCGTGGCATCTTACGAAACTCACGAATATGATGTATTGATAATTGGAGCCGGTGGTGCTGGACTTCGTGCTGCCATTGAAGCCGCTGTAGGCGATCTTAAGGTGGGACTCGTGTGCAAATCCTTGCTTGGCAAAGCACACACCGTCATGGCGGAGGGTGGCGTCGCTGCTGCATTGGCGAATGTCGATGAAAGGGACAGTTGGCGCGTCCACTTTGCTGACACGATGCGCGGCGGACAGTATCTCTCCGATGCACGAATGGCAGAACTCCATGCCCAAGAATCACCAGACCGCGTGCGTGAACTTGAAAGTTGGGGTGCCCTCTTCGATCGGACACAAGATGGAGGTATCCTTCAACGGAACTTCGGTGGCCACCAATACCCGCGTCTCGCACACGTCGGCGACCGGACCGGATTGGAAATGATCCGCGCTTTACAGGACCATGGTATACACCAAGGCATTGAGGTGCACATGGAGAATACCATCGTTTCGCTCCTCAAAACAGGAGACAGGGTATCGGGTGCCTTCGGTTATGAACGCGAAAAAGGACGCTTTAAAATCTTTTCTGCAAAAGCCGTCGTTTTGGCAACAGGTGGTGTCGGAAAGGCATACAAAGTTACGAGCAACAGTTGGGAATACACCGGTGATGGACACTCTCTCGCATACCACGCCGGGGCGGAACTGATCGACATGGAGTTCGTCCAATTTCATCCCACCGGCATGGTATGGCCCCCGAGTGTCCGAGGTATCTTGGTTACGGAAGGCGTGCGTGGTGAAGGTGGTATCCTTACAAACAGTGAAGGCAACCGCTTTATGTTCGATGACATCCCGGAACTCTATGTAAACCAGACAGCAGATAACCCTGAAGAGGGTTGGCGGTATACACAAGGGGACAGAGAAGCGCGCCGTCCGCCGGAACTCCTCACACGTGATCACGTTGCCCGCTGCATCGTCCGAGAGGTACAAGAAGGGCGTGGAAGTCCACACGGTGGTGTATTCTTAGATATAGCGTGGATAAAGGAAAAAATCCCAAACGCCCCAGAACATATCCGTAGAAAGCTGCCGAGCATGTATCATCAGTTCAAAGAACTCGCCGATATCGACATCACGCAGGAACCGATGGAGGTTGGTCCGACAACGCACTATATTATGGGCGGTATTCGGGTCGATGCGGATTCACAGATGACAGCGGTTCCGGGACTCTTCGCCGCAGGAGAATGCGCGGCGGGTTTACACGGTGCCAACAGACTCGGTGGTAATTCGCTATCTGACCTACTCGTCTTCGGCAAGCGTGCTGGCGAATATGCAGCGCAGTTTGCGACGGAAAATGAGGCAGTACCGCTTGATGAATCGGAAATCGATACAATCGCTGGGCATACACTAAAGCCGTTCGAGAACCCCCCGAACGATAGTAATGGTGACCAGCTGGGTCCTTATGATATTCAAGCACAACTTCAAGATAAAATGCAGGAACTCGTAGGGATTGCGCGAAGCCAAGAAAGCCTTACACAAGCCTTGGAGGAGATCCAAAACTTGCGCGAACAAGCAGAGAATGTTCATTCCATCGGCAACCGCGAATACAACGCTGGATGGCATACGGCACTTGACCTTGATTGTCTCCTGACGGTCTCCGAAGCGATTGCACTTGCGGCATTAGAACGCAGGGCAAGCATTGGGGCACATTCACGGGACGACTATCCAGAGAAAGAGGAAGCCGGTGCTGGCAAATACAATACCATCATCAAAAAAGCAGACGACGGCATGATGACAATCCGGCGACAGTCGATTGACCAACTCCGAGCTGATCTGCAGGAAATCATAGATGAGATCGGATAGCACAAGGAGCCGCTTCCAAGTCACAACCATTAGGTCGGTTCGGTTTCTAACTGTATCTAAACCACAAGAAACATTCAAAACCGCAATCTCTCAGGTATGTAGCTCGAAACGTAGTGGAGGGCGGATCTACGGAGAGGTACTTCATTCATCAAACTGACTTGACCGAACCGCAAGGAATATTAAAAAAATGGCAAAAGCAACATTTAGAATCTGGCGTGGCAATGCGGATGGAGCGGAATTTGTCGATTATGACACTGAGGTTTCTGAAGGCATGGTGGTCTTAGACGCTGTGCACCGCATCCAAGCCGAACAAGCGAATGACATGGCTGTTCGATGGAACTGTAAAGCGGGAAAATGCGGTTCCTGTTCTGCCGAAATCAACGGACAACCGAAATTGATGTGTATGGCGCGCCTCAACGACATACCGCTCGACGAACCTGTTACAGTTGAACCGATGCGGGCATTCCCACTCATCAAAGATCTCGTTACGGACGTATCATGGAACTTTAAAGTCAAAGAGAAGATGAAACCCTTTACGCCACGGCCCCCTGATGCCGAAGATGGTACATGGCGGATGGAACAGGAAGACATCGATCATATCCAAGAGTTTCGGAAGTGTATTGAATGCTTCCTTTGTCAAGATGTCTGCCACGTCCTCCGGGAGCACGACCTTCATGACGAATTCATCGGACCCCGATTCTTTGTTTACGCTGCCTCCTTGGAAATGCACCCGATTGACACTGAAAACCGATTGGAAGAGCTGAAAGATTCGGATGGCATTGGGTATTGCAATATCACCAAATGTTGTACCAAGGTATGTCCAGAGCACATTACGATTACCGACAACGCCATCATTCCACTTAAGGAGCGTGTTGTCGATCAATTCTACGATCCCATAAAGAAACTCTTCCGTGTCTTTAATCGTTAAGGAATACTGCTTGAACGCACTTAAGTGAGTGAACCCCAATTTCTACTTTAGAAATTGGGGCAACAAAGCACAAAAATTTCCCTTGACATACATAATTCGGAGATGTTAGAATCATGGCAAGTAAGAATGATATTTTAAGAGTTGGTGTGATTGGACCCGGAGGCGCAGGACGCGGTAACACACTCGGTTTCGCGACACGTCCAGACGCTGAAGTCGTTGCTGCTGTGGATACGCACGAGGCGAGTTTAGACGCTTTAGAGAGCGCGCTCCAAGAACGGGTTGATGGCTACAAAGCGAACAGTCTTAACCGCTATCTCGGCGAATACGAATTCGTGGAGATGCTCAATCACGAAGATCTGGATATAGTCGGCGTTTTCTCGCCCCATTCCCTGCACGATATTCATGTGAAATACGCCCTCCGCGCAGGTTGTCATGTCATCGTCGAAAAACCAATGGCGAATATTGTCGGCGATGCCATCAGCATAACCAAAATAGCGATAGGCAGTGGACTACACCTTGTCGGTGGGTATCAACGACATTATGAAGACACCTATATGGCAGCCAGGCGCGCAATCGCCGAAGGATGCATCGGCAAGCTACAGAAATTTGAGGTCTACATGGCGCAACGGTGGGGCGCAGGCGGATGGCGCGGAGACCCACGCTTCTCAGGCGGCGGACAGCCTAATGATTCTGGAAGCCATCTCCAAGATATATTCTTGTGGATGACCGATGCCTTACCAGCGGAAGTCTATGGAACAACCGATATGAAATTTGAGGACGACGACGGCAATCTCGTTCCAAAGTTCGTTGAAATTAATTCCTACTCCGATGTAACACTAGATAACGGTGCCGAAGGAACAATCACAATCCTTGGCAATACGCGTGTCGGGTTTGAAGAATGGGTAATTCTTGAGGGTGATGAAGGTACGATTGAGATTAAAAACGGCATTCACTATACACCCAAGAACGGCGCGTCAGAGCCTCTCGCTTATCCGCGTCCAGAAGGGTACCCCCGCAACAAGGTTGACCAACTCGTCGGTTTAGTGAAAGGTGAGTACGATACAAACTACACCTCCGGTATCAATGGGGTACGTACGAGTTGGCTAACAAATTCGATCCTCGAAGCAGGCAGAGGACCTGATGCAAAAAACCGGGTGGATTGCGACGACCTCATCCAGAAAGAGGGGCACACGCGTCAAGACGTTTTAGCCTTGATTGATGAATGTGCGTCCAAATCCTGCTATTAAAATATGCGGATGTCCATTCCGTAACAGTCTTTGAACGAAGCCAACACCAGAAAGGAGAAAAATCGTGAAATTCCTACGACAGATTGCAGATTTCCAAAAACTTGATCTTAAGAGCATAAAGTATTATGCGTTTATTACAGCCATTTTATTCATAGCAGTACAAACTGCTTGTGTGACCAGCGGTGGTGGATTGCGCAATGCGGAAAAACTCGCTGAAAGCAAAGACTACTACGGTGCTATTGAGGCGTATCAAAGCATTGTGGACACCAAACCCGGCACACCGGAAGCCCTTCAAGCACAACTCGCCATAGGCAAACTGTCTATCGGTCAGATGAACCAACCCGCAGAGGGTATCAAAGCATACGAAGCAGTTATAGCCGCGGCACCAGAAAACGACGAGGCAGCCGAAGCACACTACGAACTCGGCATGCACTACTTCCGGGCAAAGGATTTTGAAGCGGCACAAACCCAATTTGACGCAGTCGTTAACAACTTCCCGCAGCTGGAATTGAGTCAAAACGCGCATCTGATGTTGGCGAAAAGTTACGAGGAAGCGAAAAACTATGAACAAGCAGCAGAGGCTTTCGATAGTTTCGCGAACCGTAATCCGAGAAGTGAGCGCGCAGCGATAGCCATTGCTAATAAAGGACGAATCCAGCAACAGTTCCTTAAAGATGAAGAGGAAGCGAAACGTACCAATCAATTGCTCGTTAAGAGATATGGAAAGATTGAAGGTGCTGAAGAAACCGTTGAACAGGCAAAACAGACCCTGAGAGACCTCAACGCCAGCATTCCAGAACCGGACAATCCGGAGGCAACACAGTACGGCAGAGAACTGGTACAACAAGAGGCACAACGAGCAGCCAGACGTGAACGTGATCGGCCGCGAGGGAGCGTTGAGAAAAGTCGTGCGATGGGTAATCCTAATGCCCAAATCGCAAATTCTGGATTCGGGATTAGTGCCGGAGAAGTAATGCGGAATTTCGGAGGACAGGGAGGCATCACAGGCGATGAACAAGGAAGTTACTACGCTGCAGAACTCATGATTGCCAATTTCTTTTACGGTGACGAAAATTACCGTGATGCAGGTGCGTTATACTTCGACGCAATTGCACGGGCGGAAGCCGAGAAGGAGAAAATTGACCCGTATACCTACCTCAAACTCTCAATTTGCTACCGAAAAGTCGGGATGCATCAACGTGCCAAACAGGTCCTGAAAAAAGCTGCAAGACGAGATGGTGGGGTCATTGAAGCGGTCATCAATACGGGACGGAACCATTATACCTCCGAATCGTATGAGAAAGCGTTAGAAACTTACAATTCTGTCGTTGGAATGGCTCGGGGCAAAGATTCTGAGATTTACTGGTTAATGTCGCTGGCACACAAAAAGTTAGGTGAACCAGAGAAGGAACGCGAGGTACTTGAGCGCTCCGTCGCAGCGAACACGCAGAATTTAGATGCGCTACAAAGCCTTGCCGAAGTCCTCCACTATAGATTGAAGGACAGGAAAACCGCTGGAATCTTCCAAGATCTCGTCGATGCGAAAGGTGATACATACATCGGCACCAAAACACTTGGTGACCTTACCTATAAGTACGGAAATTATGTACAAGCCCGCGCCAAGTATAGAGCCGCCGCTCGAACAGCGAAACGGCTGCTCGGTAAGTCAGAAAGTGATGCGGAAAAGCGAGAACTTCGGAAGCAGATAATCTATGCAACCGTTCTTGCCGCACGTGCGACCTATCAGTTGAAAAAGCTGGAAGAGGCACAGAAAATGATTGATGAATTGGCGGTAGAATATCCTGAACACGCTCTGATTCCTTACGGCAGAGGTGAACTCGCGCTTCTCAATGGCGATAACGAAACTGCTGTTGCCGAATTCAAAGCGTCGATTGAGAAAAACCCGCTCTCTGACATCGCTGTGATAGCCCTTGGAAATTACTATGTCTCACAAGGTTTTAATGACGATGCCATAGCCCTTTGGGAAGGCTATCTGGAAAAAAACCAGTATAACCAGAACGTTCGACGTAGCCTTACAAAGTTGAAGGGTGAGGGTGAAAACGCCGAAAATTAAGTTCGTAAAGTGCGCGGTTTCAAAACCGCGCCTATACCTCACGGTGTAGAAATAACCAACTTTTTTGAAAAAAACTTGACCTTTTATAATCAATTGGGTATAATTAACAATTAAGGTTCTTAACTTCCTAAGCGCGAGCGCGCTTTAATTCACAGATTTCCCCTAATGAAACAACACAAGCTGCTGAGAAAAGCGCGCTTTGAGGAAAAACGAGTTACTGGTTGTAAAGTCTTATGTGCAACACCGGTTTCGATCTATTCTTGATAACGTGGAAACCCTAGAAGTGCTACCTTTAGATCGAAAGCATCTTCTAACACGCCTTGTGAAACAGCCGGACAAGCAACATTCCCGCGGGCAACATTGCACCTACTCCATCAATACCCCTATATACCCTGCATCTTGCTCCGTTGTGTATATCAACGGTAATTTCTCATGCATTCAGTTGGGGTGTTACACCAGATTAAGTGGCTTTGTAAGGAAACTCAGCCTTCGTGCCTTGGTTCTACTATGCCGATTTATTAAACGGCACAGTAGGAAAACCTGGTAGCAGCGGCTTTCAACCGCGCACCAAAAACGATAGAAACCAATTTCAGTAAATTATTCTATAAGGATCAGCCCCGATTCCATTTTAACCTCTTCTTTGTCTCCTATTTTGGCGAGAGTCTTCAAATTGCGAACCCATTTTTAACATACCGCACATTTGAGTGGATACAGAGAATTCGCTAGGTTGTTAGATGAACACGACGGTGGAACGATTACCTTGGAACCGGGCACAATGAGGAGTATTAGAAACTATGGAGAGCTTGGACATTGGCAAGCTCCAAGAAATGGAGTTCTCGGAACTCAAAGACTTTGCCCTGACTCTCGGAGTGGGCGAATACACAGGGTTTCGGAAAGAGGAATTAATCAACGAAATTATAGAAGCCAAATCCGAGGAGGACACCCAATTTTACGGTGGGGGTGTTCTGGAAATCTTGGATGACCGGGATCAGCGCTACGGTTTCCTTCGTTCATCGCGTTCCAATTATTTGCAGAGTAACGAGGACATTTACGTATCCTCATCGCAAATCCGGCGGTTCGATTTACAGAAAGGTCACGTTGTTGAAGGCTTAATCCGTCCGCCCAAGAAGACGGAAAATAAGGCTGAACGCTACTTCGCAATGTTACAAATCGAGAAGGTAAACGGTGAACCACCAGAAGCCGTTAAACAGAAAATCCTTTTCACGAACCTGCGCCCTATCCATCCGTATGAAAAATTTAAGTTGGAACACGATGCCTCAGAGTACGGAACCCGAATGATAGATCTCGTAGCACCGATCGGGAAGGGACAACGCAGTTTGATTGTCGCACCTCCTTATAGCGGTAAAACTACACTGCTGAAAAACATTGCCGCCGGCATCGAGGCTAACCATCCAGAAGTCATTCTCATCTTTCTACTCATTGATGAGCGTCCGGAGGAAGTTACAGATGTCACTCGTTCTGTGAAAGGCGAAGTCATCAGCTCTACTTTCGATGAACATCCGGAACGACACATCCAAGTCTCAGAGATGGCAATTGAAAAGGCGAAACGGTGGGCAGAATACGGGAAAGATGTGGTCGTTCTATTAGACAGCATGACCCGATTAGCACGCGCCCACAATGTCATGACCCCGCACAGCGGAAAAACACTGAGTGGTGGTTTAGATGCTATGGCATTTGTGAAGCCACGCCAGTTCTGCGGCGCAGCTCGAAAATTTGAAGAAGGTGGAAGTTTAACGGTTATTGCCTCTGTACTCGTTGATACGGAAAGCCGACAAGATGAATACATTTACGAAGAATTCAAAGGCACTGCCAATATGGAAATCCATATGGAACGCGCCTTGTTAGATCTTCGCATCTTTCCGCCGATCAACATCGAAAAATCCAAAACACGCCGTGAAGAACTCTTGTTGGCACCAGATGTTCTTAACAAAGTCTGGGTATTACGGAAATTCACAAGCCAGATGGACAACGCGGAATCACTTGAAATGCTCATTGAGCAATTTGGAAAAACTGGCACGAATGAGGAGTTTCTCGAACGGATGGTAGACAATGCCAGTTACAACAACCCGTCCGCGAAAAATAATGCCCGTCCGAAGCGGCAAATGTGAGTTCCTATACGCCTATCTCTCCGTGCTTCACAGGCGCGGCTATAAAAATATTGGAATTAGTTCTAACCGAATCGTAAACAGACAATTCGGCGATTTTAAACTCGAAGGAGAACACTATGAAACCCGAGATTCATCCGGAAATGGTAGAATCTGTTATTACATGTGTTTGCGGTGCAACCCATAAAACGCTTGCTATTCAATCCCAAATGCGTGTAGATATTTGTGGAAAATGCCACCCATTCTACACCGGACAACAAGCCCGGTTCATCGACACAGCCGGACGCGTTGAAAGTTTCCGCCGACGTTACGGACAGCCTACAGATGAGAATTAGAAGTATCATCCGATAGGTCAGTCTATTATACAGGACTTACGCAGCTCCCTTTGCTGGCGAGGTTTTAAACCTCGCCATCGGTGTGTGGGAGGTAAGTTGTTATCAGGAAAGGGCGTAAGTCCTATAACAGTTAACCGCAAGTTTTAGCTTGCACGCGGTGTCAAAAAATGTTTGAAAAACTCAAGGACATTGAAAACAGATACGCTGAAGTCGAAAGGGCACTCGGAGACCCAGCACAAATTTCAAATCAACAACGGTTAATGGAATTATCTAAAACGCACGCGGAGCTCTCCGCAATTGTGTCCACTTATCAAGCGTACCAGCAGTTAGAATCAGCCCTTAAAGAAACACGCCTTCTGATAGAATCGGAAACAGATGCAGAAATGGTCGAGTTAGCGCAGGAAGAGTTGGAGAGTCTCACCGTCAAAGAAGAAAAACTGACTGAAGAACTTAAACAGCTTCTCGTTCCGAAAGACCCGAACGATGAAAAGAACGTTATCATCGAAATTCGCGCAGGTACCGGCGGTGAAGAAGCCAGCCTTTTTGCGTCTGAATTGTTTCGGATGTATACCCGCTATGCTGAACGCCAAAACTGGAAACTGGAACTACTCAATTCAAATGCAACAGGGTTAAAGGGATTTAAAGAGGTTGTCTTCTCAATTCAAGGAAAGAACGCATACAGCCAACTGAAATATGAAGGCGGTATACACCGCGTGCAGCGAATTCCAGCGACAGAGGCGAGCGGACGGATTCACACCTCCGCTGCGACGGTAGCTGTGCTTCCTGAAGCAGAAGAACTCGATTTAGCAATTGATGAAGCAACCGAACTGCGAATTGATACCTACCGCTCCTCTGGTCCTGGTGGGCAAAGCGTTAACACAACCGACTCCGCTATTCGTATTACACACCTACCAACGGGACTCATCGTAACATGTCAAGACGAAAAATCCCAACATAAAAATCGCTCCAAGGCAATGAAAATTCTCAGAGCACGCCTGCAAGAGCAAAAAGAATCTGAACTTAACAGTGAAAGAGCCGAAACCCGCAGATCTATGGTTGGAAGCGGCGATAGAAGCGAGAAAATCCGCACCTATAACTTCCCACAATCTCGCGTAACTGATCACCGGATCAAATTCAATTCCTATCAACTCGATTCTGTCTTAGACGGCGATCTACAAGCGTTCATTGACCGGCTAACAACCGCAGACCAAGCAGAAAAGTTGAAAGAGGATTAAAGCCTCCAACTACGGAACACAAGACTATGTCGAACAAAATGTGGCGCGTGGTGGATCTACTTGATTGGACAGTGGGGTACTTTCAACAACACGACATTCCGAATCCAAGATTAGATGCCGAAGTATTACTTGGACACCTCCTGGAAAAAAGCCGTCTGCAACTCTATCTCCACTTTGAAATGCCGGTCTTCCAAGAACACCTCACACTGTTCCGGGAACTGATAAAAAAGAGAATTGCACGCACCCCCGTTAGCTACCTAACAAATCAAAAAGAGTTCATGTCGTTGGATTTCTACGTAGATGAACGGGTCCTCATTCCGCGACCGGAAACGGAACAACTCGTTGAAACCATCCTCACAACAAAAACAGAGAATCCCCAGCGTTTACTCGAACTCGGTACAGGGAGTGGTGCCATTGCAGCGAGTCTTGCATTGCAGCAACCAGAATGGGAAATCGTTGCAACAGACATCTCTGAACCTGCCCTTGCAGTCGCTCGGAAGAATGCTGAAACACATGCATGCACAGCACAAATTGAGTTTTTGTCTGGGGATCTGTTTGAACCGATAGACGCAGTAAACACTAACGGAAACCCACGATTTGATTGGATAGTCTGTAACCCACCGTATATCAAAAATACAGAACGGGACACCTTGAGTCCGGATGTCCGCGACTATGAACCGGAGATTGCCCTCTTTGCCGGTGCCGATGGTCTCGCCGTAATCCGTCGATTAATCGCTGAGGCACCTAAATACCTCGCGCCGAACGGAAAACTCATCCTTGAAATTGGCGAGATGCAAGCCGACAGTGTTCGTGCTCTTATTGATGCCGAATCCGCCTATTGCACGTATAAAGTGCTTAAAGATTATGCGGAGAAGGAACGGATTGTCCTTGCAAGTGTGCCATAGAAATGCGTTCCCAGTTTTGTGCTGCAGTTATGATTGTCCAATCATGACTTTCTAACCTGAATTAAAAACGAAATCTCGACTCACTATACTCATTTTTAGAGTCCCAATAGCGCATTTTTTGAGCGCGGTTGTAGACAGTTATCCAGAAATTTTGTAAAAAGTCATTTTTCCTTGACATATTTTGTGAAAATTTTGTATAATAAATTAACATTTTTCTTTTAGAGCTGTTAGAGAACATGAGTAGCGCGTTAATCCTCCACAGCGTGCCACATTTTCTGTTTTTTTGAAACGCAATTGGTTTTGCTAACGTTGTATTGCATAGCCTGCTGAAAAGGATTTTATAGGCGAAGGAGCAGATTCAAATGGCACGCCAAATATCTAACGATTTATCTGCTGTCGAAGATACCTACCTCGCGACACAAGCGAAAGCAGGCAATGAAGCCGCGTTCAGGCAATTGTTCGACAAGCATTATAAATGGGTTTATAACAAAGCCTACCGGATGCTTGGAAATTACCAAGACGCAGAGGAAGTTGCCTCTGATGTATTCATTAAAGTTTGGCAAAAGTTAAGCAAATGGGATACAGAGCAGGGTAGTTTTCAAGCGTGGCTAAACAAGGTGGCTCGAAATACAATCATTGATGCAATACGGAAACGGGACCGAATTCGGGAACGTCCGCTCAGTGGCTCACCTGATGATGATGAGCAGCCGTTGAGTAAATACGAAGACCCATGCCCAGGCCCTGAGCAAGAATTAGAGGCTGTAGAAGCGCAACAGATTTTGGAAAGTGCCCTTGAACAGGTAACGAAACCAAATCATCGGATTGCGTGGATGCTGCGGCACTTAGAGGGCTATAGTATTGCAGAGATTGCTCGCATTCTCAACCGAAAGGACGGTACTGTGAAAATTTGGATCTTTCGGTGCACTGAAGAGCTGCGAAAAATTCTGATTGCGAAAGGCATTCAGTGGATATACTAATTGGAGGATTAACTTATGCGCTTCTGGAAGAAGTGGCGGAAGGCCGGCATCTCGGCAGATGATTTGAAGAAGGCAGAAATGTTGGAAGCTTATACGTGCTGGCTGAAAAACGAAAAGCTATCACGTAAGCAGAAACGTCTGCTAAAGGAAATCAATAATCTCCCGGAACTTCAGCCATTGAAACAATTAATAGACTTCTCACACTACCGCTTTGAGGAAAGAGAGAATGTCATGCTGCCACCGGGTGCCGAGCAGCGGTCGAGAGAACGCGTGATGGCGGAAATTCGAGGCGAAGCATTGGAAACTGATCCTGTTTCCATAGACGGACTGGAAATGCAACCCGGTTATAGCCCACAAGGTATGGGTAGCGAAACGACCGAAATTATGCAGGTTGACGCGTCTTTACCTAACGCAGATGCACTGCAGAAATGGGACACTGAACAACCGACTGCATCCCCAGAGATGTTGAAACGTTACAACGCGATCCGGACGCTTTCCCGTTTGCACATCCGATTTGAACAGAAGGACGATGATGTGTACGTCACAGATTTGGGTAGCTCCAATACAACCTACGTCGATAATGCACGCGTTGAAACACCGATCCTTATTCAAGACGGCTCTACTCTAAAATGTGGAAAAGTTAGTTTCAAAGTCGTTGATATTGAAAGGTCGTAATTATAACACGGAGAAGGATTGCGTTGTGCATTAGGGCATAAGCCCTTAATGCACTACCATTCCTCATAAAGGCTGTGCAGATAAGGCATACCCACCCATTAGCATTATCACATTTTCAACAAGCAACGCTCAGTTATAAACAGGCTTGCTATGTTGAGTCCATCCAACACTATCTCGCTGGCTTAAAATTAGGTGCGGCACAGCATCACTATATCTATGCGGATCTCGCGAAAGCGTACGAGATGGTTGGAGAATGGGACACGGCATTGGCATGTCTAGACATCGCACTTCGGTTATGCCCAGAGTCGCCAACAGCCCTTAGGCGTAAAGCACGCATTCTTGATGAGAAAGCGTGTTATAATACACTGATCTGTTTAGACGATTTTAAGAAACCACCTCCTCGAAAATTCCTGAAACAATTGCAAGAGAACACTACAAAATTCTCTAAACAAGTTGTAAATTCAGAATTTTTCAGTCTCACCTGTCAGTCTGAGATAAGCCCCCAAACGGTGTGGAACACCTGTCGACTCATTTGCCGAATCTACTCGGAACTGGGCGAAATGTTAGGGTGTTACCCTATTGCCCCGGTTCCTATCTCAATTGAAAATACAAACGGTACTGCTAGGTCCCAACATTCTCTGCCGAAATGGGCAAGTGGCTGCTACGATGGTAGCATTCGTTTGGCATACTGCACGGCTGGCGAACCTGTCCTCAGTATCTTATACGCGTTGCTACGACATGAGTGGGTTCATTTACTGATTCATCACCTGGCACACGGATATTGCCCCGCATGGCTTGATGAGGGACTCGCACAAAGTATCGCCCGTCCTATGTTCCAGTCCGAACGGTTTGAATTGGAACAAGCAGTTCAGACGGAGCGTCTACTTCCGTTTGCCCTACTCAGCACACCATTTAGCCAACTCAGTCCAAAATACCGGAAATTGGCATACATCCAATCCACAGCGATAGTAGAATTTCTTATTCAACAATTCGGTTTCCCTAAAATTCGCAAGCTGCTTCACCAATTGAGCCACGGAATCCCAATTGAGACTGCAATTGAACAAGCGTTTGAACGAAGTTTGGAGGAAATCCCGCTGGCAGGCACATTCTAACGCGCAATTCGCAAATTTCCCACACTGAAACATTCAAAATGACGAAACTTGATATCGGTATTCTCATTCTTGTTGGGTTGGCTGGCATAAGTTGCTGCCGTGCTGGTTTCACCCGAAGTGTTTGGGGTGTGTTCGTAATCGGCTTGGGTTTCTTTATCGCCTGTCAATTTTGGGGTCAACTCGCGGTGTTTCTCCAGAAGTTCGTGAGGGATCCGACCTGGGCAAAATGGTTAAGTATTGTTGTCATTGTCCTCGCCACTTCTATTCTTGTTGACTCACTCTTTGAGCGTATCCAGCGGATTCTTGAAAAAGGAGTTTTGGGTTGGGTCAACCGTTTGCTCGGACTCGGTTTCGGCATTGCTTCAGGCGGACTCGTTATCGCCGCCGCACTTATCCTACTCAACATATATGGCGGCGACGGTCTTAAAAACGAGATTGCAAATTCCCGTTTTGCCCCACAACTCATGGACATCGGTAATAGCGTTTGGGCAGTCAGTAAAGAACAGGTGCAAAAGCAACTCGATACCGAATGAAAACCATTTTCTCCATTTCAACACAATATAGATTTGTAAGCTGTGCCCTACATCTTATCCTCTTATGCGCGCTCGCATCGCCTGCGGTAGCCATCAAATCCGATTTTGCAGATTCGCTCTTCCAAGAGGGCGATTATCTCAACGCCGCTCACGAATATAAGCGACTTCTCTTTTCACATCCCGATGCACCGCAAATTGATTTCGTAGCATTTCGCGTTGCTGCATCCTACCAGAACACAGGTAAATTGGAAAACGCGATCCGCGCCTATCAACTTCTGATCAATACCTATCCAAAAAGTATCCTCGTCGCGCGTGCGAAAAACAATATCGCTCAGTGTCATGTTCTATTAGGGAATAGCAAGCAAGGTCTTGCATCACTGACACGGTTTCTCTCGGAGCACAAGGAGAGCAGTTTGGCACCACGAGCACATTTTACAATCGGAATGCTCCATATAGACAACGGAGAATGGGCACAAGCGAACAGCGTCTGGAACGATGTCTTTTTAACCTATCCAGAGAGTCCTTTTGCGAAAGTCAGCGAGAAATTAGTACACACAGTAAAAAACGCTGACGCACTGCCGCGCCGTTCTCCGACTATTGCGGGCGCGCTTTCAGCGTTGATACCGGGAAGTGGACAGGTTTATAGTGGATGGACAATGAACGGTCTCTACGCTTTTGTTAGTGTGGCAGTGTTAGGGAGCGCAAGCTTTTATTACGCCGATCAAGAACGTTACGAAGTTGCCATTCCGGTTGGCGTGCTTGGGCTGTTTCTCTATGGAAACAGTATCCATCAGAGTATCCAGACGGCACGCGCCTTCAACCTTCAACAGGAGCAACACTTTCGCAATCAACTCCAACAGGAAATCCGGGATTCAGGACTATTCGGAACAATATCGCCTCCGAAAGATCAGATAGCACTCGTCCTATGGAAATCAAGGTTCTGATATGATGACTACAAGTCTTCTAATCTCTATCATAGTTTTTGCGACGAGTGGAACTACTGAGGCAGCGATCCAGCAATACCGCTACGCAGAGCAACTTTTTGAATCGGGCGACTATCAAGCAGCGAGACGTGAGTATAAACGGATTCTGTTTTATCAACCTGACACGGAATTCAAAGATGTAGCGGATTATCGGATTGCGCAGAGTTATTACTACCAGAACGAACCTGGCCGTGCGGAACATCTGTTTCATGAATTCTCAGCGACCCACTCGAATTCACCTCTCCGGTTCCAGAGTCAATTGATGATTGGACAACTCCATTTTGATGCGAGGTCGTATTCACTGGCGCGGACCGCGCTCTTTGAACTTCTACACTCAAGTGAGGACACGGAAGTCGTGGCAGCGGCACACTATCTGCGCGGCTGGTGTTACGTCTATACAAGTGAGTGGAATAAGGCTATTACAGAACTACGGCGAGCGGATACCCTTCAGACGAATACACTGCAAAGAAAAAAGGCGCGTCAATTGGCAGACACACTCCTTGAAGAAACACCGCTACCCTACAAATCACCCCAAATCGCAGGATGGCTCTCAACAATCATCCCCGGGAGCGGGCAGCTCTATGTCGGAAGAGTCAAAGAAAGCATTCTCGCAGCAGCCCTAAGCGGAACGTTCATTTATCTTGCAGTGGATGCAATTCGTGAACGCCGCTATGTTGACTGCACCAGTGTCTCTCTCATTGGGTGGCAATTCTACTGGGGAAACCGCATTAATGCCCAACGATTTGCATCCGAATACAACAAAAATCGTGAACAGGAATTGATTCAAATGCTGAAACGCCAAGTCAAAGCGATTTCACCGTAGCAGCAAATGCCGTCCGTTTACCACACCGCCTGCTTGAGGAATTCTAACGCCATCAAAGTATGCCCCTCTGCGTTCGGATGAACGCCGTCTTGGGTTGTCCAGAGGGCACCGGGACGGGCAGCGACTGCACTGTCAAACGCTGCATTGGTTGGAATCAACCGGGCGTCAAACTCCTCCGCGAGTCTGTGGATACTGACGTTATAAGCATCTACGGCTAACGGACGTGGAGCGTCAACATCTTCTTCAATATAAAAGATTTCAAAGAGGAACAGTGAGGCGTTTAATTCGGTTTTCGCACGTGTGAGAATCCGTCGATAACACGCTTCCCAAACCGGCAAGTAGTCCTCCGTCGAAACGCCTTCCCCGTGTTGTCGACTTGCATTGTTAATGCCGATCTTCACCGAAAGCCATTTCGGTTTTTCGTCAATGACATCGACATCCCACCGATTTTCCAAACCCTCAACGATATCCCCGCCAATGCCTTTATTGACATAGGTGATATGACGTTCTGGATATTTTGCGGTGATAAGTTCGGTTATTTTACGGACGTAGCCGTGCCCCAAGGGTGCGTGTGCATCTCGTCGTCCACAATCTGTAATACTGTCCCCGATAAAGAGCACTTTATCTCCAGATTCAAACAATAAATTATTCACAAAGTACCTCCTGATGTGATATACTTATTAATTGTCAGTGTTCAGTTGTCAGTTGTCAGAAAGAAGAGCCTCCTTCTTACCGATAACCTATAACTTTAATCTATCACATTTTGGATGACATGCCAACATGAAAAACATCGGCGTTCTACACGTCATTACGGACACAACGCTGCAATCTCGATTTACACACGCCGAACTGGCGGAACTTGCAATCAAAGGTGGCGCGGATACGGTGCAATTTCGGCAGAAACAGGGAACAACGCGTGAATTGGTAGCAATCGCACAACAGATGCAAGCCGTATGCACACGCGACAATGTGCCATTGATCGTGAACGATAGAGCCGACATCGCGCTGGCTGTTGGAGCAGCAGGCGCACATTTTGGACAAGACGACATGCCTGTCTCCATCGGAAGACAGATTCTATCCTCAAAGGCGATCCTTGGCGCATCTGCACGAACCGAGGAGAAAATACTTGAGGCAATCTCAGAAGGTGCCGACTATATCGGATTCGGACCCATCTATGGCACCTCTTCAAAAGCGGATGCAGAAGCAGCGAAAGGATTAGGACGACTTCGCCGAATGTGCGACATCGCAGCATGTCCCGTCATCGCTATCGGCGGTATTAGCTTACAAAACGCGGGCGAAGTTATTCGGGCAGGAGCACACGGTATCGCGGTAATCTCTGCTGTCTGCGCACACGCCGAACCAGATGTTGCAACTCAGGAATTACTGAGTGAAATCCAAGGGGCGAAGTAAAGAAAAAATGGAAGCCGATATGAGTAATATAACCAAAATTGAGAATGTCCTTAAACTTTTCAGAGAGATTGACGAGACCTATAAACCTGACTTGGATAAAATTGACGAGGCATTCGTTCAGAAATTGTGGTTTGAGCAACGTTTTTTCAATACCAACATGGAAACAATTGATAGGCGACCAATTCGTGTGCTAAAGCCGGGCATCTGGAACTATGAGGAAGGTCCCGATTTTATGCACGCTGAGATTGAAATTGATGGAAAACTCTATATCGGTGATGTTGAAATTCATGTTCGATCTTCGGAATGGTACGCGCATAAACACCACCTCAATTCCAGATACAACCGCGTTATTCTGCATGCGGTGTTTTTTAACGACGACTTCAATCTACGGACACGGCTTCAGAATGGAAAACGTATTCCAACCGTAGAATTGCTGAAATGGGTTGCTGTAGATACAGGGGATCTATACGACGATACCAAAGATACAACAACCGATGGTTTGTGTCGAATAACCGGAAAGCAGCTGAATATAGAAGCCTTGAAAGGCGTTTTTGAATCGCTCGGACGTGAACGCTTTTTAGAAAAGACGGAGTCAATGCGCCTGTTAAGAACACGTCTCGATTTCGAGCAGCTTCTCTATGAAGGTATTATGGAGGCATTGGGGTATGAACGCAATAGTAAGGCGTTGCGCGAGTTAGCACAGCATGTCCCTTTCGCCGACTTCGATCAAAAATCTGAGTTAGAGATCCAAGCGATGCTCTTTGGAGTTGCCGGTCTTTTGCCATCACAACGAGAGAAACCGCCACTACCAGAAGTGACAGACGATCCGAGTATTGTCGCCTTAGAAAAATTATGGCGTGTTTCGGAATACGCTGAGCTGCCGTCACGTATGACAGAAGCGCGCTGGAGTTTTACAGGGAGACCTTTCAATCACCCCACCCGACGTATTGCGGCGATGAGCCAGTTAATCCATCACTGTCAAGGCAGTCTGATGATGTACTTTCTGCCAACATGTGAAAAAGCAGCAACAGCGGATACACTAAAGTCGCTGCGAACTATAGAAAAAGAACTCCGCTCACTGCTGACACTTGAACCTACCGGCTATTGGGAAACGCATTCTAACTTTGGAACTGACAGCAGCAAAGCAGGACTGATTGGCAATAATCGGGCTGTGGACATTATTATCAATAAAATCTTACCAGTTGCCTATATTTGGGCAGTTGAAGCGGGAAGTCAGCAACTGCAGGAGGCAGTTCTACGACTCTACAACGTCGGTTCCAAATCAACAGGGAACAAGATTATCCGTAAAGTTGACGAACAGATTTTCACGACAGAGGCACAACAGATGCGTCATTTGAAACCGACCGCCAAAATTGAGCAAGGCATCATCCGTCTCCACAAAAATTATTGTGCTGATTGGCTCTGCGACCTCTGCCCTATTTTGGAACACGATGCAGTTCTCCCGGAGGAACGTTAGTATGGATTCGCAAACTAAACCGTTGACGGATGAATCCTACTGGACAACACTTTGGGACGGACAACAGCATAAAGTTCGCCACCTACGATGGGCTTATGTAGCGAACCGTCAACTCGCCCAGTTGTTTAAACGTGCGCTCACAGACTTTAAACAACCAACGTTAATTGAGTTGGGATGCGCCGATTCGCTGTGGCTCCCCTATCTTGCTCAACAATACGAAAGCAATTGTTATGGTGTCGATTTCTCAGAGTTGGGGTGTCAACTTTCACAACGGAACCTTGCCCGTGCGGGTGTGAAAGGCACAATCATCTGTGAAGATCTATTTGCGTTTGCCAAAAAACAGCGTTCGATGTTCGATTTTGTTTATTCAATGGGATTAATCGAACATTTTGACACGTCGCAAGCGATCTTGGAGGAGATGTACAGCCTTCTCAAGCCGGGTGGAACAATGTTCACGGTAACACCGAACCTGCGTGGTATGTATACACCGATAGCCCGGGTCGCGAGTCCGAAACTCCTCGCGACACATAAGGTAATTCTGCCGACTGACCTCGATGCAGCATTACGAGAAACAGGATTTCAGGTCACAGAGTTTGGGTATACAGGCGGCCCATTGAAGTTGAGCGTTGTTGATTATTCACCGTGGCGAGCAGTCATCGGTAAGTGGGGTCATGAAGTGCTCTGTAAGTGTGTCAATCTGACAGATATTGTCGTTGGCAATCTACTCGCGGGACTTCGCGTGCCAAATCAGCAGTTGACTTCGCCCTATGTGTACGCCCTCTGTACAAAGCCAAATTCGGAGTGATTCAAGAACACGGTAATATTTTTTACATATTAGCAAATTTCACTGTTGAATTTTATATTTCAAAACCCAACGAGATTGGAAGTTAGAAAAGACTCAAACGTGTGGGAGGGCTTTGTAAGCCCGAAACTACAATCTAACCTAAATAGGAGAATCTCTCATGAAAACATTGTGTATTTTGACGATTATGTTACTTTGTGTCTCTATTGCTATAGCAGAGGAGACCTTCTTTTCTGCGTTAGAGAGCAAAGCGGAAGTTGAAAAAGAGGGCGGCACCGTTGATGGCGGGAGCTTCAAGCCGGGTAAATTTGGCAATGGTTTTGTTAGTGAAGCAGTCGGAGATGTTATCCACTTCCCCGTGGAAGACCGCTTCGTCAACCTCGATGAAGGCACCGTTGAGTTATGGGTAACGATGGGATTTGACGCCAACGAGGTTACAGGTGAACTTTTCGTGTTCATGACTTACAAACGTGGTACGGACGCAATATTTTTACAGTTTAACAACGGCGGGATCGCACAGATGCGGATTAAAAGTGCTGGATCATGGCATAACGCCAACAGTGCTGCACTTAACTGGAAAACGGGCGATCATCACCACATGGCGGGGACATGGGGACCCGACGGCTTGAAACTTTACTTAGACGGCAGGCTTGAAGGTGAAGCACCCTTCAAAAAGGGACCCACCGTGTTCTCGGAAACCTTTGAGGTTAACAACGCTTCGCCGCCGGATCCAAAATTCCCGACGAATTGTGTCGTTGACGGGCTGCGGCTCTCTGATCATCAGAAAGAACCCGATGAATTCGTAATGGACGATCCCGCGGATGTTCAACCGATCGGAAAACTCGCAACAACATGGGCACGGCTTAAGCGCACCAAGTAACAATCAACGAGGGACGGTTTAACATCCGTCCCTATCTAAGGAAGGCTATAAGTATGCACAAAACAGAGAGTCCTCTTTTCAGGGCAGGGACGGAGGGGTACCATACGTTCCGAATACCTGCGCTCGTCCGATCAAATGAACGGACACTGTTGGCGTTCTGTGAAGGGAGACGGAGCGGTGGTGGGGATTCAGGAAACATCGACATTGTGCTGAAACGGAGTTTTGACAACGGCAAGAGTTGGCAACCGATGCAAATCGCTGTCTCCACCGGAACGGATACGGATGGTAATCCTGCCCCAATCGTCGATCGTGATTCAGGCACAATCTGGCTGCTTTTCTGCAAGAATCTCGCTGACGGCGCGGAAGGAAAGATCGTTGCGGGAGAAGCACCGCGCACTGTCTGGGTAACCTCCAGCACCGATGACGGGGAAACTTGGGCAGAACCGAGAGAAATTACTGCCACGACGAAAAACGAAGATTGGACATGGTATGCAACCGGTCCCTGCCACGGGATTCAGCTCGCAAATGGCAGATTGGTCATTCCGTGTGATCATGTGCTTGGGAACAGCCGGGATTATGCTGCATACGGCTACTCACATCTGATTGTCAGTGATGACCACGGTGAAACATGGCGGATCGGTGGTAAAACACAGCCGGGCACGAATGAATCGGTTGTCGTTGAGACGGTGGACGGTGGACTCTATTTCAACTGTCGGAACTATGTGGCACCCAAGCGGCGTGCTTATGCGCGAAGTAGCGATAGCGGCGATACGTTTACGGAATTCGGTTACGACGAGGATCTGATTGAGCCGATTTGTCAGGCGAGTATGGTGCGGTATACGGATGCCAATCAGCACAATAAGAATCGTATTTTGTTCTCCAATCCTGCCAGCGAGAGTCGTGAACGGATGACAATCCGTATCAGTTATGATGAGTGTCAAAGTTGGAATAGTGGGAAAGTCTTGCACGCGGGTCCGGCGGCTTACTCGGACCTCTGTATCGCTTCAGACATGAGTATATGTTGCCTCTATGAACGTGGCGAAAATGGTGCGTATGAGACGTTGTCGTTTGCGAAGTTCGATCTGGCGTGGTTGACGGATGGGGAAGATACGTTGGCGTGATATGATCTTAATTTTCGGTTGGAAGAATGGAAGGATGGAAGAGGAACGTCCTTCGATTCTCCTATTTTTCCACTCTTTCCTCGTGAATCCACCGATTTTTTATTAGAACCTTATTCTGGCATTTAGATTTGAAAGAAGTAATATTTCGTGCTAAAATATTCAGCAATAAAACCGAGAGTTTATATTGAGTCAACCGTTGTTAGCTACTTGGTAGCGAGGCTTAGTAACAATCCAATCGTAGCATCTCGGCAGAGAGCAAGTCAACAATTGTGGGAAGACTATGCGGATAGATTTGAGTTCGTTATTTCACGAGTAGTTCTGGCTGAAATCCAACGCGGCAATGCTACGGCAGCACAGCAAAGACTTGAAGCCGTATCACAGTTAACGGTATTAGAGGTATTACCAGAGGCAAATGTCCTCGCGCAGAAACTGATAGACGCTGGTGCGGTGCCACTCACCACATACTCTGCCAACAAGCATTGGCAGCCAACTCTTAACTTCTATCGTGAACTTGGCTTTGAAATGTGGTCCTTTTCTTTATTCCTCGATGAAACACCGATGGCCAGTTAGCGACACATACGCCTAACAACTACCGCAGATATTCCTCACCGCGGTGCTCTGCAATCCATGTCTTCAAGGGGACATCTGCATCTGTGGGTTGCCACCAGCCTTTAATGTCCACACCATCACCCAGCAGCTGCCGCCGAATCGGGTCGCATTTCTCAAGGAGCTCCGGTGGCATAAGGTTGTAGTCCAAGCCGCGCAACCAACGATAACTATACCCCATAAACAGGACTTTCCGAGTTGCATCGGAGAAATTCCAGCCGCGTGAATGCCACATCCGTCTATCGAAAAGCACCGCTGTACCACGTTTGACGAGCAGATCTATCGCGCCTTCCGGGTCACCATCAGGATCGTCGTCTCTGTTTGGTGGACGGGTGTCGAGTTTATGACTACAAGGAACAATGCGCATCGCGCCGTTATCGCGATCGGTAACGTCGGTCAACCAGTAGCTAACCTTCAATGAAAGTCGAGGGTGTGGACGTTCCATTTCCGGCACGGGTCTCCCGCCGTCTTGATGCCAATGCGCACCTTTTCGGATCCGCTGTGTATCGGGCGATTCTGGGGGATACATGATAAGATGCGAGATATAGAGTTGGATGTTCCAGCCTAAAATGTCCCAGAGTAACGGGAAAACCTTCTTGTTATCGAGCAGCTCCAGCAGTAGGTCGTCTTCAATAACAGTACGGAACTTCGATAGCAATTTGCACGGTTCCAGTCCAGTTTTAGCGCGTTCAGCGGCATCAAGACGATCTGCGACTTCCTCTAATGCGTCTACCATCTCAGGGCTTATAGCATCTTCAACAATGAGGTAGCCGGTGTCGTTGAACGCTTTGAGTTGTTCTTCCGTAGCACAGTATTCAAGCCAACTTGTATCCATTGTCATCTCCTCCAGCTGCTAACGGTGGACTTGCGTTTTAATCCGTCCCCACGTTGTTGTGAGTTTTCCTGTAACTTCCACCGCAAATGCGATGCCATCCTTCATATCCGCCTGAATCTGCTCTTCTGAGATCGCAACATTGAGAATACGGAGTTCATCAAGCATTCCATCAAGCCAGATATTTTCATTTGCTTTCTTGCCGATCCAGACGGAGGCTTCGTTTTCGTTGATGTCCCCTTTTCGCGCGACTTCCCCATCCAATTCACCGTCCAGATAGATACGGATTTCTTCTCCATCGTAGACCATAGCGAGATGATGCCATGTATCCACTTCCATCGGTGTCGCCCCTTGTGCGACAGCCGCGGCACCGGGTGCGGTATAGACGAATCCACGAATTTTTCCGCCGGGTGTATCAAAACCCCACCCACTTTCAGCGACAGAGCCTTTTCTCGCGATTACTGGATGCCCGCCTGGAAAAGAAGCGGGTTTGAACCATGCTTCTATTGTCAACTCATCGCCTCCTGGAAGAAGGCTGTCATGATGCAGCACTTCAATAAGACTGCTTGCCCCGTTAAAGACCAACGCACCGCCATTTTTCCCATCCTCTGTCCATTCAGCATCGGTGATTTCGCCATGATTCTCAAACTCGGATAGGTCTGTCGCTTCATCGGCTGTTTCTTCGTCAAAGAGGTACAATAACACCGTCTCTTCTTCAAATGCAGCGAAACAACTTAGACTAAGATAGAGCAAGAGCGCAATAATTGTTAGCATTCGGATCATTTCGGGTTCCTCCTCTCCATGGTTAAGCTACATTCTCCACAGATGCTGAAGAAATACCAAGGAAATAAACGCCCTAAGACTCAAGAGGATATATAGGATTTGTGTCTAAGATCCGGTGCGGTTGGAAACCGCCCCTACCGGGTCTGGTGACGTATTTATGAGGCACGTTCTACAAACCAAGTATCATTCATAAGCCAACTCGTGATTATAGATTACCGATACTTAATCCTCTACCCTCTCAATAATCTGCCCGGTTTCCCGATCTCTGAAGATGCGCTTCATCCTACCATCCGGCATCCGTTCCTCTTTGAGGGGAGCATACCGCTCATCAGCATCTGATTGGCTTGCCTGCACATTAGTCATTTCAGCAGTGCCTCGCCAATCCTGAATTTCAACGGCTTCCCACTGCTTGGATTTCGCGGATTTATAGCAGGCATCAATGATAGCGTTGACGACATAGCCGTCATAGAAGGTCTCCAGCGCGTCGCGTCCTTCGTCAATTGCGTTGAACATATCAAGGAACATATCTCGATAACCGAGTTCCGCGACCTCATCACCAACAGGGAAAAGCCAACCAGTATCGCTCTCGGCTTTTTCAGCGACATAGCCACCCTGCCCAACAGCCGTGAACATCTCATAACCCGTGCGGAGCCAGTGGTTAAGCCAGATCGTTCCCTCACTACCGGAGACCTCATCTCGCAAATCCATACCGCCACGGAACGCCCATCCGACCTCAAACTGTCCCATTGCGCCGCTCTCAAATCGGATGAGTGCGATGCCGTGGTCCTCCGCATCAATTGGATGCACAAGCGTGTCCGCCCAACACATCACCTCAACGGGTTTGTTATTTTTCCCAACGAAGTTTCGGATGATCTCGATGCAGTGGCATCCCATATCGACGATCGCACCACCACCGGCTTGTTCCAGATCCCAGAACCAATCGCTATGAGGACCGGGATGCGTCTCACGGGAACGCACCCACAGAATTTTGCCGAGCGCGCCATTTTGGACAGATTCCAATGCTTTGAGGGTTTTCGGGGGGTACACCAAGTCTTCAAGATAACCCCCAAAAACACCTGCGTTTTCAACGATGTCCAGCATCGCTTTCGCTTCTTCAGCGGTGCGTCCAAGGGGTTTCGTACAGAGAATGGCTTTGCCTGCTTCTGCAGCAAGTTCGACTGCTCTCAGATGTAAATTGTTGGGTAACCCGATGACGACAGTATCCGTTTCCGGGTGGTTGATGGCTTCTGCCAAATCGGTTGTTGCGTGCGGGACGTTCCACTCTTCGGCGAATGTGGTTGCGCGTTCTTCGCGCCGAGAGTAGACGCTGTGGACGCGGTCTGCACCACGTTGGTTGTGAAGCGTCATCGTGTAAAACATTCCGATGAGTCCAGTACCGAGCATCGTGACTTTATGGCTTTTCATTCTTCTAATTTTCCTTGCGGTTCGGTTAGGTGATTTTCGTACTTGACGCTCCTTTACGTAAAGCCGCCCTCCATTTCATTACGGGCTATGGTTGCGTACTAAAAAAGTACAGATTTTCACATTCAGTCGAGGTTGTACCAAAAACCTGCTCGTAATGTAATGGAGAGCAGAGCAGAAACTTAATGGTTAAAAAATCATTGTGCTTTGTATCCTGCGATGACCCCCCAATCGTTAATCGTCCAACAGTGGTTCTGATCTGTCGCATGAACGCCCTTGAAGGTCGCGCCTCCCGGTATATTCGATACAGCCCATGTTTTACCGCCATCGGTGGTATGCAAAATAGAGTTATAACCACCGACTGCCCAACCCACCATGGCATCAACGAAAATAATATCATGGAGATCGTCGTAGGATTCTGTTTTTTGCTGATTCCATGTAGTACCACCATCAGCGGTATGTAGAATCAAGCCCTCCTGCCCACAAATCCAACCAGTGTTTTCATCAAGGAAGTAGATCCCGAACAGGTTATTATCAAAGCCGGGATCGCGTTTCTCCCAGTTTTCACCACTATCAGTCGTATGCAGGAGTGTCCCGAATGAGCCGATAACCCAACCCGTTGTAGGTGAAACGAACCAGATATTCTCAAGATTGTTCCGTGTCTCACCGACGCGTGCCCGTTCCGAGCTGCCGACCCAAGTTTCGCCACCATCCGTTGTTTTGAGAATCGTATTCTCCGAACCAGCGATGAAACCGGTTGTTTCACTAATCATCTGGATGCCCATCAAATTAGCGCGAATGCCGCCTCGTCTTCCACCACGTCCAGGGGTATCACTCCTTGCCATCTTCCGTGCCCATGTTTTACCACCATCTTCAGTCTTCAGGATGGTGCCTCTACCGCCAGTGATATATCCGACGTTTTCATCTACAAAGTAGATATTATAGAGAGGTGCGGGCCCCCCTCGTCCAAAGCCCGGTGGGGGTCCGCCTCCACCACCGGGCCTTTGTCCCGCACCCGGGGGCTGCATATCAACTTCCATTTTCTCCCAAGTCTTGCCGCTATCCGATGTAACCAACATTAGCCCCCCGTCTCCAACGACCAGACCGTTTTGGTTATCCATGAAATAGACATCCTGTAACATTCCGTCAATACCATCACCGCGGAGGATATCGTCTTCCCGCAGTACAGTCCAATCTGCACGGGCAAGTGTCGCGTAAGAAAAAAGAAGCGCGACTGCGATAAACGTTCCGAATAAGGCTATAATCGTTCTGTTCATGATAATCTCCTTTTCATTAGCTGTCAGCCATCAGCTTTCAGCCATCAGCCAAGAGGTTTCTGGCGAAATTATATCCTTTTGCCGACTGCTGATGCTATTCTTCTGACCGCTGACTACTGCTGATTGTCGACTGCTAACGGTTACATTTCTGACCGCTGATCGCTGACAACCGACTGCTATTAATTCGACTGAAATGCGTCATAGATTTGTCGTGCTTTATCTTCAACATTCCCTAAGTAATTTTGACCGATCTGCTCAATGTAAAGTTCGGTTAATTCACCGCTTGCCTCACCAAAGGCTTTGGCGAACTTCCGACACTCTTCCTTATTACCACCGGAAGCGTAGGCTTTGGTTTTCGCATCCGTGCCAGATTTCCGTACTTCAACGAATTTATCATGAAACTTGAGATAACTCCCGTCCCCGACAAATCGGACATCCTCAAGTGCTGTGAAGTCAAGACTCGGCAGGGCATCTGAAAGAATAGTCTGTGCCTGTTCAATATCTATTTTCCGCTCACGGAGGGCAATGGCAATACCGAGGAAAAATAGGTCGTTCTTGTCGCGTTTCGCTTCACCTTCACGCTTCGCTGCGCGGAGTTTTTCAGGATTCGGTTCAGACTCGTTGTAATAGGTGATGTCCTCTCTGACATCGCACGTTGCGGTGATTCGACTCTCTGTAAAAACACCAGCGAGATAGTCAGATAAGGGCATACTCTCCTGCTTGCAGTGCGCTGCGAGTGCCGTGACCAGCACCATCGATTCACCTGCCGACTTCTCACGCATCGCAATAGCAGTGCGACCGCCTTGGCTCCGAATGAGTGCTTCAGGACCGGTAATCATTCCACCACTCTCCTCACCAGCGAAGATGAGTCTCGGCTGCACACCGAGCGAAACTGTTTCATCGTAGACATCCTGAACAACAACTGGAGCATCTGGCATATCAGCGAGCTGCCTCTCAATCTTCTTCATAATCGCGGCGATCTCTTTGAAACCGACCGGCACATTAATAACAGAGACATCGTTCGCGTCACCCCACTGGTCCCAAGCAAGCGCGGAAGGTGTCGTCTTAATCATGAACCGCGGATGGTCTTCCCAGAGTCCAGAAGTTTTGAGCTGCTTGGCGTAGAAGTCCATCAACATCAGGAACGCTTGATTCGGGGTGTAAATCGTTAACAGTCGGTTATCACCGAGATCAAGAAAATCAACACCGAGGTACTCCAGTGTTTCTGCCCGCGACGCGTCCTCTATCTCACAAACGATAAGCCGATCACCATCTGGATCGGTCACTTCGATGATAGTTCCGATGGGTTGTGCTTTGAGTTTCGCCGCATACGCTGTAGATTTGACGACATCAAGGATACTAAAATCACATCCGAGATCGTAGAATTCAGCCTCACCGGTCTTCGGATTTCGGTCGAGTTTTCCGATGTTGTGATAGAGCGGATCTGCCTCAACATGGAGCCAGCGAACAGAGTTAGCAATTCCCAATCGCTCAAAGATGGCACGCATCGGACGATACATACATCCACCAACGCAATCAACGACGATTGGTGGTTTCACTTTACGAATGAGATTGAGATTCGCATCCGTGGCGACACCATTTTTGAGATAGCCGACGTAAAGCTGCACACCGTCATGGAGTTCATCCAATCGTTCAAAATCAATATGTTCGTCGGTGACTGCGCTGAACTGAACGGGGTAGCCTCCCGTTTCAGCAGTTTTGAGAATCTCCTCAATCTTGTTGACGAACCGCATGGATTCTTCAGGCAGATACTGACTCCCCTGATTGTTGAGGTCCTTGGTTGCGTTTTTGGTGCTAACGGAGTGGCTCGATGTGACATGCTCGCCACCGTCCAAATCAAGCATGAAGATCAGAAAGGATGCCATCCAGATGGGCAACGTACCAAACGCTTTCGGCACATAGGTGCGGATTCCTTGTGCGGCTTGGATCCGAGCGATGTATTCGACATATTTCTGGGAGTTGTAACGGACTTCGCACCCTGCAATCTTCTCAACCGGCTTTCCATCCACTGTTTCGTTTGCAACGAGACTCTTACCAAGTGTCGCCAAGATAATCCCAATTTGGTTAATCGGAAAGCGGGTGTCCCATGGGTATAAAATATTCTGTGGACCTCGGATGCCGGCGGTCGAAACCTGTGCTTCCTTCGCATAGTTGCGAAACCATTCCCAGAGGTTCAAACGTTCGATCAGTTCCTTATCAAGATGGAATGTGAATGCCTCTGATTCGTCTTGCGGAAAAAGGGGTGTTTTGATAGAATCCGGCGTATTCTGTTCAACGACTGCGAAGAGCTGCCGTTCGGTATGATCCCTCCTATGACGATAACTTTCGTCAACTCTAATAATCATCAACGCTCTCCTGCGAGGATAGGAATTTGATGGACATATTATCACATTCCCATATTTTTTTCAAATCTGGGTTGGGTGTGTAAATATTTTGGCATCATGTATTGAGAGATATATGTGTTGAAAGAGCATCTGAAAAGGGGTATCCTTTCCTAAGAAAACCAAAGACTCAACTTTTTATAGGAGAGGATACCTCATGGATATTTTATCAGTTGCCACCCAAGAAGTTCAAGAGATTTTTTCACAAGTCGTTGATGATGCGTCTGTCTCTGTAGAAACGCTTGAGGGGTCCGTCGTGCGTGCGTGTCGTGAGTTGGGGCGTAAGGTTCAAAGATGGGCGTCCGGGGAGTCGGTCTCTGCGTATGTAGACGAGCAATCGCTTGCCCCCGGGGCGAGGTGGTACGTCAGTTGTGATGGCTGCCACACCGCCTCGGTTGACGGGTGGCAGGAAGTCAAAGTCGGGTGTCTCTACAGAGACGAGCCACACTGCTCTCCGGGGTCTATGCCCTCAACACGCTCTTCAAGTCTGCGGTATGTTGCCTCCCGAACGGATGCGGTGAGTTTCGGATCGCAATGGTTTGACTTAGCCACGGCGAGTGGGATCTATCAAGACAAAACAGATACCGAAGAAGTCGTTGTCATCGGCGATGGCACCCCCTGGATATGGAACTTATCGGCGGAATACTTCCCGGGGGTTCTCCGTTGAGATTGTATATATGCACGCTAAGGCACACCTCTATGAAAGTGCTAAGCAGGCTTATGGAGAGACAGACGCAACCTCACTTTTCCACTGGATGTCCACATTCACCTTATGAGAGGTGTTATTATGGTGAACCTTGAAATTAAAGAGGCACATTTTCTGTAGGAGCGATTTCCGAATCGCGATGAAATCCACTGATAGTCGGGAATCGGAGTTCCCTCCTACAACTCAAAATGTCCTGTTAATTCTAAAATTCACTATAGGTCAGACGAAACTCAAAAAACTCCGAGATACAATGGTATTCTGAAACAGGTCTCGCGTAAGGATTTTAATCGTTATATCAAACCCCATCTAAAGAAGCGTATAAAAGGTCCGAAGCCGAAACTGTCTTTCTATAAGATATTCAACTATATCCGCTATGTTTTACGGACTGGTATTCAATGGAATCAACTCCGGACACGGCATCCTGAACTCCATTACACTAATGTCTATAAATGGCATAATCGGTGGTCAAAGGATGGTTCGTATGAAAACCTTTTTCAGGCATCCGTCATACACTTGCTTGATACCGACCAACTTGACGCGACACGCCTTCATGGAGATGGATCGAACACCATTGTGAAAAAAGGGGCGACGGCATAGGTTATTCGGGGCATAAACATCAGAAAGGCGAAAAAGAGTTGACGATCACCGATAATCATGGGTTCATCATAGCTCCGATAACCCTGAAGTCAGTGAACCAACATGATACAACGATTTTGCCGCAAGCATTCTCCGATCTCATAGACTTTACGAAACGGATTGGAATGGATCTTGGCGCATCCGCTCTAACACTGGATTCCGGTTTTGACGCCAAGGAGAATCATAAGCTTATTAAACAACAGGGGCTGATCCCAGTGATCTATCCGAACCGGCGGAATGCCAAAGAACCTATTGTAATCGCTTGCATGTTTTGATAGTTTAACAAGGATGTATACAAAGACCTATATAAGGTGGAGCGAACCTTTGGTTGGCAACGGACTTATCGGAGACTCGCTCTTAGCTACGATAAACTGAAGAAACCCGTTTAGGTTTTCGGAATTTAGCATATTCAATGATAAACTTTCGTTTGACTTTCAACGATTCTTAGCTCTTGCTCTCTATGAGTTCTACCAGTTAATGCTTAATCTTCAGACAAGCAAAAACCGACCCTCAATTTGATTCCACACGTTAGGTGAGACACCTCCAGCTGCTTCTTTACACGCAATGATGAGTTCGACTACGCGAAGATACTGGATATAACACTTTAACTCTTCGCGTGAAATCTTAAGCATCTCGTCGGTGATACCGAAAACAGAGAGCCACGTGTCGTGAATAGACTTCGCCGGGGGTTCAACATTTTTTCTCGCCGCTGCCGCCTGGATAAATTCCCGCTGTTCATTGAACCGACTGATCATTCGCTGTAAATTAATATCTTTGAAGATTTTCATCTGTTCCATACGTTCGACAAGTGCTATGCGTTCCTGCAATTCCTCATCAAATCTATCCCGGAACTCATCGGGCACAAGTGGATAGAAATTAGCATCCATATATCGGTAAGGATCTTGGTAGATGTCTCGGTCTCGGTAGATGTCTCGGTCTCGGTAGATGTCTCGGTCGAGGTCTCGGTAGAGGTCGAGGTAGATGTTTTGGTAGAGGTCGAAGTAGATGTCTTGGCCTCGGTAGATGTCTCGGTCGAGGTCTCGGTAGAGGTCGAGGTAGATGTCTCGGTCTCGGTAGAGGTATCGGTAGATGTCTTGGTAGATGTCTCGGTCGAGGTTTCGGTAGAGGTCTTGGTATCGGTCAAAATGAATGAAATTCCCAACTGTCTCATAAATTTTATTGAGCACATACAGAGAAAAATATTGGTACAGGGCAAATGATCGTTTAGCAATTCCGTTGTACCGATCATTTGAGGTGTCCGTAATCCGTTCTGCCCATCGGAACAGTGCCTTGAGTCCAGAGGTATTGATGGACTTCGCAGCTTCCGCTTCCATTGCCGTAAGCAAGTCGTCTGCTTGGTGCATCAGTCCAGAGGTTAGCAAGAAGACTTCTCTCCACTGATCGTTATGTAAATGATTCTTTACCAATCCTCTAATGGATCGCGTATCCCTCACAATATAATTCGCCGTTAAATACTCCTGAAACGTCAAGTGAGAGAAAGAGTAAGAACCTCTGACTCTCTCAACAAAAAGTCCTTGATCAACAAGAATTGTCTCCAAAATTTCAGAGGCACGAAAAGATGGGAGTGTATTGGCATTCCCTTTACCGAATTCTCCAATCTGTGTAAGGATTTCGTCTTCACTGAAAAAAAGACGGTCTACATCAAAATTTTTCGCCGCAATTTCAGAAAGCATTCGCTTTTCAGCCGCAATGTCCAGATACTGACTGATTGACTCTTCTCGACGGATTCGCTTTTCAGCCGCCCATTCCTCGAGAAATATCCTGAGTGCCCTTTCATAGAGATCCGCCCGATTTTGCGGGAAGTTTTGTGAGTTGTCGTAAACCATACACAGAAGCGTGAGTAGTAACGGATTCCGTGCCAACTCTTTGGTTGTCGAATGTTCATTCGCATTCAGCATCGTCCAACATCGATCAGCGGTTTTCATGCTTTCGTCCAATTCATGACGATCCGGATCAGGCGTTGAGTCAAACCAATTTTTGATATACGCTTCAATCTGCGAATCATTGAAGTCTGCCATCTTTACCTCAGTAAAACGTTTAAACCCGCCTGTATATGCCGCTATCCGACAAGAAGCAATAAAGCGGTTTTGGCTATACTGGTCGACAAAATTTCCAATGTTACCGATGACGTTGTCAACTTTTGCTGTTGGCACTTCGTCGAGCCCATCAAAGAGTATTAAGAGTTTACCGGATTCCAACGCAGCTTTTGTCATCTGCTCCGGGTAAGGATAACCACATATCTTAAATTCCTTGCTAATCAGTGCTTCAATATCAATCTGATCTTCTGTGAATCGCTTCAGTTCAAGAAAGACAGGAATGCATTTGTGTTTAAAATTTCCCTCTTTTCCCTTCAGCGCTTCAAGCCCAACTTTGCGGAGAAAGGTTGATTTTCCAACGCCGGGACCCCCGAGCACCATCAGATACTGTTTGTCATTGGCAACTTGTGTGCCATCCTGGTGTTCATCTGAAGTTGAACCGAAATGCCGCCATTCTCTTGATCTGAACGCGTGTTCAACCGCTTCGCGTGACTTATACCGTGATGCATTGTGCTCATCTAAAAACTGAACCCCAACATAAACATCATCAAGCGGTATGGGTTTCCGCATCCCTACACAGAAAACTTTGACCTGTCCATGACGCTCACGGTAACTTTTATCGTACTGGTGACAAGCATTGGCGATTTTCACCTCTAACTTGTTATATTCCTCCCCAGTTAACTCACAGCCCTTTTTAAAGATTTCTGTTACGACTCCAGATTTGAGGATTTCTGTTGCTACTTCAAAATCCATATCCATTGCTTACCTCCATATTTGAATGCGTCAATATCAAGTTATTGGTTATCGGTTGTCAGTTATCAAAGTTAGAAATCCCTGCTATAACCATGGATTCGTCAAAAACGTTAACTTATGTAAACGAAAAACAAAATTGGAACCGAAAACTAAATCGTCCTGGCAAGGTGCCCCGCTTTTGTGTGATTAAGTTGCCAAATATATCGTGTTCTGCAGGTATATTCTTCATCGTGCTTCCCCCTTCACAATTTTTTGAATGCAAGTGCGCCAATCAACGCCTGCGGCACTTTCGAGGTAACAAGTACCATCTTGATTGCTATGGCAATGTCCCAAATACTTGCGACTCACCTGTCAATTACTGATTTTGGTTTCCCAGTTCCAGCCCTTTCTCCCGCTACCACGCTGGGAGGGGGAGAAACGGAGTGGGAACCGTTTCGTGGTAGTGCCACCCAAACTGATCCCAAACTGATTTAGATAGTGTATCAGACAGACACGAAACTGTCTACACGCATAATATAGATGTTCCCTTTTGATCTTGGGTGATGTAGTGCTAACGTCAATTTCAATCTCACCTTATTCAATCTCACCTTAACAGTACTGCGATGTCCTCCGGCACCTTCACGCCATGCTCCGCCTCAAAAGCTTCAATGCTTTATCCTCAGGGTTCAATTCAATGGCTTTATTATAGTCCTGGATCGCCAAATCAATCTCGCCTTTATTCGCGTAAGCAGCACCCCGATTGGTATAGGCAGCGACATACTCAGGGTTCAATTCAATGGCTTTATTACAGTCCTGGATCGCCAAGTCAATCTCGCCTTTATTCGCGTAAGCAGCACCCCGATTGGTATAGGCAGCGACATACTCAGGGTTCAAGCCTATAGCTTTGGTATAGTCTTCGATAGCCCTATCCACTTCATCTTTACCCACGTAAACAGTGCCCCGATTGGTATAGGCAGCGACATACTCAGGGTTCAACTCAATGGCTTTGGTATAGTCTTCGATAGCCCTATCCACTTCACCTTTACCCACGTAAGTATTACCCCGATTGGTATAGGCAGCGACATACTCAGGGTTCAAGTCAATGGCTTTATTATAGTCCTGGATCGCCAAATCAATCTCGCCTTTATCAGTGTAAGTATTACCCCGATTGAAGTAGGCATCGGCATCCTCAGGGTTCAACTCAATGGCTTTAGTATAGTCGGATATCGCTTTGGCAAAATCGCCTTTATCCTTGTAAGCAGCACCCCGATGGTAATAGGCTTCGGCATCCTCAGGGTTCAACTCAATAACTTTGGTACAGTCTCGGATCACCAAGTCAATCTCGCCTTTATCCTTGTAAGCAGCACCCCGATTATAATAGGCATCGATATACTCAGGGTTCAAGCCAATAGCTTTGGTATAGTCTTCGATAGCCAAGTCAATCTCACCTTTATTCGCGTAAGCAGCACCCCGATTGGTATAGGCAGCGACATACTCAGGGTTCAACTCAATGGCTTTGGTATAGTCTTCGATAGCCCTATCCACTTCACCTTTACCCACGTAAGTATTACCCCGATTGTAATAGGCAGCGACATACTCAGGGTTCAAGTCAATAGCTTTGGTATAGTCTTCGATAGCTCTATCCACTTCACCTTTACCCACGTAAACAGTGCCTCGATTGTAATAGGCAGCGACATACTCAGGGTTTAACTCTATCGCTTTGTTGAAGTCTTGGATCACCCTATTCACCTCACCTTTACCAGCGTAAGCAAGACCCCGATTGTAATAGGCTGTGGCATTCTCCGGGTTCAACTCTATCGCTTTGTTGAAGTCTTGGATCGCCTGATCCACCTCACCTTTATCAGCGTAAGCAAGACCCCGATTGTAATAGGCTGTGGCATTCTCCGGGTTCAACCCTATGGCAGCGTTATAGGCTGTGGCATTCTCCGGGTTCAACTCTATCGTTTTGTTGAAGTTTTGGATCGCCAAGTCAAACTCGCCTTTATTACCGTGAGCAAGACCCCGATTGTAATAGGCTGCGGCATCCTCCGGGTTCAACTCCATCGCTTTGGTATAATGCTCAATCGCTTTATCGTACTCCGTCTGTTTTTCTGTCGGATTCTCTGTTGAATCTGCACGGCTTTGGCAGGTGAGGCCTTTATAAAACTCCGTATACGCACTCTTATGAATACTCCGCTTTTCAATGAATCCCAAGAGGTCGTTGTAGATGGTTTTGGTCGAGATGTCATGGTGTTTTCGGAGATAGTCTAATATGTAGCTTTTTAAGTCTGCTGGGATACATACGACAGCAGCTGGCTTAACAACACCACTGGGAGCTTGAACGAATATACTTTTCTGGTGCCCAACCCGAGGAATCGTTCTGGGCGGCCTTACGACTTTGTAAGCTTCAGACTGCTGTTGGAGCAATATAACCCTACCGGATTCGTCGGAGTTGCCATCGCAAGCGAAAAAGAGGGCGACGAGGTAGTCAGTCGTAAAGTCAATGAGATTCGTCTTTCCGCCGTGGTGCTGGAGCTCGGTGAGGATTTCAAGGCCATCCATTTTGTGAGTGAAGTCATATTGAGTAAAACATAGAAATGTTGTAAAATAGTGGAATAAAAGGCGACACTTTATGTCCCTTTATTTTCCACATTTGATACCCATTTACTTTATGAAAGGTGCTCTTATGACAGCTGAATCTCAAAAGTCGCCGAGATACAATGGTATTCCGAAACAGGTTTCGCGCAAGGATTTTAATGAGTATATCTTGCCACATCTATCGAAACGTATCAAAGGTCCGAAGCCGAAACTCTCCTTCTATAAGATATTCAACTATATCCTCTATGTTTTACATACGGGCATTCAATGGAATCAACTCCGAACCCGGCGCAATGAACTGCATTGGTCGAATGTCTATAAATGGCATCATCGCTGGTCCAAAGATGGCTCGTATGAGAACCTTTTTGAGGCGTCCGTGATACACTTGCTTGATACCGATCAACTTGATACGACCTGCGTTCATGGAGATGGGTCGAACACGGTCGTAAAAAAGGGGGTGCCGGCATCGGTTATTCAGGACACAAACACCAGAAAGGCGAAAAAGAGCTAACTCTTACCGATAATCACGGGTTTATCATAGGCCCGACAACGATTAGACCCATCAATGAACATGATACAACCATTTTGCCCGAAGCCTTCAGGGATCTCATCGCTTTTAGTCAACGGATGGGTATGGACCTGTGCGGCTCCGCACTCACGCTTGACTCGGCATTTGACGCCAAGGCGAATCATAAGATGATTAGAGAACACGGACTGATCCCCGTGATCTATCCCAACAAGCGCAATGCTAAAGAACCTATCGTTATTGCGCGCATGTTCCGCTGGTTTAACAAAGACATATACAAACTACGATATAAAGTCGAGCGAACTTTCGGATGGCAGGATACTTACCGAAGACTCGCACTGAGCTACGATAAACTCAAAGAGACCCGGTTAGGGTTTCGCCATTTAGCTTATTCTATGATTAACTTGCGGATAACTTTCAACCATTCATAACGCGTACTCGCTATGAGTTCAGTAGTATATTCGCGTGCTTCTTTCAGGACCTCGTCTTGAACAATCTTCATATCAAAGTGCTTTGCTTTAATATCAGCTTTGTATTCGCGGTAGAGGTTTGAGGAGACTTCACCATGGCATTTAGACTCACCGCGGTAGATGTAGTCGCCATTGGCAGATTCTTCCGCTATCTCGGTGATCTTTGCCAAGACGCGTTCAAGAGGTGTACTCATACGTGTTCCTCCTTAATTATTTAGGACTTACGCAGCTGCGTTATTGCAGCAGGCGTTTTCAGTTATTGACAGAGATATTCAGAAATCAATCCATGCTTGACTTGATAAAGCGTTTGACCGATTTTATGTGCTTGACGCATCAGGTGAATCCAAACCAGAAACGCAGACGCACTGTGATTACGAACAATACGCGGGAGACGATATTGGCAGTTTTCAAGTCCTGTCAACTGTTTCGATTCGCGGTGAAAGCGTTCAAGGCAGACCATATTACGGGTTTCAGGCATCTATATCAAACATTAGGCGTAAGTCCTAATTATGACAATATTAAAGACACAATTTTTAGGCAAAAGGTTACATCACGAGAAAAAAGATGTTATCAGACGGTGATTTATGATTGAGGACCCAGACACAAGGATAACCACGTCCTTTATAAAAGACATGTCAGAGTGTCTTTTATGATTAGGACTTACGCAAATTGCACAAATATCGGACATTGAGACCCAAAAAGTGGTAATCCCCGTTCTTTATAGTAAAGCCCGTAATTATTTATACACCAACACAAGGCGAGGATACTAGAAGAAACGCCCCAGCAAAAACTCCCTCGCCAGCGGCGGTGGGGGTTGTTCCCTGGCGAACTGTAAACATATTTTCGGATTCTACTATAAACCCCCTAAATCCCCCTTATCAGGGGGACTTTAAGATGGAATGCGTAAGTCCTATTATTGTAGATTTCTAAACATACCGCTTTTATCCGCAATCCCTTGCGCATAGGCGACAGCAATCTGACGGATCTCAAGAGGGTTCCCAAAAATCCGCGTCATCCGTGGCATCCGCAAAAATCCGCGATTCAGACAATGAACACCGCACGCCCCCCACACTACTCCGGAATATAGGAAAAAAGTAGCGGCTAGGTTACCCTGCTCCTGCTACCGCTCGCGTTCAGAAACGAGCAGGTCGAACGAATTACTTTGCCACCCACCTTCCATGACGATGTTGTCTTTCGTTTCACGCAAACGATCGACCATGCGTGCTTTCATACGACGGAGGACATGCTTATAACCGAGGTGGTTCGCCAAGTTATGGAGTTCGTGCGGATCACTCTTCATGTCATAGAGTTCGTCCTCGCTGTACGGATTGTAGACGTACTTCCACGAATCTGTCCGTACCATCCTGACAGAAGCAAGCGTCGGCTCGTACCCGTGAAATTCGGCAAACACATCATCTGGCCAATCCTCTACATTTTCTCCTCGCAACAGAGGCACAATCGATCTACCATCAAGATTGTCGGGCATCGCTGCACCGCCGAGTTCCAAAAACGTGGGCATGAGGTCTACAAGGTTCACAAATTCATCACACGCCGTTCCTGGGGATGTTGCACCGGGCCAACGGATGACAAGTGGAATGTGATGTGTTTCCTCGTACATGTGGAACCCTTTGTTGAAAAGTCGATGGCTGCCGAGCATATCACCGTGGTCGGTTGAAAAGATAACGGCGGTATCCTCTGCCAAACCGTTCGCTTCAAGACAGTCCAGAATTCGCCGCACTTGATCGTCGATGAAGGTGCAGAACCCCCAATAGGCGGCGATGACCTTCTGCCAATCGTGCCATGTCAGGTGGCTGGCGTTCCACCGGAGCATCTCCTTCTGTTGGATGAGAGGTTTGTTGATGAACTGCTCATCAAAGTTGCCCCACCGTTCAACGGTATCCGGATCATACATAGTGTCATAAGGGGCTGGCACTGCATACGGGAAATGCGGTCCGAAGAAATTCGCGGCAATCATAAAGGGTTGCTCGGAATCTGAATAACCGTCGATTAACTCGATCGTTTTATCGGCGGTCCACGCCTCCATTGTCCGTTCAACAGGAAGCGGAAGTCTTCCATAGAAGGGTGCTTCGCCTCCCCACTCAAAGGGTTGGACAGCATCCCTATCAATTCGGAAGTCAATTCCGTCGTCGCGGAGCCACTGATGCCACTCATTATAAGGGTGCCATTTGTCATAGCCCCAGAACTCCGTGTCACCTTGCTTGGCGAGATGCCATTTACCGATGCAACTTACCTGATAGTCTGCATCCCGTAGAAGTTTAGGATATGCCGGTTTGTCGAGAATTTGGTTTGCAAAGACACCGTTAAAGTTGCCCATGTTTGAGAGCTGTCCGTGGTTATGCGGATAGAGTCCGGTGAGCAACGACCCGCGCGCCGGTGAGCAGAGGGCAATTGGGGTATAGGCGTTCGTGAACCGCATGCCGGTTGCAGCGATTTCGTCAATAGCAGATGTCCTGCAGACGGGAGCACCGTTGCAGCCAAGTGAATCGAAACGTTGCTGGTCGGTGAGCAGGAAGAGAATATTGGGTTGTTGTGCCATGTTCCATCCTTTTTGTTAGTTGATTAAATTTCCCAGATTCAGCGTGTAGGTTAGGTTGAACGGGAATCTATTAAAATTGCAGAGAGAAATAAGTTTCAAGGTTCATTGGAAAACTTAAATCACAAAAGGACAAGTGAAACCCAACTCTTTCTCACATCCACAAGGTTTGGATTGTTGGGCTTCGCTATATCTGTTTTATACGAACAAGTCATCAAGAAACAGGATCTGTACTGAAATACGATATAATTTTTTTACCGCTCAACCAACCTACCGGAACTTAGATATTATATCAAACTTAGGTTAAGTATAACCGCTCACCAAGAAAACGGCAACAAGGAAATCAGTCATTATCGGTGTTCCATTTTCTCGTTGTCAACTGACGTGCGACGCTTGATTAACATTCCAATGAGAGGAATAGCAAGCGAGACGATGAGAAGGATGATCAGGTAACGCGTTGGAATTTGGAACTGCTCTCCGATAAGGGCAATCAGATAATAGCGCGGGAAACGTCCGAGCAAAACTGCTAAAAGATACAAGGGGAGATTGTAGCGTATCAGAATTGCGGCGAACCGAAAAGGTTCAAAAGGGATCGGTGTGAATCCGGTAAAAACTAAGCACACGAACGCCATACGACGAAAATAGTAGGAAAATCGTTGGAAGATAAGGTTGGTTTCGACGCGATGCTGGAGTTCCGTTTTTGAAAAGATCCAAAGCAGCAATTGGTATTCCACAAATGCAGCAATGACATTCCCAACTGCTCCGGCGAGGGCAACAATACCGGGATGAAAGACTTTACCGAGCGCGATGACATACGGCGGTGTCGGTAACGGGATCAGCGTACAGGCAACACTCATAAACCCGAAAAAACCGATCAATTGGCTATAGGGATTTCCTTCAAGAAAGACGTATCCCAGTGCAAGCGAGAGGCTGATTCCGATTGCCGTGAGAATCCATTTTCTCATAAATTGAATTATATGGGACTTACGCAATTTTTCCACGAATCCTTACATATTACACGCATCTGGCGAGGTTGCAAACCTCGCCAGCGAAGGGCTGTGTAAGTCCTGTTATAGTTACAAGCACGTTGGCATCAGCATCTGCTTCAAGATTCAAGTGGGTTCGGATACGATAGCGATATTCTTCGGTCCCTTGAAGTCGAGTTCAATTCGCTCAAACTGGATTGAATGTTGCCGATAGAAATCTTCAATTGCTGTCAATAACTCGTCCTGCCCACGACGCTGTTCATCCCAGAAGTTGCAACACGGAACTATCACGGCAGGTCGAACGAGGGCTGCCTCTCCCAATTGACGCAACGCACCATCGGGATGGAGTCCCACTAATAGGTCGTAGTAATCCGCCATCTCAGGTTCAAACCGTTCCGGACGATGGTCAATACCTTTGAGCACTGTACGGCGCGGATCAATGAGTTCGCACGCAAAGTTTTTCTTCTTAGTGAGAAGGCGAGTCAGTATCCCTTTCCCACCTGCAACATCAGCAACACAGTGGATTGTGTTACCGTATCGTGCGGCAATGAAATCTGCGACAACTTCAAATCGCTGCGGATCACCATGGACTCGATGTTGTTCTCTACTCATTTCAAGTTCTCCGGGTTCAATGCTTCCAATGCCGGATGAACAAATCGCCCATCCTTCCGAATCAGGTTCCCGTCGAAGGACATCTCTCCACCACCATGCTCCGGTGTCTGTATCATGACCATATCCCAATGGACAGCGGATCGGACACTGTTATCCGCCTCCTCATAAGCCTGACCGGGTGTGAAATGAAACGATCCGGCAATCTTCTCATCGAAGAGAATATCGAGCATCGGATTTGTGATGTAAGGGTTGAAGGCAATCGAAAATTCGCCTATATAGCGCGCACCTTCATCTGTATCAAGGATAGCGTTCAGCCTTTCGGTGTTATTTGCCGTTGCCTCAACAATTTTACCATCTTCAAAGCGGAGTCGGATGTCAGTAAAGGTTGTCCCCTGATAGATTGTGGGTGTATTGAAATGGATCGTGCCATTGACGGAATCCCGCACAGGTGCGGTGAAGCATTCGCCATCAGGAATGTTACACTCCCCTGCACACGGAATAACCGGTATATCCTTGATACTGAACCGTAAGTCGGTATCCTCACCGACGATGTGGACTTCATCCGTCTCTTCCATCAGAGACTTAAGGGGAACCATAGCACGTTCCATCTGGCTGTAGTCGAGCGTGCATACGTCGAAATAGTAGTCCTCAAACGCCTCTGTGCTCATCTGCGCTTGCTGTGCCATTGCTGGATAGGGCCATCGCAGGACAACCCATTTCGTGTGTGGGACGCGATAATCATTGAGCGGCCGTATCCAATATTTTTGATAGCGCTGCATCGCTTCAGATGGGACATCAGACAACTCTGTGATGTTGTGGCTACCGCGGATGCCGATGTAAGCCTGTACCTTTTTCATACGATAGGTCTCGTATTCACCAATCAGTTTTATTCCAGCATCATCTCCACCGAGAATGATTTCACGTTGGATACGGTTCTGCTTGAGTTCAACGAGCGGAACCCCACCAGCGTTCCGAACCGCTCGAATGAGGGCAATGACCATCTCCTGTGGAATGTCAATACCCTCTATGAGTACAAATTCGCCGGGTTGGACTTTCGTGGAATGGGTCGTGAGAACATTTGCGAGTTTATCAAGTCGTGGGTCGTGCATATTTACCTCGGAAGTGGTTATAGTTGAATATTGAAAAATTTATGTAAAAATTCAAAAACGGGTTTCATAGAGGATTTCAATCTTTAATATTGGGCGTTTCCGCCAGAACAGCCATTGCATCGTCAGTGAGGGACGCCCACCACGGACCATCAGCCCGGACGTGTAACAGGTGTGTAGCACCCGGTGCATCATTTGCTCCTAAACCGTGTTCAATAATATCTATCCGTGGATCGCGTTCAAGTTGTTTGGCGATTCTATTCTCCAAACGTTCGGGAAAACGGATAACAAGGATATTTATAAGTTCCGTCGATTGCAGATCCAAGAGAAAATCAACGTTCCAGTGCAAGGTTTTTCCCTGCCTCGGCAATAGATTTCCATTTCCTAAGCCGTATTCGGCGAATTGGTGTATCATTTTTTCTCGGATGGCATGTGGTGGTTTATCCGCACTGCGCGTTGCGTGCCGAACGAGCCGTCTCGCCAGTGAAGTTGCCCCTTTTTCGGAAAGTGCGGAACCGACATAGAGATAATCACCAGCGGGCAATGAAATCAGTTTCCCTTTCTTGAACCGTCCGAATTGTAATGCGGTATCCTCTTTAAGGCGGATTCGCAAGATATACGTCCCAGTTTGTGAGTTATCGCCGATGATACGGATGTTCGGAATTTCCACGCAACTTCCGATTATTGTGCAAAACCGCAACAGATATAAATCCATGTGTTAACTCTCTACCCTAATGTCGTAGTCTACCACAATTTGGGATAGATAGCAAGTTCAATAGTTGTCAGTGGGTGTGTAAATATTTTGGCAGCGTTCCCTTATAGAGCGGTTTTACGCCGACAGCCCCTCGTCAACACACATAGCACTCCGCTGGAGTGCAGCTACGAACAATGTTGATTTCTATAGACATATTGCTCCGCTGGAGCAAAGAGGTCTCTTTACAGATAAAGGCTTCTTCACGCCAGAGGCGTGATATGTCTATAGAAAAAGACGGGGCCTTCTCTCGCACTTTCTTCGGCTTGCTATGTAAACAAACTGGTCCTATCAAAAAATTAAGTAAACCGTGACAAAAACTTTACACACTCGTTGTCAGTTATCAGCATCGGTTATCGGTAAGAACTTGTGTGTTGAAACAAAAGCGATGATCTATTAGAATAGAATTCAGACAGGAAAGGAAGTCTGTGAACAGCAGTTAGCTATCATTAAGCACGCGTATGTCCAACCATCGGGCGAACTGGATAAAAGGAACGGGGTATTACTGCCACACTCGCCTTAACGAACCGCAAGGAATATTAAAAGGATGAAAATAGGACGATTATCCATTGGGTATATCACGGTTATTGTGTTGCTAGTGATACATCTTCTGCCAGTCTGGGGTTTCAAATATTTCCCGACACAGGACGGGGCAAGTCATATCTACAACTCCTATGTTGTGAAGGAGTACCACAATCACGAAAACTACCGTTTACGTGAAGTTTACGAACTGAATGCCACTATTTTTCCGAACTGGACCTCTCACGCGCTCCTGCTATTACTGCTATACATCTTTCCACCGCTTATTTGCGAAAAAATCGTGCTTACGCTCTGCATCGGTCTCCTACCGTTCGCTCTCCTGTATTTCCTCAACGGTGTCCAAAAGAGAAACATGGTCTTCGGACTGCTTGGGTTTCTCTTCGCCTACAACTACCTGCTCCACATGGGATTTTACAACTTTGTCCTCAGTATGTCGCTGTTTTTCTTCACGCTTGGCTATTGGTGGAGAGTTAAGGATGAACTCCGATTGATAAACATCGTGGCCATATACGTCCTACTGTTGGCGACCTACCTCACGCACTACCACTCCTATGCATTGCTGATTATGTCGCTGACGTTCTTTGCTCTCTTTTCATCAGGCTACGATGCACTGCAAGGGATATGGGGTTACAAGGAGACATCACAGCCACTGGTGCACCGCTTCAAGGAGGGTCTGACGAAACTCAAACCTACATTGACTTTCATAGGGAGTCTCATACCTGCTTACTTTATCCTGTTCTCCTACTATTTCTACCTTACCAACGCTCACGGGGGTGATAGCAACCATAAGGGTTTTGAATGGCTAAATGACTACTTCTTCGCTATGAAATCTCTGGTCTCCTTTCGGGACGATCACGTACTCATCGGACGGGTGTTGTTAGTCTTTTTCGCCATCGCCTTTGTGCTTACGGTCATCAATAGAATCCGGCAGTGTTATCAATTCCGTGAATCAGAGGAATGGAAAGAGACTGGCGAACGGCTTTGGATGCGCATTGTGACACAAATGGATGGATTTCTGATCATGGCAATCCTTATCACGGCGATGTATTACATAGCCCCGTGGTCAGGCTACAGCGGCGGTTGGATAAATGACCGGTTCCATCTGTATATATTTCTCGTGTTGCTCCCGTTCTTCGCTGTCAATTTGCATCGCTACGCAAACTATGCGGTGACGGGCATTATCATCACATTGTCTCTATGGCATCTCGGCTACAATGTCCACACGTATGCGCTACTCAATCGGGACATCACCAACGCGCTCTCATTGGAGGGCATGGACGAAAAAGATACAATTCTCACGAGTGAACCCGGAGAATGGGGCGGTTTTTCAGATTCGCTCGGCTTTCAACCCAAATACGTTGAGCCGTTTGGACACATCGAGTGTCTGTTAGCGACGCACATGGGAATCGGGTACCTTGATAACTACGAGGCGAATACGGATCATTTTCCGCTGCAATACAAGGAAAAAGAATTGCCTGCTGATTACGCCATCATTTGGCGGACAGAGTATAACGATGTCGCTGGTTTGGAGGAAGAGTATGAACTCATCGATTCCAACGACTACAACCGACTTTATCGCCGCAAACGCAAGGCACCGGACCCTGAAATGTGGGGTGGCAGAACTGCTGTCAGTTTTGACATGCAACCTGACGATGGACAGACGGCACCGGGACACATCGCTGTTCATGCGGATACGGTCTATACGGATGGGCGATACGGGTGGCTGACAGAATCGGAGCGGGAAGATTTTGAAAATGAGTCTGAAGTTCCACAACCCTACGAGGATAGCATTTGGGGCACGGAAGATGGCGTTTTCCGCGTGGCACTTCCCAACGGAACATACGAAGTGACATGTTATTTCAGTGCGAATGAATCTGAGCCATTAGAGATAAACCTCATTGCGGGTGGTGCGAAGCAGATTCAACGATTACGGATTCCTATCGGAAATGAGACAATTGAAAAACGTTACAATATTACGATTGCCGATGAACACCTGACACAGGTGATATATACCCGTGGAAAGGGGAAATACAAAAGGTGGGGTTGGAGCGGCTTTAGTATTCAATCAACCGATGGCGGACCGAACTTCCGTCTTCCCAGAGAAACCGAGGAACAATGATTCGGTGGAATGTTTAGTTTTTGTGTTCTACGTTAGCGGTCTTCCCCAGGTGATTCTTGCTTCTAATTGGAAAGTGAGGAATCCTTCATCATCAACAAAATTAGACAAGACATGCGACAGTTCGGCATCAAATGCCTTGACGTTTTCCTCTCCCATGTGTTCTTTGGACATACTTTCTCTCGAATGAAAAGACTGAACATAGTCTGTCAGTGGCTGAGAGAAACTCACCCGTGTTGTCTCCTTATCTCCAATCAGGTGTAGATGCCTTCTATTCACAAGCTCCCGGATCAGATCAATCCGTTCATGGTGTCTGTTGGTAGAATACTTGTGAATTAGTGAAAGTTCTGCGTCCTGCCAAGGCGATCCAATAGGACGATCCCCATCAATGATTACGAGATAACCATTTGTCGTCAATACTTCCTTGAATTTTGGAAGAACTACGTCCCACTCCATCCAATGAATGCTTGCGCCAGCCGTTATCATATCGTAGGGTGGATACAGCTGCACTTCCTCAACAGCTCCATTGATCCATCGGAGGTTTGGGTGATCACCGTTGATGAGCGATTTTCCGACTCGGATCATTTCCTGCGAGAAGTCAACCGCATCAACACTTTCTACTTGCCCGACAAGCCCCCGCGCTATTTTTCCGGGACCACATCCGACATCTAAAACTCGTCCTCGTGATTCTCCGAGTAAATTTAGAAGTATCCTATAGGTTTCGTCTGGATAGGGAGGTCGTAACTCGTATAATTCTGCCAAACTTCGGTTCTTGAATCGAGATGCGTAATCATCCCAGTATTGTCGTGGTCTTGTAGTCTCCATGTATTAATCCCGCTTATTGGGTGGGTAAAAATCGAATGCTAATGCATCCCTCGCAAGCATATAACCGATTTTGAAGTAGATGTTGTTGGAAGTTGGATTCAATGAATAAGCGATTGACTCAAATGGAACGAATGGGGTCTGACAGAAAGGATTTTTGAAAGATCTCTCTGGATCCCCCTTCCGGTCCTGGAGGTGCCTCTGCCAAAAATTCAAAACCCATCTTCTTGTAGAATTGACGCGCTGGCTGACCTTCCAGATTATCCGCGCCGAATGTTGTGACGAATAACTCGGCAGGTGGTTTGATCAAATCAAAGACATGCTCTAAGAGAACCGTGCCGATACCCCTGCGCCGCCATTACTCTGCCACGGACAACCAGCGAATATGATATTCAGGTGGTTTGCAAGATAGAAACAAGCCTCCCATCAACGGCACCCCAGCCGATTGATCTTGTTCTCGAACACAATAAGCACTCTCTCGATCTATGTTTTTGCGTAGTGCGCTCTGAAAATCAGGCTGGTCAACCATCGGTCCGAAGAGAAACTCAACCTGTGATGCCAATTCAAGCCAACTCGGAATATCAGCGCGTGTGGCGATCTGGACCTTCATTGGAACTTTTCCTTATTTTGAGGACTTTGCATAAAATGATGTATACATGATCATCGTTTCCTAAAGCGAGTTGGACGGTTCTACCGAGTACTGGCTCGTCAGTTTCCGTCTGGCGATCACGATTCCAGCCATGTCGCCTTCCAGTTCGCGATGGATTTGGAAACCGGCGTTGAGGAACATATCAAGACGACCGTGGAAATTTGCGTAGCTATCGGTGGCTTGATGGTCTGGATACGCCTCCACAATCCGTAGGGACCGCTTGGTGAGCAGGTCACACGCCGCCTCGAGCAGAAGGTTTGAGAGTCCTGTGCCTCGAAAGCGTTTGGTTACAACGAAGCACACAATGGATCCAACAGATTCGTCGTCGGGACTCGCCAGAACGTCCATAGCAGCTAAGTGTGCAAGCGAACGTTTTTCAGCTGCATGGCACCATCCAATCGGACGATTGTCGAGATACGCAAGGATACCTGTCGTTTCACCACGTCGGATGAGTTCAGCCTTCCACGCACGGTTCGCTGCTGCAGTTCCCAAAGACCAATCCTCGCCATCGGCACCGGTCCAATGGAAATAGCAGCAGTAGCACGAAGCCCCTTCCGGGTTGTCAGCAAACGCATCTCCATCGAAGTAGTCAAGAAAGTCGTCGGCAAGGTCTGGTGTCAGTTCGCGGAGTTCAAGGTTCGCTAAGTCTATCTCATTTGGCATCTCTGCTGATCCTTCCCAGAGTCAAATAGTATCTATATCGTTCCTTGTCCACGCCTTGATTTAACACAACAACTCAGGAAGATCCGTTATCAAGTGTGCCCGTACTAAAGGAGATGTGCAAGACCATTCCACATCTCGATCTTGATACCACGCCGCCTGAATCACCCTCATGCCGACAGATGCCGCACCCTGCAGTTCATCGTAACCGCCATCCCCAACAAAGTACGCTTCGGAAGGTTGAACACATACGCGTGAACAAGCCAACTCGAATATCTCCCTATCGGGTTTCATTACGCCGACACTGCAAGAAAACACGACCGGATCCACGAGACCTTGGAGTGGACAGAATCGCCAAGCGAGGACCTCTTCTGGTAAAGCGTTACTGATAATCCCAACTTTCAGTCCACGGGCCCGGATTTTACGCAACATTTCAAATATCTGAGGTTCAACACAACTCAAGACTTTTGATTTCCATGCCTCGTGCTCTTGGGCAGCCATGACGATGTCTTTTTTCGTCAGCGGCGACCCGACCACTACGCACAAATCTGTGAACCTCGCCAGACAATCAGGAAATTTTCCGATCATCGCGGCATCCTCGTTCTCCGTCCACCAAAGCAAAGATTTATCTTCGGTCGTGCCCAGTCGTTCATGAAATGGAGCCCTTGCTTGAAAATCTGTTCTCGTTTTCTCAGTTATGAGTGTCTTGAATAAATCAAAGAAGACTGCTTTCACATCACTGCTCCGTTAGGTTGTTAATTTTCCGCATATTATTTCTGTACCGCCGAACATGAAAACATACCGTTGGCGCGTTCGTCGTGCCGCATTTGAGGCATCATTTCTCCAATACATCCAGACAAGATTTAAAGCGAGTGTCATGATCCGCAAATTGTTTTAGCCACTCAATGACCGTTTTGCCATCCGCGAGTCTGGCTTGTAGATCCGCGCCGTGTTCTACCAGATATTGTGTCGTTTCTACATGTCCATGACCGGCTGCGCAGTACAGCGGAAAATGTGCGTGATCTGATGTTACATTGACATCTGCACCACTGCCGACCAACTGTTCTACAATTTCCTGGTCACCGTTTCGAGCGGCATGGTGCAAGGCTGTATCGCCACGGGCGTAACGCTCCTGCACTAACTTTGGGTTGTCCCGGAGCATTGCGTTAACTCGCTGCACATTGGCTAAGAAAACGGCGTATATAAACTGGCGCGCGGCTTCGCTCGATGGTTCGGCATGCGCATCCAAGCCCCCATACGTAATGAGTAATGATACGACTTCCTTATTATTTGGCACTTCTCCAGCATAGTGAATCGCGTAGCCATCATGGGCGGCTAAATCGGCACCACAGTCTATTAGATATTTAACAACATCATAGTGCCGTCTTAATCCGGCATGAAATATAGGACGCCATTCGTGTTGGTCGTCCTCGTTGACCAGGCGAGGGTCCTGTTCAACGATTTTCTTTACGGCATCGAGATCCCCGTTGGCTGCTGCGTCATGAATTGAAATGAGTGTCATATCTATTCTCCAAGTGTTATGTTAATTGTTTTTCCAACAATAAATGCGAGGTGTCCATCTTTCGCCCGATCTATCCAAATCGTGCGAATTGACTCACGGTATCCATAACGTATCAATCTTTCGCATGATTGACGCTACTTTTTCCTGCTGGTTGTGTTCGAGAACATAGAGTAAATCCGGAAATGGGGCGGTACGGCGGTAAAAAGCGCAGCGAGAATGCCAGCCATCGTCAATAACGCCATCATAGTAAGCACCCAGATCGCCAACATCTTCTGCGGGGTCACCAACCGTGCAAGATCCCCAATCGATAATTCCAGTGACGGTTTCCGTATCGACATCGACTAGAATGTTGTGTGAATAAAAATCTTGGTGAATAACCACCGGGGTGAAGGAAAAGATAGACGAATTGGCCATCACCTGCTCGAAATAGGTGGTAAGTTCCTCTTGCTGTCGGCGAGTCAGTAGCGGGAAGATGTAGATTCGTATTTTTCCCCACATCTTGGTTATCCCTTCCTGCCATGCCTGTGATGTCGTACAAACATCGGTCTCAAATAAATCTTGCACACGATCTATAGGAAAGCGATGCAGTGCAGTGAGAAAAGTCCCCAGCGGCGGTTGCCACCACGATGCCGATTGTACGTGCGGTGAACACTGATTCAATGGCGTTCCCTCAATGAAAACATAGCCGCCAAACACGAACGGATAATGTTGTGTAGGTTGACCATGGTAGAGGTACTGCGGAATAGACAACGGAACGCTAGGAGCAAGTTCGGTCAGTAAACGTATCTCACGGACTAAGTCGTGTGCTGCAACTTGATGTTTCGGAAAGCGAAAAACGAACCGCCGATTGATTAAAAACGTCCGATTCGCCCAACCTTCGTGGAGTGTTTCCCATGTTTCAATCGGCAACTGAGGGAAGTTTTCGGTAATTGCTGCGTGATAGTCCGTTTCTGTCAGTTTGAACATACTCCACCATGAGATATTGGAAGTGAAGATCGATCTTGGGTCGTACTCAGTCGCTCATGAATCGGAGCCCTTGCTTGGAAATCATTTCTCGTTTCCTCAGTTATGAGCGTCTCGAATAAATCAAAGAAAACCTCTCTCAAATTACCGCTCCTTCAGATTGTTAAAGGGATGCGAAGTCTGCGAAAAGCACATTAACTGAGTGCATTCACTACAGCATCACCGACCTGTGAGGTTGTGGCTTGACCTCCAAGGTCCGGTGGGAGGGTTTTGCCTTCTTCGACGACCTTTAGTGCAGCAGCATCTATCGTTTCCGCCGCTTCTACCTCACTCATGAAACGCAACATCATCGAACCAGAAATAATTGCCGCCAGCGGATTCGCAATGCCTTTTCCCATGATGTCTGGGGCACTCCCGTGAACCGGCTCGAACATCGACGGGAATCGACGTTGCGGGTCGATATTGCCGCTCGGAGCCAATCCCATGCTTCCGGTAATAATCGCGCCGATGTCCGTGAGGATATCCCCAAACAGGTTACTGGCGACAACTACATCAAAGTCCTCTGGTCTCCGCACGAAATCCATACATGCTGCGTCTACAAGCAACGATTCCGTCTCTATGTCGGGATACTTTTCCGCCACTCGCTCGAAGGCTGTATCCCATACAATCATGCCGTAGCCTTGCGCGTTTGATTTGGTGATCGAAGTGACTTTTCGCTTCTTATCTCGTGCACGAGCCTGCTCGAAGGCATAAGTGATAATGCGTTCACAACCGTGGCGAGTAAATACACCAACCTGCACGCCGATCTCTTCGGGGAACCCTTGGTACTGAAACCCGCCGACGTTGGCATACTCGCCTTCCGTGTTTTCTCTTATCACCACGAAATCAATATCCCAAGCTCGTTTGTCCTTGAGCGGTGTGTTAATGCCGGGATAGAGGATACTTGGCCGCTCACAGACATACTGATCGAACCTACGTCGGATAGGTAGTAAAAGTCCATTGAGCGTAACGTGGTCTTGGATGTCAGGGTGTCCGACTGCGCCAAGATAAATCTGGTCGAACTCCGCAAGGGTATCAAGGGCATCTGCTGGCATCATGTGTCCATGCTTGAAATAGTAATCTGAGCCCCAAGGGAACTCCACAAAATCCCATTCGATGTTATACCTGTCAGCGATAGCGTTGAGGACCTTGAGACTTTCCTCCATCACTTCAACCCCAATTCCATCTCCACGAATTACCGCAATCTTGTATTCAGCCATATTTTCCTTTCTAAGATTCCTAACTTAACGTGAGTTCAACTGAAGGGTAGGGAAATCCGCCCCTTGTTTTTGTCTTTTTCCGATTTCAACTCAAGGTTTCTCCGGGTCATCCTTCTCGAAACAGTTTAATACAGCATCCCAAGCGAGTTCAGAAGCTATATGACTTAAGCGGAAGTGATTTATATCTGGATTGTCTACTTCATCTGTTGTCACAGCGTATAGGACATCCCCATCAACACTGGTATGAAACGGATAAATCGCTCGTGTCATCGAACTGTGAACATGCTTAGCTAATTGCCGCAGCTCTTCCATGCTGATTTTCTGGTTGGTAACTACCAACGTCAGCGTCGTGTTACCCACCGACGGATTCGCGCTATCATCATCTGACGGTGGTAGGTTCAGAGCATCCGTAAGTGTATGTCTTTTACCTGTCTGAGGGTTGTAATGCCCCCTAACGACATTGCCTTGGCGATCCATAATGGCTCCGAGTGAATTGACGACACTAAATACCGCAACCTTTGTGGGACCGACTTGGTGAAAGGCACCCCCTTGTCCTGCACTTTCCCACTCGAAAGGTTTCAAGAGCCATTTCCCACAAGTCGCAGAACGGCCTGCGCCTTTGGCACCAAGCGGAAAAATATTCGGCTTAGCTGCACGCAAGGCTGCCCGACCCAGCGTTTTGTCCGGATAGATCCAGTTCGCTCGGAAGAAATCGTAGATTATGGCTCCACGTACGCCATGTACGCCAGCGTAACCGCTCTGCGCGAATATCTCAGCAGATACCCCAGTCGCAGCCTCCAAACCGTAAAGAGAGCCACCAGCAAAACAAATAGCACTTACCCCACCACCATCTGCAGCGGCAATACCTTGAATGGTTCCAGGCATTCCGCCCCGAACATCAACCACAGACTTTGCCGTGTTAGGAAAATAGAACACAGTGCACCCTGTAGGACCTTCTTCATACTCAGCGACACCTATATGCAGAGATGGAAAGTCAAATTCGAGTACAGGTCCTTCAAATTCTGTTTTGGGTATTAGATGTGTATTATCGTTTGTTACAGGTTCCGGATTATCTGTTATCTTTGGATTCCGTTGAGATGTGTTCTCGTTTTCATTTGCTAACACGGTGGAAGCAAACACCATAATAGCGATGAGTAACGAGAAACCACAAATTTTCATGAATCTTTTTTGGATCAGCACGTTACCACACATTTCAATCCTCACAAACCAAGTCTTCTGGATTTCCATTATAGTAGAACCCGTAATTACTTATACACCAATGCAAGGGCGAGGATACAATCCTCGCCAGCGGCGGTAGGGCTCTTGTTCACTGACGAACTGTAAACATATTTTCGGATTTTACTATAAAGTTTAAGCCTAATTGATAGCAATTGTCAAGTGCTATTGTTGACTACAGAAGTTACATCATTTTAGACGTTGCGCAAGATGAAGTTCTGTGATATGCTTTCAATTGCAAAAAAGGGAATTGGAAATTAGATCAACTTCTGACGCTAAGCAAAGGAAAAACCGATGCCAAACACTCAAGAAATTGGTTGGAATGCTGTTAGTAAAACTGGAGCCGTTGCTGCCGGTGGTCCGAAAGCGGTCGCAGCGGGGATCGAGATTCTGGAAGCAGGTGGAAATGCGGCAGACGCAGCGGCGGGAACAATTCTCGCGCTCAACGTTACAGACCACGGTGCCTGTTCTATCGGGGGTGAAGTGCCGCTTCTTATCTTTGACGCGGAAAAACAGGAAGTCAAGTCCCTTTCCGGACAGGGACGCGCGCCTTTTTCGCAAACCGCAATTGATTGGTATATGGAGAACGGGATCCCGAACGGCGACATCAAAATGGCACCCGTGCCATCGGTTGTGGACCTCTGCACGACAACACTCAAATTGTACGGCACGAAAATGTTTGAGGACATCGTTGCACCCACGCTCGCACTGCTTGATGCTGGTGAGGCGGATTGGCATGCTGATTTGGCGGTCACCCTGCGTCGGATGGTTGAATCGGAACAGAAAACGTCTGGAAGCCGCGAGGAAAAAATCCAAGCGGCAAGTGATCGCTTCTACGGACGGAACGGTGCTGATACCGATATTGCCAATGCTTTGGAAGGTTTTTACATTGATAAGGGCGGGTTTCTTCGTAAAAGCGACCTTGCTGCGCATGTTACGCTTGTTGAAGACCCCGTAACGGTGGACTACCGAGGATATACAGTGTACAAGTGTGGTACTTGGACGCAAGGTCCTTATCTCTGTCAGGCGTTGCGTTTATTGGAAGGTTTCGATCTCAAAGCGATGGGTAATGCCTCGGCAGACTACGTGCATGTGGTCACGGAAGCACTCAAACTGGCGATGGCTGATCGCGATGCCTATTACGGCGATCCGGAGTTTGTAGATGTGCCGTTATCCGCGCTCCTTTCGGATGCCTATACTGAGATCCGCCGCCCACTAATTGATATGCGGGAAGCATCACACGAAGTGCGTCCCGGTGATGTGGATAATATGGAGCCATTAAAAGCAGGCGGTGTCTTCCGACCCGGTGTAGGTGGAACGACGACCTGCGCGGTTGCCGACCAGTGGGGAAATGTCGTTGCTGCGACCCCGAGTGCTAACGTCTATCACGCAGGCGGTATGGTTGGTCCAACAGGTGTCAGTTATGGCAACCGTTTACGGAGCCTTAACACAACTCCCGGACATCCGAACTGTATTCAGCCCGGAAAGCGTCCGAGAATTACGCTTACCCCTACGCTGGTTCTTAAAGATGGCGCGCCTATTTTAGCAATCAGCGTTGCCGGTGGAGACTTGCAAGATCAAGCGACGATGAATTTACTGCTCAATTTCGTTGAGTTTGGCATGCTACCAGAAGATGCCGTTACAGCCCCGCGTTTTGCGACTGCACATCACGAAGATTCATTCGATCCGAATCCGAACCGCATAGAGACATTCGGACAAGCGGGTTCGTTGACTATCAACAACAGTGTGGGTGAAAGCGTCAGGGAAGAACTTGGTAATCGCGGGCATCAACTTAGGATGCATAGAGGTGCGATTGCTGCGCCTTCCATGATCCATATCGACAAAGAGAGTAGAACGTTCTATGCTGCCGGAGATCCAGCTGCGGGAAGGCATGCAGCAGGCTTAGCTTAGGGAAAAGTGAAACTTTGCTGTAAGTGCCCCAAGAGGGGGACCTAATTAATCTCGGTGTCCGCGCCTTCACTCTCTGTCTGTTGCCAAATTTCAAAACGGTGTTGCAACGCTCTGAAAAATCTTCGGAAGGATCTATCGCTTTGCTCCAAGTGTTGGAGATCCATTGCGTTGACGAGATCTGTTGTTCGTTCAATGCCGCCTAAAAGCGGAACCACGCCTCCGTCAAGGATCGCTTGCAGCAGAAGACGCTTGTAACGGTCATGGTCGCATTTCCGCTTAGGAACCGAGCAGTCCGCGCCAAACACTTTTTTGAACGCCTCCGAATCAAGAAGCAACCATCGTTCAATATGCGGTTGCGGAATCATGCTGATAACGCGATCCGCCAAATTGGAGGTTGCCTGATTGACCTCTTTTTCCCGCTGCAAAAATCCCCTACCATTACTATCCGTGCCTACGATGATGAGATCCGGCAGATCCTCGCAGTTGCGTTGCAAATCTTGTTGATACTGTCCCAATTCCGTAATAACGGCTTCATGTCTACCACGGACACTGGAGACTTTAATCTTGATCTCAATGTTGTACGCATTAGCAACCCTCTGAACCAATACCACGAGAAAATCCTCATGGACTGTATCTTCAACGAACAGACTGATATTACGCATCAAAGTCCCCCCGCAAGATACGTTCAGACGGAGATAACGCGCTTTCATCCGCCAGCACATCCTCAATATCCACCCGTTTCCATAGCGGTGCGAGATACATCATGGTAAGAGGTTCAATTTCTGTGTTGCCATCAACTTTACGACAAACGTACACAGATTCAGGAGGAATGAGATCGGGCAAAAGTGATGAGTGTGTTGTGACAATGAATTGAATATCCTCAAGAAGCATACGAGCTTCCAAAAACCGAGCAATGCGCCGAATCCTACGCGGATGAACACCATTCTCTGGTTCCTCAAATCCTATTAACGCTGGCGGTTCTTCGGCACCAACGAGTGTCAAAAGCCCTAAAATTCGGAGCGTGCCCTCTGATAAGCCCCGTGCAGAAATACGTTTTTTGCCTTCACACAGATTCAATTCCACTTCACCTAATGCATTGACACCGACCTCAATGCCTGTTACAGAGGGAATCATAGCATGGAGAGATTTCTCGATAGATTCAAACTGTCGCGGATTGAGACCTCGCAAAGTATTAAGAAAGGCTGCGAGGTCTTCCCCCATCAACCCGATATGGTGAACTTCCTTAACAGGGTTTGGGAGCCGCATGCGTTCACGCGGCTCGAAATAGAAGGTAAACCAACTCGCCAATTCCTGCCGCATCGCAACCAAATGAGGGTGGTGAGGTGGATAGTGCGCCATTGAAAGGATACTATAATTGAGACCTCGCTCATAGTGGGCTGGACGCGCTTGCCCCTCCATCCGCAAATGCAGCTGATTGTCAATCTGTTCCAAGAATGGCTTACGCTTTTGATTCAACTGACCTGTGGTATTAAGTGCAGCGAGATACTCGTCAGCGACCCGTAAAGTGCCCAACTTCGGGAGCATCTCAATCTCAATCCGATACCGAAGATTTTGCGAACGCACGGTAGGTGGTGACCGCCTTGAAACAGATTCATCTTCATCCAGTGGCACCCGTCTCATCTTCTGAATTTGTTGATTGACATTCTCAACGATCTTCGGAGAAATCTGAACATCTACCTCTATACTAAACGATACTGTTTCCTGTTCCAAGAGGCTTTTGACACCCTCTTCGCCAAAAGTAAACGACTCCAGTGCATGTCCTCGATAAGGCAGTTCAAATGCTTCTTTCAAGGTCCGGCTGGTTGCTACGCGCGATAGAAGGTGTAAGGCATCAAGGAAATTGCTCTTTCCTGAAGCGTTGGGACCGACGAGTACAGCAAGGTGCTCAAAGTTTACCTCAAGATCCACGAGTGATTTATACCCTTGAATTTTGATTCGCTTCAGCATAATAGCACGCCTCCGTTCAGTATCCGAGACTCCGCAGGTATTCTCGATTTACAACTGCGGCTTCAGCTGCTGGACGCGGCGGATACGGACGGTCAAGCTCGACAGAGATCCATCCGTCGTAACCGACCGCTTCAAGTCCTTCAAGTGCAGCTTTGACATCAAGCCCTAAGTTCCCTGCGCCAAGTTCCGCGAAACGCGCCTGCTCGCCAAAGCGTTGCGTTCTGTAATCCCATGTCTCAGGGTCATCTGCGTGGCAGTCTTTGAGATGGACATGTCCAATCCGATTCCGTAAATTTTCGCTCTCAAAGACCTGCATCGGATCGCTTCCCGCAGCGAGCATGTGCCCTGTATCAAACAGCAACCAGAGACTCGGTGCCGCTGCCAAGAGGCGTTCGGCATCCTCAACCGTTTCAAGCATTGTGCCGAGATGTGCGTGATGGAAGCCTTTAATGTGATGAGCGTCACAATACGCGAGGATGTCGTCCAATGTTCGGGCAGCGTTCTCAAAATCTGCATCGCTTGGATCGGCACCGCCCCATTCTGAACGCCTCAACGATGGCACTTCGGCAGCATTATTGCCGAGGGTGATGTTGAACCTAACCCTGTCGAGTCCTGCGCCACCGGCGTTGACGATATGGAGTCCGAGACTACGCGCAAGGGTTGCCATTTCAACGAGGCTTTCTGCGCCCTCCATAGGGACACTTTCGACCCCTTCCCAACCAGCATCGGCAACTTCTCGTAACACTTTTTCGGGATTTTCTTGCTGTTCCCCGCCAAACTGGATCAGGTGGCAGGCGAATCTTAATTTGCTCATGAATATATCTCCTTACTTATCCAACTGATAAATATAATTTCTTTCCGAGTACTCTTGCATACTTTCCCAAAGTTGACAACCTAACATCTTCCGCGTGGTTTTCTATTCGTGAAATCGCTGATCTTTTAGTATTCAATTTTTGTGCAACCTCTTCTTGAGTTAAACCAGCCTCCTCCCGAGCTTGCCGAAGGAGAACTCCGATCTTGAATTCCAAATAACCCGCTTCGTAACTCTCGGCAAATTCCGGGTCTCTGGCTTTGCGTTTTTCGACATACTGTTTTAAGTCGCTCATCCTTTTCTTTCTTCCGTTAGATGGATATTAGACTTTCCATACATAGCACTCCGCTGGAGTGCAAGACATTGAGCACCTCATCCTCTATAGACATAACACTCCGCTGGAGTGTGGAAACTTATCACGCCCTGAATTTACGTCAGAAGAACTATATCAGATTGGATGACTCTAAACCTTGAAATTGAGCCAACCTTATTATTTCAAAACCTATCACTATTAAGTGCTGTTAAAGATAACTGAAGGTCGGGGTTTTGATACAACCACATCTCCATGTTCTTCTTAATAGCAGCCCATTCGCTATCCAACATTGCATACCAAGCCGTATCCCTGTTTCGGCCTTTTACGATTATATGCTGTCTGAAGAGACCTTCAAACTTAAAGCCGAGTCGCAGTGCCGCTGCTCGAGATTTTTCATTCAGAGGATCGCATTTCCATTCGACTCGACGGTATTTTAACCTATCGAAAGCCTCACAGAGCATCAAATATATGGCTTCTGTGTTCACGTTTGATTTCTGCGAGTTCGGTGAATACCATAAGTGTCCGAGTTCCAGTCGCCGCATATCTGAAACGATGTTAAGAAAACTCACCATACCAATCCGTTGCTTCGATTCAAGGTGGTGGACGGTAAAGAAAAGCGGATCTTGAGATTCAGCACCATCCTCAAGCCATATTTGCATGCCGTTTGTGCCATCAAAGGGACCGTAACTCATGTAGGTCCAGATTTGCTCCTTTATACCTGAGCCGTGAGAGCATTCATAGAGTTCCGCAACATCGTCTTGTGGGTTGACTGGCGATAGTGTAACAAATTTACCTTCGTAGTCTGTTTTTTGAGGCTCGTCAACATGAGCAATAGGTTGGACGGTATTCCCGACTTGGAGAGACCGTTGTGTCATAACAATCCTTTTTGTGTTAATTATTTTGTGATAGATGTATTTATATTTTCTGTTGACATTCAGGGCGCGGGTCGTCTCGCTGTCTCATCAAAGTAAGCTGCATTCGGATCGTCAACCCAATCGCCCACCCAACCGAGTTCCCTTAGCCCGCTTTGAACAATCGGTAACGTCCCCCGTAATTCTTTTACCGGTACCCAGTCCCGCCAGTTACGGTCGGCTGGTGGGTCGAGAAAGTCTCCAATGCCATCTATCGCGCGTTGAATCGACGGATATACCATTGCGCCCAATCGGGTCTGCTTAGCTGCTTCAACCACCCATTTCTCATAGGGAAACGGCTGTCTGTCAGCGACACAGCATATTTTGCAGAGATACTCAACAACGTTTCCAACGGCAACAAACGCCGTTTCCATTTTATTTCGAGCTGCCATAGCCAAAGGACCGCGCTGCGAGAAATAATACTTGCCGAACATCCATTTTAATTTTCGCTCCGCAATCGCTGGCGGATACACGCAATAGTGATGCTTCAGTTCTTCGGCAGTGCTTGAACAACCGTAGAGAACCCTCGAATTGGCAACGACCCACATCATCTCATCTGGGCACGTCTCCAACCACGCTCGCAGGTCGCCTTCATCATAAAACGACCAGTGTGCCTCAAAATCGCCCCTATCGACGAAAAGCTGCCAGATTTGTTCATAAGTTTCCCGATCTTCATCGGAGAGGTGATGCTTATCGCCAATGATACACAAGTCAAGATCGGACCATCCATCGGTGAAACCAGCGGCACGACTCCCTATCAGCATGAGGACGGCACGTTCACCCATCTGTTGGCAAAAATCCATGGCTCGATCAACGAACTGTTGATCCTCTGGACTGAAACAGGTTCCTTCGTTCATTCGGACACCTCCCGGAAAGGTTTTTCATTCGGTTGACTGTTGGGTTCAATTCTTATTTGAATGGATACTCCCATCGGTGATATTGACCAAAATCGGTGGCAGTGGTTAATAAATCAGGTGCGATAATGCTTTTAAGATCATCTGAGATAAACACGCCTGTATTTAAGCGGTCCTCATCGAAAATACGACTCTGAGCGATACGAATCACACCGCGCTGCACCTGTTGAGAGAGTTGCGATTTAACAAACCCTTCAATCCACAACCCACGATAGGTCAACGTGTCAACAGGTACAAGACGCACAGTCTCTGGCATATTTTCAACGAACCTGAAAGCCAGAGGCTTCCAAAGGAGGAGGCTACGCACTTGCGCATCCGTCGTAAAACCGACTTTGGAAAATGCATGCTGACTTGCATAATTATCAATGCGAATTGATGCCTTAGCGGAGCGCACTCCGAGACGAGAACCGTAGGTTAATGCTTCCTGAATGAGAGAAGTCCCAATCCCCTTTCCCTGACTCGTAGAACGCACAACAATAAGATCTATTTCCCATCGAGGAACTGAACCGGACACCAGAAAAGCGGAAAGGAAACCTACCACTTCGCCAGTCTCAACCGCAACGAAGACTTGATGCTCAGGCGACGAAATATGATCCGCGAACACATCAAAGAGAAGCGAGTCTCCCCATGCTTCCTGTAATATTAGGTGAATTGCTTGTGCATCATCTGGACGCGCGAATCTAACATCCGACATATCTTTTTTCCTTAATGTTCCTATCGTTAGAATTAGATAGCATCCGTTTGTTAGGTGCGATGAAGATTTCTAAGTGCAGGATTTAAACGAAATCCTTCTTCTCGTCTTTGAGCCAAGTCTTCCCACGTAACATCACATTCAATAAAACGTTTCAAAACCTCCTTAGCACCACGAACAACTGGCGATCCGTGACCGAAACACATAAGATCAAATTCAAAATGTAGCAGCACTCTGAGGGATAAGCGGGCTTTGTCGAGATCCACCAGATATTCAGGCGCGTTAAATCCCACTTTTCCATCCGGAATGCCGCTGTCTTTTCTGCCTCCACTGAGGAGATCGCCGATTATCAGTGCACCTTTGTGATTTTTTAGGTAGAAACAGGCTTCCTCACGATGCCGGACATTCGGTACACGCATGACTTCAAGGAGATCCCAAAGCATATCTCTGTCCGCGAACGTGGCATCAAAAGTAAACTCGACCTCATCTACCTGATTTTCATGGATCAAAACCTTACAATCCCATCTTCGTTTGAATTCCACCAAACCTCTCTCGTGATAGGCACAGGTTAACATTAGATGTGTTGGACCGCCAAGTTCGTCAATCTGCTGAATCTGATTTGCTGACAGTGGGAGCGGATCTATCAATGTTCGGATGCTGTTGCTCTCGTCTTGCACTAAAAAACTATTCCAGTTATATGCTTGATTCCGCGACGCACCGTGAACTTCCACCCAAGTAAACAGCTGCGGCATCAGTTTAGTCAACATCTCTATCCCTTTTGAGCAGCCCCCAAGTCGTCGCTGCTTTGTCCAAGGGCGATACACTTAAGACTTGCTCCATATCTTGCTGAATCTCATCTTCAGTTAGGACACGGTTATAGATAACGAATTCATCAAGTTTTCCGCCATAGGGCCACGGACCATCGAGGCGATTGCCGAACCAATGATCGTTTTGAGAAACAGGAATTTCGCCTTGCACTTTATAGGTATTGTCAAGTTTACCGTTGATATAAAGCCGAAGTTCCTTATCAAACTCGTAAACTGCGGCAACGTGCGACCACTTATCGTTCGGGATCTCGTTCTTTGCGCTGTTCCATGTTCGTCCGCCAGCACCGGGGCATCCCATCCACACGGAGGGTCTACCTTGATGGATACTCAGATAATACGTGTGGGGTCCCGCCTGCCCGCGGACATTACGATAATCGCCGACACTCTCCGGGTATACCCATACCTCCATCGTCAAATTCTTGGTAATCGCCAGACTATCAGACGCTTCGGCGGCGACGACACCTTTCTGAATTTGCTCATTAAAAAACACCCCCGAATTGATCTTTCCGTCTTTCTCCCATTTGGCATCGCCTTCGAGTGTGCCATGGTTTCCCTTGCCGCTCAGGTCTTCGACCTCTTTTCCCTTTCCAGCATCGAACGAGTAGTAAAGGACCATTGCGTCATCTTCAATCGCCTCACTCACGACGGGAAATGTGAAAATGAATGCAGCACTCAGAATATAGGAAACTATCCGTCTCATTTCATGCCTCCATATTAAGATGTCGGCTCAAACGCCTGGAGAAACGTTGAGTCGGTGTCAATGTTGATTTTATAGATTTTCCGCCGCGCGACACAAGGAATAGGTGGCTCTATGCACCGCACATTTGAGAGTTCCCAACAGACATAGTTAGGGATCCACTCTACGCCTTGTGATTCCGCTTCTTCAGGTGTCCATTCGTGAACGCCTATAATGTCCACGACGGCGCGTGCCAGTCCATTTGGGTCTTCCTGTCCGTCTTCGGTCAAGTAAATCTCATTCTCTACCAGCACGAGATTGAGAAAGGGAGTCTCCGGTGGTAGCCAACGTCGTATCTCGACGACCTTCTTACCCGCGAGAATGTTCTGGACAGAGGGTGAAACTATGGACAGTGCGTCAACTATCAAAATCGGTTACTTCCAAGCGTCGTCTGGGGGATAAATATTGGAACTTCCGCTGCCTGCGCCTTTAAAATCGCTCTCAGCGAACCAGTCTTTGACGGTATCCCGCCATTTGATGAAGTGTGGTGCTTTCAGATGCTCTTGGAACGCTGCTTCATCCGTATAAACCTCGTAGAGCCAAATCCGATTCGGATCGGCACCGTCTTGAATTATATCAAATCTTAGACAGCCGGGTTCATCCGCGACAGAGCCTTTTGCATCGTCTATCATGGCTTCAATGAAGGCATCTCTGTGCCCCTCTTTAATCTGAATCGGTGCGATGATAACAAACATACTTTTCCTCCAACAAGTTTTCAAATGGGAATTTTTTCTGGTTTCGGTGTGCTGACACCGAACTGACATTAGCCTATCATAATTGAGAGCAGATGTCAATTGATTGGTTTTCAGTGGTCAGTCTGAATCGCGGATTTTCACAGATTACACGGATTACGCGGATTATGGAAGAAATCGTTTCCTACAGCAGAGAAATCCTATGCTGATGCGACTGTTAAGGCGTTCAACTTATCCGCATCCAATTCAACACCGAGTCCCGGTCGTTCAGGTGGATAGAGGTGGCTGGCTTCTGCTCGGATGCGCTCCTTTGCTGGTGATGCTGTATAGAGGACGGGTCCCATCGGATCGCACGGTAGGCTGAGGTTCGGCATTGAAACACCGACGTGGATTTGTGCGGCTGTTCCAAGCGTAGATTCCTGATCCGTGCCAATCAGGCATTCGAGTCCAGCTGCTTCTGCCAACGCAAACAGACGGGGGATATGGGTTGGACCTCCGGCTACACACGCTACATTGAAAATGGTGCAAGCACGGCGTTCGGCTGCCGCATACCCATATTCTAAACTACTGATGTGCAGACTCACAGGTAAATCCATACGCTTGGTGAACTCCGCACACACTTGCAGGTCTCGTGAGGGTTGCTCAAAATGGTAGGGGGCATGATGGCGCAGGACATCCGCATAACGCAGGGCGGTCTCCGAGTCGCTGAATCGACCGGAGAAATCAATTTGTTTGAGCTTGATCTGCTCGCCAAACCTCGACTTCATCTCGGTCAGGAATTGATCGTCCAACGCGCTGTCGCCCGACACGTAGTAGCGGAAAAGATGGTGTCCGAGATCTATCAACCGTTGCAGATAACCCGCGGTCTTTTCAAAATCCTCCTTTACCTGCCATCCGAAGATTGGGTAGCAGCAATAGACGCTGTCACGCATCTTGCCGCCGAGCATTTGGTAAGCCGGTACGCCTTGGACCTTGCCGTTCAGGTCATAAAGCGCAAGATCAATAGCGGAAGCGAGGTGTAGATTGCTAACCGTGCTACCGAAATTTTGTGCGCGTAGGAACTCGTTGATCTCCGTAATACGGGTCGCATCACGTCCGATGAGTAAGTCGTTATAGCGTTTGGTTACTGCACTTAAATCATCTGCCTTGCTATCCGAGGCTTCGCCTAATCCGACGGGACCGTCGTCTACATGGACTTTGACGATAACATGCCCCGATATGTGACCGTAATAACGCGGTGTCTCAATCTGGAATGTTTCAACCCTCGTGATTTTCATTTCGTCCCCCGAAAGTCAAGAACGGCTTCGTAGTGTTTGGTTACTTGACCGTCGTACTTCGTCTCAATAAGATTGGTAATCCCTTCAAACAGCAGATTTCTATTCTCGTCCGGTAACGCGATGTGATCCGAATAGGTGTTTAGGAGTTTGATGTATTGCTCAGGTGAATATGTTTGTGTCCATGGATATACGCGTTTGATTGGATCCTGAAAGGCTTCCACACCGGGAAAGTTCGTAGCATGCGTAAGGCGATTCGTGGTCATCGGAGCGTAGTATTTATCGTAGAGGCTTTGGCTTTCTGCGAAAAATCCTTCCTCCTTCCTCACATGCTGGTTGGAGAAGATGGCGAGGGAACCATTTGATCTGAGAACCTCGGACGCTCGCAGGTATCTTACCTTTGGGTCTACCCAATGAAAGGCAGTCGCTGAGATAATCAGATCAAACGTCCCTTCCGGTTCCCATTCTTCAAACGCTTGTTGGATAAACGAAACATTTGGATATTTTCTCAACCTTTCCCGCGCAACAGCAATCAACTCTGCACCAATATCCAGACAGACTAATTCGTACCCGCGTTCTGCAAAAGGTTGGGTTGCTTTTCCGGTACCGCATCCGACTTCAAGGATTCTACTGTGGTCTTCAAGATCAGAAAGGTTTATGACATCTTGGATTAACTTCTCAGGGTATCCGGGTCGGACATCTTCATAGAGCGTTGCGGCGGTATTAAACGTGGTTTTGAGTTCGGTACTTGACATAATAGATTTTATGGATTAAACACCTTTAACCGCAAGAAAGGGTCTGTAGCGATTTGCTCTACGCCAATTTGCCGCGTAGCAGGGGGTGGTCTTTCATCACCTCACCATCGCGATTTTGCGTACCGGATGGCATATAATGAAGAGCCAGTGCCCGACGGTCTCGGGGTGAACGATTGGGGTTCGTTTGGTGGAGTGTCATGCAGTGATGGACCATCACGCATCCGGCTTTAACTGGCACGGGTACAGCACGATCTACATCAGCATCTACCTGCAACAACGCGGGCAATTTACCTTTTTCTGACTCAGCACGTCCGTGCGATGCCAATCCTTCCAAATAACTGCCGGGGATAACGTTCATACAACCGTTCTCTTCGTCGGCATCATCAAGAGCTAACCAAATACTCACAAGGTTGGGCGGGACACACTGCCAATAGGCGTTGTCCTGATGCCAATACACTTCGCCGCCGTGATAGGCGGGTTTGTAGAGTGCCTGATCATGAAACAGCTGGATATCGGATCCGATTAAACTCTCGACGATATCTAACAGTGGTTCGTGGTAGAGTAACTTCCGATATTCCTCATCGATCCGCCACATCTCCATAATCTGTAACATTTCTTCTTCACGATCCGCGTCTTCATCGCTTTCCGAGTCCCCGATGACTGCGAGGTTCCGCAACCCTTCGCCGATTGTGCCGCGTCTCTGTGAAAATTGGGCATCGTAATGTTCGCGTAGCACGGTAAGGTGTTCGTCATCAATGACGCGTCCATCGATTTTGAGATAGCCTTCCTGTCTAAATTGTTCGACCTCTTGGGGCATAAGTTTCATAACACTGCTCCTTATAGTGGATTTTTAATCGGATTCATGTCCGTCTGCCTTTTTCCCTTTTCGATTCATCCAACGAGGCATCCATAAGCAGCCGCACACAAAGCCTGGTACCAACCAAATTGGTAACGTAATAAACATCATTATCAAGTCCCATTCTCCGCCATTCAAAACCTCCCATACTTGTGGAATAACCTCCATAATCACCCATATAAGTCCACCGAAAAAGAAGATACCTCTTAAAAACCAATTTATGTCTCTTGCTTGAGTCAAGGGGCCTTCAAGAACACTCGCCAATCTCTTTTTTTCTTTCTCAAGCCATCTTTGGCGGAAGAACCGCGCTGGGAAATACCACAACGGGAAAGTAATCGCCAATACGGCGAGACTAAAAATGTTCCATAGACAGGGAATTACTTGATGGCAACTTGGACAAACAAGGCCGAACCAATGTCCAAAGGTATTTCGCTTTCCCCACAAACGGTTGTCATTCAGCGTTTCACAGTGCGGGCAGGGAATGTAACAACGTTCCAACAAAGATTTATCACTCTCTTTGTCAATCAGCGAGACTTTGGGTTGTCGTTGTCCCAAAATTAGTTCGTTGAACATCAGTCCTGGATTTAATACCCAGTGTAAGACAATGGGGTGAGGTAGTGCCCATATTTTGAATCTGCTTTTGTCGTATTGCATCGGGTTTATCTCCATGCCAAACGGTTGTTCTGCTCAAAAGACGTCATACATTTTAGTTCTGGCTTCAGGACAGTAGGTTGGGTTGAACGGAACTCAAAAGACTGATGTGTTCCCCAAATACCTCCCAAATCCAGCCTATCGTCGCATGGAATCAAGAACGCAGTGAAACCCAACTTCATACCCTCAGCGTCTTGGTAGCCACAAAAATGTTGGGTTTCACGCGGTTTTTGTTTGATGTAACATCTATGGAGCCGATTGATTTTTCGATTGTTTTTCAGGTTTTGGTGGCATCCGTTCAACCCAACCTACTGAATTGTTCGACATCTTGGAACATAAATTTCATAACATTACTCCATATAGTGGCTTCTTCAGTCCGATTCATGGCCATCCGTCTTTTCCCCTTTTCGATTCATGAAAAAACGCATGAATAAACCCCACGCAAAGCCTCCTACCATCCAAATTGGCAAACTAACAAACATCATCATCAAATCCCATTCTCCGCCATTTAGAACCTCCCGGATCTGCGGAATAACCCCGAGAATCACCCACATGAATCCGCCCCAATAGAGGGTACCGCTTAAAAGCCAATTTATGGACTTTGCTTGAATCAAGGGACGTTCAAGCACATTTGCCAACCTCTCTTTTTCTTTCTCAAGCCATCTTTGGCGGAAGAACCGCGCTGGGAGATACCACAGCGGGAAAGTAATCGCCAATACGGCGAGACTAAAAATGTTCCATAGACAGGGAATTACTTGATGGCAACTTGGACAAACAAAGCCAAACCAATGCCCAAAGGTATTTCGTTTTCCGCACAAACGGTTGTCATTCAGCGTTTCACAGTGCGGGCAGGGAATGTAACAACGTTCAAAAAAGGGTTTATCACTCTCTTTGTCAATCAATGTGACTTTGGGGAGTCGTTGTCCCAAAATTAGTTCGTTGAACATCAGTCCTGGATTCAATACCCAGTGTAAGACAATGGGGTGAGGTAGTGCCCATATTTTGAATCTGTTTTTGTCGTATTGCATCGGGTTTATCTCCATGTCAAATGGTTGCTCTTCTCAAGAGACTTCAGTTTCAGTCCACATCAGATTCCTCGAGAATCTTTTGATACGTCTGCGATGCTACGTTGTATGCTTTGCGAGCGGCATCGCGTTCCTCTTCTCGGATGCGATCAACCTTTTCGTTCCAGCAGACCTCCACTGCATCTAAGCACCATTGGGCACTTCTGCGACTTGCTCGGATCGGTTTACCGTCTACAATGACAAAAACCGGATTTGTATGGGAGGATGGGAAAATACGTAGGGCGACCCAGCTCGATCTGTCAATGGATGCCTCAAATTGAACGGTGACGACTTCACCGTCAGCGACAATCTCCTGTGTTTCAACCGCCTGACCGTTGACAATGAGTTCAACAGGCACCTTTTGACTTTCCGCAATGCGCGCACGCTCAACGTCCCAATACGGCTGCTGATCCAAAGCGCGATTCTTTATCTCAAGATTAGGCGTTTCGTCAAGTCGTGCAGCGACGCGAGCCGTGATTGTTGCTTTACTGGGTGCTTCCAAATCCAACTGGCTAATCTCTCCAGTTGCCGTCTCCTCTCCAACCGGTACGCCACCCACAGTGAAGTCTAACAGGTGACTTTTACCATCTCCGACATAAGAACGACCGTCTTTCAATCCTGCCACCCATGCGTCGAAATCAAGGGCACCGGCGGGCATTTTCACATAGATACGACCTAACCCGACGCGCTCGCCGTAAATGCAAGGGAAATCTGTCTCGCCACTGATTCGCGTGCGGAAACCACAATTCAGCGTGTGATACCAGATATTTAGTTCCCAAACAGCGGGTGTGTCCACTGTGGATATGAAATCAACAGCGTCGTGAACGACGTCCACGATATACTCGTTTGCACCGATGCCATCGAAAGGCGGCATGTTGTAATTGGGGAGTTCGTCGCCATCCACTTTCAAACCCCAACCGCTGTGGCTGAAGCCTGTCACCGCGCCTTGTTCCTTCGCCCACTGAAGGACAGGGAGATCCCAACTGGGCCACTCCTCAATGCGCTCGGTACCACTGTAGTCATCTTCAGTGAGTGCCAATAACGAGAGATGCCCAGCATGCGAGGACGGGAACCCTGAAACCTCCACATCGTATCGCATTACGTAATCATCGGTTGAGAGCTCGTGAACCTTGCCATTAAAAAACTGCTTCTGGAAATACCAGCAGGGACCCCACGAGAGCACACACCCTACATTGAGGTCCTCACCGAGAATGTGTCGCATCATATCTTCAGGCGTAACACCCTCCGTGGGACTTTCGTAGTGTGAGCAACCCGCAGCGTGGACGTGATGATCGCCGGAACGCCAGCCTTCCGCTGCGATATGGATCCATCTTTCGAGACGGAATGTCTCTTGATGCGTTTCGGTATTCGGGACAGTGATGGTTTGTGTCTTTATCTTATACTCTGGTCCGCGTGTATATTCGACAGTATACTCACCCGACGGCAAGAGAACGGATTCGCCACTGTGCCGATAGATTTGGTTGTGAAAGAAGAAATCGGGTGCCAAGCGTCGCCCGCGCGATGGATACACGCGGTTCAATTCGTCTCGAATGATAAAACCCGCGGTTGTCGGTTTTCCGTCGAAGTCCAATACTTCCAAGGTTACGTTCACCGCTGGTACACAATTGAATAGGATCGGCACTTCACTGCGGAATCCGATGTCCTGTGTTCCTTGCCCGACGTTGAAACCGAGCATCGCCTCTCGCTTCCCTGCATCGCGGCTGTAGAGTTGAACGATACGATACTCCAATTCCAATCCGGACAGACCGGCTTTCAAGGGTGGATTGGCATAGACTTCAACATCTAAAAACCGATGGGGAACGTCGCTCTTAGGGACGGTTATCTCTGGGTCAGGACTTCCGCTGGAACGCTTATAGAGCGGCGCGGCATTTTCGCTTTCTGCGGCTAAAGGTGCCGTCACGCCAGCCTCGTTGTGTACTTTCACTAAAAAGGTGCGCCACCCCTGTTGCATCAGTTCCTTATTGACCGGACCTTCCATAACCTTCACGCGGCTCTCAGGGTTGATATTGACACCAGCCAAACAGTGCGCATCAAGAATTTTTTGAATGTCAGCAACTGCTTGTTGATGGTCTTCGGAGATCAAGGCTTTCTTGATTGCCGAAAGGTCGTCCTCAGACAGAGGTGAACCGAGAGAGTCCAACGCCTGAATGAGTCGTTGGGTCGCTGACGCGAACGGTTGAAACTCCACTTCAGTGACGAGGCTCAATTCATCGGTGAACCCCACCGAAGTGAAAGTAAGGAGCAACATCCAACTGATAAGTATCAAGTAAAGCGGACTGCAGGCTCCTTTTTTTAGAAGAGTGTTGTATCGATTTGTTGTCCATCGCATGTGGCATTCCTCCTAATTGCTGATTGGTTTCTATTACTAATGCCGTAGTCTATCATAATATGGGACGGATGTCAAGTTCACAGTTGTCTGAATCAAAATTCTAAAGTGACTTATGCCAAATCAGTTGGACCTCATCTGGATAATCGGTGTATGCAAATCGGCGAATAGTTCCGAGTTGACAACCCTGACTCGCGTAGAATCTGCAGGCGGGGACGTTGATATTTTGTGTCTCAATTTTCATCAATACACACGACCTCTGTCGCGCCCAGTTTAATGAGGATTGTAGAAGTTTTTTTCCTATTCCATGCCCCCGAAGTTCTGGGATGACGCGAAGATCCCAGAGTGCCGCGTGATCGTCTCTGTCTTCTAAGAAATTCATGTTAGGTGTGTTGAGAGCTACAACTGCACCACCAACCCTTTTATTTTCGATGAATGCAGACAGAATCCCCCAACGCGATATGTCCCATCTCCGCCAGCGACCTGGTCCTTCATCACAGTCGTAGTCTTTAATCCAAGGAACTGCAACTTCTTCTTCGTTTAAGCTGAGACCCCCCAAGCCGTTGGTGCCCATGAAATTGATTCTCAAAATGCTCCGCACTTCAAAGGCAATTGGAATGGAACCGTATGCCTCAACATCATCTGGTATCTGTTCGAGGATGCGCACTTCGGTGTCTTCATTAGTGTTCATCGTTTAATTTTTCCCTCCTTTATGAGTTGTGATGGACATGCTTCATTGCACATATCATGTCACATGATAATCCACACCATACTGCACCAAACCTAATCGTCGTGCCACACCTTGAGAAGCCGTATTGTCCCACGATGTGCTGTAGAGAGGAATGCGGTTCAAGGCACGGACAGCAAGCACCCAAGCAGCAACAACGGAAGTTGCATATCCACGTTGACGATAACCCGCCAGTGTATCAACGCCTGCTTCATGGGCACGCGATGATAAGCGGACACTTCGGCAAATTGACACTGCCTGTGAATCCTCTATAATCGCCAAATAGGGTTGTGAACTATTTATCTCTGACACCATTTCGGCAAAGTCTCCTTTCAGAAGTCTCGCGTCTGTGCGTGATAATCGGACAACATTTGGCGGTGGTGCAATCTGTTCGGGAAACCGATAAGCGGGACCGACCCAGACCCGTTCAATCGGCGCGTGACTTTGAAGAATCTCCTTGAATTGTCCGTGCACACTTGGAATTTTCAGGGAATTCATAGGCATAGGTTCGATGGCAGCAACTTCTTTCAGCTGCGTAACGATATTGTCCGGAAGATCCTGCCGAAATCTACATATTGAACCCTCATTGGTGTATCCAAAGAAAAAACGAGGTGCTGGTGTTACATCACCGGCAGGTTCGTTGATACGTTGAAGGCATCCATTCTCGTCCTGCGTGAATAGCACCTCAACCTGTATTTTCATCAGTTCTGCGTCAGATACATGTTCTTCCATGGCCCAAGTCATTCTCCAGTATAAGGCTTCCCTTAAACTGTTTTCCTATGCCTACTAACATTTGTTGAAGTCCATCAAAGCATTTACGTACGCGGTTGTGGATTTGTGTAAGCGTTCAACCCGCTCTTCGGGAATCGGTCCGCTATCCTCTTCAATACACAAGTCAGATATGATGCGGATACCGACATACTTGACGTTGTTAAGCGCACAGACATCCACAATCGCTGAGGATTCCCAATTGACTGCGACGGCTCCGCTCTCTATGGCAATCCTGTCCCTAACTTCACGATTATATATGTCCATATCACCGCAAATCACAGCGGATTTTGTAATCGTAACATTGGGATTGGTTGATAGAGTCGTTGCAAATTTGCTTATTGACGATGCAGAAGCCTGAAACAAACGTTCCCGCCATGTCTCTTGTTCACGCTGAATTTCGGATCTATTCGGCACGTCGTGTTCAGAGACACCGGTAATCACTACAATGTCTCCGATATTCAAGGTATCGACCAAACCACCGGCAAATCCGAACTCAAAGAAGGTATCCGCCTGATACGTGTCTATTATCATCTGGCACATTGATGCCGCACACACTTTGCCCATGCCCGACTGCATGACAACCCATTGCTTGTTTCCATCAACGCCTTCAAACTGAAGTCTACTGTTCCAATCAACTGAACCACCAACATCCTGTCCTAAGACGTTGAGAAGTGCTAAGGTTTCATCGGCGTAAGCCGTCATAATGCAAAGTTTTGTACGCATAGATTGTACTCCATAATGAAATAGTCTATTAATCTAATCGTTCGATTTTTGAAATTCACAATAACTCTGATACCGAAACTCCGAGATGTCGCCTTTTTTCAACGCCATCTTCACTGCGCAACCTTCCTCATTCGTATGCGTACAGGAACCTCTTGTACAGTGCTTTCGGAGCGAATTCATCTCTGGAAAATAGCGGTCCATTAAGCGAGGCTCGATGTCGTAAAAGTGCAATTCGCGAAGTCCCGGTGTATCGGCGATAAAACCGCCGAAATCCAATTTGTAAAGTTGGGTTGCAGCAGTCGTGTGTCTTCCGCCTCGTTTCGGATTCACTGCGTTCGTCTTCAATTCCAAACCGGGTTGGATTGCATTCAGGAGCGAGGACTTTCCAACACCGGACAACCCAGAGAGTGCAGAAGTCCTCCCCTTCATCCACGCTTTCAAATCCTCGATTCCCTCACCGGTTGTCGCACTCGTGACGATTGCCGGATAACCGATTTTTTCGTAAAGTGTGACCATCGCGTCTACTTCTGAACGGTTTTCAAGCATATCAATTTTATTAAAACAGACAAGTGGCTCAATCCCCGATGCTTCGGCGATAACGAGGAATTTGTCCAGCATTCGCTGCCAGATCGGTGGCTCTTTTACGGAAGAAACAATGACAAGTCCATCAAGATTCGGAATGAGAATAATCCCTTTAGATTGTGTTCCCTTGCGTTTATATTGACGCTTACGACGCATAACAGCCGCAATGACACCATGCCTTTCATCAATCACCCGAATTTTGACGCGGTCCCCAACATAGACTTGCTGATTTCTACTAAACGTGTCTCGTTTTCCGCGTAGCGAACATTGATATTGATTTGCATCACACTGCACAAGGTAAACACCATTGCTCGCACGCATCACGACACCTTCGGGAAGCCCAACCAATTTTTTGCTATCAAAGAGATAGCCTGTCCGTTTGAGAAGTTCCTCGTCCGGTATAATTCGCGCGGTTTTGATGGCACTGAGATGCTTGACCCTATTTTTGACAAGCATTTTCTCTGATTTGAGTAGCAATGCGACAACGGCAGGTTTGTCCGCGTCGTTGTCAAGAGCATTCTCCGCATCCCGAATCGCTGGATTCATGCCAAGATACACCTTGCGATAGGCGACACGCTCCCACCAATCAAAAGCTGAGTAATCACCTTCAACAATTTTTTGTGCTTCTATTAAAGTTGTGCCGGCATAAACAGACATTGCCATAGGTTCTAATTACCTTTGTTTTCCCTACCCCAATCACAGCGAATTTTCGCGAGGGATTCAAGGAGACGTTCGTTAAGACGATGATAAAATGTGATAATCTTTCACCTACATACAATTTTGGATGCACTTCAGACGGCATCAGGTAAACGATTCAAAGTTCTTTCGTCGCAACGAACCTGACCTTTGTAAAAAGTCAAAGGATACACGATTTGTCTCTATGTGTCAAGAAAAAATTAGACTGATTTTTCTTGACGTGTTTTACGAAATTGGTTATTCTTTTAGCGAGTGAACAATTGATCGAATGCGGTAGAAGGATCCATCGAATCATTTCATTGAGGACAAGGAGATTACAGATGAAAACGTATCGTGCTGCTGTTATCGGTTGTAGCCGGATGGGTGCATTTATTGATAACGAAGTCCCGGATTACGAAGCGATCAAATTACCTTATTCGCATGCTGCCGGTTATTTTGCCGAAGAACGGACTGACCTTGTCGCATGTGCTGATCTGCGTCCAGAAGTCATGGAACATTTTGGAAACCGATACAGTGTCCCAAAAGCGAATCAGTACACCGATTATCGTGAAATGCTTGAAAAAGAACAGCCGGATATCGTCAGTGTTGCCACACAACCCGAGCACCGCGCAGAAATTGTTGTTTATGCAGCAGAGCACGGTGTGAAAGCCATTTACGCGGAAAAGGCGATGGCAGCTTCCATGGACGAAGCAGCGGCAATGGTATCTGCGGTAGAACAAAACAACGTCGCCTTTAACCTTGGCACAAATCGCCGGTGGCATACAGGTTTCGACAAGATGAAAGAGATTATCGACAGTGGTGAAATTGGTAAACTCCGTACCTTGATTATCTATTCAAACGGTACACTTTTCAACTCAGCCAGCCATCACCTCGACTTAATTTTACGTCTGAATAGCGATGTGCCTGCAAGTTGGATCACAGGTTATCTGCCACAAGGCGATTCGGTTTTTGATGGGAATGAACTGCGAGCCGATCCGTCTGGTGGTGGAACAATCCAGTTTGAAAATGGTGTGACGACACATGCACTACTAACACCACGCAGTAGCGAATGGGAAGCGATTTGTGATGGCGGAACCGTTACATGCTGGAACAACGGCTGGCAGTGGCATCTCCGTAAGCAGCAAGATATACCCGGATGGAGGGCATGTCAGGTACCTGAAACCTTTCCTGAATTTGAACACACCAGTAGCACAGCAAACTTGATTAAAGATCTTGTTCACGCATTGGATACAGGGGAACCGACCCGAGGCGGGGTCCGATGCGCGTACGCCAGCACTGAACTGATTTTTGGTATCATTGAATCACATCTACACAACGGCGCACGTATTGAGCTGCCGTTGAAAGACTCAAAAGTCCGTTTACAAAGAAATCCATCTGCACGACAACCCCGGGTTGAGTAACCATCTCAATATACTTATCCGAGGGGATTTTCGTCTGATTCTCTCAGATTGATACAGAATATGGGAAGTTCACGGTTGGGAATACTTGCTGACTTCCTTGTGCCGACCAGCGAGCCGCCCGCTGAGCGATAAAATCGTTCAGCGTTCGGATCCCCTTGAATAATCATTTTACTATATCCGAGCTGCCGTGCTTCTTCTTGCGCGTGCATCATTAACTTTCGACCGTAGCCTTTTCCAATAAAATCCGGCTCAACAAATAGAAGACTCAACTCTACTTCGGCAGCAGAGATGCGTTCTAAGGAATAGAACCCTACAGCGTTTCTTGAATCTTCAAGTACAAAAGTAGGGTTGTTCTCAATATAGCACTTGTCAATAGTGAGTTCCTCAAGGCATGCCTGCATAAATCGGTCAGAATACCCCCAATACGACTTGGAACGGAATGCAAGTCCGCTCAAGTGCTCAACTTCACTCGGTAAAGCTTGTCGAATTTCCATCTATATTTTCGGACTGGGGACTCCATGCTTTAGCATAGAGGGGAAAGTCCGCTCCTATCCGTATTGAAAGTTAAGTCGTTTGCGTATACGAAACATGAGGGTTTTCGGTATCATTTTTGCCACAAATTTCTATGGATGTCGCCCCTACAGGGCTTAGGTCTGTCAGTATCACTTTTCTACAGAGATACTAGAAGAAACACCCAAGCAAACAAACCCTACGGGATTCAAGAGGTTTTTGAAGTTTTCAGGGTTTCTGTGTAAAATCCGGCGCAGTTTCAAACAGTAAAGAAACACCCAAGTAAAAACCCTACCGGGTCTGGGACCACGATGGTTCTTTACTCTAAAATTGACAGTTATGGGGAGAGGTTACCTTGCCCCTACAGTCGCGAGGGACGCACACCGAATATCTTCCAATTCTTGTGCACTGAAGACACCCGATCGGTAGAGGTTCCGATATTCCTCGGAGACGCTCTGACCGAATATCATTAGGTCGTCTGTGTTGATCGTCACGGGGACACCGTTGTCAAATAAGATACGGATTGGATGCGAGGCGAGATCCGACACACCATCCAGCATCACGTTACTTGTTGGACATACATTCAACTGAATCTGGTTCTCCGAGAGCCATCGCATGACTTCAACAGATTCTACAGCAGCAATACCGTGTTGGACTTCGTCTAAGTCGAGGACTTCGACCGTCCGTCGGATTTCCTCAGCGTCTTCAAATTCCCCAACGTGCGCTTTCAGCTTCATTCCTGCTGCGCGTGCTTTTGTAAACAACGGCTTCATAACCTCAGGTGGACAAACCTCTTGACGGCTATAGAGATCAATTGATTGGAAAAAGCCTAATTCTACCGCTTCATGCGCCAAGTTCATCAGTTTTGGATCGTCAGCACACCCACGTGAAAAGCCAAACTCTGGACGTAGATCCGCCTGTGTTTTATACCGTTTAATCAATGCTTCGATAAACGCGCAAAGCTCGGTTATTCCATTAGGATAGAATTCTGCCAATCGGATGTCGAAACTCATCTCAAGCATAACAACGCCATCTTGAATCGCATCGTTCATTGCTGATACCGCGACGAACTCAAAACCTTCACGGTGCTTTATGTGAGGTGCTAAGATTGCGTCGGCGTATGCCATCATCCCCTCAACGCCTTTCATTTTGAGAGGCGGTTTGGTGAGAGGGTGTCCCAGCCAACCTTCGACACTTTCCCGTCGTGCGCTGAAGAACGCATGGCAGTGAACATCTGTTTTAGGAGATGTTTTTATAGCGGTTAGATTGTCTGTGGAGAGTGCTTCAATGAAATCAATAGACATTATAAATCTACATACGTCAGCCACCGCACACGGCGTGTGCCTGCTACCTTAAAGATGCGCGATGTCTCCTCTCTCCGTATATTTGATGATACGTAAGTATTCACCATACACACGACCTCTAGACCCCTCGTGCTGATACCAATCTTCTTTAGACACCTTAACTCCGTCATATTCAGCGGCATAGATAATAGGCGAAAGCGTTTGAGAAGGGAAGAATTTCCGCAAGGTTCGCAGGCAGCGACCACTGTGGTGCGCCTTGCACAGAAACGCGATACTCTCAGGAGAAATGCTATGCTTTGCTAAGACATCAAGACTGAAGGCAACATCCTCAAGCGTGTTCGTTGACCTGTCCTGAACGAGAATTACCTCTGATGGAACACCGCGTGCCATGAGTTCATCACGCATTATATGTGCTACAGGTTTGCCTGTTTTGGAATAGAGCCGTCCACTCAAACCGGTGACCAACACTCTTGGAAAGCGACCTTTTTGATAATCACGCGCCACAGATTCTAAAATTCCATTATCAATAGTAGAAGTCCCAAAGATAAAAAGGAGATCGACAGGTTGAGATTCAGGAGCGACAAACACGGTTTGCGTGATGCGCTCAATCTCCTCTGGTGATAAATCATCTACTGCAACTTCTCTCGGAATGGGGCGATCCTTGAGATAACTTTCATAGTTGTCGGGAAGTTGTGCCACTGTTTTCTCCTATTTCCAATTTTCTGCTCTATTCAGGCAGCTTTTCCATTTGAACGTGTGTAGCACTTTCACCGGCGATTGTGAATCCCAACCGCTGATAGAAGGCGATACCGCGGGTATTGACTTTTAGGACTTGAAGCACCACAGGCTTTTGCTCAAGATTGGCATCATCAATAATTCGTGTCATGCACGCGGAACCGATGCCCTTCCCTTGGTATTCAGGACGAATAAAGAGTTGATTAACCTTGAACGTGTCCGAAGTATGAGATATTGCCAAAAAACCGACATCTACCTCACGAAACTGGATAATGCGAAAATCTTGCGCAGCAAATCGCCTATTGTGTAGCTGCCTTTGATAACTATCGTCCCAACCCCATATCTGTTCTACATATTCTCGGAATGCTGCTTCCTTTACGGCAAAAACGAATTCACTGTCGCTTGCGTATGCCTTGCGCACACTTAGCTGTCTCACAGTAAACCTCCACTTTCCGAGTGGTACAGGATCTATACCTCTTTCGTTGTGGCGGAATTGCGCCATAATTTTCTCCTGTAACTGAACTACTCGGGCAACTTTTCCATCTGGAAGTATATAGAATCTTGACCGACGATTGTGAATCCCAACCGTTGATAGAGGGCAATACCACGGGTATTAACCTTTAGGACTTGAAGCACCACAGATCTCTGCTCAAGGTTGGCATTATCAATAATACGGGTCATGCACGCGGAACCGATGCCTCTCCCTTGATATTCAGGGAGAATAAAGATCTGATTGACCTTGAGCGTGCCGGAAGTAGAAGATGTTATGAAGAAACCGACATCAGTTTCACGAAACTGGATAATGTGAAAATCGTGCGAAGCGAACTCTTTATTATGTCGTTCCCGTTGATACTTATCATCCCAACCCCATACCTGTTCTACGTATTCTCGGTATGCTGCTTTCTTTACGGTAAAAACGAATTCGCTGTCGTCTGCGTGCGCCTTGCGAATATTCAACGCCTCCACAGTAAAACCCTCACCTTTCAGACCTATATCTCTCTCTTTCTCAGCGACGACGGCGAAACTCACGTTGTAAGCCATTTCATGAGTCCAACTGCCCGGTGTGGCTTCAATATCTGGCTGTGTCCAAGAACGTTCCTCAACTCGCTCAATCCGAAAACCGTTGTCCACAAGTCCATTGAATATATCACTCAAGTAGTGCCGAAAGTCAAATGCACCGTCTGGGTACCTGAAAACTCGCTCAGAATACGGTTCGGTGACACGATAGTATTCGCCATCCCATTCCCAAAAATGATTGGCAGGATTCCCAAAATCCACGCGATACCGCCCACCCGGTCGGATGATCCTCGACACACTCCTATAGATTTCATGAACGGATGGCACCCAACTCATCGAAGGTCCTTGATAGACGAGGTCATACGAAGCATCCTCAATTTCGGACAAATCTCGGATGTTGAGGCGATGCGTTTCTACTTGATAGCCGTAATGCTTCGCAGCCGCTATGTCTCCGTCAAGCTGACCCTGTGTAAAATCAATCACGGTCACATTCGCATCAAGCAGACCGAAGACTGCCGACTGCTGTCCGCCACCTGCGGCGAGGCACAGCACGTCCTTGTCCACAACATCCTTGAGCAGGTACGCTGGGTAAATTTGGTAGAGGTCGGACGGCACCGGATCGAGCCGGTCTTCAGCATATTTCAGAATATTATCTCTATCAAGGTTGAGCCACGGCACGGTAAAGCCGTTTTTTCTTACTACTTCGGCTTCCCAATGTGTTCGATTGGCAATCGTGATTTCGTCATTCATTATTTATACCGTTACACTTTCTATCCACGCCTCGTCAATTTCAAGACCGAAACCGGGGGCATCCGAAGGGGCGACGTAGCCATCCTTGATAACTGAGGTGCCGGGCAGCTTGACCATCTCTTCGAGAGGCACACCGGGAGCAGAAACGCCCTCAGAGCGTTCACCCCACGTGATGGCAGGCATGGCATAAGCGAGATGCTGACCGTAGGGATAGTTCATGCCGCCGTGCGTAATCACGTTAATCCCATTCGCCTCAGCAATGTGACAAATCTTCGCCGCCGAGGTAATACCGCCACACCACAAAACATCTGGTTGGAAGATGTCAACCAATCGTCGTCCTGCCGCCGCCGCAAAGACGGTTGGTAGATACCAGTGTTCGCCAGTGGCGAGGGTTTGCCACGGGAGGCGTTGACGCACCGTCTCATAGCCAACAAAATCATCGGCAGGGATGTAGTCCTCCATCCATTTCAACCTGTAAGGCTTCATCGTTTCGCAGACGCGCACGGTATGCTCAACATCAAAACCTGTCCAAGCATCTAAACTCAAATCAACCTTATCGCCGATCGTTTCTCGTGTACTTGCGACCAATTCTTCAAGCTTTCGTAAACCTTCCAACCCATGTTCCGGACCCCACGGTGTGAAAAGTTTTGTCGCTTTGAATCCGAGTTCCATATACCATTCCTGATCGAACCCGGAAGCGTAGCAGAAAATCTTTTCTTTTTGAGGACCACCAAGCAATTCATAAACTGGTCTTTGTAGAATTTTGCCTTTGAGATCCCAGAGGGCACAATCAACTGCACTGATGGCGTAACTTGTCAAGCCGGTTGCGCCAAAGGCAGTTGACCGCCGCACCATCATATCCCACAACTTCTCTGTCGCCATGCAATTTTCGCCAACGAGACGCGGGGCAAAGTGATCATTGATGATTCGGGTCACGGGACCCGCATAAAGCGAGATACCGAATCCCCATGTGCCATCTTCTACTGTTACAATGCACGCGGGACGTTTCCAATCCGAGCTGGAGATATGTTTCTCTTTTTTGTCGGGTGCGGGATAGCGGGAGTCGGGGCGATTCATCGGAAATGTTCTGGCTCGACTCGGTGTGCGTGGTGGCGTTGTCGGTTTTGGATTGAGTTCGATTTCTACAGCACGAATCTCTTTTATCTTCATGGAATTCCCTTTCTGTAGCCGATGTGATATTTATGATGAATTATCAAAATCAATAGGCATTTTAATGCGCAATAATCCCTAAGACGCTTCGCCGTTGCTGACAATGGAGGGGCCCCGCCCCAATATAGCGAGTTCATCACGAAAACGTTTTTCACTGGCAGTAAGCAAATCTTCAATGACTTTCTCTGTACTCCCACCCTCTGCAATGAGGGTTTCCATCTGCTCTACCGCGAAAGTTTGAACATGGCTAAAACAATTCTTAGTAGACTTGTCAAGATGATTCCCAATGTTTAAACTCAGCACCAACAAAAGTGCTCTTTCCAATTTTTCGATGCGCTCGTCACGCGCTTTTAGTGCTTCCAATATATCCATTTGGTCTTCAAGCTCCAGTCCTTTTATCCCCCTGTGCTACGGTGGGAGGGTAGCAGAAGAGCATGTAGATTTTTCGTGGCGTTACCACCCAAAACTGGGTTTATAGAGTATAGCACGAGCGGGGAAAAGATACAATATTTTCTTATAGATTTTGATGCGGAGGGGAGCCACCAAAGCCTGGTAAACATGCAGGGTGCATGGTCATAAAAGCCTGAGAAACGGAGTGTATAACCCTTAAATTCGGTTAGCAACAAATTTCCCCAGAAAATTCAGGAATTGTCAACAAACCAGCAGTCCACAGAAACACTCTATCTCGTTCTGTGAGCTCGTTTAGGCATACCCACGCGATGTCCACAAGAACCGGATTTTCTTTTAGTTCAGGATCACTCCCCAAGGACACTACCTGTGTGCCTATTTCTATCAAATAAGTGTAGTATTGATCATTAGGAGCAAAAGTAACAACAGACGTTGGGCGGATTATAGTGCCTTCGACACGGCACTCTTCCCGAAGTTCTCTCAGCGCGGCTTGTTCCGGCGTTTCACCTGCTTCTATACGTCCACCTGGAAGACACCACCACTCCTCTCCTTCGTGACGGTGTTTGACCATTAGAATTCTTTTCTGCCTGTGAACGAGACACTGCGCACGTGACATCCACAACTCCGCAATCAGGTCAAAATTTTAGAACTTGACTATACATGACCGCATTACCATTTTCCCAGAAATCCTTCAAAACAACTTCTAATCGGAATCCGCTCGACTCATAGAAACCCCGACCTTCCTCGTTGTTTTCCTCACAGAAAAGGTATACCTTCCACAAAGGATGGTTAATTTTCGCAAAGTACTGGCGCATATCTTCAAACGCAGCCTCTAATAACCGAGTTCCCCAACCCTTTCGTCTATTCTCTTCCTCAAAGATGCCGAATTCCGTAATCTCAATATTGTGACCTGATGCCACACGCCAAACGAGTTCACCAAGGATTGTTCCGTTTCCTTTCAACAGACGGACAGCGCGATAGCCCTGAAGGTAATCGCTATAATGGGCAGGTCTATGATTTTGCGCTTGGACAATGTCAATGTACAAGGTTTTGTCTCCTTTAGGACATCTTGTAAATGGAGAGTAGCCACGGACGCGCTGTTAGGTATCTGTTAATGTTTCCAGTCTGCGACAGGCTTTTAGAAAAGCCTCTTGAACATTTAGGAACTCACGGTAACCCGGCGGCGGTGGATATTTTGCAACGTCAAACGGCCCGAATGGATTTTCAATCTTCCGCCTCGTAAAGGTATAGAGTGCTTTCTGCGCTGCTGTTGCCTCAGGCACTTGATCAAAAGGGATGCCACAATCATTTCGCCATAACTGAGGTGCAACTGCATCAACCATTGCCTGGATCGGTGTAACCCGCTTTCCAAACTTTGAGTTCAGAAAGCAAGCCAATCTCTCGGCTTGTGCACGTGGCTGACGCACAATATCTTCGTAGCCGAGAAAAAGTTTGTGCTGGGCATCTTCTGTATGCTGCAGGATTAGCGTCACTATATGCTGCCAGCGCAGCAAGTTCATCGCGACAAACGAGATACCGACTTCCACATTGGACGGCATAATGAACTTCTGCCACGACATGGCAGTGTCGTAAGGATTACGCACTGTGATAAGGTAAATCGGATCGCTCCATATCCGTTTCCAAAACGGCAAAAAATGGCTGAGTGCCGGATCTTTCCAAAACCAAGGACCCTCCTTGTGCATTTCAGCCATCAGTTCAGTGGCTTTCTTTCTAAATGCAGAGTCAGCGGCTTTTTTCTCTATTCGCTGTTGGAAGTCGTGATCCCACCAAGTCGCTCCAGCGTCAAAATCTCCTAACTCAGCGAGCAGATCCCACAAGGGCAGGAATTCCCAATATCCTCTGGGAGCATGTGCATCAGCCTTGTGTAACTTCTCAGAAGGACCCGCATAAGCCCCCCATCTGTGTAACATCTCAGCAACAACAGATGTTCCGCTACGTTCAACACCGAGCACGATAATCGGATGACTTTTGGAGTCAATCATTCAAATGTCCTCAAGTGTTTCGTCAATGATGCCTCATACCAACGTGAGTTGACGATTTTTCTTGCAAGAAACCATTTTTTACTGTATGATAAGGGCTTGTGAAGGTGCTGTTATCTTTTGGGATTCTGTTTGTTTAAAGTATAGCAGCTTTGGCTGTTTTTCTCTATCAAAAACAGCGTTTCTAATTCCTGCCATTGAAAGAGCGGGGTGTAACATAGGGAGGTAAGAAGTGGTATACAGAGTAAGCGTTATTACAGTTTTAGCCGTTGCCGTGAGTCTCTGGTCTATAGGGGCGTTTGCAGCGGAACTGACTGAAGGACTCGTCGGTTACTGGCCCCTTGATGGCAATGGCAACGACGCATCAGGTAATGGAAAGGATGCCAAATTGGAAAAGGGCGCGAAATGGTCTGACGACGGTTGGGTGAACGGTGCCGTTGATTTTGATGGTGGTGGCGGACACGTCGTTGTCGATGATACGTTTGAATTGACAACGACCGCAATCACGGTGATCGCCCGGATCAACGGTTGGAAAACGATAGATTGGTCAGGAATTGTCGTAGGTCGAAGTGATCCAGCATCGTGGTGGATGGGTGTCGCCGCGAACAATACCCTAACCTATGTATGGAACAACAACTCCGCACTGACGTGGAACTGGCAAGGCGCACCAGAAATCCCGGAAAATAAATGGGCGTTGGTCGCGATAGCAATTGAACCTGCTAAAGCAACGAGTTACATTTATCACAGAGACAGTGATAAACTTGATTCTGAGGTAAACGACATTCCCCATATCGAGCAGACGGTTGTGAATTTAAAGTTCGGGTGGGATGAATGCTGCGGTGCCAGATACTTCAAAGGATTGATCGACGAAGTAATGATCTATGACCGGACATTGAACGCCGATGACATTAAAAGATTGGCGACTGTTGGGCTGCCTGTCGAGAGTAAAGGGAAACTCGCTATCACCTGGGCAGCACTCAAACAAGATTATAGTAAAACCCGAAAGTAAGAGGGCACTTTGGAAAACACAAACACCTCACCGCCGCTGGCGAGGGAGTTTTGCTTGGGTGTTTCTGCCTATTATCCTCGCCCTTCTACAATGTCTAATTAATTGTAGGTTTTACTATGAGCTGTTACCTTGTCGTTACCTTTTGGGCGTGTGGTGGTTTTTGCTGCCATACGCTCCTGCATGCGCTACATAATTCTGGTTTTGAAGCATCCAGGACGGACGAGACGTGGGTGTTAGTGTCTGAAGATTGCTTATAGGAGAAATGGGTATGAGATTATTATTGATTTTTTGCTTAACGCTCTTGGTGCTGATATGCGGGGATATGTTTCAGGTCTTTAGCGAGGTACCGACAACGCCGAAAATCCTGTTTACCTCGAGTCGGGACGGCAATACGGAGGTGTATATGATGAATCCGGATGGCTCCGAACAGGTTAACCTCACACAGCATCCCGCCGGTGATATGAGTGCTGTGTGGTCTCCGAGTGGTGAGCAGATTCTTTTCGTTTCGGATCGTCAAGGTACGCAGGTGCGGGACCTGTATGTGATGGACCCTGATGGATCCAATGTCCGTCGCGTCTTCAAGAAAAAAATAACGGCTTGGCGAACAACTCCCACGTGGTCTCCTGATGGCAAACAGTTCGCTTACATATCCACGGATCGGATCCGTATCAAGTCGGGTCTCTATCTTGGAACGTTTGGCGAAGAAGATGCCGAACTTCTCCCGTATGGGCAATCCCCTGCGTGGTCTCCTGATGGTTCCGAAATCGCCTGTTCTGAACCTCACCAATTCGGGTCTCGGCTGACCTTTATCAACGTCCGCACACGCGATCGTGAACAACCGCTCCCCGATAAAGCTCTCCGCTGGCAACGCCATCCGTCTTGGTCTGCTGGGGGCGATAAACTAGCGATTTCAGGTAACAAGCATCCGTTGCCGGTGGTCTTAGATAGAGCCCTGCACAACGCATGGGCGGATAAATACGTCATCTATATCGTTAACCGCGACGGCACCGGGCTGCGGCAACTCGTTGAGGAAGCCGATTCCGACGCACGGTTGCCTGTGTTATCGCCGGACGGTTCAGAGGTGGTTTATACACAGGAGATGAATGGACAGCTGCAAATCTTCAATATTGATGTGAACAGCGGTGTTCGGACGCAGTTGACGCATGTTGGGTGGAATGCTGATGCAGATTGGTTTGATCCAACGTATGCGTTGTCGATATCGCCACAACCGGGGTTGCTAACGACGATTTGGGGAAATGTAAAAAAAGAGTAGTTTTCGGTTATCAGTCATCAGTTTTCAGTTTTGCGGTTTTGATTGAAGTCATATTGAGTAAAACCTAAAGATGTAGTAAAATAGTGGAGTCAGATCAGATAGTTTATGTCCGTTTTTTGACTTTACATCGCTATTACTTTATGAAAGGTGCTCTTATGGCAAAAAGATATGATAAACTCAAAGAAACGCGGTTAGGGTTTCGATATCTCGCATATTCCATGATTAACTTTCGTATAACTTTCAACAATTCTTAGCATGTACTCGCTATGAGTTCTATAGTTATCAGTTATCAGTCGTCAGTAAAAAAGTGCTTTTGTAACAATCATCACCACTTTCGGGCAAGCCAATGTGAAGTGAATTATTACCAGAAAACCTCTTAACCGAATGCCAAAGACTGACAACTGACCCCCTAAAGGATAGCCTGCAGTTTGGAAAAAATTCCTTTCAGGCAATATGCCGCACTCCTTTCACAGTACCTCAAACCGCAGTGGCTGCGCGTGACGCTACTCGCTGTGTTTATGTTGGGTGGGATTGGTTTAAACCTTGTTAAACCACAGATTCTGCGCTACTTCTTTGACACAGCAGAAGCGGGTGGAGAGACGCGGGACTTACTGATCGCTGCCGGTCTTCTGTACATTGCTGTAAGTTTCTTCAGGCAAGTCGTAACGTTAGTCAGCTCTTACCTTGGGCAAGATGTCGGCTGGCGAGCGACAAATCAGATGCGGGGTGATCTTGCACACCACTGTCTGCAACTTGACATGCCGTTCCATCATGAACACACCCCTGGTGAAATGGTAGAACGCGTTGACGGAGATACGACGGCTCTCTCAAATTTCTTTTCTGAGTTCATACTTCAGGTAATAGGAAGCTTTTTGCTGCTCGGTGGAGCGCTGGTCTTGGTCATTCGTGAAGATTGGCGTATCGGTATTGCACTGACCGGCTTTGTGATAGTTGCTATCCTGATTTACAATCTCACCCGAAATGTTGCTGTTCCGATTTACACGGCTGAACGAGAGGGTTACGCCAGACTCTTCGGATTTCTTGAAGAACGTCTAACAGGTGTTGAGGACCTTCGCACAAACGGTGGCATCAACTATACAATGGATCGGTTTTACGATGTCAACCGTGATGTGTATGGTCAAGCCGTAAAAGCACACGTGATGGGCGAGGTTTTACGGATGATTAGCGGCGTTCTACTTGCCTTCGGGCAGGTATTGACGATGGCGATGAGTATCTATCTGTTCAGGGAAGGTGTATTCACAATCGGGACCGTCCTCCTTGTTATCCAATATGTAGTGATGCTGCGAGGTCCGTTGGTCATGATGAACCGTCAGATTAACGATCTCCAACGGGCAACCGCTGGTTTGAAACGGATTGAAGAATTTTATCGGGTCACCTCAAACATTGTAGATGGAACGGAGGCACTTCCGGCATCAGATGCGCTCGGAATTGAATTTGACGCTGTCACATTCGGGTACACCGAAGATGAATCTGTTCTGAAAGATGTTTCCTTCCAACTACAACCCGGAAAATCACTCGGCTTATTGGGACGCACAGGTAGTGGTAAGACGACAATCACCCGTCTCCTATTTCGGTTGTATGAGATTAACAACGGCCAGATTCGGATTGGAAACAAACCAATTGAGGATATTCAGTTGGACGACTTGCGCAACCGAATCGGTCTGGTTACACAGGACGTGCAACTCTTCAATGCAACGGTGCGCCAGAACCTAACGCTCTTTGATTCCGGAATTTCCGATGGCCGGATTTTGTCAGTGATTGAAGAATTAGGACTATCAGAGTGGTACCAATCCCTACCAAATGGACTTGATACACTTCTTGAAGGTACCGGGCTTTCCGCAGGGGAAGCGCAGCTGCTGGCATTTGCAAGGGTCTTCCTTAAAGATCCGAAGATTGTCATTCTTGATGAACCGTCCTCACGGCTTGACCCAGCCACGGAACAACGCATTGACAACGCTGTGCGGCGATTGTTGAAAGGGCGGACCAGCATCATTATTGCGCATCGGCTTGGCACGGTCCAACAGGTGGACGAAATTATGATTCTCGCGGATGGAGAGATTGAAGAATACGACGAACGGAAGCGGCTCGTCCGAAATCCTGACTCCATCTTCTCGCAGCTGCTAAAAACTGGACTGGAGGAGATGATCCAATGACAACAGGGCAAGCCTCAATTCGCCTCATGCGCTACCGTCCGCTCCTCTTTCTCGGTACCATTCTGTTCCGTGGATTAGACGATCTAATGCCTTTCGTTGTCGGCATCATTATGAAGGCATTTTTTGATGCGCTCTCCGGCGAATCGGCAGCTGGAGCCAACCCTTGGACATTTGTTGCGCTCTTCGTTGTTGCCGAATTTGGTGACCGAGGTGTCCTCATATCCTCAGCGTTCGTATGGGCGCGTTGGCGTTACGCTATTTCAACACTGCTCCGAAAAAATCTGATGACATCTATCATGAACATGTCCGCGCCACACAGTGTCTCAACAGCCTCTGGCGAAGTGACAAACCGGCTGCGAGATGATGTTGAAGCGATTATAAGCTATCTGGAACAGTACATCCATTTGTGGGGCAATCTCATTTTCGCGACGTTAGCAATTATCTGGATGGCTCGGATAGATGCAGCAATAACGGCTATCGCGGTTATCCCGTCTATTCTCATTATTACAATCGTCAACATGTCAAGGCGGTATATTCAGCGGTATCGCGCAGCGCAGCGCGTTGCTACGGAACAATCAACGAACTTCATCAACGAAATGTTCCAATCCATCTTGGCAGTGAAGGTCGCACGGACAGAGTCAAATGTAATCACACACTTTCGGGAACTAAACGATGCGCGCCGCAAGGCGACGCTGGTGGATAACCTCTTCAATCAGCTCCTACGATCCATCAGTTTCAATATGAACGACTTTGCCGCTGGCGTGGTTTTGATTCTGATTGTGGAACAGGTGGCTGCAGGGACGTTTTCAGTTGGAGACTTCGTGTTGTTCTATGCGTATATCGGTGAAGTCGCGAGAAGTGGATCACTCCTCGGCAGTACAATGGCACAACACCAACGCGCAGAGGTTTCGTTCTCCCGCATGGAACAGACCGTTGACGAAATGCCTCGGGAAGACTTAGTGGAACATACCGCGGTGTACCTGCGAGAGACACAGCCGCCACTTTCTATCCCTCAAAAGACGGAAGCGGATCGGTTGAATGAACTTACCGTTGACGGGCTTACATACCTCTACGACGGCGACGCATCTGGAATTGCTGAGGTTGACTTGAAAATCCCGGCAGGTTCGTTCACCGTTGTTACCGGACAGATCGGTTCAGGTAAAACGACGCTGGTGCAAGCACTCTTAGGGGTCCTGCCGAAACAGGCTGGAGAAATCCGCTGGAACGGCGAAATCGTCGAGGATCCAAAGTCGTTTTTCGTTCCACCGCGTTGTGCGTACACACCGCAAACGCCTAAACTCTTCAGCGAAAAACTGAGTGCTAACATTCTCATGGGTTTGCCGTGGGATTGGGATACCCTCGATCAAGCGATTCGGCTCGGTGTTATGGAGCAGGATCTGCCGACGCTTGAAGACGGTCTCGAAACCGTTGTTGGACCGCGCGGTGTGAAACTATCCGGTGGACAGATGCAGCGCACTGCGGCGGCACGGATGTTCGTCCGAGACTCGGAACTTCTCGTCTTTGACGATCTCTCGTCTGGACTGGACGTAGAGACGGAACAGACCTTATGGGAACGTCTATTTGAAACGACGCGGGCGACGTGCCTTGTCGTTTCTCACCGGCGACCTGCACTGCGTCGGGCGGATCAGATCATTGTTCTAAAAGAGGGTCGCGTTGAGGCAGTCGGAACGTTGGACGAACTGCTTGCTTCCTCCGAGGAAATGCGGAAATTATGGGCAGGTGATTGACAACATGTTTACACACCCCTCCGATCACTGAATTTGATAATCACCCTGAAATGTGTTATACTTGGACTCAACTAAATCAAAATAAAAAACAAACACCTACATTTGAATCGAGGAAAACAACGTGAATTCAAATACCGTTCATATACTTGATACTGGCACAGAACTGTTCATTGATGACATACTGATTGCTTCTAAACACGGCGTGACGCGCACATTGCATCAGTGCGTAAAACACGATGTTCCCGTCCTTGAGCCAGACCCCGACAATCCTTGGGAACACGGCGGACCCGATCAGTCCAGACGCGTACACCTCTACGGCACCACGATGTACGATGCGGCGTACGGAAAATACCGCATGTGGTACATGTGTCGTATGGGACCGCATTGGCGGTTTGAAGCGAACGAGATCCCGGGACTTTACGTCCCACGTTCTGACCGAAATCCGTCAACATATAGGGGAAAGACACACGATGCTTACGGACGAAAGTTCGTCGAAAACGACCGCGGCGACCTTACCTGCTATGCAGAAAGCGACGATGGATTAACGTGGACGAAACCGAACCTCGGTCTCTTTGAATTCAACGGAAACCCGAATAATAACATTGTGTGGGACCTCCACGGTGCATGTGTCTTCCGTGATGACGATGAATCGGATCCGCAGAGACGGTATAAGATGATCGGGTTCTGTAGGCGGTATCGCAACATCTTCCTGCTCATGTCACCCGATGGCATCCGATGGGACGACTCAGATTACCTCGAACCGATTGCGGATCGGGACAACGAAGGCGCGTTTAATGTCATCTATGATAGTAAAACAGACCTGTTCCGAGCCTATGCCCTAATACGTGGGGACGATAAAGACGCAAGACGTATGATCGCATATACCGAAAGCCAGCATCTTGAGGGACCCTGGAAACCGCTCGAACCGATGTTCGGTGCAACTGATGCGGACGACGCAGTTGGTGTACAGAGATACGGTGCTGATCGTGCCGAAATCCATAACATGTCAGGATTCCTCTATCATAATATCTACATTGGCATCCCCGGTGTGTTATATGTGACGGGACCGGGCGCGGCGGAGCATGAAATCCCCATCGATGGACCCATTGATGCCCAACTCGTTAGCAGCCGAGACGGATTCAATTGGGACTATCCAGATTCAGACCGAACGCCGATTATTCCACGCGGTGAGAGTGGCACATTCGACACCGGCATGATTATGGGAACCGCCATAGAACCGATTATCACTGACGATGAAATTCACTGGTATTATACGGGGACAGAGCACACTCACGGTGCCCAGATGAGGGATAGACACAAAGCGATCGGGCTTGCGAAGTGGCGGTTAGATGGTTTCGTCTCTCTTGATACCGATGCGGAGGGAGGTATCGTTGAAACCGTCGCGTTGCAGCTTCCGGACGGAGGACTTGAAATTAACGCAGATGCAAGTGCTGGTCGGGTCAGTGTTGAAGTGCTAACGGCTGATGGACAGGTTCAGCCCGGATTTTCGATTGATGATTGTATCCCATCGACAGGAGATAATGTCCGGCACTCGGTGCAATGGAAATCGGCAACGTTAGCGGACGCGGCACAACCGCTGCGACTCCGTTTTGTGCTGAACAGCGCAAAACTATACGCGTTCCGAGTACGGATAAGCTCCTGATAACGATTTTTGCGTTAAAATATTATTTTCTGTTGTCCGAATTCGGGTCTAATTCCTTAGCCTTGTCAAAATCTGCTTTTGCGGCTTCCTTTTGCCCAAGTGCTTTTTTCGCACGCCCGCGAGCGTAGTAGTATTTTGGTCGCCCAACCCGAAGCTGCTCTTTATGGGAGCGATTTCCAATCTATGGTGAAGAGATGTGTAAATATTTTGTCAAAAGGAAAACCACCGAAGGGCTATACACCCGTCGCCCCGCTGGAGCTTGGTCGTCTGTGGTCAACACGCTGCTATACACCTGTTGCCCCGCAAACTCTAAAATCCAATGTGAATAAGGCTTAGATGCGCGTTCCAAAATCGGGGTTACAAACGCCTCCCACAAGAGAAAAGGAACGCTTAATGCCAAAAACTTTACACACCCCTAAACAATCGCATATAGATTTTCAACTCTGTTTCACGCTATAATTAAACAGATTGAATTTCCTCGCCAAAGGAGAAGTGAATGGATACCTTATCGACACACGACGACTCCCGGGAAAATCGTGTGGACAACCTGTTGAAACTGGAAGTACTTCAAGCGTTTGACCGGACTACGTTTGAGCGCGATGGATATTGGGTGTGGGAAGGGATACTAACGGATGCTGCCCGTAAGCAGTGGACAGCCAGCTTACAGAAGTTACAACAGATGAACGATGCGATCCTCACGGATACGGGGTGGAGTGCTATCGACTTTGAGGCGCGAGGGTTTCCGCAGCCTTTGCCAGAACAAATTGCGCCAGCGTTTTTGGCGGTGTGCTGCGGTGGTTCAGAGCAAATGCCCGGTTTCCTCAGAACCGCTGAGTTGCGTCAATATATGCATACTCAGGGGCTGTTCGGACCGGGCAACGCGTTGGTCACACATGGGTTCAAGTCACAAGGTGTCATGCCGGAATACTTTCCTGCAGGATACGACGACTTTATAATGGATGTGACGTCTGCTCATCCGCAGATGATGGCACTCTTCAGGAAACTTTTCGGAGACCGATTTATACTCGATCACTGCTTCATGCTCAACCGGGCACCGGGTTCAAAAGGGCGCCGGTGGCATGCACACCAGTATCGGGAGGGACAGTACGAAGTTGAGGACCCGATTGGGACTGGACACGCCTTTACCACTGATTTTCTACAACGGCAGTGTATTCGGACGCTGTGCTATCCAGAAGGTGCAACTATCGAGGATGGCGGCGAACTTGCGATTATCCCCGGTGCACATCTCTATCGGATTCCGTACAAATGGAGCACGGAACGACCGGATGATGACGCTGCCATGAAAGCGGGTTGGCTGAAAGGCAAAATCCACGCCTTCACAGGGAAGCCGTTGGAAATCGCACACCTCTCACTACCGCCCGGAAGCATGGTTTCGTTTGTCCATCACATGCCGCATTATGTTGGCTATCGGAAGCAACGGATGCCGCCCCGGTGGGGACTGCTTATGGCGTATCGAACACCCGACTCAGAAGCAGATCCAGCCAAATGGACAAATGGCATTCCGACCCATTGGGTGGAACAAGCGGCGGCAGAAGGAAAACTACCGGCTGCGGCACAGCGTGTATTTGAGGCAGATAATCCCCTCAATATGCACTCACGGAGTCGTAACGAATAAGATTACCTTATTGGGAGGTCCCACCTCACGGTAGAAACCGGAAGATTTCGAGTCCGGTGTTTCCTTATGCAAGACGTCCCATTTTACCCACCTTTATTCCAAAAGCCCATTTTCCTTGTACCATTAGGCGTTTGGATACAAAGCCATAACGGATTTATGCTTCAAGAACCCTAATTTCTTATACAAGCCTTCTTGTCCAATCACACAGGTGAGAAAAACCTTATCAGCGTTTAACCTTTCGAGTACCGTGTTCATGATACATGTTCCTACCCCTTGGCGTTGGAACTCTGGTGAGACGACAATGTCACAGACAAAGGCGAAGTCTTCGCCATCAGACAATGCCCGTCCTGCGGCAACCAACTGTGTCCCGCGATATGCAAAGCAGCAGACATTGCTCTTTTCGTAAGCGCGTTTTAACTGCTCTGGGTCGTATGGACCTAAAGGTCCCAGTCGGTACACTTCTGCCAACTCTGTCCAATTGACGGAATCAATTGAAGACACAAACACCTTCTATCGTCTAATTCTTCTCCTTGTTAGGAGACTTTACAAGAACAGGACCAGAATGGGCAATGACGTGTATGTTTGTGGCAATCTTATCCGTATCTACAAAGAAACTGCTACCCTTACCGATACCAGAGCCGACCCAACTCACAACACGCACGGTAGAATTCCTTCCTCTTTCAGAAGCTAAGTCCATCATCGGCGTACCTGGTTTTTCAAAAACCAGTTGGCGCGGTGTCCGTGCACAAGAGAGTAGAAGACCCAACGCGAGTAAAATCAGTAAAGATATGCTGTTTCGTTTCATGAATGGATATCCCCAATTTTATTATTCAGAGTTACTGTCCAACATCTGGGTCCAATTCCTTAGCCTTTTCAAAATCTGCCTTTGCGGCTTCGTGCTGTCCAAGTGCCTCTTTCACACGTCCGCGTTCATAGTAGAATTCGGCAAATTTGGGACTCATCCAGATAAGTTTATCAAAATCGCGTATGGCACCTTTAGCATCACCAAGGGCTACCTTTGCTGTTGCTCGTGTATGGTAAGCGCGGATGTTATCCGGGTCTCGTTGGATTGCTTTATCACTATCAACTATTGCCTCATGATATAACTTTCTGGCTCCTGCCATATTTCCTGCAGCGGCTTCAAATTGTCCAAAGAGATACTTTCTCCACATCAAATAGTTGTATACATGGTGCCTATCAGGATTTAGTTTTATCGCATTCGCATAATCTTCAGTTGCTGCTTCATATAAACTGCGTGCTGCCTCCGTATTCCCTTGTTCGGCTTTGGAATCACCGAGCCCGAACTTCGCTATCGCTCGATCTCTGTAAGCTTCAGCATCCTCAGGACTCAACTGAATGTATTTATCGTAATCGGCTATCGCGCCGCTATAGTCACTAAGCCCAGACCTCGCAACCCCACGTGCGTAATAGGCATAAATAAATTTAGGGTTCAGCTGCAGGACTTTATCCAAGTCAACCATCCCGTCACCATAATTTTTATCCGCGACCTTTGTTTTTCCCGAAACGAAATAGGCATAGGCGCGGATAAGTTTCCTATTGCGCCACTGTGCTACAGGTTCTATTCGTGTAGGCTGCGAGAGTAATGCCTTGAGCGCGTTTGAGGGGATAGCCTCATCTCGACCCACGTGAATTCCGATAACTTGTTTCTTACTATTTAGCAAAGGTCCTCCACTACTCCCACCGCGTGTATTGGCTGTTGTCCGAATTCGTTTACCGCCATTCTGAGTATTAAGTACACGCCCAGGCATAACCTTGTATACACCATCTGGAAATCCTACGGCAGAAACAGGTTCGCCACGTCTAATTGTATCGCTATTGCTAAGCGGCAGCGGCGTGCCTTCACCGGAGATCTTTAAGATGACAAGGTCGTTTTCCGCGTCATACGCTGTCACGCCTTCCACCGCCCAGACTGTCTCCTTGTCAACAAGTTTCGCGAAAATAGGTCCGGGATGTGCGACAATATGAATGTTCGTTGCTATCTTGTCGCGTGCCACGAAGAAACCGCTCCCAATATTAAGTTTAGTACCGAGCAGACTCACGACGCGGACAGTCGAACCCTTTACTTTTTCAGACGCTAAATCCTTTATCGGCGTGATCGGTTTCTTGGAAACTATCTGTTGCGGTGTTGGTGCACACGAGAAAAGAAAACTCAATGTCAGTAAAATTAATATAGACTTTCGGTTAACTTCCATGAACAGATACCTCTAAATCGATGATCCACAGTTACTGTTCCATATCCGGTTTTAGTTCCTTAGCCTTCTTAAAATCTGCCTTTGCTGCTTCGTGTTGTCCAAGTGCCTCTTTCGCACGCCCGCGATCGTAGTAGACTTCGGCATAATTAGGGTTAATTTGGAGAGCTGCATCAAAATCCTCCACCGCACCTTCAGCGTTACCAAGCGCAGCTTTGGCAACACCTCGATTACCGTAGGCATAAGCATTCTCTGGGTCTAATTGTATTGCTTGTGTGCAATCTTCAACCGCCGACGCATATAATGTCGCTACCTCTGCCATATCTCCCTGATCTGCTTTCGTTTTACCGAGGCGAAACCGGGCATACCCTCGATTGATGTATGGCTCGGCATACTCTGGATATAATCGTATCGCTTGCGTGCAGTCCTCAATCGCTGACGCATATAACACCTGCGCACCGGCTATATCATCCTGATTCGCTTTAGACTCACCAAGGGTAGCCTTTGCAATCCCGCGATTGTTATACGGATCGGCAAGTTCTGAATCCAACTCGATAACTTGCGTCCAATCATGAATCGCGCCTTGATAGTATGCTTGCACTTTCGCTACAGTCCCCTGATTTGCTTCAAACTGACCGAGGCGGAACTTGCCACCGGCGCGATTGTGATAGGAATAGGCATCTTCAGGGTTTAGTTTGATGGCTTGCGTGCTGTCTTCAATGCCGGCTTCATATAATTTCCGCGCTTTCTCCAGATTTCCTTGGGCGAATTCAAGGTCTCCAAGTGTGAATTTTGCGAGTCCGCGATTGTAGTAAGCATCCACCTTCTGAGGGTTTAGTTTAATGGCTTTATCAAAATCAGCGACCGCTTCGTCATAGTGATTCGCATTGTATTTACGTTGTCCTTGAACGGAGTAGATATAGGCACGGATATACTTGCGCTTACGCCACTGTGCCAAAGGCTCCGCAAGCCTTGACCGATCAATCAATGTTCTCAGCGCGTTTGAGGGAATGGCGTAACTGTAGGGATCTTCTACGGCAGAAACGACCGCTATGACCCGTCCCTTGCTGTTCCGAACTGGACTACCGCTGCTGCCACCAGAAAGATCAATTTTCATCTGGAGCCACTTGTCGTTATTGCGTACACGATGGACAATCCCCTTCGCGCCTCTGTACTTTCCACCCGGGTAGCCTGTGGCAATCACTGCGTCCCCTACTTTAACAGCATCGCTGTTGCCAAGTAGAAAAGGTATGCCTTCACCTATAACTTTTAAGACAGCGAGATCGTTTTTAACATCAAACGCCGTTACGCCCTCAACACGCCAGACTTTCTGCTTGTCAGGCGATTTTATGAAAACAGAACCGGGGTGCGCAATAACGTGAATGTTCGTCGCAATTTTGTCGGGTGCCACGAAGAAACCGCTGGCAGCCCCAAATCTACCTTCTACACGGACGACCGTAAAATCAATACTGGTTTCAGGAATTTCAATAATCTGTTGGGGAGCCCGCGCGCATGAAAACAGGAAACTCAAAAAGAGCAAACCCAGTAAAAATATTCTGTTCACTTTCATAAGCCGATACCTTATAGTAAAATCTACAATTACTTTGACATTGTGGATAGGCGGGTGTTTCTTCAATTTCCCTAAGAAATTCCACCAGCGAAGGAGAGAAACCTTTGCTCACTAATGTGTCTACATGTTTTCGGGCTTCACTATACAGGATAGAGGAAAAATGCTGTGACAAACATATTCCACTGTGCAGATGATACTTAGGAATACGTCAGCGAGGTTTCAAGACTCAACAACAACTCTGGGTTCCAGAAGTGTTGCGACTTGAAGAGCACACCTTCCCTTTTAATTCTGCCACAATATATAGGGTGGGCGGGGACCGGTGAAACCGATGTGCCCTCTTAGGCGCGTGGGAAGGGTAAGTGTCCGACGGGTCCCGTCTACAGAGATACATTCAAGTTGGTAGTAGTAGACGACATTCGGTTTTGCAGTCGTATCGGTGTAGGTATAGGTTTGCCTTTCACCGGTTGTGCCTGCGCCAGAGATCACGACGGGAGTGATGACCTTGAACTTACCATTTTTGGTTGTGCTTCGCTTGATGTTAAAGCCTACGTTGTGCATCTCAGCTTCAGTTGTCCAGTTAATAAGGACGCGTCCGGTGTATCTGTCACGCATAGGATAAAAGCGAGAAAGTTTCACGGGCAAATCGGAGAGTTCCGCGGGCAAAGCCGCACGTGCGCGATATCCCGGCGTGCCGTGATCGTTGCGGTGCCCATAGTAGGTATTGTGCCGTATTACATACCGGGATCCCTCCTTGGCGGTAAGTTCCCATCCGTCTGCTCTTGTGCCATCATACGGGTGCCCTATTGCGCTGTTACCTTCATACTCTCGGATGATAGAACTCCGCTTGCCTTCAATCAACGGAAGTTTCCATTCGGGTATTTCCCCGAGGTTGCCCGCGATGTCGCTTATCATCTTGTGAGCGGTTTTCTTTCCAGCGGGTGCCTTGAGGGTGACTTTGAAGGCGGTTTGGCTCAGGAGGCGATAACCCTGTGTGCCCCCGATAAGGTCTTTTAGGATGACGACACGATCTGCTGGGAGGTCGTCTTTTGTCTCCCCAACGCCAGAGTTGTGTCCGTGCTCAGTCACAAGCAGCAAGACTTGATTAGCATCGAGGACCTTTGCGCCCAAAGTGAAGGTGAACTTGGTGGCGAGTACATTCGTATCCTCCGGATGGTTCTTAATTGTAACTTTCCATCCTTCAAGGCTGACCTTCCGTCTGCTTCTGTTGTGGAGTTCGATCCACTGAGGAAGTTTGTCAGTGTTGGTGGTGTACATGATTTCACTGATGGCGATATCGAACCTTGCAGCTACCGGGACGGTATCATCTTCACCGGACAATTCCAACTTTGGTGTTTGTAGCGCGATAGCATTGGGCATCAGGACATCTGCAATGCCTTGGACACCGAATGTCAACATGAGAATCACAAATATCTTAAGGATAAGCTGTTGCGCCATCAAGCCTTTCATGAAACATATCTCTCTTTATTTTTAAGTTGGGGTTTCAGCACACGTCTTATTATCTATTATAACCTACATCTGTTGTCTCGTCAAGTTTCCTTGTAGGAGGGAACTCCGATTCCCAACCTATCCTATACAACCGATAGAAAACCTAAATGCGACTGTTCCATTTTCATCATTAGTTGTGAACCACTTCGCTTTTCTTGAAAGAAATATGAATTTTTCAGAAGACCGAAGGTTAAATGTTTTCAGGAGATTCTACAAAGGATTTTCAGTAGTGCTTATTAGGCTAAAAATGGGAAAATTCAGTGTCAATAGGGATGATAAAAAATTTGACATTTACCCCTAAAATACATTATAATACTTAACATATATTATAGATTCCAAACAGATTTATCAGATGTTTTATCTATCGCTTACCACATTGATACATGAAAATTGCCTCTGCACGTTCATCGGTCTTGGCATCGTGCTGATTGGTATTTCCATGTGTCGCGCAGAGGTGGGCTTATGAGTCATAGATAAACGCTTCCGAATTATACAATATAACGCCCATCACTGAACGTTATGAAAGCGAGATTTCGGTGAGGGTGTTTTCTTTTTTAAATTATTTCTAATTGAGCACCAAGCGTCCATTCAGACCCCATAGCAGAATGTGGTGTCTTGTCGAGCCTGCACTGCGCCGATGTTGCAGTGCTACATACCTTGGCTAACCCTTTAAAAACCTCGTTCAACTTAAGAAAACCATCGTGAAACGTAGTGGAACGATGCGCGAAGGTCAATTATTTAAAATCCTTAAAAGAGGAAAAAAGATGCGTTACAGGACCGTTCTTTTGATACTCGCGGTGACCGCTGTGGTGAACTTAAACGCCGAAGCCAGCAAAGAAATCAAGCCGCTGCTAACTCGGGAGGCAATCGAAATAGATGGACACCTCAACGAGGAACCTTGGGCTGAGACACAAGTTATCGACGACTTTACTCAGCAATCTCCCGATGAAGGTCAACCCATTAGCGAACGCACCGAAGTTCGCATGTTGTATGATACAGAGAAACTTTACATCGGGTTTGAATGTTACGATTCTCAGCCTGAAAAAATCGTTGCGAACGAGATGCGACGGGATGGACAACTTTGGCAAAATGACAACGTTTATGTGATGCTCGACACCTACGGTGATAAGCGGCAGTGTTTCTTCTTTCGGACAAACGCACTCGGAGCGCTGTCAGACACCGCAGTTACCGATGGTGGTGAAAACCTCAACGGAAGTTGGGACTGTATTTGGGAAGCTGCCGGACGACAACATGAAAAAGGGTGGACAGTTGAAATCGCGATTCCTTTTAATCAGTTGCGGTTTAAGAAAGAAGATTCGATGGTGTGGGGTGTAAATTTTGGACGCAATATTCAACGGACAAACGAAACATCACAGTGGATTCAGGTCCCGCGAAGTCAGAGTTGGCCTGGGACATACCATCCAATATATCAAGGTAAACTCACAGGGCTACAAGGTATTGCATCCCCATCCTATTTTGATGTCAAGCCGTATCTCCTCGGCGGTTTGGGACGGAACCTTGATGGTGAAGATTGGCAGCGTACCACCGAAGGCGACCTCGGATTGGACATGAAATACGGTGTGACCTCGAACCTTACATTAGACTTGACGGTGAATACTGATTTCGCACAGGTAGAAGCAGACCAAGAGGAGGTCAACCTCACACGGTTTAGTCTCTTTTTTCCAGAGCGACGCGATTTTTTCCTTGAAGGTAGCGGACTGTTCGCATTTGGCGCAGGCATCGGAGACTTCGGTCCACCACCATTATCAGTTTTCTACAGCCGCCGCATCGGTGTCGAAGACGACAAGCAGGTTCGGCTTCTTGGCGGTGGTAAACTGACCGGAAAAGTCGGCAATTACAGTGTAGGCGCGCTCAACATGACAACCGGTGCTTCGGAGGAAACTCCGATGACAAACTTCTCTGTGCTAAGGATGCAACGTGATATTTTCAGTGATTCAACCCTCGGCTTCATTTTCACCAACCGGCAGAGCGATTTCGGTAGCGACTATCACCGTAATGGAGGCGTAGACCTGTTTTTTAGACCACACGATCAGTGGCGGATGCGCGCGATGACTGTGGGGAGTTGGTCGCCAGATCCAGAAGAACGCGATCTCGCATGGTACCTTTCAAATAACTGGCGCAACAAGCATTTTCGCGTTAACGCTTCTTACCTTGACATCGGTCCCCACTTTACAAGTAAAATGGGTTTTATGCATCGGAGGGACATCCGGTCGCTCATGTTGAATACCAATTACGAAGTCCAAATCAGCCGCCATGGTATACGGGATGTTGGAGCAGGCTTCTCCGGTGGTTATCTATTGGACCACGATAACACGATCATCGGTTGGGACGTGGGGATCGCTGGGGATATACTTTGGAACTCCGACGATGGTGTCAACCTTGATTTCCGACGGTTTTTTGACCGTGTTGAGGAACCCTTCAGTATCGGTGACGCTGAAATCCCGGCTGGCGATTACGAGATGAACGAAGTCAGGTTGAATGTGTTCACCGAGAGCAGCCGTCCGTTTTCTGTATATAGCAGCGTGGATTATGCCGATTACTTTCACGGCACTCGGGTGAGTTTCGACATCGATAGTCAGTGGCGGATGACCTATCAGCTCGCGATCGAAACTCGATATCAGCGCAATTGGATTAACTTGCCCGAAACCGATCTATTTACAACAAATGTTGTCGGCGCACGGATCAGTTATGCGTTAAACACCCGTTTCTTTACCAAACTGTACGCACAGTGGAATGATAGTGCGGAACGGATAAGTGCAAATTTCTTGCTCAATTACATCTATCGCCCGGGAAGCGATTTTTACCTCGTGTACGATCAGGGTTGGGATACATTGGAAGGCTTCCAAGTACACGACTGGACAGTGTTGAGTAAGTTTACCTATCTATTCAGTCTATAGTGTTTGGCGACACCAAAACATAGATTGGGTTGAACGAGTACCAGTGAAAAGCAAAAATCACAGAAGAATCTGCTCTCGTCCATACACTATATAAAAGAAGCACCGAATGAAACCGAACACCCCACTTATATCGTTCTATAAAACTGGGTTTCACTCCTTTTTAGATTTATATGATGGCATCTCAGTTTTGATATGCCGCATTCAACTCAACTATAATTGGTGGGTATCAAAACAAGCATAATTTCAAAATTCAAAGGAAATTCACAAAGATGATACAACCAGATAACTTTGCATGCCACAATGTTCACTTGGAGACTGAACGCCTGAAACTTCGACCCTTTAAGGATGCCGATTTTGATACTGCTGTCCCTTTCTACAGAGATCCTGAATTTCTAAACGCGATTGAGGAATCTCCACCTGACGAACCCGTGTCAAAGGAGTATCTCAAAAAAGCCGGTAAATTCATGAGGGATAGCGGATTTCTGTTTGCAATCGTAGAAAAGGCGAGTGGACGAACCATCGGCGAGGTATGTTTGCAGTGGATGAACTTGGACCGCGCGAAAATTGCGGGAGAAAAAATAACGCGTCTCCCCATTGCAATTTGGGACAAGACCTTATGGGGCAAAGGCTACGGAAAAGAGGTCGTACGATGTTTGATGGCGCATGCGTTTGAAAAACTTGAAATCGATCGGTTCTGTCCGGTGGACGTTCCTGTGGACAATATCCGTTCACAAGCGTTGTGGCAGTCGCTCGGATTGACCGTTGCCCGAGAAGCAGATGACGGAAAGATGCTGGACTTCGAGATCACACGCTCAGAATATGAGAAGGCAATCAAAGGAATACGTAAATAACGTGAATTCGACCTATGTCGACTTATCAACATAAATGAAGGTTTCAGGATAAATGGACATAGCACTCCGCTGGAGTGCCATCCACCGTCAATCACTTTCTATAGACAGGTTGCTCCGCTGGAGCAAGGAGAACGATTTTTTAGCTTCCCGACTTTAAACGTCTTGATAGCGTATGTTTATATGCGTCATTTATTTTCTGTTTCCTCACGCCAGAGGCGTGATATGTCTATAGAAACTATAAACGTCCTCGCACTCCAGCGGAGTGCTATGTATCTAAAGAGTTGCTGAAGGCAGACAATCGCGCTTGCGGAAAACCTTTACCGAACTTACGTTAAATAGCATCCTAAATCAAAGGAGTCTCCGATGTTCAGCACACAACTCGCGCAGCGTGCCGCAGAAAACAATCCGATCCGCGTCGGGATCATTGGTGCAGGAAAATTCGGTGCGGGACTGGTCGCACAGATTTCACAGATGCAAGGCATGGTGGCAAGTGCGATTGCGGACATCAATCTGGAACACGCCACAAACGCCTATGCGGTCAGCAATGTCCCAACCGACGCAATCCTGCAGGTACGAAACGTCAACGCGGTGAACGACGCTATCCGCAGTGGCAAACGCGCAGTTACTGAAGATGGAATGCATATTATTCAGTCCGATCTGATTGATGTGGTTGTGGAAGCAACCGGTATCCCAGAGGTCGGCGCACGAATGGCATATTACACGCTGATACACAAAAAGCATCTTGTGATGGTTAACGTCGAAACGGATGTTACTGTAGGTCCATTCCTGAGACACTTGGCAGACAACGCGGAGGTCGTCTATACACTCGTAGACGGCGACCAACCGGGTGTGACGATGAACATCGTTGAGTGGGCAAAAACGCTCGGTTTTGAGATTGTAGCGGCGGGACGCGGCACGGTATTCTACGACGATGATCGCGTCGGAATACCAGACACCGTTCCACAACGATTCGGATTCAGTCGAGAGTTGATTGAACGGCGCACGATCAATTTCAAGATGTTCAACTCGTTCCGAGATGGATCAAAGGCACAGATTGAGATGACCTCTTTGGCGAACATGGCAGGTCTACCACCGGACGTGCGCGGTATGCACGAACCATCAGTAGATATTGCGGACATCGCCGAAGTCTTCAGTTTAAAAGAAGAAGGCGGCATTCTGAGCCGCCACGGTGTCGTTGAACTCGCAAACAGTATTGCCACAGATGGCAAGACGATGTTAGACAATCCACTTCGGATGGGGGTATTCGTCGTTATTCGGACGGATCACCCATTCACCCAAGAAGATCTTGCTGGCTACAATCTGTATCCGGGAGGTAATGGCAAGAACTATCTCCTCTACCGTCCCTATCACCTCGTGGCTGTTGAAGCACCGATTTCGATCGCGAAAGCCGCGCTTTATGGACAACCGACAGGTACACCACTCCCGACACCTGTCGCTGACGTTATTACAGTTGCTAAACGCGATCTGAAAGCGGGAGAGATACTCGACGGGAGCGGTGGGTATACTGTCAACGGACTGATTGAAAAGGCGGAAATCGCACGTGCTGAGAATCTGCTCCCCCTCGGTTTAGCAGACAACGCCAAATTAAAATGTGATGTCTTCCAAGGGGAAGCGATCTCTTACGATATGGTAGAACTCAACGAGGACTCCTTCGTTCTCAAACTTCGTCGCCTGCAAGACGCGACTGTCTGAGAATTGACTATTCCCACGGATGCAGCACGACCTTACCACATTCTCCGGTCGCCTGTAATTCCCACGCTTTCTGTACATCACGCATCGGGTAGGTGTGTGTGATGAACGTGTCTATCTGTTCGGTTGAATTTTGGATGACCTGCATTAATTTCGGATAACTACCAAGATTATAGTGCCAATTCCCGCGTAGAACTAAGCCTTTCCGAATCATGTCCCGGCTCGCCGCGAGCGGAAATTCTCCACCTTCACCGACGAACGTGACTTGTCCTTTTCTTCGGGCTGCGTCTACCATCAACCGATGCGCTGCAGATGCGCCTGAGCAGTCTACTGCTTTGTCAATCCCAACACCGTCCGTTAAATCCTGAATTTGATCGAGAATATCTTCGTCATTCGGGTTCAAGACAACCTCCGCGCCTAACTTTTTCGCGAGTTCGGCACGATACGGGTGACTCTCTACACCAATGACACGCGCACCGCGATAGTGGGCGTTGATAATACCGCCTAACCCGACGGGACCTAAGCCGGTAACCATGACCGTATCCAGTGAATTAACCTGCATCTGCTCCATCGCGCCAAACGTTGGTCCCAATCCACAGCATGCCATCCCAGCGTGTTCATAACTTAAACCGTCTGGAATTGGAAATAACATATCTTCCATTTTGTGCATATACTGTGCATAAGTTGCCGAAGCCACCTCTTCTCCGACGAGATCCCGGATACTTGGACGACTACCTCCCATACAGTGGATGTGCTCACCAGAGACACACATCTGACATTTACCACAGGTATTCTGGGGTTGCACCACTACACGGTCCCCTACCTGGACACGACCGGGTTGTGCGACTTCAACGACTTCACCAGCGGCTTCGTGTCCAAAACCTTCACCGGTGCCTCCATGTATGAATCCTTTATACTCTGTACACATCGGGACGGCGTGAATTTTGACAACAGCGATATCTCCACCAGCGCGGGGATCCGATTTTTCAACCACGCCCCCTTTTTGATCACCAAACATTGCTGCAACCTGCATAAAAACGATAATAACCAAGGCTCCCCGCACCCCCGACAAAGACTGGCGGAGTTTTTATCGCGGAAAGAAAAGGTTTTCCTCCTTCTAAGATGTATTAATACCATAGCATACGTATTGAAATCTATCAAGGTAAAATTGATGTAATCTACTATGTCTTTTCGACAACTTCAGCACAATATGGTATTATTTTAACCCAAGTTGCTACCTATGTGATTTTAGACGCACGAACACCGTTTTTCAGTGAACAGCGGTCATTTTTGCGAAAAATTTGGCGCGTTTCTTGCCATTTTCGGTACGAAGAGGCACAGGCTAACAGTCTATGCTACAAAGTGGCAACTTGGGTTATTTTAATCCAAGTTGCCGCCTAAAATGCCATAATTTGTTCAGTGCTGTTCATTTATTGAAAAGTATTATTTTAATCCAAGTTGCTACCTAAAAGGTTATAGACAGCTTGGGTTATTAAGTACGCTCCATTTTCGTGCAGTCAAGTATAAAGAATGCCCTATTTTGTGCAGCGCCTTCTCTGGGTTTTGTAGAAAACTCCGTCAATATAGTATTGTTCAGATTGGCACGGAATTTGCTAAATCTAAATAACGCGAGTTCAACACCAATGTGTAGATCGGTTTGCTTCGATCATAAAAGTTAGGTATGGGTGACAATTTAGATTATGTTAACATCATTAGACATTATAACAATTTAATGTTGAAGTTCGGGATAGACCCAAGGTCTGAAGTTTAACCTAAAGTTGTGTAACCCACAACAAGTTTCCATAACTAAATCGGCAAACCCTTTTTTAGAGGTGCGCAACTTATCTTTGACGATCCGGTATCTTTTGATACCCCTAATAGCATGTTCAATGCGGATGCGGATGGATGAAATCTCACGATTCTTCGCTTTCTCTTGATCCGTCAGGTCTCGACTTTTCGGTTTCTTCATAGGTTGAATCATCTTCACACCCGGAACCGAAAAACCTTGAAAGCCTGAATCTTGATACAAACAACTGCCCTCTGGCAGGAGATAGACCGTCATATCAGCAATGCGCTTGTCATGTATCCTGCCTTCATAGGAGGGGGTCAATAACAACACTTTGCTATCCGCATTGATCAGCAGGTTATTCTTGAGGGTGTGTTGCTTCTTTTTACCACTATAATAGGCCTGCTGTGCTTCTCGGTCTTTTGGACGCTGAATCGGACGCTCCGTACCATCATGAAAAAAAGAGACTTGAATCTTGACGATCTGTTGAAGCCTGCGGCGATGCGTCAACAGTTGAAGCGACTGCTTCCCGTGATGGCAACGCTTCAAGGTCTGCCAGAGCAGAGTTCAACACAGGCAAGAGCCTATGAATCCATTTGTTAGCGACGGGTGGAGACATCCCAAAAAGTTCACCAAGCACATCTTGCGTCATCGCTTTTCGGAGGTATATCAAAATAAAAAGTAAGTGATCCTCGTGAGACGGTAAGCAACTGTTCTTATAGAGAGTATACCGACGTTTCTTTCGGTGTTTGCCATCAAGCGTCTGTGTTTCTACGAACGCCAGAAATCGCTTGGAAAAGGACGCAAGAAGTGCTGAAAACTCTTCGAGTGTATAACCTGTCAACGACAAGAATCGTTTCGGTTTATCTTTCAGTATTTCATAACGGGTCATCAGTGGGTCTCCAAAATAGGATTTCTTCTGATTTTACCATAGACCAACTAAACTTACAATTAAATCGTTATAATGTCTATTTCAAAAGGAGCAATCAAAATGAAACGAGGAATCTATTTTCTGACATTTGCGATAGTAATCGGTATTTTCTCACTAAATACGGCACCTGCATCTATTGTAACAGATGGGCTTGTCAGCTATTGGACCTTTGATAGAGTTCATATTATTAACAAAACAGCAACAGATGTTTGAGGTGACAACAACGGTAAAATCAGCGGAAATCCTAAAGTTGTTATCGGTCAAGTCGGAGAAGCACTTGAGTTCGATGGTGCTGGCGACTTTGTTAACCTAACCACGCTTGGAAATTTTGGCAGACAGTTTGGCACGTCTTCGTTTGAAACCTGGATCAAAACCAGTAATACGACTGATTGGATGACTCTCATCAATACGCGTGGCGCGGAATGTCCTAATTGGGGAATAGAACTCAACGGGGTTAATAGAAGAGATGGACTTGAGATTATTGCAGGCACTCTTCATCATTACATTGGCATTGGCGGTCCAAAAGGATGTGGGGGTGCTGGTTCAGGCAATAGTATGGCTATCTTTGATGGCAAATGGCATCACATTGTTTACACAAATGACTATGTGATAAATGAAGTCGGAGGAAACGGTAAAAGAATTATCTATATAGACGGTATAGCCCGTTCTCCGAGCAACCATGGATTCGGAGGTAACAGAGCATTTTCGCCATTTACAGCACCTGTAACCCTTGGCGCAAGAAAGTTTCCTGGAAAATCAACAGGTCATTTCGTGGGTATGATTGATGAAGTCCGTTTTTACGATCGTCCGCTCACACCGGATGAAGTTATCCAAAATTTTGAATCAACCGAACCTTATAACATCGCGCCTAAAGGAAAATTATCCACAGTCTGGGGAGCATTAAAGACAAAATTATAGCGTTATCCTCGCCTTAAAAGATCGACTAAAGGCGTATACGCATTGTCCTGAGATAATCCCGTAATAACAGCGTTTTCGTCACGCTTAAAGAGTTTGTACGCCTTCCCATCAGGGGCAGAGGTGAGAATACGGTAGTGTTTGCCAACGATCTCAATCGCTGCGTTATTATCACAGGCGATACCGATGCCACCCCGTTTTGCAATCACCTGTGAGAAGGAAGCCTCTCGCTTCTCGACGTGATAATGCGGACAGTACACAGCATTGATGAATCCGAGTCCCCTGACGCGGATATAGTCCCAGTCGGGGTTGCTGGAGAAAGAACGAGAATCGCTATGTCCGTATCTAAACCAACAGATCGCACCCGCACTGAGGCCCGATAGAACAACGCCACGGGACGCAGCTTCCGCCAACACGGCATCCAACCTCAAGCGTCGCCACAGCCTCATCATCTTGTAGGTATTCCCACCCCCAACATAAACAAGGTCCGAATCCAACACCAACGCGGACATCTCATCAAACGGAGGCGGATTTTGAATGAGCGTGAGCGTCCGCGTCTGGCATCCAAGATGTTCACCATAAACTTTCTCAAAAGTATCAATATAGCCAGACGCGTCGCTGCTGGCGGTTGGAATAAAGAGTGCCTTCGGTCGTGTTTTACCGGTCAATTCAATGATGCGTTTGTCAATCGCAGCGGTTTCCAATTCTCTAATTTCTCCGCCACCAATTGCGACAATTTTCGGTACTGTTCTCATAAATTGCCCCTTTAACGGTCTCTCGCCGTTCTACCTTGGAATATTAACACTAACAACTTCAACAAAAACTATCAAGCACATTCAGAAATTTAACTACATTTTCACCAAATAATTGTGGTAAAATGAAAAAAGAGACGCATAAAAAGTGTCTGTAACTTCTTAAGGAGGAAAAATGGCATCTGAACAAACAGGTTTGACACCTGGACAAAAAACGTTCTATGAGGAAAACGGGTATCTCATCCTTGAAAATGTCCTTTCGCAAGAAGAATGTGAACGCTTCGTTGAACACATAGAAGATCTTCACGCCGGACGCAAGCATCTCGACGGATTTTTTCAACAGGATAAATACGGATCCCGAACCTTTAATCAACACCTATACGATCAGAACGTATTGGATTTGCTCACCGATTCGCGCTTACATAAGCCGCTCGCGGACTGTTTTGGTGGCGAACCGGAAGGAATTCAAACGATGCATTTTTACGAAGGTTCAGAACATCCGCTGCATCAGGATCAGTACTACTTACCGGATTGTATGTCGGCATGGATTGCGATGGTTCGTGTCGATGAGAGCAACGGACCGCTGATAGTTCAACCCGGTTCACATAGGGGTAAGTTGATTACGCAAAGCGATGTACCTATGACATTGCAACCGGGAGAGACGTACGAACTACAACAGCACAACCGCTATTTCCCCGCAGTCAAACAGGTTTCTCGTGAAAACGGCAATGACGTAATTCAGGTCCTGGTGAATCCAGGAGACGTGGTTCTGTTTGACGGGAAACTGATCCACGGTGGTGCCAAAGTTTTGAAACCCGGAACGCGTAGGCACGCATTGGCATGCCACTATATCCCTTACGCTTCTGAAAATTGGGAACGGGATTGGCCCCGGTTCTCATTCGATGGCAGTCAGCGGATTCATTATCATTAAGCAAAGGGTGGAAGAAATCGAGGTTAGAACCCCCTACAAGAGTGATTCTTGACAATTGAATGGCTCTGAAATTACAGAATTCTCTATAGTAAAGAAAAGAGAAAAATGATATACTTGTCGTCTAAGTCAAGATCATAGACATACATCCCACAATTAATTGAAAATGCAGTAATTCTTGGCGCGCCACCTCAAGGTCAACGTGCTTACTTTCAACAGCAAGTTTTCGCTTGCAAGCTGCACCGAAAATAAGGAGAAGAGACGATGCGATACCTACTGACTTTTTGGATCTGTTTAACCTTAATAAGCGGTTATTGCCTTTCAATATCTGCTCAGGAAGCAGCAAAACCCGCAACACAGGAAGCACCCACAAAAAAGAAAAAAGAGTTTGAAGATTTTAGTAAGGTCACCGAAGATAGCAAAAGCTACGAAGGTTTTTTCAAACTATATCAGAAAAAAGAGAATCTCTATTGCGAAATTCAACCCTCACAATTGAATCAACCTTTTCTGTGCATGATGAGCCTTTCGCGCGGCTTGGGAAGAGGATACCTTATCTCAGGGATGACGTTAGAAGAGTGGCTGCTCGTCTGGCGGCGCGTTGGTGACAACGTGCATCTCGTGCGAAAGAATGTGCGTTTCCGTGCTGATAAAGGGACACCGACCGCACAATCCGTTGACTACAGCTACAGCGACTCTGTGCTATTTTCTCTCAAGATTGAAAGTATCCATCCACAACGGCAGAGCCTTTTAGTGAATATCTCTCCCGTTTTTGTATCGGATCTACCGCCCTTGGCACGCAACATTGCCCCTGACGCCCGCTTCGACAAAACGCGTAGCACTTGGGGGACAATCAAGGCATTCCCAAAAAACGTTGAATTGAGAGTTGAAGCGGTGTACACATCAAGCAGCTATATAACAACGGTTCCTGACAGCCGTGGTATCCAGTTGACACTGCACTACAGCCTCTCTAAACTTCCATCAAACAACTATCAATCCCGACTCGCTGACGATCGAGTTGGACATTTCATGACAACGGTCAAAGATTATTCGCTTCAAACCAGCGATGCGCCGTATATTCGTTACGTCAATCGCTGGCATTTGGAGAAAGCCGACAAAAAGGCGAAACTGTCGCCGCCGATGGATCCGATCATCTTCTACATCGAAAAAACAGTACCACACCGTTTTCGTCCGTACATTCGTCAAGGAATTCTGGAATGGAACAAGGCGTTTGAAAAGGCAGGCTTTGCTGACGCGATCGAAGCGAGAATTCAGCAAGACTATGAGAACTGGGACCCTGAAGATGCCCGGTATAACACGATCCGCTGGGTCGTTGACGCTGGTTTCGCTATTGGTCCGTCCCGCGTGAATCCATTGACAGGTCAGATATTGGACGCTGATATTCTTATCAGTGACGGTTTCATCAGATCCTGGCAGCGAGAATATACAACCTATTTTGATGAGCTTGACTATGAACGTGACCACCGGATAGACCACTCTTCGCGGTTCCGCTGTGAGATGGCATCTGGATTGGCACGCCAGATGGGATTCATGGCGAGTGTCCTACAGGTGCGCGGTGTGGTCGGTGAAGACGGTGAGTTGCCGGAAGAATTTATCGGTCAAGCTCTGAAATCACTGACAATGCACGAAGTTGGGCATACGTTGGGACTGCGTCATAACTTTAAAGCGAGTACGATACATTCGCTTGATGACCTGACTAAGAAAAGCGATGAAGCACTTCTCGGCTCCGTGATGGAATACGATGCTGTAAACATCGCACCCGAAGGAAAAAAACAGGGCGATTACTATACGACGACAATTGGACCCTGGGACTATTGGGTCATCGAATATGCTTACAAGCCGATCGATGGGAGCACACCTGAAGCGGAATTACCGGAGTTGCAGAAAATCGCTTCCCGTGTCGCAACACCCGGACTGACGTATGGCACAGATGGCGATGCCTCTCCATATCAATATAGGGATTTAGATCCGTTAGTCAATCGGTGGGACCTCGGTTCGGATCCGCTCGATTTTGCCAAACAACGTCGCGAGATTGTTGTTGAACTCTGGGACAAAATTGCTAACAAGGTTGCAAAAGAGGGGATGGGGTATCAGCGTGTTAGGCGCGCCTTCGGGTCACTGCTTGGCGAATACGGTTTTTCAATGTACCTTGCAAGCCGTTATATCGGCGGGCAATACCACCACCGCGATCATCGTGGTGATGAAAATGGACGTTTACCGTTCGTCCCTGTCACAGCGGCGAAACAACGTGAAGCCCTTCAGTTTCTCAAAGAATACGCCCTCTCGGACAAAGCCTTTGATTTCCCATCAGACCTGTTAAACAGTCTCGCTGTCACGCGCTGGAGCGATTGGGGATCAAGTAGCGGGGGTTCCACACGTTTGGATTACCCGGTACATAATGTCATCCTGCGCAATCAGACCCAAATTTTGGGACGCTTGCTCTATCCAAACGTCCTCGCACGTGTTCAGGACACAGAGTTGAAGTTTCCTAAGGGTGAAGACGCGTTCACACTGCCAGAACTCTTCACGGGTATTACGGATGCGGTTTGGACAGAATTAGATCGGAATGTCGGAGAAAAGCAGTGGTCAAATACGGATGCGTTTATCTCCAGTTTCCGACGCGCGCTACAACGTGAACATCTGAAGCAGCTTATTAAACTGGTGCTGGATGCCGATAGTGGCACCCCTGAGGATGCAAGATCGCTTGCACGCCGCCATCTCGGACAAATCAACACTCGGATACAACGTGTGCTTCAAAACGCGCAAGGGAGACTCGATGATTATAGTTTGGCACACCTTGAAGAATCGCAAGTCCGAATCGCGAAGGCATTAGATGCCAGTTTCCAAGTCCAGAAGCGTTGAACGTTCGTACGTTTTGCTCAGGATTTACACAAAATTCCTATATTTGCTGGCGGGGTTTGTAACCTCGCCAATTTTCTGTTGTGTCAGTAATCGAGAGTCGCTCATAAATAGAATGGACGCAAGGCATTGAAGATAAGTCTTTAAGTTTATAGCAAGGGAACCCTTTATCACCTGTCGTAAAGCACAAACGCGCAATAATGCACGTCGCATCTGGGCGCGTACGCCGCAGAATTGCGCTACTACAAACAAAAAATCAGGAGTAACAGATGAAAATAGTTCAATATACACCTGACCTACAAACACCGGTGACACAATTTTACAACCACTCGACCGTCCATGTTCCGCATTGCTATCCAGTAAAGGAGGAAGAATTTGCCATTGCAATGCACCGAGTTACTGCCGATAAATCCGATTTAAAGGACGATGGACTCGACTCTGAAGCTGCCTTTGTCGCGATAGTCGATGGTATTACGCAGGCATTCATTCACGTTGGTATCAGTCGAGCTGGAAAAAATAGAGAAAAAAACTTAGGTGTTATTCGGTTTTTGGTCTATCAACGCGGTGCGCGGCGCGTCGGACAAGCCGTGCTTGAAAGGGCGGAAGCCTATCTGAAAACGTTTAACGTTTCCCAAATTTCTGCTTTCCCACAGGAATGTCAGTATCGTTTCTATCATTTTGAACACGCTTATCTATCGGATGCACTCGACCAAGTTCAAGGTCTCCTTGGATTCAACGGATACCACCGTTCCAATGGTGAGGTCTTTTTGGATTGGGAAAACTATTCCGTTACACCAGTCCCTTCAAGTCTACCGGTAAAGCTTTCTATCGAATGGAAGGATGGACGCGGACAACTCCCAAACTGCACTGGGCACGCGCATCAAAACGGTGAGCAGGTTGGTATCTGCGAGTCCCGCTGCGGTGGTGAGTTCTCAAGCCACCCGGATGCACAAAACTGGCTGCATACCACTTGGCTCGGTATCGAAGACGATTTTCAAGGGCAAGGATTGGGACGTTACCTGCTTCAATACGCACTTCAAGAGATGAAGAAAATCGGATACCGACACGCCGCAATCAGCACGAACTGGGAAAACTACCGAGCGTTTCTCTTTTATAGCAACTGCGGTTATCAGACCGTAGATTGGACTTATGAATTCGTCAAAGACCTCTCTGCAGCACCAACGGAAAAGTGGTAACCTCAGATTCAGACGATCAGCACGACCTTATCCGCAGCATCTCATTTTCTATTTTTTGGAGTGAAGATGAGGATAGAACAATTCTGCTGTGGGAGGTTCCATAAAAAAGAGAGTAGGAGAACAAATGGAAATCCTCCAATATACACCCGACACGCAAGCACCTCTAACACAATTCTACAACCGTCTAATTGCCAATGTCCCCCACTGTTATCCGGTAACGGAAAAAGAATTCGCTATCGTACTACGCGGGGTTACGACCGGTAAAGCCGACAAAAATGACAATGGACTCGGACTTGATTCCGAAACTGCCTTCGTCGCAATAAGGGAAGGTGTAGTACAGGCATTTATTCACGTCGGTCTCACTCAGATTAGAGAAGAAAACGTAGGTGTTATTCGATTCTTGGGCTACGAACGTGGTGCACGGCGCGCTGGACAAGCCGTGCTTGAAAGAGCGGAAGACTATCTGAAAGTGTTTAATGTAACCCGAATTTTCGCTTTCCGATCCGAGCAGCGCTATCGTTTTTATCATCTTGAATACGCTTTTCTATCGGATGCGCTTGATCACGTCCAAGCACTTCTTGGATTCAACGGATACCACCGTTCCAACGGATGGGTTTTTTTTGACTGGAAAAATTATGATATTACACTAACATCGGCACCTATACCGATAACACTTTCTGTAAATTGGAAGGACGAACGTGGACAACGCCCAAATAGCGTCGTGGAAGCACATCAAGACGATGAACAGGTTGGCTCATGTATATCGGTTTCTGGCGGTGAGTATTCGAGCCACCGGGATGCACAGGACTGGTTCCATACGGTTTATCTTGAGATTGAAGGTGAGTTCCAAGGACAAGGGTTAGGACGTTACCTGCTCCAATACGCGCTTCAAGAGATGAAGAAAATTGGATACCGGCACGCAGCAATCAGCACGGGTTGGGATGATTATCGCGCACTTCTCTTTTATAGCAACTGCGGTTATCGGGTTGCAGATTGGACATACGCCTATGAAAAAGTGCTCTCTGAACCACCAACGCCCAATTAGCACGACCTTAACCGCAGCATCTCATTTCCTGTTTTCTGGAAATGATACGGAACGCGTTCAACTGAGCAAGCGATGTCGTCTTTTTCAAGTTTATCAATAATGGGTGATAAGAAAGGGGAGGGGTTGCTGTTCACATCAACGATGGGAAAAATTCTCACCTCAGTTCCGATGCGAAGTAGTTCTCGGACAGCATCGAGATGGAATGCTAAGTCTCTATTCGCTGAGTAGAAAAAGAGAAGGTGTGCGGAGAGCACAAGGTCAAAGTGAGCGTCTGGGAAGGGCAAATTGGGAAGTGATGCGTCTATGTATCGTCCTTGCTGTTTGCCACTCTCAAAATCTCGGCAAAACTCGTCCATCGCCTGCATTCTAATTTCTGCCAATTCATCAACACACGAAAATTTTGTCCAGACGAATTTGCCCCGGTTTTGGCGCGCTTGTGCGATGACATCGTCGTAGGTATCCTGAATCCGCTGGCGCAATTCCGCCTCAGAATACCGGTAAATTGGGTCCACCGAGACTATCGGTGTGTCGCGCTGGTACATCCGAAAATTGAACGACGCGGGACCGTCGCCGACACCTACAATGTCCCGCGCCAAGTCGTCTTCGGAGAGGTTGAACATATCAAGGTATTCGTCAAACGATCGACCCCACGGAACGATGTCTTTGTAGTGGAAATCCATTATTGGGCAGCCCCGGCATTGATTTCTCGTAGGACTGTTGTTGCTCGCTGTGCCAATTCGGTTGTTGCGTCACGCTTGATCGCACGGTTTAAGTGTATAATGGCGCGTTCATCTCCGTCTCTTGCCAATTCCAACGCTTCCTCAAATCCTTTGTTCCCGTAACTGAAATCTCTTGGCAGGACAGTAAGATCACGGTCTTTCCAATAATACTTTAGGTCATCGGACTCCCAATTGCGGTAAACATCTTCCCACTGAAGGGAATTGAAGATATTCAGGTGCGGTTCCAACATGTGCTCAGCAATCGGGTCATCGACAGCCTGATAGCGGTTGTCAAGCGACACACGGAGTCGGTCCTCGGTCAAATTCGGCAGTGCTTTATGAATAGTCAAAGCCGGGAAGATGAGCGTATCGCCAACCTCATAGTTTGTGGAATGCCATTCGCCGGACAACTCGTCCTCATTAACGCACAAACCACCGGCACCGAGTGAAAAGTGGTGTTCTCTGACCTTATTAATCTTATGCGAACCGGGTAGGACTGCTAAACCGCCCAATTCTATCGGGCAATCTCCGACAGGTGCCCAACACGTGTAGGTCTGAAAGTTCCCTTGGAAATGAACGAAGTCTTGGTGTATCGGTGTCGTATGTGCGGTGTACTTGGGATACCAGAGGCGCGCAATCTTCTGTGGATGTGGCAGTACTTCCCTACCGATAATTTTCTCCACCATATCAACGACTTCGGACCAGTGTCCGGAGCGGTGGAACGCCTGTAATTTATAGACCTCGTGGTATACATCCGTGTATTCAGAATCACCTTCGGTACACTGCGTGGAAATATCGGCGATGCCGTCCATCGGGTCAGTCCCCGCGACGAGCCAACCGCCTTCTTGCATAGTCGTCAACATCTCTCGCCGCAATGTCCAGAGTTTGTCAGGATCTTGCAGCTGCTTGAAGAAGAGGTAGCCCTCTTCCGAGATCCGGTGACGCAATTCTTCCGGATCATTCATCGCATCGTTGGATACGCGAAGTTCTTTTAATGATTCCGTCATCTGACATTCTCCTTCGGTTCACCCTTGTCTGAAAATCATTTTTATGATTCTATCCCCAGCAAAATTCCTCATCAGCATATCTAACTGTTGTTATAATATAACACAAATATAAATGAAAAATCAATTTTTTAGGTTCAGCGACAAAGGCATTCATTTCTGCAATAATCTCGTTCTGGAATCGGGGTTAGAACCCCTCCCACAAGAAATCGGAAGATCGCGCCTACACCCTATTTTTCTCAAGCCAATTGACGGCAAAGCCCACAACAGCACGTTGTGGCATGAGCTGGCAATTTGCGATGCCGACCTTACCGCGCTGCACCACCTTGCCCGCATCGGAACGCAAAAAATCCGCACCGAGACGATCAAAATCCGAAGCGTCTACATCAATATCTTCAAAGGTGGTCCATACCGTTGAACCCGCTTGTGAGATTGGGGCACCCTCCTGTACGACGCGTTTGCTCGGAAAATCCGATCGGTATTCTGCAAGATGTATGGATGTATTGCTCGAATGTCCAACACCGAGGAGCAGGACGGAACCATGCAAGTCATAGATTCTGGCAAGCGGTGAGTGTTCACCAAAGCCATAAGCTAAAGCGTGGTTATTTACGATGGATGATGCTTGAGGACCGCGTGCACAAAAGGAACTCTGTGGATGCGCGCTGCGGAGAACTTCATTTTGTTTTCGGAACGTTTCGGCAATTTTGCCCATTGAACGAGTTGGGGTCAAATCGGGATCGTAGGCGGGCATCGTCTCCCGTATTGTCTGCCACCACGACTCAGGCACGGGCGGATTCTCCCACTGACTTGGGTCGCTGAGATCGGTTGAGTGGGTCGGCATCACAAGTGTTCCCGTTTCACCCAAGACCTCCTGAAGCGCGAGGATGACAGCAACAGCACCACCACAGATCCATCCGATCGCGCTCAAGGACGAATGGACGAGTAAGACCATCCCTTTTTCAATACCGAGTGCTCTGAAATCCGCTTGCAACGATTCAACTGTGGCGAGGGTTTTCGTTTTACAAACTATTTGACCTTCACGCATTATCAACTACCTTCCATAAGACACTCGCGACGCGTTTACTTCATTCCTATCGCAAGTATATGCGAACTCATACCGAGTATTGACGGTTCTGCTTCAACCTTACGAATCAAATCTAAAACTGCAGCGCGTTGGTCAGGGTTTGCCCAATAACTTTCAACTGACCTAAAAAGCCATGTCGGTCCTTGCACAGCGAGCGTTACTTGATGCTGGAAACCTGCTTCGATTACTTCGGAGCGGAACTCTTCTGGGCGGTGGAGATATGCATCTGTAAAAAATTCTAAATTCTCAGTTGGATTCTGATGATACCCCGTTTCGAGGTCGCTTTGAACAATATCTCTGGAGACCGAGTCGCCCAATCGGTCCTTGCAGAAAAAATCAAGTAGAGAGGCGAAACGCGAGATACCGGCAGCAACCATAACCCCACCCTTTCGTAATACACGATATGCTTCTTTCAACGCAAGCAGCCGCTCACTTTTATCAACCAGATGATAGAGCGGTCCCAATAATAGAACAGCGTCCGCAGACACCGACGAAAAACGGAGTGCGCGTGCATCGCCAAGCGATATACTGGCAATCGGGTGTTCTGGCTGTTGATTTGAGGCTTCTTTCGCCTGTTCAATATGTAAATCTACTGGATCAACGAGGTGGACTTCATAGCCCACCTTTGCTAACCAACAGGCATAGGGACCCGAACCGCCCCCGATGTCCAAAACGATTGCTGGTGGATTGGGTAAATAGCGTGTGATAATCTCTTGCGTCCGTGCAAATTCTATTTGTCCTCTGACATCATTTGTAAGTCTTTTTGATTCTTCTGTTTGTCTATAGAACGAAAGGATCTCGTCTGAAAATTGATACAATTTCTTATTCCTTAGTGAAACCGTGTCACGTTGTGTGTACATTTGCTAACAAATCGGTCCGTGTGATTCAATCAGATTTCGATTTTCTCAGTTCCATTGCTGCATTGCTGATATCCTCCACGCTTTTTTCAGCCCATAATTTTCTCTGCCACTTGGTGTAATCAAACGGAGAACGCATAATCAATGCAATGAACTTTTCAGCTTGGACATCGCCTAAAGCTTCCGTAAGAGCCTTTAAGCCTTCTATCTTGAGTTGTTCATCTGTTATCATAGAAGATACTACCAATAAATTCCTGCTTCATCAAGCCTCTCAATATTTAGCAACATGAACAGCACCTTTTGAAGGGTGATGCCACGTAAGTTGCACCTCAGAGAACCCCGCCTCTCGAAGGACGCGGGCTTGTGTCTCCGGTGATAGTGTGATATCGTAGTTCCACTCGGCACGGTCACCTCCTGGAAGCTTCGCAATCCATCTATGGTACCAATAGAGTGTACTCTTCTCTCCTTCAACTGTGTTGGTCTGATCGCCTTCTATGTAGATGCCAGTTGTCCGCAAAGCCTGTCTTACCTCTTTGTAGATGGCAACTTTTCGCTCTGGAAGGAAGTGATGCATGGTTAGGGTAGAAATAGCATAGTCATACGCATGATGTCCAAACGCAAGCTCCAATAAAGAGCCTTGCTGTAATTCCAATTGTGCGGTTTTATTAGCGAATTTCGCGCTGAGCTGCTTAAGCATGTTCGGTGCCCTATCAACTGCTGTAACTTTGGCATTGGGTGCCCTTTTAAAAACGAACTCAAGTTGAATCCCCGTCCCACAACCGAGATCCAGAATGTCAATCGGTGCATCTGTCTGTGGTATCTGAAGGGCGACAGCCTGATAGAATGGATCATCGGGTTTCGCGCCAAACTTTTGATCCCAGATATCAGCGGTTGAATTGAAGAATCCAGGAAGTTCTTCAATACCGTCGGTTGTCCATTCAGGTACATCATCACCCACCGGTCCGGGGGCGATTTGCAGTTGCGCCGCTCGCTTCAGAAATTCATCGTTTATGACTTGCGTTTGGTGTTCGTCTTTTGGCACGTTAGCACCTCACCCAGTGTTCTATTCATTTTGAATTTTAGTTTAGGTTCGTAGTAGTGGATTTATCGCACGTGTGTAGGTTAACAACGGGCAATGAATTACCCTACTACGAACCAAAGCGGCCCCTAATTTTGAAAGTGAATAAAATACTCGTTATTCCGAAACTGGTTATCGGGTCTGTTTCACCCATGCCCACGTTATCGCCAATTTATCCTCTGGGTCAACGGAAAGTGGTTCGAGGTCTAAGGCGTTGGTGACATCAATGTAATTTGCCTTTCCAAACCCACCCTTACCGTCATTTGCATTTTTGGTATTATCGTTGGCATCGCCTCCATCGAAAGTATAGTGAGCGTTCAGTCCCTTTTCATCGCCGTTGAGTACATTCATCATGAATTCATTAATTTCTTCTTCGGTCCGAGCAACTTCCCAGATACGGATTTCGTCAATGGCTCCTGTACAGAACCAATTTTGACTATCACCGACCCCAATATACAGCGATGCCTCAGTTGCTGCTAATTCCTTTGCCTCAAAAGGTAGGGCACCCTTCTCCTCTCCATCAATATAGGTCCGCATCTCTTTACCATCCCAGACACCCGCGACATGCTGCCATTCATTCGGCTTCAATCCAGGGACATCAAGGATTTTTGTGCCGGGCCAAAGGACAAATCGCAATCCGTTTCCATTTTGGACAATCTCTGGAAAGATGTAATCCCTTTGACCGCCCCAGTCCTTTGCAAGGCATTCGCCGACCGGTTTGCTCATGTTCATCCACGCTTCTATCGTTATAGCAGTTTTCGGATTTAAGCTGTCACTGTTTGGGACTTCAATAGCCGTCTTTCCGTCTAACTCCAGTGCCAGATTTTTCGCCCAAAGTGTACCCGGTATTACCAGCCCGATAATGAGTATAATAAAAAACAAGACTTTCATGGTTTCCTCCTGAGTTGCCAATTTCGATCAGCAATTGGAAATTTTTGCCACAAAATGGGCAAGATTATCTAAGTCTTCAATTCAAACAACCAAGACAAGCAGGACTTATGTAATGGACGTTCGTCGCTACTCTGTTCCGCAGGATGGCTTCGGAAACCTTCGTGCCCTGCGTGCATTCAGGTTCGGATGGGCACAAAGAACCATCCGAACAGCGTTTTGATACGTAAGTCCTAACAAATTTAACAGGTAGCCTTCATCAAATTGATGAAAGCCTGTTGATTGTTAATCGCTCTCTCGTCTCTTCCACCCATATAGGAATCTTGAAACGCCATGCCCATGCCAGAAACGAAAACCGCCCCTTCACCATAACGCCTTTTGGCTAACAGGTCTTCTCCAGTGGCAGCACTTCCAAGAACCTCATAGTCTTCGCCAACAACCTCAGCAGGACACTGAAGTGCTATCTCACTGACATCACTGAAAACCTCTGCAGCAAGGTTCTCTGCCTTCCTGAACTCTGGGTCCGGTATCGGTCTGAGTTCAATATCAAATTCCTTCAGCAATGGATTGTAAAAATCAGGGTGATCCGCACCACCACTACTCCCCCAACATAAGACAAACAGGCTTCCACCGTTTGCCACATAATTCGTAATTGCCTCAATTTCACTGGGAACAAAAGGAACAATTGTACCGGCATACTTGCTGTGCAGCATCAGCACATCATAATCAGAGAGTAGGTCTTTCCATAATTTCCTATCGGAGTTTGTTCCGACTTCAAAACCGCTTTTTCGTAGCAGCGAATATGCTGTATACTGAGAAAAGTTATAGACACCAAGTCCTCTTATGTCCGATTGATTATGGGAGAAATCGAGTAGGATCCGGTGATCGGTGGAGGACAGAACCTCTGCTGCGTCGGATTGCACTGCAAACGTGGATATTGGTGTACCACAGCCACCTTTCGTTGTCCCTATTGTCCGGCCCGCATCGTCAAGCACTTCAAGATGCCAGAGATAGTTCCCACCAATGTCCAAATCTGTCTCTTCAAGGCGAACTTGCGTTTCCTTCGTTTCCTTGATACAAGCCGCCTCCTTCCCTCTAATCTCGTTAATCAAAAGAACATACGTGTGCGCACTATCTACCGACTCCCACTGGAAAACATGGGGCAATGAAATCCGTTCTTCATTGTCTGGGGATAACCGAACAATTGGTTTCGTTGGAGAATTATCGGAACAGCCACAATTGGAATTCATCGTTTATGCCTCCTTGTTGTTTACGCTCGACATATACTATACCAAGTCTCTGCAATTAGTATAGCCACCTTTTTGGCAAATAACAAAAGAACCTTTTATGCTTGGAAATGTTCAAATCTATGATGACAAATCGTCAAGCATCTGGCGGATGTTGTGTTCGCCGCTATCAATAAACAGCGGTGCTAAGGGCCCCCTACCGTGTAAGGTTTGAAGTAGGGTATCAATCTGTATCATACGCTGTTGCGGCGTGCGGCACCTGAGCCATTTTTTAGCGAATTCACGTGCTGGCTTCGGATTGCCAGTTCTCAGCGAACGGGTGCTTTTACGCCACGTCTGCCATCTGAAGGTATATTCACAATTTGGACATTCGAGTTTCTCATCTTTCTTTTTTAAGCTCTTGCGGTAGTCCCGCCACCGGCGTTTGTAGCCGCAGACCGTGCATTCAATATTGCCGTGTACATGGATAGCGATTTCTTGACACTTGGGACAGCGCAGTTCAGGACGAGAGTGTCGGTGTCGGACAGTTTGAACTGGAGTATCAGGTCTACGGACGAGGTTAAGGCAGTGCGGACACGGTAAGAGTACACGGGTTCTCACGGATTGCTTGTAAGCTTCCTTGGACCATGTTTCACCACAGGTACATCGCAACCCAACTTCTTTGTACAGAACAGAGCGACAGTCAAAACATCGTGGCGTGTCTCGAAGTGCTTGACGGCAGTCGCGCCAGAGAAGCCGCCCTGTGCAATGCGGGCAGCGGAACCAGTGTTCGTGAGTTCCACCTTCGCCGGTACTAAAGAGTGGGTCAATCTGCCTCGCTATCTTTGTGCTACACTCTGGGCACGGCACGCGTCCTTCACGGTAAACATCGGCGACTGTAGCGATGTCCGTACAACGCGCGTAAAGCTCCCAACCGACATCGTGTAGCAGCGTATCATCGTAGATGCCGAGCCGAGCATATCGGTAAAGTTGACGGATTTTTATGGGTTTTACGCGGGGTGCCCAATTCATAGTGATTCCATCATTTTCTTTTTTAACACACTTTATATTAGGTGTACTTCATTGCCTCGTGAATATCAGCGACCTCCAATTCTGGATAATCCTCAATAATCTCCTCAATCGACTGACCATTGGCTAATAATTTGAGAATTACACTGGCTGTGATTCGGGTACCTCGAATCACAGGTTGACCAAGACAAATCTTTGGATTAATTTGAATTCGATTCAGTTTTTCCATTTCTATCTCCACTAAACTACGGCTAACAACAACGCCTCAAAATGTTCTTCAGGTACCGGCAGCCCATCTTCTTTAAGGGCGACAATATACCCATCAATTGCTTCTCTGATATTATGGACAACTTTTTGCTTTGTCTCAGCCTGACTGATACAACCCGGCAAACTGGGACATTCAGCAATCCAATAGCCATCTTCACCCCGATAAATAACTACCTGTCTCATTGTTTATCTCCAATACAAAGACCTTGCTCAAGAACCAAGGTTAAGAAAAACGAAATCTCTCTATCCACTCTACAAATTACGCCGGAATCTGAACAACCTCTCCGGTTTCAATGCTACGGCTAATTGCTTCTAATACGCGCATGTTCTGGTAGGAATCTTCAAGGCTTGAGTGTGGCTGTGTTCCTGCTTGCAGCGACTTTGCCCAATGCTGCATCTCTTCGAGATAACCCGGTCTGCCAATACCGTGGTATGCAGTATTGAGGTCCCATTCTTCAGTAGGTGTATCCGCATATCCACCACCGGTTCCAAGCCATGTCGGGACACGGTAGAGACGTAGTTTACGCGTCTCAAATACCTGTATTGCCTGATTGCCGGTACCTTTGACGAAAACCATCGCTTCCAAAATCGGACCGGTACCGAGCGTCATCGTGCCGATGCCCCCGTTTTCATAACGTAGGTTCACGGACATTGAGACAGTACTCGATTCGGCATCAACCGTGCCCATCGCGAAGACATCGCTGACCTGCCCCGTAAAGAAACGCATGCAATCGGTCGGATGAATTGCCTGATCAAGCATGAAGGGCCAGGCAAAGGGCGATCCCGCTTCTTGAAGACGGGGACCCGGGGCGAGGTATCGGGTGTGATATTGACAGACTTCACCGAACTCATCTTCGTCCATCAACTGTTTGGCAATCTGATGTGCCGGAGCATGCCGCCACATGGTGCCTACCATGCCGGTTTTGCCGGTCTCAACCGACGCATCAACGAGCATTTTCGCGCCTTCAGCAGTGGTCGCAGGTGGCTTTTCTGTATAGATATGATAACCTCGTTGGAGACACTCAATACCGATGTCGCGGTGTAGTTTGTCCTCCGGTCTACCGACCACAGCCACGGCATAAAGGTCTTCATTTTTGAACATCTCATTGTAATCGGTGTAATGACGGAGTGCTCCAAACCTACGGGCGTTTGATGCCGCCTTCTCTTCGACGAGATCACAGGTAGCAACGAATTCAAATTCTGGCACCATCGGTATGCACTGTTGCAATTGCGACGACATGCCACCACAACCAATAAAAGCAATTCGGATTTTGTCCATAAGGTATTCTCCAATCCAAGTATAAGGGATCGCTCCTACCGCTTATTCCACCCCTAACAGATCTGCCAACTCGTTAAAATCGTTGGCGACGAGGTCAGATGGATGCGCGTTTACTCCTTGTGCTCTGCCGGGCCCATACTCTAAAGGGCGAGGGACCAGCACTGTCTGAAAACCGACAGCTTGTGAGGCTCGAAGGTCACCAGGGTGTGCAGCAACCATCATAACTTCGCTTGGGGACAAACCGAGCAGAGAAGCAGCGGTTTGATAAACTTCGGGATCCGGTTTGTAATGTCCTGTTAATTCGGCAGATAGGATACAATCCCACGGTAGTCCCGCAAATTTTGCCATATTGGTTAACAAAGCAATGTTCCCGTTAGAGAGCGTAGCGACGATATACTGCTTACGGAGCCTTTTCAATCCACTGACTGCATCGGGCCACGGTTTGAGTCGATGCCAGACCCGATTCAGATAATCCTTATCGGCTTCGCTCAAACCGACAATTTTGAATTCGTCAAGAAGGCTATCCAAGATGATCCGATGCAGTGCGTCGATATTCTGCCACGTCAATTCGCCACGCCGAACTCTATCCATCGCGGGACCGTATCCAGCGCGCCATTTCAAGGCGAACTGCGTCCAATCAATATCAATACCGTGGGTGTTCCCAAATTCTTCACCTTCGGCAACAATTGAACCGTACCAATCCACAACTGTGCCAAAAACATCAAAGGTGAGTGCTTTGACTTTGGAAGGTGCCCTTTGCATTGCCTTATCCCTTTCTGTCGTCCGAAATTTACCAAGAAGAATGGGCATTCTTTTTTTAATTCAAGTCACATCATATACCAACTCATCTCAATTGTCCACTGAATTGTTTCATCTATCCCTTAAATCAAGATACCTTTGGACCCATTCATCAGAAAGCGTGTCTGCCTGTTTCTTCAGTCTCCGCTCCGCACAAGTCAAGCCATTTGGACATTCAATCCCAAGATAATCCAACGCTTACAAAAACGGGTTGTGTGCGACTTCCCAATAAAAACCGTCAGGATCCTTAAAGTAGCCTGAGTAGCCACCCCAGAATACCTTCTGTCCGGGTTTTACAAGTTCAGCCCCGGCGGCAACCGCTTCTGCTAAGGTGCTATCCACCTCTTCTGGAGAGTCAACGTTGTGGGCAAGCGTAAATCCTTGGAAACCTCTACCATCGGGCGAGATGGTAATATCTTCAGCAAGTTTGTCTCTCGGATAGAGCGCAAGTATCGTTCCCGTCATATCAAAAAATGCGATACTCTCTGATTCATCCTTTCGAGGCAACCCCAACCCGTTCTGGTAAAAATCAATAGCGCGTTGCAGGTCTTCGATACCAAGCGTAATGATAGTAATATGTGGTTTCATTTTCAATTTCCTTAGGGAGTTCTTCAATGTGTAAGGTTCATTATTCTTCAAACGGGATAACTTTACCAGACGCGAAGATCAACGCGACCATGGAAGCGTCTGTAAAAAAAAGCACTCTGACGTGAAATCGTACGCCAGAGTGCCAAAAAGGTTCATATATCTGAAACTCAAAACCTATAGGTTACGAGTTGCCCTATAAGGTGCTAAAAATTTCCGGAGTTGTCGGATCGCGGCATTTTTGCGCGAGGCAACGGTGCCAATCGGACATTCGAGCATCGTCGCGACTTCCTGATAAGACAATCCCTGAAGCTCGGTTAACCGAAACACCACTTGGTGTTCTTTCGATAACTTACCGATCGCAGACTGGATCGCCTCGTAAGTCTCTTTGGCGATGAGCAGTGCCTCCGGGGAGCAGCGTGTATCTGCAATAGCAACAGCGATCGGATGAGAGTTTTCATCTTCATCGCTATACGGGGCATCTAATGATTCTATCCGGGGTGTCCTCTGCTCTTTCGCCAACTGTTTCAAACAGACATTCTTGGCAATGTGATAAAGGAACGTTCTGAATTTCGCAATAGGACGGTACGTTGGCACACAGCACCACAACCGTAGGAACGTCTCTTGACAGAGGTCTTCCGCAAGTGTTTGGTTTTTGACAAATCGACAGATAAAATTTAAAGTGTTTGCGTAATGTCGCTCGGTTAAAACTTGGAATGCCTCTCTATTTCCATCCTTCACAGAGAGCATCAACTGCTCGTCAGTGTGTATCATGCTCGTCTCCTCAAATGAGGAGCGTTTCAAGCGAAGGCGTGCGACCCTCCTTCCATTGCAGCATGGCGGAGGATGCCTGCTTGCTCGCTCCTTGGTCTGTGCCTTCTCCATAATCGAGTTCTGGTCCAACAACGGTGTACACTGGCAATTCTAGATGCCTGTACTTTCAGAGAAATCTGATCGCCTAAGCTACAATCTCGTTCACTTCCTCCGATTCCGTCATTCCATAGTCTCTTTCCAACCGCACAAGAGTGAGGCATAGCCTCCGTTGAACACAAAATGTACTGACCCATTATAAAAACTCCTTTTCAGTTTATTTTCCAGATAGGGGCAGCATTTGATGCCCCTTTTTCGATTCATTAAAAAGATTTGCTAATAGTTTAACCCACATATTTTGAAACAATTCATTTAAAATTCAAAAAAATATTTACACCCGCCGCGTAGATCGCTCAAAGCGTGCGGAGAGGTTTTTTTATACTCCGTTTGGCTGAAACGGTTCCAGTGACAGTGAAGGTTGTCCAGTCGTGAGCAGTTCACCGATGAGCTGCCCGGTGATCGGTGCAAGGAGAATCCCATTTTTGAAATGCCCAGCTGCCAAGACGACGTTATCATATCCAAGCAAGTAGCCGAGAAGCGGTCCTTTTTTCGTATAAGGACGCAAACCTGCCCATGTTTGCACGAAAGTGCTGTCCGCGAGTTGCGGAGCGATCGCAATTCCCGCGTCAATCATCTGCTTGGCACCGTCCACCGTTGCGGTTTTGTCATAACCGACAAATTCGACCGTGGCACCGAGTAGGATTTTACCATCGGCTCTCGGGACGATGTAGATGCCGAGTCCATCAACGATATGCTGGAAAGGCGGCGGCATCGCTTCAACGAGGACGATCTGCCCTTTCGCAGGTCCAATCTCCATCGGCACTTCAAGGTGAGCAGTCAATGCACCTGCCCAGCATCCAGCAGCAATCACGAACGTGTCCGCGTATAAGGTTTCGCCGTTCACGACGACACCGACAACACGATTCCCACCGTTTTCACTGGATCGGACAAAGTCGGTGACAGGATTGCCTACTTGGAATTTTGCGCCGAGTTTTGCCGCCCCTTTTGCAAGCGCGACGACCATTTTTGGATTGCGGACTTGTGCATCCTCAGGAAACAGAACGGCACCGGCAATAGATTTCGAGAGTGCTGGCTCCAACTCCGATGCTTGTTCGGCTGTCAAGACTTCCGCTGAAAAACCGCGTTTGACACGCCGGTCCGCCAAACCAATCAACCCCGCCGCCTCAGCGGAATCGAAAAACACTGACAGCGTACCAGATTGAATGTATTCAATATCTATCTGGGTCTCTGCCCGAAGTTCTTCCGCTAATGATGGATACAAGGCGAGACTCGCGCGGCACAGTGTTGGGTACGGTTCATGTGTTGAAGCGTGTGAGGTCAAAATCCCTGCGCCTGCCCATGAGGCTTCTGTGCCGACAGTGTGCGCCTTGTCAATCACCAATGGTTTCACACCTCGCTTAACAAGATCGTAAGCGATGGCACACCCGATAATTCCGCCGCCGATAATGATGACATCCGCGTGATTTTGATTCAAGTTTTCCTCCTCTTTACCAGAAAATCACAATAATTTAGTTTAGCACATTATCAGCCGTTTGTCAATCTCGCTTGCCAAACACTTTGGGGCATTCAGTTTTCGGTTTTTTGTAGGTTGTATCGCAAACCAAGTCGGGAATCAGAGGGCGAGGATACAATCCTCACCAGCGGTGGTGGGACCTTGTTTGCCGAACAATCTGTCCATATATTTGAGGTCGATGCGGCGGCGAGGAGTCAGGATTCAAAAATCCCTCCTACAGAAGAGGGAGACATTCCAGCTCAACTGCTTATACACATTTTCGGATGCACTTATTCCGGTAATGTAGATTGTTGCTTGAAATTTCAGTGGATTCCGTGTATAATTACTACGAATATCATAAAGCGAACTATCTCAAATTCGGTGGCGCAGGAAAAGTGATGCGGGACAAAAGCCTCGCCCAACATGAAAGGTTTTTTATTAAATGATCCTTGGAAAAGTTACCGGGACAATCGTAGCGACACAGAAAGATGAAAAATTGATCGGCAGTAAGCTGATGGTTGTCCAAGATGTGGATCTGAACGGAGAAGTTGATCGGAAATATACAGTCGCTGTAGACGCAGTAGGTGCCGGTATCGGCGAAATTGTCCTCGTCGCCACTGGCAGCTCCGCTCGGCAGACCCAAGTCACAAGCAACAAACCGGTCGATGCTGTGATCATGGCGATTGTTGATACCGTAGAAGTCGCTGGAAAAGTCAGGTACCAAAAGTAGAAAATGAAAATCGCGAGTAAACGGGAACGGGTCCGCACCGAAACATTCCACCGTCGCGACGCACTCACCCCGGAAGAGAGGACGAGACTCAGCCAGCGTATCGTTAATTCCGCTACATGCTGGATACAGAGCGAGGGTTTCGATTCCGTGATGCTCTACCTGAGTATGAGAAGCGAGGTTGAAACCACCGGTTTGCTTGAAGGGTTACTTAATTCAGGCAAGCAGGCCTGCGCGCCAGCGGTAGATACCGAACAGTTGGAACTCACACCGAGACGGATTCAGAATCCGAAAACAGAGCTGGTACGTCATCGCTTCGGCATGTTGCAGCCTACCGACGCATGCCCAATTTTCCCGACCGAACACCTTCAACTTATCATAGTTCCGGGTATCGCTTTCGATCAGAAAGGGTATCGCCTCGGCTATGGCAAAGGTTTCTACGACCGATTCCTCACAAAGTGCCCACACGCCACCCCTATTGGATTAGCGTACCAGATACAGGTTGTGGAAGATACGTTTCCACAGGCATGGGATGTCCCAGTTCAACACATCTTCACAGAGACAGGCAAGATAGAGACTTAACTACTTGACATCAACGAAAGGTCTCAATTTCTCCAGCGTCTTTGCACCAATCCCCTTGACATTCTGGAGAGCATCCACACTGGTAAAGTTACCGTTTTGCGAGCGGTAATTGATAATTCTTTGTGCCATCCCCGCGCCGATATTCGGAAGGGTCTGGAGTTCCTTGGCAGAGGCGGTGTTGATATTAAGAAGCGCGGGTTTATCCGGTGTTACCTGGTTTTGTGCGCGTTCTTCACCGGGTCCAACAATCAGATCCGGTTTTCCGAGGAACATCGCAGGTGCGAACCGTCTTAGACCCCAAAAGCCAGTACCCACTAAAATCAGTACCACAAGAAAAGTGACCGCTTTCCGATAATGGCGTTCAATAGCATCTGATACACTATTCATTTCTATCTTCCTCAAGAGACAGCATTCCACGCGACATCAACGATACGCCTTTTACGACATGACCCTTTACCTCCGTTGCTAATTTTAGCCTGAGATGGGATATCGCGTCAAGCGTTTATTGGGTAGGCGAAAGCATTTAGCTTTAATTCTACACAGATGTCACCCGTACGGGGTTGAAGAGGGTGGAAGGACATGGGCGAGGTTGGGAAACCTCGCCTACCGAGTGTAGAGTGAGATGAACGGGATAAGTCGCGATCCGGAGATTGTTCCTACATTAACTCAATCAAAATATTCATCTTCCTTAAACTTGGTCCACGATTCAAATATGGGAAACGGTCCTGGAAAATTGTCATTGTCAATATTCAACTTGAATCGAATCTTTTCGCTATCGAAAAGGTTTCGGATCGAAATGGAAATTCCTGAGGTTTCAATGCAGTTGTCGCATTGCGTCGGGAGTATTTGTGCCGAACGCGGGGCATCAAAATAAATTCGGTATTCCGAACCCGCCTTTTCAACGCGATAATCGTCCGCTAAAATCTCCCACTCACTCAAGGCAGTATTGCCTTCGGAGTATTGCGCCCACAAACTGACACCAGTAAAGAAATCGAGAATAACACCCTTTCTCTTGTTTGCGTCTTTGGAAAGATCAAATTGCCGAAATGAACGATTTTCCAGTTCCGTTTTTACCAGCTGTTCTTCGTCGTTACTCACGGGCTATAACGGGTTCATACATGAGGAAAGAATCAGGCAGGTGAACATGAAGATAAAAGGTCTAAGGGACATCTTTGTATCTGTTTTGAAGGTATTTGGTCGACGTATGTGTATTTCCTCCGTTTGCTTTTTACTGCGTAAATTGTAGCGTTAAATACACAGGATTTTCAAAAGAAAACGGACGGTCTGCCTTGAAAAATTGGATTATGCTTGATTCATAACCCCTTCCCTGCTAAAATAGGCGGTGAATTCATGATTGGAGAGGATGCTATGCAGGAGATTGTTGTAGATTCAGCGAAGTTACACGATTTCGCTCGGACGCTTTGTGAAAATGCAGGATTGCGCTCCGAAGACGGGGAAACGATCGCGAAACATCAGGTACTCACCGATCTACGCGGTGTGCATTCACACGGCACACGTGCCTTGCCCGGTTACTTAAACCTCATTCTCGACGGAAAGATGAAGCCTCAACCTGAACTCCAAATCGCGACAGAGGGACCGAGTTTCGCTGTCGTTGACGGAGACAACGGGATGGGACATCTGGCAAGCACACTGGCAATGGAAACAGCGATAGCAAAAGCGAAGACGACTGGCATTGCTGCTGCGGGGATTCGTAACGCTGGACATTTCGGTGCAGCCGCATGCTACTCAATTATGGCGGCATCGAACCAGATGATCGGGTTTTCAACGACAAATACTGGTGGAGCCTCTATTGTTGCGCCCGGCGGTGCAGAGGCGGTGGTCGCGAACAACGCGATGAGTTATGCGTTGCCCATCGGTGACGGACATCCGATTGTATTGGATATGGCATGTGGCGTTTCCGCATGGGGAAAGATAGGCACGCTACGAATGTACGGTAAACCAATTCCAGAAGGATGGCTTATAGACGATACAGGTCAACCCACCAACGATCCAGATAAGGGACGTTTCCTTGCCCCGGCAGCCGGACCAAGAGGTTACGGCTTAGCACTTATTATGGGTATTCTTGCCGGTCCTCTGTGCGGTGGCTTGATGGCATGCAATAAAACCGGCGATCCGTCTGAACACTTCTTCTTCGCGATGAATATTGCGAGTTTCACAGACTATGATGGCTATGTTGAAGAGATTCAGCGAGGTATCGGTAAGATTCATACCTCGAAAACGGCAGAAGGTGTGGAGCAAGCCTACCTCCCCGGCGAAATTGAGTGGAATAACTACGACAATTACCTTGAGAACGGCATTCCGATCCATGTAGACCATTTACGAGGCCTCGCAGGCATCGCTGACAAACTGGACGTTCCTATCTGTTGGGAGTGGTAGGAAACCGGTGACAACAGGTCAATGCCTCAATCCGCAATCAAAACCAGAGGAGGAAAGGGGTGACAATATGGCAGAAACCAAAGAAACTGTAGCGGGCGGCACGCTCCCCGATTGGGAGGTCGAAGATTTACCTGCACCACCAAAGTATCAATTTGGAAAAGCGTTTCGGAGTATCTTAGGTCCTGGTATCATTGCCTTAGGAGGTTCAATCGGCAGTGGCGAGTGGCTGCTCGGTCCTGCCATTACTGCACAATACGGCGGTAGCTTGCTCTGGATTGCGACAATTGCCATCCTGCTTCAGGCGATCCTGAACACAGAGGCGATCCGCTATACGCTTTACACCGGCGAACCGATGTTGAGCGGCTACATGCGCTGTAAACCGAGTGCTCCTTTTTGGGCATCTTTCTATTCGGGTATTAACTTTTTTGGGATTTGGCCCGGTTGGGCGATGACCGCTGCGACGGCACTCGCTGCGGCATGGATCGGTTATATGCCACAGGAGGCCGACAGTGGAACGGTGCGTCTATTCGCATATCTTATTTTTTTCGCCTGTTTAGGGATCGTCCTGTTTGGTGGGAAGATTTACAATGCTCTTGAAAAAGTGCAACTCTTCATGGTCATCTGGATTATCAGTTATCTTGTCGTCATAGACCTATTTTGGGTGCCGCCACGTGTGTGGTGGACTGCTATTAAAGGCTTCTTTAGCTTCGGATCACTCCCTACACCAGGACCAGATGGACAGGTCAATTGGCTGTTGCTGGGAGCTTTTGCTGCTTACGCAGGAAGCGGTGGATTAGGCAATGTCACCATCACCAATTACGTGCGTGATAAAGGGTGGGGGATGAGCAGTCTCGTCGGTGCGATTCCATCGATGATCGGTGGACAGAATGTAACGCTTTCGCATTGGGGCAAGGTATTTCGCATCTCACCAGAAAATCTTAAACGGTTCAAGGAGTGGTGGAAATATGTCCGATTTGAGCAGTACGGTATTTGGCTCATCGGATGTTTTGTCGGCATTGCGCTGCCAGCAATGTTAACCTTGGCATTCGTGCCTCAAGGACAGGAGATGGACCAGTGGTCGGCTGCAGGATTCCAAGCCGATGGACTCGCGGAAAAAGGCGGCAGAGTGTTGTGGTATCTCACACTGCTCTGTGGGTTCTGGGTGCTGTTCTCCACACAACTCGGTGGTGTAGACGGCGTTCCCCGAACTTATACCGATATTATATGGACAGGATTGAAGCGTGCGAGAAACTTGGGTGAACACAACGCAAAATGGATCTACTATCCCATTCTCGGTGTCTATATTCTGTGGGGTATTATCGCGATGTATTTCGTCAAGCCATTCTTTATGATTCTGGTATCCGCAACGATTGGCGGGTATCTATTGGTGATTACGGCGTTACATACGCTTTACGTTAACAGGAAATTCTTACCTAAGGAAATACAGCCGCCTATGTGGAAGCAGATTGGGTTGGTGTTGTGTGCAGGATACTATTCGATTTTTGGGACGATTACTGTCTATCAGAAAGTGCTTGTGCCTTATGTCTTTCCAATTTTTGGGTAGAATGCTACGCAGATGGGTAAGCACAAGACCTATCCGTACAGAGACATTCAGTTTTTAGCCGTTAGCGATCAGAGGGCGAGGTTAATGAAGTTTAAATAAATATTTCGGTAATTCTATCCCAAGAAATCCCTGTAGAGCAGGTCTTGTGCCTGCCCACACATTGCCGAATTAAATTCTTAATCTTCATCAAACCTCGCCAGCGGGGAGTGGAGCAGCTTGGATGATTCAGTGCCTCTTTCCAGTAACGGGCCGGGACTTTCTTCGTTGGGAAACCAGACCTACCGGATTTAAGAATCTCGGTTTTTTAGTGGACTGAGGATTCGATAACCGCTTCTACAAGACTCTCTACTGAGGCTTCCTTTGCGATTACATCAACCTGCACCTCACACGCCAACGCCGTTTTCTGCGTCGTGGGACCGATGACTGCAATTTGGGTATTTGCAAACAACACCGATGGGGTACGACTTGGAAACATCTCCAAGAAGTTGGTAACTGTGGAGGAACTCGTGAACGTGACGAAGTCTATGCCGCCGTTTAGAAGTTCGGCTTCAATTGCATCTTGATTTCCGCTTGCTACTTTGACGGTATCGTAGAGTGGCACGTCGTCAACATGTGCGCCTCTCTCTCGCAAACCATTCGGAAGATCGGTAGTGGCGATTTTGGCACGTGGGAGTAAGACTCTTTTGTCGCGGATACCTTCTATTTCAGCAGCAATGACATTCCCACGAGAGTGAGAAGGGATAAAATCAGGGTGGATGCCGATGGAATGCAATGCCTTGACCGTTTTTGGTCCAACTGCGCAGATTTTGCTTGCGCCGAATGCCCGTGTGTCCCTTCCATTTTCTTGTAGGTGTTCATAGAAAATCTCTACAGCATTGACACTCGTGAAAATAACCCAATCGTATTCGTTGGGAAAAGGGATGTCCACACCTTCAAGAGGTTGAATCTTTATCGTAGGGAATTGGATAACCTCGGCACCATTTGCTTCTAAGAGATCAGCGAATTCGCTTGCCTGTGCGCGGGCGCGTGTGACAAGAATACGCTTCCCAAAGAGCGGTTTGGTGTCAAACCATCGGAGTTCTTCACGGAGCCGATTTACCTCACCAACCACGATAAGTGCGGGACTTTTAAGTTGGGCTGCCTCTACTTTTTGCACAATGTCGGTCAAAGTGCCTTGGATGACACGCTGTTGTGGTGTCGTTCCGACGCGGACTAAACTGACGGGTGTTTGTGGATCTCTACCGTGTCCTATCAATCTTTCGACAATCTGGCGAAGGTGTGCAACCCCCATGTAGACAACAAGCGTATCCACCGCTGTCGCGAGATGTTCCCAGTTAATATTTGAATCTGGATGCAGTGCGGCGGAATGCCCTGTAACAAATGCAACTGAGGAGGCGTAGCCGCGATGCGTGACCGGGATGCCGGCGTACGCAGATGCCGCAATGGCGGACGTGATACCCGGAACGACTTCAAATGGAATGTTTGCTTCGGTGAGTGCAATTGCTTCTTCTCCGCCTCGCCCGAAGATATACGGGTCCCCACCCTTGAGACGCACAACAATCTTACCAGCCTCGGCATGCTGAACAAGCAAATGATTGAGCTCATCTTGGCGAGTCGCTCGGATTCTCGGATCGGGTGCCTGGATTTTTTCGGTGTGTGTGGGACAATGTTCCAGCAGCGCGTCATTCAGCAGCAGATCGTAGATGACGACATCGGCGCGCTGAAGGCATTCCATGCCTTTGAGTGTAATAAGCTTCCTATCACCCGGCCCCGCCCCTACGATGTAAACGATACCTGTGCGCGGTTTGTTCATTTGTCGCTCTCCTGCACCTTCAACAGTTCAGTCGCCCCGCTGTTTCGGAGTTTTTCAGCAACGACCGCACCTAAGTGCTTCGCTGTGCCCGGTGTCCCTGTGGCACGCTCCACAATACGCACGCTGCCCTTTGGATGACAGACCGCACCAACGAGTGAAAGTTCACCATTAACATGCTTGGCATACGCGCCAATCGGTACTTGACATCCACCACCGAGGCTTTCCAACACGGCTCTCTCAGCAGTGATTTCTGCTGCTGCATGATGGTCATTCAATGGAGCGATCAATTTCTCAACCCGGCTATCTCTTTCCCGTGTTTCAATCGCGAGTGCTCCCTGTCCAACTGCCGGGACCATCTCCTCCGTATCAAAAAATTGCGTAATAATCTCCGGTTTGAGAAGACGCTTAATGCCAGCGGCAGCGAGGATAATGCCGTCAAGGTCGGTTTCATGAAGTTTGCGTAATCGGGTATCAACGTTGCCACGGACATCAACGACTTGCACGTCTGGATGGATGTAGAGGAGTTGCGCTTTTCGGCGGGGGCTTGTGGTGCCGATTTTCGCCCGTTTCGGTAGGCTTTCTAAGGGGAGTCCTGTGGAGGTGATAAGCACATCGCGTGGATCTTCACGCGCGGGAATAGCAGCAATGTAGAGTCCTGCTGGCAATTCTGTCGGGAGATCCTTCAAACTATGAACAGCGAGGTCGATATCGCCGGTTAAGAGCGCATTCTCTATCTCTTTGGTAAAAACACCCTTGCCCAGCCCAACCAATGAGCGGTTTTGAATCGTGTCGCCGGTGGTTTTGATGACCTTGAGGTGGACCTCAATACCCGAAAAATGGCGTTCCAATTGATCTTTGATGAATTGTGACTGCCAAAGCGCGAGTTGACTACCACGTGTACCGATTGTGAGCGAATTGCGCATCATTTTCTAATTTTTTAAACCTGGGCATCGTTCCACGATGGTTTTGGGTTAATTCCAGTCGTCTATGGATCTGGAAACCGATTGATGACTGCTGATAACTGACCACTGACGGCTATTCTGTGTGCTCATCGCTAACATCCAAGGCGAACAACTCCCGCAATGCTTGAACGTATTGCCCGTGATCCGCATCACCATCGTTGACAGCACAGCGAAGGTTCTCCATGGGATGGTGGAGCAGTTTTTTGACGATTGCTTGGGTCATAGAGGCAACAGCTACCTCTTGCTGATCAGAAAGTGTTGCTTTGTAGAAACACGCTTGCAATTCAGAGTCAGCGATCTGGCGAAACTGCTGGTGGAGTGCCTTAATCGTAGGGTTGACTTCGAAGATTTGCAACTGGTCGTAGAACCGTTTAGCTTCCTCGGAGACGATTTGTTCTGCGCGGACTGCTTCCTGCTGTCTATCCTTGAGGTTGGAGGCGATAACAGCTTCCAGATCATCAATATTGTAAAGGAAAGCAGAGTCCAGTTTACTCACATCTGGTTCAACGTCGCGGGGCACGGCAATGTCAATGAGGAACATATATCGGTGCTTCCGTTTCCGCATGATGTCAGCGAGGGGTTTTCGTTTGATGAGGTAATCGGGAGCATTGGTAGAACTAATGACGATATCAACATCAATGAGAAAATCGAGGTCACTGCTATAAGCGAGGGGTATTCCGTTAAACTTCTGTGCGACTTTAACTGCACGTTCATACGTCCGATTCGCGACAATCACGTTAGAGACACCATTTGCGACGAGATGCTTTGCTGTGAGTTCGCTCATCTCACCCGCCCCGATAATAGCGACGGTTTTACCCTCAAGCGTATTGAAAATCTTTTTGGCAAGTTCAACAGCGGCATAACTAATAGAAACAGCACCAGTAGTGATTGTCGTCTCAGAACGGATGCGTTTGCCAACACTGAAGGCTTTGGTGAAAAGACGGTTGAGAACCGTCCCTGTGCCACCTGACGAACGAGAGAAGTCGTAAGCGGATTTGATCTGCCCCAGTATTTGGGACTCACCAACGACCATAGAATCAAGGCTCGACGTCACCCTGAAGAGATGCCGGATCGTCTCCAAATTATGGTGGACATAACTCCATCTCTTGAGCGATTCCATGTCAATCTGGTGGTAACGGGAGAGGAATTCAACCAATATTTTGGCAGCTGCATCGGCATTCCTCACTGCATTCGCGACCGCATAGATCTCTACCCGGTTGCAAGTAGAGAGAATGACGGCTTCTTGAACCTGATCAGATTCACGAAGATGCTGGAGGAATTCGATAAGTTGTTCTTCGGAGAACGCCAATCTTTCCCTGAACTCAATAGGGGCGACATGATGGCTGGTTCCGACGGAGACGATTTGGTTCATTCCTTTTACCAAAAAAATCTAAAAACGTGAAACATTCTCATACGTTTGACAAATTATATCACATAACAGCGGTTGTGTCAAATTTAGAAGTCGCTATTCGGAGATTGCTCTACCGATATGTATGCATGCTGTCTAAAAAGAGGCCAACGCCAACGTAGGTGCAGAGCACAGCAACGAAACCGAGGATTGCGGCATACGCTGCTCTGCGTCCGTGCCAGCCCCAAAACTGGCGGAAACCGATTTGGACGACATAGATGAACCACGTCACCAAGGTAGAAATTACCTTCGCATCAAGCCATCTCCACGGGACATCTCGGATATATTGAGTCCAAAGACTCCCGACGATAACCCCCATTGTGAGCAGAATCACACCGAGGATCGTGCAGCGATACCCAAGCTCATCGGAAATACCGAGAGAAGGGAGGAGATTGTCAAGGAGTGCGTCCGTCTTCTGGCGAATCTTCCGCTCTGTTATCAGGTACATCAACCCAAATCCAAATGCGGCGATAAACGCTGCATAGGCAAGAAAAATAAGTGTGGTATGTGCCAGAAGCCAATAGTTTTGCAACGGTTCCGGGAGTGCAGCGGTGTGCGTGGCGAAGCTATATGAAATGAGGATGGCAATGAACGCAACAGGCATCACGAAACTGCCGAGTGTGCTGAGATGCGTCAAACGCACAATGACAAGGTAGATGAGTGTGATTGCCCACGCAAAGAAGGCAGTGGAGTCGGTCCAGTGCGTCATCGGGAAATGCCCCTGTTGTAGCCACCACAGCACAATAAAGAGGGTCAGAAAAGCGAAACCGATACTGGTGCTCCAAAAAGCGACTCGCTCAATTGTCGGACGGATCACCGCTGCTCCGGACCTGTTACCGATCGCCAACGAGAGGGTTTGGAAAATGCTTGCTGCTAAGTATATTAGAAGGGTGACAAGAAACAGAAAATTTATCATAATTCGCTGTCAAAATATAAAAACGATTATTCAATACTACACACAACATGTGCCGTCAACAGGTTCGAAGTAAAGGTATTGGCACGTTCTAAATTACCCTGCCGAACCCAATTGAAAAGACATTCGGCAGAACATTCAGGGTTTGTGAGACCAAGACAACATGCTTGTAGTTGTAAGCCATTCGTTTCAACGGTGTCGATGAGCGTTTCAAAAAAGTCGGCACGTTTTTTAGGCGTTGGAAAAGCCTTGAGAATCTCAGAACGGCGAGTCCCAAGGAATTCAATAAATGCACCGTAGCCGCTGTTTTCAAACTGGTTCGCGAGTTTTTTATGTAGGCGTTTCACCTTATCAATGCCCGCGCTGCTTCGAGCCGAGACACTAATTATCAAATTGTCATCTATCACGAGTTCAGGAGTGAAGAGGGTGCCAGCATTCGGTTCATCAAGGCATTCCCTAATGAACGTGCCTTTACTTCCACAAGGCATATCTACAGCAGATTCCTTGTCGGTAATGACAAGAAACGCGTTGTCAAGGTGATGTGGTTTTATTTCGTCGGGTGCCGAGCGGGTAACGGTAGCACCACACCGGTTTAGCAGGGAAATACGGTGTTTGACCTTTTGGTGCAGCTCGTAAGCCAAAACTTGCTCTTCAAAAGCCGGTGTTTTCTGTTCACTGACGACAAGGCACGTACGATTTTCCAATAGAAGATAGACAGGATAGGGCAGTCCCGGACTTTCAATCGGTACCGGCTTTTCATCTTCATATCCGAGTGTGTATAACGAAGTGGCGTTCAGCATCTCCTCAAAATATTCACGGATACGACGACTCGTCGCGGGGCTTTTACCACTCGTTGAGATGCTAAGCATGAGTTCGCCATCCGTTACGACAGAGGCGGCGGCAAAGGTGCATTGCGGGATAACATCAACAACATTGACGAGACGGATTTTGTTCTCTTCGTGTGCCTCTACGAAGACAGCGGAGTTAATATCCGTGAAATCAGTGGCAGCACAGACAAGAAAGAAGCCATCTGTATCACCTGATTTCAACTGCCGCTTGTGCCAGCGAATCGTGCCGATATGTGCAAGGAATGTCAGCAATTCCGTTGCATCGGGACTGATTACCGTAACATCACCACCACTGAGCAGCATGGCGACGACTTTTCGTTCCGCAACGGTGCCACCGCCGACAACGAGGCACTTCCGGTCTTGAAGGTTTATGTACGCCGGATAAAACATTTTAATGGTTGTCAGTCGTCAGTTGTCGATTGTCAGTTAACGAGGGACTCTGGTTAATCAAACCTCTTTTTAAACGAAAACTATTCCTCATGACTCGCGTGAAACGACATAATCTGCAAGTTCTGCTAAGGCGGTCCGGCCAGGTGTCTCAGGAAAGATTGCCAACGCTGCTTTAGCACGGTCAGCGTAGCCTTGGGCAACCTTCAGACAGTGAGGTTCGACCCCGTATCGTTGGAACAGAGATTCAACAAAAGCGATTGCCTCGGCTTCATCCGTGTCAGGGTGCAGCATTTTTTCAAGCATCTGCTTCTCACTATCATTGCAGACCGTTCGCGCATAAATGATAGGAAAGGTGAGTTTCCCTTCGCGGAGGTCACCGAACGCATCTTTCCCCAATTTATCAGAATCTTCTGTGAAATCAAGCAGATCATCCACGATTTGGAAAGCGGTTCCAATCTGCTGTCCATAGACTGTAAGAGCCTCAATCTGCTGTGCATTTGTTGGGTTTCCGAGGTGCGCCCCAAGGGTGCAGGACGCAGCGATCAGTTTACCGGTTTTGAAACTGATAATTTTGAGGTATTCAGCCTCGGAGATGTCGAAATCGCCACTCTTATATGCGTGTATAACCTCGCCTTCACACATCGCCTGTGTGGTATCGGCGAGGATCGCCATCGCTGGATCATCAGCACGACGCGCCACGAGCATAGAAAGGACACGTGCATGAAGATAATCCCCGACGAGAACAGCGACCTTATTGCCCCATTTCGTCTGTAACGTTTCACGCCCACGGCGGATCGCAGCTTCGTCAAGTACATCGTCGTGAACAAGCGATGCGACATGGATGAGTTCAACAACAGCAGCAAGCGTGTGTGCATCGCTCCCTGTGTAGTCACAGACTTTGGCAGAAAGCACGACGAGAATCGGACGGAGTCGTTTACCGCCACCCTCTACAACATGTTGGACAGCCATGTCAACAAAAGTGTATTCGCTCGCGGTATGCTCAGTGAGTTTCGCCTCAATAGCATTGAGGTCGTCGGCAATTAATTCAACAATTTGGTCAAAGTTGGACATAATGTAGGGGCAGCCCTTGTGGCTGCCTTTTCCCTTAATGGTTATCAGTCATCGGTTATCAATTGTCGGTAGGAGCGGTTTGTAACAATCTACCCAAATTTTGCCGATACGCGGCAAAATTTGTCTTTACTCTACATTTTTGAAGTACTCCAAGTAGCAGTGAATTGTTACGAGGAGATCTCTTCACTGATAACCGACAACTGACGACTGACAACTACTAACAGAGGTTCGCCAATACCTGCGTTGCGGCTTGAACGGTTGCGTCGATATCCTCTTTAGAGTGAACTAAGGAGACAAATCCTGCCTCAAATTGGGACGGGGCGACATAGACCCCACGCTCTACAAGTCCCCAAAAATATTGCTGGTAACGTTCAGTATCCGCCGTGCGCGCGCCGTCAGCATCCGTGACGGTTTCCGGTGTAAAGTAGAGCATCAACATCGAACCGACTCGACTATGCCACGCATCAATGCCGTGTCTTTGGGTTGCGTCAGCAAGACCTTCCCCGAGCGCAGCGACACTGCTCTCAAGTTGTTCATAAACGTCCGGCTCAGCGAGTTTCTTCAGCGTTGTTATCCCCGCAGTAACGGCTAATGGATTGCCTGACAGTGTCCCTGCCTGATAGACATCACCTTCCGGGGCAACACACCGCATGATGTCCTGCTTTCCGCCGTACGCCCCAACGGGTAAACCTCCACCAATAATCTTCCCTAAACAGGTCATGTCGGGTGTAACGCCATAGTAGGATTGGGCACCCCCATAAGCTACCCGAAAGCCGGTGATGACTTCATCGAAGATGAGCACGATGCCGTGTTCTTCAGTGATTTCACGGAGTTGATTGAGGTAACCCTCACGGGGTGGGATGATGCCCATATTGCCCATAATCGGTTCGAGAATGAGGCAGGCAATTTCGTCTGGATTGGCTTCTATCGCTTCGCGGACAGCATCAGGATCGTTAAAAGGCACCGTGAGCGTATTACGTGCGAAATCCTCCGGTACACCGCCACTATCAGAAAGTCCAAACGTTGCGATACCAGAGCCAGCCTTTGCCAACAGGTAGTCCACATGACCGTGGTAGCATCCATCAATTTTGAGGATTTTATCGCGACCGGTATACCCACGAGCGACACGAATTGCACTCATCGTCGCTTCGGTTCCAGAATTGACGAGGCGTACTTTTTCAATCGAAGGCACTGCGTTTACAATAATTTCGGCGAGTTCCGTCTCCCGTGTCGTCGGTGCACCAAAACTGGTCCCGTCCAATGCTGTCGAACGAATAGCCTCCACAACACTTGGATGTGCATGCCCCAAAACTAAGGGACCCCAAGAGGCAACATAATCAATGTATTCGTTTCCATCAATGTCGTAGATTTTCGAGCCTTCGCCACGTGCAATGAAACGGGGATGTCCACCAACTTTGCTGAAATTTCGGACAGGACTGTTGACCCCACCGGGGATAAATCGCTGTGATTTTTGCCACGCAGCTAAGGATTTACTGCTCTCCAAAGCGTTTCCTCCAAATTTTCTATGGCTATCGGCTATCGGCGGTCGGTAAAGAGGTTTTCTGATGAACCAGAGTCCTCTTACTGACTGCTGATTGCTGACAGCCAGGTTATAGCCATTCGACAACGGACTTCGCAAAGTAGGTTAAAATCATATCAGCACCTGCGCGTTTGATACTGTTTAATACCTCCAGCGCGACCCGCTCTTCGTCAATCCAACCGTTTTGTGAAGCTGCTTTAATCATAGCATATTCACCGCTGACGTTGTAAGCAGCAACAGGCACTTGAAATTCTGTTTTGACCCGATAAATGACATCTAGGTAGGAGAGGGCAGGTTTCACCATGAGAACGTCGGCACCCTCTTGAATGTCCAGCGCGACCTCGCGCAACGCCTCTTCTGCATTTGCTGGATCCATCTGATAGGAACGTCGGTCACCAAACTGCGGTGTAGATTCCGCTGCTTCACGAAAAGGACCGTAAAATGCAGAAGCGTATTTGGCAGAATATGCCATAATCGGTATGTTTTCATACCCGTTTTCGTCCAATGCCTCACGAATTGCCCCGACGCGTCCATCCATCATATCCGAAGGTGCGATGACATCGGCACCGGCGCGGGCATGCGATAGGCTCTCTTTAACGAGCAATTCCAGTGTCGGATCGTTTTGGACCTCGCCATCTTCAATGACACCGCAATGCCCGTGGTCGGTGTATTCACAGAGACAAACATCTGTCATAACAAGCAGATCCGGCACCGCTTCCTTAATAGCTCGGACAGCCTGCTGGATGATACCATCGCCAGCGTACGCCTCAGAACCGAGCGCATCTTTCGTCTCTGGAATTCCGAACAAAATTGTTCCAGGGATTCCGAGTGAAGCGAGTTCTTTCGCGGCGGTGACGAGGGTGTCAACCGAGTATTGGTAGCATCCGGGCATTGCCGAAATTTCGGTCGCGGTGTTATGTCCATGTACGACAAACATCGGGTAGATGAGGTCGTTAACAGAGAGCGTTGTCTCACGAATCAACCGCCGCAGGTTCTCATTCGCACGAAGCCGCCTCGGACGATAGACAGGGAAGGTGCTCATTCTTCCTCCGAAGGCGAACCTGTGATTTCGTACCGTATCAATTCAAGGGTTTGGTCTTCGGGACTTGCCAATCCAAGGGCTTCACTCTCCTCAGACTGATCGTGCATATGTTCAAATTTGACAATACCGATGTTAGGTGCTAACCAGACAGTTGTTACAGTTACATCTTGCTGCTCTTGTGGTCCCGGCTGCTGTGGAACTTCCACAGACAGAACTGTCTCGGTTGACGCATCTGTTCGATACTCAATTACCAAACAGTCTTCAAAAGTGCCAGCTGCTGTTTCTACTGTTTCCATTCCAGTAACATTCCCTGTCTCTACAAGGGTGGTAAAGGTTTTAACAGTCTGCATCGAACCACCCGGTATCTCCATAGGCATTCCTTTAATATCAATTGTCAGGGTCAGTACAACATTTATCTCACTGGCTGGCCACTCTTCACCGAAAGTAGCAGGTGTTGGTAGGAAATAGAAGTAGTCTGGGGACTCCACTTCAATATCGTAATCTATATCAAATGTGATATTCAATTCCGCTGGAACTTGCTCTTGCATTGCTTGACGCATCAACCCCATAGCTTCTTCCATCTGTTTCATTGTGGCTGCCTTGAGAGCGTTCTCAATTTCACTACCAACAAAAAACGCCACCCAGTCAGTGCTCACTTGATAGAAATAGGGCTGGACATAATGCTCAAATTCTGCCCAATCCTCCAATGGAGGGTCATAACTGAAGGCACTATAGGTTTCACCATCAATATCCTCTGGCTCTATCGCGTAGCGCGTTAACTCGTCACCACTCTGGTCCTCGTAAACCCAATAACTGCCAACCGCATCTGGAAAGTAGTAGTTCGCCCATTCATTGCCCATCGACGTTACACTGAAACCGAAGACAAGTAACAGAACAGGAACAGCTCGAAATTTTTTCAACATGAGAAACTCCTCTTGTGTATTGTGTTTTTTCCCAATTCCCAATTAAAGTATACAGAATCTTGCCGCAAACGGCAAGGAAAATGTGACGCATGGCGTTTTAGCGAATGCGTTGTTTAGCGTTTCTCATATTCAAAAGGGAAGGTAACAGGCGCACCGTTGCTTGACCATGAACGCGCCATCGCGACATCAATCTCTCGATCTTTACGACCGTTGTAAGCACCGTACTCAGGTTCTGTGTCGTTGCGGACAGCATTGACAAGACTCATCAGTTCTGATGCAACGGTGATCTCGCCATCGCTGAGTGGATAATTTTGCAACGGATTCTCCCATATCACTTCCGGTTCAGTATCAGCAACGAGAGCGGCTAAGGTTTCGTAGCCGTCAACGGTATTGGTTCTACGCGAGATGTTAACTGCCCGCTGTTCATCGGCAGTTTCATTCAAGACAACTGCGTCGTTTCGGAAACACATTCCACGCTCTGCATAGAACTTCGATCCGTTAAAGCCTCGCAGGGGTGAACCGTAGGAGAGGCCACTGAAATTGAAAATCCCAACAGCACCGTTTGCAAACTCAATGACTGCATGTTGCCAATCCTCAGTGTCGCGCGTGGGCTGCCCTTGCCGCCAGACGTGCTCTTGGACACTATACCCTTTTCGGAAGCCGTAAACCTGCACGGGTTCGTTGTCAAAACCGACGTAGCTACGGATAAGTCCGATACCGTGATAGCCGTGCCCTCGGAAGTCATTGTAGGCGACGTTGACTTTGCCGAAAACTCCGGCGAGAATCATCTCCCGTTTTATCCGCTCTGTCGGTACCCGATAATAGTTTTCGTTGACTTCCAATTTCGTACCGTTAGCCTGTGCGGAAGCGATCATCTTATCTGCCCACCCAAGATCGGTGTCAATCGGCGTTTCAGTGCAATAACTAACACCACGTTCTGAACAGAGCAAGCCGGGAATATGGTTATTGCTCGGTGTAATCACGATCGCGCAGATATCAGGTTTGACTTTATCCAACATCTGCTCAGTATTTGTGTAAGTGGGGACGTTGTATTTCTCACCCTGTTCAGTAACGCTCTCTTCGCGTGGATCACAAACGGCAACAAGTTCCAAGTCATCTGTCAATTTTGAAATAAGGGGAAGGTAGGTTCCGGCACCGCGTCTACCTGTACCAATATGCGCGATTTTGAGTTTACCCATGGCTTTTCTCCTCTTAGTGGTGTTAGTCGGTGCTCGCCTTTACTATTCCACCCAGAAGACATGGCTCCGCTCAAAGAGATCGTCGTCTAAGTAGATTTCAACGAACCACTCGCCTGTAATGTCTGGCAGGTCGATGTAAAACCACGTAATTTTATCGCCAGTTGTTGATATGAGGGTCTGCTTTTCTGTCCAGAAAGGCGGGTCGTCCAAGTCGTCTTCTGGTGAGTACCATAAGACTTTAACAGTGTGTTGTTCTGTGATATTCGCCCATAAGATCCATAAAAACACCTGATCGTTGACACCAGCGGAGAAAGTGGTAGTGATACCATCGGGTCTATCCTCAAAGACACTGATTGCCAAGACAGAATCTACAATAGTCGGTTCATCGCGCCCTACGTCGGTAAAGCCGCTTCCACCGGAAGAGGTTTCACTACAACCACTCAAGGCAATCGTCAGCGACAATAGAATTACCCCTAATACGGAATATGGTGTTGGGAGGAACTTCCTAATGAAAGTGTAGTCTTGACGCACGTGTTTTCTCCTGTTTTCAGGGGCGAAGTCTTAGGTTAACAGATTCAATGTAATCCAAGTTTCTATTCTATCAGACATCCGATTTTTTGTCAAAGAAAAATTAGGGAAAGGGACTCACGATTCAGAAATTGACGCTACCAAAGTCCGTGTTGACATACACTGTTTTTGATGATAGACTAAAGCAACAACAGAGGAGAAACTTATGAGATTTGATACAATTATTGCAGGCGGAAATATTGTCGATGGAACGGGTAAACGGGAGCCATTTGTTGCAGACATCGGCATTCAGGACGACCAGATTACTGCTATTGGTGACCTCGGGAAAGCGGAAACAGCCCGCAGGATTTCCGCAGAAGGACAGGTTGTTTGTCCCGGTTTTGTCGATGTACACGTACATTCTGAGATTGCGCTGCTCGGTGGACGCGACCAGTTCGCTGCCGTCAGTCAAGGTGTAACGACGCATTTAGCCGCGCCAGACGGTTTTGGATGGGCACCCTTACCGCCAGAGCAGGCGAAAGAATTGTGGCACTACACACAATTCGCTTATGGCGATGCCGAACTGCCCCTCAACTGGCAAACCCCTGAAGCGTATCTCGATATGTTCCACGGGCGAATCCCTGCGAACCTCTGTCCGCAAGTACCGCACTGCGCTGTTCGGCTCGGTGTGATGGGTTGGGATCCGCGTCCGGCAACCAGTGATGAACTTCTATCGATGTCGCGCATAACCCATAGGTGGTTAGCGGAAGGGGCTTGCTGTCTCTGCTTAGGGTTGGATTATCAACCCTCCGCAAATGCCGATTTGAATGAACTTGTGTATCTATCAAGTATCGCTCAAGCCTACGGTGCAATCTACGCAGCACATATTCGGTATCGCATTCTTGGGAGAAAAAAAGCGTGGGAGGAAACGATTGAAATTGCACAACGCGCCGGGATTCCTGTGCATATCTCGCATGAACGGGTAGACGATGAAGTTGCTGATATACTTGAACGTGTTGAGAATGAACAGATCGATTTGACCTTTGAATCCTACCTCTACCCTGCTGGTATGACACATCTCGCAATGATGCTCCCAATGGAGTATCAGACCGGTGCCCCTGATGACATGTTAGCACATCTGGAAAACCCAGAAGTCAGAGAAAAATCGATCACACACCTACGAAATGAATTACGCGACGGTAGCCAAATCGTGGGTTACAACCGTTCGGGTAGATTTATCGGGATGACGCTCGCTGAAGCCGCTGAAAGCGAAGGTAAGTCTTATGAAGAGTTTGCCTTCGATTTTATTCGTGAAGAAGCCGCGGTCGAAACCTTTGTGATGCCGTGGGCGACAACACCCGAAGAAAATGAACGCATCCTGAACCGTACGGCAAGCCACCCTCGCATGATGATTGCGAGCGATGGCGTTTACAACATTCCACATCCACACCCTCGGAGCTACGGTTGTTTCGTGCAGTATCTCGGCAAGTTTGTGCGCGAACGCCAATTGATTTCGTTGAAAGAAGCCATCTATAAAATGAGCGGTTTTCCGGCAGAACGTTTTCAACTCGCTGACCGCGGAAGAATCCATCAAGGACTTGCCGCGGACATTGTCGTCTTTGACCCGGATACCGTTGCTGACAAATCCACCTGGTCCGATCCGGTGCAATCTCCTGTTGGTGTAAACTGGGTACTCGTCAACGGCGTTTCAGTTGTTGAAAATGGAAACGTGACGGGACAGCTGCCGGGCAGAGTCCTGCGTCGACAGCGATGGACACAATAACGTGGAGGGAAAACCGTGGATGTATATGATTTGACGATTATTGGTGGCGGAAGTGCTGGACTCGTGCTTGCCGTGGCAGGAGCGAAGTTAGGCAAAAAGACCGCACTTGTCGAGAAACACCGCATTGGTGGTGATTGCCTCTGGACGGGATGCGTGCCTTCTAAAGCACTCCTTAAAGCGGCAAAGATCGCGAATTACATCAGAGATGCGGAGAAATACGGCATTACAGCCACTGATGCCACGTCTGACTGGCAGCGTGTCATGGCATACGTACGTAGCACCCAACACGCCATAGAAGAGGAACACGACAATCCTGAGCGGTTTCGTGAGATGGGGGTTGATGTCATCTTCGGAAACGGACATTTTGAATCCAGCGATACCTTCGTTGTAGAAGATGCTGAGAACGGTCAAACGCGTACGCTGAAAAGCAAAAGGTTTGTGATTAGCACCGGTTCTCGTCCCCTTGCACCGCCTATACCCGGATTGGAATCTTGTGACTATTTGGACAGTGAAACGATTTGGGAATTGGAAGAATTCCCGGAACGGCTGCTCGTCGTCGGCGCAGGTCCCATCGGTATTGAGCTAGGACAGGCATTTCATCGACTCGGTGCCGACGTGACGATAGTACAACGGAGTGGACGCATCTTGACGAAGGAAGACACCGATGTCTCTGAACAGATGCTGGGTTATCTTCGCGAGGAAGGACTCACGATCCGCCTCAATACGAACATCACGCAGGTTAGGCAACATCAAGAAGGCACACGCGTGACCTTCAGCGACAGTGAAAGCAAAACGACGGAACAAACCTTCGATAAGATTCTAATCGCCGCGGGGCGCGCACCCAACGTTGAAGGGCTAGAACTTGACAAAATCGGGGTGCAGATAGGTAGGCGCGGGATCGAGGTAAATAATAAACTCCAAACAAACATCAAAAACATCTATGCCGCAGGTGACGTGATTGGACACTACCTGTTCACACACGTTGCTGCTTTCCAAGCACAACTACTCATCCGAAATATTTTCTTCCCGCTCTCCAAAACGATTAACTATTCCGTCGTGCCGTGGACAACCTTCTGTGATCCAGAGGTTGCACGTTGCGGTCTAACCGAAGTAGAGGCGCGCGAGAAATATGGGGATGTTGATGTGTTCACACTCGATCAGAACGACGTTGACAGAGCCGTCGCGGAGGGTGAGACGCACGGCTTCAGTAAAGTCATCGCCAACCGATGGACTGGAAAGATATTGGGAGTACACCTCGTCGGGGCAAATGCGGGAGAGGTCATCCACGAATACGTTCTGGCGATGCAAGAGCGGATTCCGCTGCGGAAGTTGAGCGGGATGATCCATGTGTACCCGACATTTTCAAGCAGCGTCTGGCGCGTGGCAGGCAAATGGTTCTCAGAAAGCACACTAATTCAAACACTGCGAAAATTGATTCCGTCAGGCTAATTCCGTAAACAGCGGTCTATGGATTTAAACGTGTCAACAAAGAACTACTGCTTTTTCACTTCTCCCCACGTTGTTGTCAACAACTTCGGCTGCGGTGAAACGGGCAATGCGTACGCTGGATCAAACCAATCCGCATAAAGATTTCGACTAATGGCAGTCAATTGTTTCGGCTTCTCTCTATCCAATATGCGTCTGAAGAGTTGTGTCTCATCAAAATTTCCGAGAACACCTTTAACTTTTTGTTGATAAAGCAAGGCATTCCCCTGCGGAGACCATACCGGATAATCAGCCCTAAAATCGCCTTTAACTACTATCTGTTCCAAACCCGTACCATCTCTATTAACAACATACACCGTTAGATCATCAAAGTCTTTCAAACGACACGCTTGGTTCCCAACGCACTCCATTCCAGCGAATGCAAGCTGTTTCCCATCCGGAGACCACTCGACGTTGAGTATTACAAATTGAAGTTCTGGAAGTAGCGGCTCTACCGTTCGTGTCTGTAAATTAATAATATGTGTTCTATGAAATTGGATGATATTATCAAAAGCGATCTCTGTCCCATCTGTAGACCAAGCAAGATTGACATAGAGATGATCGTCTACAAATGTTAACACCTCCACACCTTTCCCATCTTTTGTGGCGATGTTTACTGTCAGTTGGAGTCCGTTGTGTACGTAGGCAATCCGTTTGCCATCAGGAGACCAGATAGGGGCGACACGGTGGGACTTTTCCTCAAATACGCGCTGGACATTGCTCCCATCTGGTTCCATTAGATATAGGTCGTGCATGCCATCCCGGTTTGATACAAAAAGGATGTGTTCACCTGTCGGTGACCAAGTAGGTTGAATATCATCTGCCGGGTGTTCAGTCAGGTTGATTTCGTTTTGTCCGTTAGTATCCATAATGTAGACTTCGCGATTGCCATTTCGTAAGGAGGTAAATACAATTTTCGCTGTGTCCGGTGCTTTGCCAAAAACAGGACAAATGCTCACGCATAACAATACTATACTGAACAGAAGAAAAATAGTCGACAGGCTTTGTATAAGTTTCATCATAAATTTCTCTTGCAATGGGTCAACTACTTGGAAGTATCTTCGGTTTGCTTGAGTTTGCCCCAAAGAGTCGCTTGCTTCTCAACACTCAATGCTACTGGCAGCGACGCTGTTGGAACCCAATTCAGATACCGTGCACCCATTCCTTTCGTCGCTTCAATCGGTTTTCCGCCACCACCGACTGTACCCACAATATGGACGACCGCGTTCGCAAAAAGCTGCGCTATGGGACCGTTTCCCTGTATCGGAATATAGGCGATCCATTTGCCACTCGGCGACCAAGCGAGTTCCCAGATAAATGTTCCTTCTTCTGACTTCGTGAGCTGCCGCATGTTTTGTCCATCTACGTTAATACTGAAAACCTCTATGCTGCCTTCAGCACCACCTGCGATAAAAGCGATCTGTTTACTATTCGGCGCCCAGGCGCAGCTAAAGGCGACCCCACCGGCTATTCCGAGATGGCGGACGTTTCGCCCTTCAGCATCCATCACAAAAAGCGTGGAATGAGAAACAAAGGCAATCGATCGGCCATCTGGAGACCACGCAGGTTTGTTGCAGCCGCCTTTTTTCGTGAGTCGCTTCACATTTTTTCCATTGACATCCATTTTATAGATGTCCTTGTCCCCAGCACGCTCGGAGACAAAGGCAATCCATTTCCCATCTGGAGACCACGCAGGCTTCTGATTGTCCCCACCATCAAAAGTCAACTCACGGTGTATATTCCTTCTCACATTTGTGCTTATCTCCATCACATGAATCTCACAGTTCGCGTTCCGGCATGCTTCATAAGCAATCGAACGTCTATCAGGAGACCAAGTGAAGGCAGACGGATGTCCGGGTTCTGTCCGCAGTTTTTGGAGTACCTCCCCTTGGGTATTCATGAGGATGATAGGACGGTCCTCGTCGGTTGTGGAAACAAAGGAGAGAACATCACGCTCATCTGTCCAACCACGGTTAACAAACGTGAAAGACCCTATCAATAACACCATCCCTAATATCACACAAATGAGTAAGCGTTTCATATTCATATTTCCTTTTTGATGTTGCATTATATAGGGGGTAAAGGATAGACGCAAGGGTAATTTCGATGGAAAACTGACAGGACCGTTTTATAGTAAATCCCGTAATTATCTATACGCTAACGAAAGGGCGAGGATACAATCCTCGCCAGCAGCGGTGGTACTCTTGTTCACTGATGAACTGTAAACATATTTTCGGATTTTACTATAAAGAGAAAGAAAAGGAGCCGGAAACCATGTCCTAATCGGTTCCAAGAGGTTCAGGGACTCTAACCTAACTCTCGTGTGCAACAGAGGCTTGCAAACTATACCTTATTAGAAATTACGGCTCCGGCTTACCCAAGGAGGCTTACATATAGATATGAGCAATTTCTGTGCCAATGGAAAAGTGCCTGTTTTGGGCAATTTGCAGGGTGCATTGCCTACTTTTTGAGCATTTCATGATATAAAAATAGACACTACTCCAATAGCAACAGGAAACCGAGCAAGTTACAGAATATCGGCAACGCGGAAGAGCACCACGACTGGAGTCTGTATAATTACACCGACAACCTCCATTGCCCTCCAAAGTCGTCCACAGATTGATATCCCCGTTCAGACCATGATACATCAATGCTACTTCAGGGGCTGAACAGTATACTGTTCAGCCAACATATTTTCTAACAAAGTAGAGTATACTTGATTTAAATCCCTGAATTTGAGCCGCACGTTTGTAAAGCAGGGACTGTTGACCAATTCTTCTATCTGTGCCGCGGTAAGATTCCCTGATACCAAAATGGGAATTTCCGCTAAGCATCCGTTGATAAGCTCATCAAGCAACGCTGAGGAAGCCCCATCGCGAACCTCATCCTCTAATAATTTGCCTGTATCAAAAGCGATTTCATCGGGCAGACTATTTAAAGCATCGACCCCAATTAACGCCCGAATCTCAGGATTTACCCGTGATACCGCAGCCTTAACATCCGAAAGCGGCATCCCTTCAAGGATAGCCGACAGGTCGTCCACAGTGACAACCGCCGGATTTAAGACATCTTGTGCTTCAATTGCGGTATCGCAGGATGTCAACATAAAAGGTAGGGTTACGACTACACTTGCAACCACGAACATAACTGGTGTTAAATTTCTCATTTCATTCTCCTTCTTTAAGTGAATCCTACAGCAGAACGACGGTTAGCAAAATAGCTATCAGCCATCAGCTGTCAGTCATTTGTAGTGGCGTTTGAAGATATAATGAAGTGCCAACGTTTATTCAGACCACAAATTAGCAAAGTTAAGCCAAGTTTTTTCGTTGAAATTCGATAGGCGTCAAATACCCTAACGCCGCATGCGGGCGTTTCTGGTTATACACCTGTGTGATAAACTGCCGAATGCGGGTTCTTGCTTCGTGGATGTCCTGATAGTCATTGAGGTGAACTTCTTCCTCCTTGAGCGTTCGGATGAGTCTTTCCGCATACCCGTTCTCCCAAGGACACCCACGATGCGCTACAGAAATCTCAATGCCATGATGCCTGAGCGTCGAGATGTAGGTGCTTGAAAGATATTGAACGCCTTGATCAGAATGGTGGATCTCTGGAGACCCGTTTTGACACAATGCCTGTTGTAGCGGTTTCAAGGTCAGAGCTTGCGTCAAATGTTGACTGAGTTTCCACCCTCTTATCATTCGGATGAAGACATCCATGAGCAGAGCAACATAGATGAAGCGTCCCTTGAGTCGGACATAAGTAATATCACCAACCCAGACCTGATCGCATCTACAGATGTCAAGCGTCTTTAGGCGATTCACATAGGGACGCACACCCGCAATGGAGGTCGTCGTTTGACAGATACGTTTGACGGACACCGAGAGGTTCGCAGCTTTCATCAAGCGGGCAACGCGGCGATACCCAACCGTGTATCCCTGATTCACCAGCAGCTTTGTGATACGCCTATACCCGTATGTCGGATACGCCGCAGCTAACTGCTCTATTTCATCTCGCAGGACTTCTTCACAAGAGTCCTTTTTCGGTTGATAATAGAAGGTGCTCCGGGTGAAACCGAGCGTCTCAGAGATCTCTCGAACTGAATACTCCATCCGCAACGCCTCTACGATTTGGCATTGCTCAGACGGGGTCAACTCAACCAAGTCAATGCTTTTTTTTCGATGTCTAACGCCACGGTCAACCGCCCAACGAGCTGCTCAAGGTGCGCAATACGCTTCGCTGCCTCGCTGGACTGCTGATCCGTGCCAGCAAACACAGACACCGCATTTTCAAGGAACCGCTGCTTCCACTTCGAGACCTGGTCTTCGCTGAGGTTATGTCGCCTACACAGTTCTGCTTGCGAACTTTCACCGCTGAGTGCTTCAAGAACGACCTCCGTTTTAAACTCCGGAGTGAAGGTTCTTCGTTTTCGTTTCGCCATCGGAATGCTCCTTTCTGTGAGATTGTATTGTATCACAATCTTGGTTTAGAGGGTGGTCTGAATTTCCGATGGCAGTACATAAGATAGGTTCTGAGATCAACCCTTTACGACCCCGATGGGCCGAAGGCGTGCGACGCGGCGCGAGAGTCCTGCTTTGTCAACAACACGGACGACTTCGTCAACATCCTTGTAAGCCTCGGAGACCTCTTCTTGGAGGGTACGCCTGCCTTCTGCACGGACGTAGATACCCTGTGCCTCCAAATCTTTCTGGATAGAACGTCCCTTCGTCAAGGCGATCGCCTTCCGTCGTGAGAGCACTCTACCGGCACCGTGACAGGTTGTGCCCCATGTCTCTGCCATCGCCCCCGGATTACCAACAAGTACGTAAGAGGCTGTCCCCATATCGCCAGGGATTAGGACGGGTTGCCCGACTTTCTGGTATTTATCGGGAATCTCAGGATGTCCTGCTGGAAACGCACGTGTCGCGCCCTTGCGATGGATAAACAGCTCGCGTTCTTTTCCATCAACGGTGTGTTTCTCAAACTTTCCGATGTTATGTGCGACATCATAGACGAGTTCTAAGCCGAGTTCATCTTCCGTCGTCTCAAAAAACTGCATGAAGGTCTGACGAACGAGGTGCATAATACACTGCCGATTGTTCCACGCATAGTTGGCACTACACGCCATGGCGGTGATGTAATCCTGTCCTTCGGGTGAGTTAATCGGTGCGGAGGCGAGCTGCCGGTCAGGGAGTTTGATGCCGTATCTCTCGGCAACTTTGACCCAACTCTTGACGTGCTCATCACAGATCTGGTAGCCGAAGCCGCGTGAACCGGTATGAATCATGACACAGATGTTGCCTTCGCTCAATCCCATCGCATCGGCGGCTTCTCGGTAAAAAATGCGATCAACGGCTTGGACTTCAAGGAAATGGTTGCCTGAACCGAGGGTACCGAGCTGGTTCTTGCCGCGTTCTAAGGCGCGTTGGCTCGCCGCGTCAGCATTCGCGTGTTGGAGAAAACCGGTCGCCTCTGTAAAATTCAGGTCGTTCGGATTTCCGTATTCCCGATCAATTGCCCACCGCGCGCCTTTCTCCAACATCCGCCGCTCTTCTTGGACAGTGAGGCGAATTTTGCCGCTGGAGCCGACACCACACGGGACGTTCTCGAACAACTTGGCGACAAGTTCTTTCCGCTTCCCGTCAAGTTGTGAAATATCAAGATTCGTCCGGATGAGTCGGACCCCGCAATTGATGTCGTAACCGATGCCGCCGGGAGAGACGACACCATCTGCCTTTGGATCTGTGGCGGCTACACCACCGATGACAAAGCCGTAACCCCAGTGTAAATCAGGCATCGCGAGGGAGTGTTTGACTATGCCAGGGAGGTGCGCGACGTTTGCAACCTGTTGCAACGCCTCGTCGCTCTTTGACTGTTCAAGGAGTTTCTCGTTGGCGTATACAATGCCATCAACACGCATCCCTTTCATGTAACTTTTTGGGATGCGCCAGCGGTATTCATCGATTTTTTGGAGTGTTATGTTTTGTGCCATGATAGTAATTTCCGATGTGTTTTTTATTATTATATTTTCTCACGCCTTTTGTTCAACCATACTCGTGAGGATACCAAGAATCTTGTCGCACTGCGCGATTTGATAGGCAGCCATGTCAATGTAGAGTTTCTTTCCCGTCAGTTTGAGGAAAAGCCAATCTATTCCAGATGTGATGGCCCCATAAATGCAAGTGATGTCATTCCCTTCCTCAGCGTTAAAACGTTGGGCAGCGACCATTTCCGCAACGCATTGTCCGAGTCCAAATAGCAAGTCATCTTTCTTCGCTTCAACAAGGATAATGATAGGTGCCTTTAAAGAAAATTGGCGCGGCGAGAGACTTATCACAAAATCGCACACACCGGTCAGATTGGCATCAGCATCAACATTGAACTCAATCCCTGAAAAAAAACTGATACGGTGCTCTAATTGTTCGCGGAGTTCAACGAGGACATTAGCGACAATTAACTCTGATTTGACTTTTTCTGTGCCGATAGCATGGGCTAAAGGTATGTTCCGCGCTAACACGGCGGTGAGCAGTTCACTCGGCCTCACCGGTTCACTGGCAGCGAAGATACCGGCGGCATCAACCTCTTCCAAATCAAACGCTTCCAGCACTGTGTCTAAAGTAAAATTGCTATACGCCATTTGAGGGAATCTCCTTGTAACAATTTTGCCGGTACGGGAGGTGTTGCAACCGCGATGCCCCGTCTATAACGGAATGTTTAGGTTATATTTCTATTATACAGCATTTTTCTGGAGAACTCAACATCTTTATCTCAAAACTATCAGTCATCAGCAAAGAAAAGGTGCGGTTAGGAAACCGCACCTACCGGGCTTGGGGACCGAGACTGTCCCTTTTACTTAAACTGACACTTATGGGCTTCACATGCGTTCAACCCAACCTACAAGGCTACAACGCCGATAACTCTGGCAATTCTATCCATTTGCGGGTTTGCCACGATTCCATGCCCTTTTCTGCCAACTGCACACCTTTTGCGCCTGCAAGCAGCGTCCAGAGGAACGGTTCATCGGCGACGACGTGTCGGAGGAAGAGTTCCCACTGTGCTCTAAAGGCGTTCTCGTAGGTTTCCTGTTCTGGAATTTTGAGCCATCCGTCAAAGAATTTGATCGGTTGTTCAATGTCAGGATTCCAGACGGGACGTGGAGTGCCAGAGAGTGGTTGAATCCAGCAATCTCTCAAACCGACAATAGCGGATCCGTTCAAGCCGTCTACGTGTATCGTCAGCAGATCGTCACGGCGGACTCTGACTGCCCAGGAAGAGTTAAAATGCGCAATGATACCGTTCTCTAATTCAAACGTCGCATAAGCAGCGTCCTCAGCCGTACACGCGTATGGTTTGCTTTCTTCATCCCATCGTTGTGGTAGATGCGTGGCAGCGATACAGGAAACACCTTTCACCGCGCCAAAAAGGTTGTCGATAACGTATCGCCAGTGGCTGAACATATCAAGAATAATGCCACCCCCATCTTCGACCCGATAGTTCCACGATGGACGTTGCGTTGGGATGGCATCGCCTTGGAAAACCCAATAGCCGAACTCGCCACGGACAGCGATAATCTTTCCGAAAAAGTCGGCATCTATCAAGCGTTTCAGTTTCTGAATGCCGGGTAACCAGAGTTTGTCCTGAACGACTCCGTTTTTGAGTCCTGCCTTCGCGGCCTGTTCATAGAGACGATACGCATCAGCAGTTGTGGTAGCAGTCGGTTTTTCACAATAGATGTGTTTACCTGCTGATATTGCGGCTTGGACTGCATCGACTCGACGGGACGTAACCTGTGCGTCGAAATAGACGCTATAAGCGTCATCGGCGAGGGCAGCGTCAAGATCCGTGCTCCACTTCTCAACACCGGTGGTTTCGGAGAGATGCTCTAATTTCGCAGGGTTTCGTCCGACGAGAAACGGGTCGGGCATAATCACTTCGCCGTCACCAATTGGGATACCACCTTCTTCTGCGATTGCCAAGATAGAACGGATGAGGTGCTGGTTTGTTCCCATCCTGCCGGTGACACCGTTCATGATGATACCGACGCGGTGGGTTTTAGCAGCGTTTGACCCCATTTGAGCCTGCATTTCTTTGAACCATTTTGCCTGAAGTGCAGAACGAATCGCTTGTGGTCTCTTACCTAAATGTTGCGCTATAGCATAGAAAGTATTTTCAGCGTTATATAATTCTACAATCTTTCTACGTTCTTCCTCTGTGTACCTATTGCTCATAATCTCAGTACCTTTGCCATTCGATTTTCTCAGGGAAAAAATTAAAAATAAAATGTAACAAAACTGTTCATCAATCACTCAGAACTTGGCTTATCAGTGCATTGGGGTGCTGCGCCTTCCGGGAGTGGTGGTGCATCGACACCGGCTTTCGGGAGTGTGCCAGCGAGTTCCTGTTTCCAATGCGCCACATCGCCCGCGGGTCCATAGCAGTAGACCATTTTCATTGGTGCGTCACTGGTGTTCGTCAACTGGTGGAAGACCCACGACGGAATAAAAACGGTCTGACCTGTGGAGAGCGTTTGGCGTTCCTCACCGAGGCACATTTCGCCTTCGCCTTCAACGATGAAGTAAATCTCTTCCTGTTCGTGGTTGTGCCACGGGACTTGTCCACCGTTGGGTTCTAAGACGACGAACCCCATACAGAATTCGTCTATCTGGATCGAAGATGCACCGCCGACGAGATTTTTGGTGCGTCTACGGGCGGGATAGGTGCGCCCTTCAATTTCATTTAGATCTGCGATTAGCATTTTTTGTTCTCAACCCTCTATTTCAGACTACCAGTTTGGCAATCCAGTTTTGATTAATTTGTGATCTGTGTTCGCGGTTTGAATGGTAGAAATGGAGAGCAACCTATGGCTTTCCTATTCAAGACTCTATTTATCCTCCCCGTGATTCAGGGAACAAAGGGTTACCTAAACTTCGTCTTTTACGCCCTTGTATGTGCGTTCTACAAGACTGGAATACTACTCAAAAAGTTCCGCCACCTGACAAGAAAATCCTTTGATGACCTCTTCACCGGTGAGGGTATCATTCCGCGTGAGCAGTGTAATGTCTACTTCTGAACGATAGACTGTTACTGTTTTGGATCGGGGTTTAAGGACCCATACCAGTTGTGTGCCTGCTTCAAGATAGGCGAATGCCTTTTCCTCAATCTGGAGCGATACGTCCGTCCGAGAAACCACCTCAACGGCAAGATCTGGCGGGATCGGAAAGGTTTTGCTCCTGTCAGCAGGAAGCCTATCTGTTAAAACGAAGGCTACATCCGGCATCAGCACTCGTTCGCCAACTCGGAAACCTGTGTCTGGCATATAGACACGCCCAAGTTTGTTTTCACGGACATGCAAACTCAAAAACCAGAACAAATCCGCACTAATATCACCATGTTCCGCTGAGGTCGGCGGCATAGGCACTAATTCTCCTTTAATGTATTCATATCCCTGTAAGTCGCTTTCAAGGAATTCCTCCAACGTCATTTTAATAGGTTTAGGAGGGAGTCCTTCTTGCGAGAGTAGGGCATCGGGGTTTCCGTCGGCAGGTAGTGCACCAAATTCTTGTGCGTTCATGTTTTCACCTCGCGATACGTTTACGAGAGTCATCGAACATGTATGAAAGTTAAAAAATTAGTATCGGAGCGATTCTCTCAAGTCTCGGTGCGGTTGGAATGCAGATCGCATTTGGGGGAGTACGCCACAAAACCGCACCTACCGGATTTTGGATCATAGTGGCGAGGTTAGGAAACCTCGCCAACAAACAGATCTGCGTAAGTCCAGACTAAGCTTCGTCTTCAATGACAGCCTGCGCTGCGGCGAGACGAGCAATCGGGACACGGAATGGGGAACACGATACGTAATCGAACCCTAAGCCGTAGCAGAACTTCACAGAACTCGGTTCGCCGCCGTGCTCACCACAGATACCGACTTTCAGATCAGGACGTGTCGCCCGCCCTTTTTCAGCACCGATTTGCAAGAGACTGCCGACCCCTTCTTGGTCGAGAACTTGGAACGGATCGTATTCGAGTACACCGTTTCTGACGTAGTCATCAAGGAATTTCACTGCGTCATCACGGCTCATCCCGAATGTTGTCTGGGTGAGATCGTTGGTGCCGTAGGAGAAAAACTCGGCTTCAGCAGCGATTTTGTCAGCGGTGAGTGCTGCACGGGGTAGCTCAATCATTGTACCGACGAGGTATTCAATCCGAGTACCGCTCTCTGCAAAAACGGCTTCCGCCGTGTCAACAACAACCTTGCGTTGCAAAGATAATTCATTGATATGCCCAACGAGCGGAATCATAATCTCTGGCAAAACTGCGATGCCGCGTCTTGAGACATCAATGGCGGCTTCAAAGATTGCGCGTGCTTGCATTTCGGTTATCTCTGGATAGACGATACCGAGCCTACATCCACGATGCCCAAGCATTGGGTTAAACTCGTGCAATTCCTCAACGCGCTCACGAAGTTTTTGCGGTTCAACACCGATTCGCTCTGCAAGCTCAAGGATTTCAGTTTCACTTTTGGGTAAGAACTCATGGAGCGGCGGATCAAGCGTACGTATCGTAACTGGATAGCCTGCCATTGCCTCAAAGATACCGATAAAGTCTGAACGCTGATGCGGTAGTAGTTTCGCCAATGCCACTTCTCGCTCTGCTGTGTTATCAGCGAGAATCATCTCACGGATGGCATCAATTCCCGCGCCAAAGAACATGTGCTCAGTACGGCAAAGCCCGATGCCTTCTGCGCCAAATTGTCGGGCATTTTTCGCATCTTCGGGTGTATCCGCATTCGTACGAATCCCTAAGGACCGAACCTCATCTGTCCATTCCATGAGCGTCCCGAATTGTCCACTCAATTCCGGTTGGATAAGCGCTACCTGTCCATTGAGAACATCACCTGTGGATCCGTTAAGCGTGATGTAATCCCCTTCAGTGTAGCGTCTTCCCTCCGCGTAAAATTCCAATGCTTCTTCATTGATAAACAGAGCAGAACATCCGGCGACACAGCATTTTCCCATGCCTCGTGCGACAACCGCAGCGTGGCTTGTCATACCACCACGTGCGGTAAGTATACCTTCCGCGGCATCCATACCACCGATATCTTCTGGTGATGTTTCAGTACGAACGAGGATAACTTTCTCTCCAACGGCTGCGAGTTCTTCGGCATGAAGTGCGGTGAAGACCACTTTACCAACAGCTGCACCCGGGGAGGCAGGCAAACCTTGCGCGATAACCTCAACGTCAGCCTCCGGATCAACGCTCGGGTGCAACAATTGATCCAAATCATTAGCAGGAACACGTGTCAAAGCGGTCGGCTTATCGATTAAGCCTTCTTCAACCATCTCAACAGCGATACGGACAGCAGCTTGCCCTGTGCGTTTCCCGTTACGGGTTTGGAGCATGTAGAGTTTGGAATCTTGAATCGTAAACTCCACGTCTTGCATGTCGGTGTAGTGCTTCTCAAGTCTCAAACCGATATCAACCAATTCATGATACGCATCGGGCAAAATGTTTCTCAATTCGGCGACCGGCAGGGGTGTACGGATGCCGGCGACCACATCTTCACCCTGCGCGTTAATGAGGAATTCGCCGTAAAATTGGTTCGCGCCCGTCGATGGGTTACGGGTGAAGGCGACACCTGATCCGGAAGTTCCGCCCATATTCCCGAAGACCATTGCCTGGACGTTGACAGCGGTCCGTCCCATTTCTTCGGAAATATCGTTGAGACGGCGATAGGTAATAGCGCGCGGGTTGCCTGAAGATTCAAAAACGGCATCCCGTGCCATATCTAACTGCTGACGGGGATTATCAGGAAAATCATTTCCGGTGTGCTGTTTGACGGCGTTCTTGAATTCATGGACGAGTGCCGCTAAATCATCGGCTTCTAATTCGGTATCTAATGTAACGCCTTTTACGTTTTTCTTTTCTTCAAGTAAATGCTCAAACTCGTCGTGATCAACGTTGAGAACAACGTTTCCGAACATTTGGATGAAGCGGCGGTATGAGTCGTAAGCGAAACGTTCGTTTTCGGATCTAGCGATAAGTCCCTTAACCGCGTCATCATTCAAGCCGAGGTTGAGAATTGTGTCCATCATACCTGGCATTGAGACTGCGGCACCAGAACGGACAGAAAGGAGGAGTGGGTTTTCGGTATCACCGAATTTTGCACCGAGTGCGTTTTCTAATTTCGCCAGATTCTCGTCAATCTGTTCGTTAAGTCCGACTGGGTATCGTTTATCATTTTCGTAGTATAATTTGCAAACTTCAGTGGAGATAGTGAAACCCGGCGGAACGGGAACACCAAGATTGCTCATCTCTGCGAGATTCGCCCCTTTTCCACCAAGCAGCATTCGCATGGTGGCATCACCGTCGCTTTCACCGGCTCCAAAGAAGTAGACATACTTTGGTTGTGGCATCAAAAGCCTCCTATTATTTATTGGTTGTCAGTCGTCGTTAAAGCGGTTTTTGATTAAACCAGACATCTCTTCAGCAATGGCTGACCACTGACTGCTATTTAGATTGAATAAATCGTTCGACTTGCTTCGTCAAATTCGGGTTTAAATGGATCTGTGGACAAATAAAGGATTTGATACGGCTCATAAAGTTGAATATAACTCCAATTGACACCGCACAAGACCTTTCCTTCGTTGACTTTCTTGATAAACTTACCTCGGAACTTGGCTCGGGTCCGCTCAGGTGGAAAATGTTCTGCGTGACGAATCTGTTCATCTTTGACAATCCGTTCAATCTCCGCTCGGTTTTCAAGGGTATAGTAGAGGCTCTCTTCCTGCCGGACATTGTGGTATTTTAAATCAAGGTGTTTCACCTGTGGGGCATCCCACTCAAACCCGCGTTTAGTGAGGTAGGTCTGCAACCACTTCCACTTAATGACCCAATCTAACTCGCGATCCAACTGCATCGGATCGCTTTCCAAGCATGTAAGGACGTATTCCCAGCGCGCCATAACTTGGTTTGTTGTCGAATCAGATTCAGCTTGTTCAAGGTATCGCTTGGCGCATTCAAGGTACTGCCACTGTAGTTCGACAGCGGAGAGTCGCTTTCCATTTTGAAGCTCAATCTGGTGTTTACATGTGGTATCATCGGAGATATCTTGGATGGCTTTGACGGGGTTGCGGAGTGCAAACCGTTGCTGAATGAAGTTGTCTTCAATCATACGGAGAATAATACCGGTTGTACCTACCTTCAAAAAAGTCGAAAATTCGGACATATTGGAATCGCCGACGATAACATGTAAGCGTCTGTACTTCTCCCGGTCAGCATGAGGCTCATCGCGCGTGTTGATAATCCCACGCGCTGTCGTTGTGCCGATAGAAATTTCTTCTCGAATGTGTTCGGCACGTTGCGAGATCGCGTAATATCCGCGATGGCTAGGTTTGATCTTTCCAGCCCCCGCGAAGACCTGACGAGTGACAAAGAAGGGAATCAACTGCCCAGCCAATTGACGGAAATCAACATGCCGCTCCATTAGGTAATTTTCATGGCATCCATAAGTATTTCCAGGGGTATCCAAGTTATTTTTAAAAATAGAGATCTTTCCATAGAACCCGTCATTTCGCATGCGCCGTTCCGCGTTACTGGCGAGGCGCGTAATAATACGCTCACCTGCTTTATCATGGGCAACAAGTTCGGCGACATCATCACATTCTGGGGTTGCGTACTCCGGATGGCACCCAATGTCTTGGTAAAACCTCGCACCGTTTTCAAGGAAGACATCAGGGTACATTCTCCCAGCAACAATTTCACGGAAGAGGTACATCACGACATTCTGAACAGTGAGTGTCTTTCTACGCGGGACATCTGGCGTCCAGATGATTCCGAATTCAGTTTCTAGCCCATAAATTCTACGTTTCATCGGCTACCCCTTCACAAATGTTTCTTCTGCCTATTGTCCGATAGTCAAGAGATTACGATAACAAAGCCGTAACTTCATCAGTAGAGAGTCGTCGGAATTTTCGCCGTGCGGTGGTTTGTTCAAGACACGCCACTTCTATTGTTTCTGGCGTGATTTCATAACTATCTTCTGCATCCGCTTCAACGGTTTGAAAGGTCTCTGTTATAAGCTGAAGTGCCGCTGGCATCTCCAACCCATCCGCATAATTCCGTTCCAGAATTTCTGTTATCGCTATGGCGCGCCCACCGATAACAGCATACTTCTCCTCTTCCGAATAGATGCCATCAAATGCAATATGATAAATTTGATTCCTCTGTAACCCTGAACTCGCTGAAGCATCAGTCGCGCCTACCTCGCACACAAGAAGTTCAATCTCTAACGGTTTAGCGTCCCATGCTTGTGCGACCGCTCCCATATGTTGTGAATAGAGATTCGTCAACCACTTTGCGGTAACATCTTCGCGGTAGTAGCGAAAGCCTTTGATTTCAGATTCGCGAATACCAGCGACGCGTAGTGCCTCATATTCAGCAATCCTGCCCGCCGCTGCAAGGGCAATTCTATCGTAAATTTCGGAAACCTTAAAAGTAGTTTTGCGCGGATTCTCGGCAACCATCAGTAACCCATCTCGGTACTCTAAGACGACTACCTCTTTTGCCTGCGTGATACCGCGGCGAACGAAATCCTCTTTATCCTGACGAATTTGTTCCGGTGAAACATAATAGGGTGTGGACATATCTGTATTTTCAAGTTCCAAGGAGCAGAGGCGTACACGGGTGTTTCGTTGCACTACAGCACTGCTGAATTCGGTACTATAAGCGCGATATTAACTCCCGATATAGCTCTTCAACGGTAGTCTCAGGAATCTCAGCGACTCCTTCTTCAGTAATAGTGTAAAGCGTTGGGAAGATTTTCCGGATGAGATCAGGACCGCCCGTTGCAATATCTTCATCAGCCGCATCCCAGAGTGCTTCTGCCACAATCTCCAGTGCGTCTTGACGGGTGATCTCTGGAGTATACCGTTTCTTAAGGGTTGTGCGGGCATCCTTACCACCGGAGCCGATCGCGTAATAGTCGCCTTCCTCATAACGACCGCCAACAGCATCATATTTAAAAATTCTACCACGATGCCGTTTTAAGTCATAACCAGCAAAAAGCGGCAAGACAATTAAGCCCTGCATGGCAAGCTCCAAGTTGGAGCGCACCAAGTGTGAAAGAAAATTTGCCTGTCCTTCAAGACTGAGGCTTACCCCTTCTGTCTTTTCGTAAAATTCGACCTCAACTTGAAAGAGTTTTGCCATTTCAATACAGGGACCGGCAGCACCAGCAACAGCAATTGCCGAGTACCGATCCACTGGATAAACTTTCTGAATCCGTCGCTCACCGACCTGATAGCCTTCCGTCGCCTGCCGGTCACCTGCCATGATGACCCCGGTATCGTAGACAACCGCCAAAACGGTTGTGCCTTCATAAGGAAGGAACGACGACTCTGCTGTGCGGGCATTTGAGGCGAAATCAGGTGAATCGAGCGTCGTCAACAATTCAGGGTGGTGACGCTTGAGGATTTGGAAGAAGTTGGAGGTGCCATAATCATCAAGGTCGAGCACTCCTACTGCCCTCCCCGCTGAATATAGTTCTCGACAAATTCCTGTGAATCCTCTTCCAAAATTTCATCGATTTCATCAAGAAGTGTGTCTAAGTCCTCGACGAATTCCTCGTCCATTTCGCTGGGTTCAACATTAAGTTGAATCTCTTCGGTTTCATCGACATCGCGCGTGAGATGTTCCTGTTGTTTTTCAGTCGACATTGTTTTCTCCTGATAAAGCGCAGTAGGGATGAGGCACCGGAGTCCCAGCCTTACAACGCGGGTTAATACGATTTTGAAGCGTTGCCTCGAATCTCCTTAACAAGTTCTTCTGCCGTACAGTTATTCAATAACTCGCCCACGATCTTCTGTGTGCCGAAGTGGGGACGATCCATCATGATTTTGTCAAGTCCCCCTGATTTACCGATAAAAATCATTGAGTTCCAACTGGCACTATAAATGTGCTTTGGAAACTTTCGTAAACAGGTTCCGCGAAAGTATGCACGGGTATCCACAGGTGGATAGCGCATCGCATGCACAATTTCCTCACGGTTGAGTAAACGTTTAACATGTCCGTTCTTCAGCAACCTGATATAAAGCCCTTTGTCTGGACGTATATCATGGTACTGCAGATCAAGCATCTGCACATGCGCGTCATTCCATTCGTATCCGTGTCGATTTCGGTATGCATCTATCAACTTCTTCTTGATAACCCAATCAAGATGTTGGCTCAACCGCATCGGGTCAATTTCTAAGTTATCAAGGACGTATTGCCATTTTTCAAGGACATCTTCAACAACAGGTGTCCGTTCCTCTGGTGCGAGGTGCTGCTGCGCGAGTTTGAGGTATGCGCGCTGTACTTCTATTGGTGTCCGCTGCTGTTCATCTGCGAGTTCTATCTGGTTTTGGCACGAGAGATCCCGTGAGATATTTTTTATCGCAGCGACTGGATCTTTTAAACTGAATTTTTTGCCAACAACACCTTTCTCAATCAACTGAAGCACGATAGAAGTAATACCTGCTTTGAGATAGATGCTTAACTCAGACATATTAGAGTCACCGACGATGACATGTAAGCGTCTATAGAGTTTGTCATTAGCATGAGGTTCATCGCGTGTATTAATCAGCGGACGATTCACCATAGTGCTGAGCCCTACCTCTTTTTCAAAGAAATCAGCACGTTGGGAGATTTGATAATCCGTTTCGTCGCTCCCGTTCTCTGCGCCAACTTTTCCACTCCCTGTGATAATAATACGCGTAACGAGGAAAGGTATCAACCCATCAACAATTGTATCAAACGGCACTTTACGCGACATGAGATAGTTCTCATGAGAACCGTAACTATGCCCTTTGTAATCGGTATTGTTTTTATAGATGATAATTTCTTGGTTGTCAAGCAGAAGGCGTTCAGCTGTAAGCCTACTTACCTCTAATATTAACTCACCCGCTTTTTCGTATAGGAGTAGGTCGCGTGCGTTCGCGCATTCCGGTGTGCAATACTCAGGGTGCGCATGATCTACGTAATAACGCCCCCCGTTTATTAAAATATCATTGACGGCACTGTTTGTATCTGCCTCACTGATGGTCGGCTCCACCTCGGCGAGAAACCCGCGAGCATCTACCAATGGACTCTCTTGTTCGTAATCCCACGTAACAGAGGAAGCAGCACTCGGAGCATCACCCTTAGAAGTTTTATAAGCATTAACGACCAAGGTAGAAGCAGCAACCGGATCTTGCTCACGTGCATTTTTGACTGAGATACCATACTCAGTCTCTGTTCCCATTATTATTGGTATTTCCATTTTCGCTCACAAAACCAAAACCGAGTGGAAGTCCAGATTTAAAAAATCTAAAGGAATGTACCCCCCCGGGTCACGCGGACATTCTGGTTCTTCTCCTGCGCGGGTTCATTAATCAAGGCACGAATATTGACAATCTTTTCACCTTTCCTGCCTGAAATTTTTGCCCAATCATCAGGATTTGTAGTGTTCGGAAGGTCCTCGTTTTCATGGTATTCTTCCCGGATAGCTGCTTTGAGATCGTCAAGACACATCCCTTTGTCGGTACCATCGGAACTGATAAACCGTTTGATCGCTGTTTTTTTCGCACGTGAAACGATGTTTTCGATCATTGCGCCGCTGACAAAATCTTTGAAAAAGAGGGTCTCCCGTTCACCACGGGCATAGGTTACCTCAATAAACCGATTTTCATCAGTCGTCGCGTACATCTCGTTTACAGCCGCATCAATGAAATGCTTTGCAATAGCCTCAGCATCTCCATCAAACCGCTGCCAAGCAGCATCAGCGAATGGAAGACCTGGCGTCAGATATATACCGAAGATATCCCTAGCACCGTCCAAGTTGGGGCGATCAATTTTAATTTTGACATCAAGTCTACCGGGTCTCAAAACAGCAGGATCAAGGAGATCTTGCCGGTTGCTCGCGCCAATGACAATGACATCTCGGAGGTTCTCAACCCCATCAATCTCAGAGAGGAACTGCGGTACAAGTGTCGATTCCATATCCGATGAAATCCCCATACCTCTGGAACGGAAGAGAGAATCCATTTCGTCAAAGAAGATAATAACGGGAAATCCTTCCCTCGATTTATCGCGTGCTTTCTGGAAGACCTCACGAATCTTACGTTCTGTTTCGCCTACATATTTATTTAGAAGTTCCGGTCCTTTGATATTAATGAAATATCCACGCACCTCATCTCTGCCAGTTTCTTTACGAACTCGCTCAGCGATACTACTAGCGACAGCGCGGGCTATTAAGGTTTTACCACAACCGGGTGGTCCATAGAGGAGAACCCCTTTAGGGGGCGAGAGGTTAAATTCCTTGTATTCGTTCGGGTAAAGGTATGGTAACTCGACAGCATCGCGAATCGCTTCTATCTGTGAGTCAAGTCCACCAATGTCCGTATAGCCGATATCCGGCACCTCTTCGAGTAACAGATCCTCGACTTCCCGTTTAGGAAGTTTCTCCATGAGCATGCTAGTCGTATGATTGAGAAGGACATTATCTCCGGTCTTCAGCGTTTCCTCTTGGAGCGGTTCAGCTATTCTGACGACACGTTCTTCATCAGTGCGGAGACCTACAATGGCAAGTTCATCCGTAATCCGCTCTTTGATTTTGACAACGTCTCCATGCCGTTCAGCAGCTTTGACATCAACGACGTTCATCCCACTATTGACAATAACCTCTTGCCCAACCGCAATGCTTTCTTCCTTGAGGGCTGGATCAAGATTGACGCGCCATTTCCTACCACTGACATCAATGTCGACGGTGCCATCTCCGTTTGACGCGAGGAAGACTCCGTAATTATTAGGTGGTGCGCTGAGCTGATCGACCTTTTCCTTAAGAATCTGCAGCTTCTCTTTCGCCTCTTGCAGGGTGCTGGTGAGTTTCTTGTTCCGCCGGTGTGCTGTCATCAACTCACGTTGCATTTCATAGAGTCGGGTCTCAAGGTCCTTGACATACACTGCGCGCTGCTGTTGCCGCATACTCTCCAGTTCACCTTCAAGTATGTCAATGGTGCCCTGGAGTGTGCGAATCTGCTGTTGATACCAGCCAACGTCGTATGTCTCTTGTTCCTCAAAGAGATCCTTGGAATTTCCTCTTTTGATACCCATACCTGAAATTCTCACTTTCCAAAACGATTTTTCCGACCTCCCTCGCAAGGGTAAAAGTCGGGTACACAAATAACCGGGTTCGGCTGGGCTTTAGATTTAAACCCAACACTTTTATTAGAGTATAGCACGCCGAAAAAATTGTGTCAAGAATAAAGTCTACCTTAACTTCCAAGTAAATATGGTTTCAGCGTTGATTGCTCATCAACTTTTGAAGAGCAATCCCTCGATGAACCTCTCTGAGCTTCAGGAGTTCAACGATTTACCTCTGCTTTTGTAACTTCTAAACTTTTTCAAACTCACGTTGATTGCAAATTGCTACCGTCAACTGACAGACTTTGACGATCTCATGAACAAATGCTACAATCGCTGTTTGATTCTTCCCCAAGTGGTCGCGAGTTTGTCTGAGGCGGAAACCGCTTGAGGTTTGCCAGCCGTTTCGCCCTCACCGTCTCCCATTTCAATGTCATCAATATAAGTGGTCAGAGCTTCGGGGTGGTCCCAACCGAAGAAGATCCAGCTTAGCTCCGGATTCACGCCGCCTTTGCCACCCTCACCTCTAAAACCGAAATCATCGGCGACTTCTTCATCATCAACGTAAAAGTCATAAGTTCTCTCTTTAAAGTCGAGCACGATGCGGAAATGATGCCATTCACCGAATTTTCCCTGCGCTACTTGTTGTCCAGCAGTGCCGTCGAGCGCATGGATAGTGGCATTCGGCTGAATATTAAATACGGCAGCCCCTCCCCACTTGATCGCATCTCCACCGATATAAAACAGCATTGTGCCTGCGCCCTTTTCCCGTTGCGTGAATAATGAAACATACTGAATTCCATCATGGGTACCTTCAAAACTTCTGGTGACCATTGTGTTTTCTGTGACCAGAATGCTTTTGCCTGTGTCCCCGCGCTTCACCTTGCTTCCAATTTGGCAAGTTTTTTGGTTCATTGCCGTTTTCCATTCATCTTGCCCAGCGATGTCACCATCTTTGAAGTTGTCAAAATTCTCACTGTACCACACGTCACAAAACGCATTGAACCCCAAAAACAAGAATACGCAACTGAATGCCAAACTTCGCTTTAACATCATCATAATAAGCCTCCCGAAAGTTTTGTTATTATACGGGATCATGCCACCGATGCCTCTCTGATACCAGTCAACTTTTCACTCAAAGGGGTTGATGCTCCTCAGGATTTTGTAGCGTGATGCGCGTCGCATCTGGGCGAGTACGCCGCAAAACTTTTAGTTTGCGTCCCTACATACACAATCTAAATGAAGTTTAAATAAATATTTCGGTAATTCTATGTTCTCCGTAGGTCCGGTTAGGTACGGTTTCCTAACGAAGAAAGTCGCCACCGGTTACCGGGAAGGGCACTGAGCATCGTTAGGAAATTACCGAATTAAATTGTGAACTTCATAAAGATTGTGTTGCAAAGGTAGCAACTTGCGTTATTATACCGGAATTTCTGACAAAAGTCAAAAGATTTTCGTTGAAGTTTTCTAAATCCGGGCATGGCATTGGATTTCAAGAGGGAAATTAAGGAAATATAGGTCATTAGAAAATCAGCGGAGTTTTGAAAATTTCCCCCAACCCATAACAATGTAAGTTCAACTTAAGCATTTATAGTAGACTTTACAATTAAGGAAACTGTCACCACTCACCTAATAGACCTGACCGGGTGTCCTTACCAAAAGATAATGCTGGTAAAGCTCCTTCTCAGGATGCATATGGTTTCCCCATCGACATCACAGTATTAGAGAAGATAGAGGCTTGCGGAGCACCCTTAAGTATATCTACTACCAGTTCAATATACCGTTTTACTACCATCTTGTTGTCTGCCACGACAAGATACCGCGATATAAGTCGTCTAGTCAATAAGTTACCCTCGTCCCATCTATAGCCTTGGCTGGCGTATAAGACAGGTTTCCTCGCCCTTTAGGGCGCGGTCATTGACATTCAGAGAATCCTGTATAGCAAGGCACAAGTACCCCGCTATACAAGCAATAATGTCTCATAAATGGAGGCAAAGCGGAAAACCCGCAAACATTTTTCGTATTATTCCGCGACTTCAACTGTATCGTGGATATCACCTTCGTCTTCAGGAATCGCACCTGCGGTAGAGTCTGGAGCCACACTGAGTGCTTCCCGTACTTTCGCCTCAATTTCCGCTGCGATATCCGGGTTATCCTCCAGATACTTCTTAGCATTCGACCTACCTTGACCAATTCGCTCACCGTTGTAGGCGAACCAAGAACCGCTCTTTTGGATAAACTCATTGTCCACAGCAATATCTAAGAGATTTCCTTCTTTAGAGATGCCCTGTCCGAAGGTAACGTCATATTCTGCCTCCTTGAAAGGAGGAGCCACCTTATTTTTCACCACTTTGACACGCACACTGCTGCCAAGAATCTCATTACCATCTTTAATCTGAGTGCCGCGGCGGAGTTCCAACCGAATGGAAGCATGGAACTTGAGTGCAAGCCCACCCGGGGTTGTATCTGGGTTACCGAACATGATCCCAATTTTTTGCCGAATCTGATTTGTAAAAATAACACACGTTTGGGATTTATTCGTGACACCCGACAACTTCCGCAGTGCTTTGGACATCAAGCGAGGCAGCAAGCCAACGTGTGCGTCACTCATTTCACCCTCAATTTCGGCTTGAGGGGTCAAGGCAGCTACAGAATCAACAACCACCAAGTCAATTGCCCCACTGCGGATCAGCGTTTCGACGATCTCTAACGCTTGCTCGCCAGCATCGGGTTGTGCAATCAACAAGTTTTCCAGATTAACCCCGATATTTCGAGCATAGGTAGTGTCAAGCGCGTGTTCAACATCAACGAACACAGCGGTTCCTCCCAACTTCTGTGCTTCGGCGACAATATGAAGTGCTAAGGTGGTTTTTCCAGTGCCTTCATGTCCGAAAACTTCAATGATTCTGCCGCGCGGGACACCACCTACACCGAGCGCAAGGTCAAGTGCGAGAGAACCTGTTGGGATTGCTGCAACAGGCACAATTTCGCCGTCTGTGAAGCGCATGATGGCACCTTTGCCGAATTCACGCTCTACCTGTGAGATCGCCTGATCAATGGCTTTCTGTTTCTGTTCATCTAACATATCTTAATGTTTCTCCTTTATTGCGCCTACTACCAAAGGTGGGGCTTTGGGCATTATACTACGCGGAAAAATGGCAGAGACTCAAAGGCGTATAGACTGCCCCACTCGGATGAAGTTGACTCTGCATGAGTGTGATTTCATTCACGCTCATCGCTGTGTCATTAACTGTATTATGTTTACGTAGAATGTTCTTTAAAGGTTCAAGATTTGTCGCGGTTCTGAGTCGTGCAAGTGTAAGATGCGGATGGAACCGATTGTCTGCTGGAAAACCGAGATGTCCTAATTCAAGGTTCACGGTTTTTGCGAGCTGTGAGACAGTTGATGCCCCTTCTTTTACACCCATCCAGATGACACGCGGACGAGCGAGATTAGGAAACGCTCCAATACCACCGAACTCAATAGAAAATGGCGAATACGCACCCGCTACACGCTGAATAGCCTCGCTCACCTCGTCAATCGCTTCGGGACGGACATCACCAAGAAACTTCAAAGTGAGATGAAAATTTCCGGGCTTTGTCCACGAAGCCTTGCGAATATGCGACTGAAGGTGTGTCTGCCCTGCCTTCAGTAATTCTTGTATCGGTTTTGGTATCTCAACTGCTACAAAACAGCGAACAACCGTGTCGTTGGTTATGTCCATCACGCACCTGCTTCTGGATCGTAACGGGTTGAATGAACCAAAGCGAACAAAGATTTGCGATTGTTAATGAGGAATTCCACACCAGATCCGACTGTGAGCACCAACGGGACATACATCATAAAATAGATGGGACCCCGGCTTTTCACAATCAACGCCGCGCTCAGATAGTCTTGGAACGCCAGCAAAACTAAGCCGATAATGACAACAACGAGTTGCGAAGTCATCTTGTATTTTCCCCACTGACTTGCAGAGACGACTTGTCCATGCTTTGCGATGAAGACAACTCTCAAGAGTGTAATGAGGACCTCGCGACCGATAATGACGAAAACCATCCATATCGGAATTAGCCCGCCATCAACATGTTTAAAAAGGGCTAAACAGAATAAAGCAGCACCGATCAACAACTTATCAGCGAGTGGGTCCATGAATTTCCCGAAGCCGGTCACGCCTTGCCTTCGTGCGATTTTGCCATCCAAATTATCCGTCAGTGCAGCGACAACAAAAAGAGTGAGCGCAGACCGCATCATATCTGCCTGAAAGCAGAATATGAACGGGGGTATTAGGAAGAGCCGTAAAAGTGTGAGGAGATTTGCTAACCGCAAAACGGTACCAAAACCCATAATACGTTCTCGAAACATTAGGAGCCATCTCACACTTGGAGAGAGCACCTAATTTTCTGAGAGATCGATGACCTCGGCATCTTTAGGCACCACAAACTTGAAAAGATCCGGTGCGAGTTCCTTATCACGTTCAATCTGTGTAAGCGCAACAATGACGCTTTGGCGAGTTCCGTCTTCAAACTCGGTTTTGTAACCAAATTGTACAGGGAGCCACTCATCGGATTTCACCCAGATTTGAAGCGTCTCCTTTGCGTTTGTGGTCACCATGTGGGACTTGGGAGTCAACTCAATTTGATGCACACCTTTCGGATTCGCAAATTCGTCCGGTACAAGTGCCATATTATAGTTCCTTTGAACATCTTCAAGCGAGGCACCAATCCCTGGCAGCAGTTCCCTGCGTTCTGGGTTGCTCCACTTCATCTTATTCACTTGGTTGAGTATCGGTGTATATGTCCAACCGTACTCGCCATCCAAAATAGTGAGTTGGACGATCTTCTCGGCGTTTTTTTTGTCAACATACTCCTTACGGAGCAGATTCGGTTTCCCAAATATAAAGCGTCCACGAGCGACACTTTTCTTATTCGCAAACAGCGTCGTCTCCTCAAAGTTCGCACTGAAATTCTCAGACTTTTCATACGCGACCTTGAAATTCTGAAAAATTTCATCAACAGTTTGTGGATACACGCCGTTAACAAACACCACTGAAAGGAGTATCGCTGCCAACAGCAAATTTCGGAACTTCGCAGATATTCCCAACATAGTACTCCAATCGGTTCGTCGGATCATCAAATATCTCCTGTTTTGCCAAATTGGGTTTTGGAAAACTGACTTTCACCCCATATTATAGCATATTCCATTTTCGGATGTCAACATTTTTAATTTCAAAAAACTCGGGATAAGGCACGCGAACTTTGTTGTATAAATCTGCCTAATTAGCCAACCGCGTCCAGTCCATAAGAATAACTTCAATGTCGTCAGATTCATCCAAAGCACACGCGACAAGACGCTCTAAAATTTCGGCAATAAGCGGTTCGCGGAATATCGCCTGAAACCAGTTCCCAAAAGTTTTAATGTCATCTGGAGATTCACCACATACCCAGAAAACAACTCGACAAAAATCGAGTCCTTCGTCCACCCATTTTTCGGAAATCTGGACCCCTCGCGGGAATCCCTCAAAGAACTGTAGAAAATCCGCGATCAAGAGCACTAACTCCTGATTGAGATAGGAGATTTGTGGCAGGACATCAAAATGAATAGCGTACTTATGGGCATGTTCGGAACGTTGAGGTTCTTCGTTTTGGGTTCGCATAGGCGGCTCCATAGACTTTAAATGGACAAAGTGCGCTGGCGCATGATATACTATAATCCATGACGTATTTCTATACGCTTGAGGCTTTAGTGCTCCCGGGCGCGTCTATCAAAAGAGGACATACATATCTATGGCAGATTCTGAACAAATAACACATCTTAAAAATGAAATGAAGGAACGGATTCTGATCCTCGATGGTGCAATGGGGTCACTGTTGCAGACCTATCGCCTTACAGAGGCAGATTTCCGAGGCAAACAATTTGCCGATCATCCGTGCGAACTTAAAGGTTACAACGATCTGCTCTCCATAACACAACCACATATTGTGCGGGAAATACATTCAAACTACTGCAGTGCGGGCGCGGATATTATCGAAACAAACACCTTTACCAGCACATCTGTGTCAATGGCGGACTACCAACTCCAAGACATCGCGTATCAGGTAAACTATGCGGCTGCGTGCATCGCTCGCGAGGTAGCAGATAAATGGACATCGCCAGACAAACCACGCTTCGTTGCGGGGAGTATGGGACCTACCAATCGTAGCTGCACAATCTCACCGAATGTGAACGACCCAGGCTATCGAAATATCACCTTCTCACAACTCGTTTCTGCCTACACAACGCAAGCGGAAGGCTTAATTGATGGCGGTGCAGACCTTCTCCTCGTCGAGACCGTCATGGATACTCTTAACTGCAAAGCCGCGCTCTTCGCCATACAAACCCTCACTGAAACGCGAGGTATCGACATTCCTCTTATCGTCTCCTCCGACAGAAGCGGCGGTGGTGGTCGTAACCTCTCCGGACAGACAGTCGAAGCCTTCTGGAACTCTGTTCGGCACGCGAACCTGCTTGCCGTCGGTTTGAACTGCGGTTTCGGTGCGCAACAGATCCGTCCGTATCTTGCCGAGATGGCGAAAATGGCTGATATACCCGTTATCTGTTACCCGAACGCTGGACTTCCGAATGAACTCGGTCAATATACACAGACCCCAACAGAAATGGGGAACTGGATGCATGAATTCGCTCAAAATGGCTTCGTCAACATCGTCGGCGGATGTTGTGGCAGTCAGCCTGAACATATAGAAACGATTGCCAAGATCGCCGCTGAATACCCACCACGAGAGCCTGCCCCACAAGAACGCGCTTGCAGACTCAGCGGCTTAGAGGCGTTTAATATCACCTCTGATTCTCTCTTTGTTAACGTTGGCGAACGGACAAACGTAACAGGATCCCGACGATTTGAAACGCTCATTAAAAATGAGGACTACGAGACTGCCTTAGAGGTTGCCAGAGACCAAGTAGAAAACGGCGCACAACTTATTGATATTAATATGGATGCTGGCATGTTAGATGCTAAAACTGCAATTGTTAAGTTCCTCAACCTCATCGCGGCGGAACCGGATATTAGTCGCGTGCCTATCATGCTGGACTCCAGTCGATGGGAAGTTATAGAAGCAGGCTTGGCGTGTATTCAGGGAAAAGGGGTTGTCAACTCAATCAGTTTGAAAGAGGGAGAGGCAGATTTCCTCGCAAAAGCACGGCAAATCCGTCGGTACGGTGCTGCCGTTATCGTCATGGCATTCGACGAAGAAGGACAAGCCGACACTTACGAACGAAAAGTGGAGATCTGTCGTAGGGCATACCGACTCTTAACAGAGCACGTTGGGTTTCCACCGGAAGACATTATTTTCGATCCGAACATCTTCGCTGTCGCAACTGGTATTGAAGAACATAACGAATACGCGAAAGCATTTATCGAAGCCTGCCGAGAAATCAAAGCCACCTGTCCCGACGCTTTGGTAAGCGGCGGGGTCAGCAATATCTCCTTTGCCTTCCGTGGCAACGATACGGTGCGCGAGGCGATGCACGCCGCGTTTCTCTACCACGCCATCAATGCTGGTATGGACATGGGCATCGTCAATGCTGGGCAACTCGCGGTCTATGACGATCTGCCGAAACCACTTTTAGAAGCGGTCGAGGATGTCCTGTTCAATCGCCGAGAAGATGCAACCGATCAACTCGTTAATCTCGCGGATACACTGAAAGGTAAAGGTAAAAAGAAGCGTGTAAATAGGAAATGGCGGAAACTACCGGTTGAAAAACGACTCAGTCACGCCCTCGTCGAAGGAATTATCGAATACATCGAAGATGATACAGAAGAGGCACGCCTTAAATATGAACGTCCGATACAGGTGATTGAGGGACCTTTGATGGACGGTATGAACCGTGTCGGTGAACTCTTTGGGGACGGTAAGATGTTCCTGCCACAGGTCGTCAAAAGCGCACGGGTTATGAAAAAGGCAGTTGCGCATCTTGTGCCTTATATTGAGAAGGAACAGGCAAAGGGAGCAATCCGATCCAGAGGCAAAATTGTAATGGCGACGGTGAAGGGCGATGTTCATGACATCGGTAAGAATATCGTCGGTGTTGTGCTTGGGTGCAACAATTACGAGGTCATCGATCTCGGTGTGATGGTGTCTGCCGAAGAAATTCTGGAAACAGCACGGAAAGAAAACGCCGATATTGTCGGGTTGAGTGGACTCATTACACCGTCCTTGGATGAGATGGTGCACGTCGCTGGGGAGATGGAACGTGAAGGTTTCCGAACCCCACTCCTTATCGGTGGTGCGACGACTTCAAAGGTACACACTGCCGTTCAAATTGAACCCGCTTATAGCGGTTCAACCATTCACGTCAGGGATGCCTCTCGAAGTGTTGGCGTTGTCAGCCATCTGATGAGTCGCGAAAGACAACAGACCTTTACCGCGCAGACCCGTGAGGAATACGCTGAGATCCGGGAACGTCGAGCGAAAAATCAGCAACAGGTGAACCTGCTACCCTTCGCTGTCGCACAGGAGCGGAGATCCACACTGGATTGGCGAAATTATCAACCCTCCACGCCGGACATGATAGGCACTCAAGTCTTTGAAGACTATCCATTAGCGGAACTCGTTGACTATATCGACTGGACTCCGTTCTTCACGACTTGGGGGCTCCGCGGTAAATATCCGAATATACTGGAGAATCCAGAAGTCGGCGAGGAGGCGCGTAAACTCCTCAAGGATGGTGAAACGCTCCTTCGTATTATTGTCGAAGAGAAAAGATTTCAGGCACGTGCTGTTGTCGGGCTTTTCCCTGCCAACGGTGTCGGTGAAGATACTGAAATTTATGGGGACGAAGCGCGGGCAGAAGTGATCGCCACCTTGCCCCACCTGCGTCAGCAGACGGAACAACCTTTTACGAGACCGAACCTTAGCCTCGGTGATTTCATCGCGCCAAAAACAACAGAGGTCCCAGATTATATCGGGGCATTTGCTGTGACAACAGGCATCGGTGTCGCAGAATTCTGTGCTGAGTTTGAACAAAAACAGGACGATTACAACAGCATCATGGCAAAGGCGTTAGCAGATCGGTTAGCAGAGGCGTTCGCGGAGCGGATGCATCAGCAGGTCCGCACAACACTTTGGGGCTACGCTGGTGATGAGGCGTTAGATAATAACGCTCTGATTGCTGAAAAATATCGTGGGATTCGCCCCGCACCGGGATATCCCGCATGTCCTGACCACAATCAAAAACGAGTACTGTTTGACTTGTTGAAGGTTACAGAAAACACAGGCATCTCTCTCACCGAGAGTCTGGCGATGTTTCCAGCGGCATCTGTGAGTGGTTGGTACTACTCACATCCGGAGGCGCGGTATTTCAGCATCAGTAGAATCGGAGAAGATCAGGTTGCAGATTATGCGGAACGTACTGGTATGGACATCGAAACGGCAAAGCGGTGGTTGAAGCCGTTGCTTACCTAAGCTTGTCTCTACAACCAAACAAACAGGGCGGTGAAAATCAGTTTACCGCCCTGTTTGTTGTGAGTCTCTGTGTTAAAGCTACGATTCAGATTGGTGCTAACACAGAGGGTTCTAATATTTACGCCTCAGGTTTATACAAACCGATACAGTTCCCGCTTGGGTCAAGGAACATAGCAAAAGCTCCATTACCTCCCGGAATAACCTTAGGAGGTACGCAGGTTTTGCCACCGAGACTTTCAGCCTTCTCAAGCGATTTTTGAAGGTCATCAACCTGAACATAAATTGAGACATAGTTAGAGACAGGCATGTCGTCGGTTGTTGGAAGTATGTGTCCACATACCTCGTTTTCGGCTTCCGGTTCCAATCCGTAAACACCACCTGGAATTTGGCCGGCTGCATCCCAATCAAACAGCGAACTATAGAATTCGCTCAATGATTCCGCATCCTTTCCGGCTATTTCAAAATGTACAACTGGATTTCCCATTCGGATTTCCTTCCGGTATAATATGTTAGGGCTTACGTAAAATTGAGCCGAGACACCTATCTTCCTACGGCATAGACGCTTACCACCACGGGACAGGTGCGGTTACAAACCGCATCTACCAGTGAGGTGCGTAAGTCCTATATGTTAAAGATCTTAATTATTAATTATACACTAAACTATTACCTAAAATGCGAATTAATCTTTTTATGACTTTTGCATTTCGATTGATATTCACGATAATTTACGTTATAATAGGATTCAAGATTTAAAAGACGATTAGAAAGAACATCATGCAAACATCTCATAAATATTTAGATCCAGTCGCGCTCTCTCGGATTGGGGGAATGGAACTTGTTGCCAGACTCGTCGTTGAGGGTTTCGTTACCGGGTTACACAAAAGTCCATATCAAGGGTTCAGCGTAGAATTCGCAGAGCACCGGCAATACATGCCCGGCGATGAAATCCGCTACATTGATTGGAAAGTCTACGGAAAATCCGACCGGTACTACATCAAAAAGTTTGAAGAGGAGACAAACCTGCGTGCCTACATCCTACTTGACACGAGCGCGTCAATGAATTACAAGCACGCTGAGGAAGGATTGACGAAGTTTGAATACGGCTGCTATCTTGCAGCAACGCTCACCTATCTCATGCTGAAGCAACGGGATTCCGTCGGATTGGCACTCTTTGACACAGACATTACGCAGTACATTCCACCAAGAGGTGCCGCCACACATTTGCGTGCGATTATGTCTGCTTTAGAAAACGCCACGCCCGGTCAGGAAACCGAGTTGAGTGGTCTCTTCCACGAACTCGCCAAACGGATTGTGAGACGCGGTTTAGTCATCGTCATTTCCGATCTGCTTGACGAACCTTCCGAAGTTATCTCTGCTCTGAAACATCTCCGCCATCAGAAACACGAAGTCATCGTCTTCCATCTGCTTGACCCTGCCGAACTCACCTTTCCTTACACCGGTTCTGTTGTTTTTCGGGACATGGAGACAGGGCAAACGCTTTCAACACAAGCCGACACACTGAAAGCGGATTATCTGGAAAAACTGAACCAGTTTATCCAGAGTTATCGTCGTGGATGCGGGGCAAGCCAGATCGATTATGTGCAAATGGACACCGCCACCCCGTTTGACTACGCGCTGTCTGAGTACCTATCTCGACGAAAGTAGACATCACCTCGGACATTTCGCTTCCAAATGCTGGAATGATCTCCAGATCGCGGCTTCTCATCTGTTTTCACATCCTATTGAGATACAGATATACGTTTGACAACAACAACGGTTAAATCATCGTACTGTTCTGCTTCCTGAACAAATCTATGAACGTCTTCAACGATATGTTGAATCACTTCCTCCGCGGTGTATTCGCTTGGAATTTGGGAAGCCACTGATTTTAAACGTTCAGTACCGTACATATCTTCGTCAGAGTTAAGGGCTTCAATCAGGCCATCAGAGTGGAAGATAAGCATATCGCCTTCAACTAAATCGAAAGCGATAGATTCATATTCAACACTTTTCATACCACCGAGAGGCAGATCACTACTTTCAATTTCAATGATTTCAGTACCCCTTTTGAGGATAGGATAGGGTTGTCCACCGTTGGCGTAGTCAATACGTTTCTCGGATTCATTAAGGATTGCCAAGTTGAGTGCAATAAAGCTGGGACCGTACATTCGGGGTGCTAACCCCGCATTGAGATCGGTAAGGATGACATCAGCATCGGATCTGAATCTGGCAACTTCATGCAGCATTCCGTTCGTGAGCACGGCGTTCATTGCCCCGCGTAATCCTTTGCCTGCGGCATCTGCTACTGCAATAGCGGTTTGTCCGTTTGCAACGGTCAAGTAATCGTAAAAATCCCCTCCCACCTGCGTCGCTGGGACCGACATCCCAGCAATATCAAATCCTTTTGTATCTGGTGATTCCGTAGGGAGTAGCCCCGTTTGAATGTTTTGTGCTTCGTGCAACTCAGCACGGATCCGTTGTATCTCTGCCTCTTCCTTTTCCAACATTTCGTTGCGAAGCTGAACGGTGTGTTTTCGATTGATGAACAAGCGACCAATGAGCGCAAGGACAACAGTCCCGAACATGAGTGTTGGAAGATATGCTCGCCACTGTGCCCAAAAGGGTGGAGAAATACTAAAATCGACTACGGCGGGTGGATGCGTGTAGGGCCAGTCTTCACGGAAAGCCTTGACAATAAAGCTGTAGGTACCCGCTTTGAGCCCCGTATATCGTATGCACAGAACGCCGTTTTGGTTTTGAAATTCCTGTTGAACGCCATTATTGTGCGTAACTTGTTGGGTCGCCAATCCGGATGCGGGAAACCATTGGTCAGATGAGATACCGGACCCCACGGGCAAAAGTGAGAACTCCTTTGCTGAAAGCTTTGTCCATCCCGGACTATCCAATCCGATTATTTTAAATTCATAAGAGAGTTGTTCTCGAAGCAGACTGATACCTCGCACATAGAAGATGACATGCTTGTTTCCATAGGCTGTTAGGGTAATATTGGATGAGAGTCCGGTGTAGGTTTTATCAGCCTTTAGGGCAGTGAGCCGATAGAAAGGGAGTCCGCCACGCGTCGGTGTATACTGTGTAACACCACCTTCAGTTGCGAACCAAATATCTTTGTCAGAAGATTCATAAATTTTCGAGATGTTGTTATGGACCAGACCGTCTTTTGTGGTGAGAGAATCGAAGGTTTCACCATCGTATCGGACGGTGCCGCCGCCCTTTGTTGCGAACCATATACTTCCGCTACTATCCTCAATCACATCAGGCACGTTGTCAACAAGAAATCCCTCTTTTCGGAAACCTCGAGACATCTTTTTACTTCTATAAGTCCTGAGTTCTCTCCCATCGTAGCGAACAGCTCCACGAGATGTCGCGAGCCAGAGAACACCTTCTTGAGAGATTAAGGACGCATTTACTGGCGCAAGTTCAATCTCCTTAGTTGTGACTAACTCCTGACCGTGATACGTTTTGAGAGCATCGGGAAAGAGGAAAGTGGCTTCCTCATTCCTTTCAGTTGGGTGCTGCCACACTGCGAGTGGGACAGTACGAGAATTCTCCTTGAGTACAATTGGTTTGCTCGGTTCAGCGACATTCCAGCGTATCAACTTTCCTGTCACGGCATTGAAAAACCACTTGGCACCTGATGGCGTTTCTAACATTTTTGTTACTTTAATCAGATAGGGAAGGGTTTCCGGTTCAATATCAATAGACGTTGAGGGGTCAATCGTTTTTGGATAGGATTGCACCTTTCCGTTCTCAAAAAGCACCCACAACTTGTCGTTGGCATCTGTGTGCAAGGCATTTATAGGAGATGCAGTATGCTCAATCTCCAAGGTTGTTTGAAATGGCACTCTCTGGAAGCCGTCTGTAAACCATAACAATCCGGTCGCGTCTACTTTGAAGATATGCCCACCAAAAGCAATCCATGGGTGTTCCTCTTCGGTAACAAATAACTTAGGACTCCTATCAGGCAGTCCGCTGAGCTGCCCGGATTTTGGTTTGATAACAACAGAAACCTGATCGAAGAGTTCGTTTGCGTAGCGAAAGAAGGTGTATCGCGTAGAGTTTCCACTGGATACGGGTTTGTTGACAAACCAGATGTATCCGCCTACTTCAAATATTTTTGCAATGTCGGTCCAAAAAGCAAAACGCGATTTTCCTCCAATTCTACTGCTGATTCCAGTGCCATGATTTTGGATCGCCGGTTTCGGGTTAAATACTGTCACGCCATTATCATGTCCAAACCACAAATCCCCATTAATCGCTTCAAAAATTGTATGAACACGGTCAACACCGAGCCTATCATCGGCACTAAAAGGAATCAACTCAAGCGTCTTATCGTATTGGTGGATCTCACCACGCTGGTTCGTAAACCATAGATTTCCCCACGCATCTTCAATTTCAAGAACGCCTTGCACATTTCTATCAGTCTGTAGCTGCGAACCATCCCACCATCTTGTGACGCGACCATCGTTAAACCAGAGTCGCCCTTTCGTGTCACTCTGGATCGAGGCTTGCCTCGGAGATATATACCGTCCAGAACTGCTTCGTCCTAAACTGACAGGGAGAATCTGCTTAAAGGATTCTCCATCAAACTTTAGGAGAAGATTATAGCCACCAAACCAAAGATCCCCAGAGCCGTCTTCTATTACCGCCTCAATGGCACTTGTTAAATTAAGGGTATCGTAACGCGTGAATCCAATATTTGACCGAATATATGGGGGTTCGGTCTCTGTTTTATCGTTTACGTCTGTCTGAGGATTCTCACGAAAACTTAGAATTACACCGCTTTTTTGCTCTGCGCCTTCGCTTCCACCAAGCCAGAGAGTCCTATCTTCGCTTTCAAAGATGACGTTTATTGTCAATGTTTCCATTGATGGGTCTGGAGTTTCGCCTCCAATTGTGTTCTGATGTGCCTCTGGCAGTTTTTGGACCCCTGAGGTGATGTACTTCGTTAGCAACTGATTTTCACTAACCCATACGTCGCCCCTTCTGTCAACAATTAGTAAGTTTCCAGTTCCAATCAGTTTGATCGAGGTGCCATCAAAACGGCTGACACCGCCTGTTTCTTCTGAATCACTTCGCGTAAGAAACCAGATGTGTCCCCATTTATCTTCAACGATTTGTCGCGTTCGTCCGAGCAGTGCTCCCGCTTGAACAAAAGAGGCTGGCATCTCCTCCGAAGTGATCGGGGTAGCTGTGTAGGATACAAAAGTTTCGCCATCAAAACGGCTGACACCACCTCTACCGGAGCCCAACCAAAGCGTGCCCCGGCTGTCCTGAAAAATAACCGGGACTACAGGACCTACAAGACCGTCAGCAACCGTATGGGTCTCCATCTGCTCGAAAGCTACAGAAGATTGAATAAAAGTGATAGAGAAGCATAGAATTAAGATAAATATGAATTTCGTTAAGCTATTCACGACAACCCACCTTTGTAAAATCCGTAATTACCTACACACCAACACAAGGGCGAGGCTACAATCCTCGCCAGCGGCGGTGGGATGTTGTTCCCTGACGAACCGTAAACATATTTTCGGATTTCACTATAATAGTTCAAAGCAGTAAAGACCCTTAGAATGTCTTCATGGAAAAAGACTGAATTCGAGAAATAGCCCTTGAATTAGTGCGTAAGGATAAATAAGAAAAACCGAAAAATAACCTCGCTTTACTGAAAAGATAACAGATTTGAGAAACAAAGTCAAGAGAACTCAAACGCATTGATCCGTTAAACGAATTATGATACAATGCGAAACATCAACAGTGTAGGTAAGAGGAGATGAGGACGATCAAACGTGAGAAAGGAGAGAACGATGAAAACATATCGGATCGGAATTTTGGGATGTAGAGGTCGCGGGACGGCAGCAGCTCGGGCATATCATGCCCATCCACGCACGGAGATTGTCGCGCTCTGTGACCTGATTCAAGAACGCCTCGACACTCTGGGCGACGAAGTCAATGTCTCAGTAAAGTTTACTGATTTAGATGAGATGATCCGACAGACCCAACCCGACATTGTGGCGATTCCCACCGGCACGGAATTTCATTATGACCTGTGCATGCGAGTGCTGGAACACGGTGTCAACATTGAGGTTGAGAAACCGATGTGTGTGGATCTGGTAGAAGCGGATGCCGTTATCGCTAAAGCGGAAGAGAAAGGCGTGCAGATTGCCGTACACCACCAAGGCAGAGTCGGGGCATCCATGCAAGCACTTGCGCGTGCCTTTGATGCCGGAAAAATCGGTGAATTGCGCTATATGTATGGCAGCGGGAAAGGCTACTATGGCGGCTACGGCTTAATGAACATCGGCACGCACATGCTTAATAACATGTTGCACTTCGGAAAACGCTGCGAAAGCGTTGTTGCACACCTAACGACAGGCGGCAAATCAATCACACCTACAGATGTGGTGCCATCACCGAGCGGTATGGGGACCATCGCGGGTGAATATATCACAGCGACGCTGCAGTATGAAGGTCATGTCACCGGCACGCTGCTCCAACACCGGTTTCATAAGATGGACACCGACGCGTATTCTATGGAACTCTACGGGACTGAGGGACGACTTTTATGGAAGATAGGTGGGGCATGGTGGCTCCCAACACCACATTATCTGCCCGACGGCACACACGACCAATGGGAAGCGTTAGAACTCATCTATCCTGAACACTACGATCCGAAAAGTAGCGCGTCGGAAATGGATTACTGGTTCGTGGAGGATTATGTCAATGCTTTAGATGAAGGCAAAGCACATACGTGCAGCGGGACCGAGGGGCGACACATTATTGAGATGATGATGGGGATTTTTGAATCCGCGGCGTACGGGACCCGTGTTGATCTCCCGCAACCCGATCGGCGGCATCCGTTGTTACGGTGGCGTGAAGAATCAGGATTAGACACACCCGCAGAAATGCCAAGAGCATACGGGGACTGGCTAACCTTAGAATCTGAACGGATTAGCTAACCTTCAGAAAACCAACTTCTCATCGCTGGCGAGGTTTCCCAACCTCGCCCTTCTTGTAACATATCGCGCTAACGATTCAGTACACCTACATTATCTGCGCGATAACCGCATTCGTCTGCAACCCAGCCTCACCGGAACACCGAAACTGAATCGGTTCATTCGTCTTGAGGTGATTGACAAAATCTTCCACAAGCCCTGTGTGCGTGTGTGGCAACGGGGTCTGATTCATCGCAATCTGCTCACCCGATTTCTCAAGTGTCAGGTTACCGCTATTCAACGGCGAACACCGTAAGCACCCTTCCGTGCCGTAGACCTCAACATCGTCAATCGAAACGCCGACATTCCAATTGATATTCGCGACGGCGTGCGCGCCATTCTCGAAACGGAGCGTAAACACAGTAGAATCGTCAACCTCAATATCCAGATATACCGTCTCCGCATAACCTTGCACGGATTCAATCTCTCCTATCAGATACTGAAGAAGTGAGATACGGTGGCTACCGAGATCCATCAGCACACCCCCACCGCTGATTTTCGGATCCACCCGCCAACTGCTCAGATCGTGCCGATTCGGGTTATAGAAACCGGTATGATTGACCTTTGCAAGCACCACGTCACCGATCGCGCCTTCGTCCATCAACACCTTCATCTTCACGATATTCGGGTAGAAGTTCCGGTAATAAGCGAGCATCAATGTGACTCCCGCATCGTGGCAGGCATCTACCATACGCTGACACTCTTCAACCGTCATCGCCATCGGTTTCTCGCAGAGGATGTGCTTGTTCGCTTCTGCTGTTCGGATAACGTGTTCGCAGTGGAGATATGGCGGCGTTGCCACATAAATTGCATTGAGTTCGTCATCCGCTAGGAGATCGTCTATGTCGGTATAGACCCGTTTCGCGCCGTGCCTCTCGGCAAAGGCTTCCGCTTTGGCGCGGTCCCGCCGCATTACGGCAATGAGTTCCGAGTCATTAACGCTATAAAGAGGCGGTCCCCCCTTATATTCAGCGACATCGCCACAACCGAGTATGCCCCATCTGAGTGTTGCCATAAAAAATGTCCCTTTCTCAATTCAGAGTATGGTCATCGCCGTTAGTATACCCCAAAGCCTCAGATGTGTCAACTGCCATCTCACTTTTTTCGCTGGCGAGGTTTCCCAATCTCGCCTCTTTTTGTTGAACACTCGATGGAAATCTGTTAGGATATTGAGGAAAGAATAATCAGGAGGATGGACGATGGCAACTGATTCGATACTTAAGGAGATCGCCCCTTTTTTTATTGTTGAAAACCTCGCTGCGTCAATTGACTTTTACAATCAGAAACTCGGTTTTGAGACAGATTTAGTTGTCCCAGAAGATGACCCGTTTTTTGGGATCGTGTCTCGCGATAACGTGCGGATTCTTCTGAAACATATCACTGAAGATACTCACCCAGTACCGAACCATACACGGCACGAGTGGGCAAGATGGGATGCTTTTATCTGGACATCCGATCCTGACGCGCTGTTTGCGGAGTATCAGTCTCGTAGACTCGAATTCCACGAACCTCTTGCAGACACCGACGACGGTCTCCGCGCTTTTGAACTCAAGGATTATGATGGGTATGTTTTGTGTTATGGGAAACCGCTTTGAGGGAGAACTGTCTGAATCAGAATTTACAGGATTTTAGGATTGCCACGATAAGAGTTGTATGCTGAGTTGCAAGGCACACCTGGGCATTACCCAAGTTGTAATTAATCTTCTTCGCTTTGGTCAATGACTCTAAGTAAACGTAAGTTTGAAAATAAAAATTGAAGCGTCCCGTAGGTTGGGTTGAACGGAGACTTACTAAAAATCGCATACAGCACAGCGTTTCAAACGAACAGAGAAACTTGAAATCACCAAAAACCGAGTGAAACCCAACGCATTATGAGACCGACACCGTTTGGAATGCTGGGTTTCGCTACACCTATCTCCCCAAACGGTTCATTGAAGAACGAAACGCTGTCTATAGTGAAAATGCGCCTGTGGCTTTACCGCTCAACCTAAGGGGAAACACCCAAGCAAAAACACCTACGTCTATATTTATATTCTATTTTCCAATCCACGTTTAATTATCAAACTCACGTTCCTTTTTGCATTCAACAATTAGCCATACCTGATCCTGCGTCATTTCCGGGCTGTCTTTTGGAAACACAACAATATCGGCACGCGGACAGCGAGAACCCAGTTTCAAACCGAACTCAATTTTAATCTATTCCTGTTTATATTTATGCTCATTGATCAGTCTTTTTTCACTTGTCTGGCGGACATATTCTTCCGGTGTATCCTTGCGAATTTTTCCATCAACATAATCACGAATGGAACCGTCAGGAACACTGACGACTTGCGTTTCAGGGGTTGTATTCATAAATTTTCTTCCTTAAGTAGGATATCCTATATCTCATTGATGATGCCGATATTAGAAGGTATCTCATAAATAGTTTTGGTTAATACAGATGCCGCCCCTACGGGGCTTGAATACAAGTACCGACGTTTTCTATAAAGATGCCGTCCCTACGGGACTGAAAATATCTCAATATAGGTTCCTTTATCACTCAAAATATATTTAAATCAAGACACTGGCAAAATACGGCTTAGAAAACCCCTCGATTTATGAGATAAACTGTAGATAAAGCAATTATAGGGCTATTCTGTTTCATCAAGTTTTGAATCAGGACTTCCGCCAGTTGCTTTAACAGAGGAGCCCTCTGCCAAATCTGGAAAGAGGTCTATCAGCTTTGGAAAGTGTTCATCTTCATAGGCTTTAATGAGAGAACCGACCAACGTCATTGCTGCCGATAACGGGTGATTTTCATCATCACCGACACCATAGATTAAATCGTCCATAACTGCTGAAAGTTGTTGGTACTCGGTTTCTGTTACCACGACGCTGCTAAGGTCCTCATTCCGATTCACAATACCGGCTAATAGATTTAGCAAACTTACAAGCCATTGCAATTGGCTCTCTGGATAAGACACAGCATCAACAGATTCCTGAATAGGCACCGACATATTATCCTCCATTGCTTTATAGTAAAGCCCATAATTATACACCAACACAAGGGCGAGGATACAATCCTCGCCAGCGGCGGTGGGGCTCTTGTTCACAGACAAACTATAAACATTCATCTGTAATTCCGTTAAGTATAAGTATAGTGAAATTATACATCAATTTGAAAGAGGCTTCAAGAAAAAATCTGGCAACATCTCCACTTGAAAACTTACCCAAAACACAGTATAATAGGCGCAAACTTGGGCTTTAGCAGGAACGGGAATGGAAACCAACGGAAACAGACAACGGAACCTTGTTAAACCGCATATTCTACTGATCGGGTTGGTGCTCGTTGCTTTTAATAGCTACTGGTGCCTGATGGGGACAGAGGTATGGCACTCTACGCAGCTAACGATTGCCTCGCTGTTCTTTAATGCGGTCTTCACGCTCCTCGTCTTCGTGCTTGTCAATCTACTGTTCCAGCGATTCATGCCGCGTCTGGCGATGTCCGAAGCAGACCTACAAACCATTTATGTGATGGTGGTGATGGTATCAACGATCAGCGGACATACCATGATGGGATACCTCATCCCCGTCCTCGCGCATACGTTTCAGTTCGCAACCCCCGAAAATGAGTGGTTATCGCTCTTTGGAAATGGTATCCCCAATTGGATCGCCGTCAAAAGCCCACGGATCTTAGATGGATTCTACAACGGGGATTCCACCCTCTACACTTCTGCCACGCTAAACGCGTGGATCCCGCCGGTGCTTGCTTGGTCAAGTTTCGTGATCGCGCTCTGGCTGACGTTATTAGCGGTAACGATCTTCCTCCGTAAGCAGTGGACGGAAAATGAACGCTTGAACTATCCCATCGTTCAACTCCCGTTAGCATTAACAAGCAACCCGAAACGCTTTTTTAGTTCACCGTGGATGTGGCTCGGCTTCGCACTCGCAGGAAGTGCAGAACTGCTAAATGGACTGAGCTTCCTGTTTCCTGAGATTCCTTCCCTACCTATTAGAAACAAAACGCTTGGACAATTCAGTTCAAAGCCGTGGAGTGCGATGGGTCCGATTCGCATCTCCTTCTATCCGTTCAGTATCGGTTTGATGTTCTTCACACCGTTGGATCTCTCCTTTTCCTGCTGGTTTTTCTGGTTACTGACCCGTATTCAGATGGTCGTGACAGATATATTCGGCGCACGCAATATCTATAACCTTGAACAGCAGACGGGGGCATGGATAGCGTTCGGATGCATCCCGTTGTGGATGGGGCGACGGCACTATGGACGCATCATCCGCAAAGTTTTCGGGATCGCACAACGTCGTGGCGAACCACTCCCTGACGATTCCGGAGAACCGATGCGTTACCGCACGGCTGCGGGACTGTTCACCGTCGGGTTGATGTTTCTTTTCTTCTTCTGTTATCAAATGGGGATGACATTCTGGGCGATTGGACTCTTTTTTCTTTTTTACTTTCCAATGATTATCGGTATCACCCGTATTCGCGCCGAAATTGGTCCGCCCCTTCATCAACTCGTCCTTGTCGATCCGGGGCGCACTATGGTCCTTGCACTCGGAACACGCCGACTCGGCACAGGCAATCTAATGGGGCTAACGTTTCTCTACCCGTTTGTCCGATGCTTCCGGGCGCATCCGACACCGAGTGAACTGGAGGCATTCCGCCTGGCAGAACGGAGTCAAATTGGGTATCGCCAACTGCTTATCGGGATGATCTTGGCGATCGTGTTCGGTATCCTGATAACGTTTTGGGCATATCTACACGTTCTCTATGATATGGGTGTGGCAAGCAAGGCACGCGGCTGGATCGTCTATATGGGATGGGAGACGTTCAATCGCTTGCAAACGTGGCTTGTCAGTCCACGGGAGACCAGCATCCCAGAGCTCGGCGTTATCGGCAGTAGTTTCCTCTTCACGATTTTCCTAATGATCATGAAGATCCGGTTTCTGTGGTGGCCCCTACATCCTGCCGGTTACGTGTTAGTCAGCGGCACCGGAATGGGTAGATTGTGGTTTACAATCTTCTTGGGTTGGTTAGCGAAGGCGATTGTGCTAAAGATTGGCGGTGTGAAACTCTACCGACAAGCGGTGCCATTCTTTTTGGGGCTGATTTTAGGCGATTACACACTCGGATGTCTCTGGAGTTTGATCGGGTTGGTGCTGCAGATACCGACGTATATTGTGTGGCATTGAGGTGTTCAATTTTTGGACTGTTGAAGCACTTCCTCAATAGTCGTTTTGAGATTTTCGTCTCCTTGTTGTTCAGCGAGTTTTAAAGCCATCTGATAATCTACCTGTGCCTCCTCTTCTTTCCTAAGGCTTCCCTTTATAAGGCCACGAGTGAAATAAGCCTCAGCATAATTTGGTCTTAAGCGAATTGCCTCATTAAGGTCTGGAATCGCCTCCTCATGTCTACCCAAATTAGTCTTGGATAACCCACGAAGAAGATAGGCCTCAACATAATTTGGTCTTAAGCGGATTGCCTCATTAGCGTCTGACATCGCCTCCTCATGTCTACCCAAATTAGTCTTGATTGTTCCGCGAGCGAAAAATGCCCCGGCGGCTATATCGTTATCAATCCCCTCTGATATATTCGCAATAGAACTCCACTTCTCAATAGCATCATCAGTTTTCCCTTCTTGCTGCAATCTGACCGCATCAACGACAGCATTATCTATTACGGATGTTCCAGGCTCCTGCCCAATCATTCGTAGTATGCTCTCAGCTTCTGCGGATACTTCAGATTTTCTGGATTGAACGAGTTTAGTGATGTCTCCACTACTCAATTCCGATACAACTTTTTCTGCTATTTTCTTTTGTGCCTTGATGTCCTCAAGATATTGCGCTGCTTCACTGGTATACCGCTTTGCTTCGTTAAGGTGTTCCTCTGCCTCGGATTCAATACGCTGAAACTGGGTGTAGGCAACATAAGCAGCAATACCGGTTACAACCGGAATTGCAACCGCAAAAAAGGCAAGAACTAAACCTATAACAACCAGCCATTGATTAACAGAATCTGACCGACCATCAAGATATTCACGTCGTAAATCGTTGAGTTGGCGTTGACTTTCTATATCACTAACAGCATCAACACTGCTCGCGCTATCCGAAACGTCTGCTTCGTCGTCAACAGGGTGTTTCGTTGTTTGTGTCATCTTTTTTCTCCTTTATTTGAAATCAGTTTACATTCCAGTGGTTCCAGTGGACTGCAGTATTATTTGGCGATTACGGGAAGGCGAGGATACAATCCTCGCCAGCGGCGATGAGCGTTTGCTTTCCTGAAAACCTGTCTACATGTATTGTCCAAACTTTAGTAAATATAATATACTGTAACGCCTGGAATTTGTCAAATCTGAGCCGGAATTCGGTTACACACCTTCCCTTGCAAACTTATGCAAAACGCGGTATAATAGACGGAAACTTCTGCTGAGGTGCTACGCAATTGAGCGACGTTCCGAAAACACATCCCCGATACCTTTCACTAAGACTCAGAGATACCATTGTTGCAGGCGTAGAACAAGGGATTACCTCTATCCACGGACTCATCGCGCATGGACGTGGTGAGGCTTTCGACTACCTCATCGGGGAGGCGACGCGACCCTTCGCGATTGAGGCAATCCACGCTGCAGCGGTGATGCTCCGTCTGTCAAACCACCCGGTCATTTCCGTCAACGGGAATGTGACGGCGTTGGCACCTGAAGCACTTATCGAATTGGGGCAGGTACTGAACGCGCCGTTAGAGGTGAACATCTTTCACACGGAAACGGGACGGGAAGAAAAAATCCGAGAGTCTCTCCTAAAACACGGAGCACCGGATGTGCTAATGCCTACAACCGAAGCGCAACTCTCCTATATCGACTCCAATCGGAAATATGTGCATCCAGATGGCATCTTCAAAGCGGATGTCGTCTTCGTGCCACTTGAGGACGGTGACCGATGTGAGGCACTCCGAAAGATGGGTAAAGAAGTCGTGACTGTCGACCTGAACCCGATGTCGCGTACCGCAAAGCAGGCGAGCATCACGATTGTGGATAACGTTGTGCGGGCACTCCCACTGTTATGCAACGAGATTCGGAACTTCAACGATGCTACAGCACAAGATACTCTGAAAAGATACAGCAACGAAGTGGTGTTACAGAAGGCGTTACAGCATATCAGCAGGAGCGGGCATGGAAACTAACGGAAACGGGAAAAAGAACCTTGTTAAACCGCATATTCTGCTAATTGGGTTGGCACTCGTCGCTTTTAATAGCTATTGGTGCCTGATGGGGACAGAGGTGTGGCACTCTACGCAGTTGACGATCGCTTCTCTGTTCTTTAATGCAGTTTTCACACTCCTCGTCTTCGTGCTTGCCAACCTGCTGTTACAAAAATTCGTGCCTCAATTGGCGATGTCGCAGGCGGATTTGCAAACCATCTACGTGATGGTTGTGATGCTAACGACTATCAGCGGGCACACGATGATGGGTTACCTCATTCCCGTCCTCGCCCACGCCTTTCAGTTTGCATCGCCAGAAAACGAATGGATTCCGCTCTTCGGACACCACATCCCAACATGGATCGCCGTCCAAAGCCCGCGTATTTTGGATGGATTCTACGAGGGAGATTCGTCGCTCTATACCTCCCACATTTTGAACGCGTGGATACCGCCGGTGCTGGCGTGGTCGAGTTTTGTGATCGCGCTCTGGCTGACGTTGCTTGCAGTAACGGTCTTTCTTCGGAAACAGTGGACGGAAAATGAACGTCTGAACTATCCGATCGTCCAACTCCCGCTGGCATTGACAAGTAACCCGAAACGCTTCTTTACTTCGCCGTGGATGTGGCTCGGATTCGCGCTCGCAGGGAGTGCGGAATTGCTAAACGGTCTGAATTACCTATTTCCAGAAATACCCGGACTACCCATCAAAGGCAAAACAATCGGTCAATTCAGTTCAAAGCCGTGGAGTGCGATGGGTCCGATTCATATCTCCTTCTATCCGTTCAGCATCGGATTGATGTTCTTCACACCGCTGGATCTCTCGTTCTCCTGCTGGTTTTTCTGGCTTTTCAGTCGCATCCAACTGATCGTAACGGATGCGTTTGGAGCGAGGAATATCTATCACCTTGAACAGCAAACTGGTGCTTGGATTGCATTCGGATGTATCCCGTTGTGGATAGGTCGGAAACACTACGGACGCATTATCCGTAAAGTTTTCGGGATCGCACAACGCGGCGGTGAATCCGTGCCTAACGATTCCCGTGAACCGATGCGCTATCGGACTGCTGCAGGATTGTTCACCGTCGGGATGCTATTTCTCTTTTTCTTCTGTTATCAGATGGGAATGACTTTCTGGGCAATTGGGTTATTCTTTCTGTTCTATTTCCCATTAGTTATAGGCATCACGCGCATCCGTGCTGAGATCGGACCGCCACTGCATCAACTCATCTTTGTCGATCCGGGAAGGACGATGGTGCTGGCACTCGGAACACGCCGACTTGGTGCAGGCAACCTGACGGGGTTAACGTTCCTCTATCCGTTTGTCCGTTGTTTCCGCGCACATCCGACACCCAGTGAATTAGAGGCATTTCGCTTGGCAGAGCGGAGTCGTATTGGGTATCGGCAACTGCTTATCGGAATGATTTTGGCGATTGTGTTCGGTATCCTGATAACGTTTTGGGCGTACCTGCACGTCCTCTACGATATGGGTGCCGGAAGCAAGGCACGTGGCTGGATCGTCTATATGGGGTGGGAGACCTTCAACCGCTTGCAGACGTGGCTTGTCAGCCCACGGGAAACAAGCGTGCCGGAACTTGGCGTTATCGGCAGCAGTTTCCTGTTTACGATCTTTCTAATGATTATGAAGATCCGGTTTCTGTGGTGGCCCCTGCATCCGGGCGGTTACGTCCTCGTAAGTGGGACAGGGATGGGTGGTTTGTGGTTTCCGATTTTCCTCAGCTGGTTGGCAAAGGCAACCTTACTAAAGATTGGTGGTGTAAAACTTTATCGGCAAGCCGTGCCGTTCTTTCTCGGATTAATCTTGGGGGATTATACGCTCGGATGTGTCTGGAGTCTCATCGGGTTGGTGTTGCAAATGCCGACCTACATTGTGTGGCATTGAGGTAAGCTGCTTGACATTCAGCCCGAATTTGTGCTAAAATTCAGAAAACGAAGGAGTGATAAAAAATGGAACATACAACCCGAATTGAACTTGAAAATCTAAAAGACTTGTATTTGGCAGAAGCAGGCATTATCAAATCTGAAGACGCGCGTCGACTTACCATTGAAGACGCGCTCGTTGATACTGGTGCAACAGGACTCTGTTTACCCAAATCATTCGTTGAGCAACTCGGACTTGCTCCGGTCCGAAAGATCCAAGCACAAACAGCAAACGGCACTATAGAACGTACCGTTTATTCAGAAGTGAAATATACTGTACTGGAACGAAGCCACTCCATCCAGGTAACAGATCTGCCTGAGGATGCGCCCGTCCTCGTTGGACACATGATCTTAGAAGCTCTTGACCTCTGTGTTGACATGAGAAAGGGATTGATTCATAATCCGGCACATGGTGGGGCATGGATGATAAAAATCCTCTGATAGGTGGAAATACCATCAGAACCTTTCCGTTTAATGATCAATATGAAAACAACGCATAATATCCTTTTTCAAGATGCACGAGATTTGAAAGAAGTTCCTTCAGAAAGCGTCGACCTTGTCGTTACCTCCCCGCCGTATCCCATGATTGAGATGTGGGATGAGATGTTTAGTCATCAGAATCCAGAGATTCAGGATGCGTTAGCGGGCGGCGATGGTAACCAAGCGTATACCTTGATGCACGAGATTCTCGATTCTGTATGGGATGAAGTGTTCAGGGTTTTAAAGAAGGGCAGATTTGCGTGCATTAACATAGGTGATGCGACAAGAACGGTAAAAAGTAATTTTTGTTTGTATCCGAACCACGCGAGAATCTTGACACACCTCTTAAAAGTCGGGTTCTCAGCATTACCCGATATCCTTTGGCGAAAACAGGCGAACACGCCTAACAAATTTATGGGATCCGGGATGTTACCTGCAGGTGCTTATGTAACACTGGAACACGAGTATATTCTAATCGTCAGGAAAGGTTCCAAAAGAGAGTTTAAAACGGAGGCCGAAAAAGCAAATAGACGTGAAAGTGCGCTGTTTTGGGAAGAACGGAATGTCTGGTATTCGGATGTTTGGACAGATATTAAGGGAACCGAACAGAAACTCCCCAAGGCGATGTCGCGATTGAGAAGTGCAGCATTTCCTTTTGAGTTGGCATCCCGTCTCATCAATATGTATTCTGTGAAAGGTGATGTGATACTTGACCCCTTTCTGGGGACAGGAACGACGACCGCGGCCGCGATGACATCCGGACGCAATAGTATCGGTGTTGAAATCGATAACGGTTTTCAACAGGTTATTTGTCCGATTGTGCACCATATTGTCGATTTTTCAAACGGTTATTTGTCCGATAGATTGCTAAGACATTATGCGTTTGTCGAGAATAGGATCCAAAACTCGGGAGCGTTGAAGTATACAAACAAGCATTACGGTTGTCCGGTGGTGACGAGCCAGGAACAGTTTATTTTCTTGAATAACTTAGAAACGATTCAAGCATGTGGAGATAATATCTTTGAAGTTGTATATTCAACGAAATCACAAGATTGGGATTTCAAGCGTCCTTCAGAAGTCTTGGTCGCGGATAAAATGAAACTTCACACAAGACCATCTCAACTCAATATGTTGAAGACACAGTGACTTCTATGAAAATCAAACTAAAAAATACTGAGATTCAGGAATATGTGAACGCTCCTGCTTCCGCATTTCCAAAGTACACAACCCAATTAATGAATGTCGCAAATCAAAATTCTCAAGCGACTCGACCGAGGCACGTTGGACAATTGAGCGAACTGATCCAGGAATTCCCAGGACAAACTTTTGAAGAATGGGTTACGTGGTATCGAGAACGATATCCCGATGCAATTGATGAGGCGACAGATAGAATAATCTCAATGATAGAAAACTTCAACGAGGCTGTCCAAAAAATTGACCGAACCTTGGTTAAATCATGGGTAGAAGATCTGGTTCTTGTCAAGACGTTCGCAGGACTTAGATTTCAGGAGGCAATCCTCAAAAGGTTGTCGGAAATAAAGGGTTGCGACTATCGTTTGGCAGAACCTCATGAAGAATCCCAAGGAATAGATGGATTTGTAGGCGAAGAAGCATATTCCATCAAGCCCAACACCTATGATACAATGCCAACTTTAGCGGAATCCATAGAAGTGAAAATTATCTTTTACAAAAAAAAGAAGGATGGTGTGGTATTTGAAATACCGGAGGATTAGGGAAGCGTGCCCATTCCTACAGAAATGCTGCCCGCTGGACTATAGAAGAAGTGTAACCGCTTACAAACCCTTTTTTTTCTCCTGCCCTTTGTATTGCAACTGATACAACCGATAATAGATACCACCCTGTTGTAACAACTCGTTGTGGGTGCCGGTTTCACGGATCTCGCCGCGATGCATGACGATAATCTTATCCGCATTCTGGATTGTTGAAAGCCGGTGCGCAATAACAACGGAGGTCCGATTTGCCATCAAACGCTTGAGCGCATCCTCAATCAGAATTTCGGTTTCGGTGTCAACGCTTGAGGTCGCTTCGTCAAGGATGAGAATACTCGGATCGGAGGCTAACGCACGCGCAAAGGCAACCAACTGCTTCTGTCCAACGGATAACCCCGCACCATCTTCTTTAATCTCTGTGCCATAGACCGCCGGCATCTTCTGCACAAACCTGTCCAAATGCACATCTTCTGACGCACGCTTCGCTTGTTCCGCCGAGATCGACGGATCTCCTAAAGTAATATTCCGCTCAATGGAATCCGAAAAGAGGAAGATATTCTGTTGCACAATACTGATCGCTTCCCGTAGTTCCTCTAAGTTCTTCTCTCGGATATCAACACCGTCAATCAGGATTTGTCCTTTGTTGATTTCATAGAATCTGCAGAGCAGATTGATGATAGAGGTTTTCCCTGCGCCAGTATGCCCTACGAGTGCGACCTTTTCACCGGGTTTCACCTTGAATGAGACATCCCGTAGCACATAGTCATCATCGTTATAGGCGAACCAGACGTTTTTGAATTCAATTTCGCCTTTTAGACTCTCAGTATCATTCTTAGGAACGGCAGAAATGATAGTCGGTTGCGTATCAAGGAGTTGGAAGATGCGCTCGGAAGATGCCATTGCGTTTTGGAAGATGGTATACTTTTCGCTGAGTTCACGGATGGGCCAGAAGAAGCGTTCGGCATAGCGAATAAACGCCACGAGTACACCGAAGGTCAGCGCGCCTTGCACAATCTGTCCGCCACCGTACCAGATAATCACGGCTGTTGCGAGCGATGCCGTCACCTCTATCAGCGGGTGAAAGATCGAAAAATAGAAGATACTCTTGAGGTTGGCAGCGAGGTATCTCCGGTTGCGTTCGTTAAAACGGAGATGACTCTGTCGCTCTTGTGCGAAAAGTTTCATCGTCGTCATACCGACGATATTCTCCTGCAAAAAGGCGTTGATTCGCGCAAGCTGCTTGCGCTGTTCGCGAAACGCACGACGTGAATAGATCTGGTAGACGAGCGTTGCTCCGAAGATAATAGGAATCACCGTGAACGTCACAAGTGCGAGTTTCCAGTTAATCAGAAGCATCGCCACCACGATTCCCAAAATATTGAGAAGGTTCGCGAAGACGGTAATCACACCAGAGGCAAAGAGTTCATTGAGGACCTGAACGTCTCCCATTACACGGGTCATCAATCTACCGACTGGATTTTTATCGAAAAACTGGACATCTAAACGTTGTAAATGCGAAAAGAGCGTCTGACGGAGATCGTGCATCACGTGTTGCCCGATCATCTGCATGCGATACTCTTCAAAGTAGCCGAACACGAACTCGCCAATCAATCCGAATACCATTAAAAGCGCGACTACCCATAACCCCTCGGGCACTCTGGGGGTAATATGATCGTCGATAGCGACATGCAATAGATACGGTCCGACCAAGCGCGAGAGTGTACTCCCAACCATGAGAAACCCGATGATGAGCAGCTGGAATTTGTAGGGTTTTAGGTATGCGAGCAGGCGTTTCATCAAGACTCGGTCATAGACTTTCCCGAGGTCTTCTTCCTCATCGCTATATTCGTATAAGTTGCTCCCCATGCCAAACACAGGTGGATTCCTCCTTCAGACCACATTGCGAGTCCATTGTTTAGAACGCTTCAAGTTCCTCTTGTAAGAGTTGTGTTTCATAGATGCCAGCGTAAATTCCATTCTGCTCAACGAGTTGTTGGTGTGTGCCAGTTTCAACGATGCTACCGTCATTGAGGACGATAATCTGGTCAGCGTCTTTGACGGTAGAAATACGGTGTGAAATGAGAATAGTCGTCCGATTCTTCATGATTTCGGCAAGTCTACTGAGAATAGTATCCTCGGTCTGTGTATCCACATTCGCAAACGCATCGTCAAGGATAAGAATTTTGGGTTTAATGATGATTGCGCGTGCAAGTGCGCTCCGTTGGCGTTGCCCGCCTGAAATCGTCATCCCACGTTCACCGAGAATGGTCTCCAACCCATCAGGGAACTCCTCAATTTGCGCGAGAAGATCAGCGGTGTGTGCTGCGTCCTTTACCTCCTCGTCGTCCGCTGTTTCGAGACCGTAGGTGATGTTGTTTCGCAAATAGTCAGAAAAGAGGAACGGCTCTTGCTCCACAACCCCGATATTGGAACGCAGGACGTTTAGCGGTATATCCTGAATATCTACACCGTCTACAAAGACGGTACCGCGTTCCGCTTGACGGATACGCGGAATCAAGTTGACGAGTGTGGATTTCCCGGATCCAGTCCCCCCAACAATCGCGAGCGTCATACCACGTTCAACCTTGAGGTTGATGTTTTTAAGCACAGGGGTTCCGTCCGGATAGGCAAAATTAAGGTTTCTAAATTCGATCTCGCCTTCAATATCCTTGATACCCCATTTCACCTGCTCATCATCGAAGATTTCTGGCTTTTCATCAAGGATTGCTTGGATTCGCTCCATAGACGCTGCACCACGTTCAAAGGTGTTGACGATAAAACCGAGGGTGATCATCGGGCGGACGAGCATCATGAGATAGGCACTGAGCGCGAAGAAATCACCGAGTGATATTTTTCCTTGAATCACATGGAGTCCGCCCATCCAGACGAGCACCAGACCACTGATCCCCGGTAAAAACCGGAAGAGCGGGAAAAAGAAGGTCATCAGTCGAATCTGCCGATGGTTACGATTAACAAATTCTTGGTTCAATTCTTGGAAGTGCTCAATCTCGCTCGCTTCAAGCGTATATGCCTTAACGACACGAACACCGGACAAATTCTCCTGCACTTTGGTGTTCATCACAGAAACGGCTTCTTGGATGCCTTCGTAATGGGCATGCAACCGTTTTCCGAGAAAGCGGATCAAGACAGCGAGTACTGGATACGGAAGCAGCGCAACAAGGGTCAGACTTGCATCAATACGCAGCATGATAACGAGTGCAAGTCCGAAAAATACCGTCGCATCCGCTGTATACATCACGGCACTGCTCAGCACCATTCTGATGGCATTCAGATCGCTGGTTGCGCGTGTCATCAGATCGCCGGTGCGGACGTTATCGTAATACGCGGCAGAAAGCTTTTGGAGATGGAGAAAGAAGTCGGCACGGAGGTGAAACTCCATCTGTCGTGCGACCCCTTGGATCGTGTGTCGTTGAATGAAGCGTAGAATCCCTGCGAAAAATGCGACCCCAAAGATGAGGAGTGCGAAAAAGAGAATTCGTCCATGAGATACCGTAAAGGCTGGTCCCTCAAAGGTTGCGTCATAAGCACTTCTCCACGCGTGTTCTAATTCGTCAACAACCGTCTGGAGGATCATTGGACTGATCAGGAGAATCATATTCGTCACAACTACAAGAAAGAAGCTGATCAGGATGGCGTATCGGTACCGAATGACATACTTCTTGAGACCTAATAGGCTACGAATGGTGAGACTCCTTTCCGGCGAGTAAGTTATGCCGCGCGGCGTTATGTTAAGAGGGTATTTTATATTTTGACGTAAATGTTGGAGATGTGTTTAATCAAGTTTTCGGTAATGCCAAGAAACCTCTTCCTGTAGGAGCGAGCTGTGCTTGCGCTCCCTGAAAACGCGTAAAAGTGCATCCAAGAATGGTTATAAGCGAATTACGAACTGTCTATATAACCTTTATAAGACACAACTATCATCAAGGAGTTAACATGAAACAAAATCGAAGACCGGCACCCTTCAATGTTGTGCCGAGTGACACCGAAGGAATTACATGGGCATTACCAGAAGGCGCGATCGTCCGTCTGGGAAAAGGAATTGATCTGTCTAGTGGTGGACCAAAATTAGCACTGCCTCCGGGTGGCAAGTATCTCGCCGTTCAAACCTCTATAGGACTTTGGTGGTATGAGATGTCATCAAGATCGCCTATTGCGTTATGGGAAACAGAACGAGGAATGATTTCGGCTACCGATTTTTCACAAAATGGCGAGTGGATTGCTATCGCCAATTATGACGGTGTTGTTAAGGTGATGGACGTTCAGAGTGGTAAATGCCTCGCGCAGATGAAGCGGACCGAAGAACATAATATCTATTGGTACATTAACTTTTCGCCGGATCGTAAGTGGATCGCCACCGCGAATTGGCACGGCATCGTTGAGGTGTTAGATGTCCATCGTGGTGTGTGCCTTGCAGAAATGGATCGAGGCGAGCGTGAAGTTGAATCAGCAGATATTTCTCAACTTGAATTTTCGCCTAACGGACAGTACATCGCCGCTATTGGAGATAATCCTAAAGTCTATTCAACCCGCGATGATGGACTTGTTAACCCCGATCAAGTTCACATCTGGGACCCAGAAACGGGTGTCCCAATTGTCAAGTTCGCAGGTAGTAGATTTACGTTCTCTGCAGACAGTCGCCTGGTGGCGGGCACAGCTCCTGACGAATCCGGTAACGATACCGATCGTGTTGACCGATGCATCTCAGTTTGGGATATAGCGAAGGCGAAACGCATTGCTCATTTTGCAGCACATAGCGACTGGGTAGACGCTATTACCTTTTCGCCTTGCAGTAATTTCCTCGCATCCAGTAGTAGAGATGAAAGTCTACGCGTGTGGGACGTGGCAAAGGGTGTCCAAAAGACGGCTTATACGGACTTTCAAACACCTCGGATAGCACCATTCTATTCGACAGAGGGTGAATTATTCGCGATCGTAGATGGGCAAGACACCATTGAAGTCTGGAATATGGAACGCCGTGAAAAAATAGAGATTCCAGAACTACATCCGAGGAGTATTGATGCCGCATGGTTCAGAGAATTCCCACAGTTAGCTCTCGCCGACATGCGTGCCGACACTACGCCGAACAAAAAGACTGAGACTGGCAACATACATACATTCTCAGCGATTCGTGAATCTGCCTGTTTTCCAGATCCGGTTATGTTTTTGCCGAATGGAAAGACACTGGCAACAAGAGGGTATCGGAACGGTATCGTGTTGTGGGATGTTGAAAGTAAGCAGGTTCGAGAAACATTATTGAAGGATACACGCATCACCTCTTTTACTGTTTTGCCCTCTGGAAATATGCTGGCTGCCTATAGTCAAGACAACAACGTCAAAGTTTGGGATGCCGAGAAACCTGACGCATCGATTGCAGAATTTACTGAAACCGATCAGGTCCGATTGATATGGACTATCGCATTCGCGCCAACAGGTGATCTGCTTGCGGTTGGAAGTAGAGAAGGTCCCATCCATCTATGGGATTTCATACGTAAGGAGCACTTGAAACCGTTGATAGGACACACCGAGCACATCTGGTCAGTGTGCTTCTCGCCAGATGGCAAACGACTGGTAAGCGGTTCAGATGATAGAATCGCTCGGCTGTGGGATATTGAATCTGGTGAAGAAATTGCCACATTGCCCTTGGACGAACCTCGCACACTTATGGAGATAGCCTTTTCGCCGTGCGGCAACTTGATCGCTGGCGGACTGTTCGGTGAACTTCGTTTATGGAATGCCGACACGCTGACAACCCTTTTTGCGATCCCGCAGCCACAGAGCCAGAATCCGTATGCCTTGGCATTTTCGTCGTGTGGTAAGTATCTTGCGTCTGGCACTTGGTGGGAGAAAGGCATGGAAAAGATGGCAATTCGGTTATGGGATGTCGCAAACGGTGAAAATATTGCGACGCTCTGGGGACATCCGACAGACATTCAGTCTCTCGCTTTCTCACCGGACAGCACGCTTCTGGCAACCGGTGGCTTTGACTGCTCCATCCTGCTATGGGATATGAAACCCTTTATAGGTTCTTAAAATCTCATGTATCATAAGTTCAAGATAAGGCACTTGAAACGTAGGTTGGGTTGAGCGACTTCTATCAAAACCGTGAAAACTATAAAAAAATAAAATCTCCTCCATACATGTCATATTAAAGAGATGCCGAGTGAAACCCAACGATTTTTCTATAATGTAATGGTATTCAGTTGGGTTTCATTCGTTCTTGTACATGATAGTACATGGTATTTGACGTGTGTTTGGGTTGTCAATATTACTCCTTCCAACTCCGTTCAACCCAACCTACGGCACTGCGAGGCTTTATGAATTCCCCTCAATTAAACGCCCCTTTACTGATCGCCAATGGCTGACCGCTGACCGCCTCTCAGAAAAAATATATTGACAGCATTGCCTCCTGCAATGTATGATATGCAAAACGTACACGATCATAGGAGGAAACAGATTTGGCGGCAGACATTGGACTCATCGGATTAGCAGTGATGGGTGAAAACCTCGCACTGAACATGGAAAGCAAAGGATTTGAGGTGGCGGTTTTTAATCGGACCCTCTCACGGGTAGACGCTTTCATGGAACGTGCTGCAAAGGGAAAAAATATCACTGGAGCACATTCTATACCAGAACTGATCGAGAAACTGGACAGTCCTCGGAAAATTATCTTGATGGTGAAATCAGGGGAACCGGTTGATGCGTTTATTGGTCAGTTAGTACCACACCTCTCAAATGGCGACCTCATTATTGATGGCGGAAACTCGAACTTCAACGACACCGTCCGACGACATGCTGAGTTGGCGGAACAGGATATCCTGTTTATCGGCACAGGTATCTCTGGCGGTGAAGAAGGGGCACTCAAAGGACCCGCAATGATGCCGGGCGGTTCAGCCGAGGCTTACGCGCTTGTAGAGCCAATCTTTACGAAAATTGCGGCGCAGGTAGATGGCACGCCGTGCTGCTCCTACATTGGATCCGATGGCGCGGGGCATTACGTCAAGATGGTGCACAACGGCATCGAATACGGCGATATGCAGCTGATATGTGAAGCCTATTCCCTGATGAAAAGCGTCTTAGGAATGAACGCCGACGAGATGCACGAGGTCTTCAGCGAATGGAATAGTGGTGAATTAAATTCTTACCTCATCGAAATCACAGCTGACATCTTCACACAACTCGATAGCAGCGGCACGCCTTTCGTTGATGTCGTGCTGGACCAGGCAGGACAAAAGGGTACCGGCAAATGGACGAGTATCTCTGCACTCGATCTCGGTATCTCTGCACCGACAATCGCTGAGGCGGTTTTTGCGCGGTGTATCTCCGCTGTCAAGAGCGAACGTGTTGCGGCAGAACAGGTTATCCAAGGACCGGCGGGAATATACCAAGGCGACCGAGATGAAACATTGAAAGCGATTCACGATGCGCTTTACGCTGCGAAAATCTGCTCTTACGCCCAAGGTTTTGCCCTCATGCGGGAAGCAAGTGAGGAGTTCGGATGGGATCTGGATCTCGGCAAGATTAGCTTAGGCTGGCGTGGTGGATGCATTATTCGCGCGAAATTCCTACATCGGATTGCAGAGGCGTTCGAGCGAAACCCGGCACTACCGAACCTAATGCTCGATTCCTACTTCCGAGACGTACTTGAAACCGCACAACCCAACTGGCGGAGTGTCATCGGTACGGCAACGCAGCTCGGTGTACCTATCCCGGCGTTCAGCTCCGCTTTAGCCTATTTCGATAGCTACCGCAGCGGCACACTCTCTGCGAACCTGATTCAGGCGATGCGTGATTATTTCGGCGCGCACACCTACCACAAACTCGATAGAGACGGGAACACGATCCTCGGACAAGATGGCGAACCGACGGTATTCCATACCGAATGGATGCTCGAGGGCCGACCGGAAATCATTGTTGATTGAAGTTATTCTGTAGGGAATCGGAGTCCCATCCTACAATCGGACCCGTAGCCCGTAATGAAATGGAGGGCGGATTTGAGAACGGCGCGTTGAAGTCTTGGTGCCCGTTATTTTTCCGCAAGGTAAAATTAAAAAATGAAATGGAGGTCGGATTTAAGAATGGCTCGTCAAAATCTTGACGCATGTTGTTCTTCCGCAAGGTAAAATTAAAAATGGATCACGGATCACAACAAGCATTATACGATTTCAAGCCGCAGCACGAGTTTTTCGTTGGAATTGACTCAGATGGTTGCGTTTTCAATAGTATGGAGGTCAAACACAACGACTGCTTCAGCGTAAATCTCGTTAAGCATTTCGGATTGGCATCTATCTCACGGCAGGTGCATCAGGCATGGGATTTCGTCAACCTCTACTCAAAGACACGCGGCACAAATCGGTTCAAAGCGATTCTGCTGGTGTGCGATTTCTTACGCGAGATGCCGCTTGTGCAGAAGATGGGTGTCGCAGTGCCGGAACTGCCTTATCTGCGAGAATGGTCAGAAACGGAAACGAAACTCGGCAACCCCGCGCTACAATCCGCTATTGACAGTGCCGGCGGCGGAAGACTTGAGGAACTGAGCCAAGTGATGGCGTGGAGTCTCGGCGTGAACGAAAGTGTCGCAGAGATCGTCTATAACCTCCCACCCTTTCCCGGCGTTTTAGAGACATTGCAACGACTTCAAGGCAAATCGGATGTCATCGTTGTTTCCGCTACACCGGACGAAGCACTCCAACGGGAATGGGCTGAACACGAAATCGACACCTACGTCGCGCTGATCGCCGGACAGGAGATGGGCACAAAAACGGAACATCTCACGATAACGACGAAAGACAGGTACCCTGAAAACCAAGTCTTAATGCTCGGTGATTCACCCGGCGACCTGAAAGCGGCGCAGGATGTAGGCGCACTGTTCTTCCCTGTCAACCCCGGTTCCGAGGACGCCTCGTGGCAACTCTTCCTCGACGAAGCAATGGATAAATTCTTTAACGGACAATATGTCGGTGCTTACGAGGACGCGTTGATTGATAGATTTCAGGAATTGTTGCCGGAAACCCCACCGTGGCAATGAAAATCAGAGGGTAGGGTGGAAGCAGGAGGGAAACATGGAAGGAACCACTCCCTCTCCTACTTCTTCCATTCTTTCAAGCTTCCACTCTTCCAATTACCCATATTAAATTATGAAAGGACCTTATAGTGTATGAAGATACTATTACAAGGACGTGTTGAAGGTGAACTCCTCCAGAGACTGGAAAGCATCGTCGGCGATGCACACACCTTTGTAACCCCAAGTTCACGCGAGGCACTTATCGAAGAGGGCAAAGACGCCGACATCTTCTATGGCTACTGCAGCGAGGATATCTTCCCCCACCTACCGAATCTCAAATGGATTCAATCCACCAGTGCGGGTATGGACCGGCACATGTATCCGGCACTCCGCCAGAGCGATGTTATCCTGACGAACGCTGCAGGATTGTACGCAACCCATGTCGCCGACCAAGCCTTCGCGCTTTTGCTCGGTTTAGCACGCGGTATCCACGAATCTGTTCGGAATCAGGACAAGCACCAATGGGGTGGCAGCCGTAGCATGCCAATGATAGAGATCGACGGGTTCAAGATCGGCATCGTTGGGATGGGCGGTATCGGGATGGAGATGGCGAAACGTGCAAAAGGGTTTGATATGTACGTTATGGCTGTCGATGCTTACCGCACCGATAAACCCGATACCGTTGATGAACTGATGGGGATGGATCAGCTTTCAAATATGATGAGCCAAGTCGATGTTGTTATGATTGCATGTCCGTTGACTGAAGAGACACGCGGTCTTATCAATAAAGACAACCTCTCTGTGATACAACCGACAGCGTTCTTCATCAACGTCGCCCGCGGTCCGATTGTCAACGAGCCGGACCTGATTGAGATTCTGAAAGATAGAAAAATTGCGGCTGCAGGTTTGGATGTCACCGAAATCGAACCGCTTCCAGCAGATAGCCCCTTGTGGGATCTGGACAACATTATTATTTCGCCACATTCCGCGGGAGGTTCACAACATCGCGCCCGCCGTATCACCGAGTTCTTCTTGGATAACTTGGAGCGGTATCTGAAGGGTGAAGAGTTGAAGAACATTGTGAATAAGCAACTCGGTTTTTAGTAGAGACCTACTTTTCATCAGCACCTCACATTGGTTAGCATAGATATTTTGCCTTGTTGGAGCTATAAACGTGTCATCTTTAGCCTCAACAAGGCGTTTCTTTTTTCCTACAATTCTACAAATATTGGGCGCATATCCCAAAATTGGCGAAGATGTAATACTACATTTTTACGAAAATCTAGTATTCTTATAGGTATTGGTTCCGGTTTTTGATGTCTTTTGTCGGAACCAACCCTCAACCCTCATCCGCTCACATAACTCCCAGAAAACCTAAAACTATAATTACTTAGACTTCGCGGGGCGAGGTTGAATGAAGTTTAATAAATATTTCGGTAATTCTATGAAGGACAATTTTCAAACAAGAAGGGTCTATAATCCCTTGAATTCGCCTTCCCAGTAACGGGTGCGGACTCTAGTTTAGACAATGGACGCTACACATTGCTGAATTAAATTCTTAATCCTCTAGGACTTACGCACCCTCGGTTTATATTGCAGGAGATTTCAGTTGTTGACAAAGGTATTCAGAAAGTAATCCGTGTTTAACTTGATAAAGTGTTTTACCTGTTTCATAAGCCTTACGCATCAGGTGAACCCAAACAAGAAAAGCAGCGGCAATATGATTACGAACAATACGCGGGAGACGACATTGGCATCTTTCGAAACCCGTTAGTTGTTTAGCTTCACGGTGAAATTGTTCAATCTTCCAGCGCACATCGCACACCTGTCGCACGACGGACACATCGGATTGACTCAAGTCGTTAGTCGCAACATAATCCGTGCGTTGAGAAGACGCCACCCGGAAAACTTTCACCTTGTGATCTCTCGGAAACCTATGAAGTTTCACGCGTTTGCCTGATTTTTTTTCTGCCTCTGTCCAGTGTAAAGCATCAATGCGTTGATAGGGTTTCTTGGCATCAGAATCATCAACAAGACGATTACGTTTCAATGGAACATAATACGTCTTATCAAGATTTTCAATGTAAAGGAGCAGAGATTTACTCGCATACCAAGAATCCATCAGCACTGTTGAAAAAACGACATCACGAGAGTATACCAAGACCGAGAGCATATCTCGGACATGGTCCAACTTCGATTTACCATCGCCCGCTTTATCGTAAATACGGTAATCCATCAGCCAATATCGGTCTAACTTCGGATTGACGTAGACGCAGGTAACAATGGCAATACCATTGATAACACCGCCAGCATTGCCCGAGTAGTGTCTCTGGGCAAGTGCGATCTTCTTGGCATAGCGTTTATCAATGACGGTATCATCAAAGATAAGGTAGCCATCGGGAGCCAGCACCACGTCATTTTTGACGTGTTCCCAAAGCATACGCGGTGTCAAACGGTCTTCTGATAGATACCGGTTGATCTGATCATGACTGAAACTCTCAGAATGTTCTGCGAAATGTGTAAGTGTATAGTTGATCGGCGTGCTGAGTAGATATTGGCAATAATGCAGACGTGTCGGTCTAACCATTTTTACAAACCTCCTCGCAGAATATGTTACCCTTTCTACGAGGTTGTGTCAAACACCATTGCGTAAGTCCTAATAAAGTTAACAGAAAGAGATTTCAGATTTATGACGAACTCACAGATTGCGATATAGCCGGAGAGAAACTTCTTATGAACACCGCGAAACGGGCGAAGGAAGTTTCGAACCGTCGTCCAGACACCTTCAATGCCATTCGTATGAACCTCGCGAACCCCATCGGCATCGGCATCTCTTGCCCACTCACCCGCTTTATGACAGACCACAGCGTGTTGACGATCAAGAGAGTTATACCCACGCCAACCATCTGTATAGACGACGGTATCCGGGGTCGTGAACCGATGCACATGAGCTGTCAGCGTCTCTTTATCCGTGTGATGAACCATACGTAATCTCACATGACCCCTCTCGCGACCGAGAGTGCCAACGACCGGGGGACGATCGTTAGCGTAGGTGCCGTGGCCTTTGCGTTTGTTTCCGCGCCGACGGGGCGGATCGCCAGGGTCTCAATGCCGATCGCCTTTCTCACCGGCGTTTTGGAACATCTCATCGGTTTCGGCACCCTTATCCGGCAACGCTGAACTCGGCTGCAGCGCTTCGGCATTCGACTGAAGCACGCGCCCCAGGGACATCACCGTTTGACGCGATAAACCGATCTCACGCGCGAGTTTCGCACTCGGAACACCTTGGCAAACCCCACGTAACAACAACAACACCGCCTCGGGAGGCGTCAACTGCTTCTGCTCGAAAACCGTGCCACTATAAAGGTTATAGACACCCTCACAAGAAAGACACCGATAGATTCGCAGATGGCTTTTCCGGGTCCAGCCAAAAAGACGTGCCTCCTCCACGTTCGCACCGCAATGTGGACAGTGTAAACCTTCGGGGTGGAAATGTTTCAGCAACCAAGCAGTCGCTTGTTCTTCATCTATGAGGTCTATTATTGGGAAATCCATACCCTAAAGTCTAAACGATTCTAAAAAACTTTGCACTAAATTTATACATGAGCCAACACTTCAAGTGATTGATGTGTACGGAAATATTATGCGACAGAACTATACGCTCAGGGCAGATGATAACCTCCGCGTCCAAAACCCATCAGATGTCAATAACGATGGTATCGTCAATATTCAAGATTTAGTATTAGTCGCTGCAAACTTCACACGGATGGGGCAAAATATCGCCGATGTCAATAACGACGGGATCGTCAATATCGTCGATCTGACGTTGGTTGCGGCGGCATTAGGGGGTAGTGCAGGTGCACCATTAGCACGGCATAACGATCAGGAGATCGCTCCTATACACACAGAAGTTAGGGAGTGGCTGCATCAAGCGCGGCAAATTAACCTGACAGATTCCACTTTTCAACGTGGGATTACTATGCTCGAACAACTCCTTACCTCACTGACACCCAAAGAAACAACACTTCTGCCAAACTATCCAAATCCGTTCAACCCGGAAACGTGGATACCGTATCAATTGGCAGAATCTGCCAATGTCAATATTTCTATCTATGCTGCGGATCGAAAGTTAGTACAGACGTTGGCATTAGGGCATCAGCCTGTTGGTATCTATGAATCTCGGAGTCGTGCGGCGCATTGGGATGGGAAAAACACACTTGGCGAACCCGTTGCGAGCGGTGTCTATTTCTATACACTTACGGCAGGTGATTTTACTGCGACACGGAAGATGTTAATAATGCAACTGATATTTCTCCAAACGTTGTTTGAGTCAATAGTTATAGGTATTCTTGTGTGTTTAGTTCATGAAAATGCGCGCTGATGATAGACAACATCTGCCTTTCACCGGAAAGTTGAAGTTTTATCTGATGAAAAGTGAGCCGTGTTGAACAACTCACCTGCTGGATCATGAGATAACTGATAATCTTTATGCCTAAGGCACCATAAGCCCCGTTTCGGTGCTGCAAACTCATTTCCGAAAGTCGCAGATCCGTTTTCAGATGTCGCCAAAACTGTTCTATGCCGTGGTGTTGCGCCCAAATATGGAGGATCTCTGCGGCGCGTAAAGGTCTTCCAAAGATCATCATGGTTTGCTTTTTACCGTGTGCGGAAAAAAAGAGAAGCACAAGTTCGCCAAAAGTCGGACTCTTGGCAGGGAGGCGACGCATCGGTTTATCACACCCCCATTGATTTGTGTGCAGCTTGACGGTCTTCTTATGTGCTGAAAGTTTGGCAGTTTTACCGTCAATCTCCATGACGTAGTTGCTTTTACCGTGAACAAGGACACAAGTAAACCCTAACCCTAACAACGTTTCAATGAGGTCTTTACTGCCATACCAAGAATCAAAGGTGATCGGATACTTTCTCAGATCAATCCCTTGAGCATCGAAAACATCAAGGACTTCTGCGATCATCGTCCGTAAGCACGTCGGTTTATCGGTGTTCCCTCTGCCTTGTTTGGAGACAATACGAATGTTCAGCGGGAGGATAACATCGCCGATCTTCAAAGTGATTGCCAATATATTTCGGCATTTGATAGCACAGTTTTTACTTTTTGACCACCACTTATAGCAGTAAGAAAGCGTCTTGGCATATCGCGGGTCATTCGTGTCATCAACACTTATCGTGATGCAGCGTCGAGATCGTGTCGATGCTGATTTCGATTCAGCCTGACGGATCGCTTCAATAGCGATCGTAGACGTGATACCAACTAACAGAGACTTCCACTGATAAAGACTCATAGCCTTCAGGTCTCGATAGAGTTTATTTTTCGAGACACCTAAAGCATCTGCGACTTGATTCGGATTGTAAAGTCCAAAGAGATGCCCCGTTGAAAGTAAAAGCAAAGTTTCAGCAAGTTCGGGTGTCATATCCCGAGCGTTTGCGTAGAAAGCGGATTGAAAAAACGCCGCTGATCTGATAATATGTTCTCGCATGAGATGTCCTCCCTAAAAGTGTGGTTAACTCTTAGGATGCCATCTCATGCGCTAAAAATCAAGAAACTTGATAAAAATAAAACGCATTTTCATAACACCACACGCTCTGAGGCAACGCTTTCAGTAGTGTGACAATAACTTTGATAAATGTCACAATACCTTCGCCATTTATCCGGGTCTGATTTGATTTGAAGTGTAGTGAATAGCCCCGATGGACCCAAGATATTCAGCGATGTTTTCAATAACAATGGGTTCAGGTTTTTGCGGAAGTATTTTTAATGTTTCGTGTAAATACTTGTGTCCTCTGTAGCGGGCTTTGAGGTCTAAGACCCCAAAGCCGGGGTGTTCGGAACCGAACATCATCCGGAGTTTCGCTGAAACATTGACCATAAACATAGACAGGTTCGCAGCATTATTGATGGGTATCTCCTTGATGTTCATAAAATCGTCTAACCCATAGAACTGTTTTGCGTCTCGGAAGTTGAACTCGATTTGGAATCGGAGCGCGTAATAATCAATCATTGTTTCGGCATCCAAATCCGGGTCGGAACTAAACAGGAAGAGGTGCGATGTCGTTTGCGTCTGTGAATGTGTTTTCAAGAGACAGACGACATTCAGGGGGTCAGCGAAATGTTTGTGTTGACACCGCATCTGATAAACTTCGGTGCTAATGTTTCCTTGTGTCTGTGTTGCGACGCGGTATTTGCTATCAATCGCTTCAGGGTTCACCCTTTCGCCATAGATACGCGGGCGTCCACGACCGTTGTAAGGTGGTGTCGGTGGCAGATACAATGCAGCATCTTTACGGAGTTTTGAAATCAGATGGAGTCCACACTGCCGGGTCATCTGTAAAGCGTTATTGTGTCCGAAGTATCCATCAAGCACGAAGTATTGGATCGGTAGGAAACCGTTGAGGGTTGCTAAGACCGTTTTCAGCATAGATTGAATCTGTTTCAAGGTGTCGGTGAGAATGACCTGTGTTTTGTTGCGGTTCTTGCTCCCCTTCGGGCGTCCGGGTTGGTTGCCTTTCGTCGTCTCCGATGTCGCCGAGACGGCAGGGGTGTCGGGCTTCTTCGGGGGCGACGATACTTCATCACGGACAACCTGCTCGGTGAGCATCGGATACGAACGCCTCGCATTGACGCTCACTAAGGACACCGCAAAAAACGCCAGTCCCGGCACCGCTTTACCGTAGCGTGAAGCGAAAAAACGCGATAAACCATAGGTCTCCTTGCCTGACTTGGGCACAATCGTTTCATCACCCGCAAGGAGATAGACGCTCTCCGGATCCCACAGATGTGTTCTAAAGAACACCCAACAAAGTCTCCCCCAAGGCAAGAGCGTGTTGTAGAAGCGTTGGATCGTCCGATAACTCCCCCCTTGCGAGGTCCACCGCGATATATTTCGCATCGATACGCCTCCAGTCATCGCAAGCACGGCAAACACGATTTCGCAAAACTGACGGAGCGGTGCCGCTGATAAATGTGGACGCAAAACAGTCAATAATGATACAATCTCTGACATGGGTAAATATCCTTTTAAGGTTTAGTTTATTCACCTATAACTTTAGGATATTTACCCTATTTAATCAACTTTTTTGGCGAAGGTATTGAAGTCAGTGAAATAGTATTAAATGACCTTATGATAGCTGGAAGGCTTGTATTTATTGACTTCCGAGCGATCGTTTCTGAGTGGGTTGAGTTGGTTTCGCTGGCATCTTCTTTGAGAAATGATGTGCTCAGCGATAAACGTATCTAAAAGTATAGCAAAACCGGTAGTGGATGTCAAACCAGGGTCATTCAATTTTAGGATTTCTCATTTTATGAGGTTAACAGCGAGTATAGGTTTTGCGGCGAAAAGTTGGCGTGCGTCGGTGATTTTTGTATGTCCTGTGAGTTGTAAGACGGAGATTGCGGTGTTTCGCAGCGCTGCCATGACTTGCGGGAGCCCTGCGGTTCGTGCGCTCGAGGCATCCTCTTGAAAGACGACATCTCGGATCCAGTGAAGTTTATTCTCAATCGTCCAATGCTCTCGCCGGAGTTTAAGCAAGTCAGCTGCCGAGGCGCGTTGGGGTGTCAAGCTTGTAATCCCATACTGCACGTGGCACTTGACGTGTGCTGTCTTTTTAGACTTCTGGTGTGTGGTGTATTGATAAACTTGTTGTAGCCCCGGCCAGTGGGTATGTTCCGTTAAGAGAGTGCTTGCGGTGAGGGTGCGTGTGGTAATCCTGCCTTTTGTGTCTTCTGTATCCGTATACGTTTGCAGCTGTGCGCCTGCTTCTGCGTGAAGATTTTCAAACCGGCGGTGTTCCACTTCGGGTGGGTCTGTTTCATCAAAGGGTTCAAAGAGGTCTCGAATATCTTCATACAATTGTTTCTGATTCGCTTTGACGGGGAGGCAGTAATCTGCTTGAGCGTCAAGGATGTGTTGACAGAACTTGCGTTGGGTCAACAGGGCGTCCGTCGTGATGACGAGACCTGCGACATCAAAGGCTTTCAGGAGTTCGATGGAAACAGGGATTTCATTAGTTTTTTCACTCACGGCACATTCTGCGACACGGATGCCTAACTCATGAAAGACGGCTGCGAGCAGATGGGTCCTGCGGGCATCTTCGGGATGACTGTTGCCTAAGGTTTTGCCATCTATCGCAAGTCCCTTCAAGTCAGACGTGGAAATGTGCGAACTTGCTAAAGTCTGTGTTGTCCACTGCGTGAGCGTCTTTTCTACAGTGTCGATGTCAAGACGCCGATAGAGATAATGAAACGTTGATGCTGCGGGGGTTTGCTTCGCCGTGAACCCTAAGGCGTTTCGAAGGGAAGGATGGAGGCGTGCCCATTTGGCAATCTGTGTATAGCTGCGTTGACCACACAGGAGTCCGACAACCGTGAGCGCAAGCATCGCAGCTAACGGATGACGGCGTCCTTTTTTCTTGCGTCGGTCTGACACTTCTGCTAACATATCAACTAAGTGGCAGGAAGAAGTTCTTGTCATACTTCACCTCAAAAGTGTGCTACTTTTTACGGTGAAGTATAGCAGAAGTCGCGTGAAAAGTCACGCGACTTCTGCTTATCTGAAGTATTAACACCTGTGAAAAATATGGCACAAAAAACCTACAATTGAATGACCCTGGGGGCAACAGAAATTGCGCTTGACATTGCATTGCCAGAGTGTTATACTTAACTTTGTAATGTTGATTCTGTTTTGAAAGGATGTAGGGCGTTGTGACCGTGAACCGCAAAATTATGGAAATGAGTCAAAAGCGGAGCAGAAAGAAAAACATTAAGACCGCGCATGTCCTCAGTTGCCTTGTGATTCACCAGACACCATCGCGAAACGAAGTGGAGCGATGTCCAAAAGCCCACAGTTAAAAAAATGAATCTCGGACTCACAGATAAAATTGCAGTCGTAGGTGCCTCAAGCAAAGGACTTGGACGCGCAATCGCACTCGGTTTAGCACACGAGGGGGCGAAAGTTACGATCTGCGCGAGAAATAAAGACGCATTGGAAGCAACAGCCGGCGACATTCGCAGCCAGACCGATACTGAAATTTTAGCAGTACCAACCGACGTTAGCCAACCGGAGCAGGTTGAGCACCTCATTAATACAACAATTGATCACTTCGGTGGTATTGATATCTTAGTTAACAACGCCGGTGGACCCAGAGCCGGGCGATTTGATGACTTGGGAGCACAGGATTATCAAGATGCCGTCCAGTTGAATTTGATGAGTACAATAAACCTCTGTCGTGCTGTTGTCCCGACGATGCAGACGCGTGGCAGTGGACGGATTATCAATCTCACCTCTGTTTCTGTTAAACAACCTGTAGATAATCTCATGTTGTCAAACATGGCACGGACCGGTGTAATCGGCTTTGCAAAGACCCTCGCGACGGAGTTGGCACCGGATAAAATCCTCGTTAACAACGTCTGTCCCGGTATCATCTTCACGGATCGCATCCAGCAGCTCGCAACGGTACGTGCGGAAGAGGCAAGCATCACGTTTGATGAGGCACTCGCAAATATGACAGCAGACATTCCACTCGGTAGAATTGGCGATCCCGATGAGTTCGCAAACTTAGTCGTATTCCTCGCGTCGGAACGCGCAAGTTACATCACTGGAACAACGATTCAGGTAGATGGCGGCATGGTGAAATCACTTCTCTAATTTAGTTTGCACACGGTCAAGGTGATCTCGTAAGAAGGTTCTCTTGTTGGTTCTGCCCCCGCCGTTGTTATGCGCTAAAATCTTTGAACAAGGAACGCAGCAGGCAACAGCGTTGCCTGCTGATATACGGAGAGGCACTTGAAGTCTCTAACCCACCTCACCGAACTGCAAAGTAAATTAGAAAATGTTGGTATCTGTGATCATTCCTGCGTTTAACGAAGAACAGACAATCGGACAGGTGCTGGAGGCACTACGTGCCCTGCCATTTGACAAACAGCTTATTGTTGTTAATGATGGTTCGACTGATGGGACTTACGAGGTGCTTGAGGAGCTGCGTGCGACTGATGAATTGACAGTCGTGCAGTGTAAAGAGAACAGAGGGAAAGGCTTCGCAATTCGGAGTGGGCTTCCATACGTAAAGGGAGAAGTGGTAGTTATTCAAGATGCGGACATGGAATTGGCTCCAGCGGATCTTCCTGAACTATTGAATTCGCTGCAAAAGGAGAACGTTCAGGTGGTTTACGGCTCAAGATTTCTAAATGGACGAGGGAACGCCAGTCTTCATAACTTCATCGCAAATCGTATTCTCGCTACCTACACAAATCTCCTTTACGGGTGTCGAATCACCGATGAGTCTACAGGTTATAAAGCCTTTTCAACCGAACTGATAACGCGGTTAAATTTAACGTGTGAAGGATTTGAATTCTGTCCGGAAGTCACAGCAAAAATTCTGCGCGCTGGCTATCACATTGATGAGGTGCCGGTTTCCTATTTTCCGAGAACCAAAAAGGAAGGCAAGAAGCTCCGGTTTTGGTCGGATGGATTTTTTGCCGCGTGGACGCTCTTAAAATACCGTTTTATTTCAAAAACCGAACTTTTCAAAGACGCGACGCAAAAAGAATTGCGTTAACGTCGAATATTTGGAGGTTGAATTAATAATTACTATAGTTTGGACAGTTTCTGTCGGCCTCGCGTCGTGTTTTCAAGGGTGCCTCTATTTTCCTGATAGTTTTGGGGTGGGTATAACTCACTGAAAAGCGCGTTTATGGCCAAAAGGGGCATCTTGACATAGCACGCCCCTGGCGTGCTATGTTTAAAAATTAAAAATTGTCCAAACCATAGTATAGTAATAATTATGTTTAAAAAAATCGTTTATTCTATGCTCATCCTTCTATTGGCAGGTGGTGTATCCTTTTCCGTGTTTGGGCACGGTAATCTTCCGACCCTGCTGGAGGATGTTAACAAAGACGGTATCGTGAACATCCAAGACTTAGTGCTTGTCTCTGCGTCCTTTGGGCAACCGAGGGATCGCAATGCCGAACAGGATCCTGATGTGAATCGGGATGGGATCGTCAATGTCCTGGACCTCGTTCGGGTGAGCAACAGTTTTGGGCAAACAGCACCGGATGAAAACTCAGCATATCACGATATTCAGGAGTATGTCTTCGATAAGAGTTGTGCGAACAGCGTCTGCCACGCAGCTCCGGCGAACGCTGGCAATTTGAATCTTACCTATGGTCTCTCTTATGAAGATCTGGTTGGACGCCTGCCACAGAATCCTTCGGCGGCAGCGGCGGGTATGAAACTCGTTGATCCAGGCAATCCAGAGAACAGTTTTCTTTTGACGAAGCTGATGGGACCGGCAGCACCGGAGCAAGGTGCCAGAATGCCGTTTGGTGGTGGTGTACTCCACACTGGAAAAATAAATGCGATTCGTACATGGATTGAGGCAGGCGCGCCACAAACTGGTAAGATAGCAGGCATCGGGGACCTCGGTGTCCTACGCGATCCTGATGAAAAGTTTGAACCACCCGCGCCACCACTACCCGGTGAAGGATACCAGCTCCGTTTGCCACCGTTCAAGATTGAACCCGGGACTGAACGGGAAATTTACTACGCCACCCAAATCACTGATGAAAACGGAGATCCGGTACAGGGCGACATCTTTATTAATAGAGTTGAGATTTTCTATCCTGCTGGTAGCCATCACTTCATTCTATATCGGTTTACCGAAGAAGGTTTGGCGAACGGTGTTCCAGAGAGAGGTATCACACCTGGAATTGGTGTTGATCCAGTAGATCCTTTCCGTGAACTTGACACAGAGGATCCGCAGGTACTCGGAAATTTTGGTGTTGATAGACTTTTCGTTGTTGGCACCCAAACCGATGATACCCTCTTTCAGTTCCCTGAAGGTGTAGGCTTACGACTACCCGGCGACACTATTTACGACCTCAATTCGCACTACATCAATCTGCTCGGTGATGAGACGCTGATTGGTGAAACCTACGTCAATATCTACACAATCCCGGAGGAAGATCTCCAGTACGAGGCTGTTGAGATTTTCGTCTCTAATCGTCAAATTAACGTGCCACCCGGAACAACGCGTGTCGCCAAAATGACATGGTATATTGAAGATGAGTTAGAACGCCGGGGCCATGACCCGGAGGCAGCGTTAAATGTCTTTTTATTGACATCGCACATGCATCGACACGGGGAATTGTTTGAAATTTTTCGGGGATCAACAGGTGATTTGTTGCACCGAAGTGTTGCTTACGATGATGCACCCATTGACCTGTTTGATCCAGTCCTTCGCTTAGATGTAGATGATACAATCAAGTTCCAGTGTACGCACAACAACTACGATACAGATGAACCTCTCATATTTGGACTCACGTCTGAAGATGAGATGTGCATCATCTTTGGTTATTATTATATCCCGACTGAAAGCGCGGGAGATATAATCAAGTAAGGTTTATTTTAGAAACACGGGGAGGCGCGCCGCTGGTGAGGTTTCCAACCTCGTCTTAAGCGCGCTTTTCTCTTACATGGCTACTACTTTAAGAAAAGATAACTTCATGGAAGCCCTCGCACACCGAATCTTAGTGTGCGACGGTGCTATTGGAACCGAACTCCGCAAACGGATTCCGGCGTATCTGCAGTGCGTTGACGCATGCAATATTTCTACAGAGCATGTTGAGAAGGTCACGGCGATCCATCATGCCTACATCAACGCAGGTGCCGATGTTATCCAGACAAATACCTATCAAGCAAATAGAGAAGCATTAACGGTCCACGGCTTGGGTGAACAGGTTAAAGAAATTAACAGAGCAGGCGTGTTGTTGGCACGCGAGGCAGCCCAAGAAACTGGCTATGTGGCTGGTTCTATAGGACAAATTCCGTTCCAAACCTTAGATACGCCAGTTCCTTCCACCAAAGCAATCCGACGGCTTTTTAAGGAGCAGATGGATGCGCTTGTTGATGAAGGAGTAGACCTGCTGGTACTTGAGACCTTCGTTTCTCCTAAGCAAGCGGAGATCGCTACAAAGCAGGCACTCACTTACGATATCCCCGTTATTGTTGAAATTAGCGGTGTTTCAGGTGGAACTGTCGGTGCTGGATTGGATGTACGGGTCTTTGCACAAGAATTGGAGCAACTCGGGGCACATGCAGTCGGTATCAACTGCAGAGGACCGCATGATCTCGTTGAGGCGATGGAACTTCTTGCTCCAGTCATCAAAGCCCCTATTGTGGTGCAACCCAATGCCGGTAATCCGAGGGTAGAACAGGGTGAAATTGCTGTCTCTTACACGGTGGAGGCTGAGGTTTTCAGTGACTACGTCGGAAAATTAATTGAACTTGGTGCGAACATGCTCGGTGGTTGTTGCGGAACAACACCCGCATATACTGCGAAAATCCGACAAGCTGTTGCGGAACGCAAACCTGTAAAACGGGAACAACGTATCTTCGTCCTTCCAAAGATTAGGTCAGTAGGGGCGAGGTCACCTCGCCCCTACGATAACCCTGTGCAGCAGGTGTTTGAAACACGCGAGCGCATCGTAAGTGTAGAGATGCGCGCCAATACATTTCCACAATTACGGGCAATGTTGAAGAAGGCAAAAGATCTCGCCGCAATAGGGGTAGATCTGTTTGATGTGACTGACAATTCCGGTGCTGCAGTGAACATCGGAGCAGTCGGCACAGCGTATCGGCTTCAACAGACAACCCAGATTCCGACACTTATCCATTGGACGACCCGATCTCGGAATCTCATCAGTATGCAATCACATCTGCTCGAGGCGGAAGCGTTAGGTATTCGTGGTATTGTTGCCTTGTCCGGCGACCACCCGAAAGCCGGTCCCTATGAGACCGCAAGCCTCGTACCCGATGTCCGCGGTGCGGTTCAATTGATGGGACTCATTGCTCGGCTAAATGAAGGTGAGCTTGCTGATGGTTCGTCGATTGGTGAACCTTGCGGTTTCTATTACGGTGGGGGTTTCACGATTGCTGAGAATTTGCAGCCGCATGTCAAGCATCTCACAAATAAAGTGGCGCAAGGAGCGAAGTTCGCCTATACACAACCTGTCTGGACCTATGAGGACATCGTGCGCTCACAACAGGCGGCGGAACACCTCGGTATAAAGATCCTTTACGGCATTTTGCCACTCACAAGTTTTCGCAGCGCGTCCTACTTGCGTGATAATTTGGGACTTTACATCCCACAGTTTATCGTTGACAAATTCCGAGACCTTGGAGATACTGCTGGACACGAACTCGGTATGCAATTGTGTTTGGAATTGGTTCGGGACATCCGAAATCAAGATGAATGCGCAATTGATGGCATCTACCTTATTCCGCCCGCTCGTATGAATTGGAAAAATAGAGCAAGTGTCATCTCAAAGATCGTTAGAACCTACCGTTAGCAATGTTTTAAATATGGTCAATCACGGATCTTTGCTGATGTTAGTACGTCTCAGGGGTAATTGTACTCGATGCATGGACAAAAAACTTCAATCCTATCAGCGCGCATTACTGGACGTTCACTTCTCTTAGGGATCTTATTTATTCCAGTCAATGTCTACTGGATGACGATTGTTGAGGTAAAGTACTACTCCCTTGACGGTTCGTGCCTACCCCTTTTTATCCAACCTGTTTTCATTATGTTCGTCTGTGTTGTCGCTAACTGCGTGTTGAAACGTCTCGCACCACGACAGATGCTACAACAGGGCGAGTTACTCGCCATCTACATTATGGTGGCAATCTCCTGTACATTTGCGGGCCACGACACGATGCAAAATATGTTCGGTAGTATTGCGCATCCTTTCCGGTTTGCGACAGAAGAGAATGAGTGGCAGGCACTCTTTTTTCGGTATCTACCGTCGTGGCTCACCATTTCCGATGCGCAAAGCCTACAAGGCTTTTACGAGGGGGAAGCCACCTTCTATACAAGACGTAACTTTTCCATTTGGTCGAAACCGCTGGCGTTCTGGGGACTTTTTTTCCTTATTATGATGTTTATGATGCTTTGCATCAACACACTTGTCCGGAAACGGTGGGCGGAACAGGAAAAACTGGCGTATCCGATTATCCAGCTCCCGCTTCGACTCTCGGAAGATGGCGGGATCCTCCTACTGAAGAATCGGATGATGTGGGTTGGTTTCAGCATTGCCGTAGCCATCGGTGTGATTAACGGGATTCACTACCTCTTCCCACAATTCCCAGAGATCCCGTATATCAAACGGACAGCCGTGTTCCAAAATATTTTCACTGATCGTCCGTGGAGTGCTATTCGAGGGACTCGTATCTCTGTCTATCCGTTTGCTGTAGGGTTAGCGTTTTTCCTACCGTTGGATCTCTCCTTTTCGTGCTGGTTTTTCTTTGTTGTGCGTTTAGCCGAATTTGTGATTGCTGCTGCACTCGGTACGCGTTATTTTCCTGCGTTGAACGAGCAGGCGTACGGCGCGTGGATTGCGCTTTTTCTACTCGCTATCTGGGTTACACGGCGGCACTTAAGCGAGGTGTTCAAGAAGGCACTTGGCTTTAAATCGCGTCTTGATGATTCGGACGAACCCATGCCGTATCGTGCTGCTTTCTTGGGGATTCTCGGATCGCTCGTCGCGTTAGGTATCTTTTCCTCTATAGCAGGGATGACGTTATGGGTTGCGGGTATCTTCTTTGGTGTCTATTTCCTGCTCTCTTTTGCCATCACTCGTGTCCGGGCGGAACTCGGTACGCCACATGAGATTTACTATGTTAACCCGCACGACATGTTGGCGACAGTGGGTGGTACTCGTCAATTTGATACAAGTAGTCTCACCATTATGTCGCTTTTTTATTGGTTCAATCGTGGTTACCGCAATCACCCGATGCCGAATCAGATTGAGGCGTTCAAATTGGCAGAATCGACTGGAATGGGCAACAGACGTTTATGGGTAGCAATGCTGATTGCCATTATCGTCGGTATTTTAGCAACCTTTTGGGCGAATCTTGACATCACCTTCCGGAACGGTGCGATTGCGAAAGCCGGTGGATTCAAGGGATGGGTTGGAAGAGAGTCATTCAGTCGGCTTCAGCGTTGGTTGCACAACCCGACTGAACCGAACGTGATTGGCATCGGTTTTATGGGCATCGGCGCGTTATTGACGTTTGTGATGATGTATATGCGGATGCATTTCTTGTGGTGGCCCTTCCATCCCGCAGGCTACGCGCTCGCAATCAGTTTCGCGATGGATTACTTCTGGTTCGCCTTCTTTGTGGCGTGGTTTCTAAAACTGATGATTTTGCGGCACGGTGGCTTGAGGTTGCATCGGCAGGTCGCGCCACTCTTTTTAGGACTCATCTTAGGCGATTACGTCATTGGCAGCATCTGGGCAATTATCGGACCAACACTCGGCTTGCGGACTTACAAGATTTTTATCTAAGAGCGAAAAACATGAATCTGCCCGTTGGGAAACTGAAACACGATTTTTTAAAAGAACTTCTGCCCACGCACAATAGGAGCACAAGTGTGGTTGTCGGTCCACAACTGGGTGAGGATGCAGCGGTCATCAAGTTAGGGGGCAACTATCTCGTTGCAACCAGCGATCCGATCACCTTTGCGACCGAAGATATTGGGTGGTATGTGGTATGCGTCAATGGCAATGACATTGCAGCAATGGGGGCTGTACCGAAATGGTTGCTGGTAACCCTGTTGTTACCGGAAGATGCAACGACACCCGCAATGGTTCGCGACATCATGAAGCAACTCACGCAGGCATGTGCAGCGTTCGACATTACGCTGTGTGGTGGACATACCGAAGTTACACCGGCTGTAACGCAACCTGTTGTCGTAGGGCAAATGATGGGGATTACTCATAAGAATTCCTTGTTCACTTCAGCGGATGCTCGTGTGGGGGATGCGTTAATTCTCACAAAAGGACTCGGTATCGAAGCGACCACAATCATCGCGCGTGAGCGTGAAGAGCAGTTACGTGAAAAGTGCGATGCCCCATTCTTAGAGCAGGCGAAAAACTATCTCGTGGATCCGGGGATTTCCGTACTAAAGGACGCACAAATTGCAATCGCCACAGGCGGCGTACACGCTATGCACGATGTCACAGAGGGCGGTGTCTCAACTGCAGCCTATGAGTTGGCAACTGCAGCCGAGTTAGGTGTGATTGTCTATTCAGATAAACTTTTGGACTCACCAATATTGTACGGAAACATAACACGGACATTGTGTGATATGTTTGGGCTTAATCCACTGGGTGTCATTTCATCTGGTGCCATGTTAATCGCATCGGAACCCGAAAAAGCCGAAACAATCTGTCAAGCCCTCGGCAAATCTGGTATCAACGCCGACATCATCGGAGAGTTTTTACCCTCTGAGCATGGACTGTGGTTAGAAGATGCCACTAGTACACGACAACCGTTACCTGTTTTTGAGACCGACGAAATCGCTAAACTTTTCTAATTGAATGCTTTTATCACACCTTGATATCCTCTCGAAGTTACGCTATAATACAAACTATCAGCAAATCCCTAGTAGTCTGTCACAATTAGTTTGAAAGTTAATCTGAAATCTGGTATCCTTAGTCTCCAGTCAATAAATCTTCTAACTTGGAGTCTATTATGCCAGCGAAACGATACCCTGTTCTACTTGACCGGAGCCAACGCGATTATCTGCTTGATCTGATCACTTCCGGCACCGAGTCGGCTCGGAAACTCACCCGGGGCAGGATCTTATTGAAAGCCGATGAAGGCGAGTTGGGTCCCGCCTACGCTGATAAGGAGATAAAAGAAGCTGTTGAAGTCTCAATACCTACTATTGAGAGAACTCGTAAGACCTTTGCCATTGAAGGCCTCACAGCTGCACTCACCCCTAAAAAGCGTTTGAAGCCATCAAGACCGCAAAAGTTTGATGGCGAAAAAGAGGCACATCTGATCGCTTTAGCGTGTTCTGAACCCCCCGAAGGACACGCCAGATAGACGCTGCGTCTCTTAGCAGAGAAAATGGTAGAACTCAACCATTTTTCATCTGTTTGTCATGAAACGATAAGACGCACGCTAAAAAAAACGAACTTAGACCTTGGCTAAAGCAGCAATGGTGTATTCCCCCGAAAGCCTCGGCGGAGTTCGTCGCTGCGATGGAAAATGTCTTAGACCTCTATCAGCGTCCCGAAGCCGCTGCATATCCTTTGGTTTGTGTTGATGAAACGAGTAAACAACACATTCAAGAAGTTCGGCAGCCCCTGGGTATCGTCAAAGGTTCACCAAGCCGATATGATGCTGAATATCAGCGCAATGGTGTGAGCAATCTATTCATGATTTTCGCACCCCTTCAAGGCTTTCGGCATATTGAAGTCACTGACAAACGCAGAAGCATTGATTTCGCACATATCTGCCGAGATTTAGTGGCGCTGCATTTTCCAAATGCCGAAAAGATTATGCTGGTTTGCGACAATCTCAATACTCATAAACCCGCTTCCTTGTATAAAGCTTTTCACCCCGATGAAGCCCGGCGTATTGCTGAAAAGATTGAGTTTCACTATACACCCAAGCATGGCAGTTGGCTAAACATGGCGGAGATTGAACTCTCCGTGCTGTCTCGGCAATGTCTTTCAAGGCAGATAGCCGACCAAGCCACCTTACAGCATGAGATACAGACATGGCAAACCCGAAGAAATGAGCAATCTGCGACTGTAAAGTGGCAGTTTACCACTGACGACGCACGGATCAAACTCAAGAAACTATACCCTTCACTTTAAATGTGACAGACTACTAGAGAAAATCATAGCAGTTCCTGCATCACAGATATACCTCACACTTGAAGAGTATATCGCTTTAGAACGCAAGCATTCCCCGATTCGGAAATAGTCAGATTTGTATTAAACACTACCACTAAGAAAAGCAGTGGATCTTCACCGATTTCCCAAACATCAGAAACCTCTGTCCCTCGTTTCAATTCAATGCGAATTGCCATTGCAGGGGATCTTATGAACTTGTCACTCGTTTAAATCTAACGGATGTGGAACACAGTGAAAGATTAAAAGAGAAAACTCTCAAACGAAAAGTGAAAATAAATTATATTGCTACGTCAATCGTGCGATAGAGAAGTTAAAATCTGATGACTCGATAGAAAATCCAGAACGTAACATTTGGAAAATAATGTCGCTTGGGAGACAGCAGATCAGAAAAATCATTTACTAAAAGAGGTACTAACATGTTGTTAAAGATTTCAAAAGTGATCGAAAATTTGATGGTAGTTTTCGTCTTCGTTCTAATAGGTTGTGCTCCTACAATACAATTTGTTGTCCTTCGCGATGTGCCTGAAAATCCGTCATTTGTTGTCCTTCCCGCAAATGATCGTTTGTCTGAAGCAGGGTACGCCAATCGAATTGAACGTGCCCTGATTGCTTCAGGTGTTAAGGTAGTTCGGCGACCAGCGTTGAAAGAGATAAAAACGGTCCAGCCAGTCGGGCAAGCCAGAAATGCACGATTGCCTAAAACGACAGTAACCAGTGAATCTTCTTATGAGCTTGCTGATATTCATGCAGATTACATTGTGCAAACCTATCGGACTTCGAGACAAGTTAAAATATCCAAAAAGGAAACAGGCGAAATCTTAACGGTTTTGGTCGTGCCAGAATACGACTTTGATCCTGACGTATTAATGCCAGTTCAAAAACAGATTATTTCCGATACGCTGTTACACATGGGGATATTAAATATAAAATGACTTTCCAATGTCCTAAACCTTGTTTATAGGATGACTTTACGAAGCGAAGAGTGGAAAGGTGGAGGGATCTTCCATTGTTTCCACTTTTCTATCGCTCTTCCATCTCATTCCACTTCATTGCTCTTTGTAGAAACGCCTCTGTTTCCTACACAGACACCTTATACATTTCAGGACAATTTCCTTGAATATGATCTGATTTTGCGGTATTATAAAGGGGATGAAAACCCAATTGCGAGACTACCCGCTAACAAGTACCATTATTAAATTGCAAACTGGCAGGGTCCAACTCACGCTTATAGAAGAACCCGATTGGTATCTTGAACAACTCAGTCGAGAGGACAACGAAGGCAAACTCTATCTTCCGTACTGGACCTACCTCTGGGAATCTTCGATTGGTCTCGCTCTCTATATAGAGAAAATGGGTGCGCGATTAAAAGGCTCACATATCTTGGAGATTGGATGTGGATTTGGATTGACAGGAATTGTTGCCTGTCAGATGGGTGCACAAGTGATTTTCACGGACGCGGAACAGGAAGCACTCCGTTTCGCACACCACAACGCGGATCAGAACGGTGTTCACCAGTGTGCCGATTTCGTCCAGATGGATTGGAACTCGCCCTGCTTCAATCGCAAATTTCCGTATATTCTCGCCGCCGATGTCATTTATGAAGAGCATCACTGGACACCGATCGTGACTTTACTTCAGACCTACCTTGCACCTAACGGTGTCGCCCTTTTTTCCGAACCGCACCGAACTAACGCGATCGGGTTTTTCAAACAACTCCACGATAACGGGTTTGCCCATCAAAAATCTATCTGTCCTGTCACATTCGATGGACAAACCTCTGAAGTTTGTATTTACACCGTGCGTCGCGATGCACAGATCGCGTTCATGTAAAGGACAGCTTGATGAAGTCCTTATGAACCTCTATTGCCCAAAAAATAGGAAAAAACGCCTGTTTTCTGCTAAAAAAATAGGCAAAAATTCGCGTCCCGCGGGCACCTCGTGGGATTTTTGTTTTGCAGAAGTCTTGCGCGCCTTAGAGAAATCAGTGCTCGATGTTTTTGGCAAGGTTCTTGCTAATGCTGTATGTAAGGTTAACATTCCTTGTTGTTTTCAGCACATTGGCGTGGAATTAACTTGGGAAAGGGTAGAGGATGGAAACGGTCACCTCAACACCGGGGTCCCCACCTGTTACTGGGAAGGGGCGGATCTTAATCATTGATAACAATCCGGAGCGGGCGAATTCGTTAATCGGTATTCTGGAAGCAAGTCGTTACAAAGTCGCCGTGCCTATGCGTCTACAGGAGGGCGTGGCTGAGCAAGTTGCACTGATAAAGCCAGATATCATACTGATTGGTGTCGATTTTCCGGGACACTCTATACTCAGTTGGGTCGCGTCTCTCCACGAAAGTTACCCCTGCCCGACAGTTATGTTTTCACGAGATGAGCGCTCAGAAACGATCCAGGCAGCAACGCGCGCTGGCGTGTCTGCGTATGCCGTCGGAAAACTCACTGGTGCCCGAGTTAAAACTATCATTGAAGCAGCTGTTGCCCGATTTTATGAATTCCGAGCGTTGCAACAGGAACTTGAGAAGACAAAGACAAACCTCGCCGAACGCAAAGTCATTGAACGCGCAAAGGAACTCGTCGCGCAACAACGCGGCTGTAGCGAGGCACAAGCATATCAAATTTTGCGAAAGATGGCGATGAATCGCAGAAAACGTCTCGCAGAAATCTCGGAAGACATACTGTCGATCGCAGAAGTATTGACAAATAAGTTATAACAGGAATATCCGTTTTTCACTGAGACTGCACGCGTTCAAGGGTGAACAGGGCGTGCACATTAGAATTACCGATTCTGTCCAGTATGACTGATGGATCTTACACCACTGGACAGGCGATATAGATAATAATGATAACCCCCAACCAATGGTGGTTTGGGATCAGACACAGGTGTCTATCTGGCTGAGTTTATACTCGCTGATAGATGCCTTTTTTGTTTCTACCCAATCCTACAGAGTGACTGTTTTTGAAGGAGATTCAAAGGTGAACGAATTAAAAAAGAAAACTATTCGTGCAAGCCGAAAGGTACGTTCAGCATCAACAGCGGCTGGCAAAAAAGGAAAGTCGAAAATAAACGCTGCGGAAGTCCTCAAGCGGGAAAAAAACGGGCTTGAGGTGATCAACGACATTCCGAACTATATTCGGAATGGCTGGGAATCGATTCCGCCGAACGAACGCGACCGACTCAAATGGGTTGGCGTCTTTTACCGAAAGCAAACCCCTGGGGCATTTATGATGCGGCTTCGTATGTCCAGCGGTTTTAGTAACTCTGAGCAGTTTCGCGCGATTGCCGAAATCAGTGAAGCACACGGACCGGGATTCGTAGATCTCACGACGCGTCAGCAGATACAGCTCCGCGGTTTCACAATTGAGAATGTCCAACACATCTGGAATCGGCTTGAAGAGGTTGGCTTAGGTTCACTCCAAACAGGTTTTGACAACATTCGCGGCGTGATTGGATGTCCTGTTGCAGGATTGACTCCCAACGAGTTGTTTGATGCTTCGCATGTCGGCAGAGAATTCACAAAGCTTATTGTCGGCAATAAAGAATTTACTGATATTCCACGCAAGTTTAATGTCGGCATCACGGGATGTTTAGATAACTGTACCCATTCTGCCTCACAGGACATTGCCCTTATCCCTGCGGTAAAGGAGATTGACGGTCAAGAAACAAACGGCTTTAACGTCGCTGTTGGAGGGAAGATGGGATCTGGTGGTTACACACTTGCGCAACCACTTGATGTATTTATTACCCCTGAAGAAGCCTCAGTTTTGTGTGGCGACATTACCCTAATTTTCCGAGATCACGGACCTCGGACAGTTCGAAATAAATCTCGTCTTGCCTTCCTAATCGCCGATTGGGGGGTAGAAAAATTCCGAGAAGAATTGGAAAGGCGGCGGCACAGAAAACAGCCGCTCCTGACAGCGGGTAAAGATGCGCGTGGGAAGAAGAAAACCGACCACACTGGTATCTTTTCACAGAAAGAGTCGCATCTCAACTACGTCGGACTTGTTGTTCCTGTCGGACGCATCACGACGACGCAGCTTTTCGAGGTCGCTCGACTCGCGGATGAGTACGGTAACGGCGACATCCGCCTCACCCAAGGACAGAATCTGATTATCACGAATGTACCAGACGCAAAGATCGGCGACTTAACCGCCGAACCGCTCCTACAGGAACTCCGCTATGACCCCTCAGAAGTCATGCGCGGGATGGTGAGTTGCACAGGTATCGACTACTGCCACTTTTCGCTGATTGAAACGAAAGCGCGCGCGATGGAGGCAATCCAGCATTTAGAAGCAAAACTCGGCAATACGAAACGGCTGACGATACACTGGTCTGGATGTCCGAACGGGTGTGGCAACCATGCTGCTGCAGATATTGGACTGCTCGGTAAGAAGGTTAAGATTGATGGTGTTGTTACCGATGCGGTGGATGTGTTCCTCAAGGGAGATGCTGGTGCTAATCCGAAAGTCGCGCCCAAGGTATTGGAAAATGTACCTTGCGACGATTTACCGCAGGTACTTGAAGGACTCGTTCCTTACCTTTCACGCAGAGTTTTTTAATTATAGCCTTCTGGACTGCGCTCCAAATGTAAGGCAAAGACAAATTATGCCATTTAAGGAAACATAATTTCATTACGCGCAGGTTTCTGATTAAAAAAATAAGATGCCTTGTAGCATAAACTGTTCGTTTGTGCAGCTCTAACGAAACTGTAGCCCGCAACAACGACGCGGGCGGGTATACGGAAAGGAACTTGAAACTTCCAATCTACCTGACCGAACCGTAAGGAAAATTTAAAAAATGGATATTAAAAATAAAGCAACACAGATAAATCTCTTTAGTTTAAAAACAATCCAGATGCGAACCTTTCATACCACATGGTTTGCGTTCTTTTTAGCCTTTTTCGGGTGGTTCGGCATTGCCCCGCTTATGGCGGTTGTCCGTGAAGACCTGATGTTAACAAAAGCACAGATCGGTAATACGATTATCGCCTCCGTCGCAATTACAGTGCTGGTGCGTGTCTTAATCGGACCGCTCTGTGACAAGATTGGCTCTCGGAAGGCGTATACATGGCTTCTGATTCTTGGTTCCCTGCCTGTTATGGGTATTGGACTCGCCCAGAATTATGAAACCTTTCTACTGTTTCGATTGGCGATCGGTGCGATTGGTGCAGCGTTTGTCATCACGCAGTATCACACATCGGTGATGTTCGCACCGAATTGTGTTGGCACAGCGAATGCGACGACAGCGGGATGGGGTAACCTCGGTGGCGGTGTTACCCAGATGATCATGCCGCTCATCTTTACGGCTGTTCTCAGCCTTGGTGTGAGCGAATTCCTCGGCTGGCGGCTGGCAATGATCGTTCCCGGTGTCGCCCTATTTGTCACGGGGTTTGCTTATTACTTCTTGACCCAAGATGCACCGGACGGTAACTATAAAGAACTCCGTGAACGCGGTGAACTTGAGCCTTCGGAAGGCAAGGGCATGGAGTCTTTCATGCTGGCGATTAAAGACTACCGTGTCTGGGCACTTTTTGTCATTTATGCCGCCTGTTTCGGGGTGGAATTAACTATTAACAACGTCGCCGCACTCTACTATCATGACCAATTCCAGTTGGATGTCAAGACAGCAGGACTTATCGCTGGCTTGTTCGGTTTAATGAACATTTTTGCCCGAAGCCTCGGTGGGTTTTTCTCCGATTTCTTTGCGAAAAAGATGGGACTCCGCGGGCGTGTCATGTTCCTCTTCGTTGTGTTGTTAGGTGAAGGAGTCATGTTGGTAGTGTTCTCACAAATGGTAGTGCTCGTGCTTGCCGTTGGGACGATGATTGTCTTTAGTCTCTTTGTGCAGATGTCCGAAGGTGCGACGTTTGGAATCGTTCCATTTGTCAATAGGAAAGCATTGGGAGCGGTTGCCGGGATCGTTGGTGCAGGTGGAAACGCTGGTGCGGTTGCAGCCGGCTTCCTGTTTCGTTCGGAGAGTATCACGATGCAGCAAGGCTTGCTATATCTCGGCATAATGGTCGCAGTCGCCTCGGTTGGCACGGTGTTGGTGAGATTCTCGCCTGCAGTCCAAGCCGCAGAGAAGAAGGCGTTTGATGCAGCACTCGAAGAGAGACAACGCCTGAAAACTGAAGGGGTTTTGTCCTAATGCGGTTTCAACTTGTGGGAGGGGTCTGTAACCCCAACGCTTGAGAGAGACGATTTGGAGCGGAAGGTTGATGAATTGCGTAAACCCTATTCAATATATAGGCAGATCCCGTGTCTGCCTATGGCTCTGATCTAATTAACGCGTTTCATAATCAATATCCATCAAACTGATCGAGAACCCGATTTTGACAACGGAAAAATCGGAGAAGAGACTTAATAATTAAAAACATGGAAAATTCAACTGGAAAAGCGGTATGTCCCTATTGTGGAGTCGGTTGCGTCATCCGCGCAACCGTCCAAGATAATAAAATTACAAGGATTTCAGCGGACGACGATGTCGCTCCAAATTACGGTATGCTCTGTCCAAAAGGTGCACATCTCAAACAGGTTTTTCAAAACCATGATGGAAGGCTCGCTTATCCCATGATTCGCGATCGCTGGGGTGAACCGCCGCGCCAAGTTTCGTGGGACGAAGCGATTGCTTTCACAGCGAATCGACTCCATGAAATCCAATTGGAGCACGGCAAAGATTCCATCGCGCTTTACGGCTCTGGACAATTGGACACGGAAGCCTCTTACATTTTCAATAAGTTGTTCAAAGGATTCCTCCGTACGAATAACGTGGACACGAATAGTCGACTCTGTATGTCTTCTGCAGTGGTCGGTTACATGCAGGCGTTCGGCTCAGATGGACCGCCGACCTGTTACGACGATATTCAGCACGCCGATGTCTTTTTGATTATCGGTGCGAATATGGCGGCAAACCATCCTGTTCTCTTCCAGATGATTCGGAAACGGCGCGCCGTAGAGTCTAATGTGCGGATTATCACCGTAGATCCGCGCCGCAGCAAGACAGCGGAATTTTCGGACGTTCATGTGCCACTCGCACCGGGCAGCGATGTCGCCTTCCTCCAACTCATTGCCAAGCGTCTCCTTTCGATAGAGCGAGTTAACAGACGTTTCGTCCGACGAAACACTGAAAACTTCAGTGCCTACGAGAACCATCTGAAAAGTTTGGACGAGGATGTGCTGCTCGCTGCCTGCGATATTCACCCAGGGCGTATTGACGAGATCGTCGAATACCTTTCTAAGCCGAGTCGCTTGCTCAGTTTTTACTGCCAAGGCACAAATCAGAGTACGAGCGGCGTTGACAAAAATGTCGCTCTCATCAACTTGCATCTCCAGTTAGGTGAAGTCGGCATAAGGGGTGCTGGTCCGTTTTCGCTGACAGGACAACCGAATGCGATGGGGGGTAGAGAGGTCGGTTATTTGTCACACCAATTGCCCGGTTATCGTGTTGTCACTAATGATATGCATCGTGCGTATCTGGAGGGTGCATGGCGTGTTCCACCTGGCAGCATTGACCCGAACCCCGGTTTAACGGCGGTTCCGATGTTTGAGGCAGCGGCTGAGGGTAAAGTTCGCGCACTCTGGATCGCTTGTACGAATCCAGCAGTTAGTATGCCCGATACAAAGGTCTCGCAGGAAGGACTACGACGTGCTGATTTAGTCATCGTGCAGGATTGCTATTACCCAACAGAGACTGCGAAATATGCGGATGTGCTACTTCCAGCAGCCCAGTGGGGTGAAAAGCAAGGCACAATGACGAACAGCGAACGGCTCGTCGTCCGAAGTGATCAATTCCTTACACCACCCGGTGAAGCGAAACCGGATTGGTGGATATTCACACAGGTCGCGAAAGCGATGGGATTCAAGCGGAATTTCGACTTCTACACGGCTGAAGAGGTTTGGGATGAATATCGACTTCTGACGGCGGGTACGCCGTGCGATCAGATGGGAATGACGAACGAACGTCTCGCGAAAACCTCACTGCGCTGGCCCTGTCCTCACCCGCGGCATCCGGGAACACCTCGGCGGTACACACGCAGGAAGTTTTTCACAGAATCTGGGAAGGCGCAATTCAAAACGCCTATCTATCAACCACCGGATGAAGATACAAATGATGAGTTCCCGCTCGGTTTGACAACAGGACGTGTTGCGAGTCAATGGCATACCCGCACTCGGACGGGCAAAGTGCCGCAGCTTGTCCGTAAGGACCCGGAACCCTTTGTGGAAATCCATCCCGACGATGCAGTAGAAAACGACGTTGAAGACGGTCAATGGGTGTATCTTGTCGGGCGACGTGGAAGATGTTATGCGAAGGCACGTATCACGGAAACAATTCGACGTGGCTTGCTCTTTACCCCGTTCCATTGGGGGGATCTCTTCCACGCCGAGACCAATGCGAATTACGTGACGAATCCGGCTTTCGATCCAGTATCTAAGCAACCAGAGTTGAAATTCTGTGCTGTGCGGATTGAGGCAGCAGTGGAACAAGAAAACACTGCACCTATGGTCCAGATATCCTGAAGAAAAAAGGGCAGACGCGAACGCCTGCCCTTACGGAATCTTGCTTTCAATCACTTATAGTTTGTATCAAATGACCCCATGAGTTACACTAATAGTATGAGTTACCCTAACAGGTAGATGTATTCGCATCACCGACACTCTCCTCATGGAGGTCAATATGAAACGCCAAAAGGATACCGCCTACGGTATCAAACGACTCGAATCCAAGAACGCAAGAGCGGCTATTATTCAGAAGATTTCATCAGACTTTAATCTGATGCCTCTCGTTGCTGAAGCCTCCTATAAACAGATTTCGAGTTATTTTCATCAACACGCCGATGTGCAACTGATGTCGGGGCAAATCTGCTACGAGGCAGTCGCTGCCGAGGAACCCGCAGGTAAACATATCGCTTTAGCGAAAAAAGTCTCCTGCCGGCTGACCCTCAATGACACCCAAGCCGACCTCGAAGTTTTAGCGGAGTATGGACTCGCAGGTCTCAGACGGCATCGGATCCTCCGATTAACCAAAGAGGCTTACGACCAAGAAGCCTTGCTGAGTTATGAGGATTTAGCCGTGTTGTTAACCACGAGTCCTGCCACCGTGAAACGCGACATCCGAGCGTTGAAACAGTCGGGGTATTTCGTGATGACGCGCGGTGCGAAACACGACATGGGGCCCGGTCTGTCTCATAAGACGCAGATCCTCGAGTTGTATTTCAAGGGCTATACCTTCACCGAGATTGAGCAAAAGACGAACCACTCTGAACGGGCTGTCTGGCGGTATTTGAGAGACTTTACACAAGTTGCTACGCTCCATCATCAAGGGTTTCCGAACGCACAGATACGCCTGATCACCCACCTCTCAGATCGGCTTATCCGCGAGTATCTTTCGTTGTATCAAGAATACCAACACACCGATCACATGACCCAACTCCTTCACCCAGAGCCTGTGGATGAAAAAAAGGGGGAACTCTCATGAGCAAACCTCAGACGCGCACCGCCATCAACGATAAATCGCTACGACAGTTGCTCATCCATCGCTTTCTCAATGACTACGGCTATGACAAAGGCGAAGTCACGGCGACGGCTATTGTCGATGATATTCTTACGACCGTTGAAGACTATTTCGTCATTACCCTTCCCTTGGAGAAACTCGCCATGGGCGACGCACTCCCGGAGGAGCGACTCCTGAGTTATGGACATCTCGTTTGGATGGCGGTCCCTATTGAGGAACATCCCGAAAGAGGCAAGTCCATCGTCAAAACCCGTATGAAACCCGTCATCCTGACATACCTCGCCGCAGAGGATATTGAATCCTTTCGCAACGGATTTACCTCCCGACAACTCAGGATCAATCGCTTGGTCCGCTGGTGTCATCAAGCTTATGACCAAGGCGCATTATTGACACAACTCGACTTGGCAGTCTTGCTCAACGTCTGTGATGCTGTCGTCTGTGATTATGTCAATGAATGGCAAAAAACCACCGGCGAAATCTTACCCACTCGCGGCAATATCCATGACTTATCGGGGGCTATTACCCACAAGAAAGAGATCATAACCCTCTATCTTCAAGGGCATCTGACCCCCAGGATTGCCGCAAAGACCAAACACTCTAAGCAGGCTGTTGACCGATACATTCGCGATTATGAGTCTGTAAAAGTCGTTCGCACTGCTACCGCTGATATTGACAACATCTCACAGATTACACGACTTTCTAAACGCGTCATCTCTCAATATCTCGACCTGATCCCGAAGCACCAACTTCAAACTATGGATGCAAACCTTGCCAATTCAGCCGCAAATCAGCAAGGAGAACCCCAATGATCCTCTAATCCGTTGTTCCCGACACACTTGACTTGGCAAACCGGGCAGTCGCCTTGAAAATAGGCTTGACACGCCGCTACCGGTTTTGCTATACTTGAGACATGTTGATCGATCAGCACATCATTTTTCAAGGAAGATGCCAGCGAAACCAACGCAACCCACTGAGAAACGATCGCTGGGAAGTCAATAAACATCAGCACTCCAGCTATCATAAGGTCATTTGATACTATTTCTGAATCAGCATCTTCCGGGTTGCTGTGAAGTCTCCGACAGACAATGTATAGAAATAAACGCCACTTGCTACACGTTCCCCCTTCTCATTTCGACCATCCCAATACGCTGCGCGGCTTTTACTATGATACATTCCCACAGGTTGATGTCCCAATGCCAACGTCCGCACCAAGATTCCATCCACAGAGTAGATGTGCAAAGTCACTTCCGCAGGTTTAGACAACTGATAGGGTATCCATGTCTCTGGATTGAATGGGTTTGGATAGTTTTCTAAGAGGCGAGTCTCTCTCGGAAAACTTAGGGTTGCGAGGAGCTGCTCAAGTACAACAACACCCTTCTCCACGACTCCAGCACGGAGGTGTGAAGAATCCACTCTTTTCGCTTGCCTGATCCACTCCTGCAAGTCCGCTGCTGTGAGTGTATGCACACCTTGGGCATGTAACACGGGTGCTGTTGGTGCCTCACTTAACAAACTCGCAACCAAGATAAGATCCGCAACATTGACAACCCCATCTCCGTTGACATCCGGATTTGGATTAACACTGCCATTAATAGTTCTGCCGAAATTGGAGGCAACCAGCACTAAATCAGCCACATCAATCCTTCCATCGCCGTTGACATCGGCGTTGTTTCCGGAAAGTAGAGAGTTGTCTGCCTTAAGCGTATAATCCTGCCGTGTAACGTTTCCATACGAATCAATCACTTGGAGGACTATATTGTTAACCCCATGTGCTGTTAAGGTTGAGGCACTAAATTCAAGGGTATTACTCTGGGCGTTTAAGTCTTTACAACTGTGCAACTTGATACCCGGTGCTGGGTCCGCCGCAGTCACCGGGACCAACAACTGGGCTTGATGGATACCATCTGCATCCGTTACTTCAAATTGGAGGGTGAAGTTTTTCGCGTTCGGAAGATAAACCGACGGCGTGAGCATTTGGATTGCTGTCGGTTCGTTAAAGGCAGTCTGGTTTGGGTTAAAAAAGCGATTTGCGTCGAGCCATCTGGTAGCACACTTAGACAACCGATTGGGAGCTGCACCGTAGGACATGACATAAGCATTGTTGCGAAAGTCATGTTCTAAACCAAAGGCATGTCCGAGTTCATGCGCTGTGACAATCCTACCATACGTACTATCGAAACACTCACCCGATGCAGGAATAACGGCGTATCCACCGCGCTCCCGTACAAGGGTCTCATTTTCATACCAATAATTGCCGCCGCCAACCCCGCATTTGTCTTGCGGTCCAATGGACCCGCTACTGATGTCTGCAGCGATAAGATAAACGTGCTTTCCGAAGTCAAACTGTGAAGCGAGTTCCGTGTAAACTTTGTTTGCTGTGTCCGTAAGGTAGTACCGATCCGTAAACTGTCCATCAACACGATAAGCAAGCATTGCTCCGTTTTCACCCGTCTCGAAAGTGAAAGTCTTTCTACCAAACCCGTTGACTGCCATTTGGTCAGCATAAAAGCGTTGTACATCCCTTACGAGTCTATCTAACTTTGTCCCAATATTCGGTTGCGCCCTGCGATCACTCGGAACAAAGTAGATTATTCGCACCATATCTCGATCCGTAGTGCCGTAGGGTGTTATATTCCAGATTCGAAACGTTCCGTCCGCACCACCGCTGATTAACGCATCTCCGTCTGGAGAAAAGGTGGTAGTCCTGACCCAATCTGTGTGTCCTGTGAGCGCAGCAATATTCTCGCCGATGTCAACCGTCCAAAGGTTGACAGATTCGTAGCCTGTGGTGGCAAGCGTACTGCTATCGGGTGAAAAACTAATCTCAGAGACTGTTCCATTGGAAGTTAGCACGCCGTGGGATTTCCAGTTCTGTACTTTCCATAACTTGACGTTCCCTTCGTACCCAGCACCGGCAAGGATTTGATCATCTGGCGAAAACTGAACAGCATAGACAGCATTGGAATCAGCTTGGAATTGTGCCACAGTCCGGTGGTTTTGAAGATTCCAGACGTTAACTTGTCCGTTGTCGTCTCCTGTAGCGAGTAGTTTGCCATCGGTGGAAAAAGCAACTGCCCAAACCCATTCATCGTGTGTGAAGGTAAACATTTCGTTGTGAGTTCGAGCATCCCATAATTTCGCGTGTCTACCCCCAGTTGCTATCATCTCACCGTTTGGTGAGAAGGTAACTGCTTTGACTTGTGAGAGGGTCCGGCCGGTAACATGATCACGGGTTGCAATATGTTGTTTACGCCGAACATCCCACAATTTAAACACGTAATCGTCACCGCCACTAACGAGAAACCTGCCATCTGGAGAAAAGGCGATAGAATTGACAGTATCGGTGTGTTGACCGAGCGTTGTTGCGGTGCCGTTCCGCAAATCCCACAACTTTATCGCGCCACTATCACCGGCACTCGCAACGACAGAAGAATTCACCGGGGAATATGCCATTGCTCGGATGCTACTACCATGCCTAAATGAGGTATGCTTTTCTTGAGCGGAGATCGTGAATGGAAGCGCTAATAAAGCAATTACTGTTAGAAATAGATGCTTAAATTGCATGGAATCAATTGTTTTTTTAATAGTTATAGATTTTGCAAGCATTACTGATATACCAGCGGGTAATACAAGACAAAAATATTGATAAATATACCTACATGTTCCAAGGCTAAATTACCGGGTTTCCACCATAGGAACATTCCACTTTTCAGCACATTCGAGAAGCTGCTGATAGATGGTATCCGGTATATCAATGCCGTTTGCGAGGCGATGTGTTCGAGTATTCACTTCAAAATCACCGGGAACCAACACCTCATCGAAACCAGCGGCAGGTGGTGTCGCCTTGATCGTATCTAAAAACGCGCGGACTCCCTTTTGATACTCCGCAAGCGGTGTAAACGCGCTGACATCAATAACCTGCATATAGAGACCGCCTATCTGTCCAGCATCAACATTAAATGCACCTCCCAGCCCACCGAGCAATGCTACAAAGAGAGAAAGGGCGTAACCCTTATGCCTCCCAAAAGCAAGGAGGTTTCCGCCATCGTTATACGCAGCGGTTTTCACGGTGGGGTTACCGTGTTTGTCAACGACACATCCTTCGGGGAGATCGCGATCTTCACTGACCGCGACGTAGGTTTTACCGTTCGCAATCATACTCGTTGCGAAATCAATCAGGAACGGCGTGTCATCCCCCGTCGGCACACCGATAGCAATCGGGTTCGTGCCGAGTGCACCAACAGCACCACCAAAAGGAAGAATACGTCCGCCGCCTTTTGAACCTCCGCCGACGGTGATGATCCCGATATATCCTGATTCAGCAGCTTCTTGTGCGTATTCCCCGACCCTACCGATATGTCCTGTCCGAGTGAGCGTCGCGAAGCAAGTGCGCCCGATTTTCGCCTTTTCGATCGCGCGCCGAATTGCATAGCGAGCGGTGTAATGTCCGAAGCCGTTCCCACCATCAATATGGAGCGTGTTATCGGTTTCTCGTAGTACATCCGGTTCGGCATCGGGACGGATACCACCGTTTTTAATCCCATCAAGGTAGGAGGGGATACGAAGCACACCGTGTGAATCATGACCAGCGAGATTCGCTTTTATCAAAATCTCGGCAACGTTATCCGCAATGTGCTGTGGTGTGCCTGCCACTACAAATAGGTTATTTGTAAATGCCTGAAGATGTGCGGCTTCAAATATGTACCTTCTCATTTTTTAAATTTTCCTTGCGGTTCATTTCGCAGGCGGAGTTTCTAACCCACTAAGCAAATTTACGAGAGTGGACCGTAGTGCGCCTTGTCATCTTCCTCAATGGTGTCCTCGCCGATGGAAATGCCCAGTTTGTCTGCGCACTCTTGAAGTTGATTGTAGATGGTATCCGGTATCTCAATTCCTTCTACCAATCGCTGTGTACGGAACCGGTGTTCAAAATCACCAGGAGCCAATACCTCATCAAAGCCGGGTGCTGGCGGTGTAGACTTAATGCCGTCTAAGAAGGCACGTACGCCTTTCTGATACTCCTCAACCGGCGTAAAGGCGTTGACATCAACTGCTTGCATGAAGATGCCACCCATTTTGCCGCTTTCTGTGTCAAATGTTCCTGCCAATCCGCCGAGGAGGCAGGTGAACATAGCGAGCGCGTAGCCTTTATGTTTCCCAAATGCAAGAAGCGCGCCGCCATCGTAGAAGTCAGCAGGCTTGACGCTCGGCATCCCGTCTTTATCAAGGATACAGCCCTCCGGTAAGTCGATGCCTTTGCTCCGCGCGACTTGGATTTTCCCTTCAGCAATCATACTCGTAGCATAGTCAACGATAAAAGGATTATCATCGCCAGTTGGCACACCCAAGGCGATCGGGTTTGTGCTGAAAGTGCCTTGTGAACCGCCATAAGGAACCGTCGGTCCGCCACCTTTGCCACCCGATCCAACGCTGATAAGTCCAATACATCCAGCTTTCGCCGCTGCTTCTGCATACTCACCCAAACGTCCGATATGCCCAGTGTTGCTGATACTAACACAGCAGGAAACGGCAGTTTTCGCTTTTTCAATGGCTTTATGGATCGCCCACCGTGAGACATAGTGTCCAAAACCACGTTGCCCATCAAGACACAAGGTATTCGGACTATCCGCGAGGATTTTGGGTTCTGCAGTGGGGTCCAAGTGTCCGGCATCAATACCACGTAGATAGGCAGGGACGCGCAGCACACCGTGTGAATCGTGCCCGGCGAGGTTGGCGTTAACGAGGATTTCGGCGACATCCTCCGCGATGTGCCGAGACGCACCTGCAGCGACAAATATATTGCGTGCAATTGCGTGGAGGTGTGGGGCATGAAGGAGATGCGTTTTTTCCATATATGGGTCCTTTGATATAAATTTAGTTAGCCGTGTGATAGATTCTGGAAACAATGCATCCTATTGTATGGAATATGTCTTTTTTGTCAACAGGAAAAGGGAATTATTGCAGGGTCATTCAATTGTAGGTTTTTTGTGTTATATTTTTCACGGGTGTTAATACTTCAGATAAGCAGAAGTCGCGTGAAAAGTCACGCGACTTCTGCTATACTTCACCATAAAAAGTAGCACACTTTTGAGGTGAAGTATGACAAGAACTTCTTCCTGCCACTTAGTTGATATGTTAGCAGAAGTGCCAGATCCCCGCAAGAAAAAAGGGCTCCGGCATCCGTTAGCCTCGATGCTTGCGCTCACGGTTGTCGGTCTCTTGTGTGGTCAACGCAGCTATACACAGCTTGCCAAATGGGCGCGGCTCCACCCTGCCCTTCGAAACGCCTTGGGGTTCACGGCGAAACAAACCCCGGCGGCATCAACGTTTCATTATCTCTATCGGCGTCTTGACATCGCCACTGTAGAAAAGACGCTCACGCAGTGGACGACACAGACTTTAGCAAGTTTGCGCATTTCCACATCTAACTTGAAGGGACTTGCGATAGATGGTAAAACCTTAGGCAACAGTCATACCGAAGATGTCCGCAGGACCCATCTGCTCGCAGCGGTCTTTCATGAGTTAGGCATCCCTGTCGCAGAATGTGCGGTGAGTGAAAAGACCAATGAAATCCCTGTTTCCATTGAACTCTTGAAAGCGTTTGATGTCTCAGGTCTCGTCATCACCACGGACGCACTTTTGACCCAACGTAAGTTCTGTCAACAAATCCTTGATGCTCAAGCAGATTACTGCCTCCCCGTCAAAGCGAATCAGAAGCAGTTATATGAGGATATTCGAGACCTCTTTGAACCCTTGGATGAAACAGATCCACCCGAAGTGGAACACCGCCGGTTTGAAAATCTTCACGCAGAAGTCGGCGCACATCTTCAAACGTATACGAATACAGAAGACGCAAAAGGCAGGATTACCACTCGCACCCTCACCACAAGCACTCTCTTGACCGAACATACCGACTGGCCGGGGCTACAACAAGTTTATCAATACACCACACACCAGAAACAGAAAAGCACCGCACACGTCAAGGGTTTCCACGTGCAGTATGGCATCACGAGTCTATCACCTGAACGCGCCTCGGCAGCTGACTTGCTCAAACTCCGACGCCAACACTGGACGATTGAGAATAAACTCCATTGGATCCGAGATGCCGTCTTTCAAGAGGACGCCTCAACCGTCAGAACAGGTGTGCTCCCCCAAGTCATGGCAGCTTTGCGAAACACCGCAATCTCCGTCTTACGATTCACTGGACATACTAAAATCACCGACGCACTTCAACTTTTCGCCGCAAAACCTATACTCGCAGTTAACATCATAAAATGAGAAATCTTAAAATTGAATGACCCTGGGAATTATTGCCACTGCAGAAACGCTACTCAAAACTGCCAACCCTCGCAGCAGCAGGTGGACGCGTCGGAAGTTCTTTTTCAAGTAATAAATCTCCTGGCACATAACCGGAGTAGTCGGAAATGGAACCGTGTGTCAACGCATAGACTACGACGTTCGTCATGAAACGATAGACACCGGGTGAATAGTGGACACTCCGTGATGGGTAACTGACAGTCCCCATCGCGCACATGTAGTCACGACGGACAACAATAACCGACAATTTCTCACCGACAGAGATACCTTCGAGGTAGTTCCGTTTCGGTGGACGTGTCCCCCACCAGAAGATGTCGAAGCCGACAGGGGGACCCCCCATCCCATAGAAGTTATTGTAGACTGCGTGGTTGTTGGAGATCCGCTCAACCTGATACTCAGGCATGACGTAACGCATTTGCGAGAGAAAGAGGCGAACCATTGCCTGTGCCGGAGCGTTCACACCACAGTCATCAAAGACGAGAAATCCGCCTTTCTCAACGAGGTAGCGACGCATACCAGCGGCTTCAGACCCGGTGAGACTGCCATCTATTTTACCGGTACCATGTTTCCATCCAAAGAGTTTCCGAGAACGGACGAGTGCAGGATCATGTCCTGTCATAAAGACGAGCGGTGTTTTGAAGAGGTTGGCATCGTTGAGTTTCAGCGCGCCCCCTTCAACGTTCATGTCGGTTTTGATTTTGGTGCGTTCGTTGAGCCACTTCGTCAATGCGTTGAGAGAAGAAGCATCAGCCCACCAGTCAGAAAGATCGTGCCGGATCCGTGTGAAACGGAATACACCTCGGATATCCCTTCCTTTCCCAATGACGCGCCCACCCGGCTCGCCTTTGGGAAGGGGCGGTACTATATATTTAGAGAGTGTGATGTTTTCAACGACATCGCCAAGAGCATCGCGTGCAGCACCAACGTTTTCAACCATTGAGAGGCCCGGAGGATGCTCCAGAGCGACCTGCAACTGTCCTGCGATACCACGGACAACATTTCTCGTTCGTGCGGACGGTACCGTTATCACAGGTGCGGAGACTGCCAAGGCATCTGGGGCATCTGACACGAGCAAATCAGCATGTATTACATCTGTTGGCACTGCCCGGTTCGACGTAACCACTTTCAGTCTGTTCGGGTCCGTTGGCGGTTTTACTTTGACGGTTTGGTATGAAAACCGGAGCACTTTCTGAGATCGGAACGTCGGCTCACGGAGAAACACAGTATCCAAACGTGGTGGCACCTGAATCTGTTCAATGACAATATTTCGTGTTGGAACAGTCGGTTTATCAACAGGTTTTACAACAGCCCTTCCGACCTTAGGCTTCGGTGGTTCTTTGGGTTGGAATACTTCAATACCCATCAAGTCTTTAAACCGCTCGGTCTGCGTGACGAAATAGATACCGACAACAAACGCTATGACAAGGTGAAGTACCAACGAAGTTATAAAAGCACCTGAGGTTATTTTCTCGCGCATTCGTCCTTACCTCCAAAAAATAAAATTGTTGATATGGAGGTAGATGCAATTCCTATGCCAATACTGAAAATGCTGAATCTGTGGTAATCCGTGCGATTGAACGGGCTAAGCTGCACGGAAAGGGGCATTAGGCTGCAGAAAAAAGGGCTGCCCTTGGCGAGGTTGTTTCGGTGGAAACAATCCTGTAGATCCGATGCGGTTGGAAACCATATCTACCACTTATTGGAAATGAGGAAAGGACGCAATTGAGAGATCGCTCCTACAAGAAAAGGGTAGCACCTATCCTCTATACAGAGTTCGCATCTGTTGGATGACCTTCGGTAACTTGGTGATGACAGCATCAATCTCAGCTTCGGTTGTGTTTCTGCCTAAGGAAAAGCGGACGGTGCCTTGTGCCAAGCGAGGCGGCAAGCCAAGCGCAGCGAGGACATGCGACGGCTCCATAGAACCAGAGGTACACGCTGAACCCGTCGAAACACAGATACCCTCCATGTCTAAACGCAAGATGAGGCTCTCACCCTCCACATTTTCAAAAGAGACGTTAAGCGTGCCGGGAGCACAGTGGTCAGGGTGTCCATTGTAGTGCAACCGATCAATGTATGTATCGAGTCCTTCGCGCAATTGCTGGGTTAAAGAATCGAGATGCTGCGCGTAGGTGCTCTGCTCCTGTTTCGCAAGATCAGCGGCAACACCAAGCCCGACAATCGCAGGGACGTTTTCGGATCCAGCGCGTCGGTTGCGTTCATGCGAGCCACCGTGAACGAGGTTCGCCAATCGCGTGCCGCGGCGGATATAGAGGACACCAATACCCTTGGGCGCGTAAATCTTGTGTCCAGAAAACGCCAAGAGGTTCACACCGAGTGCTTGGACGTTCATCTCCAACTTACCGACCGATTGCACGGCATCGGTGTGAAAAGGGATCTCGTGTTCCTGAGCGATTTCACAGATCTCTTCAAGCGGTTGGATAGTGCCATTCTCGTTGTTGACATGCATGATGGAAATCAGCACTGTCGTATCGCGGACCGCCTCTCGCAGCTGCTCAACATTAATTCGTCCATATCTATCTACGGGAAGATAGGTTATCTCGAAACCGCGCTGTTCCAGATACTGACAGGTATGCAGAACAGCATGATGCTCTACAGAGGAGGTAATGATATGGTTGCCTTCGCCGCGGCTCTTTTGCAGCTCAGTCAGTCCTTTGATGGCGTGGTTATCTGCCTCGGTACCACTCCCCGTGAAGACAATTTCGCTGGGACTTTTGGCACCGATGAGTTCAGCGACCTGTTCGCGTGCGCTGTCAATAGCGGTGCGTGCCTCGCGTCCGTAGGCGTGAATGCTGGAGCCGTTGCCAAACGCCTCCATAAGATAGGGCATCATCGCGTCTCGGACTTCGGGACGGAGTGGTGTTGTGGCGTTGTAGTCTAAATAGATACGTTCCATGTTTTTTTAATAATTGGCCATTGCTCGTTGCTCCATTACATTCCGCAACGGCTTCTGATATGTTTTAGCGGCACCTTCGCGAAAATACCTTTTCAAGCCTCGTCAAGTGCCCGCTCATAATAGCAAGCAGTCAGGAGCCTATAATTTAAAAATCCAGAAAGAGACGTTGTTGTAAACCTCGCCAATAAAAGAAGGTTATTCGTATGTTCGGTGATTCAGAAATGTTATCCGATTTGCATCAATCTTAATACCCGGCACGGATTGACTTCCGCGAACCTGCCCATTCGCATCCAAAAACGAGAACTTGAGTGTATGTGTGCCTGCCGGGAGCGACATGCGCACCATAAAAATCTGATTCGGAAGCGTTTGCCAAGAACGTGTATCCGCCTGCTCTGTCACAACGCCAGCAAGGTTCGCAAGGATGCCTAAGGCTTCATGTTGCTTGTTTGCTTCTCGGTACGCCAAGTATTTCAATAAGGCACGTCCGAGTGTTCGCAAAAGAATAATAGGACGTTGGGCATTGAAGGTTTCTATAGCGATGTTTTCCACGTCTTCTACAAGCATACCTCTCGCCTTTACATCTCCAATAACAACCTCGATTCCTGAGAAGCGTGGACGATAGGAATCAATCGCCGGAATCGCAACGCGTAAGAGATATTCCAATTCGATATCTTCAAAGATCATCCCTTCGCGTCCTATAAGTGTCGGCACAAACTTTTCATCTTCCACATCGTCTTTTTTGAGGATTGGAAAAGTCAAAGCCTCCTCACCTTTAGAAGGGACGTAGCCACTTTCGTAAAAGAGAATCAGTTCACCGGTATTTTTAGGACGTGGTGGAGATTCGCCATATTGTCGCTGGTAACGCTCAAAATCATCAGTAAACCCAAGCCTGCGTGTCAATCGGACCAGAGCGTTGCCGATGTCTTTTGGCGTTTGCACACCGGTCTTCTCCGAGGCGTTTTTATAGTACTCGGCGGCTTGCTTGTAAGAAATCAAGGCATCATTCCACTCGCCCACAGCTTCAAAGAGCACGCCAGAAAGATATGCCAAAAATCCAGTCCCGAAGAAATCGTAATCTTTTTCATCTTTGAAGTAGTTGATTAGACCTGTAGCACGGCGGCATTCCACCAATGCGCCATCTAACTGACCTTGGTAGACATAATTGAGTGCACGATAATAGTGGCTCAAAAGTCGTTCATACTGGGTGCCAGAATAAGGACGCAACTTATCGGAGGTGACCAGTGAACCTATTTCTTTTGAGATCTCTTTAGTATAACGGTCCTCAGCAATATCTCCGGCTCGATCAAACGCCGTGCTGCTTTCGGAAAACCGATCGGCATAATGAGCAACCAATCCCAATTCAAACAGAAAAGGGATATCCGGGTTCTTCGGCGTATGTTCCTGAAGATAGGTGTAAGCATCTTCTGGTTTGCCCGTTTCCAATGCTATGCCGACTTCTTGAAATTTATAGCCGCCACACCCTATCATAAAAAAAACAATAAGCAGAAAGGGAAGTGTTTTGATCATCGGTCTCCGTAGATATGAAGGGAATAATAGCGGGCGGGCACGAAAGCCGAAGCCATCCACCCAAACAAAGTAGCTCAACAGGACAAGCACGGCACCCTGCCCCAAACAGACGCATCGCAAACGTCTTACATTTTAAACTTGTCCCGCCCGATGAACTTCTTAATTTTCTCCTGACCGATCCAGACCTTCTCGTTTGTCTCAATGTCCGTCAACGTGAGATCCGTCTGATAGAAGACGACTTGCTTTCCGCCTTCTCGGTCTTCAATAGTGTTGATTTCACCGGTCATCATGTAGTCGGCACCGAGTTCACGCCCCATCCGTTTAACGGTTTCAAGTGCAGCGGATTCCCCTTGGTCGGCGCGCTCTTCGCGAATTTCGCCACGTTCACTCGAACTGGAGACGGTTCGGACTTTCCCAGAATTAATAAAGGAGCGCTCAATATCGGTTATAAATGTGGCGACTGGAATGTGTTCCATGCTCTTATTACGGATGCCACCGACAATCACGACGGGTTTGCCACCTGTACTCATGCCGTGGTTGTTAATCCAAGGGTGGTTTAAGCAGTCACCAATAATCTTATTAGCAACCATGCGCGAATCCGTGTCATTCCAACGTCCAGACAGATCCACTGTGGTGTCCGCATCAATACGAGTAACCTGTTTAGAGGAACTACAACCGCTAAAAACTATGATGCCGACGAGAAGGGTGCAAATTGTAAGGCTATATACGGCAGATTTGACCGTCAAAATTTTATACATTAGGAATACTCCTTTCTGGGAATGGCTCTCAGCCTTCGGCTGTCAGTAGGGAACAGTATGGCAGGGATGTTTGCGATAACCACCACAAGGTTTTCTTTCTGATCGCTGACTGCTGATTGCTGATTGCCAATTAAAAATCTAAGTCGGCTTCCTGAACAATTTTGTTAACGAAAGTATCAAGTGCCATCGCGCCGATATCACCTTCGTCTCGACTCCGGACGCTGACGGTGCGATTTTCTTCTTCACGACCACCGATAATTAACATATACGGGACACGCTGCAGACGGGCTTGGCGGATCTTCGCGCCGATCTTGTCGTCGCTGTTATCTAACGCAACACGACACCCCTTTTGCGAGAGAAGTTGCTCGACCTCCGTGCCGTAGTCAACGAAACGTTGGCTAATCGTCATCACAACACACTGGACGGGAGAGAGCCACGTGGGAAAGGCACCGGCATAATGTTCAATCAGCATCGCGATGAAACGTTCAAAACTTCCGCAAATCGCGCGATGGATAACCACGGGACGCTTCTCAGACCCGTCGGGTGCGACATAAATGAGTTCAAACCGTTCGGGCAGCTGGAAATCGAGTTGTACGGTGGCACATTGCACATCACGGTTGAGCGAATCTCGGACTTGAAAATCGAGTTTAGGACCGTAGAACGCCGCTTCGCCGGGATCAACGCTATACTCAATCTGATTGTTTTTCAAAACGTCTTCAAGTATTACCTCTGCGCGATTCCAAACATTCACATCCCCCATGAATTTCTCCGGATTGCGTGTACTCAGATCGCATCGGAACGGCAAATCAAAGGTACCGTAGATACGTTGGAAAAGCCCAAGGATGCGTTCATATTCATCTGCGATCTGGTCTTCGGTGACAAAGTTGTGAGCGTCATCCTGACACATTTGACGGACGCGCGATAAGCCAGTCAGCGTGCCTGTGGCTTCGTTGCGATGCAACACGCCTTGGTCGTGCAGGCGGTAGGGCAGATCTCGGTAACTATGGCGTGCGCTTTTATAAATGAGCATGTGCGCCGGACAGTTCATCGGTTTGAGTGCACTCGCCGACTCACCGTCTTCACCCTCAACGATGAACATATCATCTTTAAAGTGTTCCCAATGTCCAGAGGTTTTCCAGAGGCTGCTGTCGTACATCAGGGGTGTCCGCACCTCCTGATAGCCTTCGCTGAGATAGAGTTTCCGCACCTTCTCAGACAGGAGATTATAGATGAACGCGCCTTTAGGAAGCCAAAATGCACTGCCGGGTGATTCCGGATGCATCTGAAAGAGTTCCAGTTCGCGTCCAAGTTTGCGATGGTCGCGTTTGGCGGCTTCTTCGCGTTGTGTCAAGTATGCCTGAAGGTCGGCTTTAGTCTCCCATGCGGTGCCGTAAATTCGTTGTAACTGCTCGCGGTTGCTATCACTGCGCCAATAGGCTCCAGAAACGCGGAGCAGCTTGAAATACCGACATTCACCTGTTTTCTCAACATGCGGTCCCTTACAAAGGTCAGTGAAATCGCCGTTGTGATAGATAGAAACGCCCTCGTCAGCAACACCTTCATCGCTTGCGCTGACTTCCCTGTCAGAGATGCCGTCGATTAATTCGAGTTTGAATTTCTGGTCTCGTTCACCGAACCACTCGCGAGCATCGTCGTAGGTCCAAGTCTCCTGTTCAAAAGGCACATTCGCTTTAATCATCGCCTTCATGTGCTTTTCAATCTCAGGAAAATCGTCGGGTGTAAGAGGACGCGGCACCTCCATATCGTAATAGAACTCGTTTTCGATTGGTGGTCCGATTGCGAGTTTAACGGTACGTTCGCCATCTGGAAATAGTTGTTGTACGGCATACGCCATGATGTGCGCGGTCGAATGGCGTACGCGTTGTAAATAGTCTTCAGGTTGATTGGGTTCACGCATTGCGGTTTACTCTCTATATGTCCATTCGTGTGGGTTTTAAAAATTGGTCTTAATAGACTTAACGTCTCTTTTCGTCAGTTGTTTACGAATAATTTTACATGATATAGGTGGGAAATGCCAATTAAAAACCCGTAAGATTAAAACCGCTTCGTTTTGAGTGGGTATCATTGAAGGGATGGTAGGGTCTACTATGCAAAGGATTTTATCATTCCAAATCACCCAAATCACATAGTACGCCAGCGTAGTTTTCACCGACGGCTATACTCATTGGACGAAACGCTCCAAGCGTCGTGACAGATAAAAAACGATCCGTGTGACTTTCAACAAGGTCAATAATAGAAAAGAATCCCTTTGCGTTTGATGCATAAAGCAGATTACCTGAAATTTGAAAATCTGTAAGAGCACCCACTTTGTCTGCGGCGGATATCTTATGGCTCCACTGGTCTTGAGCGACCAAAAGAACGTTTCCTGCGTCAGCGGCATAAACATCTGTACGTTTTCCGAGATCGCGTGTGTAGAGATAGGCGAGACAGTGCCCTGTCACATCGTAGTGCTCAAGCACACCACCACGTATGACGTATCTTGATCTTGACCAGACAATCGTAATATCTGGATTTGAGTTTTTATAGTTAGCAAATACCATATAATCCTTTGAAAACCGGAGTTTATCATATCTACCACCACATAACTCCAAGAAGTTGCCATCTTGATACGCAAGTTGTACTTGCCATGACTTGGCTCTCTGAATCGGTTTTACTGTGGGTCCCTTGGGTATAAGCCCTAAAAACCAGAATTGAGGCAAGGCAACAGCCTCAAGGAATTGAGCGGTCTCGCCTGCTAAATCGAAAATGTGCAGATAGTCGTTAGTATCCATAACATATAGGTGAGATTTATGAATGTCAAAATCTTTGATTTTGTTTGGATGGCTTAAACGGACAGTAGATTGAAGTGCTGGACGAGCCGGATTTGAAACATCGACAACATAAAGCCTATAACGACTCTCCACATAAACCTGATGTTCAGATACGCGTGCTTTGCCAACATCATCAGAGAACGCGAGAGATGTAATATATGATGGATGCTGAGGGTCAGATAGTTCAATAACATGCAGGTGCTGTGCTGTCGTAACGTAAGCGTACTTCCCCGTAAAGACGACATTATTATTCGGACCAACACGGAACGGCAGCGGAATAGAATTCGCAACTGTCGGATTCTTCACATCCGTAGTGTCTATAACAATGAACGCACTCTCTTGTGTTTCTACGGGGGTAACAAATCTTCGGTTTTGCTCAAGACCACTCAAACCACAACCCGTATGAATAACAACAATGAGCGTTATGATAACAAAAGCAAGAGTTGAATTAGCAAAAATTGTCCGCACTGTTTTACTCCTTTGTAAGGACCGACCCAATGATATAGAACATTGTACTGTTTAGCGTGCAGCGTTTAGATTGTTGGGTTTCGCTATATATACCCACAAGAACAGGTATCGAAAATCGGCAGTCTCCTTGTTAACTCATAGGCTCTTGGTCTTTTACCGCTCTAGCCAACCTACGAAACTACCATTGTGATGCTGGTATGGTTGAAACTATACCTGCAGAAACGTACGCAATTTCCGTGCCAACACCAAATATACCGATAGGTCTGGCATCTCAACGTCCGAATTGCACAAAAAGGGGCAAAGCAGCCTAAAACATGCACGGAGAAGGGCAGTTTTCACAGTTCAGATTCGTCGGAATAAAAATTTTGGAAGGATGGGCGGTACTGGACTTGAACCAGTGACCTCTTGCATGTCAAGCAAACGCTCTAGCCACCTGAGCTAACCGCCCACTTTTGGAGAAAAATAATGGAGGTGGCGGTCGGAATCGAACCGACGAATAAGAGTTTTGCAGACTCTGGCCTTACCACTTGGCTACGCCACCAAAAAGATGGAGCGGGAGACGAGATTTGAACTCGCGACCTCCACCTTGGCAAGGTGGAGCTCTACCACTGAGCTACTCCCGCATAATTTTGTCAATTCGCGCAGAAGAGATTGCGCCTTCCAAAAGCATATATAGTTTAATATATTTATGTTTAAATGTCAAGTTAATTTTCGTCAAAAATTTTTGACCTCATCAAAACATACTAACAAACTTAGGTTCGATAGTCGGCATTGATGCGGATATAATCGTAGGAATAATCGCAGGTCCACATCGTTATCTCAGTGTCTCCAGCTCGTAGATCAATGATAATACGCACCGGATCCTGTGCGAACAGAGCAGTGGCTTTGTCTTCATCATAGCCGGCATCCATTCCATCCTTGACGAGTTGATAATCAGCGAGCCAGACATCCACCTGATACGGATCGAATTCCGCACCCGATTTACCGATCGCCATCATGATCCGTCCCCAATTGGCATCGTTAGCGAAAACGGCAGTCTTGACGAGTGGCGATTCTGCAACGGCACGTGCCGCTTTTTCAGCATCGTCCCGATTTTTAGCATGTTTGACTACCACCTCAACGAGTTTCGTTGCACCTTCGCCATCGCGGGCGAGCATTTTCACCAATTCGGTGCAGACAAACTGGAGTCCTTCACAGAACGCTTCGTAATCTTCTCCGCCCGTTGTAACGATGTCGGCGTTGTTAGCATGCCCAGTCGCGAGAATCAGCACCGTGTCATTCGTGCTGCGATCAGTATCAACTGTCAAGAGATTGTAGGTATTATCAACGACGCGGTTTAAAGCAGCTTGGAGCGTTTCGGCGTTGATTCGAGCATCTGTGGTCAGATAGGAAAGCATCGTCGCCATATTGGGTGCAATCATACCGGAACCTTTGGCAATCCCACCAATCCTCACGGGGATACCGTCAACCTCTACCTCTACGGCAACAGATTTCGGATGGGTATCGGTTGTCATAATCGCTTCAGCGGCATCGGCACCGCCTTCGGTGCTCAGCGCGCTTGCGGCTGCTTGGATCCCGTTTTCGATTTTGTCCATCGGCAATTGCTGTCCAATAACACCTGTCGAGGAGACGAGGACAAGATTTGCGTCTATATCAAGTTGCTCGGCAGTCGCGGCAGCCATTCGTCGTGCGTTCGTCATACCGATTTCGCCGGTGCAGGCGTTGGCGTTCCCGCTATTGACGATAACGGCTTGTGCACATCCATCGGCGAGATGCACGCGGCATACAAGAACGGGTGCGGCGGTGACGCTATTCTTTGTGAAAACTCCGGCGGCAGCTGCTGGGGTGTCGGTAACAATGAGTGTCACATCCTTCGCGTCCGCTGCCTTAATACCGGCATGGATACCTGCTGCGCGGATACCGGGGACTGCGGTGATTCCGCCATCTATCTGTTTCATCAAAACGCTCCTTAGGGGATAGTGTAGGGTAAATTATAATACATCTCACAAGAATTGTCAAACTATAGTGAACCACAAAAATATGTAGACAGCCGAGTAAACCACAAGCGCGAAAACGCCCCATACTCGGTAGGTGAGATTTGTAACCTCGCTGGTTCATAACGTCATAGGTAATTCTAAAATCTACTTCCATAGAAACTTTACCATAATAAATTAACAACTGAAAAATTCACTTCGCAAATAAAATGGAAGTATGATATACTTATTCACAATACTCTCAAAAAAACGAGGAGGGAAAAGATGCACACCATTTTAGAACGCTATCAAAAAACTTTCGCAAAAGATAGAGAGATGGCGGAGACTGCGAATCATCTGTTTCCGGACGGTGTAACGCACGACGGACGATATATGTCACCCTTTCCGGTTTACATCACCCGTGCCGATGGCTCAAAAAAATGGGGGCTTGACGACCGAGAATTCATCGACTACTGGGCGGGACACGGTGCGCTGCTCCTCGGACATAATCCACCGGAAGTCGTGGAAGCAGTCACAACACAGATACACCGCGGCACGCACTACGGCGCATGTCACCCATTGGAATTGGAATGGGGTTCGCTCGTGACGCAGCTGATTCCTTCAGCGGAACGCGTCCGGTTTGTCAGTTCCGGCACGGAAGCAACGCTAATGGCGATTCGTCTTGCACGGACCTATACAGGTAAGAACAAAGTTCTGAAATTTGCTGGACATTTCCACGGTTGGCACGACAGCGTCATCTTAGGCGCATACCCACCCTTTGATATGAACGTTCCCGGTATCCCACAAGAGGTACGTGGGACGACGTTGCTATGCCCACCAAACGATATCGACGCTGTTGAAGCGCAGTTGAAAACAGACAAGGACATCGCCTGTGTTATCCTCGAACCGACAGGAGCATCTTTTGGTATTGTTCCCACGGACGGCACGTTCTTAAAGCAGCTGCGTGAACTGACAGAAACCCATGATGTACCACTGATTTTTGATGAAGTTATCACGGGTTTCCGGGTTGCACCCGGCGGCGCACAAGCGCATTACAATGTCACACCGGATATGACGACACTCGCAAAGATTTTGGCGGGCGGACTCCCCGGTGGCGCGCTTGCAGGTAAAAAGGAGATTCTTGAATTGATCTCCATGAAATCGGAACGCGACGGCTTGAAAATGCCACACCCCGGCACTTTTAACGCGAATCCGCTCTCTGCCGCCGCTGGTATCGCTATGCTCAACATCATCAAAACAGGCAAACCGCATAAGCAGGCACATCGCATCGCAACACGGCTTCGCTCCGAGTTGAACAACGTTATTGATGACTATGGACTTGACTGGGTCGTTTACGGCGAATTTTCGGGGATTAGACTGCTTATAGGACACGGTGAAAAAGATGTCCGTGCCTCCGATTTCGATCCATACGCGTGGGATTATCGGAAACTGAAAGGGAACAGCGATGCGGATATGTTGATGCGTCTCCGGTGCGGCTTATTACTTAACGGTATTGATCTCGCGAGCAACGGTGGGATGACAACAGCAGCACACACGGAAGAAGATGTTACGGAGACAGTCGCAGCATTTTCACAGACGCTTGAGTGGTTGAAGGCGGAGAAAGCGTTGTAAAGGCTTTTAATTTATGGTCGTCTGGCTGCGCTTCATTCCATTAGGCACAGATATCTGACTACATCTCTTTTATCTTTAAAACCTTAAACCCAAACCTTAGCCCGTAATGAAATGGAAGGGTTTTTGCTTGGGTGTTTCTTCAGATCTACGGAGAGGTTCGTTGGTTATTCAACTCACCTCACCGAACCGCAAGGTAAATTAGACAAATGAAAATAATTACGTATCGCGACGCGCTCAAGGAAGCACTCGTGGAGGAGATGGAACGCGATGATGCCGTCTTTCTGATGGGCGAAGATATCGCTGAATACGGCGGCGCCTATAAGGTAACAGACGGGCTGTTCCAAGATTTTGGCAAAGACCGCATCCGAAACACGCCGATCTCGGAAGCCGCTATCATCGGTACTGCCCTTGGCGCGGCGGTTACAGGGATGCGTCCCGTCGCTGAGTTGATGTATATCGACTTCACAGCGGTAGGTATGGACCAGATCGTGAACCAAGTCGCCAAGATCCGTTATATGGTGGGTGGACAGTTAGACGTGCCACTCGTGATCCGGACGCAGGGAGGTGCCGGTCGATCCTCTGCAGCGCAGCACGCACAGAGCCTTGAAGCGTGGTTCGTTCATATCCCCGGTTTGCTCGTTGTGATGCCTTCCACACCCTATGATGCAAAAGGATTACTGAAAACCGCCATCCGAGACGACAATCCGATTATGTTCATTGAACATAAACTCCTCTATACAGAAGAGGGAGAGATCCCTGACGAAGAGTATACAATTCCATTGGGCGTAGCGGACGTGAAGCGTGAAGGCGACGATGTGACGATTCTCGCGACATCACGAATGGTCTTGCAAGCACTCATCGCCGCAGACACACTTGCCGATGAAGGCATCTCTGCCGAAATTATCGATCCGAGGACGCTGATGCCGCTTGACAAAGAGAGTATCCTCGACTCCGTGAAGAAAACGAATCGGTTATTGATCGCACATGAAGCAGTGGGTAGGGCTGGTTTCGGTGCGGAGATCGCCGCACTCGTCGTGCGAGAGGCGTTTGACTACCTTGATGCACCGATTGAACGTGTAGCAGCTGCACCTGTACCTGTCCCCTTCGCACCAGTGATGGAAAATTTTGTTATTCCGAACGCGGAGCAGATCACTGATGCCGCACGGAAACTTGTGCGTTATGAAATCTAAAGAATGACGGATCGCACCCGGTAGGACTTCATCGTAGGTTGGGTTGAGCGGTAAAAAACAAACATCCATCTCGTTTACACGGAGGATCCCACTTTTCGACCCCTCGTCAGTAGATAGATTATAGCGAAACCCAACACTTCAAACGCTGCAGGTGTGAGAATGTGTTGGGTTTCACTCCATATGTGCGTCCATTTCGTCCGTCTCTGTCTTCTCCAACTTCTGATACGCCAGTGCCAAACCGAAAGCGATCGGTGCCCACAACACTGCCATCACCATAGCCGTAACGGAGTATGCGGTACCTACAATCGTCCCTACACGCAACCTCACCAATTCAATCACACCTGCACTCCCACCTTTCGAGAAGCGATATCCGAACGAATCAATAACCTGTTTCGCTCGATAGCGTGAATCATACGAGAGCGGCATATAGAACAATTCTTTTCCTGCTCGGAAAATGGAGTAATCTAAGGCTTTAAAAATCACATACGCAGCTGTTCCAGTCCGAAGCGATGGAGACAGGGTCAGAATCAAACTACTGACGAAATGAACTATTGGAATAGTAAGATGAATATAACGTAACGCAATAAATCTAAGCGCAAGGGGCACAACCACCAATTGTAAAATACCAGCGGCAAGTCCGAGATTCCCATACACAGTGCCGTAAAATGCCGTGCGCATGTCCTTATCAGGTCTTTCCAGTTCCACTAATAAATTGAACCGAAGATCCAGCACAGTCGATACAACTTGCGTGCTTATAATCAACACCCCGATAAAGATGAGATACTTGGAACGAAAGAGGGTTCTTATACCAATGTGTCCAAGCCTACCCCCTGCCTCTTCTTCACTGGGTTTGGGTTCACCGCCAAACCTGTAAGCCATTATACCGAGAACGGCAGTCGGCACAAGGGATCCCGCCGTGAACAGCAATAACGCTTCGGAACCTAACACGGTTGCCCATTTGCTCACAAGTGTCCCACCAAGGTATGAACCGAGAGATGCTACTGCACAGAAGGGGCCATTAATCCGCTTCGCCTGTTCAGTTGTCAACACGCTGTTCACAAACGACCAGAACTGCTCGATAACTATCACGATATACGCTTCACGGAACACATAGATGATCGCCGCCGCGAAATGCATACCGCGGGAAAGCGCAGTGTAGGACCAGAGGATTAAGGCAGCAAAAAAAAGGGAGGTTATTACTAAAGCACGCGTCGGACCCTGCCACGAGAGCAGGCGACCGTAGCAGTACAACATCACGATCATACTCGGTGGGATCGCCATCATACCGCGTGGGAGATTTTCTGCCCCATAAGCATCAACAAACAACGAAGTGGACACGGAACGGATAAACTCATAACCGAATAGCACAAAACAGGCAGCACTGCTGATTGAGATCGCCGCGAAAATAAGTCGTCGTGGAAACATAGGCAGGATTTAACTTCCTTAACGGCGAGGTTCCAAACCTCGCCAGCAGATGGGTGAAGAGACTTTAATGACGCACTGGAATTTTATCCTCATCTGGACGCGGGTTGTGAACCCAATGCCCACTCGGATCGTTTCCTCTGGCGACAATCGCGCGTTGATTCCAATTGTTTGAGGCGCGGACCTCAGGCGGCACGAACCGCATCGTCAACCCGCAACGCCGTCGATCTGAGGTGTTCGGTTCAGAACCGTGCAATAGCAGATCCGAATGCAAAGACATCTGCCCGGCTTTCATCTCGAATGGAAAAGGCGCGTCCCCGTATTGCGTAGCTCCGTGCACTGTCTGACCCAACACATTCTTTTCTTCAGCAGTGCTTGGTTCAAATGCGATCTGCCCGTGTAAATGCGATTTCGGAATAACGGTCATTGCACCGTTCTCGACCTCAGCATCGTCAATCGCGAGCCATACGGTGACAGTCTTACTTGGAGAGAGGGGCCAATAGGAAGCATCCTGATGCCAACTCACCTGCTTTACATCACCCGGCATCTTGCAAAAGTAGTGCGTTCCCCAACAGATGAGCGTTTCACCCAATAAATCCTGCACATAATCCAGAATTCTACCCTCAGTAATCAGATCGTGGATACCGGGGTAGGTAGTATGCCATCCGTTGATAGAGTAACTATTCATCCCTGCTGCCAATGCCTTCTCCATAAGCTGATTGAAATAGGCGCGGTGTTCTGCCATCTCCGCTTCAGAAAAGACATCCAACGGTGAAATAAAACCCTTTTCATTGAAGTGCTCAATTTGGGCACGTGTTAAGGTCGACGGATTTTCGTTTTCAGCAGGAAAAAACTGAAGTGTTCGATTGAGTTCCGGCATTGCATCCGTAATCGGCATCGGAAGATCCTCGTTTCTTTGCGTTGGTCAGAAGTTTGTATTGTGGGTATGATACCAAATTTAGACTCGGCTGTCAATTCTATTTTGCTGGTCCGCTAAAGGCTACGTTAAAGGAAGTAATACTTCACCCGTTCCGCTTCTGGCATGCGATCCGAGCGCGTTCGATACCAGCGAAAGTGTTCATAGTGGGCAGTGTAATGCTCACCATCTCGACTGTCGTTGTAACTCAAAAACAACATTCGCCGAGCACTGTCCGATGTATTGGACGCCGCCGCATGTGGCGTGAAACAGGTAAAGATTGCCATATCTCCCGGTTCTAACTCGACGTAGACATGCGCCTCACTCGCGAGTCGTTCGGGATCAATCTGAGTTTTGTCAAGCGAACCCGGTTCATGTAAAAATCCTTGACCATGACCTGTCCACAGTTCTGTGCATCCGTTCTCTTTCGTGCTTGCATCAAGTGCGACTGAAACCGTAAGGAGACTGTGCGGGAATCCTTGCCACCAATTATAATCCTGATGAAGCCCGTTCCCGTGGCTCTCTGGCGGTTTGAAGATGAGTTTATCTTTAAACAGTGCCGCTTCATAGCCATCATACAAACATGCCAACCGATCCATAATCCGTCTATCTCGGACGAGTGCAGAAAATAGCGGCGAGATACTTACAAACGGGTCAATCTTCCACGGATGACCATCCGCCAACATCTCGAAGCGGAGATTGTATTTCGGTTCAAGCTGAAATTCACGACTCAACGAAAGCGCACGATCAACAATCTGTTCTGCTTCTTGGCGATAGATCTCAATCTCCTCAGGTTGAAAAACATCGCGAAGGATGAGGAATCCCTTCTCGCGATACTCGTCAACTTCAGCAGGATCGAGCGCAAAACGGAGTTGCCGTTGCTGTGGTCCCTTCCATTGAGGTGTGCCTATTTCAGACGGGCGTTCGACGCTTATCATTATTGTCTCCTATCCGCTACTGAACCCGAAGGTCTGTTTTCAGCCGTCCCCAGCGGGTTGCAAGTTTACCATTCGGCTCAACGGCGAAGGCAGGGACATCATCTCCGTCAATGCTCAGATTGTCGAAATGGACATGTGCCTCATAGGTAATAAAACCGATGCGTCCACTGTCTCGGAATTTCGCATCATCGTCTCCTTCAAACAGGAGTTCATCATCGACGAAACATTGATAATTCTGACCCTCTGCAACAACCTTAAGCCGATAAGTTTCGCCGACTTCTGGGTCAACAGGTAAAGGGGTTACAATGTGCTCAAATTGATTCTCCCTCCATCGGGAGAATTGACATTTATGTTGGTCAGTGCGAATCCAGAATCGCATACCGTTGTCCCCGTCTTTATCGGCACGGATTAACACACCCGCTGCATTCACGTTCACGTTTTTCACCAACGTTACATCCACCTCAAAGGTGTAATCTCCCCAATTTTCATCACCGAACATCGTCTTGGCGTACTGTGCACCAGAGGTTTCGGCATAAGCGTCTTTCTCAATCTTCCACTCACCTTTAACAGCGTTCCAACCATCCGGAAGCCCATTGTCGAAATTTTCCTGCCATACCCCTGCCGAAGCAATAGAGGTTAGTATGACAACAATGAATATAACGGATACTACTCTTGAATAACGCATTGGTACCTCCAGCGTATCAAATCATAGTCCTGAAAACCCTGATTCAGACAACCAAACGCCAACAGCTAAACTGCCGATAATTATATCTAAATTCAACTGATAGGTCAATTTAAAACGGACGAATCGAAAACGGTATGCTTCTGCTAAATGTCCGGAGGCATTCGGAGAGATTTCCGAATCCCGATTCATTTTATGCAACCAACAGAAGACCGGACACTTAATGACGCTGGCGCACACGAAAATTCAATTTGACATTTAGGGTGAATAAGTTTATATTAATTCAAACAGTGTGTTAACAACCAAACGTACATCCCCTTTGGACAGAAGAACAGACATACCTACAGAGACCTACCGATTAGAAAAACACTAAGAAAATGGACGAAAAACGAGCAAGTGGACGCTACTATACTCGCGGAAATCCGTTTCAGTTGGAACCGTTCCAGACGTGGGCAAAGGCATCCAATTTGGAACAACAGGTCGCTTTAGAACCCTTTGCGGGTGCTAAAGACATACCACAGTTGATTGACGCAGCACATCTGCAATGCCGCGATTGGTCATTTTTTGATATTGAGCCGGGTGCAGAAGGAATTGTACAACGTGACACGCTTGCGGACTTTCCCAAAGGATTTAATGTTTGTATTACCAATCCGCCGTGGTTAGCACGCAACTCGGCGACGCGCCGCGGCTTACCTTTCCCAGAAGCAACTCGCTACGACGATCTCTACAAATACGCGCTTGAGCAGTGCTTGACGCATTGTGGGTGGGTCGCGGCAATTATCCCAGAGGCATTCATTCGGAGCGGCTTGTTCCTACAGCGATTGCACGATTTCATCTCTTTAGTCCCGCAAACGCAAGATAAGACAGCACAAGAAAATAAAACAAGAGACACCTCCTATATGTTTGAAGATACCGAACATCCGGTAGGTCTTGCTCTGTTTGCCCCGGACGTAACATCAGACGTTAGGATATGGCGCAATAACCAGTTTCTCGGCACCATGAGTGAACTACGCAAATACCTCCCACAACCTTCCAGCAACCGTAGCATTGTGTTCAACGATCCAGAAGGAAATCTTGGACTCATCGCTATAGACAATACCGTTTCCGCCTCTATCCGTTTTTGTCCTCCAGAGGAACTAAAAGATTATCCTATTCGTGTCCATTGCCGTTCAATAACGAAAATCGGCGTGCTGTGGCGTGTAGATATAGATATGCTCAATGCGCGCTTAGCAACGATCCGCGAGAAAACTCATGATGTTTTCTTAACAGCGTTCAAAGGCATACGCCGTGATGGCCACTACCGACGGCGGTTAGATTGGGCTTTGTCCCGCGCTATTGTTGATATGGAGTAGAAAAATGAACACCCAAAAATTGATCTGTGTACTTCTACTGATAGCACTTATTACCTCCGCAGGATGCGTGCCCGGTGATGGCAAACATACCGACGAGAAACCGGCTGGATTTTTCTGGGGTATCTGGCACGGGTGGATCGCACCAATTTCACTGATCTGGCAATTGTTTAACCCAGAAATCCGTGTCTATGAACCTCAAAACACCGGATGGTGGTACGATTTTGGATTTTACATCGCCATTATTAGCGGTTTTGGTGGCATTTCCTTTTCGCGACGAAAAAGGAAGAAGGTTATAGTGCAGGACAGCAGCAATTCTGATTAAAAACATTAAAGCCACGGAGAAGATGTGATGAAAACTTTTGAAACTCGAGGTCCTGTAGATGTCAAGCGAAACTATGTCGTCAAGCGTACAACGGAACTTGCAGATTTCGTCGACCGCGTCAAACAGGGTCGCTACATTGTTATCTTTGCACCTCGTCAGACCGGCAAAACAACCTTTTTCCGGTGGGCATTAGATGCCCTCGCAGCGGAAGGCATAACTTACTTCCCTATTCAATTGAATTTTGAGGCATATAAAAACCTGAACGCCTCCGTTTTTTACGGTGAACTCTACCAGGATATTCGTGAACAAATTGGAAAGATTTTCCAAAAATGGGGACACGTGCCATCGGAAGCACTTCATCAATATCTTCAAGGGGCTCAGGTAACCGATCATTTGTCAATGCTCCGGTTCTTTACGGAACTCGAAAATCTGCTAAAACCGCAGCGACTTGTGATGATAATTGACGAATTTGATGGCATTCCGCAAACTGTCGTGAGCGATTTTCTGCACTCGCTCCGCCGCATCTACCTCTCTGATGTAGATTCACGATGCCCTTTCAGCCTCGGCATCGTCGGCGTTAAGAGTATAACCCAACTTAACTACGACCGCTCTATTTCACCCTTTAATATTCAGGACGAGTTTGCCTTACCCAACTTTACTCTTGAACAGGTGAGGGAACTCCTTGCGGAGTATACCGATGCAGTCGGGCAGTCTTTCACCACAGAAGTTATCGAAGCACTTCACAAACAAACAGCCGGTCAACCCTTCCTCGTTAACCGATTCGCACAGATCCTTACTGAAGAATTGAACATTCCAAAAACCGAGTGCATCGACATGACGCACTTTTCAGAAGCACACACGCGGATGCTGCGCGAACGGAACGTCAACATTCAGCATCTCATAACCAATATCCGAAAGAATCCACGCTTTGAAACCCTTCTGATGGGAATTGTCTCCCGCGATAGAGGTGTGGATTTTAATCTGGATAACGAATTTATTTCGGATCTCGCTACTTATGGTATCCTCGCCGAAGATGCCGACGGAATGTGTGAGGTTGTCAATCCAATTTATCAGTATCGCATCATGAAAGCGTTCCAACCCCTGATAAACGGACTGGAGTGTGAATACTTCCCTGAAGACGCAGAAACCGATTTCTTAGATTACCTCACATCCGATGGACAGATTCGTCTGGAGCCCTTACTTAATAACTTTCAGAATTTTATCGCACGTGTGGGATATAGAATTCTGCAGGTGCCAGAGACTCCGAAAGAGTTCGTTGGACAATACCTCCTTTTTGCCTATCTTGAGCAGTTTGTACGATTGGTGCGGGGGCGAATGTACCTTGAAGTACAAACAGGACGTGGTAGAATGGATCTACTTATTCTGCAAAACTCACAAAAGTATATCGTTGAAACCAAGATTTGGGAGGATGAGCGTTCCTATACAGCAGGCAAGAAACAACTCGCAGCTTATATGCAGTTAGAGAGGGCAGCTGAGGGATACTATGTCGTGTTCGATCATCGGAAGAATCCAGCACCTCGGACAGAAACAGAGACACTCGCGAACCTCACCATTCAGAGTTACGTTATTCCTGTGGTCCAAGAACCACCTTCACAAGTCATAATTGATAACGGAGGAATCTAATTAGTGAAAGTCTTAGTCATCGGTGGGACGGGCAACATCAGTCGTGGGATTGTTGCAGCGTTGCAAAGCCAAAATCATGAAGTCGTTCTGTTTAATCGTGGACAACACGCCGATCCACCGCCTTCAGATGTCCGCGTGATTCACGGCGATCGGAAGGATCGCGAGGATTTTGAGGCAAAAGTGGGTGCAGAAGAGTGGGATGCCGTGATCGATATGATTAGCTTTAACGCAGAGGACGCTGCCTCCGCGCTTCGGGCATGTCAGGGACGTGTCGGACACTTCGTCCACTGCTCAACGGTGATGACCTACGGACCGCCGTTTAGTGGTATCAATCTCCCAGAAACGGCACCCTTGCAAGGAACATCAGGCTATGGTCTCGGCAAAGTCGCAGCGGATAACTTACTGTTGGAAGCGCATGGGCGCGATGGATTCCCTGTAACCATTTTCAAGCCCTCCTACACACACGGACCTGGCATGAATCTCCTCCGACAGGTGGGTGGAGATGGTGGTTGGATTGATCGCCTGCGCAAAGGCAAACCGATCCTCTCCGCAGGCGATGGATTAAATTATTTTCAATTCCTGTCATCTCGCGACGCTGGTTTTGCGTTTACAGAAGTACTCGGCAAATCCGATTGCTTCGGTGAAATATACAACATCGTCCATCCGCAAGCGAGGACATGGGATGAATGGCACAGTGCAGCGGCGGAGGCACTCGGTGTTGATATAGAGATCGTGCATGTGTCGCAAGAGACACTCATTGCAATGGCACCGGAGCGATTCGGCGGATTACGAGGTAACTTCGGGCATACCCAAATCTTCAGCCACGAGAAATTAGCAGCAGTGCTACCTGAATTCAGTCCACAAGTTCCGGTTACAGAAAGCGTAGCAGAAAACATCGCGTGGATGGACCAACACAATCTGGTTCCAGATAGCGATGCAGACGATTTGGAAGATCAGGTTATTGAGGCAGTTCGCAATTTACCCCGTATCCGATAATGCAGAGGTGAAATATGCTACAAATCAAATCAGCATTAGATTCAGAAAGGCTCGACATTGTTGAACACGACCTGCGTGAAGTCGGTTTTCACATCATTGAAAATGTGATTACCCCCGAAGAGGCAGACGAAGCGCGCGAGGTGATCTGGAAATTGGTCGAAGAGGACATCGCCAACGGACACGACCACAGTTATGGCGATGGCAAAATCCGTCGTGTCTGGGCAATCGTTGGGAAATCACCAATCTTCCGTTATTTTATCCAACACCCGACCGTGGTGGCAGTATGGAAGCGGATGCTCGGTGAAGATGTTATCGCCTCCACGTTTACGGCGAATATCGTTGGACCCGGCGCACCGACAGGCGGTTGGCATATCGACTACCCGTATTGGGCGATGCAATCCCCCTTCCCGTCCGGTTCCCTAACCGGACAGACGGTGTGGATGTTAGATGACTTTACAGAAGAAAACGGAGCAACGGCGTGTATTCCAGAGTCACACAAAACGCTGCGTCGTCCGGAATTGGGAGAAGCAGAAGGGCTTGAGATGAGCGTTGCTGTCGCCCCGAAAGGCTCTATCATGTTCACGAACGGTGCGATCTGGCATCAGTCTCGGGCGAACCTAACGGATACACCGCGCGTTGGGTTGCTCGGTATGTATAACCGTTCGGTCATCTACCCACAAGAGGATATGCCGCGGCAGTTGACCGATGACGAATTGGCGGGTGAAAGCGATGTCTTGAAGCAGCTGCTGGGGAGAAATATCCCGTTTCGCGATCCAGATCACGGACAGAATTGGCATCGCACGGAGGCTGGGTTCCGCGAAGCATAGCAGGATTGTAATTCTGAATCTTATAGATTTTATAGAATGTACTATAGTTTCATATTTCATGGAGACATTTATGCCAACAATATCTCACGATGTTTTGAGAAAGTTTGTATATAACATATATCGCGGTGCGGGTGGCACAGAAGAAGACGCTCGCATCGTCAGCGACCACGTTGTCGATTCTAACCTCGCCGGACACGATTCACACGGTGTTATCAACGCACCAAACTATATCGGCGGCATGGCAGGCGGTCCCGCCACAGATAAAATGGAAATTGTTAGGCAGAGCGGTGCAGCGACTGTTATCAATGCTAATGGTGCACTCGGTATGGTTGCTGGACGCAAAGCGATGGAAATGGCTGTTGAAAAGGCAGAGAGCTGCACCATCGGTGCCGTCGGCTTGCATCGGTGTGGACATGCCGGACGGATGGGTGAATATCCACCAATTGCGGCACGTGCTGGTATGATCGGAATCGTCCTGCTGAATGGTGGTGGACGATTTATGCATCCGCACGGCGGTACGTCTCGGAGACTGCCACCAAACCCAATTGCCATCTCGGTGCCGCGTCAGGATGGCGAACCACTCCTTCTCGATATGACACTTAGCGTCGTTGCAGGCGGGAAACTGCTCGTCCAGACGGCACGCGGTGAATCTATACCGGAGGGCTGGATGATAGATACTGAGGGTAAACCGCTCACGGATCCGAATGCGTTTCGTGAACGTCCACAGGATACAGCCGTTATGCCCCTCGGTGGTTTTCAGTTTGGGCACAAAGGATTTGGACTCGGTGTGATGATAGACGCTATCGCCGGAGGACTCTCTTGGGCTGGATGCAGCCGTGAAACACCCACACGCGGTGCCAGTGGCATTGTGATGTTTGCTATTAAAATCGAGGATTTCATTGACTTAGCGGATTATGAACAGGAAATTGCGTATCTTGTAGAGTGGGTGAAGTCATCCGCTCGGTTACCGGGTGTTGAGGAAATCTATGTGCCCGGAGAATTTGAGGAACGGAGCCGCGAGAAACGGCTGCGAGAAGGGATACCGATTGAGGAGCCGACATGGAACCGGCTCGTTGAAGCCGCAGAACGTTTCGACGTTGCAATACCGATATAAAACTCGGCACACACCGTGTGTCGTAAACATAACAACAGGAGAAAAAAATGAGAATCTGTAGTTTGTTTATCTTGCTCATCGGCATTATGGGGTGTGCTGTATTGAATCAACCCATCAGCGAAATCGACGTGTCACATCTTACCTGTGAATCTAACCCGGAATTTGTAGACGGAAACCTTGAGACGGAAGGCACATTCGCAGTAAATGGGTTCGTCCGCAAAGCGTATCACCTGTTCGGGGGAGAGAGCCGACGAATCGCCTATTCACAACGGCGTTACATAACGCAGGTTGAAGGGAATCGTCGGACAGAAGCGGTTATCAAACTGGATGTACCCACCTATATCACCTATGTGGAAATCTATCCCGGATCGCGGTTGATTCCGAACTTCGCGATGATGACGACAACCGACGATCCACCGCGCTTTGATGTTGCCTTTGAACGAGTGTCCGACAAACAGCATAAAGACATAGAGGGGCTAAATCCGGTACGTTTTCGTATCGGACGAGAGGTACTTTATCTACGGTTGGGCGCAGACGGCATTGAAGACAAACAGAACTCCGCTCAAGGTGAAAACGCAAGTGTTGAAATCCCGCTAAAAGGGGCTGTAATTCGTGAAGTCAAGTTTTACGGTCACCAGACCCCGTAACAGAAAAGGAGCAAGAAAGTGAACAGATGGATGTTCAGCATTTTATTGTTTCTACTACTCGGTGCTGCCGGCTGTGCGGTCGTTCAAGGAAAATCGCGAGCGGAAATTCTGCCGTCGCGTTTATCTTGGCTTCAGGATACACCTATTGAGGAGATCGCATCTTCACAACTGACCTGTGAAACCCATCCTGAGATAGTAGATGGCAACTTGGAAACAGTCGCGACTTTTGACGTGCGAGGAACCGTGACAAAAAAGTATGATATTGTGGAACAACAAAATGCGCGTTCTTTTGGCAGAGGTCAATACGTAACAGATCTTGACGGAACAATCCGATGCGAGATTGTGATTAAACTCGAAAAACCGACCTACGTGAGTACGGTCGAAGTTTATCCGGCGTCGCGTATCCCGAATTTGGCATTGAGCACCACCTTGGAAGCATCAGGACACTACGTCGGTCAATCAGGTACAGGTTTCAAACCTGTGCATGACAAACAACACAGAAGTGTAGAAAGCACAACAAAACCGGTTAAATTCAGCGTTGAGCGAGAAGTACTTTATCTGCGTGTGACAGCAGACGCGACAGAAGACCGGCAGAACGCAACGCGGATCGATGACGAAGAAATTGACATCCCTTTGAAAGGGGCTTCAATACGCGAGATCAAACTTTATGGGAAGCAGGCACTGTAGGAAGATTTTCCACATCGAATAAAAGGAGAAGCAAAATGAATATACGAGTATTCGGCATTATACTGTCTCTGCTATTCGGTCCTATGGGGTGTGCAATGCTGCAAGAGGTGCCACTCGTCGAAATACCGGCTTCGCGCCTTTCCTGTGCACAAAATCCTGAGATGGTGGATGGTAACTGGTCAACGGTAGGCACCTTTGCTGTAAAGGGATCCATCAAAAAAGAATATGTGACAAAACTGGGATACGCGGAGCGGCTGTATCAGAGTCGCTTGAAAGGTAGTCTCAAAACGGAAACATTGATTAAACTGGACGCACCAACTTATATTAAGTATATAGAAGTCCACCCAGCATCAACCATCCCCAATCTCGCTTTGGATACCAATGCTGAAGAGAAATCACCGAAGTGGATACTCTCGTTTACGGCAGTGGAAGATAAACGTTACCAAAAAGTGGAAGGCACACTGCCAGTGAGATTCCAGATTGAACGGGAAGTCCTCTATTTGCGATTGACAGCCAATGCAATGGAAGATGTAGACAATGTATCTCACGGTAAGGAAATAGGTGAACTGCAGATTCCACTCAAAGGTGCTTCAATCCGAGAAGTTAAATTCTTCGAGCGACAATCTCCTTAGATCACAGACATCAGCAAAGGACAAACATCATGAACAGAAAATGGACAACCCATAACTTCGGACATCGCCTAAAGATGTCCTGCTATTTTATTGCATTTGCGTTATGTTTCGGTGTTACAGGGTGTGCCGTGCTGCAAGAGGTGCCTCCGGTGGAGATTTCGGCTTCTCGGCTCTACTCTGAGAAAAACCCTGCGATGGTAGACGGTAAATTGGAAACGATAGGCATCTTTGAGGCACATGGAACTATCCGAAAAGGGTTCGGGAAACAGCGGCAGTATCAGCGTCAAGTGATCGGCAGTCTCAAAACAGAAACGCTGATTAAACTCGACGCACCAACGTACATCACCTATGTTGATGTCTATCCTGCCTCAACTATCCCGCGGTTCGCTTTGGATGTTACTGCTGAAGAGAAATCGCCAAAGTGGACGCTCTCGTTTGAGGCTGTGGAAGACAAACGCGGTGAAAAAGTCAAAGGCACAGAGCCAGTGAGATTCCGAATTGGACGGAAAATTCTCTATCTGCGGTTGACGGCTTACGTATCGGAAGACTCGGAAAATGTCGGAGTGTATAGCGAGGATGCCATCAAAGAGATGGAAGCATCTCTCAAAGCGATGAACACAAGTTCAGAAGCGACAGAGAAAGTCCGCCAACGATGGCGGAAACAGAGAAGAGAGGGAGAAATGCAAATTCCGCTCAAAGGTGCTTCAATCCGCGAAGTCAAATTTTATGGGCGACAGTAAAAAACTGCTTGACTTTTGTTTGAGTAGGGTTGTAAAATAGAAATAATATCGTAAGACTTACGCATATCGGAGCCTGCAAGGCACTGCTTGAAACCGTAACAGCTAGGGAAGCAAATTTGCGTAATGTCTGAAATTTGACTTTTTTTCGCAATTGCGTTAAGGTTTAGACAGAATATACGACTAAGGTGAAACCCATAGGTTTCCCATCCAAAAATTGGAGGATTAAAACCGTATTGCAAAAACAAGAATCGAAGGGTGTTCCCATACAGAGCAACGCTGAAGTGCAAGCCCTCTTTGGGCAAAGTGATGCTTTCTTAAAAATCATCGAAGATGGGTTTAATGTGCGCGTTGTTTTGAAAAGTGACAGCATCGCTGTCATCGGTGAAAATGGCACAGAAGTTAACCAAGTAACAACGATTCTCGAATCACTACTTCACCGTATCCGGAAAGGAGAACGAATTCAAGCAGCCGATGTTAACTATGTAATTCGTGCATCGGATACAGGTGAACGAGACCTTCCGAGTGACATCGGAGCGGAATCTATTCCGGTATTCTCAAAACGTGGGGTCATCCGTCCTAAAACTGCTGGGCAGAAAAGGTACGTTGAAGCGATCAAACACAACGACCTTGTTTTCGGTATCGGACCTGCTGGCACAGGCAAAACCTACCTTGCGATGGCTATGGCTGTTTCCGCGCTCAAAAGCGGACAGGTGAGTCGAATTATCTTGACACGTCCTGCCGTCGAAGCCGGTGAACGTCTTGGCTTTCTACCCGGTGACATCGCAGACAAAGTGCACCCATATCTACGCCCTTTATACGATGCACTCTACGATATGATGCCACCAGAAACACTCGACAAATACATTGAACGCAATGTCATTGAGGTAGCCCCTATTGCGTTCATGCGAGGTCGAACCCTTAACAATTCGTTTGTCGTCCTAGATGAAGCACAAAATGCGACGATTGAACAGATGAAGATGTTTCTGACCCGTCTCGGTTTTGATTCAAAAGCCGTGGTTACAGGCGACATTACACAAACGGACCTTCCAACACATAAAGTCTCAGGACTCGCAGATGCGCAAGAAGTGCTTTCAGGAATCAAGGGAATCCAGTTCATCTACTTTTCCAGAGTTGATGTTGTACGGCATGAATTGGTTCAACGCATCGTTGAGGCTTATGAGCAGGCATCACCGCACCATATAAGACAGAATAGCGTAAGTCCATCAGATGTATCCAGCAAAGAAGGATAACCACTTTGATTCGCGTTACCAATACGAGTCGCAACACCACCTTTGATGTGGAAGTGGTTTACAGCGCGGTGCGCACAACGTTAAAGGCACATGACGCAGAAACATGCGAAGTCAGTGTCCTCTTGACAGATGATAACGATATAAGGGACCTCAATCGCGACTATCGAAAAATCGATAAACCGACCGATGTGTTAGCGTTTGCGATGCGTGAAGGTGAGGATAACAACGTAAACCCGAACCTACTCGGTGATCTCGTTATATCTCTCGAAACCGCATCGCGACAAGCCGCAACAGCGGATGAGGGACTCAGTGTAACCTCCAGCAGCATTGAAACCGAGGTCGCGATGCTCGCAGTGCACGGCGTACTACATCTATTAGGGTACGATCATCAAACCCAAGAAGAAGCCACAACCATGTTTGAGAAACAGAACGCCATCTTTTGTCTATTACAGGTACCATAGCGCGATTATCCACCAGCTTCTGAGCACCACAAAGTTGGTCCGTTATAAGGAGCGTGATTTTACGTTTGGACGACCTAGACTTAGTCATCAAACTTGTTAGCTTAGGTATACTTTTAATTCTCAGTGCACTGTTTTCAGCTGCCGAAGCGTTGCTCGCCCGGTTAACGCGAGACGATATTCTCAATTTTGCCGAGGAAGGCGGCAAACGCTACGAACTACTAACATCACTCCTGCGGAATCCACGACGCTACTCGCTGACCATTATCACGGCAAAAACGATTTTGATAGTGGTAAGCGTTATGGTATTTATGACGTTTTGGAAATACCCAGCGGCAAATGCAGCACTCGCAGTCGCATGCTTCGTCATCTTTACCGAACTGTTCCCTAAAAACTATGTACAGGGTAGCACAGGGGAAGCAACCATCCGAGCACTCAGCGTTCTCCGCGTGATTTACTGGGGTGGGTTTGTTGTTTTAATCCCACTGAATTTCCTCGCGAATCTCATCGTCCGTGTCTTCGGTGGCAAGGTTACCCCAGCCCAAGACAGCCTCGTATCCCCAGAGGTTTTAGAGACACTCGACAACGTTGCCGATAGCCAAGAAATCTTAGAGCCTGATGACCGAGAAATGATCGCTCGGATTTTAGATTTACCAGACAAAGTCGTCCGAGAAATTATGGTCGCGCGAACCGATATGGTCTGCCTCGAAGCCAATACACCGGCCACTGAGGTGCTACAGACAACGATTACCTGCCGACACACGCGTATTCCGATCTACGAAGAAACCATCGACCGCATCGTCGGAATTTTGCACGTTAAAGACATGTTGGATTGCTGGGCGAAAGACAAGCCGATCAATCTAAGAGAACTTATCGTCGATCGGAGTCCTTTCTTCACACCGGAAAGTAAAAACATTTCAGAACTCTTTCGAGAACTTCGGGGACATAAACAACATATCGCGATCGTTGTGGACGAATACGGCGGCACTGCTGGAATTGTGACGTTAGAAAATATCATCGAAGAAATTGTCGGTGAAATCCACGATGAAGATGAAATAGACGAACAGGATGACTACATCCAGATGGACACCAATACCTATTCGGTTGATGCGAGGCTGAATCTTATCGAATTGAACGAAAGACTGGGCACAGAACTCGAAGCAGAAAACATTGATACCATCGGTGGGTTCGTCGTTGATCATCTCGGGCGCGTGCCTGAACAGGGGACTCAATTTACTTACCGTGGTATCCGCTTTACCATATTTGAGGCAGATGAACGACGTATTCAAAGGATTCATATCCAGATGCCGGATATCGACACCAGCGATCCGTCTTAAAAATCAAACGTGAGTTGGAAACCCGCTACATTCTCAGACGGCGGCGTTGGATTGTTGGGTTTCGCTGTGTCTATTTCCATGAATATGTCCTTGAAAAGCACGTTTTTTGGTAAACTGAAGGGTACTTGGTCTTTCCCCGCTCTACCCAACCTACGGGACTGAGAAAAAATAGAATTTGCATCAGTTGCTAAAAAGTTGCGATTAATTAATTTGACAAAGCCTATCAGAGAAGGTATAATTAAACATACAGAACGGGGCGTAGCGCAGCCCGGCTAGCGCGCCTGCTTCGGGAGCAGGAGGTCGGAGGTTCAAATCCTCTCGCCCCGACTTATCCCTTCAATTAGCACGCGTCTACATAGAAATACGAAAATCCAAAACGCGTCTATATCTAAAAACATGGCAGCCCAAAAAACCGAAGCGATTGTCATTCGCACCTTCCCGCTTAAAGAATTCCACAAAATCATTACCTTCTACACGCCTGACTTCGGGAAAATCAAAGCGGTCGCTTACGGCGTAAAGAGTCCGAAAAGCAAACTCGGTGGGAGTTTAGAACTCCTCAACCACGGGACACTTCTCTTTCAGCACCGCGAAAATCGAGAGTTACAGAACATCACCGATTTTAATCTGATTGATGGGTTTAGCGCGATTCGCTCCGATTTCACACGCATCACCTACGGTTGCTATTTTGCCGAATTGGTAGATAGCATCGCATCAGAAGGCATCGCTAACCCTGAAATTTTCGATCTCCTCCAAACCACTTATCAATTTTTAACGCATGCTGATGATGTTCCCTTGCTTGCAAGGGGATTTGAAATCAAATTTCTGGACTGCGCAGGCTACGGTCCGGAACTTTCGCGTTGTGTACACTGCGGTTTAGGTGTCAATGGCGCGGCGACAGAGAAATTCGGCATTGCGTTCAGCGTCCGGTACGGTGGTGTACTTTGCGGCGATTGCAAAAACCGAGACGGTGCTGCCTTTACAATCGCACCGGGTAGTTGCGAACTGTTAAAGATGCTTCGGAAATCTGAGTGGGAGCGGTTTAACCGAATTCGCGCCTCCACCCGTAATCATAAGGAACTGAAACGTGCGCTCGGCAGTTTCATTGAATATCATACCGAACGGAACTTAAAAAGCCTTAGATTCATTGAGAGTGTTTTGTAGAATTTTTAACTATGGGATCCTTGCCCTGTTTTGTCCTGCTTCGCAGTGAGAACCAAAACGGGTTTCTGGCGAATCCAAGGCAGTATGGTAAAAAATAGGTCCTCTTAATCTATCAAGATTCAGAAACGCTCAGAACATATTACCATAAGGAGTCATCAAATTGAAAAAAGATAACGTCTTGAAAACTTTCAGCAGCAAGTTTTGGAAACCCGCAAACTTCATCAAAATAGCATTCTTCCTACTCGTTGCTGCATATATGATAACAGCAGTTAACTTTAATGCCTCTGCTGCTATCACAGGGAAGATTTCAGGTGTGATTACTGCTGAAACGACAAATGAACCGTTGACGAATGTCACAGTAACAATTGTCGGGACGAGCAGCACCACCACCACAAATGATGCTGGTTATTACGTGATGACCAATATCCCACCGGGAGATTACAACGTAAAAGTTGAACTAACCGACTACGCCGCCGAGACCGTAGAAGGTGCGAAAGTACTCGCCGGACTTACCACAACTTTAGACTTCGCTTTGAAGACTTCTGAGGTTGTCACACTTGAAGGGATAACGGTAACAGCCACCAAACCACTGATCAAGAAAGATGTCACGCAGACCACAAGAATCATTGAATCAGAAGACATTGAGGCGATGCCTCGCGATACGGTGAATGGCATTCTACAAACCCTACCCGGTGTTTCGGTGTTAAACTCAACCGGTACAGCCCATGTTCGCGGTGGAAGATCAACGGAGGTCAGATACCTTATTGACGGTATCCCGATTAATGATCCGATCGACAGAAGTTTGGGCTTGAGCATCGGCACGAATTCCCTTGAACAAATAGAAGTTATCACGGGTGGATTCAACGCGGAACACGGCGACGCGCAATCCGGTATCATTAATCTCATCACGAAGGTTGGAACAAATAAATTCTCTGGGAGAGTTCGGTACCGAGTCGGGCAGTGGGGAACACACCACGGTGATCCATTATATGGTCCATGGCTCGATCCGGACAATGGATTTCGACCGGTTGCGATTGAACCCTTCAGAGGTATCTTTTTCGGTCAACCCTACGATTATCAAACGCCGTATCGTGGACAGGATATCACGGTTGCGGAGTTAGCAGAACGGGAAGGCGATGAAAAGGTCGTCTTTACAGAGATTTACCCCGGTGTCTATGCCGACAGGACAGAAAATCCACTTCAACCCGTGATAGATTCGGAAACAGGTGAGCCGCAGATAAATGAAGAGACAGGCGAAGTCGTCATGGCGCGCCAACCTTATAAGGATGCCGACGGCACTGTTATCGACTATGAAAAGAAACAGGTTACCTTGTTGGATGGCTACATCGTGGATCTGGAACAGTATAGTGGATTGTTCAACGATACGAAAAAGTACGACCTGTCTCCGAGCCACATTGGGGAATTTGCGCTCAGTGGACCGATATGGGGCAACCGCTTGACGTTCTCCGCCTCCAGCCAGATAAGTCGGAATAATAGTTTTTTTCCGAATAGTGGTGGAACGGGATATATCTTCCAAGGAAAACTGAAATTTGAAGTAACACCGAGTATCAAACTCACCGCAAGCGGGCTTTTCAATCGCGGAGAAAGCCATTCCTATGGGGGTTCTCTACGCTTTTGGCCCGGTGCTGCTCCAGTCTCGAACTCGGACGCGCGGAATGTATCCGTGCGACTTTCACATAATATCAACTCGGGAACCTTTTACACCTTGACTGCTGGACAGTTCCATCGTTCCAGCGAGAGCCATCAACCCGATAAAATGTGGGATCCGTTGGAGAAAACATTCGATGAAAACGCTTGGGATCCGGAGAAATCCTTTGAGCAGAACCAAGAAGAAGGCAGGATCAGAAATCCGCCTCAACAGGCATACAATGATACCACCTACTTCGTTGCTGGAGATAACAATTCTTGGGGATCCAACAATGCGACAACCTCAATATTGAGGGCGGATTTTGCTAGCCAAATTACGGCGAACCATCAGATCCAGACAGGTGTTGAATTCTTGGGATACGACCTCAACAATCTCAGCACAACAAATTACGGAAGTTCCAACCTCTACATGGAGTATTATGAGGTCCAGCCTCAATCCTTGACTATGTATCTCCAAGACAAGATGGAATATGAAGGTATGATTGTCAACGCAGGATTACGGTATGACCTGTATAATCCGGATGGTATCTCGCCTGAGGACCCGTTTGATCCACTCGAACTGAATGACGATGGTACAATCAAACTGGACAAAAGCACCTATAAAGTTGGGCTACCAATCATCAAAAATCCTGTTGAGGCTTCTCCGAAACACATGATAGCCCCTCGCCTCGGTATCTCCTTTCCGATTACCGATCGGTCGAAGTTGCACTTTACGTACGGGCATTACTATCAGATTCCACGGGGTGATGATCTCTACGAAAACCTCAGCTTTGATATGCGGGGCGCGATCCGAAGAAGGGGCAACCCCGACCTGGATCCAGAGAGGACTATCGCCTATGAAGTGGGGGTCATACGGCAATTTACCGACGATTTAACAATTGACATCACTGGCTTTACCAAGGATATCAACAAACTCGTTAACAGTGTGCACGTTGATATTACCAACGATTACAGTTACTTTCTTAATGGTGAATTCGACGGCAGGCTCCACGGTATCTATGGTCGGGTGCAGGGATTTGAACTCACCATCCGCAAGTGGCGCACAGGTGAAAGTCCGGTTTCTGGACTGCTCAGTTACACCTACTCCGTCGCGAAGGGAAAAGGCTCCAGCCGAAATCTGGGCTATCTCACCTACTACCGACAACAACCTGATGTAACGGAAAGCCATCCGTTAGCATGGGATCAGCGGCACATCTTCTCCGGGACGCTGGACATTCAACTGCCCTTCGATGCCTCTGTCAACCTGATTGGCAGGTACGGGAGCGGTTTACCTTATACGCCTAATCCGAGTTCACCAACCAAACCGGACATCAACTCGAAGCGGTACCCGCCGACCTATAACGTTGACGCGCTTATCAGCAAACGGAGCCGGATTGGTGGGCTGACCTATACCTTCTTTGCGGACATTCGGAACGTCTTCAACACGAAAAATCTGGACGATCTCCTTGATCCGGTGACGTATGATCGTTATGGTATCCCGCTTAGCAGTCGGAAGCATTCACATCCGCTGTCATGGAGTTCCCCTCGCTTGATTATGATGGGCGTGAGTTTGGACTTTTAGGAAAGATAGCGAACATAAATGCAATTGCAAAAAACAATATCGCTTTCATCAATTTACACACGAGAAGAAGATTTTTCTGACGATCTTGCCGACAATCTTGATGCACTCAAAATCGGAAGTTTTGAGGACGTGGAGACGGAAACCAAAGTCGGTACCCGCCGAGCAGATATTGTCGCTGTCGGCGAGGACGGCACACTCGTGATTGAAAATCAGTTTGGGAAGGCAGATTGGGATCATTGGGGCAGACTTGAGGCTTACGCGCTGTTGAAGAAGGCCACGGTCGCGGTATTGGTGGCAGAGAGTTTTGAAGAACTGATGATCGTCACGTGCAGGCTGCGCGATGAAGACAGTGCCGTTGACTGGTATCTCATTCAAGCCCAAGCCAATTCACATAGCGAACTGTTTTTTCATCACGTCGTTGGGCCAGCAATAGATATCCAAACCGAGAGGCAGGCTGAAGCTGGGGAGAGCGAATTCTGGGCACCGATCCGTAGGGGTGAATTTGGAGAATTATTTGCTGGTAAACCCGTACCTGTTGGAGAAGATGGATGGATTTCAAAGCAGATCCGCGGCGTGGAAATAATACTCAGTTTTCGTAAGAATCGCAGTTATGTTTCTTTTCTCTGTAGGGAGAGAACAGAATTGAGCGTCGAGACGAAATTATCGCATTGTTCCCGGAAGCAGATTACGATTACTATCCTCGCGAATCGGATAAACGTGCAGGGTTTAGGTTTCATGTCATTAACAAAGGTAAAGACCATCCAGAAGATTGGGATGAAATCCGCGAGAAATTAGTCACCATGGGCACCGACATCTACAACAAAATCAACGAATCTGACCTGTAACACGAGTTCAATTATAAGGTAGCAGGCACACTTGTTAAAGGAGTTATACATGCCATTTGTTGTTGAACTGTATTTTGACACCTCAACCGAAGCGTCCATTCGCGGTGCATGGAAAACAATTGATGAAGCAGGGATTAGCGATTCTATGCCCAAAGGTGGTTACCGTCCGCATGTATCGCTTGGGGTTTGCGACCATCTCGAAACAGATTCACTCGCACAAGAGCTTATAACCTTTGCGGCAAGTATTACACCGTTTCGATTGTCGTTTCCAAACATAGGTATCTTCTCTACATCGGAAGGGGTTGTTTACTTAGGCGTAACGGTCACTGAGCAGTTGCTTAATGTACACACGGCATTTCATAAAATTTTCAAAAAGCACGCAAAGGAACAACGGGAATATTACACTGTTGGACGGTGGGTCCCGCATTGCACACTTGCTTTCGGTTTGTCAGAGGACCAGATTGTTGAGGCAGTAACCGTTTGTCGGCGAATTGCTTTACCTACTTCTACGAAGATCAGAGAAATTGGCATGGTAGAAGTCTCTCCCAAGAGTTGTCAAACGCTGTATTCTTTCAATCTCAATTCATAAAAGTCACGCGTCAAAGGAGTTTGATGATGGATTCTGATTTCTACATCACAATATTTTCGATTATGGTTCCAATTTGGTTCGGGATTTTCGCAGCTTTTTTCTTTGTGATTGGACTGCGAGGTATCCTCACGAAGCGTCCTTTCTTACTTTCAAGTAGATGGCTGCTGTTAGTGATGTTCATCGGTCTTATACCAGCAATTTTAATACCTGTCTTTCTACCAGGGGATAGTCCATTTATACTAAAGTGGTTAAACCCATCCATATTTACGCTTCTCCTTGTGATGATGTGTTTTGCATTGAAGGGTTACGTCGCATACGCAGTTACAGATACGTCGTTTCGTGACGCGCTCCTCACATCTTTACAGAAGTTAGACTTACCCCACGAAGAAACGATTTCCACAATACGACTTACCTCTGTTGAAGTCGACTTACAAGTATCCGTTCAGTCGTGGATGGGTTCGGGACAGATCAAGACCAAACAACGAGGACAAGGTTCGCTGCTTACTGAGATCGCGACTGCGATGAACGAGCATTTTCGAGTTTCATCTGCCGATACGAATCTGACCGCTTGTATTTTCTTTTTGGTTATGGGTATACTTATGGTCATCGGTGGAATTGGAATGTTTTTGTTATTTCAACGCGTCCTGTGAGCGTCCAAACTTGTAGAAGACAAAAATGGAACTGAAGAAGAATTATAAAGGGACACAACTATTTCAGACTGATTTATGACATAAGAGATGAATTTTGCGGGGGCCAACTTCAAAAGCGAATCCACGGTTACAAAAATCATTCTACTCTGCATCCTGATAGCCTCTGGTGTGCTGGTGTTGAGGCATGTCGGACATAGCGGGATCACCTATTGGGACGAAGGGTTCCACACTGTCGTGGCACGGAATTTGACGAAGCATCCGCTCAAATTCACGCTCTACGACCAACCGTGGCTCCCTTATGATTACAAAGGGTGGGGTGAGAACCACATCTGGCTGCATAAACCGCCTGTCGCCATGTGGACAATCTGGGTCTCGCACCTTATTTTCGGCATTAACACGTTCGCGCTCCGGTTGCCATCCGCAATCAGTCTCGTCGTGACGACGTGGTTGACATTTCGGATTGCAGCGGACCTTTTTGACAAACGAGCGGGACTTATTGCAGCGTTCCTTCACGGATTTAACCCGTTTCTCTTTGCGTCCGTCCACGGCTATCGCTATTCGGACCATATCGATATCGCCTTGCTACTTTGGGTTCAGGTTTCGTGTTGGTTCCTGCTCCGCGCGATTCGGACCGGAAAACGGAGGAACTATATTTTATCTGGTGTCGCGATGGGGATCGCGTATCTCTCAAAAAGTTACCTCGCCTGCATCACCTTCGGTATCGCGCTTGTCGTTTGGGGGGTCGCAAAAGGGAAGCAGATCTATTACAATAAACAGACATCAGACGACAATACACAAAATAAGACGATAGAGGAAAAGATCCTTCTCAGCGACATCGGTATACAACTTTTGGCGGCAATTGCGACAGTGGCACCTTGGGTTATCTACTGTCTGATTTACTACCAAAAGGAATTCTTATGGGAACATAAACGCGTTCTTGATCATCTTAACACAGATGTTGAAAGCTGGGGCGCGAGTTGGGATCGACCACTGTTTGACTACATGCCGCTGTTCTATCCGGTGTTCTATGCTGCGCTTGTTGCAGCGGTCCTGTGTCTGCTGGTGGTTATGTTCAAACGCTGGAATTTAGCCGAACTTTTCGTGTTAGCGTGGGGCATCGGTGTCGTTGTTCCACACACACTCGCGGAGACAAAAACGCCATCAGCGACAATGATTGCTGTGCCACCGCTACTCATCTGCTTGGCAGCGGTCATCAGTCGCGCATGGCAACGACGAGACTGGGTTTACACCTCAATTTGGTGTGCGGGAATGCTTGTGATTACTATTATCTCGGGTGGACGTACCTTGGTTAAAAGCAGGGACCAGTTTGACGGTCTAAAGAAAATCGCGCCCTTTGTTGAGACGAATTTCTGGATTACTGAGCAGCTCATAGCATTCGGAATCTTACTTGCAGTTTTCGCGGGCATATATATGTTGCTTCGCCGCTACAATTGGCAAAAATGGCTATGGCTTGGACTCCGAACGGTAGCACTGATAATCGCATTATTCTATGCCGGACGTTATGTGCATGCTGCCTACAAGGTCACAGAACGCAACACCAAGATCCCATTATATGAACAGAGCGGACCCCGTCTCCAAAGTGAAATGCCAGAGAACGCTTGTTTTTTTCTTGACGATGAGCGCGTCGGCGCACACTTCGATCTAATGTATTATGCTGATCGGTCAACGTATCAGATTTACAATGTGCACATGAAAACACCTCGCGATTTCAAGAACCAAGCCAAGATAGCGCGTGAAGCAGGCGCAATTCCGTACCTCTTTTCTGTCAAAGACACAGATTATAATTATCCGCTGTTCATTGAAGGTGAGATAGATGTTGGAAATGGAAAAACACAACGGTATCGGGTTTATGAGATTATAGAAACTCAATGATTATGCCAATTAAACCGATCAAAACTGAAGCAGACTATGAAACTGCACTGAAGGAAATAGAACAACTTTGGGGGACGAACTACGGGTCGCCAGAAGGGGATAAATTTGATATGCTTGTTACACTGGTAGAGGCTTATGAAGAAGAGCATTATCCCATTCTGCTGCCAGAAAGGATGACCTGAGAAATCGTAAAAAGCCTTATGTCCATTTATGGTTTTCATCGGAATCATTTTTCGACCATATCTTTCTTTGGTAGCAATTTATCATCAAAATTAACATATATTATTGAGGAGAATTATGAAATTATTACGATATACACTATTCCTATCCACAATTTTGGCACTCGCAGCATTACCTGCCAGTGCAGATGTAGATTGGAAAGCACTTGATGTAGGCAATCTATCATCTGCTATCTATAACACCGCAGTTGTTGGATTTCCCAGCAACCCTACTGCAAATCCATCAGGATGGTGGCCCGCTGGAACAAATGATTCCTACATCTATGAAGGAGACATCTGGATCGGTGCGAAAAAAGGTGGTGAGGTCGGCGTTTCTGAAGCAGATGGTAGACAAAGCGAAATTTGGCCCACTGATGACGTACCAGAGGTTATCTCAAACAAACCCGGTGTGACGACGAAAGGGACACCGACGAACCAAGCCATCATGTTCAAATGTTCCGACATGAACCCAGAAGCAAACAAAGATTTGATTCTCGGTTTAGAACTTGAAGTGCATGGATTCCAGTGGAGTTACGCACCACTCTATGATTTCTTTATTCTTGAGTATAACGTCAAAAATGCTGGCACTGATGTCCTTGAGGATGTATTCATGGCGTTCCGATACGATGTGGACATCTCCAGTAACGAAACGGGAACAGCAAGCTACTCCGCTGACGATTTTGTGGCATTGGATCAGACACCGGATGCGCTCAATCCCGTTGCACACCCGAACCGTTACCTTTCCTATGGATTCTCCAACGCCTCCGCACCGGGGTACATCGGTTTACGAGTGCTGGATGCGTATATCGAAGAGAATTCAGAGGATCCCGCGGCAAAAATCCCTTTCGCGGCGCACAAGCGGATTACAATCTCCACAGACCCAACGACCGATGCAGAGATGTACGCTTTGATCAGCACTCCGGGCGTTGAACCACTCCCTGCAAACTATGACGACCAACGCTTCATCCAATCCTATGGACCGGTTGAATCACTTGCCCCCGGTGAGTCATTCAATATTATTATCGCTGTAGCAATCGGTGAAGGACTTGCAGGCTTGCAGGCATCTTCGGACTGGGCACAGAAGTTATATGACGATGGCTACGTTGCACCGGCACCACCGCCCTCCCCGTTGGTAAGTGCTTATCCTGCCAATGGACAGGTGACACTCGTCTGGGAAAGCGAAGGACGTTGGGTTAATGACGGCATCGGCAAGAGAATCGAAGAATACGTTGATGTAACCGATCCAGAGAAAATTTTTGAGGGATACCGAGTTTATAGGCGCGATGTCTCTTATGATGAATCTACTGGTAATCCGGTCGAAGATTGGACAATGCTGATGGAGTTCGACAAGCCGAGCGCAACCGGTAATTTCTTTACAGTGTCACACGTCGGTAAAAAGTCAGATGCCGTCATTGAAAGCATGGGCGATGAACCTTTCTTTGCCAGTTTTTTCAAAAATGCTGTCTATATGATCAAATTCAACTCGAGCACCAGTTTTGAAGTCGTTAACACGACGCTGTGGGAAGTTATGGCACACAACCCAGCGTTCCCAGCAAATGGTGATGGATATGTTATCATCAAGGACCCGAATACAGGTGAACCGTATCCTGACGCGACATATCGTTCCGGTGCCAGAATCTATTTTGGTGGACTCTACGTGCAAATTAGCGACGGCCCCTCAGGACCGCCTGTCGCTGGGGACATCTTCCGCGTCGTTTCTACACCTTCACAGGCACTCGGTGAAGATGCAGGCATCAAGAACTTCTACACCGACGCAGGCTTAACCAACGGACTCGAATACACCTACGCCGTCACTTCTTACGACACAGGCAACCCTAAAGCCGGGCTGATTGCGATGGAAAGCAGTCAGATTGAGACAATGGTTCATGTCGTGCCACGTGCGCAGCCCGCTGGATACCGAGAGCCTACCGCTGAAATAGAACAGCAGGGACAAGGAAGTGTTACCGTCGAACCGATGGTACTTGCACCGAACAAGGTGACAGGGCATCAATACAAGATTGTCTGGTCCGGTGCGAAACAGACTGGTCCCGCAGCATATATCACGGGTCCCGGGTATCAGCCACCTACCTATGAAATTGTCAATATGACGACCAATGAGACTGTCGTTGAGCAACAATTCTTTGACTGGTTCGACCCGGACCACGGCGAGGCTGTTGAAGTCCTCTCCCCCATGTTCGACGGTATCGTTTTGAAGATAACAGGAGTTAACGTATTCTACGGAAGCCCGATGGAAAATCCGATTAACGACGTTAAACTGACAGCCGGCACAGTAACAGGGTGGGAGGTAAACATCCAATCCCCCGGTTTCGGTGAGAACACCTGGCCCAACATCTATTGGGCAACGTATTACCGTCCGCATACATACTCTATCACTTTTATTGATGGTGCACACGTCAAAGTGGTGGACGAAGATACAGGCGAAGAGATTCAATTCAACGACCAGCGCGCCGATGGATACGCCATTCTGACAGCCACAGGCTGGCGTGATGTATATAATCCAGCGGAGACACCGGGTTTCTTCCGGATTTACATTCGAGGCGGATATGTCTTTATAAAAGACCCGAACGGCGAAATCTCTGCAGGTGATGTCTTCACCGTTGAAATGGGCGGTGTCAGCGCACCACAGGATGGCGACCAGTTCATCCTGAATACAAAAGAGGAGACCCTTGCCGCTAAAAACATTGAGGCTGACCTTGGGCGAATTCGTGTGGTACCGAACCCCTATTTCGTCACGAACAGAGCGGTGCTCTCAGAAGGAACAGACAAGATTTTCTTTACGCGTCTCCCACCACGGTGTACCATCCGGATTTATACATTAGCAGGTGAACTCGTCCGGAAACTTGAACATGAAAGTGCTGCCGCTTACCATCCAGATGTCGCTCCAGACGACCGTTCGTTACAAGGTGACAAGGGTGGAACAGCATCATTTGAACTCCTCAACCGCTATAATCAGGCACTTGCAAGCGGTATTTATATCTATCATGTCGAAGCACGAGACCAAAGCGACGCAGTCGTCGGTAATAAAGTCGGTAGATTTGCCATCATTCGATAACACAGAGGAACAGGAAAACTAAATGCGATATACAATTTATACCCTTTTATTCATTCTTCTTTTATTGTGGGTTGTCCCCGGCTATGCCACAACCAACGTCGGTACGGCTGGTGCACAATTCCTGAAAATCGGTCCCGGCGCGCGCGTGGATAGTCTCGGTGGTGCATTTGGTGGACTTGCGAATGACGTAACTAGTATCTACTGGAACCCAGCCGGGATAAGCCAACTCGAAAAAACCAGCTTTTCAGATACACATACGGTCTGGCTTGCCGATGTTCGCTACAACTACCTCGCGTTCGCCACGCCGATAAAAAACGTCGGCACCTTGGGCGCAAGCGTCACATTCCTCAATGTTCCTGATACCGAGATCACTACGCTTGCAAAGCCGGATGGCACTGGGCTTTGGTACTCCGCTTATGATACCGCAATCTCCGTGGCGTATGCCAGACAACTTTACGCAAAGGAATCTGGCGTTAACCTCTCCTTCGGTATCAACGCCAAATACATCCACCAACAGATTCATCGGGAGAGTGCCAGAGGTGTGGCAATTGATGTCGGCACACTGTATCACACAGGCTGGCGGAGCTTACGCATTGGGATGTGTTTCTCGAACTTTGGACCGGAGATGCGCTTCAGCGGTCCCAATCTGGCAAGCGGTGCTGAGGTCGCAGGTGATCCGAGGACAGCAGCCTACCGTCCCTTTCCAGACACAACAAATCCAGCACGAAAGACGGCTTTAGAGACCATTGAATTTCCGCTGCCCTCCAATTTTCGGCTCGGTATCGCCTATGATGTCATTGATTCCGGGGACAATCTCCTCACCCTCGCGCTCGACGCTAACCACCCCAATGACAACAGCGAACGCCTGAACATCGGGATGGAGTACTGGTACAGAAAAATGGCGGCAATTCGTGGGGGCTACAAATTCCGATTAGGGGAAGACCGTAGCGACGATGAAGAGGGACTTACACTCGGATTGGGCATTCACCTAAATCTCGGTAAAAGGGTCCTCTCCCTCGACTATGCTTATGCCGATTTCGGACACCTACAACAGACACACCGAGTAAGTTTAGGGCTACAGTTCTAACGCGCTATGAAAATGCAGACTTTTACGGCGAGCATATTGCAAGACGGTGAGTGGTTTGTCGCACAATGTTTGGAAATAGACATTTCCAGCCAAGGTAAAAGTGAAGACGAAACTATTGACAATCTCAAAGAGGCGTTGGCACTTTACTTTCAATCGCCTCGCCCAACTGTGAGGCCGAAACCCCGAAAATTTGAGGTTATAGTGAAACCCGAAAATAAGTGAACACTTAAGAAAACACGAAACACCTCCTCCTTTGCTGGCGAGGTTTGTAACCTCGCCCCTCCGTTGGTGTATAGATAATTTACAGGCTTTACTGGTTGTACCACACGGGTTTAACCGACAGTGGTTGTGTTCCTCCTGATTTATTTCAAAAGTCTTGCTAAAATAGAATCATTATGCTATAATCGTAATAAGTATAAATCAACTCACCATCCATTTGAAAAGGAGTACCGAAAAATGAAAAATGAACGCCTTACACTTGAAGAGATGGAGGAGAAATATCCCGATGAATGGCTCTTCATCGTTGATTGCAAACATAGCGAAAATACCGAACTGTTATCAGGACGCGTTTTAGTCCATAGTAAATCTCGGACAGATATTTATAACGCCTCCGGACAGTATAAAGGCGGTGCAGCAATACGTTATACCGGTAAACCTCCAGAAGGGATAGGTTATTTATTGTAATGGCGCGTATTCCGTTTAATCTCTCGTTTGGGTTAATCGTCCTACCTCTTAAAGTTGAAGGCATCAATGAGGATAACTTCCGGGATCTACTTGTGGCTTTAGATACTAGAGCTTCAACTACCTCAATTCCAACAAAAATTGCTTTAGATTTAGGATATGATCTCTCAAACGCAAGAGAAGAGGAAATTCTCACAGGCAGTGGCATTGAGTTAATAAAACGCATTACCGTACGGAAACTGACAGCAATTGGGGAGATTGTTGAGAATATCGATGTCTTATGCCATGATCTACCTGAAGATTCAATTATAGACGGTGTATTAGGTCTGAATTTTCTAAGGCATTTTGATGTCAACATCTCATTCTCAACCGGAACGATTGAACTTCGTCCACGCTAATCCCACCCTGAAGGAACATCACTTTAAACAAAACAGCAGATTTTGGAAACTTGCAAACCGAAAAAAATATGACAGACAAACCCAACATCGTTTATCTTCTCGCGGATCAGATTCGTGCGTGTTCGTTGCCGGTATACGGCGACACACAGATTGACACACCGAATATTGATAGGCTCGCGCAGGAAGGCACCGTCTTTTCAAACGCAATCGCTACCGCGCCTGTCTGCACCCCGTACCGCTCCATGCTACTCACCGGACGGCATCCACAGACGACCGGTCATCTCATCAACTTCGTCAAAACCCGGCACGACGAAATCGGACTCGGTGATGTTTTCAACCGAAATGGCTATCGGACGGCGTGGGTCGGCAAATGGCATCTTCACACCGGTTCATTCCCAGAAATTGGCGGACGCGATTATGTCCCTGAAGGGCGTGATCGTCTCGGCTTCCAACATTGGCGCGGCTACAACTTCCACACGGATTATTTCAACGGCACAGTGAACCTCGACACAGACTGGCGGAACGAAAGATGGGAGGGTTACGAAACCGACGCACTGAACCGATACGCCTTCCAGTTCATGGACGACATGGATAACGCTACGCCGTTCTGTCTGTTTATCTCACCACACCAAGCACACTCCACACCTTACGAGTTTGCCCCGCCGGAATACTATGAGCGGTTGCCCACTGAACTTCAACTCCCAGAAAACGTGCCCGATTCGATTAAAGAACAATCGTTAGAAATTTACCGACATTACCTCGCAATGACGTTGACGGTGGACGATATGCTCGGGGAATTGATGGCGTATCTCGAAAGGACGGGACGCGTCGAAAATACGCTGCTCGTTTTTGGATCCGACCATGGAACACAAGGCGGCGCACAAGGCATCAATTTCTGGGCGAAGCGAGAACCTTACGAAGAATCTATTAAAGTGCCGTTGATTATGCGTCTCCCCGGCGTTTTCGATGGAAACCACCGCACCTGTGACACACTTACTTCCCCTGTCGATCTGTTCCCATCTCTCTGCGGTTTGTGCAGCATTCAGCCACCTCGAACTGTTGAAGGCTACGACCTGTCCGAGTCTTGGCGCGGTGAAACCGATGCCTTTGAGCAGGATGCTGTCTTAACAATGAACTTCGGCGCAACCTACGATCATCTCATTGATGGTAACGAATGGCGCGGGGTCCGCACAAAGACGCACAGTTACGCACGCTGGCTCGACGGCAAACGTATACTGTACGATGTGGAGGCAGACCCACTACAGATGAACAATCTGATTGACAAACCCGAAGCAAAAGCGTTGGTAGACGAAATGGAGAACACTCTTTCAAACCTGATGGATGCCCGCAACGACAAACTCCAACCCGCCACAAGTTACATGGACTGGTATGACGCGCAACGTCGCATTGTCCGTAACGCCCACGGTCCCCTCGGCGATCCAGAAGACGAACCGGATTGGTCATTACTGAAACCTTGAGTACGTTGAACTATTTTCGTCTTTAGATTTTCTAGTTACAACATTGATTAAAAAGATTTGCTGTGCTACAATTAGCATCAATCAATCCGAATGGAGCGTGCACAGAAAAACAGATATGACCTTCCAAGAAATAATTTTAGCGTTAGAGAAATTTTGGGCAGACCACGGCTGCATCATCCAACAACCGTGCGATATAGAAGTCGGCGCAGGAACATTTAACCCTGCAACATTCTTGCGATGTCTCGGTCCAGAACCGTGGCAGACAGCCTACGTAGAGCCTGTTCGCCGTCCAACCGATGGCAGATACGCTGAAAACCCTTTCCGTGTTGGAGCGTATTATCAATATCAGGTGATACTGAAACCCGCACCTGAGAACGTACTACCGCTCTACCTTGAGAGCCTCTATAGTCTCGGTATCTCCCCCCGTAAAAACGACATCCGATTTGTTGAAGACGACTGGGAATCACCTACACTCGGTGCCTCCGGACTCGGTTGGGAAGTCTGGTGGAACGGTGCGGAAGTCACGCAGTTTACCTACTTCCAACAGATGGGGAGCATTGATCTCGACCCGATTTGTGCTGAGATTACCTACGGGCTTGAACGTATTGCCCTCTATCTGCAAAACGTTGATGACTTTTTTGACATCCGATGGAATGAACACGTCAATTACGGCGATGTCCACCGCCAAAGCGAGATAGAATACTCGACTTACAACTTTGAGCATGCAAATGTAGAGCTGCTCTTTGACCTGTTCAGCACCTACGAGAAGGAAACCCATGCCTGTTTAGATGCAGGGTTAGTGCTACCGGCAACCGATCATGTTTTGAAATGTTCGCACACCTTCAACATGTTAGATGCCCGCGGTGTCATCAGTGTCACGGAACGGGTGAGTTACATTGAACGGGTGCGGAGACTGGCACAACGGATCGCACGTGCGTATGTCACGCAGCGTGAAGAGATGGAGCATCCTCTCATGGAACGTTTCAGCACGGCATCAACTCCCACCGCAGTAGGTGCTGTTTCTAACAGCACCGGATTTGACCAAACACAAGAAACTGCTGACCTTTTATTTGAAATCGGTACGGAAGAGATACCCGCGAGTTACGTACCGCCTGTCCTCGATCAGCTGCGCAAGACCGCAGCCGAATCCCTTACGAATCACAGAATTCCGTTCGGTGAAATTGAAACACTCGGTACACCGCGCCGTATTACGCTCAGTATCAAGGATATAAAAACCCTTCAAGAAAGTCAAGAAACAGAAGTGGTGGGACCGCCGAAACGTATCGCCTACGATGAAAACGGCGAACCAACCAAAGCAGCTATTGGCTTCGCAAAGACGCAGGGTGTTGAGCTCTCGGCACTCCGCATCGTTGACACCGAGCGCGGGGAGTATGTTGCTGCTTCCAAACTCGAAACCGGAGTCCCAGCACAAGAAGTCTTGAAAACGCTGTTGATCGAATGGATCGAAGTGCTCCGATTTCCTAAAACCATGCGTTGGGAAACTAAATCCGAGGAACCGCGTGCATTCGCCCGCTTCGCGCGTCCTATCCGATGGCTCGTGGCACTGCTGGGTGATAAGGTTATCAACTGCACTTACGGTGCTGCAGACGCAGGACGGTTAACCTACGGACATCGTTCCTTGTATCCTGAACCGATAACCTTGGCATCCGCTGATTTAAAGGCTTACGTTGAAAACCTACGTAGTTCTGGTGTCATCGTCTGCCCGAAAGCGCGTAGGGGCATCATCGAAAAACAGGTCAGAGACGTTTTAGAAGCCGAAGGATGTCTCCCAAAAGTAGATGACGAATTACTGGATACGGTGAATTATCTTGTGGAAAACCCACAACCGATCGTTGGTAATTTCAGCGAGTCACATCTGGAAATACCCTCTGAAGTGCTGATTACAGCGATGAAGAAGCATCAACGCTATTTTCCGATGTGGAAAAACGAGTCTGTACTCGCCGCGAAATTTATTACGATTTCCAATGGAACAGACGGAAATATCGACGGTGTTCGGCATGGGAATGAGCGTGTCCTCCGCGCAAGACTCAACGATGCCGAGTTCTTCTACAGCGAAGACCAGAAAACCAGCCTTGTCGATAAAGTTGAACGTTTAGGGGCAGTTATCTTTCATGCAAAACTCGGTTCGCTCTTAGATAAAGCAGATCGCCTAAAAGCGTTGGTTCAGTTCATCAGTACAGAATTAAAGTTAGCGGAAACAACCACCCATCATGCGGAGCGCGCAGCGTGGCTCTGTAAAGCAGATTTGACGACCCACATGGTCATCGAATTCCCGTCATTGCAGGGCATCACGGGAAGCTATTACGCCCAAAACTCAGGAGAGCCTGAATCCGTCGCCACTGCTATCGCAGAGCACTACCAACCGCTTGGCGCGGATACACCGCTGCCCGAAACCGAAGTCGGCGCGTTGCTCGCTATCGCCGATAAACTCGACACCATCGTTGGATATTTCGGCATAGAAGAACACCCCACGGGTTCGCAAGACCCTTATTCACTACGACGGCACGCTCTCGGCACAATCCGAATCCTCCAAGACCGGAAGCTGCCGCTCTCTTTAGATGCTGTTGTTGAAAAAGCAATTTCCCTTTACACTGTTGAATTAGCCGATGATACAAAAACGAGCGTTCTCGGTTTCATCAAGGAACGCTTACGTGTTATCTTGTTGCAAACACATCAATATACCCCCGATCTTGCCGATGCTGTCTTGGCAGTCGGCGACGTTGACATCATCGATATTCTTAAACGTGCCAGTGTTCTTGCCGAATTTCGCTTGACACCAAATTTCGAGGAAGTGTATAATGCACTCAATCGAGTGCTGAGAATTTTATCGCCAAGTGCGCCAGAAACCGTAGACGCTGCACTTCTGTACGATGATGCTGAAAAGCAGTTGTCCGCCTGCATCACTGAGGCAGAGCCACATTTTCAGGAAAGCATTCAGGAACGTGACTATGCCAAACTACTGGCACAACTCGCCACTTTACAACCAGCAATAGACAAATTCTTTGATGATGTCTTGGTTATGGCAGAAGAACCAGCACTGCGTACCAACCGATTGGCACTCTTGAACCAAATCGGACGAAATATCTATGCTGTCGCAGACTTGACAAAACTCGTGATCGCTGGAGATTAAAAAACTTGGAAGAACGTCTAAGCGTGCCTGCCGATACGACGGGAGTGAAACATGAAGCAACACCTCTTATGTAATACATTGAAAATCTGCATCCATCTCTCACTTATTGCAGCTATTGTCCTCGTGATTGGGTGTGGTGAGAAAGAGAACAGGGACATTATTGAAGCACGAGCCGCTATTGTTCGCGGAGATTATACCGCTGCAGAAGCCGCCGTTCAAAGAACAGACACAGAAAATCAGGAAGCGCAACACCTGAAAGTTTTCCTACAGAACCGGACACGTACCGAGACGGAAAGTTGGCACCAAGCGATTGCACAATCAAACGTTTATCTTGAAACACTGACTGCGGATATCCTCGCTATCTCATTACAGGAAGATCCGGATTCTGACGAACTTGACCGCCAAGAAAGACTCGTCCGTTCACAGCATTCGGTTTCTGGACTCTTCGCTGTATCGCTTGCGCAAGCCGTTGAAAAACGTGCTGAATTGCTCTCCGAACTGGTAGCACACGCAGATGCTGCTGTCGTCATTGGACTTTTAGCCGCAGAAAAATGCTATCAACCGGAAGCGCGTGCAGCCGTCGCAGAACTCACAGCAAAACTCGGAAATAGTGAAGCAGTCGTTGAATTGTTGCGGCAGGCAACAGAATATAAAGACACAACAGTCCAAAAAGAAGCGATACGCCATCTCGGTGCGATGCGGAACCTCGAACTAATTCCGGTCTTTGAAGAAGTACTCACCAAAACTAAAAACGCCCCGGAGGTTGCATACAGGGCAATTGTCGCGCTTGAGCAATCAATGCGCGCAATTCCTGAATCAACATCTATTGTACCGGGACTCCAACTCGCCCTGAGAAATAACAGCGCGCAGGTTCGGATGCACGCCGCGAAACTGCTCGGAAGCATCCAAGCGGAGAATGCTGTTCCCGATCTCGTCCGACTGCTCGCAGACCCAAACGGTTATGTCAAAAACACAGCCATAGATGCGCTTAATCGTATAGGAGCACCTGCCACTGCCCCCCTACTTGAGATATTGGACACGAAAGCGCGAAACCTCATTCCGGACGAAGATACCGGCTTCGCCACAGAATACCAATACATCGCAAGTGCTTATATTGACAATTTGTGGATGAAAAAATATCGAATTGGAACGCAATCAGCAGCAATTCAGACACTCGGCTTGCTCAAAGCGGAAGCCAGCGTCCAACCTCTCATAAAAGAGTTGGCAAACGAAGAATTGAAAAATGAAGCCTTAGCGGCACTCATCGAAATGCGAGGTGTCGCTGTCCCACCGATGCTTGACGCGCTTAAAAACGGCACAGATGAAATTCGGGTGAAGGTTGCAGATGCCCTCGGACAAATCGGTGACCGGCGTGCAATAGCTCCACTTATTGACACTTTAAGCAGTGATCCGCATAAAGAGGTACAAGCACAGGCAGCGATGGGGCTTGGTAATATACGGGCGCGTAATGCTGTCAATGCTCTGACGGAAGCACTTTCTTACGACGATACCACCGCCACCAACGCCGCGGAGGCACTCGGGAAAATTGGGGTATCTACAGAAAATGCTGTTCAAAAACTGATCATCATAGCGATGGATAAGCAGATGCGGGAAACCTTACGCCTCGCTGCTATTACAGCGCTCTGGCAACTTAAACCCGGAGAAGCGACACAACCGATGCTCCTTCTCATGTTCAGTGATGAAACCAGCCCCGTCATACGTGCCAATGCCGTCAAGGTCCTGAGCCGTATCAAGGCACCAGAAACCACACCCGTGTTGATCTGGGTATTGTCCACACAATTTGACGAAATTTCAGACTTCCAGCGGCACATGAAACGAGAATATAAAACACTTGACGCACTCCGAACACAGGTCGAATCCTTCCAGGTTGAGTGGACAGTTGATTACCCGCGAACAAACTATCGGACCTGGGGTGAACTCAAACCGATACCGAGTCTCGTGCGGAGCGAAGTCGCCCATGCACTCGGTATCATCAAAGGTGATTCTGTCATTGAACCCCTCATTGGTGCCCTTGAGGACGATGGTCGTGCAACAGTACGACAAAGTGCAGCCTGGTCTCTCGGTGAAGTTAAGGGAGATACCGCAACGACTGTCCTTATCACCGCATTGAAAAAAGATAAACAAGGTGTTGTACGACAAGAAGCTGCTATCGCTCTCGGAAAAATAAAAGGACAGAAAGTCGTCGATCCGTTGTTAGATGCGCTGCGTAACGATAAGTATGAGACAACCCGCTTTCAAGCAGCAATAGCACTCCGCGAGATTCAAGCTGGCGATAAAGGGCTTGTCGACATCATCAAAAAGGGCTTAGGAAGTTTTGACGACGGATACGAAGTCCAATCTGTTCAAAATGAAGTCATCGGGGCATTAATCAAAGACGGAAACATCCCAACAGCCGAATTTGCACTCGATGCTCTGAAATCTGCAGATGATGAATGGACTCGATGGGCACTCGTCCATGTCATCGGAGCGACTGCGAAAAAAGTCGCGGTTGATGCAATGCTCGAAGAATTGAAGCATACGAGTTATGTTGTTCGCAGACGTGCCGCGGAATCGCTCGGTGGTTTCAAAGAGCGTCGAGTCGTTGAATCGCTAATCGCCGTTCTTGAAAACACGGATGAAATGAAATCGATTCGTGCGGCGGCGGTAGTTTCGCTTGGTGCGCTTAAAGATGAACGTGCCTCCGCCCCTTTGCTGGCTGCGCTTGAGGATGAAAACGCTGAGATTCGATGGCGAGCCGTTGCCGCTTTAGGAAACCTAAAGGATGCAAAAGCAGTTGCAAAGCTCAGCGAGATTGTTGAAAACCCATTGGAGCCCGACAATGTTCGTGCCGCAGCGGTAACTGCCCTCGGTAATATCAACGATAAAACGGCTGAAAACGTCCTGATCCGCGCACTTGACATCCGAGTCGGAAACATCGCCAAAAACGCCATAATTGCTTTAGGAAAACTCGAAAGCGAAACGGCAATTCCCAGATTAATTGCGATTCTTGAAGATAAGCAAGTCCCACTGAATGCAAGTACAGCAGTCTTAGCAAATGCCTCCGCACGTACAAAAGCCGCACGGGCACTCGGTCAAATTGGCGGACCTCGTGCCGCTGAAGCCATTGGAAGACAGCTCATTGACGATACAGAATATATCGTCGCACTTGAGGACGCGGCAAACAGGCGAAACCTCGGACTCGATGATTGGAAACGCAACTGGAGTTGGGAGATTTACGTCGTTGCCGCCAAAAAACTGGACTTATCCGCATCTGTTGCACCGAAAATGTCTGAACGCGCCGCGGATGAATGGGAAAACAACCCTGTGAGAAACGCCGCGATGGTTGCTTTAGGGCGTTGTAATACCGCAGATGCATCACTTGATGTATCCAATCTCAAACAGCGACTCACCGATCCGGATGTGGACATCCGAAAAGCTACAGCACTCGCCATTGGTGAAGCCGGGCTTTCAGAGTTTATACCAGAACTCGTTCAGATCATGAAGGGCGAAAATGAATCCGACAAGGATGTACGACGTGCTGCTACACAAGGGCTCAAAGTCTTAGCTGATCCCTCAACGACCGACGCTCTCATTGAAGTGATGAACAACGATGATAACCACGTGGAGATCCGGCGAGATGCCTCGCGCGCATTGGGTGAAATCGGATCTGACAAAGCCGTAACGGCGTTGGTGGACAAACTCAGAGCATTACATGAAGCCCAAATTACGAGGGGATTCCGTCTCGATGTCATCAAGGCTCTTGGTGATGCGAAAAACGCAAACGCTGTGTCACTGCTTGAATTGATTCTCCAAGACCAAGACGCGGAGATCCACTTCCAAGCAGCGGCAGCTCTTTTTGAGATTACAGGTAAAGGCTACGGCTATAACCGGACATAACGTAAAATGGCTATCGGCTGTCGGCTTTCAGCAGTCAGTAGAGCGTGTAGCAGTTGCGAACATTTACCTGCCACAACGCCCTCTTGACTGACCGCTGACAACTGACGGTTATTAAAAGGAGATTTTCATGGCTTTCTTTGAATTAAGACAGTATAGAACGAAACCCGGTCAACGCGAGAATTGGGTGAAATACATGGAGGAAACGATCCTCCCGTTCCAGATTTCTAAAGGAATGGTCGTGATTGGCAGTTTTATCGGTGAAGAAGAGGACGATCTTTACGTCTGGATTCGCCGTTTTGAGAGTGAAGCACAGCGAGAACAACTCTACGCAGCGGTTTATGAAGATGACCGGTGGAAAGACGAAATCTCACCACGCGTCGGCGAATTGATTGACCGAGAACAAATCGTTGTCACACGGCTTGAACCCACTTCGCGCTCGGCACATCAGTAAGACAGAGACGACGGCACACGGCGTGTGCCTGCTACCTTTAACGGAGGTGTCTCAATGGGTCCCGAAGAAAAATACCTGTTTGACTTGTGGGGGTATGTGAACATCGAAAGCGTCTTAGGAGCCGATGAACTCATTGAACTGAATGCCCTCATTGATGCTCAAGACTATACCGATCCGGTGGATGATGATGTCTATTCACAGAGATTCGGCGGATTCTTGAACTGGGAAAACGACGCGTTCCGAAAACTCCTCAATCATCCGCACATCATGCCGTTTTTAGCAGAGATCGTCGGTCCAAAATTCCGACTTGATCACGTTTACGGCATCTTGATGATAGAAGGCAATCCCGGTGGAACGCTCCACGGTGGTGGAACGCCTTATGACCCAGCGCAGTATTATGTCTTCCGAAACGACCGGATGTATAACGGCTTAACCGTTGCATCATGGGCGTTGACCGACATGCTTCCGGGGCATGGCGGTTTCTGTTGTATCCCCGGCAGCCATAAGAGCAACTATCCGTGCCCACCGGAGTTCCGACCCGTGAAGGACAACAAGGTTTGTATGGCACCGGTGCATCAGAAGGCGGGAGATGTTGTCATCTTCACGGAAGCGTTGACGCATGGCACGCTCCCGTGGACTGCCTCACACGAACGCCGCTCGATTCTTTTCAAGTATTCACCGGGGCACGCCTCATGGGGTCAAGGGAGATACGACAACGAACTCCGCAACCTGATGTCAGACGAAGACCAGAAATTGATGCTTGAACCGCCTTACGTTGCAAACAGGAAACCGGTGGTCTAAACGGTAGGTTGTTAAGTTGAATGTAGCGGGTGCTACGCCTGTTTGCTGGCGAGGTTGAAACCTCGCCTACCGACAACTGACAACTAACTTACCAATCCGCTACGCTGCCATCGGTCTCATAATAGAACTCACCGCCGAGTTCTTCTGGATAGGTATCAAGCGTCTGTTCCGCCTCCTTTTCATCAATCTCAAAGCCGAGTCCAGGCTTCGTCGGCAAGTCAATGTGCCCATCTGTAACTTGCCATTCTTCAGTCAATAAGCCTGCACCTAAACCATCATCAATCTGTTCTTGAATTAGGAAATTTGGTACAACGGCATCAACGTGAAGGGAAGCAGAGAAGGCAACCGGTCCTATTGCACAGTGCGGGGCGATGTGCATATAGTAAATCTCCGCCATGTTCGCAATCTTTTTCAGTTCAGTAATGCCGCCGGCGTGTGAGGTATCGGGTTGCAGGTAAGCGACCGCTTGTTTCTCAAAGATCTCCCGAAAGCCCCAGCGGGTGAGCAGGCGTTCTCCAGTCGCAATGGGAAACGGCACATGGTCAGACACCTGTTTGAGTGCGTCAACATTCTCTTGCGGGATAGGTTCCTCGACAAACATCGGGCGCATCCCTTTAAGCTCATGGCAAATCTCAACTGCAAGGGCAGGCGTCATTTTACCGTGAAAATCGAAGGCGAGTTCAACCTCAGGACCGACCCACTCACGCATGAGATAGGCACGTTCTACAAATTCATCAATCACCGCGGGAGGCTCGTGTCCACGCCATTTGCCACCGGGACCGCTCTTAAACGCCGTGTAGCCACCTTTCTGCTGTAAGAACTCAAGGCGTTCTTTCGCAGCAGCTTTGCCTTCGTCAGTCAAACTGCCGATGCCCCAATGTGCATAGACGCGGATACGGTCCCGCACAGCACCCCCTAAGAGTTGATAGGCAGGTACACCGTAGTATTTCCCAGCGATGTCCCATAACGCCTGATCAATACCGGACAAGGCAGACATCAGAATATTTCCGCTGCGGAAAAAGGCAGAACGGTAAACATGCTGCCAGTGGTGTTCAATGCGCAGCGGGTCTTTACCAATAAAATAGTCGGCAAGTTCTTCGACAGCCGCACACGTACTTTTGGGTTTACCTTCAAGCGTGGTTTCTCCCCAACCGACGATACCGGTGTCCGTTGTAATTTTCACAAGGCGCATCCGGCGACGGGGGTAGAATTGTTCAATCGTAGCAATTTTCATTTTTTTAGCTATGTCCTCCTGGACACCGCTCCATTTCATTACGCGATGCCTTCTGGTGAATTCCAGACAGGGTTAAGTCGTTCATAGTTCTCAGTTAAAAGTGAACAGAGTCTGAAACGAAGTGGAAGGCGAATATACGGGATAGCACTTCAAACCCCAAACCCGCCTGACCGAACCGCAAGGAAAATTAAAAGTACGAACCGCAAGGAAAATTAGAAAAATAGTTTCCAGTTCTCAGTTAAAAGTGAACAGAGTCTGAAACGAAGTGGAAGGCGGATATACGGGATAGCACTTCAAACCCCAAACCCGCCTGACCGAACCGCAAGGAAAATTAAAAGTACGAACCGCAAGGAAAATTAAAAATATGTGCTCACAACCGAATATTCTTTTCATGATCGCCGACGACCACCGATGGGATGCCATCGGAGGCATGGGTGACCCGACCGTGAAAACACCGACACTGGATTCACTCATGACGCGTGGAACGACTTTCCGCCAAACACACATCATGGGGTCCCTCGTTGGTGCGGTCTGTGTACCAAGCCGCGCTGCCGTCCTTACCAGCGCAAACCTGTTCCGTAGCGGTGGAAACCAGATTAACCCAGATTTGGCAGTTTGGCCACAGGTAATGCGCGAGGCAGGGTATCATACATTCTTTAGCGGCAAATGGCACAACGACCGACAAACATTTACCAATAGTTTTGATGAAGGTGCTAAGATCTTCTTTGGTGGCATGAGCGATCAATATAAAGTACCCGTTTTCGATTTCGATCCAACAGGAAAATATCCGAATGATGCCAGGTACATTGGAGAAAAGTTTTCTACGGAACTGTTTACAGAGTCTGCCGTGCAATTTATAGAAGACTACGACGAAACGGATCCATTTTTCCTTTACCTCTCATTTACTTCGCCGCACGATCCGAGAACAGCACCCGGAGAATACGCGACAATGTATCCACCAGAGGAGATACCTGTCCCGGAAAACTTTGTCCCAGAACATCCGTTCGATAACGGCGAAATGCGTATCCGAGACGAAGTACTGGCACCCTTCCCTCGAACTCCTGAAATCGTTCAACAACACATCGCCGATTACTATGGAATGATTACCCACATGGATGCTGAAATGGGACGTGTCCTGCAAACATTAGAAGCCGCTGGACATCTTGATAACACGATCGTCATCTACACCGCCGACCACGGACTTGCTGTCGGACAACACGGACTGCTCGGCAAACAGAATCTCTACAACCACAGCATTCGCGTGCCATCAATATTCGCGGGACCCGGAATTTCAGAAGGTGTAACAGTCGATGCCCTGACCTACCTGTACGATGTCTTTCCTACTGTTTGCGACCTGACCGGTGTTGAATGCCCGGATACGACTGAAGGAAAGAGTTTAGTACCACTGATGGAAGGCTGCGTAGATCGGGTACGAGCTACAGTTTTCGCGGCGTATAGAGACATCCATCGCACTATCAGCGATGGACGTTGGAAACTCATCCGCTATTATATCTCTGAAGAGACAGGTAAAGGAACAGACTGCATCCAACTTTTCGATTTAGAACAGGATCCTTGGGAGACGACAAACCTTGCCGATTTGCCTGAACATACCGATCGCATCCGCTCACTTGCTGCGGATATGAAAATGTGGCAAACCGAGACGGACGATTTCTTGAGGGATACACCGATTTTGTTAGGGTAGTAAGCATACTCCGTTGTGCCGTAATCAATTGGAAGAAAAGAAGGAATATCCTTTTTTTTTTCCACTCTTAACCTCTCAATCCATCATGACCGATAACAACCAACCGTGCAGCCTGCTCTGCGGTGTTAGCTATCAACCGTGCTGCATCTCCAACGGCATCTTCAAGAGACATCGGTTCTTGGACGATGCCCAACATCGCATCAATACCTGCTTCATAAACAACTTCAGCCCCTTCAGCGATGCCTCCAGCAATCGCAACGACTGGGATATTGTGCGCCTTCGCGACCTTTGCGACACCGACAGGTGTTTTCCCAAACGCTGTCTGAAAGTCCAGTTGCCCTTCACCCGTGAAAACAATGGACGCACCTTTCACCCGTTCTTCAAGGTTAACGGCATCAATCATAATATCAACGCCGAGTTGTAATTCCGCGTTGAGAAACGCCATCAATCCTGCGCCTAACCCACCAGCAGCACCCGCGCCCGGAATATCATCGAAGGATTTCCCGAGAGTACGCGTCAAGATCGCGTCAAAATGGGCGAGATGTCCATCCAAGGTTTCAATCATTTCAGGTGTGGCACCCTTCTGCGGTCCGTAAACGTGCGATGCGCCATTGGGACCGGTTAAAGGATTGTTGACATCACACGCGACGACAGTTTCGGTTTCTGCGATAGCCGGATGTAACTCCGTTATATCTATGGACGCTAACTGCCCAAGCCCTGCACCCCCGCGTGGAATCTGCTTTTCGTTTGTATCCAGCAATCGCACACCGAGTGCTTCCGCCATTCCGGCACCACCGTCGTTCGTAGCACTACCGCCGATACCGATGATTAAGCGTCTGCATCCGGCTTCCAAAGCAGCGTGAATAAGCTGCCCAGTACCGTAAGTCGTTGTCCGAAGCGGATTACGTTTATCTCTGGAAACAAGCGTGAGACCAGAGGCGGATGCCATTTCAATGACAGCGGTTTCTCCGCCTGCAAGGATACCGAATTGCGCGTCAACCTCGTTTTCGAGTGGTGCAATCACACGACACGTTTGAATGTGACCACCGGTTGCATCGACGAGGGATTGCACTGTCCCTTCACCACCGTCCGCCATCGGGATTTTATCAATAATAGCATTTGGAAAAACGCGACGGATTCCTTGTTCCATCGCATTTGCAGCTTCAAGCGCACTAACACTTCCCTTGAATGAATCAGGTGCAACTACAATTTTCATAACGGAAAGTCTATCACAAACATAGCGATTTGTCAAGTTCAGTTCTTTAGCAAGACGGATCACTGAATCCCGACACTCTACCTAAAACGGAGAGCTAAATGGACTTGGAAACTGAAAAATTGCTTGACATCCGATGCGCTTTTGTGCCAAAATCGAAAATAAACAATCTCGGAGGTGAAAAATAAAATAAACTCACTTTTTTGTGATTGCCTCAGATTCCTGGACGAAACAGTAGTATTTACAACTAACAATGCTCTGTTCCTGGCGCGGTTTGAACTCCGCCCAGTAATAGGTCAAGATTCAAAATAGGTGATACATGGATTGGCAATTAGAAACGACCGTCTCTGACGAACAGGTCGAATTTTACAATGAAAAAGGTTATCTCACATTCGGACGTATCTTCACGAAAGAGGAGTTGGATACACTTCGAGACTACGTGGACGAGATGATTGAGAATCTGCCGGAAGGTAGACGTCCAGAACAGATGGATGTCCCTCATTTTGAGCATCCATACTTGTTCAAATACCTGACGCATCCGCGGGTGTTGAAAGTCATCGAAAGGTTTATCGGACCGGATATTGTTCTCTGGTCGAGCCATTTCATCAGCAAGCGCGAACACGATGGTATGGCGGTCCCATGGCACCAAGATGGTGTCTATTGGGGCAAATCTCTTGATCCGATGCATGTCATCACGATGTGGCTGGCAGTCGATGAATCGAAGGTTGAAAATGGATGTATGCGGGTCATCGCTGGCAGTCATAACCAGCGCGATCGCCGCTATGAGGAGGTTGATCGCACAAATACCCTCTTCGGAAGCGAAGTCGTAGCGTCAGACTTAGACGCATCAAAAGTGGTCAATCTGGAACTGGAAGTTGGCGAGTGTCACTTTCACGACGCATGGACGATCCATAACTCCAGTCCGAACGTCTCACAGAAACGGCGATGTGGCTATACAATGCGCTATATGCCAGCGAGTGTCCGCTATCCGGGTGCAGAGTGGCGTCGTAAGCACCATATTTATCTGCTGCAAGGTGAAGATAGGACAGACGGTTTTAATACCTACGCACCTGTACCGGAATTCTGATAGCGGAATTGTGCCCGTGGAGGGTAAAAAGAATATTAACCAAAACGCGTAAGTCCGTAGTGAAATGGAGGGCGGCTCTACGGAAAAGCACGCAATCGCTAAACTCGCCTCACCGAACCGCAAGGAATAATTAAAAAATGCGTCCCTATTTTGATGTACACTGTCACATCGGTATGACGGTATCACGTGCTCCGGTTATTGGGCAAAGCGTCGGACGATGTCTTGCACGGATGGCTTCGGCAAACGTTATTGGTGCGATTCCATGTCCAACAGGAGGCAGCCCGCAGGCGCGTGGTGTCCTGGATACACGTGCACAACACGAGACAATCGCCAATGCTTGTAGGCTGTATCCAGAACGCTTTCCGATTGGACTTGGGATGGCAGAAGTTCGACATGAGCAGGCAGGTGTCGATGAATTGGACAGAGCCATGCGGGAAGACGGTCTCGTCGGATTTATGTGCCACCCAGGACTCTCCGGCCATTCACTCGGTGGTGAACTCTACGGATTCCTGGAAGTGGTCGCGATGCACAACGGACTATGTTTACTACATCAGGCAGGCTCTACCCAAAATATTGCTGCTTACGCGCAACGGTTTCCGTCAATAACGTTTATTATCGGGCATGTTTCAATGAACAAAGCCGGCCATCTCGATGCGATTTCACAGTGTGGGAAGTGCGAGAATATCTGGTTCGATGTCGCGCAGAAACCTGAAGGCGCAGATGCGAGTTGGGATCTCGTGCATCTCGTCAACAATCTTAGCAAGGATAGAATTATGTTCGGCAGCGACCTGCCATACTACGACTTCCGACTCGTCCAAGCACAAATTGAATCGGCGCAGATTGACGACCAAACGAAGGAGCAAATTGCCTATCAGAACGCAGTGCGACTGGTTCAACAATTCCGAGCAGACTGGGTACCGACACTAACACCGATAACACCACCGCAAGTTTACTCGGAATCTGAGATGTGGGACGCGAACGGGGCGAGATTACGCTAACCAGTAGCGACACAATGGTTACTTGACAATTTCGACGGCGCGGATTCGACGATGAAGGACAAAAAGACAGAGAACTATCAGTGCGACTTGGATGAGGAGTGCCCAAACCCAATGCACAGCATAGTCGCTCGAACCGGCAAATAGGGCTGTGCCGAGGATATCGTAGTTTGCCCAAATCGACACTAAAGAGACTTTACTCGTGCGTGTAATTGCTTTGAGGACTTCATAGATAACAGGCGAACCGAACCACACAGCGCAGAAGCCTATTATGGCATAGCGAGGATTTGAGGTTAGCGACGAGAATAACAATATCAACAAGCCAGAAGAAAGCGTAATAAGCACCGAGTAGGCAACGATTGAAAGCGGGAGCCAATAGTTCTCTTTAAGAAAAGGGGTATCAGTTAACAACGCATGTTCGAGAAACAGCAACATCCCCGGAATCAGCGTGAAACAGCCAAGCAAGATACCGATAACAGCAAATTTCCCGATGAGGTAATCGATCCATGAAATCGGTTTGGATAGATAGAGGGAGAGGGCGTTGTTCTTCAGATCGGTAGCAATTAACCCGGAACCCCCGAAAATAGCGATCAGCGCGATGAGAAATGAGGAAGGGGGACCTGTGCCGGGGTTTCGGAATAGGAATTTCTGAAAAAACTCATTGTCAATGTTAAACGCAAACTCGACCATCGGCACTTGATTAAAGATATAGATAAGAATTGCATGCGCGACAATGTAGATTGAGGGTGGAATGGCAACGATGAGTCGGACAATTTTGCGTTGTGCGAGCAGTTTCAGTTCTGCCTTTGCGATGATCCACCACCGTGTATAATGGCTAGGGTTGAGCGTTCCTTCCCAATGTCGGTAGTCCTGTGTGTGAATAGGCATATTTTTTAGTAGTTATCAGTTTTCAGTGGTCAATTTTCAGTTAAGAGGTTCTCGTCCAACAGAACCCTCTTGTAAGCAATAACTGACAACCATCTTAATACTTGTAGATGGCAGTTCTTTCTAAAGTATCCGAGAACGGACCCTGTTTTTCAGTCTGGATTTCAACGGTGATGACTCCTAAAGGCGTATCGCGCTCTGGATCTTCTTCTATGAAGGCACGTGGGATCTCCGCAGTCATGAGCCGATCCAGCCTATTGAGTTCCTGCGACCAACGGAGGTCAATGAGTCGTCCATCGTAAACTTTCTTATGTTGTACCCCATTACGCATGGAATAAACCTTGACATTGGTGGTAAAATCCGCCTCAGAGATAGTACTCACGCCGACACTTGGACTGAGAATACTCTGGTTCCATATCAGCGGTATTCCATTTCTATCAACCAAATAAATCCGTAGGTCGATCCTGTCAACGCGCGGGTCGGATTGGATCTGGATGCCCTCAAAATTCTGAATCACCCCGCTCCCACACGAAAACATAACAAGAACACAGATTCCGATGAGCGCGACTCTCCGACTTCTCAGTATAAGCCTACGGGGCACGTTAAAGCGAAACACACCAATCCTCCTCTTTGACATTTTTAAGGGTAGCTTGCAGGTTTCCTATAGAAGCCTGCTCCATTTATTATACCGCTTTTAGGGACAAATGTCAATCTAAAATCAGAGGTATTCAACCCACCTGTAGGAAGGGAAATACCCCAGCAAAAACACTCCGATTCCCGACTCCCTATTTTCCCCTACTGGTAGGTGCGGTTTCTAACCACACCATAACTGTCAATTTTATTTAAAAAAGGACAACCACAATCCCCAGGTCCGGCAGGTTCGATTTCCTAATCGCCCTGGACTTAAACCTAAAACGCACGTCTGCTAAAACTCTCTTTAGTCCCGTAGGGACGGCATTTGTGTAGAAACACGTTTACCCCAATGCTTTAGCCCCGTAGGGGCGGCATTTGTAGAGATGTTCCTACTCCTAAATTGACACCTATGGTGCGGTTTCTAACCACACCGGTACTGAGTGTCCAAGTAATTCTAAAATTCACCATAAATAGCCTTAGAATCCCACCTTGCATCTTTTCCCAAAAGTGATATAATAAAACTATGACACCCACTAAAGTCTTAATCGGTTCAGAGAACAGCGTAAAAATTGAGAGTGCAAGGCAAAGCTTCTCAAAATTTTTCAAACCTGTGGAGATTAAAGGATTACCTGTCGATTCCGGCGTTTCCGTCCAGCCTTTTAATGAAGACACATTCACAGGTGCCAAGAACCGTGCGGAACACGTAAAGCGCATCAACGATGAACAGTCTCTCAACGCCAACTTTTTTGTTGGCATCGAAGGTGGAGTTCTTCAACTGCACAACAGATGGTTCCAATTTACCGTCATCTATATATTGGATTCGCAGCACCGAGACAGTTTCAGCACGACGGGTCTGTACGAACTACCCGACTGGATCGTCGAGAAACTTTTGGCAGGAATCGAATTAGCACACATTATTGACGAACTCACACAGGAGTCCAACACAAAAGAGAAACAGAGTGCCAGCGGATTTTTCACAAACGGAGAAGTGGACAGACTACGAAATTACACACAAGCGATAACGTTTGCCTTAATCCCTTTTCTTCAGGACAGCCTCTATTTCCAGTGAAAGTAGGATAGATCTCGCCATATAAAACTTCGGAGGAACCTAATGAAAGCTGCAGTATTATACGAAACCGACACGCATTTAAAAATTGAGGAGTTCGACTTACAGCGTCCAAGCGCAAATCAGGTACGGGTGCGATTAGTTGCCAGTGGTGTCTGTCATTCCGATTGGCACGTCATTAAGGGGGATTGGCCCTTCGTCAGGTTACCTGTTATCCTGGGACATGAGGGGGCTGGGGTCGTAGAAGAGATCGGAAGCGATGTAACCCAAGTGCAAGTCGGCGATCACGTTATCCTTTCATGGAAACGGAACTGTGGATTCTGTGAGATGTGCCAGAAAGGGTTTCCGAACTTATGCGCGCTTCCCACTGATGGCTCAGGTAGACCTTCTATGAAAACGAGTGGACGTGAAATCGACCAAATGGCGGGATTGGGAACCTTTGGCACTGAGACACTCGTCCCCCAAGACGCTGTTGTTCCTATTGATAAAGACATGCCGCTGGCACAAGCCGCACTCATCGGATGTGGTGTGATGACCGGTGTCGGTGCGGCTATCAACACGGCACAAGTCGCGCCCGGCAGTTCAGTCGCCGTCTTTGGATGCGGCGGGGTTGGACTCAATTGCATTCAAGGTGCTGCCCTCGCTGGCGGCGAACCGATTATCGCCGTCGATGTACTCGACAACAAACTTGAACTCGGTAGGCAGTTCGGTGCCACCCATACCGTTAATGCCTCCAAAGGAGATCCTGTAGAACAGATTAGGGAGATTACCGATGGGCGTGGGGTCCACTATGCGTTTGAGGCAATCGGGTTGATTGGTGAAACGTTCCGGCAAGCGATTCTCTGTACGCGGAGCAGAGGCGTGACGGTCTTTGTCGGACATGCCCCGGAGAATACACCTGTCGAATTTGACGCACGGATGCTGATGCCGGAGAAGATGGTTATCGGTTCGATGTATGGAACCGCGCGACCACATGTGGACTTTCCACGCTTGGTCTCGCTCTATAAAGGAGGGCAACTTAAGCTGGACGAACTCGTCACGCGCACCTATCCTTTGGAAGGGGTCAACGATGCGTTTGAGGCACTGGCAAAGGGTGAAGTCGCACGAAGCGTGCTGGATTTGACTTAGCAAGGAGGAATCATGCGAATCTTCAGAGACTCTTCACGGATTTGATGGAGTCCGTTCAACCCAACCTACGATGCCACGATTAGTTTCTTCTTAAATTGACCCCCATGGGTACACAAGCACCGCCCCAATAGAGATTACAAAACAAATTTCATCCAGTTCTTTTAGCGATCATCGGTTGGTGGCGTAGGTTCAATGACTTCCGGCTCTTCAGGTGGAACTAAAGGTTCATGAGCTTTACGCATCTCAACCCGGATTCCCACACGACCATTCTCACGCTTGTGACTATAAATTTCAATCCAACCATCATCTTCATGAAGTGCTTTGAAGTTAATGCTCCAACCTGCCTGTCGAGTACCATCCGAAACGGCTGATAATTGTTCATCTTTTGTTTTCGTTGGATCGCTGAGCAGTTCAAGATCCATCTGACGAGACATTGTGAAACTCTTTACAAAAAACACATCTTGTGGATCATGCTGCTCGCTGTGTGCCCAAGTCTTTTCATCCACAGTGCTCATCTTATCAATAACGTTTTCAGTTGTTGTATCCGGCACTGCACCGTAGGTGAAACGAATTCGCCAATCCTGCAGATTGATTCGACTTTTGGTCGTGTTGTAGAGCCCGATTGAGACAACCTGTTTAATCAAAATAGTAGGTTTTTCTTGCAAGAATTCTGATCTTAATTGAACCTTATACGCTCCATCCTCGTCTGCGTTATCTCCCACCTCTGCTATGAGTTCCATTTTGATTTCTCGAATGATGAGTGCCTTGGACTGAACGGTAGAATTCGCTGGTTTCAGTAGTTCAATTGTCCCACCCTTGGCAGCAACTTCAAACGTTCCAGCCTCTCCTGCAGATACAGATAACGTGCTAACGAATTTTCCAATTTCACCAGCGGTAAATTCCAAATCCTTAGAGAGATCCAACATCAACTTACCGTCGCCATCAATATGCGTATGCGTCAACGGAATGTCTTTTGTTATAGAATTCTCCAGTGCCTGCTGTGCGAAAACCGATGTAGGAATACCCAAACTCGCTATCAGTAACATAACAAGACCAATTGCCGAAAATGTGATTTTCGTTTTCATAATATAGATTCTCCTTGAAGAGATAATAACTCTACACGAACAAATTATACACAGCCAAACACTCTTTAGGAATAAAAATCAAACATAAGCGGAAACTATCCAAGGATACGCTCCATACGCTCGCGCACCCACGCTTTGTGCTCAGGGTGTGTGTGGATATAGAAGGTCCCGTTCTGGATCGCGTTATAGACATGCTCCGCTACCTCTGCGGGTGACATCCCAGCCTCCATCTCGGCACGAGTATTCCGAGAACCACCGATAACTGGTTTCTGTGGACGTGTTTTCTCTGCTGGATTTTGCAGTGTGTCTGGACGGTTTCGAGAGGATTCCAAGATACCTGTGCGGACCCATCCAGGACACAGCACATGTACCTGAATATTCGCTTCCTTTTGCGCTAATTCATCAGCGAGCGTCTCAGAAAGCGCAACGACACCGTGTTTGCTCACCTTATAGATGCCCTCGCCACTCCCGCCTACCAAACCCAAGATAGAAGCAGTATTCACAATATGACACGCGTCCCCTTGTGCGAGCATACGTGGAACAAACGCTCGGATGCCGTGGATCACGCCCCATAGATTAACACCTAACACCCACTCCCAGTCAGCGAGGGTATGCTCCCAGATAGGACGACTACAGACAACCCCGGCATTGTTGCAGAGGATATGCACCGCGCCGAAAGTGTCCAGCGTCCGCACAACGAGGTTTTCGACCTCGGCGGCGTTTGAGACATCCGTCCTGACAGCGAGGACAGTTGCACCTTTAGCCTTTAAGTCCGCCTCAAGTTCGGCTAACAGTGCCTCTTCAACATCAGCGAGGACAATCTTCATACCCTCCGCTGCGAACCGCTCCGCCAGACCGCGCCCGATGCCGCTCGCTGCGCCAGTAATAACAGCAACCTCTTGCATGACGTTCAAATCTCCGCTTGACGTTGCTGATGATATTCCTCTAACGCACGATTCGCATTCACAATCGTTTCTAACTTTTCGACGAGCGCGTCAATGTGTTTGCCGGGGAAAGCGAAATAGAAGTCATCGTCGGAAAGTGCTGTGTACACACGGTTGCCAATACATCCCAAGCTGCTCACACTCCGTCCACCTTGTATGACAGCGGGAATGACGGCACACGTCGGTCGTCCCATAACGCCGTCTTCTGTGCCAATTCCGGCAGCGGTTGCGGCTTCCGTCAAGAGCATCATCTGTCTCGGTGCGCCGGAGATGATGACGACATCAGGCGTGTCAGTCGCGTCTGCCAAAGGGGAATAGACAGCATTCTGGAAAGGGGTTTCCCGTGTTGGGATACCGGGGACTTCTTCCATAGTGATGTAGCCGAGTTCACCCATCAAGCCGAGCGTGTTTTCGAGTTCCTTCATCTGGGCATCTGGTAACGCAACGTTGTGTGTATAGCACCCTATTGGGCAGTTGTAATGGTCAGATGCTTCCGTATAAAAGGTTTTGCCTTCCGCGGCACGTCGCCAATAGGTGCAACCAGAGGCTTCAACTTTCTCCGGACGGGGAATGTTATCCGGTTGTGCATCGTGAAACGTCACGGCAATGGGAACGGTCTCTAAATCAAGTAGTTCTTGAATTTGTTCTGACATTGTTTTAATTTTCCTTGCGGTTCGGTTAGATAGAGTTCAGTATAAAGGTCATTTTAAACATGTATCGGGGCAAACTGCCCTTGAGTGGGTTCCGCTCAGCAGAACCACGCTTCAGTAATCCGTGGTGCGGGTTGATGTACCTCTTTGCTACGGAAACCCAACGGCGTGTGCCTGCTACCGTGCATATCAGCGGCGAGTGACCATATCCGATAAAAGGTCTCCAAGGTATCCACACCGGCACGCGCGTCGTTTTCAACGAGGGCACTGACCGTTTTATGAAGCTCGTCCATCCGGGCATCCGGGTGTGCCCATGTGTAACTGAAAGCGGCTTCATCAAGTGTAAGCGAAAGCGTCTTCGTCTCTGGACGGTTGAGTAGATATGAACCGGGCGGAACTAACAACCGAACGGCATATTGTACCGGATCAACGTGATACACAAGACGATGTGTATCAACAAACTGGAGAATCTCAAGATAATCGTCTAAGGTTGTCCACGGTGTGAACGGCACCCAAGTCGGACGGAGTGCGATACCGGTTCCGTGAACGATGTCAATTGCGGCTTCTACATCGGCGCGTGTGTGATGTTTCTCTAAAATCGTTAACACCCTATCGCTCAATGACTCCACAGCAGAGATAACAAACCTACATCCAAGTTGAGCGAATTCTGGGAAATGTTTTCTATGTTTCAGAATATGCTCAACTTTCGTTGTAAAATCAAAGGTAAGATTCGGATGCACTTCATGCATTGCACGGAGGATGCGAAGTCCGTGCATCGGTCCGTTGAGGAAATCGGGATCTCCGAACGTGATATGCGTTGCACCTTGCGCCGCTTGCTCTTGTACCTCAGCAAGTACGGTACCGGGTTGGACAACGAAAAATTTGCCATTATAAACCGGCGGTATAGGACAGTGTGTGCAGAGATGTTTGCACCCGTGTGTCGTCTCTGTATACCCGACGGTTCGGGTTTCGCCATTATCCTCAAACTGGGCATACACCTCTAACGGTGGTAGTTTCGGAGTATGAAAACCCGTCTTCTGCGTCTCAATCTGTTCTCCCTCCACAAGGGATTGCACCAACTCAACGAGTAGCATTGACGCTTCGCCCCCGATGCAAAAATCGACACCGTGTGAAAGGAGATAATCGGCGTTGAGCGTCGCGTAAAGTCCGTACATACATATCAAAGCATCCGATTTGATTTGCTGGATACGGTGCAAAAGATGAACACCAAGCCGCAGTGCCGTGTGCATCGGGACCGAGATGCCAATAAATCGTGCGCGTTTGACCTTTTCAACGTCCAGAGGTTCGACAGCAATATCAATCACGTCAGGTGCGAATCCTGCCGTTTCAAGGGCGCGGAGCGGACGCGTCAGTCCTGAGGGTCGGTGTCCAAGCTCGTAACAGGAAATCAAGAGGATGGTACCGGGGGCGTGCATTGATGTGGGGATTCGCGTTTCCGTTTCCATGTTAAATAGGATAGCACGTCATCATACAATTAGCAACAGAATTCAATTGAAATACACTGTAGCAAAACCCGATAATACTGCTAAACATTTGAAAAGTGCATCCAAGCAGACGTATAGGTGAAAGTTGTATTAACGGAGAATGTGCCTCAATCCTGCGGAAAACCCTCCAAAATGTAAAAAATAAATTCGCATTTAGGAGATTTTGAAACGCATAGGAGGTTTACGAAATGAGAAATCGTTATTCAGAAATGGTATTAGAACGGATAGTTTTTAGGAGGAACATAAGAAATGTTAGAAAAAACAGGGGCCACACCCATTGTCGCTGACAAAGGTCATCCAATGAGCTGGGCTTTACCGGATGGTGCGATTTCTCGGTTCGGGCGTGGATGTGTGCATGCCATGGCAGTATCGCCGGATGGAGCATACCTCGCAGCCGCAACCCAAATTGGGTTATGGTGGTATGAACTCGCGACAATGCAACCTGTTGCTCTGTGGGAAACAGAACGAGGAATGCTGGGTGCCATTACGATTTCTCTTGATGGACGATTGGCTGCTACCGGCAACTGGGATGGTGTTATCAAAGTGTGGGATATCCAGCGGAGCACCTGCATTACAAAAATTGTGCGGCCAGGGGTAAAAAACCCACACCATGGGACTGCAATTCAGTCTCTTGCCTTTTCACCTGATAACCAGCACCTGGCCGCAACGGGTAGCCGTTGTGAGATTGTCTACACCTGGAACCCCAGAACCGGCACACCGCTGGCTACGTTCCATGACCGCCAAAGAGAAACACGCAGTTTTTACCCCTCCCTCCCTCGACCCGTTGCTTTTTCGCCAGACAGTCGCCTGCTGGCGTGTACGGCTCCCGCCGGGACAACGGATGGCCCCGATGTTGTTTTGGTGTGGGATGTCGTAACCGGTGAGCGCATCGCCTGTCTTACCGAACAACCGAGCTTTGTGCGCAGCCTCTGCTTTTCACCTTGTGGACAAACTCTGGCCATCGGCAGCGATAAAGGCACAGTGCAAGTATGGAATGTGAAGACTTGGGAACAGCAGCGAGTCTATCAGAACTATGATGGCGCCTCTCGCATGAGCGTCTGCTATTCACAGGAAGGCGTTCTTCAGACTCTGGAAAATGCTCTGGAAAGAAACACTGTCGTCGTGTGGGACGTGGAACGTCATGAAAAACGCTACACGTACGTTGAAAAGGAATGGGAGATTGATGAAGCACTTTTTTCAAGCAGTTCGCATTTTGTCGTTGCTGGGGGAAAGGAATGGGCAGTCTGGTCACCCGGGGATACCAACCCCCGTAAGTTGCCGCATTTACATGTCGGTGTTCCGAATTCCGTAGCGTTCTCACAAGATGGCAAAAAAGTGGCAGCCGGAGGGTATGGAAGCACACTCTTCTGGGATATTGCCAACCCCATGCAACCGCCCACTTTTTTCAAAATATCCGATGACCCACAAGCCGTTTCTGTGTCCACTTCAGAGAAAATTCACTCGACAGCATTTACGTATGATGAAAATACTGTTAAAATAATCGTTAAAATAGGGGAAGCCGACGAAAACACGACACCTATGACACTTACACTCCCCGACCCAGAGGCAGTGGTGACAGCCGCAGCACACGCCCCGCTACGAAATCTCATCGCGTGCGCGGATAGCAAAGGGCATCTGTATGTATGGGATATGAGAAGTGGTGACGTGCGCTGTGTGCTCACACACACACTCCCCTTAGAGGGGAATTGGGATGATGATAAGATCAGCCGCCTTATATTCAGCCAGGACGGTAAACACCTTGTAAGTGTTCCGAGTTCTTCTGGCACGATGGCAAATCTATGGGACATCGATACGGGGAAAGAAAATCCGGAGTTCCGTGTCAACCGTGTCGATACTGTCGCGTTTTCACCTTGCGGTCATAAGATCGCTTGTGGCATAGCAACGGAAATCCGATTGTGGGATGTCAATAATTGTCGAACTCTTTTGACTCTTCCTCATGGACCTACCAATGGAAATCCGCGTGCCTTGGCGTTTTCACCTTGTGGGCAATATCTTGCTTCTGGCGCGTGGTGGAATAGGGGCGTGGAAACAGAAAAGGTGCCTATTCGCTTGTGGGAAGTTGCCACCGGCGAAAACATCGCCACCTTCTGGGGACACCCTACCGATGTCCAAGATCTCGCTTTTTCACCGGACAGCACCCTCTTAGCGAGTGGGAGTTTTGACTGCACCATCCTCCTCTGGGACGTGAAATCCGTAATAGGTTCTTAATCCAACATAGATTGGGTGGAACCGCATGAAATTCCATGAGGCAATTGCTGCAGGCATTAGGCATATCCAAGAAAATAAACCCGTTTCCTTTGAAAGCATCCCCAAATTTCAGGATCGAGTGCGTTTAGGAGAAGCGTTCAAAGGCGCGCTGCTGGACGTGATGCTGTTAGTACTGTTCTTTATTGTGCTATTCGCGATGGCGCACGTCTCATTTCAGCGCAAAGAGATATAAACTCGCGAGCGAATAACCAATAAGGAAATTCCCGATAGGCGCACCTACAAATCGCACCTATCATTTTTTGCCTCCCTACCCCCAGACATTGCAGTCAGAGTACTGCACCGTGGACTTGCATCGCTGAGCGGATTCGCGCTTCCATTTCCATAGCATAGAATAGGACTTACGCAGTAGGTTTACGCTGTTCGTTGACTGTGTCTTGGTTCCCCAAAACATTGTTCGCCGAGGTCCCCGTGCCTCGGCGAACCCGCTTTTCAGGGTGCCACTACCTGAAACCTACACACACGTTTTCTTTTCAAATGGCGTTTGCGTAAGACTTGATAGAATACACAACATAATTTTCGGTTGAATTTGGGACCGGCATGCTATATAATATTACCGGAAATGCGAAAACCTACCAAATGGCTCATCAATCCATAGGTGTATAATATAAGGAGAGCCGCTAGGATGCTTTGGACGTTGATTAAACATGAGATTCTAACGAATTTGATAACCTTTCGCTTTTTTATTGCTGTTATCGCGTGTGTGTCCCTTGTACTATCGGTTACTCTTGTCTTAACAGACAACTATGAACGGCGACTCGCGAGTTACAATGAGGCACTTCAAGTACATCATGAAAAAAACTTCAGTGCCAGAACTTATTCATACTTTTCTCCACAATTGGATCGACCGCCAAATCCATTGAGCCTTTTTAATCAAGGGCTTGACAAGCGGGCTGCGAATTCCATCCTGCTTCGCCGTGACAAGGTCCCTTCCTTATGGGATGATAATTATCGCAGCGCTGGCTTCGATAATCCCTTCCGCCATCTACTCGCGTCAATTGATATTGTTTCTATTTTTCAAATTCTTTTAAGCCTGCTTGCTTTGGTTTTTGCCTATGATGCAATAGCAGGGGAACGTGAGGATGGCACATTACGCCTGATCTTGGCAAATCCCGTGGGGCGCGGGTTGCTTGTATTCGCAAAGTATTTGGGTACGATGATCTGCCTCATCCTTCCACTTCTTATAAGTTTCCTGTTGGCATTGCTGCTGCAGCTTCAATCTCCCGCTATCAATTATAGCACTGCTGATTTTCTCCGGATAGGTGGCATCCTATTGACTACTATCGTTTATGTCTCCACCTTCTATCTCATCGGACTCCTCATTTCATGTATAAGTCACCGTACGGCGACATCACTGATCACTTCAATGTTTATTTGGGTAGTTTTGGTATTCATCCACCCAAATGTGAGTCTCTTCATGGTGAATCATTTCATTGAGACAGAGGAAAAAATAGAACAAGCGAATCGAGAAGTAGCGCAGATAGCGGAGCGCTTTCAGCGGGAAAAGGGGAAACTCAGAGACCCGTTTGAATGGCCATTTTTGTTGAAAGGTCAGTGGTGGGGCAGTGCAACGCGGAAAGACGTGACACACATTGAAGTAGATTCCGAATTAGAAATCCCGACTGTAAAAGCCTATTATGAGACTTTAGAGCCCAAGCGGATTGATACCGCGGATACAGCTTGGCAGGTGCGAAAACAAGCCTATTCTGAAACCTTCGTTCGCAAATCAATAACCGCCCGAAACGCCCTTCGTTTCTCACCTACAGGGCTCTATTATCTCACAACAGCGGCGTTCGCAGGAACAGATCGTACAGGAATAGAAAACTTTTTCAAGTCAACTCGGCGGTATCAGCAAACGATATTGAACTACTTCTATGACAAAAAGGCGTTCGGTTCACGCCAATGGTTTGCCAGTGATAAGGGGACAGTCCGGTGGGACGATATGCCAAGGTTTTCTTACGAACCTTTAAGTGATTTACAAGATGCAGGTTCCCGGGCCTTTGGTGAGCTGCTCCAGTTATTTTTCTTAAATCTTGTGCTGTTTATAATGACCTTTGTAATTTTCAACCGGCAGGAGGTGTGAGATGTTTTGGTATATTATCCAGCGCGAATTATTTGAACAACTCAGCAGCCTTCGTTTTGTACTCGCAACCCTCCTCATTGTTTTTCTCATGGTTGTCAATGCTATCGGGCATATTGAAGAATATAAAACGCAACAGACAGAATACCGTCGTCAGGTTTCTGCATCCTCGGAGCGTCTGCAAGGAAATAGCAACAATCTCTACACACTCGTTGTGCGCGGACCCGGAGGACTTAACAAACACCCTTCAAAACTCGCTTTCTGTGCACACGGCAGTGAAAATCATCTGCCGACATCTGTGCTAGGTTGGAGCGCAGGGTGGGGGCGGGACTCAAATATAGAGGATAGTATCTATAAAATATCAGGCTTATGGCGGCTAATGTATAATGTTTCACCACCAATAACCGCAAGGAATATTTTCCCAACGTTCCTAAAAATTGACTGGACGCTCATCATTTCTATTGTACTCAGTTTTGCCGCGCTTGTTTTTGCATTCGACGCGATTTCTGGAGAATTAGGACACGGAACACTCCGTCTCACATTGTCCAATTCTATTGCCAGAGGCACCTTGCTCGCCGGTAAGTTTTTAAGTATACTGATTAGCCTCGGTGTAGCGTTTCTAACCGGTGTATTGATCAACCTATTATTGCTTCACCTCTCAGGAACCCTCCAATTAGATGGACAGGAATGGAGTCGCGTCGGAGGGATTTTCGTGGTAGGTTTGACATATCTTTCGATTTTTATCGTCCTTGGACTCTTCGTGTCTTCGCGCGTGAACCGCTCCACAACAAGCCTCGTTATCCTTTTACTTCTATGGGTAATTTGGGTTATCCTAATACCTGCAACGCTTGGAACAATTCTGAGTGGACTGAACCAACCGCCAACCATTCGGGACTACAGCGCGAAGCATTCTGCACAGCATAAAGAAATTACAGAACGCTATGAAGCGCGTGGATTATACAACAAAGCTCCAACCCGCCTCCGTCCACCAACACCGGCAACATTGCTCTGGGCAAAGTACCTCAACGAGGAACGTCAAGCGAGTAACCGATTGACGAAAGAACACTTAAATGCACAAATAAACCAAATTCAGATTGCGAGAGAATTCAATCGCATCTCGCCGACTGCGATTGCACAATACGCAATTGAATCTCTCGCTGGAACGGGGTTTCAAAGGCATTTGGATTTCTTGAAAAAAGCCGAGCGTTATGCCGATGTTTTCAACGATTTCCTCATCACTGCCGACCGCGCAGATCCAGACAGTCCACACGTTCCATTTGTTAGGGAAGGCATGTCTGATAAGCCTGTCCCCTTTGATAGCATTCCCAAATTCCAAGACAGGGTACGTTTAGGAAACGCGTTCAAAGGCGCGATGTTGGATGTGATGTTGTTAGTCCTATTCTTCGTTGTGCTATTCGCGATGGCGCACGTCTCTTTTCAGCGCAAAGAGATATAATATGACAGACGCTCCTGCTTATCCTGATAGCCGACGCAGAACGTTGTGCGTGATGCGTTCAACGGTGGGATCGCCACCCGCTAACCCGTGCGACCAGTCGGTTGTGGCAGCCGTAAAAACTGTCCCACCTTGTGTATAAATCCCCATCGTTGCGGCACCGGTTCTCCCTCTTTCCCAACGCTCGTACCATTCACAATCGTCAGGATGCCATCGGACGGGTGCCGTCGCAAGGATCGTGAAACCTTCAGGGGTGCCATCGCGATAGGTGGGGACCGGCAAACCGTCTACGAGAGTCCACTCACATCCGTCGCATTCGTAACCGACAATGGTGTTTTCACCACCGAAGGTGGCATCTCGCGAGAGGTTTGTCCCTTCAAATACCCAATGCTCTGGACGATGAACCGTATATTCTCCCGGACCATCCATAAACTGCCCGTGGCTCAAGTGATAACCCCCCTGAAGGAAACCGACACCGGTCAGCTCGTTTTCAGGACGTCCCACCAGATAGTGGCTCCATAGCGTACTGAGGGTACTATGATCATCAGTTTTATAAACTGGATCCTGATTGTAGGTCTGTTTCCAGCAGACGAGTGCTCTGCCGTTATCTTCAGAACGGACCTGCCAGCAAACGGAATTCCCACTAAAGAAGGCGGCGTTCCCACCATTGGCGATAAACGCCTCAAGATTATCGCGCATCGGGGCAGACCAGTATTCATCATGCCCGACACTCAGGACGAGTTTATAATGTTCCAACATTTCAAGGTGAAATTCCAGATCGGAGTTCGCAGCGTAATCAAGTGTATACCCGTTCTGTTCCGCCCAGACGATAAAAGCGGATTCCCAATTACTGAAGATGCCGCGAGTGGGTCGATCAAACGAGACGCGGTTTCCTTGTATTTTGCTTGCCCCGTGATACCCGTAAAGGCTGAAGCCACCCCAGTTATTGTAAGCGTTATAGGTGTTGGTAGAGAGCTGAAGTAGAATAGGCGTATTCGCTCCCGGTTTCGCAGGACGAACAATGAAAAATAGCGTGCTTTCAGCCGTGCGGTGATTTCTATAGATGTGCCCACCACCGCCATCAGTTGCGCGGAGTGTGCCTTCATAATAGCCGCTCTGCCACGTTTCAGGCACTTCGAGCGTAAAGACAGGGGACCATCCACATCCCTGCGATGACGCATCTGTGGGAATCGGTTGCGCTTCACCGGGAAGTTCAGCCTGATGCCAGACGACCTCGCGTGTTGCGCCGATACGGGCAATCTCAAGTGAATAGTTCTCTGCACTCGTTGAGATGTGGAACGCAATTTCTTCACCGGGAACATAACTGAGTTGGTGGGTGTATCCGTCAATATACAACGGTCTGATCTGGTTTTCGGTTTGCGTTAAAGTTGCCATAGGTGTTCTCCTTTGATGTGCAGAGTAGCATTTTCCAGACGAAATGTCAACTTCTCAAGGACAGAACCATTCGGTTTTTGAATGCAGAATCGGAACTGGGTGGACGCTGTTATCCAGATAAATAGGGCTTACATGAAGATTAACAGATAAATTGGGTAATCTTGGACGACAAGAATGCTTCCTGATAATTGAATGAATCTTGCTATCAAGGCTATTTTTTTGACTCTTTTTGCCAGATATGCTATTATTTTTACAATCTTTTCGGTTTTTGTCATCTTAATTCTCAAAATTGCTTAAACTTGGAATCGAACACATAATGAATACCAATCAGAAACAGACGACTCCACTATCACCTGAACAGGTGGATCAGTGGGAAAACGACGGATATTTGTTGCTAAAAGGCGTTGTTCCAGAATCTGCTATTAACGGTGTCCGCGACAGTTTTGCTCGCGTCGTAGACGGCATAATTCGCGAGTTGAAAGAAGACGGGATCATCGAAGATGAAGGGTCAGAACTCCCATTTGAAACCCGATTCGTCCAAGTTGCTGGTGAACATGCCAACCGCTTCGGTCGTTCTTGGCGTAACCAAGTTGCGACCTCTGAAGTTTTCGAGCTGCACTACGCGCCACGCCTCGTGGATGCAATCGGACACCTCACAGGTACGGATGTCATCGGACACCCCGTTTTCAATGCGCGTCCGAAACTCCCCGGTCAGCAATTGACCGTCGTTCCATGGCATCAGGACAGCGGTTATTTCGGTACAGTGAGTGAAACTTCACTCATCCCGACTGCGTGGATACCACTGGTACCGGTAGATGAAACCAACGGTTGTTTACAAGTGGTTGCTGGCTCACATCGGTTAGGCGTGGTTGATCATCGGACAGAAGAACGCGAAGGGAAGTTTCTTGAGGTGATGGACGAGCTCATCGAGAATTCTCGTGTTGTGACGTGCCCTATGGAATTAGGCGATGCCTTGGTGTTTCACAATCTGACCTTCCACCGATCCCTACCACATACAACAAGCGAGATCGTCCGTTGGGCGATTGACATCCGCTATCTCCGTGACGGCGACCATCCGGGCACAATTTATTGGCAAGACCCCGATTTCAAGTGGGTTATCCGTAGCGAAACGCAGCCCATAACCGCCTTCGCGCAATGGGTTGAAATGTGGTAGCACCCACAATATAAAACCAGCCAACGCTGGAACAACGGTTTACTATAGCGTATGAAACGTGTCCCCTTCCAAACTTTATGTGATAAATTTTATCGTGTGCTCGCGACTGTCGGATTTACCGACCAGCGCGCACTGCTATGTGCGCGACTGTTCGCCGAGAATCAGCGCGATGGCGTGTACTCTCATGGACTCAATCGTTTCCCCGGGTTCGTCGCCGGGTTGGAAAGCAAACAGATTGATTTCCAAGCAAAGCCAGAGAAAACTGAGGGCTTCGGGGCATTAGAACGATGGGATGGCAAGATGGGAGTCGGACTTGTCAATGCTCACTTTTGCATGCAACGGGCAACAGAACTCGCCGAAATACACGGTATCGGATGCGTTGGGCTTTCAAATACAAATCATTGGATGCGCGGCGGTGCTTACGCGCTACAAGCCGCAGAAGCCGGATATATCGGAATATGTTGGACCAACACGACGCGACTCATGCCGCCGTGGGGTTCGGCGGAAAAAAAGATTGGGAACAATCCGATGGCGATTGGCATTCCGAGAGAAGACGGACACATTCTACTGGATATGGCGATGAGCCAGTATTCAAATGGGAAATTGGAAGTGCTAAAGCTGCAGGGGAAACAATTACCGTTACCGGGTGGTTACGACACTAAGGGTGAGCTAACGGTTGAACCCGCGGAGATTCTTGATTCTTCAAGGGCACTCCCGATCGGTTATTGGAAAGGGGCCGGATTGGCACTGGTGCTCGATACGATGGCATCCGTTATATCGGGTGGACAAGCGACATACGAAATCGGACAGCAAGGCTCGGAATACGCGGTCTCTCAGGTGTATATTGCGATTCATGCCACTGGAATGATGGGACAGACGGCGTTGGATGAAACGGTGGCGGCGATTATTGACGATTTCCACACGGCGACCCCATTAGACGAAAATGAGAGTGTGAGGTATCCGGGGGAAGGCATGCTGCGGACACGGCAAGAAAGCCTTGAAAAGGGAGTGCTTGTGGATGAGGCACAATGGCAGGCGTTATTAGAGATGAACATCCCTTAAAATTAGTTCCAGGTGCGTGGCTTGGAACGAAGTGGAAAGCGGATATACGTAAAGGAACATTCAAATACAAACCTACCTAACCGAACCGCAAGGAAAATTAAAAATTTGCCTTGCACTCTTTTTTCATCAGCGTATAATACATCTTAGCACGGAATCTGCATACGGCTTAAATTACCACGCACAAACTGGATTCAGGAGAAACTCATGGCATTACGGGCAGGTATCGTCGGTTGTGGCGGGATTAGCCGGAGTCACGCTGGTGCACACGCGAACTTAGAGGGTGTCAATCTCGTCGCGATGTGCGACATCAATCGTGATGCACTCGACAATCGCGCCGATGAATACGATGTCTCGAACCGATATACTGATTATGAGGAGATGTTCGCACGTGAAGCACTTGATATTGTGAGCGTGTGTACGCACGCACCTTTACACGCACCGATTGCGATTGCTGCTGCAAAAGCGGGCATTCACGTTCTATGTGAGAAACCGCTGTCCGTTGATTTAGAAACGGCGGACCAGATGTTCGCAGCATGTCGTGACGCGGGGGTACACTTGGCGGTCAGTCATCAATTCCGATTTACACCACTCTTTCGGCACGCGAAATCTCTGATTGATGCCGGTAAAATTGGGGAACTCCGTTCAATTCGAGAAGTCGGTAAAGGACGCGAAGCTGGATTCGAGTTGATGGAGATGGGGGTCCACTATTTTGACGAGATGGATTTCTTCTTAGACGGCATCTCTTGGATCCAAGCACATATCACATATCAGGGACACGATGTAGCGGAGACGGACATTATGCACAGCAGCGAGTTGTGTAAAACCGACCGGCGTGACAACGGTATTGTCGCGGGTGATACGATGCTCGTGCATATCGGAGGGAAGAGTGGTGCTTACGGTATCATGGAACTTTATTGCCGCGAACCCAGACACGGGTGGATGATGGGACCGCATCTGCTCGGTTCGGAGGGACAATTGATGGTAAAACCAAACCCAGACACAGGTATAGATGAAATGTGGTACTGTCCCTTTGATGTCTCCTTCGCCTCACATACACCCGCGTGGGAACAGATAGAACTTGACGCATCAGCGTTTCTAATCTCTGGAAAAGCGTGGCAATCACGTCACACGATCTGGAGTGCAAAAAATATACGAGATGCGATTCTTAACGGAAACCAACCGGAACTCGGCGGACGCAACGCACTTACATCCCTTGAGTGTGTCAGCGCAACCTACGTTTCCCACTTTAGTGGAACAAAGGTGCAACTGCCGTTAGCGGAGCGGAGTCATCCGCTTGCGAAACGTCTTAACAGAGGAGCCAAAAACTAAATGAAACTTGCGTTCTTTAATGATTACCAACTCGGTGTAATAACAGAAGATGGTATTGTCAATATCAGCGATGCGTTGAGTGGGCTTTCGTCCCACACACCGCAAGAACTGATACGAATGGTGATTGAGGACTTCGACAACCTTGGTTCAACAATAGCGGATGCGGCTGAAAACGGTACCGCTACTGCTTTGGACAGTGTCAGTTTCAAAGCACCGATCCCGCGCCCTGGACAACTCGTCTGCCTTGCCGGTAATTACATTGAACCGGATAGTCCATCTCGCGGGGATTTCAACGCCTTTCTAAAGTCGCCCACCGGTATTATCGCTACGAAAGGGACGGTGGAACTTCCGGAAGCAGACGTGACCGTGTTTCACTTTGAGCCAGAATTAGCTATTGTGATTGGCAAAACAGCGAAGCATCTATCCGAAGAGAACGCTTTAGATTGCGTATTTGGTTACACCCAATTTATTGATGTGTCCGCACGAGGATTGCCCGGTGGTTTCTTCTTAGGGAAAAGCTGGCATACGTTTGCACCGATGGGACCCGTACTCGTCACGGCTGATGAAGTGGAAGACGCGAACGCGCTCGGCGTGCAACTTTGGATTAACGACGGCTTGCAACATGACTTTTCCACGAACTCCATGGCACGTTTTATCCCAGAACTACTCGCAGAGGTAACGAACGTGGTAACACTGGAACCGGGCGATGTTGTGTCTACAGGCACACATCATGAAGCACTCACTGCAGTTGGTGACGGTGACACAGTTCGATTGTCAGTAGAAGGGTTCGGTCCAGCGTTAGCAGTTGATGTCCGCGACCCGCTAAAGCGGACAACTTGGCGCGGTTAGTACACTTATAGTATAAGTTTACTTGCCTGTTGCGCAAAAAAGTGTTGACAAGTGTATCCATTTATGTGTATAATAATTTAAGGTGAAATTTAGAGGCTTCCTCTAATCCACGAAATCTTTCTTTTAATAGCAAGTTTGGGCTGGCAAACTACGCCACTTTTAACAGCAAGATTTGGCGCGTTACGGAATGAGAACCCTTCTGATGATAAGGAGACTGAATTAATGAAAAAACCCAGAAACATAGCCGTGCTGGCTGTCCTCACGATTATTTTCGCGTGGATGACAGGCTGCGGCGGCTGTAACCCAGAACCGATACCGAGCGGGATGAGCCCCACGCAGGGACCGGAGACCGGTGGGACAACCGTCCAGATTACCGGCGAAAAATTCGATATGAAAAACGGCGTAACCGTGACGTTCGGTGGGGAAAACGCCCAAAGCGTAACTGTTCCGAGTGAAACGCAAATCACGGCAGTGACTCCCGGTGGCATGGCGGGGCAATCCGTGTCTGTTGTCGTTACCAATAAAGGGAAACCCGAAGTACCCGTCACACTTTCACAGCAATTTACCTATACCGACGCAACACCGCCAACTGTCACGATGAACGAACCAACTGATGGCACAGTCATCTCCGAATACGAAGATTCACTAAATGTAATGAATAGCCTGACGGTCTCATTTAGTGAACCGATTGACAGTAGCACCGTCTCTGTGGACGTAGCAGTTACGAAAACGGAAGATTCAATGAGTGAACCGATGAACGCGACGTTGTCAGGTACAGTAAGTGGGACTGGTGATTCTGTGACGTTTACATCCGATATGCCGATGCGTGCAGGACGTATGTATACTGTCACCGTCTCCGGTGCTGCCGATATGGCTGGTAATACCCTCGCAAGTTCACACAGCTTCAGTTTCAGCATAACCAGTCCCGAGGCACTTTACAAATATCATGTCCAAGAAGTAGATATTCAGGAAGAAAATGGCGAGGCTGCTCTCAAACGCATCGCCGCACGTCCTGAGATTTTCGATAACGAAGAGATGTGGACACGGTTGGTTGCCGCGAATCAAGATGATTACATCTTTGACCGGACGAAACTGAGTGTGGGACAATTGCTACTGATTCCACGTGGACGCGCGTGGGGTGACAAGTAAGTAAACTCACAATTGAAATCGAAAAGCCGTGTACCTCCTACACGGCTTTTTTATTTTTCGGAAGAGGAAATCATGTTTGGTCCGCAAAGAAACCCTGAAAACCGTATTGCCGAATATCGAAGCAATTTAGTAGGTATCAAGCACCTTCACCGATTAAGAACACAGTCTGAAATGCCAATGCGTCCTATACCGAACCAACCGATCAACCTTCATGTGACAACGTCTGGTGGCATCGCTTACGATTCGGTTCACTGTTGGATGAACGTAGATGGCAAAGAGACCATGTTTGAACTCGCGCCGGAGGCATCCGTATGGAACACGCCTGAATGGCGATATGTGCGTCATTGGTCTGGACAGATTCCACCACAACCCAACGGCACAACACTGCGCTACCGGATCGGTGGACGTGTTGTGGGTTCAGATAGATGGATCTTTGCGGATAACCAAGCGCGAGTGTTGTCGGAAGCCACCGAATTCGCTATCTCAGTTGATGACTACGACATGCCGACGTGGGCGCGTGACGCAGTCATTTACCATATCTTCTTAGATCGATTCTATCCGGGTGACGGTGTCCCATGGAAAAAGCCGACAAACCTCTCCGGCTTTTTTGGAGGAACGCTCCGTGGCGCGATTCAGAAACTTGACTACATTCAATCGCTTGGATGTAACGCAATCTGGCTTTCACCGCTCTTTGCCAGTCCATCACACCACGGTTACGATGCGACAGATTACTACACCGTTGAGCCTCGGTTTGGCACGGACAGCGACCTGAAAGAATTGATCGAAAAAGCACATCAGCGAGATATGCGGATCATCCTTGATTTTGTAGCGAATCACTGGTCCAACCAACACCCAACATTTCAGGCAGCGCAAAGTGAGAAGGACAGCGAGTATCGGGCGTGGTACACATGGCAGCGATGGCCCGATGAATACACAAGTTTTTTCGGCGTGAAGGGGATGCCACAACTAAACCTAAAGCACAAACCAGTAATCAACCATCTGCTAAGGTGCGTACAGCATTGGCTACGCAACGGCGTTGATGGCTATCGGCTCGACTATGCGCCGGGTCCGCCGCATACGTTCTGGGCAGATTTCCGTCAAGCATGTAAATCTGTGAATCCCGACGCTTTTCTGTTTGGAGAAGTCGTGAGTCATTCGGAGGTGATTGCGTCCTATATCCCGCATTTTGACGGATGTCTCGATTTCCTGCTTGCGGAGGCACTTCGGCGAACCTTTGTCCTCGAAACTTCGACGCTGCTGGAATTTGAGGCGTTCTTAGAGGCACACGAGGCATACTTTCCAAAAAACTTTTCTCTCCCCGCGTTTTTGGACAACCACGACATGACACGCATCCTTTACTTGGCAGGTGAGGATAAGGCGAAGGTCCGGTTAGCGGCACTGGTACTGTTTACGCTTTCCGCGCCGCCTGTGATTTACAATGGCACCGAGGTTGGAATTTCGCAACGGAACCCGCTTGGACGTTTTGAGGAGGCGCGGTTGCCGATGCTATGGGGGAATGAAGCGGACAAAAATCTGCTGGCTTATTTCCAACGCTTGGGAGTACTACGGAAAGAGTTTCCGGTACTTACTTCGGGAAAACGAAAAGTTGTTCATCTGAACGTTCAAAACGGCACTTATGCGTATCTGCGCACTTCAGAAACGGATTCTGTCCTCATCGCATTGAATACGAGTCGATATTCGCAGACAATTGATGTTCCAATTGCGTCGTTTCAAACTTCTGCGAGAGATCTTCTCAATGGCAACCGGATAACAGTGTCCGAAGGTTCCGTAAGCATTTCACTTCCAGCCCAGAGTGGCGCGTTTGTTGCTTAACACATTGGTAAAAAAGAAGAAAGGGACTGGCAACCACAAAATACGGTTACCAATCCCCTCCTTATAGGTGTTGTTAGATGGAACTATTGGGCATCATTAATTGTTTCACCAAAGTCCGCTTTCACAGCATCTACATCTGACTGGTCAATAACGCCATCACCGTTCACATCAGCACGCATGTTATCAGCATCTACTGGCTGGCCTATCGCATTTTCTACAGTGAGCTGGTCTAGAATATTAACAACCCCATCACCGTTCACATCAGCATTGATATCACCAGTCATGCCATCATCGGCAGGTGTATCGTCGGCAGGCGCATCATCCGCAGGCATATCGTCCATCATGGTATCCATAGGGAGTGATACAAAGACACTGTCGTGACCAGGGACACCTTCTGTACCAGCTTTAGCATGACAACCGTGGCATCCAGCACTACTTCCACCAGGAATGTCACCAGCCTGCGGCATGAAGTCTGATGTCGCGTCAGCACGATTAACTTGGACATACATCCATCCGTTGTGGTCGGCGTACATCGGGTCGTCGCTTTTCACCATTCTCGCGACCGTCATGATAAACGTGTTGGTACTGTCCATAATTTCTTTGACAATCATGGTCCCCGCGGGATAAGTTGTTCCGGCTTTGTTTGCCATGGCACCCATGTCGTTGAAATAAACGGTACGGGCACCCGTGCCGTGAGCAGTGCCGGTTCCGACCGGTTCTGGAAGCGTAACATGCGCCCATGATTTGTACATTGTCATGTCCGTTTCCATGTCCATCATCGTGTCCATCGGCAGGTCGTCAGCAGCCATCATGTCATCAACAGCCATCATGTCGTCGGCAACCGGCTCTAACATTTTCTGACCCCGATCACAGGATACGAAGGCGACACAAGCGATTAAAATCGCAATCAAAGCCACCTGAAGTTTTAACATTATTAAATGCTCCTTATTCTATATTTTAAACTAAAAATTAAAAGTTGAGGAAGAGTTCCGGGCTTTAAAGCGATAAAGCCCTTCCACTTCATTGTGTCCCTCTTCAAATTTATATATTGCACAACTTCACTTTAAAATAATATAATATTTCTGCTTAATCTTCAAGTTAATTTTTAAGGAAAAATCAGATGTAGATACGGTTTCCAGTTGTCTTATTCAAAATCCATTTAGGTAACATTAGCTCGATACAAAGATTTGGTCATCGCAGATTGGATAATGAAAAAGGATCAGCAACCATAGAATGTGGTCACTGATCCTCTTTAGAGATGATTATGATGTGAAATGGAACTATTAGGCATCATCCATGTCGTCGTCCATGTCATCATCCATGTCATCATCCATGTCGTCATCCATCATGTCGTCATCCATCATGTCGTCGTCCATCATGTCGTCTGTCATCATGTCGTCGTCCATCATGTCATCTGTCATCATGTCGTCGTCCATCATGTCATCTGTCATCATGTCGTCGTCCATCATGTCATCTGTCATCATGTCGTCGTCCATCATGTCATCTGTCATCATGTCATCTGTCATCATGTCATCCGACATGCTATCTTCTGCCATCATATCATCTGTAACAGGGGTCATGATCTGCTGAGTTCTGTCACAAGATACAAAGGCAAAACAACAAACCAAAATGGCGATTAAAACTATCTGAAACTTTAACATTGTTAATGCTCCTTATTCTATTCTATTCTATATACTAAAGTAAGCGGTTATGGAAGAGCCTCGAATCTCTTAAGACAGCTTCAAGACAATAAAGCCTGTTCAGATTAGAGTATGGCTCTCCAAACACATGTACCATACAACTTTGGTAAATTATACTATTTTCTGCTTTAATTTTCAATAAAAAAACACAAAAGGGTCGTTATTTGGAAATTACCTCTATGGATCAGTTTTTAGGATCTCTGAGCGAATTCTCAGAACATAGGGGTGATTAGGGACTTGGGTAAAGGCATCTTCGATTTCACGTCGCGCATCGGGAATGCGACCGAGACGGTAATAAACAAAGGCTAGTGTGGCAAGGTGTACTGGTTGTTCATCACTTGCAACGGCAGCCTTGGCAAGGGTCAGTGCTTCGGTAAGCATTCTATTTTCCGCTGCAAGCAGAGACGCTAATGCCTCTTTTGGAAATGGAACATCTGGCGCGAGTTGGATCGCTCGTCGGAAATCGGTCTCAGCCATACCAGACGCACCCTGTTTCTGATAAATCTTTCCACGCCACAAATACCCGGGTGCCCATGCAGGTTCATGTTGTATGCCCATCGTAAGTGCCTGCTCAGCAGCCTTCAAGTCTCCTGCATTCTCGTGTAGATTCGCGAGTTGCACATAGGCATCCATAAAATCCGGTTCATATTTGATGAGCATGAGATAGTGTGATGCTGCCGTCTCTCGGTTCCCAAGTTTGGCTTCTATCATACCGAGATGTAAAAGTGCCTGACGTGAAGTAGGCTCTATCGTGAGCACACGTTGATAGGATTGCTTGGCATCGGCTAATTCACCAAGCTGCATCTGAACGTAGGCGTAATCTTTCAACGCTGGTGTAAACGCATCATCCGTTTCAAGTGCCTTTTTCAAGGGTGTTAAGGCACGCTGTGGCTGCCCTTTCTCAAGGAACCAATGTGCTTGACGACGGTAGCGTTCTGCCAAGGTTCGATGGTAACGCGCCAATACAGCCTTAGATGCCTCGCTGTTACCCGCATCACGGTAGACATCTGCAAGCACTTTATGGAATGCCGGCTCGTCTGGCGCGTGTTGGACAGCACGTTCATAAAAACTTTGAGCGATAGCAAGTTGCCCCCGTCTTACCCCGACCTCACCACGCCCAAAGGCAGCACTGGCAAGTGTCTCGTCTTGGGTGAGTGCTTCCCTAAAAACGGCATCGGCTTCGTCAATGCGATTGAGTTTGAGCAGAACATGCCCAAGATTATTGTAAGCAGCAGTTGTGTCTGGATGTAGTTGCACAGCAACGATATAGTATCTGCGCGCCTGCTCTAAGTTCCCGCGCTCGGTTTCAATCTGCCCCAAAGCGACATACCATGCCGCTGGAGCGTCTTCACCGGCATCCTTGATGGCTTTTTGGAACCACGTATCGGCTTCGTCAAGCTGCTTGTTGCGGTGGTACGCAGCAGCGAGTTTAGCCTGCACCATAACTTCCAAGCGAACCCTTGCAATATCACCCTGTGGTTGCGCTGAGAGGAGTCGCAAAGCATGCTGGAAAGCAGCGATAGCGGCCGGATAATCCTTTAGTTTTGCGGCGGCATCCCCTTCACCGATATAAACAATCGGGAATTCAGGAGCCTCCTTAGTAAGAACTCGGTATAAACGGAGTGCTTCGTCCCACTGCTCCGCTTGAAATGCACGCTGCGCGTCCTTCAACTGCTTCTGGAACGCTTTAGGATAGTTTGCTATATCGTCCGCCAATCCTGACACAGCCAACATAAACAGCAACATGCCAATGGCAAAATACTTCCACTGCCCCGTAAGCACAGACACCTGGAGCACTTCATCTCTAATCTGCCTTAAGTGCTGATTATTTCGCATCTGTTTGCCTCGTTTCACCTTCCGCTTGCGCAAGTTCATCATCCAAAATATGCCACGTCTCCTCGTCTTTCCGTCTGGTTAACCACGCTTCAAACTGACTTTCTGCTAACTCCTGCCGAATCCGCCTTGTGATTTCCTCGCTGACTTCCTCATACTCTCTTTGGTATGACGGATTGTTCCGGATGCGTTCCACAATCTGGTATCCCTCCGAAATAGCAAGTGGTGCGCTCCGCTCAGAAATTTGCAATTCAGTTACAGTAGTCCCTAAGGGTGTGTCTATCTCAAGCGTCGTGACCTCAAACCTGAGTTCCAACTGTGTTTCATAAGTTTCACGGACCGACTGGAATGTTTCACCCTGCTGCAAATGTCCACTGAGTTGCTGCACCAGTTCGTCGGCAGCCTGTTTTTCTGCTGCGGACCCGTCCTTCGGCATGATGATACGTAGTGACTTGAAGGTGACTGTGGGTGGCACAATAAACTCGGTGCTGTTCGCATCGTAGTAGGACTTGGCTAACCTCGCGACCTCTTCGCTGTTGACAGCATTGAAAAATATACGGCGGAAGAATTCGTCGTAAATTAGCTGCTCATAGACCCCTGCTTTCACCGCTTCCTCTTCCAATTGGTACTGCGGTAAAACGCTCTGAAGTTCTCTGTCAAAACTATATCCGGCACGGATCTCTGCTATCTTTTCTGCCACCCGTGTGTCGCGCTGGGTCACAACAATGCCGAGTCGTTCAGACTCCTGTAAGACGAATTTTCGGTTAATGATAGTATCAAGTACTGCGCGCCGCTCGGCGGTAGTCGGTGCCTCGTCGGAACGTACTCCCATAAGCATTGCAATGCGAAACTCATTCTCAAGTTCGCTGCGCGTGATAGCCTCTGTATTGACAACCGCAATAACTGAATCGATTAACGTTTGCGCGTATGCGTTAACACTTACACAAAGTAGCAGCAGAAAGGTGATACAGCGTCCCATATTATCTCGAATTTCTCGGCGTTAGCCATTCCTCTTCAATGTGTAAACCGAGTCCCGGACCATCATTTGGGGAAATATAACTGTCTGTCGGGAGAGATTCACCCTCAAACAACTTCGTCTCCTCTAACGGCACACCGGGTGGGACACCGAGATAGTATTCTACCCACGGTGTATTCGGCATCGCAGCGGACAGATGGAGTCCAGATTGTCTAAGCCCACCACCGTGAAAGATAACGGTGAGTCCAGCAGCGTCTGCGAGATGGCAGATTTTAACGCATTCAGTTATGCCTCCTACCCAGAAGGTATCCGGTTGCAAAATATCTAAGCACTGCCTTTCAATAATCTGCTGAAACGGGAAGCGGGTGTAGTGATGCTCGCCACTCGCCAAACTCACCCAATCGACAGCCTCTCTGACTTTCACTAAACCGTCAATGTCTTCTGGAATGAGGAACTCCTCAATCCATTTAAGACGATACGGACGGAGGCGGTGTGCCAAGCGGATCGTATAATCCACATCAAAAGCCATGTAGCAGTCCAGCATAATTTCAACGTCGTCACCAACCATTTCTCTGGTCTTCTCGACCAATTTTTCGTTCTCTTTTAAGCCCCATTCACCGTCTACCGGTCCATAAGGACATGCCAACTTCACTGCCTTGAATCCGAGTTCCAACTGCCAATCGGTATCGTTGCCCGTGGCGTAAGCGAACATCTTGTCACGCAAGGGGCCACCGAGCAGTTCATAAACGGGTTGGTTCTTGATTTTGCCATTCAGATCCCACAAAGCAATGTCAACCCCGCTCATCGCACAACTGGTTAAGCCTTGTGAACCGTAAGGTTTGGACATACGAAACATCATATCCCAAATCTTCTCGACAGCAAAACAATTTTCGCCGATCAACATCGGTGCAAAATGCTCATCAATGATCGCAGCGACTGGGGTGCCAAAAGAGGTTTCGCCTATTCCCCAAGTGCCATCTTCGGCGGTGACTTTGACATAAACCTGATCCCACTGCTTCGGCATCCAACTGGAACGGTGGCGTTTGTATTGCGGATAACGTGACATCGGATTTGCGACCTCGGCGTGGGCATTCCACGCTTCGCGGCGGGGTTCCGTGCGTTTGATGTCTCGCGGCGGCACGTTGATTCGGACTGTTTGTATGTCTTTGATTTTCATCATTTGGCTCCGTTCAGGGTTTGTAGCATGATACCATAATTCAGCGTTTAATTCAAGGGATTTGACGAAACGATTTGGATTATCTCACGCTCGACTTTTGCTTGACATTCGCTCGCGATGTATGTTATTATTACCCTCAAGTAACCCGGATCGTGCAGGAGAAAAGTGATGCAAGAATTAAATCAAAGATTTGCTAACACCCCTTACATCCACAGCTTTGCTTACGGTAACAAGGCATTACCGCCCAAACAGGATAGTGCGGTAGCACATAATGCTCAAGGTATTGTTCACGCCAAAAACAACAAGTACGATCTTGCCATCACTCATTTTAGCAGAGCAATAAGGCTGGCCCCAGATTATGCTGAAGCTTATTGCAATCGCGGTGTTACCTATGCTAACAAAGGGCAGGTCGAGCGCGCTATTGAAAACTATAACAAAGCAATACAAATCAAACCCGATTGCGCTGAAGCTTATTGCAATCGCGGTGTCTCTTACCACGAGAAAAGTAAGGACGACCTTGCAATCGAAGACTACAACAAAGCAATAGAATTAAATCCAGATGTTGCCATGGCTTATAACAATCGCGGGAACGTTTATTGTGGGGAGGAAAAATTTGAAAAAGCTATCGAAGATTACAACAAAGCAATAGAATTAAATCCAGATGTTGCCATGGTTTATAACAATCGCGGCAATGTTTACAATGACAAAGGTCAATTTGAAAAAGCTATCAAAGATTACAACAAAGCAATACAAATCAAACCCGATTTTACCGAAGCATATTACAACCGTGGAAATGCTTACAACGGCAACAAGGAATTTCATAAAGCTATCAAGGATTTCAACATAGTAATAAAATCACACCCCGAACATGTTGAAACCTATGTCAATCGCGGGAATGTTTACTATCACAAGAATCAATTTGATAAAGCCATCGAAAATTACACTAAAGCAATAGAACTTAAACCTGATTATGCAGAAGCCTATTACAATCGTGGGGAAGTTTATGGTTTTAGAGGTGAGTGCAATCTTGCCATCGAAAATTACACTAAAGCAATAGAACTTAAACCCAATTTTGCAGAGGCTTACGTTAATCGCGGCACTGCACATTGCGACAAAGGCGAAGTGGAAAAGGCAATTGCTGACTATAGCCAAGCGATAGTCTTGAAACCAAAGGTCGTCGAATCTTACTATACACGTGGTGAAGCGTGGCTACGTATCAGAAAATGGGAAGAGGCACAACGGGATTTGACTGCTGCTATACTTCAAGGCGTGGATATCGCTGAGGCGTTTCACAACACACACGAAAGTATAGTTGCTTTTGAAGACGAAACAGGAGTCAAATTGCCGGAAGACATTGTAGCTTTACTGACACCACAGCAAGAACCCCTTGAAATTGATAAGGAAACACGTATCGCGCTGGCAATGAAGTATTACGAAAACGAAGAACTCAGCAGCGGTCTTGCTGCTCGACTTGCAGGTGTGTCGCGCGAAGAGTTCTGGTATCTGATGGGGGATTACGGGCTTTCTCTCTTTGGTACAGCTGAAGATCTCCAAGAGGAACTTGAGAATGCCCACAAAGCCGGTCATCAGTAATAATAGTCCGCTCGTTGCACTTTGGCACTTGGATCTCCTTCCTTTGTTGCGAGATCTCTATACAGAAATTTGGATTCCACGGGAGGTTGAAAAAGAGTTTCTCGGAATCGAAAAGGAATCTCGCCAAGAGGCACTCAACAATGCACCTTGGATTAAAGTCGTCGATCTGACGAACCCGGGAAGTGCATCGGTTTACGACAGACTTGATCCTGGTGAAGTCGCTGTGTTAGCACTTGCAAGCGAACACGATACTCGGTTCGTCATCATTGATGAAAAGAAGGCTCGACAAGAAGCAAGAAAAATTGGATTATCATTCAAAGGTGTAGTGGGTGTTTTGCTGGAGGCAAAAGAGAATGGCTTGATTGATGAAATCAAGCCGCTTTTAATTGCATTGAAGGAAAACAGGATACGTCTGAGCAGTTCACTGATTTCTTACGCGTTAAGAGAAGCAGGTGAGATGTAGAAGAACTTTGAACTTCATCGTAGGTTGGGTTGAACAGACATCACCGAAATGCTGACACCTTAAAGAGAACTAATACTTGGCCGCCTCGTCCATCACAGAGATACCAAGTGAAACCCAACATTTTCGTATGAAGTTAGGTTTCACTATTCTTAGGGGTATACGACAGGACCTCGTGTTTGCGGTGTGTTTGGAGGCAGAATCGTATTTCTCAGTTTCGTTCAACCCAACCTACAGCACTAAATTGATACCCAATAATACAGATAGAAACCACACCTACCATTTAAGGAATCGCGACCGGGAGGTCACTCCTACAGAAGAGATTATTCCATCAACTCAATCATACCACAACCGATCTTGGCACCGCCTCCCGGCTGGATTGGAGGTATATTCATCTGCGTGTTGGCGTGCGAATTCGGAATCTGTTCACAACCGGCTACAAAACATACCGTCATAATAAGAGTTATTAACACTGCGTAGGTGTAGGATCTGATATTCATGAATATCCTTCTTTATTTTTCACAGAGATTTAGTTGAAGTGCTGTCGTATTACAGGTATTGTATCACATTCTGGTGTCAAAGCCAATTAAACCTTGCTACCCAGAAACCATACGATTAGTGCTTGACATCTGCTCTCATATTGATACAATAGAAATATACTATCCAAAACACGGAGGGAACGAGATGGGATATAAGTTAGATCCGAACGCAATGTATCGGATGCCAACACATTTTGGACCGAGGACAGGACCGAGGTATGGACCTGATGGCAGAAAATTTGAGTGTAAAGATAACCCAAAATCAACGTCGGTTTCAGTGAGTTTCCTGACAAACAGCGAACAACTTGAGGCTTTTCTACCGCCAGGTTTCTCGCTTAACGGCGAACCTGTTGTGTCCGTGTCCGGAGGCTATATGAAAGAAATCGAGTGGTTAGCAGGACGTGGCTATAATACGCTCGGTGTCAGCTTCCCAGCCATTTTCAACGGCGAAGTAGACCAAGCAACCGGTTCCCTATTGACGGTGTTGTGGGAGAATCTGACAGATCCAATTTTGACAGGACGCGAGGAACTCGGCTTCTCCAAAATCTACTGCGAACTTCCAGACCCGCTAACGTTTAACGGCGAAACACACTGTACCGCCAGTTGGCTCGGTTTTAAGTTCATGGACATGCACGTCCGAGCAACGGAGCAAGTTCCGATACCAACTCCGTCCTCATCCCCGCAGCAGACGAGTGGTGAACAACCGCTCACGGGTACACTCCACTATAAATATATGCCGAGAACAGGTGAATGGGGGACTGCCGACATCGCCTATGCCGTGCTAACACCAGCGCGTACGCCGAACCGAGTTGTGCAGGAGCATTGGCGCGGCGAAGGAACGGTCGAATTCCACAAAGCGCGTTGGGAAGACCTACCGACACAGTATAACATTGTCAACGCCTTCCACGAATTGGAAGTCAAAGAGTGGCGTGGCGCATCTATCGTCAAAACCGTCGGCGGGAAAGATCTCAGCGATCAACGCATCTTGCGTTAATTTTAGTCCATTACCGTCCCACCTGAGACGGTGATGGAAACTCCTGATAGGTAGGCGGCTTCGTCTGAGGCAAGGAACGCAGCCATCTTGGCAACATCTGCCCCTTCGGCGAGTCGCCCGATGGGTACGGTTGCCTCGGAGCGGCGTGCGTATTCCGAGAACTTCTCATCAGCGGAAAGATTATCGGGCATCAGTACAGATGCAAGATGCCCAAATCGCTCTGTATCCACAAGTCCAGGGCAAATAGCGTTTACGTTGACCTGATATGGTGCGAGTTCACAAGCGAGCGATTGCGTGAAACCGATCACGGCGAATTTCGAGGCACTGTATGCAGCGAAGCGCGCCGACCCACGTTTCCCAGTAACAGAAGACATATTGATAATTTTACCGCCCGTTCCCTGTGCGATGAGATGACGTGCTACCGCCTGAGAACAGAGGAATACACCTTTCACATTGACCTGCTGTACTCTGTCCCAATCCTCTTCAGCCAGATCTACAACAGGCACGCGATCCTTGCCAGCAATCGTCCCAGCATTGTTGACAAGAATATCAATCTTACCAAAATGTGCGACGGTACGATTTACCATCTCGCGAACCTGTTCCGCATCCGAAACGTCCGCGACAACGCTGATGGCACGTTGTCCCATCACCTCAATCTCACGGACAACATCGGGTAAACCTTGCCAATCCGCTTGATCTGCAGCATAAGGATGCTCAGTAATATCGTTGACAGCGACATCGGCACCTTCTTTCGCCAAACGGGTCGCAATGGCGCGTCCGATGCCGTTTTTGCCCCCCGCCCCCGTTACCAAAGCAACTTTTCCATTTAAGTTGTACATTCAGATATAACTCCTTCGATCTGTATCATTTAGTGTGGCATTGCGTATACCTCAAGGCGACCAGAGGACGTACGTTGGGATATTAAACAGCGTGCCGAGCAGTGCCCACATTCCCACGAACACATAATCGCCCATCACCAAACCCAAAAAGAACGGAATAGCGCGTTGATGTGCACGTAAACCGAAAATCGTGATGATAACAAACTTCACCAACCAACCGAGGAAAACAGAGAACCAGAAATCGGCAAGCCCGCCCCATGTCGCAGCAGTCATTACATATCCGATCGGGTGAAAGGGCCACCACATAAATTTATGGCGCAGAAAATAGAGGATCCATGTCATCGCTGCGCCGATCCCCATAGATTGCGTGCCATCCCAATTCGGGCCGGTAGGGTTGTTAATCCAACGTTCTAAACGCCTGCCGAAGACCTCTTCACCGATACCGATAATGTAGCCGTGTACAGCGAGTGCTCCTGTCTCATAAAGAAGGTAGAGGAATGCCCAAAATGAGGCAAGTGTACCGATGACAATGGCGAACATCATCACCCAGACGAGTCTTCGGCTGTTTATGCCTGCACGTTCAGCGAGTTTAAACCCCTCCAGTTGGTTCGGCATCGGATGCGAAACGTTAAGCCGATTCAGCCAGTAGTAGAACGAAATAATTGTGAGATTCTCGGTCCCGACGAACCGGGGCCCGAAGGTGACTGACATGAGTCGCGCTGGATCCAGCGCGAGAATCTCATGCGAGGGCGGACCGAATTCGGCACGTACGCGCGTCACACCGAGTGCCATCACAATGAAAATGACGATAAAACCGAACACACCGCCCAAGGACATCCCCGCCTTCACTGAAAATAGCGTGAGTCCGAGACCGCCGAAGATTAACCCAGCGATGGCAAAACGGTAGGGCATTGGTTCATTTGAATCATCAAACGCCTTTTTGGATGTCAAACAATTTTGGATGACATCACGGAGGTGCCTACGAGTCCCCCACAATGCCAGCGCACCGACGGCGAGCCATGCTCCACCGGCACGCTCCGCAAAATAGAGTTCACCTTCACCTAACATCCCCATACGAACGACCCGCTCTGCTTTGCCAAATAGATAGAAAAACCAAGCTGACATCGAAATATCTAAGGGCACGAAGAAAGTTAACCCTATGATAAAAGGATAGGCAGATAGCGAAATCCATCCGACAGCATTCCACGGTTTGTCTGTGAACAGATGTGTGATCGAATAGTAATTGAGTTGGATAGAGGGAACCTGGGGGAATAGATGGCTCAAGCCTGCCAGAAGTTCAATAAACCCAGCAACCGAAAAGCCTATCCACATCGTACCGTTTCTGAAAAAACTTTTTCGCCCCCGCGCCATCTCGAGCGGCAACTGGATGATCGGATACGCCAATTTCTCGCGCTCCGTCCATTGGACACGGATGATGGTGATGAGACATATCAACGTAAACCAAAGCAGTGTGACAAACCCTGTCCACACCAAGATTGGCACCAGCCACCCGCGAAGATGCTTCGGAAGATAAAAGGTCGAACCGCCCTTAAAGTAGGCATCAAGAGCGTAATCCTCAGGCACAAACCACGTCGGAATGTAACGCCAGAAGAGAGATGCCCATTCGTTTTCCGGGGTAGCGAACCGAAACGGATGCGCCAGTGTTCCGACAAGGAACGTCATCATGGAATGACCACCGATGGTGGATACCATGACGACCATGATATAGATAACGAGGAGTTCCTGCGTAGTTAGGGCATTACGGGGTGCTATCTTTTTCCAGGCGAAATTGAAACCGATGACAGCGAAAAGGGTGAAAATAGCATTGAAGAAAAGCGAGACGAAGTTGAGAAGAAACTGTGGTTGGATCATCTCCGCGGCATAGGCGAGCCAATAGGCGTTCCCGATAACAAGGAGCGTACCAATCAGGAGTGCACGGAGCGTAATTCCAGATGTAAAGGAAGTACGAGATTCTGGCATCTTTAAATAGTAGACGGCTATTGGCTTTCAAGGTTGTTCCCTAACGAACGCTGATAGTAGTGTCAGCCTCCAACTGCCGATTGCCGACAGCTGACTGCTTTTTACTGCTTAAGGGATCCCCACACCACTGCGAGCTTGCCGGAAGGCTCAACAGCTAATATCTCATCGTCAAAAGTAAGATCTCCATAAGCAAGACCATCCCACGCGCCGCCGGGTATCCAGCCAATCTGATGTTCGCGTCCGCCGTTCTCACAATCGTTCATGTGGAAACTGAGCCCGATCGTCAACCCACCTTTCGCTTTGAAGTTCTTCCCTTCCCCCGGGTTTGCGAACGCGGGATTGCCGCGCGGTTTCGTCGGGTCAATGGCGACCTCGTAGATGTAATCGTTCCCATTCTTCACTAACACCCATTCGGTGTTCTCTTTTGACGCAGCGGCGGATAAGTCTTTACCATTCGCACCGAGTGTCCACTGAACGAGGGTATCCCGCACCATGCCGTTTTTGAAATCAAACATAAATTCGACGCTATCATCTTCCCACCATCTGGCATCAGGAGGATTAATGTCTTGGAGTTCGTCGTCCGTAATTTCAACAGCGAAATAGATACGGGTCGGTTCTTGTGAACTCCACGCGACTCTGCCTTGACCGGTAAAATCATTGGCTTTCGGGACACCGTCCCCGACATCTTTCAACTCATCAAAGGCAACAATTTCAGCGCGTTCCCATTCGTTAAGTTTTCCGTCTATTTTAATGTTCCTAATCTGTTTCGCAACATATTCCTTATCGCGCTTCGCAAAGGCGGTGGGATGCATCAAAAAGAACATCAGCACGACGGCTGTTACTACCCCAACCGCAAACTTAAAAGTCTTCATAAACTTTTTCATTTGAGAATTCCTTCGTCTTCCAACTTCTGAATTAGTTGTTCCTGTGTGCCACTCCCTTTCATCAATTTACAACCACTACACAATAACTGAAGATTATCAAGAGTTTCGGCACCTCCCTCGGATTTCGCTACAATGTAGTCAACTGTCATACTAGAAAACGGAAATAATATTTGGCAACCGTTGCACCTGCCATCTTGGAGTCCGAATATCGTGTGCTTATAGGTTTGATCCTGCTGATAAAGTTTAGGGTTACCCTTTCGGTGGATAACCCGCTCGACGATATCACGCTGTTCAAGACGCAATTTGACCAGTTTAAAAGATTTGGGACTTAAATCAATACCTATCCAACGGCGGTGTAGGCATTCTGCTGCAACGCACGTAGTCGCACACCCACAAAAAGGGTCGAGTACTATGTCCCCCGGATTGCTACTCGCGCGAATAATTCGCTCTAACAAAGCAAGCGGTTTCTGTGTGGGATACCCAATTCGCTCTTTACTTCTCGCCGTTAAGTTTGGAATATCCACCCAGATATTGTTTAGCATTTTGCCTTTCTGTTCATCAAGATACCGTTTATATCGGGGAACGTTTCCCGGACTCGTTTGTACAACGCGTCCTGCTTCAATCTCTTTCAGCATCCGTGCTTCCGCCCACCGCCATGTTCTAACGACGCCCATCACCTCATAAGTAAGATGAGAATCGGGATCCTGAGTCTGCGCGGTTATAGAGGTATGCGAAACGAGTCGTCCGGTGTCCGGATCAACGTAATAATATTGACGTTTGGTTTTTTCATCCAAATCCGCCATATCATAAGGAATCGTAACAGCCTCAGGATTCCATACAAAATCGTTACTTTTTGAATACCGGAGGATGAGGTCTGAATCTCGTGCCAGTCCCTTTTTAAGATTTCCTTTGCTGGTTGCAGCCCTTTGCCAAACGATCTCATTCCTAAAATTTTCTCTCCCGAAAATGCCATCCATCATCATTTTGAGATAGTGGCTTGCGTTATCATCGCAATGGAGATAGATAGTTCCTGTTGGCTTCAGGATTCGATACATTTCGAGCATTCGGATACCCATCATGATGAGATAGGCTTTCATGGACTTGCCATGACTAAACTCGGCGGCACTGATAGCATAATAGAGTGTAGGGTCTCTCTCCGCCAGTTCACCGTGCAGCACCTTATTCAAATCGCTTAACACCCACGAATCTTTGAATGCTGCGCCCGCTGCCTCGCTCGCTATCGGTGCCTCAAAGGTTCGATTAGAGTTGAAGGGTGGGTCCAGATAGATCAGGTCTACGGTATCCGTGTCAAGATCGCGAAGGATATGCAGATTGTCACCTTCAAAGATGGTTCGGTTCTCAACACGCATTCTATCTCCTACAAGTCGTGTAGGCATACTTGGCGCGCCTACAGAAGGCGCGCCAGAGAAGCATCGTTTTATCGGCGTGCTTTGAGAGCACTCCATGTCACAGCGAGTTTGCCGTTGGGATCAACCGCGAGTCCTGTGTCAGATTTGAAGTTCTGATTGACTTCGGCTTCTTCAAGAACCCGGTCATAAACGCTAAACTCGTCAATGATACCGGTGAACACGCCAAACTCGCCATCTGCTCTGCCGTCTAACCCAATGAAAACGTGACTTTCAAAATCCTCTTCAGGGAATTGGGCGAGGTTGAGCACCCCTTCGGTCGTGGATTTTCCATCAACGAAATACTGGACAACACTATCTTCAGGGATCCCCACGACAGCAATGTGGTGCCACTTGTTGTCGTCAATAGTGTTTCCTACATCTTCGACATTGCCTACCCAGCCAGTGTCAAGATTAAGGACCCCATTGCGAACCCATAAGGTTTTGGGACCCTTATCATCGGTGCCTGGACCTCCGGTTTTCGCGAAGATTACCCCAGGACCGGAACTGTCGGTTTTAATCCATGCCGACCATGTGAAATCACTGTTGAAATCAAATTCTTCAGGCTTATCAATTTCGACGAAGTTCGCCTCGTTTCCATCAAAGGCCAGTGCATCGCCGATTTTGCCTGCCACTTTTTTCAGACTACCCTTGATGGTTCCGTTGTAATTGCCTGTTCCATCTTTTACGGTTTTTCCGTCAACGTTGTTCGCATCGAAACTCCAGTAACTGACCAATCCGTCCTCGACGATCTGGGCAGAGAGATTGGTTGCGATTAAACTAATAGTGAGAATTAGTAGCAAAAGACTAACCTTTTGCAGCATAATTAAATCTCCTTTGATTTGTTTGTATATGGGAAATCAGCAACCCACGCCTCACGCGGAAGCATTTTCTATTCTCTAAAAATCTTCCTGAAGATTAGGAACGCGCCGCCAACAACAACGATAAACAGGGCAACGGAAAATAGAAAGACGAAGATTGCTTGCAGAATTTGGAAGAGAATCAGGATACCCACAACAAAAATAAATATCCCGAAAATGATAAGTAAAACTTTTCCCATACGTTAATGACTATGTGGACATAGATCCACGTGTTGCAGCTTGCCGGTAGGCGCGCTTTTTAAGCGCGCCTAGGTTGCTGTTATTCATATCAATCCATCATCCTATTACGGATGGATCGCTTTAGTAGCGCGCTTTGAGCGCGCCCCAAACGGTTGGGAGTTTGCCAGCTACCTGAACGGCAAGGATCTCTTTCGGTGTGCAATCGTCAGGCGTATCGCAAATAGCCCAATTATCAAATGAAACAATGGTTAGCGCGGGCGCGCCTCTACTCGAACCACCGTTGAGACCAACTTGCCCACTCTCAGGTCTGACATTTCCGAAGTCGAGTTTGCTTTCGAGAAGCCAATCTTTCGGTTCGTCTTTGCCATCCTCCCAGATTTTACCGGTAAACCCCTTGTCAGATATCTCGGCTTTCATCCAGTACCAAGTCCCAATCTCTACAATACCGAAAGGAGGTTTGGTATCGTTCTGTTTCCAAGCGAGATGGTCATTGAGGAACTCCATGTTATTGAGGAAGTGATGGATCAGGAAGGCATAACCGGATGCATCGCCTGGATCAAGACGAAATCCGAGTCCACAACGGGCAAGATCATGGTCTCCCCACTCATCAACACGAATCATCACTAACCCAGTATGTGGTTCCTTAAAACCACCATCAAGAACGAGATAGGTGTGGTCACCGGGGGTTTCATGGGTTTGGCTAATAACGCCACCCTCTTCTACCCATTTGCCCTCATGGTTCTTAAATTCATACTTACCATCAATTTTTTCATCGTCAAAATTGTCGAGGTATAAAACTTTGCCAAAACCGCTCGGAGTCCAGACCAAAATGGCAGCACATACCAGCGTAAAGAAGAGATACTTGTGGGTGGATAGACTCTTAACAACGTTCATTGGAACAACCTCCTTCAAGGTAGCACCTTGTCAATTTATAGTAAAACCCGAAAATAAGAGGGCACTTTGGAAAACACAAAACACCTCACCACCGCTGGCGAGGGGGTTTTTGCTTGGGTGTTTCCGCTAGTATCCTCGCCTCTTTGGAGTGTCTAATTAATTCTAAACTTTACTATAGTTTCCTAATGTTGAATCAAGAGTTCTCGTCCGGATGGATTTTGTTATTCTCATGGAGTTGCGCGACGTTTGCCACCATCCATATAAAGCGCACTCCCAAACATATAGGAACAAGCTTCAGAGGCTAAGAACGCCACAACATTCGCGACCTCCTCTGGCTCCGCGATGCGACCAGCGGGAAGTTCCTGTCCAAGTTCCTGTAACAACGCTTCAACATCGCGGCCCTCACGCTCGGCTCTCATACCTTGCTGTGTCCGCGCTCGACCCGTATTCGTCAACCCCGGACAAACAGTATTGACCAAAATTCCGTCCCCTGCAACAGCATCAGAGAGTGCCCGCGTGATGTTAAGAATAGTGATATTAGCAGCCCCTGTTGGTATGTTGCCGCGGGTGGGACTGGTGCCCGCTGAACCTGCGATATTGATGATTCGTCCCCACCGATTTTCTCTCATATAGGGAATAACCAACTGCGACATTCGCAGGTAACTGTAGGTTTTCAATGAAAGCGCATCATCAATCAGTTCCGGGGCAAGTTCCAAAATATCAGCATTCTGAGCAGCACCGACATTATTGACCAAGATATCAACACCACCAAAGCAATCAATTGTCTCCTGTACCACTTTTTCACAGCTTGCTTGTGAGGTTAGATCCACTGCAACAGCATGTCCTTTGCAGCCGGTCTGCTCAAGTTCCGCAAGGATTTGATTGAGTACATCTTCTGTTCGAGCAGCAATGCAGACGTGAACACCTTCACGTGCGAGGGCAAGCGCGCACTGTTTACCAATGCCGCGACTACCACCTGTAACGATTGCACGTTTTCCGCTCAGACCTAAATCCATGGATCAACTGTCCTCATACACTTCACATATTCCCTATAAGATGAGATGCCCACCTTGATTGATGGACATCTCATTTTCAATACGATGCGTGCCTTGAAGGATACTTATTGGGAGGATTTAAGTGAACCCCAAGTTGTTGCTATTTTCCCAGCGGCTTCAACGGCTAACGCGCCTTCAATACCCTCACCGAGCTTCGCTACATCATCATCAGTGAGCGTCACGTTAAACATAACGACTTCGTCAATGATACCGTTCCACTGACAGCGTTTGCCACAGCCCGGGTCAGCACCGATGTAGACCTCTTCGGGAGATGCCCACGGCGGTCCCTTTGCATCTTCGGAGTTTTGCAGTTTGCCATTAACGTAGACGTGAAGCTTGGATCCATCCCATGTGCCGACAAGGTGTATCCACTCTTTAGCCGGAAGCTCATCACCGAGTACTTCAAGTTTCGCGCCGCCGTTGGCAATGCGAATGTGGAGCGCTGCCTTCGTGCTATTTTCGCCGTTCTCATGTGCCCCCGTTCCAAGCAAAAACTGCGACCAAGTCGAGCATCCAAGTCCTTTCCATATCACACATTTGCCGGTTGGATCTTCTGCTGCGTAGACCCAAGAATGGATTGAGAACCCTTTGGAATCTTTGAAATCCAAGGCAGCTAACGTTTTATCTTCGCCTTTGGTGCCGAGTTTGACCCAAGTGTCTGCCCCGTTAAATTCTAATCCACCGCCGAATTTGCCTTTCGCCCATTTCAGGTCGCCGACAAATTCACCGTCGGTCCCGTTACCGGAAAGGTCTTTTACGACTTTACCTTTACCTTCTTCAAAGGTCCACATCCCCGCAATGTCTCCTTCATCAAACGCCGCGTGGCTTGTAGCCATCACCGCGGAGCTGAGAGCAATGACAACAACTGCAGTGAGTGTATAATTCAGATAGCGTTTTACCAAAAACATATTTATTCCTCTTTGAAAAAACGATTCAGTGATCGCTTTTGTCTTATTTTTTAAGACTGCCCCATATGACAGCCAACTTCTGTTTTGCGTCTACGGCGAGAGTCGTCTCGAGACCGTCATTCATAACCGCTTGGATGTCGTCTTCATCAAGGACAGTATTGAAGATAATGAACTCGTCTATCAGCCCTTCCCACTGTCTTGATTGGTTCCAGTCACCAATCCGAGCGGGATCAAGGACACCAGGGTTTCCACCCCAATCGTTCTCGATATCAAGTTCGCCGTTAACGAAGAAGCGGATCTTCTTCTCCGTCGCGCTGTAGGCGGTTGCGATGTGGACCCATTTATCCATCTGATCCCCTGCCAACATATAGTTCGCGAAGGTATCGTTTCCACCTGGGTTACTGTGAATGGAGAACTCAACTTTATTATTCGGGTGCATCTGGTAATGGATGTCTCCAGCTTTCCAACCGTTGTTGTTAAAGAAAACACGCCACTGTGCTTCGCGTCCCGTGGATTTAACCCAATGTGCGAAAGTAATTTCTTCAAATTCGCCGATCCGTTTCGGAATTTCGACCCACTCGTCTGAACCGTTGAGTTCGAGCGCGTCACCGATTTGGCCTTTGACAAACTTGCCACCATTTACTTCGCCATCAAACCCGTTACCAGAAACGTCTTCGGCATCGCCATCAAACAACCACGCCGCTGCAATCATATCTTCGGTGATCTCAGCAGAGCCAGTTAGACTCATACCCAACGCGAGCATCAGACTGAGGGTAATCGTGATAATTCTTACGTTTAACAAAGTAACCTCCTGTGTATTACTCGAAGAATCGATAAACCGTGTAGATTTTCCGATCCCCCCGAAACGTATTCTTACTCTGTGTAAAATTAATTAAACATGAGTTTGATAATAAAATTGAAGGGTCCCGTAGGTTGGGTAGAGCGAGGAAAGACCAAGAATCCTTCAGTTTACTCAAAAAACATGCTTTTCAAGGACATATTCATGGAAATAGACACAGCGAAACCCAACAATCCAACGCCGCCGTCTGAGAATGTAGCAGGTTTCCAACTCACGTTAATTAAGTATAACACAAATAACATGGACATACAACCTCTTTTTAAGACTGGAAATCTTAACAGAAGGGTTAAACAAATCTGTCCTTATGAGGACTGGCTTCCCATTGGGCACGCCACGTTTGCCATGATGTTGGGCACTGTCCACTTTCACGCTCACGAGCAGGACAGGCGATCGCTTCGTGCCAAAGCCCATTGAGTGAAGTGCCAGTCGGACTGAACCGAAAATCTACCGACCAGCGGATGATGTTACTGCAATTCAGGAGCGACCGATGAAATACCAGATTGTTAAAAACAAGCAGATCGCCCTTCTTCATCTCTAAGGTGTGAATATCAATATCAGATGATGTAGGGGAGAGAACTGGCACGGCGAACACCTCACCCGGAACACGGTGATAGGTTTGAAGACCCGACTTATGGCTTCCCGGTAGGAATTGTAGGGGCCCATTTTCTGGTTTGACATCGACGAGTGGGAGCCAAACGGTCAGATGCACATCGTTTTCGGTGTCCGGCATATACGCGCTGTCTTGGTGCCACGGGAGCGTTGTTAGTTTTTCATTGGGCAGTTTTGGACGCACCCAAAAGTCGCCGTTGAATTGAATATCGCTTCCGATTAGGGATTCCAAGATATCCAGCACCTTTGGGTGGGTTATCAGGTCAAAGAGTGCTTCGCTGAAGACAAGCGTATGCCAGCCAAAAACCTCGTTCTCTCTGTTACACCCCTTTAGGATAGCGTGCCAACGGCGTTCAAAAGGCAATCCTTCATAGGTATCCGAGATGACACCTTCTTTATAGAGTTCAGTGGCACGCGCATCAACGACCTCAGAGACAACAGCAATTAACGAGGCAAGATCTGCCTCAGAAAGTGCTGATTGTACGACAAGGTAACCCTGTTCCGTAAATTTTTCAAAATTCGTTTCCATCGTTTTTAATAAAGTATTTTTATTGCTCCCCACGTAGTTGTTAGTTTTCGTCCGGGTTTCACAGGAAGTGGGTCCATAGAGTCCTCAACAGAGATGGCTTCGTCCCAGAATGCGACCTCGTCAACGGCACCGCCATAATGGTTCTGACCATTGCGACTGCCGATCGTAAAGGGTAAGCCTTCAGTGATATGAACGGCATCAGCACCCGGCATTTCGCCTTCTAATTTTCCGTCCACGTAAGCCTTCACAGACTTACCGTCGTAGGAACCGAAAATGTGGTACCATTTTCCAATTTCAAGGGCAAAATTGCCAACACAACAGACAAGATTGTTTCCGGGACCGGTAGAGACTTCAAAGGAGAGTGTCCCGTCAGGTTCAATGAAAAAACCATAACTCCAGTTGAGATGAATGCCCTTTTCAGCAACCGCTACCCACGAACCGAGTTTCGTTGGATTAATCCACGCCGACATAGACAGTGCCTTCAATTCAGAAAGTGCCGGGGCATCCGGAACCTCAATATAATCAGTGCTGCCGTTGAATTCCAACGCCTCACCGAATTTCCCTGCTATTACTTTCGGATTTCCATGGATAATGCCATCATTGCCGTTCCCACTCAGATCGTTCGCCTCGTCTGATTTGTCAAATGACCAATAACCCACCAATTCCGCACTTACTGTGAGATTGACAATACTAAATAGGAGGAGAATTAGACACACAATTTTTGAAAGGGACACGGTTAGGCCTCCATTCAAGTGAACGTATGGCGAGATCCGAAGACCTCGCCATAGAGAAAAAGGACATTTATAGTAAAACCCGAAAATAAGAGGGCACTTTGGAAAACACAAAACACCTCACCACCGCTGGCGAGGATTGTATCCTCGCCTCTTTGGAGTGTCTAATTAATTCTAAACTTTACTATAAATACCTACTTGCCAGCTGCACCGCTACGGGCCGCGAAGAAACGATAAAGAGCCGCTATAGTTTGGCTCTCAGCTTATCCATGAGTCCATCCGGTGGATCGAACGGGAGATCAATCACCTCATTCGTGATACCACTATAGTAAATGCCCAAAAGCAGATTGAACTCTGCAAGCGACTGTTCAAGATGGGTAGGATGCACCTTGCTCTCGTCGTCAAGCCAATCAAAAACTGCTTCGGTGAGGTTACCTTGCGCAACGACATCCTGCTCTCCATAGCTGAGCGGACCGCCTTCATACCCGCCCTCTGGGGTTGAGCGTTCCCAACTACTAAACCGCCAATGCACAAAACCCTGCGTTCCAACCACAAAAACGCGCTTGTGGAAAAAGACAACCGGATCATCGGATGCAGTCGGCGCGATGGCTGTCCCGAATGCAACAGAGACATGAAGTCCATTCTCGTATTGGACGCGCGCGCTCGCAAATTGTGGAGAGGGTTGCGCTGAATCTAAATGTTCAGCACCAGAGATTTGCCCAAGCACTCGCACGGGACGCGAATTGTCAATATAGGAGGACACCAACTGCAGTACGTGCGGACCTTGATCAACAGGTGTACTACGTGCGCTGGCATCAATGAACTTAATCTCGCCGATACGGCCTGCCGCTACATCTGCTTTCAATTCCAAGTTTTGTGGGTGGAAGTTAAGTTGTGTATTGACGACAAACTTTGTTTTTGTCTCCTTAGAAAGTCCCGAAATCTGCTTCCAATCCTCACTTTCAACAGCAATCGGTTTCTCAACGATCGCCGCTGGAACACCAGCATCAGATGCCTGTTTCATCAACGGGTAACGGATACGCTCGTTGCTACCCCGCAGCACCGGTGCGGTGACGATATGCAGGACATCGGGTTTCTCTTTTTCAAGCATCTCGTCCAAATCGGTGTATCGGGAAGAGATACCGAAGTCGTCTCCAAATTTATTGAGTAATTCTTCGTTCATATCGCAGACTGCAGCAAGTTTTCCGCCTTTGACGAAACGGTAAGCATCTGCGTGTGCGCGAGCGCGACCACCACACCCTAACATTGCGGTTTTATACACAGAAATGTCTCCTTTAATCTTCTAGTCAAGAAAATGAATATCAACAATCAAAAATTTAAGATAACGTGAGTTTGATAATAAAAATTAAAGGGTCCCGTAGGTGTTTTTGCTTGGGTGTTTCCCATAGGTAGAGCGGGGAAAGACCAAGAACCCTTCAGTTTACCCAAAAAACGTGCTTTTCAAGGACATATTCATCGAAATAGACACAGCGAAACCCAACAATCCAACGCCGCCATCTGAGAATGTAGCGGGTTTCCAACTCACGTTACTTTTTTCAAACTCACGTTAAGATAACTCTCGGAACACTGACCTACGATTCAGTTGGCGTTCTCGTTCAACGCTTGTGTGAAATCTTCTGGACTTTCCGCGAGTATCGCGGCGCGATGCAACCGCTTGAGACGTTGCAGATCATCAATTGCCTCAAGCGTTGGCTTGAAGGTTTCCGCTGCATCGGGCTGTAAACGGATTGCCAGAATTTCAAGGATATTCTCACGAGTGGTTTCTCGGGCACCTTGTTCTCGCGCTTGTGGTGCCACGTATTCAACAATTGAAGGTTGTTGCATGGTTTCCTCCGAAATGATCTCCAAAATCGTTTGCGCATCGTAGACTAAATTCCCCAAGACTGCGAGACTTCCAAGATATTCCGGTTTGTTCGGAACATCAATACCATCCGCAGTTTGAACACATCGTCGAAACCACTGCTCTGCATCCATATCCACTGGACGTTTCATGAGCGGTGTGAAGGGTATCAGTCCCACAGATTTCAAATCAAGAATTTCCTGTCCATCCATCTCAATTAGACGGAAAACCTGATATTCAATCGAAATATTATGTCGTTCCAGATTTTGCTCAAATTTCCCTGGATCATTATTACCGGCATCAGGACGCAGGTAGACCACATTGGAATACACTGGCAGCCGGTAGACTTCAATCGCTCGAATGATATAGCCTGCCATTCGGAGCGGCATTTCAGGATCATAACTATCGGTAGTTTGAAACTCGAAATGCACAAGTACCTCTTGATTATCACGCAATGCTTTAATCAGAGTATCTGCCTGGTGCATCTCAACGGTAGGTTGCTCGGGTGTAACAACCTCCAGTACAGTGATATTTGTCAATCCGAATTTGAAGCAGAGGTTTATGAAATCCTGAGGGTTTGTTTCGATCTGTTTCTTAAAGGCAGTATCAAAACTTGCCATCTCATTCCTTTCACGATTTTAGCGCATCTCTTTTTGGGAATTATAGCACAAATTGAGGCGGTCTGTCAATCTTTTGAAGTAGCCTGCGGCAGGATGAGGTCTCACCTGCCGCTACGCCAGTCGGTTTACAATTTTTCTCGAAGTGAGTCCATTAATCCATCAGGCGGTTCAAACGGGAGATCTATAATCTGGTTTGTTATCCCGCTATAGTAAAGACCTAAAAGAAGATTGAACTCCGCGAGTGATTGTTTGAGATGCGTTGGATGCACGTTGTTTTCATCGTCAAGCCAGTCAAAGACTGCCTCAGTGAGATTGCCTTGCGCAGCAATATCTTGTTCTCCATAGTTCAGCGGACCGCCTTCGTAGCCACCCTCTGGGGTCGCGCGTTCCCAACTGCTGAAACGCCAATGCACAAATCCTTTTGTGCCTACGACAAATACACGTTTATGTGCAACGGTGCTTTCACTGTCCGATGCCAACGTTCCCATGCCAGTGCCAAACGCAAGAGAGACATGGAGACCGTTCTCATATATGGCTTGTCCAGCGGCATGCATCGGAGATGGCTGTGCAGAGTCTAACTGCTCTCTCCCAGCGATTTGACCCAGCACCCTCACTGGACGCGAGTTATCAATATAGGAGGACACCAACTGCAACACATGCGGTGCCTGATCGACCGGTGTACTGCGCGCACTTGCATCAATGAACTTAATCTCGCCGATACGTCCTGCCGCTACATCTGCTTTCAATTCCAAGTTTTGGGGATGGAAGTTGAGTTGCGTATTGACGACGAACTTCGTTTTCGTCTCTTCCGCTAACCCCGCAATCTGCTTCCAATCCTCACTCTCAACAGCAATCGGTTTTTCCACAATCGCCGCTGGGACACCCGCATCGGATGCTTGCTTCATCAACGAATAACGGATACGTTGGTTGGTCCCCCGCAGCACCGGCGCAGTGACGATGTGGAGAACATCCGGCTTTTCTTTCTCAAGCATCTCATTGAGGTCGGTGTAGCGTGAGGAAACGTCAAAGTCATCTCCAAATTTGTTGAGTAGTTCTTCATTCATATCGCAGATTGCGCCGATTTTACCGCGTTTGACAAAACGGTAGGCACTTGCATGGGCGCGAGCGCGACCCCCACACCCTAAGAACGCTGTTTTATACATAAAAAGTCTCCTTCAATACTATCTCCAATATCAAGCCAAATGGTTAGATGTTAACAGGCGAAAATACAGGTTAATTTTCTATAGCTTCTCTCGGAGTATATCAATCAATCCATCGGGTGGTTCAAACGGGAGATCTATAATCTCATTTGTTACACCGCTGTAGTAGATTCCCAAAAGTAGGTTGAACTCCGCAAGTGACTGCTTGAGATGTGTCGGATGTACACTGTTCTCATCATCTAACCAAGCGAAAACGGCTTCGGTGAGGTTACCCTGCGCGACGACATCCTGCTCTCCGTAATCAAGGGGACCGCTTTCGTAACCACCGTCAGGCGTTGCACGTTCCCAACTGCTAAACCGCCAGTGCACAAACCCTTTCGTTCCGACGACAAAGACGCGCTTGTGGGTGTGATTACCCGCATCCGGTTCTTTAGGCACTTTCTGCCCTAAACCTGTCCCGAATGCGAGAGAGACATGAAGGCCGTTTGCATATAGAGCCTGAGCGGCAGCATGCATAGGGGAGGGCTGAGTGGAGTCCAAATCCTGAGCACCAGAAACCTGTCCGAGCACCCGCACCGGACGGGAGTTGTCGATGTAGGAAGAGACGAGCTGTAATACATGGGGTGCCTGATCAACAGGCGTGCTGCGCGCACTGGCATCAATAAACTTGATTTCACCGATTCTGCCTTCTGCGACATCTCGCTTCAATTCTAAGTTTTTCGGGTGGAAATTAAGTTGTGTGTTCACGACAAACTTCGTTTGTGTCTCTTCCGCTAATCCAGCAAGCTGCTTCCAATCCTCGCTTTCAACGGCAATCGGCTTTTCTACAATTGCTGCTGGGACCCCCGCATCAGATGCCTGCTTCATCAGTGAATACCGAATACGTTGATTGGTCCCTCGCAGCACCGGCGCAGTGACGATGTGAAGCACATCCGGTTTCTCCTTTGCAAGCATCTCGTCCAAATCGGTATAACGCGACGAAACTCCAAAGTCGTCGCCGAAACTGTTGAGTAGTTCTTCGTTCATATCACAAATTGCGCCGATTTTGCCGCGTTTGACGAAGCGGTAGGCATCCGCGTGCGCACGGGCGCGACCCCCGCACCCTAAGAACGCTGTTTTATACATGAGGTTGTCTCCTCCAATATTAATTAAAATAGCACGCCAGCAGCGCACCAGAACGTAGAGTGGACAAAGGCTGAATCCCTTGCCTACAATATAGATTTATTTAAATTACAACTTCTCTCGGAACATGTCCATTAGCCCATCCGGTGGTTCAAATGGGAGCTCAATAATCTCGTTTGTTATCCCACTGTAGTACATCCCTAAGATGAGGTTATTCTCAACGAGGGATTGCTTGAGATGCGTTGGATGCACATTCTTCTCATCTTCTAACCAATCAAAAATGGCTTCGGTGAAGTTAGCCTGCGCAACGACATCTTGCTCTCCGTAGTTCAGTGGACCGCCCTCATAGCCACCCTCCAGCGTTGAGCGTTCCCAACTGCTGAAACGCCAATGAACAAAGCCCTTCGTCCCAGCAACAAAAACACGTTTGTGACCATAGATACCCGGGTCCTCGGATGCCATTTGTGCCATCTCTGTTCCAAATGCAAGAGAGACATGGAGACCGTTCTCATACAAAACATGCCCGAATGTATGCGTCGGAGAGGGATGCGAAGCAGAATTTAAATTCTCGCTTCCAGCGATTTGTCCAAGAATCCGCACGGGACGTGAGCTGTCAATGTACGAAGACACCAACTGTAGTACATGTCCTCCCTGCTCGGCAGCTCTACTACGCGCACTGGCATCAATAAACTTAATCTCGCCAATCCGTCCTTCGGCGACATCTTTTTTTAACTCCAGATTTTTCGGGTGGAAGTTGAGCTGTGTATTGACGACAAATTTCGTTTTCGTCTCTTCTGCTAACCCCGCAATCTGTTTCCAATCTTCGCCTTCAATAGCGACCGGTTTTTCAACAATTGCCGCTGGCACACCGTGATCGGATGCCCGTTTCATCAACGGATAACGGAGACGTTCCTCGCTACTCGGAAGCACAGGGCTTGTGACGATGTGAAGGACATCCGGCTTCTCTTTTTCAAGCATCTCGTCTAAGTCGGTGTAACGCGAAGAGATACCGAAGTCGTCGCCGAATCTGTTGAGGAGTTCTTCGTTCATATCGCAGATTGCAGCGAGTCTCCCACGTTTGACGAAGCGATACGCATCTGCGTGTCCACGGGCGCGACCCCCGCTCCCTAACATCGCAGTTTTATACATGGAACTGTCTCCTTAGTATCTGAGGCTGTATCAGATTAACAGTAGAAAATGTTTTTGTCAAACGTTATTTCAGGATTCGCTGCTATGAGGAGATGTAGACTTTCTCGCCACTTTTAGCACTGTCGTAGAGCGCATCCAAGATTTGCATAAAAGTATATGCATCCGGTGCAGAGACATCCGGAGCGACCTCACCCGCTATCGCCATGGCGAAGTGGTTAAGCTCATAGTAGAAGACATGTACCTCTTCAGGGAGTTCACCGTGGTCAATCTCAAGCGGTTCATCAATATCCTCCCGGATAAACTCGCCGTCTTTGAAGCGCGATATACCGCCGCTTGTGATTGCACCGGTGGTGCCGTAAAGTTCCACGACACTCGCGGCGTCCGAATGGCTCATCCGAGAACAGTCGATTTGGATGGTTTTCCCGCCTTCACATCCGAGGATACCGGTGAAATAGTCCTCCGCTGCGCCTTCAGGTCCGTCATATTGCGGGTAAAGCACGTGCTTCGCAGCAAATGCCCATTCAGGTTTCGGACAGCCCATCCACCACCATGTCAGGTTGAGTTCATGGGAGTAGTGCTGCCCTAATGAACCGCCCTTCTGTCCGTAGACGTGGAGCCAACGACTGTTGGCATCAAAATCCGGGATGAAGTTGTATTTCCCGAAGACGCGGGCGTGATAGAGGTCACCGATTGCGCCGTTCAGAACGGCACGCCGAATCTTTCGGTTGTTCGGAAAGTGGTGCATAAAGTAGCAGAACTGGAGCATCTTTCCGGCTTCTTGTGCTGCTGTCTCCATCTCAAGAATTTCGGGGGCGCGGATTGCGTGCGGTTTTTGGACCAAGACATGCTTACCCGCATTGAGCGTGTCCAGCACTTGCTGCAACCTACCATCTGGAGAAGTCGCGAGATAGACGGCTTCAACACTGGGATTGTCAAGCAGCTCTTGATAGTTAGCGTAACGGTGTGGTACTCCATTGTCATCGCCTGCTTGCTCACGACGGGTTGGGTCCCGCTCTGCAATTGCAATAACGTTCAGACGAGAGGTGGCGTTTGCGGCTTGGATAGCTTGACAGCCCGCCCATCCACACCCCACGACTCCAAGTTGGATAAGTTGATTTGCCATAAAAAGGCACCTCTACTTCTTCTGTGGAAGCGATTTTTAATAGGAAATATCTACTGTATCAGACATGTGAAAATCAATATTAAAGGGGAGTGAGATATACGATTCTTTATTGGCAAAGTGGTGCGAAAAATCAATGAGCGTGAATCCCACTAACTCCTTTGTTTCTGGATGGAAACGTAGTATAATATCCTCCGCGTATTCAACATAGTCTGTATATTCAGGGCTGCCACGTGTTACATAGAGGACATCAACCTCCCGGTCATAGAAGATTTTAATTCTACTTTGGTGGTTACTCATCTTATCTCCTTTTTCTTATTGGATATGCCGTAATTATGAAATTGTTTCGTATCAATTTAACAATAACAACGATACAGGTATAATTGTGAGGAAGGCCCTCAAAATCTTTAGAATATGCGTATTTATGTGGATCCATCAAAGACTGTTTTCTTCTTCCAGTTCGGACAGTTGAAAGAACTTTATCAAGAGAGTGTCTTAATTCCCAGTGGTGTTCAACGATGTGTTGCCATCTTTCGTCAGTTAACTCAATTCGGTTACCCCATTTGTCGGTAACATCCCACATAAAATCCTCATCAATATCTTGTAGATTTAAACACTTTGGTTAAAAAAGTTGCGTTAACTCCGAAACATTCTTAGGCACCCATGTCGGTTCTGCAACGGGATTTTCCAATTGATTGGGTTTAAACTTCCCAGTCTTAACCAAGATACTCCGCATCTTCATTGTCTGCGCTCCAACGATGTCGGAAGTGATGTCATCACCGACGACAATCACTTCACTTGGAGAACGTTGAAGACTTTCAAGGGCAAGCCTGAAGAACGTCTCACTCGGCTTACCCATGACTTTGGCAGTTGTGTTTGCGGCTGCCTCCAGAAGCGTCACGAATGCCCCGCAATCCAAGAACATACCTTCAGAAGAAAACCAATAGAGGTTCTTCTGCAACGCGATAAGCTCAGCACCATTCATTAATAGGCGAAAGGAGTGATTTAAGGCGTGAAAGTCAAACCCTTCACCATAGTCTCCCAAAACGACGAAATCGGGCGCGTCGTCATCTGTCGGTATCTCCTTGAAAAACGCTTTGACAGCATCATCAACCATAAAATGACAACTCATTTCCGGTTGCGAACGCAAGTATAAGAGGCATGCGTAAGTTGCGTTAAAGATTTCGTTTTCGTAGATGTCAAAGCCCAACGCTTGCATCTGCGCGTGAAGCATCTTTGGGGTTTTGGCAGTCGTGTTCGTCAAAAACCTGAGTTGGTATTTCTCCTGGCGCAAGTAGTTGACAGTTTCGACTGCTCCAAGACAAGGTTCGCCTTTAAAATAGAGCGTTCCGTCCAAATCGATTAAAAAAGCCTTCGGGCGCGTTGGTGATATTTTCTGCATTGTCCTCTCCTGTGCTACGGTTCCACAACTTTGTAGTGCTCCACCTATCCGTCCTGAATGACTTGAATTGTGAGGCTTTTGACGGGGTGCCGGTTCTCGTCGTAATGCGAAATGGTTGTTGCTCGTTTGTAACCACTGATTGCTGCAAACGCATTGCGAACTGCAACCCGGTCAAGCGAACCCGCTCCCTCTATTGCGCGTGCCAAGAGCCGCATTGCATCGTAACCCGACGCGGCGATGCCGTCCGGTGGACTCCCGAAGAGCGCACTGTAAGCCATCACAAATTCTTGAACATCCGCGTCCGGCGTGGCTACAGAGAAATTCGTTGGATAATAACTCCCGTCTAAGACACTGTTATCTTCTAAGATGCTGAGGAAGCGTTCTCTGTCATCCCAAGCACTACCACCGAGGAAGGTCGCTTTGATGCCGAGCTGTCTTGCTTCATTTATCAACAACGGGACCTCTGGCTGAAAACTGGGGCAGCAGATAACGTCAGGGATAACAGTATGAATATCTGTGAGCAGTGCAGTGAAAGTGGTATCACCAGCGGAATAGGTACCACTATGAACGATTTCTCCACCGATCTCCTGAAAAGCCGCTTCAAACGCTTGAACGAGATCGGTTGAGTAAACATCGTCTTTTTCATAAATTGTCGCCGCCGTCGTGGCACTGAGTTCGTCAGGGTTCATGGCGAAGTTCGCCATCACTTTCCCCTGAAACGGGTTTGGTACTGTAATTAGAAAGACGTAATCTCCAACCGCTGGTACGTTTGAACCACTGGAACCGGGAAGCATAAGCCGTTGTGCCTGTTGCGCAATCGGACCAACTTCAACGGAATTGGTGGAGTAAACGGGACCAAGGAGGGCGAAGACCTCTTCCATCTCAATCAGTTCCTTCGCAGCACTAACACTCGCTTCTGGGGTTGGCGGGTCAGTCGCCACCGGTTGATTGTTTCGACTGACAAATTCTACCTCCATGCCAAGTACCCCACCCTTTTCATTAATTTGAGCACGGGCAGTTTCAGCACCTTGGCTGAAAGTAGTAAAAGTGTTCGACGGTTGAATCACGCCAATTTTTAATGTTGTTTCGGTCGGAACAGTGGTGGCATCGGGCTGAACGACCTGATTAATTCGTTCACATCCTAATAAGTAAACGCTTAAAACAGCGAATAGAATAACTGAAATGAAGATAGAAATTCTCACATGCATGATGCTGCATCTCTCCTTTTGACAGAAAATATTTGAAAAATATTCGGATTTGTGGTAACCTCTTACCCAACAAAAACAATAACAGATTCCACTGATTTTGTCAAGTTTCGGTGTAGCTTGCAAACCAAATTTAGCCCATAAGCGGTTAAATTTGTCTTTGCTTTACATTACTTGCTATACAAAAATTGAAACATACCTCCAAACTGCCTTTTCCGCAACAGCATATCACGCGTCAATAGACTTAACGTTGGAACTTATCAGAAACCCGTTTTTGACAGGGTCCCCACCCGGGGTCCCACTCGTTACTGAGTAGGCGGACTGGAAAGGGGAAAAAACGGAGCGAGAACCCAATCGTTTAGAAATTAGGAATACACAAAGGAGCCTTTTCATGGAACTCGGTTTTTTCACGATGCCTTTGCATCCACCCGGTAGCGACACCACCAAGACGCTTGACCATGATATTGAGCAGATGGTGGTCCTGGACGAATTAGGTTACCAGGAAGCTTATGTCGGTGAGCATTTCACGTTTACATGGGAAAATATTCCGTCTCCAGATCTCTTTATTGCAAAAGCGGCTGCGATGACAGAGAACATTATTTTCGGCACGGGGATCACTTGTATGCCGATACATAATCCTGCCGTTGTCGCGCATCGCATCGCGCAATTGGATCATCAAACGCACGGGCGCTTACATTGGGGCGTTGGCTCAAGCTCCACGCCGAGTGACGCGGAAATGTTCATGGCAGAGGGGGACAGACGGCAGTCAACCCGCGAGGGAATTGAAGCCGTACTCAAAATTTGGACAGACCCGGAACCCGGACATTACAAGACAGATTTCTGGGAATTTAAGATCCCCGAGTACCGTCCGAACATTGTGAGTGTCCACATGAAGCCTTATCAGAAACCACATCCGCCGATCGCGATGGCAGGGTCGTCACCCAAATCGGACACACTCGTTCTCGCTGGCGAACGCGGCTGGATCCCGATGAGTATTAATCTCGCCCACGTCCGCGTTATCAAGACGCACTGGGACGCGGTCGAAGAGGGAGCGGAAAAGGCTGGCTTATCGCCGTCTCGTTCGACATGGCGCATTGCCCGTGAAGTCTACGTTGCTGATACCACCGAACAGGCGCGAAAAGAGGCACTTGAAGGCACACTTGGACGCGATTTTAGGGACTATTGGTTTAACCTGTTTAGTCCAGGGAACTTCAAACCCGATCCGGATATGGACGACGCAGACATGAGCCTTGAACATCTGTTAGATACCTTGTGGATTGTTGGAAGTCCGGATCACGTTGCCAACCGTTTGCGCGAGCTTTACGACGAAGTCGGCGGTTTTGGCGTCTTACTCGCTATGGGACACGAATGGGAACCGAAGGAACAGTGGCTGAATTCTATGACACTTCTCAAGAACGAGGTAATGCCACAACTTGCAGATTTGACTTAAGAGTAGTAGACACACCGTGTACTGTGACACAGGGATAAGGAGCAATTCTATGGATACCCTCATGGCAGGTGCCGCAGAGACTGTGATTACCTCCATAAAGGACAGACCCGATGTTTACGCTGAGCTGTATGCGCGCGCGTTGGTGCTTGCCGATGACGAAACACAACTCGCTATTGTAACAGCGGATTACGGGCAGTTTTCACTCCAGTATAACAAAGTACTACTCGATGCAATCCAGAAAGCGACAGACATACCACCAGAGCATGTTGTCATCAATTGCAGCCATACACATAACGCACCGGGTGTTGACGGACGGTGGATAACTGAGGAATCCGAGGCATGGTTGGCAACATGTCTTGCCAAGTTGGTGAAAGACGCAGTAGACGCGCTTGAACCGGCAACATTACGGTCAGGACGTGCGCCTGTCCAAATCGGCTACAACCGCCGCCTGATAAACGACGAAGGCTATATTACAATGGCACCGAACCCGGAAGGGTCTGTTGTGCCATGGGTTGACGTGTTAGGGACTTACGATGAAAACGGACAGATCATCGCGGTGTTGTTCTCGCATGCGGCGCATCCAGTGATTATCCACTGGTCGAGCGAAGAGATCGGTGCCGATTTCGCTGGCTATGCTGTTGAACATCTACGCAATTTCTTAGATCTGAAACCGGAAAGTGTTCTGTTGTTTGCACAAGGTTGTGCGGCAGATATTAACGGGTACCCACTCCGAGGTGGCTTCAGTGCCTGCGATGTTGCTGGATTCGCCCTCGCGTTTGCGACACATCAAGCCTTAAAAACTGCGAAGGAGGTCCCTGCAGCACCCCTTAAAGCGTGTTCTAAACTCGTCAATTTGCCGTTCCGAGATCCACCATCGGTTGCGGAATGCGAGCAATTGATAGAAGAATTCCCTGACGATGAACGCTATGTCGCTTTATTAGAAGTCGCCAAGAGCGGCGAAAAGCGCACCTTACCCTTCCCAATAAGCGCGTTTGCAGTCGGTAATGCGCTCTGCTTCCTGTCTGTATCGCACGAACTCTTCTCGGAGTACCAACTTTTTGCAGACGAAACGTCGCCATTCTCACACACATTCGTTTTCGGATACACGAACGGCAGTGAGGTCTATATTGCGACCAGAGCCGCTTACGAGTTAGGGCTGAAGGCGGGTTATGAAGCGGGACCCCGGAACCATGCGCTTAGTGGTCCGTATCGGTTAGCGTTGTTGCCAGCGGTTGAAAAACAGATTCATGCGGAGATGACGGATCTGTTGGCGCGCCTTAAAGACTTCTATAGACCTACCACCCCTACGAGATGAGGAAAATAATTCAAAACGGCTGTTGAAATACGCAGAAATACCCAAGCAAAACCCTACCCGGTCAGGGGGTCCAAAATTGGGCGAAAAAACGGAAAACTAAATAGCCTTGTAAAATTTGTTTCTTAATATTGCTATAGTTTGGACAGTTTCTGTCAGCCTCGCGTCGTGTTTTCAAGGGTGCCTCTATTTTCCTGATAGTTTTGGGTTGGGTATAACTCACTGAAAAGCGCGTTTATGTCCAAAAGGGGCATCTTGACATAGCACGCCGCTGGCGTGCGGGCCCCTGCGCATGCCAGCGGAGTGCTATGTTTAAAAATTAAAAATTGTCCAAACCATAGTAATATTGCTTAAAACGACAAAATTTAGTATAATTGCTAGATATTACTAAACTTTGGACAATTCATATCACATTTTGGTTGCTTTTTCAAAGATCGTTGGATTTTTCTACGCATTTGACATCCTTTTAAAATTGCCCAAACTTTAGTACATAATTAACGTGTGTTTGAAAAAGTTTAGGTTGTGTTTACATTGCCTAAGTTATTGACATTTTGGTTAAGTTTCGGCAGACGCTCAGCTATAAACGGCACAACGTTATAGAGCGTTTTTTTCAACAGCATATTAGACTGTCCTGGGTGCATTGGTCTAAAAACACAGGAGTAATTTATGAATCCGAAAATTTTTAGGGTAACACTATGCATATTACTCGCCCTCTCAGTCGCTTACCTGTCTGCGGAGGAGAGAACGGAAGATGTTGAAATAACTGAAGAGCTGATGTCTACACTTAAAGTGGGTTTGATTCATCCGTTGCTCAATTACGCCACTTTTGGCGATGGTGCGAGACTCGCCTTAGCCGAAATCAACAAGGCAGGCGGTGTTCTTGGGAGACAGGTAGAGCTTATCTATAAAGTAGAAATAGGAAGCATTGCTGATTCTGCGAGAGAATTAGCTGAAGTGGAAAATGTTGTCGCTATATTAGGTCCGATGTTTTCAAGTAGTGCTGTTAAAGTTGGACCGATCATCAATATCCCTGTCATTTTGGGGGCAACAGGTGCCGACGTAACGAATACTGGGAATGATCCGAGAGATTTTCTTTTTCTCGTGGCGAATTCAAATGCCTTGCAAGCGGAAGTGATGGCAGGTTTTGTGGTGAATGACCTCGGCAAGAAAACTGCAGCGATGATTTGGCAGAACGGGGATGTCTACTCTAAAGGTTTCGTTAACGCATTTGATGCGAATTTCCAGGGACTTGGCGGTCGCATTGTTGCCAATCAAATCTATGAACAAGGCGATATAATGTTTGATGGACAACTTGGGATCATCAAAGAGGCAAGCCCTGATGTTCTGCTTCTGGCAAGTTTTCCGCCAGAGAGCCCGCTCATAGTGAAGCAGGCACGGGAGCTGGGGATTAAGTCGACCTTTATCGGCAGCGATGGTTGGGATGATTCGTTGATGTTAGACATTTTAGAGGATAACACCCCTCTCGAAAATTCCTACTATTGTAGTATCTCGGATGAGCTTGCTGCAGATTTTACTGCTGCTTATGAAACAATGTTTAAAAATCAGTCTATTGGTATTGCTCCGTTAGGTTACGATGCGATGAGGTTATTGGCAATAGCGATTGAAAACGTGCAATCAACAGACCCAGTTATGATTCGGGATGCGGTTGCTGCTATCACTGACTACCAAGGAGCGACAACTATTTCCGGCTTTGATGGGAACCGTCATCCTGTCAAACCTGCTGCGGGTATCCGCGTGTTGAAAATTGTTGATGGTCAACCGCAGCAATACACTGTCGTGAAAGCAAGTCAGTGAGTGTTTATGTGCTTTTAACGTGAGTTCGGTTAAAAGTAGGTCTCTAATTTCGCTCGTGCGTTTGCGACTCCGTCAATAATCGGTTGTGGTGTTTCTGTCTTTAATCCCAAATAGATAAGCATGATTTCCTCAGCGTAGCCGACACGTTCTATCTCCTGACAAATGGCAGGAAAATCCATCTCCGGTGCCCAGAACGGCTCGCTGCCTGTCTTTGAATCCACACCACAGTTGAAATAGACACTCGACAACCGTTCTGACAAGGTGCGTAAGGCAATAACGGGATCGTCCCCGCCGCGATGAAAATGAAACGGGCTGTAGTAAAAACCGAAGTTTTCGGAGGGGATTGCATTGAGGATTTGTTGCGTGCGTTCAAGGTTGTAAGCTAGACTCCCTTCGTGCGCATAGAGGGCAAGGGTCAGATTACGTGCTGCTGCTTCTTCGGTGACGGTTTTGAGATGATCGATGATCGCTTCAATCTCGCGAGCAGTAGCGTCTTCATTTCCACCACTCGCGATGCTGACGATTGGAATAGAAAGCCTCTGGGCAGTGTCAAGAATCGAGATTAACGCTTCAAGCCCATCTGGCGCGTCAACCCGTACCGTGCTCAACAAAGATTTGAAATTGAGTCCCGTCTCCACTCGAAGTTCGGCGATAGTTTCGGCTTCCACATCTGAAAAATGGGTTTGGGCGAGTTCAATAGCAGACACACCAACCTCGGATAGCGCGCCGACAAACTCAGTCAAAGGAAAAGGAGAGAATGGAAGGGTGCTTGCACAATAGGTTCTCATAATTTTTACCCCAACTATAGTAAAATGCAGGAAGGCGAGGATAAAATCCTCGCCAGCGCCGGTGGAGGTTTTTTGCTGCTGATGGCTATTTACCCATCGCCTTTAGTGCGCTCAGGCAGCGTTCAACAGCCTCAAACGGCGGAAAGGCATCACTTTCATATTCAACGATATACCATTTCGTGCCGCCGGTGGTTTCACAGACCCGGAAGATCTCATCCCACGGCACACTGTCCTCACCGATAACAGGACGGAAACCGGCGTGTCCATCTGCTTCATCCTCTGATTGGGTGTAAGGTTTGAGATGCACTGTGCCAGCGCGGCCCGGGTACCTTTCCAGAATACCAACGAGATCAGCACCGCCATAAAGCGCGTTACCCATATCCAGTTGCATCACAACCCCTTCGTTTGTATTACCGAAGAAAGTATCCCACGGCAGTTCACCATCAAGCGGCGTAAATTCGACGTGATGGTTATGATAGCCTGTCACCATACCATGTGCGGCGAGTTTATCGGCGAGTCCATTGAAAAAGTCTGCTAATTTCAACCAATCCGCCCGCGATTGACGCAGTTCCCCCGGAATCCCCGGAATGATGACATAAGGGTTTTCCAAAACCTTGTTGAATTCAATCGTTTCATCAAGGCTGTCTTCTTGGACGAGGTTGAATGGCGTGTGCCAACCACAGCAAACTAAACCGAACTCATCAAGCAAACCCTTCAACTCTTGGGCGGAATGTTGCGGTGGACCCGCGAATTCAACGCCTTCATATCCCATCTTGGCGACTGCCTTTATTGTGCCGCGGACATCCTCTGCCAACTCATTTCGGACAGAAAACAGTTCTAAACCAATTGGTACTCTTGCCATAATTTCCCTTTCTTTTGTAATGTAAATGTAATCTGCATATAGCAAAGCCTACAATCATTAATAGACTCCGCAACGCCAACGGGCGATAAATCGCCCTACTACAAACACTCTGTCAATCTCTCTATCGTGCCGTGTAATTGGACGCGAGGGGACAGGTTCGGTCAAGTGATAACAGTGCGACTCGTGCTAAACCGTGAATCAGGAACGCTGCTCCCATCTGCGACTCATACCAGTCAATACCGGATGCCCCGAAGGGGAGCGTCTCTGGAAAATAGATGTCCAACACCGTTTCTGCCAGTTCAATGCCACCCTCCAACCACACCGATTCACCGGTGATGTCGTAGAGATCAGCAAACAACTCAAGCGTAAGACCAGCATCCGATGCGGGAATCTTAAACGCTTCCGTGTGAACGCGGTCAACCGGAAATTCCTCATCAAGATAGGTTCCACCAATCGCACGTGCCAGTTCCATCAATCTTTCATTCTGCGTCAACCGCCACCCACTGAGGCAGAGCACCCCCGTGCTGCACGAAGTCCCGGCACCGTAAACGCTTCCCCAAGCGGACATACGTTCAACAACTTGATTCGTCTCACACTGGCATAAACTGATAAACTCATGAGTTTCAAGGTTGTGTGGTGCAGCGAGGAACCCATCAATATAAACCAAGCCGTATTTCCGCATCTGGTCTGCCAATTCAGGTAGGAGGGATTCAATCAACGCCACAGATTCAAGCAGACTAATCCCTAATGAGAACGTCTGTGTGGGGGCATTCACCTCAAAAAATCGTTCTGCTTCCTTTGGTGAACGGCTTTCGATGCGCAAAAGTCCACGGTCATCCCGTTTTTCCCACCAATAATCGGTATAATTCTGAATTTGTTGAAGGGTTTCAGAACGCTGGTCTTGCGTATACGCGAACGCCAAATCGAAAATGTAAAAACCTGAGTGCCGTGGAAAATCACATGCGCGACCACCGCGATCGAGATGCTCCGTCGTGTCAATGTTCGCATGACGGATGTATTCAAGCCCGTCTCCGTCTGTCCAATGATAATCTAATCCATCGGCGAAACTCTGGATACAAGCAGGATTGAATGTATTGAGTTTTTGCCAGAGCCAGAGCGGGACCTTACGGAGATGGTCGTGAATTGCAGCACCACCCGCTGGATTTCGCGAGCATCCGACTCGTTCCTCAATCAGATGCCAAAAGGAGTGCTCACCCCAAGGGAACAATCCAGATGTCGTATGTGTACAATTTTGAGCAAAGTACGCCAAGTATCGATCCACGGCTTCAACGTATTCCGGTTTCGATTCAGTTTCAGCGAGTGCATTCATCGTAGCGAGCAATGGCTCATCGTGAATCAAGTTCGTACCGAGATGCGCCCGGTCACCATTTCGCTGCCCCGGAATCTTCGTTGGTTTCTCCGTTAGCATCTCACCCGTCTGCGGATGCAGAATGGAGGGGAATAGCCCTTTGTATGGCTTACTGCTTTCGATTATCAGATCAATAGCGTTGCATATTTTGTTTATAATCACTTCCGGGTTCATTCCAAATGATACCTCCGTTCCTGCTGAATGGGAAATATGGTATCATGAACGCATTAAATGGTCAAGTATTGTAAGAACATTTAGTCTTCGACTACTGGCAGATTTGTTAATATGACAACCCATTTTTTCTTGCCACCTGATCCTTTGTGTTGTATAATCACCATGTTTTAAATACTTATTTTTCAGACTGAACCTACGACAAATCATCATTTAACAGGAGAGACTTATGCACGTTGGACTTATGGTTGGGACGATTCGGCGGAAAACGCTCGGTGCGACTTTGGATGCTATTGTGGAACACGATGTCCATCATTTACAATATCATGTGCCCGCAGGACTGTCGCTTGCGGAGGTTCGCAAGGAAATAGACGACCGACAGATCACAATCTCGGCACTTGGAGGCACCTATAACATGATTGATCCGGATGTTGAGAAACGCCACGCCGGTTTGGAAATGCTACGTTCTGTCGCAGAGCAATGCGCTCCGATGGGTACATCGGTCATTACGATCTGCACCGGCTCACGCGATCCGGACAGCATGTGGCGTGCCCATCCCGATAACAATACCCCAGAGGCGTGGAGCGATCTCGTTGAATCTATGAAACAGGCATTGGAAGTGGCGGAGGAATACGAGGTGACGCTCGCACTCGAACCTGAAGTGGCGAACGTGGTCGATTCCGCACAGAAAGCGCGGCGTCTGCTCGATGAGATGCAATCACCCCACCTGAAGGTTTGTATGGACGGTGCGAATATCTTCCACAAAGGCGAACTGCCGAAAATGAAAGAAATCCTTGATGAAGCGTTTGCACTGCTCGGCGATGACATCGCGCTTGCGCATGGAAAAGACTTGGATCGCGACGGGCAGGCAGGACACCTCGCCGCTGGGACAGGGTTATTGGACTATGATCAGTATCTCGGTCTACTAAAGGAGAGTGGTTATGAGGGGGCAGTCGTGCTACACGGACTATCGGAAGAGCAGGTGCCTTATTGCACAGGATTTTTACGTGAGAAAATTGCTGCGCTGTAGGAAACGCACTGGTTCGTAGTAGGGCGATTTATCACCTGTCCTTAGACTTCCCCAGCCATCCGTTCTGCCAACCGAGCAAGAGCAGGTGAAGTGTCCAACTTGTCAAGCTCCGCCTCAATCAAGGTAAAATGTTGTGTCTCATCAAGAGCGGTCCTGATGGCTTCATCAAATTCGCCTTCGGTCCGAACATGGAATCCGCGTCCTGTACTGAAGAGTGCTGGTATGCTGCTATAGTTCCAAGACCCAATATCGTTAAAGGAACCTTCAAGGAGATGTCGTTCTGTGCCATACCCGTGGTTGTTTAAAATCAGGACAATCGGATTGAGTCCGTAACGTGCAACTGTTGAGAGTTCAGTGCCCGTCATTTGGAAGGCACCATCCCCGACGATAACGAGTGGACGTTTGTTAGGCATGCTGAGTTGCGCACCAACCGATGCTGGAACCGCAAATCCCATTGAGGTATAGTAGGCAGGACTGATAAAATCGGTATTTTGAGACATTCGCAATTCTACTGCACCGAAGAGGCTATCACCAACATCAGCGATAACTACCAGCCCATCACCAATAAATTCGTTGAGGTGTCGGAACAACCGACGAACTGTTAAAGGTGCCTTAGGTTCAACGACAAACGGTTTCGGATCCCGGAGCGCCCACTCCAAATTCTGCTTTCTTCGTTTTCGGAGTTTCGACGAATTGATGCCATCAATAAAATCATCAAACATCACCTCTTCATAGGTATGGTAGCGAACTGCAATCTTTTCCGAGGTGGCATAGATGGAGCGAGCCCTGTCGAGGTTTGCAGTGTAAATCCCAAGATTCACGTCCGTCATGAAAGCACCAAGGATGATCACGCAATCCGAATCTTCAACAAATTGTCTAACTTCTTCACGACCCATCGCCCCTTCATAAATACCCAAGTAGAGTGGATGTGACTCCGAGATCACAGATTTCCCGAGGAGCGTCGCTACCACAGGAATGCGTTTCTCTTCTATAAGACGAATTAATTTGTTTTGGTAGCCGAACCTATGTACCTCTACACCCGCGAGAATCACAGGTTTTTTACTCTGATTAATGAAATCAATAGCATCCTTAACAGCGGCATCTAATGTGTCTGGGTCACTGAGATGCCCACCAGTTGAGGGACGTTGGTAGAGCGTGCCACGGACATCAACCATATCGCGTGGAAGTTCAATGTAGCCGGGGCGTTTATAGCGATATACAGCATCAAGCACCCGGTCAATCTCATTGAAAGCAGTAAAGGGTTCATCCAGCGGTGCCGTCGCAACGGTGATCTCGTCATAGATATGTTGCTGTGTATGGAAATCCCTGACTTTATGGTGTAGCAGCGCATCTTTCCCGCGTTCTCTGATTCCCGGTGCACCACTAATGACTACGACAGGTGATTTTTCAGCGTAGGCTCCCGCAACAGCATTCACCACTGATAACCCACCGACGCAATAGGTAACACAGACAGCTCCCATCCCTTTTGTGCGTGCGTAGGCATCGGCGGCATAGCCTGCTGCATCCTCGCGGGTCATACCAACGTGCTGAATCGAACTCTGCTCAATGAGGTTATAGAACCGCAACACATAATCGCCGGGGATGCCGAAGATATGTTCAATGTCGTAACTCTCCAGTTTCCTGATTAGATATTCGCCAATGGTTGGGGGTCTGTTAAACATGGTGTCACCTCTTTGCATTTATTTACTTTAATTAACTCCGCCATGACATGAACAGTATCGGATTAGGTAGGTTTATTTTTAAGATTACGTCCAGATAAAGGTAACCTCCTTGAGAAAATGATTCTCTGATACTGCGTTTCACCTTTCAATATCCAATCAGGATAATACCTTTTAAAGGCAGCACTAACCGACTGCTGATATATAGCGTTTCCAAGAACGTGTAAACCTTGTGAAAATCGTCGCTGCCTCTGTATTCGTTCCTAACAGCCAAGATTAGAAATTCAACGCCATGCATCATAGACGCTTGAAAAATATCTTTCAAGAACGCAAAATTGGCAGTTGCCCTGCCTGCTTCAACTTCAAGGACTATTTTCCCGTCCCCGCTTAGACCATCGGCATTGAAAGACTGGTCAACGGTATTATTCAAACCGAAGAGAACGGGCACAGGAATTTTCTGTCCGCGCGCTTTTCCAGTTTCAACTATAAATCCTATATTTTCAAGATGAGGTCTCAATATGTCTAAAACCTCATTGCTCTTCAGTTCGTTTTCAGGAGACTTTATCTGGTTGTATGTTCGGTCAAAGCATTCAATGACGCGTTGAACTTGCTCGGTTATTCCTACCGACCTCGGAAAGAGTTGATATTTTAGCATCTCTATGTCGCTGTCAAGATTTCAAGAAACGCAGTCATGTATCCGATAGCGTATGCGCGACCTCGGTGTCCCCAGTCCGTATCATCAACAACATGAGGGACGTGGTCAGTAATCATGAAACCAGTAAAACCGACCTCTTTTAGCGTCCGCATTACATCAAACATATCGCAATTGCCGTTATTCACAAAGGATTCCGCAAATTTCGGGACATGCCCCTGTACATCTCGGAAATGGACATAGAAAATCTTGTCGCGTTCCCCGAAATAGCGGATCGCATCCGTGACACCCGGTCCCATTTCGGACCAAGAACCAACGCAGAAGTCCAGACCATGTATTGGACTATCGGCGATTTCCATGCCGCGTTTAAAGCCCTCAAAGTTGCGGAACAGACGCGGCACCCCGGCAAGGGATTCGACGGGAGGATCATCTGGATGGAGTGCCAGTTTAACGCCTGCCTCTTCTGCCACAGGCAGAATTGCGTTCATGTAATATTCGTAATTTTCCCACACCTCGGCTTCGGTAAAAACACGTCCGTGCGATAGCGGAGCGTCCTTGACCTGCTCCATATCAAAACTGGTGACAGCAGCACCGCCTCTACCGAGCGTGGTTCGGGAGGTCCGCCAGACCTCGTTGGGCATCCAGTGATAACCGAAAATTTCAACGCCAGCCTTACCGAGGTTACGAATTGTCGTTGCCATGTTCTCAATTTGCGCATCACGCCCGGGCAAACCGAGCATCGCTTTGTCGTAAAATGAGACAGGCACATTCTCAAGAGCCGCTAACCGTAGTCCGGCATTTTCTATTTCTGTCCGGAGTTGAAGAATGTCCATAAATTCCCACCGCTCTGTACCCGGAAGTTGCGGCGTGTTGAGCAGCACATCTTCGACACCGAGTTGCTTGATAAATTTCAGCCGTTCTTCACTGAGTTCACTAAACTGACCTAAACCGAGACGCATTTTTCGTGCCATCGTTCTCTCCTTACATGAGTTCAAATTCGCGTGGTACTTTCCGATTAGTAGAAAAACAATCGCTATCTAACAAATCCACTCCGTGATAGCACCCAACGCCTAAAGGCGTGGGCTTCGGCTTCATAGCAACTGCGGTTTTCTCAAAGCGTCCACCGTCTAACTGTCGCTCCACCCGCGAGCGTTTCCCTACAGAATCTGTAGGCATATCGTTAAGTAACGGCTATCCCTGCCCGCAAAATGTTTATCGCAGCGTTGATGTCCCTATCGTGGTGTGAACCACATTCGGGGCATGTCCACTGCCTATCGTTCAAAGTTAGGGTCTCGTTATGAAATCCACAATCACTACACGGTTTCGTTGTCGCCGTCCATTGACCGACTTGACGCAACTCACGCTTATGTTTTTGACACTTATACTTCAATATCTCAACAAACTGGTAGAAGCCAAGATCCGAGACTTTACGTCCCCAAAGGCGTTTCATACCGTCAAGGTTCAGCGTTTCAATGGCAATCGTATCAAACTTCTTACAAAGTTCAGTTGCGAGTTGCCAGTGAAAGTCTTTGCGTTGATTGGTGATTTTCCGATAGAGACGTGCGAGGCGTCGGACACACCGCCACCAACCGTTAGAACCTTTGACTTTACGAGAAAGTTCTTTGTTGAGACGACGAAGTTTGTTCAAGGAGTGTTTCAAAGGTTGCGGGTGTTGTTTTTTCTCACCCGTGGAAAGGGTCAAGTATGCGTCTTTCATGCCGAAGTCTGCCCCTACGCTTTGACCTGTAGTGGGCAGCGGTCTAAAGTCTGTATAGGTTGTTGTAATACAAATCCAATAGTCCCCACAAGCATCACGCTTGATTGTAATACGACGGATAGTGCCGTGCCACTGGCGGTGCTTATGAAACGTATAAGGCACTTTATCAAATCGCCACTTACCCTTATCCCACTTGCGGAATGTAAGAGTAATGCGATTATTTTTCAGAGACCACCCCGCGTGTCCCGGAAAGGTGATAGACTTCAACTTGTGTCGCTTTTTGATTTTCGGTCTGCCACCGAGTTTCTTGAGAAACCGATCGTATGCCAAATGGATACGTTTCAACTCTTGTTGGGTGCCTTGAGACGGCAAAGCATTCCAATGAGGGTGCGTCGTCTTTTTCAAATCACTCAAGTGTGCGCACATTGCCTCATAACCGGCATACGGCAGTCCGTCTTGATACCGGTGGCGTTGCCACTTATGAAAATACGCATGCACCTGCCACATATCGTCAAGTAGATTGCCAATGCGTATCGTGTTCGATTGTTTCCCAATCCGATATTTATAGGTTTTCATGGACTATCAAGTATCAAGTCTTTAACCCCTAACGAGTGGGTAGGCAGACACGTTGTCTTGCGACAACGCTCGTTATGTCTGCCAACTTGATACGCTAATTATACTACATTTTAGCCTATTTCGTCAAATTTATTTCACAAGGATTACGCCTTTAGCGGGCTTATATCCCAAAGCTAAAGCGTTGGACTTTACGCCCGAATGCCCGTAAAGAGCACAATCTAAGCAATATTCAGTCCTAAAACTGTAGTTTTGATCTACATGCGGATTGGAAGAAAGGAAGCGTGGAAGCAAGCAACACGCTGGTTTGTTCCATATTTTCTTCACTTCCAATTTTCCGAAAAACTTAGAAGTTATTATTGAATATTGCTTAAGCAATATTCAATAATAATCTTCCGATTTTTTCGGCAGATGACGACACTGAGCTCGTAGGGGCGGGGTTTCCCCGCCCGCTATCAATGGACAATGTGCATATTTAATATTGAAACTTGCTTAAATGAAGTTTAAATAAATATTTCGGTAATTCTATCCCAAGAAATCCCTGTAGGGGCAGGTCTTGTGCCTGCCCACACATTACCGAATTAAATTCTTAATCTTCATACAGATTGTGCTACAAAGATAGCAACTTAGGTTAGAAAGCCAACCAACGAGCAGGCTTGGAATCTCAAACGGGTCTTATTGCCAAACCTCTCTGATTAACCGCAAGGAAAATTAAAAGAACTGTTTGTTGCTATCCAATAAAATGGTGACGGGACCGTCGTTAACGAGTTGGACATCCATCATCGCTTGAAAGGTACCACCTTGTGTTGGAACGTTCTGCTGCTCTAAGGCGGTGATGAACTGTTCATAAAGAGCGTTCGCGACTTCCGGACGAGCAGCATTGATAAAACTCGGTCGCCTGCCTTTGCGGCAATCGCCATAGAGCGTGAATTGTGAAACAACAAGGGCAGCCCCGCCCATTTCAAGAAGTGAACGATTCATTTTACCCGCTTCATCTTCAAAGATACGCAAGTTAGCGACCTTGTTAGCAATATACTCCAATTCCGTTGCGGTATCGTCATGAGCAACACCGAGGAAGACAAGCACCCCCGCTCCGATTTCAGAGACGAGTTCACCCTCCACCCTAACACTCGCTGATTTGACACGCTGGACAACTGCTCGCATTTTTTAATTTTTCCTTGCGGGTAAGGAACGCGGTTTAAGGCGTTGACGTTTTCTGTGTTCGTGCTGAAGAAACTCCCCAGCAAAAACACCTCCACTACGTTACGGACTACTGATTAGTTGATATCGGACGGGGATGGACTCTGATTGTGGGATACTGCTTGCATCTTTATTAATTTTTTCCTGGTAATTCCTCCGATTTCTTATACTAAAAGAGCAAGTTTCCCTCATCAATCGCCTGTGCTTTCTCGCCGCCGAAGGTTAAGTTAAACAGAAACCCGGGTTGGCTGTTGAATCCGAGTTGAAACGCAAGTGTATTTGAGATTTCATAGCGGAACGCAACCCCAATGAGGTTGGTCACGTGCACACCTGCGTACGGGAGTTCACGTGAGAAATCAGCCACCAACCACATATTATCTGAAACAGCGACTTCACCACCGACTTGCCAGTTGAGGGTGAAAAAATCCGTTGTTTTGAGTGCTTTTGACGTTAAAAAGATTCCAACGCCCGCATGGAGTTTAAAAAGACTACCGAGTCTCTGAGTGCCCACCAAATAGGTATTGATACCTAAAAATGGGAACCCATCGGCGGGACTATGGTCAAGAAACTCATTGTCCGAATTGAGCCGATCATCAGCAGTGAACCCGAACTGTGCGTCCCCACCGAGAGAGATACTGGGGAGGTTATCATTCCGATCCGGTTTGATGTTATACTTAAGCCCGATAACACCGTCAAACAGCGGTTGGTCGTAGACGCGGCGATTGATATTTGGTTCGGCACTGGTTTCTGTGGCGGTATTATAGAAATCATGAACGACTTTCCGCACGCCGCCTGTCGAAAATGTACCCCCAAGCACGAGATCCAGTTCGTCGCTTAAACCGTAAGTGAATCTGACGGGTACAAGGAAAGTCTCGATTTGGAATGTCACACGATGGGACTCTTCAAACCCACCGATGTCAACCCTCTGGCTTAGATCCGGTAGTAGATCTACCTTGGAGTATTGAAGTATCCCAAACGTAGTACTAGAACCCCCTTTACCCATCGGTTCCGCTGTCTGAATCGTACTGAGATGCGAAATAGCAGGCAACTGTGCCCAAAGCGGTGTCGCTATTCCGACGAAAAGAAATAAGGTAAAAATAACACGAATGAAGGCTTGTGTGTGGTGCTGTCTTTTTTTTCGTTCATAGCTTATAAGCCCAAAACTTTCGCCAGAAAAATTAGCGTACATAGATTTATCCTTTAGTGTTATATCGTTATTCAAAGTTCTTTGCCGAAGCGGTCCAACTATTGCGATTGCGCTTCCACGAGCGCGCTTTCGTCCCGTCGTCCATCAGGTCCAGATGTATTATCAAAGGCTGTTATGTAGTATCGCTTAAATTCGAGTGATTGTCCGACAAGAATCGGGTCTTCGCCAGGGATGGTGAAGCTGCGATCCTTAGGTCCAACAGCTGGACGAGGGAGCAGTTTCCCGGCTGCATCTTTGGTATAGAGTTGATACCCAGCGAGATCCAGTTCAGTGTTTGGTGTCCATGAGATGAATGCATCGTATTTCGTATTAAACAGGGAGCGCGGTAAGTAACGCACCCGAACGTTTTTTGGAGGTGCCGGTGGCACATTTGGCACTGCTGCAGTGATCGTCGTGATTGCCTCTGCTCCGAACTCATCAACGCCAGCAACGCGATAGACCTTCCGGGTACCATCAACTTTGAAGTCGTGGTCAAAATAATAGAGGCGATCTCGCTTCGGTTCGGCAACCAACTTAAAACGTAGCGGTTTATCATCTTCAGTGTCAAGCGCAGCGTAGACGCGAAAAATAGAAAAATCGTAAGGGAACTCATAACCTTCCCAAAAGAGTTTAATGGTGAGATCCGTTGGGTCACCGAGCGTTACAGTAGGGACAGGCGGCGGAACACTTGGTGTTGCGAGAGCAGTTTTCCAGACGCGGAGCGGTTCTTCATCTTCAGCAGGTGGATTTGCTGGATCCGGTGTTTCAACACCATTGATGTCAACGTAAGTGATGCGATATTCATAAGCAAGGACCCGTCCAGACGCATCACGCCGATCATTTTCAAGGTTTTGAGTGTCAATAAACTCGTTTGCGGGTGCATCAATAGCTCCGACCTGTGTGAACTCTGTATCCGTCTCGCCCGTAGAGCGTCTGTAGATACGGTATGCTTTGATGCCTTCCTGCCCGGTGTCGTCCCACGTGACCCGCACCTGCTTATCGCCTGCATAGAGTGTGAGACCGTCTGGGGCACCAGAGGTTCGTAGATTCTCAGGGTCAAGAGGGTTCGCGAAATCCTCGCTACTTGTGCAGGCACTAAACAGAATAGATGTAAAGAGTACAGAGAGGCTTAACACAGCAATCTTGCCGTTGAACAACCTATCGAATGGACGCATAACTTTTTCCTCCTTAAAACGACACAATCATAACCAACATTCTTTAGACGAACCGAAACCGAAATTTTTTTGCTGTCAAAATCGGAATGGAAATCCGATCACTAAAAAAAGCGCAGAAGACTCAGGCTCGCGCTTCGAGTTCGGAAATCATAGTGTGGACGCAACTGGAACGAGGTACGTGGAAGTAGCAGATTTGTATTTCCAGAGAGACGATTTACGAAACCGCCAGCGTACGCCCGTGGTATCTCCATCGGGGCTTGTAAGCCGTGTGTTGAAGAGACTGCCTCATCCACAAGTTCCGGTGTATTCAATTGACTATAAATCGAGAAAAGTACGGCAAGTCCTATGCATCCGAAACCAGCACGGGACACAATAGTGCTCGCATTTTTTCTCGAGAGGAACGCATCCTTGTGCGCTTGGATGTCTGCTTGGATTGCGGCGTTGAGATAGGCATCATAACGGTCTTGGGCGGAGGCTTTGAGAAAATTTCCCCCAAATTGGAGACCCATACCGGAGGCAAAGAGCGCGATTGATAGCACACGCGAGCGGCGTGCAGCATCCGCATGTTGACTTGTTAAGATGAAAATAAAAACGCAACTGCACACAAAGGCGATGTATTTTTCAAAGGGACTATAACGTTTCATGTCAAGTCTGTTCCTTTTACAAGAAAGATTCTGTTTCCGTAACGATTCTGTTGCTATAAAGTTTACCTCATTTTTTACGGAAAGTCAATGGTTTTGTTCTACAGCCAGAGGTATCCAATTGTCCCGTAAGAGGAATTTCTAACCCTTATCTTCCTACTCTTTGTTTAAGATAACATAATAGAATTTTTTAATATCTTATAAGTTAATTAACACTTCTCCAATGAACCTCAAATTCTTGCCCTCAAGCAAGAATTTGATTCGCACTAATACTTCTATTGGCGTTAGGCACTACTTACATTTACCCTCTTTTTTGCCAATTTCTATTTTTCAAAACTAGGGCAAGATAGGGCAATAATTTGTTTCGCAGATAACAACAGACAATTCCATTTATCAACGACCTGTTTTCTTGAAATTTATCGGGTTTCTACCAGGTAGAAAACCGAATATCTCTGGCCGTAATAGCGATTTCTTTGACATTCGGAAAATTATATAGTAAAATTAAAGAGAACCTTTTCATTATAGAGATTGTCTTAATTACAAATAAACACCTATACTCAATCTGCAACCCTGCCTTTTATGAAGTGGTGCGCTTAAGAAGTGCGCCTCGAAAATGGAAACAATGGAGGAAAAGCAAATGGAATTAAAAAGTGCTAATAATCGGAGCGGTCTCATTGCAAAAATAGGAATCAGTTGTGTCGTCTGTTTTCTCCTTGGTTTTGGGATACTGCTCTACGCGCAAGATAAAACAAAAGCGGAGTTCATTGGCACAAAACCGGAAATGAACGCTGCTAAAATGAAAGAGATGAATGCTACCAAAATGGAGGCGATGGCTAAAGCGAAGGAACAAGCCGCAGGACGAGGCAATAGAGCCTGGGGACGCCAAAACCGTGGTAGAGCGGAAGTGGACTTCGGAGAGAACGAGGCATTTTACAAAACAATTATTGACAATAATCTCTTTCGACCGCTGGGGTGGACCCCACCAAACAACGAACCCGCATACAGTTTGGTCGGGACCGCCGTTGACGCAAACGGCACAATATCACAAGCGACACTACTCGAAAAAAGATCTAACCGATATCATTTTGTCACGATAGGAACAAAACTCGGCGATATGACAGTAAAGGACATTCAAGCGAAACAGGTAACTTTGGACAAAGCCGGAAAGCCAGTCACACTGAAAACAGGGACCCTACAGTTTCTCACGACGAGTCGGGGACGTGAGGGTAGCAGAGGTGGAGAAGGTGGCGGAGGTGATTCCGAAAAAGAGGACAATAATGGTGGACAAAACCGAGCCAATAACGCTAAAAATTCCGGACAAATGGCCCAGCAAAAACAAGCTGCTGCTCAACAGCAATGGAGACAGGAAATGATGGAGAAAATGAAGGAAGCTTCAGCAGAGGAACGGCGAGAGATGGCGGAGCAGTTCCGTAGGCGACGCGGTGAAAACAGACGCGGACGCGGGCGCGATAGATAGACGCTCGGTTGCTCAGGACTTATACACAGAAAAATAAAAAGGCGCGATTTGAAACCGCGCCTTTTTACTTTCATCGAATAACTACGCTGCTTCTTGGGCGTTCTTTGGCATATTCTCAAGGCGAGAGAGCCAGTAACCGACATCAAACGAGTCATCACCGATAAGGAAGCGCCACTGCTTGATGCGGTTGACGATCTCAAGCCGCACATCGTTTCCATACCATCTGTGGTTCCTGCCCAAAACGCCGTGGACTGCTGCTGTGTCCATATCGTCTGTGTTCCAGAGTTGACACTGGCGTACCGTCGGGTTGAGGCGGAGTTTAAACATGTAGCGCGTCTGATCGGTCAGATTCGGTTGTGCGCAGTGCCACATCCCGTGATGCACGACAAAAAGCGTGCCTGCGTTACAAGCGATGGGCAACTGTCCAAGGAAGTTTTGATAACGCGCGATGTCCGTCTCACAGACACGGCGATAGTGACTCCCCGGTAGAATCATGGTTCCGCCCATTTCGCGCGGTGTATCGTGCGAGAAATAGAAGAATTGGATGTCGAAATGCATCCGCAGGTCAATAATCGCATCGGCGTGCCAAATTTGCCCGACATCGTTTTGCGGACGCACGATATGAACTGCATGATGGTCATAGAGTGGGTCTTCACCAACCAAGCTGTCGACAATGCCCTGCACTTCGGGAAGTCGAAAGACTTTGCCGACCGCGGAGTCATCATCCCAGACTTCGTTTAAAACCGTGCCACCGCGACCGCGCACAATAATCCCTTCTTCCATTTCCGCATGTGCGGCTTCATTTAATTCGCGAGGGATTAATTCATCGAAACGCAGGTAACCGTCCGCAACGAAGTTCGCCATCTGTTCCGTATTGAGTAAATACTTTTTGTCAATCATTAGATCGCCTCCAAGTTTACCCCTTAAGGGCAAATTTATTTTTTGCCTTGCACAAAATTTTTGTCTAAGCTACAACGCCAATGGATTCCTTTAAAACTAAAACCCTTTTAAGCTTCCCCAAGTCGTCGCGAGTTTCGCCTGAGGTGTTACCGAGAACTGTCCTTGGTTTGAGATGTCCTTGCCAGTAATCACCATATTATCGAATCTTGCCGTATAACTCGAGATTACCACACCTACACCACCTGTCCGGAATTGAAAAGCCTCACCTTTGGCTTTTAGCGCATCCTCATTATTAGCCCACTCATCTGTGGCTTTTAGAACCTGTTTACCGTTAATCCAGAAGGTGAAGACGTTTTCATCTACTTGGAACTTCATCGTAGACCATCTTTTTAATTTCAACAACGAGTTGACTTCAGAGCCGAAGACCCAAAAATTATTGTCGTGAAAAGCACCGCCAAAACAGACTACATGTGATCCATCCTCATCTAAAGGGAAAGGGGCATCCCCAATCATACTAACTATCGCAGCAGTTCCGTGGACCCGCGCAGCAATTCCAATACTTCCGGCACCGTGTTTCTGGAGCGGCTTGACATCAAATTCTATAGTGTAATTGCGCCATTTTTCATCTCCCATCGTTAGGAAACGAAATAATCCCCCAGGGTTTGTTCCGTGAAGTTCTCCATCAATAATCTCCCAAGAATCGGGATTAGCCTCAAAATCACTCTGGATGAGTTGCTCCCATCCATCAAGATTTCTCCCATTAAATTTTTCGACAAACGTACCTGCCAAAGCAGAGAAAGTTAAAAGAAACATAGTTAGTCCAATGATTACTGGCCTCATGATGCTCCTCTCCTTCATCGATTTTTCGATCCAAAGGGGTTCAAGATTCGGTTAACTTCACGAGTTTTTCAAGGATATACTCAAACCTGAGATATGAGGTATGATATTCCATGCCCGGATAGGCAGGGAATTGTTGTGGAAACTGAATCACCCGCCAACCGTCTCGCATAGCTTCCACAACCGAACTATAGGGCGGTGCCTCGCTGTCACCTGTCGTATACCGTTTTTCACCTGTACCATCGTACATTGCCCAAGCGACAACACCGCTATTTAAGTCAGGTGTGTGCAGATGGAGTACAAGCAGTTGTTGTCTTAATTCAGACATAGTATGAGTGTATTCTCCTTATTTCTTGGAATCTACCGGGTCGCTTGTGCTTTAATTTGACTCCAAGTTGTCACCAGTTTCCCACCGGGTTGAACGTCTAACGCTACTGACACTCCATCCGCCATCAATTCGTTGATTTCCTTCTCACTGAGTGCTCTGTCATAAAGTACTACCTCGTCAATAACACCTGTCATCCAATAGTTGCCGATATTACACCCACCAATAAAGAAGAGGTTATCACTGGTATCCGGTTTTGTCCCTGGTGACACCTGTGCATCGACACCCCCATCAACATAGAGTTTGAAGTCAGAGCCATCGTAAGTGCCAGCGACGTGATGCCAATCACCATCAGTGACAACGGTTTTGGCATCAAACGATTTCCAACCCGCATTTGTTGTGAAGGAGTAATGAACAACCCCACTGTTGATATTGCCGAAGAGTCCATAGTTTCTGCCAGTCGGATTTCGGTTTTCTTTGGAAGCGATGATTTGCCACGCGCCAGAGACCTTCGGAATGTTTACCCATGCGGCAAGTGTAAAGTCCTCAAGGTCAAGGGCATCGTCATCAGGAACGGTCACCATATCCGATCCACCGAATTCCATCGCTCCCTCAAACTTTCCTTCAACCCATTTCGGCTTCCCTTGGGCAATCTCGCCATCCAATCCATTATCGGAAGCGTCTGTAACGGCATTTCCTTTACCTTCATCCAGAAGCCACGCGCCCACAAGCCCATCTGTGTCCAATGCTACAGCGTGCGGTGTTACCGAAAGTGTTAGCGCAAAGAGGATCAGCATTAAAAATGTTAGCATCCTATACATCAGAAATTCTCCGTGTTAAACAACCTTGACTATGAAATTCAAGGCTATAGATTAGACAACAGTTTCAGGAAGTATCGTTGCATCCTTTGGAACAATAACAATCCCATCCCGAATGTAGTAGTTTTCGCCATCGTGATTATCAACGCCTTCCCGGTTGACAAGTACTGAATTATCACCGATACGCGCATTTTTGTCAATGATTGCATTCTGAATCAGGCAATTTCGACCTATACCGATATTAGGTATGTCCGACTTTTCGCTCTCCGTCCGTAATTCATCTGACACGTAGTAGTCTGCTCCCATGAGCACAGACTGGTAAATTCGACTGCCGTTGGAGATAATGCTTCGGATACCGACGATCGTCCTATCAATCTCGGAATCATCAATAATAGACCCTTCAGCAAGAATGGAGGAGCGAACACTACTGCTATTGACTTTTGTGCTCGGTAGATGCCGCCGGTTGGTATAAATCGGTGCCTGCTCATCGTAAAAATTGAACGCCGGTGCGGTATCGGTGAGTGCGATATTCGCTGAATAGAAAGAACGAATCGTCCCGATATCCTCCCAATAGCCATCGAAAAAGTAAGCCGAAACCGGACGCGTCTGAATACTTTTCGGAATAATATCCTTGCCGAAGTCCATGTTTGATTCGTCCTGAAGCACCTCTTGCAAGACCGACCGATTAAAGATATAGATGCCCATCGAGGCGATATACTCTCGCCCGTGCGGTTCAATACCTCGTGAGCTAAAGACTTCGGGTTCAACGCGTAGTCGCTGGAGTTCTTCCTCCGTCTGCGGCTTTTCAACAAAATCAACGATACGTCCAGTCGCATCTGCTTGGAGAATCCCGAGTCCGCTGGTAACCTCTTTCTCCACGGGGATGACAGATACTGTAATGTCTGCTCCAGATTCGGTGTGAACAGCCAACATTTTTTGATAATCCATCCGATAGAGATGATCACCCGCAAGGATCAGGACATGGTCGTCTTGGAACCGTGGGTTGAGAATGTAGGGTTCATTGTGCTTGATGGCATCCGCTGTTCCCTGATACCACTCTTCGCCCATCAGCGTCTGTTGCGCTGCGAGGATTTGGACGAACCCGCGGCGATACGTATCAAAGCGGTATGTCTGTGCAATATGTCGATTCAAGGAGACAGAGTTGAACTGGGTCAAGACATAAATTTTATCCAATCCGGAATGTAGGCAATTACTAATCGGTATGTCAACGAGTCGAAATTTGCCTGCAATCGGGACACTCGGTTTCGCTCGATCCCGTGTGAGCGGAAATAGGCGTGTGCCGCGGCCGCCTCCAAGAATAACTGCAATAACGTTGCCGTTACTCATAAATGTTCTCCTAATTTAGTTGTCAGTTATCAGTTTTCGGTTAAGAGGCATTGGTAACAATTTACGCCTGCTTCGAGTATTCCAAGTTTAGTTTAGGGAGATTGTTACATAAAATCTCGTAACCGATGACCAACAATTGACAACTGATAACTATTCCGTACTATAAACTCCCCTTAGTGGATAGGACACCGGTGATATTTCCATCAAGGCGTGTAGCAACATGCAACGCTTTCGCGACTGCCTTAAAGATTGCTTCAATGATATGGTGTCGATTCGTGCCGTACGGGACGTTGATGTGCAAGGTTGTCCCGCTATGATTCACAAACCCGTGAAAAAACTCTTCTGTGAGTTCAATATCAAAGTCGCCGACTTTTCCATAACTCAGCGGTGTCTCAAAGTGGAGGAAAGGACGACCGCAGACATCCAAGTCAACTTTAGCGAGGGATTCATACATTGGGACGCTGAAACTGCCGAACCGCTGCATTCCTGCTTTGTCCAGCACTGCCTTTTGGAGGGCTTGTCCCAAACAGATACCGACATCTTCAGTAGTGTGGTGCGCATCCACATGTAAATCCCCCTTCGCTTCAACTTCCAAATTGAAGAAACCGTGTTTCGCAAAGAGTTCCAACATGTGATCTAAGAATCCAACACCGGTATTAATATCAGATGTCCCTGTTCCGTCAAGATCAAGGCGGAGTCGGATACGGGTTTCTGCTGTTTCGCGGTTAATTTCTGCTATCCTGTCCATTTTTTAATTGTCCCTTGCGGTTCGGTCCAGTAGATTGAGAACTTTACGTTCCTTCCCGTATATCCGCTTTCCACTTCGTTTCAAGCTGCGTACCCTTATTATACGCTTTTTTAATCGTCCGTTGCGGTTCGGTCCAGTAGATTAAGAGTTCACGTTCCTTCCCGTATATCCGCTTTCCACTTCGTTTCAAGCTGCATACCCTTATTATACGCTTAAAAATGGTTTTGAGCAACGCTAAAACAAATGCTTCACTGTAGGCGCGAATTCCTGCTCGCGATCCTTTTATGCCCATGTTATGAGCCCGAGTTCATGCGGAGATTGCAAATCCTCATGGTGAGGTAATGCGCGGACGGTATAACCGTGTAATCCTGTCTGTTTCAAGATGAATGTCCCTTCAAAGAGATAGGTACCACCGCCGAGATCAGCTTGGTATTCCATCAGGCTAACGTTCCCGTTGTGAATTTCGCCAGCCTCATCCAACACACCGTAGTAAAGTTGGACAGCAAGCTCGTGTGGAAACAACACATCGGTATGAACAACTGCCTGCACCGTTGTGGATTCGCCAACACCCAACTCAGGATTTTGGACAACAGCATCTGCAGTATCGGGGTCTCTTTCCTCAATTCGCAGATCTCCCCAGTGGTCCCGGATATGTGTCTTCCAGCGAGCTAAGGCGATGCTGCGCTTTGCCTCGCCTTCATTGAGACGTTGCCAACGACGATGCGCTGGAAAGTACAGCTGTTCTGCGTATTCCGCGACCATACGCTTCGTATTGAAAACAGGGGAAAGGTTTTGCATCGCAGTCTTCATTCGAGCAACCCACTCGTACGGCACGTCGTCCACAGAGTTACGCTGGTAAAAGAGAGGCACAATCTCTTTTTCAAGGAGTTCATAAATAGCATTGGCGTGTGCCTTGTCAGTGGATTTTGTGTCTTCAGGAGCAGGACCCGCATCAATTGTCCAGCCACCGCCTAAATGATTTGCCTCTGCCCACCAACCGTCTGCAATACTCAGATTAAGAACTCCATTCGCCGCTGCTTTCATACCGCTTGTACCGCTAGCTTCATTCGGGCGTAAAGGGTTGTTGAGCCAAACATCAACACCTTCGACGAGATAGCGCCCAACACAAATATCGTAGTTCTCAATAAAGACGATTTTATGATAGAACCGTGGCTCCGCTGCGATACGGGAGATACGCTGGATGAGCAATTTCCCCTCATAATCATGCGGATGCGCCTTGCCCGCAAAAATGAGTTGGACAGGTCGCTCCGGATGATTAAGAATCTTATCAAGACGGTCAACATCTTGGAAGAGTAGGGTTGCGCGCTTATAGGTCGCAAATCGGCGTGCGAACCCGATCGTTAACGCTGCGGAATTGAGAATCTTTGTTGCGACTGCTTCGCTTTCCTTGGTGCGTTTGGAAACAGCACCACCGAGCGCATGCTTCTGCTCCTGTCTTTGGCGTGCAAATGTGATGAGACGTTCGCGTCGGCGTTCATGTGTCCGCCACAACTCAGGGTCAGGAATCTGCGAAATCTGTGTCCAGACGGCTTGGTTCGTAAGTTCAACAATCCAACGTGGACCGAGGTATCTGTCAAAGAGACTCTGCATATCACCAGAGACCCAAGAACGGGTGTGAATTCCATTTGTAATCGCGCCAATAGGCACCTCATGCACAGGTATATCCTGCCAAAGGCCCTTCCACATTTCACGGGAGACGTGACCATGCAATTGGCTTACGCCGTTGCACATTGCTGCAAGTCGTAACGCAAGGAGGGCAGGACTGAATTCACTGTGGGTGTTCGCAGGGTTTGCTCTACCAAGACCGAGGAAGGTATTGGCAGAAACGCCGAGTGCTCCATAGTAACCACTGAAGTAATGATTAACCAAATCCGGTGGGAACCAGTCAATACCTGCGGGAACGGGTGTATGCGTCGTAAAGATATTTCCGGCTCTTGTAGCTTCGCAGGCTTCTTCAAATCGGATACCTGTTTTTAGCATTAACTGGCGGATGCGTTCAATTGTGAGGAATGCAGCGTGCCCTTCATTCATGTGACAGACAGTCGGTTGTATGCCAAGCGCAGTCAAGGCACGGTATCCACCAATACCCAGCAGGATTTCCTGTTTGATACGGAGACGCTCGTCACCACCGTATAGGTAATCTGTTATACTTCGTAACTCTTCATTCTGATTTTCGGGGATATTTGTATCAAGAAGGTATAAGGGAACACGTCCGACCTGTGCGCGCCAGACTTTGGCGAATGCCTTACCTTCTGGATATGCAACTTCTACGAAGAGTGGTGTCCCATCAGCACACTTCGCAGGTTGGATGGGCATATTGTAGAAGTCATTTGTTGGATAATCCGCCATCTGCCAGCCGTCCGCCGTGAGCGTTTGGCGGAAATAGCCGTGCTGATAGAGTAGTCCAACTGCAACAAAGGGCAAACCAAGGTAACTCGTAGATTTCAAATGGTCGCCCGCTAAGATACCCAAGCCACCGGAGTAGAGTGGCATACATTCGGTCAACCCATACTCCATTGAGAAATAGGCAATCTTTAGGTCGTTGAGCGTATCATCCTTGTGATCTGTCTCAAACCATGAAGGGGTCTTATGATATTCGCTAAACTTTTTGTGGATGACTTCAAGGCGTGCGAGGAACACACTGTCTTTTGCGGCGGCATCCAAATGTTCTTGGGAGATTTGCCCGAGCATCGCGACCGGATTGTGATAGGTTTTTTCCCACAATTCGGTATCAAGATGACGAAATAATCCCAGAGCTTCACGATCCCAGGTCCACCACAGATTTAAGGCAAGTTCACGCAGAGGTTCAAGATTCGGCGGTAATGTCGGCACCACTGTTAATTGACGAAGTGGTTTCATCTAATCCGTTCTCCTTCCGAAATCTATACGACTTCTGCGTCTAATTGTTGTGTTTTTAACGTGACATAGATGCCTTGTTTTCGTTTCTCAAAATCTATTTTTCCCTCGCGGGCGAGCCAGCCGACACCCATTAGGACTGTACGTTCGTTTTCGCCAATTTCGCGTGTTAATTTTGTAACACTGGCTTCGTTGTTATTTTCGAGATAGTGCCATATAGCACCGGCTACATTTCCAATATTGTCTAACATTGCTACCTCCAATAAAAATATAAAACTTCAGATATTTGTGAATACACTTTAGCCAATGCCTTGTGCGACTTGCTCTGAGACCTCTTAAGGAAACCAAAACCGCCGCACAGGCCTTCGTACTATATTATAGGTGATTTCGGTGAGGTTGTCAAGAACAAAAGCCTAAACGACAAGGCATTGCGTTTTACTGTAGGAGGGATCTCCGACTCCCGACATATCTGTGTAGAAGCAATCTCTCAATCATGATTTATCCGACAGGACAGAAAAAACCAAATAGTCTCAATAGGTGAACTTGACATCCATTTCGATATTATGATATAATTTCCCGCAAAGAATACGCACTTATGTGCTAATTATCCCTTCAGGGTTTTGCTTGCAAGCCCATATAAAAAACATTAGATGAGGTAAAAATTTGAGTATTGTTGTTCACGTCACACATGAAGCTATCCAGAAAATGGGCGGCATTGGGGCAGTTTTGGAAGGGCTGCTGACAACCCATAGTTACAATGAAGCAATTGAGCGCACTTTCCTTGTCGGACCGCTCTTTCCGGGTGCAGACTTAGGTGAACTCGACACCGTGTTCTATCGCGCAAGCGAAGGCATAACTGACACACCCCATGCAAACGCTCTCAGCGAGATTGAGCAAACCTATCAGGTGGAACTCGTCTATGGACAACGGCAGTTTGTGGACAAAAACAAGAAAGTTACAACGCTCACGGACGTAATCTTGGTAAACGTATCAAGCAGTGATGAATCCCAAACTGGGCAGTTTAAATGGCAACTCTACGAGCATTTCAATATTGAATCGAATCGGTATGAAAACGAATGGGAATTTGAAGAGTATGTCCGCCTCGCCGAACCTGCGTATGACGCGCTCCGAGTGCTTATTGGTGAAAAGACAAATACGCCGGTATTCATCATCTCGCATGAATTTATGGGGATGCCCCTTGCGCTCAAAACACTCATTGAACGCAAGAACAATGAAAACGCTGCGAACATGCGTACCGTCTTTTACGCCCATGAAGTTGCAACGATACGTCCTATTGTTGAAGGACATCCAGGACACGATATCCGCTTCTACAACGTCCTAGAACAGGCAAAAACACAAGGACAATCAATCCGTGATGTGTTCGATGACCCGTTCTGGTATTTCAAGCATGCGTTAATCGACAAAGCACACCTTTGTGATACAATCTTCGCCGTCGGGGATCTCGTCGTAGATGAGCTCCGGTTTTTGGCAAAGTCGTTCGAGGATTTCCCTATTAATCTCGTCTACAACGGTATCCCAGCGTTCGAGGTGAGCCTGCAAGAGAAATTAACGTCAAAGGCACTACTCCAAAAATACGCGTCAACGCTCCTAGATTATCGTCCGGATTATGTCTTCACACACGTAACACGGCTCGTTAAAAGTAAAGGACTGTGGCGCGATTTACAAGTGCTAATGCACTTGGATTCCCTGCTCGCCTCCAATGATAAAACAGCTGTCCTGTTCATCCTCTCTACAGAAATTGCGACCGGACGTCCTCACGAAAGCATTCATGAGATGGAAGAAGCGTACGGCTGGCCCGTGCATCACAAAATCGGTTATCCGGATCTCGTTGGTGCAGAAATAGAACTGAATAACGGCGTTTCCGGTTTCAATCTACAGTCCAAGGCGATTAAGGTGGTCTTTGTCAATCAGTTCGGTTGGACGCAGGCGGCTTGCGGGAAACGGATGCCGATAGAAATGGAATTTATGGACATCCGCAAAGGCAGCGATGCAGAATTCGGGCAGTCCATTTATGAGCCGTTCGGGATTGCACAAGTCGAGCCGCTCAGTTTCGGTGCGATCTGCGTCGTTAGCAACGTGTGCGGGTGTTGTGGTTTCATTCAGCGTGCCACTGACAAGCGTGATGTTCCAAATATCGTTATTGCTGACTACACCCAACTCAGCATTCCACCGAAGTCGTTAGAAGATGTGCTTCATATCGGCTTGACGGAACGGAATGCGATTGAAACAGAAAACAGCCGAGACATTGCGGCGAAACTCCTGGGACGCTTGCCGCGTAAACCTCGTGACATCGAGGATATACTTCGAGAAGGCTACGACATCGCTTCCCGGATGAGTTGGGAAGTCGTTGTTAAGGATTATTTCTTGCCTGGATTGAAACAGGCCTTGTAATATATTGGTTAGTTTGACTATATGAGGATTTCAGTATTATGCAAGAAGTACGTAATTCTAATGAGCCGGTACCTTTAGCTGAAGGCGAAAAGTTAATGACACCCGAACAAAAGTTTTTCTTCGATTTACGCGGTTGGATTTTATTGCCATCAATATTATCGGACTCGGAAATCGAAGAGATGAAAGCGGAAGTCTACGCGGGGGCCAGACATAGTTATCAAGGCACCCTTCAGAATTTACTCGATCATCCTGGAATTGTTGGGATTCTAAACGAAATCGTTGCTGATGAACGTTTTATCTTTGATGATTGCTATGGATTTCGGTGTGAGAATTCGTTTACTACAGTCAGGAAACCTGGCTGGACCGTTTCTTCTGAAAGAGGGACTGCGGTGCCACACGTCGTGCGTCCACCACAACAAGCAAATGCGATGCGGTATCAGGTTGCTGGTGGCAAGATATTTGCTGGATTGACGCGTGTTGTGTGGGAACTTGAGGAAGTGGAAAAAGGACAAGGCGGTACCTCTTTTCTCAGTGGCTCACATAAAGCGCATTTCAACTATGGTGGACCGGACCCATGCCGCCCGAATATCAGTGAATCACCTTGGGAGGATAAGATAACGGATATGATGGAGGACTACAGTTGTCCGCCTGGGTCGGCACTTATTTTCACTGAGAGTCTTATACATGCTACCAACGACTGGACGAACCCAGACAACCCACGTTGTGCTATCTTTAATTGCTACAACTCACTTTGGGCACAATGGTATCGGTTGAATCTAAGTCATGAAGTTATAGAAAAGATGCCTCCGAAACGGCAATCCTTATTCCGTGGAACATGGGCGATTGGTGGTCTTGGCGGAAACCGCCAGTATTCGCTGGATAATAACACCACATAACTTTAAGAAAAATCAAGTTATATTCTTGTTCTATAACGCAGGTTGTCACCTATGTGCGAGCATTCTTGTAGGAGGGATTTTTAACCCCGATTTATAACTATTAAGGAGATTTCAATGTCAAAAGAAACATCAAATGATGCACCGATTCCGATGACCCCCGAGCAAAAGTTCTTTTTCGATTTACGCGGTTGGATTTTATTGCCATCAATATTATCAGACTCGGAAATTGAAGAAATGAAAGCAGAAGTTTATGCCGGTGCCAGACAGAGCTATCAAGGTGCACTCCAGACCCTACTTGACCACCCAGCAATTGTTGGAATCCTGAACGAGATTCTCTCCGAGGATCCCTTCGTAGTGGACGACTGCTACGGGTTTCGATGCGAAGGATCTTTTACCACTGTCCGACAGCCCGGCTGGAGCACATCAGAACGTGGCGACAACGGTCTACCACACGTTGTGCGTCCGCCGCAGCAGGCAAATGCAATGCGATATCAGGTCGCTGGTGGAAAGATTTTTGCGGGATTAACGCGCGTCGTCTGGGAACTTGAAGAGGTGAAGTCAGGACAAGGAGCCACCTCTTTCCTCAGTGGTTCACACAAAGCGCACTTTAATTACGGAGGTCCCGACCCATATCGTCCGAATATTAGCGAATCGCCATGGGAGACGAACACGCGCGAGGTGATGGACGATTATAGCTGCCCACCGGGTTCCGTCGTCATCTTCACCGAAAGCCTTGTACATGCCGCTAATGATTGGACAAATCCTTCAAATCCACGGTGTGCGGTCTTCAATTGTTACAATTCGATCTGGGCACAATGGCATCGGCTCAACCTGAGCCATGAAGTCATCGAAACGATGCCGACCAAGCGACAATCGTTATTCCGTGGCACATGGGCGATTGGCGGTGGCCCGGGTGGAAACCGTGCGTACTCACTGGAGAATAACACCACGTGATAAAGTAAGATAGGTGCGGTTTCCAACCGCACCTAACACCTCCATAAAACCATCCAACGTATTTTTAACTATAGCAAAATACCCTTGGATTCTTGATCTTCTACCGAAGCCGCTAAAACCTGTGCGCTTCGTGCGGGAACGTAAAGCTGAATTGACTGCGACTGACCCTCCACAGCAACATCTTGCCACGGATAATGAACACCCTCCACGGCACTATAGCCACCATACGCAGCATCGTCGGTGTTGAGGATGAGTCGATAATCCGTTTTCTCAGGCACAGGAACGCGCCAGTCCGTGACGGATGCAGTCGAATGAAAGTTAAAGACAAAAACGAGTCCGCCGCGCGCGTAGACGATCTGTTTCGCGTCCTCGTGAATAAATAAAAGTTGAATGTTTTCATCAGCAAGTAGATGGTGGGCTGCATCAAGATGTTGCATCGCCTGATCAAAAGTGTTGAGACCTTTGTAGCGGAGAGTGTCATCGTCAACAAGGGACCATTGCCTGCGCGCATACCAGTAAGAGTTATTGTTTCCTGCCCGTGGGAAATCGATCCACTCAGGATGTCCAAATTCATTTCCCATAAAGTTGAGGTAGCCCTCGCCACCTAAACTAAACGTCAGCAATCGGATAAGTTTGTGGAGCGCAACACCGCGAGCGACGAGATGACTTGTCGTGAAAACACTCATGTTCGTGTAAAGTTCAATATCCATGAGCTGCGTTGCAAGCGTCTTGTCGCCAACAATCGCCTGATCGTGGCTTTCAACGTAAGCAACGTGTTTTTCACCTACACGGCGGTTGCGCAGCATGCCATAGATTTCGCCGATGTGCCACTCCTCGTCCTGTTTCTCCTTCAATAACCGAATCCAATAATCCGGGATACCCATCGCGAGGCGGTAATCAAAACCGAGTCCACCTTCTTCAGTAGGGCGCGCGAGACCAGGCATGCCGCTCATATCCTCAGCAATTGAAATAGCAACGGGATTAACAGCATGGACAAGCTCATTTGCTAACATCAGGTAAGCGATAGAATCCAGTTCAACGCCAGTGTCGAAGTAATCCGCATAGCCGGTAAAATTTCGCTCTAATCCGTGATCGCTATAGAGCATACTCGTGACACCATCAAACCTGACCCCATCAAACCGATAGGTCTCCAACCAATAGCGGATATTGCTCAACAGAAAGCGCTGCACCTCGTATTTATTGTAATCGAAACAGCGTGAATCCCATGCGATATGTTCACCTTTCACGCCAGCATGGAAATACTGGTGTCCCGTGCCATCAAACTGGCTTAATCCCTCGTTGAGATTTTTGACAGCGTGGCTATGCACGAGATCCATGATAACTAATACTCCCATACCGTGTGCCGTATCAATAAGTGCTTTCAGCTCCTCCGGTGTCCCGAAACGACTTGAAACAGCGAAGAAGTTGCTGACGTGATACCCAAAACTCGCATAATACGGATGTTCCATCACCGCCATCAGTTGCACAGCGTTATAGCCCAAATCTGCAATTCGGGGCAAGATATTTTGCGTAAACTCAGTGAATGTTCCGACCTTTTCTGCTTCTTGCGCCATACCAACGTGCGCCTCGTAAATCCGTAACCCGTCGGTATTGATGTCAAAATCGGGTGTGCAATGCTTCCACTGATACGGATGTGCGGGTGCCCAATACTGTCCGGTGAAATCAGCGTCGCCTTCCTGAACGACACGCTGAATATACGCGGGAATCCGATCGAGTCCACCGAGGTCTGATACAACATGCACCTTGACTCGGCTTTCATGTGTAAGGCGATCAGCATAATCCTTGTCGGGCAAGAATAGATGCCACACCCCCCAATCATCCATAAACATCGGATTTGCGCCGCGGTCCCAACCGTTAAAATCACCGATGAGGGCAAGCGCATGCGCCCCTGGTGCCCATTCGCGGTACCAGACACCGATTTCTCCTTCGTGTTCCACACGGTTGAAACCGAAATATCGGTGTCCTTGGCTTATTTCGCCTAATACACCACCGGTCTCCTCAACCTCCGCCTTGAAACGTCGATAATGCGCAAACCGCTCACGCAGCTGTGCCGCATAAGGTTTCAGCAAAGAATCTGTTTTGATGAGGGCAGTGCCATCAACCCTTTTTCCCGTCGAAAGTCGCTTTTCCATAATGCATCAGTTTAGCACAAACCGGCTTGTAATGCAAACCAGATGTACAGGGTCATTCAATTGTAGGTTTTTTGTGCCATATTTTTCACAGGTGTTAATACTTCAGATAAGCAGAAGTCGCGTGACATTTCACGCGACTTCTGCTATACTTCACCCTAAAATTCAACAAGTTTTTCAGGTGAATCATGACAAGAACTTCCTCTTGCCACTTACTTAATATGTTAGCAGAAGTGCCAGACCCACGCAAGAAAAAAGGATGTCGGCATCCGTTAGCCGCAATGCTCGCACTCACGGTTGTCGGACTCCTGTGTGGTCAACGCAGCTATACACAGATTGCCAAATGGGCACGCCTCCACCCTTGCCTTCGAAACGCCTTAGGGTTCACGGCGAAACAAACCCCCGCAGCCTCAACGTTTCATTATCTCTATCGGCGTCTTGACATCGACACTGTAGAAAAGACGCTCACACAGTGGACGACACAGACTTTAGCAAGTTCGCACATTTCCACGTCTGACTTGAAGGGACTTGCGATAGATGGCAAAACCTTAGGTAACAGTCATCCCGAAGATGCCCGCAGGACCCGTCTGCTCGCAGCCGTCTTTCATGAGTTAGGCATCCCTGTCGCAGAATGTGCGGTGAGTGAAAAGAGCAATGAAATCCCCGTTTCCATTGAACTCTTGAAAGCGTTTGATGTCTCAGGTCTCGTCATCACGACGGACGCCCTGTTGACCCAACGCAAGTTCTGTCAACAAATCCTTGAGCATCAAGCAGATTACTGCCTCCCCGTCAAAGCGAATCAGAAACAGTTGTATGAAGATATTCGAGACCTCTTTGAACCCTTTGATGAAACAGACCCACCCGAAGTGGAACACCGCCGGTTTGAGAATCTTCACGCAGAAGCAGGCGCACAGCTGCAAACGTATACGGATACAGAAGACACAAAAGGCAGGATTACCACACGCACCCTCACCGCAAGCACTCTCTTAACGGAACATACCCACTGGCCGGGGCTACAACAAGTTTATCAATACACCACACACCAGAAGTCTAAAAAGACAGCACACGTCAAGTGCCACGTGCAGTATGGGATTACAAGCTTGACACCCCAACGCGCCTCGGCAGCTGACTTGCTTAAACTCCGGCGAGAGCATTGGACGATTGAGAATAAACTTCACTGGATCCGAGATGCCGTCTTTCAAGAGGATGCCTCATGTGTCCCAACCGGTGTGCTCCCTCAAGTCATGGCAGCGCTCCGAAACACAGCAATCTCTGTTTTACGATGCACGCGACATACAAAAATCACTGACGCACTCCAATATCTCGCAGCGAAACCTATACTCGCTGTTAACCTCATAAAATGAGAAATCTTAAAATTGAATGACCCTGACCAGATGTATGATAGGGGTGTGTAAAGTTTTTTGCAGCATCTATTTTGTATGTCGGTGTTGAAGAATATGTTTGAAAGTGGTATCCTTTCCTAAAAGCAGATTAGATAGATTCTAAATAGGAGAGGATACCTAATGGATATTTTAGCGATTGTCAGCGAAGAAGTCAAAGAGATTTTTTCATCAGTGATCTGTGATGACTCGGTGTCATTGGAAATGCTTGAGAGAGACGTTTTAGATGCGGCACGGCAGTTGGGTCGGAAGGTGTTAGAAGAGTGTTTCTCAGCAAGGGCGACTGATGTGTCGCCGGTGTCCGTGGATTGTCCTGACTGTAAGGGAACCTTGCGTCGTTTTCGGCAGTGTCGGCGTTATGTAGAGACGTTGTGTGGCGCGGTGCGGGTGTCTCGGTGGGTGTATCGCTGCGATGGGTGTGGTCATTATCATGTGCCGTGGGATGCTGATGAAGGACTTAAGGATGGCTACACAGTTAGCGTTGCGAAAGCAATGTGTCGTCTTTCAGCGCGCATGGACTTTAGAGAAGCCTCTGAAGAGTTAGCACATCACGGGATAAGAATCAGCCATACAATGCTTCAACAGAAAGTTCAACAGTGGTCAGAAGGGATGTCTGTCTCAGATTATGTAAATCAACAGGCACTTGAGGTAGGTTCGCGATGGTATGTCAGTGCTGACGGGGTTCATACGCTTGCTCAGGATGGCACCTATCATGAGGTGAAGGTGGGCTGTCTGTATAGAGACTATCCACAACTGGATTTGAAGTCCGTAGCATCGGCGCGGACGAAAAGTCTTCGGTATGTTGCTTGCCAGAGTGATGCGGCGAGTTTTGGGGAACAGTGGTTTGACTTAGCGACAGCAAGTGGCATCTATAACGACGCAACCGATAGCGAGGAGGTCGTCGTCATCGGCGATGGTGCCGCCTGGATTTGGAACTTATCCGAAGAATACTTCCCCGGTGCTGTTGAGATCGTTGATTATATGCATGCCAAGTCGCACCTCTATGATGTGGCGAAACAGGCATTTGGCGAAACATCTCGCGACACTATTGAAGATTGGGTGAAAACGACAGAACCGTTTCTCTTTGCTGGAGATACGCAAGAAGTCATAGTGCGCATCCGGGCATTGGGCGTCGGAAACTCAACGCTTTCAGAAATGCTTCAAAGAGAAGCCGGTTATTTTCAGAAGCACGCCAAACGGATGCAGTATCAAAGGTTTGTAGAAAACGGGTATCACATCGGCAGTGGTCTCATTGAGAGTGCGTGTAAACACGTTGTCGCACAGCGATGTAAACAGGCTTCTATGAAATGGAGCCGAACCGGTATAAATGCCATCCTTTTCTGGAGGTGTTTGTTAAAGAATGGCGCATCCGACGCGTTCTGGGATAAACAGTCAAACGCTGCATAATACCTAATGACAAAAACTTTACACACCCGTATGATACCATGGGAATATGCGAACACTTTTCGATCGAGCAGCACTATACCTCACATTCATCATACTGACAGTATGTTCCCTTTCCAATGTTGTTGCAGCACCTGCCGATCCGTTTGAAATCCAAGTGTTTGACGGACAAGCAAGAGTAATGCAACCCTACACGCTTATTTCTGGAAAGAGATACAGACTTCAGGCAGTCTCGACCGAGAATAAAATACTTTCGGCACAATGGTTCCTCGCGGGAAATCTGGGCAGAATTACAACAAGCGATCATGCAATACTGATAGCCGTTTTTGTGGGTAAGGGAGACCTTATCTGTCGTGTGAATGGAACGGAACAACGTATCCAGTTAAGCGTTGTTCCTGCGTCAACAACTATCGGTATCAGCGGCGGAAAACTTCAAAGTCCGGCAGGTGTGGGAATTTCATTTCCTAAAGGCGCACTCGCAACTGAACGGAAAATAGGAATAGAACTTGTGCCATCACCGGGGCTGCTACCAGCAGCACAGCAGATTATTCAAGTCATCCGGATCTCACCTGAACGGCTCGTCCTGAAACGCGGGGCACAAATCACGTTTTCCTTTGGGATAGAGACCACGCCACAACTCTATTTTTGGGAGACGTTCGCGAAAAAGTGGATACCATTGCGAGGGAATGTGAACATGCGTCAAGGGAGCGTGACCGCTACGATCAACCACCTTGGGATCTACACCTTGATGGCACCTGCACCAGCAGATTTAAAACGCACCGAACGGCTACAGGTCCAGAACATCACACTCTCGCCACGTGTGTTTTTCGCACCAGATAGACATCAATTGACAATCACATACCGACTTAACGCTCCTGATGCGATGCAAGCATTCGTTACAATGGACATCTTCGACCTTCGAGGTAGGCGGGTTCGGCGACTGCTTGAGGATGCACCACACTCTATTGGTGCTAATGTTGCACAGTGGGATGGATTAACAGACGACGGCGTACTCGTCCACAATGGACGTTATTTCCTTGTGATTCATGCGAGGATGGGTTCACAACGAGCAGCACAGCGGAAGTTGATTGTAGTCTTTAAATGAGGGTGAATGCTCGACTACAAACCTCAAACACCTATTCTGATCCGAGCAACTTTTCGATCGCTGCAGTACGTTCAGTCTTGTCCAACGCCGAAAGCCTCTGGAGTTCAACATCAGTAAGTTGCTCAAAAATCCGATCAATCTCCGTATACAATTCGGTTGTACTCTCTATCATACCAGTGTCTGTAGGTGGTATATCAAGGTCAACCGTATACTCATTTCCGTAAGTATCGGTAATATGAACCACGCCTCGTCTTCCGCCTTCTGGAAATACTAATGAACCATCCGCTTCCAAGACCCATTGATCTCCGCCTTTTGTCCCAGCAGTCGTAATTCCGAAGCGCATCGTCGGAAGTTCTTGCCTCGGACGATGGGGAAGGTTTTTGACCTCTTCAATATATGCCTCAACGCTGCTTTTAGTTAAGCGTTTTCCGAGCATTTCAAGATGCGAGATTATCAACTTCCTACTACCGGCAGGCAAATCTGCCAGTTTGGTTTTAATAATCAGTACGAGGATACTGAAGTGTCGTATATATGGATCGACATCAACGTCGGCTGGAAGACCCATGAACAACACTAGTTCAGGGTTGTTCCGGTACAACATCATGTTGTGTGCTTCCAATTGAAGTCTCTCGCGTTTGGGAAGCGCGTATTTTTTCGCGAGGGAAAGTTCAAAGTCCATAATCGAATCGGCGAATTCAGAAAAGCGTTTTTGCTCCTCCGCGGTCAATCTTCCTGAATATTCGTAAAAAGGCGCGAAAATTTCTCGTATTTTGGCATAGTTCGCTTGGCGTTGGATATACCAATAGAAAAGTCCCGTGCACAAAAACGCAATGCCGAATATACCTATAAAGAATATCCGTTTTCTGTTCATGTATTTACTTCCCATAAGATAATAATATATTTAGCCTAAAGATTCAAACTTATTTTTTTAGGACTTACGCATTCCATATTAAAGTCCGCCTGATAAGGGGATTTAGGGGGTTTAAAGAACGCGGATTACCACTTTTTGGGTCTCAATGTCCGATATTTGTGCAATTTGCGTAAGTCCTATTCTTATCTGAGGGTTTTGCTTTAGATAATGATATTGGGTTTCGTCTGCCCGATTTTTAGAATGTCAAAAACATCGCCATTGACGCGAAACCTCGCAAACAAAGCGATTGTCGCGTTGACCATCTCCAGGAAACCCTTAGAAACGATAATAGACTTTCGCTTGAAACGTCCAAACCAATGTCTCATCTGGCAATTGTTGCGTTCAATGGCGTGTGTCTCTGCTTTCGTCTGAACTAAGAGTTCTGCGGGAATGAGACTTTTATACGGTTTCCAATCATCAGTGTAGTATATCTTCACCTGCCAGTTCTCCAAACGTTTGAGAAGTTTTTTCAAGGTCGCTTTATCTCTATCACCACATTGCCATGCGATGAGTTCTCCGGTATCACGACAAAACGCCTTCCAGACCCAGAGTTTGTTTTTTTTCTTTCAGATAGTGCCACATCTCATCGAGTTCAAGGACGACAGCGTCAGTCTGGGGTTCCGGGGGATGTGCGTGTTGATTGCTGAAGTTACGTATCCGCTTCAGGAGGGTGCTGGGTGCGGTGTCTAACATTTTTGAAATAGCATTCATAGAGAGCCCATGACAGTAGTGAAAGACAGCGAATGCGCGTTCCTCCAGGGGTCTGCCCCGATGTTTGTGGTTTTCTGTCCATTGAGAGTCGCATTTTTTGCATTTATAGCGTTGTTTTTCGTTGATGTGTCCGTTTTTCACGAAGTGTGTAGATTGACATTTTCGACAGTTCATAAGAGTCTCCTTGTGAAGTGATGATGGATTTTCGCTAAGGATACCTTATCTGTTTGGGTCTGTCAAGAAAAATCAATCTGATTTTTCTTGACAGGTTTTCCGACTTATGTTAGACTTTTATCAAACAATTGAGGATGATACCCTAACGGTTAGAGGGCCCATGGTCGTATCATCATTTTAGGAAAAACCCTCCAGGAAAATAGAGGCACCCTTGAAAACACGACGCGAGGCCGACAGAAACTGTCCAAACTATAGTAACTTCTATAACACCTCTCCCATATTCTGCGCTGAACTCGGTAATAAAAGTTTCTACTAAAGGCGCGATATCTTCTGGACGCTCTCGTAACGGTGGGAGGTGAAGCATCATGCCTTTAAGACGATAATAGAGATCCTCCCTAAATTCTTTTTCCGCAACTGCTTTGACAATATCTCTATTTGTTGCAGCGATAATGTGGACATCCACCATCAAAACCTCATTTCCACCGAGACGCGTAAAGGTCGCTGTATCCAAAACGCGAAGCAGCACCTTCTGCGCATCCAACGACATCTCGGGAACCTCATCCAAAAAGAGCACGCCACCATTTGCCACCTCAAACGCCCCTCGGCGTTGACAGATTGCACTCGTGAACGCCCCTGCTTCATGACCAAAGAGTTCACTTTGCAGAAGTTCAGCAGAAAACCTACCACAGTTGATCGCTATAAAAGGTTGGTCCCGTCGGGGACCGTTTTCATGAATGTATTTTGCGACACCTTCCTTACCAACGCCGGTTTCACCAGTAATGAAGAACGGAATGTTTGATTTTCCAACCTGCTGAATTGTATTATAAATCTTTTGCATTGGTGTCGATGGCAATTGAATGAACACTGACTGTTGTTGCATAATGACCCCTTTAAAACCAAACCAGTTGTTATTATCTTCTTTGAGGTGAGCAAATTTTGTGCCAATGCCCTTCATGAAATGTAATGTATTTTTGTCAAACTTTCACTGAAATTTGAAGGATTTTTACTGGTGTGCCTCTGTAAACACAGGCATACACTAGGTTTATTAAAATACTCACAAGGACTCACGCTTTGCAAAATAAAATACTCTAACTGGAGAAATAATGCCCAATTGTCTTCCTTGTATGTTATAAATCGCAAGAATTGTCCTATAAATCGCAAGAATTGCTTGGTTATTCAGAGAAAGCCGATATGAACAAAACTAAAACAGTTTGCAGCATCATATTTCCATCGTACCACCAAACGTCGAAATTCACTATCCAACCGAGCAGACACTCGACGTAGAGACGATGCCCACGATTCTTCATATACAACAGTGCCACTACTTCAATCTCACACCTACCCTACATACAACACATCTAACCGATCAGACCGTATCTCTTACCACAACAGTGCTTTCAGAAAAGAAGACCTCGACACGCGAACTTACCGAATGGAGTTTTTGTAGCATGGAATTCAATTATTGCGCATAAGATACAATTTGTACTGCCTACGGTTTTTTAGACCACTCCCTAAAGGAAGATTGTGATATAATACAATCTCATTGAAAGGAGTATCCAATGGCGAAACGCAGAAAATTCACCCCTGAGTTTAAGGCTGAACTTGTTTTTGAAGTCCTTAGCGGTGACAGTTCCCAAGCAGAAGTGTGTCGACGACATAATCTCAACGAAAATCAACTCTCACAGTGGAAGCACCAGCTGCTTGAAAATGCGCCCTCCCTGTTTGCGTCTACGGATAAGCAGTCGAGCGATGCCGAGAAGCGTATCGCTCACCTTGAGCAGCTCGTTGGGAGAATGGCAGTTGCGTTAGACATCGAAAAAAAACTATTGACGGAGTTGGACTAACGTTATCTGAAAAGCGATGCTTCATTTCGGCATTGCATAAGGAGCATTCCGTGCGAGATATTTGTGGAATCCTCGGTGTCAACCGGAGCAGTTTCTATTATCAACCCAAAGAAGATCCGTCCGAAGCGGTCTTGCGTGCTGAAATAGAGAAACTTGCCGGTGAGCATCCAAGATACGGGTATAGGCGTATCACGCAGTTGCTACAGCGTCAGGGATACACCGTTGGGACCCGACGCGTCGCTCGGTTGATGAAAGCTAATAATCTCTTGGTTGCTGTCAAGCGTGCGTGTCAAACAACAAAATCGCTTCAGGGGGATAAGCCCTGGAGCAACCGTCTCGAAAACCTTGAAGTCTCTCGTCACGATCAGGTCTGGGTGGCTGATATTACCTATATTCGTCTCAAGGGACGCTTCATTTATCTCTGCTTGCTCATGGATGTTTTCACCCGGCTGATCAGAGCTTGGCATATCAGCCAGCACTTGAACCACTCTCTGACGCTCAAACCGCTCAAAGAAGCATTCTGCCACAGCGTCCCGGAGATTCATCATTCTGATCAAGGCGTGCAGTATCTTTCAAAGGCCTATGTTACCACGCTCGAAGAACATGGCGTTGAGATTTCCGTCGCCCGTCGCGGACGACCTTGGGAGAACGGATATGCTGAAAGACTCATCCGCACCCTCAAAGAGGAAGAAGTTCACATCAATGACTATCAAAGCATCACCGACGCGAGAGATCGCATCGGACATTTTATTACAAACGTCTATAATCAGAAACGCCCACATGCGGCGTTAGGGTATTTGATGCCTATCGAATTTCAACGACAAACCTTATCTTAACTTTGCGAAATCGTGGTCTAAATAAGCGTATGCACTTCAATTTTTGCGTTTTGATAACGAACTCATAGCGAGTACGCGTTATGAATGGTTGAAAGTTATCCGCAAGTTAATCATAGAATAAGCTAAATGGCGAAACCCTAACCGGGTCTCTTTGAGTTTATCGTAGCTCAGTGCGAGTCTTCGGTAAGTATCCTGCCATCCGAAAGTTCGCTCGACTTTATATCGTAGTTTGTATATGTCTTTGTTAAACCAGCGGAACATGCGGGCAATAACGATAGGTTCTTTAGCATTGCGCTTGTTGGGATAGATCACGGGGGTCAGTCCGTGTTCTCTAATGATCTTATGATTCGCCTTGGCGTCAAATGCCGAGTCAAGCGTGAGTGCGGAGCCGCACAGGTCCATACCCATCCGTTGACTAAAAGCGATGAGATCCCTGAAGGCTTCGGGCAAAATGGTTGTATCATGTTCATTGATGGGTCTAATCGTTGTCGGGCCTATGATAAACCCGTGATTATCGGTAAGAGTTAGCTCTTTTTCGCCTTTCTGGTGTTTGTGTCCTGAATAACCGATGCCGGCACCCCCTTTTTTACGACCGTGTTCGACCCATCTCCATGAACGCAGGTCGTATCAAGTTGATCGGTATCAAGCAAGTGTATCACGGACGCCTCAAAAAGGTTCTCATACGAGCCATCTTTGGACCAGCGATGATGCCATTTATAGACATTCGACCAATGCAGTTCATTGCGCCGGGTTCGGAGTTGATTCCATTGAATGCCCGTATGTAAAACATAGAGGATATAGTTGAATATCTTATAGAAGGAGAGTTTCGGCTTCGGACCTTTGATACGTTTCGATAGATGTGGCAAGATATACTCATTAAAATCCTTGCGCGAAACCTGTTTCGGAATACCATTGTATCTCGGCGACTTTTGAGATTCAGCTGTCATAAGAGCACCTTTCATAAAGTAAATGGGTATCAAATGTGGAAAATAAAGGGACATAAAGTGTCGCCTTTTATTCCACTATTTTAAAACATTTCTATGTTTTACTCAATATGACTTCAACAGAAAAGAACTGCAGAAGGACGCTCTTTCTTCAAAGAAACGTCCTTTATTAATTCACTTTCAGGTGGAATCTGGTATAATACATTATCGACAACTCCAATCTAAAATCTCGGTTTAAAAAAGTCATATTCCTGACAAATGAAGAACAAATAGGTTTTTATAGTAAAACCCGAAAATAAGAGGGCACTTTGGAAAACACAAAACACCTCACCACCGCTGGCGAGGATTGTATCCTCGCCTCTTTGGAGTGTCTAATTAATTCTAAACTTTACTATAAGTCAAATGTAGTCAATCCGTCTCAAGAGCAAATCTCGGATTAAAGATTTTATTGCGAAAGGGATACATTGGCGTACTTACAGCGTCATGGTCATAGATACATATGAGACATTATAACGATTTAATTGTAAGTTTAGTTGGTCTATGGTAAAATCAGAAGAAATCCTATTTTGGAGACCCACTGATGACCCGTTATGAAATACTGAAAGATAAACCGAAACGATTCTTGTCGTTGACAGGTTATACACTCGAAGAGTTTTCAGCACTTCTTGCGTCCTTTTCCAAGCGATTTCTGGCGTTCGTAGAAACACAGACGCTTGATGGCAAACACCGAAAGAAACGTCGGTATACTCTCTATAAGAACAGTTGCTTACCGTCTCACGAGGATCACTTACTTTTTATTTTGATATACCTCCGAAAAGCGATGACGCAAGATGTGCTTGGTGAACTTTTTGGGATGTCTCCACCCGTCGCTAACAAATGGATTCATAGGCTCTTGCCTGTGTTGAACTCTGCTCTGGCAGACCTTGAAGCGTTGCCATCACGGGAAGCAGTCGCTTCAACTGTTGACGCATCGCCGCAGACTTCAACAGATCGTCAAGATTCAAGTCTCTTTTTTTCATGATGGTACGGAGCGTCCGATTCAGCGTCCAAAAGACCGAGAAGCACAGCAGGCCTATTATAGTGGTAAAAAGAAGCAACACACCCTCAAGAATAACCTGCTGATCAATGCGGATAGCAAAGTGTTGTTATTGACCCCCTCCTATGAAGGCAGGATACATGACAAGCGCATTGCTGATATGACGGTCTATCTCCTGCCAGAGGGCAGTTGTTTGTATCAAGATTCAGGCTTTCAAGGTTTTTCGGTTCCGGGTGTGAAGATGATTCAACCTATGAAGAAACCGAAAAGTCGAGACCTGACGGATCAAGAGAAAGCGAAGAATCGTGAGATTTCATCCATCCGCATCCGCATTGAACATGCTATTAGGGGTATCAAAAGATACCGGATCGTCAAAGATAAGTTGCGCACCTCTAAAAAAGGGTTTGCCGATTTAGTTATGGAAACTTGTTGTGGGTTACACAACTTTAGGTTAAACTTCAGACCTTGGGTCTATCCCGAACTTCAACATTAAATTGTTATAATGTCTATGACAGATCAGCAAGTGTCTCAAGATAAATTCGCAGCGTACGTTGCGCAGAAAATCATGGTTCTCTATTCAAAATTTGATGCACCTCAATTGGTTGCACTGAGTGGGCCGGATTGTACAGGAAAATCTACGCTCGCTATTGGTGTGCGAGAACAGTTGAACAGTCTCGATTTGAGCGTAGCCCTGCTCTCAATAGATACGTTCCTAATTCCTCGTCATCTAAGGGCACCGAGTACATCTGAATTCATTGAGTACTTTGAGAACGCCTTTGACTACGCTGCGCTCGTGCAGACCCTTGAAACTCTCAAAGACAGTGCGTCTTCAGCAAATCCAAACTCGTGTGACATTGTTCTTGTTGAAGGCGTTTTCCTACTACGAAGAGAACTTTATAACTGGTGGGATTTTAGGATCTGGATAGAGGTGGATACCTCTGTGATTATGAATCGAGCGATTAAGCGGGATAAAGAGTACTTCGGCGATGAATGCACCGTGCGACGCGTTTACGAGAATCGGTGTCTGCCAGCGCAAGATTACCATATACAGCGCGATCTGCCGAAGCAAAACGCTGACATCACCGCTACATTCGAGCATGAAATGTGGACAGTAACTACATTACAAGACAAAGAAGATTGAGACGACTTAAAAAACGAGAATGCAGCTTCTATTTTCTCGGCAAGGATAGCAGCCGGTTTAGACAATTCGTCCGAGTTTATCGGATAACCACTTGACATCGTCTAATTTCCTCCTTACTTTTTAGGTGCCAGAGAACACAAGACTCAGAAATAGACCCGAAATGAAGAAAAGAAAAGATTCGGATAACTACCGAACTCCGATCGAAATTCGGATGCTTCGCCGTTCTTCGGTCGCTTTCCGATACTGATGAAGCCTCCAACAGAAAGATGGATATCCTCCGCGACGTTATAGGCAATCTGTGGGGCAATAAAGGTCGACGGATCAGATAAGTTGAACAACATCTGTTCACTGAAACTAATTAGAGGTGTTAGTTGATGGGTGAATCCGGGGGCAAGATAGTGGACACCCAGCAGATAAACGCCTCCGTTGGTGTAGGCGGGTTGGTCCAAATTGGTGAAAAAATTTTCAGGTTCCGTCGCGCCTGCACCGCTGAAATGATATTCGATAAAAGCGTAAGTCTCCCCGCCGAAGCTATAGTCCAAACCGACGGAGGCACGCAGATAATTATCCGATGCGTTGGGTTGGTTATCAAAAGGTTTGGCAAACACGTAAGCCATTTCTAACCAAGATCCCGCGCCTCCAATACCGCGCGTTATATCCAAACCGACAAGCAGATTTTTTTGAAATTCCAACAACAAAACCGAGAAGTCTGTCTCCGCTGCATTCAATTGACTCCGAAGAAAAACAGCACTCTTTCCAAAATTGAAATCGTTGCCGAAAATATATCCTGTATCCAGCTCACCCAGAACACCCACCGGAATACGGACCCGAATTGCGTCTACGCCAACGCGATCCTCTGTGTCCAATTGGTCGTAGGTGTACGGAGCAATAACATCGGTAGGATTTATGATCCGAGCACTCCCCCAAGCAATCGCATCTCGACCAACGGAGAAATCCGCAAAATCTGTGCTGAACTGAACCGAAGCACGATCAAAGTTGTGATAGACACCGACACTGCCGACCGGATCATCCTCGCTCGGATAGATCGGCGAGTCCAAATCTGTTACGCGGTAACGGGATGAAGCAGTACCAACAGCAATAAGAGGCTGAGAAAAGAATAGAGGGTCTTGAATGCGCGGGGCAAAATCGTAGGCGAAAGCAAATGAAAGTGAGTCCGCTGGCGCGTAGGAGAGATTGAGTCGTAGCCGATTGACCACAACACCGGCTATCGGTGCGTCTGGGAGCGGTGAATTGAATACAGTGGAAAAGTTTTTGTAATAACCACCAACCCGGAATTCTGCGTTGGCGGTTCCTACAAATGGCATTGTCATCAAACAGATGGCGAGTGCCAGAATAATTCTCATCAGCAATCCCTTTTAACTGACGACTGAGAACCGAAAACCGTTACCTCGTCTCATCAGTGTCTACACGTCCGTCGCGAAGTGTAATCAGACGGTTCGCACCTTCCATCACCATCGGATCGTGCGTTGAGAAGATGAACGTCATGCCGGTTTCAGCGTTGAGGTGACGCATCATCTCAAGCAGGTCGGCACCTGTTTTAGAGTCGAGATTCGCGGTCGGTTCATCGGCGAGTATAATCTGAGGTTCAGAGACCATCGCACGCGCGATAGCGACACGCTGCTGCTGTCCACCTGAAAGCTGTGTCGGTGTTCGGTCAGCGACCCCTTTTAATCCAACGGCTTCAAGCATTGCAATAACCCGTTCGTGCCGTTCCGCTTTCGGCACCCCCGCCAAGAGCATAATGTATTCAACATTTTCCTCAATCGTCAGCACAGGAATCAGGTTATAAGCCTGAAAGATGAATCCGATGTTATCGCGTCGAAAGTCAGAGAGTTCGTTGCCACTCATCTCCGATAGCACCTTGCCAGCCAGCCACACTTTCCCGTCTGTGGGAGTGTCCAAACCAGAAATGATGTTGAGAAAGGTTGTTTTGCCGGAACCGGATGGACCCACGAGTGCCGTAAATTCTCCTGATTGGATGGTTAAATCAATCCCGTTAAGCGCGTTGACAGGAACCCCATCCGCTGCATAGACCTTTGTTACACCTTCTGTGACGATGACATCTGTTTTCTGCATCTGTTCCATTTTTTTAATTATGGGCCTCTGAAGCTGCCCTCCATTTCGTTTCGGGCAGGTTTTTGGTTTAGTTCATGCGGGGTTGGTTCTTTTTCGTCTTTGAGACAATTGCAATTAACCAGACACTATCCTGAAACGAAGTGGAAAGGTGACCAGATTTAATAGTTTAAAAACTTCGGCGCATTGCGGCTGCCGGCGACATCTTAGCTGCGTAACGTGCAGGATAGAGTCCGGCAATGATCGTGAAAATAAAGAGCCACACTGGATAAATAATGAACTGTTCAACCTTCATGATTGGACGGATGAGTTCCTGTATCGTCACACCCGTCATTTCAATGCCAGTATAATCAATACCGGTATGGGTTAATAATGCTGTCACAAGGAAGCCAAGGACCGCCCCGAGTGCGATGCTCACGATCGCTAAGGCACCCGCCTCAAACAAGATGACCCGCGCCATCCCGAAAGGACGCGTCCCAACAGCGCGCAGGACACCAAACTCGAACATCCGCTCATATAACGACATAAAAAGCGTGTTAATAATGCCAAAGACAACCACCCCAAATAAGATAACCGCCATAATATATTTACTGTATTCCGTCATTTCTAATATTGCTGTCAATTGCGACATCAGTTCCGTCCAGCTTAAGACTTCGTTGCCGTGTTGGGAATACGTCTCCCAAAAGGGCAGTGCTGGGTCTTGCGCGTAGGTTAGGGAAGTAAATTTAATCGCGATTTCATGGACCGCGTTCCCAAGAGCAAGCATCTCTTGCGCTTTTTCAATTCGCACGAACGCCATGCCGCTGTTCATCTCTTCACCAGCAAAGTGATAAATACCGGAAATCCTGAACATTTCTTGGGAGAGATCTCCGCTTTCGGCTTGCGCTACGGTCACAACCACCCGGTCCCCAAGTCCAATTTCTAAAATTTCAGCGAGTTTCGCACCGACAACAATATCGCGGCTGTCATCCGCTTCAAAATAGGAACCTTCCGTTATCGCATCATCGATTTGGGACAAGAATTTCTCTGTCGGCGGATGAACCCCGACGAGGATAATCGCACTAACACTCGCTGGAGACGTAATCATCCCGGAAGAAAGCGTCCTTTGTGTGAAATGCTCGACAATGTCTTCCTCAGTGAGGCTCTCAGTCACCGCATCAAGTGCCTGAATTGTCAATGAGACCTCTTTTGCATCTCGAAAACCTTCCCGATGAATCTGTGCATCGCCGAGGAAGGAGGCGGTAGCTGTCCGCACCATATTCTCGGTCATTCCGATCATTAATGCATCAATAAAAATCAGCGCAGCCAGACCGATACCGATCGCTGTTGCGGCGATAAGCGTCCGCCGTTTATTCCGAAAGATGTTTCGCCAAGCCAACTTTATTAAAATCCACCACATCTTTTTAATTTTCCTTGCGGTTCGGTCAGGTCGGTTGAAAGTTGAGAGTCCTTACCCGTAAATCCGCTTTCCACTTCGTTCCAAGCTGCGCACACTTTTGAAAAAAGGATTTCTAATTTTCCTTGCGGTTCGGTCAGGTCGGTTGAAAGTTGAGAGTTCTTACCCGTAAATCCGCTTTCCACTTCGTTCCAAGCTGCGCACACTTTTGAAAAAAGGATTTCTAATTTTCCTTGCGGTTCGGTCAGGTCGGTTGAAAGTTGAGAGCACTTACCCGTAAATCCGCTCTCCACTTCGTTCCAAGCTGCGCTCTCTAATGTGTCCGCATTGCCTTTGCAGGTAGAATCCGAGCAGCTTTTATCGCAGGAAACAGACTGACTATCGCCGCCGATAGCATAACAGTGATAGCGGGAATAACCAGACATCGGACGTTGACTTCAGCGTACAACGTCTTGAGTTTCATGCCGCCGTAAGTAATCTCCTCGGGATATGTGATACCGTATATAGATAGCAGATAATTAACTAAGATACCAAGGAGCGTACCAACACAGATGCTCCCAAGTGCTATGATAACAACTTCACAAATGACGAGCCAGAAGATTTGCACGGGCTTTGTCCCAACCGCTTTCAGCACACCGTATTCACGCGTCCGCTCCAATACCGACATCAGCACTGTATTGAGGACACCAATAGCGACAATCAACATAATTACCAAGCGACTTATCGCGTCTCCTTGTTGATCGGTTCGCATAGCGCGATAAAAGGATTTGGCGACCACCTGCCACGGTGCGACATCAAGGGTCGAATCATTGAGATGTGTTTCGATTGCGCTCGTAATTTTATCGACCTGATTGATGTTTGAGACAATCACAACAATCTCGTGGACGCGTTCCTCAAGCACAAGTAACTCTTGAGCATCTTCAATGTGTAGATAACAGGCTACGCGATCCGTTATGTCGTCGCCGCTCTCTGCAATCCCGACGATCTTATACAGGTCATTTGCAATCGAACCGTCGGCACCCTGTGAAACAATCACAATCTCACTACCAACCGTCGCAAACACAATCTTCGCTAAATCCTTTCCAATGACTGCCTCATGCGATGGTATTTCGCCGAGTGTGCTGCCTTCAATCACTTTTTTGTCAAAGCGAGTCGCTTCGGTTTCGCGTGCGACATCAACCCCGATGATTTGGACAATTGTGCTCTTTTCACCGACCGAACCGAGTCCTGCCCCGTATACACGCGGTGTCCACGCTTCAACACCTGCAGTGCTTTGAATCGTCTCACCCACAGCGGAAGCGTTATCGATTGTTTTATAAAGCGACGGTTTATCGAGATAACCCTTGCGATGCACCTGAATATGTCCAATACGGTTTCGGGTGAACATCGCGATAATATTCCCATACGCACCGTCGGATAAACCGATGGTTAGCGATAAGAGCGTGAAACCGACAACCATTGCGAGGGCGGTAAGGATTGTACGCCGTTTCTGGCGAAGGGTGTTACGGAAGGCAATTTTGAGTATCATAAAGTAGTAGGCACGCTCTACGTGCGGTCCAACCTATCTTCTTCTCTGAAGGTTGCGACGCGTGAAGATTTTATCGTCAATGTCTGAATCAAACGTAGCGTTCATCCATCGAACAACCGTTTTGTGACCTTCTTTGTTTTGTGGGAGCATTTCCACCACAGAAGGAAGGGTTTTACCACCAAAGGTTTTAATTTCTTTGAAATTCATCACTCGCATCAGATTCCCTTTTTCGTCATAGAACCGCTGCCACACCGGTATATAATCCTTGGATTGCACGGCTGCAACAATCTTGCCCCAAACGATTGGAGAATCCTCTTTCGGTACAAGTTGGACATAGAGATGTTCTGGAGAGGCATCTTCGGGTGTAACGTACTGATAGGTGTAATCGTCAAGCATCGACGATTCCCGAACCAAGTCGTCATTTGTGAAATCAGAACCCATCCACGACCCCATCATCATTGACGGCGGAATCTTCATCGTTTTGTTCGTCTTCGGCAGATAGTTCCACATCTCGTTTCCGATACGCAGTGTCGCTACACCTTGTTCTTTCTTGGGTGCGTTAATCCGGATAAAAGTCTTGCTCATCCCTTGCGACCAGACTGTCATCGCGAGGGTGCGTTCCCAGTGAGGGGTGACAATCTGCATCTCTATGTCGGCATGACTTGACTCACTGCGATAGAGTTGATCAATCTTTTTGACGATGGTTTCAACATCGGGAATAGGTTCTTCGGCTCGCACTGATACGCAGACCGAAACAGCCAACACAAGCAAAAACCAAACCTTCAAACCCCGTGATTCTTTTTGTATTTTATCTTTCGATTTCGCCATTTCTTAGTCATCCTTTCCACTTTTGGGGAGTCTATAAGTTTCATTTTATGTTTCTATTATTAAGTCATAATGTATTATAACACATAATGTCTTATAACACATAATGTCTTAAAAATCAAATTTTTTCAGATTAGCCATAGGACGGATCTCCGAATCCCGACTCCTTTTCTGTAGGAGCAACCTTCCGATCGCGACACCGTTCCAAAATTGAAAAAAACCGATAATAGATTCCCTTAATATTCGGTTGATATTTGTTGCCAAATGTGTTATCATTACCATCAAGTAAATCGCATTGTGGAGGAGAGAAAACCTTGAGTAAACCGTTAAAGGGATTCATTACTTACTCGCACGAGAATACAGCGCAAAAAGACGAATTACGAAAACGTCTTGCTGTGATGGAGCAGCAAAACGAGTTAAAAACCTGGCACGATGGTGACATTATTGCAGGCGACAAAGCACGTCAGGAGAATATCCTCAAAGAAGTTGCCACTTCAGACTTACTTCTTTTTCTTGTCTCTGCTGATAGTCTTGCATCTGAAAACTGTCGAGAGGAATTAGAAGAAGCATCGAAAAGAGATATTACGGTTATCTCAATCATCCTTGAACATTGTGATTGGCTGCATCATCAACTCAGTGGCTTTGAAGTTCTTCCACACAAAGGTAAACCTCTTACCCAATGGAACGATGAAAGTGAAGGCTGGCAAAATGTAGTAGATGGTATACGAAAAACCGTTGAGAAAATAAGGTATCAGACAGATCCATCGTCCGAAACATCTGAAAAAGAACTACGTGCTGAAGTGGCGTTTCAACGCGGGAACGTTCAGATGCTACTCGGACAACTATATATAGCAACAAAAGCCCATTTGGATGCAACGAAATTCACTCCACACCATGCCAATGCAATAAAAGCCTATTCAGAGGCAATTGAACTCAATCCGAATCACACGGATGCCTATAATAATCGCGGAGTGGCTTACACAAGCAAAGGCGATTTTGATAATGCCATAAAAGACCTTAACACTGCAATAAAACTCAATCCATGCGAAGCTGGTTTCTATACCAATCGCGGGGTGGTTTATGTTGAGCAAGAGAATTTTGACAACGGTATACAAAATTACAACACGGCGATAAAACTTGATCCACACTATACCGAAGCCTATTACAATCGAGGCATTGCTTATGATGCCAAAGATGTGGTTGACAAGGCTATCATAGACTATGACGCGGCGATAAAACTTAATCCACACCACGCCGAAGCTTATAACCATCGAGGCATTGCTTACAGCAGAAAGAATAAACTGGACAACGCTATACAAGACTTCAATATAGCGATCCGAATCAATCCATGCCATACCGAAGCTTATTACAATCGAGGCATTGCTTACGCCGGCAAAAACGATTTTGACAACGCCATTGCAGACTATACCATAGCAATAAAACTAAGACCCGACTCTGACGATCCCTGCTATAATCGAGGCATTGCTTATTTCAACAAAGGTGAGTTTAATGATGCTATCACAGACTATACCACGGCGATACGTATCAACCCACGCCATGCTAGTGCCTATTACAATCGAGGCAATACTTACCTCATAAAAGGTGATTTTGAGAAAGCTACCACAGACTATACTATGGCGATTCAACTTAACCGATGCGATGCCAAGGTCTATAATAATCGCGGGATCGCCTACTCCCAAAAGCGCGAATTTGATCTTGCTATCGCAGACTATAATACCGCAATAGAATTGAACCCTCAGTTTACTCCAGTTTATTACAATCGTGGAGAAACTCTGTTACGTCTGAGAGAATGGGGGAAAGCTAAAATCGACTTGATTACTGCTAAGAAAAAGGGTATGAATATCACCGTAGCATTTCATAGTACCTCTATAAGTGTCGCAACCTTTGAACAGACACATGGCATCCAATTGCCGGAAGATATCGTTGCCCTTCTGATATCCGAACCCGAATCTAACGATGCTGACCTTTATAACACGCGCGGCGTTGCTTACAGTGAAAGCAACCAGCATGACCAAGCAATCAAGGCATTTACTAAGGCGATAGAACTCAAACCTGATCATGCCGAAGTTCATTACAATCGTGGGATAGTCTACAACATAAAAGGTGATTATGAACATGCTATCGCAGACTACACCAAAGCGATAGAACTCAAACCTGATTATGCTGATGCCTATTACAGGCGCAGCAAGATGTGGCTACATCTCAGGGAAAAAGAAAAGGCAAAATCAGATATGAAAACTGCCAGCAGCATTGGAATAAACAGCACCACAGCCTCAGACGAAATATTACGAAATTATGATCGCGCATGGAAAACCCTCGGCAACATTCAAGACCTTTAACAATTGAGGATATTCTGATAGTTCTTTTTTAAGGCAATCTCCTTTCTATCGTGACTCCCTTCCAAAATCGATAAAAATCTTCGGAAGAGATCGGGGTTAGAAACCTCTCCCAGAGTAATGTGTCGGGAATCGGAGTTCCCTCCTATAAGAGAACTGAATGACTCTGAAACTCCAAAAATTGATTTGACAAAATCTGTCTAAAATGATAAATTGACTTCAAACGAGGGAAACCTGCAACTTAATGCCTTAGTTTCTTAAAGATAAAGAGAAAGAAAGGATAGCAATATGGCATCACAGAACGAACTAAAGTCAATGCTAGACGCGCCCATCGCTTTAGCACCAAACACCTACCTACACTTCTACAACGGCGGGAAACTCCGTGCTGAATTTATGGGTGAACCCGATCCGAAAGATGACTATTACTCCGAAGAATGGATCTTTTCCACGAACCGTGCAATCACTCCCGGCAGAGACAATCCACCCGACAAAGGGCTCAGTCGAATTGAACTTCCGAACGGTGAGGTTGTTCTATTAAAAGAACTACTGGATACCTTCCCAGAGGAGACACTCGGTAGCGCGCACGTTGATAAATACGGCACTGAATTAGGTGTGCTTCTTAAGATTTTCGATGTTGGTGAAGGCGCACATATCCCCATCCATTGGCATCCAAACCCTGATTTCTCGGAAAAACACCTCAACTCACCCTTCGGCAAGAACGAGGCATGGATTTTAATCGGGACACGTCCCGGCGCGAAGGCGTGGATAGGTTGGAAAGAAGCGATAGACAAAGCGGAGTTCCGTCGTCTGATGGAGGCACAAGATGTGCCAACGCTGCGAAGTCTCATGCACGTCGTCGAACCGAAGGTTGGGGAAGTGTATTTTTTACGTACCCCGATTGTCCATTCGCTCGGTACAGGACTTTGTGTCCTCGAACCACAAGAACCTACCGACTGGAACATTCTCGCTGAGTGGGAAGGTTTCCCGTTTGAGAGAGAAGATGGACACCTCGGTCTCGGATGGGATCTGGCAGTAGATGCCGCCGAATTCGACAAACTCGAATTGGACTACCTCAACAACTACATCCGACGCACGCCTGAACTCGTCCGAGCAGAAGGGGAGAACCGAGAAGATCGAATTGTGCCAGAGGAAGCCTCGAAATTCTTCGGATGCTCACGCCTGACAGTGAACTCAACACTGAGTATGCCTGCCGATAAAGGCTTCTATGCACTTGTGACGTTGGGTGGCGAAGGTGTACTGCGCGGCGATTTTGAAGATGTCCCGCTCAAACGCGGCAAATCCGTCTTTATTCCACGATGCTTGTCCAGTTACGTGATTGTTAGCACTGGTGACACACCGATGGAAATCATCTGTTGCTATCCACCGAGTCTTTGACAAGGTAGTAGTAGGCACGCTTCGTGTGCCATAACAGCAGCAGGCACACCGTGTGACACAACGGTAGCACGCAATGTTGGATTTTAAACCCCCTAAACTGAATACAACAGTGATTCAGGTCGCAAAAGCCATCATGCCGCTTATCAACCGCTTGTGTTTGAAAGGGCTAACGTTGGATGTCGATGCAGAATCCATTGCGCGTCTAAAAATGACGGATGGACACGCGACCGTACTGGTTCCGAACCACGCGGCACGTGCGGACCCTGCCGTTACATTCCTTTTGTCCAAACAACTCTCTCAGCAGTACTACTACATGACTGCACGGGAGACCTTTGACAAAGGGAAATTCGGCGGCTTACGTAGTTCTCTACTGCAAAGGTTCGGTGCGTATTCAATTGTGCGCGGCACCGCGGACCGAAATGCCTTTCGCACAACGCAGGAACTCCTATCTGAAGGCAACTCGCACCTTGTTATCTTTGCTGAAGGGGAAATTTCACGGCAGAATGATACCGTCATGCGCTTTGAGAAGGGTATCGTACAACTCTGTTTCTGGGCTTTGGACGATATGGCAAAAGCGGAGATTGGCAAACCGCTTTACATCGTCCCAATCGGGATTAAATACCATTATCCAAAGGACATGTGGGGCGACATTGATACCGCCCTAACGGAATTAGAGGAGAATATTCTGCCACCAGCCGAACGAACACCGATCGAACGCTACGAACGGTTGCGACGTATCGGCATAGCGATATTCAAAACGCTTGCAGCCGAATATCAATATAAGGTGGATGAAACCGTACCACTTGATGCGCACATCCAAAAACTGAAAGAGCAGATCCTGTCCCATGCTGAAAAGATCATGGGCATTCGCTCTGAAGCCGATGTGCTTACAAGGGTACGTACATTGAAAAATTTAGTCGATGCCGAAGTCTATAGAGACGTCGAGCAGATGACAGAATACGAACAGAAGATACATGAAGAACTGCTCCAGAAATTCCAACAATTCTATCCAGACCTGGAGCGGTTAATCAATTTTATATCAATTTCGGACGGATACGTCGCCGAAGAACGTTCACCAGAGCGGTTTCTTGAAGTGATCATCCGTCTGGAAAGGGAAGTCTTTGGTACGTCAAAAATGCGGGGACCGCGGGTAGCCTCCGTTCGCGTCGGTGAACCCAAAAATCTCCGAGAATGTTACGATACCTACAAGACACAGAAAAGAGAAACGGTAGAACAGATAACCCATGAACTCGAAACAGCAGTTCAGGCATTGGTCAAGGGGATATCATAGTTATGCTCTACCAGAGAAGCGCGGTGAGTTAACTGTAAGAGCAAATCCTCTATTCAGCAAAACCGCACCTATAATTTGGAGAAAACCATGGCAAAAAAATTGTCGATTGGAAGTTGGGCTTACGCATTTGGGCCCTATGAAGATAACCCCGTCCCGTTTGATGATGTCGTCAAGCGTCTCAGCGAGCTTGAATTTGATGGCGTTGAAATCGGGGCATTTAAACCGCACATTGATATTAACGACTACCCAATGAAAAGTGATCGGGATGCCGTCAAGGGCTTGATCTCCTATTACGGCTTGGAAGTTTCTGGATTGGCAGCCGATTTCTGGTCGCATCCCGGTCCCGCTACAGATGAGGCACAAGAGGACGATAAGTACTACAAGTTGTTCAAGGAAAGCCTCCAACTTGCTCTTGATTTAGGATCTCCTGCGATCCGCGTGGATACGGTTACCGATGCTGAAGACGAAATTCCGGGTGTAAGTCGCCAGGAGGCATGGGATAGAATTGCCGCTGTCTGGAAACGCTGTGCCCAAGTCGCCGAGGACCACGGCGTGCTGATGCTCTGGGAATTTGAACCCGGATTCATGTTCAACAAACCGAGCGACATTATCAACATGCCACAGGCTGTTGATCATCCGAATTTCAAGGTGATGTTCGATACATGCCATGCACACATGTGTGCTGTCGTCGGTTCCCGGCAGGTCGGTGAACAGGAAACGCTTGGTCCGAACGGTGTGATTGACCTCGCTCGCCAGCTGAAAGGGGAAATCGGACACTTCCACCTCATCGATTCCGACAATACACTCCACGATGACCATACCAGTACACACGCACCTTTCGGGGATGGTGTACTTGACTTTGACGCGATTATTCCGGTCATCATGGACGAAACCGGGTATGATGGCGACTGGTTCTCCATTGATCTGTGTTTCTGGCCCGATGCGTGGGATGTTACAGAAGACGCGAAGAAGTTTTTGACCCCTTACTTGGAAAGATATTAAGGATTCTCTAAAGTAGAAAAGTCGCGGTTTCATGAAGATTAACAATTTAATTCGGTAATTTCCTAACGATGCCCGGTGCGGTTGCAAACCGCACCTACCGGGCCTGGGGAAAACATAGCATTACCGAAATATTTTCTTAAACTTCATCAAACTGCGCCTACTCAAATAAGGTTCTAACCAGTGAAACGCGGAAAAAAGTCGAGAAAACGGAAGCGAGGTCCGGCGGCTCGTGCGCGGATACGAGCCAACGAACTTTTTGCGCAAGAACTCGAGCGTAAGAAGGATCGGCTTAAGGAACTTGAAGCGGAAACTCGGGAATGCTATGAAAACGTCCTTGAACGGTATCCACTTTCGGCAGAAGAGCAGAAGGATTTAGAGTACGAGTGGAAACTTGGTTTGGAGGTCATCGCTGACTACGAAGATGCAACGCTGGAAGACTATCTTTATCTTGATACAGGGACTTACGAATCGGAACCTCTTAGTGATCTCATAGAATGGGGAGTTTCAGAAGCATTTTGGCGAGCGAGTTTTGATTTGGCAAATGCGCTCGGACTTGCGTTGGTTACAACAATTGATGAAGCAGGAAATATCAACGGAGAGAGGGTCAACTATTAGAAGCGATTTCAAAACGATAAAAAATATGTTGAATTTGCGTTCATTAGACCCATTAATAGAACTTGCCTTTCAAGAGGACATCGGTATCGGTGATATAACAACAGAAGCCACGGTGCCATCTATACAAAAGGGAATAGGTACCCTACTTGCTAAGAGCGAGGGTGTTGTCGCAGGACTCCCAGTAGCCGAGCGGGTCTTCGCAAAATTGAACGAGACGCTGATGTTTGGAGCACTTGTCAACGATGGCGATGCAGTAATCGCTGGAACACCGATTGCGGAGGTACAGGGCAGTGCCAAAACCATTCTAATCGGAGAGCGGACAGCACTTAACTTCCTGCAACGACTCTCTGGAATAGCAACGCTCACAGCACAATTTGTGGCGGCAGTCGCTGACTACGACACTAAAATTGTGGACACTCGGAAGACAGCCGCAGGATGGCGAACAGTTCAGAAATACGCTGTGCGTGTCGGTGGTGGGCAAAACCACCGTTTTGGACTTTACGACGGTGTGCTAATCAAGGATAACCACATCGTTGCGGCTGGTGGCATTGGCAATGCCGTGCAGCGGGCACGACAGACTGTTCCACACACAGCAAAGATTGAGGTTGAAGTTGAAACCCTCGATCAGGTTGACGAAGCCCTGAAAGCAGGAGCGGACATCTTACTTCTTGATAACATGTCTCCCAGCATTATGAAAAGTGTTGTGCATGAAGTGGGAGATCTCGCAGTGACAGAAGCGTCTGGTGGGATTACACTTGACAAGGTAAAAACCGTGGCAGCAACCGGTGTAGATCTCATCTCTGTCGGGGCATTGACGCATTCAGCGATGCCGATGGATATTAGTTTGACGCTGAGGCTCGTCGCTGGATAGGGGTATTAATCCCCAACGAAGGAGATTTCGCTACTAATGCAGGAATTCTTGAGCCGCGAAAACGCGGCTCGTGGCGCGCTTTTTTTTGTATTGTGTACATTCGCTGGGTTATTTATTAGTTTTCTGTGGAGTGGTACTCAAAATATACAGCAGGTTTTCCGCGAGATGCAGGTTGAGATGCTGCTCGGCGCGTGCCTGTGTATGTTCGTGGATTGGGTATTTGGTGCGCTTCGCTTCCATATTTTCATTCGGAAAGTGAGTCCAGAGATTAGATTCAGGGATAGCTTTCGCGCCAATTTAGCGACCCTCTGCGTGTCATGTATTACACCGTTTCAAACAGGTGGGGTTGGACATCTTTATATCTACACGCGAGTAGGAGTGCCGTTGTCAGGTGCGATAACATCAGGCATTATCTGTTTTCTCTCCACTTTAATCACGCTCATTGTTTTCGCGGGCGGTATTGCTTGGTTAGATCCCCCTTTTTTACCGAAAGGGGCTACATGGGTGAGCCTATTTAGTTTTCTGACGTTCAGCTTAGCATTTGTATCATTTCTGCTATTGCTCTTCAAACCGGAAATTGTTTTCCGTTTTTTCAATTGGCTCTGCAAGGCAGCGAAGCGACGGTTCACCCGTCTCACCCCCGTCCTAGAACGTGCGACATCAAAAGCGGAAGAACTCATTACTGAACATAAAACGTTTGCCACGATGTTCCTTCGCCACCATAAAGGAACTTGCGTGCTCAGTTTATTCCTAACCTGTGGTTTTTTAGGAGCACGGATCGTCGGCAGTTACATCGTCGTCCAAGCACTTAATGGGGAGGCAACGCTGTGGGAACTTAGTGTGACTGGGTTGCTGTTAAATTTTGTTGTGCTGTTCGCACCAAGTCCCGGTGCAAGTGGGGTGGCAGAGGTTGTAACTGTTGGGTTGATGGAAAGTTTGATTCTCAAAGAATTGATACCTCTCTTCGTGTTGCTGACGCGATTCTTTGCCATCTATTGTGCCGTCGTTGTTGGTGGTGTCATCATCAGTTTACAATTAGCAAAGGATTTTAGAACGAAAAACGCTATGTCGCAGACGATGTCCGGTGCTATCCGAAAACCAATGGATAAAAGAGGACATAAATGAGACGTTAATTTCAAGTGGAATGTCCGTTGTCCATTCCTTTACGGCGAGGTGGCTACATACTTGCCAGAAACCCGATTTTGACAGCGGAAAATCGGGACGAAAACCTAATCATAGAAAAGAAGGAAAATTATGGGAACCACATTTGAGAAAATTGAACCTACAACAACGAAACTGGGTTGGATTGGCACCGGCGTAATGGGACGATGGATGTGCCAACATCTGATGGACCTTGGATATGGGATGACGGTCTACAACCGTACGAAAGCAAAGGCTGACCCATTGCTGGAGGCGGGTGCAGCGTGGTCAGATTCGCCGAGCGAAGTCGCAGCGGCATCCGATATCGTCTTCACGATTGTTGGATTTCCCCCGGATGTCCGTGAGGTTTACCTCGGTGACAACGGTATCTTAAAGGGAGCGAAAGCCGGAAGCATCATCGTTGACATGACGACAACAGAACCCTCCCTCGCCCAAGAGATCTACGCCGCAGCACAAACGCAGGATGTCTCATCAGTAGATGCACCTGTTTCAGGCGGCGATGTCGGTGCGAGAGAAGCCCGTCTCTCTATCATGGTAGGAGGCGATGAGGCTGCTGTTCAAGCCGTTATGCCACTCTTCTCAGCAATGGGCAAAAATATCGTCCATCAAGGTGGCGCAGGGGCAGGGCAACACACTAAAATGTGTAATCAAATCACAATTTCTGGAACAATGATCGGGGTCTGCGAAGGATTGCTCTACGGTTATAAAGCCGGATTGGATTTGGAAACGATGCTGTCATCAATTAGCGGTGGTGCTGCTGCCTGTTGGTCTCTGGACAATTTAGCACCGCGGGTCCTCCAGCGGAACTTCGATCCTGGCTTCTTTGTAGAGCATTTTATCAAAGACATGAGTATCGCTTTAGATGAGGCACGCAAGATGAATCTAAGTTTGCCTGGACTCGCGTTAGTGCATCAGCTTTACACGGCGGTGCAAGCACAAGGACATGGTAGACTGGGTACCCAAGCCTTAGTATTGGCATTGGAACAGATGTCTGGTGCGGAAATCAATTAGAGGTTAACGCATTGCAATAATACATATCGCTGGTGGGGTTTAAAACCGCACCAGCGAAGTACAAAACAACCCAAACTTATCAGAAATCACATTCCTCATTCTGAGGCAGGGTCCAAGCGCATCGGCATAATGAGGGAAACATAATTGTCATCATCACTTACCGGTTTAATAAGAACAGGGTTCAACTTCCCCGAAAATTCTATTGCCAGCGAATCGGTTTCAATGTGAGCTAACGCCTCTATCAACAACCGAGCATCAAAACCGATTTGCACACTTCCAGTGCTAGATTCCACAGGTACCGTCTCATGCGCCTCCCCTAATTCTGGAGTCCTTGCGGAGACCTGAACTTGCTCCGAATCAATTTCTAAACTTATCGAATAGTTCTTCGGATTCGACAACAGCGCGACCCGTCGTGCTGCACTCAAGATTTGTTCTTTCGAGACAACTGTTCTACCTTCAGTGGATTCAGGAATGATTTTCTCATAGTTCGGATACTCACCCTCCACAAGTCGCGTCGTTAAGGTTGCGTCTCCATCGGTAAAAAGAATCTGGTTTTCAAAAATTGAAATACTCACTTCACCAGCATCGACGAAAGTTCGCGCAATTTCGCGAATGGCTTTGAGGGGAACGATGAACCCGTTAACTTCTTCCTGTGAGGTGAGCGGCTCGCAACGCGCCAAGGCGAGACGTTTTCCGTCAGTAGCGACAACTTCAGTCTGGTGCTCAAGAAAATTGAAATAGAGGCCGTTTAGGAAGTAACGAACCTCCTCTGTAGATGCGGCGAATTCGGTTTTCTGAAGGACGCTGCGTAATGTCTCTCCGCCAACTTTCAAGGCTTGCCCTTCAACAGAAGGCAGTTGTGGGAATTCCTCATCAGGCAGACCGATAATCTTGTAAACCCCATCGCCACAAGTAATCTCAACGCGATCGTTTGCCGTCGTTGCCAAGTTTATCGGTTTATCCACCGGCAATTCCTTGACAATATCCCCCAATTTCTTGGCAGAAACGGTGATTGCCCCCTCTTCCGTGATTGTTCCTTCAACCTTCATTCTGATGCCGACTTCTAAATCTGTCGCCATACATTCAATAGTGCCGCCAGCAGCGTGGATGAGGACATTCGACAGAATCGGCAAGGTATTTCGCCCACCAGCGACCCCTTGCAGGACCTGTAAGGAATACAAAAGATCGTCCTTTTCAAAAGTTAACTCCATTCCAAGATCTCCTTTCTAAGCATACGATAAAAGAACGTACGCGAAAACCAACAGTTCTCTTTGGCTATACAATGCAGGTAAATCTTCCGATTAAAATCCATAGAAAATTGCCGCAGCATTTTTATTTATATCGAATAGAATTATGATGGCATTCAGGACTTACGCAATTTTCTATAATCCACTATGTATGGGGCACTGCTGGCGAGGTTTTAAACCTCGCCAGCGAAGGTGTTTGCGTAAGTCCTAAGCATTAACAAGCGGGGTAATGTCAAACGCAAGAAATGTCTCTATCTCACAAATATTATAAGTGACACGCATCGAATTTGGCTCGGAAGAAAAACCTTGACAATCCCCTAAATTCAGTATAACATATTCAGCAGACAAAATAAAGAAAAATTTTGATTAAATATGGATCGCACTTGTGCTTTTCAATACAACTAATGCGCTTTGCAATGCCTTATCCATTCTACAATTCAAGTTCTCCTAACCAAGATATATATTAGAGCGATTTAGTTTCAAAGCGTCACGGTCGGAAGATCGAGACGAAAAGAAGATGAAATCGCTACCGGTCTTCTCCTAAAGAATATGCACACTACAGATTTGCGATCCTCGCAGACAATCGCGAAACGCGCAGTGCTGATCGGCACTCTTCTGATTATTGCGAATAGTTACTGGATAGCCTACGTCGAGATGATTTGGCATACGGCGCATCTCACAACGGTCGCGATGTCTGTCAATGTCATGTTCGGCATTTTAGCGATGACTCTTCTGAACATAGGTGTGCGGCGTATTTTTCCACGCGTCGCGTTACAACCGCGCGACCTACTTGTGGTTTACAGCATGCTTGCTGTGGGCAGTGCCTTTTCAGGACACGATTGTATCCCCCGCTTAATGGGACTCATCCCTTACGCCTTCCGCTTCGCTACACCTGAAAACGATTGGGAAGCACTGCTTTTTCACCATCTCCCCGCATGGCTTGTGGTCAAGGACCCGAAAGCAGTCAACGATTTCTATGAAGGCGAGGTCAACTTTTTTACAGAGGGTTATGTTCAGCATTGGATTGTGCCGATCCTCTCTTGGTCGGTGGTTATTTTCCTGTTAATGCTAATCTTTTTATGTTTGACCTCCCTGATTCGCAAGCAGTGGATTGAGAATGAAAAACTCGCGTATCCAATTATCCAGATTCCGCTTGAAATTACAACCAACCGACGCATCTTCAGTAATCGCTTGCTCTGGATCGGCTTCGGGATAGCCATGGGCATCAACCTACTTAACGGACTCCAGTTCTTCTATCCTATTCTCCCAGAGATTCCTGTCCGAAAATACAACCTCAATATCTACTTCACGCAGAAACCGTGGAGTGCAATGGGCAGCACACCGCTCAGGTTTCACCCGTACCTAATAGGCTTCTCGTTTATTTTACCGTTGGATTTAGCGTTTTCATGTACCTTCTTCTATTTCCTGAAGAAAGTACAGTTACTCGCTGGAAGTGCTGTGGGCGTTTCATCATTGCCGGGCTATCCGTTTTTAGGGGAGCAAGGTGCCGGGGCATTACTTGCACTGCTTGCGATTGCGTGTTGGCACGGGCGAAAACATTTTGCGGCAGTCCTGTCACAGGTGATTCGCCCCGATCACGCTGCCTCACAAACAGAGGCACTTTCACATCGCAGTGCCATCATCACGTTAGGTATATGTCTGATTTTATTAGCAGTTTTCTGTATCCATAGTGGAATGACGCTATGGGCGTTCGCAATTTTTATCACTGTCTATCTACTGATTGTTGTTGGTTTAACTCGGATGCGGGCGGAGTTAGGTCCGCCGATCCATGCGATTGGTTATCTTACACCGCAATATATGATAATTTCACTGCTCGGCACGCGGCGCCTGCGAGCGGGCAATTTAACGATGCTCTCACTGATGAATTGGTTGAGTGGTGCAAGCTATGCCTCCTTCCGGACGCATCCAATGCCGGATCAACTGGAGGCGTTTAAACTCGCAGAGCGCACCAACATCCGAAACCGAACGATGTTTGCGGTATTAGTCATCGCGAGTCTCGTTGGTATCCTATCAAGTCTCATTCTCTACCCGTATGCAATTTATAGTGAAGGTGTGGCTGCAGGTTCTGAACAGATCCATGCGGGTGGTGCGGATACATACAATTTCCTTTCGTCGTGGTTAGTGAATCCAAAACAGACAGATTGGCTCGCGACTTCGGTGTTAGGGTTAGCCTTTGCAGCGAATTTAGGCATCATATTTCTGCGTTCACGTTTTGTGTGGTGCCCATTGCACCCGGCAGGGTACGTCATCGGCGTTGCGCCAGGAACAACAGATGTCATCTGGTTTCCCCTATTTCTTGCGATGGTAACAAAGTGGCTCATTTTGAAGCATGGCGGTATCAACGCCTATCGGAAAGCGATCCCGTTTTTCATCGGACTGGTATTAGGTGAAGCATTGATGGGATGTTTTTGGCCCCTGCTGAGTCTTGTACTGAGGTCAGCGGTGTATAGTTGGATTTAAGTTTCACCTCGATTTTAATATCAATTTTTCTTGACATCTGGCGAATTCTGTGCTATTATTTTAAATATACAATCTTATTTTTTTGCGGCTCGTTGAGAGGTCTATATACTTTTAATTCTCCCATAACCAAAAAAAGACGGAAACCAATCTTAGACAGAACCGTTTTCAAAAACGGAGAAAAACGAATAGCGGGCTCATAATTACGTACATTAAAAAAATGATCGAAGTCAGAGAACTTACAAAATCCTACGGCACGACGGTTGCTGTTGACCAGGTTTCGTTTGACGCGCACGCAGGTGAAGTATTAGGTTTCCTCGGTCCCAACGGGGCGGGAAAAACCACGACGATGCGAATCCTCACCTGCTATCTCTCCGCTGATGCTGGCAGTGCCACCGTCGCGGGACACGATGTATTTGAAGAATCCGTTGAAGTCAGGAAACAGATCGGTTACCTACCTGAAAGTGCGCCACTTTATGCCGACATGGGAGTCATTGAATACTTAAACTTCATGACGCAGGTGCGACACATCCCAAAAAGTCAGCGGAAAGAGCGGACCCGGGCGGTTATCGACATCTGTGGGCTTGAAGATGTTATTCAAAAAGACATCGGCGAACTCTCAAAGGGTTACCGCCAACGTGTCGGTCTGGCGCAAAGCCTCATCCACGATCCACCTATCCTGATTTTAGATGAACCCACCTCCGGTTTAGACCCGAGCCAAATCATTGAAATCCGTAACCTCATCAAAAACATCGGACAGGAGAAACTGGTACTCTTCAGTACACACATTTTGCCTGAAGTCTCTGCCACCTGTAGCCGAATCCTGATCATTAACAACGGAAAGATTGTCGCAAATGGCACGCCGGAGGAACTCTCCAGTCAGGCAGAAGGCGAAGAAATTGTGCATATTGCCATTCGAGGTTCACAAGAAGCGATTGAAGCTGAACTCAATGAACTGGAGTTTGTCTCGCAATGGAACCATGTCGATACAGACGACGGTATCGTGGGGTATCAAATCCACGCCGCTCAGGACAGCAACGCTGCGGAGGCACTTTTTCACGCCGTTGTGAAGAACGGCTGGAGTCTCACAGAACTCCGTCAAGAATCTGTAGATTTAGAAGATGTCTTCCTTAATTTAACAGACGACGAACAAGCGCAGTAGTCTCTGTACTCGCTTAACAATTCAACACCGACTTAGGTCAATACTGATGATCTGCCCAATGGCCGAATCATCGCGATGGTTCACATAGTTAAAAGATCATGACGAACATTGCAGCTATCTTCAAAAAAGAATTTAGAAGCTATTTCAATTCACCTATCGCCTATATTTTCATCACCTTCTTCCTCGGCATCTCTGCATGGCTCTTCTTCCGTAGCTTTTTTCTCCTTAACCAAGCTGAAATGCGCGATTTTTTTGGGCTAATGCCGTGGATTTTTCTATTTTTCATCCCTGCTGTTACTATGAAGCTCTGGGCTGAAGAAAAAAAACTGGGCACAGTAGAAATTCTGATGACACTCCCGATTCGAGATTACGAGGTCGTCATCGGAAAATTCTTGGCGAGTTTCGCACTCCTTACCGTAACAGTGCTACTCTCTCTCGTCCTTCCACTTTCAGTCATCTACTTAGGGGACCCAGATGGTGGGACACTTATCACGGGTTACGTTGGACTTCTACTGATGGGTGCGGCATACATAGCGGTTGGGTTCTTCGCTTCAACGTTGACCGAAAATCAGATTGTCTCCTTTATTTTCGGGATCACTGCCTGTTTTGTGTTGCTCATTATTGGTGAGGATATCGTGCTTTTCAACGCACCGAATTGGTTGTCCCCGATTTTCAGTTATCTCGGTCTCGGTGCCCATTACAGTAGCATTCTTCGAGGTGTCCTTGATTCCCGTGATATTATCTATTATCTGTCGCTCATCGGTTTTTTTCTCTATCTAAGCACATTGTCGGTTGAAAGCCGCAAATGGCGTTAAGAAAGGAGGTAACCTGTTTTGGTTAATAAAAGGATCAAATACGGTGGCAACACCCTCGCTTTTGTAGGGATCATCCTCGGCATCCTTGTGCTGATTAATTTCCTGTCGACGCGTCGTTTTATTCGCGCGGACCTCACCGAGGACAAACGATATACTATCTCACAGGCAACTAAAAATGTGTTAGACACGTTAGATGATATTGTGACGATCACCGCTTACTTTTCCACAAACCCCGCGGAAGTCGCGCAAATCCGTCGTGACATCCGGGATGTTTTAGATGAGTACAACGCATTCTCCAAGAAACTCCAGATCGATTTTGTGAATCCTGCTGATTTCGACGAAGGACAGAAACAGGAACTCCGTTTCAAAGGTATCCCTGAAGTTCAAATCAATGTCGTGAAAAAAGACAAAGCGGAAATCGCGAATGTTTACATGGGTATCTCTATCGGCTATAGTGGTAAAGAAGAGATCCTACCCGTTGTGAGATCAACCTCTAATTTAGAGTATGAACTCACATCTACGATTCTCAAAGTTACCACCAAAGAAGCTAAGACGGTCGGGTTTTTGACAGGGCACGGCGAATTCGATATCAATGCTCAAAACCATCAGCAGTTCCGCCAACTTTTGGATAAAAATGCACAAGGACAATATAATCTCACCTCTGTTAGCCTACAAGACGGAAAAGCCGTTGATGACACCGTTGCGACGCTGGTTGTCGCTGGTGTCCAGCAACCTTTGACGGAACGCGACAAATACGAACTCGATCAGTTTATCATGCGCGGCGGTAGAGTGATCTTCTTAGTCGATCCTATTCAAATGCAACCGGGCACATTGCAAGCCACACCCCTGATTACCGGTTTGAATGATCTCTTGGAATACTACGGTGTAAAACTTGGTAATAACCTTCTACTGGACCGCAGATTCCACGACTCTGCCAGATTCCAACAAGGATTTATGACTGTCATTCAACCGTATCCGTATTTTGTTAAAATTGTTAAACAGAATTTCTCAACGGAACACAGTATCACAAACCAATTGGAAGTGTTGACACTACCGTGGACGAGTTCCTTAGAGATTGTGTCAAAGGAAGGTATCACTGCAACGTCGTTAGCAAAAACGGGTGAATCCGGACAGAGCGTTCAAGGTTACTATAATCTGATGCCAAACGCTCCAATTCCGAGTGCTGAGTCACAAGCCTATACTGTGGCTGCCACTTTGGAAGGAAAGTTCAAGAGTTTCTATGCTGACAAAGAGATTCCACCGGTTTCAACCGCTGCTGACGAGACCAGCACAGCAGACGATCAGACACCTGTCCCAGTACAAGATACAGAAGCACGCCCGACGAAAACCGAAAGCGAACAGACGCAGATTGTCGTGGTCGGTACGGCGCAATTCCTCACGCAGCTACGTCCTGACGGCGTTAACTTCTTCCTAAACACTGTGGATTGGTTGACTCTCGGCGATGCCCTTATCGGTATCCGCTCACAAACTATCACGGATCGACCACTCCGTGAGGTTTCTGAAATTGAGAAGAACTTTATTAAATACCTGTGTATCGTAGGGGTTCCGCTGTTAGTCATCATCTTCGGACTCCTCCGGTATTTCTTAAAAAGGCGTGCAAAAAGGTTCGTAGAAACTTACGGCACCGTATAACCTACGCATAGTAAAAAAATGAAAACGAAACAACTTCTTATTTTAGGCACCATTTTTGTCGTTTTGGCAATTATTGTTATACTCTTCGAGAACCCGTTCGAGCAGAGCGAGTACGAAAAGAAGGTTGAGACAGCAACCCCGCTGTTTCCAAACTTCAATAAAGAACAGGTTGCAAAAATAGAAATTACCGCTACCGGTGAAACCACAACGCTCTCAAAACAGGACGGAGACCACTGGGTTGTAACCTCTATGGATAACTACCCTGCAGATAGTGAAGGCATCACAGAATTGCTGTCCAAGGTGACCGAATTCAAAAACACACAGCGCGTCTCCAACAACCCAGAAAAACAGTCAGAATTCGAGGTGGACAGCACTGGTGTCGAAGCAAAATTGATGGATGCAAACGATAAAGTGTTGGCGCATCTATTCGTCGGAAAAACAACACCTGGCTTTCTGAGTAGTTACGTGCGTCCTGCCGATTCCAACGATGTCTATGTAGCGAAAGGTTATCTCCAATCTGTCTTTAACAAAGGCACACGTACTTGGAAAGACCGGACTATCTTCAGTTTCAACAAGGGGATTGTCACGCAACTCAACATTATTTCACCGGAAGAAACAGTTGAACTGCAACTCAATGCTGAAGGGGTATGGGAGATGATTAAACCTGTAGCCGCGGCTGTTAAAACAACCGAGGTTGACTCCCTCCTCACAACGCTCAGCGAATTGGATACTGATGATTTCGCTGAAGCGAAGGACACACTTGCCGAGTATGGGTTAGATGCGCCACAATCTACCATATCTGCCGTGCTGAATGATGGCACAACGGCAACGCTTCACATCGGAAATGAGGAAGAAGGCAAACTTTATGTCAAACGCGACGATAAAGAAACTGTCTTTAGACTCTTTAAATCAAATGTAGATGGGTTAATGAAAAAGTCTGATACACTCAAGGCGGAGGAACCCTCCGCAGAAGTTACAACAGAGTAGACAAACCCATCAATGTACATAATATCGCGGCACAGCTGCCGTACCAAAGGAAATTTACTGTGAAGAGATTAAAATTTTTGTGTTTAGGACTGAGTACATTCATCGCTATAACGCTCACTGGCTGTGAACCACAAATCGTGGGACCGCTGTTGCAATCGTCGGAGAGTAGGAGTATTCACGTTACCGGAAACGGGTCGGTCACCGGCGAACCGGATATAGCAACGCTGCATTTAGGTGTATCCGTTGAGAAAGAATCGGTCGAGGAAGCACGCGAGGAAGCCGCAAGCGCGATGACAGCGGTGATTGATTCTTTGAAAGCCAACGACATCGTCGCAAATGACATTCAAACGGAAAATTTCAGCATCTATCCGCAGTACAACTATACGGATAACGGACGCGAACTTCGTGGTTACAGAGTGAACAACACTGTCAGCGCAAAGGTGCGGGAATTGGAAAGCCTCAGTGATATAATCGACGATGCCGCTAAGGCAGGCGGTGACATTGTCGTTGTAAACTCCATCCAATTCATGATTGAGGACCCCACACCATTACAAGGACAAGCCCGTGCATTAGCGGTAAAACATGCAGAGGCGAAAGCACAAACCTTAGCAGAGGCAAGCGGTGTTACGCTCGGAAAACCTATCACAATCACTGAAACATCGCACGCTGGGGGACCCCCAATCGCCTATGCTGCAGAAGCAGCCTTCTCGGATGACAGCGCGCGGAGCGCAACTCCTATTGAAGCTGGTGAACTTACTGTCACCGTGAACATAACGGTGGTCTATGAGATTGAGTAATGTTCTTCCAATCGCGCACAAGCGTATTTGGGCAGGCTCCCGCGCCTGCCCAATTTTCCTTGCAATTCTACCCTAATCCATGTATAATTTGGCATTATCTCTTCCACTGACAACGTCCCGAGCAAATAGATGCCAGATTTCAATATCAAACCGACACACAAGCCCATCAGAAACTACTATACTGAACTTGAAAAATATGCCCAACACGGGGCAGAAAATGAAGGCACCGTCCGTGCTGCATTCCAGAACCTGCTTCAGCACTACTGCCACCAATCCAACCTCACGCTCCTCTGCGAAAAAAGTCTCTACACGCCTGAAAAAAGACGGATAACCCCCGACGGTGAAGTCGTCGATGCCTTCGGTTTACCACACGGCTATTGGGAGGCGAAAGACACCCAGGACAATCTAAACGTTGAGGCAGACAAGAAATTCGCCGCAGGCTACCCCTCGAAAAATATCGTCATCCAGTCTCCGACCCATGCCCTTCTCTATCAACACGGACGACTACAGCTCGACCTTGACATCACCGAACCGAGAAACCTCGTCCACGTTCTCCAGACCTTTTTCACCTATCAGGAAGAGAATATCGCCGCATGGCATACAGCGGTCTCTGAATTCAAAGACACGGTGCCGGAACTCGGTGACAAATTGGCAGCGTTAATCGAAACGGAACGCCAAAACAATCCGCATTTTCAGGAAGCATTTGCCAGTTTTCATCAACAGTGTCAAGCCTCGATTAACCCGAACCTCTCCATTGCCGCCGTAGAGGAGATACTCATCCAGCATCTGTTGACAGAACGTATCTTCCACACTGTCTTTGATAATCCTGACTTTACGCGCCGAAATATTATCGCCCGTGAAATTGAAAATGTCATTGACGTGCTGACCGAGCGAACGCTGAACCGCTCTGAATTTCTCCGCCCTTTGGAGCCATTCTACGCGGCAATCGAGAAAACCGCCGCGACTATCACTGATTTCTCACAGAAACAGGGTTTTCTTAACACCGTCTACGAGCAGTTCTTTCAAGGGTTCTCCGTCAAGGTCGCCGATACCCACGGCATCGTCTACACACCACAACCAATCGTCGATTTCATGGTGAAAAGCGTTGAGCATATCTTACAGACCGAGTTTGATCGTTCACTTTCGGATACCGGCGTGCATATCATCGACCCATTCGTCGGCACCGGTAACTTCATCGTCCGCATTATGCAGGAACTGGATCCCATTTCACTGGAGCGAAAATACACCGTCGATCCGCCAGAACTCCAATGCAACGAAGTAATGCTCCTACCCTACTATATCGCCAACCTCAACATAGAACAGCAGTTTTACACCGCAACGAACCGCTATGCCCCTTATGAAGGTATCTGTCTGGTAGACACATTTGAGATTGCAGAGGAACGGCAGATACAGTTGTTCACCCGTGCCAATACAGGGCGTGTTGAGAAGCAGAAACAAACCCCGATGTTTGTCGTTATTGGTAATCCACCTTACAACGCAGGGCAAGTCAACGAAAACGATAACAACAAAAATCGGAAATATGCGACAATGGACGAGCGCGTGCGAGAAACGTACTCACAAGACTCAAACGCATCGAATAAGAACGCACTTTCGGATCCCTATATCAAGGCGATTCGGTGGGCTTTAGATAGAATTGGCGATGACGGAGTTGTCGCCTTCGTAACGAACAACAGTTTTCTGGCCGATTTGGCGTTTGATGGCATGCGGAAGCACCTTGCCGCCGATTGCGACGCGATCTATATTCTCGATTTAGGAGGAAACGCACGAAAAGGGCTAAAGGTTTCCGATGCGAATGTATTTGGGATTCGCGTAGGCGTGAGTATTAATCTGTTTGTGAAGAAGCAGGAAAGACCATCAGAAACACCTCGTATTTTTTACTATCATACTGATGAGTTGTGGAATAAAAAGCAAAAATTTGATTTCCTGATTGAGCGTCAACACATAGGCAGTATTGCGTGGCAATCCATTCAACCTGACTCGCGGCAGACATGGCTCACCGAAGGCCTTCAACCCGAGTTTGATACCTTCATCCCAATTGGTACCAAAAAGGGAAAGGCAACAAAAGGTGAAGCAATAAATGTAATTTTCAAAACTTATAGCAACGGTATAAAAACCAATCGGGACGCGTGGGTTTACAATTTCAACCAAGATACACTCACCAAGAATATAAACAAAATGATTGAAAACTACAACATGGAAATCGCACGATGGGAACAACGGATGGATCGGGGTGCCAACCTTGATGATTTTGTGATCTCTGATAACACGAGAATCAAATGGAGTAGAGAGTTAAAAATAAAATTGAAACGGGGAACAACTGCTAAATATACTGGCGATAACGTGAGAGAAACCCTCTATCATCCATTCACAAAATCAAATCTCTACTTTGACAGAATAATGAATGATGTTGTATATTTGTTTCCGTCCATTTTTCCCACACCTGAAACCGAAAGCGAGAATCAAGCGATTTGTGTCGCAGGTATTGGTAATAGAAAAGGTTTTGGTTGTCTCGCAACAAATATGATTCCTGGTATAGATTTGGCATTTGAAAAAGCACAATGTTTTCCCTTCTACACCTACGACGAGGACGGTACAAACCGCCATGAAAACATCACCGATTGGGCATTGGCGCGCTTCCGTACGCACTACAGCGATGACACCATCACCAAATGGGACATTTTCCACTATACCTACGGACTTTTACATCATCCAGACTACCGCGAAACATATCAGGCGAACCTCAAACGCGATCTACCCCATATCCCCTTCGCCACGGATTTTCGAGGGTTCGCAGAGGCAGGCGCACGCTTAGCGGACCTCCACGTCAACTACGAATCCCAACCCGAATACGATAAACTGAAGTTCATCCAAACCCCAGATGTGCCGCTCAATTGGCGTGTCGAAAAAATGAAACTCTCCAAAGACAAAACCTCGCTCATCTACAACAATTTTCTAACAATCAGCAACATTCCCGAAAAGGTGTTTGACTATCGACTCGGCACCCGTTCCGCTTTAGAATGGGTGATAGACCAATATCGCATCAAAACGGACAAACGCAGCGGCATCCTCAACGACCCAAACCGTGCAGACGATCCACAGTACATCGTCAAGTTGATTGGAAAGGTGATTACTGTCAGTTTAGAGACGGTGGATATTATAGAAAACTTGCCTGCGTTGGAGATTCGTTAAAGTAGTAGGCACACGCCTTCGGTTCTCTGTAACCAAACCATAGAACCCAGTAGGTTTGGTTTCCTAATCGAACCATAAGCGTCAATTTTAGAAAAAATGACCACCTGGGTCCCCAGTACCGGTAGGTTCGGTTTCCTAACCGAACCGGATTTTACACAAAACCTTCTTGAATCCCGTAGGGTTTATTTGCTTGGGTATTTCTTCAGTATCTCTATAGAAAAACACCACCTCACAGAAACTAAGCCCCGTAGGGGCGGCATGTTTATAGATTTGATTTTCCTTGATTCTTCACCGTCAAATATGCTATGATTTTGTTGAGGTTAATTAGGTCAGTGCTTTATTCGCCTGCACCTTACTACTACTAAACTTTGGACAATTCATATCACATTTAGGTTGAATTTTCAAGGAGCGAGAGATTTTTCAGGGATTTTTCTGTGAGTTTCACACATTTCGGAACTGACGGAAATAATTGAAGATCGTGGACGATCAGAAACCCGGTTGGCTCACAGGCTAACAGCCTATGCTACAAAAGATGATGTCTGATCAGAAACCTTTGGACCTCTTAAAATTGTCCAAACTTTAGTTACTACTGGGGCCAATCAAACCCTGGCCTGATTAATGTTAGGGCTATTTTGTCTAAAGGGTAATCAAATGACTATAGTAATTATCACCATAGGTTCAATCCTCGCTATAGCAGGCGTTGGTGTTTCTATTTGGTCCATCATAGACACCAGAAAACGGCATGGTGAAGACTAAAAATTTTAGAGAAAAAGGAAAACCCCAACCCACATGAAAATACTGGAGATTCAACGTGAGTTAGCAGCCTTAGAATTAGATGCGTGGCTCTTATACGATTTCCGTGGGATAAACCCGATCGCACAGAACGTCGCGGGTTTGGCAGGTGCACACATCACGCGTCGATGGTTCTGCCTCATCCCCGTACACGGTGAACCGCGATGGCTCGTCCATCGGATTGAAACATCAAAATTTGCCAACGTACAAGGACAAGTCGCACTTTACGCTGGTTGGGAAGAACTTAACGGCGCAATACAAACCCTACTCGCCGACATCAAAACAGTTGCGATGGAATATTCACCAAACGCCGAGATTCCCTATATTTCGCGGGTGGATGCTGGCACATTGGAATGGATCCGTTCATTTGGGATTGAAGTGCGGACATCCGCAGAACTGGCGCAGCGCGTGGAAGCACGTCTAAGCGAGGCGCAAGCTGCGGGGCATCAAGCCTCCGCGCACTTGGTATTGCAAGCGAAAGATTACGCCTTCTCGTGGATCGGTTCGCAGCTGCGTGATGGGAAAACGATTACAGAGTATAACGTTCAACAGGAAATCCTCGGACAATTTGACGCGATGGACTTGCTTACAGACCATCCACCTATCGTTGCTGCGAATGCCAAAAGTAGCGACCCGCATTACGCACCCTCCGAAACCGATACCCAAGAAATTAAAGGAGGCGATTTCATCTTAATCGATTTGTGGGCAAAGCAGAAAGAACCGGACGCGGTTTTTGCCGATACGACATGGGTGGCTTATGCCGGGGAAATCGTTCCAGCGCGGTATGTTGAGATTTTCGATATTGTTAAGGAAGCAAGGGATAGAGCCGTCCGATTCATTCGTGAGAGATGGGCTGTTGATGAGCCAATTCACGGGTATGAAGTGGACGACTGTGTTCGCGGATATATCACTGAAAAAGGGTATGGCGAATTCTTTATCCACCGCACTGGACACAACATCGGCACTGTTATCCACGGAAACGGTGTAAATTTAGACAACTTAGAGACGCGCGACGCACGTGCACTGATTTCTGGGGTCTGTTTCTCGATTGAACCGGGTATTTATCTTACCGATTTCGGCGTTCGGACAGAGATTGACGTTTTCTTAGCCGGTCCAGGGAAAGACGGCGTAAAAGTGACAACCGCTCCCGTTCAAAATCAGATATTACCGTTGCTGTGACCTGATAGTTCCGTTTTTTCAGGTCTGTGAGGATGTGTGTGAGGTAGATACGTGCGTTAAGAATCCACTGTTCTGCATACGCGGCGGCGAGTAGAGGGAGTGCAACTGTTAAACGAGGCGAGTCGAGAAGCCACTGTTCCGCGTACTCGGCATAATCTGTGTCAACAAGTCCAGTACTACCGAGTGAATAAACCACGTAGCGTTTATCGTCTCGCACTTCCAGTCTTGAGGTAAGGGGAGTGTCGAGGTTAAGGCGTTTTGTCCCATCAATCTCAAGAACCCAGAAGAAATAATCTTCATTGTGCCCGAGATAGCCAATCTCTACGTCAAGCCGATGCCTGTCTTCAGTCAGAATCGGGATGACTTCCATATCGCGTTTAATTAAGACCGGATAAATTGCCGCGAAAAGAATCTGTTCGGATCCAAGCGGTTGGTGCGCGTGTCTAAGAATATCCAAGAGTATCTCCGCTTCTTCGATGCGTTGCAGTTCTAAACAACTTTTTAAGAAAACTTCGTCCCGCAATGCTCGCATTTCAGGGGCGGCGTTTGGATCAAGGGGTTGGAGTTGGTGGATGAGTTTGAGAATGCGTCGGCGTTTGGGTACAATTCGCCAAAGTACCCAATACCATAAGGTCTGCCATGTTTCCTTTCTCCACGATTGGCTAAGAAATGCTTGCGCGTTTATAAAGAAGCGTTGAAATATATTTTCAGATGCGGTGTTTTGTTGTTGATTCGCCATGATTTTTGGGTTGTTTGGCGCGAATTTGACTTTCCGCCCGGAATATAGTATAATATATGTTGCTAATAATAGAATCGCCGGAGTGGTGAAATTGGTAGACGCACGGGACTCAAAATCCCGCGGGCCCTAGGTCCATGTCGGTTCGAGTCCGACCTCCGGCATGAGGCGATGGTTTCTGATAAAGCCATCGCCTTTTCTGTTTCGGTTACATCGCAACGATTTTACGCATCCGTTTCGCGAGGTCGATTTGTGCTTCCCTGTCACCGCCGACTTCGTGAATGACGTAGCCATCGTAGCCGATGCTACGGAACGCCTCCATAACCGCTTGCCAATCTGTATCGCCATCTAAGAGGTTGACGAATTGGTGCGCGCCGCGAGAGAAATCCTTAAAATGTACCCGCTTGATGCGGTGTCCCAGTTCGCGGATCCAATGTTCTGGATAACCATAAGCCATCATATTCGCGGTGTCAAGATAGGTGCCTACCCAGTTATTATCTATTGCGTCTACAATATCACGCATCTCTTTTGGACTAAGCAGGAATTTGTTCCACACATTTTCAAGCCCGATTGCGACTTGGTGTGTTTCTGCGGAAGGTGCGAGGTCCTTTAACACGCCCACGAGATTATCCCAAACCTGTTGATAAGTTCCCTCGACAGTGAGTTGTCCGGGATGTAGTAAAATTCCGCCGACACCGAGTGCTCCCGCGACCTCTAAACCGCGAGCGAGCGAAACTGCCCCCTTTTCACGCTGTGTTGCATCGAGGCTGAGTAGGTTGCCGCGGTCGGCATAGCCCGCCGTAATACTACTGATTTCTATACCTGCGTCCTCACACTTGGTAGCGATGCCGCGGAGTTCTGTATCGCTCATATTAATGTCGGTGTCTTGTCCCTCACCGAAAGTGAGTTCAACAGCATCATAGCGGGCATCCTGACAGAGGGAAAGCGTATCGTCTAACGACATGCCGCCAAGGATAATTTGGGTAACACCTATCTTCATGTTTTTTCCTTTTCAATGTGAAATTGCGTGGCTGTTAGAGATTGTATGCAGAGGTGCCGAATTTCGAGGCATTGTGGACACCGAATCGCGACATAGTAAGCATCGTTGAATACAGTATCGATCCAGTCGTTTTCGGATTGATCGCCGTGTGGATTCCCCAAGAATTGGTCGAGCACCTCGTATGCCCTGTCACAATCTGGACAGATTTGTAGGTCGTGTCCGATGTCAGTCTGGTCCAGCCATCGCATTGTTACTACCTTTCTTACGAAGAAACCAAAAATTGAGAGACCGATTTGAGGTAGCGGTTCGGCAAGCGTGCCTTGACGTGAACGGCTTCCGCAGCATATTCAGTGTCGAGCACTGTGCCATGCTTATGCAGCAAATCAAGTGCTTTTCCGTCTGTATACGGAATACTGAGAGAAAGGGGCATGCCGCGTTCAGCGAAACGATGTGTCAAGTCATCTATTAAAGCCGGAATGCCGTCGCCGCGTTGCGCTGAAATAGACAGTGCCTCCGGATATTGGCACTGTAAAATTTGCAGGTCGTCTTGGTCTTTGAGTCTATCAATTTTATTGAAAACCGTGAGCATCGGAATGTCGGTAGCATCTAATTCTTCAAGGACTACATTCACAGCGGCTATTTGTGCCTCTGCCTCTGGGTGGCTTACATCAACGACATGAAGCAGAAGGTCTGCTTCCGAGACCTCTTCGAGTGTTGCCTTGAATGCAGCAACTAATTGGTGTGGCAACTTCTTGATAAATCCGACAGTATCGCTTAACAGAATTTGCTGCTTTTGTGGCAGATCCACCTTCCGCGTGGTAGAATCTAAGGTTGCGAACAATTTATCTTCAGCTAAAACGCTTTCACCCGTTAGTACGTTGAAAAGGGTTGATTTCCCAGCATTGGTGTATCCAACGAGAGACACTTTGGCTTTTTCAGATCGTCTCTTGCGTTGAACATGACGTTGCTTTTCGACGGCATCAAGTGCTTTTCTGACCTGCGCGATGTTCCTACGGACCCAACGTCTGTCCATTTCAAGCTGCGTTTCGCCGGGACCCCGGAGATGTCTACCACCGCCTCCGCCTGTTGCGAGTCGTGAAAGGTGTGTCCACATCCGAGTGAGGCGTGGAAGCGCATATTCGAGTTGTGCCAATGCTACCTGTAACCGTGCCTCTTTGGTGAGTGCCCGTTGGGCGAAGACCTGAAGGATAAGTCCAGTTCGGTCAATTGTAGCGACCTCAAATGCTTTCTCAAGGTTCCGATTCTGTCCAGGTGACAGTTCTTCATCGAAAATAATTGCGTCCGCATTGAGTTCTTCGACGAGTGGTTTAAGTTCTTCAACCTTTCCTTCGCCAATGAAATATGTGGGATTAGGGGCGTTGCGTGGTTGAATTGTCTCACAGACGACTTCAATGCCAGCAGTCTCTGCGAGTTGCTGGAGTTCTTGTAGCGATTCTTCGGTTTCGTCCATTGAATTGTCTCGGAGTTTTATGCCCACCAAAATCGCGCGTGAAGGCGGATTCGGTGAGCGCGTGTCATAAAGTTGTTGCATCAAGAACTCCTTTTTTTGTTTTGAACGGATCCTCAGGCGCGGTGACTTGGTTTTCCCAATACTGCGATATTCATAGTATAGTCTATCAGATTTGCGTGCTGTTTTCCACTAAAATCCTGTTTTGAGAAAAAACTTCAAATTTTCCGGCTTTTTTGACAATAGAATTATTATGGTCAACTTAACCGAATGGATCTCCGTTTTCTACTTATACCTCCAAATTGGAGGTTAGGTGGTGCTATAATTTCTAAAATTTTTCTTGCGCACAAGTTAATTTTTATGGTATACTTAACACCATGATGAAAGGTGCCAAAAATTCTACGACTCCAGTGATTACCATAAATCGAAAGGCGAGATATGACTATCACTTGCGCGATCGGTATGAGGCGGGTGTCGTCTTGCAAGGCACCGAAGTGAAGGCAATTCGTGCCGGACGGCTTAACTTGACAGATAGTTATGCACAAGTCGCAGATGGGGAAGTCTTCCTCATTGATGCACACATCGGTCCGTATGAACATGGAAATATTGCCAATCACGAGCCGAAACGTAAACGTAAACTTTTATTGCATCGTCGGGAAATCACTAAACTTGAACGCTCGCTCCGTTCAAAGGGAATGACTATTGTTCCGACTCGAGCGTATTTTAGCAACGGGAAAGTAAAACTGGAGTTGGCTGTCGCGATGGGTAAGCAGCTTTACGATAAACGCGACAAGATTGAACGTGAAGCGACTGTAAGTGAGATCCGAGCATACAATTAACAACGTTTTGAAAAACCACCAATCGTAGAACGACTATTGACTTTCAGCATATTGGCTATCGACTGTCGGGAACCTCCAGGGACTGTGGCAGTTGGGTATTGTTTCCCGCCACAAGCATCTCTGGCTGACTGTTGACCACTGATTGCTGACGGCTATTCTGGGGGTGTCAAGGTTTCGACGAAGGTAAATGAGATATAGGTTGCATGTCGAGGTCTCCGCAGGCCTCGTTAAATAGGCGGAACACTTATAAATGCTGATGAAGAATTAGCACTAGCTGCTTAATAACGCAGCTACGCTTTGCCGACCTGTCGCCCGTCAGGGCAGCGAAAGCGACGCAATACGGGCTAGCTGCTCGCTCATTCTCAAGGGGCGTGCCGCGAATTACTTTTGGGATAGTCTATTGTGAATCCTGCACAGGGGAGTCTGATAGACGAACTTTAAAACCTGTGATAAGCATGTAGTAGCCTCTATTGAAATGCCTTCGGACGCGGGTTCGATTCCCGCCACCTCCACTTTCACAGTGTTGTTCCGTACTTACCAACAGTACATTGCTACGTTGCTCGCAAAATAACATGGCTGAATTCGCGAACATGCCACCTCGTATTCAAAAGATTGTGCGAGCGCATATAAGCGAGGACGAACATGTGTGCTTGTGCCTCTTAGGTCGCTCTAATTTGCTGCGCCCGGATTTTGTTTTTATCACATCGCGCCGGGTGCTGGTCTTAGATGAGCGATATATCGGGAGCCTCGCTGTTTCTTACGCGAATGTCCGATGTAATCTGTTGTTCACGGAAATCTGTGATGTCAAGTTGGTTCGGCATCTCAAGCATCGGCTTCTCCACCAAGCAAGACTTGAAATTAGCGTTGTACGTGCTGTTCATTGGATCGATAATATCAACTTCCGTTCAGCTAAATGTGCCTGCGCCTTCATCACTAAACATCTCACAAAGTAGAAAAGAATGCCATGATAGAATTCCTGAATTATCTTGTCGTCTCATACAACGCCTGGTTCACGGCACCACTAACCATTGTCTTCCTACTCGCGATCTTTCGACTTGCGATGGGGGCAATCGACTTCGGTGACGCAGACGCTGATATAGATGCTGATATGGATATAGATGTAGACGCTGATATAGATATAGATGCTGATATGGATATAGATATAGATGCTGATATGGATATAGATGCCGACATCGATGCTGATATGGACGTAGATGCTGAGGTCGCCGGAGATACAGGCGGTCTGAGTCCCTCTTTCGGCGACGTATTTGGATTTTTGAATGTTGGCAGGGTACCCTTGATGGTTGTGCTGATGTCCCTATTTGCAACATGGGGAATCACAGGCCTCATCGCGAACGCACTCCTTAATGTCGCCGAGAATCAGCAGTGGGTTTGGATATCGTGTCTTATCGCCCTGTTCTGTTGCGTATTAGGAACGCGTTACATCTCCATGGGACTCTCAAAACTGTTTCCTGAAAGTGAAAAAGCGATCAGTGATGTCCATCTGCTCGGTTTAAGTGGGCGGGTTATTAGTGGACAGATTACAACGACCTTTGGCACCGCTCGCGTACAAGTTCCAGATGGACCAGAATTGACCGTCAGTTGCCGTGTCAAATCCGATGAAGTCACACCTGTCAAGGGGAATACTGTTGTGCTCATAGACTATGATCGCTCGAAACGGATCTTTGATGTAAGAAAAAGTGAAATTGAGTAACGTTTTAACAATTCTCTATCGTCGGTTGGTGATTAAGAGATGTTTTGTAAAAATCCCTCCAAACTTAGCGGGCGACTTAAGGAGGGTAAATTGTTGCACAACGCCTCCCTAACCGAAAACTGATAACCATTAAAGCACAGAGGAGAATTCGGACATGGATGCTAATTTATTTTTTACTGTTGTCGGTAGTATTATCGCTTTGCTCGTTGTTTTCTTGTTAATCTATCGTTCCTTTTACAAAAAAGCACCAGCAGATTCGGCGTTAGTCATCGCGGGCGGACGAAAAAAGCGCGTCGTCTTTGGCGGAAGCCTCATCAATCCTATTACCAACACAACCCAACTCATTTCCTTGAATACACTCCAGTTACCCGTTGAACGAACAGGGCAAGCCGCACTTATCACCAAAGATAGTTTGCGGGTTGATCTTGAAGCACAATTCTATGTCAAAATCGAACCTCATGAACAGGATGTACTCAAAGCGGTCGCAAGCCTCGGCAATAAAACATTAACGCCCGCCGAAGTCAATAAACTTCTCGAAGGCAAACTTGTTGGCGTTCTGCGCAGCGTCGCCGCAACCATGGATTTACAAGAACTGCACGAAAAACGACAGCAATTTTCCGACCAGGTCCAGGAAGCTTGCCGCGACGACCTTGAACAGAACGGCTTTAAATTGGAAAGTGTCGCCGTCACCAACCTCGACCAGACACCGCTTGAGGAACTTAACGAGAACAACCGCTTTGACGTTGTCGCCATTCAAACTATCAAGGAAGAAGTTGAAGACCGGCAGACCAAAACCGCACGCATCGAACATGAAAACCAAGTGAAACGCGAAGAAGACCGACTCAAAGCCCAACTTGAGATTAAACAACGTGAAGAGGAAACCGAGACAGAGGGCTTAGAAGTAGAGAAACGCCTCGACTTCGCACAAGAAGAACAGCGCAAGGCAATCGCTACCAACAAAGCCGAGCAAGAACGCGAAATTGAAGCGCATAAACTCGAACAGCAACAAGCTGTTGAGGAAGCGCGAATCAAGCAAGAAGAAGCAGTGAAGGCTACAGAGATCCTCCAGAAACAACGGCTTGATACTGCCCGAATCGAACAGGAACGTCAAGTCCAAGAAACCGAGATCGCACAGAAGCAGGCGGTTGAAGTCGCTCGTGTCCAGCAAGAACAGATGATTGAGGAAGCACAAATTCAGCGCGAACTCACCGTCGAAAAAGCCAAGATTGAGCAGCAGCGCGCTGTTGAGGAATCAGGTATCTCCAGCAGAATCGTTCTTATTGAGAAAGACCGCGAGGAAAAAGAGGCACAGGCTGAGAACGCCATTCAGGTCTCATTCAAGGAAAAGGAGCGCGAGGCAGCACTCATTGAACTCTTGGACATTAGTGCACAAAAGGCAAAAGCCGAAGCCGGTGTTTTAACTGCTGAGGCTATTGAGGAAGCAGAGCGGCAAAGCAAGGTTGCTCTTATCCGCGCGGAACAGGAAGCGGACGAGGAACGGATCGCTAAGGAACGCGCCGCCGATGCGGAAGCCTACGCTGTTGTCGAGGCTGCTAAGGCGGAACTTGGGGCGGCTGAAGTCCAAGCGCAAGCGCAAAGAATTCTCGCCGAAGCATTGCTTGTAGAAGCGAAGGCGAAAGCCCATGGCGAAGAAGCCTCAATTGCCGCGAAGAATCAGGCGGATTCCAAAGTGCTCGTTAGCGATGCTATATTGGCACTGGTGGAATCTCTACCGGAGGTAACGAACGAGTTGATGAAACCGGCAGAACGGATTGAAAGCATTCGTGTGCTTGACCTCGGCGGTGGCAATGGTAATGGAAGCAGTGGTAGTATGAACCGGGTTCTCAGTTCAATTGTAAACGCTGGCGCGGCGGTGCCGTTGCTTAAAGAAATCGTCGGTTTCAGTGGTTTAGACACCGAAAAGATTGCCCAGACCGTTCGCGATTACGCTTCGGGTGTGGTAGTTGATTCTCAGGTAAATTCATCAGAATCGACGGATGACGATTAGTTGGCATTTTTGTGAGTTTCGGGCGTGGCCCCTGCTGCGCTTACCCTCACTTTTAAACAAACACTGGCGAGAATAGACTACGCTTTAAACGCCAGTGCCTATGAAAGGATGCACAGATGGAAAAAGAGAAACAACCAGACATTGAGGTTAAAGTTAACTTTCTCTCAATTGATCGGAGCACAGGCGCACCGATAGTTGTCCTTAGAGAGAAAGAGGGCGATTTGAATCGGATACTGCCCATCTTGATCGGTGAATCGGAAGCGGCAGCTATCCAGAAGCATTTGGAAAATATAGAACTCCCGCGTCCATTGACACACGATTTGCTCAAGATTATGATTGAAACACTTGAGGCAAAAGTTGTGGCTGTGTGTGTACACACCTTTGAAAAACACACTTTCTATGCATACATGACATTGCAAGTCAAGGATGGAAACATTGAAGTAGACTGTCGTCCGAGTGATGGAATCGCACTTGCCCTTCGTTGTGAAGCTCCGATCTATGTTGCCGAGAGCGTTATTGCTGAGCATGGATTCGCTGAACAGGAACTTGAAAGAGGGCAGCAGCACGATACGAAAGATGTGCTGGAAAATTTAGATGACGATACCCTAAAGCAATATACAGTCTAACATAGATTGTAAGCGCGCCAATTGACGTTAAAAACAGCTATGTTCTACCCTGTAAAGGAGAGGGACAGTGCATGATCTTGTTATTCGCAATGGAACGGTTATTGATGGGACCGGCAAGCCAAGTTTTGAAGCCGATGTTGCTATCAATGGTGAGTGTATCACAGTTGTCGGTGATGTTTCTGATGCTGCGTACCAAGTAATTGATGCCACAGGCAAGCTCGTTACACCAGGCTTTGTAGATACGCATACACACATGGATGCACAGTTTATGTGGGATCCATTCGGCACACCGGCATGCTGGCACGGCATTACCACACTAATTCTCGGGAGTTGCGGCGTAAGTTTTGCTCCTGTCAAGCAGACAGACCACATGGTTTTAGCGAAGGTCCTTGAAAGTGTTGAAGGTATCCCTGCGGAAAGTATCATGTCAAGTCTGCGTTGGAATTGGGAGACTTTTGGGGAATTCTACGATGCGTTAGATGCATGCCCGAAGGGCGTGAATGTCTGTGGTATGATTGGGCATGCGGCGACCCGTTACCACGCCATGGGTGAAGATAGCCTAAAAAAGGATAGGAATCCAACTGCCGATGAAATGAAAACGATGCAGCGTTTCGTTGATGAGGCGATGGAGGCAGGCGCGCTGGGATTCTCTACTTCTCGAACCCTTACGCACAAAACCTCTGAAGGTATTCCTATTCCTGGTACCTTCGCACATCTTGATGAACTTGTCGCGCTCGCGCAAGCCGTTGGTAAACACAACAAAGGTGTTTTTCAATGGGCACCCGGTTTTGGGGAGTATGAAAACTATCCGACAACAGAGTATCCAGAAACGCGAAAGGAGATCCACCGCATTGCTGAGGTAAACCGACAGAGCGGATGTCCAGTGATCTTCAGCGCGTTCACACACGAAGCTGTACCGACAATCCAGACCTTATATTTGAAATGGCTTGATGAAGAGCGAGCCGCCGGGGCACAAGCACGTCCGATGGTGTCTTCCCGCGTGAACACGGTGATGGTTGGTCTTTGTAATTGGATGCCGATTCGCGACGCGAGCGCGTGGCGGGAATTATATAGTCTCCCATACACTGAACGGTTGATAGCGATCCAAGATGAAGAGACGCGTGCGAAGTTGTTAGATATTCCTCCAGAAAGTGATGAACGTCTTGGTAAAATGCTATATCGTTTCGGACCGACAGAATGCGAATATGTCCGTAAATCGGAGAATCTATTGCGCAATATTGCAGATGAAAACAACGAACGTCCGATAGAGACGGTTGTGCGGTTATTCCACGAAACCGATGGACGACAACTCTTTGCTTTTGCAACAAACAATCATAATCTTGCGCATGTTGAAGAGGTTGTACGTTACCGAGACTCCCTCCTCGGTCTCGGTGATGCAGGTGCGCATGTCAACGCTATCTGCGATGCATCCCTCTCAACGCATGCTTTAACGTATTGGCACGGTGAACGACAGGTGTTCAGTCTTGAAGAAACAATCCGTCGGTTAACTTCCGATGGCGCGGAAGCCTTTGGGATTCCTGAGCGCGGGCTGCTAAAACCGGGGTATTATGCCGATGTCAATGTGATTGATGAAGAAAACCTCCGCATGGAAGTTCCCGAATTTGTATATGATCTACCTGTTGGGGCGGGACGCTGGACGCAGCGGGCAGAGGGTTACGATTACACCCTTGTGAACGGCAAGGTTGTTGTTGAGGACGACAACCATACAGGTCGTCTTGTCGGGAAGCTAATTAGAATTTAAGGCTCATAGGCACACCAAGAGGTATGAAAACCAGACGCACCTTTTGTGAGGGACAGGCTCATTATGAGAGAATACGCACAAACCCCTGAATCAGATGACCCAAAAAGCGAGCAGTTCCGCGATTATATCCGGCACCGACAACTCGAAATGCTTTCTGAGGATTTATGGGACGAATATCTCTGGGGCGAGTTAGGTGCGGCAGTCCGAGATTTCGAGAATGAACCGTGGGGAAAACCTTCTGATGAAGATAACCCGGAATCACCTTAATTGTGAGACGCGTAAACATCATGGGCAATTCATCTAAAAAAAACTGCATCATCCTCCATGAAAATTGCACCACTGCCTTAGATGGCAGCGACTTTTCCTCAAGAATAAACCTCTCCTTTCTTGACCCGCCTTTCAATCAAGATAAGGCTTACAACGCTTGGGATGATAATTTGCCTGCTGAGAAATATTGGGAGTGGATGCGCCAGATTTGTGCAAAGGTGTATACATTGACTTCCAATGGCGGTGCAATTTATTTCATGCAACGTGAGAAAAACACGGAATACGTCCTGCAATGCTTACGGAATACTGGGTGGACTTTTCAAAATTTGATTATCTGGAAAAAGAAAACCTCGGCAGTACCAGGGACAAAGCGTTTCGGCAAGCACTATCAGGTTATTGCGTTTGCAACGAAAGGTAAAACACCACGTGTTTTCAATCGCCTCCGCATTGATCCCCCACTACCGGTAGGTTACAAGCATGAACGTGAAAATGGAATGTATGTTCCTGATGTATGGGATGATATTCGTGAGTTGACCTCTGGCTATTTTGCCGGCGATGAAGCGTTGCGAGATGCAGATGGGAATCGCTTGCACAAACAACAGGCACCTATTCAACTCCTTTTACGGATTATCCTCTCTTCTACAAACCCCAGTGATGTTGTTTTAGATCCATTCGCAGGCTCAGGGACAACACTGATTGTAGCAGAGCAATTGACGCGGAAGTCGATTGGGATTGAATTGGATCGCCACAATGTTGCACTCATTCAAAACAGACTTGCTGAACAGAGAGAATCCGACGACATTTCACGCTTTTTCAAGGATTACGCATGCACCCCGGACTTAGAGGCAATTTGGGGGGCAGCTGCGCTAGTGGAAAAATCTATATCTTCTGAGACATCTGCTTCTAAACAGATGGCCCTTTTTGAATTGAAGCAATAAATGATTTACTCTATTTATCACTTTTTTGCTGACTTGTGCGAAAAAAAAGAGGATTTTCTCTCGGAAAATAAACTTGAGAATTTTCCATTTGATGAACAAATGCTTTCTTGTGCCAATAAGGGCATATTCCCTGATCTAGCCATTATAGTAAAACCCGAAAATAAGAGAGCACTTTGGAAAACACAAAACACCTCACCACCGCTGGCGAGGATTGTATCCTCGCCTCTTTGGGGTGTCTAATTAATTCTAAACTTTACTATAAACTCAATGATAGCGATGTACAGTTTACTGGTGGGGAATTGATTGAGCTCAAGGATAGCAAAAAGGGTTATTCAGTTGCCTCTTTTAACTCAACGATTCCGACGGGTGAAAAGGACATTAAGAAGTTAACTGAAGGTGAAAAGAATACTATCCGGACACAGATGCAAGAAGCAGGGAACAATATATTTTCCTTGCCTATTCGTCAAGTTTTTTATCTGATTCGTGGTAAAAAACAACGGAATGTGAAAGTCTGTTTGACTCACGGAAAATTTTTTGAAACGGTTCCTGTTTCAACACTTATTTCAGAGTCTTTTGGTCAAGCTCTGGAGGAACGGCTAAACGAACTTGGGGAATCATTGTCACCATCTTTGAAACGTAACTTGTTAGATCTGTTCGGTGAACAGCAAACTTTCAGTAGAACGAGAAGCGTGGATGATGCCTCAGTAAGGTTACGCTTTCGTATTATGACAGAGGTTAAGGCTGGCGCAAATATATTGAATCCGAATCAGTATTCTCAAATTGGTGACAATACGCTGAGTTTTGCTGTTCCATGTCATAGCGATGCCGAGAGAAATCAACAGCACAATAAAATGAAGATTGCCTTTCAGGAGATGGATTGTGAAAAGTTATTTTCACAGATGGAAGTTTTTAGTCTTCAGCATCATTTTAATGGAAAATTTCTTATTTTTCAGGCGAATCTATCATAGGAGGTTGTATTTTGAAAAAGTGCCGGTGCTTGATACAGTTGATTGTCTTCTGTATTATAGCGTGTTTTGTTGTAAGTGTTGACGGATTTGCTAAAGACATATCGTTTGATGAAGTCCCTGAAAGTATCCAGAAGATTGCCCTCCGCGAAATCGGGGATGTACCAATTAGCGATGTTGACCGAGAAAAAGAAGATGGCAAAACTGTATACGACATAGAGGCGAAAGACGATAGCATTGACATCGAACTTGAAATCGCAGCTGATGGCACATTCAGGGAGAAGGATGTTACAGAGAAGATCGCTTTCTCGGAGCTGCCGATACCTGTCCAAGATACAGTTCATCGGCACGTCGGCACACTGAAAATTAATGATGTGGAGCGCAGGACCGAACTCGGCATGAGTATTGTGGGGAGTCGTTTGCAAACCGAGATGGTTTATTACGACGTTGAAGCCGAAGAGTTCGGCGTAGAAATTGACTTGGAAATTGCCCCAGACGGCAGATTGTTAGATATAGATATAAGCGATCCTATCCGACTCAAGGTAAAACTGCTCGCGAAATCCAAGATTCCCACACTTTCCGACATCGCACCCTATCGGGAGGCACTCGTGTTTTACGAGTACAGCGTCCAGAAACGTCTGGAGGGCAAATTCAAAGGTAAAAAACTCCGCGTCGCGCATTGGGCAATCTACGACAATCAACCCCAGACAATCGGAAAAGCAAAGGTAGGAAGTTCGCACACGCTCCACCTTTACCCGTACCAACGATTTAGTGAGTTTGAGAGTCTTTACACCAGCGATACACTTGCGTTAGACGCTGAAATTCCACTCTATCACGATGTCGGTCAGAAGATTCTTGAGAACCGTTCTGTTGAGGAGCGTTACGACTACGACAGCATTTTTTCAGAGAAGATGCCCACCTTCTGGCGGATAAAAGATCAACTCAAACTTGTATCCTTGGGAGACTCGCGCGGCGAGGCAGGTGTTCGTGCGGAGATGTTTTATGGTGAAGAAAATCTCAAAACGCCGATGGCGTATAACCTCGCAATTTCAGGCGGCCCGTTGGAATTCCAAGAGATTGTTGTTGATAAATATCTCATCAAAATGCCCAGATTAGAATGGGTAGTTTATCAGATGTCGCCCCGCTCAGTGAATCGGCATTTTGAGCATTCAGCTCACCGGCGATTGCTAAAGAGCCGCGGTTTCGCCTTTGATCGTAAACATGCCAAGACCCTCTGGCAGAGCTCTGATGAAGGTGAAAATAAAAAGACGGTTGCTGCAATTACTTCAATACCGCACGTCTCAGAATACTGGAACGAACGGCCATGGGGTTGGAAGTTTAAGGCTGAGGTATGGCACAATCCGAAGGTAAAAAAAGTGAGACAGAGATGGGAGATTTCTGAGAAGCGCTGGAACCGTCTTACATCAATGATTGATGCATTGGGTAAGCGAGATATTAAAGTTTTGCTGTATTTGTCGCCCCTCCACCCGATTATGCGAAACCAACCCGTCGTAGACGATGATGGCACAACCCAGAAGGGGTATCTGGAATTGGTGGATCGATTGAAACAATTGGAAGCTGAGTACGCGAACCTCGTTTTCGTTGATTTCCTTCAGGGTGGCGATCACGACTTCTCTCCAGAGATGTTCAAAGACCTTGACCATTTGAATGCACTTGGCGCAACAAAGTTGACGCAGACGTTAGAAGAAATCCGATTTTTTAACGATTCGCAAGGCGTTAGATTAAGCGATTAGGCACCATAACAGGTTTCGTTGAAGGAAGGGCAGTCTGTCATCACTTTTTCGATTTCCCCCTGAACTTCACCGAAAACCATCGTGAAACGAAGTGGAACGATGCCCAAGAGCCAATAGTTAAAAATATGGTTTTTAGTTCGCATATTTTTGTCTACTACTTTCTCCCTATTGCTCTCGTAACTTACTACCTCCTCCCGCACCGAGCAAAACACTTCGGGTTGACGCTTTTTAGTTATATCTTTTACGGCTGGGCAAACCCCTTGTTTGCTCCCCTAATGTTTGCTTCAACACTGATTGATTATACGTGTGGTCGAGTTATCTCTGAGAATAAGCGTCAGCAGCGTCGCAAATTGGCAGTGACGGTTTCGATCTGTTCAAATCTGTCCCTTTTAGGTTTTTTCAAATACTTCAATTTTGGTGTTGCGAACGTAAACGCTGTTGTAGATTGGCTGGGGCTACCGATATGGGAAGGGGTTCTTCACGTAACGCTTCCGCTCGGTATCAGTTTCTATACATTCCAGTCGATGAGTTATACGATAGATGTCTACCGTGGCGATGCGAAGGCGATTCGGAATTTTATTGACTTCGCCTGTTACGTGTCAATGTTTCCGCAACTCGTCGCGGGTCCCATCGTTCGGTTTTCGGAAATTGCCGATCAACTACAGCATCGCGCACATACATTGCAAAAGTTCGCGCGCGGTATCGCGTTTTTCTCGCTCGGTATGGCAAAGAAGGTTTTGATTGCCAATCCCTGTGGTAAATGTGCGGACACAGTCTTCGATGCCGGTGTCGTTGGCACGCTTGAAGCATGGTATGGCGTAATCGCTTATGCCTTTCAAATCTATTTCGATTTTAGCGGTTATTCCGACATGGCGATCGGTTTAGGGTTGATGCTGGGGTTCACTTTTGCTAAGAACTTTGATTCACCCTATCACTCTGAGTCTATTACAGAATTCTGGCGGCGATGGCACATCTCGCTTTCCAGTTGGTTACGTGATTACCTCTATATTCCGCTCGGTGGAAACCGTCGAAGTGCTGCTCGCACCTACGTCAACTTGGCACTTGTGATGCTGCTTGGGGGCTTATGGCACGGCGCATCGTGGAATTTCGTTATCTGGGGTGGGATTCACGGCGGTATGCTTGCGCTTGAGAGGAAACAGGGAAAAGCGAGTTTTTATGCATCTCTACGGAAACCATTGCGGATCATAGCGACGTTCCTACTTGTGTTGATAGCATGGGTTTTCTTTAGAATCAGTGAACTATCACACGCAATCGTTTATCTGCAATGCATGTTCAGCAAAGTGTCTGTTCACACAAGCACCGATTTAATCGCCGGTATTCTCTATCAGCCTTACTATCTATTAGTTATCGGAATAGCAAGTGTTGTCACTTGGTATTTTCCACAGACATGGGAGTGGACACAGCAGTTGACCCCTCTCAAAATGGCGGTATGTCTGTGTCTGTTCTGGTTGGCCCTCGCTGTTTTGGCAACGCAGGCGTACAATCCATTCATCTATTTTATTTTTTAATTATGGTAAAACCTGAAAATATGTAGACAGTTGTTTAACGTGAGTTTGATAATTAAACGTTGGTTGAAGAATAAAGGACAAATATGGACGTAGGTGTTTTTGCTTGGGTGTTTCCCCTTACTAAAGTTTGGACAATATTGTAAACTTATGCTGCCTTGTCGAAAGGCAGGGGTGTATCCTCTTGAACACTGACATTAATATTCTGCGAGTTTGTTTTTTCATTGAACTTGGCAGAAAATAACGCTATCGCCATTTGCGAGCGAAGATAAGCCACCCGTAAACCTTGTGTGAGTTTTCCGGGGCGATACCAATGAATGCCGAGATGTTGACAGACCTCGAGAACACTTATCATTTTTTGCGTCGCGTGGCGTGTTGAGAATATCAACTTTGTAAGACTTGCTGCGACGAAACTGAGTTGAACGAACCGATTGATGCTCTTGCGAGACTTCAGGCGATAAGCATCGAAGCCGAAGTGCTGTTTGGCATCTCGAAAGGCAGTTTCTATCTGCCACCTTTGTTGATAATACTCGATAATCTTCGGGATTTCAAGCGTCAAATCCGTTGTAAAGACGCAGAAATACCGATACGGTTTTGAGACCTTCGGGTGGTTTCGGATAACGACGAGTCGGACTTCAGCATCACACATCCGCGTCCGAACGACCTTTGAGGCAATTGAATAACTTTTTGCGTTTATATCTATGTCGTTATATCGCAGTCGGCGAATATCGAGACGGTCTCCGTATTTCCGAGGGCGCCCGCGTTGGCGACGTTTTGCGGGTTTCGGTAAACGATAGAAAACCGCATTAGATTTCGCACGACATAAGATATGATGTCCGAAACGCAATGCCATTGTAAACACTTTTCGCCGTGCGAAGCCACGGTCAAAGATAATAAGGCCCGGCAGGATCTTTGAACAAATACGCTTCAACACCGCATCGCTTTCATCGCGGAGCGTCTGGGGAGTCATGAGTTTCACCCAGACGGGGAATAGATGCCACTGTGTCGCCGTCTGACAAAGTAAACCTAACGCGCCAAACTCGTGTCCGTAATGAAACTTCGATTGATTCACGCCTCCCTTTTGATAACTGAAGTTGCGGAAAAAATGCAGACCCCATTGGAATTTGCCCGTCTTCAGAGCCTTCGTCTCATCATAGACATAAACCCAATCCCTAAAGCGGTGTTGGATGTGCCTGATGAGAACCGCTGCGACAGCATCGGCACTCCATTGCCCCCGCGAAAGGAACTTCGGAAAGGACCAATACTTCGTCTCTGAACCACTACATTGATAAACTTCCGTCAGCGTTCCACGCCCCCTATTGGCGATGAAGCCAAAGATAAACGCTTGGAAAAGCGAGAAGTTTTGTTCATTGAATAAACGACGAAAATCCGATAGAATATCTCCTAAGCAGAAAAGGAGGTCCATGTTTACTGTCCTTTCAAAACAGGTGTGTTTATGAAAGGATACCTCTTTTTCTGCTTTTTCGCACTATAATTCTAAAAATTGTCCAAACTTTAGTTCCCCTTAGGTTGAGCGGTAAAATCACAAGTGCTTTTTCGCTATACACAGCGTTCCGGTCTTCAATGAACCCTTCGGGGAGATAGGTGGAGCGAAACCCAACATCCCAAACCGTGCTCATCTGCCCCCATTTTTTGTAGAGGTTTTGTGGTGAAAGGTTTGAGATGGAAAAGTTGTTGGAAAGTCAGGGGTGTTCTGATAAAATACCTCCTTACAATGTCTGACTTACCCGGCAAGGTTTATCTGTAAGGAGGTATTTTATGAAAAGTAGATATACCCCAAAGCGGGTCCATCCAAAACCTATACTAACACATTTTTCAAAAATCTTCAAACCCCTCGGTCTGAAAAAACCGAGTTTCCGAAATCTTTTGTTGACGGTTATAGCTGTGTGTATTGCGAAAACTTTCCGTATCCATGAGATCGCCTCGCGCTTACCCATTTCGGTGAAAACAGAGAAATCGAAACAAAAGCGCCTGCTGCGGTTTCTTGATACGCCGTTGCCGATTGAAAGGCTTCAGAAAGCATGGTTGACTTTCGTTGTCGGCTGCTTCTGCTCTACAAAGGGGTATCCGCATTTCCTTATCCTTATCGATGAGACCGACCTCATTGACGGGTGGAAAGCCATCGTTGCGGCGATCCCCTTCCGCCACCGTGCGATCCCTGTGTTTTGGTTCATCTATAAAGATGAAGAGATACACGCTGGGAAATACAAGAGTCATAATCAGATTATTCAACGGTTCTGTCAGAAAGTTTATCGGCTCGCTGTCGCCTGTGGGCGTCCGAAGTCAGGACGACAGCCCCTTCTCGTCTTTGACCGAGGGTTCGCCCGTGCGAAATATGTCATCGCCTTTCTCAAAGACCGAGACATCCCCTTTATCATGCGTGTTTGCCGGAACGTCGGTATCCGGTATCAAGGCAGTGCCAAGAAACTTGATGCCTTTGAAAATAAGTTTCATGGTGAAGTGCTTTACCACACAACGCATCAGATACCTGTGCAACTTTATGTCCGAAGAAATAACCCCAAAGACCCAATGTATCTCATTTCAAACCGGGTCTGTGGACATCAACTCTATCACACTTACAAACGCAGGATGCAGATTGAACATGGATTTCGAGACATCAAGGCGTGTTTTGGCTTCGGTAAACTCGTCTTGAAGAAACCGACTCACCAACGGGTCGCTATTCTATGGTTGCTGGCGTGTTTGGCTTATGGATTACTGTTTCTCTCTTATGAGAAGTCAGCTACACGCTGGACAAAAGCTTTCAATGGATACCAAAAACGGTATTCCGTCATAAATGTCATCAAACGCGTGATTACTGACTTCTGGCATCCGGAGTATCTCCTCTCATTTTTCACAGATCTTCAGCGAAAAGGCGATACGCTCTTTGGCATTTATTAACATCGGTTTCTCATACCTATGCGCTCTCACAGACCATAACCTTATACTTCAGAAAAAAATGGGGGCAGATGAGCCCAAACCGTGTCGGTCTCATAATGCGTTGGGTTTCACTCGGTTTTTGGTGATTTCAGGTTTCTCTGCTCTGAAAACACTGTGCTGTGTGCGATTTTTTAGTAGGTTTCCGTTCAACCCAACCTACGGGACGCTTCAATTTTTATTTTCAAACTCACGTTTGTTTAGCAATCAGAAGGCTCATCGCCGCTGGCGAGGGTGTTTTTGCTGGGGTGTTTCCTCTAGCATCCTCGCCTTCCCGCAATAAAACGCTGCAAAAAGCCTAAATTGACACCTATGGTGAATTGTTACAAAGCACCTCTTTAACCGAAAACCATTCTTCACATGCAAAACTTAGCTAAACATCGCCGGGAGACGGCTGTAAAAGAACTCGGCTCCACACAAGTCAAGCGGAATGTGAGCATCGTCAGTCTTGTCATCTTCAGTGTGACGCTTCTGTCCGTGCCGATCTGCCAGTTAATTTCCGATGGTCTGCGTGGCGAACCATCTCACATCTTTCGAGCAGTTAATTTGTTACCGGTCCCCAATCTCACAGAGATCGAACAGTACGAGGATACGCTGGAGGAAGAATCTGTCCTGACCCATTGGCTGTTGCCGAGCGTTCAGACGGTTCTGACGCAGGTGTTCTTTATCGGCAACGAACAAGCCTATCTCGGACGCGACGGGTGGTTATTCTACCGTGCCGACATAGATTCACTTATTAATACTGACTCCCAGAAAACAGTAAGCACAGCACTTGCTGCTATTGTTGACTTCAATCGTCAGTTGGATGCACGCGGTATTACCCTTATCGTTGTTCCAACACCCGTTAAACCGACGATTCACCCTGAGAAGTTCTCAGCGCGCTACCAAAATCCTGACACACCGATACATAATCCCGGTTATGCGGCGTTTGTTGAGGCACTTGTATCAGAAAAAGTTCTGGTATATGATCCATCGCCACGACTCTTTAAAGCAACCCACCGCCAAGCTCAGTATCTTGAAACGGATACACACTGGAAGCCAGCGGCAATGGAACAGGTCGCAAAACATCTGGCAGCATTCATTGTGGAGCGGGTCGAATTGTCCAACAATCGGTCACTCGCTTATATCAAAACTGCTGAGGATACTGCCAATATTGGGGACATCTCGAAGATGTTGAAACTGCCGGAAGATCAGATGCTGTTCCCTCAGGAGCATGTCACACGCCACGTTATTCAGACACCTTCGGGTGAACTGTGGCAACCAAATCAAGAATCAGAGATTCTGTTTTTGGGAGATAGTTTCAGCAATATCTATTCGCTTGCTGGCATGGGATGGGGTGCTTCAGCCGGTTTCGTTGAACACCTCAGTGCGGAGCTCGCACAACCAATTGATAAGATTGTCATCAATGCGGGCGGTGCCGATGCGACACGTCAGGCTCTTGTACAGGAAATCAAGCGTGGAAATGATCGCCTCGCTGGTAAACGCGTCCTTGTCTATCAGTTCGCAACGCGGGAAGTCTTTTCTGGTGACTGGAAATCGCTATCAATACCACGGGTTCAACCCGATCCAATTGATGATTTAGTGCAATCAGATGATCAGGGTGAAAACATTTTTGTCACGGCAACTATCAAAGCGAAAACAGAACCACCGGCACCCGGAAGTGTCCCTTATGCCGAATGCATCATCGCGCTGCACCTCAAAAACCTCGAAACACCGGACCTTCCAGAAGAGTTCGTTGTGTTTCTGTGGGGTATGCGTGAGAATCAATGGACAGAGGCTGCTACCTTCAAAGTAGGACAGGAAGTTAGCTTACGACTCCGTCCGTGGAATTCTGTAGAAGTGGACTACGGCAGTTACAACCGCAAGGAATTAGAAAATGAGGATGCTTGGTTGCTGAATGTTTATTGGGGAGAGATACCGTGATGACCTTACGAAATCTAAGTCCTTTAAAGATGCGTTTACAGGTTACACCTTACATACTATTATCCATTCTGTTGCTGGTGGGGTTTTCTAACTTCGCTGCTGCTTCAACCGAGCTTTTCATGCAGTCATTGGCTGAAAAGGTTGTTGAGGCAGAAGCAGAAAAAACAACAGTCGTTTCTGGAAAAGAGGGGTGGTTGTTCTTTGCCCCCGAACTGCGCTCTATGAGCGTGGGACAATTTTGGGGAGAGGCAGCGAGAAAGGTCAGTCAAGCATCAACCCCTGAATTCACCGATCCGATTCCTGCAATCCTCGACTTCAAAGCGCAATTGGACAGCGCAGGAATTTCGCTGATTTTTGTGCCGATACCGGCAAAAGCCACGATTTACCCAGAGATGATTTCCGAGCATGGCACCGTGACAACACGGACTGATGAACATCATCAGGAGTTCTACGACATTTTACGGAAACACGGGGTAAATGTGCTGGATCTAACACCACTTTTTCTCCAAAATCGGTTCACAGATGCCGGTCCAGTGTACTGCAAACAGGACACACATTGGTCTGGGCAAGGATGTGTCCTGGCGGCGGGTGCAATCGCCAAAGCCATCGGCGCGCCTGCGTGGGCAGCAGAGACTCCTAAGCACAATACAAAAATCGAAACGCGCACCGTTGAGATCACGGGCGATCTCTGGAACGCACTTGGCGACCAGAATCTACAGAAGGAGCACTTAAGGCTTACTTATGTTGGAGAAAATATCGGTGCATCGTGGCGCGCGAGTCCGGTTGTCCTACTCGGAGATAGCCACAACCTTGTTTTTCACGCGGGTGGCGATATGCATGCACAAGGTGCGGGTTTACCAGATCATCTCGCCTATCAACTCGGATTCCCTGTGGATGTAGTAGCGGTTCGGGGGTCCGGTGCCACACCGTCGCGGTTGAGTCTTTTCCGGCGACGTGATAAAATGAAAGGCAAGCGGGTTGTGGTCTGGTGTCTTAGTGTCCGAGAGTTCACAGAGGGGCAGGGATGGCGCAAAGTTCCTGTGATTCAATACCCGGCGAACTAACCGCAAAGAACATTTAAAATGAGCCTTTTTCCAAGATTGCCATGTGAGTTTTTCGCCAGAGGGAGTGACTTGGTTGGATGGCGTACCACTTCCCATCTGACAAATTGACGACAACAAAGACGTTTTTTCTTCTATGAAGCGGGTGATGAAAGGCTGCATAAGGGGTCCAGCTTGTATAAGTGAGGGGTTCACCGTTGTCCCACTGCAGTTCGCTTGTTTTACCCCTTCCTCTGAGCCCTACCCAAAAAAGATGATTCCCAAAGAGCTCTGACAGCCACTTTTGTTCTACCTCGTTGTTAATCGCAACAAAATATGCGTTTTCTGAAGCAGCTTGATTAAGGGCATCCTGCACATTCTTACACCCGATCCTTTTGTAAGCGTGCCCATTTTCGGGGTTAACCACCCAAACCGTAGTAGCATCCGGGGGCGGCTCTATAACAGGTAGTTTCGCTGGAGCTGGAAATGACTTGCTGCTGAATTTCAAAATCGGACCCTCATAATGTTTCTGCCCCTCTGTTAACTGAAATTGGGTCGGCATCACACGCTTGTCCTTGTAGTGAACGGATACAGTGTAGACACCTGGCCCATCTCCATATTTGACAAAGTAACCCTCAGCATCTGTCCGAAGTTCCCACTGTGTCGGCCCGGGGAGAATTGCACCATTTGGCAATTCCTTTACGACTTTGACTTGAACGTATTCGTTGGCAAGCGGGTTTCATCCGCGAAAACAATCCTGCCGTGGAGACGAGTCCGATAACGCGCTTTCACTTTAATATTTTTGACATGAAACCCTGGCTTGATAGCAAACGTAACTTTGCCTAATCCAGTTAATGTTTGCCGCTGGTGAAACGTCAGCATCCCGAATTTGACAGAAAGAATCTCAAGTGGAGGCTCAAAATTGGGAGTCAATTCAAACCAAGAGGTTAGCGTTGAACCGTTTAGTTGTTTTTCAGTGAGCGGTTCCACAGGCAGCACAAGGAGCTGCACAGGCCCCGAGTGAATTTCCGTGAGGGTGAAGTGCCCTTCCGAATCCGTTCGCGCTTTTGGAAAAGACAGTCCATAGACTTCATCGTCTGTTTCCAACTGTGCCGCAGCAGGAGCAGACATCGGGACTGCGACGTTATTTTTAATGACAACAGACTGAACCCCTATGGTTATTCCAGGAATCGGCTCCCCTTGTTCATCAACAACGCTTCCGGATAAAGCTGTTGTTCCCTTTTCCTGAGCGATACTGTTGGAAACGAATAACAGCAAAATAGCTACGGCGTTTTGTAAAACGCGTCCTAAGACCTCTTTAGCAGAACTATTTTTCTGTCTTTGGTGTTTCATCGCGCAAATTCTCTTTTTCGATGATAGTATACTGAACAGTTTTCCAGATAGGATTTCCAGCACCAACGTCTAACCATTTTTTTGAGGAAAGGTCCATAACAGCATAATCTCCCTCGTCCATAGTGCCTTCTTCATCTGGTTCATGAGATGCCCAATTTGTATACGTGAGGGGATCGCCGTTATCCCACTGCCATTGCCCTTCTTTTTCTGCATCACTGAGCCCAATCCAAAAAAATCTTTTTTCAACAAAAAGGCCTTCCAGCCATTTCTGTTCTGCAGCATCGTTAATCGTGACGAGATGTGCTTTCTCAGCAGCCGCTTGGGCGATCGCATCGTCTCGGCTTTTGCAGTAAATTCTTTTGTAAGCGTGCCCATTTGCAGGATTCACGCCCCACACTCCCATGGATGTGGCAGGCAATTTACCGCGTTCCCCAGGTGGTTTAAAGTCAATCGGCTGAGAACTCAGGGTTAAAACAAGGTCATCGTAACGTTCGCCGGTTTTGAGAAGAAACGGCTCCGAGAGTGCCTTCATTCCCCGATATCTCACGAATACCGTGTAAACAGCTGGGAATCTTACATATTCTATAAAGTAACCCTCGGTATCAGTCTGCAGTAAGTTAATTGAATGTCCGCTTCTCCCCGTATCCAACATTTGTCAAGTGATACGCAGCTCAACATGCTGATTGTGAAGCGGTTCCCCGTTTTCAAACACAACTCATCCGCGAATCCGCATCCGAGGCTGCGTGGTGATGACGATATTTTCAACGTGCACCCCTGAATCAAGTTCAAACGCAAACCACGTAAAAGGTAACATGTTACTCGGATAGAAGGTGAGCCCCCCGATTTCAAGGGTGAGTATCTCTGTGTCTGGATTAAATGTGGGAAGCAGTTCCAGTCTGATTGCCCCTGGAATGATATCGGTGATTGAGAAATGCCCCGCTAAATCTGTTTGCGAATGCTCCCTTGTGCCGTTCCCACTTTGAATACCGATTTTGAGATCGGAAACTGGGCTGCCCTCTGTATTAACAACACGTCCTGAAAGCATTGATGTGACCTCCTGCGCGAAACCACACAGAGGGTTGGTGAGGACAATTGCCACAATTCCAATGAAAACGACGAGAAAGTATCTTCGTATAAGTGAGCGGGGCATAACCCAATCTCCTATCAGAGGTGTCGTTAAATCTATTGTCAACGCCGATTTCCATAGCGTCCATCTTAGTTTGAATGTCAGCGATGGACCTCCTTAAACTCACCAGTTACAATGAAATGACCCCCTACATAGGCGTTCGCGGTGCCTGAATCGCTAAGATCACCATAATCAATCACGCCTGCGAAAACCCAATCCTCATAAACCGGATCTTCGGATTCCCAATCTGTTCGTAATTGGTTAACCTCAATCCATTTATCGCGAGCCTGTTCATATTCAGTTTGAAAAGCTTTCAGGTGACTCATTTATTAGTCATAATCCCTCCCTCAAAAGTGATGCTGTATATATGCACCGATGTTACCAATCTGGTAAACGTTAGATTTCAAAAAGCGTTACATTCCGGGGACATCGGTTTAATTATCCTCTGCCGTAAGTGACCGCTCTTTCGCCGTTCCATGTAAGTCGTCGTGATTAGGAAACCACAGCTACAGCAAAGAGCAACTGATCCGGAAGTTGACACTATAGGAGCAGGAGTGTCCCCATCTTCTAAAGAAAATGTTGACTCTAAAACGCCCTTATCGTATAATGTGCTTTATAGTAAAGCTTGTAATTACCTATACACCAACACAAAGGCGAGGATACAATCCTCGCCAGCGGCGGTGGAGCTTTTGTTCTCTGACGAACTGTAAACATATTTTCGGATTTTACTATAAATCAACTTTGGTACGCTGAACGAATCACAAATCTATGAATCCATCCGAAACACAGACACATCCGCAAGCATACTTAGAGCAATGCCTACACCCTGAGATTCAGGCACTTCGACCTGACACAGAAAACTCTGAAGGTGTATGGATACCAACCTCCGAACAACTACAGCAACTCTTAAGACAGAAACTCCCGTACCCAGATCGGTCGGTTTTCCAACGCACCACAGATGGTTGGGAATACCAAACCTACTTTCGGGAGTGGGCTGCCGATTACGGCACCTATATTGATACGCATCGACAGTTCGTTGGAAGCGATGCCGAAAGTGTGCTTTTGCAGGTACTAATGGCAGTTCTCACTATTAGTGAAAGATGGATGGTGTAAAAGGAAGGAAACTATGACATTTGGAACATTATTAGCAACGATTGAAGATTATAAACTGGGGGGGATATCAAACCTCAAAAATCTATCAACACTCCTCAACGATACATTCGGCGATTGGCTTGCATCACAAGGCATAAGCCACCTCATGATGTTGGGAGATAACACGTTATGCTTAAATGTGAGAGGCGAATTAAAACATACCACATTAGTAAATGGAATAAAAACACGCTCCCGATTTCTTGTGATTTCGTTGGATAAAGTGGCTGACAATCCGGAGGCAATAACGGATGCTCTCAAAGCCTATACTTCAGATGGTGACGGGGCTTATGTTTGGGTTATTCCTGATGGTTACATGGCGGCGTTAACGCCAGCAGAGCAGGAATGGGAAGAGCACGGGGGTGGCTATTTTTCCCATGAATCTATATGCATCTCCAATACCGCCGATAGAGATACATGTTGTCTCTTAGAGGTGCTTTATGAGGACACCACGCTGGAGAACGTTTCCTGCGAATTTGACGTGCCAGCACACCGCTCGGTCCATTACCGACTCGATAAACTGAAGGGCGAAAACGGTGAACCGCTCATTGCGAAAGATGCCCCTGTCAGTTACAAAATCACGAGTCGTGACACACGGGTTGTCGTCCAAGGCTCGCGAATCCTAACAAGTGGTGAAAACAGTGCTTTTGCCAGTTTCGGAACGGTGATGGCGTGGTGTCCGCAATAGTGCCACCTTCAAAACGGTGAGATTAGAAATCTCGGCAGGGAAGGGGAAATAAGGCAAGGTGTTTTGGCGGAAAACCTACCACGTTAAGAACGAATACTTTATGCCTTCTGCTTCGGGTTCCAGAACGCACAAATTATCGCCGTAATAGGAATCGCCAGAACCAGACCAAGTGTCCCAGCGAGCAACCGTACAATCTCCGCAGATACGACACCGATGCTCAACAGCTGCGCTGGTGGTGATTTGAAAAAGTCCAGATTGGGTGCAGCAACTGTGACAACAAGCAGCAATTCCACGCCAAGATAGGCAAACACTAACGTATTCACCATCGTCCCAAGGATGTCCGTACCGACATTCAAACCAGAAGCGATAAGCCGCCAAGTCGGCATGTTCGGATTTGCCCTGCGAATTTCTTCCATACTGGATGCCACTTCAATCGCACCGTCAACAGCGACACCTAACACCCCCATCAGCATGCCCGCTAAAAGGATTTGCACAAAATCGAACGGTGGTGTACGCGTCGCTTCTATAATATCCGCCGAAATCGCATTCTCTAACCCAGAAAAATGGAGATGCTGCTGCGCAAACAGGACAATCAAACCCGCAACCAAGATTCCGCCCATCGTTCCGAGCACAGCGGAAAATGTCTTTCGACTCGGACCAATCACGAATACGAGAGACACAAACGCCACTACGCCCGAAGTCAGCGTCACAATGAATACCGCATTCGCACCTTGTGAAATCAACGGCAGCATGAAGAAATAGATAACACCGGCAGACATTAGCATCGCACACGCCGTACGGATGCCCTCAAGTCTACCGACGAGGATAATAACCAGCAACATCCCGCCTACCATCCAAATCAAAAACCGATCCCTACCGTAATCTTGGACGATATTAACGAGGCCAACCTGCTCTGGATCTCCTGCAACACGACAAAGAATAACATCCCCCGGCTCCGCTGGAATGCTCAACAACGGCATATTGTGGTTCACAATGTTTCGTAGCACCAAGCGTCTACCTTTATACATCCCACTCAGCATCTCCACCTCAAGGATATGATGCTCGCTTTTCGACTCATAAACATTGAGGATGTCCCCCTCATCATCCTCCGCTGCCCGAATACTATACGTCTGTTCATACTTTGTATCCGAGAGGAGCCAACGGCTGTCCTTCCATGGTTTAACCGAGACGGTGACTTCATCCGAAAATGGGATACCTTGGCTACTGAACGCCTCACGTAAAACCAGAGGAACAACGCCATTGTCCAGATCACTCACAGCACTGCTGTCAATGTGAAACAGGAGATTCCCAGTAGATTCAAGCAAACGGACAACTCTGCCTTTTGCGTACTCCGATCTGTTAATAGGATTTCCGTCTGCATCCCGCTGCTCCAAAACCGTTGCGGAGAGGTCATGCGTGCGGTAGTAAACAAAGATGGTACCCACAAGAACAACAACCATTGCAATCGGAACAGCGATTCGGGCTTTGCTACGCGGTGGATCAGCACGGAACAACTCCTCTAATTCCTCTTCCGAAGGTAGATCTTCGTGAATTTCAGATCTGTCTACCTTCGCGTACTGTGTGAGGAACCCAGCAACCGATGCGGCAATTGGAACCGTGAGCACCAGCCCAATAGTACCTACGATAGCTTGAATAATAGCAACTGCCGTCGCTTCATCGTTGACGAGACGGAGAAAAGGGTAAAGAATACCGACTTCGGGGAAATCAATGCGTGGAAGCAACATCGTCATCATGTGCGCGCCGAGGTAGGCGAAGATGAGCGTATCCGCCATTGTCCCCATAATGTCCCTGCCCACATTCAGTCCAGCACGGATCGCCTGCCGGACGGTAATGTTCGGATTCACCTGCTTGACTTCATGGACGCTCGAGGAAATCGACATGCTTACATCCATCATTGCACCGACAGCACCCAAGATGATACCGGCAGATAGGATACCTGTGAAATTCCAATGATGCGAGGCGGGTGTCCGCCACAGTGCGATCCCAAGCTCCAAGAAACCGAACTCTTGCGCCAACCCAGTTAGTGCCATCGCATGTTGGCTGATGACAGACAAGATTCCAACAGCGGCTAATCCACCAAGCGTGCCAAGTACACCGGAGATTACCTTGAAACTAAACCCTGTAATGAGGAAGAAGGTTGCGAACGTGAGCAGGGTGGCAATTAGAAGCGCAACCGCAATGGGGTTGTAACCGCTGATCGTCAGCGGCACCAGCAGGTAAAGCACGGTGAGAGCAGTGACAAACAACGTCAGAATCGCGCGGACACCTTTCATTCCTGCGACAAGTACCATCAGGACACCCAACACACCCGCCAGATAGAGCAGGAACGGTGTACGGAAATATTCACGCATTGATACGGTGTCAATTCTTGGATTTGAGGGATCCCGGAGTGGGATATCGAGGAACAGCACATTTCCCTTGCTTAACACCCTATCCCCAAAGGCACGTCCTGTCCAAACGTTGTTCACCTGAACAGTCTCACCACGAAACTGACCAGAGAGAATACGGAAGGATAAAACTTGGTCTGCCTCATCGCTTGTGCCTATATCAACAACGCGCCCCAAACAGACTAACACTTGCAGCGCACCGTCATGTGTTACTTCCGCAAACCGATAAAGTTTTATGTGCAACGCCGCGACACTCAACAGGATGAGCAGTATAGTGACGATTTTGATGTTTCTTTCTCGCATATTTTTTATTTCGCTGTTGGCTGTCAGCTGTTAGTGTATTGATCATCAGCCATCGGAAACCGCCAGCTGACGGGAACTCCTATGTAGCGTGCCAGAACGTTCTTCCACAAAACCTCTTAGCCGACAGCCATTTACCAAATAGTTGTTGCAAATAACATGCCAATCCAGAAACGCCACACCTGCGCTACAAGTCCGCCGATCTGAGTGTTGAAACTGCCCAAATCAGTGCAGTTCACCAAACAAATTGCACGAATCCGTGCAGAACAATTGACAGCAGCTCTTCCAGTAGAAACGATTGCTGAATCACGACTCAGAGGTGCTTCCGAATATTTTCCGCGACGCTGCGCGGAATTCCTTTCACAGAGAGCAATCCATCTAAACTCGCTTCTCGAATCGCTTCAATTGAACCGAAATGCCGAAGCAGTGCCTGTTTCCGCTTCGGACCGAGGTTCGGAATCCCGTCAAGCACTGACTCACTCAGCGACTTCTGGCGGAGCCGCCGATGATACGTGATCGCAAACCGATGTGCTTCATCCCGCAACCGCTGGATCATGTGTAAAGTTGGGTTATCCTCTCGCAGTACAATCGCATCCGACTTACCCGGAACAAAAATCTCCTCAATCCTTTTCGCGAGAGCAATCATTGGAATATCAGGAAGGTGAGATGAAGTGAACGTTTTCATAGCTGCTTGTGCAGCACTCAGTTGACCTTTCCCACCATCAATCAGCATCAAATCTGGCAGTTTATTAAATTTTTCATCATCGGCGAGGGCACGGCGGAAGCGTCGAGTGATGACCTCTTGCATCATCGCGAAATCGTTCTGCCCTTCAACTGCGCGAATCTTAAATCGGCGGTACTCTCCTGAAGCAGGTTTCCCATCTTCTAAAACGACCATTGACCCCACCGCAAATCTATCGCCGAGGTTGGAAATATCATACGCTTCAATCCGTCTGAGTGGATGTTTCAATTCAAGCAGTTCTTGTAGTTCAACGAGCGCAGGCTCCACACCACTGCTATAGACGACGTTTTGCTCACGCTGTGTCAGAAGAATCTCAGCATTTTTCGATGCCAAAGTCTGCAACTTTCTGAGTCTACCTGCCCGCGGCACGTGCAACCCGACACGACTCCCTCGTTTTTCGCTGAGCCAATTTTCAATGAGTTCTATTGATTCAATTTGCATCGGCAAGACAACCGTCTTTGGAACAAAGACAGCATTCTGATAATACTGCGAAGTGAAAGCATTTAACCCAGTGGCGAGGGATGCTGGATCTGCATCGTTGAGGTAGTAGTGTTCACGTTCAAGTAGCTTGCCATCCCTGACCCGCAAAAGTTGAACACATGCGATATCAGTCCGGGCAGCAATACCGATGACATCCTCATCTGATGCGGAAACACTATCCATGTTCTGTGTGGTAATCGCCTGTTGAACGTCCTTAAGCGTGTCACGATACTTCGCGGCAGTCTCGAAATCAAGTGCTTCGGCAGCAGCTTGCATCTGCTCGGTCAATTCTTTAACAACAGCGTCTGTATTTCCACTTAAGAACTGGCACACCTTCTGAACGATCTCGTCGTAGTCCGGCACGCTCATCCTGTCAGCGCAGGGACCGGGACACCGACCGATGTGATAATCTAAACAGACACGGTATCTGTTCTCCATTTCCGTAAGCGGTAGTGTGCAGGTGCGAATAGGAAATAATTTTGTTAGCTGCTTGAGCACCTGGCGTGTTGAGCGGACGTGAACAAACGGGCCGAAATATCGTGCCCCGTCGTTCTCCGCTTTACGCGTAATATGGATACGGGGAAAGGGTTCATTGACAGTCACACACAGATAGGGGTAGCGTTTATCGTCTTTCAATTTTACATTGTAACGGGGCTGATGTGCTTTAATCAGGTTATTCTCTAAAATCAGTGCTTCGACTTCAGTCTCCGTGACAATATAATCAATCTCTGTGACATACCGCATCATCTGCGATGTCAACCCAGATGTAGATTTCTCACGACTTCCAACAGCAAGTTTTGGCTTGCCAGCTTCGCCAAAATAGGAGCGCACCCGGGTCCGCAAACGGATCGCTTTTCCGACATAGATGACAGTACCATCGGAGGCTTTCATCAGATAAACGCCGGGGACGTTCGGAAGAGATTGCCACAATTCAGACGTAGCGTGCGGGTTTTCGACATTATCAAGTTGTTCTCCCGCCATCCTTATACCCCCTTGTTGGTTTGCGATATGCGCAATTAATCGCGTCTATTCTTCAGAGAATTGAACTTTAGCATAGATTGCCTGCAAGGACAACTCACACCCTATCGAAGTGAGCCGAAACAGATCCGACAAGAAATGAAATTCTGTTAAATCCCACGTCTGTTCCTGCCGTAGATAGTGTTCAACGCAAACCTTATCTTGTGAAATGAGGACATATTCACACAAGGAATCAAGTTTTTGGTAGGACGCGAATTTCTCGCCCCGGTCGTAGGCTGCGGTTGATGGAGAAAGCACCTCTATCAAAACAGTCGGGTTGAGAAGTGTATCAAAATGTGAATCCTCAAACTGGGGTTCTTCGCAAACGACCACAACGTCTGGATATGTATACGTCCCAGTTGAACTCACCTTCACACGCATATCATTGGTGTAAATTTCACACGACCGCTCCTTCAATTGGATGTAAAGTTCACCGGAAACATGAACTGCGATGATATTATGTTTGCGGCTTGCCCCCGGCAATGCATACACTTGCCCACTACGGTATTCGCTTTTCGTCAGTGCTTTCCGTTCTCTTGCGAGATACTCTTCTGGGCTTAAGAAGACTTGTGCTACGTTAGTTTCTATAGTTTCCATGATTTCTCCGTTTCTTATCTGGTGCTAAGACAAACTTTCTCATACACAGCCCGATAGATCGGCCTACCTTCCAAGATATACTTCATTTCAAAATTCGTCGCGATATCTCGATCTGGACCGATATTTTCCTCAACAGGATGCAGTGCTGGTAAATCCGAAAGCCGCTCCTGAATCTCCTGGAAATATTCCTCATAATCCGTCACAACATAAAGCCTACCGCTGTCTGATTTTAGCGTTCGCATCAATGCAGCCAGAAAGTCCTGATTCCGAAAAATCCGGCGTTTCCGCTGCCGCTTCTTGGGCCACGGATCCGGGAAATAGATATGATACGCTTGGATAGATTCCGCAAGCACATAGCGAGTCAAAAAATAGTTAGCATCTGTCCACGCGAGACGAACATTTGAGAACGTCCCTGACGCTTTGTCCACACCGAAATGACGCATGTATTTTTCAAACCGCTCCCGCGTCAATTCGACGTACTTCTGTGCCCGTTCCACTCCGATATAGTTAACCTTCGGATGCCGTTTCGATGCTTCGAGTAGGAAACGCCCCTTACCGAATCCGATCTCTATTTCCACCGGACGCGCATCCCCGAAGAACACTTCCCAATCAATCGGCGCATCTAACTCACTGAACGGAATAACATGTTCCGTTACAATGTCAATTATCTGGGAATAAGAAGTTGTATTTTGATAGTAGATATCGTTGTAGTTGGGATTTTCGCGCATAAGCCGCCTAACTTACAAGTCAATCACGATTCCGACAAAAATTTGTGGAGATGCGTTTTAACCAAATTGTCCTGTGGTTGATATCCCAAGACCTCAACCGCACCACTTATATCAAGATAACTCTGCTGATACCCATCAGAATTCGCAGAACGCCCATAAGTGATTAGATACTTGACCGGTCCGTCGTAATCCACAGCCAATCCGAAGAGTTGGACGCAATCCCGTGGTGTCAGAAGCGTACTACAATGACGAATCCCGTTCGGTTGGTATGTGCCGTTGAAACTCCCGATACGGATGCTAATAAACCGCATATCGTGGGCATCAACGAGATACTGCCCCGCGATCTCTGCCATTCCCTTCATCGCACCGTACCATCCATCGGGACGAAACTGATCCCCCGTCGAAAAGCGAGGTGGAGAATTCAACCGCTCATTCCATCCGGACACATGATTTGTGCTGGCGTATATGATTTTCTGAATACCACCCTCTCGTGCCGCTTCAAATAGTGTCATGGACGCGCCGATGTCGCTGACTTCACCGGGTACCTTCCCAAGTGAATCTTGACGCACATAAGCAAGATGTACCAAGATATCTTGATCTCGGCACAATTCTTGCATCGCTGCGTAGTCCCGAATATCTGCTTGTACCACGCGCGAATTCGCTCCGTCAATAGGGTTAATATCCATCAACGTCAACGTATAAATATCCTGTTCTTCCCATACCTGCCAGAGTGCGCTGCCGACTGTACCAGCCGCACCCGTAATGAGTACCCGTTGTTTCATCTTTTTTTAATTTCCCTTGCGGTTCGGTCAAGTGAGTCTCTTGTTTCAATCGCCTTTACGTATATCCGTCTTCCATTACATTACAGACTACGGTTCTAATGCTACTTTTCATCAGAGACCCAATTTTGACCTCGGAAAAATCGGAGCGGAAACCCAATATTTAAAAAGTTATTGCCCGTTTTCAGCATCCAACGCCGCCATAATATCAGCGTGCACCGCTTTCGGGTCAGCCACCGGCTGCACATAGAATCGATCAATCGCCTGACCACCTAAACCGGAACACTTACACATCTCAACATTCAATCCGTGCTTCGCCAAGATGCCACTGAAATAGTGAAGGAATCCAACTTTCTCCTCACCAACGACGACAATTTCTGAATAGTTCCGCGCTGTCTCGACAGTTACATCGTCAACTTGCCATGTCTCATTCAGATTCACGTAGTGCCTGTCAAAAACTTGCTCAAGCGTTACTTCCTCTGCGAGGAGACTCCGAATGTCAAAATCGAGGTCCCGTTTGAGTTCCTCATCAAGCGGCATCGGTTCCCCTCGATGATGCAGCGGTTGATGCACAAGCCGATAGATTTCAAGTTCAATGTTAGTATCCTGTTTCGTGTAGACACGCGCATCCCGAACATCTATACCATTTGCGAAAAAGAGACCACTCACTGTGTGCAACTTCCCAAGACGACTCGGACTACAGAGATGTAACTCAGTAAACCCAGGGCGGTCAACAAATTGGATAATCCCGGCGCTTGATGTTGTGTCTGACTCTGTAGAAGCCGCTTCAGCTTGTGTCGTCATCTTTATATGCATAGCTATCTCCTCAGGTGAAACACTAATACGGTAGGAGACCGGCATGTGGTGAAGAAATTGCTGAAATTCTTCAACAGGAGCGAAGGCACCCCACTGTGTTTCCTCTTGTCCAACAAAGCGGGTACGCGCAACTTCATATAAACTTTTCAGGTTATGCTTAACAACGTGGCTGAAGTTCTGTGAACCGTTTGCTTTGGAATCGCAATAAGTGAGCAGATACAGGGCAGTCAAACGTTCTAACGAATTAACCTTCTTACAGAATTCAGAGATCGTGCTTTCATCCCAATGATGATAACGTGCCAAGTCTATCATTGCCAAGTGTTCTCGAATCAGAAAGCAAATATCATCTGTCTGTTGCGGATTGAATCCAAATTCAGGGGCAATTCGTTCTGCCTTTTCCGCACCAGTTGCTGGATGGTTAGGGTCGGGTTTATCTATATCGTGAAGGAAGAGTGCCATGTAGAGCGGACCAGGATCTGAAAGTGCACGAAATGCCGCGTTGAGTTCCTCTAATTCGGAAGTCGGCGATGGGGATACCGGCGAACCCAACCGAGCAGCACCACCACCGAATGGACTACTGGATTCTACTTGACGAATTTCGTCAAGATGACCGATCGCAACGAGCGTATGTTTTCCCACTGTATAGGGATCTAGGCTCCGCTCACTCCGCGTCATCATTGCCCTTTCAAAAAGTTCTCCACCTTCTCCGAGACGCGACAGAACGCTCAATCTGTGCAAACGGGTTAACGTTTTTTCTACATCTCCCGGCATATTTATTAATTCCGCCATTCGATTCTGGAAAGAACCCCAATCAAATGCGTCCACATAACGGAAGATAAATGTAGAAAGCGACGCATCAATCTCAAAATCGTATTGTTGGAAGTAGGTAAACAGCGTAAAGAGCTCATCTACATCAAGCTCACCGAAATTATTATCAATGCAATACAGCACCTCTGTTCTTACGGCAAGCACATCCGAGATAGGAATCCCGTTCGCCAACATCTTTCGGATCAGAAGTTCCGCTTTGAAATGCAGATATTTCGCCATCGCATAATATTCTGCCATGAACTTATAACGTCCTTCGTCAGTTTCATCTGAAAATCCGAGTACCTGAGCGATCTGTGCCTGAAGTAAATTCTCTTTTTCAGGATGATAGGAGAGGTCATCATGCGGTGCATCGGCAAGGACATGGAGAAGATTTCGCACCTTGAACATGAAATCAAGAGATGGTATGAGTCGTGCGTCATCGTACTGTTCGTAAAGCTCAGGAATTGATGTAAAGTCTGGAAGTCCACATATCCAGAGTGCGTATTGAAGTGTCCGCAATCCACCCCGCCCCGTTTTTATATTCGGTTGATTGAGGTAGATCGTATCCTCAGAAGCCTCAAAAGAATCCGCTTTTGATTTCAGCAGGTCCAGTACGAGTGAGATATCCGATTTTTCAGAATGCACCGTCTTTCGGAAACGCTCTGTCAGTGTTGAATCGCCAACAATAAACCGCATATCAATCAGTGCGGTCATGTCCTGATAATTCCATTGTGCGACATCCGCCAGTGGACGATAAATGAAACTGAACTCAAACCCTGGAATCACAGAGTGAAGGCTATCAAAGAAATCATAGAACCATCGGATAAGTTCAAGAGTACTCTCATCGTAAATATCCTCTAAATCCACAGAGGAGGTATAGATAACATCCACATCCGAAAAATAGCAGAGTTCATTTCTACCGTAACTACCGACACCGTAGAGTGCGACATCCGGCATCCATCCTTCCAATTCTGCCTCTAAGTCGCTGGTATCAATGTCTGGAAGTTGGCTTAAGACATCAATCTGTTTCTGAAATTCATCCCGAATCTGAAAGGAGGCGACCTCATAAACCTTTTGAATAACGACATCCCATATCTCCGTGTGAATCTTGCAAGCCTCAAACCCTCTCTCCCCTTCTAAGATACGGGCTTTCAACAGTTCCCGTTCGGCTTGGATGAAAGCAGCCAACCGTTTCTGAAAATCTTCAAAAGGCACATCTAAGTCTGGTACATAGTCATTGAGTCGTTTTTCGATCTGTTTGGTATCCATTTTCTTCTCGCCTCCAATGCATCAGAACAATCCGGTTATTGCCCAGTCCTCTTGAAATCACGAAGTGAGTAAACTTCCTCGTTTGAACCCATTATACACTAAACACTGAAAAAAAACAAGCACATTTTTGAGTCGCTCAACGTGAGTTCAATACTAAAAATCGAAGCAAATGTAGGTTAGATTGAATGGTAAAAGACAACGATCCTATCTAAGTTTATACGGAGAGCGAGAACGTTGGGTTTCACTTGTATTTCGGTGATTTTAGGTTTCTCAATGAATGGAGACTCCATTCTCCTTCGCCGAGTGCGCTTCTTGAGTACACCGCTTTTTTCTTGACACACTTTTTAAACCTTGATAACATACGCAATCAGGAGATCCAAAAATGAGTGACACCAAACATCGTGTAGCTATCATTGGCTGTGGACGGATGGGGCAGAACTATGCAGAAGCATATACCACCTACCCCGACACAGAGATCGTCGCGATTGTCGATGCTAATGCACAACGGCGAGATGTCCTCGGCACGCGCTTCTGTATCGCCGCCCTCTACCCAGACGTAGAAACATTATTGAAAGACATCGTCCCGGACATTGCAGTGGTTGTCACTCCCACGAAATACATGAAAGATGTCGTGATTGCATGTGCCGAAGCCGGTGTTAAAGGTATCTCCACAGAGAAGCCGATCGCCGCACGCCTCCAAGATGCCGACGCGATGGTTGAAACGTGCGCTGAACGCGATATAGTATTCGCCGGAGGCAACCTGCAACGCGCCATGAATGAAGTTCAGGAAGCTGCATCTCGCCTGCACAAGGGTGGATTTGGGAACATTAGAGGTGCCAGCGTTCATGGGTTTGGCGGTGAAATCTCTGGTGGTGGATGCCAACACATCTCCGTCCTAAGACTTTTCACCAATGCTGAAGTTGAAGAAGTCATCGCGTGGGGAACACCCCCTGAAGCACTCAGTGCAGAAACCGATGAAGGCTTAATTATCAACGGACGCTTTTGCCTTACGAACGGCTTGGAATGTAGCGTCTTCGGAACATCAACACCGTGCCGCGGCGTTAACGTTTGGACAGACGAATGCCTCATCCGATGGGATTGGAACCCGCCTGAAATTTTCAAAGATTACGACCAGCATGGCAATCGTATTCGGCTTGAACCCAACTACAGCCCGTATCCATGGAGCGAATTCAGTTATCTCACAGGTTCCATCCGCTCATTTTTATCGGCTGTTGATGGTAACGGAGATCCTTGGATTACAGGCGCAGACCTCCGACAAGCCTTGGAAGTCGCCATCGCCGCGAAACTCTCCGCAACCCGAAACAGTACACCCATTAAACTACCTCTTGAAGACAGATCTGTAGCACTCTACCCACGTCCCTACCGATGGTTGGGAGGTGACGCAACCGGTAGACCTCAAAGTATTGAAGAAGCGAAGTCGTAGGCACACACCGTGTGCCCTAACAGGAGAACTAACGATGAACGAAGATCAGAAATACCTTTTCGATTTGACCGGATTCCTCATCGTCGAAAACGCTCTGACAGCAGAAGAAGTCGCACAATGTAACGCCGCCATCGACCATCACATCGAAGGACTTAGAGAACGCGATAACTCTTTGGCAGGTGGTTCAGCCGCACTCTCCGGAACAGCGCACCGAATGGATATGGGTGGCATGCTCGCCTGGGAGAAACCTTGGTGTCAACTACCCAAGCCTAAAGACTTGGGCTTGTGATGGCGTCAAACAACAAAAGTTGTGTTGCGTTCAGCAAGCCTTCGTCTTGTGCTTCGTTCTTGTTTCTCGCTTCATAGAGGGTGGCAACCCACCGCTCTCCACGAAGGGCCGCAGCTGCCCGAAGAAGTATGTTTATAGCAGCGTTGTGGTCTCTGTCTAACGAAGTGCCACAAGACTGACAATTAAAGGTTCGTATCGCAAGAGAGAGTTTCTTTTGCGATTTCTCAGCACAAGCAGAGCAAGTTTGCGAAGTGTTTTTGGGATCAACTTGGTGGAAGTGCAAGCCGTCTCTTTCGGCTATGCTCGCACACCACTCAAAGAAGATTGCCCAAGACGCATCGGAAATGCTCTTGCTGAGGTGTTGGTTCTTTACCATGTTAGATACGCGTAAATCTTCTGCCACTAATACATTGTTTTTCTGATGGTGGTAGAGTTTGTAAACGAGTTTACCGATAAAGTCTTTGCGTTTGTTTGTCGTCCGTTCATGGTGTAAAGCGAGTTTGTGTTGTTGTTTCTTTCTACGGTTGCTGCCTTTTTTCTTACGAGAAAGGTCTTTAGCGTGTTTTCGGAGCAAACCTTCTGCTTGACGATACCAGCGCGGGTTGTCCTCTTTTTCGCCTTCAGAGGTCGTCAGGTAGTGTGTCGTGCCAACGTCAACTGCAACAGCGGCAGTCGGTTCAACTTTCGGTGTATCGGGTATCTCACAGGAGATATGGGCATACCACCCCGAGGCTTTCTTGATGATCGTAACTTCTTTCGGGTCGCCTTGTAAGGGGCGGTGCATGTAGATTTTGACTTCGCCTAACTTTGGCACTTTTAAGCGATTGTGCCTAAAATCGGTTGCTATTATCGGATTTTGGCGGACACCTTCACTTGTTTTGCGTTTGTGCTTTCGCAAGCACCACGTTAGAGAACGGACACGCTTTTTGAAGCGAGGATACCCTTTTTTCGCCGCACCTGCTTTACAACGCCTACGGAACGCATCAAAGGCTTTCTCAACGCGCTTGAGGATAGAAACTTGGAAATCCTGAGGCACTTCACGGAAATCGTCATATTTCTCACGCGCAACCTTCAAAAGTTTCTCTTGCTCATTGCGCGTGACGAAACGCCCTTCTGTCTCATGGGCGAACTTGCGATTGTTACGCGCAGCGTTCTGGAGTTCACACAAGTGGGAAAACCACGCTAATAATGTGGTTGCCTGCGTTTGCGTCGGATACACACGGTATCTAAATGTTAAATGCATGGTATATCAGGTATCAGGCATTTATCCCCTACAACGTGGGAGGCAAGCACGTAGTTGAGAAACTACGCGTTGTATGCTTGCCAACCTGATGTGATTATTATACTACATTCTTTCGTAATGGTCAAGTTTTTTTTTGACACAATGGGTTAGCAGGCTTTCCTCCCACAGCTAAAGCAGGGGGCTTCACGCCTGAATGCCCGTGAACCCTTCCGAAATTTGCTTGTGCATTCCAGCGTTAAACCTTATCTCGAAGAAGTGTTGGGCAAACAATATCGACTCGACCACGGTCCCGGCTTAATCGCCATGGAAAAAGGGACGGAAGGCGGCACTTTACACGGTGGCGGGATTGAACGTCCCAATTTCTCTGAAGCCTACTTCTTCAAATACGGACGGATATACACGGGCTTGACCGTCATCGAATACATGCTCGCCGACGAGGGACCCGGTGATGGAGGCTTAGCCATCATACCCGGAAGCCACAAGGCGAACCTCCCGTGCCCGAGCAGCATGAAGCGGTATGAGCAATATCAGAATCTGGTGCTTGAAGTCAATGCCAAGGCAGGTGATGCAGTAATTTTCACCGAAACCTTGACCCACGGCACGCTCCCGTGGAAAGGCAGCCATCAACGACGTGCCTTACTTTACAAGTTCAGTCCAGGGTTCCAAGCTTACAGCGCAGGCGCGCACCAAATTACATATCCGGATTACATTGAGGACATGTCCCCTGAACAGCGAGCTGTCATGGAGGCACCCCACATCCGGCACTAAAACTGTAGGAGCATTTGCTCAGCTCAACCTTGCTCATTTTGAAATGCACATAGAAACAATCTCCAAATCACGACACTTCATCTGTTGAAGGAGAAAATTGTGTCAAAACTACAAGTTGCTGTCATCGGCTGCGGCGGTAGAGGTCGCGGTCACATGAAAATCCTCTCACAATTTGACGACACCGACCTCGTCGCTGTGTGCGATCCCGTTGAAAAAGCACGAAACAACGCAGCGGAGATGTTTAGCGTCTCAAATCGCTATGAGAGTATTGAGGCGTTACTGGACAACGAAACCTTAGATGCTATCTTTGTCGCCACCCCCGCGCACCTCAACGGTGAGGCAGCACTTCCGTGTTTTGAACGCGGTGTCCACACGCTTTTAGAAAAACCACCCGGCATGAGCGTCGCAGAAACGGTCGCTCTGCAGAGTGCTGCAGAACAGAAAGGAGCAAAAGGGATGGTGGGTTGGAACCGTCGCTTTCATCCGATCATCCTCGAAGCGAAACGTCAAGTTACCGCACGTGGTCCCGTCACACAAATCGTCGGCGAATTCCACAAGAGCATCACCCGACTGGCGCAGTCCAGAAAATTTCCCGAACACCTGATGGACAATATGTTCTTGGAGACGCCGATCCACGCTCTTGACGCAATCCGCGCCATCGCCGAAGCCGATGTCCAAGAAGTCCACAGTGTCGTTCAGCGGACAATCTCAGATTACAAAGATGTCCACGCTGCACTCATTCTGTTTGATAACGGATGTGTCGCCCAACACATCGCCAATTACACCACAAATGCCCGCCTTGAACGCTATGAGATACATGGCAGAGACATCTCTGCTTACCTTGAAGGTGTCTCTCACGGAACGGTTTTCTGCAATGGCACGCAACACGAGCTCACCGAAGCAGGCACCGGCGGCACTGTCGAGCAGAACAGGTATTTCTTAGATTGTGTCAAATCTGACACGCCTGTTTCATTCCCCGCCGCCAACCTTGACGAAGCTGTTAAAACCATGCAACTTGCCGAAGCAATCCTCAGTGGATTGCGCTGATCAATCACTGGCGAGGGAAGGAAAAAATTAAATGGTAGCCTGCAACAACGGCGCAGGCAGGTTTAAGGAACGCCCTTGATAGTTTAAACGCATGTCATTCCTCCGCAAGGTAAATTAGAGAATAGGAATACAACGATGCCAACATTAGACGAACGCTTTGAAGCCTATAAAACCGACGGCTTTGCAATCTTTGAAAAAGTCTTTGATGAACCGCAGATGCAAAGTTGGCGAGAGAAACACGCAAAACTCTCCGCAGCCAACGACGGACAGACATGGTTCGGCAACACCCTTGAATTAGCACCCCAACTGATGTGGCCCGCTGTAGCGCATCCCACAATCCTTGAGTTTATAGAAAAGGTGATGGGACCCTTCGTGCAATTAGACAATCTCACGCTCGCAGCGTTTCCACCAATGGAAAAAGAAAAAGCGGAAGGTAGGGTCTCTGGTTGGCATCGCGACCGGTGGGCACACGTTCCCTTTACTGACGCGTATCACCGTCCAAATGCCATCAATGCTATCTCCTATCTGCAAGACTTGACGGATGAATTCGGTCCCCTCCGTGTCATTGTCGGTTCACATCGGAAGCCGATTACTATGGAAGACTCGCAACGCGGCATCCCACATCCCGACGAAACACTGGTCCACATGGGAGCCGGTGATGTCATTATCACACACAACGGACTTATTCACTCCGGCACACCAAATACTTCTGACAAGTTACGCTATTTCTTCAGCATCTACTACAACCTCACATGGCTGAAACACACCGATCATCACACGGGTCCGCATACCCAAAAGTTGTTGGAAACCGCAAGAGCTGCGAATAATCGTCAACACATGCGACTCCTCGGTGTGGACGAACAACTTCAACCAAGATGCAACTCTGGCTTTCTTCAATCGGACGAAGAACGTTGGGAAGAATGGGCAACTGCTGACCGAGACGCAATAAAGGAGGCATAATCCCATGGCAAATCCAAGCGTAGTGCCACCAACACTCAATGTTGAACTGGATCACCAACTCCAACAAGAGGTTAACTTCTTCCTCAATTGGGGTTATCTCATCGTTGACGACGCAGCAACACCGGAACAGATCGAGTCATTGCGCGAGGCACTCGATGAAAGCTACGAGCGCAATAATAAAAGCCAATTCATCGGTGAACTCCTTGAGGAGGATGATCGGTTCGCATTTCTGTTAGACAACCCACCCGTCCTAAAACGGATGGAAGCCATCTTAGGCACCTGTGTTCAACTCCATAGTGCGACAGCACGCATTAGCGAACCCGGAACCCCAGATCAGCATTGGCATCGCGACGGTCCATGGCCCGTCGCACCGAATGGAACACCTTACGGGAGTCTCCCCGCACAGATCAATTGCGGCTACTATCTCGACGAAGTCACCGATGAAAACGGTCCCACGGTTGTCCAACCCGGCAGCCATAGGGCACCCTTCCGCCCACCGCCGACTCCTGTGGAATTGCCCGATGAGAAACGGGTTCTCGTCTCCCCCGGACAAGCAGTTATGTTCGACGGATGGACATGGCACCGGGGTGCGGCTAACAATTCTTCACAACGCCGACGCGTCTGCCTGATGTGCTACCAAAACGCGTGGATGAAATCCAGAGAACCCTTCGACGGTCCCCGCGTCACGAAACTTCGAGAAGAGGGCACACCGCAGCAGCAACTTTTGCTCGGCGCAATCCCAAAGTGGTAGAGAAGTCCATACACATCGTTTACCTTTTATAGTGCCAATCCGATCCCACACAAGAGTGCCTTCTAAGCACCTTGGTGAACAGTATATCAACAATCATAGACTTTACTATTACACTAGCAAAGACTTCGTATTTAGCCTCAGCGGGGCGTAATATTATAGAGTAGGCATGCTCCACCGTGTGTTATAAACGAAAGGAAAACCGAAAATGAACCTTGCTTATATTGTTATCGATACACTCCGCTACGACTACATCAGCGCAAATGGAAATGACTGGATAGAAACACCCAACATCGATAGATTTGCCTCCAAAGCCTTGGCATTCGACTACGCTTTCTGTGCCAGTTTCCCAACGATCCCTTATCGGACGGATGTTATCACTGGGCAATACGGCGCACCCTTCCACCCTTGGAAACCGCTCCGCCACGAACGCCAAACTCTACCGTGGACACTCGCAGGACACGGCTACGCGACCCAACTCATCCACGATACACCACACCTCGTCAACGGCGGACATAATTTCGACTGGCCCTTCCACGCATGGACATTCGTTCGCGGCGCGGAAGTCGACAGAGACTGGATCAGCGATACCGTAACATGGCCCGACAACTGGACTCGACAACCACTCTTCGATTGTATCGATGACAAAGCCGCCGAATCTGGGATGCTCCGCAGCTACGCACGCGCAAACAGAAATCGCAAAAAACCGGAAGATTGGAACTGCGCAAAACTCTTCAACACCGCTGCACAATTCCTCAAAGATAATGCCAAGCGAGACAATTTCTTTCTCTGGGTAGACTGCTTCGATCCACACGAACCGTGGGATGCCCCACTTGAGTTCATGAAGAAATACGACAAGCGTCCCGATTATGACGGGCGCGTTGACCCGCGGAGCCTCGGTGCACGGGGTAATGCGCAACTTTCAGATGAAGCGAAACAACACATTAAAGACCAATACGCCGCCAAACTCACGTGGATGGACCACTGCTTCGGGCAATTCCTTGATGCCCTTGAATCTACTGGGCTTGACAAGAACACAGCTGTTATCTTAACGGGCGATCACGGCACAAACGTTGGTGAACGTGGCAGGTTTGGCAAAGGACAACCCGTCCGTCAGCAGGAAGCACACGTCCCGCTCTTTATCCGACTCCCGAATGGAGATACGGGCAGAAGTAACGTCATCGTTCAACCACAAGATTTTTTCCCGACGATTCTCAACATCTTGGGCGAGGAACGTCCTGACGGTATTGAGGGACACGACATCCTAACCCCTGCGCGCAACGGAGAAACAGGCGAAAGGCAGCTTGCGCTCTCAGGTGGAAGCATTGAGCGGTGGGAGAACAGCACACAGAACCCGAACATCAACCTCTTCACTGCCTTCGATCACGAGTGGAGTTTAGAGGTCGGCACGAAACCCGAAAATTCAAAACTCGTCCGGCTCGGCGAATTAGACGACGTTGCCAACGAATACCCGGATGTCGTCGCCAAACTGCACGCCGCCGCTGTTGATGAAATCGAACGCCGCGGCACTGATCCCGCACTCATCGAATGGCTCCGCAGCGGTGGTGAGGACGCTTTCCCTGCCGATGCCCACTACTGGAACGGCTACCCTGGACCCGCAGGTTTCCGCCCCTACTTTGGTAAACTCTACACCGGTGAGTAATTGTTAGCGTTCTTTCTAATTACGGACCGGACAATTCCGATAGATTTGACAAGGGTTCCCGGTTCTGATAACATGTTAGAAACGTAGGTTGGATTGAACACAGGTGGGTAATCAGTTCAAAAATCTTGTGTCTGACCTTCAACCCTATTAGGACATTATGTTTATAGGAGAAAACCATGCCACAGACATACAAAGCCTGTCTCATCGGATGCGGACGGATGGGCGCAACGATCGACGACGAAGTCGCAGGCAGACCCGACAGTTTTATATGGCAACCCTTCTCGCATGCCGCAGCAGCCGTCGCTTGTGAGCGAACAGATCTCGTCGCTGTCTCTGATGTCTTCGCGGAAAAAGCCGAAACCATCAGAGAACGCTACGGTGCCGAGCGCGCCTATACAGACTATCAAGAGATGATCGAAAAAGAGAAACCTGACATCGTCTGTATCGCCACGCGTCCCGGTCCCCACGCCGACATCACCGTCTTTGCCGCCGAAAACGGTGTCAAGGGCATCTACTGCGAAAAGCCGCTCTGCTGCTCCATGGAAGAGGCAGACATCATGGTAGACATCGTTCAAAAGCACGGTGTCAAATTCAACTACGGTACACAACGCCGTTACATGCCGATCTATCGCAAAATCCGTGAACTCGTAGACGCTGGCGAAATCGGCGATGTCCAATGCACTATCGCTCAATACGGTGCCGGCTCTGCCCTCTGGGGCTTGACTCACGCAGCTGATATGCTTCTTTTCCTTGCTGGTGACCCAGAGGTTGACTTCGTGCAAGGCACGATTATATGCAACGATTCAGATTGGGATGGCAATCGTCTGAACGTTGATCCGGGTATTGCCTGTGGTTACATCCGCTATTCCAATGGAGTCCACGGCTACAACACTGCAGGCACCGGACCCGAATATGAAATCTGTGGCACCGGTGGCAAAATCCGTGTGCAAAACAACAGCAGAGAAATCCAATTCCGAAAAAAGGATGGGACCTTCTATGAAGAGGTACCGTTCCCGGAAACATCCCGTGCTACAGGCACCGTTATGGGAATTACGGACATTGCCGAAGCACTCGACGAAGACCGCGAGACCAAGGGACCTCTCCACCTCGCGCGCCGTAGTCAGGAGACGCTCATGGGTATGATCGAATCGCACCGACTCGGCGGCAAACGCGTCTCACTCCCTATGGAAAACCGTTCTCTCTATGTCACGAGAGATAACTGGTAGTCCGTTTCATCTTGTTTGGGTGGGTCCGCGTGCCTGCCCATTCCGCCAACCTACAAACATGAACTTAGAAACCCAAATCCAGCAATTCCGAGAAACCTTTTACAGTGTCAAGACCGAAGTCCAAAAACGCATTGTCGGTCAAGACGCGATTATCGAAGGTGTCCTCTTCTGCTTGCTCGCCAATGGACACGCACTCCTTGAGGGCATCCCCGGCTTAGGCAAGACGCAACTGATTCATACTCTCAGCGAAGCACTCGATCTTTCTTTTAAGCGCATTCAATTCACACCGGATATGATGCCCTCCGACATCACAGGTACAACGCTTCTCGTCGAAGATGAACACGGCGGAAGGCAGTTTGAATTCCAACAGGGACCCATTTTCGCCCAACTTATCCTCGCCGATGAGATCAACCGCGCCACACCGCGCACCCAATCGGCACTCCTTGAGGCGATGCAAGAACGCACCGTCACCGTCGGGCGCACCAGCCACACGTTAGAGGAACCGTTTTGCGTCCTCGCGACACAAAACCCGCTGGAAATGGAAGGCACCTACCCGCTGCCAGAAGCGCAACTGGATCGGTTTCTATTCAAACTCCTCATCGACTTTCCGAGTGAAGACGAAATCGTCGAAATTCTACGCCGCACCACATCCGGTGCTGACATCACCATTGACAAGGTCACGAATGCTGAAACACTCAACGAGATGCGCCGACTTGTCCCTCAAGTGCCTATCGCCGAACATGTCGAACGCCACATTATCCGACTTGTCCGTGCTACACACCCAGATTCCGAGGACGCTCCAGAGATTGTTAAACGCTACGTCCATCTCGGTGCCGGTATTCGGAGTGTCCAAGCCATAGCCCTCACCGCTAAAATCAATGCACTCCTTGACGAACGCTATAACGTCGCCTTTTCGGATCTCGATGCCGTTTTGCTTCCTGCACTCCGTCACCGCATCCTCCTCAATTTCGAGGGACAAGGTGAAGGTATTGAACCCGCCGCTATTGTCACCGAAGTCCACAATACGATAGTCCCAACGCCATAACTCTCCCTTCTCGCCATTTTCAAAAACACCGAAAAATGACAACATATATTTGCCATTATTAAAAATAGATGAAAATACAATATGAGAAACTTTAGAAACCGACGCACGCCATATAAACCTTTTGGCCCCCGCTAACAAGGTTTTCTAACCTCCCCGGAAAATTAATCCCTTAATCCGTTGACACCTCCTTGTCCTTACGCTATAATATAGAATAGGGTATTGTCAAAAATCATCAAAAATGACAATGCGAATTTGCTGTTTTCAAAAAGAGGCGAGAACGGTAATATGAAAAACTTCATAGCGGGTGTGTACCAACAACAACGAGAATATAAGAGTTTTAGCCCATCTTTCATCAACTGTCCTTTTGTTTGGGAAAATCGCCAAATAAATCAGTTGGTCGAACAAGCTGCCAATCTTTTGGGAGCACTCAACGCTTATGCGGAGATTGTACCAGATGTCGATTTTTCGATTCCAATGAGCATTGCAAAAGAAGCGGTAGACTCTAATCTGATTGAAGGCACAAAAACTGAGATTGATGAAGTCGTTCTGCCACCAACAGAGATTCCGCCAATCAGACAGGGTGATTGGCAGGAGGTCCAAAATTATATTGAAGCGATGAATTTCGCGATAACTGAACTCCCAAGAATTCCGCTTTCAATGCGACTTCTTAAGGATGTCCATAAGATATTGATGTCCGGTGTTCGTGGAAGACATAAGGCACCCAGTGAAATCCGCAGAAGTCAAAACTGGATCGGAGGTTCGTCGCTTGTCGATGCGCTTTTTGTTCCACCCTCACCGGAAGAACTTCCAAACCTCCTAAGCGATTTGGAAAAATTCTGGCACAACAAATCGCTACAACTGCCATCCCTTATCAAAATCGCTATCACGCATTATCAGTTTGAAACCATCCATCCTTTTCTTGATGGAAACGGCAGGTGCGGAAGACTTTTAATTGTTTTGCAACTCATTGACGCACAATTACTTAACAAGCCTGCCCTTTATGCGTCCACCTTTTTCGAGAAAAACAAGGTTTCATACTACAATGCACTCACTCGGGTTCGCACAGCAAACGACTTGGAACAGTGGATCGTATTTTTTTTAATCGGAATCGCTGAAACTGCCCAGCACGGACTCAAGACGTTCAAAGCGATTATCGCGCTTCGCCAAGAATATGATACCAAAATCCTAACACTCGGCTCCCGAGCGAAAAACGCCCAAAAATTGCTGCAACGTATGTATGCGACACCTATCGTTAACGTGAGATCGGTTGAAAAAAGATTAGACATAAGTTTTTCAAGCGCGAATCGGCTCCTAAAATCCTTAACAAAACTCGGTGTATTGAAGGAGACTACAGGCCACTCTCGCAACCGTCTCTTTGTATTGGAGAAATACTTAAATCTCTTTAGAAATTAGTGGATTCCACACAAAAATGAGGAATTTATGACGAGGACAACTCAAACATATCTCACACCGAAGGAATACATTGCTTTAGAACGCAAGGCAATCCCTGATGCTGAAACAGTCAGAAGTGAATACATCAACGGTAAAATAATTGGAAGGTCCAGTTCTAACTGGGCACACAATCTTATTACAGGCAACATTGTCGCTGGACTTTACACCTGTTTGGGAAACAGTGGATGCTTCGTATTCGCCAATGAGATGCGCGTGAGTATTCCGTCAGTAAATTCTTATTTTTATCCTGATGTCGGTGTTGTCTGCGAAGAACCCCGTTTTGAAGACGATGTCTTTGACACACTCCTCAACCCGATTGTCGTCGTAGAGGTGCTCTCTCCGTCAACAGAGGCTTACGACAGAGGCGACAAATTCGCACATTACCGACAACTCCAATCCTTGCAAGAATACATCCTCGTCTCCCAAGACAAGATGCGCGTTGATCATTATGTCCGACACGCAGCACAGTGGATTTTCACTGATTTTCAAGAACTTGAGCAGCACCTTCCGATCACCTCCATCTGATGTGAATTACCCCTAAAAGAGATATACGAAAGCGTTCCATTTCCTGAGTAGTGCTCCGCTAGATCGCACTTTCCCCGCTCGTGAGGTTTCCGATCTCGTCTATCAAGAACTGATCACTATTCTAACTCCAGCAGGGGTGATTGGTGTGTAGAATTTTACTTTGCCATCCGTCACAAATTATGATAAAATGCACATAACATGAATCAACACGATTTAAAACACCCACATAAAGAACTCCATGACCTTCTCGGAAAACGTTTCAGCACAGACAGCGCTGTCCGAGATGCACACGCACGCGATGCCTCATACCATCGCGGCACACTCCCAGATGCTGTTGTCTTCCCAAAAACCAACGCAGAAGTCGCAGAAATCGTCAAAATCTGTGCAGAATATAACACCCCGATAATTCCTTACGGCACCGGCACCGGGGTCGAAGGTGCTGTTGTTGCGTCCGAAGGCGCATTCTGCATCGCACTCAATGAAATGAACCACATCCTCCGTGTCAGTCCAGATGACAGAGATGCCACTGTCCAAGCAGGTGTGACACGCTTACAACTGAATACACATCTCACAGAGATCGGTACACGACTTCACTTCTCCGTCGATCCAGGAGCAGATGCCTCATTAGGGGGAATGGTTGCGACACGTGCATCCGGCACAAGTGCCGTTCGATACGGGACAATGCTCGATAACGTTCTCGGCTTGACCGTCATCACCGCCGACGGCTCTATCGTCCATACGGGGAGTAGAGCGCGGAAATCCGCCGCAGGCTACGATCTCACCCGTCTTTTCATTGGTTCAGAAGGCACATTGGGGATCATCACCGAAGTCACGCTCAAATTGACACGGTTGCCTGAATCAGTCGCCGCCGCTGTCTGTGCCTTTCCAAGCGTAGATGCAGCAGTAGACACCGTTATCAAACTGATGGACACAGGTGCTAACATCGCCCGTATCGAACTATTAGACGAACGCCAGATGGATGCTGTCAACAAATACTCAGGGTTAGCGTATGAAGTCGCGCCGACGCTCTTCTTTGAATTCCACGGTTCCGAACACACCGTCGCAGAGAGTTCCAAGATTGCTGGTAAAATTGCAACAATACACGGCAGTGGTGACTTTCGATGGGCAATAGACGAAAACGAACGTAAACACCTCTGGCAAGCCCGATACGATAGCTACTACGCCGCACTCAACCGTCGTCCCGGTTCTGTTGGCTATGTCACCGATGTCTGTGTCCCGATCTCCCAACTCGCTGAGTGTATCGCGAAAACGAAAGTTTTGCTTGCTGAATCAAGCCTTGTTCCATCAATCCTCGGACACGTCGGCGACGGCAATTTCCACGTCGTCTTCCCACTTGAACCCAACAACAAAGACGAATTAGCAGAAGCGCAGCAACTCAGTCACCAGATTGTAGACATCGCCTTAGAGATGGACGGGACCTGCACCGGCGAACACGGTGTCGGTGTCGGTAAACGAAACGCGTTAGCGAAGGAGCATGGAGAAGCAATCGACTTAATGCGCGCGATCAAACACGCTTTGGATCCACTCAATTTAATGAACCCCGGTAAGGTTTTCTTGTAAGCGCATTTTCCGACCCTACAGCGCGGATAAAAGTATGCAAAACAGCTGGAAAGTCCTCATCACCGATTACGCCTGGTCCTCTATAGAACCCGAACGACAAGTACTTGCTGAGATAGGGGCGGAACTCATCGCCGCGGAGACTGGTGAAGAAGCAGAACTCCTAACCCTTGCGCCAACAATGGACGGCATCCTCACCTGTTGGCAACCGGTTCGTGAACCCGTCATTGCAGCTGCGAAAAAATGTCAGATTATTGGACGTTGCGGCATCGGACTGGACAACATTGATGTAGAAGCTGCTACGGAGCATGGCATCGTTGTCACCAATGTCCCTGCCTACTGTATGGACGAAGTTTCCGACCACGCGATGGGGCTTCTATTGGCGTGTGCCCGAAAAATCCCACGCTTTGATCGGAACGTCAGAAAAGGCACATGGGACCAGAACATCGGACCAACGATGCGTAGAATCCGAGGCAAAACGCTCGGTGTCATCGGATTCGGACGGATTGCGCGGTCGATTGTGCCAAAAGCGGCAGCATTCGGGCTTACAACCAACATCTGTTCTCCGCGCACCGATCCGGCGTTAATTCAGCAACACGGCGCACAAAAAGTTTCGTTTTCAGAACTTCTTGCAACGTCCGACTTTATCACCATTCATGCACCGCTGACACCAGAAACAGAACGTATGTTTAGCAGTGACGAATTTCAAGCGATGAAATCAACAGCGATTCTCATTAACACTGCGCGCGGAGGTATCGTAGACACTACCGCACTTACCACCGCACTCCGCAACACTGAAATCGCTGGTGCTGGTCTGGATGTCTTAGAGACAGAGCCACCAGACCAAAACGAGGAACTCCTTACTCTCGACAATGTTGTCGTTACACCACACGCCGCTTTCATCTCAGAGGAATCAATTCTTGACTTGGAGGTTACCGCCGCCACGTTTGTCGCGCAAGTGCTAACCGGAGAACTGCCAGAATCTGTTGTTAACCCATCGGTTCTGGAACAACCGAACCTCCGAGCAAATTTCTGATGACGGACTCCTGCGTGAATTTGATAATTAAAAACCGGAATGCGGGGATCCGTAGGTTGAGTTGAGGAGGTAAAGACTAAGACCTAATGCGCAACGGAAATCTCTGCTTTCCTGAGTTTCTGACGTCTATAGATGTTGTGAACCTAACACACATCCCGTTAGAAAATGAACTGTTGAACCCAAAGTATAGCCTGCAACAACGGTGCAGGCGGATATACGGAGATAAATATGAAATCCCAGGTCCACCGAAACGAACCGCAAGGTATAATTAAAAAACTCCCTGACGCAACAGGGCATTTCGGACAATTCGGAGGCAGATACGTCCCCGAAACGCTCATGCCTGCTCTTTTAGAACTCGAAGAAGCATACACGGAGCTCAAAGATAATCCCGACTTCCAAAAAGAATTTCAGTACTACCTTCGTGAATATGTCGGGCGACCAAACCCACTCTATTATGCCGAGCACCTGACAGAGACGCTCGGTGGCGCAAAAATATACCTCAAACGGGAAGACCTGAACCATACAGGTGCTCATAAAATCAACAGCGCAATTGGACAAATCCTTCTCGCACGATGGATGGGCAAAAAACGTATCATCGCCGAAACCGGTGCAGGACAACACGGTGTCGCAACAGCCACCGTCGCCGCAAAGTTCGATATGGAATGTGAAGTCTACATGGGTGAGGAAGACATAGAACGCCAAGCCCTTAATGTCTTCCGTATGCAGTTGATGGGAACAAAGGTAGTCCCCGTCAATTCCGGCTCACGTACGCTCAAAGATGCGATCAACGCCTGTTTCCGAGATTGGGTCACAAATGTCCGAACCACCTACTTACTCCTCGGTTCAGTCGTCGGTGCGCATCCCTATCCGATGATAGTCCGAGACTTCCAAGCGGTTATCGGCGACGAAGCAAGAGCACAGATTTTAGAGCAAGAAGGAACTTTACCGGATTGTGTTGTCGCCTGTGTCGGTGGCGGTAGCAACTCGCTCGGCATGTTCTATCCCTTCTATGCTGATGAATCCGTCCGGATGATCGGCGTAGAAGCCGCCGGTGAAAGCATCCGTAGCGGACGACATGCCGCACCCCTCACTGCGGGCAGTGTCGGCGTTTTTCACGGTGCCAAGTGCTACCTATTGCAAGAAGCAGACGGTCAGATAACGCCTGCACATTCGATCTCTGCCGGATTAGATTACCCGGGTGTCGGCCCCGAACACAGTTACTACCGTGAAACCGGTAGAGCGGAATACGTTCCAGTTACTGATGAAGAAGCCGTAGAAGGGTTCCAATTGTTGTCGGAAACAGAGGGTATCATCCCTGCATTAGAATCGGCGCATGCCATCGCCCATCTGCGTGAACTCGCACCCAAACTCGGTAAGGATAAAGTTATTGTTGTATGTCTATCGGGACGTGGAGACAAAGATGCCTATACAATCGCAGACGAATTAGGCATCAGTCTGTAACTTTGCATGAATCTATCTGGCACGCAGCAAGTGAGGTTTTTAATGGTCCTCCTGACGCGTGCCCGATTCAGATAAAAATTGCTATTCAGATACATTCCATGATATAATTATTTTAGCCCTTTAATTTATGTCAACGAGGCAGCATCACGACAAAGGAAAAAACACAGTGACAAGCACTGAAAAAATCCAAGAAGGGATTCTGGCGCTATCTAAAACCGATTACCAACAATTGAAACAATGGCTCAATGAATTAGACTACGACGAATGGGATCAACAGATCGAAGAGGATTCAAACGCTGGTAAACTGGATTTCTTAATTGCCGAGGCTCTTGAAGGAAAGAAAAAGGGAACACTTAAGAATCTTGAGGATCTTTAGGTGCACAGAACGACACCGCGCTTCTGGAGATATTTTGAACAGCTCCCAGAACCTGTGCGAAGAGTTGCAAGACAGAATTTTGGTCTGCTCTTAACAAACCCAAGGCACCTATTTCTCCATTTTAAGAAAGTTGGCAAGTATTGGTCAGCGCGCGTGGACAAGATCGTAGGGCAGTTGCAATTAAAGATGGCAATGATTTCACTTGGGTTTGGATCGGTAGACACAACGAATATGAGAGATTGATTAATTCCTAATCTGGTATCACGAAACAAATTCATCAGCGAATGTTAAGTCAACAGATTGCTTCGGATATGTGATAATAAGCGAGGTGGCACCATGGCACGTGAAACCGCAGACTCCAGTTCAAGCTTGTCCGTACAGCAAAAAGTCCGTAAGTTCATCAAGCAGCTCTCACACCGAGACGGTCCCGTTCGGAATTGGCGGTATATCCCGACACACGTATTGCTGCGAAAACTGAAATCGGAATCCGCTGAAATGCGTGCCTATGCCGCTGAAGGATTAGGTGGTGTCGGCGATGCCCATGCTGTCGCACCGCTCATCAACGCCTTAAGTGATAACAACTCGACCGTCCGCCGGTTCGCCATCTCTTCCCTCGGAAAAATCCGAGATGTTCGCGCCGTTGACGTGCTCATTCCATTCCTACAAGATGAAGAAGCCGACATGCGATGCGCCGCTGTCGTCGCTCTCGGCGAATTAGGCCTTGATGAAGAGCGATTCTCAACGCCACCAGCACAGATAATAGAAGCACTTATAAGCAGCATAACGGATAACGATAGAGCCGTCTGCTCCGCTGCCGTTGTCGCTTTAGGCAGAATCGGCAGCCCGCAAGCCATCGCTGCGCTTAACGCGTTAGCAGAAACCACCGAAAGTGAATGGATCCGCCGCTACATTAGTGAGGCACTACATCAGATTCAGGAACAGAACACCTAACTAAATTCCCAAAACTTTCCCTTGATTTTTGCAACTGGATATGGTATAATTAGGTATCAAATTTACCTACCCAAGAGATTGGGTTTCCGCTTAGGCACACTGGCTTTTTATATTAACTCAAGTTGCCACCTTTTTATAGACATAGCACTCCTACGGAGTGCGGTTCCTTAAATACACCGTTTCTATAGACATATCACCCCGACGGGGTGAGGAAAATACTTGAAAAGTGTTTTTGTTAGTAGCAACTTGAGTTATATTAGTATACTCAACTACACAAGCACATCACAATAGGCAGCTACCTTCAATAATTATGGACGAAAATCAAAACTTCAAATCCGGTTACGTTAGCATTATCGGCGCACCTAACGTCGGTAAATCTACCCTGCTTAATACTATTTTGGGGCAGAAATTAGCCATTGTTACCCCGAAACCGCAAACAACTCGCAACCAGATCCGCGGGATTGTCACCACCGACACCCGTCAAATTATTTTTGTTGATACCCCGGGATTGATGAATCCGAAGTACCGTTTACAAAGCGAGATGGTCCGAACAGCGTATGGGGCTTTAGGAGATGCTGATGTTGTCCTTTTTGTGATTGATGTCGCACGTCCAGATCCGGAGATCGAAGACAGAATTCTAAAACGCATCCGGCGGACACAATCAACAACTATCCTTGTTCTCAATAAGGTAGATCTCGTCGCAAAGCCAACCTTACTTCCTATTTTTGAGGATTACAGTCAGAAATTTGAATTCGCGCACATGATACCTATTTCCGCATTAACTGCGGACGGTGTGTCACTCCTTCTTGAGCAGATTGAAGAATATCTACCGCTCGGACCGCGCTATTTTCCAGAGGACCAACTCAGCGACCTTCCTGAACGCTTTTTCATCGCCGAAACCGTTCGCGAAAAGATTATGCTCCTGACCCAACGCGAAATCCCTTACGCTTCCGCTGTTGTCATTGAAGAGTTTGAAAAACGCCAAACTAACAAGTCAGACGAAATTATCTATATCCGAGCCATTGTCTATGCAGAACGGCAGACACAAAAGCAAATTATCATCGGCAAGGGCGGCAAGTTGATTAAACGCGTCGGTGAACTCGCACGAATCGATATTGAAAAATTCTTGGACACACGTGTCTTTTTAGAACTGTACGTAACAGTCAAAGCCGACTGGCGTAAAGATGCCCGCAAACTCAAAGAGTTGGGTGGTTTTACAGATATGTAATTTTGTTCGTCTGAAAAATAAAGATAATTCGGTCATTCCATAAATACAAGCAGCATCCGCGAAAATCTGCGATCCACACAATCATAAGGAATCACATAATGACAGAAGAGTCTATTCTCGTACAGGGCGCGCGAGAACACAACCTGCAAAACATTGATATTCAACTTCCAAAAGACAAACTTATCGTCTTCACCGGTGTAAGCGGTTCCGGTAAATCCTCAATGGCAATTGATACCGTTTACGCCGAAGGACAGCGACGATACATCGAATCTTTATCCGCGTACGCGCGGCAATTTTTGGGGCAACTCGGAAAACCGGACGTAGACGAGATCGTCGGATTATCCCCTTCCATTGCTATCGATCAGGGTTCAACAGGCCACAATCCGCGTTCCACGGTTGCCACTGTAACCGAGATTTACGACTATCTACGTGTGCTCTATGCGCGCGTCGGGCAATTCCACTGCCCTGAATGCGGACGTGAAGTCGGTTCACAAACTGCCTCAGATATCGTCAGCACTCTACTCAACTACCCCGAGCGAACAAGGCTCATCATTTTAGCACCGATTATCAGAGGCTCCCGCGGCGCGCATGAAAGAGAATTCGAAGATTTACGTAACGCTGGCTTCGCACGCTTGCGAATTGATGGGGAAATATATGAACTCCGACCGGGACTTACGCTCAACCCCAATCAACGTCACGACATTGATGTCGTCATCGACCGGATTATTATCAAAGAAGGAATTGAACCTCGCGTCGCCCAAGCCGTGAACACTGCCCTCTTGCGTGGGGACGGAAACCTCATTGTTCATGTTATTCCCACTGAAGGCGAGGCATCTCCATTTGTGTCAGAAGAGGACGATCTACTCTTTAGTGAGGATTATACCTGTACGCACTGCCGGATTAGTTTCGTAAAACCAGAACCTCGTCACTTCTCTTTCAACAACCCCGATGGAATGTGTGAAAACTGCAGAGGCTTAGGCGTGGAAATGGGAATCTTACCGAAGTTGATTATTCCAGATGATACCCTCTCCATCATGCAAGGTGCCATAAGCTTATGGGGACCTCTCAACAAGCGAAACCGCACGAAAGAAAAAGCGATAGCTGAAGCACTCGCAAAACACCTCAAATTCGATATTGATACGCCTTGGAAGGACCTCACACCGGAGCAGCAGCATGCCACTCTCTACGGCACGGGTGACGATATCCTGACGATCACCACCCGCAGTGCTGGCAAACACAAAAAACGAAAAAAACAACGGCGATATCGTGTCCACTTTCGCGGTATCATTCCAACTGAAGAACAGAAATACTACTTTGAAGATGGTGATGAAACCGATGGAGACGACTTTCCTGATTACTTCGTCAAAATGCCTTGTAGAACATGTAAGGGAACCCGACTTAACTCGTGGACAAAAGCCATAACCATCGGTGATACATCTATAACCGATATCCTTGAAAAATCCATTCAGGATGCGACCCAATTCTTTACCGAATTGGAACTTCCAGAACGCGAGGCGTTTATAGCGAAGGAACTTCTCACGGAAATTCGTGGACGGCTTGGATTCCTTATAAACGTGGGATTGGGATATTTGACGCTCGCACGTCCCGCGCCGACACTTTCTGGCGGTGAAGCGCAACGCATTCGTCTTGCCAGTCAGGTAGGTGCCGGGTTACGCGATGTCACTTACGTCCTTGATGAACCCAGTATTGGTTTACATCCACGCGACCATGCCGGTCTACTCATAACCCTCCTAAACTTGCGTAACCAAGGGAACACCGTCATCGTCGTTGAACACGATGAGGCAACTATGTTGGTGGCAGACCTGATCGTCGATTTCGGTCCCGGCGCGGGTATTAAGGGCGGAAAGATCACTGACATCGGAACACCCACACAGTTCATGAAAGAGAGCAATACACTCACCGCCCAATATCTCCGAGGCGATAAGGTGATCGTTCAACCAGAATCCCGTCGCTCAACCGGGGACAGGTGGGTGCAAATCTGCAATGCCCGTCAAAACAACCTCAAAGGTATCAGTCCTAAGATACCGGTTGGAACCCTCTGCTGTGTGACCGGTGTGAGTGGCTCTGGAAAGAGTTCCTTAATTCACGATATCCTCTATAATGCACTCGCCCGAGACCTTATGAAGGCGAAGACGGTACCGGGAGATTACGACAAGATTCAAGGGATCATTGAACGGAAAAACGTACCTGTCTCCGATGTTATCGACAAAATTATCAATATCAACATGGCACCTATCGGGCGAACACCACGTTCCAACGCCGCAACCTACACAAAGGTTTTTGATCCGATTCGCGCACTCTATGCTGGTTTGCCCGATGCAAAACTGCGGGGGTATAAACCCGGACGGTTCAGCTTCAATGTTAGTGGTGGCAGATGTGAAGCGTGTAACGGCAACGGTGCGAAAAAAGTTGATATGGGGCTGCTCTCCGATGTCTGGGTGGAGTGTGAGGTATGCGAAGGAAAACGCTTCAACAGTGAAACCCTCGCCATTAAATATAAGGGAAAAGACATCTCCGAAGTCCTTGAAATGGACATTGACACCGCCCTTGGGCATTTCGCTGATATTCCAAAGATCGCAAGGGGGTTAAAACTACTCCACGATGTCGGTCTGGATTATATCAAACTCGGGCAACCGGCACCGACACTTTCGGGGGGTGAAGCACAACGCATCAAACTTTCGCGAGAACTCTCTAAACGGAGTACCGGTAAAACACTCTACATCCTTGACGAGCCCACCACCGGGCTGCATTTTGACGATGTCAATAAACTGCTAACGATTCTTCATCGGCTCGTGGACGATGGAAACACGGTTGTCGTCGTCGAACACAATCTTGAAGTCATCAACTCCTCAGATTATCTCATCGACTTAGGTCCGGAAGGGGGCGTTGGTGGAGGCACCATTGTTGCTGTAGGCACCCCTGAACAGATCATGAAGGAGTCTAAATCTTATACCGGAAAGGCACTCCGCGGTGATTTCGATATTTGGCGAGACACGAAGCAGCAGCTCCGGGAACCGGAACTTATCTCTGTGTTCGGACAAGAATTGGAGACTCACCCAGAAACCATCGCAGTACGAGGTGCCACAGAAAATAATCTCAAAAATATTGACATTGATATCCCACACCGAAAGATGACTGCATTGACTGGGGTAAGTGGTTCCGGAAAGACATCACTTGCCCTTGATACCATTTATGCCGAAGGGCAGCGTCGCTATATCGAAACACTTAGCACCTACGCGCGCCAGTTCATAGGGCAGATGGAAAAGCCTAAAGTCTCAAAAATTGACGGACTCTCCCCAGCGATTGCGATTTCGCACGCCGACGCAGGACAAAATCCACGCTCCACCGTCGCAACGATTACAGAAATACATGATGGACTCCGCACCTTTTATGCGAGATGGGGCAAACCGTACTGTCCGGATTGCCGTGAGGAAGTTCAACCACAGACTGCTGAACAAATCACACAACAAGTTTTTGAACTCACTCCCGGAAAAAGGGTAGACGTCCTCGCACCGCTCACAAACTTTTTGCTCATTTCTGGAACTGAAACACGTGTGGCAAGGGGAAAGGTTATTGACATCAATGCCAATGAATCCGCTTACGGTTTGAAGGGAAACGAGGAGTACGCCGATGTATTCCGTCGATTGCAAAGGGCAGGGTTCGTGCGCATCCAAATTGATGGTGAAATTCACCGACTTGATGAAGTCCCGAAACTGAGTAGAGGCATTCCGCACGAAATCTTTATCGTCATCGACCGCGTCGAACTCGTAGCTGAAGAAAAAAGCCGTTTTACGGAAGCAGTAGAGCTGGCACTCCTTCAAAGTGGCGGATTTGTACTCATTCAGGAGCCCCAATCTACCGCTCGGGCATCTACAAGAACCAAACGATCTAAACAGAAAACTACAGCAAAAACGAAACAGGCACCGTCAATTAACAAATTCTTCAGTGAACACGCGATGTGTGCTTCTTGTGGCAACAACTTCGGGCAATTGACCCCTCGCCATTTCTCCTTTAACAATAAAGTCGGGGCATGCGACTTCTGTGATGGACGCGGGAGAAACATGCACCCCCCTTATGATGCGTGTAACCAATGCCATGGCACACGTCTAAAACCTTTTCCAAGCTGCGTCATGTTCGGCGACACAACCATCGCTGAATTGATGGCACTGTCAATTACCGAAACCATTGAATTCTTCAACGCACGACTGAAACAGATCAAAGCAGAAGTCGCCGCAAATGATGCAGAAAGCAATCGGAACGATGTTCTGATTGCAAGGGGCGTGTCAACTTCAAGAGCGACGCATCCTGCGCTCCACGCCCATACTTCACCTGAGTTTGAAGCCGAAGTCCTCCATCAAATCCAGACCCGGCTTCAGTTCTTGGAGGACATCGGTCTCGGTTATCTCGCCTTGGATCGCGGGGCACCCACGCTTTCCGGCGGTGAAATGCGCAGAATCCGACTCGCAAGTCAACTCGGTAGCGGTCTCACTGGGGTAACCTACATCCTCGACGAACCGAGCATCGGTTTGCACCCGCGTGACCAAGAGCGTCTTATTGGTGCACTCAAGGAACTCCGAGATATTGGCAACAGCGTCCTCGTCGTTGAGCACGACCGCGACACGATATTAGCCGCCGACCACGTAATTGACTTCGGACCCGAAGCAGGAAAAGCGGGCGGTGAAATCGTCGCCGTCGGTACACCAAACACCTTCACCAACGGTACGACTCCTACACAAGATACGGACAAGGACTCGTCCACCAAATCTTTGACGCAAGCTTACCTCTCTAATGAAGTAGAGATCCCTGTTCCAACAACTCGGCGCAAAGGCACAGGCAAACGGTTGGCAATATTCGGTGCGAAAACGAATAATCTCAAAAACATTGATGTCAAGATCCCACTTGGAACGCTCACCTGTGTAACCGGCGTTTCGGGGTGTGGAAAGAGTTCGCTTGTTGAAGGCACCCTAAAACCCGCCCTTGAAAGTCGCAGTTCCATCAGCACTGGCGATTCCAGGGATCACCGCTATACCTACTATCTTAGCGATGGTCACCGAGAACCAATATATAACGATTACGGTCAACCGGAGTATGAAAACGTCCGAGGCGTCAGTTATATTAAGCGTCTCATCAACGTAGACCAGAAAGCGATCGGAGAAACACCGCGTTCCAATCCAGCCACCTACACCGATCTGTTCACAAAAATCCGTGAGCTCTTTGCCGAGCAATATGATGCGAAGGTGCGCGGATTTAATATCGGTTCGTTCAGTTTCAACCTCGCCCAAGGGCAGTGTCATGTATGTGAAGGACACCGTTTCAACCGCATTGAGATGCATTTTCTCCCTGACGTATGGATACCGTGTGAGACTTGTAATAGCACCGGCTATAACATGGACACACTTGAAATCCGTTACAAAGGAAAAAATATCGCTGAGGTCTTAGAGATGACAGTGGACGAAGCACTCGCATTCTTCAGCGAAAGTCCGCGTATCCTTCGGACACTCCAGATGTTAACAGATGTTGGGCTCGGCTACATCGAATTAGGGCAATCGGCACCAACTCTATCCGGCGGCGAGGCGCAGCGCGTCAAACTCGCGAAAGAACTGGCGCGTCATCAAACCGGTTCAACGCTCTATATTATGGACGAACCGACAACAGGACTCCACTTTGACGATATTCAGAAACTCCTTAAGGTGCTGAATAGACTCGTCGATGCAGGCAACACGATTATTGCTGTTGAACACAACATCGACGTTATCAAATCCGCAGACTGGATTATCGATTTGGGACCGGAAGGAAGCAAAGGTGGTGGCGAAATTGTTGCAATGGGCACGCCAGAGCAGGTTGCAAAGGTCCAAGAATCCCACACTGCGCGCTTCCTACGCGAAGTCCTATAGATTAAGCAGATCCCTCAGAGTCCCTACCGAGAGCCTTCTGCTCTCCAAGTTTCCGAACTTCATCCGCTGAATTTCCACTTGACAAAATCTGGAATATATGGAATTATATTACCGTATCTATCAAAAATGTTGTATCCATAATGCGAATTCCAAATTACTACCAAATCTTAGAGATCGGGCGGGATGCCACCGCTCGCGAAATAAAAAGAGCATTTCGGAAACTCGCAAAACGCTACCATCCTGATAAAAACCCGGAACGGACCGCTTTTGCAGAACAGATGTTCCGAGAAATCTGTAACGCTTATAATACGCTTCACGACGAGAAGCAGAAATCCGACTACGATCGGACGTTACAGACGATTGAACACCAACGGAAATCACAAGAAGCTTATCTCGACAGGCTCAATAGACTTAACCAGAACTATGCTAAGTTAGAATTACTGCTGCATGCCCTGCTCCATCACAATTACGAAACCGGCGTTTCTATGTACGAACAACTGCAGCACCACTCTCAAGAAGCAGGAAGGGAATGGCGCATTGATGATTTCCTGAGTTACGAAGAGAGCCGAGACTGTGAATTTCTCATCGCTGAAGCATATCAGAAGCTCGGGTTTTCCAATGGAGACGAAACTTCCGTTCTCGAACGACACCGAAAAATAGAGCAAGCAATGAGGATCTACGAATCCCTGCTGTCCGCAGAAGCGCGCCGTCCCTGTTTCAAACATTTTATTCGGGAAGTTAAAGAACGCCTCAAATTTATCTACCTCTACCATTTCAGTGTTGACGGTTATGATCAAACGTGCCAAATTCCGTTGACGAAAATCCGTGCCCTAAAACTCTCAAAACGAGAAACCGCATGGATGTACAAAAAAATTGCCGAATTCTATGTTGAGCTTAAGCGGTTTCCAGAAGCACGAACCGTTTTGAAAATGGCGTTTGAATTACAACCCCGCCTTACCGGTGCCAAGAAAATCTGTAAAACCCTAAATATGGGTTTATTTGTGGGATAAATCAACTGTAGAAGCGATCTTCTGATCGCGAATTCTCACCAGAGGAAAATACGAATGCGAAAAGAGGTACGCTGGGAACGGATGTTCCCTGATGAATTGGAAGCAGCTTTTAGCGAATACCCCGCTGTCTACTTTACTTATGGGCTTTGTGAACCGCATGGACCCCAAAATGCAGTAGGACTCGATGCGCTCAAAGCACACGGAATCGCTTGTCGTACTGCCCAAACCCACGGCGGCATCGTCGCACCGCCGGATTACTGGCACATCCATGAACACGGCATGTATGCGAACTGGGCATACCGGAATGTCGGCGAAGTACGCAGCTGGCTCACCGCTATGCCAGCGTGGCAGCATTTCAAAAATGCGTGTTATCATGTTCGCGCCGCCGATGCCCTCGGATTCCACGCTGCTATCTTTCTCACCGGGCACTACGGACCGAACTGGCAGGACCTCAAGACGCTCTTATCCCTAATTCAACCCCACTTTGCCATGCGACTCTACGGGCTGCCCGACTTTGAGGCAAACACGCCAGGGTTCGACCATCAAGGCAACGGTGGTGATCATGCTGGCAGAGTCGAAACCTCACTCCTCTGGGCATTAGAGCCGGAGTGTGTTGACATGTCGCGGATGCCTGCAGCGGACGCACAAGGACCACACTTCGCAATGGGATCAAACGCTTCCCATTCCGATCGACGCATCGGTGAACGTATGGTAGCAGACGAAGTTGCATGGCTCGGAAAAAAGATGCAGGAATTATTGGACGCTTACGCAGAACAAAATATTACCCAACGCCAACCTGTAACTTTCGAGGAAGTTGAACAGATATGGGCAGAAACTGTATCACCCGCTTTGAAAACCTTTGAGACGATGAAAAATCCGAACGAATCACCACCGGAAGACTCACAATGGTTCCGCCAGTGCAAGCTTCCGGACCGCAAGGAATAATTAAAAAATGGAAACGACAAACGCACAACTCGCTGAAAATTACCGAAAAGACGGATTCTTGACTGGTATCCACGTTTCCGATGAAGTTGAAGCAACGCGCCATCGGCAGGCTTACAATGCGTTGGAGGCAGAAGTCGGCGCAGAGAAATGTGAGATTGGTCTTGTTGATTGGCATTTCGACTATCAATTTATCTGGGAAATCGCAACACATCCGAAAATCGTGGATGTCATTGAGGCACTTATCGGTCCCGATGTGATGCTGTTAGCCACCCATTTCTTCTGTAAATATGGACCTCGTGAGAAGTTCGTGGCGTGGCATCAAGACGTGACCTATTGGGGACTTGAACCACCTGATGCGATCACCGCGTGGTACGCCATAGATGACAGCGATACTGGGAACGGCTGTATGCAGGTAATCCCCGGAAGCCATCAGCGCGGCATCAAGGAACACGGAAAGTCTCAACAGGCAGGCAATCTGCTAAGCATTAATCAGGAGGTTCCCGTCACTGAAGCGGAGGCAGAAACCGCCGCAGATTTGGTGCTGAAAGCCGGTGAGATGTCCATCCATCACGGTCAGATGATCCACGGTAGTCTACCGAATCATTCCACGCGTCGGAGGTGTGGCTTGACGGTTCGCTACATAGATCCATCGGTGCGGCAGGCAGAAGAGAATTCGCTGAAGCGTCCTTGGAAACCGATTCTGCTGCGAGGCGAAGACCGATACCAGAATTTCACAACTGTGCCAAATCCGTTCCCACACTACGAAGATTTTTAAACGATGAGTCTCCGTCTATGCGCCACCGCCTCCGCTTGCGTGGGAAGGTTGCGTAACTGGCACAAACTAAACGCGTATGCTACAAAGGCAGCGACTTGGGGTATAATTCTGACTGAGTGGTATCAACTCTATCTTCGCTAGTTAAGACAATTCAGATGAAGTAGTCCGTAACGTAATGGAGGGCGGATATACGGGAAGGCACGTGAATGCACAAATCCACCTTACCGAACCGCAAGGGATAATTAAAAATATCTACGATGCAATTGTTATCGGTGCTGGCGGGATGGGCAGCGCGACCGCATACCACCTCGCCAAATCCGGTGCAGATGTGCTTGTTTTAGAACAGTTCCAGCGTGGGCATACCTTCGGCAGCTCACATGGAGAAACCCGTATCATCCGTTTTTTCTACGACAAGCCCTTCTACACCGAACTGATGAAAACCGCCTACGCCGAATGGCGCGACCTCGAATCAGTATCGCGGAAATCTCTGCTGTTTATTACAGGAAGTGTAGGCATCGGCACAAACGGAAACCCGTATGGACGCGCTGCGCGGCAAAGTTTAGATGCTGCAGGTGTTGAATCTGAGTGGTGGGATCCAGCACAGTTAGCCGAACGTTTTCCTCAATTCCGATCAACGAGCGATATGGAGATCCTCTGGCAGAAAGACACCGGTTTTCTCCGTGCTGCCGAGTGTGTCTCCACGCACTTGCAATTGGCAGAACAACACGGTGCAACAATCCGAGAGGAAACCCGTGTAACCAACATCGATTGGCAAACAGATGTCCCAACTGTTCGGACCAAAAACAGCCAATTTCATGGAAGAAAAATCATCGTGACAGCCGGGGCATGGGCTGGCACCCTACTCGCAGAACTGAATCTCCCACTCACGGTTACAAAACAACAGGTGTGCTACTATCAGCCCGAAGACAGCAAAAGTTTCCAGCCAGACCGATTCCCAGTCTTCACGGAAGCAACCCCTGATGGCGAATTCATCTATGGCATTCCGGTTTTTGGCTCTTTTAATACGGGGGGCGGACTAAAAATTGCGCGCCACGGAAGAGGACAGATCATCTCCTCCAATACACTCGAACGCACACCGGATGCAGATTACATCGCTCACATAGATGCTTACGTGCAAGAACGCCTCCCGGAACTTGGAAAAACCATGCATGCCGAAGGCTGTCTCTATACTGAAACTCCAGACGAAGACTTTATCATCGACGCACACCCACACTGCTCGGATGTGTTGATCGCGGCAGGTTTTTCAGGGCACGGCTTCAAGTTTTGTGCCCTTGTCGGACGTATTATGAGCGAACTCGTACGAAACGGCGAAACCAATTTTGACATCCATCCATTTCGTATTGACCGAGAACACAAAATCTCAAGCGGTATCCCAAGGTTACAAGGATGAGGAAACAGACGAAAATAATTGTCGGTGTGGCTTCCGTTAGCGTTGTGTTAATCTTCATTACGCTATTCCTTATCATGCTGCGCGATTCCGACCTTACCATCGAAGCACCCGCGCCCCCACGAGAAGTTACACCTGTTCCGTTGCCACCGCCAATTCCTTCAACCATCGCTGTGAAGGCAAACCTCCCCATACAAGATGTCAAAAAGTTAACTGAAGCCACGCTCAAAGACTATCTCAGTAAACCGATCCAACGGAAAGATGGTGCAGTCGAATTCGCCATCAAACTCACTCCCGACACACTTACGATGACAGGTAGGGCAGACGGCACTGTATCGGTAAGCATTCCGTTTAAGTTCAGTGGGTGGGCACGTGTTTCCAAAAAGATCCTTGGACAAACCATCCAGCAAAGCGAAAATATTGAGGGAAACGCAATCACGTCACTAACGCTCACGCCAACGCTCAACTCGGACTGGCGCATTACTGCTAAAACAACCTCCGATATTTCTATTCAGAAAGCAGAGATTGAAATTTTAGGGATTACGATCTCAGTTCGTCGGATTCTTACCGAATTGACACGGGAAACAGTCCTGCCCAAATTAGAGGATCTCATTGTTGAATACATTACCAATATAGACGTAAAAACGCGTGTCGCGGGCTTATGGACGAAACTTTATGAACCGATAGTCCTCAATCAAGAACCTCCAATCTCACTCGTCATGGAGCCGTTGGAAATCCTCGCACAACAGTTGTCGAGTGACGGGCAAATGCTCTCTCTTAGTCTCGGCATAAAAACCTATATTCAAGCCAACATTGGGAACACATCAACCGATTCGTCCACCCACGTAGGACCGCGTGCCAATTTGCCGAATATACGCTTCGTGGATACACTTGGATCCGGTTATCATATTATTGCACCGATTGAGGTAACCTACACCGCAATCGAAAGCCTCGCCAAGCCTCACGTCGAAAAACCGCAGAAATTAAAAGGGATCAATACAATCGTTGAAAACCTGACGCTCTACGGCAGCGGGGTCCAACTTGCCGCGGGTGTCCGATTCCGTATGCCATCGTTGGGTGCAGACGGACAACTTTATCTCCTCGGAACACCCGTATATGACACAACTACGATGACCGTTTCTGTCGCCGAATTCGACTATGCGCTAACAACCCAAAACCTACTTTTAGATATCGTTCAAGCCACAGGCGAAGGGATCTTTCCAAACCTCCGAACAACGGTCGAAGAGAAACTCGTCTTTCCGCTAGAGACGCAGCTCACGACACTACGCAAGCAGCTGTCAGATGTTATCGCAGAGCGTCCGATTGGTTCGTATGTGGTCTTACACGGCACTGTAGATACTATTACACCGGAAGCACTCTATCTCACACAAGCAGGAGTGCGTATCCCATTTCGCTTAGAAGGGAACCTCGCCTGTGAGATAAATCTCAGTTCATCACAAGTTCCGCATTAAGGAGAGCGATCCATTTAAAGTAGCATCAAGAACTTAGCTCGAAACGAAGTGGAGGGCGGCTCTTGAGCAAAAGCGTCAAAACACAGGCTCCCTGTTGTTTAACCGCAAGGAATAATTAAAAAATGTCAACAACTCTTAAAGCAGGAAGTGCAAGTACGAATATTACGCCACCACTCGGTACAAGAATACCGGGCGGCTTCCGACCAAGATACGCTGAAAACATTGACGATGAACTCTTTGCGAAAGCACTCGTCATCGATAATGGGGCAACGCGTATCGCAATCGTCACCTGCGACCTCATCGCTATACCAGAGAAGGTAGCAAACGCAGCCAAAACGCGCATCGCCGAGCGTTGCGGTATCCCTGCAGCACACGTCATGGTGAATGCCACACATACACATACCGCCGTTGCAATCGCAGATCTGCTCGGTGTTGACGAAGACACCGATTATACAGAGTGGGTGCCACTGAAAATCGCCGATGCGGTTGAACTCGCCGTATGGCGACTCAAACCAGCACGGGTAGGATTCGCCAGTGTTGATGAAGAACGCATCACCTTTAATCGACGGTGGCACATGAAAGATGGCACTGTCCGTTTTAATCCGGGTATCGAAAATCCAGATCTTGTGAAGCCGACCGGTACAATCGATCCAGAGTTGGCGATGATGTTCGTTGAAGCCGATGATGGGACTCCGATCTCCGCGGTTGCTAACTTTTCGCTCCACTACATCGGTACAGACAATAGCAATGCCCTTTCTGCAGACTATTTTGGGCACTTTGATCGACTTATGCGCCACTATCTGGGGGATACATGCATCTCGCTTCTTTGGAACGCCGCATCGGGACAGATTAACAACACCGACTTCAGCGGACGGACAAAATGGACAGCGAGCGGACATCAACAGGCAGTGAAAATGGCGAACGTTCTCGCGGGGCATTTTATCACTGAAATGCAGTTCATGGAGAGGCACGAGACACTTAATCTCAGTGGAGACCTTGCCATGTTGACGTTCCAACGCAAACAGATTACCGCTGAAGACCTTAAAGTTGCCGAACAGGTGCTGTCCGTGCCTCAAGGAACTTACGATGCCTACGAAACGGGTCCGTTTAGTTGGGTCGTCGGGCAACCGATACCGCATGCATTGGTTGATGTCTACGCGCTCGAATGCCAGCGATTAGCGAAATTACCGGCGCAGATGACCGCGCCAATTCAAGTGCTCCGCTTGGGTGAGGCGGCGATTGTGGCGTTGCCCGGAGAGGTGTTCGTTGAAACGGGGATGAATATCAAGTCGAAATCCGACGCGAAGCCAATGTTTCTTGTCAGTTTAGCGAACGGGTATATCGGCTACATCTGCACGGACAAGGCATTGACACAGGAGGGCGGATACGAAACATGGGCAGCGAAATCCTCATTACCGGCTGTGGGGACAGTACCAGCGATGGAGGCACTCGTTGCTTCAATGTTGGATTCGAGCGAATCTGTGTAAAGCAAGGAAATTATGCTTTAAAAAATAAAGAGACGGGCATGGCGACCCGCCTCTGGGGAAGAAAATAAAATAGAAAGTTAAACAGCGGCAGGACCTCTTTCACCTGTACGGATACGGATGGTTTCATCAATAGGCAGCACGAAGATTTTGCCATCGCCGATTTTACCGGTTGCAGCAGCCTGTTGCACGGCTTCAACGACCTTGTCAACATTCTCTTCCGCGACAACAATCTCGATCTTTAACTTCGGGACAAATTCAATCGTGTATTCGCTTCCGCGGTACAACTCGGTATGCCCACGGCTACGCCCGAATCCACGAACTTCGCTGACTGTCATGCCCCGAACACCTACACTGCTGAGTGCCTCTTTGACCTCCTCCAATTTGAAGGGTCGGATAATACATTCTAGCTTTTTCATGCGATTCTCCTTGCTAAAAATGAATAGTGTTGTATGGCAGCTTTCGCCTTTCAATCAGGGCTTACAATCTGCGCCCTTAAGGTGCCTTACAAGTACGAATACGATGGGCAGATGCGAGGATCCGCCCTATAGAGCGTCTTTCAAAACCTCATTCACACGACCTAAATATCGTGATAGAGGAAGAATTCATACGGATGCGGCCGCATGTTGATTGCATCGACCTCATTCTCACGTTTGTAATCAATCCAGACATCCAAGACATCTTGAGTGAACACATCACCTTTGAGGAGATATTCATGATCCTCCTCTAAGGCATCAAGGGAGTCGCCGAGAGAGACTGGTGTTGATTCAATGTCGGCGAGTTCTTCCGGCTCGAGGTCATAAAGGTCTTTATCGAGCGGGTCACCCGGGTGGATGCGGTTCTGTATACCGTCAAGCCCTGCCATGAGCAGCGCGCTGAAAGCGAGATAAGGATTACAGGACGGATCCGGCGTACGGAATTCGACTCGTTTCGCCTTCTCACTCTTTGAATAGACAGGAATACGGACGCATGCACTACGGTTCCGTTGCGAGTAGGCAATGTTCACAGGTGCTTCATACCCTGGAACCAACCGTTTGTAGGAGTTGGTTGTTGGAGCAATGATTGCACAGAGCGATCGGGCATGCGTGAGCAAGCCACCGATGTAATAGAGCGCGTCTTCACTGAGAAGCGAATAACCCTGTGGATCGTAGAAGATATTCTTGCCATCTTTCCAGAGACTCTGGTGGACGTGCATTCCGGAACCGTTGTCTTGGAAGAGCGGTTTCGGCATAAAGGTGGCGACCAAGTTGTTCTCACGCGCCATATTTTTGATGATGTACTTATACAGAGCAATCTTATCGCCTGTGTCCGTGAGCGGACCATAACGAATATCAATCTCACCTTGACCTGCGGTTCCCACTTCGTGGTGGTGAACTTCCACATCAATGCCTGCTTCCATTAGCTTCAGACAGATCTCGGAACGGAGGTCTTGAAGCGTGTCAGAAGGTGGTACTGGGAAGTATCCTTCTTTGTAGCGCGGTTTGTAACCGAGGTTCGGATTCTCTTCGCGACCTGAATTCCAACTGCCTTCAACGGAATCAACATGATAGAACCCAGAATTCGGACTCTGTCCGTAGCGGATATCGTTCAAGAGATAGAATTCTGCTTCAGGTCCCCAGAAACTCTCATCAGCAATGCCAGTGGACTGTAGATAGGCTTCTGCTTTCTGTGCGATATGCCGTACATCGCGCGTGTAACTCTCCAACGTGATTGGGTCTTTGATGTTACACGTCATACTGAGTGTCGGCACTTTGCAGACCGGATCAATAAGAGCCGTCGCAGGATCCGGAAAAAGCAACATATCGCTCTCGTTAATCGCCTGGAAACCACGGATACTGGAACCGTCAAAACCGCAACCTTCCTCAAACATATCTTCGCTCAACTCTTCTGCCATAAGGGAAAAGTGTTGCCACATCCCCGGCAGATCCATGAATTTGAGGTCGACGATCTTTACATCATTCTCTTTTGCAAGTGCAACCACCTCACTTGGTGTCATTCACATATCCTCCTATTTCGGCGCAACTTGAAAGCCGAAACTTGCTATCAAAACTCAAAACTTCCTCGATCCAGAGACCGAGACTACAATCTGATGAAACGGCACAGAGAAACGAGGCACAAAAGTCCAGCGGTTTCCCTAAAATCCCGTTCCAATAACTCAGAAAAATGTCCTTGATTCGTCAATTGAATGCGCAACTCATACCACTTGACGAGTGTCTTACTGAATAGGTAAGCAAAATTTATGCCAATCAACGTTGATTGAGCACAATAGGCATTAATTTGACGAAAACAGGTAAATTTTCGTGTAAAACCACGAATTACAGCGACCCAAGACGGAAAGTTGGCGTGAAACGGTCTGCTGCTACGATTTTTTGTCACGCCGCATATCAAAAACTCCGAAACCTTGCCAAATTATTAGGCATAGCATTGCATGTTTTTTGCGCATAGCACCGCACTTCTATCAAAACCGCGACTTTGAGGTTATTCCTCCGAGAATTCAACATCTTTGGCGTATCGACTCGTTTCAGGACCGTCCTGTCCAGCATACTTGTTCGCCGGTTTGATTTTATATGGTACACGAGCGGGTGAAGAGAGCTGCGCAAAGGTAAATGCACAAATCCGCATACCAGGGTATAATTTAACCGGCATACGTCCGAGATTCCCTAATTCCAGAGTTGGAATCCCAATCCAGCCCGGGTCAAAGAGACCGGCAGTACTATGGACAATAATGCCAAGCCTTCCCAAACTGCTTCTGCCTTCAAGCCGTGCCATCACATCATCAGCCAACTCAAGTTTCTCCTGCGTTGCCGCTAAGACAAACTCACCCGGTTGCATCGTAAAAGCATCACCATCAGGCACATCAACCCTCCGCATCAAATCATCGGTATCAATTTCTGCACCCAGATCAATATACGGGTACTTGCTATGCTCGAACACACGAAAAGTGTTGCTCAACCTGAAATCGATGGAGCAACTCCCAAGCTGTGTTTCCAAGTCCGGTAGGGGAGAGATTTTGATTTTCCCCGTGTCTATATATTGGATAATATCTTTATCTGACAAAAACATTCTTTTTACATTACTTTGCAGTTCGGTTGGGTAAATTTGAAATTTGAAGCGTCTCTTCTGTATATCCGCCCACGCCGTTGTTGCAGGCTACGTTTTCGCGGCTAATTTTAGCACAAAACAACCTTTTTACATTACTTTGCAGTTCGGTTAGGTGAATTTGAAGTTTGAAGCGTCCCTTCCGTATATCCGCCCGCGCCGTTGTTGCAGGCTACGTTTTCGCAACTAATTTTAACACAAAACAACTTATATAGAACACTTCTTGAGTTACTGCTCAGGTAAAAAATCTTCTGGGGCGATGCCGCGATAGGCATAATCCAACAGATTAACGGGATGCATCACTTTCATCTGCAATCCATGTTTTTGGATACCGAGTTGAATCTGGAGCAAGCAACCAGGGTTTCCAGTCGCGACGATATCGGCATCGGTTTCGGAAATATGTTTCATTTTCCGTTCCAGAATCTCTTGTGAAAGTTCGGGCTGCGTGATGTTATAGATTCCTGCGCTGCCACAGCACCATTCGGACTCGGTTAATTCAATCAATTCCAACCCCGGTATCGCTTGAAGCACCTTGCGAGGTTGCGCCTGCACGCTTTGTCCATGAAGGAGGTGACACGGTTCATCATAGGTAACACGTCTCTCGATTTCTCCAGTTGGTGGTACCATCTCAATCTCAGCTAAGAACTCACTGATGTCTCGCATTTTATGGCTGAAGTTTTCTGATTTCTTGGCGTAAGCTGCATCAGTTTCAAGGAGTGCCTCGTATTCCTTAAGCGTTGCACCACAACCAGCAGAGTTGATGATGATTGCGTCTAAATTCTCCTCCTCAAAGGCATCAATGTTCTGTTTAGCAAGAGCTGAAGCGACATCCCGTATGCCGTTGTGAAGATGCAATGCACCACAACAAGTCTGTTTTCGTGGCGTGACAACTTCACAACCGTTCTGCGCTAAGACACGGATGGTCGCGACGTTTGTCTCTGTGAAGACTTGGTTCATGATGCACCCCGGAATAAACCCAACGCGATATCGGGTTTCGCCTTCCGCGGGTGTAATGTCGCGCATCGTATATTTCAATTGAGGCGGTGGAATTTTCGGAAGCAATGATTCCATCTGCCCGAGTTGCCCCATCAATTTCAGGATGCCCGTTTTCTGCACAAGCCATCGGATACCGAGCCGTTGATAGAGCCACATCAATTCAAAAATCAGGTCCAACCGTTCCTTATTTGGCAGAATTTGTTTGAAGACGAGGTTCGTCCAGAATCGGTAAGCGGCTGAGCGCGGTGCATTCTGTTCATAGATAGCGCGCGCCTCCTCAAGGAGTTCTCCAAAGTGAACACCAGAAGGACACGCAGTTTCACATGCGCGGCAGTCTAGACACCGGTAGATGTATTCTGACCATTCTTCGCTGAGTGGGGTGGCATCCTCATCTTTGAAGGCACTCCCCATGAGGTAGAGTCTACCTCTTGGTGAATCCGTTTCTAAACCTAATTCTCGATAGGTTGGACAGGTTGGCAGACAGAGTCCACAGTGCGTACAAGCGTCCCACTTCTTCCAACTGAAGGTGTCTACGCCGACAAGCGATTGTGTATGTTGATTCGACATGTTAAATTTTTTATGGTCTATGATGAAGTGCTAACGACCCAAGCAATGTAAACGAAAAATAGCGCAATCAATACGATCACGGTTACAGTTAAGTAGATCGGATTTGATCTTCCCAGAAAACTTTTGTTAATATTTTCGTCGTGTCCGTCCTGAATTTTTCCTGCTAATAATTCCTTGTCAGCTTGTGTTAGTGCCCTTTTTTCAACGTGGAGTTCCTTTGAAATCAATCGCTTCTTCTGCCGTTGTATTTTCTTGGTGGATCGGTAGGTCTTAAGGTTAATACCTCTGAGTTTGTACATTATCTTCTCCCACTTAATATTGTTGTCAGATCTAACCCTATAAACAATACCCTAGAGCTTGGGCAACACCCAAAAAACCCCAAGAAAGAAGATCAAAACCAAGCCAATCATAAACAAGGTTACGTAAACAGGATTTGCTTTGCCTGCAAACTTTTTTTCAAACTTTCGGTACCACTGTCCCGAATTTTTCCCGTTAGGAATGCCTTTTCGCTCTGTGTTAACCCCTTCTTTTCAACGAGAGGTTCAGTCGAAATCAGTGGTTGTTTACGCTGCCGCCTCCGTTTTGGTAGAACAAGACCGAGAAGTAAAATAGAACCTACAAAACTCATAATATGGACCGGATATGCCGCTATAACCGCGATAACACCTTCAAGGTCGTACATTTCTGTACCTCCGATGTTAGTTAGTCCACTGCTCGCAGGTTTCCGATATTAGGAAGTCATAACTCCCTCATTAAGGCTCCCGGAACGATACCCCTGCAAGTCAAGCGTGACATGCGTATATCCGAGTGTTTTAAAGTGCGTACTGATATCGTGCCGCACGGTTTTTGAAAGTATCCGTGAAATTTCCTCCGCTTCGAGTTCAATTCGCGCAAGCTCACCGTGATGACGGACACGGAATTGACGAATCCCTAAATCATAGAGAAATTGCTCAGCAGCATCTACCTGTCGCAGCAATTCACGAGTGATACGCATGCCGTAAGGGAACCGTGAAGAGAGACAGGCGAACGCCGGTTTATCCCATGTCGGGAGTTCCCATACCTTTGAAATCTCGCGAATTTCCGCCTTTGTCAAGTTGACATCAATCAAAGGTGCTTGGATACCCATCCGCTTTGCGGCATCCATTCCCGGGCGATGGTCACCGACATCATCAGGGATTGCCCCGTAGACAATCGTTCCCACGTCGTATTTCTCAGCGATGGGCTGCAGCTTATCAAACAACTCCGTCTTGCAGAAATAGCATCGGTTGGTCGGGTTACTTGCGTATCCCTCCAAGTCTAATTCCTGTGTGTTGACGGTTTCAAGGCGGATTCCGATCTGTTTGGCGATAGCCTGTGCAGCTTTCATCTCTCGGATCGGATAGGAATCTGAAATCGCAGTAACAGCGAGAGCGTCATCACCCAATGCGTGTTGTGCCGCCTCCGCGAGAAATGTGCTATCAACACCACCCGAAAATGCAACGATAACTTTCCCATAAGCGCGCAAGCACACATAGAGTCGGTTCAGTTTCGTTTGTAAGATAGGCTCAAGTTTTTGTTTTAACATATTTCTGAATAGCAAATTTCGGTAGATAAATTACACCGAAACAGCCTCCGCCTGTCGTGCTAGCTACAGATTTCCGATATTAATAGGGCTTCTCGGCTTTTTGGAGTCTTGTCAATTCGTCGCTCAGTAACCGACGTTTCAGTCCGCTAATCCGGTCAATAAAGAGCACACCGTTGAGATGATCTATTTCATGTTGTAGAACGCGCGCCAATAAGCCATCGGCTTCAATGCGGACAGATTCACACTGGAGGTCAATCCCTTCAACAACGATTCTCTCCGGACGCTTCACATCCGCTGTAACATCAGGGATACTCAAGCATCCTTCCTCGGCGACGATATCTCCCTCAGAACTCAAAAGTTGGGGGTTAAATAGCACCAAGGGTTCATATTCTTCATCATCATCTTCGCCTATGTCAACAATGATAAGCCTCTTCAAAACACCGACTTGCGTAGCGGCAAGCCCAATGCCATTGCCCGTAGCGTACAGCGTCTCCAACATCTGTTCAGCAAGTTGATGTTCTGCGTCCGTGATCTCTGCAACCGGTTCAGCTCTTTTACGAAGGACAGGATCGCCGTAATAGCGTAGTTGCAAAGGTGCTGTCTCATGTAATACAACACTCTCTTCTCCGCTTACATCCGAAGCGGCGGTGCTTTTGGGCTTTCTTTTACGTTTCGACATGTACCAGAAAGTTCTCCGTTTTTGACATATCTTCCGACAAAAATAACCTTTAATATAGTATCACTTATTGCAGATTCTGTCAAGCAAAAAGTTTTGCGAATAGCACGAGCGTATTATCACTTTCGAGTTTCTGTCCACTCTATAGGAGAAATTACTATTTCGCTTCTACCCAAGGAGGCAGGGCATCAAGGTGCTGGCATTAGATAAAGATAGAAACCTTCGTCGCCAACGGTTGAACCGGTAAATTTGACTAAGAACGTGAGATTGTGTTGTTCATGCAGTTCAACACTTAAAGCGCGGTTCAGGATAATTAGCACCTCTTGAGCGGTCTGGACACTCAGCGTTTTTGCTGCTTCAATGACGAGGACATCCGGGACATCATGAGTACGCGCATTGTCCCATCTGACAAAAGAACCGAGTCGGCTCCCACGTGGATAGTAAACTTGTCGTTTCGGTAGGTAGCCGACGACAGTGCTAACAGCAAAATCAACATCGCCAATCATTAGGAGGTTTTGCATTTCTTGTGACTTGATATATTCGGCTGTTAGTTTGCCGTAAGAGAAAATATGGCGGTGCTCCATTCGGATGGCTGTAATGCCACCAATAGCGTGGCAGATAAGTAGTAGAGTCAAAACCACTGTTCCCACCACATTTAAGACGCTGCTCACTATAGAATCCGTATCTTGTTGTTCAACCTTACCAAGACTTACCGCTGAGCAATCTCGGTAAATCCAACAGCACATCAGAAGCGTAAGGAACAGGAAGCCGTGATGTCGAATACTGCCTTGATATTTGACGTAGAAAAACGCCAAGAGTCCAAACGTTGAGATGAGGTAGGTAAGCAACGCAGTTGGTCGTTTAAGGAATAACAGCACGCTGAAAAGCATTAGGAAATAGCAGAGCGGAACTTGAATGGTTTGGAAGAAAGGGTAAGTTGTTAATGCATTTGAACCCCAAAAACCGAGTACGGGTCTCGTGACTGGGAGATATGCACGGGAGATTAGTTTAACAATATCGTTCACACGTTTCGCTTCATAGTTAAAATTCCACGCAACGGCAAAACCGGTATCTGGCGGTGGATTGAGTTGCAGAACGGCTGTAATAATACCGATACTGATAAGTGCGAACCCGATCCAGATGGGTCTTTTATTCTCTATAGTTTCAATCTCTTGGCTGAGCGGTTGAAGAAACCGACCACCAAAGACATATTCGCAACAGAGCGCGATGCCTATCGCTATAGTGACAATCAACGCATGAACACTGGTATGCGCAAGGAGAAACAGCACACAACCGACCCAAATGAAACGTTTGTAACGTTCCCTGAACAGCACACAAAAGACGGTTATTAGTAGAAGTCCAAGGGCGTAGTTTCGGGCGACAATAGCGTATTCATAGAGAACGAGGTAGCCGAAACAGAAAAGAAGTTTCTGGAACCAGTTGAAAGGAGAATAACGAACGAAAAGGTAGACGGTAACCCCTGTAATCAGGAGATGGAACATCTGCATGATGACGGGGGAATCCGTGATGCGGCTGAGCGGCATGAGGCAGAGGTGCCACAAGCCTGGATGTCCTTCATATTTAAGATTCGCGAAGAGGTTAAAGACCGAGGTGCTGTCCCGTGCGAGAAGCCATGCTTGGATTTCATCGCGCCACATCTCATGGTGGCTTGCGGTAAACGCACCGACTGCGAGAAAAAGGAACGTTAAACCGAGTGCGTAGTGTTTATCTTTTTCGTCCATTGTCTACATTGTGTCCTATGGTTTGAAAGTCTCGTCTTTTGAAGTTAAGACCACTGCCAAAGTGGTCGTGTCACGGTGCGGGCATCAGATAGAGATGGAAACCTTCGTCTTTAACGGTTGAACCGGTAAATTTGACTAAGAACGTGAGATTGTGCTGTTCACGCAGTTTGGCACTTAAAGCGTGATTCAAGATAATTAGCACCTCTTGAGTATTCTGACTACTCAACTTTAGTGCTTCTTCAATGACGCGCCTCTTCGATAGCGAGGCACGTGTCTTGTCCCATCTGATAAAAGAGCCGAGCCGACTCCCACGTGGATAGTAAATCTGCCGTGGTTTCTCTAAATATCCGACGACAGTACTTACAGCGGAATCCTTGTTGCCAACCATCGCCAAATCTTGCATGCCCTGTGCCCTAATATATTCGGCTGTCAGTTTGCCATAAGAAAAAATATGACGGTGCTCCATTCGGACTGCTGTAATGCCACCGATCGCATGACAGATAAGCAGTAGGGTCAAAATTACTGTTCCTGCCACATTTAAAACCCGGTTCACTGTAGAATGCTCAACCTTACCGAGACTTACCGCTGGACAATCTCGGTAAATCCAGCAACACATCAGAAATGTCAGGAACAGAAAGCCGTGATGCCGGATACTGCCTTGATATTTGACATAGAAAAACGCCAAAAGCCCAAACGTTGAGATGAGATAGGTAAGCAGGGCAGTCGGTCGTTTGAGGAATAACAGCACGCTAAAAAACATCAGGAAATAGCAGAGCGGAACCTGAATCGTTTGGAAAAAAGGATAGGTCGTTAGTACGTTTGAACCCCAAAAACCGAGTGTAGACTTTGGAATCGGAAGATAGGCACGGGAAATCAGTTTGACAATATCGTTGACACGTTTCGTTTCATAGTTAAAGTGCCACGCAACGGCAAAACCCGTATCTGGTGGCGGATTGAGTTGCAACACTGCTGTAATAATACCGACCGCGATAAGTGCGAACCCGATCCAGATGGGTCTTTTATCTGCTATCGCCTCAATTTCTTGATTTAGCGGCTTATAGTAAAACCTATAATTACCTATATACCAGCGCAATGGCGAGGTTACAAACCTCGCCAGCGGCGGTGGGCTCCTAGCCTCAATCTCTTGATTTAGAGATTTAAGAAACCGACCGCCAAAGATATATTCACAACAAAGGACGAACCCTATCGCTATGGTGAGAATCAACGCATGGACACTCGTATGTGCAAGGAGAAACAGCACACAACCCACCCAGATAAAGCGTTTGTAACGTTCCCTGAAAAGCACGCAAAAAACGGTTATTAGCAAAAGTCCAAGGGCGTAGTTTCGTGCAATAATAGCGTATTCATAGAGGACAAAATATCCGAAACAGAAGAGAAGTTTCTGGAACCAATTGAAAGGAGAATAGCGAACGAAAAGGTAGACGGTAACCCCTGTAATCAGGAGATGGAACATCTGCATGATCACAGGGGAATCCGTGATGCGGCTGAGCGGCATGAGGCAGAGGTGCCACAAGCCCGGATGTCCTTCATATTTGAGATTCGCGAAGAGGTTAAAGACCGAGGTGCTGTCCCGTGCGAGAAGCCACGCTTGGATTTCATCGCGCCACATCTCATGGTGGCTTGCAGTAAACGCACCGACTGCGAGAAAAAGGAACGTCAAGCCGAGAGCGTAGTGTTTATCCCTTTTACCCATCCCCTATAACTACAACCTTCCGATCGAGGCTCTCCCATCGTTTTACTGGATAGCGAGACTTGAAATCGGCAGCCATAAGCCACCAGTACTTTTTGCGATAAACTTCTGGAAGGGTTCATCGCGTCCGATAACATCAACCTTGATTCTGGCAGTTTTCATCTTCATCATCACATCTATTGAGGAGTACGCGCCGCTGACATACTCATCTGTGACGAAAATGAAATGGACCTCAGCATCTCGCCGGAATTTTACCTCGTCAGCGGCGCGGATGAGTGCGTCCAGCCCGTTCTCATCTCCCCGGAATTTCAATTGTGATAACACCTTCTTAACCTGGGTGACTGAGCGCGTTTGTGGAACCACTTCAAAGTCAAATCCAAGGAGGCCATACCCCGTCCCAGCTCGGAAAGTAACGATGCCGATAGTGAAGTCTATATCCGCGCTGTCAAAGAGATCCGTCATGGCACTGAGATGTTCACGCACTGCGGCAACATCGTTTTTCATGCTGCCACTGCCATCAATGACAAAGACGATGTCAACAAGATCCGTACCGCGGTTCGCGACGATATGCTGACCAACCTTGGTCAACGCCAGATCCGGGAGAGTTAGCCCACCAATGTCGGATAGAGGTTGTCCACGCGTCCCACCCAGAAAGCCGCGAGTCGTACCGCCAGGTTTTCCGCCACCGACAACGCGTGAACCCAAGCCATCTCCTGGACCGCCACCGGATCCGGACACAGGCTTAGCCTGGACCCCTTTCCCGTAGGCACCTTCAGCGGAACGCTCGAGTGAGGCAAGTTCGGGTGTTTGTAATTCGATAGTTGCATCTTGATGTGGTACAGGTGTTGCTGAGGTCTGGGGTGTGGGAGGTTGGACTTCAACTTTCTCCATCTGTTGCGGACTCTCAGGGGTTGTTGAGGGTTGTAGAGGAAAACGCGAAATCCTTTTCAATGGACGCACAGAACTTCGCAAGCGAATCTTGACAATGTCAAACTCTGTGACCGGTTTAACCTGCCAATCAGGTTTCTGCCGATATAAAGCCCCAAGTAACAGCAGGAGGAGGATATGAAGCCCGATAGAGATGAGAAGGGCATTTGGAATGTTTCTCTTAAGGAGGACTTTCATTTTCGATGTTTTACCTGTTTCAACAATGCGTTCAGGTGTTGCTCGTAAGTCCACAGTCGTAAAAACTATTATAGCACTACGTATACTGTTATTTCAAGGAAAGAAAAATTTTCGAGATCTCCTCGCTGTTTGATTCGTCCTATTTGTTGCAACTCGCTCAGTCTTCCTTTAAAAAAAGAATGCCCGATTCGTGAAACTCAAGACGACGTTGAAAACCTTGCCAGCAGAAGACATAAGGAAACCTACAGCCCTGAAAACCGAGTTGCTCTGTCCACTATGAGACTGGGTGTGTAAAGTTTTTGTCATTAGGTATTATGCAGCGTTTGACTGTTTATCCCAGAACGCGTCGGATGCGCCATTCTTTAACAAACACCTCCAGAAAAGGATGGCATTTATACCGGTTCGGCTCCATTTCATAGAAGCCTGTTTACATCGCTGTGCGACAACGTGTTTACACGCACTCTCAATGAGACCACTGCCGATGTGATACCCGTTTTCTACAAACCTTTGATACTGCATCCGTTTGGCGTGCTTCTGAAAATAACCGGCTTCTCTTTGAAGCATTTCTGAAAGCGTTGAGTTTCCGACGCCCAATGCCCGGATGCGCACTATGACTTCTTGCGTATCTCCAGCAAAGAGAAACGGTTCTGTCGTTTTCACCCAATCTTCAATAGTGTCGCGAGATGTTTCGCCAAATGCCTGTTTCGCCACATCATAGAGGTGCGACTTGGCATGCATATAATCAACGATCTCAACAGCACCGGGGAAGTATTCTTCGGATAAGTTCCAAATCCAGGCGGCACCATCGCCGATGACGACGACCTCCTCGCTATCGGTTGCGTCGTTATAGATGCCACTTGCTGTCGCTAAGTCAAACCACTGTTCCCCAAAACTCGCCGCATCACTCTGGCAAGCAACATACCGAAGACTTTTCGTCCGCGCCGATGCTACGGACTTCAAATCCAGTTGTGGATAGTCTCTATACAGACAGCCCACCTTCACCTCATGATAGGTGCCATCCTGAGCAAGCGTATGAACCCCGTCAGCACTGACATACCATCGCGAACCTACCTCAAGTGCCTGTTGATTTACATAATCTGAGACAGACATCCCTTCTGACCACTGTTGAACTTTCTGTTGAAGCATTGTATGGCTGATTCTTATCCCGTGATGTGCTAACTCTTCAGAGGCTTCTCTAAAGTCCATGCGCGCTGAAAGACGACACATTGCTTTCGCAACGCTAACTGTGTAGCCATCCTTAAGTCCTTCATCAGCATCCCACGGCACATGATAATGACCACACCCATCGCAGCGATACACCCACCGAGACACCCGCACCGCGCCACACAACGTCTCTACATAACGCCGACACTGCCGAAAACGACGCAAGGTTCCCTTACAGTCAGGACAATCCACGGACACCGGCGACACATCAGTCGCCCTTGCTGAGAAACACTCTTCTAACACCTTCCGACCCAACTGCCGTGCCGCATCTAAAACGTCTCTCTCAAGCATTTCCAATGACACCGAGTCATCACAGATCACTGATGAAAAAATCTCTTTGACTTCTTCGCTGACAATCGCTAAAATATCCATTAGGTATCCTCTCCTATTTAGAATCTATCTAATCTGCTTTTAGGAAAGGATACCACTTTCAAACATATTCTTCAACACCGACATACAAAAGACATTATATCTGATATTTCTCCAAACGTTGTTTGAGTCAATAGTTATAGGTATTCTTGTGTGTTTAGTTCATGAAAATGCGCGCTGATGATAGACAACATCTGCCTTTCACCGGAAAGTTGAAGTTTTATCTGATGAAAAGTGAGCCGTGTTGAACAACTCACCTGCTGGATCATGAGATAACTGATAATCTTTATGCCTAAGGCACCATAAGCCCCGTTTCGGTGCTGCAAACTCATTTCCGAAAGTCGCAGATCCGTTTTCAGATGTCGCCAAAACTGTTCTATCCCGTGGTGTTGCGACCAAATATGGAGGATTTCTGCGGTGCGTAAAGGTCTGCCAAAGCCCATCATCGTTTGCGTTTTACCGTGCGTCGAAAAAAAGAGCAACACGAGTTCGTCAAAAGTCGGACTTTTTGCCCGGAACCGACGCACGGGTTTATCACACCCCCATTGATGGGTCAGCAACTTGACGGTTTTCTTGTGTGCTGAAAGTTTGGCAGTTTGCCCGTTGATCTCCATGACGTAGTTGCTTTTACCGTGAACAAGGACACAAGTAAACCCTAACCCTAACAACGTTTCAATGAGGTCTTTACTGCCATACCAAGAATCAAAGGTGATCGGATACTTTCTCAGATCAATCCCTTGAGCATCAAAGACATCAAGGACTTCTGCGATCATCGTCCGTAAGCACGTCGGTTTATCGGTGTTCCCCCTGCCTTGTTTGGAGACAATACGGATGTTCAGCGGGAGAATGACACCGCCAATCTTCAAAGTGATTGCCAATATATTTCGGCATTTGATAGCACAGTTTTTACCTTTTGACCACCACTTATAGCAGTAAGAAAGCGTCTTGGCATATCGCGGGTCATTCGTGTCATCAACACTTATCGTGATGCAGCGCCGAGATTGTGTCGATGCCGACTTCGATTCAGCCTGACGGATCGCTTCAATAGTGATCGTAGATGAGACACCCACTAACAGAGATTTCCACTGATAAAGACTCATCTCTTTGAGGTCTCGATAGAGTTTATTTTTCGAGACCCCTAAAGCATCGGCGACTTGATTCGGATTGTAAAGTCCGAAGAGATGCCCCGTTGAAAGTAAAAGCAAGGTTTCAGAAAGTTCGGGTGTCATATCCCGAGCGTTTGCGTAGAAAGCAGATTGGAAAAACGCCGCTGATCTGATAATATGGTGTTGCATGAGATGTCCTCCTGAAAAAGTTTGGTTAACTCTTAGGATGCCATCTCATGTGCTAAAAATCAAGCAACTTTTTGAAAACAAAACGCATTTTCATAACACGATACGCTCTTAGGCAACGCCTTCAGTCGCGTGACAATAACTTTGATAAATGTCAGACAAATAGTAAATTTCGCAGACGCGTTTTTTTCATATCAACATCCTTGAAAACTTCTGAAAAGTGTGTTATCATTTTCTTGGGATGAACCCATTTCGGGGTATATCCGCTTTTCATAAAATACCTCCATACATTTTTCAACTTTCTGTAAAAAGTTTCTGTGCTGTATGGAGGTATTTTATCCCAATACCCCTAACTTTCCTATACTTTTCTATCAATACCCTTTACTACACACCCCTTAAAATGAAAATGGGGGTAAATGAACTATGAGAAAAAGGTTGACGAAAATGTTAAAGTTTGGTATCATATAAATACTGACGAAAAAAGAGTTCGGTCCATCCAGCAACCGAAGTAGGTTTTGAAGGAACACGATGTTTTGTTACGACTATCCACGTCCCGCTGTTACCGTTGATATCGTGGTTTGTACAGACGGTCTCCTGGACGTGCTGCTGATTCAACGCAAACACGCGCCCTTTGAAGGGTGTTGGGCACTGCCCGGAGGCTTTATCGGGATGGAGGAAACGCTGGAGGCTGCAGCACTGCGTGAGTTGGAAGAGGAAACTGGGGTCTCCAATGTAACATTAACCGAAGTTGGTGTTTTTGGTGCACCGTCTCGCGATCCACGTGGGCGCGTGATTACTGTTGCCTATGCCGCTGTTGTTGAAAGGTCCGCCCTAAAGATTAAAGCGGGTTCCGACGCATCAGCAGTCGCATGGTTCTCGACTGCTCTTTTTGAGGAAACCTGTAAGTTAAAACCTGCTGTTAAAAGACCGAAACTCGCGTTTGACCACAATGAAATAATCCGAAAGGCATTAGAAAAACTTAAATGAAGCACTACGGCTTAACGCTGAATCTGAAAGACGACTCGGCACTTATTGAAAAATATAAAGCATATCATCAAGATGCCTGGCCCGAAGTCCTCAATGCACTAAAAGCAGTCGGTATCACAAAGATGAATATCTATCTGTTAGGGCATCGTCTATTTATGGCGATGGAAACGGTTGACTCCTTCGATATAGAACACGATTTTCCACGCTATCTCGAAGAGAATCCAAAGTGCAAAGCCTGGGACGAATTGATGCGAACCTTCCAAGAACCAGTGGCTGAAGCGCAGCCAGACGAATGGTGGGCACGTATGGAGACTGTCTTTGAACTATAATGCGAAAATGAACATGTCCCCTTCGATGCCTACAACTTTTTTATCAATCGGTCATTTCTGTTATGATGTCTCGCCAAATGGATATATTCTCGGTGGGTCCGCCTCGTACTCGACACTGACCGCTCGGAATCTGGGACACCACGCTCGAGCAGTTACGGCGGTAGGGGCAAACTTTGATCGGGAGAACCCACTTTTGGAGGGGATAAAAACGGTCTATCACGAATCTGCTGAGACAACAATTTTCGATAACCAATATGACGCAAAGGGGCATAGACAGCAATTTATTTTAGGGAACGCACAGCAACTAAAGGGAAGTCATGTTCCGGCTGAATGGCGCACGAGTGATATAGCCTACTTGTGCCCGATTGCAGATGAGGTTTCGGCTGAAATCGTCCACTGCTTCAGCAGTAAAACGCTAATAGGAGCCACACCACAAGGCTGGCTTCGACGATGGGATACCAGCGGTAAAGTTAAGGCAAAACGATGGGGTACAGCGAAAGACATCTTACCTTATATTGATGTCTTAATCCTGAGTGATGAGGACCTCCGCACCTTCCCGGATGAATTAGAAAAATATATCGGATTAACCTCCATCGTTGTGCTGACACAGGGTGCACGGGGCGCAACCCTTTTTCAAAATGGTACGCAGCTTGGATCCACCGCATACGCCGTTACGGAAGTAGATCCGACAGGGGCTGGCGATGTTTTTGCAACCGCTTTTTTAATCAACTACCATCAAAACCGGTCGGTACAGGAGGCATTGAACTTCGCGCACTGTGTGGCATCCTTCGCTGTGGAAGGGGTTGGCACCTCTTGTATCCCAAAACTCGCACAAGTTATGTCAAGATTAAAGACATAACCCGAGAAAGTTAGAGGAAACTACGATTCAGGCATCTCTACACAAAAGATATTGAGATACAGAGAGTCCGCTTACAGTAGAGAACCCACTTGTGAAAAGAGAAAACCATGGCAATTACCTACGACTTCATTGTATACAGCAATAGAATATCAGCAACGAATTGGATCCTCGGAATGAAGGCTATTCAGGGAGAAGTACCGTTAGATATTGTCATACCAGACGATCAGGGATCATCAGATCCTGAGAATCCGGAAATAGTCGGTGTTCTAACGGCCGAAGGGTTAGAGCGAGAGAGTACTGATGGATTGGAACTCTACTGGTATCTTCGACGATTGAATCCAAAGAAAAATGAAACATTCGGCTACAACGAGGTAGCGATTCGCAATATTCATAGCAGGGTCAGCAACCTACGAGTTAATGAAGAGATCCGGGTGCAAATCACATACAGCGAACGGAAAGAACCCTATACCCAGTTTTCGTACCACATTAAGTTAATCGGTATTTTTCCAAGCCAAGATGCTCCAGTAGTTACTCATAAATCAGATGAAATTGATGTCCCTTCTCCTCCAGCTTCTCCAAAAAAGGATACACAGCCTCAGGAACAAAAAGATCTCGGTCAACCCGAGCAAACTGTTTATAAAACAACGAACACCCTGGAAAGATTAATCACTTTTACGCAAAGCCTTCAAAAAGAGTTGAGCGAGACCCAGCAAGAACTCGCGGTAATGGTAGATAAGGTCCAGCGATTGGAAGACGAACGGCAACAATTCCGTGCAATTCAAAACCTGATTCAAGACATTCTCGATCAACTCACCCGTCTAGAAGGTTTTAACGCACGAATTCAAGGGCTTGAGACAGACCAGCAGCAATTTCAAGATTTTCAGCAAAGCCTGGAGAAATTCCTTACAGCACTGAATCAGCAGACCGAAACATGGCTTCAAGAATACGAGAATAAAAACTTTACGAAATGAACAGACCGCTTGAAAAACGCGCGAACAGACGATTTTGCCCAGCACTGGAACCAAAAAAGGAGAATCTGTTATGATGAAATTGGGGACTATGTCTCTGAATGTGAGAAATACGACTGCCACCGCTTTTGCACAGATCGTGTACGATCTCGGTTTTGACGTTATTGAACTACATTCAAGCGCGTTTGAATCTACCGATGCGGACTATCTGCGCGACTTGAAGAAAGATCTCGCTCGGAAAGGATTGCCGTTAGGTTACATCGGCGTTAGTAATAACTTCGGTCGTCCTGTTGCCGAACACCCCGAACAGATCGCACTGATCAAGCAGTGGATTGACGTTGCCTCCTTTATGAGCTGTCCGATCGTCCGAGTTTTCGCCGCCTACGTTCCTGAAGACTGCGATGACGAGGAAACTCTGTGGCCACCAATGATTGAAGCCTTCAAAGAGGTCGCTGAATATGGCTATGAATCTGGGATTCTTGTCGGGTTACAGAATCACAACCACAACAATGTCACACGCGATGGAGCCGCCGTTTTGCGTGCCTTGAATGGAACGGATCATCCGTATTTCACACATATTTTGGACACGGGGCAGTACGCAGGTTCACCCGGAGCGAGCGGACATCGCGGTTCTTCACACCCAGACTACGACTGCTATGCAAGCATTGAACAGACAGCACCGCATGCCGTTTATGTCCGCACCAAGTTTTATCAGATTGATAGTGGCGTGGAGGAATGGTTAGATTATCCTCGCGTTTTAGAAATATTACGAGGCGTTGGTTACAATGGATGCCTCTCGATTGTCTATGAAGGCGAATCTGATCCGATTGAATCGATGCGAAAAGCGAGAAGCTATCTCGAATCCATATTGTAAACATACTACGGCGTAGAGGAGCGAAAAAATGAAAACGCGCGCTGCTGTTATGTATGAACATAACCAACCGGTCGTCGTTGAGGAGCTTGAATTAGACGATCCGAGGGCGAACGAAGTCCTTGTCCGCACTGCTGCAAGTGGTGTCTGCCACTCTGATCTATCGGTAGTCACTGGCACTATATATTACGATGCCGCTGTCGTGCTTGGTCATGAAGGGGCTGGCATCATTGAACACGTTGGCAAGGATGTAACCGATTTTCACCCTGGCGATCACGTGATTTTATCTTTTGTCAGCTATTGCGGCAGTTGTCGGATGTGCCAAATGGAACGCGTCTGTCTCTGCGAAACCTACGATGTACCGCGTGGGTTTCAATTGGATGGTACATATCGTCTCCATAACAGTTCAGGGGATGGAATTCTCCAGATGGCACGGATCGCCACGATGTCGGAATATATGGTCGTTCCACAGCAAAACCTTGTGAAAATCGACACGCATTACTCGTTAGAGAACGCAGCACTCGTGGGCTGCGGCGTAACGACAGGTATTGGGGCAGTACTCAATACCGCAAAGGTAGAACCCGGTAGTACCGTAGCGGTTATCGGGACCGGCGGCGTCGGTTTGAACGCGATTCAAGGTGCAGCGCTTGCACAAGCAGAACGGATTATCGCTGTTGATATAGCAGAGCGGAAACTCAATTTTGCGAAAAATTTCGGAGCAACGGATGTCGTCAACGCTGCCGCATGTGATCCGGTTGAAGTCGTTCGCGAATTAACAGACGGTTTGGGAGTAGATTACGCGTTTGAAGTCATTGGGAATCCAAAGACGATTGTGCAAGCATACGATATGGTCCGACCTGCGGGAAGTGCTGTTATCGTTGGAATGGCACACCATGAATCGGAGTTCAGTATTCCGGCACAACGCTTCGTCTCAAGTGAAAAACGGTTAATCGGCTCATTCTACGGCTCATGCCAACCGCGGGTGGATATGCCAAAATTGCTCAGTCTTTACGAAGAAGGCACCCTAAAACTGGACGAGTTGATTACGCGGCAGTATAGTCTTGAACAGATTAATGAGGCATTTGCGGACATGGAAGCCGGGGAAAACGCACGCGGGGTTATCATTTTCAATTAATCTTGCGGGTTAGGTTGAACACAGTGAAACCCAACAAGCCGTATTTCGGAAATAGGTTCCAGTTTTAATAATCGTTTTTTTAGAAAGTAATTGCCTTAACCGATAACTGATAACCGAAAACCGAAAACTAACATATGAAATCCATACACACCGCCGTCCGAGATCAATTTAGCCAACATGCTGACTATTACGCGCAGAGCAGCGCACACGCCAAAGGCGACACCTTAGACGTTATCCTCGACTTTGCCGACCCTAAAGGGACAGAACAGACGTTGGATGTCGCCACAGGAACAGGCTTTACAGCCTTTGCGCTCGCGCCGAAGGTTGCGCACGTAGTCGCCACGGATCTAACCCCCGAAATGGTGGTAAAAGCGGCTGAGTTGGCACAGGAACAAGCGATAAAAAATGTAGTGTTCTCTGTCGCTGCTGCCGAGTCGCTGCCGTTTACGGACGCTTCCTTAGATCTGGTAACGTGCCGACTTGCTCCGCATCACTTTCAGGATGTCCCAGCATTCTTAAATGAGGTCTATCGAGTTTTACGGACAGATGGCCTCTTCTGCCTGACAGATTCTGTCTCACCGGAATCAGAGGAACTCATAACATGGCAGAACCGCGTAGAGACCCTCCGAGATAACTCGCACGTATACGGTTATCCACCATCCCAATGGGATACGATGATTACAGATGTCGGATTCTCCCTTGAAAAGACAGCACACGTCCGAAATGCTCAGATGTCGTTCCTGTGGTGGGTACGTCCACATCAAAATCCACCAGAGGTGGTGCAAGAGATTCGTAATGCTTTTGCGCAACTGTCGCCTGATGAGGCACGAGATCATTACACAGTTAAACCCGCGGGCGATGACTTCTATTTCTCCTGGCCCATGTATGCAGTTAAAGCAAGACGAAGGTAGCGCGTACATAACCTGAGTTTGACGCAATATCACCCGCCGATGAAAAAGGTCGGTACGTCGTTGCTTTGCGACGGTTAGAATCTTTTGAAACGGGACGGAACATCAAGATGTATGCCGAGCAGATGTCCAAAGCTGAAGATTTTGATGTTTCGGACTTACAGGAGAGAATCATCAGTGAGTACCTGCTTCCGACTGCTGTTGAACTCTCGGATCAGCAAAAATATGACCCGTCCCCCGCGTTGATGGAAGGTAGCGAGTTAAATCATCGTCCGCCGCTCAATAATCTCACACTCAAGAGAGCGGATATCCACAGAGCAGGTAAACAACGCGGACGCAGGCAGGTGAAGGGGATGGATTGGCAGGTTACGGAACGGGTGTGTGCCTTTGCTGAATCTGATAAAACTATTGCAGGCTTACGCGATAGTGCGATGATCCGATTGATGTCTGATTGTTTACTGCGTATTTCTGAAGTAGAACAACTTCTATTGGGGATCGGATTTTATCAAACGAGGAAAACGTATAGGGCAAGTAACTGCACAAGGTTTTCTATGATAATCTAATTCTTTGCGTTGTTTTTTATATTTTTGAAAAATGATATTGAATTTTCTATAATAATATGAAATAATATATTATTATGGAACACTGAGTAGTTAAAGATTAGTATGGTAAAATGGGTGCAGTTTATTCAAACTCACGTCCTTAACGCGTAACTCATGTAAAAGTGAGATTCATTTCTTTAGGAGATTGAGCGAACGATGTCCCTCCGAGGGATCCTACAGTGTGGGAGGTTCAGGGATCGAACGACGGCAAGGAGTTTACGACCATCTTTGCTCACGACGGCAAGAGCTTTTGGGATCAGCGACTGCAAGTCGTCCTTTTTGAGGCAGGGGAAGATTACGACGTTCAAAAAACCGGGTATAGTTTTTTTCGGCATGTCACTTTTGACACCGCATCGAACCCGGCTGGGGCGTACTTTCAAATTGGCGAAATTGAGTTCTTCGGCGATGATAGTTTTCCCGTAGACCCAAGAGCCAAGCTCGCAACCACATGGGGGAGCATCAAAAAAGCCCGATAAGCGCAAATATCGGACATTTTCTAAATCGGAAACTTGAATCCAGTAATAACTTGGTTTGGGTTTCCGTTTTTCGTATCCGCTTGAAACCGTATGGACTCTACTGGGGAGGACCTTTTCGATTCTGAACCGCGAAAATCTTCATGCTCATATTGATTATGAGCTTATAACAGCGGTTCATTTTGGCGCAAATGCCAGCAAGAAAGCGGAGTCAACAAGGAATGCAACGATCGTGAGCCGTGCCCAAATAGCAGCACCTGTCAAGTTTTCTCCTATTATTAACGGCAAATTCCCCAAATCACCGATTCCGTAAATGGCACAATGTGGCAATTTTTGTGTCACGTTACCACAATTTTTGTGATCTCGCAATTGTTATGGTTTGCGAACGGATACCATTGTAACTTTTTTAGAAAAAGAGAAGGCATCCGTTCATCTTTATAAACCCAGTGTACGTCTACCTTTTAGACCGATAACAATTAAAAATATCTTTGGAAGTTCAATGGTTTCAAAAAAAATATTAACCCCTCTTAAAGGCAGCGGCATGAAATTTGCTTGTATCTAATGCGACTCGGTTTTGTAAAAAAACCAAAGTACATAAAAATACAAACGGTATTAATCCTTTAGGAGAAAAAATGTTTCATAAAAATTTTTCGCAAAAAAAAACTGCTACTGGCACTGCCGTAACTACACTTAACAACATTTGGAAAATGATAAAATTCATCTCAATCCCTTGCATGATACTCGTGTTGTTTGCCAGTTGCAAAACCGCCGACGGTGAATCAAATATGGTGCTGATTCCCGCAGGTGAATTTCAGATGGGAAATGAAGGACCTGTTGAAATGCATGGTCCTCAGGCAGACGAAATGCCGTGGCACACCGTTTATGTAGATGCTTTTTACATAGACAAATACGAAGTGACGAATGCCGAGTTTAAAAAGTTCCTTGATGCGAATCCGGAGTGGCAAAAGGGTAGTAAATTTCAAGATGACGAAACTTACCTCGGCTTCTGGAATAGAAATAACTATCCAGAAGGACAGGGGAATCATCCTGTTAACGTGAACTGGTATGCAGCGATGGCTTATGCAAAATGGGCAGGGAAACGTTTGCCGACAGAAGCAGAATGGGAGAAAGCAGCACGCGGCGGCTTGAAAAATAAAGACTATCCGTGGGGCGATTCAATCAATACCAGTATGGCAAATTACGAGGTGAATTCTTCCACAGTACCTGTTGGATCGTATGCGCCAAACAAGTATGGCTTGTATGATATGGCGGGTAACGTGGCGGAGTGGTGTCTTGATGAATATCAAGCCGATTTTTATCAGGATCCACCGAAGCGAAATCCGATTGCGGGTGCGGATAACATTACGGATATCGTAAAAAACTATAAAGATGTTAAAAGCCCTCGCGTGATGCGTGGTGGTGATTGGGTCTTTAGTGCTGATAGCATCAGGGTTTCCAAGTGTTGGAAGCTGCCCCCAGAAGATAACAGCCATGCTCCGAGTTTTCGGTGTGTGAAGCCAATAAAGCCTTAACTCAGCACCATTCAATCTTGTGTCTTCTCGTTAAAACTTGGAACGAAGCATTTTGAGGTAAGGTAGAGGCAAATTTCGTTTTCAGATTGGCACCTTCTGAAGAGGCCGATGCAGCCGATTCAGAAGCGTGCCAACAGATGTTTCATGCTGCTAATTTTCCGGCTATTGAACTTAGAAAGTCTGTGTCAAGCGCACCATCGACAAACGGCCGATTTCGGGGGAACCGATAAATTGCTGATGTCTACGGTCCAGCAGATTTTGGACAGTGAATGAAAGGCGAGGTCTGGGACCGACAGGTATTTCATAACCAGCGTTTAAATCAATCGTATAATACGATTCGATATCACCGACGTAAACTCCTGATCTCACAGGGAAGCCTACCACAAAGCGCGTTCGGAGTCCCACTCCTAATCCCAGATCAGTATTAACGTATTGAACGCTCGCTCCAAATTTATTTTTAGGTGCGTTGAGTGCAATATCACCAAGCCCATCAACATCCTCAAAGAGGTCCTTGCTGACAAACGAATAATTGGCACCGAAACTCAAACTCGGATTGAGGTAATAGGTAAAACTCAGATCCAACCCATTGAGCGAAATGTCACCATAGTTACGATAGGTGAGCATGATTGCGTTTGGATCTGCTGCCTGTTCCGGTGTCACCGTGCCAAAGGGTATGAACGCTGGACCGTTGTTTTCAGTGCCCGCCACGAACAATCCTACCAACTCATCAACAGGCGATCCGTTGCCATTTCCACCTTGCGAAGGTGCATCGAACGCAAGCAGTGCCTGATGAAGCCCTGCATTCTGGGATCGGCTAACGCTACCGTGATCTGCTTTCCGAGAGAGGCACCTAACGTTACAGGGTCCAAGAACACATTCGGGGTTTCAACGACCAAGGGACCGACGAAATCGTTAATTCTTGAGTGATACACATCCGCAGAGAAAGCCAATTTGTTCATGAGAATGCCTTTGTAACCGACCTCATAGGTTTGTGTGATTGTCGGCTTAAGCGCGTTAACATCATTCACATCTTCAACATCAACAAAGTCTCCTGCCTGCGGATCAAGCGAGCGTAAGACATTTTTCACGCCAACCACTTGCTGCGGAATGAGGTTGTCAAACCCATTGGAGAGTGCCTCAACAGTAAGTGCTGGCAGACCTTGTGCAGTTAGACCCGCTTCAAAAATCGGCTTCACACCACTCATGACAGCACTGTGTCCGACACTCCACATAACGTTGGTGACAGGATCGTCAAGTGGAATGTACGTCTCTGCCGAAAGTTTTGCCAAGGGTGAAAAGGGGGAACGGAACTCTGGGCGACCACCTGCGCTTCTCTTGAAGGTGAATCCCGTTTCGGAGCGGACACCTTGTGCTCGTATGTCAATATTAGGACTAAACCCGAACGCGGGTTGAAAGTTGGCACCCAACTGAAATGGGTCTTTGACTGACAAAATATCGAGAAACAGGTCGGAGGTTCTCGGTGTATTGAAGGCACGGTTATAAGTTACTCTCAAGTTATGGTCATTGTTGGGTTGGAAGGCAAGTGCGACACGCGGTGAAAGGACATAGTCCTCAAGTTGATTGTGGTCATCAATCCGTCCGGCAGCAATGAACTTTAACCGCGAAAGGATTCTGGTCTCCGACTGCAAATATGCACCGATCTCGTTGACACTGTCATCCTCCTCATTGATGCCGTTGATTGTCCCTTCCGTATCAGGACGGGTCAGCAACACATCCAGACCGTAAGTAAAGCGTTGCCATTCCCAAAACTATAGCCATGTTGAATCTGCCCAACATACAGATTGGAATTGTCAATAGTTGGATCACCGCTCCGCACGACGTAAGTATCTCCGGCATTGCTCCGATTCCAAAAGGCTTGTGCAAAGAGGTCTTTGTGAATGAACCGCCCTTGAAGGTAACCGTAAGTCCAGTTTTGGGCTTGACCTGCACCGATACCCGTCAGTTCAATGCCAGTGGCTTGTGTGAAACCACTTGCAAGAATCGCTGTCGTATCGTCGCTGGGGCTATAATCAACACGAAACTCGCCACTGGCTCTGTAATACCAATTCTGATTGATGATTTCTATTAAAAGTGTCTAATGTTTTTGGTCATGCCCGGTGCGGTTAGGAAACCACACCTACCGGGTCTGGGTGAACGGCGCGGTTAATGCGATATAAACCTTTAGAAATGGTATAAGTATCGAATATTAGTCCGCCTGCACCTTCAACATCCTCTTTGGATCGCCCTTCTTCCCAATCATTGCCTCGGAAATAATTGCCCGAAAACTTATAGCCGATCGTCTCATTGACAACGCCTGCATGTCGGAGCGATCCGGCAAGTATACTCCGTTCACCGCCCGCAAGACTGATGGTTGTGCCTTGAGATGTGAACGGTGAGCGGGTAATAATATGGATGACACCGTTTGCGCTATTTGGACCGTAGAGTACCGCACCCGGACCTGAGACAACCTCAATCTGTTCAATATCTTCGCCTGCGGTAGGGATGAGACTGTAGGAATTGACCCGCAGCGAAGGAACACTCGCGATCCGATTGTCAACGAGCGACAGAAGTGAACCCGAAAAAACATTATTGAAACCGCGAACGACGACATACGATGCACCGAGTCCAGCACTTACAACATCTACCGCACGCACTGATTTTAAATGCTCAGTAACACTGGGTGCTATCCGGTCTTTGATTTCCGGAGCACTCACAAGAGCAACCGATGCCGGTGCTTCAAGCACTTTTTCCTGACGGCGCGATGCCGTAACGGAAACCTGTTCAAGTTGAATAACTTCTGAAGAGAGTGCAACTTCTACCGACTTTGTTTCGTCGACAGCAAGCGCAACATCAGCGATTACCGCATCAACATAACCGGACGAGGATACGGTAATTGTATAGACACCAGCAGCTAAATCTGAAATCTCAAGAGCACTGGTTGTACGGCTAACACCGGTAGTAGTATCTCCAGTTTCGGGTGTGACGGTAATAGAAACATCGCTCAGTCTGTTGCCAGTTCGGGCATCTGTCGCCGTGACATTCAAAGTAGCGGCTTTCACCGACACTACAGCAACACTGAAAATAACAAATGAGACCAAGAATAAAATATGAAAGCGATTTAGTGGTTTCATTAATTATCCCCTTTATTTTCTACATGTTTTGCCCACCACCTCAATAGGTAGCATAGCATAATCGAATAATGAACACGAAAATACAACGCCTATAATCCTTGAGTACAACACCTCCTCTCAAAAAACATCACAAACTACACCTAAACTGAAAACCACCGCCTATAGGAAACATTCAATATCAGAAGCGGTTGGAAGCGCGGGAATTACGCCAACCTTCTGAGTCGCCAGTGCCCCCGCGGCATTCGCATATCGCATGATGGCATCAAGCCGGTCCTTTTCAAGTACGGTAAGGTCCGCATGCTGCATCAATTGCGTGAGCATCGCAGCGACGAACGCATCGCCTGCACCGAGGGTATCTACGACATCAACCGCAAAGCCATCAACGTAACCCTCAGCAGTTCCGTTTGTGTAATAGCATCCACGTTCCCCTAATGTAACAACAAGCAACTTTGCGCCGAGTCCAAGAATGTGGTCAATCCCACTTGCCAATTCAATATCACCCGTGACAAATTCCCACTCCTCTTCCGAAATTTTGACGACATCGGCGTAGGGCATCACCTCCCAAATCCAGTGCTTGGCATCGCTGGCGTTGTCCCAGAGCATCAGCCGCAAATTCGGGTCGTAGGAGATCAGTGCACCGCCTGCTTTTGCAGACTGGATTGCATGGAGCGTCGCTTCTCGACTCGGCGAATGGCTGAGGCTGACAGAGCCGTAGTGGAACAGTTCCGCCGATTGGACATAGTCGTTGTCAATTTCATCCGGAGAGAGTTGGATATCGGCACCCGGGTGGCGATAGAAGGTGATGTCCTTCATACCGTCGGAGCGCGTGGCGACGAACGCTAAGGTCGTCCGAGAGTCTTCCCCTGCAATGAGGTAATCGGTATCAACACGGTTCCGCTGGAGCGTCTCGCAAAGGAAATCGCCGAACGCATCCGCGCCGACTTTACCGATAAACCCGGCATCCATACCAAGTTTCGCTAAGCCAACAGCAACATTGGCAGGTGCACCGCCAGGAGCTTTAACAAATCCTGGGGCTTCAGCGAGTGTCACATCAGGCGTTGTGGATACAAAATCGATAAGAAGCTCACCAATACATAAAGCTTTTGGCATAGAGGATTGTTCCTTCAAAATGTGGTGCGCAAATCTTGTGCTTGCCCAGTTTCTGCTGACCGATAGCCCGCATCGAAAATTTCTATGACATGTCGCGCATGCTCCGCAGTGACAATCGTCGGTTTATCCTCGCGAATCCAATCGACGAGCTGCATGATGTCCTCATAGACGTGTGACTCCTGAATATTACGATGCGGTCCCACGACGTGCGGCAACTCCCTTTTCGGCGCGTCAATCGGTTCGCCATTAAGGGTGCTGCCCTCAATCGCTCCGGCTGTTCCGTGAATTGCCAACCCACCCTTGATTCCGTGTCCCGCTGCAGCTCCATAGATAAAGCCAAAGAAGGAATCACCGAAATCAAGTAGAATAAAGGTGTTATCGTCCATATCGCAAGGAAGCATCTCGCCGCGGAATTCACGTTCCTTGACACGCACACCGGAGAACGCTGTCACGCGCTTCACAGGTCCGAGGATGCCGGTCATCGTGTGCAGACCATAGACGGTCATGTCGTATAGCGGTCCGCCGCCGGGTTTGCGGAAGTACCACGCAGGGTTGATATTGGAGAGCGGATCATCGCCGTGCCTGACCGATTCGTTTTCGTGGTATCGCCCGAAAGCGGAGCCGGTAGCTGCCCATGTTAACGTTCCGATAGCACCCTCATTGATAAGCCGACGAATCTCTTGGTGAATCGGACGGAGCATCTGACCGGGGGAAGCCACTAATTTCACACCTTTATGTGTCGCTGATTCAATCAGATCGTCCGCCTCATCGACGGTGGTCGTCATTGTTTTGTTGAAATGGGCGTGCAGCCCGTGTTCAATCGCGAGTTTTCCCTGCTCATAATGCAAACCGATAGGCGATGCGATGCTAACAGCATCTACATGTCCATCTGCTAAGAGTGCTTCATAGGTTTCATAAGCATACGGGACGTTGAATCTTTCAGATGCGGCTTGTGCTCTACCGCGGACAGGGTCACAGACAGCGGTCACCTGCAATCTATCTTGAACATCGTCTTGTGTGAGATGTGGAAGGATTCCACGCACGGAGATGCTCCCCACACCGACAACACCAATGCGTACTCTGTCACTGTTTGACATAATATTTCCTCCAAAAGCCAAAAATCGTAGCACGCAACAACGGCGCGTGCGGAACCAACAAGAAGAGACTTTTGCCGAATAACCTTGACTGTGCGCAAGCAAATTAGAAAATTATCGCCACGATGTTTCGTGTTGCCACCCGACAGCGTTTTTGAGTTTATCACAATTGATAAACGATTGATATCCCTCAAGCGCACTCACCTTCGGCAGGAATTCGGGTTTAAAACGCTCGACCAATTCTCGAGAGGGTTCCAAGGCTGAAGTGTCGTCCGCGTTGAGAAAATAGACATCGTGCGGTGGTAGCGTATCCGCCTTCTCCATAATCAGGCGGTGCGCGCTGGCGACATCTTCACTCCCTACCCAACACCAAAGCCACGGTGTCCAAGCGGTTGTCGGTTTGGCGTTTTCTGCCATCTGCTGTCTCCGCTCTTCCGGGCTGATACCAGCAGGACGCGTAACATAGGTTCGGATACCGTACGCGCGGGTATAACTCGCCAAGAGGTCTTCACCACAGCGTTTAGAGAAGCTATAGGAATCTTCGGGGTAACACGGATGTTCTTCATCTATGGGTAGGTAGTCTATCGGAATGTGTGTTTTGCTGATTCGGAAGCCGTGTCCTAACGCGCAATTACTACCGGACATCACGACTGTTTGGACATCTGCTTCAATCGCTGCTTGCATGAGGTAGTAGGTGCCGAGCATGTTTGTTTTGAAGGTCACGTCGAAGGCGATGCCTCTCTCTTCGGCACCTGCCCGTAAATCTGGATGATCGACGGGACCGGGCTGCGCGCCGAGGTGTTGGATTGCGTCTACGCCTTCAACAGCGCGCTGGCAGTCCTCAAAACTGTTTAGGTCACCCTGAATAAAAGGCAGATGCGAGAATTCATCCGGTGGTGTTCGGCGCGACATCAGCACCAGCGAGTGTTGATCCGCCAATTCTCGGATCACAAATTCGCCGAGTCTGCCGCTTGCTCCAGTTATCAATACTTTCATTTTTTTAATTATGGACTCCTGGGCATCGTTCGACTACGCTTCGCGATGGTGTCTGATGCCGTTAAAAGAGTTGACAGGTCTGTAAGTGTCGTCTATGATTATTCACATTATAGCAGTGCTAAGAATTTTGTCAAGCGACCCTACCTTCGGAGGAAACCTGTAATGTACAACGCTGAAACACATTTCAAAAACTTATACGACACTGTACCACGGAAATACGAATTCCGAGAGACCACACGAGAGGGGCTGTTAGCATGGCAAGCCAATTTCCGCCCAGAATTGCGGGAAATCCTCGGTTTGGATAACATGGAAGCCGATTTGGTGGACTACGTCCCGAAAGCCGAGCAGCTGGAAGTCTTGGATATGGATAACCATTTTCGGGAGAGTTGGTATCTGTGGGTAGAGCCGACGGTGCCGTTGCCGTTTTACCTCCTTCGCCCGAAAACCATTGAAAGTAAAGTACCGCTAATCCTCGCACCCCACGGACATAACCATCCGCATCTCTACGCTGGCATCGCACACACAGAAACAGAAGAAGAGCACATGCTGGAGGGTGAACGGGACATCGCACGGCAGGCAGTCGTGGAGGAAGGCTACATCGCTATTGCGCCGACGACGCGGGCATTTGGTGAAACACGCACTGATGCAGATAAGCAAGCGAACAATACGCACTCTTGCCGGCACCAGTTGGTTCACAGCATACTCGTCGGGCGCACGCCGATCGGTGAGCGGGTGTGGGACATGTCGCGCCTCATTGATTGGGCAATTGAGGACTTACCGATAGATGCCGAACGCATCGCTATTACTGGGAACTCTGGCGGTGGAACCGTTTCACTTTTTGCCGCTGCGTGTGAGACTCGCATTGCAGTTGCGGTACCGAGTTGCTATTTCTGTACGTTTGAAGGAAGCATCGGCATGATCCGACATTGTGAATGCAACTATGTACCGGGAGTGATGCGGCTTGGGGAGATGTATGATGTCGCTGGCTTAATCGCACCGCGTCCGTTTTGTGCAATTGCTGGACGCGATGACGGCATTTTTCCGATAGACCATGTTGAGTTGGCTTATGAGCGGTTGAAAACCCTCTATACGGTGGCAGGTGTTGCAGACAGGTGTGAACTCTTTATCGGTGAAGGCGGACATCGTTACTATAAAGCGGGTGCCTGGCCCTTCGTGCGGCGATATTTTTCAGAATAACCTTATCCGCTGAATTGGACGCGCTATCGGGTTCCTTTTTTAATAGCCCATAACGTTTTCAAAATGATTTTAATATCCAAGGCGAGAGACCAGTTTTCGATGTAGTATCGGTCATAGTTGACCCGATCCTCAAGAGAGGTATTGCCACGCAAGCCGTTGACTTGTGCCCACCCAGTCATACCAGATTTGACACGTTGACGAGCGAGGTAGTGCGGAATCGATTCGCTGAAAGAATCAATCAATCCGGACATCTCCGGACGCGGTCCAACGAGACTCATATCACCTTTGAGAACGTTGAAAAACTGAGGGAGTTCGTCCAAACTCCAGCGTCTGAGAAACTTTCCGAGTGAGGTTTGCCGCGAATCATCGCTTTTTGCCCACATATGCCCAACGTCTTCTTCAGCATCGGCGCGCATGGAACGGAATTTGTAGATTCGGAACGGTTTTCCCGCTCTGCCGACGCGTTCCTGCCGGAAAATCGCTTTGCCGGGTGAGGTCAGGCGGATGGCCATTGCGATTGTCAGCATGAGCGGACTTAAAATGAGCAACGCGAACCCGCTAAAAACGATGTCTATAAGACGTTTGACGATGCCTCGGACACCTTGCATCGGTGTCTCCCGCAATTGTAGCACCGGTATCCCCTGACAAAAAGTGATAGCGGTGCCTCCCCTGATAAATTCGGAAAGTTCCGGTAGGACATTAATTTGGACAGGCACACCTTCGCACGCGTGAAGAATTTGGAGGATAGTGTCATTCGGCACCGTCGGTGATGAAATGAAGAGCGTGTCAAGTCGATGCGTTCGTACAAGTCCAAGTATGTCTTGACTTTTACCAAGATATTTCACTTCCGAATCGTCAGTCCCTGCTGTTCCAGCGACTATACCTACCAATTCGTAACCACTATTAGGCTGCTCTTTCAAGACGCTGATAAACTTTTCGACCCGCGCGTCATAGCCGACGAATGCCATCCGACTTATCCCAACCCCTTGGGCGTGAATCGCCTGCCGGAAACGGTAAAGGACGAGTCGTCCGAGAAACAACCAGACGAGGCTGAAACCGGTAGCGAGAAGCATAACCCAGCGCGAGTAGGCATCGTGATGATAGATAAAAAAGAGGGCAGCTAACGTGGCAATAAGCGCGATGCCGGTGGCTTTGCAGAGTGCCCAGAATGCTGAAAGTGTCGCGTTGCTTTCCGGGCGATAGAGTTTTAATGCCTTCAATGTCATTAACCAGATAATCGCCATTAGCGGGATGAGTCGGAAATAGTCGTCGAGGGGCGGGGTGCCGCCTTTATGTAACGCGAGCGCGTCAAGCCAACCCGATTCAAACCGAACCCAATACGCTACAACAACCGCGGTGGCGACGAAACAGAGATCGAATAAAACCGTGAGCGCGATGAGCAAATGATCAAGGGTTTTGTTGTTCATTGTCTGAAATAGAATACGGTCTGCAAGCGGACAGCGTTTAATTTTGCCTCTTGTATTACGACTGCTTTCGATTGTTATGGGCTGATTAAAATATGGATGAAAACCTCACGAATGGTACGCCAGCAGCCCTGTTAAGTATACCAGATATTTGCCGTGCTTTCAAATCAAAATAGCGAAGATGACGTCCACAATAGGCACAATTTGCAAGTTAAAACGACTCGAAATTTTGATGATAAATTACGCACAACATGTTATGCTATCTTTACAGACTTTCGCAGCGTAAATTTCGGAAACGTGCAAGTTACGCCAAAATCAGAGGAGAGACACAATGGCGAATCAACTGAAAGTGGGAATCGTTGGTGCACACCGTGGGAGTTCTTATTTCCAACCGTTTCGCGCGATAGCAGAAACAACCGTTACAGCGGTTTGTGACATAAACGAAGCGACGCTCCAAAGTGTTGCTGAACGGTTCGATGTTCCTCAGCAGTTTACGGATTATACAGAGATGCTGGACGCGGTGGATATTGTCGTCCTCGCTACACCGGAGAACCTGCACGTTCCGCAGTCGATTGAAGCATTGGAAGCAGGGAAACACGTCATCAGCGAAGTAACCGCCGCCGTCAATTTAGAAGAGTGTTATGACTTAGTTCGGGCGGTTCGGAAGGCATCTGCCAAATATACGATGGCTGAAAATACATGCTATTCCAAGCCAAACGTCTTGATCCGCAGCATGGTAGAAGCGGGCATGTTCGGTGATGTCTATTTTGGGGAAGGGGAATATCTTCACAATATCAAGTCGCTCCATCACGACGCAGAGGGTAATCCGACGTGGCGCTACTACTGGCAGGTGGGCATTAATCGGTGCAACTATGCGACACACAGCCTTGGCCCGGTGCTTCAGTGGTTTGATGGCCGCGTTGCGAGTGTTTGTTGCCTTGGGACTGGCGTTAACACCGATCCCGAACATGCGATGGAAGATACAGTAATGATGCTGTGCAAAACCGATTGCGGTGGATTAATCAAGATTCGGATTGATATGCTCTCGAATCGTCCAGCAAATTCCTATTTTAGTCTACAAGGAACAAAAGGGTGCTATGAGGGTTCACGTGGGTTGGGTGCTGCACCGAAGATTTGGTTGGATGAGTTCTCAGTAACAGAACAGTGGCGACCGCTCTCTCAATTTGAAGACCTTTTGCCTGAACGGTGGAAAAACCCGCCTGCTGAGGTTGAAAACGCTGGCGACCTCGGTGAGTATTTCAAGGTACGGGATTTTGTCGATAGCATCCTCACCGATACAAACCCACCACTTGATGTCTATACGACGATGGATTTCACAGTGCCCGGTTTGGTTTCGGAGCAATCAATTGCGAACGGTGGGACACCGATAGAAGTCCCAAACTTCAGGGAAATTGAATAGCAGAATAGCAATAGAGGCGGATTAGATTCCGGAGCAGCGCTCTATTCCTCTTCTACAGGCTCAAAGACAAGCCCACAACTACTACAACGGTATCCACTTTCAGGTTTCGATTCAACCGCAGGAAAGAGCATACCACAACAGGTAGGACAAGGTTCGTCAATTTCCATTTCGGCTTGTTCTAATTCACCAGAACGGTTTTCAAATTCAACAATCATATTTTAATTATACCTTTCGGTTCGGTCAGGTGGGTTAGATAAATAATCTTAATCGGCGTACATCCGCCCTCCACTTCGTTACGGGCTGCACTTGAGAACCTTTGTAGGAGGGAACTCCGTTCCCGACCTGTATATAGGTTGCAATCAACATCAACACTCTCAAACGCAGTCTGGAATTAACCAGAAACCCGCATTCTCACTGCGAAGCAAACGGACGCAGCGGCCCAGGGGCAAGAAATTAAAAGTCAATTTAATATCTCTGTAGGGTTGGGTCAATTTCGGCTGCCCACTGGTCAATTCCGCCTATGAGGTTCTTTGCGTCACTAAATCCGTTTTGTTGCAGATAGGCGACAGCATAGAGGCTACGTGTTCCATGGTGGCAGTAGACAATAATTTCTTGGTCGGACGGGAGAGCGTCTACGTGGTGCGGCAGGGTATTGAGCGGTATTAACCGCGCGTCCTCAAGATGCACGATGTCGTACTCACTCTGTTCCCGGACATCCAATAACAGCACAGATTCATTTTCGTCGAGTTTCTGTTGCAATTCCTGTGGTGAGATTTCAGGAAGTGACGGTGTTGTCTGCATTGTTTAGTTGTTTTCCTCAGTTTGAATAGTTTTTTTAGTGATTGGGTTTCGCTCTGCCTTCCACTTCGTTTCAGGCAAGTTTCTGGTTAATTCGCAGCTGAGTTAGAGTCTCTTAAGTTTAAAAAAAAGAATTAGGCGGACGAAACGGCACAATTTATTCTTACACTACATTTGGGACGCATTCTGGACACGGACATGTCTCACGCAGAACTTCAAACGGATAGATACCGGTGTCGTGCCCATCGTTCCAACTAAATTGGAGCGCGTAGCGACCAACTAACTGGACATCAAGGGGTTGAACATCGTCCGAGACCTCAATGAGGGTTATATCTCCGTCACCTTGCGGGGAAAAGAGGGAGTGAACATCCCTACCTTTATGCCGGATAGTGGCACATTCAGCACACGGACACATCTGTCGGAGATAGGCATACGGATACCAGCTCACATGTCCATCCTTCCATTCTACCTGAAAGGTGGTGTCATGTTTTTTGAGGAGTTTCGGTTGTTTTGCGATTATGTTCATGGAATTACAAAACTTCCAGTTTGTGCCTGCTACCGCAAAAATTACAGAGACTTACAGTTTCAAAAGTTACGGCACACGGCGTGTGCCTACTACTTTTAAAAGAGGCCGAGTTCATCCTTTGCGTCGTCGCTCATCATTTCCATGCTCCAAGGCGGGCTCCAGACGACATTGACATTGACTTCATCAATCCCGTCCATTTGCTGCGTGACCTGCTGTGTACCGTTGATAATCTGTCCACCAGCGGGACATCCCATGCTCGTCAAGGTCATCGTAATATCCACAGTTGCGTCATTGATATCCACGCCGTAGATCAGTCCCATATCAACGATGTTAATTCCAATTTCTGGGTCAATAATTTGTTTGATAGTCTCTAATACAGTTTCTTCAGATACCATTGGGGTTTCCTCCTATCAGGTAGCGAGGTTGCAAACCTCGTCAGCAAATAAACAAGCGGTTTATTCGTCAACGCTAATCAAAATATCATCATCTTCAATTTTGACGGTGTAACATTCAATGGCTTCTACAGCAGGCATACAGAGTGGTTCTCCGGTTTTGACGCAAAAACGTGCGCCGTGTCGTGGGCATTCTATCTCGTCGCCGTTGAGAAAACCTTCAGCTAAGGGACCGCCATCATGTGTGCAAACGTCTTCCATTGCATAAAACTGACCATCAATATTGAAGAGTAACACCGGAACGAAATCAACTTCAACTAATTGTTTCGTGCCGGGCGGTACTTCACTAACTTTCGCAACTTTATAGAACTCTGGCATAGTTTCCTTTCTTCCAAGTAAAGAGATCGGAGTTACAGGACAATAAAACAGCTCTGGAAGTTAGTCACCATCTTCTTCGCCGGGCCAACTTGTGATGCCATACGCACCTGCTTTGAGAACCTTCAGAGCCAACAAGGCACATTTGAGGCGAACGGGACCCAAGGGGATGCCGATCATATCCAAAATATCGTCTTTTGTAAGCTGCTTGACTTCATCAAGGCTTTTGCCTTCAATCTCCTCAGTCAACATAGAGGCAGCCGCCAGACTAATCGTACAACCGTGCCCAGAGAAACGGACCTCTTTGATCTTATCGTCTTCAACAAGCAGGTCAATGCGAATCTGATCCCCACAAAGTGGATTGTCTTCTTCGTGCGAAATATCAGGATTCGGCAACGTCCCATAGTTGCTCGGATTTTCGTAATGGTCAAGTAAGTCTTCCTGATATACGTTCATTGTTTTCTCCGAGTCATGAGTTTTTGTGCTCTGCATAGGCCCTCGTATAGGCGATCCACGTCTTCAACCGTGTTGTAAAGGTAAAAACTGGCACGGGCAGTGGCGATAACATCTAACCTTTTCATGAGTGGTTGGGCGCAGTGGTGTCCTGCCCGGATAGCAACACCGTGCGTATCTAAAACGCCAGCAACATCATGTGGATGGATGCCGTCCATATTAAAGGAGATAACACCCGTTTTTTGATGGGGTGCAGAGGGTCCGTAGAGGGTAATACCTTCGATTTCTTTTAAGCGTTGATGTGCATATTTTAAGAGTTCTTGTTCATGAACATGAATTGCTGCTAAATTGGCTTGTGTGATATAGTCAACCGCATGCCCCAACCCGATCGCTTCGGCGATACTTGGGGTACCCGCCTCAAACTTAGCGGGAAGTTCCGCATAACTTGATACGTCGCGCTCAACACTCCGAATCATTGAACCGCCGCCGAGGAACGGTGGCATCTCTTCAAGGAGTTCTAATTTCCCGTATAACACCCCGATACCAGTCGGACCACACATCTTATGTCCAGAAAACGCGAGGAAATCGCAGTCAAGTTGCTGAACGTCAACCTGAAAATGCGGCACCGACTGGGCAGCATCAATGACGACCTTCGCCCCCACTGCATGCGCAGTCGTGATGACTGACTGAACAGGATTGATGGTCCCAAGCACATTAGAAACGTGTCCCATAGCGACAAGCTTCGTTTTTTCAGTGAGGACCTCTTGAAGCTGCGTGAAATCAAGCAACCCTTCATCGGTTATCTCAAGGAACCGGAGCACTGCACCCGTGCGTTGTGCGAGTAACTGCCAAGGCACCAGATTGCTATGGTGCTCCATGACAGTGAGGACGATTTCATCGCCTTCTCCGATATTCGCGCTCCCCCAGCTATAAGCGATGAGGTTAATAGATTCCGTCGTGTTCCGCGTGAAGATGATTTGGCGCGAGCGAGGTGCGTTAATTAGCTGCGCCACCTTCTCGCGTGCAAGTTCATACTGCTCCGTTGCCTCTTCAGAGATGCGATAGATGCCGCGATGGATATTGGAACGATAGGTATCGTAATAGGCATCCATTGCATCGACAACCGGACGCGGGGTCTGTGTCGACGCGGCATTATCAAGGAAAGCCAACGGTGGTTCTGTCGCGAAGATCGGAAAATCTTTACGGATGCTTTCCACATCAAGAGGACGAAAGTGCGCAGTATGCATTGTGTTTATGATCCTATGCGGGAGCCTCAATTGCAGGTAAGCACGCTCTTATGAGCGTGCCCACCATCGGAGATCCATTAAATACATTATGGGCTGGGAAAACCAATATTGACAGCAGACGGTCCGTGGTCCTCACACGCCTGATCCGTTGGAACATCGGTTTCAGCATCATTGGATTTGACAATCCCTTCCGAAACCAAATAATGTTCCACTTCATCGCCACTGACATCAGCAAGCATTATATTGTCGATCTGGACGCACGGTTGATAAGGCTGCCGCGTCTTCTGAACCATTTCACGATAGTTGTCTTCGTTGTTAATGATGTCTCTATCTTCATACTCCAAACCGTATTTGGCGAAGATAGCACGGACACCATTGCTCCACCCACAGACAGGCTTCATATAAGCGATAATCTTAGGTTGACTCATTGTAAGTTGCTCCTTTTTTTATGGTTGTCGGTTGTCAGTTGTCGGTAGGCATTTGTAACCTCAAAACCCATCGTCCTGACAACTACTCTAATTTGTGCGTAATAGATGCGCTCAATTCTTCACGAACTGACTCCAACGGGATACGTTCCATAACAGGTTCAAAAAATCCATCAACAATTAATTTTTCTGCTTGTGCGTAAGGGACACCACGACTCATTAAGTAAAATACCTGCTCAGCATCAATCTTCCCAGCCGTTGCACCATGTGTACAACGCACCTCATGTGCCTGAATCTCCAGCCCGGGCAAAGTATCGGCATGCGCACGCTCACTGAGCAGCAGATTATCGTTCTTCTGGTACGCATCGGTATGGTTTGCCGACGGATAGACATAAATGTTTCCACCCCAGGCAGTCTGTGCTCTGTCTTTGAGAACAGTTCGATACAACAGATCGCTGGAGGTATGGGGTGAAATATGCTCTTGTGCAGTGCTAATATCTAAATGTTGGCGCGCATCAGTGAATGCAAGTCCTAACATCTGGGCGGTACAACCGGCACCTTCCAAGACAACGGCTTGGTTTATTTTGCTCAACCTACCACCGAAAGTAGCAGTTACCCAATAGAGTTGTGCGTCTCTGGCAACCATCGCGCGGTGCGAAGCGAAATTCCAAACCTGCCGATTCCAACGTTGAACCTGCACGTAAGTTACATTCGAATTCTGTCCCGCGAAAATCTCAACCGCCCCACTATGCAAACCACCTACATCCGGATTGATAGACAAATTGTCCTCTAAAATCACGACCTGACTTCCCTCTTCAGCAACGATGAGGGTATGCGATAAGTCAGCCTGTTCCGCTTCGGACATCCTGATGTAAACCCGCAGCGGCACTTCAACTCTCACGCCTTTAGGGACGTGCAGCAGATAACCGCCTCGCCAAAATGCACCATGGAGCGCGTCAAATTTGTTATGCTGGGCAATATTTCCGCTTTTTAACGCCGTCTCTAAGGTCACCGCCTTACTCATGAAGTAGGTGCGGAGAAGTTCCGGTCGTTCTTGCAGCGCGGTATGAAGATGTGCGAAGTACACCCCTTTTTTTTTCAGTACTTCAGTCTCGGAGGCGTGTTGAAGTTGGCCGTCAACTTGCAAAATCACACCGGCTGTTTCCTCATCACTGTAGTCTAAATCCTCAGTGGACAGTCCGCCATTCGCTGGAACACTCGGATGATATTTTTCGAGTGCGAAGCCACGGAGATGCCGCCGAGTACGCCGCCAATAATCTTGAGTACGCATATCAACAGTGCGTCGCCATACATCATCTTTGGTAGTATGCGGCATCGGCAAAGATTCATAATGTGCGTAAGCCTCTAAACGTTTCTCACGCATCCACGCTGGTTCAGTTGCTGATATTTTTTGAAGAAATTCTTTTGAAAAGTCGCCTTTTTGCAATTTTTTTATCCTTGTAATAGCCATCAGTCATCAGCAGTCAGCAGTCAGTTTTAAGAGATTTCGTTTAAGAAGCCCCTCTTCTTGCTGAAAGCCGATAGCCGACTGCTGACAGCCAATTCACCGATAACCCTTTAACCTACTGAACCTTCCATCTGAAGTTGGATAAGACGGTTCATTTCAACAGCGTATTCCATCGGAAGTTCCTTGACCAGTGGCTCAATGAACCCATTGACAATCATTGTGGAAGCTTCCTCTTCCGAAAGTCCACGGCTCATCAAATAGAAAAGTTGCTCTTCTCCGATTTTGCTGACACGTGCCTCGTGCTCAATATTCGTATCGTTCTCCCCGATCTCAATGACCGGATAGGTGTCTGAACGAGAGTCCTTGTCAAGGATGAGGGCATCACAAACAACATGCGATTTGCACCCTTTCGCTCCCTTAGCGACATCAACCCATCCGCGATAACTCGACCTACCGCCATCTTTACTGATGCTCTTCGAGGTTATCTGCGAAGTAGTGTGCGGTGCGCAATGGTAGACTTTTGCCCCTGCGTCTTGATGCTGTCCCTTGCTCGCGAAGGCAATAGAGAGAATGTCGCCGCGTGCCCCAGGCTCCATCATATAGACACTCGGATACTTCATGGTTAACTTACTGCCGAGGTTACCATCAACCCACTCCATTTGCGCGTCTTCGTAGGCAAATGCGCGTTTTGTGACGAGATTATATACATTGTTCGCCCAATTCTGGATCGTCGTGTAGCGAACCCGCGAACCTTTCATGCAAACAATCTCAACGACCGCACTGTGTAAGGATTGGCTGCTAAACGTCGGCGCAGTACATCCTTCAACATAATGAACCTGCGAACCTTCATCAGCGATGATGAGCGTGCGTTCAAACTGGCCCATGTTCTCGCTGTTGATGCGAAAATAGGCTTGCAGTGGGTACTCCACCTTTACGCCGGGTGGAACATAAACGAAACTTCCACCACTCCAGACTGCGCTGTTAAGTGCCGCAAACTGATTATCTGCAGACGGAATGATCGTACCGAAATATTTCTTCACCAAGTCCGGGTACTCTTTGATAGCGGTATCAGTATCAAGGAAAACAACACCGATTTTGTCCAATTCTTCGACGATGTTATGATAAACCACCTCTGAGTCGTATTGCGCACCGACACCTGCGAGGAATTTCCGCTCGGCTTCTGGGATACCAAGCCGGTCAAAGGTCTTCTTGATGTCATCCGGCACATCGTCCCAACTACGCTCACTCTGGTCGGAGGCTTTGACATAATAGTAAATGTCGTCAAAATCGAGTTGGGAAAGGTCGCCACCCCATTTGGTCATCGGCTTCTGCTTGAAAATCTGGTAAGCATTGAGCCGATACTGGCGCATCCAGTCGGGTTCACCTTTGATGTCACACATCTGATTGATGACTCCCTCATCCAAACCCTTCCGTGACTTGAATGTAGGTTTAACATCGTCATGGAACCCATATTGGTAATCGTTACTAACCCCGAGTTCTTCTATGGTGTTCGTTTCAGAATTTGCCATTTTACTCCTCCTATTACGTTAGCGGGGATGCCGCGCGCCATCGCTCCGAATTACTCCTCGTCAATACCGTATTTTTCGCGAATCGGATCGTAACCTTCTGCTTCTAACATCTGTGTGAGTTCCCATCCGCCGGACTCAACAATCCTACCATCAAGCAGGATATGCACGAACTGCGGACGGATGTAATCCAATAACCGTGGATAGTGCGTTATAATCAGGACGCCCAACTCCGGTCCAATCAATTGATTAACACTTTCACCCACGACTCGGATAGCATCAATATCGAGTCCGGAATCCGTCTCATCAAGGATAGCAATTTTGGGTTCAAGCATTGCGAGCTGTAGAATCTCGGCACGTTTCTTTTCACCACCAGAAAACCCATCATTAAGGTATCGTCTGGCGAAAGAATCATCAACACCGAGTTGTTTCATCTTTTCGCGAAGTTCACGACGAAATTCGCGCATCGGAATGAGTCCATCGTTGCTAGAACCATTTCCTTCTTTACCGCGGACTGCGCTCACTGCGAGTCGTAGAAAATTTGCCAAACTGACTCCAGGAATCGCTGTCGGATACTGAAAAGCGAGAAAAAGTCCGAGTTTTGCGCGTTCGTTCGGTTCCAACTCCAAAACGTCGACTCCACTAAAAATCACTTCACCGGAATCAATATCGTAGAGTGGATGCCCCATCAAGCCATTTGCGAGGGTACTTTTGCCGGACCCATTTGGACCCATAAGCGCATGGATCTCACCCTGTTTGACAGCTAAATTTAATCCTTTGATAATTGGCTTCCCTTGCACACTGATATGCAAGTCTTTAATCATCAAGTCTGTACTCATCCGTTGTTCTGAACTCCTTAATAATTTGTAGTTGCAGTTCTAATATTATTTTTTTACGCTGTTAATATCGCGCCCACAGCACGATTTTTTAAACTCACATGCCGCTCTGAGAAACGTTCTAACCCCCGATTCTCGACATATTTCTTTCTGGTTTAATGAAGTCCGCTGCATTAATTTTATGCCCTGCCTCTTTCTGTGAGACTGCATCGAGAATCAACTCTGTAATCACTTCATCCGGAGCACCCTCGCGGAGCGGCGTAAGCAGATCCGTTTCGGTCAATGAGAAGAGGCAAGTCCGAAACTTTCCGTCAGCAGTGAGGCGAACCCGGTTGCAATTTTCACAAAAAGGCTCACTCACAGAGGGTATGACTCCCACCTCGTTTCCATTATCCGCGAAGCGATAACGTTGTGCAGTATCGCTCTTTGCCTCACCGTTCAAGGTTACCGGTGCAAGCGGATAGACAGCATTAATCTTTTCGATAATCTCTTTTCCAGGGACGTACATGTTGCGTCCCCACACGTCATCTGCATCAAGGGGCATAAATTCAATGAATCGAAGTTGATAATTATTTTGACGTGCGAAGGTTGCTAAATCGACGATCTCATTATCGGTAAAACCGCGCATTGCGACAGCATTGACCTTAATTGGATTGAAACCGCAGTCGTGTGCTGTTTTAAGTCCCTCAAGTACACGAGAGAGCACCTTCCGACGCGTCATTTGCTCGAACTTCTCTTCATTGAGCGTATCTAAACTGACATTAATACGGCGAAGCCCAGCATCGTAAAGCGCCTGTGCTTGGCTAACAAGACCGATGCCATTTGTCGTCAAACTAATATCTTTGAGATCCTCTAACTGCGCCAATCGCTTTATGAGTGTAGGCACACCGGGACGGACAAGTGGCTCGCCACCGGTAATACGCACTTTATTAACACCCAATGCAACGAAAATGCGAGAGAGATGCAGAATTTCATCAAACGTCATCAGTGCCGAGTCTGGCATGAAGGTCATATCTTCCGGCATACAGTAGATGCACCGAAAGTTACACACATCCGTAACCGAAATCCTGAGATTCGTATGGATCCGCCCAAAGCGGTCAAGCATCTGTTGTTTCATCTTAATTCAGATAGATTAATTCAGATAGAATCTAATTTTATTAAATAGTATATCACATCCCTGTGTTTTTTGCAAGTTTTTTTATAGTAAAAACTATAAAAAAGATTTTTGGAAAAAGCGGCAAAAAATTGCGCCTCATACCGAGAAGGATTTTTCAATTGACACAGTCATGGCTTAGGCGTATAATATACCTATACTTCTAAAAACTGGGGGAAAAATCGATGAATGAAAAAGTGTTTGATGTAGGCGGGGTTGAACTTCACGTCGACGAACGTAATTTCGGAGCAGATGGCGGTCCTTCTGTGCGTGTTTACGGCAAGGTGGACAGTGAAAATGTTCAACTGCTTCGTTTCGACTGCTTTCGCAAGGATCCGCATTATCACTACGATCCCTCTGGAAAGAACGATCAGCGATCCCTCGATAAAGCGAGTGTCCCAGATTCGGTTGCTTGGACAATTGAACAACTTGGAAACAATCTCGTGGAAATGATTCACACAGCAGGTTACGCCAGCGTTGCTGAACAGGTTGACCAAGCGGCGGTTACGCAAGTCCTGTCTGAAGTCGAATCGCTTATGCGGGGTGACACCTAATTTCATAAGTACGCTTCAACGCACAAAGGAGAAAATTAACGTGACGAAATCTATTATAAGTATGTTCCTGCTCACATTGATCGTAGGCTTGAGTGCCTTTGCGGGAACTCCAATAGAGTGGGGAAAGTGGAAGGAAGGGGAACTCCTCCTCGAAAACCACAGTTTTGAAGAGGACTTAGCCGCTTGGGGTTTAGAGGACGGGGCATGTTGCGACCGAGGCGGACTCTATACGATGGAAATCGATAAGAAAAATCCGCAACACGGAAAACAGTCGCTCAAAGTTATCGGTCATAAAGCAACAGGGACCGCATGGCATGCGAAGGTTAGGCAAAAGGATGCCTCGATGAAAGCCGGCGAAACGTACACCGTGATTTTTTGGGCGCGTTCCGAGAAACCGCGCGAAGTGCAACTCAGCCTCCAGATGCAACACGACCCTTGGACTTTCTACCAAGGCGGTGCCATTAATCTATTAGGACCGGAATGGACGGAGTACCACATCACCTTCAATTCAACTGCCGATGTTGAAAGAGACATGTGGGTAGGACTGTCAATTGCCCAATCTGATGTCGATTTCTGGATCGATAACTTCCGATATTTTGAAGGCGACCCGGAAGACGATCTGAATCGTGATACACCCTTCGCTGTTGATGCCAGAGAAAAATTGGCGACGCAATGGGCAGAGATTAAGACGCAACGGTTCTAAAGATGTTTGTTTGATTTTATGAGGCGCGGTCTCCCGACCGCGCTACCACCCAATAAAACTGCGAACACCTTCCTAAACAATCACCGTCCTAAATGTTAGCGATATTCTCCGCTGCCGTGTATACTTACGTCCATCCCACACATCCGATTTTCTGGCAGGAATACCGTGCAACCATGTATATCTCGCTGCCTCCCTCAATATAGCGATACTTCTTGGGGCAAGCCAAACTGGAACCTTTTCCATTTTGTTGTCTTGGTTTGTGAACTCCATAATACAACTCGATCCGAGACTCAAAGAGATAATTGTATCCTTAAACCAGGGTTCGCGATCAATATGACCTCCAATGCCCTGCCCAGGTTGGTATTCGTTAACAAGCACCTGATTTGGGACTTCCGGCGTGTATCCATCTTTGTGTAATTTGTGACTGAACCTTTTCAACCACTCTGGCAAATCGTTCATACGCGTATCGTCGTTCAACTTTCCCGTTTTGTAGTCGTATTTAGGTCCGTAATGCTGAGCACGCCGCTGAGCAAAACCGTGCCATTGTTGTTTGTCAATCTGATCTAACAACCAATCATGTTGGAACTCAGTGATATAGTCTGCTATATACCGCAATCCGAGAATGACATCAATCGCTTCCTCATTTTTAGGAGACGGTTGTGGTCCAGCAGATTGCTGATCTGGTAACGGAAACAAGTGTAATTGCGTCATCGTCAGTCCGTTATTAGATCAAATATACTCGTAACAAAGTATCTCATAGTAGACGGCACTATTGTGCAGTAAACCATTTATGAGCCTACAATAAGAAAAAGTTTCAACATTCGATTGGGTTACTTGACTTCTAAACACTGACAGGTTAGTTTTAAGTTTTTTCCACTTGCCATACACTTTCAAACGGCGGGCACCGGATAATGATCGATGATCAGGATTTTGGTATATTAAGCACATTTTATGCTGATTGCGTTCCTTCATAATCTGAATGAGTACATCAGATAAGTCATTAATGTCTAATGTTGGACTCGAAAAAAAATAGCAGAAATTAAATATAATCTGTGCCCGATCACCGTTTTCAATGTACCTGTCCAGCAATCCCTTCAAATAATCGTAGTCGCGAATTAACTCAATTTTGTCAAAGAAAGAATCTTTATACTTGTTGGGACCATATCTGTTGATTGTAGTCGCCTTATCAAGCATAGTTCGTGAACTATCAATTCCTAAATAAGTAATGTCACTCTGTCCTGCAAAAGCTCGAAAAGCAATACCTGAAGTTAATGGACCGCAACCGAAATCAATGAATATAACTTTACGCTTTTCGCTCATCGGTGTGAGGCAATTCGTAAAAATGTGATAAGAACCAAAAAGGTGTCTGGGCATGTGATGAACACAATAGATAGACACCTTGTCTTTCGGAAAATAATATTCATTAGAAGGTTTATCAAATGATACTTCATCAAAATTGCTCTGCCCTTGTTTCAAGATGCGCGCTATATCTTCCCAGTAGTATATTTTGTTATTTTTAACATCTTCCGATAGGACCGGTAGATCGTGTTCAAATGGTTGTACGATTAACTCTTCAAACAGATTTTTTAGACTTTCGTTGGGTTTATAGTGATTGTCATTCGGACAGTGTATATAGGACATATTTTGGAGTTTAAAGGAGGTACTTAGCAAACAATCGTAATAAGAAATGGATACTTTGGCGCATTCATGCTCGCCAAGATAGTTTCTCCGCTACGCCGACCCAGATACAGGACGCGCTTCTAATTCACCGCGGTATGCAAGCAGAATCGCAACAGCAATGCATGTCCCGATAATACCCACTGGTGAGAAGTTACCTATCGAATCCACCAACCATCCGAGTAACGGCGCGAGAACGATTGTCGCTAACGATTTCGATTGCGCCTCAATGGATAAGATTGTCGCACTCATTTCAGGTGTGGATTGCGCGTTGAAACGGCTAATCAAACCGGGTCGCCAGAAATTCTGAAGAATTGCCAGTCCGACGAAAAGCACGATTATTGCTGGATACCAACTGAACCACAATGCCGGAATCAATAAAGCGAACAGTGCCAAATCTATCCACCACATAAATCGGGCAGCACCCTCGTCGCCGCCACGCCAATTTGAGATCTGGTGGGAATTTCGCGAAGCGAAAGATGATAGGAAATAGAGCACAAAGTAGACCCCTGCCACGAGCAATGCAGCTCGCTTCGATTGATCCAATACCAAAAATAAGGGCAATGCTATTGCCGTCTGTTTGAGTATCGGTTGGAGGTAATCCTTACTGGCTTTATACATTCCCTCAAAACCCATTCCCTCGAAAACCAAGCGACGGAGCGGTGGAAATTGCACTGACCGTTTTAAAACATTGCCGAGCAGGCGCGCAACCGCTCTTAGAGAGAACTCACTATGTCTATCTCCATCTAATCGTGCGGGATACCCAAGGAAATTGATGACATTTAGCCCATAAGGGATGATTGAAAACCAGAAGATGTCTGTAAAATTGCCACGGTAAAAGACCAACCCACCTGCGATAAGAACAGAAATAGCGGAACCCATTTGTGACCAAGAGCGAGTATAACCGTATACTTTTGTCTTTTCGTCAGATCTTCCTTGCAGTCGGAGCCAATCGAAGATCATCGCCTTGTGTGTGCCACTCCGAAACGCGTCGCCTAAGCCGAAGAAAAACATCCCACCGAAAAGCAGCAACAGAGATTCACTCATAGCGAACGTTGTGAAAGAGACAATATAGGCACAGAACGAAAAAATCATGGCGCGCCGCCTGCCGTAAAGATCCGCAACCGCGCCAGAGGGAATTTCAAATAGGTTAGTGCAAATCTCCCGAAACCCAATTAGGATGCCAATTTGAAAGAAGGATAAACCTTTCTCAAGAAACGCCAGAATCAAAAACGGATCATAATAGCGTTGATTCTTCAGAAATCCGTAGAGCGAAAAACGGAACAGCATCGGTATATTCCCGCCTTAACAAACCAGGAACAGCAATTTGGGTTACATTTACAAACACTACAGGCGCGTGTAGAACCCTCCACATAATTGGTAAAAATAATATCACATTTGGAAAAAGAGTCAAGAAAAGAAAAAAGGGAACCAGATCTGTTTAGATGCTACCGCGTTTGAATCGGTCGCGCAGCAACATAGACGAACTGAGATTTTGATCGGGGGATCAAGACTACAGGTCGGCACTTAATTCTTCATGATATGCAAAAAGTGCTGGGGTACCACCAGTGTGGAGGAAGATAACGATTTCGTCGCGTCCGAATTTACCCTGTTGGATATGGTCAATGAGGCATGCCATCGCCTTGGCGGTGTAGACGGGGTCGAGGAAAATTCCCTCCGTTTTAGCAACAAGTTTGAGGGCATCAATGCATTCCGGTGTGAGATAGCCGTAAGCCTGCCCAATATAGTCGTCTGTATTTTGAATATCTGCGTCAACAACGCGGGTGTCCAATCCTAAAAACTCGGCTGCACTGTTCGCGGCGGTGCGGAGCCGTTCATGTTTCTTCTCCCAAACGATAGGTGCAATGCCGAACGGCTTCATTTTCATTTCAAGCGTTTTAGTCCCGAGAACAAGTCCTGCCTGTGTGCCACCTACGGAAGCCGTATAAATCCAATCTGCATCAATACCCAACTGTTGTTGCTGTTGTGCGATTTCAGCGATACACCATGTAAAAGCAACGGCGGCAAGTGCAGTCGAACGCGGTGATGCGACGACATAAGGTTTCAAACCCTCTGCTTTCAACTTTTCCGCGAGTTCGTACTTCACGATATCTAATTCGGGCCCAAACGGGACATCGACAATCTCAATATCCACACCTGCCAAATTATCTAACAACAGATTCCCTTGGATGATACTTTTGTGGTCTCGGGCAAGGCGCAAATAGCAGTTGAGTCCAAGTTTACCGCAAGCAGCGGCGGCTTGCCTGCAGTGATTGGATTGCGATGCTGCGCCGTGTACAATCGTATCGGCACCTTGTGCGACAGCATCACCAAGCGTGAAAGTAAGCTGTCGCACCTTGTTTCCACCAAATGCTAAACCCGAGCAATCTTCGCGTTTCATAAAGATGCGCGGTCCGCCGAGTACCTCGGAAAGTCGTGGGCATTCCTCAAGCGGAGTTGGGAAATGACCGAGATCCGCCTGTGGCATCTGTGCAACCTTCTGAATCAAGTCCTCACCAATTTTCATCTCTTTTACTCCGCTTCAATGACAACAGCCATATGACTAACGCGTTTTCCGTCCTTGGACTGCAATCCGGGTGTGACGACTTCGACAATCGTCCCGGACTCAAATTCACTAATGCACGCGCCTTTTATCTTATGATGATTAAACGATACTTTTGTTTTCCCAACTTCAATCGGGATCACTTCAGAATCAACAAGATCCAAGAACCAAGTAAGGCGTTCGGGCAACTCGTTCCCCTGCATACTCTTTGCGACCTCAACAAAAAGAAAATCGAGTACAAACTCAATGAGGAACTTTTTAAAGATAAGCACCTCAATCTTTGCAGCATGTTTCTTCTCTTGCTCAGTCAGTTTCGTCGCGAAACGTTGGAGATAAGCATCACACTCGCTCTGAATTTTCTCTAAATCGCTTTGGTTTTCGGCGAGGAGATCTGGGAACAATGTTGGAGAAGGCGTAGAAATACCGCGCGTCTGCTTGAGCGTTTGTCTGAGCCGCGTATTAATCTCAGCGAGTGTTTCAACGAACTGTTTTGTTTCAGGTGTAGCACGCCCGATCTCCTTCTGCCATGCACTCACCTCATTCACCATGAGATTAAGGAGTAAAACCGCGGTTTCCTCTTCACAGAGTGTCTTTGGATCCCAATTAACAAGATTGAGTCCGTATCCCCCGTTGTAATCTCTCTCCAACTTAGCGAGTTGATCCTGAAATTCGTTCTGAATGGCTTCGCCTTTTTCCTGATAGTAAGCCTTGCCACGTCTTCCACCGGCAGAAAGCCCTAATGCCTGGACGAATTGCCCAAAAACACCTTTCTCTTTCCGTCTTGAAATTGCTCCCCAGGCATTAGAGGAAGTATATTCTCCCTTCGCAATCGCCTGCAATTTTCGTTGTTCTGCAAGGGCACTTGCTGGAAGAGACGGAACCGTGATTTTAAACTCTAAGTTAGTGTCTACATTAGACGACAAGGGTTTGATATTCTGAACCGTCGGTATTTTGGTGGTGACGCGCACAGGAACGGATTCCTCTTCCGCCCCCTGTTCACTTTCCTGCGTAACAGACACTGCTGGTTCTGGGACGCGCGTTTCTGGAATACTCGGAACGACTTCTTTTACTTCTTCGGTAGCACGTGGAACCATCACTTCCTCAGTGCTTTGCGCTGCTGCAACCTCGGACTCAAGGGTGGGATCTTCGTCATCATCGCTGCGGTTCTCTGAGGGAAATGGAAGGGATTCTTCTTTCGATGCCTGTTTACTTTCCTGCGCAACTGGCAGTGCCGCTTCTGGAAAAAGTGTTTCAGGGATGCCCGAGACGGCTTCTTCTACTCGTTCGGTAGCACGCGGAACCACTACTTCCTCAACCTGTTGCGTCGCTGTAATCTCGGAATCCCGAGTGGTGTGGTCATCATCGTCGTTGCGACTTTCCGATAGAGATGTTTCGGGCATAGACACGGGATCTTCTATCGAATCTTCTACTGATGATGCAGCTCTGAGTGCTTCTAATTCCGCTACTATTTTTTCAACACGCGCAGAAATAGGGTCTGCCTTATCAACAAAAAAAGTTAAACGATATGCTTCAAGTACATCCGCTGGCAGACGAAACGAGACAGGCGCGTTGGTCAACTGAAACTGTTTCCAATTGGCGAGTCCACTGACGGACAATTTCTGATACATCACACGTACTTGTCTTTCATGGCTGGTCAGATTCCGGACACCCATAACGGTGCGAGTACCATCAACGCTAAACGATATTTCAATATCTCGAAAACGACCTGTTACGCTGTTCCTAGACATGTTATCCTTCTCCTTGCAAATCTCTTATATGACTTAAGTCCTAACATAAGTCTCTTGGACAATATCGAGTTAACTAACTCAACGTTTTTTGTCTATTTGCGTTACAAAGTTTTTCTCTATTGAACTGTTTTCTGACTCAAAGATGGCTCTAAGCAAGGATCGAAAATTCACCTCTGGATAAGCATTTTTCGGGTCGCGTGGAAATCCCCAGCTTGAAGTGAATAAAAATATACACCACTCGCAACAGATTCGCCTGTGGCATTACGCCCATCCCAATAGGCAGTGTGCGAACCAGCCTTGCGGTAGCCGAGTGCCTCAAAATAGATACGCTTCCCTTGAGCATCATAAATATAAAGGGACACATTCACATCTGAAGCTAATTGATACGGGATCCACGTCTCCGGGTTAAATGGATTCGGGAAATTTTGGCTTAAGTGGTTGACTAATGTAGATTTAACGGTACTCGGTGTCCATTCAGATTGCGTAGGCTCCTCCACAGCAAGCGAATAGCCTTCCGGATGCACACGAAAAATACGGAGTTGATACAGGTCCGCGACATAGAGCGCACTCCCGACCAACTTCAATTCAAAGGGAAACCGGAGTTCACCAAAACGTGAGGTAGCTGTTAATGTACGTGTGTCAATAACCTGGATGCTATCACTATCAAGCAGATAGAGATAGTTACCACCCACTTTTGCATCAATTGGGAGGGCATCATTCTCGTATACGTCCTCCAACCTCGGATCATTCGGTTTAGTCACATCAAGCACCGCAACGCCAATGCCACTGTCCAATAGATACGCGCGTTCATCCATAAATGCAACGCCAGTTGCATTCCCTTGTGTCGCATAACTGCCAAGCAGGCGCGGTATTGTTGGCTCTGTAATGTCGAAAATATGCAGCCCTCCGTCAAGCGCAGCAACATAGGCATGTGCAGACGAACTCTCATCAATGACAATGCGATAGGCACTCCCCTGGATGTCACGTCTGGATACAATTCTACTCTGTTGGGGGACCCTACTATCAACGACAATTAGAGATTCAGCACAAAGGTAGGCGTAGCCCTCGTGCAAAGCGATATCCGAAACAGATGCGGTTGTTGGGATATGTGCCACAATCGTATTCGCAGCGAGGTTAACAACGAACATCCCTGTCTCAGCAGCAACGAAGCCATGGCCATCTCGTACACGAACTTTGGTGCACCTAACAGCATCAAACTGATTGTCAGTAGCGACACTATTCGCAGACAATGAGAGTTTTTTTGTCACAGTGCCCTGATAAGGCGTTGTAAATTCGAGGGTTTTCAGTCCATCAATGCCATTTGCGACATAGACAGCCCGTTCTCCCTCCCTTGTTTCGATAACATCAAGCCCATAAGCCGTGCCGCCAAAGGCATACCGGTGCAACCACTTCGGCGATTCTACTTCGCCCACATCAATTGTCTGGATACCTCCCTTTCCATCAGCGATATATGCGAGTGTCTCTCTGAGTACCACATCAGTTGCATTGCCAAACGTAGGCTGTGTGGAAATTCGTCGTGGTTGTTGAGAGTTACGCACATTAATAATATGGAGTCCCGTTTGCCGGTCTGTAAGATAGACGGTGTCATTACGAAATTGAATACCGGTTGCAAGTCCTGGCGTATTCAAGCGGAAATCTATTTCGGGATTTTCATTATCCGTAGAATCGACTAAAATGAGGTTGCCTGAAGCGACGTAGACGTGCTCTGCATTCCTTGTCTTTTCAATCTCATGGGCAGCGGCCAAAATCGGCACAACACTGTGCACAATAAAATTGCCGAATGGACTCGGCTCAAGAATAAAAAGCCCGTGCCTGTCATCACTGAAGTAAACAGTATCATCATGGATCGTCACATTGAGCGGTGTGCCAGCAGTCCGAAAGAAACGCCGCGGACGCGGTGTTTGCACATTATGAACATGCTGTAAGTTGAAAACAAGCATACCACGCTCACTGCCCAGCACATATAGGTTACCATCAGCGACCCGAACTTTATGGGCATTTGTGAACCCACCGAGCGTCTTTACAATACGCGGATTAGTTGGCACCGAAATATCAACAACATGTACACCTGCAGCACTGTCAGCGACGTAAGCAGTATCACCCTCAATAGTGACAGACCGCGCTCTGCCCGGTGTAGCGATCTCGCCAATTCGGACAGGTCGCGTCGGCTCTACCAACGTGAAGATTTCAAGTCCCCAATCACTCGCCGCATAAAGGGACGATGCATTCACACCTCCAATTTCAACATCGGTATAATCGCTTGCGAGATGGATTTGCGCCATCGGTTCAAGCTGCATTCTCGGTGTAAGATTCTTGAGTCGGGTACTCGGTCGGGCAAGATTCCCGAGGGCATAAGTTACAGTGTCAGGCGCAGTATCTGGCACATACTGGCGTGGGACACCTACTGCCCCTTCAACGTTATTGGCGGCAGGCACATCCGCGACATAACGGAATGTCTGCGGTGTATCCGCCGTTATCATGAGCACAATTTCGCCATTATGCTGGAGTCCATCTCGCCGAATATGTCCTCTGTTTCTCGTGTCAAACGGAACAGGTGTAACAGAAGCGCGTCCGTTGGATGGCAAGTAAAGGGTTGTCGCGTAGAGATTTCCTGAACCACTCCCAATTACTGATATGTCCAAAGTCTCCGGCAGATTCTCAAAGACAATATAGTATGCACTCCACTGGTCAATAGCAATATTATTCGCCTCGCCCGGGTAGCGGAAGACGCGCGGCACCACGGCACTCACCGTTCGATCACGTAGGGAAGAATAGCCGAGTTGTCTGTTCTGTCCCTGTGTGTTCACCCAATTTGCGAGTCCCCAATTCAAAAAGACTTCAGGGAATCGGATACTTTTCCCAGCGCTTGCTAAGGCTGCATCAATGGCGTGTTCACCCAGGGCATCCGCCTCTATGATACCACGGATAAATTCCGGTCCGCCATACTGCTCATAGAGATAGAGCATGAGCATGAAAGTCCCACCGTAATAAGTATCTCTCGTGTTTGCATAAGCAAGCGAGACGCTGGGATTTGCCAGATAGCCATCAACAAAAATGTTGTGGACAGTGCCGTAAACCGCCCATTCAACAAAGCTCGCCGTGCCTTCCTCCAACCACCGCTGATCGGTGGTCCCGCCGTTCTGAAACCAATTGATGAGATGTGCGAATTCATGTGCGAGACTACTATAAAAAGTATGTCGAGAACGTTCTCTGAACTGGAAAACATCCATATAGAGCATCTCACGACGGTTGCTTGTTGGTGCTGTGAGCGACTGATCGGCGGGCGAGAAATAGCCGCCATAATCTGCTCCGGAGTTGTTCATGCCTACATCGTGCATCAGCAAGGTGATGCGATTGTCTCTGTCGAGTCCGGGTTTCCATTCAGTTCCCATCCATTTCCGAACCCCCGGGTAGATGCGTGTATCAAATTCCCTTGCCACAGCAACCGCTTCGGCATCCGTGAACAGTTCTCGCACTGAATTATCGACATAGACATAGAGATGTTCACTCTTGGCGATACAGGTGGCTGTTACCTCTGTCTCTGGAATGTGAATAAAAAATCGCTCAACGTGCCCAATTTGGACCGGGGCAGCAGGGGCAGCAGCAATCTCTTCAGGAGGGTGTTGCCCAAGGTGTTCTTGATGCAGGAGTGGTGTTCCACACAACCACGTATCCGCGGACGCGATGCCACCAACAACACATAAAACAAGGTTGATTAATACCAAAAGTCGCATAAGATATAGTTATTCTCCAATGGATGCGTCGTTATATAAGGTGCAGGTCAAATAAGCCTTAATATTTATTTTACAACGATTGCGACACAAATTCAATCAATACAACAATCTACACAGAACTATTCAGTTCTCTGGTAGTTCCGATCTCCCGATCGAAATCTTTTCACTGTAGAAGCAACCTCCCGATCGCGACTCTTACTGACTGCTAATAACTGAATGTCTTTGTCCAAAATGTTCAAATTATGGACAACAATACCCATTTTTTGACAGAGCAACGCCTCGCGGTGCTGAAAATCAAGGCTGCATCCCACTAGCTACGTCGGTCACGAATTGGCATCATACTTGCTATAGCAGTAACAACGGTATTGTGTAAAAAGACCCGCTGTTTGATACTCACAACCGCTTTATCTACCATCAATCTGTTAGTTAACTGTGACAGGCAAACTTTTTGGAGAAATTTGTAAAATGAAAATGAAATATGCGTTCTTAGTGTTTGGAATCGTGTTGGTGTTAAGTAGCAACCTGTTTGCGATGAATCTCAGTGCGCAAGTTCCGGGTAAGCAGTATATCTCCTTCTCGTCTCTTCGAACAGGGAAACTTGACATTTACATTATTGATACAGATGGTAAGGATCTCCGTCAACTCACACATGATCCAGTCGCGGCGCATTCCGCAACATGGTCACCGAGCGGTCGTGCTTTCGCTTATGTGTCGCACCGAGACGGAAACGCCGAGATTTACGTGATGAACCTAAATACAAAAGAAACCCATCGGTTGACAAGTCATCCGGCAAGAGACGATAACCCAGTCTGGTCACCGGATGGAAAATGGATCGCTTTTTCATCCAACCGAGAGGGAAACTATGACATCTACAAAATGGATGTTAACGGTGAGAATTTGCAACGGCTCATCGACGAAGGAAAACACAATTCAGCACCAGCGTGGTCTCCTGATGGGAAACGAATTGCTTTCTATTCTATTCGGAATGAAATCGGCAATATCTATGTGATGGATGTAAACAGAAGGAATCTGATCCAACTGACATTCGGAGTCGGTCCCAGCTGGTCGCCAGATGGGAAACAGATTGCCTATTACAAAGGAAGCGGTATCTATGTCATAAATGCAAACGGACAAAACAACCGACGTGTGTCTCCGCTTGAGACTTGGAGCGAAAGACCCGCGTGGTCACCGGATGGACATTGGATTGCCTGCATGTCAGAACTTGAAAATCCATGGGGCGACCCGAATCGAGATTCAAACATCTATGTCATCCCACTGAAAGGTGCCGGCAAGCCTCGCCAAATCACGCAACATCAAGCAATGGATTATTCACCCGCATGGGTACCCTCCGGCTTCCTCGCTGTCTCCCCGACAGCGAATACGCAGACGACCCTCTGGAGTAAACTGAAGCAAATCTCACACACAACGAAGTAAAGAAGCCAAGGTCTACCAATTAATTCTCCAGCATCATCCGATTCCCTATTTGCCTTTCCTAATCTTCGCTACTGGGGTGGGGTATCCATCCGTTACGGGAAAAGGGACGGAGTTGGAACCCATCTACCGATAGCCGAAAGCCGATGGCTCAGGGTCATTCAATTTTAAGATTTCTCATTTTATGATGTTAACTGCGAGTATAGGTTTTGCGGCGAAAAGTTGAAGTGCGTCGGTGATTTTAGTATGTCCAGTGAATCGTAAGACGGAGATTGCGGTGTTTCGCAAAGCTGCCATGACTTGGGGGAGCACACCTGTTCTGACGGTTGAGGCGTCCTCTTGAAAGACGGCATCTCGGATCCAATGGAGTTTATTCTCAATCGTCCAGTGTTGGCGTCGGAGTTTGAGCAAGTCAGCTGCCGAGGCGCGTTCAGGTGATAGACTCGTGATGCCATACTGCACGTGGAAACCCTTGACGTGTGCGGTGCTTTTCTGTTTCTGGTGTGTGGTGTATTGATAAACTTGTTGTAGCCCCGGCCAGTCGGTATGTTCGGTCAAGAGAGTGCTTGTGGTGAGGGTGCGAGTGGTAATCCTGCCTTTTGCGTCTTCTGTATTCGTATACGTTTGAAGATGTGCGCCGACTTCTGCGTGAAGATTTTCAAACCGGCGGTGTTCCACTTCGGGTGGATCTGTTTCATCCAAGGGTTCAAAGAGGTCTCGAATATCCTCATATAACTGCTTCTGATTCGCTTTGACGGGGAGGCAGTAATCTGCTTGAGCATCAAGGATTTGTTGACAGAACTTACGTTGGGTCAAAAGTGCGTCCGTTGTGATGACGAGACCTGAGACATCAAACGCTTTCAAGAGTTCAATGGAAACAGGGATTTCATTGCTCTTTTCACTCACCGCACATTCTGCGACAGGGATGCCTAACTCATGAAAGACGGCTGCGAGCAGATGGGTCCTGCGGGCATCTTCGGGATGACTGTTGCCTAAGGTTTTACCATCTATCGCAAGTCCCTTCAAGTTAGATGTGGAAATGCGCAAACTTGCTAAAGTCTGTGTCGTCCACTGCGTGAGCGTCTTTTCTACAGTGGCGATGTCAAGACGCCGATAGAGATAATGAAACGTTGATGCCGCCGGGGTTTGTTTCGCCGTGAACCCCAAGGCGTTTCGAAGGCAAGGGTGGAGCCGCGCCCATTTGGCAAGCTGTGTATAGCTGCGTTGACCACACAAGAGACCGACAACCGTGAGCGCAAGCATCGAGGCTAACGGATGCCGGAGCCCTTTTTTCTTGCGGGGATCTGGCACTTCTGCTAACATATCAACTAAGTGGCAGGAAGAAGTTCTTGTCATACTTCACCTCAAAAGTGTGCTACTTTTTATGGTGAAGTATAGCAGAAGTCGCGTGAAATGTCACGCGACTTCTGCTTATCTGAAGTATTAACACCCGTGAAAAATATAACACAAAAAACCTACAATTGAATGACCCTGGCCGATGGCTAACTTCCCCTTGCCAATTTCCCACGTTTATGTTATTCTCCTATGCAACCCTGAGAATAAGGAGCAACTCCAATGTATCGTGTCGGTATTATCGGGTTAGGCAGCATCGCCGCCCGTTATTCAACGCCTGATGACGCTTATCCGTATTGCCACGCAGGCGGTATTCGTTTTTGCGAGACAACCGAATTGGTAGCAGTTGCGGATATGTCCGCGGAACGTCAAGCAGAATTTCAGCAGACGTGGGGACCCGGCTTCCCAGATAACTCCATCAACTACTATGAAACAGATGTGCAGATGCTTGAGAGTGAAGACTTAGACATTGTCGCCGTCTGTGTGCGTGGACCGCATCATTTCAAAGTGATGCAGAACGTCCTGAAGGCTGACATCAAAACCATCTTCCTCGAAAAACCAGCCGGATGTTCTCTTGAAGAAGTTGATACGATGACCGCCGGTGCCGACGCTAAAGGTATCCCTATCGTTGTTGACTATACACGGCATTGGGCACCGCATCTAATTCGTCTCCAATCGCTCATCAAGGACGGACTCATTGGTAAGGTACAAACTGTCATCGGCTATTGCGGCGGCGGTGTGCTCTCCTTCGCCATCCACACGACGGATATGATTTGCCAGTTCGCTGGCTATGACCCGGTTTCGGTGACCGGATTCGTCTCTGGGGGTGGTGATGTCCCAGAACCTTACGAACCCGAACCCGCGATTGTCGGCTCAACGATTCAATATGAAAGCGGCGTTATCGGTTTCCATGTCGGAAACCACGGAACGCGTGGCGGATTTTCCGTCGATGTTCTCGGCGATGAAGGAAGCGTTCAGACAGGATTTTATAGAGGCGCGACTGTGCATAAAGGCGGCGAGTTGATTGATAACGCCACCCTCGATCTTCCTGAAAACGCAGGTCCGTTCAATGTCGCATATAAACAGATTACCGATTACTTAGACGGTGGACCACTCCCCGATTGTGCCCGTGATGACTATACGGCTGTCAACGAAATCGGCTTTGCGACGATTGAGAGCGGCATAACCGAGCAGACGATACAACTCCCGTGCCAGAATCGGAAGCGGCTCATCTTCGCGAACGGCTAATGCTGAGGCCCCTATGGCATCTATATTCAAACTGGACAATTTATACCGGTTCTTTATGAAGGCATATCCCGTTAAGTCTTATGGTGGCACATCTCCTAACACGCACCTTTACAAAGAATTAAGCCAATGCCGTGTCGCGCTCATTACAACTGCTGGATTGCATCTCCAAGAACAAACACCTTACAACGATAGAATTATAGGCGGCGATTGTTCGTATCGAGAAATACCAAATACAATCGAGACACAAGTCCTCGCACTTGGACATAGAAGTAAGGCTTTCGACGCGAGTGGTACAGAAAGTGATATAAATCTGGTATTTCCGCTTGATCGATTTCGAGAATTAGAAAACGAAGGTAAAATCGGTTCACTCAACGATAGACACTTTAGTTTCATGGGATCAATTACAAAACCGAAACCACTCATTGAAAAAACCGCGCCTGAAGTCGGACAGATGCTCAAAGCTGATGATGTTGACGTTGCATTCTTAACCCCTGTGTGACCGATGTGTAATCAATCTGTAGGATTGATCCAACGTGCTGTTGAAGAAACAGGAATATCGACCACTTCCATAACGCTTGATGAAAGCATAACCAAAAAGGTGAAACCACCACGCGTGTTATCAGTACCTTATAGATTTGGTTATCCGCTTGGAGAACCGGACAATCCAGAATTGCAACACGTAATCATCGCGGAGGCACTTGCACTCTTAACAGATGAGGCACCGTTACCCATCCTTAAAAGTAGTAGGCAACACCATCTGTCGTAACATCAAAGTGTAAGTACACGCCGTGTGCCGTAACCTAAAGACTATTACTATAATCGTTCTGCCTATAGTAGCACAATTTATTACGCGTTGGAACGGGCGATGAATCGCCCTACTACGAACTCGTTTTTAGTCTTAAAGGAGAACTTCAATGGATAAAATCAGAGTTGGCATTATCGGATGTGGCGGCATCTTCCGTAACCTCCACGCTCCCTATTATCAAGAACCGACGCGCCGTGCCGATATTGTCGCAATCGCTGACATCAACGAGACCTCTGCAAATGAACAGGCTGATCAATTCGGTGCCGATGCCTATACAGACTACCACGCACTCCTCGATAGGCAAGACATTGACGCAGTCGATGTCTGCGTCCATCCGGGTCCACACCTCGAAATCACGCGTGCTGCTACCGATGCTGGCAAGCACATCTTGATGGAGAAACCGATGTGTTGCAACGTCGCGGAGGGTGAGGAAATGATAGCCGCTGCTGAAAATGCAGGTGTTCTCCTGATGGTCGCTTACATGATGCGGTTCGATCCGGGTTACATGAAACTAAAATCCCTGCTAGATGATGGCACGCTCGGCACACTACAGATGGCGTATTCTAATCAGGTCGGTTGGTTTTCACCGGAACGGCATCCGTGGCTGTTTGTGAAAGCAGAATCGGGCGGTATGCTGGTAGAGCAAGCTATCCATAACCTCGATATCTGGCTGTGGCTATACGGTCCCGCCTCCACTGTCTATGGGTTCACAAGCCATGTCCCACTCGGTGGTACCTACCCGCCTCCCGAAGAAGCCGTGGAGAATAACGCCGTGCTGACTGTGCATTTCAAAAATGGTGGTGTCGGTATGATGATTAAGAGTTGGGCGGCGGAAATCAGGAACAGCGGCAACGGTCTCGTCACCAGCAACGGCTCCGCAACACTGATCTCACATGGACTCCGTTGGAAAACCCACGACATGGCAGAGGAGGAAGAATTCACTGCCCCTGTGCCAGATGATGGGACCTATCGCAATATGCCGGAGGAGCGGCGTGAGCAGCGGTACTGGGGTGTAGCAGCAAAAGGCGCGAGCATTGACCACTGGCTCCAGTGCATCGCTGGCGAGGCAGAACCAACAACCCACGGACGCATCGGTAAAGATGGTATTGAATTGGCAGAGGCGACATATCGTTCCTCGCAAATCGGCGCACCGATTTCGTTACCACTATAGGAGTATTTCTCCTTTTTTATAGAAGCAATTCCACAATATCCTTCCATACGCTTTAGGGCGGATCTCCGTATCCGCCCGTTGCCACCCTCAAATCTACTTTTTAAGCCAAAATTGTCGCTGTCCCGCGAAAATTGAAAAGAAACCACAAAATTCTTATAGAATTATGTGTCTTTTTGACCAAATTAGCCACTTTTTTACAATATTTCCTTGTTTAATGTAAACCAAATATCCGCTTTATAAGTTAAAACAGTTAACTAAAGTAAACCTAATTCCCATTTTACAAGTTAATTAAGTAGTTAACTAATGTAAACCAAATATCCGCTTCACGCGTTAAATAGTTAATGACAGCAAAACATCACATATCTTGACCTAACGACTCGACATAACATAGCGGATACTCCGTTTGCTTTATTCCCCTTGGATATGTGATTTGGAAGAGACAACCCAAACGCTTACTATGTTTGTTCTAATTGTTGATAAGAACCAAAACCTACCTATGCCCACAAAACCTTCACGGGCAAGGTGCTAATACACCTAAACCTTACATTACAGAGGAAGGCTTTCCTCTCCAATCTAAACGATGGGTTTCCAGACCCAATCACCCACAAAAAGGAGTTTGTTATGAAACTGCTAAACGTGAAACTAAAGTCCTTCTTGCTGATTTTAGTTAGCATCTTGATAGGTCTCACCACACACGGTAGTTACGGACAATGGGGAGACAACCCGACAATAACCGCCTCAACTCGACAACCCTTGACAGAGGCAACACTCGATGGGAGCGTTGTGACGCTGACGCTCAGCGGCGGTACTTACGAGCGGTGGCTCGGATGGAATAATGTATTAGTATCTGGCATTTTTGGTGTCACTATTGATTTCCTTGGTACGGATCGCGTCAGCGACACGGAGATTGCCGTTGCACTCGCATTCAATGGCGATCTTAACTTCGATATGACACTCACGTTTACCGTCATGACTGGTGCGATAGAAGACTACCACGGACCTTCACTCACTACAAGTGTTCGTGTGCGCGCAATCGAGGAATCGCTCACCGCATCAGTGGGCACATCATGGTTATCCCCGCGTTTGACAGAGAAAACCTTGGATGGGAGCGTCGTCACACTTACACTCAAGGGTCGTCATTATGAGCGGTGGTTCCGATGGGATCCTGTGACAGTATCCGGTATTAAAGGTGTCACTATTGGAACCAAAAACCTCATCAATCCTGCTGTGAGGCGCGTCAGCGACACAGAATTGATCGTTGCCCTCGAATTCGACGGCAACTTCGACACCGATGCCACCCTTACATTCACCGTCAGCCGAGACGCTATCGTAGGATATAACGGACCCTCACTCACAGCAGATGTTCGTGTGCACGCCATCGCGGAATCACTCACCGCATCAACGGAGTTTCCACTGACAGAGGCAAACCTGCATCGGAGCGCCGTCATACTTACACTCGAAGGCCGTATTTATGAGCAGTTGATCCGTGGGAGTCCTGTGACAGTATCCGGCATTAGAGGTGTCACTATTAAACCTTCGGATGTGAAGCGCGTCCGGGACTCGAAATTGTGTGTTCTCTTGACATTCTCCGGCGACTTTCACACCGATAAAACACTTACATTCACCGTCGACCCTGATATAATAGTAAGATACAACGGACCCCCACTCACCGTAGATATCCGTGTGCCTGCAGTTGAGGACGCGCCTGCAGTTGAGGAATCACTCATCGCGTTAACAGAGTTCCCTCTGACAGAGGCAAGCCTGCATCGGAGCGCCGTCATACTCGCACTCAACGGTCATTCTTACGAGAAACGGATTCGGCGGGCTGCAGTGACCGTATCCGGCATTAAAGGTGTCACTATTGAAAACTACTATGTCAGGATAAGCGATACGAAAATAGGCATTGTACTGTTATTCTCTGGGAACTTTGACACTAATAAAACACTCACATTCACTGTGGATGCAGACGCTATTGAAAGATACAATGGACCTCCATTCACCGCGAAAATCCCCGTCACCGCGTCGGAGACGGTGAAACAGGATCCACCGCCGCAAAGACAAACCACTGTGGAACAGGATCCGTCAACGCAAGAGCAAATCACTGCGAACTATACACTACAAGGTCCTTGGTTATGGATGATGACTGATGGTTCAGATATAGCACGCGATTATCTTAACTTAGAAAGTGGAGGCACGATTACCGAGGTGCAGGTTGCCCAAAATGGTGTTAATGCGGGAGATGCTGTGGGGCGGTTTCGATGGACGAGCGGTTCTATTACAACCCCAGTAAAGGCATGCAAGAAGTTCTGTAGGGGCACCTTATTTGAGAGGTGTACAGCCTTATGTTGGTCGAATAACATCAATAACACCCTCAATACCCTCGGATTTGGCAAGTGGCGTAATATAACCGAACATACCGCGTACGCTATAATAAATCTCGTTTCCTCTCGCGATCAAAGAGACGTTATGTTATCTGTCGGGAGCGGTGACGCTATTAAAGTTTGGCTCAATGGCGAGGTAGTTTACAGGGCAGCCGCAACCGAGCTTGGTTGCAGGAAGATTCCTGTGCCCCGGACATCGGTTTGTACGCCAGATCCCAGTACTCCCAAAATGAATTTGGTTCCTGTGACGCTTAAAGCTGGTGACAACCTTCTCCTCGTTAAGGTCAGTCAGCACGGTGAATATTGGGATATGGAGGTTAGACTTACTGCAGATTTCATCACTGCTATCCCTACAGCCAAGACTCTCAAGGCATCCATTTTGATGTTATCTGACGTGCTTCCTTCCAACAACGCGGATGAGAGTTTTTCTCCTCAGGTTGCAGACGCGCAGATAACGGAAACCGCCCATCTCAAAGAGGATGTGAATAGTGATGGAACCGTAAACATTCAAGATATGGTGTCGGTTGCTTCAAATCTCGGGCAAACAGGGCAAAACGCTGCTGATATTAATGGAGATAGCGTTGTCAACATTCAGGATCTCGTCCTTGTTGCGGGTGCCCTCGGAAACACTGCTGCCCCCTCGCTGCTACATCCCGATGCCTTAGAGATGCTCACCTCGGCAGACGTGCGATTGTGGCTCAACCAAGCACAGCAATTGAACCTCACGGATGCAACATCGCAAAGAGGCGTTCTCTTCCTTGAGCAACTCCTCGCAGTATTGATTCCCAAAGATACAGCACTCTTGGCAAACTATCCCAACCCATTCAATCCTGAGACGTGGATACCCTATCAACTCGTCAAAGATGCAGAGGTTGCACTGACTATCTATGCTGTGGATGGGCAAGTGGTGCGGAGGTTGAAGCTGGGGCATCAACCCGCAGGTATCTATCAGAACCGTAGCCGCGCCGCCTATTGGAACGGTCAAAATGAATTCGGTGAACCCGTTGCGAGTGGACTCTATTTCTACACACTCGCAGCAGGCGATTTCACCGCAACACGAAAGATGTTGATACGGAAATAGTATCAAATGACCTTATGATAGCTGGAGTGCTGATGTTTATTGACTTCCCAGCGATCGTTTCTCAGTGGGTTGCGTTGGTTTCGCTGGCATCTTCCTTGAAAAATGATGTGCTTAGCGATCAACATGTCTCAAGTATAGCAAAACCGGTAGCGGCGTGTCAAGCCTATTTTCAAGGCGACTGCCCGGTTTGCCAAGTCAAGTGTGTCGGGAACAACGGATTAGAGGATCATTGGGGTTCTCCTTGCTGATTTGCGGCTGAATTGGAAAATAGGTTTGCATCCATAGTTTGAAGTTGGTGCTTCGGGATCAGGTTGAGATATTGAGAGATGACGCGTTTAGAAAGTCGTGTAATCTGTGAGATGTTGTCAATATCAGGGGTTACGTTGCGAACGACTTTGACGGACTCATAATCTCGAATGTATCTATCAACAGCCTCCTTAGAGTGCTTAGTTTTCGCGGCAATCCTGGGGGTGAGATGTCCTTGAAGATAGAGGGTTATGATCTCTTTCTTGTGGGTAATAGCCCCCGATAAATCATGGATGTTGCCCCGCGTGGGTAAGATTTCGCCAGTGGTTTTCTGCCATTCATTGACATAGTCGCAGACGACCTTATCACAGACGTTGAGCAAGACTGCCAAGTCGAGTTGTGTCAATAAGGCACCTTGGTCATAAGCTTGATGACACCAGCGAACCAAGCGATTGATCCGCAGTTGCCGGGAAGTAAAGCCGTTGCGAAAGGATTCAATATCCTCTGTGGCGAGGTATGTCAGGATGATAGGTTTCATACGCGTTTTGATGATGGATTTTCCTCTTTCAGGGTGTTCCTCAATAGGCACAGCCATCCAAACGAGGTGTCCATAACTCAGCAACCGTTCATCAGGGAGTTGATCACCCGTGGCGAGTTTCTCCAAAGGGAGGGTAATGACGAAATAGTCCTCAACGGTCGTAAGAATATCATCAACAATAGCGGTAGCCGTGACTTCGCCTTTGTCATACCCATAGTCATTGAGAAAGCGATGGATAAGCAGCTGTCGTAGCGATTTATCGTTGATGCGTCTGAACTTCTTCTCGTTGATCTGCGTGCGCGTCAAAGGTTTGCTCATGAGAGTTCCCCCTTTTTTGGATCCGCTGGCTCTGGGTGAAGGAGCTGGGTCATTCGGTCCGTGTGCTGGTATTCCTTATACAGCGCGAGATACTCGCGTATGAGTCGGTCGGAGAAGTGAGTGATGAGCCGTATCTGTGCGTCAGGAAAGCCTTGATGATGCAGTGTTGCGACTTGTGTGAAGTCTTTCAAGTACCGATAGACAGCGCGTTCAGAATGGTTCGTCTTTTTCTCAATCTCGGTGAAGGTATACTCCTTGAAATATAACTCCAAGATCTGGGTTTTATGAGACGTGCCGGGGCCCATGTCGTGTTTTGCCCCGCGCGTCATCACGAAATAGCCGGACTGCTTTAACGCTCGGATGTCGCGTTTCACCGTGGCGGGACTGGTGGTTAATAACACCGCCAGATCCTCATGACTCAACAAGGCCTCTTGGTCATAAGCTTCTTGGGTCAATCGGAGGATGCGATGTCGTCTGAGTCCTGCGAGCCCATAAGTGCCTAAGACTTCAAAATCCTCCTGAATGTCATTGAGTGTCAACCGACAGGAGACTTTTTTCGCTAAAGCGATGTGTTTACCTGCGGGTTCCTCAGCAGCGACTGCCTCGTAGCAGATTTGTCCTGATGTCAGTTGCACATCGGCGTGCTGTTGAAAGTAGGTGGAAATCTGTTTATAGTAGGCTTCAGCGACTATAGGCATGAGATTAAAGTCTGCTGAAATCTTCTCAATAATAGCCGCTCTGGCATTCTTAGATTCGAGGCGATTGATACCATAGGCGGTATCCTTCTTACGGTCCATAGTGACCTCCATGAAATGAGTGTCGGTGATGCAAATACATCTACTCGTTAAGTTAACTCATACTATTAGTGTAACTCATGGGGTCATTTGATACAAACTATAAATAAACACTTCCCCATCCGTAGGGTAAGGCACAGAAACCTTGCCCTACGGATACCCATATCTACATCGAAATCCCCAATAACCCGCGTGTCAACTGGAAATCTGTATTCCCTTTGCCATGCAGTTTCGGGGTATACTGCCGCGAGGCGACCTCTACAATCAAGGCTAATAGATCGTCAACATCGGCGGACACTGAATCTAAATCCGCTTCGTAGTTGCTTTGCGTCGTAGCGTCGGTAGAGACCTGAATCAGCGGCACCATCACATGCGATTGCAGAGGTGCGCCAACGATGTGTGCGAGTGCCAAATTTACACCTATCGCGCCGAGTCCTGTTAACGTCTCCGTCGGTTGATCGGTCGGAGTCTCCATGATGTGGAGACCTGCTTTTTCGACCCGTTGTCCGTAGGCTAATGTTGGCGTAATAGTTCCCAGTGGATCTGCCAGAAGAAATGCTGACTGCTGACAACCGACGGCTGACAGCCATTTCGCATTTTCAGGCGCGACAACCGTTCCCCCCGCAGCGACGACTCTATAGGTTAATTGCGTTAGCGATTGAGAGACATCTTCGGTCACATCACCGGTTGATGTCACAGCTATACAGAGATTTTCCAACCCCGCGTCAACGACCGGAACAGCCGGTTTATCGGCAAGCGTTTCCGAAAACCAATCCTGCACCTTCTCAATAACAGCATCAATCCCGCCATCCAACTGCACACTTGCCCAACCGTAGCGTTCCGGCGATATGCCGAGTTTCTCGATTTCATGCCGAACATGGTCGTTGTGGGTTTTTTCACAACCGTGTTCAAGGAGCAGACCGAGCGCAACCGTCGGATGTGTGAGGTGTCCAATCATCGTGCGGGTATAAATCTCTTCTGAACGTCCACCGGAGACACCACACCCTTCCGTATGCGGTAGTGCGACAAAACGGGATATGCCCTGCTTTTCGCCGACTTTCTGTTTGTTGCAACGATGCGCAATCATCTGTGCAATTTGTCCAGAACAGAGACTGGTGGGCAAAATTAGCCCGACTTGATCTGTGCGGCATCCGTTTTCTGTTTGGAGAGCACGGAATTGCGGTTTTTCAGGGAGTCGCGATTCGGAGATTGCTCCTACCGCAGAGGTATCAATCGGAATCGGCTCACCGGACTTTAATTCGGATTCTGTCAATAAGGGATCTAAATCTGTAGGACCCGTCTGCTTCCAATCGCGCCACAGCGAGACTTGCGAATGCCCTGCTTTCTCACCGACTGAACGTTCACCCGATGCAACATCCACCGTCAAATCCAACATGGATTCGCCGAGTTCTTCCATCGGTGTACCGTCGAGATACGCACCGGCATTCACATCCATATCCTTGGTAAGCATCTCATAGCGTCCCGTCGTTGTGACAATTTTAATCGTCGGCACGAACGGAAAATTTGTAATTGATCCATTGCCAGTGACAAAGAAAATCATGTTGGATCCGGATGCCACCTGCCCCGCGATGCTTTCTAAATCGTTGCCGGGACTGTCCATGAAATAGTAACCCGGTTCCTCCATCAACTCACTGTAATTGATAACGTAGTCAAGACAAACATCGGGATGCCGTTTCATCGCTGCGCCAATTGACTTGATAGCGATGTTATAGAGTCCACGAAAATTGTTGCCACCAGATGGATTTCCCTCTGCGGAGTGTCCATGCCACGCCACGCGTTCCTTGAATCGCTCAATGGTATTGAGGAACGTGCGTGCGGTGGTCAGATCTCGAACATTCTGAAGCACGTACGCCTCCGACCCGATCAGTTCATCGGTCTCAGCGAGGTTAGCGCACCCACCATAACGGATAACCTCTTTCGCAACGTAAGCGGCAAGCGGATTGCCAGACACACCAGAGAATGCATCAGAACCACCACATTGCAATGCGATTTTGAGATTTTCCAGAGACTGCTCAGTCCGCGGGACATTGTTCACGCGCTCCAACCATCCGTTAATAATCTCCGCACCGTTGGCTAAGTCCATATCAAAACTTCCCTGCAGCCGATAGAAATGGTGGACGACATCTTCCAAAGCATAGCCTTCGCGTAGCATATACGCCTTAAGCATTTCGTTCGTAACCGCCTCGGTGCCGTAGTCAACGAGCAGCATCGCACCGATATTCGGATGGACAGTGAACCCGGCGAGTGTTCGGAGCAGCATGTCAATGTTATTTGGTGTCTGGCTTTCGCCCCCCTCTGTGTGCGTCACTGCAACAATACCGTCTATATTCGGAAATGTATCGGGGTTACAAACCCCTCCCACTGCACACATATCAGCAAGTCTTCTTGCGAAACCGGAAGTACGCGCAGTCGTCCCCATAACGACGATATAGTTTCGCGTACCAACACCACGATTTCCGGGACGCCGGTAGCCGAGGAAGTGCCGTTCATTCGCATGCCGTGCCAACTGCCTTCCTGATCGAAATTCAGCCGCGTCAAGTACGTAAGGTGCCATCTTGTCACTAAAGTTGGGTGTTTCCGGCAATGCAAAGGGTAGATTCCTAATCGACAACGAATCAATCATCTTCTGATTACACACGTAGTTCCCGGAGTCAATAGCACGTGTAGCAAAACCGAAAGGCAAGCCCCACGACAAAAGCGGCGCGTCTTCTGGAATCGACTGGATAGCAAACCGATGTCCTTCTAAAATCGTGTGCGATAATTCAAATTGATGTCCCTCATAACGGACACGTGTCCCATTCTCTAAGGTCTGGGTAGCGATAGCAACGTTATCATCTGGCAATGGCAGTCTCGCGACTGTGGTAAAATCATAATCCATTAAGTGTGCTCCTTTGGCAATATCGGCATTCGTCGGTGAAGTTAGAAACCACACTATGGGTGTCAATTTAGGGATTCCATGGTGCCGTGGGTTGGGTTGAACGGAACTGAAAAGACAGATAGGTGTTCCAAACACCGCTGAAATCCAACATATTGTCGTATACACTCCAGAACGCGGTGAAACCCAACTTTATACCACCAGAATATAGGAAATCGCCAAAACGTTGGGTTTCACTCAGTCTCTGTTTGATGTGGTATGCAATGGAAAGACCTTCATTTTCCTATTATTTATAGTGTCTTGATAGCATCCGTTCAACCCAACCTACGATGCTATGAGCCGTTTTTTCTTAAATTGACATGTATGGTGAAATTAGAAACCGCACCAGTATGGAAGACGTGTGTGAAACAACTGAAGAACTAACGACGGTAGATACTCACTTCGATTGCGTCCTGTTTCACCCACGGCAGGTCGATGTCAAACCAATGTGTTTCACATTCATAACGCTCCCGGACGTGCTCCAGATAATCAGCCATTGAATCTGCGCCGATACCGACGTTGTCCGCTACAACTGTTGCGGGGTTTGTTAAACGCGATTCAATCGCCTGAAAACAGGGGAAATAGTTGTCAAAATTGTTATCAAGGAGCAGAAAATCGACAGGGTCTTGGATACTTTCGAGTACTTTCTGGGCATCGCCAATACGTGAATCAACGAGGTCTGCCATTCCAGCGCGCTCAAAATTCAAACGCGCTTGCGCTGCTCGGTCAGCATCTATTTCAATTGTTATCAAGCGTCCAATACCAGCGGCTTTCAAGACGCGTAGCATCCATAGCCCAGAATAACCGATAGCAGTTCCACATTCGACAATAAGGGACGGCTTCGCCTCTTCAACACAAGCAGCGAGAAATTTCGCTTTTTCTGGACCCAACATTGGGATTCTCTCTTCTCTACACTGTGCCTCGACTTCTTGTAAAACCTGATTAAACATGTAAACCTCCATCGAAACCCAGTCGTTCTGTACTGAGTCTGATATCTGTTACGAAATACGGTAAATTTTTTATGATATTATGGTAACACCCTATCAAAATAATGATACACGAAAACCCGTTTTGAGGTCAAGACGCGTATTCTACGTGAGTTTGACTTGAGCGCGTAGGTTGAACACCTGTGAAATCCAACCTACATCTACTTGCACTTTTATTATCAAACTCACGTTAATATATCCAAATCCCGACTTTATTTTTTAATACATTGAAAAAATTTGCAACTAAATCTACAGTTTGGTGTATATTACAGACAAGCACCTCCGGAGGAACCTGATGCTTGACTTAGATGATGAATTGATGGAACGCTATCAGAAAGGCGACGAAAGTGCATTTACGCTTCTCGTGCGCCGACACCAGCAACCGCTCATCAATTTCATCGCTCGGTTCATTAACGATAGGAACAGTGCCGAGGACTTGGCGCAAGAGACGTTCATTCGCATCTTTAAAGCGGCGCATCGCTACAAACCGGGACGCGCGCATTTTAAGACGTGGATGTATCACATCGCCAAGAACTTGTGCAAAAATGAACTTCGAAACCGAGAACGACGCGACAAGTACAGAGTTGATAATGTGATAGATAGTGGGAGCGACAGTAAGGGAGATTCAGAAGAAATTGATCTGATCGCGAACACTCCGGCGAATCAGGCTTTCCAACCGGAAGTAGCACTTGAACGTAAAGAATTACGCAATGCTATCCAAAAAGCAATCGCAGAATTACCAGAACAGTATAGACTTCCCCTCGTCCTACGCGATCTACAGGGGCTGAGTTACGAGGAAATCAGTGAGGTACTGGAACTCCGGAGTGGTACCACGAAATCCCGCATCAATCGTGCCCGACTCATGCTTAAAGATAAGTTAAAACCGTTTATTTGATATTCTTAGGAGTAATTAATTTATGAACTGCCTACAAGCTGAGGAATACTTCTCTGCTCACTTTGAAGACACACTTGATTATCAGACACTGCAAGATTTTGAAGGGCATCTCGCAGAATGTGAAGCGTGTCAGCAGGAATATTCCCGATTTCAGGAATCTGTTAAGATGACACAGCAATTGCCACAGATCGAACCCTCACCTTACTTCACGCCGACGTTAATGCAACGCCTCGCTGAAGAACAACGCGAGATCAATGGCGTTAAGGGAATCGGAACAGGTTGGAAACGGCTGTTAGATGTATTTCGTCGTCCGATATGGGCAGTCAGCGGTATTGTGGCATTGATTCTCGCCATAGGCGGCACCTATCTCCATCAAGAGGGTTTCTTATTCGATCAAGACCCCGTTTCAACGGTGGAAACGTCGGTACGGACACAAGAGAATCGTGTTACTCCAACACCGAGGCAACCGATGCAGCGGCATTACGTTCTAAAGCAGGTGAGTTATACTAACGCGTCCACGCGAGGCGGGCTTTAATTTTACACCGCTTTCTGTAGGAACGAACATAGAATACCCGTCAGGGAAGTAGTTATCAGTAGGGCATGTGGCAGTTGTATAAGTTGTCACTTTCACACACAAAACACCTCTTTAACTGACGACCGAAAACCGAAGACTGATAACTATAAAAAGGAAAATAAATCATGTACGCAACAAAATCAAAACACCAACAACTGATAATCGGACTGCTCAGCTTACTTTTTTATGCGGTTTCCTCAGGCTTCGCGAATGAGAACGTCCTGCAACTGCTTGAAAAAGATTTTCAGAGGGTCGTCACCGATGCCCATCCTACCGTTGTGAAAGTTGTCGCAACACAGGTGATGCCAGTGCCACTTTCATCAAAAACCAAAGAGCTAGCATTTACACGCCAAAACATCGGCTCCGGTATTGTCATCGACGCGGCTGGACACGTTGTGACAACCACTTTCGAGATGGAGACTCCGAGTAAGATTGAGGTTATCTTTAACGATAAAAAGGTGTCTCCAGCAAAATTGATCGGCATCGATACACTTACTGATATTGCCGTTCTTCAGGTTGCAAATCCACGGCGTGAACCCACACCATCAACGAATACCGTCAAGCCAACAGCATCTGGCGACTGGATCGAACTCACTCCCATTCACAAATGGGGTGATTCCTCAAAAATTGATACCGGTTCTTGGGTTGTGACGATAGGCAGCTCCTACGGAAATAGCCCAATTGTTTCCTTCGGAATTGTCGGGGGTTGGGACACATTGCCAAACCAAATGTGTGGAGACTTAATTAAAATCAATGCAGCGGTTACACCCGGCAACAGCGGCGGGGCAGTCGTAAACACATCAGGGGAGATTGTCGGAATGATATTTGCGGTTTTGACAGGTCCAACGAACGCCCCTTCACCGGTTGACGCGCTGTTCGAGAAAAAGGGTGATATAGACATTAGACAATTTCTCGTTCAACCGCCACTATTAGGAACTCGTAACCAAGAAATTACCTTTGCTATGCCGATAGAGACAGTGAACGCTGTTGCGAAAGAAATCATAGAACATGGGAAGGTAGCACGCGGCTGGCTCGGCGTTGAGGTTGACGTGGGCGAATTTGGGATTTTTGTTACAGGCGTGATTGAAAACAGTCCAGCGCACAAAGGCGGACTTCTACCGGATGATCTCATCCTTGAATTTAACGAAGTCCCTGTACATTCCTACGATGAGTTGTTAAGATGCGTTGTGAGCAAGCGACCCGCTACAAAGGTGCGACTTAAAATCGGTAGGAGCGGAGCCGAACAACATTATACCGTAATATTAGGCGAAAAGCGTTAGCGAGCGACTCGATCAAACTCCGTTAGATATGCCTGAGCAATATCAGGATTCCCTTTGATAATCAATAAATTTTCACTATTACGCTTCTCCGCATTTTTTGAGAAATTGTAGGAACCTGTAATCACCGTCTCCTCATCAACAATTATTACTTTGTGGTGCATGTCTCCTCTGTTTTTATCCCGAACCACCCGCAAACCCGCCTTCTTCATTCGTTCATATTCAGAGTATTGACTAACCTGCTGCTGCTCAAACACACCCTGCACTTCAATACCAGACCCAAAGCAGTCAAGTATTGCACTGCCGAGTGCATCCTGTGTGAACGAAAACGCCATAAAATGAATTGACTTTTTGGCAGCTCCAATTTCCTTCAGAAGCGATGAAGCAATGTCGTTTTCCGGTGAGAAATAGGTGGAGATCTGCGTCCCATCGCTTAGCACCACCTCCGGATACACAACAAGTGCGCCAGAAGATTTTTCAGTCCGCGTCTGGAGAAATAATTCTCGAAATTCCTGTGTGAAGTTATACGCCAAGGATACAGAATCAATGAACATAACATTATTGTTGTTTCTGTACGCGCCGTTATAGGTAGTGTTATAGGAGCCTGTCCAGACGTATCGTTCATCAATCACGACAAACTTGTGATGCATAAAACCTTCTCTCCCATCGTCGTCAACAACAGGAATTTCTACATCTTGCAAGCGTTTTACTTGTGCCTCCTCTATATAATCGGTTTCTGTGACGATACGAACAACGACACCACGACGACGTGCTTCAATTAAGGCATCCGCTATCGGTGTAGAATTCAGGCGGTAGAGTGCAGCATCAACTCGCAATGTGGCATCTGCAAGTCTGTCAACAAGCCGTTCTTCAAGGGAGTAGTGGCTTTCACCCGGATCAACTTCGCTGAAGTAAACCTCCCACGCGCCCCCAATCGTCGCCTGGGATGTCTTGCTGTAATATCGGATGCCAAAGCCAGCGGCAACAGCGAAAAATAAAATGAGAAGAAAGGGTATAAATTTAGAATTCCGCTTCTCAGATGCTGTGCTAACCTCACGTGCCTCCGAATCACTCTGCATACTTCCATTCCTCTGTAATAGCAAGTAAATACATACCTACAAGAGCATCAGTCGCTCCACAAACAACTAAACGCCCCATCTCTCCCGTGATTCTTCCAGAGACTCAATCTTTGCGCCTTGCTGTTTCCATGCGTAATGCCCTTTCGGTTTTTCGCCAACCCACCGTTCATCAATCGGTTCCGCAGCAAGCTGATAGCGGGTATCTGCTGTTATTCGGATCTTATTAGAGGTATTGACGAGCGAGGCATGCATCAAGAACATACTGAAAATAATAACATCACCCGTTGAAAATGTTGTCGTCGCCCAACGCCCGCCAAATTTCTCAATGACTTCAAGCGGTTTATCACTAAAATGTCCCTCAATTAGATCACGGTCTACATCTGACGCTCCATAGGTCGCGCGTACCTTTTCAAATTGGTTGGAACCGAGACAAAAGACAATGGGGCCCATATCCAGCGATACATCACCAAAGGGAGTCCAACAGGAATAGAGATTTTGTGTACCTCTGCCCATAAAGACGATATCGTAATGAATCGGAGAGCCTGATCCGGGTCCTGCGGTGCGAAGCCATTTGAAATCGAACGTTGCTGCCTCGCCACCGAGGAACCGCTTGAAAAAGTCCATTACCGGTTCGCCCTCAACAACTGCTTTGAATGCTGGCATCTGTGTCAACGCCTTATTGCCCATTGAACCGGTCGAGGCAGGCTCCGGGTATTCCGGATTGAAAATACCATCCATCAACTCCGTATCTAGTGCGAGCATTCCCTTCGCTGCCAGTTTCTCAAGAATCTGTCGGCGCGCCGTGAGGATAGCCTCTTGGTCGTGTAGATCGCGAATTAAGAGGTACCCGTCCGCTGCCATCCGTTCTTTCAACGCCTCCGGATTGTTAAGGATGTCGTTACTCTCGCGCAAATCGGTGCTGACTTCTACTTCTTGATGCAAAAAAGGAAGTTTCATCTTTTTAATGTTCCTTGCGGTTCGTTTAGAATGCTTGTGGTATCAAAGGTTCTTTCCGTATATCCAGCCCGCCCGTTGGTTGGGCTTACGGGTTTTGACTATCGGGTTAATGTTCCTTGCGGTTCGCTTAGGCCCCGTAGGTTGGGTTGAGCGGTAAAAACTCAGAACCCTTGTGTTGCTACGAAACTGCGGTTTGCCAATACTCTTTCCTATAAATAGATAGAACGAAACCCAACAAACCCACTGAAGTTGATTGCCTATGGCGAATTTTTCAGAGGCATCCGTTCAACTTGGGGAAACACCCAAGCCAAGACCCTACGGTGTGTACTTGGTGAAAAATAATAGTAGATCGCCGACGATCAGACACACAGGTGAAGGGTTTGCTATGGTACAGGACCACAGGCTAATAGCCTATGCTACGAAAGATGGTGTCCGATCAGAAATCTTGTGGTCATCTTAAAATTGTCCAAATTTTAGTAAACTTTTGATGGAGGTACCTCTTTTAACCACGCAAGATTAAATCGATAGTGTTGACGGCTGCTAATCAGATGAATTATACCGTTTTGCCCTTGGCAAACAGCGAGGTAACCGCCCGGTTCAGCACTGTTTAGTCCCATCGTAAAGGGTCGTCCATCCATCGTTTCGATGTCTCTGTCTTCGCCATCATCTGTAATTAGACGGGTATATTCCCACGTTTCGCCATCGTCATAAGACAAGGCACCGAAGAGTCCGGTAACAAGCCGTTCATTTCCAGAGGCATCAACGATCGGCATAAGTGTCTGCTCCCTCCGATCACCTGTGAAGGATGCCAAGAAAATGGGACCTTCCTGAAGCCTTAGTAGTACACACCGCTGCCCACCGGAAACAGGCGGAAATTGACTTGCACTGTAATGCCACGTCTTGCCACCATCTGAAGAGAGACTTTTCGGCATCCGTTCATCAATCGTATCGCCGCGACCATAAGCCATCAGCCTTCCATCTGTGAGTTCGACCACAGCGGCGTGAATACCAGCGATCCAACCGCCCTGTTTTCCATCGGCAAATTCGGGAATAGGTTGCCCAGCACCCGGATCGGACCACGTCTCTCCATCATCGTGGCTGAGCCATATTGCCGTGCCACCGTTTCCACCGCTCACAGCATCGCAGGCAAGGAGAATAGAACCGTCCTGTCTTCGGAAAACAGAGGCAATCGGCATGTGTCGGAGGCGATGCTCAGGGGAAATAAAACGAGGTTTCGACCAAGTCACACCGTTATCGTCAGAATAACGCATCACTAACGCCAAGGGTCCCCAAGTTGCAGCGGCAGAAAGCCCATTAAAATGATAAATCCGTCCGTTCTCATTTCGCCAAAGGGAAGTCGCGTGATTATTCCGATCAGGTGGACCCCAAAAAGGCTCGGCAGCGTCCCATTCTGCTTCACCAAAACGCAACCGACTCGCGGCGACTGTCAACTCGCGTCCGCGCTCTGTCACACACGAATACCACGCTGCAAACATATCCCCGTTCGGGCACTCGGTAATCGCTGGGACGTGATTATGCGAAGAAAAAAGCGGTCCGTTTGAACCCTCTGGAATTTTAACGAACGTCAGCGGTTCCGCAAAATAGGGTGTCTCCGGTGCTGGTGAACTTGCAGGCTCCTGTTTGACTTCACGTCCCCATAACGCTACCTTCGGTACAGGCACAGGCGATGTCTGCGGCATTTCGCCACAAACAATACGAAACCCGATGTACCAGTGCTTATCTTCAGGTACCGCCCCCATCCGATTCGCAGAACGCAGATAACAGAGCAATGTCGAATGGCTACCACCGCGTGTGACACGATATAAACCTTCTTCTCTACCTACTGGGTCAACTTGTGGATCCGGTTCGTAAGTTCCATACCAATCTTGACACCACTCCTCTACGTTTCCGTGCATATCGCAGACACCCCACGCGTTCGGTGTCGTGTGTCCGACATGCAAAGGCACAATTTCTTCTGAACCGCGACCCCGTCCTCCATCAGGATACCAACTCTCTCCGACATTCTTATGGAATTCAGGTGGCAATGTATCCCCCGTGTGAAAATGGGTTGTTGTCCCTGCCCGGCACACGTATTCCCATTCCGCCTCAGTCGGTAACCGATAAGGAAGTCCCTCTTTTTCAGAGAGCCACTCACAGAAGCGTGTTGCATCATGCCAATCCACAAAGACAACCGTCTCGTCATCTTCCCGAGAAAAACCAACGTTCCGAAGGCTCTGCATCTCCCGATGTGCCGAATCAAATGCCTCATACTGTTCGTTGGTAACCTGAAAAATACCGATGTAGAACGGCGTGGTAAGCGTTACTTGATGCACCGGCTGTTCATCCCAATCACCATCCCGGAGGTATGCCTTGCTCGCTATTAATTCATCCGATAACGAAGCATTCTCTGAACCCATCATAAATGTGCCGGGTTCAATTCTAACGAACCGCATCCCTATCGAATTTGTATATGTATGTCCTTCAATTGCCAATTTCTTCATAGTCTCCCTTTTTCTTTCGTTTGCCAGCAATGCCCAAATTGCAACATAAAAGCCTGAAGCCATGCTCTACATTCATTTGCCCTGATGCCATTATAACAACTAATACTCTTTCCGTCAAGTTTCCGTGTTTAATTTCAGAGGCATTCAGTACTCCGGTAGGAGGCAAAAACACTCCGATGCCCGACCCCCTGGCGTAACAACGACCTCAAATATATGGATGGGTTGTTCAGTGAACAAGGTCACACCGTCGCTGGCGAGGGTGTTTTTGCTGGGGTGTTCCCCTTGTATCCTCGCCAACACCTTCTGTAGGAGCGAACTCCGATGCCCGACTTGATTTCCCATACAACCTAAAAAAAACGAAAACTGAACCGCTCTGCCGTACAACTGAAAACCCTTGACTTTTTTTTCCACAGGTGCTATCTTAAAATTGTATTAACCATTCAGAAATTTCTAATTTCTGTTGACACGTGAAAAAATGTCGCCTATAATTACTTTGGGAGGTCCCATATTGAAACAGCATGTTATTTTTTGGTTATTCTCTCTCATTCTAATAAGCATTTTAGCAGTTTGTGAGGGACAAGAATTGGTATTGCACCTCTCCTTTGAGGCATTAGACGGAAAGGTTGCAAAAGACAGATCGGAATTCGGCAACGACGCAACCTTCAAAGGTTCACCGAAACTCATCGAAGGTGTTTTCGGAAATGCACTGGAATTTGATGGAAAAACTTCCGGGCAAATTCCCGACCATGCGAGTCTTGATATCGTCGACGGAATTACCATTGAATTTTGGGCGACTATTGAAGGCGGAGAAGCACTCCAGAGCGGCGTTGAAAAAGGGGTAGCTTGGGTTGCTGGGCTGTATAACCTTGCTGCGCTCTATAATGGTGGAACTATCCTTCAATTCTTCGACCTGCCTGAACCGTGCAACGACGACAATATCGGTCCCAGTATTCAGGATGGTGAGTGGCATTTTCTCGCTGGAACGTGGGACGGTAAAACGATCCTACTCTATATCGACGGCGAACTGGAAGCGGAAATGCCGTGCAAAGGTGTACTGAAACCGAACAATGATCCCCTTTTCATTGGTGCACGCGGCGGAAGCGGTCGTTTTCTTACAGGTGCCTTAGATGAAATCAAAATGTATAACTACGCCTTGACTCAGGAAGAATTGCTCCACGATATGGAGGAACCCGTCCCACTATCTGTCAACGCGCAGGACAAATTGGCAACCGTCTGGGCACGCCTCAAAACTGACTAACTGGCACGGCAAAGGAGGTTTGATGAAAGCGACACGTTATCTCTTGGCACAGCTTACAAGCCAAAGCTTGCTATACAAGAGTCCGACATTTCTTCTTTTACTACTAACCTTAATCGGCTGCGCGCTCCCTTTTGGGCATCAACTAACGCCTGAAGAGCAGGCCGCGGTCGTCACAACCGACAAAGGTACTTTCGTGCTTGAGTTCTATCCCGACGCTGCCCCTGTAGCAGTGGACAATTTCATCAAGCTGATTAACGAGAAGTTTTACGACGGCTTAACATTTCATCGGAAAGTTGATGCACCCGGCTTGAATATCATTCAAGGTGGGTGTCCAAAAGGCGACGGATCAGGAGGTCCCGGTTGGACTATTATTGACGAATATACAAATCCGAATCAACGTCCACACGTCAGAGGCACTGTGGCGATGGCACGGGTGCCAGACACGCCGAACTCATCCGGGAGCCAATTCTACATCTGCTTGAAACCCCAACCCCATCTTGACGGCAACTACACTACCTTCGGCGGTGTAATTCAAGGTATGGATGTCGTCGATCGCTTAGAGGTAGGCGATGTCATGACAAAAATCCGATTGGAGGCGAAGTCAGAATATGTTAAGGCAACAGCAGAGTAAACAACATCGGCAGTTCGCATCCGCAGCACTCTTGGTTTTAGCAACACTATTCGCTACCTTCGTGCTGAGTTGCGCACAAGAAGAGAAACAGGCACCTGCACCGCGCGCACGCCGCGCAGGCACAGGCACCGCAATAACCTCAGAAAAACCGAAGACCGACCCCGCAATGGTGGTCGCTGTCATTGAGACGGCAAAAGGTACTATCGAATTTGAATTTCTTGCAGCCGAAGCACCAGAAACTTCTAAGAACTTCATCAAAAATGCGCAGGTGATGTATTACAAGGGTCAGAAGTTTAATCGCGCAGAAGAACTGCTTATTCAAGCAGGTTCAAAGCTTGCTGCCGGAGATACGCTTCCCATTGAGAACGGTTCACAAGAGATGTCGCGAGGCGTTGTCGCTATGGCAAAAGAAGAGGGAGCGAGCGTTTCATACGCCTCTGAATTCTTTATTTGCCGCGGAGACGCGATCCTTGACAGTGATTACACCATTTTCGGAAACGTCATCAGTGGGATGGACGTGGTTGACAGTATTACAGTCGACGATGTAATTACAAACATCACCATCCGGGATAAGGAATAGCATTAACGATGTAACGATTGGCACAATGCCAATCGTTACATCTCACCGTATCATTTTAAATTGGAGGCATACATGGCATTAACAGTTATCCGCACGGCTCGTCCAAGCCCTGTTTGGCAAGAAAGTTATGTGCGCGTGGAAAAAGGACAACGGCTCGTTATTGATGCGGAAGGCGCGTGGTCACCGGATTTGCAAAATCGGACGGGATGGTGCGGTGGTGACGGTATCGCTAACACGCCAGGATCCGAAGGTTACTTACTTCCCGGCACGAATATCGGTGCACTCATCGCCAAGATCGGAAATGTTGTTTTCGCCGTAGGTTCCCGCTATGACAACCCCGCTCCGGCTGACGGTGTCATTTTCCTCGCAATGAACGAAAATTCAAACAACAATAATCAAGCAGGGAGTTTACTCGCGCAAATCATTATCTTTGATGACGAATAGGGAACCTTTTGTACAAGCATCCGCTGCCTATATCGAGAAATCAAGAAAATCAGAATCAGGAGTAATATATGGAAGAGACTACGGTTCAGGAAGAAGCACAGCAACTTCCACCTGTCGATTTTATTAGTTATCTTGCCAACCTTGTAGAAACAGGACGGCTCTACTTAGAGGGAATCCCTAACCCCGAAACGGATGAGGTAGTTACAAACTTCCCGCTCGTGAAACATATTATTGATACTATTGAGATGCTTGAGGAAAAGACTAAAGGCAACCTCACTGCACCGGAAGCCAACTTTCTGGCGAATACCCTCTATGAACTCAGAATGGGTTATGTACGTGCCATCAGTAGACAGGAAACAGCCACACAAGAGGAAACACCAACTGACGAAACTGAAGAAACCAAAGAAGAGGCTTCCACTGACAATACCGAAAACGCCTCTTAACCGGCAATCTTGCAAGGGTTGAGATAGGCGATCCCGCCGTACAGTTTTAACACTGCCGATTTTCATGAATTATCTACCATAAATGGAGTTAACCGCGTTAAACTTTCGAGGAGAATCGTTTATGGAATTCTATCACGGCACAACGTTAGGTAATGCAAGAGGGATCGTTGAAAATGGGTTTCGCCCACGTGGTGGAGCCGTTTGGTTCACAACAAATTGGAACTATGCTAAAAATCGAGCGGAGCAAAAGGCGCGACCGAAGCGGGGTCGACCCATCGTGCTCAAAACCGAACTGGAGGTCGAAAAACTCCGTACGCACCTCGGTAATGGCAGAATCCAAGTGCGGGGTGGCATTATAGCAATCCACCAACAGCTGCGTGTTCAACTCTTAGCGTCGAATTCTTTTGAATTCCTTGCGTGTCCAGCTGCATTGACACAATGGGTTAATCACCAACTGGGGCTTTACTCTCACAACGGCGTGAGTCAAAACCACTGGGGTATCGTGCGGTTGGCACATTGGATGAACAACCGAATGCAATCGGGCACTGGAACTCGCATCGACCGGCAAGAGTTTTTTATGAAAGGTAGCCAATGGTTACCAGCATTCTTTGACAAGATTCCGTTCAGTCCTGAAGTACTACCCATTCAGCATCTTCAGAATGACACGATTGTAATCCGTGTTCTTTATCCAGAGACGAAGGAAGAACCGCTTGCGCCAGAGAAAGTTGATGCACACTACACCAAAGCAATAGCCGACATTTTTGATGAGAATTCAAAGCGACGGGTGCGCGGACTTCAATCTCTTGAGAAAATCGGCACTGAAGACCTATTTGATTGGTGTGTATTACATCTTGAAGACGAATCGGTGGATGTGGTATGCAACGCTTTGCAAATCATGTGCCGATGCGATGACGGGTATGTCGCCCCTATTCTGCTGCACGCCGAATCTAAAAATAGACGCATCCGTGCGGGTGCTCTCGCAGCACTCGCAAAACACGATTTTGATGATGCCGAACGTTGGTTTGAACGTGGACTCAAAGATCCAGCGACGTGCGTACGCATGGAAGTTGCAAAACTTTTGCCGACACTGGATAGAATTGAATACCGCACACTCTTTGACATTGCCCGACACGATCCAAATCCTGTCGTCAAGCGCAGTGCTAAAAAGCGACATTAAACCCAAAAGAACTATAGGAATTTCTAATAGATGCGCTCTGGAAATGTCAAGCGCATCTATGAAATAGGAGAATGAATTATCAACGCAAGATTCTAATCGCTCCGATATTGCTCATTAGTTTGCTCGTAACCGGAACCGTTGGTTACCTATTCCTCGAAAAGGATAATCCGGCTGGGGAGTGGCAACTCCTCGACGCAATCTATATGACTGTTATCACCCTAACAACTGTCGGTTACGGCAATATGGGAATGAGTGATGCCGGGCGAGTCTTTACCCTGTTTCTACTCATCGGTGGGTTCGGGGTATTTACTTATAGTGTTACGATTGCTACCGCATTCCTGATCGAAGGACAACTACAAAGTTTTTTCCGTCAACAAAAAATGATCCGAACTGTCGATAAATTATCAAACCATTATATTGTCTGTGGACTTGGTGATACTGGCGTGCATGTACTCGACGAAATGCTAAAGGCAGAAGTAGATTTCGTCGGTATTGAATCCGAGGAAGAACGACTCGTCCATCTCTCTGACACCCGAGATTTTCTATACCTCCATGGTGATGCAACCGATGATGAATTACTTATACGGGCAGGAATTGAGCGTGCGCAAGGACTTGTTACATGCCTCAGCCGCGATCAAGACAACCTTTTTGTGGTGATCTCCGCAAGAAAACTGAACCCATATTTAAAGATAGCGTCTAAAGCGGTTGAAGACAATTCCCCGGGAAAACTCATCACCGCCGGGTCAGATGAAGTCGTCCTACCGGATCACATTGGTGGGCTCCGCCTTGCAACCAGCATACTTCAACCACAACTCGTAGGGTTTTTGGAAAATATGACCCAAAATCGACAAGGCGCACAATTTACTGAATCCATCATTCAAGAAGGTGCTCCTTTGGATGGGATTTCTCTTAAAGCCGCCAGTATTCAAGAGCAAACTGGATTAGTTGTCGTTGCAATTCAGGATAGCGAGGGAGGGTTCCTATATAATCCGCCCGGAGATAAGAAAATTGCAGCCGGTGACGCCTTGTTAGTCATAGCCAACCAGAGACAACTACAAACATTACATAAACTTACTGGCGATCTAGGTTAGCGAAAAGCGTTGACCTGTTATCTTTCTCAGTGATATAATAGTGTTAGAATCTCTGGAATGGGGTTTGAACCTCACTTGCGTAAAGAGCACACTTACAAAACACAATCGCAAAAAAGATTTTTAAACTAACACAAATTAGAAGGAATATACGTATGCTCGCAACGGTCCTAAGCAGTGCGATGCTGGGAATTGATGCCTATATAGTGAAAGTTGAGGTAGATGTCGCCGGTGGAATGCCGTACTTCAGTACCGTTGGCTTACCGGACAGTGCTATTAAAGAGAGCCGGGACCGTGTTACTGCCGCCATTAAGAACTCTGGTTTCTATTTCCCTCCGACCCGAATTACGGCGAACTTAGCACCTGCGGATATCCGAAAAGCGGGCTCAGCATTTGATCTTCCTATTGCAATCGGCGTTATGGCAGCTACGAATCAGGTAAAGTTGGAAAGTCTTGAAAACACCATGATTCTGGGCGAACTCGCTCTCGATGGAAGCATCCGTGGTATACCGGGCGGACTCCCGATAGCCATTGCCGCAAAAGAGAACAACATTCAAAATCTCATTTTGCCTGCTGAAAACGCGAGAGAGGCGGCGATTGTTGAAGATGTTAACGTCTATCCGGTCGCGAGTTTGTCAGAAGCCGCCGCATTCCTCAATTCAGAGAAGGAGATAGCACCAGAACCGCACACACTCGACACTGATGGACACACTGTACATCCAGAGTCGCATCTCGACCTCCTTGATGTGAAAGGACAAGAGCATGTCAAGCGCTCCATTGAGGTCGCCGCAGCAGGTGGGCATAACCTCATCATGATTGGACCGCCCGGATCTGGAAAAACGATGATCGCAAAGCGAATTCCATCAATCCTGCCCAAACTCTCTATAGACGAATCCTTAGAAACGACAAAGATCCAAAGTACCATCGGAATTCTACCAAGTGATACGCCTTTGGTTGTGACCCGTCCATATCGCTCACCACACCACACTATTTCAGACGCGGGATTAATCGGCGGTGGAAAGATGCCGCGCCCCGGTGAGGTGAGTCTCGCGCACAATGGTGTGCTCTTTTTAGACGAACTTCCGGAATTCCGGCGAAATGTCCTTGAAGTCATGCGGCAACCCCTTGAGGACCGGCAAGTAACCATCTCCCGTGCGTCAGCATCGCTTACCTATCCCGCAAGCTTCATGCTCGTCGCCGCCATGAACCCTTGTCCTTGTGGATTTTTCAGTGACCCAAGCCGAGAGTGTAAATGTTCACCAAATCAGATTCAGAACTATGTATCCCGTATCTCTGGTCCGTTATTAGATAGGATTGACATCCAAGTTGAGGTACCCGCGGTGAAATATGCCGAACTCGCTGCCGAAACAACTGGGGAACCCTCAACACAAGTCCAAAACCGAGTCGAGGCAGCACGTCAAATCCAACAGCAACGCTTCGCAAGCACAACAATCCACGCTAATGCCCACATGGAATCGAAACAGATACGAGAATATTGCAAAGTCGATGACCAAGCACAAGATCTGCTTCGGGTCGCAATTAACCAATTAGGGCTGAGTGCGCGTGCATACGACCGGATTTTGAAGGTAGCACGCACCATCGCAGACCTGGACCGAAACTCAAATATAGAAGTGGTACATATCTCTGAAGCCATACAATATCGGAGCTTAGATCGAAGTTTCTGGAAAAAATGATTTTTAAACTATGGTTCCTTGTTCTGATCTCTCCGTTGTCAAGATCAGGAAAGTTCTCATCCGTCAGATTTTTGTGAAAAAGGACATTACAGAAGAAAAAAAGAGGAAAAATGCAACCCAACTTTATTATCTTTCTAACGGACGACCAAGGATATGGTGACCTTTCCTGCATGGGTGCGACCGACTTCAAAACACCGCACCTTGACAGAATGGCAGCCGAGGGTGCTCGCTTTACAGATTGGTACTCGAATTCACCGGTCTGCTCTCCTTCGCGCGCAGCACTCTTGACAGGACGATACCCGTGTCATGCGGGGGTTCGCTCCATTTTATCAGGGCACCGAACCGCTACAGGACTACCGCCTTCTGTTCCGTCACTCGCAACTGCCCTTAAGGGGCACGGCTACTACACAGCGATGTCCGGGAAATGGCATTTGGGACTCGCCGAGGGTTCACGTCCAGAACACCACGGGTTCGACGACTGGTTCGGATTCATGGCAGGGTGTATTGATTTCTTCTCGCACATCTTTTATTGGGGTTTAGGACAGCCTGACTTTGACCAGACACACGACCTCTGGGAAAACGGCGAAGAAATCTATCGAAATGGTGAATATTTCACTGAACTCATCACCGAATACGCCATCAGATATATCCGAAAGTCTGTTGAACTCGGCAAGCCTTTTTTCCTCTACGTTCCTTACAACGCACCGCACTATCCGATGCACGCCCCGCAAAAATATGTGGATCGGTTCCCGAATTTGCCATGGGACAGACAGATTATGGCAGCGATGCTCAGTGCCGTTGATGATAGTGTCGGCGAAATTTTTGCCGAACTAGAGCGACTCGGACTCGCAGAAAATACTTTCTCCTATTTCCAGAGTGACAACGGTCCCTCGCGTGAAACCCGAAATTGGTTAGATGGCACGCAAGATCCGTATTACGGCGGCACCGCTGGTAAACTGAAGGGGCATAAATTCAGCCTTTATGAAGGTGGCATTCGTTCACCCGGAATTATGAATTGGCCCCAGCGAATTCCGGCAGGTCAAGTCATCGATGAAGTTGGCGCAGCAATGGATGTGTTCCCGACTTTCCTCGCTGCAGCTGGCGAAGACCTTTCAGCACACGAACTTGATGGACTCGATGTGCTACCTACAGTGACAAACGGTGAATCTGTACCACATCGCGAAATCTACTGGGAGATGGGTAAGCAGACTGCTGTGCGTCGTGGCAATTGGAAATTGGTGCTCAACGGTCAATTGGTAGAGGGTGCTCCGCCGGAAGACGACGTGCATCTCGCAGATCTCGAAACCGACATGGGTGAGACGAAGAATATAAAAGACGCACATCCGCAACTCACTGCTGAACTCACAGAAGCAGCACAAACGTGGCGCGAAGGTATTGAAACACATTGGGAAACCAAATGGGCAAATCCGAACGGGACCACCGGCTACGTCAAGGATTAATAACGTGCTAACTGACAACCAAGATGCCTACGGACATCTTATTTCAGATTATCATAACGGTCGAGAGAACGTCGAAGTTGTGGAGAGGGAAGATGGGTTCATCGATACAAGTCGGCTGGGACCCCTCAACTATTTCGCTGAATATGAGGACTGGGCTGAACACCAAAGACTCGCAATCCAGGACGCTGCAGGACGGGTTTTAGATATCGGCTGTGGGGCAGGACGGCACTGCCTCTATCTTCAAGAACAGGGACACGATGTTTTAGGAACCGATAATTCGCCATTAGCCATCCAAACCTGCCGAAGCCGTGGACTCAAAAACGCTAGGGTCACACCTATCACGCAATTAAGCGCTAAAACCGGCACCTTTGACACGATCCTTATGATGGGACATAATTTCGGACTCGTTGGAAACTATAAAAGAGCAAAGTGGCTATTGAGACGCTTCGCTTCCATGACAAGCGACACCGCGAAAATTATCGCCGAAACTATGGATCCTTATCAAACAACAGAACCGGGGCACTTAGCCTATCATCAATTTAACCGAAATCGGGGACGAATGAGTGGACAACTACGACTCCGAATCCGTTACCGACAACATACCACGCCATGGTTTGATTACCTGTTTGTTTCAAAGAGGGAGATTGAAGACATCCTTGAGGGTACAACGTGGCAGGTTGAACACTATATCGACGCAGCCAATACACCGACTTACGTTGCAATTTTAGCCAAACATGTGCATTCCTAATTTTAATGGTCTCGGTAGGAGCGTCGTTGGTGAAGTGTTTTTGCTTGGGTATTTCTGCGGATTTCCCCAAGAAAATTCGTCCGTCAAGAACACTTTTGTTAATGAGATTGGGAGCCTCACCGAAAAACAGGATATGCCATGATACTTTTTAAATTTGCCTTTATTACGGACACACATCTGTATTTAAACGCGCCAAGAAATTTCGCAGGTGGACTTCAGCAACAAAAAAACAGTCTCACCCTCTATGAAAAGTTGGTTGAACAACTGAACGCCTTTGAACCCGACTTTGTGGTTCATGGCGGAGATATCGTGTGTGGCGGTAAGAGTTTCGACATGTCTGCTGAAGAATACGAAGCCACGCTCGACGGTGCTCAACAACTCGGACAATGCATGAATGCCCCCTGCTATTACATCCCGGGTAACCACGATTTACACCCGGTGACAGGTTCCAAAGATGATTACTTAGCACGCTTCAGCACCAACGGCATGGGCTCCATCAGTTTTGTGCATGAAAACATCCGATTTATTCTCCTCGATTCACAGGAGGTACCGGAAGACCTCACACACGGATACATCAGTACAAATCAGTTAGCATGGGCAGAACGCGAATTGAAAAGGTCGCGAGATTACGAGCAAGAAGTTTTCATCTTTTCGCACCAACTCCCTTTTCCGAGTGTTGAGTTTCAAGGTATCGGTTCAAGAATCGCTAACTCCGCGGAGGTTCTCGAAATCATCTCCCCTTTTGATAGACAGATTTTAGCGTTTTTTTGTGGACATCTGCATCTCAACCGCGTTTTCAGAGAACAAGGGATGTTATGTATTGTCTCTTCCGGTATTATCTGTTATCCAATGATGTGGAAGCAAGTGTTAGTTTACCCAGATAGAGTTGAGGTGAATTCGGTGACTGTCGACTTATCGGAGGTCCTCGCCGAATCGGAGGCAGTTCAACCAGATAACAACCCTTATCTGTTGGGTAGAGATCGAGATCTAAACTTCAGTATTCCCCGGTTTCATAGCGATCCTCTCTGACCTACCCTTCTGTCAACAAGAAAACCGTATTCCAATTATCAACAAACCTTTGACAACCCAGAAGCAGTTGGCATTAACTGAAAACCACCGTGAAACGAAGTGAAACGGTGACCAGATTTAATAGTTTAAAATAATGATTGAAGTCCAAAATATCACAAAAAATTACGGTCCCTTTCAAGCACTCAGGGACATCTCTTTTCAGGTAGACAAGGGACAAATCGTTGGGTTCCTCGGTCCTAATGGCGCGGGGAAAACAACAACAATGCGGATCCTCACCTGCTTTATGCCAGCAAGCAGCGGACGTGTTACCGTCGCCGGATACGATGTCTTCAAAGCGTCACGGGAGGTTCGGAAACGCATCGGATACCTTCCCGAAAACGTCCCACTCTATCCAGAAATGACGGTAACGAAGTATCTGACGTACATGGCAAAGATTCGTAGTGTACCACGTGGCAATATCAAAGGGCAGCTGGATAACGCTATCGAGGCGTGTGGACTCACCGAACGCCGACACCAGATTATTGCCCAATTGTCTCGTGGTTTTCGACAGCGTGTTGGTTTGGCACAAGCACTCATCCATGAACCAGATGTTTTAATCCTCGATGAACCCACTTCTGGATTAGATCCACGGCAGATTGTCGAAATCCGAGAGTTAATCAAGGCACTCGGCAAGGAACGGACTATTCTGTTCAGCACTCACATCTTACCTGAAGCCAGCCTCACATGTGAACGGTTAATTATCATCAGTCGTGGCAAAATTACCGGAGATGTCCAGTTGAAAGATGGGCGTGCCGTATCCAGACAAAGCGATGCTCCTGACAGCAGTACAGAGAGTTTACAACCCGCCTCCTTAATTCTCGCGCTTGAGGTAGCAGGTGCGCCAGCAGAGGATATATCGGCAGTCCTCAGGGACATCCCGAACGTGATTGAAGTTGAACAGCACGCTGCGAGTACAGATGTCTCAACTACCTTCCATCTTCGCTATACACTGGCAACCGACATTCGGGCGGTGGTCGCAGCAACTATTGTCGAACGCGGGTGGCAGCTGCTTGAAATGCACACAACTGAAATGTCTCTGGAGGAACTGTTCCTTTCCTTAACGGTATAGCGTGCTTCCGTCTACAACTATGAACACAGCTGAAGTTTTCTTATACCATTTCTAAAAGTTTATATCGCATTAAACGCGCCGTTCACCCAGACCCGGTAGGTGCGGTTTTGCGGTGTACGCACCCAAATGCGATCTGCATTCCTAACCGCACCGGGCATGACCAAAAACATCAGACACTTTTAATAGAAATCATCAATCAGAATTGGTATTAGTTATTTGGTGTATCAAGCGGTAGTTTCAACTGTTCGCGAACGGCTCGCCGAACTTCATCGCAGATACGCATCGCGTGTGATGCTTCGTCTGCGGTCGCGAATTTTCCAGGGTAGCGAGGATCAACTGCATGTTCCGACAACTTTGAAAAATCCTCTCGCCAAGCATCCCAAGCAGGAAGAGCCGGGACTATCAGGTTCAATAACTCTTGTAAATCGTGGGTCCTTGGAAACGGGATGTTCGCCTCTTGAAGCCACGCCTTTAGATACTTTTCAATACACTGCTGAGCGTGGAAACAGATAGCATCATTTACTGGATTCTGTCCTTGAAGCACTTGCTGCGCCACAGTGTAATCACCTTCAGCTTTCTGTACCCATTCCTCTGTCAACGGATTCATCGCGTGTTCTTCCTTCTTTACAGGTTTCAAGAAAAAATTAGTAGTTTCATAAAGCACCTCGCCTTTCTCAGTGATCTCTCGGAGAAACCAATCGTTATACACGAGACGATACGCCAGGTCTTCAGGCGAATGCACAAGCACATGCAGGCGGAAAGGACGCGCGAGACGCTGCCGAATTTCTATCTCTTGCTGGCGTGTTTCCGATTTCGGCACTGGCATGACTACCAGCAAATCGACATCGGAGGACTCCGTGGGCGTGCCGTACGCATAAGAACCGAAAAGAACAACCTGCAAAGGCGCGAATTCGCGTACGATGTCATCACATATCGCTTGAATATCTTGTCGGGTAACCATGCTCGTCCCCTTTCCCATTTCAGCGTGTCCACAACAGGGATGCCCCGCGAACGTTGGCAAACATATAGCACTAATTATGCCACATCGCTATCGTGCATACAAGACAAATTTTAAAATATTGATTTCTAACTGCATCTATCGTATAATCAACACTACGCGATCACTTGAATAGGGAGGCAGGATTGTCTTAAAAAGAACGCCTATGAAACTCGTTACCTTTCAAACCAAATCGACAGATAGCACACCAAGACTCGGTGCTTGGATTACTGGCGACCGAATTATCGATCTCACAGCGGTTGCTCCAGACATGATCCAGTTCTTTGAACAGAATTGCATCGCTGACGCACAAAAACATATCGACCAAACCGCCAACAGCGTGGATACTTTCGACAACATCTTTCCTGTCGCCGATGTGCAGCTGCTCGCGCCGTTCCCACGTCCAGCAAGCCTGCGGGACTTCGGCGTATTCAGAACCCACATGGATGCCGCCGCACGCATTACCGGTAAAGAAATTTCGCCGGAGTGGTTCAAACTGCCCAACTACTACCGCGGCAGCACGAGTCCATCCTCCATTGCCGGACATGAAGCCATCGTTACGTGGCCCAACTACACTGAAAAACTCGATTTTGAACTGGAGTGGGGGATCTATATCGGCAAAACTGGGAAAAATATCTCCATAGAAGAAGCACCTGAGTACATCGCTGGCTATACTATCTACAACGATATTAGTGCTCGTGACATCCAATTTCGACACATGACGTTGGCACTCGGTCCCGCCAAAGGAAAGGACTTCGATAACAGCAACATCATGGGTCCGTGTCTCGTTACACCAGACGAAATCGGTGATCCGTACAACCTCCGAATGGTTGCCAGAATCAACGGCGAGGTTTGGACAGACGGAAATACATCGGATATGTATTACTCTTTCGCTGAGATGATTTCGTTTGTTTCACAATCAGAAACGCTCCATCCGGGTGAATTCTTAGGCTCCGGCACCGTTGGAAAAGGGTGCGGATGGGAACTCGATCGCTGGATTCAACCGGGTGATGTGATTGAACTTGAAGTCGAAAATATCGGCGTGCTCAGAAACCAAATCGGTGAACCGGAAGTGAATCCCGCGGAATGGACAGAAAAGGGTCTTTGAAAATGCGACTGAAAGATAAAGTAGCCATCACGACAGGTGCCGCCTCCGGCATCGGAAAAGCCACAGCAATCCTGTTTGCCGAACACGGTGCAAAAGTAGTCGTCGCGGACATCGACGAAAATGGAGCGAACCAGACCGTTACTACCATCCGAGATGCGGGTAACGAAGCAACCTATGTCCAAACCGACGTGACACTCTCAGAACATACCGAACAGATGGTGCAGGAAACCGTCAGTAGATATGGAAAATTGGATGTGCTGTTGAGCAGTGCCGGAATCGCAATGCGACTCCCCGTTGGTGATCTGCTGGAAGCGGACTGGCACCGTTGTTTAGATGTCAATCTCACTGGTGTCTACCTCTGCGCCAAGGCAGCGATCCCTGCGATGCAGAAAAACGGTGGTGGCTCCATTATCAACCTGTCCTCCATCTACGGACTTGTCGGTGCGGACGTTCGAGCGGCGTATGTCGCCTCCAAAGGTGGGGTGACGAACCTCACCCGTGGGATGGCACTCGATTATGCCGAAGACAACATCCGAGTTAACTGCATCTGTCCGGGCTTCGTTGAAACGCCGTTGGTTGCCGGTGTCATCAAAACACCAGCGGAATATCAGGACCTCGCCGACAAGCACCCAATGCGGCGGCTGGCACAGCCCGAAGAGATCGCATACGGTGCGTTATACCTCGCCTCCGACGAATCCGCGTTCGTTACAGGAATCGCCTTACCGATTGATGGCGGTTACACTGCAGGATAAAGACAACCATTTCACAAGTACATCCAGCAATCCTTGTATACGAATCTTATACGACAAACTGTTATTCGCACAACAAGTCCCAATTCTCAGATTAAAATTCCGTCCTTCCTAAAAATTATGCACATTTTCTGCCCCTAAATTGTATCTTTAACAATTAAAGAGGGTAGCATGCATGGTTCGGTATTGAAGAACCGTATCTGTTTTAGTGCCGCGCCCACCTAAACCATAAGAATATAGGCATAATCAACTCTTTCATCAATAGTAATGGGGAATCCTGATGGAAAAAGACGACGTGCAACTGATTCGGAGAATCTTGTCAGGCGACGACGAGGCATTCACCACCTTAGTCGGAAAGTACCAAAAGGGTGTCCACGCGCTTGCGTGGCGCAGGATTGGTGATTTTCACTTCGCTGAAGAAATTACACAAGATACCTTCCTTCAGGCATACAAGAACCTCGCGACGCTGAAAAATCCCGATCAGTTCGCCGGATGACTTTATGTCATTGCCAACAACCTTTGCAACAGATGGATTCAGAAAAAGAAACCCGCGATGCAATCGCTGGAGGATACACCTGTGAGAGAAATAGACCAATCCTCTTATACACATCATGTATCGGAACAACGAGAAATAGAAACTACCGAGCATCGTCATGAAATCGTCAAAAAACTTCTGAAAAGGCTGCCAGAGAGTGAACGCACAGTAGTGACCCTTTATTATCTTGGTGAAATGAAGCCGAAGGAGATTGGCAAGTTTTTAGGTGTATCGATGAACACGATTAACAGTCGGCTTCGTCGGGCACGAAAGCGTTTACAGGAGAGAGAAGAACTCTTGATTCACGAGATACTCGGTAGCGTCCAATTACCTGTTAATTTAATGGAGAGCATCGGACGACAAGTTGCCAACATCCAACCGATACCACCTCCTCCAATTGGGAAACCGTTGGTGCCGTGGGCAGCTTTTAGCACGGCTGCTGTTCTGGTTATGTTGGCACTCGGTGTCGGCAATCAATACCTCGCTCACTATCAGAGACCGTATAGTTTCGAGGCACAATCTGAACCCACGATCGAAATTGTTGATGCACCCATCATCCTTGATATTGATGTAAAATTGGCACTGCGAAATCAGATTGGACGGCCTGTTATCCGCAGTAAGAACAATAGCACAAACGTGTCCACTGATGCTGAAACCCTCAGTATTCCTCAATCTGAAAAACGGTTTTTCGGGCTAACACTTGCTGAAATTGAAGAGAAAATCCCCGAGCTCGAGGCGGAAATCCGAACCAATCTCACCAAGGCTGTGGAACTTTACACCGATCTGATAAGCACAGATGGAATGGCTGGGGCATCAACCGAGATTGCCGCTTGGCGCGATGAAACATGGCAAGAGGTGAAGCGGTTGTTCAACGATGTCGCTCATACCGGAAAGATTATGAGATATACGTCCTATTTGATAGTGATAGGTGCAGAGAAAAATCCACTACTCCCCGGTGGATGGATCTACGAACTGATGGAACCCCTGCCAATGGGGGTTACCTACAAGGGAACATTCAATGAATCCTCTAAGCAAGATAGTGCTAAGGGTTCCGACAATGAAAACTAAACTTAGGAGAAAAACCGTGTCCTTTTTAAATATGAAGCCGAATCTTTTCCTACTTTCCTGCTTTGTTTTTTTCTCGTGCCTCACAATGGCATTTGCACAGGGAACACCGTCAAAAGACACAGCAGAAACTGAACTTGATTTTGAGGCACTTTTAGGAACCATCAAACAGATTGATGTCCCGCCCAAATCCGGTGAAGGGGTAGTTGTTCATATCTCTGGAGAACCCCCACTCGATATTGATCCTCGTATTGTTACGCTTCGCATCGTTTTCGATTCAGAAAATACCCGTTTCGATTCACCAGAAAGAACTACTATCCTTACACCCAACACAATGTGGGAGATCGTCCATTACAAAAACAGAAAACCTAACTATTACTTTAGCACCAAACCCCAATCACATAATGAACACATGGATCCGAGACGATTCCTCACTTGGGGAGACAAAGATTTAGCAACCCATCTAAGAGTAAACGACTTCCACATCATAGGTCGTGAGGTTTTCAACGGGATACTGTGTTATGTCTTGGAAGCAAAACAGGAAGATAGATCTAAAAAGATTTGGATCGCACCCGAACGAGGATTCCGACACCTAAAATATGAAAGCCAACGACTCACCCCGGTAGATGCTTTGGATAGCGATATTCCAATGGAGGCTCTCACCATCTTTCGTACGACAATCACCTATCAGCAATTTGGAGAGATATGGTTCCCTAAATCTGTTTTTAGTGAATACGCTTGGCTCGATTTCAAGCCAGCGGATCCTATAATTTCCCAACAGATGCTGGAAATAAAGAACTTCAAATTGAATCACGAACTACCACCAGAAATATTTACTGTTGACCTTCCTGACGATGCTATGATTAAAGTGGATGGAATTAGTAAGAAATTGTCCAAACAGGAATTTCTCAAACGCTACGGACAACAAAATGATAACTGAAAACTACTTGACTTTGCTGGAGTTGTTTAGTAAAATAACTGCAGCTCCGATATACACGCAAATTCTGCTATCAAAGTAGAATTTATCTCTGTGCTACATCTGTGCTACATTAAGGAGCGTTTCATCATGTTTAAATCAAAATTATTTTGGGGAGGCGTATTGCTTTGCGTGGTGGTCATCTTTGGAGTTCTGGTCCACAGAGCAAATCAGCCGCAAGAAACGATAAAGATTTATAAAACCGTCGTGCCAGAGCGGAGCGTTGCGTCTCAATCTTTAAACAAACAAAAGGAGCAAACAAACCAAGATATTGATAAAACAGAGGTCGTTTCCACACTTGTAGATTCCGACGAGTCGATAAATTCTGGAGATTTCACATCCGAAGATACACAATTTTTTGAAGCGGAAGTGCAGACCGAAGAAAACACTCCATCCGCTGATGTGGAAACCGAAACCCAGACTGAACCTGAAGAAGAACGGTTCTTTGGATTGACGCTCGCTGAAATTGAAGAAAAAATCCCGGTGCTTGAGGAGGAAATTCGCACGAACCTAACTAAGGCGGTGGAGCTCTACACCGAATTGCGAAGTACAGATGGGATGGCACGGAAGTCTCCCGAGATTGCCGCTTGGCGCGACGAGACGTGGGCAGAGGTAAAACGACTTTTTTACGAAGCATCACGTCAGAAAATTCCGCGCTATGTTTCATATTTGACAGTGACAGGTGGAGATAATCCACTACTCCCCGGCGGATGGATATCTGAACTGATGGAACCCCTGCCAATGCGGGTTACCTACGGCGGAACATCTCAATAAACCTACTTAAGAGAAATTAGGAGCAAAACGATGTTCGTTTTACATACCAAGTCGAATCGTTTCCTACTTTTCTGCTTTGTTTTTCTCGCGTGTTTCACAACAGCATTCGCACAGAAAACACCCTCGCAAGACACAGCAGAAGAGGCACTTGATTTTGAGGCACTTTTAGCAGCTATCAAACATCACGATGCACTGCTTAAATCCGGTGAAGGTGAAGTGGTTTATACCCATGGACAACCTCCTTTCGATAGTGATACAAGGATTTTTATGGGGCACATTGCTTTCGACTCAGAAAATACTCGTTTCGATTCACCGAGAACAACTACAATCCTTACACCAACTACAATGTGGGAGATTGATCCTGAGGTCAAAAGCGTGCCTAAGTACTACTTTAGCACAGAACCTCGATTAATTCGTGAGGGTGTGGATCCGAGGCGATGGCTCACCTTGTGGCACGAAGATTTAGCAACCTATCTTAAGAGCGAGAACTTTCAGATTACAGGACGCGAGTTTATCAACGGGACGCTATGTTACGTCTTGGAAGCAAAACGGGAAAAGAAGTCTGAAAAGATTTGGATCGCACCGGAGCGAGGGTTTCGATACCTCAAACATGAAAGCCAATTTCCACGTCCCGTAGATGCTCTGGATAGCGATATTCCGATGGAGGCACTCACTATTGATCGCACAACAATCTCCTATCAGCAACTTGGAGAGATATGGTTCCCTAAAGCCGTCCTTAATGAATACGCTTGGCTCGACTTTCAAGCGACGTACCCTATAATTTCCCGACAGACGCTGGAGGTAAAGGACTTCAAGGTGAATCACACCATACAGCCAGCGACATTCACTGTTGACCTTCCTGATGGTGCAATGGTTCGGGTGAACCGTCAGACATTGTCCAAGGAGGAGTTTCTCAAACAATACAGAGAACTACTCTCGCGACCTACAAACTCCATCAAGGATCAATGACTCATTCAACCAAGCAGCTATAATAGCGTCCTACAAGTTAAAAAATGCGAAAAATTTTCTTCTGTGTCTTCCTCATCCTGCTGCTCAACAGCGCGTATTTGTTTAGCTTCGGTGAACCGACGCTCTTTTACATTTTCAATGTCTTGCTCCACGTTGGACTCGGTGTTCTTCTAATAATTCCGTTCAGTATCTACGTCTACCGACAATTGAAGCGAATTTCAAGACTCGGACAAGTAGGGAGTATTGGAGTAGTTATTGGGATCATCAGTGGTGTCTATCTGATGGTTGTCGGTGCAACAACCCCGTATCATTGGCTGCTCATCACGCACATCGTTAGTGTGAGCGTGGGTAGCTTCCTTTTCTGCATTTACCTACTGAGAAGTGCTGAACTGCTTACGCCACTGTTGCGGAAAATAACCGTCGGTGTGTTAGTTGCTGTTGTCCTTTTACCGATAGGCGCGAAACTTACACAACACTATCTACCGAACGAAACCTACCTCGTTGAAAACCCGGCACTCCCTCCAACGAGTATGTACGAGGAAGGCGGTGGCACGACCGGTCATTTCTTTCCGGCATCCGTCGAAACAGAGACGGGTGCGCTGATTCCAACCGATTTCTTTCTCACATCGGAGACCTGCGCCACCAAGGGATGCCATCCAGACATCTATCGGCAGTGGAACGAATCCGCTCATCACTTTTCCTCCTTCAACAACCAGTGGTATCGTAAATCAATCATCTATATGCAGGAGGTCAACGGCATTCAACCCTCTAAGTGGTGCGGCGGGTGCCACGATCCAGCGATTCTACTTAACGGCGTGATGGACAGACCCATCCGTGAAAACCTCCATACTCCGGCCGCGCAGGCAGGACTCGCCTGCACGGCGTGCCACTCTATCGAAAAAGTCAAAGACACGATGGGTAACAGTGGGTACGTGATTAAATATCCCCCACTGCACGACATTGCTGCCAGTGATAATCCTATTATCCGCAACCTGCACAACTATCTCATCCGGCTTGACCCAGAACCACACAAAAAGAGTTTCCTCAAACCCTTCCATCGTCAAAACACCGCCGAATTCTGCTCAACCTGCCATAAAGTGCATCTCGATGAACCGGTCAACAACTTTCGATGGATACGAGGCTTCAACGATTACGACCAATGGCAGAAAAGCGGTGTCTCTCACCAAGGAGCATTGTCCTTCTACTATCCAGAAACGGCGAAGAAGTGTGTCGATTGTCACATGCCACTTGTTGCTTCCACAGATGCAGGAAATATCAATGGCAAGGTTCACAACCACCGCTTTCCCGCTGCAAACACAGCACTGCCGTTTGTGAATCAGCATCCAGAGCAACTCAAAATTGTAACAGATTTCTTGCAGGATGAAGTGGTAACGTTGGATCTCTTCAAAGACGGCAGACCGATTCCAAGTGGTGGAACTGAAATCGCACGAGGTGAAGACACGCGGATTGATGTCGTCGTCCGCACGCGGGGTGTTGGACACCGTTTCCCCACTGGCACGATTGATGCTTTTGATATCTGGCTGGAGGTGAAGGCTACCGATGAAAACGGAAAGGTTGTCTTCTGGAACGGCAGAATCGCTGCCCCCAATGGAAACGGACCGGTCGATCCGAGCGCGCACTTTTACCGCGGCTATATGCTTGATGCGCACGGAAATCTGATTAATAAACGAAACGCTTGGGCAATGCGAACTATCCTCTATTCAAACACAATCCCACCGGGTGCCGCCGATACCGTCCGCTACCGACTCGAAATCCCATCTGATTGTGGGGATCTTCTCACATTGGAAGCGAAACTCAATTACCGCAAATTCAATTGGTGGCACACACAATGGGCTTACGCCGGTGTGCGCGACCCAGAGGACACAGATTTTCAGATAGATAAAGGCTACGATGACGGCAATTGGGTCTGGACGGGTGATACCTCGGATGTCGCTGGGAAAATTAAAGCAATCCCAAACCTACCAATTATCGAAATGGCATCCGCCAAAACAACTTTAAAAGTAGTAGGCACAGTCCCTGTGCCGTCAACTGAAGTAATAGACACAGAGACTTTATTGTCGAAACCCGAAAATGCTCGTGAACGGTGGAACGACTACGGTATTGGGCTTCTCCTGCAAGGCGACCTGAAGGCTGCAGAGACTGCCTTCTTGAAGGTAACCAAGATAGAGCCAACATATCTCGATGGGTGGGTGAACGTAGCAAGAGTCCGAATTGAGGAAGGAGATATGCCAGGGGCAGAAGCAATGCTCGAAAAGGCATTTGAAATCCAGAAGACGCTACCACCTGAAAACCCGCATCGTGCCAAAGTTCACTATTTTTATGCCCTCGTTCAAGAAACAGGCGGGAATTATGATACAGCGATTGAGCATCTCCAGCACGCCGCCGCTCAATTCCCACGCGACACACGTGTTCGGAATAAACTTGGACGGATGCACTTCCTAAAACGCAACTACGAAACCGCGCTGGCTGAATTTCAGAAGACGCTCACTGTGGATCCAGAAGATCTGGACGCACATTACAACATGATGCGCTGTTACCGTGCGCTCAAGAATCCATCGCTCGCCGCCCAATCACAAAAACTTTACCTACGCTTCAAGGCGGACGAATCCGTCGATGCAATCACCGGTATCCCCCGCCGTGCAGACCCCGACGTCAATCGCGAACGTCAACGGATTCATGAACACACCAATAGTTATGAACCATTATCCAACCCGTGAACACCAGTATGCCGTTTCTTACAAAGCATTCGGAAACTTTTCGGATTTCGTTGTTGCCAAGCGGTCTTGTGCCTTCCATCTAATAACATATCCATTTAGCCTAACCACGACTGCATCGCTTCTTGTCTGACGTTTTCGGCTTCTGTCAAGACAGCGTCTAATCCGCCAAATGGAACTGAATACCAACGCAACAACTGCTTGAACCTCGCAACGATATCTTCAATAAAGTCTGCTGGCACCTGTGCTTGTAAAAACAATAAGCCCTCATGCAGGGTGTCTATATCAAAAATACTCACCGGTTCATCCATGCGTTCAAGACTGTCTAAATCAATAGCATCGTGGATTAGACCTGCTGCGGTATATGTGAAACCCGTATAGATTTCGTGTTGCTCCGGTGTCATTATATCTTCCGTGGTATCGTCAGAACGTGCTTCGTCTAAGACTTCCGAATCTATACCGATGGATGCCGCCCAAACGTACATCTGTTCGGTGATCTGTTCTTCAAGAGAAAACAAATCACGCGATAATTCTGTCCCTGGCACAGTTTTCCTCCTTGCTTTATCCGCGCGAAGCCCCTGATGTTTCTCAAGGATACCAATAATAACACAAAAACAACGGATATCAAATTTATTTTCAGCATCATTAAGAATACCATAAAAAATGGCGGAAGCCAAATTCTTTGGGATCTTCAACTTTGAAAGCGATGTCCTCCGAAGGGCATTTAGTTTTCCCGATTCACTTTATAGATGCGCATATTTCCTCTGTAGGAGCGAGTGTTTTGCTTGGGTGTTTTTGAGGATTTCACCATGCTCGCGATATTGGAAAAAAACGTTAACATCTATAAACGAAAACCAAAGTCAAAACCGAAAATTAAATCGCCCTGGATGACCTCTCAAAGGCATTTGACAACGTTCCAACAATATGCTATACTAACATAGGAAATCCAGAAACCCAACAGACTTGGATAGGAGAACATTTATGCTTAATATCAATCCGCAATATCTTGTCAACCATAAAGGTGAAAAAACCGCTGCTGTCCTGTCGATGCCGGAGTATCGCCTCCTCATGCAGCACCTTGAAGATTTAGAGGACATTTTAGACATGGATACTGCAGCAAAAGGCGAAACCCACTTTCGGGACTATCGTGAGATTCAAGCCGAGTTGAAAAAAGAAGGCAAACTTTGAACTCACCAACGCTTTACACCATCCGTTTAGAACGTCAAGCAGAACGAGAATTACGGAAATTTCCCAGAGACGTTGTCCAACGTATTAATACCGCCCTTGAGAGATTGATCCATGAACCTCGACCTCAAGGCGTTGTTAAACTAACAGGATAGACAGGTTCAAAGTGGCGAATGCGGGTCGGGGCGTACCGAATTCTTTATGAAATAAATGATCAGCACGCCCATGTTAATGTTTATCGAATCAAACATCGTAGGAATGCCTATGATCGATAGAAGAGTCTTGTAGGAAAGAAGTCATATTGTTATAATCACACAGTGAAAAAAACGAAATTCAGAGACCTGTTTATGGAGACAAAGGTTGAACGCAGATATAGATAAAACCCTCCTGCGACAATTGCCTGCCATCGAAAAACTCCTGAATACTCAGGAGATGACTGACTTACAAGATACCTACGCGCGTCCACTTGTGACGGAAGCACTGCGCGCTGTTGTCGCCGATATCCGAGCCGATATTCTGACCGGAAACCAAACACAACTACCAGAACACTCGGAATACGCCGAACGAACGCGCCAGAAAATTGAAGCAAAAATAGGGACCCGCATGCGTCCTGTTGTCAATGCAACAGGCACGGTTACACATACCAACTTAGGCAGATCATTGTTAAGCACCGCCGCGTGTGAAGCAATCCAGCAAGCCGCGCAAAACTATGTCAACCTCGAATACGACATCGCAACAGGTGAACGAGGACATCGGGATAGGATCACCGAACCGCTTCTGCAGCAGCTGACAGGCTGCGAGGCATCTACAGTCGTTAATAACAACGCCGCAGCGGTTTTGCTCGCACTTCAGACCATGGCACGCGGCAAAGAGGTCATCGTCTCACGCGGAGAACTCATCGAAATCGGTGGCGCATTCCGAGTCCCTGACGTAATGGCAGCAAGCGGGGCAATACTCCGCGAGGTAGGCACCACCAATCGAACCCATCTCCGAGATTACGCCGAGGCTATCAATGAAAACACTGGGTTGTTGCTCAAGGTACATCCGAGCAATTATAAAATCCTTGGCTTCACTTCAACGCCTTCGATGGAAGAATTGACAGAACTCGGTGCCCAGCACGGTATCCCTACAATGGAGGATCTCGGAAGCGGTGCACTCGTTGATATGACCTTATACGGGCTTCCGCATGAACCACTTGTCGGAGAACGTATCACCAGTGGTGTTGATATTGTCACTTTCAGCGGCGATAAACTGCTCGGCGGACCACAGGCAGGAATCATCGTGGGTAAAGCAGAATGGATCGAAAAGATGCGTAAAAATCCGATGATGCGCGCACTTCGGGTCGATAAACTTATCATTGCCGGTTTGTCAGCGACACTACAACTCTATCTCACCGACAGCACCACTATGGCGGAACAGTTTCCAATGCTCAATCGCTATACGCGATCGATAGAAATACTCCATGTCCTTGCAAAAGAACTTAAGGTGCAACTGGAAACGCTCTTCGGGGAAAAGGTTGACATTAAGGTTTCGGAAACCTACGGACAAATCGGGAGCGGTGCACTGCCCGTTGAGACACTGCCGAGCGTCGCCCTCGTTCTTGAACCTTCCGAGATTTCCGCTGAAATGCTTGCCGTGCAGTTCCGTAATGCTACGATTCCCGTCATCGGCAGAATCAAGGACGGTCTTTTTTGGCTGGATCTGCGGACGGTTTATGAGAGAGAACAGGCTTGGATCATCGAAACCGCTACACAAGTCGCAGAAGGTTCATGAGGATTGCAGGAATCTTTCTCATCACCATCATCACTATTAGTGTTTACGGTTGCGGGCAAAGCGAGGACGGATCATCTACCACCACTGAAAACGCAACAGAAATCGTTTCTGAGATCGATGGTGCCACAATGGTGCTGATTCCTGCAGGGACGCTTCAGATGGGCTCCACCATCGGGGACAGCGACGAACAACCCGTGCATACCGTTACTCTTGACGCATTTTATATGGATATGTATGAGGTAACCAATGCCCGCTATCAGAAGTTCGTTCAAAGCACAGGCTACCCTCAGCCGCCACTGTCGCACAACCCGAAATTCAATGCACCTGATGCCCCCGTCGTTCATGTGAAGTGGCGCGACGCTGCTGCGTATGCAGCGTGGGCAAATAAACGTTTACCGACCGAAGCAGAGTGGGAATACGCCGCACGTGGAAATCTTACTGGTAAACGATACCCGAACGGTGATATAATAACATATACAGATGCCAATTTTGGAGGTACGGGTGGAACGGACAGATGGAAGTGGACCGCACCCGTTGGCAGCTTCCCACCCAACGGTTATAATCTATATGATATGGCAGGTAATGTGTGGGAATGGTGTTTTGACGAATACAACGGTGAATTCTATAGTATGAGTCCACAGAATAACCCGCGCTTCGGCAGAGAAATTGCGCCGGATAACGAAAACTTCCGTATCTTACGCGGTGGGGGATGGGGCGCGAGTCCCGAAGACCTTCGAGTCGCAGACCGGTGGTACCACCTCTCATCTGGCAGTACAATCGGATTCCGATGCGTCAAAGATTTTTAATTTGGCGCAAGCGTCCGATAAGGGATCTCGGGAGTATTCACGCGTATTTTCGTAACCCGCACTGCTGCCGTTGTTGCAGTGCTGCGTTTCTTAACTCTCTTTTTGAGCCTGTTAAACACAATTTCTTGTTCAGTTTACCTCCCCGGCGTACGCCAAGAGATAACGGTGGGGCGCGAGTCCCGTCGTAACTGACAATCGACAACCGATAACTATTATGGCAGTTGCAGTTGAATTAACCCATGTTACAAAAGCCTTCGATACAACGCTCGCTGTCAATGATGTGAGCCTGAAAATTGAGAAAGGGGAATTCTTCTTTCTCCTCGGTCCGTCCGGATGCGGCAAATCAACGTTCCTCCGCATCGTGGCAGGATTCTACAAACCCGACACCGGCGAATTGCGGTTCGACGACACCGTTATGAACAATGTCCCACCGCACCAACGCAACACAGGGATGGTATTCCAAAACTATGCCCTATGGCCCCACATGTCTGTCGCTGAAAACATTGAATACGGACTAACCCTTCGGAAACTCGATAAGGTGGAACGCAACGAAAAAATTACGCGTGCGTTAGAGATGGTGCAGATGGAAAGTTATCGCGATCGCGCAGTCAATACGCTCTCCGGCGGACAACAACAACGCATCGCGCTCGCCCGTGCCCTCGTTATTGAACCGAGTGTCCTACTCCTCGACGAACCGATCAGTAACCTCGATGCAGCACTCCGACAACAGATGCGTGACGAAATAAAACAAATTCACGACCGCACCAATATTACAATGTTCTATGTCACACACGATCAAGTGGATGCCCTCTCTATGGCAGATCGGATGGCAATCATGCAGGATGGTGTTGTCATCCAAGTCGGCACCCCGCGTGAGGTATATCAGTTTCCAAAGAACGCTTTTGTCGCCAGTTTTGTTGGGGAAACTAATTTCATTTCGGGCAAGGTCAAGCAGGCATCAAATGGTAGTGCAACAATCGAAACACCTGTTGGGACACTTCGCTCTGAAACCGTTCACCACGAACTAACGCAGGGAACATCCGTGCAGTGCTCAATTCGACCAGAGGCACTCATTATCGATAGCGCTCAGGATAGCAGTAACCAACTTGAAAACCGGATAACTGCAAAGGTGACAGCAGTTAACTATTTGGGACGGATAGAAGAATATCAATTGGTAGCGGCAGACATCCCGCTCAAAGCCGTCCACTACAACCCCGGCATAGAAACGAAAAAGCCGGGAGACACCTTTCAACTCGCAATATCAGCAGAGGCAGTTCTTCCACTGCCAGATTAGGAAAATAGCAATCAGCGGTTAGTTGTCAGCAGTCGGTAAAGCGGTTTTTGTGAACCGAACGCCGCTTTCTGAGAACTGAAAGCCGATAGCTGATAGGCATAAAAAATGCGATTGACACCGAGCCAGCAAAAAGCCCTTAATATAAAAAAACATATCTGTGTAACCGCCGGTGCAGGTTCCGGAAAGACTACCGTATTAGTTGACCGCTACCTCGAAATCCTACGAAGCGAGGAAGCATCGCCGCGAGAGATCGTCGCTATCACGTTCACAGATAAAGCCGCCGCTGAGATGAAAGAACGCATTGTTGAAAAACTCAACGCTGAAGAAAACATTGTCGATCATGAAAAAATCCTTGAGCAGATGAACACGGCACCCATCTCGACCATCCATGCATTCTGTTCACGTATCCTAAGAGAGTTTCCATTCCAAGCAGGGGTGCCAGCCAATTTTAGTATCTTGCAAGGCATCGAGCAGAAACTCTTGCTACAACAAATCCTTCGGGAAACCCTCAAGGAGATCGCCACAAACGAGGAAGATGAGCACCGTGGGGAACTGACACGCCTACTACAACGCTATGGGAGACGGCAAGATTTAGAAGAACTCCTTTCGAGCATGGTAAACCAGCGCGATGTAATTGATCGTCTCATTAAAGAGGTTTATGGCAGTCAACATCCCGAACAGTTGCCGGATGTTTGGGAACAAGTCATTCGTGCAGAATCGATGTCGGAAAGCGATGTTATCGAATTTATCCGATGCTTAAATGCCGCTTTGCAGCTTGCGAAAGGTAAAAATGCCACATCGGTTATACCTTTAGCCGAAAAATTGGAAACGTTGCCTGAGAAAAACCCGGACTCGCCTGAAGTGATGCATCTCCTGAAAGAAATTGCAGATCTAATTAGAATAAAAAGTGGTGGTATCGCGAAAGCCTCTTTTCTGGGCAGAGGGGTCAAAATATCGGACATTGAAACCGAAATCAATTTTCTGGTATCGGCCGCGGAAAAGATTAAAACCGCTCCGGTCATTGAAGCAGATGGCGAAACTGATGACGATTTTCTACTCAGCACAACCCGTGACCTGCTCACCCTATATACCCGAATTCTCAACAATTACCAAACTGCCAAACTCTCCCAAGGCACACTTGACTTCAGCGACTTGCAGCTGAAAACCCGCGACCTGCTCAGCGACAATAAAGAAATCCATCAGGAATTGGTTAAACGCCATACATATTACATGGTGGACGAATATCAGGATACAAACGAACTACAGTATGACTTGGTAATGCTGCTCACAAATAGACTTGAAAGCGCGAAACTCTTCATTGTTGGCGATCCGAAACAGAGCATTTACGGGTTTCGCGGCGCAGATGTCCGTGTGTTTGAAAAGACAAAACAAGAAATCAAAGACGAGGGAGGCGAAGACATCCCCCTCAAAGAGAATTTCCGTTCCCTAAAAGATACCGTTGGATTTGTCAACTATTTTTTCGACGGCTTGATGGGTGACGGAACCGAAACCGAATTTGAGGTGCCGTTTGAATCCCTTATTAAAGCGCGATCTGTTAATGCAGATGGTGCAATCGACATCATCCTCGGAAAGAAGGACGACGAGACAGCAAACGAATACACGTTGATCGCACAGCACATCAAAAATATGAGAAGGAACGGAGAAACAGTATGGGTGCGCAACGAGAATGGAGAAGAATCGGAACGTTCAGTTGAATACGGTGATATAGCCATACTCATTCGGAGTAGAACGCATCTTCCTGACATTGAGCATGCTCTACTTGAAGCAGGCATCCCCTACCTCACCACCGGTGGCATCGGTTTCTATCAACGCCAAGAAATATACGATATCTGGAACTACCTCAATTTTCTTGACGTACCGACAGAACATCACGCATCCCTTGCTGGAGTTCTTCGCGGTCCCGCTTTCGGTATATCCGATACCGAACTATATGAAATTTCACAGCAAGATGGAACAAGTTTCTGGAACAAATCACAAAACTATCAAGCGTGCTCTGATAACCTCAACAGCGCAATAACCACTTTAAAAAAGCATAGCCAGATTGCACATCGCATGCTTGTAAACCAACTCATTGTAACCATCGTTAATGAAACAGGAATGATTGGAACGCTAAAAACAGGAAAACAGGGACAGCAGCGGTGGGCAAATTACCAAAAACTCTTGGAACTCGCGAGAAATTTCGATGGAGATGAAAGTAGGCAAACCCTTACAGATTTCATCGAATTTCTGGACATCCTGATTACGGAAGAGCCTCGGGAAGGACAGGCTCCAGTTGAGCTAAGCAGAGACGCAATTCAAATCATGACGATCCATGCCGCTAAGGGGCTTCAATTCCCTGTTGTGATACTTCCATGCCTCGACCGAGGTGCGGAGATGGCGAGAGAGCCCTTTATTGATAAAACACTTGGAATCGGTTTCAGTCCACTTAATCCGGACAACAATTACAAGAAAACCGAACCACGCATTGTTACTCACATGAAAAATCGGGCGAGCCAAAAAGAGTATGCTGAAAAGAAGCGGTTGTTCTATGTCGGTGCGACACGCGCCCAGGATAGACTTATTTTATCGGGGAGCCTCTCTGATACCGGTAAACCACGGAACATACTCGAATGGCTTCATAAACACCTCGGCATCGGTGAAGAAGACAATTTACTGAGTCTACCTTTTAAACTAAAGGTATTTCCTGATAGCGGTCAACAATCTGAAGATACTATGCCTGCAGACAAGGCTACTGATGAAACAACACCCGTCGAATTTCCGGAGCATCCGTTACTGGCTCTGGAACCAACTGAGATCCGTGCGTCCTTCTCTGTCAACGAACTCGCTAACTATGCACGTTGTCCACTGCGGTATCAGTTGGAAAATGTCTTGCGAATTCCGGTAAATGGACAAGGAGGCGTGGATTCAGACGAAATCAATATGAACGCTGCGACTCGCTACATCTTCGGGCGAATCAGACAGTCATCAGATTTAGAAAACCTTGACACTCTGATTGATCAAGCACTTGAGAATTATCCTGAGGCAACAACCGAATCAACTGCGGCGCTTCGCACATACGTTAACAATTTTCTCAATTCCGAACTTGGAGGCACAGCACATACTGCATCCGAAACCTATACCAATCAACAAATTCACGCAAATATCAACGGACATATTATTCAAGGTAGATCGGACAGAATTTTTAAAGATGAAACAGAAAACTGGCAAATAATCAATTACGAAACCGGTGCGGTTCAGAATTTAGATACGTATCATCCAGAAATGGAACTTTATAGTCTACTCCTACATCGGCGTTATCCAAGCCAATCGACCGTGACAATTAATTTCTTTTTTACTGAACACAATCGGTGTGAACAGATGCATTTCAGGACATCCCAATTGCAGGGACTTCAGGAACAGTGGCAGAAAAAAATCTCGGCACTGCAGCGCGGGAATTATGAGAAAAACCTTGAACACTGCTGTTCTTGCCCGTATGCGAATCCGGATGGACAGTGCATAATCACCGAACCATAAGGAGAAACGATGAAAAAGTTAATACCAATTATCACAATCATCATGCTTGTCTACTTCTCACTATGGACATGGCAACCCAGTTTTGCGGGCACATGGCGCGACGATTTTGAAGACAAAGACACTCGTGAATGGAAAATTTTTAATATTGACCGACAAGTTGAAAAGTGGTGGATCGATGATGGCGAAGCCGTTGGAGAAATCTTTCTACCCGGCTTCATGAGTCTCTGGATCACAGGTGAACTCACATGGAAAAACTACTCCCTCTCTTGTCGAGCGAAATTAGTGGAAGACAAGAATGAACCCCCCAGCATCGGGCTAACGCTCCACGACAGAGGCGAAGAGGATACCCGCTATCTCTTTTTTATCGACTACGTTTTCGGCACCGTCCGAATTGTCAAAGCACTCCGAGACAATTGGTTTCCGGTCATCTATCCATTTGATGCTGAAATCGATAAGTGGTACGAGCTGACGGCTACTATTCATGCAGATGGAACCCTTGAATTCAAGGTTGACGACGAAGTGTTTACTGTCATTGACGATGACCCCTTAAAAGGTGGACAAGCCGGACTCGTTGTCGCAGATGGGCAAGCCCGCTTTGACGATGTTGAAATTACAGGTCAGAATATCGACAATGGGGGTCCGGGAAAAGCACGCCCTGTCGAGCCACAAACCAAACTCGCTACCACATGGGGAAAACTTAAGAAGAATTAAGTCAGTAATAACGGCGAGAGACTCGTCTCTCACCCAAAGGAGAAAACTATGTTTAAAAAATGTCTCGTTTTTGGACTCGTTATTTGCAGCGTTGCTCTGAACCAATTTGCTTTTGCAGGCACTTGGAAAGATAGTTTCGAAGACAAGGACATGTCCGAATGGAAAATCGTTGATGATTGGGAAGATGGAGAAGGAAAATGGTGGTCTGATAAAGGTGAAGCTGTCGCGGAATCATTGGGAGAATCAGGTTTTGCTATGTGGCTGACAGGTGAATCTACATGGGAATACTACGCTGTGTCCTGTCGAGCGAAATTAGTGAAAAGTCAAAAGGAGCCCGCGACTTTTGGGATCGTAATGCATGCTAACAATAATGAACGACTTGGTGGACTACTTGATGAGCATTATTATTTTCGTGTCATTGGGGACTTTAACTTTATCAGTATCAGAAAATTCCGTCCATTTCCAGCCGTACCGGTCACACTCGGAGAATTCGATTTTGAAGTAAAAACGGACAGATGGTACCAACTCGCTGCTACTATCCATAGAAACGGTGAAATTGAATTCCATATTGATAAGAAGTTGTTCACCGTATTCGATGCCAATCCTCTGGGAGCAGGGCGAACTGGGATGGGCGTTTCAAATGCAGAAGTCCGCTTCGATGACATTGAAATCACAGGTCAGAATATTGACGATGGGGGGCCGGGAAACACACTCCCCGTCGAGCCGCACGCTAAACTCGCAACTACGTGGGGACATCTGAAAAATAATTGACGAAGGGTATACATACGAAAAATGGAGACAAAACAGACGGTTGGCATCGGCATTATCGGGATGGGATGGATGGGCATGACGCACGCCCGTGCATATCGCCAGATCAGTGATCGGTTCCACGATAGTCCCCTCCACCCCAGACTCGTCATCTGTGCAGATGACGTTGTTGAACGCACAACCGAGGCAAAAACACGTTTCGGATTTGAACGCACAACCACTGATTTCCAACACGTCATAGATGACAAAGACGTACAGGTTGTCAACATCGCTGCACCAAATAGCATGCATCTTGAGATCGTCGAGGCAGCAACTGCCTCTGGAAAACACGTCTTCTGTGAGAAGCCTGTCGGACGGAATCCGGCTGAAACGAAGGCTATCTATGCCGCCGCACAGCGTGCAGGAGTCCTAACCTATGTCGGCTATAACTATAGATGGGCACCCATCGTCCAATATGCGCATCAATTGATTTCAGAGGGAAAACTCGGCAAACTCACCCACTATCGTGGCAGATTTTTCGCTGGCTATGCGAGTCACCCGCTTGCAGTCCTTTCATGGCGATTTCAGAAGGGGATCGCCGGATTGGGAACGTTAGGCGATTTGCTCTCCCACGTTATCGATATGGCGCACTTTATCGTCGGTGGTATTGACAGCGTCGTCTCACAACAAGAGACATTCATTCCGAAACGTCCGATAGCAACAGCGAGGACCGGTACACACTTTACCCTCGGTGCGGATGGCAAAATGGAAGCGGTCACGAACGAAGACTATGTCGGGGCATTAGTCCGGTTTGAAAATGGTGTTCGCGGCACTTTGGAAGCCTGCAGAGTTATTACCGGTCCCAAGTGTGAAATGGCGTTTGAGGTGCACGGGACAGATGGAGCCTTGCGTTGGAATTTTGAGCAGATGAACGAACTTGAGGTGTACCTACCTGCCGAGGAGGGTTTCCCCGATGGGTACACACGCGTCTTAAGTGGTCCTAACCATCCATTCCATAGCTACTTCAATCCCGGTCCCGGCGTTGGATTAGGCTACGATGACTTGAAGACAATCGAAGCGTACCAGTTTTTGCAAGCCATCCACACAGGAAAACAGGGAAATCCGAGTTTCCGAGAAGCCGCCGCTGTCGCCGATGTGCAGATTGCCATCCAAACCTCATGGGAGGAAGATCGGTGGATCTCCGTTTAAAAATGAAATACACGCCACACCTCGCTTCTCATACACCTCGTCTGACCGGCAAGGTTTCCAATCGTGCCACCTATGCCCCGCGTCTCGCTGGCGAGGTTTCTAACCTCGCCTCCTATATGCTAATACTCTGTTGTTCTCTACTTTTCTCCCTTAACGCTATCGCACAACCCTCCCCACAATTTACTGACATCACACAAGCAGCAGGCATTGACTTCATCCATAATACCGGTGCCTTTGGCAAGAAATATCTCCCCGAAACAATGGGTTCGGGATGCGCCTTCATCGACTATAATGGTGATGGTTGGCAGGACATCCTACTCGTCAATGGAAAGGATTGGGAAGGCAAGCCGGGGTCCCCACCTGTTACTGGGAAGGGGCACCAGAAGCGGCAGACGATGGCACTCTATCGCAACAACCGAGACAACACCTTCACCGATTTCACTGAAGCCGCAGGTCTCGCTACGCCACTCTACGGTATGGGTGTCGCCGTTGCAGATTACGATAACGATGGCGATCTGGATATCTACATCAGCACCCTTGAAACCGACCGACTCTTCCAAAATCAGGGCGACGGCACTTTTATTGATGTCACGGAAGCCTCCGGCATCCATAACCCCGGCTTCGGGACAAGCTGTGCATGGTTCGACTACAATAACGATGGGCATCTTGATGTCTACGTCGCGAACTACGTTGAATGGAGCATAGAAAACGACCTGTTCTCTACCCTCAACGGCATCAATAAATCCTACTGCACCCCTGAATCCTACACAGGACAGTCCAGCAAACTCTTTAGAAATCGGGGCAACGGTACATTTGCCGATGTCTCCCGCATCGCACGTATTGAAGACAACACGAGCAAATCACTCGGTGTTTGTATCTTCGATTACAATGCCGATGGTCTACCAGATATCTTTGAGGCGAACGACACACAACCCAATAAACTTTATCAGAACAACGGCGACGGCACCTTTATCGAAACAGGAATGCTCGCGGGAATTGCCTATAACGAAAGCGGTGTCGCAACCGGTGCAATGGGCATTGATGCCGCAGACTACGATCGAACCGGCAAAGAGAGTCTCGTCATCGGTAATTTTTCAAACGAGATGCTCAACCTCTATCACAACGAAGGCGACTTCTTCATCGACGATGCTCCTGCTGCACACATCGGAAATGCAACCTTATTGACGCTCACTTTCGCATGCTTCTTCTTCGACTTCGATCTCGACGGAAACCTCGACATCTTCACTGCTAACGGACACGTTGAAAACGACATCAACGCCATTCAGAGTCAAGTTTCCTACGCGCAACCGCCGCATCTATTTCATAACGACTCCGACGGTAAATTCACCGAGGCAGTCCACAAAGTCGGTGCGGATTTGGCAAAGCCGATGGTCGGGAGAGGCGCAGCCTACGGTGATATTGACAACGACGGCGACTGGGATCTACTCGTTACGACCTCTAATGGCCCCGCGTATCTTTTCCGAAACGACGGTGGGAATCGTAACGCGTGGATTAAGATTCAACTCGTCGGACAAACGAGCAATCGCGACGGGATTGGCGCGCAAATTCGCATAACCTCCGCACTCGGAACACAGACACGAACGGTCAAGAGCGGTTCCAGTTACTGCTCACAGAGCGAACTCACCGCTATCTTCGGCATAAGCGACAATCCTATTATAGAGACAATCGAAGTAACGTGGCCCAGTGGTGCCGTCAGCACACGTAAGAATGTCAAACCTAACCAACAGATTCGCATTGAGGAAGGTACACCGTAGACGCGTTTCCAAACTTGCTCTCTACAGAAGCCTTCGTGGAGGAAAACACCATGAAATTCTTATGTTATGCACTTAGCAGCACCTTTCTTATCTTTGCTTCCCTCTCGGCTGTTCTGGCAAAAGCCCCGGAAACTGCCAAAATCGTATTTACATCAAAGCGTGATGGCAATTTTGAGATTTATATCATGAACCCGGATGGATCTGATCAGAAAAATTTAACCCAACACCGTGCCCAGGATTGGGTGCCTGTCTGGTCGCCGACAGGTGAACAGATTCTTTTTCTTTCAAATCGAGACGGGATCGCAGATCTCTATCTTATGGATGCTGATGGAACGAATGTGCGTCAGGTATTTAAAAAATTAATAGGCAGAGTATTCCCAACCTGGTCGCCTGATGGAAAAGCACTTGCTTATAACCGATTTAACACACCATCTATCTACACCGCTTCAATTGACGGAAAAGATGAGGCAAAACTTACGGATGGTTTATGGCCTGCGTGGTCTCCCAACGGTTCTGAGATAGCCTTTATGGCAGGCGAGTTTTTTTGGGGGGATAACGGACATCTCGGTGCTACGAACGCCTGGGTCCAGATTATCAATCTACAAACGCATGTAGAAGAGAAGCTTCTTCCGGGGAAAGTCTGGATGTTTGACCCTGCCTGGGCACCCAATGGTGCTCAGATAGCCTTTTCTTGGAACGGTATGCAAGAGAAAGATCTTTTAGAAGGTAGAGAGGTAAGGCCCACTATGGGTATCTATGTTGTGAACCGAGATGGTAGCGGACTTAGGAAGATTATTGATGCTGGAGATGCCGGGTTAATGTCTAACCCCACCTGGGCACTACAGGGGAATGAACTCATTTACCACAAACAGTTTGGTGGAGTTAGCCAACTCTTCAAAATCGCTTTGGACGGCGGTGTCCCAGAACGGCTTACACCCCAGCAAGGGAACAATTTCAGCGCGGATTGGTTCGATCCGGCGTTTGCTTTGCCGGTCTCGCCTCAGTCGTCCCCCCTGACGACGATATGGGGGAAACTCAAAACACAAGACTGAAGTTTATTTTCATTGCTTAAGTCGCCCCCATATCGTTGCGAGTTTTCCTTGTGCTTCAACTGCTGCGAATTCACCATCAGTCTTTGCGCCATTTTTACCTATTAGATGGTAGCCGTTGTCTGATGTATCTAAGAACTTCTGGACTCCCGTCGATTCATCAAAATGCCACAACGCAACCGTCTTTGCGTCATTCTTGAACTTTTCGCGCGGCGTGAAACGGCGTTTGGCGATATTGTAACGCGCCCCCTTGGAAATGCGGACCTCATCAATATAGCCCGAAAAATGACCCCAAAAATGACCACCGTGAATCTGAGACCTAATGTTCTCTCCAAACCCTCCGATTGTAAAATCCTGTGGATGCCCGGCATCTGAGAGATCGCCTGCAAGAGTTGTTCCTCCCAGTGAGACGCGCGTGAAATCGTCAACGATGAGTATCGTCTGTGTACCGTTTGACTGAAAGGCGATGTGATTCCATTGATTCGGGGATAACTTTAGAAAGCCGAACGCCATTGCACCGGGCCGTACAGGATGATCAAGGTGCGCTCCACCCATTAGTCTTAGACCTGCGTTGGGACCACGGTTCCAAGCATACATCCGCCCCTGTTGGCTGAGAAGTGTTGCGATTATATCTTTGTCAGGCAGTGTGGTTGGATATATCCACGCTTCAAAAGTGAATTCATCTGTGCCTTTTGGCAAGAGGAGACCGAAGGTTTCAAAGTCCAAAATGGCGTGGTCGTCCACTCCATCAAGGGCTAAATAGTTGCCACCTGCCGGTGATGGCGGTGGAACCGCTTCAGCACTCAGCGGAATTAAAACGATCAGAAAAAGACAAGCAAAAATTAACAGATTTCGTAGATCTTTCATCTGTGTAGGTATCCCTCCCAAATCTCTCTCTGAATCTCAAAACGATTCTGATTTGATTTGACCCCATGTCGTAGTTATAGAAGTGTTAGCAGGATTGACAGCAAGCGCACCACTGGTAACGGCACCATTCATGCCGATTAATGTATACTCATTCCCAGACGTATCTTCAAAGCGATCTACACCTTCCTCGTCATTAAAATCCCAGAGTGCCAACGTGTGTTTATCGTTTGAGAAACGGTGTGGCGGCTCAAACGGTGAGGTCCCCACCTCGGCAGGTAAATCATACCGGGCGATATCGGAAAACCTTATCGCATCAATTTCGCCATGAAAGTAAGGTATATGTTCGACTAATTCTTTTTTTGCAAAACCGCCTACACAGAAATGTTGAAACCATTCAGGGAAACGCAGATCCTCAACTATTATGTTCAGAAAATCCTCTTTCGGTCTTTGATAGATTTGATCGTTGTATGCCAAATGAAACGTGCTCTCTTTGAAGATGATTGCCATATAGTTCCATTGATTCTTTTTGATGGGAGCATCACTAACTCTGACACCGTGCGCTGCTGCGCCTTCAAGATATGCTGAACCATAGACACACACTTCATCTTTCCCACTGATCGGAACTCTCCTACACTTATTATCGGGCTGCAATCCGAAGCGAACTTGCTGACTCAGAATAACATTCGACTTTCCTGACTCCGGCGCAGCTTCAGCTTTCGGATAGAACCACACCTCAACCGTAAATTCATCGGTATTTCCCGGGAAAATATAACCGTGTTCGGCAAACGGAAGGATCGCATAGTCATCTTCACCATCCAGCATCAAAACGCCACCAGAAGGCGCGAAAGAAAATACTGGCACAACTAAATTCAGCAAGAACACCACACTGAGTAGCAATTTACAGTTAATATAGGGACCTCTAAAAATAATAAGACACTTCTTGAAAGACGGACGAGGAAACCTCGCCCCTACGAAACGTTTTTTGTGAATCGAAAGTGTCTCCTTAATTATTGACTTTACTATAAACATCAGAAACCCTCTTTCTTCGGTCAGACATTTTTCTCGCGTAAGTTCTAAAAATTTTTAGTGAAAGTGTAAAATAAAACACATTGAAGGTTCAATGATTGCTGTTTTTAATCGTTTTCCACGTTTGCACAAGTTTCCCCATTGGATCGACGCTCCGAGAAACCTCGCCTGTGCCGTATACCTCAATCATTGTAAGGGGTCTAAAAACAGCACTACTGCCGCCAAAGATATAGATATTCTCGTTTATTACCTCAGCCCTATGTCCGCATCTGCCAATCGGCATGTCTGGTTCCTGTGTCCAACGGTCAGTTTCAGGATCGTAAACTTCAACTGTTGAGAGATACTTGAACTGATCATCGCCTCGAAAACCACCCCCTATTACGTAAATTTTTCCATCGATTACACTTGCCGTGTGAAATGCTTTTGGGGCAGGCATTTCAGTTATTTCTGTCCACTGATTGTTCTTTGGATCAAACACTTCAACACTGGAAAGAAAGGGACCTGGATGATTTGGAATCTGGGGCCATCCCACTCCACCCATCACATAAATCTTTCCATTCACAACACTCACTGACGCGCCACCACGAGCATGATTCATACTTTTCGCTTTTGTCCACGTATCAGTGGCTGGATCATAGATGTCCACGCTATCTAAGCGCCACTGTTTTCTGTTGGCTGCCACACCACCAATGATATAGATCTTTCCATCCACAATACAGGTACTGTTACTACTCCTCGGCACAGGCATATCCGCTTTCTGGCTCCATGTGTCGGTAACTGGATCATACATTTCTATAGTTGGGAGAAGTTTACCACTGTTCCCCCAACCGCGACCAACCTGATATTTCTTCCCCTTTCCTCCACCAATGGCATAGATTTTCCCATCCACGACGAAGGTAGACACGCCAGCCCGGGCTGTCGGCATATCAGCCTTTCGTTCCCATGTATCGGTTTTAGGGTCGTACATTTCTACTGTTGCAATGGATGTGTCCCCAAACTTGTCAACTTCGCCGCCTATTGCGAATACTTTTCCGTCCACAATACACGTCCCAAATTGAAATCGGGCTGTTGGCATGTCTGTTCTCGGCATCCACTGTTTGGCGGCATTTTCCAGTGCGACAGATACCGAGGTTACATTAGAAGCTTGGGTGCCAACACGGCTTGTTTTGCCGGGAGAGGTATCCCGCCCGACCTGATTTCTCACAGCGGGTTTCGCCGCTATATCAAGGATGATAGGTGTATCGACGATTTCAATCGTCGGTTCAGAGTGTGCTTCAAAACTGTAGGGCTTCTGGAAACGGGTGAGGTATCGGTTGCTCGCGCCGAGGAGTAAGGCAACCAAAACTGCAACTGTACCTAAAGTCACCCATGGAAGGAACGGTTTAGCAGCAGGAGCCGGTGTGGGGACCATGTCAGCGACTTGTCGCATGACGTTCTCGCCTAAACTCGCCGGTATTTGCACACCCCCGAAAACTTCTTGGATCATCAGTTCCTCGTCCTCTTGCAAACGTTTTCGTCCGCGACGAAGTCTACTTTTAATGGTATCCACCGACACCCCTAAGAATTTCCCGATCTCTCTGGTCGTCATTTCGCCGAGATAGTAGAGTGTAACCACCGTGCGTTCACTTTCTGGGAGTTTCGCGAGTAGTTTTTTGACGAGTTCACGGCGACGCTCGGTGCATTCTGTTTCTCGCGCTTCTGATATGTGATGTGTATAAGAGGTTCTCTCGATTTCTTCCACAGATGTGTCCTCCAGCGATTGCGTTGCGAGTCTTCTCTTCCGGCTCCAATCAATGCAAAGTCGATCTGCGATGACATACAGCCATCCGGCAAACTGATTGTGGTTCTTGAGCGTTGAGAGTTTTTTGTATGCTTGAAGGAAGGTGTCTTGGGTAATATCTTCAGCAGTGTGAAAATCCCCGATCTTTCGCCATACGAGCGCGTGCACGCTTTTCTGGTATCTCTGGAGTAAGATACCAAATGCCGTATCGTCTCCCGCTAAGGTTCTGTGAATCAGTTGAACATCGTCTTCTCTCTCCACGAGATTCCTCCCGATGAAAACATGGCATTACGTTCTATTTACTACGGTAAAACCTATAAATTACATCTTCAATGAACTTCTTTTCATCTGATAAATAATATTCATTTTCCCTTCAGTTTACTATAGTTTGAACAATTTTCACAGATTTTCGTGACTATAAATTGTCCAAACTTTAGTAAATTGTCCAAACTTTAGTTCAGTTCAAAAGATAGTAGAGCGTATCATCCGGAACAGTAATACGGATAGGACTTACGCACTTCCCCGGTAGGTGCGGTTTGGAACCGCACCATAACTGTCAATTTTAGAAAAATAACTACCTCAATCCCCAGGTCCGGTAGGTTCGGTTTTGCGGCGTACTCGCCCAAATGCGACCTGCATTCCCAACCGAACCGGATTCTACGCGGAAACCTTGAAGACTTCAAAAACCTCTTTAGTCCCGTAGGGTTTATTTGCTTGGGTGTTTCTTCACAATGTTTATAGCAGCGTGTGGACAAAAAACCCAGGCTTCCCCGTAGGGGCGGCATTTGTAGAGAAATTGTTACAAGATACCGTGAAAAACCCCTAAATTGACACCTATGGTGCGGTTTCCTAACCGCACCGGTCCTATAATGGTAAATGTTTGTCCTGTCCGAAGATAGGCATTTCGGTTCAATTTTGCGTAAGTCCTAACGGAATTAAAACACCAACTTAGTAAGAACTTTTAACTGCCGCCCACTGCGTCGCCAGTTTGCCAGCGGGTTCAACGGGAAGTCCCTTGAACTTTAGGTTGTATTCCAAAGCCGCGTCGATACCGGCGAACATGCTCCAACCGCCGCCACGTTCACACACTTTAACCATTAGAACGTTATCACCTTTTTTCAGGTCTATCTCAAATGTGTCCTGAAAATCGCCTGCACCGCGGTTAACCGGGTTTTTGTGAACCTCTTTGCCGTTCATCCAGACCTTGACGGAATCATCACTGCCGACTTTGGCTTCAACGCCTTTCTTCGTAACCTTCGATACAGCATTGATCACGGCGTAGGAGCAGTGGTCATTGATATCGCCCCCGGGCCCCAACTTAATCTTTATGAGCGTGTCATTGATGTTGTTCCCACCGACTGCGGCGATTTCTCCCTCGGTCCATTTGTAATTTTCGGTAAATTTGACCTTCAAAACTTTATCGGTAATCCCTTCTTTGGCAACATCTTCCTCGGTCAGGTTACCCTTTGTTGCGTCCTTGATACCGTCAACATCTGTTACAGCGGCACCACCTCCACCGGCGGGGCTTTCGGTGATCATCCAATACCAAGGACCTTCGATTTTATCTATGGCAGTCGCAAATTGTGCCGTAAGAAGAAATCCGATAGCACACACTGCCAAAAGTACATATCTGCTTTTCATTTTTTCGTTTAACCTCCTTATATTCAATTAACCAGATGAATAACCAGATGAAATTTCAATAAATATTTTAGACATTTCGCCATCCATGGGGACGCAAACGCACTATGCCCACTGGCACAGAGGGGTCCCCGCCCGTTGCTGGAGAGGGGAAACCGGTAATCTCGCTACCTCTCCAGTGTACAGTTAATTGTGGGCTTTACCACATAAAAGACTGAATCTGATATCAAGCTTTGAAAAATTAAGCAACGCGATACGCTTTACGCTCTCTATTATTAAAGACGAATTTTGAGGCTGAAAAGGTGCAGCATGGGGAAAAAATCTCGAATAATCTCGTGAATATTTGTGAACATCTTTAGAAAAGACACCACTGGTCAGATAAGTTACGGCAACGAACACAATGATTAACACGGTTCATAGCACATCGCGCCATAAAGATAAAAAACTTGACAGCAAAACCTAAACAGGTTAATATTATCATATCATTATCAGAACCAGTACGAGACTTTAAAGAACTTATAGTAAAACCCGTAATTACCTATACACCAACGCAAGGGCGAGGATACAATCCTCGCCAGCGGTCGTGGGAGTTTGTTCCCTGACGAACTGTAAACATATTTTCGGATTTTACTATAATTGTTACGAGGACGGTTGAGGTTCATTGTCGGCTGGCTTTGTTCTCACCGCGAAGCAGGAAAAGCCGAGCAGAACTCAATCGTTAAAAATATGAAAACTTATCGCGTTGCTATATTAGGGTGTCGGAGCCGCGGCACTTCGGCAGCAAAGGCATATTACGCACATCCGCGCACTGAGATCGTGGCACTCTGTGACCTCGTCCAAGAGCGGTTAGAGACGCTCGGCGACATCGTGAACGTCTCAGCACATTTCACCGATTTAGACGAGATGATTCAACAGACGGCTCCCGATATTGTTGCGATCCCGACGGCAACAGAGGCACACTATCCGCTCTGCATGCGTGTCCTTGAACACGGTGTGAATATTGAGGTAGAAAAACCGCTCTGTATTGATCTCGTTCAAGCGGATGAGGTGCTGGCGAAAGCGAAAGAGAAAAACGCTCGCGTCGCCGTACACCATCAACGCCGCACGAGTCCATCAATGCATGCTGTCGCGAAAGCCTTAGACGCAGGAAAAATCGGCGACCTACGTTACATCTATGCCAGTGGCAAGGGCTATTATGCCGGTTACGGGTTAATGAACATCGGAACACACGTTGTCAACAACATGCTCCGTTTCGGTGGGAAGTGTCGAAGTGTTGTGGCACAGGCGACGACCGGCGGACGCAATATCATACAGGATGACGTACTCCCGTCACCAGCCGGTATGGGGATAGTCGCAGGCGAATATGCTACAGCAACGCTCCAATTCGACAGAAACGTCACTGGCACTCTCATTCAGCACAGATTTCCAAAGGTAGATACCGATGCGTATGTCATGGAACTCTATGGCACTGAAGGCAGACTCTTCTGGTCGGAATTGAAAGGTTCCTGGTGGCTACCTACACCGCATTTCGTCCCTGATGGCACACACGACCAGTGGCAGACACTCGCGTCTATCTATCCAGAACATTTTGACCCAGACAAAGGCGCGAACGCTGACGATTATTGCTTCGTTGACGAGTATGTGAAAGCACTCGACGAAGACCGAGAACACGAATCTAACGGCGAAGAGGGTCGCCATGTCATTGAGATTCTAATGGCTATTTTTGAGTCCGCTGTCTACGGCACACGTGTAGAGTTGCCCCAGAAAAACCGAGAGCATCCGCTACTTCGGTGGCATGCGGAAGCCGGTTTAGGCGCAATTAAGGATATGCCTCGTGACTACGGCAATTGGCTGTCACTGGAAGATGAACGTCTGTATGAATAGTTATCAGTTAAGAGAGATATTTGATGCGTCAAACCTTCTTTAACTGACAACTGATAACCATTCCTAATAAGGAAGAAAACTATGCCGAATCCTACGACGAATGCTGACAACCTACCACCGATCCCACTCACGGAAGAACAACGCTATCTTTTTGACACTCGCGGGTGGCTCCTGTTTCCAGGCATCCTCGGCGAAACAGAAGTCAAAGAGATGCGCGAGTACTGCTATCAACTCAAGCAGGATCCCGAATCACTCCCTGAACACCACCGCTCTCCCATCGGAGGTCCCCTTGAGAGTCTAACCGACCATCCAGTTGTGCTCGGATTCATGGATGAATTCTTGACTTCGGGTTATGCCAACGAAAATTGCTACGGCTTCCGGTTGGAAGGCACGTTCCTAACCATTCGAGCAAACGGACACGACAACTTCCAACCGCATGGTGGACGAGGGATGCTCAACTTCCCCGGCAACTCACATACGTATCATCTGCACCATGATAAGGCACACAGTGGGTTGACGCGTGTCGTCTGGGAACTCAATCCGGTCAAGGAAGGCGGCGGTGGAACGATGTTCCTTACCGGTAGCCATAAGGGGGCATTTCCTGCTCCGAAGTCAACAGCGGATCGCAATTCACCACTATGGAAGGATTACACCTGTCCCGCTGGCTCCATGCTGATTTTTACAGAAGCGATCACACATACCGGAGCGAGGTGGACAGATGAAGAGGTTGATCGGGTTGCAATTTTCCACTGCTACAACACCGTGGGAAACAAGTGGCATAAGTGGAAACCGCATCCGAAGCATGTTGAAGAGATGCCGTTCAAACGTCAAACGCTCTTCCGTCCCGTCCACTGTCAGGACAATACACCAACGTTAGATGCGGTGTAGGAACCTGTTGAGCTCCACTTCGTTCAGCCTAACTATAATTTTCTGCACTCTTAAACAATTTAATCATAACCAATGTTGTTGAAACTTGGCGAAAACCCATTTTTGACAACGAAGCTTTTAACCGCAAGTTTTGGCTTGCAAGCTTCACCAAAAGGGAGCGAAAACCTAATCGTTAAAAAGATGAAGATTACGAATGTGAAATCTTTTGCTTCAGCGGACGGCTATTTTTTTGTGAAAGTCGAAACCGATGCCGGTATTTACGGTGTCGGTGAAGGCGGACTCCGTCGCCGTGCGCTCGCCTTAGCCGAAGTCGTCCGTTCATTTGAACCATTTCTCATCGGTGAAGATCCGTTCCGAATCGAACACTTATGGCAAGTGATGTTTCGTGGCGGCTTTTTCCCCGGAGGGGTCGTTCAATCCGCAGCAGTGAGTGCCGTAGACATCGCACTCTGGGACATTAAAGGAAAAGCCCTGAATGTCCCTGTTTATGAACTTTTAGGCGGACGTACCAGAGACAAAGTCGTTTGTTATCCGCATAACGGCGGCGGCACAATTGATGCGATCGTTGAAAGCTGCCGACAAACCTACGAAGCCGGTTGGAAGTTCGTCCGATGGAGCGTAGTTGACAACTCCGGCACGGGAACATTTGAACCCAGACGCGCGGTCCAAAACTGCCTTAAGCAGGTGGAAGCCGTCCGTCATGCATTAGGCGATGATCTTGAAATACTGATTGACGTGCATACTCGTCTCGATCCAGCGGACAGCCTCGACTTCTGCAACAAGGTCGCACAGTACAATCCATTTTTCATTGAGGACCCACTTCGGGCAGAAAACCCTGCCAGTCTCAGACGGCTTCGGCAGCAGACCTCGGTGCCGATTGCAGTCGGTGAGCAATTCGACAGCAAGTGGACATTCCGAGAAGTCATTGAAGAAGATCTCATGGATTACTGCCGCGTCGACCTCTGTATCGCGGGCGGGTTAACGGAGGCACGTAAAATCGCCGGATGGTGCGAAACGCATTACATCTACTTAGCACCACACAATCCGTTAGGACCTGTATCCGCTGCGGCGTGTTTGCATCTCTCTTTATCATCGGCACTCCTCGGTGTGCAGGAACTTCCGCGTGCCCCGATGTCCTCACTGACTGATGTTTTCCCGGTGCAGATGCCGTTTGAATCAGGGTATCTCTTACCGCCTGAAGGTCCGGGGCTTGGCATCGAATTCAACGAGGACGCGCTTGCCGATGTCTCAAATCAAGAATACGGACCACCGCACGGCTACCAACGCGATGACGGTGCCTATACGAATTGGTAATTTTAAGAACTTACGCACCTTCTCTTAAAGTCCCCTGATAAAGGGGATTTAGAAGGTTAAATCACTGAAACAACGACTTTTTTGGGGAAATATATTGCTTTTTCATGCAATTTACGTAAGTCCTATTTTAAAGGTCCAGAAACGCACAAATCCCCAGAAGAATTACGAATTAACCAGAAACCTGCTCGTAGTGTAATGGAGAGCAGTACAGGAGGCCATAGTTAAAAAAATGACAACCGCTGAAATTAAAGCGATAGCGACTGAATATATTATTAATACTTATGGGGATAGAAGTCTCGCATTTGTCAAGGGCGAGGGCCCCTATCTGTGGGATGCCGACGGTAAAAAATACCTCGACTTTCTCGGTGGACTTGCTGTCAACGGTTTAGGGCATTGCCATCCGAAGGTCGTCGCTGCTATTCGCGAGCAGGCAGGGAACCTCTTGCACACGTCCAATCTCTACTACATTCAGCCGCAAGCAGAACTCGCGAAACTGCTCATCGACAACTCTGACATGGATCAGTGCTTCTTCTGTAATAGTGGTGCTGAAGCGAACGAAGCAGCAATCAAACTGGCGCGAAAATATGCCAAAGATAGTGGCAGGACAGATGCCTACGAAATCATCACGATGGACAATTCCTTCCACGGACGGACAATGGCAACGATTACCGCCACCGCACAGACGAAATATCACGTCGGATTTGAGCCGATGCTTGAGGGCTTTAAGTATGTACCGTTCGATGATCTGGAAGCAACCGAAGCCGCTGTCAGTTCAAAGACCTGTGCTATTTTAGTCGAACCGATTCAGTCCGAGGGTGGTGTTAATATGCCGAGCGACGGGTATCTCCAAGGGTTACGAGAACTCTGCGATGAACACAACCTACTGCTTATGTTTGACGAAGTGCAGACAGCAATGGGAAGATTGGGCACCTTTTTCGGATACCAAAGCTACGGCGTTGTGCCAGATGTAATCACAATGGCGAAAGCACTCGGTAGCGGCGTGCCGATCGGAGCAATGTTGGCAAAACGAGAGATAGCGGAGAGTTTCGTCCCCGGCACCCATGCAGCGACATTCGGTGGAAACCCCTTAGTCACAGCGGCGGCATCTGCAACCGTCAGCACTATCTTGGAAGAAAATCTCGCCGTGAACGCTGTTAAAATGGGGAATTACCTTGCTGGCGGACTGATGGAACTGAAAGGCAAGTATCCTGTTAAAGAGGTGCGTGGAAAAGGCTTGCTCCGCGGTTTGGTCATGGAAGTTGATGCGAAACCGCTCGCTGCCAAGTGCATTGAGAACGGATTGGTCACCATCTGCACCAACGATTATGTGCTCCGGTTCTTACCACCGCTCAATATCAACGCAGGTCATGTTGAGGAAGCCGTTAACATCGTTGAAAAATCGATGTCAGAGGTCCTTTAAGTGTGGCTTACTCACAACGTCACCTCCGATTGAGGAGCCTCAGTTATATTCAGAAGCCAAATTTCGCTGCGTGGGCAAATATCCACGTGTTTTGTCTCCTTTTTGCAGTCATCGCGGGGTGTATCGGTAGCACGACTCCCACGGTTCAATTGGACTCCGCGACCCGGGCGGAAGTAGATGGCATTCTCAACAGACTGCAAGTGAGATATGAGTTAACCGGCTCTTTAAAGATTACGCGGATGATGGTAACGATCGAGGAGGGCGACCGGAATGAGGAACTCCGGGAATTGCTGTGGTATAAAAAGTCGGAGAACGGCGGAGAATTGCTGCATATCCAAGCACTCGGACCGATGAATGAGACACGCGGTATCGCAATCGCCAATCAAGATAAAAACCAATTCGTCCTTGTGCTTGTGAATGAGCAGAAAGCGTACCCTGGTCCATTGTCCGACGGCGTTTTGCAGGAGATTTTCGGCTTAGACCTACGCGTGTCAGATGTCTTGAGTGCCATTTTTGCCAATCCGTTTCTTGACGGACGCACTGACGAATTAAAACCCATTGAAAGTTTCCACCCATCAACGGCTGGGACCCCCACCACATTTGTCATGACCCGTCCAGGGGTCCAAAAGGGGCATGTCGAAAAGATCACGATCCTTATCCAAGAAGACGAACCGCGAGTGATGGAGTGGCTCATCTATGACGAAAATGGCACGCTTCAGCAGCGCGCTGCTTTTTCCGATTACCGTAAGGTGAGTGGTATCCTCCGTGCCCACAAGGTCGAAATCGAACGTCCACTTGAACAGACGCGGGTCAATGTGAAAATTGCCAACGTTGAACTGAATGTCGAAATTAAAGATAGCAAGTTTGACCCTGAACGGTTTCTAACGGAGGATATCGAAATTATTCCCTTGTCGGAATTAGGGGAATAGTGGATAAAAACCGTGCAAAAGATACGGGTTCGCGCCCACGCGAAAATTAACCTCTATCTGGATGTCGTAGGCAAACGCGAGGATGGCTATCACGACCTCGAAACGATCTTCCACTCAATCGGGTTGTACGATGATGTCATCATCAGTAAACAGGAAGCAAATGACATAACGGTTCACTGTGAACATCCAAGAGTTCCCTGCGATTCTCGGAACCTTGCATATCAAGCGGCGGAGTTTCTCAGTGATGCGGCAGGTGGTCTCGGCGGGGTTAGGATTGACATCTATAAAAGAATTCCGGTCGCAGCGGGGCTGGCAGGTGGAAGTGCAAACGCTGCCGCCGTTCTTCATGGCATGAACGAACTTTTTGGGCTGGGTTTCACTCAGGAAACCCTGATGCGCTTTGGAGTGCAGTTGGGGGCGGATGTCCCATTTTGCCTGCACGGCGGTGCAGCATTAGGACTTGGCATCGGGGACAGGTTAACCCGTCTTCCCACTCTCTTCGATGTACCACTCCTCCTTCTAAATCCAGGCACCGAAATTTCGACAGCGGCTATTTTTAAGAAATTGAACTTTTCCTTGACAACACACGAAAAGGAAGGTATAATTATAAAGACCTACATAAAAAAGGGTGATGTCGTTGGCATCGGGAAAAACCTTTACAACCTGCTTGAAGTGCCGGTTTTTTCCCAATATCCTGAAATCGCCGCGCTAAAAACCGAGTTATCTACGCAGGCTGGGTGTTATGGCACGCTGATGTCCGGCAGTGGTGCTACGGTATTCGCGGTGATGCGCAATAGTGACACAGCATGTAAGAGCGAATCATACTTCAAAAGCAAGGTCAGTTTTTGCGCAACGACGGTAACCAGTCCTGTCGGTGTATATATTGATAATTGAAGGGCGGTGGCCAAGCGGTAAGGCACAGGTCTTTGGAATCTGTATGCGTAGGTTCGAATCCTACCCGCCCTGTTTCCTTTCTCATAAAGTTTTGAATCTATAGAAGAAAAAAGGTTAGAATTTTAAAATGCTACAAGCAAAATTAGAAGCTCAGCAACGCAACACTTTCGGGAAGCAGAGTGCGCGTGAACTCCGGAAAGAAGGTGGGGTACCCGCCGTGTTATATGGTCGTGCACAAGGCACTTTAGCAATCCAACTCAACGCGCGAATCTTCAAACAATTCCTACGAACCTACGGTGAAAACGTTATCATTAATATGGAAGTCGGTAACGGTGACACCGAAACCGTCATTATCAAAGAAATTCAACGCCATCCAGTGGAGAAGCACACGCTCATTCACGCAGATTTTATCAGAATTTCTTTAGAGGAACCTGTAACATCAGCCGTGCCGGTGGTTCTGGAAGGTAGCCCAGTGGGCGTTCAGGAGGGTGGCGTTCTTGACTTCCCGCTCCGCCAGGTAATGCTTCACTGCTTACCGATGCGAATGCCGACTGACATCCCCGTTGACGTGAGTCACTTGGACATCGGTGACGCTGTCCACGTGAGTGATTTAAGCCTGGACGATGACGTTGAGATATTAGAGGATTTAGAACGGACTATTGCGATGGTCAGCCAACCGCGCGTCCAACTTGAAGAAGAAACAACAGAGGCTGAAGATGGCGAAGGAGAAATCGAAGCAGACGCTGAAGAGCAACCTACGGAACCAGAAATTATTTCCCGTAGACGCGGCGATGATGACGATGACGACGAATAGCGTTGTCTATAGGAAAAAGCCACAGAAAGCGCGCACCAACAGGTACTCTGTACGTGTTACGGTTAGCGCGCTTTTTTTAGGCATTCTCGCGTGGAGTGTCGCACTCAACGGTATCGCGCAAGAAATCTCCGTCCACTTCATCGACGTTGACGGAAAAACCATTGCGGAGGTACCGGCACAGCGGCAAGAGGAACAAGTTTACCTTCCCGTTGATGCGGTGAAACAGGTTTTCGATCCTGACATGACGGATCAATACAACTATCCCCGAAAACGACTCACTTTAAAAACAAAAGGTAAGCAAATCCGCTTACAAATCAATAACCTGGTCGTAAGCATCGATCCTGGAGGACAGACACACACCCTCCCGACACCGCCGATAATTATCGCGCAGGAGCCGATGTTACCCATCACCTTTTTCACACAAGTCTTACCAGATTTTGATAACCTTGAAGCTATCTACAACCCCAGTTTACAAAAGGTGCAGCTTAGACCTAAGAATACATGGACACCTATGGTGACAGGCAATTCTGTGGATTGGGCAATCATCATTGACCCAGGGCACGGTGGCGCGGACGATCGCGGATGCGAAAGTAATACGGGGCTTCTTGAGAAAGACATCGTACTCACACTCGCAAAACAACTCCAACAGATTAGCAAACAGCAGGGCATGCAGATCTACCTCACACGCCAGACAGATGCGAAAAAGACGCACCTTGAGCGCATTCAGGTTGCGAAGCGAAACCAAGCACAACTCTTCCTCAGTTTACACTGTAACGCCTCCTTTTCACCACATGAAAAAGGCATTAAGATTTACCTCAATAATCCGAAAGGTGAACTTCGATTCCCAAGTAATGTCCAGTCGGGACCGGCAGGGCAACGGCTAAAAATCCTTGCCCAAGCTAATTTTTTAAAACAGAGTCGAGACTTCGCACACACGATGGAAACGGAATTGAATTTCCTCACAGAAATACCCGTTAAGATTATTGAATTACCACTCGTAGCATTATCCGATGCCTATATGCCAGCTGTCGTTTTAGAACTCGGTTACCTCTCTAACGTAGAGGATTTAGAGAAGCTCTCTAACGCTGAGTATATCACAAGCGTTGCCCAAGCAATCGCCCGCGCTTTCCAGCGATACATTTCTTCTATTAACCCGTCTGTCCCCCAAACAGTAGAACAGTAAGACCTCAACGAGTTTAGGACAAGCCTATAACCACATACGAGGCAAATACATGATAGATAATCATGAAAAAGCGAATATCAGTGAACGTATCTCACGAGCACAAGGGTGCTTCATCGGACAACTCACAGGAGATGCGCTTGGAAGCCTTGTTGAATTCGAGTCACCTGAAGAGATTCGGCAGAAATATCCGGACAGCATCTCGGATATGGTTGACGGAGGAACTTGGGGTACAATCGCAGGGCAACCGACAGATGATTCCGAATTAGCACTCATGTTGGCACGGACACTGCTGGAAAGAGGGATATTTGACGCAGAAGCAATTCGGGAGGCTTACATTTTTTGGTATGAGTCGGACCCGTTTGATTGCGGGTATACGACTAGCAGTGGACTCGCAGGGCATCACAGACCAGATAGCCAATCAAACGGTGCAATGATGCGAGTCAGTCCACTCGGAATCTTTGGTACAAATTACGACTTAGAACAGGTTGCAGACTGGGCACGTCAGGATGCGGCAATTACACACATTCACCAAGTTTGTCAGGATACCAGCGCACTGTTCGCCATGACAATAGCACATACAATCCGCATAGGCTGTGATGCCCATATCCTTTATGAACAAATTGTTTCTTGGGCAGAGCAGATAACGACTCAACAAAGCATTATTGAGGCTATCCGAGAGGCAAAGGATACACCACCTAAAGATTACATGTGGAATCAGGGTTGGGTGCTGATCGCACTTCAGAATTCTCTCTATCAACTGCTTCACGCGCCAAGTACTGAGGAAGGAATTGTCAACACAGTGATGCAAGGAGGCGATACAGACACAAATGCCGCAATTTGTGGTGCACGCCTCGGTGCCGTCAACGGGCTATCGGCAATACCGAAACGGTGGGTAGAAACCCTACGCAACTGCCGCCCAGAAAAAGATGCCCCGGGTGTTTATCAACCTCGTCCTGAGTGTTTCTGGACCGTAGATGCTTTAGAACTTGCTGCACAACTCGTAGAGGCTTAAAATAGCAGCAAACTGAGGTACAGAACCTCGGTATCAAAAATAGGAAGAAAAAGGTGAAACATAACAGCAGTGCCGGCTTCTCAAGACTTTTAGTGATATGGGGAATAACCTTGGTTCTTGTCGCAGTTTGTCTCGCCGCGACGCTATTTCTGATCAAGCGGTCAAAACAATCAGTGGTTCCGACCGCACCACCACCGCTGCCTACTGCCGCTAACCCGTCAGATACGCCACCGCCACCACAGGAAGTCAACCTATTTCTTCTTGACCCTACTACGCTGACGCTTGTTCCTGTTAAAACTGAACGCCGACTTCATACGACAGAACCCACCAAACGCTTAAATCAGGTAGTCACCGCACTTATTCAGGAAACGCCGCCTAATTTTAGAAATACGATTCCGCGTGGAACACTCCTAAACGAAACCTACATCGACACCCAACAGACTGCTTACTTGGACTTTTCAAGTCATCTCTCCGAAGGTCATATTGGCGGTACAACAGCAGAACTTTTGACGATTACGGCAATTCTCAAAACCGTTTTCGACGCATTTCCGGATGACATTAAACAGGTTCAAATTTTAATTGATGGTGAGGAAGTGAAAACGCTCGCGGGGCATCTCAATCTTTCGCAGCCCCTACATTTGTTTCAATAAAATTTCTCGCTTTGCTGGTGAGATTCGAAATCACACCCTCATTTACATAATACGACACAATGTATGGACAAGAAAGTAAAACTCATCGTTGGACTCGGTAATCCCGGGATGCGCTACGAGCACACCAAACACAATATCGGCTTTCGGGTCATTGACGCACTCTACGAAGAATTCTGTAGGCATGCCTCCGCGCCCAAAAACCAAAAACGTCCGACGCACACATCAATTTGCAAATCGCTCGTTATGCAAACGACACGGCACGAAATACCTATCATCCTCGCGAAGCCGATGACCTACATGAACAACAGCGGGACCGCCGTCGCCGCACTCGTCCAGCGGTTTGAGATCGCACTCCCGGAACTCTGTGTCGTCTATGACGATGTTCACTTAGACATCGGCGTGCTCCGGATGCGGCGGAAAGGTAGCGACGGGGGTCAGAAAGGCATGAAGTCTATCATCCATCACTTAGGTACGACAGAATTTCCACGCTTACGCATCGGTATCGGTGAACCTGTCGGTAACTTGGTTGACTATGTCCTTACCGATTTTTCGGAAGACGAAGAAATTGAGATTTCACACACTATCCATCGAGCTGTTGATGCCATTGAAACCTTTATCAAAGACGATATCCTTACGGCAATGAACCAATTCAACAGACGCTGAATAGTTATCGGTTGTCAGTCGTCGGTTAAGATGTCTCTGTAACAATGGACGACTGCTTGGCGTACGCCAAGTTTGGGCGATTGTTACAAAACCCCTCTTAACTGACAACCGGTAACTGATAACTGACAACTATTAAAAGGGAAAAATGCTCTTAAACTTTTCTGTAGCAAGTTTTGGAAACTTGAAAGTTTCGCCAGAACAAACCGCCATCAATGCTGTTATGAAAGCCATGCGACTCTGTGAGCACGTACAGACTGAGATGGTGCCAACAGATGCAATCCAAAAAACAGATCGAAGTCCTGTAACCGTCGCAGACTTCGGATCGCAAGCACTGATATGCAAGGCGATTGGTGATGCCTTCCCCGACGACACTATTGTCGCTGAGGAAAGTGCACAAGCACTTAAAGAGAACGCGTCGCTTTCGGAACGCGTTACAGACTATGTGAACCGATTTTGCGAAGATACAGTTTCAGATGAAACTGTCTGCGAATGGATCGATCGCGGAAGCGGTGAGGTTGGACCGAGTTTCTGGACACTCGACCCGATTGATGGCACAAAAGGCTTTCTCCGCCGTGATCAGTACGCGGTCGCCTTGGCTTATATTGTCAATGGCACCGTTCAACTCGGCGTTTTAGGGTGTCCAAATTTACCACATCGATTGAACGATGGAGACGCAGAACATGGGTGCCTTTTTGTAGCCGCCCGCGGTGAAGGTACGCGGCTCTACACAAAAACGGGAGATTTTATAGAGCAAGTGCACGTCTCAGAAGCGACACACCGCTTCGCAGAGAGTGTCGAGTCTACACACGGTGACAGCGATGCACACGGCAACATCGCAAATGCCCTCGGAATCACAGAATCACCTGTCCGCATGGACAGCCAAACGAAGTACGGCATCGTTTCCCGTGGCGAAGCGTCGCTCTACATCCGTCTTCCAAATCCAGCATCCCCAGATTACCGCGAATGCATTTGGGACCACGCTGCGGGGCTTATTGTAGTCGAAGAAGCAGGTGGCACAGTTACCGATGCGAACGGGGCACCTCTCAATTTCTTGACAGGAAAACGGATGCTTGAGAATCTCGGCATCGTCGCGACCAACGGAAAACTCCATCAACACGTCTTGAAAGCATTAGCGAATCGTAACAATTAGGACGGACGCAAACATACCGAGCAGTAGGTTCGGAAGTGGAAGTCAGGAAGCGTTACAAAAATTCAAGAATAATTAACCACTCTCATTTTAAGCAGAGTGTACAGGATTAACCGAAAACCTGTCCGAAACTTAGTGGAGGACAGTCTGGGAGGCCATAACTAAAAAAATGAAAGCTGGGCAAATTGTTGCACCACATCAGATTGAAATTGTTGACATAGAACAACCGAATCTCGCCGATTATCCGAATGGAACGGTGATGATAAAAACTGTCCACAGTGCCATCTGTGGAACTGATATGCCATCGTTCGTCCTTGAACATCCAGCGGAAAGTTATCCACTTGGACCGGGGCTTTCAATCCACGAGGCAATTGGCGTTGTTACAGAAAGCACATCGGACAAATTCAAGGCAGGGGACGAGGTACTTGCACTCCCACGCGCCGTCGGTGGACTTTCAGAATACTTCCTATCAGACGAAAGCGTCACGATGCCGTTGACGGATTTTCCAAGAAAAGACTGCATCCTGATGTCCCAACCGCTTGGAACCGTCGTTTGGGCATGCCGGAAGCTGCCGAATCTGCTTAATCTTGATACCGTCGTTATTGGACAGGGACCGATGGGACTCCTCTTTACGCATATGCTGAGCAACCTCGGTGCACGGACGGTAATTACGACCGATCTGGTCGATTTCCGACTTTCAGTTTCCAAGAAGATGCATGCAACACATACAATTAACGCCGCGAAGGAAGATCCAGTTGCTGCCGTTGAGGAGATTACGGAAGGTAGAATGGCAGATCTGGTTGTTGAGGTCGTCGGACACCAAACAGAGACTATCAATCAGTGTCTCCAACTGCTAAAACGCGAAGGGACACTCCTTGCCTTTGGCGTACCGGACGACCAAGTTTATAATTTCCACTTCGCAGATTTCTTTCGGAAGAATCTCCGATTCATTGGATCCGTCGGACCGGATGCACAGAACGATTTCCCGCTGGCGATGGACATGATTGCCCAAGGTCGCCTCGATGTATCACCCATTATTACTCACCATCTGCCCTTTACAGAGGCACAACTCGGGTTTGAGATGGCACTAAACAAGAAAGATGAGGCAATCAAAATAGTTTTTGACTACGAATAGGAGTAAGCAGACTTCGTTCTACCGTTACAAGGGCAATTCAACCGGATGTCCCTCACGGCTGGATTGATAGATAGCGAGGATAATCTCAACCGCTTTGCGACCTTCACGCCCATCAACAAGATGCGAGGCATCGCTTTCAAGTCCGTTAATGAGGTTTTCCATCTGCCGCCGGTGATTGGCATGGTTAATGGCTCTTGGGTCGGAGGCACCGCCACCGGTATCTGTCTTTTGGGCGAATTTCTCTCGGATCTCCGCATCTTCAGGAAGTTCTGGGTCGAATTCCCATGTCACGATGTCCTCTTCCGCCAAGACGACAGTCCCATGTGTACCGGAGATTTCGGTTTTCTTAAGCATGCCGGGGTAAGCAGCAGTTGTACCTTCGATGACACCAAGTGCCCCGTTTTCAAATCGGAGTGCGGCGACAGCGGCATCTTCAACTTCTATCCGCTCATGCGCTAAAGTATCGGTAAACGCTTGTACAGACCTAATCGGTCCCATAAAATACTGGAGCAGATCGATGGCATGGATAGATTGGTTCATGAGCGCGCCACCACCGTCAAGATCCCATGTGCCTCGCCAGCCGCCACTGTCGTAATACTCTTGAGATCGGTACCATTTGATGTAAGCATCGCCCAAGGTTAACTTGCCGAATCGTCCACTTTCAATCGTGGATTTAACGAGTTGTGTACTTTCGGTGAATCGGGAATTGAAGATAGCACAGAGTCGAACATCGGCGGCATCGCACGCTTCGATAATCTGATCGCACCGTTGTAAGGTGATTTCCAAGGGCTTCTCAACAATGACGTGTTTACCGGCTTGTGCTGCGGCGACAGCAGGTTCCAAATGTGCTCCGCTTGGTGTACAGATGCAAACAATATCAAGGTCATCCCGTTTGAGCATCTCCGTATAATCGGCGTAACTGTCAACGTTGTATCGATCGGTGAGGCGTTTGGCGTTTTCAGCATCCCGTGAACTGACTGCGACTAATTGTCCGTGTTCTAATTCAGAAATTGCGGCGGAATGAAAATCGGAAATCATTCCGCACCCAATAATACCGAATCCGTAAGTTTTCATATTTCGTGTATTCCTTTTGTGAAAGCGAAAATTTGTAGCTGTGAGTTTAAAAAAATTATGACTTCTAACGAAAATCAAGTTCCAGAGCAGGAATCTACAGAAGAACAAGAAGCTGAGCAGGCACCTACCAATAAAGCCTTTAGAATCGTCTGCATGACGTTTTGCCTTGCAGTAACAGTGCTGTTTATCTGGATCTGGCACCACCAAACCCAATTCAACGACCACTATCGAAAGGCAACTTTCCTGATCCGTAACGGCGACGCACAACAGGCAATCGAAGCGTATCAGAAGGCGATAAAAAATAAGAGACGCACACTTTTCTTCACACAAGAACCGTCGGCTTACAACAACCTCGGACAAGCACATCTATATGCCGAGGAATACGCCGCTGCTATTGAGAACTTCAAAAAAGTGATTGAGATGGCACCCGCTATCGCCGAAGGCTACGTCAATCTGACAACCGCCTATCTCCGACAGAACTTAGCAGCCGAAGCGCGCGAGGCGTGTCTACGCGCCCTCGAAACTTTTCCGCAGACTGCCCTACTCCACTACAACCTCGCGTGCGCTTACGCGTTAGAGGGTGAATCGCAAAAAGCGATAGACTCGCTCACTCAGGCGATAAGTCTCAATCCAGAACTCAAAACGCTTGCACAGGAAGAGGACGCTCTTAAAGGGATCGTGTCCGAACTTCCATAATAGAAACCTTGCCAGTCGTCCTCAGAGATTATCAGATTGAGATAGTACACTCGCAAGATTCTTCGGCTCATCACACTTTTTTAGCCGAATAGGGAATTTTTGATTCCGAAAACGCACTGGATTCCTATTGAGATCTCTACGTTGCAGTTTGGAAATTCCCCTACCATAAAAAAGAACAGGAACATAGGTAACTTCGAGAACTTGCGGTATCAATCCAGCGAACAAATCAACGCTCCCTTGTAGCTGCTCAGATACATCTGTTGCTTTGAAGGTTCCGCTCTTGAGTTCAATTAAAGCCACAACCAATTTGCGTTTGGCAGCGTCTCCGTAAACCAGAACTTGGTCGCACCGTTTACCTGTGATCCGTTCTCCTGAAAATGCCGTGTCTACATTTATCACAACCCGCTCGTGTGGAATATCAGTCATGTCCACACGACACCTACGGTCACCACACGAGTTAATAAGGTTTTCTTCGCCAACCCGTTCTCGGATCTCGCTGAGAACTTCACTCATCATCACCGAATTCTTCCTCATTCAGCAGATGTTGTTGGAATTCAACAGCATTATTATGGAGTTCCTCAGCAACGTCATAGTAATCTTTCGGCTCTATGCCTTCAATGTTATCAAACGGTATTTCCGCCACTGGCTTGTCTGTGCGGAACCACCACGCACCAACCTCTTCCTTCGTCAACCAAGTCGTCGGTTCTGTTTTGTTTTTCCCCAACTTCATCACTTCACCTTCACGAACCAAGTTGCCAATTTGCTCAAGGAGCCACTCACTGTGCGTCGTGATAATCACGCGGACACCGACTCTGACTAAGCGAGCAAGAATTAAAGCAACCTTAGTTTGGGCAGCGGGATGCAAATGGGCTTCGGGTTCTTCAATGATGAGCGTATCACCCACTTGAACAATCCCACGCAGAAATAGGACGAGCGGTGCAAGCTCCGAAACCATTGATGAAGATTGACTCATACGCAATGTCTGTTCCGATTTTCGTGGACGATAGCGAAATTCTGGATACCCAGCAGCGGGTCGCCTAACCTCTATCTCGCCACGTAGCACTTCATCTTCAAGAACTTTGGCAATTCCACTCATCTCATCTGAAGATAGGCGACGTTCATCATAATTTATGATTTGCTTTAGAAAGTCCGCTATCATCCCAGAAATCGTAGCATTTCCAGACGAACGCTCTAATCCGGAGCGGGTGGCACTCTCCACGAGAGAACTAAGAATTACACCATGAGTTTCCATGATACCGCCCCGAGGCGCAGGAAGGTAATAGAAATCCGGCACCCTATTCCTGTTAAAAAGTGTCGCAAGATCTTCAAGGTTAAGTTCTTTTTGTGATATCGCATCCTCAGCGCGAAGAATCGTATCCTCGTTGACCCTTCCAGCTACACTGATGTCCGCCCCGGAACCTTTCATTTCAAAGCTCCAAAGAGACTGATTTTCCTCACTAACTTTTAGCGAAATCTTTAGTTCATTATCCTTGCTATCAGTAAATCGAATTAACTCTAAAATGGAGTTGAAGTTGAAACATCTTTTGAGTTCGTCTCCGAATGGTTCAGGGTTTCTAAGACCGCGCAATATATCCGCATGTTGTCGTTGTGGTAAGTCGGAAAACCTGAATGGCTGCCCATAGGTATTTAGTTTTGCCAGTGCTTCCAAAGTTTCAGTATCTATTTCCTTTAAAAGCAAAATAACATCATATAGCCAAGGAATTCGCGCAAACCCTTCAAAGGTACGTTGTAATGCATAGATGAGCGCAGCAAAATAGGTCTTGCCAGTGTTGCTTTCACCGACAAACACGGTTAGCGGACGCAAATCTATTTCCGCCTTCTCTATAGGTCCGAAATTCTCCACTGCAATATGAATATTCGGTGATTGCTGTTCATCTTTGGTTTTCGGCATCATCTTTACTTCACCGGCACCGGCTTTAAACCAATTATACGCCTATTCCCGCCTATTTGCAACGAAAAATGGGCGAGAATGAATCCCGCCCATCTCCGTTAAAATAGACAGCACTACCGCTTCAAATTACCCCACATCGTTGCCAATTTGCCACGGGCGGAAACAGCAAGCGTATCGTTGACAATTTTCTGGAGTTCAGCTTCAGAAAGCGCATAGTTGGCTAACATCAGCTCATCAATACGTCCCTGAAAGAAACGGGGGCAACACCCGTTGTTCTCACCGCCGAACCGTAAGGGTTTATCCGCTCTGCTTAGACCAGGTCCCTTCTGTGCGATAGCCGTGCCATCAGATTCCCCATTGATATAGAACCCGGCTTCCTTCCCGTCCCACACAACGGCAACATGGCTCCACTCCTTCGCCTTCACCTTGCCATCAGAGATATGATAGCCAGGACTACTGGTCTCGTAGAAATAGTAAGCAAGCTTCCCTTCTCCCGGTTCAATTTGCAGATAGTAGGTGTTCTTGTAGAAGATGGTGAATTTGTTCTCCTGAGCACCTGCTGGAAGTTCATCAGGGTAAACCCATGCCATCATCGTGATCGCTTCGTCTATATCAATCTCCTCGGAGTGTGCAACCTCTATGAAATCAGCTTTGCCAGCCTTGCCAGCCATCTGTACAGCTTTGCCGAGAATACCTTCAGCCCATTTGATATCTCCAGTAAATTCACCAACCAAGCCAGCAGTTTCCTCCTCGCTCTGTTTCCCGTTACCTTCGTCGAAATGCCAGACATATAGTTGCTTACCGAGTTGTTTCACGTTGCCCTTTCCACCCGCAGTGTACCCCGCAAAGCAGAACGATAGACTTAGAAAAACGCATAGCATCATCAGAATCTGGGTTCTCATCGGTGGTTCCTCCTTTTAGAATGAACAGAAGGGCGGATCAAAACCCGCCCCTTTTGTAGGGGCTGGGTTACCCAGCCCCTACTTGGCAACAGGCAGGCATTATGGCACTGCCGCTATGACAGAGAATATTTATCTACTTTACATTTTTAACTTACCCCATGTTGTGGCAAGTTTGTCTTTGGGAGATACAGCAAAGTAAACGCCGTTTTCCATATCTTGGTTAATCTCCTCAACAGTGAGGGCGCGGTCATAGATCGCCACCTCATCAACCAAGCCGATCATACCCTTTAGTCCCGTTTGCGCTTTACCGATACGAAAAACAACCTCAATGCTGTTAATTTTACCCTTCGGTGTCTCGAATTCAACATCCAACTTACCATCAATGTATTGGCGAATCATATCACCATCGTAGGTAGAAGAGACGTGGTGCCATTGCTCTAATTTGGGCTTAATGGTCTGTTTATTCCGTGAACCTTGCCACCCACCGATGTTAATCCACGTCTCAATCTGTGGGGCACCGGTAAATTGCGCGCTCCATTGGAGACAATAGCCGCCAACATTCGCCCCGCTCCTGCGTCCCATCAAGTTAGAATCCCCCTGGGATTCTTCAGGGAAAAACCAAGCTTGAATCGTAAGTTCATCGGTGATGTCAAGTTCAGGGACTGCGTCAACCTCTACAAATTTTTCGGTGTCTTCAAGGTAGACAGCACCACCGAATTTACCATCTTTCGACCAGACTGCACCTTCAAAAGTGCCTTCAATGTTATTCCCGCTCACGTCTGTAACTTTACCACCCTCGTCTTCGTCAAAGGTGAAGTACAACATAAGCGCATCATCATCGTTTAACGCCCACGCACTAACACTAAAACTTAAAACAATGATGGAAAGAACTGTGATAATCGGTTTCATAACAGAGGACTCCTTTTTTTATAGCCGTCAGCCGTCAGCCATCGGCTTTCAGCGGGAATAGCCATCAGCCATCGGAAACCATCAGCAAAGAAAAGAGACGTTTTGTAATGCTTGCGTCTTTACTGACTGCTGAAAGCCGATAGCCATTTAGAACGTAGAAATCTGAATTTCCTTCGCCGTAATAAATTCAAGGAGGGCGGGAACGCCTTCCTGCGTTTTTTGGATACCGCGCTGGATCGCTGGAATAATCTGGTCCGGTGTCTCGACACGCTCGCCGTAGCCCCCAAACGCCTTCGCCATGTCAGCATAGTGTCCAGAGATGTCTGTACTACGAAATTTTTCGGTAGACACAGGCATAATCGGAATCTCAATTGCCATAGAGAAATTGTTGAATAATACAGAGAGAATCGGTATCCTCTCACGCACAGCGGTCTCAAAGTCCATACCGGTAAAACCGATGGCGGCATCACCCCAAACGTTGACACAGAGTGCATCTGGTCTGGCGAGTTTCGCGCCCATTGCGAGTCCAAGACCGTAGCCGAGCTGCGTCGTTTTGCCCCAACCAATGTAGGTGAGTGGTGCAACAGACTGCCAGAAGGGCGACATTTGGTCGCGTGGACTTCCCGCATCGTGTGTAATAATCGTATTTTTGACATCAACAGTATGTAGCAGGTCCCAAATAACGCGGTACGGTGTCATCGGCACTTCATCAGAAGTGAGTTTCGGTGTCCACTGTCCGAGCCATTCCGATTTAACCGCACCAATTTCTCCAGTGACGGCTGCTCTGCGCGCTTCGGATGCACCATCGGAACGGTCGCGGACGGCTTCTACCAATCCATCTAAAATTAAACCCGCATCGCCAACGAGGGCGGTTTCAACGGGAACGTCCTTGTTAATGTCCGCTGGATCTAACGTCGCGTGAATAACTCGTTTTCCATCGGGAATCTTGACACCGAAGCCGGTTCGTGTGAAACTGCACCCGATACCGAAAATCAGGTCAGTTTTCTGGAGATAATGATGCACCGGTTTCGGAATCGCACGCCCACCAGAACCGAGGGCTAATGGATGATCTTCAGGAAACGCGCTTTTACCGCCCAAACTCGTTGTTACGGGTGCAGCAAGCAGCTCCGCTAATTCTTTCAAAGAAGCCCAAGCTTGGGCGTAATGCACGCCTTGCCCTGCGTAGATAATAGGACACTCGGCATCAAGCAGTGCCTCTGCAGCGGCTTCAATCGAGGCACTGTCAGGTCCATAGCGCACGGTGGGGACAGGTGTCGGATCAAAGGAGTCAGAAATCTCCTCATTAAACAGATCCGACGGGAATTCCACAAGTGCGGGGCGGGGTCTACCGTTCCGTACTTGCGTAAAGGCGCGTCGCATCGCTTCCGGGACAGCTTCAGGCATTGTGACCTGCTCACACGACTTTGTTACGTGCCGATAGTTCAAGGCAGAATTGAAGTTCGGTTGGATTTGCGTTATGTTTCGGGAATAGCCACCCGGCAAAACCACAATTGGGGCGGAATCGCCATACGCTTGGGCGACACCACCGAATGCATTTTCGGAACCCGGTCCGCTCTGCATACAGAACACACCGATCTTTTGTCCAGAGGTAATCCGACTCATCGCATCCGCCATGTGAAGTCCAATACGTTCCTGTCTCACAATAATCGGACGGATGTCTAATTTCGCCGCTGCCTCAATTATATGATTAACGGGATACGCAAATAGGTATTCCACGCCTTCTGCTTTAAGGACTTTTGCAACTGCATCAACAACTTTCATATTTTAACTTTCCTTGCGGTTCGGTGAGGCAGGTTGATATTTTCAAGTGCCTCTCCGTATATCCGTCCTCCATTACATTACGGACTCTGTTTTTGGTTTTTCATCGAATAAAAAAATTTATACACTGGGACTCGTTGGTTTGCCGGCATCCATCACGAGTGGAAAACTATCGCCTGCCAATTTATCACCATCATTGACAGTGACAAAAGGTTTCATAACATGGTTCCCGCTGGCATCGTAAAGGGTTTCGTCCGTCATGTAATGCACCGCAATCGCACGACGAGGACTATCACTGGTGTTGTCATGCGACCCGTGCCACGTTAAGGAGTGATGGTAATGGACATGCCCCTTTGGTACCGGACAGAACTCTACTTCTAATTTGTTATCTTCAAAGCGATCCGGCATAGAATGGATGTCTTTGATGGAATGCAAGAATGGAATCTGATTGCCCCAATGGTGAGAACCACGGACCATACGCATACACCCATTACTTTCGTCAACATCATCCAACGCAACCCAAGCACTTACCTGACTCGTTTTTGGGGTAAGAATGGGCCAATAGGGTGAATCCTGATGCCACATGTTGACCCCACCAACTTTCGGCGGTTTGTATTGGATCTGGTCGTGCCAGACACGCAACTCTGTCGCCGACATCAGTTGTCCAATCTCTTCCACAATAATTGGATTGTGAACGAGCCGATGATAGGCTGGACTCGCTTCCCAAATATTAACGACTTGCCAGACCGGACTTTCCTCTCTGCCCCCGAGATTGACGATATGCACCGGCTGCCGGACATCGGTTTTTTCGTAGTCATCAATCACGCGCGCCAATTCCGCACGCAGCTCGTCAACCTGTTCATCATTTAAAGCACGGCTTCCGAGAAGAAAACCTTTCTCACGAAATGTGTCAACCTGCGTTTGGTTGAGCATATCTGTCTCCTATCAATAGAAAATATTTATACACTGGGGTCTGTAGGTACCCCTGCATCCATTACGAGTGGAAAATGGTCGCCTGCCAACTTATCACCATTATTGACGGTGACAAAAGGTTTCATGAGGTGATTGCCACCTTCATCATAAAGGGTTTCACTCGTCATATAATGCACCGCAATCGCACGGCGGGGTCCATTACTGGTGTTGTCATGTGACCCGTGCCATGTTAAAGCGTGATGGTAATGGACATGTCCTTTCGGCACAGGGCAGAGCTCCACTTTCAACGCACTCTCTTCAAAACGATCCGGCATTGTATGGATGTCTGGGATCTCGCGCAGAAATGGCATCTGACTCCCCCAATGATAGGAGCCGCGAACCATACGCATACATCCGTTGCTTTCATCAACATCGTCCAACGCAACCCAGGCACTTACCTGACTCGTTTTCGGGGTGAGAATCCCCCACAACGGCGAATCTTGATGCCAACGATTGACACCACCGACTTTCGGCGGTTTGTACTGGATCTGGTCATGCCACACGCGCAACTCTGTCGCCGACATCAGTTGTCCAATCTCCTCAACAATAGTCGGGTTGTGAATCAGTCGGTGATAAGCAGGACTTGCCTCCCAAATATTAACGATTTGCCAGACTGGGCTTTCTTCCTTGCCACCGAGATTGGCAATGCGCACCGGCTGCGGTACATCGGCTTTTTCATAGTCATCAATGACGCGCGCTAATTCCGCACGCAACTCGTCAACCTGTTCGTCACTTAGAACACGGTTTCCGAGAAGAAAGCCTTTTTTACGGAATGTGTCAACCTGCGTTTGATTGAGCATATTTTTTAATGTTCCTTGCGGTTCGTTTAGGCGAGTTATGTAAAGAAAAATCTCTTACGTATATCCAGCCCGTTAGTTGGGCTTACACCAATTAGATAAAAAGGGCGAGGTCTTGTGGTTTCGGACGCTATCATATTTTATTTCAGGCACCAGTCACCCTATTTTTGAGTTCCACCCACTCCTCATCGCTGAGTTTTGGGGGCCACGCAATCCGTTCGCCGATGAGTGCAGAGCGATACGCCGCCATAATCAAATCAAAGCCGAGCAACGCAAATTCCAATCTGTTTCGATGGGGTTGATTTTCGTCATCAAGCCATGTGGCAATCGCTTCCGTAAACGCGCGTTGCCCGAATTTGTCATCTTCACCGAAGTGGGTTTTCTCAACGAAGTGCTGTGCCATACCGTCAAACTGATAGCCCCATGAACCATTTTCCCGCCACCACATTCTGCCTTTTGTTCCCCAAAAATCGAGGTTGCACCGTGGATTACTGCCCGGAAAGTCGATGGTTCCAAATGCTGTCCGTGCGGATTCAAAAAAGACGCGCGCACCGTTCTCAAACGTATAAATCGCCATCAAATCTTCGGGGCATTGCCGGTGTGGAACATCGTAGATTTCAGCACCTTCAACGGCACCCCACACGTGCGTAATCGGAACGTCTTTGAGCGCGAAAAGCACAACATCCATCAAATGGGTATCCATATCGGTAATGTCGCCTTCAGTACAGGCGCGGATAAAGTGTATATCACCAAGGCTGTCATCAGCAAAAAACTCCAGTAACTTCTCAGCAAATGGCAGATACCGCCGTTGATGATTGACAATAATCTTTAGTCCTGTTTTCTCGTGTGCTGCGGCGAGTGCCTCTGCTTCGCTGGGTCTGAGGGCAAGCGGTTTCTCTATTACCAACGCTTTAACACCTGCTTCGGCGGCAGGTTCTACCCAGATATGTCGTGGTACTGTCGGCTCTGTGACAGCGTGGACGATGTCAGGTTTTTCTTTCTCCAACATCTCGACGTAGTCCGTATATCCCGGGACGTTGAGTTCTTCCGCTGCTGTTTTTAAACGTTCCTCGTCAATTTCGCAGATGGCAATTACCTTCATATTCTCAATACCAGCATAGCATCGGGCATGATGGACACCCCGCCTACCCCCGGCAATTGCGGTTCGATACATCGCCATAATGTGCCTCCTCGTTGAAGCGTGCAGCTTGCAGGTTTCCGAAACTTGCTATTATATTAGCATGCCCACAAATTTGTGTCAACCGTTTGATTTAGAATTACACAATCCCTCTGTAAGACAACTCTCTGAACCCTGACTCCCTCTTCTGTAAGAGCGATCCCGCGACAGTTTCCGCAGTGAACACCTGTAGGAAAAGTTTCTAACCGCGCCCTCTTCCATGCCTTGCTTTAATTAACATAATAGAATTTAATAATATCTTATAAGTTAATTAAATCGATCACTTCGCCACCCCCTTGCACGGCGACACCTTCACTTTATGAAACCCTTTTTGACTTTAAAACTTACCCCGAACGCGCAATATTTCTCTTTTCCAACGAACCCAAAATTCTTGCCCTTAAGGGCAAGAATTGCCTTCGCAATACATTGCGATAAAGTTAGTCACTACCTACATTCATCGCCCATTTTTCCAATTTCCACTTCTCAAAACTAGGGCAAGACAGGGCAAGAATTTGTTTCGCACATAGCAACAGATAATTTTGAATTTAGGTATTTTCTCTATTGTCAAATTCGTGTGCTTGTGTTACAATACAACGGATCAAGATAAACGCTTCTCATAGGAGGGCTATATGAAAATTGATAAAATTGAGTCGTTTTTCATTCGGAACGGCTATGTGATTCGGATTCATACGGACACGGGGATCAGCGGTGTAGGACAGACCGCTTGCTGGGGCTACCCGGAAGCCGTTGATAGCATCATCAACACTTTTAAGAAACACCTCATTGGGCAGAATCCACTGAGGATTGAGCACCACTGGCAATACCTCTACCGCATGGGTCCATTTCGCGGGACTGCATTGAGCGGTGCGATCAGTGCGGTGGACATCGCATTGTGGGACATCAAAGGCAAACACCTCGGTGTGCCGATCTGGGAACTGTTAGGAGGCAACTGCCGTGATAAAATCCGATTGCATCTCCTCGGCGGCGGAGGGACCCCAGAAACGATGTTTGAGGCAGCGAAAGCCGCCGTCGAAGAAGGCTTCACGGCACTCAAGTTTGACCCCGTAGTCGGCAATTTCCAAGATATGGGAGTCGATCGGCTCGTCAAGACCGCCCGCGATCTCGTCGCAGCGGCACGAGAAGGTGGTGGACCGGATCTCGATCTGATTGTTGAGGTGCATCGGAAACTGACACCGATGAACAGCATCCTACTGGAATCTGCTTTGGCACCCTTTAACCTCTATTTCATCGAAGACCCGGTTCAGATAGATACTATCACGACGCAAGCACAATTAGCGACGCGGATGACAACCCCTCTCGCTATCGGCGAACGCAATGTAAGCATCTGGGAATTCCGTGAACTCTTAGAGGCAGGCGGGCCACAATATGTGCGTCCAGATCTCGGTTTAGCAGGTGGTATAACGCACTGTAAAAAAATCGCAGCGATCGCCGAAGCGTATCACAGCGCAGTCGTTACGCATAACTTCCTCGGACCGCTCATTACTGCTGCATCACTTCACTTAGATACGAGTATCCCGAACTTCATCACACAAGAGTATACGAAAGGCGATGAATCCGAAGACTTCGCCGTATACAAAGTCGCGTATCAACGAGAGGGTGGTTACATTCCGATTCCCGAAGTTCCGGGTTTGGGCATTGAACTTGACGATAGTTTAATCGAGCAGAACCCTTACCAACCGATGAACACTGGCACGACACCTCTGCGTGAAGACGGCTCTGTCGCTTACGCGGTGTAACAAGAGGTGGAGGAAATCGAACATGAACGCTGATGAAAAATATCTATTTGATCTCAACGGTTACCTCGTTATTAAGAACGTGCTAACACCAGAAGAGGTAACCCTCGCGAACGAAGCAATTGACACACATAGTGATCAGGCACGCCTTCGTCCACGCGAACAAACACTTGACGGTGGTTCCGAAGAGCTGAGAGGTGAACAGGGAAGAGGCGAACTCGGCGGTATGCTCAACTGGGAAGAACCGTGGTGTAACCCGTTCCGAAACATGCTCGCGCATCCAACGCTTATTCCTTATCTCAATGAGATACTTGGCAAGGGTTTCCGCATGGATCATCAGATGTTCCTGCTTTCAATGGACAAAGGTGCGGAAGGTTTTATCTTTCACGGATCCTCCGGTCCCAGCTTCGATCCGAACCAGTACTACATTTTCCGTGATGGACGTATGCACAACGGTTTGACTGTTGTCACCTTCCAGTTGACGGATGTCCCCCCAGGAGCAGGTGGATTAATCGTTATTCCGGGAAGCCATAAGAGCAACTATTCGTGTCCACAAGAGATGCGACTTTACCAGAAACACCAAGAGCACATCCGGCAGCTCGTCTGCGATGCGGGGGATGTAATAATTTTCACGGAGGCGGTGACGCACGGCACGCTCCCATGGACTGCAGATCATCCGCGTCGTTCCATCTTAACGCGCTATACCGCAGGTAATATGGCGTATGTTCCCGCATATCCGATACCGGAGTGGGCAAATGAACGCCAGCGTGCTGTGATGGAGCCTCCGTATCACTCTCGATTAAATCGTCCCGTATTGGAGACGTAGGAAGAAATAGCTAACATGTCTACTTCAACGAGCGCGATTCTTGGGTTAATCTTCTTAGGGCTCGCGAACGCCTCTGTTTTCTTGATGTTTAAGTTATGGGGTTACCCATTTGATAAGGAGACACATACGAGTTCTGCCCCACGCTCCTTAATGCTGCTTCATCGGTTTATCGGTTATGCATACGCGATACTCTATGTTTTTATGATGTGGCACATGGTGCCGCGTTTGTGGAACTATCAAGTCGAGCTGCCACCGCGCACCGTTGCACACTTAATGCTCGGGATTACCATCGGTGTGTTGATTCTTATCAAAATTGCCATCCTTCGGTTTTTCCGGCATTTTGAGGAAGCAATGCCGTATATCGGCACGTGTCTGCTGATTTGCACCTATCTGCTGATCGGGTTATCAGTGCCGTTCACATTCCGTGAAGCGGCATTGCGAACACAGACAATGGCATTCAGCGAGGAAGGGATCGCCCGAACACGCAGGTTACTTGAAAACGCTGGATTGCCAGAAGAAGCACCGCTTGATCAACTCGCATCGAAGCGAAAATTGCGGGACGGACAGCACGTTTTACAGCGCAAGTGTGTCGTCTGTCACGATTTGCGCACTATTCTCGCGAAGCCGCGCACACCGACAGATTGGGTCCGGCTCGTCAATCGCATGGCGATAAAGCCTATGATCGGTGAACCAATTTATCAGGAAGAAGAGTGGAGCGTCTCAGCGTATCTTATCGCGATTACACCCGACATTCAGACTTCGGTTCGGCAACAACGACAGGCACAGATGCGCGCAGATGAAGCAAAGGCGGCTGCCCAAATTGTGACTTTCGTTATGGAAGCAGAAATGGAAGCAGAAACTGAAATTGACACAACAACGGCAGATACCTACGATGAAGCAGAAGCGCAAGCACTCTTTGAGGACAAATGCTCTCAATGTCATGCACTCACCGATGTCGAAGATTACCCTCCTCGCTCTGAAGAGGAAACAAACGAGATGGTGTCACGGATGATAGATAACGGGCTTTACCTTGAAGGGGAAGAGATCGAATTGATTACGCGCTATATTAACGAAAACTATCTGGACAGTGAATAGGAGGACGGACTAATTAGGAACTGTCCATCGCCTTCCCTGACAAAGCTACTAATAGACTGGCTTCTTACTGATAATATTATTCATTGGCGGGAGAGTCTTGAATTAGTCCGGCAAAAATGACGAAAACAAAGATCGCTGATCTCAGCGATCTCAATGATCGCGAGCCAACTTATGCCCTCGTTGCAAACATTGATCTCGTCGTTATCCGGTATGACGACGAAGTCTCTGTGCTTTACGGTAGATGCCATCACCGCGGGGCTTTGCTCGCCGATGGCTACATTGACGGTGAAAACCTGATATGTGGCGTTCACTACTGGGATTACCGCTACGACACTGGTATCAGCGAATATCATAACACGGAACGCCTCGCCAAATTTAACGCGTGGATAGAGGATGATGCCGTCTACGTTGACGAAGATGAAATCCGGGAGTGGGAACACCAGAACCCACAACCTTACCACCGTGAAGAGTATCAGGGAACGTATCAGGACATCCACGGCACACCTGAAGAACCCTATGTCGCCCGAATTCAGGAATTGGCACGTCACGGACTCGATAAAGTTGGACACCACGGGCAAACCGAGGCAATGGGAGTGCTACGCGAAGATTTACCGAATTGGGATGCCCTTCAGTTTGTCGTTGCGCAGCTGCATAAAACACCCCACTTAGACAATGAACCAGTAGGGACAGGGTTAGTTATCGGTCCGCGAGCGAAAAAGCCGCTAAAACTGGAGATACCAATCTTCGTTTCTGATATGAGTTTCGGTGCGCTGTCGGCTGAGGCGAAAATTGCGTTGGCAAGGGGAGCGGAAATGGCGGGGACAGGTATTTGCTCCGGTGAAGGTGGAATGCTATTGGAAGAGGCGCAATCAAACAGTCGCTACTTTTACGAACTCGCTTCCGCACGGTTCGGATTCTCCTATGATAAACTGGAACACGCCCAAGCATTCCACTTCAAGGGTGGACAAGGGGCAAAGACGGGGACAGGCGGACACCTTCCTGGCGACAAGGTAACAGAAGAGATAGCAGCAGTACGTGGGCTGCGCGCGGGAGAACCTGCGATTTCACCTGCGCGGTTTCCGGATTGGGAAACACTCGATGATTTTGCAAAATTCGCGGAACTGGTGAGGAAGGAGACCGGCGGTATTCCGATCGGGTTTAAACTCTCTGCGCAACGCATCGAGAAGGACATAGAAGCGGCACTGCATGTCGGCGTGGACTATATTATTCTTGATGGCAGAGGAGGTGGCACAGGTGCCGCACCGCTTCTATTCCGAGACAACATTTCAGTGCCGACGATGCCTGCGCTGGCGCGAGCCAGAAAATATCTCGATGAAACGGGAAACAGTGATGTCACGCTTATTATTACCGGTGGTTTGAGAACGCCTGCTGATTTTGCGAAAGCGTTGGCACTTGGTGCCGACGGTGTTGCAATCGCGAATTCAGCGATGCAGGCGATCGGTTGTATCGGAATGCGCGCATGCCACACGAACAACTGTCCCGTTGGAATCGCAACACAAAAGGAACACCTTCGTTCTCGACTCAAAGTAGAAGTTTCTGCACAGCAGTTGAATCGGTTTCTCGGTGCCTCTGTCTCACTCATGCAGGTGTTAGCGCGTGCCTGCGGACATACCCATCTGAATCAACTCAATACGGAGGATTTGACGACGTGGGAGCGCAATATCGCCTATTTGACAGGTGTTAAATACGCTGGTGTTGTGCCACTGTAAACACTTGCGGCGCACCCACTTGCGATGTTAATGGCGGTGGAAGTTCAAAAGATTCACACATCATAGCGCATGAAGGCGAGGAATGCGCCCATAAAGAAGACGAGATTGAATAGAAACAGCAGTGAGATGTCCAGACTGGCTTCGGAGAACGCTGTGGAAAAATCGGAGGCGGGGTCGTCAAATTTTGGGATCTTATCCAGACTCATTTGCGTCTCACGCAATTGCTGCCTGTCCGTATCTTCGAGAAAAATATTGGGATTGAACGGATATTCTTCATAAGTGAACTGTAGAAGATTGCGCCGATATTCGATCGCCTTCTTGAAAAACCGCTCATAATGTTTGATGCCGGTACCGACCAACGCCTCACAGCCGATCTGATAGATCACCGTTGGGGAGATACGGGATAGATTCTGCGCGAGCTTCACTTGATGGAGTTGTTGCTGGCGGTATTCATTGTAGATCGCTTGCTTAGCATCGGCGATTCTGGCGGCACGGGTCAGCGGTTCGCCCGGCGACCAGTGCAGGCTGAATCTACCTTCGCCGTATCGCTTACGAATATCGTGTAGCTCATCCGATGCCCGTCTGGCGACCGTTTTCTCATCGGGGAGTTCCGCCAATCGGCTTGCAAGCAATCCACCTGTCCGCGGGATAAACACTGCAAAACACACCCACACTAAAAGGAGCAGGACGAGGCTGACCGATGAGCTTCTCGTGAGGCAGGAGATGAACAGCCCAAGCGTCGCGAACACAGAAATATAGAGGACTGAAAACAGGACGACCCCGCCAATCTGTAGCCAGTAGGTCGATGCAAAAGGCAGAACCCCGAAAAGCGAGATGATAAGCGTGTTCATGCAGACCCCGATGATCAACGGAATAGCGAGGCTGATGATTGTACCGATGTATTTCCCGAAAAGCAGCGTTGCGCGAGGGATCGAATTCGAGAGACAGAGGCGGAGCGTGCCGGTTTCCGCCTCGCCTGAGATGCTGTCATAAGTCATCGCAAACGCCGCGAAACTTAGGATAACGCCGACGGTAAACACCCAATCCAAGGCGTCAAATCGCTGGAGTGTGTAGTTTCTGCGCAGGATCGTTTGGGGACCAACCATTTCAAATGCATCCACGGCAAAGGCGTTCGGCAGGTCTTTTTCGTGCCCTTCAGCGATGAATCCCAATGGACTCAGCGCACGATATATCAGTAGGTTCGGTCCGTAACTAACCACGGCGTGTAAGCCTCTCTCCGCCTTATTTTTCAGAAGCCGCAAGTTTTCGCTGACATTCTCACGGTAATCCGCAACCTGTTGGCGGTAATCATGGATATACAGCACGCTTCCCGTCAACATCAAGACGATAACCAGAAGCAACGTCAGGGCGAAACGGAGACTCTGTAGGTGGTCTAAAAGTTCTCTCCAGATAATTTCACGGAGCATCTCTTCACCTCACCTCGCTTTTCAGGAACATCGCTCCAGTAATCAGGAACAATAGAATGTTTAGGATCATCAGGTAGACCAGATCGGGGAGAACACCACCGAGAGCGACGTTTCCCCACGCGGGTCCACTGCTAAAGACAGGCACGCCACTTAAGTCAAGCCGTTCCACGTCATCCCAGCTTCTCGGTGCGACGTTATCAAAAAACGTTTCTTCGTCTGATTCCGTGAGTCCGGCTTGTGAGGGCATGTCGTTGAGATTGACTGATGTGAACCAGTTGACGCTTGAGAAAGCACCTTGTTCCTGCATGTATGCCATTAGTGCGTTTCGGTAATCCTGTGCTTGCTGGATGAACCGCTCATGCCGCCGTAAATCCGTGCCGGACAACCCGGCGGAGATGTTGTAATAGACCCATGCTGGCGAAAGTCTGGAAAGGTTTTCAGCCAAGACGGTCTGTCTTTTCAGCGAGCGGTAGTATCCCTGATGGAGGTTTCCTATCTGCTCCGCGTATTCAATGCGGTGTGGGATGTAAAATCTGGCACCGTCGAGATACCAGAGCAGTGCTTCTCTGGATGCTTTTAGCACGTGGAAAGCGAATGGCTGACTGCCACTGATCACACTGTATCCGGTGGAAAAGTAGGAGCTGCTTCGATGCTTTGCGCCGTAATCTCTGATTTTCTCTCTAAACGCTGTCCTGAGTGCCGCGCTTTCTATGTTAACAACGGATTTGGAGGGGTCTTTTTCAACCTGTTTGGCGATATACACCGCACCGTTTGGGATGATGAACACAATCACAATCCAGAGGAATAGCAACCAGACGAGTGCCCTCGCCGAGTGACCGGTGATTGCTGAAACCAACATCGAAAGCAGAAAAAATACGGAGAGATATAATGCCAAAGCCGCAAACAGTAGAGCGAATCGGTTCCATTCAGCAGTGTGGAATTTCATCATCGGGTTTAGGTTTATCAATAGTGCCGCGGCTATCCAACCGATCGCAAGTGGCAGGAGGAGACTCGCCATCCCGCCGAGGTATTTCCCAATCAGGATATGGTATTTTGAGACTGGATTCGATGCGACGAGTGCGAGCGTTCCGCTTTCACGCTCACCGCAGATGATATCGTAAGCGATGGAAATCACGAACAGGCTGAACGCAATCTGCACCATGAGCACTGCATCAACAGCGGCAAAAACGTTCAGAAGTGGGTTGCCACCGCCGAGTATTTTCGCCTCTGTCGGGACATCTTCGTAGGAGACCTTTACCGTACTTCCGAGCTGCCGTTCCATCCCTAAGCAGATAACGCTTAAGGGTTCCGGCGGTTTTGCGATGTCCACCCGCAGGTGCGAATACACCTTTACCTCTTCAAGCGCGTTCCGGTGTTCGATCTCTGCCGCGTTGTGGACGCTGAGTCGTTTCTCGTAGTCCTCCATCAGCACATACGTACTGGCGACGAAAAGCGCAAGGCAGACGACTAACCCGATGAGTAGACGGAGGGAGAGGATGTTCTCTGTGAACTCTCTTCTGGCAATTATCCAAATGGGGAACATTTGAGAGTCTCCAGTTGGTGGTGAGGAAAGCAAGCGGTTTTTCAGGAAAGCAAACTACGACTATAGTGTTTGAATTATTAGATTTCGCTTGGGGCATCGAAAAGCAGCATCTTCCTATAAACGAGATAGGTCTTTAGTCTTGCGATTGTGCCTTCACTGCTTCTGCGACGAGCAGCTCTAAATTCTCCACTCTCGCTTCATGTGTAATTAACTTGCCGTTCCTATCAATAAGCCACATTTCAGGAGTGCCGCTAATATCATATTGTTGTAAAAGTGAGTCCGCTGCCGCGTCGAAAATTTGTCGCCACTGAATGCCGTTTACTTTAGTGTAGTTACGCAAACTACGCATTATCGCTTCTTCACTATCAAGGCAGACCCCAATAATATCGAATCCTGCATCTTTATAAGTATCGTAAACTTTCTTGATATCTGACGTTTCCGCGGTGCCAAAATCCCTCCAGACCTTCCAAAAGTGAAGCAAGACAACTTTCCCACGATACTCCTGAAACGAAATCGGATTCCCATCAAGGGCGATCACAGAAAAGTTAGGGACAGGTTTTCCAACCAATTCGTATCTCGGATTAGACTTGCGCTCATACGCTTCAGCGAGTTCAGTATTGCCTAACTTCCTATGAATGTCGGCAAGTTTATAGAAGATGAATTTATTGTCTGGATACTGCTGCTCAGCTACCTGAAAAAATGCAAGCAGATCCTCGTATCGCTCCACCGTCTTGAGTATATCGAACAGCATCTGATACCCCTGAAGGTTTTGTATCATTCCCGCCTTGAGACGTTCAATAAGGGCAGCCGCTGATTGTTCGTTTCCTAATAGGGTATAAAGTCTGACAAGCTGCGGGTAGAGATCAAAGAAACGCTTACTATCAGGGTAACGCTTGTCATCAGGGGGGCGCGCAAGTATCTCTTCAATAGCAGTGAGCGCCGCTGCGTGGCTACCGTACATATCCTCTGGCGTGTGTTCCCAAATCTTGGAAGACCTATAAATCTGAGAAGCAAAGCTTAAGTTCAAAACCCCAGAATCTTCATTCACGTGATGCCAACAACGGACAAGTGGTATGACATCACCGAATACCAAACGTTGTTCATTTTTTTTATCTCGATATTCTGGGGCAAGCTCATACCCGTAACTCACTGGCATTCTCGGATCTATGTCCTGGAGAAAACCTATCCTTCCAATTATCTTGCTGATTGCAACCAAATCTGTGTTCGGAAGAAAACCTGCTTTCCCATCTTCGTCATCCGCGGGACAGATGAAGACCGATGCATCTGGCAAGTATTTCGGATGAAGATCTGAGAGCCATTCAGGAAAATCTCCGTGTTCCTTCTGGTAGGTCTGAATTGCCTTGCCGATTGCAATCAAATTTTGTGTGCAAAGTTCTATGTTCCGCTCGTGCATCTTGGAATTCCCTCCTGCAGTAGATGTCAAAAACATTTCAGATTCCTGTAAACGCTTTCGCGCCCGATGCAGACGCGTGTTAATCGTGCTTACAGAGATGCCTAAAAACTTACTAATCTCTTTGACCTTCATTTCACCGAGATAGTAGAGTGTCACGACGGTGCGTTCACTCTCTGGCAGTCTTGCCAAAAGTTTTTTGACGATCTCACGACGACGCTCAGAGGTCGCTATCTGCCGTTGTTCCGACAGGTAACGTGTGTAAGCGGATTTCTCGATTTCTGCCGTAGGTGTGTCTTCCAGCGATTGCACCGCAAGTTTTTTCTTCCGCATCCAATCGATGCAAAGCCGGTTTGCGATAACATACAACCATCCAGCAAATTGATGGGGATCCTTGAGTGTCGGAAGTTTTTTGTAGACTTGTAGGAAGGTGTCCTGCGTAATCTCTTCGGCGTGGTGAAAATCGCCGATTTTCCGCCACACGAACGCGTGGACACTCTGTTGGTATTTTTGGACTAAGACGCTAAACGCCTCGTCATCGCCGGATAAAATATTGTAAATGAGTTGAACATCGTCTTCTCTTTCCACAAGGATACCTTCCAATGAATAAATTTGGTGGTGTTTACGTTGGTCAAATGGCTGTTTCAAATGTGGAGTCTTATAAGTTAAGCATCATGATACGGTTTATCCCTCTGTATATTAAAGACGAATTTATGTGCAAAAATCTTACATAATTTGAAGAAAATGGAAAGAAGATGGGATTTTTCAGCCGTTGTTGTGCGGATATCGGGTTTCGTAGGGGACAATGCTCGGTGCGGTTAGGGATGTAGATCGCATTTGGGCGAATATGCCGCAAAACCGCACCTACCGGGTGGTGGAAACTACAACCGAATCTGCTTGAAAGCTTCGATTTGTGCCGTAATCGCGCGTTCCGTCGGGAGACGTTCAGCACTCGACGCACCGTAGAAACCGACAACGCCTTCGGTATTTTCCAGAACGTATGTTGCGTCTTCCGGTTCAGCGATGGGACCGCCGTGACAGATAACGAGAATCTCTGGATTGACCCCTTTCGCAGCGTCATGAATGGCTTGTACGCGTTTGGCGGCATCTGCAAGCGTGAGGGCAGTTTGGGCACCGATAGAGCCTTTTGTTGTCAGCCCCATGTGTGCGACGAGGATATCCGCACCCGCATCTGCCATCTGTTCAGCCTCGGTTTCGTTGAAGGCGTACGGCGTGGTAAGCATGCCCATCTGACTCGCTGTCCGAATCATCTCCACCTCAGGTCCGTATCCCATATCAGTCTCTTCAAGCAGTTGGCGGAACGTCCCGTCAATCAGCCCCACCGTCGGGAAGTTCTGAACGCCAGAAAACCCTATTGCATCTATCTGGCTCAAGAAGACATCCATCAAGCGAAATGGATCGGTGCCGCAGACCCCTGCGAGGACAGGCGTATCTGGAACGACTGGTAGCACTTCACTCGCCATCTCAACGACAATCTGGTTCGCATCGCCGTAGGGCATCATCCCGGCGAGTGAGCCTCTACCTGCCATTCTGAATCTGCCAGAGTTGTAAATAATAATCAGGTCAATGCCGCCAGCAGCCTCACATTTGGCGGAGATACCCGTGCCAGCACCTGCGCCGATGATGGGTTTACCTGCGTCAATGTTGTTGCGCAATTGCGCCAAAATTTCTTCACGTTTGAATTTCATGAGTAGCTGTCCCTTGTATACGATAACTGGGTGTGATATACTGCACGCATTATAGCAAAATATTAGATTTTGTGTAATATTTTTTAATTTACCTTGCGGTTCGTTGAGGCGGGTTTTGTAATAACTTCCCTTCCCGTATATCCAGTCCGGCGCGTTGCTTGGACTTATACGCTCTGACCAAGTACAAGGTGGAGATCAATTTATCTTGCGGTTGGTTGAGAAAGGTTTTGTGAGAATGACCTTTTCCGTACATCCAGCCTGGTGCGTTGCTTGGACTTATACGCGCTGGCCAAATAGAAAAAAGAAAAAGGTGTGTTTTGCATTGAGGCGGAAACGCGAGCATAATAGGAGAACCACAACCTGCGTCTGGATGGTCTTTTTTGCTTTGTTCATAAGTATCTTATGTCTTTCCACGGAGGCTTATATAGAAGGGCCTTGGCTGTGGATGATTGCGAGTGGTGCTGATATAGATAGCGATCAGTTGGCTGTAGCGAGTAAGGGAACAGTTACTGAAAATCTTGTCGCTGAATACGGTGTAAATGAAGGAGATCCCGTAGGACAGTTGCAATGGACACGCGGACGGATCCTCCCAGAGATCGATTGCTTACTCTGGCGTTGGGGCTGCCGTTCAGATAATGTCAACAGCGTTGTCAATCGGATCGGGCTGAGCAGTGACCGAGGGTTGGACTACCACTCTGCGTACGCTTTGATTAATATTGTCTCGGTCCGAGATCGAAAAAATGTCGCGATGGGCGTTGGAAGCGACGACTCTGTCAAAGTTTGGCTCAACGGTAAGGTAGTTCATGTAAATAACGTGGACAGAGGCACAACCGGCATTCAAGACCTCTTCCGCGTCAACCTAAACGCTGGAGATAACCTCCTACTCGTTAAGGTGAGTGATAATCTATGGAATTGGGGGATGTTCTTCGACATCTATCTTGCGGCGGGTGATTTTAGGACTTCGCTGCCCACCGCGACTTTAGATATTTCGCTCGCTACACACCTGTTTCAAAAATATCGCGCCACACTCCAAAACCCAGAAATTCAAGAGGTGCTTCCGACTGTCCTGTCGCAGCTTCAGAAACCGGAGATACAAGCACTTTTGACCCCTTTTACAATAAATATCGCAGCTGAAAATCCAGACCTCCTCGCGCAGTTTGGTTTGCAGGATGAAGCGATAACATTCATTAAAGGAAATCCTGGTGTCAGAGCGATGCTCCGCGATCCGGACTTCCAGATCCTCTTGCAAAACCCCAATGCTTTATCAGAATTCGTGGCACTCGTTACGGGAGATGAACCCATTATACCTCCGGAACAAAGCGCATTACCTGCGGATGTTGATGGTAACGGAGTCGTGAATATCCTGGATCTCGTACGCATTGCCACACGTTTAGGGCGAACAGGTCCTGATCCTGCGGATGTGAACCGTGATGGCACCGTTAATATTCGGGATATTGTCTTGGCTGCAGCCTTAATGGGCGCGGAGGCAGCTGCGCCATCCCAATATGCCTTTGGCGGATTGCATCGCGAAGATCTGGGATTACAAACTGGAGACATCCACGCCTGGATCGCCCAAGCGCAACGGCTTGACCTACGCGATCCAACCCTCGAAAAAGGCGTGGCAGTCTTAAAACACCTTATGGAAGTGCTAACGCCAAACGAGACAGACCTTTTACCGAACTACCCCAACCCATTCAATCCTGAAACATGGATACCGTATCAATTGGCAACGTCTGCGGATGTACGCATTTCCATCTATGCTGCAGATGGAAAGTTGGTTCGGATGCTCAACTTAGGGCATCAACCCGTCGGCATCTATCGTCAATGTAGCCGTGCTGCGTATTGGGATGGCAGGAATAGGCAAGGTGAACCTGTGGCAAGCGGTGTCTATTTCTACACGCTTACGGCAGGGGAATTCACTGCAACTCGGAAGATGTTGATACGGAAATAGGTTCACCTCTTACGTTCTCTTGTGGGAGGCGTTTGCAACCTTGATTTCCAACCTCACTATTGCTGTTGGGTGGGTCTCTTGAAAGGAAATCGGGTTTACAAAGCCTGCCAACAAGAAAGAATTCGCCTTCACTGCGTTTTTCTTAATCCGTGAAAACCCGAGCCTCTGAACAAATTACTGATGACTGACAGCCGAATGCCGATAGTCGACAGAACGTGAGTTTGAGAAACGGCAAGTTTTGACGACAGGGTTATTTTTGGGAGGTCAATTGTTGGGAATTGGAGTTTCATCCTGCAGTCGTGATAGCACTGTCTTATGATTTTTGTCACAGGATGTAACGTTTTGAGAAAAAATTGTGTCTTTAATATTGTAACGTGAGCCATTTTCTATAGACATATCACCCCTAATGAAGTTTAAGTAACGTGAGTTTGAAAAAAGTTTATAAGTTAGCAAAGCACGGGTGAATCGTTGATTTCTTGAAGTTCGGAGAGATTCACCGAGGGTTTGTTCTCCAAAAGTTGATACGCAATCAATGCGGAAATAACATTGACTTGGAAGTTTGCGAAACTTCTATGGCGAGAGTGTTCGACTTGCGTCTGCGTTTTGAGTTCCTTGATCACCGATTCAATAATCACACGCTTTTTCAGCAGCACCTCATCAGAAATGGACAACGGCAATGGTTTCATGTTTTTACGGACTTTATAGAACAAGTGAATACCTTGCGCCTTGAGCAGTTCCCGGAGGTCTTTGGAGATATATCCCTTATCGCCATAAAGATTTCCGAACAGACGCTCGGTGGACAACTCCCATAAGGGAAGCCGACGATCATCGGTATTCCCCGGGGTCCCCTCAAAGCCTAAGAGATCCCTTTTCTCGTTGATAAGTAGGTGGAGTTTAAAACCATAGAACCACCCCATTGAGGTGTTTGAGCGTCCGGCTTGTTCTGCGAAAACGCGATGCGCTGAAATTCGCTGATTGTCGCAAACCCGCAAACGTGTGGAATCCACGAAGGAGATACCGCTACATTCACCGAAGTGGGCATAAAGATAAAGCGTCAAAAGTGTCAACACCTCTTTCTTAAGTTCGACGAACCGAGAATAACTCAGCAGATGTGGAAACTCGTTGACCCAATAGACACAGACGTGTCTTTCGTAAAAGTGTTTGAACACCTGATACCCACTTTGATGGAACGCAACAAGGATCGGCATCACTTCGCTCGGATGCTGATGCCGAGGACGTCCGCGTGTTTCCGGGGGTGTCGTCTCTGGCAGACAATGCGTCGCTTGACATTTCTCATACGCAAGAAAAAAGTCGTCTATTTTACAGAAAAGTGTTAGGATAGTCATCAGAGAACTCCTTTGGGTTATAGAGATGTGATAACCTCATTATACCAAAGGCGTTCTCTTTATACAAAACCTTCAAATATTTATCAAACTCACGTTAAATTAAACAATCCCTCAGAAAAAGGACAAACAATCTCATGCAAAAAACATTGGTTTTAATTTTACCGATTGTGCTGGCAATATGCGTTATTCCCGAAGACACTATCGCACAAGACACTCAGGACTGGCATTTGCGGCACTTACCCGAAGGCGTAAAAGCGCGGATCGGTAAAGGCGAGATTACAGGAAACATCGCGATCTCCGCTGATGGCAAACGTTTAGCGGTCGCGAGTGGTATCGGTATTTGGGTGTATGACACAGAAACCGACAAAGCACTTGATCTGATAACAGGACATACGCATTGGGTTATGAGCGTAGCGTTTAGCCCGGACGATTCTCTGTTAGCGAGTGGGAGTGTGGATAGCACTGTCCGTTTGTGGGATGCACACACCGGCACTGAACTACACACGATGCAAGGACATGCGCATTCAATCATGGATGTAGCGTTCAGTCCGGATGGTTCACTGTTAGCAAGCGCAGGTGAAGACGGGACTATACGACTGTGGGATGTGGAAACCGGCACGCACCTTCGGACCCTGACAGGGCATCTGAGGTTTATTTATTGTGTAGCGTTCAGTCCGGATGGAAAAATACTTGCAAGTGGAGGTGAGGACAAAACTATCCAGTTCTGGGATGTGGAAACCGGAGAATCGATTCGGGTGTTGACGGCACATAAAGGTGGTGTCCGTAGCGTAGCATTCAACCCGGATGGGAAGACACTGGCAAGCGGGAGTGGTGACGTTACCGTTCGCCTATGGGATGTGCAGACCGGTGAGTTGCTTCAAAAGATGGACGGACATACGAATGCTATCAATGACGTTGCGTTCAGTCCAGATGGACAACTATTAGCCAGTGGGAGTTGGGACTTTTCTATTCGTCTGTGGGATGTGCAGACAGGAAAACCTCTGCGGGTGTTATCTGGGCATACTTATGGTAGCGTGAATGTTATATTTAGCCCTGATGGAAAGACGCTGACGAGCGGTAGCATGGATGACACCGTGCGCTTGTGGGATGTGGAAACCGGCACCGAACTTCGGAAGATGGTAGCGCATACGCAGGATTTCCGTAGCATCGCGTTCAGCCCGGATGGTAAAACGTTGGCAGGTGCCACTGGGAACAATGCTGTCTACCTGTGGGATGTGCAGACGTGTGCATTGCTGCAGACACTAAAAGGGCATACGAAGTCTGTTAATGACGTAGCGTTCAGTCCAGATGGAAAGATATTGGCAAGTGGGAGTTATGACTCGACTGTGAGTTTGTGGGATATAAAAACGGGTGCAGCACTTCCGGCACTGCCTGGAGAAGTTTTTGGGTTCATAAGGGTTGCCTTTAGCCCGGATAGCAAAAGGCTGGCAGCTGTAGATGGTGGTGGCTATGTCTATCTATGGGATATGCAAACAGGTCTACGTATAAATAGGATGCAGGCACATCAGGCTAATGCCCATAGCATCGCGTTCAATCCGGACGGTTCTTTGTTGGCAAGCGGGGGATATGATGACAGAGTGCGCACGTGGGATGGACATACCGGTGCCCCGCTCTTGACGTTGGAGAAACCACTTTATAGTGTAACGTTCAGCCCAGACGGAAAGATAGCTGCAAGTGCTGCTCGGGGCAGTACCATACTTTTATGGGATGCGGTGTCGGGTGAACCGATTCGGATGATAGAAGCGGATTGGAGATCTATCTATAGCATCGCGTTCAGCCCGGATGGAAAGATACTGACGAGTGGATCTAATGATGGCTTTGTGATGCTGTCGGATGTGCACACTGGCAAACATCTGAGGATACTCGAGGGGCATCGGGGAAGGGTAGGTCCCCAAAGCGTTGTGTTCAGTCCGGATGGTAAGATGTTGGCGAGTTCAAATGGTGGCATCGTGTATTTGTGGGACCTAAAATTTGAACAGTAACAGGCACGCTTCGACGAATCATGCAGAATACCAAAAGCGTATTCTGCCAAGCACATTTGACGTTGATTTGGCGTAATCCGCAGTTGAGACAATTCACCGCCAAACTTGACGACAACCCAATTCTACACTAATAACACACCACACAGGAGAACACACCTATGAAAAACAGATTGCTCTTGATCTTGATACCACTCTGGATAACGCTCTTATGCACATTCATCCTTATCGCCCAAGAAACCCTCCCACCTCCGAAAGGTATCATAGCACAGATAGGGAAAGGACGAGTTGGAGATGTCGAGTATTCCGCAGACGGCACGCGGATCGGCATCATTAGTGGGACAGGCATTTGGATATACGATGCAACAACATTACAACTCACCAGCGTTATCCGTAACACTCCGAGGTTGTATAACTCCGCATTTCCTCCAGATATCAACGTCATCGCAAGAAGCGAAACTTTTGATTACTTACATATCTGGGATCCCGACACATCCTCACAAGCCCTACAAGACATTGAATTTGTCGCCGGTATCTGTTCCACGTACAACCGAGAAATGGGCAAAATCGCAATCGGTAGCGGAGAAAGTACCACTCGTATATGGGACGTGAAAACTGGGAAGTTAGAGAGAACACTTCAGAGAACAGACGAGAAAGAAACATTAATTCACAGCATAGCGTTCTCACCAGATGGAACGCGACTCGCCGCTGGAGACGGACCGAACACCATTTCCATTTGGGATACAGCGACAGGCAAACGCAAACACGAACTCAAAGGACATAATAAAATTGCGCAAAACATGGCGTTCAGTCCAGACGGCAGCACGTTGGCAAGTGCCAGTTCGGGCAACAACATCTTTCTGTGGGAGACACAAACATGGCAACAAATAGGCACACTTACCGGCGAAATGTCAGGCATAGATCACATCGCCTATAGTCAGGATGGCGAACTTTTAGCCGCAGGATGCGGAGATGGGCGCATCCATTTGTGGGATGCAAACACAGGCAAGCTCCGCAAAATGCTCACCGCACACCAAAGCCGCATTTCGGTTGTCGTCTTCGTTAGGGATTCGCATACACTCGTCAGTTGCAGCGAATACGGAACGCTACGTCAGTGGGATATTGATACCGGTGAAAATACGCTGTCAGTGGAAAATGATTACAACACTTTCTCCAAATTTGCATTGAGTCACGATGGGAAAAAACTTGCAGGTCTGAGTGAGTTTAGTACCCCGTATCTATTTGACATCACAGTGCCCGCCTCACCAAAATTGGTAAAGAGAATTCACACCAGGGGTGCTGTAGATATCGCCTTTAGTCCGGATGGAAAAACATTCGCTACGGTGGAAACCGACGAGACCGCTTATTTATGGGACATGAAAATAGATATACCGAAACACTTGCCCGGGCTCCTCACGGAAATTGATACCACCCTATGGGGCATGAAAATAGATAGGCCGAAACTATCATTCAAAGGACATACGGCACAGATCGCATGTATTGCCTTCAGTCCCGATGGAAAAACATTCGCCACCGGCGGATTTGATAATACCGTCCGTCTATGGGATACAACAACAGGTAAGACGAAGAGAATCATCGAAGAACATAACGGATGGGTTGAGAGTCTCGCTTTCAGTCCCGATGGAAAAACAATCGCCAGTGGAAGCGAAGATAGAACCGTCCGTTTATGGGATACCAACACCGGTGAACAAAAGCAGGTAATCCGTGGACACACAAGCGGCATCGTAGACATCGCCTTCAGTTCCGATGGAAAAACAATCGCTGCTGTGGCTTATGACCCGAATATCTATCTGTGGGATGTGGACACAGGCGAACGGCAGCCATTTCCGCACACGCATAAGAGGGGTATCGTCACCCTCGCCTTCAGTCCCGATGGTAAATTGTTTGTGACTGCGGATGCAGATGGGATTATGAAGATTTATGATGTAAGCGCAAAGAAGCTGCTCCGTATGTTTGACATAGGTAGTAGGGTTGAAAATCTGGAATTTGTTATGGATGGCAAAATACTTGTCAGTGTCTGCGATGGTATCATAACTTTGTGGGATATGACCCCGTAGGTTGGGTAACGCAAAGCGAAACCCAATCTATGAACTAACTCATGTTAAAATATAAGTGAAAACAACACCCCTGAAAAAGGAAAATTCTCATGCAAAAAACATTGATTCTGATTTTAACGACGGGATTAGCACTGTGTGTTATTTCACAAAATACTATCGCCCAAGATACACAAAATTGGCAGTTGCAGCACTTACCAGAAGGTGCTAAAGCGCGGTTCGGTAAAGGCATGATAACAGGAAATTTCGCGAATTCCAATGACGGCAAACGCTTAGCAGTAACATGTGCCATCGGTATTTGGATATATGATACAGAAACAAACAAACCACTTAACCTGATAACAGGGTATACACATTGGGTTACGAATGTAGCATTCAGTCCGGACGATACCCTGTTGGCAAGTGCGAGCATGGATAGCACCGTCCGTGTGCGGGATGCGCGCACCGGCACTGAACTTTGGACGATGCAAGCACATGAAGATAAAATCACAAACATAGCGTTTAGTCCGGATGGGAAATTGCTGGCAAGCGCAAGTGAGGACAAGACCATCCGGCTGTGGGATGCACACACCGGCGAACATCTGCGTACGCTTGAAGGACATCTCGGGGCAGTCACAAGCGTCACTTTTAATCCAGATGGAAAAACACTGGCGAGTGGAAGTGATGACGAAACCGTTCGGCTCTGGGATGTGCAGACGGGGAAAACGCTGCACGCGTTCATAGCGCATCAGGACAAAGCCTCAGCGTTCAGCTCGAAAATCTCAGACATTGCGTTCAGCCCGGATGGGAAGTTGCTGGCAAGCGCAAGTGAAGACACAACCGCCCGTTTGTGGAATGTGGAGACACGCGAGTCTATTCATAAGTTGCTTGACCGTAATGGTTCCTTTAGTAATGCTCTTTTTAGTGTTGCGTTTAGTCCAGATGGTAAGACGCTAGCAGGTGGAAGTTACAAGACGATCAATCTATGGGATGTGCAGACAGGGACATACCTGCGAAAGTTGGAAGATAGCATCGATTGCAAGAGTCTCGCATTTAGCCCAGATGGGAAGACGCTAATAAGCGGCAACAGATACAACACCGTGCATCTATTATTGAATGTGGAAACCGGCATAGAATTTCGGAAGATGATAACGCATACACAGTCCATCGGTAGCCTCGCGTTTAGTCCAGATGGAAGGATATTGGCGAGTGGCGGTTTGGACAATACAGTTCATTTGTGGAATATGCAGACAGGCAAGTTACTGCAGACAGACAATGTTGTGGAGCAGCATTCTCTCGTAAACGTAGCGTTCAGCCCGGACGGCAAAACAGTCGCAGGTAGCGGTTTGGACAAGACCGTGTTTTTGTGGGATGTCCAAACAGGTACAGTGCGCCTGGCTCCGCTTGAAGGTGTTACTGAGTACCAACCAACAAGCACAGGCTTTCCTGGGGCCTGCTATGTTGCATTTAGTCCAGATGGCAAAAAACTTGCGGGTACACATTATAAAGGCTCACTCTATTTGTGGGATATGCAAACGGGGAAACGGATAAGAACGCCAATATTGGATAAGCAGCCTGATGAACAGATAGATATGAATATGATGGATACAAATGAATTCACAAGCGTAACCTTCAGCCCAGACGGTTCTGTGGTGGCAACCGGATGTAATGACAGCACCGTGCGCACGTGGGATGCAGATAGTGGTGCTCCGCTTTTGACGTTAGATAAACATAGAGATACTGTTTTTTGCGTCGCGTTCAGTCCAGATGGTAAGATACTGGCGAGCGGCAGTTTAGACAAGACCGTGCGTTTTTGGGATGCAGCGTCGGGCGAACTTATCCGGACACTAAAAGAACCTCGGGGTTCTGTTAATAGTGTCGCGTTTAGTCCGGATGGCAAGACGCTGGCGAGTGACGGTGGTGATGGCACCGTGATGTTGTGGGAGGTAAGCACCGGCAAACAGCTGCGCACGCTGACAGGACATATCGGAAGTGTCGCAGTGGCGTTTAGTCCGGATGGAAAAACACTGGCGAGTGGAAGTTGGGATGGCACTGTGTTGTTGTGGGACCTTGCAGTTGATACTATGGATTAGGCTGCGCATCTCATAGGTAGAAAGGCTTTGTAAACCCGATTGACTATCACTGATGGCTGATAACTGAAAGCCGATAGCCAATAATCATACCTCTTTATCACCAACGGATGTTGTGATTAAATCAAAAACAATCCCTCCGAAAAAGGAAACTTTCTCATGCAAAAAACATTAGTATTGATTTTAGCGATTGGATTAACAATATCTGTTATCCCTCAAAATAGCATAGCACAAGACCCACAGGATTTGCATTTACGGTACTTACCCAAAGGCGTGAAAGCACGGCACGGCAAAGGTTCGTTAACAGGAAAGATAGCGAGTTCCGCTGATGGCAAACGTTTAGCGGTCGCGTGTAGCATCGGTATTTGGATGTATGACGTAGAAACGGGCAAAATACTCAATCTGCTGATGGGGCATACGGGCTGGGTTACGAGCGTAGCGTTTAGTCCAGATCAGAAGATGTTGGCAAGTACAAGTGAAGACAATACCGTCCGTTTATGGAATGCGCAGACAGGTGTTGAACTTCAGACGATGCAAGGACATAAAAAATATACCACAAGCGTAGCGTTCAGCCCGGATGGGAAGATGCTCGCAAGTGGCAGTACAGACGCGACTATCCGTTTTTGGGATGTGGCAACTGGCACAAATCTGCGGGTGCTGGCAGCACATGAACGTGATGTCGAAAGCGTGGCGTTTAGTCCAGATGGGAAGACACTGGCAAGTTCGGGTTCGGACACAACCCTCCGGTTGTGGGATGTAGAAACGGGAAATTCTATTCGCACGCTGACAGGACATCAGGGAAATGTCTATACCGTAGTATTCAGTCCGGATGGGAAGACGCTGGCGAGTGCAAGTCAGGATCAGAGCGCGCGTTTGTGGAATGTGCAGACGGGTGAGACCCTTCAGAGGTTGACAGGACATAGTGCTATTGTTGAAGGTATCGCGTTCAGGCCGGATGGAAGGATACTCGCGAGTACAAGTGCTGACAAGACCATCCGTCTATGGGATGTGCAGACAGGGACACAGCTGCGAGTGTTGTCGGGGCATCAATGGGGTAGCGAGCGCGTTATATTTAGCCCGGATGGGAAAATGCTGATGAGCGGTAGCATGGACGACACCGTGCGGCTGTGGGATGTGGAAACCGGTAAAGAACTTCGAAAGATAGTAGAGCATACGATGGTGGAGGTACATAGCCTCACGTTCAGTCCGGACGGCAAAACGCTGGCAGGTGGCACTTGGGATTATATCCTCTACTTGTGGAATGCGCAGACGGGAGCATTGTTGCGGACACTTGTGAGTGATAACTATCTTGTTAGAAGCGTTGCGTTCAGTCCTGATGGAAAGACATTGGCAACCAGCGGTTCAAACAATACTGTGTATTTGTGGGATATAAAAACAGGTGAAAGACTGCCGCCACTGGTTGCACATAAACACGGGGTCTCAAGCATCGCATATAGCCCGGACGGCAAAACGCTGGCGAGTGCAAGTCGTCAAAACACTGTGTATTTGTGGGATATCCAAACAGGGAAACCTATACGTATGATGTCAAAACATCAAAAATTGGTTGATCCAGAAGAGATACAAAAGCTTACTGAGCGTATGCTAAACGGTGATAAGGAAGCGGCACAAGAGCTTCGTAAAAAAATGCGCATGGTGTTAGATGATCGGGGACATGTCTATCGCATCGTGTTCAGCCCGGACAGTTCACTGTTAGTGAGCGCGAGTGATGATGAAATTGTACGTGTATGGGATGTGCAGACCGGCTCCCTCCGCTTCACTTTGGACAAACATAGTGAGGCTGTAAATTGCGTAGCATTCAGTCCGGATGGTAAGATATTGGCGAGTTGCAGTACGGATCAGACCGTGCGTTTCTGGAATCCAGTCTCTGGTGAACTAATTCGGACGATAGAAGCGCATCCGGGACATGTTTATAGCATCGCGTTCAGTCCGGATGGAAAGATACTGGCAAGTTCGGGTTTGGACAAAACCATCCGGCTGTGGAATGTGAAAACCGGTACACGTGTTCGGATCCTAAAAGCACATCAGCATGGTGTTACCGAAATAGCGTTCAGTCCCGATGGGAAGACGCTGGCGAGTGCAAGTTATGATGGCACTGTGTTGTTGTGGGATCTCACAACTGATAATGTGGATTAGGCATGCGCACCATACATTATGTAGGGGCGGGTACAGGGACCCGCCCCTACATTTTAACGCCGCGCATGCTGGGATTCCGCAGGTGCGCGGTATTCAACATTAAGATGTGGCGTTTCTAATCTCACGTGCCCTTGAAGGCGCGAAGTCAAACAACTCTCCAATGTTCCGCTCACCAACAAGGTTCGTTCTGCTGGATACGGCGCGATACCTGTTTCAAAAAGTTCCTCAATCTTTGCGATGAGACATGCCGAATAGGTGACGTTTGGTGTCGGCGTTAAGAAAAACTGCGTTGATACCGGCACCGACTCGTTCTTCAGTTTCGCAGCGAAGCAGTAATCTCGGACTGCCCCGTTGAGCATCAGAAGCGTTGCCTTTAACCCGTCGTAATATTCAATGAAATAGGCGGACGGGTTTTCGACAAGTCGGTAGATTTCACCGTTACTGATCATATCTTGCGTTCTACCGTCTTCATCCGTTAAACCGCACGGTGTATCACTTCTCGAAAGTGCCGCTTCCAACAACTCCAGAGACCAGCGTCCGTCTTCGCCTGCCTTCCAGACTTCCTCACCATCTATTAATTGGACAGCAGCGACCCCAGTCTCGCCACCCTTTCGGCGTTCAATCATACACTGCATCGCCTCCATGGCGTGATAATCCATCGGGTCTGAACCGCCAACGCCTATCATAAGTGCTTCTTCTACCTCGCATTCCAACGGCAATTCGACATCGGGCAACCGCCACGTGACGGGCAGCGACGAACCCGCCAGCACTCCAAAGCCGAGGCGGTGTCCATCGTCCACCATCTCCTTTGCTTTCTCAAAACTGTAGGAAAGGTGCTTGTCGTTGAAAATAGGTATGGCACGTCCATCTGCCTCAAAGACTTTGACGCACTCCTTGAAGAATTCATAACGTGGATACAACACTTGGCTTTTCTCATTGATAGGATACTCACCGTGTTCCCCGATGAGTAACACCGCGTCAACAGCGATTTTATCACCGCCGCACCGAAGTGCTTCAGCAATGGTAGGATAGACAGAAAAGCTGAATTCTCTGGCACGGTCTTCGCTCTGTTCTCCCTCCGGTTTCTGATCAACATAGAGAGAAACGACTTTCATATCTGGACGATGCCATCTGCCCTCTTTCGGATAGCCAACAAGAAAACGATCCGCAAAATGTTGTGCGTGTGACAGATAACGATAGATAGTGGTAACAACAGCAATTCGTTTCATATCCTCATGTCCTCCAGAAGGTTGATGCCTCGGTGGGTTGATAGGCGATGTCCAGATGCGGTGTTTCCTGTCTTATACTGTCGGCAAAAAGGCTATCAACACCCGCTGCAACGAGTCCTGTCGTCAATAGCGTCCGTTCAACCGGATAGGTCGCCTCGCCTGTCAAAAACATCTGCTCAATATTGTTAACCAACGGTGAGAAGAAGTTCGCCAATGTCGTCCGTGCAGGTGGCATCGGGAGATACATCTGTGTTGAAAGGATTTCGTCGTCTGAACCGATGTAAGCGGCAAAGTTGAAATCTTGGACCAACCCGTTCATCAGAATCATTGTAGATTTCAAGCCATCATTGTGTTCATATTGATAGGCGATTGGGTCTTTCACGATCTCTTTCAACTCGTCCAACGTCGGAAACGGATTGTTGAACCCCGGACGTGATGGTGTGAGGGTATGACTTCGACAGAGTGCAGCTTCAAAGAGTTCTCGCGACCAGAGTTTGGCGTGATGCGCTTCCCAGAACGCGTCGCCGCGATATGCCTGTAGCCATTTCACACCGCTTTCGCCACCTTCGCGCCGTTCCACCATACACTGTAAGGTTTCCAAGGCATGGAAATCGTAACTATCTACACCGCCATAGCCGACGCAGACCGCCTCCGAGACCGGTACACCAAGCGGCATATCAATAGAAGGCGTGCGCCATGTAACTGGTAGGGAGGAACCCGCCATAAACGCGAAGTCCATGTTTTGAGAGATGTCGTACATCTCGCGCGCCCATTCCCAGTTCCATGAGAGATGTTTGTCGTTAAAGGTTGGCACGCCGCGTCCGCTCTTTTCATAGACTTCAGCAATTTGCATAAAGTGCTCATAGCGCGGATAGAGGCGTTGCCCCTTTTCGTTGGTAGGATACTCGCCGTGTTCGCCGATAATTAGGACACCGTCGACCGCAAGTTCCTCACCGCCGAGGGTGAGTGCCTCCGCAATTGTAGGGTATCCCTTCATTGTGGGGAAATGCTCCAGACGTTCGCCACTGAGGTCGTTATCTTTAACCTGTTCGACGAAGAGAGAAACGAGGTCCATCGGTGGGTGATGATGTCGGCTGTTCCATCCATAACCTTCCAAGAACCGATCGACGATGTGCTGCGTATGCGAGTATTTGTGGTAAATTGTCGCAATCGCGGCGATTTTGGGTCGCTTTTCCATAATCAATTTCCTTGTTGCAATCCAACCATGCCCACGTGAGAATTATTAGGTTGTGGTATTGAGTTCCAAAGGATTGACTATTATAACGCGCAGTCGAGACAAAATCAAGTAAAAAAGGAGAAGTGTTAAAAGTTGCGAGGTGGAATTTGCCCTTACAAATGAACCGATAAAAGAAATGTTTCTGTGGCATTTTGGTCAGAAATATGGTATTCTAATTTGCATTAATTGCATTAATTGCATTAATTGCATTAAAATCGCAGTTTTTTGAATATATTTTTAACAAAATCCTTCGCGAAAAAGGGGGTTAGAATGCTGTTATCAAGAGAGATTATTGAGAAGTTGGCTGCACAATTATTGATACGTCAAGTGGGTTCGGCGTGTGAAGCGGTAGGTGTGAGTCTGGGCTCGTATTACCGGTGGCATTGGGAGGCGCGTCGGCTTTCTCGGCGGCGGGTGCCGAATGTTGTTGATACGCCTTATGAGATGCTGCTGCGGGAATTCGGTAAGACGACTCGAAAATCTCGCAAACGGTATTTGGCTCGTAAGCAGCGGGCACGTGCGAAAAAAACTGTCTCTCGAAAAGAAGCGTTACCGGTGCGTGTGTCTCGTAAACAGGTTCGCGACCTCTGTAAAGAGACAGCACTCATGACCTCAGAGGATTTTGACTTTTAGGAGATGCATTGTGAATGAACGGTTGAAATCTTATTGGAAAAAATATACGGAACAACCAGCATCTATCGCAAATTGGTTAGATGCTCTGGGCTTGAGATATCTGGATTTAGATGAGGCTTTTGAAATATACCATCCATGCGTTCAAGAGAAGCGGTTGCCTGAAGAGATGCCTGCTACACTATGCGATCATTTCTTTTCATCGGGTTATGTGAAGATGGAGCAGTTGAGTACATTGATGATGGTAATTGGGTTTCGTAGGTGTCTGGTGGATAAGGATAAAATCCCGTTTTGTGAATACCACTCAAGTAAAGATATCCAGTATGCAGATGCTAACTACGAGAAAATTTGTGCTGATTTTGCTGCGTATTATAATGACAAAGTGATGGACGCATTTGCTGGCAGGGAGGTTGATTTCCACGAGAAGTGTCAGGATTGGATGGACGATTTGCTGCGTCCGTTTTATCCTAAATTTCTGACAGATTCGTTACGGGAAGTTGCTGTGCGTGGACATGCGCGTGGTATGTCTACGACAGCCGTGATCAATGACTTGATTTTTGAGGATGAGGATTTGTCGCCATTTTCGGCGTGGAAGCATGATAATGTTTGCGGCGCGCAATATATTCGGACTTACCTTCACCCGCAGTTGGTATATTTGAAAGCGTCGAATCCGCGTTTTCCGAAGAAATATCGGGCTGCTTGGGCTGATGAACGTGAACGTTTCCAGCAGGCGTTGACAGGGATTCCGATGTCAACAGCAGTGGAACAGGTTCAAGCGTTATCGGATCACTACGCGAAGTTGGTGGCTGCGCGGGACGCGGCTGAGGATGTGAAGGATTTGGTGGCATTGTCAAACGCGCTTGTGAAAACAGTTGCTGGGCTGTATGCACTGACGCGCGATCCAGTCTATCAGAATCAGTTGGAGGTACTGAAGCAAAAGGAGGCTGAGGTAGTCGGTGCTTCAGAGAAACAGGTGCTTGCGCCTTCAGAATCTCCGGGAATTCTTGATATGCCGGATGCTGGGCTGCTTGCGCCTCCGAAGGAACCGCCTATGGCACTTACAGATGGCACAGATACGGAGCAGAAAAAGGGCGAGCCTATTGTGGAAGACAAGGCACCTCATAGATAGGACTATATCTGATTTTGTGTCTTGGAACGTCGCTTTAGCACGAAGAAACGCCCACAAAGGAGAAATACAAATGTATCAATTTCTAAAGACTCATTTTTCTTTCCTAATGTGTTTCCTTGTTATTCTAATGGGTTGTACGAACAGAAAAGTATCAAGAGAGTTTTCGGATACAGTCAAGGCACCCACTGCCTAAAGGCAGGGGCTTGTGCTTCGTAGCGACTGCGGTTTTCTCAAAGCGTCCACCGTCTTACTGTCGCTCCACAGAGGGATCACAAGCAGCCCTCAAAATGTTTATCGCAGCGTTTACGTCTCTATCGTGGTGAGACCCACATTCAGGACATGTCCACTGTCTATCTGAAAGCGTTAGATTTTCGTTGTGACAACCACAATCTGAACACGGTTTTGTTGTGGCAGTCCATTGTCCGACCTGACGGAACTCACGCTTATGTTTTTGACACTTGAACTTCAATATCTCAACAAACTGCCCGAAGGACAGATCGGAGACTTTGCGTCCCCACAAGCGTTTCATGCCGTCAAGGTTGAGCGTCTCAGTGGCGATAAGGTCAAACCTTTTACAAAGGTCCGTGGCAAGTTTGTAGTGCCAATCTTTGCGTTGGTTGGCAATATGCCGATACAACCGTGCGAGTTGACGGAGAGCACGCCACCAATTGTTAGAACCTTTAACCTTACGGCTAAGTGCTTTGTTGAGTTTGCGAAGTTCGGTCAAGGCGTGTTTTAAGAATTGTGGTGATTGTATCTTCTCACCCGTGTTCAACGTCAAGAAGGCATCTTTCATGCCGAAGTCTGCCCCTACACTTTCACCCGTAGCAGGCAGCACTTCTTTAGAGGTATCATCGGTCACGACATAAAGCCAATATGTGCCGACAGCATCACGAAGGATTTGGATATAGCGAACATTGCCTTTCCAATCACGATGGTGATGGAAAGAAAACCAGCGTTTGTTGAACTTCAAAGACTCAGAAGGTTCGTGCCACGCTCTAAAAGAGAGACGGACACGACCTTCTTCAAGGAGGTAACCACTCTGAAACTTCGCAGAACGGTATTTTTCACGTTTCTTGTATTTCGGACGACCGACGCCCGGGATGTCAAAAAACCTTTCAAAAGAAATGTGGAGGCGTATAACGACCGCGTCAAGCGTGTCGCGCGGGATCCAAGCCCAGTGTTTCTTGGTCCGTTTCAACAAATGCGTCAAGTGCGGTTGCAGACGATAACGCCCCGCATACTTGCCATATCTACGGTAATACCGGTTCTCAAGTCGCAAAAAATGGTTATGCACATCCGCGAGATCATCAAGCAGATTGCCGAGTCGCATATTTTGCGGATGTTCGCGTAGCTGATATTTATACGTTCTGCGGTTTTGTTTTCGCTTTTTCGCCATTGGTTTTCACGTATCATGCATTTAACCCCTGAACAGTGGGGAGGCAGACACGCCACTCAGCAGTGACGCTGTTCATGTCTGCCAACGTGATACTCTCATTATACCACATTTTCGATAGAATTTCAAATATTTTTTCGACACAATACAGGAACGGGCATTCCTCCCAAACCTGAAGGATTGGGTCTCCTGCCCGAAGATTGATGAAAGCCATCCAACCTATGAATTTGGTCTGCTACTTCCGGGGGAAATAGTTCAAAATGAAACCTCCTTTCAAGCAAAAGGCGTTCTGCATCAATGAGATCTACCAAGAGGAAATCAGTTATTTTAGGAAAATGCCACGCGGGGTGTTCTAAGTACTTTCCGACGTTCTCATAAAGATGAGAAGTGCTAAATTCTCTGATGATGCAACGCTGCTCTGCAATGACAGATAAAAAATACTCAAGTTCGTTTTGAAACTTATAGTCTTTATCCCAATCTGGGTAATGTTCACGAGCATATTTTCGTAGAAGTTCAAAAGTTTGATTTCTGAACTTCCTTGAATCAGATTCATCTGTTGGTTTACCCCAATTGCTTTCCCGTTCTATCCGCATAATGATCACCTTTATAATTGATGCGGTGCAGCATGATTGAGAAAGTTTCCACCAACTCTTGCAACACCATTTAGCTAAAACCTGCAAACGGAAACTCAACTCTCCCCAAGCATCCCATTGTATATCGCGTAACCGATGATATTTTGCATGTCTCTATTATATGCTTTTCGCGAATTTTCTTCACAACGAATCCCGAAAAACGAGCCATCAGGCTCAGAAAATAGATGCCAATCACCTTGAATAGACCTACAGCGTGGACAAGTGTTAACCCAATACTTACCACCCACAGTGTTTGAATAACGATACTGAATCGTTCGCGGTATCGGCTCTGTTTTAGGTGCAGAGTTGTCCCACTCAGAGGCTTTGGGCCAAGCAAATACAATGATTTCGCGTTTACACTTCCAGCATTTACAGAATCCATATCGGTAGTAATAGACGGGGAGTTCAATACCAGTTTGTTTCGCAATTTCCTTAACTTTAACCTGAAACCGTTCTTTGGCTTGCTTGCAGGTCGTACAAGTAAGTGGCTGGAAACGGTCACGAATTGGCTGAAAAATAGTAGGATTCTCTATAACCTTTTGCCCATCTAATTCAATAAATGGTATGGAAAGTGATTTTGCCTTATTTTCATCCACAGCATGGCTGACTCTGACTTCTATAGCGGCAGCAGGCTCATTTGCGACCACTAAAGCGACATCAACAACGAAGCCATCAGACATTCTATATTCCAAGATCGCGCACTCTACTTTATCAGGTAGAGGTTGATCCTTGAATTGACGACAAATCTCACATGTTCTTCTCAAGGTGGGAGCATCAATTTTACCAGACTTCCAATCAGAAATAACATCAACAATGAGCTGTTTGGCAGTTTTGTGAATGATTGTTTCCTGATTGCAAGCCTCACTCACTTTATGAGCAAAGTGAGGTGTTTTGATTTCGCCTTTTCTGAGAATTACAGTATCTTGGCAAGCAGGACAAAAATAACGTTTTCCCTTTTCCGCTGTCTGAGGGTCGTATAACCTTTCTTCATCACCAAAGGCAAGTGGAACCCTTAATTTTATGCTCTTAGACATGACGCAAGCATTCCTTCCCTGACAATGGAATCAAGAATATACACCATAGTCAATTTACGGATATTTCTCGGTATTTTGTAGTCTCTATAGATACCGCCCCTCTGGGGCTTGGTTCTTTGGTTGATATATGTTTCTACACAAATGCTGAAGAAATACCCATGCAAATAAACCCTCTGGGACTCAAGAGGGTTTTGGCGTGTACACGGTTTACGGGTAGCATCCGGCGCGGTTGCATGAAGATTAAAGAAATAATTCGGTAATTTATTGGCGAAGTCCGGTGTCCGTTCCCAGTAACGGGTGGGGGCCCGGTTTCAAACCGCACTATAGGTGTCAATTTAGTGGCTTTTCGCATCGTTTTATTTCGGATATGATAAACATGCCGCCCTTATAGGGCTGAGGAGACGGGGCAGCGCGTTTCTATAAACATTGCGTCCCTACGGGACTCAAGAGGATTCTGGCGTGTCCAAGGTTTATGGCTAAGGCCCGGCGCAGTTGGAAACAGTGAAGAAACACCCAAGCAAAGACCCCAAGGAAAAACCCTACCGGACCTGGAAACCGAGTCCGTCCTTTTTTGTTAAATTGACACCTATGATGGAATCAAGAATCTACACCTATGGTGAGGGTATTGTGGAATCGACATTTAGGGGTCTTTCAATGAGCACAACCGGTGCTTGACAACAATCACAATTTCCCGGTGCGACGGTGCGGATGTAGCATGTATCGCAGTAGTAGTAGAGTTCGTGTACTACACCGTCCTTGATAGAGGAAAATCGGATGACCTCCAGCAATTGCGTTTTGGGAAAGACACGACCGTTGATGAGCAAGTCTTTCTCATGCAGTCGCTCGTCAATAAATAACGCCTCCGCTAACGATGTCCGCAAAAGCGTGTAGTATTTGCCATCCTCGGTCTTGACACCGTATAGATGCTCATGCTGACCGAAGAGTTCAACCTTATAGTGTGTGTGCATCTCCTCGGCTAAACAGACGACTGTGCCGTGGAGTTTGATCTCCTTGGGTTCAGTCTTTTCGGTTGGCGGTGTGGCTCCGCTCAGCAGGAAAACCAGAATAACAAAAAATGGGGATAACCGTAGGAGATTACGCATAATTATTCTCCTTTTGCCCACCGATTTGGACCGGGACCGGGTTGATGTTCATCGCGAACCCGCTTAAATTCTTCGGGTGTGGTAACAACATCTTCAGGATGCAGGCGACTCCGTGCGAGAAAACCTGCTTCCGGTTGATAACCTGTCGGTTTTGCAGCGTCCTGATAGCGTGAATCAACGCTCCATCTGACTTGGTTGCTGACATTCGGAATAGAGCGATGTGGTGTGAGATTGGTAAATAGCAGGACGCTACCAAACTTGACAGGGACTACCACAGGTTCCACGTCAGGCAACGCATCATCCGGTATTTCAAGATAGAAGCGTTCAGAGTGACGATGTCGGAAAACGCCGTCCCGATGGGCGTGTGGGATAACTTCCATGCAGCCGTTTTCAACAGTCGCATCTATTAGTGGAATCCAGATCGTGAGCTGCAAGACCGAATCGCATTTAGGTTCCATATAGCCAGCATCCTGATGCCACGGAACGAGGGTTCGATCGTGCTCAGGGAGTTTGGGGCGCACCCGGTATGCGGGATGACACATAATCTCCGGTCCGACGAGCGACTCGGCGATGTCAAGCAATTTGGGATTGATGAGAAGATTGAAGAGTGCCGGTCCCGTGTGCGCACCGCTAAACACCTTCTGAAACACAACAGGGGATTGCGCCGTAATCTTTGCCAAACGGGTGTCAAACCCTTCCGTTTTGAATTCGGAGTCGATCTCGCCTTCTGCGTGGAGTTCCGATGCACCGGCGTCGACAATTTCTTCAAACTCTGTGATGAGTGGATTCAGGTCGTCCGGAGCAAGCGCGTCTTCGAGTAATAGATAGCCGTTTTCGTTAAAATCATGGATTTGGGAATCAGTCAATGCCTTCATCTTTTTAATTTTCCTTGCGGATAAGTAGCGTGAATTTGGCATTCACGTTCCTTTGTGTCAAATCGCCTTCCACTTCGTTTCAGGCTTAGGTTTCCTGGGCTAAGCAGATAAGAAACCCAATTGCACCTCTTACACAATGTAAATGCGAAATTTGACAGCGTATGGGTCATATTTGGACGAGTTCAACCAGAATGCCATCAGGATCCTTTGCACATGCAACGCCTGCTGCGTCGGGTGCACTTATGGGTTCAGATAGAAATTCAACGCCGTTCTGTTTCAGGTTTTCGACGGTTGCTTGAATGTCCTCTACAAAAAAGGTAAGCCAACGGACACCTGCTGAGAACCCACCTGCTGGTGTCGGCGGTGGCGACTCGATATCCATCAGTTTGATGAGCGTGTTACCGGCTTGAAGGCGGACTTGGCGAAAGCCTGTCGGTGCCAGCCCTACATCTTGTGCGAGAGCCTCTGAAATCTCCAACTCTAACACAATCTCAAGCCCCAATTTTTTGTGATAGAAATCCAGGGATGCTGCAAAATCGCTACAAGTAATCGCGATGTCAATAGTGGGATGCGATAAGTTTAGCACGAATTCCTAACCTCCTATAAGCACAAAGATTGCTTCTCGAAATTGACCGAGTGGACGCGCGTCATAAGTGATGTCCACAGGCACGACAATTCGTCCCAATGCTTCACAGTGCTGTGGAATAGTAATGGAAAAATCAATGTGTCCATCTGTCCTTGGTGGAATGGTTGTTTCCGTTTTAGGTACCTCTACACCCCACGATACTGGCAGAATTGGTTGCGCAATCGCCGTACGCGGTTCAAACGAATGGTTTGTTATCTCCACGCGTAACTGTGCCGTTTCTCCCAATCCGACCTCCTGTTCATAAGGATAACAGCGGACCCAATGTTCATCCATTCCGTAGTTGGCATGGTCCCAAGGAAAGAGTGCGGTATAGCACTTCTCACGTTCGGCGAGTGTGTCCAGCATACACTGAATCTCGGCATCGGTAAAATCGAACGCTGGATCGACATGGCAATTAAAAATATGCGTCGGTTTGAGTTGCTGAATCAACCTTAGACATTTTTCATAGCCTACATCCTTGCCGAGTAGATTCCGATTGCCGGAGCAGTAGTCGTCAATACCTGCCATTGTGAAGGAGTCACCCGCAAAGAACATCCGTACGCCACGCCCCTCAACGAGCAGCCCACCGTGATAATAGGTCTGCCCCGGGAAATGGTATGCTGTCATCGTGAACTCATTCCACTGCCAAGCATCGCCATCTTGTGTGATGCGATCTATTCGGGTAACGGCAGGCGAAATACAAGGGAGTCGGAAACCGATTGGATCTGTGATGACTCGTGCGACAACCGAATCCGTTATCGTTTTACACGGGAAAGTCTCCTGAAACTCAGGCGTAGCGTTAACATGGTCATCGTGGTAGTGCGTCACCCAAAATTGGGTTACCGTTGATATATCGCCCTCCGCTTGCAACTGCTGAATTTGTTTGATGACATTCGGTGAACCGCAATCCATCACAAATGCTTCATCTGTCTCGGAGATAATCAACCACGTTGTGCCGAAATGGCGTAGGAATTCGGGTGGCGGCGTGCCTTCCCGGATAGGCATGTGCCCCGGACATCCTTCAAATTCGGCAAAGAGTTGGGGAAAGTAGTGCCGAAGTGCAGAGATTGACACATATTTATCGTAGCAGTATGCTAACTGATGAAGGAGGGCATCGATTGCTTTGTCTGGGTCGTTCATGACAACACCGTGCGTGGGAACGAGTGCCGTTGGCGATGCATGACGGACCTTCTCAAGACTCTCCGTCAGTTCATTGCGCGCACCGAGAAATCCGTGATAATCGCTCGTTTGTTGCCCTTTCTGTAAACTATAAAGTTCCCACACCTTACCCTCGTCGTAGATGAGGTCCCCAGAGAAAGCGAAGCGTTTACCATCAACATCAACGAGATAGGTGACGCTCTCATCGGTATGTCCTGGGGTTTCAAGGACTTGTAGGGATGCCGGACCCCACTCGATTTCCGCACCTTCGGTGTATGTATCCGTTACGGAGATAGCATCAGCAAGCATGAGATTATGGGGGTGATAGTTGTAGAGGTGCCATCGATACTTCGGGTCGTTCCAAAAGGTTTCGACTTCACTAAACCATGTTGCCTCTTTCGCTGGAACGCCGATGCGAGCATTATTAGATATTGGAAAATCAGCTGCGCTGTCTCGATGGTGATGCGTAAAGAGGATCTGCTCAACATTGGTGATGCCGAGTTCCGAGAGCGTACTTTGTAGAGTGGTTCCGCTCGGATCAATGAGGAGTGCCCGGTCCCCATCGCGGAGGATACCTGTGTTGACATGTCCGTGATGGACATATAGGTGTTGGCTGAGTTGGGAAAAGTGGGTCTCCATTTTTCTAATTTACTTTGCGGTTCGGTCAGATAAGATAGTTTACTATTTTTCGCCTCATACAAACACTGCTGGGGAGACCTGAAACCTTCCTGCTAAAGCGCGAATGTGCGTGACCGTTAGATCCCGTTCACCCTTAAGGATTTCCAAAACGATGTCGGGGGGACCGAGTTCCGACAGATCTCCTGGTTCGATCTGATGTTCTTCCATCAATAACTTAAGCACCCCAACGCCGCTACATTCGGGGATTGGATGGTGTCTTTCCTCGTAAGCATGTACGACTGTACCCAGTGTATCAAGAAGTTCATAGAGTGGATGTTGTTCATCCGTCCCCACTTCATCAATCAAAGCATTTAAGGTTACAATGGCTCTATCGTATTCGTCCTCATCACGAATTGAAAATAAAGGTTGAACAACACGCCAGTGCGCCTGAATATCCTTTGTAATAACGCTCATGTTTTCCATCCTCCTCTATCATATTTTTCGTGCGTCAACACATGGCGAACATAAACTTTTCCACGATTGAAATGGATGGAGGCAATCAGTCGATATTTGTTGCCACCGATATTAGAGTAAACCCGTAATTACCTACACGCCAACACAAGGGCGAGGATACAATCCTCGCCAGCGGTGGTGAGGTGTTTTCTAAAGTGCCCTCTTATTTTCGGGTTTTACTATAATAACGTGCATCTCTTTCCTAAAGACTATGCCTCAGCGAACTGTGGTCTGCCGAGGGCATCCGTTCTGCCTTGGCGTTTGTAATGTGGGAGATGCCCATCCGCATCCGCCAAGATCCGCTCCTGCGCGAGCGCGATCCGCTCTGCGCCTTGATCAGCGATGTTATGCTGACAGTCAACGTCCGCCTCAAGGTCAAATAACCGTATATCATCCTCGAAATCGACGCTGGAGAAGTACCAACTCTTCGCGTCTTTATACCAAACAGAGTTGACATAGCGGCAGGTCAGGTATTCACGCGATTCAAAACCGCTTTTTCCTTCCACAAGTGGGAGCAGGCTCTGTCCTTGAATTTCGCCAGCAGGTTCGACTTGGCTAGCTGCCATGACGGTGGCAGGCACATCAAGCGTATAGACGAATTCATCACACGTCGTACCGGCGTTAGCACCTGACGGATGGCTGACTATCAACGGGATGTCCATCGTACCGGGGTACATAAAGTTTGCAGGTTTGCCGGTGGCTTTGTCCGGATTCTCGGCGAAGTTTGTCCCGTGGTCTGCGAGGAAAATGATGAGTGTATTTTCGCGGAGTCCGAGGCTATCAATGGTATCCACCAACCTTCCGAACCATGTATCTACGAGCGTTACCAAACCGGCATAGTTGGCTTTAACGCTTGGCAATCGTTCCTCAAGCTCTTCATCGTTGAGTGAACCGTAGGGCAGATTGAGACAGATAGGTTCGCGGTCTTCTCGCTTACCGTAGAGATCGTAGTAGTGGATAGGTGCCTCCCACGTTTCGTGGGGTGTGAATCCATCAACGTACAGATAAAACGGCGTGTTTTTATGATTATGTTCAACGAATTCAATTGCAGAGCGGAACAGTCGGGCAGTGGGCCATGTCTCTTCTGGACGTTCGGGTTGGACGTTCACAATATGGGCGCGGACACGTTCTGGGTTTCCGCGGTAACGAGAAATCAGCGAAGGATCAGCGTGCGCTCCACCCCGGTACCTGTCTTCAGCCTGTCCTCGGACGAACTCCCACTGCCGGAAACCGCGCGTAAAATTCATGCCCGGTACGAAATAGTGCGGCACATCGGCGAAGAAACCGGTATGATACCCATTTCGGACAAGTGACTCAGCGATTGCGGGTTCATCAGAAGACATCGGTTGCCAACCGGGTGTATAGACATTGTCCCACGGCACAGGCGTATAAGTGCTGAACGGATAGGCACGTCTACCGGTATGTAAGGTGCGGCGCGTCGGAATCGTCGGCAAGCATTCCGGGTGCGCGTTTGTAAATCTGACACTCTGTTCGGCAAAGCGTGCCAAATTCGGTGTCTGAATCCAATCGTTGCCGTAAGGACTGAGATATGCGGTTCGCAATGTATCTGAAACAACGACGACTATATTACAACTCATATTTTTAATTTTCCTTGCGGTTCGGTTCGGTAAGTTCTGGTTGAACTTATAGCGAGTAAGAACTAAGAATTCAAAGTGAATGGGGATCCGAAACGGAAAGAAAAGGACACAAATTATCTCCCTTTCCGTCCCTATCTCGCTACATCCTTATGTTTTACTCACTATGACTTCGTTAATTCGTTCTTTCCGTATATCCACTTTCTATACGGGCGAGGGGATTTAGTCTTTAAATAACGCAAGTTGCCACCTATTTATAGACATAGCACTCCTACGGAGTGCAGTCCCTTAAATACACCATTTCTATAGACATATCACCCCTACGGGGTGGGGAAAGAGACTAAAACGCTTTCTGAAATGTGCAAAATCTGTTAGTAGCAACTTGGGTTTTAAATAGACCAAATCCGTTCCTTGTATTAGACATTATAACAATTTAATGTTGAAGTTCGGGATAGACCCAAGGTCTGAAGTTTAACCTAAAGTTGTGTAACCCACAACAAGTTTCCATAACTAAATCGGCAAACCCTTTTTTAGAGGTGCGCAACTTATCTTTGACGATCCGGTATCTTTTGATACCCCTAATAGCATGTTCAATGCGGATGCGGATGGATGAAATCTCACGATTCTTCGCTTTCTCTTGATCCGTCAGGTCTCGACTTTTCGGTTTCTTCATAGGTTGAATCATCTTCACACCCGGAACCGAAAAACCTTGAAAGCCTGAATCTTGATACAAACAACTGCCCTCTGGCAGGAGATAGACCGTCATATCAGCAATGCGCTTGTCATGTATCCTGCCTTCATAGGAGGGGGTCAATAACAACACTTTGCTATCCGCATTGATCAGCAGGTTATTCTTGAGGGTGTGTTGCTTCTTTTTACCACTATAATAGGCCTGCTGTGCTTCTCGGTCTTTTGGACGCTGAATCGGACGCTCCGTACCATCATGAAAAAAAGAGACTTGAATCTTGACGATCTGTTGAAGTCTGCGGCGATGCGTCAACAGTTGAAGCGACTGCTTCCCGTGATGGCAACGCTTCAAGGTCTGCCAGAGCAGAGTTCAACACAGGCAAGAGCCTATGAATCCATTTGTTAGCGACGGGTGGAGACATCCCAAAAAGTTCACCAAGCACATCTTGCGTCATCGCTTTTCGGAGGTATATCAAAATAAAAAGTAAGTGATCCTCGTGAGACGGTAAGCAACTGTTCTTATAGAGAGTATACCGACGTTTCTTTCGGTGTTTGCCATCAAGCGTCTGTGTTTCTACGAACGCCAGAAATCGCTTGGAAAAGGACGCAAGAAGTGCTGAAAACTCTTCGAGTGTATAACCTGTCAACGACAAGAATCGTTTCGGTTTATCTTTCAGTATTTCATAACGGGTCATCAGTGGGTCTCCAAAATAGGATTTCTTCTGATTTTACCATAGACCAACTAAACTTACAATTAAATCGTTATAATGTCTATTACATTCCTCGCCGCTACGCGTTCCAAGCTACACGCTTCGGTTGTTGATAGGAGCAGAATAATCGAAAACAAGTACATCTTCAACAAGCGGACGGATGTGCTCACTTGCGACTTGACGGTGAAAAGGGTGTGGCAGATATGCGTCGCGTGCGGCTTCGTCTGTAAAACGGACGATAAAACCGTACCCGTATCCTTGGCTTTTACCTTCAGGACTGTTGTTTGTGCCAGCAGTTATGGACGCAATGCCGGGGATTTCGTCAGTCATTCCCAATAAGGCATCGGACAAGGTTTCCAGCTGCGCTGTGGTAACATCCGATTTTAACTTCAGCAGGACAATATGTTCAACCATTTTTTAATTATAGTCTCCTGAACTGCCCTCCACTACGTTTCGGGCAGATTTTCGGTTAATTCGCGACCGGGCTTGTACATCTTAAGTCTAAAAAGAAGAACCTTAAAAACAGGGCAATTCCTTTCCGGATCTGCGAAAATTTTTCTGGTAAATTGGAAAAATTTGTTGTATAATTATAAGTATGACATAGATGTTGTTTTTTTTCAAGTTTTCCATGAGGTTTGTAAACTATAGTAAAATCCACAATTAAGTGTACACTGGACAGTTGGCGAGGTTAGGAAACCTCGCCAGCGGAGATGGTGCGTTTGTGTATCCATCGTCCACCAAAATGTCTACTTATTTTTCGGTTTTACCATAAATCACAAAGGAGTACCAACAGTGAAACTAATTTATGTTTGTATAGCTACGCTCTTCATCGCAGTATCGTTTATCGCTTTCGCGGATCAGGTGGAAGTCACGGAAATAAAGGATAACAAAGGTGGTATCTATAAGACTGTGGAGTTGGAAGAAGGTGGGAAATTTTTCCACGATAGGGACTACACAATTACGACTATCCCGAAAGATTTTCTTGGACTAACGCAAGTCTCCACGTCAGCGGACTGCCCCGGCGGACAGGACTATCGCTTGACCTTTAACATCGACCGCCCGGCTTATATTTATCAAGCATGGGACAGCCGACATACAGCTCCAGAAGACCGTGGACAGGATCCGAAAGGCTGGTTTACAAACGGATATACGGATACTGAAGAAATTCTCATGTTGGATGCCCCACACGCTCCAACCGAGTATCATATCTACAAATCCAATGAACCGTATCCGAAGGGAGAAGTGGAATTGCTCGGTATCGACGAGGTCATCGGGGACCCAGTGCTCATGTGGACTATTTTCCTTGAAGAAGGCGTGCTTCCGGTTGATCCGGCTGGAAGTCTCACGACAACGTGGGGCGAAATTAAATCGGATCAGTAGCACTACCATTCAAACCGAATTCTATCACAAGCGGGCTTCACCAGCCCGCTTTTTATTGATCAATTGTCAGCAAAGGGCTACACTTGTAGCAAGGAACGAGCGTTGGAAACCAAACACCTATTTTTCACTACTTTTCTGTTGACGATTGTGATGCTCTCAACCAGTTTCGCGCAAGACAATACAAAAGTCGGATTACCTGACGGGGCAATTGCGCGACTTGGAAAGGGCGGTATCAACTTGATGCGGTTTTCACCTGATGGCACTCGTCTCGCAGTTGGAACGGATGTCGGTGTGTGGGTCTATGATGTACCCGATGGAAAAGAAACCGCGCTGTTCACAGGACAGACTGGGCAAATCAATGCGCTTGCCTTCTCAACAGATGGAAAAATACTCGCAAGTGGTGGATTTAATAATCCTATTATTCAGTTGTGGGATTTGGAAACTGGCAGAAAACTTTCAACGCTTAAATCCGCCAAAGAGCACGACGCAGTAACGGCATTGGCATTCTCTGAAGATAACACAATATTGATGAGTCTGAACGCTTTCGGTTACATTATCCATTGGGATGTGGACACCGGCAAAAGATTGGGAAATAAAGGCAGAGTCGTGGATTCATACGAGGCTGCGACAACTTCTCAAGACGGTAGCATCTTTGCCGTTGGACATAAGAACGGCAGAATCCATTTATGGGATACAGCCACCGGTAGACGGCGCGGATCTTTCAGAGGATACGCCAATCTTTGGAAATCTCTGAAAGCCATTTTAGGTTGGAATGACAAACCTCCTCAAGAGGAGAAACTGCGGGTGTTGGCATTCTCACCAGATGGAAAAATCCTCGCAAGCGGCGGTGAAGACAAAACGGTCCAGTTGTGGAATACTGAGAAACGCTCCAAATATGCCACATTCAGAGGACACAAAGAATGGATTACTGCCATCGCATTCTCCGCTGATGGCGAAACCGTTGCCAGTGGCGATGCAGGTAAGGTAATCAAGCTATGGGACGTAGGTGCCCGACGCAAACGCATCACGCTCATGAAACATACAAGTAGCATCAACGCTTTGACATTCGCACCTGAGGGAACCCCTCTTTATGGTGGCTGTCTTGCCAGTGGAAGTGCCGATGGCACAATCCGGTTCTGGAACCCAGAGACCGGTCAGGAACTCGTTACCTTTACTGCTGGGCATACAGAGTGGGTGAAAGCCATTGCGTTTGCTGAAAATGGAACCACACTCGCAAGTGCAGCGTTCAATGGCACTGTCGAGGTATGGAACCTGAAAACAGCACAAGAATTGACAACCTTCACCGAAGCAGAAAATGATTTGACTGGGGCAGTCGCGTTTTCGCATGATGCCACGCGCTTTGCGAGCCGCGGTGGAAGTGGAGCAATCGCGTTCAATCCGTTTGCCTTCGGATACCGTGCGAGAGGACTCAATCTCGGTAACATTCAATTATGGGAGATAACTACCGGTGAGGAAATCTCTGGACCTTGGCAGGATATTCAAGGCAATGCTAATGCACTCGGATTCTCGTTAGACGGCAAGACACTCGTCGTTGGTGCAGGTCGTCACGGGATTCGTGCTTGGAACATAGACACCGGGGTTGAACCGTTCCGCATTAACGCAGCAGAGCCATTTGAAAGAAAGTTTGTGTTCTCACCCAATGGAACTTTGCTTGCTACCAATGGGACTCACATCCAAACACGGGTATGGGATATTGCCACGCAAACTGAAATCACACCACCCAACATTCAAGAAGCCAGTGGAGCGGCATTCTCACCGGGTGGTATTATCCTTGCCCTTGGACATCATCGAGATGGCATTATCTTCTGGCATGTGACACCAACAGACATAAAAGAACACAATAGAATTCCGAAGAGTCGGCATGGGTTTAGCGATGTATTAATATTCTCCCCCGACGGGAAAATCATTCTTGACCCTAAAATAGAAGTTTGGCAACCCCTCATTCAGTTATGGGATGTGGACACCGGTGAGGATTTGGGAACCCTCGCTGGGCATACGGAACCGATAGAAACGCTCGTATTTTCACACGATGGGAAAACGCTTGCCAGCGGTTCTGAGGATGGGACAGTACTTCTCTGGGATTGGGACGAAATCACCGTCAAGAGGGCATCGGATAACAAAAACGATACCGAACAGTAACGGGCAGCGTTTATCGTAAAATCTACCATTCACCATAAATCCCCGCAGAACAGCAGCAAATTATGTTGAGATATAGCCCGGCGTACGTTATATAATTTATAGTGAAGTCCATAATTATCTATACACCAACGGAAGGGCGAGGTTACAAACCTCGCCAGCGAAGGGGAGGTGTTTCGTGTTTTCTTAAGTGTTCACTTATTTTCGGGTTTCACTACAAGTAAGGAGGTAGCACTCATGGCATTTAGCGATTTTAAGACAATTCCTGAAGTCTTAGAGAAATTCAGAATCACATATACAACGAAAGACTTCGTTCACATTGAGGAAATCCCAGGCACCCCTTCCGAACAATTTCTGCAAGAATTTGAGTTTTGCACACAAAACATCGATGTCTTCGCATCGGAGGCGGCACGCTGCGAAACGATTATTTTTCCTATTTTAAAGGAGGTATACAAAACTTATGTAGAAAACTATGCCCTCTGGATAAAGAAAGCCATCACCTATGATGAAACGCTCAATGGAACGCCTGACTATCTTATCTCTACAAGGTCTGAACTGGGGATCCCTGTTGTCGGAACGCCATTGATAATCCTCGTCGAAGCAAAGAAGAACGATTTCGACCAAGGCTGGGGGCAATGTCTCTCTGAGTTAATCGCTGCACAAAAAATAAATGAGGATACCGATTTTCCGGTCTACGGCATCGTGAGCGATGGAAAATTGTGGGAATTTGGACAGCTTGTTGATAACACCTTTACCCGAAATAGAACAAGCGTGACGATGGATAATTTGCCTGTCCTCTTTGGTGCGGTTAATGCTGTCTTCAAAGCGAGCACTGAAACGCAGTCAAAATCGACTAATAGATAATACACGCCCCACCGGCGCAGACACTTCCGGTTTTCTGTGTTACATCACCGGCGACATTTTCTGCCTCGCCCGCCTCAAATTCGGCAACGAGAGATATCGCCTTCTCTGTTGGCTCCGATAGACTGAGCTGGAGGGTGTCGTTCTGCGTGAAAGTCACGGTGCATCCTGAAAATACTATTGCGATGCAGAAGAGAATAAGAAGGAAAACCCGACTGACTTGTTTGTGTTTCATCATCATACCTCAACTCTCTGAAGATCAACTTGGTCAAGTGTATTCGTACCTAAACCGAGGCTACTTGCTGTGTTGACATGGTTCGCGAGTTTAGAAATAGAATCCAGTTCCATCTCCTCGCGTTTCTGGTTGATGGTTTGCAGGACCAGTACATCGAGGATAACCGGATCGGTACTGATAAAGAGACCACCGTATTTCCATGTGCTTTCGGCGTGATATGTTGGTCCCTTGTCGAATGATGCGGTCAATCCATCAACGATATTGAGTGCAAGTTTCTCCCTCAGTACCTTATGTTCAAGAATCTCGCCGATAGCCGGATTGCAATAGATCGGTTTCCCATGGAACCGACGTGTGTTATCCACACTTCCAAATGCGAGATTCTTTAAACACCCGCTCACACCCGCCATCGCATGGTGCTTCAAAACAGGAACGTTAATTAGCACATCAACCTGTTGGGTAACGATCTGGGAATATCGGGAACGGGTGCTTTCATTTTCTCGACGAGCGGCACTATCTTTCTCGCTCTCATAAAACACTTCGTCATCATACCCGATACCCTCCGTGTCAGAGGCGATGGTTCGCACCTCGCCGTCATCCTGCTTGATTGGGTATCCCGCGTTCAAAAGGTGGTCTTCAAACCGGTCCCAGATAACAATCTGCTTTTTGAGAACACCCGCCCCGTATACCCCCTCAACGATCTTATCAACGATGATGGAATGTGTGCTGAGTTCCGGTCCACCGAGTGGGTTGATTTTTATACCGACGACATCGTCGGGCAGCACAATATCTCGCCACGCCTCTTTCGCAGAGGAACGTCCAGTCAACTTCATCATTGCCTGATCAACCAATTTACTAACCGCATCTTCATTGAGCCGATCACCTTCCCAGACCTCCTTACCGATCGCTTCAACAACAGGCGTAAGGGGTCCCGTCTGTGTAGTGTCGGGCTGTAATTGTCCACTACTCAGCTGCGCGAATGCTGGGAGCGTGCTAAGCGCACCACCGATTCCCCCAACACCAGCGGCAAGCCGAGTTAAAAACTGTCGGCGATCAAGTGCGTCTCGATGTTGTACAACCTCTTGGCTATCAGCAATAATGTTCGCCGTAACCTTGTCGTAAGGTTTCATTAAAGTTTACCTAATTCTGTGAGGATTTTTGCCGTTGGAACACGTACTGCCACACCATCAATGGATTTCCAAGCAACTGTTCCATCCTGCCGAAGGACATAGGACGCAGGACGTGCTATCCTTTTGTTACCAACATCCACGACATTGTAAGCATTGATTACCTCTCTGTCCTTATCAGAAAGTACCGGGAATTCAAGCCCACTGCCTTGGACCGTCTTTTTGGTATCGCCCTCATCATCGGAACTGATAGCAATAAGCTCTGCACCTGCGGCTCGAATTTTAGCATAGTTTTTTTGCAACTCACCGAGTTGCCCTCTGCAGAACGGTCACCAGCCACCGCGGTAAAATATGAGCACGACATTCCCGTTCCCGATAGAATCGGCGAGTGCGTGCAACTTGCCGTTCCCATCCGGCAATTCAAAGTCCGGTGCCTGGCTTCCAATACTCAATCCTTGACCTGGATCCAATCTTTCCGGTTCTGCCAGTGGTGTGAGTTCAAGAACCAATTCCAACGTCTCATCTGCGGGTATTGGATGCACTGCGACTTCTTTACCTTCATAACCCGCGTGCGCAATTGTTAAGGTAAAGGCTTGTTCCACTGGGAGGTTTTCAAAGGTAAAAACACCTGTCGCTGTTGTCAAGGCTTCGTAAACTTTCCCCGCCTTATCAGTAAGCTGCAGGTTCACCTCACCGAGAGGTTCACTCGTCGCTGCGTTCGTCAGCACGCCGCGCAGATGTGAGACTGGGATTTCCAAGGCTACAAGCGTCACCTTATCCAGCGAAACAACTTGTCCAGGGGTGACTGTGGCGTTTATCTCTTTGGTTTCATAGCCTTTCGCTGATACTTGAAGTGTGTAGTTTCCAGCTTCGACCGCTCCAAGTTCGTAGGTCCCCTGTGTCTCAGTCTGCGTCAAAAGCTGCCCATCTTTCAGCAAACGCACCTGAATTAATACACCCTCAATGGATTGTACCTCTCCACGCAGCGTGCCTGTCGATGTCCCGGTTACAGAGGCATCTACCGCTTCCTCAACCGGATTTTCTGTTCCGCATCCCAATCCTACTAACAGTAGGAGTGCGAACGCGAACATTTGTATAGCAAGTTTTCGGTTGGCAAGCTGCACCGCCCTTGGTATAGCAAGTTTTCGGTTTGCGAGCTGCACCGCCCTTAGTATAGCAAGTTTTCGGTTGGCAAGCTGCACCGAAAAGGCCTGTATCCGTTTCATTGTTTTCTCCCATTTGCCTATTGTTGTTTGATTCTACTCCATGTCGTTGTCAGTTTGTTCACGGGTTCGACAGCGGCGGCAGTTTCAACACCGTTCTCCATGAGAAATTTTATATCCTCTTCTTCTAACGCAACGTTGAAGAGAGCAACATCGTCAATGATGCCTTCAGTATACCGATCATAGTGCCGCCCAATATGAAATACGCCTTCGCCAGTGCCATACCCGTCTTTTTCATTGAAATCGGTCTCGCCTTCCATTTCGCCATCTATCCATAGCGAAGCCTTACCCGTACTTACGTCGGCTCTGCCGACGACAAAGTGCCATTTGTCGTCTCCAATTTCGGTGGTCCCGTCTGCTCGGAAACTGGTTGACGCGCTGTCGCGCAGGTAGAGGGTCACCTTGTTATCGCCACCTCCATTCCAGAGCAGGTACCATGGGAGCACTTGTGATGTATCCTCATAGTTTTTGCCAACAAGCGCGCCTGCGACCCTGGTGCCTTTGAAATAGCAGGTGATCGTGAATGAGACACCTGCCTTAAACCCGACGGTATTTGAGTGTGGAACTTCAACCCAACTGCTGGCACCATCAAATTCAAGTGCCTTACCGAATTTTCCATCCACCCACTTCGCGCCATGAATCTCGCCATCGTTTCCGTTTTCTGATGAATCTGCGGCGGTGCCACCTTTTCCTTCGTCAAAGAGCCACATTCCGGTGATACTCTCCGGGTCAATCTTAGCGAGGCTGGGCAGTGCTATCAACACAAAAACTGCCATAAAACTCGCAAGCGTTACTCGCACACTTTTAAATAAACACATTAGAGGTCCTCCTTAAAATCGCTGTCAGTTCACAATACAGGGAAAAGCAATTTCTATGCCATCGGTTTTTCTGCGTTAAGCGTAAAATTTTGCACGAAACAGGGCACTTCTCATTCCAGCGTGCACAAAAAGGGGCAATCGTAAATAACTGAAATCAATGTATACACGCCCATATTCTTTTATAGTATACCACCTATCGTGTGCTATGTCAAACCAAACCCCATAGGCTTTATTTAGGTTTTAGCGTGTCAGGTTTACCGCGACTCCAATTTGATTCGTCCCCATGTGGTAGTTAGAGAGGTACTCACGGGATCGACAGAAAGCGAGCCGCTGGTAGTGGCACCATTCATTCCGATTAAGGTCTTACCGTTTCCCGACGCATTAGGAATCTAAAGTTAACAACCATAAGAACCCTCCTTCTATCGAAAACAGCCACATTTCAGTTCGCGGAACTATCAACGTTATGGTGTGTTTACGCTTGCATTGTAATTTTAGTTGCTTCACACTGTAATTATCTTCAAGTTCTCGTTCAACCCAACCTACAAGAATTAGCCTCGTTTATCGAACTTACGCTAATTACAGGTACCACTATAAATTGGGTCATTTAGTTTTAAATAAATTATTGGATTGTCTAATTTTTTGAATCTTCTTTTTCAAGTCCGGTGCGGTTCCAAACCGCACCTACCGGGCCTGGGGGGTCTAAAATTGAACCAAAAAATCGAAAACTAAATAGTCCTGTTCTGCCACTATAAATCCCATTGATTGACAAAGAGACGGCGTTTTGATAAAATTGCCCTTGTTTCACCACGCGACCAAGACCTTAAGGAGATAGACACACGAAAAACGCGAACCGCTTTCCCTATTCCACCATGAAACTCTTCCGATGCCTTCTGCTAACGCTAATCTTGTCGCTGAATGGATCGGTTAACGCCGCATTTGAGAACATTGAACTCATGGCAGGCCCCGCAGGGATGGGCAGCGCATACGCAGCAGCGACTCAGGACACCAGCGCACTGATCTGGAATCCGGCAGGTTTGGCAGGACTGTCAACACCTGAAATTGCTATCGGTTATCTGGATTTACACGGTGTGTTAGGCTATAGCTTCATTGGCATCGCACACCCAATTCGGAAAGGACAGACCATCGGCGCAGCAATTCTGAACTCAAGTGATACAGAGGGAATTTCTCACGAAAGGATTGTGTTGTTGTCCGCCGCAACCCGCGTATGGAGGAGGTTACACATCGGTATTAATGCGAAGTATTTTAGCACCTCAGTCAATCTCGAACAAGTCCCGCTGGGTAGCGGCAGAGGGTGGGGTGCCGATCTCGGTATACAGTATGCCCTGATAACAGATCGGGTTAAAATGGGTGTGGTATTTCCAAATCTATTCTCAAATTTATCTTATCGTAGGCTCAAAGAAAATACGACTGACGGCACCTACGAGGAGCCGCTGCTCCGCGAATGGCGTATCGGCACTGCTGTAAAAGTCAACTTTGGCTCAGATACACCAGATAGAAAACCGGATTCTGTGTTAGCCGCTGTCGAGGTCGCCAATGGCGTTCCTCTCATCGGATGCGAGTATCAATATAATGTAAAGCATGGCGATCTCGCGCTTCGGTTGGGATGGCGGTTCACCCATGGATTCACCGCTGGATTCGGTTATCAGCACGGTAATATCGGATTAGATTATGCCTTTGTGAATGAGAAATACGGTTCGCAGACCTCGCTATTTTCAGTTCGGCTTTCCTACTGAAAACGACTTGACATTCCGCAAAGACCACAATCTAAAAGATTATGCTACAAAGATAGCAACTTGGGTTATCACAAAAAATTGGGAATATATACCGCGCTGGTCGGGTTAAAGAAATTAGACTGTGTCAGAAAGCCGCTGCAATGTATTAGAGGGCTCAATCCACAGCATAATCACGGGGCACAATAAATGGCTCAAAAGAGAAAACAAACCCGGAAAAAAATGCGGATAGAGGACTGCTCATTGAAAATGCAGGAGCATATCCAGCAGCTCGGTATATCTTCAGTTGAGACGTATAAGGAATGGTGCCGCGCCCATAATCTCAGTCAGGGTTTGGATAAAAGTCCGCGCCAACGCCAAGACGAATTATACGTTATGACCCGCACGCAAGCCACCAAAATGATGGCGAAAAAGAAGAAAGACCGGAACTTGAGAGAGATTCTTCCGAAGATATACAATCAAGAACTACGGCCGGAAAAACTACAGAATTCGGTTACCAGAGCCATTTCGGAAACTTTTGAGAGCAGCATAGCCCCGGAAGTCCTCTTGAAACTCCTGTTATATCTCGAAGACAATTCAGACTTGTTAAAGGAGACTACCTATATTCAAGGCATCGCAGCACTCGCAAATCATCACGAGAGTTGGATTCGATCCGTTGAGACGTGGCAGGTGAAAAAACATAACCGCGACCGCCAGTTCTCCGAACTCGCTCGCCATCTACTCGCTGCTTATGAAGTTCCGCTTTTTATGGATCGCGTCTGGTTTAATGGAAATGTAGTGCACCAAAATTGGTTTAAACACATCGGCACCGGTCAAAATATCCGAACCGCACCGGATATCCCTATACCGCTCACGAAAAAGATGGCACACCATTTTCTTAAGGCACCGAGGCATTACACCGTTGAAGAGGCACTCCGGTGGGGACAAGTACACGCCCTCGGTGGCGATCAGTATTTAGTGGATGCGCTCCGGCAAACACAACTGACCCAATCTTTTAAAAACGATGATTTCTGGCTGAATGTAATTCGCTTTTTTATTGCGAACCCGATGTTGGATGTCAGTCATGTACACCCGATTATTGACTACATCTGGCATCAGAGATACGAGAACCGTCGCGTTTTCGTCGAGAGAGGGGTTGCGAGAGAAATAGGACCGGCGCAACCTAATTTCAGTATGAGAGGGAGAACGCCTGAGACGCTGCTCCGTCAAGTTGAAGAATGGCACGGCGACCTCGGTAGAGAATCGAAAGGCAGGGAACTTGAGTGGCACGGTTCAGAGATCGGTGAATTTCATCTTTTAGAAGGGAGTGAGGTGTCGCGGAATATGAAATTCTGGTCTATTCGAGAACTGCTCAGCAGCGACGAACTTATCGACGAAGGACGGGCACTGCGGCATTGTGTCTCAACTTATGCGAGATCCTGTCATACCGGACGGTCATCGATTTGGAGTATGGAAATTGAAGATGAAAATGGACGACGCAAGATTTTGACGATTGAGGTCGCGCTACGCGAAAAAGTTATCCGTCAGGTTCGGGGCAGGCGGAATCGTTTACCAACACCTAAAGAGAAAGACCTGTTAGCAAAGTGGGCGGAACAAGAAGGGTTGCAACTCGTTGGATACATATAGGGGGGTATAGTTGTCAGTTTTCAGTCATCGGTTTTCAGTAGACTGCTGAGTACTGACTGCTGGTGACTAATTGTCTGAATCAGGATTCACAGGATTCAAGGATTTTCAGGATTACACCGATTATGGAAGAAACCGAGACGACAACAAGGCGCACGCGATTGGAAAATCGAAATTACCGGAGCACTGAGTGGACCTGGCTGGTAGATACCGAAAAAGTTGATTTTTGATACAATTGATGGTAAACTGTTTAGAGTTACAGTTCAGGTAGGCGCAGAACCCCTACCACGATTGAACCAAAAAGGAGATAGCAGGATGGAAAAATCAACGACTATCCAAGAGATTGTCCAACGATTGGAAAACCTTTCACCCGGAAAACAGAGACAGGTTTTAGATTTTCCGTTAGAGTTGTCCGGAGAATCTCCAAAAGGTATACCCCTTCAGGAACTAATCGAATTTGCAGCAGGTCTATTCCCGCCTGAGGACTTGGAAAAAATAAAGTAAGCGATTGAGGAGGACTGTGGATTAGCATCATTATCACAAGGACAGCATCTTCAAAAACGTTGATTTTTTGATACGACTTAGAATAAAATTTTTGCAGAAGATTGGTAGATATGGAAACACTGTACCGTAATCAAAGGAGGCAACATGATGGATAACTTAAAGACAGAACTTTTAGAACAAATAGAAAAACTTACCCCAGTGCAACAGAAGCAGGTTTTGGATTTTGCGTTAGAACTTACGGGTGAGCTGGCAAAGCGTTATCCGGGAGAAAAACTACTTAAACTTGTAGGTACAATTTCGCCTGAAGACCTTGAAATCATGAAACAGACAATTGAAGAAGATGCGGAATGGCATCGCTATCGCAAGAACAGCATCCCCAAAAACGCTGATTTTCCCATATAACTTATGATAATGAAAAAGGAGATAACACAATGGAAAACCCAACAACTATCCAAGAGATTGTGGCGCGATTAAACAAACTTACCCTCGCGCAACAGCAGGAGATTTTAGATTTCACGATGGAACTTTCGGGAGAACTACCCGAGGGAACCCCTATTGAGGAATTTCTTAAATTTGCGGGAACGATTCCGTTAGAGGATCTTGAAGAAATGAAGCAAGCAATTGAGGAGGATTGTGAGCAAGTCCATGACGCAGAGCGGTAGATACCTGTTGGATACTAACATTGTTATTGCAATGTTCGCCGGTGAAGCGGCGATCCAAGAAAGAAGACCAAACGCTGATAAAGTATACCTACCTTCTATTGTAGTTGGTGAACTTTGCTATGGTGCCCGAAAATCCAGCAGACCTATAGAAAATCTTGCAAGAGTTAACAGGCTTACTCAAGATGTTCAGGTTATTCCTTGTAATTTGGAGACAGCACAGTGGTACGGAATCATCAAAGATCGGTTACATCGGAAGGGTCGCCTCATCCCCGACAACGATATCTGGATTGCTGCAGTTGCTATTCAACGTGGATTAATCCTCGCCACACGAGACGCACATTTTGATGAAGTCGAAATTTTACACACAGAACGTTGGTAGATACTACACTAACAACAGATATGGATCTTGAATATAATTAGAAATCGTTTGCAAGAACTGAGCTGCAGGCGCGCCATCTACAACACGATGGTCAAACGTTAGACTCAGCGTCAGCATGCTCCGAACAACAATCTCATCTTCGTGAACAACCGGCTTCTTCAGAATCCGTCCCACCCCAAGAATAGCACTCTCCGGCGGATTGATGATAGGCGTGAACGCATCAATCCCGAAGTTTCCAAGATTTGTAATGGTAAAGGTCCCACCCTGAAGTTCACCCGGTGTCAGTTGATTACTGCGTGCGCGCTCAGCAAAACCTCTTACCTGCGCGGAGATTTCCGATAACCTTTCCTTGTCCGCGTTCGGAACGACCGGCACTACCAATCCATCCTCCAAGGCAACTGCTACCCCGATGTTAACTTCAGGTAACAGATGAATCCCCTCCTCCGTGAGCGTTGCATTGAGTCGTGGGTGTTCCCGCAAGGCATTTGCGACAACCTTTACAAGCAGGTCGGTGTAAGTGAGACTTATCTCCTTAGCTTGCAATTTATCGTTGAGCATCCCGCGCAATTCGACGAAAGCCGTTGCGTCAACCTCCGTGTGGAGCGTGACGCTGGCATTGGTTTGAACGCTCATGGTCATCCGTTCTGCGATAATTTCACGGATGCCATCCATAGGGATAACCTCTGTCGCCTGCTGAAGTGCTGGTGTCTCTACAACAGGGGTTTCAGGTGCTGCGCTGGCGGCTTGTTGTAATACATCATCCCGGACGACTCTGCCATCAGGCCCGGAACCAGCAATTGCGCTGAGATCAACCCCATGCTCCTTCGCCAATCGTCGGGCAAGCGGAGATGCTTTAAGGCGCGTCGTTTCGGTCGGAGCCGGAACTGGCTCTCTTAAGTCAATGTATCGTTGTACATCGCTTTCAAGGATACGTCCACCAGGTCCAGAGGCTTTGACTTCGGTCAGATCAATAGCGAGTTTTTCGGCAAGTTGGCGTGCTGCTGGGGAGGCTTTTGGCACAACGGTCGGCATTGATGGTATTACCTTCGGTTGTGCGGGTTGCACCGGTTCTTCCTGTTCCGGTTCTTGCTGTTGTTCCACCGCTGTATCCACTTCAACGCGTGCCACCTCTTCTCCGGGTGCTCCAATAATCGCTAATAAGGCGTTGACGGGGACATTTGCCCCTTCCTCAGCAAGCAATTGTGCGATTACACCGTCGGTAGGGGATTCCTGTTCATGGACGACCTTATCGGTTTCAATCTCCAACAAGGGTTGTCCCTGCGTGACGGTATCGCCTTCCTTAACCAGCCATTTTCCGATTTTCCCCTTGGTCATCGTCTGATCCATCTGAAGCATTCTTAATTCAACTGCCATATTTTTAATTTTCCTTGCGGTTCGATAAGGTTAGTTTTGCAGGAGCAATCTGCTTCGTATATCCAGCCCGGCACGTCGCTTGGGCTTACATGCCCTGGCTAACTCCCACCTTAGTTTCCTTGCGGTTCGATAAGGTTAGTTTTACGGGAACGATCCGCTCCGTATATCCAGCCCGGCACGTCGCTTGGGCTTACGCGCTCTGGCTAACTCCCACCTTAGTTTCCTTGCGGTTCGATAAGGTTAGTTTTACGGGAACGATCTGCTTCGTATATCCAGCCCGGCGCGATGCTTGGGCTTACGCGCTCTGGCTAACTCCCACCTTAGTTTCCTTGCGGTTCGATAAGGTTAGTTTTACGGGAACGATCTGCTTCGTATATCCAGCCCGGCGCGATGCTTGGGCTTACGCGCTCTGGCTAACTCCCACCTTAGTTTCCTTGCGGTTCGATAAGGTTAGTTTTACGGGAACGATCTGCTTCGTATATCCAGCCCGGCGCGATGCTTGGGCTTACATGCCCTGGCTAACTCCCACCTTAGTTTCCTTGCGGTTCGATAAGGTTAGTTTTGCAGGAGCGATCCGCTCCGTTATTTTTTGGTAGCAGACTCATGGGTGCGCCTCAATCAATTCAATCAGCAACTCAACATTTTCATCCTTTTCCAAGATGAGTGCAAATTTTTGGTATTCGTCACCTTTGAAGATCGCTTGAATAAAAGGACCAAATCCAATTAAGAGCTGGCTCCCCAAAAAATTAAGTGGCTTGCCGATCTCTAAGAAGAGAATCGCTGGCGTGGTCAAACCGCGCCGCACAATCCACGTTGCTGCCTTTTCAAGCAGTGCGCGTTGTTCAGATTCGGGAATATCTTCGAGGACACGCGGTATTTCGGCGTTCGGATTGAACATAGTCAGCACCTACCTGATGCGCGACTCCCTAACTACGAGAGCCGAGACCTTAAAGTTCCAAATCACTCAGGTAATCGGCGATCTGCTTCGGTTGCCCATCAAGGGTTGTCTCCATGGCGGCGATGACAAGTACGAAACTTTTGATGTTGTCCTCAACCCGCGTATCAGAAGGTTCACCACCGTCAAGCCAATTCAGGAATTCATCAAACAGGTGCTGATGCGCTTGATAGGGAATTCCCGGTGCTTCATAGACTTCGGTTTCACCGCCGACACGGTGGATCGTCATCTGGTTTCCACCTGCGATTTCGACAGCACCTTCTTCAAATTCGGCGCGATAGTGTTCGTGATTCCAACAGTTGACGATACCAGCCGATGAACTGTTGCCTTCATAAGAGGTATGGATACCGTTATCCATCCGCATCATATAGAACCCACTGGAGTAGTGTTGGAAACTCGACCATTCCGGATTCCACCCGAACCCGATTAGGGTTTCACAATCACCACCGGAGAGGAACCGAAGCATGTCAAGGTGATGGACGGAACCTTCAAAAAGAAGTCCGAAATCCATATCGTGTCGCCATGCCCTGCCCCATGAGAGATAACGCCGGTAATCGCACGCGTATCGACCTACAATATGCTGAAGTCTGCCCAATCTGCCCTCATCGCGGATGCGAATCAATTCCTGTTTATTATCGGCATAGCGATAGTTTTGGATAATCGCACACGGCAATCCCGTTTTTTGGGCGGTGCGTACCATCGCCTTTGCTGCATCTAAAGTGTCGGCAATCGGTTTTTCACAGATAACAGGCATCCCATTTTCCATAGCGGCAATCGCTGCAGGACTATGGAATTGCGGCGGGACAGCAATACCACAGAAGTCTGCCTTGACCGTCGCACACGCCTCGTTAAAGTCTGTGAAGAGTTGTGAGGCGCTGAGTCCTAACGCTTCGCCTTGTGCTGTGAGAACATCTGTACTCACATCTGCTAAACCCACAATTTCGATTCGATCGTCGAAATTAGTCGTGAAATTGTTGATCCAGCCGCCAGCCATACCACTTCCACCAATCATTAAACATGTTCGTTTCATAGTAGTTGTCAGTTATCAGTTGTCGGTTATCAGTATAGTTTTCGGTAACCGACAAACCAACTGATAAACCTCAACCGCCTCCTCATTTTATAGTAAATCTCGTAATTAATTATACACCAACAGAAGGGCGCCCCTTCCCAGTAACGGGTGGGGACCCCGGATACAATCCTCGCCAGGGGTGGTGGGTGCTTGTTTCCTTGCCAACTGTAAATATATCTCCGGGCTTTACTATAATTTTCCTTGCGGTTCGATCAAGTCGATTTTGCAAGAATGTTCTTATCCGTATATTCGGTTTCCCGGCGCGATGCTTGAGCTTACCCACTCTGGTTAACACTTGCTTCTTGCATCAGTTTGCCGCGTAAAACGTAATCGTCTTTGCCGTGTCTAACACGTTCAAGTTCTGCCTCGGTAGCCTCACGCCGCACTTTCGCTGGCACCCCCATTGCAACGGCACCCGGCGGGATTTCCTGTCCTTCACGGACAAGTGTGCCCGCTGCGACAACGGCATTTTCGCCAATCACCGCACCTGTCAGAAGAATCGCTCCCATGCCGATCAGTGCCCCGTCGCCGATAGTGCAGCTATGGAGAATTGCGCCGTGTCCGATCGTAACATCATCGCCGATAAGACACGGAATCTCCTTGTCCATGTGTATCACCGCGCCATCCTGAACGTTGGTGCGACACCCAATTCGGATGGGTTCTAAATCTCCACGGAGCACGCTGTTAAACCAGATGCTCGACTCTTCACCAATCGTTACATCCCCAATAATCATCGCCCCTGGAGCGACGAAAACAGAAGGATGCACATCTGGCGTTATGTTTTCATATTCTATCAACATCTTTCCTTCTTTCCCGCACTTTTAGAAACAGGCGAGGTTGTTAGGGGAAACACCGCAGCAAAAACACCTTGCCTGCAAGTGATGCGGGTTTCACTGCTGTGCGACCAATAACCTTCGGAGATTCCCTATCCCCCACCTATAAGACATCGCGAACACGCCTGTAAGGAGGATTATCAACACGATAAACGCAACGAAACTTTCCGTATACCACGCTATCACCGGTGCAAGGACGAGTGCCACATCAATAATGAGCACCACCGTGAACGTTAAAACTCGCAAGATCGGTCTCGGCTGATGTGTCAATTCCGCCATCCACGGCAGCGTCCCAATCGCCGTGTTCATAGCACACGCTGCTGGAAGTGTTAAGATAGGCGTTAGCACCACCGGTATCATAGCATCTCTCGGAATTTGGAGCAGACAAACAGCGAACAGGGACCAGAACTCAGCATAAATCAATGCACAGAGGAGCGCAGTCAAGAATTTACCTACGAACACTAACTTCGGTGTAACAGGAGCAGTTTTCAGCATCCACCATGTTTTCGCTTCATCCCGAAGACCGTTACAACTAATACCGAAGGTAATAAGCATGCTATAAAGGACTATCTGCACAGTAAGAATCTGCCCAGTGTTCGCATCTGCACCGCTGCCATGCATGAGTAAGATAGCGATGTGAACTACCAAAAAAAGAGTGAGCATCAAAATGGCGATGAGCCGTCCACTGTGCCTCACGAAAATGAGGAAGTCTTTTAGCATCATGGCTCGTATCTTCCCGCGCCCGATCGCAAGCCGTATATGTTCTAACGGAGATGTTTTAGAATCACTGGTACTCCAAACCGGTTTGCGCTTGGACTTCAATTGTCGGATATTTTCCCAACCGCGCTGATAAATCAGTTGTGCGATGAGCGTCGCCGCTCCGAGAGAAGCAAAACTTCCACCAAAACCTACCAGTGCCCATCTCAATCGGACACTCATTGTGGCTTCAGTTGCCCAGCTGAATAAGAACTTCCCTATCCATTCATGTGGGTACCACGTGATGCCCGTATCACCTGTTTCAGTGGACACCCAATTGAGCAAAAACTGCTTTATATGCATTGGCTCAAATTCGGAAAACAGCGTCAACGATAACAGAAAACCGACCATCACACTTACTGCGGTCCCGAGCACTTTGAGAGTAGAAAGAAGTCCACTGGATGAAAAGAAGCGAGCGATTATCATTATACTGATGGTAACATAACTCGCGATCATCACCAGAAGACACAAGCATACCGGAAATAGTACTGCGTAAAAATGCCATGGCAGCTCGAATATCAGACCGAACACGACCCACGGGGGTCCCAAAAAACAGAGTATCCCCAGAAAACGCGTGATCGTGAGATGAACGAATTTATATCCGAAAATTGCCACCGGTTGCATCGGTGCAGCATGTAACAGATTGGTGTCCGGTGCCTCGTATAGAATCCTTAGCGAACTCTCCATTAACTCCTTTGCAACAACGATAATCCCGAAAACTATGAAACCGTTAATTACACCTAATACAAGTGCTGGCTGTGCTTCAGTGAGCCGCAAATGTGTGAAAATGGAGTTACCTAACACCGATAGCGCGACGACGAAGACCAGGTAACCGATACACTTTAAAGCGGTTTTTCGCCACGCCTCTCCACCGTGTTTAATGCCATTCAACCACCCTTGCAAATCCGCTTTGAGTAGAACCTTAATATTTTTTAGCATCTTTTAATTTGCCTTGCGGTTCGATAAGACTCATTTTGCAGGAGCGTTCCTCTCCGTATAGCCAGCCCGGCGCGATGCTTGGACTTACGCGTTAAAGCATTCCTAAGACAACTGCCATTGGATTGCGATTGGCGAAGTCAGCAATATTGTCAACAAAATTTAAGCATCTGCTGTCAAATCAAGAAAAATATCCTCAAGTGTCTCCGTTTGGTGCTGGCTGCCATCGGCAGGTTGTTCATGGTACGCCTGCTTCTTTTGCTGCAATTCCGCAAGGGTTCCGATAGCAATAAGCCGACCTTTACTAATAATGCCGACCCTGTCACAGATGCGTTCGGCAATCTCAAGGATGTGTGTCGTCATGAATACCGTAGAACCTTGCTTACAGCGTTCGTGCAAGATTTCCCTGACAGTGCGTGCACTCCTCGGATCCAGCCCACTGGTGGGTTCATCAAGGAACAGAATTCGTGGGTGATGCACAAGCACCGAGATAAGTAGGATCTTCTTCTGCATACCGTAAGAATACCCCTTAATCTGATGGTCAGCGGCATCGGTAAGTTCAAGTTGCTCAAGTAGGGCACTCATCTCATTCTCGGCTTGTTCCGGTGGCACCTCATATAAATCAGCTATCATACGGACAAATTGTCTACCACTCAACGCTTCATAAAGTTGTGGCGTATCTGGCATCAGTCCGAGAATTGCTTTTGCCTGTAAACTCTGTTTCTGAATGTCGTACCCACCAAGGGTTGCGGTGCCAGACGTTGGGCGGAGTAAGCCAGTAAGCATATTGATCGTTGTTGTCTTTCCAGCACCATTGGGTCCAAGAAACCCAAATATTTCACCAGCATCTACCTCAAGTGTCAATTCCTCTACCGCGCATAACTTACCAAAATATTTCGTCAAGCTTAAGGTTTTAATCATCATTTCCCAAGACATCACTTTTAAGTTCCGCGAGCGTTTGATCGAGGTTGGAATCGCTTACATTTTTTTCCACTTTAGAGACATCGGGACGATTTTGGTTTTCCCAAACTTCCGCTTTCTCTTCTATGGCTTTTAATTTCTGTTTAGCTTGCTCAAAAGAGGTAGAAATTGTATTTTCCGCCGCCGCGATTAATTTGTGGAGTTCAGTCCGCGCCTCTGCCTGTTTTCGACGGTGGGATAGTGTTTCGGCTTGCACTGCTGCGTTCTGGAACTGTTGATAAAATTGGTGGAGTGCTGTTTTGAGAGATGCTACAACTGCTTCCTGAGCAACAATCTGACGTTCATAGCCCTCTGCGACGTTCAGGTGTTGCTGTTTGCGCTGTCGTGCTTCGCCTGCGCGTGCTATGTCCCGATTTTGCAAAGCAGCGTCCGCCTTTTCACCCCAGACCTTCGCGGTCCCAATAGCTTCTTGATAGGCACATTTGAGTCTCTGCTCGTCTGCGATCGCTGTCGCTACTAATTCTTTTGCCTCAGCGAGTCGCTCCTTCATATCAACGATGGCTTTATCAAGAGATACCTCAGCATCATCTGCCGCTTCCAGAAACTGGTTTATATTCTCTCGAATCTGCTCTGAAATTTCTCTGATTCTTTTCATTTCTATGTCTCCAGATGTTTATTATACACGACCCCTTGATGAAAATCAACGGAAGTTTCTATTTTCAAAGGTATTCAGTTCCTCTCGGATCTGCTACTACTAATGTAGCACATATTCTATAGACATATCACCCCTACGGGGTGGGGAAAGTGCCTGAAGACCTTGTTGAAATACGCAGAAACACCCTATCAAAGACCTCAAGCAAAAACACCAAATTTATTAGTAGCAACTTAGGTTATAGTTAAAAGAACAACTTTTGGCTTCTGGCAAAGTATGAGGAAATCAAACAATCCTACTCCATTTGAGCAGTGCGCAATGCCTCATAATCAACGTTGACAAGCTCAATACCATAAAACACTAATCTATTCATGATGTCTCTGATTGCGGGGATATTGTTATCAATCAGAATTGAGGAGCGATTGTGTAATGCTGCGGCTTCACCAAATGTTCCACTACCAGCAAAAAAATCTAAGAGGGTATCCTCTTGTGCCGAATGCACCTTGACGATGCGATTAAGAACTCCGAGCGGTTTTTGCGTGGGATATCCTGTTTTTTCACCACTATTGGTACTGACGATGGTATGCCACCAAACGTCGGTTGGTGTTTTGCCTCGTGCCGCCTTCGCTTTGCCGACCAATCCGGGTGCCATATACGGAATCCTATCCATCTCGTCGAAATTGAAGGTGTAATGCTTTGGCGTCTTCGCGTACCACAAAATGTTATCGTGCTTGGCGGGCCAGCGCGACTTGGATCTGCCGCCGTAATCGTAAGCCCAGATAATCTCGTTTATAAATGATTCTCGCCCAAAGATCTCATCAAGCAGTACCTTACAATAATGCACCTCACGGTAATCAATATGGAGAAAGAAGCTGCCGTGCGGATGCAGCACACGATATGCCTCTTCAAAACGTGGTCTCAAAAACTGCAAATAGGCATCCGAACTCTCAAACTTATCGGTGTAGTGTGTGGTTTTGCCTTTGTGGGTTCGGTATGTCTTGCCTTGGAAACCAACCCGGTCACCAGCGGCATCCGGTTCGATCTGGATCTCTGTACGCTGTTGGAGTTTCCCTGTGTTAAACGGCGGGTCAATGTAAATCAGATCGACACTCTCATCAGGGACATACTTTTGAAGAATTTTAAGGTTATCGCCATAATAAAGTTCATGTTTAGACATTTGGTTTCCTGTTAGGGTAATTTGAACAGGTGTACGATTGTTATTTTGTCATTCAAAGATAAGAGATGCATTGATTTCTTTTTCGACACTACTCGTCGCCTCTCCTCTATTTTTCTGCCAGAATTATAGCAGGATTCCGATAATTTATCAAGTCTCTGTACCCAATGTTTGTATTCATGAGATTTTTCTTGACTCCACACAGATTTTCGTGTAAAATTTTTAAAAGTGGTATTGTGAAACTTATTAAAGAGACAAAAACCTCATGCGTCTTCTGGACCTGAATCGTAAACTTAAAAGTGCCAAACGCCTGCCTGAGATTGTTAGTGTTTTCGCAAGACACGGCTTCGGGCATATCATCTCTCAAATTTTTGAGCGGGGACGGACAAGCCGTTTTAGATTCAGAAGGGCGTTTACGCGAAAGGCAAGAGAAAGCAGCCATCCCCAGAAACCGAGATGGTGGAATTTCCGAAAAGTAAAAAAAGATTCAGACGAAAACACTTCAGGGGCACTGCTGTCTGTTCCAGAACGGTTGCGGCTTGCGTTTGAAGAGTTGGGACCGACGTTTGTTAAATTGGGGCAAGTTCTCAGTACCCGGGTGGACATCCTCTCTGAACTCGTTGGGCAAGAAGAGGCATTAGCGTGGAGTACTGAGTTTCAGAAATTGCAACGGCACGCACAACCTTTCGATTTCTCAGAGGTTCGCGCCACTATTGAACAAGAATTTAAAACGCCGCTTGAGAAAGTCTTTATGACTTACGAACAACGCCCGTTCGCGGCGGCTTCAATTGCGCAAGTGCATGCAGCAACACTGGAGACAGGCGAATCAGTAGTGGTTAAAGTCCAACGTCCGCGTGTGGCAACGATCATTCAAACAGATCTCAACCTATTGATGGAGTTAGCTGAACGACTTGAAAACCGAGACCCAGAGATGCATCTCTTTAAGCCAACCGAACTTGTCCGGGAGTTTTCACGTTCGATTCGGAAAGAGATTGATTTTACAATCGAGGCCGCAAATACAGATGCTTTCTACCAGAGGTTCGCAACGTCCTCGAAAGTAAAGATTCCCCGAGTCCATTGGGATTTCACGAACCGCCGTGTTTTGACGTTGGAAAGGATTGATGGTGTGCCAATCAACGCCATCGCTCAACTGGACGAGATGGGATTTGATCGGACAGAACTCGCTGAAACGCTCGTGGAAATGTTTTATACACAAGTGCTAAGCGATGGATTTTTTCATGCGGATCCGCATCCGGGAAACGTCTTTGTTTTGGAAGATGGACGGATCGGATTGGTAGACTTCGGCATGGTCGGCAGAATAAGCGACGATATGTTGCGACATATCTGTAATTGGCTGAGTGCTGTGTTAACCAAAGATGTAGACGCTGTGGTCCGAAGTTACATTCGGATGGGCATTTTGGGGGATGAAACCGACATTGCGGCGTTAAAGTTGGAAATGAACGATTTTCTGGAACGTCACTTCAATATGCCACCGAGCAGACTTCGTCTCGGTGAGGTAATCCACGAAGTCTTTAGTGCATCGCTGCGCCATCAAATCCATGTGCCGCCAGCATTTTTGATGCTTGGCAAAACGGTCGCAACAGTTGAATCAGTTGTGATGAAACTAAACCCTGATTTCGATATCTTAGAATTCAGCCAACCATATATTGCGCAATTTCTCGTCCAAAATTTCGGCAGCAAACGGTGGGAGAGGCAGTTCTCGGATTCTATAGAAGATTTCACAGAATTAGCACGCGATATGCCGCTTCAACTGCATCGTATCTTACAAAAATTGCAGCGAGGTTCTCTTAAATTTGAGCTAGAGCACCTGAGTCTTGAAACGGTGATTAAAGCATTTGATCGGGTTATCAATAGAATTGCCTTTAGTCTCATCATCGCTTCACTAATTATAGGCTCCTCCATCATCCTACAAGGTGTTGAAATCTGGGAGTGGAAGTTTTTTCTTGGCATTATGGGCTACTTGACTGCGACGTTCTTCGGATTTGGATTGGTAATCTCTATTTTGCGTTCGGGGCGTTTCTAATTTCTTGTATATTCGCATCTCTGGAATGGTTGTTAGCGTTCAGTAAGAGAAGCATCTCATCAATCTAACAACTGAATGCTAATAACAAATAAAAAGGGGCGATCATGGCAATTCTACTCGGATTAGATGTCGGTGATACACGTATTGGCGTGGCACTCAGTGACGAACTTGGTGTTGCGGCACATCCACTGTGTACACTCACCCGAAAAAATCGGAAGGTTGACTTAATTGCTATCTCTGATCTCGTTTCGATTCACAAGGTGGAATGCATTGTTATCGGCTTACCTATCTCTCTTGATGGTTCTATCGGCGCACAGGCGGAGAAGGTCCAGAAGTTCGCACAACGCTTAGAGCATGTACTTGACATCCCGATCGAATTTCAGGATGAACGTTTCACAACCGCCGAAGCAGAAGAAATCCTGCGTGAGCTTAACAAGGACATAAAAGAACAGAAAGAACTGATTGACGAGGTGTCAGCAGTAATTATTCTTGACGACTATTTGAATCGCGATCAGGAGATTAATCCTACAGCATCCACGGAGGATTTCTGATTTTTTCACGCGGATATGCAAGGGTTTGCTCTGGTAACTTTCGTCAATAGAATGTCGCGATCGGGAGATCAATTCTGCGGGACGTATGAGGTCAATCAAAAAAATACGAAACATTAAAATAGTTATATTAACGCTCTGTAGTTTTGGCATACTCTGCCTCGCTGTTCTGTTGGTCGGAGTGTTTCTGACATCACCGCCAACGTCCTCAGAAGATGTTGTTAATTTTGACGTGCCAACAGGAAGCAGTTCACAAGTAATAGCAAAACGGTTGGTTCAAGAAAAGTTAATACGGAGTGAATATGCGTTTCGGATCGCTGTCCGACATAGAGGAACTGGCAGACGTTTACAAGCCGGAACTTATGTGTTGCGGCGGAACATGGCGTTGTGGGATATCCTCAATGAATTTGAAAAGGGGCAGGTTACCCTCATTCGTTGGACAGTGCCAGAGGGTTTAACGGTATCTGCCATCGCTGAACTCTGGGAAGAGGCAGATCTCGGCACAGCTAAGGCATTTCAGGAAGCCTCTGAATCGCCTCGTTTGTTAGAACGGTATGGACTTGCGGACAAAACAGCGGAGGGATACCTTTTTCCGAATACGTACAAGTTCGCAAAAGGGACAAAAACAGAAAAAGTTGTTGAGATGATGCTCGACGAATTTAAGCAGCGGTGGACAGACATATTCGATGAGGAGGCACAAAATTTAAGGCGCACGCGTCACGAGATTGTAACGCTTGCTTCTATCATTGAAAAGGAAGCACAATCTGAATTGGAACGTCCGCGTATTTCAAGTGTCTTCCATAACCGACTTAAGCGAAAGTGGAGGCTTCAGGCAGATCCAACGGTGCTTTACGCCTTAGGAAACCCAGACAGACTCTTAACTAAAGGCGACTTGCGCATTGATTCGCCTTACAACACGTACATACATAAGGGTTTACCACCCGGTCCCATTGCAAATCCGGGTATCGATTCAATCATAGCGGCACTGCGCCCCGAAAAGACAGATTATCTCTATTTCGTGGCAATAGGCGAGGGGAAGCACCACTTTTCAAAAACGCTATCAGAACATAATAGCATCATACGAAAAATGCGGAGAGCTGCTCGCAATCGGTAGATGCGCTTGATAACGACAAGGCATCTTCCTCGCTTGGAAAATCAAGACCAAAGCCACAGAAAGTGACAACAGAGAATGGCAAAAACAGATTCACAGCAAACAATTCAAAATGAAATAACAATTACGGGAAAAGGGTTAATGCTGGGGGAACCTGTGACATTAACCTTAAAACCAGCACCAGCGGACTCTGGCATCGTCTTCCGGCGTGTAGATACGGCAGACAAGCCAGAAGTGAAGGTCTGTCCAGAGGCTTGGACAGATATTCTGCCGCGATGTACCAGCTTACAAGGTAACAGTGCGACAGTTAGTAGCGTTGAACACCTCCTTTCTGCACTCGGTGGACTCGGTGTTGACAATGTGACAGTTGAACTGGATGCACCAGAACCCCCGGGACTTGATGGGAGCGCAGTGTCCTATGTGGAAAATATTCAAGCAATAGGCCTTGTTTCGCAAGACGTGCCACGGAACTTTATTGAGGTTACGGAACCTTTTGCCCTTTCTTCAGGTGATAGGCAGCTCGTTCTGTTACCCGCCGACGCATTAGAAGTGACATTTGCTTATGCCCACCCGCAAACTACGCCACAAGTCGTGACATTCAAAATAACCCCAGAATCATACGCACGTGACATCGCTCCAGCGCGGAGTTTCTGTTTCGAGAATGAAATTGAAGCACTTCAAGCACTTGGTATCGGGAAAGGTGCGAGTTATGATAACGTACTCGTCATCAATGAGGCAGGTGAACCGAGCACACCCCTGCGGTTTGAAGACGAGTTCGTCCGACACAAGATTCTCGACCTGATTGGGGACCTTTATCTGGCTGGATGCCTACCGAAAGCACATGTTATGGCAACACGGACGGGACATACGTTTCATGCGGAATTTGTGCAAGCACTTGCTGAGGCAGGGCACCTTCAACAGGCACCTGTTCAAGAACCTATAGAGGTAATGGATATCTATGAAGTATTACCTCACCGACATCCGATGTGCATGGTTGATAGGGTCATTGAATATGAAAGTAAAAAGCGCGCGGTTGGCATCAAGAACGTAACTTATAACGAGCCAATTTTTGAGGGACATTTCCCGACGCAACCGGTGATGCCGGGTGTATTACAGATTGAAGCCCTCGCACAACTCGCGGCATGGCTCGTGCTTCGAGACATCGGTAAGGAAGGCGAACTCGGTTATTTTCGTTCAATCAACAAGGCAACATTCCGACGCGCCGTCATCCCAGGAGACCAACTTCGATTGGAAATAGAAGTTGCCCAACTACGGAGTAGACTTGCCCGCATCGAAGGACGGGTTTATGTAGGAGACGAGCTTGCCACAGAGGCTGAACTTTCAATCGTATTGGCATCTGTCTGAATTGCGGTCCTTTCAAGATTAACGGGTAGGACTTTCAGGATTAGAGGAGGACATCTATGCTAGAAACAAATATTCATCCTACGGCTATTATCTCTCCAACAGCGACGTTGGAAGAGGGTGTTAAGGTCGGACCTTATAGTCTTATCGGTGAGGATGTTCATATCGGACGCGGCACCGTGATTCACGCGCACGTTCAGATTGAAAAATGGACAACTATCGGTGAAGAATGTGAGATTTTCTTCGGTGCTACCATTGGTAACGAATCTAAAGACTTGAAATACGGCGGCTGGCGGAGCTATGTGAAAATCGGTAATCGCAATACGCTACGCGAGTACGTTTCCATCTCTCGGTCAACATTTGAAGAGGGATTTACTATTGTTGGTGACAATAATTTGCTCATGAACTGGGTCAACCTTGCGCATGACACCATCGTGGGCAATAGAACAATCATGGCAAATTTTGTCTCGCTCGCGGGGCATGTTGTAATTGAGGATGACGTTCGACTGGGGGCACATGCGGCCCTGCACCAATACGTGCGTGTGGGCAAAATGGCGATGGCAGGAGGTTTCTCAAAGATAGTACAGGATATTCCACCGTTCATGCTGTCCGCCGGACAACCGGCGCGTGTTCGCAGTCTCAACCGCATCGGCATCCGAACATCGCGAATTAATCCTTTGTCGCAGCTGACGGATGAAACGCTTGCGGCGTTAAAGAAGGCATTTCGCATCTTGTTCCGTTCAGGTCTGCCTCTCAAGCATGCCGTCGCCAGAGTCAAAGAGGAACTTGACGCGAACCCGGAAGTTGAATATTTACTCGAATTTATTGGAACTTCCAAACGTGGCATTGGGTTTAGCCAACCGAATCGCATTCTGAGTGGTTAGTTTTCCGCTCTCCAGCACATCAAAACTATACGGGGAACAAAAGCGGTGGAAAAACTGGGTATTATTGCAGGTGCAGGTGAGCTGCCGGTGTTATTAGCACATGCTGCTGTTGCCCATGAACGACAACCCGTCATCATCCAAATTACAAAGTCTGACGCGCAACGCTTTGCCGGAATCACATGTGAACTCCACACCTACGGGGTTGGTCAGATTCAAAAGATTGCCCGAACACTCCTTAACTCAGGCGTAAAAGATGTTGTGATTATAGGGAAGGTCGAAAAAAATATCTTACTTCGCCCATTTCAAATTGACACGACTACCATTAAAATTTTAGTCCAGAACCGACGCGAAAAACCTGCCGTAATCGTCAACGCAGCACTTAACTATCTTGAATCTGCTGGACTTACTATCCTTACCCAGGACCAGTACCTCCACCACCTTCTCCCACAACCTAACGTTTTAACAGCACGACAACCCACAGCAAGCCAATGGGCAGATATTGAACTCGGTATCAGTACCGCGCGCCAGATAGCAAACATGGACATCGGACAAACGGTTGTGGTTAAAAATCAGATTGTGCTTGCAATGGAAGCCATTGAAGGGACGGATGCAACTATTCAGAGGGGAGGAACCTTAGGAAGAAAAGGAGTTGTTGTCGCGAAAGCGGCTGCCGAGAATCACGATTTCCGTATTGATGTACCGACAGTGGGAATGCAAACACTAGAGGTGTTACATCAAGTCAAAGCAAGTGTGCTGGCAGTAGAGGCACGGCGAGCCTTCGTTATGGACACCGACATGCTCATTCAGCAAGCCGATCAGTGGAAGATCGCAATCGTTGCCATAGAGTAAGAAAAAGGAGACGGAGGCAGCGAGGTGACAGCCCCCGCCCCTTCAAAGACGCTGTTTACGCTGCTGCGTCTATTGCAGTTGTTACCTGCTCCGTTGTTGGAAACTGTCCGGTTTCTAATTTCGAGTAGAGCAATGTTCCGTTTAACGAAACTTCAAAAGCCCCACCACTGCCTGGAACCAGATCGACTGTTTTAACCGCCGCACCATACTTCTGTCTTAAGGCATCTGCCAAACTGGCTGCCCGTGGTTGGTAGTTTCAGGCGGTGCAGTATTCAATTCTCACTTCCATCGGTATTATCCCTCCTCATTCAAATTTTGAGTGAATTCAACTGTTCGTTATAGAAGTCTACCATTAATATTGGGAAATTGCAAGTTTTTTCGCGCCTTTCCAGAATCGCTCAAACGTACAACAAACACATCAGTTACACCATTGGCATGAATCTTGCTATATTTAAGGCAAATATCCGATCTGTTTGCAGAATGGAATTGTAAAGTATACACTACTGCCGTGTTGGAAACGGCTTACCGATGTGATGTGAAGTTAGTATATAGGTGTTTAAATTATGAACAAGGCTATCCAATTTCTGAACAAATCTATATTTTTCTCCATCTGCGTTCACCTGATAGGTGTTACGATTGCATCGCTGTCTATCGTTGGAAGTCCAGATAAACATGGTGATACCTTTATTGCCGAGTTTGTCTCACTCCCGAAGACTAAACCGGTGCTCACACCCCGTCGGCTCAAGATGCCAGAATTAACGCAGCCGGATACGCTTCGCTCGCAGCCACCACGTCTCCAGACGATTGCGAAAATCACGCACGTGTCACAAAATGAGCCGCAATTTGTCGTTGATACGCTTCCGGTTTCTGCTGTTCACCAGACAACCGCTGCAGAAACCAGTGTGGGCGGTGAGAACGCGCTCCAGCACGGCTTATCGCCACGCCCAGTAGACCGTGGCTCACAACCGATGCACTTCGCTTCTAAACGGATATCACGCCCAGAATGGACATCAACATCAACGGCTATTGCCAGCGTACATACTACGGAACTCCCACCAGTTTCGGTGCTTTCAAATGAACCGACGCAAGACGCTCGCTTTTCTCACAAAGTGGATCCTATATATCCCGAATCCGCTCGTCTTTCCCATAAACAGGGCCTTGTTGTGCTTGAAGCGACAATAGGTGTAGATGGCATAGCCAGAAACATTGAAGTTATTAAAGTGATCGAAGTCAGTGGATTAGGGTGTGAAGAAGCAGCAATCACGGCACTCAAAGCCTCCCAATTTGTGCCAGCGAAACAGGGCAAAGTGGTTGTCAGCCAACGTCTACGTATTCCCTATCGTTTCCAATTTAAAAGCTAGATGTCCTAAGATAATTTCCCTTCTAACATCGCGATCCTTGTTCGCGCCTCCCTGGAAGTATTAAGCGAAAAAAGGCTTGCACTCTCAATACATTCCACCTATAATCTTTTCTACTGAAGGTAAGGTAGTCAAGACCAATTGGTGAAGCACCGCGATTCAGAAATTGCTTCTACCATTTCCAAGGAGGTAAGACAATATGGATGTTCGACTTGATAATAAAGTGGCTGTGATTACTGGTGGATCTACAGGGATTGGTGCAGCAACAGCGATTGAATATGCTAAAGCAGGCGCGAAAGTCGTCTTTGGTGATATTAATGAGGAAGATGCTCAAAAAACACTTCGTACGATCATCGAAAGCGGTGGTGTTGCAAAGTTCCAAAGCACAGATGTCACTGTAGAAACTGAGGTAGCGGATTTGATGGAAACTGCTGACACGGCATTTGGTGGGATTGACGTATTGGTAACTTCAGCAGGTATCCTGCAAGGACCAAGCGTTCGCATTGATGACTTTGAAGCGACAACTTTCAATTCGGTTATCGATGTTAACCTCAAAGGAACCTTTTATGCACTCAAGCATGCTGTTCCGATAATGCAAAAAGGTGGCGGCGGTGTGATCCTGTGTATTGCGTCAGGAGCGGGGGTTCGCGGCGGAAGCTCCTCGGTTGCTTACGCCTCCAGCAAAGGTGGGGTCAATGGACTTGTAATGACGGTAGAAAACCAGGTTGCATCAATGGGTATTCGTATGCACACTATTTGTCCCGGTGGATTGGCAACACCTCTTAAATTGGGACAAATCGCAGAATCGGCAAAACGAGATGGGCAAGACCCTGATGCAGCTGTTGCAAATGCGCGCAATTCGCTCGGTGACCCAGCTGGTGTCGCACGAGTTCTCACGTTCCTGGTCTCTGATGCGGGTTCATACACGCGCGGGCAGATTTTCACGAGATAATTTTTTTACTATCGGGTTTTTGATGAATCTGAACAAATTCTAAGGAATTAAGGGTTTGTAGTCCTAAGACGAAAAGACGTAATCGAAATTCAGCCATAAACTTTTTGAATAACGATAGAAGAAAACAGGAAAGATGGCGGAAAAAAGTGCCCAGATACATAAATTGGCTAGGAAGGGAATAGAGACAAATGTCTCAACGAGGAAGTAGCCCGGAAAAGCGATGCAGACCGTCGCACCATAGTTGAGGTACATAGCACCGATAAAATAGCCGGACTCCCGTTCAAACTTCAAATCACACCGTGGACAGCAAGCAAACATCTTGAAATATGTTTGAAACATGGTGCCTTCGCCACACCGCGGGCATTTAAGTTGAAAACTATATTGGAGAATTCTAGCAAGGTCCCGAAAGGTTAACTGCATTTAATAGGTGTTGTTATCCCAAAAAACCTTAAAGGTACGCAGGAGTATTTTGAAATCGTTCCACAGAGATAGATTTTCAATGTACTCCAGATCTACCGAGATACCATCTCGGATTGTCCCTTGGCGACGGGGACTGAGCTGCCAAAGTCCCGTCATCCCCGGACGGACGAGGTGCCGCTGATTTTCCCACGCTTCATAATCCTTAGCCAGGAAAGGCATCTCTGGACGTGGCCCGACGAGGCTCATTTCACCCTTCAGTACATTGAAGAGTTGGGGTAACTCGTCTAAACTTGTTTTACGGAGCCATTTGCCAACTGGTGTAATGCGTCCATCGTCTGTTGTGCCTGGTTTCTCTGAATAGGACGGCGTATCGACATGGAGACTCCGAAACTTGTGAATGACAAATAGCTCGTTGTTTAACCCAACTCGCTTGTGTGAGAAAAAAACGGAACCGCGCGAGGTGAGCTTAATAAGAACAACAATGATTCCCATCAAAGGGGCAAAAATAATGATAAGGAAAAATGCAGCAATCGCATCAAACAAATGTTTGCCACGCGTTGCGTAGAAAGAGGAAAGTCGTTCCACTAGAGTCCCTGTTTTCGGTATACTTTCATTGCGATGCACGTTAGTTTTGCCGGCATCTGTTCCTATCCGGTCTATACTTCTTGATAGGAATGGCATGGTTAATCCCTCTAATTGCAGTCCAATCTTAGGCAAATATTAGTTCTGCTGGAGTTTCTCAAAGACATCAAGGTATTGCTGTGCGATGTTTTCCCAATTGAATCGCTTTTGGATCTGTTCTGGAGCACGTTCTCGGAAATCTTCAACCTGCTCCGGGTGTTGTTCCAACATCTGAATCTTCTCTGTGAGCGATGCAACGTTTTTGTCAAAGAGCACTCCATAACGCCCACCTTCTAGTACTTCATCATTGAAGGGTGTATTGAGTGCGAGAATACAGTTGGAGAACCCCAACGCCTTCAGAATAGAAGGGTTAATGCCACCGAACTGATGTCCATGGATGTAGGCAAAGCAATGATGGTGAAGTTCTTTAATATGGTCAGAATCGTTAATATGCCCGAGAAATTTGACGTTTTCGTTGGCAATACCTTTTAACTTCGCTAAAAATTCATTTTCGAGTTTGTTGCCTTTGTAATCAGCACCACCGGCTATAGCGAGTTGCTTTTGACTGTTTGAAGCAACGAACGCCTCCAAAATGAGGTCGGCATTGTTATCTGGCACGAGTCGGCTAGCAATGAGATAATAATTCCGGGATTCAAGCCCATATGTTGCCAGGATTTCTGGATGCTCCGACGGCTCAATGTTCGCACCATAAGCGATATAGGTTGTTTCTGCGCCTAATTCTTCAAGGTAGAGCCGTTTCATTTCAGACGCATCGGTGATGACAATTGGAAACGCTGCTGTCGCCATCTTCGCCGCCCACTTGAAGTAGACAGCACCAAGCCCTTTCCATTTTGGCCGTAGCCATTCCATTCCATCAACGTTGATAACAGCGGTCTTGCCTGCGACACGGAAGAACCATCCGAACGGACCGTTGCCGGCGTTCCATGTCAAAATAACATCAGATGCGGTAATTGAAGCGTGTAGCGTTGCGAGGAAACTGTGACTGAGGGTACTGAACATCTTATGCTCTATACTTGGCAAGTAAACAAGCTTGATGCCGTTCCATTCGGGAGGTCTCTCCTTGAAAAGTGCCTTCCGGCAGTAGACAATCACTTCATGCCCGGCTTCTACCCAGCGGGGGGCGAGTTCGCCCATGATAGTTTCTAACCCACTGTAGGTAGCGGGGAGCCCGCGTATGCCCAATACCCGAATTCTCATCCTTTTTTTACCTCGTCCCAAACCGTATTACAAATCAAATCGTGCTATTAAAGCACAATTTGTCCTTGCTCCACATTGGGTTTTATATATATATTATACCCATTTTAGGCACAAAAGTCCAATTTCTTTTCCCGAAAGAAAACGCTCAAGTAACGTTTCGTAATCTTTGATGACTCAAGGAGAATAAATCTTCATTTTTCATAACTTTTTTACCATCGGTAGAGAAATTTGGCTTCAATTTCATTCGCATTTTCGTGTACATCCGTGCGATTTCCGACGTTCCGCTGCCATACGCGCGCCCACTCGGCATAAATCGAATAACTTCCAACAGAACTCCCAATAACAACCCAGTTAGCCGCTACTGACAGACGATGATCACTTTGCGTAATCCCGGATAAAGGTGCCCATACATCATCTTTTGGGGCATCAGCCGGATGTTCCTTGTCAATATTACCGGACCCATGACGTTCTAATTCGTAACCGAAAACCGTTTCAAGTTTATCTGTCCACCGGCGACGCATCTCCAACCATAGGTTATCAGCATCAGAACCGATCTGGTGTCCAATAGGCGTGGTAAAGTGTTTGTAGATGTTTACCGGATTTACGTGCGTATATGCATATTGGTTGATAAAGGCGTACTCAGCATGGAAATCGGTATCTGCGATACCAAAAGGATCTGTCACATATATGCCACCAAGGATACCGAATTTCGTATCCCAATGTTTAAAATTTGCCGCGGGATTGCCATCGTCAACCATTAGTTCGCCATAAATTTCAAAATCATCTACCGGACGAAGCCTCATATCAACACTCATAAGAACGTTATCCCCACTACCGGGAACGCGTCCATCTGCCCGTGAAATCGGTTGCTCGTTAATGAGGTAGATATTGACGGGGTTCAGATACCCCGGCTCAAAACGGCTGCCATAGACGACGACTTCAGAAATACCAAATCCAAACTTATCCCAAAAATACCCCTCAGCTCTATGTCCCGAAATATATTTCTCATTGATGTCCTCTGCCATATCCTCTAATATACCAGTAAATGCCGTGAAGGTAACAGGTTTGTAGGTCGCTTGCAGCTTAACCATATCCATAGCCAGTGGATTTTTGGAGACTAACAAACTGTCATGATAGCCAGGTCCCCATTGAAGTGTATCTTGCCCAAGCTGCAACTCAAACCACGGTAAGTTAAATTTCAGGTAACCGTTAATGGCAGTTCGATTTTTGAGGTTGCCCTCCAGTTGTCTAATTTTCGTCTCGTCAGGAAAGAAATCTTCAAAAAATTCACCGTATACAAATCTATGCGCTATATCGGTCGTAAACGCGAACTTTTCCCCCACCTGCCCATAGAGATGTGGGTAGATGGTGGTAACAAACATATTTCCCTCAACCGGTGGCTCCTCCGATACATTATCGACGAGACGACTGATAAAGCGTTGTGAACCCCTCATATCAAAGAAGAAGCGGTAGTCTTCGCCAGCAAGCGTCATCAAATGTCGTCTGGTAGTTATACTTTCCGGTGCATCTTCATTCGCCGTTTCCGTAGCACGTTTGGAAGACTCACGATCATCTCGGAAAAAAGCTAACAAATCGTTCAGCCGTTTTTGGTCAATAGCACTCAACGTGATTTCGCCACTCTTTTGTTTCTGATCCACCTCCAGCAGATAGGACACAACCTGTTTGTAGGTAAGTGGTAAAGATCCACGCGGTATACCGGACAACACTTTTTTATTAAGTAAACGATAAATAAAACGATAGGTTTCACGATTAAAGTCAGACAAATCAGGGTTGAGCGGAACATTGATGAGTGAGGCAGCCTCCACCATTGGAGAAGCTACGAATAATATTGCAAGGTAAAAAATTAACAGACTACGTAAAATCATTTTTAAAACTATGGGCTCCTGGGCTAAGAAACGCCCAAGCAAACCCCTCCACTTCGTTTCAGGCAGGTTTATGGTTAATTTGAGACAGCTCTGGTGGCTGTTAAGCAGAATAGGGATTATCAGATGCCGCCTCTTGTTCTTGACCACCTGTCTTATTTGAAAACTACCATCTGGCGTGTGGCTTTAATTTGTCCCGCATGGAGTGTATAAAAGTAGACACCGCTTGCCACAGATTCACCCAAGGCGTTTCGACCGTCCCAATAAGCAGCACGCGACTGAGTCCGATAGGCACTAGTAGTCTGTCACATCTGAACTGATAGATTAGATTGACAGGAGACGTTGGGTTTCACTACGTTCAACCCAACCGACAACCTCTCAAAATAAGCCTGACAGAACACTAGCACTTTGAAAACCAAGCGATAATTGGCGAACAGATTCTCCCTTTATGTTATAGATATGGATGCGAACATCGGCGTCTTCTGCCAAATCATAAGGTATCCACGTCTCTGGGTTAAATGGATTCGGATAGTTCGCCAAAAGGACGGTTTCCGTAGGCACGACTGCATTCATCAGGCGTTCCAAAGTAGCAATACCTCGTTGAAAAACAGCGGAACCATCATGTGCTAAGCGCGCTTCAGTGAGCCACTGCTCTATTAAGTCAAAATGTTCTGAGTCAATATTGGTGTGTGTCAATGGGGCGTTAGGATTGCTGGATTCACCGAAATGTGAGGCAACCAGAAGCAGGTCAGTGATGTCAACCTTACCATCATTGTTCACATCGACTTTGGGATACAGAGGAACTTCTACCCCAAAACTATTTGAAACCAAGATGAGGTCTTGGATATCGATAACACCATCGCTGTTTATATCCCATGGCAACGTTTGTGGAACGGAAACATGTTCTTGTATATCCGGCAAGGCTCCCCGCCACCCGGCGCGAAGTTGCTCACTGAGGTGAGCGACAAGTTCCGTGTTTTCGGGAAGATCCACGATATTGACGGTTTCATCCGGATCGGCATCGTAGTCGTAAAGTTCTCGTCCGCGTCTTCCATTACCCCCCCATTCGGTGTATTGATACTGCGCTGTCCGCATGGACCGACCGCCTGTGCCACCCCTGCTGAGTCGACTAAAAGCCGCTGTTTTCCATGGACGTGTTGGCTCCTCAATGACAGGCACTAGACTCAACCCTTCTAACTGTGATGGTGTCGAGAGTTCGCATGCGTCACACAACGTCGGATAGATGTCAACGAGTTCGGCGAGAGCATCAGTTCGGATCGACTGTTGTCCTGGCGCACTGGTAATCATAGGAGAATGGAGCGCAACTTCAAACAGCATATTCTTGCGCCAAGTCCCATGCTCGCCAAGATGAAAACCGTGATCGCCTACAAAAACGATAACCGTATTTTGAGATAAGCCCAGCGTATCCAGATGCTGGAGCACACGACCCACCTGTGCATCCATGTAACTTGTTGATGCAGCATACGCTTGAATCAACTCTAAGATCTTCGCATCAGAGAAAGGTCCTTCATCAGGAATATCTTTGTATAGTCTAAGCCCACCCAAGTTGTTATTGGCAACAGCTGGTGCATCAGTCGGAAGCATGGAAGTTGCCGGAGGGGCGAACTCTTGTTGTGCGTAGAGTTCGTAATATTTCCGCGGTGCATAGAAAGGGAGATGTGGTTTTTCAAAGCCGACCGCGAGAAAAAATTGGGTGTGTTGAACCTCCTCCAAAACGGCTACCGCCTGTTCAGCAGTCAGGCTATCGGCGAGGAGCTCTTCCTCAACGTCAAGTGCTTTCCAAGAAGGAATAAATTCGGGGTTGAAGGGAATCCACGGCGGAAGCCATGAGGGGGTACTCCATGAGTAAGCATCATCTTGTGCTGCCGCGTTATGCCCAATTTTACCAACAGATTGCGTGTGATAGCCTGATGCTTTAAAGTGCTGCGGAAGCGTCACAGCATCAGGTATCTTCTTACGAAAATCGGTTGAATTGAATAACACCTTTGTTGTCTCAGGTCTCAATCCAGTTAGCATTGACACCCGAGACGGATGACACAGAGGATTCTGACAATAGGCACGGTTAAATACGGTTCCTCGCGCCGCTAAAGCGTCAATGTTAGGCGTGTGTATTTCTGGATGACCATAGCAACCAAGAAGAGGACGCAAGTCATCAACAACAATGAATAAAACATTAGGTCGTCCTTGGGCGTTAGTCTTTAGTTTCGGTAAGAGTCCAGTTGTGAAAGCCGCAGCACCAACTTTTAAACTAGTTGAAAGAAAGTCGCGCCGTGTAAAAGGAGATTTCGTCGAGGAGCGTTCGTCCGTTCGTCTGGTTGAATCTTTGTGCATCTTATGAATGAATCCTATTTTTCAGTAGTCAGCAAGTACCTATGTCTTAAGCATTGTATCCCAATTTTGCCATTGTGTCATGGAAAACAGAGGCAATTTCCGGATGAACATCAAAAGGTTTTCTAGCAGGTACTGGATGCAAGGTCTGCCGAGCATACTCGCGGAACGTGTTGTCCGTTGGCAATTCACAGAATTCGCATAACGCCGCAAGCGTTTTGCCTGGATCTAATGTCAAATCCTCAAAACGGACGAGATGAATATAATCGGATGAGGCTTGCATTAAACGGATCCCCTCCAACATGGTGACGATCCATTCTACAGCAGCTCTGTCGAGGTGCCGCTCAAAATGTTTAATTTCATCACTGATTTCAGAGAGAGCAGGCTCTGTTTTAACGAGCTGCTCAACTAAGAGTCTCCACTTCCGATCATTTACACCCCACCAGTCGTGTTTCTCACCACTAACTTGCACGCCAAGTCGCTTTGACCAGTTTGCGATAGAATGACACGTATCCCACCCATTGCGAGTGAGAAAAATAAAACGAGCATCGGGAAACAGGGCACGCACGAAATCCACTCTAAAGATGAGTTCTGGATACTTATCTACAAGGCGTCGCGAACAGGTCGCAGTCAAATAGGCACCAAACATCTGGCAGGCGCGTCGAGGCATTTCGTCTATCGCATCTTCCGCAGTGAGGCGATACTTCGCGTTGGTTTGGCTGTAGTTTCCGATGATGTCTTCATGTGGATGGATGAGGTGCCATATCGCTTTCGGCTCGTTGAGGTAACCGACTTCCCTGTGCATAGAAAGCACAATACCAAGTATTGTGGTGCCACTGCGTCCGGTGCCTAAGATAAAGATAGGCTTTTCAACCGGTCTGTATCTGTTTTTATTTGTGGCAACATTTTTTAAAATAGAAAAAACAAGCGGATTTATCCAACGTCCCTTTGTCGTTACAGGACGCCCTTCAAAGAAGGCGTAACTCATAAGACGGGTTACTGCCTTCATCGGACGTGTTTTGATATAATCAGGATTAATTTGGGCAATCATTTTTTTAATTTACTGCTCTTGGACTAAAGAAACGCCCAAGCAAACCCCCCATTTCGTTTCAGGCAGGTTCTAATTAATTCGTGATTGGATTTGATCGCAGTTCCGGTTTCTAAAGTGGCTGTCCCCTAATAGGTTTTGTTGCAACTCACGCGTGGCTGGGTTCGCTCAAATGCCTCGTACTTCACCAGAAATCAGCGTGGAACGATGCCCAGATCCTAATAATTTAAAAACGTCTCTTTAAGGTTTGATGGATATTCTTCATTCGGTCAAGATTAAAAAGGAATGCACCAACTAATTTCACAGGGAACGTCAATAAATGAAGCATCAAATCTATTAGATTAGGTCGTATTGACACAGGATTATAATTATGTTTCTTCATAAGGGCTGCGGTTATTGTCTGGTTGAGGTAAATTTCAGCGGAACTAAGTTCGCCCCCAGTTGTGTCGCTGTGCCAACTGTGTGTCCGATGCGGGTTTATACCAAGCTCCTGCGGTTGATCTTCTGCTACAGAAGACCCAACCTGTGGGATTTGGAGCATTTCACGCCTGTAAGTGACACCGACAAAACCGCAGAGACGTTTGACGGTTGCTTCGGGTTGTGCAAGGAGTTCCTCAAAATAGATGGAGGTAACCCGTTCGTGCTGTAGAAACTGCTCAGCAGCGTTAACAGCGGTTCGCCAGATGTGACTGATGGTTATCGGATGATAGTTCATCCAATCCCGAAACGTTTCTTTTATCGGCATATCGCTCCCCCCGAGGAAACGGCGTTTCCATTTCCTTTTTTGGGATAATAGTACATCGCGCGGGTCGCGAATCATATTAATAATCCGTGCTTTTGGATAAATTTCAAGGATATCTGCAATGTAAAAAACATTACGTGGTGTCTGGTCGCAAGGAATAGTTCCACCGTTTTCAGCAGCACCGTGGTGGAGAAAAGCCTCAAAGAGTGCTGCTTGCGTTTTAGGGTAGATGGTTAAACTCTCAAGAAATGCCTGTGCTTCGCCTAGGAAACGGCGTGGGTTTCCATGCGTGCGATACCCCTCTCGTTGAATACAATGTAACTGCGAAGCGACTTTTTCTATCTCCTCTTTACGCGACTCCGATGAAAATGGCGGTGCACAGAGTTGACCAAAAAAGTGAAGTTCGCCAAAGGTGTAAACACTTGGGTGTTTGCCTAAAATCCGCCCCATCATCGTTGTTCCACTGCGACTATTACCTACAACAAATACCACTTTTTAATTTTCCTTGCGGTTCGGTGAAGTGAGTTGGGTACTCACGTGCCTCTCCGTAGAGTTGAAGAAACTCCCAAGCAAAAACCCTTCCACTTCGTTTCAGGCTTGTGCTTTGGATCTCGTTTTGAAACGGACAACTACTTAATTTTTTAACTTCAAAATGCCAAAACTGTTTTTAGGGATGACAAGTTCTGCTGACTTCCCGCTCCATTCTTGGATACGGACCTCAATTTCGCCAGAGCCTTCCATTTCTGCATTGCCTCCGTTCGTTGCGTTGAGCCTCTCATCAGCCACATAACGATAGGTGACGCTGCCTTTATAACGTTTACCATTAACAAAAAGTTGTGGTGCGTGTTGCTCTCCGGTACGATTGCTGACTAAGATAATAAGATATTCTGCCGCCTTCCCACCAATTGCTTGCGCCTGAATACCGGGCATTTGTTTCCCTTGATATTCAATAGCACCCATAAGAAAAGGTTGATTTTGGATTGAAACGGTGAACTGTGTATCTGCCTGTGCGAATGCCTCGCCGATGAGTTGAAAAGCGGGATAGACAGCACGTCGAATGGTATTACCGAAATCGGATTCCGGTTCACCACCGTATTTCCAAAATGTACCACCAGGATTTCCAGGAGTTATCAGCGAAAACGCAGGAAACCCTTTGCCGGGACCGGCGATGACATGGAAGTTTGCCTGTGTGACATTTGGAATGGCTAACATCTTTAGAAAAAAATCACCTACATACATTGCATGAAGCTGCGTGTTCGCAACGCGATTTACAGGATTAGCAATGTTCCATTCAGTTATCCACATTTCCTTATTTGGAAATAAGCTCTCATAGTAATCAAATGCCTCCGTAACTGCAAAGTGAATCCATCCCATGAGGTAGCCTCGCATCTCCTCTATCTCTTTTTTCCGAACGGCTTTATAGGCATAGACATGGACGGTATAAGCATCATAGAAACTGGTGTCCGCAGCGAGACCCTCATCCCATTTCCGTTGCTGTGTTTTCACCAACCACCCCTCTTTGTGGAATGCAATTGGTGAAGCACAGACCGACACTTTTATATCCGGATCAACGGCTTTCATCGCTGCCGCATGCTTCTTAGCTTCCGCTATGTAGGTTTCAACGGTAGGGTATTTGTTGAGGTAGTGTGGCAGATAGTATTCATTGCCGAGTTCCCAATGCTTAACGTGATACCCCTTGCTCTTAGCATAACTTACCCATGCTGCACTCTCCTCTGGGCTTCCTGTCCATAAGTTTACAACAATAACAGGCACTATATTTAGTGTGTTGCATAACTGCATAAAGTCATCAAAAACGATTTTACCCTCTCGCAGCTTTTGGAGTCTAGCATAATTTCTTTTGTTCCGACTATTAAGTTTTGTATTGAGGGTTGATACCATTTCATTCTCAAAAAAGCCACCAGGTTCCCAATGGTAGAAATTTCCGACTGTCCCACCGGGAAACCGCAGGGTTTTTGGAGCAAGCACCTTTGTTAGTTCAACAAAATTGGTGTCAAGGTACCCGTAATCGCCATTTATCATGTTTGTATTGAAGCCGTAAAGTGCTTGACGAAGCGGTTGTGAATTGCGTGTGTCAATTTCCAGACGTAGCGCGTCCGTAGACGTATTTTTTCCTTGGCATCCGATGCCAAGGAACAACACAATCAATCCGAAGAACACTATATAGGACTTTAAGACTGGAAGTGAAAGACTGGGAGGATGGAAGGATGGAAAGATGGAAGGCACTTGCCTACCACACTTCCACGCTTCCACGCCTCCAACGAAGATTCCTTCTCGTCGCGATTCGGCAATTATTTTTATTGAACTGCGTCCTATGATAAAAGTACTCATAATGTTATCCTCAGAGGTCTATAGGTCGGGAGCGATCTATCACTAGCGAACATAAGTCCCGCGCAGAGCCAGAAGTAAAATCCATAGCCTCGAAATTCAAGGGTACGGTTGAAGAAAAGTAGAAATACCGTAACAGCAACAAGACAAAGCATGATGATTGCAATCTGCTGTGGCAGGCGCGAAACAGGAGCATCCCCGTCTACAACAAACAGTGTCCTGACAGACCTTTTGTAAAGACTTAGTGCGGCGCGAAAGAGTTGGTAAAATATTAAAGCGAAAAAGCCGAGTCCCAATATGCCATAGAAGCAGAGAATCGCTACCCAATACACATCTTTGAATCCGTTTTTACTGAGTACTTTCAGAAGGAACGACCGTTTGCTCATATTAAGTTTTTCAATCGTAATGTTTTGGTCTGCCCCATAGCCTAAGATCGGTTTGTTTACAAGGACTGTCGGGACATTCCCAATCAACGCACCCAGTCTCTGCTTTTGTGCAACGCGGACATAAGACCCAGAAAATACACCTGTCACATTACCGACGAGTCCAACCTTTGCCTTGCGTGGGTTTATGTACTCAAGATTGAATGGGTTCACGACTGCCAATAGGAGTCCAAAGACTAATGCCGTTGCTAATGCTAAACGGAGGGTCTTTTTCCACCCGTAGTGGAAATAGTACCATGCAGCACCCGCGAGGAGTGCGGAGAAGGTCGCGGCGCGTGAATACGAACGCGCGATAAAGAAAAATAACACTGCTGCCCCGAGCAGATTTAAGTATTCCAACCGCCGAATACGGGACAGATAAATAACAAGGACAAGAATCATAAAGACACCGTAAATTACGGTATCTCCTAAAGTCCCGTAGACACTCCCAATTTCTCTACCGAGTTCAAGCAATCTGTACTCTTTGGTAAACCCGCCGATGCTGAGTGTTGACTCACGCGGCAGGAAAAAATCAAATGCAGCAGGTCCACCCACCCATTGAACGACACCCACCACAAGTTGGAAAATGCCGACACCGAGAATTATTCGCAGAAGCGTTGTAATGCGTCTTTCTGACAGGCTGGAGTTCGCAACGAGATAGAAAAGCACAATATATCGAGCAAAGGGTCGGATGTTGTAAAGACTGCCTATCAAGGGTGACCCGTTTACGAGTATTGACAACAAGACAACACTGTAAAAGCCTATAATTGGTAAATCAATCGCTGTTTTAACAAAGGGGATGCCCCTATGGAGTTTATGGATAACGAGTTTCCCGAAAGCGATATAGATGAGCATTTCACCGAAGAATCTCAAATAGGAGTAGACGGCATCACTAACAGGCAAAAACTTCAGTATAAACTCTTCAAAAGCAACATATCCTGTCAAAAAATAAATCATATTTTTAACTATGGACTTCTGATCTGCCTTCCACTACGTTTCAGGCAGGTTTTCGGTGAATTCGATACGTTTTTGGGAATTGCTTAACTGGGATTTCTCAAAAGCACTCAGAAGCTACTACCTATCAACGTTCTCTCAATACGCGGTTATGAAAATGCTAAAAAATGCTCATTGATAAATTTTCATTACGTGAAAAATATACCTTATTTTCAATACAAAGCAGAATAAAATCGTCCATTAAATGGTTTTTTTATAGGTATTTCGTATTGATATTATTAGGTTTAGAGGAATTAGAAAACTTTCACTCCTGTAAAATATGTGTGCGTTTGTTTTCACGAAGTCAATGATCATAGGGGTTAAAAGTTGCATTTGCACTCATTTTTTACATGATCCGAACAATTGTGAGAAATCCCAGCTTAATTATTAATTTTCAGCAGTCAGTCCATCATTTGTAACTGCCACAACGTGCTCTCTACTGACGGCTAATGCTACTCCAAGAAGAAAGATCTCTGCCTAACAATTCAGCCAATTGTTCGTTAAAGGGTTTAAAATAGGCTATCTGGCGTTCGCGTGTTTTTGGATTAAGCAGCGGTGGAACCGATTTCATATCCTTCTGGGGCTTGTCGTTCCAATCTAAAACGGCTTTTCTCAACTTGTAAGCAGTAGCATCAGGAACGAGTTTGCGAATGGCTCTCCTGATCAGGTTATGAGATGCCAGAAATCGCGTGAACAAAAAGTTGAACCGCTCGGAACGTGGCATAGCAGCTTGGTTGTGTCGCTCGCTGATAACAGGCTTGAAATCAGCACAGATACCGATGCGTCCAAAGAGTCGTTGACATACAGTCTTAGCATTCTCTTTTAGATCATCAGTTAAGACGCAGTGTACCTGACTCGAACCGAATTGGGCAATCAAATTCTTGATATGTGGATAATAGATACCGTTGTACTGATAGGCGCACTGTCGCCATTTAAACCAGTCTTCGTTTACACGCGCTTCCTCAGCGGCGAGTGCCTCCTCGTAAGTTTTGATGTTCTCCCAACCTCTACGCCGAGCCCACCAATAAGCGGAGTACGCACGAGCCACAGGTTCCCGCAGTAGGACGATGAGATGCATCTCAGGATTGTGCTCATAAATCCGCTGCATGACCTCCGGCGAATGCATCACCATCACATTTTTAGCGATAAGGTATTTATCCTCAATTTCGCTGTCGGTATTTTCTCCAACAAAATACTTTGCGAAAGCCCATTCATATCCACGCGTGTATTCACGTTCCTGCAGGAAAAACGTCATCTCTGGTTGTGCATGTGCGTGGATATCTGGATGCTGCGCCAAGTAGCGAAGGAGTGAAGAGGTTCCCGCCTTCTGTGCGCCAACAATCATTAACTGGATTCTCTTACTCATGCGTACTCCATTTACTTGTGTCAAAAAACCTTCGCCAAGAGCAGCAGCATTGCAACAACGACAGCAATGCGGATTTGAAAGGTGGGGCTACTCGTCTAGTACTCCTGACAATTCGCTTGCGCCAGCTTAAAAAGACCATGGTAGCGGTTTTCCAATTAATTTGCCGAGAGCATGAACATCTGATTTGTAATAATCGATTAAACGATGCCGCGTTTCTTCCGACATCTGAGTCTCCTCATCTGTTTGTGCGTTCAATCGAAGATAAAGAGGCTCAATTGTTCGCCTGATCGCACGCAATGGAAGATGGACGATCGGTTTGTTATGTGTCCACTGTCGCAATCGAAACCGAAAGTCTCTGTATTTCCGATGCAACTTGGAATTTCGCATGTTCTGGGTGCGATTCGTTACTTCAAAGGTGTAATCGCTATAAAAGTCAGCATCTATACCAGCGAAGTTGCACAATTCCGCCATGGTATTCAACGGTTGCGCTGCAAGTTTCTCATAAAAGAGGATATGGATGCGTGCTGGACCAAATTGGTTAAAATAATGCTCCAAATAGATAGTATAACATCCCTGCTGGAGTGTTTTCAAGTGCTGTTCTTCATTCTCCTGGTGGCAATCAGTGGAGGTGAAAAGCAATTTAACGTACGCATCAAAACTCAAGGTTTGTGGCAATTTGCCAATCTGCTTCGCAAATCGATACCACGAGATTAACCTTGAAATTGGTTCCCGAAGGCTGAAGACCAACTTTGCATGCGGTAGAAACTCGGCGATTCTCTCACGCGCCTTTTCACAATACAGATAGTCAGGTGTTGACTCCATTCTGAGTTGCATTCCATTAGAATCAGAAAACAAAAGGTGATATTCTTCAACATTATCCTTATATCGGTATTTTGACGGAAGAGGATAATCATCGCTGAGAAAAAATCGGGTTTCCTTGTAAGTTGCAGCACAAACAGCCGGGTGGTCGGATAGATAGGTAAATAGCGACGTTGTCGCGGCTTTCGTAGTGCCACCTACAATAAGATAGTTGTAATCCCCAACATTTTTCATGATTCTTTCCACTTTCACGTGGACGGCACAACGGAGTATGTCTACCACTTTTAAAGCCAAGAAACCCGCGTCTTTCGGAGGAGGTACGTCAAGTTGCCGACAGCGAGTAGCGCAGTGATTGATACAGCGAGTGCGATCCCTCGGAGTTGCAAGGTTTTAATCAAGCCGTACGCCACGACGAAATTAAGAACAGTCATCGTTACCATATTTGCGAAGACCAATCGATACGCCTTTTGTGCGTAAAGTCCAGCATTCAGCACAGGTATCAAACACGAAAATACCATCCCTATGCCGAGCCAAAAGAGGAGTTGCCCTATCAATTGAATTGACGCTTGATCAATTGTTGCTCTTCCATACAAGAGCCAGCTAATTTTTTCATGAAACATCAACAAAACTAAGGTTACTGGCAATCCAATGATTATAGCCGTGCGTACGTTTCGGTTGAGTGTGCGTCCTAATTCCTTTTTATCGTTCACCGCGTCGTGCGTTGCCATGTCCGGTAAGCCGGTTGTTGCAATACTGATACCAATGAGCGTCTGTAGTGCCGAGAAGATTTGGAAAGCAGATTTATAGCGTGTAATAGCTCCCCCTCCAAGCTGCGAGACAAGGTATACCTCAACCAGTAAACGGTTCGTAATTTGCCGGATTGCAAAGCCGAGTGTTGGTAAGGTAACAGCGTTTTTCAAGGAACGCAATGTATCCACAGAAATACCTGTAAATGCATACCGATGTCCCGTTCGATAGACTCCGATGCACAGCCACCCAAAATACGCGAAAAATCCCCCTGTGTATGCCACCACCACCCAGTTCTCAAGGTTCTGGGCATTCCATAGGAGTAGAAATATAAACCCTGCGACACCAGCGGGGAGTGCGTTTCGGAGTGCGACCGTTTTAAAATGCTGCTGGCTGTTCAGGAAAGCCCCCAGTACTGTGCTACCACATCCAAAAATAAGGAGTGGGGCACACAATCTTAACAGTGTCGTAGCCTTTTGCACATCAACAGCCGATTTCCACAATAATCCACCCACGATCCATGGTGCAAAAAGCTCAATCAGAACGAAAACTCCGAAACCAACAGCAAACAAAAAAATCAGGAGACTATTCGTGAAACGTTGGTATTCTGTAGGTTTCATCTCCTTTTCGCGTGTGACAAAGATCGGAACAAGACTAAATTTAGCACCTTCTCGGACAATCGTATCAACTAACAACACGATCGTCAATGCGATCGTGAGGGCATCCGCCGTCCCGCTGAAGCCAAACCGCTTTGGAATCAATAAAACACGGACAAGAAGGCTCAACCCCATTCCAGCAAAGGTAATCACCATTACCCAAAACGTTTTTTTAACTATTAAGTTTTTGCGCATCGTTCCACTACGTTTCACGATGGTTTTCAGTTAATTCCAATGTAAATAGATATACCTACGATTCTTAAGAGTCCACTTAGGCGACTTACAATAACTTTCGGGAACCTTTCGGTAGATTCTTGGGGCAGTTGCGTATTTCTTGATGCTATAACCCTTCTTTACCGACTACCGACTGCTGATGTCCAATTCATTTCCAACCGTCGGGCAGATTTTTGCGAATCTCAATGTCACCAAACTCAGTAGCCGGACGTGGTCCGACCGATTTAGCCCATGTCGCCATGCGATGAAGCCCCTCGTCTAACGCAACCTGCGATGTTGTTCCAAATACCTGTTGAAACTTTTCATGGGAACAATAGGCGTGTTTAACCTCTTCCCTCGCATGCACGTTGATGACACTTACTTCTTTATCCATTGCCGTCATCACTAAATCCGCTAACTCGTTCACCGAGACATGTTTATCTGAACCGACGTTAAAAATTTGACCTGATGCTTCCGGTATATCCACAGCACGAGCGATGTGCGGAGCGACATCTGCGATATGTGTGAAGGCGCGTGTCTGCTCCCCATCACCAAAAATGCGCAGCGGTTTATCCTGCATGATGTTGTTCATGAAGATGCCGATAACGTTCCGATACTTGTCGCTGATATTTTGGAGTTCACCATAGACATTGTGCGGGCGGAAAATCGTATAATCCAAACCGAAGAGCCGTTTAGAGACAGCGAGTTCCTGTTCCACCGCATACTTAGCAATACCGTAAGAATCCTCCGGTATAGGGACGAGTCCTTCATGCATCGGGAGTTGGTTTTCTCCGTAAACAGCGATAGAAGAGGTGAACACAAACCGCTTGACATTGTGGTTTATCGCTGCATTGATGAGATTTACACTCCCGATGAGATTATTCTGGTAGTTAAATCGTTTGATAAAGTGACTCAGTCCCTCCGCTGCATAAGCGGCAAGGTGATAGATATAGTCGAATTTATATTGCTCACAGAGCTGATTTATCAGCTGCGCATCAAGGATGCTTCCTTCAATAAAGGAGGTTACAGCAGAGTTGAGATTCTCACGGAAACCGCCGCTCAAGTCATCAAGTGCAACAATGTCTGTGTTACCTTGGTGGAGAAGTTCATTAACAACGTGCGCGCCCATAAAACCCGCACCGCCTGTGACTAATGCTTTTTTATTCATCTAATCTTCGGGCAGGAACCCCAATGCTTTAGCTTTGGGAGGCATGCCCGCTCCTGTAGTAAAAGTTGAGGCGTGTGAGCACTCTGAAATCAGACCGCTTCGCACTTGTTGTTAATCGCTTGTTGGTTTCCATGCTGTATATTGAAAACAAACCCTTCGCGTTAACGCCAGATAGTCGGGTTAAACCGTATTTGACATGCCGAATCAATGTGTTTTTGATTAAACCTTGACCTAATACAGTGCCGCCCACCCGTGAACGTTTACCACCCTTCGCTTCCTGTTGCCTATGCAACTCTCTCCGCTTTATCGGTATCGGTGAGACACACAGTAAGTCCATGTTATCCGGGACACCCGAACCCCCTACTGTGTGATACGCCAGACACCAACTATCTATACAATGGGCATCAAAGGTTTCTGCGAACTTCTTTGAGGATTTCTTGAGACCTAACCTATCCCGTATCTCTTGGGTTTGCCACCCTTGAAGGGTTCGCAACTCCCACCGTTTTCGGATTTCGGCATAAAACCATTGCTTACCGACTTCAAGTGGACTAAAAGAGGTATTCCATTTCTTGGCACGTTCTATGGGGCGTGCTTGAATATCTTCAACACAGACATGTCTGACCGGATACAGTTTGGACAGCCAATCAAGTATCCGAAGTTTCCAATTCCACCTCGCACGCGTGCCTGCGGGGATACGCGCTTCGTTGGCAAGACGGTTCGTCCTATTCTTGCGGTTCGGACACTTTCGGGAACGCCGGCTTCTCCGCAACTCACGACGCTTGGCGACTTTCTTACCAACGCCACTATGAGCGTCTGCCTGCACATTCAAATAGGTGTGTGCTTCCGATCTAACGGTAAAGCCTTCTTTCTTGCTACCAGGGTCCACCCCTACAGCAATCTCTTGTGTATCTCTATCAGAGGGTTCTTTGTTGAGACGGATACAATAGATACCATTGTCCCAATAACCGGTCGCTTCACCGCGTCTAACGCGTTTTCTCGCACGGGCAGCAGGCATAGGCATCAGTTGTTCTCCGTCTTTCGTTTTTACAGGCACAAACATAAGTTTGTATTCTCCTTTACAGGGTATATATTGCCCCTTCCACATCACAGTATCCAAAAGTGAATCAGACTTGGGGAGCATCCGAAACATTGTGCTGGCTGCCACGCCAAGATACCGCGATATTGTGTGTAGAAAATAAGTTACCCCCGCAATAGTTATAGGTTTGGCTACCATCTATTACAAGCCCAATCCTTTAGGTTTGGGTTATTGACATTTTTTAATAGTTTTCGGTTAATAGTTGTCAGTCGTCAGTTAAGAGACTCTTGTGACGAGTGAAACGTTTTCCTCGCCGCAAACGAGTCACTGATAACTGAAGATGGATAACTATTTGAGTATTACAAGTCGTCTTGTCTGTTTGAATGTCGGAGTTTCCAACTCGTAGATATAGACCCCGCTCGCCACCTGCTCACCGAATTCGTTTCTACCATCCCAATATGCGGCTTTACTCCGACTTAAGTAATATCCCGATACTTGATATCCAGTAAAGAGTGTCCGCACAACATGCCCTGACATATTATAGATACGTATTGTGATGTCGCTATCTGTGGCAAGTTGGTACGGAATCCAAGTCTCCGGATTAAACGGATTCGGAAAGTTGGCATGGAGTTTGGTTACCAAGGGTTCTTCAACAGGCATCAACAGCTGCCTCAAGAAGCGTCTGACTAATTCTATTTGTGCAGCATTACCCGCTATCCCTTCAATCTTTTCGTAAAAAGAATTAAGTAGAGCGATATCAGTGTCTGATAACTGGCGCGTAGAATTCAATATATTCCTATCAATTGCCGTAGGTACGTGCTTACGATATGGTGCCGCTGCAACTGCCCGTTTCTCCTCAATAAAGTTGACAAGCCAAACGAGATCTAAGATATTGACTTCACCATCTTTATTGACATCGGTACGAGGATTTGTAGGTGGGCTTTCTCCGAAGTGCTTGATAACAAGGACAAAGTCAAGTATATTTACCTGCCCATCCTGATTGACATCACCAGCAAAACCGGCTTTACCGTCAGATTCAACGATACGCAATACTTGATTCACTGGGACGTCTGTCAATTTTTGAATCACACCGCTGGGCCAATGAATAGCCAGCTCGCTGACTTTCTCATTCTGGGCGAGTCCAAAATGGATGCGTTTTTGGTCTTGTTGCGCCCAATGGATACCGCCCCCATTTTCTCGGAGTTGGGTTTTCCCATCAGGTGTAGTTGCAAAAAGTCGAGCACCAATTCCATCTCTATTGGATATGGTTCCTTTTAAATCAATTTGCAGCCAGTTATTGTCTCCACCGATGTTGCGAAACAATTGGTCGGGTCCCTCGCTAAACGGATATTCGGCGCGTCCGTTTGTCACAAAGAGATCCAAGTAACCGTCTCTATCGTAATCCGCGACCGTCGCACTCTGCCCTCTACCATTGGGACTTCCAGAGACATTATCGGTATCAAGACTTGTAAGGAACAAGCCGTTACCAACGTTTGTATAGAGACGATTAGGGACATTGGCAGATGCCCTTGAACGGACAACATAAAGGTCTATATCCATATCGTTATCAAAATCACCCGCTGCAACACAACGTCCGTCCTCAAAAGTATTAAGGGCACCTATGGGTCCAGCATTTTGGAACCCATTTCCTTGGTTAATAAAAAGCTGAGATGGAGGCTGCCCGCGCAGATCTGCAAAGGAAAAGTTAATGGTTTCCAGTTCTGATATAGGTTGTGTCGCTTCCACAAGGATTATGGCAGGTTTCTCCTGACAGAGGAGTGTCCACGTCTTTGTATCCGGTTGATAACCTACGTAAATCCCAAAGTTGGCATTTTCAGGGCGAGGTTTTAATCCTACGACCCTTGAGTCATTTGGAGAGAGTGTGACTTCAAAAGTCGCAGATCGGAGGTTTGGCGTTACGCCTTGAAACTCGCCCCCCTCAAATTTTGTCACCCAGTGTCCCTCAGCTCCGATATTAACCAAGGACAACCGCGGGCCCCATTCTGAGTAAATCTGAAAAGAGACATCGCCTTCCGTTTTAAAACGAACCCCTTTTTCATTTACACCGGAGGTCCGTATATTCAACCCCAATTTATGGGGATCTATCTGTCCTGCATAAGACTGATAGAGTCCACGGGCAAGAAAAATATCCAGACGCAGATCTCCGTTGAAATCCGCAATTGCAGCATCGTGTACAGAATATCCCTTGGGAATACCGAGTGTCCCGGTTAAGTCCTTAAAAGGACTTCCAGATGTATCATATATTGCGAGTGGATAATTGTGATAACTAACGACAACATCCATATTCCCGTCTGAAGTTATGTCAGCGTATTGTGCGAGCGCGGCACTCTCTTGGAGAGCGAAACCCGTGCCGGTACTGATATCTTCAAAGCCGTTCACCGTTTGTCCAAACAAGGCGGATGTAATTAACGCGCCTGCACTATATCTGGTAGTTCCTGTGAGAAGGAGATCAAGCTGTCCATCACGGTTTGCGTCAAACCAAAGCGGTGTCCTGCCGCGCAAAAGTGGATAGTCCACGCCAAGTTCTGCGGCGCGCTCTATCAATAGCCCGTTCTCGTTCACGTAGAAGTGGTTAGCGTGGTTGCTACGTACCCCACCTAAACCACCTCCACTGCCTGACAACACAATCAAATCTTGGTCGCCATCGTTATCAAAGTCTGCCCATGCTACCCCGTGTGTATCCGCAAGCGGATTCGCATCCCAAACTTCATCAATAATGTCTGTAAAGGTGCCATCGCCGTTATTCCGATAGAGACTCGGCTTGTGTCGGTGATTCGTCGCCCATAAATCGAGATACCCATCACCATCAAAATCGCCCCAAGCGTTCCCCCAACTCTCCCCGATACGGTCAATGCCTGCTTGTTGTGATACTTCTTCAAATTGAATGTCGCTCCACGCGGGAGATAGAAAACAAAAAATCGATAATAGTATTAAAACGCGCACCTCTTCTCCTTTTTTATAGTTGTCAGTGCGGTTTCCTTATGAAGATTAAGAATTTAATCGGGTAATTTTTTCCGATGTCCGGTGCGGTTAGGAATGCCGATCGCATTTGGGTGAGTACACCGCAAAACCGCACCTACCGGATTTGGAGGAACATAGAGTTACCCAAATATTTTATTAAACTTCATTCGGAAACCTTTCCGTCTTCGGTGAAACAGGAGTCTTGGACAATAACCTCCCTCTTAACTCTCACTGCAAGGCAAACTGATAACCGATAACTATTACAAAAATTGTTGATAGACATTCATAATTCTTTCATAGTGAATGTCTGCGTTAAACTCTGTTTCCATTTTGTGGCGACCCGTGCGTCCCATCTCCACGGCCTCGTCCCTATGTTCAGACATCCACAAGAGCCGATCTCGAAGTGCTTCACATCCACCTGATGGAACGAGAAATCCATCAACGCCATCTATAATGAGTTCTGGAATTCCACCAATATCGGCACCGATGACTGGTTTTCCATAAGCATAAGATTCCAAAACAGACATCGGACAGTTTTCATACCACTCGGACGGCAGAACTGTACAGATACTGTTCAGAATCAGATCGCGAAGTTCATCGCCCTGTTTAAAGCCGAGGAGGTGAATATGTTCACATCCGTTCTCCTCAACCAGTCGCTGAACTTCGGGCATTGCTTCACCATCACCAACGATATAGAGTGGAACCTCTTTGAGTGGTGCCGCCGCCTCTATCAGCGTCAAAATTCCTTTGCTCCGATGCAACCGTCCGAAATAGAGCACATAGTCTCCCGCGGCGAAATTCGGCGTAATATCAGAGACATCAACAAAGTTATGAACGGTCGAAATTTTATCTTCGGGGATCCCGTGCGAGATCATCTTTTTCCGAAGGAAATGAGAGACAGAAATAAAATGATCGAATTTCTTAACGGCACCGAGCATCTGAGAGACATAAGACTCGGTAACGCTCAACGCAGTACGAGCAAACAAACCTCTATTGCACCGTTTCGGGAGTGCTCGCCAAAAGTGCTTGCCCTCACACGCCTCGCAAATCTCATCGTTCGAGAGATGGCTATAAACCGGACACGTTAACTTATATTCATGTAAGGTCTGAACAAGCGGGATCCCTGCTTTTTTGAGCCCACCCAAAATGGAAGCCGTCAGTTTACCGTAGTAGATATGGAAATGCGCAAGGTCAATATCTGTATCATTTAACAACCGCTGAACGGATTTAACGGCATCATGTGAATATAAAAAGCGCAATAAATCGCCTGCCCCCGGACGTTCAAAATCTGCGCCGCGCGGGAAGTAGCGTTCCCATTCAGACGGTTCGTTGTTAGGACTCGCCGCCGTAAAAGGAATGACCCGGTGTCCGTGTTTCTCCAAAAGCTCGGCAAGCGTAAAAAAGTAACGGTCGGAACCGCCACGGACATAGTGATTCTGTGAAATATTCAGAATAGTGCGCATTTTCTTCTCCTTTAACGATTGGGTTTTAGCGAAGTTTGAGGCGCACTGATTATGATTAAGTTGTTTAACAACACATTGTTCTACAAAGTGCTTTCGCTATAGACCCGTGAGAAGTGTCGGATATGGAAACCCTGCATCGACGAACGGCGTATCAGCGAACGGTTCATAATAGACTGTGCCCACCTGTTTGGTAATCAGTGCCTGATCAGCAGCATCTATAATGACATTCGCTATTTCGGTAGCATCTGAATTCCCCCACCAATTGTCGGTTACCCTCAGATCAAACTTTACATTCAAACGGAGTGCGAAGATATTCGCGTTCAGGTTATTGTTTCGAATGATAGACTGAACATTTTCACAGAAGATTCCAGTCTCATTTTTGGCAATATTGTTTTTTTCAATCTTTGGACGTGTTTGGCGTCCGATCGTGCTGATCCCGATGTGATTGTCAAGAATATCGTTGTGCTGGATGCGAGCGTCGCTACCGTCTAAAGCAATAGCGGTTTTATTGAGACGAAGCGTGCATTCTGCGACAGTCGGTGATGTTGTTTTGATGTCGAGTGCGACCGTGGCATGTTCTATAACTGCTCCTCTGACAAAACTCTCTAAACCGTGTGTGTGGTCGAAAAGTATACCGTTCCAATCGCCGGGTGCTGGTCCGATATTATCCGATGTGAGATGCACAAGTTGTGTCACTTGGTCTTGATCCAAAGGCGTTCCAAGCTTTAGGACACCTCTCACCGTAATACGCGCATCTCGCCCAAATTTAACAGCCGTGCCGGGAGGGATGTTGAGGGTTATCTCCTGTGGAACTACCAACGTGCCACGCACAATATAAGTCTTCTCAGGCTCCCACGCTTCATCTCCAGCTAACTGATAGCTTTCAAGTACAATCTCGGAACTTTCTTCGGGTGTTACAGGGTTAGATGTCTCTTGGGTCGTACAACCTAGACCGATCACTAAACTCAAGTAGCAAATTAACAGACAGTTTTTTAAGTATCGAATTTTCATTTTTCGTATGTGCTATTCCAGTTATGCCGTTCCAACCGCTTGATTGTAATAAAACGCTATTTTGAAGTGTTTGTTGCAACTCACGGAAATTTTCATCAAAAATTGAGATGAGAACGTTGATCTTAATAATAACGCCTTAGAGTCTTGGATCAACTGCTTCACTTTCGAGTGCCAGAATTCCGAAAACACACTCATGAACATGAGATAACGGTTCACAACGAACGAAACGCTCAAGTGCCTCAACACCCAATGCAAATTCTCGAAGTGCAAGGGAACGTTTGTGAGAGAGTCCACGGGAACGAAGACGTTCTAAGTTTTGAGGCAATGTATATTCAGGTCCATAGATGATCCGCAGGTATTCACGACCTCGGCACTTTACAGCGGGTTGGACCAATCCTCGCTTGCCTTGAACGATAAAATCCAAAGGCTTGATGACTATGCCCTCACCACCATCCTCAGTGAGTTCTTCCCATCGACGAATTGCTTCAGTTTGGCTTGTGTCGTCAGTCACATCAACCACCCCGTAGTGGGTTGCGAACAACAGGGTGTCTTCAGAATTTTGACAGAGTTTGCTAAGCGTTTCCATGTGCCACAGATGATTCTTGTCGAAGTACACCGCACCTTCTGTCGCGAGCAGGTGGAATGGAGCGAGTTTTAGATCTGCAACAGATTGGACTTGCCAGCAGTATTGCTGATAAGCCTTGACATATTCAGTCACTGCCTCTGCCCGTTGACGATAATCATCTAATATATGGCTCACGTCAACGCCTTGTTCGGCAGTGGTTTCTAGGGAGGCAATCGCTTCTCCCAAAGCGACACGAGCCGAGGTCCCTACTGGGGCATATTGTTGCCGTAATAACTCCTGAGCCTTAACCGACCAAGGCATTAACTCACAATCAAGACAGATCCAATCCGTACTGAAGACTTCCCAATAATTGACTTTGTCTATTGCCGCTTTCACCTGTCTCAACAGTTCGGTTTCAACCGTAGCATCGTCAAAGAAACGTCTACCGGTCCGTGTGTAACAGATGCCAAGCGTATCGTCTGCGACACCAAATCGTCTTTTTGCGGTTTCTGGATCTCGGCAAACGATAACAACAGTGCGTGATCCCATGTGTTTTTCTTCCCAGATGACATTGGAGACACCCTGTTTGCGATAATACGTGAACCCTTCTGTTGGATGTTCAAGCAAACCGGGGATGTTTGTCGTTTCGGTTGGAGACATTGTCGGTGGAAGGTATATAAGCCATTTTGGATCTACAGCGAAACGGCTGATTACCTCCAGCGCAGTTATCGTATTTTCTTCACGGATTGTTACATTATGATGTAATCGCGTGCTGATAACACGCCTTCCCCGCACATCATCAATGTCTAAGATATCATCATACCCCTGCGTTTTGACAGAAGGTAGTTCGTTCACTTCATCAGGCAGCGGCTTCGTCGGTTCGTAATATGTCTGGCGTGCGGGTACAGAAACGAGTTCCTTTTCAGGGTATCGCAACGCTGTCAGTTTACCACCAAAAACACATCCGGTATCAATGTTGATTGTTCGGTTTACCCATTTCGGTTCGGCGACTGGCGTGTGTCCGTAGACAACCATCCCAGGACCGCGATACTCGTCAGCCCAATCGACCCGAATCGGTAAACCGAAGTCATCGGTTTCCCCAGTGGTTTCTCCATACAGTGCGAATTCTCGCACGCGTCCCGACGCTCTGCCTTGCAATTCCGCCCTCATTCCAGCATGCGCGACGACCAACTTTCCGTTATCAAGGACGTAGTGGCTCACCAAGTCATTTAGGAATTCTGCGATTTGCGTCTTGAATTCGGTTGATTCTTGCTCCAATTGAGAGAGCGATTCCGCCAACCCGTGTGTTGGATTCACATTTTTGCCGCGAAGCGCACGAACCAGTTTTACGTCATGATTCCCCGGCACGCAGATAGCCGCCCCAGTTTTTTGCATCCCCATGACCAAGCGTAACACTTCGGTGACCTTTGGACCTCGGTCAACAAAATCTCCGACAAAAATCGCTTTCCTACCTTGTGAAGGCTGAACAACGGTTTCACCGTTTGGCTGCGTTGAGATTTCATAACCGAGTTCCTCGAGCAATTCAACAAGTTCATCAAAACAACCGTGAATATCACCAATGATGTCAAATGGTCCCTGTTCATCTGTGCGATTTACCCACAACGGCTGTCGTTCCACTTGAACAGTCTCAACGTCTTCCGGTGTGGACATCACATAGAGGAAGTTCCGAAAACCTTCGCGTTTGAGTCCGCGCAGTGAGCGACGAAGTTGTTGGCTCTGCTGACGGACGACATGCGATTTGAAATTGCGGTCAGGACGCACCTCATTTCTCTCCTGACAGAGCTTTGCTGGCATGTTAAACACAATGGCAACGGTTAAGTAGTGGTATTCGCGCGCCAGTGCCACTAAAGGTTTCCGTGCTTCCACCTGCACATTCGTTGCATCAATGACCGTTACTTTCCCAGCAGCAAGTCGCTTCGCAGCGATGAAACGCAGCACCTCAAATGCATCGTTCGTTGCCGTTTGGTCGGTCTCATCGTCTGAAACAAGCCCTCGGCAGAAATCCGATGAAAGAACCTCGGTTGGTTTAAAATGCTTACGTGCAAAGGTGGATTTGCCTGAGCCTGAGGGTCCAATGAGGAGAATAAGTGAGGGTTCAGGAATCTTTATAATCATTATCAGAAGTCTTTATTTTTCCTCTTACTGCGATAAATACCTATCTTTTCATGTCGTCCGCGCTTCGCGATCTCCTCGGGTAAAGACAGCCATCTGCGTCGGCGATCCAACGTCTTCAGCCTCTGGTCCTATCGGGTGAAATACAACGGTGTAATCGAAGCGTTTAGCAACACCTACCGCCCAAGATTGAAATTCGTCTCGTGTCCACTCAAAACGGTGGTCTTTATGTCGAAAGCGTCCAGCCTGCAGGTTCTCAAATTTCACGTTGTATTCGATGTTCGGAGTTGTCAACACAACTGTCCGAGGGCAGGCAAACTCAAAAAGGCCCCGCTCAAAAGCCGCAAGTCGTGGTAAATCTAAGTGTTCAATTACTTCTATAACCGCAGCCCCATCGTATCCAACCAAGCGTTTATCTCGGTAACTCAAGGACCCTTGGAACAGGCAAAGCCGTTGCTTCTGCTTCTCTGTTAACCTATCGTAATTGAGTCGCTCTTGCGCGATCCGTAGTGCATGATGTGAAACGTCCATTCCGACGATCTTTTCAAACTGTTTTTCAGCCAATAACTTTCGGAGAAGTTTTCCCTCACCGCATCCCAAATCGAGAACGCGTCTCGCACCACACTGTTTGAGAACCTCAGTGACCGTAGCTAAACGGATCTCATTCAGACCGATCCATTTTTCAACCTGCTCTTCTTCTTGCGCTTGAACCGTCTCGTCAGCCTCTTGGGCATCTTCTTCGCGCAATTGGGCAAGTGCCTGACGAGTCAACCGCCGTTGATGTTTCAAGTAACGACGGACAATAGATTCTTGTTCTGGATGATCAGCGAGCCAGTCATTACTATGCTTTAACAGCTTTTCGATCTCCGCATCGCCAACCCAGTAGTGCTTTTCGTCATCAAGCACCGGCATCAAAATATAAAGATGCGTGAGGAGTTCGCTCAAGCGACAGGTGGTTTCGAGCGTCACCGTAAAATAACGACTTTCACCCCAATCTGGGAATCGTGTATCTAATGCGTGTCGTTCTGCCTCGACTGTATAACCCAGCGGCTCGAAAAGTCGCCGCAACAATTTCTCTCCACCGCGGCACGGCAGAATGGATAATTTCACCTTTAAAGGGATCTCTGTTTCCGCGAGTTCTGGACGTTCTTTGCACTTGCCTGACAACGCACTGCTGAACACTCGCGCGATTGCTACACTCAAAAACGACGAGGCAACGTACGGACGATCGCTGACGTATTGCGCCAACGCAAAATTTTCCGCAAATTGCCCATGAGGTCGGCGGATAAGTCCGACCGCATCAACATCAAGAAGTAGTGCCGCCGTGCACTTCTCGGTCCGCGCCTCCGGATAAAAGACATGTGCTTGACCAAACGCAAGCCCGAAGGATTGAATTCGCGCGGGGTGTTTATGCAACAGATAACCGAGGTCTGTCGCTGGAGAATATGCGGTTGATATTGTCAATAACATAACAGTGGGTCAAGAAAGATGGCGAATCGAAAGCAAAATATTGTGCTATCCTACGATAACTTGGAGGTTTCAGCAATTGAGTCCGCACATTACATTATACCTTCTTTACTAGGTTTCGTCAAGTCTTTTGCTGAGTCAATGGCTCAGCAAATTTGTTTTAAACACCCAAAAGCAGTATAATAGAATCAATCCCTCTTGCTAACATGCCGCGCTACAAAAATATGATTGAAACTTTCCACGGAGGACTTTGTGAAATGGCAGCTTCTGATTCTCATCCATACACACCGGTATATCCAGGTCCGAACGCTGACCTGCTTGAGGCACAAGCCCGAGTTTGCACAGGACCGCATCAGACACGACCGTTAGGTGTAAATGCCTCGGACTTCCCTCAACCGGAACCACTTCTCGAAACGCTTCTAAAATCCATAGCGGGTGAACTACCGGAATCGGATGCTGCATCAGCAGCACAGATGGGCGCGTTCTTCGCGGCGATGACGCTCCGCGCCTATTTCCCAAACGCGACACAATGGAGTCTAGCCGAAGAAGCAGCATTTCGCAAACACCGTCCAGCACTCACAAAACAACTCCCACCTGAAATCCAATATCTCATGAACCCTGAGCGTAGCTATGTACCGGCGAATCCAACAGAGGCAATTGTCGTGAACGCGTTGGAAAAGATTCTACGGGCAAAACATTTAAGTTACGCTGAAACCCGTGAGATGTGTGAAGCTATCCTCAGTGATGATGTCAATCCTGCCCTCAAAGGTGCTGCACTTATTGGGCAACGGATGAACCGCGAAACTTATGAAGAGGTGCGAGGTTATCTTGATGCGTTTTTCGGACCGGAAGAGGTTCAACCCATTGATGTTGCGACGCTAACGCATTTCGGGCAGCCCTACGATGGGGCAACGCGTTATTTTCGTCCGACGTTGTTTGTTGCTGCAGTACGCGCTGCACTCGGTGAAGCATCGCTCTTGCATAGCGTGGATGCAATGCCGCCGAAGAACGGTGTGACCGAAGAGGCTGTCTTGAAGGCACTCGGGGCAAACACACAATTATCGCTCGACCAAACCGCCTCACTGATCACAAACGAATCGGTAGGGTTTGGATACGTTAGCCAACGCGAGTATTGTCCGGATGCCTACAATCTACGCGAACTGCGAGTGCACATCAAGAAACGTCCACCTTGGGCAGCGACAGAGAAGGCGCAACAATTCTTTTCAGCACGAGAAGCAAACTATATGGTCCTCGGATACTATCACATCGGTTATGAGAAACCACTTCTCCAATTGGCGTGGGAGAGAGGGATTGATGCCGCAGTTGCTGTGAAGGGAGAGGAAGGGACAAGTCATTATGCGCTCCGCCTCGGAAAGCCTTCTACAAGCGATAGAATGGCAATCAACTATTCCCAAGGTTTCCGCCGGGTCAATGGTGTGCGCGAAGATTTCGCGATGGATATAGATCCAGCAAGTTACGAGTTTGACTACACTCGGAGTCCACGTCCGGAGGTTGTGAGCGCGGAGGCGTTTGCAGAAACGGGTGTGGCGGCACTCTCAGGTGAAAAAGGACATATCTACGACAGGATTCTGCTGAACACGGCAATCGTAGACTATCTGTTGGGAATTTATCCAGCACCTGAAGATGCGCTTGCACGTGTCAAGTCGGTGATGGATAACGGAAATGCCTTGAAGCATCTGCAGGCGTATGTTGCGGAGAGTCATCGGGAATAGCAATTAGCAATCGGCTATCGCTAAACAGCAGGCACTCGAAAAATGTAAAAGCGCGTCTTTAGCGTTGTGAAACATTTCACGCTTTTCTGGCTTAATGAAACACCATAAATTTCAAGAAAATAGGTCGTTGAGACACGGAATTTTCCGTTGTTTTCTGCGAAACAAATTCTTGCCCTGAATTGCCCTGAATTGCCCTAGTTTTGAGAAGCAGAAATTGGCAAAAGAGGGGTGAATGTAGGTGGTGCCTAACGTCAATCGAAATATGAGGAAAGGCAATTCTTGCCTCAAGGGCAAGAATTTGAGATGTATTGGAGAAGACAAATTGTGCGCGTTCGGTGTAAGTTTTAAAGGCAGAAAAAGGGTTTCATAAATTGGGGATGTTGCCCTAAAAAAATGGAAAAGCGATCAGGCGAATTAACCTTTAAAATAGCCTATAATATCATTCTGTTAATTAATTTGTATAAAATCCGAAAATACGTTAACCCCCTTATCAGGGGGTAAGAGATACGAAAGAGATCGGGTTAAAAACCTCTCCCCCAGTAAGCACACCTACATGCCTGACAGATGCCGCCCCTACGGGGCTTAGGAATTTTAGGACAACCGATTCTATAGAGATGTCGCCCCTACGGGGCTGCTGTAAATTTTCTGAAAACCGCATTTATATCATCTACAGTGTATCTCATCAATATTTCGAGAGTATTGCTCAATACCAATTTTGCTGTGGAAAAAACCCCCTAAATCCCCTTATCAGGGACTTGGACTATATTCCTCTGATAAAGGGTTGAAACGACCCCTACCTTTAAATGTAGCCTGTTGAGCCATCGGGACGGATGGGACTGGTGCGTTGCCAGTGGATGTATTCATTGTCCGTGATTGCAGATTCATTGATCTCTACACCTAAACCGGGACGATCGCGCAATTCCAAATATCCATCTTTCGGTAGATACGGTTCATCTACCCACGCGTTCCATTCAGTTTCAGTAGGCAGGAGATACTCAAGGATTTTGAAATTCGCTGTTGCGGCGGCGAAGTGAACATTAACAGCCGTTGCAAGCGGTCCCATCGGGTTGTGGGGCGCGACACTGACATAATGCGCTTCGGCGATCGCGGCGATTTTCCGCATCTCCAGTAATCCACCACAGACACAAACGTCCGGTTGAATGATGTCGGCACCTTGCGCTGCGATGAGATCCAGAAACTCGAAACGTGTATAGAGGGATTCCCCTGTCGCAAGCGGCACTTGCATCTGGGCACGTAGGCGCGCCCATGCAGGCATGTGCTCAGGTCGTAGCGGTTCCTCGTAGAAATACGGATCGTAGGGGGCAAGCGCGTTTGCGAGTTGAAGTGCGCGAATCGGCTCGAAGATTTTGGCGTGCGGATCGAAGGCGAATTCCCAATCTGTTGGCGTATTATTCCGAATTTGCTCAAAATAGGTGGCGGCAGCATCACAGACACGTCCCCATCGATCTGCATCGGGATTGAGCTGGTAAGGACTCGTCTTGAAAGCGGTGAATCCCCACTCTTCGTGAAGTTTGTGTGCCTGATCGGCGGCTTCGATACCGTCCCTGCCACCGATACCACGATAGATGCGGATGCGGTCGCGAGCATGTCCACCGAGAAGCATATAAACCGGCAAACCCGCCGCCTTTCCACTAATGTCCCAGAGCGCGTGATCAACGGCAGAAATAACAGCAAGTCCGGCACCCCCCGGTGGGAAACGGAACTGCTGATGTAGTTTCATCATGATATACTCAATCCGCCGCGGATCATCACCTTGAATCATCTCGAAAATGTAGTCGGCAATCGGTTCAACAGAGAGGTCGGGGCCCGTGGAGTAGGCTTCACCCCATCCGTAGAGTCCTTCGTCCGTCTCGACTTTGATGAGGCCGCGGGGTCGGTTCCCAAAACGTGCCATAAAGGTTTTGATAGCAGTAATCTTCATGTTTTTAACTATGGACCTCCGTTCTGCCCTCCACTTCGTTTCGGGCAGGTTTCTGGTTAAGTCGCATGGGCTTTGGCAGTTATGCGAGGTATAATAAAACCAAAAAATAAGCGTCTTGTAGGTTGGGTTGAACAGGAATCAAGTAAAACGTCGATAGAAAAGATACCTATCAAGTTCAGTAAAAAACCTGAAGTCACCAAAAAATGAGTGAAACCCAACACTTTTTACGCTCAACATAACGGTTTTTGTTGGGTTTCGCTATATCTCTCTATACCAACGATTCATGGAAAGCCGTAACTTCCTGTATAAACACAAGGATCTTTACCGCTCAACCCAACCTACGGAAAACTGCTCTTTGCTGATGGCTACTACGCCGAAGGCTGATGGCTGTTTTTCACCATGGATGTGTGCGAAATGGTGAAGCAGGTAGCCCTTCCTTATTCACGAAATTGGGTTCAGCACTCTGATGCCAACCGAATCGGACGGCGACTGGATTTGCGATGGCATCGCTGGAGACGACAACCGTATCGCCATCAATTGTCGCGTTCGCTTCAAAGAATTCCTTATCTTCACCAGCGATTTGGAACCATGTGAGCGATTTTTCATCTCGCGACATTAACCCGCTACCAACGTGATCAAACGTGAGTCGGATTGTGTTTCCTTCGACCGCCATTGATTTGTAGAGCGGACCGGAATATATCACATCATCTCTGCTGTAGTCCTTCGCAAGTGCCCACAACGCCAGTCGTCTACCGACTCCCTGTTTATTTCGGGGATGAACATCTCTCGGGTCACCGATGTCGGTTGTCACAGCCATACCGGTATTTTGCAGTGCCAACGTCGCTGTTTGTGCTTCCCAGATTTGTGGCAGGAGAAACTGGCCGCCCTCTTGATTACTGTAATTGAAGGGTGCGAGTTGAACGAAATAGAACGGGAAATCGCCTTGCCCCCAAACCTCTCGCCAGCCGTTGATGAGTGCCTTCATCTTCTCGTGATAGATCATACCGTCCTGATGGTTTGATTCGCCTTGATACCAGAGTGCACCGCGTATGCCGTAAGGAACGATCGGATGCACCATACCGTTGTAGAGTGCCGTCGGTCTCCCTGGATCCACTAACGGATGCGTATTGTCAGGCATCGGTTTAAGCTGTGCCTTGGTTTCTAATGCTTTACGGGTCTCGGCTATCCACGCTTCTATCGCGTTTATTTTCTCTGGGAGTTGTGAGCGATAGTTCGACTGTATGTTTTCGACTTCTCTGTTTATAGAGGCAAGTGCAGACACACCAGAAAAACCAGCAGGGGGTGTCCACGGTTCAATGAGGGTACCGCCCCACGAGGTGTTGATTAGCCCGATCGGAACATCAAGATTCTTATAGAGTTTCCGCCCGAAATAGTAGGCGACAGCGGAGAAATTCGGGATCGTCTCAGGTGTGGTCTCGTACCAATCTGCTTCTACATCTTGTTGGGGTAAGCCTGACGGGACTCGCGGGATATGGAACAGTCGGATCTTCGGATACATCGCCGCTGCGATCTCTTCCTCGCTATCATTTGAGATACTTACGGGCCATTCCATGTTTGACTGCCCGGAACAGACCCAGACTTCGCCGAAAAGCACATTCGTCAGTTCGAGGGTGTTACTACCAGTGATTCGGAGTGTATAGGGACCCCCAGCTGCCATAGCAGGGAGTTTAACTTGCCAATTGCCATCAGCGTCGGCAACCGCGGTGGTTGTTGCTGAAACCGGTTCGACATCTTCGGCTTCAGCACTGAGTGTTATCGTAATCTCTTCGCCTGGGGATGCCCACCCCCAGATAGGTACCTGCATGTCGCGCTGCAGGACCATGTTGCTGCCGAAGATACGCGGCAGTGTGACCCCGGAATACGCGAAACTTCCGATGAGAAGTGGTAGAAAACCGATGAAAAACAGCAGAATTAGTTCCATATCTTTGCTCCTTCAATTAGGTAGCGGAATGCATAAGTCAAGTCCTATGGATTTTACTACAATGGCTATCGGCTATTTTTCCCATGAATCCGTGCGAAACGGCGATGCCGGTAGACCTTCCTTATTCACGAAATTGGGTTCAGCACTTTGATGCCAACCAAATCGAACTGCGACCGGATTCGCAACAGCATCACTGGAGACGACGATTGTGTCGCCATCAATTGTTGCCTGCGCTTCAACGAATTGCTTATCTTCACCGGCGATTTCAAACCATGTAAGTGGTTTTTCATCTCGCGAGGTTAAACCGCTACCGATAACGTCAAAACTAAGCCGGATTGTGTTTCCTTCGACCACCATTGATTTGTAAAGCGGACCGGAGTGTGTCACATCATCTCTGCCGTACGTCTTCGCAAGCGCCCATAACGCCAACCGTCTGCCGACTTCTTGTTTGTTTCGTGGATGAATGTCCCTGAGGTTACCGATGTCGGTTGTCACAGCCATACCGGTATTCGGGAGTGCTAACGTCGCTGCTTGTGCCTCCCAAATTTTGGGTAAGAAAAATGGGCTTGCATTGCGTCCGCCGTAATTGAAAGGTGCGAGTTGAACGAAATAGAACGGGAAATCGCCTTGCCCCCAGACATCGCGCCAGCCATTGATGAGTGCCTTCATCTTTTCGTGATAGAGCATACCGTCACGGAGATTTGACTCACCTTGATACCAAAGCGCACCGCGGACAGCGTAAGGGATAAGCGGATGTACCATGCCGTTGTAAAGTCCGGTTGGTCTCGCCTGATGCTTTAGCGGATGGGTATTGTCAGGCATCTGTTTAAGGGGCGCGTCGGTTTCTAATGCCTCCCGTGTCTCAGCGATCCACGCCTCAATTTCCCTCATTTTTTCTGGAAGTTGCGAGCGGTAGTTCGCCTGTATATCTTGAACCTCTTTGGATATGGACGCAAGCGCAGGTACAGCGGCGAAACCGACGGGTGGTGTCCATGGTTCAATACGGGTGCCACCCCATGAGGTGTTGATTAGCCCGATCGGAACATCAAGGTTTTTATAGAGTTTCCGCCCGAAATAGTACGCAACAGCGGAGAAATTTGCGATTGTCTCAGGGTTGGTTTCATACCAATCTGCCTCTACGTCTTGCTGGAGCAACCCTGACGGAACTCTCGGCACATAGAACAATCGGATCTTTGGATACATTGCTGCGGCGATTTCTGCTTCATTATCCTTTGAGGCATTCACCGACCATTGCATGTTTGATTGCCCAGAGCAGACCCAGACTTCACCGAAAAGTACGTTCGTTAACTCAAGGGTGTTCTCACTAGCGACACGAAGTGTATAGGGACCGCCAGCTTGCATAGCAGGAAGTTTGGTCTGCCAGTTGCCTTCCATATCGGCAACTACGGTGGTTGAGAAAAGCGGTTCGGCACCTTCGGTACCGGTGTTGAGGGTTATAGTGATTTCCTCGCCTGCGGATGCCCAGCCCCAGATAGGGACTTGCATGTCGCGTTGCAGCACCATGTTATTGCCGATGACGCGTGGTAACGTAACCTCGGCATGCACGACAGGTTGTGTAAGGAATAGTAGTAAACCGATAAGAAATAGTGTAATTCGTTTCATGTCGTCGCTCCTTTGAAGAATAGTGTTCAGTTGTCAGTTGTCGGTAAAAAAACGCATCTTTTACTACAGTGTATCTCATAAATATTTCGAGGGTACTGTTCAATAATAATTTCGCTTCGGAAGAAACCCCCTAAATCCGCGTTATCAGGGGACTTGGACTATATTCCTCTGATAAAGGGCTTTCTTACTGGGTTTGGTTTGAACGCTTCACCTGATTAACGCGAGTTCGGCATAAGACATTTCGCCGAGACGTTCGGTCTGAATCTTGGACTCAAAGCCAAAAAACTCCTGCCGGACAGATGCCGCCCTACGGGGCTTGGAGAATTGGGCATTATTGGTTCTATAGAGATGCCGCCCCTACGGGGCTGCTGTGGTTTTTCTGAGGACTCTGTTCATTTCATCTACATATCAATCTTTATATCAAACTCATGTTATTATGGAACACACCAAACTGGTATTCATGAGATATGTTCTAAACACTAACAACTATTCAGGCGTTCGGCGAGGTAACTGTTGCGTTGCATTACCTGATTGTTACGGATACAGATGCCGAGTGCCTGTTTGGTGCCGACGACCACGACGCGTTCCTTCGCGCGTGTGATACCGGTGTAAAGAAGATTCCGCTGTAACATCATATAGTGTTGCGTGTGCAACGGGATAATAACGGCAGGATACTCGCTGCCCTGCGCTTTGTGGATCGTCGTGGCATACGCCAAGACGAGTTCCCCGAGGTCTGCGGTATCGTAAGCTACCTGTTTATCGTGGAATTGGATGTAGACTTTTTTGTCAATGTGCTCAATCGCAACAACTCTTCCGATGTCACCATTGAACACATCATAGTCGTAGTTGTTGCGGATCTGCATTACTTTATCGCCGATGCGGAAACCGCCCGCTGTGATGGTTCGGTCTTTCGCGTGCGAGACTTGCGCGTAGGATCGAACCCCGAACCGTGATTTTTCTAACGGATGGAATGCCGGGGCAGTGTATTCCGGATTCAACACCTCCTGAAGGCGTTTGTTGAGATTTTCAGTGCCGAGGACGCCGCGCCGCATCGGACAGAGGAGTTGGATGTCGTCCATTGGATGGTAATTGTAGTGCTGTGGTAACCGATCAGAAATGACGGAGCATATTAATTCAACAATTACCTCTGGATCGTCCTCTTCCATGAAGAAAAAGTTTCGGTCTGCATCGCCAGTGAGTTCAGGAAAATCACCCTTGTTAATACGATGGGCATTTGTGACGATCATGCTTTCCTCCGCTTGGCGGAATATCTCGGTCAATTGAATGACAGGTATCTTTTGAGAATCAATGAGTTCCTTTAGGACATTGCCTGCACCGACAGAGGGAAGTTGATCGGTGTCCCCAATGAGAATGACAGTGGTCCCCGGACGGATTGCCTGCATCAAACGGTTCATCAGGACGAGGTCTACCATAGATGTCTCATCAATAATAACCACATCCGTGTCTAAAGGGTTCTGTCTATTCCGTTTAAACGCATTGATTTGTGGTGAGAATTCAAGGAGGCGATGGATGGTTTTGGCTTCACCGCCGGTTGTCTCGCTAAGGCGTTTGGCAGCTCGTCCGGTGGGTGCTGCCAAAGTGATGCGTTTGCCTTGTGCCTCAAATAGCCGGATCATGCCGACCGTGGTTGTCGTCTTGCCAGTGCCGGGTCCGCCGGTAAGAATCAGCGCACGTGCTGTCACCGCAGTGTGGATCGCCTCACGTTGCTGTGGCGCGAAACGGATACGCATCTCGTTCTCCAACTGGGCAAGGGATGCAGCATTGTCAGATGGCAACGCATTGATATTTTGCTCTTGACTTGCTAAGAGCCTCAAAAACTGATTTGCGACCCCCAGTTCCGCGTAGTAAAAGGGAGCGAGATAGATGGCGGAGTGGTTGTCGGCTGTCGGCTGTCGGCTGTCGGAAATCTCTTCCTGATTGCTGGTGCCTGATTGTTGATTGCTAATCTCGTAGTCGCCCTGTGTCTCGTCTATGCTAACCTGTTCGTCGGCATCGGAGAAGTCTGTAAAACCGGGATTAATAATTTCCTCGATTTCAACGAGGGCAGCAATACCTTGCTCAATCGCTTCCGGTTCCTGCTCAAGCATCGTCTGACACGCCTCAATAAGTTCGGAGCGGTGTTGAAAAACGTGTCCTTCATCTGCCTTTTGGCTGAGAACGTATTTAATCCCCGCTTGCACCCGTTGCGGTGCGTCCTTATCGATGCCGAGTTTCTGCGCGATTGTGTCGGCGGTTACGAATCCGATACCGTAAATGTCGTCGGCGAGGCGATACGGATTTTCTGTGACAATTGGGATTGCATCGCTTTCATAAGTCTTGTAAATCTTTGCGGCGTGCGCCGTGCTCACATCGTGCGATTGCAGGAACAGCATGACGTTTTTAATTTCGCGCTGTGCCTCCCACGCTTCCTTGATCATCTCTACACGCTTCCGCCCGATGCCGGGGACGCGTGCCAGTTTATCAGGTTCCTGCTCAATGACATCCATCGTATCCATCCCGAACTTACGGACGATGAGCGCTGCCATCTTTGGACCGATGCCCTTGATGAGACCTGAGCCGAGGTATTTTCTTAATCCGACGATGTTTGCGGGCAGGATGGTTTCATACTTCTCGATTTGGAACTGTCTACCGTATTTGGCATTGTCTACCCACTCGCCTTGGAGGAGGAGACTCTCGCCGGGATTGATAGATGCTAAATTGCCGACGACAGTGATGAGTTCGGAATGGTCGCGCGCGGAAAGCCGCCCGACTGTGTAGCCGGTGTCAGGGTTCTCATAGACGATGCGTTCAAGTATACCCTGTAGTGTTTCCATTTTTTAATTTAGCCCTAACGGGAGCTGGCAGGATACATTGGGAGTAGACGGCAATTTTCAAAATCCGCCTTTCGCCCTTGGCTACAGGCTGCCATCTCTGGTTTCTTAATTATTGGCTTCTGAGCATCGTTCCACTTCGTTTCACGATGGTTTTCGGTTAATTCCAGCTGGGTTGGAAATCCACGCTGAGTTTTTAAACTATAAACAGAGCGAACTACTCAAATAGGTGTGCGATTGGACAAGAAAACTCTGGCACGACATCCTCACCTGTGAGTGTATCATCACGTGTGAGCATCTCAATATCCGTCCCAGAACGATATATCGTCACGGTTTGGGAAACAGGTTCAAGCACCCAGACAAGACGGGTTCCCGCGTTTAAATATGCAAGTGCCTTCTCGGCAACGCGAGATTGAACATCTGAGGGAGAAACGACCTCAACCGCCAGATCGGGTGGTATAGGAAACCCCTTTGTTTTGTCGCCCGTTAACTGTGCAGTCGAAACAAATGCGACATCAGGCTTCATTATACGTTCCCCAACCTGAAACGTGGTCTCCGCAGTGTACAAACGACCCAATTTTTGTTGATAGACATGCGAATACAAATAATGAATGACGTTGACACTAATTTCACCATGCTCTCTCGACGGTGGTGCCATTGGTACTAATTCTCCCTTAACATATTCATATCCCTCTACATCATGCTCGAGAAACTCTTCCAACGTCATCTTGAGACTTTCTGGCGGACGTATTCCTTGCTCAACTTCGTGGATTTCTTGTGGTTTCATGCTCTTAATCCCTCCGTATAGAAAGTCAGCCGCAGGGGCAGGGTCACCCTGCCCCTACAAACCTAAGCGCGTTTGAATGGGAAAGGTAAACAATTCCTCTTTCTTTCACCCGCTGATCTTCACCTGAAGCCTAACCCATTTCCGTCATCAATTTCCGAAAAGCGTTGAGTTGCGGCGGAATGGTGTACGGTTTATCGGTTTTATCTTGGAGTGCCTCAACGGTTTTGAGTCCGTTGCCGGTGATGGCGAGGACTATCGATTCATCCCGCCCAATGTGGCCGCTGTCTATCAACTTTTTTGCAGCGGCGAGCGTAACACCACCAGCAGTTTCGGTGAAGATACCTTCTGTAGCAGCGAGGAGTTTGATCGCCTCTACGATCTCACCATCGGTGGCGTGTTCGCCAACCCCGCCAGAGTTTCGGACTGTATCAACAGCATAGATACCATCTGCAGGATTTCCAATAGCAAGGGATTTAGCGATTGTGTTCGGTCTGACAGGCTTTACAAAATCGCCGTTCTCTTTGTATGTGTTGACGATGGGACCACAACCTTCCGCTTGGGCGACGTGGATTTTGGTGTTTGGTTTGTCTATTAAGCCCAAAGTGTGGAATTCTTTTAATGCTTTTCCAATCTTTGTGATGAGAGAACCACCGGCGGCAGGTGCGACGATATGTGCGGGTGCTTCCCAACCGAGCTGCTCAATTAACTCAAAGCAGAGGGTTTTCGAGCCTTCAGCATAGAAAGGTCGGATGTTGATGTTAACAAATGCCCACGGATAGACCCCACCAATTTCACTGCAGAGTCGGTTGACATCGTCATAATTCCCAGTGATACCCACAACTGTGGGACCATAAACGAGTGATGCGACGACCTTCCCGACTTCAAGATCGGCGGGGATGAAGATAAAGCAGTTTAGTTTCGCGATGGCGGCGTGTGCAGCAACAGCATTAGCAAGATTGCCAGTAGACGCACAGGAAACAGTGTCAAAGTCGAATTCCTTCGCTTTGCTCAAGGCGACCGCGACAACCCGATCTTTGAAGGAAAACGTCGGATGGCAGACGGTGTCATCTTTGATATAGAGCACCTTGACCCCGAGCGCGTCTGCGAGATTCTTCGCGCGAATGAGGGGTGTGAATCCGGTGTGCTCACCGTCAGTCGGTTCACCATCCACCGGCAGGAGATCTGCATAACGCCACATGCTTTCTGGACCGCTCTCTATTGAATGCCTTGAGATAGATTTTTGTATCACTTCATAGTCATAGTCAACTTCCAGAGGCCCAAAACAGAATTCGCAAACGTGAAGAGGCTCTTTTGGATACTTCTCACCACATTCGCGGCATTTGAGCCCTAATACTTTTTCCATTGTTTTCTTCCTTTTGAATTTCTAACTATGGGAATCTGGTCACTGCTCCACTACGTTTCGCAGTGGTTTTTGGTTAATTCCAACTCCTCCAAGGGTTCAAAGGTTTCTGAATTCACCAGAAACCATCGTGGAATGTAATGGAACGATGACCAAAGTTAATAGTTAAAAAAATGAATTTGAACACTATCTTGGTGAATCAAAGGGTTCCAAGAATTTTCTTTCAGTCCATCCGCGTTTATCGTCAATCTACAATCACCTATACACCAAAAGATTGGCGGGGTTACAAACCCCGCCAGCGGAGGTGGTCGGTAAATGGCGGGGTTACAAACCCCACCAGCGGAGATGATCGGTAAATGATTAGATTGTCAATTTAACGCTAAATTCGTTCTTTCCAGGTCGCAATGTGAGGCGTATAAAAAGTGAATGTTTCCCTACCCATCTGATGTCATCGGTGTCAGATTCGGTTAATCGTAACCCTTCGTGATCACCCCATACCGCGATTCCATAAGGCATTGTCCTCGTTGACTCTACCGTAATAGCGATGTGGAGCTTTGTTCGATGTCGAGTTGGTGAAAAACTTGTTAGCACAGGCTTATTCGCATCGGATTGTAACACCTGTTCGCCAATATAATTTTTGATTTTAACCGGATCCATAGCCCCTTCGACGAAAATGAATTCGCACACTGCGTCGCAGTAATACATCTTTAACGTAGACTTCGGATCGGTAGTTTCCTCTTGTGCTTCTGTACTCGCGCCGACAACCGCCACGGGTTCGGTCAGTTTACAACGTGTTATGTAATCGTCAACCATTTGAGAGAGCAGTAGCGGCTTCGTCCGTTCAACACTAACAACGTGTGCGAAGTATGCATCCAGCCGGTCCAGTCCATCTTGTCCGAGGTGCGCGACGGTGAACGGATCAATATGTTCTACATAACCGAGCCACTGATTCCACACCGTGTTCTCCAAATAGGTATCGTAATGCTGCTGCGCCGTTCCATTTAAGAGTGCGGCGCGAAGATTATGTGTATCCTCGGCAAGATGACCAGCGGTGTGGTAAGGGACACCCACAATTTTCTCAAACGATTGGGCAGGATTTCCATCAGTGATACCTGCAATAGAATCAAGGGTCGTTGATGCCTCAAGCGGATAAAAGCACCCAAAGCCTCCACGGTCGGTTTCCATTTCGGAAACGTCAGGATGTGCCTCATCCGTATCGTGTTGATGCCAGTGATAACCCCAGAGTCCTCGGAACCCGCTTTGCTCAAGTGCACGTAGGAAAGTATCGTTCTTGAAGACCGCCCCTGCGACATTAAACTCCGCCCAAGGCATCGCTCGCGTGAGTCTTTCGCGTTCCCTGATTATATACTCCGGTAACTTCTCTCGCATTGTGACGAGATGTGATGCCATGGCTTCTGTGCTGGCACCCGGGTTCGCGTTTCTTTCCTTCTCCCAATTTGTCTGCCAGATCGGTTTGATATCAAGCATCAACAAAGGGGTGTCGCCATTCTCTGTATGCCATGTTTCAAACACTTTAGCGACAACTGGAGCAGACTTAGTGTCAACTGCCCATGTTATGGGTATACTGTGTTTGTGCGCGATTTCCGCTAAGAGTCGGACACCCTCAAGCAATCGTTCCCGGTTTTCCCCTATTGCTGTGCTTACCAATCCGTAATTCAACATTTTTGAATGGTTATCAGTTATCAGTTGTCGGCTGTCAGCACGTAGGTTGGGTTGAACGGAAACTTCTTAAAAATCGCATACGAAAATAACTTTCAGGATTCACCAAAGAACTAAAATCGCCGAAATGCGAGTGAAACCCAACATATTACTACGGTTTGGATTGTTGGGTTTCGCTATGGTTCATCTATATGGATGAGGTAGCGAAAACAGCGTCCGCGTATAAACAAGATGGACCGTTGTCTTTTACCGCTCAACCCAACCTACATCTGCTTATATTTTTATTCTCGAACTCACGTTACTCCAAAAAGACGGTAACGCCCATGTCCGCATACTTTTGGCGTGTGCTTGGGCTACCATTTCTAAAGCAGACAGCGGTTGTCGTTCCTTCCAAGGCTCGTGCGACGTATTCAACACAGGCATCCACGGTTTGGAGCGCATGATTCGGATGACTCTCAATGCTAAATGTCAAATCAGCGGGACCGAAGGAGAGGCAGTCAACACCCGGCTTAGCGAGGTACTGCGCATGTGTGACGGCTTCTATGGATTCAACCTGCATCCAGAGCATTCCGTTGGCGTTCCACCAGTCGGCGTATTCAAGCCGCTCTTTACCTGCGGAATTTACTCGAGGGGCACCGCCCCAACTCCGGATACCCTGCTGCGGATAGTAGAAGGCAGCGACCGCCTCGTCTACTGTTTCGTCTAATTCAACTTGCGGCACCTCAATACCAGAGGGACCCAAGTCGAGATAGTTCCCGATGAGATAAGCGTTTCGGGTATGCTTAATCCGAAAATTAACTGGGATACCCAGTTCATTTGCCATATCACAGAATGCGACAAGCCGATCCTCGTTGTATGGAGAATGCTGGCTATCCACGGCGACAAAATCGTAACCGCCTTCTTCAACTCTGGCAACGAGAGCATCGCGGGATGTTGCCATAGAGGCGTTAGCGCCATAGACGTGTTCTCCGTTATGTATCCGCTGTTTTAAATTTGCTGCTGACATTGTCATCCCTCGCTTTTTTGGTGCAGCTTGCAAGTCAAAACTTGCTGTTAGGTACTGTCTGCGGTGCGCGCGTAAGTTTACTTTTATAATACGGATAGCATCGCAGGATGCTATTCTGAAACTCAGGCAGGCGCGACACGTCACGCCCGAACCTTTATAATTATACTCCAAAAATCGTTTTCTGTCAACGGATTTGTGTTCTGTTGGTTGTCGGTTATCGGTGGGTGCGATTTGCACGCGCATACGCGGTTAGAAGCATTAGGACGAGGTTACAACCTCGCCAGCGAAGGCGTGGGACGTAAGGGGTTTCTGATTGTTAATTTGTCAGAATCAGGATTTGCAGGATTTGAGGATGAACAGGATTGTAGACTTTGCGGGGCTGTTGGTTGTCTTGCCGTTACCCGCGTAGGAGTTGCATCTGCTGGCTATCGAAGTGGCGTTCGGATTTCTGGGTTGGGCGGATTCGCCACGCATCTGGTAAGCGGACGAGGGTGTTGATAATATCCGGGTTCTCGAAGTAGGTGTCGTCTATTTGCCAGAATTGGAGGCGAGGATAAGATTTTTTGTTGTGTTCAAAACTGCCCATATCCTGTGCCTCTTGTCGCATTTTAGGGGTGACGGGTTCAATGGTGATAAAGATACCGACCTCGGCGTTGTTCTTATCCATCACACGGCAAAAAGCGCGGACTTGGGTGATGGTAGGTTTGCCCGTCTTGACTTCAGCGAGGATGCGTGCATTTGTCTCTTTCATCTGCTGAGGTAGGCGCGCATCGCGCCACTATTGCCAGATACGGCGTTCTGGAGCACTAAGTCGTAGCCCTTGAGGCAGTTGTCGAGTGCTTTATAGGTATCGCTGGTAATCGCTTTTGATTCAATGTCGGTGCGAGCGTCTTGTGCGGCAGTGTCATACGTCCATGTATCGGTAAACGCTTTCTTCTGTGCGAGGGAGTCGCCGATGAAGGCGTTATAGTCGCGTCCGCTGTTGAAGGGTGGGTCGGTGCAGATGAGGTGGACGCGTTCGTTGTCCAGCTCGCGTAGGATTTCGAGGTTATCGCCGAAGTAGAGTTTATTCATTGAAGGTCACCTTGAGTTGGTAGTAAATCTGGCTCGGTAAAATCAAGAGAAAAGGCATCAGAATATTTTGTACCTCGCGAATCTTCATAATTAACCGGAATCGTAACTTGCAATTGACTTAAGTCACCAAATGGATCTGCAACACTCGGTTCACTCTGTCTTCTCTCCTGTCCTGGTGCGAGGACATCAATTCCATTCTTGAGGAAGCTGATGCTTTCAAGCGGTTCACCACCATAAGGCGCAAAAGAAAGATTATCTCTAAACTCAATTTTACGGGCAACACCCGGACCTACATTTTTTACACAAAGCGTTGTTTCATTGACTTGTAAATTATCGCTAACGTTGGGGAGGCACGTAGATAGACTATAATTTCTGGTTTGTAGGAGGCTTCTACGAGCTGCCTTGTTAGACGAACGTATCGCCACGTGATAAACGCGAGCGCAGCAGTGCCAATTGCTACAACTGCACCCGTAATTACTGTTAACCATTCCATCATGAATTATACCTCTATTGGGCAGACTTAGCTATAACTTCAGCTGTTGTCTTGGCTAACAAGTCAAGTGCTACATTCTTTAGTTCGCTCAATATAGTTTTACCAGTCTTTCGTTCAACAACACGAAATTTGATTTTTATCTCTCCATTTTCATTGACGTACTGAGTGATTTGTGGATCGCCGACAAAAAGACTCATATACTCGCCGATATAACACTCCACTTCGACAGGCTCAGTCCTATCGCTTGGATACGTTATCTTTACATTTTTATGAAGTTGTTGCTCGCGCACGTTGAAATAGGTCCACCCTTTAGCCCAATTTTGGGAACTGTGAGTGACAACACTAGGTACGAAAAAACGCCTTCCTGTCTCCTTTTCTAAAGCTCTACTGATCTTTCCAGCGACCGAAATATCGCGGTCAGCATTTATAGTAAAGTTTAGAATTAATTAGACACTCCAAAGAGGCGAGGATACAATCCTCGCCAGCGGTGGTGAGGTGTTTTGTGTTTTCCAAAGTGCTCTCTTATTTTCGGGTTTTACTATAAATGAGTTTTTTTAACTTTAACCTTCAGAGCATTGATGCGTTTGGAAGCCTCTTCATCGTATTCTAGATACTCATAGCGTTCCAAAATATGTTCAAGTGCATGCACAACTTTCTGATCTTCCCATAGTTGCATTAGACATTATAACGATTTAATTGTAAGTTTAGTTGGTCTATGGTAAAATCAGAAGAAATCCTATTTTGGAGACCCACTGATGACCCGTTATGAAATACTGAAAGATAAACCGAAACGATTCTTGTCGTTGACAGGTTATACACTCGAAGAGTTTTCAGCACTTCTTGCGTCCTTTTCCAAGCGATTTCTGGCGTTCGTAGAAACACAGACGCTTGATGGCAAACACCGAAAGAAACGTCGGTATACTCTCTATAAGAACAGTTGCTTACCGTCTCACGAGGATCACTTACTTTTTATTTTGATATACCTCCGAAAAGCGATGACGCAAGATGTGCTTGGTGAACTTTTTGGGATGTCTCCACCCGTCGCTAACAAATGGATTCATAGGCTCTTGCCTGTGTTGAACTCTGCTCTGGCAGACCTTGAAGCGTTGCCATCACGGGAAGCAGTCGCTTCAACTGTTGACGCATCGCCGCAGACTTCAACAGATCGTCAAGATTCAAGTCTCTTTTTTTCATGATGGTACGGAGCGTCCGATTCAGCGTCCAAAAGACCGAGAAGCACAGCAGGCCTATTATAGTGGTAAAAAGAAGCAACACACCCTCAAGAATAACCTGCTGATCAATGCGGATAGCAAAGTGTTGTTATTGACCCCCTCCTATGAAGGCAGGATACATGACAAGCGCATTGCTGATATGACGGTCTATCTCCTGCCAGAGGGCAGTTGTTTGTATCAAGATTCAGGCTTTCAAGGTTTTTCGGTTCCGGGTGTGAAGATGATTCAACCTATGAAGAAACCGAAAAGTCGAGACCTGACGGATCAAGAGAAAGCGAAGAATCGTGAGATTTCATCCATCCGCATCCGCATTGAACATGCTATTAGGGGTATCAAAAGATACCGGATCGTCAAAGATAAGTTGCGCACCTCTAAAAAAGGGTTTGCCGATTTAGTTATGGAAACTTGTTGTGGGTTACACAACTTTAGGTTAAACTTCAGACCTTGGGTCTATCCCGAACTTCAACATTAAATTGTTATAATGTCTATTGTATTCTTCTCCTTGGTTTATGCCACTCGTGTCAAAGGCAGTTAGCGTGGCAACCTTTTCCTTTCCTCGTCCAGCTCGCGTAGGATTTCGAGGTTATCGCCGAAGTAGAGTTTGTTTATGGTTAGTTTTCAGTTGCCAGTTATCAGTCGTCAGTAAATTAGAAGCCACACCTAATAGAATAAGATAGCAGACACCGGATGTAAAGTCAAGCGGAAAAGGTTTTAAAAAGTGAGGAGGACTTGAGGTTTGCTAAGTTGGAAACCCCTTAGTCCTCCGGTTGTTATTTAATTCCTCTTTTGATTCTGCGTCATTAAGGGGCGTTTATAAAAATCCGTCCCAATCCCAATGGTAGAGGATGCCTTCTGGGTCCGCCCAAAACATATATACTCGGTCAGGTTCAATACGCGTATGTATGGGACATTCCGTCCCCGTTTTCTCCGTACAAGTACAAGAGACTTCGCGATACCATTCCCAAATATAAATTTTACCACCAGCACCGTCCGTCGTTACTCGGTCCGGAGGACCCCAACTACGTATAAGCTTAGAGGCGTGAGATCCCATCCAGGACCTCATAACTTTGTTTCGATGTTCTATTGCAGCAGCACATCCAGACATTCCAAAAACGATTAGCAATAAAAGCACACAATACTTTTTCATAAGAGTCACCTATAATTGGCTGGCGTTGATGCTTCACAGAATAACCAACACCGGTATGTCAATAGAACGACTTTGATTTGACGTTCTTATTGTTTATTTTTTGATGTGTTTTCAACATTTTTTCGTAACATAGGGGTAGAGAAAAATCTCCGACCGCGTTCAATTTTTAAGGAAGAAGCAAGTGCCTGTTTATCCATGTAGGAGTTGCCTCTGTTGGTTGTTGAAGGGACGCTTTGACTATTGCGTTGGACAGATTCTCCACTTATTTTTCTTAGACTATACAGAAGTATACTATATAACAAACGTATAGTCAATAGAAAAAGGCAAAAGTATGGATTTTTTCAAAATAGGTGTGTGAGATAAAATGAACTTGATTTAAAGTTTAATTCGACAGACACATCTCATGCATCTTCAGCTCTATACAGATGTCACCCCTACGGGGTTCAAGTGCTTGAGACAACGGTTTTCTATACAGATGACGTCCCTACGGGACTAAAGAGGATTTCCGAAGTAATACCAATTCTGATTGGGGTTCAAGTGCTTGAGACAACGGTTTTCTATACAGATGACGTCCCTACGGGACTAAAGAGGATTTCCGAAGTAATACCAATTCTGATTGGGGTTCAAGTGCTTGAGACAACGGTTTTCTATACAGATGACGTCCCTACGGGACTAAAGAGGATTTCCGAAGTAATACCAATTCTGATTGGGGTTCAAGTGCTTGAGACAACGGTTTTCTATACAGATGACGTCCCTACGGGACTAAAGAGGATTTCCGAAGTAATACCAATTCTGATTGATGATTTCTATTAAAAGTGTCTAATGTTTTTGGTCATGCCGGGTGCGGTTAGGAATGCAGATCGCATTTGGGTGAGTACACCGCAAAACCGCACCTACCGGGTCTGGGTGAACGGCGCGGTTAATGCGATATAAACCTTTAGAAATGGTATAATATACATTTCATGCCAATTCAGCGCGGTTAGGAAACCGCTCCTACCAAATCTGGGTTCCGGAAAACTCACGAAGCGCGCCTATTACTTTACACCGCTCCTACGGAGAAGGGAGTCGGGATTTGGAGATCCCTCCTACAAAGAGATTTTGAGAGTTGACAGGGGCGGATTTTCAGGATATGATGTTGCGGGTGAGAAGAAAAATCGTGACGATGGAGAACAACATGAAACCTTACGAGTATCTTGAACATACGGCTGATATGGGACTCCTCGTGAGAGGAAAAAACCTGTCCGAACTCCTGACAAACGCGGCACAAGGACTCTTTGAGACAATAGCGGTTGTGGATACTGTTGATGAGACAACATCAATCGAGATTCACCTCACCGCTGAATCCGTGGAAGAGCTTTTTGTGGGATGGCTCGATGAACTCATCTTTCAGCACGAGACGAAGGAAACCTTCTTTAAACGCTCGGATATCTATCAATGCAGCGAAACGGAGGTATCAGCGACGGTTTACGGCGAACCGGCAAATTTCGATAAACACGAGGTCTACACTGAGATTAAGAGTGTCACGTATCACCAATTGCAGGTTGTCCAAAATCAAGATGGAAGTTGGTTCGCGCAGGTTATTTTTGATTTATGATGTGCCGTTTTACGGGTAAAACTGATACATTGTGGTGTTCAAAAGGACATTCAGGAGACTCCAAGTGCTGCCCATGAGATAATCACCGAGCACTAATCCTAAAAAGAAGGGAATGGCGCGCCGATAACTTTGAATGCCACCATGCCGAAGGATGAGCCATTTTAGGGACAATGCAATAAGCAAGGGAATCCAGAGGTCGGACATCTCTTGGTTGCTCGCCATCACATAACCGAGCGGATGCAGCGGCAGCCAGAAGAATTTGACCCGGAGATATGTCAGCACCATCATCACAGAAAAACCGATGCCCATGAATATCACACCGATCCAGTCCGTGTCAAGCGGATACGTAATCCAGTTCGTCAATCGACTGAAGTATTGTCGACCATAGCCGAGTGCCCACGGTCCAAAATAGCCGGAATCCGCACCGAATTGGTAGTAGAGATGCAGTTGCACCCAGAAAGCGACGAACACACCGAAAATAGTGGCGATGATGATGGTCAGGAGCATTCGGCGTTGGTTGATATTGGCAAGCTCAGCGATTTTAAACGCTTCCAACTGATGCGGCATCTGCTGCGGACGGTAATCTCGGTTGAAAAAGCAGACGGAGAGTGCCGTCAAGTTTCGTGCGCCGAGACGGTGCGTCCCCAAAATCGTATTTAAAATATATCGGGGTGCCTGCCAATGATAGGCGTGGACGAAGATACCGGATTCGGCGCGGATGCGTGTTGTTACCAGCGGTGTTATCAGAAACAGAATAGCAAAAGTAATCGCCAGCCAAGGTGCCATACCCGCCTTGTAGAGGAGAAACGCGAACAGCAGGATGCCGAGTACAAAGCCCCAGACCGCCACCCGATATGGCATCGGTTCGTCGCTCTGGTCAATTGGAGGTTCTCGCCCGCGGGAAGGTAGCGCGCTCTTCAAAACGGCACTGAAATGCCGTTTGCCCGTCCAGCCAAAGAAGAAACAGAGTCCCACGAACGCGCCGATCGTCTGTTCGTTCAGATAGGGAAAGCGCGGAATGCTACTCCACCCAACCGCTTTCGCCAAAGCGACTTCGTTCCGATAGAGAAAATAGAAGAGGGATGTCGAAAAGAGGACATCCAACGGCATGAGGAACATAATGCCAATAGCAAACGGGTAGAAGGCGGTGATGATGGTGCCGTAGAGGCTCAGGGGTGCTTCATGGAAACTGAAGAAACGGCGTGTCACCGGAATATGTGGAATCACAGGGTAGAGATGGCTCAATCCGTTGAAAAGACTGATGCCCGCGGCAATCGAGAAGCCGATCCACATCCGTTTGTTTCGGAAGAAACCGGATTTCGGATCCGTCATCATAAACGGAAGTTGGATAATCGGGAAGGTGAGGCGTTCCCGCTGTGACCACTGCCGACGGAGGATCGTGTTGAGGCAGAGAAAGATGAACGCTATGACCACAAACAGCAGTAACCATGCCCCCACTACCGGCAACCAAACCCGCAAGTGAAGTGAACGATACAGGCTCGACTCCCCAAGATAGTACCCTCGGAGTGCGTCTCTATCCGAAACAGTGAGCCATTGTGGGAGATGGTGCCAAAACAGGGTGCGCCATTCGTTCTCTTCTGTCGCAAACCAGAAACTATGTCCAAGCACAGACAGGATCGCCTGTAAGACATCGCATCCAGCGAGTGTCGTGGCGAAACTGAGGGTTACATAGAGGAGTAAGAGTTCGCCTTGCCCAAGCGCGACATCACTGCTTAGGAGCCGGATGACAGCATTTATCACCATCACTGCAGTAAGGATGAAAATGACGTTGGACAGTGGGACCACCCATGTTGGAAAGGTATAACGTACTATTTCCATCTGGATGAGGAAATAGCAGTTAATCGGTGCAGTAATGGCGAAGATAAATAGAACGCGCCACGTGAGGGCGCGCTGTTGCGGGTGAGAAGTCAAGTCAATGTGCCCCTGTTAATCTATAGGATGTCTCCTTGATTGTAGCAGATATTCAGGGTAGATGCAATTAGTTTTCAGTACTCAGTTATCAGTTGTCTAATTGTCTGAATCATGAAGTTTAGTTATTTAAATCGGTAATCCCCTGGTCCGGTCGGTGCAGTTGGATGAAGTTTAATAAAATATTTCGGTAATTCTATATTTTTTCCCGGGGTCCCCGCCCGTTACTGGGGAGGGGGCCGGTAGGTGCGGTTTTGCGGTGTACTCACCCAAATGCGATCTGCATTCCTAACCGGGGTCCCCACCCGTTACTGGGAAGGGGCACCGGACTTCCCTAAAAATTACCGAATTAAAAAATTAATCTTCATCAAACCGCACCATAGGTGTCAATTTAGGGATTTTGCACGGCATTTTGTAGGAATGTTTCTACAAATGCCGCCCCTACCGGGCTTGGATTTTTTGTCTACACGCTGCTATAAACATTGTGAAGAAACACCCAAGCAAATAAACCCTACGGGACTGAAGAGGGTTTTTGCGCATACACGATTTGCGTCTAAGTTCCGGTGCGGTTGGGAAACCGCACCTACCGGCCTGGGGCTGCGACGGCTGCTTTTTCTAAAATTGACAGTTATGGTGCGGTTTGCAACCGCAGCTACCGTTTTTTGGTATGGTAAGACTTTACCAATGCCCATGTACAGGGGTCTCGCGTGCCTTTTCAAAGAGGTCTGCCCATTCGTCAGAGCCATCGTCGAAGGTTAGTTCCAGCCGCGCGCCTTCTACTTGCGCCTCGCCGTTGCCAGCATTAAAATAACTCAAACCATCGCCCGACATGTGGATGCAACTGCCATCAGGATAGACAGCGGTTTTGATGATGCGTGGCACAGGATGAATCGTGTAGCCGTCAGCATCCAATCCCTCAGCAGGCACGCGGCAGCGTTCGACTGCGTCTTCGTCAACTTCGACACCCAACCCAGGTGCGTCAGGAATCGTGTGGCATCCATCCGTTACTTGTACCGGTTGTGTGAGTAGATGCTCACTATAGAGATTAATACAGGTAATTGCGGGCCATGTCGCATGGGTAAGCACACTTCCGAGATGCCCTGCCCAAGTCGTTGTCAAGCCGTTGCCAACAATTTGGAGCCAAAAGGGCATATCGGCTGCCGCGCTGAGTTGTCCTTCACGCATTACCTGCGACTTACCGCCACCGATAACAAACCCAGTGTTTACGTCCTCACATACACAGGTGGTATAGGGTGGTGAGCCGAAGTGCATGGCGATCTGACACCCCACGGTTTGGCGAATCTGCTTGTTTCCTTCAACGTCGCTTTGTGGAATTGGGGTCTCAAACATTGCTACATTTGGATGTGCAGCAAGTTTTTGCAGGACGGGGATGGCGGTTTCCGCATCGCGCCAAGAGCCGTTTGGATCCAGGTCGAGTTTGAAATCTGCTGGCACGACTTCTGCGACCGTCTCCACCTGCGCGACGATATCCCACCATGGACGCGGCTTGTTTTTGAAACTGGTATAGCCGTTTTTCACAGCATCGGCGGCTTCCGCTGCCCAGTTTTCAGGCGACGAATCGATAGACCACCACGAAATTGGGACCGCCTCACGACACTGCGTGCCGAGGAGTTGGTAGACCGGTACCTCTAAAATTTTGCCGACGACATCGAAGAGTGCCATCTGCAAGCCAGCACCGAGCGAGTCGTCATTCATGAATAAAGCGGGACTTTGACCGAGCACACGTTCGACGCTGGCATCACTGACACGGGAATAGGTATAGTGAATAACCGTCTCGCCCCAACCGACATGTCCAGTATCGGTTGTGACCTTGCACAACTCAAGGAGCGACCAGTTGTAAACGGTTGACACGCTCTGAGTCGTAATCTCTTGTTGACGCGGGGTGAAGGGGACATCTACAATTACACGTTCAACGTTCGTGACTTTCACGGATAGTCTCCTTAAGTGTCAATGGAAATGTGCGAGGGACAGGAACCTCGCGTTACGCTCGTAATAGAGAAAAAAGGGCGAGGCTAATCGCCTCGCCCAATACTCTTAAATATTAGAGAGGATTGCCTAAACAGTGTTTCGCCTTGAAAGAAACTCTCTAAATCCGCCTTATCAGGGGACTTTGAGAAGAAACCTTCGGCGAAGTTGATAACGGGTTACAACGCCGACGATAGGGCAGGAAGTATTACCTGTTGTAATTTTCCAACCCAGACGGTTGCATTATACCATCAGTTAGGCAAACCTTCAAATCTTAAATGCAAATCTTAAATTAGTAAGCGGTCTTAATCTCACTCCATGTAGTTGTGAGTTTGTCCTTGACATCAACATCAAAGCCGTTGGCATTCGTGACGAGAATGCTGTCGATTCTGCCATTGCCCCAACTTTCGTGCCAGACCCCGACGGTGCCAGCACTCTTGTAAGTGGCTTTTTTGGACTCCAAGACAGGTGGGCCGAGATCTGCAGAGGGTGCGAACAAGTCTTTGACTTCCGCAAGTTCCACATACCAAACTTTGACGCTGTTGCCCTGAACTTCAACGCGTCCCAAATAGGGAACAGTGTTGTCTTGCGTCAGTCCTCCCCCCAAGCCGTGATCCACATTCTCCAATTCTTTAGCACCGTTTTCACAGCCACACTCGCTGAGACATTGTCCGGAAGGACAGCATCCATCTGCAAGATCGCCGAGGATGACTTTCGGTGTTTCATTATAACCGAAGACGACAAGGTAGCCTTTATCATCGCCTTTTCTGCGGAACTGAACCCCGAAACTATCATCATCGCCAAAGGAGAAAACGACTTGGACAATACCGTCAGTGAAGTCTTTAACACCCGGCAGTTCCGTGTTTCCGGAGATGCCGCATCCCTCAGCAGTTTGTATCATAGATTTTTTACCGCCGATTTTGCCGCCGTTGAAATCTCCCTCAGCCCAGATGGTGCCAGCGTTCTCCGGTTTATATTTTTTGACATCGTTCACACCGGCATTCGGTTTCGCATCCTTCGAGCCCGGCTCAAAATCGGCGTAAAACACAACTTGCCCGCTGGCGTGAAGCGAAACAAATAGACTTAAAACGAGGATTAAGAGAAAAAAACGTGTTTTCATAGCAATATCTCCTCCGTTGTCATAAAGGGTTGTGTTGCCGTTTATCCGCAAGCAACAGCACGGAGACGAGGCATTAGGGCACTGCTTAGGTACCCGTCCCCGTCGTAAAACTAAAGTGGTGTTGGGTGAGGCATTGACCTCACCCGACAAAGATGAGTCGTGCGATGCAGGGCGAACGGGGTTTAGAAACCCCGCCCTGCACTGCCAATTGAATTTAGGGTATTAGTCTATATTAGGGAAGGAGACTAATAGCTGCTCTTAACGTCCGCCCACGTTGTGGAAAGCTTGGCATGTGGATCAACTGCCACAGTGCCGCCTGGACCGGTAACGAGGACGCTACCAACTCTTCCGTTGCCCCAACTTTCATGCCAGACACCGACGGTGCCAGGTCCCAAATCATCTGCGCCATCGTATTCAGCGATTGGATCGCCGAGTTCACTTGAATCGGCGAAGAGATCCGGCACATCATCGAGTGGCATATACCAAACCTCAATGAGGCTTCCGCTAACTTCAACGCGCGCAAAATAGGCAACGCTGTTGTCTTGTGTGAGGTCGGCACCTAAGCCGTGATCAACACCGACGAGTTCATTGCCGCCGTTTTCACAACTACACTGGTCGAGACATTGACCCGAAGGGCAGCAGCCATCTGCCAAGCTCCCGATGATAACCTGCGGGGTTTCGTTATAGCCGAATGCGACGAGATAGCCGCTATTTTCGCCGACGCGACGTAACATGAATCCAACACCGTCATCATCGTTCCATGAAAAAACCGCCTGGATGATACCGTCGGAGAAGTCATCGACACCGGGGAGTGGTGTGTCCCCGGAGATGCCGCACCCTTCAGCAGTTTGATGTAAAGCAGCTCCACCATCAGGGAAGTCAGTTGATATTGCCCAAATAGTTCCCGCATTTTCCGCTACGTAATTTGCTGGGTCGTTGACACTGGCATCTGGGACTGCGTCGGAGGAACCTGCTTCAAAATCAGCAAAGAAAATTACCTGTGCACTCGCGGTACTTATCAGCATAACTGAGAAAAGCGAGATGAACATCAGAAGGTAGGTTCTTTTCATTTTCTACTCCTTTATTGATTGGTTGATTTTCCACAAGTTAAGTGGTTTGTGCTAAAGCCGTTTTCGTCTTGCAAAGACAGACTTTTACAGATAGGACGATTTCTAAGGAAACCGATGTTTAACACTTTAGCAAAAATGCACATTTCCGTCAACAAAAAAGACAGAATCCTTATTTTTTTAACGTCCGTTTGACTTAAAACATTTCATGTGTGTTAAAAATAAGGTTTATTGTCTGAATCGCAGATTACGTGGATTACACAGATGACACGGATTTTAAGTAGGTGATGGGTTTGGATAGCATACGAGCGTTGGGTTTTACTGGTTGAAAGGGGAGGAGGCGAGGTAGAAACCTCGCCAGTGAAAGAGAAGTTGGAAGGATCAATCGGAAAAGTGGGAAACCTACCGATTCGCACGCTGTAAGCGGAGTACACCGTTCTGTTTTGTGCCGATGTAGAATGTATCGCCATCAATAGCGAAGGAAGTCGCCGTGTGCGGTGGGACTGGTGCGATGTGTTCCCATGTGTCCGTTTGCTCATCCACCTGATAAACCCCGCTATCACATACGCCGTAAAGGGTTGAGCCGGCAGCTGCAATCCGATTCATAAGGAGTGTATCCCCACCAGCATCAGTGAGCGCGTGCCAGACCTCGCCGTTGCGCGAATGCATGACCCCTTTGTTGGTTGAGACATAGACGGTTGAACCGGCGAATACGATCTCTTTGAAATATACAAACGGAAAGGGGCGGTTTTCGGTGATGTCGTTCCAAGTGTCTCCATTGTCCAGAGACTGGAGGAGTTCGCCCTGCCGTTTACCAGCATAGACAACGTCTCCTGAAACGGCGAGCGTGAGTCCTTTATAGGACTCGTCAGGGAGCGTGAGGAAACCGCTATCTTCTAAACCTGTATAGTGCCACGTTGTTTCGCCGCGCCGCCATCTGAAAAGTTTATGCTTGTATTCCATGAAGACGGTATCGTCAGTTAACCTAAATGTTCCGTTCGTCCTCCATCCCTCAGCGATACGGTGGTCGTTGGACCTTCGCAGTTCCCGCACTTTATCAACATCAACGTTGTTTTCTCTCGCTTCTCTAAGCTTCTTCTGCCATTCTATGTGTAAGGTGTCTTCTTCAAAATCCGGTACACCTTCAACGGGTAGAAACACATCACCAGCATCAGAGAGTTGAAAGAGTGTGACTTCCCTCAGTTCACTGTTGCTTGCATAGAGCACACCATTAGCTGTTGTGACCTTCGCTTTCACTCCGTCCAGCGAAGCATCTCTGTTAGCATTTAAACCGATGGTTTCCCACGACTCACCGCCATCTGTAGATTTGCGCGTTCCTGTAGGCGTTAACGCATAAAGAACGTTTTCGAGTGTAATCAAACGCATAACATGTGAATTCACAAGTCCAGCCATAAAGGAGTGCCACGAACGACCACCATCTGTTGAACGTATTATTTCAGAAGGATGGTAATCAGTTTTGTAAAAATTGTTTTCATCCAATGCGACAACAGGAAACGCGCCAGACGTACCAGATGTATGCGAATCGCGTCCGGGATCCACCCATGTCTTACCATGGTCATAAGAGAGCAGGGCACCACCGGAACCCATTGCCATAAGTGTTCCTCCAACTGGAACCACTTCAACAGCGGCTATTAACTTGACAGGATGTTGGTGAGAAGCCGGCGTAATATCGGTCCAGGAATCGCCGAGATCGGTCGAAAAGAGGACTGAGGCGTGAGGGGTCCACCCCGGTGTTCCTCGTGGACCGATGATTGTTCCGACGTAAAGCTTATCTTCAGCAACTGCCAACGATTTGATGCCTTGTTTCGATTGTGTCGGGACCGTCAATTTTTTCCAATTATCGGTAAACCGGAAAAGTCCGGCACTCGTCCCAACAAAGAGCGTGTTATTAACGGCGAGCGCGTCGTAAATGCGGAAATTAGGATCTCCAGCCTCCGGTACGACATCGGATCGCAAAACATGCCCTATGGGTTTCCACTGCTTACCCGCATCCTGAGAGCGAAATATCTCCGTTCTAAGGACGAGATACATCGTCATATCCGCATCCTGTGCGCTGCGTTCTTCGGACGCATCTGTGATAACCAAAGCGACGGTGCGCCCCTTGGGTCGGTTACCGAGGACCTCCCATGTTCTACCACGATCAATTGAGGCTAAGAGTTCATCGGTCGTAAGGAGGTAGAGAGTATCGCGGTGCTCCGCCATAACTCCCGCAAATTCCCGATTTGGACCGCTGGGACTGACAAACGTCCACGCGTCTGTCTTTTCCGTGAGTTTGTAAAGCCCTGTTTTTGTAATAGTGTAGAGGGTTCGATCAGAGGCAAGAAAGAGTTCAGCAGCTGAAACACCTCCGGGTCCCCTTGTTTGGATCCATTGCGGTTCCGCTACCGAAACGTCCGTTTCATCCGCTTGTGCCGCTGCAATGAGAAGTGATTCGGTTTGGAATCCAGCCTCACTGTTTTTACCGAGTGCATCGGCTCTCCCAAATTGGGTTAGTCGGTCAGATTTGTGTTCTAACGCTCGGACAACAGACGCGTCAACCAGTTCTATTGTCATCTCCGATGCGGCATCCAAACTGTAAGGTTGCTGGAAACGTGATGAAGCACGCGGTCCCATTCCGACCATCAGGATAACCAAAAAGGTTGATGCGAATGAGAGTCCCCACGGCATCCAAGGCTTGCTTACGGAAGGCGATGTTGGTTTGATACGTGCGATTTCACGCATGATGTTCTCGGTTAAGGTCGATGGTAATCGGAAAACACCTGCGACACTGCAAAGCAAATGCTCTTGATCTTTCAATCGCTTGCGAGCACGGCGGAGTCGGCTCCTAATCGTGTTCGGCGATACACCCAAAAACGCGCTAACCTCCTCACTCGTCATTTCCGCCAGATAGAACAGTGTTACAACGGTGCGCTCACTCTCAGGAAGCCTTTGGAGGAGGCGTTTGACGAGTTCGCGCTGGTGTTCAATAGATGCTTCTTCGCCCCGCGCCGTCTCATATCGCAGATAGCATAACTCCTCTAATTCGGTTGTAGGCATCGCATCCAAGGATGTCGTTGGTCGCTGCTTCTTTCGGAGCCATGCGATACAGCGACGCGACGTAATTACGTAGAGCCACCCCGGAAAATTTTCCGGATGCTTCAGCGTCGACAACCTTTTGTACACCTTCAGGAAAATATCCTGTGTGATTTCTTCGGCGATATGGAAATCACCTATTTTCCGCCAGACAAGGGTGTGAACCCATTTCTGATATTTCTTAACAATCGCAGTAAACGCACCCTCGTCTCCATCCAACGTCCGTTGAATTAACGCAACATCATTCTCTCTCATTTGTCTCCCTCCGAAAAAATAAGAAATAAGGCTTCATGATATAGTAACGCGTATTGGAGACCGAAATGGTGCATAAAATGCAATCCTTCGGAAGATTGTGTGTTTAAAGATGCAAAGGCAAGGTCGAAAACCCCGCCAGCAAAAAGGAAATCAAGGGTACAGGAATAGAAAAGCGGAGAAAATATTTATCGAACGTCGCGCTGAAAACGGAGCACGCCGCTTTGCTTTGTGCCGATGTAAAACGTATCGCCATCAACGGCAAACGAGGTTGCTGTATGTGGTAGATCTGGAGTCATCTGTTTCCATGTGTTTGTCTGGTTATCTACTTGATAGACCCCACTATCACACACGCCGTAAGCCGTCGTGCCATCGACTGCAATTCGGTCGATGAAGAGTCTATTCCCATCCGCATCGGTGGGTACGTCCCATGTCTCACCATCGCGTGAACTCATAACCCCCATGTCCGTCAAGACGTAGACGGTTGGACCTGCGAACAGTATCTCCTTGAAGTATTCAAACGGAAATACGAGGTTCTCGGTGACATCGCGCCAAGTATCTCCATCATCAACGGAGAAGAAAAGGTCGCCCTCTCGTTTACCGGCATAGACGGTGTTCCCCGAAACGGCGAGGGTGAACCCTTTTCCCTCAATAGGTGAGATGCCTTCAATGTCTTCTAAACCGGTGTCATGCCATGCCGTTTCACCGCGTCGCCATCTGAGGAGTTTATGCCTATATTCTATGAAGACGGTATCGTCAGTGCACGTCAATGTTCCATTTGTCCTCCATTCTTCCATCACGCGCTCCTGATTTGTCCTCCATTCTTCAATCATGCGCTTCTTGTTGCCTCCCAACAGTTCCTGAACAACTTTATTAACATCACCATCGTTTTTTCGTACGTTTATGATGCCTTCGTTTATGATGCCTTCTTTGAACCATTCCTCGCGTTCCTTGTGTAAGGTGTCCTCTTCAAAATCCGGGACACCCTCAAGGGTTAGAAGCACATCACCGGCATCAGAAAGGCGATAGAGCGTGACCTCATCGAGTTCACTGTTGCTTGCATAGAGCACACCATCAGCTGTTACGACTTTTGCTTGTGTTCCTTTCAGAGAAGCATTCTCGTTCGTATTTAAACCGACGGATTCCCATGTCTCACCGCCATCGGCAGATTTGAGCATTTCCACAGGTGTTAGCGCGTAGAGAATGTTCTTGAGGGCAACCAGACTCGGAACATGGGAATTTACCATCCCTGTCATGAAAGGGTGCCACGTTGTACCACCATCTGTTGAACGTTTTATCCGCCCGGAATAAGTTCCATAAAAAGTGTTTTCGTCCAACGCGAAAATAGGAAACGCTTCATAAAAAGTGTTTTCGTCCAACGAGAGAACAGGAAATGCTCCAAATGTATGGGGTTCTGGATTAGGATCTATCCATGTTTCACCACCATCATAGGAGAGCAATACACCACTGGAACCTTTCAACATCAGTGTGCCCCTGACTGGCACAACCTCCACAGCAGCCATTATCTTGCCTGAATGTTCGCGAGTATTCGGCGTAATATCAATCCAGGAATCGCCGAGATCGGTGGAATAGAAAACTGCGGCGTACGGACCAGGATTTGCGATTGTTCCGACGTAGAGTCTATCTTCAGCAGCTGCTAAAGAAAAGATACCGTGTGGTACGGACACCGGCAATTTTTCCCAATTGTCGGTAAATCGGAAAAGCCCTTGGCTGTTTCCGACAAACAGCGTGTTGTCAACGGCGAGCGCATCCCAAATGTGGAATTTGAGTTTAAATCGCTCCGGTATATTATCGGTTCTCAAACCCTTTCCTATCGGTTGCCACTGGTTACCGCCATCCTCAGAACGAAATACCTCTGTTTGGAGGACAAGGTACGTCGCTATATCTGTGATAATCAAAGCAACCGCACGTCCCTGTGGGCGCGCCCCGAGGCTATTCCATGTCTTACCGTCATCACTTGAGACTAAGAGTTCATCGGGGGTGAGGAGGTAGAAGGTGTCATCGCGTTCCGCCATAACTCGTTCAAATTCCCGATTTGGGTCGCTGGCACTGACGAGCGTCCACGCGTCCGCTTCTTCTGTGAGTCGATAGAGTCCTGCTTTCGTAATAGCGTAGAGCGTTTGATCGGATGCGAGAAAAAGCCCAGCACTTGAAACGCCGCCCGGTCCCTTCGTCTGAATCCATTCAGGTTTTGCTGTTGAAAGATCGGTCTCATCTGCTTGCGCAGCTGCGATGAGAAGAGGTTCCGCTTGGGATCCATCCCAACCGTTTTTACCCGGTATATCGGTTCTCCCAAATCGGGTGAGTGCGTCAGATTTACGTTCCAATTCAAGGACAAGATGCGCGTCAATCAGTTCCACGGTCATCTCCGATGTCGCATTTAAACTGTACGGATGCTGAAAACGGGACAATGACTGCGTGCCGAACCCCATCATCAGGATAACCAAAACCGCCGATGCGAAAGAGAGACCCCACGGTACCCACGGTTTTCTCACGGAAGGGGATGTCGGTTTGGTGTGAGCGACTTCGCGCATGATGTTATCGGTTAGATGTGGGGAGAGTTGCAAATTGTCTACGACCTCTTGAATTACGGATTCTTCCTTTTCTAATCGTTCGCGGGCGCGGTGGAGCCGACTCCTAACGGTACTCGGCGATACACCCAAAAATACGCTAATTTCCTCACCGGTCATTTCTGCCAGATAATACAGCGTTACGACGGTGCGTTCGCTCTCTGGAAGCTTTTGCAGAAGGCGTTTGACGATTTCACGTCGGTGTTCGATCGCCTCTTCCTCGTCCCGATCTGCCTCATATTGCGCATAGCAGATTTCTTCGAGTTCGGTTGTGGACATCGCATCCAAAGATTTCGTCGGCAGCTGCTTCTTTCGGAGCCATGCGATACAGTGCCGCGTGGCAATTACATAGAGCCACCCCGAAAAATGATCCCGACGTTTCAGCGTTGATAGTCTTTTGTAAACCTTCAAAAAGACATCTTGCGTGATTTCTTCGGCGGTATGGAAATCACCTATCTTCCGCCAGACGAGAGCGTGCACTGATTTTTGATATTTGTTCACGAGCGCGGTGAATGCGCCTTCATCACCATCTAATATATGTTGAATGAGGTCAGCGTCATTGGTGTTCATCATGTCTCCTCTGAAAAAATAGGGGTTTCATGATATTATAGACGCGTATAGGGGTGAGAATGTTGCACAAAATGCAATTTTTCGGAGGATTGTATGTTTAACGATGCAAAGGCGAGGTTGCAAACCTCGCCAGCAAAAATGAAATCAAGGTACAGGAATAGAAAAGTGGAGAAAATATTTATCGACCATCATGCTGAAAACGGAATATACCGCTGTGTTTTGTACCGATGTAAAGCACTTCGCCAGCAATAGCAAGAGAAGTTGCTGCATAAGGTGCTTCCGAGGCAATCTGTCTCCATGTATCTGTCTGGTCATCAACCCGATAAACGCCATTATTACACACCCCGTAAAGGGTTGCGTCCTCAGCTGCAATCCAATCCATAAGGACCGGATTTCCGTCACTATCGGTGAGTGTCTGCCAGACCTCGCTATTAAGCGAACGCATGACTCCCGTATCCGTTGAGATATAGACGGTTGAACCCGCGAATACGATGTCCTTGAAGTATTCAAATGGAAAGGCGAGGCTGTCGGTGATGTCCTTCCAAGTATCTCCGTTGTCCAAGGATTGGAAGAGGTCGCCTTCTCGTTTACCTGCATAGATAATGTTCCCTGAAGCGGCAAGGGTGAACCCTTTTCCGTCAATAGGTGGGAGCTCTCCTTGATCTTCTAAACCTGTGTAGTGCCACGTTGTTTCGCCGGGTCGCCATCTGAAAAGTTTCCGTCGATGCTCCATAAATACGGTTTCTCCAGCGAGGACAAACCCTCCATTTCTTGTGTCCTCTTCAGCGATAAAGAGTAAACTCTCTCGCCACAGCCGCTCTGTTTCACGAACATTGACGTTGGTTTCTCTGGCTTCCCTAACCCTTTTCTTCCACTCAACATACAGGTTATCTTCCTTGAAATCGGGTATGCCTTGAACAGGTACCAACTCATTACTTTCGACAGGAAGGTGCAAAAGTTGCGTTCGATGACTGGCAATGCTGCTTACATAAAGGGTATTATTGGTTGTTTTAATCCTCGGAATCAGGAGTTTACCGCCGTTACTCACGCTAATAGCCTCCCAAGATTCACCTTCGTTCGCTGATTTAGCAATCTTACCACCGCTAATTGCGTAGAGCATGTTTTCGTCTGCAATCAGATTCTGCACATCGGCACTCACGAGCCCCTTTACAAAGGGATGCCAAGAGCGACCGCCATCTGTTGAGCGTGTTACTCCAGAGAGTTGAGATTTGTAAAAGTTATTTTCATCCAAGGCTACAACAGGCAAGAAGCGACCCGCAAAGGCATGCGGGTCGCGTCCTGGATCTTTCCATGTCTCGCCACGGTCATAAGAGAGCAACACTCCACCGGGACCTATCACCATAAGTGTGTCTCCAACGGAAACGATCATAACTGTGCCGATCAATTTCACTGGGTGTTCGTCGGTGCTTGGGGTGATGTCAGTCCATGAATCTCCGAAGTCGGTTGAATAGAAGAGTGAGCAATGAGGGGCCTCCGGCTGACCTGAAATTGTTGCGACATAGAGTCTATTCTCGGTAGCTGCCAACGAATTGACCCCTTCAAGGGTCGGTAGCGTTACTTTTTCCCAGTCGTCGGTAAATCTGAAAAGTCCTCGGTTGGTTCCGACAAAGAGAATTCGGTTTGTTCCAGCAAAGATGATGTTATCAATAGCAGCAGCGTCGTGGATTCTTAATTCAATGTCTGCTTCCTCTGAGGCGATATCGGATCGCAAACTCTCGCCTATAGCGACCCACTGCTTACCCCCATCTTCAGAACGAAATACCTCTGTCTGAAAGACGAGGTACATTGTCATATCAACATGCTGTGGGCTGCGTTCTCGAGGACCATCTGCGATAACAAGGGCGACGACGCGACCCTTGGGACGCTTGCCGAGGACTTCCCATGTTCTACCGCGATCGGTCGAGGCTAAGAGTTCATCGGGCGTGAGGAGATAGAGAGCGTCCCCTCGTTCTGCCATAATCTGGTCAAACTGCCGATTCGGACCGCCGGAATTAATAAGCGTCCATTCGTCTGCTTGATCTGTAAGTCGGTAGAGACCTGTTTTTGCGATAAGGTAGAGGGTTTGGTCAGATGCCAGAAAGAGTCCTGGTCTTGAAACGCCTCCCAGTCCCTTCGTCTGGATCCACTGCGGTTCTGTTACCAAAACGTCTGCCTCATCTGCGTGTAACGCTGGCACGCCGAAATTGAGCGTCAAACTCACCAGAAGTACCACTGCGAAAGTGAATACCGACGGTTTGCTCACCGAAAGAAAAGTAGACTTGAGACGGAGGATTTCCCGCATAACGTTCATCGTCAGATATAGGGAGGTTTGGGACCTGAGCCTTGCAAGCGAAGTCTTGCTTTCAATGCTGCGTATTTTTTCAATCATGGATTTCTCCTTCTTTTACGTAAGGGCGAGGATACAATCCTCGCCAGCGATGGAGAGGTGTTTTAAGGGCGAGGATACATGAAGATTAAAAAATTAATTCGGTAATGTATTAGCAAAGTCCGGTGCGGTTGCAAACCGCACCTACCGGCCTGGGGGAAAATTGGAATTACCGATTTAAATACTTAAACTTCATCAATCCTCGCCAGCAATGGAGAGGCGTTTGTGTTTTCCAAAGCACCCTCTTATTTTCTGGTTTTACTATAGCAGACCTCATCAATGGGAAAGGGGTTGAAAACCTCACCCATCGATAAACTGCTGTTCTACTCAGTCTGCGGGCGAGGAAACCTCGCCCCTACGGTTAACGCAGCGGTAAACTTAAAAGCCCACGGTGTTCTGTGCCGATATAGAGGACATTCCCCGCAACAACGAGAGAAGTTACTCGTCCAAGGACTTCTGAGGTAATCTGCTCCCAGATGCCTGTGTTGTTGTCCAACCGGTAAACACCTGTTTGGGAAACACCGTAGAGGGTTGTGCCATCAACTGCTAATTGGCGCATGGCAATCGGGGTGTATTTTGAATCGGTGAGCGCGTGCCAATTTTCGCCATCGTTTGACATGGCAACGCCGTCTTTTGTTGACACGTATACCGTGTTATCCACAAAGCGCATCTCTCTGAAGTGGGGTAATTTCGTTAAGAGTTGGTCTTGCGATTCCGCTCTATTCAGCTGAAAGGGGAAATCTGCGGTAACATCGCTCCAAGTGTCTCCGCCGTCGAAGGATCGGAAGAGGCTGCCGTCACTTTTTCCGAGATAGATGACCTTTCCTGAGACAGCGAACTGGAACCCGTCAGTCGCATAGAAGTCCCCGAACACGGGTGCATCGTGCATACCGGTGTCGTGCCATTCGGGATCTTCACGGGTCCATCGGTAGAGTTTCCGTTCGTATTCAATATAGAACGTATCACCGCTTACCGCGAACTCGCCTGTTGTTCGGACGACGGCTTCCTCAATGCCGAGTTGATAGCGAGCGAGATCTGCTTGATCTGTATCATTGAGGTCAATAGCGACAGTAGTCCTGATTGTCTGTTCCAACCATTTACCGTGGCTTGGATCTACATAAACCGGCATTCCTGCAATATGCCTCAGTGTATCGGCATTGGGAGGTAAATGGAGCAGGCAGTTTGTGCTTCCCCCCTGATTTGTTCTGAGGTAAAGGGCATCTCCGACGACCGTCATATTTGACAACTTTAATTCGCCGAGTGATTTATTTGCTGGAAGCGGTGCTGGAAGCGGTTTTACTGCGCCGAGCGGTTTATTTGGCGTGCGCGGCAGATTCATATCAATCTGCGTCCATTGGTTTCCCCCATCGTTGGATTTAGCGATACCTTTACTGGTTACGGCGTAGAGAACGTTGTTAATCTGAGCGAGATCGAGAATGTGAGGTTCCGCTATACCTGCTGCGAACAGATGCCAACTGTGACCGCCATCGGTTGAACGTCCGAGTTTACTCCCTGCTGCGATAAAAAAAGTATTCTCATCTAAAGCGATCGCTGGAGAAAAACCGAACGCAAGCGCGAGTCTGTGGAAACCGAGGTACTCCCATGTATCTCCAGCATCTCGTGAACCTAACACACCAACACCGAGCACCAAGAGGGTTTCACCTACCGCTACAAGCTTGACAGATCCGATTGTGAGGGGTGACATTCCTACTTTTAGATTCGTGGGGGTTATGTCAACCCAAGACGCTCCGAAATCACTTGTGGCGAAGAGTGAACGGGATTTCTGATCTCCCTGCTTTGGGACACTGATGTAGACTCTATCGTCAGCGACTGCTAACGAGTCAATAGCTGGTGCTTGTGCGACAGATAATCTTTCCCATACGCCTGCATTGAGCCGGTAAAGCCCCTGCTTTGTCCCTAAAAAGGGGGTGTTTCCAACGGTAATAGCAGTGTGTATTTCTGGTGCGGTCAAACCATCGTTAAAGGTGTGCCACGTCTTCCCAGTATCTGTTGAACGAAACACACCGTTCGCGAGGACGAGGTACATTTCAATCTGTGCATCCTGCGACCAGCGTAACCGACTGGGAATAAGCAGTGCGATGGCGCGTCCGCGTGGGCGTGGACCGAGAAATTGCAACGTCACACCGCGATCCGTTGAGGCGAGCAGGGCGGTTTCAGTAACAATATAGAGGGTATCCTTCCCTTCTGCCATCGGCGTACTATGAGGTGTAAAGGGCAGGGCGGCGTTAATGAGTATCCATCCAGTGTTGTCATCTGCTAACTGGTAGAGTCGAGTGCCTGCAATCGCATAGACCTCTTTTTGAGATGTGGCAAATAGGTTCTTGACACCGCCACCCTCCGGTCCTCTTGTTGGCATCCATTGCGGTTCTGTCTCCGGTTTCTCTACGGTATCTGCCTGTGCTGCTGCCAACAGCCCAGCATCGGTTCTCAAACTTACACCCCTGCCTTTTCCCGGCGCATCACTGTTTCCGAACTGATTTCTTACATCCAGTTCTCGTTTCAATTCAAACGCAACGGGCGTGTCAACCAATTCAACTGTCATCTCCGAGGTCGCATCCAAGTCGTAGGGTTGCTGAAAGCGGGATAACGCCTGCGGACCGAATCCCATCATCAGGATAACCAAAAACATTGAGGAAAAAGAGAGTGCCCACGGCACCCAAGGTTTACTCAGGGAAGGAGATGTCGGCTTGATGCGCGCAATTTCACGCATGACCTTCTCGGTTAGGGTTGGCGGCAATTGGAAGCTGCCTGAGACCTCATGAAGCAGGTGTTCTTGTTTTTCCAATCGCTTGCGGGCGCGATGGAGCCGACTCTTAATGGTGTTCGGGGATACACCTAAGAATTCGCTAATGTTCTCGCAAGACATTTCTGCCAGATAAAACAGTGTTACAACAGTGCGTTCGCTCTCGGGCAATTTCTGGAGCAGACGTTTGACGAGTTCGCGCTGGTTTTCAACAGCGGACGCTTCCTTACGATCCGCTTCATATTGCAGATAGCAGCGTTCTTCGAGTTCAAATGTGGACATTTCGTTTAGGGAGGTCGTTGGTAGCTGCTTCTTTCGGAGCCACGAAATACAGTGTCGCGTCGCAATTACATAGAGCCACCCGGGAAAACGATCCGGGGGTTTCAGCGTGGATAACTTTTTGTACACCTTCAAGAAAATATCCTGCGTGATTTCTTCGGCAGTATGGAAATCCCCTATCTTCCGCCAGACTAAGGTGTGAATCTGCTTTTGGTATCTGTTCACAAGGGCGGTAAATGCGCGCTGATCACCCTCTAAAGTCCGTTGAATCAGGTCAACATCGCTTCTCTCCATGACTCTCCTCCGCAAAATATAGTAAAGCCTACAGTTACGAGCGGCGTGCTTGTTTGGTAGGTAAATGCCTCTATATTTTTAAACTTTACCACAAAACCAAAAAATAGTGCTTTCATAAGTTAATAACGCGTCTGCAAGACTGAAAGGTTGCATAAAATGCAATTTTGAAGACAAATAAATATCATCAACGCATTAACATAGGACCTATGTTTCTATAATATCCTAACGATGCTCGGCGCGGTTAGGAAACCGCACCTACCAGGCTTAGGGAAAATCGGGATTGCCAATAAGAAAATTGCGTAACTCCTATGTGATAAGGCGTGAGCAATTTTTGTGCCAGTGCCAGCGGTCGATCTGTGTGGAATTCTGCACGGAAAGGGGCAAACCGCCATTATGAAATGCACGAAAAAGGGCAGTTTTAAGAGAAGTGCGGGGAATGAAAGGGTAGGGGACACCAGAAAAGGCGCGTAGCAAACGCGCCTTTTCAACATTTGACATATTCTCTTAACTATAACACGGGTTTGGAAGCGGGTTGATAACGCTGGCTCCGATATTTTTTGGACTTGACAGAAGGGGACAGAAATGCTATGCTGTCGCTAAGTTTTAGTTATTTTCGGCACCTTCATCAATCCAGTCGATGAAAAGTTGGACCTGGTCACCGTCTAATGGAGGACCACCGGGGGGCATGCCACCACCATCAATACGTTTGACAACCAGACTTCCTTTGCCATTACCAGCGTCAAACGCGGGACCACCGTTTCCACCCTTCTTGAAGGTATCGTATTCACTGAGGTTAAGTCCAGCGACACCGGGTGCGGCGTGGCACCCTGGAATGGCGCATCGCTCAGCAAGGATCGGTTGAATGTCGTCCTTAAAAGAGACACCCGCCACAACCGGTTCTTCAACAGGCGGTGGGTCACCAGCCGGTGGCTCAGGCACTGGGGTTTGTGTAGCCGGAGGCGTTGTTGTGGGTTGAAGGGTATCCACCATACTGGTGTCTTCCGTCACGTCGCCCTCGTCACCGCAGCTGGCGATGAAAATTGTAGCGAGAAAGAGGCTAATAGCAAAGATAGGGATAGTGAGTGTGTGTCGGTTACGCATGCGTATAGAAAATGAATCGATCACGATAGGATTCTCCTTTTCTGAAAAATGTATTTTTGGCGTAGCTTGCAAGCCAAAACTTGCTGTTATGAATGTGTAGGGATTTCGTCATTTCGTATATTAAGAATACCACGATACAAGGGAGATGTCAAGTCAAGGCACCCATAACCTAAAGGTTAGGACTTGTGCTTCGTAGCGACTGCGGTTTTCGCTAAGCGTCCACCGTCTTAGTATCGCTCCACAGAGGGACCCAAGCAGCCCTCTCAACCGAAGTTGACTATTTATTTTTAAGAGTGCGTTTGATCGGATCGGGAGTTTTACTTCCTCGCATCCATTACACTCAAAAAGTATGTCCGGGGTGTTTAGCTTCAATGTGTCGTAGTTTTACGTGAACCCACTCAGCGATAGCGTCCGGCACGCATAATTCACAACCTTACGTCCTACGTGGGATATACTAACATCTTTGACACTTTTCGTCAAGAAAAAAGGAGCGGGCATTCCTCCCCAACCTGAAGGATGGGGTCTCCTGCCCGAAGATTAGATGAAAATTCTGATTAACACCGATATTACGTCGGCACAACAGCAGCAGATTGAATCTGTTTCTGAGGAACTTTCGCTTGTACGTCCACAGAATTCGGAAGAGGCGTTGCGCGAAATTGTGGATACCGATATTGTGTTAGGTGGGTTCAATCGCGCACTTTTTCAGAATGCGCAACAACTCAAATGGGTACAAGTGCTTTCCGCTGGCGTTGACGGCTTGCTGTTTCCCGAATTTGTTAAAAGCGATGTTACCCTAACGAGTGCGAAAGGGTTTGTGGGACCCCATCTGGCAGATCAGACGTGGGCTTTACTTCTGGGTCTCCTCCGCGGTATCGGACGTTCGGTACGCGAGCGGACGTGGGACAATCGGATGTCAATCCGTTTGGCGACGTGGGAATTAAGCGAACGAACGCTGGGTATCGTCGGACTCGGCGGTACAGGTATTGATGTTGCGCGCCGCGCACAAGGGTTCGATATGCGCGTTATCGCCGTCGATCCAGAGGCGATTGAGGCACCCTCGTTTGTTCACGAAGTCTGGCAGATGGATCGGTTCCATGACCTCCTTTCAGAATCAGATGTTGTCGCTATCTGTGCGCCGTTGACCCCGGAGACGCACGGGATGTTCGACGATGCAGCGTTTGAACAGATGAGATCGCACGCGTTGCTAATCAACGTCACACGTGGCAAGATCGTAGATGGACCGGCCCTGATCCGTGCGCTCACTTCGGGAAGCATCGGTGGTGCAGGGTTGGATGTCACACCCGAAGAGCCGCTGCCTACCGACAGCCCATTATGGGATCTGCCGAATGTGATTATTACACCGCACGTTGCCGGTGGTTCACCCATTCGCTTGGATCGATCGGTTGGGCTTTTCTGTGATAATTTAGAACGACTTCTCGTTGGGAAACCGCTTCTCAGCATAATTGATAAAGAAAAGGGATATTAGCAGCGAATTTAGGCTGTGCACGTGTGAGTAACGAGTTCAGGCGAGGCGCGGGAACCTCGCCTGTCTAACTTTTAACTTTAGTCCACGTCAGCGATTTTAACGAGTTGTTTGCCGATATTGCCACCTTTCAGCATGCTAATGAATGCCGCGGGCGCGCTTTCGATGCCACCTTCTTCGATCGTTTCCCGATATTTCAGCTTGCCCTGCTGTAACCATTCTGCCATCTCAACGAGTGCTTCAGCGTGTTGATCAGCGAACTCAGAAACGAGGAAGCCTTCGATTCTCGCGCGCTTGGTGATCATATTCCAGAGGAAACGCGGGCCTGTTTCCGGTTTCTCCAAGTTATATTGCGAAATCTGTCCACAGATGACGACGCGTCCCTTAATTCTTAAATTGGGGAAAACAGCATCCGTGATAACGCCACCGACGTTGTCAAAATAGACATCAATACCATCAGGAAGAAGTGTCTGGAGTTCCTCTTGGTAATCATCGACCTCTTTATAGTTAAACGCGGCATCAAAACCGAGTTCATCAACGATGTATGCGACCTTTTCATCGCTTCCCGCGGAACCGACAACCCGACACCCTTTGATTTTTGCGATTTGTCCGACGACGGAGCCGACTGCGCCAGCGGCACCAGAGACAAATACAGTTTCCCGTTCCTGAAGTTTTCCAATCTTAAGCAAGCCGAAGTAGGCTGTCAACCCCGGCATACCGAGAATTCCAGCCCCTGTCGAGATAGGTGCGATTGTCGGATCAATCTTCCGCAGCCCATCCCCAGCAGCGACACCGTATTCCTGCCACCCGATGTTCGCGTTGACGATATCGCCTTCCTCAAAATCTGGATGCTTTGACGCGATAACCTGAGCGATAACACCGCCGATCATGACTTCATCAATTTCTACATTCGCGGCGTAAGATTTCGCTGGATTAATGCGTCCCCGCATATACGGATCCACCGAGAGGTAGATAGTTTTTACCAATACTTCCCCATCTTCGGGTGCTGGAATGGGCACCTCAACCAAGTTGAAATCCGATTCCTTGGGGTACCCTGCGGGCCGGGAAGCGAGGGTAATTTGACGATTCATTTTAACATTTCTCCTTTATTAACAGGACTTACACAACTTTCTCGCTGGCGAGGTTTTAAACCTCGCCAGCGGCGTGTAGTAGTATTAATCTTATACAAGTTGGTAAATGCGCTGTTCGGTGTCTATTCCCTATTATTAAATTGCACGGGATCCTCACCATGAACAACGATAAGTTTGTGCTCCGGGGCATCCCAATCGAAAACTTTGACAATAGGGAGGATGACTCGGACAGCCAAACCGATACGCCGTTTGTCAGAACGATTTGCTTCTGAGTGATGCAAGGTGCGTTCATTAAAGAGTACAAATTCGCCGGGTTGCATCTCAAGGTTGACGATAGTGCTGGTATCAATAAATTCGAGATCACCCATCTGATTGAATGCCATGTCCGAGGTCGCTTTCACATGCGGTACCACTTTTCGGTGTGAGCCGGGGACGATCTGGAGACAACTATTCTCTAACGTTGCCGAATCGACAGCAATCCAGGCAGAAATAATGATGGGGGGTTCAAGGGGCCAGTAGTTGAAATCTTGGTGCCACGGAATTTCTTTTGCGCCCGGTTCCTTGACGAAAAAATTCGTTCGCCAGAGGAGTAGATCTGGACCATAGAGTGCCGCCATCCGTTTGACAATCGTAGGATGCGTGGCAAGTTGATGAATCAACGGAGAATCAAGATGGCGGTTATGTATTAATTGGTTGTGATCCGGTGGTGGCGTTTCAAGAATTTTCTCAATTTCTGGTTGCATGTTGAGCATCTCTTCAGGACTACAGAGTTCGTAAGGACCGAGGTAACCTTGCTGCCAAAACTGTTCCCTTTCTTCGGTGCTCAACGTGTGATTTCCGTTCTGCATTATATAAAAAATCCTTTTATTTTCTCAAACAGTAGATGCTTGCTGGTGAGATCTGAAACCCCACCATAGGGGTCAATTTAGTGGCCTTTCATGGTATTTTGTAACAGCGTTTCTACAAATGCCGCCCCTACGGGGCTTAGGTCTGTGAGGACCGTTTTTCTACACAGATGTTGAAGAAATACCCAAGCAAATAAACCCTACGGGACTAAAGATGGTTTCTGGCGTGTACAAGGTTTATGGCTAAAACCCGGCGCAGTTGGAACAGTGAAGAAACACCCCAGCAAAAACCCTACCGGCCTGGGGCTGCGACGGTTGTTTTTTCTAAAATTGACACTTATGGTGAGATCTCAAATCCCACCATAGGTGTTAATTTAAGGAAAAACGCATCATAACCTCGTAGGTTGGGTTGAGCGGAATCAAGAAAAACCATGCCGATAACCCAAGCACATTTCAACTCTCTATACCGTCATATAAATCAAGGCGATAGCGAAACCCAACGCAAACCTATCGCCATCCCATGATCTCAGAAAGAAGCCCGTTGGGTTTCACTGTGTTCTTGATTGTAGAGCTATACACGTTTGGTTCGCCGGTATTTGACGTACACCACCTATTTTCTCAGTCCGGTTCAACCCAACCTACAATGTAAATTGACAGTTATGGTGAGATCTCAAACCTCGTCAGCGAAGGAGATGTTAGTCTTGACAGACATGGACTTTAATAGCACCGGAGGTCTTATCAGCAGACACGCGGAACGCTTCTCGGATTTCGTCAAGCGGATAGTAGTGCGTCACCAATTTCGTGGCATCAACTTTACCGGAGTCTATCAATTCGATTGCCGCTTCAAAGTCGGTCTCCATGCCGCTATAACCGTAGCAGTTAGAGCCTGTAATGGATGCCTCGGACCAAACGATAGTGGAGAGATTCACCTCAAGTGGTTTGTAGTATCCGGCAACGAGAACGACCGCCCCTTGCTTCCGAACGATCGTTGTGGCGATGTTGAAGTTCTCCGCACCACCTACCGTTTCGATGACCGCATCAAAACCGATGCCATTTGTGACATCCTTGACGTATTCTTGTACATCGGTGTCGCCAACATTGACGATGTGATCTGCCCCCAGTGCTTTTGCCAATTCCACCTGCTGTTCGTATTTGACAGTAATCAACGTCTCTTTAACACCCGCGGCAACCGCATCTGCTAAGCAGAATTGACCGATGGTCCCACCGCCGATAATAGCGACGGTGTCTCTGGAATTGGTACCTGAGCGCGCAATTGCCCGGTGTGAGACAGCGAGTGGTTCAACGAGCGCACCCTGCTCAAACGTCATTTGCTTTGGTAATTTAAATACGCCGGATTGGTGCGTCGACGTGTATTCAGCGAACCCGCCGTGCATATTCGGAGAGACCCCGCCTCTATTGAGACAGAGATTGTACTGCCCGGTTTCGCAGTAGGTGCAGGTACCACAGTGCGAAAAACACTCCACAGCGACTCTATCCCCGATGTCGAACTTCGTCACACCGTCACCGACTGCCGCGACTACCCCACATGTTTCATGCCCGGCGGCGTGCTCATGCGATTGTCCCCAATGCCCGAAATAACTATGCAGGTCGCTTCCGCAGATACCGGTCTGCTTCGTATCAACGAGTACAAACCCTGGAGGGGGTTCGTTACGCTCAACCTCACGAACCTCAATTTCTTCAATGCCTGTGTAGATAGCGGCTTTCATTTTCATGGCAGTTTCTCCTTTGTTTCTGCACTTAGCAGTCGTTTACGGAGTATTTGCTTATCGGATTTTCCGACACCCGTTTTTGGGATTTCATCAACAAAGACAAAGCGGTCAGGGATCCAGAACTTCGGGAACTCAACGGAGAGGTGCTGCTTGAGGATGTCCGAGATGTCCGCATCGGTGCGGTTAGAAACCGCACCTACCGGTGTAAGGGCGACGACAGCAAATGGACGTTCACCCCACTTTTCGCTGGGCACACTGATAACTGCTGCCTCAAGAACGTAAGGATGTTTCAGGAGTGCTGTTTCCAAGGCAACACTTGAGATAGATTCTCCGCCGCTTCGGATGAGTGCCTTTGCGCGGTCCACAATCTGCATGTAGCCTTGTGCGTCAATCGTTGCAATATCACCAGTCCTTAACCATCCATCAGGGGTGAAGTGTTCGTCTGTCGATTCACTCCGATAGTAGGCACTTGCTGTCCACGGACTCTGTACTTGTAGTTCTCCAGCCGTTTTACCATCCCAAGGGAGTTCGGTAAACTCGTCAGATTTCTCCGCTGCGAGGCGGATTTCAACACCCGGTATCGGTCTACCCTGTTTTGCTTTAATCAACCATTTTTCGGCATCCGGTAATGCTTGATGTTCACGGCGCAGTTTTGAGAAGGTCCCGGTCGGGGACATCTCTGTCATTCCCCAAGCGTGGCAAATCTCAATGCCAAGTTTCTTTTCGTAAGCCTCAATGAGTGTCGGCGGCATCGCTTCGCCTCCGACTATCAATCGCCGTAATGAGGAGATATCCTGCCGTCTTTTGCGTAACTCAGGATAAGCCTCTGCCCATACCGTTGGCACTCCTGCAGCGACGGTGACACCTGTTTCCGCGATAAGGTCTGCGATGCACGCTGGTTTAGCACCGGGGAGTACTATATCCGCCCCAGCAAACATGGTTGCATAAGGCAGTCCCCACGCCATGGCGTGGAACATCGGGACAAGCGGTAGAACAACATCTGTTTCGGTCAACCCAAAAACATCGGCTTGATTCACGGCGAGCGTATGAAGGAACATAGAGCGGTGCGTGTAGAGTACCCCTCGTGGTTCGCCTTGTGTTCCGCTGGTGTAGCAGAGTCCCATCGCCCAGTTCTCGTCTGGAATATCCCATGTATACGCTGGATCGGCTTCAGAGAGCAATTGTTCATAAGATGGAACAGAATGTTCAGGCATCTGATTAAAGTGGATAACCTGTTCATATTTAATCTCATTCCGTAGTGCCTCAAACTGCTCAGCAAATATCTCATCTACAAAAATGATTTTGTCTTCTGCCTCGTACGTGATGCGTGCAAGTTGCGCAGTAGAGAGACGAATATTGAGCGGATGTAGCACGGCACCGAGGCACGGAATCGCATAGTAAAGCTCCAGATGCTGATACGTATTGGATGCATAGGTTCCGACTCTGTCCCCCGGCTGCACAATGCCCAACTGAGCGACAGCGTTTGCTAACTGCTTAACGCGCTCGTATAACGTGGTATAGTTGTAACTATGGAGCGTCTGGTCGGGCAGGAGCGTGGTAACTCGTTTATCGCCGTGTATACGATGTGCATGCTCCAAAATCTGTGCAAGCGTCAATGGATAGTTCATCATCAAGCCGTGCATGTTTCGCCATGCCTCATTGCTAAAAATTGCCCAAGTTTTTCATGATTTTAGCATAAAAACAAAGTTTATTGTAAAAAAACTGATATTCCTACATTTTCGGAAGTTTAATTTGCATTTTACGATAAAAATAAACGATAATTATAGTAAAATCTACAATTACTTGGACGTTGCAGAAGGCGAGGATACAATCCTCGCCAGCGGTAGGCAGGATATAGTAAAATCTACAATTACTTGGACGTTGCAGAAGGCGAGGATACAATCCTCGCCAGCGGTAGGCAGGATTCGTTCACCGACCAACTGTCCACATATTTTAGGATTTCACCATGAATCGTTATTGTAAACGGGGGCACACTTGGACCTACATTATAAATGTTTGTGCCCCATATTTCTCATTATCATCAAATTAAAAGCGAGGATAAACTCAATGTCAATTTCAGATAATAAACGGTATTTCTGGTGCGTCGTCGCCATTTTATTTGGCATCGTATCAGTAATACCGATGACCGCCAGTGCTGAAGCATTCAAGGTAGTCGTTCAAGATCAGAATGGGAATGCTATTTCAGAAGCGAAAGTGCAAATCGGGAACCAAGAACAAACAACAGATGATTCTGGCGTCGCTACGTTCAGCGATGTAACAGGTTCAGCGTCGCTGACGATAATAGCAATCGGATTTTTGAGCAAACGGATCAATATCACTGCCGGGCAAACCGAAGTGAAAGCCACACTTGCTCCGATCCAAACAATTGAATCCGTTGTAGTGGTAGGTACCCGTAGTATCGGCAGGAGAGCCTTACAGGCACCCGTCCCGATAGAAGTTGTCAACAGGGAACAACTTAGTCTCACCGGTCAATCCGAAACGGGACGTGTTCTTCAGATGTTAGTCCCTTCCTTTAACTTCTCAAGTTCAACCATTAGTGATGGTACAGATGCCCTGCGTCCGGCAACGTTGCGTGGCTTAGGGCCCGACCAGACGCTTGTACTCGTCAACGGCAAACGTCGCCATAAAAGCGCATTGCTGCACGTAAATACATCTGTAGGTCGTGGTACTGCCGGAACAGACTTTAACGCGATTCCAGCAGCAGCGATCGAGCGGATTGAAGTGCTACGCGATGGTGCAGCCGCGCAATACGGTTCCGATGCGATCGCCGGTGTTATCAATATCGTGCTTAAAGACGACGTTGATACGGGCGATGCTGACGTTTATTGGGGTCAAACCTACGAAGGCGACGGTAATACATGGAACGGAAACGCCAACTACGGTATGAAAGTCGGTGATTCCGGTTTTCTCAATCTCACTGCTGAATGGCGCGATAGAGCTCGCACCAACCGGGCAGGTCTCACAGGGGAACAGCAGTATGACTGGATAGACGTAGACCAAGGCAGACCTGCGGATAATATACTTGAAATCGAAAACGATGATGGAACTGTAACCGAGAAACCGGTCTGGTTCGACTCGCGCGAATATACCTTTGAACGCCAGAACTTCCGCATTGGAGATTCTGATTCGTCTCAAAAAATCGGATTTTACAATTTCGGACTCCCGCTCGCCGAGGGCTTGGAACTCTATTCTTTTGGTGGACACTCCTCACGCCAAAACAACAGTGCGGGTTTCTATCGCAGAGCCAACCAAGCATCGCGGACTGTTACCGAAATCTATCCGGACGGATTTTTACCGGAAATCAACACCGATATTGGCGACACCTCTCTCGCCTTAGGTATGGCGTGGACGCATGAGACCACCGATCTGAATGTTGATGTCAGTGTCAATCACGGGTTGAATACATTCGACTTCTTCATTTCCAATTCGTTGAATGCCTCTTATGGGGCAAGCAGTCCGACCTCCGCGGAAGCGGGTGGCTTTGAACTCTCGCAAACGACGTTTAACTTAGATGTTACCTACCCATTCGACTATCAGTCCTCGCTGGTGAACCTTGCAGGTGGTGTCGAATTTCGTAGAGAAGGTTACGGCATCCACGCGGGTGAACCGCTTTCATGGATTAACGCGGACCTTGGGGCACCGGGTGCCTCTGGTGGTATCCAAGTTTTCCCCGGCTTCCGACCGGACAACGAAGTGGACGAAAGTCGGACGAATATCGCAGGTTATGCCGACTTTGAATCCTATCTTAGTGGGCAACCCGGAACCGGACTCCTTGTTGGTGCCGCGGTGCGCGGTGAGCAGTACAACGATTTTGGCACCACTGTCACAGGAAAAGCGACGGGTCGCTATGACCTGACGAAACAGGTTGCGGTCCGTGCTGCGGGTAGTACCGGTTTCCGTGCGCCTTCATTACAGCAGCTTTACTTCAACAACATTAGCACACAATTCAAGGTAGATACCGACGATATTGACAGCGATGGAAACACTACTGAGTTGGTAGCTCTTGAAGTCGGTACGTTCCGCAATGACAGTGATGCCGCACGTGCGCTCGGCATTCCTGAGCTGAAAGAGGAAACCGCATTCAACGTCTCCGGTGGTTTTGTGCTGAAACCACTTGAGAAATTGTGGCTCACCGTAGATGGATTCCTCATCCAAATCGATGATCGCATTGTCCTGAGTGGTAGTTTCAGTGCTGATAAAGTCGCAGGTTTAGCGCAGGCAGGTGCGAGCAGCGCGCAAGTGTTCACAAATGTCGCGCAGACACGCACCCAAGGCGTTGATGTCGCAGCAGGTTACCTACATGCCTTCGACAATGAATCCCTTCTCAATTTGAAGGTTGCATTGACGTGGGCAAATACTGAAGTTATCGGTGAAGTGGACGCGCCGGAAATCCTCGTCGGACTTGAGGACACTCTCTTCCCGTCGCAGGAACGTTCCATGATTGAGGAGTGGCAGCCGAACACCCGCATTAACATCGGTGCAGATTACATCATCGGTGACCTCACTATTGGTGGTGCTTTGCGTTACTTCGGCAGCTACACCGTTCAAGAGGGAAGCGGTGACGATCCAGCACGGCAGACTTACGGCGGGAAATGGCTCACCGATATCCAGAGCAATTATCAGTTGAATGAAGGACTTTCACTGACAATCGGTGCAAACAATCTATTGGATCAGGTGCCCGATCTGAACGAGATTGGTCAGTCACGCGCTGGAACGCTAACGGACAGCACGGGGCATGTTATTGTTGATTCACCCGGTGTGTTCACGTATTCCAGACGGTCTGCTCCGTTCGGTTTCAATGGCGGACTTTACTACGCGAAGTTATCTTATAGTTTCTAAGAGGGTTTCTCAATTAATATAGGCGCGGTTCCGGACCGCGCCTTTTTATAACCGCGTGTGATAGTCGTTTTTGTATTAGGACTTAGGCAAATTTAGTAGAAAACGGATATTTCACGTGTGATAGCACCCACTACCTAAAGGTAGAGGCTTCGGCTTCGTAGACAGTGCGGTTTTCTCAAAGAGGTAACCGTCTTATTCCGTCTCCACCAGCAGGCGATTCCCCGTCGCGTGAAAAAAGTCGCTTCGGGCATATCAAGGCGAAATCTTGGAAACTATCCCCGCCTGCCTCTCTCCAAAATGGAGAGAAAAGTCGATGGTCTTGGCGGCGCGTTCCTCGGCGCGCATGAATGCCTGTTTCATAACAATCATCTCTATATCCTCGCACCCATCCAGTTGCTCGATTTAGGCGACGATGCCGAAAACCCACAATACGACTAATTCCGTATCATTTTATCATTTTTTTGGGTGCAAAATGTGCGAGAAGCAGGGGGGAGAGGGTTGAAAGTAACAAAACTCGGAGGTAGAGATTTGAAATCCCTACCCTGTTAACAAAAACTATAAATCCCTATGGTCCGCCGTATGGCCAACAATCAACACCACCGATGTGTGAAAACGCATCATATTCTTCAGAGGTGTTGAATGACCAGCTTTGATTGCAAACACTGCAGGATTTTGACCAGTTTTTGTAATAATCATCGGCTGAACTGGGCGGTCTTTCGGGGTCATCATCTGGTCCGTCAAGATAATCCCAAAGTGCAATTCCGCCAGCGGCTATCGTACAAACGCCTACGCCTATGCCTAATAATGTGCAACAAGTTCCATCTCATACAGCACTTTGTCCAAAATCTTATCCTTACTCTCCTTCGCCTTTTTGAAGCGTAAGTAACAAAAAAGGGCAATGCGCAGGGAAGCACATCGCCCCGTTGTGGCTCACTGTTTCGACTGTATTCGTCTTGACGCGACACGCAATTCCAATTCACGGAGATGCTTTTTGTTTGCCTCGTTTGGAAACAACGTTGCAACTGCGCGCACGGACTCAAGAGCCTGTTTCTCTCCAATAGATTGCTTGCCGTGTGAGAGTTTCATATAATCAATGAAAAGATCGACTTCAGGGACATTCCCGAACCTTTTTACCAATCCTTTTTTCATGAACTGAAGCTGCTCACTTTTGGAAAGACTGTGAAAATCTACACCGGATCCCGAGGATTCACAGACATCACCACAGGGGCCTACAGTTTCGGTGGGTATTTCTTCAGTGTGTCCCACGATTTCAGCCGTGTTGGGCAATTGAATATCAACGTCCGGGGAAGTAACGATAGGTTTTATCTCTTCTGATTCTATCGCAAAAGATTCTTCAAATGTCAGCGAGTCATCAGAAGCGAAACCTTCACCGGAGACTTCTGTTGCAGGTGGGTTCTCGCTCTCAATAGCGGGCATTTCCTGGGCAGGCATTTCCTGTTGCGTTTCAGACATCACAAGCGTTTCCGAGAGATTTGACTCAAACTTTTTTAGGCTATTGTTGAGATAGACTGTCCACGCGACCGCTAAAACGATAAGTATCCCTGCTGTATAAACAACAATTTTCATTTGTTTCACCTCACTGTGAATGTTGACACAGACATTAAGGGTTGGCAATAACATTATACCAGGTATCATACTCTACGGAATTGTGCTGAAGAGATCCAGTATGTGACATTGTTCCTTCTGATTGACCGACGTAGACCACGTCGTATATGATCTCTCAATTCGTGCAATAATAGATATCATAGTGATATACAATCAGCTTATAGGTATCTGCATTCGCCTGTTCAATCTGCGTGGACACGCAGATCAGGCTGAGTGCTAACAGCGTTGCGATCGCGGCTATCTGACACAAAGACATTTTCATGATTATCTCCTTTTTGAGAAACAAAATAGGGCAATACGCTGAAGCATATTGCTCTTTTATGACCCTTCTCGGTTATCATAGCAGAAGTTGGATTCAGCATGACTTGTTTCGCATTCTATACCGAAACCGCGAAAACTGTCAAGCCAAAATAGCAGAAAGTTGAACGTAACAAAATCTGATTTTGTTACATTGAAAATATGAACCCCCGATTTCACTGGGGTCAGCGCATCCATCGTTTTCGATGCTCAATCGTTAAAATTTGTTGAAAAAGAGGGCAGCAATACAGCGTGCAGACTTTCACCTCTGCCCCGAAACTTTAAGCGTTAACTGCCCAAAAAATAGTTTTTCAGTGGTATTGACACTTGACACTCACAACCCTTTCCACAGGGTAGGTTAGGACTCTCTCAAGCAAGAGAAGTGGAAACCCTAACTCAAGTGTCTGGTATCAATTATACCACATTAAAAGGTGAATGTCAAATTTGTTTTTAGGCTTTACGCCCGAATACTCGTAAAGAGCAGATATTCAGACATTTTTAGTTCTCTAAATCCTCTTATCAAGGCTTTTGAAACCGCTGCGTAAGTCCTATCTCATTATCAACGGCAACGGTTGAGAAACCATATTTAAACATTGGCATGTCAGGGAGCCGATGCCACTGGTCGGTTTTCGGATTATATTCTTCAATACGTGTGACAAAACGTCCGGCAAGGTCGCCATCGAATCTCGCCTTACTGTCGAGAACATAAATTTTACTGTCTACAGTGTAGTTACCTATTCCTAACCCCCCGGAAAACTGCTGGAAACAACAACAAATAAAAAAATAAAGACCCATTGCCAATACTTATACTTTGCAAGCATAACTTTCTCCTCTTCTTAACAATTCCAGAAAAATCCCATTCTTTTATCGCTTAAGCCGCCCCCATATCGTCGCAAGTTTTCCTTCTGCTTCAACTGCGAGTGTGCCATCGATCTCTGCACCATTTTTCCCCATTAGGTGGTAGGCGTTGCCTGACGTATCTGAGAACGCCCGTGTTCCCCTCGGTTCATCAAAATGCCACAATGCGACCGTCTTTGCGTCATTCTTAAACTTTGTGCGCGGAGTGAAACCGCGTTTGGCGGTATTGTAACGCACAACCTTTGAGATGCGGACCTCATCAATATAGCCCGCAAAATGACCCCAAGAATGCCCTTTGTGAAACGGAACTTTTGCGTCCCACCCTCCAAGTGTAAAATCCTGTGGATGCCCTCCGAATTCGGTGATCTTGTCTGCGTCGTGCGCGAGAATTGTTCCTTTCTCTTCCCTTGTGGGGCGTGCGAAATCATTAACAATGACTGTCGTCTTCTGTCCCTTTCCTCCCTGAAAGGCGATGTGATTCCATTGATTTGGGAAAAACTTTATCGGGGGATTCCTCACTATAACATGCCCTACGTCACGAGCAAGGTGCGCTGAACATACCAGCAGTAAATGCCCCTTCGGTACCACTAGGCCCGCGAATTCCCGGTGATCATGAGTCACGATATACATCATCACCTGTTGGCTGAGCACCATTGCATGTATATCCTTGTTAAGCGGCGTGGTTGGATATATCCACGCTTCAAAGGTGAATTCATCTGTGTCTTTTGGCATGAGAAGACCGAAGGTTTCAAAGTCCAAAACAGCGTGGTCGTCCACTCCATCAAGCACTAAATAGTTCCCACCCGCAGGTGATGGTGGTGGAACCGCTGCAGCACTCAGTGGAATTAAAACGGACAGAAAAAGGCACGCAAAAATTGGCAGATTTCGTAGGTTTTTCATCTTCGTAGGTCTCCTTGATTTTATAGTAAAATCCGAAAATATGTTTACAGTTCGTCAGTAAATAAGGGACCCCACCGCCGCTGGCGAGGAAACACCATTTTTGCTGCGGTGTTTTTGCTTGGGTGTTTCCCCCTGATAAGGGTTTTTGATAGGGTATTTCTTCAATTTCTTAAGCAAAAACACCTCACCCTCGCGTTGATGTGTATTATAGCACTTTTCTGTGGAATAGACAACTTTTTTTGCGTATGAGAAATGGGTGGCAACACACAGTCTGCCAGAGGCGACACCCTCCGAAACCCTCGCTGAAGTTTTCTGAACTTCAGGAGATCAACGATTTACAGACGCTTCCTAAACCATAAACTTTTTTTAAACTCACGTTAATATATTTGGCATATATTTCGCAAAAGGAGTCAACAAAAAATCCAACAATTTTTTGTTGACTCCTTCCCGGAAATTTGATACCCTTGATGAAAATCAAGGCAAATCGGAGCAACATAGTGAACTGTCCAAGATGTCAACACCCGCATTTCGTCAAAAACGGGCGCGTCAACAGCGTGCAACGTTACAAATGTAAAGCCTGCTACTACGAGGATTTTAAATAATAAGGCGCAGCTACTTCAATTGATCACAGAAGGACTCCAAGTCTTGAGGGAAGTGAGGCGGTCAAAATCGCAAATTACACAGAGTTATTCACTTCTCCTCTACCAGATTTATAGTAGTTATCTACATTTTGAGAAAGTCATCAATCCGACAACACCTATAATCCTGAAGGATAATACTTAACAATCCCAAGCATTTATGCTTGGGTCAAATCAAGTAGTGTTCGTTCTGGTATAAAAAAAGATTTGACATTTAGGGGATAAGGTGGTATAAGTATAGTATCTCGTAGACAGGCATGACAAGCGTAGTCGCAAGACTACGTGCCTGTCTCCCACTTGTCAGGGGATAAGATACGAGATGCGAGATATACCCAAATGGCACTTAATTCACATAAGATAGCATTAGACGTAACCGACGAGCAACGCGTATGGTTTTCCCAACAATGTGGTTATGCTCGTTTTGCGTATAATTGTGCGTTATCAGATTACAAGAATGACCCGCAGCATTGGAAAGAGTTGACTAAGCGATTCAATATAGCAAAGCGTGATATTGACTGGACACGGGGCATGGATCAGCGTGCTGCGTTGTTTGGTATCAAGAACTTCGGTGACGCCATAAGTCGTTGGCGTAAGGGTCAAAATAGGTTTCCGAAGAAAAAAAGACGCAGAGATCGCCAATCTTATAGCACAGACCCAAGCAGTGTTAGTATAAAAGGTAAACGTATCCGCCTCCCTAAAATAGGTTGGGTAGGCATGTTTGAGAAGTTGAGATTTAAGGGTGAACTGATCAAGGTAACAATATCAAGAACAGCACACCGTTGGTTTGTTTCTATAACCATAGATACAGGTAAACCGAAGGCTCCACGAGACACGCGTGGACTCCCTGTCGTCGGTATAGACGTAGGTATAAACTCACTTGCGACACTTGATAAGGGTAAACAGTATCCTAACCCAAGACCGCTGAAAAGGTATGAACGCAAGCTAAAGCGTGAGCAACGTAAAATGAGCCGTAAAGTATTTCTATCTAACAACTGGTATAAGCAAAAACGTATAGTAGAACGTATCCACTATAGGATTGCTTGTATCAGATTAGACGCACAGCATAAGGCAACGACAGAGATTGTAAATATGGCAAGTGCTATCGGGATAGAAACGCTAAAGGTTACGAACCTACTCAAGAATAAGAAACTGGCGAAAGCACTCTCTGATTCAGCACTCGGTGGGTTTCTTGCTAAACTCAAGTCTAAAGCAGAAGTGCTTGGGATACCTATTGTAGAAGCACCGCACTTCTATGCGTCGAGTAAAACCTGTAGTAGTTGTGGACACAAGAAAAAAGAACTCTCATTATCAGAGAGACAGTATCATTGTAGTAGTTGTGGTGTCTCTATAGACAGAGACCAAAACGCTGCAATAAATCTAAAGAACCTCGCCGTAGGGCATACGGAGAGATAAAACGCTTGTGGAGTTTGTGTAAGACCTTCACAAGTGGAGGCTACGAACTATGAAACAAGAACGAAAGAATCCCACTCCTTTAGGTGTGGGAGAAGTCAAAATCTTAAAATTCTATAAATTCTGATTCTGACAACCCTAATAAGATTTCACATTAACTTTCAACAACCGTGCTACTAAAATTCCCCAAAAACCCAATTATGGTTTAGGTTTAGCCACTTTCATAAAATTCACAATTTCCCGATTTACTGTGAAAACTGTGAAATTTTACACCATTTTTCGGCATTGTTAGAGAGGTCCATAGTCCGATTTATTCCATACAACCGAGCAGAAATCGAAAAATTAAATGGCTCTGTTTCTAATGGAATTTCTCTTGCATCTATTTGCAGAATGTGCTAAATTTTGTCCGAGATTTGAATCTATAAGGAGAATTATTGAATGCAGCGAAATCTCTTAATCTTTTGTGTGGTAGTGCTTTTTGTCGGTGCGATCATTGCGCTGAACATCAATTCTGTCGAAAGCCAGAGCGATATGGTGCAGCGAGGGAAATATCTTGTGGACACGGTGGGCGCGTGCGGGCATTGTCATACACCGCGTGCGGGTGCCGAATATAACATGGATATGTACCTTGCTGGACATCCAGTGAACGCCCCTTATCCGCGCTACAATTTCAGTATGATGCAACAGGGTATCTTTATCCTCACGTCACCCCAAATGAGTGCGTTCTCCGGTCCTTTCGGCACAAGTTTCGCCTCAAACTTAACTCCGGACAAAGAGACCGGATTAGGCGATTGGACGGAGGAAATGTTCATCGGCGCGATGCGCACTGGACTTCATCAAGGTGTAGAAGGCAATCGGAAGATCTTCCCTCCGATGCCAACGAAGCACTATGCCCAAATGAACGATGAGGACTTGAAAGCGATTTGGGCGTATCTTCGGACGATTAAGGCTGTTAAAAATGAAGTGAGTCCACCCTTGAATTCACGAGGTCGCCCATATTAACGAAAATTAAAGAACGCGTAGCCTGAAACGAAGTGGAAGGCGGACCTATCGAAAGGACCGTTTTTCACACAATCTCTCTGAACCAACCGCAAGGAAAATTAAAAAAATGGCATCAGTAAAAAAACCTGTCCGAATTGCCGTCGTCGGTATGGGTATAGGTAGACCGAATGGAGCGGCACTCGCCGGAAATCCGCGAGGCAATGTTGTCGCACTCTGCGATTTGCTTGAAGACCGGATGAAAGATTTCGCCAAGGACCTACCGGGCGAGGTCAAATTCTATACAGATTACAAAAAGATGTGCAAAGCCAAGGACATCGACGCGGTATTCGTTGGCACACCGAACCAGTGGCACGTGCCGATAGCACTGGAGGCGGTGCGGAATGGCAAACACGTCATGGTAACGAAACCGCTCGCCGATTCCGAGACAGCAGCGCAAAAACTGGTCACAGAAGCGGAGGCAGCGGGTGTCGTCAATATGATGTCGCTTTCCACGCGGTTCGGAGATACCTGTCAATACCTCGGCGAACTCGCACGCGATGACTATTTCGGTGAACTTTACTATGCCCGTGCGCGGAGTGTCCGTCGAAACGGTATTCCGGCGTGGAACCTCGGCTTCATTAAGAAGGGCGGAGGTGCTTTCCGCGATATGGGTGTCCACGTTCTTGACTCAGCCTGGTGGATTCTCGGACTTCCGAAACCGATTGCAGTTCTCGGTGCCGCTGGTGCGAAATTCGGACCGCGGGGTCGCGGGTATTGGAATCGCAGCCAACCGCCAAAAGAGACATACGAGCAGTATGAAGCGGACGACTACGCAGGCGGGTTCATTACGTTTGAAAATGGACTCGGCTTACAGGTCGAAAGTTTCTGGGCATCACACCAACCTGAGGAATTTCAGATAGAACTTTTCGGCACAGAAGCCGGTGCGACGATGAGTCCTTTGCGGCTTTATCGCACGGACGAATCCGGCACGTCTGAGGACATAACTGTTAGCCTACCGCCGGGGAAATATCAGAAATCGTGGGATGCCATCGCTGGTCACTTCATTGAATGCATCTTAGACGACGTAAAGTGCCAGGCACCGCTCCGCCACGGTTTGATTGTTCAGCAGATGATGGAAGGTCTGCTTAAAAGCGCCGAAACGGGACGTGAAGTCCAGATTGAAGAAGTTGAATGAGGCATAAAAAATGACCCCTGACATGACAACGCTTCGCAACGATTTCTTAAGGGACGGTTTCGCTATCACACCGAATCTGTTCACACGAAGTGAAGTCCAACGGCTTAAGTTAGAATGTATCGACATTCTGGAAGCCGTTAAAGCGGAAACAGGCGCAGTCGCCGGACACGGTGTTTATGTCGGCTTAGCTGCGCGAAGTCCCGTCTTTCAAGTTGCAGTCGGTGAAGCGAGGATACTCGATATTTTAGAAGGCATCTTCGCGCCAGATATCGAGTTTCTAAGCGACAAGGTGGTTTTCAAGAGCGAGACAACGACCTTCGCCAGCCCTTGGCACCAAGATTGGTCCTATTGGCACGGCGCACATAAACTCTCAATTTGGGTTGCGCTTGACGATGCGACTGTTGAAAACGGGTGCCTCAAACTCTTTCCGGGTTCGCACAAATCCGCTATTGTCCACGATGGCGATGCCAGTGACGGACACGGATTTGGGAATCGATTGCGTCCAGGTGCGGTTGATGAAAACCGTGCTGTTACGGCAGAGATTGAAGCAGGTGGTGCCGTCTTTTTCCATGATTTGACGCTTCACTCCAGCCACCCTAATCGTTCAGGAGAAGAACGCTGGGTCTGGATTCCGACGTATCGCGACGCAAAGTCGGAGGATACCGATTACCCGTGGGCTGTCGCTGCGAAAGTTTTACGTGGGGAGAAACTGTCTGAATCAGGATTGGCAGGATAAAAGGATTGGCAGGATTAGAGACAGTGCGGTTCTAATACCATTTCTATAAATTTCAATGGACAATCTGTAGTATAAACTTTTAGTCTGTGCCACCGTGCCCCTTTCAGCAAAGTAGAACATGCAATATTTATTTTCAGAAATGGTATAACATCAAAAATGTTAGCCCGTAATGAAATGGAGGGCGACTCTTAACAAACGCGCGTGAGGTCACAGACCCACGTGTTTAACCGCAAGGAAAATTAGAAATATGTTTAAGAACCTGAGTACCGGTGCCATCGGCATCCGGGCAAATATGACAGAAGGCTTAGCGTTAGCAAAAAATTCTGGCTTTGAAGGTCTCGATCTGAACATCGACGAAACCAACCAACTCGCACAAGAACATTCCATCCAATACGTTAAAGACCTCTGGTCAGATGCGGGGGTTGCGATGGGTGGTTGGGGATTCGGTGTCAACTGGCGCGGTCCCGATGCCGACTATTATGCCGGTTTAGCGCAGCTGCCGGAACGTGCAGCACTCGCCGCAGAACTCGGCTGCTACCGAACAACCACCGTTGTGGGACCCGCCTCGAACGATATGACGTATCAGGAGAATTGGGATTTTTCCGTTAAACGGTTGCGTGGTGTCGCTGAGATTCTTAAAGACCACGGGCACTCAATCGGGCTTGAGTTCATTGGACCGGCAACGAGCCGCAAGGGTTCTCAATACCTCTTCGCCTATTCAATGGACGCGATGTTAGGGCTTGCCGCTGCGGTCGGCACAGGCAATGTTGGACTGCTGTTCGATACATGGCACTGGTACACCTGCCGCTCCACGACCGACGATGTTCGCAAACTCTCTGTATCGGATGTCGTTTACGTTCACATCAACGATGCTCCCGCCGGAATTGACCCCGATGAACAGATTGACAATATCAGATGTCTTCCCGCCGAAACCGGTGTGATCCCACTCACCGAATTAATGCAAATCTTGACGGATATCGGTTACGAAGGACCCGTGACACCGGAACCCTTCAGCCAAAAGGTGAACGGTATGGAACCCGCAGATGCGGCGAAAGCGACTGCGGAATCACTGGATCAGGTGTGGGAGAACGCAGGACTGTAGGGGCGAGGTCACCTCGCCCCTACGACAATCTCCGTATGGCGAGGTTGTTTCACAGAAGGAAAGCGATATGCAACTTATTGATAAAGAGAGCATCCTCGCGATGACACACTTATGGGAGGGCGATCGGTTTCCTGATGGACGACCCCGCGTCCCAGATGATATTATTCAGCGGATGAAGGCGATCAGTATTGAGCAAGCGTGGGGTGTTCTGCACGGTAACGGCTATCAGTTCCAATTCGCCGGTGATTGGATGAATCTCCATCCCGATCGGATTCTTGTCGGTAGAGCGGTGACGTGTGCTTTTGTACCTATCCGTCCTGATTTCAACGATGCTATCTCTGCACAAGGCGAAAAAGAGGGACGCGTCGGCGGTCAAAACTCGTGGGTGATCGATACGCTCGTCCGAGATGATGTCATCGTCGTCGATCTCTTTGGCAAAGTGAAGGATGGGACTTTCGCCGGTGATAACCTCGGCAATTCCATCTATGCGAAAACAGGCACAGGTATGGTCATCGAGGGTGGCATCCGAGATTTGGATGGTATCTACGAACTGCCCGATTTCGCCACGTTCGTGCGCGGTGTGGATCCGACAGGCATTGCGAACGTCACACTTACCGGTATCAACACCCCCATCCGCATTGCGGAGGCGACAGTTTTACCGGGAGATGTGGTTTTAGGGAGGCGCGGCGGCATTATTTTCATTCCGCCGCACTTCGCGCAACAGGTCGTTGAACAGGGTGAGGAGGTAGCTCTCCGCGACCGGTTTGGGCATCAACGGCTACGTGAGGGTGTGTATACCCCCGGCGAAATAGATCGCAAATGGTCGGAGGAAATTGAGGCAGATTTTGCGAAATGGTGTGATAGTCAGAAATAAGTAAGAATCGGCGAAATTAGCTCCTCGCCATGGGGCATATCTGAAAACAGGTCGTCGTGTTACGTCCGTGAAAAATTTGACTTTTTGCTGTGTATATGGTATACTTTAAAGTGGAATTTTCAAGGTAGTTACACTTGAGATAGGGGTGCGGAAGCGGTATCACGCGTTGTTATTTGGATGAAAAATGAGAATCGCCAAAAACCTGACAGACCTCATCGGGAATACACCGACGATTCGCCTGAATACCTTGCCCGGCAAGGACGATGCGACTATCTTCGCGAAACTGGAAGCCTACAACCCAGGCGGTAGCATCAAAGATAGGATTAGTTACGCGATGATCCTTGATGCTGAGGAACGCGGTATTCTCAGAAAAGGAGATACCATCGTCGAACCTACGGCTGGCAATACAGGTTTGGGGCTCTCCATCGTCGGCATCGCGAGAGGCTACCCTGTCACTTTGACGATGCCAGAAAATGTGAGCCGCGAGAAATACGAACTCCTCTCCGCCTTCGGTGCTAAAATTGTGCTAACGCCGGAACACGGTGGCATGGCAAGCGCGATATGGGAAGCAGAAGCGATTGTCAGGCAGAACCCACGGCACTATATGCCAAACCAGTTCACGAACCCCGCAAACCCCGAAATTCACCGCCGTACGACAGCGGTGGAAATACTCAAGGCAATCGGCACCGACATTGATTTTTTCGTTACAGGGGTTGGCACCGGTGGGACACTGACAGGGGTCGGCGAAGTTCTGAAGACAGAGTGTCCCAATGTGAAAGTCGTTGCTGTGGAACCGAGCGTTTCAGCCGTGCTCTCTGGTCGTAAACCGGGTCCTACCCGCATTGATGGGATCGGCGCAGGGATGATTCCTGAAGTGCTCAACGTTGATGTTATTGACGAAGTCATTACAGTCGGTGAAAAAGAGGCGTATGAAATGATGAAGTCAATCTCAACAGCCGAGGGGTTGTTGGTTGGGATGTCGTCGGGTGCAAATGTCAGCGCAGCGTTGCAGATCGCGAAGGCGCAGGGACCGGATAAAACCGTCGTTACAATTCTCCCTGATACGGGGGAACGCTATTTTAGTTTGAGTCGTTATTTTGAAATTGAATCGGACGTTATGGATACGCTCCCGTAATACTTTTCTAAACTACGACGGGTAGCAGTCCAGTTACCAAGGCAGGTAACTCTTCATCAGTCTTCCGTTTCTCAACAACGGAGAGAACGATCAGGGAAATACTCATAAAAAATTGAACTATCCAATAGATCAGACTCTCTGCCAAGAAGTTCTGTTGACGGAGAGTCCCCAAGAAATTCTTTTCTCTCTCTTCAAGCGGTTTGAAAAACGCGCTGCAATCGTCACAAGTGGGCAACTTTCGGGTATGGTTATGATACACTTAGCCGCCGAAAACCAGTTGCCGTTCCGAGTCTGCACACTTGACACACTGCGTCTTTTTCCTGAGACTTATGACTTCTTTGAGAAGGTGGAATCGCGCTACGGTATCCAGATTGAACAGATTCAACCTGATCCACAAGAAGTTCAGGAGATGGTTTCACAGCATGGCGAATACCTGTTTTTCGACAGTAAAGCGAAGCAGGAACATTGTTGTAACATTCGGAAAGTCCGCCCGATGCAACGGCTCCTTGAAACATTAGATGTCTGGATAACCGGTTTACGTCACGATCAGTCCGATGCCAGAAAAGAACTCCGAAAGGCAGAAATTATTTCATCAGCGACACATCCGGTGCTCAAGGTCAGTCCACTGATACACTGGACAACCGATGAAGTGTGGCAGTTTGTCCGTGACAATGAAATTCCCGTGAATCCGCTGCTTGAAACAGACCACCAAGGTCACTATTATGAATCGCTCGGGTGCGTCATCTGCACAACGCCAATAAAGCCCGGAGAACCGAATCGCGCGGGACGGTGGCGTTGGCAAAACGCAACCCTCGCACCAGAAAACGCTAACACGGAAGAAAACACCAAAGAGTGTGGATTACACTATTCGATTTAATGGCTGTCAGGAACCGTAGGGGCGAGGTCACCTCGCCCCTACAAAGCCGATAGCCGAACGCTACTCAAAAAGGAGAAAATTTATTCCATGGCTGTAACAGTCCGTATTCCAACACCGCTGAGACGCTTGACGCAAAACTTGGCAGAAGTTGAAACAGAAGGTGCCAATATTGAAGGCATCATTGAAAACCTCGAAGCGAACTATCCGGGGATGAAAGAACGTCTCTGTGATGAAGGCGGAAATATCCGTCGGTTTGTAAATATCTATCTCAATGACGAAGATATCCGCTTCCTTGATGGAAAAGCAACCGCTGTCACAGATGGTGCTGAAATCTCAATTATTCCGGCGATCGCTGGCGGTCTTTTTTAGCGATTGCTTAAAATAGTTGTCAGTTATCAGTGGTCATGCTTCGCAGTGAGAACAGTTAAGAGGTGGTTCGGTTGGGCAAGATCCTTCTTTAACTGATAATTGTTACTGTGAGTAAACTGAAAACTATAAAACTGATGACTGTAAACTGTTAACTGATGACTGTAAAACCAGAAACGCTCAGCCAAATCTGTGACCATGCGAAATCGGAGTTTCCTAATGAGTGTTGTGGCATCATCTTAGGAAGCGAAGAACAAGAATTTGTCCGGAAATGCCGGAATATACAGAACGAACTCCACCAAGAAGATCCAGACAAATATCCGAGAGATGCCCGCACAGCGTATGTCATACATCCGGACGATCTCATCGCCGTTCATAAAGAGGCTGATACACAAAAAGGGCAGATTAAAGCCTTCTACCATTCACACCCGAATCACGAAGCATACTTCTCCGAAAAAGATAAAGCAGATGCAACGGTATGGGACGAACCCGCTTATCCGGATGCCACATATTTGGTTATCTCAGTTTACGACACTGAGATACGCGCGGTGAAGGCTTTTGCGTGGGATGAAACGGCGAAAGATTTTGTTGAAGTCGAGGGAGCGTTTAAAGAAACTTAACACGGCGGAGTGATTCCCTCTACTCTTCAAATCGCGCCATCAAAGAGCACAACAGTTAGTGCTTTATACCGAGGCAAGAACCATGCAACGCTGGCGAGTCTACCTTCAGCAATTCATGCCGGACATGCGCGTTGTTAAATCCCCTGCCCTCAAGTCCTACGTTGGACTTATCACATTTTCTGCCGTCTCCCTTGCAATTGCCTTAGGCATAACCCTCAGTAAAATCCTCGTTTTTGAATATCACTCAAATTCCGGTGTTGTCGGATGGCTCAGTGCTAACGAGTATCCGAAACAACAGGAATACTTCTTCTATCTGCTGGCACTCCTCGGCATTCCAATAGCGATATGTTTATACTGGTTCGGATGGTGCGTGTTTTCACGTTGGTGTGCTGAACGAACCGAACAACCGATACAGCGTGTACTGAAAGCAAACGCATTGGCATCAATTCCGTTGTGGCTCTGTTGGTTACAGGTTTACCACATTGATCAGAGCGTGCTAATAGGCTTACTGCTACCGATCGGTTTATCCATCCTGCTCAAATTGGTACTGCTCTACCTACGGTACTTCCCTACGCTGTGGAATTTAGAGGCTTCTGATGACACAGGCGAGGTTAAAAACCTCGCCAGCGAAAAAGAGGGGAACCTCGCCAGTGAAACGGATGGTGTCTCCGCTCCTGTCAGCTATAGAACCACAAAGATTTGGCGTGGTGGACTTGAATACATTATCCTTCCGATTTTCATCTATCTCCTTATCTATTCTGCGAGTATTCACGGCAATATAGACTTATTCCACGAGGGTGAGCGACTCGCGCCTCTCAATGAAATGCTACGCGGCGGGGTGCCGTTCCGAGATATCTATATCCAGCATGGACTCTTCCAAAACGCTTACTTGGCGTGGGTTGGTAGCCAATTCTTTGAACCGACCTTATTCGGTCTGCGTTCAATGGAAGACCTATTAGACCCACTCGGCTATGTTGCACTTTATGTGCTCGGTTTGCAAGTATTCCGAAGTAGATTCTTGACTGCCTTAATTTGTGTGCTTATCGCTTCTGGAACTCAGTTCTGGGTATCCCCACGGCACAGTCTCGGTTTAATTAGTTTCGCCTTCGTAGCGAATTCTCTTACGCACTTCCGAGGGACCCGCACGAACAAGGTCCCTACATTTGTATGGAAATTGCTCCTCGCCGGACTCTTCACGAGTTTGGCATTCTGGTATAGCACTGAAGTTGGACTTTATACGCTGGGTGCCATCGGATTGTTTTTGGTTATATATGTGTTACAAGGCGGCTATGGAACAGAGAGCAGAGGAGGGCGAGGTTACAAACCTCGCCAGCAAGTGGTAAGGGGGACAGAATACCTGCTACCCTTAATCAGTTATAGTTGCGGCGTGTTGGTAGGTTTTCTCTCGGTAGGCATCTACTTCCTGTCTCACGGTGCCTTGGATGATGTAATTTGGAATTCTTATATCCAGTGTCGCTATCAACTCGCAACATGGGGACTCGCTTTTCCATCTCTATCAGGAACGCTCGCGCTACTGCCAACAGAGGGGTGGCATGCTTTCATCTTCAGCGAAGGGTTTCGCTGGTATCTACCGATCTGTATCTTTCTGATTGTCGCGACCTACTTGACCTACCGGGGACTATCTGGCACGCATTCAGCCAACACGATGAAACTTCTTCTCTTACTCCTCGGCGGCATCGCATTTTTCCGGACGGCACTGGGACGTTCAGATGGTGGCCACCTAATTTTCGGTGCGACCTTTTTATGGCTGCTCTGCCTGTTTCCACTGGAAGGTGGTATTTTCAGGATGTTTCGTGCTTTAAAAGGCGAGAGACGTTGGCACAATGCATTGAAGGCAGCATGGGTGCTCGTTCCGACACTCATATTTTGCTGGTATGTTGGAGAGGTACATCATCCGTTGGCGGGTTTCAGTGGGAAATGGCAACGGTTGCGTCAGAATCCGTTCAAACAAAACGTTGTGTCAGAGGAGTTGGCACGCGCGGGCGCGGTGGACATCCCAGACGACCAAGTTGAACGGATTCAAAAGGTCGTCGCTTATATTCAAGAAAATACGGCGGAGAACGAAAAGATTTTCGATTTTACGAGTCAGGGTGCCTACTATTTCTTTGCAAATCGACCTGGAGTCTCCCGATTCCATCAAGTCTCATACGCATCGACACCTTCAATGCAGCAAGAGGTTGTTGAGGCTCTTGAACGAGACAAAACGCGTTTGGTGATCTTTAAAACGGGGGGTTGGTTTGATGCCGTTGATGGTATCCGTGTTGAGGAGCGACACGCATTGATTGCGGCATATCTACAAGAAAACTACGAACCTGCGATAAACATCAACGGCACAGAGATTCTGATGCGGAAGTAAACGATTGAGCCGAGGGTTTACTGGTACGGATCCAATATTTCATTGACGAATTCGGATTCGATGGACTTCCACCAAAAAGAGCTTACCCTTATAGTGCTCCACATCAGGGTTATCTGAAAGATAATCTTTCAAGCGTGATATAACCTGTGGTAGAACTTCAGGATGGTTTCTCACCTGGAGTGCAACGATGCCCTGATAGTTAGCCGGTGGATAGTTGAATATGTGGGCAAAATCACCGTTCATGGAGATAAGAATTGCTCTTAACTCTTGCGCCTTTGCAATGACGACCATATCAGGTGATTCAATCGGCAGATGATCTCTGAGATACCAGATTTCATATCCAACATCACGAAGGGTCTCAATAACAACAGAAGGAACACATTGATCAGCCAAAAACCGCAATCCCATTAAGCGACTTCCTCAAATTCCGCTAATTCACGGGCATAATCAAGACAGGCTTGAATCTGTACTGTTTTGAGATCAGGAAATTCAGCGATGATTTCATCTGTGGTATAACCCGCTGCCAAATAGCCAAGGAGAAGGCTTACAGGAATCCTTGTTCCTTTAATACGCGGTTTACCGCGTAATGTATCCGGTGTGCTAACAATGTGGTCTCTCCAATGAATCGGCATGTATATTCCTCCCAAATAGAGAAATTATCTTATTTATTCGATAGCGTAACCGACTTTTTGATAACTGATAACTATCCTTGCTGTTCGATAAAGATTTGGTAGATGTCCTCAAAGAGCCTGACATCCGTGAGTGTATCTTCGGCTGAAGATCTGAAGGGTTCATCGTTGCGGACATTCGCGACAAAGTATTCCGCCTCTCTGTGATATGCCCACGTCCAACTCGGTCTCGGAATCGGGCGTGTGATTTCCTGATCTTCCCCAGCGCGGTAAATTTCAACTTCTGCGGGTGTGTTCTTTAGGAGCAACGGCGGTGCCCACGTGTGAACCCAGCCATTCTCAAAATAGATTTGGCTATGCTCGTCCCAGCGGTAGTGCGAAACATGTCCGGTCTCCAGCGTCACACGGATGCCGTCCATATCGAAGATAACAATACCGGAATATCCGTTCGCATCTAAATCGACGACTCTGACCCTGACGTTGTCCCCAGCGTCAAGGAACCAACGCATCAGATTGATATTGTGCGTATACTGCTGGAGGTATCCCAAATAGGAACCGCGCCACTGCTCTGGTATCCATTCTGGCGTTTTGACAGGTGCACTCGGCTTTGCTTCTGCTGTCCCGTCCATGTGGGTATCGAGATTGCACACCCAATCTCCGCCGAAGCCGTGATTTCTGGCATACGTCAAGCGTCCGAGTTCGCCGGTTTCTCGGAATTGCGCTACTCTCGCCTTGACAATCTCGTTTCCAGCATCGTAGCGTTTCATGTAGCCGACCATCAACTTTTTTCCAGACTTCTGTGATGCGGCTACAATCGCTTCGGCTTGTTCAGTGGAGACCGCCATCGGTTTCTCCATGAAGACGTGTTTGCCTGCTAAAAGGAGATCCTTCGCGATTTCGCCTTGTAATGCGAAGTCGGCGGATACGGCTACTGCTTCAATATCGGCGTTCTGTGCAAGTTGTTCATGGTCGCGGTAAAGGTGTGGGACACCGAAACGATTTTGGACTTTTTGACCGAGTTCGGAACGCACTTCTGCGAGCCCGATGAGTTCACAGTCAGGAATGCTTGTAAAATTCGGGAGGTGGACTTTTTGTGCCATGAATCCACAGCCGATATAACCAAGTCGAACTTTTTCCATTCTTTTAATTTTCCTTGCGGTTCGGTCAGGTGAGTTGTGTCAAGAACCCACCTTTCCGTATATCCAGCCCGGCGCGTTGCTTGGGCTTTCGCGCTTTGGTAAAGGATAGATAACCGATTCTCTAATTTTCCTTGCGGTTCGGTCAGGTGAGTTGTGTCAAGAACCCACCTTTCCGTATATCCAGCCCGGCGCGTTGCTTGGGCTTTCGCGCTTTGGTAAAGGATAGATAACCGATTCTCTAATTTTCCTTGCGGTTCGGTCAGGTGAGTTGTGTCAAGAACCCACCTTTCCGTATATCCAGCCCGGCGCGTTGCTTGGGCTTACGCGCTTTGGTAAAAACCAATAACCGATTCTCTAACTTTCCTTGCGGTTCGGTCAGGTGAGTTGTGTCAAGAACCCACCTTTCCGTATATCCAGCCCGGCGCGTTGCTTGGGCTTACGCGCTTTGGTAAAAAACCAATAACCGATTCTCTAACTTTCCTTGCGGTTCGGATGTGCGTTAAGACAAGTCACGTGATTCTATCTGTTCAACAGCGGTCTTAGCCCCCTCCCGTACGAGTGGAGAAGCATCGTCTTGGGCGAGCTGTTTCAGTTTGCTGAGGCAGAGGCTGGCTTCCAATTTACCGAGAGCAACTGCGACAAAGTAACGTACATCGGCATCTTCGTCGTCCAACGCTTCCAGCAGTGCACTTGTATCCGTTGAGGTGGCGAGGTGCCGATCTGCATCGCCGATATTAATCAACGCTTGCGCCGCGATTCGCCGTGAATGTATATCTCCGTGCCGGAGAGAGGTGAGCAATTCGTCGTTACCTTTGGGAATAACCGAAAGGTTATCCCAATCACAATCCAAGCAGAACCATGAATTCCCATCCAACTGTCGGAGATTGTCATTCCCGCACGAAGGGCATCCCTCAAATTCCTGTTGCTGACTCATGATTTCGTCCATTGTCCTTGGTTACGGCACACTCCATGTGCCTCATACGTTTTACTTTACCTTGCGATTCGTTGAGATTGGCTTAGTCAAAACACTCTTTTTCCGTATATCCAGCCCGGCCTGATAGTTGAGCTTGCGATTTTTGGTCGATGGCGATAAATTATGCTTTAGTGGAAGAATGTCGTCAAAGTCATTCACCAGACACAGGGTTTCCTTCTAACTCCGGTAACTCGCGCCAGATCTCAGGGCCCTCCGGTTTGAAATTAATCGTGGCGATGAACTGCATGCCGTGATAGAAGTTGATCTTGAATTTGCCGCCCCCGAAATTTTGCCTAAGATACACCAATGGGGCTTCAATCAAGGGACCCATTTCGTCCGCATGATAGAACGCGAGCGGCTTAAATCGCACCGTATTGCCGACCGGTTCCTGCACGAGGAGCTGCGCCGATGTCGCAGGGAAAAGCACTTGAAATGCTTCCCAAAGGTCAGCGACGGTGGGATTCGAGTTCCCGATGCGTTTTTTGAAATCGTTCTCAAGATACTCAGAGAACGTGTTGAAAACCCAGTCCATAGTAAGTAGTTTTCAGTTATCAGTCATCAGTTGTCAGTTACCGTTATCTACTAACCGATAACTGACAATTATTACACTGGAACCTTTAACACTGTTCCGTCAAATCCCTATGTTTTAACTTGTGGGATGTAGACGGCGAAACCATTGTGTGAAAAATAAACTTGACAATCGCCTAAAAATATGGTATTCTACATGTAACTTGCTGGATAGGAATGCAACCTCTATCAATCTCTGATAGAGTCCTATCCTTACCAGTTGCATGGTATTTGGCGAGTTGCAAGTGAGACCTTGTAAAACATCATTAGGTGCCGTTCATATAAATCGCTGGCGGAGTAATGACCCCGCGTCTTGTATCGGCACCCATAAATCATTTTGCAGGCTGGGGTGCCCAGGACAAGAATGCCTGATAAAGCTGTCCGATCACAACTTCGTGAGTGCGGCGGAGACGGAATAATAGCCTGCTGGTGGAGCGACAATAAGACGGTGGACCCATTGGGAAAACCGCAGTCGCTATGAAGCCGAAGCCCCTGCCTTTAGGTAATGGGTGGCATCACGAAGTCCTTCCAATCAAAATTGGGCAGAGGAAACTCCTCTGTGGCTTTGCATTGTCAAAAAGTTGCTGCTTTCTCGAAGAACTCAATATCTACACGTTCAACACCGGCTTGCCGGGCATTGTCAGCGACGCGCTGAACAACCATCTCGCGAACAAACGGGATCGGTATCCGCTTGACCCGGTGCTCGACTTCCTCTGTACACGGTACTGCGGTGTTGTCAAGGTACGGACCGTCCTGAAGGGCGACTTCATCGGGATGATCGCATGTCTCTGGCACTAACTGCTGTAAACGCATTGAGACGTAATCGGTTACCCACTGTTTAAGTCCGTCTGCCTTTCCTGTATCAACTTGACCGACATCAGAACGTTGTTCCAACTTCTCGTTGATACTAACGAGTAGATTTTCCACACGTGTCAGGCGTTCCTCTACATCTGTAAGCCGTTCGTCTGCGTTATTTTGTTCGCTCATTTTTTCTCCTTTTTTAATTTAACGTGAGTTCCGTAATAAAAATGTAAATGTATCCTTAGAGATAGCGAAACCCAACAACCCAACTAATCCTGAAAATCCTAAAATCCTGCGAATCCTGATTCAGACAACTGAAAACTGACGACTGATGGCTGATAACCATTCCCTAAATGATCCAATATTTCCAGAGGTCATCCGGAATCTCGTATTTAATCTCTTCCCGTTTTTTATGGGAATAGCGTGCAAAAATACCAAAACGGGGAATGTCTCTTATATTCGCTGAACCGGTATGGCAGAGAAACGCGTGCCACAGCACAACGTCACCCGCAGCACCTATAAATTCACGGGGTCCCTCCGGCGATAAATCCGAAAGCACATGCCATCCCCAATCCTCAATATCGTAGAAACTACCGTCGATCTGCTCTGGATATTGGCGGAAGTATTTGTGCGTTGACTGGTGGCTTCGGGGCCAAAAAACGAACGCACCACCGCCGGGTTCGACATCATAAAGATAGGTCGTCGCGCCGAGCATAAAAGGACTCCAGCCGCCGGGACCGTAAGCATCAATGTGTCCGCTACCGGGCATCGCCCATTCTTCTTCAGGATTGGGCCATTTGACGAGTGGTGAACCGCCACCACCGGTAAATTGCCCACCACCGAGTTGCTCGGTAATCTCCTGCATCGCAGGTAGCTGCCCAAACAGCGGCGAGAAACTGAAGTTTTGCACCACATAGTCGTTGGGCCACGTCTCCCGTGTTTCTAAACTGGAATCAAAATGCTTCCAGATCTGTTCCCGCCATCCGTCAATTATCTCCGAATCAATAAAATTTTCAAGGACAAGGTATCCGTGTTCCTGAAAAAATGCAATTTGTTCTGTTGTAAGCATCTGGGTCCCCTCTATCAGTAAACGGGTGTTAACATTTCTTAAATTGCCCAATATTTCCAGAGATCTTCTGGGATTTCGTATTTAATCTCTTCATGCTGTTTGTGAGCATAGCGAGCGAAGAGACCAAAACGAGGAACATCTCTCACATTTTCCGATCCGGTGTGGCAGAGAAACGCGTGCCACAGCACAACGTCACCCGCAGCACCTATAAACTCGCGAGGTCCCTCTGGAGATAAATCCGAAAGTACGTGCCAGTCCCAACCCTCGATATCGTAGAAACTGCCGTCGATCTGCTCCGGATATTGGAGGAAGTACTTATGTGTTGACTGGTGACTTCGGGGCCAAAATATGAAAGCACCACCTTTAGGTTCAGCATCATAAAGGTAGGTTGTTGCTCCTATCATAAAAGGACTCCAGCCAGCAACGGCACCATACGCGTCAATGTGTCCTTCCTTGGGCATTGCCCACGCTTCTTCCAGATTGGGCCATTTGATAATTGGTGAGCCGCCACCGCCTGTAAAAAATTGTCCGCCCCCAAGCTGCTCAGTAACCTCTTGCATCACAGGTAGATGTCCAAATAACGGCGAGAAGGTGAAGCCCTGAATCTCATAGTCGTTGGGCCACGTCTCCGGCGTTTCAAAACTGGAACCAAAATGCTCCCATACCTGTGTTCGCCACTCGTCGATTATCTCCGAATCAATGAGGTTTTTAAGAATCAGGTATCCGTGTTCCTGAAAAAATGTTATCTGTTCTGTTGTCAGCATACGAATTCCTCTACCGTTTAGGGGACAACGGCTCACAGGGCGAGGTCACCTCGCCCCTACGACCTTGCATTAGCGTTTCGGTCTGAAGGACGGGATGCCAGTTTTATCGAACCGTTTCTTGACAGCCTGCATCAATTCAGGCGTAACTTCGCGATGACCGTGTTCACGTGCGTATCTTTCAACGCTTTTGATGACCATGCCACGCGCAAATGACGGCACGCGCTTCAACCGCTTTTCTGCTGCCTCGCTCCACTGCAAATCATAATCGGTTTCTGTTGCAAAAGCAATCTTTTTCTCTATTTGAACGGGAGGTGCATTGTGTTGTCCGGGCTGATATTCACACGATGCGTCTTCAGCCAGATAGTTGTCGGTAGTGGCGTAGGCTCGCGCCCGGCAACCACCACACACCTCCTTGAATTCACACGCGCCGCACTTCCCTTCAAGCAAATCTCGATTCCGCAAGTCCTGAAAGGTTTTCGATTCATTCCAGAGCTTGACGAAACTCTCCTCTTTGAGGTTACCAACGCTAACCGGTAGATAGGGACAAGGGGTCAGTTCGCCTTCAGGTGTGATGCGGCAGTAGTAGATCCCGCACGGACAGGTACCACTCGGATACCCCTGAAGGAAAGCAGAATCGGATTGTTGTTCATAGATAACGCGTTTATAATGTGGTGCGCATTTCGCAGCGATGAGCATCTTTCCGGCGTAAGCTGCCTGTAACTCGAAAAACGTTTCAAACGCCTTTTCATATTGCTCAGGTGTAATGTCCATCACCGTCTTACCCCTTCCGGTTCGGACGAGAAAATAGAGATTTAGTACCTTTGCACCGAGTTGATATGCGAACTCTACAATCTTTGGAATTTCGTCGTAATTCCACTGCGTCACGGAGGTTTGAACGAGAAAATCGAGTTGTGCGCGCTTGAGTGCCTCTACACCGTTCATCGTTGCTTTCCATGCACCCTCCATACCCCGAAACCGATCATGGTTTGTGGGTTGGACAGAGTCGAGACTGATGCCTGTACCGGTAACACCGTGCTGCTGCATCTTCTCAACGACACTATCGTTCAACAGAACGCCGTTCGTGCCCATGACAACAAGAAACCCGGTATCGGAGGCATACTTTGATATCTCCAAGATATCCGGGCGCAATAAGGGTTCTCCACCGGTGAGAATGAGGAGGATGTGCGGATTGATTTCGGCGATTTCATCGATGACGCGAAAGCATTGTGATTGGCTTAATTCCGTATCCGTATGATAACCCTGTGGGAACTCATTTGTGTCAACAAATCCTGCGGGGAGATAGCAGTGTGTGCATTTCAGATTACACAATCGGGTGATATTCCACGAAACTGCTTGGACTTTGGTATTTTGCATATTTTTAATTTTCCTTGCGGTTCGATTAGGCAAGTTTTATAGGAAAGTTTCGTGCCGTATATCTAGCCCTGCCCGCTGATTGGGCTTACCTGTTCTCATCAACAACCCACAAACGATGGCAGAATGTAAAGTGCTTTATCCCAATCTTCCACAAGGATTTCTAATGTTTTGAAATTAGTTTTAGTTTTTCAATAGCAATGTAAGTGCGAAAACGATCAAGCCTGCGACCAACATCAAGCCTCTCCACACATTGATATACGGGCTTGGACTGTGATATGTTTTGTCATCGGGTGGGATCGCTTCAAGGTGTCGCCGATAGAGCGAACTGTACAGCCCCCAAAAGAGTGCCATTACACCGAACGCTCCAAGCTTCGCGACAAACGTTAACATATAGGTTTTGAAATCGCTACCGTTTTGCTGCGCAAAAAATCCGCTATTCCACGCAACAATAAAGAACACCATCGCACCCGTCGTCAGAAGGACGTGAATCATTAGTCGTATCAAGGCACGAAAACGGTTGTGAACTGCTAACAGGCTTTGCGGTGGCAGGCTTCGCTGCAGGATTGGCATTGCGATGAAGGTAGAAAAGATTACGCCCCCGAACCAGACTATCGCCGCTATCAGATGGACGCTTCGAATAAAAAGTTCTACACTTTCCCGCATTTTTCTTGAGAATCCCGATTTTTCATAAATGATACCACATTCCACGTTCAAAGTCAAATTTGATTTGGGGTGAGACAGAGTTTACGGGCATCCACAAGGAGTGTCCGTACAAGATCTCTACATATTTTGATAATTCACCATAAATAGTCTTTCAACATCATGCTTTCAGATTGACGAAAATCAATGCGATCACTGCCAGCAGTGCACCGATGAGGGAGGTTCGGCTCAGCCGCTCATGGAGGAATACCATGCCAACAAACATCGTAAACAGCACACCACCGGAACTTGACATCGGGAAGGCGATCAAGGCACTCACCTGATCCAGCGCGATAAGGAGTGCCCAACTGCCACCGACATTACAGACACCTATCAGCACGCCGTAGAAGACTTCCCACCAATTCGGCCACGTTCTCTGATAGAGGCATATCCCCAAATAGATAACCGTAGCGACACCGAAAAGCAGACTCATATAGAGCGATTTCTCATCAATAGGACACATTTCATTGAAGGCTTTCATGGTGAGTCGCGAGATACCGGTAACCAGCAGAATCGTAATAGCAATAGCGAATCCCAAACCTTGAGGTACTTCCGGCTTGCCAGGGGTGAATGCGTAAGTCGGCTCCTTTTCGCGCTGGCTGAGGAGCGGAATCGCCACGAAGGTTAAGAGAAGCCCTATGGTTTGCCAGAGGTTTGGAATCTCTTGCCAAAATATCATCGCCACCAGAATCGGTAGCACGATCGACAGTCTGACGAGTGCAGCCGTGACGACAATCCCACTGAGCTGGATGCCAATCGTAAATAACTCAAACCCAAGGGCATAGGTCACACCGTTTGATATGCCTAACGCGAAGGTCAGCTTCGAGAATTCAAAGTCTTGCTCCTGTGAGAGGACCCAGATGCTGATGAAGAACGCGCTGAGATAGTTGATAAAACCGATAGGGTTTAGGCGTTGTTGGTTATTTTTGGCGTGCTTGAGGAAAAGTCCGAAACCGGAAAGTAGGACGATATTGAGAGCCAAAAAAAGCATATTTAAGTATGGAACCTTTGCTCGGTTTTGTCCCGCTTCCCAGTAACGGGTGGGGACCCCTGTCCAAAAGCGGTTTCCGTTAAAATCGAGGCTCGTTTAGGGATAATTATGCGACACGAAGAAGGCGAGGTTGAGGAACCTCGCCAACAATCAATTAAAAAAACTTTATTCCATCGGTAGGGCAACTTTGGTTTTCTCTTTTGCCGATTGATAAGTTGCCAAAACGACCTCTACGGCGTGCTTTCCACCCCTACCGTCAATCATCGGGGTTCTATCTTCCCGGACGCAGTCAACGAAATGGGTCAATTCGCCGACGACACCGTGCGGTCCTTCGCGATTGGGAACGATCTCCTCCCAGTCGCCGCCGCGCTTTTTGAGATAGGCGAGATCGGCTGACATATTTAAACGGAGTGACCCCTCGGTTCCGTCAATAATTGTATCGTTGGTGCCGCGTGCGCCGAGGAAACCACCCCACCGCAAAATACCGACTGCGCCCGAATCGTAACGGATGAGCGAGATCGTATAATCCTCCCAATCGTCGTGTCCGGAGAAACTTCCCACCTCAGCGGCGACAGTCAGAGCCGTGCCACCGAACCAGTTAATCAGATCGGATTTGTGGATACCGTTTTCCAAGAGTCCGCCGACGGTGCCGTACCAGCTTTCGGGTCGCCCTCGCGGGGCGTTATAAGGACCCGAATAGTCGGTTTCGATATAGGTAATGTCGCCAATGTCGCCATTGTCCACCATCTGTCTACCGAGTTCATGGACAGGATAGAAGCGTAGCACCTGCCCAACCATCAAATGCGTACCCGCCTTATCCGATGCTTCGATCATCGTATCTGCCTCGGCGAGCGTCAAAGAGAGCGGTTTTTCGCAGAACGCATGCACACCCGCCTCTGCGGCATCAACAACGACCTGTGTATGTGCTACGGGTGGTGTCGCTACGACGACAGCATCCACAACAGCAAACAACTCCTGATAATCTTGGAAGGCGCGAATATTATGCTGTTCAGCGACGGCTTGGGCTGCATCTAAACGAAGATCCGCTACGCCTACAAATTCACAATTTTCAACGTTAGGGAGCGCGTTGCAATGGCCGTTTCCCATGCCGCCTACTCCAACTACACCTATACGAACCATTTTGAATCTCCTCTATTCCTCTGAAGGATCCGAGAATTGATATGTGCCATCCCGATTTATTGAGATTGTCGGCAATTTCTGGTACTGTTCAAACCAATTATACCCGATTTTCAGATTTTTCCAAAAGTTTATCAGTCGGATAAAGAATTTCTGTGGTGGATAGAGGATACCTTTGTCGGCGAATAGACTACGAAGTGGACTGTCTTTTTCTGCAAACGCTGTCCGGACGCGAGGGTATCTTTGCTGTTTGTCTTTGAAACTTTGTGGCTCTGTTAGTTGACAAGAAAAGGTCATCATAAAACTGAGGGAGATGGTGATAGCACCCACAACCTAAAGGTTGGGGCTTCGGTTTCATAGCAACTGCGGTTTTCTCAAAGAGTCCACCGTCTTATTATCGCTCCACCAGCAGGCGTTTCCCTTTAGGGTGAAAAAATCCATTCAGGCATATCATTAGATAACGGCTATCCCCGCCCGCAATATGTTTATCGCAGCGTTGATGTCTCGGTCGTGGTGTGAACCACAGTCGGGGCATGTCCACTGCCTATCAGAGAGAGTTAGGGTTTCGTTGTGAAACCCACAATCGCTACAAGGTTTCGTTGTTGCTGTCCAACGACCAACTTGACGCAACTCACGCTTATGTTTTTGACACTTATACTTCAATATCTCAACAAACTGGTAGAAGGCGAGATCCGAGACCTTGCGTCCCCAAAGCCGTTTCATGCCATCAAGGTTCAACGTTTCAATGGCAATCGTATCAAACTTCTTACAAAGTTCAGAGGCAACTTGCCACTGAAAGTCTTTGCGCTGGTTGGCGATTTTACGGTAGAGACGGGCAATCTGCCTCACACACCGCCACCAACTGTTAGACCCTTTTTGCTTACGGCTAAATGCTTTGTTGAGATGACGAAGCTTGTTCAAAGACTGTTTCAAAGGTTGTGGGTGTTGGATCTTCTCACCCGTGGAAAGTGTCAAGTAAGCGTCTTTCATGCCGAAGTCTGCCCCAACGCTCTGACCTGTTGCTGGCAGCGGGCTAAAATCTGTGTAGGTTGTTATGATATAAAGCCAATAGTCGCCGCAACTATCACGCTTGATCGTGATACGACGGATAGTGCCGTGCCACTGGCGGTGCTTATGAAACGTATATGCCACTTTATCATACTGCCACTTACGTGTTCGCGGATTCCATTTACGAAACCTCAGCGTGATACGATTGTTTTTCAGAGACCAACCCGCACTTCCAGGGTAGGTGATAGACTTGAACTTGTGTCTGGGTTTCCTTTTCGGTTTCCCACCAAGTTTTTTGAAAAAACGCACATAGGCAAGATGTATCCGTTTCAGTTCCTCTTGAATCGCTTGGCTTGGCAAGGTGTTCCAATGCGGGTGTGTGGTGCGCTTCAAATCCGTCAAGTGTGCGGACATCGCAGGGTAGTCCGCATACGGCAGGCCATTTCTATACCTTTGGTCCTGCCACCTATGGAAATAGTCATGCACCTGCCACATATCGTCAAGCAGATTGCCGATACGGATACAATTCGATTGATCGCCAAACTTATACTTATACGTTTTCATGGGATATCAAGCATCAAGTCTTTAACCCCTTTCCAGTGGGTAGGCAGACACGTAACCGGGGTCCCCACCCGTTACAGGGAAGGAGGCGGTTACGCTGGAAATGTCTGCCAACTTGATACTCTTAATTATACCATATTTTTAGCGATTGTCAAATGTTTTTTCAACGATAAACCCAACACCTGCCTACATCCCGCAAGCTAAAGCATGGGGTCTTGGCGGGAAGATTGATAAGGTGTAGTTTCATAACCTTACAAGTTTTTATCGATGGCACAGGGACTATGCCTACCGCTTTTCTCGGTGTTTTACGACTCCGATTATAATTGAAACCGCTATGACGATCCCGAACCCCCAAAACAGTGCCTTGATACTTCCAGTCACGCGATCACCGAGGTAGGAATAAAGTAGCGTCGCTGGCAGTTGTCCGATTCCGGTGGCAATGCCAAACCATAAAAACCGCATGCCGGTGAGTCCCGCACCATAACTAATAGCGTCAAAAGAGATGACTGGAACCAACCGTGCAATGAGGACTGCATGTTTGCCGTATCGTTGAAAAAACCGGTCAGATGTGTTGACGGCAGATTCACTTAATAATCTAACAATGACGGGACGACCGAGGAAGCGCGCGATAAAAAAACAGAGGGTAGCCCCGAGCATCGCGCTGCTCCAGGACAACGCCGCGCCCCACCAAACACCAAACAGCAATCCGTTTGCAAAGGTAATCAGGAACGCTGGCAAAGGCGCGATCACACTTTGAAAAATCATCAGGACCGCTGACACAACAGGCGCAAGTGCTCCATAACTCGCGATGTACTCCCGTGCTGTTTCGACACTCTGAAAAGCCGCGGTGAGTTCAAGAAGATAATCCCAAACCTGTTTGTGGTAGACCCCGAGAAGGACTAAACCAACCAGTATCACAAGCAAAAACACAAGGAAACGTTTTTTATGGACGGAAACCGAATGGAGTCTGCCTACGACTTTACACATCTTTTGCCTGCTGTATCAATGCCTGATTCATCTTGTCCCGAAGTGCTTGCACCTTCTCATCTGTCCACTCGTAGAAGCCCTCCTTAGATTTTACGCCGAGTTTACCGGACTCGACCATTTGCCGGAGAAGCGGATTGAGGTCATCTGAACTGTTAAGGTCTTTATAGAGTTCTTCAAAAGCGGCAAGCACGAGATCCCAGCCTGCGAGTTCAAAGACTTCAAAGGGACCAGCGACACTGAGTCGTCGTCCGAAACTGTTGCGTACGACGAGATCGACGGTTTCCGCACTAGCGATGCCTCGCTCCACAATGGCGAACGCCTCTCGAATCAGGGCGGCTTGCAACCGCGGTCCGACAAAGCCGAGCACCTCTTTTTCAATAATTGCGGGTGTTTTACCGATATCTGTTAGGAGTTCAAATGTCGTCTCAACTGTTTCATCAGAAGTATCGGGACTGCGAATCAGTTCAACGAGTGGAATTAGATAGGGTGGATTAAAATAGTGGGTATTGAGTATCTGATCTTTACGTTTCGCGTTTACGCCGATTTGGCTCGGCATTAATGCCGTCGTATTACTCGCCAAAATTGTATGGGGTGGGCATATTGTATCTAATTCCTCGAATATCTGCTGCTTGAGTGGCAGATTCTCAGTGACGGCTTCAATAACAAAGTCGGCATTTTCGGCGACCGTTGTGAGTTCGGTGGTAGTCTGAATTCGCTGCAGCGTTGAGGGGATATTTTCTTTCTCAATAATGGCATTTTCTGCAAACACGTCGAGATTTTTCTCAATCTGAGTGCGTGCCGTTTGGAGTTGTTCGTCGGTGACATCATGCAAATGTACATGATAGCCTGCGCTCGCAAACTCTTGTGCGATGCCGTGTCCCATCAGCCCCGCGCCGATGACAGCGATTCGGGAAATGTTATGAATTGTCACTTTTTCTCCTTTCACCGGCAATAACAACCGTAAATTCTCCCCGTGGTGCGGTGTTTTGAAACTTTTCCAGTGCAGCACTGACTTGTCCTCGGAAGATCTCCTCAAACTGTTTCGTCAGCTCGCGCGTGACAACGATGTCTCGTTCGCCCATCACTTCAAGGACATCTTCAAGGAAACGGCAAAGTCGATGCGGGGACTCAAAAAGAATTAACGTCCTTTCTTCAGCCGCGAGCCCACTCAATTGACGTTTTCTTTTTCCTGATTTTGGAGAGAGGAACCCTTCAAAGGTAAAGTTATGTAAGGGTAGCCCGGAGACGGATGCCGCTGTAACGACCGCCGATGCCCCAGGAACGGGAACAATTGGGATTTCTGCGGCGATGCATCCGCGTAAGAGTGGATACCCCGGATCGGAAATAATAGGCGTGCCAGCATCTGAAACAAGCGCAATCGCCTCACCTGTTTGTAGACGTTCAATCAGTTTATCACACTTGGATTTTTCGTTACCTTCAAAGTAACTTGTCAGTGGTGTTTGAATATCATAATGCGTTAGTAAGCGACGTGTTTGACGTGTATCCTCAGCAGCAACAAGGTCTACCTCTTTAAGAATACGTAGCGCACGCAAGGTAATATCCTCTAAATTCCCGATCGGTGTACTAACGAGGTAAAGTGTGCCGGATGGCGTATTATGCATGTTTATTAATGGCTGTCGGCTATCAGCCATCGGCTGTCGGTTTCCAGAGGGCACTTGTGGCAGGTCCGCAATCGGTACCACAAGTGCCCTGCTGACTGCCGACTGCTGAACGCTGAAAGCCATTCCCCTTGCTATATTGGACATTTCCTGCTAAACTACCAACGATGAAAACTACCTACGCTATCCTATGTCTTCTGTGGCTGATAACGCCGGTATGTGCAAAGACAGCTTCTGACAAAAAACCTTATGAACTGGCACGCCCGCTCTACGTTGGTACGCGGGCTTTAGGTATGGGCAATGCCTTCACTGCTGTTGCCGACGATGCCAGTGCAGGCTTTTGGAACCCTGCCGGACTCATTCAGTGGCAGGGTGTGAAACTCTTCGCCGTCAATAAGTTTCACGACCGTAGTGATTACCGGTTCGATCCAAAAGGTATCGGCTATAGCTACCGCGGCTATAGCCTTTTTTGGGGGAACAAAATCGCTATCGGTGTTGACAGCGGAGTTCCCGATTTCAACTATTACGGCATCGCTCGTCAACTCGGTCCGTATGCTGCCGCAGGATTAAGCCTCAAGTTTAAACGAAGACACCCCTCCGATGTCTATCAATTCTTCGGCTACGAGACCACGTATGACCTCGGGGTGCTCTTCAAACCGCGTCCAGATTTGAAGTTCGGGGGTCTTGCGCAAAATCTGGAAGGCTACGGCATTCAATGGCTAACGCTCGGCATTGCCTATCGTTACGCCGGACACTGGTTGCAAAATGCACCCTGCGAATTCTCGGTCGATGTTGCTCTCCCCACAGCAGGCAAATCCCCCGAATTATACATTGGTGCGGAATGGTCTCCCTTTCAGATACTCCATATCCGTCTCGGCAGTTCAAACGGTGCCTTAACAACAGGAATGAGTATTGCGTGGAAAGGCATTCGTATCAACTACGCCCGAATTTTTGAGAAACCACCCACATCAGATTTTATTGGAATAGCCATTAGTCTTCAGTGATAGCACCCAACGCCTAAAGGCGTGGGCTTCGGCTTCATAGCGACTGCGGTTTTCTCAAAGCGTCCACCGTCTAACTGTCGCTCCACCCGCGAGCGTTTCCCTACAGAATCTGTAGGCATATCGTTAAGTAACGGCTATCCCTGCCCGCAAAATGTTTATCGCAGCGTTGATGTCCCTATCGTGGTGTGAACCACAGTCGGGGCATGTCCACTGCCTATCGTTCAAAGTTAGGGTCTCGTTATGAAATCCACAATCGCTACACGGTTTCGTTGTAGCCGTCCATTGACCGACTTGACGCAACTCACGCTTATGTTTTTGACACTTATATTTCAATATCTCAACAAACTGGTAGAAGGCAAGATCCGAGACTTTACGTCCCCAAAGGCGTTTCATACCGTCAAGGTTCAGCGTTTCAATGGCAATCGTATCAAACTTCTTACAAAGTTGACTTGCGAGTTGCCAGTGAAAGTCTTTGCGTTGATTGGTGATTTTCCGATAAAGACGTGCGAGGTGTCTCACGCAACGCCACCACCCATTAGAACCTTTAACTTTACGCGAAAGTTCTTTGTTGAGAGACCGAAGTTTGTTCAAGGTTTGTTTCAAAGGTTGCGGGTGTTGGATCTTCTCACCCGTGGAAAGTGTCAAGTAAGCGTCTTTCATGCCGAAGTCTGCCCCAACGCTTTTACCTGTTGTCGGCAGGGGTTTAAAATCTGTATAAGTTGTCGTTATACAAAGCCAATAGTCTCCGCAATTATCACGTTTGATTGTGATACTGCTGAGAGTGCCATGCCACTGGCGGTGTTTATGAAACGTATATAGCACTTTATCATACTGCCATTTGTGTGTTTTAGGATTCCATTTACGGAAAGTCAACGTGATACGATTGTTTTTCAGAGACCAACCCGCTTCACCGGGGTAAGTGAGAGACTTAAACTTCTGACGCTTTTTGAGTTTCGGTCTACCGCCAAGTTTCTTGAAAAATCTGTCGTATGCCTTATGAATCCGTTTCAGTTCCTGCTGGATTGCTTGAGACGGCAACGCTTGCCAATGAGGGTGCGTCGTGCGTTTCAAATCCGTCAAGTGTGCGCACATTGCCTCATAACCGGCATACGGCAGTCCGTCTTGATACCGGTGGCGTTGCCACTTATGAAAATACGCATGCACCTGCCACATATCGTCAAGCAGATTGCCAATGCGTATCGTGTTCGATTGTTTCCCAATCCGATATTTATAGGTTTTCATGGACTATCAAGTATCAAGTCTTTAACCCCTAACGAGTGGGTAGGCAGACACGTTGTCTTGCGACAACGCTCGTTATGTCTGCCAACTTGATACTCTAATTATACTACATTTTAGCCTATTTCGTCAAATTTATTTCACAAGGATTACGCCTTTAGCGGGAAACCTATATCCGAAAGCTAAAGCGTTGGGCTTTACGCCCGAATGCCCGTAAAGTAGCCGTCGGCTGTCAGTCTTCAGCAAGAAAATCTTGTGGCAGTCATACACGCTCACCTACCACACACCGATGGCTGACAACCGACTGCTGATGGCTGACAACTATTCTTCACCTATCTCTTTCCAGTCCAATACCTCTTGATTCCACTCAAACTGTTGCAATGGACCAAATTTGAGATTGACTGTTAAACTTTTCGGTGTCGGCGAACTGTCGAACAGATTGAAATCACGGACAACAACATAGGTGTGCTGTCCATCGGTAATGGTTTCGCACGCCTCAATGAAGTCGTCGAGATTGCGGATCTGCCTCCCGTTTATATCAAGGATCACAATCTTAGAATTCCCATTTCGCTCTTGTAAACCGACTCGCGAGAAACTGCTACCAGCAACGGCATGCGGTAAATAGACACCGTCGGCTTCTAAGAAAAGTATGCGACGCAGCTGGGGCGTAATATCGTGAAAGATCGCGCCACCAAATCTGACAAAACGACGCACCTTCTTCGCCTCCAAGTCCTCCACAGGGACATCAATGCTCAGATTTTCTCCATTCCGATAGATGTCCAAATTAACGCTTTTTCCAACGTTCTGATTCAGGACAGCATCGAAGGTATAGAGATCGTCCTTGATGAGTTCATTATTGATGCGATAGATAATATCGGATGCCCGAAGGTCGGTTGCACCTGTTGTCCGCGGTACAATGGATTCAATTTGGATGACCTTGGGTGTTCCAGCTTTGGAGGGACCAATCTCTTTTCGCAGAGCACTTGGAAAATTGAAATGTTTGATGGCTTCTCCAATAGAGACGAGTTCCAAATCGACACCGATTTCGCCGCGTTGGATGGACATCCTGTTCCGAATCAACTCAAGCGCATCGTGGAGGTAATCGATCGGCAGTTCAAAACTGGAGGTATCCGTGCCGCGTGCGTGAATCGCTATCACTTCCCCTGCGGTATTCCAGACAGGACTTCCGCTCGAGCCACCTGTCCGGTCGAACGTGGTGTGAATGTAACTGGAGTGTCGGTCACCCTTGTTAACATTGAGGTTCGTAATTCGTCCAAATTTGATCGTATATTCTTCTTTCTCGTTGTTACCGATGAGCAGAAGTTCATCACCAAGAGAGAGGTCATCCCATTCGCCGAATTCAACGGCTTTGAGCTCAAATTCGACCTCGGCAGGATCAATCTGATAGAACCCGAAGTCATGTGTTGGATCGTAGTAAAGAATCTGTGCTTCTGTAAAACTACCGTCGTGGAAGTTAATTTTGACGTAAGAAGGGCTGCTGCCGGTGACATGGCGGTTCGTGGCGATAATGCCGTGTTCCGCATCTACAACAAAACCGGTGGCAAAATTTGTGCCTTTTACTTCCGTTTCAAAGACGACCTCTGAGGAGGTTTCGACATTCACCACCATCGGTTTGTAGGCGGCAATCTGATCTGTCCAGTCGTGTTCGGCATTGGCGTTTACAAGCAAAGCAAAAAACGCGAAAACTGCCAAAACCACACCGCTTGTGCGTTTAAAGATTTGTTTCATGTTGAATCCTTTTCCGTTTGGATTGTTTTAATTTTTTAAGAGTTTAGCACAGAGACTTACAGATGTCAAATGTTTTTTGGAAAGCCAAAACCGAATGTTCCTATCTTGACGGCACCTCTCAAACGTGGTATATTATTGACACTTTCGCGTAGCAAACTTCAGAAATCTATAAACTACATCGAGAAGCTCGCAAGCAGGAGAGGAATTTCAGAAATGGCGACACATCACTTTGAACCGACGGTCTATCACACAGCGATCGGTGCACACGAACCGGTGCTTCATATTGAGAGCGGCGATACCGTTTTCACGACCACGGTAGATAACGCAGGCTACGATGCCACGGATACACAGGTTACGCCCGGTGGCAACCCCCAAACAGGTCCTTTTTACATCGAATCAGCAGAACCCGGCGATACACTATCAGTCCATTTTGATCGGATCATTCCGAACCGAAAAATCGGACGGACGGCTATGGTCGTCGCCCCCAATGTACTGGATCCGCACTATGTAGCGTCTGAGATGCCGGAAAATGGTCGCGCAGAGTGGCAGGTGGATGTGGAGAAGTGGACAGCGACGTTGATGACACCAGAGACGCAGTTGGGTAAACTGACATTGCCGTTGGAACCGATGGTTGGGTGTTTCGGTGTCGCTCCGCCGCGGGGTCAAGCGATCTCAACGGCGACCTCCTCTACACACGGCGGCAATATGGACTATCGCGGTTTTCAGGAGGGTGTTACCGTCTACTTCCCTGTCTTTGTCCCCGGCGGGCTTTTTCATCTCGGCGATGGACACGCTGTGCAAGGTGATGGCGAGATCGTCGGGACCGGCATCGAGATCTCTTTCGATGTGCAGTTTACGGTTGAAGTGTTGAAAGGCAAGAGCATCAACTGGCCCCGTGCGGAGAACGAGGACTATATTCTCGCGGCGGGCAATGCACGTCCATTAGATCAGGCGGTGCAACACGCAACGACGGAACTTCTTCGGTGGTTGGGTGAACTCGGTTTGGAGAAACAGGCAGCACACATCCTTTTAGGGCAAGCCGTAGAATACGATATGGGAAACGTCTTCGATCCAGCGTATACGATGATCTGCAAAATCAAAAAATCGATTCTACGCGATATTGGGATTATGTGATGTGTGAGTGCAAGTCCCCTGATAAGAGGGATTTAGCGGGTTTTATCACAGATATGGCACAAGTTCCGTGATAAGGGATTTAGGAGGTTTAGTATCAAAGTCTGTCTAATAAAGGGATTTAGCGGATTCCAGTATCAAAGTCCCCCTGATAAGGGGGATTTAGGGGTTCTTGATTTATCAAATACTGCCAAGCGAAAGGTATTGGCACAATTGTGCTTGGAGACCTTACAGGTATCCGAAACCCCATAGACTACGGTAAAAAGACGAACCAGAAACTCCACCAATGGGCTTTCGCCAAGATTGCCGAGTTGATAACCTATAAAGCCAAAGCGTTAGGTATCAAAGTTAAAGTCATTGACGAATCCTATACCTCTCAAACTTGCCCGAAATGTCGCAACCCAAAGAAACCTAACAATCGCAACTATACCTGCAAATGTGGTTTCAAATATCACCGCGACGGTGTAGGTGCTATCAATATCAGAGAAAAGTATCTGGGGCACTTCGGTGTCCCCGTAGTGGCGGAAATGGGTCTTGCCCGCATGACACCGCCCTTGGGCTTTCGTTTGCAAGTCCCTGTTGCCTCGTCGTAAACACGAGGAATGTTCCTAAAAGGAACAAAAGAACCCCAGGTCTCCTTTAGGCTTGGGAGTATGTCAGCGTACTGTTCTTGATCTGCGTGCGTATCCGCATCAATCTCAATAGCAAGCATGAACTCGGCACAATAGAAATCAACAACATATTTATCCAAAGGTTTTTGACGGGTGAATTTTAGATTGTCCAGTCGTTTGTTAGCCAACACCTCATACCAGAGTTTCTTTTCTGCTGGCGTTGGGTTTTTACGGTTTTCGCGTGCCTTTTCGGTTAGAGTTTTATTGTAGGGAATATAACCCCCTTATCAGGGGGGTAAGAGTGTACCTCAACGTGCTCTTGCTGGACTGCTGTTGTTTTATGGAGCATTGTTTTCATTTTCCAGAATCTCTCTAACTGCTTGGTTGAATCTCTGTGGATCTTTGAAGTACAATTTAGCATTGTCAACGACGCGTTTTAATAATGCCAAATCATCTTGTTCTGCGTCCTCAATTTTCAATAGAGAACGAATTTTTTTTTCACTGAATGTCCCATATAACTGTCCTACCGCTGCGTTCAGGAAAGCCGCTGTCAGCACCGTAACATTGTGAAATGAGAGCAAAACATCTTGATCTGCTTTAAGCGCGGCTGCAAGCCTGTCATAAACCTTCTGTCCATCACTGGAGGCGACGCATAAAGGACTGCCCACAACTTCAAACATGGATATCTTAGTATTTTGGGTTTCTGTCAAATTAATGCTACCTATAGAGGCAGGTCTCTGTGTCTTCCCGATCTTTCCGAGCAAAACAGGCAGGGGCGAGACACGGGGACCTCGCCCTACGGAAATCTGACCAAAACGTACTTCCGTATCAGTATCTTCTGTGTCGCTATGAACTTGCCTGCGATGAGCGTGGAGGCATAAATCTGACTCGTCACAAGTTCACCGAGTACGTTTTTTATGATTTTTTTAGTCGTCAAGTTATTCCGAAGAGATGTTCCAGTCAAAACCGCCTTCGATTTTACTCTCAGTCTCAATACTGCAACTGGATGGAGACCACTCTACATCAATAGGCCCTTTGATAACAAAATCTTTAGTTTCATCAGCCCGGATATCTTTAAAGGTCTGCGATCCGACAAATACGGATTGGCCTTCTTCAGCACCTTCAGCGAATGCGGTTACTTCTAAAAACCCTAAATCTATATTTGTTGTAACATTGCCTTTGACTATCATTATTACCTCGCTACTATCCTCTGTAAAATTTAACTCGGAGTCGCACGATGTGACTGCCGCGGCAATCTCTTGGTCTGTTTCTGTTACCGTACAACCGATAAGGGACATCAAGACAATTATGGTTGACGCAAGGATGAAATTGGGTGGTGGACGCGATAGCATGTTTAGATTTCCTTTCTGATTATAGTAAGCAAAGCGTGGAAATGTTTGCTTACTATGATGATAGAACTACATTAATGCCTTGTGCTAGTGCGATGTCATATCTAAACTGATAGAGGGTTCGTAGTGGCGCAATGAATTGCGCTTTAGGACGTGCGATGAATCGCACTACTACGAACCGGGTTTACCTTTCATTTGAATGTTGACAGGCTACTAGATTTTTGCATATCCAGTTAATTTCGTATTACAAAAAATGCAGGGTTGCCTGTATTTTTGACTTACCTACTAATGATTATATCACAAAAATCATGAAATTCAAAAAATAAACAAGAAAACCTTTATTAATCATAAGTGTTTTTTGCTGTTCGTTAAATCTTGTTCGTTCTTCCACACTTCCAAAGTTATCACACAGTCGTTCTAACAACCACCCTAAGATTTATTCATATTTAACTCCGCCATAGACCTGAGGTTCAACAATGGTGTCATCACGCCACCTGCAGCGGGAATAACTACGCCAGTATCGTAGAGCTTCATCGCAGAAATGGTGGCGTGTGCGACATCTTCAGGAGCACCCGCACGGACCATAAAGATGTAGCCTTTCTCTGCTGCTTCCTCATAATCCGGGATACGGACGCGCGAGAGGTCTGTATCAATCACACCCGCAGCGATGCCATTTACCTTAATCCCGTGCGCTGCCAATCGTCCGGCGTAGGCGCGCATGCTCATCTCCAATCCCGCTTTTGAGATACAGTAGGCTGTACGGTTGTCGGATGCCATGATATCGGAAATCGAGAGCGTGTAGATAATGCACCCACGAATTTCGTTTGCGACCATGTAGTTTGCGACGCGTTGCGTGAGGAAGTGGGTTGCTTTGAGATTGGTGTTGACAATCAGATCAAACTGTTCTGGCGTTTCCTCAAGGATATCAGCGATACGCGTGATACCGGCGTTGTTGATGAGGATATCAACCTTCCCGAAAGCATCGTGTGCAGTATTGAGTAGTTTTTCATGTGCATCGAGGTCGCTGATGTCGGCTTGGATGATAACCGCTTTCCTGCCGAGTGCTTCTACCTCTTGCTGCACGGATTCGGCGGCATCACGATTTTGGTTGTAGTTGATGAGTACGTCGGAACCTTGGCGTGCCAATTCGATTGCGATTGCACGCCCAATACCGCGGCTGGAGCCTGTTACAATTGCGGATTTGTCTGTGAAGGAAACGTCTGTTGCGAAAAATCCAAGGTCTGTTTTTTTAATTTTCCTTGCGGTTGGGTCAAGTCGGTTTTGCATTGAAAGTTCCTCTCTGTATATCCGCCTGCGCCGTTGTTGCAGGCTACAGTTTTGCTCTAAGTTTCCTTCCTAACCAGAAGAAACCCGCGCGTAAGCGCAGCGGGACCCAGCCCATGAGCAATTTTAATCTGAATATGGGTCTGCAGCATCGCGGAGGGCATCTCCTAAGAAGTTGAAAGCGATGACGACGATGAGGACTGGGACAGCAGGGAAAATGAGCCACGGATAATGGAGCAGAACAGTGACGCGCTGTGCCTCCTCCAGCAGAACACCCCAACTCGTCATCGGGGGACGGATGCCCAATCCTAAGAAACTGAGTGCGGTTTCCCCTAAAATCATACCGGGGATAGCGAGCGTGGCGATAACGATGATATGGCTATAACATCCGGGTAGCAAGTGTCTTGTGATAATGTGCCAATGTCCAGCACCTGCGGCACGCGCCGCCATCACGAAATCGCTCTCCCGATATGCCAAGACCTTTCCGCGCACCTGCCGTGCCAATCCCCCCCAACGTATAATAGACAAAATAACCGTAATCCCGAAGTAGATCTGGATGCTCGACCAACCGGGTGGTAGAGCGGCACCGAGTGCCATCCACAGCGGAATGTCAGGGAATGCCGAAAGGATTTCAATAACGCGTTGGATCAGGTTGTCTACCCACCCACCCCAATATCCAGATATGGTGCCGAGGATAGAACCAAGAATGATACTCAGAAAAACACCAACTAAACCGAGTGTCATTGAGACACGCGCCCCGTACATGATTCGTGAAAACAGGTCGCGTCCCATTCGATCGGTGCCTAACAGGAACATGGGACCGGCGGAACTGAAGAAATGTCTCCTGCCCTCCGCATCCTTAAAGAAGAATTCAACCGGATGCCGCTGCGCTAAATCTTTGGTGAATTCTAACTCAAGACTTTCTGGGTTACGGACAGATTTTAATCCGTGAACATAGAATCCATCTTGAACTGAGAAATGGAGACGTTGGGGCGGCACGTGCCGTAGTCGCATGTTAATATCGTTATAGTGATACGGCGCGAAGAAATCTGCCCCGATAGCGAGAATGTAGAAGAGCAGCAAGAGCACACCGGCGATAACACCCATCCGACTTCTGCGAAACCGTCGCCATATCAGTTGGCGATAACTCAGTTGTCCTATTTTGCCTGCATCCTCAATTTCTTCCGGAACTTCGATGTCCTGATCATGGATGCTTTGTATCTCATTCATAACGAATCCTCGGATCTACCCAAGCGAGGGCTATGTCTGCGATCAGATTTCCGATAACTAACAGGAGACTCAGCATCATAATTAACGTCCCCGCAAGATAGATGTCCTCGTTCAACAGACTGCGTAAGAGAATTGGTCCGACTGTTGGTAATCCCAAGACAATCGAAACAATCGCTGAACCAGAGAGAATGCCGGGTAGGCTCATTCCTAAAATACTGATGAGTGGATTGATCGCAATCCGCACCGCATGCTTACTCACCACGACGATTTCCTTAAGTCCCTTTGCCCTTGCGGTTTGAACGAAAGGTTGCCCCAGAACATCCAACAAATTGCCGCGCATGATCCGCATCAAACTTGCAGTTCCGTTAATTCCAACGACGATGACAGGAATCCAGAGGTGCTTGAAAAGGTCGTTTAGTTTACCCCAGGTCCACGGCGCGCCTTCATAGTAAGCAGAGAACAGTCCAAACAGCGGAACACCGAAGATGTCGAACGCAAATACCATCAACGATAGTGCCAAGAGAAACGCCGGTATTGACATCCCGACAAAACTGAGGAAGGTGAGAAAATTATCCGACCACTTGTATTGATGTGTTGCGGAATAGACACCGAGCGGGATAGCAACAACATAGGTGAAGATGAGCGATCCGACAGAGATAATCAGAGTGAAGGCGATTCGATCCCATATCAGTTCATCGACTTCTCGCTTATACTCAAATGACTCGCCGAAATTACCCCGTACAAAGCCACCTATCCAGATAAAGTAGCGTTTCCACATGGGATCGTTCAAGCCGTAGCGTGCGCGCAGTTCCTCGACATGTGCCAGTGAGCTACTATCGCCGAACTCCTCCTCTAACCGCTGAATTTCCCGGTCGAGGTAATCGCCTTGCGGGAGCTGGATGATAATAAAAGAGATGATAGAAATCGCCATGAGTGTCGGAATAGCGATCAAACATCGGCGAATGATATAGGTAATTATGGGTGTATCTCCTTGTTATTGGCTGTTGGCTATCGGCTATCAACAATCAGTAAAGAAGCATTTGATTTAATCAGGGGAAACGCCCAGGCAAAATACCTTTTTTACTGACGGCTGACCGCTGATGACTGACGGCTAATAGTTACTCCTTAGACATCCAACACTGTTCAGGATAATGGGTTGCGGGGGTAACAATTGCCCATGGACCCAAAATGCCATCGTTTGGGACATTGTGAAAATGGTTCGCCACGACCAAGAGCGATGGCGAACGCGCTGCAGAACCGAGGTGAAAGGGTCCCTCGTCAATGTGAATCCTGACTGCGTCCCGGACATACTGATGTCGCTGTTTTTCATCGGGTTCCTTTTTAATTTCATCGTATAAGTCAAGCAACTTTTTTAGCGGTCCAGTGGCAGGTTCGCCCTTTTCACCGCCCGTTTCATACCATTTCCCTACCTTCGGATGCCAGTACTTGGGAAGCGTGGGAAACACCCAATCAGGATATGTAAAGAGATCCATTTCCGCCTCACCGTGCATACTGATTGTGAATTTGCCGAGCGTGCGACGTAAACTCAATTCGGCACCGGGCGGTGTATAGAGCAGCGTTTTCAAGCCGAGTTCCTCCCATCCCTCCTGAATAATCAGTCCAATGTCATTCTCTTGGCTGTTGAGATTGGAACTCGGTACGTCCATGAGCATTTCAATCGGCTCACCATCTGGACGCAGTCTATAACCGTTCTTATCACGTGCTGTGAGTCCCATTTCATCTAAGAGGCGGTTTCCGGCATCAATATCAAAATCTGCGTCAGCTCGTTTCCACTCCTCAAAGAGGGCTTGCCCATCTTCATCAGCGAAATGCCATCCCTCTTGGCTGACAGTTGCTGCTTGGGGTTCCAACAAGCCCCGCCACGCGATTTCATTGCATTTTTCACGGTCAATACCGTAAGCGAGTGCCTTTCGGAATCGCTGGTCGCGGATGATTTTTCTTAAGACGGGGTCTGGTGCGGTCCAGTTAATTAAGATAGCAGGTAGCGCGCCAGCGGTGCTTTTCCACCGGCGAACCTTATAGCCACCCTTTTCTTGTCCTTTCAGGTAGAGTGCGAGATCGCGGACCTCCATCCCACGGTATTGGCAGTCGATCTCCCCAGCGAGGATTTTGAGGACACGCACCTGCGGTTCGGGTACCAAACTGGTCTTGACTCTGTCAATGTACGGGAGCTGCCTACCGAGTTCATCAACGACGTAATAATACGGATTGCGTTCCAGTTCAACGCGGAAGCCACCCTTTTCATATTTTGTCACGCGCCAGGGCCACAACGTTGGACGTCCTGGGTTCTGGTGTGGGATGTTTTCTTTCTCGAATTGAATGAAATCGTCATATTTGGGGTTGTGGTCCGGATGGAACTGTTGCATGTAATGCTCTGGGATGTTGTATTGATTGCACCACCAAAAACCGGTCGCCAACCAAAGCGGTACGAGCCAGTTGGGACCTGCGAACTTCATCACAATCGTGTAATCATCCGGCGTCTCAACTTCCATCGGGATGCCGTTTACTTTGCACCAAACCGGTGTACCGTACTTATGCCGCTCATCAAGACATAGTTCATAATAATAAGCAAACGAGGCGGAAGTATAAGGATGTCCATCCGACCATTTGACACCTTTACGCAGATGTAACGTCAGCATACTGCCATCTTCGTTAAACTCCCACGATTCAGCAAGACCCGGTTCCAAACCGGACGCATCAAATTTCCAGCGGACAAGGGGTGCATAACCGGCTGTCATCTTCCATGTCCCTAAATCTGGATGTGTGTGAAACCGATGCCATGTCCCGCCATAGAGACCGGGACGCTCATATCCATCAAAGTTAGTCTTGGCAACGAGCGGATTTTGTGGGAGCCGTTCTGAAAGCGGAGGGAGTTTACCCTCCGCGACCTGTTTTGCCCACATGGGTGCCTCTTTCGCCTCAATCCCACGCGGAAAGTCGGAGGTATCTTCTAATTGACCGCCTGAACACCCAACAATAAGAATCAGCAAGACGAACAATCCTTTAATAAGATGCCAAATTGTAATCTGAGGTGTTTTGGTTGGCTTTCGCATTTTAAGCGTCCTCTCCACGCTTTTCAAGGGAGTCCGTAAAAGCATTTAGGTCTTGAGATACGTTTGTAAAGAGCGTATCAATTGATTCTGCATGCGGTATGGTCTTTTCATATTTCAATTCCTTGCCATAGATATTGTTCACCTTGTGACGGAATTCCAAAAGTTTTTCGAGTTCGTGGCGTGTATTTTCTGAAATCACCGGACACCGTTCCGGTCGTTTTTCTGTCATTTGTGCAAGTAGATTTTTATGCCATCTACTCCGAGTCGGCACGTGCATATCCACCTCACGGGCAATTCGGAGAAATACCTTCTCTATGCCTCTGTAGACATCGGCAAGATCTGTGGCGATTGTATTTTCGACGAATTCTCTTGCCTGAACAGGTAGTACATCAATATTATCCAATCCTCTTTGAATTCTTTCAAGTATTGCGTCTATTTTATCAAGTTCATCGTTGATGCGTTGTGTCAACCTTTTTCGGTTCATTTCGTAAATTTCTCCATCCTCGGTAGGGAAAACCTGCCGCTGAAGATGTTTGTAAAGTGTCTGCCACAATAGAGGACGCGTCCCTTTTTCTATGGGCATCGCTCGCTGTTTTATCCGCTCTCGGAAAAGCCCGTTTGACGTGTCGAAATTGATTAAGTCTATTCTGAACGCCGAATTGAAATTCATAATCCTTATACACGCCTTATGGTATAGATCATTGGAAAGTCCCGACACAGCAATATCAATATCTGATCCTTTCGTGAACCACATCGGTTCCGTGAGTGAGCCAAAGACAACGACTTGAGTTGCCCCGAACTCCTCATAAAGCAGTATTGCCACTTCCTGCGCGTCACGCCACGCCTGATGAAGCAGACCTTCATCCATCACCCGGCTTTTCCACACTTGCTCCAACCGCTTTCGGCATGCGGAGAGTTGGTCTGCAGACATTTTTTGTTTTGACATCACTCAACTCCCTGTAACTCCAACGTATCACTGTGGTGACATGCCACCTGAACACTTGGTGCCACCTGACGAAGTTCCGGCGTTTCTTGCTTGCATATATCGGTCGCATAACGGCACCGTGGGTGGAAATAACAGCCAGTCGGTGGTTGAGACGGATCAGGGACATCACCTTCAAGCCGAATATGTTCGCGTTTGCGCTGCGCACTCGGGTCGGGAAGTGGTACAGCCGATATCAACGCTTCAGTGTATGGGTGTTGTGGCGATTGATAGAGGGTTTCAGCATCGCTGATTTCCACAATTTTGCCGAGATACATGACTGCAACGCGGTCGCTGATGTGTTCAACAACACTGAGATCGTGTGCAATAAAGATATAAGAGAGATGGAATTTTTCACGGAGTTCTGCCAAGAGATTGAGGATTTGCGCTTGGACAGAAACATCCAATGCTGAGACCGGTTCATCTGCGACGATGAGTTCCGGTTGGAGTGCTAACGCCCGCGCAATGCCGATGCGTTGGCGCTGTCCGCCACTGAAGGCGTGTGGGTAGCGGCGTATATCCTGCGATGTCAAGCCCACAGATTCCAATAATTCCACAATTCGGTCTTGAAGTGCCGTCCCCTTTTCGGTCTGATTGACGCGCATCGGCTCCCCGACGATATCTCCGACTGTCATCCGTGGATTGAGGGATGCGTGAGGGTCCTGGAAGATCATCTGGATACGTCTACGAAAAGGACGTATCTCTCGGTGTGTCAATGTTGCCAGATCGACCTGTTCCTCGCCGAAAATGAAACTTCCACTTGTCGGTGGAATTAACCGGAGTAGACATCGACCCGCCGTTGTCTTTCCGCAGCCACTTTCACCAACGAGACCCAGCGTTTCACCGCGATGCACGTCGAAGCTGATACCATCAACCGCCTTGACATAACCGACGGTACGTTGGAAGATGCCTTTTTGTATAGGAAAGTATTTTCTGAGGTTGTTCACCTCAAGCAATTTCATTTTTTAATTATACCTTGCGGTTCGGTTAGGTGAGTTAGTAAATAACATTAATCGACGTATATCCGCCTGCGCCGTTGTTGCAGGCTACTATTTTGATTCAATGCTTCTAAGAGAAAAGAAACGTCAAAATTCCAAAACCCAGTTTTTAATTATACCTTGCGGTTCGGTTAGGTGAGTTAGTAAATAACATTAATCGACGTATATCCGCCCGCGCCGTTGTTGCAGGCTACTATTTTGATTCAATACTTCTAAGAGAAAAGAAACGTCAAAATTCCAAAACCCAGTTTTTAATTATACCTTGCGGTTCGGTTAGGTAAGTTAGTAGATAACAGTAATCGACGTATATCCGCCCGCGCCGTTGTTGCAGGCTACTATTTTGATTCAATGCTTCTAAGAGAAAAGAAACGTCAAAATTCCAAAACCCAGTTTTTAATTATACCTTGCGGTTCGGTTAGGTGAGTTAGTAAATAACAGTAATCGACGTATATCCGCCTGCGCCGTTGTTGCAGGCTACTGTTTTGATTCAATACTTCTAAGAGAAAAGAAACGTCAAAATTCCAAAACCCAGTTTTTAATTATACCTTGCGGTTCGATTAGGTGAGTTAGTAGATAACAGTAATCGACGTATATCCGCCCGCGCCGTTGTTGCAGGCTACTGTTTTGATTCAATACTTCTAAGAGAAAAGAAACGTCAAAATTCCAAAACCCAGTTTTTAATTATACCTTGCGGTTCGGTTAGGTGAGTTAGTAGATAACAGTAATCGACGTATATCCGCCTGCGCCGTTGTTGCAGGCTACTATTTTGATTCAATGCTTCTAAGAGAAAAGAAACGTCAAAATTCCAAAACCCAGTTTTTAATTATACCTTGCGGTTCGATTAGGTGAGTTAGTGAATAACAGTAATCGACGTATATCCGCCCGCGCCGTTGTTGCAGGCTACTGTTTTGGTCTAATGCTTCCAAGAAATAAAGAAACCTGCACGTAATGGAATGGAGCACAGCCCTGGAGCAATAAATTAAAAATCTGTGTGAAGCCAGCATCGGACAGCATGCTCACCTTTGTCTGCTTCTCCATTAATTACCGCAAGCTCCGGCATCTGCTCACATTCTGGCATCCGTTCTGAACACCGGGCTTGAAACGAACATCCTACCGGTAGTGTCAACGGGTGTGGCACTGTTCCGGGTATAGAGGGCAAGGTTTTCTGCGGCGTTCTTCCGAGAACGGGTATAGATTTTAACAACCCTTGCGTGTACGGATGCAGGGGATTATAGAAAATGTCATCAACGGTGCCTTTTTCGACAACACGCCCTGAATACATGACAACGACTTCATCAGCGAGATCCGCAATAACGCCGAGGTCGTGGGTGATAAGCATAATTGCCATACCCATTTCCGCTTGGAGTTCTTGCATAAGACCGAGTACCTGTGCTTGGATCGTCACATCAAGCGCGGTTGTGGGTTCATCTGCGATGAGTAACATGGGTGAACAACAGAGTGCCATCGCAATCATGACCCGTTGACGCATACCACCGGAAAGTTGGTGCGGGTATTCATCAACACGTTGCGCGGGGGCAGGTATGCCGACGCGTGCAATCATCTCAATTGCGCGCTCGCGTGCCGTTTTTTTATCGACCTGCTCGTGTAGCACAATTGCCTCGGCAATCTGGTTTCCGACAGTATAGACTGGATTGAGGGAGGTCATCGGTTCTTGGAAAATGATGGCAATCTCGTTGCCGCGGATTTGGCGCATCAATTCGCTCTTCGGCGACACTTGTGCGATATCTAAGGGTTCATCATCACCATTGCGGTGGAACAGGATCTCGCCAGCTTCAATTCGTCCCGGTGATGGCACGAGTTGAAGTAGCGACAGCCCGGTGATGCTTTTCCCACAGCCACTTTCACCGACAACACCGACGGTCTGTCCGGGACCGATTTTAAAACTGACATCGTTTACGGCGTTTACGATACCATCGTCTGTTGGAAAGACTGTCTTTAAGCCAGAAATTTCCAGAAGCGATTTTTCGTAAGATGTTTTTTGTGTTGAAGCCATTTTTAATTGTCGCGCGCTGGAGATCGCTCCTACAAAATTTTAGCCCATTGTACACAAAAAACAGTTGTGTGTCAACTGTTTTCTCCAAATTTTCCCTGTCAATCGTTTAAAAAAAGAGGGCGCGGTTTAGAAACCGCGCCTCTAATGGATGAGCAATAAATTGGTTTACTACAAGCGGTTAAACAGACTACTCTTTCGCAAATGCTTTTTGATTGCGCTTAAACCCAATCAAAGGGCTACAACTCTGTTTTAATATAATTCCAAAATACAGTAAGCTTCTCGCTCGCAACGTCTCGAGAATAGTTAACAATGCTGGCTTCACCTGACTGCTTTTCATAACCTTGGGTATCGGTGTGCCACACCGTCGATGAATTCGGCACTGTACTGAAGAAGTAATTATGATCGCTTTGAGGAGCGATTATTGACGGTTGTGGTGTGTGCATATCCTCCACTTTTGTCTCAGTCTCTTTAATCAGTGCCCATGGAGACGGTGAGACTCTTACCTGCCGGAGCCGCGTCTTCTCCATCGCAGTCAAGCCCAACTCGGGTTCCGTTGGACTTGTAAAGAACGCGAGTTTCACGACAAAACCGGAAGCAACAAGATAGAAAAGCAGCGCAATAGCGTTGACAACCTTCGGAGAAAGTTCTAACTTCAACCGGTCAAAACACCACGCTAATGGATTCGCGAAGAACGCGAGTTGTCGTCGTTGATGGAGCTGCCGGACGCGCTGTTGAATGTTCCCAACTAATTCTGGCGGCGGAATCGGGGCATCGACATTCTCCAGTATATTCGCAGTGTTCCACAACGCCTCGTACTCTGTCTGGCATTCTGGACAGGTCCGCAGATGCTCCAAAAGCGCGCGCCGCGAAATCCCCTCAGAAATCCGGTCTGCCGCCTGATTATCCTTTTTCACAATCAGATGCGGTAAATTGTTAAGAGTTTGTTCGCAATTCATTAAGACACCCCTTTCCTAAAGATAATACTTGCTCAGCTTCCGCTTGAGATTCTTCAGTGCCTGATTCAACCGCGAAGCCACAGTGCCTTCCGAACACTTTAAGATCTCAGCGATTTCTCGGTACTTAAGGTGCTGCATATAATATAATGTGACGACCTCGCGTTGCTTTGCTGGTAACCGACTGATAGCACCTTGGACCACCTCACTTTGCTCGGCCTTAATCATTGACCCTTCGGGTGAATCCATTTCAGAAGCTGCGTCATCAATCTCTGTTTCTCTGGTGTAAGCGGTAAGCTTGCGTTCATGCGATTGCGATTTACGAATATGCTGTTGGCACGTATTAATGCCGATACTATATAACCATGTCCCGAACTGCGACTGAAATCGAAACGACTTAATTGACTTGTATGCCTCTAAAAACGTTTCCTGCGTTGCATCGGCGGCATCTTCCCGATTACCAAGCATCCGGTAGGCAAGCCCATAAATCTTTGAATGATGCCGATTGACAAGCTCGTTGAATGCCTCGGCATCGCCCTCTACTGTTTGGTGTACGTACACATCATCAGGAATCATATCATACCCGCTTTGTCAGTATCTTGTCTGGTTTGTTGCATCAGGATTGATTTCCCCTCATTTTTTTGACTTCTCCCACACCTAAAGGAGTGGGATTCTTTCGTTCTTGTTTCATAGTTCGTAGCCTCCACTTGTGAAGGTCTTACACAAACTCCACAAGCGTTTTATCTCTCCGTATGCCCTACGGCGAGGTTCTTTAGATTTATTGCAGCGTTTTGGTCTCTGTCTATAGAGACACCACAACTACTACAATGATACTGTCTCTCTGATAATGAGAGTTCTTTTTTCTTGTGTCCACAACTACTACAGGTTTTACTCGACGCATAGAAGTGCGGTGCTTCTACAATAGGTATCCCAAGCACTTCTGCTTTAGACTTGAGTTTAGCAAGAAACCCACCGAGTGCTGAATCAGAGAGTGCTTTCGCCAGTTTCTTATTCTTGAGTAGGTTCGTAACCTTTAGCGTTTCTATCCCGATAGCACTTGCCATATTTACAATCTCTGTCGTTGCCTTATGCTGTGCGTCTAATCTGATACAAGCAATCCTATAGTCGATACGTTCTACTATACGTTTTTGCTTATACCAGTTGTTAGATAGAAATACTTTACGGCTCATTTTACGTTGCTCACGCTTTAGCTTGCGTTCATACCTTTTCAGCGGTCTTGGGTTAGGATACTGTTTACCCTTATCAAGTGTCGCAAGTGAGTTTATACCTACGTCTATACCGACTACAGGGAGTCCACGCGTGTCTCGTGGAGCCTTCGGTTTACCTGTATCTATGGTTATAGAAACAAACCAACGGTGTGCTGTTCTTGATATTGTTACCTTTATCAGTTCACCCTTAAATCTCAACTTCTCAAACATGCGGACCCAACCTATTTTAGGGAGGCGGATACGTTTACCTTTTATACTAACACTGCTTGGGTCTGTGCTATAAGATTGGCGATCTCTGCGTCTTTTTTGCTTCGGAAACCTATTTTGACCCTTACGCCAACGACTTATTGCGTCACCGAAGTTCTTGATACCAAACAACGCAGCACGCTGATCCATGCCCCGTGTCCAGTCAATATCACGCTTTGCTATATTGAAGCGCTTAGTCAACTCTTTCCAATGCTGCGGTTCATTCTTGTAATCTGATAACGCACAATTATACGCAAAACGAGCATAACCACATTGTTGGGAAAACCATACGCGTTGCTCGTCGGTTACGTCTAATGCTATCTTATGTGAATTAAGTGCCATTTGGGTATATCTCGCATCTCGTATCTTATCCCCTGACAAGTGGGAGACAGGCACGTAGTCTTGCGACTACGCTTGTCATGCCTGTCTACGAGATACTATACTTATACCACCTTATCCCCTAAATGTCAAATCTTTTTTTATACCAGAACGAACACTACTTGATTTGACCCAAGCATAAATGCTTGGGATTGTTAAGTATTATCCTTCAAAAGGGCAGATTGTGCATACAAACCGAGATGTTGTTTAATTTGTTGCCTTGGAATTGATTTTCCTTCAACTTTTTTATTTTTCCCCATTTTGAGGATGGAGAATGGAAACCGCGAACCAATCTTCTGTATCATGATTAATTTTTGGGTGAACGCCACGGATTGCAGTGTCCAGCAAAGCGTTTTAACGCGCTACTTTTAACGATGATTGCTTCCGGACGCAGCACAGTGGCATAGGATGTCAGCAACGCAATTGTATCAAGCAAAGAGTTGTAACCCGATATTCCAGAAATATCAATGTAAATTTTGCTGAACGGCTCGCCAAGTTGCAACGCTGCTCTGACATCAAAACCGTCAAGCACTTCAAAATGAAGTTCAGGATACTTTTCTTTCGCACGCCCAATACATTTGGGGCTGATGTCAGTGCCGATGACCTTCTTACACTGCGGAGCGATCAAGGTTGTGGTTGTTCCCCACTCGCAGCCGATTTCTAACACAATATCGTCCGAGTTTACCCAGACCGGAATCGTTTCTCGATATTCTCTAACACCTCGGGTCGCAATAAAGTCGGTGTATCCTTCAAATAATTGGTTTTGGACCGCCATAAGAATTTTCGTAAACCCCGCCCTTATATGGCTTCACACGACTCACAGACCAAGGCGAAGCGTTTCGCACCGCTCGTCTCGAACTCCGTTTCGTAATCGTGGCTAACCTTTACGTTAGACGCACCACACCAATCACAGTGTCCACGGAAGGTGTGTGCTTTCTGTCCCAACAGCATTTCCTTCTGCTCTTCAATTTTTCGGGTAGCAGCAATGAGGTCGAGGGCACGTTGGCGTAGTTTGGGATCGGTTTCCTCCTTGGCAATTTTTTCAAGGAGCGGTTGGAGCCTCGGATCGTTCGGGTTCCCACCATCATCAAGTGTGTGCCACGCAGCTTTGCGGACGCGCAGATCGGGGTCGACTAGGCCTTTATAGAGTGCCATCCAAACTTGGTCAATGCTTTTCCGAACGTGACAGGGACACAGATTGTCCATTGCCTCGACGCGATCATCCGGGTTGGAAGAGTAGGCGAGAGAGAGGTAGTATTCGACCTCGTTACCGCGTAACCGGTCTTCACCCCGGCGATGCGCTTTCTTCTGATATTTGTTCATGCCTCTCATCTTTTTTTCCTTCGGAATTCCATGTTTTGGCATCTGTTTCCTCCGTTATTAGGATTGTAACACAAGTTCTTCGGCTTTTTCCAGTTAATCAACAAATGGAATGAGAATCTCACAGGCTTATCATGTCGTTGTAGACAGAGACACAGAGTTCCTCGCGGAGTGAGCGTTGCGGCACGACATCCACCTTACATCCGAGTTTATCCTCCAAAAAATGTTGGAGACCGACAAGATGCAATAGATCGACACCGGCATCCAAGTCCACTAAGATATCCAGATCGCTATCTGCGTGGAAATCTCCGCGAGCATAGGAACCAAAGACAGCTTTAATTTAGGCTTTGTACTGCTGGCGGATTTCGTCCTTCGCCTCTGCGACTATTTTTTTAATTCTTCAATCATGACGTAATTCTTTCAAGTTGAGAATCAATGGAGGACTCACGCGGGGTGAACGGCAGACAACCCTTGCTTACCATTTTGTGCTGTTTATAAGGGCTTCAACTTCATCAATCTCTTTTGGAACGCCGCTTGTTAGGACCTCACAACCGGTTTCAGTAACGAGGATATCGTCCTCTATGCGGACACCGATGCCTAAGTAGGCTGGTGGGACATTCCCTCTATCTTCGGCAACATAAAGCCCCGGTTCAATTGTCATCACCATCCCCGGTTGGAAGGTTTTGAAATCACCGCTCGATTCGTGGACACAATTGACATCGTGTACATCTAAGCCGAGCATGTGTCCGACTCGGTACATGTAAAACTGCTTGTATGCCTCTTTCTTTATCAATTGCTTCGCTTTTCCCTTGAGAAGACCGAGACTGAGCATACCCTCTGTCAACAACTCAATTGATTTTTGGTGAGGTTCGTCAATAGAAACACCGGGACGAATACCATCAATAATAGCATAATGCGCTTCAAGGACAATCTGATAGATCTCTCTTTGTGCCTCAGTGAAGGTGCCGTTTGCAGGGAAGGTCCGGGTTACATCACCGCAGTACCGTCCGTATTCCGCACCTGCGTCAATGAGTACAAGGGTTTCATCTTCAATTTGGCAGTCATTCGTTGTGTAGTGGAGTGTCGTCGCGTTTCCGCCACTCGCAACAATAGTCGGAAATGCTGCACCGTTCGCGCTGTTCATGCGGAACGTAGAATCAACGAGAGCTTCCAACTCATACTCATACAACCCGGGACGAACTGCTTTCATTGCTGCAACGTGCCCCGCTACGGTAATCTCTGTTGCCATCTGGATACGCTGCAATTCGGTCTCATTTTTGATTAACCGTAGTTCACTGAGAATAGGACTGGGGTCAACCAGTGTGTCAAACCCTTTCCCTGAACGAATTCGTGACCTGACGGACTGCGTGAAGCGCGCAAGGATTTCGGTATCAACATCCTCATTGGAACCGAGGGTATAGTAAAGCCGTTCGGCACCTTGTAGGTATTTCCCGATGTCTTCACTGAATTTCTCTATTGGATAGACTTTATCTGCCCCATAGCGTCTACGTGCGTTCTTAACGCCGACACGCTTACCGTTCCAGATCTCCGCCTGTTTGTCTTTCGGACGAACGAACAGAATATATTGGTGCTTTGGATGATCGGGTGCGATGACACAGATCGACTCTGGTTCTTCAAACCCCGTAAGGTAATAAAAATTCGGATCTGGACGATAAATGTATTCGGTGTCGTGGTTCCACTTTGCCGGGGAGGCACTGGCGAAGATAGCAACCCCTCCAGGTCCCATTTTCTCAATAAAGGCTTTACGATTCTGCTTATGCAAGCCGTTTCCTCCTCTTGAAGATAAAGCGATTGTTAGAGGTACCCAATGGGTGTACCGATTTTGCCAATGATGCCACCACTCGCTACCATTGGATAGATAGGCTTTGCCCAAAAAACACCATCGACTGGGGCACGGATAGATTCCCGGACATTGCCGAACACATCACAGATGTCAGCCACGTGTTGATGCATCGCAAGTTGTTCATACAATTCTGCTTTGTAATAGACAAATCCACCTTCATTGCTAAGGAGCGGCACGAATTTCTTAACAACAATTTGCCGTTCAGGAATCTGCGGTGTCCCAGCAATGAATTTATAGTATTGCAGCACATTGAGCACACCGCGCACACCTTTTTCGATGCTCTCCACATCCCATCCGTGGGTTCCGCCTAATTCGGGATCAATGGTTGGAATGCCGACCTCTGGTGCCGCTTGTGCAAGTTGCCCCTCCGGTCCCTTCTGGTTGAGAATATGCCCTATGCCGAAAACGCGTGCGAGTTCAAGGCAGTCGTCATGTAGTGTATGTTTTTCATCAACACGCACGCGGACCTCATCAATCATCGGGTGTACACCGCCTTGGTGCAGGTCGAGACAGTAATCGGCTTGCTGGACAGCACGCCGAAATAGGTGATAGGCGATCCGCTCGCTTGACGTCCCGTCGCGCCTCCCTGGAAAACAGCGGTTCATTTTGCGGTTGTCCACAGGGTTCAGTGCTTGTTTTGTGTGAAACGCGTGGAAATTGACGAGCGGGACAGCGATAATCTTACCGTGCAACTGCTCTGGTCCGATCGTACAGAGCACTTTGTGAATAACAGCGATTCCATTGAGTTCGTCTCCATCGCTGAGCGCTTGGATGTAGAGCGTTTTGCCCGGGTACCTCCCATTGATTAACACAACAGGCAGTCGGACAGCCGTCCCATCGGGCATGCTACCGACTTTGAGGTGTCCTTCCATCCGAGTTCCAGGTTCGGCGACCAATTGCCCAACTACCAGTTGACCATGGTGAATCTTATTCCTCATAGCGGTTATTTTAGCACAATTGGTAAAAAGAATCAAAAGTTTTAATCGGTTTTCAGTTTGCCTCACAGTGAGAGTTAAGAGGCACTACGCTATCTAAATAACCCTCTGATAACCCGTACCTGATGACCAATAACCGTATAAAAACTTGATTTCAACGGGATTTTCTGGTAAACTTATAGGCATCATGAATACTGAAAATCAGAAAAAAATTGCTGCAGAAAAAGCGACAGAGAGTATTCAGTCGGGCATGATTGTCGGATTAGGAACGGGTTCCACCGTCTATTATGCCCTCCTGAAACTCGGCACGATGGTGCGAAAAGGACTTGATATTATCGGTATTCCTACCTCTGAGGGGACCGAGAAAATCGCATTAGAACAAAAGATACCACTCACAACGCTCGCTACGCACCCCACCATTGATCTGACGATTGACGGTGCCGATGAGGTCGATAAAGACCTCAACCTCATCAAAGGTGGTGGCGCGGCACTCGTCAGAGAAAAGATTATCGCCAACGCATCCAAAAAAATACTGATAGTCGTTGATGAAAGCAAGGTGTCACGTGTTCTCGGCACGACGTTTCCGCTCCCAGTGGAAATTGTGCGATTTGGATGGGAAGCTACGCAGACCGAGGTCAATCGGATTTGTGGGAAATCAACACTGCGACAGAACTCTTCACACGAAGGAGACCTATCCCCTCTCATTACCGACAACGGCAACTATATTCTTGACTGCCACTTTGATGGTATTCCAGCACCTGCAGAGGTTGAATCGCAGTTAAACAACATTCCTGGCGTGGTGGAGAACGGGATTTTTGTCAATCGTGCTGACAAGATTATTATCGGCGCATCCACTGGTATTCGGTATATGGAGTAACATCAATGGTTCGACCCCTGATCTTGCTTTTTTTCCTCGTTTCTGCATTCATCACGGTTCCCAGCCCAGTTAGGAGTGAAATATTCACGGAGAGTGGGTTGGTAGATATACCAACGGGCAACGTGTTGAAACACAGCATATTCGGAGCAGGCACATATATTGCTTTTCAACATCCATCCGAAAATACATCCCCAACTAACGGGAATAACACCCTCGGCGATGCCGTTGCGGTTCGCCTTAACTTCGGGCTGCTCGATCGGGTTGAAATCGGGTTGACACACGTATGGAATGAATACGGTTCTGAACCTTCCACTGAACGGACTGGAAACCTGAAAGTCCAACTCTTAAAGGAACAAGAGGTTGGGGCAATTCCGAGTGTGGCGATAGGGATTGAGAACATCGGCGATAAACTTCTTCCGTGGGACTCGGAAGCGGAAAAAGATGACATCCCCTCAGCGTTTCTTGCCATCAGTAAGACCTTTAATCTACCTCGGATTCACCAATTCTCTGGACACATCGGCATGGGGACGCAGCGTTTTGCGCTTGAGGAAAGCCCTATCGGTCTATTTGTTGGGTTGAGCAAGGAATTTCAACCGGCTTTCGCGAGAGGCGATATTACGACGAGTTTGGAATTCGATGGGACAGGTGTGAACGCGGGGATGCGGTATATCACGCCAAGTGGACTTCAGGTCGCACTCGGTGCCGAGACATTGAATAACCCAGACGAATTACGCTACCTTGCCGTGGTATCGTGGACAAACGAGCAGATGCTTGAACAGATCAAGGAAACGAGACGACTGGCCACACGCGCGACAGAACTCGTGGTTGAGGCAAAACGCGCGATCACACAGAGAAAGTCAGCGAATAAAACTACTGAGACACCTTCGCCTCAATAGATTCCATCACTTTTTGGAGCGATGTCAGAAGTTCAGATAAAAAATCTTGGGGTGGCACGAGTATAATTTCGATCCTTCGATTTTTGGCTTTTGCCTCTGGTGTTTCGGCGGTATCTATGGGTTGATAAAAGGCGTATCCTGTCGCTGCCAAACGCTCCGCACTGACGTTGGCGTGTTCCTGCAGGTATTTCACGGCTGCGATTGCACGTTCGGTGGAGAGGTTCCAGTTCCGCAGTGCCGAGCCACCAATAGGTGTATTATCCGTATGTCCTTCAATCCGAATCGCGTAATCTGAATAGTCTGCGTTTAGCAACACCTCTTCCGTAATTGCGTCCAGAAGTGCTTTTCCTTCCGTACTCAGAATTGCACTGCCTGTTTCAAACAGAATTTTTCCTTTGACATCAAGTGTCAACCGTCCTGCCTCATCCAACACAGCCCCCACTGTATCCTTAAACCTGTCTTGGATAGCCGCAATTGAACGTTGCGATTGCTCCCGAATCCGTTGCAATTCAGATTCAATCTCAGTCAGTTTTGCGCGGAGACCCTCTTTTTCACTTTCAAGGGCGTTTTTGTCCTGTTGGAGTGTGTTCCGTTCAGCGGCGATTTTTCGAGCGGCTTCGCTTGCATTTTGCAATATCTCTTGCGTCTGACTGAGTTCTGAACGCGTTTCCTCCAGCATGGTTTGGGTTTCACCTAACTTCTTTTCGAGGCCTGTTTTGGCGGTCTCAGTTTTCTGCAATGTGGCTCTGGTAGTCTCCAATTCCGTCTGTGTCTGTTTGAGTTCGCCCGAGGTTGAATAGAGCATTATCGCCAAAACGATGACAGCAATAGCAGCAATACAGATAGATACGATTGCGAGAATTCTTGTTTTAGACATTTAATTCTCCTTGTAGACTAAGGATTGTTTCAAAGTTGTCATTTTTTGAGGTCTTATTCTTCTTTTTTATGCCGCATGTCGTGCAGCGGTGCGTCAGGATATAATTGCCGTGCTTTACGGTGAACTCTACAGGTTCCATCAATCCCCGACAGGACGCGGACCGGTCACCGGGATTCACGTCAACGTGCTGGCTCCAGAGACATTCTGGACAGTGATTGGTGTAGCCGTCTCCTTTGACGGAGGCACCACAATGTGAGCAGGTGAAATCTTCAATGTGGCGTTGGAATTTTTTGTTCACGTGAGATACTCCAAGGCTTTATACCCGCTGCTACGATACCTCCTATTAGGCATCTATAAAAGGCTTGACATCCCACAACAGGATTGTGCAGTCGTGACTCCCACTTGCAAGAAGCGTGTTGTCTGGCGAAAAGGCGAGTGACTGTACATCCGTTGGATGTCCCCAAAAGGTCGTGATCTTCTCACCGGTAGCAACATCCCACAACTGGATTGCCAGCTTATCCATACCTTTCTCCCTCTGCCACCAAGCCCCCGATGCGAGATACTTACCACAAGGTGAAAAAGCAAGGGCGTACGGCTTCTGTGTCTGTGGCTGCGGTATCTCTAAAAGTGTTGTCAGCGTTTCAGCACACCACAAGCGGAGTCCGCCGAACATCCCTGTAGCAATTACCCTGCCACACGGTGAAAAAGCTACTCCCATAAGCGTCCGAGATTCATCCAAAGGAAATGTCGCAATTTGTTCACCCGACGCAACATCCCACAATTTGGAAGTTTTATCGCTTGAACTACTGACCAGTCGCTTGCCATCCGGTGAGAAGGACACTGACCAGATGAAATCTGTATGTCCTGTGAGTGATCTCAACCTCTCATTCCGTTTGAAATCGTATAGATAGATTGTGCCTTCTCTACTTCCGACTGCAAGTCGATCATCCATCGGTGCGAATGCCATACGCCAAACTAAGTGTCCCTGTTCGGTAAATTCAGCAATCGGTTTATCAGGTTTCTCAGCATCCCAGACCGCGACATTTTCTTCGTTCTGTACAGTGGCAGCCAGCATGTTTCCGGACGGCAAAACAGTAAAAGAGGTGATACGTTTACCCTCCAGTAATGTTTTCAGTGGGTGTTTATCTCTAATATCCCATAACACAATCCCGTTACGGTAGCCCTTTGTCGCAAGGGTTGCCCCATCCGGCAAAAACAGTACGGGGTCTGGATAACAGACAAACTCACGAAGTGTTGAAGATGTATGTCCATCGCCTACCTCAGTCTTTTTGTCGGTAATAGCCAGTTGCGGAAATTTTTTAAACCAATTAGCATAAACACTCCGCGGGTGTGCTTCTAAGGTGTATAGTTTCTCACGACATTCGATATTCCAGACCTCAATGGTGTCTTGTCTATTAACAGTCCCAAGTAGTTCACCCTCCGGTGAGTAGAACGGCTCCACCCAAGACTCTTCAAAGTCGGTATAAACCATCTTTTGCGTGCCTTCCTCGACATCCCAGACGCGTAGGTTTTTATCTCTACTCATTGATACGAGAAAATTACTGCAAGGTGAAAAGGCAACGGAACCCACCCAATCGCTGTGTCCTGTGAAATTAGCAACACGTTCGCCCGTTGTTACATCCCACACCGAGACGCAGCGGTCAACGCGATCATCATTACTCATAGCTTGGTCAGCAGTTGCACCGGCAAGCAATCGACTGTCCGGAGAAAAGGTAAAATTAGTACCCGCAAACTTGACGATTGCCTCACCCGTCTCTGGATGCCATACGTGAGTTTGTGTTCCCTCTGTGTTAGGGTTAATGAGTTTACGTTCACCGTCGCGGAACGAATAAACTTTAGGATTGTGCGCTGTAGCAGCAAGAAATTTGCTGTCCGCCGAAAACTCAAGATGAGCAACATCATTCGATTGCGTATCACGTTCACCTCGATCCATCCGTGCGATGCACACACCTTGATGAACATCCAATACTTCAACATTGCCATCCCGATTCGCTATAGCAATCCACTTGCGATCTGGGGAAAAAACAACATGCGCATAGATATTCTGCGCTTCTGTCCGATCCATCCGTGCGATGCACTCACCACTCTGAACATCCATCACCTTGAGGATACCATCCCAATTGGCGATAGCGATCCACTCGCCATCCGGTGAAAAATCAGCACTGGCGATTAATCCTCGCTCTGTTTCCCATAACGCAATTGGCGACTTTGATGACATTTCATACCACCAGAGTCCTACACGGGTTTGAACGGCGAAATACACACCACCGGGCGGGAGTGCCAGTTTCGGTCCCGGACCAGACGATACAATTCCTTTTCCCAATCGGGCAATCGCGTCTTCTGGCAATGCCCATGTTGTTCCTTCAGAGTCCCCTGATACTACATTGAACGAGGCTGGTTTTCGACTTTGCATTGTATTCATTCCCTCAATAAGTTCAGTGTCCCTCGTCTTAAGAACCAATGAATGGCTTCACATCCCACAGCAGGATTGTACCATCAAAACTTCCGCTCGCCAGAAGCGTGCTGTCCGGAGAGAAGTCGAGTGATTGCACATCTGTCGTATGACCCCAGAAGGTATGAATATTTTCGCCGGTTTCAACCTCCCATAAACGGATTGCCATCTTCTCCATTCCTTGCTGCCACCAAGTTCCAGATGCGAGATACTCGCCACACGGCGAAAAAGCAAGGGCATCATACGTCCGTCGGCTGTTCTCAGGTTGGGGTATTTTGCGTAGCGTTGTCAGTTGATCGGCGCACCACAAGCGAATTTCGTCGTCCATCCCACCGGCAATTATATTGCCACACGGTGAGAACGCTATCCCCATAGTCGTGCGAGGCTCATCCATGGGCAGCGTAGCAATTTGTTCGCCTGACTCAATATCCCACAAGCGAGTGGTGTTGTCGTGCGCCCCGCTCACTAACCGCTTGCCATCTGGCGAAAACGCCAATGATTGAACGTAATCCGTATGTCCCGTGAGGCGTGTTGGCTCCTCTGGGGTCTGAAAGTTCCATACATAGACTGTGCCTTCTCTACTTCCCGCTGCGAGTCGATCACCAGTAGGCGCGAATATCTCGTGACGCACCCACTCTGAAGGTTCTTTAGGTGCTGTGAACTCAGCGACAGGTTCGTCCGGATTGCTGGCATCCCATACCTTGGTCTCATTACGGAGGCGGGTGCCCAGTATTCGTCCGCACGGCAAAACAGTGTACGTATAAATATTCTCATCTTTCAACAATGTTTCGCGCGGACACTTCTGGGCAACGTCCCACAACTCAATACCTGGGTAATCGCGGGTACTTACGAGCGTTTGGTTATCCAACCAAGCTACTTTTGGATAGGGCCACGGAAAATGAGGTTCACAAAGTGCTGGAAATGTTTGTGTTTTGCCATCCGTCCTTTTGTTGGACAGCGCGTAGGCACCAGCCAACTGTGGACATCTGAAAAACCACATTGCACCAACGCTCCCTCTCAAAAGTTCAATTGTTTGTAGTTTTTCACCGGATTCTACACGGCAGATGTCAATGGCTACAGTAGTTTTCTCATAACGAAATACAGCAGTCAATAACTGCCCCTCTGGTGAGTAGAATGGAAGCCCCCAATCTGTTTCGGAGTTAGTATAAACTTTCTTTTCCACACCGTCTGCGAGGTCCCACACGCGTAGACTTTTATCTCTACTACTCGACACAAGAAATTCACCACACGGCGAAAAGGTTATATTCTCCACCAAATCCGTATGCGCTGAGAAGTGTGAGATCCGTTCAACAGTTGTTACGTCCCACACTGAAACGCAGCGGTCCACGCGATCAGTACTACCAAGCGTTTCGTCAAACGCTGCACCCGTCAACAGACGACTGTCGGGAGAAAAGACAAAATTTCTACCCGCAAACTTGACGATTGCCTCACCCGTCTCTGGATGCCACACGTAAGTTTGTGTGCCTTCTGTATCCGGATTCAAGAGCTGATCGTCGTCTGAATAAAGTTCAGAATTCTCCACTGTAGCGGCGAGGAATCTGCCATCAGGTGAAAATTCAAGTTGAGAAATATCATTCGTTTGGAATTCGTGAGCACCTCGATCCATCTGCGCAATGCAGTCACCGCTATGAATATCCAATACTTTCACAACCCCATTCATCACTGCAGTAGCAAACCACTTGCTGTTCGATGAGCAGGCAAGTCCGGCAAAAGCGTCTTGACCCTCTAGCTGCGTGACGCAATCTCCGGTTTGAACGTCCAACACTTTAATGACTTGATCCCAACTGCCAATGACAATCCATTTGCTATCATGAGAAAAATCAACAGAACTAATCAGTCCCCGTTCGGTTTCCCATAACGAAATCGGCAACATTGAAGAGACATCATACCACCAAAGCCCTACTCCTGATGCAACGACGAAATATGTGCCATCAGGCGACAGTTTCACATCACCTACGCCACCTTTTCCAAATCGGGCAATTGCGCCTTCCAACAACGCCCATGTTGTTCCTGTAGCGTCCTCTGGCACTACATTTAACGGTGCTGGTCTGCGGTCTTGCATCGTATCCACTCCTTACCATTTTAAGAATCGATAAAGGACTTGACATCCCACAGCAGAATTGTGCCTTCAAAACTACTGCTCGCCAGCAGTGTACCGTCCGGTGAAAACGCGAGCGACTGTACGTCCGAATTATGTCCCCAAAAGGTATGGATATTCTCACCAGTAGCAACATCCCACAAACGGATTGCCATCTTCTCCATTCCCCTCTGCCACCAAGTCCCCGATGCAAGATATTCTCCACAAGGTGAAAACGCGAGGGCATACGTACGTCGGCTGTTCTCAGGTTGTGACATTATGCGTAACGTTGTCAATTGATCAGCGCACCACAACCGAATTTCGTCGTCCATGCCACCAGCAATTATCTTACCACACGGTGAGAACGCTACTCCTATAGGAATGCGGGGTTCGTCCATCGGCAATGTGCTAATCTCCTGATCTGCTTCAATATCCCACAATCTCGCGGTCTTATCATCTGAACCCGTCACCAATCGTTTTCCGTCTGGCGAAAACGCAAGCGCGTAAATGTAATCTGTATGTCCAGTGAGGACTATCGGGTGTTCAGGGTGATCAAGGTTCCACACATATACTGAACCATCGTTACTCCCGACTGCGAGATACCCACCTGTTGGGGAAAACACCTCCTGACGCTCCCACCATATATTTGCCCTAAACTCAACAATGGGGGTATCGGGGTAGTCAACATCCCACACCTTTGCCGTATCGTCGAGAAAAACAGCAGAACTCGCCAACATTTTACCAGAAGGCAAAACGGTGAAAGAATGTATAAATTCATCCTCCATCAACGTTTCCCGTACACGTTTCCGCGAGACATCCCATACTATAATACCTCGCCCCAAACTTTTACTTGCGAGCGTCTGGTCATCCACCCAAATTGCCTGCGGATCGGGCAACGGGAAACGAGGCTCACGCAGCATTGCATACACTGGAATATTACCATCAACCTGTTCACTGGATCTTTTTTCGGTGGATTCTTGAAATTGTCTTTGTGTGTAAGCAATAGCCAAGGATTTTGTAAATTCAGCACCGCCAATACCATAAGACATCTCAAACATTTTTTCACGGTTTTCTACATTCCATATTTCAGTAGTATCAGTGTCATGAGGAAATACAAGGGTGTATAACGTTCCTTCTTTTGAGTAAAATGGATCATCAAAATCAGGGTAAACTGCCCTCTGGGCACCCGTTTCCAGGTCCCACTCTCGTAGCGTTCCATCACTTGAGGCAAGGAACTGTCCGCACCGTGAAAAAGCGACAGCATCTACCCAATCACTATGTCCTGTAAAGTGAGCAATGCGTTTGCCTGTGGTCACATCCCATACTGAAACGCAGCGGTCAATACGATTAGCATCATTCAAAGTCTCATCAGCGGCTGCACCCGCCAGCAGGCGACTATCTGATGAAAAGGCAAAATTCCTACCCGCAAATTTGACAACTACCTCACCCGTCTCTGGATGCCATACATAGGTTTGATATCCTTCTGTGTCTGGATTCAGGACTTGGTCATCAGGTGAATATATTTTAGGATTTTGTGCCGTAGCAGCGAGGAGCCTACCATCCGGTAAGAATTCGAGTTGGGAAATATCATTTGGTTGCCATTCGTGTATCCCTCGATCCATCTGTGCGAGGCATACACCACGCTGAACATCTAATACCTTAACAATCCCACTCATATCGGCAGTCGCAATCCACTTACCGTTCGATGAAAAAGCGATATGGGCAAAGGCACTTTGCCCTTCTATTTGATAAACGCACTCTCCAGTTTGAACGTCCAACACTTTAATAACTTGATCCCAATTGCTAATGACAATCCATTTGCCATCATGAGAAAAGTCAACAGAACTAATTAGTCCCCGTTCGGTTTTCCATAACGAAATCGGCGACATTGAGGAGACATCATACCACCAAAGCCCTACTCCTGTTGCAACGGCGAAATATGTGCCATCAAGCGACAGTTTCACATCACTTATGTCACCTTTTCCAAATCGGGCGATTGCACCTTCCGGTAACGCCCATGTTGTTCCTGTAGCGTCCTCTGGCACTACATTTAACGGTGCTGGTCTTCGGTCTTGCATTGTATTCATTCCCTCAATAAGTTCAGTGTCCCTTATTTTTATAGTAAAGCCTACAATGCCAATGAAAAGGCGAGGATACAATCCTCGCCAGCAAAGGAGAGGGACTTTATTTGCCAAATGTCAACTTATTTTTAGGTTTTACTATAAGAACCGATGAACGGCTTGACATCCCACAGCAGGATCGTGCCATCAAAACCTCCGCTCGCCAGAAGCGTACCGTCTGGCGAAAAGGCAAGCGACTGCACGTCCGAATTATGTCCCCAAAAGGTATGGATATTCTCACCGGTGGCAACCTCCCATAAACGGATTGCCATCTTCTCCATGCCCTGCTGCCACCATGTGCCGGAAGCGAGATATTTTCCACAAGGCGAAAAGGCAAGCATGTATGTTCGTCTGCTGTTCTCAGATTGCGGGATTGTGCGTAACGTCGTCAGTTGCTCAGCGCACCAGAAGCGAATTTCGTCGTCCATTCCACCAGCAATTATCTTACCACACGGTGAGAAGACTAATGCCATCGGTATACGTGGCTCACCTATAGGTAATACAGCAATTTCTTTGCCTGCTTCAACATCCCACAATCGAGCAGTCTCGTCAGCTGAACCGCTCGCCACTTGTTTTCCGTCTGATGAAAATGCCAGTGCCCAGATGTGATCTGTATGTCCCGTGAGGCGTGTTGGTTCCTCTGGATTCTGAAAGTTCCATACATAAACCGTGCCTTCTCTACTCCCCACTGCGATCTGATTTCCAGTAGGAGCAAACACCTCGTGACGGGCCCAATCCGAAGGTTCCTTAGGTGCTGTGAATTCAGCAACGGGTTCGTCGGGTTTGCTGACATCCCATATTTTCGTCTCATTGCGGAGGTCGGTACCCAGTATCTTTCCACAAGGCAAAACAGTGAAAGAATGGATAATTTTATCTGCAACCAATGTCTCTTGTATCCGTTTACCTTTAACATCCCATAGCGCGATCCCTACCCCAACTATACCTCTCCCAAGCCGCTTACTCGCGAGGGTTTGATCGTCCTGCCAAACCACCTTCGGATCGGGCCACGGAAAATTAGGCTCATCAAGTGTCGGAAATGTTTGCGTCTTGCCATCTGATCGGTTGCTGGACAGCACGTAGGCAATAGCCAGCTGTGGACATCTGAAAAACCAGTCCGCGCCAATGCTCCCGACTGAAAACTCAAGAACTTGTAGCTTTTCACGAGGTTCAACTTGCCAGATTTCAATAGTCTGGGTTGCGCCACTGCCCCCGAACACGGCAGTGAGTAACGTGCCTTCTGGCGAATAGAACGGTTGCTTCCAAGCTCTTCCAAAGTCGGTATAAACCTCCTTTTGTACACCCTTTGCGATATCCCACACGCGCAGGCTATTATCGCTACTACTTGACACAAGAAATTCGCCACACGGCGAAAAGGTTACAACATCCACCCAATCACTATGCTCCGAGAAGTGCGAAATACGTTCACCGGTTGTTACATCCCATATTGAGACGCAACGGTCAACGCGATTGGTATCATTAGAGGTTTCGTCAGCAGCCGCACCCGCCAGTAGGTGACTGTCCGGAGAGAAAGCAAAATTTCTACCCGCAAACTTGACGATTGCCTCACCCGTCTCTGGATGCCACACGTAAGTTTGCGTGCCTTCCGTGTCAGGATTCAGAACCTGTCCGTCGTTCGAAATTTCAGGGTTGTCTGCCCTAGCAGCAAGAAGTTTGCCATCGGGTGAAAATTCGAGTTGGGTAATATCATTCGATTGGACTTCGTGCGCCCCTCGATCCATCTGCGCGATGCACGCGCCACTTTGAACATCCAATACTTTAACAACGCCATTTGAAGCAGCAATAGCAATCCATCTACCGTTTGATGAGCAGGCAAGCCCCGCAAAAGCATTATGCCCTTCTATCTGCGTGACGCACTCTCCACTTTGAACATCCAGCATTTTAATGATGCCATCTGAAGTAATGATAATCCATTTGCCATCATGCGAAAAATCGATGGACTTAACCATTCCCCTTTTCGTTTCCCACAATGAAATCGGGGACATTGACGATACGTCATACCACCACAGTCCCATGCCAGTCCCGATAGCAAAATACGTGCCATCTGGAGATACTTTAACATTGCCGTGATCCACTTCCCCTTTTCCAAATCGGGCGATTGCGTCTTCCGGCAATGCCCATGTTGTTCCTATGGTGTCCTCTGGTACTACATTGAATGGTGCTGGTCTTCGGTTTTGCATTGTATTAACCTCTTTTATGGAATGCACTAAGGCACGGAGACCTTGTGCTACATTCTATTTTAGTATTTTAAGTATTTTAAAGTTCTGCGCGCGTCATGAAGGTTGCGTAGATAGTGGAGGTCCTGACCAAATCAGGGATATGCACGCGCTCATTGATGGCATGTCCACCCTCACCTCTCGGTCCATATCCAACGCCGGGCAAACCGGTATTGACGAAATAGTGCAAGTCTGTAAATCCGGTAGTGCCCTTAAACCGCGGTTGATTGAAACGGACAATCCGCACCGCATCGGCGAACGCCTGCGCTATTGGTGAAGCAGTATCCGTCAAGCAGGGCTCAATACGCAAGATAGCGCGTGCTTCTGCGTCCAAATCGGAATAGTATTGACATGCCCCCAAAATCGCTTCCCGCAGTTCCAACTCAGCAAACTCAAGTTCCTCGTTCGGCGTAATCCGCCGATCAACTGAGAATGTGACGCTTGCCGGGACAGTATTGACTTTGTCTCCATCGGTGCCGCGAAATGTCCCACCGATGTTCAACGTTGGATAACGGTCGCTGCCATCAAGGAGTTTAAATGCACGCTCCGGCGATTTTAAATTCCGTTTAACCCGTTGGAGTGCGGTAACAAGTTCGGTAGCCTTTTCAAAGGCGTTTATTCCCTTATCCGGCTGCGCACCGTGCGCCGCTTTCCCCTTGACCTCAATTTCTAACCAGAGTACACCGTTATGCCCGTTGCCGATGTTCATCTCCGAACCGCCCTCGCAGTTGACAACGTAGTCTGCATTAACCAAACCTTCCTCAACAACGTATCCCGCCCCTAATTGTCCGCCGGTCTCTTCATCACAAGTGAATGAGCATTCAACGTTAAATTTCGGTTCAATGCCAGTTTCTTGGACAGCCTCAATCGCAAATAGGAGTGCCGCGATAGCATCTTTCATATCGTCGGCACCGCGTCCGTAGAGCCACTCGCCGTCAATCTCACCACTGAACGGATCATCGAAACGCCAGTCTCCTGCGACCGGAACCACATCGTAGTGTGCGTTGAAATGCACCGTTTTTTCTGCCCCGACATCCCAACGCGCGATGAGGTTTAGGCGCGGATGGCTGTCTGCGTTCGGGATAACCTGTTCAGCACGACGTTTCGGGACTTTCGCAATTCGTGTCTGCATTCCTAACGCCTTGCACTTCGTCTCAAGTAGCCCAACAATCTCGGCATAATTTTCGCCCGGCGGATTGACCGTAGGAATCCTGACGAGTTCCTGCAGCAATTCACAGAGTGCAGTCTGATTGTCTTTAATATAGGTTTGAACGGACATTTTAGGTCTCCTCAGTTGCCCTTATTTGACAACTGCCTGATCCCCAGATGACAAGTGTTCGACTGTTTCACCCGTTTCCGTGAAGGTGCGGGTCACGCTGACAGAGGCATACGTCCACAAGATTTTCATAGGGGCATTGCTATCATTCCAAAACCGGTGTGGGATACCCGCGGGTACGAATGTCGTGTCATAGGCTTTCATCGTAAAGACATCGCCATCAACCTCACAGGAGGCTTCGCCTTCGAGAATCGTAACGGATTCATCGCAGTTGTGGTAGTGGCGTGCGATTGCGGCACCTGGGTCAAACATCGTCACGCCGTTGGTGAGTGAAGTGGAGTCGATCCATTTACCGGCTAACGGGACGGTTTTCACGCCGGTGCCTCGGTCGATAGGGTTCTGTTTCTCAAAATCAATGATGTGTGCTTTCGTGCTCATCTCTCATCCATTGCCTTTCATTAAGATTTGCCTCAGTTTAGCACGAAGAGGGAAAAATTTCAAGGTAGGACTTACGGAATTTTGACCCGTATGCCATTCTGTGAGATAGAGCGTCCTAAAAAAAACAGAGACGTTCTGGTGGCACAACCTAACAGGTTATGCTACAAAAGAGCAGCATGCGTAAGTCCTAAAAGGGATAAAGAGCGACCAGTTTTCAGTGATCGGTTGTCAATGGCAGGCGGGGTTTCATGAAAGTAAAGCGTTTAAATGGGTGTGTAGGACGCTAATTGTCTGAAGCAGAATTTGCAGGATTTTAGGATTTTCAGGATTATGAACCCCTAACGGGACTTGCGGAAAACTGTTGTAAATCCAGAAATTGCTCGTTGTATCTCCGCTTTCGTGTGTGTTGCCATGACGGTAAGTCTCAAGCGACTCGTGTCAGGCGGCACAGCCGGAGGACGGATCGCTGGCGCGAATATCCCCTCGGCAAGCAGTGCTTCTGCTACGCTTGTCGCCCGTTGCGGACTTCCTAATACGACTGGAAGAATCTGCGTTTCACTCGGCAATAGCGTGTAGCCTAAATCAATCAACGCTGTTTTGAGGAATTTCGCATGCGAGAACAGGCATCGTCGTAAATCTGGTGAAGAACGCATCACATCAAGCGCAGCATTCGCCGCTGCTAAGGTCGCAGGTGGCAGTCCTGTTGTGAAGATAAAGCCACGCGCCCTGTTAATAAGCAGTTCAATCAATGCGTGACTTCCCCCTATATACCCACCGAGTGCACCAATTGATTTACTGAACGTCCCCATCTGAATAATGGCCTCTCCTTCCAGTCCGAAATGCGAAATGGTGCCGCTGCCATCTTTCCCCAATATACCAAACCCGTGTGCATCATCTACCAACACCATTGCATTGTGTTCTAAAGCGAGGTCGCAAATATCGGGCAGTGGCGCAATATCGCCATCCATGCTAAAAACACCATCTGTCACGATGAGTCGCCGCCGAAACTTAGTAGACTCCGATAACAAAACTTTGAGGTGTTCCATATCACAGTGCCGATAGACTTTTTTGGTGGCACGGCTGAGGCGGCATCCGTCTATGATACTGGCGTGGTTAAGCGCATCGCTTAAGATGAGATCACCTTCATCCGCAAGGACAGGGATAATACTCGTATTGGCAGCATAGCCGGAACTGAAGACGAGCGCGGCTTCAGTTCCTTTTGTCTTCGCAAGGTTGGTTTCCAAAGTTGTGTAGAGTTCGTTATTTCCCGAAATGAGACGGGAACCGCTTGCCCCCGTGCCGAAAACTTGTGTTGCTTCAACAGCGGCAGCGATAACCTTCGGATGTGTGCTTAACCCCAAATAGTTGTTTGAACCGAGCAACACAACGTCGCGTCCATCAAGATTAATTGTCCCCGTTGGAGCACTCCTGACGGTGCGAAGGTGGCGGCGTAAGCCTGCTTGCTCCAGTGCCTCACGTTCTGTGTCCAACCAGTCGTAATTATGCGTCATAAAAAGAATAAACTCTGAAAACAGGCGAGGTTGCAAACCTCGCCTGCGAGTGGTATGGCTGCCTTTCTGAAAATAGGTGAGGTTGCAAACCTCGCCAACGAGCGGTATGACTATCCGATGAACTGTCTCAGGAAGATATGGCTTTGGCGTAAAGCACGCTGCCGCGTCTCCAACGTTCCTTCATAAGCCCGATCCTCTACTTCAACGCAGACTGCACCTTCATAACCGGTATCACTCAAGACCGAGAAGAATTTCCCCCAATCAACATCGCCAAGTCCGGGGAGTTTCGGTGTATGATAGGATAAAGGCGTTGCGAGAATGCCGACCTCATCAAGTTTCTCCCTGTCCAACCGCACATCCTTTGCATGCACGTGGAAAATTCGATCAGCGAAATTGACGAGCGGTTTCAGGTAGTCCATTTGGAGCCATATAAAATGCGATGGATCGAAGTTAAGCCCGAAGTTGGGGGAAGAGATCTCCTCAAACATCCGTTCCCAAACCGCAGGAGAATAGGCGAGGTTTTGCCCAGCGGGCCATTCGTCTTCGGTGAAAAACATCGGACAATTCTCAATTCCGATGCGGATACCGTGGTCAGCGGCGAATTGGATTAGTGGGTTCCACACCTGTTTAAAGCGGTGCCAATTCTCATCTATTGTGCGTGTCTGATCTCTACCGATGAACGTGTTTACGATGTCTACCGACAAACGTTCTGCTGCCAGAATTAGTTTCTTTAGGTGTTCGCTATAGATAGCCGATTCCGTTTCGTCAGGTGTCAGTGGGTTCGGGTAGTAGCCTAAACCACTGATTGTTATTCCTGCATCTGAGACACATTGCAGGATTTCATCTGCTTCCGCATCGGAAAGCGTTGCTACATCGACGTGTGTAACACCCGCATAACGCCGCTCTGCTTTCCCTTTGGGCCAGCACATTAATTCGACACAATCGAAACCGGTGTCAGCAGCGAATTGGACGACTTGTGCCAACGTCTGCTCCGGCAAAATTGCACTCACAAATCCAAGTTTCATAAACCACCTCTGTTTCGTTTTTAGACATTTTACTATAGAAAGGGGCAGGTTTCAAGTGCATATTTGAGGCTGCTCCGATCCATTCACGGAGTAAGGAATCGGGGTCCCCTCCTACAGAAACGTTGAATGGCTCTGCTCAGAAAAAACATTTGACAAAAATAGAAATCGCTCGTATAATTCTCGCGCGAACCATCAGTGGACTTTATTAACATATGTCAATTACAGATGGAGAGGTGCACATGACACCCAAACAGCGATACCTTTTTGATTTAATGGGGTATATTCACCTGAAAAACGTCCTCAGCGATGAAGAATTGAAAAACGCACAGGATGCCGTCGAGCGATGCGTCCAAACCCCGCAGGATGAGCTACCACCCGGTATTAGTTATGGTGGCGGTGGTTATTCCAACGGCTTTTCGTTTGATAAATCGCTTGAGGCACTCACACTTCATCCGAAAACATGGCCAATCGTGAAGGAACTCACCGATAATAAGCCCCGTTTTAATCGAGGCAGCCTCGTTGCTAAGGGACCAGAGCACGATCAAGTTATCGGTAAGCTGCACTGTGCCCGTGAAGATTGTGGATGGCAGACCCGCCGCTATGACACAAAGGATGGACAGATTCACTGTAACGACTTCGTCGTCTTCTTCTATTTCGCCGATGTCCATCCGGGTGATGGTGGTTTAGTTGTCCTACCGGGTTCTCACAAAGCAAACTTTGAACGTCCGGAGGGGATCTTCTTTCCAGACCCAGAAGATCCACCCGAGGAACTGCATCCTGCGTTAGTGAATGTGACAGCGCGTGCTGGCGATGCGATTGTCCTGTCCGAACTGCTAACGCACGGGGTTCTCATCTGGAAACCGAAGGACCGGTATCGGCGGTTTATCATTTTGCGTTACAAAACACAGTTTTTTCAAGACACCAAGGGACCCAGGGATCCGTTTCCGCCTGAGGTGATGGAACGACTTTCCCCTGAAACCATTGAACTTGCGCGGCCCGCATCTTATACGCATATCAAGGACATTGTCAAAAGTGAACATGTCCGGTTAACTTGAAAGGAATCGAAAATGACACCAGAACAACGCTATCTATTCGACGTTACAGGCTACTTGCACATCAAAGGTGCTGTCACAGGGGATGCCCTCAAGGAAGCACAAGAGGCTGTGGATCGGTATATTCATACGCCGCTTGATGAACGTCCGGAAGGATTTACGACGCGCCCCCGTGAGTTAGAGCCAGGCAAAGGTGGAAGATATGAAAACGGATTCGCTTTCGACAGGTCGCTTGAAGTGATGACGGTGCATCCGGCTATCTGGCCCCTTGTCAAAGAGTTCACCTACGATAAACCGCGGTTTGTCACCGGCACCCTCACACTTGAACAGCATAACCCCGATAGGCAACCGTCGGGAACAAACCCAGCAGGTTTACACTGCGCGCGTGAGGGACGACAGTGGTCAACTCGCTATGAGGTTCAGAATAGCCAGATCTACTGTAACGATTTCGTGGCGTTCTTCTATTTGACAGATGTGCAGCCCGGCGACGGTGGACTTATTGTCATCCCCGGCTCGCATAAGAGCAAATTTGCGAGACCTGAAGATCTGCTCACTCCAGGACCTGATGGCATTGATCCGGAACCAGATGATGTTTTCACCAATCTCACACCTAAGGCAGGTGACTTTCTCGTCATCTCCGAACTGTTGACACACGGCGTTTTACAGTGGAAACCGAAGGACCGAGACAGACGTTTCCTTATTCTCCGTTATCGCCCACAATACGATGGTAAGCAAAGTCTACCGGAGACAATCGTCAACCGTTTAACGCCTGAAGTTCAGGAACTTGTGCAAACGGCATCTTATGGACATACGAAAGAAATTGTTAAACAAGACGTTGTGAAGTTGACAGTTTAGCGGAAACCTTTCACGACAGGAATAATCTCCTGATCTCAACAGCGAAACGCAATGGAGGAATCCAATGGGAACACAATACCGCGTCTGTATTGTTGGCTGTGGCAGAATGGGTGGCACGATTGATGAGGAAGTCCGTGCAACACCGCATGGTGCGTTACCCTATTCGCACGCCGCAGGATATACTGCTTTCGATCAGACAGAACTTGTCGCCGCTGCAGATGTAGTCGAAGAGAAGGCACAATATGTCTGCGACAAATGGAATATCCCGAAGTATTACTTAGACTATCGTGAGATGATCCTCGAAGAAAAACCGGATATTGTCAGCATCGCTACACGTCCTGGTAACCATGCCGATATCACGCAATTTGCGGCAGAAAATGGCGTGAAGGGTATCTATTGCGATAAACCGCTTTGTGCTTCTATGGAAGAGGCAGATGCGATGGTAGAGGTGTGCGAAAAATACAATGTCAAGTTCAACCTCGGTACGCAGCGGCGTTACACGCCGGGATACATCAAAATGCGTGAGATCCTCGAAAGCGGTGAACTTGGCGACAGACGTTCTGTCATCGCCTATAGCGGCGGTTCTGCTCTCTGGGGATATACGCACGCAGCGGATATGCTCCTCTTTTTAGCAAGCGATTCTCCAATAGAATACGTGCAAGGCAACGTTGCTGTCGACGACGCTGATTTTGAGGACAACCGCACCGAAACCGATCCGGGTATCGTAATGGGATTTATCCGTTTTCAGAATGGTATTAACGGTATCAGTATCCCCGGCACGGCTTATGAATTTGAGGTGCATTGTAGCGAAGGTACAGTGCGTGCACTCAATAATGGACTCGGTTTTCACCTCCGCAAACGGCAAGGGCAGTTCAACGAGATCTTGGAAGCGCAATTTCCACCATACGAACGGAAAAGCGGCACTGTCGGTTGTATTGAAGACATCGTTGATGCGATTGAAACCGACACCGAGACGCAAGGCAACATTCATCTCGCACACCGAAGCACTGAAATGGTCTTCGCAATCGTTGATTCACAACGACAGCAGGGTATACGGGTGCCGATGCCGATGGAAAATCGGGCACTCTACCTCGGAAGGTGGTAAACCTATGCACAGAAAAAGTCGGAAAGCCGCAGACGCACTTGGCGGGTTTCCAAAAACCCTTAAAATTTTCCTAGGCACTGCAGGTGTGTTGCTCCTGCTGAATCACGCAGCAACGGTGCCACGCGGCGAGTCGCAATCAGAGACCGAACCTACGCGCCCAGCGAGTACAATTTACAAGAAGCGTTCACGAAGTCGAGACGGTATCGGCAAATTGTACATGGGACGTGAAATCTCTCAGGTAATGGGGCACCAAGGTGCGGAATGGTTGGAACGTCCGGAACGTGAACACGAGGAGATGCCGACCCTCCTTGTTGAGCTACTGAAACTCAAAGAAGGAGATGTCGTAGCAGACATCGGCATCGGCACGGGTTATATCGCTCGGCGCATCTCTCCGAAAATCGGTGAGACAGGGATCATCTACGGCGTTGATATTCAGCAAGAAATGCTCGACCTGCTCTCTGAGAAGATGGCGGAGGCAGGTATTACAAATGTCAAAGGGGTTTTGGGCACTATCACCGACCCGAAATTGCCACCAGAATCGGTAGACTTGGTGATTATGGTGGATGTCTACCACGAGTTCTCGCATCCGTATGAGATGATGAAGAACATCTGTCGTGCGCTCAAAACAGGTGGCAGAGTTGCTTTCGTGGAATATCGTGCTGAAGATCCACATGTGCCCATCAAACGGCTGCACAAGATGAGTGAGTTACAGGTGATCAAGGAGGCAACACCACATCCGCTTTCTTGGATAGAGACGCTTGAGGACCTACCGTGGCAGCATATTATTATTTTTGAGAAGGTTGCGACAGAATAGGTAGACTTACACAAATCGGTAAAAGTGCTTACTGGGCGGAGTTTTCTTGAGAAACCTCGCTTGCCGCCTTGAAGACAGAATCAATCGCACCAAATAGGAGGGGTGCCTACAATGAGTATGCCCAATTCGGATCTTGTTGAGACAAAGTAGTCGGGCGTGCCGCTCAGCGTTTCATCGTAGGCAAGAGGTTCCTTTATCCATAGGGCGTAGTTAGCAGCGTACGCTTTATACACTTCCCGCAAAACAGGGTAGATAACGGCTTCACAACGCGCGCCCTCAGAAGCGAAAACAGGAATATACTGTCTGCTAAATTCCAACTCTTGCAGAAATTGTTCCGAAGGTAACACGTTTTCCTCAATCTTTATGAAGTCATTTTCGATGTGTCGAATGCCAAATCTTTTCTGAACGTCAGGGATCTTCTTGAAATCAATAAAAGCCATTCTGTTGCTCCTTGATGAAATCTCCTGTGTGCCATTCGGTTCGCTCTTAATATCAATACAAGAATCATACTACGTTTACCCCAGAGTGTCAACAAAAACCGAATGTCTCCATGAGAAGAAATATTTGACAAAAACATAACTGTATCGTAAAATATAGCAATATTGCTAAACCTTTTGGTTAACGAAGCGTCACAATTGCTAATTCTATTATAGCAAGTTGCAGCTTGCGTTTTTTAATACAGAAAATCTGCGTGCTGCCTACAACGCTGAAAAGGGAGAGAATTCCAGTGAAGATCGCTAACAATACGATACCACTAACGGGAACCATATTGGTGTGCTTCTGCCTCGCCGTGTTAGGAGTATTTTCGGCATTTGCAGAACATCACGAAACGGAACAAGCCAGCATAAATTACAATCTCGACATCCGTCCCATTCTTGCGGATAACTGCTACGCTTGTCATGGACCGGATGCCAAGACCCGACAGGCGAACCTACGGGTTGATACGAAAGCGGGCGCGTTCTCTGAACCGAGTGGATATCCAGTAATTGTCCCCGGTAAACCAGAAGAGAGCGAACTCCATCTTCGCATCGTATCGAATGATGACAACTACCGCATGCCACCTGCGGACTTCAATAAGACGCTGACACCGGCACAGATTGAAGCCATTACGCAGTGGATTCGCGAAGGTGCAACATGGGAAGAGCATTGGGCATTTATTACACCGGTCAGCCCGACACCCCCCGATGTCCAGAATACAGATTGGGTCAGAAATCCCATTGATGCATTTATCCTCTCACGTCTTGAAAAAGAAGGCTTACAACCCGCAAGCGAAGCCGATAAACGAACGCTCATCCGTCGCCTCAGTTTCGATCTTACCGGCTTACCACCAACACGCGAAGAGATCCATCAATTCCTTGCAGACGATTCACCCGACGCTTACGAAAAAGTTATTGATGCTTTCATGGCAAAGCCCGAATACGGGGAGCACCTCGCGCGCTTCTGGCTCGATGTCGCACGCTACGGCGATACCCATGGACTCCATTTAGATAACTACCGTGAAATGTGGCCCTACCGCGATTGGGTTATCGAGGCATTTAATAAAAACATGTCGTTCGATCAGTTCACGATTGAGCAGTTGGCAGGGGATCTCTTGCCGGAACCGACGCTTGAACAAAAGATTGCCACTGGCTTTAATAGATGCCATGTCACGACAAGCGAGGGCGGTTCGATTGATGAGGAATACTATGTTCAGTACGCAATCGACAGAGCCGACACCACCTCCACTGTCTGGATGGGATTAACTGTCGGATGTGCGCAGTGTCACGATCATAAATATGATCCGATCACACAGAAAGAGTTCTATCAACTCTACGCCTATTTCAACAATATCACCGAAAATGCGATGGACGGCAACCGCAAGGACTCTCCCCCTGTTGTGAAGTTGCCGACCGCGGAGCAGGAAGCGGAACTCGCCGCGTTTGATGAACAGATCGCCGAGCTGGATGCCCAGACGAAAGCACCCATCCCTGAACTCGATGCGACGCAAATCGCGTGGGAAAATAGAATGCCGCGCTGGACAACACTGAAACCGACCTCGCTCTACTCAAAAGGCGGTGCGATGCTCGAAGTCTTAGAGGACAACTCCATATTAGCCAGCGGCACCAACCCTGAACAGGAGATTTACGAGGTCATCATAGATCTGCCACCCGGTAAATGGAGTGCCGTTCGTTTAGAAGGTCTCACGCACGAATCCTTGCCGAAAGGTGGTGTCGGTAGAAGCGACAATAGCAACGTTGTTTTGACGGATTTCGCGCTCTTCATTGCGCCACCCGCAGATAGCGATGCCTCTCCCACAGAAGAAAGCAGTGATAGTAACGCTGAAACGCAGGTAGAAGGTGAAACGACCGTTGATGTCGATACTGAGGCAGAAACCGGAAGCGCGCCTGCCGTTGATGTTGACACTAAGGCAGAAACAAAAGGCGAAACGACCGTTGATGTCGATACTGAGGCAGAAACGGAAACGGAAAGCGCATCCACAGATGATGCGAGCGTGGAAGGCGAGACCGAAACCACCGATCCTGACGATCCATGGACACCCATCCAAGTTGTGCAAGCGTGGGCAGACCACGAGCAATCAATTGGGGAAAATAACCTTGGTGGTGTCGTTGCAAATGCAATCGATGATAAACCGGAAACCGGATGGGCACTCGACAGAAGACGCGAAAATCGGCAAGCCATCTTCCTCGTTGCTACACCCTTTGGGATGGAGGGCGGTAGATTGAAAATCCGCCTCAAGCATGAATATGACTTGCGGCAGAAGCAACTCGGACGATTCCGACTTGCCCTCACAGATGCTGCGACTATCTATCCGATCGGTTCCAAAATAACCTTAGGAAATTGGCAAGCTGCCGGTCCGTTCACCGCTGAACACGGCAACCTCGCCTTCTATCAGGTCTATGAACCTGAAACGAAAAACGTCAACACAGGCGATACTTATGAGGTGAACGGTAAGACCATCAAATGGGAACAGCAGGCACACTGGGTTGACGAACAGGTACATAACGACATCGTCGGTGAAAACAGTGCGACCTACCTCTTCCGGAACATATCTTCTGTTACACAGCAGAAAGCACTCTTGCATATCGGAAGCAATGACGCATTGAAGGTTTGGATGAACGGCACTGAACTCCTCGCCAAAAACGTCCAACGAGATGCCGCCGCCGATCAGGAACAAGTTCAGGTGCAACTCAAGCCCGGTAACAATGCTCTGCTCCTGAAAGTCGTTAACTATTCAGGTCCTTCTGGTTTCTACTTCCGCATTGAAAGCGCACCACCGATGATTCCATCAAATATTGTCGATATCGCTGGCACATCTCGCGGCGAACGTGAGACTGCGCAGAAAGACCAAATCCGGGATTACTATCGGAGAAATATCCCACTGGATAAGGCGGTCAATGAAAATGCACAGCGTGCCTTCGCGGATCTGAAAACACTCTTCGCTGACTTATCGGAGGTCCAAGGAAAACGGAACACACTTGATGCGTCACTCACGACTACCCTCGTGATGCAAGAACGAGAGGAACCGAGAGGTGCCTACGTCTTAGCACGCGGTGAATATGAAAATAGAGAGGAACAGGTTTATCCGCAAACCCCGGCAATACTATCAGCGATGCCGGAAGATGCATCACCAAACCGCCTCGGCTTTGCCAAATGGCTGCTTTCACCGGAACATCCGCTTACTGCCCGTGTTACGATTAATCGTTTCTGGCAAAACGTCTTCGGCACGGGAATTGTGAAGACATCAGAAGATTTCGGTACACAAGGCGCACCGCCAGTGCATCCGGAACTCCTTGATTGGCTCGCAACTGAATTTATTGCATCCGACTGGGACGTGCAAACAATGCTGAAATTGATGCTCACATCGGCAACATATCGGCAGAGTGCACAGGTCACACCTGAAAAATTGGCGATCGATGCAGACAATGTCTTGCTCTCCCGCAGTCCAAGGTACCGGCTCGATGCCGAAATCGTGCGCGATAATGCACTTACGCTCAGCGGCTTGTTGCATACCAAGGTCGGGGGTCCAAGCGTCAAACCGCCGCAACCGGATGGACTCTGGAAAGCCGTCGGGTTTACCGGATCTAATACCGACACGTTCGTTAAAGATACCGGTGCCGATAAGGTATATCGCCGGAGCCTCTACACATTCTGGAAGCGCACTGCACCGCCGCCACAGATGAACATTCTGGACGCGCCGTCACGCGAAGCCTGCACAATCCGGCGTGAACGTACCAATACGCCGATGCAGGCGTTAATGCTGATGAACGATCCGCAGTTCTTTGAAGCGGCGCGCGTTTTTGCGGAACGCACGGTTAAAGAGGGTGGTGAAACAACACAAGAACGCATCGCTTATCTCTTTGAGGCGGCTACCGCCCGACTCCCGAAACCGAAGGAAGAAACACTGCTACTGGAGACGTTCCAAATTCACCATCAAGAGTTTGAGGCAAATCCAGAAGCAGCCAAAGAATTAATTGCTGTCGGTGAATCGCCGCCTGATGAAACCTTAGATGCAGTCGAAGTCGCTGCATGGACAATGATTGCAAATCTGATTCTCAATCTGGACGAAGTTCTGAACAAGGGGTAGAAGAGTTTTTAATTTATTGGGTTTCTGAGCCTCGTTCCACTCCGTTTCATGAGGGTTCTTGGTGAACTCCAACCCTTTCATACGCCCGTGGTGGTTGATTTAGCCAGAAACCACCGTGTAATGGAATGGAGCGGTGCCCAAGTTCTAATAATTAAAAACCTTGCTACACTCAGAAGTGCGGTTTGTAACCGCGCAAGGAGTTAGTTACACAATGGACCCTATTAAGGAATATCTGAAACTTGAGACGCGCCGCCAATTCTTTGGCAAATGTGCGTCAGGTCTCGGTGGTGCAGCACTCGCTTCGCTGCTACCGAGCGTCGTCGCCAACGCACTCGAAAGTCAAGCGAAACCGAGATTTGGCGGTCTACCAGAGTTACCGCACTTTGCGCCGAAGGCGAAACGTGCCATCTACCTGTTCATGTCCGGTGCCCCGTCCCAACTGGATCTCTACGATTACAAACCGGATATGGGGAAATGGTTCGATACCGACCTCCCAGAATCCGTCCGGATGGGTCAACGGCTCACAACGATGACATCAGGACAAGATAAGTTCCCAATCGCACCCTCCATATTTGAGTTCAAGAAGTACGACAACGGTGGCGACGGTGTATGGATGAGCGAACTGCTACCGCACACCGGAGCAATGGCGAAAGACCTTGCGATTATCAAGACGGTACACACCGAGGCGATTAATCACGATCCGGCTATCACCTTCTTCTGTACCGGTGATGAAAGTCCCGGTAAACCGAGTCTCGGCGCGTGGCTTAGCTATGGACTCGGTAGTGAAAACAGAAACCTACCTGCTTTTATTGTGATGAACGCGACTTGGAGCGGTCCAAAGGGTGCGCAGGCACTCTATAACCGTCTCTGGGGCTCTGGCTTCCTTCCATCGGAACACCAAGGCGTGCTGTTGCGTAGCCAAGGCGATCCGGTGCTGTTCCTCTCGAACCCAGAAGGGGTTAACGAAAAAACAAGGAAGCAGATGTTAGACACCCTTGTTGAACTCAACCAGGAACTTTACGAGGAAGTCGGTGATCCAGAAACGCACGCGCGTATCTCGCAATATGAGATGGCATTCCGCATGCAGACGAGCGTTCCCGAACTTACGGATTTGTCACAGGAACCCGAGCACGTCTTAGAAATGTATGGACCCGAGGTCAAAACTCCCGGTACATTCGCCAATTGCTGTATCCTCGCACGTCGGATGATGGAGCGTGATGTCCGCCTCGCCCAAATCTTCCACCGTGGCTGGGATCAGCACGGACAACTACCCACGAATATCCGCAATCAGGCTCGCGACATCGACCAACCCTCGGCTGGACTCGTCCAAGACCTGAAACAGCGCGGGATGCTTGACGAAACCTTAGTCGTCTGGGGCGGCGAATTCGGACGAACCGTCTACTGCCAAGGTACGCTTACGCCGGATAACTACGGACGCGACCACCATCCGAAATGCTTTACACGCTGGATGGCTGGCGGCGGTATTAAGGGTGGCGTTGTCCACGGCGAAACCGATGACTTTAGCTACAATATCGTCAAAGACCCTGTTCACGTTCGGGATATCAATGCCACAATTCTCCACCTACTCGGCATTGACCACGAGCGGTTAACCTTTAAATTCCAAGGGCTTGACCACCGATTGACAGGCGTTGAGGAAAAAGCGCGTCTTGTCAGTGAGATCTTGGCATAATCCGAAACAGTATTTTGGCGCGCTTAAAAAGCGCGCCTATTTGCTACTCAAAAAAGGTTGGAGATTTTGCTTCTTAAGCAGTCAATTAAGCGTTAGGGACTGGATGAAAAAATTAAAAGCAGTTGTTGTTGGTGCCGGTTGGTCGGCTGAAGGACACACAAAAGCGTTCCAACATTACGGTGTTGAAGTTCTCGCAATTTGTGCCCGAAAACCGGATGTCGTGCAAAAAGTCGCCTCTCAATTAGGGGTCGCTGAGGCTTCAATTGATTGGCGTAAAAGCCTGTTGAAACACAAACCGGATATCGTTGCACTCACAACCCCCGCGATTTTACGGACCGAGGTTATCGAACTTGCGATAGAACTCGGATGCCATATCATCAGTGAAAAACCCTTAGCACTCACGGCGGAGGAAGCAGGACACATCTACAACCTCATCAAAGACACAGGACTGAAACACGGCTTTGCTGCGACACACCTCTACGATCCAAGTGTCGCTTACGTCCGTCAACTGCTGACGCAGCAAAAAGTCATCGGCGAACTAACAGCAGTCGATATCGGATATAGTCGTCGGATACCAAGCGATACCTCTTCAAAGACAGTAAAACCGTGGAATTGGATGAACTCCCTTGCACACGGCGGCGGAGTATTAAACAACGGACTCACACATCGTCTTGGTATGTTGGAACGGATGACAGGCATGAAAGTCGTCTCCACTGTCGGCGAAGCCAAAACTGCTACCAGAAAAGCACCGGTCGTGCCGGAGATTCGCGACTTTCGGGTGTGGTCGAGCAGAGAAATTCCGATCGAAGCGGCATCAAAACTCGAATGGCGGGTGTGTGATGCAGAATGGGATTATTCGGCGTTCTTCAAATTAGGACTTTCAGAAACCTCAGATACTGACAAGGGTATTCTTGCAACCATGCGGACGAATCCAGGGGTACCGACCCATTCTCCAACTGGTGGCTGGTACTTCTATGGGACTCGCGGAACGCTCGTTGGAAGAGGCGGGCACATCCTATCCGCTATTACAAAACACGTTGGCGAAACAAGTGAGGAATTGCCTATTCCGCAAACTTTAACAGATGCTCTACCGCGTATCGGGGACGACATCCAAAATAAATGGGTCGCGCTTGTTCGGGATTTTCTCGCGGATATTGAGAACCGTCCACACGAACCCTATCTGACTTTTCAAGAGGGCTGGCGTTATCAAATCGCCATTGATGCGATTCGGACAAGCAAAGGATGGACACCGATCCCTTGCTAATTCCAAGATTTCCTGTTATTGCGTTTAGAATCCTCACCACCAAAACGATATCCTGATTTATGAGATCTACTATAACCTCAGTCTACAAGTGGTATCCTGTACCCTCACCCTCCCGGAGACGCTATGCCTAAACTGGTTGTCAAAAATTTTATGAATATCCGTGAAGCGGAAATCAACATGGATAAAACCTTAGTGGTTTTCATCGGTGAAACAGCCAGCGGAAAAAGCGCTCTCGCGAAGTTGCTGTACTTTTTTCAAGAGTTGATTCGTGACTTTCGCCAATACATCAGACAAATCAATACACATCCGTCAGAATACCTGAAAATCCCTGAACAAGAATTCTCAAAGGTGTTCCATACACAAATCGCCCGTAAATTTCGAGAATTTTTTGGCGACGCTGCGGGGTTTCAAAAATTGATCGCGGAAAAAGAGGGAACTACAAAACCTTTTGAAATTATTTACCACTATACAGCGGAAAGTGCTATCAGCCTAACGTTAACCGACGAGAAAACGCTTCACATCGAGTTACCCGATGTTATGGACGAAGTAGAAAGCCTCTGTTACAACTTAACGGAGAAACTTAAAGGGATTGACATAAAACAACTCGACAGCGTCCCAACAGAAACAGATACAACTTCAGAAGACGACTATAAAACCACTAAAAATACCAACCGATTCTACTATATTTTGAACATGGCGATCGGAATGAGTGGCATTACTGAGAAATTAGCCGGTAAATATCGAGAAAGTCTTTTTATCCCGGCAGATAGGAATATCGCTGTCAACTATCCAGATGCCCTTAAAAGGATTTTCTACGGCGGTATAAAAAGCGATCTTCACACGCGCGCCGCAACCCGCCCACGCGCGAATCTTCATCTCATCGCACGCTTCTTGGAAAAAAACGAGGAATTCCTTGATACCTTTAGCACACAGAATTTTCGGAACCTTTTTGAGGAAAGAAGCGAGGAGGAATCAGATGAAGTCGATAAACCTATAATGGAATTCCTACTGAAAAAAATTTCTCACATCTTAAACGGTAAATATGAAACAATCGGTGAGATTTCTCAATCGTGGCTCTTTTCGCACCCAACCGGTGAAAACACAACTCTCTTAGAACACGCATCAACAGGGCACCAAAACGTCATCCGAATCCTACAGGATGTGTTCATGAGCATGCTTTACAATGAAATGGTTTTTCGCGTGATTGAAGAACCCGAAGCACATCTCCACCCGACAACACAGAAAGATCTCGTGTACATCTTCGCCTTGATGCGGAACCACATTGATAGCCAAATCATTATGACAACCCATAGTCCGTATTTTTTGGCGGTCCTTATAAATCTTTTAACCGCAGGACAACTCTCAAAAAAGAATCCAGAGGCTGCTGAGATAGAAGCGCGTGTCCCAAAGTTATGTTGGCTAACACCGGACGATGTCGAAGTCTATCACCTCAAAGATGGGATAAGTCATCCCATTGTTCGACCTGAAAAGGAACCAATTCTCGAAAATCCGCTTGCTGACCTTCTTACAGAATTTTAACATCATATTTCTATACAGATGTCGCCCCGCTGGGGCTGCCCTTTGGCACATCCGAGTTTATTTTTTGTAAGTTGCATGTGTGTCAGGAACTTTCAGAAAAATCAGAGATACTGATGCACAGGCTAACAGCCTATGCTACAATCGTCCAAACTTTAGTCCTGTTATAGAATCAAGGTAAAAGAGACAGATGTACGAGAAGCACGGAGAAACAATCGAAGCGCAAACCTTCCTTGACGCGTTACAAAGCGATGCCGTATCTGTCACCTTCACGAATTGCACGATTGAAGGGGTTGTTGATCTCTTTTTTATAGAATCGGAACGGGACGAAAATGATCGGATTCTTCTCAATAAGAAACTCTCTTGCATCGGGTGCACATTTAAAAACATCGTCAATTTCCGGACGGTCGTCTTCCAAGAAGCGGTGGATTTTCGACGCACTCTCTTTGAGGCAGATCTTGATTTCGATGAAGCCATTTTACACGGTCCCTGTGCCTTCCGCGAAGCCATCTTTCAGAAACGTGCTGACTTTCACAGTGCGATCTTTCACAAGAGTGCCAGTTTTTGGCGGGCAAGATTTCACAACGTTGCCGATTTCAATAGGGCTCAATTCAGTGAAAACGCTGTCTTCCATGAGGCTAATTTCTTAATTGAAGTCAATTTTCGGCGCGCGCTGTTTCAAGGTATACTTGACTGCACAGGAACATGGTTTCCAGAAACAACAGCGTTCAATAACGCCACATTTTTCGGGACCGCTAACTTTACCGCCGCACAGTTTGTCTCTGTCGCTGTCTTTCGCGATGTTCAGTACGTTCCAGATACACTCTTTCGGGCAGTGAAAGCAAAACTTAGTAGAAAACAGCACCGTCCCACCGAGTTCTATTTGGATAGCCGACACATAGACGAAGTCGCGAACCCTTTTTTTAAACGGTATGTCGCCGACCAGCAGTTCATACGTGCGTTCAATCAGGCGAACTCTATATTAGCAAAGTTATGGCGATGGAGCTCCGACTACGGGCGGAGCCTTGCACTCTGGGCATCTTGGTCCCTCTTCATTGCGTTTCTGTTCGCGCTTGCGTATATGCCACTCCCAGCATGGATGCCGACTTGGATGCAAGACTGGACACCCCATTTTCATCGATCTTCGGGCAGGAGACCCCATCCTAAAGGATGGGGTCTCCTGCCCGTCTCCTTTTTTTTTGACAAAAAATGCCAAAAATGATATACTCTTTAGACCAGTTGGCAGACATACACAGCGTTGCCGCAAGGTGACGTGTCTGCCTACCCACTGTGTAGGGGTTAAAAACTGGTAGCTGGTAACACCATGAGAACCTACAAATATCAGCTACGTAATCACCCACAAAACAAACGCTTGAGCAACATGCTTGATGATCTTGCGGATGTGCATAACCACTTTCTCGCCCTGGAAAAACGCTATTACCGCATTTATGGTAAATATGCTGGACGCTATCGCCTGCAACCGCATTTGACGAAGTTGCTCCAACGGACCCATAAACATTGGGCGTGGATCCCGCGGGACACACTTGACGAAGCAATTATCCGCATTCACATCACGTATGAACGCTTTTTTGAGGGTCTCGGCGGACTGCCAAAGTTCAAACGCAAAGACCGCTATCGCTCTGCGAAGTTCAAAACAGGCTACAAACTTGACAAAGGACGTGCGAGGCTCTCTTTGAAAGCGTGGAACGCATCCACACAACGATTGACGTTTAATAAACGCTGGTTCTCTTTCCATCAACACCGCGACTGGAACGGAGAAGTCCGCTATATCCAAATCCTGCGTGATGCGGTCGGCACCTATTGGCTTTACATTGTCACTGACGATGCCACGACTGAACCCTATCTTGCTACAGGTGAAAGCGTAGGGATAGACTTCGGTATGGACACCTACTTGACTCTCAACACGGGTGAGAAGATACAACATCCGCAACCCTTGAAAGCGTCCTTGAAACAACTCCGAATCCTCAATAAAGCCGTCAGCCGAAAGGTCAAAGGCTCTAATAACTACTGGCGGGCTGTCCGTGAACTCGCACGTCTGTATCGGAAAATCACCAATCAACGCAAGGACTGGCATTGGAAACTTGCGACTGATTTGTGCAGGCGTTTTGACCTTATCGCTACCGAGACGTTGAACCTTGCGGGTATGAAACGCCTTTGGGGACGCAAGGTCTCTGATCTCGCCTTCTACCAGTTTGTTGAGATATTGAAGTATAAGTGTCAAAAACATAAGCGTGAGTTGCGTCAGGTCGGACAATGGACGGCGACAACGAAACCTTGTAGCGATTGCGGGTTTCACAACCAAAACCTAACTCTTTCTGATAGGCAGTGGACATGTCCCGAATGTGGGGCACACCACGATAGAGACATCAACGCTGCTATAAACATCTTGAGGCTTGCTGGGTACGCCTCTGTGGAGACGATATAAGTCGATTTTTCAAGAATCGCTGTTGTCTACGAAGCACAAGCCCCTGCCTTTAGGCAGTGGGTGCCTTGACCAAACAACAGGTGCTTACAGTGGTGAACCACTAACCTTTTGGAACTGCTTCTACTTTAGCGTTGTCACCTTCACAACGCTCGGTTTCGGTGATGTCGTCGCGGACAACGCCGCTGCGCGCTTCTTCGTTACGTTGGAAGTCATTTTCGGGTATTTGATGTTAGGGGGGTTAATTAGTATCTTCTCAAACAAACTGGCGAGTCGGAGCTAATTCATTCACTAAAAATCACAAGGAATCGGTCTATGCAAATTAGAGCACAACACATCCGTTGGCGCAGCTTGCGAGTCAAAACCTATTTAAAAAATATTTTGGGGGTTATGCTAATCAACTTTGCCTTTATATTTCTTAATATTGGAAACCTTCAAACTGCGATGGCACAACAATCTCGCCCATCCCCTAATGCGGACTATTTCGACTACATCACACTTTTCTCTCAGGGAAGAATCACCCGTTTTACAGAGATGCCGATTCGGGTATACATCTCCCCTATCCTAAGAGAAAGCCCGTACTTACCGGAAATCCGATACGCCATGCAAACATGGCAGACCGCCAGTGACGGCGACATCCAATTTGAAGAAACCGAAACATCTCAGAACGCAGACATCCGCGTCAGTTGGGGATATACCGGTCTCCTCACCGATTTTCAGGACACCAGACTCGGTAGCGCGGAACTCACACGCCTCAAAGAGACAACACAAACTGTTGTGCAAAATCAGTCTGATTCCGCTTCCTCACGCCCTTTCATAGTCGAGGTAATCCTTATGTTAGAAGGCGATGCGACTATCGGTGAACTATCACAGGAAGAGATGCGCACCGTGTGTCTCCATGAGTTTGGACACGCAATTGGGTTATGGGGGCATAGTCCACACCCAGGAGACATCAGCTATCCGACGGCGATAGCACAACACCCATCGCCACGTGATATAACTACCTTACGGAAACTTTATAGGACACCTCTTGATACACCACAACACGACATCGCTATAAACATGCTAAAAGCCGAGATCGAACAAAAACCCCACGCGGATATTAAGAAACATCTCCGTTCACATTACCTCCTTGGAACCGTCTACTTCGACAAGGGTAATACAGCGTCAGCAATCGCAAGCTTCCAGACCTGCAGACATCTCGATGCCAAGTTTCAACCCGCAATAGAAAAATTGATTCAAGTCTATCACGAAACAGGAGAAACGCACGAGGCGATCGCCCTCCTTGAGAAACGGGTAGACCAAAAACCATCTCCAGCGGATTACAACACACTCGGCATCTTTTATTATCACAAGAAAGATGTTGAGGGGGCGATACAAGCGTTTGAAAAAGCACTTCACATCGCGCCCTATCACAAAGCTGCACGGCGAAATCTACATCAACTCCTCCGAGCAAAGGGATTTAAAGCGTTAGCCTCAAAAGACTTTGAGACCGCCGCCATCACTTTTGAAAGGGTGTTACAGATGGAGCCTCTTGATGCCCCTACATATCAACTCATGGGCAACGGATATGCCCAAGCCGGGCAATTTGAAAAGGCGATTGGGTATTATCAGAAAGCAATTGACCTCAATCCTGTCGATGCACTGACACAGCAAAACCTTGCACAATGCTATAATAACTACGGCGTAGCCCTACGAAACCGTGAGAAATGGGACGAGGCGATTGACGCTTATCGTAACGCTTTGCGGTTGATGCCCACGTTCCATATCGCCCGAACAAATCTGAGCGATGTATTCACCCGAAAGGCGAACGCACACAACGAAGCAGACGAACTGGACGAAGCCGTGGAGGCGTATCTCGAACTACAAAAACTTCACCCGGGCGAAATGCACATCCGTAATTTGCTTGGCGAGTTATATCTCAAAAAAGGAGACTATGCCGACGCACTATCGGTATTTCAGCACGTTTACAACGTCAATCCGAACGCCGAGCACGCACTGCACAACCTCATCGCCGCGTATCACCATTATGCGCGAAGTCTCAGCGATACGGAAGATTACACGATTGCAATCCAGCTGCTTGTGGAAGCACTCCGACTCGCGCCGACCGATCTGAATCTACGTCTGAGTCTGGCGAATGCCTATCAAGGTGCCGGAGACTACGAACGCGCTGCTGTCGAAGTATCTCGCGTTTTGGCACAAGAACCACAAAACCGACAGGCAAAGGAAGAGCAGATTAACTTGCAAATCCGACGCGGGAATGCACTCATGCAGCAACGGCAGTACGCCGCCGCGCTCGCTGAATTCGAGGCGATTCCTGAATCCAAGCGAGACATTGAAATCTATAACACCATCGGTTATCTCTATCTCGTGGAAGGTAAACACGCGGAAGCGTTTACTGGTTTTGAAACCGTTTTGCGGAAAGATCCGATTAACATGCCTGCATTCAGGAATCTGTTATCATTAGAATCGCAGTTGATCCGCAGGCGTGGCGATAAAACGAGAGAGCAGACGCTCGTCAAGGTCCGATGCCTCCTCGCCATCTCTTTGATGCGTCGAAAACAGCCGACTGCCGCGGTCGAAAAGTACCAACTCGCGTTGAAGTCAAAATCTGAAGAGATGGATGCGCTCCTCATTGAAACCGGCAGACAACTCGCCAACCGGTTTCAGCAACACGGCGACACCGAAAACCGCGAACTGATTCTCGATTGGGTTGAAGAACGCAGAGGCAACTGATCCTCGTGTCTCAAAATCCGCCGTGTCTTAAAAAGAAAAAGGCCGGGCAAACATGCCCGACCTGGGGTCTTCATCCCTTACTTGGAAGGGAAAGTGTAATAACGAATGAGACTCGCAGTCTCTTTTGTCTGACGACTAATTACGACCGCCGCCACCACCGCCACCACGACGGTTGCCTTCACCACGCCAGCGATTCATACGTTGCTGTGATTCTTCCTGACGCTTTTTCGTCAATTCGTTGAGTTTTTTCATCTGCTCTTCAGTCAAAACCTCTTTGAGACCCGTTTGGAACTCTTTACCGACAGTTGCAGCAAAACTCTGCATCTCCGTCATAGCTGTCCGCATATCGCCGGACGCCTGTGCCTCTTTCATCTTTGCGGCAAATTTATCGCGAGTTGCTTGATAGATAGGACGCGCTTTCAGGAGCGTTTCGTCGTCCACTTTCACAGCAAACGTCAGGTCTAGCCAAGAATTATCAACCAAAGTGGCGGGGTTCATCATTCCCATTCCCCCTCTGTTCCCACCCTGGCGATTTCCACGTTCACCTTGTGCGTTCCGATCTGGACGTTGTGCCGATGTTGCGTGTTCAAAAACAAAAACACCCACGATTGCGATAACTGCGATTGCACCGATTGCAAAAAATTTCTGCTTCATTTTCATTTCTCCTATAAGAATTTTGGTTGTGTGAATGCCTTCAACATTGGCATCCACATTTTGGTTTCGCTTCTTTAGTCAAACCTGTTCGGAAAAGGTTCGTTTTTTCTTTTTTCGCAAATGTGAGGCACTGCATGTTTATAGAAAAGTATCCACCTCCTCATAGTCCAGCGAGGCAATATATACACAGATAGATGCTAATACCGCTTGTTCCTTTTAGGATTGCCCTCCGGATCTGAAGGTTTTGTTTGAAAATTAAAGAATTGTTGGATATAATAAATACAAGTATCATCTAACTTATTTTGGTGGTATTTCTGGAAAAGATTGGTGTTACATCAAGCCTTATTGCCGATAACTTAACCCTGACACAGAGACGACTAATTAGAGGATATAACATGGCAAAACAGATTGCACTTTTCAATCACAAAGGTGGTGTGGGTAAGACAACAACTACTTTTAATCTCGGTTGGATGCTGGCAAATAAAGGAAAGAAGGTCATCATCGTTGACTGTGATCCACAGTGTAATCTTACCGGAATGGTGCTTGGCTTTAAGGATGCCGAGGATTTTGCTTCAATGTATACCTCAGATGCCGTAACGAATATCCGAGATGGACTTGCTCCTGCTTTTGAATCGCGTCCGGCCCTTATTGAGGCTGTGGATTGTGCGCCTATTAAAGGACAACCCAATATGCACCTGTTACCAGGGCACATCGGTCTTGCTGAATACGAAGTTACTTTGGGCATTGCCCAAGAACTGTCCGGCTCACTCGTAACGCTTCAGAATCTGCCGGGGTCTTTATATTACCTTTTTTCTAAAACTGCTGACAAATATAATGCTGATTTCATTTTGGTAGATATGAGCCCAAGTTTGGGACCTATTAATCAAAATTTGCTAATGACGAGCGACTACTTCATTGTTCCGATGTTTCCAGACTACTTCTCAGCAATGGCAACGGAGAGTCTCGCTTCAATTTTACCGAAATGGGCAGCGTGGGCACAACAAGGAAAAAAGCTCCCTATCCTACAACAAGCGATTTATCCTTTCCCCGATAAGCATCCCAAATTCCTCGGAACCATAATTCAGAATTTTCGGGTTAAAAAGGGTATTTCTGCCGCCGCCTTTCAACGATGGATCGAAGAGATAAAAATGGGGGTTCAAACAAAACTCATACCCGCGTTCAGTGAAAACAATATGCTACTTTCCGATGAATTGTATCAAAAAGCAAGTGAGATTGGATCGGATTCAACTCAGCTTAGTCTTTTTTTCTATAATATAGCCAGTCAACCCCTTCTCCAACTGTCAGATTTTAATACGTTGATAGCCCTCTCACAAGAGCATAAAGCCCCAGTTTTTGATTTGAGTGACGAGCAGCTTGAAAAAGAGGGCATTGTGCTTGAAAAAATGAAGAAATCTATGATTAAATTTCGAGATTTATTTTCTGACGGCGCGGAGCGAATAATCACACTTACTGAGAATGCTGAGTCCTATTGAACAATGTCGTGGAAACATGGTACGTGTCCGAAATTTGGGCGGATTGCATCAGGCATTTGACCAACAGACCACCCCGGCTGTAGATTTGACCGATCTGTTACGCGCGCAGATCGTTATGATTGTTAGCGCACTTGACCACTACATCCACGAAATCACAAGAGTCGGGATGTTAGAGGTTTATGATGGGGTTCGTCCGCAGACGAATGCTTTTTTGCGCTTTCAAGTGACTATGAGCGCAACGATGACGGGGATTTCCAAATCGAGTGAGAATGATTGGTTTGATAGAGAAATCCGAGACAAACATGGTCATCAAGCTTTCCAACACCCGGATAATATCGCCAAGGCAGTACGGCTTTTCTCATCTTGCGAATTATGGAGATCCGTTGCTTCGGAACTCAACTTAACCGATCAAGATGTAAAAAATCGACTTCGTGCTATAGTTAACCGTCGCAACCAAATCGTCCATGAATCTAATTTAGACCCGAGTTATCCAGGGACTGAAAACCGCTGGCCCATTTCTTCTGCAGACGTGACAAGTACTCTGGATTTCATTCAGGATGTTTGCGAAGCAATTCATACCGTTGTCAATTAAACCCTTCACACCTCTGCCCTCGCCTTCTGACACGTTCGCTTGATCAATTAGATCGCCATACTCGCTAGTCTATACAACTGATACACCAACATACCTTAAAAATAAATACATGCCGCTCGCTGCACTAACGAGATAATAGAAACGCGCAGCTATACACATACCGCCCCGCTGGGGCTGCTTGTTGGAAAAGATCAGGGTTGGAAACCCTCCCACAAGTGTTACTTAGTCGCTTTGCAAGCGCACCTACCTTGATTGGAGAAGCTGTCGAGGGATCGCTCTTAGAAAAGAGAGAGTCGGGATTCGGAGATCCCTCCTACAGGAGAATAGAATGTCTCTGGGACAAGTCCTCGCATCTTTGACATCCGCCAAACCTATATGTTATAATAGAGAAAAAGGGAGAGACAGAATGAATTGGCAAAACGCACTGCCAGAAATCATCACACACCCCAACTCACGGCTCCGGTTTAAGGAACCCCTCGCAAAACACACCTATTTCGGTATCGGCGGCGAAGCGACCGCTTACATCGAAGTCAGTACCATCGCCGAACTGTCAGCAGTGGCACGTTTTCATCGGCAGTGGGACGTTCCGATTGCAATTATTGGACGCGGATCAAACCTACTCGTGAGTGATACCGGCTTCAAAGGCATCAGCATTAGGTTAATCAGCGAGTTAGCGAAACTGGAGGTTGATAGGAGGGTCGTCTCAGTCGGTGCGGGACTCTCACTGCCACGTCTCTCAAAAACAATGTCACGACGCGGTTTGAGCGGTGTGGAATTTGCGCTCGGCATCCCCGGTTCTATCGGCGGTGCACTAATCATGAACGCTGGGGCATGGGGGAGTAGTTTTGGAGATATTGTCACGGATGTTACGGTCATGGATGACACCGGTGAGCTCGTCAACTTAACACACGCCGAAGCAAATTTTGCGTACCGACACAGCGGTTTGGACGCGTATTTCTGTGTTACGGGTGCGACGCTCGAACTCAAACCCGGAGATGCTGACGCAATTACTGAGAAGATGCAGGCGTTCTACAAGCAGAAAGTCGAAACGCAACCCTTCGCCGAAGAAAACGCTGGGTGTATGTTCAAAAATCCACCCGGTGATTCCGCAGGACGGTTAATCGACATCAGTGGATTGAAAGGCTACCGCATTGGTGGTGCTGAGGTATCCACGGTGCACGGGAATTTTATTCTCAATATCGACAATGCGACAGCGACAGATGTGTTGGACTTAGTTGCGCACATCCAACAGCAGGTACGCGAAAAGACCGGCATCTCGCTCCAGACAGAGGTAAAACGACTTGGGTTTGGCCCTAAGGTCGAATAACCGTTCCATCCATCCGACGCACCGGTGCCCAACCACCATTGAGTGGGTCTTCTGGGAATGGGAATCGTGCCGCGAGTTCCTCGTTTAGATCAATACCGAGTCCCGGTGCTTCATTTATCCAAAAACAGCCATCTCGAATTTCGGGACAACCAGGGAAGACCTCTTTGGTATTTTCACCGAAGACGTGTTGCTCCTGAATACCAAAGTTATAGCACGCCAAATCCAGTGCAACATTGGCTGCATGCCCGACTGGAGAGACATCGCCAGGTCCGTGCCATGCAGTGCGTACGCCGAAGAATTCACAGAACGCGGCAAGTTTACGTGCCGGACTGATACCACCTATCTGTGAGATATGCACCCGGATGAAATCAATAAGCCGATCCTTGATAAGGTGGACGTACTCATTCGGGTTATTGAACAATTCACCCATCGCAATTGGGATACTCGTCTGCTGACGCATCAGTTGGAAATAGTCGACATCTTCCGGTGCAAATGGGTCTTCAAGGAAGAAGAGGTTATACGGTTCCAGTCCCTTAGCAAGATTAATTGCTTGGATGGGTGGGATACGTTCATGCACATCGTGCAGGAGTTCCACCTCATCGCCGAGGTGTGTCCGCAAATGATCGAAGAGTTTGATGATGGTATTGACATAAGGGGTCGGTTCAAAAGCAGGTGAACTCCGCTTCCCACCGCCCGCGCCATAAGTCGAATAGCCCGGTATTGCCACCTGTGCGCGGACATAGCGATAGCCCTGTTCCATATAACGGCGAATGCTCTCCTCTACCTCCTCAAAGGTGCCGCCGCCTGCATGCGCATAAAGCGTTGCAGCCTCACGGCATTTACCGCCGAGCAGTTGATAGACAGGCATGTTGGCACGTTTACCCATGATGTCCCACAAAGCGATGTCTACACCGCTGAGAGCGTTGTTCAGGACAGGTCCATTTCGCCAATAAGAACTAACAAAACTGGTCTGGAAAATGTCCTCTATGTTCGTCGGATCTTTTCCTATGAGAAAGGGCTTGAGATATTCATCGACTGCTGTTGCCACAGCAAGCGGACGCTGTGTAAACGTAGCACAACCAATGCCGTATAAACCGGGTTCACTCGTTTCAATTTTAACAACGACGAGTCTCGTGCCATTCGGTGCTGTCAGAATCGTTTTTACATTCGTAATTTTCATATTTTAATTTTTCCTTGCGGTTCGGTGAAGTTGGTTTGGCAAAACACGTGTCTTTCCGTAGAGTTAAAGAAACACCCGAGCAAAAACCCCTCCATTTCATTACGGGCTTGCGACTCTGGATTCCAAGAAGTATCATCTCTTATTTTCCTTACAATTGCGAATAGACGTGCGTTTCTTAAATCTGAAGAAATACCGGATTTAGTCTGGGGATAGACTAAATCCGTTCCTTGTATTACATTGCAAAAACCCCTCCATTTCATTTCGGACTATGCGATATTACGTCTAATTCTTGTAGGAGTGAGGCTGCTTCCTGAATTCGTGTGATGAAACCGAATGGAAATTTTTCAGGTTCCAAGACTAAAGCTGCACGCCCAACTGCTGTTATCTGGCAATCAGATTTCTCACCGACTTCTGTTACCAAACCACCGCTCTCCAGTCGTTTCATTGCCCGGCTGCAAGGGTTTAGCCATGGGTTAGCACCACTCGGATATGTGTCAGTCCTTAAACGAGTCACAAGATCATCTATAAGACCCTCACGGGTTTTGGATCCCTTATCAGCGACATGCTGAAGAAGGCATCGTTCAATCTCACCGTCTGGTAATTGGAATGTCTTTAGGAAAGTAGTATCAATAACTTCTGGTGGGTTTTGCAGCACCTCAAATCCGATGTCGGTTATCTGATAGTCGCCTGAATTCAACGTTATGAAATCCACGCGGAGAAGGGTTCTGCCAGCCTCCCCCCAACACTTATTCCATAGAAGGGTACCTCCGCCGGACGCTTTCTGTTGCACTGGCGTGATCGAAAAGTGAACCGTCAGTGTATCACGGACCTTCAGGTAGTGATATGCTTCTCGGTCGCCGAGGTATTGGAGGAGAACGGGTATAACTGCATCTACACTTGGCAATTTAAACTGGTTCCAAAAGGCTGAATTGATGGCTTCCGGTGGTTGCTGTAAAACGGACTGCCCACGATCAGTTATCCTATAGTACCCCGCCTGTCGGGTTAACTCAACTAACCCCTCAGCTGGCATATAGTAGTTCAAAACCTTAAACAGTTTGGAGTTAAATAGGTTATCGCCGCGTTGATCCAGTTGCTGCCTGTCTGATGCTGTAAGCGCGAAGTGGTCTGCCAATGACTCTTTCAGTGTTTGCCAGTAATGCTCTTCACCGTCAGCGATATGTTGAAGTAGAGCCAACCGCATTTCTTGACGACTCGGTATAGCCATTTCTACCCTCTCCTCCCTGTCAATTTTTGCGATGCTGAAAGTATATCAAACCGGATGTGACGTGTCAAAGGAATTCAGAAACGGTTATCTCTTCGTCAGAATTAGATTCTGATACGCATCAACAACGGCGGAGAAATCTGGAGGTATCACAGTCGTCGCGCTAAATTCTGTTACAATCGCCGGACCTATAATTCGATTGCCGGGACGCAATGCTTCGCGGCGGTAGAAATCGGTTGGGAGCGTTTCCCCCTCAAATATGACAGGATTTTGAAAGGTAAATGCCTCAGAAGCATCAACATCCACGATGGGCAATGCCTGGATCGGAGGCTTGTCTGTCTCCCCGATAGCCGTAAGTCTGAGGTTCACCACTTCCACTGGAGCACCGGTTCGGGCATAGCCAAACCGCTGAACATGTGCAGCGTGAAATTCCTCGACAAGAGCCTCTATCTCGTTGGGACGAGCATGCTTCTCGGTAAAACAGGGGATATTTAACTCATAAGACTGCCCCTCATACCGCATATCAAGAGAACGGTTGACTTTAAGTTGATGTGGAGTGAAGCCTTCCGCTTTCATCTCATCTTCTGCACGGGTTAAGAGGGTGTTAAAACCGGTGTTCAACGCTTCAATCAAACTGCCGTCGTTCTCGCTACGCTTTTCAAATCGCCACAGCACTGTCTGCGAATAATCCTTGACGACATCCGCAAAAAGCATCCCGTAGGCAGAGAGTAAACCCCCATTCGGCGGGATCAGGATTGTCTCGATGCCGAGGTTTTCTGCCATAAATGCGGCGTGTAAACCACCAGCGCCACCGAAAGAAACGAGCGTGAAATCGCGTGTATCAAATCCGCGCTCCACAGAGATAACTTTGATTGCGCGCTCCATAGCCGCGTTAGCAACTTTGAGAATACCGTCCGCAGCTTGCAGCGGTGGGATACCGAGACGCGCTGCGAATTTTTCAATGTGTCCTCGTGGCTTATCGACTTCAAGGGACATTGCACCGCCCAAAAACTGAGTTGCCGCGATACGTCCTAAATAGAGATTTGCGTCGGTTACCGTGATGTCTTCTCCGTTATTCCCATAGCAGATTGGACCCGGGTCCGCTCCCGCACTTTCCGGTCCGACGCGCAACGCACCGCCAGCATCTACAGTTGCGATGGAGCCGCCTCCTGCCCCGACGGTGTGGATGTCAATGAGAGGCACCTTGATCGGAAGTCCACTAATCGTGCTTTCTGTCGTGAGTGAGATACCGTTATTACAGAGGCTCACATCCGTCGAAGTGCCACCCATATCAAACGTAATAATCTGATTGTAACCAGTAGTTTTGGCAATCTGATACGCACCGAGAACACCGCCAGCGGGACCGGAGAGCACCGTGCGAATGCCTGCCGACTCACCTCTGTATAGCAAGTTTTCAGCTTGCAAGCTACGCTGAAAAGCCCTTGCAGAAATGCTGCCGCCGTTGGAGAGCATCAGACGGAATGATTTCGGGAACTGTTTCGATTCTATCAGTGTAGAAAGATGACGTTCCAAAGTAGGACGGATGTATGCATTCGCAACGGTAGTGCTGAAACGCGCATATTCTCGGTATTCGGGTAGAACTTCGTGTGAACACGAAATCGGTATCCCAAGAAGCGCGAGGTGTTCCGCAACAATCTGTTCGTTTTGCGGGTTGACATAGGCAAAGAGGAAACAGATTGCAATGGCATCAAGTTCTAATGTGGAGAGTTTGGAGGCAAGCGCGTCCAAATCTTCGGGTTCAATCTTGGTTTGGATTTCGCCCGTGTGCAGTGTCCGCTCCGATATACCGAAACGTCTGTCAGCGGGAACAAGCGGTGCGGGACGTTCCACGAAGAAATCGTAGAGACTTGGGCGCGTCTGTCTGCCTATCTCCAAGATATCCCCAAAGCCTTTCGTCGTGACGAGGGCGATACGCGCACCCCTACGCTCCAACAGTGCGTTTGTCGCCACCGTAGAACCGTGGACAATCTCCAGTTGTTCAGTATCGGTATTATTGTAGCGCAAGATTTCATCTACGCCTTGTATCACCGCGTATGCTGGATTTTGGGGCGTAGAAAGGACTTTGTGTGTAAACAGGTCCGCATCAATACGCATCACAATGTCCGTGAAAGTACCCCCGGTATCAACTCCAATACTTTTAATTACGGGGACCTCTTCTCGATTTTCTCCGTTGTCGAAAATCGGTTTCTGACGGGATTGGGGTTTATCTGGGACCGATGACATCTTCCTTCTCTTTTCTCATTGGTGACTCCTATGCAGCTTCACAGGCAACTGCTCTAACGAAATTTTAAACAACTACATTTTGCGGCGTGCCTTCCAGAAAGGCGATGATATTGTCCACTGCACCTTCGTTAAGGAGTTCAACCCCTTCCGGTGTCATATCGGCACAATGCGGTGTCAGAATCACCTGCTCGCATTCCAAAAGTGGATGGTTCGCTGGGAGTGGTTCTTGGTCATAAACATCAATAGCAGCACCACCGAGATGTCCACTGTTCAAAGCAGTGATCAATGCATCTGTATCAATCACACCGCCGCGGGCAACGTTGATTAAAAACGCGCCTTGCTTCATCAAACCGAGTTCACGCGCACCGACGAGGTGATGACTCTCCTCTGTCAGTCTGACATGCAAACTGACGACATCGGAAGTCTGAAGAAGCTCATCCAAAGAAACAAACTGAACTCCCAAGGCCTCTGCGCGTGCCTCCGAAGGGTTATACGTCCACGCGATCACATTCATTCCGATAGCTCGCCCGAGGCGCGCCATTTCCGCACCGATATGTCCAGTGCCAACAATCCCTAAGGTTTTCCCTTGAAGGTAAACGTTGTCCATACGGGGCCATCCGCCCGCCTTCATAGACACCGTAAGGAACGCTGCTCGCTTGGCAAGTGCAAACATCAGTCCAAACCCGTGCTCAGCGACAACAGGAGCGGTACGTCCCGGCTGATTGCAAACGGTAATTCCTCGCTCCTTTGCCTCATCAAGAGCAATCATATCAGTACCGATAGAGCAGAGCGAGATTAACTTGAGTTTGGGAAGTTGACGTAGGATTTCCGCGGGCCATTTGACGATCCCGCGTGAATTGATGAGGATATCTGCATCTTCAGCACGGCGAATTTTCTCTTCGGGGGTTTCGGGTCGGTCAGCGTAGAGAACAACGTCGCCGTAAGGTTTCAGGCGTTCTAGATGCGGTGAGCCTTGGATTTGCGGTGGTAAATCACCGGGTACAACAATCTTAAGTCTATTCATTTTTTAATTTATGGACTCCTGAACTGCGCTCCACTTCGTTTCGCGCAGGTTTCCGATCCACCCATACAGATTTTTTAGATAGGACGGATGCAGCAACCTTTATCGTTAAGGTTTGAAACCGCGCCAGCGGCGTGCCGGACGTGGATGCCCACCAGAAAATTGCGTCCATCCTATTAGAGTAGAACAGTTTCGATTTACTGTTAATCAACCTTGCTGTCTATTCCGCGCCCCAATCGTGGGTTTTTGTGCCACCGTCATAAATGACAGCGTGTTCTGCATCCAGCAACACGGCAGCAACATCAATAAACATACCATCCTTGACACACATCACATCCGCAACAATTCGTCCAACATACTTATCGGGTTGCGGATCGTGAATTATGAATCCAAAGGTGTCACCATCTCCACTGTTTTCAAGAAGGAATTGCTTGAGAAACTCTGTCGCAGCCGCGACCCGTTCCTTTTCTCGTTGAAGCGAGACTTCCTAAAAACATTGACGGTAAAGCGCTACTATATCTTCAACCGTAGCCTGCCGCGGGTTATTCGCAGGACTACCGCTTGCAATGGCATCCGCTGCCATCTGCTCGATGACCTCCTCGAATTTTTCTCTGTCAATACCGATTTCGCCGAGTCGCGGCATCTGAATGTCGGTGACAAGCCGTTCCACGGCGGAAACCGCTGTATCTGCTTGCTCCATTGGGGACAATCCATCAATTGGTTCGCCCATTGCCCACGCAATATCAGCGAAACGTGCGGGGGCACCGACGACGCTAAATTCCATCACATCACGCAACAATACCGAATTCGATAGTCCATGATGAATATGGAAATACGCACCGATTGGACGAGACATCCCGTGGACTAAAGCGACAGACGAATTGCTGAATGCCATACCTGCGATAGACGCACCGATCATCATGTCCGTGCGGGCAGGGATATTTTCGCCATCCGCCCATGCCTGTCGGAGTGAACCCGAAATCATCTCAATTGCCTTTAACGCGAACGCGTCGGTTATTGGTTGGGCACGCTTGGAGATGTATGCCTCTATTGCGTGCGTCAACGCATCAACACCGACTGCGGCAGTCAGATGCGGTGGGGTCGTCAGAGACAGTAATGGATCCACCAAAGCGACATGTGCCAGCAGACAAGCACTACTGAGCATCATCTTGACATTTCGTTCAGTGTCGGTAATGACAGTAACCTTGGAGACCTCACTACCTGTCCCGCCTGTCGTTGGTATCGCAATCAAGGGGGCACCCGGATTTGGAATTTTATCCACGCCCATATAATCGGCAAAATCGCCATCATTGGTTAGTTTCATGGCGATGCCTTTTCCGCAGTCAATCGCGCTGCCCCCACCGATGCTTACAATGACATCACAGGTTTCATCAGTGTATTGCTTTAAGCCGTCCCGCACATTCTGTAAAGTTGGATCGGGCGTCACATCGGAGAAGCATGAGGACGCTATCCCTGCATCCTGTAAATTCTGGGCAATCTGGTCAGCGTATCCGATCTTAGCAATTCCTGGATCGGTCACGATGAGTGCGCTTGTTGCGCCGAGCTGCTTCGTCTGTTCGCCGACATTCTCGGATGCCCCTGCGCCTGTAATTATTATGGGTGGGAGTGTTAGTGTCGTAGGCAATTTTCAACCTCTTGTATGTTTCAATTGTCTGAATCAGGATTTGCAGGATTTGCAGGATTTCCAAGATAAGAGGGTTTTTGAGGTAAATCTAAACCGATTTTTCGTTAATTCTGAGTGAGCGTAACCGGCTGTAATCAACAGCCATATTAAACTGCTATAGCAATTAAAGGTACATCACTGACCTGAATTTGTGAACAGGACTCAGAGGAACCTTCTTCCGGATGCCGCAAGAGCGAATCGAGATTGATTTCTCCTCCTTGCTCTGATAGATATTCAAAGAGGAGGTCCACCGCGTCTTGTAGATTTTTTAAAGCCTCTTTTTGCGTATATCCCCAACTTGAAGCTCCTTGATGCTCCAGTTCGGGAACATAAGCTCGCCAAACAGGGTCCTTAATTCGCTGGTCGATCCACTCGTCCTCTTCTATGACAACCTCAAATGTATACGTTTTCATCTGTTCCTCCTTAATTATCACCCCTACCGTTCAAAAATTCCTCAATGTTCCTACCGATAGTTGGCGGCGGAAGTGTCTCATTGTCGCGATGCAAAATCTCTATCCACTCGTCAACGATCTCACATAACTCCTGATACACTTCAACCTCATCAGTGCCATGGCAACATGGACCGATAATTCCGGGACAATATCCGATAAAGCATTCGTCCTCGTCTGACCACTCAACGATCTTGATATACTTTGCGCTTTCAATCATCTTGAGACTCCTCAATGCTTTTGTCGACTAACTTTTCTTGGAAAGGCTTAGCATCATCGCCGAGCTTTCCAGAAATCGTAACCCGTGGACCTTTCGGATGCTTGAAATTCCGATGGCTTCCTTTCCCACCTGTGTTTACAAAACCGGCTTTTCTCAAGTCAGCGATGAGTTGTCGTATTTTTTTAGGCATAGAATATCATAAAAATTATCGGAAATCCAATTTTCTCAAAAAACCATGAGGCAAATGGAGAACCATCAATTCTTCAGTCAACCAGTTGCGTTCGGTGTTGCTTCCGATTGCATCAGCGTTACTAATGCCGGAAATGCCGGACACCCGTCAGCACCATCGCCATGCCGTAAGCGTCCGCGGTTTCAATCACCGGTGCGTCGTTGACAGACCCCCCCGGTTGAATAATCGCAGTGATGCCTGCCTCACCGGCAATCTCAATACCATCTGGAAATGGGAAGTAGGCATCCGAGGCTAATACCGCGCCCTTCGCTTTCTCGTCCGCCTTCCGGATAGCGATAATAGCAGCATCCACTCGACTCATCTGTCCTGCACCGATACCAACGCTTTGTGTGCCGTGCACCAGCAGGATGCAGTTGGATTTAACATGTTTGCACGCCTTCCACGCGAAAAGTAAGGAGTTTATCTCTTCATCTGTCGGTTTGCGCTTGGAAACAACCTGTAGTGCTTCTGCTTCTATGTCATGGACATCAGGGTCTTGGACGAGCGCACCGCCGGTAATGTTGCGAATCTGCAAGACGGATTCCGCAGCCGAAAGCGATCCAGCTTCAAGAATAGGTCTGCGTTTGACACGAGACAAAGCACGGAGTGCCTTTTCGGTATAACTTGGTGCGATAATCGCGTCAATCTTTACGCCTGCTTGTGCTGCTTCGCGAATCGTGTTCGCTGCTTGGATTGTCACTTTGCGATTTAACCCGACAATCGAACCGAAGGCAGAGGTCCGATCACATTCCAGCGCATTCGTAAAAGCATCTTGTAGGGTGTCAGCAGTTGCAAGTCCACACGGGTTGTTATGTTTGATGATGGCACATGTAGGATTCTCAAAGTCCTTGACGATCTCTAAGGCGGCTTCCAAATCAAGAAGATTATTGAAGGAGAGGGGTTGTCCACTGAGTTGGTTTGCCCACGCAGCGGATGGTCCTGGCGTGGTTTCAGTTCTATAGAAAGCAGCGCGCTGATGCGGGTTTTCGCCGTATCGGAGCGTGCGTTCCTTCTTGAAATGGAGTGTTAGGTCGGCGGCAAATTCATCGGTTTCGGAGTCCTCTGCTTTATCAACCCCCGTTATCAAGGCGGAAGCATCATCGGTGAGGTAGGCAGCAATTGCGGTGTCGTAGTGAGCGGTATGTGCGAATGCTGCTTTTGCGAGTTCAAATCGTCTCTCTTCCGAAAGGCAGCCGTCATTGGCATCCAGTTCAGAGACAATTTGTGGATACTGACTCGCTTCCGTGAGCACAGCAACATGCCGATAATTTTTCGCTGCGGCGCGAAGCATCGTCGGACCACCGATGTCAATGTTCTCAATCGCTTCGGGGAGTGTCATATCCGGTTTGGCGACGGTTGCCTCAAACGGATACAAATTGCATATTACCATATCAATGGGGGTAATGCGGTGTGCTTCCATTTGGGCATTGTGTTCTGCATTATCCCGTTCGGCGAGCAGCCCTCCATGAATCTTCGGATGGAGGGTCTTGACTCTACCATCCAACATCTCAGGAAAGCCGGTGTAGTCAGAAACATCAAGGATGTCAATCCCGGCATCTCGAAGGTGTCGGGCAGTGCCACCAGTGGAAAGAATTTCTACGCCACGTTGTGCGAGAGCGTTTGCTATATCTAAAAGGTGGGTCTTATCATAGACGCTGATGAGTGCACGTTCTATTTTTCTCATGTTTTTTAATTTTCCTTGCGGTTCGATGAACGGTTTTTTTTGGACGTGCCTTTTCGTAATCCAGCCCACCTCTTTCCAATAACTGGTGGGGACCCCGATTGGGCTTACCGTTCTCCCTTGGTGCGACGGTTTAAGAGCATACTTACTACTTTCATGTAACGTATCGAGGGAATCCAAATCCGTCGTTTGCGACGTGGCTTCGTGCGGGAATCTGTGAGCGGTTCGGTATAATCAGGTCCATTTCCGATGTGTTTTCAATGACAGTCCCATCTCCAATGCGTACTTCATCTCCAATATAGATTTTTCCCGGATGCTCCGATGCGCCGCGGATCGTTCCTATAACAACTGACGAACCGATACGACACCTTTGTTCTATTTCAACAAATCCGTAGATTTCGGTATTCGTGCCGACAGTGGAATGGTCAGAAACTTGAACCGGTCCGAGAAGACTGGTGTCCGTTCCAATCTCAACAAAGTCTCCGATGACGGGATGCCGTTGTTTGACCTTGACACTCAATCCACCGAACGTGCTCGGATAGATAACGCACCCGGAACCGATAATGCCTGTTTGTCCGGTCGTTACACCGCGATGTGGATGTTCCAAGAAATTGGCATCACCTATCTGTGTTTCTGGATGTAAATCGGCTTGATAGTAGCGACCACCGAGTTCTGAGATAGCACGCGGCAACAACGGAACCGGGACCCTGTGGATATCTGGACTCTCCTCAGGAGCCTCGCTTCGTGTCAAAGCGTACGCGACATCGTGATAAAAGAGCACACGCCAACCCGGGTAGGTACTTCCGACTAATTGGAGTTGATAGTCTAAAACAGAGGCGAGATTTAAAGTGCCGAGGAAGTCTTCATAGGGTTCAAAGGTCCGTTCCTGAATTGCGGTGTCAACCTGGGAGCGAAAATCAATGGCTGCGAGTTTTTCACGGGAAATACCGTTGTGGAGGAGGTACGCATCCCAGACAGCAGGATCTTTGAGAGAGGCGAAACGATTCCAGAGCGCGCGGCTCTTGAGCCGTGGCAGCTCCCAGAGGAGCGAAAAAACGGTTTCAAGGGCGGCATCAAGATGTGCTTCATCGGTGACCGCCAAAAAAGACTGTGCTACCATGGCATATAACTGATCTGCCACCTCTTCGATTGCCTCTGAGAGCTCCCGCTTTTGGTGAAGGGGCTGTGGGGCATTATGGGATCCTGGCGCAACACATTCCAACAGATTCCCAAGCACAGTTTCAAGTATATCCCGATTGACAAACCCACGACCGGAGCGCTGTGCCAAACCTTCTCGACTCATAGCGTCAATACGCAAAGCGTTCAATTCCGACTTGCTATAGATAGGACGGAGCCGTTCCAGCGTTTGGGTTAGCAGCAGCTTTTTTCGGTGTTCATAAGAGGCATCAAAAAGTGTTGTTTCAGTCATTTTTCAACTATGGGCATCGCTATGGTTTGTCCACTCCAGTAGTCATGTCTATCGGGCAAAAATTTCTTGAGCGGCAGTGACACCCGCGCCAACCGGAATGTCATAACCAATCTCCACTAAACCTCGCTCAAAAGCAGAAATGGCAACGATAACGTCATTCTCATTCATGCAACCGAGATGCGCAATCCGGACGATCTTTCCACTCAATTGACTCTGACCACCGGCATAGGTAATGCCATAAGTGTCTCGCATCAGATTAACAAAAGCCTTCCCATCAATTTCTGTAGGGAGACGGATTGAAGTTAAGGTATTCGCCGGGGATGCTGCAAAGAGAGGGAGTCCTAATGCCTTAACTGCACTTCGGGTAGCAGATGCCAAAAGATTGTGACGGTCAATCGTCCTGCGGATACCCTCCACACAGATACGATCTAAGGCACATTGAAGTGCTGTCAGCAGCGTTATTGCGGGTGTGTAGGGGACAGAACCCTCTAACCCGCTTTCATACGCCTTGCGGAAGTCAAAGTAATATTTTGGAAGGTCCGAACGTTCAATTGCATCCCATGCCCGCTGATTGAGCGCAACAAACGCTAAGCCGGGCGGTGTCATTAACCCTTTTTGCGAACAGGACACAACAACGTCCACACCCCAATTATCCATCTGTAAGTCATCTGCACCGAGTGCGCTAACGGCATCAACAACGAGGAGCGTCGGACGAACGCGCGTTAGGCATGCCAATGCTTCAATGTCGTGCAAAGCCCCCGTAGAGGTCTCACAGAGTGTTGCGAAAACCGCTCTCACATCGGGATGTTGTACTAAGAGTGTCTCAACTGCCTGTGGTTCAACAGAATTCCCCCATGTTACGTCAATCGGTATAACTTCGATACCGTAAGCGGTGCAGATTTCGCTCCACCGTTCTCCAAATTTGCCACTTCGAATTACAATTACCTTGTCTCCACGGGACAAGAGATTGGCAACAGCACCTTCCATAGCACCAGTTCCGGATGATGTTAAAAAGAGGACATCGTTCTCAGTTTGAAAAACGTGTTTGAGTTTTTCGAGAACGTCTTTAATTAGGGCGACCGCAGCATCGCTGCGGTGATAATCAATCGGTTGTGCCATCGCCAATAACGCTTCAGGTGGGATCGGCGTGGGACCGGGTGTAAAAAGCCATTTCTTCTTCATGTATAGTGATCTCAACACGGGCAATATATCGCACGACTACGAACAGAGTGCACATTAGGCGGTATTGACAGCCACGACCGTTTTGCCTTCAACCTCTACAACAACCCATTCTTGGTCAAGGAGTTCACACAGACTCATAATTGCGGCACGTTGTCCTGTGCTATCCATCGGCACTTCAATGGTGAGCGTAGCGAACTCTTCTCGCTGTATTTCACCCTGTTTATCGAATTTCATTGGTGTAATCTGAATTTTTCTCAATCTTGCATCCATAATTTTCTCTCCTTTGTTTATGATAAATTTATGATAAATTTTAGAATTAATTGGACAGTGAACGTTTATAGAGATGCCGCCCCTACGGGGCTTAGATTTGGGTATGCTGTGTTTCTACACAGATACCGCCCCTACCGGGCTATGTCTTGACCTTGGCAACGGTAAACTACGCGTAAATGTTCACTTATTTATAGAATTCACTATAGTTTCAATTATACGTCGTCTATGAACGATGCGACATCAATGCATTCTCCACCACGGCGGGAAGACTCCCAACCTGCCAAAATAGGGGCTAAAGAGAAGAGTCCATCGTAATAATCGCTTTGCAAAAGGCTCGCATCTCCAGACTGGACAGCACGGACAAAGGTTTTATCCTGTTCCAACCACGGATCGAATTCGTCTGCTTGATAAAGCACCTCACCATTTACCACAATCCTATCGTATCCATAAATTTCAAGGCATCCGCCTTCATAGAAAATAGTAAACCGCGGTTCATCCTTTGGACCCGAACCGGCTGCGACAAAACTGAGCGTCATCGTCCCACCGTTCTCAAAGCAGTAATTGAAACTCGTAGAAAGCGCGTTCGCATAAGCGGGACGTTCACAATAAAATGCTTGGGCTTTGGCAACGTTCAATCCTGTCATGAAGCGGGTGTAATCTGTCGCGTGAACACCCCAATCAAGGGCACTACCACCAGATTTATCCATCTCTTCCCACCATGTTTTGAGTCCACCACTTGTTGAAGGTGGTAAGCCTCCGAAACTCTGAAATCGGACATGCACAATGGACTTATCAGTCAAATACCGACGCGCTTCTTGAAAGATTGGACGATACCGTTCGCGAAACCCAACGGTGCTGATAACCCCCGCTTGCTGAATGGCATCGTTGATTCGGTGTGCCACCTGCATCGTGAGTGCTTGCGGCTTTTCGCTGAAGATATGGATACCTTTCTGTGCAGCGGTTGCTTCAACATCGGTTCGTACATACGCCGGCACGATAGAGTATAACACATCAATTGCTTCGGTGTCAAGCATTTCGTGGGCATCTTGATAGACGCTCGGAATCTTGAAGTGTGTCGCTGTTTCTTGTGCTGCCTGTAAGTTGCTATCGCACGCTGCAACGATGTCAACTGCATTTGTCTCCAATAGGTTCGGAATTCGAGTCCGATTCGCAAAATTTCCACATCCATAGAAAGCGACACGAACGCGTGATGTTTTTGCCACGATAAACGTTCTCCAAATTTTTGAGATTTTTTAATTATGGGTTCCCGAGCATCGTTCCACTTCGTTTCACGGTGGTATCTGGTGAATCACGATTAGGTTAAGGAAATATAGGCTTTTAATTCTGTTCGCTCCGCTTAATCCTGCCCGAAACGCGAGGCGACGAGCACTAAATCTTGGATATTTACGACGCCATCACCATTCACATCTGCAGGATTCGCCCCAGTTTGTCCAAAATTCGAGGCGACGAGCACTAAATCTTGGATATTTACGACACCATCACCGTTTATATCCTCTATTATTTGTGGCACAACAGGTGTGAATTCCCATAAGAGAATCGTGCCGTCAGCACTTCCACTGGCAAGCGTCCCACCATCCCGAGAGCGCGCGAGCGTATTCACTCCCAACGTATGCCCCGTGCGGGTCGAATGGAGTTCTCCAGTCTGTGTATCCCACAACCGAATGGTATTGTCCCAACTTCCACTCGCAAGCATCTTAGCATCTGGAAAGAACACAACGGACTTGACACGAAACTTATGCCCAATGAGGGTCGCGTAGGATTGTTCCGTCTGTACATCCCACAATCGAACTGTGTTATCTCGACTTCCGCTGGCAAGTGTCCCACCATCCGGACTAAACGCCACAGAATCAACAGGACGTGAATGCCCCCTCAAAGTTGCTTGGCGTTCTCTGCTTTCTACATCCCACAAGTGAATTGTATTGTCTTGGCCGCCACTGGCAAGCGTACGACTATCTGGACTGAACGTTACAGAATAGACATTGGCACCGGTTCTGAAAGTCGCCTTGTGCTCACCCGTATCCGCATCCCACAAACGGACTGTGCTATCCCAACTCCCACTCGCCAATGTGCTACCGTCTGGACTGAACATGATCGATTCAACACCAAACTTATGGCTTGTGATAGGCTCCTTGGGTTGGCGAGCGTGTACATCCCATAATCGAATTGCGGTATCCGGTTTCGCGCCTCCGCTGGCGAGGGTTTCACCATCTGGACTGAACGCAACAGCAAAGACACGCCCTCCATGTCCTGTGAGTGTATCCTGGAGTTGTCCAGTGTCCGCGTTCCACAAACGAATTGCCTTACCATCGTCTACACTTGCGAAACTTCTTCCATCAGGAGCAAACGCAATATCATTAATCGGAAAAGTATGTCCGGTGAGGGTAGATTTGTGTTGGAAGGTGGTATAATCCCAAAATTGAATTACTTGGTCATTACCGGAACTGGCAAGCGTCCGTCCATCTGAACTGAATGTAACAGACGTGACCGAATCTGTATGCTTTGTGCGGGTTGCCCTGTGTCCAAAAGTATTTGGATCCCACAATCGAATCGTGTTATCTTCGCTCCCACTCGCAAGTGTGCGCCCATCCGGACTGAATGCAACGGAAGTAACAGCCCCGCTATGTCCTCTGACGGTTGTTATATGCTCACCGGTATCCGTATCCCACAATCGAACCGTTTTGTCTAAACTGCCACTTGCCAGTAAGTTAATCTGTGGCGAAAACGCGATGGAAGTAATATCGTTTCTGTGTCCTTCAAGCGTCAATTTGTGCTCGCCTGTATGCGGGTCCCATAACTGAATTGTGTTGTCCGAACTTCCGCTCGCAAGCGTGTCACCATCAGCGGAAAATGCGACGACCAAAACCCGCTCTGTATGTCCGATGAGCAAGTCTATTTCTTGATGGCTGTCCCCATTGTAAAGCCAGATGCCGATGGAACTGGAAACCGCGAGCAGCCTGCCATCAGGAGAATACGCGATGTTTCCTGTTATTACACCTTTACCGAGGCGCGCTCTGGCACCCTCGGGTAAATTCCATTGGGTATAATCCTGCGCAGAAACGTTCGCGTGGAACAGTGTAAAAAGCAAAAGCAGCGTCAAAATCAAAAATCGTGTCAGTCTCATTAGGAAAACTCCTCGCACTTAAAAAACACCTACTGGAACAATCTTACTCCCGCCATGGCGGCACCGTCCATGTGTTGAACCATTCCCATTTCCAGATAATCTGCTTCATCGGCATATCAACCTCATATTCTATGCCTGCGGTGAAAGGAAGAAGGCACGACCTATCACCGACGATGGCACGCATCGACTCAATAAACGCCATTTCGTCGGTGACGTTTGGGGGCCAATGCCCTGCCGGTATCGGGTCGGATTTCCGATCAGTCCGATAATGTGTCGGTATGACGAAACGAGGCTGAATCAACTCCACCAATTCAATGAGGCGAGGCGCGAGTCCGGCACGGAGACCGAGTTTCATATGGATCAGGAAATCTACCTTGTCCCGGAGATTTGCTAACGCTGGATAAGGCTCATGCAAGTCGCCGGTGTGTAAAATCGAGATATTTTTTTCAGTGTGCGTTATCAGATAGCCGTTTGTCGGAATATCTGGTGTTTGATTCTCGCCACTCTCAACAGTCTCGACCTGTATATCACCGAGATCAAGTGTATCTGAACCCTGAAACGCGCGCGATGTGCCCTGATTTTCGTTGAGATGTTTGGGATAGAGAACCTGAACTTTATCAGCGGGGACATGTTTCGTAATCGGTAGGTCGCGTTCAAATGCGGCATCCCCATATTTTTCAGCGATGGGTTCTGCCGGTGTAATGCATCCGGGATTGACGAAGAGTTTCTTAAAACGCTCGCCGCGACATAACTTCCGCAAGGTTGCGGGGTGGCAATGGTCGAAATGCTCGTGGGAGATGAAGATGTAGTCATATATGGGTTCGGCATCCGCTAAGTTCTGATCGAACAGGTACGGATCGAACGCAATATTGACATCACCGAAACAAGCGTCAAACGCGCCGCATCCCCACCATCTCAAAAATATGTTTTCCATTATGCCGTCCGCGTTAATCGCTGTTGCCACTTCTCTCTCTCCTTGCGCAGCCACGCGATACTGTCGCGCATATCCTCCCGATCCGCCCACATTCCGAAGCAAGGCAGATTAGCAAAGTCTTCAGACTCATTAGAATCGGTGTTTTGGTCATCATCTTTGTTAACAGGAACTGGATCGACAGACTCTATTTTTACGCGGACTTCAGTTCCCTCGGGCAACGAGAGCGGATTGGATAATATAATGTGCCCATTGATTACCTTACCTCCCTCTATTATTAAAGCCATTTTTTCCTCCACTCTGAATCTGCTTCGCTTAAATTAGGTGTCACCGCTAAAGAACCGTGATTACTTCAGCAACCACATTTTCCGAACACTGTGGGTATCGCCTGCCTTGAATTGATAGAAATAGATGCCACTGGCGACAGTTTCTCCGTCTCGGTTTTTGCCATCCCAGTAGAGCACTTTTTCGCCGTGTGGCTGATGTCCGAGGTTAAAGTCGCGAACCAGTTCACCATTTTGGGAATAGATTGAAATCTGGACATCGCTGGATTCAAAGAGTTGGTAGGGAATCCATGTTTCAGGATTGAAGGGATTGGGATAGTTTTGGAAGACTTCGGCAGCTTTGACTTTGCCCCATGTTGTGCTCAGTTTTCCAGTCGGCTCAACCGCTACCGTTACCGTTCCGCCCTCAACGAAAGTAAAGAGGGTTTTATTCTGCTTCGGGAGTGAGAGGTCATGATAAGTGTCTACAGTGCCTGAGGGCCACTCCAAGGTGACAGAATCAATTTGATAAGCGGATGAGAGCCCGAATTCAAGTTCCAAACTATCGCCACCCAAGAAACCTGTACCGCAGATTAACTCTTGTGTCTGAACAAGGTTGTCGGTTACCACGGTAACTCTGGTGCCGATCCCGTCGCGGTTGCTTTTTGTTCCACGCAACCGAAACTTCGTCCAATTGCTGTCTGACTTTTCGGGGAACCCTGTATTTGGGTTGACATCGTTCTGGAGAAGGGTATTACCGGTGTTATTGACGACGTAAAAATCGACATCGCCATCGTTATCAAAATCACCAGCGGTTGCACCACGTGCGACAGCATCAACGGTGACATTGAGAGCGTCTGCGCGGTCAACAAATTGTCCGTTTTGATTGTGATAGAGGCGGTTACGATTGGTTTTCTGTGAGCCATCAACATCGCCGTTGACAACGTATAAGTCGCGAAAACCGTCGTTATCATAATCAACAAAACTGGCATACCATCCGACACCTTCGTTTGCGACACCAACAGCCTCAGCAACGTTCGTGAAGGTGCCATCTCCGTTATTACGCCAGAGGAGATCGGCATCATAGTTGGTGATGAAAAAGTCTAAATCAGCGTCGTTATCATAGTCGCCGACGCAGAGCCCCATCGCGCCTGTTGGTTTCCCGTTGACTTCGGTTACGATGCCGGACTGTTCCGAAACATCAGCAAAGGTGCCATCGCCTCTGTTGTGATAGAGTTTGTCAGGACCGTGATCGTTTGCGACGAAAAGGTCTGCCCAAGTATCGCCGTCGTAGTCGAAGAAGATTGCGCCCCAAGCGATTCCGTCATCTTCAACTCCAGCGATTTTTGTAACTTCCTCAAAGGTGCCATTGCCTCTGTTTCGATAGAGGATGTTGGTTTTTGGGGCGGGATTTGGGTTTAAGAGGGAGGGCGATCGTCCCCAATTAGCGACGTAGATGTCCAGCCAACCGTCGTGATCATAATCAGCGATTACGGGACCAGTGCCGTGTTTTTCGTCACCGACACCAGCTTGCTGTGTTACATCTGTGAAAGTCCCATCTCCGTTGTTGTGATAGAGATAATTGGGACCGGCACACGTAACATAGAGGTCTCGCCAACCGTCGTTGTTGTAGTCAAACCAGACACACCCACGTCCTCGTGGTGTGTTTGCGATGCCTGCCTTGACCGCTACGTCCGTGAATGTTCCATCACCATTATTGTGGTAAAGGGCATTGGGTAAGCCGCCATCACCGACAACGAAGATGTCAAGCCAGCAGCCATCGTTATCATAATCTACAGCGGCGGTCCCGGGACCAAACCAAGCCCCGGATTCCGCATCGACGGGTGTTTCACGTTGATAGACATTTGCGGTGTGACTGACATCCTTGAAGGTGGATGCCGCGAGTACGGAAACACCAAAGAATATAAAAAAGATAATCAGACAATACCGCATAAGTTTGTGTCCATTCTTAATACTGAGTTTTTACTGCCGCCCAAGTTGTCGTCGCTTTGCCACCGGGTTCAACAGGGAAAGGGTTGAGATTATCGTTGAAGTATTCGTATTCGACCTCCAAGTTCCCCGCACCTGCAGCAACACCAGCGTAAATTCCGAGCCACAAGGGTGGAGTCAGTTCAAAGTCACCTTGTCCAATATCCATCCAATCCTTATCATCCACTGCTTTATACCAAGCAGTGTATGTATCGCCCTCTTTTTTAAGTCGGAGGGACATTTCGATGTCACCCCAATCACCAAATCTCCATTGGATATCAGGCGGCCCCATCCCGGCTTGCTTAGTTTGATACTGAATATGCCCTTTTGCTCCTTCATCTCGCGACCAGAATTTAATGGTTACCCAATTATCATCCTTCGGGCTTTTTACGACCAATCCATTAACGCCAGAACTGGTATCCCATTTGGCGAAAAAGTGGGTTTCGACATCAAACATATCCGTATCGGTTTCCTGATACAAGAAATGCGACATGTCGTTTGCCCAGAGATTCCGGTTCGGTTCGCTGTCAATATACAGGAAATTTTCACGAGTGTCACCGACATCCCATTTCGGGGGTTCGTTTTGCCATTTCCAATTTGGATTCTGTAATTTGCCTTTCTCAAACGGATCACCGAATGAATCTTCTGCGACCGCAACGCCTCCGAAAAGGAAGATGAGAAGACATACACTAATACTATATTTCAAAATTCTTTCAAATTTTGGCGCAGCTTGCCAGCCAAAATTCGCTGTTAAAAGTACGGTTTGCATAAATTTGTTTGTAACCTCCTACCCTTAATTTTAAAATAGATTGTCGAGATTGTCAAGGTAAATTAGAGTATGAGTAGGGCTATTCAGTTTTAGAAATTTATGGGACTGTTCAGGGTAACGGGCAATAACAGTCTTCCATTACAAGTAGGCATGTTTATAGTAGGACGATTCATCGCATGTCCTAAACGTGTGTTGACAGGAGTCAAGGCACCCACTACCTAAAGGCAGGGGCTTGTGCTTCGTAGCAGTTAGCGTTTCCGAGGAAACGTCTTACATCTGCTCCACAGAGGGATCGCAAGCAGCCCTCAAAATGTTTATTGCAGCGTTTATGTCTCTGTCGTGGTGTGAACCACATTCGGGGCATGTCCACTGTCTATCTGAAAGAGAAAGATTTTCGTTTTTATAGCCACAATCTGAACAAGGTTTTGTGGTGGCAGTCCATTGCCCAACTTGACGGAACTGACACTTATGTTTGGAACACTTATATTCCAATATCTCAACAAATTGCCCGAAGGAAAGGTCGGAAACTTTGCGACCCCAGAGGCGTTTCATGCCGTCAAGGTTGAGCGTCTCGGTGACAATTGTATCAAACCTTCGGCACAAGTCCGTGGCAAGTTTATAGTGCCAATCAAGCCGTTGGTTGGCAATATGCCGATACAGCCTCGCAAGTTCACGGACAGCACGCCACCAGTTATTAGACCCTCTAACCCCTTACGGCTAAGCGCTTTGTTGAGTTTGCGAAGTTCGGTCAAGGACTGCTTCAAGAATTGTGGCGATTGTATCTTTTCACCTGTGTTCAACGTCAAATACGCGTCTTTCATACCGGATTTGGTCTGGGAATAGACCAAATCCATTCCTTGTATTACATTGTCTGCCCCAACGCTTTCACCTGTCGTTGGCAGTGGTTTTAAATCCGTGTAGGTCGTTGTGATATAAAGCCAATAGTCTCCGCAAGCGTCTCGCTTGATTGTGATAGTGCTGATAGTTCCGTGCCACTGGCGGTGTTTATGAAACGTATAAGGCACTTTATCAAACTGCCACTTACGCGTCTTGGGATTCCATTTACGGAAAGTCAACGTGATACGATTGTTTTTCAGAGACCACCCCGCTTCTCCGGGGTAAGTGATAGACTTAAACTTGTGTCTCTTTTTGATATGCGGTCTACCACCAAGTTTCTTAAAAAAACTGTCATACGCCAAGTGAATCCGTTTCAGTTCCTCTTGGATCGCTTGACTCGGCAAGGCGTTCCAATGCGGGTGCGTCGTCTGTTTCAAATCCGTCAGGTGAGCAGACATGGCGTTGTAGTTCGCATACGGCAGCCCGTCTTTATATCACTGACGTTGCCACTTATGGAAATACTCATGCACTTGCCACATATCGTCAAGCAAGTTACCAATGCGGATTGTATTAGATTGTTTCCCAATCTTATATTTATAGGTTTTCATGGACTATCAAGTATCAGGTTTCCTTTAACCCCTAACGAGTGGGTAGGCAGACACGTAACTTTGCAGCTACGCTTCGCATGTCTGCCAACTTGATACTCTAATTATACCACATTTTTGACTGAATGTCAAACTCTTTTCGACTACAAAACCCAACGCCCGTCTACATCCCGCAAGCTGAAGCATAGGGGCTTGGCGGGAAGATTAATAAATGGTTTCCCCACTACAAACCAATAAACTTATAGTAAGGCACTACAGTAGACTTTAAATTACTTGGACATTGCAGGGTGAGGTTGCAAGCCTCGCCAGCGGACGGTAGAGCAGTCTAATGTTCCGCGAAATGTCTATGCTTTTTGATATGTTACTGGAGTGTCAGGACACGATGGGATTTAGAGGTTACGGATATTTTAATCGCGCTTTATCCCAACCACCACATTCTCAGACGACACGTCCTCCGGTATGACGACAAAAATCTTTCCAGATTCACAACTTTCGCTCTGTTCTTTCAGGTATTGCGATATTTCATTGTCATCAAGGAGAACGGCACCATCTGCAGTAGCGTCAGGCGAGGGACCAAGTGAGGTGCCAAACTTTCGGACCCATTTGAAGACGGTACTCGGTGATACTGAAAACATCCCAGCGATTGTACTTATAGAAATTCCCCGGCAGTATAAGAAAACCGCCAAGGCTCTCTGCCACGGTGGTCTCCCGCGGGAAGTCTGCCTGGTAAACTGAAAACCGCAGGCTTTACATTTATAGCGTTGGCTCCCTCTGGCTTTCCCATTTTTGACAGCGTCTTCCCGTTTGCAACGCGGACAGTTCATAGCGAAGTACCTCTCCTTACAAAATGTGATAGGAGAAAGTATACCATAAAAATCATTACAACGCAATAAACTCAGTTTTAGGTTAGGACTTTCTGAAACCTCGTATCATGGCATCGTAGGTTGGGTTGAACGGATTCCAGCAAAACCGTAAAAATCATAGAAAAATGAACTTTTCTCCTGACACGCCACATCGACCAGAGACTGAGTGAAACCCAACGCTTTTGTTGTGAAGTGCCACAACTCTGACAGTATGAAGTTGGGTTTCACTATGTTCTTGAGTGTATAGGGCAGCCTCTTGGATTTGCGGTGTTTTTGGAACACCGACATCCGCCCTTTCAATGCCGTTCAACCCAACCTACGAAACTACGCTAAGGAAACCTGTAGAAAATTTTTCCTTGTTATTTTTTTCTGCATCTTATATTATATGTTTAGGCAGAGTTCGTAAGCCAATATCAGGAAAAGAAGGCGAATTTCCTTCAAACAGAAGAATGAGAAAAACCTACAAATACAAACTTCAGAATCAATCTAACACAATCAAACTCGGCAACATGCTTGACGATATGTGGGAAATCCATGTCTATATCATGCGTTTACAACGTAGATATTATCGTATATTTGGTAAAAACCTCTCTGCAGTTTTTCAAACAATCACTGAAAACGTTGCAATCTCTAAACAAAGCACTTAGCCGTAAGGTCAAAGGTTCTGGTAACTGGTACCGTGCATGTCGTGCTTTGGCAAGACAACACAGAAAAGTTGCCAGACAAAGAGAAGATTGGCAATGGAAACTGGCTACTGAACTTTGCACAGAGTTTGATACACTCTGTTTTGAAACGCTGAACCTTGAGAGTATGAAACACCTTTGGGGTCGCACAGTCTCTGATCACGCCTTCTACCAGTTTCTGAAAATACTGGAACAGAAGTGTGCAAAACACAGTAAAAAACTTGTGCAAATCGGCCAATGGACAGCAACAACAAAACCTTGCAGTGATTGTGGCTACGATAACAAAGAACTCTCTCTTTCAGATAGACAGTGGATATGCCACGAATGTGGTTCACACCACGATAGAGACGTGAACGCTGCTATCAATATCAAACAGGCAGGCTTGGCTGCCTAAAGTGGAGCGATAATAAGACGGTGGACTCTTAGAGAAAACCGCAGTTGCTACGAAGCACAAGCCCCTACCTTCAGGTAGTGGGTACCTATGACTAGGAGCCACTGTGCTCGCGACGCGCCCAGCGCGTAAAGGAGAATACAATTATGGCAGGGAAACTGAAAGTTGCAGCAGTTGGGTGCGGTGGCATTGGCCGCCTTCATCAACTGGGTTATCTTCAGCATCCGGGTGCGGAATTGGTGGCAGTCTGCGACATAGATACCGCTAAAGCAGAGGCACGTGCTAAAGAACTTGGTGTCGCGAATTGGTACCCCTCCATCCAAGAGATGCTCACGCATGAAGAGTGCGATCTTGTAGACGTTGTAACTGCTGACTATCTGCACTTTGAACCTGTAATGGAATGTCTGGAAGCAGGCAAACATGTTATCTCCGAAAAACCTCTGTCCCTCTACATCAACGAAGCAGAAGAAATGGTCGCGAAGGCTGAAGAAAAAGGTGTATACCTCGCTATTGATTACAACCGCCGATTCGCGCCAGGGTATGTCCAAGCACGGAGGTGGTTCGATGCCGGTGCTATCGGGCAAACTTATTACTTAGATATGAAATTATCTCAAGGTGGACCCGCCTCAACATGGAAGGGAGAATATTACCTTCTCTACGAGCTCGAAACCCATGCAATCGATCTGCTTCGGTGGTTCGGCGGCGAGATTGTTGCTGTCTGCGCGCAAATGGCGAAACCACGGGAAAATGAAGTGCGAGAAGGCGAAGACGCATGTTATACCAGCATGGCTATCTCCTGCCGCTACGAAACGGAAGTCGTTGCTACGCTGATGGCGAGTTGGGATAGTGACTTCATCCATCCGATTGAGCGTCTTGAAATCTGTGGTTCTGATGGCGAAATCGTCGTTGATAATGTCCTGACACGCGCAACCTTGATGAGACGGGACAATCAGGTCGTCGAAGAATATCGTCCCTCTATTTTTAGAGCTGAACAACTTGCATTCGACGGAACATTTGCCTTACGGATGGCTGCTCTCGTCGATGACTTACTCGCTGACCGGGCACCCGCTCCAACAGGGAAAGATGGTTTGCAAGCGTTACGAATTACCGAATCGATTGTAGAATCGTGGAAGGAAAAACGGGAAGTTGAGGTTAAAATCGACTAACAATGCGTAAACCGTTTCTCACGCAAATCGTTTCTATATGCAAGGAGGAATGACATCATGAAACATCAACTGCATTTTTTAAGAGAAGTTCGTCAGGCGTTACTTACCGGTTTTTCATATTCAACGGTGCGAGCGTGTGTTGCGTCGCTCGTTTTCGCACTTCTTGCAATAAACTGTGGTCCACCGCCGCAAGGACAATTCCACGTTCCTGAAACGGCGATTGCCGCTGCCGAGAAGAACGTAACACAGCAAGCAAAACGAAACCAAGCGGTCAGCTTACCTGAAAACGCTGTCGTCCATTTGCGGGAGCGACCCTATGTCAGAAACGCCTTTAGGGAATCACCGAACGCCAATAGCAGAGGTGGACTTGATGATTTCTATGCAAGGACGCGTGGTAAAGTGCAGCACGCTGCTATTATCTCCAATTGTTCGCTCGATGTCCTAAAAGCGTTTATCGCGAAAGGGTGGGTTCCCATTGTAAGAATTCAATTTTCACAAGGGAATTCGGAGATTCTACCCTTGGCTCGCTATAGTGACCATTCCAGCGAAGTATTCTTTCAAAATCCAGTCAGCCTCTCTGAGCGACGATTAAGTTATAAGGATTTTGAGACGACTTGGACAACAAGTTCACGGAACAAGTGTGTCTTAATCACGCCACAGCAGCTATCGGATTTAGATGTCCAGAGAGTGTTAGGAAGATATTTACCGAAAGAAGCGTTCCAACAGATTAGTGTGAGAAGTCGCTAATAGCATTTTATTAAGTAAAGTCCATAATTCAAAGGCAAACGGGCGGGGTTCCACACCCCGCCAGTAAAACAGGGTGGAAACCCTCACTGAAGTATCTACATATTATCAATAGACGTGTCGTGTAAAGTCCTACATTGCAATTCCTCACCACATTAATTAGAAAGAGAAATCAAATTTTGAAAGCACTTCCGTTCACGGCTGTCACAATTAACGATCGGTTTTGGGCACCTCGACAAAAGACGAATTCCGAGGCAACGATTCCACATGAACTGGCGCAGTGCCGAACAACCGGTAGGATTGATAACTTCGCAAAAGCTGCTGGCTTGATGTCTGGGGATTTTGAAGGTATTTTCTTCAACGATTCGGATGTCCACAAGTGGGTAGAAGCGGCAGCGTATACACTCTGGACGCACCCGAATCCACAATGGGAAGCGGAGTTGGATGAGGTCATCGCAAAGATCGCCGCGAGTCAACAACCTGACGGTTATCTGAATTCCTATTTTACACTTGTTGAGCCAGAAAAGCGATGGCAGAACCTCGGTATGATGCACGAACTGTATTGCGCCGGACACCTCTTTGAAGCAGCAGTCGCGCACTATCAAGCCACTGGAAAACAGACTTTGTTAGACGTTGCATGTCGGTTCGCGGATCTGATCGACAGTACCTTTGGACCCGGCAAACGAGACGGTCTTCCTGGGCATGAAGGGATTGAACTCGCACTCGTCAAGCTTGCTCGTGTGACAGGCGAGGCACGCTACATGTCGCTCGCAGAATATTTTGTCACACGGCGTGGGCACTCCCCCTCAATTTTTGAGAAAGAATTAGAAAACCCCGACCTTCCGGGTGGGCTTGGTGCGTATCAGCATCATTTCACGCGTGATGGAAAATATGAGGGACATTACGCGCAAGCGCATCTCCCGATACAAGAACAGACAGAGTGTGTCGGACACGCGGTGCGCGCGATGTATCTTTATAGTGGAGCCGCCGAGATCGCCTATGAGACAGGTGATACTCCCATTGCAAACGCACTGGAAGCACTCTGGCGGAACGTAGAGAAACGTTTATATATCACCGGTGGTGTGGGTCCTTCTGGACACAATGAAGGTTTCACAACAGATTATGAACTACCGAATTTTTCTGCCTACGCCGAAACGTGTGCTTCAATCGGGCTGATATTTTGGGCGCATCGGATGTTCTTGCTGCGTGGTGAATCTCACTTTATCGATGTACTGGAGACGGCTCTTTACAACGGTGCGCTCTCCGGGATCTCACTTGATGGCACTGGCTTCTTCTATCAGAATCCGCTGGCAAGCCACGGTGATAGGCATCGGCACGAGTGGTTTGGCTGCGCGTGTTGTCCACCGAATATCGCTCGACTTCTCGCTTCCGTCGGACAGTATATCTATGCCCAGTCGGACGAAAGTATCTGGGTGAACCTGTATGTCAGCGGCACCGCCGATGCGACTCTTGCGGGAAGCATCCCAGTGAAATTGACGCAGGAAACCGATTATCCATGGTCAGGCGATGTAGCACTGACGATCACGCCACAAGCACCGGTATTCTTCAGTTTGAACCTACGGATTCCGGGATGGTGTGAGCAGTTCGAGGTACGTATCAACGGTGAAGTTTACAACTCACAAGTTAATTCGGATGGTTATCTCTCTATCACACGAGAATGGCGCGCCGACGACCGCGTGGAACTGCAACTCGCTATGCCCGTTACACGCGTCCATGCGCATCCGCTTGTGAGAGAAAACCTTGGAAGGTCCGCCTTACGTCGTGGTCCACTCGTCTACTGTTTTGAAGATGTTGACAATCCTGATGGTGCCTTTCAGACGTTGTCTCTCGTCAATGATAACGCCATGGAAACAACATTCAACAGCGATTTATTAGGCGGCGTAACGCTCATCCGAGGGGCAGGTAGCGTTCTGGATGACGCCGAGTGGGGAGACACTCTCTATCTCACGGGACCGAGTGCGAAACAGATAGAAGTCACCGCTATTCCGTATTATGCGTGGTGTAATCGTGGCGCGGGCAAGATGGCAGTGTGGGTTTTGTAATTCTTTATTTCTCCTTGGACGGGCGGATGTAAAAATCCGCCCATCTTTTTTGCATAAGATTCGTGTATTTCCAGCCGAAAATTTCATTATCTCGCCTCCGAAACCTTTTTCCCATTTCCAAATTCCTCCTGATGCACCCACATATACGCAGCCTTTGCGCAGATTCGTATTTGAATTAGCACATTTTTCCTTAACTTACAACAAATACAATTCGAGAGGTGCCGCTTTCATTTTATGAGATAATTTGCGCAAAAGTGCTCTTTCCGGTTTCCATCACTTTTTACCTGTCAAAACTGGTTGCATGTAGGTTTTTAAGTCGTCCGAGCGTTTGAGCCATTTCTGAAGATGACCGGCGTATTTCTCTGGATTCTTTTTTGCCAGCGATTGGAAAACGGCACGTTTTTGGGTGTCAAATTGGAGGAATACCTCCCATGCATGGTCGGGGTTCTGAGAACGCTTTGCTTCAAAGTCGGCATTGAACGCTCTGACAGCATCCGCGGTGCCCATCCCCCATTGACCGTCCGCTTTAACACCGATGAGTTTTTGTACCTCTTTTACCGCCCCTCTCCCAGTGAGTATGACAAAATCGGCATAAATCAGTTGAAGTGCGGGGTGGATGTCCCACGCGTGCCACCTGTGAAGAGAGTCGTAATAGAAACGTTTGATGAAACCTTGCAAACACCGCCAATGACAGACAATGACACCCCGAAAGTTGTCAATTTACTGGAGAACCAGATTGACGCTCTCAAGGCACAGCTCGCACAGGCATCTGATCGGGAGACCGCGCTCCAAAGCGAGAAATCCAAGCTCCTTGACATGCTCTCAGCTGAACAGGAAAAAACGCGGGTGTTGATGCTGCCGAATCCAGAGCAGGCGAAACGAAAAGAGAAAGGCTGGCTGCTCCGGCTGATAGGTGCGCGATAGTACCGTCGAATCAAAAAACAACTTGCCTAATCCTCGCCAATCTGATACACTATTTTAATCCAGTTGTGGGTGGCACTGCAAAGCTTGCCGCAAGGCATGTCTGCCACCCTCCCACCTTTGCAGGGGGATAAATCAAACTGGAACTGGAAAAACCCCATGAAAACTATTTTGCTTTTCTCGATACTATTGTGTGTCATCGTGATGCCGGCAATTGGGGCACTCGACGATGCTGACCTTGACAAGATCCGCTTGATTGTCAAAGAGGAAATCAAGCCGCTACAGGCTGATATTGACGGTCTGAAAACGGATGTTGCGCGATTAGATGGGCGTTTGACCGGCGTTGAAAAGCAAGTCACACACGCGACAAACGTCACATACGGTCTCATTGCTCTTATTGTGGTCGCCATCGGTATCCCCGCTTGGCGTGGGAAAAGAGACCGCGACCAAGAGCGAAAGATTGAAACACTCACACAAGAAATCGAAACGCTGAAGCAACAGCAGATTGTCCGACCATGAAAGTCTTTGCGTTGGTTAGTGATTTTCCGATAAAGGTGTGCGAGTTGCCTGACACACCGCCACCAACCGTTAGAGCCTTTGATTCTACGGCTCAATGCTTTGTTGAGAGACCGAAGTTTGTTCAAGGAGTGTTTCAAAGGTTGTGGGTGTTGGATCTTCTCACCCGTGGAAAGTGTCAAGTATGCGTCTTTCATGCCGAAGTCTGCCCCAACGCTTTGACCTGTTGCTGGCAGTGGTTTGAAGTCGGTGTAGGTCGTTGTTATGCAAAGCCAATAACCACCGCAGTTATCACGCTTAATCGTGATACGACGGATCGTGCCGTGCCACTGGCGGTGTTTATGAAACGTATATGCCACTTTATCAAATCGCCATTTACCCTTATCCCACTTGCGAAATGTGAGTGTAATACGGTTGTTAGTGAGTTTATACCCAGTTTGTTTAAGCGTCATAGACTTAAACTTATGGCGAGGTTTGATATGCGGTTTACCACCAAGTTTATTAAAGAACCTTTGATACGCATTATCAATGCGTTCGAGTTCTGCTTGAATCGCTTGACTTGGCAACGACTGCCAATGTGGGTGCGTGCTGCGTTTCAAATCCTTCGCATGTTCACACATTGCAGCGTAGGTGGCATACGGCAAGCCGTCTTTGTATCTTTGGGATTGCCACTTATGGAAGTATTCATGCACTTGCCACATATCGTCAAGCAAGTTGCCAAGACGTAGCGTATTAGATTGATCGCCAATCTTATATTTGTAGGTTTTCATGGACTATCAAGTCTCAAGTCTTTAACCCCTGTTCAGTGGGTAGGCAGACACAGAACCGGGGTCCCCACCCGTTACTGGGAAGGGGGCGATTCTGCTGAACATGTCTGCCAACTTGATACTAAGACTATACCACGTTTCCGCATAAAAGTCAAATGTATTTCGGGAAATACGTCACTCCCGGGCTTATATCCCAAACATAAAGGATTCGGCTTTACGCCCGAATGCCCGTAAACCGCAAAAAAGGAGCAGACCACGATAATGGGTTTAGTCATTTTTATTTTCCTAACCGTAGAAATGTGGGTAGGTGGGGTTACATGAAGATTAAAAAGTTAATTCGGTAATTTCTTGGTGAAGCCTGGTATCCCTTCCCAGTAACCGGGGGGGACCCCGGAGAAAACACGGATTACCGATGGAAGCGGCGTTCCAATTCATCGCGTCCCATTTCGACGATGATAGGACGGGAGTGCGGACAATTGAAGGGAAGTTTCGCCTCGGATAACTCTTTGATGAGGTTCATCATCTCTTTCATATCCAATGTATCCCCTGCCTTGACAGCCGACTTACAAGCGAGTGTTATCAAGGCGTTGTCCATCGCTTCTGGGATTTGCACATCGGTATGTGGCTCTGTGGGGAGTTTGTCCAGCAGGTCAGTGACAGTCTGCGAGGCAACGCGTGTTGGCAGTGGCGACGGAATTGCCCGGATCAGGATAGTGTTCCCCCCGAACTCCTCTAAATCAAAACCGAGTTTCTTGAAGATGTCGCCGTGGATTTTGAGGATACCAAGATGTTGCGGTGTGGCTTCCAAAGTGACTGGCAGTAGCAGCCCTTGAACAGGGATGCCATCGGTTTTCATCTGGTTGACGAAGCGTTCATAAAGCACACGCTCGGCAGCGACGTGCTGGTCGATGAAGAAAATTTTATCTTCCGCCTCAGCGACAATATAGGTTTTGAAGAGATTCGCCTTGAGTTGGACATTCTCAAAGTCGAGTAGACTGAGATTCACACCTTCGGGAATCTGCTGTTGTGGCGGTTGCACGACAACTTCAGTAGGCGTGACCGCGGGTTGCACTTCCGAAGTGTCGACAGTTTCAGTTTCTTGTCCAGTGTCCTCTGTATCCTGTGTTGGAACAGTCGGTGTTTGCACGTGTTGTGCCCGTGCTACAGGTGTTGTGGCTCGTTGTGCTGTGCGGCGCTGTGTGGAAACTCGTTGTGATAGACTGATATTCCGATCTTCAGCGTCCTCTTCAGACGGCGACCGTTCAACCGAAGTTTCGATTTTTGGGATATACTTCGTTTTATGGACAGCGTTGCGAATCATCCGGACGACACCACTATAAATCGTCCGCTCGTTCCGAAAGCGCACCTCGATTTTGGCGGGATGCACATTGACATCAACTGTTTCTGGTTCAAGCGTCAGGAAAAGCAGCGCAACAGGCTGCCGGTCCTTAGCAACCATCGCGTCAAGTGCCTCTGTCAATGCTGCTCCAATGATGCGACTGCGGATGGGACGCTGATTGAGAAAAAAGAGTTGATACTCTCGGTTCGGCTTCGTAAATTCGGGTTTTCCGAGCAAGCCGTAAATCTTCAGGTCGGGTAGTTCCTCCGTAAACTCGATGAGGTTTTCAGCGAATTCTCTGCCGTAGAGGAGGCGGACCCGCTCAAGATACGAATCGCAGGCACGGACATCAAGAATTGATCTCCCGTTGTGCGTCAGCGAGAAATGGATCTTCGGATGTGCCAGTGCCGCCCACGTTACCTGATTCGTGACATGGTTCATCTCCGTGGTATCGGTTTTCAGGAACTTCAAGCGTGCCGGGACATTGTAAAAGAGGTTGTTAATCGACATGTGGGTGCCGGGAGAGCAGCCGCTCTCTTGCACAGAACGGAAGACTCCGCCCTCAACGTCCACCTTCGTTCCCTCAAGTGCGTCAGCCGTACGGGTGAGGAGTTCAAATTGTGAGACCGAGGCAATACTCGCCAGAGCCTCGCCACGGAACCCAAAGGTTTGAATGGATTCAAGGTCTTCAATACGGTTTACTTTACTGGTTGCATGGCGTTCTAAGGCGAGGAGCGCGTCCTCGCGTTCCATGCCGGAGCCGTTATCGGAGACGCGGATGAGGCGTTTTCCGCCTGCACGAATCTCGACGCGGATAGAGGTGCTGCCTGCATCCAGTGCGTTTTCAATGAGTTCTTTAACGACTGAAGCAGGACGTTCGACGACTTCGCCTGCAGCGATTTTATTGGAGACATCTGCCGAGAGTATCTTAATCTTAGGCATTTTTTTAATTTACCTTGCGGTTCGTTGAAGTGAGTTTGGGATTTCATGTTCCTTTCCGTAGAATCGCCTTCCACTTCGTTTCAGGGTGCGCCCTTTGAATCTTGGTTTCTCCATGTCTCTGCGTACATCCACGTAACGGATGGAGATCCCCTGTCAAAATCGGGTTTCCGATTAATTTTATACACCATCGGTTCAAATTAAAACGTTTATAATAAAGCCGGAAAATATGTAGATAGTTTTTCAGCAAAGGAACCCTCATCGCCGCTGGAGAGGATTGTATCCTCGCCTTACCGTAATGTCGAAACAATTGTGAACTTTACCATAATACGAACAAACCCATCCTCAATGCTAAGATTGGCAAGTACTATCATACCTATTCAAAGTTTTGATACAAGTAGCATTGGCACGAATGCGTCTGTGTGAAATTGGTCTCACCCGGATATTCGTCTTTACATGTGGGCATTACTTCCGGGCACCGCGGATGAAAATAACATCCAGTCGGTCGATTGATCGGAGAAGGCACATCACCCTCCAATTGAATCTTTTCAACACCTGTTTGCGGATCCATCTTCGGAACAGCGGAAAGGAGCGCACGTGTATAAGGATGTTTGGGCGAATCGAAAATCTCTTCTGCCGTTCCACGCTCGACGATCCTACCGAGATACATCACTGCCACCTCATCCGCGAAGTACTCGACAACCGAAAGGTTATGTGTAATGAAGAGATAGGTGAGATTAAAATCGGATTGCAGCGATTTTAGCAAGTTCAGTATTTGTGCTTGTACGGATACATCCAATGCACTGGTCGCTTCGTCACAGACGATGAACTCTGGATCGACAGCAAGACATCGTGCGATACCGATGCGTTGCCTTTGACCACCGGAAAATTCATGAGGATAGCGGTTTACCATATCTGGCGATAAGCCGACGCGCTGCATCAGTTCTGCGACCCGATTCTGGCGTTCCTCGGCGGACGCACCGATGTTATGTGCCTGCATCCCTTCTTGAATAATAGCCCCCACGGTCATCCGCGGATTGAGAGACGCATAAGGGTCCTGAAAGATAATCTGCATCCGTTTCCGATAGGGATGCATAAGTTCCCGTGTGGTCGTCGCGATGTTAGTACCGTCATAGACGAGGTCGCCTTTAACAGGGACACCTAATCGGAGAATGGCTTTACCGAACGAAGTCTTGCCGGACCCAGATTCACCAACGAGTGCGAGCGTTTTGCCGCGTGGGATCTCAAGTGTAACATTGTCAACAGCATAAACATAACCAACCGTCCGCTTGAAGAGACCTTTCTGAATAGGGTAGTGGACACACAGGTCCTTCACCTGAAGTTGAGGCTGCGACACCGTTGGCTCTGTTGAAGACCCCTCGTTTTTTGGAGCAATTTCTGTTTCAAGTTCAAGTTTTGTAGCATCCTTTTGTATAGCAAGTTTTCGGTTTGCAAGCTGCACCGAAAATGGCGGTTCAGGATTATAGAGATGGCAGGCGACGTTATGCTCACTACCGTTAGCAGTATGCAGCGTTGGGGCAATACTTTCGCAGCCGTCCATGACTTCGGGACAGCGGTCAGCAAATCGACAGCCGTCATTATACTCTGTGGCTTTCGGGACCCTTCCGGTAATTGTGTGCAACTGCGTTCCCCGTTTATCCCGCGCGGGTGTCGATTCCAGAAGTTTCACTGTGTAAGGGTGCTCTGGGGTTTCGTAGAGTTGCTCCCATGTCCCCATCTCAGCGATTTTCCCGGCGTACATAACGGCGACACGGTCAGCAATGTTAGCAACGACCCCTAAGTCATGCGTAATCAAGAGCACCGCCATCTGCAACTCTTGCTGGAGCTGTTGGATGAGCTCAAGTATCTGCGCTTGTATAGTGACATCCAGCGCCGTTGTGGGTTCATCGGCGATGAGCAGTCCTGGACGGCAGGAGAGTGCCATAGCAATCATGACGCGCTGTTTCATACCACCGGACATCTGGTGTGGGTATTCATCGTAACGGGCAGCAGGTTCGGGAATACCAACGAGGTCAAGCATCTCAATCGCGGCATTCCGTGCAGCGGTACCGCGAAGGTTTTGGTGTTGTCGGATCGCCTCTGAAATCTGGTTGCCGATGGTGAAAACAGGGTTGAGACTCGTCATCGGTTCTTGGAACACCATGGCGATGTCGTTGCCTTGAACCTTCCTTTTCTCAACTTCAGACAGACGTGTGATGTCTTGTCCTTTGTAATAGATGGCACCGTCGGCGATGAACCCAGCCGGTTGCGCGACAAGTTGGATTACGGAGAGCGCGGTGACGCTTTTGCCACACCCCGACTCTCCGACGAGTGCGAAGATCTCGTTCGGTTTGATGTCGAAAGAGATGCCATCCACCGCACGGGCAAGCCCTTCTGGCGTACGGAAATAGGTTTTGAGGTTTTGGACGCTGAGTAATGCATCGTTCATGAAGTTACTTTAACATGGAAACTTATGAAAGTCAAGGTAAATTCTCGTCGTTGTTTGGGTTGAATTTGCAATCAGAAACCTTCTCGTGCTAAAATAGGCACAATTAGTGCAAAACAGAAAACCAGAGGAGACACGATTATGGCAGCACGGCGTTTTCTAACAGTGGAGCAGGGCGTTGAACAACTTCTGAAAGCAACCCCATCCCTCCATTTTGATGGGACAACAAAAACGGAGTGGCAAGAATGGCGAAGGAAATTTCGGCGCAACCTCGTTAAAGACTTGGGTCCGTCGCCAGAAGCGATACCGTTGGAAGTTGAAACCTTGGAGCAGACACAACACGATGGTTATACGCGGGAAAAAATTGTCTTTAATCCGGATCCGTTTTCTTCGATCCCAGCGTACGTCTTAATCCCAGAAGGGGCAAGTGCAGCAAACCCGGCACCAGCGGTCCTATGCGCACATGGACACGGGATCGGTAAAGATGGCGCAGTCGGCATTGTAGAGGACTACCAGAAACAGTACGCTGTAGAATTGGCGAAGCGAGGTTTCGTTACAATTGCACCGGATTGGCGATGCTTCGGCGAACGGAAGGATCGGGATGAATGGGCGCGCCGTCCGGGTCGTGACGGGTGTAACATCGCCTATCTCGCATTCGGGTATTTTGGTTATCAATTGCTGCAACTGAATGTCTCAGATGGACAACGGTGCTTGGACTATCTCCAATTGCGTCCCGAGGTCGATGGTCGTCGCTTGGGATGCATGGGGTGTTCGTTTGGCGGCACGATGACAACATACATTTCTGCCTTGGATCAACGAGTGAAGGCAGCGGTTATCGTCTGTTATCTTAGCACATTGACGGACGCACTGAATGACAGAGGACGCGGGAATACGTGCGGTTCGCAGTTTATGTTCGGGCTTCGGAAAGCGGGCGACATCGCAGACGTGGCGGGATTGATAGCACCGCGGGCGTGTATGGTGCAGATCGGTTCTGACGATATGTGTTTTATTGAGGAGGATGCGCTACAAGCATTCAAACAGGTAGAGAAAATCTACGCGGCATCAGAACGAGACGACCGGTTGGTCCTGGATCATTTTCAGGGTGAACACGAGATTGACTTGGAGGCGGGGATTGCGTTTTTAGCAGAACGATTATAAGATTTCGGGGTCAAGACCTAATGCTTTAGACATCGTCTTCGCGTATCAGATCCAGGGCTGCCGATAGACAAAAGCGTTAACAGACGTTTTCTCCACGAAAGGCAGCCATAAACGATTCAGGAAGTTCGTCAAAATCCTTAGCGATCTTCACTTTTCCCTTCCACTGTCCACCACGGCGGGGTTTCTTGTTGCTTAATTTTAACGGGATCAGTTTAGCAACGGCGGTTCCGTTACTATCGAAGATAATTTCTTCACCCGCTACGGCACGCTTAACTAACTGAGCCAAGCGGTCTTCTGCCTGTTCATGTATATTATAGTAAAGTTTAGAATTAATTAGACACTCCAAAGAGGCGAGGATACTAGCGGAAACACCCAAGCAAAAACCCCCTCGCCAGCGGTGGTGAGGTGTTTTGTGTTTTCCAAAGTGCCCTCTTATTTTCGGGTTTTACTATAATACGCATTTGTCTTACCTCCAAGTTCAATTATATCAAATTAAACGAAGTACCCACGCCTTTCGCGAGCAAACCTTTCACCGGGAACTCCTTTTGCATTGTACCACGTGCTTTCCAGAAATACAACCTTTTCTTCAGTTAAGGCTTCCGCAATAGAGAGGCAGCATTATTACCAAGATGCAGAAAAAAGGCAGGAGATCCAAACAGATCTCCTGCCTAATGTCATACCCAACAGTCGAAAAATTTACTTCAGAATCAACATACGACGAGTCGCCGCGAAATCCCCTGCCTTGAGCGTATAGAAATAGACACCGCTGGCAACCGGTTCACCCTGGGTATTCCTGCCGTCCCAATACGCCGCACGACTCCGATTCTGATACATACCCGCACGTTGATGCCCCAAATCCAGATGCCGCACGACGCGTCCAGTGATGTCATAAAGCGTCAGCGTCACATCTGCAGGCTCGGACAATTGATACGGTATCCACGTCTCCGGATTGAACGGGTTCGGGTAATTCGGCAATAGAGATGTGACTTCTGGAATCTGCCAGTCGCTGGTGTTCATGAGTTCCCCAAAGTGACGGCGGAGAAATTCCTGAACTTCCAGAGGCAACTCTTGGAAGGGTGGATAGTCGGCAAGCGACATGCCGTGTGCATTCGGTGCCGCCAAGGTATTATCTGCCAAGTTCCATGTGCCCTCATACGTCACAGTATAGGTCGGATCGAACCAAAACTGTTTCGTCTCACTTTTGAGCGCGTATTTTTGCTCGACCTTGATGCCTATACTTGATACCCGATTGTGAAGTAAAAAGAGAGTAGACCACTCGTTAGCGGGGCGGCCGGTCTGTCCAGAAAGGTTGAGAACCCGCAGCGTTATTGTCGGATCCGCGGTTGATTGCAGAATCGAATGGATGGCTAAGGCAGCCTTTCCTGTCTCCCATAAGGCACCTGCTGCATCCCCGACTATAGGGATTAATCCAGCGATCTCAACTGTCAGTTCAGCACCTAACTCGGTTGTCACCTCACCAATCCGCTCTCGGGGGGTTTTAAGTGGAAACATATAATAGTTAGGATTGTCCAGACGTGGGTTTTCGCGATCTAAGAGACTGACCGCCTCGTCCGGGACACCCGGGATGTCAATCGTGATTTTGCAACTTTTATAGACGACAGCCGAGGCGGAAATGCCTGTCAACGTTGGATATTGGGCGTTCAAGACAAAATAGGTCGAGTCTGAGCCGAAGGCAACCTCCGTGATAAGATCCGAAGGCACCGTCAAACCGATTCCCCTCGAGGCGATGTCCGTTGACTCCGTGGGCGCGAGTTGGCGGACCGTCCCATCGTCACTGCCACTTGCAAGCACATTGCCTTGAAAAGCAAACGCAACACTATTGACACCACCGGTATGTTCTGTCAGCGCGCTCTTGTAGGCACCCGTCTGTCCATCCCACACGCCGATGGTTTTGTCCGCACTCCCGCTGAGCAGCACGGTACCTCCAGGATTGAAGGCAACGCTCCGCACATCGTCGGTGTGCCGATCCAGCGTGCGGTGATGCACCCAGGTATCCGCACTCGTACTCCATTGCCACAGAATCACAGTATCATCGTTACTACCACTCGCAAGGAAGGCATCACTCCGACTGAAGGCGACACTGTTGACATCTGCAGTATGCTCCTCAAGTGTATTAAGATGTTCACCGGTGCGCGCACGCCACAACCGAACGGTATTATCATCGCTCGCACTCGCCAGCACAATGTTACTTGGACTAAATGTAACGCTGTTCACCGGGCCAGCATGCCCTTGAAGCATTTCGCGGTAAACCCACTTCGCTTGAGCGGTATCATAATCCCAGATCAGCACACTGTTTCCACTCGTGCCACACGCCAACATCGTGTTATCATAACTAAAGGCAACACTCTTGACGTTGTTAGTTAGGGCCCCGCCGGGAACATTGAAGGTTTGGGATGACACCCATGTATCCGCCGCGGCACTCCATTTATAGAGGCGCAGCTTCCCGTCATCGCTGCCGGTAGCAATATAGGTATCATTCGGTGTAAAGGCGACGCTGTTGACATCTCCACCATGTTCGTAGGTGTTGAGGTGTTCACCCGTGCTTGTCCGCCACAGCCGCAGTGTATCATCCGTGCCGCCACTTGCAAGGACAACTCCCCACGGACTATAGGCGACGCACCGGACATCCCCCGTGTGCTCCGTTAAGTGGAGATCCGTCGCGTCTATCAAAGGCGTGTTGCTGATAACGGGTTCTGTGGGCGGTGTCACGCTGACAGTTGGTTCTGTGGATGGCGGCACATTGACAACTGGCTTCGCGGGGACAGCCGACGATGAAAGCTCCCACTTTGAGGGTGCTAAGTTCCACAGATACACAGTCTGATTATGACCTATCGCAAGAGTACGGCTACCATCACCGAATCCAAGGGAAGTAGATGGTTGGGGAATAGTAATTTTGATAATCCCTTTGGCAAAATCCCATACACGCACATTCCATTCATTCCCGATGGCTAGTGCTCGGCCATCGAGGCAGAACGCAACACTCGTCAAATTATTCGCAGATTCCGGGAACGTGGCTATTCGCTGCCATGTGGTCGTGTTCCACAACCGTATTTCTTCAGGACTCATACTCGCCAACATCGTTCCGTCGGTACTATAAACGACATGCTCAACAATCCCTGCGTGTGCTTCAAGGGTTCTTTGGCGGCTGCCGGTAGCAGCGTTCCACACCTGCACGGTTCCGTCAGAGCCACCACTTACAAGCGTTCCGCCATTGGGATTGAAGGCAACACTATTGACCCAGTCCGTGTGGCCCTCAAGCGTGGCTTTCTCTTCTCCACTGGCAATATTCCACAACCGCACGTTCCAGTCTTTGCCGGCACTTGCGAGTATCTGGCTATCCGCGCTGAAAGCAACACTCCTAACCGCTGGATTATGTTGAAAGGTGGCTTTTTGCCCTCCACTGGCAATATCCAGCAGTGTTACCTGGTTTAGAGAGCCGCTGGCAACAACGGCTATCGAGCGGCCATCGGCACTGTACCTAACATTTGTGATATCATTCCAATGCTGGTTGTAAAAGCGGGCTTTTTCTCTTCCACTGGAAGCATCTAACAGTAGCACAAAGGCATCACTTCCTGCTGCAAGTGTGCGCCCACTGGGACTAAAGTCGAGAGCACTGTAATCGCCTCGGGGACTTGATGCAGAGGCTTTATGCTGCCCACTTGCAACATCCCATAGCAGCACAGTGCTACCCACACCACTCGCAACCGTACCACCGTCCACACTTAAGGCAAAATCTCGGACATCTCCTGGATATACTACAGTTTTTTGATACCTTCCACTGGCAATATCCAGCAGTGTTACCTGGTTTAGAGAGCCGCTGGCAACAACGGCTATCGAGCGGCCATCGGCACTGTACCTAACATTTGTGATATCATTCCAATGCTGGTTGTAAAAGCGGGCTTTTTCTCTTCCACTGGAAGCATCTAACAGTAGCACAAAGGCATCACTTCCTGCTGCAAGTGTGCGCCCACTGGGACTAAAGTCGAGAGCACTGTAATCGCCTCGGGGACTTGATGCAGAGGCTTTATGCTGCCCACTTGCAACATCCCACAACGATAAACGGCCGGACATAATATATGCAACCGTGCCTCCATCCGCACTTAAGGCAGGACTGCTCACTTCCTGACCATGTTCAAGTACAAGTTTATGTGCACCGGTTGTCAGATCCCAGACTTGCAGCTTTTTGTCAGCACTCCCACTGGCAAGTGTAGTACCGTTGGCACTTAAAGCAATCCCTATAATTGCGTCTGTATGTTCATCAAACGCGGCTTTGCGTTGTTGAGTGGCAACATCCCACACATATACCTCTGTATGTGCAGCACTTGCAAGTGTGCGGCTATCCGCACTGAAGGCGAGGTTTGCCACGCTCCAGTTATGCCCTGTGAGTGTGGCAATGTGCTGCCCCGTAGCAGTATCCCACAATCTCACGGTGCCATCGGTACTGCCGCTCGCAAGCATAGCATAATCGGAACTGAATCTGAGACTCTCAATTTCACCTGTATGTCCCTCAAGCGTGGCGAGGTGCCACGGTGGGATCGCTGCTTGCGCGGTTGCGGTGGTTAAACACAAGCTGGAAATAATCAATAACATAAACATAAAAAATTTTGTTTTCATCAATAACTTCTCCTGTTAAGTGGTTTTCACTGTGAGACTGTCAGAAAAATTACCTATTCCTTCGCATGTTCCACGGATCTTCCGATTGTCCCATCAAAATCGTGATTGGGAACTGCTCCCACACGGAAAATTTCACTAAGAAACAATACAAGACGAATGGAGGCGGTAAAACGAGAAGCACGCGCAACCGTTGTGTTGGCAGGGATAATACGCATTGGGAGAACTCCAATGCTACACCAACAACCCGCGGGGAGACGCTCCGTGCAAGACGAAGGGGCGCGGGCGCGAAGCGTACAGCACAGCAATAATTGCTAATGCTATGAGGGATCTGATCTGCATGTGCTTCACCTTTATTTCACAATTTGAGGGGTTCAGAAAACTGCGCGGCGGGCATTTCTTCGCGCTGCACACCCAATTACCAAAAATTATAGAAAAAATGGCTAATTTTGTCAATATTTTTTGGAGAAAAAAAACGCAAACTGTCCTATACTAATCCAAGTTACTACTTGTAAATCCATGGCATTCCCTATATCTACAAGGCTTACGCAAAATCGGGAAATCAGGTTTTATACATCAAACAACCGCAGATAATCCTCCAGCGTCTCAACCCTACGGATACAAGTAAGTTTTTCGCCATCAACGAGATACTCTGGCGGACGCATCTTCAGATTATAGTTGGAACTCATGGCGTGGCAATAAGCCCCAGCATCACAAACGACAAGTCCGGCACCTTCATGAGGGGTCGGTAATGAACGCGCTTTGCCCAAGAAATCCGCGGATTCACAAACGGGACCGACAACATCATACATTTCAGTCTTGCCATCTACAGGTTCGATAAACTCTATATGTTGATACGTATCGTAGAGGCTCGGACGGATAAGCTCCGACATACTGCCATCCGTGACGATGAAATGCTTGTTCCCATTTGTTTTAACGCCAATAACGCGATTGACAAAGACAGAGGCATTACCGACGAGTGAGCGACCCGGCTCAATAATGAGTGTGATGTCCTCAGGTAACAGATCACGGATGGAATCAATAAGATCGGAGGGTGTTGGAATCTCTTCACCCGTACGCTCATAGTCGATTCCCAGGCCACCACCGATGTTCAGGTAGCGCAATGAGAAACCTTCCGCTTGAATGGCACGCGTGAAAGCGAGCATAATCTCGGTAGCATCTCGGAAGATGCGCACCTTCTTAATCGTTGAACCCAGATGGCAGTGGACACCGACTAAGTTCAGCAAGTTGTCTTTACGAATTTCGTCTAAAAACCAATCAAGGCGTTCATTGCGAATCCCGAACTTAGAATTTTTCATGCCAGTAGAGACATACGGATGCACCTCTGGATCCACATCTGGATTGATGCGGATAAGGACATTGGCAGGTTTATCAAGGTCTTTCGCTGTCTGCTGAATGTGCGACAAATCAAATTCGCTGTCGATATTAATGAGTACGCCGTGTTCAATAGCGAGACTGAGTTCCTCAAGCGTTTTTCCGTTGCCGTTTAGGATGGTTCGCTTCAGGTCAAATCCTGCGGCGAGTGACACTCGCAATTCGTTCCCGCTGACGAGGACCGCGCCGCTGCCGAGTGCATTGAGGCGTTTGAGAAGGGTGAGGTTGTTATTTGCTTTAACTGCATAACCGATAATTGAGTCAATACCTTCAAGTGCCTTCTGATACGCAGCGTAGTTTGTCTCTAACTGTGCGAGGCTGTAAAGATAGAATGGACTGTAGGGTACCTGTTCCTGAATGTCTTTAACCCTCAATTTTTCGCAGTAGAGGTACCCGTCTTTATAGTGAAAACTCATCTGTTTCTGAATATACTCCTGTTCTAATACTCGCGTTTGTGCCAGTCGTCTTCCCAGAGATTGAATGAACCTTCACGATAAGGATGCTCTGCGATGAGATCTTCATTCAACTCCATACCGAGTCCAGGTCCATTGGGTAAGCTAAAATAGCCGTCAATAACTTCTGGACATCCCGTCGCGGCTTCCTTCACCCATGCCTCAGAGAAATCGTTGAAATGTTCCTGAATTTTGAAGTTTGTGGTGCACGTAGCGAAGTGCAAGGCAGTTGCGGTGGAAACGGGACCACCAACGTTATGCGGTGCTACCGTCATATAACACATATCCCCCATCGCTGCGATTTTCTTAGTCTCCAAAAAGCCACCTGTTTGCGTAATATCGGGCTGTAGGATGTCCGCCGCTTGTAAGTTAATCAACTCACGGTATTCATACTTGTTGTGGAGCCGCTCACCCGTGGCAACAGGGAGGTTAATATGGTCCGCTGCCTTTGCGAGTGCAGCGATGTTATCGGGCGGCACAGGTTCTTCAACCCAACTGGGTTGGAATTTTTCCAATTCGGCGGCAATCTCAATCGCCGTATACGGACTAAACCTACCGTGCATCTCAACGAGAATTTCGACATCCGGTCCGACAGCATCACGTACTGCTTCAACGAGCCCAACAGACTTCAACTTCTCCTCATAAGAGAGTTCATAATAGCCAGCACCGAAGGGATCGAACTTAAGTGCCTTGTAGCCTTTTTCAATCACCCTTTTGGCAGCGGCATGAAACTCCTCAGTTGTGCGCTCAACACGATACCAACCGTTCGCATACGCCTTGATTTTATCGCGGCAGGCACCACCAAGTATGCGATAGACCGGTTGATTCAGTGCTTTACCAACAATATCCCAACATGCGATTTCAATAACGCTGATGCCGGTTGCGACGATTTCACCCGCGCGACCGTAATCATCGCGAAATAGGCGTTGGTAGAGATCCTCCGTATTAAACGGATCGCTGCCGATAACATGCCGTCGTTTCGCGCCGTCAATATAAGCAACAAGTGCATCGGTGCGGTTGTTCATCCGCACCTCGCTGACACCGGTCAAGCCTTCATCGGTCTCAACTTTGACGAAGGTTAAATTACGCCAACTGGTCCCCATGACAAGGGTTTTGACATCTGTAATTTTCATTTTTTTAATTAGGGTCCTTTGCTCATCCGTCAGAACTGTGATTCATGTGATTTATTGATTTCTGTGATTATGAGATTTCTGTAATATTGAAAGCAGTAAATCAGGGTAATCATATAAATCCTGGTTCTGACTTTTTTTAACTTCTTGCTTCTGCCTCGGAGACACTACGTTGTCCACTTCTTTGTGTGGGCGCCGGTTCAACCGTCGGTGCTTCCTCGCCTGCCTCCAACATCCGCCGAATGAGCCGTTCTCGCATCACCGCTGTGACACTTTCATGTGACTGCAACCCAATAAGGTTCCGCAATTCGTAGGGGTCCGCTTGAAGGTCGTAGAGGTATTGCTCAACATACCGATCCGATCCGGCATCTCTACCACCGTTCTTATTAGGAGCATCCACACCGTATTTCCAGCGTTGAGTGCGGACAGAGCGTCCTACTTGCGCCTCACTAATTTGGACGAAGACTTCCTCTTGCCAATCGTCGGTTTCTCCACGTAGCAGTGGCAAAATAGAATGACCTTGCATTTCACTGGACACCCCCAAACCTGCAGCATCAAGAAGTGTTGGCGGGAGATCTACGAGACTGACCAACTCCTGAATTTGCCCACCGCCGATGAACCCGGGTCCGTGAAATGCAGTTGGGACACGGATGGAACTCTCATGGCATGAACGTTTGTACTCACCATTACGGGTCTTGAAATGACACCCATGGTCAGAGGTAAAGAGAATGATGGTATTATCGAGGAGGTGGAGGCTCTTGAGTGCATCCAGAAGTCTCCCGAGTGCTTCGTCCAGCCTTTTCACCATGCCGTAGTAGCCGCCTAAGTGCTGGTGCGTTGAGCCACCGAGCGCGGCAAGATCCGGTGGAATCCATTTCCCCGCGTACCGTTCTCGGTACCCATCAGGCGGTGGATAATCGTCCAAATGGTTTTGGTGGTGCGGTTCAATGTATGACGTAAAGAGATAAAAAGGTTCGTTTTTATGCCCGTCAACGTAACGAATCACCGCATCGGTCAATGCGTCCACGCGATAGCCGGGGAGATCAACGGGTTGATTGTCGTTATCATAAAGCGTTGTTTGATACGCATCAGAAGTGAATTCGAGTGTATTGGATGCTAACCAGTAATCATACCCGCCTCGGTGGTCAGCGGGTACAGGTCCCGGTCCAGTGCCACCACTATAAAGATGCCACTTGCCGATGTATCCAGTGGCATAACCCGCCTCACCGAAGTGATGTGCGAGGGTCTTAAGGTTCGGCGATAAAGGGATACCGTTTCGGAAACATCCCGTACGTGTCGCGTATAATCCCGTTTGTAGACATGAGCGCGCGGGACCGCAGACGGGTTGACATGTGAAAGATCGGTGGACGTGTGTTCCACGTTGTGCCATCCGATCAAAATTGGGCATCAGATCGAGTGGATTGCCGTGTAAGCCGGAAGTGTCCCACCGCTGCTGATCGGTGAAAAAGACGATAACATTCGGTTGATTTGCATCAGTTTGTGGCATATCTCTGCTTTCCTCTCTGTTCAAGTTTGGCTATCCTCATTTTAAGGGATTTTTAGATAGATGTCAAGTGGAAAATTCGGAGAAGGGAATTCCGTTAAAAGGGGCAGAAACCTAAAACGAAATGAATCTTAAAATTTCCGGTGAGGAGGTTGAAAAGCAAACATGCTTTGAAGCGGACACCCGTAAATTTTCCAGTGTGTCTGGACAATGGTAAACGAGTTTCAACTTTATCACAACGCGTGGATACTGTTCACCCTTATGGGGCATCCATCGCGCACCGAAAACCGACGACGTTTAGTATAGTCTTAATACGGATAATTATATGCAAATTTGACTCATAAATCAAATTGAATTTGTGTATAACTTCAAAATGGAAGATAATTTACATGTTGTCCAAGTAAAAATGAAATTTGGGCTTCTATAGTCTCTTAAGTGGAAACTTGGATTAATATAGCTTATTAAAAAATGAGTGCGTTTATATATGGTGAATTATCAAAACATATAGACATTTACCAATAGACACCCGTAAGTGCTACCACCGTAATCGTTGTTATCCGAATGATGTGTGGATATCGAATTTATACTGCTCCGAATGGAGGCGCATCCATGATAGGATGCTCACACGGGCATTCGACTTTACACAGAAAAAGTTCCAGAGCGACTTCCATACCCCGAGGCATTGATTGCCCCTATAGCCATGATAATCTGTGAACCTGCCTCAATTAATTTCCTTGACAACACAAGGGTGGTTTGATAAAATGTATAAGAGTATAATATCTGCTCTCCCGTTATTTTATTTGAAAAGAGCGGTATAAATGAGATTTTGATAAAATTGCTAATAACGATAACAGACCTTAATCAAAGGGCTTCATTACAATGACCTCTCGGATAGAGGTCGCATCAAAAAGAGAGGATTTTTGTGCGTAAATTTTTGTTTCGCGTTTCCGCGTTAATTTTAGCGATTTCATTGGTAACGCCTCTACTCGCGAGAGGCGAAGAAGGCATATTGGACAAAGTAAAAAATAGAGGGCGCCTGATATGTGGGGTGAACAAAGAATTACCCGGTTTCGGTTTCCTTGGTCAGGATGGTAAATGGAAAGGCTTCGACGTAGACTACGGCAGAGCGATTGCTGCCGCTGTGCTGGGTGACCCTGACAAAGTTGAGTTTCGTCCCCTAAAGGCTGCTGATCGGTTTCCCGCCCTTCAGACAGGGGAAATAGATGTTTTAATCCGAAACACCACTTGGACGCTGACCCGTGATACCGACTTAGGTACTGACTTCGCGCCGCCAACTTTTTATGACGGTCAAGGATTTATGCTCCGCAAGGACCTCGGTGTAACATCGCTTAAGGAGTTGGCAGGTGCCACTATCGGTGTCACTGCTGGCAGTACGACTGAGTTAAACCTCGCCGATACTACACGCTCCTTAGGGATCGAAGTTGAACCTATTGTTTTTGAGGAAACTGAGACGCTTTACCAGAGTTACGATCAGGGACGTTGCGATGCGGTGACAAGCGATAAGTCGCAATTAGTCTCCCGCCGCCAATCCTTAAAAAATCCAGACGACCATGTTATTCTTGACGTAACCATTTCAAAGGAACCGTTGGGTCCTGTTACCGTCCACGGAGATAACAGGTGGAATGATGTCGTGAGTTGGGTTGTTTATGCCACGTTCTTTGCCGAAGAACACGGCATTACGCAAGCCAACGTCAACACCTTTGAAACAGAGAACCCCGAAATCAAGCGTTTTTTGGGGACAGATGATGGTGCAGGTATGGGCAAAAAACTCGGTCTGCCGAAAGACTGGGCGCGTCAAGTTATTGCTGCTGTCGGCAACTATGGCGAGCTTTTTGAACGCAACCTGACACCGTTAGGTCTACCGCGTGGGGTCAACAAACCGTGGACGCAGGGCGGCTTACTCTACGCGATACCGTTCCGTTAGATAGCCTCTGTGCGTGTGCATCACACCAATGACAGGCTGCACATTTTGTATTGCTGCAGAGCGAGGCACTGTGCCTTGCTACTGCAGTAAGTCTTGCAGAGCGTCAATTGAAGATATATAACAGAGTTCCCCGACTACAAATAACATTGCTCCGGTATACCTGAAGTTATAGCATGTAAGGGGCATTTCCGAATCATGTTTCGACAGTAAAATATGGAAAATAATTCACCTACAGCTGTATCGGAGAAAATTCCCTTTTGGCGAGATGTCCGAGTTTTGCGGGTCTTGTTTCAGGTTGTTTTCCTGCTCGGTGTGATTCTGTTGTTAGCCATTCTTTATACGAATATGTTAAGCGGACTCCGCAGGCTGGGGCTGACGCTGAACCTTAATTTTTTTCAGGACGAAGCTGGGTTTGGCATTTCAGAGGGTATCTCTTATGATCCTTCAGATACCTATCTGAAGGCGTTCTGGGTTGGGATTCTGAATACCCTTAAAGTTAGCATCATAGGGGTAGTCTGTGCTACATTTATCGGACTCTTTTTCGGTATCGCTCGACTGTCAAGCAACTGGTTAATCCGGACGATAGCGGCTGCTTATGTGGAATGTTTCCGCAACGTTCCGCTTCTACTCCAGATTGTATTTTGGTATACTGCCGTAGTCGCACAACTTCCGAATATCAGGGAGAGTCTTTCGCTTTTCGGGGGGGCGTTCATTAACAACCGAGGGGTCTACCTCCCTTCGCCTGAGCCGACTTCAAGTCTGACAATTTGGCTATGGTTTCTCGGTGCGGGTTTACTCCTTGCTGTGTTTCTCTATGTGCTGCGGTGGCGACAGCTGCAACGATTGGATCGTCCTGGTTTTCGTGCGAAGTGGGCCCTACCTGCTTTCCTTATCGTCGCGCTCTGTGGATGGTTTTTGACACCCGGTAGCCCGTTTACGCTGGATTTACCAGTACTGCAAGGTTTCAACTACCAAGGGGGGATGAGCTTTTCACCGGAGTTTTCTGCACTTTTAATTGGACTCTCCATATATACAAGCGCGTTTATTGCTGAAGTCGTGAGAAGTGGTATACAATCGGTGGTTAAGGGACAAAGAGAAGCCGCGAGAGCCGTCGGTTTGAAGGAGGGGCAAACCTTACGATTAGTCGTTCTCCCGCAGGCTGTTCCTATTATCTTGCCACCGCTTACAAGCCAGTACCTGAACCTCGCGAAGAACTCAAGTTTAGCGGTCGCAATCGGTTTCCCTGAACTACTTGGCATCGGAAGGACGATGATGCTTCAGACAGGACAATCAATTCCGGTTTTCGCGATGATTATGGTCAGTTATCTGGTCATGAGTTTAACAACATCAGCAGCCATGAATTGGTATAACCGTTGGATTACCCGAATCGGACGATGACAGGAGAATGGTTTTCAGTTTTCAGTTATCAGTTGTCAGTTAAAAGAAGAAATAGTATCACCACTCGCTTTAACGGATAACCAATTAGGAAGGCATATTACACAGTGGAAGAACAAGAGCTCACGCAAGAAATTAAACCACCCGCCAACACAAAAGGTCTTGGGCGATGGCTCAAGGACAACCTATTTAACACTTGGTACAACACGCTCTTGACCTGTTTGGCACTTGTGTTCCTATTCTTTGCTCTTAAAGGGTTTCTGACATGGGCGTTCACCGAAGCGGAATGGGATGTGATCCCAGCGAATTTTCGGCTCTTTATGGTCGGGTCTTATCCACAAGAACAGATATGGCGCGTATGGAACGCGATTTATATCTTAAGTGTGCTCATGGGTTTGAGTGCTGGGCTCTGGGGTGGTTTGGTCCTCCGATTTGCTGTTGCTCTCAGTGGTGTTTGGTTTATCAGCGCGCTTCTCCCCGTTGAACTCTCAACGCGGGGATGGTGTTTAGGCGCGATCGCTATGATAGCGGTTTCGTTCTTCCTTGGACGCGGCAGAACAAGTTTGCGACCTTGGATTTTGGGAGGGTGGATACTCTCTTTCCCAGTAATCATGGTGGTGTTACGTGGGTTCGGGGAGAATGGCGTTCTGACAAGCAATTGGGGCGGACTGCTTCTCACGTTGATCTTAGCGGTCGTAGGTATCGTCGTCTCTTTCCCGCTTGGCGTATTTTTAGCACTCTGTCGCCAGAGCAATCTTCCTGCTATCCGATGGGTTTCAACAACTTACATTGAGACGGTTCGCGGGGTGCCGTTGATAACAATCCTATTCATGGGCAATGTCCTCATACCGATATTCATGCCGGGGCTTGATATTAACCAAGTTTTACGGATGATGATCGGCATAACCTTCTTTTCCGGTGCCTACATGGCAGAGAATGTGCGTGGCGGACTTCAAGGAATCCCCAGAGGACAACACGAAGCTGCACAAGCCGTAGGACTTAACTACGTGCAGACAACGTTATTTATCGTCTTACCGCAAGCACTCCGATCCGTCATCCCAGCGATTGTTGGACAATTCATCGCTTTGTTTAAGGACACATCTCTCGTCTCTATCATCGGACTCATTGATCTCTTGGGTGTCGCCAAAAGTGTCATCGCTAATCCGGACTGGCTCGGACTGCAAGCGGAGGTCTATTTGTTCGCCGCAGTTATTTATTTTGTTTTCTGTTATGCGATGTCCTATGCCAGCCAAGACATTGAAACAGACTTGGGCGTTGGAAAGCACTAAAACTTGTAGAGTAGGGGCGAGGTCACCTCGCCCCTACAAGAATATCTAACAAGGAATCTAAAAAATGGCAGCACAGGAAAACGCGTTGAACGATCCGATTATTATGTGCGAAGACCTACATAAATGGTTCGACGATTTCCATGTCCTCAAAGGGATTACCACCTCGTTCCAAAAAGGCGAAAGGGCGGTGATATGCGGTCCCTCAGGGTCAGGCAAATCTACGTTTATTCGGACATTAAACCGACTGGAGGAGCATCAACGAGGTACTATTATTGTTGATGGCGTAGAACTCACCGATGATCTCCGCAATATCAATCTTATCCGTCAAGAAGTCGGTATGGTGTTCCAACAGTTCAACCTGTTTCCGCACCTGACGAACCTGCAGAATATAACCTTAGGTCCGATCCGAGTCAGGAAGCTGACGAAAAGTGAAGCAGAAGAAGTAGCTTTATCGCTTTTAGAACGGGTGGACATTGCGGATCAGGCGTACAAGTACCCTGCTGAAATTTCGGGTGGACAACAACAGCGCGTCGCAATCGCAAGAGCATTGGCAATGGAACCCAAGATTATGCTCTTTGATGAACCAACAAGTGCACTGGACCCAGAAATGATCACGGAAGTCTTGGATGTGATGCGAGAGCTCGCACACTCTGGTATGACAATGCTCGTTGTTACCCATGAGATGGGATTCGCACGTGAAGTTGCTGATCGTATCCTTTTCTTCGACGAAGGGATGATTGTAGAGGAAGCACCACCAGCAGATTTCTTTGATAATCCACAACACGAACGCACAAAACTTTTCATCTCACAGACGCTGCAACATTAATGTAGGACTAAAGATGCGGTTAGATAACAAAATAGCCATTGTCACAGGAGCAGGACGCGGTATCGGCAGAGCAGTCGCCCTTCGGTTTGCTGAAGAGGGGGCGAAAGTCGTCGTTGATGACGTAAACGATGCTATTGGAGCCGAGACTGCTGCTGCGATCACTGATTCAGGCGGCAAGGCGATGTTTGTCAACGCTGATGTCTCTGATACTGCGGATGCTCAAAGACTTATCACTGAGGTTGTTGATGCCTACGGCACCGTGGATATCTTGGTAAACAATGCTATCTGCTCCACAGCCGATGTGCTGAACAACAATTGGGAGGCGAACTTAGCAGTCGCGCTCCGAGGCACCAGTCACTGTTCCGACGCTGTTGTCTCCGTGATGCAAAAGGGTGGAGGTGGCAGCATTGTTAATATCGCTTCTGTCAATGGACTCATCGGGTTACAGGCGATCCATGCGTATTCTGCTGCGAAAGGTGGCGTTATCGCACTGACCCGTTCCATGGCAGTCGCGCACGGCAAGGACAACATCCGTATCAACTGTATCTGTCCCGGGACAATTCAAACCGAAGTTTGGGAGCCGATGATTGAACGCAACCCTCAAATCTTGGACGAAATCACGCCGTGGTACCCGTTGGGACGAATTGGACAACCTATTGACATAGCGAACGCTGCACTCTTCCTCGCGTCCGATGAAGCCAGTTTTGCAACGGGAGCAGTTTTCGTCATTGATGGCGGCTTGACTGCAGGCAATCACCAATTCCCAATCTAACGATGGGCAGGACGGAACACATGATGCAAACACACGACAATGAACAAACGGAGAAAGGCAATGGTAACTCAAGAACAGATTGATTTTTTTCAGGAAAATGGGTATGTCAAGTTTGGTAGAGTTTTGGATAGCGATGGCGTTGAAGCAATGCGTGCAGGGTTGGATACTGTCATTGAATTGGAGCTCACCGAAGGCGACGACTCATCCCCAGAGTTCAAGTACGGACACGACCGGCGTGAAGACAAACTCAATCGGGGTAGCGGTCATCCACGTGCGATTCATCAATATGTAAACATGTGGAAGCGGGAGTCGCATTATGAGGCAGCCATTCATCATCCACTCATTGCTGGAACGGCACGTGCGCTGCTGGATACGCCTGAAGTCCGTCTCTGGCACGATCAGGTTATCTCCAAACCGCCGCACGACAACGGACATTTCGGATTCCATCACGATTTCTTCTTCTGGCCCCTGAGTCCACCGAACATTGTGAGTTGCTGGCTTGCTTTGGATGATGCTACGGTCGATAGTGGTTGTATGCACGTTATGCCGAAGAGCCACAAAGATGAACGGTTCTCGGTTGCAGCAAGAGCAGCATTCAATGCGGAATCAGCAAAAGCGAGCGAAGAAGGGCACGAATCACCTCCGAACCCCTGGACAGAGAGAGGGAAACTGGACATCAGTCACGGTACCCCAGTAGAGCTGAAAGCAGGCGAGTGTATGTTTCATCACTGCTTAAACTGGCACGGTACACCGCCAAATGTTACCGACCGTCAACGTCGAGCGTTCGTTATGATTTTCATGGCGCAGGATGTTTGTTATAACAACACGCAATCGCCAGGTCATGTCCTCGTTCCGACAATTGAGGTTGCGGATGGCGAACGGCTTGTCGGTGATGCGTTCCCGGTAGCGTAACGCTGCATAGGATCGGGGTTACAAACCCCTCCTACAGTAGGGACACCAAGGTAAGGTTTAACGATATGAAAAATTCAACTTTTATTACAAGAGTCGTTCTAAAAAACTATAAGAGTATCGCTGTGTGCGATGTCCGGTTGCGTCCATTGACGTTTCTTGTAGGTCGCAACGGTGCTGGTAAGAGCAATTTTCTTGATTCCCTACGATTCGTTGCTGATGCGTTGAACTTAGACCTAGGGCATGCAATACGTGATCGTGGAGGTATCAATGATGTCCGCCGGCGGTCACGTGGGCATCCAAACCATTTCAGCATTCGTCTTGAATTCGTTTTACCTGAAGGTTTAACGGGACACTACGCCTTTCGCATCGGTACACGTCCACCTGGAGGATACGAGGTTCAGACTGAGGAATGTCAAATTCAAAATGAGCAGCTCCTCACACCAGAGGAGTACTTTCGTGTTGAAAGTGGCACTGTAACCGACACAAGTGTGGAGGTGGCCCCGGCGGCTGCATCCGATCGGCTCTACTTGGTAAACGCGTCTGGACTGCCCGAATTTCGTCCTGTCTATGATGCATTTTCTCAGATGGGATTTTACAATCTCAATCCTGATAAAATCCGTGATCTTCAAGCCCCCGATCCTGGGGACGTGCTACTTCGCGACGGGAGTAACCTTACAAGTGTTTTTACCAAACTTTCACCTATTGTAAAGAAAGACACTGAGGAGTATTTATCAACGGTTGTTCCTGGCATTCATACGGTAGATGTTAAGGGATTTGGCCCCAAGGAAACATTAGAATTCAGGCAGGATGTCGCAGGTGATACGCATCGATGGCGATTTCTCGCAAACAATATGTCCGATGGCACACTCCGCGTGCTGGGGATTCTCGTAGCACTATTCCAAGGAGATAACGACGCTCAAAAACGCGTGACACTCGTAGGAATTGAAGAACCCGAGACAGCACTTCATCCAGGAGCGGTAGCAGTACTGCTTGACGGCCTTCGGGATGCTGCCCACAGAACGCAGGTTATCATCACCACTCACAGTCCAGAGCTGCTTGATGACAAGCACCTGGATGTAAACTCAATTCTGGCAGTCGAAGCACACGATGGCGATACAGTGATCGCTCCAGTGGATGAGGCAAGCAGATCTGTGGTGCAAGATCGACTGTTTACGGCCGGGGAACTTTTACGCAGTAATCAATTGCAACCGGATCCGGCAGCTCTTCCTGCTGCAAAGGAGAAACAACCGTCTCTGTTTGATTTTGATAAACCGAAGTCTGCTAAAGCGAAGAGTAGAGGAAAGCACAAATGACAGTCAAAATCGGTTGCATTGTCGAAGGGGAAAGCGAGGTGAAAACTGTACCCCTTCTGATTCGCCGCATCGCTGCGAATCTTTATCCAGAATTGCCGATTGTTGTGCCACCACCTATTCGCCGTCCCCGTAATAAGGTTGTTAAAGAGAACGAACTTGAAAGATCAGTTGAATTCGTGGCTCGGCAGATTGGTGGGCAAGGTGCTATATTTATCATCCTTGATAGTGACAAAGACTGTCCAGCAGAGTTGGGACCGGCCCTGCTTCACCGGGCATCACAAACCCGCAGTGATTTGCCCATTGCCGTTGTGATTGCTAAAAACGAGTTTGAGGCGTGGTTCCTTGCCGCAGCCGAATCACTCCGTGGACAAAAAGGATTAAAAAATGATATTCACCCACCAAACGATCCGGAGGCTGTCCGTGATGCAAAGGGATGGTTGGATAGACGAATGGAGAACAACGAATCATATAGTGAAACAACCGATCAACCTGCACTTGCAGCACTTTTTGATATAGAGCAAGCGCGTCGCGCAGATTCGTTCGACAAGTGCTATCGCGACATTGTTCGCCTCCTTAACGAATTGTAAAAAATAAATAAGATGCCCCATGAAGATATGTAAAATGGAGGATTCAATATGGAAAACAAACCAAATGTTATTTTTGTTTTAACGGACGATCAGGGACCGTGGGCTGCTGGTTGCTGCGGCAACGACGAAGTACGGACCCCCTACCTCGATCAGTTGGCTTCAGAGGGTACCCGCTTTCCCAATTTCTTCTGCACAAGTCCAGTCTGCTCGCCAGCACGTGCGAGCCTTATGACCGGACGTATTCCGTCAGCACACGGCGTACACGATTGGATCCGTGATGGAAACATGCCACCAGATCCAGCACGATACTTAGACGGACTCACTTGTTATACAGACGTTCTTGCGGAGAATAACTACACGGTCGGATTGAGTGGTAAATGGCACCTCGGCGATAGCTTAACACCGCAACACGGGTTCAGTCACTGGTTTACGCTACTCACCGGCGGAAGTCAATATAACAATGCAGATATGATCCGAGACGGACAGGTAGAAAAGCAACCCGGTTACCTCACCGATGTCATCACTGATGATGCGTTGAACTTTATTTCGGCGAACCAAGAGGGACCTTTCTATCTCAGCGTCAACTACAACGCACCACATACACCGTTTACAGGACATCCGCAAGACATCGTTGACTCTTATGACGATTGTCCATTCAAAACCTGTCCACAAGAGGCGTTGCATCCGTGGGCGGTGCAAGGCGCAGCTGTTCACATGGGCAACCGTGAATCACTAAAAGGCTATTTCGCAGCGATAACAGCACTCGATTTAAATGTCGGCAGAATTCTGGAACGACTTACACAGTTGGGTATCCGAGAGAACACACTCGTTGTTTTCAGCAGCGACAACGGCTATTCATGTGGACATCACGGATTTTGGCATAAAGGAAACGGCACGTTCCCACTGAATATGTATGAAAACTCCGTCAAAGTCCCGTTCATTGTCAGCCAACCCGGAAGTATCCCAGAAGGACGCGTCAGCGAGGCGATGGTAAGTCAATACGATTTCATGCCAACACTTCTCGATTATCTCGGTTTGCCCGATCCGAACGACGATATGTCGCCTGGCAGAAGTTTTGTCCCCGCGCTTTCTGGAGAGACAAACGATGCGAAAGATGAGATCGTTATTTACGATGAGTACGGTCCTGTCCGCATGATTCGGACGCAGGAGTGGAAATATGTTCATAGGTATCCTTACGGTCCGCATGAACTATACGATCTGGTGAACGATCCCGGGGAACGGAAAAACCTGATAGACGACAAGTCTCAGAATTCCCGTATTGATGACATGCGTCAACAGATGGGGGCATGGTTTGAAAGATACGTCTTACCGGAATTAGATGGTGCGAGATGCTCCGTCACCGGTGGCGGACAAGCGGCAAAAATTGAGGAAGGGCAGTGTGGTGAAGGTGCCTTCCATCCGAGATATGCTGCACCTCGACAGAATGTTTAAATCAGACCATTAAAGTCTAAATCTGTCGTTACATTACATTGTAGAAAGGAATGAAATGGCGAGAGCATTTGCCCCCGGCAACATTTCGTGTGTTTTCAAGGTTATTCCGCACGCCGATGCTGCCCGTATGCACTCGCTCGGCATGGGCTTCACTGTTACAGAAGGTGTAGAGGTCACCGTTTCCGAGCATCACGAGACGGAAGTGCTATTCAATGGACAAAGCATCAACTTTCCGACGGTACGTACTGTTGCCAACAGATTAATCCAAAAAAGTGGCATCGCGGATGTAAAGGTAAATATTACCTCCCCACTGCCGCTCGGCTGTGGTTTTGGACTCAGCGGTGCCGCAGCACTCGCGACAGCATACGCGCTCAGTGAACTACTCCATCTACACAAAGACACGGAGACACTCGCGATGATAGCGCACGTCGCAGAGGTTGAAAATCGCACTGGATTGGGTGATGTCTGTTCGCAATACCACGGCGGTTGCCTCGTCAAGTTGAAGGAGGGCACTCCGTTAGTTGCCGATAGGTTACCGATTGCAGAACAACCCATCTATTACCGTTATTTTGGACCGATCCAGACAAGCGAGGTGCTTGGAAACAGAGAACAGACCGCTCGTATCAACCGTGCTGCTGATGTAGCCTTAAATGTTTTGCAAACGCTTACGAGTGCCGATTCAAGTCCTGAACTCTTTAATTCCTGCTTCGCGGTCTCAAAACGGTTTTCAGTCGAGAGCGGGTTACTCAGCGATGTACAGGTGATAGATACAATCACACAGATTGAAGCAGAAGGAGGCGTTGCGTCAATGATTATGTTAGGGAACGGCGTTTTTAGCACACACCCTTTTGAGGATGCAGTCGAGACAAAGCTTGTTCATAATCCAGCACGTCTCATCCCGTAAGCTTAATGCAACATTGTGTTTCGGATGGAGTCAGCAGAAATGAAAACTGTATTTTTCCTTTCATTTTTTGCGGTGTCTGTTGCTTTTGGCGCGGTAGAGATTGAGGATGTTACCTTCGGGTTCGGTGAGGGTTACAAAGTAGGGACATGGACACCTCTAACTATAACTGTGCGGAATCAGGATGAACGCGCCGTATTTAGTGGCGATTTGACTGTGGAAGTGCGAAACTTTTCTTCGGACACGCCTATTGAACGTTACACGACTCCACTACGGCTTATCGGAACCGAACCGAAATGGAAAAACCTCTATGTTTACTGTCCGAGAAATGCGACACAACTCGTTATTCAAATTGTCCCTGCAACACCTTCGAGAAGCACGACATTAGGCAGCGCAACATCAGGGACGACGCGGGATATGTTACTACCGACACCCTTCGCACGCAAAGACTATTTTGTGTTGGTATTGGCACCGAGCGGTGACAAGTTAAAACGATTTATTGACAAAAAGCAGTTAGAGGTTTCGGATGATGTGAAGGCGCATGTCAGGTATCTTCCGAATTCGGGTTCGCTGCCAAATACATGGATAGGTTACAGTGCCGTTGATACCCTCGTTATTCGCGAAATCCGCTTGACAGAACGGCGTATCCGTAAAGTCCAGCAGACAGCAATGCTTGATTGGGTCCAACGTGGTGGGACGCTTATTATCTCCGGTGGCAGTAATTTTAACTATCTGCAGGGTAGTTTTATAGAACCCTATCTCCCTGTCGAATTGAAGGGTGTGGAGACAGATACGCTCCCGGCTGCCTTGCAAGAACAATTCGGTTTTCAGGCATCTGGTAGCACCAAAAACCCATTTGAACGTATTCGGTTTGTTCCGAAAACCGAATGTGAAACGCTGATTGGTACAGCGGAGCAGATCTACGTCGCAAAACGGAACTTTGGAGACGGGCAGATTCTCTGTCTCGCGTTTGATTACAATGCGCTTCCATTCTCAGAACAACAGATAGGTGAGATGTTCTGGCACGGATTACTGAGCAGTTCCGGTAAATCTCCAAAGTACTTTGAAGACCGATACGCACTTGCTCTTCGACATGAGGAAAAGATTTATAAAGAATTTCTATCAAAAATGCCGACACAGGTCCCGCTCATTAAACTGCTATCTATAGTTTTACCCGTATGCCTGCTTAGTTTTGGGGGTTTCTTATTCTACTTCGACAAGTCGAAGCAAAAGCCACGCAGCTATTGGGTAGGAGGGTGTATCTTCGTTCTACTTTCAGTGAGTGCAATTGGAGCAGGAGGACATATCTTTCCTAATCGTATAACGGCAGACCGGTTATCGATCTTATCAGTTTACCCTGAACGACAGCGTGCACATCTACAGAGCTATGTTTCTCTCAGAGCCGCAAGACGCGCCGAAACGTCCGTTGACTTTACAAAAAGAACCTTTGTTCGTCAGCAAGAAGTTGAGAACTCCGGGAGTACGTCCCCTCAACAGATTGGGACACTCGTTCAAGATTCACGCTCTCAACTACGAGACCTATTCGTGGAGCCATGGCAATCCACGACTTATGTGCAAGAAACATTTTTAGATGCACAAATACTTCCACGTAACCTTGAAAACGCGTGGTATGTTGCGGGCATAGAGATGGCTTACTTGGGAAATGTTACACGTGATGTCGAGTCGGATCCTGAAGTTTCAACAGCATCCCTTCGGTTACGAGTAACACCAAAAATGCCACCTGATGAAGAACTGACTGGCACGAGGGGACGGTTCGCACAAATCCTAAGGCAGGAGTATGCGTTACGACATTTGGCGACAGATGCAGATTCAAACCCTCCACCGTACTTTATTGGATGGACTTCTCAAAATTTTAACGACATGGTAGTAGATGGGAACATTAGCACAAACGATGAAACTTTAGTAATCTTTCGCCATTAATGGCTTTCGGTCGTCAGGTCGGGTTGCTGTGCAACCCTTTCGGCTATCAGCGAGAGGACCTTATGGCAATTGCAATATTTATTGTGCATGCCACACGCCCTACTGACCGCTGAAAATCGACTGCTGATGGCTATTATTGAGAGGTGAACTATGGATGTACTATCACTCGGCATTTATGTCGTTGATGTGTTAGGACGACCGATAGATCAGTTTCCTGAAAAAGGAAAATTAGCACTCTTTGATGAACTCGAAATCCATACCGGTGGTTGTGCCAACAACACGGCTATTGCGCTCTCGCGCTTGGGCATCTCTGCTGGTGCGATGGGTAAAGTTGGTAGTGATGCTTTCGGCGACCTGATCCTGCAAACACTCGTAGATAATGATGTAGACACAGCGGGTATGCAACAGGATACAAACAGTAGCACCTCATTTACATTCGTCGCGGTTGCCTCTGATGGGGAAAGGACCTTCTACCACTATATCGGTGCGAACGGTGAACTCTGTGAGGCTGACCTCAATTGGGAAATCATTAAGCGTGCCAAGATTCTGCACATCGCCGGTGCGCTCGTCATGCCACGCTTTGATGGTGCGCCAATGGCGAACGTCCTTCGAGAGGCAAAAGCATTAGGGATAACGACCTCACTTGACACAGCGTATGATGCCACCGGAAAGTGGATGGAGATACTCGAACCGTGTTTGCCTTATGTAGACATGTTTATGCCGAGTATTGTCGAAGCACAATACCTCACAGGTCTATCTGAGCACCGAGAAATCACCCAATTTTTGCGGAATAATTATGGTATCCATACCATCGTCATTAAAATGGGTGAAAACGGCAGTTACGCCTCCACACCAGAGGCTGAGCACTTAGCACCAGCATATCCTGTGAATGCCGTTGACGCAACGGGAGCAGGTGACGCTTACGTCGCCGGTTTCCTCGCTGGAATCCTCATGGACTGGGATCTGAAAGCAACAGCAGAATTGGCATCTGCAACGGGTGCGGCTTGTGTCACTGCCATGGGTACAACTGCCGGCATCCAAAATCTTGAAGAGACTTTAAAAATTAGCCGTCAGTAGACGCGCACGATAGGTGCGCTACAATCGGACGTTTCCGAAAATTGAAAGAAACGTCCCAAAACTTAACCGAAACTAAAGAATCCGCAGCCTGCAACAACGGCGCAGGCGAACGAAAAACCCACCTGAACATACCGCAAGGAACATTACATGATCGTTCAAACAGAAAATCTATCCAAATGGTACGGCGAAGTCATGGGGGTAAACGACATATCCCTTACAATTCACCCCGGAATCACCGGTTTGTTGGGTCCAAATGGCGCGGGCAAAACGACTTTAATCAAACTAATGACAGGTCAACTCAAACCCAACCAAGGCGGAGTCAAAGTGCTAAACCAAATGGTATGGAACAACCCAGAACTCACAAGACAAGTCGGTTACTGTCCAGATATAGAATTGGCATACCAATTCATGAGCGGTCATGAATTTATCACTTTTTTCGCCACATTGAGCGGATACGACAAAACAGAAGTGGAATCCCGAAGCCTACAGGTACTGGAAACGGTAGACATGCTCCCAGCAAAGGATCGACCTATCGGCTCCTATAGCAAGGGAATGCGGCAGCGGATCAAGCTCGCGCAAGCATTAATCCATGAGCCAGAACTTCTTTTCCTAGACGAACCTCTCACCGGCTTAGACCCGAATGGAAGACGGTATATTCTAGCACTTTTGAAGGAACTTGCTGACAAAGGTATTAGCATTGTCGTTTCCAGCCACATCCTCTACGAGATCGAGGCATTAACAGAGACGATTCTGCTCATCCATCAAGGACGGATCCTCGCGGAGGGGACCATTTCCGATATCCGCGAACTGATTGATGAACACCCCCACAAAGTCTACTTGAGTACAGATGAACCGCGCCGTTTAGCACAGGTCTGTCTCCCTTTTACAGATATCCTAAGCGTTACCTTTGTCGATAGCAGTGATATTCTGAGCGAATCACCAGAAGAAGAATCAGGCGATATTATTATCGAAACCGCCAAGCCTGACGCTTTCTATGCCCGACTTCCCGAACTCCTCATCGAAAACGAGTTGAATGTTTCGCAACTCTATTCGCCCGACGACAATCTCTCTTCTGTGTTCAAATATTTGGTTGGGTAGCCTACTCATCACTGGACTGACCTAATTTCACCAATGCTCCAATATCGGGTCCGCTGTCTGCTAACGCTGGAAAACTCCCATCACAGATGGCACGTCGGATTCCGCGCATTAAACTGACATAAAAATGCAGATTGTGCAGCGTGTGCAGTTGTGAACCGAGGATTTCGTTCTCAACATGCAGATGTCGGAGATATGCCCGTGTAAAGTTCTGACAGGTATAACAGCTGCATTCCGCATCCAACGGACCAAAATCACGTTTGTATTTCGTGTTGCGGATGCGGATGATACCTCCCGTTGTAAACAGAGAACCGTTGCGCGCATTCCGCGTCGGCATCACACAATCGAACATGTCAACCCCGCAACGTACCCCGTAGACCAAATCTTCGGGGGTGCCGACACCCATCAGGTAGCGTGGTTTATCTTCTGGTAAGAGCGGGGCAACGTATGCGAGCGTCTCATACATCAAATCCTTTTCCTCACCGACACTCAAGCCACCAATGGCATACCCCGGAAAACCGATGCATACTGTGGCATCTACGCTCGCCTGGCGTAGGTCCCGTTCCATGCCGCCTTGCACAATGCCAAAAAGCAGCTGATCTGGATTCCGATGCGCCTCTTTACATCGTGCTGCCCACCGCAACGTCATCTCCATCGAATTTTTAAGGTACGCGTACTCGTTCGGCAAGGCGGGGCACTCGTCAAATGCCATGATAATGTTTGCACCGAGAGCGTTCTGGATCTCAATCGAACGCTCTGGACTAATAAAGTGTTCGGTCCCGTCTATCGTAGAACGAAACGCCACCCCTTCCTCCGTGATCGTACGGAGCGGACCGAGACTAAAGACCTGAAACCCACCGCTATCTGTGAGGATAGGTCGATGCCATCCCATAAACGAATGTAATCCACCTATTTCTTGGACGATCTCGTGTCCGGGACGTAGATAGAGATGATAAGTATTTGCAAGAATAATTTCTGCCCGAATCTGGTCGGATAGGGTTTCGGGTGTGCATGCTTTCACTGTCCCGCGTGTGCCGACAGGCATAAATATCGGTGTATTTACAGTGCCGTGTGTCGTCTGAAGCTTGCCAACTCTGGCGGCACTGTTTGTGTCTTGATGAATAAGGGTATAAGGGGATTGCATGATACTGAAATGTGAAGGCGTGCGAGCATAAGCGCGCACGCCCAAGAAAAGTGTCGGTATTAGCGAGACTGCAACGTAAAAGCCACTTAATGGATAATCTTTACCTTGACAATCGGACTATCCTGTTCAAACGGTTTGCCGTTAATCGTTACAGAACCGCGGAATTTAAACTCGTATGTCTCCGGCATTAAAGAGCCGAGTGCCTGCAGTGGGACTTTGACCTCGGTCTCGTTCGCCGGTATGGTAGCCGCTTCCGTAGTGAATCCTTCCGGTAAATCGAGCGGTGTCAGCGTGATTTCATCTGTGAAACCGCCCTGTCGGACTATCGTTAGCGTCAACATCGCTTCCTTTGTAAGAGGAGTCTCGTTTTCTGCTGCCTCGGCATCTGCCGTCGGATTTGCCGCGATCGCTACAGTACCACTATCCGATAGCGTGGTTGTATCACCTTTTGCGGTTGCTGGGAAGACGATGCTGAAGCGTAGCGGCTCTACCGTTACAATGAAAGGTGCTTCAACGATTGTCAATGGAATAGCAGGCGTTGATTGTTTCACTGTCTCACTATTGACAGTCGCCGTGCCATTCACTGAAATATAACTTGTCCCGGGTATCGGCAGGACAGAAAACTGCTCCCTGCGCTCAAAGGTCCCCGCTTTAACCGAAACCGTCGCCGCCGTTTCACCTTCAGCAATAGTGACAGCGGCTGCGGAAACGCGATTCGGGAGTCCCGATACCGATAGTGCGATGGGACCAACGAAGCTGCCATGTCGGTCTGCTGTCACGTGAAGATCAACCGTTTTGTTGTGCACAGCACTTAAGCCGATTTCTGCAAGCTTCAGTGTGAACTCCGGTGCATCCATCACAGTGAGCAGGATAGGAGAAGGGTTGGCAACACGTTCTATCTGGCGATTACCAACAGCACAAACACCGACGATGGAAAGTGGCATCAGTCCAAGTGGTGCGTCCCACGGAGCAGTCACTGTAAGCAACGCGCGGTTTTGACCTACTCCAATAATAGTGGGACTTACATCAAACGTTTTCGGAAGGTCTGGACAGAGCAGGCGAATTGGACCAATGAATTGGTCGAGACGGACAACGTCAACCTGCATTGTGACACTACCGCCTCTGCTGACGCGCGGGTTATCCATAGCAGCCGGACGGTTCCGAATGTCAAGTGCTACTACACTGAGTTGGCAGTTTGGCTCTAACGGACGGATGTTCAATCGGTACGGATAGGTCTCACCACCTTGGTTGTTCAGATCCCGGATAGTGATAGAATACTTTCCGGCTTCCGCAAAATTCCAGTCAATGCGTGCATCGGCACTGCTGGCATCGTCGTTCACCATCAAGACCTGCTCTTCCTCACGGTTCGATGCCATTTCCTTCGAGGCTTCTTCTTCCATCGCCTTTTTGGGCCCGTAGAGCGTGAGCAGTGCATCAAGGTTCGATGACAGTTTACGTGCCTCTACCTCGAAAACAAGGAGCTGCGGTTCCACAATCTCAAATGAAAACCGATCCACATCGCCGGATTTGTCAATTTTTCCGTTGAGTGTTATCGGGGTTGTCACAGCATTCGCTTTGTCTGCTGTATTGTTAGGTTCAACCTCCGCCATTTCTGCCCACTTCCCGATAGCGAATGGACGGGCATTGGTTGCCAATCCAGAGGGCGTTTGTACGCGCAGAGATTGTTGACCTGCCGGTGTTTCGGCACCTATTGAAACCTGTATAGATGTTACTGTTTCAAGGTTCGCGCCAGTGACGGTGATTGTATTCTCGGTGCCGCGTCGTCCACCGAGCGGGAAAATCGTCTCAAGATATGGCAGTTCGCCGATGCTCAATCGATAGTCATACCCGTTTCCGCCTCTATAACGAATATCGCGAATGTGGAGTGTGTACTTCCCTGTTTCAAGTACTGTGTAATCCAGAACGGAATCAAATCCATCGCCAAGTCCACTGTTAGCGACCTCAGTACCGTTATCATCTTGGAGGACAAGGTAGGAATCCAGCAGTGAGCCTATTCGCTGCGCTGTCACTTCGCAGATAAGCCGCGCATCCTTTTTTAACGCAAAGGTAAAACTATCTTTATCGTCAATCGACGCAATTGTGCCGTTCACGGTAACTGGTAGTGCGAGCCAGTCGGTTTCCATTGTAGAAGGCGTTTCCGACTCCAATTCCTCTGCTTCCTCTTCCATTACTTCTCGCAGATTTCCGACGACGAAACTCCTCGCGTTGGAAACACCATAAGGGGTAACAATACGTATCTGCTGGATACCTAATGGAGCATCAGGGGCAATGGTTAGCGATGCAACCAACTGTGCGTCAGTAGGAATACGTCCAGAAATACCTGCACCGTTGAAGAGGACAGCAGCTTGTCCAGTTTTCTCCTTAATTTCTCCGGTGATACCACTCCCGCTGAACCACACCGCTGTTGCCGTGCCGAGATTTGTGCCTTTGAGCGTGACTTCCACATCTTGTCCTTGTTGACCACCTTGTGGAAATACGGCTGTTAGGGTAGGTTGTACTTGCGCGTGCGCGAAACTCATCGTTAGGAAAAAGATCGCTATGACGAGAAAGGCAGAAAGGCAGAAAGGCTGGAAGGCTGGGTGGGGCCAATCTTCCGATTTTCCAATTTTCCAATCTTTTCTTCTATGTTTCCGAAATAGCGTATTCGGCATTTCTAATTACCTCATGTTTGAAAAATTATAAAGAACACGTAAGCCCAAGCAACGCGTCGGGCTGGATATACGTAAAGGCACGTTGATATTCAAACCCTCTTGACCGAACTGCAAGGAAAATTTAAAGGACAGAAATTTTGACGCTGAAAGCGTTGCGGCTCCCTTTCACACTGTACGCACTTCCAGTAGCACACAAGCGAAACAACTGACCCTTGTCAAAAGGGTACGTGATTTTTCCCGTTTTTTCGGGGTAAACATACCACCTTGTAGCGAGGGCACCGAGAGCTTCTACATAAGCCTCGCCTTGTTGACGTTCCCAGACAGAGGTAGGTACGCCTTCAGGTGCTTTTTCTCTTGGGAGGTTTTTGTTGCCGTCAAACAAGTAGAAAGTCCCTTCCGCCTTACCTCTCCCAACGCCAATATCCAGCGTGAGCGTCCCCCCGCCTTCAAATGCCGTGGTATCAATCTCTACGACAGTGTAGTCTTGATGTGGGACCATAGGGGTTTGAAAAGTGTCCATTATCTCCGATGAGGGGCACGAATGGGTGAGGACAATTCTACCCAACCCAGGGCTTTTTCCTTCTAAGGCTTCTGTTAGGAATAGACGGTACCCCTCCGTATCGGAGAGTCCCCTATCTATGCTATCTCCGCGGAGTTGGTTGACGAGCTGCCTTCCGATCAGTTCAAGTTCAGGCGAGATAACCAAGCAATCTACAGGCGAGTGTATCTGCCACCCGCTTATGACAGCTTGTGCCAAGGGATGTGTTGTGTCAATTCCTTTGAAACCACGCTGCGCAATGTAGGTGCGCTCTTTTGGCGTGCGCCCTAAGGCGACATTAGACATCCATGTGTTGATAAAATGTTCATTCAAGAATTTGATGTTTTGTTCATCGGAGAGAGCAACTGCCCTCAGGCTTTTGCCGCTCCCTCAGCAAGCCTCGTCCGCCAGGGGGCCATCTATGGAAATAACGTGAATCGGTTTCTGCTGCGCTTGTGCTAATTCCAACGCCGCTTCCATTGAGACCCAATCAATTTGCGCCGATTTGTAAAACTGGCAGTTGAGCGCACGCTCGGCTTCCGCTTGCGTAATGGCGTTAGAACTGCTTATCGCGCTTTCCAAACGAGTTGTGATGTCTTGCAGCACACCTTCGGTCCCAGCCCGGAGTTCCATTTGCGCGCAAAAACCGGTATCTGCGATCCAGTTGGAATCATCCCAGCTCTCTTCGTCCTCCCAGCCGACCTCAAAGTTCACGGGGCCTTCCGGCAGGCGCATCTGAAAAAACGAGACTGTCTCTTCGAAACGGTTGATAACGAGATGTCCAGTGAACTGTGAAGGCGTGAACCAGCCATCTCCTAACTTGAATTCTGTATGAATACGAAACAGAATGTCCGCGAATTCATCAGTGTAAGCACGCAAGCAAGCCCACAGCCCAGGATCCCCGTAATCACGCATGTCCAAATTTGGGTTTGGATGGAGTTGCCGCAGCAGTTCAAGGGCACCCGCTTCTTCAATCTGCCACGGATTGCCGACAGACACGGCTTCGTCTGGCAGAAACGCGCGGAAAACAGATGCCGAATACTCCTTTTCTGGCACAGCGACTCGGAAATTCGCCAACTCGTCCCACTCAAACGCCACGTGGTAGTTAGCTAAGGTGTATTCAATCGGGGCGATGAAACCTTTGACGGTGACTTCTAAGTTATCATCAAGATTAAGCACAATTTTATCGTAGGGCATTGGAGTTATGTCTCCGTCAGGACGTTGAAATATCTTGTGCGGTCTGTGTTTGGCAAAAAATCTATTAGATAGGGACGGATGTGAAAATCCGTCCCTACAGAAATAACTAAATTCGTACTGGTTTGCAGAAAGCCTCGATCTCTCAACCCTTAACTCGTCTCCGACGCAATGGACAAAAGCACGAATTAATGGCCAACATGGAAGGACCAGTGCTATGGTCCGTAGTTAAAAGATCCCAGCAATCGGTTCGCCTTTCACCAATTCGCGTGGCTGCTCTAAATGGTTGTAGACGATGGTGTGCGGGTCGATACCGAGTGTATGATAGACTGTTGCGAGGATGTCGCGTGGGTGTACGGGGTTCTCAAGCGGTGTCGAGCCTGTTGCATCGGACTTCCCGTAAACCTGTCCACCTTGGACACCTGCACCAGCAATCAAGCCTGTATAGCAATAGGGCCAGTGGTCGCGTCCATCAGGCGCATTGCTGTTACCGGAGGTGCTAATACCCATCCGCGGCGAGCGTCCGAATTCACCGATCGCCAAGACGAGCGTGTCTTCCAACATACCGCGTTGATCTAAGTCTTCCAAAAGTGAGGAGACCGCGCTGTCTAACTTCGGACAGTGAAGGTTTTTCAGCGGACCGAAGTTGGTTGCGTGTGTATCCCATGCTGTCGTGTTCGGATCACCGTTGGCAACGGAGGGCCAGTTCACCTGCACGAAACGGGTGCCTGCTTCCACCAAACGACGAGCGAGAAGCGCGCTCTGTCCGAACGTGTGTCTACCGTACTTATCCCGCATCTCATCTGGTTCTTGAGACAAATCGAATGCATTGCGTGCCCGTTGCGACAGGATGAGATTATACGCCTTTTCATAATACTCGTTCAAGGCATAGGAGTCTGCCACCTTATCAATTTCGGGCATTCCAGCATTGATCGTTTCAAGGAGATTTTTACGCCGCTTCAGACGCACCGGCGGCACCTCTGGACGCAAACTCAAATCGTCGAGATTAATCTCCTGATTCGGGTCTTGGAAGAGGAAATAGGGATCATACGCTCTGCCAAGGAAACCTGCGTTTCCACCTTTACCGATGATATTGCTTTCCTGCATTGGACGCGGGAGTTGTACTGCCGCGAGCATCGGTTCATCGGGTGGACGGTAATTTGCGATATGCGATGCGGCGTTCGGATGGTCGGCTGGTGACGGCGGATCAAGCTGTCCGGAAGGCGCGACCTTGTCCGGTGTTTCACCTGTCACCATTTGATACATCGCAGCGGTGTGGTTGAAAAGTCCCGCTGGCGTGTAACTTACGGAACGGATAAGGCAAGCTTTATCCATCTGTTGTGCCAAACGCGGCATTGTCTCAGATAACTGAATCCCCGGCACGTTGGTCGGGATCGGGTTAAATTCACCACGGATGTTCGAGGGTGCTTCCGGTTTCGGATCCCAAATGTCAAGGTGGCTAGGACCGCCTTGTAAGAAAAGAAGGATGACCGAGTTGGCTTTCCCCCATCCGTTGAGCGGCTTGGCAGGATCAACCGTTGTATTCGCGTTGGCTTGGAGTGACAATACCTGTGGCAAACTAATGCCGAGCATCGCCGCACCACCGACACGTAGAAATTCACGACGTGAGAACCCGTCACATAAGCGTCCGGGTAGTTGTGGTAACGATAACATCTATTGTTTCCTCCGTTATGGTTGTCGGTTGTCAGTACGGGTTGCTGACGCAACCCTTTCAGTTGTTGGTTAACTCGTATGTGGCAGGAAAAAATGTTTGTAACTGCCACAACGAGCTACCGAAAACTGAGAACTGATAACTTCCTTAGCGATTGAATAAGAAAGCGGGACTGTTGATTAATGCCCACAATAAATCTTGTGCGCCCTCTTCCTTAGATTCCGCGTTCGCGAGGTGTTCAATCGCTACTGCATATTCGTTCTTCTCTGGTAACCGAGAAAGCGTTGCGAGATACAGTTCCTCAACGAGAACCCGGTCATCTTGATTCGTTTCAATGAGGTGTGCGATACGTCCTTCTGGATCGATGAGAGCCTCGGCAACCGTCGGTCCATTAATGAGATTCATTGCATGTGCGAGGCTGACCTCTGTCGTGCGTTCACATTCGCATGAACTCTCGCGTTCAGGTCTACCAAACAGTTTCAAAAATCCGTCATCTTTGATCTTGCTGTCTGGCAATTGCACGGCTCGGAAGTCTTTGGGGACCTCCTCAAATCTCGGGCGACTCCCTGTTGCGACTCCGATAGCATCTAACAGTTGCTCCGCTGTCAAGCGTCTGGCAACCGCGTGCGAAAAGTTAATTTTATCAGCCTTGTTCCACTTGTTGGTTTTGATGCTCTGCTGATAGGTTCGAGAACGGGTGATTGTCTTCATGACATGCTTCATGTCAAATCCACTGTCCAGGAAATCCTTTGTCAACGCATCAAGCAATTCGGGGTTAGTGGGTGGATTACTCGTGCGAATATCGTCTACAGGTTCGATAATCCCGCGCCCCATGAAGTAACTCCAGATACGGTTCACGCCTGCACGGGCAAACATCGGATTGTCTTCAGATGTAAGCCAAGATGCCAGCATCTCACGCTTATCCTCAGTTTCGGATGCAATTTCTCCGAACGGGACTGAGGGTTCAACAACCGCTAAGGTTCGGGGATGTTTCACAGGCTCTTCGGTATAATTGGCGTAGACAACCTCATCACCCGGTAACTGTCCTGGCTTGACTTTGACATCCGCGAAGAACGCACCGAGTTCGTAATACTGGTTTTGTGTCCATTTTTCAAATGGATGGTCGTGACATTTATTGCACGAGAACCGGACGCCTAAGAAAAGCTGCGTTGTATTTTCCACTGCGGCAGTGTATTCACGAGAGACCCGAAAATAGTTTGCTGCAGGATTCGTATAGGTGCTTCCATTCGCTGTAATCAGTTCCCGTACAAACTTGTCATACGGACGATTCTGGGCGATGGCTTGATGAATCCACTGCTGGAAGAGCCAGATCCCGCGCTCGCCGAGGAACTTACGGTTAGACTGCAACAGATCGCCCCACTTATGGGTCCAGTGATCAACAAACTCAGGTGTTTCAACGAGGGCATCAATAAGCTGCTCCCGTTTTGCCTTCGATGCGGTTTTGTCGGCAAGAAAACTCCGAACCTGTGCAGGGGTCGGTGGAATACCTGTTAAATCGAAATAGATACGCCGTACAAACTCCTCATCTGTACAAAGTTCAGAAGGCAGAATTTTCATCCGCTTCAGTTTATTGTGAACGTGCGTATCAATATAGTTGTATTCAGGCGTTTTAACCCATTTGTAGCCGCTCCTATCGCCCATAACAATGATGCCGTTTGTACTATAGGCACCTTCATAACGGGTAAGGATGGCGGTTTCGCCGCGGCGTTCCGCAGTCACCACACCGTCGTCTGTGACTTTTGCCACGTCAATGACGCTACTCGTGAATTTCGCCTCACGGGTGACATCCCGTGTTGTTCCATCAGGATAGTGAGCAATAACTATAAGCTGCTGCTTCGTACCGGGCATCGCGAGTTCAGCAGAATCGGGTAAAACCTCTAATCTTTCCACACGCTTAGTGGTCTCAACATCGGGAATAGCACCTTCCGCTATCCATTGATGGATAACTTCATAGTCTCGATTTCCTGGGACAATCACCTGACCACCTTTATGCGGCACTTCCGATGTTGGTTTTAGCAACATTAGACTCTGTTCAGGGAATGCTCGATTGAACCGTCGTCCAGCTATATCCTCAATCAAGAGTTCATAATCGAAATCGGGATCGTAGCCACGGAGTGAGAGTTTGAACCCATTTTTGCCCTTTGCTGCACCGTGACACGTGCCATTGTTACATCCTGCGTGGGTTAGGACAGGCATCACATCCCGGACAAAACTGACAGGCGGTACCTCAATGCTCTTGACAGTTACAGGTAGTTCAGTGCTTACACCTTTGACGCTTACCGCAATTTTTGTTGTGCCAACTGCTACCGGAAAGATATAACCATCTTCATGCACCTTTACACCCGCGGTGATGGGTGTCAGCACAGCCCACGGTGTTACATCTACCCATGTGCCATCTCTTGTCTTGCCTGACACGAGCACCGTTCTGCCGTCACGCGCGTGCTCCAATGTCAGCGACTCCGGATGAACCTTTAGTGCTTGCACCATCGGAACTTCTGCACTCGCAGGCTGCTCCATCTCACTTGATGCTGTCAGGGGGAACGTGAAACAGATGGAGAGTGCAACAAGGAGTGTTGTTACAATGTTAAACCTGGGTTTCATCAAAAAACTCGGCGTGAAACCTCCGACCGTAGTTGACGGAGGAAATGCCGTCCTCCTTTTTTAACTATTCGGTTTTCGCTTAGTTATTCTCGTTGTTGAAAACACACTTCTACTTAATTCGTTTGGCGTACATATCATAGATGAATTTGCAAACAATTAGTCATTTCTTTTTCCGTTCCCTACACCTGTTTACTTTCTCTTGCCTACTTCCTCAGGTACCATCGTAATCAAATATAGGACGATTTATTTCTTCAAATGGCTTAGGTAAGATCCCAAAGCAGCACAGTGTGGTCATCGCTTCCGCTGGCAAGGGTATTGCCATCCGCAGCATACGCGACACTCCTGACACTGCTCTTATGTCCTGTGAGTGTGCCTTTAGGTTCTCCCGTCTCGGCATCCCAGAAACGGATGGTGTTGTCATTTCCACCGCTTGCGATGGTTTTACCGTCAGGTGCGTAAGCGACGCTCCAGACATAGCCGGAATGCCCGGTGAGTGTCATTATTAAATCCCTTTTATCTGTATTCCACAACCGAACCGTACCATCAATACTTCCACTCGCGAGGATTTCTCCATCGGGCGAATAGGCAACTGAATCGACGATATGCGTATGTCCTTCGAGTGTGGCTCTGTGTTTTCCAGTAGCGGCATCCCACAATACTATATCATCGTCTCCGGTTCCGGCAGCGAGCATTCGTCCATCAGGAGAATATCTAACACATCTTATAGAGTCTGCGCGTCCTTTGAGTGTGTCTTTCGCCTCCCCTGTGCTGGCATCCCACAACCGCACTGTACCATCAGTGCTTCCACTTGCGACGGTCGCGCCATCCGCGGAATAGGCGACACTCCTAACAGCATCTGTATGTCCCGCAAGCGTCGCTGTGGGCAACCCACCGATCGCGTCCCATAGGACGATTTTATTGTCTACACTTCCACTGGCAATCGCACTGCCATCAGGCGAATAGGCGACACATCTGACGTATTCCGTGTGTTCAACGAGGAGGTTCAATCCCATCCCACTGTCCACATCGTAGATCCAAACGCCGATGTCACAGGCAACAGTGAGTTGGGTGCCATCTGGTGAGAAGGCTATATCTCCAGTTAAATTGCCTTGGTCAAGACGTGCCCTCGCCCCCGCTGGCAAACCCGATTGTGTATCTTTCTGATCGTTCATGATTTCTAATGAAAATATCCTTTTTTCTGTAACTTGTAAAGTCGAAACTTAGCTGCTATAAAGTCAGAGCCATCAGGTTCGCACGGGTTCATCTCGCGTTACTTCTGGTTCTTCAATTCTCCCCATACTATCGGCAGCTTATCGCCCGGAGAAACATCTGCAAATTCCGATTCACTTGCTAACCAATTGATAACATTTTCTGTCAGTTTCTCTATGTGATCAATACTCTCGTTGTTCTTATGGAAATTCGGGAGCCGCCAGTTCATATTGAACACTTTTCCGTCCCCAGCTTCCCAATAACCGAACGCTGCAATCCTATCCGTGTAATTGGTACCGCCCTCCCAAGCATGCGCAAGCGTCGTAAAATTCTTCCAAATCTTGTCGTAATAGTCACCACTTACTGGATACCCAGTTGAATTGATCCGAATCCAATCCTCGACTTTGGGGGTCTTCCCATCAACATTTTCGAGCCCATCTACCAACCCGAGTTCCAAGGTTTCTTTGAGGACGATAATACCGACATTACTTCCATCGTCTACAACGGGTCCAAATTTTCGTGGTTCAGCGCCTTCTAATCCCAACGGCGTAGCATACCGGATAGCCGCGCCCGTCAGAAGCACTGCACCGCCGCTTTCAGCGTAGTCTATGAATGCATCAAGTTCTGCGTTGGACAATCCGCCCGGATCAGCATCGCCATCATGCCACCAGACAACGCCGTACTGCTTGAAGGTGCCGCTCTTCAAATCCGCTTTCGCGAGTTGTTTCGTTTTGAACGTCTTTTCAGCAAACTCCAATGCGGGTTTAGTAAAGTCGCCGTTGTCGCCGAGATAAACAAATCCGACTTCTACCGCAGCATTACCAATAGTTATACCAAAAAAGAGAAGAAATGTCAAACAAAATGCTATTTGGCGAAACTTGTTAGCCAAATCTTGCCATTTAAAAGTCCGTTCCATGGTTGCTCCTTGTGCATTTACAATGCTTATTCAAGAATACGGTTCAGTTCACATATCAGGCATCTCTCTCACAAAATAGTATCATGAAATAATGTTTTTGTCAAAGTTTTGCCACGGACCACGGAATTCGCTAAACTTTTGCTTAGGAAGTTAATTCCGCGCTGTTGTAACATTCGTGAAGTCGTTCGTTGCCCATTTCCACGAAACCCGGTTCAATCTCAAACCCTATGAAATTCCGCAGGTGTCGTTTACACACCACAGGACAGGTGCCTACTCCGGCGAAGGGATCCAAAACAAGATCCCCCGGTAATGAACTCGCTAACACGATTCTTTCAATTAACCTCTCCGGTTTCTGGATTGTATTGAGCGTTTTCCTGCTTACTAACTCCTTAGATTTGTAAGTCAGTTGTTTTATGTCCCCCCAAACATCGCCAGGATTCTTTCCTTTCGGGTTATACTTTGTTTTACCAAACTTACCGCTCGTTACGGATGGCACGTTTTCACACCGATTCCGATGCTCTAATTCAACGAGTTGATTGACTCTGATAGCATCCAGGTTATAGCACTGTGGCTTCTTACCCTTGATGAAATAACAGATGATGTCGTAATTATTGGTGTAATTGATTCGTCCTTGTGCCAATCGACTCGGTTGATACCATACAATCTTTGAACGGAGGTTCAGAAACCGCCGATAGTCTATAAAGTCGATGCAGTTGGGTTTCCCAAACAGATAGAGTGCGCCCCCGTCCTTCAATTTGGGGGCGAAATTTTTGATAAGCGCAAGGTTAAATTCCTGAATTGAGGAAATCTCGTCCCACGGTTCCTCCGTTACGCCATAAGGTCCATCACACACAATCAGATCCACTGAGGTGTCTTCTACCTCTTTGATTAGCGTAAACGTGTCGCCACAATGGATAGTGTTGTGCGCAAGCATAATTTCGTTATCTCAACTCCATCAGCAGATTTAACTTTTGTTGGCGTGGTGTATCGCTTTTCCAGCGACTATGCCAAGCCTCGCAAGAAACACTACAAGCGTCAAAATTGCAACCGATTCCATCACAATTCCTCACATCGGCCCCACTCGCCGCGGTCCTGTGTCCATGGCGAACATAGATGCATCAAAACTCTGTTTTAGCAACTCCAACTTGATGTCCTGTTTCGCAGGAACATGCCAGAGATTGTCAAACTCGTCGGGGTCCTCGATTAAGTCGTAGAGTTCTCCCTCCTCATGTCCGTGATAGACTACTAACTTATAACGCTTATCTCGGTACATCGTTGCGAAAGAATGGTCAGGTAGATCAACAGCGTCGTAGTATTCACACCGGACGAAATCACGATGATGGTTTGCATCCGCTTCACCTCGGAGGATAGGCATGAGTGATTTGCCGTGCATCTCTTCGGGCACCGTCAAGCCTGCTAATTCCAAGAGCGTCGGTGCTTTGTCAACGAGTTCAACGAGCGCGTCGCTCTTGAGACCGCTCGCAAACTGTCCTCGCCATGAGAAGATCAGTGGCACTCTAACCAAGCCTTCGTAAAATCTGCAACCCTTCTGGATTAGCCCGTGGTCGCCAAGTGTTTCGCCATGGTCGCTGGTGAAAATAATAACGGTGTTTTCGCGTTGTCCTGTTTCATCAAGCGTTTCAAGAATCCTACCAAACTGCTCGTCAATCAGTTGAATCATCGCGTAATAGGCGGCTTTGAGCGTCTTGGCATCCCTTAACCCAGCTGCGTCCGCTTCTTGGTGAGGCGTTTGTGGTAAGATCGGGCTCCGAATATCCAGTTCATCTGGTACCCGCACTTTGGATTGAAAATCAACCGCTTGTAACCGAGTTTGCTGCTCTATATCACTGTCTCGGAAGAGTGGTGCTGGCATTTCCGCCGGGTCAAATCGTTCTCGGTGTGTCTGTGGTGGGTTGAATGGCGGATGTGGATCGTAGATATTGACACTTGCGAGCCACGGACAATCTCGCTCCTCACGGATGAACTCAATCGTTTTTTCTGCACACCACGTCGTCTGATGCAGTTCTGCTGGCACGCCTTCTGGATTCTGATTCAACTCGCCTAAAATATAGCCTTTCGTGCGAACCCAATCAGCATAGTCGTGTCCGTGTTCCCAATCATCGCGTGGGGCATGGCTGTATTGCCAATAGCGGTAGCCGTCGTTTGTGCGCGGCTCCACTCGGCGATAGGCACTCGCCAGATGGAGCTTGCCAATCAGTCCACAGTCATAGCCGCTGTCTGCGAGGGTGCGCGTTACAAGCGGATACGCCTCTGGAAAGAAATCGTTTCCGTTGCGAATCGCGTGTGTCGCGCTCGAATACATACCTGTAAGAAAACTCGCTCGACTCGGTGTACAGATAGGACTTTGACAGTAGGCATGCGTGAACGCTACCCCTTCCGAGACTAAGCCATCAACGTGAGGTGTGGACACATAGGGATTGCCCAATGCACCGATTGTGTCATAACGCTGCTGATCTGTGCAAACCCAGAGGATATTCGGAGTGTTAGCAGCCATATATCAGCCCTTATGTGTCTGCTGATTAGAGCAAAAAACTCTTGATGAGGGCAGCAAGGGCGATAACCGTTGGGGCGATCCACGCCGCATGCTTCCAAAAGCGTACTGCAAATGCACGCTCGCCGTGTTGAATCGCGACAAATTCTAACACTTTATCAAGTTTAGCTTCCATGCGATCCATGCGCGTTTCAAGGCGGTCTTGGCGTTTCTCTAGCCCCTCAAACCGTTGATCTATTGCCTCAAACCGCTGAGAGATCATTTTATCTTGTGTCTCAAATCGCTGAAACATAATCTCTTGAAGTCCTTGGACTGTCATGAGAAACTCCAGATATTGTGTGTATGCTATTTCGCCTTCGCGTTGAATCCGGTCTCTTTCACGACATTGGCGAGATCATCTGCGGTGACGGTGTTCTTTCTGACTTTAATGACGGCTTGATCAGGTAAAGAAACCTCGACACTGATGACGTTTTGGTGTTGTGTAAGTGCACCCTGCACTCTCGCGACACACGCACCTCACGTCATACCCGTCACTACTAAAGCGACATCCTCACTTCCGGCTGGCTCAATCGGGACGGACATAAAGGCGTTCAATAACTTACCAGAGGAAGCGTCAAATATACGAATTTTCCCATCAAAGCCGCCTGTAGCAAGTTGTGTGCCGTTAGGATGGAACGAGACTGCGAAAACACCAACTGCATCGCCTTGCATGCTTGCTAAACGCTTTCCATCTTCCACGTTATAGATACGTGCTTCACCGCCTGCGCTGCCAGTAGCAAACCGACTGCCGTCCGCTGAAAACGCGACACCTTCAATCGTACCCGACTGTGCTTCGTAAGCTTGAATGAGGTTAAAGTCCGTGTTACCAACGTCTCTTCGTATTTCACGGAAGATTTTGTAAAGTCTTGGAATTCGGTCTTCGCCAGCACTCAAAACTTGGTCTTTAGTCGGATGCCGTGCGATTGTGTTGATTTCGCCGTAGCCTTTGTTGCTGGAATTGATGTCGTCAACAAAAGAACCTGTATCTACCTCAACCAATTTGAGCGCAGTATCACGTCCACAACTCACGAAATGTGTCCCCTCGGTAGAAAATACCGTGCCGAAGACCCAATCGCTGTGGTTGTCGAATTTAATCAGTTCTTTTTCATCTTCAATGGACAATACACGTACCGTCTGATCTGAGCATCCGAAAGCGACGCGACTTGCGTCTGGTGAGAAAGAGAGTCCGTACACGGTATCATAACTGGAACGCATCGCCTTGATGAGTGTATTCGTTTTAGTGTCCCAGAGTTGCACTTCGCCGAATTGGGCGGGAGATCCGCCTGCGACACCTAATATCTTTCCATCTGCCGTATACGTCAATGATTCTATCCGATGCGCTTTACCTACCAATCGCGCTTTAAGTTCAAAATTCACTGTGTCATACAATAGAACTTCGCGGAAACCAGAGACTGCGAGGGTGCTACCGTCGGGCGAGTAAGCTACAGCGGTAACCACGGGAGGCACTGTGTAAGTCGGATAGTCTCCCTCACCCATATCGTCGACTTCAGTGGGTGTGTCGTCGTGTCCGCCTTCGAGAATCCAACTTCGAAACATTTCGACCTCTTCAGCAGAGAGCGGTTCTTGGTTCTGCGGCATCGCCGGTTCATCACCAGAGATGAGTTCAATGAGGAGACTGTCATCCGGTTTCCCAGGAATGATTGCCTCGCCCGCCATTCCACCCCGCTTGAGATCAGCGTAGGTTGTTACAATCAGGTCGCCGTTCGGATCGCCGGGGTGATGGCATCCTTGGCAACTTCGCTTGAGAATCGGGACAATCTGTGAGTGGTAACTGACGGGTGCCTCTGCGCCATGATTATCCGCTGTTACAAACGGAACCCACGCTACAAGGCAGAGTAAATACACTGTTAAATGGATCGTAAACCTTGATCGCGATATTTTCATGTTAAACCCTCTATATTAAAAGGTTATCGGGCTTACAAAGCCCACCTACAATAGCAAGCTGCGCCAAAAGTGTTGCCGTTAACATACGGTTTTAATAATTATATCACAATTTCATAACGAAATTCAATTAAAAGTTAGATTGAAGCCAGAGGAATGGTTGTCAGTCGTCAGTTATCAGGATACAGCGCGTACAAAGTTTTATCTCGTAGAAGGACACGAACGTTCTTGAACCGGTACAGCGCGATCGCGGTTGAAAACCCGACTCACAAGGCGTTAGGGTAACTTGGAACATTCCACGCTAAAAACTTTACACACCCCAGGGCCATTCAATTTTAAGAAATTATTGGATTTTAGGTCTTTTTTCCAGGATTCGGTGCGAAATGCTGCGAAAATTTCAGCGGTTTGTTTTAAAGCATAACATATATTAAGTGTTAACACCTGCGAAAAGGACAACACTAAAAACCTACAATTGAATGACCGTGTTACACACCCTGTTTTTCGTTGACGTGTTTTGAAAAATAGGGTATACTTCTTTATGTCTTATAGACGTATATTTTTAATGAAACTACGAATAAATAAGGAGATATTTCAATGAAAATGGATTTAGGACGGAACTTGCAGGTTTTCTATATTGGAGGTCTTGTGCTCTTATTACTCATCGGTTCTGCTGGAATCACGGAACCTATGGGTATAGCAACGTATGAAATTGACACCGCACACTCAATGATACTTTTTCGCGCAAAACATAATAACGTTAGCTACAATTACGGCAGATTCAACGAATTCACCGGCGAGATCATGATAAGCGCAGACGCTGTGACTGAGAGGACGGTGGAATTTGAAGTCAAGGCAGCAAGCGTTGATACTGGCAACGAAAAACGCGACCAACATCTCAGAAGTTCCGACTTTTTCAGTGCCAAGCAGTTTCCCTTGATTACCTTCAAAAGCACAAAAGTCATCGAGAAGGAAGGTAAGAAAGATGTGTTGGAAGTCACAGGCGATCTTGAGTTACACGGTGTTAAGAAATCGATCACGGTGGATGCCGAAATTACCGGGCGCGCTAAAGGAAAAGACGGCGAATCTCTCATTGGGTTTGAGAGTATTTTCACGATTAAGCGGAGCGAATTCGGTATGACTTACGGGATGGGCGGAATCAGTGACGACATCCGAATCACCGTTAGTATCGAAGCAGTGCACAAATAAGGCAGCCTATTGCTGGCGAGGTTCGGAAACCTTGCCAGCGAAGAAGCGTCTATTGTTCCTCAGATGTCAATATTCAAACAACTTATTCTTGGCTTACTCTTACCGGCTATTGCCGGTGGTGGGATTCTTATACTCGCAAAATCCATCGCTTTGAAAAAAGAGAGTGAGTATAAGAACGGCTTGGCTTCGAGGTGGCTGATTGCTGTTGCCTTGAGTGCCGGTTATATCGTCGGATATATCGGTTTAGAAGGTTTGCCTCCATTCCCGCCACGGGAAGGCGTACATTGGCTCTGCTATCTCGCTATCATTGGACTGATCTCAGGTGCTTTTTGGCATTCTTCGCGCTCGGGACGTTTGATTGTACAGGTCGGGTTGTCAATTGTTATACCGCGACTCCTTCTGAATTCAGCGTTTAAGTATACGTGGGGACAGTTTGAAGGGGTCATCTGGTGGATGGGCATCGCCGTTGCGATTTTTATTTTTTGGCATATCGTCCAGCAGAGTTTTACGCTTTTGCCATCTGGCGGTTCGAGTCCGTTTGTCTATTTTGGGATCTCTGGTGGCACTGCGTTGATTCTCTCGGTTTCGGGGAGTTTGCGGTTAGCACAGCACGCTGGCATCTTGGTCGCAGTTTTTGCTGCGAGTTGGATTCTTACGCTTGTTGGACAGCGTTCTGAGAACAAATGGCAGGTTTTTCCGATCAGTGCGTCACCGGTTGTGGCACTTTTACTTTCGGGCATCTGGATGAACGGTTACTTTTATGAAGAGGTCCCTGCGATGAGTGCAATTCTGTTAGCTATCGCGTTGTTCTTAGCACCCGTTGGACGGATAGAAAAGGTTCAGCAACTCGGTGCGCGGCGTTCTACTTTTATTCAAATAGCGATCATCGCGTTGCCTGTTGTTATCGCGATCGGTATCGCCGTTGCGCGTTCTGGTCTTTTTGGTGAAAGCAGCGACTATTAAAACACGAACATAATGACTCGGAACGTTGTCTAAATATCTAAGGTTATTTTTGCGCTAACAAATTTATCAAAATTTGCCCCATTTTGTGCAGTTGTGCATAGTGTATGCCCAATTTTGTGCGATTTTTTATCAGGTATTTCGCAATGACCCGTATTGTGCAGGACTCCTCAGAATGGCACAGAATTTGCTGAACAGTTTATGTATGGAAGCATCTCTCGGAGAAGAGACTCGTTCTGTAGGCGATAAAAGATCCAAACCACCTTCTCAGCTTTTGAAAGAGAACAAACAATCGGAGGAAAAAATGAGTTTGCTACGTAATCTGGATTTTGGCTTATCTCGCAAGTCAAAAAATGTTGTTGAAAGTCTTGTCATAGTGCTCCTGCTTGGCATTCTGTTTCTTTTTAACGGCTGTGTCAAGATGGAAGCGACCCGGAAAGCGGATTGGGAAACACATTTCACGGATCTCCACTTTGTCAACCACAAACAAGGGTGGATTGTCGGGGAGGGAGCTCTGATAATTCATACGGCAGATGGCGGAAAGACGTGGAAGCAACAGGAAGTCGATACAACAAGCCCAGGATTTCGTATGCCTGATGCCTCGTTAGATTTCAAAGCCGTTTACTTTACAAACACGAACTACGGCTGGGCAGTCGGCGATGAAGGGTTAGTTGCCGCAACTGACGATGGCGGTAGACACTGGACACTGCAAAAGAGTGGTACCTCCGCAATGCTCCTTGATGTCTTTTTTGCGAACTCAAAAGAAGGTTGGATTGTTGGCGAAGATTCGGATGTCCTCTATACCAAAAACGGTGGAAAAGAGTGGAAACGCTACGAATACGTTAGCGAATTTATGCTTAACGGGGTCTGGTTCGTTAATAATTCAATGGGATGGGTTGTCGGCACACATGATAAAATCTTTCATACCAAGAGCGGTGGTGAATCGTGGCGAGAGCAGAGCAATCGCTTTGCAGGTGAACGTGATCGGATGATTAACGACAATAAAAAGATCTTCTTCATCAGCGAGAATGAAGGTTGGATTGTCGGAAGTGACGGTTCCATTTTTCATACGGCAACCGGTGGTGTAAACTGGGAACGTCAAGACAGTCGTATTCCGCTGATTAACGGACACGTGCGAGATACCATCAACAGCATCCATTTCACAGATGAAAACTATGGGGTCGCCGTGGCGGATGTCGGCTTTATAACGCGAACCGAAGATGGTGGCGACAATTGGCAATTGATGGACAGCGGGACCGAAAACAATTTGACGGGCATCCAATTCACCACGCCCCAGGAGGCATGGGCAGTTGGATGGTACGGCACTATTCTGCACACGGCGGATGCAGGGGCAACGTGGGAGATGACCAGCGGCGTTACAGCGAACGATCTTCAAAATGTCCAGTTCACCGATGCTAACCGTGCAATCGCTGTCGGCAGGCGAGGCACAATGGCGATGAGCAATGACGGTGGACAAACTTGGAACGAAATCGACACAGATATTTGGGACGGCATCTGGAACATCTATTTCGCGACTGACAAGCACGGTTGGGCAGTCGGCGAGCGCGGACTCATTGTCCATACAAATGATGGTGGCATGAACTGGGAACGTCAGCGGGGTCCTTCCGCCTTCACACTCCGTTCTGTCCACTTTGTTAGTCGCGAAGTCGGCTGGATTGTTGGCGATCTTGGCAGCATCCTACACACGATTGATGGTGGTAACACCTGGCTTCCACAAACCGCTACAGGCGACTTTCTCTCTTTGATGCTAAAGGGTGTATTTTTCCTTGATGAAAAGAAAGGTTGGGCTATCGGATGGCCCGGTGTGTGTCTTGCGACTGAGGATGGCGGTTTGACGTGGACCCAGCAGACCACCGGCACCTTCAATGAGCTTTATGCTGTCTACTTCACAGATGAAAATACAGGATGGATCGTCGGCCAGTTCGGTGAGATATTACACACGAAAAACGGGGGCGAGAAGTGGAATTTCCAGCGCAGTCGCACGCAAGCGAATTTGAACAAACTCTATTTTGCTGATACACAGCACGGATTAATTGTCGGTGATGACGGCGTGATGCTCACCACCGTCAACGGCGGCGCAAATTGGGAAATGCAAGAGAGCGGTACGGACAACGATCTTTACGGCTTAGCACTTTCACCTGATGGGGTCGTCGCTGTCGGTAAGGGTGGAATTGCGATGCGCTACTCTATTGAAGAGGCAGAATTGCCAGCCAAATTACCACCCGTCGCCGAAGAACCAGAAATTATTACAGCTGAAGCGGAGACTCCTGTTGAACCTGTCTCCTATCATTGGGATATTATCCGTCAGGCAACATGGCGGACGAACTTTTCGGATACACATTTTGTAGATACGCAAAACGGATGGGCAGTCGGTTCAGGAGGTGCAATCGCACACACCACAGATGGTGGCAAAACGTGGCTACCACAACACAGCGGAGTTGATGAAGACTTGCGCCAAGTAGAATTTTCTGACGAGAAACATGGACGAGTTCTTGGTGCTGGTACCCTATTGCAGACCGAAAACGGCGGTGAAACGTGGCAGCCGATCCTTCAAGCAACCAAGCAGAACCTGCCACGCGTCAGCACAATGCACTTCCTAAATGCTCAGGAGGGGTGGCTCGGTGCAAGGATCGGGCAAACTTTACACACAACCGATGGTGGTAAGACGTGGAAAGTTCAGAAAACTGGAACAACAACCGCAAACATCACCGATCTCCACTTTATCAATAGTCAGGAAGGATGGGCAGTAACTCCCCAACGTCGAGATGGTGGATTCATTCTCCACACCGTTGATGGTGGTGATTACTGGAAGATTCAGTCGAAAACCAATCAACCCGGCATTGCCGTTCATTTTGCCGACGAAAACCGTGGTTGGGTGGTTCTCGGAAACGGGAACTCCTTGTTGACTGAAGATGGCGGTGAAACATGGAGATTGCAAACTACGGCCCAAAGCACGCGCGGTTTGCAACGCATCACCTTCCGTTCTCATACCAATGCCTGGGGACTCGGTGGCGGTGGTGCCTATATTACCGAGGATCAAGGATTGACTTGGAAGCCAGTTCCCGTTGCTACGGGAGATGATAACGATAACATGTTCAACATGTTCGCCATGCGAGAAACCGATCCGGAGATGCCCGAAGAAGAATCTGAGTTAGAATCGGAGGAAGTAGAAAAAGAGGAAGATAAGGTCGAGGAAGGACCCGCGTTAACATACGACGAGACACCGGAGGAAATTCAAAATCGGCTTCGAGTGCAGAGACAACGTCCGGGACGCTTCGCACCTGAAGGTGAACTTCCACCTAACGCTGAAGGGGCAGCTCCTGCACCGCCACCAAGACAGCAACAACCGCCACCACCAGAACCTCCGGGACGCCGCAGACGCGGGGCACGCCGAATCGCCAATGTGTACTTCCTCGATGCAGAACATGCATGGGCGGTTGGGAGTGGTGGCAGTATCTACCACACCGCGGATGGTGGAGAAACTTGGGAACGTCAACTCGGTGAACAGCAACGTAATGACTTCCGAGAGGTTCTCTTCTATGATGATAAAAACGGTTGGATAGCGGGGGACGGTGGTGTCCTATTGGAAACCCAAGACGGTGGGCAGACGTGGGAGACGCTCCCAAGTCTAACGCGTCAACGTCTCATCGGTGTCCACTTCACCAGCCTTGAACCCGAAAAATGGGGGTGGGCAATGCAACGCGACGGAACCGTCCTCTACACCACAGACGGCAGCACTTGGACAGCCGGGGACACACCGGAACGTCCACCGTTCATGGAAGATGATCCTCCCGGCAATTTCTCACTGAATGACGTTGCCTTCGGCAAGTTCTCTGAAGGCTGGGCAGTGGGTCAATTCGGGGACATCATCCACAACAAAGACGGCGGTCCAACATGGACACCCCAGCGCACCACTGCGAACGACAGACTCACAAGTGTGGATATGAAATTTGCACCCCTCGGATGGGCAGTCGGGCAAAGCGGTGTCACCCAGCGGACCATCAACGGTGGTGAGTATTGGCGATTGCACGAAACGAAGTCTAATTACGATCTCAACGCGGTCTCATTTATTACCAAGCGGAAAGGATGGGCAGCCGGTGAGGCAGGCATCGTCCTACGGACAACCGATGGCGGTTTTATATGGGAACCTACATTGACAGGTGTTCCGAAGGAACTTTACGGCATCGTTGCAATCTCCGAAAAGGAGATCTATGCAGTCGGTGAAGAGGGAACAATTGTTCGCTCAACGGATGGCGGCGAAACCTGGGAACAGGAACACACTGATATCGACAACACCCTCTATGTCATCACCCGTTCCAAAGACGGCAAAGCCTTGTGGGTTGTTGGACAGTGGGGTGTTGTCCTGCGCCGGAAAATAGAGACCCCTGTGCGAATGTCAATGCGATAGGTTGCTCGATTTGAAGGTATATGGGTGGGTCATTGTGCCTGCCCATGCCCGTATCGGATCAGAGAAACTTGATGAAATCGAAGTTATATTGAGTAAAACGTAAGGATGTAGTAAGATAGGAAAAGAAAGGGAGATAATTTGTGTCCTTTTCTTTTAGCTTCAGATCCCCATTTACTTTGAATTCTTAGTTCTTACTCGCTATGAGTTCATCAATAAAATCTGCTATACTCTATGTACTAATGAGCAAAACGTAAACCGAAGATACAACCTACAGAATCAATAACAAACTACAGAATCAATAACGAAGAAACCTGGCGATTCCACCGGTTCCGTGAATCAGCACATATATCAACAGTGGTTCGGTTTTCTCGATGCGGCACCCACCACATAAGAAAAGATAAAAGCTCACGCGGACAAATTCATGGAGGTGCTCATGTCTTCTATTGCAGCAAGAACTTATCTTACGCCTGAAGAATACCTTACGTTTGAACGCAAGGCGATTACGAAACATGAGTACCATAGCGGTGAGATAGTCGCAATGTCTGTAGCAAGCAACGCGCATAATCTTATCACTGGAGATATCTTTGCTGAGCTCCATGGTCAATTGAAAGGCGGAAAGTGCTTTGTCTACGCCAGCGATATGCGCGTGAAAACTGGTCCTACGACCTCCTATTTCTACCCCGATATTACCGTTGTCTGTGATAAACCCCGCTTTGAGGATCACACCTTCGACACACTTCTCAACCCGATTATCGTGATAGAGGTGCTTTCTCCGTCAACTGAAGCATATGATAAAGGTGAGAAATTCGCGCGCTATCAGCAGCTCGTATCTCTGCAAGAATACGTCCTTGTTTCCCAAGATCATGTCAGGGTCCAACACTATCTGCGCGGGGAAACTCAGTGGCTGCAGACCGAATTTGGGGAACTTGATGATGTAATGCCTCTTAATTCAATTGAATGCACGCTGTGCTTACGGGACATCTACAGCCGCGTTGATTTGAGCGATTGAAAAAATCCTATTTTAAAGAGAGACCGCAAATGAAATCGAAATCTAGCAAAGCCCTACTTATTTCAGTCCTACTGCACGTCGGTGTTGGGGTGCTCGGACTTTTCTACTGGTTTGGTACACACCCACAGCGAGATGCCGCCAGTATCAACGCTATGTTCATCACGGAAGAAAAACCGAAGGTCAGACGCATACCACGCCGGAAACGTGTACAAGCTACGCAGAAAAGGACCCGCGATGTCAGTCAACCGCGACTGAAAATCCTCACGAGCAATCAGCCTCCTAGCAGGCGTGGGGTCGTCTCCGCAGCGGAGCCTGCCCCTTTCCAACCCTTCGACACCAATGACTTGAGCGAATCCGTCGGACCGACTTCAACGTCCGTCGAACTTGACAATGTGCCACGTGTGCAAAAGGTCATTGAACGCCCTTTCAAAAAACGACCAAAAAACAAAGAACGTCCTAAAAGCAGATTGGTGAGGTTCATTGAAGCACAAGAGGGACCACAACGTATCGTTTACTGCGTCGATCTGTCCACCAGCATGCAAAATCTTCCGCCGCGCAAACTCAAGCGGATTATAGATCTTATGCGGGATTCACTCACCTTCCTTGAACCGCACGATAGTTTCAATATCATGGCGTTTAGCGCGGAACTTGTCGTTTATCAAGGCGATTTTGCCCCTGTAACCGAGCAGACAGTTGCCGCATCGTCGAACTATCTCGCCGACATCCAGTCCCAAATTCATACCAAAGGGACCGACCACGATATGCTAACGGCGTTGACGGAGATCGCCAAGACCTCACCTACCATCGTTGTCCTCTTCAGCGATGGCATCCCTACCACGATTGAGGGACCGGATCTCACACGCGTTGGCGAACACGCTACGGGCAATGGACGCATCTTCGCTATGGGGACCGGAATGGCACCCAATTTCCCCGGCGCAGTGATGTTAAAACGTCTCGCCACTGTCAGTGAGGGAGACTTGTGGCTCGTTGATAGAGCCAGAATTAGATAAGGGGAAAACTGCATGCAGCAAGCCAGCCTCACGCGTGCAGAAGAGATAGCCAAAGGTCTCTATCCACACCAAATAGAAGGGATTGCTTTTCTGCTCGGTCGTCGCCGCGCCCTCCTCGCTGATGATATGGGACTCGGTAAGACTCGACAATCCGTCCTCGCGATGGTTGAAGCAGAAGCCGAAGGTCCTTATCTCGTGATTTGCCCCGCCTCTGTCAAACGTAACTGGGCACGTGAAATCCAATTAGTTCTTCCAAACGTCGAGCCTGCCATCGTGGGACCTGCGCCACTTCCATCGACCGATTTCCAAGACTGGGTTATTGTCAACTATGAAATCCTCGGTAAAAACCTTGATAAACTACTTGAGTTTGACTGGAAAGGCGTTGTTTTTGATGAGGCGCATTATCTAAAAAATTATCAGAGCCAACGGAGTCGAAACGCCTCTAAATTAGTAAAGGCGATTCAGCATGAACCGATCGTCCATGCGTTAACCGGTACTCCAATGACAAGCCGTCCGCGCGACCTTTTTCCCTTGTTGCAAATTCTGGACCATCCTCTCGGAAAGAGTTTCTTCACCTTCGCCAAGCGTTATTGTGAGGCATATCAAGGAGATTTCGGATTGGTGGCAGACGGTGCGAGCAATATCGAGGAATTAACTGTGCAACTACACGGCGTTATGCTGCGCCGTACAAAAGATGAGGTGTTAGACCTTCCACCTAAGGTGCGAACATGGATGGACGTTGAACTGCACCCTTATGCCATCCAGCACTTTAATCGATTAGTACAAGAATTCATATCAAAATTTGACACGCCAGAAGCTATTGATGGAATACCAGAATCCCTTGGTCTATCATCAGAACACCGCGAAGAACTAGACGATTCAATAGACACTACGGATTTAGGGAGTGGTATGGGTAGGATAACCCAAGTGCGCCGAGCAATTGCCTTTGTCAAATGCCGTCACACCATTAAATTCGTGGAAAATGCTCTGGAACAAGGCGAAAAGGTAATTATCTTCACATCCTTTCTGAATACGATGCAGCGTTTCCGAAAGCATTTCAAGGACCGAGCGGTTTATGTTTCCGGTGAAGTTCCTGTACACGAGAGGCAAGATAGAGTTGATCGCTTTCAAAACGACGACGATATCAAACTTTTCGTAGCCAATATGCACATAGCAGGAGTTGGTATAAATCTCACCGCAGCGCGACAGGTCGTTTTTAACGACTTAGATTGGGTGCCTGCTAACCACTGGCAGGCAGAAGATCGCGCTTATCGTATTGGGCAGACGGGGACTGTCAATGTCAGTTATATGATTGCAAGTGGAACTGTTGACTCGTTCGTCAAGACAGTATTAGAAACAAAAGCAGCATTGATGGACTCCATCGTTGAAGGATCAATTTTGATACCGGGTGGAGAGGCTGCTCTCCAGCTGGATGTCCTCAGCGAACTCAAGCGGATGATGAATTCTTTGTCTGTCCAAACCGCTGAACTTGAAGAATCCAAACTCCATGATGTGCTCCAAAAAGCGAGTGAGGTCTACCTTGAAGAGAACGCGTCACACCTCCGCGAAGCGACCCGTGCGCAGCTGCGTCCATACTCCGAGGAAGCCATCCGCACCTTAGCCCAAGTTCTCGCGGGTCCTGAACGGACAGTTTATCATGTTGAGAGTTCATCGCAAAAGAGCAAATTTTATACACTGGAGGTTGTCGGGGTCGATGTAACATGCGATTGTCCGGGCTTCACGCACCGCGGTAGTTGCCGACACGTCCGTCCGTTGAAGTCCGCCCTCGCCTCAGAAAAACCGTTGCCGAAAGGATATAAAAAAGTCTCATCGGATTAGTTTGGATTGCTTGGTTTCGCTACGAACGATTCGCCAAACCTGCCCCATTTTGTGCAATTGAGTATAAGGTATGCCCTGTTTCGGGCAGTGTTTTCTGAATATTTCTCGGAAAATCCGATGGATTGGATATTATTGAAATAGGCACGAAATTTGCTATGTTTTCAAAGCAGGATCGCGAGCTGGTGCTCGCTCCTACAACAAGATGTCGGGATCGGAGATTCCCCTACAAGAGCACTTGACATATTTTGGAAATCTTGTTAGCATACTTAGAATCAGTACTTATCAAGGAGAGAAAAGATGAAGAAGTTCATAATCGCGGAGATTTGCGTTGTGGTCGCGCTCATTGTTGGTTTTTGGATAGGGCGCATCACGGGTAGCGACACCAGTTACGAAAGCTATTACGACAATGCCGACAAAGCATGGGCGGAAGCACAGGCAATCGACAATCCACCGATCACACTTGATGAACCCGAGAAAAGCCGTTTACGCAAAGTCCGAGCTGCATACCGTAAAGTTTTCGACAAATATCCTGAGAGTCTATGGGCTGATGATTCTCTCTACCAACTCGCTTCACGTATTCCGCGCACCGATGAAGAGGCTTTCGCCCTCTTTCGTCGGCTCATTAACAATTACCCAGACAGTGAATGGGCAGATGATTCAATGTATGCCATCGCCTTCGCCTCTTATCAGATCGCGGAGCAGCTAAAAAAAACCAATACGCTTGAATCCGTGGATGCCTATTATGACCGCGCACTTGCACTTTACCATCAATTAGTTGCAACATATCCCGGCAGTCAATTGACGGACCAAGCGCAGTTTAACATAGCGATGTGCCACTATGGGAAAGATGAATTGAATCTTGCACTCGCACAGTTTGATGCACTTAGAGAGCCATTCAGCGATAGTCCGCTGCTCTACCAGATTCTATACGTTACCGGCGAAATTTACCTCAAGAAGCAAGAGTATGAAAACGCACGAGTGGAATTCACAAACGTCGTTGATTCGGGAGATCCAGACCTCTCACCATTAGCAAGTTTTGGCATCGCGCAGGCTTATTTCGCGGAGGGGAAATTTCAGGAAGCGATTGATGAATACCAGAAAGTTATAGATCTCCATCCAGACACCAAAGTCGGGCAGGACGCTTACTTCTACATGGGATGGGCGTATGAACGACTGGGCAAGTATGACGAAGCCATCGCTCGACTTGAGGCAGGTATTGATCTATACCCGCGCAACGAAAATGCCGCGAACTCGCAGGTTTACATCGGGCAAATTGCCTACGCCAATAGTGATATGGCGAGTGCCGTTGACGCGTACCAGAAGGTTGCGGACAATGCTACCTACGATTACGATACCCGACGGGCAGCACAATATTCGGTTGGGAAAATCCATGAGGACAGCGGCGATACAGATCTCGCAGTAGGAGCATATCAGAAACTGATCGCAGAATTTCCAGAACCGCATAAAGAGGCGACCCATCAGTCAAATAATATTAACGAGAATTACATCCAAAACTTAAGAAGCAAAGGACTGTAAGGCTTGTTCAAGGTCAGCAATAATATCGTCGGCATCCTCTAACCCGACAGAGATCCTGACTAAACCATCTGTAACGCCGATCTGTTGACGGATTTCTGCTGGAACATGTGAATGCGTTGTTGATGCTGGATGGCAGACCAGGGTCCGTACATCTCCTAAACTGACAGCGAGTGAGCAGAGTTGGAGGCGATCCACGAGGTGTTCACCCGCGGTCTGTCCGCCTTTCAGTTCCAGTGTTATCATACCGCCGAACGCTTCCATTTGGTGTTTAGCGAGTTTATGTTGTGGATGGCTCGACAAACCGGGGTAGCGAACCCACGCTACCGCAGGATGTGATTCAAGAAAGGCTGCAATGCGCGCTGCGTTTTCACAGTGTCGTGCGAACCGCAGGGGCAGCGTGGTGAGTCCGTGCAGCGTCAGCCATGCATTGAACGGACTGATGACAGCACCGAAATTGCGCAATGCCCCTTCTTTGGCGCGTGTAACGAATTCCTTCTGCCCAATAATCGCGCCAGCGATGACTGCACCGCTCCCGCTCAAATATTTCGTCATGCTATGGACAACGACATCAATACCGAGTGCAATCGGTTGCTGACTGCACGGGGTCGCGAACGTATTGTCAATAATCGAAGTTAATCCGTGTGCTTTTGCGATCTCGGCAGATGCACGCAAATCTATCAGTTTCAGGAGTGGATTCGTTGGGCTTTCAAAGTAGAGTACTTTTGTATCAGTTTTAATCGCGCGTTCAATTTGTGCAGTGTCCGTGGCATCAACGAATGTCGTCTCAATCCCGAATCGCGGAAGTTCCTCATTGAGGATTTGGAACGTCGCGGAATAGAGGTTTTCCATCGCGACGACATGTCCACCATTAGCCAAAGCGGTGAGCAGGGCAGTGCTGACCGCCCCCATCCCCGACGCCGTCGCGAGTGCTGCCTCGCCCGCCTCAAGCACGGCAAGTTTCTTTTCTAATACCTCTTGTGTCGGATTACCCCAGCGGGTATAGATATAACCGCTTTCTTCGTCTCGGCACGCCTCCGCGCATTCAGCGGCTGTTGTGAAACGGAACGTACTGTTCTGATAGATAGGTGGTAGCAGCGGTACCCCACTTTTTTCAGTCGTGGATGTTCGTGCTTCGCCTGCATGAATGGCTTGGGTATTTTTACCCAAATTTCTCTGAGAGGTCATATTTTCTGAAAAACTCCTATAAATATTTCCTTGGAGCGTCTTTAATATTACGGCGCGCCAAGATTGTGGTTCTTACTTCAAGTTCTCAACGGGGTACCCTTCCAATACTAACAACTGATGTTTCCGTTCTAAACCGCCACCGTAACCACCTAATGCGCCATTGCTTCTAACAACACGATGACAAGGTCTGAGAATAGAGACTGGGTTTGCTCCAACCGCGCTCCCAACAGCCCGAACCGCCTTCGGTTTCCCTATCTGTTCCGCAATCCATTTGTAACTGCACACCTCTCCATAAGGAATTCGCTGGATGGCATCCCAGACCCTTTTCTGAAAGGATGTCCCCCAATCTGCTCGGATCGGAATCTCGGAAACGTCAAGTGGCTCACCCGCGAAATATCGGTCAAGCAGTTCTTGTGCACAACTTAGCACTGGGTACTGGACTTGAAGGTGTGGCGGTTCGTTGAACGGGAAATTATCCGTAAAAAAAAGATGTGAAATACTGGTTTGATTCGCAGCGACTATTCCGATACAGCCCATGGGAGACTTGTAAGGGATAGTCCGAGAAGCAAAATAATCGTGTGTGCTTTCGTGGGATTGCATGTCAATTGGAATTCCTCTAAGAAACAGTTTGGATGGATTCACCTTCATTTTTTAATTTGACCTTCAATTTATTATACGGTATGCTATATCGCAAACCATGGCTAAATTTGAAACATCCGACCAACTCTATAGTTACATTAGCGAACTATTTGAAGAAATCGCCACGCTACCGGAGGCGAAAGAGACACTGAAATCGTTGACGCTGAATGTTCAATTCAATTACAGTGCGCCCGATTGCGAGATGACCCTAACGGCGGCAAATGGCAAATATTCCATCGCCCGCGGCACCTGTGCCGACACTACCCCAGATGTTGAACTGATAATGACAGGCGATGTCGCCCATAAATTTTGGACAGGCGAACTCAACGTTATGGGAGCAATAACAACACGCGAGATCGGTGTCATTGGCTCTCTCGGCAAGGTGATGCGGCTTGCCCCGCTCATCAAGACAGCGGTCCGTTACAACCGCGAGCGAGAAACAGGGACCGATTCCTAAGACCCAAGGAGGCTTCAATGGCAGACAATCTATTAGAAACAATTGAACCTTACGTCACACAGTTACGGGAAGAAGGCTGGTGCATCTTAGACAACGCTATTCCCTCCGATGTAGTCAACGAGGTTCGTGAAGAAGTCGAAACTTCAGAAGCGGATTACAATGAATTCAGAAAAGAGCACGGTGCCTGGGAACGCAATGTTATCAGTTTCATGCCGAAATTTGCCGCGCATCTCGCGAACGAACGGCTCCTCGCTACTATTCAGCAGCTACTGGGACCACAAGTGCGCATTTCTCAAACTGAGTACAAGATCCGTCCTCCGCATTATGAACTGGTGCGTGCCTACCACTCCGATTTCCCGTACGATCTGAACCAGAAGTGGCATATCACACAACCTTTTCCAAGCGCCGTCATTGGCATCACCACCCTCTGGATGCTCTCTGAGTTTACAACAGAAAACGGAGGCACCTGGATCGTTCCCAAAACGCACGTAGACCTCCGGAACCCCAGAGGCAAAGAAGATGGTATCGGGGACAGGAACCCACTTGATGGCGAAATGCAAGCCATTGGAAGTGCGGGCAGCGTCCTTATCATGGACAGCCGGATTTGGCATTCCAATGCAGAAAATCCGAGCGCTGGCAAACGGACTGCGGTCGTTGTCAGATACGCCCCCTGGTGGTTGAACCTGGAGCTCTTTGGTGTCAACACCGCCACGGTTCCTGGTGAGACGTTCGATCAGTTCCCGGACGATGTCAAATTGCTATACGAGCACCGCGCAGAAAACAGGGAACCGACTGTCTGGATCTAATTTTTTAATTATTAAGTTTCTGGTCTGCCTTCCACTACGTTTTAGGCAGGTTCTCGGTGAAGCCACAGCGTTCTTTAAAAGTTGCTACCAGATTAACAAAAAAATTAAGGAGATATCCTATGTCAACAACACTTGTACACATCGGCGTTCGCACGACTGACCTCGAAAAGAGCATCCGTTTCTGGCGCGATGCGCTCGGATTGCGTGTCTTCTCAACGATGAATGGTTGCTACGATCTCACCGATGGCTATCATAATTTCCGTGTATTTCAACACGGGGGTCCCGAACGTCCGAAACATGTCGGCGGGATGTTGGATTACCTTCACATCGGTGTCCGTGTTCCGAATTTGCGGGAAGCGGCACAAAGGTGTGAAGACCTTGGCTTTGAGATCACTTGGGAAGGGTTAGGCGGTAACAAACCCTACGACCCGAATTCGGACGAACTGCCTTCAGAAGCCTTCAAGGTGGAAGATCCAGATGGTATTGTCGTCGACATCACCGAACAAGATGATCAGTGGCCCGGTGTGGACATTGACAGCAAAAATTGAGCCGGTAATTCGCAGTGACATTGATAGGCGCGGTTCCGTGCCGCGCCATCAACACGATTACTCATCGCCACCACCCAAGAGTCCCAACCGGAATAGATAATAGAGCAGTGTGAGCAGAGCCGTTACCGCTGCAGCGAGATACGTCAAGAACGCGGCGTTAAGCACCTTACTGGCATGGCGATTCTCTTCCGGTGATAGCATCCCGGCTTCGTCCATCGCGACCTTGGCACGTTTGCTTGCATCCCATTCAACGGGAAGCGTTATCAAGGAAAAGACAACACCTACGGCAAAAAGTCCTACACCGAGCAGTAGGAAGGGTTGAATAAAGAAGCCTACCATTATCAGGATATAAGAGAACATCGAACTAAAATTCGTCGCAGGTACGAGGGCGGTACGTAGGTTTAGCATTGCATAGCCGTGTGCGTCCTGCATTGCATGTCCCGCTTCGTGGCAGGCAACCCCTATTGCGGAGAGCGATTGGCTTGAATAAACCTCGTCGGATAACCTGAGCGCCTTCTTACTTGGATCATAATGGTCGCTTAACCATCCACTTGCGCGTTCAATCCGCACGCCGCTAACGCCGTGCCTCTTTAGCATCAGATCGGCGGCTTGCGCTCCTGTCAACCCACTACGTGAACCAACCTGCGAATATTTTGAGAACGTCGATTTTGTGCGAAACGTCGCGTAGAGGGACAGGGCAAGTCCGGGTGCGAGAAACACAAAATAGAGTGGGTCAAAGAAACCTAAAAACATGAGTGATACCTCCGAGTTAATGTATTTTTATTGCTAAAACGATTTGTATCTATTAGGTTAAGAAATTATACAGGATATCTCCACGAAATTCAAATCATTTTCAGGTGAGGAGAGATGGATGCTTAAAATAATTGATACCCACCAACACCTTTGGGATACCTCTAATTTGGAATACCCTTGGTTAGAAGGGTTCGACCTACTGGGAAAGCGGTATACGGCGGAAGACTATCGTGAGGCGATTGGAGACCTTAACGTCCTCAGATCGGTCCACGTTGAAGGCGATCCGGCTGAAACGGATGTCGTTAAAGAGGTCGAGTGGCTAACACAGATCTCGGAAGAAGACGGTATGATAGGGGCGATCGCGGCGGCAGCACCGCTTGAAAAACCGAACGCCGAGGCTATCCTTGAACAGCTCACAGGATTCGGGCTTGTCGTTGGAGTGCGGCGGATGGCGTGGCATCATCCTGATCCGCAGTTCTACGCGAGTCCTGAACTGATTAATGGCGTGAAACTGCTGACGAAGTTTGACCTCTCTTTTGAACTCTGCGCGAATCAGGCGCAGCTTCCGGCAGCAATCGAACTCGTCAAGGCGACACCGGATGTGCGGCACGCCCTCAATCACTGCGGGGGACCGGATATAAAAGGAGGACAATTTGAGCCGTGGGCAACGCATATCCGCGAACTCGCTGCCTTTGAGAACGTCCATTGCAAAGTATCAGGGATCGTGACAACGGCGAGTGAGAATTGGACGCGTGAGGAATTGAAGCCATACATCCTACATCTGGTGGAGGCTTTTGGTTACAATCGGGTCATGTTTGGGAGTGATTGGCCCGTGTGTACCTTGGCGGCGACATATCAGGAGTGGGTCGCGGCACTCTCATGGGCTGTTGAGGATGCCTCGGATGCCGAGAAGAACAGGCTCTTTTATGAAAACGCCGCGGAATTTTATTCGATATAGAATGGCACACCACGACTCGGTAGGTGTGGTTTCTAACCGCACCGGAACTATAACCATCGAAAACAACCCTAAGGAAACATCATGCCGAACCGACGCGAAACAACAATCACGAACGAATTGGTGAACATCCTGCGAAACATGCGCCAAGGATGGGAGCTTGAAACAGAAGTCAATGCCTTCATCAAAGGCAACAGTGAACTTGATGCACTCGTGATTGAACGAGGTAGAGAACCCGTCGGTATAGAAGCCAAATTCGCTACCACAACCAACGCCAAGAATCTCATCAAGCAATCAGAGACAAGACTGTTTCACGAGTTGGAAGCAGAATACTATACCTCTGGGAGAACCCTTAACAACGTCATGGCAATCCTGTACCCTGATCGTTTTAAGACGATCCCGGGGCAGGACATCAATTCACAGCTATGCGTAGCAGATGACCTGCAGTACAAACTCATCAGTACGCTCGGGGATACTGTCGGTCACTTTCCAGAAAATGGATGGGCAACTGGCACAATGGGAGATATTGCCAATGCGTTACACGTCGGGGCAATACCCAACTCCCAACTGGAACAAGCAGCGGAGGAGATGGAACTTAGCGTTAACAGGGCAGCGTACCTACTTGAAGATGCTATTGTGGAACATCGTGCTATCGGCATGAAGATTGAGACTATCCTACACCAAGAGGTTTTCTCCAAAGACGAAGGGGACGAAGAAGATAAACTCAATATACAAACCCTCCGTATGGCAGCACTGATTATCACTGACGCGTTCGTCTTCCAGAGTTCTCTCGCTGGTAAAGCAGAGATGGAATCTGTCCACTCACTCGGACAGCTGCTTCGTTCGATGAACTATGCGGATGTCACCGCGGACTGGAACACCATTCTCAAAGTCAACTATCGTCCCATCTTTGAGGATGCTCGTAATCTCGTTGAGGCATTTGCTACCGATGACAGATTGGTCAAACCTATTTTAACCCTATTGTGCGAGGCAGCTAGAGATCTCATTGACACTGGCATCGCACAGATTCACGAACTCTCTGGCATAGTCTTCCAAAAACTAATCACCGATAGGAAATACGTTAAGGCAAACTATACGTTACCAGAGAGCGCAGTCCTGTTGTCAACCCTTGTACTTCCCAAACTACACGAAGGCAGATTCCCGAAAGTGGCGGACTTCGCTTGCGGAACAGGAGCACTTCTCAACGGCGTATATCAACGAATTTTATCCTTATATGAGCAGCAAGGCGGAAACAGAAGGGACATTCACCAAAAGATGCTTGAGGAAAACATCGCGGGTGCAGACATCATGCCCAACGCGACACACCTTACAGCGGCTGCGCTTGCCAGCACACATGCGGATGTAAAAATCAGAGGGACTCGAATACTCACTGCACCTTATGGACTTATGGATGATGGGGGTTACGCCATTGGTTCGCTGGAATTGCTCAATGATATATCACTGCTAGACACAGAAGCTGAACAGATTGGAGGCAAGGAAAACACAGTAGTAAAACTCCAACACGCGTTCCAGCACAATGGTTTCGATATTGTTATACAGAATCCTCCCTTTACAAGACCTGGATCAGATAGCAACACTGGCATACCGAAGTCTACATTTCAAGGCAGTGATCGCCCCGCGGAAGAACAAAAGGCAATGCAGACAGCACTGAAGTCTAAAGATAGAAGGGTCGCAGACGGAATTACTGACTTCGCGCCCAATTTCGTTGACCTTGCGGACAAGAAACTTAAGCGCGGCGGGACGATGGGATTCATTCTACTATTGACAGTATTAAGATCCCCTATTACACAGAAAATTAGGGATATGTGGGCAACCGAATATCACAACGTGGTCGTGATTACTATACCTCAGTCAAAAGCTGCCGATTGTGCGTTCTCTGCAGACACAGAAAAGGCGGAATGCATTGTTGTCGCAACGAAGGGCATCGGAGAAAATACGGGACGCGGAACGTTTGTTTGCTTAAACCAACGCCCCCAGAAAGCACTTGAAGCAATGGAAATCGCAAATCAGATATTTCGGAACAAGGGTGTTCGGAAACTTGAAGATGCTCCTGACGGCGGAGACATTATCAGTGTGGGAAATACACATAGTGGACAAATGTTAGATTGCTCTATTGAGGGTGGTGTCGCGTGGGTTGCAACACGGGCACGATCAATGGCATTGCTACAAAGCGCACACAAACTCGCTGCTGGAGATCTGCATCTTCCTATGGAAAGAGAACGTATCCCTATTGACATCTGCCAAGTGCAAAACATAGCAAAAGTTGGATCAGCTGACTCTTACAGAGAAAAGGACGGACCATTTATCATGATAAAGTGGTGTGAACCTAATAGTGATGGCTACGACGCACTATGGAAAGTTGATGCACCTTTACAGCGAAGTATGGTTGCAGAGCCAGATTATACTGCAATCCCCCGTTCAAATGATAATGCTATGGTTAAGCGAGTTTTAGACTGTTACAGTAAAACTCACTATCATATTAATTTGAGATTTACCTCAAACTCGGTGATATCCTCCTTCACGGAAAAGCCTTCCATCGGGATACGTTCAATGATAAACGTTTTACTCAACGACCAGCGGCACGAAGTTGCATGGACGCTCTGGTGCAACTCAACATTAGGATTTTTCTGCCACTGGTTACACAGCAGTAAACAGGATATGGGACGTGGGACATTGCGTCAACAGACATTAGAGACTCTGCCAACGTTAGATGTTCGTAAGCTCTCCCAAAAACAATTAGCGAACGCTGAGGCACTTTTTGAGCGGTTAAAATATAAGCGGATGCTGCCTGTCAATGAGTGTGACCACGACCCCGTTCGACGTGATTTAGATACAGATTTGCTGACGGAGGTACTTGGCATCAAAGACCTCAGTGTACTTGCGTCTATGCAGACACTACGTGAGATGCTCTGTGCTGAACCGAGCATCCATGGCGGAAAGAAATCTAAGTGCGATCTCGACGCAGAACTGGCGAAGATGAAACTGAAGGGCATTCCTTTCCCGAGTTGGTATCTTGAGGAATAAGCAAATGATACATGTAAAAGACATTATACGACAAGGTAAGTATCTACTTACGTCCCGGAAACAACACGGACATCTCAAGTGCCAACGTGGCACGTCCTAAATGGAGATTTGGAATGGAACGCTCCACTGCATTAAAACTAATAAAGGATGTTATAGAGTATGGTTCTATAGTAGGAGTTCCTCTTGCTTCAACGACTTTACAAGGTATGGTCCCAGAAGAAGTACTTCAAATCACAATTCCTACGCTAGCCAATTCATTGAAGAGTATTGGACAGGAATTTGCAGAACGCATGTTAAGTCCGAGAGAAAATTTACGGGTAGGTAGTGCGTTGATATTAGCAGCCGAAGGTATTCGCAAACGTTTAGAAAGTAGGGAAAGTGTTCGTGACGATGGCTTTTTTGATAAAAACCATATAGAGAGATCGGACGCTGATGATATCCTAGAAAATATGGTATTGAAGGTCCAAAGGGAACCTGAAGAAAAGAAAATCCCTTATATATCAAAAATTTACGAGAATACTGCTTTTGAACAGGAAATCAGTGCAGATTTAAGCCATAAAATCATAAAATCATCTGAACAACTTACCTACCAACAACTTTGTATTCTGAGCATGGTCGGAAGAAGAAAAAACGGCAAAGATATGCTTAGCGATTTTCAACTTAATCCTCAACCGAATTTTTCGTTAGAACTATCGAAATTACTACATGACTGTTTTGAACTTGTTACAAATGGATATATTCAGGGTGGACTCACACTCATTTCCAGCGGACGACTACCACAGTACGAAACCCTTAATCCTAAGAGTTTATACCTTGAGAATATTGGAATTGCTCTCTTCAAGTTAATGAACCTTCAGAATATACATGATGACGATATAATCCCTATAGCCAAACTATTGCGTTGGGAGAAGAGCGTCTCGCCTGAAAGCGGAGAGGTGTCGTGGAATCCCAAAATTTGATTTCGTTAGAGTGTTAGGCACATGCCGCCCCTACGGGGCTAAAGAAGGGAAAGGAACATTTTCTATAAACATATCGTCCCTACGGGACTAAAGAGCGATCAATATACGACTTACTTCTCCAATCCGCGCAATCTGCGTAATCCGTGATAATCCGCGATTCAGACAAAAGAAACCGCACCTACCGCGAATGGCAGTCAGCGGTCAGCCATCAGTTGTCAGTAAGAACACCTTGTGGCAGTTATGTTCGTTTTGCATGCCATATACCGACAGCCGAGTACTGAAAGCCGACAGCCATGTTATTGGAGTGTAATCAATACCGGTTCAACACCCTGTGTCTCTTGAATGTGTTGCTTGAGACCGGTTGCCTCCTCCCGTGCTACAAACTCCCCAATTGTTACCCGATGCACTGTTCTCGCGTCAATCACAGCCGTATATATTTTCACCGTCTCGTTCGGATTCATACGCTGCAGATTCGCAGCCATCATTTCGGCATTACCGGGTTGTGCAAAAGAGCCAACCATCAATGTGAGCCGTGCTGCTGATACTGTTGCCGATTGACTACCAGTACCGAGTTGTAGCTGCGCTTCTTGCATGCTTTGATTCCCGGCGATGTCCTGAACGTGCAGCTTGCAAGTGTACGTAGCAGCTGGCTGTGACTGAACCTTGCTCAAAAAGACTTCAGCGGGCGGCGAACCGTTTCCTTCCATCTGTTCGACAAGTACGTTTGCCGCGTCGAAAAGTTCAAGTTTCCACTGCGTAAGCGGATTGATGTCCCATGCCTTCACAGCGACGGTTGTCGGTGTTTTCCCAGAAATCTCTAATGTCGTTGGAATGAGGTCAATCGTGAGATCTTTGGTGTCTTTCAGGTACGGCGTGCCTTGTGTGTCAACAACGTGGAGTTGTACCTCATAGTCGCCATCAGGGACTAAATTGCCAGTATCCGCAATCCCATCCCAGACAATACCTGTTGAAGGGATATCGGTTCCAGATTTTTTCCAGACGCTTTCAGTATACACATCGGTGATATTCAACTGCCACTGTAGGGGTGCGATACTATCTTCAAAACTTAGGCGAAATGTGGTGCTATCCGAAACACCATCGCCATTCGGCGAAATCGCGTGTTCGGAGAGATTCAATTCTCCGTTAATGGCTTCAGGGTCCACTGTAAGTGCTTCCGGCATTAAAATCGGCGCAGCATCATCGGCATCCGATACCTCGGTACGCGTCGCCACTGATACGGGTGTTGTGTCGTTTCCACCCCAGCGCAATGTCGCAGAGATCCAATGAATCCCTCGTTCTAATTCGCTACCACTGACATAGGCGTAGTCAAGTTGTCCTGCCGAATTTCGGAAACTGACCCCTCGTGCTAACTCGCCGTTCCAAAATCTTTCAGAAGCGGTTAAAGCCGTATAACCGAGACGTAGTCCGATGTGCCCATCAATGAGCCAACGTTCCGCGCCCATGTGCAGTCGGAACCGCTCTCCGCCAATAGCGTCGTTCGCGCCTCGGACAGCAAGGTCGGCAGAAAAAAGCGTATTATTGCCCAATTCATACGTTGTGCCGAAACGTGCGGCTAAGGGTGCACTCTCAAGGAGTACGCCGTTTTCTCGAATACCACTGCTCAATTCGGAGAAATTTACACCGACTGTCAGTGCATCACCCCACCGTTCCAATGGATAGGCGAACTGCATTCCCAAATCCACACTCCATAAGAAATTCGTTCGGATGGGTGTGTTATTTTGATAGTAGCGGAGATTGGCACCTGCCGATGCCCTCTGTCCGAGCGCAAGCCCATACCCTAAAAGGACAATCTGTGTAGACTCCGTCTTGTTGCTTTTCCAACCGTCGAGCCACGTCGCGAAGGAGATATTTCCCAGATTTCTGTCTACCAAACCGAATGTATGCGGATTCGCAGCGACTGAAAATGCCTGATCTCGGCTCAATACATTTCCCGGAAGCGGCATCCCCCCCATATTGACTTCCACACCATCCATAAATCCTAATGAAGACGGGTTCCATAGAAAACCGTTGGTCGCAGACGGACCTGCGGTGAAAGCACTTCCCATTCCGACTGCGCGGGCACTCGCACCGACAAAAATATCCCGCTGACTTATACCAGAAGTCTCTGCGGAAATGGATATAGTTGCCAACATCATTCCAACAATACTAATTTTTTGTATAACCCGCAGCAGCAAGCGTTGTTTACTATATCGAATAAAATTAAATTGCATCGGATACACCCCATTGCTGTTTTTAGCTTAATGATATGTTTATCTACGATGCTTAACGTTGAATTTACGAAAATGGGTACAGATTGAGAGAGGAGATCTTCTTGTATAGGTGCGGAGGTCGGATGGACCTAAAGAGAAAGATATGTGGAGAGCGATTGGAAACGAGGACTTTGAAACTCTTCTTTATTTCTCTGGCTGGGTAGCATATCTAAGAATTCCATCTGCATCCATAAACCGCAAATAGAGTCCCCAGGACCAGCCGCTATCAACTTTCTGGCACAAAACCGTGTTCCATCCCGCTTTCAGTTGACACGGAACGGCATCTGTATCTGCCGTTGCGCCAGCGTTGACACTCTTTCGGTGAATTTCAGTGCCGTTTAACCAAACAGCGATTTCGTCATCGCTCCCGATTAACATCACAGAATCGGTCGCTTTCGGCGCGTGGACATATACCAACATGTATCCGACAGTCATTGCGGTAGGAGTAAGGTTTCTGCGTAAATCGAGATAGCCATCTGCTCTTGCAGCTGCTTCCTGCCAGTGGACGGCTTTGTCATCAATACCGGTGTAAACTTTCTTCAAGTCCAATCGACCTTCAGCACGCAGCAGTTCATCAATCGTGCTAACATCCGTCTTGGGAAACGGACCTAAAACAGCGTAACGTTTGACAAATGGAGAGGCATGTAACACCTGATAGGAATCAACACCGATTTTATACCCTGTGGCTTCGGATGCCTTCTCGACGGTGCTGAGTGTTATCTGATTTTCGCCTGCATTCAACGGAGCAGTCCCAAATGAAACCAAGGTCCCCGCTATCGGTTCAGATGAATAGCAATTGTAGGGGACACCGACCGCGGTGCCGTTGACAGATAATTGAACGTGCGCATATTCCTGACCACGTGTTAAAACGGCACGAATCTCATAAACATCTCTATAAGAAGCCTCAATTGGGATGGTTAAGGACCCCGTCTCTCTAGTGGTTTCCGGCGTGAAAGCGACATGGCTTCCGCCTATATCAATGCCCGCCGCTCGGTAATTTTCCACCTGAACTTTTACGCCACGCGCCGCTGTCTTGGGCAGTAGATCCATTGCCGATTGAGTATCCTTTGGTGGTAATGCCCACTCCTTCTCATACCAAAATTGTGGCATCGCGTAGAGGTCCCGCGCCTCGTTTGTCAAGACGAGGTCGTAGCCATCAAAACAGACGGCTTCTCCATAGAAACTGTGAGGTAAGGCCCACGGTGTGCTTTGAATCATCCGTGCTAAATTACCCGCTGCGCCGTGATAGACCCAGAGCGCGTCGTAGGTGCAAACAGCAAGTCGCGTCCCATCTTCTGAGACTCCAGCACCCGTCACGAATTTTGCGTCAACGAATTCGCCAACCTTTTCTAACACCTGTTTGGTATCGGCTTTCAGGGTTGGGAACCGGTAAAGCACTGCACGCTCTCTTTCTTTAGAGACGATATAAGGAACGCCCTTAACAATAAAGAGCCCTTCCGCGTCCACATTTTCGTTTGGATACCGATATGGATAACTCGCGATGACCTTCGCCTCCGTTTCAGTGAAAGGGTTCGGTTCCGCAATAACAACGACTTTCAGATCGAATCGCAGTCTGCTGTTATTCCCAATTTCGCCAATCCAGAGTTGATTTTTGTCGTCAATACCGAGTGCCTCCCAATCGAAGTTTCCAGAACCCTTTATTGCGACCTCTTGGATTAATTCACCATTGAGCTTTGTAGGGTAAAGCGTCGCGGGGTTGCCGGAGTCGTTGAGGGTCCAATAGACACCTTCAAACTGCCGACTCGCTACAATGCCGGAACTCTCCCGGATATCGGGATGTGTATATTGTCCTACAGGTTGCCAAGGGGGAGCGTCAGGTGCTGCCGCAGCGGTGGAAAGTCCGATGCCAAGCGCAAAAATCAGTAGATGGGATAACAGTTTCATCAAGCGTTCTCCTTCAAGATATTTTACCACTCTTCAGAAAACAAATCAAGAGGAAAAAATTGGTACAACAGCGGAACAACTTCTGAAAAATCCAGTTTTTTCATTTTTTGCCCATAATGCACGTTTTCTGATCGGGTTCTCGTCTTTAGTAATAGAGAGCGTAAACGAACCGTGTGTACTGTACGTTTGTATATTCTGAAAATTTTATTTATCGTAAAGTTCATAATTATTTCAACATTACCGGAAGGCGAGGATACAATCCTCGCCAGCGGCGGTGAGGGTTTCCTTTACTGAAAAACTGTCTACATATTTTCGGACTTTACTATAAATGAAAAAGATGCAACTGTTTTAGAACTTGTTTGTAGTAACAACAACCTCACTTTTTAACAGCAAGTTTTGGAAACCTACAAGCGGTGCCAAAAGAGTGGAGTTGAAACATAACAGAAGATAAATTCCTTGAACTTGTCCAATGAACACAAGACTCAGATTTACCAACACACTCTCTATCTACTCAGAGATCGAGAAGATACACAAGTTGTAGACATAAAAACGCAGATTTTTCTAAAGGAAATGGCTTTGACAAATTTTTTTACTATCTTTTTTATCTGAACGAACTCTATGTAAGTAAAAGAACGAAAGCACTCTTTTTATCTTTGTGTTTGGAGAAAGTATGTCCGTTGCAACCCATATAGCTACTATGGAAACCTATTCGGAAATCGGTCAGACGGAAGAATTAGATCTCGCGCAGGAACGTGAGATCGTTTTGCGCTGTCAAAATGGCGATGCCGACGCGATGGGAACCCTTGTGATTCGTTATCAACATTGGGTTTACAGCATCGCTTACGGTATGCTCAGTCACCATCAAGATGCGCAAGATATCGCACAAGACGCGTTTCTTTCTGCATGGGAAAACATCGGAAAATTTCGATTCCGTTCCCGATTTTCCACATGGCTCTACCGGATTGTCAAAAACAAGTGCCTCAATCAGATGGATCAGTATCAGCATAGGAAAACTGATCCAATGGAGATTGAGGAAAAATGCAAAGGCTGAGGGGTTTGGAGAATGTATCTTCTATCTCTCCATTCTTTCAAATTGAGTTCATTTGGTTTCAACACCCGTTTTGAAAATAATGCACCCTTTTGACATCCAAGGTGCGTCACTTAAATCAACGGATGTAAAATTTTAGCAAAATTGCCACTCGCAAATTCAAATGCAAGTCCTATTCTAATAAGGAGAAAAAAATGCGTTTCCTAATGATTAATCTACTCCTCGTCTGTTTGTTCCTCTTCGGCATCGGTTACCTTGCTTTCGGCTATGATGAGACTGTCGTGCCTGCTGAACCGCGCGGTCATCATACAGAGGAGGGACCTTGGGAAGCGTCTTTTGAAACACTCCATAAACGCCTCAAAACGGACGCAGACTTGGATTTGAACTAAAAAGAAGGTATTGTGTTCATAGAATTCGGGTGAAGTCAACGCATCCTTAAAGTGAACGATAGTATTGAAAAACAATTAACAGTGACAAATTCCAAAAATAAAAAAAGGAGTAAAAAATGACAACGCAAATTCGCCAGCAAAATGGTATCTCGATTTTGAAACCCACTGGAAAGGTGGGCGGACGTTCCGTATCAGACTTACGGGAAGTTATTTTGCCACAAATAGAGGCTTCTGATACCCCACGTATCCTCATCAATTTCGAGCAGGTCAATCGGATCGATAGTTCAGGTCTTGGCACCTTGATGGAAGCATACGCTGCTGCGTCACGAAAACAAGGACGCGTGGGTGTCATCAATGTCGGGAAACATATTAAAAATCTCATTGTCCTGAGTCGTTTGGTTAATCTGTTTGAACATTTCGACAGTGAGGACGCTGCTGTTGCTGGATTGTCAGCTTAACTTCCGAAGTCCAGTAGAATGTCCACAGGGAACTGGTTTTTTTTACCGGTTCCCTTTTTTGTTGCCTGACACTCACAAAACAAATTCTAAAAAATTCAGGTTTTCTCATTTTTTTTTGTCAAAATGCAAGATTTCTGTCCAAAATTTCGTCTTTAATAGTAGAGGGTGTAAATTGCTCCATATTGTTTAATTGCATAAAACTTGGTATTTGATTAAACTTTTTGGCGAAGATATACACGATCCAATCTGTTCATTAGGGGGAAATTTCGTGGAAAGAGAAGACGATGTTAAACTCATTCGCAAAATTTTATCGGGTGACGACGCTGCGTTTGGCACTTTGGTCGGAAAGTACCAAAAGAGCGTTCATGCCCTTGTATGGCGGAAGATCGGCGATTATCACTATGCTGAAGATATTATGCAAGATGCCTTCCTTCAGGCATACAAAAAACTCTCGACCCTTAAAAATCCGAATCAATTTGCAGGGTGGCTCTATGTCATTGCAAATCGGCTTTGCATTGATTGGATACGAAAGCAAAACCGGATGCAAGAACAAACACCTGTGATGCAATCTTTGGAAGGCACACGTCTGGAAGAAATTGAAGAATCCTCTTATACACACCATATTGCAGAACAGCGCGAGACAGAGAGCACCGAGTATTGCTATGAGCTTGTCCAAAAGCTTCTGGAAAAGCTACCAGAGAACGAACGCACGGTCATAAGACTCTACTATCTTAACGAAATGTCAACGAAAGAGATCGGCAAATTCTTGAGAGTGTCGGCGAATACAATTGCGAGTCGGCTCCATCGGGCACGAAAGCGTCTACAAGTAGATCAAGAACTCTTGGTTCAAGAAGTTTTTGATGATGTACAGTTAGCAGAAAATCTGAAGGAGAATATTGTGAAACAATTAGAAAGTATCCGCGGCAAGTTTGATTCATTCATGGCGCAAGCAAAATCTGACCCGACATCAGGGGCGGACATTCTTACCGAGGCACACAACCAGATTGAAGACGCGCTTAAGGGTAAAATCTCGTCCGAGTTGGCGCATCTTGCTCATGAGATATACAAGTATATGGGCAAACTCGGAAAAGAAAAAAGCGTCTCTTTGCACCGTAGGTATCTGAATGTGGCTTCAGACAATAAGGAACGTTTCTGGTCGCATCGGCAATTAAGTGTTAGCCTTGCTATGCTTGGGCAAAACAAGGAAGCTATTGAGGAACAGGTTCGGCTTTATCATTGGACATGCGAGAATATGTCAGACGCGGATGTGTTGCAGGTGCTTAGCAGTTGTTTAGAACACTCTGGATGTTGGGCGGCGGAAGGTCGTATTGATGACTGGATTCAACTTTATAATGAAGCATCTCAACGCTTAGAAAACCCTGAATTGAGTCGCTACGCACGTTGCAATTTCCTGCAAATCGGATCAGAAATCTTACGCGCTTACGGCCGGGTAGATGAGACGCTTCTTGGCATGGAAAAGTTGGAACGTTTCAACGGCGAACCCGATTGGGAGCATTATTTCAGATTCTGGTTGGCTGTCAGAACGAATCGACTTCTCGTATATAGTGGACAGGAAGATTGGGACCGTTTCGAGCAAGCACTTACCGAAGTCCGCGCGTTTATCGAAGGTGAGATGGAAAAACGGGATGCCGGTCATTCTGTAAACCTCGGCAATCTTCACTGGGCTGCACACGACATCGGTTGTTGCTTAGTGTGGTTACAGAAGTATAACGAGGCGAAACGGTTCCTGCAAGTCGCCATTGATTTGGACAATACCAACGATTATGGTCACTTCATGCTGGCTGTGAGCATCTGGGCATCTGACCGTAACCGCGAGAAGACTTTACATCATTTAAAATTTGCTCATGATATTGTCCTAGCTGCTTGGAATCGAGGTAAGTATTACCAAACTTTCCTTGGGACACCTGAATTTGCGGATGTGAAGGAGGATCCAGAGTTTCTGAAGGTTCTGGGGCAGAAATAGGATAACAATAATTTGGGTGATTGTAGTAAAATCTGTAGGACTTACGCAGCCATGCGATGTGCATTATTGCGCATTGCGTAAGTCCTATAGGTAACTACAGGTTTTATTAAATTCTCCATCTGATCTGAAATTCCACTTCGTAGGTTTTGTCCCAATAGAAGGAAGCCTTGATGTTAACAACGCTCATCCGCCGAGAACTCTTCGACAATTTGATGACATTCCGCTTCGCTGCAGCAGTCTTAATTATGTTGTTGCTCGTCGTTGCCAATACCTTTGTGCTTATCAAAGATTATGAGCGACGGTTAGAAGCATACAACACTGTTCTCAAAACAGAGCATCAGCGATCGCGGGAAATGAAAACCTATTCAAGCGGAAGATTAAACGTTGCCCGCCCACCAAATCCGTTGAGTATTTTCAATGTCGGGTTGGATAAACGGCTGGGCAACGAGATTTGGATATCTCACGGTTTTGTGCCGACGCTGTGGGATACTGGAACGTATAAATTGACGAATCCACTTCTCAATCTCTTCACTTCGATTGATATTATTTTTATCTTTGAGGTCGTTCTGAGCCTAATAGCACTTATTTTCGCCTACGATGCCATTGCGGGGGAACGCGAGCGCGGCACATTACGTCTGGTCGTAACGCACCCGGTGCGTCGCGGTCAAATCCTGCTTGCGAAATACATCAGTGCGATGCTTTGCTTGCTTGTCCCGTTGCTGATAAGCCTGCTCCTCGCGATAATTTTGCTGACAACATCCACCGTTATCTCTTTGAGTATTGGTGATTTCCTCCGTATCGGTGGGATTATCTTGAGTTCAATTGTCTATCTGTCCGTATTCTACCTCATTGGTATGCTAATTTCAACAGTAACCCGCAGAACCGGTACCGCGCTGATGCTTGCTATGTTTGTCTGGGGGTTTTGGGTGTTGGTGTATCCAAACGCGGTTCTTGCCGCGATTGCGCCTCCTCAGACTTCTCAAACACGTATGGTATCCGCTTATGAGGAAATTAAACAGATATGGGAGGCATTCGACAGAGAGCGAAAGCAGTTCCTTGCGAATGATGCCGTTCCAGGGGAAGATCCACATTTTGGCATGGTAGGAGCAGATCCGAATTTCAACCAGATATGGGGATCAGGTTACCACCAGGAATATTTTCATAGAGATTCATCAACACTTCGGTATGACTACCACACTGTTTCAAACATTGAGGAACTTAGTGAAGCATCCAAGCCTCAGGTACCACACGCGCAGGATTATTATCGCTTCCTCGGACCGCAGATCGTCAAAACCGCAGAACGCGCGTGGCTTGTCCGAAAACAGGCACTCGAAACTATCTTCGTTCAACCAGCGATTGTCGATCGCATCCTTTTGAGAGGTTCACCAGTCGGGATGTACGACGCGGCAACGCAAGCGTGGGCAGGGACAGACCTGCGCGGACTCAGAGATTTTTTTGAAGCGGCGCGAAGGTACCGACGGACCTTGATTGATTATTACTATGACAAAAACACTTTCGGGTCTCAACAATGGTTTTCGGCGGACAAGGGCGCGGTAGATTGGGATCGTTTGCCCCAGTTTTCTTTTCAAAGGGTTGATGTTGCCACAAATGCTAAGCGGGCGTTGCCGGATGTATGTATACTGGTCATGCTTAATATAGTTCTGTTCGTAACAATATTTCTTATTTTCATCAAAAGTGAAGTGTAGAATGGCTGTCAGTATAAAGAACTATTGATGTCCGTAAGCTGCTTCCTAACTGACTGTTGATATACCGTTCAAAGGCTGTAAGCCCAACCATCGGGCGGGCTGGATATACGGCGAGAATCGCGTTTCTAAAGAGGCCCTGAACGAACCGCAAGGAAAATTAAAAAAGGTACCTAAGCTGCTTCCCAACTGATTGTTGATATACTGATCAGAGGCTGTAAGCCCAACCATCGGGCGGGCTGGATATACGGAGAGAACCGCGTTTCTAAAGAGGTCCTGAACGAACCGCAAGGAAAATTAAAAAAGGTACCTAAGCTGCTTCCCAACTGATTGTTGATATACTGATCAGAGGCTGTAAGCCCAACCATCGGGCGGGCTGGATATACGGAGAGAACCGCGTTTCTAAAGAGGCCCTGAACGAACCGCAAGGAAAATTAAAAAATGTGGCATATTGCGAAACGAGAAATTTACGACAATCTGAATAGCCTCCGATTTGCGCTGGCAACTCTATTGCTTCTCGGCTTGCTGCTGATCAATGCGATTGTGCATCTCCAGGAACATCCTGTGCGGATGCAAAAATATCACGATGCCGCCACAGAATCGTTGAGTCGCCTAAGATCTCGAACAAATTTGTATAACATTGCGCAAGGGGGTCCCGGATACCTTTACAAAAAGCCGTCATCTCTCCATTTCTGTGCAGATGGTGGTGAGGACTTTTTGGCTGATAATGTCCACGGCGGATTTTACGCTTGGGCCACCGATGGCTTAGCAGGCTTCTGGCAGTTAGATTATATCCCCGCGACTTTCAATTCAAAAAATATTCGTCCAGACACTATCAAAATAGATTGGGGGTTTGTGATCGGGTACGTCTTGAGTCTCATCGCAATCCTGTTCACCTTTGATTCGATTTCTGGCGAACGCGAGCATGGGACACTACGTTTGACATTGGCAAACTCGATCCCGCGTCATACCGTGTTAATTGGAAAATTTTTAGGTGCATTGGTAAGTATTAGCGTCCCGTTTGCGCTGGCGATTTTGATGAATCTGTTGGTAATTTCCACCGCCAGCGATGTGCAACTTGGCGTTGAGGCGTGGAACCGTTTAGGCATTGTTTTCTTTATTGCGATTCTGTATCTGGGTCTGTTTCTTGCGTTAGGTTTGTTGGTGTCGTCGCGTGTGCGGCAGAGTGCAGCGAGTCTTGTGATACTTCTGTTAACGTGGGTCACCTTCGTGGTTTTTATGCCGAGCACGCTTGCCTCCATTGCAAGTGGATTTTCAACACCCATGACTTATGGTCAATTCGACCAACGCGCCAGACAACTTGTAAATGAACTTAGGGGTGAATACGACGCTCGTTTGCAAGGCACACGTGAGGATCCAGCGAAAAAAATGGAGTTAGCGGGTGAATACGTCATCACAGACGTAACGGAGCGTGAACGGTTGAGCCAAGAATACTTAACGCAACAGCATGCCCAAATTCAACTGGCGCGTTCTGTCACCCGTATCTCACCGGTCGTGCTTGTCCAGCATCTTCTTGAGGTTTTTGCTGGAACTGGGTTTGAACGGCACCAACAATTTGTGGAGAACGTGCAGCGTTACGCCCGTGAATACCGAGGATTTGTCTCGGATATGGATAGAGCAGATCCCGAGAGTCTCCATATCATTGGGACGTATGAGGGTATGTCGAAAAAGCCCATCACTCCAGAATCAATTCCGACGTTTGAAGATACGGTCAGTCTTAGCCGTGACTTCAACGCTGCAGCAATAGATTTGCTGTTGCTAATGCTATTTTTCGTTGTTTGTCTCTCCGGAGCGTTCCTCGCATTTGTACGCATTGAAATTTAGTGCGTAGCGTTCAAGTTCCCCCGCGTTCTTTTCTTCGGACACTGCCCACCAGAAAGTATTTGTGCTGCCCTCCTCGCTATTCCATCCGTAAAAAATTCAGATTTTTTTATCTTTTTTGACCGAATGCACGTTTTTTGATCAAACTTTCGTCTTTAAATTATAGAACGTGCGAACCGCATCAGACCGCTTAATTTTACAAAACCCGAATTTCATTAACCATTTTGGCGAATGCAACACGATCCAATCTATTCATTAGGAGGAAATCCCGTGGAAAGAGGAGACGATGTTCAATTAATCCGCGAAATTTTATCGGGCAACGACGCTGCATTCAGCACCTTGGTCGAAAAGTATCAAAAGAGTATTCACGCCCTTGCGTGGCGAAAGATCAACGATTTCCACTATGCGGAAGAGATCATGCAAGACACCTTCCTTCAGGCATACAAAAAACTGCCAACACTCAAGAATCACAATCAATTTGCTGGTTGGCTTCATGTTACCGCAAATCGACTGTGTATTGATTGGTTACGAAAGCAAAAGCGGAGGCAAGAACAAAAACTTGTGATGCAATCGTTGGAGGACACACGCCCGGAAGAAATCGCGGAATCCTCTTATACACATCATATATCGGAACAGCGAATGACAGAGAGCACCGAACGTTACCATGAACTTGTGAAAAAACTTTTGGAAAAACTGCCGGACAATGAACGTGCGGTCGTAACACTCTACTATCTCGACGAAATGTCAACGAAAGAGATCGGCAAATTCTTGGGAGTGTCGGTGAATACAATTACGAGCCGACTCCAACGCGCGCGAAAGCGTTTACGAACAGACCCAGAATTCTTAAATCAAGAATTCTTCGGTCATTTACAATTATCAGATAATCTGAAGGAGAACGTCATGAGACAATTAGAAGAAATTCGCAGCACGTTCGATGCATTCATGGAGAAAGTGAAATCCGATCCCGCATCAAGAGCGGATATTCTTACAGAAGCCTGTAACGAGATTGAAGAAGCACTTAAGGGTGAAATCACGCCCGAATTGGTGCATCTTGCTGCCGATGAGATATACCCCTATATGGGCAAACTTGGCATGGAAAAACGGATACCTCTACTCCGTAAGTATATGGAGGACACACCAGATGATGCGGAGCGTTTCTGGTCGCATGACGGGTTAGTCTATAGTCTCGCTTCTCTTGAAAGAAATCGAGAAGCTATTGAGGAACACGCTCGGCTTTACCGTTGGACGTGCCAGCACTTGCCGGATAAGTATGTGTTGGAGGCTGCCTCCAACTCGAGTGCGGCTGGATGTTGGACGGCGGAAGATCGTATTGATAACTGGATTCAATTTTATAATGAAGCCTCTGAACGATTAGAGAACCCTGGAGTGAGTTACCACAGTCGTGGCGAGTTCCTGCAAACCGGAGCAGATGTCCTACGAGACAACGACAGGTTCGATGAAGCACTCCGTGAAATAGAAAAGTTGGAACGTGCCAATAACGAACCCGATTCAAAGCATTATTTTCAATTCTGGTTGATTGCGAAAGAAAATCGACTTCTCATGTACGGTAAACAGGGAGATTGGGAACGTTTCGATCAAATTTTCACGGAAGTGAGTGCATATCTGGAAGGAGAGTTGAAAAAACGGGACGCGGGTCAACCTGTAAATCTCAGCAACCTTATGTGGCTTGCTCACGATATCGGTTGTTGTCTGTTGTGGTCAAAGGAGTATAACGATGCGAAACGTTTCCTACAAGTTGCCATTGATTTGGAAGATAACAACGATTATGCTCACTTCCAGCTTGCTGCAAGCATCTGGGCTGCTGAGAAGGACAGAGAAAAGACTTTACATCATTTAAAGGCCGCTCAGGATTACTATGTGGTAAATCCTTATAATCAGGATACATACTATCCGACCTTCCTTGAGACACCCGAATTTTCGGATGTAAAGGATGATGAAGCGTTTCTGAAGGTGCTCGGACAGAAGTAAAGCAACACTAATTTAGGTGGTTGATAACGCCTGAAGACCTGTCGGATTTCGAGCACATCGGTGGGACTTTTGGGCTTTGATACAGGAGAAGGTGCGACAATGAAATTTGGTGATGCTATCATAGTAGGTGTGAAGCCCCTCGCTCAAAATAGACTCCGGGCAGGACTGTCGATTCTCGGCATCTTCATCGGGATTGCGGGTGTGCTGTGCATGGTCGCTATCGGCGATGGTGCGAAACGCATCATCGCTCAAAACCTGGAAATGATGGGCGGTGCCAACCAAATCGCATTCTGGACACGGACTTCTATTCGGAAAGGTCCTCGGCTCGTCCGGCGCACTACAGAACGGTATACCCTTAAAGACGCTTCTGCGATTGAGGTAGAATGCCCCGATGTGCTGTATGTCTTGCCTAAAGTAGAAGACTTCAACACCTTTGTTAGCAGCCGAAATGGGAATCAAGCGAAAGCGCGTTTAGAAGGTATCACAGTAGACTACGCCCTCGGCATGGGTTGGGAAGTTCACGCCGGTAGATTCTTTTCTGACAACGATATCAAAAATGCAAAGCAGGTCTGTGTTCTGGGTGCTAACATCGCCAGTGAACTTTTTGGGGAGGCATCGCCCATCGGCCAAGAGGTGAAAGTTCGGTATCACTGGCGGCAATCGCAAATCAGGTTACGGGTTATCGGGGTGATGGCAACAAAAGGCATGAGCCTCAGCGACACATATTCTTTGTCTGTGCCGTTGACAACCTATCAACAACGAGTGAAAGGCTTTCGTTACGTTGACTACTTGCTCGTCTTTTTTAAAAAAGGTGCAGAGATGGACAGTATTATTGATTCTGTTAAAAACACGCTGCGTAAAAGACACCGAGGGAAAGATGAATTTATCGGCGTTTGGATAGCGAAACTGACGGCTCACCGACTTTTCCATATTCAAAAGGTAATAAAGATCACCTTGGGCAGTCTTGCGGGTTTCTCGCTGTTCGTGGGCGGCATCGGCATCATGAATATCTGCCTTGTCTCTGTCGGTGAAAAGACGCGGGAGATAGGTTTAAGGAGATCAGTTGGTGCGAAACGAATTCACATTTTTTGCCAATTTTTGACGGAATCCATCTGTCTCTGTTTCTGCGGTGGGGTGCTTGGTATTGTAGGAGGTTGGGGTGCAGCACACGGAATGGCATGGCTTGCGGTGCGGATTGTGCCAGTTGTGGATGCGTGGCCCGTTGTGTTATCCTTACCGTGGATACTGATTTCCGTTATTTTCTCGATTGTTATGGGTGTGGGGTTCGGTGTCTATCCTGCGATGCGGGCGGCGCAGCTTTCACCTGTCGACGCGCTCCACACCGAGAATTAGCATTTACAAAGGGATGGAACCTGTAACCCATCAACCTTCTGGAACATAAATGATTGTAGGTTTTACGATAACATGGCACAACACAAAGAACCTGATATCCAACTTGAACAGTGGAACCCTCCTGTAAAAGAATGGGGTCCAGTATACAAAACGATTTTCCGCGCCTTCGGCATGATATGGCGCGCAGGAAAAATTGAGACAGTAGTCCTGTTTTTCTTAATGCTCATCCAAGGTGTGTTACCGGTCTTTATCCTTTACTTAAGCAAGGATGCAATTAATATGGTCATCGCTATCGCTGATACGAACGACCAGAGTTTTTGGGACGCGGCTCCACTCTTGCTTGCATTAGCACTCGCCACGGTCGTCATGCAAATAATGGAGCCGATTTTTCTTCTGGTGAAAAGCGTCCTTGGCGATAAAATGCGTCGGTACGTGGCACTCCTCGTTATGGAGACTGCCAATCAACATCGAGGCATCGCACATTTTGAAGATCCAAAACTGCATGACCAACTCCAACGGGTTCGCCATGTCGAAGGAAGTAGTGCCGATTTAGTTATCTACGCTTTTCAGGCAGGAAGTGATTTTTGGGCGTTGATTTCCGTAGCCATCTTCCTATCCTTATTTCATCCATTGGCACCGCTCCTTCTAATGCTTTGTGCACTACCCTACGCATTGGCGCACTATAAATACGCAAACCTCTTTGGAATCGCGCTTCAATTTCAAGCACCCGAAGCCCGAAAACTCGATTACTTTAGAAACCAGTTCCTCTCTCACGATACCGCCAAAGATGTGCGTATTTTTGGGCTACATAATTTCTTTTTCGGAAAATATCGGCGCATCTTTACTCGGGTTCTCAGCGTGCTCTGGCCGGTCCGAAAGCGCGAGTTTCGTACGCTTTCACTCTATGCCTTATTGGGTGGTGCTGCTGTGTGTGCCGTTTATGTCGCCCTTTTTCGACAGACGATCCACGGCGAGTTAAGTGTCGGTGAACTCACCGCCTACGCAGGTGCTGTTCTCGTCATCTGGACGAGCATGAGCACCTCCCTCTTCAACTTCGCCTTTATGCACCGCACCGGCAGCTTTTTAATCCACCTTTATGACTTCTTAAAAAGAAAGCCGGTCATTAAAATGGTCCCCAAAGCATTCGCCAAACCAGCACCTCGTCCCTTTCAAAAAGGCATTGAATTGAGAAACGTCTCCTTTACTTACCCCAACACAGACCGAAAGATTTTGGACGGGATCTCCTTGAGCATTCACGCTGGAGAAACCGTCGCCATTGTTGGAAAAAACGGTGCCGGAAAAACAACTTTAGTCAAATTAATCACACGAATGTATGATCCGAGTGATGGAGATATTCATCTCGATAATGTTCCTATCCATCACTATGATCTGGACGATCTACGCTCGCAAATGAGTGTCGTCGATCAGGGGTTTCTCAAATACCAGCTCAGTGCACAGGAAAATATCGGACTCGGCAATGTTGACAGGCTTGCTGAATTAGACCACATCAAAGCAGCGGCTGAAAAAGCAGGTGCCGATTTTATTAACCAACTTCCAAACGGATATAAAACCGTCCTTTCGCGTCAGTTTGAAGACGGCACAGAACTCTCAGGTGGACAATGGCAAAAAATCGCGCTCGCTCGCGCCCTCACCCGAGACGCACAACTTCTCATCTTGGATGAACCCACCGCAGCCCTTGATGTCCGTAGTGAACACGATCTCTATACCCGATTTCAGGAATTAACGAAAGAGAAAACAACCGTCCTGATTTCTCATCGCATGTCAACCGTTCGTATGGCAGAACGAATCCTTGTCCTTGATGACGGAAAAGTGATCGAAGAAGGGACTCACGAGGAATTGATGAAGGACAATGGGTTATATGCCCGACTCTACACCCTCCAAGCGGAACATTACGATGTTTAAAAAACTACTTTCTTGGAAAACATTGGTCGTCGATACTGTGAAAATGAGTCTGAAGGTCCTTGCCTTCGCTTGGCAGACTTCAGCCAAACGCACCTCTTTACTTTTGCTGTTCCTTGTTATTTCCAGCAGCCTTCCCGCGACTTCCGCGTGGCTGCTCAATCATCTCGTCAACGATGTCGTAGCGATCGTAAAGACGGGAACCCCACTGGAGATGACAACTATTGTTCTGGGTATCGGTTGTATCCTCTGTAACATCCTTCCCTTCGTTATGAACCCAGCAGCAGAGTTTGTCCGCTCTACGCTTTCAGACCTGCTCATTGCCGATATAGACGAACAGGTCATGAAAAAAGCGTCGCAACTCACTGGACTGGCTTACTTTGATGAAAGCGAATTTTACGATCAACTCCGCTTCCTCAGAGAAAACTCAACGCTCCTTGAAGGCATGCTCTGGGTGCTGTCATCCACGATTAGCAACGGCATTACGCTCGTCTCCCTCTTAAGTTTGACGATAACCATCAGCCCCTTCATTCCAATTGCGATGATTCTTGTTGCTTTACCCCACCTCTTCGCAGAATATCGCCACCACCAATACGCTTTCGACACCCGTTGGGAGCAGCTGCCGGAATCTCGTCAATTGGGCTACTTCCATGGACTCCTTTTTATAGTAAAGTTTAGAATTAATTAGACACTCCAAAGAGGCGAGGATACAATCCTCGCCAGCGGTGGTGAGGTGTTTTGTGTTTTCCAAAGTGCCCTCTTATTTTCGGGTTTTACTATAATCTTGAGTCCGTAAAAGAGATAAAACTCTTTAATCTGGGTGCCTACTTTATCAATCGGTACCGAGAACTTTTTGATACGCTTTTCAAAAAATTCCTGTCTGTGAGAATCTCACATACCAAAATCACGCTGCTTTTTACACTTTTACACGGTATCGGACTCACAGTTCTGTACATCTACGTCGTGCTGATCGCATTTCAAGGGAAGATTACCGTCGGCGAGGTAGCGATGTATTTTTCGATTGTGGGCAGTTTACAGGCGACTTTCTGGAACTTAACTCTGAAAATTGGGAATCTGACCGGCTCCACAATAGAATTTCATACTTTATCATCCTTCTTCGAGTTGGCACCTACTGTGAAAACCGGTGAGTCCGCCCAAGCATTTTCGCACATTAACCGAACCATCGAATTTAGGAACGTCTCTTTCCGGTATCCGGGACGTGAGAACACCGTGTTCAGCGACATCTCCTTCTCAGTAAATGCTGGAGAGACGCTCGCTATCGTTGGCGAAAACGGTGCTGGCAAAACGACCCTTATAAAACTCCTCTGCCGTTTTTATGACCCAACAGCCGGACAGATATTCATCGACGATGTCCCCTTACATCAGTATCACCTTGAGAGTTTACGCCAGAAAATTGCGCCAGTCTTTCAGGATTTTTCACATTTTTTCTTAACCGCGGGGGAAAACATCGGCATCGGGAACGTAGAGCAGGTCAACAACGAATCTGCGGTGATTCAGGCAGCGAAGCAAGGTCAAGCAGACACCGTCGTTTCACAACTATCTGACGGCTACGAGACCTTACTCGGGCGGCATTTTGACGGCGGCTCTGATTTATCCGGCGGAGAGTGGCAGAGAATCGCCATCTCGCGTGCCTTTATGAGAGACGCACAAATTTTAATCTTGGATGAGCCTACAGCTGCACTCGATGCAGAATCTGAATACGCTCTCTTCCAACGCTTCAAAACGCTTACACAAGGCGTGACAACGTTGTTAATCTCCCACCGCTTCTCGACAGTCCGTATGGCAGACAGGATTCTCGTCATTGACGAGGGGAAAATCCTTGAGGAAGGCACCCACGAACAACTGATGAACAAAGGCGGTAGGTATGCAACACTCTATCGAATGCAGTCAGAAAAGTACCGATGAAGCACAAGCCCAATCCTTTAGGTTTGGGTACCTTGACTACAAAAATTGTGGACAAACCCGATATTTTGTGGTATCATTAAGTACACATATCATAAAAGATGTTCAAAGCCTCAATTATCGGGGACATGTTCTTAACAAGGAGTATGATTTTGCATCGACGATCTGCAAAGAAACACGCACGTGCGGATAACACGAAACGGATACGTAATCGGCACCGCAAAGTGACATTACGGACAGTGCTGAAACAAACAGAAACTGCGCTTGCGGAAGGCAATGTTGAAACAGCACAAGAATTGTGCCGGACCACGGTAAGCCTCTTGGATAGAGCTGCCGGTAAAGGTGTTATCAAAAAAGGTACAGCGAATCGCCAAAAGTCCCGGCTCATTCGCAAATTGAATGCTATCACCGCAGAAGCAGCGTAATTTTGGCGCTCTATCGGATGACTTGGTGTTAATAAAGGGAGTTCGCGAGAGACCGGAACTGTGAATGCAAAACCTCGCGTTATCGTAAATTATGAACGCACGCACAGTCGCCTTAGAGTGCTTACTAACCCTTTCGCACAGCAGCGCGTCCATAACATCTGTTGTTGACAGCGCATTTGGAAGGCACTCAATTGATGGACGTGAGCGTCGGCTGGTAAATGGACTTGTCTACGGCGTTATCCGATGGCAGAAGCAGCTGGATTGGGTGCTGGATCAGTTTATTAATCCTGGATTTCAATTAGACGCGCGGCATCGTAATATCTTACGACTCGGCGCGTTTCAACTGTTACATCTCGATGGAATCCCTGCACACGCGGCGATCTTTGAAACTGTCCAACTTGCTACTCCGCATCCACGCAAATCTTCCGGTAGACGGAAGGCAGCAGGATTCATCAACGCAGTACTCCGCTCTGTGCAACGCAAAGGCACAACATTAGTCTATCCATCGCTCGATGAAAACCCGACCGAACACATTGCATTTTCGTTATCCTACCCGACTTGGTTGGTGGAGCAATGGCTTCAGACGCGTGGCGTTTCCTGGACGTTGGCATTCTGTCGCGCGAGCAATCAGATCGCGCCGCTTGCCCTCCGCGCGAATACTCTCCTGACACAACGTGAAGAAGTTTGTCGATCGTTAGAGATGAGTGGTATCGCTGCGACCGCCTCTAAAATCGCGTCCGATGGGATAACCTTTGAAAACCGAGCCATCACCGCTTTTGATGCCGCTGGTGAACAGACCTTAAAGGATATCCTCAACCGAGAGGACATCTATGTCCAAGACGAGAGTGCGATGTTAGTGGCACCCCTGCTCTCACCGGCGGAATCGGAATTCGTCGTAGACCTGTGTGCCGCACCCGGTGGCAAAACGACACACCTCGCGCATCTCATGCGTAATACCGGAAAAATTGTCGCTGTGGATCTGTCGGAGAAAAAAATAGCACTGTTGCAAAAGAACTGCCGACGTGTCGGTGCACGCAATGTCGAAACCCGAATGATGAACGTGATGAAAGCCGATCTCAGTTTTATTAAAACCGCAGATGCGGTACTTATCGACGCGCCTTGCTCAGGATTCGGAACCCTTCGGCGACATCCTGACATCCGGTGGAATAAAACCTCCAAACAAATTCAAGCTCTTAGTGAGATGCAATACAACCTGTTGAAGAACGCGGCACAACACATCAAACCCGGAGGTATCTTAGTCTACAGCACCTGTAGCGTAGAACCGATAGAAAATGAAGAAGTCATCCAGCGGTTTTTGGCGGATTTCCCGATGTACCAAGTAGAAAATGCCCGAAGTTTTTTGCCCGATGTTCCACCAAGTATAATAACACCACAAGGCTTCGTTCAGACATTTCCACATGAACACGGTGTTGATGGCGCGTTCGCGGCACGTCTCCGACGGGTTTCGGCAAAATAAATGATCGACTTTAGGTTGTACGCTATTACAGACAGACACCAATGTGCACCTACCCCGTTAACCGATGTCATTTCTGAATTGTTAGATGCGGGTGTCACCGCCATTCAATTGCGCGAAAAGGATTTAGACGATACCGAGTTGCTTCAATTGGCACAACTGATCGCCGAGTTATGTCGAAATTACGAGGCGAAACTTTTCATCAACACAAACACGCAAATTGCACTGGAAGTAGGTGCCACGGGGGTTCATCTCCCAGCGAATGCTAAATCTGTAGATACAATAAAAGCACAGACAACTGACCATTTCTACATCGGATGCTCAGTGCACTGTTTCAATGCCGCAGAAAAACGGAAAGCGGAAGGTGCCGACTTCGTGACGTACAGTCCTATCTATCCGACAGCAAGCAAACCGGGATACGGTCCCGCGGTCGGTGTATGGAGACTTACACAGTTAGCGGAGCAGGTGAAACTACCTATCTTTGCACTGGGAGGCATTACACCAGTACGAGTTGCTGAATGCTTGGAGGCAGGTGCATTTGGGGTAGCCGTTATGTCAGGGATGATGTCTCCCACAGATGCTGGAGAACAGGCGAGACACTATCTCGATACTTTGCGTTAAGCACACTTACATACTAAAAAAATGAAACAGATTTTAACGATTGCAGGTTCAGATTCAGGTGGAGGGGCTGGCATACAGGCGGATATCAAGTCAATTTCCGCAAATGGCGGTTTTGCGATGTCCGCGATCACCTCTGTTACCGCGCAAAATACGGTGGCAGTAACTGACGCGTTTGATTTGCCTATTTCACTGATTGAAGCGCAATTGGACGCGGTCTTCACAGATTTCGACGTAGCCAGTGTTAAGACGGGAATGCTCTCCTCGTCGGCGATTGTTGAAGCGGTCGCTCGGAAGTTGCGAGAATACACGCCATCTGCTATCGTTGTGGATCCAGTAATGATCTCCAAAAGCAAATTTCCACTGTTGAGAGAGGAGGCAATTGATAGCCTCAAAACGGCGTTGATTCCGCTTGCGACAGTGATTACACCTAACGTCTATGAGGCGGAGTTGCTCGCACAACAGGACATCCGAAACATCAATGACGCGAAAAATGCTGCAGAAACGATTGCTGAACTCGGTTGTCACGCCGTTCTCGTCAAGGGTGGACATCTTATTGGAGACAACGCAACGGATGTGCTTTATTGCGACGGTGAGTGGACTTTTTTTGAGGCGGAACGCGTTGAGACAGAAAATACACACGGCACGGGCTGTACCTACTCGGCGGCGATTGCGACCCAACTCGCACACGGCAAAGATTTAACTGATGCCATCAATACAGCGAAGGCGTATATCACTGGTGCGATCCAGCACGCCTTGGATATCGGACACGGGCACGGTCCAACAAATCACTTTTTTAGGGCATAGGGACCGATTACAACGGCTGTCGTCCCTCAAACCCACCCTCAACTTCATGCCAGTAGCGGATCTTTTTTTCATTGATCCGCCAACAGAGATAGACCTCCCTACCATCACGGAGGTGTGGAAAATCGACCAATCCGGGGTCAAGCCCTTTCAGATGGCAGCCGCGCGCCGCAATCCGTTCCAAAATTCCCTCAAAGTCGGCAGTTGCTTTAAGGAGCGCAGGAGTGTGCTTACTGCCGCCGTTAGAGGAGACCACCTCCAAAAGTGGCGTGATTTCTGCGTGTAGTCCTGCAAGTAGGTTTCTTATGGCTCTTAACTGTGAAATCTCATCAACTAATTCAGGAATACATTGGTTGGCTTCTTCGAGCGTAAAATATCGTTTTTCCTGCATCTTGCGTTCTCCTTATCTTCTATCGTTTCTCTAAGTTTACACGAATTTACGTGAAATGTCAATCAAGTTTAAGATAACTGTCGGCCATCAGCTGTCAGTAACAAGAGGTTTCTGATAGCCCAAAATCCTCTTTGCTGATAGCCGATTGCCAGTAAAAAAATGGAAAACGAAACGAAATCCACGGAGCAACAGAATCAGCGTGTCACTCGTGCAGTGGGAGTTGTCAGCATCGCTGTGATGGTGTCTCGAGTATTGGGTCTCGCCCGTGAAACAGCGATAGGGTACTATTTTTCTTCAAGAATTAGTGCAGACGCTTTTTACCTTGCGTTTCGTATACCGAATTTCCTACGTGATATGTTCGGCGAAGGTATTCTGAGTAAAGCGTTTATCACGACATTTCTTGCCACAGAAGTTGAAGATGGAGAAGAGGCAGCGTGGAATCTCGCGAACCGTATCTTTAACCTAACATTCCTTGTCTTAATCGGTATTACAGCCCTCGGTATTGCTTTTTCCCCTATTATTGTTGATGTGTTGGCACAAAACGATTTTGATAAAAGTTTAGGTGCTGTTGAACACTTCGGATTTGACAGCAAAATTGAACTGGCAATTTATCTCACGCAGTTGATGTTTCCGTATCTGCTCTTCGTATCGTTCGCAGCAATTGCAATGGGATTATTGAATAGCAAGGGACGGTTTGGCATTCCAGCATGTGCGTCCACTTTCTTTAACGTGAGTTCTCTCGCTATCGGGATAGGTGGCTACTATTTGTGTCCATCGGTGGGGATTCACCCTGTAACAGGGATGGCTTTCGGTGTAATTGTCGGTGGTATTCTCCAATTTCTGATTCAGGTGCCGTCTATGTATCGCGTCGGCTTTCGGTATCGTCCGCTGCTGAGTCTGCGAGATCCGAGAGTACTTCAAGTTGTTCATTTAATTGGACCCGCCGTGTTAGGTGTCGCAGCGGTGCAGGTGAACCAGTTTACGAATACGTTTTTTATCACGACAGATTCCGGATGGTTGACATGGATTACTCGAGCCTACCGTGTCACGCACCTCCCGATTGGAATATTCGGCGTTGCGATTTCAACAGTCGCACTCCCGCAACTCGCGAGGTTCGCAACAGCAGGGGAAACGGAGAATTTTCGCAACGCGCTCTCTTATGCCCTCCGTCTGTTGCTTGTCCTAACCATTCCTGCCGGAATCGGACTCATGGTCCTGTCAGAACCCATCTGCCGATTGCTTTACGAATGGGGTGCCACTGTTGAAGAGGACACGATTGGCGCAGCAGGACTTCTGTTCGTCTACGCATTCGGATTGTGTGGGTTCTCAGCACTCAAGATTGTGACCGATGGGTTCTATGCTTACAAAGACATTCGCGCCCCGGTTATCGTCAGCGTTTGCGCTGTTATACTCAATATCTGTCTCAACTATCTCTTTATTTTCCGCGGATTCTTTTTGGACCCGCGCGCTGTGGTATTTTCAACGGTTCTGACTGTGACGTTGAATTGTGCCATTTTACTGTTTCTGCTCCGGCGCAAGGTTGGGCGACTGGGGCTTCGATCGTTCATTCCGTTAACATCCAAAATCTTGACCGCTTCAGTGGTGATGGGGTTCGTCTGCTGGTTGGCAAACGGTATCATTGAAAGCGATTGGCTTGGAACGGTAGGCATCATTTCGCGCACCGTCGGAGTGTTTGTCCCGATAGGATTGAGCCTGCTGATACTTGCCGGAATGTATAAGGTTCTGAAGGTCTCGGAATTCGATGATATTTTGAATGTATTTAAACAGCGGCTTGGGAAGTGATATTACCTACCGTTTAAAGATGGGCTTCGGCAGAGCAGGTTTATGGTGTATCACGACAATAGGAAAAGCGTTAAAAAACTGTATGCGTCTCAAAGAGACTATCAATCTAACTGAAACCGATGATCTTGACGAAGGAAGATCATAGCGAGGCTCTATAATTAAAAAATGTTAACGAAACGGATAATTCCATGTTTAGACGTGCGCGCCGGAAAGGTTACGAAAGGCATCGCTTTTCAAGGCAATGTCGATGTCGGCGATCCGGTCGAGATGGCACGGTTTTATTATGAAGGCGGTGCCGATGAACTTGTTTTTTACGACATCACAGCGAGCAACGAACGGCGCGATATTATGATTGATGTCGTTTCTGCTGTTGCCGCTGAAATCTTTATCCCGTTTTCTGTCGGTGGTGGGTTGCGGACGCTTGAGGACATGCGTCGTGTGCTACTCGCGGGTGCAGAGAAGGTGAGCATAGATTCCGGTGCCGTGCGGAATCCTGAGATCATAGCGGAAGGCGCACGAGCGTTCGGTAGCCAGTGTGTCGTGTTGAGTATGCAAGTAAAGCGAGTCCCGAAAAGTGAGCAGATCCCAAGCGGTTATGAAATTTACATAGACGGTGGGAGAACACCGGTTGGTTGGGATGCATTGGAGTGGTCAGCGCGGGGTGTTGATTTGGGCGCAGGCGAAATTGTTGTCAATAGTATCGATGCAGATGGCACGAAAGCGGGATATGAACTCGAATTGACGGGTGCGATCGCTGATTTGGTGCCGGTACCTGTGATTGCCTCTGGGGGCGCAGGAAACCCACAGCACCTACGGGATGTCTTCGTTGAAAGCAACGCCGATGCTGCAATCGTTGCCTCTATTACACACTACGGCGAATTCACAATCGAGAACATAAAAACCTATCTGGTAGATGAAGGTGTAAGCACCCGAGATACATGGTAGCACTGGCTGTCAGCCATCAGCCGTCAGCAAAGAGGTGTTGATTTAATCAGAATCCTCTTGGATTGACCGCCGAAAGCCAATTGCTGATTGCTGAAAGCCAATTTATGGAGGAAATATGGAACCTAAATTGCCCGATGCAAGAAATAAAAACATTTTAATCCACGTCAACGGTGAACTCCTACCCCGTGAAGATGCGAAGATCTCCGTATTCGACAGTCTCGTTCAAGGCGGAGATGGCGTATGGGAAGGCTTGCGTGTCTATAACGGAAAGATTTTTGCACTGGATGCACATCTTGACCGTCTCATAGATTCCGCGCACGCCATGGCATTCGCAAACATCCCGACGCGTGGGGAAATTAAGCAAGCGATCTTTGAGACACTTGAAGCGAACGGCATGCGGGATGGCGTTCATATCCGGCTAACGCTCAGTCGCGGGAAAAAGGTTACCTCCAGCATGGATGCTCGTGTCAATCAGTACGGCACTACCTTAATTGCGATTGCAGAGTGGAAACCACCCATCTATGCCAGCAGCGGCATCCGTTTAGTCACCTCAGCGATTCGACGGAATCCACCGCAATGTGTTGACTCTAAGATTCATCACAACAACCTGATTAACAATATCCTCGCCAAGATTGAGGCGAATGTCGCTGGTGTGGACGATGCGATTATGCTCGACATCTTTGGTTACGTTTCTGAAACGAACGCAACAAACATCTTTCTCATAAAACGCGGAGAAGTTGTGACACCACATGCCGATAGCTGCCTCCCCGGAATTACGCGGGGGACTGTCATCAGCATTGCTCGCGAGGCGGGGATCCCGCTGACGGAACGGAACGTCTCATTGACTGAGGTCTATACCGCAGACGAAGTTTTTACGACGGGGACTGTCGGTGAACTGAGTCCGGTCCTTGAGGTTGATGGCAGGAAGATTGGAGATGAAGGTATCCGTCCCATAACGACTCGGTTACAGGAACTGTATGCAGAACGGACTGCCAACGAAGGTGAACCGCTGCCATAGGTGTAGTTCGCCAATTTGGTATGGGAATATGGGCTGCTTATCGTCCCAACGGTGGCAAAATGCATCCAAGAACGTTTATAGGTAATACCATATCTAATTGAATAACTTTCATATCTATACGCATTGTGGCAGTTAACTTATGGTATATCTATAATTCACAGTTTCGTCTTATGCGCCTCTCAAAGTTGCTAACGCCTTCGACTTCTATCACCTTAAAGGACGCGATTACCCCTCGAATTCACCACAGAAATTTGACCGATATGAAATTTGTCAAAATCGCTTCTCAGACATTTGGCAGCTTAAGTTTTCGGTCAATTTTGAGAGCCCCGAAAATCCTGTGGTTTTCTGTGGTGTTTGATGTTTTGTTGTTTTTCGCCACTAAGTTCATAAAGCGAATTAGATGTTTTCGCTGTTGTGTAAGAAACGTTCTAAATCTTCCTTATCAGGGACCGCTAAGAACTACCTATTATGAAAACCATCCAAATAGAAATGGTATAAGTTATATAATGGAGGAAAACCAGTGATAGATTTGAATAACATCCTGAAGAATTCAGCATCCTTAGAAGTACATGCACATTGGGACCCGATTGCCGATTCGACTTACAACTTACACAAAAAATCACCAGAAAACGTTGCACTCTTCGATCTGTCGCCACATGAAGCCACTAAGGAATATAAGGTTGAGGCTTTCAATGCCTTTCTCCCCGCATCAACTGTGGCAGTTGGAGATGTTTGGGAACTGGATCTAGACACAGTTATTCCGTTTCTTTCCCAGTTCCACCCCGGTGCTACAGGAGAACTACGCCATGGACAGGAAGGAGCCTTTGCCTGCTTACGCGCACTTTCGCAGGATTATGCAGACATCTCGTTCCGAATTCATGCAGAGTTTACCTTGGCAACCCGCCCTAATCCGGACTGGAAACCCGGCAGCAATGAGAGACAGATGGATTTAGCCCGCTTTATCCCATCGCAATATACCGGACGATTACGTATCAATCTGAAGACAGGCACTATTTGTGACTTTTCGCTCGCGCTTCCACCGCGCAATAGCAATGTGGACATCAATGACTTTGGGTATGCTGATATGGTCTTCGTGCCGCGCATGGAACTCCTTACTATGCCAACAGAAGCACACGATGACATCGAGTGGGAAAGTGCTATCACACCCGAAGAAACGCGCAAGGCGTTGGCATTAAAGTTCTACAAATTCGCTGAAATTAACTGGGTACCAATCGAAGAGGCAGTTGCAGAATCCGAAGCGACACAGCGTCCAATTCATGTCGTCATTGCTTGGGGTCCTTTAGACGATGAATCCTGCTGAGCGAACGGTAAAAACTTGAGAGCGGGTCCGCTCTCGAATTCAGAAGTGATACAAACACTCAACGAGAAGTTTATAAACACATGGGTAACGCTTCGCGAATTACCAGAACTGATAGAAGGCGCAAAAGGGGAACGCGTTAGCCTTTTCGCTAAGTCCATCAAAGATTATTACGTCTATCCAGTAGATATTCAGATACTGAGTCCCGAAGCCATCGTTATTATGCACCAACCAGAGAGCAAATTTCCTGACGGCAATCGGGTGCGAGGATATCTAATGCTGTTAGAATATACATTAGCAGAGAAGCCCTCATTGGAATCAAACGATCTCAGCCTGCGTAAGCAGTTGATGGAAGTTTCAAACACCTTCCGCGCACCCGGAGCCGGCTATCAGGACTATACACCTATTGAAATTGATACAACACCATTTGAACAGGGTGGGACCCTTATCATTGATATAGAGGTAGGTGAGGGTGAGGCGACAGGTTCGTTCGATCTGTATGACGCTGACGTTGAACTGCCGACAGAGGGATTTCCGACCGACGCACTGGCTTCAGTGTGGGATATTCCGCCCGGGGTCACTGGACAAATGATTTATCGATTCGAGAGCGGACAGCGATTCAAGTTAGGCGCGACGGGTAATTGGTTCTGCGAGAAAGGGAGTACCAACACTTTTATCGCACGCGTTTCTGTTGTGCCAGCGGAAACAGAAGAAGGAGAAGCATCGTCGTAGGGTAATGGAGACCTAAGTTGGATTGAACACAAGGTAACCTAACACCGCACTAAACCCTTAAGTCGAATTCACGTCAAATAGGCAATCAATTCTTTAGGATTGATTGCAATATATCACGGTTCAAAGGATTTTCGATCGCGCAAAGCATTTCAAAGCAATGTCTTTGAACGGAGGAGATTATGCGACATCCTCACCGTTCCTATTTCCTTGCCACTGTTTTTCTGTGTCTACTGGCTTCTCTCAATATCGGCTATACAGATCATCTGAGTGATGCTGAGAAGATAGAATTTTTCAATTCTCAAGTAAAGCCTATTCTCCAGCAGAACTGTTTTCAATGCCACGGCGGCGGGACTGAAGTAGAGGGTGGACTCCAATTGACGAGTCGGGAAAAGATTCTCGAAGGCGGAGATTACGGTGCTGCGGTGTCACTTGAAAACCCTGCCGATAGTTTCTTGCTTGAGATGGTCGGCTACGGTCAAGAAACCGCACAAATGCCACCAGACGGCAAGTTAGATGATGCCTCCCTCGAAATCCTTGCAAAGTGGATCAACATAGGACTCCCCTATCCCGTTCAAGATACCGACGTTCAACCCGAATCTAAAACTGCATCGGATTATTGGGCATATCGTCCACTCAAACGACCACAAGTACCGTCGGTGCAAGCATCCGATTGGGTCAGCAACCCGATCGACGCGTTCATTCTCGCAAAATTGGAGGCACACGGTTTAACGCCCGCCGCACCCGCCAGCAAACTGACGCTTATCCGTCGAGTGTACTACGACCTCACTGGGTTACCACCTTCGCCAGAAGCGGTGGAAGCGTTCTTGAACAACACATCCGCAGATGCTTACGAGAAACTCATCAATAAACTCCTGAAGTCGCCACGCTATGGTGAGAAGTGGGGACGGCACTGGCTCGACCTTGTCCGTTACGCAGAGACCAACGGCTATGAGAACGATTCAGACAAGCCGTACGTGTGGCGATACCGCGATTACGTCATCAATGCCTTCAACAAAGATAAACCGTATGATGAATTCATCAAAGAGCAACTCGCAGGTGATGAGCTCCGAACCGTAACAACAGAGACCGTCATTGCAACAGGCTACCATAAGCTCGGTGTTTGGGACGACGGACCCGCTGATCGAAAACTCGCACGATACGACTATCTCGACGATATTGTTTCTACAACAGGGCAGGTGATGCTCGGTATGACAGTGGGTTGCGCCCGATGCCACGATCATAAAATTGATCCGATTTCAACTCGGGATTACTATAGTCTACTCGCGTTTTTCCATGACATTACGCCGAACAACCGCGGTCCCCTTGCCGATATTGGCACGCCTGAACAGCAGGCAGTGCGAGATAAACTACTCGCTGAAAAGCGACTCGCTGAAGAGAAATTTCAGGATGAACTCTACCCGATACAAGAGACCATCAAAATAGAACTCGCGAAAATTCACACGGAGGCAATCGCAAATGACATCCCGGTATCTCCGATGCGTGAATTGACTTATCGCTCCTATCGTGAAACTTTTGAACAGTTTCCTAATGATTTTGATCTCCTCGAACCCACCTCCGAAGGCAGACTCTTTAGCAACCTTTTCTCGCTTGCACCCGCGAGTCGGAAGAAGGACATCGGCTTGGTTTTCGAGGGAACGTTACAGGTGCCAGAGGAGACAACTTATACGTTTCATATCAACTTACGCGGCGCGTGTAGATTAATTCTCAATGGTTATCAAGCCGCTGAATTGATTGGTGCGCGGGATGTAGAAGTTACACTCACCTGTGGTGATGTGCCGATTCGTCTTGAATATTTCAACAAAGATGTAGATAAACCCCAGTTGGAAGTCTCATGGTCTGGAGTGGACTTTGAGAAACAACCCCTTTCAACAAACGCCGCTGTCAATTTTAATGAGCTGCTAAAAACACACGCAGAGCTTATTGAAACGAACGAATCGTTGAAGGCGTTAGTGGATCAGCAGCGGGAATTGAAAAAGCAGCGAGATGATAAACGGCGGCAGCGCGTGCCTTACGAGCATCAGGCTTTAGCGGTTTCAGAGCGCGAGCAAACCCCGACGCATATCCTTCGGCGCGGCAACCCACACCTCGTCGGACGCGAGATCAAACCAGCGTTTCCTGAAATTCTGAATCCGCCTGCTGTGCAGATGCTGTCCGTTCCAGAGGACGCAAAATCGTCTGGGAAACGGCGTGTCTTCGCGGAGTGGATGGCGAGTGCTGAGAACCCACTAACAGCACGCGTGATGGTCAACCGTATCTGGCAACACCATTTCGGGCGAGGGATTGTCCGGTCAACCAACGATTTCGGACGGCTCGGCACACCGCCGACGCATCCAGAACTTCTCGACTGGCTCGCATCTGAGTTTATTGCCTCTGGTTGGCGGTTAAAGGCGATGCACAAACTGATAATGACTTCGAACGCGTATCGAATGTCGGCACAGAGCAATCCGCGATGCATGCAACAGGATGCGAACAACGATCTCTTTTGGCGATTCAACATGCGTCGCTTGACTGCAGAAGAGATTCGCGATACAGTACTCTGGATCACTGGAAAACTGAATCTCAAAATGGGAGGACCGAGTGTTTTTCCTGAACTCCCTAAAGAGGTATTGGCAACATCCTCAAGACCAAGGAGTGTTTGGGGACAATCACCGCCGGAGGAGGCGAACCGACGAAGTGTTTATGTGAAAGTCAAACGCTCGTTGCTCGTCCCTATTCTGAACCAATTCGACCAAGCGGACACCGATTCGACATGTCCAGTCCGTTTTTCGACAACGGTGCCGACCCAATCGCTAACTATGCTCAATGGGAAGTTTATCAACGACCAAGCAATCACTTTCGCCAACAGGATGCGCTGGGAAGGTGGTGTAACAGTTGAAGACCGTGTACGATTTGGACTTCGGCTTGTGCTGTGTCGTGAACCGGAACCGACTGAGATTCAACAGGCGTTGACCTTCATGCAAGAACTTCAGCAGCATGAAGGTGTGAGCTCAGAGGTCGCGCTCAACCGATTTGCGTTACTGGCGTTGAATTTAAACGAATTCATCTTTTTGGATTGATACGACCTGTTCTTTACTTCTAAGAGACAGAGACGCTAACATTGGAGATAAGCTGATGAGTCCTCAATCTAAGACGAAAAGAGAAACAAATTCAAAAGGTGGCTTCTGCGGTCAGACCCGCAGAGAATTTATCGGCAACATCGCTGGTGGGTTCGCATCGCTTGCGCTGACAGGGCTTCTATCGACTGACGGGTTTCTCGATTCACAAGCCGTCGCGGCAGACGGCGTGACACCCTATCTTAATCCACTTACACCGAAACCGTCGCACTTCACGCCGAAGGCAAAGCGCGTTATCTTCCTGTTCATGTATGGCGGTCCAAGCCACGTGGATACCTTCGACTACAAACCGACGCTGTACAAACTCAACGATAAGACCGTTGAAGTCAAAACGAAAGGACGTGGCGGCGAGAGATCGCAGGGACGTATCGTCGGTCCGAAGTGGGATTTCAAGCAGCATGGCGAATCGGGACAGTGGGTCTCAGGGCTTTTCCCACATCTTGCAACCTGTGTTGACGACATCGCTTTTATCAAGTCGATGACTGCAGACTCACCACTGCACGGTTCAGCGATGTTGATGATGAACGCAGGTCGTATACTAAGCGGTCATCCCTCGCTCGGATCTTGGGTGAATTATGGACTCGGCAGTGAAAACGAAAACCTTCCCGGATATGTTGTGATGCTCGACCGGACAGGCGGTCCCATCAGCGGCGCGAAAAACTGGAGTAGCGGGTATATGCCCGCCGTTTATCAAGGCACGGTTTTCCGTTCAGAAGGCGCACCGATTCTCAATTTGGAGCCTACGAACGACATGAGCAGCAGCGAACAGCGCACACTGCTCGACTATCTGCGCCAATTTAATTCGGCTCATCTCTCCAAACGCACCGACAACACTGATCTCGCAGCTCGGATTTCGAGTTATGAGCTGGCATACAAGATGCAGTCTACCGCACCTGAAGCAGTAGATTTGGAGAGCGAACCAGAACACATCAAAGCACTTTACGGGGTTGACGAAAAGGAGACGGAGGAGTTTGGCACGAAATGCCTCTTGGCGAGGCGATTGGTTGAGCGCGGTGTTAGGTTCATTCAACTCTACTCCGGCGGCGCACATAATGACGACAATTGGGACGCACACGGCGACATTGAGAGAAACCACAACAAGCACGCCAAAGCGACTGATAAACCGATTGCCGGGCTGCTGAAAGACCTCAAACAGCGCGGACTACTCGACGAAACACTCGTTGTGTGGGGTGGTGAATTTGGTCGTCAGCCAACAGCAGAGTATGCCAAAGGTACGGGGCGTGACCACAACTCCTACGGCTTCACAATGTGGATGGCAGGCGGTGGGGTCAAAGGTGGCATTAGTGTTGGAGAGACTGATGAACTCGGTAGCGCGGCGGTCACAGACCCGTTTCATGTCAGACATCTGCACGCAACAATCCTCCATCAACTCGGAATTGATCCGAATCGACTCACTTACTTCCACAGCGGATTGGATCAGAAACTTGTCGGAGTGGAAGGTGCAGAACCGATTTGGCAGGTTATGGGTTGATCGTTGTAACCCTCTAAATCTCAAGCTGGACAAAGGCGAGATACGCACCTGACGCAAGGACTGTCAGAAACAGCACTAATAGCAATAAATCCGCCGCTGCGGTGTTGAAATCACGGTTGAGGCTGAGCGTGTCTTTAAATTTGGGAATCGCCTCTGGACTGACAGGTTTCTGCGACATGCCTTCGCGAATCCCAACAACATGGAGACTTGCTGGATCTGCCCTATCCGTATCAACAACGAATTCACGGTATTCACGGGCATAACGCTGAACGTTCTCAATAAATTGCAGATGCCGTTCAAACCCCGTCCCAGCAAAAGATTCAAAGAGCCGTTGGACGATCGCTGTGGGTGAGATACGGGTTATCGCACGCGCCCGTTTTCCTTGCGCAATCTGCTGCTTCAAATATGCTTCGTTGAAACGTTCATATTCCTCTGCTTCTGTGGTAACATACTCCCCAAGTACATGCACTGACGGCGTAGCCTGGGAGTCTCCGTATTTATTCCGATATGCTGCGCGTGCCTCATCTGCGAGTTGCATACGCTGTGTCCAAAATTCCATGTACGCGATCGGGACCGCCGTGCAACTGCCGATAGATGCCAACGTATTCGGTATAAATATCACAAAACTGACCCAGATTAACAACAGCACGACGAGACTTACACCACTCTCTCGTACCGCTGCGGAGATCAGAAGTCCCAAGGCAATGAAGAGACAGGTATAGAGGATAATAATACCGTACAAGATGCCTAAACGTCCCCACGCCTCGGCATTGAGTTGTACTGCGTCTGAGCTAGAGATAAGGAGTAGGTTCATCAACACTGCAACCGCGAACGGAATATTGATGCTGATGAATGCCCCTAAAAACTTGCCGACCAAGACAATGTGCCGCGGGATAGGGTTTGCCAATGTCAACCGCAATGTCCCGCGTTCCAGTTCGCCGGAAATCGAGTCGAAAGTGAACAGGAGCGCGACAAAACTCAGCACATAACCGATGATAAACGCCCAATCCAGCGTTGTGAAATCGGGACGGATATTGCGGAGATTTGGTGTTTCTTGTGGGTAAAACAGCCGCCAGACAGGGGGCATGTTAGCGATGCGTTGACCGTAGTTCGCGCCGCTAGCGCGTGTGGGTAGGAACGCCTCATCGCCTTCTGCACAGAAGCGGAGGGGTGAGGGGCTTTTGTGAAGATCCCCAGGTCCCCCTGTCGCAAGGCTATATAAGTTGGTGCTACGCGATTCTAACGTCTTTACAGCATCGGCAGCGGCGTTATGATACGCCTGTGTTCGTTTTGGATGTTCGCGCAGATATAGGACCGCATTGGTCAGCATCAATGCCAATAGCAGCACTGTTGCCAATGCGAACCGGAGGCTATTCAGATTGTCGTAGAGTTCACGCTTTGCGATATGCCACATAAGTATTCAGTCACCAGTTACCAGTTACCAGTTACCAGTTACCAGTTACCAGTTACCAGTAATCAGTTAGTAGTTTTCAGCCTCCGCAGTAAAGAGGTTAGCATCTTCCTCACCTCAATTATTGTGTCCATTAACCCAGCAAACAGATCTGTATCAAGGTACTTAAGATCGCGAGCAAGGAGAATGAGATATTCTGTTTCATTCGCTGAACCCATTGCTATATGAAGAAAACGCGCAAAGTCAGCAGAGCTGCTCCTGCCACAACCTTCAGCGATATTTGTTGGAATCGATGCACACGCACGACGGATTTGGTTTGTCAGCCCATACATCTCTTCGCGAGGAAATCGAGATGTCAACTCATACATCCTCAAAGTTAAATCATGAGATTTTTGCCAAACTTGCAACTTCTTAAAATCCTGCATATTTTCTCCTATGGTAACGTGAATTTGATATAAAGTTGGATTATGTAGCGTTCACTGTTAATTTTGTGCTGTATACCCCAAAAACTAACAGTTTATGCTACAATTCACGGATACCCTGTGATGCGGAAATAGAACCAGCAACACATCCGAAATGATTAATCAAACTGGCGTTGAGGAGTATTAACTGAAAACTGGAAACTGGAAACTACTTCACACTTCGCTTCTCATAAAAATAAGAACGATCCCCATAAATAAGGCGAGGTTGGCTATAAGTAGGAGAAACAGATCTGGTAATGCCCGTTTTGCATTCGTCCTGACATCACTTCTCTGAAAAGTAAACGCTGGGAGTGTACGCCAGTCTACGGCACCTTTATCAGCGACAAACCATTCTCGCGACGAAAACGCGTCTTTTGCATAGAGATAGTCAATTGTGATTTTCCGGTAACGTCGCGCTGCCTCAAAAAAATCTCTAAGTCCTGAAAGGTTTGTTCCTGCCCATGCCTGCGTCGCAGCATCATAGATACCTACAGGTGAGAGTTTCAACAATATCCTATCCGTTGTGGCTTGTTGAACGTAAATTTCATCAAGTGCCTGCTTACGGACGCGCCACGCTTTTTCTACTGTTCGGGTAGCCAACGGTTCAACGAAATTGTAATACCGCTTAGCGACCGGGACGTACTTCTCAAAGTCCGGACGTATCTCTGAAAGAACACTCATGTTTTCAATATAAGTCGTCAGGGTTACTGGATTCACATCCGCTTGGTGATAAAACCCCAACGCCTTGCTGAACTCCGACATCTCGCCAGCGATTCCCTCGTTTTCAAGGAACTTTTGACGTTCCCTTTCATATTCATCTATAATTTGTTGTATCTGGTTGTGAGCAGTTTTCACACGCGCTTGAATGTCGCCGCCTGGGTTAACGGTCACTCGAATCAAATTCGGATACACGAGTATCAGAAACCCCCATACAAACATCGCGAGCATCAGGGCCGTGCCGGTCCTACGCGTCGCTACGGAAATCAGCAACCCAATGAGGTAGAACAGGGATAAATACGCAAACGATGTCAGCACAATCCCGGCGATGCGAAAAAAATCAGCAGTTGACAACGGAATCGAACGCGTTAAGAACAATAGGGCAAAAAGCAGACTCAATATCAGCGGAACCAACAGACACGCCATTGCACTGATATATTTCGCAAGTAAAATCTGCCCGCGTCCGATAGGCTGTGCGAGAACGAGACGCAGCGTGCCGCGTTCACGTTCTCCCGCAATCGCGTCGTAAGCGAATATCAACCCCATTAAACTCAAGATGACTTCAAAGACAAAGACAATATCTATTGAAGAGAAGAACGCTATAAATGGGTTGTCCGTGCCGTGCATTTGGGCATCCCATAGCGTCGGCATAAATCCGTGATAGATACCGATGAGGTTTCCCAAGCGTTTATCTAACCCGACATTAAAGATGCTCAACGGATTCGGGGCACGGTCAACGATCACGTACGCAGTAGAATAGGTCTTGGAATTGTGTAAATCCTGATGATGCATTTTGACGGCATCATTGTAACTCTCCAAACGTTGTTCGTAATCTTGGACAAGCACTACTGTGTTTACAACAACGAGCAACAGCGTGATAAGTGCTACCGCTGCGAAACGAAAGGTCATTAGATTGTCAAGCAGTTCCCTACCGATCAATGTTTTAAGCATTTTGTATCACACCTCAACGCGCACAAACGCCAGATACGCACCCGACAACAGCACTACAACAAACAGCGTCAATAACAGTAGATCCATCGCCGCTACGTTGAAATCTTTACTCAGGCTCAGCGTGTCTTCAAATATCGGAATCGCTTCCGGCGAGACTTCTTTCTTCGACATACCGTCACGGACACCGATAATATGTGGACTCTCTGGATCTGCCCGTTCAGTGTCGGCGATAAATTCGTGATATTCGCGAGCGTAAAGTTGAACGTTCTCTACGAATTGTAGATGTCGTGCCAACCCAGTTCCAGCGAAAACCTCAAGGAGATGTTGAGCGATTGCTACAGGTGAAATACGGGTTATTGTGCGCGCTTGGCTCACCTGAGAGATTCGTTCGCTTAAATATTCTTGACGTAATCGCCCATCTTGCGTTGCATCTTCGGTGACGTATTCACCTGATATTACCATTTTTTTCGACGGGTCATCTGTTGCGCTGAGCTGCGGGTAATAAACCTCCAGAATTGCACGACGCGTTTGCCTTCTATCTTCCTGAAATGCATCGTAACTTCTCGCCGGTGAGAAGTCGCTGGCAATTGAGGCGAGCGTGTTCGGCATAAAAACCACGAAACTCACCCAGATGAGCAGAAGTATCACCAGACTCACCGCGCTTTGTCGCACACGGGCAGAGACCAAGAGCCCTAACGCCAGAAAGAGGGATAAGTAAAGCATCGCGATACCGACGATGATACCCAAACGTCCCCATTCACTGGCATCGAGATGGACGGCACTTGATGTGGAAATCACTAAGAGATTCATCAACACTGCAATGACAAAGGGGATATTAACGCTGATGAACGCCCCTAAAAATTTGCCGATGAGTACGGTATGCCGTGGGATTGGGTTCGCCAACATCAATCGTAACGTGCCGTGCTCACGTTCACCAGATATAGCGTCAAACGTAAAAAGGAGCGCGATCAAACTCAAGACGTAACTAATCACAAATGCCCAATCTATCTTGGTCGCGTCGGGATCAATGTTTTTCAGATTAGGTGTGGCAGATGGATAGGTCATCCGCCAGAAGCTTTTTAGGTCTCCACCCCTAAAATGGCTTGCTGCGTGGGTAAAGGCGGGCAATAAACCATCACCACCATCGGCGGAGAAATGGAGCGGTGAAGGTTTCTTGTAAAGTTTCTCAGGTCCCTTTTGCGCCAAGTCATACAAATCCGTGCGAGATGTTAACGTATTCAGAGATTCCATCGCAGCATCACGATATTTCTGCATCCGCACCGGGTGTTCTCGGAGATGGACGACTGCATTGGTCAGCATTAACGCCAGCAGCAACACAGTTGCCAGTGCAAACCGAAGACTATTCAGATTATCGTAGAGTTCACGTTTCGCAATATGCCACATAAGTAGTCAGTTGCCAGTTTCCAGTTTCCAGTTTCCAGAGAAGAGGGTTTTTATGAACCATTTCCTTCTTCTCTTAACTGTCCACTGGTTACTGGCCACTGGAAACTCCTTTACACTTCACTCTTGATGAAAATTAGAAATATAATCATAAAGAGAAGGAGATTTACTGTTAATAGCAAGAGCAGATCCGGCAATGCTCGCTTCGCATTTGTCTCAATACCACTTCTTTTAAAGGAAAACGCGGGGAGTGTGCTCCAGTCCACTGCACCCTCGTCTGCAGCGAACCATTTTCGGGAAGCAAAGGCGTTTTTACTGTCCAAATAGTCGATGACTGTTTGTCGGTATTGCCGAACGGCGTTGAAAAAATCTCGGACACCTTTTAAATCAGTGCCAGCCCACGCTTGTGTCGCTGCATCGTACATGCCGACAGGGGAAAGTTTCAACAGTGTTCTCTTCATGTTTGACTTCCGAACGAGCGTGTCTTCCAGTGCCTGCTTTCGGAGAAGCCATGCCCGCTCTGCCGTTTTGATAGTTGACGGTATGAGAAATCGGAAATAATTCTGTGCATGCGGGACTTCTCGTTCAAATTTTTCATCAAGCTCTCCAAAGGTCATCATACTATAATAAAAATAGAGGAGTGTCAACGGATCTTCAGGAAAATGTTCATAGAAAAACCCCATCCCGTTGATGTTAAAGGTCGGATCCTCCCCGGGAAAGTCGTCAGTAGCAAGGTATTGCTTCCGTTCCCTGTCGAATTCATCCCAAACCTGTTTTATCTGATTAAACGTAGAAACTGCTTTCGCTTGTGGAATGTCTGATGAGCGAATAGCTGCAAGGATTAGGTTTGGATACACCAACACCAAAGCCCCCCAAACAAACATCGCGAGCATCAATGCGGTGCCCGTTCTTTGTGTCACCGCTGAGATGAGCAGTCCGATAAGGTAAAACACCGATAGATAGGCGATTGACGTTAAAACGATTCCGCCGATACGCAGGAAATCATCAGCCTCCAGAGAGATAGAGGTAGTTGTCGTCAACAAAATCAATGCGAAGAGCAGACTTAACAACAACGGCACGAGTAGGCAGAGCATTGCGCTGATATATTTGGCAAGCAAGATGTGTCCGCGACGGATCGGATGCGTCAGTACCAACCGCAATGTTCCCTGCTCACGTTCGCCTGCGAGTGCATCATACGCGAATAGCAACGCCATCAGACTCAAAACCACCTCAAAGATAAAGACAATGTCAATTGAAGACAAGATGTTGAGATATGGATTATCTGAAGCGTTCATGCGGGCTTCCCAGAGCGTGGGAACATAATTATGTGAAATCCAAATCTCATTTCCGAGCCGTTTGTCTAATCCGACATTGAAGATACTCAACGGATTGGGTGGTCGATCAACCTCGACTTCGCCTGCTGAATAGGTTTGCTTCTCTCGTATTTCCTGATGATGTGTTTTGACAGAAGCGTTGTAACTTTCCAATCGCTGTTCGTAATCTTTGATGAGAACAACAGTATTCGCAACGACAAGCAGCAATGTAATAAAGAGTGCCGCCGCGAATCGAAACGTCATTAGATTATTGAGCAGTTCCCTGCCTATGAGTGTCGTTATCATTTCGTATTACACCTCAACGCGCACGAACGCGAGATATGCCCCCGATAGAAGCACTAAGACGAATAACGTTAGCAGTAACAATTCCATTGCTGTAGTATTGAAGTCCTTACTCAGATTAAGCGTATCTTCAAATTTCGGAACTGCCGCAGGGTTGACAAGTTTCTTGGACATGCCTTCACGAACGCCTAAAATATGAAGACTTTCTGGATCGGCTCTATCGGTGTCAGCAACGAATTCCCGCAATTGACGGGTATAACGTTGTACGTTCTCCGCAAATTGCAAATGCCGCTCAAATCCGGTTCCAGCAAACGATTCAATCAGGTGCTGCAGAAGTGTAGCGGGTGAGATGCTGGTGATAGCGCGCGCTCGGTGCACCTGAGAAGTCCGGTACTTTAATTGTTCTTCCTGCCAGCGTTCCTCTCTTTCAGCGTTTTCGGTGTAAAACTCGCTTTTCGCCCTTAACTTGCTGTCGTCCAATTCACTGGACCAAAGCCCTTCCTTATATTTATCCCATAAGTCCTCTTTAATTGGGTTCCGCTGCTTCCAAAATTCATCGAAGGACATCGCAGGTGAGAAACTACTTGCGATTGAAGCGAGGGTACTGGGCATAAAAACGACAAGGGTTACCCACATCAACAGCAGTATCATCAGACTCACAGCACTCTGTTGCACACGCGCCGAGACTAACAGCCCTAACGCCACAAACAGACTCGTGTACAAAAGCGCGAGAGCGAAAATGATACCTAAGCGTCCCCATGCCTCTGTCGTCAGGTAAACGGTATCTGCAGTAGAAATCAATAAGAGGTTCACCAATACAGCAAGTGCAAACGGGATACTAATACTGAGCAATGCGCCTAAGAACTTGCCGATAAGGACAGTGTGTCGCGGAATTGAATTGGCTAACATCAATCGGAGTGTGCCTTGCTCGCGTTCACCGGAGAAGGCATCAAAGGTGAACCAGAGGGCTATCAAACTCAAGATGGAACCGATGATGAATGCCCAATCCACTTGTGAAACGTTCGGTCCAACGTCCTTATTATGGAGGTTGGCATCTGGATAGGACAGGCTCCAGATACCTTCGAGTAGCCGGTTGCCTTCTGAATCGGTCATAAACACAGGGGGTTCGTCCACTTCAACAGCATCAGGTAAAAGGAATTCACCGCCGTTTGCACAGAAGTGAAGCGGAGACGGCTTTTTGTAGAAGTTTCCCGGTCCGTATTGTGCCAGTGTATAGAGGCTGTCGTTGGCGCGATCCGTTAAGTGATTCAAAGATTCGGTGACAGCGTCCTGATACCTCTGTACCCGTTTTGGATGCTCGCGGAGATGTTTAACGGCATTGGTTACCATCAGTGCCAGCAATAAAACGGTTGTTAGGGCGAATCGGAGGCTATTGAGATTATCGTAGATTTCACGTTTTGTAATATGCCACATAAGTAGTCAGTTGCCAGTTTCCAGTTGCCAGTTACCAGTTTCCAGTTGCCAGAGAAGAGGGTTTTTATGAACCATTTCCTTCTTCTCTTAACTGGCCACTGGTACACTGGAAACTACTTCACACTTCACTTTTGATAAAAATTAACATTATCACTGTAAAGAGAATAACATTCATTGTAAGCAACAGAAGCATGTCCGGGAGTGCTCGTTTCGCATTGATACCGGTATCACTTCTCTGAAAGGAAAACTGAGGGAGCGCATCCCAGTCAGCTGTACCTTTGTCGGCAGCGAACCATTGTCGCGATTCAAATATCTTTTTGTCATAAAAATAATCAACGACTGCGCGCCGGTAACGTTGAACAGTGCTGAAAAAGTCTTGAATACCCTCTAAATCGGTGCCTGCCCAGGCTTCGGTTGCTGCGTCATACAGACCCACTGGTGAAAACCTCAACAACATTCGTCCCAAATTTGCGGGTTGGACATAGATCGCCTCGAGTGCCGGTTTCCGGACAAGCCATGTTCGTTGGACGGTATTGATAGTTTCTCTATTGTAGAAGCCGTAATAATCCTGTACACGTGGTACCTGCGGCTCAGATTCTGCTCCAATTTTTCCGGCGTACAATCCGGTTTGGTGGAAGTAGAGCAATATTGAGGGTTTGTCCTCATCTTTCCAGAAGGTGTATTCAACACCTTCCAAGCCAAATCCAGCAGCCATATCTTCACCGCCACGCGATGGGGGGCTTAAGACGGCATCATTGCGAATAAACTGTTTATCTTCTTTATCTAATTTTTCCCACATCTGTTTGATTTGGTTATAGACGGAGGTTTGCGTTTCCGGTTGCGGGACGATGTCAACTGCCGTAAGAATCAGATTTGGATACACAAGCACTAAGCATCCCCAGACGAACATGCAAAGCATGAGCGCGGTACTGGTTCGACGCGTCATCGCAGAGATGCATAAGCCGATGAGGTAGAACAACGACACATAAAGGAGCGATGTCAGGACGATCCCGCCGATGCGAAGAAAATCATCCGTGCTCAAGGAAATCGTAGCGGATGTTGTCAGCAAGATGATGGACAAGAACAGGCTTATCAGCAACGGCACAAGTAGACAGAGCATCGCGCTGATGTACTTGGCACATAGGATGTATCCGCGCTGGATTGGGTGCGTCAGTACGAGGCGTAATGTGCCGCGTTCATGTTCACCGGCGAGCGCGTCGTAAGCGAAGATCAGCGCGAGCAGACTGAGTACGCCCTGAAAAACAAGCACAATATCAATTGAAGTAAAGAGGTTGAGAAATGGGTTATCCGCCCCGTGTTTCTCTGCATCCCAAATTGTTGGCACAAACGCGTGGTATACCTCAATTTTGTTCCCGACCTGCTTATCTAATCCCAGATTGAAAATGCTCAACGGGTTCGGAGGGCGCTGGACAACTAATGCTCCGGCGTAACCGGAATAGGTTTTTTTCTCGCGTAATTCTTGGTGACTCTCCTTGACAGCCTTGTTGTAAGCGGTGAGTCGCTGCTCATAGTCCTTGAGGAGCACGATAGTATTGGCGACCACAAGCAACAATGTAATGAAAACAGCCGCTGCAAATCGGAATGTCATGAGATTGTCGAGGAGCTCTCGACGGATCAGTGTCATCATTTTGTATTACACCTCAACACGTACAAATGCAAGATATGCTCCCGATAGAAGCACTATGACAAACAGCGTTAGCAACAGTAGATCGACTGCCGCTGCGTTGAAATCCTTGCTCAGACTCAGCGTATCTTCAAATTTCGGCACCGCGGCTGGGTTGACAGGCTTTTGTGACATGCCTTCACGAACGCCTATGAGATGGAGGCTTTCTGGATCCGATCTATCGGTGTCAACGACGAATTCACGAAATTGACGGGCGTAACGTTGTGCATTCTCCACAAATTGCAAATGCCGCCCAAATCCGGTTCCGGCGAACGATTCAAGAAGATGCTGGAAAATAGTGACGGGTGAAACACGGCTTACAGTGCGAGCGCGTTGAACCTGATCAATCTGCTGGGTTAAGTGTTCTTCGTTCAAGCGTTCCTGAATTTCAGCATCTCTGGTCACGTACTCACTCCTTACCTGTTTTGTTTTTAGCGTTTCATCTGCCCACAGCCGATTGTCATATTTATTAAGAAGTTCACGATCAAGTTGGACTATGCGTTCTTGAAATTCATCCGCTGTCATCGGTGCCGGTGAAAACCCACTTACAATTGAAGGAAGCACGCTGGGCATAAAAACCACAAAGACGATCCAAGTCAACAAGAGTATCACAAGACTCACCGCACTCTGCCGCGCACGCGCTGATACTAACAAACCTAACGCAAGAAAGAGGCACGTATATACAAGCACAAGAAAGATGATGATGCTTAAACGTCCCCACGCTTCGGCATCAAGGCGGATGTGGCTTGACATCGAAATCACTAAAAGATTCATTAATACTGCAAGCGTGAAGGGGATAGTAATACTTATCAACGCCCCTAAAAATTTGCCAGTTAGCACGGTGTGTCGTGGAATTGAATTTGCCACTATTAATCGCAATGTGCCCCGTTCGCGTTCGCCTGAAATAGAATCAAACGTGAACAAGAGCGCGATCAGACTTAATACAGAACCGATGATGAATGCCCAATCCACTTTGGTAATATCTGATCGGATATCCTTCAGATCGGGAGTAGTGGATGGATACTTCATTGTCCAGAAGCTTTTTAACTCCCCATCTTCCCAAACGGTGTCGTTTCTTCCAACAGCATCCGGCAAAAGGGTGTCACCGCCCTCTGCGCAGAAACCGAGCGCGGACGGCTTTTTGTAAAGCAATCCGGGGCCCCGTTGTGCAATGTCATATAAATCCGTCCGAGATCTTAAAGCATTTAGAGCATCGGCGACAGAGGAACGATACTTCTTTATTTTTGCTGGGTGCTCTTGGAGATGCATCAACGCGTTCGTTAGCATTAATCCGAGCAGCAACACCGTTGTAAGTGCAAATCGGAGACTATTGAGGTTATCATATAATTCCCGTTTCGCAATATGCCACATTTTTTTAGAGTTATCGGTTGTCAGTTATCAGTTATCGGTTAAGAGGTTATCGTTTAGATTTCAGTTATCAGTTACCCGTTGTAAGAGAGTTTTGATTCAACCAAAACATCTCTTAACTGACAGCCGGTAACTGATTGCTGAAAACTATTCTATACTTCACTTTTAACAAAAATCAGAAATGTTATGATGAAAAGAGCGACATTAAGCATAAGTAACAGGCATACATCTGGTAACGCTCGCTTTGCGTTTATTGCGACATCACTTCTCTGAAAAGAAAATTGGGGTAGTGCGCTCCAATCCACAGCACCTTTGTCCGCAGAAAACCACTTTCGATCCCCGAACGCCTCTTTATCATAGAAGTAGTCAATCACTGTCTGTCGGTACTGCCTCGCCTTAGTGAAAAAATCACAGATACCATCTAAATCAGTGCCTATCCAAGCCTGTGTCGCTGCATCGTAGACCCCAACAGGCGAGAGTTTCAACAGTATTTTCTCTATGTTCGCTGGTCGAACGAAAATGTCCTCAAGTGCCCGTTCCCGAACGAGCCAAGCCCGCTCTGCAGTGCTGATAGTTTGTAGACCCAGGAAGCGGTAATAATTCTGGATGTGCGGTACCTGAGGTTCAAATTTCTCCTTCAACTTTCCAACGTGTAATCCAATTCGGTAGTAATATTGTAGTATTGATGAATCTTCCTCAACATGTTCAACAGTGTACCCGCCCCTCATGATGCCCAGAAAACTCATATCCTTACCTAAACCAGGATTATTGGCAAAGAATTGTTTCCGTTCTCTGTCAAATTCCTCCCACATCTGTTTGATTTCATTGAAAGCAGATGCGGTACGAGTTTGCGGAGATTCTTGCAAATTTATTATCGTCCGTGCCATGCTTGGATACACGAGGACTAAAAACCCCCATACAAACATCGCGAGCATGAGGGCAGTACTGGTTCGGCGTGCTATCACCGAAATTAACAAACCGATGAAATAGAATACCGATAGATACGCAACTGAACTAAAAACAATTCCACTGATACGGAGAAAATCGCTGAAACTTAAAGAAATAGCGGTGGAGGTTGTTAGCAAAATTACCGTGAGGAGTAGACTCATCAAAAACGGCACAAGCAGGCAAAGCATTGCGCCAATATATTTGGCAAGCAAAATGTGACCGCGCCCCACCGGATGTGTCAGGGTCAAGCGTAACGTACCGCGTTCGTGTTCCCCCGCAATTGCATCGTAGGCGAAAATCAGTGCTAAAAAGCTAAGGACTAGCTCAAAGATAAAAACGAGATCTATTGAAGTAAAAAGGTTGAGAAATATATTATCCGAGCCGTGCATTTCAGCATCCCAGAGCGTCGGCACATGGCCGTGATAAACTCGAATTGCGTTCCCCAACCGTTTATCTAGCCCAATATTGAAGAGACTTAATGGATTCGGAGGTCGGTCAACGGACAATTTCGCCACCGAATAGGTTTTTCCCTCTTGCAGTTGTCGCTGATGCGTTTTGACAGCGGTATTGTAACTTGCCAATCGCTGCTCATAATCCTTGAGGAGGACAGCGGTCATGGCAACCACAAGCAGCAATGTAATGAAAACAGCCGCCGCAAATCGGAATGTCATGAGGTTGTCGAGGAGTTCTCGACGGATAAGTGTCATCATTGCGTCGCTACCTCTCTACAAGTTTACCAGTTCCGCTCTTTTTCAGCAAATGCAAAACGCCTTCATCTGCAAAGTCTCAAACCTCGACAGCAAGCCTTAGCGTACTGATGCAGCGGTATCTATTGGTAACATCAATATATTGTAACCCAATCTACCGCTCTTTCTTCATTAAGGTGAGTTTAATGTAAGGTAAGGGGTCATATCCCACAGGAGAATGGTGCCGTCGAAACTCGCACTTGCCAAAAGCGTGCTGTCTGGTGAAAAGGCGAGACATTGAACATCTGTCGGATGGCCAAGGAGTGTGGCGATAATTTCCCATGTGGCAACTTCCCATAACTGGATGGGTGCCCTCTCTCCAGCATACCACCAAAAACCAGATGCTAAATACCGACCACAAGATGAAAACGTTAGCGCAAACGGCTGCCGACATTCATGCGGCGGAAGTATCGCCATGAGAAGTTCATACTTTGTGGCATCCCACACCCGAATCTCGTTGTGCATTCCACCAACAATAAGACTTCCACACGGTGAAAAAGCAACTGCCTCCATTGTGATAGGACGTGCTGCTGTGTCTCCTCTGGCGTGCCTTTCATGCTGCAACCGAAGTTTACGCTGTTTTTGCGCTGCATCCCCAACATAGTTTTCCGATTCTAAAGTTAAATCAAAAGGTGCTAACGGAAGTGTAGCAACCTCTTTACCAGAGACAACATCCCAGATCCGAGCGGTTCCGTCGGTTGAGCCACTCACCAGTCGTTTTCCATCTGGATCAAATGCTAAGGACCGAATTAAATCTGTATGTCCCAACAACGCCATCTGTTTTCCCCGCGTATCCCATATATATAGTCCCCCTTTTGTATCCCCACTCGCAAAGGGCTCACCCGCGGGGGCGAAGGCAAAGGTCCGAACGAATTCTTGATGTCCAGCAAAGGTCGCGATTGTTTCGTCGGTATCAACATCCCAGACAAGGAGGCTGTTTTCAATGCTACCCAACGCGCGGATGCGACCCGTTGATGAGATATAGACGGAACGAATTTCTGTATTCAAGCGGGCAATCGATCGCTGGTGTCGTTTCTCGGCAACATTCCAACAGGTCGTCCCAGCAGAGTCAACGCTCACCAATGTCTGCCCATCCGGTAAAAACGCCACGAAGTGCGGATAATGAACTTCTCTGGAAATCGAAGCGACAGCGCGGGGATTCTCCGTATTCCACACTTTGATCTCCCGTTCGCTTGCGAAAATCAGAGCCGGTTTCAATCTGCTGCCAGAAGGAGATTTTTCCGTTAAAAGGCGTAGAACATGGATGCTCCCATGATACTCAAAGATGTTGAGTTTCTCATCGTTTTCCACATCCCAGACGGTGAGTGTAGATTGATGCACCCCAGCAGCAAGAAGACTTCCTGAGCGTGAGTAAGTCGGCGTTATCCGCCGATGTTCAGGATATGAGAAAATTCTCACTTGGGTACCTGCGGTGACATCCCACTCTCGTAAGGTACCGCCAGACAAATCACCTGCGGCAAGGTATTTCCCACACGGTGAAAAGCCAAGCGCATATACCCGCGCTGTATGTCCTCTAAGCGAAGCAATCTGTTCGCCTGTTTCCACATGCCACACCGTGATGAAATCGGCAGTGCCTTCACTATCCGCGGGCGTTGGACAGGCGAGGAGCTGCCCATCATCGGAAAAGCAGAGAGGACGCGGAACACCCCCTTGCCACCGGACTGTTATGTCAGGGTCGGCTTGGAACTCGGCAATTTGCTCCCCTGTTTCGGCATGCCAAAGATGAACAATACCGATGAGCGGTTCAGAAGTAGCGATGTACTGGCTGTCATTGGAAAAGACAACCCGGCTCAGTCTCGATCTAAATCTAATCTTTGAAGTTTCAATTCGGGTAATGCTTTTCCTTCGATCAACGTCCCATACCTTAAGGGTCTGGTCACGGTTGCCAATAGCAAGCCACTTGCCATTTGGAGAAAAATTGAGACGGCAACTCATGCCACGCTCCGTTTCCCACAAATCGATCGGAGTCATCGTTGGGAGTTCATACAACCAGACTCCCATATAGGTAGCGACGACCAGCGTCTTCCTATCTGGCGAAAGCGCGAGATCTCTCACACATCCTCGTCCCAACCGGGCGATGGCTTCATCAGGTAACGCCCATGTGTTAACATTCTTATTTATTATGTTTGCTCCTTGTGCATGAATCTGTGAATTTGGTGTTCCATTTCTCTGAGCAATGACGTGCAAGCCACGTCTAATAGATAACTATTATAGTAAAACCCGTAATTCCCCATACACCAATGTGAGGGCGAGGATACAATCCTCGCCAGCGAAGGAGAAGCGTCTTGAGGGTGAGGATACAATCCTCGCCAGCGAAGGAGAAGTGTTTTGAGGGCGAGGATACAATCCTCGCCAGCGGAGGTAGGGATCTTTTTCATTGAACAACTACTCACATATTTTCGGGTTTTACTATAAATAGAAATAGATGCGTTGGTGGGTGCGCAGCAGAAGTGCGCGGATGAATAAAAGGATTATGGAGTGATGGTAAAAGTATGGTGGGGAATGGTAGGAGAAGGTGGGCTTACCTGGAGTCGAACCAGGGACCTCGCGCTTATCAGGCGCGCGCTCTAACCGTCTGAGCTATAAGCCCACAAGGAGTGTCTTGAAAAGGAGATATCTTTGCGAAGACACAGTTGCGTTTTCTTTGTCAAAAAGCACTATTAATTATACACCCCGAAAGGGGATTTGTCAAATTAATTTGTTAGAATCTGGTTTTGATTGCCCCCCAAGTCGCTGCTAACTTAAGACGGGGTGAGACAGGACGAACCTTATCAATATCGGCAATGCTTTCGACAACAACCATGTTGTCAAAAAAACTGACTCCGGTGGTGATTCCCATCATACCAACAGGACCCGTTTTGAAAGTGTCGTCATCAACTTCTACAACAGGCTTTTCCTCAAGATGCCAATCGGCGGGCGGTAATTCTTTCTCCCGCTTCTTCAGATACATCTGATGTTGCCCGCCTTTCATAACGAGTCGATGGGTATACCACACATTGTTCTCATTGGGAAACTGTCCGGTTCCAAGTAAAGCCCAAGCACCAGCCTTGCGAGTATAAATCTGAATATTCGATCCACCAACACGACGAGTACCGTGAAAATGAGATTCAGCACCTTTAAGCCCACCTTCCGCCCTGTAAATTGTGCCTACAAAACTGTCGTTTTCCCATAACCAGTCAAAGTCCCAAATGTAATCCCGCCATTCTTCTCTTCCATCAACCTTCGGGATGTAAAGCCCGATACCGGTAGTTTTAGCTGCCTTGTTTCCGGGATCAGCAGGGTCCTTTTCAATAGTGATCTTTGAATTGCCCGAGTTAAAGTTGAGGTGTTCCCATCTCGATGGTTCTTTGCCGATGTCATCCTGCTCAAAATCATCAACAAAAAGGATTTCCGCGTTTGCTATGCCGAACGTCGTTAAAAAAAGGAGCGTTGCGACAAACACCTTAGTTTTCACCTTATTTCTCCTTCGGTTCCGTCAGTGGACCAAGCAGTTAAAAAAGTGGGAGGCAAAAGAAATCAGACTTAAAATTCTTTTCTTGTGAACACAATTTGGAGGTAAAGGAAAATTGGATCGGTCAATATAGCAAAAGGCTTGCTGTATCCTAAAGAGAAATGTTCTTGAAAGTTAAACAGTGTGTGCGTGTCTTAGCCTTAAAGGTTCAGAGCGTTTGAACATAAGCACTGTGTGAGAGTCCTTATGTTAATGCTCCTTAGAAAGGAGGTGATCCAGCCGCAGGTTCCCCTACGGCTACCTTGTTACGACTTCGCCCCGGTCATCGGTTTCATTTTAGAAGGTTCCTTCCCGAAGGTTAGGTCACCCGCTTTGAATGCTACCAACTCCCATGACGTGACGGGCGGTGTGTACAAGGGCCGGGAACGTATTCACCGCGACCTGCTGATTCGCGATTACTAGCGATTCCAACTTCATGCAGTCGAGTTGCAGACTGCAATCCGAACTGGGGTCGGCTTTTTGGGATTTGCTCCACCTCACGGTTTGGCGTCCCTCTGTACCGACCATTGTAGCACGTGTGCAGCCCAGGGCATAAGGGCCATGCGGACTTGACGTCATCCCCACCTTCCTCTGGCTCGTCACCAGCGGTCTCTTTAGAGTGCTCAGCATTACCTGATGGCAACTAAAAACAGGGGTTGCGCTCGTTGCGGGACTTAACCCAACATCTCACGACACGAGCTGACGACAGCCATGCAGCACCTGTCATAGTGTCCCGAAGGAAAACTATATTTCTATAGCGGTCACTGCGATGTCAAGCCCTGGATAAGGTTCTTCGCGTTGCGTCGAATTAAGCGACATGCTCCACCGCTTGTGCGGCCCCCCGTCAATTACCTTGAGTTTTAACCTTGCGGCCGTACTCCCCAGGCGGGGTACTTAATGCGTTAGCTACAGCACAGAGGGAATCAACACCCCCTACACTTAGTACCCATCGTTTACAGTAAGGACTAGCGGGGTATCTAATCCCGGTTGCTCCCCAAACTTTCGCGCATGAGCGTCAGTCTTAGACCAGAAAGCCGCCTTCGCCACGGGTGTTCTATATGATATCTAAGCATTCCACCGCTACACCATACATTCCACTTTCCTCTTCTAGACTCAAGTGAGGTAGTTTCAAACGCAATGGTTCGGTTGAGCCGAACCCTTTCACGTCTGACTTACTCCACCGCCTGCGCGCGCTTTACGCCCAGTGATTCCGGACAACGCTTGCCCCCTACGTATTACCGCAGCTGCTGGCACGTAGTTAGCTGGGGCTTTCTACTACGGTAACGTCAAAAACGCTGCGTTATCAGCAACGCTCAATTCATCCCGTAACACAGAGGTTTACGACCCGAAGGCCTTCATCCCCCACGCGGCGTCGCATCGTCAGGGTTTCCCCCATTGCGAAATATTCTCGACTGCAGCCTCCCGTAGGAGTTTGGGCAGTGTCTCAGTCCCAATGTGGCTGACCATCCTCTCAGACCAGCTACCCATCGTCGCCTTGGTGCGCCGTTACCACACCAACAAGCTAATAGGACGCGGGCTTATCTCCGAGCGGCAGCCGAAGCCACCTTTCATTCGGCCGACCGAAGTCAACCGAGTCGTATTTGGTATTAGCAACCCTTTCGAGTTGTTATCCCCATCTCAGAGGTAAATTACCCACGCGTTACTCACCCTTTCGCCACTTTCCATCGAGCCGAAGCTCGACTTCTCGTTCGGCTTGCATGCCTAATCCACGCCGCCAGCGTTCGTCCTGAGCCGGTATCATACTCTCCACAAAAGTATCGAAGTACACCTTCAAAAAATTGAAGGGCACTCACAAGCTATTAATTAATAGGCACGTCACGTTCACTATTTAACTTTCAAAGAACAAACTCACCTTTCTTGTCAAAAGGTAATGTTAATTATACACCCTTAAAATTGCTTTGTCAAATTAATTTGTAAGAAAAATGCATAATTTTGCCCTCAAAACCCGTTTTTTTAGATTTTTATTACATTTTTTTAAAATAAAGTCTATTTTTAGGACTTTTAGCACCCTCATCCAACTTTTACGCGATTCCGTGTGCCTTTCAGACATTTTCACAACATAGACCTTGGGGAATGTGGGTTCAATTGTTCTATACACCCATCGCTCCAGTAGGCTTTTATGGAAAATATGTTATTTCTTTCCCAACTGCGTCTGATGCATCAATGTATTTTACCAAATCACGCAATGCAATAACGGTACAACCAGTGTCACGAAGGTAATTCATGTATTTCTCAAACTGCTCGGGTGAAACATCAACCCATGGATGTTCAACGGCAGGCACACCATGAAACGTCAGGACAGCGATTTTCCCATCTTTCGCCTGTTCAACCGCCCAGACCAAATCCTCAAATCCGTAGTTCGGACCGGGGACACCTGTTGACGGAACGACCAACGGGTGATAGACATCAGGATCGTAAGCCGGTCCACGTCCGCCCTCTGGATGAAATGGAAACTCCGGTCCAATGCCACGCCGCGCGAAACGATACCCTTTTTCTGACAACGTTTCTATCGCTTCCGGTCCGCGGCAATCCGCCGGATAGCCAAAGGTCTCAGGAACAGGGATACCGTATTCTTCGCACCGTTCATCGATGTGTATCAAGTCTGCCAGCAATTCCTCTTTCGATTGTGTGTTGGCATGCTTATGATGACGGGTGTGGTTACCTATCTCAAAACCCGCCTCGTGCAATTGACGGATCTCTTCCCATGTGACATAGTGTGCCTTGTTATTGAGGAAATTCAGACCTTCAGTGATGAAAAATGTCGCCCCAAAACCGTAACGCTTCAATAGCGGTCCAACATAAGTATAATCTGATTTGTTACCGTCATCAAAGGTGAGGACAACCAACCTGTCGGGAATGGGTTGTAGGGCTTCAACTTCAGACAATTCTTGATTTTCTTTTTGCATTTTTATACCTAACGATTTTAACTAAGAACCCCGATATGCTCGGGGTCTTACTGCGAGTTGATGTTAATACACGAAAATCGGTGTTTGTCCGTATTGGCATCTATCCGTCAGTGGGTTTTCTCCTGCGGCGATGGTAAGATGGCTGGACATCCATGTCAATTGCGTTCCAATAATACTTCAGCGAATCGTCTGTCTCCCAGTCCGAATAGACCTCTTCCCATTCTGCACAACCGAGATGGACGGTGAGAGCATCTTCGTCAACGGGTTCACTGACCGACTGATAGCGAGCACTCGTTGCAAGCCGTATGCGGTCATCGGTCACATTGTCCCGCCCTCGGTGAATCGTTAAACTGTGGAACATGACAACATCTCCGCATTTGAAGGGGTTCCATGCCCATTCTGTACTGTTTTCAATCAACTCTCCCGAACGGACACCGCCATCCTCTAGCAACCCCTGACGGTTTGATCCACGGGCAATCGCCAAGCCGCCCAACTCGGCATCACAGTCTCCTAAAGGTGTCCACACAGTCCATGTTTCCTGCGAACCACGAACTGGACTGAAGTCCTGATGCGGCGGCGTAGTGTACTGATGTTCTCCTGGAAAGATAACGTGACAGATATGACGGGGGTGGATGAAAACAGATGTTCCAAACAGGACCTCCAAGATACGCAGGATACGTTCGTGATGGGGAAGCGCGTGGAAAAGTCGGAGTTTCTGGACATCAATGTAAAAATTTCTGAAAGTCTCGGATCTATCCTGTTCGCAGATGAAAACACCTTTCCGACGGATACCAACATCGGGATCCGTGTCTGGTTTAAGGAGCTCGTGCTGTTCTGCCACACGGAGCACCTGTCGCCGTAGTTCAAGCACCGGCTCTATAGGGAGCAGTCCCGGAAAGAAGAGATACCCATTCTGGTGGGCGTGCTCAAGAAGCCGAGCACGATCTGCAATCAAGTCTGTGCAGTCTGTGAATGGCGATTCGGTGCGCATTAGAATTGTCCCTTCTTAACTTTATCGGGCAGCCTTGAGTTCTCCCCATGTGACTGTCAGGGCATTAGCTGGATTTACCGAAAAACTGTGCCCTACGGTTGTAACCAATACATTGTCATACAAACTATGTTCACCGCCACCGGCTCTGAAACCTATACCACCCTTATCATTGGTATCATCTTCCCACGTGCAAGATAACGCCAGTTCCTCACCCTGTTCACCCAAGTAGAGGTCGTAACGATCACCTTCCGCAACTATCTTTATCGTATACCATTTGCCAAGTTCAGCGTGCACACCTGATTCATTGTCCAACTTATCCTCATCTTTAACGATATAGTTACCGCCAACCCTTGTAAACCACCAAAATTGATCACGATTATCCGCCACAATTTGAACCAGCGTACAATTGTTCGGGTCTTCCGCACGCATGACCCAATTCGCTGCCCATAGCGGATTTACCATATGAAAGTCGACATAGAACTCAAAATCAGTGAAGTCATCCTTGAGAGTAATCCCGACTTCTCCACCGTTAACCGTCAATGCTTCGCCATCTGCTGACCAAGTTCCTGCGGGGGTCCATTTTCCCTTGTCAATTGCTTTCTTATTAAAATCATCTTCAAACAGCACTTCGCCAAGACAAAGAGGCGCGTATACTGAGATGAGTATGAATAAGAAAGCTGTAAAGATGCTGAATCCTATTTCTCTTGATTTCATCATAACTTCTCCTTTTTGGAAAGATTATGCTTCTTCTCATCAGAACCAATTACGGGAAGAATAACACACCCACCATAAACTGTCAATCGCCTTAATCATCACCAACAACATGGACCTCAATACTCACTTCAGCATCTGCCCCCAGAGCCTTCGCTTGATTGAGTTGTGCGATGACATTCATCAATTGTCGGCGGTTCTCTCGATCTTCCGCTGGCAAAACTTGGATCCACGCCTCAAAGAGTCCTGTTAAAGTATCAAGTTCAACCGGCCCGCCGGACAACTGTTTCAGTCTGTCAATTATCGCTTCAACTTCTGGAGATTGACCATATTCTTCAACAAGATACGCCTCGGCTTCTTCAAAGTCTACCTCGTCGGCATTTTCATCAAATAGAGCGGTAACTTCTTCAGGTAACCCAAACGCCGAAAGGAGCGGTGTCGCATCAAATTCAGATGCAGGTTCAGATAATTCTGCCGCCTCAACCGGCACATCCTCGTCTATGAGTTCTGGAACGTCCACAGACTCCGGTTCGGACACTATAACATCCGTGTTAGGATCCTCACTTACAAATTCCGTCGGTTTAACAAGTGTCGTCGACATTTCATCGGTTTCTGTCTCGGTAGTGGGTTCAGATGACACAGTCGGTTGGGGTGGTTCCCCTAACTCCGACATAAAACGCTTATTACTCCACTCGGCGTAAAAATAGATTCCCGCGCAGAGCAGCACAACAACTACGAACGCTATGCCGAGCATTTTTATATTAAATCGTTCTAACATTGTGTTTCCTTCTTAAAAAGGTTAATCTTCAACAGGTACACTCCCAAGAGCGCAAAATACAGCACTTAAGCAAAGACACCCTCGTAAAATGAAAATGTTTCAAAATGTTATAGAAGTTCAGTCAGAGGGTTTTGCCATACCACCACCTATGGCAGGGAGGAAATGAATCTCTGCGTCCGCGTCAACGTGTTCGAGGAGGGATCCGCGAGTAAGGAGACCATTGATGTATATGGCGATGCCGGGCTTAAGACGGTCTTCTTCACATAACCGTTCTTTTATACCCGGGTGGCGACTTTCTAAATTATCAATCACTTCACGGACAGTCGCACCGGGGAGCGTAATGTTCTCTTCGCCGCCTGTAAACTTACGCATGAGGGGAGGGATGACTACGGTTGGCATTTTTTTTATGGCTATTAGTTGTCAGTTGTCGGTTGTCAGTTAAGTCAAGAAAAAGGCGCGCTTATAAAGCGCGCCTACCAGTGTTTGAGTTTTATATTTTGCCCATGGCTTTCAGGAGCCGATCAGGCGACATCGGGAGCTCTGTCATCCGAACACCTATTGCATCGTAGATAGCATTAGCGATGGCTGCCATCGGTGGCACAATTGGCACTTCACCGACCCCACGCACACCATACGGATGCCCCGGATTCGGGACTTCAACGATGACAGCGTCAATCATCGGTAAATCCAAACAGGTCGGCATCCGATAATCGAGGAAACTGGCGTTGGTCATGGTGCCTTCGGCATTGTAGATGTATTCCTCATTCAATGCCCATCCGATACCCTGAACAGCACCGCCCTGTATTTGCCCTTCAACGTAACTCGGATGGATGGCTCTTCCTGCATCCTGGACTGCAGTGTAGCGGAGGATCTCGACCTTGCCGGTCTCCTCGTCCACTACCACATCCACCACGTGCGTTGCGTAGGCACCACCGGCACCTCCGGGATTCACTGTTCCACTTCCTACAATCGGACCGCCGGTTTGACCGAGCTGTGCACAGAGGTCGCGGAAACTAATCTGCTCCTCTTTGCCGTTGATGCATGAAAATTCGCCATCTGCGAACTGTACATTGGCTTCGTTAACTTCCCAGAGTTTCGCTGCGCGAGCGATCATCTTCCGCTTGACCTCTTGTGCGGCTTCATAAGCGGCGTAACCGGTCGCGTAGGTTGTGCGGCTACCGCCCGTCACGGCGGTGTAACCGACAGAATTGGTATCAACAACGCTTGGGTTGACCGATTCAGCAGGTATACCGAGGACTTCTGCCGCCTGCATAGCGATCGAAGCGCGTGTGCCACCGATGTCTGTGGAACCTTCAATGAGGTTAATTGTGCCATCGGAGTTGACATTAATCGTCACACTGGATTCCAAGCCGATGTTGAACCAGTAACCGGAAGCGACCCCGCGACCGTGGTGTTTCTTCCCATTCGGTGCGGTATAGTGCGGATGCGCTTTCGTGGCTTCGAGCGTTTCAATACAGCCGATGCGCGGGTGAATGGGTCCGTCTGCGCGTCGGTCACCCTCTTTTGCAGCGTTGAGCAACCGGATCTCAAGTGGATCAATGTCCAGTTTTTCCGCGATCTCATCAACAACTGACTCTGAACCGAAAGCAGCGTTTGGTGCCCCAGGGGCACGGTAGGGTGCGGTTTTCGGTTTATTGACAACGACATCGTAGCCGTCAATGACGACGTTTTCAATGCTGTAGGGTGCGAAGATACACATTGCGCCAGGTCCAACGGGGGCACCGGGATACGCACCTGCTTCAAAAGCGAGGTATGCCTCAGCGGCGGTTATCTTACCGTCTTTAGTCGCACCCATCTTGACCCGGATGTAGGAGGCAGGTGTCGGTCCCGTGCCTTCAAATACATCAGCACGGCTCATGAGCACCTTGACCGGTTTACCCGTTTTCTTTGCCAGCAACGCCGCGACCGGTTTGATGTAGACGCTAATCTTACCGCCAAATCCACCACCAATCTCCATTGGAACGACCTTAATCTTGGAGATAGGGTATTGGAGGATTTCAGCGACCTGTTCACGAACAGTAAACGCACCTTGTGTGCTACACCAAATGGTCAGTTGACCATCTTGGTTGAAATGCGCCGTGGCGTTGTGGGGTTCAATATAACCTTGATGGACAGTGCCTGTAACGAAATCACGTTCAACAACAATATCCGCTTCGGCAAACCCTTTTTCAGGATCACCGAGTTTGTGTTGGATATGACTTGCGACGTTGCTCGGTTCGTCAGCCGTCTCACCCATTGACGTGGTTTTCAAGTGTTCGTGCAGGAGCGGTGCATCCGCCTCCATTGCTTGGCGCACCTCTAAGACAGGTGGCAGCACCTCGTATTCGACATCAATGAGTGTGCAAGCTTCCTCCGCGATATGCGGACTTGTCGCAGCGACAGCGGCAACGGCGTGCCCTTTGTACAACACTTTATCGCTTGCCAAGATGTTATCGCAGAGATGTTTGAGATTAACAGCACCTTCGCCTAAATCCGCGACTTTGTCCCCAGCATCAGGCAAGTCTTTCGCGGTGACAACGCCTTTAACACCGGGATAGGCTTCGGCACGGCTGGTGTCAATCGATATAATCCGCGCATGAGCGTGTGGACTACGCAGGACTCTCCCGTGCAGGAGTCCGGTCATTTGAAAATCTGCCCCGTAAAGTGCGCGACCGGTGACTTTGTCGACCCCGTCATGGCGGATGGGACGGGTGCCGATGACTTTATATTCTTTTTTCTCAGCCATTACACGTATACCTCCGATTTATGAGACTGCATTTGTGTGAAGTTAAGCAGAAGCCTTCGCGACATCCAGCACTGCTTTGACAATTTTATCATAGCCGGTACAACGACACAGGTTACCCGCTAACCAGTAGCGAATTTCATGTTCGGTCGGATTCGGGTTGCTGTCCAGTAGTGCCTTAGCACTCATGATAAAACCGGGTGTGCAGATGCCGCATTGGAGCGCGGCGTTTTCCAAGAATGCATCTTGGATAGGGTGCAGTTTGTCCGGTTCCGCGAGACCTTCTATGGTTTCTACAGATTTGCCTTCAGTCTCTACACCGAGGACAAGGCATGAATTGACGAGTCTGCCGTCAAGGATGACACTGCAAGCCCCACAATTTCCGTTGTTACATCCCTCTTTAGCACCCGTAAGGTGGAGTTCATCTCTGAGGACTTCGAGTAGGCTCTGACGGGATTCGCAGAGAAATTCCACCGTTTCGCCATTGATAGTGGTTTGAACGTGCGATTTTCTCGCCATAGTATGGTTCCTTTCGCGCTTTTAACGATTCGGGTTTCGCTCCGTTTCGTCTATAATTCAAAATGGTTCTTCGACAAGTCTCAAGAATATTCACGGATAACTAAACCCTTAAAGATTGCCGTAAGAAAATCAACAAAATTTATGATGCGTCTTGAACTCTCTGGATTGCGCCGTTGAGTGCACGCCGAGTCAGCACACCGACGAGGTGTGTCCGCTGTTCAGCAGTACCCCGCATGTCGCTAATCGGGCGTGCGATGGCTTGTGCAGCTTGTGCAGCTTCGTCAATCGCAGCATCAGAGATTTCACGACCGGCGAGCAGTGCACTCGCTTCCTCAGCAAAGAGGGGCGTAGGTGCAACGGCGGCAAGTGCGATGCGTGCAGAGACAATCGTCTGTTTCGCATCATCAAGCGTTACAGATGCTCCGGCACCGACGACAGCGATATCCATCTCATTGCGCGGGATAAAGCGGAGATAGAAAGAACTGGAATTGCTTGCAGGTGCTGGAACCTTCAGAGAGACGAGCATCTCACCTTTTTCGAGAGCGGTCTGCCCCGGAGCTGTACAAAACTGTTCAACAGGCAATTCGCGTTCGCCGTTTGGGCCGGCAATGACACAAGTAGCATTCAGCACAATCAATGGTGGTATCCCATCTGCAGCGGGTGAGGCGTTACACAAATTACCGCCGACACCGGCGCGCCCTTGGATCGCGGTGCCACCGATAATTGTGGTTGCATCGATTAAGCTGGGATAAGCATCACAGATGGCATCAACGGCGTAAATCTTATAACACTCGACTGCAGCACCAAGTGTTAAGCCAGTGTCAGCATTGTAGTCCAAGACATTAACTGCGGGGATAGATTTGACATCAATCATCAAATCAACGTCTCGGCGTGCTTCTCGGACCTGAACAATGAGGTCGGTTCCACCGGCTAAGATACGAGCTTTTTCTCCTTTTTCGTCAAGCAGAGCAACGGCTTCCGGTACCGTTTTCGCGGCAACATACGAAAAATCTTGCATGAACGGAATCTCCTTCTGCGCAAGCCTCTATAGGCTTGCGGGACAATACTATAACTGGACTTTATAAGGGCTGAGGCGCGGAGACCCCGCCACAGAAATCAGTTTATGAGATAAATTTTAAAGATATCTATTTTAAACCTTAACTATAGCAAAAATTCGGTTTTAAGGCAAGTTTTTTATCTTTGGGAGGGGTATATCTCAGCAATTAACGTGTCCAAATTCACAAACTTAATCTGGATGCCGTTGTAGGTATTTGTGAAAGAGCGGTCTACATCTTGGGCTACAACGAAATTTTCGCCATGTAATGCTACCATATGTCAAGTCCACTTGCATATAGTAGAACTATTTGTCAGGTACACTTGCATATAGTAGCGTTTTTCCACTTCACAACACTCAGCTGCACAGCAAAGAATAGGAAATAATATCTCGCGGGTCTGGTTAGACTGATACTTCAAAAATTCAGACCCGTTCAACGCTCAAGGTTGCTGGTTCACCGTTCAGTTTCTGCGTGAGGGTGAAGGCATTTTCACCCGGAGTGTCTACAACTGCCGTTGTGAGTGTCTCGCGGAGGATATAGTCTCGATGCGCCTGAAATGCCTCATCTAAAAGTGCGGATGTCGTATCAAGGTTAAGTTTAATCCGATCAGAGACATTAAAATCAGCCTCCTTCCGCATATTCTGAATCTTATTGACGAACTCGCGCGCTAAGCCTTCAAGCGTCAACTCGTGCGTCAATTCCGTCGACAAGGCAACGAATTTCTTTGCGTCCATTTCCACAAAGAACCCCTCCCGATTCTGGGTCTGAACCTCAACGTCAGATTGCTCAAGGGGGTAGGTCTCCCCCGACGCTTCAACCTGCAAACTACCAGCGGCTTCCAACTCCGCTTTCAAGGTTCCTGCGTCTGCGGCGGCGAGTGCTTTCGCTATGGCTTGCACGCCCTTGCCATACTTGGGTCCCAATACCTTAAAGTTGGGTTTGAGCGTCACCTGTGCGAAAGCGTCCAACGCCTCTGTAAAGGCAATCGTTTTGACGTTGAGCTCATCATGAACGAGTTCTGCTAAACGGTCAACGGTCGCTTTTTCCCCGCTGGAGAGTCCACCGAGGGTGAATTCTGCAAGTGGTTGGCGTGTCTTAATACCAGAACGGTTGCGCGCAGCGTGCCCCATGCTGATAACTTCGCGTGTGAAATCCATATCGGTTTCCAATTGAGCATCTCTGAGCGCAGCGTCTGCAACCGGATATTCTGCAAGATGGACACTCAGGGGTGCCTCGGCATCCAGTGAACACACCAAGTTACGGTAGAGTTCGTCCGCCAAAAATGGAACGAAGGGTGCGGAGAGTTTCGCAACGGTTACAAGTACTTCATAAAGCGTGGCGTAGGCAGCATGTTTGTCAAGTCCAGCTTCCGCGCCCCAGAAGCGGTCGCGGGAACGCCGGACGTACCAGTTGCTGAGATCGTCCACAAACGCCTCAATCGCACGTGGTGCATTCGTGAGATGATAATTCTCCATGTTGTCGCGCACCTCATCAATGAGCGTGTGGAGACGTGACAAGATCCACTTGTCCACTGTGGCACGCTCCGAGACAGGTGGTGCATCCTGCAAGACATCAATCTGTTCCAAGTTCGCATACATAACGAAGAAACTATAGACGTTCTGGAGAGTCCCCATGAACTTTTTCAATGCTTCATCAATGCCGTCAAGTGTGAAAGTCCGTGGTGTCCACGGTGTGGTTGCGGTGAACATATACCAGCGCATCGCATCTGCGCCTTGTTTGTTGAGAATTGTCCACGGGTCCACCGTGTTGCCTCGGCTCTTACTCATCTTTTGGCCGTCGGGTCCCATAATGAGTTCAAGGCAAAGGCAGTTTTTGTAAGCTGGCTTATCATAAAGAAGTGTGCCGGTTGCCAAGAGGCTATAGAACCACCCACGTGTCTGATCGATGGCTTCAGAGATGAAATCCGCGGGATACGCCTGCTCCAGCATCTCTTTGTTTTCAAAGGGATAGTGCCACTGTGCCGTGTGTGCGCAACCGGAATCAAACCAGCAGTCAATTACATCTTGCACGCGGTGCATCTCACCGTTGCACTCACCGCACGTGAGGGCAACATCATCCACATACGGACGGTGTAACTCAATATCATTCGGCACATCGGTACCGAGCTCCTTCAATTCGGCGATACTCCCGATGCAGTGCTGATGTCCGCAGTCATCACACACCCAAACTGGCAAGGGTGTTCCCCAATAACGTTCGCGGCTCAATCCCCAGTCGATGTTATTTTCCAACCAATTCCCGAAACGCCCATCTTTAATATGCTCTGGATACCAGTTAATTTGCTGATTGTGCTGGTGCATCTGATCACGGATGGCGGTCGTCCGAATAAACCACGACTCGCGTGCGTAGTAGAGTAGTGGGGTATCACACCGCCAACAGAACGGATATTGGTGCGTATATTCGGCAGCCTTGAACAACAGTCCACGCCCATCCAAGTTTTCGATGATTTTCGGATCGGCGTCTTTGACGTATTCGCCTGCCCACGGTTCTTTAACCGCTGAAACAAATTTGCCATCGGGACCCACCAATTGCACGAGTGGCAGATTGTATTTCTGTCCAATCTCGTAGTCGTCTTGTCCGAAGGCGGGAGCGATGTGAACCAAGCCGCTCCCCTCTGTCGTCGTTACAAAATCACCAGTGACGATGTAGTGTGATTTTTCTGGATACTGCCCGCTATCAAACAAGGGTTCGTATTCCCACGCTTGGAGGTCTCTCCCCTTATAGTTTTCGACAACCTGTGGAGATTCATCGCCGAATAAGTTCGGTATGCACTCCTTCGCGAGGATGAGGTGCTGTCCGTTCCCTTCTTCAACGGCAACATAATCGTAATCCTCACCAACAGCGACAGCGACGTTGGAAGGTAAGGTCCACGGGGTCGTCGTCCAGACGAGCAGGTAAGCGTTTTCCCTATTTTTCAGCCGGAAACGGACAAAGATAGACGGATCGGCGACCTCTTGGTAACCGAGCGCGACTTCGTGGCTTGCTAAGGTTGTACCGCACCGATAGCAATACGGTTGTACCTTATGTCCTTGATAGAGCAGCTCCTTTTCCCACGCTTGCCGGAGGACCCACCAGACGCTTTCAATGTAATCGTTTGACAAGGTGATATAGGCATCATCAAGATTGACCCAGAATCCGATGCGTTCCGTCATCTGTCGCCAATCCTGCTCGTATTGGAAGACGTTTTCCTTACACTTTTCGATAAAGTTCTGAACGCCGTAAGCCTCCAGTTCCGCTTTGTTTGTAATATTGAGTTGCTTTTCAACCTGATATTCAACGGGAAGTCCGTGCGTGTCCCAGCCAGCCTTACGATGGACGTAATGTCCTGTCATGGTCTTATAGCGACAGACAGCATCTTTCATGATACGTGCGAGGACGTGATGCACGCCGGGCGGTGCATTCGCGAACGGGGGTCCTTCGAGAAAAACAAACGGCGGTGCGTCTTTGTATATCTCCATGCTCTTCTGAAAGATGTCGTTTTCTCGCCAGAACTCCAAGATCTGTTTTTCCCTTTCAGCAAACGTGAATTGGGATGATACTTCTCCAAACATTAGGAAACCCTCATTATTTTTCTCAATAGGCGCGCCTTCTAAGCGCGCAGTGCATATTAAATAAAAAAACACCCTCACCGAAAATTGTCTGCTTCAGTGATGGGCGTTGCAATAAAGATTCTTATCTGCTCGTGATTAGCCCACCACAGCACGACGAATAGCAATAATAATGGATATGGCGCGCGAACCCGTGACAGCCCGAAGGTTGTCTTGATGTAGGGTGTTGTAGCGCACAAATCCTTTATCTTGCGATGTCGGTGTCGTAAGCGATTGATAAAACATCCGATAATCCGGTTCAGTGTAAATCTAATTGATAGTGTGTCTATTATAGTAAAGCCTACAATTAAATGGACACTAAGGGTTGGCGAGGTTACAAACCTCACCAGTGGGGGGAGGGAACCCGTTATTTTCTAAAATGTCAACATATTTTCGGACTCTACTATAATTGTATGATACCACATTCTACGGCGTGATGTCAAATCTTTTTTGGCATAGATTTTGAGATTTGATGTATAATGCCTATAGATACCCTACGAGATATTACAGCACACAAGGAGATCATCTATGAAAAAGAAAAAAGATGCAATGTTACAACAGATCGCCGAAAACAATAGAGCGTCTACCGTTCTCTTTGTGACAGGATCTACCAGCGAACAACCCACTGGATTGATGGCAAGAGATACCGGGGTTCCGATGTATATTGAGACAGGCAGCGGTTTCTTTGTGGAACCTGATAAGATCGTAACGACTATTGAAATACTTGCTGGGACCTTTGGAGTTGCTGCAATCCGCGCGGATCGTCTTGCGAAGTTCGCCAGCAAAGGTACTCGGCTCTTCCGTAAACGCAATGACTTTCAGATGAGTGATGAGGAGAAGTTGGGTGTTAGTATTGAAGGCGTTACCGCATTTGATGCGAAAAACAACCTTGTCCTTCTGAAAGTTGCTGAAACAAGAGCCCCACTCCCAATTGGAAACAGTGATACCTTTGAGATAGGTGAAAAGGTGTATACACTTGGCTATCCGGATGACATGAAATACATGTGCGTAGCAGGTAGCCTCCAGAGCAGATATAAGGACAACAAATGGTTTCAGTTAAGAACCTTATTCTTGTCAGGGAACGGAGGTGGGCCGGTTCTAAACAGTCAGAACGAAGTCGTAGGAGTGGTCGCTTACGGTACAGGATCTGTTATCGGTGATAATAATAAGGCAACGATCGCGACAGCGATATCTTCAAAGGTGCTTAAGGAATTACTCGAGAAGGCAGGAAAAGTTATGTCTCTGGAGCAGTGGCAGAAGCATGCCCGCGTACGTGCCTACGCCTTAGAAGCCCAAGCGGACGAAAAGGCGGAACGCTATGACAACAGAGAGGCGATAAGGGACTATAACGCTGCCCTGAAATCCAACCCGGATTTGGTTGAAATCTACTCCAAGCGAGGCATCGTAAAAGGCCGAATTGAGAATTTCCAAGGGGCATTTAAGGACTTTGATAGAATGATTCGTATCAACCCTGAACATATCTTCGCCTACAACAACCGAGCGTCCGCGAAAGCCAACCTTGGAGATGAACAAAGCGCGCTTGATGACCTCAATAAAGCGATTGCCCTTAACCCTGAGTATATAATGGCATACGTTAATCTCGGTGGTGTAAAACGCCTTATAGCTGAAACTAAGACAGATGAAGGAGATATAGTTGAAGCGCAGCGATACTATCAAGAAGCAATTGACGATTATACCAAAGCACTTGCATTAAATCCGAGAAATTCGTTAGCACGCAAAAACCGGAGGGACACTAAGCGTATCCTCCAGTTATTAAGGTCGCAGCAGGAAACTGAGTAGGTGCCATCTTGGATTCTAAACTGGTTCAACTCAAAAATCGTGTATTACACATCATCCCAATCTATATCATAGAATGAAACGCCTTCCGCTCTTGCCTTTCGGTATTTTTCAAGTCTACGGAGCGGTGCATCTCCAACAAAGTGTCCTATCTGATTCACAGCTTCAAGCATAGCATAGAATTCATAAGGCGAAGAATTCTCAGAACGACCGTAGAGAGTTTTGTATGCACCAATATAAGCGTGGCAGTCATTATCTGTTCTTTGTAACTCCAGTTCCAATTTTCGTAAAAATTCGATACTGGTGTCAACCTCTGGGATGTCTCCATGCCTTTCAATGAGTACGGCACGCATGCCTTTTACCCAAGCCTCAGGATCTTCCATTCTCAACTGATCCAATAAACGAAGTTCTTCCTGTGCTTCTATACGCCTTAGCAGGTTTCTGGTTTCTTGCAGCGAAAGCCGAGTATCCATTATAGGAAAGAGAAAATACATTGCTTCAGCATGCGCAGCGATTTGCTTAGCAAGCGCAAGTGTTATAATCCCACTTCTCCCCATCCGCTCAAACTCAACGATGAAGCGTACCTGTGGGATGTCTCCGAACCTTTGGAAGAGAGTAGCGTGGTGATACTTTTGGGATACGCGATCTTCTGTATTAAAGCCCCAGCCTTGTGGAATATCAAGGTTTATGAGTTCCTTAACTTCTTCGTCCGTCAACCTCACCCAATTCTCATCTTTCAATTTTTCCCAATCTTCGTCTTCCAACTGTAGCCATTGTTCATCGGGTTGGTCGAGTAGAGGATTGGAAGTAGAGTCTGTTGTCTCCTTTGCGTCCTCTGTATCTCCGCAGCTGAGAAAGAATGACAAACTTATAAGGCAGGCGAGGTAAAAAAATGCGCTGAGGGTTTTGCTGTGTTTCATTCGTGTCCCCTTTAAAAGGCTACCATGAAGGAGGTCCGCAGTTTGAATCCAACCAAGTACGTAATTTATAGTGTCTATTAGAATTAAAGAGACATTTTTTTCATTTTGTAATAGAATGTGTCTATTATGGCATATTCAACAGATTTACGCAAACGCGTTTTAGATTTTATTGAAGCCGGCGGGAAAAAAGCCGAAGCCGCCCGTCGTTTTTCCGTGGAGCGTTCAACGATTTATAGATGGTTAGCTGCTGAAGACCCGTTTGCGACCCAAAAACCGGGTCCCAAAAACATGAGAGTGCTTGACGAGGCAGCACTGAAAAAACATGTCGCCGATTTTCCAGACTTGACGCAAAACGAGCGGGCCTCACATTTCGGTGTTTCAGAGTCTTCTATAGCTTATGGGCTGCGCAAACTCGGTATCAGACGAAAAAAAAAACAATCGGATATAAGGAGCGGTGCGATGAGAAACGTCAAGTCTACCTTCAAGCACTCGCCGAGAAACACACCGCTGGAAAAAAGATAGCTTATGTTGATGAATGCGGTTTTCGTGCTGAGAGTTATAGACGTCATGGCTACGCTCGGAAAGGTGAATGTGTTTTAGGTTTGATCTCAGGCAGAAGGACACGAACGACGACGTTGGTCGCTGCGCGTATCGGTTCAACTTTTACGGCACCTTGTTTGTTTGATGGAAGCTGCGATGCTGCGTGTTTCAACGCATGGCTTGAAGCCTATTTATGTCCACGGCTGTCTGTCTCAGATGTCGTTGTTCTTGATAATGCGAAGATTCACAAGACGCATCGGACTCGTGAGTTGATAGAAGCATCGGGCGCAGAAGTATTGTTTTTGCCACCTTATTCACCCGACTACAATCCGATTGAACACGACTTTGCCAATATCAAACGTCTCAGAGAATACAATGCTGATATAACCATTGATGAAGTTATAAACTTGTATCATTAATTCTAAAGTTTACTATAACGTGAGTTCGACTTAAGAGTTTACTGGATAAAACAGAAACTCGGTTCTGTATCTTGATTTTTTCAATGTAATGCTTCTATAATGCCCGGATACCCTAAGTTTATTGGAACAGGACTTACGCAGCTTCCTCGCTGGCGAGGTTTCAAACCTCGCCAGCGGCGTGTGGTAGTTGCTGTTTAAGAAAATTGCGTAAGTCCTAAAAAATTGTCGTGTTAATTGGTTCTCTGTTGATTGTATGGTTGGAGATCCCTCACTATAGGAAACAAAACGCTTTACATTCCCCTCAATAGCGTGTATAATTGGAAATAAAAACAACGATGAAGGAGTGGTGTTTTCCCACTCTAATGGAGAAGATATTTTATGGAACTTTACGAAGCCGTCAGTCCACTGGATTTTAGATACTACGGCAGTGATCCGGATTTTATGAAACGGTTGCTGCCTTACGTCTCTGAGGCAGGTTACGTCACATATCAGGCGAAGGTGGAGGCGGCGTTGGTACGCACCTTGGCAAACTATGGTGTCTGCGATTCTGCTATCGCTGATGAGGTGGAAGCGGCAGTGGACCTCGTAACAGCAGAAGAGGTTTACGAAGAGCAGTCTCGCATTCGACATAACATCCGTTCGCTCGTCAATGTGATTCGACGGAAGATTAGCCCCGAAGCGCGCCCTTATGTCCATCTGTTCGCCACCTCTGCGGATATCTTAGATACCGCCACTGCGTTACGGTTTAAAGCACTCACGGAAAACGTCATCATTCCCGATTTGGTTGCTTTGGAGCAGCAATTGATTGCCCTGGCGCGCGAACATGCGGGAACGGTACAAATTGGTAGGACACACGGTCAACACGCAGAACCGACAACATTTGGCTATTCACTGGCACTCTATATCAGCCGCCTCGGCACTCGAATTGAAGATATTCATAAAGCAGGGCAAAACCTCCGTGGGCAATTTTCAGGAGCAGTCGGCGCGTTTAACGGACTTACGCTGATTCATGAGCATCCAGAGCAGATCGAGGCGGATTTTCTTGCACTGCTCGGTTTGAAACCGTCGGATACACATACCTCAACCCAGTGTGTGGAACCGGAATTTATCTCTGATTTGGCATATCAGATTACGGCGGCTTACACAGTGCTTGCGAACTTCGCAGACGACATGCGACACCTCTATCGCACCGAAATCGCTGAGGTCGGCAGGAAATACAATCCGCAATTGGTAGGTTCATCAACGATGCCACACAAAGTAAATCCAGAGGCTTACGAGAACATCAAAAGTTTGTGGAAGGCGTTTGTGCCACGTATGCAGACCATTTTCATGGACAGCATTTTAGAGCATCAACGCGATCTGACGAATTCGGCATCAAGCCGTTTTTTAACAGAACTACTTACAGCATTTGATTATTCTATCTATCGGCTTCGGCGTGCGCTGGAGGAGATGGATGTGAAGGCAGATAACATGCGGCACAACCTTGCCCTGAGCGCAGAGGATACGATCGCAGAACCCATCTATTTGTTGATGGCGTATTACGGGTTTCCCGATGCTTATGACCACACCCGAAAATTGATAGGACAGGTGCATCAGACAGGAAAGAGTTTGACGGCGTTATTGTGGGAAGATGAAACGTTTCGTCCATTCCTCGACAAACTAACAGAACCACAGCGTGAGGCATTACGAGATCCAACAAATTATATTGGTGCCTCGGTGCGACGTACCCACGCGACATGTGACGAATGGGAAAAAAGGATTTTAAATTTACCTTGCGGTTAAACTTCGTGCGTTTAGACTTTTGCGGGCATTTCTTAAATCCGCACTCCACTTCGTTACGTGCTACCGGTTTTGAAACTTTTTAGATAGGATTCACACAATATCACGGACCATTACCACGCGATGGGTCTTTCCTGGAAACCGCACCTACCAATGCATTGTGTAAGTCCTATTATCAGCGTTCGTCTTGAAGTAACGCCTACATTATCCAACTTGCGCAGAATCTTAAACCTAATCGCGTAGTCCGTAACGTAGTGGAGGACGGCTCTACGGAAATGAACGTCAAATCCCAGATCCCGCCTCACCGAATCGCAAGGAAAAATTAAAAAATGTTTGATATTACTTACTTAGGACGGCGATGTTTCCGTTTCATCAGACGTTATCCACGCACGTGGACAATAGTTGGCTTTCTGCTGATCTTCGGTATCGGTATTCGGTTAGGACAGACAGTTCAGTTCAGCAAAATAACCGATTATTTCCGTTCCTTTGCGGATCCCGAGCGGACGGATGTAACAAAATCCGTTGCGCGGGGAATTGTACACCGACAGATACAAGACAACGGTGTGCTAACGAACATCCTTGCGGTATCACCAGATGGGGTGGAAATCCGCCCATCCCGTGCGCTGAGTGCAGGTATCGGGACAGAATCGTTGGTATCGCTTGCACGGCGGCACAAGGCACTTGCTGCGATAAATGGCGGTTTCTTTGAGATGGCGGGTACATTACGTGGAGAGTCTGTCGGTGCGTTGAAGATTGAAGGTGAATGGGTCAGTGAACCGGAACAAGGCAGGGCGGTGATTGGACTCCGAACTGTTGACGGAAAAATCGAAGCGTACATCGACCGGATTGCCCTACGACAAGAACTCGTCTTACAGGACGGAAGCACATTGCCAATTGACGGTATGAACCGGGAACGTGGCAGCAACGAATTGGTGATTTATCGTCCGCATTTTCATGTCGTTACATTAACAATGCCGGATGGCGCAGAAGTTGTTGTGAGAAACGGAAAGGTGACCGGTATCCACAATGGACAAGGGAGTTCGCGTATTCCAGCAGACGGTTATATTCTTTCTGCAAGCGGTAAGAAACGCGGTGAACTCCTATCACATATAACAGAAGGTGATACCGTTCAGATTCGTGAGACAGTAATCCCAGAACGCGTTGGAGACAGTGATTTATGGGCAAGCTTCGCACATATTGTCGGCGGCGGTCCGTTGTTACTGCAGGATGGCTTTGCCCCTTCAACGGAATCCTACGAACGTGAGGGATTTGATCAAGCATTTCATAGTTTTTGGCATCCACGCACGGCAATCGGTAAAAAGACAGATGGCACTCTTCTCTTCGTGACAATAACGGCAGCAGGGACAGGTGTTCGACGGGGTGTTATGCTACCGCGGCTTGCCGAACTCTTTCTGGAATGGGGTGCAACGGATGCGCTTAATCTTGATGGCGGTGGTTCATCAATGTTAGTCATTCGGGACGAGATCGTGAGTGTTAAACAGGAGGATCCCACTACGCCGGAATCTAAAGATGGCGTGGAATCACCTCGTCGCGATAAACGTCAGCCGAAAAAGGCGCGATTAGAGAAGAACGTAAAGACTGCTCTCGGGAATCGTCGGGTTCGCCCGATGCCGAGCCAACAGGGACGCGCAATTTCGGATGCGATCTTGATTTTTCAACGTTAAGAATATATAGAAATTCTCTTACCAGCCGAATTCAACTCTCTTGTAACTTCACGCACCGATCGGTAAAAATTACCCTATTCTACAGGTAAAAATTACCCTATTCGGTAAATTTTACCCATTCGTAAAACGGCTCTATCCGCTAACAGTGCGATTTCTGACATTGGCACGAAACTTGCTATTGGGTTAAGCGATGGAACGCCTAAATGCGAAATTGAAATAGATTAAAATACGGTGTGAGGTGACCTTGTTGAAAAAAGTGTTCTTTATTTTACCGATTTTTGCAGTGATTGGATATTTCTCGCTGCTGGCGCTGAGTTCAACATCAATGCGTCCGGCAACAACAGAATCTCTTCCTGACTTCACCTTGGTAGTCAGCGGTCAGGAATTGGGTTACCTTGAACCGTGTGGATGTGCTGAAGGACAGATCGGAGGGTTTCCTCGCCGGGATAGCGTGCTCCTCCAACTCACCAGTGGTGGTAAAAACTTACTACGGGTTGCTAACGGCAATCTGATTTCTGACGCGGGACGGCAATCAGAATTGAAGGCAGAGATCGGATTTACTGCCCTTAAAGAGATGGAATACGCCGCCTTTAACGTTGGACCGCGCGATTTACTTTTAGGGATAGAGCAGTTAAATTATTTCTCAAATACCTCTGGAATTCCTTTTTTATCGGCAAATCTATTTCAAGGTGAAGCGCGTGTGTTTCAACCGTTTGTACTTCACTCCGTGCATCTTAAAGATTCACAAAAGCAAGTGGCAATTATTGGAATTATCTCTCAACAATTTGAAATATACGCTGAAAACGCAAGTGCGGATTTGATATTGAAAGCCCCAGAGAACGTGCTGAAAGAACTTATTCCGCAACTTTCCTCTGAGTGTGAATTCATCGTCTTGCTGGTACATGCCGGTATTGATGAAGCAACCGCATTGGCGAAGGTGTTTCCGCAAATTGATGTTATAATCGTTGGGGATGAACAGTCGGAAGCACTTAGAGAACCTGTTTCTGTTGCGGATACGGTTTTACTCAATCCCGGCACAAAGGGCAAAGCGTTAGGGATGCTTGACATTCAGTGGGATAAGGGGGAAGAGAGAACAGATTCTCACTTTCAGTTGCTAACACTTTCGGAGCGAACCCCTGACTCGCCTCGGATGATGGATCTGCTGTTCATGTACCAACAGATGCTTGCAGCTGAAAATCTGAGCGAGGAAGTGGAACGAGAAATTCCCTCAACTGGCGGAATGTATGCCGGGAATGCGAGTTGTAAAACGTGTCACGTTTCTGAATACGCCAGTTGGAAAAAAACAAAGCATTCTCACGCGTATCACACGCTTGTTGAAAAAGGGCATGAAAATGACCCTGATTGTCTGACGTGTCATACGGTAGGGTTCGGGTTTCAGACCGGTTTTATCAACGAACCTCAAACCCCGACGTTAGCGGATGTGGGTTGTGAAAATTGCCACGGTGTTGGTGGAAATCACGCTAAAAATCCGCAGCCTGGATATGGAAAGGTGACGAAGGCGAATTGTTTGACGTGCCACACATCCGAAAATAGCCCGAATTTTGATTATGATGTCTATTTTCCGAAGATTCTGCATGAGGCGATGAAAGCAATCACGACAGAATAGGAGAAAAAACGATGAAAAAAGTTTTTGCTACATCAATTTTTCCGTTCATGACGGTGATGCTCCTACTTTCTGTTATTCACATAGGGTGCAGTTCAAGGCATCTTGATGAAAATCAGCCGAACATTCTTGAGCAGCCTGAAAAAAACGCACCTGAGCAGCGTCAAAAGACGGCTACCTCTGCAAAACCCAAAGAGACGAGCATTTTCAGTGTGATAGAGATCGAAGATGTCGAATATCCGACACTCCCGGTTTCTATTCATCTTCCCTTTGGTGTCCGCCCAAACAATACGGTCTGCCTCACAGAAAAACACGCATACTTGACGACCGAAAGGCACTTGCATGTTATTGATATTTCTATCCCGCAACGTCCGTCCTATCTGACATCCCTTCCGCTCGGCGATGTCATCGGTAAGGCACTGATCGCTGGACCCTATGTGGTTGTCTCAGGAAAAAAACAGTTGTATCTCGTTAATATAGAGCAACCCTTGCACCCCGTGCTTGAATCTACCTTGCATTTACCCGATCAAAATGCCATTAAGGACTTTGATGTTAGCGGATCTCACCTCTATGTTATGAGTGCGAATGACACCCTATACGTTTTTTCCATAGATTTCGGACAGGCGCGCTTTGTCAAAACTATTGAACTGGAAAATTTCGGACAGGCGCGACTCATCAAAACTATTGAACTGGAGAAACGCTGGTGGTTGCTAAGTCTGAAACCCGGCAGCCCTGAAGTGGAACAGATCCCACTCCCGACTTCAAACACTTTTCCCGAAGAACTCTGGGACCCACTCCCGGAAGAACGCTGGGAACCACTCCTGTCTGAACGCCAGTTTTTACAACTCCGCAGCAGCAAACAGGAGAAAGTTCGCGCATCGTCGATTTTTCTGGTAATGGAGTGGCTGAGAGACCCAACATACGATCTGTTCAGTTTTGATACATACCGCAGCTTTGATGATCCTTTCGGGGATGATCCTCTCACGACAAGCCCAATTATAGTTTATCATAACTTGGCGTTGGATTTTCGCAAGTATCTCACCGTGACTGGGCAAAAGACCCTCACTCGCAGCATTCCCGCACGTGCGTATTCGGTTGCAAACGGAAAGATGCAGGAAATCCTCCCAGTGCCATCGAGCGAGACGATAGACGTTGAAGCCAAACGATTAAAACAATTAATAGGACCTGTCACAGATTTTCAAGTTTCTGGGAATCGACTTTACATCGTCACCGCAAACGGGTTCTTTTCTATTATACCTATTATCAGCGATTATTATCAGCGATTATACTATAGAGAAGAGAGCATGAAAAATAAATGGAGTCAATTGAATAACGGAGAGATACGTCTATTTTTACCGTTTCTGGCAAGCCTCCCGATAAGTCTGGCGGTCGGTGAAGGTGAACATTATGCGTATGTGTTATCTCATCCGGAAGATTCACAAAGATGAAACTGCAACTCCGAACCTCTTTATAGAACGTCTATATAGAATATAGATGCCTCGGCAAGAATATCGAGAATCGCAGCAAGGTTGAGAGATATTGCGATTGAACGCTTGTGATAGTCTATCCTTTGTAACCCTTGCTTTCGCGGAAAGATCTCCGATGCTTTTGCTCGGTCCATACGGACCGCACTCAACCGGCTGTGCCGGTAACACTTGGGGAAAGCCAATGCTTTTCCCACAAATACCCCGAGTTGATCACACTGTCGTATATCAACTCACTGTTAACAATCCACCTATAGAATTCTATAGGTCGTAAGGAGAATATGATGCAACATAAATTTTGGTTTTCCTATCTCGCTTTAGTTTTACTTTTATCGGGGTTGGCTTATGTCGCTATCTCCGATGATACCGATGTACCCTTGGCACTTTCTGACTCGGAGATGGCCGTATTACACGCAACTGGTACGAATGAGAAGTGCTGGGACTTCAGGCCTGGCTGCAATACTTCCTCGTGTGACCCCACATATTACGATGGACGTAAAAGACGGGCACTCAATATCAGAAAGTGCTATACGAAAACAGGCTATATCTGTAGATCGGCCGGCCTGTCAAATGCCCAAGAATCGTGTGTGGTTACGCTTTATACAAATCACTGTCAAGATAAAGGCAGGACCTATCGAGAAAGGACCTATGACTGCGTGGATGAGCAAATGTGACTTGACTGACATGAGCCACCGGTAAAAGGTTCTAAGTCTATGTAGACGGTACCCTGTTCAGAAATTGCGTCAAGTCTATTTAAGTCCGTACGGGATACTTATAAGACTTTCCCGCTTTTTCTGAGCAGTGGGATACTGAAAAAGGGAAGAGTCCCAACCCTTCGAGTCGGTAACTTTGCCTCCACCGGTAACAGGCAATAACAGGTTATCGCTTCAGACCACAGAGGAGTTGCTGATGTTTTTAAAATCAAAGCGGTTCTGGATATGCTCAATATTTACCGTTTGTACAGCGATATTCTTCGGCGTTGTGGCTCACCGAGCGAATCAACCTCAAGAAGTGATAAAGGTGTATAAAGTCGTAGAGTTCCCACAACACCGCACACCGCAAGAGCCAGCGACCCTCTTAAGGACCGACAGTGCGGGCACGGAAACCGACACGCCTGTCGATATGGGAAGTGGAGATTTTTCACAGGACACCGCAACTGAGATTGCAGACGCATTCACGCAGACTGCCGACGAATTACCCCCCGCAGGTGTAGACCCCGCACAAGTCTCCAATCCAAACACAGAAGCACAAGCCTTGGATGCAGAAGCAGAAGCCTTAGCTGCCGCACTCGCCTTAGCTGCCGAAAGACTTGTAGAACTCCGTATAGAAATCCCTCGCGCCCTTGAATCCCGCCGCGAAGTGCTGGACCTTATTGACGAACTCGTCTCATACGTCATCTCACACGGAATAACCCCAGAACTTTCACAGATTGGAGATGAACTCAACAAGGAAAGAGATGAACTCCAAGATACTATCTTTGAGTGGTGTGGTGACTATATTATGTATTCCGGGGGTGATATTTCTTCCTTTCAGCCAGGCGGTGAATTTTACGAACTCATGCGACAAAACGGAATGGGCATCGGGCCGTAGAGAGAGGACTCTAAAGCGAGCCCTTTTACAATCAGGAGTTTGAAATGAAAAAAAGAGTATTCATATCACGATTTTTGCTCATGTTATTCGCCGCGACGTTCCACATATCTGTTGCGGTGCCAGAGCCCGATCTTGACTTACCAACCCTCATCGCAGGTATCAAGCATTTTGATGCCGCGGTTATTTCAGGGAAGGGAGAGTTTGTCTACGAGCACAAGATAGGACCGGATGTAGAAAAACAGACTTATGTGCTTACATTTGATGGCACCACTTTTGAAGAGGCACAAGTCAGAGTCGACTTTTCCAAAGGCACTGACTTAACGGATATTTGCGATGGAGAAAGACATTGGAAAGTCACTGAACGCAAGTCGCCGCTCTTTCGTGTAGATATTGCCCCCGCCGACTATGAACTTCTCAACAAAAGGAATCCGGAACTTCCTCATCCGGTGAAACAGAAGCTTAAAGAGGTAGGCATCAACTTCTCTGGCGATTTTCGCATCGAAACCGAAGAAGAAAGCCCGTATTCCAAATGGATTGACAATATAACGGGGGACAGTTACTACATCTACCCCACTGAAGAATACGTCTGGGTTTATACCCCTTACATTGGCTATATGATGGATTCCGGATGTGGGATAGACCCACATTTAGATCCGAGGTACTGGATGACGTACGGACTGGCAACACCAAATAGTTACCTGATGACCCCTCTCTGGAGAGTCCTTGAAAAGTATGAAAGCGGGATTCTGCAGACAGAAATGCTAAACGGTGAAGAAACATACCTCGTTAGTGTGCAGGCACCGAGAGGACAACCGCTTAAGCTCTGGATATGCCCTGAGAAAGGGTTCCGCTTGGTGAAATTGCAAACAATGTTCGAGCATCTAAGTGAATCCGATATGCTCCCTTTCAAAAAGGGGGTCCACTATTTTAAGGAACGCGTCCTTCATTATCGTGAATACCAACCGGGAATTTGGTTTCCTGAAAAAGTTGAGGAAACCCTTCACCCCTTGTTAGCAGAGGACCCGGAAAACAGAGGGGATCTCATCGGAAAGACCACACTTCAGTCCTCCGGCGCGTTTCAACTCAACCTCGATGTCTCCTCCAATGAATTTCAATTAGACATTCCCGATGAGACCGTCATTTTTGATAGTGTACTCGGCAAAGGACGTCCCTTTCGTGAACTGAAGGAAACTTCTCAATAAAAGAGAAGTCTCCATTTCTGAGAACGCTACGATATACAGAATATCGGAGAGACACAGCAACCCACAGTATACACAATAGGAGAAGAAAGGATTTATCCAAATGAAGAATTTCAAAGACAATTTATACGCTCCACGCCTACTTCTGACGTTAGCATTCATATTCGGGCTAACCCTCGCTGTCACCGATGTAGCTTGGACGCAAGAAAAGGATGAGGCATTCTACGCACGAATGTGCGGTCCCTTGAGCCTCTCAATTATTTGTGAAATGTTAGGGCAAGAGGTTGATCCCGAGACGATTGTCCACATGGCAGGCGCAATTGACGATTCGGGGGAAGTGAGAGCCACCGGTACCAGCATGAAAGAACTCGCAGATGTCGCACACCAACTCGGGTTCAAAGCCATCGGCATGAAAATGAACCTACAAAATCTCGAAAAACTCGGCGCACCTACCATCGCTCACACAACCCAAAATGGAAGGAACCATTTTTTGGTAGTTGAGCGCGTCATAAATGACAAATTCCGTCTCATTGAAGTGGACGGCTCCATCCAACTTCTGAGTAAAAACGAGTTTTCAAATATTTGGAATGGCACTGTTCTCGTCATTTCCAAACCACAATCGTCCCGCACGGCAGAAAAACCTGATGTCCAGACAGACGAAGTGTTATTTGACTTTGGATACGCACAACACCAGCAGACAATCACCCATATATTCAAGCTCAAAAACGTAGGCAACCAGCCACTCGATATTCTGGACGTAGACTCCTCCTGCTCATGCACTGCAGCCCTCCTGTCAAAAAAAACAATCTTACCTGGCGAAACGGCTGAAATTGAGGCAAAGTTTGAAACAGAATACCGCCGTGGCAGACAAACCTCCACCGTAAAAGTGCGCACAAATGATAGCGATACCCCTGTAATTCATTTCACCCTCACCGGTGTCGTTGCCGGACTTGCCCGGGTTGTTCCTAACAACCTCCATCTCAAACACATATCCAACCAAGAAAACATCCACAAAACGATTGAAATCTACGACTCAGGAGATGGTAGGTTGAAAGTGAAAAGCATCCAGTCAAGTTCTCCATACATTAAAACCCGGGTTCGGCACATTTACAAGGATGGACTTGTCGCAAAAATCTTTGTCACTATAACGCCGGGGCTCCCTTTCGGTGAGTTGGAAGAAAAGTTGACAATCTTGACAGAAGGGTACCGTTTCCCACACGTGGAGGTCCTCGTCAAAGGACAGGTGGGCGGCGCCATTCGCCTTGCTCCCGACCAATTTTTCATGGGATTTGTCAAAAAAGGCGAAGTTGCTCGCCGAGTCGCGCATTTACGGAAAAAAGGACCCGCCGATTTGAAAATTCAGAAGATTGAAAGCAACCTCCGTTCCGTCACAGCAACATTTGAAGAAATTGAACCCGGAAAGGAATATGTAATTGAGGTGACTTTCACAGCTCCTGCATCCGAAACTGGAAAGTCGGAAGCACTCATCAAAATCCACACCAATGACATCAATCAACCCTTGTTTGAAGTGCCGTTTTATGCAATCGTCAAATAAAAGTGAACGCCTCTTTTCCGCTACACTGCTGTTCCTGATGATTGCCTTCGGTGTTTTCCTCCGTGTGCAAAACCGAGATGCATTGGAAGAGCCATATTTGTTCGGTACAGATTCATACAGGTACTTTCGGCAAACGCGCCAGATTGTCGAATCCGGGGATCTACCGCATATAGATACGATGCGAAATTCGCCCGCAGGTATTGATAATACGAAGGTGACACCGTTGTTCCCTTATGTGTTGGCGGACGTTTTCACAGCAGTGCATACCCTTTTCCCCAGTTTGACATTATATCAATTCGCCATCTTTTCTTCCATTTTCTTTATATCTGTCGCTGCCTTGCTCTTATATGCGTTTACAAAGAGACTTTTCGGAGAAATCGCAGCCTTATTTGCCACTCTTGTCTTTGTTTCCACCCTCCATGTGATTTATATCTCTTTCGCAGGGTATGTAGATACCGATGCTATCATCATTTTCTTATTTTTAGGCAGCCTCTTTCTCTATGCTGAAGCTTGCCGAGCGCAGCGGATGTGGCAACGTTTTGTCTATACGCTCCTCTCGGGATTCACGATAAGTTTTCTCGGCTTAATATGGAAAGGTGTCGGGTTCGCTATAACGGTTGTTGTCTTTTTTAATTTTCTACAACTCTGCACAAAAGGTTATGATAAAACCCGATTCGCACAGTACGCAATCTGGCTTTTCCCCATTTTAGTTGGGTTACTCGGACTCACAAAAATATATAGATCGCAGCTATTCTCGCCCCATGTTCTTCTCGCCCTCGGTGTTCCGATTGGGTTCGGGATATTCGCAGCTCTTTTCATCGGTATACAATCACGGAACGTCCAAAAATTTTGTTCTCCATTACTTAACAAAGTTCCGTTAGGGTTAGAGATGAGTATTCTTTTTCTTGGATGTATCATTTTAACGCTTATAAGTGGAGGTTTAAGTTGGATATCAACCTTAATCGATGCCATCTTTTACCCTTTCGGTAAGAATGGTGTGATGGAATTTGTGACCGAGCTTCGCCCTACAACGTTCAACATGTGGCGGGAAACTTATGGATTACTCCTGCTCTTTGCTATTCCGGGGTTGTGTCTCCTCACCTATACCCGCGCCCCGAGAAAACGAAGGTCTTTTTTACTTCACTGTCTGATAACAGGGATAGCCCTCGTAGGCATCGCCGTTAGCAGATTTGTTCCGTTGCTTGGATTGCCCATCCCTTGGTTCACAGATAGTGTTATTTTCGCCATTGCAATTATGCTGATAATTGCCAATACACTCTACCAATTCTCCTTCACAACACATCAGGCGACTACAGATACCATAAATGAAAACCATGTCCTTCTCATATCTGCTTGGTTTATTCCGAGTTATATGCTGGCATGTTCGGCCCAACGTTTTCATCTATTTCTCGCACCTTTGGTTGCCATGCTTTCAGGCTACATGTTGAACAGGCTTTTCAAAAAGTATATGCCTCAAGCAGAAAAAAACTGGCATCCGCTCGTTTTTTTAGGTGTGTTGTTAGCCTGGCAAGTGCTGATTTGTGGGAAAGACATCCTTACATTTCTTCTGTCGCTACTCTCTTTTTCACATCTATTGTTAAGTTTACCTGAGCGCGTTGAACTCCTAATTACCCTGTTCGTGACAGCAATATTCTTTGGCTTTATCCTTCAGAACCTTTTCTATAGAAAACAGACACAGTACAGTGCAAAAAACGTTTGTGCTTTAATGAGCGTGTGCTTGATAGTCTGGCTGTCCATCACAGGAATTTACCGATTAGGTCCCACCCAAATAGGGTTTATGGAAACGCTAACGGCACAACCGCCCCCAGATAATGGAATGCGTGATGCACTCAATGGGTTAAAAACAAATACCCCACCTGATGCAGTTATAGCGGCTAATTGGAACTTAGGAAGTATGACAAATGAAATAGGAAGGAGAACAACAATTGTTGACGAAGAACAGAACTTGGCGAAAATCAGCGCAATGTCGAAAGCAGTATTTTGCGGAAAAAATGAGGATGCGGCTTTACAGTTTTTGAAAGAACATGGAGCGACTCATATTTTATTACATCCAATGGATATTTTACAACTAAACCTTCATTTTTTCGCAGCGACTGGACTCGACGGAAATATTGAACAAGTCCATCCGGTCATTCCACTTTTACTCTCCGATAAGTCTGATCAAAAACTTGAATATTTCGTTGGCTATCCGCTATTAATTAAGATAAACACTGAAATTCATCAGGAGACGGTGAAGAAGGTGATTATTCCTTTTTTATGGGGAAATGAAGGTTTTACGATTAGTAGTCCGCCCTCCATCGTCATTCATGAAGGTAATTCCGCAAAAACTGTTTCAGTTAAAGAATTAATCATAGCAGATGGGCAATGGTACTTCCCGGAGGGAAAAATCGGCGGGTGTGTCTGGAAACACAGTGAAATCATTCGGGATGTCCCACTTAAATCTGCGGATCCGAAGGCACTTTATATTTCTCCTGAGGCAAGGGAATCCTTGACGGTCAAGTTGTTTTTGGGTGAACACAGCGAGCATTTTAAATTGGTCTATGAATCTCCCTTGACCTATGGACCTATCCCAGTAAAAATTTGGGAGATTCACTATGAAGAATGATCAAATGGTAAAAAATAAAACCATCCTCGTTTCTGTTGTTATGCCCTGTCTCAACGAAGAGGAGACCCTCGGCACTTGTATTCAGAAGGCACAAAACACTCTGGAAGCACTTGGCATTCAAGGGGAGGTCGTTGTCGCGGATAACGGATCCACCGATGCCTCTGTCGCAATTGCTGAACGTCTCGGTGCGCGCGTCGTTCATCAACCCTTGCGTGGCTATGGTGCTGCCTATCTTGCTGGAATTGCCGCCGCAGAAGGACAATATATTGTCATAGGTGATTCCGATGATACCTACGATTTCACAGACTTGGAGAGATTCATTACGCCTTTACGCAACGGTTGTGATTTCGTCATAGGAAATAGGTTAAAAGGAGAGATTCTTCCTGGGGCAATGCCGAAACTTCACCGGTACCTCGGCAATCCCGTTCTGACAGGAATCCTGAATGTGTTGTTTCGATCGGGTGTTTCGGATGCACACTGTGGAATGCGGTCTTTCACACGCGAGGCGTATCAACAGATGGAACTCCAAACTACAGGGATGGAATTTGCCTCAGAGATGGTTATCAACGCAACAAAAGCTGACCTCAAAATCGAAGAGATACCGATAACCTATTCTCCTCGCAAAGGGGAATCCAAACTCAATTCCTTTCGTGATGGCTGGCGGCATTTGCGTTTCATGCTGATGCTCTCACCGACCTATCTATTTCTGATCCCCGGTATTCTGCTTTTTTTGATGGGTGTAATTGGCACAGTTGCGCTGCTACCTGGTCCTCTGCAAATAGGCAATCGCGCCTACGATATTCACGTGATGGTTTTGGCATGTCTTTTGTGCTTGCTCGGTTATCAAGTGCTCTTACTGGGGCTCTCTGCTCGAACTTTGAGCGTCACTCGCGGTTTTTCCAGTAGCGATTCACTTATCCAATTCGTATATCGCCATTTTACCCTTGAAAAGGGATTACTTCTCGGATGTGTAATATTTGCCGTGGGATTCCTGATTGACGGTTGGATTGCGTACGGTTGGGTGAAAAGTGGTTTTGGTGAATTGCAGAAGGTGAGACCAGCACTGTTTGCGTTGCTCTTGATGATATTGGGAACCCAGACGATTTTCTCTGCTTTCTTCGTAAGTATGCTTGGCATTCCTACAGAAAAAAACACTGGGTATGAAAACTCTAAAGGTCCCTCGTGATAATATAGAGCGCAAAAGTGCCAGAACGGTAATACTGAATTGACGCACGGAATCCGGAGGAACTCCGTGGTGTGCTTAGAGAGGTTATCAATTGAATAAACACACTCGCAAATTGGGAGAATTCTTTGAACAACACAATGCATATAAATGAGCATAAACTCATCGCTCGTACACAACAAGGCGACCCCGAAAGCTTTAACCCCCTCGTCACCAAATACCAAAATCACATCTATACTCTCATCCGAAAACAGGTTCAAGACCCCGAAATCGCAAAAAACTTGACCCAGGAAACGTTTTTAAAGGCGTTTCGTGCCATCAACACCTTCCGCGGTGACTCGGCGTTCTATTCATGGATATACCGCATCGCCCGAAACATTTGTATCGACTTTCAGCGGAAGCAACAGGCGGAACAGGACACTGATCCGCTCCACACCATAGATGAACGCCGCATCACAGACACGTACTCCGACCCTGGTGACCTCCTCCAAAAACAGGAACTGCGACAGATACTTCGGGATGCCATCGCGCACCTACCACCGACCCGCCAACATGTATTTCTCCTGCGCTACGCTGAGGAACTCCCTATCAAAGACATCGCCACCCGTATCAAACGAAGCGAAGGCACGGTGAAAACGCATTTGCATAAAGCACATCATCAACTCCGAGAGTTGCTCACGCCCTATCGGCAAAACCAACACATCCCCTGGCTCACCTCTTAGCAGAGAAATCAACACATTTAGGACGGACGCAAAATTCCATCGTTTGTTTGCGGAATTGGAAAAATGCAGGCGTGGGGGGCAACCCACTGACTTTCCTTCTTCCACCCTTCCATTCCCGAATTCGCGTCATCCGCGACAATCCGTGATTCAGACAATTAGCATCTACATTCCTCAATTAGACCCAAAATCTTCATCTCACTCTACCTTTTGCATTGCAAATTTTCTGATAAAACACCTAATTTCTCGTTTTTTTCCAATTTTTCATTATTTTTATGACATTTTATGCATTTTATGCACGAAATCGAAAAAAAAAAGAGTCTTATATATAGTGAATTGCGGATGGTTTAGATTTAACCACCCATCCCATTGTTTGGGGTTCGTTCACTGAACAACTGTTCATACGTTTTTGGGCTTTACTATAATAGGACCTACGCAGCGTCCTTTGCTGGCGAGGTTTAGAACCTCGCCAGCGGCGTGCGGGCCGTAGGTACTCATCAGTAAATTGCATAAGTTCTATATAATATAGTAAAACCCGTAATTACTTATACACCAACACAAAGGCGAGGATACAATCCTCGCCAGCGGCGGTGGGGTGTTTTTGCTTGGGTGTTTCCGGTTCCCTGGCAAACTGTAAACATATTTTTAGATTTTACTATAAATTGTTACCGTTGCATTTGCAACGATTTATGACTATCCTCAGTTTATTTAAATTTTTTTCAAGAAAAGAAGGAGGGACACCCACATCCGAGAAGTGAAAGCATGGGGTTTTGGCGTGAAGAATGATAACAAAGTGCTCATGGAACGGATGACTGCGGCAACTGAATAAGATGAAAAAAGTAACGGAAAACCCAACCAAGGTGCATATTAACCCACAACAGACGCATATTTTTATTCTTGGAGATACCTCGAATGTAGGGGTGAATTTACAGAACCTCCTTGAACAGGAGGGTTATGAAGTTTCTACTGCTCCGAAGGGGAATGAGGTGCTTCGCCAGATGCTTGACGCAGCACCAGATGCAACAGTGCTGGCTCTTCAGATAGCCGCGCAGCACCTCGACAGGGTGCATGATGCTACAGAAAATTCACAGGAACACACAAGCAAGGTGTCTCCACTGGAGATTCCCCTGAAACGAGAGATGTTGGAAGGGGATTATGTCAACATTATCGGTGAGAGTGCAGAACTTGTTAAGGTTCTGTACAGGATTGAAATGTTTGCGAAATCTTCGACAGCGGTGCTTATTTCTGGCGAGACAGGAACAGGCAAAGAACTGGTAGCAGACGCATTGCACGAACAAAGCAACCGATCAGACAAAACAATCCTTGCCGTTAACTGTGCGGGGATTTCGGAGCAGCTGATGGAAAGTGAACTCTTTGGATATGAGAAGGGGGCGTTTACCGGCGCGGAGGTACGGCATATCGGTCTATTTGAAACGGCAAACGGAGGCACACTGTTCCTGGATGAAATCGGGGAACTTCCGATGTCCCTTCAACCCAAATTGTTACGGGTACTTCAGGAAGGCAAGATCAGGCGCGTCGGTGGAACAGCAGAAATTCCGGTGGATGTCCGTGTTGTGGCAGCTACCAACTGCGACCTTGCGCAAGCGGTTCAGGAGGATAGGTTTCGCTCAGACCTCTATCAGCGATTAAAGCCACTTCATATCTTTATGCCGCCGTTGCGTCAGCGGCGGGAGGACATCCCCGCGTTGGTAGAACACTTTTTGAAGAAACATAACCAAGTCCAAGGTCAAAAGAGAGGCAGTATAAGTCCACAAGCCCTCGCGTTACTCCAAGGCTGCGACTGGCCCGGGAATATCCGAGAACTGGAAGGTAGTATAGTTCACGCCCTCCACTTTGCCAGAGAAGGCACCATTTTACCGATGCACTTATCGGAGGAACTTCAGAGAGACCCCGCGCACCCGGTGCCTTTACCCGAAGAAGATTCCGAGCGCGAAGAAGTGCCCACGGTGTCCTTCCGTATCGGGCGAACGTTGAAGGAGATAGAGCAGGTGTATATCCTGGAGACTTTAGCGTGGATGGACGAACATCGAGCCAAAACAGCGAGTGTCTTGGGCATAAATGTGCAGACCCTGAGGAGCAGATTAAAAAACTATACTGTTTCTTAGTGCATTCTCCAAACTGCAAGACATCCTTCAATTACTTACGCACTATAGGGGCGAGGATACTAGGGGAAACACCCAAGCAAAAACTCCCTCGCCAGCGGCGGTGTCGGTGGGTCGGTTACTTACGCACTGTAGGGGCGAGGATACTACGGAAATCCGCAGAAACACCCTATCAAAGACACCAAGCAAAAACTCCCTCGCCAGCGGATGTGTAGGTAGGGCTGTCTCCGTTTGAAATGCCTATATATTTTTAAACTTTATATACTCCCAGACATATATTGTTGGAAAATTTCAGGGGATTGTGGTAGAATTAAAAAAAATGGAAGGAGGATGCGTACAGTGTTATTCAATAATGTTAACAATCCCAAACAACCTTGTAAAAATGAGAACCGTCTTTCGCGACGCTCCTTTTTCAAAGGATCCGTTGGACTTGCTGCCTCTGCGCTCGCCGCAGGTAAGTTGATACTACCTGCCGACGCGCAGTACAGGTTCCGAGAATACATCCCTTACGACGCTGCGCGAGATATCCATTACGGCACGCGATACGGGGAGATTGAACACCATTATCCTGAGATGAATCCGACAGGTGAGAAGTTCACGTTTGTGCGCCTCAAGTATCCAGGTGGTGATTGGTATACGAACATCGTCAACCATTACCGCTGGCAATCGGATTTGAAGTTCTCCGAAGAGCTCGCCGAGAACACGACAATTGATGTTGAGGTGCGCCAGCACCCACAATACGTTGACATTGACGATGAAGGATTATTTGCTTATCCGTTCCTCTTTATGACAGGGCATACTGGGATTCGACTTTCTTCCGAACAGGTCCGAAAGTTGAGGGACTATTTTGAACGCGGTGGCTTTCTCCACGTCGAAGATTGCGATGCCCGCCTCAACGGTTACCGAGGAGGCTTACGTCCGCATGTCTACCAGATGATGCGGCAGGTCTACCCGGAAAAGAAGTTTGAACGGCTGGAGATGAGCCACCCGATTTATCATACGCTCTATGAGCACGATGAATACCTCGGTGGTGATAAGCGTATCCCCGGTGTCTGCGATTACGACGAGGCGATCATGGACGAGGATCGCGTGATTGTCTATTTCTGTCCGAGCGACCTGAATTGTGCGTGGGAAGGTAGAATTTGCGAACCTGATCATAAAGAACAACAAGCATGGGCGTTTCAACAGGGAATAAACGTTGTTGCTTATGCCTTGACACGGTAAGTAGTTATCGGTTTTCAGTCATCAGTTTTCAGTTAACTTTGGATGTAGGTACACTTTTTGTAACTGCCAGGATCCAATGGATATGCGGAACATAAAGAAATTGCTATCGTCCCCAAACGAGACTGATAATTGACGATCGACAACTGAAAACTAACAAGTGGAAGCACGCTATCACGATGATAGCAATCACATGACTTCCGCGGAGGAAAATCATGGAAATGAATTATAGATCAGTTTGCTGGCATCTTTTGAAATGTCCGTTGTTTTGTCTCGTAACGCTGTTCATCGTTTTTGTCCCTTACACCAACGCGCAAGAACGATTCTCAGATGCGGTCGGTCCTGTTCCGGTTGAAGAGGTAACAGTAATAACCCCGTTGGTCGTGCCATATATCACATGGGGTGGCGAAGCAGCACTCTTCCACGCCAACGGCGGACTGACGACTCGTCCTGGTACAATTATGGCGGAACTCGGAATGAATCTCAAATTGGTACCGGGTGACAACTTTCAGCAGCAGGTTCGCGACTATCTCGCTGGCAAATCGCCTTTCTTGCGTGGCACCTTCAGGATGATAGCACAGGCAAGCGAAGCAGCGGGAAAAAATGCTCTCACAAAACCTGTCGTTTTTGGGCAGCTGACCTGGTCAGCAGGAGACCATTTCGTTGGACGTTCTAACATCCGGAAAATTTCTGATCTCAGGGGCAAAAAGATCGCTATCCAAAAGGGTGGACCGCACGTAGGGATGCTCTATGATATATTGAAGACCGCGCGCCTTTCAAAGTCACAGGTGGAAATCGTTTGGGTGGACGAATTAACAGGAGCGAACGGACCGGCAGAACGCTTCCGAAACGACGCAACCATCGCAGGTTGTTTTGTGATAACCCCCGATATGATCGGATTGACAGGGGGTCCTGAGAACACCGGCACGGGAGCTGAAGGCACTGTCAAAGGGGCATCGGTTGTCGTCAGTACTGCGACGCTTTCTCGTTCTATTGCCGATGTTTACGCCTGCCGCAAGGATTTTTACGAGGCTTACAAGCCGTTTGTTGAACGCTTCTTTGCGGGTTACCTGAAAGGTGCCGAAGAGGTCGTGGCTCTGAAAAAAACCTACGAAGCGAGCGGATCCGCAAAATACACGGAGCTGCTGACGATGATGCAAAACATCTATGGTAAAGAAGTGTTACCGACGCTTGAAGAGGATGCACACGGCTTAATCGCGGATTGCACGTTCGTTGGGCAACCGGGAAATATTGCCTTCTTCAACGATCCGAGTAATACAATTACCGGTTTTGAAGGCTTCAATAAAGCAGGGTTAGATATGGCAGTGAACTGGGGGTTTGCGAGACAGCGGTATGCGTTGATTCCCTCCGATTTAGATTTTAACTCACCAACTTTTAAAAGTCTGCTCAAGACCACCGTGACGGCACCGGCGCAACTGAAACAGACACGTTTTAAAAAAGAGACAGTGCGCGCTGAAATTGAATCCTTTAATGAAGACGCAGTACTTGACGAAAAGACGCTTATCTCCTTCACAATTCAATTTGATGCGAATCAGGATACGTTTAGCGACACCAAATATCAAGAAGAATTTGACAGGGTTGTTGAGTTAGCTTCAAAATATGGGAATGCTGCAATCGCCATAAAAGGACACAGTGACCCCTCTCGAACACTGAGTGTATTAGTTAAAACAGGACTTCAAACAGGTATTTTGAAACGGACAGGCACACGAGGCAGCTACAAATATTTTATGAACGGTAAGGCTTTTAGCTTGGAAGACACTGCAAATCTGATTCGTCTGATTCAGCAAAAGAAGTTTGACGATGGTAGTAACATTGAAAGCCCTTACCAAGTGATGCGGGCTGCACTTAAACTCTCCGAGCAGCGAGGACAAGCGGTTAAACAGGCAATTATCGTTTATGCACGCCGTAAAAACGCACGCATTGATCCAGACCAGATCGTACCAGTAGGTCTTGGAATCAAGGAGCCTGTTATCGCCAAGCCAACCAGCCCTGCTGAGGCAGCAGAAAACCGGCGCGTTGAATTCGCACTGATTAAAGTTTCAGCAGAAGCTGTTGCAGTCTCCGATTTCGACTTTTAACAGTTATCCGTATTCAGTTATCAACCATCAGTTCCAAGAGATCTCTTCCCTGAAAGTCGATAATTGATGTCCACTCCCCATACATAAGGTCCTTTTATGAAATGTATTATAGCCGCCAGTTCCGGCACGCGATTTATCCTCTTATTGAGTCTGCTCATTTTTGGTTCCCAGATTTGCAGTGCCGCTGACGACATTCATAAAGATAACATTGTTGTGATTCTTGATGCCTCCGGTTCAATGCAGGACAAGTTTAGTGGAGACCGGACGAAATCGAAGATGGAAGCCGCGAAGGCAGCACTACAAGAAGTGCTCGCGAAAGTTCCTGACGACATACAGATCGGACTGCTTGTGTTTAGCGGTACCAATACCCAGAACGAATGGGTCTATCCATTGGGACCGAAGGACACCCAAAAACTGATAGCAGCCATTCATTTACCACAACCCAGCGGCAACACGCCACTCGGGAAATATATTAGAATTGGGGCAAATCGCCTCCTCGAACAACGGGAAAAACAGTATAACTACGGTACCTACCGGTTGTTAGTCGTTACAGATGGTGAGGCTTCGGATGCCGACAAAGTTAAACGTTATACACCTGAAATCCTCAATCGACAGATTCGCATTGATGTCATCGGTGTTGATATGAAAACCGAGCACATGCTGGCAAATGTCGTGGATAGTTACCGTAAGGCAGACAACCCGGGACAGTTGGTGGCGGCAGTGTCGCAGATTCTTGCCGAAACCGGTGATACGGGTACAGACGTTAGTGGCGAAGATGTATTTGAATATATTGCCCCGCTTTCATCGGAAATTGCCTCCGATTTAATCCAGCAGCTCACAATGCCACCGAGCAATACGGCAATTAGCATATTGTCCACACAAGCAACACCATCACAAGCAAAAACGCCTAGACCTCCAACAAAGGTGCCACCACAGCAAAGTGACGATGCAAATCGAAATACCGCATGGCTCTTTATAATACTCATTGTCGCCGCCGCTATCGGTTTCCTGATTTTCAGAAATAGGAAATAGAACTATGGACGCTGGTAAGAAAAAACGCGTAATCATCATGGCAGCAAGCTGGCTGGTTATTATCGGGATAATCGGGTTAGTCTATAAGTTCGTCGTTGAACCATGGCTCCGAGGCGATCTCGTCAAAGAAACGAGCACGCGACGTTATGCACATAACATCAAGGTGGCACACGACTCGTTTCCAGGGTATGCGATACTTCGTTCCCCTGCTGTTCAGAACCTGTTGGACCGTCAAGGGATTAAACTCACGTTCGTTGACGATAAAGCAGACTACATAGGAAGGGCACGCGCCCTGAAAAGCGGTAAGGTTCAGATGGCAGTGTTCACTATCGATGCCTACCTCAAGACAGGTAGCGTTATCGGTGAATTCCCCGGTTCAATTGTCCTTGTGATTGATGAATCCAAAGGGGCAGATGCAATTGTTGCGTATAAGCGAGGTGTCCCGCAAATACCGAGTTTGAGCAATCCGCGGGCGCGTATCGTGCTGACACCGGATTCGCCGAGCGAAACGCTCGCCCGAATTATGATCAACAAGATGAGCCTGCCAAGTCTACCCTCTTCGTGGGCAGTCGAAACAGACGGTGCTGAAGCTGCCTATAAGAAACTCAAGTCCGCCGACCCGGATGAGCCGTACGCTTATGTCATCTGGGAACCTTACTTAACGAAGGCACTCGCGATAGAAGGCGTGCATCTGTTGTTAGACAGCTCAAAGTTGAAAGGTTATATCGTTGATGTACTGGTGGTTCAGCGTGAATTTTTGGATTCACAACGTGAACTCGTCACGTATGTTGTTCAAGCGTACCTCCGCGCAAACTATGACTACAATAACCAACCCAATGGGTTAGCCTCGTTAATTCAAGCGGATGCAAAGCAATATGGTGATTCGCTTAGCCAGAATGAGACGAATAAATTGGTTAAGGGCATTGAATGGCGGAACACGGTTGAGAATTATGCGCATTTTGGGGTGATTTCCTCAGCAGCGGCAAAAGGTTCCGAGAGACTCGAAGCGATGATAGCTAAAATTACGCAGGTGCTGGTGCAGACGAATTCAATCCCCACCGATCCGGTGTCAGGAAATTATGAGCAGCTATTCTTTGAGGGTATTTTGCGCTCACTTCACCACGATAAATTCCATCCCGGTATGTTGAATGCAAGTGGCACCGATGGGTTAGATGGCATTTTTGTTGGAACAGCATCGACGGAACAGGTTCGAGAAGAGACATCACTGAATCCGCTTTCTGATGCAAACTGGAATGCCCTTGCCCCTGTCGCGGCGATGAAAGTAGAACCTATCCAATTCGGACGAGGGAATGCCCGAATTCTTCCAAATAGTGAACGCGCCTTAAAAGAACTCGCTGCAACCCTGAAATCGTTTCCGCAGTACTATCTCAGAGTTGTAGGACATACGCGTCAGGAGGGAGATCCGACAGCGAACCGGATTCTCGCTTTACAACGCGCTGAGGCAGCTGCACAATCTCTGAGAAATTCTGGTATCCCAAACCACCGCATCCGTGCCATTGCAAGCAACCAAACCTCCACCCAGATGCGGGGGGCAGCAGCACAAAGCGTAACATTTGAGCTTCTCGGAAAACCGTATTGAGGAATAGTTGTGAGTTTGCGGTTATCGGTTATCAGTTAAAGAGGTTTTTGATTGCGTCAGACACCTCTTAACTGACAGCTGACAACTGACAACTGATAACTAATAAAGAAATTGATTGACCGGAAATTGTTTCGGAAGAAATTCCTACTCCATCTTCTTGGCAACTCTTACGTCATCTTCCCTTTTGCCGCGGGGGGATCCATCGCTTTTGCATCTTGGGTATTCAATTTAGAACCGAAGATCCTCTATCTATTTGGCAGTGCAATTCTCAGCATCTTGGTGCCTATCGGGACTCTAATTAGCAAATGGGCAACCGGTACAGAAGATATAGCCAAACAGGTTCATAGTGAGATCCTTCAGGAAGTCCATCAAAAACAGGAAAACGAACTGAACAGCTTACATGAACAACTTGAGGCCGATGGAGATGCCCGAACAGAAACGATGCTTGAAGAACTCCGCGCCTTGCACAAATCTTTTCAGGAAGAAGCAGGCAGCGATGGGTGGCTGGGCACACTTCCCATTAGCGTCAGAGCTGACATTACCGACAAAGTTTCTCAGCTTTTTATTCAAGCAGTACAGTGCTTGAAAGACACACTTAAAATGCATCAAAAATCAAGGGATACCCAATTGGCGACCGTCAAAAGTGTGCTTGAACAACACCGGGAACAACAGATTACAGACGTTCAGCAGACGATTGTCCAACTCTCGCACCTCTACGCCCGGGTACTAACACTCAACCCTGAAAGCGATGAGACAGACCTCACACGTCTCCGCTCTGAACTCGACGAAAGCCTCATTTTCGCAAAGCAGGTCGATGCAAAGATACGTGAATTAACACCGCCTCATAATTATGATACGCTTCAATCAGAAGATGAGAAATAATAAATACGCTGTACAGTAATAAAGAAAAGGACGAAAGTTATGACGCTTTACACATGGCACTATGACAACATCTCCAGCAGCTGGAAACCTGCTTTAGAACGTTTAAAGAAATTTGAAACTCTTACGCAGCAAATCAACAAAGCAAAAAAAGAAGAGGAAACCGATCTAATAGAAATGCTTAAAACGTTCTACACACATCATGATGAATTGATGGCGGATACGCGTGTACGCTTGCAACATACACCGGCACATTGTGATAAGGTTACTTTAGACACCGCCTTTGTTGAAGCTGTCTGGCTGTCCCTTGAACACTATCCAACTTTAGTACATCATCCAGAAATTGAAAATTTAGACACCGCCGGTTCTAAAATCTTTACGCTCTTTACGCCGGATGCTCCAACGACCCCGGATAAACGAGAAGCCTTAAAAACTCAACTCCAACGGACCTTCAATTTGGATGCGGGAACGGTGGACAGTGTAACTCAGCAGCTTGCCATTCGGACGAAGCCACTTCGCGATCGGCATCAAATTATGCAAAGTTTAGAGACCCGCTTTAATTTAGTGTCCGATAACCCGAAACTGGACGCAGATATTCTACAACTCTTTCAGTCTTTATATTCGGGTTCACCCTTTGAAGCAGGTGAAGTGAAGTTAGTGAAAACTGCCTCCGCGCTTTATTTTTGTCTCCCTACTGAATTGCGGCAAAAAGTCCAGGTACCGAGTAGCCCTACAGATCAGGAAAGCGAAGAAAGTAAGAATTTACAACGTTCAAAAGCTTATTACGAAAAATTTCTGCGAAAAATTTGGGAGGTAGAGCCGTTTGCGCATTTCCCCGTGTTCGGTACCTTTGACGCGGAAGATTTAGACTTAACATTCCGTCAGAAAATATCTGCTGACACCGAATTGTCTTTAGAATTGGTCACGTCAACACTAACGCGTATGATTGGTGTCCTGCCTTTAGCGGAACTTGATAAATACCTGATTCACGATACTTGGGGACATCAGTGGCAAGAAAGTCTACTCGATTTTGAGGAACCGTATACTGCATTGACCTTTTTTAAACGCCCATTGTCCTTAACAGAAACGGCTTCGGTCCTGGGAGAACAGACTTCGTTCGCCGAAACATTCGTCAAAACTGAGGCAGGGACAATAGAACTTGACTCAGCCAAACTACAGCAATTCATAGATGCCGAATTGTACGAACGCGCAATCACCGCCTTTACCCCTATTCTTGCGGAAATGCTGGCGGATGTCGTAGAATATAAGTTCTTAGAACTACACCCTGAACAAACACATTTGCTGCCAAGTTCCTCCTTACTCAAAACGTTTCCGAGCAAACTGGATTTGACACTTGCAGACCTGCGCACTTGTTTTGCACACGCCTCTGAAGTCTTCCAAAACTGGATCGCCTCTGAACAGACGCAACACCAACTATATAAGGAAATTTGCGAGAAACTTGATATCCGAAACGATACCACAAAACACAAGGAACTCTCGCAAATCCTCAACACTGCAGTCGAACTCTGTAAGGAGCAGCTTCACTCTTTTTATCAACCAGAATGGGCTTGGGAGAAAACGGAAGACGGTTTCTTGAAACTGAATGCGTTTAGCTTAGCGGCACTGAACTTTCTCCGAATTCACACTGCACTTATTCAGACATACAAAGATCTTTCACAGATCGAGACCCTGTATGGCTTCAAAGATATTCTGGTATTAGCGATGGGCACTTTTTTTGAAAGAAATCCGCAGCAAAATATTTGGCAACTTGACAGTTTTTTAACAGAAGCGTTTATCCCACGCTGGGAAAAATTGGCTGCGGCGGACCCGAGTGTTTAAACCGGAGATAAATGTTGTAGCATACACAGCAACACCGGGATTGGCGATTTTTAATGGGGAACCGCTCCTACAGATGCGAGATAAACTTTTCACGGAGGCGTTCATACGCAAGGTTCGCACCAGCGATGTTGCCTGAAGCCGGACCTATCTGAAGCTGCGCGATGGTGCCAGATCCGAAGAGATTCTTGATTGGATGGAGTTGCAAATCATCATCAAGTCGTGGGAATCCACATACAAGTGGAACTTGGTGTTGTGTGATTAATTCTCTCAAAAATCCATAACGGCGAAGGTCAAATCGATATCCTGTTGCGAGGATGACGCGAGATACATCAGCGATGACACCACGTGTCGTTTCAACCCGTAGTCTTTGTGCAGCAGCCTCGACGATGTCGCAAATACAGGTCTCAGGATAGATATCAATATTCGGGGTATCCAGCAATCTCTCCATAATATCAGGGGTGATGCTCCCTTCTCCTCTGTTTTGCTGAATTGTTTCGTAACGTCGCCGAAAATCGGTCTCGCTTGCAAATTCGGCAAGTGCCTTGGGACCTAACCACACCGGTGGAAAATCGAATTGCTCCGTCTTTAACTGCTGCCGAGCAATCAGCACTACATTATGCCCGTGTTCGCTGAGGCTCCCTGCAAGCGTTCCTGCCGTCAACCCACCACCAACGATAACAATTTTTCCTTTACTCTCTCGCTTATCTTCACTATTCACCGTAAATTGGGAGGCGTGTAAAATCTTATCTGGATACCGGCACTGCCACTGGACGAATTCCGGTGGTACGTAAGTGCAGTCGTCAGTCCCAATGGCGAGAAGAACACAACGACTCCGAAACCCTTCATTATTTGTCGAGATTAGACGGAATGGAAATCTGCCCGCGCCTTTGTCCCACCGCAATTTTGCTACATCAAACTGATAATAAACCCGGTGTCCCTCCAATTCAGCAAGTGCATCGTTGCAGAAATCCCAAAAGAGTCGGGTAGAGGGCTGCGAATACGGTGGTGCTAACTCATCTGTTCGGTCATGGCGTTCTGCATATTCAACGATACCCAGTGCATCTGGCGTAATGTGATGAACAGCGGGGGAACGGAGAAACCGCATGCCTTGGTGTTCTGTTTTACGCTGCCATTGGACAAGGGGTTGCGGATGTCGATCAACAATGGCAAGCTGCTTTACTGCTGTCGGCATGTCGCGGAGCAGTCGAATCGCAATAGATACACCGTGTATTCCGCCGCCGATGATAGTAATGGGAATGTTCCGATGTGCGAGATGGCTATCGGCTGTCGGCTGATGGCTGACGGCTATTCTTGCTGATTGCTGATTGATCTTCATGAGACAGCAACCTAATCCGTATTCGGTCGGGGTAGATGGAAGCTTTTAAGCGCGAAAGTTTGTGAGGAGAGTTCAGCGGTGGCGCGGTAACGGCTGTAACGATATTGGACAATCCCAACAGATGGCGCGACCCAATAAATTGCGGGTGGACTAATCAAGAAAACCGATGGTTCCGGACTATCTCCGTAAACAACCTCTTCATGAACGACATAAGTGGTGTAAGTGCCTGCGGGAACGGTAACCTGCTCATTTTTTCCTGCTACATAGCGTGTGACTGTGACCGGTATTCCAGCAGTCTTGTCAAAAACGACCCACTCCTTTCCAACTTCCAGTGGAAAATCCCATAGACGGCGCGGCGGGAAATGCTTTTGATGATATATCGGATTATCAATAGGAAGAACAATGTCGAAAGCGGATTCTATCAACGCCTGCGGGGTTTTGAAAAAGTAGGTGGCTAAAAGCGGATATGGGAATTCTTCATGAAAATCGGTGTCCAACCGCAAATAATAGGCATTTGCTGACAAGTGATCAACAACCTCAAGGGTGAACTCGTCCGGTTTCTCAGTCGTAAGTGCACTAATGGTCATCTGGCGATGCGTTGTACCACTGATATCGCGCGTGCCTTCAACCCGGACTGTAAATTCCTGATCAGTATCAACATTGATATAGGTCCACGCGGTGCCTGTAGCTGTTGGGAAATCGACAGCATGGAAACCTGTTGTCTCAGGTGGTGGGAGCGTTGTTTCGCCATGCGGATCAACCAATCCTTCATCTCCACAACTACAGAGGATTAGTAAGAGAAATATAATAGGAATGGCTTTCAGCCATCGGCTGTCAGCATTCAGTAAAGAGGGGTTCCGTTTATCAGAGGGGTCTTTTCTGATCGCTGATCGTTGATCGCTGATCGCTATCCTTTCTGACAACTGATAACACTTCATCATTTCACCACACAGAATTTGCCGGTACTCTGGAATCCATTTCCATCGGTTGCCCGGAAGAAGTATAGGCCGGTGCAGACCATTTCGCCGCGTGCGTTTGTGCAATCCCATTCAGAGGCACTATTTAGCACCTTAATTAAGTTTCCCAAAGCATCGTAGATTTCAATAGTCAATCCCTTCGGATAGAAGGTCAGGTGTTTACCCTGCCCTGCATAAAGTGGGTTCGGTGCCACCATAACATTCCGATGCGCGCTGTTCGCGATATAGTTGAAAGTTCGTCCCTGCCAAATTTGGGTACCCGTTACACCAGCGGCGGATTGCCCACGAATTTTATAGAAGTAGATACCCGTCGGTGGAAATCCGTTTGTTCGGAGTGTTCCAAGCCATTTCGTCTCGGTTTCTTGTGTTAAAACGACAGTATAATCGTTGTTATCAGGCCCCTCCACTATCAAGTGGGGTGCGGCTTGTAGTGGTCGCGTGCTTTGGACTTCAACCTGCCATTCACCCGTGCCGTGCGGTTGAGTATCAATAAAGAAAGCAGGTGCTGCGCTTGTGGTACCCACGCTTGATATAATACCGTTCGGAGCAATGCTTGGCGTGCCCATAAGTCCTATCGCATCAACAGGCACAACAGCATAGTAATAATGGAGGTTGTTTGGATCAAAGAACTCGCTATCAACATCAATCCCCTCAAAGATAGTGGGATCTTCAAACCGAGTTTGTGTCACACCAACACGTCCGACGATGTTTATATCGTCTTCAGGGATACCGTCGCCATTGCTATCAGCAGCGGCGTGCACCTCATCAGGATTCTCAAAAGGTTGAGGGACATCTGTTTCGCGCAGCAGTAGAGAGCGTTTTCTGACGATTACGACTTCCCGAATACCCGCCGGGTTCTCAACATCCCACGTTACGACCGGTCCATTAGTGCCTTGAGAGACCTGCGCGTTTGAAAGTGTTCCAGCCGACGGGGCACCCGCTGTATAACTAACAGATCCGCCAAAACTGCCACCCGGAATCACGACGCGTTCGACATCAGGATGCATATTAATTAAGATGAGGGTAATCTCCTGAATGTCGCCCCCGAAATCCTTGAAGGTCATCTGTGCTTCTTGGGAACGTTGATAGGTGAACGCCTCCCGGATGTCAGTGGTCCCATTCCGTTTTCTAACGATAAATTTGGCAGCCCATCCACGCAAACCGGTGCCGCTGTGCCGCTGCAGTTCACTCTGAATGTTCTGTTGATCCTCAAGAGGAAGGCGACCGAGATTTATCGGTGCGAGGTCTGCGCCATCAATTCTAATGGCAAATTCCGGCATAATACCTGCCGGACGGAAGACGATATACCGTGACGCGAAATGCTCAGGCATGGACTCTGAATCGAAATCGGCATGAACCGGATAACTCGTGTGAACATCGTTGGGATGAATAGCGATCGGCGGAAAGCGATGTGCGTTCCTATAGCCTGACATTCCAGTTGCCGTATTGGCGCGGGCATGTGTGAAATAATTCCACACCGTGAAGGTCTTGAATGCCTCTGCGAGCGTGGTGCCGTTATTCGTAAACACATCGTAGAAATTGCCCATCTCGCGATAACTGCCATCGGTCGTGTTTCTGTAAAACTGCCGGACGACATCGTATCCAAACCGTTCTGCCATATACAAGGTCCAGATAACGGAACCGTACTCGTGGTCGCCGATGCGACTCTCAAGGGAAATATCGGGGATGAGAAACCAACGGCGGAGTTGATGGATATAATAGTTATAGGAATTGGTTTCGTTCGGTTCATCGGGATCAGGGAGCGTATCGCCATCGTCAATAACCCCGCCATCATACGTCATTACTTCTATCCAAGTTGCGGACGCTTCCATGAACCAGGTCGGCATATAGGCATTATATCCAAACTGGACACCGTGCAGAAACTCATGCGTACAAGTTGTCTCAAGATAGCGAATTCCCTCGGCTTTCCCAACATAATCGTAGATACGGGAGTTGATCATGAAATACGGAGCGACGGTCAGTGCAGTGGATAAGACGCGCCCCTCAAACCAGTCCGCCGTTGTGATACCGAGTGCAGGAAAGGTAAAGAGATAGACATCGTATTTATGATTGCCGCCGTTCTGCGTTGCCCAAAAATCGATGTAGGGAATTTTGAATCCCATCAGGTCAATTTGGACGTGATAGGCACGTTCCATCGCATCGGCACAGAGGTCAACATAATCAGGAATCCCATTGCGTGGATGGAAATCTTCAAGGGGTGGTGCATGTGGACCGACACGCGTGTAATGGAACCTGAAATGCGGCGTGTTGAATTTTTCTGGCAGTTCAACCTCACCGAAGAAACTACCGGGGAGTCCTGGTCGAAGGAAAATCCCTTTTAACTGCTGTCGATGCACAGAAGACAAGTTTTGCCAGTTCTTGGCAAGGGTGACAAAACTATCGGTTACACACTCTGTTATTTCGCTTGGAGTGTATCTTGATTTGAGGTTGGTGAACTGTTGAGCCGTTTGGATAGCACTTTGGAGTTCGGGATCCGGTGGAAGCGTGTATGCAACGGATGAGAATACTATAGAGAGCGCGATGAGAAAAATAAGCAACAATTTCATGTTTTTGATAGTTATCGGTTTTCAGTTTTCAGTTTTCGGTTAACAAGAGCGATTTGACGCACATCAACACCCTCTTTAACTGATAACTGAATACTGACAATTGCTCAAGCGAAGTGAGTTGGTTTTCCATCGAGACTGGAGTGGTTGGTCTCTTTCCAATACGCTTCTACACCTTCTTCACCCTTCTTTTCCGCCCACGCGTTGAGCTGCTCTCTTTCACCGATGTAGTCATAAAGCGGGACTGCCATTCCACAGGAGGTTTGTACAAGGTCAACATTGAGATCGAAAATCTGCCTTGCACCCGGCAGTGGTTGGAACAATGGGAAGAGCAGCTGCCATTCAGCATCATCTTTGTGTATAGCCCTTGCTGTGCCGTAGAGTCGGAGGATCATGGGGTTCTCTTGAAAAGCGGTAAACATAAGCGTCATTCGTGGGTTCTCTTGAACGTGCGCGGCGGTTTCATTTCCGCTGCCCGTTACGTTTAACCAAGCGACGCGGTTTGAGTCAAGGATGCGTAAGGAATCCATACCCTTGGGAGATAGATTGATTCTGCTGTCAGCTGTTGCAGTCGCAACAAAGAAGATTTTCTGATCTTCGATAAATTGTTGTAGTTTTTGAGGGATCTTCGTGTATAATTTTGACATCTTATCAAACTCTCCGTCTTGGGAAGCGGCCGAATACAACATATAATCTACCCGACCGCTCATAGAAAAAATTAACGCGTTTTGATGGCACCCCACGTGAGAGCAAGTTTTCCCGCCGGTTCAACATCAAAGGCGATTTGATAATTCTCCATAACCTCTTTCTTATCTAACGCGCGATGGTAGACAGCGACATCATCAATCTCACCCTCGAAATAGAAGGGTTTGATAAAAGCGTTGCGGTCATGCCCAACAGCGACAACAACATGGCTGCGCGTGTCGCGACTGTTTATCTTCCCATCCGCCTCGGCATCAAGTTCGCCGTTGAGGTAGAGGAACTTTTTCTCGTCCGCGCCAGCAGCGACGAACGTGACGTGCGTCCATTCGTCCGCTTTAATAGGTGTCTCGGTTTTGAAAACACCGAACCCATCGCCCCCTCTTTGGGTTTGTATTGTGCCGTCGGCTAAAAGTTCCAGCCATGAATCGCCACCGCCTTGTGGGTCATCGTCCCAGATGATAACTTTCGGACCGGCGGGTAGGGCAACGGGTTTAATCCACATTGCGTAGGTAAGATCCTGTCCTGTGGTGGCTGCGCCCATGACGACATAATCCTCTTCACCATTGAAACTGAGTGCGTCTCCGACAATGCCTTCTACAATTTTGGGGGCACCTTTAATCTCCCCATCGTTTTCACCGAGAGCATCTTTGGCTAATTTCGCGTCGGTATCCCTCTTATCAAAAGTCCAATGCCCTCCTAATCCGTCTTCAATGGATTGCGCGTGCGTCATTTCTGTGTGGACTGACATGCTGATAATCGCTGCCACGCAAGCGAGTGTAAGGAATAAACCTAATTTCATCGGTTCACCTCCTGGGTATTGTAAACCCACGATGTGCAACACATTCGTCCAGTAGAAGTAAAAGAACTCACTACTTTCATTTGACACTGACGTACATTATATACTGTTTCGCGCTTATATGCAAGGGAAATGGTATTGGGTATCAGGGTCATTCAATTGTAGGTTTTTTGTGTTATATTTTTCACGGGTGTTAATACTTCAGATAAGCAGAAGTCGCGTGAAAAGTCACGCGACTTCTGCTATACTTCACCATAAAAAGTAGCACACTTTTGAGGTGAAGTATGACAAGAACTTCTTCCTGCCACTTAGTTGATATGTTAGCAGAAGTGCCAGATCCCCGCAAGAAAAAAGGGCTCCGGCATCCGTTAGCCTCGATGCTTGCGCTCACGGTTGTCGGTCTCTTGTGTGGTCAACGCAGCTATACACAGCTTGCCAAATGGGCGCGGCTCCACCCTGCCCTTCGAAACGCCTTGGGGTTCACGGCGAAACAAACCCCGGCGGCATCAACGTTTCATTATCTCTATCGGCGTCTTGACATCGCCACTGTAGAAAAGACGCTCACGCAGTGGACGACACAGACTTTAGCAAGTTTGCGCATTTCCACATCTAACTTGAAGGGACTTGCGATAGATGGTAAAACCTTAGGCAACAGTCATACCGAAGATGTCCGCAGGACCCATCTGCTCGCAGCGGTCTTTCATGAGTTAGGCATCCCTGTCGCAGAATGTGCGGTGAGTGAAAAGACCAATGAAATCCCTGTTTCCATTGAACTCTTGAAAGCGTTTGATGTCTCAGGTCTCGTCATCACCACGGACGCACTTTTGACCCAACGTAAGTTCTGTCAACAAATCCTTGATGCTCAAGCAGATTACTGCCTCCCCGTCAAAGCGAATCAGAAGCAGTTATATGAGGATATTCGAGACCTCTTTGAACCCTTGGATGAAACAGATCCACCCGAAGTTGAACACCGCCGGTTTGAAAATCTTCACGCAGAAGTCGGCGCACATCTTCAAACGTATACGAATACAGAAGACGCAAAAGGCAGGATTACCACTCGCACCCTCACCACAAGCACTCTCTTGACCGAACATACCGACTGGCCGGGGCTACAACAAGTTTATCAATACACCACACACCAGAAACAGAAAAGCACCGCACACGTCAAGGGTTTCCACGTGCAGTATGGCATCACGAGTCTATCACCTGAACGCGCCTCGGCAGCTGACTTGCTCAAACTCCGACGCCAACACTGGACGATTGAGAATAAACTCCATTGGATCCGAGATGCCGTCTTTCAAGAGGACGCCTCAACCGTCAGAACAGGTGTGCTCCCCCAAGTCATGGCAGCTTTGCGAAACACCGCAATCTCCGTCTTACGATTCACTGGACATACTAAAATCACCGACGCACTTCAACTTTTCGCCGCAAAACCTATACTCGCAGTTAACATCATAAAATGAGAAATCTTAAAATTGAATGACCCTGTATTGGGTATAGCTGTCAGCCTTCAGCAGTCAGTTGGTAGTCTAAATCGCAGGTTTATCAGATTTCTCGGATTTTAAGAGGAAATCGGCGAGGTTGGAAAATTCCACCAGCGGAGGCAGTATCGGGGTTACAAACCGTTCCCATAGAAAACACAGAGGATCGGCAGTTTTTAGATTGTTCCTATAAGTCTTTGAGCGTTGCCCATGTTGCTGCTAATTTATTTGAGGGATCAACAGACTGTGGCTCGGCTCCTTCGATATCGCTGACAAATTCTCCCTCATAGAGACGGATGTGGTCGAGCCAGACATCACCTTTTTCTGCGCCCATAATTATGCCAGAGCGTGAATTGACATCATCCGCTGTCATTTTGAACGTGATAAAGAATTCATTCCACGTTTCAGACAGATTGATTGTCTGCCTCGCATACTCATTCCACGGATCCCCTTGATGAAGAATGCGCATTACGACCGTTCTCGGCTTTTCGCTCTTTGCCCACAAACTGTAGGTATAGGTAGTCCCTTTCTCCAGCGTGAACGGTTGCTGATAGAACTGGATGTGCCATACGGCATTACTCTGCTTACTGATTTTGATATAGGCAACTTTCTTCCCGACGATCGGTTCTGCTTTTTTCCCTTCCGTTTGAAAGAGAGCGGCAGCATCAGCGTGTGTCCAATGGTGCCATCCTTCAAGGTTGAAGTCGAAATCACCGTTTTTGAGAATATTTTCGGGTGGCTTCGCGGCATCCGTGAGCGTTGCGAACCCAAACAACCCTATCAACACAAGTAAACTATTGAAAGCCAAAATCCGTTTAGTTGTGTTCATCTTTGCCTTCCCGGTCATGCTCGCCTCCATGTTCTGAGTCATGTTCACCATGCTCTTCCCCATGACTATGTTCATCCTCGCCGACTTCGGGATGTGCTGTCCATCCGTCAAAATCTGTGCTCGTTGCCATGAGATGGACTTCCATTTTTTTAACGGGCGCAAGGTCTGTTGCAGGTGTCGGTCCAAGCTCTTTTCCATTTGACAAATGGACTTCAACCCGAACGCGTTTCAAAGTTTTTTCTGTGGTGTTTTCCACGGTTCCTTTAAAAGAATTGCTTTGCGCGTCGTAAGCTAAGATAAGCCGAGCACCATTGCGGACCCGATCGTAACTTTCATTTAGCGCGAGTTCAGTTTTTGACTCTTCTTCACCTTCATCTATGGACGGTTTGTTCGTTTTTGAACAACCACTTATAACGAAAACTGCGAACACAAAAACACTCATCATGAGAATTCCATGCTTGTGATTCATAAATATCTTCCTTGCTGAAAATATTGGGCAACCCAGTAATGTACCTTGGCGAATTTTACTAAAATTTGGGAAATCTAAGATCAAAGGAATTATATCACAAATTGAAATGGGCATCAAGGAAATCCTGAATTGACGGAAGTGTTAAACAGAAAAGGCAGGTTATAGACCTGCCTTTCAAAAGGTTTCCCGGCGACGACCTACTTTCCCGCGGGGTTGCCCCCGAAGTATCATCAGCGCTAAAGGGCTTAACTACCGTGTTCGGGATGGTTACGGGTGGGTCCCCTCTGCTATAGCCACCGGAAAGGTGTATAAGAATATTTGACAATTGTATAGGTAATAAAGGGATCGGTAGAAGAAAAGAAGTTATCAAGCCCTCGGCTTATTAGTACCAGTTAGCTGAACCGCTCGCACGGCGTACACACCTGGCCTATCAACCTTTTTATCTCAAAGGAGCCTTACCAACTTAACGTTGTGGGATATCTTATCTTGAGGGAGGTTTCACGCTTAGATGCATTCAGCGTTTCTCCGATCCGCACATAGCTACCCAGCGGTGCCACTGGCGTGACAACTGGTGCACTAGAGGTACGTCCACCCCGGTCTTCTCATACTAGGGGCAGCTTCTCTCAAATATCCTACGCCCGTACCAGATAGGGACCGAACTGTCTTACGACGTTCTAAACCCAGCTCGCGTGCCACTTTAATCGGCGGACAGCCGAACCCTTGGGACATGCTTCTGCCCCAGGATGTGACGAGCCGACATCGAGGTGCCGAACCGCCCCGTTGATATGAGCTCTTGGGGGCGACTAGCCTGTTATCCCCGGAGTACCTTTTATCCAATGAGTTACGGCCTTTCCACACAGCACCGTAAGATCACTAAGCCCTGCTTTCGCATCTGCTCGACGTGTCCGTCTCGCAGTTAAGCTCCCTTTTGCCTTTACACTCTACGCGCGGTTTCCAATCGCACTGAGGGAACCTTAGGGTGCCTCCGTTACATTTTGGGAGGCGACCGTCCCAGTCAAACTACCCACCTGACACTGTCCTCGACACGGATTCACGTGCCGGAGTTAGAATTCCAATGCAACAAGAGTGGTATTTCAAGGGCGACTCCACTGAAGCTGGCGCCCCAGTTTCACAGTCTCCCACCTATCCTACACGTGCAACATTAAAACCCAATATCAAGCTATAGTGAAGGTTCACGGGGTCTTTCCGTCTTGGTACGGGTAACCGGCATCTTCACCGGTATTACAATTTCGCCGAGTCTCTCGCCGAGACAGTGCCCATGTCGTTACGCCATTCGTGCAGGTCGGAACTTACCCGACAATGAATTTCGCTACCTTAGGACCGTTATAGTTACGGCCGCCGTTTACCAGAGCTTCAGTTCAGAGCGTCCAGTTACCCTTAACTCCTCACCTTAACTTTTTGGCACCGGGCAGGCGTCAGTCCCTATACATCATCTTGCGATTTAGCAGAGACCTGTGTTTTTAGTAAACAGTCGCACGGGCCATTTCACTGCGGCTTTTTTCAGAAACCCTACTCAAAGCACCCCTTCTCCCGAAGTTACGGGGTAATTTTGCCGAGTTCCTTAGCGAGAGTTCTCTCGAGCGCCTTAGGATTCTCTCCTCGCCTACCTGTGTCGGTTTACGGTACGGACACCACGAATTGTCCACTCGAGGTTCTTTTCTTGGCAGACCGTAGGGACAGTTTGCATCCTTACGGAATCCTGTTCACCCTTCGGAGCTAGATGCACCGGATTTACCTAGTGCACTCCGTTGGGCTTAACCCAGCATATCCATCAGCTGGTAGTCCTTATTGTCTGCGTCTCCCCTAGTTTCATCCGTATCATGGTGGTGCAGGAATATTACGCCTGCTTCCCATCGCCTACGCCTTTCGGCCTCGGCTTAGGTTCCGACTAACCCTGAGAGGATTTACCTTGCTCAGGAATCCTTAGGCTTTCGGCGAACAAGCTTTTAACTTGTTTTATCGCTACTCATGCCGGCATAATCACTTCTAATTCGTCCAGAGCGTCTCACGATTCTCCTTCAGTCCTACTATAGAACGCTCCCCTACCACGCCCCTTACGGGACATCCACAGCTTCGGTAACACGCTTAGCCCCGGAAATTTTCGGTGCAAAGTCGCTCAACCAGTGAGTTATTACACACTCTTTAAATGGTTGCCACTTCTACGCCAACATCCTGGCTGTCTCAGCAACAAAACATCCTTTACCACTTAGCGCGTATTTAGGGACCTTAGCTGGTGATCTGGGCTGTTTCCCTTTCGTCAATAGAGCTTATCCCCTACTGACTGACTCCCATGCTTAGGACAATGGCATTTGCAGTTTAACTGGAGTTGCTAACCTGGTGGGGCCGCGAGTCCAATTAGAGCTCTACCGCCACTGCCGAACACATAAGGCTAGCCCTAAAGCTATTTCGGGGAGAACCAGCTATCACCAAGTTTGATTAGCCTTTCACTCCGATCCACGGGTCATCCCCCAAGTTTTCAGCCTTGGTGGGTTCAGGCCTCCACATATTTTTACATATGCTTCACCTTGCCTATGGATAGATCACTTGGTTTCGGGTCTACTCCATGCAACTCAACGCCCTATTCAGACTCGCTTTCGCTACGACTCCGCATCATAAATGCTTAACCTTGCTACACAGAGTAAGTCACCGGCTCATTATGCAAAAGGCACGCGGTCATGCATGTCACTTACGTGACTTAGCACTACCACAGCTTGTAGGCTATACGGTTTCAGGGGCTTTTCACTTCCCTAATGGGGGAACTTTTCACCACTTCCTTCACAGTACTTCGTTCACTATCGGTCGCCAGGGAGTATTTAGCCTTAGGAGGTGGTCCTCCTAGATTCCTACAGGTTTGTCTATCCCGTAGTACTTGGGGTACCCGTCAAAAAGTTCGCCACCGCTTTCGCTCACGGGACTTTTACCCGCTCTGGTTGCTCTTTCCAGAAACATTAAGCTAGCGGCACGGTCACTTTCGGCGTGTCTGAACCCACACCCAACGGACCCCGCAACCCCACGGTATACAACGCGTTCAGGCTTGAACATATACCGGGTTTGGGCTGTTCCCTTTTCGCTCGCCGCTACTGGGGGAATCGAGGTTTTCTTTCTTTTCCTCAGGGTACTGAGATGTTTCACTTCTCCTGGTTGTCCCTTATGTAAAAACATAAGTAGCAGGGTTTGCCTGCTCGGTTGCCCGATTCGGGAATCTTCGGATCAAAGCCTATTAAGCGGCTCCCCGAAGCTTATCGCAGCCTGTCACGCCCTTCGTCGTCTCCTGGCACCAAGGCATCCACCGTAAGCCCTTAGTAGCTTGATAAATAATATAATATCATTCTACCGATTTACCCTTCTCTATACAATTGTCAAAGAACAATGCCTATCTAGCGTATTACGCTTCTAGGCGATGGAGATGAGCGGAATTGAACCGCTGACCTTCTGGTTGCAAACCAGATGCTCTCCCAACTGAGCTACACCCCCATGTGGCACGCTTTTAAGTATACCACAATCACGATATGAATGTCAAATTTATTTTCCAAAAATCGACCAGGGAGGAGTTGCACCTCGCCTTCGGTTTTTCAAACCGAACTCCTAATTTGAGCAACTGGTCCAAAAGACGATATTAAGTATACTACAAAAACCAAAAAATGTCAAATTTATTTTGCGAAGATTTGCCAAAAACGTGAACGATGCGCTTAAATATACCGCGAAATCTCCAAAATGTCAAATTTATTTTCAGTTTTCAACAAATTTGATAGTATATCCTCACCGAGCAGAGTTTAATGATAACACAAAATCTCGGAAATGTCAAATTTATTTTTATTAAGTCCATAGTATAGCACCGAAGCAACATTTGTCGCATTAAATTCGACTGCCAACCAGAGCCACTTATAGTAAAACCTATAATTAATCATATATTAGAAAATCAGTGGGGTTACAAACCCCGCCAGCGAAGGTAAAGGCTTGACGAGTAAATACCTGTCCACATACTTTCAGGTTTTACTATAAGAATTGTCACATTGACTTTCCAAGACTATATAAGATACCATAGAATAACGACGAATACTAAAACCTCTTTTTCTTGTGGGAGAAACCTTATTGATGAAACAAATATTTTCTTCTCTGGTGATGCTCTTGTTCAGCATGAACGCATGGAGTGCTGGAACTATCTCTTTCACCTCCGACCAAACAGGGAATCTCGACATCTACATCATAGATACAAACGGCGAGAATCTGATTAACCTAACAGAACACCCCGCAGACGATTACTCGCCGACCTGGTCCCCAGATGGTCGCTCCATGGCGTATGTATCAGAACGCGACGGGAATCCAGAAATCTACGTGATGGACCTGAATACAAAAGTACAACAGCGACTGACAGAACACAAGGCAACGGACATTGATCCAGCGTGGTCCCCGGACGGACGCTCAATTGCGTTTGCGTCTAACCAAGCGCGCGACCATGCAGCGGACACGGATATCTACACGATGGATGTCAACGGTAAGAAGGTCAAACGTTTAACAAACAAAGGCGGGAACAATTCAACACCCACTTGGTCGCCGGACGGAGAGTGGATCGCGTTCCGTTCCACACATGATGGTATTGGCGGTATTCACGTGATGACTGCCGACGGTGAAAAACAGCGCGCACTCACACAAGTATCCGCAACAAACCCAACTTGGGCACCCAATGGGAAGCAGATATGCATTTCGAGCGAGAATCTGGCAGGAGTGGCAACCTTAACACTGTTTATCGTAAATGTTGACGGAAAGAACATTCAGAAATTGACGAATGGAACGCATGTCAGTGATGAACCGAACTGGTCCCCTGACGGCACATCAATTGTCTATGTATCCGCACGGGATGGTAGTAAAGCCCTTTACGTTATCAATGTAGCGCGGGGTGAACCTCGTCAATTAACAGAGCATGTGGGACAGGATTTTTCGCCTGCATGGGCACCAACAGCGTTCTCTGTTGCTCCGAATTCAAACACGCAATTGCTGCAATGGGGTGTACTTAAGCGAAAGGCACACGTCAATAGATGAGGGAAATTCCAATCCGTTTTTGTTCTTAAGGCATGTGGTAAGGTATAGAATCAATCTGTTTATTGTGTCTTCAGTTTCCCCCAAGTCGTCACGAGAGACTCATTAGGTTCAACAGGATAGGCTTCATCTATCCATTCAAACACCCACTCTGTCCCTTTAATTCCCAGCAAAATTGGTTTAGGCTCACCCCCTGTCGCCGGGATTATGAAGTTACCTATCGCTTGGAATTGCTCAATGTTCTGGACATCCAAATTTGTATAGGACACATAAGCGATGTATCTCCCATCTGGTGACCAGACGGGATTTCGATAGAGGTAGTCTTTTCTAACACGCAACATATTTACGTCTGCCTTAGGGCGCGCGGTGGTAACGGATAGACCTGTTGTCCACAGTTGACCTTTTCGGACAACTGATGCTTCAAAGGCAATCTGTTTGCCATTTGGTGAAAAAGCAGGGGCATCTGCTTCCTCCGCGATTTGAAAGACTTCTTTGGTAACAATGTCAAAGAGATATAAATTGTTACGATGAGAAAAAGCAATTTGTTGTCCATTAGGTGCCCACTCAACAGCATCCACCCATTCTCGATCCAAGAGTTTCTCTACTGCAGGCTCACGTTTTACTAACTCTCGACTCTTTATTAGATACAATCCACCTTCATAGCCGAAAACAACATCCCCGTTTTTTGAAATATCAGCGTCGTCTATCCAATAAAACCTGCCCTGTGTTAGATTCTTCCGAGTGGCTTTCGGTTTGCGCAGGTTGAAAAGATAAATATCCCATTGCGCCCATGGTTCCTCGGCAACAGCGAGAATGTACTTATTGCCCTTTTGTACCGAAAGTTTATGGACTTGTTCAAAGGTTTGACGGAAGAGTTGACGAGCATTGGTCCCATCCACATTAGAAATCCAGATCTCACCCCAATCCAGCGGAGGCACAAAGATGATCTCGCCGCTCGGCACAGCCTCCGCAGCGTTTGAAAAAAGGATGAGCAAGAAACATAAACAGCATACGCTATATCTATTCATATTCGACCCCAGTTAAGCCACTTGCTTTCAGTTCCGCCCATGTCGTTGTAAGCACATTGACAGGGAAATATTTTTTACGTGTCCATTCAAACGTCCGTAATCCACCTTCAAACGCTCGAAAAATTGGTATATGTTGTTTGCCGCCGTTGACCCGAACTGCGAAACAAGACAATTGATTCTGCGAATCGTATAGGGCGTAAGCGATGTATCTCCCATCGGCTGACCATGTGATATATTGCGGAAAACTACCTTTTTTAATCTTCAATTGCTTCACGTCAGCAGGGGCATCAAGAGCAACAATGTTAATTCCGTAGGTTCGTTTCAGTTGATTTTGCGAGAATTTTCTGGTAAAAAAGGCAAGGGACTTTCCATCCGGTGAAAAAATAGGACGGAAGTTATCTCCCGCTACTATCAGTGATGCCTGTCTGGTAAAAATATTGAGCAGAAATATTCCATCGCGATTGGAAAAGGCGATGTCTTCTCCGTTAGGTGCCCAATCTACATAACCCGCGGGTCCGTCAAATAATTTCTCCACCTTTGGAATAGGCGTATGCACCTCCTGACTAGAAATGAGATAGATCCCATCCGAATGTGCTTGGTTAATCATGTTTGAGAAGACAACATCCCCGTTGCGTGAGATGGCTGCATCGGAAATTTCATCGAATCGTCCCAACGTTAAATCTTTTCGACCGGCACGCGGATTCTGAGTATCCAAAAGATACGCATCCATTCCTGTTTCCGCGTCCCCAATTCCTTTGTTTTCCATTCCCTCAGCGACAACAAGGATGTACCGGTCGCCTTCTTGTACTGAGAGTTCCATTGTAAATAGCGGTAGTTTGAAAAGCCTACGGGCATTGCGTCCATCCACGCTGCTCATCCACACCTCGAGTTCGGTTGAATGCGAAAATATGATTTTCCCAGATGGCGCAGCGTTTATAGTGAAGGGAAAAAGCAGAAGTATAAGGCACAAACTAAAAAACTTCGCTTGATTTCTAAACAATATTTTCATCGATCTGTTTCTCGTTTTTGTGGCGGCGTCTTTCTCCAATACAGACGATGTAGATACACGAGGAGACGAAAACACCCACAGGACTGTGGATAGAAACTCATGGTTACTTAGGACTTACGCAAAAATGAAAGGTTGGAACTGCACTACGTGCAGAACGCTCCACACGCTGCTGGGCGAGGTTCCAAACCTCGCCAGCAAAGGAAGCTGCGTAAGTCCTCTTAATGTTAATTCCCTTCCAGTTGCACCTGTCCATTGGAATTTGCTGAACCGAGCCTGAGTTTAATAGCAGGGCTGCTCGCTACAATCCGCTGACCGACTGAGGCATTGATGACAAAGGTATACGGACGCGTCTGTTGTGTACCGACGAAGGGGTTACGACGCAACTGATTGCTGCTTCTGCCAGCTGTAATAATATTGGGTATAAGCGTCAACGTGGCTTCGGTTTTATTTCTTCGGAGTAAGGTGTTCTGTCGTTGGAGGCGCACCCCGAAGGGTAAACCAACAACTGTGAGATTCAGGTTTTGCCTATTACCGCTTTGTCTCGCAACTTTGACGGCGATGTCAATCCGGGAATCTGGAGTTACCACAACCTCCTCCAGTTCCGTTGATAGTATAATAGGTGCAGCCTCCGTAATGCTGACCACAACGTTCTTGCGCTGAACGGTCTGATCGTTGTTCTGAATACGATAGATCTCAACGGGTGTCGCGGTGCGATGGAATTCATCACCGGTAGCGGTGGTAACAGAACCAACAACTTGAACAACAGAATTTGCTAAATCGGCATCGGGAGCAGCTGTGAGGGTTATGTATCCTTGTGTAACACCCGTACTGGAGAGAATTGCACTCTCACTGGCAGTGATGTCGGATGGTAAGTTCTCAACGGAGAGAAGTATCGGCTCTGTAAACCCGACGCGACGCTGCAGTGTCACTTCCAATAGGACAGTTCCACCACGTCCGATATTCGGGTTATCAGGTGTCACAGAGATAGCGAAATCTGGGGTCGTCGGACGGGCATCTAAATGGTAAACGTACCCTGACCCACCGTTGCCTGCAATGTCCTCAATACGGACGGCATATACACCGGGTTCATTGAAGCTGTAATCAATAATGGCGTTACGCCTTCCGCCAATGCCAGCGTTATTCGCTAATACCTGTCCGTTTGCATCAAGCAGAGTGAGAGATGGACTTAGCGGCGAATTGAGACGTTCTGCAGAAACAGTGAGCGAATATCCACCTATATCTGCGAAAAACCCCCAGGGTCCGTATCCATTCGTAACCTTTACCAGAATCTTATTTCTGCCCTTAGAAATTGGCAGCTGGATAACATCATCGGCACGGCGTAGCGGGCGATGGACGTATTTACTGAAGACGAGTCGGTCATTCACCCATATCTTGATAGTATCGTCAGAACCGAGGGACAAGAGATAGTTCTGGTCCCGATCAGAGTCGAGATAGGTTAACGCATAGCCTGTAACATCGTCTTCGGGGACATTTGAGAAAACGTTTTCGCCTCTACTATCGGTTTTATACCATCCGATCTTTCGTTCGGCTTTGCCGATGTATTCCTTGTTAAAATCTATTTCGGTTTCAGGCGGATAAACGGTATCAAACCCTGTCTCATCAATATTATCAAACGGGAAAATCACCCACCACGGACCGAGACTTGTGCCTTCTGAAATGGTAAAGCGGTAGTAGTCTACCTCACCGGGTTCAGAGATGCGTCCGCTAATTGCACCGGGGGTCTCAAGGTGTTGTGCGTGTCCCAGTTGGCGGGCGATGAGCTCGCCTAAACGCTGTGCCTCTTGGGCAACAAAAGCGATGATCCGCTCCCGTTCCGTCGGTGTAATATCCGCGTTCTCTTTATTCGACATGCGCGTAATTGTACGTTCCCACTCCTCGGCAGAGAGTGCGCGATTGCTTGGTGAACGAAGTTCATGGCACGCGGTACATTTCGCTTGAAAAAGGATTTCAGATTCGGCAAACTGAGGCGCAATTTCTCGTGAAACCGTTTCATTCGCGGTGGATTGAACAGCAACATTTTCTTCAACAACTTCCGGGTGCGTGTTGACAATGAACGGAAAAATGCCATAAGGCGTACGGATTTGTTTAAGCCCAGGCTGCTCAGCCCCAGTTAATTCGACCTTCCACTCAGTTTCAGGAAGATTTTCGCCGCCAATAACACACTGAACAATTTTGACTTCAGAAGGCGTAGACGGTCCATCAAAGCGTTTAGTTTCCTCTTCCAGCGAGTGCTCCTTATCTGGGAGCGTCCCACCAGCAGGGAAAAGGTAGGTATTATAGGGAAGGACACCACCTGTTAATCGGTAAACGGAATCTGGATTGCCGCGATGTAACAAATCTCGGATACGCAGCACATACGGTCCGTCGGCAGGGAGTGTAATATCAAGAAGCGGATCCAGACTGTAGAAGCCGTTACTCCGCGCCAACTCAACCCCTTTTTCATCGAAAAGCGAGAGCGTCGGATTGAAGAATTGTTGACTAATGTTGTTGAGACGATACGCCTTGACGCTGAAGACACACCGTTCTCCTTCGATTCCCTCAAAAACGTAATAATCTTCGTCTCCACCCGGATTAATGAGTCCATTAATGAGGGTCGGCAATTCAATAGTAGTAGCAGATTCCGGGATGTTATTCGACTCCGTCTCAAGGATGTCAGGGGTCTCGCTAACCTCGAAGGGCCATGCGGTGGAGGTACCGTGTTTACCAACGACTCGAACTTCACGCAGCCCAATGGGTGCGTCCGGTGCGATAGACAACTGTGCGGTTAACCCGCCACTGGCTCTTGCGACTGATGTGAGATAGGCAACAATTTGGATCTGTGCCTCCGCGCTGATTTCTGCGCCCTTTTCGGTAATCATCCGTTGAACGGTAGCCTTCCATTGTGCTGGGGTCATTGATCGATTATTTGGAGAACGGAGTTCGTGACACTGCCCACAATTTGCCTCAAAAACAGGCTTATGCGTCTCATCGACCTCACCACCACTCGGGTGAAGTTGGGCAGTAATGCCGGCTTCGCCGCCAATAATGAGGGTATGTGCCCCTTCTAAATCGGAGCCTTGGATGGCAACCTCTACAGTCGTGCCGGGTTGTCCACCCGCTGGAAACAGCGAATTGAGCCGCGGCGCACCCTGAGCAAATGCAGAAACACTAATTAAAAGAAGGGACAAGACGAAAAGCATTTGGGTTATGCTTGCAAGACGACAGCGTCTCGCCAAAAAGGACATTGTATTGGTGCGCATCGTGAAAGGTCCTCCAAAAATTTCTAATTTTCCTTGCGGTTCGGTGGGAATGGCTATCGGCTATCAGCAAAGAAACACTGTGGGTGGTATCGTTTTGAGAACTGCCACAAGCACACTCTTTGCTGATCGCTGACGGCTGATGGCTTCTTTGAAAAATCAGAATTCGTGAGTTAAGGCACGTGTACGGAGATTCCAGAGTCGTACTTTGCCATCACGGCCACCCGCGGCGACAAATTCGCCACTTGGACTGATTCGCACGGCGTAAACGGCATCCGTCGGTTCATCGAAAGTCACATAGCGGTTGCCGGAGCGGAGGTTCCAGATGATTACAGACGCATCCGCACTACCGGACGCGATCATCGCCACCCGATTATTCGCGCGCCTCAGCGATACAAGTCCAGAATCAACACTGTAGACAGGACCTTGATGTCCGTTGTATTCACGAACCAAAGCCCCAGTCATTTCCAACGAGTCTCGCCCTACAGCAATTTCATCGTCATCCGCGACTGGCACAACACGCCACGTCCGGACAGTATTATCGGCGGAACCAGAGACTATCACACCTTCTCTGGTTGAATACGCGAGACTATAGACAGCGTCATCGTTGGCATCAAAGTTCACCAAAACGGTGAAGGTGTCCGGATCCCAGACCTTTATAGTTTTATCTTCACTGCCCGTGACAAAGTAGTTGCCTGTTGGATGATACAAGGTGCAGAGGACTCTACCAACATGCTGGGTGAGCCATTTGGAAACCTGCTCGTCTATCGAAAAGTTGCTATTTTCAAGCAGCGTTAAATCGATGATAGCACTATACTCATCCATGCTGGCAGTGAGCAAAGCCGTGTCATTTGGACTGAGCGAGATGGATTCAATGGTATCGCCGTGAATCTCAAAGCTGTTTATCAGTTCTTCGGAGGCAATATCCCAAATGCGTATCTCGCCGCTTCGGGCAGCCAAACCGCTGCTCGTATAGAGGGTTTTACTATCTGAGGAAAACGCGAGACTCCTCACCTCACCAGCATGTGGTTCATAGGTGTAAATGACGCGCTGTGTCTCCAGATCCCAGAGTTCAACCCACTGATACTTTCCAACAGCGAGGGTCTTACCATCAGAGCTAAATTCAAGTGACCAGATTGGGGATAAAGGTGCTGCCGCAAAACAGAAAGGCATCGCGAAGATAGCGTAGAACGCGACTATCAGTTTTGCTATGGTACGAAGTTTACTACCCATAACCAACCCCCTAATAACCATCAGCAGTCAGCAAGTGGGGTATGTGTCAAGCAAAACCGACGCAACTGCCACATGCTGAAAGCCGATAGCCGATAACTAATAGTTGATTACGCGAGAACTCCGCGAATAGGTCTGCCACCACGCGAGAGGACAATACGAACGCCATCTGGTGATTCCAGATGCTCATTATAATCAATACCGAGGGATTGATAGAGCGTTGCCGATAAGTCTTCGGGACGCACGGGTGTTTCTGCTGGCTCAGTGCCAAGCGGATCTGAGGCACCGATGACCTGTCCACCTTGGACACCACCACCGGCTAACACAATCGAGAAGACACGGGAGTGGTGGTCGCGTCCAGCGTTGCGGTTAATGACAGGCGTTCTGCCAAATTCACCCATTGCGACAACGAGGGTCGTTTCCAACAATCCACGCTCGCTTAGGTCCTCAATCAAGGTCGCCATCGTCCGGTCAAAGGCGTTGAGTTTGCCCGGCAGTGACGAGAAGATGTTGTTATGGTTGTCCCACCCACCGTTACTGACAGTGACGAAGTTAACACCTGCCTCAACGAGCCTTCTGGCGAGAAGACAACTCTGTCCGAAGGTGTTGCGTTGATACGCATCGCGCGTCTTACCTGGCTCGTTGCTGAGATCAAACGCAGCACGCGCATCGGTGGAACTCATTAGATTATAAGCGGAGGTGTAGAACTTATCAACGGCTTCGGCAGCGGGATTGCCTTCCTCATACTTCTTGAAGGCGGAATCAACAGCCTCACGCAACGAACGTCGCCGTTCGACCCGCTCAAATGAAACCCCTTTAGGCGGTTCTAAATCGCGCACCTTGAAGTTCTTACTCGCCGGGTTTCCACCCGGTGAGAAAGGGGCAAGCGACGCGCCTAAGAACCCACCACCACCATAAGCAACCGGGGCAGGCACAGCGATGTAGGGTGGCAAGGCACTCCGCTGTTCCTTGAGTTTAGAGATAACAGCACCATATCCTGGGACAGCGAAACCGGGTAAAGGTTGATACCCCGTCATCATATAGTGTGTTCCACGCTCATGCGCTGCCTCTGGGGATGTCATCGAACGAATGATGCAGAGTTTATCGGTCTGTTGTGCAAGTCTGGGAAGATGCTCACTGATCTGGATACCGGTGACGTTCGTCGGTATCGGTTTGAAAAGCCCACGAATCTCTTCAGGTGCATCCGGTTTGAGATCCCACATATCGAGATGGCTTGGACCGCCTCCTAACCAGACGAGGATAACGGAGGTAGCGGTTTCCTTCACCTGAGATGTAGTTCCAGCTTGCGCTTTGAGTCGGAATAGGTCTGTGAGGCTGAGCCCAAACAAGCCGAGAGCACCAGCCTTGAGAAAATCTCGGCGGTAAAATCCTTCACAATCCGTGTGTATGCGTCTATTTTCTGCCATGGTTTTCTCCTTGTACGACGCGTTTTTTTAATTTTGCCCTAACGGGAGCCGTCAGAATCTCTTTGCAGGCTTGGCTAAAGGTGGAAAGTAGGGGCTGGGTAACCCAGCCCCTACTTTTGAACTTTACGGACTTTTTTCTTATTATTCCTGCCAAACCAGCCTGAACGAACCGCAAGGAAAATTAAAAAATTAGCGACACGTCAAGTTCGCGAGGGACGTTTCCTTAACCTTTTCATCCATCTTTGTGCCTTCGCGATGTTAGTGTCAAAAGGCTCTTTCATCTCAAAATACTCTGTATGTCCTGCATATATTTGATGCCAATCAACGATGCAAGGCATCCGGTTCTGGGTAAGGGTACGCATCAGGAACGCTCGAACTTTGGCACGGGTATCTTGCGGTGCGTTGTCAATAGCGTGCTGAATGTGTTCATCTGTAACAACCCGTTGCATCTGTCCTTGCTCTTGAAGTGCGTAATAGAGTCCGTCTTCAGTATGGATATTATGATATTCTAAATCTTGACTTTTAATCCAAGAATCTTCCCAATCCAAGTTTTCTTCGGCAATGAAGGCTTCAAGCAACCATTTTTTAGCGGCCCAATCAACGCGATCAATGACGTTTTGCCAATCACCTTCAAGGTCATCAAGGATAGATTCCCATGCGGAGAGGATCCACTCAGTCTCTTCGTCATGTTCGGTAATGAACGCCTGAACGAAGTTAAGATACTCCCGCTGCAAATCAACAGCAGAAATTGTCTTTCCAGATTTCAGTTCAACGCGCCACGTGAAGGTATTATCGCGTGAGATGTGTCGAATCGCATAGACCGGATCGGCGAGTTCAAAACCCGGAAGCGGCAATTTTTCGCCATGCATTTCATGAAATGTTTCAATAGCAGTGAGCAAGAGTGCTGTCGTACCGACCTTCAACGCGGTTGCGTACTCTGACATATTGGAATCTCCAACGAGGAGATGGAGACGACGGTATTTCGTGTAATCGCTGAGCGGTTCGTCTCGCGTGTTGATGATCGCTCGACTGAATTGGATCCATTCATAAATTTCAGTAACGATGTGATCGGCGCGTTGTGAAATTTGATAGTTCTGTTGTTCACCGAGTTCATCCTGAAAATCACCGAATTCGATCATCTCATCATAAGCACCAACCCTGCCCGCTCCCGCGTAAATCTGTCGGGTAACGAAGAAGGGCATGAGTGTTGGAATGACAACACGGTAAAAGGGAACATCTCGACTGACTTGAAAGTTTTCATGACATCCGAAGGTCGCACCGGTAAAATGGTCAATATTGTTTTTGAAGAAAGCAGTGGGCAACCCTGTATCCGTGAGGATATTGTTGATAATACATTCAATGGCTTTATCATAAGCGACGAGGTCAAAGAGTGTAGCACATTCGGGCGTAGCATACTCAAGATGCCCCATATCGATGTAGAGACGACCTCCATTGAATAGGAATCCGCCGTTACCGGGGGGTTCGCCCCAGTCTCGGTAGTGAATGTCACGCAGACCGAGTTCCAGAACGTCAAAAACGTAGTCACGAACGCGTGCAGCGACACCTTCAGAAGTGCCACGAACCCGTTCGGCATCGGTCATACATCCAAATTCAGTTTCGATTCCAAAAATTCTTTTGTTCACAATTTTTTAATTTACCTTGCGGTTCGGTCAGGCAGGTGTAGTGAAATCGTTCCGCACCGCATATTCGCCTTCCACTTCGTTTCAGGCTAACATAATCGCCTATAAAGATTGAAAAGGTGGAAGATTGGAAGCCCAGCCTTCCCTTTTTCCTGCCTTCCATTCCTGTTACGGAAGCGCGTCTTCAATTTCCTGAGAAGTCAGCAGCCGAAACTTGCCTGCGCCGCGTTGCGTAGTTTCCAAAACGCCTGCCTCAATCTCACCGTCTTCCCTTGCAACACCGATAATCTCATGCATCTGCGTGGTATCTATCTGGGTCTCCTCGGATTCTGTATCTTCCGGTTCGCGTGAACTTAATTCTTTACCAACCGCCCACGTTTCTAAACCCAGTTGGAGCGTAGCAGTTAAATCTCTGTCGGTATCAGTAGCCGCAGTAGCGAGATAACTTTGCATCCCCGTTTCGATCGCTTCTGTGCCACCAATAACAGTAGAGGTTGTGTCTGTTCGGACATTCCCGTCGTAGTTGATACAGGTAAAACGGTTTTTCTCATAAGTACCGCCAAGTTCGGCGAGCAACATTTTGATAATATACGCTTCACCGACAATAGACTCAAAAGCCTGTTTGAAGGTGTGTGCTAAGACAAAGTTTGTGAGTCGGTGTAGATTTACATCTTCGGTGGCGTTTTGAAAACCTTGAACGCTAGCAGTGTCAGTGACGAGCATCCGGAGACGTTCAATATCGGCAGGGTGTCCGATTGCGGAGAGTGCAATTCGGTCATGCACCTCAAAAATTTTACGTTGTCCTCTGCCAATAGTGAGTAGCACCATGCCTTCATTATAAGTAAGTCCTACAACAGGACTACCGCCCCGGAGTTGGTCCTCAATGTAGTCCCGCCGGTCATGGATCGCTTCTATCCAACGATAAGGTTCATCTCGCATTCTTCTATTTTTCCTTGCGGTTTGGTTAGGTGTGTTTAGCCAATGACGTGCACCCCCGTATATCCGTCCTCCACTACGTTACGGACTACGCGGTTTCTATAATATAACCCAAGTTTAATTTATTTTCACTGCGAAGCAATAGCACTCCTACGGGGTGAGGAAAGGACTTAAAAAACACTTCGGAAATACGCAGAAATACCCAAGCAAAAACACCAACATCTGTAAGTAGTAACTTAGGTTAATATACCTTAGAAACCCGCTATAGACGCGAAACTAAACGGTCTCTCCGCTGGGTTGTGCTTCAGCATAATATGCTGCCAAGTCATCATCAGAGATGGTTTCAACGCCAGCACTCGTCACAGTTTTTACATTCGGAAAAATTTGTGCTCTCGCGTTGTAACCGCTTGTCGCTGCATCGTATTCACTTGCTGTGTCTAAGAGCCGCAAAATAGTAATAGTCGCTTGCCGTTCATCCATCTCCGGCAAGGGCGTATCCCCAAATAGAGAGAGATAACGTAACACACCGCGGATCCAGATAGAGCCAGACCCAGTCGTGGCAAAATTGACGTTTTCAAAGTGCGCACCGAGTGCATCATAAAAGAAAATCTTTCCGCCATTCTCGTCATCGGCGGCACCCAAGTCGTACAATGCAAAGATCGGGATAACACCGCCAATGCCTTGGAGTGCCATCGGCAGATTGTCCCGAATGAGCCGTGACAGCATTCGGAGTTTGCCTTCGAGGCTCAACTCTTGAAGTTGGCTACGGCGAAAGTATTGGAAAGAATGCTCCAATACTCTGGCAATCTCGTACGCAATCGCGGGCGAACCTGAAATGGCAAGCACAGAATGCTTATCAATCTGCAAGACCTTTTCCGCTCGGTCATAAATGACGGAAGTCCCAGCAGTAGCACGCCGATCCCCTGCGATCATGACACCGTCCCGATAACGGACAACCACAACGGTGGTGCTGTGTGCTATTTCAACATCAACACCATGCTGTGTGGTTTCAGACGGCAAGTCTATCTTCAAGGGATAGTTTACGTGCTTCAAGAGGTTGAGAAAGTCGCCTTTGTGGTTCACGACTTCCTGTAGCCCTGCGCCCATTCGATTCAGAAAATTGCCGTTATCGCTCATTACTCCCCCGTTCTTTGGCGGTAGCGTCGGGACTGATCTTTGTCAACACGCCGCATGCGCTTAAGCAATTCTTGCGTGTCAGGCCGACTGACTTTCTGTCGCTTTGGTCCTTCATTATCGCCATCGCCATCACCGGGACCGATGGGTTTCGTGTCTCTCTGTTTGCGTTCGAGCTGAGCAATTATTTTCGATGCCATTCTGCTTCTCCTTTTTAGTAGTTATCAGAGGAATAGTTGTCGGTTTTGACCAACAACTCGCGCCTTAGCAAAAGTATCTGTAGACGAGTTGTTGGTCAAAGTTATCGGTTATCAGTTACAAGAGGTTTTTGATAGTTAACACGCCTCTTTAACTGACGACTGAAAACTATTCTTCTGATGGCTGTTCTTATAGACGCAATTTTTCAATAAGGGTTTCAACAGTCGGCGATTGATCAAGTGCCTCGTTATACTGATGAGCGATTTCCGCATCGGCGAGGGCGTTCAGATTGATTTCGCGGGTGCGTCCGTTTACAGTGAAGGTGATACTATCCCATTGAATGGCTTTTATAGAGTCGCTAAACCGATCAACAGCGCGTCCACGGAAGTACGCCCGCGTGTCAGCAGGCGGGTTATGAAGTGCAGCGTCAATCTGTTCATCTGTGACAACACGCCGCATCGGAAGCCCATAGTATAACCCTTCGTCTAAGTCAATGTTATGATATTCTAAATCCAAACTTTGGAGCCACGCGTCGTCCCATGCAATCTCCTCTTCTTCAACAAAGGTTTCAAGCAACCACTTCTTTGCGACCCAATCGAGCCGGTCAGTGAGTGACATTGGATCCGCCTCAAGGGCGTTGAGGGTTTCCTCCCATTCAGTGAGCACCCAGTCAGTTTCAAACCCTACAGCCTCCCCGAGATACTTCTGTGCGAGTGCGAGGTACTCACGCTGATGGTCGATAGCGGACATCGTTTTCCCTTCCGCCGTCATCACCATCCACCGATACGTCTGGTCATGTGATACAGTCTTGATGGTATCAATCGGGTTGACGAGTGTTAGACGCTCCGGAATCCTCCGCTGTTCAATCAAAGTGATAACGAGCACAGTTGTACCAACTTTAAGTGCCGTTGCGTATTCGGACATATTTGCGTCGCCCGCGATGCCGTGCAGCCTACGGTATTTAGACGCATCCGCGTGCGGTTCATCTCGCGTGTTGACGATGGGACGATTGTGCATCGTATCCACACTCGCCTCCACGTGGAAGAAGTCGGATCGCTGGGATAACTGATAGTGTCCGGGCGTTGCGAGTCCGGCTTCCGTTTCAATACCGAGTTTCCCTGCCCCTGCAAAGATTTGGCGCGTGATAAAGAACGGCATAATGCCCTGTTTGAGCGTCTCAAATGGGACTTCGCGTGCCATCAGATAGTTATCGTGACAACCGTAACTATGCCCATGAAAATCGGTATTATTCTTGTATAAAAGCACCCGTTTTCCGAGCTTCTCGCTGCGCGTTTCGGCACACCGCTGAAGGATACGTTCCCCCGCTTTATCGTGCGCGACAAGCTCAAACAGGCTGCTGCATTCGGGCGTGGAATACTCCGGATGTGCATGATCGTTGTAGAGCCGTGCACCATTGGCGAGGATGTGATCGCTCTTGATTTCAGCAAAAGAGAGCCGCTCTTTATTACGTTTCCGGTCTTGCTCTTCCTCTTTTTTCTCATCTGGGTGATTCGAGAGCGAACTTGCGCGAAAACCGCGTTCATCTCGAAATGGATCTTCCCCGCGGTAGTCCCAAACCGGCCGAAAATCCTCTTGGCGATAACTTTTTACTAACTCAATTGACTGTTTGACAGCATCAATATGAGCCTCATTTTCGAGTGTTATTCCATATTCAGTTTCGATTCCAAAAATTCTTTCCATACACAACAGGCACCCAATTTGTAGGTTTGGTTTGAAACAGTGAGGGACTTCATAGAAAAGCAGCTAAATCACTCGCGCCCCAGACGCTCTGCGCCGTTCCTGTTTCTCAAGTTTGATAGGCGTAACTTTGACAACATTCGCAGGATCGTAATCAAGGAGCTTGAGCCAATCTTCAGTCGCTTCGGTGGGTGGAAAAATTTCGCTTTCTTGATACTCTGCGGCGAGCGCGCCCAACAGGTCTGCGCGCGAGATCCCACTCTCTTTTTCCGGATTATCAATCGCACGTTTGAGCGCGGACTCCTTCGCCCGTTGGACAATCGACTCAATAATAGCACCGCTGCATAGATGCCCTCGATAGAGAACATCACGTCTCCCACTTCTGAGGGAAACTTCAAGGAATCGGTTATCCTCGTCTTCACGGAACATCTCATCAACCACCTGCGCGATTAAATCAGCCACCGCCTTCTCAGCAGGGATAACCTCAGGTGGTGTCTCTCCTTCTACCTCGCTCTCCGTATCAAGCAACAACTCTGAAGCGATAGGCAGTTCCGGAGTGAGATAGATGCGGAAGATATCTTTTGCGGCTTCTGCATCTGGACGGGTTACTTTAATTTTTCTATCAATACGACCCGGACGCAAAATCGCAGGATCAATCAGGTCTGGACGGTTGGTTGCAAGGATAATAACAACATCCTGTAAAGATTCAATACCGTCCATCTCCGCACAGAACATCGGGACAAGCGTATTGGAGATGCTATGGGACCGGAGGGCACGTCGCGTTCCCAATATCGATTCTGCCTCATCTATAAAGACAAATGCCAGCTTGCCATCCTCTTTCTTCTCACGGGCAATCTGAAAAATCTCTCGTACCTTCCGCTCAGATTCACCGAGCCACATATTAAGAATTTCAGGTCCCTTGATGTGTAGGAAACAGCCTTCAACATCCTCTCCACTCTCCCTTTGGAGCCGCTGGGTTAAGTTGTAAGCAGTCGCCTTGCCGATGAGCGTCTTTCCGCATCCCGGAGGACCGTGGAGGAGGAAGCCTTTCGGTGCGCTATATTGGAACTGTTCAAAAAGTCTGGGATGCAGAATCGGGAGTTCAATCGTATCTTTAATGCGTTGGATGGTATCGTCAAGTCCTCCTACCTTTGACCACGGTATGTTCGGTACCGCCTCAAGTGCGTAAGCGTCTGTCTCTGTGGCGGGGAGATGTTCAACAGCAACCCGGAAGTTCGAGTCAATCCGAACCTCATCGCCGGGCTTTAGTTTCGCATCTGCGAGGTCTGCGGAGCGTTCAAGGACAACGGATTGTGCGTTCGGTTCCTGACCGATACGGAGCCGTCCATCCGGCATAAGGTCGGCTATCTTTGCAATAGGACCGGCATCGTTGTATCCAAGTTCACCAACAACAACAAAAGCGTCATTCAACAATACACTGAATCCCTTTTTAAGGTCAGCGGTTTTCAGTTCTGGATCAACGTTAGCGTAGTATTCAGATCCACCGACGATAACGCGAGCGACGTCCTCCTTCGGCAATCCGAGTAAAGTTCCGATGCGATTTGCGGGTGCCGTAAGTTTTTCAATCTGCGCCTCCATTTCTGCGTGGATACGGAGTGCCTCTTGCTGAATCGCGTGGATTCTTTCCTGAAATTCACCTTCATCACTGAGGATAGAACGCCGGAGTTCCAAGAGCCAGCGACGGCGCCGATCATCCACCGGTGTCTCGGAGATAATGTGGTGAATCAGTTGCAACGAATAGCCAGAACTCATCTCCTGCTCTTCGGGAGTAAGTTCTTCTTCGAGTTCTGCGTCATCTTCAATAAACAGGTCATTCCCATCAGGACCTGCGTCAATAGTTTTAGGGTTCTTCTTATCGTACATTTGAACGTCTCCTCACACAGAAGCGGATGACTTTACGATAGAGTTTACCACACTTCCCACAATTTTGCGAATATTTATTTAGATTCCGCCCAAATCAAGGAATACTGCGATAATTTCCAATAGTTTAGCACAATTTGTAACACAAATGCAAGAAAAAAACAAATTTGTGAGGAATTTATAATGAATTCTCTAATTATTTATACACCGCCGACCAGCACCGAACCCCTTCATCAGAGGGAATTCGGAGACTTCTCGAAGAGCACACCATTGGTAAATTCCACATATTTTGATGATTCATTGATTCATTATAGATATAAAGATGAGGCAAACGATTAATTTGACTTTCATCAACCTGTATGTTAAGATAGTGGCAAAACGACAGCAGGAGAAGCACTCTTATGACGCTAATATCTTTGTTAGATCATTCAATCAAGCACTACGGTAGTAAACCCGCATTGGCACATAAACCGAAAGGTGGCACCTATCAGGATATCTCCTACGCCGAACTCGGCGAAGCGGTGGACGCTTTCAGTAAAGGCCTCAATGCCTTGGGAGTGGGAAAAGATGATCGGGTTGCGATCCTATCCGAGAACCGTCCGGAATGGGCAATCACGGATTTTGGCACGCTCAAAGCCGGGGCAGTAACTGTCCCCATGTTTTCAACGCTAACTGCGGCGCAGGTCGGCTATATCCTAAAAGATTCCGGATCAAAAATTATCTGCGTCTCTACGGAAGCGCAATTGAAGAAAGTCCTCTCTATTCGAGACGAGGTACCAACGCTTGAACAGATAATATGCTTTGATCCGATTGAAGGTGAAACGCCAGAAGGTGTTATTCAATTTGAAGCAGTGTGTGACTTGGAAGGCGAGGTGCAAGGAATCGGGGTTAGAAACCCCTCCTACGCGAGCGAAGACGACATCGCAACGATTATCTATACTTCGGGAACAACAGGGGATCCGAAAGGGGTCATGCTAACACACGCGAATTTTATTTCAAATTTACGAGCGTGTAAATCGCTTATTGATGTGAATGAATCGGATGTGTTGTTATCGTTCCTGCCACTATCGCATGTTTTTGAACGACTCGGTGGGCATTATGTGCCGCTGTTCTCCGGCGCAAAAATAGCATACGCGGAGAGCACATTTACGGTGGCACAGAACATGCGAGAGGTCGCTCCAACAGTGATGCTCAGCGTGCCAAGGCTTTATGAAACAATGCACGATAGAATCCTGCGCGCGGTGCAAGAGGGATCACCGCTGAAACAGAAAATCTTCCATTGGGGCGTTTCAGTCGGTTCCGCCGTCAGCTCAGCAATTCAACAAGGGGAAAAACCTTCTGCCATTTTGCAATTGAAGCAGAACATCGCGGACAAACTGGTCTTTGCGAAATTGAAAGCAGCGACCGGTGGACGATTACGCTTCTTCGTTTCAGGCGGTGCGGCATTACCGCAATCAATCGCCGAATTTTTTCATGCAGCGGGAATTCTTATTTTGGAGGGATACGGTTTAACGGAAACCTCTCCAGTTATTAGCATGAACCATCCAGCACGTTGGAAGTTTGGAAGCGTTGGCATGCCTGTTCCAGATGTGGAGGTCCAGATCGCCGAAGACGGAGAGATTTTAACCCGCGGTCCGCACGTTATGAAAGGTTATTTCAATAACGAATCCGCAACAGCAGAGGTTATCGACCAAGAGGGTTGGTTTCACACCGGCGACATCGGCATCATTGATGAAGATGGATTCGTCAAGATCACTGACAGAAAGAAAAACATCATTGTGCTCTCCAACGGTAAGAACGTTGCACCGCAACCGATAGAGAGTGAGTTGGTGCAAAGTCCGTTTATCAGTCAGATTATGGTGGTCGGCAGTGAACGCAAAAATCTCGCGGCGTTGATTGTTCCCAATTTCGACGCACTCAAGGCGTGGGCAGCGGAAAATGGTGTTGCCACGGATGACCTCTCAACGATGCTCAAAACACGTGAAGTTCAACAGTTGATTCAAAGCGAGATTCGGAGCCGTTTGACCGATTTCGCAGACTTTGAACAGGTACGGCGGTTCACTCTGCTTGAGAAAGAATTTTCTCAAGAAGCGGATGAGATGACCCCCACGCTCAAGTTGAAGCGGAATGTTATTATTGCGCGATACAGGGATGCTATTGAGGAGATGTATCCAGAGGATTCTTAACGCTACGATGGTTCGGAGTCATTTTCAGGTTTGTGTTCATCAATAAGAGGACAAATTCCTTCAAATTCAAGGATAGTAGCGTCTCTGATTGGAAAATACTGGTGCCGTCGTCCTTTGAAGCGAACCTTTAACGCAGGGCCTTTTTGCATCTTTCGATAGCGCGAATGCCGATGGTTTTCGCCATGAGAGTGCCCTGGGAATTTCGCTGATTCTTGCAGTTCCAACTTTAATTGGAGGATTTCTTCAACTGTGTGTGTCAATTTCAGGAAAAGAACAGAAACCAAACGGGCAAATTTCATGAACTGTTCTGGTGTTTCTTGAAAAGCCAGGTAAAGTTGCGGGATGGGGGATTCGTGAACCACAAGTCCATTCTTATATTGTTGTGAGATTCCGTTCCGCACTCGATACTCAAACAGCCATGGACTGGCAACGCCGAGTTTTTGATTCAGCAGGATCCGCTTGGCTCGTAGTTCTGCGAGCTGGTCTCCTGTCAGTTCACCGAATCTAGTCTCGTGATGTCTGCCTTGTTCTCTACTCTTTGCCAGCACAATTTCCCATCCAGACGAAGTTTCAGCAACCGACTGTGGAAGAACCCATGCGGCTTGGTCACGGTACGCAAGCGCAATATCGGCACCTTTCCACTCTTTTAATGCGTTTAAAAAGTCAATTTCCTCGAGAGATTCTGGTAGAAATCTGAGAGTGATTTCAGAGGAAGTTGTGTAAACCTCTTGTACTCGAACGAAATACTGTATCCGCTTTGTCGTCCGTAGGAGTGCGAACTCACAAGTCTTACTCTGAATAGTAACTGCAGCAGTAGAGTCATCGCCCCTGAATTGAGGTATCGTTTTTTGGTACCTTTCCACAAAAGGAAGTTCATAAATATGTTGTGGCATTTTTTAAACGCTCCTAATTGCCGCTTGATAATACGAAAGAAAAAGTAATTTGAGACCTGTTTCCATTAGAGTTCAGCTGACACGGATGCCCGAGAATCAACAATCCCCAGTAGATGACTGGCCAAAATTATCAACTCTGCTGCCTCTTCCGCAGTGATTGGAATGTTTCGATGACTATACGGGTTTTTGTAAAGTCCAATTGATCCTGCAAACAAGTGGGCTGTAGCTTCTCTTTCAGGTTTCGGTTGATTGGTATCTGTTAGTGTTCCCTCTTCAGAATCAAATGCCTGCCGCATTAATCGGACTCCATAGTTTACGGGGGAATAACCACCGGTCCCACGAACGGTTACCTCTACCTCCTTAAATGCTAGAAGTACAGCAGACTCATAGTTACCTCGTGAAAAGGAAAACCAGACTTCTGTAGCTATTGCAGGGTCAAGGCACCCACTGCCTAAAGGCAGGGGCTTGTGCTTCGTAGACAACAGCGATTCTTGAAAAATCGACTTATATCGTCTCCACAGAGGCGTACCCAGCAAGCCTCAAGATGTTTATAGCAGCGTTGATGTCTCTATCGTGGTGTGCCCCACATTCGGGACATGTCCACTGCCTATCAGAAAGAGAAAGATTTTCGTTGTGGTGTCCACAGTCCGAACACGGCTTACTCGTAGCCGTCCACTGCCCAACTTGAAAGAACTCACGCTTATGTTTTTGACACTTATACTTCAATATCTCAACAAATTGGGAGAAGGCGAGATCAGAGACCTTGCGTCCCCAAAGGCGTTTCATGCCGTCAAGGTTCAAGGTTTCGGTAGCGATAAGGTCAAAACGCCTGCACAAATCAGTCGCAAGTTTCCAATGCCAGTCCTTGCGTTGATTGGTGATTTTCCGATACAGACGTGCGAGTTCACGGACAGCCCGCCAGTAGTTATTAGAGCCTTTGACCTTTCGGCTGATGGCTTTATTGAGGATTCGGAGTTGTTTCAAGGACGCTTTCAAGGGTTGCGGATGTTGTATCTTCTCACCCGTGTTGAGAGTCAAGTAGGTGTCCATACCGAAGTCTATCCCTACGCTTTCACCTGTAGCAAGATAGGGTTCAGTCGTGGCATCGTCAGTGACAATGTAAAGCCAATAGGTGCCGACCGCATCACGCAGGATTTGGATATAGCGGACTTCTCCGTTCCAGTCGCGGTGTTGATGGAAAGAGAACCAGCGTTTATTAAACGTCAATCGTTGTGTGGATGCGTTCCACGCTTTCAAAGAGAGCCTCGCACGTCCGTTGTCAAGTTTGTAGCCTGTTTTGAACTTCGCAGAGCGATAGCGGTCTTTGCGTTTGAACTTCGGCAGTCCGCCGAGACCCTCAAAAAAGCGTTCATACGTGATGTGAATGCGGATAATTGCTTCGTCAAGTGTGTCCCGCGGGATCCACGCCCAATGTTTATGGGTCCGTTGGAGCAACTTCGTCAAATGCGGTTGCAGGCGATAGCGTCCCGCATATTTACCATAAATGCGGTAATAGCGTTTTTCCAGGGCGAGAAAGTGGTTATGCACATCCGCAAGATCATCAAGCATGTTGCTCAAGCGTTTGTTTTGTGGGTGATTACGTAGCTGATATTTGTAGGTTCTCATGGTGTTACCAGCTACCAGTTTTTAACCCCTACACAGTGGGTAGGCAGACACGTCACCTTGCGGCAACGCTGTGTATGTCTGCCAACTGGTCTAAAGAGTATATCATTTTTGGCATTTTTTGTCAAAAAAAAAGGAGACGGGCATTCCTCCCCATCCTAAAGGATGGGGAGGAATGCCCGAAGATCGATGAATCCTTGGTTTTGGAGCCACATCCATGCTTCCCTGAGCGCTTTAGTAATCTCCTTTTGGTGCTCGCTGGGGTATTCTGCCACTGTATGTGATGCGCTAAAATTCTGGAAACTAAGTTGACTATCTGACTCTGGAAGGGAATGAAGATATTCCAAAACAACTCCTGCTAATTCTTCAGGTTCAAGGCTGAGCAAGAGCTCATGATCTGAAATTAATTCATAGATAGACGACATACTCATTCCCAAATGACAATAAAGGTTGATAGGGTCAAGAACACATGAAAAATAATAACATAAAAAGTATATCCGTGTCAAATTTTTGAGGCGTTGCGTGTATCGGGGTTACAAACCCTACTAATGATGGGTCAGTTCTTTTACGATGTCCGTGGTGACATCACGACAAGTCCCGCTTTAATTATCTCAATTGTGGCGGGGGTTTCACACATCGGTTCGCCATCTGCATACAGCAGAATAGGCGTGTCGGTCTCAATCGTTAAAGTACGGGTTTGGTGCATGGATACGGCAGGGTGCGAAACATGCCCTCCCCAGAAGAGTGTTATCAGGAGCCGTAACACCGTCAGAGAAGAAACCGGACGGATGATGCAGACATCAAAAAGTCCATCGTCGATGCGGGCATTCGGTACGATTTGAAACCCACCGCCGTATCGATTCGTGATCCCGGTCGCGGCGAGGAGGAGCGGTCCTTCGTGGATGCCGAAATCTCCTTCAAGACGCACAAAAGGGGGCTCATAGTAGAACAACGTCTCCACAGCCGCGTAAGCGTAGGAAGCAGTACCTGCAAACAGCGGTGTGCCTTTGGCGGCGCGGCGACTCACTTCAGTATCGTAACCACAAGTCGCAATGGTGGTGAAATAGCAATCAGCTGTCGGTTCTCGGCTATCAGCGATTGTGGCATGCCCCATTCCTGTCTCTGCCACAATATCTCTTTGCTGATGGCTGACTGTTGATGGCTGACGATTTTCTTGCTGATTACTAACTGCTGACTGCTGACTGCTATTATAACAGCGTCCTAAATCTACACGGATAGGATTGCCAGATAAGAGGGTCGCGATCGCAGCGTCAGGTTTCAGTGGGATACCAACCGCTGCAGCAAAATCGTTGCCGCGACCGCACGGAAGCACACCTAAGGTCACATCTGGAACCATCGCGATGCCGTTGACGACTTCGTGGAGTGTTCCATCCCCACCGCAAGCGATCACGGACCGGATGCCATCAGCAACGGCTTCTCGTGCGAAACGTATCGCATCGCCAGATGCCGAAGTGAACACCAATTGCCCTTGACATCCAGATTCAGTGAGGGCAGCATAAGCCTGTTCAGCAGTGTTTTTCGCGTTACCTTTACCGGAAATTGGGTTTGCAATGAGAATAAAATTGTTCATTTTTTTAATTATTAAGCTCCTGGGCATCGTTCCACTACGTTTCACGATGGTGTCCGGTAAATCCCAACAGGGTCTGAACCCCATAGCGGCGAAATCTCTGTAGAGGAACGGTGCCCAGATTTAATCGTTTAAAAACTATTTAATCACTGCAATTTTCCCGATCTTTTTCTCTGTATCAAATTCAAGGACATAGATATAGACACCCGTTGATACGTCCGCGGTGTTATTGCTTGTCAGCCACCACTCCTTGCGGTTGTGGTCCTGATCGGTCACATCCAAAGTTTCAAGCAACTCACCCCTTGCGGTAAAGAGTTGGATGCGTGTACCGACAGGCAGCCTGTCAAACGTGATTGAGCCTTTATCAGCCACATTAGGACGCACTGGATTTGGATAGACACGTACCTGTGTCAGATCTGACACTACTGCCGCCATAATGCCGGTCGGTATTTCAAGGGGACGCGTAGAAGCGCGGATAGGGTTTTCATCAATATCACTCACATTGGAAACAGTAATTTCGTATTGATCCGTTGTATTGGTAAGTGATTGTCCGAAGTGTTCAAAGAGGTTCTCTACATCAAATGCCAAGAGCGCTCGCACGCCCATCTGGTCACGGATAGCAGACACTGGATTCACACCATCAATCCGCTTCTCGGCTCGCAAGACATATCGGTTCTCGTCACCGATTCCGAGATCCATCCGTCGATCAAATGTAACGAGCACCCAGAAATTTCCTCGCATCGAAACCTCATCAGGTACATCAGTTTGAGATTCAGGCTGCACCCCTCCCGGACGGTGATAGGCTGCACGAATTAATTGCGGTGGTTCTCGTGGTGTAACAGAAACAGCTTCGGTGCGTCGTGTTTCGTTCCCCTCTTCATTTTTGGTTGTGACAGTGTACCAGTAAGTGTTATCCTTCGTCACTTTTCTGTCTAAGAACCTTGTGACGGTGAGGTTCTCCGCGACCTTTTCGTAAGCATCATTTTCGGGTTCCTCCTCCTTTTCACCTTGTGCGCGGTAGACAGTAAAATGGCGGAGCTGCTGTAGGGGCGAGGTGACCTCGTCCCTATCTGTTTCGTCGTCCTGCTCAGCGTCCCACGTAACCTGCACCGCTTTTTGCGTCAATGGCCTCGCTTCAACATTCCACGGTGTGAGCGCATCAATAGAATCCGGATCTGTTGCGAAAGTGGATTCAAAGCGGGAAATCCCATCCTCAAGGTTAACGTAGAATTCATCAAATCCGTTTTGATTGAGATCCAAGGTAAAGAGAGCAGGGGTTTCCTCCATTTTCCGGTGCCAAAGTGGCCGCAAGGCTGTGCCATCCCACTGCATCACAAAGAGGTTCGGATAGGTAGCGACCACCAAAGCGTTAGCGCCATCACCGTTTACGTCTGCGACTGAGAGACTGTTTCCTCTGAGGCGGTACGGCGCAATTGCGACAGTCGCATCGCGTGTTCCATCCGATAGCATCGCGTAACCACGCGGTGTGTGCGTAAAAACCAAGAATTTCCAGATACGCGGTCCCGAAGGGGTATCCGGTAGCGATAGTAAGCCACCAACGACAAACTCAGGAACACCATCACCGGTGAGATCTCCCACAGTAAGTTGCGTGATGTCTTCAAGTGGAAGTTGCGTCTGCCATTCAAGGCGGAACGTGTTACGAGTAGAAGTAGATTCATAAACGAAAAGATCGCCTTCGCTATCCGCTGCTACGAGTTCCACGCTCCCATCACTATCAAAATCGTCAATAGCGAAATGTTGTGCAAATACATTGGAGCCGGGGGATTCGTTAATCAATACAGCACTTTCAAGATATGTGTTTGTTGCATTGTCATATTCAAAAATAAGGAGTCGGTCGTTGTTGTTATCCGCGCCGATAATCTCTTTTTGTCCATCGCGATCTAAGTCAGCGATGACACCGCCGGACAGAAAAGGAGTTTCCCAGATAATTCGGTGCGGGTATCCGCGTGGCGTAGTGCTCTCAATGAGAAAAGTTCGTGCATCGTCAGTAGCGAGTATTTCGAGCAAACCGTCGCCATCCGTATCATCCACTGCCCATGTAACGAACCCTTCCAAATTAGAAAGCCCGTCCACAGTCTCAAGCGTATGCGCCAGTTCATATCGGTTTCCACTCGGAAGGCTTTCATAGATTGCGAGGATAGCAGACTGCAACTCGGTGTCAACCATCTCAGAAGCAGATGGGCTTCCGACGATTTCCAGCAAACCGTCTCTGTCGAAATCTGCAGTAACACTCGCGATATGGAGCGGTGGGATACTCAGAGATTTTTCCGTAAATCCGCTCGGCGAGATATGCCCACCGACAACGTCAATCGTATAAAATGCACCGCCGTTATCCTGCCTTGTCTTGAGGTTCGTTGTATTCTCCGCCTCAACAAAAAACTGGTAGGTTCCACTGTCGAAACCTAAAGAAAGGAAATGCTCTACTCCGAGATCAGTTGTCTCAACAGGTGCAAAAGGCGAGAGACTGCCTTTCCGTCGGTAATAAAGTGTATTCTGGGTGACATCATCCGTTGCCCACGTGAAAATTGTAAGTCCGCGCTCACCGTAAAGCGTTTCTGTTGCGGTAAGGGAGATAACTTGAGGCGGTGTCCGGTCGATACTCAACACAACTTGGTCGTGTGTCTGTTGTCCATCTGTGGCTGTTGCTGTTAGGCGGAGGGTGTAGATTCCCTCTGGAACGGTTGTCGTATCCCAAACAACCAAGGTCTCACCGATTTTCTGTGTAATGTCGGAGTCGGTGAAAGGCGTAAACTCGACAGGGACTGTAGATTCGCCATAACTCAGTTGCCAAGAGTGAAACTTATAGCCGCCGGCGGTCCCGATAATGGTAATTGAATCTGCGCCGCCGCTATTCGTTTCAGGTGCGAGGATACGCGCTTGTAAAGCACTGCTTGCGAGCAGTGCGCGTTCGGCATTCACAGTGCCTGCTCCTACAAACTTTTCATCCAATACATCACTATCCTCTTGGTGGACAGGGTCAGCGGTGTTAATGAGTATGTGTCGGACCTCTTCGTGTGTCAATGCGGGACGTTTGGCGAGGATTAACGCTGCAACACCCGCAACATGTGGGGAAGCCATGGAAGTCCCCGTTAGGAGTCGATACTGGTTATTAATCTGCGTGCTGAGAATGACATTGCCCGGTGCACCGATGTCCACAGACGCACCGAAATTGGATTGGTAGAAGCGCTGTTGATGCTGCTCAGTAGATGCGACAGCGATAACCTTCCGGTAGGCAGCGGGAAAAATTGCGGCAGCCTTCTGAGAATTGCCAGCAGCAGCGACCAATACAACACCGCGTGCATAAGCATAATCAATCGCATCCTGAATGACGAAGGAGCGGTGTTCACTGCCCCAACTCATGTTGATGACACTTGCGCCGCTATCGGCGGCATAGACAATCGCTGCGGCGGAGTCATCGTCCTGCATTCGGGAGCTTCCACCGAGGGAGAGTCCAGCGCGTATTGCCATGAGTGGACAGTCCCATGCAACACCAGCGATGCCGATTCCGTTATTAGGCATGGCACCTGCGATGCCAGCAACATGTGTGCCGTGCCCTCTCTCATCAATCGGTTCGTTATCACCTTCAATGTAATCACCCTCTGCTTGTAAATTAGGGGCATCGGTAAAATCCCAGCCATAGACATCATCAATGTAACCGTTGCCGTCGTCGTCAAGATCGTTTTCTGGAACCTCGCCCGGATTTATCCACGCTTTGGGTGCCAAATCATCGTGTCTGTAATCAATGCCGGAATCGATAATAGCAATCACGACCTCTCGATTCCCTTTTTCGATCGCCCATGCCTGCGGTAATTTCATCAACGGCAGGCTCCACTGTTCGGGATACTTCGGATCGTTAGGTACGACTGCGTCCGCCAGTGTTGGGCGGAGATAGTTATACTCGACTGCCTCAATGAGCGGACTCTGCTCATAAACACCTCTAAGTTCCTCCAGTGGTGCATCAAGGGCAAATCGTAACAGATAGATACGTTTTAGGTTTGGATTCAGTGAGGCACGAGCGAGGTACGGAAATAGGAGATGTAAAGACTCGACCTTGTGCTTGGCGTGCAGGATGGAGATTGGTGCGTTCGCTTGCAATCGTTGAACATCCGTTGCTGCTTCTGGAGTCAAACGGATTAGCAGTTCACCCGGAGTAATCTGAGGAGCAGTGTCCATTAAAGGTAAATTCTCTGCCTTAAGTGGAGAGAATTCAGCATGGATAGCAATTATTAAAAATAAGATGCCTATTGATAAAATTTTACAGCGTTTCATAATAGAGGTCGGTCATTGGCTGCCGACTGTCAGAGAGAGTTTTGTAGTATCCAAGCGAGACGTGCATGCCACATACTGACTGCTGACCGGTCACTTGTCTGAATCAGGATTTATGAGATTTTAGGATTTTCGGGATGATGTGTCTTTTTTATTAATCACCCCAATCAAGGTCAAAAGCTTGTAACAAGCACGAAAATAATGCATACATTGGAGTTAACAAGTGAAATTATTTTAGCATATCACCGAAGAAAAAAATAGCAAAAGCGGAATTGAGGTATCTGCCACTCACTGACTATCTATACATCTTCTGGTTTCATAGATAGGACTTACGCAATTTACGTTCGTCGCCACTATGTTTCGCAAGATCTCTGGGTCCCTGCGTACGTTCAGGTTCAGACAGGCACGAAAACCGAAACCATCTATCCGAACAGCATCTTGATGCGTAAGTCCTAAGGGTTTTAATTGTCAGAATCACGATTCACAGAATTAGAGGATAGACAGAATTAAAAAGAGCCGAGGTTACAAACCTCGCCAGCGCGGAGGCAGCGATCAGATGTCGGAATTCGGAGATCCCTCCTACAGTGAGATATTGAACGGAAGCCCGGCGAGGTTACAAATCTCGCCTACCTATTTCACAGGAGAAAAGACATCCAACACTTCTGCAGTTTTTTCACCAACAATTACAGTAGCGAGATTCCCGCGGCTGTGATTAGAGAAACTCACGATCCACGTGAACCCTTGAAACGATGGGTATGCATGAACACCACTCTGACCAGTTAAAGCAGTTTTGACACGCGCATCCGATTTTGCGATACGGAGTATTGCGTCCTCCCTCTGTCCGGAGGAAACTCTTTGGGTTTCCAGCAAACCCAATATCCGTTTATCCCTGCCTAACTCTCGTGGCAACGCTTTTGGATTTTGCTGAGCCAGACTTCGGAGCAGTGATGCATGTTGACGATATGTGTCGCTGTGCTTTTGATAGTTCTTGAGTCCGTAGGCAATTGGAATCCGTTCATATTGCGCTGCACACATCTCCGCTGCATCCGCTTCGAGGTGAAGCACCTTTACATAATCGCCTTTTTGCTCCGCCAACTTCTGCTGTTTTCTGAAAAAGGTGGGATAGATGCCATACTCGTAAAACCGATCTGGATAACGCGGCAACCACACTGCGATAAATTTTGTGATTTTTTTGCGCTCAGCATCCAGCACTGAAGAAGCATCGGGGTTACAAACCTCTTCCACAAATTTCTGCCACGCAATTTTGGCGCGAGTGCGGTGATATTGGTACTGCTCCTGAATCTCACGCGCTTCTTTTTCTACCCGTGCTGTCCATTTTTCGGCCCCGTGCTGTCTGTAGTAATCGTGTGCAATCTCGTTCATCGGAACAGAAATACGTATAAGACATTCTGCAGCGGCTTCGTGCCAGAGCGCGAGTTTTCCAAAGTCGCCAGACCGCTCGTAGCGTTGAATAAAGATACCAGCAGTCGCTGTGCCTTCCTGGATCGCCATAGATGGATGCGCGGTCAGAAGGAGAATAGAAAAAAATAATAGCGCGATAATCTTCATTGCAGCAGCATCATGCGGACGGTTCCAGAAAACGTCTCGTTAGGTTCAAGCACAACTACACCTGCGGGGATTCCACGCGCCTCCAAGTTGATAGCATCTGTCGGGCAGGTATAGGGTTCAAAACAGATGGCATTTCTATCGGGTGGCGTATAGACAACCAACTCGCGAAATTGTGCGTCGGATTCCATCACCATGCCGTATCCCGTATCCTTATTTTCAATGAGACACTGACTGACACCATCAACCAACTGAACATCCGTAAAGACGTGATCGAGTTTCAATTTGGCGAAGGGTTGTCCATTCCTCAGGTCCAGTGTATTGGCGACATCACGCTGTATTCCTGTCGGCACGAGAACCTCATCGAGTTCCCAATACTTGGCGGCGGGGACGGTAATTACGGCTTCTGATGCATCTGCTTCGGTACCAAGGTCTACACTGAAATACGGATGGATACCGAAGCCCATCGGCATATTCCGATCACCTGTATTTTTGATAGCAATCCCCATCGTCAACACGGCATCTTTGAGTGTATAGGTAATCTCAATTCTAAAAGGGAACGGATACTGACGACTGACATCGGGAAAATCTCGCGAATTGAGCGAGCACACCAAAGTCGCCCCATTCTCATCGGCAACATGGCTTTCGACCTGATACGGCTGATTCAACAGCAATCCATGGATTGTTGTTGGGGATTCGGGTGATTTGTCAAACTGATAGGTTTCTCCGTCAAATTGCCACGTGCCGTTCCGAATTCGATTGGGGAAAGGAAACAGGATCGGATTGCCGTAAGCGGTTGGACGTTCTTCCAATGTGACGAGATCCGGCGGCGCGTCTATCACATTCAACCAAGTGTCTCCATCTGCCACCCTGAACGCGTAGCAGTTATTGCCGAGTGCGGGCACAATCTCGGCGACGGCTTTTCCGTCTTGCTGGACGTAGTAAACTTGAAAACCACTCACTGTTTCTACGGCTACTGAGTACGTTGTATGTGCCATCGTTTTTCCTTTATCTGCATCTGCGAGGACAATTGAAAGTAAGAAAAAAACACAACCTATTCCAATGCGGAGCGCGGACTTCCAAACTTCGCCAAATTGACGGAGCATCAAAATGCCAATCATTGTTTTCACCTTCTATCATGCTTTAGCGCACCAGTGAATACCACGCCGCAGCACCTCTCGGAAGTTCGGATTTGAAAAAGTGACATCGTCGTGTCCACTCTGGAGGCAAAAGACCCGAGAATTTCCATATTCACGCGCCCATCCCAGTACATCCATGCTGTTCGGATGATCAACTATCAGAAGGATCGCGCTATCATCACCAGCGGATACCATGGTATAGGTTTCGTCGCCCATCTCCCATTCGGTGAGTCCTTTGGTGATCGGATGGTTTGCATCAGCGATTTGTACCTGCAGGGTTTGCCGCGGATGGTATCCGAAATCCCGATCCTGAATTCCGCACATTTCGGAATAGGCATCCCATTCTGGAAACGCCAAGATGGCGTGATGTAAAATAACCATGCCTTGTCCACGCTCTGTTAAACCGAGAATCGCTTCTGCTTGCGTATCCGTTGGATACGGACGGTGAAAGTTGTAAAAGACAACAGTGTCGTAGTCTTTCCGGTCAGGATCATCTACAAAAACGTCCAGATCTTCCCGGACGAATTGAACATCTTCCATACTTTCAAACACTGCGTCAAACTGTTTTTCTTGGAACCCGTGTTCACCGGTTACAACCGCAATTTTCATAGTTATTTCTCCTTTTTAAAGTTCTTATAGTATAGCAAAATCTATCATTACTTTAGACATTGTGGAGGCGAAGTTAGGAAACCTCGCCAGTGAAGGAGGTCAATTGTGCGAACATCCATAGAAAGAAACCCTTAATATCGCGCCCACTGCCATAATTGTCTCAAGGTGGGACGTTTGCCGTACATCAGAATCCCAACCCGATAGATTTTCCCGCTGATAAGTGTGACGAGCAGGACAGTCGCGCACATCACTAAGATGTTCAGTAGAATTTCCCATAAAGGCGGCATTAGCACATTGATGCGCATGAACATAAGTATTGGCGAGAAAAACGGAACGTGTGAGAGCAGTACACTGAGTGTTGAGTCGGGAATTCTAAACAATTGAAACATCAGAACAAACGGAACAACGACAAGCATCGTGAGTGGTGCGCCTGTCTGCTGCGCCTCCTCTTCACTGCTGCAAATCGCACCAACAACGGCATAAAGCGTTGAATACATGAAGAAACCAATAATGAAATAGACAAAGAAATAGGTAAGTATCTCGGCACTACTCGCTTTGACAGTCGCAATCACTAGGATAAGTGGTGTCGGCAGGCTATCAATGCCAAAGATCCGCAGTATAGGTTCTATGTTCATTACCAGCAGCACACCGAATACCACCCAAACAGCGAACATCGTCAAACAGACAGAGCAGACACCGACGAGTTTGCCGAGCAGAAGCTGGTGCGGTTTTATCGAAGAAACAATTACCTCAACAATTCGGGTTGTTTTTTCTTCAAGCACACTCCGCATGATGGAGTTAGCATAGATGAGGACGAACATGTAAAGCACAAAAACGAGGATGTATCCGAGTCCGAGCCGCGCACCCGTCTCTATAGCACTTTCAACTTTAGCACCACCGTCTTTCCCTTTGCCACTTTTAACAGCGTAAGTGTTGAATCCAACGGAGCGCATAAGTTGGCTGACTTCGCGCCGGGAATAACCGCTTTCGGCAAACCGCTTGTCACGGACGATGTCTGAAATAATGCGGCGGAGCGCGCTCTGGACATTAGAATTTGTTATTGTTCTGGCGTAGAAGCGGACCTCCCCGTTTGCAAAAACATCTTTTGGGATTTCAAGATAGGCGTAGAGCTTTTTTGTCCTGACGCGTTCTTGGAGGACAGTTCTTTCCTCTTCCGTGGTAGCGGTTTCCCTATGCACCTGATAGATGAGTTCACCTTTATGCTGAAAGGTCCGATGTTTAGCGATAGCCGCCTGCATCTGATCAAAGATTTCACTCGTCTCATCAATAACCGCGAGTTTTCTCACCTCTTCGGTTTTGCCCTCCATGATTGCGAGAAAACTGGACAATGCCACTAACCCACACATCAATACCGGCATGAGAAACAGGGAAGCAATAAACCCTTTAGATTTAACGCGCGTCGTGTATTCACGTTTAATGACGGTGACAATTTTATTCGGCATCTTGCACGCTCCCTCCGTGTGCCTCAACGCTCTGGACAAAAATTTCGTGCAACGTCGGTTCCATTAGTTCAAACCGTGTGACATCAACACCTTTCTCGACCAGTTCGCCAAGCAATGGACGATAGTCCTCCGGTGCCTTCAACTTGATTTCAGCGTATTGCCCGAAATCGTTGATCCCTTGAATGTAAGCGGAATTGCGAATCGGTTCAAGACTACCGATGTATTCAATCTCAACAGAATTCTTGCCGAAAGCACGCTTCACAGCGCGGAGTTCGCCTTCAAGTAGCACCTTGCCTTGATGAATGAGACAGATGCGATCACATAATTTTTCGACCTGTTCCATCACATGGGTTGAGAAGATAATTGTACTGCCGTCATCACGTAGTTCAAGCATCAAATCTTTGAGGAGCGTCATGTTAATCGGGTCCAGCCCGGAAAAGGGTTCATCAAGGATAATTAACTCGGGTTTGTGGATGACTGTTGTAATGAATTGAATTTTCTGTGCCATCCCTTTAGAAAGTTCATCAATCCGCTTGTTTCCCCATTCCGACAGCTGCATTTTCTCTAACCACCGTTCAATTTCGCCGAGTGCTTGCTGCTTGTATAAGCCCTTTAATTCAGCAATAAAAAGGATGACATCACGCACTTTCATTTTTCGGTACAAGCCGCGCTCCTCCGGCAGATACCCAATCTGGTCCAAAAAATCTCGGACCTGCCGATTGCCACTGAACGTTATGCTGCCCACATCCGGCGCAATGATGTCCATTATCATGCGAAGTGTCGTTGTTTTTCCAGCACCGTTGGGACCCAAGAGTCCGTATACGCTCCCCTTTTCAATACTGAAGGAGATATCCGACACCGCCGTAAAGTCACCAAAGCTTTTATAAACGTTTTCGAGTTGAAGGAGGTTCATAGTTTTCATTCCGAAACTTTGTGAAAGTGATGGGTTTCACTCATGTCTACCCCATAAGCGTCAATTTAAGAGATAAGTCCAGTGCGGTTGGAAACCGCACCTACCGAGTCTAGGCACAGCAGCGATCAATCTAATCGATAATTGACTGATAGGTGAGGACACGGAATTGCGCGTGGAATGGGGAATCACCGATCAATTGCGTCATCAAGATGCCGATTAATTCTTCCGCCGGATCAATCCAAAACGTCGTACTTGCGAGTCCACCCCAATTGTAAGTCCCTAAGGAACCAAGAGTGTGTGTATCAGCAACATCAGTGACAACGGCGAACCCAAGTCCGAAACCGCACCCTGTTCGCTCAAGCGGTTGCCAATCGTCAGAGATATGATTTATCCTGATGAGTTCGACAGTTTTTCTCCCAAGGAGCCGCACACCATCAAGTTCACCATCATTGAGTAACATCTGACAGAAACGGAGATAATCGGCGGCGGTCGATTGTAATCCGGCACCACCGGAGTGAAAAAAGCTTAAGGGTCCGCTTGAAACAGGTGCATCCTCAATTACCTGAATACCGCCGTCTTCCGTGGGCTCATATAACGTCGCATATCGGTCAGCCTTGTCGTCCGGCACCGAGAAAGCAGTGTCAGTCATGCCTAAAGGCTCAAAAATTTGGGTTTTCAAGAATTCCTCAAACGGCATTCCCGATACGACCTCTACAAGGTAGCCGAGGACATCGGTAGACATACCGTAATTCCATCCGGCACCTGGGTGATGAAGGAGTGGGATATTTCCAAGCTCTTGCGCCATGTTTGCGAGGTCTCCGCCGTAGAAATCCGCTTCTCTATACCGCTCATTAATCGGGTGCTCCCAGTCCCCACCATAGATGAGCCCAGAAGTGTGCGTGAGCAGATGTTTTACCGTCATCTCGCGTTCCGCATCAACAATAACGCTACCATCTTCAGTGTAAACCTGCATGTCCTCGAAAGCTGGAATAAGTTTGGCTATCGGTGTACCGAGTTGAAAATGTCCTTCTTCATAGAGCATCATTACAGCAACGCTGGTAATAGGCTTCGTCATTGAGTAGATACGGAAGATAGTATCAAACTCCACGGGTTTCGCGGTGGTGATATCCTGCGTCCCGAACTTTTCAAAATGGACGAGTCTACCTTCACGCGCGATCATTGTCAATGCGCAAGGTATTTTACCGTCGTCAACCCAGCGTTGCATGACCGGAGCGATGCGTCCTAATCGCGAGGTTGACATGCCCACATCTTCAGGCACAGCGCGCGGTAATCCTTCATATATTGCCATCAAAATCTCCTATGGGATAGTTGTCAGTTGTCAGAGGGCGAGGTTTGGAAACCTCGCCTACCTAAGTCAGGGTTTCTGTTATTCTTAGGACTTACGCAATAATGTTTGACATAACCTCGTAGACGGGGTAATATGCTCTACGAGGAGGCATCTCAATATGCTTAGACCAACACGTCTTGACTATTGTCAATATCTACTTAGCACGCCAATCAACTATACGCTGACGCATTTCGCAGAACATTGTGAAAGTTTCAGTCATGATCAGATCAACCGTTATCTCGCAGGGGACCGTCTGACCCCGCGTCTGCTTTGGGAACACGTCAAAAATGACGTGGTGTTGGCTCCCGATGGCTACCTTATCTTTGATGATACCGTCATTGATAAACGCTATGCGAAGAAGATCGCCCTCGCCCGGAGACACTATTCCGGCAATGCTGGCGGTATCATCAACGGTATTGCTATTGTTACGTGCGTCTATGTGAATCCGAAGTTAGACCGGTATTGGTTGATTGATTACCGTATCTACGATAAAGCAGGCGATGGTAAATCGAAGTTGGATCATGTCCGAGATATGCTTTCGGTCTGTGTATACTCGCGCGACCTCGCTTTTTCAACGGTGCTGATGGATGCTTGGTATGCGAGTAAATCTCTGCTCCTTTACATTGAAAATCTTGATAAGACGTATTATGTCCCGTTGAAATGTAATCGTCTTGTTGATGATTCTGATGCTAAGAAACCCTATCAACGCATTGATTCTTTACACTGGACAGAGGCAGAAGAAAAATCAGGCAAACGCGTAAAACTTCATAGGTTTCCCAGAGATCATAAGGTGAAAGTTTTCCGGGTGGCGTCTTCTCAACGCACGGATTCTGTCATAACCAATGACTTGAGTCAATCCGATGTGTCCGTCGTGCGACAGGTGTGCGACGTGCGCTGGAAGATTGAACAACTTCACCGCGAAGCCAAACAGTTGACAGGTTTGGAGAATTGCCAATGTCGTCTGGCGCGTATCGTTCGGAATCACATTGCCGCTGCTTTTCTGGTTTGGGTTCACCTAATGCGCAACGCTTATCAAACAGGTAAAACACTTTATCAAGTCAAACACGGATGGCTTTCTGAATATCTCTGTCAACAACTCAAATCTCCTATGATAAAAATCAATGATGCGTAAGTCCTAATTCTGTTAACGTCTGATAGGTCAGCACTTTAAATTGCTGTTGGAAAGGGTGAGGGTTATTGAGAAGCTGCGTCAAGAGCAAGCCGATCAATTCCTCTTCGGGGTCAATCCAGAAAGTGGTAGCAGCGGCACCACCCCAACTGAAATTCCCGACCGATTCCAGAATGTTCGGTGGCTCTTTATCTGTAACAACAGCAAAGCCGAGTCCAAACCAATTATCGTGATGCGGATACCGCATCAATTCTACGGTTTTCTTGCCTAATATGCGGACACCGTCAAGTTCACCGCCGTTGAGCAACATTTGAGAAAACCGCATGTAATCCGCAGCGGTCGAGACGAGGCCGCCACCGCCCGATGGGAAAAAACTGACCTCATCGTTTGCGAGGGGTGCATCTTTAACACGTTGTTTCCGTCCCTCTTCTCTGTTATGTCGGTACAGTGCAGCGTACCTGTCAACCTTCGCCGGTGGCACTGAAAACCCGGTGTCTACCATACCGAGGGGACCAAAGAGACGGGTTTGGAGGAATTTCTCAAACGACATTCCGGACACCACTTCCACGAGGTAGCCGAGTACATCAACGGAGACCCCGTAGGTCCACCTTTCACCCGGTTCGTGAACGAGTGGAATGTTACCGAGTTTTTTCACCATATCAGCGAGCGTTGTGTTGGGTTCAAAGATTTTTGCCTCTTTATAGCGTTCATCAACAGGTTTATTGCCCCAACCGTAGGTGAGTCCTGCAGTATGCATGAGGAGGTGCTTGATCGTTATCTCCCTCTTCGCATCCAAGATTTCCGTCTGGTCCTCGTTGTAGACTTTCATGTCCTTAAATTCAGGAATAAACCGAGAAACGGGTGTGCCGAGTTGAAAATGTCCCTCCTCATAGAGCATCATTACAGCGACACTGGTAATCGGTTTTGACATGGAATAAATACGGAATATCGTGTCTGGCTCAACCGGTTTGTTATTCTCAACATCCCGCATGCCGATGGTTTCAAAATGAACGATTTTCCCGCGTCGTGCCACAACTGTTAGGAATCCCGGCAGGTGCCCTTTATCGACGTAATCTTGCATGACAGGACGGATACGTTCAAGGCGTTCGGCAGAAACACCGACCGCCTCCGGCACTGCCATCGGTAGCCCCTGTCCCAAAGCGAGTGTAGTAACACCGAAAAGCAGTAAATATATGTAAGCCAATAATTTTCTCAATCCGTTCGCCTCCTTTTTAAGCCGATCAATTCTTCAATCAACAATTGACTGATAGGTTAGCACCCGGAATTGGGCGTGGAATGGTGAATCGGCACCGACCAATTGTGTCATAAAAATGCCGATCAACTCTTCTACAGGATCGATCCAAAATGTGGTGCTTGCCATACCGCCCCAACCGCAAGTGCCCACGGAACCGAGCGTGTGCGTTTCAGCGACATCGGTGACAACAGCGAACCCAAGTCCAAAACCTGTCCCAGTCCTCTCATTGGGTTGCCAATCGTTAGAAATATGGTCTATTGTGATGAGTTCGACTGTTTTTCTTCCGAGGAGCCGAACGCCATCGAGTTCACCATCGTTGAGCACCATTTGGCAGAATCGGAGATAATCGGCGGCGGTCGATTGTAACCCTCCGCCACCAGAGTGGAAAAAACTCAGCGGTCCAGTTGCAGCATGGATCTTTTCAATTGCCTGCAGCTCACCGTCTTCCCCGAATTCATATACCTTTGAATATCGGTTAGCATCTTCAACCCTCACCGAAAAACCGGTATCCTTCATGCCTAAAGGCTCAAAAATACGAGTTTTCAAAAACGTCTCGAACGGCATACCCGATACGATGCCTACAAGGTAGCCGAGGACATCGGTAGACATACCGTACTTCCACGCGGTACCGGGTTGGTGAAGGAGAGGAATACTTCCGAGCTTTTGTATCATATTGGCGAGGTCACCGCCGTAGAGATCTGCATCCTCATATCGCTGATCAATCGGATGATCATCCTTATCGCTTTCATAGATAAGTCCAGCAGTATGGGAGAGTAAATGTTTTATTGTCACCTCGCGTTCCGCATCAACAATTGCCCTGCCGTCTTCCGTGTAAACCTTCATATCTTTGAAGTATGGAACAAATTCGGAGACAGGTGTGGTGAGTTGAAAATGCCCTTCTTCGTAGAGCATCATCACAGCGACACTGGTAATCGGCTTCGTCATCGAATAGAGGCGGAAAATAGTGTCAAATTCCACCGGTTTGGCGGCGGCGATATCCTGCATGCCAAACTTTTCAAAATGGACAAGCTTGCCTTCACGCGCGATCATTGTCAACGCACAAGGAATTTTTCCGTTGTCAACATAGCCTTGCATGACGGGGGCAATACGCCCCAACCGCGAGGTGGATACGCCAACATCTTCAGGTACCGCCCGCGGCAACCCTTCATATATTGCCATCAAAATCTCCTATAATGTGGCTATCAGCCATCAGCCGTCAGCAATCAGGGGAATAACTGTCAGCCATTAGTTATCAGCAAAGACGGGTTCTGATTAAACCAAACACTTCTTTACTGATCGCCGATAGCCGATAGCCGACGGCTACTATTCCGTGAGTGCCTGATAAGTTAGCACCTTAAATTGATCGTGGGAAGAGGACACGTCACTGATCTGCGTCATGAGCAAACCGATCAACTCCTTTTCAGGGTCAATCCAGAAGATGGTACCAGCAGCACCTCCCCAACTGAAACTTCCTATCGACTCCGGTGTGTCTTTTGGTTCTTTATCATCGGTGTCTTTTGATGCCTTATCATTTACGATAGAAAAACCAAGTCCAAACCAACCCTCGTGATGCGGATACCGCATTAGTTCAACCGTTTTCTTCCCCAATATACGGACACCGTCGAGTTCACCACCGTTGAGCAGCATTTGAGAAAACCGCATATAGTCTGGAGCAGTGGAGACGAGTCCGCCACCGCCCCCTGGAAAGAAACGGATCTCACCACTCGCGAGTCGTGGATCCTTATCAACACGTTCCAACATCATTTTTTGCTCTTTATCACCTTTCATCTCCTTCTTCTCTATAGCACCGTCCTTCTTTTTTTCTTTGTCTTTATCACCTTTCATCCCCCCTTCTTTGTTAAGTTGATACAGTGCGGCAAACCTGTCCAACTTCTCTAAAGATACTGAAAATGCGGTGTCTACCATGCCGAGAGGTTCAAAGATGCGTGTTTGAAGGAATTTTTCAAACGGCATTCCAGAAACCACCTCCACGAGGTAGCCGAGTACATCCACGGAGACCCCGTAGGTCCACCTTTCACCCGGTTCGTGAACGAGCGGAATCTCGCTAAGTTTCTTTACCGAACTTACAAGTGTCGTGCCGGGCTGAAAAAGGTTCGCTTCGCTATAGCGGCCATCAACCGGTTCATTGCCCCAGCCGTAAGTTAACCCCGCGGTGTGCGTAAGGAGATGTCTGATCGTTATCTCTCTCTTCGCATCCAAGATTTCAGTTTGGTCTTCGTTGTAGACCTTCATGTCCTTAAATTCAGGGATGAATTTGGATGCCGGTGTGTCCAGTTGAAAATGTCCTTCCTCATAGAGCATCATCACTGCGACACTGGTAATCGGTTTCGACATCGAGTAGATACGGAAGATGGTATCTCGCTCAATGGGTTTCTTATTTTCGATATCTTGCATGCCGATGGTTTCAAAATGAACGATTTTCCCGCGTCTCGCCACGACTGTCAGGAACCCCGCTATACGTCCGTCATCAACATAACCTTGTAGCATAGGACGGATGCGTTCAAGTCGTTCGGCAGAAAAGCCGACTTCCTCCGGCACTGCTATCGGGAGTCCTTGTCCGAAAGCGAGTGTAGTAACACAAAAAAGTAGTAAACATGTATATGCCAATAATTTTCTCAATCCGTTCTCCTTCTTTAAACTATTGTATCCTGTAAGTTGCAGATGTCGCTCCGCTGGCGGTTTGTGTTGGTAGGCGAGGTTTCAAACCTCGCCAGCAGCGAAGAGGAGGCACTTGCTACTTCCTTAAAGATTTTGCTGCTATGATTCGGTTGGAAACCGCGCCTACCTGAGTAAGTGTCCCTGTCATTCTGTGAGTGCCTGATATGTTAGGACTTTAAATTGCCGTTGGAAAGGGTAACGGTTATTGAGAAGCTGCGTCATGAGCAAACCGACCAATTCCTCTTGTGGATCAATCCAGAAAGTGGTAGCGGCGGCACCGCCCCAACTGAAATTTCCTATAGACTCCAGGATGTTCGGAGAGTTTCTATCCGTAACAACCGCAAAACCGAGTCCAAACCGATTGTTGTGATGGGGATAGCGCATCAATTCAACTGTCTTTTTGCCCAATATACGGACACCATCAAGTTCACCACCGTTGAGCAACATCTGAGAAAACCGCATATAATCTGCAGCGGTCGAGACAAGCCCGCCACCTCCAGATGGGAAAAAAGTGAATTCATCAATTGCGATCGCTGCTCGTTTAGTCCGCTCAAGTCCGTTCTCTTTAGTAGGTCTATAGAGTGCTGCAAGCCTGTCCCGCTTCTCTGGTGGCACCGAAAATGCGGTGTCTACCATGCCAAGAGGTTCAAAGAGCCGTGTTTGGAGAAATTCTTCAAATGGCATGCCAGACACAACCTCTACAAGGTAACCGAGTACATCCGTAGAGACACTGTAAGTCCACTTCTCACCGGGCTGATGAACGAGTGGAATGTTACCCAGTTTTCTGGCCATATCCACCAAGGTTGAACCGGGTTCACGGATTTTCGCCTCTTTATAGAGTGCATCGACAGGTTTATTGCCCCAACCGTAGGTGAGTCCTGCGGTATGCATGAGGAGGTGCTTGATTGTTATCTCCCTCTCCGCATCCAAGATTTCAGTCTGGTCCTTGTTGTAGACCTTCATGTTCTTAAATTCAGGAATAAACTGGGAGACGGGTGTACCGAGTTGAAAATGTCCTTCCTCATAAAGCATCATCACGGCGACACTGGTAATCGGTTTTGACATGGAATAGATATGGAATATCGTATCCGGTTCGACAGGTTTGCTATTCTCAACATCCCGCATGCCGATGGTTTCAAAATGAACGATTTTCCCGCGTCGTGCCACAACCGTTAGGAATCCGGAGACCTGTCCTGAATTGTAGTAACCTTGCAGGAGAGAGCGGATGCGTTTCAGACGTTTGGTAGAAACACCGACCTCTTCCGGCACTGACATCGGTAGTCCGTGTTCTGGATCGAATGAGACCCTGACATCTTTCTCCGGTGTTGCCGCCGGATTCGTGTCCTCTGGCGTGGTTTTCGTTACTCCACACCCGAATATAGTGATGCAGAAAATCAGTAAGCATGCGTATGTTAATTTTCTCAATCCGTTCTCCTTCTTTAAACTATTGTAACCTTAAGTTGCAGATGTCGCTCCGCTGGGGTTTGTGTTGGTAGGCGAGGATACAATCCTCGCCAGCAGCGAAGAGGAGGTGCTTGCTATTTTTCTAAAGATTTTGTGCTATAGTGCGGTTGGAAACCGCACCTACCGGTTTTGAAAAGCCCTACGGTACACGCTTGAGGTAACCCCAGCGGGTTGCAAGTTTGCCACCGGGTTCAACATTGAGAATTTGGGCTAAACCGACATCCATCGCTTCCTGAATTTCATCTTCGGTGCGTGCGACGTTGGAGATGCGGATCTCGTCAATGATACCTTTCAATCCGTTTGCGTTATTGAGATTCGGCACACCGATTGTAATCGGGTCTGCACTCTGAAACGTAGTACCATTAGGTGCCTCATTTTGCAATTTACCATCGACATAGGCTCGTCCCATCTTACCATCATAAGTAAAGGCGAGGTGATGCCACTTGTTGTCAGTGATCTTGGTCGTGCCATCTATACTAAACCCACACGCGCCATTCGCACCGATTTCCGAATGCAGCACATGCTGATCTACATGAACCCAGATACCGTAGTTCCGATTGGTACATCCTGCCTGCTGTTTGCAGACGATGCCTTGCCATTTGCCCGTGCCTTCTTCCACTTTGACCCACGCTTCAATACTGAGTGTTTCCAATTCCAGTTTTTTGGTAGACTTGACGACGACGTAACCGCTGTCATTCCCCGGAAGTTTCAAGCCTGTTCCGAACTTCGCTTTGACCCATTTAGGATTCCCTGCAAATTCACCATCGTGACCGTTGCCGGAAGCATCTTCCGCGGTCTTTCCTGCTCCTTCTTCAAAGAGCCAGACGGCGACTGTATTTTCATCAACCGCTGCGTATGTAGATACACAGATAAACAGCGTTAAAACCGCTATTGCGATAAAGCAATATTTGGTGCTATAGAAAAATCTTGTATCTCTGATGCGCATAGTCATTTCCCCCTTTATTCACGTATTCTATCAGAAACGGATTCTTTAAGTCAAGGGTTTTGGTGGGTATTCACACGGGCATTTCGTTTTCTCTTTTGTAGCGTATCCTGTTAGATTGCGCCCCATACACGCACCATAGGTGTCAATTAAAAAAACAACCGTCGCATCTCCAGGCCGGTAGGCGCTGTTTCCAACTGCGCCGGGTTTTAGCCATAAACTTTGCACACGCCAGAAACCCTCTTTAGTCCCGTAGGGTTTATTTGCTTGGGTGTTTCTTCACAATGTTTATAGCAGCATGTGGCCAAAAAACTCAAGCCCCGTAGGGGCGGCATTTATGATGAACAGGATTATAGGTTTACCATGATTCCCAAGGGCATCTTCAAGAATTACCAGTTCGTTTTCTTAATCTTCATCAGAGATAAAAATGTTGACACGAGATTATGCATCGCATATAATTTCGCATGTCCACTTGTAGGCGTGCGGTGGACGTGCGCGAGTTACGAGTGAGATATATAAGGAGGCTTATATGGCAGAACGAATCAAAATGGGATTAGTCGGATGCGGTGGTATGTCCGGTGCTCACATGGGTGGGTATCGCCAACTTTGGTCCGCGGGACTCAGGGATTACGAGATTGTGGCAGCGTGCGACATCGCCGAGGAACGCGCTGAGGAACGCGCAAATCAGGCGCAAGAGTTTCAAGGTGGCACGAAGCCAGCCGTCTATACAGAACTCGACGAGATGTTGGCGAAACACCCCGATCTGGAGTGTGTTGACATCTGTGCGCTTCATAGTGCCCACCACACACTCGCCGTGCCTGCGCTGGAGGCGGGGAAGCACGTTATCATCGAAAAGCCGTTCGGTATCACAATGCGGGCATGCAAACTGATGATGGAAGCAGCGGATCGAAACGATAAGATTATCTCCGTTGCTGAAAACTATCGCTTGGCACGTATCCAACGCACACGCAGTTGGGCAATCGCGCAAGGACGTATCGGCGACCCTCGTATGTTCTTCTGGATAGAGGTCAACGAAGGCTTAGGGAAATGGGGTTGGCGTAACTTCAAGATGGATGCAGGCGGCGGTTGGGCATTAGATGGCGGCGTGCATTTCACCGATCTGATGCGCTACATTCTCGGCATGGAAGCCGAAGAGGTCTATGCCATCAACAAGGCTTACGAACCTTTTCGCTATGACAATCCGGCAGAAAGAGAAGGCGGTTATGCGGTTGACGTTGAGGATGCGATGATCGCTACCATCAAGTTTGAACAAGGTGTTACGGCGCAGTGGACCTGGGTCGGTTCAGCACCAGGACAAGGGTTCGGTCAACATACCGTTTACGGCAGCGAGGGCGCGCTTGACTGGAATCAAGGATTGGTGCCCCGCGGCGGTGAACCGATTTCCAACGAGGAGTTGATGAAAGAATTCACCGATAGCCTCAGCGATTCGGAACGGGAATACTACTTCCCGAGCGGTGTAGAAGATACCGTTGCGATTGAGTTGAAATACTTCGCCGATGCAATTCGGACAGGTGGTAAACCAGAAGTAGATGCCGTCGAAGGCATGCGGTCAGAAGCCATCTGCATGGCAGTCTATGAATCGGGATGGTTCGGTCGTCCCGTGACAATTGACGAGATCGAAAACTGCGAATTGGAAGGCTACCAGAAGGAAATCAACGATAAGTTAGGGATTGGCTAAATGCCAATTCTAATCCACTACCCATTGTTGGCGAGGTTTGAAACCTCGCCAGCGGCGCGTGGCAGACTTACCCAGATGGAGTAGAAAATGAATCGATTGGACGGGAAGGTTGCGATCGTTACAGGTGCAGGGAAAAAAGGTGAAGTTGACGGTACCGGCTACGCGACATCAATGCTTTTCGCGAGAGAAGGTGCGAAAGTGCTGTTGGCGGACATCTCGCCTGAAAATGCCGACGCAACACTCGCAGAAATTGAGGCAGAAGGTGGCGAAGCATCGGTATTCATTGGCGACCTGTCCACAGAGGCAGCCTGCGCTGGAATGGTAGAAGCTGCTGTCGAACGTTTTGGCAAAGTGAACGTCCTTTTCAACAACGTTGGACTCGGCGGTTCCGGGATAGTCACGCAGGTAGATGAAGAGAAGTGGGACAGGGTGATGGATGTCAACCTCAAGAGCATGATCATGGCGTGTAAACACGCTGTGCCTCGGATGGCTGAGGCAGGCGGTGGCTCAATCATCAATGTCTCATCAATCGACGCGTTGCGCGCCGGTTCATCTCGGAACCTGCCATACGCGGCGGCGAAGGGCGGGATGATTTCTGCCACAACAGTGATGGCGGTTCATCATGGACGCGACAATATTCGGGTGAACTGTATCGCGCCTGGGCATCTCTATGCTTCGTTTCCTGCCCCGTATCTGAGCGAAGCGGAGCGCGAACGGCGCCGTCTTATCGGACCCCTTGGCACGGAAGGAACCGCTTGGGACGTGGCTTGGGCAACCGTTTTTCTCGCCAGTGACGAATCGAAATGGATCTCCGGTGTCACTATTCCGATTGATGCGGGTCTACTCGCCGCAACACCACTCGCTGTTGTGCATCAGCTTGATGAATAGCCGCTATATGGATGTCGCCCCTACGAGGCTGAAGCGTTTAGAAACCACGCAGGTCTGAAGCAGGATTTACAGGATTAGGAGATGAACAGGATTGAAAAGGGCGAGGATACAATCCTCGCCAGCGGGGCGGAAGGGTTGAACCTAACAGTGGCATACTGGTAAAAAGAAAACGGGCAGTGCCGTGTTGTGCACTGCCCGTTTGTTATCTCAGGGATTGTTAAGTGTTATTCTTCATTGGTTAATCGCGAGATTGTTTCAATACGCCCCACTGCGTGGCAAGCTTGCCTTTGGCGGAAATGAATCCTCTCAGGCGGACGGTGGCTAACGTTTGACGCTCACCTGCCAAGGATACGTCTTCAATCTGGTAATAGTAGACGACATTCGGTTTCGCTGTGGCATCCGTCCACATGTAGGTCGTGCTTTCCGCAGTTGTGCCTGCCCCTGGAAGTAGTTGTGCGTTGATGACCTTGAATTCACCCGTCCTCGTTTGACTCCGCAGGATATTGAATCCGGCGTTGTCCACCTCAGATTGGGTCGTCCACTGGATGACCACTGTGCCGGTTTCAGTACGTTCTGGTCGGAAGTGTGAGAGTTCAACAGGGAGTGCGTGCCCCGCTGCCCGGATCCCTGGGGTGCCGTAGTCGTTAGCACGGCCATACCATGTTTCGGTGTCCCTTGAGTAATCCAGGAAAGCGGTCTGTGCTGCAAGGATCCACCCGGCCCGTTCGGTGCCGTCGCGAGCGATCCCTTTATTAGAATACCTTCCGTTCTGATACTCCCGATGCCGGCGGATGATGGAGGAGCGATTGCCATCTACGGTCCACCCATTCGGTAATTGCCATGAGGGTTCATCGGTGGTCCGGATTCTTCCATCGAGGTTGCCAACCTCATCAATGAGGTTATTGCTTCCATCAACGAGTTTGATATGGAAGCCTTGGGTCGGGTGCAAGAAAAGATCTCGCCGGATGCTCATCCCAAACTCGGCAGGGAGTTCTGAGTAGACCTTGAAGACGCGGGCAGATGCGAAGTGAGTATTATCCGAATTTCTGCCATTCGATGAGACGACAAGCACTGCTTCTTCCGGCGGAATCTCTTTCACGCTACCCTTATTTTTAAAATTAATGGTTCCGGACAAGGGTGCGTTCTCTGCGCGCGGATCGTCGTAGTTTTCGATAATCAGTTCCCATCCACTACCCGCATTGAGGACAACGGTCTGGGTCTTAGAACCGTTGAAAAGTTCGATCCATTGGATGTCATTTGTGCTGCCATTAGAAGCGAACATGATTTCGCTAATCGTCACGCTGGTACTGCTTCGTCTTGGCGTGGTGCCTGGCGGTGTCCCGGTTACGGCGACCGTAAAAGTGTGTGCGGGTGAAGGCGTTGCTGCGTTTTGTATCCCACCTTCGTCTGTGACTGCACTGGCGTTGACCTGCACCGTCACCGTTGTAACACCCGGATCGGGTGTGAGCGTTGTGACGTAAGTGTTTGTACCGGGGATTGCGATAGGAATGCTGATCGAACCGCCGATGACCGAGATTTCGCTCGGAAGCAGCGTGGTGCCCGTCTGAAGTGGTTCGTTAAAGGCGATCGTTATGACAAACGCACCCCCACCTACAGGCGGCAAACCGCTCACCGTCACGACGGGTCCCGTTGTATCTACGGTAAACGTGCGTTTTGGGAAGATATACGCGCCGGTAGCCGAGGGTTCCACTGTTATCTCGGTTCCACCGATACCAGGGAGAATTGTCACCGTCCAAACTCTTTTGGCGGCATCAGATGCAAGACTATCCACAGATCCATGGCCGACCTTGATATCTGCCTCCGTCAGTGTAATTGCCGTGGTTGAGGTTAACGTTACCGTAAAGGTAGCATTGCCGCCGATCAACCTATCAGGGGAAATCGTGAGCGGGGGTGCCGCACTCCGAACTATGTGGACCACTAATTGCTCAGCCGGTTGAGTAGCCACGTTACCAACAATAGCAAAATTAGGGTCCACCGTGCCAGGGGTATCGGCAGCTCCCGCGGATATGTTTATAAGAACCGTATTGACATTTCCCCTGGCAGTGATTGTGGTTGTGTATACACTATCATTCGCTTTGGATCGAAAGGCAGAAGCTGTCGCACCACCAGAAATAATTTGGTTGCTGCTATCTGCAGCAACCAAATTAATATCCTCGACCTCAAAACCAGTTACTCGGGTATTTACAGGATTAGTAGCCAGGGGGTCATCCTGAAATGTGATGGTCAATTCAAAAGTAACATTTTCGGATCTGATGCCGTATACTTGGATGCCTTGCGTGTTGTCATCACCGGTAACATTTTCTAACTCATCTGGGACTAACAGTACCGGTGTCACAGCTTCGGTGGTTGGTGCTGCAACGAAGGCAAGCCCAGCAATGAGTAACACCGCTAAAACTAACGGATATCTCAATTTATTAAAGAACATTCGTCATCTTCCTCCTTCAGAAACACTTAAACTCAAGAATATGTTTTAACCTTTGATCTGGTCGACCTTTTTTCTTAGATATAACTTTCAAAAAAATGCTCAAGCAAAATACTGCGAATTTTCAAAATTTTCCCCCTAAGAAGATAACGTCATTTTCCTTAAGGACGTTACAAAAAATGCCATAAAACTGGGGATAAAGGATCAGAGTGGGCGTGGTGTGTCTTGTCTGAATCAGGATCTATAGGATTAGCGGATGAATAGGATTACAAACCCTTTCGATTGCCAATTATTGGGTTTTACTACGTTCAATCTATAGGTGTCAATTCAGTGTTGTAGGTTGGGTTGAACGAAATTGAGAAAATAGTCCTGAGGTTAGACGTCTCCATACTTTCCATAAAAGTCTATACCAATGCGTTGAATTTGTTCAACCATAGCGGGGTTGTCGATCTGATGAAAAATGGATAAATCAATCGTGTAGGGTAGGAGGAGATCGTCTAATTCAGTGTCAATTCGGGAGAGTACGCTGTGTGTTAACGCATCACCACAAAGGGTAAGGTCGATATCAGAACCATTTCGGTAAGTCCCTGTGGCGCGCGAACCGTATAAAATCGCTTTTTCAACCTGGGGATAACGGCTTAAAACACCCTGGATTTTTTGAAGGGTACGCTCCGACAAACCGTATTTCATAGCGATTGTTCCTGTTTCAAACGTTCTATTTTCGCCAATAATGTCTCGAATTCAGAAAAATATGTATTGAGAAGTGCAGAAACAACCTCGTTAGCGACACTCTCGTTGTAGGTATGCGTTGTTAAATTGCGGTGGCGAATCATCTCCATCCACGCTTCCCCGTTTTCAATGAGTCCCTCTTTGAAAGCCGCACGGGTTGTATCTCTCGAACCGTACAACTTAAAATCTTGCGTTTGAAGAAAATCCTTTAGCGTATTCCATGCCAATTCATGGGTATATTCAAAACCCTGTATCAATCCTTGTGCTTCCAAGTCTGACAGTTCACGTTGTCGTGCCAAATCCACTCCTTGTTTCAATCGCGAAAATGCCCTGCGAAAACTATCGGCTCTCTGTATCCAGCGCGGGGCTTGATGCTTCATAATGTGCGCTCCATTTTTAGCGAAAAGTCTGTAGGTAAGCATAAACTGCCAGTGAAGGCGTGGATCTTCATCGTTTAATGATAACAAGTTATCCGAAAAGATGTCAACCGAATTTCATTTGTCTAACGGGGTTAGGACGCAGGCATTATAGTAAAACCCGTAATTACCTATACACCAACACAAAGGTGCCCTTTCCCAGTAACGGGTGGGGACCCCGGATACAATCCTCGCCAGCGGTGGTGGGTTGCTTGTTTCCTTGCGAACTGTAAATATATCTTCGGACTTTACTATAATTCCTAAACTTTGGACAATTTTTTTACGGGATAGACATTTCGCCCCTACGGGGCTTGGGCGCGGGGGACCGCCTTTTCTATAGACATTCCGCCCCTACGGGGCTGCTCAGACGGGCATCCGATTTTATTTTTTAGCGGGTTGCACATGTGTACGGAACTCTAAGAAAACGGGGCTTGGGCGCGGGGGGCCGCCTTTTCTATAGACATTTCGCCCCTACGGGGCTGCTCAGACGGGCATCCGATTTTATTTTTTAGCGGGTTGCGCATATGTACGGAACTCTAAGAAAAACGTGAGTTTGAAAAAAGTAACGTGAGTTGGAAACCGGCTACATTCTCAAACGGCGGCGTTGGATTGTTGGGTTTCGCTGTGTCTATTTCGATGAATATGTCCTTGAAAAGCACGTTTTTTGGGTAACCTGAAGGGGTCTTGGTCTTTCTCCGCTCTACCTAGCGGAAACACCCAAGCAAAAACACCTACGGGACCCTTCAATTTTTATTACCAAACTCACGTTAAGAAAAAGGAAAAAAGGCGACGGAAACAAAGCGCGAGCCGGACAGAAACCGTCCAAACTATAGTATAATTCGGGAGAGTCCTTTAAAAAATCAGGTTGATATTTTGCCCAACCTCGTGTATAATACAAGGGCAGACGCGGGGCACGTTATTATATGCGCTCTCCGTTTTTGGAGGGTTAGTCCATCCGCCTGAACTTTTTCAGGATCGGGTATTGGAGGAAATCATGCAAGAATCTCCTGTTTACGAACGCATCATACAACGAGGTATCGAACGCGGGGCGCGCCAAGCGATGATTGAAAACATTTTGGCGGTGCTTGAGGCGCGGTTCACAGATGCCGATGTCAACACCCTAAGTCCCAGGCTTGAAGCGATTGAGGACCTCAACCGTCTCAAGCAGTTGAATCTAAATGCCTCGTTAGCCAATAGCTTCCCGGCATTCCAAGAACACTTAGACGGATAACGCACACTGCCTGACATCTTCAGAGGAAATAGACATTAGAACTGTGCAGGGAAGTTTCCACGCGCGGCATCCATAATTGCGCCTGTAATCTCGTCATGTCCGTTTTCTTTCGCAAAACTTTCAATCCCCATCTTCGCCATAGGACGAACAAACGCCGGAATCCGCTCTAAACGCTCAAGTGCTTCCGCCGACCAGACGGGTCCCGTTGGTTCGGTAGGTTCAGGCTCTTCCTGAAATGCTTCGGAGATAACACCAGTAAAGGGACACTTGCCACCCTCAGTGGTTTCGCTTGAAGCGATCTCTGGGGAAAACTCGTTAGGCATCGACTCGCCTTTTGCGGTTTCTAACTGTGAACGCACCAGCTGCATCGGCTGCGCTGCTTCGTTGTTGCCACCGAGTTTGAGATCCAAGGACTTCAGCATCTGGGTCTCTGACGGATTGAGGTACATGGCGATCTCTGTGAAGCAGTCAGGGCATTCAAAAAGTGCTGTCACGGAACCTTGTTCGGGACGGGTTACGTCTTTAAACTTCATCGCTGTATCGCAATCTGTACATAAAAATTTCATTTTTTTAATTTTCCTTGCGGTTCGGTTAGGGTGGATTTAACGAAGAACGCTTTGCTCTGTATATCTGAAAAAACCCCCAAGCAAAAACCCCTCCATTTCATTACAGGCTACGTTGTGTTTTCTCATCAAAAAAGTTTTGGATTTTTTCAGTTACCTGTATGAGTGCCTTGCTTGCCGGAGTATCTGGATATTCGTCAATATAAGGGATTCCGGTGTCACTACAACGTGCAAGTCTCGGATCAAAAGGGATACTGCCGAGAAGGACCTGTTGGAACGCATCGTCCAGTGTCTCGTCAGCGGAAAAGAGGGGCTCCTCTTCGCCACAGTGTTGACAGACATAGAAAGCCATATTTTCGACAACGCCGATGATTGGGACCTTGAGAACATCTCTCGCCATCGTTACGGATTTTTTGACGACCAGTTGCGAGACCTCAGAGGGTATCGTCACGACGACAACACCACCGAGGTTCGGGATGAGTTCCGCCACATTTGGAAGTCGATCGCTTCCGGGTGGCAGATCCAGCAGGAGATAATCCAACTCGCCCCACACGGTGTCGGCGATAAACTCTCGGAGCGCGCCGACCTCCATTGTGCTACGCCATGTGAAGGCATCTTTCTGGGTATGCGCGTTCCAAAGCACCGGCGTATCGTCTTCTGCCAAGAGTAAGTCCATAGAGATCAGCTTGGTACCGAGTCCCGCGACTGCGGGCTTAACACCAGCCGGTGTGTATTCCAGTGTGGCGTTGCGGACTCCCATCATCTTGGCAAGCGTTGGTCCGTTGATGTCAGCGTCCACAACCCCGACAGTGTTGCCTCTCAGCGTGAGTGCAACAGCGAGGTTAGCGGCGATGGCACTCTTGCCGACACCACCTTTCCCACTCATAATGGCGACAGTATGTTTGACAGAGGCAAGCCGTTTCTGAAGTCGATCCGCCTGCGCTGTGACTTGCCCGATAATGTTGGAGCCAGCATCGTTAGGCAACTCTTTGTAACTTTTCATTATTCTCCGCCGATTGCATAGAGTGCCTGATAGCTGCGCAGATAGAGCGTCCCGTTTGAGATAACGGGAGATGCGGCGACGGCTTCCTCTATCGAATTGCGGGCAACGATTTCAAATATACGTCCTGTCTTCACAACATTGACAATGCCGTCACGAGACGTTAGATAGATGTGTCCGTTCGCATAGACAGGTGAGGCACGGTGCCGGTGTCGATGCGTCCGCTCGCGATAGAGTTGTTCTCCGGTCTCGGCATCAAGACATATCAGATCGCCTCTCTCTCGACAAAGATAAACCAAGCCGTCGTGAATAAGCGGTGAGGGAACATCGGGTGTGCCTTGTCGGAGTTTCCAGCGTTGCCATTTACTGTCAGTTATATCGCCTTGCGCCGCTGGATCAATGCCTAAAACGGGTCCGTTTTTCGCGGATGGAACGACGATGAGTCCCTCTATTGCAACCGGAGAAGCAACAAATCGGAGGGAATGGTTATAACTTGCCTCCGGATTCAAGCCACCACATCGCCAGATTTCGCTACCATCTTCGAGGCTGTGGGCAGTGACATAATCCGCACCGTGGACGACAAGGTATTCACGTTCTGCATCGCGATAGAGAATTGGAGAGGTATAGGCGTGTTCACATTCATCGGTTGCATCGCTTTTGCGTTTATGTTTCCAAATCTCTTTCCCAGTCATCTTGTCGAGCGCGAGCACGAGCCATGCGTTGCTATGGATGAGATGGATGTAAAGTCGGTCCTTGTCAACCAACGGGGTTGTCGACATAACGAAGTAGAGGTTGAAACTACCGTAACGCTCAGCGAGATTGGTATGCCAAACCTGATTTCCATCGAAATCGTAGCAGACAAGATCTCCAGTTCCGAGAAACGCCCAGACATGTTCCCCATCAGTTACAGGGGAGGGAGCAGCAGAATTGCCTTCGCCCCCGCGGACGCTTCGGTTGCCATGCCCTACAGTCTGTTTCCAAAGTTCTTCACCTTCAGTGCTAATGCACATCAGAACGAGAGCATTCCCCTCAGCTGAAGTGAGGAAAATCTTGTCTTCCCAGACAACAGGGGTAGACGCAGCCTCACCGGGGAGTGATAAACGCCACTTAACATTTTCGGTTTGACTCCACTGGATAGGTACATCGGTCTCGTGGCTGATGCCGTCGTTGTTGGGTCCGCGCCACTGGTGCCAGTTTTCAGCAAAACCGTTCGTGACAAGGATAAACACCCCGAGTAGGAGTGTTAGTGTATTTCTTAGTATATATTTCATGGTGATCCCTCCTCGATGAAATCTGTTCAAATAGGGAATCGCTTTCGGCTTTCAGCCGTCAGTAATTCGTGTGGCGGGGGACATCGCTTTATCCTCCATAACGCCGTCTTGCTGACTGCTGATTGCTGACCGCCGACTGCTATCCTTCAACGTTTCTCGTCTGTCCATAAACCTCGATCGTGTCCGTTCCACTGGTAAGGAACTATTTTCGACAAGCTGCCGACGCTATACTCCAGAAACTCGTGTCCTGCTTCTACAACATAACCCTCATTTGTGAAAATAGGGAACTCCAATTTGGTGAGAGAATTAAAAGGTTCAATTTCCAGCCACACATCAAGTTTACCTTCCACCGTCTTGTAAAAAAAATCTGCGGAATGGCTTTCATGTTTCAGAATCATAACAGTGCCTGACTGTTGAACCTCTCCGTTAGGTGAGCAAACCTTCACGCCGACAACAAGGTTACTCGCCGGTGGAGGATCCGACTGCACCTTAAACCATAAACCTTGATGTGAGCCTTCTGCAACGCCCTCATTTGGACCGAGGATTTGGAATGTGACCGCTGGGATTTCAGACATAATCTTGCTCCCTGTTCTGATCAATCTTTTGAGAACCACTTTCGCAATAAATCAGTCGGGAATCGGAATTCCCTCCTACAGAAGACGCTATTCCTGGTTTGGCTGTTGATAATACTCGCCAAGCACCTCATTGGCAAGACTTCTACCATCCTCAATGACCCGTGCAGCGAAATCAAGCGTAACTTGAGTAACGTTGTTCTCCTGTGCTCGCTGTTCAATCCGGGTTTGGGTGATATTCCGCATAAATCCAGCAGGGACTAAATTTAGACGTTCAACCGCCTCTTCCGTCCATTTCACAGAGCTTTCAAAATCCTGAACGACTTCAGCGTTTTGGGAACCAGTTTGTGCTTGCACCTCTCTGAGTTCGGGGGCATCTTCACGGACTGCTGCCGCTTCACCCATGCTGTCGTCAATAATCTCAGTTGCAAATGCATTCGTGATCGTGCTAATCTTTTGGGAACGTGCGGATTTTTCGATGCGTGCTTTAACATTGCGTCGCATATAGCCGCGCGGGACACGTCGCAGTGCCTTTTTGGATTCTTCTGACCATTGGAGTCGCACACCGTCGAATGTCTCTTCTGCTTCAGTACCACCTTCGTCTATAGCGACGTGTTCCAACGAATTTTTATCCACCACCTGAAAACGTTCCGGTTCCGAACTACAGACGGGACACTTGACAGGCTGCTGGTTGTGTGCGGCATAGCCACACTCGCCGCAGATGTATGTCTGGACTGCATCAGACTCCAGCACTTTTTGCTCGGCAATCTCTTTCGCGACGCGTGTCAGTTTTTCAGAGGCACGTTGCGGCATAATTGCTTCCATCGCCATGTCGATGACGCTCTCCGTAATGACAGAATGACCGCGCTCTATCGCAAACCGATGAACGGCTGTCTTGGCGATGCCACGCACGAGAGGCGGAGCTTTCTCCATTCTATCCAATGCCTCCTGTGTCCAGACAAGTGTTTCTTCCGCCTTTACATCAATCTGTGGGAAGTAACGCTGACTTGATAAGAGGACATTGCAAGGGGCAAGACGTAGCAGGTTTTCGGCGGTGCTGCCGATGTCCACATCCTGTTCACTGTGAACGCCGATTCTGCCTAAAACGAGGAGCCACGGATCTGTTTTTCGGGTGTATTGTAGAATCTTTTCGTAGCCTTTTCCATCAAGCAGAGTAATTTTTAGGGCGTAGTCGTGTTCCTCTTTGGCAATAGAGCGCGCAACTTCAAGATGTGACTGATAAATTTTCGCCAATCCAGTATCAATAACTTCTTCGTGGAGTTGTTCCTGCTCTTTAAATCTGAAGGTCCTCGCGGCGCGTTCCGTGAGCACATTCACAACGGAATTGAAAACGATGTAGTGGAGATAAGGATCGTAGACCCCAACGGCTTCGACCTGTTTGTTGAACATCCGGCCGAGTTGTATCGCCGTTTTCAATCCCGAAAAAGATTCAGGACTTCCATCAATTCCAACAAGGATATTTCCGTCATGTTCTTCAATTGGATCAAGGTCTCGGACGACGAGGGTATCGGTATGGATACGGCGTACAACACGCTCACAGACACCACCGATGAGGCTATCTTTGACAGCCCCCATGCCAAGCGCACCCATAATCACGAGATCGTAGTCGCTTTCCTCAATGTCCTCAACGAGTTTTATGTAGTGCTTGCCCTCCGGCATTTTCGCTTCAAACGGGATGTCAAATTCGGTACACTTCTCCTTCATGACCTCCAGATAGGAATCGGAGATCAGTTGCAGTCCCATCGTAATGAGGGTATCGTGGATGCGGCGTTGTTTTTCAAGTTCCACCTCGTCCTGATACTCCTCTGGCAGGGTGTATTCCATCTGTTTAAATCGGACATCGTGCATCTTTGCGGCATAAACGTGTGAACCGACCAATTGGGAGCCGAATTTCCTCGCGAACGCGACTGCCAAAGCAATACTCGCATCCGAATAGTCCGAATTGTCGACAGGTACGTAAATCTTTTTGATCATTTTTTTAATTTTCCTTGCGGGAGAACAACGTAGGTTTCAGATTTCACGCGCCTTCCCCAAGAGTCGCCCTCCACTACGTTACGGGCTATGGTTTCGGTCTTTCGGGTTAGCGGACCCAACTCTTATCTCTACATTTCATCCTGTTCATCCGGTTTGTAGCGAACCCCCAGAAAACCACCGAGTATATGCGCAATCAGTGTCGCTGGCCATAAGTAAACCATCGCGGTTTGCCAGCCCCAGTCAAGGACAAAACGCCGCACAACGATGTTAATAACGATCGGAATGTAGAGGCATCTGCTCCACGGACGGCTGAACCTCTTAAACCGCCCCCGGAAAAATCCGAATGTGAAGTGAATCACAAAAGCCGCCACTGAAATCAACAGACTTGGCAGATCGTTTATCATTTGCCTCTAAACGAACCGATTTGACTAAAGCGTGTAGGCCGGTCTGTAAGATCGGACGGGTTACACAGAGGAAGCCAATCGAAATAAATAAACCGAATCGAACGCATGGCGAATAGACAAAAATCATTTTCCGAGAAGTGCGTTAACATCCCGCCGGAGACGTAGCAGTGCCGGTTTACTCCGACTATCGTAGTGTCCATAGATATTTCCATCCGGTGCGACGAGAACAAACCGTGTGCTATGAAGTATTTCGGCACCTTTGTGCCCTGCGGCTAAACTAAACCCCTCTTCAGCTAACTGATAGATACGTCCCTTGTCCCCAGTAAGAAAGTGCCAACGTCTTTCGTCAGCACCATAAGCCTTCGCATATCGTGAAAGTACAGCCGATGTATCCCGTTCCGGGTCCACAGAAAAGGAAACGAAGTAGACCGGGTCTGCGACAAATTCGGATTGAAGGCGTGCCATCTCCTGTGTCATCGCTGGACAAATCGTCGGGCAGTTGGTGAAGATAAAGTCCGCCACCCAAATTTTTCCCTTCATATCGGACAGTGCTAATGGTTCTCCGCGCTGGTCGGTCAGATTGAAGTCCGGCACACTGACAGTGGCATCTTTAGCGATCGGCATCTCCGATTTGGTGTCAAACACCGACCATAAGTTGACAGCTGCGATGCCAATAATGATAACACCGAGTACTATCCAAATCAGGGTACTTTTATCGAGCCGCCGTTCAGCTTTGTTAGAACTGTCATTCTGTGCTTCCATGTTTGCGAACCTACACTGCGGGACGAGTTTTCGATAACTAATGAGAGGAGGTATCAACGACTTCTGCCGGTTTTTCTATTCCTTCGTGTCGGGCATCCGTTGTGAGATCGGGCATCAGCGCGAAAACAAGAAGAACGCAGATAATGAAAGGCGTTACCACAATAATCGCCAATGTTTTCTTTTCAAACTTCAGATGCATGAAATAATTAGCAACCAAGATAGCCTTAGAGCATGCCATTCCGATAAGCAAGATGGCTTTAAGTGCTATAGGGAGATCCGGTATCACAACCAAAACCTCAGCGATTGTCAGCCCCAAGAGCCACCAGAAAATATTCATATATTTTGGATGCTCTTTGTGTCCGTCTTGTGCCATTTTCTTGTCCTCCTACAATAGATAGATAAAGGTAAAAACCATAATCCAGATAAGGTCAACGAAGTGCCAATAAAGTCCGACGATCTCTACCTCATGGTTAAACTCAGCCGTATATCTGCCACGCACGCCGTGTATCAAGATAACGATGAGATAAATGACACCACCCGTCACGTGCATCCCGTGGAAACCCGTGATGGCATAGAACATGGGACCAAAAAGCGTTGAGCCGCTAATCGCTGCACCTGACAATCCGTGATCGGGGATACCGGTAAGTGTCAAGCCATGAGTAATTAGATGATACCATTCATAAGCCTGTAGCCCGAGGAAAATGAATCCACCAGCAATTGTGAGTCCAAGGAACGTACACATGCGCGAGACATTACCGTTCTGAATCGACTCCAATGCTTTCACCATAGTGACACTACTGCATATCAGCAGGAATGTCATACCTGCGGTTAGGTTGATGCCGAGAATCTCATCTGGCGGGACCCAACCGATGATGCCTGCACCTGCCCGGACAGCGGCATAAGCTGCCAGCAACGCTCCAAACGACATGGTATCCCCGACGAGGAAAATCCACATGCCGAGTTTGCCGAGGCTGTCTGGCGTAAGCGAAGGTTCATATACATCTTCAATATGATCCGAAGTGGTAGCGTGTTCCACTATATCAAACTCCTTTATTAGTTATCAGTTGCCAGTTGCCAGTTGTCAGTCGTCAGTTGTCGGTTGTCAGTTAAGGCGATTTCTGATGCGTAGAAACTCTTTCTTTAACCGACTACCGACTACCGATAACCGATAACCATTCCAATGTAAGAAAATCGTGCCACCGACGAGTGTGAAAACCGTAAACGGCATCGCCATCAGAAAAAGGATACTCCAATTGAAACCTTTACTGATCGGCTCGTCAAGTGTTTTACAGGCAGGACATGCCTCAAGATATGTCGGTGCTATGAGCATGACAAATATCAAAACGAAAGCCCACCAGAAAAATCTATACATTCTTAAAGTCCTTCTATGATGTCTACGAGAGATACACCAAAACGTAGAGAATTGGCCAGAGCGCAACAACAAAAATCCAGTAGATCGTACAGGTATCAACGCCGACGTAACGTGTGGCGGAGAAACGTCCTTTCAATGCCATGCCAAAAACGATGAATAACCATATAACAGCACTCAGCACATGAACCGCATGGCACCCGATGAGTACGTAAAAGATGCCACCGTAGACCCCAGATTGAAGTGTAAGCCCATTACGAATCAGCTGCACCCATTCGCTCCCCTGGATCCCGAGAAAGAGAAGCCCAAGGACACCGGTGAGCAGAAGCCACTTGTGGAGCTGCTTCACCAGATCCTTCTGAATTGCACGGCGCGCTTGAAACATCGTGTAGCCGCTCAGTAGGAGCAGTGCAGTATTGATGCCGGTCACCGCACGTGGCAACTCGATGCCGATATGTGATGGCGGGGGCCAAGTAACATTCCCAACCCGAAATACGAGAAATGTCCCAATCAAACCTGAAAATAGCATCGTCTCTGCACCGAGTAGGACTAATATTCCTAATCGTGCGTTGCTCAAAGGTTGACGGTCGTGGATTTCAGAGTTATTATGTGCCATTATCGATGCTTTCTGCTTTTCAAAATCCGAAGAACAACCTCAACCACCGCCGCGATAATTAGCAGCAACCCGATAATACCCAAAACAGGGATGACAAGACTGCTAATAACACTCCCAACAGATTGAGGTGCTTTGCTGCCCGTAACAATCGCTGCCGTTACAATGGCAAACAATCCGGCAAACAGTAAACACAAGACAAGTCCGAGGCGGCGATTTCGCTTGCGATGCTCCAGTGCATTCATGAATGCTCCAACGGGTCTGCCCCAAAACGATTTGGTCCAAATGTTCCTCTGCGAAAGCCTAATTCAAAAAACGCCACCACGCGAATCAGTTCCGACCAGCCTGATTTGTCCAAGTCATGCCAACGTTTGACATTTACTGCCAAGCCGATCCAGGTGGAAAATACAACGTAGAGGAGCAAAAGCACACCCACAGCAGTGTTATTAATAGCAGAACAAATGAAAAGTATAACAATATAAACAACTACTATCAGCAGATGTATTGTCCAGTATTTTGCCCGATTAATCCTACCTTTGAAAGAGAATAAGGTTTGAGACAATGTCATTTTTTGCTGCCTCGCCAACCTAAATTTTATCTAATGCCATCGTGATGAAAACCAATGGCAAATAAAGCAACGAGGCATATAACAAATAGCGTGCCGCCTTCACTGAACGTGTGCGAGCCAAATAGATACCGACTGCCAGAAACGCTGCACCTGCCAACAATGCTGTGAAGAAATAGACGCTACCGGCAATGTTATATAGGGCAGGCAGCAAGCCGATCCCAAGGAGCGCGACGCAATTAATCACAATTTGACGGCATGTGCTCGCACCGTCTGGGTGAATGACTGGTAACAGACGGAAACCTGCTTTTGCGTAATCTTCGCGATAGATGTAGGCTATCGCGAGAGAGTGTGGGAGCTGCCACAAAAAGAGTATCGTAAATAACACCCACGCTCCACCTGTCAGCGAGCCTCTCGCTGCAACCCATCCAACGACAGGAGGAAGTGCTCCCGGCACCGCACCAATAAGGGTACAGAGCGAAGTCGTCCGCTTGAGCGGCGTATAGAGAAACAGATAGCTCACGACTATCAGCGAAATAACAAACCCACTCAGCATATTGACGACAAACGTCAGATAAAGCATGCCGCCACCTGTAAGCGCAGCACCAACGAGGAGTGCCTCCAACGGGTTCATTCTACCATCAGGCAGCGGTCTTTCCTGCGTCCGTTTCATCTGTGCGTCTACATCGCGTTCCAAGTATTGATTGAGTCCTAATACACCCGCTGCTGTCAACCCAGCACCGATAAGTGTATGTAGGCATCGGAGCCAGTCCACGGTCTGTGCGCCGAGATAGTAGCCAGCGGCGGTTGTAATGAGTATCATCACAACCAATCTTGGTTTGATGAACTCAATAAAGTCAACGGCGCGATGCACAAAAGTCGTTTGCTTTGACGGTGGATTTGCCGTGTCTGTGTTGTCTGGTAATGTTACGGTTGTTGAACTCATAATGTCTATCTCACTCTGTAACGAGCGCGCCACCCGCGTGTGTGTCGACAGTTACCGATGTATCGGTGAATCGGTAGATTTTCAAGGTAAGCACAAAACTGCTCACCAACATGAGTGCCCCGACTGCGACGTGAGCAGTGGTAATTGTGACTGTGAGCGCGGCTGCGAATGTTTCACCGAAAGCGGTTAACTTCGCGAAAAACGCCCCAGTACCGAGCATCAACTGGATAGCCAGTAAACCGAGTAATAGCATTGGCATCGACTGTCCAATTCTCTGGGCATCGCCATTCACCCCCAGAACACGTCTTGCCAATAAGAAAATGTGCAGCGCAACCAAGAAAGCAAAAAGAAGATGCGCATCAAGCCTGCTTCCAGTATGTCGCAAAATCGCGCCAAAGATGAGCTGCACATAAATAAGACCTGTCGTAATCAGACTTAACCGTCGCAGCTTCTGTGCTGTCCCGTTTACAGATGCGATCCTATCTTTCCACCAATCACGAGAGGTAAACCAAGCAATCCCACAGAGCAGTGCGAAAAACGCTTGGGCAAGACACGCATGTACGATCGCGAAGTTGCGGTTAATCTGAGTAACCCGAAGTCCACCGAGAACACCTTGAACAATAACAGCAACAAGAGCCACAATTCCAAGCCATTTCAACCACTTACGGGAATCCTTCGCTAATATCAAGACCAAAAGACCAATTGTCAAGATTCCAACGAGGGAACCCATGAGTCGATGACTATGCTCATAAAGAATGCCCCCTACCATTTCCGACAACGGATAGAGAAACATATTATACCCAAAGGTCGTTGGCCAATCGGGTACAGCAAGTCCGGAATCCGTACCTGTAACAATCCCACCGATGACAATTAACAAGAACGTCGCGCCTGCGGTAAGGCGTGCCATCCTGTGTAGCCATGGGCTATAATTGGTATTGTTTTTCATACTACGTTTCCAGAGGCATTCATAGAGGCGCAGTTAAAACCGCGCCTACAGCTGCTTAGTCCCCGCTTGTCGCGGGGGCATGTTCCGGTTGTGCCTGCGGAATCCAATCCGATTCCTCACCGGGTACACTATATTCATAAGGCCCGCGGTAGACAGTTGGGATTTGACCGAAATTGCCGTGCGGCACTGGCGTAGGTGCCTCCCATTCCAGTGTATTTACATGCCACGGATTCTGTTCAGCGACTTTCCCTCGGTACATACTCCAGAAGAAGTTAAAGACCAATATCAATTGTGCGAACCCCAGGGTAAACGCACTCATCGTGATAAAGATGTTCATCCCTACAAATCCTTGGAATTCAAACTGCCACATTAAAAACTTAATCGTTGTTGGTTCCTTTAGAAATTCATATTGCATCGGATTGGAGATTCGCCGCATGTGCCCGCCTATACCGAGAATATGCATCGGGAAGAAGGTGCAGTTGAAAGCGATGAACGTCAGCCAAAAATGGATTTTGGAGAGGAAATCGTTCATGTAGCGTCCATACATCTTCGGGAACCAGAAAATGATCCCACCGAACATAGCGAACAGACTTCCACCGAACACCACGTAGTGGATATGTGCGACAATGTAATAGGTATCGTGGATGAAGATGTCCACCGGCGTATTTGCCATATAGATACCGCTGAGTCCACCAATCACAAACATCGAAACAAAGGCAATGGCGTGAAGCATCGGCGTTGTAAATCGGATTGAACCTTTGAACATTGTCCCCAGCCAGTTAAATGTTTTAATGGCTGAAGGCACCGCAATGAGCATCGTTGTTGTCATGAAGATAGAACCCAATGCGGGTTGCATACCGCTTTGGAACATGTGGTGTCCCCAAACAATCCAGCCCAAAAACGCGATGGCGATCATTGCGTAAACCATGGAACGGTATCCAAAGATCGGTTTCCGTGAAAAGACAGCCACCAATTCGGAAGCAATTCCCATCCCTGGTAAGATAAGGATATAGACTTCAGGGTGCCCAAAGAACCAGAAGAGATGCTGCCAGAGGAGCGGGTCACCGCCGCCTTCCGCCGTAGCGGTAAAGAACGTCGTTCCCGCAAGCCTATCAAAGATGAGAAGCGCGAGTGCCGAAGAAAGCACGGGGAACGCAAGTAGCAAGAGAATCGCGACGATGAAAAGCGACCAAATGACTAATGGGAGTCGGAAGAAGGTCATCCCCGGTGCACGCATATTGATAATTGTGGTGATATAGTTAATAGACCCGACCAAAGAGGAAAACCCTTGAATGAGTAGGCTAATTGCCCAAAGGTTTTGTCCCCAGTCTACACCTGTCCACTGCGGGTCCGAAGAGAGCGGTGCGTAGCCTGTCCATCCCGCCGCTGCGTGACCGCCAGGGACAAAGAACCCGACTGTCATAATAATTGCGGCAAGGACTGCGAGCCAAAAGGAGAGCATATTGAGGATAGGAAACGCCATATCCCGTGTACCGATCATCAACGGAATTAGGAAATTTCCGAAGGCACCGACCAAGATAGGGACCACGACGAAGAACACCATAATAGTGGCGTGCATCGTGAACAGCATGTTGTAAAATGCGGGTTCAACAACCCCGTTGGGCATATTTACTTCAAGCCATTCCTCTTGCTCGGATTCATAAATCCGCTCCCACATCCTATCAGCACCGGTGACAACTTCACCTTCCTCCATATATTGTGGTGATGCCCCAATGATGGGTAGTGGTCTTTCTGGGTAGGCAAGTTGCCATCTAAAGAGGAGCGCGAGGCCCCCCCCAACAAACAACATAATCAGTCCGTAGATGAGGAACTGCTTACCGATCATTTTGTGGTCGAGTGAAAAGATGTATTTGCGAATAAAACTTTCTTCATGATGTGACGAATGTTCGTTATCGTGCATTGTTATTGTCCTCCTTCCGCCTACTGCGGCCACCTTTCTTGAACCCAGGCATCATAGTCATCTTGTGTATGCACATTGAGGTACCCGAGCATTCCGGAGTGTCCAAATCCACACAGTTCGGCGCACGGAATTTCATAACGACCTGCCTTTGTTGCCTCAAACCAGACATCGATAAATCGGTTGGGCAAAGCATCCTGTTTGAGCCGTAATTGTGGCACGAAGAAACTGTGGATGACATCCTCAGCGGTTAAGCGGATATGCACGACCGCGTTGATCGGCACATGCAATTCGTTTTCCAAATCCAGGTCATCATCTGTCCCAAATTCGTTATCGGGACCGGGATACGTCATATCCCAGTTAAATTGCTTTCCATTGACCTGGACAACAACATCTGGATTCTCAGGAAATTGTGTGGGCGACTTAATATTATTCCACTGCGGGTAACTGAACATAGCCAGCACAAAGACAATTACCGTTGTAACGGCTGTCCAAATAATTTCCAGCGTTGTGCTTCCTTCGATGTAAGTCGCTCTCTTGCCTTCCTGATGGCGATATTTAATCAGGAAAACGATGAGAGTTCCCATCACAAGGACGAACACAACAAGGGTAAGCCAATAGATAAAGTGAAAGAGGTTATCAACGCCTTGCCCGAACGTTGACACGTTATCTGGGAGCCATTGAAGCATTAAATCCTCCTTAACAGTGCGTCTCACTTACTGAAAAGAGAGCACTCGTAAGATTTTCGTTTCTAACAGGTCTAATTCGTTTGTGCGGACGCTGTGAAAGTTGCCCCCACGTACGTCAATACACAAAATAGACCGGTAATCAGCATCGAGAGTGTCCACGGCGGTCCCTCACCGACTGCTGCGGCTGTGTTAAGGTAGAGACTCTGCCGAAAAGCGGCGAGTCCATACGTTAACGGATTAAATTTCATTGTCCATGCTAACCAACCGGGTACGCCTGTACTCGGAAAAAACGCGCCGGAGAGGAGCCAAATTGGAATCAACAGGAGATTCATAATCGCATGAAACCCTTGCGTCGAATCCATCCGCCACGCAATGAGTAGTCCGAGGTTCGTCAAGCCAAACGCCAAAAGTGCCATTACACCGAGCGTAAGAAAGAGTGAGGCTGCACTAAACCGGATGCCAGTCATCGGTGCGAGGAGTAACAGCAGGGCACCTTGTAAAAGTGCCAGTGTAGTCCCGCCTAACGCTTGTGCGAGTACAAGCCGCCACCTCGGTACAGGAGCGACGAGTACGCCTTGCAGGAAACCTTCACGCCGATCATTGACAACGGAAATTGTAGCGAAAATGGACGTAAAAAGCAAGACTAAAACGACGATACCGGGATAAAAATATTCGATATAACTAAGTCCATCTACCTCACCAGAAGGTTGAAAAGATGCACTCAAACCACTTCCGATGAGGAGCCAAAATACTAAAGGTTGTGCGATAGCACTAAAGAGCCGACTCCGCTGTCGATAAAACCTGATGATTTCGCGCCACCAGATCGTTGCAATCGGTAGCAAATTTTTAATTTTCCGTATCCTTCCTCTCCACGAATGGGTTTCCTGTCAACTTTACGAATACGTCCTCTAACGTCGGTTTCCCGAACCGAACCGATTGAACCTCATCTGGAAAGGCAGCGACCACATCTCGAACGAATTCATGTCCGCGTTCACACTCAACACGCAGCTGGTTATCCGTCAACACGGTTGAAATACCGAATCTCTCAGCAATAGCGGTGCAGAGGTTCTCGTTGTCCATACTCTCTATGAGGACAACATCACCACCCACTTGCGCCTTGAGTTCATCAGGTTCGCCGAGAGCGACTAACTTGCCCGTATCCAAAATACCGACCCTGTCGCATGCTTCAGCATCATCCAACAGGTGCGTTGTAAACAGAACGAGAATGTTCTCCGTTTGTGCAAGGGCACAGAGATAGTCGCTGAGTTGCCGACGTGCCCCTACATCCAATCCACTCGTCGGTTCATCAAGGAACAGAACGCGCGGGGAATGCAGCAGGGCTTTCGCGATTTCAACGCGCCTTTGTAAACCGCCCGATAGGATTTCGACACGCTCTGTTGCTCTGTCCGCAAGTCCAAAATGCTCAAGCAGTTCCGAAATTCGGTAGCGCAGTGTTTTACCAGCAAGTCCATAAAGATGCCCGTGGTGTCGTAAATTTTCGACGACGGTGAGTTTCGTATCCAGCCCCGGATGTTGAAAAACAACACCTAAGAGGTGCCGAATCGCTTTTACCTCGGTCGCTAAGTCGTGTCCGAGGATACGAGCGCTGCCAGATGTTACCGGCATCAGCGTAGACAGTATCCGAAAAAGTGTTGTCTTTCCACTTCCATTCGGTCCGAGGATTCCAAAAATTTCGCCGCATGAGACGCGAAAACTGACATTGTCGAGTGCGCGCCGTGTTCGATATGCGTGCGAAAGATTTTCTACATCAAGTCTGCTTTGCACTTCTGCCCTTCTGAAACCAGCACGTTTATAAAGCCGCCTACAAGTAAACCTAACCTATAGTTTGAAGACGCAGTGGAAAGGTGAACAAAGACGATGTGATGTCTGAGATCGACATCGCCCGACAAACTGCCCAATAACAGACAAGACTTGGAAGTGGGACCGAACACTCAGTAACACAATCAAAATCAACCTATCAATCCTCCGATTTGAATTATGGTACGTTGCTGGCATCGGAAGGCGTTTGCTGTGAAACAGAATCCTTCGCCACCATCCGACGTTCACGAGCTTTCCGCATCAGTTCTCGGGCGCGTGTGACCCGATTGGCACAACAATTACAAGATTTCTTTTTCGCATCGAGCGACGTTTCTGTCTGTGTGGTGCCTTCCATCCGCTCTTGCTGCAAGGGGGACTGTGGGGGGGGCATATCGGTTCCGCCCCTGATAACAACAGCATTGAGTACAAGAGCGGCGAGTGCTATCATGCTATAGATGAGAGTTCTCTTTTTCATCCGTTATTCCTCTTGTTGATGTTCAATGTGCTGCTGAATCATTTCTGTCATTTCAGGATCAGCCGCTTTGAGCCTACGAAGCCCCTCTTTGGGTTCGTATTGATTGAGTATAGACAAAGCACGCTGATAGCGCGCCTGCGAAAATTGATCGCCCAGTGTAGCCTTAAGACTTGCTTCTGTAGGGATTTTGAAATCCGAATATCTTAACGGCTCTGTGATTTCTCTACGGATGTCTGCAGCCTCTTTTGGAAGTTGAGGGATATTGCCGTTTTCATCGGGTATTAAAGGAGCTTGTGAATCCTCTAATGTGTTGATCTCTGGAGATGCTGTTGCTGATCCTCCCGGGAAAGCAAAGCTTTCCCTTGCAGTCGGAACTGGAACATCATTTGATGGCATTGGGTTTCTCTCAACATCCTTAATCCATTCGACGAATCCCCGGACATTCATATCACGTTTGGTTATTTTAGACCCAAAAGTTGCCCAGTACCATGCACCACTGCGTGGATCCGAGAGGAAATCGTCTATGATATCCGGTCCGTATCCTCCCATTTCCGTGAGAAGGGTTGAGACTTTCGCACGCATCTCGGGTTCGTAGTCGGCAGGTTCCCCGATAGGGAAATGCTCGCGAAAGATTGCTTGCGTTGGATTCCTTGGGACATCGTATCCGTTATCTGCTAAAAAGTTTGTAAGTTCATCGAAAGTTGCCCCGTTTTTTATCAGTTGAAGATATTCCTCAGACTCTACGAGTTCAAAGTATTTCTTCCGACTGGGCTCTGCAAGTTCTTCTGCTGTAAATCCGCTTTTGTATTGAGTCACTGAAAATTTATGTCTCGCTTCGACATTGTAAGGATGTGATAATGGTAAGGCTTGGTCCATTACATCTACGAAACTGATAACACCATCACCATTTGTATCTGTAAAATTAGAGAAAATCTGACGTCTTCTTGCTTCTTCAAAAAGTTTAGAACCGCCGATCTCCACTTTTTCAATATCAGGATTCTCCTTTCCCAAAACCTCCGTTTTTTCTGAAGTTTCCGGGCGTGTAGGTCGATAATTTTTTTTATCTTCTGGGGCTTCTTTGGATACTATTCGCCACACCCCAAAAGCGATGCCTACAATTGCGATGACCAAGATTGGGACGAAAAAGCGGTTTGAGAACATTCTTTTTTCCTCTCTGTGCCGATTTTCCGTTGCTGCCTTGCTGAAAAAACAGCAACGCGCATCAGCCTTAAAGGGATGATCCAGATGGAGTCATCCTCTTAACCCATACCGAGTTGGTTACATAATTGACTCATCCAGCATGCGTACCCCATCGCAGCGTACGCGTTGTCACATTGTGCAGGATCATATATCTCACCGCTGTAACAGTAATAATACACCAAACTATAGGCATCAGAACACATATTATGCCAGAGTTCACATTCATCTCCGAGATCTGCGCCAACATTTTGTGTGAATGTCCCAACTAATGAGATACATGAACTGAGGAAACGATAACAACAATATATTTCATCAATTTTTTCCGCGTGTGCATAAAAAACTCCTTTTTATGGAAGTGAGTCTCAAAATTCCATTCCGACTTAATCATCCGCTTGGGCAGCCTTCTCACAGTAGAATTGAGCCCAACCACAGTAGTACCCCATCATAGCATATGCACTGTCGCAAGCATCAGGATCATATACCTCACCGCTGTAGCAGTAGTAATACATCAAACTATAGGCGGAAGAACATGCATCACTCCAAAGTTCACATTGTTTTTGGAAATCCGCGTCTGCGTTTTGCTGGAACGGTGGGACAATCATAAACGCAACCAATAGGATGAGAAGGAGGGTTACACTTTGGAAGATTACAGTTTTTATCATGAGAAAATTTCCTTTTCAAGAATTGATTTCGGGAGTCAAGAGGTCAGCTGTATTGCCTCTTGGCACCCTTTGTTACATAAGGTCTTCCGGGGGACTTCAGAGGCCCCAGAAGGTTCCGCCTGCGCCGGTTGAACCGAGATCGCTCCGGCAGAAACGGAAAAAGTGTCTGCATTTCGAGTTTCAGATGCTCATATCCAGCATGTTCGCTGTCAACCCCGATATATTTAAGGAGCCAGACGATTGTGGGAACACCTGTATCTATAATAAAAAAACACACAAATTACTGTCAACAAAAAACCGCGCCCACAAAAAATCCTAAGACCGCATGTGCCAACCTTACTTAAGTTTCAACGTAAAATTCTGCGTAGCAGTGCTGCCAGTTTCTACAGTAACAGAAGCGGGAGAACCACTGTTCGTGCCACATGCCTCATGCCAATAACCGAGTTTATAGGTACCTGCTGGCACATCTTCAAGCGTGAATTCACCCTTTTCGTTCGTCACAGCAAAATACGGATGCGGCACGTAAGCGATCCAAGCGGACATCCATCCATGAATGTCACACTTTACGGACACAGGTCCTTCCGCCTTTTTGACAGCCTTAAGGGGCATCCTTCTGCGGTTCTTTGTCTGCTGTTTGTTAACCGGTGTATTGACGCTGCTGAAAATATGGACATTGTGATTAACTTTATCGTTATTCAGCATTGTTATCCGAACACCGACCGGGACAATCTGGACATGGGGATTGAATTGGCAGCCCTTCTGATCAATCTCCAGTTTGGCTGCTTTGTCAAAATCTTTGCCTTTTGAAATGTCAATTAGGTAGACAATCGTATTTTTTAAAGCGTTGCCTTCACCGACGACGACCGATTCATCATACTTTTCAGTAGCATCGCAGACCGCCTGATCTTTTGTAATTTCAAGCTTTTTCATCTCAGGCACATCGCCTTCAAACGTCACGACACCGCTAATTGTGCCACCACCGCTAACGCTTCCAGCAGTATAGGATTCAGGAAATACTAACATTTCCATTTCGCCTGCATCGGAGTCAGCTGCGAAGGCGTTACCGACATAGCAGCAGGCGAGAAATACCGTGAGACTTGCCAACAAATACGTTTTCATTTTTTTCTCCTTTAATAGCCGTCAGCCATTAGCCTTCGGCTTTGAGTTACAAGTTGTTTACTAACTGCTGACTGCTGACAGCCGACAGCCATTGGGGTTTACATATTTTTAGACTTCTTCTGAATTTCTGCGTTGTACGAACGCCCGTAAACCGAAAAGAAAGCCAACAGAAAGAATTGCGATTAAAGGCGGATAAATGAACCGCTTTGAAGACGGGACGGGTTCAAGGACAAAAGCATACCAACTGGACATGACCCGTTTCGTGTCAACATCTCCGTTCGCGCCATCCCATGCTGAGAAAGCGATAGGGACAAAAACACCAGGTTCAAGTTGCAGATCCTTTTTATCATCGGTCTTCAAGGCACGTTTCACCCACAATTTGTATTGTCCATCTTTGTAGATGCTTTGTGTTTGTAATTCGCCTTGCGCTTCCTGAGCTTCGGCATTATTGATACCCTTAGCAGTAAGCTCGGTCACCTGTTCAGGTGCGGAGGCTTTCCAATGCCATAGATAGACTGGTAGTCTACCGCCCCACAAGAAATAGGGTTTTGGTGCAGTCGGACCTTGCGGCACCTTCACTGGGAATTGAATCGCCAATGCGTCCTCAAGGGTTTTTCCTGTTGTTTCATCCGTTTCGTCGCCGATCGTTTGTGTCCGATCATCCCACGTGAAGAGGAATGCAACCTCCGTGTCATTGTAAAATGACTTGACGTTTACGGAATCAATTGTTGGATTAAACTGGCGAGGTTCAATGACAACCTGCCCGACAACGGGGAAATACCCAGATTGAAGCGTTTCCCATGCAGCATCATCCATTGGCGGCAATGCACCTTGAACGTATTGTGACCGGAGTACGTTATTCCCAATTGCAGATTCAGGACGTTTTTCAGGTGTGAGAGATTTAACGTAGTTCGCCAAATGCCAACTCTTTTCATAGACGACCTTCATGGCATTATCATAGGTCTGCTGTTCAGCTGCACTCAACTCCATACCTTCCGCACGATTAAGTGCGATGTCAACAGCGGCATCCATTTTTTCGTAAAACTTCCCGGACTCCTCTTCCTCCGCCTCCGTCATTTCGTCTTTGTTCTCCAATTCGCTGAGGCGTTTAGACTCCTCTGCAGTCAATCCGAAATGCAGGAAACTATCGCCTTCAAATGCGGGCATCGGTGAACCAGCGATTCCACCAATGAATCGCTTGAAAATGTCCTCGGTATCAGCACCGCCTCGGTAATTCCAACCCTGCGCCAGATTTGCGGGCCAGGTCTGGAATCCCCATTCATCCGTCAGTGTAGGGGCAGACGTACCGTCACCGCGTCCAACGTTACCGTGGCACTCGACGCAACCGAGGTCAACATAAAGTCCCTTCCCAATCTCCACGCTCTCCTCAGCGTAAGGAATTTTATCCTCAAGACTGATCGCCCGTGGTGGTGTTTCACTCTCTTTAAACCCATCATAGAAGGTTTTGATGTAAGCCACCACTTCCCAGCGATCATCAGCACTCAGGGCAGTGTCCCACGGAGGCATTGACGATCCGGGCATCCCTTCGGTAATAATGTCAAAGAGATCCTGATCGGTCGGGAGTTGACCACTCTCTGTGGAACGAATCTTATACAAACCGCGTGTGAAATCTCTTGGTTTCGGGAGGAGATTCTCAGCGGCAGAGCCGTCGCCTCTACCTTCAACACCGTGGCAGTGTGCGCAGCTATTCTCGTAAACCTCTTTTCCTTTTTCGGAAGCCTCTGGTGCGTTTTGCGCGTGTGCCAACATAAGAACACACAGCATTCCCAAAACCAGCATTAGGAGGGAAACCACATTTCTGTTTCTCATCTTAGTGTGCCTCCCCAAAGGTTCGTGGCTGATAACCGGTGTAGTCGGATAGAAAGAGGATTACGTCCCAAATCTCGTCTTTTGTCAAGTAGTCTTCCCAAATAGGCATCGCTGAATCCCAAGGTGTCCCCGCTGCCGGTAATCCCGGTCCACCCTTTGCTATTCGCCAAAAAAAGAAAGATTCTTGGAAGTTAGGAATAATCCCTGGGTCTTGGAAATTAGCGGGTAGTGGCTGGAGGTATGGTGCAAAATGCCCCTGTCCATCCAAGTGATCGCCATGGCAAGGAAAGCAATTCTGATGATAGACACGCCTACCGTTTTCAACATGCGCTTTGAACGCCTCCGGATCATCTTTTTCATAATGCCGGAAGGGGTTCACAACATCTTGCATCGTGCCGATAACCGCATCTTTGTAGGTCAATTCAAGCGGCGGCGATGGGTGTGCGTCCCGCGGGCTTCCAGGTGGGTTTGCTCGCTGGGCAATAATCGAGTAGGTATAACCGAGCAAAAAAATCGGAATTAATACCGCGATAACGCGGCGACGGATGCGGCGTTTGTCATCAATAAGCGTTTCATGGACTGGACGCAGAAACTCGCGAAATCGAGAATCCTCAACGGAGATATGCACCAAGATGGCGATTATAATCAACCCCATATACATCCCAATTACGCTACTCGGTATCGGTACTGAGATAACACCTCCAACGACGAATCGTAGAAAGACCCAAGAACCGACCAGAATTATGAGGCATATTGTGAAGAGCGACAATCTTTTCATATTTTTAATTATTAAGTTTCTGCTCTGCCTTCCACTTCGTTTCAGGCAGGCTTTTGGTTAATTCAAGACTGGATTTGAGACTTTTCAAGCAATTAAAAGAAAATCCTTTACTTGGGACATTACGGGCGCGAGGATTCAATCTTCGCCAACGCCGGTATGGGCCTATATTCATCATAGCACCCTGTGTTGTGTGTTATTCCGCGGGAATCCCCTCCGCTGCACTTTCAGACGCTGCTTCCGCTGTCGCGCCAGTAAGCGTGCTTAAGAAAGAGAGCAAATTGCTCATATCCGATACCGATAACAGCAGCGGGAAGTTTTCAGGCATTGGCGATGTAACCAGTAATTTTTTGCCGGAGGCACGCGTAAAGGTAGCTCCTTCAAGATCCCATCCATCGAATACCTCTTCGCTTCCATCAACAATTAAGACAATTTCGTCGTCCATCGTACCTGAAACATACTCGCCAACAATTTCATTGTAATCAAAATCAATAAGGGTCATCATGCTCTTGACATCCGTTTTAGAGAACGCCTTATCTTCTCCGTTAACTTTAAGCGTCACAGTCTCCTCGGTTTCTGAAACGATTTCCCCAGTGACTGGCGCATCTGCATCCGCGGGTGTTAGCGTCAAGGTAAAATAACCGTTCGCCTGTAGATCGGTAAGTTCTTCAATCGGTTCCTCATCAAGTTCGCTGAGTAAGATCGTATGTTCCTCTTCCACGCCATCCGCTGTTTTGGTTCGGACGACTATTTTTTTTTCATCTTGCGAGACAAGTGTTCCTTGGTAAGTTGTTCCGTTGGCACGGACGGTAACAGCACCGTAACCGCTCACAATTTGCGCACTCGGCAGCAGAATTGATTCCTCAAGATATCGCATGTCGTTAAAAGCCGCAATTCCAGAGAGATCAGGTGCGGTGACGACCTCAAAATCTGTAGTTGTTGCATCGGCAGCTGGACTCTCTATACCTTTCACTGCATGGCACGAAATACACGCGGCACTCACAAAAACCTTTTTACCGAGTTCAGGATCACCGGTGAGTAAAGGTGGAAGTGCTGCCGCGGCTGTTGCGGTGTCTTTCCGATCTATAGGTTCATCAAACGGTGTCGGATCAATTTCGCCACCTTGGCTCTCGAGGTAAGCGATAACCGCTTGAATCTCCACGTGAGAAAGGGCAATGGGGGCTTTCCATACCTCCGGCATAATCTTACCGTAGCCGGGAACGAGGTGGTTCGCCGGGAAATATAGAGATTCAATCAAATACGTTTTCGCATCCATACCCGGTATGCGGCTTGCGGCGTTAACACCGATGTCTGTCAAGTCAGGACACCTTCCTGGGGGGGCAGAAGTATCCACTGTATGACACGCACTACATTGTCCTTTGCCATTAAACACCAAAGCACCTTGTTCGGCGACTGCCTCCGGGTCACTCCAATCCAGTTCGGTTAAATTCACTGCTGTGGAACTTTCGGGTACAAGACTCGCGACGAAGGCGTAAAACCATATCACGGCAAGTGAGAACGTCAACAACTTCATGACGTTCGACCACAAAACGATGTTTATGACTACCGCAATTAGGAACCAGGCCGACCAAGGTAGCAAGTTCTCCGAGGCAATCGGAAACGCAGATGCACCAGCGATATAGGCGATGAAACTCACCACCATTAGGATTAGACTCGCAATTTTTATGAGCGTATTTCTTGACATATTTTTAACTATTAAATTTTCGCTCCGCTCTCCATTTCATTACGAGCGGGTTTCTGATTAAGTACATCGGGGTTAGGGACCGATTTTGGTTTGGATGCGACCGTATCCCTGACAAGAATTACCAACCTCTTTTGTCAGCCATTCTTCCTGCAACAGTTCCTAACGGTGTCGCCCACGGTGTTACAAGGCATCCCGCAATGACTGCCCCAGCAGTACACACGTTTTTAGTCCCCTATTAATCATCACTCTCCACAGCAACTTCTCCTTCCATAGGAGCAGCTGCCGCTTGCTTCTTCTTTTCACCCCACAAACCGAGCCAGAAGATAAACCCAACGAGTGCAAAGAAAACCACCATGATGATTGCTACCATGTTCACTGCTTCGCTGAGAAGCGGCGTAAATGCATCAGCAGATGTGTCTTGCATGACTCCGAAAATATGCCACGCTTCTCGAAGTCCTGAGCGCGCATATCCCATCAGTCCCATCAGGGACGTAAATGTAATTGCTACGAGAATTAACACGTATTGTGAGCGATCTGTCATCTCTCCCCATTTAATGGTGCCAGACGTTGTCGCTTTGCGGTACATGAAGATATCGACCACTGTGACGATTGCCATCACCGCAAGTGCAACTAGGACCTGATAAGGGGTAAGGATATTGACACGCAAATCTGTTGGAACGGTAAATCCGACGATGCCGATAACCACGATTGAGACTGTCGCGAGGAAAAAGATCGAAGAGATAGCAACGTTGCCAACCTTTTTCCAACTTGCCGTAGGTGTCTTGCCTGAACGCCGATAAAATAGGAAACTCAAGAAAGTGGTGAGAATAACGATGTTAACAGCCGTATTTTTGGCAGTCATCAAGCCAAACAGTCCGAGGTGCGGGTGGTTTGCACCGCCCATCGCGCTCAGTTCACTGGCACTTGAGATCTTAGAGAGCGTGCGCGGCGTCATCCAAATTGCGACACAGATAACAATAACCGTGATCATATACGGACGGTATCGCGCATAGACCTCTGCCCCTTCAATTCGTCCCATGCCCGACCAGAGGTAGTAGTTCGCACCAATAAACAGGACACCAATCATTACCGCCTGAATAATAAATAGCCAAGAAAAGAGACTACCCATCATGTTGATGCCCATTGTGTTATTGAACATATAGATTTCTCTACCGAGCCAATAACCCAGGAAAGGCAGTGGGATAAGTCCACAAAGTGCAATGAAGTTTCCGGTATAGCCCATCCAATCGTAGTGTGCTTTGTCTTCCTTCGTCTTCGCGACGAGGAATCGGAACGCCGCATAAGCCGCCACAATCGAACCTCCGAAAGCGATGTTCCCGACGAGACGGTGGATATTAACCGGCATCCACGTAAAGTTGTTGACAGCATCCCAAACGGTTCCCATGAACTCGCCTGTTGTCTCATTGTGGAGGGGCACCATTGTATGGCTTGTGACACCCTCCATCGCGGTTTCAGGTGTGAGTGCTGGATCTGCAGCCAACTTTTCCTCTATCCAAGACTTCCGCCTTCCTTCAGATAGCACGCCGTATTGGGTCGCGGGACTCGTTTGGTAACTCAACCATGCATTAGAAACAAACATGATCGCAGTCCCGAACACATTCAAAAGCACGCCAAGGAAGAGATGCCATCCCTTGTGGCGTCCTTGCATCTTATCCCATCCGTAGGAGTAAAGGTAAAGCGTAAAGGTTTCCCCGAAGAACAGGAAGACGTAAAAAATCATCGTCGGACCGAATATCCCGCTGAGCTTCGTCATCACTTTCGGATAGCACCAGATGAGGATGAAAACGAGAACACCACCGAGCAGGGCTGTCGTCGAAAACGCACCCATACAGAGTTTAATGAACTCCTGCGCCATTCGGTCGTATCGCATGTCCTTCGTCTTCCAACCGATAAATTCGATGATAACGGCGAACATCGGGACACCGAGAATAAAAGATCCGAATAATAGGTGGAGCTGCGCAGCAATCCATGCTGCATTTCGGCTGCCGATCTTCGGGAAGAGGCGATATTCTGCCTCGGTCGTATCTTGGGCAAACGCCGGTGCGACAGCTAACACGACATAAGCGACCAGCACGAAACCAAGTATGAGATAGAGTCTTTTTTTAGACATTTTTTATCGCTTTCGGCTGTCAGTCGTCGGCTTTCGGTTTCCGTCAGCAAAGAGAGTTTCTTACTGACTGCCGAAAACTGACTGCTGACCGCTATTTATTTCGCGCGTTTCTTAAAGTCAGCACTCGTGAAGCTTACGGCGATATCACCACTCGCTGGCACTTCAACGGTCTTGTTCGCTGAACCGAGTTCTTCATGCCATGCGACGACACGTACCCTACCGGCTGGCACATCAGCGATTGAATAACTACCGGCATCCGCGGATTTTTCATACGCATCTGAACTGATCCAGGCATCATCAGCATCTTTGGCACCGGTGACCGTGAAGAAGTTGCTGGGAACAGCAACAATATAGCCGGTCATCCACGCGTGAATATCGCATGTGAATTTAATTTCCTCAGCCTTCTCAATTTTGTGTGGGATAACTTTGCCGGGCTGCGGAATTTGATAGTTTATCGCGTTATTCTTTTTAGCGTGAGAATGGACGTTGTGTGCAATTGGATCGCTGGAGGTAATATCAACAGTAGAACCCGCAGTAACCGCGAGAACGTGTGGGTAGTAAGCGCACCCCTTCTGATCCATAACTGGATTCTTGTCTGGGACAGTAACTTTTGCACCGCGGACGCGTGCATAAATGACGACGTTTTTAATGCCTTTGCCTTTTGAGACCACGAGTGCTTCGGATTTTGTGCCTGCTACAGCGTCAATGCAATGCTGATCTTTGGTTGCCGTTAAGGCGGGACGTGCGGGGGCATCACCCTCATACATTACGGTACCGGTGATGGTGCCTGCGAACGCAGCACTTGCAAGCATTGCGCTAAAAAGCAGGGAAACTAGAACTTTCATAATTTGGCTTCTCCTTATATGGTTTAAATTTGTTCTGCAATATATTAACACTACAGAATTTTAGAATGCAAATAAAAAGACCTAAAATTTGAACCAAGTTTTCTAAAGACTTATTTTCGAGTTACGGACGAAATGTTTCCTTAATATAGGTGAGAATTTCCCGTTGTTCCTCATCATTGAGGTAGTAGTAGAACGCTGGCATATCATCCTTTCCAGAGTTGATGCTATCCAGCAATTGCTCATCGTTGTGCCTCTCCCAGAGACTATTATTCGTTAGGTCTGCCGGATCCAACTTTTTGAAACGTCCGATGCGCCCGTTACCCTCTCCATTGTTTCCATGACATCCGGCGCAGTATCGGGCATATTTGTATTCAACCTGCGACTGATATTTTGTACTCGGGTCCACCTGTTTACCTAACCAGATTAACCCATTAAGCCACACGATAATCATGACGATGACGACAACAAGGTGTCTCATATTTTTAATTTATGGGCTCTTGGACTGCTCTCCATTACATTCCGAGCAGGTTTCTGGTCACGTCGCGACTGGGAATGGGAACTTGTACTAATCCAAAACGAGAAATTAGAAGCATGTAAGCGTTCTCAAACCCAACACAGAATTAACCAGAAACCATCGTGAAACGTAGTGGAATGATGCCTATATCTTGAACAATTAAAAATTAGCGTCCCAAGGATATGAGGTAATCTCGAACAAGTCGAATCTGTTTCTCAGCATCATCGCCAGCGTAACCATCAAGTGGCATGTGTTGACCGCCAACGAGGGGCCATGCCTGCGGCATCGCTGTTCCGGGTTGGAACGTCTGCGGATCCTTCATCCAGTCAATAAGCCAATCCGCTTTGAGCCGCTCTTTTGCCAATGCGAGATCTGGTCGTCCCGCCTTGTCACTCCCTTCAGGAATAACTTCGCCCTGCGAAGGGTGGCAGGAGATACACTGAAGCACGTCAAAAATCTGCTTACCGACTCGCAATTCAGCAGTCGTCGGTGTCGGCATTTCGAGCGTTTCATAGGGGAACGGTTCATCGTCAAGGGCAGAGAAGTACTTGACAAGCGTTGTCGCTTCGTCATCCGATAGTTCAAATGTCGGCATTCGGACTTTGAGTCCGTAGCGGATTTCTGATGGCTCTTTAAGGAACGTAAATAACCAGTCAGGATAGACTCTCGCGCCTTCAGCTTTCAACGGCGGCGGTGCAAACTGTTTGGCATTCGTCTCATTCAATCCTTCGTGTGCTACGACGACATCGATATAACTGCCGCCTCCACCTTCAATCTCATGGCACCCAGCGCAATTGTACTTTTTCACCAACCGTCTACCAGCATCAATCCGGTTCAGTTTCTCGGATCGGTTATGGATATAATTGAGCGGATACTTCTCCGGTTGGAAGCTCTTCAAAAGCACGGCAAGTGCTTTCGCGTCTTCGTCGTTAATCTGAAAGACAGGCATACGAGAGACAATGCGTCGGGTCTGGTAACGCCGTGGATCGGTCACTTTACCAAGTGTCCATCCGGTCCAACTGTGTTCAACGTCCACTGTATCACCAAAGTCAAGTTCATCAGCGAGTTTCGCGCCGAATTCGCCGAGATCAGCACCGACCTTCGATTCATTTTCAAAACCGGGAATCTCGTGGCAACCGAAACATCCGTAGGTTCTGACGAGTGCCTCACCTTCGGCTACATCTACTTCACCAATGGATTCAGTAGATACGTTGGGGGTCGGCTGCTGTAAATCCATCAGATAGGCGACGACGTTGTCAACTTCGCTAGAACTCAACCGCAAACTCGGCATACTCGTATCTGGGTCGTACGCTTTTGGATCGCTAACCCACTGGCGGAGATAGTTCGCTGTAACCTTGGTACCGACACTGTCGAGTGCTGGGGCAAAATCGCTCCCTAAGCCATCAACGGCATGACATGTCAGGCAACCGACGGTTTTGACAGTCTCCTCGCCCGCTTTAATAGCGCGTTCAGATTTGGAATAGATTGTACTAACTACGTCAAGATTCACATCACTCATTTGTGCGAGGTAAACCGCGATAGATTTCACCTCATCAACAATGCGAAGGACATAACTGTCTGGGTAGGGATATTCTGTGCCATCGTCCGTTTTAACGACGATACCGTTAGCGGTTTTGGTAACAACGCCGGTGCGCTTTCCGCCGTTTTTAAGGTAGACGACTTGCGTCATGCCGTCGGCTGGGAAGAAATTCGGCATTGTCGCATTTGGCAAGTACGCTTCGGGTTTCTTAATCCAACTTTCAAGCCAAGCTGTACCTCTCACCTTACTGCCGACCTTTGCGAGTGATGGACCGACTTTTTTGATGTCCTCAATTGCACTATATCCTTCTACAGCGTGGCAACCATGGCATCCGAGGTCTTCAAAGAGTGCCAAACCTTTTGTGAGATTCGGCGCATAGTCCTGCGGTTCATCTGTCTCAGGATTCACGCCGTAGTCTAACATCATGACACCATCGTGGCACCGGCGGCAGTTAGATTCCATATATCCATGCGTCTCTTCAGACGTTCTCCCAGTATGTTCATCTAACCCGAGTACAGGAGTGAGCCAGTATTCAGCATGTGTCAAGGCGTGTGCGGATTTTGCTGTGAGTGCTTGTCCCTGTCCACCGTGGCACGGTGTACATCCAAACCGATCAACAGGGTGCTTCGCGAGAAGGACATCACGGTGGGGATGCGTTTGAAGGACAGAGCGGTAACCCGTCTCATAAGAGATCTCAATTTCACCGAAGACATCCACATCACTGAAGGTAAGAGTACCATCTTCTTTTAATGTATACTCATCCGCCTCTGCTTCAAACCCATCAATTATAACATTCTCACTACCTACCTTAACGTTTGCGTGCTTGAGACGATGCACAACCGGATTTACACCATCGCCTTCTACCTCAAATGTTTCTTGCGCCGCTTGGTCGTAGCCGCTTCTATCTGCTGAGAAGTGGCATGTAGCACACCTATCCGCGGTGTAATCAAAATCTTCGAGATAATATTGAACGATGGTTCGTGTTTCACGGAAGGGGTTTTCTAAAAGACTACCGAGGAAGGTTCGTTTGATACCACCCACCGAATGCAGTTTTTCCTCAAGGCGGGCAACTTCGTCATACTTTGCTTTGTCAGCTTGCAGGGACTGAAGGGTGGCTTGTGCAGCGGTAATGCCATTAGTGATTTCTGGATCTGTCGTGTTATATTTCAGGGCAATGAGATAGGTACTGAGGGCACTCGGTGCGTCGCCATTGGCTTGATAAAATTGTGCCAAAGCTTTGTTGGCGTTTGCAAAGGTAACTTCCGCTTTCAAAACGGTTTCAGTTAGTTCACCCTCAATCTCGGACTCAAACTCCGCCAATTTTTTCTGCCATTTGTCAACGGTTGCATTGTGTTTACCCTTTGCCTCGTGAAGGCTATGCTGATATTTATAATTAATCGCGTCCGATTCGCTCTGCCGAAACTTGCGTTCTTGCAGTGCTTCATCCAGTGAGACTTGGGCGTTCCTCACTTCTTTCGTTAACCTTCCGAGTTCTTTCGGGTCAGGCTCCTGAGGTGTGGAAAGCTCAGGCAGAACTAACTTCGCGTTCTCCAATTCAGCGTGTGTCTTTTCATATTCATATTGATAAAATTGCTGCTGGATCTGCTTCCATGGACGGCGGGTAATCATCTCACTCCAGAATCCCCACAAGGTCACCAGTCCTAACAATCCGGACAGAATAAAGAACAAAGCAGAATACGACTTACTCTCAGCAGGAATTTCTTTTTTGCTCCTCACGAAATTTTCTCCCTTTTTCTAATTTTCCTTGCGGTTCGTTCAAGTGTGCTTGGGCTCTGACGTTCCTTTCCGTAAAACCAGCCCGACCCGTTGGTTGGGCTTACGTTTTCTCGGCTAAGAAGAAAGATGTTAGAACTTTCACAAACTTCTTTGTTAACAGACTGATAACTGATAGCTACTCTTAGATGTTGAACCATGGGGATACCCAGATGTATTTCACCTTCAGAGCCACGCGCAGGATAATTTTTATCGGCAGTGCGAACATGGTTAAGAACAGAAATGAGACGATGATATATCGGACAAGACCGAGTTCCTGTAAGAAACGGCTACTGTTACGCTTCCACAAGTAGAAAATTGGACCAATAGCGAAGTAGCCAGCAACGACAACAAACCCGAAAAAGTTCGCAGTATTCGCATCTCGGATGCCGAAAAGATATGACAAATTCACGTTCGTTAGCGGCACGACAAGGTGTGGATCCCATGCCTCCCAGGGTGCAAAGAAGTTCCATCCAGGTCCTCTGAGGAATGTACCCATTACCATCAAGACGATCCATAAAATGATAAATCCGAAGCTGAATACTGCAAGCGCGAAGGGGCGCTCCTTAATTGTATAGTAGCCTTTACCCTTCGGATTAATGTCAATGTACGGAATAGCTATCAAGCCTGCGATAATTAGACCCGGCAGCACCACCCCGGCAATCCACGGGTCGAAGTAAACGAGCATTTCTTGGAGTGCGAGAAAATACCAGGGTGCTTTAGAAGGGTTCGGTGTCTTTGTCGGATCGCTCGGTTCCTCAAGTGGTGCATCAATCATAATTGACCAGACACCGAGCACCAACATCACGATAATTGCACAGATAAACTCATTCCGGCACAGGTAGGGCCACACGTAGACTTTATCGTTGAGAGCGGCATCCGAGGGAACACCTGTCTTGTCTGTCTGGCGTGCCTGCCGGTATGAAAGCCAGATAAAATAAGGTATCAAAAAAAGAATAGCAACAATGGGGACATTATCGGGCTTCGTCACCAGTGCTATTAAATGCTCCATATCTTGCTCCTTTGAAGATTAGATTCCCTGCCCGTGCTAACAGAGACTACGTTCCATTCACACAAAAGATTCGCTCCCATATTTCCTTTATAGAGGTCCGGAGATACCGCCGTCTTTACGCACACGCCAGAAATGCAAAGCCATTAGGACGCTTGCTAACAGCGGGACCGCAACGCAGTGTAAAATATAGAACCTCAACAGCGTTGAGGGGCCCACTATTGTACCTGCCAACAGTGCAAATCGGACATCGTTCGATTGTGTGATGTCTTGTGGAGCAAATGGACCTTCGTGCCCTAAAACCGGTGTCGCACGTGCCATGTTCGTTCCTACAGTCACAGCCCAAAACGCCAACTGATCCCATGGTAACAAGTAACCCGTGAAACTGAGGAAAAATGTCACGAGTAACAAGATAACACCGACTGCCCAGTTGAATTCCCGTGGTTTCTTATACGAACCGGTCAAGAAAACTCTGAACATATGCAACATCACCGAGATAACCATTCCATGTGCTGCCCAGCGGTGCATGTTCCTCAGGAGCATTCCGAACGGAATGTCAAATTCAAGGTACTGGACATCGTGGAAAGCATATTCGGCTGTTGGTCGGTAATAGAACATCAGAAGTACGCCGGTGACGGCTGTCACGAGAAACATGAGGAAAGTGATGCCGCCCATGCACCATGTAAAACGGAAGTTCAGTGCGTGTCGAGAAATCCGGGGAGGATGGAGATGCAACCAGACGTTTTGGAGAACCTGTAAGGTGTAGCGACGCCCCGTTTGTTCATATCCGTGGCGGAATATAGAGCGCCAAATATCGGAATTCGTAATCTTTTCTTTGAGCCCTTTACGTTCTTCGTTCATATTTTCTCTTGCAAGTTTCGACGTGGACTTCGCCTACAACGCCGAAACGCCTTTTCTGCCTAACCGAAGTCAGGCACAAGTGCTCTCCTTTCTTCAGACTTTCAAAAAGGAGCCTGGGTCGGTCCATTGCCCCTTCTCACCTAAAAACTTCACAGACTTGTCAATTTCGATCTGGCCATCTTGTGCTAACGTAATTTTAACCCGTTCAAGGGGGCGTGGCGCGGGACCTTCGTAGTTAATGCCCTCTCGGTCGAAACCGCTACCGTGACATGGACACTTGAATTTGTTTTCAGAGCCAAGCCAGCGCGGTGTGCACCCGAGGTGCGTGCAAATGGTTAAGAGTGCATAGAATTCACCGTCCTGTTTTCGGACAATCCAAACACCAAACGGCTCCTTTTTAAACTTTTCACTAACGCTGCCCGGTGGATATTCAGCCGGGAACCCTGCTTTAAAAACAGAGGACGGTTCAAACAGCACACGTGGATACAGATATCGAACCAATCCCGGCCCGAATGCCAAACCCAACGATGCAACGAAAGTCCCCCAACCGAGAGATTTGAAAAATTTACGTCGAGATTCCACTTTTACCCCCGAATCTTTTAGGTAAAACTTACGCGTAACACCCACGAATTAATTCACGAATTAATTAAAGGTAAATCGCATACATTATAACCTAAGTTTCAAATAAATGTCATCAAAATCTTTTCACATTTGAAAGTCTGTTTTGTCCAAACAAAATACACGCATCAATTCCAGATTGGTTCGATTAAAAGCGCACAAAGTTCACCCAAAGCAACTTTACGCCATGAGCGTTAATTATTATAACATGTCTTCAAAAGTTTGTCAACCATTTTTTCAATTTTCCCCAGGGTCATTCAATTTTAAGATTTCTCATTTTATGATGTTAACTGCGAGTATAGGTTTTGCGGCGAAAAGTTGAAGTGCGTCGGTGATTTTAGTATGTCCAGTGAATCGTAAGACGGAGATTGCGGTGTTTCGCAAAGCTGCCATGACTTGGGGGAGCACACCTGTTCTGACGGTTGAGGCGTCCTCTTGAAAGACGGCATCTCGGATCCAATGGAGTTTATTCTCAATCGTCCAGTGTTGGCGTCGGAGTTTGAGCAAGTCAGCTGCCGAGGCGCGTTCAGGTGATAGACTCGTGATGCCATACTGCACGTGGAAACCCTTGACGTGTGCGGTGCTTTTCTGTTTCTGGTGTGTGGTGTATTGATAAACTTGTTGTAGCCCCGGCCAGTCGGTATGTTCGGTCAAGAGAGTGCTTGTGGTGAGGGTGCGAGTGGTAATCCTGCCTTTTGCGTCTTCTGTATTCGTATACGTTTGAAGATGTGCGCCGACTTCTGCGTGAAGATTTTCAAACCGGCGGTGTTCCACTTCGGGTGGATCTGTTTCATCCAAGGGTTCAAAGAGGTCTCGAATATCCTCATATAACTGCTTCTGATTCGCTTTGACGGGGAGGCAGTAATCTGCTTGAGCATCAAGGATTTGTTGACAGAACTTACGTTGGGTCAAAAGTGCGTCCGTTGTGATGACGAGACCTGAGACATCAAACGCTTTCAAGAGTTCAATGGAAACAGGGATTTCATTGCTCTTTTCACTCACCGCACATTCTGCGACAGGGATGCCTAACTCATGAAAGACCGCTGCGAGCAGATGGGTCCTGCGGGCATCTTCGGGATGACTGTTGCCTAAGGTTTTACCATCTATCGCAAGTCCCTTCAAGTTAGATGTGGAAATGCGCAAACTTGCTAAAGTCTGTGTCGTCCACTGCGTGAGCGTCTTTTCTACAGTGGCGATGTCAAGACGCCGATAGAGATAATGAAACGTTGATGCCGCCGGGGTTTGTTTCGCCGTGAACCCCAAGGCGTTTCGAAGGCAAGGGTGGAGCCGCGCCCATTTGGCAAGCTGTGTATAGCTGCGTTGACCACACAAGAGACCGACAACCGTGAGCGCAAGCATCGAGGCTAACGGATGCCGGAGCCCTTTTTTCTTGCGGGGATCTGGCACTTCTGCTAACATATCAACTAAGTGGCAGGAAGAAGTTCTTGTCATACTTCACCTCAAAAGTGTGCTACTTTTTATGGTGAAGTATAGCAGAAGTCGCGTGAAATGTCACGCGACTTCTGCTTATCTGAAGTATTAACACCCGTGAAAAATATAACACAAAAAACCTACAATTGAATGACCCTGCAATTTTCCCACAGAATTTTTAAAAAACTATAGGCAAATACTTCCTCTCTTTTTGATTAGCATCTCAAAGGGACTGCAAAGCTCAGTAGAGCAAACAAATCTGACAGGAAATTATGGAAGCAGCCCATCTAATTGGTAACAAAACGAGCAAAATTTTGTTTAATTCTTCAATAATCTATGATACAATCTAACGCGAGGATTTCCACAGTTCCGAGGAATCAATAACCGACGAATATAGGAGGAACTAAATGAAACGCTTTACAATCAGTTTAATCATCGCAGGTTTCATGTTTGCACAACCCAGCACCGCTGAAATTGATCCGGGATCTATTGTCGGTGCGTGGTTGTTCAATGAAACAAATGGAAAAGTCGCTGCGGATTCATCTGACAATGGCAACGATGGGAAGCTTGTCGGCGGTGCTAAATGGGTGAAAGGCAAATTTGGCAACGCCATCGAACTTAACGGTAAAGACGCTTGGGTAACGGTTCCTGAGATTGGACCGCTTGAAGACTTTACACTTCTAAAATGGTTCAATTCAACAGGCAGGGTTGGGTTGTGGAGATGTTTCTTTAACCGCGATGGTTGGGCTGCTGGGTTTGTCCATTATCAGTTCCGTCCGGACAACAAGATGGAGATGGCGATTCACTCCAATAATCCAGTGCGACACCCGGGTTGGCCTGATTCGGATTTCACGGCGGATAAGGATATCTTAAACAAGTGGTTCCATCTGGCAGTTGCCTACAGCAGCAACGATGAAGAGGTTCGCGTCTACTTCGATGGCAAACTTGATGCTGAGGGTAAATGGGGTCCCTTGCCCGGTGAATTTGGACCTGGACGTATCGGTTCATGGAGTGGTGGTGGCAGAGAATGGGAAGGCATGTTCGACGAAATGCTACTCTTCGATGTCGCATTAGCGGAAGACGACATTCAGATGCTTATGGAGAGCGGTTTAGAAGATACCCTCGCAGTTGAGGCAGCAGACAAAGCTGCGACAATTTGGGGTAAAATTAAGTCAGGATTTATGGACAAATAGGCAGATTATGAAGAGCGTAAAATGTCTTGAATTTTACGCTCTTTTTTTTCTGATACTTGATATGGGGCGTAGACTTGAACGATTTCCAAAGGCGAGGTGCCACTATAGTGCCTCGCGAGAAACAGTTCACCCGCGTACTCACCTACGGACTCTAATCTATCTTGTTTCTTGTTATTTTTGTCAAAAATCATAACTGCCTCCGAACTCTGGGGTTTGGGTTGGCCGTCATAATTCAAATTCCGAACTGGAGGTTTGTTAACAATAATATAATCAACGTCGGCATTAGAACCTATACACTTCGCAATGTTTTTCTCACATTGGCGTTTTCGGTCCGAATCCGCTACCATTTCCCTAAGGCGGTCACGGATTTCCATATCTTCATATTTGAACCTGAGTCCAGTAATTGTATTGAAGAGCTCTCGATTGTAAAGTCGATTGAAAATTTTATTTGCTTTCGTTGTTTGCAATTCCTCAAAAGGTCAATCACCTTTTCATCATGATAATCAAGATAGTTTTGAACGAAATCTTTACGCTTTTCCTCATAGTCTTGATCGGTATCCTTTTTGCTTCTTCTGGGATATTTATAAAGTTCGGCGATTCGCTTATTGCCATCCTCAATTGCAAGGGTAACCCCACGAGTAATCATCTCATCGGAAATGAGACTGACTTCGTGCCAGTACACCTGCTGTTTCATATGGTACCGCGCGAGCATAAATTGTTCAAGAGCATAAAGCCCTTCGCTATCAAGAGCAAGCTGTGTTTCTGGACGAGTAGGCTGTGTTTTTGGACGGTCAACGATCAAGCAAGATTCAATTAGTTTCTCCAGATCGTACTCCCCATATTTGACACCGGCGAAATAGGAATCACGCAGAAGGTAGTCCATCTTGTCCGCGTCTAACTCACTCGAAACGATATCGCGTCTCCAGTCCTGCGTTGGTTTCCCTTGGATCATGTCGATCAAGAATTTACGCTCTTTATCATCCAGAATGCCTTTAATCTGCGAATCGTTACGAATAATATCTATAGTGATTTTCTCATGAATCTTTCCGCCGGTTATTCCCATATGAGTTTGAGCCGGTGCAAACTTTTCCAAAAGATTCTCAGAAAGATGACTAAACGGACCGTGCCCAACATCATGAAGCAAAGCTGCGAAACGAATATTAGCAATATCCTCATCGCTAATTCTATCGGGATTCAACTCTTGGAGTCTGGTGCAAATTCGACCAGCGATGTGCATCACACCAACTGAATGATCAAATCGCGTATGTAGAGCACTCGGATAAATCAAAAACGCCATCGCCAATTGCCGAATCCGACGAAGCCGTTGAAAAACTTGAGTGTCAATCAGCTGCTGCTCTCTTTCTGAAAAATCAATAAGTCCATGAATTGGGTCTCGTATTCTTCTATAAGTTTGTTTTGCGATATTAAAATTATACCACATCTCCGGATTCTCCTGATTTTTGGTGGGTTGCGGCAAACTCATAAAATCCGTAAAGGATGGCGTTACGATAATACCTAAAGAGAAATTATTCACTGATCGAGACCATTTCTATACATTTCTTTGTCCATCCCCAAACGAAACACTCAAAAAAGAGTTAGTTTGGGAACTTCGATCGGTTCCTGTAGTTTCCGCACCGCCTCGGCGATATCGTCAATGACGATTTGGCGCATCGCCGTAAAATTTTCGCCGTCTTGTCGTAGTACATAAGCAGGGTTAAACGTCGCCATAGCAAACGGCGCATAGTGTGTATCCGTAAACCAGACCCCGCGTTCCTCCGTAATACGGAAACTGCGATGAATAAGCACTTTTGCTGCAGGCGCACCCATACAGAGAATTACCGACGGGTGCATTAAGGTAAGTTCTCCATCAAGCCATTTGGCGCATGCTTTAATCTCTGATGCCTTTGGTGGACGGTTTTTCAATACACCGCCCTTCGGACTTGCTGCACGACATTTAATGATGTTTGTGAGCCAGATGTCTGCCCGCGTTAATTCGTTTGCTGCCAAAACTCCATCAAGTAAATCCCCAGCAGGTCCCGAAAATGGGAATGTCGTGTGATTATCGGCAGCAGAGGGTCCCTCCGCAACAATCGCTAACTTTGCGGTAGCATCGCCACTACCGAAAACAACATTCGCACGAGTCTTCGCTAAATCACAAGCTGTACAAGTGCTCGCGCGCGCTTTAAGGGCTTGCATCTGTGTCTGCACACTGCTCATCTTCTGACACCGACTTCCTTGGAACAAGCTGCCACTGAAACTACGAGGTGCCCCCCGAAGTCTTCGCAAAGTGAATGCTGGCTTGCACCAACTTATCCGGTTGAATTCCGGTAAATGTTAACTTATAGATCGGTTTGTCCCATTCATATTGATAATCGCTACCGTAAGTCGCCACACTTGTCGGTACGTAACCCTCTGGTACATGAATAAAGCAGGTACCATCAGCCTGCCTAAGCGGTCTGCAAACAAGTAGATAACCTTCGCTGTGCTTGTCCCAACCCGCAGACAAAATTTCGACACCGCCTTGTGTATAATGCATATCCGTAGCGAGCAATTGCGGCACATCTTGTTCAGTGCGGAAGCAGAGCAGCTTGACAGAACGAGGTGGTATGTTCAATAAGGTCACACTGTGTGAAACCTTTCCAAGATATTGGCGCATCCAGAAGTCGTGGACGAGGAATTCTTTGGAATCAGGCAATCCAAGTTTATCTAATTCAAAGTAAGCGTCACTCTCGTGATCGTCCCAGTTGAAAACAGCGGCGAGATGCCAAGCTTCACGAGGCGTTGAAATTGGTAGGCTCCATATTTTAGGGAAAGGTTCATCGTAAAGGTCCACAGATGTGGCAGCTTCACCGATGAGTGGGAAGATTTTTGCTAAGTGTGCCGCGCGCGATGAGGTAAGTGTTGTGAATTGGTCGGCACAGAAAACGGCTCCACCACTCAATGCAGCCGCTGTCATTTCCACAATTGCCTCGTTGATGGGGCGCGGTTCATCGACAGCAATTTCACCAAATACATGACCCCAGAGAACATTATGCTCCTTTACATGTGCTGCATATCTACTCAGGCGATGCTTTGTACCACGCTGATGATGCCAAAGGTCGCTTGCGCGATTGGAACCCGCGCCAACAGGTGAAATGGAAGGATTGAGGAGTGGTGCCCTGATATTAATATTACCAATGCATGGACCCGGAACGGCATTGTATCCAGCAAGCAAAACGTCCCCTCTATTAAATTTCGAGGGTGCTTCATTGATCGCATCTCGAATCAATTCTCCAGCAAGGCGATACAGCTGCACTGAGGTTAGGCTGGTATCATGCCAACGCAAGTCGTGTGAAGCGTTCGTGAGTCCTATCGTATAAGGTGTGAAATCCGCGTTGATGAGTGAATACCCATATTCGCTAACTATCTGTTTAACCTGTTCACGAATGCGCGACTGTACCTCCGGATGCGAAACGTCCAAGAGTGCAACCTCTTTACCGCTCTCTGGCAGATGGACTGTGGCAGGTTTGTAACCATTACGCGGTGCGCGACTCCGGGAACGTCCCTTTCCACCACGAGATGTCGTCCGCTCCTGTAGGCAATAATTCGGATAACTGTTTAGAAGTTCGGAATCAAGTGCAACACAAAACGGATTAAAGCGGATGCCCGCTTTAAAACCTTTCGCTCGGATCTGATTGGCAATCGCTTGGGTTTCCTCACCGCTTTGCAGTGTGGAAGCCCCTGTAAAACTCGCCAATTCTGATCCGGACACCGCGTCCAATTGAATATAATCAATACTGCCAGGACAGTTTGGCTGAAACAGTGGGTTCTCGGCGAGGGCATCTGTTTGTGCTAAAATGGCGTTCGTGTCAAGAGGTCCTTCGGTATCGGAAATCGTCCACGCAGTAATTGGAGCACGACAGGCAGAAAAGGATTGAGCCTCAATAGGATCGCCCTCGTTCGGGGTGTTCCGCGCCGCCACCAACTCAGTATAATGTTTATAGGCTGCTGTAGCCCCTTCTGTGAAGTTGATATAGGCGGTTTCGGAGGTGACTTCTTCACCGGAGACGCACTCTTGCTTACACTGATGATAAAGTGTCCACGGGTTAACACCTGATGTCTTCTTACTACCGCGCCCCCTATTGTTTTGACAACCAATCTGAATTCGAGGCCACCACTTCTCAGTCGTCAGGAAACCAAAGACGAGTGCCTTGCCACTCTTCGCATCGCGAAGTACACCGTCGTGACTGGGATACATAGCATCGGTCTCGCTCAGCAGAAAACCATCATAGAGTTTTTTACTGACACTGGGCGAAACAGGGGGCATATTGATAAAGAGGTAGCAATCCGATGAGAGTTCACCGAGCAGCACAGCCCCACGGTTCGCTGAAACGCCAAGCACCGTCATGCTGTCTAATCGTAGCGGTTTCGGTTTTAGGTTTTCAACACCAACTTTAATGTGTACAGCGGGGTGAGCAGCATAACAATTAAGATAGGTGTTTATTCGAATTCCCTTACCCGTTGCCTCGTGCGAGAAGCGGATCTGGTGATAGCTACCGAAAGCATCTGTCTTCGGGAGTTCAGTGATAAATTCGCGGGTGCCGGCATCTTCGGTCTTGACGACACTCCCATCGTTAAGAGTTATCTGTGCACACCCGTCCCGGATAATTGTGTCGCCGCTCTCATTGATGTAATCCCATGTTCCTTTTGAAAGGTTAAACTTAATTTCATATTTATTGTGATTTATCACGGCAAGGTTCCCCTGCCGCGAGACTGCTATATCATCTGCTCTCATCCATTTAATTTCCTTTTTTCATCTTTGCACTCATACGTAAACTTATTCGGGAACCGAAATCCTGCAAGCCACTCCCTTAAACAGTTGGTTTTATCTTCTTTAAGGAAGAACAATCAAGGCAGCAAGAGAAACTTCCATTACCCTAAGTAATACAAGAGTGCAAGCTTTATTCGCGGGAAGAGGCAACTGCCCAACAAGATATAATCGCTGTCGGTTCATCCCCTGCTTGAGAAAGCGAGAAGGTATCTCCGGGAGAAAGGAAAAGGACATCATATTGTTCCAATTCGCATGTTTCTCCAGCACCAGTTGTCACTCCGGCACTTCCATCCTTCAGCACATAAATGGCTTCACTATCTATCGGTTCATGCGTAAAACTCTCACCCTTGTTAAGGCAAATGTAGTCCAAGGAGAGATGGACAGAACCTTTTCGGGGTGAAACCACGCTTCGCCACTCAGTAGATTTCCCAAAAACAGGACCACTACGTGCCATATTGAGCACTTGAACGTTACTTCGATGTCCATCTTGAGGCGTAGGGGCTTCATTGGGAGTATCCCGTTCGCCCCGGTAGAGTGCCATATCCGGCGGAGCTTGGAAACTAATTAAGCGCGCCATGTTCGGTGTCGTGTTCACTGTTCCATGCACCTCCCCTGCGGGTACAAAGATGACATCACCCGCAGCAATTGGGGTATAGACTTCTCCTTGTCGGATAGCCCCACCGCCCTCTAAAACGACAATTGCGTCTTCCGAGGCATCGTGGTAATGCTGCGTAAATTCTTGACCAGGGGCGTGAACGCCATGGTTCAGCGTCAACTGCTTGGAACCCATATCGGGATGCACAACGCGCCAATTTTTACCTTTTCCCATTTGAAAAGGCGTTCCAGATTGCAAATTTAAAATTTCCATTTTTTCTTTTCAATTCCTAAGCACAATATGCGTTAATAACGCTTACATACCTACAGACTCTTTTCATAAAACGATACAACTGTATCCCCGTAACGCGCTTGCCGGCTCCGTCTTAAACTCCCAACAGCGTTTGGTGTGATATACTGCTTTGCATGTTCAACAAGCAGGACACCATCAACGCGGAGCAGCGAATTCTCAGCAAGCGATTTCAGACAGTCAGTATACAGTTGCGAGCCTTCCACTAAATCAACACCATATGGCGGATCGAAATAGATAATCTCAAACACAGCGGACCGCTTGCCGAGGTCCGAAATCCCTTTCACAGCATCACGACGGAGCAGACGTATTCTAACATGGGACTCAGTAAGCAACCCACACGTGCGGAGGTTTTTTTCTATAATTCCGACACACCGGGGGTCACGCTCCAAGAATGTGACATGTTTCGCACCACGGCTTAATGCTTCAATCCCTATACTCCCTGTACCGGCACAAAGGTCTAAGAAATTCGCGTCAATTACCTGCTCTCGCAGAATACTAAAAACCGATTCTTTAACCCGATCTGCAGTCGGACGGACGAGACGATCTCCCTTGGGGGCAGCTAAGCGTCTGCCTTTGCATGTGCCAGCAATAACTCTCATTTTTACGGGTTGTCAGTTTTCAGTTGTCAGTCTTCAGTTAAGAGGTTTTTCGGTAACAATTCACCTGTGCCCTGGAATATTCTACACTGGAATCGATTGTTACCAGAACCCTCTTTAACTGATAACTGACCACTGACAACCGATAACTATATGAATAACTCCTCTATCACCGAGCCATCGTCAACAACCCGAATCGGACGCCCGGATCGGGAATAATTCTCTTCGGTACCGTCAATCCCAAGGGCAAAGCAGAGCGATGCAAACAGGTCCGGCACGCCGACAGCACCACTGACAACTTCCGTCCCATCCTCATTCGTGCTTCCGATTACCTGTCCACCGCGTGTTCCACCCCCCGCAACAACCGCTGACCAGCCATTGGTGTGATGGTCGCGTCCATCATTTTCGTTAATCTTCGGCGTACGTCCGAATTCACCGAGCCATAGCACAATAGTCTCTTCAAGAAGATCACGTTCAGCCAAGTCCTTCAGAAGCATCCCGAATGCCGGATCTACCATGGCGAGGAGTTCTTCCGTCCGCTCAAAGTTGTTTTCATGTGTATCCCAACCATCCAGTGAAACTTCCACAAATTTGACTCCGGATTCCACGAGCCGTCGTGCCATTAAGCAGCCTTGACCGAATCTGTTCATACCATAAGCCTCGCGGATAGCGATCGGTTCCTCATTGAGATGAAACGCATCTATTTTTGGGGAGTTGATGAGTTGGTCTGCTTTCTTGTAAATCGCTTCGTGTGCTTCCGTGCTGCGCCCAGTCCGTTTCGCGATAAAATCTGACTCAATCGCTTTGAGCATCTTGAGACGTTCGCGAAAACGATGCGTATCCATCTGTGCAGGATAAGAGAGGTCCTCCACAGGATTCATTGGATTTTTGACAACAAACGGATCGTGTGTCGCACCGAGAAAACCACCGGAGTATGTCGGTGCATTAACATTAACATAATTCGGAAGGTCAGAAACGCCATCTTCAAGATAGTAAGAGGTGAGTGAACCGAGGGTTGGATGTCTGACCGCACCGCCGGGGGCATAACCTGTATGCAGCAAATAGCGTGCGCGTTCGTGATTTCCTTCACGCGAGACCATCGATCGGATGATGGAGAGATGCTGCGCCTGCTCCGCGACATTTGGGAGGTGTTCGGAAATTTCTATGCCTTTAGCACTTGTCGGAATCGCTGCGAAGGGACCGCCATTTTGGGTGCCGGGCTTCGGATCAAAAGTGTCTAATTGGCTCGCGCCACCGCTCATGAACAGCACAATGCAATGTTTGGCGCGCGGCACAACATCCTCAAGCTGCGCAAGCCCTATCGAACTGAAATGCTGCATCGCGACGAGTCCCAGAAAACTGCCGATACTGCTTTTGAAAAACCCACGCCGTGAGATTTCTTTGTGCCACAATTCCGGGGTGTCGTACTCCGGCACCCATACTTTCGCGTCCATGTCCACCCTCCTCGTTTAATTCACTTTTATCATTTTACCATGCTTGCGTCTTTTAAACAAGGACAAAATTTAAGCGGATTTTCCTTTATCTCTTGATCTTTATCTCTTGAAACGGAATGGAAGGATGGAAGAAGGGAATCTTTTCGTGCTCACTCTCTGAATCGCGGATGAACACGGATGACACGGATAATACGGATTTTAAGCATTTTTCGAGAAGGGTTACGCACTCGTGAAAGAGGTTTTTCCGTTGGACGGTTTCCGCCTGTCAAATGCAAACATCACCTAAACACCATATTTTTTCAACTTCCTTTGTAACGTACGTATGCCAATTCCCAACATACTCGCGGTTTTTGTCCGATTCCCATCAAGCCATGCTAAAGTTTTAGAGATGAACGTTTCTTCCATCGCCTCAAGCGTCGTGCCCATAGGAAAGCTCATCTCTTGTTCATTTTCAGATGTAAGTAGTTTTTTAAGGGAATTTACGGGTCGTTTCTGACACATCCGAATCTCCTCGGGTAGATGTTCTGGTAACAGAATCTCCCCTTTGGCAAAGCAAGATCCCCTTTCAATAGCGTTTTCCAACTCCCGGACATTCCCGGGCCAAGAGTAACCTTCAAGGAGAGCCAATGCACTCGGTGCTATCTCGGAAACTTCCGAGTCACAGGACAGGCGATGTTTCTCAAGGAAGTAGACTACCAAATCCTCAATATCCTCCAGCCGTTCTGATAACGTCGGCAAAGAGATAGATGCCATATTCAACCGATAATAGAGGTCTTCACGAAACGTCTTATTTTCAACGGCTTGTGCAAGATCTCGGTTGGTAGCCGCTACGATCCGGACATCTATCGCAATTGGTTTCTCGCCGCCGACGCGTTCAATCTCACCCGCCTCAATCGCACGCAACAACTTCGGTTGCATAGGAAGTGGCATCTCCCCGATTTCATCAAGGAACAGCGTTCCCTTGTGCGCTCTCTGCAACCTACCAATATGCTGTGTCTCAGCACTTGTAAACGCGCCCTTCTCGTGTCCAAACAACTCACTTTCAAATAAACTCTCCGATATCGCTGCACAGTTGCTCCGATATCGCTGCACAGTTGATAGAAACCATCGGCCCGGACCTGTCACTATTTTCGTGAAGGGCGCGAGCAACCATCTCCTTACCCGTTCCCGTTTTGCCAGAAATCAGAACTCTCAACGGTGTATTCGCGAGATTCTCAATTTGTTGCAGGACTTTAAAAATCTGTGGACTCTTCCCGATGATTTCTCTGTAATCCCCACGCAAACTATCTCTCGTCAACATAATTTAAGATACTTTCTCCTATATAACTGCTGACTCCTTTTTCTCAACACGCCTGTGTAGGAGAGTTTCTAACCTCAATTGAGACAAGAAAACCTCAGAGCCAACCGAAAATAATGGCACTTCCGTTTAAAACAGTAGATACCTGCCTGAAACGTTGTAAGGACCGGAGGCGGAAAGCGTTTCTTTGTTTTTAGGATTCACCCTAAAATCTTGCCGGTAGCGACTTGTGTTCAGTTATAATAAAACCTATTTCATTATTTTTCAATAAAAAAAACAATAAAGTCTATACCTAACTATCAATATACAACATTTTCAGAAAAAAACAAATTATTTCCATAAAAATTGCGAATCTTGCGGAAATAAATTGAGACTTACGTGAGAGTGTTGAGACGTTAAAGTGGAGGTCTACTGAAGCGACTTGGGGCAAGCTCGTGGCTATGAAAAAGTTCCCAAGGGGTCCCAAGTAAAGTCATTCTGGTGGGTGTACGGGTGTGGATGCACCGAATATATTGCCATCAACGCTTTATCTCACTCCGATGCGAGGCACTGCCCCTGAAAAGTCGTCTGCTTTGGAAGATTAAGCAACCTCATCGGGAGATAAAACGAGTTATGGGGATTGATAAATGCGAGGGCATCAGCCTTGTGTCTAACGCGATGACATCGTGTGTTGTTTGCGGGTAAGCTTAATGCCCGCAGCATGTGCAGCCGGTCAAACGATTTATCAACTCAAAAAAAGTTTACTCGATGATTACATCCGACAACAATTTAGGAAACCTTCTATTTCTATCAATATTGCGTAAGTCCTATTAATAATGAAATGTCAACAAAACCTAAAGTTCGCTCCTTACGAGAAGAGAATCTCAACTTTAAAAATAAAAGGTTGCTGTTGAACTAAAATGGTGGTAAATGTAAGAAGAGGAAGGTGTATACAAAACAAAGGCGGAGACTCCTCACCCATAATCTTCAACTTGGTGTGTAGGTTGGATTAAAGGGATACTGGCAACTATCATATAGATAGTCAAAGGCACGCGAAACCGAATATTACTACATTTGTATCAAGACAGGAATAACCCCAACTTCATATCACCCGAATCCAACAAGAGGTATTTGGGACCATTCGGTCCTTTTTAGATAGAAATTATAGTTATGGAAAAGCACCCGTTGTTTCATGTTCAATATAATTTTACTTCTACTCATTCAACCCAACCTACCATGGGGTTTTTTAAGGAAAAATACAGTGTCGAGCGAAGTAAGAAAGCAATTTCTTCTGTTGGGTAAACCTAAAAGTGGTTCACCCAGGCTATAAACATAGCTTCATCGAAAGAATACCACAGGATCAAACCTGTAAGATCCGGCTCTTGAAGTGCAAGCATGATGAGCCCATCGTCGATACCGTATGTGTTAAAAAAGCCGCGTACCTTTTTCTTATCTGCTTCTCCCGCGTTTTTAATAAATTCTTTATATCGATTCTCAAAAACATTATAAGCATCAATTCCATGTTCGTTGTGGAAGATCCACTTCTTTATTGTATCCTTGGTAAATTCATGAAGCGGTGTGTCAATAAAAGGTCCGTCTATGAAGTGTTGTGGTTGTGGTATTTTCGGTATGTTAGGTGGGTCACCGGGTTCCCTTGCACAAAACATAGCCAGACCGTTATAAATTGTTAAAGAGCCTTTGCCTTCTAAAACGATTTTATGCAGATATGCGAAATCGCTTGACTCAGGGTTCTCAAGGAAACCGTCAAATAGCGGACGGTACTGTTCGATTGGTATTGGTGGCATCGCCATTCTCCAGAACTCATCCAAAGTCTCAAAATGCGGTTCTCTGTCAAAGGTCTGCCTGAGATACTCTCTATAGATTTGAGAATCTATGAGGATTCGGAGGATTCGGAAGTTATCTTCCAAAGCGGTCCCTTGGAACAGCTGCCGGAGTTGCGAGAGTTCCGCGAATTTTTCTTTCTGTATTGGTGCAGGTGTTGGTGGGCGGATGGTATCGTTTTCTGAATAGGTTTGTACCATGCATTCCGGAGCATATCTATGGATACTCGCCCATTTTTGCAATTCTGCGGCTCGTTGGACTCCGGCACCGCCTGTTAGCCCAAAGGTTTCAGTTTCTTCAAGTGTTTCAGTTTCTTCAGGTGTTAAGGTTTCTTGCGTTTTTTCGGTACAACTGAAAAAAGAGAAAAGACTAAGAAGTAGAACGACGGTCAATAGCGTAATTTGAAAAAGTCTCATTTTGCCTCTCCTTTATGTGAAATTCTATCGCGATAGCCGTGCCTTTTAAGGAACTCGAGGAGTTCCTGATCTTCTTCTGAAAGCCTGCGAAGTCCGTCTTTAAAATCACCTAGATTCAGAGTTTGCGTGGCATGCTGGAGTCGCTCTGGTGAAAACCGCCCGTCAAGAGCATTTTCAGTTTGTGCATCAGAAAGGGTGTATTTTGGAAATTCCGCTGGGAACTCTTCGGCTAAGAATTTTTCAAATTCAATGAGTGCCTCGTCACTAAGTGACTCTAAGAATCGATGAAAATCGCCGCTCGTGCGTGGAATGGGTTCATGTAATTCGTTTAGGTGCCCTTCGGCGAATTTTTCTTCAGTTTGTGGTGTGTCTTCAGTAGTCAAGGGCCATGTTTCTGTCGGTGCAGCCTCGTCCTGTGGGGGAAACGTTGTCGTTCCAAACACATTCTCAAAGGTAACAGGTGGAGGTGGTTCTGCAAGGTGCTCTCCGTCATCATCAATATAAATGATTTCATACCCCTTTGGATGGATTCCTTGATAGAGGAGTGCGGTTTGTTGGGCTTCATCAAGAGATTCTCCCAAAAAAACTGCCCCGTTGCTTTTTCTTTTTATATAGACACGACCTGGTATAGTTGGAAGGAATGTTCGCTTCTCGGGTCCTGTAAAGAACCCACCGTCTACTCTCGGATTTGCTTGTATCGCTGCACGAAATTGTTCGTATTCCCAAATCTTTCTTTCAATGAAAGCTCCCTTAAATGTTTTCCAATCGGTAGTAGGTGGCAGCCCAAAAACATCGGATGTCCACATTTCAGGTTGGTTTTCAAGTTCGACTAATGCTCTTCGCGCTGCCATATATCCGGAATAATCGTCATAACTTTCGATGACAATACCCTTTTCAAGGAGCATCTGAAGCCATTCACGTTGCGGGTATTTTTCATCCACTCGAGAATCTGCAGCTATCCAAGAGAATGCCTCTAGTAGAGCCTCAATGGTTTGGGGGCCGTTGTACGGTTCTGACGGATTGATTTCTATTGTTGAATGGTGTTGTAGTGTCCCAGTGTTCCTATTCTCTACAGAGGGTTCTAATGTGTTTTTTATCTGGTCGACTTTTCCTTGCTGTGTTTGCAAAGGGGTCCGGATAAAAAGGACGCAGATACATCCCAAAAGTATAATTGCCCAAAGTACCATTTTACGTGTCATAAGATTCCCTTTGATTAGTAAAACCAAGTTCAATAATAGTATCCAGGTCGTTACCTAAAAGATTTTCGGCGTTCAGTCCGTGTTTTCTCTGCTTGAAAACCATGGGATTTTCTCTTATTCTAAAGCCATAAAGTGCCAATTTAGGTTTATTGCACAAGTTCTATGAAATTTAGGAACTAAATTTCCCTAAATTTTCATAGAACCTGCTTTTATGGACTAATAAAACGTCCCAGAACCACTTGTAGAATAGGGCTGATCATCTCTAACGTTTGTAGACACGGAACGAGAATCACCTCTCCTAAACTTGTGTACCACTGTTCCATCTGCATGACGATAAGCATAGACTTTCGCCCACATACTTCCTGAACTTGAGAGGGGTTTTCTACCTTCTACATTAATTGAAACTGATGCCCACCCACTATAGGCGTGTACCGGAGTATTTTGAAGATCGTAATACTCCGGAGTAGCTGCTACTCCGACATTAGACCAAATGTGAAGGTCATCATTGTCGTCTTCTATTACAGTACTGTATGAACCTACTGCGACATACACACCAGCAATACTATGATAGGCAAGAGAAACAATGATAAGAAAGACTACGACGATGAATGTCGTAATGACCCGTTTTGATTTTTTCATAAAAAGCACCTCAATCCGTAAATAGAGAGGATAGAACTTTTGTATCCTTAAACCCTTTGTTAACCAGGTTGGAAGATTAGAGTAAAGGTCCTTTTCTATCCCACCATCCTTCCAACCATCCATCCAAACCATGCTTACAGGAGGGGCGGAGTATAAGTTCTAAACTTAATTGCGTTAGTCCGGAAGGACTTTACCTCCTTCTTAAATGTGCCCTGATGCTGTTGCACCATGTGTTACTGCTGGTGCTGGTCCGGACACTCGAGCACTGCGTTCCCGGACTGTATAGGACCCATTCCATCCAGAAGAATAGACTCTAGCCCAAATGGGTCCATCGTCCCGTAAATTGGCTTCGTTAACCCACACTAGACAATCGCCGAACCCTGTGTAGTACCCTGGAGGAGTCGAGACATTAACTCGAACGTCATTTAGGGCAACAGCTTCGGTGGTTGTTTCGGTGACTGTTACATGGTCGTGGTTCCAACAGTAAACGCCGTCATCCGCCTGTGCGAGGTATAACAGAATACCAGCCAATAGGATTACAACGAGGGATGTAATTCTTACTATTCTTTGAAGTTTCATTCTAAATTTCCCTTCTCGTCTGTCACTCCTGCCGAGGGACAGGTTGTTATGCTTCTGCTCAAGTAAAACCGAATCTCAATGAGCTACGATTTATGTGCTGCACCCGAAATCCTTCGATTTCATACCGTATTATAGTGTAGCAAGTGTAGCAATTACCGTGCCAATTGTTAAAACCCTACAAACATTGGATCCACACCCCTTCTGAACCCCGTCATTTTGGCGTATACGTCTTATTGACGCGTCATTTTGACGGAACTCCCCCACCTTCTGTCCAACCACCTCAAATACTTGAGTTGTCGGCGAAACTGATTTGTCTCAACAGGTTTTCTTACTTTAAGTCCGGCTGCTTGAGTTTTCCCCAGAGCGTGGTCAATCGGTTGGTAGGTTCCACAGCATACGCAACATCAGTCCGGGTCCAATCAAATAACCACACACCCTTGTCATACTCATCCAAGAATTCTTCATGGGGACCTCCGTTGATAGGTGCTGCGAGGTTGCGATATGTCCCGTCCCATCTTATTGTGTAAACGACGTACTGTCCATCAGGTGACCATTTGAGGTTAAAGGAGCCTACCTGGGCTTCTTGAATTTCTATAGTTTTCAAGTTTGGTCGGCCGGTAAGTGAGACAATGCTAATTTTATCCGTATTTGCCCAACGCCTGTGTATAAAAGCGAGGTATCTCCCATCTGGCGAGAAGGTGGGGGAACCACCATCTCTGCTTATCTGTAAAACCTCCTGGGTTAAGATATTGAAGATACAAACGCCGTCGGAAGTACTATAGACGATATGTTTTCCGTTCGGTGACCATTCTACAGTATACGCCTCACCCTCTTTTACCAGGTGGACTTTCGGTCGCAATTTCTTTAATTCATGTTTTGGAATGAGATATATCCCAGTCGCCGGTGCCGGTCCTGTCCGCTCGTGTGTGAAGACAATATCACCGTTTTGTGAGATGTCGAGCCCCCAAATAAGACTAAATTGCTGACGTGTAAGGTCTCGCGCTTTTGGAAAACCAGCGTTTTTATCAAAAAGGTAGATGTCGTTACCAAACATTAGTTGATCGTGCGAAGTGGTCGTGACGACGAGGTTCCCATTTGTTTGTACGGCGAGTCCTTCTGGCGAAAATCCCAGGTTAAAAAATGGTCCATCATCGCGTGCTTTTTCCACGTTGGTGACCCAGAGTTCGTTGAATGCATCAATTGGGGGTGCAAAGATGACTTCCCCGGTGAGTTTCGCCTGTGCTGTTGTAAACGGAAGCAGGAAAGTCAGACATAAACAGAGGAATTTGAAAAAGGGTTTCATGATTACTCCTACTGGGCAGTGAGAGCACACTGTTGGCACCGCTGAAAAGATTTCTTACGGTCTCATTTCCATTTGAAATTCACCTAAGTCAAATGTTTGAGTGCGACTGACACCCATCAACGTTCACACAGGCACCCGTTACAAGGCTTGCACGCTCCGATGCAAGAAAGACAACAACATTCGCGACTTCTTCCGGCTTCCCGAATCTGCCAAGTGGCATATCGGTTTTCACAAAAGCTTCCATCGCCTCTGGATCCGCCGCCATCCGGCGCGCCCAACCGCCACCCGGAAAGAGGATCGAACCGGGAGCGACGCTATTCACACGAATATTGTCCGGTGCGAGTTCTTTTGCCAACGACTTTGTCATACTGATCTCAGCGGCTTTCGAGGCATTATAAGTGATGTGTCCGCCACCTTCTCGACCATAGATAGACGTTATCATCAGAATCACACCACCGCCCTGCTTTTTCATCTCAGGGATAGCGAGTCGGTTAACCCGTGCCCCAGAAACTAAGTTCAGATCGAGAATCTCATGCCATTCGGTATCCGAAATCTCTTCTAAAGGCGTCCACCGACTGCCACCGACGTTGTTCACAACGACATCAATTCCACCATAAGTTTCCACGGTTTCTGTTATGAACGCGTCAACTTGTTCGCCATCTGTAACATCTGTGAGTTTGGCGGAGACTTCCGCGCCTTTCGCTGTGAGTTCATCGGTTACGCTTTGGAGTGTATCTTCGGTTCTGCCACAGATGCTCAGCCGTGCGCCCTCTTCAGCGAATCCGTGTGCGATGGCGCGTCCGATACCACGGCTCGCACCTGTTACAACGACCACTTTGCCTTTTAGTCCTAAATCCATTAGAATCCTCGTATTTTCTTGTAGTATGGGTTTGTATAGTAACATCCTAATATATCTATGTTGTTATTATACTCAATAAACTTGAAAATATCAACGGGATAGTTTTCAGTCTTCGGTTCCCGGTTTTCAGTTATAAGAGGCGAGGATAATGAAGATTAATTTTTTAATTCGGTAATTTTTAGGGAAGTCCGGTGCCCCTTCCCAGTAAAGGGTGGGGACCCCGGTTAGGAAACCGCACCTACCGGCCCCCTCCCCAGTAACGGGCGGGGACCCCGGGAAAAAATATAGAATTACCGAAATATTTTCTTAAACTTCATCAATCCTCGCCAGCAGTAGTGAGAGTAGTATACGGAGGCGAGAATACTAGAGGAAACACCCAAGCAAAAACACCGTCGCCAGCAATGGTGAGGGTGTTTTGCCTAATGACTCCATTAAAATAAAAACACACTTGACAATTTACAAAGCTTATGGTAAAATATATGTGTTGAAGATAATAGAAAGATTCCGTCCGATTTAAAAATAGGAAAAACTCATGGCATACTACATCACTGACGAGTGTATTGGGTGTATGGCGTGTTTAACCAATTGCCCGGTTGACGCAATCACGGGTGACAGGAACATGTTGCACATCATCGATCCAGACGTTTGTATCGATTGCAGTGCGTGCGGAATGGTCTGCCCCGTTGAAGCGATACGGGACCAGTTTGGTGAGGTGTGCAAGTTTATCCGCCGCCCAACGCACCGACCCATTGCCGTCATCTACGAAGAGCTCTGCTCGGGATGCGATTTCTGCGTTCACATCTGCCCCTGGGAGTGCTTAGAACTCAAGGACCCGGATACCGGTGAACACGCCGAAAGCTTCTTCGGCATCTGCGAATTGGTTAAACCGAAGGATTGTGTCGGATGCAAGTTATGCGAAGAAGTCTGTATCAAAGACGCTATTCGCATTGAATCACCTGTGCTCGTAGAGTTAGACGAAGCCGCAGATTAACATTTAGGGCAACACACCTTTGTAAGGGTGCAATGTTTCCAATGGCGAATCCCCATCTTTATAAACCGAACCTTGTCATCGTCATTTCCGGACCCTCCGGCTCAGGGAAAAGTACCGTCATTAATGCGCTTTGCAAATTGGATGAAACGCTGCGGTTATCCATCTCTGCAACGACGCGTAATCCGCGTCGAAGTGAAAAAGACGGTGTTGATTACCATTTTTTGTCAAAAGCAGAATTTGAAAAGCATATTCAGCAAGGCAGCTTCTTAGAATCGGAAGAATACGGAGGCAATCTCTACGGCACGCTCAAATCTGAAATAGCCGCGGCACGCGAAGCTGGGAAAGACTCTATCTTAGAGATTGAGGTAAAGGGCTCTCTGGAAATTCAAAAGCAAAACCTCGCCCCAGCGAGAAGTGTTCTCATCTTCATCATACCCCCATCGTTGACAACTTTAGAGGAACGCCTCCGCCGTAGAAAAACAGAATCAGAGGCGGAACTGAAACAACGATTGGACATAGCAAAGTCCGAAGTCCGCGAGATTAAGCATTACGATTACTGGGTTAGTAATCCAGAGGACGCAGTCCAAGATGCCGTTCAACAAATTCAGACTATCATTAATGCTGAGCGATCCCGCGTTGATGACAAACTGATAGAGACAATTAACCCCCTGCTCGGCGTTAGCTGCGGTGATTAGACCCAGACACCGCGTTTTAAAATTGAACATAAGTCCGTACTGAGATTTACAAGAATAACCACAAAAAAAAATGGAATTCAGAGATCGGACCATCATCTTAGGTGTCACGGGTGGTATAGCCATCCACAAATCGATCGATTTGGCAAGCCAACTCGTCAAAAGCGGTGCATCCGTCCACGTCGTGATGACGGAAAACGCTACTCGTCTCGTGCAGCCTTTGCAATTCCAAGTTATCTCTCGGAACCCTGTCCTCCTGAACCTATTCGACACAGGAACAGATTGGAAACCGCCCCACATTGATCTCGCCGACCGTGCCGATCTGCTTGCGATTGTCCCTGCCACAGCGAACACCATCGGTAAATTCGCAAACGGCATCGCTGATGACGCACTCTCTACCGTCGCTGTGTCCGTTCACTGCCCGATACTCCTCGCACCCGCAATGAACGGACACATGTATCACAACCCTCTTGTCCAAAGAAACATCGACACTTTGAAAACACACGGTGTTCACTTTATCGAACCTGCAAGTGGTGATTTAGCATGCGGCTATGAAGGGACAGGACGACTGAATACAGTAGAGACGATCTTTCAAGCTATGAGCGATATTTTGACAAGTCGCGATTCGGAGATTGCTCCTACCAGAAGCGCAGGTGATTTGCAAGGGACCCGCGTCCTCGTCACGGCAGGTGCGACGCGTGAATACATAGATCCCGTCAGGTTTATCACCAACCGTTCCAGTGGAAAGATGGGCTACGCTATTGCTGAAGCGGCAGCACAGCGCGGTGCTGAAGTCCGTTTGATTAGTGGTAGCACCACTGTTTCTGCCCCGCTTGGCATTGAGATCGAACATGTCGAAACAACGCTCGAAATGCACGATGCAGCCCTGCAAACGTTTGATGAAACAGATATCGTCATCATGGCGGCGGCACCTGCTGACTATCGTCCACGCGAATTTACGCCTCATAAAATCAAAAAGACGACCGATACATTGACACTCTCACTCGAAAAGAATCCGGACATCGCGCAGGCTCTTGGTGAACGGAAAACCCATCAAACGCTCGTCTGTTTTGCCGCCGAAACCAACGATCTTCTCGAAAACGCTAAGAAAAAATTGATACGTAAAAACTGCGATCTTATTGTTGCAAACGATATTCTTGCGGAAGGTGCTGGATTTGAATCTGATACCAATATCGTCACGCTGTTGGATCGGCACGGCACCTGCGAACAACTCCCACGTTCTTTAAAGCGAGACGTAGCGGATGTCATCTTAACAAAGGTTGTTTCTATGCGAAACAGCATGAAATAAGTCATTTGCCACAGATGAATCACCAACAGGTCCGCGACTTCTTTACCCTAAATCAGACCCGCCCTAAAAAACAATTAGGACAAAACTTCCTCGTTAATCCAGAAGTCCTCAAAATTATCACCGAAGCAGGGGAACTAACAGACACCGATACAGTCATAGAAATCGGTGCAGGTTTAGGGTGTCTCACAGACGTGATAGCGCGGTGTGCCAAACACGTGATCGCCGTTGAAGTGGACGAATTGTTATACAAAGCGTTAGCAGCCCAATTTACGATAGACCCACACGTCCAACTCCTCAACGCCGACATTCTTAAACTGGAACTTGACTCACTGTTGTCGGACGACACACGGACTGTGCCTACTACATTTAAAGTTATAGCGAACCTACCCTATAGCATCACGACACCCATCTTGTGGAAACTCCTCAATCACCACAAACAGATCCATAGTTGCGTGTTAATGATGCAGAAGGAGGTAGCGGAAAGGATTGTCGCCGGACCGGGAGGAAAGGATTACGGTGCATTGACAATTGGTGTTACCTATCATGCTGATGCGACACTCATCGCCACTCTGCCACCAGAAAACTTTTATCCCGCGCCCAAAGTAGATTCTGCCCTCTTAAAACTAACGATGCGTGAAAATCCAAAGGTTGCGGTTGACGATGAGGAACTTTTCTTTAAAATAGTGCGGATGGCGTTTCGGACACGACGAAAGATGCTAAAAAACACCTTAACCAGAGGTAGGCTCGCACCAGCAGAGGTTTTAGTCGCCGCATTTGAAGAGCTTGGAATAGCTCCACAGAGACGTCCCGAAACATTAGACATCACGGAATTCGCAGCCTTCACCAATTTTTTGTCTCGGTCTTAGGTGTTTATATTTCTGATTTTGGGACTTTAAAGTAGGGGTTGGGCAACCCAACCCCCTACGGCATCACAATCGGACATCTAATTCAAAAAGTTGCCAATACACGATTTTCCAATCCCGTTCCTCACGGCGAAATTCAAATTGGCACAGTGCTTTGAGTTCCCTTAAGTCAAGATCTTCCCCTTTTTCGGCGTTTATATCAAGTCGAAGTTCCACCGCTGCCTTTCGGGCATGTGTAATATCCATCACCATATCCTGGAACAGGAATTGAAGTGAGACGTACTCCTCAAAGAGTTGTGTGATTGCCGGAACAACATCTGCATAATTTTCAGGAATGATTCCTGATGCCACACCGAAAAGTGTGGCTGGATCCTCAGCAGCGACGTAGGTCTCCGAAAAGAGTTCCTCAATCGCTCCAATGTTTTCCATATCTACGGATTCAAGAAGGTCAGCAAAATTGTCAAAAAATTCCTGTATTTCTACAGCTGGATCCCGCAGTGGTGTCAACATAACATTCACAACCAAACGCTCTTGGTTGAGAGTAATGGGTTGGCTATACGGTTTGTAATCCGGATCTGAAACAATTAAGGTATGCGTATCTCCATAAGGAACACCTTGAAAGGCGTAAGCACCATCCACACCAGTTTCGATCAATTGCTCCAGCAGCTTTACAGTTGACCCAGGAATTCGATTCCCTGTTCCAACATCGGTGATATGGCCAGAGATCGCTCCGTATTTAATCACCACTGGTTCTTCAGGTTCAGTTGTTTCTTCTGCTTCCCCACATGCAAAAATGCATGCCAGCAATAAAAGAAGCAAAGTATTTTTTTTCAGTGTCATGGTCTGTTTGCCATCCTTTAATGGTTATCAGTTATCAGTACTCGGCGGTCAGCCAGAGAGCCTCGTGGCATTCAAATGAACTGTGTATTCCAAACACCGACAACCAACAATCGAAAAGTCAGATTTTATTATAATCGAAAAATTTCTCAAGCGTTTGTGAATTCGGCGGTTTTGTGAACAGAGAAACGACTATCAGAGTGACAGACGAAACAGCGATCAGGATCGCAGCAGGCATAATACCGGTGCCGCCCACACTATACCCAGGGGTCTGCCAGTTTTGGAGAAAGAAATAGAGCCATAATAAGATAACGCTTATGACCGCGGCGAATGCTCCCTGCTTTGTGCTACGCCGCCAGAATAACGCTGCAACCACAATTGGAAAGAGACCCGCAAATCCGGTGAAGGACCAGACAGCAAGTCTAAAAATACTCGGTGTGGCGATAAGTGAGATTAGATAGGTGATGCAAAGGACACCAGTCACAAATAAGCGACCGACCCACACCTTCTGTCTCTCCGAAAACGCTTCCCGGCGATAATGCTCAACGATATCGTGTGTGAACATGCTCCCTATAGCAAGCGATTGTGAATCCAGCGATGACATAATCGCAGCGAAGACACCCGCCCCTAAAAATCCGGCTAAGACCCCAGGGGCATGTATATGAATCATCTGAATCAGTACATTGTTCGCTTGCGCCCCCTTTAAACCCGGAACATCCACATTCCCCAATATTCCGAGCAGCACGCTCGGAATCCATACAATCGCAATACACAACGGGTACAAAATAATTGCATAACGGAATGTCCCTACATCCTTTGCCGTTAGGAAATGTGAAAAGATATGTGGAAACATACCAACACAGAGCGGAATACAGAGATATGTTAAGAGTTCCAACGGTTTTATATGCTCCGCCTGCATCAGTAAACCAGGGTCTATTTTAGAGATTGCGTTTGAAAACCCGCCCATCCGATTTGTGATGACGAAAAAAGTGATACCTCCGAGTGTCATGAAAACGAGCGTTTGGAATGTGTTTACCCATGCAGTGCCTCGCATGCCACTGTAGGTAACATAACAGAGGACAACAGCACAGATGAGTAAACCACCGCCCCACTGTGGAATCTTACCATCTGTGAGCGTTGTCAATGTTCCACCGCCACCCATCACTCCGATAAGCAGATATGGGATGAGCAGCAACACAAACACGATGAAAAGAAGCAGCCCCAAGCCATCTGATTCCCATCGGTCGCGGAAGTACTGTGCCTGTGTCATATAGCCGAACCGCTTTCCGAGCCGCCACAGGCGAGTCCCGATGAAAAGGAACACACACGGCACAACTATCGCAGAAGAAGAAGCCATCAACGCGAAAACACCGATACCTCTGTGATAAGCTTCACCCGATGCGCCGAGGATCGAGAATGCTGTCATGTTCGTCCCAAAAAGCGTCATCAATAGGATAAACCAATTGATTGTCCGACTCGCGACGAAGTAGTCTTCCCCAGTGTTTCGGAAGAGTTTATGGCTCAGAACACCGAGCAACAGCACCATAGCGAGGTAGATAAATATAATAGCGAGACTCATTTCTCTCCCCAATCCCCACGCGCTTTGACGAAGGCTGCCATTAGCAACGTCGCCACAAGGCAGTAACCAATATGATAGAGCAGCCCTACCGGCATCCCTAAAACGAGCTGCGGTGTTTTCCAGAACCAGAAATCGTTGTGTAGCAAAAACAGCAGCACGAGCAAGCCGTACAACAACGATCTAACTGGACTTTTCATGATGCTCCTCCTTTTTTCGCCAATTATAGTAGAAAATGACAATACTTGCGAGGACTACTATGCCGTGAATCCATACAAACTGCATGCGGGTCGGTAGAAAAAAGAGAATGAATGCAGCAATAAACAGAATCCCACGTGTCCATAGCGGCAATTTGTTAAAGACATAGCCAGCAATCGCAGCAGCAAAGATAATCGTCCCAACCAGCGTTAGTGAGAAATTTCCGAAAACCGTCCACACTTCTGGTGTACGACCCTCCTCACTCAACCAGAGCAACGCGGGCCGCAATACAAACGCGTAAGGCAGGGCAAAACCAACAAGTGCGAACCTGAACGCAGCGAATCCGGTTGCCATTATCCCCGAACCAGCGATCGCAGCTGCGGCATACGCTGCTAAGGCGACAGGCGGGGTTACCATTGACATCATTCCGAAATAAAAAATGAAAAAGTGTGCTGCGAGCGGAACAATTCCCAAGTCCAGAAGCACGGGACCCACCAAGATAGCCATCAACAAATAACAGACCGATGAAGGCAATCCCATCCCCAGAATAATTGTTGAAATCATGAGAAAGAACAGTGCTAATATCAGACTCGTAGACGCAAGTGGTAAGAGTGTCGATGGCAACTTGCTACCGATCCCCGTTAGTGTTACCACACCTAAGATGATACCGACACACGCTGCAGCTGCAATTAGCGATACACCACTCTGTGCTGCCCGCTTGCAAGGCGATGTTAAGAAGTCCGTGCCTTTCAGTAAATTCGATCGATCTCGGGATCCTCGGATCAAGAAATCTAACAGGCTTATCACAAGGACTACTAACAGACTCCAACTCACCGCGCGGAACGCCGTAGCACCCATCAGCAGAAACCCGATAAGTGTAACAAATGCCGCCAGAAAGATGCCACCTTGCAGCGTCAAAAGTTTTTCGTGATTTTCTCCGTGTTCGTTGTCCCTCGCTTCTTCAGGTGTGTGAACGGTAGAGGGTATGTGCTTGGTACTCTTTGCTGAAAAGTGTACCATACAGAGCATCCCAGTGTAGTAAAGGATTGCTGGCAGCAACGCCGCCCTGATGATCTCTAAATATGTGACAGCAGGTTCCACGATTTCCAGCATCATATACGCGGCTGCACCCATAATAGGTGGAACTAACGCGCCGCCAGAACTCGCGGCGGCTTCAATCCCTCCTGCTATTGCAGGTTGAAACCCAGCGCGTTGCATCAACGGAATCGTAAACGTGCCGGTCGTTGCCGTGTTTGCCACGGCGGAACCGGACAACGATCCCATCATACCACTGCTTAGGACAGCAACTTTCGCCGGGGCACCGGCACCTGAACCGAACACGCGCCTCGCCAAATCTAAGATATAATTGGTGGCACCCGTACGCTCCAATAAAGCCCCAAACAACACAAAAAGAAATACATAAGTGAACATCACCCGAAGTGCGATGCCGAAAGTGCCTTGACTGTGTAAGAATGTCTGACTAACAATACGCTGGAGGGAATACCCACGATGTGGAAACAACCCATCTGGCATAAACTGCCCAAAGCCAGCATAGAGAAGAAAAGCGAGAGCGAGGAGTGGAAGCGTCACACCAATAGAACGGCGCGTCGCCTCTAAAATCAAGATAAGTCCGAACCCGCCAATCACATAATCCAGTAACAGCTCCGCTCCTGCACGGTCCCCAAGAGACTTACCATCTAACCAGAAGGTCTGAAAGACCGGTTCCGTCTGACTGACAACATAGCCGAAGCAGATAATCACACTGCCCATCAGCACGATATCCAGAAGTCGAAAGGCAGGATGGTCCTCAAAACGTGGATGAACAGGGTATCTCAAAAATACCACTATTAACCCAAGCATCGCGAAGAGTGCCAACTCAGATTGTGGTGCAAGCTGCGGATAGTTAACCTCGGCTAAGATAAAGAGACACAGCAGCATCGAGACTACAAGGAAAATGTTATTTTTTATCTTTTCTATCAATAGATTAACCAAATTCTGCTTTTTGGGTTTGATGGTGTGGTTTGAACTTCGCTCGTTTTCTAAGGTACAGGTTTGCAAGACAGAGAACAAGATGCCCCAATTTTCTTTAAGTTTAACAGGAAAGAAGCGGTAAATCAAGGGAAAAAGGGTAGTACTGCCCACTCGTGATAGGTCAGATGCTTCATTGCGCCCTGAATATCAAATTCTGCTTACTACGAACTTGATATCCGACCTTCCGATATAACCGACGAGAAGCCTCCGTATCTGGGGCAAGGAGGCTTCCGCGATAACCTTTCCTTTCAAAGTACGCGTGCACTTCTTGCATCAGGCGGGTTGCAATGCCTCGTCGGCGCATGTCCGGGGCGACAAATACATCCATAACTTCTCCGAATTTCTGGACTTTTCCTTCAATACAGAGTGTAGTGCGTTCCCCCATTACATGTCCAACAACTCTTTTATTGAGAAATGCTAAACGAATCCCTTCAGGTTCAAGGTCTTCATCATCAAACTTATGTCGAAACCAATCCTCGTTGACAGGTCGAAATGCTAAAACAGCATTATCATCGCCGGGTTGCCAATGTCTGTAAATGATTGTATTGTGCATACGTGTCCTTTCGCGTAAGAACAGATATGAACTATACTTGACAAAACAGATGTACTCCTTGAAGTAACCACATAACGCGTGGTGCTAAGGGGTATCGTTGGTAGATATTAAGTGGAGCAAATTTATGGAAATTGCCCGGTAGCGCACCGGGAGCAGTGAAAGGGCAGTGAGATAAGACTAACTTTAAGTTAACATTTTGAGGAAGGGAAAACCAATTGTTAACTATCGAAAATATAAACAGAGGCAGCGGTGCTTTAACACGCGTAGCGACTGCCAAAGCGGTTCGCACTCTGTTTAGCAAGTTTCTAACTGGGGTGTTTAGATAGAGACATCAAGTCACCTTCGGCTCATGTATAAATTTAGTGCAAAGTTTTTTAGAATCGTTTAGACTTTAGGGTATGGATTTCCCAATAATAGACCTCATAGATGAAGAACAAGCGTTAGAACCGAAAACTAAGACTATCCTAATTCTCCGCTCGGAGCGCGTCAATAGGTGTCAGCCGCGCCGCCCGTATTGCAGGGTAGACACCGAAGCCAACGCCCATAAGAATTGAAAAGATAACGGAGATCAGTATCCATGGAAGAGAGAGGACAACAGGCCATTCTGGCACAATCGGTACGATGCGGACAGCGAGCCCTGCCATTCCGTGCGCCGCCATCCAACCGCCTGCGACACCAAATATACTACCACAGAAACAGAGACAGATTGATTCCGTCAAAAATTGCCAGAAAATGTGAATCCGTCTTGCACCGACCGATTTCCGTAAACCGATCTCTCGCGTTTTCTCACCGACGGAAACAAGGCACATATTCATAATACCGATACCACCCACAAACAACGAGAAACTTGCGATGCTCCCCAGCGCGATTTTTATCATCTTTTGCGTGTGCACAAGCCGCTGAATATTACCTTTCGGTATCCAATAACCGATAAAATCATCTTTCCCTCGGTGTCTTTTGCGTAGGACATCTTTAACGGAATCAATGATATTGTAAACATCCGCATCTTTTTCAAAAAAGAGAACCAATCTGTCAACGTAGGGGTTGCCTATAAGTCGTTGTTGGCGTGTTGTCAATGGGACACAAACGGTATCATCTAAAGAACGCCAAGAGCTGAAACTACTACCTTTTGCTTTCATCACACCGACAACACGTAGTCTTACCGAGGGCAGCCGCCAAGAAAACCGGACCTTTACCTCTTGTCCAACAGGAGAGGTGTCCCTGAACAACTCACTGGCAATATTGGCACCTAAGACGCAAACCTGAGTTGCGTTTTCAATATCGTTCTCGGAGAGGAATCTGCCTTCCTGAACCTCCCAGTGCATACCCAGCGCATAGTCTGCGGTGACACCTTCGAGATGCGGACTGGGTTGGCTGCCGTATGGGCTACTAATGAGGTGGGGACGGAATCTTTCATTTTTTGGTAAAACAAATAATATATTGGGGCATTCCGCTTCAATGGCATGAGCATCCTCAAAGGTATACCGCTCGGTTGTGCGTCGGACGAGCCGTCGACGTTTCCAAATGGTACTCTGTGTCCACAATTGGACTTGGTTTGCACCGCCAAGTTTTTCAAGGTCTTTGACAATGAGGCGTTTTGCACCATCACCGATAGCCATCATGCACAGCACACTGGCAATCCCAATAAGAATACCGAGAATAGACAACCCAGCACGCAATCGGTTTCGAGAAAGATGTAAGATGCCTGCAACAACGACATCACGGATTTTCATTTTGTAAACAAGATTTTATATCCCAGAAAATAATAATGCCATCAAGACTTCCACCTCCAAGCAGTACGTCATCTGCTAAAAAAGGATGGTAGCCAGATATCACCCTTATAGAAAAAGGTAACAACCCTAATTTACCACTAATTTTTTACACTTAAAGAAAGAGGGAAATATTTGGGAAAAAGGTTTAATAAAATGAAAAAACGAGGAAAAAGCAGTTTCCTGTAGGTTAGGTTGAGCGGTAAAGACCAAGACCACCCATGTTGATAACGAAAATTTCACTTTTCCATAAACAGCGAGCGACATAGATACAGCGAAACCCAACAAATTTTCACTTGTATTTTCGTGTGTTTGTGGTATACTTTTAGGTAGAAAACTTTACGCATTCCATTTGGAAAGTCTCAATCACTGAAAAAAGGAGAGTATCATGAAATGCTTAGTTTCGCTCATGGCTCTGATCGCTCTACTTGGTTGTGGAAGCGATTCAAACCTTATAACGCCCGAGCCCGCAATGGATATGGAACAACCCGCTGAAAGAGACGAGATGCCAGTCGTGGAGGATCCGTTAGTAGAAGATCCCGATGTCATCATCGCTGAAATACTGAATCAGGACCCACCAATAATACGCGTCTTAGACCCCGACGCTGTCGCCCAAATACTCAATCAGGACCCACCAGAGGTGCCAGCATTAGAGCCTCCTGAAGTGCCCGATGTTATTATCGCTGAAGTACTTGAGAATCCACCAAAGATACGCGTCTTAAAACCACCCGAAGTTCCGGAGATTGTCATTCACATACAGCAGAATGAGGATCCACCCGTGATAATAAGAATAAACCCTCCCGAACCTATGGATGACCCACCGAATGGGGATCCGCCGCCCGACGAGTAGGCGCGGCAAAACCAGCAGAGGATAAAGAAACATCCTCGATTTAGATTAAAACCCAAGTCGGGAATTTCGGCATGCACAGTAAAATCCGTGCCGAGGTTTCCGACTCCCTTTTGAAAACTCTGAGATTTTTTGGAACTCACACTTCGCGGTTATGCTCCGTCCAGCCTACGCGATAACGAGGCGACTGCGAAGATTCGGTTAACTTGCAAGGAAACGAGGAAGCTAACAATGATTGAAGCACTAAAATCGATACTTTTTAGAATCATTGGCATTATCCTCCTCCTTGGTTATATCTATAAGGGTATTAAAGCCGCACACAGATTCCGGAAAGAAGGATACTTCGATGGAAAATACTTCCTTGCTTTATCTCCTGTAATGTTGGTGTATGCGATCGTGTATTGGTCTTTCTATATTGTTGCCAAAGTCATTGCGGCATTTAGAAACAAGCGAAATTAATGCTTGAAGCCAGCACCGCTACATAGAAAGCACATAACGGACGGGCAGGCTCCAGGTCACTTTCCGCTGTATGAAGGAGATTCCCTGTGAGATTCTTGCTATATTTCTCTTGCTTGTCAATTGTGTGTATTATTGCGCTTACAGGCTGCGGTTCTAAACGTTATGAGAATATACCGCAGGATCCCCTACATCTTCAGGCGAAAGTAGATGCTGAAGCGGATGCCAAACACGATGTCAATTTACTGGCTTATTTTGGAGCAGGCATGAGTACGCCTCTCGCCGCGGGGATGTGTGCTTTGACGACTGGATGTATTGCTGACTTGCACTTTGGACATGAGCAGCCCGAACCTTCATACATTATTGCTGCAATGAGTGCTGCAACGATCTTCGGTCTGCTGACTCGATATTATATCGGTCTCCATCCGCCGAACCCGCCTCCTGAAAGATTGATCGGAAAATCGCCTGAATACGTTAAGTTTTACGCCGATGCCTATCGGGCGAAAATGCGATCGTATCAAATTAAATCAGGTGCCGCAGGATCCGTTTTCGGTTGCCTGACCCTAACCGGTGGGACTATTATTATTCTTGTCGGTGTGGTTGGCATAGATGAGTGAAAAACAAATGCATAAATCTATCGCATTGTGAGTATCGGCGACACACCAGTCCAAACGGAGATCGTCAAGATTGGAGAATTTCCATGACTATATTCCTGGATCAGATTGTCTTGTCTTCCGAGCTGCACCCTTAAACACAGTGTAAAGATACCAGAACGCGGGAACCAACAAGGCACCTCCAGCAATCAGCACAATCAACAGTGGACGTAGCACCGTATCCGGTGCAGCCGTATTTGAAAAGGTTAAGTCTGGTGTGACAAGATACGGATACTGTGCCAATCCCCAACCGAGGACGATGAGTGTAACTTGCATCGGAACAAGGATACATGCAAGACGAAATTGACGTTTCCAAATCGTCCAGATCGCCCACAACGCCACCGCGCCCGTCAAGATGTGAAATGGAATCGACCAAGACGCGCTACCAAGTCCCCGCCGAATTGTGGGGGCACCTTCCGTGGATAAAATAAAACTCAGTCCTGCCATCGCGCCGACACTCACTGCTGCGATGAGGGCGCGTCGTCGAAAATCCTCGCGTAACTCGGTATCCTCGGTCTCAAGGCTGAGATACACTGCCGCGAGCAAGGCAGACAACGTTAAGGTAAACAGACCGATCGCAAATGGAAACGGTGCGAACCACGCCGAGATGAAATCGGTCTCTACCTGTCCACTTTCCACGTCAACGTGAATCGTGCCGGACGCGACCGCGCCTAACGTAATCCCTAACATCACAGGTGTAATGACACTCGCAACCGCAAACAACCGACTCCAACGCCGGTGTATTGTATCCGATTGAACATCGTAGGTGCGAAATACAAACGCCGTGCCGCGAAGCACAATACCGATAAGCATTAATGTCAGCGGAATATGCAAAGCCGTGCTAATCGCAGCGAATGCAACAGGAAATGCGACGAAAAGCAAAACAACAATCACAATCAACCAGACATGATTCGCTTCCCAGATTGGTGCGATCGCGTGTGAGATAAGCGAGCGTTGTGCTTTCGCACGACGACCTACTGCGAATAGGTCCCAAACGCCACCGCCAAAATCCGCGCCACCTGTCAGCATATAAATAATCAGGGAAATAAGCATCACAGATGCAATGCAAAATTCAAGAGTTAACATAAGATCGCTCTGTCCATGTATCAGAGGAAAACTATTTCGGGTTCAGTAGAGACGCAGCTCCAGCGGGGCGACAAGTGTATAGAATATGCAAAGGATGCACACAAAGCCCCAGCGGGGCGACAAGTGTATACGAAATCTTAGATGAAACGCTAAGGTATATCCGGTCAACCCTTACGACACGGAAACTGTTAAAATTGCCCACAGTTTGGCACTTGTCTTATTACATCAAAATTGACAAAAAATCTGTAATTGGTTAAGGCTACTTATTGGTCAATTGTTTCCAGGTGTGCCCGTATTTGTCCATGAATTCCAGATAATCCGGCAAATCTTTCATCTGGTGTCTGGGTTGTTCTGCATGACAGCCAATACAAAGAGCTCTTAGGTCTTCAGGTTGGTTATACCGGGTGCCTCTTAAATGATGGGTATGGAGAAACTTACGATCAAGTTTTAGATCCATACTACATTCTTCACATTTCCATTCTGCTTCCTTGCGACATTGAAACGATCGTAAATTCCAATCTGGTGGATAATTTGAGACCGGACCAATTACTGGAGTAGTTCTGGGCCCGTAGACGGTATCTATTGGCGGTGGTTGATAACCAGGATCAATAGCATTAAACCAATCTGGTAATGGGAACTTGTCGGGATCATAAACATTCCTTAGATTCAGTTCGTGCCACAAACAATTTTTGCAGATGTCCAATCTGTGTGTTTCTGGATTCTCGCGAGAGAGATTATCGGCGAAATTGAGAATAAATTCTCCATCTGTCCGCCGTGTTACGACGTAGCGTTTATATCTTCCTGCTGCTCGCATCGTTTTGAGTGTTCGGCAATCTACAACATGGTACTTAGGCAAATGTCCCATTACATCCCTGATATAGAGGATAACTTTTTGTCCCTGATACTCAAGAGTCCCATTACGGGCAACCACGATTTCATCAGGTGTCACGATTATGCCAGGACCGACAAGTGCCTTTTTAATTTCTGGAGGTACAAATGGCTGAAATGGAACCCCAATTCTATTGAGTAGGCCATCTAGATTTGAAAAATCTTTTTGTAACTTCAATTGACTCCCTCCGATTTATTGAATCGCTTCATAAGCTGTTCAATCTCGTCAATGAGTTTTTCGGATTTTGTGACAACTCGAAATTCGACTCTGCGAGATTCTTCTCTGTTCTGAGCTCCATCGGGATCAAAAATGAGTTTACTGGAAGACAATCCATTAGCTGTCAAATATTTCTTAATCCACTCTTTATTCTGAGTTATTTTTGGATGTCTGATCTCAAGCACATATCGAAGTACGTTTCGAGATCTATCCTGCGATAATTTCATGTTATTATAGTAAGCTATATCTAAGCCAACGGCATCAAACCATTCGCTAGAGGTGTGTCCTTCAATGCGAATTTCAGCAACCTCATCTTTATATTCAGGCTTGGTCAAGATTGCAATGTACCGCGGAAAAAAGTTGTGTAAGACGTTCCTAAAGGCGTTTGGAACAGTGGCATCCCCTTGTGTAAAAGGTTTCTTAAAACGGATAGATAGCGTCTCCATATCCAGATATCCGCGCCACACAGTCCTAAACTGCGTTTTTTTCGCAGGGTCTCCCTCAAACTCTGCACTTAATTCTTTGTATAAAGCAGCCTGCAAATTTTTGTAAGCATCAAGGAGTTTCTCAACCTCATTTTTATATACAATAATTTCATTCGCTTTGAGGCGAACGTTTAACATGTAACTAATGGCGATAAAGAGAAATATAACCATTAACCCTGCCATCACATCGGATATAGACACCCAATGTTCTTCAGTTTCTTGCTCTTTCGTACCAAATAAGTTCCCTAACACCTATTAAGTCCCTTTTGTTTATCCAATCCGTCGACGGCTTGCATTTACAAGTTGCTGGAGCTCTGCAATTACTTGGGTGTAAGAAGCAATTAATTCGGCATAATTATTAACAAAACCGTTAGAAAGACTCTCAAAGTAACTTGCTAACTTTTGTAAGGAAGTATCTAGTTCTTTCTCTAGAGATTCATGCAGCGTGTTAACTTCTTTCCGAAGAGCATTATGCAAGATGTTAACATGATTTTCTACATCTTCCCTATTCCTTTCCACAATGTTACCGAGTTCTCGAGCCTGACTCTCTAAAATTTCATGCAGCTGTTGGGTAAGATTTTGAGTGAAACCCGCAGTTACCTGAGCAATGTGATTTGCACTTTTCTCAAATATGTTATCAAGATGCTCTCTGACGAAATCTATGGTCTGTTCGACCTGTCGGTTAGAAGTAATCATAGTAGTTTGCAGTTGCTGCAATTGGTTCGTTAATGCTTCTCGTTGCTGATTCATGCTAGCCTGAGACTCAGCAATGGATGTTTTAATGGTGTCTGAAAGATTTGTTGTCAGTTCTGTAACTCGTTGATTTGTCTCATTTGTGCTCCGCTGCAGTTGATCTACTTGTGTTGCTAACGCAGTACGTTGGGTTTCCATACTGGTCTGAGAATCAGTAATCGCGGTTTTTACTACCTCTGAAAAGTCTATAGTGAGATTGTTTAAACGACTTTCGATAAGTGGAAAGGCATCATGTGCTCTCTGACGCAATTCGCTGAAAGCCTCTAATTGATCATTTAAAGTATGAAGAATGGGATCCAATTTCTCAGCAATGGAAACAAGACTCTCACTTTGATCTTCAATTGTCATTAATGACTGAGCTGCCGAGGTTAATGCCGCACGCGATTGCTCAACGCTTTGTGCAGCAATCCGAAACTCCTCAGCAAGTTCATCCATTTGTTGGCGGTATTGTTCTTGCCATTCTACAGTTTTTCCAACTGCCTCGTTTAACTGTTTGAAGTTTTCACCAAATTGTTCAGTAAGATTCTTATTGAAATCCCTGATAACTTCCCTCAGTGCCTCAATTAGTTGTCCAGTCGCAATTTCGCCAACTTTCGCGGCAATTTCACCAACTTTCTCTGAAACGGTTGAGGTCAATTCCTGCAATTGCGCGAAGACTGTACTTTCATTTTCACCAGTAAGCGCGCCTTTAATGCTAACGATCTCAGTTTTCATACCCGTTAGCATCTCGTGAGTTTCGCGATGTTCTTCTACTTGGGATCGAATTAATTCATCATGTTTGCCAGCAAACTCAGTTTTAATGTTATCTAAAACTTCTCTGGTTTCGCTACCTTCTTTTTTTATTGTTCTATTCAATATCACCAATTGTTCAAGAAGATTCATTTCTCCTGATGTCTGAACAGATTCCATGGTCTTTGTTAGTGCTGTGACAAACTTATTAATTCCGTCCTCACTCGGATTGATTCCCTTTTGGAACGTTTGGGCAAGTGGTGATATTATCCCTTTTAAGAGAAGAGCGGACGCTATACCGACAATAGAGGTCGAGAAAGCGAGCTTGAGCCCATCTAATAAATCTTTAATGCTATTTTCCAGATCATCAGGGTTAAATTCTTGCAATCCAATGTAGATACCAATAAATGTCCCTAAAACGCCGACAATAGTTAAAATAGAAGCTGCAGTATTGGTATGTACATACCAACCTTTATTTCTCCACAAAATGCCTAATACAGTCAATAGAACGACAAGCTGGAAAGCCACATATCCAAATGTAAAAGAACCCATGTAATCTCGTAATCTCCTTGTGGATTTGATGTTTCGCAATTATAATACAAAATGCGAAAAAAGACAACAAAGTTTCTATACACTTGTCGTCCGCACTGAAAAGGCGTGAACAGACAATTCTATACACATTTTGCCCGCTGAGGCTAATACCATTTCTAAAAGTTTATAGCGCATTAACCGCACCTTAGTGCACAGACTAACAGTCTATGCTATAATGGAAACCCAAACTAAAAGTTTATGCTACAATTTCAACCAGAAATGGTATAAAACGTGTGGGTGGACGCGTCTCTACTCATATCTCACCCCGCTGGGGCTAAAACGATCTGGACACCAATACATCGATAATCTGTGATTCAGATGAATTAACCATTAGCACACAAAAACCGCGTGTCAATCCAACAGCGGCTATAATCTTGTAAATCTTTGAATCCTGAAAATCCTGATTCAGACAACAATGGAGAAAATATCTAAAATTCCCTGGACATCTTATACAGTTTTCTTACCACCGTTGGGAGGAATGAATACATGTCTGCCCCTAAAAGACCATACACAAAGACACTTAAAGAGATAATGAGTCAAAAATCAGAGGTACTCTCCAAAGCACAAGCATTATGGGAAGTTAGCATGATAGAAACGGCACAACCGCTTTGGTTGTCCGCTGCCACTTATGAGGAACATATTGCACCGATGCTTGATGTCTTAGGGCGGGAGTTAGAAGGAGGAGTCCATCGGATTAGCGCGGCATCGTGTTATGAAAAGGCGGAGCCCGAGTCGAGCTGTGAATCTTTATCGTGCAGCACTTTCGGATCCGTTGCATGAGGATACGCGGCGAGAGGTTGAAAATATGCTAAGCACTTGTCTTGCTGCGTTGAACCGCCAATCAGGCAAAATACGGCTCTAAACATGCCATCCCTACCGAACTAAAGAAGGGATTGCCAAAACTTTAATAACTCAAAAAGATCTGGCGACGTAAGAGGATAACAACAATAATTGAGAGGAAAATATAAAGCACCGTAAAACTGACAAACGGAACGACGAGGTTCGGCATTGAGGTTACCGCCTCCGCAGTGCGCATGTAGTTATAGATAATCCACGGTTGCCGCCCGACTTCCGTGACCGTCCAACCTGCTTCGATCGCGATAAATCCAAGTGGTGCACAGAGTGTAACAAACCGAAGATACCAGTGTTGGTCAGGCAGACGCTTGTGTTTCCACGCGAGCCAGCCCCCAAGGACACCAGCAATAATCAGGACTATCCCACACGCTACCATAATCTGAAATGCGAAATGCACAATCGCCACAGGTGGACGGTCTTCCCGTGGCACCGCCTTAAGCCCCATAATCTCAGCGTTGAAATCAGAATGCGCAAGAAAACTCAGTGCCTTCGGAATCTCAATCGCATATCGGGTCTCTTCAGTCTCCTCGTTAGGAATACCACCGATGCGCAACGGTGCCCCGCGTTCTGTTTCCCACTGCGCCTCCATCGCTGCGAGTTTGATAGGTTGGTGCTTCGCGAGTTTCTTGGCACTGATGTCGCCCGAAATCGGTTGGAGGATCGCAAACACCCCGCCAACACTCAAGGCAATCGCGAACGCCCGGCGATGGAAAAGGTTGTCTGGGTCGCGTCGCAGAAAATAGGCGTGGATGCCCGCGACCGCAAATCCGACTGCCAGAAAGGCAGCGATGGTCATGTGAAGTGCTTGGCTGAATGACGAGGGATTCAACATTGCCGCAATCGGATCAACGTCCGTCACCTCGCCATTGACAATAGAGAACCCAGCAGGTGTGTTCATCCAAGCATTCGCGGTAACAACGAAAATACCGGACAAGGTACCGCCGAGCAGTACCATCACACCAGCAAACCAATGTGCATATTGGGGGATGCGGTCCCAGCCGTAGAGGTAAAGCCCCAAGAAAATCGCCTCAAGGAAGAACGCAAACCCTTCCAATGAAAACGGCATGCCGATGATCGGCCCGGCGTAAGCCATGAAATTGGGCCACAACAAACCGAGTTCAAAAGATAAGACGGTGCCAGAGACTGCTCCGACAGCGAACATAATCGCAGTCCCTTTTGCCCACCGCTTCGCAAGCGTCAGGTAAACCTCTTCCCGCGTTTTGAGCCATAGCCCCTCTGCGATCACCATCAGCAGCGGCATCGCTATACCGATCACTGCGAAAATAATGTGAAATGCGAGTGACATCGCCATCTGTGCGCGTGCTGCTAACAAATCCGACATGAGAGTAACCTCCTTTATGCACCAGCTGCACATCAGTGAGCGTCACAGGCACCCACCCTATTTGTTAAGTGAGGGTTATCAGTCGTCAGTTATCAGTTGTCAGTTACGGATTGCTTATACATCAATTCTGTTTTTTGACCGACAACTGATTATTGAAAACTGAACGCTAAGATTCAGCAATGCTAAACAGCATATCTGTTAGATTACGTCTGGCATCACATAACTCGACAGTTTTCAGACGGAAACTCCGAGAATAATGCCCTCGTTCCTAACGACAAAGACGCATCACGCAACCCACGGTTCAAGACCAAGGAGCTTCTTTCCTAAAGGTGTCAATTCCGCTGTTTCACCGTGGTAATGCTCTTTCTCTTTCGCCGCTTTTCCGAGTCCTGTCAAGCGTTCGCGCCACCCGGTTATCCGTGACTCAGGATTTCCGTTCGTCGGTGCCGGTGACATCGTGATGTATTGCGCCATCCGAGGACGCTCGGCGGAGTTCGGACTACTGCCGTGCGGCAACGCGCTGTGCCAGATAACCAGATCTCCTGCTTTCCCCGCAACCGGTACCGCTTCCGCTTGGTATTCCCGTACAACTTCCCGCGGGTTCGTGTCATCAGGTAAGTCTTTCAACCATTTTTCTAACTTCCGATGGAAACCCGGAATACAAGTGAATGCGCCTTGATTTCCCGGCGTATCCGCCAGATACAAAACACCTTGCACCTTTAAACGTACCGGCATATCATCCAACGACATATCCCAATGTAAATAAGGACCGGTGAACTTCCAATCCGGACGTTCCGGCGGATTCATGCTCGCACGATCAAAACTCACCCAGAGCTTCTCAGTTCCCCAGATTTCGGAGAACGCCTGATGGAGGCGAGGGTATTGGCGGTTGTCCCATAACGCCTGATGCTGATAAATTTCCACCATGATGCTCCGGCGCGGCGGGTCGGGGTACCAACTGTTTGGATTATCACGCTCCATTTCAAGAAAATCCCAAACGGCTTGTTCCGCGGCGCGGCAATTTTCAAGGGGGACCGCCTCGGGTACAACAACGTAACCGTTCTCTTCCCAAAACTCTAAGGCTTCTGCGTCAAAAACTGGCATGATTCTCTCCTTAATCAATTGATTTATTTCAAACTACTCTGTGAACAGAGAAACGTCTTAACGCCTCAAGGATTAATGTAGTGTTAAGAATACCACAAAAGATTGAGAGAATCAAACTTTTCGATTTATACGCGAGCGTCATTCAGTCCTCCTATAGAAACCATTTCCGAATTGCAACACTTCACGCAAGACTTCCAGAAGTTTCTCATTTCCTGAAAGAAAACACGAGCAATTTCCAGTTAGAACAACAAACGCAGCAAGCACTCTTTGTGTTTACGACTGAGGTGCCTAAGTCTGAAAAATTTTCTTGCAATCAATTTAGCCTTGTGCTAAAATACGGATACTCCGACCTACAAAATTTAGCGAATATGAGACGAAAGAGAGAGGTCACAATGTTTAAAGCAGGATTTATCGGTGCTGGCGGACGTAGTCAAGGCGCGCATTATCCAAGCGTAAATCGGTTAGAAGATGATGTCGAAATGCTCGCAGCCTGTGAACTCGATGAGGAAAAACTTACACAAGTTGCGCAGAAATATGAGTTCCCGCACACTTTCACAGATCATCGGAAGATGCTGGACACGCTGGATTTAGATGTCGTTTATTGTGTAATGAACGAAAAGTGGATTTTGCAACCCGCCTTGGATTGCCTTAACGCTGGCAAGCATCTGTTTATCGAGAAACCTCCGGGTGCGAATAGCGATGAAACGCAACAATTACTTGAGGCAGCGATTGCGAACGATGTTTACTGCATGGTAGGATTTCAGCGCAGATACGCTGCCGTTACACGTGAAGCCATGCGTCGTGTTGCGGAAAAGGGACCTGTTACATTAGCCGTCACCACTTTTAACAAGCAAATGATCGGTCAGAATCGAGAATTTACAACAACCCTCTGGAACGATGTCTGTCACGTTGTCGATCTACTCCGCTATATGGCAGGCGGCGAACCAGTGGAAGTCACGGCGCATCGAGATACGTTCGCTGCAGAACAGCGTAACTTCTACACCGCCTTTGTCCGTTTCGATAACAACGTCACAGGTGTACTCTTTGGGAGTCGTGCATCAGGTGGGCGTGTGCTACGCTCGGAGTTGCATGGTGTTGGCATCGGTTGCTACATGAAAATCCCCGAAGAAATCGAAATTTATGAGGATAACAATAGAAGCGTTATGGGAGGTTGGGAAGTTGATGGGGTGGACCAGCGTGACGCAGCTAATTATGAAGGCGTGTTAACGATGCATCGCCACTTCGTCGACTGTGTCCGTAACGGGCAAGTCCCGCTCACAGACCTCCGTGATGTTATTCACTCCATTCATCTGGTTGATCAGATAGAGGGTCCTTTACCGAATTAACCTATTCGCATACGTGGACAAACATCACAAATTGGAGACTTATCCATGCTTGACGAACGACATCTACAACATCGGATTACTGACGAGCAACGCCGCAAACTGAACGAGGATGGATATTTCATCGTTGAAAACGCGCTCCCTTCAGATCTCGTTGAACGCCTTGAAACACGAGTAGACCGCATCTACCAAGACCACCTCGACGCTGGCTACGATCCATATACCAAAAATCAGATGACTGAGCACAGCAACTTTTTCTACCCGAACTTCCTCGGCACAGATCAAATGTTCGTGAACATTCTGGATTGGTATAAAACATTTCCGAAAGTCTGGGGTATCCTCGGATGGAACATCTATTCCTACCACAGTCATTTCATTATCACACCCCCTCGTCCAGATGAGGTTCGTGGTAAACCTGCCCCGCTCGGATGGCATCAGGACAGTGGACGTGTCAACGTTGAAATCGAAAGTTCACCGCGACCCCGTCTCTCGATAAAAGTCGTCTATTGGCTATCCGATTGCTCTGAAACGGGACGCGGGAATTTCTATGTCGTTCCCGGAAGCCATCTTTGGGACAAATTTGAGAAGCCAGGAGACGGTTCACTTCCAGAAGGTGCAACGCCAGTCTGCTGTAAGCCCGGTGATGCGGTCTTCTTCGACCGTCGTATATGGCATGCTCGTAGCGAAAACGATTCAGACATCACCCGCAAGGGACTCTTCTATGGATACGGTTACCGATGGCTACGGAGCAAAGACAACATGACCATTCCTCAAAAGATGTTTGAGCGAAATGATCCAATTCGACAGCAGCTGCTCGGGGGTGGCACCAACGCAAATGGGCATTTTTCACCCAAAGATGCGGACGTTCCGCTAAAGGTATGGCTTGAGGAACAAGGTATCCTTTCAAACTGATAGGAAACTACCACATGCGTGAAGCTATACGTGAGCAAACGGTGCGGTGCTAAACATAAATTCATTTGACACTCACAGCAAAATAGCGTATAATTTCACTAACAATTTATGTACTTAATGGAGGCATGACGTGATGTTTCAAACGTGGCTTAATGCGAGCGTTTGGGCTGTTATCCTCGTAACAGCTATTTTGATTCCAACAGCTTCAGGGGAGGAAGCAGTGACAACGCCAAATACGCTAAAAGTGGGCATGATCGCCCCCGATTTTACATTGAAAGATGAAGAAGGCGTTGAGCGGAGCCTCAGCGACTATTTAGGCAAAAAAAATATCGTCCTCGCTTTTTATCCAAAAGATTTTACTGGCGGCTGAACAGCTGAACTTTGCTCGCTCCGGGATAGTTTGAGCGAGATAGAAGCCACCGGAAGTGTCCTTTTCGGTGTCAGTGTTGACGATGTTGACTCACATAAGCGGTTTAGGGAAGAAGAGAAATTCGGATTTTCACTCTTAGCCGACACCGAATTTGAGGTGAGTCATCAGTACAGCGGTATCATTGAAAACTTCAACGCCTCAAAACGGACAACCTTTATCATTGATAAAGCGGGATACATTCGTGCTATTGATACAGAAGTCAACGTCAAAACGCACGGTGAAGATGTGGTCGCACTGCTCGAGGAAGTCTTACCGAAGGTAGAAGTTGGGCAATCCGCTCCAGATTTCATCGCTATCGATGAAACCGGTAAAACGTACCAACTAAGCGAATTATATGAGAAAAAGAATGTCGTATTAGCGTTCTATCCACGCGATTTCGGACGTGGCTGAACGGCTCAAGTTTGCTCGCTCCGTGATGAGTCGAGTAGTTTTGAAAAATACGATGCACAAGTCTTTGGGATTACGTCAAACGACGCAGCCTCTCATCAGAAATTTTCGGCAGAAAATCAGTTGAACTTTCCGCTTTTGGTAGACACTGGACGCAACCTCGCGCTTCTTTATGGCGCAACGAATGCTCCAGACGGCAAGATTCAGCGATCAGCCGTTATTATTGGTAAAACAGGAAAAATTCTGGAAATTGACAGAGAAGTCAACGCCAGTACGCACGGCGCAGACTTAGTCGATTCCCTCAAAACTTTGGAAATGTCAAACTAATTGATGGCGCGTAGCAATTCATTGACAATTCCGGCATGCATCGCATGGGCTACCTCTGTCCTGTTCAGTCCATTTTTGGTGCCAATTGCCACAGCTGCCGGCGTTGTCCAAAAACATGCGGATCCCCAAAACGCACTCCGCTGGTTAGTGATTGTCGTCCTATTTGTTACCGTGCTGCCTGTATTATCAATAGCAGCGATGGTCCGGTGTGCTAAAGTGAGCGATTTTCATCTGCAGAACAGAGAGGAGCGACTCTTACCTTTATGCTGTACACTTATCAGCATGATTGTAGGTACTGTTCTACTTCACCGGCTTGGTGCAGCACGCGAAATCGTTTGGGCGGGAGTCGCCTACATCACGAATAGCGTTATTTTTTCGGCAATTACCCCGATGTGGAAAATCAGCTTTCACAGTAGCGTTGCCACCGGCTGTGTTACCATTCTTGTCATGCTCGTTAATCCACAATTCGGCTGGTTATTTCTGCTGATTCCACTGATTGCTTGGGCTCGGATTTACCGAAAAAGGCACACGCTTCTTCAAACCGTTGTCGGCGCGGTGCTTGCTATTGGCAACACGACACTCGTTTTGTATATGGCAAAACTGGGAAGCCAAAGTTGAAACACAGGAACGGCTACCTCCACCGCAGATACGACTGAGAGGATACCCCACACATTTCACAAAATTGTAGTCAGCACTTCGGTCTTAGGTTACCGTGGATGTTTCAAAGGTGGTAGGTTATCCCAATCGCATTCTAAGCAGAAAATGCCTTCTCTGCCGAGCTGGCGCACACGACCACCACATTCAGGACATTTACTCAGGCGAGCGGAATCTGCCTCTTCGGTACTCGTTGGAAACATCAGTAACTGCTCTATTGGCAAAGTCTGTTCCCGTTCACCCACGAGTTCCAATTGTACACTTTCAATTATATCGCGGGTATCAAGTTTAAATGGCGGTGGTGAATTCCGAGTGAGATTAATAAAATGACTACGGTAGACCCGAATCGTGTTGTCTTCCCGCACCTGCCGTATAAAAAGGGTATATTTATCAGGCGCGACCAGATAAGCTGCGGTATCTAAAATGTATCTGCGCGGTTTGATCGCTATTTCATACCCTCCATAATACAGGACAGAAGGACTTGCATCAGGCTGGATTTGGCAGATTTCAAAGAGTTCATGGGAACGGGACGCTGAGAGAATCAACGCATATTGTCGACAAGAATGTTGAGAAAGACGCTCAAACGGCAGAAAAGCCTCCGATTCCGCGTTATCTTGGAGGAACCCAATAAATGTCGCATAAGCGTTCTCGGTAGCTTCGTGCAAGATCAACTGGCTTAACCGCCGAGGTTGTGATGTAGGCGCCACATGGGCACGGTCAATTTCCCGCGAGTAAAGCTCCACTTGCACATCAACGTCAATAGGCTGATTTTCATCACTGATACGCTGTAAACGCTCTACCGGTTGGTCTGCGATTTTCAGAACAAAAGGTAACATAGCACCCCATTTAAACTCCTTTGTAACAAGTTTAGCACAGATTTCGAGTTTTGTCCAATCAAAAAAATGTAGAGGGTTAACAGAGTATCTGTCGACCGTCTGGTTCATGAAATTTACATTTATTGCGAGCTCAAAGAAACCATCGGACAATTGAGCACCTCTGTGCGTAGCGTAGATTTAAGTTTCATCTTTTTCAGTTTTATGCTATACTAAATTGAATCAGAAACAGAAAGGACACAGGCTATGTCAGGACATTCTAAATGGTCAACAATCAAACATAAAAAAGCGGCAAACGATTCTAGACGTGGTAAACTCTTCTCAAAGTTGGTGAAAGAGATTACCGCAGCGGCGCGTACTGGCGGCGGTGATGTGGATATGAACCCAAGACTCCGAACCGCAATTGCGACAGCAAAATCAAGCAACGTCCCCAACGATAACATTGAGAAAGCGATACTTCGCGGCACGGGTGAACTCGAGGGTGAAACCTATGAAGAAATCCTCTACGAGGGTTACGGACCCGGCGGCGTCGCAGTGATGATAGAAGTTTTAACCGACAACCGCAATCGGACTATCGCAGATATCCGACATACCTTCAGTAAACACGAAGGAAGAATCGGTGAACGTGGGTGTGTCGCGTGGGGCTTCGACAAGTGTGGACTGATTGTCGTTACATCAGATAGCATTGATGAAGAAGAACTCTTCATGACCGCGGCTGAAGCCGGTGCTGAAGACGTAACTGCCTCCGAAACAGGTATGGAAATTGTCACTCCGTTTGAAATGTTCGATAGTGTCTTAACGGTAATTCAGGAGACATCTGCTGAAATCCAACTTGCGGAAATTAGCATGATTCCCCAAAATACCGTTAAACTTGAAGGGAAAGAAGCAGAACGGATGCTACGCCTCATGGATGCTCTCGACGAACTTGAAGACGTACAGAAAGTCTATGCCAATTTCGATATCCCCGATAACCTTTTAGAAGCCGCAGCTTAACTGTCGCATCTAACTCGCGACTCCTTACCTATGAGTCGTAGGAGTGAGTTCTGCTCATTACTCCCAAGGTGTTTGGTAATGGCATAATTAAAAATTCTTCACAGCATCAAAAACTTAGTCCGTAATGTAGTGGAGGACGGTTCTACGGGAAGGGACATCAAATGCAAAACCCACCGCACCGAACCGCAAGGAACATAAAAAAAATAATTCTTGGCATTGATCCGGGCATCGCGAATACTGGATACGGCGTAGTTGAATCTCACGCAAACCGCCTTGCTTCGCGGGGTTACGGACACATCAAAACCAGTCCCAAAACAGCGTCGGAGATGCGGCTGAAGCAGATTTACGATGCCGTAACAGACTTGATTGCCAAATTCGCTATTGAGAGCATAGTCCTTGAGGACATTTTCTTTAGCAAAAATGTGCGCAGTGCGTTCATCTTAGGCGAAGTCAAAGGTATCGTGAAACTTGCAGCCGCGAACGCCGACTGTCCCATTGTCTTGTATACACCAACGCAGATCAAACAGGCAATTGTTGGTTACGGGAGAGCCACGAAATCTCAGATGCAAAAGATGGCACAGGCACTGCTTCATCTCAAGGAACCGCCTCGCCCTGATCACGCCGCAGATGCCCTCGCGCTCGCACTTTGTCATGCCCGTTCTTACAAAGTCCTTGAACTCCAAAAAAAGTATACACAGTAGCAACCGCGGGCATCTGTTTAAAGGAATGTCAGGATGATTTCTTATATCAAAGGCATTATTGTTCATAAAGAGACAAAGCAGGTTATTGTAGATGTAAACGGCGTCGGGTATGCCATCGACGTACCGCCACGAATTGTAACGGATTTACCACCGATAGGCGACACCGTTACCTTCTATACACACTACAACCAAAATCGAGAAAATAAGATTACCCTCTACGGATTCACTTCCAGAGATGCTCTAAGAGTTTTTGAATTGGCACTGACTGTCTCTGGTGTCGGACCGGCACTCGCGCAAAACATCGTTGAGAGACTGTCCCCCGCACAATTCCAACGCGCCGTTCAGCGTGGAGATGCGACCACCCTCATGCGGGTCCCCCGTTTATCTAAAGACATCGCTCAAGTCATCATCACCAAGCTGAAAAAGAACATTATGAAAATGGAACTCGAAGGTGACACTGAACTCGGAGAAACTGGAACTCTAAATGTAGAAGTGATTAAAATGATCGTCAGTCTTGGGGCATCGGAACTCGAAGCCGAACAAGCCGTTGAAAAGGCACAGAAAGTGCTTGGTGATTCTGCACAGCGAGAAAATTTAGTCGCGCAGGCACTCCGCTATATCCGAAATTAGTCAGGATTTACGCAGCCTCCTTTGCTGGCGAGGTTTCAAACCTCGCCAGCGATGTGTGGACAAAAATCTGAGTAGATGTAACCGCTGCACGCAGGAACAGCAGCATCGCATTAGGACGAAACAAAATGGACCACCACGAAATATCAGATTTCTCTGAGATGCAAGATGAAGATGATGACTTTGGATATAGTCTTCGCCCGGAGACACTAAGCGCATTTATCGGACAGGAACAAGCCAAAGAACAACTCCGCATTCACATTGAAGCTGCCAAAAAGCGTGGCGATGCGTTGGAACACGTTCTGCTTGTCAGTCCACCCGGGCTTGGAAAAACCACACTTGCTAAGATTATCTCTAATGAAATTCAGAGTAATTTTAAACAGGCGATCGGTCCCGTTATGGAACGCCTTGACCTTGCATCAACCTTGACGAATCTTGAGCGGACTGATATTCTCTTTATTGATGAAATCCACCGGATGAAAGGGCATGTGCAAGAATCGCTCTACCCAGCGATGGAAGATTACCAACTCGACTTAACGATCGGTCAGGGACCCGCATCAGATGTTGTGCAACTTCAGCTCAAGCCCTTTACACTCGTCGGTGCGACAACGCGCGAAGGATTGCTTGCCGGTCCCTTCCGAGATCGATTCGGTATCCGCATTCACCTTGACTACTACGAAGCAGAAGACCTTCAACAGGCGATTCGTATTAACAGCACGAAACTCAACATTGACATCGACGAAACCGCAGAATACGCATTAGCCCGCCGCTCGCGTGGCACGATGCGAATCGCGAATAAGCTGCTTGCTAACGTCAGAGACTATGCCGAAGTCAAAGGTGACGGCATGCTCTCGCTTGAAGTCGCAGAGGAGGCACTCGAATTCTTTGGCATCGATGAACGAGGATTAAACGCACAGGATTATGCCTATTTTCAAACGCTTGTTGAGAAATTTAACGGGCGCGCGGGGCTTAAGGCGCTCGCTGTCGCCCTCAGTGAGGATGAACGCACTATCAGAGAGGTTTACGAACCTTACTATATCAAAGAGGGGTTTTTGGCACTAACACCGGGTGGACGCGTCGCAACAGATGCCGCTTATGCATACTTCGACTATCCAGTAGCGTCTCAGACATCATTGTTCCATTAGTTGCAAATTGTTTATCCATTTTGCTGGCGAGGTTTCAAACCCTATCCACAGTTATGAAACTCACAGATTTCGACTACGATCTACCACCTGACCGGATCGCGCAAAGCCCACTTCAACAGCGCGACGCATCACGACTTTTGGTAGTTAATCAGGACACCTATGATTTTCATCACACCGAGTTTTCACAGATTGGGGAATACTTACCGGACGATGCCCTGTTAGTTCTGAACGACACTAAGGTCATTCCGGCACGGTTAATCGGGAACAAAAGTGGAACTGGCGGAAAGATAGAACTCCTTCTTATCCGCGAAAAAGAAACGGATGTCTGGGAGGTGCTTGCCAAGCCGCGGCGGAGTCTCCGAATTGGAACACAGATTGTATTCGGCGACGGAATTTTGACAGCAGAAGTGCTGGCAAAACCAGATAGTGGACACTGCATCGTCCATTTCAACTACAGCGGTGTGTTTTTAGCCATTCTCGCTGATGTTGGCAATATGCCCTTGCCACCCTACATTCGCCGTCCACCGAACGCTGAAGACAAGGTGCGTTACCAGTCCGTTTACGCGGCGACTGAAGGCGCAATCGCAGCCCCTACAGCAGGGCTGCATTTTACACAAGAATTGCTGGAGGAATTGAAAAATAATGGAGTAGAAACAGCGACGCTAACATTGCACGTTGGACCCGGGACATTCCAACCGGTGAAAGTGGAAAACATTCAGACACACAAGATGCATGCTGAATATATCCATCTCACCGAAACAGAAACGAACCGAATTCGCAGCGCACGGGAGGAAGGCACGAAAATCGTTGCCATTGGGACGACAGTAGTGCGTTCGTTAGAAACGGCAGGCACAACAGGTACAGTCCATCCTTATAGCGGCTATAGCGAACTCTTTATTTATCCGGGGTACCAATTTAAGGTTGTAGATGCGTTGGTTACGAATTTTCATCTACCCAAATCGACTTTACTCATGCTTGTGAGTGCCTTCGCTGGACAAAACTTAATTCAGAAGGCTTATCAAGAGGCACTCCAACACAACTATCGTTTTTATAGCTATGGCGATGCCATGCTTATTATTTAAAAAATCAGAAGGAGAGACTTCATGGAACAGCTAACAGGTCTACTTGTTCCTTTTATCGCGATGGGTGCTATCATGTATTTTTTGCTATTTAGGCCCGAACAAGCCAAGCGCAAAAAACATCAGAACATGCTGGAAAATCTGACAAAAGGCGATGAAATCGTAACCAATGGCGGATTGCACGGCAAAATCCTTGGACTCAGCAACGATAAGGACATCATTCTTATTGCCGTTGGAGAGTTGAATAGCCAAGAGGTAAAAGTTCAAATCTCACGGAGTGCTGTCGCCTTTCTCAAGAAGGGCGGCGAACTTATTGAAGGCGAGTGATACCGAGTCCATTTTAGCGATATAGGACACGAACAAGGGGTTACGCGCAATCCGGTTGTACCCACAATTGGTAGCCAACCCCTTCAGATGTTAGTGACACGATGTTATGCTGTTCTGGAACTGCCAGCACATCGTTGTTATACAACCGCACGCGTACCGTTTCCTCGCAATATGATGAACTTGCGAGTTGTTTGCTTTCGGTACGCGTGATCTCGAAGACAGCAGCCCCCTCCCCACCAAGAAACCTATGAAGACAGATTGCCTCTTCTCCGGTAGGCGTATCACTTATTTTTACATCCGATAAGGCATTTTCCCAAATTCTGAGGTGTGTTTCATTTTCATCTATTGACTCCCCAGCACCCAAAATAACCGCCGCGGATTCCGAATGGGAAAGCACTTTGCACACAGCAATTTCGACACCGATTTCACCTGCGAGGACCTCATAAGTTGTGTGATGTGGGATATATCCTATACACGCCTCCCCATGGAAGACATCCGAACGTTCGCCCAAAATTCCGTTCGCTTTGTTGCCGTTATGGCCTACCAACAAAGTACAGTGCCCACCTAACGCGATCAACGCGACCTCGGTGTCATCAGAGTGTCCAAAAAAGGTTGCTTCGGGGGCGAGCGTAAGAATTCCGAAATGGAGTTTTGTTATACCCATTTCGCCGGGTTTTACAATCTCGGTGTAGCCGTCGGTAGGAGTGTATTTTTTAGATGGCGACATTGGCTTGAAAATTCGAGAGGCGTTCAACAAGGCTTGCCAACGGAAGTCCAACGACATTAAAATAGCATCCCTCAATGCGCCGAACGAAAGCAGCAGCTCGCCCTTGGATTCCGTAGGCACCCGCCTTATCTGACGCTTCTCCACTCGCAATATAGGCGGTTATTTCGGTCCTGGACAACTCTCGGAAGTAAACCTGCGTTGTCTCTGACCAGACGCTGTCCCGTCCCGTTGCTGCATCAATTAACGCCACACCTGTTACAACCTCATGGCAGGTGCCACTAAGGTGCGTCAACATCATCAGTGCATCCGCATCATCAGTTGGTTTGCCGAGAAGTTCCCCATCCAGCGATACCAGCGTATCCGCACCGATAATTACACCTTCACTGCAATCCTGAGCGACGGCTCTTGCCTTAAGTAAGGCAAGTTCCCGTGTTATCTCACTTGCAGGCTTATTTAAATACACGTTAAGTGGGGGTTCCACAACATCACTTGGACGAACCTCAAACGTTAACCCGATCTGCGACAACAGAGCGGCACGTCGAGGTGACGCAGAGGCTAACACCAGACGCGGGACTTTTAAAGTGGGCTCGCGCGTTTGCATGTTATTTTAGGCTATACCACCGTGCATCCTGCTCCTCGTGGATTTGCAACAGATCTACACGGACCAATTCCTGGAATGCTCTCTCAATACCCCTCTTAGAAAGCCCTATATTCTTAAGGCGCTGGTCGGCTTCTGGCACACGAAACCACTCAGGCTTTTCACTGGAGGAATACTCTTTTTTAAAAACCCCTAATACGCTATATAAACGCAAGGTCTTGGGGGGTAATCCGACAAGGGGATTAATTTTAGCAAAGGATTGAAGTGAACCATTTCGCATTGCTTCAGTCCATAAAGAAAAAGAATTACTCATATTGTGAATAACGCATCCATCTACGAATTGGTTACAAAAAATAACGTTATGCCACTTTTTTATCATATTTTCCGAGACTAAAACCTCGCTTTTCAAAGCGGGGATACAGTCTCACCCTCGTTAATTAGACCCAACCTTTGTAGAAAAAGATTTGCCATTGGGTTAGAAATGTGGTATAATTAGCGCATCAAGTTGGCAGACATACCAAGCGTTTCCACACGGTTACGTGTCTGCCTACCCACTTGGTAGGGGTTAAAGACTTGAGACTTGATATACCATGCGTAACACGAAACATAAACTCTTTGACGATAAGTCTCTGAAGCGTTTACATGACGAGTTAAATATCTGTGGTGTTGTGAGAAACCATTTCCTTGCCCTCTCTATGCGATATTACCGCAGATATGGCAAAGGGTTGTCATACTCTAAAATGTCTAAACACTTGACGAAACTCAAGAGACTTGAGAAGTATCAGCATTGGAATATCCCTTATGCGTGGTCTTTACAAAATATATTAAAACGTCTGGCACAATCCTTTAGAGAAATGCGAACCCACAAGAGAGGCCACCCGCAGTTCAAGAAATGTCAGAAACATAAAGGTATGACCTTTGACGGTGCGCAAGCCCCGTTGGAAAAGGTTTTCAACGCACAGAAAAACGAAAGAAACCACCCGACCTACAACATTCGGTTGAATGGACGTTGGTATCGTTTCGCTTTGCACCGCGAGATAAAAGGCGAAATCAAACAGGTTCACGTTACACGAGACGCCCTCGGAGACCTCTATATCACTCTCACTGAAGATTACTCGGAAGTGATACCCGAACCCAAGACGGGTAAAGCCGAAGGGTTTGATATGGGTATCAAAGACTTCCTAACTGGCAGTGGCGGTCAGCGATGGACTTCTCCTATGTTCTACAAACAGAACGCTAAAAAGTTGGCAAAAGCACAACAGACGTATTCCCGAAAGGTGAAAGGTTCTCAGAATCAAGAACGAGACCGTAAGACCATTGCCCGTATCCATAAGAAGACTGCGAATCAGAGAGCAGACCACCATTGGAAACTCGCAATAGAGTTGTCTCGGAACTTTGATATATTGTTCTTTGAAGACCTCAACCTTACGGGCATGAAACGGCTTTGGGGGAAACAAGTCTCTGACCTCGCTTTCGGTGAGTTCCTTGAGAAACTCAAACACCAAGCGAAAAAACGGATAAAGTCTGTTCTCAAAGTTGACGAGTGGTCTCCTACCACTAAATGCTGTTCTGTTTGCGAACATAAAAACGAAAATCTAACGTTAGCAGATAGAGAGTGGGCTTGTCCTTCGTGTAATACGCACCTTGATAGAGACCACAACGCTGCTATCAACATTCTCAAGGAAGGGGTAGCTTCCTTTGGGTTAGGAGCCGTAAGACCTATTGTCTTGCTTGGCAAGATTGTAGGCTGCTCCGTTGAAGCGTCCAGTTCGCTTCTGCATTCCACAAATGCTTTCGCATAACTTTTGCGGAAGCCTCGCCCTTTAGGGCGGGGTCTATCACGGATATACAAGCGTTTTAACTTGTCATGATGTAGCAATCTCGTCCGCTAAGTTGCATTTGACAATTCCTAAACATTATGATAAATTCTACCAAATTCCACACAGGACGTTGCGATATTGTTTCCTACAAATGAAAATCGTATATCAGGGCGTTCCCTCCTGCTCGGTACCTGCTTCGTCATTGCTATATGTTGCATCGTCTCCTATGCGGAATTAGTAATTACCTACATCCAAATCGGGTTTTTACAACTACCACCTGCGGTTATTGGGTTATTCTTCTTTCTCGTGCTGGGGAATCGGCTGCTTGCAAAACTGAACACTCGGTTCGGATTGTCCCCCCGCGAATTGATGTGCATTTACTGTATGATGCTCATCGCATCGATGATTTCATCGCGCGGTGTCATGGAGAAACTCATCCCCGCGCTGATCGCAGTCAACTATTTCACCAACGAAACCAATAGTTGGGACACCCTCTTTTACCCACACATAAAACCTTGGTTGATTCCCTTTTCACCTGAACAAAAAGGACAAGCAGGTGTTGCTATCAGCTTCTATGAAGGCACACAGGCAGGTGACACGGTTCCGTGGCGTGTGTGGATAGAGCCACTGTGCATCTGGGGTGTGCTTGTCTTTTTGGTATTCACCGCGTTTCTCTGCTTAGCAGCGATTTTACGTAAACAGTGGATTGAAAACGAGAAACTCTCATTTCCACTCGTCTCACTACCACTTGAGTTCGTACACGAGGGACGCGGCTTTCTTCGGAATCGCCTGATGTGGTTAGGGTTTGCGCTACCGGCTCTCATCTTTACGTTAAATGGACTCCATGAAATTTGGCCCCAAATCCCGAATCTTCCATTGAGGTATCTACTCAACCAATACTTCACAGACCAACCCTTCAACGCTATCGCTTATACACCAGTTTTCCTCTCCTTCGCAGCGGTAGGGTTTTTCTATCTACTTCCTACCCAACTGCTCTTCAGTCTATGGTTCTTTTTCCTACTCACGCGGCTTCAAGATGTTATTGCCGCAATGTTCGGTCTGCGGGTAAGTGGTATGCCGCTCTACCCAACCCGACTCTATATCGGTTACCAAGTCTCGGGTGCCTATATTGTCCTCGTGGCTTCGTTTATCTATATGGGATTTCCGCATTTCCGACGTGTGTTTCGCAGCGCGTTTACTGCAACGCAAGCGGAGGATCGGGAGGAACTTTTACCGTACCGGACAGCAGTTTGGGGACTCATTGTCAGTGTGGTTCTTGCGATAGGGTGGTGCTACACAGCAGGACTGAATTTGGGTTTCGCGGCGTTCGAGATACTGGTTTATATAGGCATTGTTGCTGTGGTGATGGCACGTAGCACCGCTGAAGGCGGCTTGCTAATGACGGAAACATCGTTCCGACCGTTAGATCTCTATCAACTCGTTGCAAGCAAAGCAGCACTGGGGGCACAGAGCCTCACCGTGCTGTCGTTCCTTGACGCAATCTTCACCCGCGATCAGCGCGGATTAATCCTCACAGGCTTCTTAGATGGGTTGAAAATTAGGGATCGGGTGGGAATGTCTTACCGGTCATTGTTGGGCGTGTTCGTGTTAGGCAGTATACTGGCGTTCCTATGTGCAGCGGCGATCCATCTATGGCTCCCCTATACCCACGGTGCCAACTACATGTATAGCTACACCTATCGTGGTAATCCGCTTTGGGCATTTCAGGACAACGTCGCAGCGATGGAAGGATTAGGGACAGATCTTCGCACAACCGGCGGACTCTTCTTTGGGATTGGTGCGCTCGTGACAACGGGTTTAGTGATCTTGAGAATGCTATATTGGTGGTGGCCCCTGCACCCACTCGGATATGCCTTATCGGCTTCGTGGACCCTCATCGTGTTCTGGTTTCCTGTCCTAATTGCGTGGGGCATCAAAACGCCGCTCCTACGTTACAGCGGTATTCGACAGTATCAACGACTACGTCCATTTTTCTTAGGCATGGTTTTCGGGGAATTTAGCATGGCGGTTGTATGGACGCTCATCAGTTGGGCAGCAAATGTTCCAGCTCCCTTCTTTCCGTGGCCCTGAGCGTCCTTTCCAATATCGACTTACGCAGCACTCCGATTGCGCGCCGTGACCTCCCACGTTCCGCGACAATACCCATCGGTATCCACGAGATAGTAAAATGGATGCAGCGCAACACACGGGCAGATATGCGTCGGGCAGACGTAAACCTCTTGTCCGATGTGCATCGGTGTGCTATCAGGAATGTTAATCGCCCAATGCTCCTCATGCTGCATGCTCACCTCCGCATCGTCAAGACTCAAAACGACACCGCGTACACCATCTGGATCTGCGGCGATGGCTTTGTGTCCCAAATCAAGTGTAATCCGATGCGGCGTAGGAATACTAATGATACGGCTCAAGAGTAAAGCTGCAGGCGTAAAACCGAGATCCGGGTAGCGGGTCGTGTAACCATGATCATGAAAAATGAAAGTCCCTGGTGATGCCTCGACACCCGGCGTTTCCGCATAGATAGTGAAGGTCGGTGTGCCGCCCATCACAACCAAAGGCACTTCAAGCCCTTTGGCAGCAAGCCTGTCCTGCATCTCTTCTACCTGTGCGAGACTCTTGGCGCAGGATGCCTTTCGCTCAGCGACATCTTCATCGTGGATATGTCCATCGTAAACGTGCAACCCCCACGGTTGCAATCCCTCTGCCGCTTCAATCTGCGCATAAATGTCTACAGCAGCGTCGCCGACCGGTATCCCCGTGCGGTTCATCCCTACATCCAGATCCAGCATAACTTTGACGGTCAAGCCGTGCTTCGTAGCTGCTGACGCAAGTGCCGTCACTGCCTCTGAATGATCAGCAACGACTTTGAAATCAGCGTCTGGATAATTTTGCTGTAGTGAAACAAAACGGTTGACGTTAGGTCCCACCATCTGATAGGCAATCAGAATATCCGCTATGCCGTTCTGTGCCAACATTTCTGCTTCCCGCAACGTCGCGCATTTGTGCTTGAGGATGCCGGCATCGCGTTCCATAGCGATGATCTCGGCGGTTTTATGCGTCTTGGCATGCGGTCTGAGTTTCGAGACGTCGCCATCAACGATAGCAATAGCACGTTCAATGTTATACTGAACCTGTGCAAGATAGACAACAAGGGACGGACTCGGTATCGTCTCAACGTTCTGAATACGGTATCTTTTATCCATAACCTCACCTCTTTCCTTGTTAAAATACTATTGGTCACTTTTTAACACAATTAGGTTAACGTCGCAGTACGTAAGATGATCCGATCCTCAGTCCAATTATCGCGATACCATGTACACGCCTCAAAAGTATCATTGAGCGCATCCATGCGCTGCTGCAACATTGCCCTGAACTGCTCTCGGAGTTCAGTCAATTCAGGTGCATCAATCAGATTACGGGTTTGGAACGGGTCAGCGATATTATCGAAAAGTTTCTCACTTCGGTCAGGACGATGAACAGCGTAGGTATGTTGCTTTGTGCGAAGTGCCCGCCACTCATACCCGTCCTCCCACTTGGCAGTACACCCCATCCCCTGCATGAACGCTGCATTCGGCTCATCTGTGGGTTGGTTGAACGCAGCTTTGCTTAAATCTGTCCCTTCAACATCCTTTGGAATTGGCAGATCCATCATTGCCAGCAGCGTAGGCATGATGTCCGGCGTGTTCAGGCATGCATCTGAGGCGTGTCCTGCCGGAATTTGCCCTTGCCAACGGAGCAGAAACGGAACGCGCACAGCCTCCTCATAAAAGATATTCTTTGCGCGACGACCCTGAGCACCAAACATCTCACCGTGATCGGAGGTGAAAACAAAGATTGTATCGTCCCGCAATCCGAGATCATCAACGGCTTGTAGCAACCGCCCGATGTTCCGATCCAGATTCGCAGTCATCGCGTAGTAAACACGCATCCATTCAGGTAATTTGGCGCGCTCTGCCGGAGACATAATTGCCCATGTATCACCATAAGGATCGTTTTCATCCCGATAGTTTGGTGGCAGTGGAAAGTCAACGTCTCGGAACATCTCATAATCAGCAGCTGGAACGTTGTCTTGTGTCCATGGATCGTGTGGTGTCCCGATTGAGAGGAAAAGCGCGAAAGGGTCGTCTGCTGTTGATGCCCGTTGCAGGTAATCGATCACCAAATCGGTTTGGCCGTCCGGTTCATACCCAGGCAATACAATTTTCTCAGGCGAGTCCGTGTGATAAGATGCGTCAAAATACAGGTGATGAAAATTGTACGCTGACCACTCTCCATCGAAACCGAGCCGATGTTGTCCCGGCGGAATGTAGGAATTCTTGGGATCGCTGTGCCTCCCCAATTGATTCGCCCATAAGTGCCATTTCCCGATGTAACTCGTCTGATAACCGTTGCGATGCAAAACATGCCCGAAGCAGTCATGATTCGGGTTCATGCGGAGTTCATTAATCGCCATACCGGTGCTACTGGCGTATTTGCCGGTGAAGAGTGAGGCACGATACGGAGCACACATCGGACTACCAGAGACAGCGTTGCAGAAATCCGCACCTTCTGTCGCAAGTCGGTCAATATTAGGTGTCCGTGCGCGGGTATCTCCAGCATAACCACACGACTGATAACGGAGTTGATCCGCGAAAACATAGACGAGATTGGGACGTTTTTCAATTGAACGAGACATCAACACGCTCCGAGGCAAGAATTGTTTTTGATTTGTGATGCCTACAACATAGCATATTTCAGCAGATCGTTCAAGCCAAAAACTCGGTAGATCGCGTCCTGCTTTCGGAGGCGGTCCCTACGAATTAGGAGGATTTCGCCACTGGCCCTCAGTGACTTGATCGATCAGAATGCGGGCTTTCTGACTCGCCCGAACCTGCTTCTCAATTTCAACAGGATCCCACTCTGCTAACAGCTGTGCCTCAAATTCTTGGCAAATCGTTTGATACGCCTCGTCATTGGCGAGGTCCCGAAATTCACCCGGATCTTTAGCGATGTCGTAAAGTTCCGGTGGATCACCGAGACTATAGTTGAATTTGTAACATCCCTTCCGCACCATCGCCATCGGTCGTTCGACACCGTGCGCGAGGTATTCGGAGAACGCGAAATCCTTCCAATCGCTTGCGGTGCCCTGCATCAAAGGCAACAGACTGTCTCCATCAAGCTGAGGGACAAACTGTACACCCGCAATATCAATGAGCGTTGCTGTCAAATCTACGAGCGAAACCACTTCATCAATGCGGTTACCTGCGGATAGCCGGTCAGGGAACATAATCTGTAGCGGAACACGAGCGGAAGCCTCATAAAAATTCGACTTGCGCCACATACCGTGCTCGCCATTCATCTCACCGTGGTCGCTGGTATAGACGACAACGGTATTCTCCAACTGCCCGGTCTCCTCAAGTGTCCTAAGCAAGTTACCAATCTTTTCATCAAGGTAGGTAATCAAGCTATAATAGCCTGCCCTCCCACGACGGACGAGTTCCTCTGGAAAGTCAACACAACCGAACATACGGCGCATCCGTTGATAGACAGGGTGCTGGTTTTCGAGGTGTCCATCTGGAATGTCGGGGAGATCAATCTCATCAAGTGGATAGAGGTCCCAAAACCGTTGTGGTACAATGAGCGGGAAATGGGGTGCGATAAAGGAGACATTGAGTGCCCACGGTTGTTCCTGTCGTGCTGGGTCTCGGAGATATGTTAAAGCCTTTGTCTCCGCGAGGTCATCTACTTCAATTTCCACAGTTGTTCCGGGATGGGCTTGTGCGAGCCCTTGCCATGGACGCGGTGCTGGGGGTGTGCCGTTATCCCAATCTGAAAGTCCATGCTGTCGTTCTGAGTGCAGATCGCGGGCGAGCTGGGCACGAAATCCGTGGAGCTGATCCATACCGCCGAAGTGCTGTTTTCCAGAGAGCACAACATCGTAGCCGACCGAGCGCAGGAGGTGTGCCCATGTGACAGCATCTGGACGCAAGGGTGCGGCATTGTCCCACGCGCCGATGTGGTGGATGTACCGACCTGTCATAAATGACATCCGAGACGGCATACAAAGCGGTGAATTGCAGTAAGCATTCGTGAAGGTGACACCGTCTTGAGCGAGTCTGTCCATGTGCGGCGTTTGGACAAGCGGGTGTCCGTAGGGACCACTGAACATCGGTGCGTGTTCATCGGACATGATGATGAGAAGGTTGGGGTGTTGTTTTGTGGGCATGGTGTCTGTTTCCCTCTACTTTTTATTTCCTTCAATATATCATTAGTTGATCTCGGGCACGGCAGAGATTTAACCTGATTTTTCCGCTTTGGAAAGTAATTCCCTGAGGTAGTATGAAGGGATCGCAAAGTTAGGATTCTGCTTAGCATCCTCATGGAACAAACCTCTAAATGGAGATCGGAGTTGAATCTGATTATCTATGCGAGTTGCTATTGCCACACCTATAACTTCTCCTTCACTATTCAACACAGGACAACCATTGCTCCCATACGGAATCGGCGCGGTAATCTGGAAAAGTGTACCATTTTGAAAAGAGAATAGACTACTGATTATGCCCTGAGAAAATGTGCTTGGACTACTAGCAACATATACTGTATCACCTATATAATAGGTATGATCATTGCTGAGGATAAGTGGTTGCCCATCAAAATTTGAAACTTTTAGTATTGCCAAACCTCTTTGAGCATCAATCGCGGCAATGCTTTCAACATTGGGCTCAAAACGTGATTTTTCGCGAACTAGCATTAGATATTCCAAATCAGTTTCTTTGATATCGTAATTCTTAGTAAGAATCTGACTCAAATTGCCAAATAGTTTCGTGAAGTATCCTGGAGGTGTCCAAAGAGGAGTATATGTAGCAATCAAGTCTCTTCCAACGAAGAAACCGTTACCGCTGCCATATTTCCACAATTTGGCATCTTCCATAATTCCAGCTGGATCTACTAAACTTCCAATGTTTTCAACAGGTTTCCTTTTTTTAACCACCAGCACTGTGCTACCCAAGGCGCGTCGAGCAATATGCCGAGGAGCCTGTGGATTTCCGACGTTTATATCCCATAGGAGAATTGTGCCATCTTGACTACCACTCGCGAGTGTCTGGCTATCGGGACTGAAGGCTACTGCACTAACAAAACCTGTGTGTCCTTCAAGGGTGGCTTTGTGACGACCTGTAACATCAAATCTATCAGTTGCATATACATACGGATCGTTGTGAGGCTGATGAAGGATTTTGTGCACATCCCATAAAGTTACATCCTTACCTCCAACAGCAAGGGCAGAACCATCAGGACTAAAGGCAACACTTGAGACACCCCCGAGTCTATTAAGAGACGCTTTGCATTCTCCACTGATTACATCCCATAAATACACCTCACCATCTCCCGAACGTCTAGCCCCACTAGCAAGAGTCCGTCCATCAGGAGAAAAAGCAACGCTAAAAACAAAGTCTTTCGTATGCCCCGTGAGCGTGGTTTTAAGTTCCCCATTGGTGGCATCCCATAGATATACAGTGCCATCCTCCCCGCCGCCAGCGACGGTACGGCTATCGGGAGAAAAAGCAACGCTAACGATAGGTTCCTGAGGCCCCATGAGTGAGGTTTTGTGTTTGCAAGTAGCGGCATCCCACAATTGAATTGTAGTGCCCTCTGCCAAATCATCTCTATTGCTGGTCGCGAGGGTTTTTCCATCAGGGGAATAGGCTAATACGAAACCATCAATAGAATATTCGCGTGGAAATGGAAGGCTCATTGGACTTCCTCTAAGCTTTTCAAAAGTGATAGCTTCAGCATCAGCTAATATCTTCCGATGATCCCATAGAAATGCTTCAGTATCACGAAATATCTTTTCTTCTGGTGGAGATAGACCACTCGTAAATCTGGATAGAAATCCTCTAAGATTTTCAAAAGTGGCATCTTCAGCATCAGGAAATATCTCCCATAGCCAATCCCATAACGTTGACACCCCTCTAAGACCGCCAAAAGTGGTGAATTGCGGTGCCCCAGACTCAGCATCCCAAAGTCGGATGGTACCATCTTCACTTGCACTCGCGAGGGTTTTCCCATCAGGGGAATAGGAGACAGCGTCAATAAAATCTCTGTAATTGTAATGATTTAACCATCGCCCGATAGGCACCTTGAAAGTGTTTTGAAGGCATCCTGAGTGCACATTCCAGATGCGAATTTTCTTGTCCCCGCTTACCCCTTCGTCATGTCCACTTCCAACAGCAAGTTTATCACTATCAGGACTAAATGATATGGAAGAAACAGATCTTGTATGCCCAGTGATAGTTTGTAAGTGTTTCCCAGTGACAGCGTCCCACAGTCGAATAGTGCTGTCGTCACCTATACCTGCAAATGTTCTGCCATCAGGGTTAAAAATAAGACTGTAGACTTCATCAGTATGTTCAGTGAGGGTTAACTTGTGCTCGCCATCAACAGCATCGTATAGCCTAACCTTTTTGTCCCGATTTGCAACGGCAAGTGTGCTGCCATCGGGACTGAAGGCAATAGCATTCGGATTTCCTGTGAGTGTTGCCCTAAGTTGGTAAGAGGCAGTATCCCAGAGGAGAATTGTGTCATCTTTACTCCTGCTGACCAGAGAAGAACCGTTGGGAGAATATGCTACGATAAAGACGCTGTCGCTATGGTCGGTGAGTGTTGCTTTGTGTTCACCTGTGGTAGTATCCCATAATTGAACTATATTGTTCCCATTTGCACTGGCGATTGTGCCACCATCTGGACTGAAGGCAATTGCATTGATGATAGAAGACATATCGGTTGTAAGGGTAGCCTTGTGCTTACCTGTTTTTGTATCCCACAATCGAATCGTCTTGTCGTCTCTACCCTTATTCGCCCACAGAATATCAGTCGCGCTGGCGAGTGTGTGGCCATCAGGACTGAACACCATCAATTCATGTCCGCCTGTATGTCCAGCGAGTGTTGCTTTATGCTTACCGGTAACAACGTCCCATAATTGGATCGTTTCGTCCACACTTCCACTGGCGAGAATCCTACCATCAGGACTGAATTCTATACAGGTGACAAATTTCTCATGCGCACCGAGAGTTGCTTTATGTGCTCCAGTGTTCGGATCCCATAAGCAAACCGTACCAGTATCCATTCCGCCGCCACTAGCCAAGATATTGCCATCAGAGGAGTACGCAATGGAATTTGGCCACTTTGTATATCCTGTGAGGAAATTCAATTCTTTGCCAGTGTGGGCATTGTATATCCAAATCCCAATTGAACTACCAACTGCAAGCTGAGTGCCATCTGGAGAATACCTAATTTGACCTATTACTCCCTTTCCAAGGCGCGCTCTGGGTTCTTCGGACACATACCATTCGGTATTGTTTTGGGTAGGTTCGTTTGGAAAAAACATAGTGGCGATTTCTTTTGAGGTAGTTCTTCTGTAACATAATCTCCGCGTGTTTACACAAATAAATCTGGAGTTAACTCACCTCAACACCTTAGATCGTAAATAGACTAGGCGGTGTTTGGTTTGGAGGCTGAAGCAAGTTAACTGGTATGGAAGGAGTTTCAGGTTCTTCTGCATGTTGTAGAGGCATTGCTGTGAAGTTTTCAAATGAATACTGTTTCATTTGGGTTTGAAATTCAAGCAGGTTTTCCGCCATAGATGAAGTAAGGACTTGCTCCTCTTGTTGTCTTAACATTGAAGCAATATTCCTTGGTAATTTAAGGCCAGTTTTCTCCTCAAAACCCTTCACGCCTTGATAGTCTTTACCAAAAACAGCAGTAATATCTATGCCTTTGTCCGCTGCATCTGTTAAGCTTGCTTCGGCTTTGTCCCATCTTTGTTCGCGCAACCAAGCCATTGCGCGATTGTAATAGGCTGGTGCATAGTCGGGATCTAATTTTAATACTTTCGTATAGTCTTTGCGTGCTTGACTAAACTCGTTATTGCTGAAGTAAGCCAGACCGCGATTGTGATAAAATGCTGGCTCATTTGAGTTTAAATTTATTGCCTTACTATAATTCGCAATAGCCGAGTCAAAATCACCTTCGTTGCCGTAAACGTTGCCAAGATTATTATAAGCTGTAGCATCGTCTGGATTCAGTTTTATTGCCTTGTTTAAGTCATTAATTGCCAGACTCGCCTCATCTATGTCCCCGTAAGCAACACCACGATTAACATAGGCTCTGATATGCTTGGGATTAAGTTCTATCGCCTTGGTGTAGTCACTGATTGCTTTGTCAAGTTTTCCCGTGCTATTGTAACCAATAGCACGATTGAAATAGATATCCGCATGATTGAGACCAAGTTCTATCGCCTTCGTGCAGTCACTGATTGCTTTGTCTATCTCTCCCACAATACCGTAAATTGCACCTCGACTTGCATAGCTCCTTGTATCATTAGGATTGAGCTGTATGGAGATGGTATAATCTGTAATGGCTGAGTCAAAGTCGTTCTTGAGTAAGTAAACATTACCGCGATTATGATAGGGTACAGCGAACTTTGGATCAATTTGCATCGCTCTTGTATAATCCGCTATGGCATTGTCAAAATCGCCTTTGTTACTACAAGCGATGCCTCGATTGACATAAGCTGGAATGTCGTCGGGTTGGAATCGAAGGACTACATTATAGTCTACAATGGCATTATCAAAATCACCTTTTCCACTATAAGCAATACCACGATTAAAATAGCATTCGACGCTATGATGTGGGTTTCGTTCTATCACGCTTGTGTAGTCCGCTATGGCATTGTCAAAATCACCTTTATTGCTGTAAGCGTTGCCTCTCTCATAATATGCGTTGAGGTAATTCGGTTGCCATTTTGTTGCTTTTGTATAGTTTGCAATAGCCGAATCAAAATCGTTTCTGTTGCTGAAAGCCATACCGAGAATGAGATAGGCATCTGCCGCTTTCGGATTGTGTTCTATTACTTTTTGACAGTCTGTAATAGCGGAGTTAAAATCGCCTTTGAGACTATAAGCAATCGCACGAGTTATATACGGATCAATGGCATCAGGTCTGAGTTCTATCACTTTTTGGTAGTCAGCGATAGCAGAATCAAAGTCGCGTTTAAGCACATGAGCGTGCCCGCGAACTAGATAGGTACCAATATGATTCGGTTTTAGTTCCAGGGCCTTTGTATAGTCTGCAATAGCCAAATCGACCTCACCTTTGCTGGCATAAGCATTGCCACGAACAACGTAAGCATCAGCATAATCTGGTTTCAACCGTATCGCCTTACTATAGTCCCTAATGGAGAAGTCAATCTCACCTTTGCTGTTGTAAGCATTGCCGCGAACTAAGTAGGCATCAGCAGCATCGGGATTAAGTTGTATTGACTTGTCACAGTCTTCAATAGCACGATCAAACTCGTCTGTAATAAAATAAGCGTTGCCTCGATGGTAATAGGCTTCAGCGTGATCAGGTTCGTATTGTATCGCCTTGGTGAAGTCTTCAATTGCCGCGTCAATATTGCCATTAGCACCATGCGCTATACCGCGACTATGATAGGCTCTAGCGGGTTGCCGAGTCCAGAAAATGGCTTCCGTATAGTCGTTAATAGCAAGATCAAACTTGCCCATCTTACGGTAAATATCACCGCGATAGATGTACGGTAAGGCAAAGTTTGGTCGCATTTCAACAGCTCTACTATAGTGCTTGACGGCTTCTTCATAATGCGCCATCTGCGTTGGAGTTACCATTTTCTACACCCCCTTTTTGTTCATGGATTAGACCTTTGTAAATTGCCATATAGACTTCCATGTGGATAGTCTGATCTTTAATAAATCCGTGGATGTCGTTGTAAATAGTCTCAACAGATATACCGTGGGCATTTCGCAGGTGTATTAGTATAGGTTGCTTGAGACCAGCCTGAATATTGATAATATCGTCCTTGCTGGATTCAATAAAACCATCTGGATGTCGAACAAATACGCTCTTCTGGGCAGTAACACGATTTACCGGTTCATACGATTCTTGAATGTACAGATTTATCTGTTCCTTTTTTTGTAATATAAGCCTGCCATCTTTACCACGGGAACCATCACAAGCCATGAAGAGTGCAATAAGATAATCTGTTGTGAAATCAATAAGGTTTGTTTTCCCGCCGTAGTGTTGAATTTCGGATAAGCGTTCAAGTTCGCTAATCGGTTTACGCGAAAACTTATTAGCTGAGGTCAACATTACTTCTTGGAATGCCTCTATATCAAAGTATTCTGCCGAGATATCAAAGTCGTCGTCCTTCAAAAACTCGCGATAGAAGTTTGAAGAAACTTTACCAAAATAAGGCTCTTCCTCATGGCGTTCAGGTTCACCGCGATAGAGATATTCCCCAGTGCCTGCTTTTTGTTCTATTTTTCGGAGTATGTCGTCAACCGTACTTGGCTCGTTTTGGTTTTCTTTGTCCATTCACTTTCCTTTAAAATCACGATGCTGCCTAAAAGGATAACATGTTTTGTGAAGGATGTCAACCGAATTTAATTCGTTCCAAGATCAGGGTTACAAACCCGTCCTACAGCATTCTTCTTGAATTATTCCTTGCAAAGTGCTATGCTGATTTTTACCAACAAATACAACACAAAGGAAAACAGCATGCCTGAAACCAAACCTAATATCCTACTCATCACCAGCGACCAGCAGCATTGGAACACCTTAGGGTGCCTCAATCCAGAAATACAGACACCGCACGTAGACGCATTGGCACAGCAAGGCACACTTTTCAATAGAGCCTACTGCCCTAACCCTACTTGCACGCCGACACGCGCATCTATTATCACAGGGAAATATCCGAGCCAACACGGTGCGTGGTCTCTCGGCACCAAACTCTCTGAAGATGAGCACACCGTCGGTGAAGACTTCACAGATGCTGGATACCGCACTGCCCTTGTTGGAAAAGCACATTTTCAACCTCTCCATGGCACTGACGAATTCCCGTCTCTGGAATCCTATCCGATTCTCCAAGATTTAGACTTTTGGCGGAGTTTCAACGAACCGTTCTACGGGTTTGAACACGTTGAACTTGCACGTAATCACGCCGACGAAGCGCATGTCGGACAGCATTACGCCATCTGGATGGAAGAGAACGGTTGCACCAATTGGCGCGACTACTTCGCACCGCCGACAGGGAACGCCCGCGGACAATACCGAAAATGGCTCATTCCAGAGGAATACCATTACGATACATGGATAGCGGAACGCACCAATGCACTCATGGAGACATACCAACAGAATGACGAGAACTTCTTCCTCTGGGCAAGTTTCTTCGATCCACATCCGAAATATCTCGTGCCCGAACCGTGGGATACGATGTATGATCCGGCAGAATTGACAGTACCGTCTGTGACGGAAGGGGAGCATGATAACAATCCGCCACACTTCCAGCTAACGCAACAACAAAAGCCAGATTTCTCCGATTGGCGCGAAAGCGGGAAAGGGGTCCACGGCTTCAACTCACATCTACGCGATCGGGATGAACTCGCTAAAGATATTGCCGTCTATTACGGTATGGTGAGCTTGATGGATAAGTACATCGGGAAAATCTTGGCAAAGCTCGACGAATTGGGACTCGCGGACAACACATTGGTTGTGTTCACATCCGACCACGGACATTTTTACGGACAGCACGGACTTGTCGCAAAAGGCGCGTTCCACTACGAGGATGTCATCCGAGTGCCGTTCATCGCGCGGTATCCAGGAGTTGTCCCCGCCGGGAGACAGTCGGAGGCGTTGCAGACGCTGGTGGACTTAGCACCCTCGTTCCTCAGTGCCACTGGTATTGACATTCCACGTTCGATGACCGGTGTAGATCAGATGCCGGTCTGGTCTGGGCAAGCAGAACAGGCACGCGACCATATTATCGTCGAAAACCGTCATGAACCCACAACGGTACACGTCAAAACCTACGTTGACGATCGTTATAAACTGACCGTCTACTACAACCGAGACTACGGGGAGTTGTTTAATCTGAAAGAGGATCCTGGAGAGGTCAATAACCTGTGGAATTCCGCTGAGCATGCGAAACTGAAGGCAGATTTAGTCATGAAACTGTTATTTGCAGAAATGGGGAAAGAGCCATTGTGGATGCCACGGACTTCAGGAGCATAAACGGTAAATCAATACCGCCGTTTCCAATGCCAACTGTCGCTCCCTGAAATGAGCGGACGGATGTCTTCTGGCAACGTCTCAACGAATTCGGGACTGACTTCGTTGCCGGGCCATTCGCGCACCATCGGCGGCGTGTAACCAGAGATGAGGATAACGCGCTCCTTATCACTACGGATGGCAGTCGTACTGTGAATCAACGCTTCGGCAAAAAGCAGTACGGAACCGGCTGACGCTTCGACTTGATAGATGAGTTTGTCATCAGACAATGCGGCTTCGATCATCTCGTTATGATTCCACGTTAAACGATGGCTTCCGGGTATAACGCATGTTCCGCCATCGTCGGGACCGACATCGGTGAGGTAGGCAAGCGTCTTGACAAAGATGCAGTGGAACTTGTTCTGTTCCATATAGGTGCCCCAACCGTGTTGGGTTCCGCGGTGGAACCCGGTTGGATTATAGCGGCGTTTGTGGAGTTCGTCTAATTCTGTCTCTGGATTACGACTATTAATGATTGCTTCGGTCTCCTCAAGGCGTACTGCCCCGCCAACCACCTCTTCAACCAATGGCACGAGTTTTGGATGCGCGGCGTATTCCAACAACGCCGGATCATATTCAACAAGGTTTCCGAAAAGCACATGGTGTTCTCCGCCCGGACGCGCATAGACACGCTTAGCATCCCGATTTTCGTCGGCTTTTATTTTATAGAGTGCGTCTTTCATACGTTGAATTTCATCGCTATTTAGGACGTTCTCTAATAACACATAACCGTAGATGTCGAAGTGTAGCCGTTGTGCTGGCGTTAGGCAAACCTTTTCACCGTTTTCCATTTCTTACCTCCACATTTATAGAATCGCTCTATAATCCGCGCTTAATTTGCCCCCAGAGTGTCGTGAGTTTTCCGCTCGGGTCAACGGCGAGATCAAGTGCATCCGCTCCTTCATAGACCAGTAAATCATCAACGTAACCCGGGGCAGTTATTCCCCACGTATAGAAAGCGACCCATTTGGCAACGGGACCAAGAGCTGCGTTCCGAAAGGCGAGATCTTTCTCAGGCTTAGCCGTTAAGGCATCGTTCCGATCATCTCCTGAATAGAAATCAAATTCGCTTTTACCGACATCAGCGATGATGCGGACGTACTTCCATGTACCGGTTTCAAAATCTCCAATAAGTTGCCATGCCGCGCCATCGTAAAGTCGGACAATGCCCGCGTCCCAGTTGATGTAGGTGCAGCCGTTGTTTTCGCCAATGCCGTCAGCAGTAGCGACTTTGAAATTGAAAGACCTACCACCGCCCTCAATGTAAACCCAGAATTCGACCGAAATAATGGGATTTTCGGTTTCTATAGGAACACCGAGTCCATCCCCGTCTCCACCACCCAAAATAGCGAGTGCTTTTTTATCGGTTTTGACGGTGTCGCCAGAAACTTCAAAGTCACCGCCAATTACCTCCCAATCTTTGGGTGGATTGCCGACCGCGAATTCCTCAAACCCGGTTTGTGCGTACACCTCTTGGGAAATAGCGGTTTTTACGACAGTAAGATTCAAAACGATAACAACAGTTAACAGAAAATAACAGCCAAAGCCAACAGGTTTATCTTGAGTCATCATCTTTTACGCCTCCATTCAACTTTCTTATGGCATCCAGATATTCCACTCCCCTTTTTTCTCCCACTTGCGGCATGCGAGACATAAGCACAGATATCTAATTGCGAAACGCGGAGAAGTACCGACATTCATGGTTCCAGAGTGGGGTAGCAGGTGGTGAAAGAATAATACATCTCCCTGCTTAGCGACAACTTCCATCGGTTCGCCTAAATCCATTTCAGGAAAGAGTGCGCGGACATCGCGGACATGATTGGAGAATTCCGGATTCTTCTTACGGAATTTACGAATGCGCTGCGGTCCTTCGGGCCATATTACTGTCGTTCCGCCGTGTGAATTTGTATCGGTGAGGTAGGTTAAACTGGTTGCCCGAAATGTTCCAGGGTCCAATCGAAAATCCCGGAAGTCGCCATCTAAGTGTGGCGACGGACTTTTCCACTCCGCTGCAACGGGGAATTGGTTAAGTGCCCAGATGCCATCAGGACGGTGATCTTCACAGTGTGGAATGTCTGGGTAGCGAGATGTGAGTTGCTTGAGGACAGTGAGGTAGTCAGAGGTACAACACGCCAACACATCTGGATTGGTAACGCCGAAAAGTTCTATGCGATTCCCGTTTGACATCTGTTCCATGTAAAATCCAGCAAGCCCCGGACGTTTGAAATGTCCCCACGAATCTGGATTATCTGCCTCCATACCCATCATGTTCCACATCGCTTCCTCTGCTTTTGTGACAGTCTCTTGTGGAATCAACCCGGAAAGGAGTAGATAACCTTCCTCTTCAAATTGCGCTAACTGCTGTTTTGAAAGCATTTAACACCCCTTATCGTTTCAATCCCCAATAGTGAATTTGGTAATATCAACAGAAGGTTCGGGATACCTCATATCCAGTTTTCTGAGCGTCTCAACAATACATTCTGTGATAACGAGGTTCCGATACCACTTTTTATTCGCAGGAATTACATACCAAGGTGCCCAGTCGGTACTACACTTTTGAAGCATCATTTCGTACGCTTGCATGTAATCATCCCAATAGGCACGTTCTCGAACATCCGATGCCTCGACTTTCCAATGTTTCGTCGGATCGCTAATCCGAGACTCAAGACGCGCCTTCTGTTCATCCTTCGAGATATGAAGATAAAACTTCATGACAATCGTTCCACTTTCAACAAGCATCTTTTCAAAATCGTTAATCTGTTGATAGCGCTGCGACCAGACCTCCTCCGGCACCAGATTATGCACCCGAACAACGAGGACATCCTCATAATGCGAACGGTTAAAGATACCGATTTTTCCCATCGACGGAACGGCTCTGTGTGCCCGCCATAAGAAATCACGGGAAAGCTCATCCGCAGAAGGGACTTTGAAACTAACGACATCGCAGCCTTGGACATTGATGCCAGCCATTACCCTCCGAATAGTACCATCTTTGCCACATGTATCCATGCCTTGCAGGATGATGAGAAGCGCGTGTTGACCTCCGGCGTAAAGTAGTTCCTGAAGTTTCAGCAATTGCTTATGGAGTTTTTTCAGTCTACGTTTCGTTTGACCTTTTTTTTCGTAAACCCCCGTATATTCGGGGGCGTAATCGCTCAAGCTAACGAGGTCACCGGGCTTGACGATATTTTTAGTCTCAAGTTCCATTTTTTTAAACCATTAAATCTGGTCACCGTTCCACTACATTTTACGATAGTTTTCGATGAAGTTAACTGGATCTGGGTCATGAATAGCCATTAAGAGAGCATTGTGGCAGGAAATAACGATAGTAACTGCCACATGAACTACTGAATCGACTGCTGACAGTCAATTATTGCGATAAAGACTCGTAGTAGTTATCAACGAGTCTGCGGTATTCAGGCGGGACATCCTCCTTGGCGACTTGCGTGAGTCGCTTCTTCTCCTGAAGCGTGTTGAGTCGTTCTTCAAGTGCGGCTTCCAACTTCTCCAAGTCTCGAATAACGAATTCATAGTTAGGGAACGGATTTGAGCGGTTACCAGGCCGGTAGTCCATGGTATCAAGCATGCCAAGCCAGAGTCTATCAATTTCACGGTCCGATTCTCTACCACCAGCACGTGCTTCCTGGTTTTCGGCTTCACCTTGCCCGGGTTGCTGTCCAGGCTGTTGGTTATTTTGCCTTTGCATCGTCTCTTGCGCTTGCTGCATCTGTTCTTGAATCTGTTGCTGCTGTTGCGCAAGTTGTTGCTGACGACGTTGCTGTTCCTCCGTCTGCTCTTGTCCCTCCATCGCCTCAAGTTCGCGTTGGATGTCTTCCATCTGTTCCTGTGCTTGCTGAAGTTGTTGGAGAGCGGCTTCCAGCTGCTCTTCTTCAGTGTTTGCCATATTCGCCTGCGCCTGTTGCAGATCCGCCTGTGCCTGCCTCAGTGTGTCTACTGCCTCTTGCTGATTCTGGTCAGCGGCTCGGAAACTGCGCCATTGCAAAGCACGTCGTGCGGTCGACATATCTCCAGCAGTCTGTTCTTCAGCCAAGCGTCTCGTTGCCTCAGCCACATTTTGAGCCGCCTCTGGATTGTCTGGGGCAAGCTGCTGTTGAATGTTGTCGAGCGTCCGCTCAAGTGCTTCCAACTCGCGCTGAAGTTCTCGTTGTTGATTCGCGAGTTCAGAGGCTTGTCGGTAATCTTCAGGCTGCAACTCCGATTGCTGGGAGCGGTTTCTGAGCTCTTGCGTCTGCTGTTGGACTTCAGACTGCGCCTCTGTCAACTCCTGAAGTTGTTGTGTGGCTCTATCAAGTGCAGCGTCTGTGAATTCCGCGGCGACCTCCTCCAACTGTTCAATGGCTTCTCCGAGCCTTTCTTCCGCCTTTTCCCCCTTGGCAGCACTCAGTTGGGGTTCCTGCTGTTGCATGCCCTGCGCAGCCTCCTGCATCTGATCACTCGCCTGTTCCATCGCCTGACCGGCTTGGTTTAGGCGTTGCCCCTGCGTTCCTTGCCCATTCTGTTGCATGGTGCCGAGCTGCTGCGACATCTGTTGTGCCTGTTGTGACAACTGCTCCTGCTGTTGGCTATTCTGTTGCATTTCACTCGGAGAAGGCTCACTTTCACGTCCCAACTGCTGGCTTTGTTGACTCAGCTGCTGCTGTTCTGCCAACATCTGACGTGCTTGATCCAATATCTCCTGCGTTTGCTCTTGCATTTCCATGTCAAGTTCGTTCTGTTGATTCTCAAGTTCGCTTTGCAACTCCTCCATTTCGAGTTCAAGATCCTCGGCGAGTTGGGGGTTACTATTTCGCATCTGCATCAGGACTTTTGGAAGCTCAATGCCAACTTTGATTAACAGTTCGAGAGCCTCTTGCTCAGAGGGTATGGCTTCAGTGGGTTGTATAGCACTCAGATTATCACTCGCTTCACCCATTTTAGCTATTGCGTCCTCTAAATTCATCAGAATCTCAGGCGTTACCGCTGATTCCCCTTGCATCGCCATGCTAAACTCATCTGCAAGCCTTTGCGTTTCATCCCTCAATTTGGCTTGCTTGTCCCCCGTGTTCCTAACGGCATTTCGATACTTTTCCGTAATTGATAGCGGTTTCGCGTTAATGTGCTCTGATGTCTCTCGAATAATTTGCTTCTGGGAAGAGACTAACTTTAAGACCGGATTTGGTTCAGGTTGTCCCTGTTGTGCCTCTGCCTCTCCTTCTTGGAAATTTTCATTAAAAGGGCGGATTTCAATAAAGTAAATATCGCTGCTCGCTTCTCCGGGACCGGTAAGCGTGTTGTTATCAGTCGCACGTGCGTAGTAGGAGATAATATCGCCTGGCTCAACATCAAATTCCTCCAGATAGAAGGTGTAGGTGCCATCTGCAACACGATGCTGGATCGCCTCACCAGATTCTTGCTCTACAATAGGCGTGGGAGTAGAAGGCTCCATGGTTAGTTCCTGCAGTTCGTCAGATCCGACGCGATACATGAGTTTCAATTCTGCAATCCCATAGTCGTCTGTCGCCTCAGCAGTAATCTCCACTTCACCCAATTTTGTTGTTTTGACATCTCGCCCGGGTTCTTTGATAGCCACCTCTGGAGCAGCGTCTGGCGTAGCTTTGATCGCGTATTCAACTGGTATTTCGTTGTTGAATCCGTCAATACATAGAAGTTCAACGGTATATGTCCCATCCTCCATAACATCTATCGTTGTTGTAAGCGTGTTCCCACCGGAGATAACCATTTGAGTTGAGACAGGTTCCGGAGTCAGGTTTAATTTCTCAGCAGCAGAAACCAGAAAGCCGTCCTTCACATCTGTCCTACGGGTAAATGTTGCGGTTTGAATAGCTTTGTTCGTCGTAAGCTTGATTTCCGCCTGTGTGCCAACGAGAGCTTGAATGTTACCGGTCCCTGTTTGCACGACAGGCTTAAGACCGGTATAATCAGGGTAAGTATAAGCAATCGAAATTTCAGTTACCTTCGGCATTTCAAAGACTTCAACGGTGTAGCGTTCCGAGGTAGCCTCATTCGCAACAACGTAGTATTCCATATCGGCATCAATGTTGAAGATTTCATAAGCGAATCCGCGTTTATCATCCGGGTTTGGCAACATGTTAATTACAGTTTTGGACTGTTGCTCAGCTTCTTTGGTTTCGGATGTAGGAACACTTTGCCCGCCAATATTTCCATACGTCAAGACGACCTTTTCGGCAGACTTACCTGTGACGGTGACATGAATGGGCAGGCTCTTGCCACGAAGGATGCGCGCATTCCCAGGTTCAACGACGAGTTTAGTTGTCAAAATTGGCTCCGTTTTCTCCCAAGGGGCCAACAAGCGGAGCAAACTCGTATGGATTTCTGTCGGAAACAGTAGCGAGAGCACACAGCAACCGACAACAACTAAAGCTGCGATACCGACATGCTTGCGAGTTCGACTATGATCAATCGTTGCCTTGAAATCAATGCCTTTTACCCGCTCAATAGTATCGTCAAGTAAACGTTGAAGCATGTGCGCTTCAATCGGATCCGCCGATTCGCGGTTCCCGAATTGGATTGCACTCACCAATCTATCTTCAAGATCTGGATGGTTCCGTTCAACATTGAGAGCAACATCGCGAAGTGTGAGGGAAGCCTTAATTGGCTGAACAAGATGCCTGTAAAGTAGGTAACCGGTTATGCCGATCCCAATCACTAACAATGCAATTCGGACCGCACTCGGAAGCGGCATGAGCCAATCAACGAAGGCTTCACCGATAAAAATCACTAAGATCCCTGTCAGAACAATAGCAAATCCCGTCCAGAAGAGACTACGTTTCCAGACGCGCCGCGCTTCTAAAACCTTTGCTTGTAATTCTACGTAACCTTCTCTTGTATTCATCATTTTCCTCCTCCACCTACATTATCCATGATCCATAAGATTCTACCGACTCTCTTTCATACGTGCCCCTAAGAAGCAGATGAAACCTGGAATATAACATCAATGCCGACTCTTAATACCCAAATGATTACTGCCGCAAGACACGCCTTTATTTTATTGATTTCCGCGAGTGTAGCAACCGCCACAGTTAAAACAAAGATATTCCATATACCCAAGAGATCTACATAACTCAAAAACAGCAAAAGATACGGATTTTCGACGGATGTCACCAACATGTGGATTCCCGGAATAACTCTCATATCAACGACTGTCTCAATATCCTTAAGGTGCCTAAAAACTGGAAGGAATGCGACATTGATAAAAAATACCAATGGATTAATCAAGATAGTATGCCACCAAGCCGCGAAGATGTGTCTAAATTTGAGCACCTCATTTACCTTGAAAACTCGCGATACCACAATGAGTCCAATACTAAAGACAACAGCACAGAGAATCCCTAGAGTAATCCCACTCACCGCAACAAACACCATAGATGCTGCTTTGGTAGATCCAAACAGCCCAATATCAGTTAAACTACTTGCATACTGTGGGTTAAGGAACTTCTGCGTAAATGGGAAAACTATCCATGCCAATACCACGACAAGGAAGCAAAAGACGAGGAATGCGACACCCCACTTTGGTTTAGATTTCAGCCGCGTAAATGTGGCTTTCGGGTTCACAATGAGATCAATAAGATTTTGCCAACTCTCTTTCATAATTCCGATGCTCAGGTGGCAAATACGACCTCAGGCAGAATACTGAGTACCCATAGCACCACTGCCGCGGCACGGGCTTTGCTTTTTTCCATATTGGCAACCACTGTGATAGCTATTGCCATCACTGCAATTAGCCACAAACTCAATGGGTTTATGTGACTGAGCAACATTGCTAACTTAGGGTTCGCACCACCTCCCAATAGTAAATGCAACCCCGGAATCATTTTCAAGTCTACAGCACTTTTGATCCCTTCTATGTCTCTAAAAACAAGCAGAAGTGCAGCGTTCACCAGTTGTATGACACAACCAATCAGCGAAATATGGACCACAACGGCGTAGATATGTCTAAATCTTAATGTATCATCTACCACAAGAAACCGAGCCGCCAACCTGAGGAGAGCACTGATAATGATGAACCCCAGAATTGCAAAAATTGGTCCGATAAAGATACCAATGCTCTTGAAAATCTGACCGATATTTCCTGCAGCTTCAATTTGTTCCGGTTGCAAACCGCCTTCCACGAGCTGTGCAGTCGTCAACGTTTCAGAGTACGGAAGAACAGCCCAACCAATGAGAACAACAAACAGATAAAAAACTATAAATGCGATGCCAGATCTCGGTTGTGATTTGAGACGTGCAAACGCGGCACTCGGTTCAGCGATGAGGTCTCCGATGTTCTGCAAACTCTCCTTCATTGTTCTCTCCTAGAGATTAGACAGAGTTTCTCTGAAATGGTTCTTTAAAAGACGTGTTAGGTTGGTGTAAACGTTGCACGCCAATCGTCTAAGAGTTACGAATAGTATAGCAAATTCTATACAAAAAAGGAAAGGCATTCTCGCCTGTGTCTAAAGGCATTTGGTCTTCGCTTTCCTACAAGCTGTATGGGAAAAATTGTGATTTGGAGATCTGTCTTACAGAAGAATCGTGCTCAGGAGTTTGTTCTTACGGTTTATTTTTTTCTGCCTCTAACTGTGCCTTTTGCCAACCGTAATCAACCCCATCCTTGTAGAATTTGTCTGGGTGCTCCACCGCCCAAATTTGCTTATGAATAATCCAGTTCTGCGGATCTAACCCCAAAGCCTTTCGCCATTCTGCCATCGCCTCTTCCTTCTTTCCTACCTCCAGCAATGCGAGACCGAGTTGAAAGCGGGCAGCCGCTTCAGTGGTAGTTTTCGCAGCCGGTTCGTTTGATGGTTCCATCTCACGAAGCAGCATCGCATTGTAGTCGGGATCCGACAGCCACTTTTCGAGTATCGTAAGGGTTTTTTGATTCTTGACATTGACGTTGAATGGAGGTTGCACCAACCGTCCCGCCTCGTCAATCATTATACCGTAAGGAATAGCTTTAAGATTATAACCGGCACCGAAACTATTCTGTGAATCAACGAGCGTGATGAAATCGGCGTTTGCGGCATCATGCCAAGGACGCACCACAGACGCGCCTTGTGCATCAATGGCAATGGAAACCAAGTTTAGTTTTTCACGGTGTTTAGTGTAAAATTTCTGCCAGCCCGGCAGTTGTCCACGACAGCCTCACCATGAACCCCAAACATAGAGAAAAGTCTTTTTCCCACGGAAATCTTTTAAGTGCTTTAGTGTACCCTCTAAATCGGGAAGGGTGAACTCCGGAGCAAGGTGTGCCGGATGGATAACTTCTAATCGGTTCGCTGATACTTGGTAAATTTCAAAGCCGAAGGGTTCCGCGATGTGTACGGGACGCGCATAAACTATGCCATCAACCTCCACAGCACTCTTTTCGTCATCCCGGAATTCAAGTGGGACACATAATTCTGATGCCTTTCCGCCGCAGAGAACCACCATTTTAGTACCTTCCGGGTACTCGACTTTCAAGTCGAGCTGTTTAGCGAAATGCTCTAAAGGTACGAACCATTCACCATCTTTGAAAATAGGCGGTGTCGTAAATTTAACGTGTTGTCCATCTACTGAAACCTGAAAATCTTCCTTTTTCACGTCATCCCCTCCAGTGAATCCCATCTGCACGCCTATCATCAGGAACAATACGACCAACATTGAGAATCCTACGATGGAGTAAAACTTACGAACCGAGGCTGCTGCAATAATCATTCTGTTTTTTTCTCCCTATGCTGCGCATCGTAAACAAGGAATTCAATTATCTTTTCTGCGGTTTTCGGAGTGAGTCCTGAACCCGGTTTCCGCATCATTTTATACACATACTTCCGCCATTCTTCCGAGGAAAAGGTGGAATTAATTGGACGTGCAACGGTATGACACCGGCTACATTTACGGGTAAAGAGTTCGTAAGCCTCTTGCATTTTTGACGGATAGGCAGTGACATCAATAAAGTTGGGTCCTTTATCCGCCGGATAGGTTTTAGGTGCTGCACGCGGGACGCGTAAGGCGTAGATCATCCCAATCCCTACCAGAAGGATAATCCCCAGCACGGTAATCCAAACAATTCTGTTTTGCATCTGTGAGTGAACTTCGATCCCTCAAACATTGCCTGAGTTAGTGGAGCGCGTTAATACTTACATCACCGTCGTTTATAACATTCAATACCACGCGACTTCCATAAAGCAAAGACATTCCGACTAAGGGGCCAGCGTCTGATTCTAACGCAGTCACCTCGCGTTCTTTGCCATTCCACAATACCTTTGCAAGATAAATATCAAAGTCTACCTCATTCCCATCACCGAGAAAAGCAGGTTGGTTCCCAATTCGTTGGAGTGTAAGGCGGTTTATTAAATCACTCGGTAGCACCAGAAAGCCATAGAAGCCGGTATCAATGACCGCCTCAATTTTCTCTTGCTGGTTTGATCCGACAACTTCTATTTCAATGACAGCGTCTAAATTGCCTGTAACTTTTCCGGTCATCATGGCGTGTTCGCCTTAAAGTTAAAACCAATTCCATAGACTGGCCCAACCCCAATTCGCAAGCTGTAAATGATGGACTCAGGACGTTTGGCAAGCAGATGCTTTATGGCTTTCAAATCATTATCGCCAATTTCATAGTCTCCTGTTTGGATGTCGATGGCCACGATTTTGCCTTTGTGTTGCGGTTCAACTTTGTGCCGAACTTGCTGGGAATAAATCTCTTTCCCACGTGCAGCGATAGTCCCAGGCGGATAATCCGAATATGGCATAACCGTTCTCCTCAATTATAACTTCAACTCTTTCACTTTCTGCACAATAGCATTTGCACTAATACCGTGATATTCCAAGAGTTCCTCTGGCTTTCCAGATCGCGGCATTCCGGTGACAGCAAGTTTGTGGACGTAAACCCCTTGCGTTGCTACAGCGTCTAACACAGCATCTCCCAGACCGCCTTCAGGATAATGGTCTTCGACGGTAATTAAGGTGTTATTCGTCTCGGACGCTGCTGTTTGTAGTGCCTCGGCATCAATCGGCTTGATGGAATACAAATCTATGACACGTATAGCAATCCCTTCTTGAGCGAGAGCCTCGTGTGCTTTCAACACTTCGTGAAGGGCAACGCCTGCGGCAACAACGGTCAACTTATCCTCACCGCTTTTCCGAATAACTTTACACCCACCGATAGGAAAACTCTCAGCGGCATCATAAAGAAGAGCCGTTTTTGGACGCGAGGTGCGGAGATAAACGATCCCTTCGTGTGCTGCAGCTTCAGCGACAAGCCGTTCAGCGGCAACCGCATCGCTTGGATACAGCACAGCTGCTCCCGGAATCGCTCGGAACATAGCGATGTCTTCTAAACCCATCTGCGAAGGACCATCTTCCCCAATTGAGACACCACAGTGCGAACCAGCATATTTAATATTCGCTTGCGAGATTGCGGACATCCGAATCTGATCATAGGCACGCGATAAAAACGCAGCGAACGTAGAGACAAACGGAATCTTTCCACGTTTCGCCAAACCGATACCTGCACCCACCAAATTCTGTTCCGCAATGAACATCTCAAAATATCGGTTCGGATGGAGTTCCATAAATTGTTCGGCATAAGTGGAGTTCTTCGTATCTCCATCCAAGGCAACAACAGAAGGATTTACGCTGCCGAGTTTGGCAAGCCCTACGCCGTAGCCACTACGCGTTGCTATTTCTTCGTCCGGCGGATAATCAGGAGGTTCACATTCGGTTCCAGTAGAACGATCACCATTCACAACTATAGCACGGGGCGATTCAATCTGAGTCGGGAGATTTAATTGCAACGGACCAAGTTCAGCTAAGGCTTTGTCAAGTTCCTCACCTTGCGCAAGTGCCTTCCCATGCCAATTGTCTGCGTCTTCAAGGAATGAAACACCCTTCCCCTTAAAGGTTTTGGCGACTATCATTGTCGGTTTTTCGATTGAAGCCTTGGCTTGGTCAAGTGCAGGAAGAATCTCATCAAGATCATGACCATCAATGCCTATAGTCTGCCAGCCAAACGCCTCAAAACGTTGACAGTATGTATCAATGTCGAAGGCATACATCGTCCGTTGACTCTGTCCAAGGGCGTTAACATCCACAATCCCGATTAGATTATTGAGCTTGTAGTGGGATGCCAAAGCAGCCGCCTCCCAGACCCCGCCTTCAGCAGTCTCACCGTCGCCGAGAAGGACATAGACGCGGTAATCAGACGCGTCCAAGTATTTGCCGTTGAGAGCCATGCCGAGTCCAAGCGATAAGCCCTGTCCAAGTGAGCCTGTTGCCACCTCTGTCCATTCAAATCGCGGTGTTGGATGACCTTCCAAGATGCTGTCAATCTGCCGGAGCGTGCGTAGTTTCTCGGTTGGGATGATACCCGCTTCTGCGTAAGCAGCGTAAAGCAACGGTGCCGCATGTCCTTTCGACAAGATGAACCTATCGTTGTTAGGGTTCTGGGCATTCGCAGGGTCATAACGCATTGCGTGAAAAAAGAGTGCTGAGACAATATCTGCGGCTGAGAGACACGTGGTTGGATGTCCAGATCCCGCTTCCGATGTCGAGATGATCGAATGAATTCGTAAGTTAGTTGCCTTTTGTTTGAGAAAATTTTTCAAGGTTTCCACAAATTTCGCCAATCCTTTATTTTTTAATATGAACGTGCGCTTTGCAATATGAGTTTGCAAGGCGCACTATAAAACGCTCAACGGTTTAAGAGTCTTCCCCGTTCAATTCATCTGCCCTCCGCTGTGCGGCTAAGACAAGATAATGCCCTTGACAAGTCTGGACAAGACTCTCGAAAGTCCCAATAGCTTGCGGAATGTCTTGCATTTTGACGTACGCTTCCGCTTGCCAGTACATCGATTTCGCGACGATTTCGTTGGAACCGGTCTCAGTCCCTTCTGCGGGTTGGGCTTCGTTTTCTATAGCTTCACCAAATTTTTCGACTGCCCGTTGATAATCTTTCTCTTCGTAGTAGGCTGTCACAGCATCTGCATAAGCGTGATTGCTTTGCTCCTGAGGTCGGAAAGGTTCAACCTCCAACGAAGGCAACTCCAGCGGGGATAGGTCGACCGCTTCTAAATCTTCTTCGTCCGGCAATGCATCTATGGCTTCTGCAAGCCGCTGTTCAAATGGCTCAGTATCATTGCCCTCTCCTTCTTCCTCCGCACCCTCTTCTTCTTCCTCCGCACCCTCTTCTTCTTCCTCCGCACCCTCTTCTTCTTCCTCCGCACCCTCTTCTTTTTCATCGTCGTCTTCGTCTTCTTCGTCTTCTTCTATTACCTCTACTGTTGCTTCACGAAAAGCCTGAGAAAGTGCAGTACTAGGATTTTCCAAATCAACGGAATCCTCACCCTCTTCATCCAAGAGTGAATCTTGTGATTCATCATCAAAATCGTCTGTTTCGTCAAAATCATCTGCTTCATCAAAATCATCTGTTTCGTCATAACTAAATGTCATTTGTTCCTCCATTTTTCCATTTCTTTATACCACAGTGGGTCTGAACAACAAATCTACCGGGTGTATCAATTTTATTGGATTTACGAAACTCCGGGTTCAAAATGCTATCTATGTGGGCGGGCACGATAGCCCGCCCCATCAAACTCACAAGCGGATCTCAAAGGTCCATACCATTTAGTACTTAACCTTTACCTCCGCCCAAGTGATCGTCATTTTGTCAGCAGGATCAATCCCTAAGGCTGAATGCATACCGTCTAACATGGATTCAATGTCCCTTTGCTCCAAAGCGACATCAAAGATTACAGCCTCATCAACAGTAACGTCGCCGAAGCGTCCAGCACAACAAGTGTCATTACCGATGTAGACCTGACCGTTATCCAAATCAATCGGATTTTTAGTCAGATCCAGCGAGCTCTCTTCTTTTCCATCAATATAGATGTACCACTCACCGGTCTTGCTATCATAAGTAGTCGTGTACATGTGCCATTCGGTAATATCATCAGGACCAACCTCGCCATCGCGCCAGCCGCCGGGCTTATTCCAACAGCCGCCATTGCAAATGGGCCAGGAAACATTTTTTGTGCCTTGGTTGGGATGGATGATATAGGCGTTCCGTTTTTCAAAAAGGAAACCGTGCTGGTTCCAGGTATCTGTATGACTTTTCGCCCAAATAGAGACGGTGATCGCTTTTGTTGGATTCTCATGGGCTGGAATAACAATATGTGCTTCAGCACCATCCAATTCAAGTCCCTTCCCAAACTTACCATTAACCCATTTCGGCTTACCTTCAAATTCACCATCCAGTCCATTTCCGGTCTCATCGGTTGCGGCATTTCCTTTGCCTTCATCAAAAAGCCACATCCCGACAATAGTATCAGGGTCAATCTCGGCTGAAGCAGTGGAATTGATCAGAATGCTGATGGCAAAGAGACCTGTAAGCACGACACTCAAAAGCCCAAATCTTCTAGAGAAAACAGAGCTGAAATTCATTTTGACCTCCTTTAGCGTGTTCTTTGTTGCATGTGTGGATACAGTACCGACCTGCTACACTACTTTTACAGTACTTTATCAATATAGGCTTGCAAGTCGCGCGAATATTTTAAAATTCCTAATACTTAACTTTTACATCCGCCCAGGTGGTTGTCATTTTATCAGCCGGTTCAACCGCCAAGACTTCAGCATAAAGGCCGTTTTTATACAGTTTTTCAATGTCCTCTTGGTCCAAAGCGACACTGAGAATTAAAACTTCGTCAACAGCACCTGCGCCAAAGCGTGCGCCCCCGCAGCAGTCATCAAATCCAATATTGGCGGGACCAGTATCAAGATCAATCGGATTTTTAGCCAAATCCAATGCGCTCTCTTCTTCGGCATCAATATAGATGTACCACTCACCGGTCTTGCTATTATAAGTGGTCGTGTACATGTGCCATTCGGTAATATCATCGGTGCCAACATTACCGTCATTCCAACCGCCGGGTTTATTCCAACAGCCGCCATTGCAAACCGGCCACGCGATATTTTTTGTCCCGCTGTTCGGATGGATGATATAGGCATTCCGTTTTTCAACTATCCAACCAGGTTGGTTCCAAGTGTCACCTGCGCTCTTCGCCCAAGCTGAGACGGTTATTGCTTCAGTTGGGTTTTCATGCGCTGGAATCTGAACGTAAGCGGATTTACCATCGAATTCAAGTGCCATCCCAAACTTACCCTCAACCCATTTAGGTTTGCCTTCAAATTCGCCATCTAAACCGTTTTCTGAAGCATCGGTTGCGACATTCCCTTTGCCTTCATCAAAAAGCCACACCCCGACAACGGTATCAGGGTCAATCTCGGCAAAGGTGGTGGAGACAAACAATACACCAGCAAAAAAGAAACTGAAACATACAAAAACTAAGCTCACAAGCCAAAACTTGCCAGCAGAAATAACGCTGAAATTCATTTTGACCCCCTGCTCAATATTACAAAAATTCTAAGGACTTCATAATATACATCCGTTCGATTTATACAGATACCACCAATTGTGCTAAAGCATAAACCGCCGATAAACATTACACATATTTATCATATCAGATTCACAGGTACATGTCAAGGGAAAAATCGTTGACATGAAAGAAATTTTTGTCTACAATGTTCATATACATTCATTCCAATACGAAACGCGGGAAAATATGAACGGAATAGGACTCATTCTTTTACTTTTTGGCTTTAGTATAGTGTCCGTATTTGGACAGACTTCAAATAACAATGGGCAAGTTTTAGACTTTCAACAATCGAACGTTAAACACGAGAAGTCGGCTAGTGCCGTTCTTATTGTGCAAGGACAAGAAACAGCACCCACAAATCCAACAAAAAAAGAGGATACTGAACAGCCGACATCATCTTCAGAAGAGGCTATTGACGAGCCTACAAAGCAGATTGGGGTTGGCGAAGAAAGCACTACACAGAGGAAACAGACGCTGCGGATACTTAAGGTTGTTAACGATTACAAGTTGGCATCGGATGAAACAGTAACAACACTCGTTATAATCGCGGGAAACGTTGAATTACAAGGGCGTGTCACCGGCAGCGTATTGATAATCGGCGGAGATATCGAACTCACGCCAGCGTCACAAGTGAATGGGACGCTTCACGTTATTGGTGGGCGGGTCGACGGAGACATAAAAGGTGTCGCTAACCTTCAAGTCAGCAATGGTTGGCAGATGGTAACCGCTGCGGTACACTTTGTGATGCATCCGCATATTTTCTGGGGGATCAGTAATCAAGCGAATTTCCGGTTGACATTCGTCAAGTTTGGGCTTTTTCTCGTGATGTATCTACTAATAGTAGCTCTATTTCCAAAGCCTATAAACGCCGTAAGCGAACTGTTTGGACAGAGACCTATCGGTAGTATAATATTTGGCATCCTGACGTTGGTCATGATACCGCTTCTCCTTGCGGTGCTAACACTTTCAATTGTTGGTGTGCCATTCATGTTGTTGGTACTTTCGCTCTTGATTCCGCTGTCAATCTTTGGCAAGGCAGCAATTTTCCTTACGCTCGGTAGCACCCTTTTTTCAGGACGATGGAAACCGCTTGCCGTGATTTTTAGTTACACCCTCTATTTCATGGCAACATCTTTGCCATATATTGACTGGGTGACGTTTCTGATTGTCAACACTATTGGTATCGGACTCTGTCTACTGAAGGGCATTAGTATGGCACTCCTGCGAGCCTCGGATAGAAGGCACTTCCCCGCTCCCCAGTAACGGGCGGGAACCCGGTCAGAGAAGGTATAGTCCACATGCAGCTAGCATCTCCTGCCTTCCTCATTTTAATCATTGTAGTCCCGCTGCTAATAATTGCTTTGCGGTGGCTATACAGACAGGTAATGGTGCCAGTCGTGCGTTTCTCTGACTTCAAACACGGGTTCACCGCTGGAATTCAGGAGATGCGACAGACTTTCACGGTTAAAGCACTGCCGATACTGAAAGTGATGAGATTCATCGTGATTACGCTTCTCATTGTCACGCTTGCTCGTCCACAACTCTCTCAAAGCCGTGAACATAAATTAGCAGAAGGTATTGACATCCTTTTAGCACTCGACATCTCGGAGAGTATGCGGGCAGAGGATTTTGAGCAAATGAATCGAATCCAAACCGCTAAATCGGTTGTCAACGCCATGCTTGAAAAAAGACTGACCCATCGCAAAAATGATCGCATCGGTTTAGTTGTTTTTGCCGGTGAAAGTTTCACACTCTGTCCTCTGACATTGGATTATTCAGTGTTAGTAGAATTGCTCAGCGATGTAAAGATCGGGCAACTTGAGGACGGTACGGCTATCGGGGATGCACTTGCGACCGCTACCCAACGCTTACGCGCCTCGGAATCGAAAACAAAGATTGCTATCCTATTAACCGATGGTGAAAATAATGCTGGCAGTATCGATCCGGGGGCAGCAGCATCTCTCGCACAATCCTTCGGGATCAAGGTCTATACTATTGGTATGGGGAAAGAGGGAGGTGCGCGCATCCCTTATGCTGATATGACATTCGGCAAAAGATACCGCGAGGTTCTTACTTATCTCGACGAGGATACGCTAAAGCAGATTGCCCACACGACAGGGGGACGCTACTTTCGTGCCACAGACCCACAATCGCTGAAGCAGATCTACGCAGAAATTGATCGTTTTGAAAAGACGAAATTTAAGACCTTCAACACTGTTGACCACAAAGAGTTGGCAACATATTTCTTGATACCTGCAGTGTTACTGTTGGGGATTGAGATTCTATTGAGCAATACGGTGCTACGAAAAATCCCTTAATTTTTAATTATTCCTTTTGCCTGAACCGCAAGGAAAATTTAAAAAGTAGCTTGGAACGAAGTGGAAAGCGGGTATACGGAGAAGAACATCAAAACTCCAAACCCACTTGCCCGAACCGCAAGGAAAATTTAAAAAATGGAAAATATTATCGCATGCAACTTAGGAAGTTACCGACAGTTTCGTGACGGAGCGTATTCGCACTTGGCAGAAATCGGTTTGACAAACGTGGAAATCGGTGTGCCTGCTGCTGATGCCGTCGATGCCCTCCGCTCGGAATTGAACGCACACGGACTCACTGCTACCAGTCTGCTTGGCAGTTGCGATGTTCAGTCCGAAACGGTCGTTTCAGATTTCCAGACGACCTTGGACATCGCCGCGCAGATGGACGTGAAGATTATCTTTGTCAGCGTCCACGCCGGTGACGCGGACCGGAATGCTGTATATGACCGGCTCCGCGCCATCGGTGAGAATGCAGCACCGGCAGGCATTAAAGTATGCTTAGAAACGCACCCGGATTTGATACATAACGGCGACATCGCGCTTGAAACGATGCAAGCCGTGAATCATCCCAATATCTGTGTCAATTTCGATACCGGCAACGTCTATTACTACAATCACAATGTGACAGCTGTTACGGAAGTCAAGAAAGTCATCGGGCACGTCGGTGCCGTCCACCTCAAGGATACAAACGGTGGCTATCGGACGTGGAATTTCCCGACGCTCGGTGAAGGCGTGGTCGATTTCAAAGCCGTATTTCAGACGTTAAACAATGCGGGTTTCTACGGTCCCTTCACAATGGAGTTAGAAGGTGTTGAGGGTGAAAACCTTGACGAAGCAGGTGCCAAGACGCGTGTGGCAGATTCGCTACAACACCTGAAAGATATTGGAGTGATTTAATATTTTCAAATTGCAGTATGTCGTTATGTGTTAATCGCTAAATATGCCAATTACACTGTTTTTGTCGGTTCTACTGCTTTTTATATCAGAATCTACTTTTCAGAAGTCTCGCTCGCGAGGAGTTCAGCATGAAATTATTGATGATAAAAAAACGCGGATATTTTGTATTTTGGGCGGTGATGTTGTTAAGCCACATGCTGCTCATAAATAATATTTGTGCTCAGACTTATGGGACTCAATACATTTCCTATGCCTCGAACACAACGGAAGACTATAACGTTTATCTGCAGAACACAAATGGCGAGAATCTTCGCCTACTCACAAACCATCCAACAAATGAGAAAGATTTAACGTGGTCGCCGGATGGACGATTTTTGGCTTATACCTCAAATCAAGAAGGAACCTACAAGATTTATGTCTTGGACACAAGGACAGCGGAACATTGGCGACTCACAAACCTCGACGAGAGAGAATGGACACCAGCATGGTCCCCTGATGGAAAATGGATTGCATTTGTCTCTGGTAATCAAGAATTTATTCCCGGGGTCAAAATCGAAATAACGAGCGATATCTACAAAGCGGATATCAACGGCGCACATCTGGTGCAGTTGACGGACAAGGGAACAAACGTGGGACCCTCTTGGTCACCAGACAGCCAACGGATTGCGTTTGTCTCCTACCATCGGGGCAATGAAAGGAAAGGTATCTATGTGATGGATGCCGATGGAAGAAGGTTAAGACGAATTAATGATAAAGAGGTACAGGCACTTGATGGCATAATTCAAAGTGAGTGTGCTTGGTCTCCCGATGGCAAACAGATTGCCTTTAGTATGGTCGTCCCCAGGGATGAGCGCATGCACTTGTACGTGATTGACATAGATGGTAAAAACTTTCGTCAACTCACCCAAGGTCCCCCTATGTTGGGGAACAAGGATGGTGCTCGGTCTCCTGAGATCCGCCAACCTGCGTGGTCGCCTAATGGAAAATGGATCGCCTATGTTTTTGAAAACACACCTGGCAATGCTGATATTTATGTTATAGATGCAATGGGAAACGGACGTGGAAAACCGCTTGTAAAGGATGGAGGGCGGGATCTATCTCCAGCGTGGGTGCCAGAGGGGTTCCTCTCTGTTTCACCGAGTGAAGAGCAACAGACAACCCTCTGGTGCAGGCTCAAACAGGAAACAAATACTACAAAATAAAAGAAATCTATATGTTTGAGTCATTGTATCCACTCACACGGTCCTGCTCCGACGAGATTTTCACAACGCTTGTAATCACAGAATATATCACGGGTACGTAGGAGGTACAAACGAAAATGGATACGAATCTTTGTGTTATTCGACTGGGTGAAGGGGCGCGCGTTGGCGACGTGCTCGGTAAAGTCTTAGACACACCAGATATGACGACGATTGGGGCTTTCGCGGTTTCCAAAGAAAATCCGACTGAACTTCACTATCACGATTTTGACGAGTATTGGTATTTCACGGAAGGCACAACGACAGTGACGCTCCGAACGGCTGATGGGCAGTCTGAATCCTATCGCATTGGTCCCGGGGATTTGGTTGTTACGCCTAAAGGTGTCGAACATGGACATATCCCGGACGACGTGGTTAAAGGGGTGCAATGGGTGAGCGTGATACCCCCTGATGCCCGTCGTGGACACTTACACCGAGTTTTTTAATTTTTCCTTGCGGTTCGGTTAGAAAGATTTTGGCAGGAAAGTTCTTCGCCGTATATCCGCTTTCCACTACGTTCCAAGCTACGCGTTTTTGTTTTTTAATTTTCCTTAAAGTGAGGTAAATCATGTCAACACAAACACATCCGTTGCCGTTGCGGCGGTTAGGACGCACAGAATTAAAAGTCACATGCCTCGGTATGGGAGGCGCGGGACTCGGCAGAGGCGATGTCACCGACGACGCGGCAATAGAAGCGGTACACCGATCCATTACGTTAGGTATAAACTATCTGGACACTGCGCCGCTCTATGGCGAGAGCGAAAGACGAGTAGGGTTGGCACTCGCCGATGGCTGGCGTGAGAAGATTTATCTCGCCACGAAAACAGGCACGCACCCTGAATGGCGCGGCGACTTTAGTGGTTCTGGCACCCGCCGTAGCGTTGAAAATAGTCTGCGCCTGCTGGGTACAGACTACCTTGATGTCTGCTTAGTGCATGATCCGGATAGCATGGACCCTGTTGTCGCAAAAGGTGGTGCGCTGGATGAACTGCAACGAATGCGCGAGGAAGGATTGATTAAGTTCATCGGACTCGGGGTTCGGCAACACGAATTCCATAAAATCGCCATTGAAACCGGAGTCGTCGATGTGATTCTAACGTATTTGGATTACACACTCCTAAGTCAAACCGCAAACGAGTGGTTGTTACCTTTTGCGGCTGAAAACGACATCGGGATTATTAACGGCAGCCCAATCGCGATGGGATTGCTTTCAGGAATTGAGCCAGATGTGTCAGTAGAAAGGATGCACTTAGGGACATCCGATGCCGAAAGGGCGCATCGACTCTGGCAATGGGCAAATGACAACGCCCTGAATGTCCTGAATCTCGCCATCCAATTCTGTTTTCGGCAACCTCGTATTGCGATGAGTCTGACCGGTTCTAAGAATGCGGCAGAGGTAGAGCAGAATTTCGCCGCCGCTACGACATCAGTTTCAGAGGATGTGTGGAAAAGATTACAAGTGCTGTTGTAGGAATAGGAAAAATAAAAGGGCAGGCAAAGGCAGGATACTCTATGGAGGTTAGCAATCAATTCACGGAAACTGGTTGCTGGCTGCGATAGGCAGAGGAAGATTTGGTAACCGCTGAAATCCTATAACGTATAAGTTCCGAGCGAAAAGAAAGTTTATCGACTTTCTTCAGGGAAAAGAATTGCCATGGATTTCTCAGCGAGTTCAGAGCCATACGTTTCGATCGATTCCTTGTAAACTTCTTCAATAACTGGCGTACGCATCTCTTCGGGAAGCGCACGCACCAATGCGTGAAACTCGGCTAAAAAATCGTCTTTCATTTTCAGCCATTCCTTGTTTAATGCCTCAATTTCAGCCGGTGTATACGCCTCCAGGACTTCACGAGGGGTCATCTGACTCATCCGAAGAAGTTTAGGATGGTTGGCTTGGAGTCGAGATAGAAAATCTTTTGTCCACTGTAAAATTTCGTGTGGATAGAGCGTTGGTGAGTTAAAAACAAAATCATGACCCCGTTGGATTGGATTTTCTACAGAGGTATCGACTTCAGAAAATAGTTCCGTTGAAGTCTCACCGGGCACGTCTATAGAAACTGTAGTTTCACTTTCGACTGGAACCCCTCGTTGGATACGGGGTGTCTCAGGTGTAGCATGCCAAGTTTCATCAGTCTGCCAATGCCTGTCTTGTGATACACCTCCCTCTGGAACTCTGACTGTCTCGGTGCCGCCTTCTTCCAACTGCTTGAACTCCTGCTCTGTCTGATACTCAATATGCTTCAGATACAACGTGCCACTGACGGCTATCAACACAAATACACCAAGCACGCCGAAAAAATATTTGTGTGATAAAAGGTCTCTCAACATTTCCTTTTTCCTTTTTAGGGTGTGAAACTTCGCTACTTCCGAGTAATCGGGGAACTACGTGCTTTTGTGTGTCACCTGTCTATTCTATAAGGACTCTTGTAGGAGATTTACTTCTGGTTTCATCAACTTAGTTGTTTTGAGGGGGTGTCGGGGGAACCGGTTCTTCTTGCCGGAGACTCTCAAGTTTTTCGGATGCAGCCTGACGTTTTTCATGCGCCTCCCGTAAGGTCGCCATGGCTTGTTCTCTTTCAGTATCACTAAGCGTTTCCCTGAACTCAACAGACGCGTTCAAAAAATCCTGCATGGCTTGGTCCCATTCGGTATGTGCTTTTTTGAATTTCTCACGCCACGCCTTGTGGTCTCTGCGATACTGGGCGTAGCTTATGAAAGGCGGTGCGTTCTGTTTTTCGGGTTCACTGGTTTTCTGTCTTTCGGCACCGTGGGAAATCACCGAGGGGAGACCTTGCATCTCGGAACCCTCGTTGAGCGGCATAGAGTGCCAAGCACCATCGGCGTGAAAATGTCCACCCGGTGAAGTATCTCCTCCATCTTGCACTTCTGCGGTATCAGATGTTTTCGTGGGTGTGGTTGTCTTGTAAATCTTGAGCGGTTTATCTGACACATCTGAACGCAGGGATAGGAATCTTATCGCACAAATTACCACGATCAGAATACCGATCAGGATGTAAACTTTTTTGATCAGCATTTTTATGCGCCTTTGGTTGATATATCAATGCTAGAGAAAAGCATCATCGGGTTGGATTTGGCATTTTTCCCTACAACTATCAGGCTAACTTCCTATAGCATATAGGATAGCATTGCTCGAAAAAAGTGTCAAGGAAAAATACGTCTCCGGTGAGATGCCCTAAATAGGTACGTGACCAGATAAAAACTGTAGGGAAATCGTTGGGGGTGTTGTCCGAGGGGTTATAGCCTCCAAAACTCTCGGCAACATAGCTATCAAAGTCATATTGAATAAACTACACTATACTAAAGTAGCGGATAAGGCGAAGTAGAACTGGCAGAACACAAGTAGTAACCATATCCTCCTTTGGAATGATACGTCTCGGCATCCTGAACTGGAACCGTAAGAAAGACTGCTGCACAGGTTAACAACAACAAAAAAAGATTTATTGACTTCCGCCGTTCATTGACTTCCGCCGAAAATGGCGAAAAATAGCAATAAAAGGATAAGCTAAACAATAAAAAATAAAGGCAAATGTCAGGACCATAAAGACATTTACCAATAAACGTAAGGGATCAAAGGTGAGAATATTTTCGATAATGCGTGACAGACATAAACCCGCAGCCAAAAAACAGCAGAGCCAATAACGGCGCTTCAAATTCTCAAGAAACATTATTTTATCTCCGGTTAAATGGGGGTCAAAGCCCCACGCTTAAATTCTTTAAAAAAAGAAGTTCAAGAAACTAACAGAAATTGCCTAAACTATAGGTTAGTATAGCAGAACCTACAAAAAATGTCAGCACTTTTTTCTATATCACGCCATGGTTTGATATACGAAGGCGAGTTTGTATCCCTGCTCTAAAGAGCCAGGTTTTAGACTCGAAACTTTGATAATTGGATTCCCTATTGCACACCGGAGAGTTCGGCAATCACGATGACATTCACCTTCGAGAGATACGAGGAGATGTTTTCGTTGAAAAAGGCTGCCTCAATACTCACCAGATTGGGCATGAATTCTGTCAGTAACTCTCAGAGTTCAGCAAAAAACGCCGTTCCTCTACAAATCCGCGCTATGGAAATTGCACGCAACACACGCAAAAGATACAATCAGAACGACTATGGGACATATCATTAAAAATTTAGCATCTATGCCAAGTCAGGACGTTTCTACGATTCACAGAGGGTTAACTCCCAGAAAAGCGTTGTCGGGCGATTCTGTGCGGTTTTTTCTCTCCGACGGTCGCTAAAACTGTCCAATCTGACATGATCAGGTGAGAGAGGAGCACCAGATTTTTTTGCTTGGTGCATTAGGATTTCAGCCTTAAGCATGACCCTACATTCCATGACCGGGAATTTCCACACCTGCCGGGGTTGATACTAACTGTGAAATGTATGATAGGCTTATAAACGCCAAACTCGCCTAAGGATTAGGTATCAAAATGACTACTGCGTAAGTCCTAAAATTATATAAATTACCAATATAAAAATAATTTTTGACATTAAGCCCTGAAAGTCAAGTGATTTTCAGGGCTTTTGTATGTAGCTAACTTTCTATGTCAGCCTAATTGATGGTTAATAGCCATAACTGCCATCATAATAGTAGTTATCTCTGCAATTATGAGAACCACTGACCGTTGTACTACAACCAGAACAATAGTAAGAATTATTGTAGTGGTCCACTATCGCATCCCAAGCATTATGCGTAACATCTTCCAAGACACCAATGGTTGCATCCTCAATCGCTTGCACGGCTTTACTAACCTTGTTTTGAAAACTGACACCAAAAAAGAACCCAGCTCCAGCTATTATAGCCTGTTTAACAGCCTTCGCGTTCCTCGCATCGGCATCCTGAACTGGAACCGCAAGAAAGACTGCTGCGCAGGTTAACAACAACAGAAAGAAACTCATTGACTTCCGCAGAAACATTATTTTACCTCCGGTTAAATGGGGAGCAAGCCCCACGCTTCTTGTTATAGCGTGCTGGTTTCTTTTTATACCCGAATTATGATACAATAAAAACCAGTGCTGCCATAACCGTCTAAAACTTCACTATGGCAGTGCCGCGCCGACGGTGTTCCTACCACCCTCGGCGCACCTCTCAAAAAATCAGAGGGCCTGCCACTTACAACGATGATTTCGTCAAAACAGACGAAAATCTATGTTTTTCCCATCACCGTCTTAATTAACGTCTGATATTTCTCAAAACTGCTCAGATGTCAATACCTAACAGTGATCCTCGAATATGTGCTCATGAAAATGCGAACCGAAACGTCTTTCTTATCTGAGAGATCTGCCTTATTTTCGCCCCAAAAAGGTGTTAGAGGACCAATAAAAAGCGAAAATTCTACAGAAAACCCGTTGACAATCTTCAGAGTGCCTACGCATTTCTCCGTAAAGTCCCCTGATAAGGGAGATTGAGGGAGTTAAATCAAACGAAATACGCTCACTGTGAGGCATTTTGCGCAAAATATACCCTTTTTTCCTTCAATTTCCGTAAGTCCTGGTTAATTGTAAAAACTACCATAAATGGCCCTATGCAGTCACTCACCCCTTTTGGGCGTAAGTGACACACCGAGACGCTCACGGACGACTCTCCGTATCTTATTCCGACGAGACTTTACGGTGTTTTGCGGAATCTTTAGCACTGCTGCTGACTCAGCTTCTGTCAGTCCGCGTTCCCACAATTCAAAGACTTCTACATAAATGGATCCCATCTCCTCAACTACCTCTCGAATTTCTAAGACACGTTCATGTAGGTAATACTTTTGGAAACCTCGTTGCCTTTCTTGCTCAGCGGCGGATGCATAGTGTTCGTCAGCATATTCCCTTATGATGCCGCGCTTTTTGGCATCCACAAGGAATGCTTTGCACTTACTCCGCGCGACCTGTTTCAGCCACTGTTCTGCAGAACGGATGTCGTCTGACTGCTTACCGATGCGCCGCACAATCGCGAGGACAGTTTCTGAATAGATATTCTTCTCTTCCTCGGTATTGCGGATTTCACGATGGATGATAGTCCGCAGCAGCCGTTCATACTTTTTTATCAGGGCTCCAAGTGCATTATTATCTCCGACCTGAATGCGCGCCAGTAATATTTCATCTGAGAGGCTTGTGAGGTTTTCTGTCTCCATTCATACAACAAGACCCTGAAAAAGACATAAAAGGTCACGGTGATGCAAAAAATTCACTTTACGGAAATTGTGAGTTCCGCAATCCAATCTACAAATTACTGATATGGAAGGCGAAAAACGGATTAGAAACCCCACTAATGAAGCTGGATAAGGGCAAAAATGGAAATCGCATGGATCTGATTACGATGTTGACGCAGCGTCTGTTTTGTGCTATATTTGTTAGTATGAAATAAATAGGGAAATGAAAAGAGGGTTTCAATCTATTTTGAGATCAAAACCCTATAGTGGGGAGGTTAGTCAACTTAATGAGATTTCAGGGAAGGGTAGCATTGGTAACCGGCGGAAGCCGTGGCATTGGAAAGGCAACCGCGCTAAAACTTGCTGGTGAAGGTGCGACTGTTGCTGTTCATTATTCCCGCGCGATTGATAAAGCGGAAGCCGTCTGCGAACAGATTCGCGGCTTGGGACAGGAAGCAATACCCGTCCAAGCCGATATCGCCGATAGAGATGCCGTGAACAGAATGGTCGCGACGGTGACAGAAGAACTCGGTGTAATTGAACTGCTGGTAAACAACGCTGGAGATGTTGGCGACATGACGTTTGAAGAACTCACGCCTGAACACTGGGATCGGATTGTTGCGATTAACCTGACGGGTCCCTTCAACGTGTTGTGGGCAGTCAAACCGGGAATGATTGAGAGACAGTTTGGACGTGTCGTTAACGTATCGTCAATCGCAGCATTAGCAGTCCGTCCGAACCAACTGCCTTATGCGGCAGCGAAAGCTGGGGTTATCTCTCTGACGAAATCATGTTGTGGACCGCTTGCACCGCACAACATCCGCATCAATTCGGTTGCGCCGGGGGCAATAGCAACAGACATGCTTGGTGAAGTCTCAACAGAAATGGTGGAACAGCTCCGGTCTACGACACCACTTGGCAGACTCGGTGAACCGGAAGAGATGGCAGGTGTGATAGCGTTCCTCTTGAGCGAGGAATCGAGTTATATGACGGGTTCGACTGTAATTGCCAGCGGTGGGCGCATCCTCATTCCGTAGGGTGCACAGCCTAACAGGCTATGCTACAATAAGCGCAAGCTGTGTCTCACCGATTTCCAAGTCGAACGCTATGAAGGTCTGTTGGTTTCCCTCAATAAGAAACGTATCTCTCTGAAAATCGCGGCGGGAATGCACTTCGCGCAGATCCCATCCATTGACCTGAACATGACGTATTGGGGCATCAATAGCCAGCGTAAAGTTCGCTGTTGGGAATTGCGTGGAAAGATTAATCTGCTGGATGCGGTTAGAAACCACACCTACCGGAAGCACTGTAATATCAGTGAGTTCACGCGCCATCCAATAATGACCAATCTCCGAGGTTTTCATCCAGAGTGTCTTTGTACCATCCGGGTCATAATTGTCAAGTCGAGTTTTGACAGTCTTCAGAATCTCAAATCCACATTTCTCACCGTTGAAATAGAAACCGGGCCAATGTCCGACGAGGACACACGGGAGCTCCTTTTCAAGAATTGGCGGCAAGCGACCTTCCTGTAAATCTTCCGTGATGAATCGGTCAGCATCTCCCAAATCGTAGCCCGTCCAGCCACCGAACCAGTCACCAGCACATGCGACAATACTGGCAATAGCGACTCCGTTCTCCTTTTCAGGATACCAGATAGGCACATCCGGAAGTTCATCATTTTTGAGCCAAAGGAAATAGAACGGACGCGGGTTGTTATTGACATGCTGAGAGGCTGTTAGCACCGCTTTCGCATACGCTGCTTCTTGGCGTTTTCCAAAGGCACCGGGACTCGTCACGCCTTCACACGGAATACCAACATTATCAAGTATTTCCATTGCTGCGATGATGTAGTCCGTGAGCCTATTATCGACGGGTGGGTTCACCCATTCCACCTGCTCCCATTCCTCTGTGAGAGCGAATGTGTCCAGATCAACAACAGCAGTATGGGTGAGCATCTCCGGTGTCAAATCGAAACTGGGCCAGATAAGTTCACGGTAAACTCGCATCCACGCTTGATATTCCAATGTCGAACTTTTCTCTACAACTTGGGCAGGAAATCCTTCATCAACGCGCCCCACTCCAGCGGGATAGGGAATAAGGCTGAATTTGCCTTTCACGCCGTTCTCCCAACACCATTCTGCCCACTCCGCTGCAAAATCTGCGGGGATTGTTGGTGGTATTTTTTTCAGTTGAGCGGCGTTTCCCTCCCAACGGTCAGGTGGAACACCCGGTTGGTGTCGTGCTTTCCATGCATGTCGTTGTTGTATCCAATAATAGGTGAGATTGATTACTGGACACGAATCGTCAACGATGAGAGAGAGAGGCGTCCTTAACAACGGGTTGCAAACAGTGATATTCATAATTATGTGTTTTCTGTAGGGGCAGCATAGGAAGTACTACCGTAGATACCTGCCAAGGCTAAATCTCTTGGAGACAACTTCTAATATAAGGCACATCATCCACCCATAAACTATCAACCCCACCGGATTGCTGCGGCGAGACTGCCCAAGCGACATCCTTCGCCGTCTGAATAAACCCAGCTTCCACAACAATCCCGTTCGCACGGAGTTGCTTGATTTGACGCGTAACAGTGCGCGTGAAAGTGTTATAGAGTTGAAAATGGTTAATCCCACTCCACCCTAAGATGATGCAGCTTGCGTCAATAGCAGTGGCAGCCTTGTGGAAGTTCGCCATCGGGTTGATGAGAATTGCGCTCGTCTGCAATCTCGGTTCTAAACGTTTGGCATCCACAAGCAGATGTTTTTGAAGGTAAAAAGTGAGAATACTGGTGAGGTGGACGACCTCAAAATGCCGAATCCGTTCTACGATGATAGGGAGCACCTCCGGTACGTCTGTCTTCGGCTCAATGAAGCACGGCATCTGATGCTCCCGTGTAAATCGAAGAGCATCATCAAGGTGTGCAACCGGTTCATCAGAGGTTTCCATCGTCAGTTGTTGGACTTCTTTCCAAGTGAGTTGACTCAGAGGTATTGCACACCCGGTGGCTTTCCGAATATCATCTCGGTTGAAGCCGACATGGATCAACACAGGTTGCTTGTCTTGGGTGAGACAGACATCAAACTCATATCCATCAGCACCGTCTGCCAAAGCCTGCTTGAAAGAAGCAAGTGTGTTTTCAGGTGCGCGCCCCATGCCGCCACGATGTGCTAAGAGTTGAATCTGCATAGTTATTACTTAACCAATTTCTGCTGATTGTTTAACACCACTCAGTAAATGTTCCACTTTTAGTTCCGCTGGGTTCTCAATGGTGGCCATCACTATTCCTCCTGCGAACCTTTGATAAGCATTGCGCACAACCCAATTTAATCCTTTTTGTGCCACATCCGCTCAAAGTTATCCTGTGGGGCAAAACCTAAGATGCGTTTCGTTTTGACATTCGAGAATTGCTGATGCGGCAGATCCGCGAAGATATTGAAAATTTCACAGCGGGAGGGAAGTTCTGCCAGATCGATCTCCAAGCCGAGCCGGAATGCTTCACCTGCGTCCCGCCAACTGACAGAGAAGGGGTTGAGATCCGTGCCTTCCGCTTGATCTTCGTGCTCCCGGAAACTAAGGAACAGGTAGCAAAGCACATAAATATCGTAATGCTCGGTGAAGACTTTACAGATTTCCTGTCCGAGTCCCTTGGTCAACGGATAGAGTCCGGTGCTTGTGTGCGGTGGAACATCCGGATTAATCTCGTAATCGTAGGTGGTATAGTCATCCCCTTGGATGGTGAAATGCGGACCCGTGTTGATAACACGGCGGATACCGTGTTCGACAGCGGCGCGCATCATATTATAACACCCACGTGTGCTGACATCAAAAGCCAACTGTCGGTCATGTCGGAGTACGGAGCAGTTGAGAATCGCATCCATTCCCTCAGCGGCGCGCATGACTTGATCCAACGAACCGACATCAATGTGCATCGATTCATGCTTCGTTTCAATGTCGTTGATGTCCGTAACACGTAAAGTATAATAAGGCTCCAACACTTTGACGACATGTGGTCCAAGGTAGCCGTTACCGCCTAAAATGAGAACCCTCATGCTACGCCTCCTTTGCCTGTGATGGCACGAATTGCGGTTCAAATTTCAGATGTCCCTTTGCTTTCCCAATCGAGAAACGGGAACCGGGGAATTCTGACTGGACATGAAAAATTCGCCACGGTGAGGGCGATTCAAGTGCGCCTTGAAACGCAGCGACTGCATCGTTCACCTCAAGCCACATTGAATCGTATTCAGAGGTTGCTATGGCATCAGCAGTGACGAGATTGCCGAGGCGAAGGCATGTTACGTTGATTTTACCTTCGCGACCGAACTCTCTGCACGTGAACTCCCCAAGATGCTTTGAAAGCACGAAACTATCAACAGAGGGACGGGGTCGCCAACTCTCTGTAACCGTCCAATCTTCACCGTGCTGCTCGAAGAGGCGGAGCGTACTTGCGTAAATGACATGTTTTACGCCTTCCTCGGATGCCGCCATCAGTAGGTTATAAGTGCAGCGCGTCTGATAATCAATAGCGTAATTATCGGGTTGGTCCGCTTCAGCAAGGAGATCGGGTGGGACCTCGGCGATGTGGATAATCGTATCCATGTCGCGCACGAGTTCGTTGGTTGCTTCCTCGTGCCCAAGTTCGCTTTGCACGAACGTTCCGTCAACATTCTCTACGGGCTGCAATTCCGTTAGGCGGAGTGCATGTGCTTCTGATAACGCTGCTGCCACGTTGCGCGCCAGTTCAGAAGCAGCGGAGGTAATCAAGATATTCATAGTTTTAATTATTAAGTTCTTGTTCCGATTTTTCCGTTGTCAAAATCGGGTTACCGACGAGGACAAGCAACATCGGGATAATTAAAGGTTTAAGGGACTGTAGGTACAGAACAAAAAATGATTTGTGAACGACCTCTACAAAGCCTCTCGAATTTTAGCCGCAATGTTACCAATCTCCTCCATATCTCCTTCACTCGGTCGCCACGGTAATCGAAGTGGATCCCCTTCCCATCGCGGAATCAGGTGGAGGTGAAAATGAAAAACGGTCTGAAATCCTGCGGCTTCATTCGACTGAACGAGGTTAAGCCCATCAGCGTTCAATGCCGTCCGGATCGCGTTTGCGAGTGGGATCGCGGCTTGCATAATTTTACTGCCCATCTCTGTGGACATATCAAAGATATTTCGATAGTGTTGCTTCGGTATAAGGAGGGTATGCCCCGGGTTCGCGGGAGCAATATCCATAAATGCGAAGACGTGTTCATCTTCATACACTGTGGCTGCCGGAATATCACCAGCAATAATCGCACAAAAGATACAATCCATTTTTTTAATTTTCCTTGCGGTTAAACGACGCGAACTTGGAATTTGACACGCCGTCCTCAAAGAGCGGGTCTTCTCATTATTTTACCAAATTTGGCATAGAAAATCAACTGGAAACTTACGCTCAAAAAATAGAAGTGTGGTATACTGATTTATGTCAGAACCACCTTACCCAAAAACGTCGAAAAACAAAAGCAAAGGAGCGTCAAAATGAGATGTGCTTTCATCCGTCTACGCATAGCACTGATCGGTATTTTCGTCGGTACCCTTCTCCTTTATGGTTGTGCTAGCAAAAATACCAAAATTGTGGAATCTGAAACGCGCTCTGAAGATGGACAAACTGTCCATTTGTCTAAAGGTGAAAACGCGAAGGTGAAGAAATCGAAAGAAGATTTTATCATTGGATTCAATCCATTCAAGGACGATCCGGATAACCCCAGTCCACACAATCCACTCATCAAGAAGTTTGGGGATATTCCGCAAGTTCGGACCTTTATACGGCTACAACGAAAATATTTAAGCGGCACACCGCTCACAATTGATGAGGCGATTGCACTTTTTACCGCAGATCTATACCTATATTCACACAAAAGCACAGAAGGGTTGCTAAAATATCTAAAAAAACGCAAAAAGGAATTAGAAGCGAGTGGAAGAGAGGATGAGTTTGAATGGAAGTATACTGGGACAACATCGTACCGTAGTGATGGCAGAAAAACAACCATCCACCCTGACGGCAGCAAGACGGTATACGACTCGCGTGTGGAAGGTGGTGTAATAGAGGTCCCAGCGCAAGCAGAATCCCCTTACACAGACGATACAGGCGATGATGAAAAGCCTTGACAGACTTTTTAAAATTGGGTGTTTTTCAGTAATTTACGGGGTCTGCTGCAGCAGACCCCGTTTTTTAGATTTCCTGCTTATTTCCGTTTTGGGAGAGCATTGATAGCATACCACAGAAGCGTCGCAAGACCACGGCGTTGATGGCTTGTCGCTCGCGGACGCCTATAGTGAATGCTACCGTACCTACACCCCATGGCATTGTAGAGTGTAGTCTTTTTGACCCTTACCAGTTTTAAAGCCTCCGAGACCGTCAATTTTGACACTTCAAAACCCTCCAAACGTTTCCAACTTACGGTATTAACGTAAAAAAATGCCTATCGGGTACAAACATTAGTGTAGGAAAACCCAACCTAATAGATTGTTGAGACGCACAACAGCGAAAAAAGGTTTAATAATATTACATTAATTATTAGATTTTAGGTACTCACTTTCCCTAACGATATGTCTTAAACCCAGCCTCCACACGTCTTTTGTGATAGAGGTTTAGCACATCTCCTTCAACACGTGCAGTTGCCCGTCTGCCACCACTGAAGGTTACCTGAAATTGTGTATCGGAGTCCTGTAAGACCTCTTCTGTTTTCGGTAAAGGGATTCCCTTCTCCTCTGACCATTCCTGAATTAGTTTTGCGAGGGAATCTGCGTCACTCGGTGCGGGTGTTGCATCCTTCAACTCGATACTAAAAGCCGGCACGTTCTTCTTGACGTAATTAAACCAACGCGCCGTCCGCAGGAACGGAACGAGTGCCTGCAACGCTTCAGCAGTGCCAATCCGACTCAACGCCTCCGAGGAGAAACCACGTACATACGCCGACTCGCTCACCAGTGCCTCCCGCAACGCCGGGACAGCCTCTATTGCATCCGGACCAATACGAGTTAACGCTTGCGCCGCAAAAAACGCTAAATCTGTGTCTTCACGATCCTCCAAAACTCGTACCAACGCTGGAACGGTTTTCGACACCGGTTCCTTAATCATACCCAACGCCGAAGTCGCATGCCGACGGACCTCTTCCGATTCATCCGTTAATAACGCAATAAGTCCGTCAACAACCTCTGCCGCGACCGGTCCTATCTCAGCTAAAGCATAGGCAGCGGAAGCGCGTACGTTTTCGCGTTCGTCCTCTAATGCGGTCATGAGCGCAGGCACAGCCGAGACCCCGATCGCACCAAGTCCATGTGCAGCATCACAGATATGGAGAATCGGTTCCATATCAAAGGCTTCTTTTTCTGCTGCGAGTGCGTCAACGAGCGGTTCAACAGCAGATTCCCCGATCGCACCAAGCGCATAGATGGCGTTCCGACGCGCAGGTTCATAACCATCCTCAAGAGCATCAACAAGTGTTGGAACTGCATCCGCAGCACTCTCTCGCATGAAGCCTAAAGTATTAGCGGCTTTCATACGGGCAGTCGCGTCTCCTGTTTCCAGTGCCGTAACTGCTGCGTCTATATCCATCGTGGCATTCGGACGGTCGGCTTCATACAGATCTGTCTTGCCGTACATCCAATTCCATATATAGGTCCAGAGAATCTCGGCATCGTAAGGGACGTGGTTGATTTCGGGGGGTTGCCAGATAGAAGATTCGCTGTTCCACGAAGGTGCCGTCGGTTGTTCGGTCCGCATAAAGACAAACTTCATACCGTAACGATTCAGGGAAACGTAGTTTTGAAGGAACGAATGCACCATATCGAAGTGCATAATCCATACAGTGCCAAGTTCACCAGACATCGGGACCAGGTTACGATTCAAGAAATTCTCCGAGAGCAGTCGCGTTCCATTCCCACCTTCGGCATGTATCTCGTGCCGTTGGCGTTCGCCATCCAGCATAAATTCTCGAATGTATTGCGTCCCCGGAATGATACAGGTCGGTCCCTGGTCAGCAAGGCAGGGTTGGGGATAATAGAAGAGAATTGCCCAACGCGGGGTTCGGTGTCGGGGCCGTTTCCCACCCGCGTGTCCATCTTTGTGAAGCGGCATCATCAACCGTTCTTCACCATCCGCTTTTTCGGTCGGTGTGCTTCCCGCACTTTTAACAGCAAGTTTTGGCTTGCAAGCTGCGCCAAAATTGGGGTGGCAATGCCGATGCGGGTGCATGACATATCCGTTTCCCAAAATGCTGGTGAGCGCGCCGCGTACCTCTGGAGACTCCAAAACGAATTGAAGTTCCGGCACTAAGGGTAGAATGTTATTAAGTGGGTTGTGTTGCCCATCGCCTCGGAAATCTGTTGCGCCAGCGAAGAGTTCATCTGTCTTGTCGTAGATAGTTTCGTGGATGTCCGTCAGTAAGTCAGCAGTGACGTTAACATACCCGTTGACGATGAAATGACGAATCTGTTCATCCTTTAAAAGCTGCTGATTTTTAATTTTTCCTTGCGGTTCGGTCAGCTGAGTTTCACGTATCAAGAGCCTTCCCGTATATCCGCCCTCCACTTCGTTACGGGCTGCGTATCAAGAACCTGCGCATAACGAAATTATGCCTTAAATGGCATAATTTGTCTTTACTTTACATTTGGAGCGCAGTCAGATGCCCATAAATTAAAAACTTTTCTCTAATACCATGCTGCCTTATTGACGACGTTCAACAACGGAGCACCCTCAGCAAACCGACGCGCATTTTCCAAGAAAAGCTCAAACCGCCGTGTCGCAATGTTCTCTGCATCTTTGACAGCAATGTGTGGCGTTATTAACACATTGGGCAGATGCCACAACGGATTTTCGGCAGGCAAGGGTTCAACTTCAAAAACATCTAAACCGCATCCAGCAATGATACCTTGCTCAAGTGCCAAGACGAGGTCAGCAAGCTTCGTTGTCTTACCACGCCCGATGTTAATGAAGTAAGCCGTCTGTTTCATCAGTGCGAAACGACTCTTGTGCCACATTCCCTCGGTTTCAGGTGTGTGTGGTGTCGTCGTTATCACAAAATCGGCAAGTGGAAGGAGTGTGTCCAATTCCGAGGGATCGTGTTTCTCCACAAAATCCACCTCGTACTCCCACCGCGGATCAACGCCGAGCACTTTCATCCCGAATTCGTTACAGAGTCGTGCAGTCTCATGTCCAATACCACCAACGCCAACAACCAACGCCGTCGCCTGAACGAGGTCAATGTATCCACCTTTGCGCGCATCTTTATTCCAGTCGCCTTCCCGCTGCGCCTCCATATAATAAGGCAATCCACGTGAAAGGGCAAGCACAAACATCATAATATGCTGGGCAATATGGTCATTGTAAATACCGCGCGGGTTACAGGCAACAACCGGATGCTCAATTAACGCCGGATAATAGTAGCCAGGAAAGGGTCCTGCAGCAGGATTTTGTAACCATTTTAGGTTTTTCGCCAACGGCAATTGTTCCGGTGATACCCAACCGTAGACGGCATCTGCATCGGGGAGATGTTCCGTTACCGCTTCGTCTGTTTCTGGCAAGACAATGGTATATGTAGGCAATTCGTTGTGAAGACGTTCAGCCCATTCGTGAGATTCCGCGTTCTGTGGCGGCATGATTATGAGTTTTGGCACGGGTTCTATTCCTCTCCGTAATTTTTCGCTTATTTTAGCAGAGTAGCGGCAGAAAATCAAGTTAAACGAACAAAACAAAACGTTGATTCTCACATAGTAATGTGATAGAATAAACCGCAGTTTCACGCCAAGTGCTATCTATATGACCGGCACCCTATTACCAGAATCAGACAGAAAACCGAGGGGAAAAATGAGAACTTTTGGAACCCGAGGTCCCGTGGATCCCGAGAAAAACTTCATTGTCCATCGCACTGATGAAATTGCGGATTTCATCAACCGTGTCAAGGAAGGGCGTTATATAGTTATTTTTGCACCGCGCCAAACGGGCAAAACAACCTTCTTCTATCGCGCACTTGATAAACTCATAGACGAAACTTACTTCCCCATTCAACTCGATTTTGAAGAGTATAAAAACCGATCAGTTGGGGACTTTTACAGGTACTTATACGAAGATATTCGCGAAGAAATTGAGGACGTTCTCCAAAAACGTGGAAACTCGATTTCTGAGGCGTTAGTGCACTTTCTGGAAAGCACACAGATAAGCGACCACGTTTTGATGCGAAGATTCTTTAGAAACCTCGCAAGGTTGCTAAACGGCCAACGGGTTGTCCTCATTATAGACGAGTTCGATGGTATTCCAAAGACGGTTGTAAGTGATTTTCTGTATTCGCTCCGCCGTATCTATATCTCCCGGGCCACGCCGCAGTCGCCTTATAGCCTCAGCATCGTTGGTGTCAAGAATATCAGACAGCTTGACTACGATCGTTCTATCTCGCCGTTCAATATCCAGGATGAGTTCACCTTATCCAATTTCACGGTTGAACAAGTGCAAGCGTTGTTTGACCAATACACCGATGAAGCCAGCCAAACTTTCGCACCCGAACTCATCACGACGCTCCATAGACAAACAGGAGGGCAGCCTTTCCTCGTCAACCGATTTGCCCAGATTCTCACCGAGGAACTTGACATCCCGAAGCCCGAAACCATTCGTATGGAACACTTTTTAGCGGCACATTCACAGATGCTTCAAGAACAGAATACGAACATAACACATCTGCTTACCAATATTCACAGAAACCCGCGCTTTAAAAGTATTCTCATGAAAATCGTCTCTTATGAACGCGGCGTGCGCTTCAATCTTGACAATGACATCATTCGGGAACTCACCACTTATGGGGTCATTGCAAGGGGTACTGACGGGATGTGTGAGATTCTCAATCCTATCTATCATCATCGTATCTTGCAGGCATTCAAGCCGTTTCTCTGATTTTTTGTGCGCCATTTTTCGCTTGACAGTTAAGCGGAAAATATGGTATGATTCGGCATGTTGATATTTTTTATCACGCGCTTGTAAATTCTTAACAAATATTTGAAAGCCTTTATACTAACGGAATATCACCGCACATTGCAGAATGCAAACTGGACGCTGAACCGATGTCTGAGGACACAGCTATAGGATATGTTTACATTTTAGAAAACGACTCAATGCCGGGTACAATAAAAATTGGCAGAACGTCACGCGACAGTGTCGAGCGAGCTAGGGAACTCTCATCCGCAACAGGAGTTCCAACGCCATTCAAAGTAGCTTTTGAATTACCGTCTGCAGAATACGAAAAACTTGAAAGGGAGATGCATATCAGGCTTGCTAATTACCGTGTTGCTTCCAACCGTGAGTTTTTTAAGTATCCGGTGGATAAGGCAATTAGTTTGCTTGGAAAACTTGAGACCGAAAAGCAAAATGGAATAGGGACGGAAGTTGTTAGAGGTGAAAATAACTTTATAACTCGTGTATTAGATTTTTTTAGGCGGTTTTCTCAACCTAAGCGTGAAGAATCTAGCAAAATCGAATTTAAACGGAAAGTTGCCAAAACAGAGACCGCTGAGAAATCTAGCGAATTTAGCACACCAAACCCGTCAGGAACACCCCAAAAATCGCACATTATAATCAAGGACAGAACTTTGCAAAGCGAACATAATCACAATAGCGGGACACCGAGTTTAAACGGCAAGCCTTATTACAGTGAGGAAAATGGATTCTATTGGGCGGCGAACCATCAAGGTATTGCTGAGTGCGTGCCACAGCATATTAAGCGGATTATCCACCATGAGGAATTAGAAATCGCCTCAACTCGCGAAGCACTTGAACAAGAAATCAACAACTCACGCGAAGATGTAGTCGAATTAGAAGAGCAAAAGCACCAATGTGAACAGGAAATTGGAGCGCGCTCCCAAGAACTTTCCGAAAAGAAAGAAGAGTTGGCCGGACTTGAGATACAATTGAAGACACTCACGGTGACTGGCTCAGAACTCCCGCCTATTGAAGCTGCATCTGATGATTCCAACTCTGAATTATTCAACGCTTCACCTGTCCAAAGCACGCCTAATAATCCAATTATACAGTACCATGAAGAAATCGATGCGTTAATTCAGGAAAAATTCGATCTGGAACAGGTAATTGGTGAGAAAAACCAAGCGTTAGCGGGTAAGAAAGAAGAACTTGCCGGACTTGAAGTAGAATTACAAGGTCCAACGGAAATTGAATTAAATCCGATCGCTGTGGGTACCTCTCCCGATGATACTATGGATGCTAAACACGGCAGCTCAAGGATAAGTCTTATCACTGCGATCATCTCTACTATTTTCTGTGGTTTACTTGCAATCTACCTTTTCATTTTTTATGGTTCTGCTGTTGATAAGGCCTTCTTTTTAAATACAGAGAGAATCCAAGCACAATTGGCTCAGGGTACTTACGCTGGTATCAATGATATTGTTAATCCGAGTGCATTATTCAAAGCTTTCGAGGATGAATGGAACCTGTTTGTCATTATGTTTCCATTTGTTTTTTTAGCCTTTGCAATTGCTCTTGACTATTTTTGGGAACAAGGAAAATGGATGTACTTAGTCGCGCTCCTATTAGCGGGCCTCACACTTGTATTTGATGCCATACTTGCAATTCAGATCTCACAAAAACTACATCAAGCTAAGGTACTTATGGATCCGGAGGCTGGAGAGTGGACAGTTAACCCAACAAACCCTTTTAGCTGGGATCTTAATATATGGACCGTCATCTTTTGTGGTTTTGTCGTTTCACTGCTGGTAAGTATTACCTATCACGTGACGAACAAGCGGTGGAAAATGGTATCCCCTGATCAGGAAAGTTTTAAAGCATGGGACATAGGCGAAGCACAAATGAAAAATGAAAAGATCCAACGTGAGTCGCGTATCGCTGTCTTAAAAACCGAAATGGAGAATTTGCAAAGTGATATTGAACAACTCAATGAGAAAGATAAAACCACAGAAGAAAAAATTATAAAAGCGATTAGGACCCCTATTGATAGTCAGATCGCCATTTTAAAAACTCAAACAGCTAACTTGAAGGGCCTGCTCGAACGACTCAATAGTAAAAGGACAGATTTTCAACAGGAAATTGACAAAACGCGAGCAAGAATTGAGAAATCGTCAATGCAGCTTAATAAACGGATCGTTAACCGCAATGAAATGGAATCGCAGGTTAACCAATTCTTGAATGGATGGTGCCGTTTCGTTGCCCACAGTGGCGATGGCACATCTGACGTGCCAGGTGAAATCAATAGAATTAAGCAAATTGCAAACGATACACTCGATCGTTATTATCAAGGCGTACCCGATTATGCCGATTAACTACCACCTTGTTCTACCACTATGTGAACAGTTTGTACGCTGTCCTAAAGGAGTCTCATATGGAAAAAAATATTAAGGGTTTGGCAGCCGTATTAGCTGCTCTTTTGGTCCTAACAGCAGGATGCACAAGTGACAAATCAGATGCCAAGGATATTTCATCAGAAAAATCACTCACAAAACCCGTAAATATTATTGTTATCGTTGACACTTCCGACCGGATTTCCAAAATGAGAAATCCTCGTCAAATCGAAAAAGACATTAAGATCATAGAGAGTGTTGTTAATATTTTCGAGGAAAAATTTGTACGCGTAAATCTGTATATCGGTTCTAAAGACCGACTCGCCCTCGCCATCCCCGAACAGCCGAATGTCCCTCCAATCCAACAACAAACGTTAGAGAACCTTAAAATCTGGCCGACACCTAAGCAAAGAGCAGGTGGGGCACCAGAATTTAAAAAAATGAAAACAAAACTTCTTGGAGCAATAGACAAATTGTATCAATCTGTTGGTAAACAAATTGAATTCACAGGATCTGACATTTGGCGGTGGTTTCGAGACAGCGCGGGAGTTTATCTAAAGTCTGACACTCGTAACTACATCATCTGTCTTTCAGATGGATACCTTGATTTCAACAATGATATTCAAAACGGTCGATCCAAAGTCGGAAACAAAACGAGTTACATCCCGTACTCTCAAATCAAAAAGTTTCGCGACATGCCAAATTGGAAACAAAAATTCCACACTGAAGGTCACGGTTTATTAGAAATCAAACAAGATTTCAGTGATTATAATGTGAAATTCCTGATGGTTGAAATTACACATCGGCACATGCTTGATTTGGAAATCGTTAAAGAATATTGGCGAACATGGTTGAAATCAATGGGGATTGTAGATTCTCAATTCTTACCTACACAGGATGATCCGCAAATTGTTATTGAGAGGATTAAAGAGTTCATTTCGACAGAGTAAGATCATGAACGTCCAAGCGATACTTGATGAAAAATGGAAGAACCTCGTCACTTCAATCGCAGCTGCCAGACATCCATTGGAACGAGTGCTCTCTCACATTCCATCCATAGGTGTCACTTTAGGGAGTTTTCGAGGTGTTTTGTGGAAATATCTTTACAAAGGTTTCCGCCCCTACGGGGCTTAGGTCTGTGAGGTCACGTTTTTCTACAGAGATACTGAAGAAATACCCAAGCAAATAAACCCTACGGGATTCAAGAGGTTTTTGAAGTCTTCAAGGTTTCAGTGTAAAACTCGGTTCGGTTAGGAAACCGAACCTACCGGCCTTGGCTGCGCCGGTTGTTTTTTCTAAAATTGACAGTTATGGTGCTCTCTCACATTCCATCCACCGGTAGATCCCTGGAGAGAAGTGGCACGGGACGAGCTGCGCTTATTCTTGACAGGAGATTAATTTGTTTCTTATTTAACCCAACTAATGATGAGTCCGATGAGGCTTCCAATACCCACAACAATACTAATAGCAATGGCAAGATTCGCGCGGTGCGTTGACGATGACTCGGAACGCCCCTCCATTTTTCCTTTTATCCAACTTACATCCTGCTCAAGTGAACCAAGGCGAGTATCCACGCGCTCCATCCAATTTAAAATGAGTTTTTGAAATTCTTGATTGTCCATGTGTAACTCCCTTAGTATTAAAAGACTAAAACGAACTTCATCAGAATTTTAACACAATTCCACAGAAATGTCAAATCCTTCCTGAGTGTATGCGTGAAAGGTGTGATTTATGGAAACGCCGTTAAAAATCAACTTTGACAAAGGCAATCTCATCCTCCAAAACGTTCCAGAGGCACTCCAGATACATTTGCCCGACATTCGCTGGAATGAGCGCACGCTCACGTTCCGCGCCCCAGCTTATCGCTATTAGAACATCGTCTCGCAGCTGCGTGCACACGGACGCTCGTATCAGGATACAGCACGGCAATTCACGCCCGAACCTTTCACAATTCAAAAGCGAATTACTCCATTTCTATTAGATCAAAGCAATTGACGCGTTGTATGCCAATAGTAAACAAGGTACGGTGAGCCTCCCTATAAGTGCTGGAAAATCTTCATCGCAATCCTACTTATTACAGACACACAACGTCTACACTCGTAGATTAGCGGTATGCCATGTTGAAAGAACATTTTATAGTAAAACCTACAATTAATTAGACATTGTGGAAGGGCGAGGATACTACGAAGAAACACCCTATCAAAAACACCTCGCCAGCGGTGGTGAGAGTTCTGATTACTAAACAACTGTCTACATATTTTCAGGTTTTACCATAATTTAATAATTTAACAGACGTTAAGATTTTTACGAAATATCGCGTAACTTTTCATGCTACATCTCGTAAAAAGTACGTATACACTTATAGAGCGGATACATTAAAATCTGATGACACTAAAAACTTGATTTTTTTTTGGATTTCGGTACAATAGATACTGAAAAAATTCCAACTCAAAATGTTGAGGAAACACTATGTCCTCGCCACTCAAAATTAACTTCGACAAAGGCACTCTCATCCTACAGGATGTCCCCGAAGCATTCTTAACCCAATTACCAGACCTCCGTTGGGATGAGCGCACGCTCACCTTTCGCGCCCCCGCCTACCGTTATCGAGACATCGTCTCGCAGCTGCGGGCACACGACCTCTCATATCAAGATACAGCACGGCAATTCACACCCGAACCTTTCACACTCCAAAAAGAGATGTCCCCTCACTTCTATCAGACCGAAGCAATTGACGCGTGGCACGCCAACGGTAAACGCGGGGTGGTGAGTCTCCCAACAGGTGCCGGAAAAACCTTCATAGCGATTCTGCTCATCTCAGATATACAACGCCCTACACTTGTGCATGTACCGACAATTGACCTCATGCACCAATGGCACACTGTGCTAACCGAACACTTTGGACAAAAGATAGGACTTTACGGCGGTGGACATCACGAATTGCAAGATATCACTGTGACAACCTATCAATCTGCCGTTATGCACGCCCCACACTATGGCAATCGGTTCGGATTCGCTATTTTTGATGAATGCCATCATCTACCGGGCGAACAGTATCAATACGCCGCAATTAGCAGTATCGCTCCCTTTCGCTTGGGTTTAACAGCCACGCCCGAACGCGTTGATGGAAAAGAGAGTCGGCTTTATTCACTCGTCGGTGAATGTTGTTATGAGGCGAAGGTACAAGAACTCTCCGGGAAAATGCTATCCAAGTACCGTGTTATGACAATAGCAGTTGAAATGGAAGATACGGAGCGAGTCCGATATGAGGAAGCCCGCCGCACCTATTTAGATTTCCTCAAACAGGAGAAAATCAATATGGGGACTCGGCGCGGGTGGCATCTATTCCTCTGGAAAACCTCACAAACTGAAGAAGGACGCGAAGCCTTCAAGGCATATCTTACCCAAAAGCAGCTCAGTTTTTCTTCGACGACAAAACAGGAGTGGGTGTGGAAACTAATTCAGAGACACAGCGGTGACCGAATTATCATCTTTACACAAGATAACGACACAGCCTACCAACTCGGCGAGCGATTCTTTCTGCCGGTGCTAACACATCAGACCAAGCCCAAGGAGCGGAAGGACTTTTTGAATGGATTTCGAGACGGCACCTATTCTATATTGGTTACCTCGAAAGTGCTAAACGAAGGGGTAGATGTCCCAGAGGCGAATGTCGCGATCATCGTCTCAGGAAGCGGTAGCGTACGGGAGCATGTGCAGCGGTTAGGGCGTATCCTCCGCAAACGCGAAGGCAAGCAGGCGGTGCTTTACGAACTCATCTCCAAACAGACCAGCGAACACTTTGTCAACAAGCGACGAAGACAACACGATGCTTACCAATCTTCTAACGCAGCACCAAGTGTTAAATGAAAGAAACCTTTAACAACAGCGTATGATCAGGAGTCGGAATATCTGTTGTCCATTTCTTACGAGCATTTTAAATCTCTCATGATTCACGAGTAACCCCAATACTTTTTGAAACCCGATCTTGGTAATGGAAAATCAGCGCGTGAACCCACTATTTAAAGACGATGCTTACCAAAGACCTCCTTCAATATAAAATTAGAAAGGGGCAAATCCTCCCACAGCTCGTGAATCCAGCCAACAACCAGTTATTGGCAATCGCCGAGCAATTAATCGCCATTTTTGAAGCATCCATAAACACACCACGCGCAACGCTTTTAGAAACCAGCAAACAAACCATTGACAGCACACCAGGGGCACCGATAATCAAGCGTGGACTCGAAAAACTCCTGTTAGACCGGACCGAGTTTGACACTGCTCCCAACGAAGAACTGATCGCGTTTCGGCAAAAGCTTTTTACAGAAACAAGCCGCTTGCTTTCGCAGGAGCAGTTTGAGGACTACACAGATTATCGGCACAAGGTGTCACAGATAGTGGCAGATGAATCGCCTATAGAGGGTGCTGAACTCTATGCAGATCTACCGAGTTACCAACCAATTGTGACATTCCAAACGCTTTCATCCGAACGTTTACTTCACCGTTACAACGCCGCGCAAGTGCAAGGGCTGCTCCTCCATTGTAATACGCTCACGCTAAGACTCGCCGATTCCATGACAGCCGAACTCCGTCAACTGTTCAAGTACCTCAGATTCAACCAACTTTTATCCACAATCCGGAAAGCAGAAGAGTTATATCAGATCACGGTGGACGGACCGCTCAACCTCTTTTACAAAACAAAACGATACGGCATGAATCTGGCGAATTTTTTCATCGCTGTGCTGCATCAACCTAAATGGGAACTCGCTGCGGAGATTCAGTTTCGGAATAAACAGCGTTATCAGTTATCGCTTGATGAATCGTGTGGAATTAAACCCATCTCCCAACAGTTCCTTGCCTATATCCCCGAGGACATACAACTTTTCCAGACAATGCTCCAAAATAAAACCGACGACTGGCAGATCCGGCCCGGAAGCCAGTTCATTCCGTTACCGGGTGATTTCTATTGTTTCCCAGACTATCAACTCGTGCACAACAGTGGTGTGGAAACCGCTATTGAACTGTTTCACCCATGGCACCAAGGACATCTCATCGCGAGGCTCAACACGCTTGCTGAACAGAGAGATGTGTCCCTGATCCTCGGTGTCTCAAAGGAGTTGGAAAAAAAGCCTCTGATTGCGGAGGCACTGGAGGCATCGGCATATTTTTCACAATTCGGTTTCATATTCCGAGATGTCCCGACGATGCGTTCCTTACTCCCGATCCTGAATTCGCTCGTTTAGAGTGCATAAAAATGAACACTGCCGAACTCAATTCTAATCTAACCGCAACGCCTAATGAGGTAGGGCTCTCGACGAAACAACTTGAGTCCATTTCCGCTACCACGCAACAGTTTATTGATGAAGAGTTACTCGCTGGTGCTGTCACGGTTGTGACACGGCGGGGTAAAGTAGCGCACTTCAAAGCATACGGCATGATGGACGTTGCAGCGAATAAGCCGATGCAAACAGACACACTCTTCCGCATCTACTCAATGACGAAACCGATCGCTGTAGCGGCAGTGATGATGCTCTGTGAGGAAGGAAAACTGCAGCTTGATGCCCCGGTTTCAGCATACTTGCCCGAATTAGGCGGACTAAAAGTCGCATCGGATCCAAATGCCGATGCACTCATGCTGGTCAAAGCAGATCGGGATATGACCGTCCGCGACCTAATGCGGCACACCGCTGGACTACCCGGTGCCGCTCGATACATGGCAGGGCAAACTGCAGTTGATAAGCATTACCGTAAGGCAGGTCTACACCGCCTGAATGCGTGCAATCTACAAGAAATGGTTGAAAGGCTTGGTAGAATTCCGCTGTTATACCAGCCCGGAACAAAATGGCACTACAGCATCGCTGCAGATGTTTTAGGGAGGCTGATTGAGGTCGCTTCCGGTCAGTTTTTCGACGTGTTTTTAGCGGAACGAATTTTTCAACCCTTGGGTATGGTAGATACTGGATTCTATGTCCCCTCAGAGAAAGTCAACCGACTCGCACGGATGTACGGTCCAAAACCGGAAGGTGGTTTACTGCCTATTGATGCACCGGAAGGTGGAACGGGTCATATATCCAAAACCAGTTTTACAAAAAAGCCGAAATTCCTATCCGCCGGTGGTGGATTAGTTTCTACTGCCGCTGATTTTACCCGGTTCTGCTTGATGCTTTCCTGCAAAGGCACACTCGCTGGAAAAAGGGTGATGAAACCGGAGTCGGTCGAAGTTATGACGCGCAATCATCTACCACAGCACTTGATACCGCTCGACAAGAAACCGGATGAACGCTATGCTGGGCTCGGTTTCGGGCTCGGTGTCGCGGTGCGCGTGCAGAAGACAGATTGGGTGAATGCTTCTCAAGTCGGCGAATACGGTTGGATCGGTGGGACAAGTACTGAATTCTGGATCTCTCCGCGAGATGAATTGGTAGCGATCACCCTTGCGCAGCACATCCCATTTTCCGAACTGAGCGAGAGAATCAAACCACTCACCTACGCTGCAATCTTGAAGGAATAGTTAGAAACCTCTTTAACTGATACTTGAAGACTGATAACCAACAACTACGCACATGATTATCAAAAATAATCCCGAACACATCAGCACAGACGAGATTGTGCTGTTCCCTTTCGACGACTACAGTATTCCGTTTCAACACGGGGTTCAATTACACCTCGTGCCTTACAGAGCCGGGGTCGATCGGACCCGAATTGTGGTCCATCCGGGGCCACCCGATGCACCAGACAGTGCTCGCGTAATCTACTACGGCTCCGTCTATCGCGTCGGTGATGAACTCTGGATGTGGTACCTCGCACAAGGAAATGACGACAGCTGGCACCACAGGGTGTGTTTCGCAAAAAGCCGCGATGGGTACAACTGGGAGAAACCGGAACTCGGACTGGTAGAATACAACGGCTCAACTCGAAACAATCTCGTGGATATACAAGGTGGAGAATACCATATTCAGGCGTGTGTGGTGTATTATGAACCGGATGATCCCAATCCTGCCCGTCGGTTCAAAGCCATCGTTGAGACCTCTAAATATTCCCCAAAATTCGCCGTCATGTTCAGTAAAGGTGGACTCCAATGGCACGAGGCTCAACGGCATCCGAACCCACCATCCTGCGAAATGTCTGGTGTCACGAAATTCGACGGCTGCTATTATCTGAGTGCACACGGTGGCAGTCACATCGGTCCAACACGGCAGATGGTGATGTATGCCTCTTACGATTTTGAACACTGGATTGAAGCCTCATGCTTAGGATTTAGGCGGGGTAACATCCCACCCAAACCTGTGGTATACGGCGCACATCAAGGTGAACAGGTACACCTCGGTGCAGCACTGTGGAATCGAGGGAATGTGATCCTCGGTGTCTACGGGCAGTGGCACGGACCGGAAAATAATGACAGGAGGCACGTGACAATGGACCTCGGTTTAGTTGTTAGCAACGACGCGCTTCACTACCGAGAACCGATCCCAGATTTTCAGATGGTAGAAGCGGCGGAGGACGACTTTGAACACCTACCGACACCGATGAATTTCAAACATGCCGCACTCATGCAGGGACAAGGCTTTGAAAACGTCGGTGATGAAACACTTTTCTGGTATGCCCCCTGGCCAGAGCAGCTCAGCAACGGAGTCCGAGTTGCAACGTGGAAACGGGATCGACTCGGCTACTTCCAAGCAGCGAATATGACTCGGAAAACAGCACAACCCCGACACGTGATTTCAGCACCCATTGACCTTGGAGGAGAGCCTTGCACAGTGTCTTTGAATGTTGATAATGTGTCCCAATACAGCCAGATTACAGTTGACATTTTAGACGAACGTTTCCAACCACTTGAAGGGTATGCCAGAGAAGACTGTCTCCCTCTTACGTCAGGATTTCATCAAAAAGTGAAGTGGAAAAGGGGTGAATGGGTTAAAGGAAAAGAAACAATCCGTGTCCGACTCAATTACACAGGGATTCGTCCAGAAGATCCGAAGGTTTACGCGATTTATATGAAAAAAGCAGGGGTACCTTGATTCCAATCCAATCTTCTGCTAAAATGTAACGGAGAGATGGAGGAAAAATTATGATTTTTCTATACGGACTGGATAAGTTACGCCTTTGCGCGCTACTGTTAATCACAGGTTTGATGCTCTGCCTTACGGCGTGCGGTCCGAAAGCGATCCCTTATTCACAAAGTTCGGACGCGCTTGAACCGAGTGCTGTCGCCGTCGCACACTACAATTGGGGCATAGCGTATGCTGAAGAAGGCAATTTTGGACAAGCCATCATGGAACTTAGCTTGGCAATCCAGAACGAACCGGGGTGGGTAATGCCATTTTTCACATTAGGCGTTGTCCATGGAAATTTGGGAGAGATCGATCAAGCCATCCAAGCGTGGGAGCGTGCCACTCAGTTAGACGCTGATTTTGCGAAAGCACATTACAACCTCGCTGTCGCCTATTCACATAAAGCGGAGAAAACGCTCTCAATCGCTTCGTTGCGTGAGGCAATTCGCTTAGACGAGGGTGCACTCTCTGCTGCGAAAACGGAACCCGCGTTCGACAACATCCGTGACACACCGGAATTCCAAGAACTAGAGAAAGTCACTGAACCCAATTAGTAACGCCTCAGCGACAAAATATGGCACGCTACACAACCCTTTCATCAACAGAAGTCGCGCATATTGTCGCACAATACCGGATCGGCACACCACTGGAACTTGAAGAAATTGCCGGTGGATTTGGGAACAGCAACTTTAAATTAACAACCACAGATGGTGAATTTCTGCTTAAAATTTGCGATGAGAAAGACTCAGCAGAACTCAACATGCAAATCGCGCTGCTGCAGCATCTCTCTGAGCACGCGTACCCAACAGTGTACCCGATTCTAACGAAAGATCAAAAACCACTCACGCATGAGACATTCGGTAGCGTGATGCTCTATCCGTTTCTGCAAGGTGAGCAACCGCATCCATCACCACGAACGTTAACACAACTCGGTAAGGCATTGGCAAAATTGCACTGTATCCCACCGATTTCAGGGCTGCCCCGTTTTGCGATGGGAATTTCACAAATGACTCCCTTTTTCGAGGAGGTACAAGGGTCACAATTTGCCACGCATCCGTTTGTTGAATCTCTGAAATCACAATTGGAATCAATGGAACCACAACTCACGGTACCACTCCCGATGGGACTTTTACACGGCGACCTTTTTTTGGACAACACCCTCTTCGACGGTGATCAGATGGTAGCAATCCTTGACTTTGAGGAGGGATGTTACGATACCTTGCTCATCGATGTTGGAATGACACTCATTGGGTGTTGTTACACATCGCAGAACCAACTAAATCTTAAAGCTGCACAGCGATTTTTAGAGGCTTACAACGCATCTCGCCCTTTGACAGAAAGCGAATGGCAGTCCTTAGACTGCTTCGTTCATTATGCCGCCCTCTCTATAGCGTTCTGGCGATTCAGGCAATTTAACATCCGCCGCCCAGATCCCCATCGCGCCAACACTTATCAGGAAATGATTACCCGTAGTGTCCAATTTAAGCGTCATAAGAACGATCTCTTGATCACGACCCTCGGTAGGAATTGAGTTAACACATAAACATATAAACATGTCTTTAATACGATTAGAACACGTCACTAAACTGTATGATCCGGATCTGATTCTTGATGACATTTCGGTTGCGATTGAGCATGGAGATCGAATTGGATTAATTGGCCGTAACGGGACTGGAAAAACGACGTTAATTAAAATTATTAACGGTACGCTTACCAATTTTAAAGGGAAAACAGTATCCTCGAAGGGCTTGCACATCGGCTATCTCAGTCAAGAACCGGATCTCGCACGTGACTGCACCTTAAGGCAGGAGATGCTCAAAGTTTTTGAAAAACAGCGAGCACTTGAAGACAAAATGCTCCTCCTCGCAGAGGAGATGGAGACGACGGAAACACCACATCTCTTAGCAGAATATGCTCGGATTCAGGAACAGCACGAGCAGCTCGGCGGTTACGATTACGAACACGAGATTAATCGCATTCTCGGCGGCTTAGGTTTCAACCAACTAGATTACAATCTTCCGATCCATGTATTGAGCGGCGGACAAAAAAGCCGAGCGACACTTGCCAAGTTACTTCTCGAAAAGCCCGATCTACTACTTTTCGATGAACCGACGAACCACCTTGACATCAACGGGATTGAGTGGCTCGAAAACTACCTCAATATCGAATATAACGGTGCAGTCCTCGTTGTTTCTCACGATCGGTATTTTTTAGACAAAGTTGTCCGAAAGGTTTGGGAACTCGAAGAACATAAGATAAAAATTTACCGTGGGAACTACTCCAAATACGTTGAAACCAAAAATGTTGAACAACTCGTTGGAGAACGGGCTTTTAAAAAACAACAAGCGTTTATCGAACACGAAGAGGAATTTATTCGCCTCAATATTGCAGGACAGCGCACACGAGAAGCACAAGGCAGACGGAAAAGACTCGCGCGATTGGAGAGGTTTGAAAAGCCAAAGTCCGACGCGCCCACCCTCAAACTTAACTTCACACCTGAAACGCGCGGCGGAAACGATATCCTTCGATGCCAAAATGTTGACAAAGCATTCGGCGACAAGGTTATTTTCACGAATCTGAATTTTGAGGTATATCGTCGCGATGTTATCGGAATTATCGGGGCGAACGGCACCGGAAAAACAACGCTTTTCCGAATGATTTTAGGCGATGAAGCACCAACACAAGGTGAAATGTGGGTAGGTCCCACACTCAAATTAGGTCACTATACCCAAGAATTAGAAGGGCTCAACCCAGATAATGAAATCATTAATGAAATCTGGGCACTTCGACCAAAACAGACTCAGGGTGAAATACGAAGCTTTTTGGCGAAATTTTTATTCTCCGGCGATGATGTGTTTAAACGGATTGGGAATCTGAGCGGTGGAGAACAGAGCCGTGTACTCCTCGCGAAGCTGCTGTTAGCGAACGCAAATGTCCTTCTACTTGATGAACCGACAAACCATCTTGATATCCCAGCGCGCGAGGCATTGGAAGCAGCACTGGCAGAATATCCAGCAACGCTCTTCATCATCTCCCACGATCGGTACCTACTAAACAACTTTGCGACAAAACTGCTAATCTTTGACGGTAAACCCGGGGGGACTGCGGAACTTTTTGAAGGCAACTACGCTGAATACATAGCACAGCAACAACAAGCTTCTCAAGCAGATCCACCACAGCATGAAAACCATCAAGAAACACAAGACGAACAAACGGCTTCACCAAAACGTAAGTCGAAATCGAAGAAAAAGCGGAAAATAAAAGCGCAACGCCTCGTTGGCAGCAATTAAAGATCGCTCATTTTGTAAAAAAATGCAGATAGTCTTAGCGAAACATCGAATTTGCCGTAAAAAACACACTAAAACTAACATTTTTTGTATTTTAATTTGACATTGAGATAAAATTCGCGTATAATTATTATATCGTATACGACGGTAATTATGTCTGATATAGGACTTATTAATTTTTTTAGATTTTAAGCAACACCCCATACTGCCAACTTTTAACTAACAGCAAGTTTCGACTTGCGAACCACACCAAATAATGTCTAAAGACCAAGAATTCCACAATGAAATTGATGTCGTAATGCGTGTGATGCGTCATGCGCAAGCGGCTGTCAAATCAAGGTTTATTCAGGAAGTCGTTCCCAACCGCCTGACGATTGTCCAGTTTAATGCGCTACAACATCTTCATTGGTATGGGCGCGAGGCTGGCATGTCAGTGAGTGAACTTGGTGAGCACTTGGGTCTCGCTCATAACACGACATCTGGCTTAGTGAGTCGCCTTGAACGGCACGGTTGGGTAATCCGTCGTAAATGTGAGAAGGATCGGAGACGTGCGCGGATCAAACTCACGCCGCAATCCGAACAGCTTTTCCGAGACGGTGTAGAACACGCGACGAACTTTTGGCAAAGCACCTTTGGGCAGCTATCCACGCAAGAGCAGGAAAACCTGATTGAAAGCCTGAAACGGCTGAAACAGGTGATGGCGAAACCAGTGTGGCCAAGTTATGCGCAGCTACATCCACGCGACACAGACCATTTACAAAAACGGTTTGAAGCGGATCTGGACGAACTCGCACAAGCAAAACTGAAGCTTGTCGGAATGCGATTGATCCTTGCGCAAATCGCGGAAAAGCGCAATGAACATGAACTCGCGGCGTACTTGAACCAAGCCGCCTCCGAGGAAATACGTCACACGAACCAACTGTTGTCACTCCTTGGACATGGTGAGAATTTCGAGAGCCTACTCTCCTCACTCGTCCATGAAGATACGCTGGTCTATGAGGAATTACTATCCTTACTCGAGACGACTCCGCATGTTGAAGAAGATGAGGAATTAACACTCCTACAACAGATGGTTCAAGATAGCCAAAGATATAGACGTTGGTTTCACAGTATCCATAAACAAACGAATCAGTGACTTCTATCTTGTCAATGGCCACCTGAGTTCCTGGCTTTCCATTTCCATCGGTTTGAAAGCCTTACCGAAAGTCAGAAACCGTTTTCCCGGCTGATGACGCTTAAGAGGAGAACATGCAGTCCCAAAGTTCCGAAAGCCTGCCTCCAGAATTTTACGATGACAACGAATTAATTGAGCGATTTCAACATGGCGACACCGCCGCATTTGATATGCTCTTCACGCGCTACCAAAAACGCACCTACCGTTTGGTACAACGCTTCGTCTCAAACCCCGAAGATGCATCGGATCTGACGCAAGATGCCTTCATACGCGCCTACCAAGGATTAGGCGACTTCAAGAGCCAATGTCAGTTTTATAGCTGGCTTTACCGAATCACGGTGAATCTCTGTATCGATTTTTTAAGGAAAAAGGCGAGATCAGAAGTGCTCTTGTATGACTCCGATGAATCCGAGGACCTGCCGATGTCAAACATCCCCGATCCGCGCTCAGAATCACCAGCACAAGCGGTTGAGAATAAGGAGTTGAGAACGCACATTCGGAAAGCAGTTCGTCGGCTTCCGCCAAAACAACGGCAAATCTTCATTTTACGACACTGGGACGGGCTATCGCTTAAAGATATTGCAGCTACCGTTGGGAGATCCGACGGAACAGTCAAAGCCCACCTGCTTCACGCGCATCGTAATCTTCGCAGACATCTCCGTGCTTACCTGCGAGAAACAGATTTCTAAAAGTTGTTGTATGCGCGCTCCACAGCGCGCATACCTCCAAGGTGTAGTAAAACAGTATGTTCTGAAACGTCCTACGCGTCTGCTGTTTCATCTGCAAAGAGTGCCTCAACGAAATCTACCGCCGCGAAATCCCGCAAATCGTCCAGTTTTTCACCAATACCGATAAGTTTGACGGGGGCACCAATCTCCGCATTCACTGCAATTACAATGCCACCCTTCGCAGTACCATCCAGTTTTGTAACCGCGACCCCTGTAATCGGCACCGCATCATTGAAAATCTTCGCCTGTATCAGGGCATTTTGACCAACCGTTCCATCAATAACAAGAAGCACCTCATGCGGGGCGCCAGTGTGCGCTCGTCCCATCACACGCCCGATTTTTGCCAATTCATCCATCAGCGGTTTTTTGGTATGCAGTCTGCCCGCGGTATCCACAATTAGGACATCTGCGTTGCGATGCTTCGCCGCGTGAATTGCATCGAAGACGACAGCGGCAGGCTCAGCATTTTCGCCGCCCCGAATTAATTCTGCACCCGCACGCTCGCACCAAATAGCAAGTTGATCCTCTGCTGCGGCACGGAACGTATCACCCGCGGCAACGAGTACTTGTTGCCCGTTCCCCGTAAAGCGACTCGCGAGTTTGCCGATAGTTGTCGTTTTTCCCGCGCCATTTACACCCAAGACTAAAATTGTATAGGGTTTCTCATCTTCAATCTGCAGCGGGACATCCGCTCCAAGCAAATTCAAAACTTCCGATTTTATAACCGATTCCAACTCTGAAGAATCGCTCAATCCCTCCGCTTTCACTCTCTCTCTGACGTTATCCATTAACGTCAATGTGGTATCAACACCTACATCTGATTGGATTAAAATCTCCTCAATCTCTTCCATCAAATCTTCGTCAATTTTTCTACCAACCCGGAGAAGCCCTGACATCTGAGACAGGAACTGGTCCCGAGTTTTCGCCAAACCAGACCTGAGCCGATTAAACCAGTTTCCTTGCCCATCTCCAGCATCGGATTCTTCGGATTTATCGTGGCTTTTATCACCACCTTTAAACAAATTTCTCAGCATCACCTTTCCCTTTTCTATTCTTGTTTTGTATCTATAGCCATTAGCAGAGATCGTGTCTGCCCCCGTATATAATACAGTAACAACAAGCAAAAAGGCAACGAAAACATGAGATACACTGTGTAAATACCCTGCGTGTCATACAGAGTCATTCAATTGTCACGAATCCCTCTTGTGAGTGGGGTTTGTAACCCTGATTTATGTCGATAGACGCGCACATCTATACCCGATAATGCGCTCAGAAAACCGAAAACTGAATGGCTCTGCGCGTCAAACAAATTTCCTTGAAACAATTGCTATCTCGTGGTATACTAGAAAAAGGTTTATAAGAGATTACAAAAGACTTTATAACTATCATCACTCTAAAGTTGAGGGATTTATCATGAAAACGTACACACGAAATCTACTAACTGCATTAGCGATAATTCTACTCTTCACCGCCTGTGCAGAAAAACAGTTAGACGAACTCGTCCAACAGTCAGAAGAAACCGCAGATGTAACGGAAACGGAACCTGTTCAACCTGAAGAACCGGCAGTAGCACTCCCTGGCTTGCCCAACGATGTAGCAGGATATACACAGTGGCTCAAATTAAACGCAGAACCCATTCCTCCCCAGCCTGGCGGTGATCCCCACAATGGCACCAAAAACGTTTACGTTAACAAAATACGGGATGCCATCGCTCCTAACGGTACACAACAGTTTCCATACCCCGATGGAAGCATTGTTATAAAGGAAGCAACCCGGCCCGGTAAGGACTATGTCGGACTCATCGCGATTATGCGGAAGAAAGCCGGTGTGGATCCTGATCACAACGATTGGGAGTTCATTGAATACACTCGAAACGCGGCGGCGGCCGAGTTCGGTGTCATAGCCAAAGACGGTGTCTGCTGGGGATGCCACGCTCGAGTCGAAGATATCGATTACGTCTTTACAGAACTTGAATAAGGAGAACCTCTTGAATCCACACAACAACTGCGTGAGGCACTCCAGTAATAATACCTCACTGCCAAAACCGTTGGGGGCATCACTGCTCTTACTACTTGTGTTCATAGCCAGTGTTGCCCTCAACCTTTTTTTACCAACTGCGGTGGAAGCACGACCTGAGTTTGCGACCGAACTTGAGAAAGAGTGTAATTTTTGCCATCTCGACCCGGCTGGTGGCGGACCTCGAAATCGAATCGGCGAAATCTTTGAAGAGAACTATTTTGAGTTTCCTGAAGATTTTGACCTGGAAGCTGTAACTGAAGAAGCCAAGGAAGTTGTCAAGCGACTCACAACTTCTCTTGACTTCCAGACTGCTTTTATCAAGACAACCCATGTTGATGAAGAAGAAAACGCAATAGCTGGATGTAATTCATGTCATTCCTCAATTGACAGATTTCTGCTCATGCAAGCAGAGGTAACATTCAACGCGCAAGCCTCCGAACACGTCCAGTTGACTCTTTCTAATAACGCTGGAACAACAATGAACGCATTTGCAACGGTAGATGCTATTCCAAAACATCTCTATGTCAAAGTCGGGCAATTCCGACTACCGTTCGCTATTAAACAGAAGGACCACAATATCCTTGTTCGGGAAGGCTACGGACTCGGCTCTAACAAACGGGATGTCGGGGTTGAACTCGGTGGAAGTGCCGGAAAACTTTTTTACAATGCTGCCTTCTTTAACGCCAATAATGCGGCAGCGAAAGGTGGCCTCGGTACTCTCGGCGCGCAAATCGGGCCGATCCGAGCGGGTGTCTCTGCCCTACTTGAAAAGCCTGGCGAAGACTGGGAACGACTTATTGGGGCATTCCTCACCGCTTCTTACGCAGGCATGAGCGTCGAAGGAGAATTCAATTTTGGAAAAAGCGGAGAGGTAGCCTCTTTCACACCGGATGCTGTTGATTCAAAGGGGTACTATGTCGGTGCAAAATATCGAGCACTCCCTCAGCTCACCATTGCGGGTCGATACGGTTTATTCGATCCAGACCGAATGGTTAAGGGAGATACAAGCCAGCGAGTGACACTCAGTGCTCAATACAATTTCATTGAAAACGGAGCCATCTCTATTTTCTATTGGGCAAACCTCTCGAATACCGACCGTGGTGCTGATGATACTATACAAGACAAAGGAATGCTACGCCAACTCCAAGGTACGGACCAAATTATTCTGATGTCACGATTCTGGTTCTGAAGATTTTTGTCCGAGTACCAGTCTGATCGGGATTTACTATAGAACACGTTCTGGCTTGAAAGTCGCGTCAAAATGCACATTTATAGGGGCGGATTTTTATATCCATCCCTATGTGTTTATATTTACACATAACGTCACGTAAAGACATCCTATACTCCTTCCACTATCCCTCACGAAGTTTAAAATCTCACCCAGACCTGACTATTACGCCTTAAAAGCTTAACGTGATGGCAAAACTTGATTGGCATAAAAATTGCTTAAACCCTATTGCTTTAAGATTTTAAAGTATTTTTTGTTCTCTTATATTCGTTATATTTGGCGTAACTTGCAAGCAATTCTAATCTGCAATTAGAGTTATTTAGTTTCAGGTTTTCAGTTTCCCATTTTAGACGGGGCATCGCGCACCTGTGGCAAAGAGACCTTAGAACAAGATTAAAACTATAGTAAAACCCGAAAATAAGAGGGCACTTTGGAAAACACAAAACACCTCACCACCGCTGGCGAGGATTGTATCCTCGCCTCTTTGGAGTGTCTAATTAATTCTAAACTTTACTATAAATGCCCTCCGTCTACAACAGCAAAAGCTCGTAATCGACACTTAAAATAGGAATTGAACTGGTCAATCGCTTCTACAAACAACCCTTAAAAAATTGCTTGAAATAAAAAGCCTATAAGTACAGAATCTTAGAGCGCAGGAGACACTACTCATGGTAGCCAAAATTTCCAAAAATCCTCCGGCGAAGTCCGGGAACCGAAACTTGCTCTTAAAAAGTTTAATCGGCTTGGTTGGACTGATGGCTCTACTTCTCGGTGCCTGTATCGTCTATATTGTGCAGAGTAACGTGCGTGCGCGGACGCGATACAGTGTCAAGACTTTCACGCCGCAGGGAGAGGTTCCACAATGGGCAGATTTTTCGATTACGTTCTCAGAGGCAATCATCGATAAGTTACGCGTCGGAACTGAGGTTCCAGCAGAGGCACTTCGGTTTACCCCAGCTGTCCAAGGCACTGCCCGCTGGGCTGCGCGCGATAGAGTCGGTTTCTTCTTAGATGCCCCTTTGGCACCCTCCACAGAATACATTGTCCAACTCACACCAGAACTTAATCCATCCGAAACCTTCCTACTCACCGGACAAAAAGAGTTTAAATTCGCCACCGAACCTTTCGCAGTACAACAGACACGTATGGAGTTTACCTCTGACAACGAGCATGTAACAGGGTCTGGCACAATAGCATTCAACTATCCTGTAACCATTGTCGACTTAAAGGCACATCTCTCTATCGAACTCGATGATGGAACAGAAGTTCCATATCAAATTGAAACCAACACGGCGACAGCGCGAACGGTAAAATTCAAGACAAAACGAATAAAACGTGGCAAGGCAGATCGAGAGATAAAGATTAGGATCGAAAAAGGATTCAAGTGTACAGGTGGAAAAATCGGTTTGGAAAAACCAAACGTTACGCCCGTGATACTCCGAGGGAGAGGGACACTCGGTGTAACATATTCAGATGTTTGGGAAAGTGATGGTACACCCTATATTTCGGTCAGTTTCAGTGCACCGGTACTCAGCGACACAATTGAACCGTATCTAGAACTTACACCAGCAGTAACATATAAGGTGACATCCGACTACCGGAACATAAGGATCCACGGCAATTTTAAGAGACGGACTACTTACACACTGAAAATTCGACGGGGCTTGACAGCACGAAACGATGCTGTCTTAAAACAGGACTACATGACGCGGCTCAAAATTCCGGACCTTAAACCGCAGCTCCGGTTTCTCGGTGATGGTTTCTTCCTCGCGAGAAACGGACAGTTAAATCTAGGTCTCGCAACGATTAATGTTGAACGCGTGGAACTTAATATTGAGAAAGTTTTTGCAAACAACCTTATCTATGTCTCGAAATTAGAGAGATGGAGTCGCTGGAGTAGAAATTTAGGTAAACCTATTCATACAGAAGTACTTGATGTGTCTTCTCAATTGAACGAAGAAGTGACAACACCTATCTCTTTGGAGGAGTATCTCTCAGACGAACATGTCGGCATTTTCAAGGTTGTGGCACGAAACGCAGGAAATAGGTGGAATAGCGCGTATCAATGGGTACTCATTACAGATTTGGGTATTAGTGCTAAACGCCTAGGAGATAGACTGTATGTTTGGGTGAAATCCCTATCCACGGGTAAACCTGTGCCAGGAGCGCGTGCCAAACTGATCAGTGATAACAACCAAACACTATTCAGTGGTACAACCAACTGGGCGGGATTCATTGAATTCACAGATGTTGCGGAGAAGACGGAAAACTTCACACCCTTTATGATCACCGTTGAGAAACGCGATGATCTTGCTTTCATTCAATTGGACCGGCACGAAATCGCAACAGCAGATTTCAACATCGCTGGTTCCGCCTATCTACAAAAAGGCTACGAAGCCTTTCTCTACACAAGCAGAGGTGTCTATCGTCCGGGTGAAACTGTCCAACTCGCTGGTATTGTCCGAGGACCGAAGCATAAAACGCCACAACCACTCCCAACGCGAATTGAAGTCATCTCCCCAGATGGCAGAATTTTGCGAGAGTTAAGGCAGCAAACAAACAAAAGTGGTGCCTGCGATGTGCAAATCCCTATTCCTGATTATGCCCTGACTGGCAGCTATATTGCCAAGATGCGGATTGCCGATCGGGTCATTGGAAGCGTACAATTTCAGGTCGAAGAATTTATGCCCGATCGAATGAAAGTTGCCGTAACAGCCGACAAATCCACTTATAAACTCGAAGATGAACTTGACATTGAAGTCACTGCTATCAATCTATTCGGTCCCCCAGCTGTAGGACGGAAGGTGCAAGTTGCATGCGAATTGGAAGCAATCCCGTTCTTAACGGACAACATACTACAAGGCACGGATGCCAAGAAATGGAGTTCGTTCGTCTTCGGAAACACCCGCTCAAATTTTGAGAAACAGAGAATCGAGTTGGGAGAAGCCAAAACCGACGCAGTGGGTAAGGCACACTACCAATTCACAATTCCAGCAACATTGAAAGCCCCTTCCTTGCTAAACGGGATTTTGACAGCAACCGTCAGCGAAGTTGGTGGCAGAGCGGTCACCGCTTCACACCGAGTTGTTATCCATCCATACTCACATTATGTCGGACTCCGACAAGCAACGACGGGGGATGTAAAAATTAACAAACCCCTTCGTTTCGACTACATTGCTATCAACGATGCATTAGCAGCCGCGCCCGGACGAACTCTGAAACTGAGTCTACACAAAGTCCACTGGAACACGATACTTCGGCAGAACACTGCCGGGCGTTACAAGTACATCTCTGAATCCGAGATGACAGAAGTGGAAACACAGATGTTAACTTCAGCAGAGGAAGCGCAAACAGTGACGTTAACGCCCTCAGATTACGGTGAATACCGTGTTCGTATCGAAGACATTGCATCAACAGCGACAGCAGAACTGAAGTTTTACGTCAGCGGATGGGGACGTACCCCTGTCTCTATGGAGCATCCTACTCGGCTAGATTTAACACTCGATAAACCTACCTACCGTCCGGAGCAAACAGCGAAACTGTCCATTAAGGCACCATTTCCCGGAACACTCCTGCTCACCGTCGAGCGCGAAAAGGTGTTAAGTCATCGGACAATAGTGATGAAAAACAATACCGCAACTTTATCAATTCCGGTGCGGTATGCCTATAGACCAAACGTGTATCTTTCCGCAACGCTGACCCGTTCCATTCCGATGGAAGCGGCTGCAAGCGGTCAACAGTCTCCACTCCCCGCGCGCGCGTTTGGCGTGATTCCATTGAAAATAGATGAAACGCGGAGACAGCTCTCTGTAGAAATGTCGCTTGAGCAAACAGATGATACCGGTAAGAAGAAGAAAATCCCGCTCTTCAATCCAAAAGGGGACGCTGCACCCGCGGTTGACAGTTTGCGGGTCTCCGAGTCTGAAAATAACGAGGTGACAGTCCGACCAAACAGTGAGGTAACTATAGCATTCCAAGTTCAAGGTAGACGTTCTTGGCAAAAGTACGATGTCTGTATCGCAGCTGTTGATGAAGGGATTCTCGCGTTAACAGATTTCAGAACGCCTAATCCACACGACTACTTCTATCGACAGCGCGGTCTTAAGACGCGCTCCTTTGACCTATATAGCGGTATTCTGCCTGAAATCGCAGCTGTCACCGACAATTCGAGTACAGGTGGAGATGGAAACGCGATGCTTCAGGCGGGACGGCGGAAACGGTTGAGTACCGGCAGCATTCGACGGGTGAAGCCACTTTCACTCTGGTCAGGCTTTGTGGGAACGGACGGAAACGGACGCGCCACTGTTCAATTCAAAATTCCGCAGTTCAACGGAACATTGAGGCTAATGGCAGTCGCATTTACCGGTGGAGACTACGGCGCATCGGAAGCGTATTTGACCGTCCGAGAACCTATCGTCTTAACCCCGACATTCCCCCGATTTCTCGCAGGCGGTGATAGGATTCGTGTACCCGTCACCCTTTTCAACGGCACAGGTGAAGACGGAGAATTCAAGGTCCAATTACAAGCAGCAGGCGATGTGCAACTCCTTTCAGCAAGTGATACCAATTCGCCTCGAACATCGTCTCAGGAGGCTTCGGAAGAACCCTCACAAGCCTTAGAAATAGAAAATGGACCAGACGAACTCAGTATAGGTAAGAAAGTTGAGGCGGGCACAGAAGCACAAGTCTTTTTCGATATTCTCGTTCATGATGCCATAGGAGAAGCCGATTTTAATCTTTCCGCGCGCGGGAACACCGAGACTACACAACTGGAGGTAAAAATTCCACTGCGTTCTGTCGCTCCACCCGTTACAAAAACAGGCCAAGGGGTAGTGCGCGCGGGCGAACCCGTGGATTTCATTTTGCCTGCGAATTTGATACCAGATTCGTCAGAGTTTAGCCTAACGCTATCACCTTTCCCCAATATCAGGTTCGCAGACAGTCTCCGCTACCTTGTCCGCTACCCACACGGATGTTTGGAACAGACAACGAGCAAGATCTTCCCACTCCTCTACTTTAGCGACTTAGCGCGAAGTGTTGAACCGATGCTGGCAGCAGAAGATTCAGTGGATTACTACATCACGGCAGGGATCACAAAAATCGAAAGTATGTTGAGGTCAAACAATCGTTTTGCCTACTGGCCCGGCGGTACTTACGTCAATCCATGGAGTAGTATCTATGCATCTCACTTCCTCGTCGAGGCACGGAAAGCAGGTTATGAGGTCGCGGATCGAGTTTACGACGCAATGCTGGAAGGTTTGAAAGCACAGGCGAAATTCTCCCCAAACACGGAAAACGAAACGAAAAAGATAAAGAGACAGATTTCACTTGTAACTTATGCAGCTTATGTTTTAGCTGCTGCCGGACATCCTGAGCGGGGTACAATGCACTACCTGAAAAATAGGGGTTTGAGCGGACTTAGCGATTACAGCCACTTCCAACTCGCAGGAGCGTTTGCTCTCAGCGGCGAACTGGAAACGGCTCTGTCAATGCTTCCGGTGTCGGTATCACCAACTTTTGATAACAAGGGAACAGGACAACGAGAAACAGGAGGAACGCTTGATTCTCCTGTTCGAGCCCAAGCCATTATGCTAGATGTGCTTGCTGAAGTTAACGAAAACCATCCATCAGTTCCGATGCTTGTCAAGAGCTTGAGCGAGGCGGCATCGGAAGGCAATCGCTGGACGACAACACAGGAGAACGCTTTCGCTTTCCTCGCATTGGGCAAGATTTTAAAGAAGCAGATGGATCGAAACTACACCGGCACCCTGAAACTGAATGGCGAACACTTCGCGGACTTTGATGCAACGGAGACGCGCTACACCGATGAAGCATGGGACGGAACGCGCATCCAACTCTCCGTCCAAGGCGAAGGAAGCTGCTACTACTATTGGAGTGCATTCGGCATCCAACGCGATTCCTTTATTGAGGAATACGAACGCGAGTTACAGGTGAGCCGCCGCTACTTCAACAAAGATGGTGAAGGACGCACCGGCACTTTTGTCCACGGCGATTTAATTGTCGCGGAGATAACCGTCAAAGCACTCACTACCGACCTCGAAAACGTTGTTATCGTCGATATGTTGCCCACAGGCTTTGAGATTGAAAACCCGCGGCTGGAGTCCCGTGCGGGCATTCCATGGTTGAAAACACAAGACTTCAAACCGGACTATCTCGATATTCGCGACGATCGGCTTATTTTCTTTGGTACGTTTCCCCGGCAACGCGAACGTAAGTTCTATTACGCGCTACGCGCAGTCACACAGGGTGATTTTACGCTACCGCCCATCGTTGCTGAAGCGATGTACGACCCAACAAAATCTGCTATAAAAGGTAGTATGCGGATTGAAGTAGTGGCAGAGGAATAGTTATCAGTCATCGGTCATCGGTTGTCAGTTACTCGCCTGTGGCGGTAAACGTTTTCACCTACCACACACTTAACTGATAACCGATAACTGAAAACCGAAAACCCTTGTAGACCGAGAAATGTTAGGGCACAGAATTTTATCCCCATTAAAAAATCAGGTTCGGCGGCACACCAAGAAGTTATTTTGGCTGCTACCGCCACTCCTTATTATCACTCTCTTTATGCTGGTAAACTGGTGTTTCCCGCTGCCCAAAGCACGTCTCCATCCACCGTCCTCTCGAATTGTGTTGGACAGAAACGGAGAGTGGCTCCGAGCATTTTTAGCGGACGATGGCATGTGGCGAATAGCCATCAGCCATCAGCCATCAGCAGTCAGTGAAATAGCCATCAATCGTTCTTCTGAAGGTTTCCGAGAGCCGAGAGCCGAGAGCCATTCCGTGTTATTGCACCAAGCGATGCTAACAGCAGAAGACAGATGGTTTTACTACCACTACGGCATCAACCCAGTGTCCATTGCAACAGCCCTCTATGACAATCTCAAAGCAGGTGAGGTGGTGCGCGGTGGTTCAACCATTACCATGCAACTCGCGCGACTGATGGAACCCAAAGCACGAAACGTTCCGAACAAACTTGTTGAGGCGTTCCGTGCCCTCCAACTTGAACATGCCTATTCTAAATCTGAGATTTTAACCTTTTACTTCAACATGCTTCCCTACGGCGGAAATATTGTTGGGACAGCGGCAGCATCTCGGTTCTACTTCAATAAACCTCAGCATGCGCTTAGCCTCGGCGAAGCCGCACTCCTCGCCGCCATCCCGAACGCGCCAGAACGTTTACGACCAGATAGATTTCCAGAAAATGCGAGAAAAGCGCGCGAAAAAGTCCTGAATCGTCTCCTCGCACGCGGACAGATCTCCAAACAACAGTGGCAGGAGGCATCGCAAGAGCCGATCCCTAAAAAACGTTACTCACTCCCATTTAAAGCACCTCATCTCTCACGCATGTTGGTTAGGCATGCAGAACCTACAACAGACGGTAGGATCTACACAACAATAGATACGAAGGTTCAGGAGACTGCAGTACGCATCCTCCGTGAATATCTGGACGCAGCAGGAAAACCAAGTCTCCAAGGATCTCATGGTGCTGGCACAGGTGCCATCGTCGTTATGGATACGCAGAGTCGCGAGGTCTTAGCAATGGTGGGTTCTCACGATTTTTTTGATCGGAGCGTATCAGGACAGATAAATGGAACACTTGCGCCGCGCTCTCCAGGTTCTGCGCTCAAACCTTTCGTCTACGCGCTTGCAATGGAACAGGGTTTGATTACGCCAGAAACGCTGTTATTCGATGTCCCCGTCAGTTACGCTGGCTATGAACCGGTGAATTATGATGGTAAATATAACGGCTATGTTACCGCCCGTCAGGCACTGGCACGCTCCCTCAATGTCCCCGCCGTCAATCTTAATGCGCGCCTGAAGAACATCACACTGCATACTTTTCTCAAACAGGCTGGCATTTCCACGCTTGCACCCGCTAAAAAGTACGGACTCTCTATGGTTCTCGGTGGATGTGAAGTGAATTTGCTTGAGTTGACAACACTCTATGCGGGGTTGGCAAATATGGGAGAATTTAAACCTTACCAAATAGCAGTCAGCGGTCAGCAATCAGCGGTCAGCAGTCAACAGTCAGAAAACCTTCTTGCTGAAAGCCGATGGCTGAAGGCTAAAGGCTATTCACAACGTTTACTCCAAGCGGAAACAAGTTTCATCATAACCGAGATGCTCACAACTTCACAACGCCCCACAAACGCGGTTAAAAGCCTGGAAGTCTTTGAAAGCACAATAAACCTACCGAAGATTGCGTGGAAAACTGGAACTTCTTACGGTCACCGGGATGCATGGTGTATCGGATATTCACCGACATTAACGATTGGTGTGTGGCTCGGCAACTTCGACGGAAGAGGGGCTCCGATGCTGAGCGGTACAGATGCCGCGACCCCTATTCTATTTGCGCTCTTTAGCGCGCTAACAGGACAGGACACACACCGATGGTTTACCAAACCGGAACAATTGAAAACACGACAGGTATGTGCGCTCAGTGGTGCGCCAGTTTCACCATACTGTCCTACCCATAAGAGCGATGTATATATCCCCGGTATTTCACCAGTAGCGATCTGTGCAATTCACAAACGTATCTATGTTGATGAAACCACAGGGTATCGCCTCTGCTCTCACTGTCGGATTCCTAACTATGGGAATCTGGACACTGCGCCATTACATTCCGCAGTGGTTTTCGGTGAAGTTCGACCGGCTCTAGGGGATCAAAGGGCTCTAACTTCACCGGATGCCCTCGTAAAACGAAGTGGAACGAGGACCAGAGTTAATAGTTTAAAAATATTTGAGGAGTGGCCCGCTGAGGCAGCGACGTGGTTAGCAGAAAATGGATTTGCCGTGCCGGTTCTGCCGGAACATAACCCATTGTGCACTGGTACAATCGCAGGGAACGCTCCTATTATTCTATCTCCAGCAGAAAACACTACCTACTACATTCGGGCAGGCGTGCCACTGGAAAATCAAAAAATTCGCCTGTCGGCTTCGGCTTCCAACCGGACACAGAATTTGTTTTGGTTTCTGGACGGTGAGTTAATTTTCAAGGGGAAGGCAGGAGAAGAATACTGGCTCACACCCATCAAAGGGCAACATGTACTAACGTGTGTAGATGCGGAGGGACGCTCAGCAAACCGCCCGCTCCACATCTCAATGATACGGTAGAATAGTTTTCGGTCTTCAGTCATTACCACGCGCTTTAACTGAAAGGGTTGCGTAGCAACCCGCACTGGCAACTGATAACTATTTTTCAGACTTAAGTTTGCTCCAGGTCGTCGTTAATTTCCCACCGGCATCCACAGCGAGGGTTTTTTCCATATTGGCTTTGACCTCTTCAGCAGTTAACGCGACGCTCCACATCTTAAATTCATCAATGACCCCGTTGAAGAAGTTGGCGTTGCCCTGACTCGCTGCGATGCACATACCTTGGGTCCCGAAATCCATGCGTGCATCACCACCGGCTTTTGCCTCAGCATCAAGTTCTCCGTTAATATACATCCACGCTATCTGTTTGCTCTGTGACCCGACGAAGTAATACCATTCTGGTTCAAATGCATCATAATTCGTGTGTATCGGTAATTCCACTCCCAGTGTCGCAAAGTAGAAGCCGAATAACACGCCGCCCCGGTTGAACGTAATGTGGGGCCGTCCGCCGCCATTCAAACGATAGAGCAGATCAATGCGGGCACCGCCTTCAATTTTCTCGTCAGGTTTGAACCAAAACTCAATCGTCATTTCCTTGGGTTGATCAATTTTGAGTGGGTCGAAGTTGACACTTCCATTGTTAAAATGGAGTGCTTGACCAGCGATTCCTTCTACCCATTTCGCGTTTTTGATGTCGCCCGTGAAACCGTTAGGTCCGACATCGCCAGCCTTATCTCCCTTTCCTTCATCAAAAGGTAAATAGATAAGTAAATCTTTCTCCGGATCTGCTGCGTGTGCGATCACACAACTCATTAAGAGCATCGCAGCTACCAAAAAGTATACCAATTGTCTCATCTTTATTCCGCGCGAAGCACCGTCGGAACATACTTGTACAACGCCTTCACGCTTTCCTCCAATTTTTTAATATATGACTGTAGGGAAATCATGATTTGAACTCCCGTCTGCTTACGATCCAAGACACTCTGTCTCGGTCCTATCCCTCTTACTATGGGGATTTCAGTTTTCCCCAAGTTGTTGTTAATTGGCCAGTCGGTTCAACCGATAAAACTTCTGGCACATAGTAGTTAACAATGAATTCATCCATAATATCACTCCACGAAACGCTCGGATGCGGAACATCACCCACATAGACCTGAACGAAAATATGTCATAGGCGGGCACGCGGACCCGCCCTAAGTTTATCTACTTTTCAATTCACTCCACAAAGTCGCTAATTTATCAGCAGGTTCAACTGCTGTCGGTGGAATACCTTCACCGTTAATTTCAACGTATTCGTAGAGGACGGTTGAATCTCTACCACCTAAGCCAGGGCGACCCTCACCGTAGGTCTTATCCTGAGTTTCAACCATCAATTTCCCATCAATGTAGGTCTTGAGGGTTTCGCCTTCTGTTTCAAAGATTATGGTATATGCATCGCCGCCTTTGGTGTCCTTTGAATCCGGACGTTTCGGACGGGGACCACCGGTAATCTCATTCGCGGCACCACCACTAAACATGAAAACCGAAGTCGTATGCGAGTTATAACTGATCTCCATGAAATAGAAATCCACTGCTGGTTCCTGCGTCCGAACAAACAGATGGAAATAGGGTCCAACGACTTTCCGTGCCTTGACTTCCATTCGGTAATCTGTCCAGTTATCTTCTCCAAAGTAAATACCCGAGTTCTGTCCACCGGCAACGGTGAGTTCAAGCATACCGTCTTTAACCTCTGCGGTTGCCTGTGGTCCCAGTTCCCAATCTGCAATATCTTTGTCGCTATCAAACTCATAGCGAATCGCCAGCGCGGTATGTGCAATCAGTATAAAGCCTAAACAGATGCACACACAAATCCATTGGATGTTCAGTCTTCTCATGAGAAGTTCTCCTTAAATTAAAGCTAGAACATTAAATTTTCTTTTTCTCCGGCAAACAAGACATAGAACGCTCTCGGTCAGCTTAAAACAGGTAGGTCGCACTCGCTAAATTTTAGTTACTTTACATGAAAATGTGGAAAATGTCAATCTTAAACTAAGGCTGTTCAGTTTTCGGTTATTTACCCGCTTTAGGTGGTGTACCGCGACAAGGAGGTCACCCCTATGGGAAAATTGAAGAGTCCTAATTCGCATAAATATTTTCTTGACATTTTTGTCTCATTCTGCTAAGATGTAACTTTAAACGGCATAGCTCGCTCTATCCCGTGTGGTTAATAGTAAAAGGAGAAACTTTAGGACGTATGAAACAATACAGGACAGACCAGATCCGGAACATTGCGATTATTGCACATTCAGGAGCAGGAAAGACATCACTCGTTGAAGCGATGCTTTATAACGGTGGTGCCATTGAGCGCATGGGGACTGTCAATAGCGGAAATTCTGTAGCCGACTATGCCGCAGACGAGATAGAACGCAAAACTACCCTCAACTGTTCAGTCTGTATCGCAGAATGGGAAGGACATAAACTAAATCTGATTGATACCCCGGGCGCAGAAGATTTTTATGGGGACCTCCACAGCGTTCTTCGAATCGTTGACGCTGTTGTTGTCGTCGTCGATGCAACAACTGGTGTCGAAGGCGGAACCGAAAAAGTATGGGAGGTCGCGGACAAATATGAACTGCCACGCCTCATCTTTATCAATAAAATGGATAAAGAGAACGCCAGCTTTGAAAACGCACTCGCAAGCGTTGAAGACATCCTAGAAACACGGGCTGTCCCTACTCAACTCCCGATCGGTAAAGAAGATCAGTTTTCCGGTGTTGTCGATGTTATACAGATGGCGGCTTATCTGCAACCCGATGGCAGCAAACGTGCCGCGAAAGCCGAAATACCCGCAGACTTGGAAACACAGGCTGAAGAAGCCCGTGAGGCACTTGTTGAAGTCGCTGCAGAAAGCGATGATGAACTGATTGAGAAGTTTTTTGAAGGCGAATTGTCCGACGAAGAGATTCAAAACGGCTTGCAACTCGGGATTTTCGAGAATCAATTTACTCCCGTGTTTTGCGGTGCCGCATTAAATAATATCGGCGTGCAACAATTGATGGACACGCTGCTGACCGGATGCCCATCTCCCGTCGATGTAGGAGCAGCTACAGCAGCAGAAAATGAAGAAGAGAGTCGGGAACCCTCAACAGATGCACCGATGTCCGCCGTTGTATTCAAAACGATTGCCGACCCGTTCGCGGGGCAATTGAGTTTCTTTCGCGTTTATTCTGGTATCTTGGAAGGGGATTCTCAAGTCAGCAACTCGACGCGAGGACAGATCGAACGACTCGGAAAAACCACGTTCATGAACGGTAAGGACGCAATTAGTACGCCACAAGTAGAAGCAGGAGACATCGGCGCACTCACGAAACTCTCCGTGACCCAGACAGGGGATACGCTTTGTGATAGAGATAACCCTATTCAACTCGCAGGCATCGAATTCCCGAATTCGGTCATCTCTTACGCTATTCATCCGACGCGCGAAGGTGATGATGAAAAATTGATGACATCACTCACACGCATGTCCGAAGAAGACCCAGTGTTCAGAATTGAGAGGAATGAAGTTACGAAACAACTTCTCATCTCTGGGCTTGGTGACTTGCACATTACTGTCAATCGGGAACGGATGGCAGACAAATTTGGTGTCGAGACCGATGTTTCACCCCCAAAAGTGCCGTATCGGGAAACGATTCGTCGAAGTGTCCGAAGCATTCAAGGACGGCACAAACGCCAATCCGGTGGAAGAGGGCAGTTCGGAGATGTCTGGATTAACCTCGCCCCCTTGCAACGCGGTGAAGGATTTGAGTTCGTTAATAATATTGTTGGTGGCTCAATTCCGCGTAACTACATTCCGGCTGTCGAAAAAGGCATCCGCGAGAGAATGGACAGAGGTTTACTCGCTGGTTTCCCAATCGTTGATATCCAAATTGACCTTTATGATGGAAAATATCACCCTGTCGATTCTTCGGATATGGCGTTCCAGATTGCTGGCTCCCTCGCGTTCTCTGCTGCTGCAGAACAAGCCGATCCGGGCTTGCTCGAACCCGTTATGAATGTCACGATCACGGTGCCTGAACAGTTCATGGGAAATATCATCGGCGACCTGAATGGACGTCGCGGACAAGTAATGGGCGTCGAACAGATCGGGAAAAAGCAGGTTATTCAAGCAAGCGTCCCGCTCTCGGAGATGCTTCGGTATTCGATCGATCTCAAGTCGATGACGAGTGCCCGCGGCAACTTCACGATGGAATTCTCGCATTATGAGGTTGTACCTGACGATATTGCCCAGAAGGTAATCGCCGAATTAAAACAGGAAGCGGAAGAGTAAGTTTCGGACCCAAACTGACAGTTTGCGCCACAAGAAAACCAAAAAAACCCGCTGCTGACACGAATCAGCAGCGGGTTTATGTTTAAATCTAATGTTTGCGATTAACTATCCAAATGGAAGATCGCCATCTTCAATTCGGTCATCTCTTCTATGGCGTATTTCGGACCTTCTTTGCCCATACCGCTCTCTTTAACACCACCATACGGCATCAAGTCCGCACGCCACTGTGTGCCCCAGTTCACCATCAGATTACCAGATTCAACCTCGCGGACAAACTTCATTGCCCAATCGACGTTCTGTGTGAAAATAGACAATGACAGTTCCGAATCAGAGAAAATATTCCCTTGACATTTCCACTATTTTCGGATAGACTCCTATCAAACTTAACGGGCGGAGGTTTTCTCACATGGCGTATAGCAATTGGACCTTAGAAACAGTCCAGAAAGCGTTTCACTTAGAAGCAGTTAACACCGCCGGTATCTTTTCTGACGTAGAACCGGTGGCTCCGAGTGCTCATCTTACTACGGCACTGGAGCGAAATGTTCCGCTAGCTTTTGCTATAGGTACTGAGAAGGCAAAATCAGAACTGATTGTCTCCGCAGTGCTGGTTGAGCTTTGGGAGCACTTCGACCGAGACATCAGTTTTTTTTCGGGGATTGACTTTAATGTTGATGCTGAAAACGGCTTGACCGGCGTTTGTGATTTTTTGGTAAGCCTATCGCCTGCCCAATTTCATTTGGAAGCACCAATTATCATTCTTGTTGAAGCGAAAAGGGATAATTTGACAATAGGGCTCGGGCAGTGTGTTGCAGAGATGGTTGCCGCCCAATGCTTTAATGCCGAAAGGGAGAATGACATCTCTTGCGTCTATGGTGCCCTTACGTCAGGTATAGATTGGGTATTCCTTAAGTTGGAGGGAAAGAAACTTCAACTTGATATGGCAGCCTACACAATTGAGCGGTGCGACAAAATTCTCGGTATCCTCGCCAGCATGACTGCACAAAAGGCATAAGGGTGCATTTGAAGGCAACGGGCAGATAACGATATCCGCCCGTTGTCAAAACCCGCTAACTGTCCAAATGGAAGATCGCCATCTTCAGTTCGGTCATCTCTTCTATGGCGTATTTCGGACCTTCTTTGCCCATACCACTCTCTTTAACACCACCATACGGCATCAAATCCGCACGCCACTGTGTGCCCCAGTTCACCATTAGGTTGCCAGATTCAACCTCACGGACGAACTTCATCGCCCAATCGACGTTCTGCGTAAAGATAGCGGCACTCAGCCCGTAGTTCGTATCATTGGCAAGGGCAATCGCCTCATCAATATCGTTGACACGCGTTACACCGACAGCTGGTCCAAAGACCTCGTCACAAGAGATTTTCATCTCCGGTTTGACGTTGGCAAGGATGGCAGGTGTAACAAACTGGTCCTGCTTATCTCCACCGGTGAGGAGTTCCGCCCCGTCAGCGACGGCTTCCTGGATCCATTCCGCAACACGAGTGGCATCTCCTTCTCGAATCATCGGTCCCATCCGTGTCCCTTCTGTGAGCGGGTCACCGGTGTTGATTTGGGCGACTTCGGCTTGGAACGCATCCAAGAAATCTCCATAGATTTTCTCATGCGCGATGACGCGCTGCGTTGAGATACAGACCTGTCCTGCATTAGAATAACCGGACGCTGCCGCCGCACGTGCGACTTTCTCAGGATCAGCATCGGGCATCACGATGAGTGGCGAGTTCGAGCCGAGTTCCATCGTGACACGCTTTAATCCTGCGACCTTACAGATATGTTCACCGACATCACGGCTGCCGGTAAAGGTAATCTTCCGGACCCGCGGATCTGCACAGAGTGTATCACCGATTTCGCCGCCGGGTCCCGTCACACATTGAATCGCCTCAGGCGGTGTGCCAGCCTCTAAAAAGAGTTCAACGAGTTTCAGGGCGGAGAGCGGTGTGTCCGTCGCGGGTTTGATGATAATAGCGTTTCCACCTGCGATCGCAGGACCGGCTTTGTGGCAGACAAGGTGCAATGGAAAGTTGAAGGGACTAATACCAGCGACGATACCACACGGAACACGGACAGTAAAGCCGAGTTTGTCTTTGACACCGGGGGCACCTTCAAGCGGGATCGTTTCACCGGTTAATCGTTTTGCTTCCTCTGCGGAGAGCGCGATAATTTCCGAAGCACGGGTAGCTTCAATCGTTGCCTCGGCGAGGATTTTCCCTTCCTCGCGGGTGATAACCTGGGCGAGTTCATCAGCCTTCTCCACCATCAAGTCCGCGACTTTCCGCAGGATTTCATAGCGTTCATAGCCGGTCAAGCCTGCCATGATCTTCGCGCCACGCTCTGCAGTCTGAATGGCAGTTTCAACGTCGGCTGCATCCCCTCTGGGGACAGTGTCAACAACTGAGCCATCAAAGGGGCTCAGTACGTCAATTTTATTGGATTTATCAATCCATTCTCCACCTACGTGCATTTGCATAATGCGTTTTTCTCCATTTCTTGTTTTTAGGCATACAGTGTGTGGGCAAACACAAGACCTGCCCTTATAAATGATGTGCCTATTATTTTCTCGTTTTCAGCAGTCCCCAAGTTGTCGTTGCTTTCCCAGCTGCATCAACAGCAGCATATCCAGCCAATCCGCTATCCATGACATCGTTCAGTTGATCTTTAGAGAGTGCTTCCGTGAAGAAGCCGACTTCGTCAAAGAGTCCCGTCGCAGCGACGTTGCCGGGGCGTGCCCCTATCCAGATAGGGGATTTACTCGTATCCAGCGTCCCACCGCTCGGTTTTTCGCCATCTACTTTTCCATCAACGTACATCTGAACATTTTTGCCATCATAGATTTTGGCAATGTGGTGCCACTTACCATCAGCAATGATGGTTTTACCGTCAATACGCCCGACGTTTCCCTTGACGTGCCACATAAAGACCGGATAGTCGTCCGTGTGAATCCATATATCAAGATGGCGCACATTTTCGGGTTCGGGCCAGACATCTCCATTTCGCCAGACAACATATTGCCACGAGGCGTTTTCCAGCTTCACCCATGCGACAAACGAGTACGGATCGGAATTGAAAACATCGTCGTGGTCAACGCGGACATAACTATCACCTTTGCCGGGGAATTTCAATGCGCCACCGAATTTACCGTCTTTTACCCATTCAAGTGAGCCTTTGATTTCACCGTCGTGTCCACTGACGATGTCTTTGACAACCTTCCCACCATTTTCTTCAAAGAGCCAAGCACTCGCCAATCCGAGTTTTGCAGCGTGTGCGGAAACACCGAATCCGATCGTAAGAATCAGTCCTGTAAAAACCAGCACTCCGCAGATGGTAAATATCTTCATTGTTCCTCTCCTTTAGACGCGACAATTGTCAAGCGCGTTCTCATCTAATTCAACGCCCAACCCCGGTTTATCTGGAACAGTTGCGTATCCGTCAACAAGCTGAATCGTTGACGGCGTGACAAGGTCAAAGGCACGCAAGGCATTCAGTGTAATCGCAGGCATAGTCGCATTCGGCATCACTGCAGCAAGGTGCATAACGTAACAGGTTGTGATGCCGAGTCCGACAATCTGTATCCAGACCGGGAGATGTGCGGCATCCGAAATCATTGCTTCCCGCTTGGCGTTGGCAGCGCGTGAGTCTGGGTAAGCAATAATGAAAGAATCGTTCATCTTCGCCCGAATTGCTTCAACTGGATCCGGGTTACCGAAGTGAATTGTTATCGGTATTTCAGTGTGCTGTTTAATCTCTTGGTATCCAGCAATATCGGCTTGTGGGATCGGCGTTTCAAACGATTCTATATTGTAATCTTGAAGTTGGCGTGCAACTTCAAGGGTACGTGCGGGGGTCTCAAACGAATCATTTGCATCAACACGGAGCTGATAATCATCCGGCACAACCGCCGTAATCGCCTCCACCTGTTCGAGGACTTCAAACCACGGGCGGGCTTTGATTTTGTGGAGCCGATAACCAATGGCGTAAGCGTGTCGCGCTTCTGCCGCCCACTCCTCCGGTGTCATATCAATAGACCAGTAGCCGAACGATGTTTTGTCGTGAACTTTCTCACCTAAAAGTTGATGCACCGGCACGCCGAGTGCCTTACCCATGATGTCGTAAAAAGCCTGCTGAAGCGGTGTCGGTGCCCAACCACTCATAAACTCAAAGGGATTTCTACCGATGTAGCCTTGAACAACATCTTCCGCTTGAAATGCACCATCGCCAATCCCGACGAGTCCGACATCGGTGTGAACCTTATAGACGTAGTCAATTTGGTAAAGATTGCGGCGCGTCATGAGTTCATAAATGCCTTCATGATACGGCACTCTCACCTTTATAACGTCAATCTGGGTAATCTTCATAAACGCCTCCGTGGAATAGTTTTCAGTTATCGGTTATCAGTCTTCAGTTAAGAGATTTTCGTTTAGCAAGTCCTTTCTTGACTGACGACTGCTAACTATCATTTTTCTGAATTATTCATCACGCCGAATCCAACTGACGACATCTTCCGCCTCACCTGTCCCGCCTTCAACACCGTCACTACCAAAAGAGATGAGATCGTACCCGTATCGGTCGTGGGCACCGGGGCGGACATATACGTAAGGATTTCCCCATGGATCTTCTGTAATCGGGATTTGAATGTAAGGTCCAAGCCAATTTATAGGACTTGGTGGTGCTTCAGGTTTCTCCCAGAGTGCCTTTAAGCCCTGTTCAGTCGATGGATAATCACCGTTATCCTTGGCGTATCTATCAAGAGCAATACCAAGTGTTTCAATATCCTCAGCGGCTTGCGCCTGTAAAGCGCGACCTGCTTGTCCGAGCAATCGAGGTGCCAAAAGTACCGCCGCAATAATTCCGAGGACGATAACGACAACTAAGACCTGTATTGATGTTAATCCTGCTTGTTTAGAATGAATTGATTTCACACATTTCCTCCGCAATCCGCGCATGCACGCCTAACCTGACATAGCAAAGACAAAAAAGTTATCCGTCATCAGTTGAAATATTTCATAATGAAGTCAGGACAGACGCTATTCAATTACTTACAGTGAACGCGTAAGTCCTCGAAGTATTAAAGACAACTGAAAACTGACAACCATTGTATCATATCTTCTGAATTGTGTCAATTTTAAAAAACTTGACACGTCCTACCACACGTTCTATAATAATCTACGATAACGTGATTTTAGTCAAAAACAACCCCATCTGATAATGCGAAAAATTCAGAGAATACTGTAAGGTAAAATCTAAATCTGTCGAACAGTGGAGGTATCTGTAGATGGCAAAAACAGTTTGTATTGTTGGAACAATGGATACAAAAGGCGTGGAATTCTCGTTCATTAAAGCGCAGATAGAATCAGCAGGAGTCTCAACGTGTGTTATCAATACAGGTATATTGGGAGAACCACAATTAACGCCGGATGTCTCTGCTGATGAAGTCGCACAAGCAGGAGGATCATCTCTACAGGCTTTGAGAGATGAAGGTGACCGAGGCAACAGCGTGGCTGTGATGGCGCAGGGTGCTGCAGCACTCGTTGCTGAGAAACATGCTGCAGGCGAAATTGACGGGATAATCTCCCTCGGTGGCTCCGCAGGCACTACCATCGGAACGACAGCGATGCAGGCAGTGCCGGTGGGGGTTCCGAAAATTATGGTGTCAACCTTGGCATCAGGTGATACAAGCCCTTATGTGCAGTCGAAAGATATATGTATGATGTACTCTGTTGTGGACATCGCCGGCATCAATCGCTTGTCCCGACAAATCCTCGCGAATGCAGCAGGTGCTATTGTCGGGATGGTGAACGCGGAAGTACCAACAGCGACAGCGGATAAGCCTTTAATCGCAGCGACGATGTTCGGCGTGACAACCCCATGTGTCACAAAAGCGCGGGAAATCCTTGAAGCTGCTGGCTATGAAGTGCTCGTATTTCACGCAACCGGCACCGGCGGGCAAGCGATGGAGGATCTGGTCAAAGGTGATTTCCTCGCTGGCGTATTAGACGCGACGACGACGGAACTTGCTGACGAATTGGTCGGCGGAATTCTAAGTGCTGGTCCCGACCGACTGGAAGCCGCAGGAGAATCCGGACTGCCGCAAGTCGTTGCTCCAGGTGCATTGGACATGGTAAACTTCGGTCCCCCAGACACTGTACCAGAGAAGTTCAGTGACCGATTGTTCTATCAGCATAATCCGACAGTGACGCTGATGCGGACAACCGCTGAAGAAACCGCTGAACTCGGACGCATTATGGCTCGCAAACTCAGCGAAGCACAGGGACCTACCACGGTTATCATTCCGACACAAGGTATATCAGCGATTGACAAAACCGGGCAACCCTTTGATTCACCCGAAGCACGAACTGCATGGATCGAAAATCTGAAGGCACACATCGGGGACAATGTCACGGTTATTGAGATGGACGCTCACATCAACGACGATGAGTTCGCAACAAAACTCGCAGAAACGCTGTTGGATAGTATATAATAATTTCCTTGGATAGGCGCGCCTCGTTTCTTGTAAGTATCGTTTGTATAACACGCCTAAAAAAATAAAATAAAGAGGAAATAGATGGCAAGGACTTACAAAACATTGACCGAATCAGACGTTAACCATTTCGTTGAGAAGGGACATGTTATTCTAAAAGATTGTTTTCCGCGCGAGTTGGCAGAAGAATGGCGGACATTCGCCTACAAACGACTCGGTTATGATCCAGATGATCCGACAACTTGGAAGGAACCACGCATTCACTTGCCTTCTATGAACCGGGTGCTAATTGAGGATGTTGCACCGAGGGCGTGGGATGCTATCTGTGATCTGCTTGGCGGTGAAGACAGGATTATTAATCCCTGGGGGAACGACTCAAAGCCCGGTTGGAGTGACGGTTTCATTATCAACTTTGCGTTAGGGGCAGACGCACCTTGGCAACCGCCTTCCCCCGAAGTTAGTGGTTGGCATAAGGATGGCGATTTCTTTAGGCACTTTCTGGATAGCCCCGAACAGGGATTGCTTTCTATTGTCGTCTGGTCGGATATCTATCCGCAGAGCGGTGGCACGTTCGTGGCGTGCGATTCGGTCCAGCATGTCGCACAACGGTTGTATGAGCACCCAGAAGGCTTGCCACCTGGAGGGTTTGGGCAACTCATTGGAAAGTGCAAGGACTTTGTAGAAATCACAGGAAACGCAGGCGATGTTGTGCTGCTGCACCCGTTTATCTTGCATGCCGCTTCACAGAACCCATCTGGTCGCGCCCGTTTCATCACGAACCCGCCGGTTTCCCTCAAAGAACCGATGAATTTCAATCGTGAGAATCCGAATGATTTCTCACCGGTGGAGTTAGGAGTGCTGCACGGGTTAGGAAAAAGCCGATTGGACTTTAAACCGACAGCACCGAGAGAACGCTTAGTCCCAGAGCGCGTCAAGCGTCAGAAAAAGATGCTCGAGGAGCAGAAAAAACGACTCGCGATGGAAGAGTAAGGCGAGGTTAAATGGGGATTAAAAAATAATTCGGTAATTCGGGGTTACAACCCCTCCCACATTACCGAATTAAATTCTGAATCTTCATGAAATCTCACCAGCAAAATCCGATTGTAGGTTGGAAAGTAGTTGACTTGCGCTCCAATCAACCCAATCCACGATCTACACAGAAACCGGTTTTCGACAACGGAGAAAACCGAGCAGAAACCCTATAGTTTAAAGATCAAATTGGGTTCGGCTTTGATTGCACGCCTTCCCTTTGCCCCGAATCACATCGGTCTGCTGCCATGTATCAATCGTACGACAGATAGCGTCACTCTCACCGAGACGTTTTTGCAGTTCGGACCTTGTAAACCAGTGATAGCTCTCATCAGCGAGTGCATCAAGATCAAGATCCCCGTCCGAAAAGCCGTAGACGCGGCAGATACCATCCTCCTTTTCCACATCGTCAATATAGGACATCCAAGAAACCTCTAAACCGAGTTGGGTTTGGGTGAGTTCTTGCAGTGAACCGATCCGTGCGCCGACATCCCAACCAACGAGTTTCTCCTCTTCCCAGCCTTCGCCTCCCGGCAACTCCCAAGACGCTTTTTCGGTGTCGCTGCGCAGAAGGAATTTTGATTCCTGACCAGATGGATGCTCAATGAGTAGGCGTGTTGTCGTAATCGGCTTGTCGAAACAGGTTGGTATGAGGCGTTTGCCATCATCGCTTAACGCCTCCAACGCGGCGGGATTGTAAGGATAATATCCTGCTGCCGGTGGTGCGTCTACTGCACAATACTTATTGAAAATCCCGCATCGGTCTTTAGTTGTGGTACCCGCAGGTGCTTCGTGCCAGACGTGCTCGTTGACAACAAGTAAGTCCCCAGCTTTGAGTTCTGGATCAATGAACGGTGGCAGCTGCTCACGATCCGGACGAGTGAGGTCCAAGATATGCGCGTCCGGATCAATCACCTGCGTTAATTTATGGGACTTGGGAGACACGAGGAAGGGACCGTATTCCGAATCGAAATCAGTCAGCGGAATAATGGCGAATACCCAGTTCATTGATGAGCCGACAGGTCGCCACCGTTTGTAGTCGCAATGTGCGCCGGCACCCTTATCACCCGGTGTGCGAAGATACGCAACATAGGCAGTCAGGTGTGCGGGTTGACCAAGGGCAGATTCCACGGCACCAACAACAGCTGGATGTTCGGCAATAGCGGTGAGTCCGGGTGCAGCGAGACGGTTGCCACTCACCGTGTATTTCGCTGGCTGAGGATACGTCAGCGACGATGGATAGGCATCGCGTTTCACCTCTTTTTGGACGACGCGCCGGAGTTCGTCGGCTTCCTTAGGCGACAAAACGTTTCGCACAATGAGATAGCCGTCCTCATGGTAGTCGGCGATCTGTTGTTTACTAAGAGTTGGGATTATCGTTGTAGTCATAACAAAACTCCTTCTCATTGAAGTTTTCAGGGAAGAAATAGTGGCGTGTTTGACAGATAACAAAACGCTTTACAAGTCACTTTACCTTCATCACAACAAGTGTCACATCATCCTCTGGGGGTCTCCCTTGCGCCCATGACATACCCGCATTGAAGAGATGATCAATAATCGCTTGCGGGGACTGATTCGCTACCTCCGCAAATAGTTCCGTCGTTTTTGGATAGTCCAACATTTCGTTTTCAGGGTTTAACATCTCTGGTAGACCGTCACTCATGAGCAGGATTGTATCGCCGGGCTGGAGTTCAAACGATGCTTCTTCCCGCTCGGCTCCGATAAACCCGCCCAATGGCATGCCTTCAAGCAATATTTCCTCAACAAGGTTTTCGGTCGCTCGATAGATGAGTGCTGGCGGCATCCCGGCACCTGTAAGTTCCAATTTATTGTGGTTGAACGTGGCGAGTGTCATTGCCATATACAACCTTTTTAGATTCATGCTCTTGACACCCTGCGAAATACGGTCGAGTGTTTCTAAGTTACCGGCATCCGGTGCCGATGTCTTGAAAAGGCTTTTAACAGCGGAAACGACGAGTCCAGCGTTCGTACCGTGCCCCGTGGCATCTCCGATTGCAAGTGTAAGCCGTTCGTTCTGGGTAAGATTGTAGTCATAATAGTCGCCACCGACCTCCGTTGCGGGTTGCATCTTGAATGCGACATCAAGGTTAGGCAATTGTGGTGCGTCTTGCGGTAGCATCGACATCTGGAGTTTACGTGCTTCTTCTAATTCCTCTGTTTTGCGAGTGTTCTCAACCTCCAAAAGTTGTCGCTCAAGCGCCTCCGTCTCAAGTTTTCGGTGCGTTCGGGAGAAATTGCGAGCAAGGTAAACCGACATCGAAAAAAGCGGTGCGAGGGTTATAGCGAGTGCACTAAATTGCCAGTTTATGTTTCCATCATATCTTGTATATGACACGAAAAAAGTGAACATGAACGGAAGGATAATAGGCATGAGCGAGCCGAGTCCAAAAATCCACGCGCCATCTTTTTTCTTTACGATGGCGACGATAATCACACGCGCCATCTCTAAAAACGTGAGAGCGGTTAATAGAGATAGGAATAGAGACCCTGTGAGGGATATCTCGAAGATTTCCCCCGTAGTCGCTCCGAGTACGAGCATTGGAACAGTACCAACACCAAGGAAGATCAAGCAGATAGATATAACCCACCCCATAAGAAAGAACCAAGACAGTTTGGGCAACTTCGGATAAAAGAGCGTATAGAGAAATAGCATTCCTGCCAAAAACATCAGTACATAAACACACACAAGTAACTGAAGTAGAAACAGCATTTGTGTTACACTTGTTGATAAAAAGACAAGCTGGAAGACAAGGAAAACAAAAGCACCGATGCTCCCTATCGAAATCGCAAAATAGAGGTTTTCGCGTGCCCGCGGATAAAAGCCGAATAGCAATAAGTGTTGTAGCATCATGAAAATCGAAATTGCCGTCCATACCATCTGAAAAGTGGTGACTTCGCGAACAATGGTGACATGTCTTTTAATGTTCCGGTTCAGTTCTGTCAATCTGAGTCCAAAGCCACGTATCGGTATCGACTCGGGAGAAGAAAAATTGGAATACCGGACTGCGATGACATGATCGGTTTTGCCGGAGAACGAAATCACTTGTGGGTTGCGCGCCCAATACGGTTTTTCTTCTTCTCTCCTCGTTCCAACTGTACCGAATTTATAAATCAGCTCGCCGTCAAGATAGATTTCAGACGCACCCGCTTGATACGTTACATGAAGTGCCAACGGCAGATTCCAGAGCTGCTCATCAAGAACGGACAGATGAAGTCTGAACCAACCGATACCCTCCCATCTATTTTCGGAAAGTTCTTTTCGAGACATTAGTGTACTCATGGATTCCCACGCGGTATCGTCAAAAGTTGGGCTTGCCCATTCGGGATTATCACCCGGATGATACTTCCAAGGTGCAGAGAACAAATCCGCCTTGTCCGAATTCACAGCCTCTAACGTCAACACGCGTATACCGGTGACCGGCACAAAGTTGCTCTCTTGCGCAGCTACTTGCGATACGAATCCGAACGCCGCGAAAATGAGATAGGAAGTTAGAATCAACCCTTGCTTCATACTAAAAATTCAATTCCTTCAAAATTGGGTGTTCCAAAACGGACGCGACTTCTGTCCAAGCCTGTTGGCTATTTTCACGCGAAAGGTCAGGAATAAAACCAAAGTCAAGATAAACTTTGATCGCTGGAATACGCCCGGTTGACGTGCCGAGAAAGCAGCGTTCGTGGGATTGTTTCAGACGCTCCATCGCTACAGACATCATCGGTTTGGAAAGACTACGTCCTTGGTAATCGGGGTGAATTGCGACCCAGTGAATCTGTCCCCAAACGTCTCCATTTATATCTTGCCACCACGCTGTGGTTGTCCCGATTTCCTCGCCTGCGTCCGTCGTTAAGTAGAAACTTCTATCCTCCAACACTGAAAGATGATGTCCAAACTCGCGATCAAAAAGCCCATCGTCAATGTCCATGTAGGGTTCCGCGGCTTTCAGAATCCGCGTCCAGATATGTCCCTCATTCTGACGATAATTCCGGATCGCAAACCCCTCTGGGATGGGGAATTGTGGGATATTCTCCATGTTCTCACGCGTCATTCTGACGCTGTAGTTTTTCATAATTGGGTGTGGAAATGCGGAAGATGAAGTTCTGAAACCTGTCCTCACCTAAGTTAATATAGCAAACCCTGTAGGAAAATGGCAAGGATATTTTGAGATAGAAGCACTCAGTTGTCGGTTGTCAGCTGTCAGATGGAAAGCGGTATAACAGAATTTGGTTGCTCTACTGGCACAGCGTATGATATTATTATGTATCATGGAAAAACCAACAGCCATTCCAATCTACACGATAGGCTACGGAAACCGATCAATAGTGGAACTCATTGAAGTGTTACAGCAGCACGAAATTACCTTCCTCATTGATGTCCGTTCGGCACCGTACTCACGCTACAAACCGGAATTCTCCAAAGCACCGTTAGCGAATGAACTGGAACGACACAGCATTCGCTATATATTCATGGGGGATACACTCGGTGGCAGACCCGATGATGAAACGTGTTATGTCAACGGAAAAGTTGATTACGAAAAGGTCAAAGTCACGGAGTTCTACCAGAGCGGAATTGAACGCTTACACACCGCCTTCTTGCAACAACAATCTGTTGTCCTTATGTGCAGCGAAGGAAAACCGGAAGAGTGTCACCGATGCAAACTCATCGGTGCAACGCTTACAACACAGAATATTCCCGTCATTCATATCGACGAAAATAGTGCGCAATTGACGCAGGAGAAAGTCGTTGAACGTCTGACAGGTGGGCAATTGTCGTTGTTTGGTGAAAATACGTTCCACTCTCGGAAAAAATACTCCTAATTCAAATCCACCATGAAGAAAATCAAAATTATCACCATTGGTGTATACGGCTTTGACGAAGCAAGTTTTTTTGATGCTTTATGCAAGGCAAAGGTTGATACGTTCTGCGATATCCGCAGCCGACGTGGCGTACGCGGCGCAACGTATGCATTCGCCAACAGCAAGCGATTACAGGCACGACTCGCGGAATTCGGCATCCGTTACATTTACCGAAAAGACTTAGCTCCGACGAAAATTGTTCGAGAAAAACAGGCAGCGGCGGACAAAGCGACCAAAACCGCCAAACGCAAACGCACCGCATTGGGGGAAGCGTTCATTGATGCCTACCATACCGAATGTCTCGCTACATTTGACCCCCAAAGCCTGTTAGATGAACTGGAATCGGATGCTAAAGTTGTAGCACTCTTTTGTGTGGAAACTGCCCCGGATGCATGCCACCGCTCCTTAGTAGCAGATAAACTGGCGAAAATACTCAATCTGGAGGTTGAAGATATTTTACCGTGAGAGTTTTAATTGTTGCAAAAACCCGAATGGGCAGCGGCGCATGTATCGGTGCGATTACAGAGACAGGAAAAAGCGTCCGACTGGTTCCGTTTAATGCTGACCCACATGCCGGGGCGAACCGAGAATATGAGGTTGGCGATATTTGGGAGATTACTGCCAAGCCTGTGCCAGAAACTTCACTGATTCCGCCGCATAATGAAAACATCGTGGTTCACGAAAAGCAGCGTCTTCATACCACGAAAAACACAAAAGATTTAGTAAGTGCTATTGAACTTTTGATGCCGCCGAAATTGGGGGACCCGCGAGAACTTTACGAAGGCTTATTGAAAACGACAAGTAGCGGTTCGCTCTACATCACCGTGGACGGTGATATTCCGCCTTACAGTACTACGTTTTGGAGACCGGATCAACCGCTTACTCGCGATACAGAAGGGAGACGAATACGATATCGCTACCCTACCGAAAATGGAGGCTGCACGCTCACCTTCGTCGGTTTCCAAGAACCGCTTGAGACAATTCCTGCAGGTATGCTCCTGCGTGTGTCGCTGGCACATCGGTGGAGACCAAAAGATCAGTCTCATGCTGAAGAGCGGCACTACGCGCAGATATCCGGCTGGTTTTTTGAAGAATTAGAACAAGGGCAATCGGAACGTCCCAGAGATCAAGAACACCCCTCACTGCCAACCCCGACGCAAACCCCGTTAGATATTCTCACAAATGTTTTTGGACATGAACAGTTTCGTCCATTTCAGGAAACCATCATCAACCACATTTTAAAACGGCAGGATGCACTGATTGTTCTACCGACAGGTGGCGGAAAATCACTCTGTTATCAATTGCCTGCCCTCATGTTTGATGGTGTAACCGTTGTTGTCTCGCCACTAATTTCACTCATGCAGGATCAGGTGATGCAACTGAAAAATCGTGGTATCCGCGCAGCGTTTCTCAATCATACTGTTGAGAATACAGAATACGTCGCCACGATGCAGCAAGTCAGACAAGGTGAAATCAAGCTGCTTTATGTCGCTCCTGAAACGCTCGTTCGCCCCGAAATACTTGTTATGCTTGATGACTCAGATGTTGCCTGCCTTGCGATTGATGAAGCACACTGCATTTCAGAATGGGGACACGACTTTCGGCAGGAATACCGAAAGTTGGTTTCTATTCGCGAGCGATTCCAAAAAGCCGTTTGCGTCGCCCTAACAGCTACTGCGACCCCACGGGTTCAAAATGACATCAAAAAATTACTCAAGTTTGGCGAGGGAAACGAATTCATAGGCAGCTTTGACCGAGAAAATCTATTCATCGCTGTTGAACCGAAAGTTGAATTGCTGGAACAGACACTCGCGTTTCTTGATAAACATCGCGGTGAATCTGGCATTATATATTGTCAAACGAAAAAACAGGTTGAATCGCTCTGTCGTAATTTAACCGCCAGACACATCTCAGTACGTCCCTATCACGCAGATCTGGATAACACAACTCGAAAACAGAATCAAGAGGCTTTCATTAATGGCGAAATCCAAGTAATAGTCGCCACAATCGCCTTCGGTATGGGAATTGACAAACCGAATGTGCGTTTTGTGCTACACGCTGGTTTGCCGAAGGAACCTGAATCCTACTATCAGGAAATCGGTCGTAGTGGTCGCGACGGACTCCCAGCAGAGTGTCTTTTGCTATTCAGTTATGGCGATGTTGACACTATCAATCATTTCATTGATCAAGGTGCAGAATCCGAAAAACAGGGACGACAGGAACGATCACAAACACTGGTTTCGTGGGCAACGTCAATAGCGTGTCGTCGAAAAGTGTTGTTAGCTTATTTTGGAGAGCAATACGAACAGCAAAATTGTGGGATGTGTGACAACTGCCGTAAATCAGAAACAGAGCGAGTTGACTTGACAGTACCAGCGCAAAAATTTCTCTCTTGTGTCGTCCGGACAGAAGAACTATTCGGTGAAGCGTATATCATTGATATATTACGGGAGTCAAAACGGAAAAAGATTCTTGATAACAGACACGATGAACTCTCCACGTATGGCATCGGTATGGAATACAGCAAGACGCAGTGGAGATATTTGTCTCATCAATTCCTCCAACAAGAACTATTAGCACGAGATCCCGAACACGGCAGCCTCCGTGTGACTCAGAGTGGATGGGGAGTGCTGAATGGAGGCGAGCCGTTTTGGGGGTTTTCGGTGGAATCGGTACACCACCTCACATCTGAAGTGCTGACTGAATACGATCCCGAACTCTTCAAATTGCTCCAGACTGAACGAGACAGAATCGCTGACGTGGGAGGCGTACACCCTAATACGGTTTTTCACGATAAAGCACTGCGAGCGATGGCGACCTATTTTCCGACATCTGAAGAATCGCTCAGAGTGATGCCAAGTGTGGGACCCGCAAAAACCGAAAAATACGGTGATGTCTTTCTGCCAATCATCCGTGACTATTGCGAGGAACATGGAACGAAGCCGGTAGCGCACTCGACTGAAGCATCGAATACTGATCCACCAACCTCCGCAGAACCGAACCCACACGCTCTCGAACTTTTCGAGCTGCTTCGCGATAAACGCAAAACTGTGGCAGATAAAGAAGAGGTAAGGGCATTCCGTGTTTTTTCTGACAAGACGCTAAAAGAAATAGCCACCCATTTCCCACAAACACAAGAAGCGTTCAGACAAATTCATGGTATTGGTCCCGCGAAAACGGAAAAATACGCCGATGATTTCTTACCGATTATCAGGGCATATCGCGAAGAACAGGGTATTGAGTGAAGTGCCTGTTTTATCGCGTTTCAGAAGTATTTGGAATCTGTGAAGGCGGTTCCTGCATCACAGGAATGACGTAACTCCGAACCCTCAAACCGTCTATAGTTTCTGTTTCTACGTGTGGCTCCGGTTTTTCTCGATGGTCGAAGACGATGTAGTATCCTGCCGTTACGCCTTCAGATTTAAGATATGTTGCGAGCTGCTTTTTACCTGCCTGATAACGACTATCGCCTCTCCAAATTTTTGTCTCGATGATGTACTTCTGTTGGTTGTGGGTGATAATGATGTCCATTCTACCACGACCGGTTTGCACTTCAATGTGCATAAAACCGCCGATAATTTTAACGAACTGGTCAAGATATGCGAGCAAAAGATGTCTGCCAACCGATTCTTGCGGCGTATCCGGGACTTGCAGAATTTTGAACCCTGCGCGTGCAATGAAATCCCGGAAATTATCAAGCAATGCCCCCATATCAATTTGTCCTGCGGGTGTGAGGTAATCCAAAAAACCTTCACGAGTATCTTCGTGTAAGTATTCATCCTCGAGTCCATTCACGACTGGCTTGAAGGCTTGTAAAATGCAATACAGATAAATTGGATTAACGATTTCGCACATCCCGTCAGCACCTCTGGCAATGACACCGTACGTGGCAAGTTCGCTGATAATTTCACTACGTAGATTGAAATCAACTCCCTCATCTCGTGCCATAATTCGCATGAGAACACTTTCAAATCGGCGGTCCTTTCGGATATTAGTAAGCAGATGTGTGAGATTGACGTTATCTTCCTCAAGGAGTTGCGAGTGCGCCTTTGAAAAATGTGTCATAGTAATCGGCTCAGCCTTCGGAATGTCCAACTCTTCGGTAAGAATCTGTGCAAATCTGTTGACAAGGACAGGTTGTCCTGCAGTCTGTTTATGAATAGAAGCTATAACTTCTGGGACGAAAGCTTGTCCAACTTCTTCAGTATACTGCCCAAGCAGTTCACATACTTGTTCGTGGGTAAAGTTGGGCAGATGGAACTCATCTTGGATATTGAACGGAGAGATAGACCTATCGTAGTTGAGTTGCGCAATACTTTTGACACCGATGATGCCGACGCTGTGTGGGCACCGAGGCTTACCAGCAATATAGATATGACGGAGCGTATGAAGAAAATCGCTCAGGGCAGCCTGCGGGATGCCATCAAACTCATCAATAATGAAAACGAATTTCTGAGGTGTTATCAACCGATCAAGGTGTCTGAAAAACCTTCTCATTGCATGTGGGTTCGTTAGTTGGGTATCCGCCAAAAATCGGCTTAAAGCCTCAGGAGGTGTACTGCCGCGCCGCTGGAACAAATTCTCAATTTCTTCGCAAACATCGTGGTAAAGGTTGCCGTAAAAATCGGTAACAGAAGTGTTCTTATAGACATCAAAGTTCAGTTGAATTGGGAAATAGTCCGCAGCCTGTTCAGTTATAGAATCGGCTACAATTGCTGCTAAGGCATCTTGAAAGAAAGTAGTTTTGCCCGTTTGGCGGGGTGCGAAGAGCACAACATAGCGTCCCTCGTCAACGCGTTCGATTAAATCGGCGATCTCATCAGAACGTGAAACAACGTAGTGCTCTTGAGGATTGACGGGACCTTGTGTTCCAAAACGTCTCATTTTCCCCTCCTTTCCGTGAAGTGTATCAACGAAATATTGTATTATATCCGGTCGATGAAATCAACAGGGAATTCAGTTTTCAGTATCCAATAACCGCAACCCCGCTACATTCCCTTAATTTTCTCTAACAGGTGCGCGATAATATCTGGTGTTGACTCCCGGTCCAACCACTCAATACGCGTGTCTTTGCGGAACCACGTCAACTGCCGCTTGGCGAATCGACGGGTGTTCTGTTTCAATTGCGAGATTGCTTCCACATACGTACATTCTCCATCCAGATACGCGATCAATTCTCTATAGCCAAAACTTTGGAGCGCGACCGTCCCACGGGCATCCCCAGCCGCTAATAATGATTCCACCTCCGCTATCAACCCATTGGCAAGCATTATATCGACACGCTGCTCTATACGGTGGTATAGCAGCCCACGCGGCATTGTCAACCCAAAGGCGATAAACGGATACCGCTGTTTTTCCGGATGCCACTGCTGCTGAAGTTCAGACATGGGAGTGCCAGTTAACTCATAGACTTCCAAGGCGCGGATGACTCGGACTATATTGTTGGGATGAATCCGATCAGCAGACGCTGGATCGCAGGCACGGAGCCGTTCGTGGAGGACATCGACACCAAGTTGTGTCACTTCCTGCTCAAGTCGTTCTCGAAATGCGGTATCAGCCCCTGGTCCCTTAAACAAGCCATCAACAATTGCTCGAAAGTAAAGCCCCGCACCCCCGACGAGCAGCACCCGCTTGCCTCTGTCTTGGATGTCGGCAATCGCTTTGTCTGCAAGGGATTGATAGTCAGCGACCGAGAAGGATTGGGAAATGTTTACACAGTCTATGAGATGATGCCGTGCCGCCAGCTGTTCTTCGGGGGTAGGTTTCGCAGTGCCGATGTCCATCTGCCGATAGATTTGTCGGGAATCGACGGAGATGATTTCGGCGTTGAGGTGTTGCGCTAATTGAATGGCTATCTCTGTTTTACCGACCGCTGTGGGACCGAGAAGGCAGAGGAGTTCTGACATCATTTTCGGCAGCTGGCGTCGCGAGGGTCTATAATCCAACCGCCGCCGAGGACGTATTCACCCTCATAAAAGACGGTGGCTTGGCCGGGGGTAATTGCGCGGCGCGGTTCGTCAAATTTCACAATTGCCTCGGTATCGCTGATAGGAGAGATTGTCGCGGGACCACCGTCGTCACGGGATCGGATTTTGACGTGCGCACGGATCGGTTCTGTTAACTTCTCAATAGCGATGAGGTTGATACGCTCAACGTGCATCGTGTCCTCAAGGAGGGCATCGGAGTCGCCGACCACGACGGTATTTTCCGCTGCGTTGAGTTGTGTCACATAGAGCGGTTTGCCGACTGCAATACCCAATCCGCGCCGCTGTCCGACAGTATAAAACGGCACTCCGCCATGCTTACCGAGGACATTGCCTTCCGTATCAACAATATCACCGCCCTCAATTTTCTCAGGGACCCTGTCTTGGAGGAAGCGTCTATAATTGGTGTCAGCAACGAAGCAGAGTTCTTGGCTCTCAATTTTTTCGGCAGTGCGCAATTTGTATTTTCGGGCAAGGTCTCGGACTTCGGCTTTCGTATATTCACCGAGGGGCATCATGGCGCAGCGCAACTGCTCCTGTGTGAGCGCAGCGAGGAAATAGGATTGGTCTTTGCTGATATCGCGTGCTTTGCGTAAGAGATAGCGTCCGGTTTCTGGGTCCTGCTCAACGCGAGCATAGTGCCCCGTGGCGATGGCATCGCACTCCAACGTTTTGGCAAGATCAAGGAGTCTACCAAACTTGAGTTCTCGGTTACAGACCATACAAGGACTGGGGGTCCTGCCAACGAGGTATTCGTCCACAAAATAGTCGATAATCTGCTCACGGAAAGCGTCCTCATAGTTCACACCGTAGAACGGGATACCGAGTTGCGTGGCGACGCGGCGCGCATCCTCAATCCCTTCAAGCGAGCAGCAGTTGGGACGCTCCGGTTCGACCTCAATGGTATCGGGCGCGCCGAGGCGCATGGTGATGCCAGTGACATCATAACCTGCGTCAATCATCATGGCAGCAGTGACGGAACTGTCTACGCCACCGCTCATCGCAACGAGAATTTTTTTCATGGGAGTACCCGACTTAGTAAACACAACCTACAAAATAGGATCATCAACTGCACTTAATTATATCACATAAAAGCGGATTTGTCAGGCAAAATTTGGGGCACTTCAAATTCTTGTGTAGTTGTGGTGCATCGTTGAATGGACAAGAGTTGGAGAATATTATAGAGCACGCACTCGTCAAATGTCAGGGTGGAAGTCCTGTAACCAAAGCTCGTTGATGAATAACAATACATCAACGCCGATAATTGGCTAAGCGTCTCCTGTCCGCTTACATCTTTTTTGGAAATTCTTTTCCGAATTGTGCTTGAAGTTTTGCCAGTATTTTTTCCTTAACATCACCCATCACTTTTTCCAACACTTGTTCGAGCATTTGTGTATCGGGAATACTTTTTCCGAGTTGCCCTTGAAGTTCGGCGTGAATCTTTGTCTCTATGGTGCCGAGCATCTTAGGCACAAATTCTTTTAGAATTAATTCTTCAGTTGATTGATCCAGTTCTCCTCTACTTTCTTGTGTCATGTGAAATTCTTCTCCTTGTAAGTGTTCGCGTAAGCGTTTGCGTGCTCGATAGAGCCAACTATGAATTGTGTTCACCGATATCCCCAAAAAGTTGCCAATCTCTTTAGTCGTCATTTCATCAAGGTAGTGGAGCGTGACGACGGTGCGTTCCTTTTCCGGGAGTTTTTCGAGGAGTTGCTCAACAATTTCATAATAACGCTCAGCAGTTTCTGTTTCCCGCTGTTCCGACATATAACGCGTATAAGAGAGTTTCTCTACAATATTTTCTATACGTGGATCCTCCAAGGATTGCATCTCAGGTTTTTGCTTTCGCAGCCAATCGATGCAAAGCCGATTAGCGATCACATAGAGCCATCCAGCAAAAAGATTAGGATTCTTGAGTGTAGAAAGGTTCTGATATGCTTGGAGGAAGGTGTCTTGTGTGATCTCTTCAGCATGATGAAAATCACCGATCTTCCGCCATGCCAAGGCGTGAACGCTTTTTTGGTATTTTTCAACCAATGTGGTGAATGCGGTGTGGTCACCCGATAAAATATCGTGAATCAGTTGAACGTCATCTTTTTCCATGAGGATACTCCTCTTAAATATCCGACCTGAAGAATTTCAGGAACGCTATACTTGTAAACCCGCCTGTGAAAAAGCAGAGCAATAGCAAATCCAGAGCAGCGTGCTGGAGCATCTCTGCCAAAGTCAATGCCGCGAGAGGTGGCGGAGCCAGCGGAGACGGGATTTCTTCTGTTTCGATGAGAGCCGCGTCTGACATTTTGCTGAACATTTCTGCATCCAGTACCTCATAATAGCGAGTGCCCGTTTGAAAGTAGGTATCTCTTTTTACCTGACCGGTTTGTGTGGCATCCGTTGCGAGAAAAATGAAGGAGGATGTCGGCGTGATCCGGGAAAAGTTTATACCGATTTTATCTTGGCGTTCTCTTTCCTGCTCATAACGCCTGTCGAGTTGTGTTGCGAAGTCTCGGTATTTTAACCGTGCCGCCTCTTGAAGAGGACGCATCTTCTCATTCATTTTGGCGACGAACGCTTCATCTAATCTGAAGAAGCCGGTCGTTGCCTCTTCGTGCTTAGATTCCTGTATCATTTTACCCATGATTTTGCTTCTTTCCACTTCGAGAGTGGCACGCAATTCCGATCGCCTTGCTGTCTTTTCCCTATAGACGCTTTCCGCTGTTGAAGCCGGCGCGATGGTTTGCGCCGCAAGAAACCCGACACGCGGTAAGATCAGGACAGCGAACACCCAAACGGTAAAGGCGACGATGAGTGCTGTCTTGGAACTGTCGAAATAAATCGAGATCACAGCACCGATTGCAAAAAAGACGGCAATATAGAGCAGCGAGATCCCGATGAGGTAGAGTACACGCGGAAAGGTGTCCGGTTCAGTCAATGGAAACCCTTGCCAAACCAACACGAATAAGCCGATGATTAACGAGACTAAGAACGAAACGATGAACACAAGGTATCCGCCGATGAGTTTGCTCCACAAAAAGACATCGCGCGGAAGGGCGTTGGCGAGGGTTACCCGAAGTGTGCCTGCTTCTCTTTCTCCCGTAACGGCATCAAAGGTAAACAAGAGCGCGAGCAGACTAAAGACGGTGCTGACAACGAACACAAAGTCAAGATGTCCCAAAAGAAAGGCGAGCGGCGCGGTAGATAGTGCCGCTTCCCCTCGTTGTATTCCATTCCGGGTCATTCCGAGATAACTCGGTAGAGCAGATTCTAAACCCGTCCCAAACACACTTAAAGGTGTCGGCTTAAGAATCAGCTTGGATACTTCAAGATTCGGATCCGTAGTTTGTCTACGGGTCCAAGGTTGCTCCGCTGGGTCCTTACTGTTTTCGTCTTTGACAGTTTCTTGATAATCAACTTGACGTTGGAGATAACGATGGTAATTGATATGGAAGTTGAGCGGGATGAGCAGTACGCACATCAGAAGCAATGCCATAAATCGAGCGCTCAGAATATGATGCATCATCTCTTTCTGAATTAGGGTTATTAACATAACAGTGCCTCCATTCCGATGGGGTCGTCCGCAATAACAACCTCGTCGTCAATATCCTCAGGAAAACGTTGTTCATGTCCCGCCTTCCAAATCGTAACACATAACAAAGATTATATCCACTTGAACTGGCATGATACCCTTAGACGTTAAAGACGAATTTTTGAGCAGAATGCTTGCATAACATGAAAAAAATCTAAATTTTTATCCAAAACCTGTATAATTTCCTGAAATTGTCCGGCAATTACGGAAGTAAAGAAAGTCTTGAATTTCGTCAGGCATCGTGTATGATTTTCATAAACTTTATGTTCTCGCCATACGGAGGCACGCAATCCCACAAAACACATTGGCAGCATTCAACCAACTTCCTGAGATTGAAAAACATGCAATCCTCTCTGAAATCATAAAGCAGGTGACTCTGCCGAATTTCCCACCGCTGAGAGATGAGGTACTCACGGAAATTGCTGACGCACTTTTTGTTGAACATGACAAAATAAAGGTAGAGGATGCCGAAGCAAAATCGAGGGGAAGTCTGGTTCGTTGACCAGGGAATCTTCAACCTAACCAATTATCCGCAGTTAAAGATGCGGTACGTCAATGGCTGAAACTCTAAGAAGGCAAGACACTCACACTCTAAGCGTCTAAAACCAACTAAGCAGGCACCATAGGTGTCAATTTAAGTTAATTTGTTTTATGTGGAAATGAAGTGATTTGTTGCTCGTCTGAATCGCATCTGATACGGATTACGCGGAGGACACGGATTATTTGGATTGTGAGTCTCCACATAGGGTGATGTTAATCCTGAGAATCCCGATTCAGGTCAAGGGGAACTTTGTAATATCCAGTTGAGAAGGTCTCCGTCCTACGAAAAAGATAATACGCTAAATTGACACCTATGGGGCGGTTAGGAAACCGCACCTACTGAGGAGAGTAAAGTATTAGGATATCTGCCAATCTTCTTTTCCGGCGTAGCGAGCATCGTAGACATCTTCATTGAGCGCCAATCCAAGCCCAGGGGTATCCGGCACCGTAAAGGTGCCATTGGTGAAGGCATATCCAGAGGTATCAATTACATCGCTTGTGAGGGTTGCGACTTCGCCGTAGAGGAAATGGGGAATCGTTTTGCCGAATTGGAGACTGAGATAGAAGCCGAGTAGGGAGCCCCAGTTATGCGGTGCGCACTGGACATTATGTGCGGCAGCCATAGCAGCGAGTCGTCGCCAACCGGTAACGCCGAGTCCCTTCATATCGTGTTGGATGACATCAATAACACCCGCCTCAAAGAACGGGTCGTAGAATTCAAGTGGTTCGCGCGTTCGAGTTTCGCCATCAGCAATGAAAGTTTTCAAGCCGTTGTCTTGGATAAAGGCTTTCAGGTTGCGGTACAATTCAACATCTTCGTCAAACATCTCCTCTATCCAAAAGACATCGCAGTCGCTCGTCTCGTTCAGGAAAGTGATGACTTCATCGTAGGTGTATGCATTGTTTGCATCAACGAGAATATTGAATCCTTCTCCGGCAGTACTACGGGCAAGTTGGACAAGCTCTATGTCCCGTTGCAGTCCCGCTTTCCGTTCCATGAGATGATTACCGCGTCCGATTTTCATTTTGCATGCGGTAAACCCATTGGCGAGACTGCTCTTGACATCATCTTCAATGCGTTTAAGCCCTTCGGCTTTTGTCTCATACAGGAGGTCGTTGAAATAGATAGTGCTGTCGTAAGCGGGTAATCCATTTGAAAAAACATCGCTACCGATAAGCTGATAGGCAGGCTTCCCGAGGATTTTACCGATTGTATCCCAAAGGGCATTTTCAAGCCCGCGAAATTCTTCAACAACCCCATCCTCAGGATTTAAGAGGTCAAATGGGTTTTGATTGAGGATACCTTCTGCATTTTCAGCAGTTGTTGTTCCCCAACTGCCAGCCCCCCAACCAAGTGTGCCATCGCTCGTATGGATGCGGATAATGCGTTCGTTCCATTTACCGTTCGGGTCAGGCTGTTTTATCTCCCTCGCGCCAGAGTTACAACCGATGGCAGGCTGATCAATCTCAACTGTAACCTGCTCAACTTTGGTAATCCTGATACCGGTCGGATAGTTTTGCATAGTTGTAAATCTCCTTCCGCTGTCCGGTAGCGAAGCCGCAACATTTTATTCGACAATTTCCCGAAAAGCATATGATAACAAACACGCACATCTACCATGAACATGAGCAACAGCGGAAATTACCAGTACTGTTCCTCAATTTTCCTATTCAAGTACAAGGAGCAGCTCATTGAGTGCGTCTTTTACCATGTCGTTAGTTTCGGTCTCCCTGAAGTAAACGTCAAGTTTGTGGGGCAGATTATCGTATTGGTCAGCCTCCTGAATCTGCTTCACCAAAGCAGGTTTCTTAAGAAGTTGCACGATACGGAGTCTATCTTCATGGTCAACGACCTCAGGATTGGCTAATAAGACGATCAAACGTCCGGCTAATCCATTAGCAAGTCCGTTTTCGGCGTAATGGTTCAAAGTATTAATAGCGGCTTGCTTAGTGTTGAGACTCGAGCCGTTTGTGAGAATTGCGACGAGACCGTCAACAGCACCTGCATCAGGATATTTCAGCAGTGCCATAGCAATGTCCATACGCACGGTGTCATCGGAATCGCCAAGCGCATCAATCAGCATATCTGTGGGGTGTTCTTTGAGGAACATCATAGATTTTGCGGCGGCTCGTCGGACAACGGCGTTACTATCGGTCAAACCCGCGACGATTTTCCCTTCGGACCCTTCGTTTCCGAGCAGATAGAGTGCGGTGTTAATTTCCATCTTCAACCCTTCATCAGCGGTTGCATTTTGGAGTGTCTCTAACCCCGCGGTGGCGGATGTGTCCCCTATATCCCCTACGATACGGACCAGCTGAATCTTCACATCAGATGGTGTGTTGCTGTCGCCAGCTGTCTTCAGGATGTCGTTAAGAGCTGGGTTGCCGATCTCCTTCAAGATTTGAACGAAGTCGCCGTGGACATTGCTATACCGGCGTTTAACGAGGTCCTCCAAAACAAAAGGCACGGCTGGTGCCCCTTTATCAATGAGGACCTGCATGGCATCCTTTTGTATCCTATGGCGTTCTCCGAGGATCTGCAGGATTTTCTTTATCTCATACTCTCCCAATTCACCAACGCGACGGTCACGCTCGGTTTGGTATCTGGTTTCTACATTATGGGTTCTAGCGGCACCCGTTGAAATGGCGTTGCTATAAGCAAGCACCAAGAGCGCACGAGGTTCAACCTTATTTTCCTCTTCTTGCTCAGCACGTTCAAGATGTTGAGCTGCCTCCAGCGAGAGTCCGGCGTCTAATAACTTACTCCTACCAACTTCAAGTTGGGTGATGACCTGTTCCTGGCAGCCGAAACCTACAACCGCTATAAGCAGTAATATCGTCAAAAACTTTTTCATGTTCGGTTTATCTTTTCCTCCTGGAATCTCAATTAGACTCGCCCGTCCGTGCCCCTCATTGTGTTCGTACTCTATGAAACTAATGCACACCATTCGATAGTGCACAACTTGCAAGCAGATAAAAAAATAACCAATTTAACTTCTCTCAGTCCAGTTCGGTAACGTCAATCTAGGGCGAAACTTGCAGGTTCCCCATATAGCGAAGACACTCGAGGTCCTCAATATTTTCATACCTATTAATCCGGGCAAGTACTGATGTAACAAATATTCTAAAATAAATACATTTTTCTGTCAACAATTTAAGGGGCAGTTTACAAACTTTCAATTTTGAAAACAGAAAATTTTCAGGACTTCGGCAAATTCTGTTTCAGCTGCGATAGTGGTTGAAGACCGAATCCACTCTTAAAAAGCACTCGAAAAGCAGACTATAGAAAAATTTTGTCCATATTAAGCACTATTGGAGAGCATCAAGGAGCTGTTTAAGCGATGTTCTGACGAGTTCGCTCTGTTCCGTTTCTCTGTGATATTCATAGAGTTTGAACTCAAGATTGTCGTACAACTCGGTTGCCCGAATTTGCTTCAGAAACGGTTCCCTTTTTAGAAGTTGGACCAGATGGAGCCGATTGTCCGCATCGCTAACGGTTCCACCAATCAATAACATTGTGATACGTTTTGCCAAGCCTCTGGCAAGCTTGTTTTGTCCATAAACGTCAAGTGTACCAATGGCTGCCTGCTTCGGATCTTTGTTCAATTCACCGGTGAGGATGTTTACGAGTGAGTCAACAGCGGTGGCATCCCGATGTATCGCAAGTGCTTCTACAAGTGATGCAACGACTTCAGAGTCGGTATCTTTTAACCCCGCAATGAGCGTTTTCGGCGGTACATCGTTGATATTAACCATGGCTTTTGCAGCGGCGCGGCGGACAGCAACATCACTATGACTTATCCCGGCGATGATGTCTTTTTGATACGATTTTTCACCGAGCTGATAGAGCGTTGTATTAATCTCCATTGTCAGTCCCAGGTCCATTGTGCCGGTTTGAAGGGATTTTAACGCGTCTACAGCTTTTGCATCACCGATTTCAGCCAAGACTTGCACGAGTTTACCCTTGACAACGGGTGCGGTAGTTTCATCGGTGAGTCTCGCGAGAACGAGGTCAAGCCCCTCGGAACCCAGCTGGACCAGCATTTGTGCAAAATTGGAATGAAGGGTTGGATATCTGCCTTTGGTGAGACTGTCGAGAATTAAGACAGTTGCCTCGGGGCCCTTATCAACAAGCACCTGTAAGCCATCTTTCTGTATACGGGAAGGTTTACTGAGAATTTGTAGAATTTGCTTCATCTCAGCTTCAGTGAGCTCTTGTATTCGCTGCTCTCGTTGATTTTTGAATTTGGCTTCAACACCAAGACTGCTGGCACTTCCGGTAGAAAGTCCATGTGAATAAGCGATAAGAAGTAGGGCGCGCGGCTCCAGTTTATTAGCCTCTTCCTGTTCTGCTTTTTCGAGATGTTCAACGGCTTCCAACGCGTTACCGCTGTCAATCAGTTTACTTCTGCCCACAGATAGATTGCTTGGCCCCTTCTGTTTTGTCTCACAACCGAAACCCATGAGTAATAGGACAACCAGTGGAATGATTAAGATTTTTTTCATTACCCTGTTTTCCTCCTGAAAATCGTTCTTTTTTAGAAATGATTGCTAATGCAACCGCATGCCACAACACGTTGTAATTTTGAAATACCTTCATTGTAACAATATCACAAAATTGGAAAAAAGTCAAGTGATTTTGCGAGATGATTCAGTTTTCGGTCTTCTGGAGGTATAGCAGTTCCTAAAGACCGAAACTGACACCACAAGAGAACTAATTGCCTCTGCAAAATGGTGTTGACATGTGCGCTGGTTTTGGGTATACTTGTCGTTGTGTATCAAAACAATAAAATTCGCTGAGGGCGGCGCGCTTATTATAAAGTCGGTTTACAAGATAGAAACGACAAAAGTTAACGCGCTGTGCTAGTTAATTTTGTCTTTATAGAGTTTGCTTATGCGCGAACGACATCTTTGAATTTTATCACGGAACGAGCGAACCCTTGATTCACAAAGGATCGAGAAAACAACTAGCACAAGTCGTAAAGTTAAGTAACTCGTGCCCATAGAAAGGGAATTTCTCATGAACATTTTCGGCTTTTTCCATATCAATCCTCCTGCTCTGTTTCATGAACAAAAAACTGGCTTAAGTGTGTTGCTAATATGTGTGGTGTTACTGTCGGGATCAGCAAACGCACAGATTATGTCCCCAGAAGAGGTTCTCGGATTTCAGGTTGGCTCAGATTATCAAGTAGCAGCATGGCAGACAATTTCTGATTATATGCGGCATGTGGCAGCGAATTCGGATCGGGTCTTTCTGGAAACTCTTGGGAAAACGACAGAGGACAACGATTTCCTGATGTTGTTAATTTCTGCGCCAGAAAATTTGGAAAATTTGGGACACTATCAGCAAATCCAAAGACAACTCGCGCTGCCCAGTAAACCCACAACAGAAGGCAAGATCGCAGAGTTGGATGCCCTCGTAGAAGAGGGTAAAACAGTGGTGCTGATTAATTGTAATCTGCATTCCACAGAGATCGCCTCTTCACAGATGTCGATGGAACTCGCGCATCAATTCGCAACAACCGAAACACCGGAAATTAAGAAGATTCTTGAAAATGTGATAATTCTGCTTATCCCTTCAGCAAACCCTGACGGCTTAAACATTGTAGTGGACTGGTATAACCGAACCGTCGGCACATCCTATGAAGGGTCAGAAATCCCGTGGTTGTATCATAAATATACCGGGCATGACAACAATCGCGATTGGTTTATGTTGACGCAGGTGGAAACGCAGCTGCTGACGCGAGTGCTTTATGAGGAATGGTTTCCGGAAGTTGTCTACGATGTGCATGAGATGAGTTATCGCGGTCCTCGGTTTGTAATACCACCCTATTTTGAGCCGGTCAATCCGAATATCCCACCGCTCTTACAACGGACGCTTTCGCTAATTGGAGCGCAGCTTGCCTTCGACTTAACGAGCGATGGATTTACAGGTGTGCTTTCAAGTGCTGTCTACGACACATGGTGGCATGGCGGCTTTCGGACGGTTCCATATCGTCACAACATGGTAGGCATTTTGACGGAAGCGGCACGCGTGGAAATAGCAACGCCCATTTTCCAACCGCATCATACTTTAAAAGGCTATCGGCGCGGACTCGATAAATATACGCTCCGCACGAACTTCCCCGAACCGTGGCTCGGAGGCTGGTGGCGATTGCGAGACATCGTAGAATATGAGAAGGCGGCTGCCATGTCAATCCTCGCCTTCGCTGCTGAGCACCGAGAGACATTGAAGACGAATTTTTACAAGATGGGACTCAATGCGATAGCAAAAGGGGAAAATGAACCGCCACGCGCATTCCTCATCCCGACGCAGCAACGCGATATTCACACAACGCTCAAAATGCTGGATATTCTGAAACGTGGAGGCGTACAGATTCATCAGGCGAACGCGCCGTTCACCGCTGATGGTGTAGAATACCCAGCGGACACCTACGTCGTTTCGATGTCCCAACCCTTTCGGGCACACGCCAAGGACCTGCTTGAGGTCCAACGCTACCCGGAACGCCGCCCGTCGCCTGAATCACCACCGGAACGTCCTTACGACATCGCGGGCTGGACACTGCCCTTACAGATGGGTGTCAGAACAATCGCGGTTGTGCATCCGTTTGAGGCAGATTTAAGGCAGATTCCAACACTGACACAGGTGCAAGGCACACTGGAGGGTGTCCCAGAGCCGACCAGCTATCTGCTTGAGAATCGGACGAACATGGCAGCGATTGTCCTGAACCGTTTGTTCAATGAGGCATTGCCGGACAACAGTCCGAAATATACCCTCCATTGGGCAAAAAGAAAAATAAACAGCACTGGTAAAACCTTTCCGCCTGGTACCATCTTAATAAAAACAGCGGAACCACCGCTACAGCAGGTTGAAGAGATGCGGACACTCGCATCCGAACACGGTATTCACATCCATGCCGATGCATCTATTGATGAAAAGACGCTGAGTCGCACATTCTCAAAAGTGACTGGACCCCGCCTCGGTCTCTATAAACCCTGGACAGCGAACATGGATGAAGGGTGGACGCGCTGGGTTTTGGACACACACGGATTCAATTATAACAACCTCACGAACTCGGAAATCCGTGCCGGAGATTTGGCAGCGCGTTACGACGCTATAATTTTACCAGATTTCGGTGCCTCTGGTATTCTCAATGGACACGCAACTGGGAAATTACCCCCGGAATATGTCGGCGGAATCGGCACAGAAGGGTTAGCGAATTTGAGAACGTTTGTGGAGGATGGCGGCACGCTTATCTGTTTAAATCGTGCGACAGAACTTCCCTTGAAATATTTCGGGCTTGACGAAAAGGGCATTGTCAATGTGGTGGAGAAAGCAAATCAACCCAAGGAAGACGAGTTTTTTTGCCCCGGCTCATTACTACGGGTTCGGATAGACACGAAGCACCCCATCGGACATGGACTGGACGAGGAGATGGCAATCTTTTTTAAATCGGGACCTGTTTTTGAAGCCGGGCGCGGGGACGCAAAAGTTGTGGCGACATATCCTGAGTTTAATCCATTGATGAGCGGTTGGCTTGAGGGTGAAAAACGAATTCGGCAGAAGGCAGCACTTTTGGAAACAAACTTAGGCGATGGGCGTGTGGTTCTGTTCGGTTTCAAACCGCAGCATCGAGGGCAATCTTACGGAACATTTAAACTGCTTTTCAACGCTATTTTCTACAGCACTGTCCCTTAGAAACAACATGAGTTATGGAAAGGTAGGCACCTTATGTTCACGACGACGGACAAGACGCTCGTAAGCTGGTTCTGCTTTGATGAGGAAGCCCCAAAGCACTGCAGCGTGATTACCGTGCAGGCGGCTGACAAGTATGACGCACTTGCTTTTGGACAGGATGCCCAAGGTAGGTGGTCCACCGCCAGCGATGATAACACCCGCACGCAAACCACCGAACAACTCTCGCAAAATCCGGCACAGGAAATTGTAATCGGACAGTTCATGATGATGGCCGCCGTTTACAAGGACAACTCGGTCACCATTTACCGCGATGGGGAAGTGTACGCCGACTATACCATCGAAGAGCCGTTTGATTTTCTGAACAGCCCCTATCTACAACTCGTAATTGGCTCGGTCAATCTAAACCCTAACTACGCCACATCATTCAAGGGGAAAGTCAAGGATGTCCGAATTTATGCCCAGGCTTTGACGCAAGAGCAGATTAAGGAACTGAGACCGAACACACCTTCGGCAATTCAACCCTTCAGTTGGTATGATTTCTCGATAGATGGTTGGTGGGAAGATCGTGCCGGAAAATTTCCTGAGTTTAAAAATATTGCGGCGATAAAAGAGAACGATGAAGACGCGTATATTGTTTTCGATCGAGACGACAGACACATGTTTACCATGGACAACGAAGCTGTCCGTATCGCTCGTGATTTTCGTCAACGGCTGATGCATGACCCGAGTCGCCCAACGTATCACCTGGTTAATTCCGAAGGTGATAACGAAAGGAACTATTCGACCGATCCCAATTTTATGATTTACTGGAAAGGTCAGTACCATTTCGGTTATATGTGCAAAGGCGACGAGCACGCTTTTGGTCACTTCACGAGTACCGACCTTGTTCATTGGCGGCGGCGTGGGGACTGCGCCTTGGGCAGCGGCGGCTGTGGTACGGGCGGTACGATTATCACTAAAGACGGCAAGAAAGTTATCTTCGTCGGCATATTTGGCGGTCGTCCAACTTATGTCGAGGCTTCGGATGAGCATCTGGAGGACTGGTCTAAACCGATTGAGATTGATGTGCCTCAAGAGGCACGGGATGCCGATTATTGGGTATTCTGGGATCCGACGGCTTGGGTTGAGGGAGATTACTACTACATATTTTCGGGCGACCACCCAATGGAGGATACACGACCAGGGTTAGGGATTTGGTATAAAAGAACGACACTCATGCGCTCTAAAGACTTTAAGAAGTGGGAATTTCTCGGTGAATTTATGACGAAAGAGTTGCCGGGACTTGAACAACACGATCACTCCTGCACCGATTTCTTCAAACTCGGCAACAAGCACATGATGCTCCTTATCAGCCATAGCTGGGGTGCCCGGTACTATCTGGGTGAATGGAAGGATAACAAGTTCACGCCCGAGTTTCATACCAAGATGAGTTGGAGCAACAATTATCGCGGCATACCCATCTATTGGGCACCCAAAACCTTCCTCACACCAGACGGACGCAGAGTCGTTATTACCAATATACAGGTCAACCTTGGCAACACTTTATGGAGTTGTGCATTCTCATTGCCTTGGGAGTTGAGTCTGCCTGATGATGGGATTGTGCGTATTAAACCGGTTCATGAGCTTGAGTGTCTGCGCTACAACGAAACGGTTGAGAACAATATTACGGTCAAAAACGGCGAGGACTACAGGCTGAAGGAAATCTCAGGTGATACGGTTGAATTGAATGTCACAATCAAGCCTACCGAAGCGAAAGACTATGGTGTAAAAGTGTTCAGTGACAAAGACAATCAGAACGGGATGGAGATCTTCTACTCAGCCGACGAGAAGACGATTTCGGTGGGCGATGGCAACGAAGAGGAAAAACCTTATGGTAGTTCACAACCTTATAGCGTTGCGCCGTTCGAGTTAAACGCTGGGGAAGATTTGAACTTACGAATATTCATCGACAGAGCACTCGTGGAAGTCTTCATCAATGAACGTCAGGCAGTCGTACAGAGTCAACTGCATAAGCCAGAAGATGTTGGGATATGTCTTTACAGCAGAGGTGGGGACATCAAGTCGGACGTAACGGGTTGGAAGATGGCAGCAGCGAACCAATGGTAAGAGAGATACCGGTTACCCACCGGATTTAACCGAGGGTAGCACATTGGGGTGCTGGCACTGCTTCTTCGGCATATCCGTTGAGGAAAATGTGCCAGTGAATTTTCTTTGTAATTTTCAGCTTTCTGTGAAAAACAACCTAATTTCTCCTCAAGCGGATTTCACCGGCAGCGGCGCGTAATTTCAGCAACGGTCCACCGCCGTTAATCGTTCCCTTTAACCGACTTTCGACATCTCTGTGAGGTTGAATGGAAAAGTCGCTTGAGATATTACCTTGCGTTTGGGCATCTACGTTAACTGCGATATCAGGATGGAGCGCGACATCTATCCCTCCACTTTCAGATGTGTGCAAAGTCCAGGGATGTTGTGGTTGTGTTGTCATTTCCGCTCGGATATTCCCCAAAGCGGTTGTCAGGTTAACGCTACTTTGGCACCCTTTAAGCGTGATATCCCCACTTCCGCCGGTTTTTCCCGACACTACACCTTGGATTTTGCCGAGGTGTAGGCTGCCATCTAAAACCTCCGCACTTACCGTTCCAATCAAATTGTCAACGTAGATATCGCCGGAAGCGGCAGTTTTGAGCGTGACATTATACTGGCGCGGTACTGTCACGCGAACATCAACTGTAAACCACTTCAATCCCTCTTGCCAATGCTCTCGTCTACGTTTGAACTTTCCTTCAATTCGAATATCTGATTGGGTATCTGAGTCGCCATTTTTGGTTGTGATCTCAAAATCCCCGGGCAATTCACTAATCCATTTGACAGACTTCAGTCGCAGTGCTCGAAACTTTGCTTTCCATTCCTTTGTGTAGGCAATATTGATATGATCCTGATCTGTAGTTTCTATATTAATTGCACCAAACTCCAGATCAACTGTTAAACGTCCGGTAGGATTAACAGTAAAACCTGATCGGTTCGTGTGTGAGTTTTCGACATCTCCTATAAACAGGACAAAGATAACCATTGATAGAAACAGGAGAAGAAGGACCAGAAAAGCGACTAACCGCTTAGACTTTGTCACTATGGACTCCTTTTGTTGGTGTTGCGGTTCATCAATGGAATAAATAACCGAGGCTTATTCAGTATCACTGCTACTTTGCGTAAACTCTGATAGGAATCATTTTTAGGCGTTAACCTATTCTTGGTATCTTCCTCCTAATGCTCCCTTCAAGACCTTCCGATAGAGACTTCCGCCTTTATAATAAAACGAGAAACCAGATTTTCCCATAAAATCGTTAAGGGGCAGGCTCATAAGTAATTCTAAGTCTTTTGAAATCACTTGACAATCCACCGGTGATCCCTTATTCCATCCGCTAATGATCGCCCGTTCCAATGGTGAAATATCCTCAACACCTTTAGCATCACGATGCTGTCTGAGATCACGGTTTAAAACCCAGACATTCACAAAATTAGCGTTCAGATACTTAATTGTTTTCTTATCGGAGAGGACAACTGCCCTCAGAGATTTTCCACTGCCTCAGCACGACTCATCCATAAAGACACCCTCCGCTGACACGACGTGTATAGGACGGTCAAGCGCGCTTGCTTTTTTTAATGCCGCATCTAAAGGCACCCATTCAATTTCTTGTGCCTTGTAAAACTGTCTTGCGAGCGCGAGTTGTGCTTCCTCCATAGGAAGTTCTGACGAGAAAGTGATCTCCTTGGTGCTATCTTCTCCAGCAGTCATTTCAATGCGACAGACACCATTACCGGTAACGGTATAGCCATCGGGATGTTTTCTATTAACATCGAAGTTCAATGTGCTTTCTGGGACATACATCTGAAAATAAACTAATTCTCGCGAGTGTCTGTCAAGTATGAGACGTCCTGCGAATTGTGAAGGTGTAAAAAAGCCATCTTCCAAGATAAACTCGGCATGAATGCGGAACACAATTTCGGCGTAAGTATCATTGTATGCTCGAAGCAATGCCCACAACCCGTCTGTGTCCCCACCTATCTCGAAAGTTTTACCGATCTTGATTTTTATAGTGCCAGGACTGATGTGCATTTTAAATTGTGGCTTCTCAGCAAGTTGCTTGAGTAATTGAAGTGCAGCTTCACGATCAATTTTCCATGCCTCGCCGACGGAGACGGCTTTTTTAGGGAGAAAACCCTGAAATACTGACCTTGGATGATCTCTATGTCGTTCTACCTCTCTCAGGTTTGCGAGGGATTTCCATTTAAGGTGGAAGTCGCCAGTAGAAGATGTAATTGGCGCGATAGACACTTGGACCGGAATCTGTTCTGGACCTGCTAACGCAAGGCGGATCTTTTTGGTGCCACCCATATCAGAAGATATAGCACACCCAGAAAAGAACAGTGCCAAGCATAAACAGAGTGAAATACTTTTGTAAACAACCAGCTTCTTGTGCATTTTTGTCTCCTTTACAATTTATCTGCTGACATACTCCCAAGCCTAAAGGAGACCTGAGGTTCTTTTGTTCCTTTTAGGAACATTCCTCGTGTTTAAGACGAGGCAACAGGGACTTGCAAACGAAAGCCCAAGGGCGGTGTCATGCGGGCAAGACCCATTTCCGCCACTACGGGGACACCGAAGTGTCCGAGATACTTTTCTCTGATATTGATAGCACCTACACCGTCGCGGTGATATTTGAAACCACATTTGCAGGTATAGTTGCGATTGTTAGGTTTCTTTGGGTTGCGACATTTCGGGCAAGTTTGAGAGGTATAGGATTCGTCAATGACTTTAACTTTGATACCTAACGCTTTGGCTTTATAGGTTATCAACTCGGCAATCTTGGCGAAAGCCCATTGGTGGAGTTTCTGGTTCGTCTTTTTACCGTAGTCTATGGGGTTTCGGATACCTGTAAGGTCTCCAAGCACAATTGTGCCAATACCTTTCGCTTGGCAGTATTTGACGAACTTAGTTGTCTGTTTGTGGAGTGCGTCTTTGATTTGGTTATCAATCTTTCTAATACGCTCCCACTTACGACGGGTGAGTCGCCACCAGCGTTTGGAATGGCGTTTGCACTGACTTATCGCCTGACTGAACTCGGCAAACACTTTGTTTCTATAGCGGTATAGTGAGCGGATATACCGTCCATTGTAGATACGCGTGTCTTGCCCATCGTGAGAGACAATCGGGTGTATTTCGCCAATATCAACGCCTATGACTTCTTTACCTATTTCGTTTGTTTCGGTGTGATACAAATACGAGAAATGGAGTGTCCATTGACCGTAGTTATAGCACAACTCAATCGTTGCGATGTGTGCCGCTTTCGACATATCAAAGTTACTTGGCAAAGGTATCTCTATTTTCGGTTGACCTGATGCCATAGAGAGTTCAACGCGTTTAGGAAAAAGACGGTTTCCATCTACAAATCGGATAGCAGACTTTTTCCAACGGGTCGTCATATATCTCTTTGGTTTGTTCGGAGGTTTCGGTTTCTCAATACCACCGCTCTTTTTCAACGCGGCGTAGGATTTCCAAGACTTGAAGTAACGCTCCCGAACCGCTTGCCGACTTTGGGAATGCAAGAGTGGATGAGAGAGTTTCCGGTCTATCCAACCTTCGCAGTCTTTACCGAAATAGAAGTCTCTGTGAGCATGAGGATAGCCACGCTGCCACTGGTACATATCCATTTGATAGCAACAGGCATTCCAAAGAGCAGCAGACGCAGCATGGGCTTCAGAGAATATCGGTTGTGCTTCTATTTTCACGGTTTGGGTGCGGTAGAAACTTGGCATTTATACACCTTTTTGGGCCTCAATATACTGTTTCAAAACTTCAAGTGTCACTGTCCCAACACTCGCAACAAACTTCGAACGGGTCCATAGACATGGCAAGCGTCGCGTAAGTGTTGGAAACTCATTACGGAGGGTCTTTGCCGTATAGCCTTTGATTTTACCTATCACGCTCGTAACAGATACTTCAGGCGGAATACTGGCAAGCAAATGGATATGGTCAGGCATACTTTCAACTTCACGGACAATGTAGCGATACGCGTCTTGTTGTTGAAAAATTAACGCCTTTAATCTCTCTTGGATTTCAGGAGACAGAACAGAACGCCGATATTTGGTACACCAAATGATATGGTATTCACAAGCATATACTGTCGTGCCTGTTGAAATATATTTGTGGTCATCGTTAGCAATTTTCATACTATTAGTTATACCACAAAGATTAGGTAGTGTCAAGTCAATTCGTAAAAACTGTTAGTTTTATGATATTTCAATCGCTTAGCCGCTACTACATCCCAAACCTAAAGGAGTGGGGTTTGTAGCGGAAGATTAGATAAAGAAGTTGTATGGAAACCGAGTCAGAGAAAATGCAAAAGAGATTTTGATTTACTCCTAAATCATAGCAGATGTACTGCCTACGGTTTTTTAGACCACTCCCTAAAGGAAGATTGTGATATAATACAATCTCATTGAAAGGAGTATCCAATGGCGAAACGCAGAAAATTCACCCCTGAGTTTAAGGCTGAACTTGTTTTTGAAGTCCTTAGCGGTGACAGTTCCCAAGCAGAAGTGTGTCGACGACATAATCTCAACGAAAATCAACTCTCACAGTGGAAGCACCAGCTGCTTGAAAATGCGCCCTCCCTGTTTGCGTCTACGGATAAGCAGTCGAGCGATGCCGAGAAGCGTATCGCTCACCTTGAGCAGCTCGTTGGGAGAATGGCAGTTGCGTTAGACATCGAAAAAAAACTATTGACGGAGTTGGACTAACGTTATCTGAAAAGCGATGCTTCATTTCGGCATTGCATAAGGAGCATTCCGTGCGAGATATTTGTGGAATCCTCGGTGTCAACCGGAGCAGTTTCTATTATCAACCCAAAGAAGATCCGTCCGAAGCGGTCTTGCGTGCTGAAATAGAGAAACTTGCCGGTGAGCATCCAAGATACGGGTATAGGCGTATCACGCAGTTGCTACAGCGTCAGGGATACACCGTTGGGACCCGACGCGTCGCTCGGTTGATGAAAGCTAATAATCTCTTGGTTGCTGTCAAGCGTGCGTGTCAAACAACAAAATCGCTTCAGGGGGATAAGCCCTGGAGCAACCGTCTCGAAAACCTTGAAGTCTCTCGTCACGATCAGGTCTGGGTGGCTGATATTACCTATATTCGTCTCAAGGGACGCTTCATTTATCTCTGCTTGCTCATGGATGTTTTCACCCGGCTGATCAGAGCTTGGCATATCAGCCAGCACTTGAACCACTCTCTGACGCTCAAACCGCTCAAAGAAGCATTCTGCCACAGCGTCCCGGAGATTCATCATTCTGATCAAGGCGTGCAGTATCTTTCAAAGGCCTATGTTACCACGCTCGAAGAACATGGCGTTGAGATTTCCGTCGCCCGTCGCGGACGACCTTGGGAGAACGGATATGCTGAAACACTCATCCGCACCCTCAAAGAGGAAGAAGTTCACATCAATGACTATCAAAGCATCACCGACGCGAGAGATCGCATCGGACATTTTATTACAAACGTCTATAATCAGAAACGCCCACATGCGGCGTTAGGGTATTTGACGCCTATCGAATTTCAACGACAAACCTTATCTTAACTTTGCGAAATCGTGGTCTAAATAAGCGTATGCACTTCAAGAACCTCGGTCCCACGGCAAGTATTTATGAGATAGTGTATAAAAAATCAGAATCTTAACGAAAAGATTGGTGATTTTGTCTATTAGAGACACTTGAGGTGAAAAAGGATAGTGGAAACTATACGAGGTAGAGAAATAGGCATATTTTGCTGTTAGCAGTCTACATTTCAACAATGTTGGTGTATCCGTCGTTGTCCCTATCTTTTGAAGCATTGAAAGCGTCACGCGGATCAAACCCGTACCTCTCTTCCCATTCGTCCGGCATACCGTCACCATCAACTGGTAGATAGGAGTGAATTTTTTTCCCTTGTTAAAAAAGATTAAATGGATTAAAATTAATTTAATATGAAAACCAAGCAATACCAACCACTTTGATTTCATACAAGCAAAATAAGGACGGCAAAATGGCAGAAACACAACAGAATCAATCAAAATCAAAATTGCCATCTACCCAACCCACGCTCTTAACAGCTGAGGATCTGTGGAAACAACCTGATGATGGGTATCGGTATGAATTGGTGAAAGGGGTAATACATAGAATGCCACCAGCTGGGTTTGAGCACGGGATCCGATCGGCTAAAATTGGAAGATATCTTGACGCGCATGTTGAAAGGCATAAATTAGGCTATGTCTGTGGTGCCGAAACAGGATTTAAGATTGCCCAAAATCCAGATACTGTGCGTGCCCCAGATGCTGCGTTTGTTCGTCAAGCCACAATTGATGAACGGGGTATTTCAAAGGGATATTGGGAAGGCGCGCCCGATCTTGCGGTTGAAGTCATCTCTCCAGGCGATACTTACACTGAAGTCGCAGAAAAGGTGGATGAATGGTTAAATGCGGGGTGTGCGATGGTGTGGGTTATTAATCCGCGCAGAGAAACCGTAGAAGTGTACCGGTCTCCTGAAGATATTACCGTTTTGCGTGGAGATGACATCCTTGAGGGTGGCGATGTGATTGAAGGGTTTCAGTGTTACGTCCGGGATCTATTCGTTTAAAGGTCATCCGTTATCAGTAGTCGGTTAAGAGACGCTGTAACTGTACTGCCACCGCAAATTAGTGCCACTGTCTAAACCAAGATTGTGGTGTTTGACGCACTTTAACACCTTTCCGCAGGATGTAGATCTCAGCGTTTTCACTCAATATGCAGATATTGGTTTTCTTTTACTAAGTCCACAACATGATTTGCAAAATCTTCACGCCCCATCAAGTCAGAAATTTTAACGGCTATTTGGTTAGCCCGTCTTTCATGATCAATACTGTTGACAAATTCCAAAATATCTGTGCGAGCTTCTTCTGCTGCAATATCAAGTGCTTTGTCAGCACTAAACGCTTTTATCATTTCTAACAAATCGGAATCCGATTTGTCCACAAGCTCAGTATCATGCTCATCCATAAAGCGCACTGCGACACGCCACGCAAGTGGTGACAGGGCTGCTTCTATTTTCTCCTTACGGATTCTCTCTTTTCTTTCTTTCCAAAGTCTTTCCGCCATCATAATCCCGGACATTACAAATCCTCCCGTTTCTATGAAAAGTGTTGATAATAGTAGAAAGAGCGGAATTAAAGCACTTACGCTGAGCAAAGTGGATTGTAACGATTTCTTTTCGTCTATCCATAGCCAATATGGAACAATCATTACTGCCGCAATCCATATTGCTACAGGGAGCCACTTCTTTATGATTTCTCTCGCGTTCCTACTATCTTCTTTAGTCATTTACTTAGGTGTTCATTTTTAACGGTTACAACTCAGTGGTGCATCCCACCAGCGTTTTCATTAGTATGTGTAGCGTCCAGAGCACATGCTCACCACCTCACACACAACAGGTTGGTGCGATAGAGTTACTAAAGGTACTTTAACATTTCTAATACGCTTTAGTCAACGGAAAAAGAAAGACCCACCTACATCCCTCCCCTGCAGTAGAGATTTTTGGTGGGAAGATTTGATAAGCGTCTTCGCAATGCTATTCCTGATTAAAACTATCATCCGAATCGTTATCGGTTTTCTGTCTATAAGCATCCAACTTTCGGTGCAGTGTTCGCACGCCGATGTCAAGAATTTTCGCCGCCTCTGTTTTATTGCCGCCTGCCTCTGCAAGGGTTTTTTGGATAGCTGCTCGTTCAATTTCCGCCATCGTCATACCGACCCTACCGATGACCTCTTCCGCATCAAGCACTGGCAGATATTCCGCTTGTGAACCGCCCTGCTGTCCCACGGGTGCAGCGATCGGCAAAGCTCCGTCCTGCGCCCGATTCTCAAGCACCTTGGCTATCGTTGATAGTACTTCCAATGCTTTTCTGAGGACACCCGCTGCATCATCTGCCTCGCTAATTTGCATCCAACTGGTATCTTCATCTGGAATAAGGAACGGCATCGCCTCATCAGTAGTAGCCGTTGGTTCAAGTAAACGGATTGCAGAGAGGATAAGCCCCAGAATCGTCTTGTAAATGGCTATGTTTTCTGCCGCGATTGCACTACCGGGAGTATCCACGACTTGTAAGGCTTCCCCTGTTACATCAAGAAGTTCAGTCTCGTTGTTAGGCGTGTTGACCACTCGTGTAGGTGCGAGCTGTGTGCCAGAGGCTTGCACAGGCAGCAAGGAAACCCGTTCAGGTTCAGGATCCATCGGGAAATCTTTAAGCTGCAGCTCCTCGGTAGTGGCTGAGATAATAGCGGTTTCTATGGCATTTTTAAGTTCACGAACGTTTCCGTACCAGTCGGCGTTCTGGAGATAGTTGAGTGCCTCTGACGTTATACCGGTAATGGGTTTACCGTGTTCTGTGCTTAACTCGGAGATGAAAGCAGAAACGAAGAGAGGAATATCCTCGCGACGATCGCGTAGTGGTGGAATCTGGATGCGAAAGAGATTGAGGCGATAATAGAGATCTTGTCTAAACTTTTTTTCTTTCACCGATGTCGCAAGATCTGCATTTGTAGCGGCGATAATTCGGACATCAACTTTAATATTTCTTTCGCCACCGAGCCGTGTGAATTCTTGTGTCTCAAGGACACGCAGAAATTTCACCTGCACTTCGGGCGACATTTCACCCACCTCATCTAAAAAGAGCGTGCCACGATCTGCCTGTTCAAACACGCCGCGCCGTTGAGTTGTTGCCCCGGTAAAAGATCCTTTTTCATGCCCGAAGAGTTCACTTTGCAGGAGGTCCTGATAGAACGCGCCGCAGTTGACCGCTTTGAAGGGTCTAACTTTACGAGGACTACTTTCGTGGATCGCCTGCGCGATGACATCCTTACCAACGCCTGTTTCGCCTGTGATGAGGACAGTCGCTTTTGTTGGTGCGACTTGTGCCACTTGACGCAAAACCGCCTGCATCGGTTCGGATTCACCGATAATGCGTCGTGAACTATCGCTGATAACGGGTTTTGGAAGATTCATCTTTTTTCATCCATTATCCTCACGGAACGAAGTCTCTACTATTGACCGTGGGCAATTTCAAGGAGTCGCTGAGGGTGCTGCTTGACCTGTTCAAATAGATGGAAACCATCACGACATGCGGCTTCACACAATCTTCTCAACACAACCCCTTTTAAAGCCCAATTTGTGGTGCGAAGGCTTTTCTGTAGGGCACTTCCAGTTTCAACAACGTGGAGATTCGGTAAGTCTTCATTGACCACATGCTTGTGACTCTTCGCAAGCAAAAAAATTAGCGTTGTCGCCCGTTCCACCTCAAAAACGCGTTGCAGCGATAGAATATCGTCCTGCCTCAATAACGAAAAAACGAGGTCGTAACGTTCGATTAAATCTACCGTTCGTTTAGGGACACCACTCTTACTAAACTCCAAAACCTCCAGATCGTGGAGGGGCGCAGTATCAAAAGGAACAATAATATCGTTCTCGCTAACAGGGTCGTCCTTTCCATCAACGCGACAAAAATACCACGGAAAATACAGATCAAGTGTTGTTTCACCATACTGGGCGTGTTCCCGAATCTGCTTCAAGCCCGCCCGCAATTGCGTGTTCAAGGGTCCTGTAAACATCTCTCCAGCAGGGGCACTGTAATCCGTGCTTTCATGATACCAACCCTCTGCATTGTAGCCACACAATTCTTTTATCCGCCGACCCAAGTGTTTGGGTGAATCGCAATCTTCACCGCGAAGGAAATTATCGGGCTTATATTTTTGCCCCGTTGTGTAAGGACTTAAGACTAATATTTTCATCTGAATGGGTTCTTATCTGTCGGCTTTCGGTAAATCTTATGTAGCAGTAACAACGTTTGCAACTCCCACACCGCCTACCGACTGCCGATAGCTGACAACTGAAAGCCAATAAAGCCATTACGCTTGCTGCGGCTGTTTTTGACTCCAGATATACAGAATCGGACTTGCGATGAACACTGAAGAGTACGTCCCTATCAATACCCCGACGATGAGTGCCAAGGCGAATGTATTAATTTCCTCACCCGAACTGGAAAGAAAGAAGATAACCAAAACGACAAATAGCGTTGTTAAGGATGTGATAACGGTTCGACTCAGGGATTGGTTAATACTTCGGTTAAGCACTGTGGCGTAATCAGTTCCACGTAAGGATTGCGAGTTCTCTCGAATCCGGTCAAAGACGACGATTGTGTCGTTAAGCGAGTATCCGATAATCGTAAGGAAGGCTGCAACAGTCGGTAGATTAATCTCTTTTGACAGAACAGCGAAGATGCCTAAAGTAATCAGAACATCGTGAACCAGTGCCGCAATAGCACCGATAGCGAAACGGAACTCAAACCGCCACGAGATATACATCAGCAAAATGATGATCGCCGAAAGAACAGACCAGAGAGCTGCCCACTTGAGATCCTGTCCAACACTCGGTCCGACTTCAGAGACATTAACCCCGCCAGCGAGTGCCTGCCAGCCGTTTCCGCCTTCAAGGAGGACATCTGTAAGAATTCTACCGACACTTGCTTGAATTTGGATAGTGGCATTCTCGCTCAAGTCAATTCCGATAGGGTTCGCGAAGGTCAAGTTAATTGCGTCGCCTTCGGCACTGTCCGTCCGTTCAATAATCACATTGCGTTGTTGCATACTGCCATCAATGAGTTGGACGGTTTCACCCGCTTCCAATAGATGCGATTTCTGGACAGTACGACTCACCTGAAGACTGGTAGCGGTTGCATCACCCGGATCTGCCATGATCGGCAGGTCAATCAGCTGCTGCTGAAACTCCGGTCGATACCCCAGAGAAACGGATGCCTCGTTTTTGCTGGCATCTATCTGGATCTTGGCACGCTCGTAGCCGATCTCAGCAAGTTTCGCCTGAAGTTCAGCTTCGGTTACGACCCTGTTAAACTTGGCGTGGATCTTAACGCCACCGCGAAAGTCAATTCCAAAGTTCGGTCCCTGCTGAATTCCGAGGAAAACCAAGCCGGTAACGATGACCACCACTGAGACGACAAACCCAGTGCGGTATTTGCTGATAAAATCAAAGTTTGCATTTTTAAGTAATTCCATATTTTTAACTATGAGCCTCTGGGCACCGTTCCACTTCGTTTCACGGTGGTTTTCGGTTACGAAGACGTTGTCTGTTGAACTGATAACCGAAAATCATTCCTCTGACAATCACTCCTCCATCAAATAGTTGTCAGTTATCGGTCATCGGTTAAGAGGGTTAAGAGGTTGGTTTGTAACAATTTGCCGCCCCTTGGAATACCTCAGGGTGAGGTGATTTGTTACAGGGATGCTTCTTAACTGACGACTGATAACTGACAACCGATAACTATTAAATGCTGAGTTTCTGTACGTCTCTATTTCCGATTACCAAGCCATATATCTCACGCGTGACGACAATCGCTGTGAACAGACTCGCGAGGATACCAATGCCGAGCGTTACCGCAAACCCTTTAATCGGACCTGTACCGAAATGATAGAGGACAAGTGCGGTAAAGAATGTCGTAAGATTGGCATCTAAAATCGTTATAAATGCGCGTTGATAGCCGCTCTCAATAGCCGACCAGACGGTCTTGCCGGTTCGCAACTCCTCGCGAATACGCTCAAAGATTAGCACATTGGCATCAACAGACATTCCGATAGTCAGCACAAGTCCGGCGATACCGGGAAGTGTCAACGCTGCACCGAAGCCTGCCAACGCACCAAGAATGATGAGCATATTAAAGACAAGTGCTATAATGGCAATTATCCCAGAGAAGCGGTAGTAAATCATCATGAAAATCAGAACCCCACCCAAACCAATGAGTGCAGCGAGAATGCCGTCGTCAATAGATTCTTGTCCGAGGGTGGGACCAACCGTGCGCTCCTCAGCGATCTGTACCCCTACCGGAAAAGCACCCGCTTTCAGGATATTGGAAAGGTAATTCGCTTCCTCATACGTGAAGTTTCCTTGAATAATAGCGTTTCCGACAATCTGGTCCTGAATGACAGGGGCAGACTGTACTTTTCCATCAAGGAGAATCGCCAAGTGTTCACCAACATGATCGCCCGTAACCTGCGCAAACTTACGTCTACCAATACTATCAAAACTCATTGAAACGACGATGTCAAAACTGGTTCTACCTGTAGTGGGTCCAGCATCATTAATACGGTCGCCACTCAGCAGAACAGGACTTTCTAACACATACCAGTTGCCGGTCTCATAGTGGTAGCGAACTTCACTATCTTCTGGGATATTATCCGGTATCGGTGTATCAGCAATTCCGCTCCATAAATTTCCACCAGTAGGTGATTTCTGGACGAGTTTAAACTCAAGTCTACCCATCGTCTTAACGATTTGTAGCGGCTTCGAGGAGTCCTTGGCACCCGGCAGTTCGACGATGATTCTCGGATGATTTGCCTCTCGCCGAATAGAGGGTTCAGAAACGCCGAATGCGTCAACACGGTTTCGTAAGACAATCAGCACCTGCTCAATTGCCTGCTCACTATACTTCTGGATGCCTCGTTCGCTAAGTGTTAACTGATACGTGGACTGCATCTCTGCTTCGTTACTAACTTGTGCGTCTTCAAAAAATTCGATTTCATTGAGGAGACGTTGGGCTTTCTCGAGATACTTCGCCTTTTCACCGGAATCCGACCGAAGTCTGGAAGGGATACCGACAAATACGTTCAATGTGTCTTGTCCATCTATCTGTTTAACTTCTCGGCACAAAACGTCCTCAGTGCGAAGCCGTTCGGGGATTGAGTGGACATGTTCGCGGAGCAGCTCCGTTTTGGAGGTTTCCAAATCAACCTCAAGCACGAGGTGGACACCCCCTTTGAGGTCCAACCCTAATTTCAATCGGCTATCGGGTATAAGCCGCCGGAGGACCGTCGGAAGACTACCATATAGGTGCAAATTGTCAAGTGTTGCACGTGGGTCCTGACGCGCCTTCTCCGAGATGAGCCGAACATAAAATTCGCGTGCTTCAGTGGTATCAAATTCATAGTCAAGTGCTTCTTCCTCAAGTCCAAGTTTCCCTAAGTGGACTCGGAAGACATCCTGAAGTTCAAAGGTCGCATCCTGGAAATTGATTCCCTCGGGGTATTCGACCTCTGCGAGATTCACCTTCAAAGCGTTGTCTTCAGTCACTTCAAAAGGTGGAAGTTTTTCCTGCATCCAAAGCGGTAGGTTTCCATACAATGGATTGTAGAAACTATCCGGGGTAGGGATGAGGTATAGCGCAGAAAATATCAAAACCCCGACGATTAAAACAATTTTCCAGATACTAAATCTGTACATCCAATTTACTCCTAGACATTAAAAATTTTTATACTCAGCATGACAACGCGCGCTTGACTCACACGTCCGAAACGGCATCGTAGACAAATCAAGAGTGTCTTTGCGCTACGTTTGATGTTTCCATGCGATCGTAGGGGGTTGGGTAACCCAACCCCCTACTGACTGTTGGCGTGCAGACACCGAAAACGGAACGCGCCTGGGAGGAATCGAACCCCCGACACGAGGCTTAGGAAGCCCCTGCTGTAGGGTAGCCATGAGAGGTCGTCCTCATCACAGCCCCCTCCGAACCGTGCGTGCGACTTTCACCGCACACGGCTCTCCGAATCATTGATAATGACATTAGATCTTATCTTGGTTTTCCGTATGTAGATGTAAATATGTTGAACTGTCGTTTTATTTCTGGTAGAATATAGTGTTTTACAGTTCCCCAATATACATCTTTGTTACGAGTTATCCATTTTCGATCTTCCTTGTTGAGATCTACTAATGAATCAAGATGTGAGTTTTCTTCTACTACTCGTTTTGCGAAGAATTTCCATTGTGTATTTCTGATTGTTTTATCCAAGTAATCTTCATAATCCTCTTCTTTTTTTCTGTCCGTTCGTTTTTGATCGTGTATAGACCATATTGCAATTATTATGAAGATGAGTAATATCACGATAAAGATCATAGTTAGACCACCTATCGCTAGATTTAATCACGTTGGACAATTAAGTCAGAAATAAGACCTATAGATAATCACTTTTAGTTGATGTCTTGGACTCTGATAAGGTATAATTGGTTGTTTGGTCTATACGTATTTCGCGACACGAATTTGAAACCAAACGAGGAGGTGATGGACCTATGGATTTTAAGTTAGGTCTCAGCCTCGAGTTGAGTAGCGACTCCAAATGTGCTTCTTGTGGTTCGTTAATTCCGTCCAAATCTACTTTGGATTGGATTCAACTAATCATTGGTAGCATAGGAGTCATACTCCCTCTTGTCCAACTTATTGGATAAGCCCTTGAGCGCAGGGTTATGCACCCCTTTATACCTTATCTTGCCCCAAGACCTCCTCTCCATGTGATTTCTTTCCGTGAATCTCTCTATGACATTCTGTGTGGACCAACCGTAGGTTGCTATAGTCGTCTATTCCACCTTCCGATTTCGGGACGACATGATGAATATGCATCCCTTGCTCGTAAATGTCATCTCTGGTAATGCCCCGTTTACAGTGAGGACATTTGCCTTTCTGTTTCTGAAAGAGCCTTTTTCGCTTTACGCTTTCGATTTGATCAAAGGCATTGAGATATTCACGCTTGTTCCAGTATTCGATTGACTGTGGGTCTTTGTCGTAGACCCGATAATCATTATTGACCTTGACGAACCTCTTGATTGGGATTTTTCCAAGCATAGGTATCTTAGTGTTGGTTTCCCGATCTACGAAATGGCTTTTCCTTTCGGAAGTTCTTTGGAAATACCTGTTCATTATCCAACCTTTTGACTTGTTAGGATGCCGTCTCTTTGCCCATCTGTAGAGTTTATCCCACAGTTTTCCATCAACTCTACTGAATGTTCGGGTTGCTACGACATGTCTATAATACATTGCCCAACCCACGAGTTTAGGGGTTAGTAGCAGTATTACGTTTTCCTGTGTTGCAGTTTTATGGCTATCCAGGATTTCCTTACATTCCTCCAGAAGGTCTTTCACCCTTTCTTTCTGAGGTCGTATACTAAGAGTATATTTGACTTTACCACCCTTTATCTCGGTTTTGTATTTCCTGAAATTGAATCCAAGGAAATTAAAACCTTTGTAGATATGGGTGATCTTCGTCTTTTCTTCGGATAATGTGAGTCCTACTTTGCAGCGTAGGTGTTCAGCGACCTCTTCTTTGATTTCTTTTGCCTCCGGTTCAGAACGACATACAATCACGAAGTCATCTGCATATCTGACTATGGGATTGGATTTCTTTGTCCCAAATTTATTGCAAAAGTCATCAAGAGTTGTTAGTGCCACGTTAGCGAGCAGGGGCGATATTACCCCACCCTGTGGTGTTCCAGTTTCGCTGTCATACACTTCCCCGTTTTGGAATACCTCGGTTTTCAATATCTTCCCTATGGTTTCAGTTGCCCATTTCGGAACTGACCAATCTTCCAGAGTATCGATAATGTGTTCGTGTTTGATGTTATCAAAGCATCCTTTGATGTCACCCTCAAGCACATATCTCGGTCTGTCTTCCTTAGCCAGTTTTAGAAAGAGTTGGGACATTGCGTCCTGACAACTTCTTTTGGGTCTGAAACCATGACTATTGCCGTTATACCGGTATTCTACAATCGGATCAAGTGCTATCCGAAGCATCTCTTGAACAATCCGGTCATATAGTGTAGGAATACCTAATGGTTGTTTCTTACCATTCGGTTTTGGTATGTAGACCCATTTGATCTTGTCCGGTTTCTTCCCAATATCAATCTCTGCCATAATTCTATGGCGTATTTGATTTTGGTATTCACGGGATTGACCTTTCGGGATCGCAATACCATCCACTCCAGCAGTGTATTTCCCAACGTTGTGTTGCGTTATTCGCCACGTTGCCAGGATTACAACTGCTTTTGACCGTTTTGTTAGAAGGTCAAACGTTTCTCGGATACCTTCTTTGTCATTATCAGCAACCGCTTTATCTAATCTTCTTTGCATCGAGAGGATATGTTTCTCGCAGTTTCTTATATTCTCTGCGGAGAACGTGTCCACCCCTATAGATTGGCGTTCCATTGGAACGATTTCACTCCTTATAGGTTTGACGGTTATTCAGATTTTCAAAAGCAATGATTCTGGTCAGGCTTTACTGACCTCCTCAACCTTATGAACTACGCGAGTTCACTTAGGTTCTTCTCGGCTTCCTTATATTGGACTTCGTTGACTGATTTAGAATCTATCTATACCCCGATAGGTTGTGCATCACAACCCTTGTGTCTCTCGATCTACGCCGTGAAAAGGAAAGAGTTCCACGCTGAGACACCATAGTTTTTCAAGGCATCTATATCGCTCTGACGAGGCTTGCAATAGTTCAACTTTCGTTTATTCATGTCAGCCATTGTTGGACGTGTCAGCCTTCGGGACTCTTACGAGTTGCCTTCCCTGAGACATTCGCCATTTTCCTCTGCTTCCCACACTGCCGTTTCCAGCAATGCAGTTGAGGTAAAACATGCGGTGTTAGATTCACCGAGCCGGAATCGAACCGGCATTCCAATACAACTTGCCGAGACGCACCTATCCCCTGAGCTACAGGCGCATATATTACAACCTAATATTTAATGAGCGAAAAAATATCGTAGTTCGGAACCTTCTCCCTCCCGTTGAGTTCCAGTAACTCAATTAAGACGGCAATACCAACAATATGCCCTTCCAGTTTTTCTATGAGCTCGACTGATGCAGCGAGTGTTCCTCCAGTTGCCAGGAGATCATCACATAACAGGATCCTGCTGTGTTTCGGAAACGCGTCCCGATGAATTTCAAGCGTATCACTCCCGTACTCAAGATTATAAGTGGCTTCGTGCGTATCATAAGGCAATTTGCCTTTTTTACGGATAGGGACAAAACCGGCACCGAATCGATACGCGAACGCAGTACCGAAAATGAAACCACGTGCCTCAGTTCCAGCAACAACATCAATCGTCTCAGATTTATAACGGAGCGCGAACTCATCAAGCACCCTATGAAATGCATTTGCATTTCCTATAAGTGGCGTGATGTCTTTGAAGAGAATGTCCGGTTTCGGAAAGTCGGGTATTTCTCGAATAAATCGTGAAAAATCATGCATTACGTTCCTTTCTCCTTCTGATGCGGGTGTATCATAATCTTCATCCCTTGTCGGGATTCCATTGCCTCAAATGCTTTGTCAATCTCAATAAGTGGAAAATGGTGTGTGATGAGCGGTTTCACACGGACTAACCCTTTTTCAAGCAGACGTACTGCCAACTCGTGGTGTCGCGGCACACATCCGTGCGAACCTGTGACGAAACACTCTTTATAGTGGATAACATTGGAGAGGACGCTCATCGGACGCATGGTCTTCGGTAACCCACCAAACAGATTGACGTATCCTCGATGTGCTACCATTTCAACGGCTTGTTCGTGCGCCTCAACGGAAGCACACGTCGTAACGACGATATCAGGTCCCTCGCCTCCAGTTTCTTCTTTGCATCTCTCAATCACGTCTTCTTCCTCAGAAGCGATGTATGCATCCGCTTCATAGAACTTTGCAATTTCCATCCGAAGTTTGCTCCGTTGTACCCCGATGACTTTCGTGGCACCCATAATCCGTGCAAGGTCAATCATCATACAACCAATCGGTCCAAGGCCGATGATGACGACAGTTTTTCCGAGGGACATATTGACGAGTTCAAGTCCGTTGATAGCACAGGCAAGAGGTTCGGCAAGGGCGGCTTCATCAAAGCTGAGGGTCGCATCAAACGGCGTAACAGGTCCTTCCTCCAAAACGAGACGCGGAAGTTTCATATATTGTGCGAAAGCACCGGGAATTTGATAACCGATGGCGTAGTTAATGTCGCAGTTGTTTCCAAGCCCATCCCGACACCAATGACACTGACCACAGGGCACATCCGCACCGATCGAAACCCGATCCCCTTCTTTGACGCGCGTTACATTTTTGCCTGTTTTAACGATGACACCGGAATTTTCATGCCCAATAATGGTGGGAGGGTTGACTCTTGGGTTACCGTGATGGAGAATGCGGACATCAGAGCCACATATACTGACGGCTTCAACGCGCATTAAAGCGGCATTATCGTCAATTTCAGGTTCGGGCACTTCTCTCACGCTTAAATTTTCAAGACTTTCAAGTATAGCCGCTTTCATATTTTTAACGATTGGACCTCCGCTCCGTTTTTTCTAGCCCCACGCTAACCACTATGGGGACTCCAATCAAAAATGGGTTTCTAATGACTCTTAACCCATCTCGAACTATTGAATTTCTCAAACAATCGTACTTGATGTAGTAAACAAGACTACGCGGATGGATGAATCAAAACTTTTGCGTAAAATTCGCTTTTGTCTCGCATCTTATGTAACATGTCAGAACTATCTGTCAGCGGCACTTTATGCGTTATCAAGGGCATAAGTGTTAACACACCAGATGCCATCGCTTGAAGTACGGTCCGCCAATCATCGTCATTGCCTGCAGCACTGTAATCGGAATTCCAGGTTCCGAAGATGGTCACCTCCCGCCGCATCAATTGCGATATAAGTGCAGCAGGTAACATCACATCCGCAGCAGGATTGCCGAGCAAAACGACGCTTCCACCGCGTCCGACACTGCCGAGGGCATTGCGATAGGTAGCAGGTACCCCCGCTGCCTCAATACAGACATGCGCGCCTTTACCATCAGTTCGTGCATTCACGACTTCAATCGGCTCTTCAGTCGTGCTATTAAAAACATTATCAAAGCCGAGGCATCTCGCCAATTCCAGTTTTTCCGCAACAATATCAAAGAGCAAGACCTCTGCTGCGCCCATTATTTTTGCCCATTGGGCTGCCATCAATCCAATTGGTCCGGCACCGAAAATAGCAACAGGCTTCCCAACAGGCGACGTTTGCGCTCGGCGGAGCGCGTGCAGAGCAACCGCAGCCGGTTCAGTCATCGATGCCTCTTCCAGTGTCACCCCTTGCGGTACAGGTATCAAGTTTGCTACCGGCGCGACAACATACTCAGCAAAGGCACCGTCGCTTCGTGAGCCGAGATAGTCATAATCATGGCATTGAACATATTGTCCCTGTTCACACGCCGGACACATACCACACCAGAGCAGCGGAAAAACAACGACGGCATCACCCGGCGCAAAACCCTCAACTCCGGGACCGCACGCCTCAACGGTACCAGCAAATTCGTGTCCACAAACCGTTGGAAAACTATAGGTGCCTTTGACGAAAATTCTCGGAATATCGGAACCGCAGACACCACAGAACCCGATTCGGACGCGCACCTCCCCTTCAGCGAGACGTGGCACTGGAATCTGTTCTAATCGTAAATCTCCAATGCCGTGAAGGACAAGTGCTTCCATTATCTTTTAATTTTCCTTGCGGTTCGTTCAGACGGGTTTTTACAAAGAACATCACCCTCCGTATATCCGCCCTCCACTGCGTTTCAGGCTTTCCACTTTGGAATACCTATGCCCGCTGCCTGCTTTCTCGTTCCGCAAGCCCAATCGCAATCGCTTTCTGTGCCCGCTGGACGTTCTCAGCGCGTGAACCGGATTCTTGGAAAACACTACTCGTGCCACCGACCAAGATATCAGCACCTGCAGATACCATCTTAGGGATATTTTCAAAACTCACGTTACCATCAATTTCAATCGGTAAACTAACGCCGTGTTCGTCCAAAAAAGTGCGACACTCCGCAATTTTCTGGAGAGTCGCTGGCACTACTTTCTGCCCTGCAAATCCCGGATTCACCGTCATAATGAGCACAAAATCAAGCCTCTCCAAGACATAATGTAATACAGAAAGAGGTGTTGCTGGATTGAGTGCTGCGCCTGCTTTAATGCCGTGTGCTTGAATAAGAGACAACGTTCTATCGAGATGTATCGCTGATTCAACGTGAACTGCCACCTGCTGAACGCCGATCTCCGCGACCGCGTCAACAAAGAAATCGTTGTTTTCCACCATGAGGTGAATGTCAAAAGCGCAGTCTGTCTTTGAACGCAATTGCTGAATAAGTGCAAGCCCAATCGGCATATTCGGAACGAAATGCGCGTCCATTAAATCAAAATGTAGCATGTTAACGCCAGCAGCTTCTAATTCCCGAATATCGGCTTCCAAATTGCATAAATCCGCGCACATCACAGATGGCGCGATATGGACGTACGGCTCTGAAGATGCTGTATTTACAACAGGCAAGATAGCACTTCCCCAGCGTCAAAATTTCTATGTTTTTCCGAGATAGTCTTGCGTCATGAAACTCTTAATAGTATAGCATAAAACGAAGAATTTGTCAAATTTTTGGATGGCGCGCGGGATCAGAAACGGGACAAAACTTCGCGAAGTTGTGAATCTAAATCTACAGGGGGTTCAAAAGGGATGTCAATCGGTTTGCAAGAGATCGCACTCGCATAGATACCCAAAACCGCATTGAACTGGTGTAACGCGAGTTTTAGATTCGTCCCGACTGGACGGTTATCATCTTCAATCCAGTCAAACATCGCTTGCGTGAGACGCGCTTGCGCAAGGTCGTTGTTTTCACGCCATTCATCAGGAGACGTTCGATGGTTTTCCATTTTTCCTTTGGAAAAGATTTCCCACCCTCCGAATTCCTCAAAGAGAACATGGCCGCTTTCACTATAGGCGGCAACACGACAGTGTTTGTAGATAGCTTCGTCGTCCATGATGCGAGGGGACGTAAAACCGGTGTTCCAGAACCCATAGACACCATTTTCAAACAGGACCTGGCACGACGACGCATCCGGGGCTGGATAGGTACTGTCAAGCGACTCAACACCACTCACAGCACCGAAGACACGAACGATCGGAGAATCGTCATTCAGAGACATCGCCCAATCAATGATATGCGTTCCTTGGGCAGAGAGGTTCATACCACACGAAAAATCTAAAAGGCGAATTTTTCCTAATTCACCATCCTGCACTATCTCTCGGCAACTGATAAGTCCGGGGTGCCAGCGGTATTGTTTTCCTACGCCAAATTTCGTAGCGGTTCGCTTTTCCAATTCGCACAGCAAACGCCAATCTTCAACACCACAAGCAATTGGCTTTTCGACGAGGCACGCTGGCACGCCAAGTTCTGATACCATCGGCATAAGCTCACGCCACTGATCTGGCATGGTAACAAGATGAACAAGGTCAGGTTTCTCTGCTCGGAGCATCTCCTCGGCATTTTCATAGCCGGTAATACCGAAGGTCTCGGAGAATTTTTCGCGTCGGGCGACATCCGATCGGTTTGCGCACGCGACTAATTCGCCTTGAGAAATTTGTTGATAGGCATTGGCGTGGCCGTAGGCTCTACCACCGCAACCGATGATCGCGCTCCGATATTTTGACATTATGTGGGTCCCTTAAACTGATAGCAAACGATAAACGGTAAGGCTAAAGACCTCGCCAGCGAAGATTAACTAACACCTTCAAAATATCTTTTATTCTACCTTAATGATAACAGAGATGGCAAGAGAAAAATGCGTGCAACTTTGCAGCGAATCTGGTAAAATAGATAGGACTTACGTATTCTGTCTTAAAGTCCGCTGGTAAGAGGAATTTAAGGGGTTTAAAATACGGAAATTACCTCTTTTGTGCCTAAATGTCCGATATTTGCTCAATTTGCGTAAGTCCTGATAGAGTAAGCGAATGAGTGATAATGCAAGGAGGAGGTTTAACATGAAAAAGATAACTGTTTTAATGCTCTTTATGAGCACTTTTTGTTATTTCGGAATCACCAGTGCCAGTGCTGACGCGATAGGGGTCTGGCTATTTGATGAAGGTGTCGGCGAAATCATTAAGGATGTATCAGGTAACGGACATCATGGTGAAATCGTTGGTGAGGTAGCACGAGCTGCTGGAAAATTTGAGGGAGCACTCGAATTTGACGGTGGTCATGTCCTCGTGCCGCATGCGGATGTCATGAACCTCAGGCAGTGGACAATGACTGCCTGGATAAAAGTCCCTAAGATAGTCGATCCATACCAAGTTATTCTTGGCAAAGAGGCATGGCCTGATCGAAATTATACGATGTGGATCCGCCCAGGTGTGATGACATTCGGGTTCACACTCCCCGGCGGTGCACAAGACTTGCAAGTAGGCAGCAAAGTGGTAACCGACAATCAATGGCACTTCGTTGCAGGCGTATATGATGAGAAAAACCTCATTCCTTACGTCGATGGCGAGCGATTTAATCCACGAGGTGCCGCTGGAAAACCAGCAACAAGCGGCGCACCTTTGATTATCGGCGCACAAGGACCCAACGGAAGAAACGGCCCCTTGAAAGGTATCATTGATGAGGTCGCCGTTTATAACACCGCGTTAGATGAAGACGAGATCACCAAAGTAATGGAAGGACTCACAAAGCAATTTCAGGCAGTGGAAGCGGTAGGAAAATTAGCCGTAACATGGGGATATATTAAAAAAAGTAGCAAGTAGTCCTACGATTGAGAATCGCGCCACAATTTATAAAATTGTGGCGTTACAAAAATATATGTAAACACAAAGTCCCAATTCTTCGTTTTTAGTCAAGATTGTGAATCATGCGATTTAGGCATTTATGAGAACTTCAGTGTAGTGTTGGGTTTCATTTGTGCTCAATCCAACCTATAGGCCCCATAGCTGCATTGGAATCTCTAAAATGTTCCTTATTGTACTGAAATCACGTTGCAAAATTTATATTTACTGTTATTGGGATAAAATCCCCTAAATTACCCAAACTTTCGTACCATCTGCTGAAATACGGAAAATACGAAAACAATCGAGAATACACGTTTTGAAAAACCCTTTGTCGAAATTCGCAGTTCGCCAAAACCTGCTTTTAAAAATTGGACTTATCTTCATCATCGTAATTTCCTTAACGTCTGACATTGCCGTAAGTCGCATTGCTGAAGAAACGGAAACCAAAGACGAAACGCAAAAAGCCCCCACAACCCCTCGCCAACGCGCTACCGTGCCTTCCGACGAACCCGAAACACCTTTGGAAAGTCAGAACTTTACCGAGTTTGGATTGTTCAACCAAAATCTTCTCAACAGAGGTAGCGAATCAAAGCATTTCATTTGGCAGGATGAAAAGGAACAGGTTGAGGTCCCCGATGAAGCCGAGGCGGGAAAAAATCTCCTCATACAACCCTATCTGGACAGTCTGCAGAGATGGCGGAACCCACCTGAATTAACTGATATTAGCAAACTTTACAATTGGAAACCGAAGGCAACGCGCGATGAAAAGGGCATCGCCCTCCCGATGGATTCCAACCTTCGGATAACCCTTTTACAGTCCGTAACCGTAGAGGCAAACAAAACACACTATTTCGGTGAAGGCGACCTGAATCGATACGGCGGGTATGGTTACGGTGGTTACGGTGGCTACTCATCAGGACTCGACTTAGGGCTCACTTCATCCTATGGTTACGAGGACTTCGGCTACGGCAGCAGCTTTGGTGGTGGATACGGTTCGGGATATGGGAGTGGCTACAGCAGCTACGGCTCAAGCTACGGTTCAAGTTATGGTGGTTATAGTGGATACGGTAGCGGTGGTGTTCCGCGTGCGACAGGTTTCAATCTACGCCAGGTTCAGCAGTTGGGTCTCCACGGTCGTGTCGGACAACGGACGCATATCGCAGTCGATTATAGTGCAGGTGGCAGTAGCTTCGGTGGCGGCGGATATGGCGGTGGATATGGCGGATACGGTGGGGGGTATGGCGGTGGATATGGTCTCGGCGGTGCCAAGGAACAGAAAATTAAAATCTGGTACGAAGGCAAACCGGAGGACATCATAAAAACCATCTCCTTCGGCGACATAACACTCAGTCTGCCGAACACCCGTTTTTTAAATATCAACCGGAATTTGTTCGGACTTGAGGGTGTTTTTGAATGGAAAAACACGCGTCTTACCGCCTTCGGTTCTCGAAGTAAGGGAATACGTGAGGTGCGTACCTTCCGTGGGCAGTCACGGCGTGCTGGTGGAGGTTACGGCGGTTATGGGGGGCGTGGAATTCAGATTCCAGACGCTAATTACGTCAAGAATCGATTCTACCTCATCCATAGAGGTGAAGACGGTTTATTCCATGAGGCATATCTCCCTATCAAATCGGGGAGTGAGCAAATCTATATTGACGACGGTGTTGTAGGAAACAATCAGGGAGGTCAAAGAACGAGTCGAGGTTACTTCAATCCTCAATTCTCCGGTCAAGACTACAATATCGACTACGAAACCGGTGAAATAGAATTCCTTTCCCCAGTCTCCGCCAATTATACGATTGTCGTTGCGTATGAATATTTAGGCGGTGGTGGCGGCACTGTCGGTAAGCCAGAGGGGGTTTTCGTCGATGAAAACGGCGATGGCACGATTGATGAAGAAGGTGAGGAAGTCGGCTATATCGTGCTAAAAGATAAGGGGTTTCGTGGGTCGGAGGCAACAAACGTCTACAGCCTCGGCAACCGCAATATTAGCCCTCGCGATTTCCAACTCCTGCTCCTCCGCCAAGGGCAAAGCGAAACCTTCCAGACAAGCAGTGGTTCCGTTCCGTACATCGAAATCTTCGGTCTGGATCAAAACGGCGATGGCAATGTCGATGCGCAATTTATAGACTATGACAGGGGCTTACTTCGTTTCCCGACAACACACGGGAGAACTCCATTTCAAATCACAGAGTCAAGCCATCCATATTACGACTACCGTGATTCGCTCAATAACAGCGCTATCTATCTTGAAGGGACACGAACGGATGCCCAAATTTATACAATTATAGCGGACTACGCATATCAATCGGAGACATATAATGTAGGACTGTTTGTAATTCCAAATAGCGAGGAGGTCAGGTTGAACGGTCAACTCCTGACTCGCGATACCGACTATATGATGCTTTATGAGGTTGGGACAATCCGCTTCTTCAGACAACTTGACGAGTTTGATGAGATCGTCGTGGAATTTGAAAAAACACCTTTTGGTGGCTCATCGCAACAAGCTGTAGCCGGAGTTTGGCTAGAATATACACATAAACCGAAACCTAAATCGGAGACAGAACAAAGTCTTGAAGATAGATTCAATCGGCTCGGGGGCATCCAAGGGATGGAGTCGGGTATCCTTGGTGAAGGAAGAGATGCTTTCGGCAGGGGACTGTCAGGCGGGCTGCAAGGGCGCACTGGGGGTCTCGGAAGAAGCTCCGGATTTGGCAGAGGCTTCGGTGGCGGGTTTGGCGGTGGTGGATTTGGCGGTGGCTATAGTAGCTACGGTAGTCTCGGTGGTCGGTCCCGGAGTTCCTACGGTGGTTATGGCGGTGGGATGAATTATTTCAATCCGGTCTTTCAAAAAGGATTTATGCTTTCAACCGGTTATATCTTGAATACCGGTCAAAAACCGGCAGAGATACCGGATGTAAACAGTGTTCCAAACCGTTTGCAAGCCTTCAACATAAACACGAGTTTCGGAAGGGAATTTAACGTTGCCGGCATCTTAAATCTGTTGCCCTTAGTTAACATGAGAAACCTCCCACTCTCGCTTGACTTCAGCGGAGAAGCAGCGTATTCACACAACAATCCAAATAGCATCGGAGTTGCACTCATTGATAGCATGGAAGGGGCAAAGGAATCAACGACGGTGCCAACATTAAAGTACAACTGGAAGCCCAGCAGCGTCCCACACCTATCAGATGAAGATGCTACTTACAGTATTATACCGACGGATGAAAACAGAGCGATCTTTAAGGTTCTGCTGAAAGACAAAAACGAATCGGAAGCGAGAGGAAACTATATGCGGAACCGCGACGTGCCAGCCTCGTCAATTCAACCTCTCTCCCTCTCGACCGAAGAACGTCTTATTATGGAACTCGGCTACAATTTCACAGACATCATCGCCGAGTGGGGAGGCTTCTCAAACGGTATCTCAGCATCCGGCGTAGACTATTCGGAACGCAGCTTCGTCGAAATCTGGATGCGCGTACAAGGTGATGATAATGTTACACTTCACCTGAACCTTGGGGTCGTAAACGAAGACGTAGATGCTGACCAACGGTTGGACAGCGAAGATCTCCCCAACACTCTAACGGATACAAATGGCGACGGAAGCGTCGATGCACTGGATTTGGACTTAGAGAACCTTTCAGACGCTGATCGTTACCGTGGAAACGGTGCTCTCGATACAAGCGAGGACGTAGGATGGAATTACGACGGTCCGCTTGAAAGAACACCTATCGGTGCGGGTAACCAGATTCTGGATAGCGAAGATCTCAACGGTGATGGTGTCCTTGACGGCATAGATGCCTATTTTGAAATTTCAATACCACTGAATGAGATTCCCAAAGAATGGGTTAAAAGCAAAAACGCAAATGGTTGGATGTTCCTCAGTATTCCGCTCTCTAAATTTACGCCAGCAGGCTCCCGTCTACCAAGTCTCGTTTTCGTGCAACACTTCCGATTTTGGCTAAGCAAAAACGCACCGGGCAACGTAGATGGTACGTTCCAGTGGGCATCCATCGAAATTGTTGGAAACAAATGGCAACAGGGGATTATAACCCGGGCAAGTTCTGTAGGAGGGGTTTCTAACCCCGATTCCTTGGAGTCCATAATTAGTAATCCAGAACTCGCTGCTACTGGAGAAACCTTGTCAACAAGCACAATCGTGGAAGACACTTTGGAAAGGTTCATCGTTGGTACAAAGGACAACTTCAGTTATGACGCGTACCAAAGCGCGTATCTGGATATTGAGGATAATGAACTCTTCAAAAAATTACATCCATTCACAGCCACCTCACTCGGTTTCCAAACACAACAGCAACGTGAACAGACGCTTAGCCTCGAATACTATCTTTTTCCCGGTTCCTACGGTGTCACCTCCAAGCAACTGAAAGGGTTAACACAAAGCGAGGGACAAGACTTCAGCAAACACGACACTTTGCGATTCTGGCTCTATGGCGATAAAAGCGATACAACCTTTGTTTTACAACTTGCACCAACTGTCCGAACCGGTTATCGCAGCTCCTTTTATAGTTCAGATCCGTTTATTAATCAGAGAGAGGAAGAAGAGGTCAACATTTTCGAGAATCTAACGGACTACTACGAATATACGGTACCGATCGACTTTGAGGGATGGAAGTTGATTGAAATCGATTTACGTGACCAGCACAGAAACGTCTATCCGGACCTGAACGAAACGGATCCCACATCCATTTCTCCTGAATCAGTTGGTGGAGAAACCAATGACGTGGTGCCCGTGCCCACAACCGACACCGCAGGCGCAGATGATGCACCAGATGGACAGCCCGATGGTTTCACAGTCAGAGGTAGAAACAGCACACGACTCTCCATTAAAAACATTGGTGGTATCCTGTTGGGTATCCGTAACGACACTGGACGTGAAATCAGTGGCGAGATCTGGGTAAATGAGATCCATCTTGGCGATCCACTCGTCCGCGCTGGGTGGGCGCGCCGGGGGAACATGTCAATGTCCCTCGGTCGTATCGCTAAATTACGTGGGGGTTACGCCAGTCAAGACAAAGACTTTGAAAGCGGTGCAGGCGAAGTGGGTAGACAACGGCTTTCTTCACGGGGATATAGCACCACAAATGACGACTTCAATATCGATGCAGACATCACGCTGTTCCCATGGCTACCGATCCGATACGGCATTCGACGGCAGAATACTGAAACCGAGAGTCAGCGCGGCAGTTACAGCAGCTTCCAGAGCGGGAAAAGTGAAATCCGTACCCGAGATTTCTCCGTCCAATTTAATCAAAATCCGTATCCCAACCTTGGCTTTGCATACAACTATCAAGACTTTTGGAACGAACGCCAAGGCACGCAAATCAGCCATCTCTATACCGGCAGTTTCCGATATGAACTCAGTTCAAAACTCGGGGTCAACGCCCAATATCGGCATGAAGATTTGCTTGCAAAGCCCGAAACTGCAACAGATACAGCTTCGACTTCAACATCCTATTATAGTTACGGCTATGGCAGAAATCGGGACGAGAAAACCGATAGCGGCACAATAACATTCAATATCAGTCCGACAAATATCTTCAGTCTGAACCCAAGTTATGATATCCGCCGAACACTTGAAAGACGGGAAGATCAGAACAATAGGACAAGCTTTGTAAGCAATATACCGACAGAGCCTGAAACTTCCGAATCCGAAGAAGAGGAATCTCCAGAAGAGGTCAAATGGTCAATCGCCGAGCGAGAACATCGTCTATCCCTCACACCACGCTTGAATCGGGATTTGCTCGGCATGCGTCCCACTGTAACAAGTCGTATGAATTTCCGTGAGAATTGGTTCAGAGAACAAAAAAATGCTTCACTCAATGGAAACGTCAGCGTCGGCGTAAACCTCCGCGTTCAAAAATGGTTTGAATGGCTTTTTAGGAAAAAAACGCCGGAAACCGAAAGTCCACCAAACGGCTCTCAAGATGGAACATCTCCTTCTTTAGAAGACACTCCCACAGAACCGTTGGAAGATAACACAGGTCCGAAAACAATTGAGCAGTTGCGAGCGAATGGTATTGATGAAACACAAATCCAAGAATTAGAAGAAAATCGCGGCGACTGGATTGAGCGCGATAAAGGTGAACCGCTTCCTACTGGCGCGATGGAAAATCCCGAAGCACAAGGAGCTGTAGTCCCGAAGGCTCAGGAAGGTATCCTACATCGGACCCTAAAAAGCTTTACTGTTAGCACCAATGCAAACTTCACTGCTACCGAATCGTACCGGGACCTCGCATCGGGGTTGTCAGTCCTAGAAATCTGGTCGCTTGAACAAGACGCGAAAGAACGGACAAATTCCCGGCGCAGCAATCGCTACACGTTACGTAGTTCGGTAGACCCGTGGAGTTGGGCATCTCTCGGTACAAACTTCAGTACTTCCGATAGTTTTCGGAAAAGTTCAGGAACTACCTACACACAACACGCTGAATCGTACGAAACCGACCTAAAACTGAAAATCCAAGAGACCTCCAGTCTTCAACTCCGCTATAGTTTTACAAAGCGAGATAACACAACATCAAAAGCCTCTCTCGGTGACAGTAAGGCACACATTCCATCACTGAGTTGGATACAGACATGGGGTAAAGAGACTCGGACGGCATTAGGGATACGGACAACACTCCGAGATCAGCAGCGAAGTGGTATTCGGGCGAATGCCCTGATCATCACACCGAATCTGAGCGTTGACTATCGCTACCGTACAGAAAACGGTATACGGGTACCGTTTTTCGGTAGAATCCCTCTGAAACATGATTTAGAAGTGACAAACACCCTCTCCTGGGCTATCCGCAGAGAGCGATTCGGCGCAAACCGAGAGGAGCGTTCGGAGCGTTACGAGACGACTTTGCGCGTCGGTTACAAAATCAGCACTCATATCACAGCGAATTTCCACCTCGGCCTGAGTTACAACCACGACAGGGTTGAAGAAGGCAGAGACTTCCTTTCCATCGCAAGTGCACTGACCGTCCGCGGCGAAATCCAATAATTTCTAACTATAGGTTTCTCGTTTAAGTCGGCACCCAATCGTTAAAATGGACAAAAAACTGAAAACTAAATAGCCCTATGACGGACAGAAAAAAATTGATAAGAAAAAAAATTTATGATATGCTGGTGTGAATAGTCAGTTGTAGGAGCGAGTTGTGCTCGCGATTGCAGAGGTTTTTGTTTAGAAACAACCTCTTCTGACCGACTACCGACAACTGATAACTGACAACTAATAAAAAAAGGAAAAAAATGAGAGGGAACAATACAGACATACCGCGTCCGGAATATCCACGCCCAGACTTCCAACGTGGGACATCAGAAGGCATCGATTGGATCTGCCTCAACGGCACATGGGAATTCGCATTTGATCCCGATGATATTGGTGAACAGAACCAATGGTTCGCAACTGAAACGACTGCTGATTCTCCGTGGACATCGCAAATACAAGTCCCTTACCCTTGGGAAAGCCTCGCAGCATGGAACGAAGAAGAACAAGCAGACAACGCAAACTACTTAAGCAAAAACGCATATCTTAACCCCGAAGAAGTTACCTGTGGTGGCTTGGACCGTGAAGGAAATTACAGAGACGAACCGAGACATACAATTGGATGGTACCGCAGAATAGTCTCAATTCCCGAAAATTGGGGCGATAGACGCGTTATTTTGAAGTTTGGTGCTGTTGACTGGGAAACGACAGTCTGGGTAAACGGCAACCCAATTGGTAAGAACGAAAATGGGTATTTGCCATTTGAATTTGACATTACGGATGCGCTTACCCCGGGAGAACCGACACTCATCGTCGTTCGTGCTTATGATGCCCAGGACCACGGCGAACAACTTGCTGGAAAACAGATAGGTTGGTATGTCCGGACCAGCGGTATCTGGCAAACTGTCTATCTTGAACCGAGAAGTGCAACGCACATTGTGCAATGTCCCATCACGCCTGACATCGATAACGCCTCCGCAACGTTTGCTGTCAAAATAGACGGAGAGATAGAAAATACAGGGCTAATCCTACGTTGGAATTGCGATGAACTCAGCGGTTCCGTTGAGGTTTCCAGCAATGAGACCCAATTCACAGTTAACATTCCTTCCGAGCAACTGCGTTTATGGGACGTAGATACCCCGAACCTCTACAATGTCACCCTTGAATTAGTAGCAAAAGATACCGTCATTGACAGGATTTTCACCTACTTTGGGATGCGGAAAGTTTCTATAGCAAAAGCTCCGGGGTCCCCACCCGTTACTGGGGAGGGGGGTGGAGATTATCAGTACATATACCTTAACAACCGCCCTATTTACCTGCTCGGTGCACTGAATCAGTCGTTTAATCCAGAAGGCGTATACACATTCTTGACAGACGAAGCCATCCGCACGGATGTTGAACGCGCGAAGGAGTTCGGATTCAACTTTCTCCGTCTCCATATTAAAGTGGATGACCCCCGTCTCTACTATTGGGCTGACAAGTTAGGGTTGCTCTTCATGTGCGATATCCCGAACTTTGGCACCTATACAGAAAAAGCGAAAGAGCGATTTGAGGAAACACTACGCGGGAACATTGCGCGTGATTATAACCACCCTTCAATCATCTCTTGGTGCAACTTTAACGAAACTTGGGGGCTTGGTGGTAGGGAATATAGGGAGATGCACGAACGGCAAGAATGGGTGCGTGAGATGTATCACCTCGCGAAATCATTAGATACGACCCGTCTGATTGAGGACAACTCACCCTGTCTGTACGACCATGTGGAAACGGAGATTAATTCGTGGCACTTCTACATCAATGATTATGAACAGGTAAAGGAACATATCGCGAACGTTGTGGAAGAGACGTACCCCGGTTCAGCATTTAATTACGTCGGTGGCAACTTACAAACCGATGCCCCCCTAATCAACAGCGAATACGGCGGTATCTCGGCAGGGGCAGGGGATAAAGATGTCTCATGGTGTTTCAAATACCTGACAAATGAACTCCGACTTCACCCGAAAATCTGTGGTTATATTTACACTGAGCTACAGGACATTGAGTGGGAACACAACGGCTTCATGAACTATGATAGGTCGGTAAAGGAGTTCGGATACGACTATCTGGACATTAATGCACTTGACTTTATCGCCATTGATTATCCACCTGGGACGACGGTTGCACCGGGTGATAAGATAAAAGCGGATATCTACGCGAGCCATTTCTCACACAAAACTATTACAGACGCAACGCTCCACTGGCAACTCGATACAATGTCTGTAGGGACGAGGTTACCTCGCCCCTACGTCACGCGCGGACATATCGCTGGAAGTGTTGAGATTCCATTTCCGCAGTACCAAGTACAGAACATTCACCAACTTGAATTCACCATGCCTGACGTTCACTCCGCTGTCGGTACACTCCACGTCTGGGTAACAGACCACACTGGAACTGTCGTCGCTCGTAACTTCATTAACTTCGAGCACTTCGTTGAAGGTCTCTCAGTAATTGAAGCAAGCGATTCAGGGCACATTTGTATCAACTATTCCCCTGAAAGCTTATCTAAATCCTCTTGGAATGAATCAATAGTTAACGATCAGCTCTTTTCCGCAGAAGGAAGCGGCTATGTTGAATATGAGATTCCGTTGCCAGAAGGACTTAGCGCAGCAGATGTTGCGGGGATGGAACTCATTTTTGAAGCATCCAGTTGCTATGGTGGTGCACGTCAAACGGAGCCTCAGAAATATCCATCCGATGTGACCGTCTCAGTTAATGGCACCGAAATCAATACTGTGCATATCCCAGATTGTCCTGCAGACGCACGCGGTGTGCTCTCTTACATCCACGGACAACCCGGTACCTATGGCTATCTTCACAGTGTTAAAGTTGAGCCATCACTCGTTTTGAATGTGGGGTCCCCGTCCGTTACCGCGGAGAGTCAGGCAAACACATTAACAGTCCGTTACGAAGTGAAAGCGGACGCTGAGGCAAAAGGCGGTTTTGCACTCTATGGAGCACGCATGGGTAGGTACCCGGCTGGACCACATCTGCTTATCCGTCAAAAATAGTTATCGGTTATCGGTTATCGGTTTTCAGTTTTCGGTTAAAGAGGTTTCTGATGACGATAGCATAACGAAGGCTAGCACTTGTTGCCAACTTCAACTGAGAAAGTTTTTTTAATATCGTGTTTCTGCTCTGCCTTCCATTACATTATAGGCAGGCACACCCAAAAATAGTCCGTAATGTAATGGAGGACGGATATACGGAAATAACCGTTTTTTAGCAAAAACACCTAACCGAACCGCAAGGAAAATTAAAAAATGGCAAGTCCTGAATTTGTATTTACACGTCATCCCAATTTGGAAGTTTCTTGGCCCTTCGTCCACGAACAGATGGTGAATCGGTTAGAAGAACTCGGCGTAACGCTTGTTCTCAATACCAGCAGCCGAGATCCAATTCACGAACAGGTCGACTTAAGCGAAACCATCGGCATATCCCACTTCGGTGGAAACTTGACCGAAGCATGTATCGCAGCAGCTCCAAAGCTCAAAGTGCTCGGAGCAATGACAGACAATTCCGGGCACGGTATCCCGTATGAGGCACTTCAAGCACGTGGTATCCCTGTCATTGAATCGACGCGCGCCTGGTCACAATCTGTGGCAGAATGTGCCTTTGGTCTCGCTTTATCTTCGCTGCGTCGGACAGCACAGTGGCACTTGAAGATGGCAAACGGTGAAAAACTATGGGATTGGGAAAACCCAATATGGGGTGATAAACTCCCTGTCGCGCACCAATTTTGCGACGATCCAGACTTTGTCAACGGCGACCTTGGCACCAAAAACGTTGGTGTCATTGGGCTTGGTCAGATTGGACGGAAAATCGCGCAATGGTGTAGGGTTTTCGGGGCAACGGTGACAGGTTTTGATCCGTATGTATCGGACGAACTCCTTCGAGAATGGGATGTGCAACGCGCCGACATGGACACACTCGCTGATAGTTCCGATATCGTCTTCGTAGCGGTTCCGCCGACACCCTCAGCGCGCCATCTGTTGAATAGAGAACGAATCTATCACTTGCGGAAGGGCAGCCTGGTTGTTGTGATTACGCGCGCTCATGCCGTAGACATGGAAGCATTGCGTGAACGGATTGTGAAGGACGAACTTGCAGGTGCATTCGATGTTTATGACACCGAACCAGTTCCTGTTGATGATGAACTTCGCAATCGGGATAATGTTGTTCACACACCACATATCGCAGGAAGGACAGAAGATTCTAACCTACGCGTGGCGGATATGACCGTGGATGATTTTGTGCGGGTGTTGAAAGGTGAAACACCAATAGGTGCTTTAACACCAAAAGCTGTTGAAGTGAGAACTTCGCCCACCCCAAGTCAGTAACATTGAATAGTTATCAGTCATCAGTTAGAGAGGTTTTCATTAAACAAAACACCTCTTAACTGATGACTGACAACTGATATCCTTTAAAAATGTCAACCGAAACAGTGAACTCATAGCGAGTACGCGTTATGAATGGTTGAAAGTTATCCGCAAGTTAATCATAGAATAAGCTAAATGGCGAAACCCTAACCGGGTCTCTTTGAGTTTATCGTAGCTCAGTGCGAGTCTTCGGTAAGTATCCTGCCATCCGAAAGTTCGCTCGACTTTATATCGTAGTTTGTATATGTCTTTGTTAAACCAGCGGAACATGCGGGCAATAACGATAGGTTCTTTAGCATTGCGCTTGTTGGGATAGATCACGGGGGTCAGTCCGTGTTCTCTAATGATCTTATGATTCGCCTTGGCGTCAAATGCCGAGTCAAGCGTGAGTGCGGAGCCGCACAGGTCCATACCCATCCGTTGACTAAAAGCGATGAGATCCCTGAAGGCTTCGGGCAAAATGGTTGTATCATGTTCATTGATGGGTCTAATCGTTGTCGGGCCTATGATAAACCCGTGATTATCGGTAAGAGTTAGCTCTTTTTCGCCTTTCTGGTGTTTGTGTCCTGAATAACCGATGCCGGCACCCCCTTTTTTACGACCGTGTTCGACCCATCTCCATGAACGCAGGTCGTATCAAGTTGATCGGTATCAAGCAAGTGTATCACGGACGCCTCAAAAAGGTTCTCATACGAGCCATCTTTGGACCAGCGATGATGCCATTTATAGACATTCGACCAATGCAGTTCATTGCGCCGGGTTCGGAGTTGATTCCATTGAATGCCCGTATGTAAAACATAGAGGATATAGTTGAATATCTTATAGAAGGAGAGTTTCGGCTTCGGACCTTTGATACGTTTCGATAGATGTGGCAAGATATACTCATTAAAATCCTTGCGCGAAACCTGTTTCGGAATACCATTGTATCTCGGCGACTTTTGAGATTCAGCTGTCATAAGAGCACCTTTCATAAAGTAAATGGGTATCAAATGTGGAAAATAAAGGGACATAAAGTGTCGCCTTTTATTCCACTATTTTACAACATTTCTATGTTTTACTCAATATGACTTCAGTATATAAAAACCTCATTCGTCCAGACATCGCGGACATGGCACCTTATACTCCTATCGTGCCGTTTGATGTACTCAGCCAACGCCTCAACAAATCCCCTGAGAATATCATTAAACTTGACGCAAATGAGAACCCTTACGGTCCTTCACCGCTCATATACCAAGCGTTGGCAAACGAAACTTATTATCACATATATCCAGACCCGGATAGTACAGCACTCCGTCAGGCACTAAGCCAATACACAGGTATAGAGGCAACCAACATCGTCGCCGGGCATGGCGCAGACGAACTGATTGATCTCATAATCAGGCTATTTATTGTTCCCGATGATGCGGTCATTAACTGCCCCCCAACGTTTGGAATGTACCGTTTCGACACAGAGCTTAACGGCGGGAGAGTAATTGACATTGAGAGAAAAGCAGACTTTTCGTTAGACACTAAAAAGATAGTTGAAATCGTTAACAGCGATAGCAATATCAAGATTCTTTTTGTTACAAGCCCAAACAATCCTGATGGTGGTGTTCTTGACGATGCGTGCCTTCGACAGTTGCTTCAGCTCCCCTTAATCGCTGTGTTAGATGAAGCCTATATTGAATTTACAGGGAAAAGTCGTGCGGACTGGGTTTTAGAACATGAAAACCTGATTGTGCTTCGGACATTCAGCAAGTGGGCAGGACTTGCAGGATTGCGAGTAGGCTATGGTATCTTTTCGCATTGGATCATTTCACATCTGTTGAAGATTAAGCAGCCCTACAACTTAAACGTCGCTGGAACAACCGCGGCGTTAGCTTCGTTGGCAGACGTGTCTAAACTGCAGGAGAACGTACAGAAAATCGTAGCAGAACGTGGTAGGCTTTATCAGGCATTGCAGGAATTTGATTTCTTAGAGCCGTATCCGAGCCATGCGAACTTTATTCTCTCACGGGTTATTGGAAGAGATGCAGCAGAATTGAAAGCAACATTAGCTGAACGGGGGATTCTCATCCGATATTTTAACACACCACGCCTACGAGACCATGTCCGGATTAGCGTTGGCACGCCATCGCAAACGTCTGTCCTCCTGGAAGCACTCTCAACCCTATAGGAACGGTTCTAACACGTCCTCTACCGACCGGGTATCCGGAAACCATCCGACGATCTTCTGCAATACCTCATCAAGCAACACATCAGGGCAAGAAGCACCAGCGGTCAGCACAATGTCAGTGGGTGTTTGCTGATCCGTCTCGGTTTTCTGAAAAAGCCAATCCTCTGTAGTCTGTACCTGTTTAGTTTCTAATTCGAGATGCCGAATGCGTCTCGGACTGAGGAGTTCGTCTGCGTCTCGGATAAAATAGGTCGGAAGATGTTGTTGGCAGAGTTCCACAAGATGGCTCGTATTGGAGGAATTATAGCCACCAACGACAACCGCCATATCACCACCATCAGCAATAAGTGCAAGTGTTGCATCCTGATTTTCTTTAGTAGCGTAACAGAGAGTGTCTCTCGTATCGGCAAAATGTGAAGACATCTCGGTTTCTCCGTATGTTGCCCTGATCGTATCCTGCAGCAAGTTGGCAATTGCTTCTGTTTCTGTCGCGAGCATCGTTGTCTGGTTGACCACACCGATACGTTTCAGGTGAACGATAGGATCAAAGCCCGGAGAGAAACGGTCTGCGAACTTTTCAAAAAAGAACGAGGTATCCGCCTCACCGGAGATGACTTTTGCCAAATCCCGTGCTTCTTCAAGATTCCGAACGACAACAACAGGAGCACTTGCTTGTGCATGGGAAAACGTCGCGCGAGTTTCTTCATGGTAGCGCTTTCCATGAATAACGACGGTGTAATCTTGCTTACCAATCTCCTCACTTCGCCGCCAAACTTTTTCGACGAACGGACAGGTCGTGTTATAGGCAGTGAGGGTGACACCGCGCGCCTTGAGAGCTTGTTCTATCTCAAGCGTGGTCCCAAAGGCAGGAACGATGACAACATCATCCGGCATTAAAATATCAAAAGGGAGGAGTGGCGTGCCAGCGGTATCCATTAGGAATTGGACCCCGCGCTGTCTTAGGTTTTCGTTGACCCGTGGATTGTGAATAATTTCGGACAACAGGAAGATACGTTTGTCTGGATTTTCTGCCAACGCCTGATACGCGATTTCAATAGCATTTTCGACACCATAGCAGAAACCGAAGTGACGAGCGATTTTAAAACGAATGGGACCAAAGTTCAATAATGTAGGCGAAAGATCTCGTTTTCGAGCGTCAGTTTCTCGACGCGCGTGTTTAACCACAGAAATAACGGGGCTATGGTAGAAGTGAGGTAGTTTAAAAGTTCGGGGCATTCGCGCTTTTCATCCTCGGACAAGATGTGAGAATGAACTTTCCTCGTTGCTATAATGTAGGTTTCCGGTGTTTCGAGCCTGCTTGCTTCATGGGGCACTACAGTAGTGAAACTGGTACTTAGCACTTGAAATCCATATCGCTTTAACAATGTTCTTTAGGCACTCAAGGTTTTCCGCCCTTTAGCACGCCTGCGGGCAAGAGTTTGCCTCCCATGACGCGTAGACATCCGTTTACGGAAGCCTAATTTATTTTTCCTTTTCCGACGATGTGGTTGATATGTGCGTTTCATGAACATCACCTCTTTTCTGTCTTGGTTCTGTTTTAATACCGAGTGAATGTTGAATTTGCATCCTGCCTCGGTGGTTGTGTCTTTCACCAGAGCGGTATCATATTTCGCTTTAAAATAATACGCTATTTTTGGACGTTTGTCAAATTTTTCGCTACTTTTTCCAGCGTCTACCTCCTGCTAGTAGACGCGATTTATAAGCGCGCGGTTGACAGTGTATCATTAATTGTAAAATCTACTATAGTTTTAAAATATCTCCCGGATTTTGAATGTTCTTTTCGTCCCTACCCTTAAAAAAACACTTGACAAAATTTTAATGTTAGTCCAAAATATAGCTTAAGACACGAATTTGAAAAATTTAAAATTTTTCATAAAAAGTGTTGACATTTCTGCAATAAAATGATATGATATTTTCGTATAAGTTTGACTTAAGAGTTAGGTTGGGTTAGACAGAAGATGAAAATCATAAGCTTGCGATGCAGAAATCCTCGGTTCTTCAGGATGCCTGAACACTCCTAGATCCGAGTCAACTACCTCCCCCTAAAGGGTGAGGCTTGTGCAAAGCGTAGCCAAACGTTCCCTGCATAGGACGAAACAGTTTTCTACAGTAAAATATCGCGGTATCTTGGCGTGGCAGCCAGCACGATGTTTCGGATGCTCCCCAAGTCTGATTCCTCTCGGATACTGTGATCTGGATGGGGAAATATACAACCCGAAAGGGAACTTACAAACTATGTTTGTGATAGTCGTTGATAAAAACCAAAATCCACTGATGCCGACAACGCCGCAGCGTGCGGGGAAGTGGATAAAATCAGTCAAAGCGACACCTTTTTGGAAAAATGGTGTGTTTTGTGTGCGTCTGAATGTTCAGCCGTCTGACGGCTACAAACAAGAGGTCGTCGTCGGAGTAGACCCCGGCAGTAAGAAAGAAGGCTTTACTGTCAAAAGTGAAGCACACACCTATCTCAATGTTCAAGCAGATGCTCACAGCAAGGTCGGTAAGAAGGTAGCCAACCGACGTGAGTTGCGGAGGGGCAGACGTTCTCGGAAATGTCCGAATCGCAAAAACCGTACCAACCGCCTCGCAAACAGAAACCGAGTTCCTGCCGGGACACGTGCGAGATGGGATTGGAAACTTCGGATTCTTGACTGGTTGTCAAAAATGTTTCCGATCACACATATTTGTGTTGAGGATATTAAGGCACGAACAATAGAACGCGCGAAAAAGTGGAATCAATCCTTTAGTCCCTTGGAAGTTGGTAAGCAATGGTTCTACACGCAGCTTCAGAAGCGATGGGAGGTGTTGATCCTTCAAGGGTGGCAGACGAAAGAGATTCGTGATAGACTCGGTTTGAAGAAGTCTTCAAAGAAACTTTCTGAAACATTCGACGCACATTGTGTAGACAGTTGGTGTCTGGCATATCACACCGTCGGTGGTGAACCGACAGTAGAGAACACAGATTTGCTCTGCCTCTCGCCGATCCCAATCGTCAGGCGTGAACTGCATCGTCAGAACTCACAGAAAGGTAGAAAAAGGCCCCGCTATGGTGGGACGACTTGCGAGGATTTGGTGAAAAACACACTCGTTAGACATGTCAAATATGGTTTGACGCGTATCAGTGGCTTTGGCAAGGCAGGTATTTCATTGTATTCATTGGAAGGTAACCGGCTTTGCCAAAATGCGAAACTCTCAGATTTTAAGGTGCTAACACGCCTGAATTTCAACTATAGGAGCGGGATTTCCTCCTCGCGCTGAAGCGCGAGGTTTCCATCCCGAAGATTTTGATGAAACGAATACCTTGTCCCGCATCACGTGCATGCCCTGTTAGTAAAGGTTTCGGGTTTCACTCATAACCGTCATAAACAACAATTGCATCGGACCAGCAGCCCCTCTACTTGGGTGGGTAACCCTTCGTTTTCCCGTTCATCCCAATCTGTATAAGTATCTTGATATTAAACTTATAATATTGAATTTATACGTTATAGAAATAGTATTATATTTTATTTATACTAACGCAAGTTGCCACCTATGATAGACCTAGTGCTCCGCTGGAATGCTATCGCGTAAATATGCCATTTTCTATAGACATATCACCCCTTTGGGGTGTAGAAAGTGCGTAAAACCCTTTCTACAATGTGCGAAATCTGTTAGTAGCAACTTGGGTTATACTATATTAAACGCGAAATTTAGGAATATGCTCATGCGGCACACCCCGAACGAAGTCTGGCTGGAAATACTAGAGAAACTCAGCGACACAGCGCGACAGGACGTTTACCTTCACCAAGCAGTCCCCCTTTCAGTTACAGCCGAGGCATTGAACATAGCTGTCCCTTCAGCGTACACACGCGCGAGAATTGAAGAACGATTTCGCACCGATATCCAACGAGTGTTAGCGACACTCATCGGGGCACAGTGTGCACTAATCCTCACCGTAGATGAATCCACCTCCGAGGACAGTGAGGATATTGAAGAAGTCCGGCGCGATAAGAGCCTTAACCAATTACACACTTCACAGCAGATATCAGATAGAGATGAACCCCCGTCATTGACACAAAGCGAAACAGGGTTGAATCCGAACTATCGATTTGATAGATTTATTGTCGGTTCCAGCAATATGATTTGCCATGCGACAGCCTTGGCTGTTTCTGAAAATCCTGGACGCGACTATAACCCGCTTTTTATCTATGGTGGTGTGGGATTGGGAAAAACCCATCTGCTACATGCAATTGGTAATCGGCTTTTAGCGAACCAACCTGATAAGAAGGTCCTCTATGTCACATCAGAAACCTTTATGAATGAATATGTTGAGTCTATTGTAAATCGAGGGTCGGCACAAGGATTCCGGACAAAATACCGAACAGCAGATATGCTCTTGATTGATGACATACAGTTCTTACAACGTAAGGAGGGAACACAAGAGGAATTTTTCAATACATTTAATGCCCTCCACATGAACTCAAACCAGATAGTTATGAGCAGCGACCGCACGCCAGATAACCTCGAAAATCTGGAAGAACGTCTCCAATCTCGGTTTCAGTCAGGTATGGTAGCCGAAATTAGCATGCCACAATATGAGATACGTATCGCTATTCTTCGGCAAAAATGTCGGGATCAGGGGTGGGGTAGTGTTCCCGATGAAGTACTCAGTTACATCGCTGAGGTCGTCACAACCAACATCCGAGAATTAGAAGGTACCCTTTTGCGCTTGATCGCTCAAGCTACAATACTCAAGGAAGATTTGAGCTTGGACTTCGCACGGCAGGTACTGAGTGATGTCAGTACTCCTTCACCGATTCAACACCGAAGAACTGCTACATCAAAGGGAATACAGATGGCAGTCGCTGATCACTTTGGAATTGAAACAGAGGACCTCGTGTCTCAGAAACGGACAAAGGAATTGGCACGACCGCGCCAAGTTGCTATGTACATGTGCAGGGAATTGACGCAAATGTCATACGCAAATATCGCACAAGCGTTTAATCGGGAAAACCATACTACCGTCATCCATGCTTGTAAGCAGATAGAAAAAATGCTTGACAAAAATGACGAAGAAGGTCAAACGATTGTCCTCTTACTTGATCAATTCCGTTAATTAAATACCCCGCTTTGTCGTCTTAAATTTCCGATTTTTAGTTCTATACCGGACTTTAATCCTGTTGATAAGTTGTTGATGAAGGTGTTAAACCTTGTTGATAAATTGTTGATAAATTGTTGATAAGTCCCATAATTCCACTTTTTGTTGATAACCTGTTGATAACTGGAAAAGTTATCAACAGGTTATCAACAGGTTACTTGTCAATGGTGATAAGTGATTAGATGAGTTATCCACTTATCCACAGCCCCTACTACTGCTACTGTGTACAATATATATATATATAGAAATTAGTACAAATATTAGAGGCTGTGGATAAGTGTCGAAAATTTGGCAAGTAGCACTCATCGGTGAAGGAAATTTTTAACACTTAAAACAAATGTTGTTAAACCATATCGTTCTACGCAATTTCCGTAACTATGTTGATTGTGAAGTTAACTTTCCTAAGCCTGTCAATTTAATTATTGGTGGGAATGCACAGGGAAAAACCAGTTTGCTTGAAGCGATCTATTTCCTTTGTACTGCTGAATCACATCGTGCGACTCGCGATGGTGAACTGATTCGGCATAACGAAGCGGGATTCTATTTGAAAGGAACATTAGAGAATAGCAGTGATGATGTGATGTCTCTGGAAGCAACGAAGCGCGCACGCGGTGAGTTTAAACTGAAAAAGAACGGTGTTCTCCAAACAAAACGCTCTGAATGGATCGGTCAGTTTAACACTGTCCTTTTCTCGCCGGAATCGCTAATATTGGTAAAAGGTGGACCCTCAGAGCGGCGAAGGTTTCTGGACCTGCTGATTTCGCAGATTGACAGCAGCTACCTAAAAAACTTGCAGAAGTACAGACTCGTTCTCAAGCAGCGGAACGAGCTGCTGAAACAAATTCGCATGACATTAGCGGATACAGTTCAATTAGATGTTTGGGACAAACTTTTAATCGCTCACGGCACTGCAATTATTGTAAAGAGATCGGAAATTTTTCACCAACTGAAAATCTATGCCATGCAAAATCACCAAAGGCTCACTGGTGGTCGAGAGAATCTCGCATTGACATATCGTTCCGCACTGGTGCGGAACGATATGTCAATGCGTAGTATAGAAGACAAAAACAGGACAGAAGACGAGAATTTGGAAAATTTGGTGGAGGAAGTAGAGGCTCAATTAGAAATTGAATCTATTGAATCGGCAAATGAAACCAAAATAGCAAAACAATTTGACGAGGCACTGAGTGCCTCGCGCAGCTCAGATTTACAGAGAGGAACAACTTTAGTCGGACCACACCGGGACGACTTCTTGATTGAATTAGAGAATATATCTGAAATAAGCGATCTCAATTCCAAAAGCGAGGACCGCTATGAGATTCCAGATACTGAGGAAGAGGACGTGGTATCCAAACCGTCCTTACCTACACCATCAGAAGCAGCAACATTTCAAGAAAGTGGAACATTTCGGGAGGGAGCAAGGGCTTATGGATCACAGGGTCAACAACGGACGATTGCCCTAGCACTCAAACTAGCAGAGTTAGAACTAATCCGTGTTGTGACAGGCAGGGACCCGATAGTGCTTCTGGACGATGTCACCTCAGAACTAGACTACAAACGGACCGGGTACCTGTTAAGTGTGCTGCAAAATCTGAGTGCACAAACTTTCATCACTGCGACACATGCCGAACCTCTCGTACATCATCTCAATCAGCCAAACGTCTTGACGGTGGAGAATGCCCAGATAAGCTGCATCTCTCAAGAATCCAAAAAGCACGTCGAAAATTAAAAAATGAGTTAGAGAATGTCAAAAACTCAAAACCTACATCATCTTCTTAACCAACTCAACCGAACACTCCATCTTGAGCCCAAGATACTTGAACAGAAAGTCTTTGCTCTCTGGCGGGAGTACCTTGGTGCGCCACTCGGCACAAAAACAGTCCCTGTATCGTTGTCGGATGGGACCTTGAAAGTCTACACAGAATATCCCCCCTGTAGAACAGAACTACTGTTTCACAAACAGAAGATTCTAGACAACCTGAACGCGGAATTAGGAGAATCCGTCGTCACAGAACTTCAAATAGAACTACGTCAAGTGCGCGCTGCTCACGAGACAAAGCACGCCCCTTCAAAGGAAAAAAAGTCAAAGGTAAACCCAAGAAATCCCAAGACTACTAACCGTCAAGTAACACCCGAAAAACTAGAGAGAATCGAGCAATCACTCACCAGTGTAACGGACACACAGATAAAAAAATCTTTGCGACGACTATTCATCACACAAAGCGAGGATAAGGCTTGACAAAATTGTTGAAACAGGGTATTCTATTTAAGACGTTAAACAATGTACAGCGAAACAACACGCGTCCTATTCTACTCATTAGAAAGGATACCAATCTATCAAAGGAGGCACATACAAAGCCTGGCGCGTAACGCATCACCATAGTGGGTACACAACCACATTGGCTAGTGACTAGCAATCGGATAAAAACGATAATCGTCTCCAGCGAGGTGATTATAGCGAAGCACACAGCCAAAAAACACAGCGAGGCACTATAATCAAAATGGCAAAAGAAACACAAACATATACAGCAAGTGATATACAAATCCTTGAAGGACTCGAAGCTGTTAGAAAACGCCCAAGTATGTATATTGGCAGCACCGGTCCTGCCGGATTACACCACCTCGTTACGGAATTAGTGGACAACTGCATAGATGAAATTGGTGCTGGTTACGGCACACAAGTTGAAGTCAAGCTCCACCGCGATGGCAGCGTATCTGTTACCGACGACGGACGAGGTATTCCGGTTGATACACATGCAACAGGTGTTTCCGCTCTTGAGGTCGTTATGACCACATTGCACGCTGGCGGTAAATTCGATGGTCGCGAGCAAGTCGGCTACCAAACCGCCGGTGGGTTACATGGTGTCGGAGCTTCCTGCGTCAACGCCCTTTCTGAATGGCTACATGTCCAAGTCAAACAAAACGGCGCGGTTTACGAGCAACGCTACGCGCGCGGCATCCCCCAAACATCTGTAGAGAAAGCAGGCACCAGCAAAGAAACCGGTACCCAAACAACATTCATGCCGGACTCTGAAATATTTGACACCCTCGACTTCTCACATGACACTCTCCGTGACCGACTCAGAGAACTCGCATTCCTCAACAAAGGCGTGCGCATCGAATTTCATGATGAACGCGATGAGGAAAACTCAGAACCGGTTGTTTTCCAATACGATGGTGGACTCGCGTCCTTTGTCACTTATTACAACCAAAATAAAGAGGTCATCCATTCAGAACCCATCTACATAGAGGGTGTTCAGTCAGAGATCTCAGTAGAGATTGCTTTTCAGTTCAATACCAGTTACACGGAAAATATCAGTTCTTACGCGAACAATATTCGCACCGCCGAAGGCGGATTCCACGAGAGTGGTTTTAAGAGTGCTCTCACTCGGACCTTCAAAGCGTATGCCACTGCTAACGATCTGCTTCGGAACGTTAAAACAGATTTAACAGGCGAAGACATCCGCGAAGGAATAACCGCAGTCATTAGCGTCAAAGTTCCAGATCCTCAATTTGAAGGACAGACAAAGTCCAAACTTGGAAATACAGAGGTTGAGGGGATTGTTCAGAGTTTTGTCGGTCCGCGGCTCAAAACACTTTTGGAAGAAAATCCCACTGTCTCCAAACGCATTATCCAAAAAGCTATCCAAGCCGCGCAAGCCCGCGAAGCTGCTCGCAGCGCACGAGAAGTCATCCGCCGTAAAAGCGTCTTAGACTCTGCATCCATGCCCGGAAAACTTGCTGACTGTTCTGAACGCGACTCAACTCGAACGGAACTATTCCTTGTAGAAGGAGACTCCGCCGGTGGGACCGCCAAGCAGGGACGGGATCGGCAGAACCAAGCCGTTCTTCCCTTGAAAGGCAAAGGCATCAATGTAGACAAATCGAGGCTTGACAAGATACTCAAAAATGCACAAGTCATTGACATCATAACCGCATTGGGAACCGGCATCGGTGCTGAGGAATTCACCCTTGAAAAACTCCGCTATGCCAAAATTATCATCATGGCGGATGCTGATGTTGATGGCGCGCACATCCGAACACTTCTTCTAACTTTCTTCTTTCGCCAGATGCCTGAACTCATCGCTGCCGGTCACCTGTACATCGCCCAACCGCCGCTCTATCAAGTCAAAAAGGGCAGAAATTCACAATACCTACAAGACGATGAGGAAATGGAAGATTATCTCCTTACCCTAGCACTTGACACCGTCCAGATAACAAATGCTCGAAGGGGCACTCCCTATACAGCATCAGAATATCGGACAATTGCCAGTGCTATTCGCAAAGTTCACAGTCTCCTCGACCAAATCAATCGAAGTGGCGTACCACTTTCAAATTTGAGGAGTGAGACAGCAAACTCAGCAGACTCACCCGATAATATAGATAAACTGCTTGCTATGCTTGAAACGTCTCCTCAGGAGAGTGATCCTTTGGCCACAACACACGAGGAGATATCCGAGGAACCAACATCCACTACTAGTATGCAAACCACACTTTTCGGAGATGTTGGACATAGTGCAACTGACGAAACTGGCAGACAGAACATTGGAGATTCCACTCCGCGGACCTGGCATCACGAATTGCGGCGGGAATTTGAGAAACTTGCTGAGTTTGACATCCAAGACACGGATCTCCTACCTTCGGAAGAGACGAATGGCTCAGAGGCATTAAAAAGCCAAAAATTGTTTAGTATTCAGTCAGAAAACGGGGAAATTTATCATGCAGCAGACATCTCCTCGCTCGTGCGACACCTTTTCGAGATGGAACACCGCGGGCTTACTATTACCCGATACAAAGGTTTAGCCGAGATGAACGCCGAACAACTACGCGATACCACTATGCGTCCAGACGAACGCATCCTCCTTAGAGTGACACTTGAAGATGCTGTTGAAGCCGACCGCATCTTTACACTTCTCATGGGGGACACCGTCGAACCTCGACGCGAATTCATAGAACGTTATGGTACTCAGGTAAGTCTCGATCTGTACGGTGCTTAAATCTTTTGTCTATCTTTCATAGCAGTAGCCACTCCTCTTGGAGACACAGTTTTGATTGTTAATACAATCAAGCAGCAATAGTTTTGTTGGCTGAACAGCAAAGCTTCACTTCAATGACTTTTTTAGACTATTCACATAGAAAGGAGCAATTAGCTTAGATAATTAAAAAAAGCAAATGGAAAATATCGAAAACATCCAAGAATGCAACATAGAAGATGAACTAAAAACATCGTACCTTACTTACGCGATGAGTGTCAACACGAACCGTGCGATACCCGATGTTCGTGACGGTCTCAAACCGAGTACTCGTCGGATTATTTACGCGATGGGACAGATAAATCTCACCGCAAACCGACCTTATGATAAATGCGCTGCTGTTGTCGGAGAGGTGATGAAAAATTACCATCCACACGGCGACGGTCCTATTTACGGTACGCTTGTTGGCTTAGCACAGCCTTTTAACATGCGTTATCCGCTGATAGATGGACAGGGCAACTTCGGAAGTATTGACGACGACCCGCCGGGGGCGATGCGCTACACGGAATGCCGCCTTGCTATTATTGCCAATGAGATGCTCACCGACATTGAGAAGCAGGTCGTTGACTTCCAGCCCAACTACAAGGACTCTCTTGAGGAACCGACAGTTCTTCCAGGACTTCTGCCCAACTTGCTTATCAACGGCACAACAGGTATCGGTGTTGGTTATCTTACGCGCATACCACCGCACAACCTTACGGAAGTTATTGACGCGCTGCTCTGCAAGCTCACAGACCCTGATGCCGATGTAGAAACACTTATGGAGTACATCGTTGGTCCTGATTTCCCTACTGCGGGCGTTATCATTGGCACCAGTGGTATCAGAGAAATGTATACTACTGGTAGAGGAAGTATGACCATCCGAGCCAAAGCGTTCATAGAAAGAATTTCTTCATCTGGTACAGGAGGAGAACGGGAACAGATAGTTATAACCGAAATTCCGTATCAGATAAAGAAAAACCAATTGTTGGAGCGGATGTATCAATTAGTCGTCAATAAAACGGTCACTGGAATCAATGATATCCGGGATGAGTCAGACAAGGAAATCCGCATTATCATCGAGCTCAAACGCGGTGAAATTGCGCAAGTTATCCTGAATCAACTGTATAAACATACACAGATGCAGACCAACTTCAGCGCGAGCCTTCTCTGTCTTGTGGACGGGCTTCCAAAGATTTTGACGCTTGAAGAGATTCTCCGTCACTACCTTGCGCATCGGCGGGACGTGATTCGGCGGCGTACACAATTTGAACTTGCACGTGCCGAACGTAGAAATCACATCTTAGAAGGGTATCTCTTAGCACTTCAAAACCTTGAAGCAATCATAGAACTCGTTCAAACCGCGGAATCGCCGCAAACCGCAGAACAGCAACTGCGCGACACTTATGAACTGAGCGAGCATCAGACGAGAGAAATCCTTACTATGACGCTTCGACAGTTGACAGGGCTTGAACGTCAGCGCATTCATGATGAATATACGGAAATCCTTGATCGCATTGCTGAATTTCGCGCGATTCTTGCCAATGAAACATTGGTAACGGATATTATTCGAACGGAACTTGAAACCCTAAAAGAGAAATATGGTGGCGAGCGCTGGACTGAAATTACGAACGAAGTCAAGGAATTTGAAATCGAAGATCTTATTGCTGATGAAGAAATGGTAGTCACACTGTCCCACGCCGGTTACATTAAGCGATTGCCCATGGACACTTACCGAAAGCAACACCGCGGTGGAGTTGGAATTAGGGGAGCTGCAGCGAAGGATGGTGATTTTTTAGAACATATTTTTGTCGCCACGGCTCATCAGAATATTCTGTTTTTCACAGATTTGGGCAAGTGTTATACACTGAAGGTCCACCAAATTCCTGAAGCCAGCCGCCAATCAGCTGGACGCGCAGTCGTCAACTTGCTACGCTTAGTACAAGGCGAGAACATCACCGCTTACGTTACGGTTTCTTCCAAAGCCTCTAAAGCTGCTAGTCAAACAGTTGATGCATCTGATACTGATGAAGTTACAATAGATGAACTTGAGTCAGTTGATATTGACGAAACTACGATGGATGAACTTGAGTCAGTTGATATTGACGAAATTGCGGAAGCAGATGATGCAGGCAAAGTTACAATGAATGAATTTGTCTTTATGGCGACACAGCAAGGGATTGTCAAAAAGACAAAACTTACTAGTTTTGCGAATACAATATCAAGTGGCATCATTGCTGTTAACCTTGATGAAGGCGATAAGCTTATTGGTGCACAAGTAACGAAAGGTAACTCTGATGTCATCCTTGTCACCCACAAAGGTGTTGCTATTCGGTTCAGTGAAAAAGATGTTAGACCCCTCGGACGTAACACACGCGGTGTACGTGGAATAGAACTTGGTGATGACGACTTCGTCGCGCAAATGGTTATTGTTAATAGCGAATCAATTGAAGAGGGAACAGACGGTGTGGATGCTGCCGGAAAAGACGATACCTTGTTGATTGTTACAGAAAATGGGTACGGCAAGCGAACAACTGTCTCCGCTTATCGTTCACAAAGACGCGGTGGAAAAGGCATCATCGCCATTGGAAAATCTACACGAAACGGGGCGGTTGTTGCTGCAAAACGTGTCGCAGATATTGACGAACTCGTTCTTATTAGTTCAAACGGATATGTCACCCGAACCGCAGTTGGCGACATTCGGCGTATCGGACGAAACACGCAAGGTGTGCGGATCATGGCACTCCAAGCAGATGAGACGCTTGTAGATGCAGCTAAAATTGAACTCTCATCTACTCTGCTTGAGGAAGAATTAGCTTCCCTGAAATAATTATTGATTGCCAGTTAACAGTTATCAACAAGTTGTCAACAATAAGGACGTTTCATCAACAACCGATGACTGTCGAATATACTGCTTATCCACTGGTTTTTGCGGAGGAAACATTATGAAATACCTTAGCGTACTCACGAACCTTGTTTTAATCATAGCATTTTTCTTTTTTGGTTCCAGTTTGCAAGCCCAATTCGAAGGTGAAACCCCTGAATTGGTGGTACTCCCTGAGGCTGATACCGGATTAAATGCTGACATGACACGAGCAGCAAAACTCTATACCAACCTGATGTGGGCAGTTTACTGTAGAACAGGTGAATATAACCTCCCAAAAAGCAAGACGCTCTACGATGCATTAATCGACGACTTAGAATCTGACGGGAAATCCGCTACACTCGCGAAAAATAAATTCTTATCTCCACAAGATTTAAGTTTCATTTACACAGCGCGCGCCTCGCTCCGATTTCCTAAGTTGCAGGATATCAACGGTGCTGAGGAAGATGCAGAAACAGCCATTGAACTTAACCCTGAAAACGTAGCAGCGACATGGATTCTTGCCCAAACGGTGACAAATCGATTCTATCGTATGGAGCGAAATAGAAATGATAAAAAAGCCACTGATTTAGAAAAGAAAATGTTTGATCTCTTAAAACGTGTGGTTGAATTAGATGCCGATCACAACATGGCGCATTTATACCGCGGCAGCATGGCACGTGAGCTCGGCGATATTGAACTTGCAATTACGTCATTTAAAGCACTTACACGCATTGTACCTTATGAGTACCAACACCATAAGGGACTCGCTGAACTCTATGAGATCCAGAACCGACTTGATGAAGCTTTACAGTCCTATGAAAGAGTCGTGACCATCCGACCTGAACTGACCCCCGAAATGACAGGTGTCCGAAACCGTATTGGGCAACTTTACCTGCAAACAGGTAACTATCCCGAGGCTATAAAGGCTTTTCTCTCTATTTTGGCACCGATTGAAGATTCCGAAGACAGTCTACCTTCAAAAGCTGACAGCACAAGCATCCCTACCACGCGTGATATTAGTGAATCTGAAATTGAAGCACACCTCGGTATAAGCCTTGCATATCAGGCACAGAACGACTTTGAAGGATCCGAATTCCATATCACGCGCGTGATTACTTTACTGGAAGAAAAGGCGAAACGGACTCGGACTGGTTTCCGCACGAGAAGTCGTGAACGCATCGAATTAGCTAGGCGCATCCGAGATGCACGCTACACGCTCGGGCAGATCTATCTCAAATTCAACGCCCCTCAGAAAGCCGTACAAACCTTTGCAAAGGTTCTGGATGATGATAATGAATATGTTCCTGCACTCTCCGGTATCGGAATGGCTTATCAAATGCAAGATGACGTAAAACAAGCAGAGGTTTATTTGCGCAGAGCGATTGATTTATCTTCCAAAGAAGAATTACCGGATGCATATAACGCGTTAGGATATCTTTATGCCGAACAAGGCATCAATTTAGATGAAGCCGAAGCATTGGTTCGCCGTGCACTCAAGAGCGTGCCGAAGTCCGGAGCGTATCTTGATAGTTTAGGGCTCATCTATCTTAAGCAAGGAAAACTGGATGCCGCCATAGAAACTTTGGAGCAAGCCATCCGTTACCTGCCTGACACACCTGAAATTCTCTTGCATCTTGTTGATGCCTATTTTGAAAAGGGATTGAAGCAGAAGGCAGTACAAACTTTGGAGCAAGCCATCCTACTTGAACCAAATAACACTGAACTTCAACAGAGACTTGAGGCTGTTAAGCCACGCTAATCTTTTTTAATGTTCCTTGCGGTTCGTTCAGGCAGGTTGTGCGAAGCACGTTCCTCTCCGTATATCCGGTTTCCCGGTGCTATGCTTGGGCAAACGCGCTTTTTTTACAGAGTCCGATGACTTCAATAGAAACCGGTTTTGGACAACGGACAAAACCGATCAGAAGGCCCCTAAGTAAAAGATTTGAGCCAGTTTTGAGGCAGATTGGATTGATTAAGATGTACATCTCGACAATTCAAGGTGCTGTTAGCAAACAACAGGACAAAAAATGGTCTCAGTTGGAAGCTGCGGTTCCAAATCTCCTTGGTTTGCCATATCTGTGTTCCTTACTCGTTAGTCTTGCACCTGCGAGTTTTTTGGTTTTAATGCTCCTTTTAGGGCTGCCGGGCAGAGGTTCAGCATACCTCTGTGGCACACCGCAGCTGTCAAACCCAACGGGTGTAGTAGTTAATGGGGCAAATACACCACAGCAGCTTCCAGCACTTGGAAACCGAACTGCACCTGCCTTGCCAGCTGCGCCTGCCTTGCCAGTTGGAACAGAACGAACTTTCTTTGCTCCTGACTTTAGAAGCATGCAACAGTACACTGTCTCCGCTGTGCTACGTGGTGTCGGTAGCTTCTGCTATGTTTTTGTTGAAGAATCTGAGTGGAACACGCGAGTTACCACTGAAACTGTGCAAGCAATAATTCGCGCTTTTGACAATGCCACACCAGCGAACCCGCAGCAGGGCATTTATCCAACCTTAACAAAGTTCTTTGGAGCTCCGCCGGACCTTGATCAGAATGGAAGGATTATCTTACTTCTACTTAATATTCGGGATGCACACGGCGCAAACCAGTACACGGCAGGTTTTTTCAATCCAACGGACCAAAGCCGTGGTTTACTAAGGACTCCGGGATTTCGAGGGTTTCCGATTCATAGTAACGAAGCGGACATGCTGTATGTTGACACACAACCTCTTGACCCAAATAGCGAAAGAGCGCATAATGTAATTGCACATGAGTTCCAACATCTCCTTAATTGGCAGCATGATGCAAGGGAAGCAACTTGGGTTGATGAGGGATGTGCATCGTACGCTGCATTTCTCTGTGGTTACTCTATGCGGGAACATGTAGCCGCGTTTGAGAAAATGCCTTCTGTTTCACTTATAACGTGGTCGGAAGGCAATGTTGACTCACTTCCACACTATGGCGCTGCCTTTCTATGGATGCTCTATCTTCATGAACAATACGGAGGCATCGGGACGCTTGTCGAAATTGTCCAAAATCGCGGCACATCGCTCACTGGTGTTTCGGACGCACTCGCATCGCGGGGTATTACGCAAACGATCTCTGATATATTTCTCGAATGGAAACTGGCTAATTATTTATCAGATTATCGTGCTGTTGCACTCTCTCTTGTCCCTCGCCGCTGGCACCACTCCTATCCGAGTGACACGCAGCAAGGGCAGCTCAGCAATTTTTCTGCGGAGTATATCGGTTTTAAGGATGCCGCAGGATTAACGCTCGGATTCTCAAGTAGTTCGCCAGCGAGTAATGCTGTTCATGCGATTGAATTTCATAACAATGGCACTGTTGATATCAAGGAGGTAAAATTGTCGGCTGGTAATATGGGTTCGCTTGTGTTACCGAACACTGTCACGGAGGCTCTTCTTGTTCCTAGTTTACAAATGGAGACCATTAACGCTCAGGCACAAAGCGCAACATATCAATATAGTGCAGTTCGCGGGGCACATATCACCTTTATTGCTGCTGCCCTTCCGAATCCAGTGCATCCGCGTTACTGGGACATTATCGCGAAACCTACTGAATCCCTCGTTGGGTTAACCCCTACCGTGACGCTGATGCTCTTTGAAAACAACGTGGAACGCCTCTATAAAGAAGCACAAGCAATGTACATAGTAACGCAAGATTTTCAGGACAGCCGTCTATATCGATTCTCGTTCCTTCTTGAACCGGAGATAGCACCGGAATCTGTGATGTATCAGATTTCACTTGATTCGAGGACCGCTGTTACAGGCTCGTTAACCGAATAATATTATAGGTGCGCGGCAGGTGGATCTTTCTGTTGCGCTCAGGAGATCGTTTCTACTTCTGGTTAGTGAAAGTGAAAATTTCGTTTCATTTTTTCACCAAGTGGGATCTAAGAAAGGGGAAAAAGATGCAATCTACACTCTATGCAGGAACTATTGGACAAAGTGTCTGGCACAGTACCGACAATGGAGATACTTGGCGCAGGGCGAGTAATGGACTCTTTCCTGAAGCCGATGTTCGCGCTTTAGCAGTCAATCCGAGTAACTCGGACACTCTCTATGCAGGGACTGAGACAGGTATCTTCCGAACAAACGATGCCGCTGAATCGTGGCACCGCCTTCCAAGTCCTATGGACGAACTCGAAGTTTGGGCGATTGCTATTGACCCGCGGGCATCGGACACGATCTATGCAGGAACGTGTCCTTCTACGCTTTTCAAATCTACTGATGGTGGTGATAATTGGAAGCAGCTCAACGCTGATTTAGCACAGGAATGTGAGGGTGTCCCGATTATTCCACGTGTCACAACTTTTGTTGTCGATCCCGAAGATTCACAAACCCTCTATGCTGGAATTGAGATTGATGGAATGCACCTTAGTACGAACGGTGGCGAAACATGGGTAGAACGCAGTGAAGGACTCAGCAGTCTGGATATTCACGGACTTTGTGTGGTCCCGGGTTCACCTAAGAGCATCATTGCTGCAACAAATAACGATGTCTGTGTAACCACAGATATGGGACAGCAGTGGACACCGTTGAACGTTAAAGCACATTACCCATGGCCCTACTGTCGTGCTGCATTCTTTCTCAATGGTGATGCAGGACGTGTCTTTATCGGTGCTGGAAACGGTCCTCCGGGTGACCAAGGCGGGATTTTCTCGACGAGTGATGCTGGTAAGACGTGGAACCGAGCTGACATCGGTAGAACAGCGAACAGCACAATCTGGTGTTTTGCCCATAATCCGCAGGTTAACAACCTTCTTGTCGCCTGCAGCGTAAGCGGACAGCTTTACCGTAGTACAGATACCGGTGATTCGTGGACAAAACTTACACACGAATTTGGGGAAGTTCGTTCATTAGCTATAGGATAAAGGCTTGACTTATTTCTGTAATTTATGGTATGTTGTTAACAAATGTAGGGCAAAACAAGTTGTGCTTTGATAGCCAATTTGGTTTCCGACAGTTATACGATGGCGCGATTGTTCAATCGCACCTATAATGAGAGGGGCTACGTCCTGATTGGAAGGAAACTTAAATTCTTTTTTAGCCCAAGATATCGAATACGCTGACGAGATTTTTAAGTGGGCGCGGTCGCATCAGAAATCTCGCGAATTGAATTACACATAAATCGGTATAGGAACAGAGTTTCTGATCCGGTTTACAGGAAACTTAGTTTTCAAGTTACGCCCAAAATTAGAGGAGGCACACTTCAGTGATACGTTTCTTTACAACCCTATTTATACCGCTTCTCTGCCTTGTAATGGTAGGCTGTCTTGGTGGTGATGGTGAAATTAACATTGACACTCCGCCCCCGATTAGTGAGGCAAAGCGCGTTACAGTCGTTCCGTTCTTCGCCGATGCGGGAGCAACAGAAGATGTAATCAAGTTAAGTGGGCGAATCAGCGTGAACCTCGCAACCCGCCTAGAGCTTATATTCAAGGATGCAGAGTGGATATACGACATCTCAAATAAGGTTAAACCCGTTGACGATAAACTTACAGAGTTGGGGCTAACACCGGAGCAGGTTTATGCCGATCCGGCTTTGGCAGCAAAACTCGGGCAGGCACTCGAAGCAGATATGGTTATCATCGGGATGGTTGATAATCCGAAGTTGGACGGGCGGGACTATAACCAGCATCTTATGAAACAGGGTAGACAAGGCGGTATTTCCGGTACATCCACCTATATTTGCACTCGCCTTATTGCTATTGGTCGTACTCGGGTCAAAGTCATTGATACCAGTTCTGGGGAGATGCTTTTTAACAACCGTGTCCAGTCGTATCTCAAGTATTGGTACGCCTACCAAACCCAGCAGAGCGAACAGCAAATTTTTAAAAGCGATATGGATAGACTCGCCGATTTGGGGAAACATCTTCCGCTCAGGATTGCCTATGAACTCTACCCAACCGGTTTAAAGTCGGAAGCAGAAGAGAAGATTTTGCTTAAACCGGATATTGTGTTAAAGGGAACAGGCGGTTTTTTTGAATTTAACTAGGGCATATAGGCAAGGTTTATAACCAACAATAGGCGCGGTTTTTGGCCGTGCCTATTGTCATGAAACAGCAGGCGTGGTTTATAACCGCGCCGATTCTATGAAGGCGAGAAGTTCACGAAGAAATTTTCAAGTTGAGAGGTGTACGCTTCACCATACTTCAAAAGCTCGAGAGAGGCATCGTACAGTTCTGCTGGAGCAAGTTCTTGATAGGGATTAGCGATTTTTTCATAGTAATCTAAAGCGTTCATGAAAAAATCTAGTGTTTCTCGGTCAATAGCACTGTTTTGATGTAAAGCGCGGAAACTCTGATGCTTTTGTTGCGGTGGTGTCTGCCCACTGAATTCGATAATAACATTGTTGATATCTACAGCGCGTTGAATAATCATGAGGAAGCAGCTTTTGACGTAAGAATGCGTAATCCTGTCCCCTTCAACATATTCTTCTTGCTTCGCGGGCAGCCCATGCCTCAACTGATCAAAACATTCACTTATAGATTCCAGTTTCGCTTTCACCGGATTGAATCGCCGGTTCACAGCCTTTTTAGGACTTCTGGTATTTCTTTTTCCCATTGCGTTTCCCTCTTCGCTGTTAATTTTTTGTTCTTTTAGATGTTCTATTTTTTTAGACGTTGATAAACCTAAAAAGTTGTAGTCTTCTTTTTCTCTGTTTCCGATTTTTGTGTGGTGTGTTAAATTCAACTTGTATTGTAAATTAACACGCAAAAGGCTCCAAATGCGAAAAAAGGTATTGGGTGTCGTTATCTTTGCCGCTGTTTGTTGTGTCGCGTTTTTGTTTTATCGGCGTGTGAATGAACGTTCTGATTTGATACAGGTGCCATCACGCGTCTATGAACCCTCCACCGCGCTTTCACCACAAGAAACATTCATACTGCTTGAACATTTCAACACAGCGGTCACTGAGCGCGAGGCAGAACTCGAAAGTGGAGTCATTGAGTTTTCCATTGTGCTCAGTAAAATAAGAACTCCATTTTCTAAAAATCCTGTTTATGAGGAGAGGGTAAAATGGTACGTTACCTATCGATTTTCCGGTCAACAGCGGTTTTACCAGATTCAGGAACACGTGAAAGTCAAACCCGGTTGGCTCCAACGCGCGAAGTGGAAAGAATCAAAGCGTTACAAATTTCAAGCAGATGACAGTGGAGAGAACGGGCGCGTCAACCGAGGTGATGGATGGCAGTGGACCTCCCGCCACCCAATTGAACTTAACAATTACAATAGTCCGCTCCGTTGGAACTGGGACACTAATTTGACTCGAATGACACAAATGTTTGGGCACATCGTTGATGCCCAAAACGTGATCATTGACGGGGAACCGGTTGAATATCTTAAATTTGAAGATTGGCGCACTGACAAGGTAGAAACAACTGAACTCTGGTTCAATCCGCAAAAGGATTATCGCACGACCCAGGTTTTGCAGCAGACAAGGTTCATTAACAAGGATTCGACTGATAGAACTTTAGTTTCTTCTGCGGAGCCGTTAACTGAGAAGTGGCTTTCTCCTCACGTAAGTTGATTCCGTTATACATGCCAACTGGCACAGTTTAAACCCGGTGTTTGGTATCCTCAAACGTCAACTGAGGTACGGGAGGTGATTGACTCCGAAAACTTACATTTTCTCATAGGGGAAAAGTTAACATTGCAGGTGCATAGTGCTGCCTTTAACATTCCAATCGCCGTAAAAGATTTGCTTTTGCATCCTGATCGGTAACTGGACCGTATCAGTGAGGAAAGGGAGTCGCGATCAGAGAAGCGACGAGTCTTTTAAATGGTACATTTTGATTCTATTTTTTGAAGGAAAGTAAAACGGTTTACAACAAAAATGGTGAGGTCTGGCGTATCTTAATTTGATATGCTCCAATTTCGTTAGGAGCTAAAGGTGCACCTGCCTTTAAACAAAATTGGTATAACCTTTCTAAATGTGTTAAAATTGGGAGCGTATAAAAGTAGGAAAGCAGGATAAAAACAGTGAAAGCTATTATCAGAACAGGCGATGGCGGACCAGAAGTCTTGCAATTGGACGATGCACCATCACCTGAGCCAACAGAAACACAACTTTTGGTCGATGTTCACGCCACCGCTTTAAATCGAGCCGATATGATTCAACGACGAGGTGGATATCCGCCACCGCCCGGTGAATCTGAGATACTCGGTTTAGAGATCGCTGGCACCGTTTCAGCGATGGGCAGTACTGTGGAAGGAGTGTCTGAAGGCGACCGTGTTTTTGGACTTGTCGGTGGTGGTGGTTATGCAGAGCAAGCCGTCATTGATTATCGCATGGCGATGCCGATACCTGACGAATGGACTTTTGAACAAGCCGCCGCGGTGCCTGAAGTCTTCTTTACTGCAAACGAAAATATCTTCACCTTGGGGAAATTGTCAGCTGGTGAAACAATTCTGATCCATGCCGGTGGAAGTGGTGTCGGCAGTGCTGGGGTCCAAATCTCACATCATACAGGTGCGACCGTCTTTGTCACTGCGGGGACATCTGAGAAAATTGACAACTGTAAGAGACTCGGTGCAGTAGAGGGTATTAACTATAAACAAGAAGACTTCGTTGCCGAAATCGGACGTTTGACAGATGAACGAGGTGTGGATGTCGTTCTGGACTTTATCGGAGCACCCTACTTTGAGCGGAACCTCTCCATACTAAAAACAAAAGGCAGACTCTTGCAAGTTGGATTGATCGGCGGCGCAACCACCGAAATCAACCTTAACACAGTGATGCGCAACCGACTTCAAATTATAGGTTCAGTTATGCGTCCACAATCTATTGATGAAAAGATTGCTATCACACAACGTTTTATGGAGCGGTGGCTACCTGAGTTAAAGCGCGGCACGCTCCGTCCGGTGATTGACACCGTTTTCCCCTTAGCACAAGCACAGCAAGCGCATGCGTATATGGAAGCGAATCTCAATTTTGGTAAAATTCTGTTGAAAATAAAAAAATGAAGGAGCTGCACCTTAAAAACACTTATAACACAATGAATAGTTATGAGTTATCAGTTTTCAGTTAAGATTTATGGCATCAGATGATAAAAGTGGAACATCTCGAAAACTGACAATTGATGACCATTAAAAAGGCAATTATTCTTAAACAGACAGGAGCAAAACATAAACCGGTGCGTATCCGATTCAGGCTTGGTGTTATACTAAGCGTTCAAATTCTCATCTTTTTAGTGTGTATAAGCAGTGTGTCCGCCGAAATTACCCAAGTTACATCCACCGATGGAATCACTCTTCAATTCACCCTACCTGAACTGGTTATATCTGAGGTAGTCCGAGACAATGTCCGCTATCAAGAGGTTCATTATGCTGACAGTCGCTTCACTAATGAGCCGGGCAACCCCAGAGTTCCAGTCACCCGCCTCATGCTGGGTATACCTGCAACGGCTACAATTGAAGCAGTTGATGTTTCTGCTGCCCCTGTTGAAACCCGCAACGGTGTACGTCTCGTCCCCGTCCCGATTTTTGATGTCCATGAACGCGATTCGCAGCACTCAGCATCGCAGCGTTGGGTGGAAAGTGGGAGTGCGTATCGGTCGAAAGGGAACACCTCTTTTACGGCGAATTATTCGTATCCTGGACAGCCGCTTGCCCGAGTTGTCCGGGAGGGCTATATCCGCAGCCAACGCGTCATCGCGTTAGCATTATACCCTGTCCAGTATATCCCAAGTGCCCGACGGTTGCGTGTCTATTCGCACCTCACGGTACACATCCGTTTTTCGGAAGCAAAACAGGAAACCTCGCTAACATATCAAGGTGGGAACTCGCAGGTTTTCCAGAATCACGGGGCGACTGTCCCAGAATCTCAAGCCTTCGAGCGGGCGTTCTCACATCAACTCCTCAATGCTGAACAAGCTGCTCGCTTCCGTGCTCGCCGACCATTGGTGCCTGCAGCACCAACACTCGTTCCTAATGGAGATGGTGGGACCCGCTATAAATTGTTTGTCGGAGAGACGGGCATCTACGCGGTGACGGCGGCATCCCTACAAAGTGACTGGGGTATAGAACTCATTGGAACAGATCCGGCAAGACTCCGATTTACACAAGGAAACAAAGATATTCCGGTTTATATCAGCGGCGCGGCGGACGGAAGTTTTGACTCAACAGATGCTATTTTTTTTCTTGGACATAAACCGGGAAATCGATATAGTCGTTGGAATGTCTATTGGCTCACAGTTGACAATAGTGGGCGCATTCCCGCTCGGATACCACAAGTTACCGCCAATCCCACAGACCAAACAGCAACGCAAGTTCCCACCTTCCGCTCTACAGTGATTTTTGAAGAAGATCATCTGACGAGTAACCTTGAATTTGTCCATACTGAGACCGTTTCACCCGGCGATAAACACGGTTGGTTTGATGCCTTAGACTTCTGGTACTGGGATGGTATCAAAAACGGCGGTGATTCCGCTGAGATGCGCCTTGAGTTTCCGCTTTATGATGTCGCAAAAAGTTTTGACCCTCCACATATCTCTGTTGACTTGCAGGGTGGGACACCGGTATCACATGAAATTTTGGTTTCTATTAACGGGGTCCGCATCCAGTTCGCTAAATGGGAACAGCAGGACACGCTCACTGTTGAACGTACCTTGCGTACTTGGGATACACTCAAAGACGACAGGGAAGGCGAACGGAACGTCTTATCTTTTGCTCGTGTCGATGATAATGTTGACGACGATACCACCCGATATCCGTATCATGTCTATCTCAATCGTTTTTCTGTCGAGTATACCCGTCTCTTCCGTGCTGTCGCAGATGAGTTGTGGTTCAAATCCCCTGAAGCGGAAACCGATGCACACAACCGCCTCCCCGGTGCGCGTAAACTCCAGTACAGAGTTGAAGCGTTCCGCGATCGGGGTGTAAATATCTTTGAAACAGATGGGACGTATCTCACTGCCTGGATGCGGGGTGTTCACGTAGAGTCAAATATAGAACGCGCAAATTCGTATGACGCACTTTTCCAAGTGCTTGATACTCGAAGGACGCAGTTTATCGCTGTCTCTAACACTGCCCTGCGTCAACCAGAGCGCATTGACATCGTTGCACCTACGGACTTAGCGGCGGCTTCACACGGTGCTGATTACCTGATTGTGACACATTCCAATTTCCTATCTGCCGCGCAAAGATTAGCAGCGTGGCGTTCGACTCCGAGTGGTGGAGGATACCGCACGAAAGTTGTTACAACTGATGATATTTACAATACATTTGGCGATGGGAGTGTCAGTTCAAAGGCAATTAAGGCATTTCTAAAGCACGCTTATCAGTCTTGGGCACCGCCGTCACTAACTTATGTCGTCCTCTTTGGCGACGGCACCTACGATTTTCGCGGCGTTGATACTGAGATTTATTCTGAACCGCCTGAACTTACTGGATATATCCCAACACATTATATCCGAACCGATTCCTTCGGTCGTACCGCTGCTGATCACTGGTACGCGACCGTCTCTGGACACGATGAATTCACCGATTTCTATATTGGTAGGCTCAGCATCGAGACCGTCAACCAAGCCGAGGCAATCGTTGATAAAATTGTGGCTTATGAACAAGCACCGCCCAATGGAGACTGGCGAAGGAGAATTATCTCTGTCGCTGACGACGAAGTCAGCAACTCAGGGGATTTTATCTTCAAGAGAAGCCTTGATGAAATTGCGAAAGATCATACTCGCCTCGGTTATGAAACCGTTGAGGTTTTCCTTGAGGATGTTATTGATCAGGTCGAAGCACATCCAGCAGATTACCCGGGTATCTTGCCACAACGTGTTGCAAAAGATAGGATCATTGAGGCACTTGGAGAGGGTGCCGTGCTGGCACAATACGCCGGGCACGGTGGCAGAATCGTTTGGGCACACGAAGCGATCTTCGATAATGCCTCCGTTGATCAGGTTGAGGAAACAGCAAAGATTCCTTTCATGCTGGTCCTCAGTTGTTACAACGGCTATTTCGACAAACCGGGCGAACCGAGTATGGCAGAAAAGTTGTTGCGGAAAGAACGGGGCGGTATCATCGGTATGTTGAGCGCAACCCGTCTCACATACGGCAGTGGAAACGATGCCCTCAACCGAATCATCTTTGACATGCTTTTTAAACGGAATATCCGACAGCTTGGTCCTTTGAGTTTTGATTCAAAGGTTGAACTACTGATGACAGAGGGCACGGGTCAGATTGATGTCATGATGGAATATACACTTTTTGGTGACCCTGCCTTACAAATTGCTATCGCTAATGGTGAAATTCAACCCATTATTGAGACGAAAACGGTTGCACCGGGTGACACCCTCCGAATTGCGTCAGGGCATGTCCAAACGGCTACCTACGATGCGGCAAGCCGGACAAAACGCTTTACTACGGATACCGCCTTTAATGGCACACTCATCGTTAAAGCCCTATTTCCTGGGAAAACAGCCATTGCCGATGGTGTTGCTGGTCCAGTTAGATACTACACCGGAGACGTGGTTTTGACAAAGACACTGACTGTTAGCCATGGTGCCTATCCTGCAGTGACGTTCACCGTCCCGCGAAGCATTGCAGATGGTGATGCCCATGTCGAGTACTATGCGCAAAGCGACGCGAAGAAACACCCCAGCAAAAACACTGTCGCCGTCGGTGGTGATGGATTTACTGTCAACATCCCAAAAATCCTTGACATTCAGCCCGAATTAGTCGGTGAGGGCAAATTTCGTATCTCTGTTCAGGTTTCCGATGAAAAAGAACAACTGTCGCAAGTACTCTTAGATTGGCGCAATCCAGAGAACCGAGAATGGGAGACGGTGTCTCTCGTTCCAGCAGACCCGCCCTTAGCAAAGGATGGATGGTGGACGGTGCCTGAGCCGTTAAACGCACCTACAGACGGTTCTGTCATTCGATATGACCTTGCGGTCACAGATGTAGATAACAATACGGTTAAGAGTGAGAGACTTCAGTATTATCCTTATGTATACCCCAATCTTTCGATTGTACAGGTCGAAAGAACAGATAAGGTTGGTTACGGCTACAACGCCCAAACGAGACAGTGGTACCTCTCGACGGATGTACAGGTAGAAGGCGGTGACATAGAAACGCCTATCGAAGTCGCCTTTTTTAGTGGCAATCCCGATATTGACGATGATACATTCGTTGATAACGATGTCGAACGCCTCGGAACGACCCGGATCCAGCCTAAAGACTGGATACAACGCAACCCGTTAGCGCACTCCGAAGACACGTCTACCGGAAAAAACGTTTATGAACCCGATCCTTTGAATACACTACCGATCGCGACTGCTACTTTAAATCTGAAGAATCAATTGCCTCTCGGCACACACGACATATTTGTCTACATTGATGTAACAAATACTGAAGCGGATCAGCCCGGCAAAGTACTCGAAAATGACGAGACGGACAATATCGCTTACCGACGGCTTTTTGTTGACATGGGTGTGATCGGAACAGAAACCTCCTCAAGTCAAATTGCTAGTTTGGACCGAAGTTGCGTTATTACTGCACCCCTTGGTGCACTTCAAGGAACGGCAGTTTTAGCTGTCCGTCCTTTAGATGAACAGGAATTTATGGCTATAGGGGCGAGTTCCGTTGATACAACCACGAAGACTTCACCTACTGTCGCTCTTGCAGGAATGTCCAAGCGCGCACCGCTTCCTGGTGTTTCCGTTCACGGCTATGAACTCATTGTTGATGCGCTAACGGAAGGTGGTCGTACGGGCGAGGTCACCTCGCCCCTACAATCTGAAATTAAATTAGCCTCTCCAATAGCGATTGACTTGAGTTTTGACATCGGCGCACTCAGTGCCCAACTCACGCAAGAATTGTTGGGCGGAACTGACGCTGAAGTAGTGCCATTGGCAGAGGGGACTAATAGATTGGGTGTCGGAGACACAATTAACACCGCCCTCGTATCTCACGCACGTGAGCTGGGGGTCTATATATTTAGTCCCGCACTCGGAAATTGGACGAGGCTTCCCTCTCAGCAACTAACTGATTCTACAGGCACGTTACAGCAACGTATGCATGTCACAAACGTAAATGAAGGGAATATTGGAGAGAGTGTACTTCGCGAGGTCCGCATCCAACCTGAAGGTACACGAACCGGCAAATATGTTCTCTTTTTCATGGGACCTCAAACCTATCGACTCCTCCTTTCTCCTTCCGTGGAGGACACGCAGACGTTTGGACCATTGGAAGTTATCGCACCCGTGGAACAGCTCGCAAACTTTAGTACAGACTCCTCGAACTTTAGGCATGGGTTCTCTCTTAATGTGGAACTTGATTTTGAACAACCCTTCACCTTCGGAGATATCGTGACGTTCAACATAACTTCCCTCATACAGTCTCCAGATGTTGAAGCTGACATCGGCACACCTCAGCAAGAACTCAGTTGGTACGCATCTGGATTTAGAGATAGGAACCAGGGCACTGGTCCCCTCAGTTACGTTGAGCTCCCACCAGACACTGCCATGCCCGCAGATCAGTGGATTATCTTATTCCTGACTGACACTGAGTTTCAGGTTGAAGGGGACAGAACCGGTGTTTTGCTTTCCCCAACCGATGGTAAACCTCTCCGTGGAACAGTTGGAAAGTTGTTCTCTTATGAACCTTACGACTTGCGTTTTCAGATCACACAAGGTGATCGTCCGTTTGCTCCCGGCGACAGATTTCGATTTGAAACCCGACCCGTTGGTACCATTCGGGCAACAACAGATCAACTCGGACCGATTACGCTGTTGCATTCTGACGATACCATCCCACCGGATATACAGTTAACTATCGGTAACCAGCAACATTTCGTTCCGGGAGATGCGACAGATGCGGAACCCCTCATCGGGGCAACATTAACCGATCCAAGTGGACTTGATTACCTTACTCGACCGCTGCTGTTAGAGGTAGGAAGTGCCTTCGGAGAATATGAGCGTATTGACCCGAAGGCGTATCAGGTGACACATCACCCGGGCTCAAATCAACTCGTGTTGACATACGCGTCTCCAGAGCTTGAGCCCCGAGAATATGAAATTCGTCTAACTGCGAGCGATGTCCATGGGAACACTGATACAAAACGCATCACATTTCGAGTTCACGACACTTTGCAGCTGCTATCATTTCTGAACTACCCGAATCCGTTTCCGCGTAAAACTACGCTCACCTGTGAATTAACCGCACCTGCCGATTCACTCATTGTGAAAATCTATACACTGAGTGGACGACTCATCCGAGAACTTTCCATTCCTGCAACTCCCGGGTTTCTTATGGTGGAGTGGGATGGTAGAGATGCAGATGGAGTTGAGGTTGCAAATGGTGTTTACTATGCAAAACTCCGAATTGCGCGCGAGGGTGAAAAAGACATAACTGAAATACTCAAAATGATGAAACTCCGTTAATTTAATGTTCCTTGCGGTCAATCAACCGGGCTCACAAACAAGGATCCCTTAGAGAATCCAGTCTCACTGATGGTGAGACTTAGGTGCTTTTGCCAAAGAACCGAAAGCCGAACAACATGAGGCTTGGATTCAGAAAAGGGTGCCTGTTGACCCAGACGTGTTGACTACCCGCAAGGCAAATCAAAAAAATGAAACATCCTAAAAAAAATAGTTTCTACTTCATTGTGACTGTAATAGCGTTTTGTGTCGGGACCATCCAATCCGTTGATGCGAGATACACCGCTGATTTCCTAACACTCGGAGTTGGAGCCCGCGCACTTGGTATGGGGGGGGCAGGCACTGTTTTAAGTGACAATGCTTACGCGTCTTATTGGAATCCTGCTGGATTGGGACAACTCACCCGATATGAAGTCAGTTTCATGCATTCCACGCTCAATGGAGAGGATGCTTACGATTTTGTCGGTTATGTCCATCCTTTCAAAAAGCGAGGCGCGATCGGTGTGAGTTGGCTCCGTGTCGGGGTTGACGATATTCCTATCACCAGTCTACCGGTCGTTAGCCGTCCTGTCGGACCTACAAACCGCCCAGAGGTAGTCGGCTCCTTTAACAATACCGATAACGCTTTCCTTTTCGCCTCTGGCTGGAAACTTCCATCTCGCTACGGTATTGATTTCCAGCTCGGCGGTACACTTAAACTCCTCTATATGAGTGGATATCGGAGCACGAACGCTATTGGTGGCGGGGCAGATATCGGTTTCGTTGCGATGACAAACTCGGAAAAATCCCATCAATTGATGTTTGGGTTTCAGGTAAGCGATGTCTTTACGACGAAACTCTATTGGAACACACCACCCCCATCGGCAGATCTGACATCGCATACTGAAACAATACTGCCACACCTCAAAATCGGTGTCGCCACGGTACATACACTCCCCATTTTCCGAAGTACGCTCATCCTTGCCTTGGATACCTACGTCCAAAATCGGATTCGTAGGGACGAGGTGACCTCGCCCCTACAACCTGCTGTCGAAACACGGCAGGGGAGTCCTGTTGAGTTGCATGCGGGTGCTGAATGGACACTCTTCGATCTGCTTTCTTTGCGGGTTGGACTCTCGGAACGGAGTGGGAGCCTTGAGAGTGTTCGCCAATTGACAGCGGGGGTAGGGTTGAATCTCCGATTCGTCACGGGTGCCGGGGCAGGATTAGACTATGCGTTCGCGAACCATCCAGCATTGGGTGGCAGCCATCGCATCTCCCTTAGGATTAGGTTCTAAATGACGGTCAGCAGTCGGTTCCCATCAGCTGTCCGTATCGCTTCACCACCGCTGGCGAGGTTTTCAACCTCGCCTTTTCCATTCTAAATTCTGTTGCTAACAAAAGAGTTGCTGTCAGTAAGTTGTTTGTCGCAGCAACAACGTTTTACCTGCCGCATAACTTACCAACAACCACGCTGCTATTTATCCGTTACAGGCAAGTTTTTGATGATTTTACCCCAATCCCACACGAGAATTGTGCCGTCCTGTCCTGTACTGACGAGTGTTTTACCATCGGGCGAAAATTGCAAAGTCTCCACCTGTTAAGTTCAGCATCGTTGTTTTTCATGAGTCGTCTCCCAAAAAGGTCATTTCATTATTATGCCTTCATATCAGGTGACGCTGTTTAGAGGTGGTACGGGTGCATAATTCCGCAAAAAATAGAAGCGTGTTTGAATAAAGAGAGTTGAATTCCATTTTTTTACTTGCTGAAGGCTATAAAACTATGGACACACAAACTTTCCCAGAATTTTCCGAACAGATGCGCCTGTCGCTGAAGGCAGATTTCCTGCTTGTCCGTGGAGAGACTCGTTCGCCAGAATTGCGAACGCGATTGCCTCCTTTGCATCCGCCGAGATGCCTGAATTATCCACAGGTTCAACCGTAGTATTCACTAACACTTCGTTAAGTCGGTGCATGATTGTCTGATTGTGGACACCACCACCGCTTACATAAAGAGTGTCTATCGATTTCTGTTCAGTCACAAATTGGGCGATGTAACTCGCAACTGTTTGGACTGTCAACTCAGTCAGCGTGGCAATACAGTCGTTATCTGTGAGTCCGTGTTTACGGCAAGCCTCCAGACATTCCATTGCAAAGGTGGACCCGAACATCTCACGTCCGGTCGTTTTTGGGGGTGGTAGGTGGAAAAATGGGTGCTTCAGCCATTCGTCAATGAGAGGCTGGTAAAAGATACCCCGCGCGGCGTGCTGTCCAGCCTTGTCATAATGCTCTCTCCCGTCAGTTATCTCGTTCACAACAGCATCAATACACATATTTCCCGGTCCTGTGTCTGCGGCGGAAACTGAATCAAATGATCCGTTTGCTGGGAGGACTGTGAGATTTGCAATCCCACCAATGTTCAAAAGTCCTATTGTTTTACCGCTGTCACGAAACAACAAGTAATCTGGGTATGATACTAACGGCGCGCCCTGCCCGCCTGCTGCCATGTCTGCCACCCGAAAATCAGCGATAGTGGGAATACCGGTTTCGTGTGCGATGACCGTAGGTTCGCCAATCTGCAGTGTTGACGGTGTTTTAATATCCTTTGCAGTTCGGTGAGGTGAGTTGAGGGTTTCAGGTCCCTCTCCGTGGACCCGCTTTCCGCTTCGTTTTAGGCTACGCGTTTTTCCAATTGTGTTTGGATCTCTGGGTAAGTGATGAATCGTTTGACCGTGTGAACCGATGAGGTTGATGTCGCTGGCATGCATTCCACTTTTTTGCAGGATATGTTTGACAGCCTCCGCGAAGAGATGTCCAATGTAAAAATTCATCTCACAAATATCATCAACGCGGCTCGTATCGGGGTGGCAGAGGGCAAGAATTCGTTGTGGCACGTCAGGTGGAAAGGGAAAGGTCTCAAAAGCGATTAGGTTTACTGTCGTCTCCAAACTGTGTCCAGTGATTTCAACGATAGCAGCATCAATGCCGTCAACGGAGGTTCCAGACATCAAGCCGATAATATATTTTCTCTCTTTTTTCAAGAGTTCATAAAATTCTATCATCTTTAGTATCTCTCAATTATCTAATTTTAGGACTGAACACCGATACTCTAATCGTAGGTGTGATACTGTGTTGTATTTTCACACCATATCTTAAGTTCTTTGCTCCACCGTGCCTGAATCTTATCCAACGACTCTCCATCCAACAACGCGTTTCGGAGCCAACTGTTTCCTGCTAACCTATCAAAGCGCGTGTGTAAGAACGCAAAATGGTCTTTATATTCAGTGGTTAGAATAGATAACATGCAAATGGCTGTTTCTATCGGACAGAAGCTGTCTCTATCGATTATGTGAATCGCAATACCACCACATGTCTGTTTCGCGTGCTTTGTGTTTTCGGCGACTGGAGCGGGTGTAAAAACAATAGGACGGAACAGAACACCCGGTAGACGCAAGGCATTTAGGATTTCAGCCCACCTTTCACCGTTGCACCAAGGGGCACCAATGTATTCAAAAGGTTTGGTCGTTCCGCGTCCCTCGCTCATGTTTGTTCCTTCAAACAGACATAAACCCGGATAGAGTGTTGCCGTTGTGAGCGTTGGCATATTGGGCGATGGTGGAACCCACTGCAAACCAGTGTCATCATACCACATGCCGCGTTGGTATCCGTCCATCCATGCGACCTTTAAACGGCACGATGGCACACGTTCCGCCTTCAGGAGCATCGCTAATTCGCCAGTTGTCAGTCCATAACGAATCGGGATCTTGTGAATGCCCACAAACGATTCAAATCCACTTTCCAATATAGGTCCCTCTACGGCAGCACACGCGATTGGATTAGGGCGGTCGGTAACAATGAACTCGATTCTGCACTCGTTAGCCGCTTTCATCGCATACAACAAGGTCGAAATATAGGTATAATAACGCGCACCGACATCCTGCATATCGTAGACGAGAAGATCAATGCCTTCAAGTTGTTTTGCTGTTGGGCGCATTGATTGTCCGTATAGACTGAAAACCGGTACGTTTATATTTCGATCAGGAGTGTCAATGCTATTGACGGCGATACCGTCTTGGACCGCTCCCCAGAGTCCGTGCTCTGGCGAAAAAATGGCAGACAGGTGGCACTCCGAAATTTCCGAGAAAAGTCGATAATTGCTCCGTAAGTTGTCGTCAACTCCGGTATGGTTCGTAATCAGTCCAATTGATTTCCCGCGAATCCAATCGAGTTTCTTTGTCAGCAGGACCGTCAATCCTAATTCAGTTTTTTGCGATCTTGTTGTAAGAGACATAAGTGGTCTGGTGTTATGGAATGTTGCTGCTAAGCGAATAAAATATTATGAAATATTTTCCGAAATTCAATAATACCGCGCTGATCGGCATCCGGGTGCACTCGGTTCGTTAAGAGGATTGCCGCAAGTTTTCTTTTCAGACATATTCGTATTGAAGTGCCAGTGAATCCTGTATGATAGAGGCACCCATCGTCTGCCACAGCCCAGCCGATGCAGCGACGTTCTCCTTCTTCTACCGGAGCGACTTGTTGCATCGTACGGAGGCTCTCAGGATGTAATAGTTCTCCGCCGTTATCCATGAGCATCCCACAAAATTTTCCAAGGTCTGTTGACGTTGAGAAGAGTCCCGCATTGCCCGATACACCGCCGAGGAAGTGCGCGTTCTCATCGTGGACCTGCCCGATAATGACACCTTCTCGCCAGTCATAGCGTTCATAGTCTACCATCCGGCGTTCAAAACTGTTGGAGTCCTCGGTAGCTGCACAGTGCTCACACCATGCTTGTGGTGGATTGAACCGCGTCCACTCCATGCCGAGCGGAGCGAAAATCTGTTTTTGTGCCAATTTATCTAATGGTTGTCCGGTTACTTTTTCAAGGAGTGCGCCTAACATGATATATCCCAAGCAACTATAGACGGCTTTCTTCCCGGGTTGAGATTCCAACGGTACGCCTCCGAGGTAGGAGATTACATCCTCGCGGGACGATGCACGTAGATAGACAGGTAGCCATGCCGGGAGTCCTGAGGTATGCGTTAGCAAATGCTTAACCGTTACATCCGCTTGTCTGAACTCCGGTAAATATGTCTCAACAGGTGCGTTGAGGGAGAGTTTATTCTTCTCTACTAACTGCATACAAAGTGTTCCCACGACAATGGGTTTCGTCAGCGATGCTAAATCGAAAAGTGTCGTGCGGAACATCGGAAGCCGTTTCGGTTTTACACATCGAGACCCGAACGCTTCATGGTAAAGCACCTTTTTATCAGTAAGAATATAGGCAACGGCACCGGGGAATACCTTTTCCGAGATGCTATTCTCAATGAGTGTTGAAATTGTGTTTTTTAGCAATTGAATTTTCCCGCGTCAATCCAGTTTCCTAATTACCGGTAGGTGCGGTTTCCTACTACAGAGGCGAGGATGCAATCCTCGCCAGCGGCAGTGGTGGTTTTCTTTCGCTAACCTGCTTTTTGTTTGACGAGAGGACTACTTGTATGATACACTATCTGTTGTATTTTTGTAAGCATTTTTTATGGATGTACGCCGCAATTCGGAGGGTAAATCATGCAATTATCCCGGAAAGAACTTCAGGAAATAACAACGACCGAAAAGCCTTGGGGTAGCTTCATACAATATGTGCTCAATCAACCTGTCACTGTCAAAATCTTAGAAATTCGGGCAGGTGAACAGGTGAGTTATCAGTATCACCACCATCGGAGCGAACTGTGGATACCATTGGACGAGGGTGCCTGCTTGAAGCTTGATGGTGCGCTTCATCGCCCGGAACCTATGGAGCCTGTATTTATCCCTCAGGGTGCAAAACATCAACTCATCGGGGAATCTAAAGATTACAGGATACTCGAAATTTCGTTTGGACATTTTGATGAAGAAGATATCGTTCGCCTTTCAGACAAATACGGAAGGATTTAGTGAAAAGGAGACTTTTGTTGGACAGAAAACCTTGTTTCTCGATTGGTGATGAGGGGTCAAGTTTGTTTACGCAGGTGGTGCAGCAGAAGGTTGATACTGCTTTGCAGAAGATCCATCTCTTGTTCCAAAAAGAAGCATCAGCACCGCTTGCTGACTTGGAACGTGATCTTCGTGCGTGGACTCGGAGTCATCTCCAGACTGAGGATATTGCCCAAGTCTTGGCATTAGCCACACGTGCGCGTAAAGATTTTTCAGTGCTGGTTATTATCGGTGTGGGTGGGTCCGACCTGAGTGCTCGCGTCTTTCACGATTCTTTCAACCATCCCTATCATAACTTACTCTCAGTTGAAGAACGCGGTGGTGCCCCTGAAGTCTATTTCACAGGTGATACCTTCGATCCACGCAAGCTTATCGGTTTACTTGAGATGCTCAAAGCGAGGAAACTTCTCCATAAAACACTTTTTAATGTTATTAGCAAATCCGGGACGACGACCGAAACCATGGCAACGCTGATGATTATCCGCGATGCACTTGATGCTGCAAGTTGGCAGCAACACGTCCTTGCCACTACCGGATTGACCGCCGACAGTGTCCTATTCCGAATGCATGAACAATCCCCTTTCTACGGTGGCACGCTACTTCCTGTTCCGAATGGTGTGGGCGGACGATTTTCAGCCTTTTCTCCAGTTGGTCTATTCTTTCTCGCTACAACAGCAGGAAAAGGCGAAACCCCAGATACTCGAACCCAAGCTGCGTTGGAAGGTGTACAGCAGGCGCATGAAAACTTTAACCTCTCTTATGAACATCAAAACAACGTCGCCTATCAACTGGCGCGATGGATTCATCTCGCTGAAGAAGTTGATGGAACCAAGCACCCAAGCAAAAACACTATTGTTTTTTACAACTACGCCGACAATAGCTGCCTCGGTCAATGGTTTGCCCAACTTTATACAGAATCTATTCAGGAGCGAGGCGGCGGTGCGAATGTCATAAACGCGAAGGGACCCACAAGCAATCATTCAATCCTCAACGGTATCATTGCCGGTCCCAGAGATAAAGTTATCCTATTTATCCATTGGAAGGAACTTGGTCCCGATGTGGTGCTTCCCGTGAATGCTGGAATGGACAACAAATTAACCGAGCTTGAAGGGCTTTCCATGACAAACATGCAAACTGCCTCCTATCGCGGTACTGCCTTGGATTTTAGGGAGAATGGCGTATCCAATGCAACACTAACTTTACCGAAACGGGATATCCAGTCTGTTTGTCAGTTGATGCGTATTTTAATGGACACCATTGCTGTGAAAGGAAAGCTCCAAGGTTTGCACCTTGACAACGATGGCGGAAATGAGTTAACATACCTACAGGATGGGGTTGAAGGCTATAAACGGAATTTCCGATCTTTTGCCTTGACACCAAGTGCGGACAGCAAGTAGGTGGTTACGGTGTAATCCCTTTTTGTGTATGCGTTTCCAGAATTTAAAGGCGAAGATACTTTGTAAGTTGTGCGAAAATGAGGAATAAACTCTCTGCCTTACAGTTTCATGATAAAATATTTATCGCTTACGGCTTCGTTTTCCTCGTCATGTTTGGCGTTGTCTTTGGCAGCACCAGTTTCCTAACTCGGCTCGCTTTTAAAAGAGAAATTGATGCTTATATTGAGACACTTGAAGCCCAGATTTCAAACAATTATCAGGGTTTTCTTAACGACATCCAGAAGCAGGTTCACGCTACGGCTACTGACGTGAGGTTGCACGACATTATAGAAAGGGAAGAGGAGTCGTCGCACCCCTATCTACCGGGACCGCAGTTTGATCTTTTAGAGTATGGCACCGCGGATGGAAAACTGCTGTATCCCGACACAAGAGTGGGGAGAAGGACGCGTGCCTACGACCCGTTGGACGACCAGGAGAGACATATACAACTCAGGAGTATTCCTGGGCAGAGCGATTTGGGAATGCAGTATGTGGTTCAAGTAACGGAAGCAGGCGAATGGGGATTTGTGAGAGGAGGCTACCGCTTACAGACATGGCTGGAGACAAAACAAACGAGCATCCAGTCAGATGAGCATCCAATCTTCCTTGTAGGGAAACCACAAAGGTCGGACGCAACGTCCTTCAATACCGAATCGAATACGGATACGGATACGGCGAAGGATTGGCTGCCGTTAAATTATGCCTCTCAAAAAGCACAAGGCAGAGGGTGGTTTAAATCACTTCCAAGTTGGCTTTCGGACCGAAAAATTGTTTTACAGGGGACAGAAGAAACTGATGGGCACGCTTTTACCGCTTTTCGGATAACACCCTTCAATTCACCATTTGCAACGACACGTGAGGCATTACCTGTTGAACTGATAGTTGCGTATTCGCACGAGCGTCAGATGAAATGGCAGCGGCAACTTACGCTCATACTACTTTTGAGTGGTATTGTTGGGCTTGTGTTGGTTTATCTGATTAGTTATATCATCAGTCGCCGTATTACCCGTCCTATTGCTATTCTCCGAGAGGGGGTTGGGCACATCGCTGCGGGCGATCTTGATCATCGCGTTAAAATTCAATCGCGAAATGAAGTGGGTCAACTTGCCGAGGGATTCAACCAAATGGCACAAGACCTGAAGCAGAGTTTAGAGGAGCGCATGGCAGTGGAGCGTGCGGCAACGTGGAGAGATGTTGCACGACAGGTAGCGCACGAAATCAAAAATCCACTTTTTCCAATTCGACTTTCCGTTGAAAACTTGCAACAAGCGAAATCTAACCCTGAAGTTTTTGAGCAAATATTTAGTGAATGTACGGATACCGTCATTGAAGAAGTTGATCGGATCGGGAAGTTAATAGATGAATTCCATCAATTCGCGCGAATGCCGAAACCGCAGAAAAAACTGAACCAGCTTAATAACATTGTTAAATCTGTTCTGACGCTATACACCGGTAGACAGATGCCAGATTTGAGGCAGGAAACTGATACCGCAGTGACAATCTCGGAGGGGCAAAACTCAGTACTACAGGATTCTGCCGAGAAGTTTTGGCTTGAAAATGTTTCCAAGATTAAGGTTGAAACCGAGTTGAATACGCTTCCAGAGTTTTTTGTTGACTCAGAACAGATCGCACAAGCACTCGGAAATCTTCTGAAGAATGCAATTGAAGCCATGCCTGATGGTGGAATGCTTAAGGTAAAAACCTCTTTTACACCGAGTCCACCACAACAGAATTCAAACGGCGGACCGGGGGAACCACAGGATAGGGAAACAGAAGAGGGGAAAGAAAAGATAGATATGGATGCCCCGGGCACGGTTACACTTGAAATCCAAGATACCGGCCACGGGATGTCCGACGAGACTATGGCTAATATCTTTGTTCCTTATTACACTACAAAATCGGAAATGAATGGGACAGGTCTCGGTATGCCAATTGTCGGAAGAATCGTTGTGGAGCACGGTGCCAAGATAGATTTTCAAAGTGCCCAAGGTGTAGGGACAACGGTTTGCATCCATTTTCCTTGTAATCAAGATGTTCACTCCGAAGAATTAGCCTCAGAAGTTGAAGAATTGATGCCACTCTCAAGTTTGGTGCCCAAGTTGGAAACCGAAGATCAGGGAACAGATGATGAACATTAAACATATCCGTTTTTAATCGCTTTGCGCTAGGACAAAAAAATGGAAACTATTCTGATTGTAGATGACGAAAAAAATATCCTCAAGATGTTGTCCCAAGGACTTAAGATGCGCGGGTATCAAGCCCTAACAGCCGCGAATGGTGAGGAAGCATTACAACAGTGCATCAAGTCCGATGTAGATCTTGTACTATTGGATATCCGCATGGAAAATGGAATGGATGGTGTCCAGACGCTTGTAAAACTCCGTGAACGCTATCCAGAGTTAAACATAGTGATGATGTCTGCACAACAAGATATTGAGATCGCTGTTAAAACAATGGAACTCGGTGCGAAACGGTATATCACAAAACCGATTAGTATTGATAAGCTTCTATCCAATGTTCAGCCATTTTTAGAAATATCGCGTTTATCGCAAGAAAATGAGATTCTAAAATCGCAAATTACACCGACCGATGAGATGGTAGGTGAAAGTGCCGTTGTTTCGCACCTCCGTTCGCAAATTGAACGGGTCGCCGGAAGCAAACTCGGTGTTCTAATCTCTGGAGAAAATGGCACCGGCAAACAACTTGTTGCCAATGCCATACATCGGCAGAGCAGGCGTGCTGCGAAAACCTTTATCCCACTCAACTGCGCTGCCTTGCCTGATGAACTCATTGAGAGTGAACTCTTTGGGCATGAACGCGGCGCATTCACTGGGGCAGATTCGAAAAGACAGGGACGCTTTGAACTTGCTGACGGTGGAACCATCTTTCTTGATGAGATTGGGGATATGAGTTTAAAGGCGCAAGCAAAAGTCCTCCGTGTCATTGAAACTGGGGAAGTCGAACGCCTCGGTGGCAATCAAATTCGGACGGTAGATGTGCGCATTATCGCCGCAACTAACAAGAATCTTCCTGAGGCAATTGAGAATGGACGATTCCGACGCGATCTTTTCTATCGACTTAATGTCGTGCCAATTACGGTGCCGCCGCTTCGAGAACGGATAGAAGACATTCCGTTGTTGGTTCAATACTTTGCCGAGTGTTTACAACTGAATATGGCATCCACTCCAAAAGTCATTGACCCGGGGGCTTACGTTGTATTTCAAAGTTACAATTGGCCCGGGAACATCCGGGAGTTAAAAAACATCGTCGAACGTCTACTTATTATGGTAAACCGAGACGTTGTGATGGCACCCGATGTCGCCGAGGCGTTGTCGTTGATTCCTCAATCTTCTTTATCATATCACCCGTCAAGTGTCACTCTGGATCAAGGTGCCTTGCAGTCCGTTCTGGGTCCACCACTCTACAAACCGGGGACGGCATTAAGTAAGATGGTGGATACTGCCGAAGCGCGATGCATCCTCGCAGCGTTGGAAGAAAATAAGTGGAACATCCGGCGGACCGCGGAAACGTTAGAGGTTGAGCGGAGCAACTTGTACAAAAAAATGAATCGGTATGGCATTTCCCGTCCAAATTCTGCGGATTAAACTGATGGAGTGTTTGTCCTGACGATGCTACAGATTAACATTAACAAAAACGACGGGATGACTTGGCTTCAACTGCTTATCCTTATTATCATAGGGGTTGTCATTGTGGCACTCTCTTTTCCACCTTGGCTGGAGTATCGCAAAGTGAGTGCAGCGGATGTGGATGTCGAAACTATTGCTGTTGCTATTGAGAAGTACTTCAAGCACACCGGCGTATATCCAATAAGTTTAAATGCACTGATAACGGATCCAGGCGTTGAAGGGTGGCGTGGCAGTTATCTGGAGTCTATTCCTGAGACACCGTGGGGTGGGAACTATGTCCTTCATCAAGACACCTATAAAGTAGGGATTGCGAAGAATCAACCACGCGTTCCCGAAAAATACCGATTCGGTGGTGTTGCAGAGATCAGCAGAGTCTACCATGGTAACGCGCACCTCGGCGAGAAATATTGGTGGTAACCCGTGCTTGAAATTTGGATACCGGTACTCATTACCCTCTTCGGTTTGGCAGTCGGTAGTTTTCTCAACGTCTGTATCTACCGCATTCCACGCACAGATGTGTCCATTCACTCACCGCGTCGTTCCTTTTGCCCTGAATGTAGTAATCCTATAAGTGCTTACGACAATATCCCGATTTTGAGTTATCTGATTTTACGGGGAAAATGTCGGCAGTGTCGCGCAACAATTTCCGTTCTATATCCATTAGTTGAACTGGCAACAGCGGGGTTATTCCTTGGAATGTACTATCACTTTGGGTTAACCCTCGAATTTCTGCTCGCGCTCGCTTTTATCGGGCTGCTACTCCCGATTGCCGTCATCGATGCACAGCACTATATCATTCCAAACGTCCTTATCGCTACAGGATTGGTTCTCGGTTTTGTTATTGTCTGCGGGATCGCGTATCAACGCGCCGATGTCTGGTATCTCCTCACGCGGCTTATCGGTACTGTTGCTGGGGGCATGGTGTTGTGGTTGGTTGCCGTGATTGGGAGTGCAATCTTACGTAAAAAAGCGATGGGCGGTGGGGACATCAAACTGATGGCACTCAACGGATTGTTCCTCGGGGCGTGGCCCGAACTCGCTATGGTCATCGCCTTCTCTGCCCTGAGCGGCGCGGTTGTTGGGACGGTCCTCATTATCTCTGGCGTAAAAAGCCGTCAAAGCCCAATTCCTTACGGTCCTTTCCTTGCCGGTGCTGCTGTGCTTGTCCTTTTATGGGGAGATAGGCTGTGGCGTATGTACTTGCAATTCGTTGGATGGAATTGATGCCTCCAGATTCGGTAGGTGCGGTTTCCTAACCGCACCGGATTCCAAACAAAAACCTTGGGTGCTTCAAAAACCTCTTTAGTCCTGTAGGGACGATATCTATGTAGAACTGGGTATCATATAAATATCAAGCCCCAGAGGGGCGGCATTTATAGAACTGATGTTATCAAATGCCACGAAATATCCCCAAATTGACCCGTATAGTGCCTCTTGATTAACGACTATCCTTTACGGAACTACTAAAATATTTTTGGAGAAAATATGAAAACCTTTGGCATAATCAGCTGCCTACTGATGTTAATCTTGAGCCAGCAGGTTCTGTATGCACAACAACTGCAAGTTAAAGAAGAATCTGCTGAAGACTTTGTTAAATTAGAAATACCTTTAGAAGAAGCACTCACCAAAATTACTTTCATTGTTACATGGTTAAGCGGAGAGGGAAGTGATGAAGTGATATTTGAAGGTGAAGGCGTAATCCGCACCTCTGATTACATAGAACTCCGTTCCGATGAAGATGAACACGGTAGGTACAGTTATCATAAGATCCTACCTAAGTATGCTGTTGAAGGCAATCGGTATATTTTTGTGCCTTTGGTTGAGGGTGGTGGAGGTTCTGGAGCCTTTTGGAATCTCCATGTGGTCGATAAAAAAACGCTCAGAACTGTTGATTATATCGGATTAGGGGATCGCACGAGGATCAAGGAAATTATTTTAGCCGATGCGTCTACTAACACTGTATCTATTATCTACAGCCCACGAGAGGTTACCGGTTCTAAGGGATTATACCCGAAAAAAGCAATTACGAAACATTTTAGGATGATAGAAGGCATAGCGAGAGAGGTGGAAGATCCTTTAATTCCATCCGATCCGAATATGATGTTCATTCCTGCTGGTGATTTCTATATGGGAAGCAAAAACAAGAATAAAGATGCAGAGAGTGATCAAAAGCCGAGACACATTGTCTATGTTGATGCGTTCTATATAGACAAGTATGAGGTAACAAATGCGCAATATAAGGAATTTATTGATGCTAACCCACAGTGGCAGAAAGATCGTATCCCGAAAAAATACCACGATGGGGATTATCTGAAACATTGGGATGGGAACGATTACCCACCCGATAAAGGTAACCACTCTGTTGTTTATGTGAGTTGGTACACAGCAATGGCGTATGCACAGTGGCAGGGGAAACGTCTGCCAACAGAGGCAGAATGGGAGAAAGCTGCGCGTGGTGCCTTACTTTCGAGGAAGTACGCTTGGGGCCCTTCGCTTGAGGCTAACAAGGCAAACTATGGCGAGAGTATCGGCGGTACGACTGCTGTTGGGACGTATCCTGCGAACAGATATGGCTTATACGATATGACAGGCAATGTCTGGGAATGGTGCCTTGATGAATACAATCCCGACTTTTACGCTATTTCTCCAAGTCATAATCCTATTGCCGGTGGAACTGTAGATAATATCTTATCCGATTGGACGAATGTTAAAAGCGTTCGTGTGTTACGTGGCGGATCTTGGGTTAGCGATGCTAAGTTTGTGCGAGTCTCTGATCGGACAAGGTTCACGCCGAAAATCACGAACAAGGCTCGTGGATTCCGTTGTGTGAAGCCTGTAACGCCTTAGTGCGGGGTTGGCGAATTGCGAGGAAACCCGCAACTTGCAATTAACCACCCAATACGTTATAATTCAATTCCATAAGGAGGATCTGACATAATGGATGTTAAAGACGCTATTCTTTCACGACGCACCATTTTTAAATTCAAACCGGAACCAGTACCGAACGATGTCATCGAACAGGTTTTTAGTTTCGGAATATGGGCACCCAACCACCATGTCACAGAGCCGTGGCGTTTCACCGTGATCGGCGAGGAGACGAAACTGATTCTTGCGGACCGCTACCGCGAAATTAAGATTGAGGATACACCCGACCACGTTGATGCCGAAAATCTCGCCAAAATCGGTGAGTTGGCTTACGAGAAGTTCATGTCCAAGCCGACGATCATCGCTGTGTCATGCCTACAAGAAGGCGACGATCAACGTCAACGCGAAGATTATGCCGCCGCCTGTTGTGCGATGCAGAACGTCCAACTCGCTGCATGGGATGCCGGCGTTGGGATGCAGTGGAGCACCGGTAGAATCACATTGGAAGAACAGACGTATCAGCTGTTAGACATTGACTCTTCACAAGAGTACATCATCGGTTTCTTCTACACCGGTTACCCCGCCGACATCAGTGAACCGAAACGACAACCGGCAGGCGAGTTTATCCGGTGGGTGGCTTAATAGTTGTCAGTACGTTCGCTACGCTCACTCTCAGTTATCAGTTTTCAGTTAACTGTGTGGTTTAATAGTTATGGGTTGTCAGTGAAAGGGCGATTTGTGGAATTCACGTAACACGCTACTGCTAGGAGATTTAACTGACAACTGACAACCGACAACTGATAACTATTTAAGTTGATACGCTGCTTTGGCATTCTGCCAAAAGAACTTCGCTTTAACCGCGTCGCCTTTCGCGCTGAAGTAGTCGTTCACGATCTGTTGCACCACCGCGTACGGCGCGAAGCGTTCGGAGACGGGCCAATTGCTCCCGTAGATGAGTCTATCCTCACCGAATGCCTCCCACAGGACATTGATGGTTGGGGTGTAGTAGGCAACGTCCGTTGGAGCAGGGATTTGTCCTGTGTTTTCTGCGAGTCCCGAAACTTTGCAGTAGATGTTTGGATAGCGAGCCACTTCGTTAATTGCAGAAACCCAGGCCGAGTCGGGCGGTTCTTCTGATATTCGCGCACCAGCAATGTGGTTAATAACGATGCGCATCTCCGGTGTATGTTCAACCAGTGTCGGCAACGTTGATAGCATTTCAGGGTTAATCAGCAGATCCAAGGTGAGTTCTTTCGCTGCCAGTTTCTCAATATTCGCTATGAAAGTGCTGTCCCCGATGGATCGCAGATGTCCCCCGCCGAGGCGTATCCCGCGGAAGAGTGGATTTGCCGAAAACCGGTTCAAGTTATCCTCGAATTCTGGGTCGTCGGGTTCTAAGTGTCCAACGAATCCGACGATGAAAGGTTCATCTGCAGCGAGGTCGAGGATCCACTGGTTATCTTCGAGCCATTTGCTTGCCTCAACAACGACGGTGCCTGTTGCGCCTTCAGGGACTGCGAGTGCTTTGTAATCGTCTGGCATAACGCGTCGATAAAGCACATCGTCATCCGGATTGGGCCACGGCACACCCTCAGGACGTGTTGGATCGTAGAAATGTGTATGTGTATCAATAATCATAAATATTTCTCCATATTACTTGCTATTCTTTTTTTAACCTGCTGTAATTCCTCTGATCAAGCACAGCAACAGAAGCGGGAACTTCAACGCGATGTCTTAAAACTCAGGATGGGGCAGGCACTGAATCCGACAGATGCGGAGGGACATATTCAACTCGGCAACGCCTATCGTGAGTTGGGTGAATATGAGAAAGCGATAGAATCTTTTCAAAACGCTATCGCGCTTGATGACGAACATCCGCATGCCTATAACAACCTCGGTTTGGTGTATACCGATACCCGCATGTTTGCGCTTGCGATAGAGATGTTCCTCGCTGCGCTTGAATTGTCTCCTGGAAATCCCGCCTTCTACAACAATCTCGGCTATGTTTACGACATGACAGATGCGTTTGAGGATGCACTCTCTGCCTTTCGTAACGCGATTGAATCAGAACCGACCTTTGTTGATGCCTATTACAACCTCGCAAATGCCTATCTTCACCGCGAGATGTATCAGGACGCTATTAAGACTTATGAGGCAGGACTTGAAATAGAAGCGGGCGATGCTGATGTCTATTTTAACCTCGGACTCGCTTACGAGGAGAACGAGGAATTTCTTTCTGCTATCCAATCCTACGAAAAAGGTTTATCTCTTGATGATAGCGACGCGGAGGCTTACTATCGTCTCGCGCAGGCGTATCAAAAAAATGACGATCCACTTATGATGCGTCGTTATTTAGAGATGTTCTTGGAGCGGGCAGAGGGTCTCCCCTACCTTGAAGAACAGGTCCGCACTGCTGAGCAGATGATTGACAATTAATCCTCACTCACTTTTGCCTATTGTCTGTTTTATAATAAAACCCGTAATTGCCTATACACCAACGCTCTTGTGAGGTTACAAACCTCGCCAGCGGCGGTGGGGTAAATCGCCCTTATCAGGGACTTTAAGAAGAAATGCGTAAGTCCTATTAAAAATTCTTCCTTAAAATCAGCAAAAATTCCGACTTCATTCCGTCCGGGTTCTTATTCTTCCGTGCCCCAAAGAGTTTCCGAGTTTTAATCCTATCCTCATAGACTTTCTCAAACACAAAGCCGCGCTCCGTGAAGTACTCCGCCAATATTCGCCAAAGTTCAACCGTTATGCCGTCAATCCGTGGGTTGCCGACGAAAATGCAAGCGGCCGCATTCCGTTTCAATTGCTTCATTGAATTTTCAAGGGCATTGACCGTATGGCAGAAATAGGAGTCAAGCCGTTTGTGGAGGTCGTTCCGAGTGAGCATCTCTCTGACTTTGTCCAACGTTTCGGTCTGAATCATCCGGTCTGCCTTCCGATACGGAATTTCAAGCCGTGATAACTCTCGAATCTCTTCCTCAGTGTGTCCTAACCAAAACAGGTCCATCTTCGTAGAGCGGATATATTCTTGCGCTTGGAGATAGGGCGGTGATGTGATTAGCGCGTCACATTCTCGTGGCACGGTGGCATAAGATGAATCAACACCGCCCTGCCAGTGTATTTCTGGGGCTACCTCGTTTTGATGTTGTTGTGTGTGCATCACGAAGTCGTTAAGACTTTTTAATGTTTTCAGGGAGAGGCTGTAAAGCATCTCGTCTAACTGTTCTCTCCAATTTTCCTTGAGCAGCTCCTCTATCACTTTCAACTTACGCTTGGATTTGGCAAGCTTCGGTGTTCTGTCTTCTGTGTAGGAGAAACGTTTGCTCACCTTTAGCAGTGCCGATTTGATAACGGTAGCATAGACCCCACCGTCCGTGTTATTGATAAAACCCCAGTAACGTGATAAGACCTCTAACATTTCAGGTGCGTACCAGTAAGCGACATTTGACCAAGCGGGTGTAAATTGGTGGCGACTCTCTTGCATTCCCTCTAACAGTTTACACAAATCTGCTTCATTCAACCTGTCTTTCCCACTGTAAATTTTCAGTGGCATGATATGGTTTAAAAGTAGGTTAAGATCGAGTAGGACGGCATTGCGTTTACACAGATACGCCTCAACACCCACCGTTCCTGAACCTGCAAACGGATCGACAATCCAATCCCCTTCCTTTGTATATGTATTAATGGCGTACCTAACAATCTGTGGGATAAATTTCGCAGGGTATGCAAAAATGGCGTGCGTCAAGTAGCCTGTATCCTTGATTTCAGGGACAAGTTCGCGGAACGAAACCAACTCTACGGGGTCAGATGTAGTATTTTCTTTTAGGACCTCAGGTTCGGTATCTGTCATGAAAAGGGTGAATTGTTCTGTTGTGTTATGTTTTTTCATAGTATGCTTTCAAAAACAGCAAGTCTCTGATGTATTGTGCTTTGTCTGACAATGTGTTTAAAGGGATACTATCTTCTGTCCAAAGTGGAATTATCTTTTCAAGGATGCTATCAATTGAATCCGTCAGGTCTTGATAAGATTTGTAGTTAAAGTCAATTCCTATTCTATCACATTTCTCATTTAAGAGTTTTATGTTTGATTGATTAGAGAATGAAGCGACTTCCAGTTCTAAACTGGCGATCGCGTAGGCGATCCACAAATCATCCCAGTCACTTACCAAGTCAACAATAATGGATATAGCATCCAGTACTTGCTTATTTTCGTCTCCTATCCATTCAAAGAGAGAATTTGCTATTTCATCGGTGCCGTAAGCCATCTTTAAAAAAATGTTTTCTCGCAACCTCACTTTGTTTCTAACAATTTCGTGAAAAACTTCCTCGCTTATCCCAATGTCCTCCTTCAAAGACGAAAACATTTTTCTCACCGTTGAAATCTTTTGTTGCGAGTCCCGAGGAACCCAAACACAAACGAGATAGAGTATATCACTTTGTGGGGTTTTGTTGATTCTTAAGAATTCCCGTGGCAAATCAGCAAGGGAACCTTTAGCGGTTGTGCCTCCGGTATCATCTCTTGAGCGGAGTTGAATGATAAGTGTCTTTTTGTGCGTAGAATCCGAGGCCATTACATCAATGTCAAGGTTTCCAAGTTCATCAGACTGGAAAATTTCACCTAAAAGCGAGAGTCTATCTGTGTTCTTGTCCGGTACATTGTCGCATCTGCTGTACTGTTGGAGAATACGCTGTAGTATCTGTTCAAGGACTTTACCTTGTCTTGCTCGGAACGAACTGTGAAAATATTGATGAAAAGCAAACATGAATGGATAGTAAGATGCAAGAGAATAGACAGTTGAGAGTTTCTCAGCCCGCTGTATTCCAGCCGCAAAAAGTTTTATTTCATCCAAGTCATCCTTCCAGTTTGCTAATTTTTCCTCAAAAAGAGATGTTATTATCTTTGAGGCGAGACCAAGTGGGCTTTTAAGAATATCCTTTACCAATCTTGTTTCTTCGCTGCGATCCATCAGATGTAAAAATCTTCTCTCAGGGTATGTGTTTTTCATGAGATAACTTCTTTGTTATGTTGGTGTTTAGAAGATTAACGGGGACTCTAAGGGACGGTTTCTGTGAACATGACATCTTTATAGAGTTAGATCTAATGATGTTAAACCTCTGCGAGATATGCTACTGTAGTTCTTCCTCTGTCAATTGGAAGTCAAACACCTCTTCCCCTTCTTCCGTTCCCTCAATTTCTTCTTCTGTCAACTGAAAATCAAAGACTTTTTCCCCTTCTTCAACCGCTTCCGTTTCTGTATCAGGAGACACGGTGCTGTCGGTTTCCGCTGTCGGTTGCGATGCTTCTTGTGTTTCAAGCTTCGGTGAACTTGCCCCGAGGATCGTCAGTCCCACAATCGCCACAACACAGACACTCGTGACCGTCAATGCGATTGGGCGTTTCCAGAGAACAACGCGTTCGCTTTTGTCTAAGAACGGGAGGAGGAGCAGTAGCACCATACCGACTGTCGGAATTACAAATGTTCCGATGATTTCGAGGGGGCCTTGGAAGTACTTCAGCAGTTGGAATAGGAACAGGAAATACCATTCGGGGCGCGGGTCGTAATCAGCGTTCGTCGGGTCGGCGACATCTTCAAGCGGAACAGGGAGGAACAGTGCAACGGATGCAAGTACCGCGAAAAGAATCAGCATGCCGACGACATCCTCAAATACCTGATCCGGATAGAACGGTTTTCCGGTTTTCATCTCTTCCGGTGTGTTCTGGGGTGTGCCTGAAGAGCCGTAATATCGGACAAAGAAGAGATGCACGCCGACCAAACCGAAGGCTAACCACGGCAACCAGATCGTGTGGAGCGCGTAGAATCTCGACAGCGTGACTGCACCGATCTCTGCTCCACCGCGCAAGACCTTCGCCACAAAATCGCCTAATATCGGGGCGGTACTTGCGATTTCGACACCCACGACCGTCGCCCAATACGCCTTCTCATCCCATGGCAGAAGATAGCCGGTGAACCCAAAGCCGAGCACGACTAATAGCAGAAGCACACCGAATATCCATGTCAGTTCGCGCGGAGCCTTGTATGAACCGTAGAGAACGACGCGGAGCAGGTGCAGAAAGACGATGATGACCATCGCGCTTGCACCCCAGTGGTGCAAGCCACGCACAAACGCGCCAAACGGAACCTCTTCACTGATATAGGTTACCGCGTTATGCGCATGTTCTGGTGAGGGTGAATAGTATAACGCCAGAAATGCTCCCGTCGCCGCCTGAAGCAGAAGCAGAAACATCGCCAAACTACCGAGTGAGAAGAGCAGGTTGATGTGTTTCGGTAAAGGTTTACGTAAATGCGCGGAGAATTCCGTTAGCGGGAGACGTTCACTCAGAAACTGTTTTATAATCATGCCTCGATCTCTTGAACGTTTCAGGGTTGTCAACGTGTGAAAATCTCGTCAAACACCACCACATTTCAGTTAATTAGCGAAGAAAGACTGTCAAATTTGTCAGGAACCCGATTTTGACATCGGAAAAATCGGCGCAAAAACCCAATCGTTAAAAAACTACGTCTCCTTCACGTATAAAATGCCTGCTTCGACTTTGGTTTCAAGTTTTTGCAAGGGTTCCGGCGGTGGACCGGCGACAACTGCTCCAGTCTGATCGAATATCGCACCGTGACACGGACAGAGAAAAGATTCCTGTTTTTCATCCCATCGGACGAGGCAGCCGAGATGTGAACAGGTTCGCGAAAAGACGTTCCACTCTCCGGCACCAGCATCGGTTACGTAAACAGAGCGTTTCTTCGTTGCTTTGACCCAGCCGTCTTTTGCGGTGAAGGTATAGTCTACCTTTTTAAAACGGCTGTTTTTAAGTCGGTCAGCGAGACCCAAATCAACCCATTTTGATTCGCCTTTTTTGAAGGCAGGCGAAATCGCAAAGCCAATGAGGGGAATGCCGGCAGCAAGGCTCAGCACTCCCCCGATAAAAGCGGTTGCGATTTCCAGAAATGAGCGTCGGTTTCCCTGTTTCTCCATCCATTTTCTCCTTTACAGCAATCAAGTCCGTTCGGCAGCACTAAGTTGTGTCAGTTACTTAGGCTTTTTCCACGTTTGCCCTTCAAACGGTCTACGCAGATCGTATTTGCCTTCGGCTAAGACGGGGAGCGTGCCGTCGTTAACCATGAGTTCAAGGGGTAACTCTTTCGTTTCCATCGGCATAGTGACGACATTTTTGATGCGCAACGATTCATAGATAGCCAGCATGATTTCAAGCGTGTAGCGTGCTTGAACGCCGCTACCGCGATGGTCAGAAATGTCGCCCTCGATCCATTCGATCAGTTCCTGAAACTGGTTTTTAGGCTCCGGTGCTGGCGTGATGGTTTGCCATCCCTGCGCGTCCCCATTTTGGAGTAGAAGTGTGCCATCGGGCCCGTTACGAATTTGCCCTTCTGTTCCAGCGATTCTGGGCATAGAGACTGAGGGTTCCGGCAGATCGCCTTCGTAGATACCGCGCGCGCCGCCTTCAAAGCAGACTAAACCCATACAGAGGTCCTCGCAAATCGTACGGCGTTCCCACCGATCAGTCTCTCGGGAGGTCTGTCCAATCACCCACAGTGTTTCAGGATCAGATAGAATGAAACGCCAGCCATCGATCGCGTGTGTGCCTGTGTTCAACAGTCCAGCGTGTCTTTTGGCACTGTGGTGGACAGTTGTCGGTTCACCAATCGCTCCTGCAGCGACGAGTCTGCGTGTCTCGATATTTGCGGGCGCGAATCTACCTTGGTGTCCGATGACGAGTTTGACATCGTTCTCTTCGCAAGCAGCAAGCATAGCGTCGGCTTGCCCCAATGAAGCTGCCATCGGCTTCTCACCGATAATCCCTTTTACACCTGCTTTCGCTGCCGCGACCGTGGCTTCCGCCCTCGGTCCCTGCCATGTTGTAACACTGACGATGTCCAGATCCTCTTTTGCTAACATTTCGTCAACATCGGTATAGACCGCGGATACATCGTACTCGTCTGTGATGCGTTTTGTTGCCTCTTCGTAGATGTCCATTATTGCTACGACTTGTGCCCTGGGATTTGCGGTCCATGCTCTGGTGTGGGACCTACCCATTCCGCCGCAGCCAATGATTCCGACACGGTATGTCTGATTTGCCATCTGTTTGGTCTCCTTCTCTTAGCAATCGAGCCAACTGTTTAAAAATCGTGTTCACTATTTTATCACTCCCTCACTATTTTTGTCAAATCGTTTCGCTTGACAAACCTTTGGAAACGTTGCAAACTATAGGAAGCAGTATTGATTTGTAGACTACACCGAAAGAGAGGACGTTATCAGATGGCAGACTATGAAGATAAAGGTTCGCAGATTCGAGTGACAAACCTTGAGGCTTTTCCGATGGGTGTGAAAGCCTACGTCAAGATTGAAACGAACATGGGTGTTACGGGGTGGGGTGAGATTAATAATATGGAGACGACTGTCACCTGTGCGTTGGCGCGTTCGTTATCGGAAATGATTATTGGTGAGAACCCGACGCGCATTGAGCACCATTGGCAACGCCTGTTTCGCGCACACCGCAATATCCGAGGCGGTGGGTTGATGGTGCATACGATCTCCGCGATTGATATGGCGTTGTGGGATATTGCTGGAAAACTCTGGGGTGTGCCGGTCTATCGCCTACTTGGAGGTCCTTGTCGCGATAAAATTTGGAAATATCCGAGTCCGAAAGCAATTAAAACGGGACCGGGAGGCTCTCAGCCGTTTGCTGGGACCCCGGATGAGATTGCGGATCTCGTTCAGCGGGTGCGAGATGCACGGGAGAAGGTCGGTTCCGACGGTGCTGTTATGTTTGATGCGCATAGCTGCTTGCCACCGCCTATTGTCAAACAGTTCGCGAGTTACTTACAGCCTGATGACCTCCTTTTCTTAGAAGAGGCGTGGGTTCCGGGCAATATCGAAGTGATGCGCAAAATTCGGGAATCCGTTCCTGTACCGCTGGCGACAGGCGAACGCGACCGCACAATATGGGAAGTTCGTGAGATCCTTGAGGCGCAGGTGATTGACATCCTTCAACCCGATGTTGGACACGGTGGGGGCATTACACAGGTTAAAAAGGTCGCGGCACTCGCGGAGGCACATCACGTCCCGATTGCACCGCACTGCACGATGTCCTATCTCGGTCTCACTGCGAGTTTCCACTTATCCGCTGCCGTTCCGTTTTTCCTTATCCACGAGGGGTATGAGAACGTCCTTCCAGAGGGTGTTGCCCGCAAGACGTGGGAGATGGACGAAGAGGGTTATGTGTCGCTTCCTGAAGGACCTGGCTTAGGGGTCGAGGTGGATGAGGCAAAGGTTATTGAAGTCGGGCAAGAGGCAGGCAGACGTTTCACCTGGCCCAACAGTCGATTGGCGGATGGCTCCATCGCCGATTATTAGAATAGTTGTCACAACAATTGTCGGCGCGCTGTGTAAGCGCGCCATCTGCTTTATACATCATACCTCCATTTTTCCCAAGAACAAAAAAATTTTGCATAGAAATGCATTTTATGCAACCTTTCCTTCCTTAAAATACGACATAACGTCACAAGGCAATTTCGGCGAAGCTTGCAAACCGAAACTTGCTATCAGATGGCTTTGGAGGATTGTCATGAAAAACGAAGACGTTACTCTGATTCAACGCATCTTATCGGGTGATGAAGGTGCGTTCACCGCGCTGATGGAAAGACATCGGAAGTGGATTCATTCGCTCGCATGGCGTGAGATCGGTGATTTCCACGCGGCACAAGAAATTACACAGGACACATTCATTCAGGCTTTTAAGTCACTTCCAAATTTAAGAGACACCGATCGTTTTTTAGGATGGTTGTATGTAATAGCAAAGCGTCAGTGTATTGAGTGGCTACGACGGAAACCGATTACGATGCAGTCACTGGATGCAATGCCGAAAGCCGAGTTAGAAACGGTATTCTATACGCAATATCTTGAGAAAGAGCGGACGCAAGCATCAACGGACGAACTGCGTGAAGTCGTGGAACGCCTCCTCCAGAAGTTACCGGAGACAGAGCGTTCGGTGATGGTATTGCATTATTTCAACGGCTTGACATGTGAAGAGGTAAGTACGCGTTTGGATGTAACCCTGAACACAGTGAAAAGTCGGCTATATCGCGCACGGAAACGGTTGGAGCAGGAGGAGTCGATGCTTCGAGAAAACTTAAGTCCAAATTTATTGAAAAGCGAACCGAGATACATTGGTGTTCAAGCGACCGCGGCAACGGAAACCGGTCAACATTTGGCAGAAGGTGGTTTCGATCTCAGCCAAACCGATAGGGTTTTCGCATCTATCGGTTCTCGTACGACAGGACTCAGAGGGGACTATCCGCTGCCAATGTACATGTTGCTACACTATATTAACCACCGTGGTCATGAGATAAACTTCTTTAAATTTCCTTTGGTTATTGGAAGTCGTTGGGAGCAGGAAGGTCCACACAAATCGAAAGCAACGATAACCTTGGAAGAATATGAGGATATCGAAATCTCAGCAGGGAGTTTCACATCGTGCCTGAAGCATAAAACTGTCTTCACAGACGCTGACGTGGAAGACCCCGACGCTGGAGACGGAAACGCATATATAAATGGCACGCGTTATCTGTGGTTTGCCAAAGGCGTTGGACTTGTGAAGATGCGCTATGAGCATTCCAACGGTGTCATCACAGAAGCAGAATTGTTTAAATATGAAATTCCCGTTGAGGATGAAGCGTATTTCCCAACCCAAATTGGCACGCAGTGGACATACAGATGGCACAACGATTATCACGACGAGGCGATCGTTGAGGAGTGGCACGTCATCCGGAATTTCAGTCATCCCGCGAATCTTGAGAACCCGATGGAGCTTGCCTCGGCGAGATATGAGGTTAAAATAGATGCCGATGAACGACGTGTAGCATACGTCAAGTGTGTGCTAACACCGAAAGTAAGCCGCGGCGCAACAGAGGATCGAAAGCCGTTGCTGTTATCTATGAGTCGCTTTGGGGCTGAATGGGTATATGACGGATATGGTCGGTATCTTCGAGATTTGACGGTTACCGATGCAAACGGGGAGAGGTTGCCAATAGAGGAGATTGGCAAAACGCAGTGGTTGGTTGAAACGCGGGACGGATCACCTGTAACGTTGCGTTACAAAGTGTTGCTGAATCACGATGAACGGGAGTGGGCACCGGGGCCAGATGAAGCCCCTTATGTCCAAGAGGACTGTATTTTCTGTCCCGGGTATGCGCTGTTTGTTGTCGGTGAGGTCGGCGATGTCGAACTGTGTGTTGATGTGCCTGATAATTGGCATGTCTCAACGCCTTGGGAGCGGATTGAGCCTGATGAGCACCGTTTCGTTTGCAAGGATCAGGACGACTTGATGTTTGCGTATCTCGTGATGGGTGAACACCGCGAACGTTTGGTGAAGGTTGGGGATACCGAGATTGTGCTGGCGACTGGGGCACACTTCAAAGCGTCTATGAATGAAATACAGGGTACTGTTGAGGCACTTCTGAAGGCGTATTCAGGGATATACGGTGGCACCCCGAGCGGTAAGTTGTTATTTGTCGCAAACCCATATCACGAAAAGGGAAGCATGAGTGGGGGTGCGTCCGGACGCAGCATCAGCGTGTTGATCGGTGGTGAATTGGATGAAGCGAGCAGACGTTTTTGGTTGCCGCTGGTGGGATACATGGTTTCCTCTCTCTGGATTGGCGCGCAAGCTCTCAATTTTAGGGAGCAGGAGTATTGGTTGAGCGCGGGTTTCACCGGATATTATTCAGATATTGTTTCTGTCCGTCTTGGACTTACTTCTGAAAGCGATTTTCTCAGGAGTTTTGAACGTAGGTGGGAAGCGTATCTATTCCGACAGGGACAACTTTCTATCCGCGAGGCAGGGAAGGACAAATCCGCCAACCGAGAACTCGTCTATGACGGTGGCAGTTTAGTCGCTGCGGCTTTGGACTTGCAAATTCGCAATCTCACGGAAAACCGAAGCAGCTTGGACGACGTGATGAAGCAGATGTATCGGGAATTCGATCTTACAGACAGCACGTACACGATGAACGATGTCATCAGGATTGTCAGCCAGATTACGGGTAAAGATTTTAAACCCTTCTTCCACAAATATGTAGCAGGGACAGAGCGGTTGCCGTTAGAAGAATACCTTGAAGATGCGGGCGTGGATGTTGAGATAGATTTTGGTGAAAGGCTTCCGAGCCTTGGATACATTCTTTTTGAGATGCTTCAGATTAAGTCTCTTGGAGGTCCAAAAGGAGGAGGCATGTTCATCCACCATTCACCGCAGTACCAAGATGACGATGAACTGATAGGCATCAACGGCGTACCGGTAAAAATATTTGACGACATCAGGAAGGTTGCCAAAGATTGGAAATCCTGTGATGTCGTAGAGCTGACCCTTGAAAGAGAAGGTGAGGAGATTATCCTGCCTATCACATTAGCAGGTGATGCTTCTAAAAAACCTCCTTTAGAGACGGGAGTTATTGATGTTACGATCACGAAAAATGAAGATAGTACGGAATCGCAACGCGCTATCTGGTTGGGAATGTTAGGAAAGGAGAATTCTGACTGATGAAAAAAACGGGTAAATCCAAACGCAATATTGTCTTTAGTAACAGTGCTGCTACGGAAAGTGGTAGGCATTTGGCAGAAGGAATTTTTAATTTCAAGAAGACCAATACGGCTTTGACATCTGATGGTTCTTCTACGAGTGGGCGCAGTCTTGGCTCCCCGATGTACATGTTGCTACGCCATGTTAGTTATAAGGGTGGGATTGACCTCTTTAGATTTCCTTTGGTTATTGGAAATCGTTGGGGACAGGAGGGTCCTTGCAAATCAAATGCGACGATAACTTTGGAAGGGTATGAGACAGTCGAGGTCTCCGCGGGGGCTTTTTCGTCATGCCTGAAACATAAAACTGTCTTCACAGACGCTGATGCTGAGGATGACGACGCTGAACTGCGGAACGCGTTTGTGAACGGTACACGTTATCTGTGGTTCGCTAAGGGCGTTGGACTCGTGAGGATGCGTTATGAACATTCCAACGGTATCGTTACGGAAGCCGAGTTGCTTGAATACAAGATGCCTGTTGAGGTACAAGAGTACCTCCCCGTCCAGATTGGCACGCAATGGACATACAGGTGGCAGAACATCTCTCGCGGCGAGGCAACTGTTGAGGAGTGGCGCGTCATTAGAAATTTCAGTGAGCCTGAGAACCTTGATAATCCGATGGAACTTACATCGGCGAGATATGAGGTTAAAATAGATGCTGCTGAACGACGCGTGGCATACGTCAAGTGTGTCTTAACGCCGAAGGTAGGTAGTGGTTTAAAAGGGGATAGAAAACCGTTACTCTTGTCCATGAGCCATTTTGGTGCTGAGGATTTATACGGTGGATATGGCAGATATCTCCGCGATTTAAAAGTTACCGATGCCGATGGAGAAGAAATACCGATCACAGAGATTGGCGAAACGCAGTGGATGGTTGAAACCGAGAATGACTTGCCTGTGACATTGTGTTACAAAGTGTTGCTAAATCACGAGGAGAGAGAATGGCCGGTCGGCAGACCTGAAATTCCATATCTCCAAGAGGACTGTATTTTCTTGCCTGGATATGCCGTGTTCATTGTTGCAGAAGTGGAGGATATCGAGCTTCAGCTTGATGTTCCTGAGAATTGGTGCGTCTCAACATCTTGGCAGTGCGTTGGAAGTGAGAGGCATCGTTTTGCTATCACGGACGAGGACAATTTGATGTCTGCCTATCTCTTACTTGGAACGCATTCCGAGAGAGTGGCACGTTTATCAAAGGGGGCGGAGGGAACAGAGATTGTGCTTGCACTGGGTGGATACTTCAAGGCATCTATGGATGAAGTCCAGAGAACTGTTGAATCACTTCTGCACACGTATTCCGGAGTTTTCAACGGTATGCCACAGGATCGTATGCTGTTTGTGGCAAACCCGGATGAAAAGCACCACGGAGGCGGTGTTTCTGGGAACTGTATCAGTGTTCTGATGCGTGGTTCGTTGGATGAAACCAATAGAAGTTTTTGGGTGCCGCTGGTTGCGCACGAGGTTTGCCATATCTGGAATGGAAAAACGATCGATTTTAAGTGGCAGGAATATTGGTTTAGCGAAGGTTTCACTGAATACTATTCAAGAATTATCTGTACTCGCCTCGGATTAACTTCTGAAAATGATTTTCTCAGAGATTTTGAAAGCAAGTGGGAATCGTATCTATCCCGACACGGACAGCTTTCTATCCGCGAGGCAGGCGAAGATAAATCCGCCAACCGTGAACTTGTCTATCAAGGGGGGAGTCTGATTGCTGCGGCTTTGGATTTGCAGATTCGCAGTCTCACGCAAAGCCGGAAGAGTTTGGACGATGTGATGAAGCAGATGTATCGGGAATTCGGTCTCACCGGAAATAAATACACAATGCGTGATGTCATCAGAATTGTCGGTCAAATTACGGGTGAGAATTTTGAACCGTTCTTCTGCAAGTATGTTTCAGGAACGGAACGCTTACCTCTGGAAGAATATCTTGAGAAGGCTGGTATGGATTCCCAGGTAGAATTTAGCGAGGAACTTCCGAGTCTTGGGTATATTGTGCATGGGATGCTTCAAATCAGTTCATTTGGTGGTCCGACAGGAGGGGGTATGTTCATCCACGAGTCCGAGCAGTATCAGGACGAGGACAATCTGATAGGTGTCAACGGCACACCGGTAAAGTTTTTTGACGACATCAGGAAGGTTGCCAAAGATTGGAAACCCGGTGAGGTGGTGGAGTTAACCCTCGAAAGAGAGGGGAAAGAGATTATCCTGCCCGTCACGTTAGGAGGGGACGCGTCTAAAGAACCGCCATTGGAGGCAGGTCCTATTGATGTTACCATTACGAAGAGAAAGGATAGCACAGAATCACAACGCGCAATCTGGTCAGGGATGTTGGGCAGTGGGAATCATCCCTTTCAGGAGGAAACCAATGATTAAATCTGAACGCAATATTGTCCTTAGTGCCACCACCACTACAGAAAATGGAGAACGTTTAGCGGAAGGAGATTTTAGTCTTAAAAAAACTGATGATGTTTTGACCTTTACAAATTTTGGCTCCAGTGGGACCGGTAGGACCGATCCATCGCCGAGGTATATGTTGTTATATTATATTGGGCACCATGCGACCGACCTGTTTAGATTTTCTCTGGATGTGGGGGATACTTGGATACAGGAGGGAAGTTCGCACGCATGGCACGCGCAAATGAAGACAAGCTTAGAGGGCTATGAACAGGTAGAAGTTTCCGCAGGCGTTTTTTCGGACTGCCTCAAGCATAAAACTGTCTTCACAGGTGCTAAAGCAGGTTCTACACTGAGAAGTGCGCTTGTGAACGGCACGCGTTATCTGTGGTTTGCTAAAGGGATTGGGGTTGTGAAGATGCGTTATGAGCATGCCAATGATGTCGTCACGGAAGCCGAATTGCTTGAATATGAGGCTCCAACCGAAGCACAAGACTATTTTCCCTTGCAAGTCGGTAATATGTGGCGATATAAATGGCAAAACGATTATCGCGATGAGGCGGTTATCGAAACATGTCACGTTGTCAGCAATTTCAGTGAGTCCGACACTCTTGAGAACCCGATGGAACTTGCGTCCGCGAGGTATGAAGTTAAAATAGATGCTAACGAACCGCGTGTGGCACATGTTAGGGGTGTCTTAACCCCGAAACATGACAACGGCGAAGGGCTTCTCTTGTCTATGAGTGAGTTTGGCACGAACGGGATACACGATGGATATGGCAGGTACCTCCGAGATTTGTCGGTCACGAATGCTGACGGAGAAAAACTACCATTGGTGCTTCTCGGTAAAACGCGGTGGGCGGTTAAAACAAAAGATAAGTCGCCTGTGACGCTAAGTTACAAAGTATTGCTGAACCATGATGAAATAGAATGGCCCCCTGGTCGCGATGAGGCTCCATATCTCCAAGAGGATTGTATTTTCTGTCCGGGATATGCCTTGTTCGTCGTTGGTGAGGTGAGCGATATTGAACTGTATGTTGATGTACCCGATAATTGGCACGTCTCGACCCCTTGGCAACACGTCGACGATAAAGGACACCGTTTCGCTGTTGCAGATCAGGATGATTTAATGTATGCGTATATGGTGCTTGGTACGCATTCTGAAAAGGTGGCGAAGTCTAAGGACGCGGAGATTGTATTGGCAATCGGTGGTAGTTTTAAGGTCGCTGCTGATGAAATACAGCGCACGGTTGAAGCACTTTTGCACGCGTATTCAAGGGTCTTCGGCGGGACCCCGAAAGGGAAGATGCTGTTTGTTGCGAACCGGTATGGCGGAAAGGGTGAAACGCGAGGTGGTGTTTCAGGACGCAGCATCAGCACTCTGATGGGGGGTTCCTTAGATGAAAATAGTAAAAATTTTTGGGTGCCGTTGGTGGCACATGAGGTTTGCCATATCTGGATCGGAACAGCCATTAAGTTCTTTGACGAGCAGGAATACTGGTTTATGGAAGGGTTCACCGATTATTACTCAGAAGTTATCTCTGTTCGTCTCGGGCTCTTGTCTGAAGTCGATTTCTTCAAAAACCTTGAACGGATCTGTGAATCGTATCTACGTCAAGCTGGCACACTCTCCATGCGCGAGGCGGGGGCAGACAAAATGGGAAACTCGGGTTTGGTCTATTGTGGTGGAGGTTTGGTTGCCGCCGCTTTGGATGTTCAAATCCGCAAGCTCACACACGTCTCAATAGACGCGAGGCAAAAGAGTCTGGACGACGTGATGAAGCAGATGTATCAAGAGTTTGGGACTATCAACGAAACGTATACGATAGATGATGTCATCCGCATTGTTACTGACGTTGCCGGTAAAGATTTTGAGCCGTTCTTCCGCAAGTATGTTTCGGGAACGGAAAGGTTGCCGCTCGCTAAATATTTCGGAGAGGCGGGTCTGGACGTGCAGATAGCGGATGAGCTTCCTGAGCTCGGTTATGTCCTCAAAGAGATGCTTGGTATTAGGTCCCTCACACAAACACAAGGGGGAACTCTAATTATCGATAAATCCCCGGCGTTTAGAGATGGAGATAATCTGGCTGCCATCAACGGAGCGTCGGTGAATTCGTTTAGCGGCATGGCGAAACTTGCCAAGGGGTGGAAGTCCGGTGATGTGGTGGCGTTGACCCTTGAAAGGAAAGGTGAAAAAATCACACTGCCCGTCACGTTAGGTGGAACAGCTGAAGAACTGCCAATAGAAGAGGGCGTGGTGAGTGTAGCAGTAAGCAAAAGTGCGGATAGCACGGACTCACAACGCTCCATTTTGGCTGGTATTTTAGGCGGTAGTCAGTGATTTTGTCGGATGAAGTTAGAGCCAAGAGCCAAGAGCACATAGTGTGGACTTGCCGCTAAGGTGGTATTAGCTTGCTGATACGTGGATGACATGTCCAGGTTGAACTTCTCTTAACGCTTCGTTGACCCTCAACATAGCAGGGCGAATATCCTCAATCCGATTGCTTTTTGCAGAGATAAGAATGACCCCGATTGTGTATTTACGAAGATTCTGTTGATATTCAATGCCTCTATCCATTGTCACCAGCGCGTCAAACACTACGGCGGCTCGATTGAGGAGTTCGCCGTTTCGCATGCCTTGCCATCTTTGACGAGAAACCGTCGTGACTTGAAAATCCGCGTCAAAATATCGGACCAACCGCCAATCTAAGTTTTCATCGAGGAGAACGTGCATATTGTTTTGAATCTCCTAATGTTGGGGATCGTTGGGATATTTACAACATCGTGGGGGGGACGAATGCAGACGCGCAGGAAGAACACCGTCCATTTAGTGGAGGAGTATCTCACTGCCGGTGGGATGGGATGGCTCGGATCAAGGCGAGTTCTAAAAAAGCAATTGCCTGTTCCCGAGAGACCGAAGGAAACCCTTCAAGAAAATAGTCAAGACTCTCTCCGGCTTTGAGATGATCAATAAGTGCCTTTATAGGAACACGGGTGCCTGCAAACACCGGTGTCCCCCCGTGAATCTCAGGATCTTGATTTATCACGTGTTCGGGTTTCATTTTAAGGATCATAACCTCCGATAACTTTTATATTTCATTTGCTATGAGTATACCACATTTCAAACCTTATATCAACGGAAAAATGTGTTTGTTATCCATCAGAAAAAGAACAGATAGCACGGACTCACAACGCGCCATCTTGTCCGGTATTTTAGGGGGCAGTCAGTGATTTTGTCGATTGGAGGAACCTATCATGTTGAAAAGATTTCGTGTCGTTTTTAGTCTATTGCTTATTTTTGGTGTTAGCCTGACATTAATAGCTGGGGAGTCAGTGAACGACTATTTCCCACGGACATCCGGAAGTTTTTGGGTTTACGAGGATCAGGACGGAAACAGATTAACACGCCGTGCTGTAGAGGAGAAAACGATTGAGGGTGAAACGTATCACGCCTTTAATTATGAGCCGACCGTGGAGGATTGGATGGATTACGAGCATTACGTTCATCCCAATTTTTACCAAATCCGTAAGGACGGAATCGCGTTCTTTGTCGGTGATGAAGTTGGAAAAGCATTTGAGGCAAGACTCCGTAAAGAGATGGAGCTGGATAGCAAGAAACAGCAAGGCATCTCGACAACTGGTGATGTTAGTGCGGATTTCAGTTATGCGATTGAAATTGACGCACAGGACGATTTTTACCTTCTTCCAACCCCTGTTGTTTTCGATAAAGAGTGGACAGCGATGCGAATCAGCGGGTCCATAACGCTCAAACTTAAAATACAAAGGCCCGATTTTCAGATTCCGAGTGGCGATCGAGTGAATGCGATTCCTGTGGCTTTAGTCGAAAAAGGGAAGGTTGTAGGTACAGAAACTGTGAAGACCCCTGCAGGAACGTTTGAGGACTGTATAAAAATTGAGTATTGGATGGAAGATGATACGGAGGCAAGAAAGAAAGCGGAAACGGCAAAACTTACACCTTCAGAGGCATCTGATATAGATTTAACAACACTCTGGTTAGCACCTAAAGTCGGGATTGTGAAATTCGTCCGCACGTCTACGACTTCAAAAGTGGAGAAGAGTCTTGAACTAACGCAATACAAAATTGAGTCTACCGATTCGGACGAAAAATAAACACGGTAGGTGAGAAAAGTTGCCTAAAGATGCATTTTATGCAACCTTTCCTCCTTTAAAACACGACATAACGTCATAAGGCAATATTCTTTGGTGGAGTGAGGAAAATGTGACTGGTTCACCTACCGGTGTTACCATCAGATACTTTGAGGATATGATGTGTGAAGAGATAAGGAATTTTTAGGTGTATCGGCAAATACGATTAAGAGCCATCTCCACCAATCACAGTAACACTTAAAGATAAAGAAGGAGAAACGCATGATTCAACGGGCACGAGACAGTTTCCAACTGTCAATAAATCTAACTGGGAAAATTATGTGGGCAATTTCCCGCATCAAATTGTTATTTCCGCGGATAATCGCCGTTTCAACCGTTCTTGTGGTGATATTAATATTAGGCATAGGGAATGGATTTGCCCCAATAGCAAATCAGGTTTTATGCGCTGCTGCACACGCGGATGAATCGGAAGAACCCACTGCTGCTAATGAAGGGAATCGTTACATTACACTCAGTGCCAACACTGATGAAGAAAGTGGAGCACCTTTAGCAAGCGGAAGTTTCTATCTGACGAGGACAGATGCAGCTTTGATCTCTGCAGGTTTTGGGACGCAAGGGACTGGTAAAGGTGACCCAAATCCGATGTACATGTTGATGTATTACATTTTCCACTATAATACTGATCTTTTCAGGTATCCTTTGGTTGTCGGGAATACTTGGACGCAAGCAGGGCAATGGGAATCGCAGGTGGAGACGACCGTGGAGGGTTATGAACAGGTGGAAATTACCACAGGGACTTTCCCAGACTGCCTTAAGCATAAAACTGTCTTTACTGAGGCTAAAGCAGGCACCCCTCTGAAGAGTTCTCTTGTGAACGGCACGCGTTATTTATGGTTCGCCAAAGGTATTGGCATCGTGAAAATGCGCTATGAACATGCCAATGGTGTCATAACCGAAGCCGAATTGCTTGAATACGATGTTCCAGTCAAAGGTGAAGCATACCTCCCTTTACAGGTAGATAACGCTTGGACCTACAAATGGCAAAACGACTATCGCGGTGAAGCAATTATTGAGAAGTGCCAAGTCGCCGAGAATAGCGATGAGTCTCCAGGTTCTGATGAGGATATAACGATCCCTGAGTCCGAGAAAGTGATGCTTACGTCTGCGAGATATGAAGTCACAATAGAAGCAGATGAACGGCGTGTGGCACACGTCAGGTGTGTTTTAACGCCCAAAGAGGACACTGGAGAGATACTTCCGTTATACATGAGTCGCTTTGGCACTGAAACAGTACGCAACGGCTATGCCGAGTATCTCCGAGGTTTGGCGGTTACCACTATTGACCAAGAAGAATTACCGATAGAGAAACTTGGCAAAACTCGCTGGGCGGTTAAAGTAGGGAATAACTCACCTGTGGTATTGAGTTACAAAGTATTACTAAACCACGACGAAAGACAATGGCCCCCCGGCAGGTCTGAAACCCCTTACGTTCAGGAAGATTGTATCTTTTTGCCGGGATATGCGCTATTCGTTATTGGTGAAGTGGACGATGTTGAACTGCGTGTTAATGTTCCTGATGTCTGGTACGTTTCAACCCCTTGGCACCAGATCGGAGACGAAGGACATCGCTTCACTGTGAAAGATCAGAACGATTTGATATATGCGTATATGGTGCTTGGAACGCATTCCGAGAAGGTGGCAAAATCTGGCGAAGCGGAGGTTATTGTAGCAGTCGGTGGAAGTTTTAAGACAGCTGCTGCCGAAATACAAAGCATAGTTGAAGCCTTCTTGAAGGCGTATTCGGGAGTATTCAGCGGCACACCGAAGGGCAAAATGATATTTGTCGCGAATCCTTATGGCGCGCGAGGACGCTTAGGAGGTGGCGTATCAGGACGCAGCATTAGCGTTCTGATAGGTGGCGCACTGAGTGAAGCAAGCAACCGATTTTGGGTGCCACTTGTCGGACACGAGGTTTTCCATATCTGGAACGGGGTAGCTATAAATTTTAGTGAACAAGAATACTGGTTTAGCGAAGGATTCACTGAGTACTATTCAAGAATTACCTCTGCCCGACTTGGTTTTACCTCTGAAAACGATTTTCTCAGAGATCTTGAACGCGCATGTGAATTGTATCTGTCTAAGTCAGGGGAACTCTCTATACGAGAGGCAGGGAGAAACAAATCTGCCAACATGGATTTGGTGTACCAAGGGGGGAATCTAATTGCTGCTACTTTGGATGTACAGATCCGCAAACTCACACAGAATCAAAAGAGCCTTGACGATGTGATGAAGCGGATATATCGAGAGTTTGGTGCCACCGGCGAAACGTATACGATAGATGATGTTGTCCGAATTGTTACTGACATTGCGGGTAAAGATTTCGAGCCGTTCTTTCGCGAGTATGTTTCCGGAACAGAAAGGTTGCCACTCGCCGAATATTTCGGAAATGCGGGCGTGGATGTTAAGATAGAGTTGGGTGAACAAGTTCCGAACGGGAATTATGTGATCTATACGATGCTTCATATCAATTCGCTGACACAGACAAATAAGGGGTTGATTATCCATAGGTCTCCAAGGGTTGGCTATAAAGATGAAGATAACCTGATTGGCATTAACGGTGCACCGGTGAGAACGTTTAACGACATCAGAAACGCTGCCAAGGATTGGAAGGGCAGTGATGTAATAAAGTTAACGCTTGAACGGAATGGTGAAAAAATTACCTTGCCTATCACATTAGGTGGGCCATCCCATAAACCGGCGATGGAGGCAGCAAATATTGATGTTACCATCACAAAAAGAGCAGATAGCACCGACTCACAGCACTTGATCTGGTCGGGAATATTGACGAACAGCCGGTAATTTCGTTACAAGGACTTACGCAACGCACAATAAAGCGCGCGACTACGAACCACACAGAAACCTTTGAGAAACAAACGTACTTCCAAGGTGTATCTATTGGTAGTAAAGTGATTTATCGCTTGTCTGCGTAAGTCCTAACATATTTTAATGTATTGCGTAAGTCTTACTTGAATCAAAGGGGTATGAGGTCAAATCCACTGATTCTGCTGGAAAATAGACACCACAGACAAGACAGATTGCCTAAAGATGCATTTTATGCAACCTTTCCTCCTTTAAAACACGACATAACGTCATAAGGCAATATTCTTTTTCTGAAGTTATCCCTTGAGATTCCATTGATTTTCAAGGGAGGTTAGGAGAAAACAAAAATGACCAACAGTTTCGTTCTTTTGGGAGTGTTAATAATCCTTTTGGGCAGTGCATCAAGTGCTGTTTGGGCGCAGCGAGATGTTAATTTTTTTCACATTGAAGATGCCGAAAACCTGGATCTTTCAAAAGGGTTAGCTGCCCGTGTGGCAGCAAACCCCGAAGCGGGATTTTCTTTCCCCTATTATCTGTTTGTTCCACAAGAGATGGATTCCAGTGAACCCGTTCACCTGCTGGTAGAACCGTGTAATACCGGAACGACCAGTGACGATTTTGAACGCCACGATAGCAAGGCAAAGTCCCTGGCGTTAAAAAGGTCCTCCCACGCTAACAAAATCGCACGCAAGTTAGGAGTTCCACTACTAGTGCCTGTTTTCCCGCGGCCAGGTGGAGAGCGGTGGCGAATCTATACACACGCCTTGGATAGAGATACCCTGTTGCTTAAAGAGGGAGACCTGAGAAGGATAGACGAACAACTCATCAAAATGATAGCGCACGCCCAACAACTTCTGCAGCACAATAACGTGAAAGTAAATGATCAGGTCTTCATGAACGGATTTTCGGCTTCTGGGACGTTTACGAATCGGTTTGCGATTTTGCACCCAGAGGTTGTTCGAGCCGTCGCTGCCGGAGGTGTCAACTGCATTCCAACCTTTCCGACGAACCAATGGAACGGGACCACAATGCGTTACCCTGTCGGAATCGCGGATATAAAAGAGATCGCTGGTGTTGAATTTGACGAGGCTGCATATAAACGTGTTTCCCAGTACATTTATATGGGCGCCTTGGATAACAACGATACCGTTCCATACCGAGATGGCTATGATGAGGTGGATGCCGAGTTAGTCAAAAGCCTCATTGGCGCGAAAATGATGCCGGATCGATGGGATGTGAGTCAGTTGATATACAAGACACTTGAAATTCCCGCGCAATTTGTCACGTACGAAAATACCCGGCATGAAATCAGAAGGGAAATGATTGATGATGTCGTCGCGTTTTTCAAGGCGAATTCGGGGACCGAGATAGTTGAAATTAACCCCTATCAATATTCAGATGAACGCACCATCGTTCTCGGTGCCAACGCTGCTACGGAAAGTGGAGAACATTTGGCGGATGGCACTGCTACGCTCAGGGAAACCGATATGACTTTGACATCCGCAAGTTATCAAACCCGTGGAATGGGTAAAGGTGACCCATCGCCGAGGTACATGTTGGTCCGTTATCTTGTGCACCATCCAACAGACCTGTTTAGATTTCCGCTGGTTGTCGGAGATACTTGGACACAGGAAGGGGATTGGGATACACAAATTGAGACAACCTTAGAGGAGCATGAAGCGGTGGAGGTCTCCGCAGACATTTTCACGATATGTCTAAAGCATAAAACCGTCTTCACAGGTGCTGATGCCGGTTCTGAGCTCAAGAGTTCGCTTGTCAATGGCACCCGTTATTTGTGGTTCGCCAAGGGGGTTGGACTCGTGAAAATGCGCTATGAGCACGCCAACGGTGTTGTAACGGAGGCGGAGCTGCTCGAATACGACGTTCCAGCCAAAGGAGAAGAATACCTGCCTTTGCAAATTGGCAACACATGGACCTACAAATGGCAAAATAGTTATCGGGACGAAGCAGTTATTGAGAAATGGCAAGTCGCCGAAGATGCCGATTTGGCGCAACAAGAGACAACACCGCCAAAAGTAGTGAGAACCATTCCAGACGTATCTGAAAAGGTTTCAACGGATTTAAAAGAGATACGGGTCGTTTTCAGCGAGAGGATGCAGGGAATGGATGTCGGGTTTGCTGGGGTTCCATTCGGTGATATCCAGTGGGAAGATGACAATACAACCCTCGTTATTTCGTTTAATCAACGCCTCTCACCCTCAAAGATCTATCGGCTTATATTCGGACGCAATGAAGGTTACAGAAACATGGCAGGAGTGTTGCTGGAAGAGTATATCCTAACATTTACGACGGAAGGTCCCGATCCAGTTACGCCTACTTTTGTGGATATGACACCTATCCATCTAACAGGTATTGAAGAACTGGATCTCTCGAATGAATTGCTTTATCGCGTTTCAGCCGACCTCACAGACGGATTTGCTTTTCCGTATTATCTGTTCGTTCCACAAGGTATGGATTCCAGCAAACCGGTTCATCTACTGATAGAGCCGTGCAACACCGGAACACTTAGTGACAATTTTGAAATCCACGATAGGAATACGAAAGGATTAGCAGAGGCATCTTATGCGACTGACATCGCAAGAAAACTGAAAGTCCCACTGCTTGTGCCTGTTTTCCCGAGACCCGGCGGCGATCGGAGACGTATCTACACGCATGCTTTAGATAGAGATACCCTCCTGATTGAAGAAGGTGGACTTAGGCGGATCGACTTGCAACTCATCAAAATGATAGACCATGCACAGCAACTGCTGCGACACAATGACCTGAAGGTAAATGAGCAGGTCTTCATGAACGGATTTTCGGCTTCGGGAACGTTTACGAATCGGTTTGCGATTTTGCATCCGACGGTTATCCGTGCTGTTGCGACTGGCGGTATCAACTGCATTCCGACCTTTCCAACGGATCGCTGGAATAATACTACGATGCGTTACCCTGTCGGAATTGCGGACGTGCAGGAAATCGCTGGTATTGAATTTGACCAAGTGGCATATAAGAAGGTTTCCCAGTATATTTACATGGGCGCGCTTGACGATAATGACACCGTTCCGTTCCGAGATGCTTACGATGAAGTGGATGCCGAATTAGTCAAAAGTCTCATTGGCGCGGAAATGATGCCGGATCGGTGGGATGTGAGTCAGTCGATATACAAGGCACTTGAAATCCCTGCGCAATTTGTCACGTACGAGAATACCCAGCATGAAATCAAAAGTGAAATGATTGATGATATTGTCGCCTTTTTTGAGGCAAACGCTGGAGATGAAATTGTTGAAATCGTTCCACATCAATATCCATCTGGAGAGTGAAAGTGCAGGTTAGTTATTGACTCAGTGGACTTTGAAACTTCAAGGATTTTCAACGCTGTAGTGAGGATATTCGCAATGCGAATCGGAGGAAATACCAATGAAATGGTTAACATTTCTTTTTATCGCTGTATTATTCACAGCAAGCCAAACGACTGCTAAATTGGAGAAGGACCTCGTCGTTTATTTTACCTTTGATAAAGTAAAAGGCAAAAAGATTCTTGATGCATCGGGCAACGACCTTGATGCAGAAGTCGTTGCCAATGTAGATTTTATCAAAGGCAAATATGGGAATGCGATTCATATTGCCGCTGAACTGGAAGGTGACGATTGTCTCAATATCCCGGCTGATGATCTGCTAAAAATCGAGGGTGAGATTACAATGATGGCTTGGGTATTCAATGAGGATTGGGTTAAGAATTCAGGAAAGTGGTTTGACAAGGGTAGCCACGTTTTGGGTGAGGAGAAGAAGGGCTACAGTATAGGACTCATCAATGATGTCGGGGCATTCAAGGGCCCAAATATTGGAATGCGTTTAGGCGGAATCCAAGCCGTGTATGGCTTCAACACCACGGGGTCTATGGTAGCTAAAAACTGGCACCACATTGCTGGGACTTACGATGGTAAGACCGCAAAGATCTATCTGGATGGCGAAATCCTCTCTAACGTTGACAGGACATTTGAATTCAGAGGGACTAATGACATAGACCTTCGCATCGGATGTACCAAAAACCGTCCACAGTATACCTTCAAAAATGGTTTTATTGACGAAGTGGGTGTCTGGCGACGCGCCCTGACTCAAGATGAAATCAAGGCGGCGATGCAGGACATTTTCTCGGTTTCACCTAAAGATAAAATTGCCACCACTTGGGCTGATATCAAACGGAGGACAATCGTTTATGAATAGATATCTGTTCCTCAAGGTATGTCACCTAAATTGCCACCTTTGTAGCATGATGCACGTCGCATCTGGGCGAGTACGCCGCAAATCTGTTAGATTGTGCATAGGTCATTTATGGTGAATTATAGAATTACTTGGACACCCAAAGACAGGCGAGGATACTAGAAGAAACACCCTATCAAAAACTCCCTCGCCTGCGGTGGCGGGTGTTTGTTCCGTGACGAACTGTAAACATATTTTTGGATTTTACTATAACACATATCGGGCGAGGTGACCTCACCCCTACGACAACTGACAACCGATAACTATTCAGAGGTGAGTTTATGCATACGCTTTGGCTTGTTATCCAACGTGAATTTGTTTCAAACGTGTTGACATCTCGATTCATGATCGGGTTTATGGTGTGTCTGCTTTCAACGGCTGTTGCGGTTTTCGTTCAGGTGGACGATTACGAGAAGCGTTTGTCGGGGTATAATACTGCTGTCCGGGAGGCGGAGGCAGAAGCACAGGAGTGGGATCTCTATGTCGACATCAAACCGAAAGCACACCGAAAACCGAATCCTTTGAGTATCTTTAACGTCGGAGTGGAGAATGACGGTGCAAATACGGTCACTGTTGAATTGGGGAAGCCTATCTTTGAATTCATTTCCACAATTTGGGGCGCACCGACGCAAAAGCGAGGTTCAGATAACCCCTTCCTTGCGATGTTCCTGACCGTTGATGTTGTTTTCATTTTCAAAATCGTGCTGAGTGCCTTAGCGATTCTGTTTGCTTACAACACAATTTCAGGGGAAAGAGAGGATGGCACGCTGAAGCTTGTGTTATCCAATTCAATACCGAGAGATACGATAGTGTTGGGGAAATACCTCGGCGGGATGTTGTCTCTGTTCCCAATTGTTTTGATGAGTTTAATCGTAGCACTCCTCATCGCTGTCTCGTCGCCGGTTACCGGCTTTGATGGAAACGATATTGCCCACATCGTCCTGATATTCGGAGTCTCGTTGTTGTATGTGTCAACGTGGTATCTTCTGGGATTGCTCCTGTCAGTTTGGACGAAGACAGCTGCAACGACTTTAATCCTTTCGATGTTTATCTGGGTGGTTCTGACGAGTGTTCATGCAAATGTCGTAACGTTTGCGGTGGACAAATTCTCGCCATATCAGTCGCAACCTGAAGGGGCATTTCTCCAACCTGCCTTCGATGTCTGGGACGAGTACAAAAAAGAACGGGATACCTACTTTAAACAGAGAGGCTACGACGATTTGAAAGCGTCAGTTACTTGGGAACCTGAGACAGAATCAACGGGGGTAGGCTCAAGTTCCTATACTGGAGGCTATTTCAGATTAAGACGTTATGGTGTCACAAGTGTTAGCAAAGCGGATACCACTATCTTCCAAGAACTTTTAGGGTATCAAGAGCGGCTTCGGAGTGAATATGCGGGTAAAGCAGAAGAAATTCTCAACAAACCTGCAGAGGAGCGGGAGCGGAATGCAAAGCTTGCAGACGCGCTCTCCCGTATCTCGTTCGCAGACGTGTATCACTTCGCTGTGGGGACAATAGCAGGGACTGACCGGCAGAGTTATAACGATTTTATTCAGGGTTCCAGAGTCTATAAACGTGAGATTGTTGAGTATCTGAAGGATAAAGAGGCGTTCTCTTCGCGGGCATGGTTCTCCACAGATAAGGGGGCTGCGGATTTAGCGGATCTACCTGTTTTTAAACATAAAAGGCTCTCTATCTCAGAAAGTTTCGCACGTGCGTCGGTGGATATTTTGATTTTATTGGCATGGAATATTATTCTATTCATGACGGTTTATGTATCCTTCCTTCGATATGAGATGAGTTAAAAAGGAGGGTTTTCAGTTTTCAGTCGTCGGTTGTCGGTTAAGAAGGTTTTTTATAACGAACCCGCCCCTTAGAGTCTTTTGGGGTGACGATGTGTTGCAAACTTGTCTCTTGACTGATAACTGATAACTGACAACCGATAACCATTAAAAATGATTTTACAGATTGCCAAAAAAGAAATTCATCATAATCTCACGACCCTCCGGTTTGCGTTGATGATAATCCTGCTGCCTGTTTTGTTTGTGGCGAATGCGCTGATATATAGCCTCGGCGATGGGGGTTATACTGCCCGGATTGATGCCTACAACGAACGGGTGAGACAAGATAGGAAGCATATTAAAGCGCAAGCGGATATAAGTTTAGCGGAGTTGGCACTTAGGGGACCTGGGGATATCCCGAAACGCCCCAGTCGCCTGATATTCTGTGCTGGTGGCGTTGATGAAGTCGTATCGCGTTCTATTAAATTGAGAAGTGATGGGGGTATTAGTCGAAGTAGTGGTGTTGATGATGAAGATTACGCGTGGCGACACCCATTGAGATTGGAGTATAAAGTAGTAAGTTCTGGTAGCCATTCGACAGGACGTGTCAAGATTAACTGGGTTTTCATCGGTGTCCTCATGAGTTTCTTTGCGATCTTGTTTACGTTTGATGCTATCGCTGGGGAACGAATGCGCGGCACGCTGAGCCTGATAATGTCGAACTCGGTCTCGCGCGGGCAGGTATTGTTAGGTAAGTATCTCGGGGCATTTGTGACACTCACGGTACCACTGGTTATGGGTGTTCTGGTGAACCTTTTAATCATTCTCCTCATTGGGAGTATTCCATTTGATTCTGCGGACTGGCTGAGAATTTTGGGTATCGTCGGACTTTTTGCGTTGCACATCTCTGTCTTTATTTTTCTCGGGTTGTTTTTTTCAAGTCGCGTTTCAAATGCTATTACAAGTTTGGTGTGGTTGTTGTTAACCTGGGTCTGTTTGGCATTTGTTTTCCCAAGTTTACTCGGCATCTTTGTCAGTAACCTGAATCCGATACCATCCGTTGATGAAATTTCCATGCAGAGACGAGCACAATTGGACCAGATAGAGGACGAGTGGCAACGGGGGTCCTCGCCGAGGTTAAAAAAATCACCTTCCCTCGAAAGAATTTCCGTGACACGCCTCTGGTCAGAATACTTTACAGTAATCACTGACATGGAGACACAGATCGCCGATGGACACATCGACCGGCAACTTCAACAGGTGCAACTCGCCCGCGATCTCACCCAAATCTCTCCAATAGCGACTTTTCAGTACGCAATGGAGGGACTTGCGAACACGAGTATTGTTGGTTATATGAATTTTGTCAAGCAGGCGCGCCGTTATCGGCAGACGTTTATAGACTTCATTAAAACCGAAGATCGGAGTGATCCGGAGAGTCTCCATATCTATCCTGTGAAAGAGGGGTTATCGCAGAAACCGGTGGATCCGGACGCTGTTCCCGTCTTTGAGGAGCGGATTTCTTATCGGAGTGTGTTATCTCAGGTCGGGTTGCTGGTGTTGTTTAATCTGCTGTTCTTTATTGTCGCACAGGTCTCTTTTTTGATGAGTGAAGTGAAATAGATGCGGGGATGGCCGCCTCATAGAGGTTCGTTTTGAAGGTAAGGACGCAGCATATTTTGAAGTTTTTGTCGGGCATGGTGCAGGGTCGTTTTAACAGTGCTCTCCGACTTGTTTAGATGTAAGGCAATTTGCTTTATCGGGAGTTCATGAAAGTAACGCAAACGAAACGCGCGACGTTGGCCAGGTGGCAATTGCTGCACTGCCCTACGGATGGTGTGCCCAAGTTCCTCTTTCTCAAGGATTTGACAAGGCGATGGCTGCGTCTGAATCATCGGAAGGACATCGTCTGCGTTTTGGGGTAATGCTTCGCAGGCGAAAATAATCTGCTTCTTTTGTTTGCGTTTGCGGAGGAAGTCAATACTGCAATTGACAGCGATTTTGTAAAGCCAAGTATAGAACACAGATTGTCCCTTAAACTTTGGCAGTGCTTGCCATGCTTTGAGGAACACCTCTTGGCAGAGGTCTTTCGCTGTCTCACGGTCATGAACCTGACGGTAAATCAGATTATAGATTTTCTGCTGATATTTGCGCACAAGTGGGTTAAACGCATCAGCATCACCATTTAGTACACGCGTGACAAGTTCCTGCTCATCAAAATGGTTGAGTTCAGCGTGTAGCGTTGAAGTATCTCTCATGTTTTCTCCGTGTGGGTCTCTTTGGTGGTATTTTATTCGATCCATTGCATTGTTTCTCGGAGTTTTTCCTTCGCCTCCGCGTAATCTCGGCGTGCCTGATAAAAGATGCGTTGTGCCTCTGTAAATTGCGCTTGTGTTTGAAACGCATCGTTATAAGTCAGACTTTGATACCCCGGTATGTCAACCGTGACTTCATCAAGCACGCGCTCTATCGTCCGTAACTGTTGCTCACGGATTCTCACGCGCTGTTCTTCTATCTCCATCCGTTCTTTCGCATTCGCCACGGCGCGGTAATCCCGGCGCACCTCTACACGGATTGACTTTGTTTTTTCGATGTATTCCAACTGTAGTCGCTCCAGTTCTGCGATTTCTACAGAGCGGAGATTCTCAGTCTTGTTCCCATCATAGAGTGGAATGTTGAGATTGAAGCGGACCTCCCATCCATTTTGTGTACGAGGGTTTGTCTCAAAAATGCTCGGCACATCTCGTTCTCGGTCGAGTATCACCGGATCATAAAGTGCCTTTGCGTCCCAGGTCCGGTTCTGTTGATGTTGTTCTAACAACACGTGGAGATCTTTGTAGCGAGCTTCGGCAGAGAGTTCGGGAAACCGGTTCCAGATTGTCTCCGCAGCGAGGCGTTCTTGACGCACCATATCGCCTTGTAAGTCGCGCAAGTCAAGGTTGCTTGCGAGTGCGAGTTCAACGGCGGCATCCAGTGCTATATCGTCATCAGGGAGGGGCTGTGAGAGGACAACTTGTGCGAGCGGATCGAGACCGATGAGACTAATAAGTTCGGCGGTGTCCACATCAAGTCGACGTTGGAGTTCGTTGAGTGCGAGCTGCTGTTCGGATAATTCAAGTTCCGTATTCAGGCGGCTGAGAAAAGGGATCCGTTTTTCTTTATGCTTGTCTCGCGTGCCTTTTAATTTCTCCTGCAGTTCAACCTCAATCGCACGGCGTTGTTCAATTTCTCCCTGTGTCAGGATGATATTGTGCCAAAGATTCCGAACAGCGTGAACGCTCTCTTTTTTTGCGCGTTCATATTCAATTTCTGCCTTACGGACCTCTTCTTGTGCATCATCAAGTGCGTCAGGGATTTCGCCGAATTGGGCGAGAAGCATGCTCATCTGCGCACGGGTGAGATAGTCTCTTTCATCGATATCGCCATTTTTTTGACGTTGATATTCGCTGGTGACACCTACCTGTGGTAGGTAAATGGCTTTGGACACGCGGAGGTTCGCCTTTGCACGTTCTACTACCTTTTCTGTTTTTCTCACCGTCTCGTTGTTCTGTAAAGCGAGTTCTATTGCGCGTGCTGGCTGGAGCGAGATCAATCGTTGTCCTGAGGCGGCACCCGCGATAGAGAAAAACAGACAGACTGCAAGTGCCGTCAACTTTTTGTTTATTCTAATTTTTTTAATCATGCCTAACTCGTATTGTGTTTTGGATGGTTGTAATTAATTTGGAAATTTCGTTGCGGGGTTAGATGAAGATCAAAAAATTAATTCGGTAATTTGATTTGGATAATTGTGGCGTTTCTGGTCTCGATCCGGTGCGGTTAGAAACCGCACCTACCGGGCCTGGGGCTTACCGATTTAAATAATTGAACTTCATGAAAACCTGCCAGCGAAGGACAGCATTGAAATTAACGTCGGCTAATGCGGATTGTGACGATAACAATCGCAATCATGAGGAGTATCAATGCCCCAAACAGCAGTGTTGTCACTGACATTTGTGTCTTGGACTCGACTTGCACGGTAATTGATCGGTCGCGTGCCTCAAACTTTCGATTATCGACGGTGACTTCTGCGTTCAACTTCGCTTGGTATTCACCGACCCCGATATCCGCAGGTGGACTCAGCGTCAGTTGTATTTCCGTCTCCTCGTTCCGTCCGAGTGAACCGATGACTTCAGGGACAACCGTGTATTTCCAATCCGTGTTGACATCAACGATCATACGAATATCGACGAGGTCGCGAGTACCGATGTTCTTTAGCGTCGCTGTCATGTTGACCTCTTCGCCAATTTTGATTGTCTGGAACGCATTCGGCACGAACACCTCAATCTCCGGCACACCCTTCGGAATCAGTTCAAATCGCTCAACGCCGCCTTGTATACTCGCAATCTGGTCAGCGGGTAGGTCCAACCGATTGTTGACACCACCGAGTTCATTGGCTTCAGCCTCGTCAAGCACAGCGACATAGAACTCAAGGGTGCTGTCAAGATAGGACGCATCCAATTCTTCTGGCAGATAGACAATCAACGACAGATTCCGCTTCGATTGTTCCTGCGTAAATTTCACCTGGGACTGCCGAGATTTCGTCTCCGGGTCCTGGAATTCAAAGTTGAGGCGGTTGAGTAGGTTAATGACACGCAACTGGAATGTATTTTCGGTTTCCGCCAACCGGTCGAGCGTCAAATCATAAGTGATGCTGCTCCCCAAGTTGCCTTCCTGCGAAAAGCGGAGTGAACTGACATTGACGACATCCAGCGCAGATTCTTTTTGCAGATAGATCAGCCGCGTCTCTGGTAGGGGTAGTTCGGGGTAGTTCAACGCTACCTTCAGGCTTTCCACATCTTTCTGGAGTTGGAACGTCAATTCCACGGTTTCATTGTAACCGAGAACCGGGATCTTTTCCTCATACGGTTTGACGATGTTCGTATCATCAATAACATCGAGTAAAGAAATATAAATGCCGCGGATCTCATTTGCAGCTGCAATCTCTTCCGGAGTCGCATCGCTTGGCATCGCTTCCGTCGTGGATGTGTTTTTCAACTGAATCGTCACCATCATCTGGTTCTCGATGCGAAACTTCTTCGCACTCAGGATAGAGATGTGGCGTGTGTCCTCCTCAAGGTGGATTTTATATGGAATTTCCTGCTCAAGATATTTGAGACTAATAACGAGGCTATCCACATTCCGCCGCAGTTCAAAATCAAGCGTTTTCTCTTCTCCATCTTTCAGCGTCGGAATGCGATGTTCATAAGGGAAACCGATGATAGATTCCGTGTCGTCTTTGATAGAGACATAGACGTTGTTGATTTCTTGTGCGGTGTTGGTGTCCACTTCCTCTGTTTCGTCTTGTATCGCACCATACGTGAGGACGACTTCCAAACGTCGCCGGTCACCCTGTTTGTAGCGCCTCGCCGACACAATAGAAATATACGGGTCCTCTTGTTTGAGGTGGATGTTTTTCTTTTCTTCGCGCCCCGAGTACTTTAACTCTACGACGACATCTCGTATGTTCTCTTTTATGAGTTCAAATTTCAAAGTGACAGATTCATCCTCTTTAAGCGTTTCAATGCGTCGTTCGTAAGGTTCGGTGATAATCGCCCCACTTGAGCCATAACTTTCTTGCTCTCTAATTGTGACGAAAATGTCATCAATCTGTGCACTGATGATAATATCTTGCCCGACCACTTTGGAGCTTTCGACGAGTTTGACAGGAGATGAGCTATTCCGCAGGGTAATCGAGAACATCTCTCTGCCATCGGGAGATTCATAGAGGCTTGTCTCTTCAACGCTGATGTGCCATTCATCTTGTAGCGACTCCAGCTCCACCTGTTGCAGTTTCAGCTTTGCCTGTTCATATTCAGAAACAGCCGTTTCGTAGTCTCCCTCTGCGGTATACACTTCGGCGACGGTGACGATGTTGTTTTCCTCCATCATCATTGCCTGGAGTTTTTCGAGCTCAATCTTCTTTTTGTCCATCGACCTTTCTGCCGATTTCATCTTCTGGCGCTCGATTTCTATCTTGATATGACGGTCCTGTTCATCTTTGGTTTTCGTGCTTTCTCCATTAGGCGGTGGGGTCTCTTCTGACTCCGCTGCCAGTTGAACGGGCATTGATAGCCCTATCGCGCCGATGAAAACCAGCAAGAACGTCAAAGATTGGAAGATTGGAAACTGAAAGGTTGGAAGGTTGGAAGATTGGAAGCCTGGAGGCACTTTGCTTCCTCGCATCCATCCATTCTTCCATCCTTGCATCCATCCATCTATTCTTCCATCTCTCCGTCTATTCTTCCATCTTTCCATATTGTTTCACCCTTCTCTGTTTCATCTCTCGTCTTCGGTGTGGAAACCCCTGAATTCATTCAAGGGAGGAAACACCGCTCCTGTAGTAAAAGTTAAGACGTGTTAGCACTCTGAAATCAGAGCGTTTCGCGCCTGTTGTTAATCGTTTATTTTCCATACTGTATATTGAAAACAAACCCTTTGCGTTAACGCCAGCAAGTCGGGCTAATCCGTATTTGGCATGCCGAATCAATGTATTTTTGACTAAGCCTTGACCTAATACCGTTCCACCTACCCGTGAACGTTTTCGTCCTTTGGATTCCTGTTGTCTATGCAACTCTCTCCGTTTTATTGGTATCGGTGAGATACACAGAAGCGTCGTGTTATCGGGTATATCCAAACCGCCTACGGTATGATAGGCGAGACACCAAGAATCTACGCAATGCGCATCAAAAGTTTCCGATAGTTTCTTTGAAGACTTCTTGAGACCTAACCTATCCCGTATCTCTTTGGTTTCCCAACCCTGTAAAGTGTAGAGTTCCCAACGCTTTTCGATTTCGCTATAGAACCACTGTTTACCGACTTCCAAAGGACTAAACGATTGATTCCACTTCTTTGCACGTTGTATCGTCCGTGCCTTAATATCTTCAACGCAGACATGCGTGAGTGGATAGAGTTTAGAAAGCCAATCAAGAACCCTTAACTTCCAATCCCATCTCGCACGCGTGCCTGCCGGGATGCGGGCTTTGTTCGCAAGACGGTGGGTTCTATTCTTGCGATTCGGACACTTTCGGGAACGTCTACTTCTACGCAACTCTCGACGCTTTGCTACTTTCTTACCGACCTTGCTGTGAGCATCGGCTTGCACATTGAGATAAGTGTGTGCCGCACTTTTGACCGTAAATCCTTCCTTCTTACTGCCGGGGTCTACGCCAACAGCAATCTCTTGTTTATAGGTGTCTGTATCATAATTGAGCCTGATACAGAATATGCCGTTAGACCAATAGGGGGTTGCCAATCCTTTTTTAATCAGCATGCCAGCTTTGTTTGGACGTGTCGGCATTAATTGCTCGCCCGATTGACTCTTTACTGGAACAAACATAGTTTGTAATCTCCCTTTCGGGTTGTGTGTTGCCCCTTCCAGATCACAATATCCAAGTGGTATCAGACGAGGGGAGTATCCGATACATAGAGTAGGCGACCCCGCCTAAGATATTGCGATATTTTACTGTAGAAAATAGTTTAACTTGTGAAGTGAACGTTTGGTATACGCTTCGCACAAGCCCCCGAATTTATTCGGGGGTTATTGACTCGGTCGCGTCTTCTTCAGGTTCATATCCGGCGACGTAATGCAGATACAGTGCCTCGAGATCCTCTTCCAGAATCTCTTCACGCGTCAACTCTCGCTCAAGGTTACCTTCCACCAGAATGCCAATTCTGTCGGCGATCTCCTTGGCACGGAAGATGTCGTGCGTGGACATGAAAATGGCTTTGCCTTCCTCTTTTAGTTGGCGTAGGAGATTCAAGAAATCGGCACCGCCCTTCGGATCGAGTCCCGAAGTCGGTTCATCAAGTAGGACGGCTTGTGCATTCTTCATAATCGCAATAGCAATGCCCAAGCGTTGGCGCATTCCTTTGGAGAAGGTCTTGACGCGCCGTGTAAAGGCTTCCTCGGGTAAACCGACGCGTCCGAGGGTCGCGTCGAGTTCTTCATTTGATACCTTCTTCCGTCCGCCGAGTTTCGCGAAAAAGGAGAGGTTTTGTCGTGCAGTAAAGTTGCGATAAAGTTCCACGTTCTCGGAGACGTAGGCGAGATGCTTCTTTGCTTCCAGTGGGAACTTGGGGATCTCAATATCCCCGACCAGCGCGGTGCCGCTTGTCGGCTCAATGAAATTCAGCAGCATCGAGATCGTCGTGCTTTTCCCGGCACCGTTCGCACCGAGGACGACATAGATTTCGCCGTCGTCCACTTTCAAATTCAATTCGTTGACGGCTAAAACGCTTTCGTTGTAAACTTTCGTGAGGTCACGGGTTTCTAACATCGGGTTCCTCCTACGGTTGATTTTTTGCTGTGTATATGATACCAGAAATCTAAGGCGTTTTCAAACAAGACTTCCTGGTTTAACCTAAGAGACATTGTATTCCTTCATTCTATTTTTTCAAGTTTAGCCACGAAACTATATTTTGGCTTATGTTATAGTGACGCGTTTTGAAGGTGAAAAGGTTGCATTATTTTCAAAAGAATCGTGAAAAACCTGAATTTTAATCTGAAAATTGGGGGTTTTGTCTATTAGAAACCCTTCACCGAGAAAAAGATAGTGAAAACTGCGTCTACTTTTCATTGTAGTTATACACTCTCTTCTCAAAGAAGTTCCAAATTAGAGTTACCCATAGGTGTCAATTTAGGGATTCTGCACGATATTTTTGTAGGAGCGTCCTTACAAATGCCGCCCCTACGGGGCTTGTTTTTTTTTGCCACATGCTGCTATAAACATGCTGAAAAAATACCCAAGCAAATAAACCCTACGGGATTCAAGAGGTTTTTGAAGTCTTCAAAGTTTCTGTGTAAAATTCGGTGCGGTAATTCTATATTTTTTCCCGGGCCGGTAGGTGCGGTTTCCTAACCGGGGTCCCCACCCGTTACTGGGAAGGGGCACCGGACTTCCCTAAAAAATACCGAATTAAAAAATTAATCTTCATCAAACCGCACCGGACCTGGGACCGAAGTTGTTCCTTTTCTAAAATTGACACTTATAGTTCCAAATTAGAGTTACCTAAGCAAGTTTAAGTATTATAGTAAAACCTGTAATTATCTATACACCAACACAAAAGCGAGGATACAATCCTCGCCAGCGGCGGTGGGGTGCTTGTTCCCTGACGAACTGTAAACATATTTTCGGATTTTACTATAACATTCAAGTTTTGCATTCCCAAGTGGGTTGAAAAGTTGGAAGTGTTTTTGCTTGGGTGTTTCCCTTAGGAAGATGGCACTCACAGCGTGTAGTGTGGAGGTTCACACATCTGAACGGATGAAGACGAGGAAGGCACCTGAAAGAAACACACCAAGCAATAAAATGAGTAGCAGCATATCCACTATCGCTGCATTGAAGGTATCACTAAAAGTGATCTTGTCCTCAAATCTTGGAAGTGCCTGCGGTGAAATCGGCTTTTTAGACATTCCGTCAGGGACTCCGATGATATGGAGGCTCTCTGTATCGGCGCGATCGGTTTCAGTGATGAAGTTTCGGAACTGTCTGATATGAATATCCACGCCTTCAAGGAATTGCAAGTGGCGGTTCAACCCGGTGCCAGTCATCGATTCAAGGGCGTATTGGACAATTGCTGCCGGTGAGAATCGGGTCACCATCCTTGCACGCTGGACCTGCGCGAGTTGTGCCCTTAAATGCTCGCGGTTCAGTTGTTCCCGAATCTCAACATCTTTGTTGACGAGCTCAGCTCTGATGCGCAATTCCACCGGACCTACCTCTTGGGATTCCAATTGCGCCATCGCTGATCTGAGTTCTGCCTCGTTCTCCTTCGCGAATTTTTTCGCGGCTTCCGGCGAAGTTTTCGCAAGTTCCTGAAGTTGATTGAGAAGACCAGCTGTTGGTGACTGTGCCTCTTGTTTGTTTGCCATTTGCTTATTAAAATCATCATTGATCTGATCAAGCGCGCTACTTCTTGCCATTTTCCGTTGGTGAGCGGTCTGGACGGGTGACATCGATTTTGTGGCAAGCGTGCCGAGGGTAGACGGCATAAAGACGACGAGTGCCACCCAGACAATCAATAGCACAACGAGACTGACTCGGCTATCCCGGGTGCTGGCGGAGACCATCAACCCTACTGCGATGAAGATACTCGCATAGCCTGAAGCGATCAGCAGAATCATTCCCAAACGTCCCCAGTCGGCTATCCCGAGTTGTGTCCAACTATCTAAAGAAATCACTGCCAGATTCAGCAGAACCGCAAAGACGAAAGGAATGAGAACGGTTATCAGGGTGCCTAAAAACTTTCCAACTAACAACGCGGGGCGAGAAATTGGGTTCGCGAGACACAACCGAAGCGTTCCGCTTTCTCTTTCGCCGGAGAGGGCATCAAACGTAAACAAAAGTGGGATAAAAGAGAGCAGATAGGTGATGATGAATACCCAATCTATCTTTGTTGCTTTGGGACGAAGGTCCCGCGCATTCGGATTGGCGGTGGGATAGTCCAGCGACCAGATGCTCCTTACATTTACATTGCTGCCTCCGCCGAAGCCTGTAGATCTACTCCACGACCCCCAATTTGTCGTTCCGCGATTCGGTAGAAAGGCATCGCCACCGTCTGCGATGAAAGTCAGTGCGGATGGCTGTTTGTAAAGTTTACCGGGTCCCTCTTTCAGCAGTTCATAGAGTTCTGTCCGGGACTGCAATTTGTTTTGGTCGGCGGTAATGTTCTCAGAATACCTTCGGACTTTGTCTGGGTGGCTCTGAAGATGCACCACGGCGTTCGTTACCATGAGTGCTGTCAGAATAAGGGTAGTTAGGGCGAAGCGGAGACTGTTGAGATGGTCAAAGAATTCCCTTTTAACAATATGTCCGATCATCATGTTTCTCCAGTTTTTTAATAGTTATCAGTTTTCAGCTATCAGTTTTCAGTTAAGAGTCTGTTTGTAACAATTGTTCCTAACTTAGCGTACTCCAGGGCATGGGAAATTGTTACATGGAGACCTCTTAACTAACAACTGACAACTGACAACCGATAACTGATAACCGTTACACTTCAACTTTGATGAAAATCAGGAATGTCACTATAAACAGGATCAGATTCATGAGGAAAAGGAGTGACACATCTGCCAGGGCGCGTTGTGCGTTTTCCCAGACCTCTGCCCGCTCAAAACGAAACTGTGGCAAATCCCACCAATCCACGGCACCTTGATCAGAAGCAAACCATTGCCGACTGGCAAACGCGTCTTTATCGCGGAGATAGTCAATCAGCATCTGGCGGTATCCTTGGGTGGCGCGACTAAAATCTAACATGCCCTTCAGATCCGTGCCTGCCCAGGCGGAGGTTGCAAAGGTATAGAGGCTTGCAGGACTGAATTTCATCAACCGTTTATCCCATGTTGCTTGTCGGATGTCTGTTCGCGCCAAGCGTTGTTCGCGTATCAACGCGGCTTTCTCTGCCAGGCGGATGTACGTCGTACCGATGAATGCCTGATAGTTTTGGAAATGCGGGACGGACGGTTCTGATGCCTCGTTCACTTTCATCATGTTAAACCCATATCTTCTGCCGCTACTGGAGCTTGACCCTGAATATCCAATGTTAAACCTGGGGGGATCCCCCTCAAGCGGACTTTTTGCTAAGAACCGCTGTTCTTCCCGATCGGCTTCTTCCCAAATCTGTTCAATCTGTTGACTTGCGGACTGTCTTTCGGCGCGCATATCGCCCACCGGATTGATGGTGAACCGACTCCAGTTCGGATAGACGAGTACCAAACCGACCCATAGGAACATACAGAGCATCAGGGATGTAGCCGTGCGGCGGGTTGTTGTGGAAATCAATAGTCCGATGAGGTAGAAAAGGGATAAGTAGACAATCGTCGTCCAGACTATCCCGCCAATCCGGAGCAGATCCGTTGTGCTAAACTGGATCGAACTGGCGAGGGAGCACAAAATCAGCACCATCAGCAGGCTCATTAGCACAGGCAGCAGCAAGCATATCATGGCAGCGATATATTTCCCAAACAGAATTGACCCGCGCCGCACCGGATGTGAGATAACCAGACGCAAGGTACCGCTTTCCCAATCACCGGCAATTGCATCGTAAGCGAAGAGTAAGGCGAGTAGGCTTAGGACGACTTGAAAGATGGATACCAGATCAATCTGTGAAAAGAGATTTAGATACGGATTCCCCAAGTTTCGTGCGGATATACTTGAAATCAGCGGCACGTCTCCGTGATAAATTTCGACGGTGGTTCCCAATCGCTTGTCTAACCCCGCACTAAAGAGACTTAGGGGGTTCGGAGGGCGTTCAACAAAGAGTTCTAACCTTGAATAGGTTTCCGCTGCCACTGCTTTCTCACGATGAACTTTCTCTTGCTGGCTATAACTTGCCACTCGGTTTTCGTGCTCGTCAATCAGCACAACGGTGTTGGCGACGACGAGTAGGAGTGTAATAACGACCGCGGCGAGGAAGCGCGCGCTCATCATAAGGGATAGAAGTTCTTGGCTTATCAGTGTGCGTAACATGTTTGAACCTCAATTTATGGTAAAGTTCACAATTATTTCGACATTACGGGAAGGCGAGGATACTAGAAGAAATCCGCAGAAATACCCAAGCAAATACCCCTATCAAAAACTCCCTCGCCAGCGGCGGTGAGGGTTTCCTTTATTGAAAAACTGTCGGAAAATCTTCCTTTGTAAATGTACGGAACTATTTGGTGTGATTGATGGATTCCCGAATGGAGATTCGTGCTCGAAAAGCGTTGATACTTCCTTTCTCACCGACCCAACCACCGGTAGCCCTCAATTGAAAAACCTGTCCCTTGTCAAACCGATATGTGATTGTTCCTGTTTCGCCGGGTTGAATTCCCCACGCTTGTGCAAGCGCGTCTTTGGATGTTCCTTCTGTAGAGGATTCACTATTATCATCGAAAAGATCAAACGAACCTATTGGAGCTGTCCTGCCGATTTGAATATCAATGGTTAACACGCCACCGTTTTCAAAGGCGGTGGCATCAATTTTTACAACAGTGTAATCTTGAGCGTCTGTCTCAGGTATCCGAAAAGTGTCTAATACCTCTATTGAAGGCTGCACACGATCAAGCACAACGTTCAGACTGCTTGATAAAACGGCAGGGTCTTTCTCACCCAATCCGGGACGTTTTCCTTCTAATGATTCTACAAGGAACAACTGATAGTGTGCTGCCCGCGTGTGCCACTCGTACCGGGAGAGTTCATTGACGGGTTGCCTGCCCATAAGTTCAAGCTCGGGCGAGATAATCAAGCAATCTACGGGTGAGTGTCTCTTCCAGGCCCGAGCGATTGTTTGGGTCAAAGGAAGCATTTCGTCAATACCTTTTGCATCGCGCAAACGTTTCATATCGGTATTAAGCACCCATGTGTTGACGAAATTTTCATTCAAAAATTTGATGTTTCCATCATCGGAGAGAGCAACTGCCCTCAAATTTTTGCCGCTCCCTCAGCATGCTTCGTCATCAAGCGGACCGTTTGTTGAAACAACATGAATCGGCTTCTGTTGTGCCTGTGCCATTTCTAACGCTTCGTTTACCGATACCCAATTGATTTGTTGTGATTTATAAAAACGCAGCGTCAGGACACGTTTGGATTCTGCTAAGGTTATTGCTTCAGAAAACTTAGCGTCTTGAATTATATCTTCCGTACCCGTACGGAGTTCGATTTGTGGACAAAATCCGATATCCGCGCCAAAGGAGGGACCTTCGCCATGATAGCGGTTGACATCGAAATTAATTGTGCCTTTCGGAAGGTACATCTTGAAGAAGGCAATTTTCCGTTCTATGCGGTCGATAACAAGATTCCCAGTAAATTGTGAGGGGGTGAACCAGCCGTTCTCTAACTTAAACTCTGCATGAATACGGAATACGATATCCGCAAATTCAGCATTATAAGCGCGCAGGCATGCCCATGTCCCGCGGGAATCTCCCGAATTGAGGTGCATATCCAGATTGGGATTGGGCTGAAGTTGTCTCAGCAATTCCAGTAACCCATCTTGTTCAATCTGCCAGACTTCGCCAACAGAAACGCTATTTCCTTTTTTTGTAGGATTTTCGTGGGGGAATCTCTTCAATTCCTGTGGAGACGGTTTTTCTCTTCCCATCTGCAGGCGTGCTTCAGTCGGGAGAAATGCCTCAAACACTGAAGCAGGATGATGTTTTTCAGGCTCAGCGACTCGCAGATTCGCCAGTGCATCCCATGTCAGATGGAAGTTGTCTTGGGTGTACTCGATTGGGGCAATGAAACCTGTAATCAACACTTTGGAATTATTGTCAAGCGTGAGTACAATTCTGTTGGGAGTCGGCACCTCATCCGCGAATCCATATTGCAAAGACAGGACGAACATCAGATAGCCAATGCCTAACGCTTTCATGTTGAAACCTCCAGACAAAATTGAGAAGAAAGTGAATCTGCTGGTGGGTTATCGAATGGAAATTTGTGCGTAAAAAGCATTGATACTTCCTTTCTCACTGAACCAATCGCCAGTAGCACCCAATTGAAAGACTTCGCCTTGATCGAATCGATAAGCGATTATCCCTGTTCCACCGGGCGGAATTCCCCATTCATGCGCGAGCCTGTTATTAGGTACGCCTTCGGTAGGCAGCTCACTGTCACCATTGAACAGATCGAATGAACCCGATGCTTTGCCGCTACCGACTCGGATGTCAATGGTTAGCATACCACCATCTTCAAACGCGGTAGCATCAATTTTTACAACGGTATAATCCTGATGCCCTCTCTCCGGTGTCCGGAAAAAGTCTAAAACTTCTGTCTGAATCGGTTGTACCTCTTCTATTTCTGCTTTTGTCTCTTGCGTTTGCGCCCCTATTACTTGGAGGCTGTCTACTTGTGGATTGGATCTTCTATTTTTCCCAGATGTGTCTATCTTACCCAGTTGTGTTCGCACAGTAGGTTTCGCCTTGATGATGGGTTTCGCCGTTGCCGCCACAATGTCCACCTTTATAGCAGAGACTGCTTCCAAACTATAGGGTTGCTGGAAACGGGATAGATATTTATTGCTTATTCCGAAAGTGAGGGTCGCTAAAATAGCGACTGACGCGGCTATCGCCCATGGCACTATAGGTTTGCCATTTGTAGGAGGAACGGGTTTGATGCGGTTGGCTTCTCGTATAATGTTCTCGGTTAAATTGCTGGGCAATTGTACGCTACCGAGCACTTCACTAATCAAAAGTTCTTCGCCGCGTGCCTGTAAACGTTTTCGCGCACGGCTAAGCCGACTCTTAATTGTGTTCGCCGATACACCCAAGAATTTGCTAATATCCTTCACTTTCATTTCACCAAGATAGTGAAGCGTCACCACCGTACGTTCGCTTTCGGGCAGTCTTTCCAGAAGTCTTTTGACGATTTTATGCCGTTGTTCAGTCGTTTCGAGGTCGAGTTGTTCCGATACATGATGTGTATAAGAGGCTTCTTCTATTTCTTCCACAGGTGTGTCCTCCAGTGATTGCATCATGTATCTGTTCCTTTGAATCCAATTAATGCAAAGTCGATCTACAATAACATAAAGCCATCCAGCAAACTGATTGGGATTTTTTAGTGTTGAGAGGCTTTTATATACTCGAAGGAATGCATCTTGCGTAATTTCTTCGGCAAGGTGAAAGTCCCCAAGCTTGCGCCACGCCAGCGCGTGAACGCTCTTTTGATGTTTTCGGACTAATGCACTGAATGCTTCTTCGTCTCCTGACAAAATTTTATGAATCAGTTGAACATCGTTTTCTTCCATCAGGATACCCCCTTTGTGGGTCAATAGATTTGGTTTTGTTTATGTTTTATCTAATCTAAATAGATGCATCAGCAAAACACACGGTTTCCGATACAAATATTATACCGAATTCAACGGTAAACTGAAATCGTCAAGTAACTGATGGTGGTTCATCAATAAAGTTACGATAGGTTGGGGTAATGAGTATTTCTTTCGGCGGAAATTTCCACCCGAAATATCATACACATCAAAACCGTTTTCAATAAATATCATTTATGAACCACCCCAACTAATCTATTTTCTCCGCAAACTGATATCCCCAGAAGAGGTCCGTAATTTCAGTAGCGGTCCACCACCATTAATTGTACCCTTTATACTATCTTGGGATTTGGATCCTTGAACAACGAAGTCGTTTGAAATATTGCCTCTATTGGTTTGAGCGTCTATATTAACGGCAATCCGGACAATTAGTGTAGCAAATATTTCACCGTTACCTGAAGTCTCCATGGCCCATTGGCGGTTGGGTTGATTTGTTATCTCTGCGCGTATGTTACCTATAGAAGTCATCACATTCACGCTCCCTTGGCAATCATTTAATGTGATACCTCCGCTGCTGCCCGTTCTTCCCCAGACAGAACCTTTAACATCGCTAAAGTTTAGGTCTCCAATAGATGCTTCTGCTTGTACTACTCCACCAACGTTCGCAATTTGAATATTTCCGCTACTGCCCGTCTTAGATTTTACGCTCCCGGTGATATTAGTCAAGTTAATATCTCCAATGGATGCTTTCACATCAACATTATCTCGACAATCTGTTAGCATGACACTACCATTACTGGAAGCTTGTGCTATCACTTCACCTCCAACATTGCTAATCTGAATATCACCTCCACTTGCTCTCACAGTTCCGGTGATGTTCCTTAAATTAACATCTCCAATAGATGTTTTCACATCAACATTATCTCGACAATCTGTTAGCATGACACTACCACTACTGGAAGCTTGTGCTATCACTTCACCTCCAACGTTGCCAATCTGAATATCGCCGCCATTCGCCCTCACGTCTCCTGTAACATCGCAAAGGTTAATATCTCCAATAGAAGTTGTTAGGTCCGCGTTCCCTTGACACCCTGTGACGGTGATATTTCCACTGCTATCTGTTTTAGCTTTTACATTCCCAATAACAGGGCCTAAGTCAATATCCCCGATGGAAGTTTCCACATCAACGTTCCCTTGACATCCTTTGAGAGTGATATTCCCACTGCTGGAGGTTCTTCCCCAAATGTTGCCTTTGACATCACCAATGCGTAGATCGCCTATGGAAGTCTGGACTTTCACCCCACCTATAAGGCCGTCTATAACAATATGATCGTTTGATGTGTTTAAATTGACACTATACCGGTGAGGTATTGTCACTTCAAAGTGAATCTTTAGTAGAGAAAATGATAGCAGTTTTTTCAGCCAGTCCTCTTTCGATGTTTTGAATTTTCCTTTAATCTTAACATTGCCTTCCATTTCTTCAAAGGTGACCTTAAAGTCATCCAGTACGTCTGCTACATCAATAGCTGTGAGTGTTTCTCGGGGATTGAGTGCTTTTAGCACTGATCTATCCAATTTTTTTCCTTCTTTCGTGACTACAATCTCAACCTTATTCAGACTGGAAGTTTTTACGTTAATAGCTCCGAGGTCCGAATCAAGCGTTAATTGACCACCACGTCTAACATCAAAGACTTCCTTGATAGCCTCTGGGGTAATCTGTGCTTGGACTCTTGTAATAGTGCTAAACAAAATAATCAGCAAAATTGTGATATTTACCAATTCTTTTTTCATGGAAATTTCTCCTTTTTATGATATAGCGATGCAGATCGGCTAGTTTTAGAACTATGTCAACAAATATGCCGCGTTTGTTGCAAGAAGTGTTTCTACTTTTTGCATCAAAGAGCATCAAAAATGGTTCCTGAGAAGGATTGCTCGGTTTAACAATTTCCTTCAAAACAGCCGCAAATGCTTGAATTGCTTCTTTATAGTAAAACCCGAAAATAAGAGGGCACTTTGGAAAACACAAAACACCTCACCACCGCTGGCGAGGATTGTATCCTCGCCCTTCTACAATGTCTAATTAATTGTAGGTTTTACTATAGTTTGGATCTGTTGACACTTTTGAAGTGCGGTTTGGCTATCGGTTAAATTCTATTTCAGTTATCTTGCAGCACTTTCATCTACTACCCAGTCCGGGGCGTTTCCCTTCTAACGATTCCACGAGAAACCGGCGGTAAGCCGCTTCCATGTTATTTATTGCATTGAATAGTTCATGGACCGGTTGCCGTCCCATCAGTTCCAGGGCGGGTGATATCACCAAACAATCTACCGGGGAATACTGCTCCCACCCGCTAATAATTGTTCGTGCCAAGGGCTGCATACCGTCAATTCCGTTCGCTTCACGTAATCTTTTCATATCAGTGTTCAGTACCCAAGTATTGACAAACTTTTCGTTTAGCGATTCGATGATTCGGTCATTGGAGAGGACAACTGCCCTCAAGGTTTTTCCGCTCCCTCAGCACGCCTCGTCAGTGAGCGGTCCATTGATCGAAACCACATGAATCGGCCGTTGTAGGGCCCTTGCTATCTCTAACGCTTTGTCCATCGCTACCCATTCGATTTGTTCCGACTTGTAGAAACGGTGTATCAGTCTACGTTCCGCCTCTTCCTGGGGGATGGCTTCGGTGAATTGCGGGTCTGACGTGATAGCCTGTGTACCAGCAAGGAGTCCTATTTGGGGACAGAAGCCGGCATCTGTATCATAGGAGGAACTATTCTCGTAGTTCCGGTTCACATCGAAGTTGAGTGTGCCTTCAGGGACGGACATCTCAAAGAAAGCGACCTTAGCCTGGGTGCGGTCGATAACCAAACGCCCGGCAAACTGTGGGGGCGTGAACCAACCATCCTCTAAGGCAAATTCTGCATGAATGCGAAACACAATTTCGGCAAAGAGATCATTGTAAGCGCGAAGTGTTGCCCATAACCCTGAGGAATCCACAGGACTGTGCATCTCCACGTATGGGTTGGGGTGAAGTTGCTTCAGCAATTCCAGAACGCCCTCCGGTTTAACTTGCCACAGTTCGCCAACGGAAACAGATTGATGCGGAAGAAATGCGTGGAAAACCGACGCTGCGTGTTGCTTTTCTGGCTCGGCGGCTTTCAAGTTCGCCAATGTGTCCCAATTCAGATGAAAGTTGTCTACTGTAAACGCAATCGGGGCGATGAAGCCTTCGACAGAGACTTCTGCCGTGTTGTCAAGGTTAAGTGTGATTTTGTTAGGTATGGCGTTCTCATCAGCGTTAAGTTGTCCGCTCATCACCAGAATCAGAAATCCAATCGTTAAAGTTTTCATTTTCAATCTCCTTAGTCATTATTATCATTCTACACCAACAGCACTTCTATGAAAAGTTGTTGCTTGCATAGATTTTATAGTAAAGCCCAAAATTATCTGTGGGAGTTCATTTAATTTAACCTTTATCTTACCCCTTTATAATTAAAGACCCAGTTTTGTGCAAAAAGGTTGCATAATGTGAAAAAAATGAGAAAATTTCATTTTTTTTAACGGTTTGTGCTAATTGTTTGATAGAAACATTATTCACACAGATTTCGTAGCGTAGACTGTTAGTCTGCGTCCTAAGGAGCGCAATCTAACAGATTATGCTACAAAGTCAACGATATAGCGCACCTCTGAGGAACCCAAGCAATTATAGTAAAACCCATAATTACCTATACACCAACACAAGAGCGAGGTTTCATGAGGCTTATAGTAAAGTTTAGAATTAATTAGACACTCCAAAGAGGCGAGGATATAATCCTCGCCAGCGGTGGTGAGGTGTTTTGTGTTTTCCAAAGTGCTCTCTTATTTTCGGGTTTTACTATAAAAAATTAATTCGGTAATTTATTGGTGAAGTCCGGTGCGGTTGCAAACCGCACCTACCGGACCTGGGGGCATCGACGGAATGGCGAGGTTATAAACCTCGCCAGCGGTGGTGGGGGTGTTTGCTTGGGATGTTTTTGCTTGGGATCTTTACTATAGTCTACTTTCGCTTCAGACGAATTTCACCTGTAGAGGCGTGCAGTTTCAGTAAGGGGCCACCACCGTTAAGTGTTCCCTTTAACCTATTTTCTGTGATTTCATCTTGAGGTTGAATAGAGAAATCGCTTGAGATTTTCCCTTGTGTTTGAAGGTCTATGTCAAGGGCAATATGGGAGTAGAGCGTGACATCTATTGCTCCACTGATTGATGTGTGCAAGGTCCACGGATGTTGCGGTTGCGTAGTCATTTCCGCCCGGATATCCCCTGTTGCGGCTGTTAGGTTAACGCTACTTTGACACCCTTTGAGGATAATATCCCCACTCACACCGGTTTCTCCCGAGACTTCGCCTTGGATTTCTCCAAGATAAATATTACCGCCTAAAGCCTCGGCTCTTACTGTCCCCATCAGGTCACCGACATGAATATCTCCGCGAGATGCAGTTTTGAGCGTGACATCATACTGACGCGGGACTGTCACTTGAATTTCAACTTTAAACCACTTCAATCCTTCTTGCCAATATTCCCGTCCGCGCTTGAATTTTCCTTCAATTCGGACATCCGATTCGGTATCTGGAGGGTCGTGTTCAATCGTGATTTCAAAATCCTCAAACAATTCGTCAATCCATCCGACAAGCTTCGGTCGCATTATTAGCAGTCTTGATCTCCATATTTTTTTGACGGCGATATCGACGTGATTGCGATCTGTGGTTTCTATATTGATTGTACCCAACTCTGTGTCAACTGTTAAATGTCCGGTAAGATTAACGTTGAGACCTTCTGATCTCGAGTTTGATTGGCTGATTCCTGATAAGAGTAGACCAAGAATAATCAATGATAGGCACAGAAGAGGAAAGATCACAAAAGCGATGAACTTATTAAGCTTTGTCATCTAAAATTCCTTTTATCACTCTTACTATCAAATCCGTATGTTTTAGTTTAGGGGATGTAGATAGGCGTTGGAGTCTCCAATCAAAAAGATTTAACATTGAAGACTCCAACGTGGTATAATACCATTTCTGAAAATAAATATCGCATGGACGACTTTTCTGAACGGATGCACGGTAGCACAAACTAATAGTGTATATTACATGCATCTTGAAAAGTATTCAATTAGAAATGGATAATATATGTAACTTGCTGGATAGGATCGTTCCCTCTGACACTCGCCAGGCTCCTAATCAGCGGATTTGACTTCATACTTCTTTAATTCCAGGTTTAATTCAGGGGGCCTGACCGTAGGCAGAGCCCCAACTTCAGGAGGCATAGTCGTAGAGATAGTTTTCAGAAAAATGTCCTCGGCCTTTTGATGAAACTTGACAATCCCGATATTGGGTGCCACCCACAGCGTTGTAAAGGATTCGCCAGGTGGATCTGATCCGGTTTCCGGTGAAGGCACTGCTGCTACCTCTGTTTCTGTGCGGTATTCAATTTTCAAACAGTCTTTAAAAGTGCCAGCGGGTGTCTCAACGTCTTCCGTGCCTACCACAGTCCCTGTTTCGACAATAGTGAATTCGAGCGTGATTTCTGGAGGATCTTGCGGCGGAACAGGTGTCAGCGTGATTTTGGCTTTTATCTGCGTTGCCTTCCACTTTTCGTTGAAGGTGACAGGCATCGGCAGCGCATAAAACGGGTCTTGTGCCTCTATCTCAATATTATAGAGCATAATAAACGGTGCCCCCATTTTCTGCAATAATTTCAGGAAAGCCTCCATCTCTTTGGTAAGGTGTGCTTTGACGGCTTTCTCTGCCTCATCACCGACCCAGAACGTGACCTTCTCCTCACCGATCCGGTAGAAATTGGGATGGATGTGATAGTCATAATTTGCCGAATCCTCCAACGCCGGTTCATAATTGAAAGCGTGATACATCTCCCCGGCAATCTCTTTGCCCTCAACGACGCGACGCGTTAATTCATTTCCATCTTGGTCTTCGTAAACCCAGTAGTTCCCTAACGCGTGTGGGAAATAGGTATCTTTGCTTTCCGCCGCGAACAGCGTTGCACTGAAGCCAAAAATGAGCAATAGGCTCAAAACGACACGAAATCTTTTCAACATTATAGGTTCCTCTTTGTTTGTAGGAATGATTTGTGATAACGATCCTCAATGAAAAGTTTCGCTATCTCTATATTAGTGATAGGTTGTTGATAATTCGGGGGACAAACCCCTTTCATACTCTCGGTGTAAGACATGGGCGTTTAGACTTCTGAACGGACGAAAATAAGAAATGCTCCGGAAAAAAATATCCCGAGCAGTAAGACAAGTAACAACAAATCCAAAGTCGCCGTGTTGAACGTATCGCTGAAGGCAATCTTATCCTCAAATTTCGGAATCGCCTCACTCGAGAACGGCTTCTCGGACATGCCTTCACGGATGCCGATGAGGTGGCGACTTTCGGTGTCTGCTCTATCGGTTTCTACGATGAATTGTCGAAATTGTTTTGTGTAATCATGTACGCGTTCTAAATATTGCAAATGCCGATTAAAACCGGTGCCAGCCATTGATTCAAGGGCGTATTGGACAATCGCTGCCGGTGAGAACCGGGTTACAACCCTTGCGCGCTGGACCTGTGCGATTTGTGCGTCTAAATACTCACGGTTAAAGCGTTCTCGGATCTCTACATCTCTGCTGACGAGTTCCGCCTTGAGTGCCAATTCTTCATCACCTTCCGTTTCCCACGCCGTCCTATACTTTTCCGCTTCGGCTCTGGCGGCTTCAGGTGACGTTTCAAAAAGTTTCTGAAGTTCACTTAAGTTTGGAAGGTTGGGGGTCTTTTTTTCTTTGATTGCGTTCAATCGGTCATTATAATCTGTGTCAATCTGCTTAAGGGCTGCGTCTCTTGAGGCATGAAATTGATCAATCGTTTGGACGGGTGGCATCCATTTTGTGGAAAGGGTGCCGAGGGTTGACGGCATAAAAATAACAGTGGCTACCCAAATCAATAAGAGCACAACGAGACTCACCCGAGGCTCTCGCGTGCCAGCAGAAACCATCAACCCCAATCCAACGAAGATACCGGCATAACTTGCAGCAATCAGCAGAATCAACCCTAAACGTCCCCAATCGGCTGCACTCAGTTGTGTCCAATTGTCGGCGGAGATCACCGCTAGATTCAGCAACACCGCGAAAACGAAAGGAATAAGGACGGTTATTAAAGTGCCTAAGAATTTACCGATCAACAGAAGGGGGCGCGAAATCGGATTCGCTAGACATAACCGCAATGTCCCTTGTTGTCGCTCGCCTGAAAGCGCGTCGAAGGTGAATAAAAGCGGAATAAAGGAGAGCAGATAGGTGATAATAAATACCCAATCTATCTTTGTTGCCTGCGGACGTAGATCTTTTGCATCTGGATTCGCGGATCCGTAACTCAGCCACCAGTTGCTTTTTGCCTTCCATCCTGGGCCGCTTTTGGACCAAGACCCCTCTCGATATATCTCTGTCGGCAAATAGGCATCGCCACCGTCTGCGATGAAGGTAAGTGAAGATGGACGTTTATGGAGGTTACCTGGTCCTTTTTCTGCTAAAGTATACAACTGCGTCCGAGACTTCAACGTATCGAGGGACTCGGTAACGTTCTTGGAATAATTACGTACCCTTCCCTGATGTGCCCGAAGATGCACCACGGCGTTGGTGACCATTAAGGCGGAAAGTATCACAACCGTTAGCATAAAACGCAGGCTGTTGATGTGGTCAAAAAGTTCTCGTTTGATAATATGCCAAATCATTTTTTTAATTTTCCTTGCGGTTCGATGTGGTTCGTTTGAGCATTGAAGTCCGTCTCCGTATACCCAGCCAGCCCGTTGGTTAGGCTTACATGTTTTGACCCTATCCGTCGAACCTAACTATGGGCTGACTGATAACTGATAACCATTAGACTTCAATTTTGGTGAAAATCAGAAATGTCACCGTGAACAGAACCAGATTGATTAATAGGAGTAAGAACAATTCGGGCAGTGCGCGCGTTGCGTTTTCCCAAGCATCCGTCCGATCAAAACGGAACTGCGGTAAATCCCACCAGTCTACTGGACCTTTGTCAGAGGCGAACCATTGCCGACTGCCGAATGCGTCTTTGTCGTGAAAATAATCAATGACCGTGCGCCGGTAACCCTGAGCGGCTTGGACAAAATCAAACATGCCTTCCAGATCGGTGCCTGCCCACGCGGCAGTTGCAAAGGTATACAGACTTGCCGGACTGAGTTTCATGAGACGTTCATACCATATTGATTCCCGAAGAGAGGTGCTATCTAAAGTCTGTTTTCGCACTAAAGCAATCTGTTCCGCCGAACGGATGTACAAGGCACCCATAGTCGCATGATAATTTTCAACATGCGGCACGAGGCGGTCTGATTGATTTCCCAATTTCATATCCATTCCGTACCGTCTGCTGAGGTGCCCCGCTGACGAGAAACTATTTGACTGCTGAACATCCAGATTAAACTTTCGAGGTTCACCTTCAAGTGGACTATTGGCTAAGAACAGGCGTTCTTCTCTATCAACCTCTTCCCAAATCTGTTGAATCTGTTGATCTGCTGATGATCGTATTGCGCGCGTATTCCCCACCGGGGTGATGGCAAATCGGCTCCAATTTGGATAGACGAGTACCAAAGCTACCCACAAAAACATACAGAGCATCAACGATGTGGCAGTGCGCCGCGTTGTTGTGGAAATCAAGAGTCCAATCAGATAAAAAGCGGACAAATAGATGGTTGTCGTCAGAATTATTCCCCCGATCCGAAGAAAATCTTCTCCATCCAATTGAATGGAGCCCGTAGAGGATAACAGAATCATTACCATTAACAGACTCATCAGAACGGGGAGCAGCAAACATGCCATTGCCCCGATATATTTAGCAAATAGAATAGAACCGCGGCGTACTGGATGGGAGATGACCAAGCGTAAAGTGCCACTTTCCCAATCTCCCGCAATCGCATCATAAGCGAAAAGCAGTGCCATCAGGCTCAAGACGACTTGAAAAATAAGGACGAGATCGATCTTTGAAAAGAGGTTGAGGAACGTGTTATCAAGGCTTCGCGCCGAACCATCTGAAATCATCGGGACGCGACCGTAGTAAATGTCAAAGGTACTTCCAAGCCGCTTATCCAATCCGGCACTAAAGAGACTTAAGGGGTTCGGCGGACGTTCAACAGATAGGTTTAGCATTGAGTAGGTTTTTGCTTCCTGCGCTTTCTGACGGTGCACATTTTCTTGCTGGCTATATTTCATCAAGCGACGCTCGTAATCTTCAAGCAGGACAACGGCATTGGCGACAACGAGTAGAAGCGTAATGATAACGGCAGCGAAAAACCGCGCACTCATCAGATGGCTCAGAAGTTCTTGGCGGATAAGGTTTCGTAGCATGGTGTCTCCTTAAAAACCTGTGGTTTGTTTATTAGAGACGCTTGGGATGAAAAAGGATAGTAAAAACTGTGCGGGATAGTGAAATGGGGGAAATTTTACTAAACAGGATTCAGGAAGTTTTTGAAGTCTTCAAGGTTTTTGTGTAAAATCCAGTGCGGTTGGGAAACCGTACCATAGGTGTCAATTTAGCCCGTAGGCCCCTTCCCAGTAACGGGTGGGGACCCCGGGTTGAACGGTGTTGAAAATCAAATATTGATATGCCAAAACACATCAAATTTAACAGACCCGCATATGCAACCAGAAGCCCAGTGAAACCCAACGTCATAACCACGTCCCGGATACCTTGACAGAAAAACGTTGGGTTTCACTCGATTCTCTGTGTCTTGAAGTGTCCTAAAAGTTGAAAGTTTCTACACCCAATATGCCTGTTTTTAAAGTTCCGTTCAACCTGACGGAAACACCCAAGCAAAAACACCTACGATGCCATGAGCCGTTTTTTCTAAAATTGACAGTTATGGCGCGGTTAGGAAACCGTGAAGAAATCCGCAGAAATACCCAAGCAATCCGCAGAAATGCCCAAGCAAAAATACACCAGGCAAAACCCTACTGGGGCTGGGGGTCCAAAATTGGGCGAAAGAACGGAAAACTAAATAGTCCTATTTCCTCTATAGCGGTGGATACGGGGACTTCTTCCGCATGTTCCGGTTTGGTTGCTGAGGTGGTGTCGGGTTCTGGAAATGTTCTAAAGCCTCTTGGGCACGTCTGAGTTGTTTTGTGGCGTGCTCAATCTGTTTTCTGGCGTGTTCAACTTGTTTCAGATTGGGTTGTTGCCTTGCGCGCGCAATTCGTTCCTTGGCACTCTCAATTCGTTTCTTGGCGCGTTCCATTTGTTTCTTGTGGTCCTCAACCCGTTTGGCTACCAGTTTATCAATATAGGCGACTTTATAAGCTTCCCGATCATCCATTAAAGGCATGCCAAGAAACCCGATTTCCCGCAAATCTGGATTGTCCTCTAAAAATGCCAAAGTATGTCGCTTTGTCAGGTAGAGCCTATAATCGTCGAAATCCTCTATAGTGATACCTCTCTTCAAAAGCATCTGGAGCCACTCTACTCGTGAATATCTTGCATCTATTTCACCCCTAATTGCAAGCTCGCTACTATAAACAACACCACCGTCACAGAGTGCTATCACCTTCGCCTTTGAAAACTTTTGGTTGTATGCCGCATCGAAGGCGTTCATCAACCCCTTCACAGTTTGTGGTCCGTTGTATGCTTCAGGAGCGGTATCTGGTGCAGAGGGGATGCTTTCTATTGCTTCTATGAAGGCATTAACTGTTTGCGAGTTTGCTTGGAACGCAAAAAAAGTAGTGAACCCGAGAACTATCAAAATTGCGAACATTCGCACGGCGTTTTTACGTGTCATTTCGTTGCCTCTCCTTCGTTAGTCTTGTTTTGTGTAAACTTGTTGAGGTAATTCGCTATTGTCAACGAATCCTTTCACCTAATTTTATTCGGACTTACGCAGACAAGCGATAAATCGCCTCGTTATCAGACGATACACCTTGGAAATACCTGGGTTCCTCAAAAGCGGTGCCCCTTCCCAGGAACGGGTGGGGACCCCGGTTCGTAGTCGCGCAATTCTGCGGCATACTCGCCCAAATGCGACGTGCCTTATTGCGCTTTGCGTAAGTCCTGTCTTCTAATATTAATGATCCAATTTGTAGACGAAAAGGGTGCATAATTTCAGATTTTGATGGGATAACTTGTAAGGCATTCGACTAATAGTATGCGAACTGGTGTGTGCGTCAAATATCCGACCTGAAGAATTTCAGAAAAGCGATGGTCGTCAACACAACCGATAAGAAACAGAGCAGCAGTAGATCCACCACAGAGTACCGGAGAATTTCTAATAAACGGGTTTCTGTCATGTTTGGCGGCGGGGCAATGTTCTTCGGTTCTGTTTTACCAGATACGAATCGCGCCATTGTTGCAAAGTCATCGTCCGTAATTTCACTGAAATACTCTTCTTCAAGTTGAACATAGTAGCGGGTACCCGCTTGAAAATAGGTGTTTCTTTTTATTTTTCCGGTCTCGGCTAAATTCATGGCGAGATAAATTAAAGAAGATGTGGGAGTGATTCGAGAAAGGGTTTCTCCGACCGATTCCTGCCGCTTTTTTTCACGCTGGTATTCTCGCTCAACTTTGTCGACTTGCTCCTGAAACTTCTGTCGATATTCGGCATCAATCGGTTCCCTGAGTTCTTTGATTTTTGGAAGAGTCTCGCTGAGGCTAAACGAAGTCCCTAAAGTTTCTGTTATTTTTTTGCCAAGCACTTGTTCCTTTTCAGCGTTAAGGTTATTGCGAATCGCAGTTTTTTCCATGTGGACGCTCTGAATCGCGCGTGTCGGGGCAATAAGTTTAGCGGTGAGAAACCCGACGCGTGGGGCAATCAGCACGGCAAGCACCCAAACGGTAAAGGCGACAATGAGGGCTGTCTTGGAATTGTCTAAATAGGTGGAAATTACGGTCCCTATTGCAAAAAATACGCCGATGTAGAGCAACGAGACTAAGGTCAAACTGAGCACGCGTAGGAAGATGTCAGATTCACCCAAAGGAAACCCTTGCGAGACAAGTAGGAGTAAACCTAACAGAAATGCCACCAAGAAAGGGACAACAAACACGATATATCCACCGATTAGTTTGCTCCACAAGAACAAATCTCGTGGGAGTGCGTTTGCCAGAGTTATCCGGAGCGTTCCTGCCTCTCTTTCACCGGCGACGGCATCAAACGTAAATAATAAAGCAAGTAGACTGAAGACAGTACTGACCACGAACAAAAAATCAAGGTTCCCTAAAGCGGAGGAGAGGGGAGCTTCTCCAAGTGACGTTGAACCCTGTTTTACACCGTTGCGTGTCATCCCAAGGTAACTGGGAAGTGATTCCTCTAAACCTTTCGCAAACACGCTTAAAGGGGTCGGTTCAAGAAAAAGTTTAGAAACTTCCAGGTCCGGGGCTGGGGAGTCTGGCGGTTTCTCCTCGGTTTCTGCACCCGAGAGTTTGATGGATTCTTGATAATTGACTTGGTTTTGAAGGTAATTGCGGTAATTAATGTGCAGGGTGAGCGGAACAAGCAGAAGGCACATCAACAGGAGCGCGACGAACCGGACGCTCAGAATATGATGCATCATCTCTTTTTGAATTAGCGTCGTTAACATTTAGCATGCTCCTTATGAAGTGGACAAAACCTATCTTTCTCCTACAACGGCGGATAGCGGGAGGTCCTTTTCATATTCCGCTTTGGTTCGTTAGGCGTTTTGTCACGCTCCAGAATTTTCTTGATATGTTCCAACACCTCTTTGACCTGTTCCGCATCCTTCCACCTGTTTTGGCGTTCTAAATCTTCTATTGTCTGTTCTAATTGGTTCACAAGGCTCTGTAGAGGTAAAAGTGTCATCTCTTCAAGTTCGCTGTGAAGCTGCAGCACCTGCGGGATTGTTGGAACGTTAAGTGCTTTTGGGATACTACTTTCGGCATCTTCTATCTGTGCCTTTATCCTTTTCATAGCAGTTTCTGCTCTCGCTTTAGAGGCTGCTATCCGTCTTGCAGTGGTTTCTGCTGGCGTTTTCCAATTCCGAGTATAGTATCTTACAAACCTATCAATATAATCGGCTTTGTAGGTTTCCCATGCATCTGTCGCTGAAGTACCGTGAACCTCGGTTTTCCAGAGATTCGGACTATCCTCCAGGAATGCCAACTGATGCCGATGTGCCATACAGAAAAAATAATCGATAAGGCTTTCTATGGTGATGCCTCTCTCCAAAAGGAGTTGAAGCCATGCTGTTCGGGGGTACCGTGCATCTATTTCAGTGCTCTTAAACGAGCTGGAGATACCTTTCTTTGAAAGCAGTTCTGACCACTTATGGATCCCCATTATTTGGTCCGGTTTAATTTCAGCGATACTTGATTTTGAAAATACAGTCACTATAGTACGTAAGTGCCTGCGGTTATAGGCTTCATCAAAAGTGTGCATCAGTGCTTGTACGGTTTGTGGCCCTGTGTATTCTTTAGAACCATAAGAGATTCCCTCATCGAATTCTGTCCGCACCAATGCCTTCTGTGAGGGGTCCCACTTATCTCCTGCGGGGACCCATGTTATTGAGCGTTCAAATACTATCGGGCCCGCTTGCAATCCAAAAAGAGGGCAAATACTTAAAACTATCAAAAGAGCAACTATTCTCACAATATTTTTACGTTTCATTTCATTGCGTCTCCTTCATTCTGTGGGTCCAGGGTCTTGGTTTGTAGGGTCGGCGTTTGCGCTATCAATACATTACCTCATAATTATACACCATAGGTGTCAATTTAGGAACTTTTCGCCTTATTTCGTCGCAGCTCTTCTACAGATGCCGCCCCTACGGGGCTTAGGTTTGTGAGGTCCCATTTTTCTACACAGATACTGAAGAAATACCCAAGCAAATAAACCCTACGGGATTCAAGAGGTTTTTTGAAGGATACCTTAAGGTTTTTGTGTAAAACTCGGTGCGGTTAGGAAACCGCGAAGAAACACCCAAGCAAGAACCCTACCGGATCTGGGACTGCGACGGTTGTTTTTTTAAAATTGACAGTTATGGTGCGGTTTATGAAGTTTAATAAAATATTTCGGTAATTGACGTGCAATGAAATGAATGGTTTCCCTACTACAAACGGGCAGGTTCGTAGTCGTGCGATTCATCGCACGTTCCGATATTACCGATTTAAAAAATTAATCTTCATCGAACCGCACCTACCGAGCCTGGAATTACCGATTTAAATAATTAAACTTCATCTAATCTTCGGGCAGGAAACCCAATGCTTTAGCTTTGGGAGGAATGCCCGCTCCTGTAGTAAAAGTTAAGGCGTGTGAGAACTCTGAAGTCAGAGCGTTTCGCGCCTGTTGTGAATCGTTTGTTTTCCATGCTGTATATTGAAAACAAACCCTTTGCGTTAACGCCAGCAAGTCGGGCTAATCCGTATTTGACATGCCGAATGAGTGTGTTTTTGACCAATCCTTTCCCTAATAGAGTTCCGCCCACCCGTGTGCGTTTACCGCCTTTCGCTTCCTGTTGCCTATGCAACTCTCTGCGTTTTATCGGTATCGGTGAGATACACAGAAGCCTCGTGTTATCGGGTATATCCGAACCGCCTACGGTATGATAAGCAAGACACCAAGAATCTACGCAATGCGCATCAAAGGTTTCCGATAGTTTCTTTGAAGACTTCTTGAGACCTAACCTATCCCGTATCTCTTTGGTTTCCCAACCCTGTAAAGTGTAGAGTTCCCAACGCTTTTCGATTTCGCTATAGAACCACTGTTTACCGACTTCCAAAGGGCTAAACGATTGATTCCACTTCTTCGCACGCTGTATCGTCCGTGCCGTAATATCCTCAACACATATATGAGCCACCGGATATAGGGTGGACAACCAATCAAGTATGCGAAGTTTCCAGTCCCACCTCGCACGGGTGCCTGCGGGAATACGCGCTTTGTTCGCAAGACGGTTGGTTCTATTTTTGCGGTTCGGACACTTTCGGGAACGCCTACTTCTACGCAACTCTCGACGCTTCGCTACTTTCTTACCGACCTTGCTGTGAGCATCGGCTTGCACATTGAGATAAGTGTGTGCCTCACTTTTGACGGTAAACCCTTCTTTCTTACTGCCGGGGTCTACGCCAACAGCAATCTCTTGTTTATAGGCATCTGTATCATAATTGAGCCTGATACAGAATATGCCGTTAGACCAATAGGGGGTTGCCAACCCTTTCTTAATCAGCATGCCCGCTTTGTTTGGACGGGTCGGCATTAATTGCCTACCCGATTGACTCTTTACTGGAACAAACATCGTTTGTAATCTCCCTTTCGGGGTGTGTGTTTCCCCTTCCAGATCACAATATCCAAGCGGTATCAGACGAGGGGAGTATCCGATACATAGGAGAGGCTACCATACCCAAGATACTGCGATATTTTACTGTAGAAAATAGTTTAACTTGTGGAGTGAACGCTTGGTATACGCTTCGCACAAGCCCAATCCTTTAGGTTTGGGTTATTGACTTAGATTGTGCAGAAGAAGGCGCAACCTAATGGGTTATTATACACATGTTAGCGCAAAAAGTTGCAAAAAACAGTATATCCTAAGGAATCCTTGAAGCTGAAAGGATAATTGGTTATCAATAACCGGACATCGCAGCTTGTTGCGTCAGATATCTAACCTGAAGAATTTCAGAAACGCCACGGTTGTCAATACGACCGCAAAGAAGCAGAGCAGCAGCACATCCACGGCTGATTGGCGGAGCGTTTCTGCTAAGGTTGTGGTTTCCAAAGGTGGCGGCTGTGTAATTTTGACAATATCAGTCGCTGGGTTCCACATTCTTACGGAGGCGTGATCTACAATTTTACTGAATAGATCGGTATGGAGTTCATTATAGTAACGCTCACCGGCTTTAAAGTAACTGCTCCTTTTTCGCTTCCCCGTCTGTGTCAAGTTCGTGGTGAGATAAATGAGGGAAGATGTTGGCGTGATTCGTGAAAGCGTTTCACCTACCTGTTCTTGTCGTTCTGTTTCACGTTTATAGTCCCGGTCGAGTTTGCCAGCGTGATTTTGAAATTTCTGTCGATATTCCTCTTCAAAGGGTTTCATGCGTTCATCAACTTTGTTCGCAACCTCTCCAGCTATTATGCGTGTGCCCCGTTCATCTTCGGGCATCTCCATGACAATTTTCTTTTTTTCTTCTGAGAGTGCCGCATTGAAATCATCTCGAATAGCTTTCTTTTCCATATAGACACTCTGTGAAGTTCGTGTTGGGGCGATAACCTTCGCTGCAAGGAACCCTATGCGTGGCGTAATCAACACGGCGAACACCCAGACGGTAAAGACAACGATGAGTGCCGTTTTGACGCTGTCCAAGTAGGTAGAAATCACCGTTCCTATTGCAAAAAACACCCCGATGTAGAGTAGTGAGGCGAGGGTTAGGCTAAAAACTCGTGGAAAAATGTCTGACTCGCCGAGGGGAAAGCCTTGCCAGACAAGTAGAAGTAAGCCAAATAGAAACGACACCAGAAAGGGAACAACGAACACAAGGTAGCCACCGATTAACTTGCTCCATAAAAAGAGATCGCGCGGCACAGAATTTGATAAGGTTATCCGAATCGTACCTGCCTCTCGCTCACCGGCAACGGCATCAAATGTGAACAGGAGCGCAAGTAGACTGAAGACGGTACCTACCACGAATAGGAAGTCGAGATGTCCCAGAAGTTGAGAGAGCGGGGCAGAAAACGTAGAGGGGGGTCCCTGTGTGATCCCATTGCGCGTCATCCCAAAGTAGCTCGGGAGTGAGTCTCCTAATCCCTTTGCGAAGACACTCAAAGGTGTGGGTTTAAGAAAGAGTTTGGAAACTTCAATCTCCGGATCCAGTGGTGCCTTCGGGTTTACTGTCTTTTCCTCGATGTTCGCCAGTTTAACCGCTTCTTGGTAATCCACCAAGTCTTGCTGATAGTTTCGATAATTAATAGAAAGCGTGAGCGGAATAAGCAAAAGACACATCAATAGGAGCGCGACAAACCGGACGCTCAAGATGTGATGCATCATTTCTTTCTGAATTAGCGTTGGGAGCATGTTTTCACCTGAATAAAATATTTGGGTAATCCTATAAAGGACAGCGTTCATAGAGAGAGCGAAACCCAATAACCCAAGTGCTTTGGCAGTCAAAAGCGTTGGGTTTCACTTGTTCTTTGGTATGTTCAAGTTTCCTGGTGTTGAGAAGTCTCTTTTGTATACACGTTTTACTGGTTCCCGTTCAACCCAACCTACAGACTTATGGTAAAGTGCAGCATTGTTTGACGATTACAAGAAGGCGAGGATACAATCCTCGCCAGCGGCGATGAGAGTTTACTTTCCTGAAAACCTGTCTACACATTATTGAATTTTACTATAAATAAATTGTCCAAACCTTAGTAAGACCTATATTACCTGATTAAATTCTTAATCTTCGTTGAAAGTGTCTTTGGATCGACATCTATAAACACATCTTTGACGACCAATTCTCGACTTAAAAGAAGCGTTATGAGTTCTGTTTGTGGTTCGGACGCATCTTTATTGAGGAGCGACTGTATATTAAGAAACGTCCGTATTTGGTCGTTTTTATCCATCCAGAGGGGCATCGAAAGTTGGTGTTTCTCTTTCAACGCTTCAATCGCTTTCGCGGAATCATCAGTGCTAATGCCAACCGCTTGCAATTGGGTAGCGTCGTAGTTTGCGAGCAGTCTCTCCATCAGTTTTAGTTTCGGTCCACAGGTGGTGGAATCTGTTGAAAAAAGGTTCACAAGGACAAATTTACCGCGGAGTGTTTCTAACTTAACGGGTTTTCCCGAAAGGTCGGTCAGCACGATGTCTGGCATCGGTTTCCCCAGTAGGAGTGCCAATTCCTCCTGATCTATGGACGCGGTGGGTGTTGGCGTTAATTGCTTGAGTAGTGCTTTTCCGTCTGGTGATTCAAGAAACGCCTCGCCGAGTTGTTCTTTGAGTTTCGTTTGTAAGTCGTCCGATGAGTTGATTTGGAATTGAAAGATGTTTCTTTTTCCGTTATTATTACCGCCTTTAAGAAGCTGCTCTTCTACCTGCTTCCTGACTTCTGCTGGCATGTCTTCGGGCAGATCTGACGAGAAGATGGCAGTGGCTTCCACTGTGCTGTTATTATAAATTTTTCTCTGCGGTCCGTTACGATAGATTTTTCCACTGACGCTTAGATTGAGCAGATGATGGTGGCAGCGCACGATAGGGAGCATATCGCCTTCTATTTCCAACAGAAATTCCTGTCCTGTTTTCTGATCAGGACGAAATTGATAAAGATAACTACACGGCAGCGTCGGGTCAAATCCGTCTTCAGTGAGGACCCCAGGGATGCCTACTGTTGTATCTGCAGGGCAGAGCAGCACTTTTTCTGCCAGATATTGTGGGGAGAGTTCAGAAAGCCATTGTGGTTCTCCACCTACCTCAGCTCGGTGGTTTGCGAGGGCGAGTTTTATCTGCCTTAAATTCTCTCTACACTTCTCAATTCCTGTTGAATCGTCAGGGTTTTGTTTTTTTGAAGTGGAAGCTAACTCATAAGGATAGACATCTGCCAGAAGGAAGCGGTTCAAACGGGTTAAGTCTGCACCACTTTGCGGATTTCGCGCAAGGAGTGCCTGCGTCTGTTCGCTGAGTTCGATATTAGCGAGATGTTGTGCTTCGTAGAGGGAGGGAACCTGGAGCAATCGGTTCAAATCGTCGAGCAGTGCTTTCTGAAGAGCCGGAGAAGGGCTGCTTATACCATCATATTCGTCCAGCAATCGCTGGGTTTCGGCAGAGAGTTGTGCCACTATGGGGTTGGATACTACGGCGCGTGTGTCTTGAAGTTTCACTGCCAAACTGCCGGGGTCTTTGAGATCTTCGAGGTGAAACAGAAATTGATTTTCATCAGCAAAAGTAACTGAGGTCAAGATCAAAAAAGTAATAATCAGGGGGGTTGCGATTGTGGGCAGTAGGACGCGAACCTTCAATCGTAAGATTGTTTTTGGCATATTCAAGATCTCCTTAGCACTTACATTTTGTAAGGTTCAGATACATATTTATTCTTAACGCGTTGTGCGAGTTGCTACGGATTCTGATCTGAATTTCCGCTGCAAGCGTCGCTTTTCCAAGTCGCGTTGTTAGATTTCACACCGCCTTTCCAGAAAGGTTCCGAAAAAATATACCTGTAGAGATCATATTCTACACGCCTAACAGTTCAGCCTTATATTCCTCAACAATTGCCTCTAAAATGGATTCTGGGATATCCTCTAATTGCGATGCTAACTCTTCTTCAACGTTAACCATTAGGCTGTGGTCGAAGGTTTCACGTTCGGCACACGGGTCGAAGTATTCACCGTGTGCTTCCAACAGGACCGCCAAGCGTGCCGGAGTCAACCCTTCGGAGATACCGTGCAAGCCCCATGCCGTGCCTCGATAGCCTTTCTCGTAATCGGTGCCGAGATGTTCCTGTAGGATTTCTTCTCTTTCGGTGCCTTGTGCACCACTGCTTTCAAGTGCTTCTGCTGCAGTGATCGCTCGTGGGTCCAGTTCTACTTGGAAGGCGGTTGATGCATCTGCCGCTGGAACAGGGTAAATTTTATAGATTTCCATGTTGTCCTCCGTTAATAATTGCAAAATATAAGGGCGGTCCGCCCAGAGAGTAGGAGCCGCCCGATTCCTCTATACCATTATCCGGTGGTGAGGCACAGGGACCTCACCCCACAAAGTTAAACCACTGCTGAGAGTCCGCCGTCAATGTTGATCGCTGTTCCGGTGATAAATGATGCGCATTCTGAAACAAGGAAGGCAACGAGATTGCCTACCTCACTCGGTTCACCTAAACGTCCAAGCGGGTGTTCTGCCCCGCGTTCCTCCCAATATTCCTCAATTGTTCCCGGCGAACCCTCGGCTTTCCATGCGCGTTCCCCCTGAGCACTTTTAATTGAGGTTAGGCAGACGGTGTTAACCAAGATGTTGTGAGGTAGAAGTTCTTTGGAGAGTGCCTTCGTCAGGGCAATGCCAGCGGCTCGGCTTACGGAGGTGGGGCAGGAACCCGCACTGGGCTGTTTGCCTCCCGGATGCGTGATATTGATAATCCTCCCGCTACCGTTGCTCTTCATGTGCGGGATCACTAATCGCGCACAACGGACAGCACCCATTAACTTAAGGTCTAGGTCATCGTACCATGCTTCGTCGCTCATGGTTTCAAAATCACCACCTGCTGAACGACCGGCGTTGTTGATTAAAATATCGATTTTTCCGAAGTGGGTTGCGGTTTGTCCGATAAAATTCTCTAACGTCTCCGGTATCGTTACATCTGCAGGGATTGCGAGAACTTCGCCACCGGTTTGTGTGCGGATATCTTCAGCCGCGTCTGCCAAGACTGTTTCGCGTCTCCCGCAAATTGCGACTTTCGCACCCTCTTCACATAACCGGCGCGCGATACCTTTGCCGATTCCCTCGCTTCCACCAGTAATGACTGCGACTTTTCCTGTCAATCCGAGTTCCATAATTTCACCTCGTGTTTTTAATGCTCCTTTCGGTTTGTTTACTAAACTTTGGACAATTTTTCAAAGGTTTTCATGTGATAGATTTCTATGCAGATGCCGTCCCTACGGGGCTTTGGTCTTGGGGTGGACGATTTCTATACAGATGCCGCCCCTACGGGGCTGCAGCTATTGGAAGCGATGAGATGCTTTTTCTCCGAGTTATGCTCGCGTGAAAACTCATAGAAAAATATTAAAAAGTTTCAACATTGCGCGTCAAACAAACTTATGATAAAGGGCAGTATTATTTGGCGATTACAGGAAGGCGAGGATACAATCCTCGCCAGCGGTGGTGAGCGTTGCTTTCCTGAAAACCCGTCTATATGTTTCAAACTTTACTATAAATTTTCCAAACTTTAGTATAGTTTTAGGACCATAGTTTCATGATGTCAGGTCAAGGAAGCGATTGCCTGAGGGACTGCCTTTAGGACATCGCTTGCGATGAGCCCGTGCATCCCTAATCTCTCTGCTACCATATCTCCTGCTAATCCGTGTAGATAGACACTAAGTGCAGCTGCTCTTTCGCTTGCAATTCCTTGTGCCATCAACCCCGCGATGACACCTGTCAAAACATCACCCATACCCCCTGTTGACATGCCGGGGTTGCCGGTGGAATTGATCCACACCTCCCCGTTTGCGTCCGCGCTAACGGTAGGTGCCCCTTTAAATACAAGCGTTAAACTGTGTTCGCTTGCAAACTGCTGAGCAGTGCTGATCCTGTCTTTTTCTAATGTAGACACTGAGGTATTCGTTAACCGTGCCATCTCACCCGGATGCGGTGTGAGCACCGCCTCTCTGTCTAGTAATGAGATAATTTCTCTCATTTGCGCGAGAGCATTTAATCCATCCGCATCGATGACCATCCGTAAACCGAGTCCCTGCTCCCGATTCTCACGTACCAGCTGATGAACGAGTTTCACTGTTTCTGGATGTTGTGAAAGCCCTGGACCGATTGCAAGAACGGATTTCGTTTTTTCCGCAAATTCGAGGATAGTTGAGGTCGCAGATACTGTCAGACTCCCCGCTTCCGTTTCGGGGAGAGGCAAGGTCATCACCTCAGGCAGAAGACCTTCTAAGATTGGGTTGAGATGTTTCGGTGTGGCGAGTGTCACCAATCCCGCACCAGCACGCAAAGCCGCTTTACTTGCAAGTGAGGCAGCACCCGTCATGCCTGTCGAACCAGCGACAACAAGGACGCGTCCATAACTCCCCTTGTGGGAGGCGGGCGGGCGTAGCGGCACCCATTTTGACGCTTGTGTTGCCGTTGTCCAGTTTACCTTAATAGCTTGTGCATCTACAACTTGTTCAGGGAAACCGATGTCAACGACTTCCAGTTTTCCGGCGAGTTCGGCACCTGGATGTATCAATAGTCCTCTTTTAGGCAAGCCTATTGTTACCGTTCGATCTGCTTGTACGCAAGTACCAAGCGGATGTCCCGTATCTGCGTCCAGACCGGAGGATAAATCGACCGAAAGGACGGGTGTAGAGAGGCTATTGATAGCATTGATTACGGAGACGATTGGGCTGCGCACGGCACCACGCAATCCTGTACCAAAGATAGCATCTATAAGAAGCTCACAACTCGCTAAGGTAGTAGGCACAGTCCCTGTGCTGTAAAACCCCGTATCCGTCAGGATTTCCTCGATTCGCAATCCTAGGTTTTTTGCAATTTGGAGATTGGTGTGTGCCTCTCCAGTAAAACTTTCTTCCGGAGAAACGAGGAAGAGATGCACATCGCGCCCTATATGGGCAAGTTGACGTGCGATAACGATTCCATCACCGCCATTATTGCCCTTACCAGCAAGGATGCCGATCCGTTGGCATGTCGGATAATGCTGTTCAATCACACGGACAATGGCACTCCCAGCAGTTTCCATAAGAACAATGCCGGGAATGCCTATACCTTCAATAGTGTCCTGATCGATCCGGCGCATTTCTGCCGCAGTCACGACTTTCATGTTTTTCGTCCTTGCGTCAAGCGGCAAACAACGGAATTGGTTTAACTACAACAGTTTTAACATGAGTTCCGCAACCCTCCATTGTCGGCTTGCTGTTGGTATTTTTCATGCCGTGTTCTGCTGCAGTTTGTCGGCGAGCACTAACAGGTGTGCTTCCATCTGTTGAGCTGCCTGTTCTAAGATCCCATGTTCTATCTGTACCTCTTGAACCCTTTCGTCTTGATGCGTCTGGAGGCAGAAGTTTAGATTTGTGCGGAGGTCGAACAGGCTCTGTTGAATGTGATCTTGAAATGAGCCTTCCGGGTACATCCACCGTCTACCGCGGGTCTGTCGTAAATTGAAGTGGCAATGTCCATTATCACCACCGAAACAGTCGAAGCGCATAATTTCATCGTCATAGACATATAAAGAAGCCGCGGGACCCCGCCCACCGACATCGTCACGCCAGTATGATTCTAACCGGACATTCTCTTGGATGGGGTATTCAACCAGGTCGTGCTTTTGATTCGCCATCTGTAGTACCTCCTTGGGTATTTCTGCGTGGTTATAAAGAACCGCGCCTACAGTAACAGGTAAAAAAGTGACTTGAATTTCAGCCAGAATTGCGCTAAAGTATAGCAGCATTAAATACATGAGTCAACATCTAAATTAAAAAGGAGATCCGTTTAGTTTTTGGTTACTGCTTTCAACTAAGGTATGTTCAATCAGGACCATTTAGTTTTAAGAAAATCTTGAGTTTCACGCAGCTTTTCGACAATCCGGTGCGGTTAGGAAACCGCACCTACCGGACCCGGGCCTGAAAATTTGGTTAAAAAATGGAAAACTAAATAGCCCTGTATGTTCAATGGAAGTCGCGTAATACGGAGATTTAAACTGTGAAGAAGAAATTTAAAAATGGGCAATAAACCGCATGTGCTTCTAATTACAACAGATCATTGGCCAAACTCTCTCTTGGGTATTAGTGGGCACCCCACTATTCAAACGCCAACATTGGACGCACTTGCACGTAGCGGGACACGCTTCACACATGGCTACAGTGAGTGTCCAGTGTGTGCTCCCGCGCGAAAGACATTAATGACAGGTAGAGCTCCACGTTTCGACGAGAGTTTAAGTTTAGATGGTCTTCCAACACTTGCTCAAACATTTCGGGATGCTGGTTATCAAGCTTCTGCTGCTGGCAAATTACATGTCTATCCCCAACGCAATCGCATCGGATTTGACGATGTGATGTTAGCAGAAGAAGGTCGGATTCAGGATGGTTCGGTAGATGACTACGAGTTGTTCCTTGGCGATAGAGGTTATGCTGGTCAACAGTTCGCACATGGCATGCCCAATAATGACTATCTTAACAGACCGTGGCACCTTCCTGAGGACTGTCACCTGACAAACTGGACCACGCAACAGATGGTACGGATGATTAAAAGGCGGGACCCGACCCGTCCTGGATTTTGGTATCTTTCCTATTGTCATCCACATCCACCCTTGGCTCCACTTCAGTGTTATTTGGATATGTACCGCGATATTGGCGTGGGTATCCCATATTGGGGTGAATGGGCACAGGATACAGAAAAATTGCCATTCACGCTAAAATTGATACAAGGAAAATACGCACATTTTACGGAGGATCTGATTCGATCGGCGCGCCAAGCGTTTTATGCGCTTTGCACACACATCGACCATCAGCTTCGTGTGGTTATCGGTACGTTGCGGGAAGAGGGTATGTTGGACAATACGATTCTCTTGTTTACCTCTGACCACGGTGATATGCTCGGCAACCATGGGCTTTGGGCAAAACGGCTCTTTTATGAAGATTCTGCCAATGTGCCGATGCTATTAGTGGGAGTTGCAGGCGATGACAGAGTGGGACACCATCGCATTGATGAACGGCTTGTCGGATGGCAGGATGTAATGCCGACATTACTTTACCTCGCTGGACTCGACATCCCCGACACAGTTGAAGGTATTCCGATGATAGGCGAAGAAAGACGAGAATGGTTGTATGGACAATATGGTGATGGTGAGGACATGGAGACAACTCGGATGATTCATGATGGTCGTTTCAAATTCATCTACTATGCTGTCGGGAACTGCTTGCAACTCTTCGACTTGCAAACGGATCCGAAGGAATTAAATAATCTCGCGGATTCACAGGAACACGCTAAGGTCCGAGATCGGTTGATGAACCTTCTTGTTGATGAATTCTACGGGACAGATGTAAATTGGGTTCAGGGCGGCACACTTGTTGGACTACCTGATCAGACGTATCGTCCACCTGTTGGTCCTGGATTCTCGGGACAACGTGGAATCCATTGGCCGTATCCACTTCTGTAGAGTATTAGAGGTATGCTACTTGTCCGTAAAGCCGAGAAACTTGAATTAAATTGCTGGACCAAAGAAATGGAGTAAAAACGTGCATATTTCTATTGCTGATGCGCGGCAACTCGCTGAGACTTTTTTGACGGAGAGTGGTATGTCCCCAACGGATGCCACTATTATCGCAGATATCTTATTGGAAGCGGAACTCCGCGGGCGAAAAACGCACGGCTTTATCCGTTTACCGGGCATTAAAAGTCGCTATGAACAGGGCGAACGCGCTGACATACAGGTTGACAAGGAGGAGGGTCAGTGTATCCGAGTTAACGGTGGGAACCAACCCGGCTATCTTGTCGCATATCGTGCAATGGAACTCGCGATTGCGCGTGCGAAGCAGACCGGCGCAAGCATTGTAGGTGTTTACAATACGTCGCATTGTGGTATGGCAGGGTACTATGTTGATATGGCGCGGAAAGCGGATATCATCGGGTTGCTCTTTGCGGACTGTCTGCCCCGAATTACTCCTGAAGGCGGTACGGAAGCCATTTTGGGAACGAATCCGATCGCCGTTGGCATCCCTTCTAACACAGTACCACTCCTATTTGATATGTCTACCGCTGCGATTACCAACGGAGATCTGCTCGTTGCTATGCAGGGGGACACCCCAATCGCTGAAGGAATCGCATTTGATCCAGATGGTCAACCGACAACGAGTGCAGACGCGGCGTTGAAAGGGAGCGTTCGTCCTTTTGGTGGACATAAAGGATTTGGACTTGCCCTCATCACACAAATCCTTGCTGGTGTTTTAGTCAACGCTGCGACAATCCCGCCTCCTGGGGCAAACTACGGCTTACTCATCATTGCCCTGAATCCGACCTGTTTCGTACCATTGACGCAATTCAAAACAGAAGTTGATGAACTTATTACTCGCGTCAAGGCGAATCGGCGAGAGACAGGCGTTGAAGAAATACTCATCCCCGGTGAACGCGCGTACCGTCAGAGAGAAATCCATCTCGCTGACGGCATCCATTTAGATGACACACTTTTGAGTCAATTAACTTAAACAAATTGTTAGGGGCGATCTTCAAATCGCGCCGAAAGGAAAATTTACATGGCAACTTTTAAAGCGGGAGTTATCGGTTGTGGTGGACGTGGACGCTCCCATGCTCGCGGGTATCAAGCCTCCGCGGATGTAGACATTGTCGCTTGTTCTGACCCAGTTGAAGATGCACGAGATGCCTTCGCAGAGCAGTTTGAGGTGCCTAACACCTACGAAGACTATCAAGAGATGCTGGACACAGAATCGCTTGATTTTGTGAGCGTGTGTACGTGGATAGAACTCCATAAAGATATGGTAATCGCCGCTGCCAATAGCGGGATTAAAGCCATCCATTGCGAGAAACCGATGGCACCCACTTGGGGCGATGCCAAAGCACTCTATCAAGCATGTGTTGATAACGACGTGGTCATAACGTTTTGTCACCAACGCCGATTTGGTGCGCAGTTCGTCAAAGCGAAACGCTTGGCAAACGAGGGTGCTATCGGTGAATTACGACGGCTTGAAGGGGCGTGCCCCAATTTACTTGACTGGGGAACGCACTGGTTTGATATGTTCTTTTTTTACAATAATGACGAACCTGTTGATTGGGTTATCGGTCAAATAGATGTAGCGGAAGAAAAGACTGTCTTCGGTGTTCAGGTTGAAACCAGTGGTGTCTCGTGGATTCGCTGGAAGAACGGCGTTGAAGGTCTACTCGCGACGGGTGGTACGTCTTTAGGAGGTTTCGGCAATCGTCTCATCGGTACGAAAGGCATCATTGATGTTGGCGGTGGTGGATCACCGTTGCGGATGCTCCGCGAGGACGGAGATGGATGGGAAGTGCCTGACTTAACCGGCTTGGTCGCCGAGAGCGATGCGACAATACTTTCTATTTTGGATCTCATCCACGGTGTGAAGACGGGACGTGAGCCGGAACTCAGCGGACGCAAAGCACTTCAGGCGACTGAACTCATTTTTGCGACGTATCAATCGAGCCGACAGCGTGCGAAGATTAATTTACCGCTCACAGTGGAAGATTCCGCCCTGTTGACAATGGTTGCCAATGGGGATATTGGCTAAGACTTATTTTTAAAAGCTGCAAGCGCGGTTGATTGTAAACCGCGCGCTGTAGCGGTATTGTATTCCGCTGGTCTTTCTATAATTTTATCAACCTAATTAAAATTTTTGCGTCTAATGTAAAGTAAAGGGGATTGTCACACGTCTGTTCCCTAAGAACGTGAAATCAAATAATTGAAATCAGTGAATAGATACGGAGAAATTGTCAACACACTCCTTTCAACGCCGGAGGCGCGTTCACGTGTGCAAACTGCGTTTGCAGGATGTCTCTCATTTTGTATTTGGGGCGTGGGGGTGCGGACACCGCGACAGGGTGCGGAACCTGTCCGGGAAAACTGTGAATTAACGCGAATCGCCGGAGTTTGACGATCTTCGGGGCGCGACAAGCAGGGAGAAACGAGTGTCAATAAATAAAAATATGTATGGTGTAATTTGCAAGTCGATACACAAAGGTCGACATCGACGTGATGGTGGAGATTACCCTTCCACCAAATTCCCGATCCGCTTGGGTGTGGTGAATTTTCTCTTTTTTCAAATTTTTATCTGTCTCGCAGCCTTAATGATAACTCCTAACGTTTGGGCAGCTCTAACGAGTATGTCAGTGGATGCAAGCGGTGATTTCATCTTCAGAGGGGGTAGTGATAGGCTACTTATTACTTTCATCGTTGACGATAGAACTAATGACGACGGAGATCCCTATGCGGTTACGGCGAATGGGGCACTCATTGCCCAAGGAACCGTGTTGCCGAACGAAACTGTTCGCATCCTCTGGGATGGAAGTGCTAATGGTCAACAACTTCCAGATGGAAAATATACCATTACGGTTACCCTCAACAGGGCGAAACGTGACGATGAAGGAGCTAACGACGATTTAGAAAAAGAGGGGCAAGAGGTTACCTTAGATGCAACCCCTCCACGCATTTCCAGTATAGATGCAAACGGCACCAAGATTGCCGAGGGCAGTTTTGTTAATATAGAGTCAGTCTCTTTGATTACAGTAACGCCGGAGCTGGATGACGGGAGTTCAATTGATTTCGGTCCAAATCTATCGAATATCGTTTTGAAGAATGAACAGGGGACTACCGTAGCGGGTTCCCTCAGTCACACAGATAGCACAGATAGCACATCTGGCACGTTAACCTTTACTTTAGGAAATCCTTTAGATGTGCCTTCTGAAAACGGGACCTATACACTTGAGATTACCCTGTCAGATAAAGCTCGTAACATCTTACGTAGCGAGACAAAATTTACCTTTGATAACGTGACACCCAGCTTAACGAGCGTTTCCACCAGCAGAGGGAGGCTTACGCCTGGTGCTGGCATTAGCCAACAGTTGAGTTATGTTGAAGCCACGTTCACAGATAACCTTGCGGATGGTCTCGATCTCTTTGCTTCCAGCATTAGTCTTACCGGACCCAATGGTGATGTATTGGGGCAACAGACGCAACCTTCTACGAATAGAATTCGATGGCAGTTCCTATCTCCGTTGTCACCGACAGATGGCCTCCAAGACGGTCAGTACACAATTCAGATTGTTGGTGCCGACAAAGCAGGCAACCAGACCGGAGATATTGAGGTATCATTTCTCTATGATAACCTCGCACCGGAACTTGTCTCACTAAGCCCAGTGGAGGGCGGTGAATCGTTTAGCCTGATCGGTGACACGATCTATTACAATCTCCCAGTTACTCAGTTTGTCGCCACCTTTATGGAAGGTGAGCAAGGCGTAGGGGTTAGCCTTGTTAGTGGACGCGGAATCTCTGGGATTGTGTTCGGTACTCCCAGAGGGAATGGCATCAATGCGCTTGCGGGTAGGTCTTTACCTAACGCAGAGAGCAATACACTGACCTATGTATTGGATAAACCGATTGTTAGCCGGGATGGAAGCCAAGATGGACGCTATATCCTCAACGTTCAGGCGACAGACCTTCTCGGTAATACCAAAATTTACAATTACCGGCTTATCTACGATACGCAGCTGCCAACGCTCATTTCTACAATGCCAGCTGCCAATGAGACTGTCTCGGAATTATCGCAGGTTGAGGTGAAACTCAATGAGGAAACCAGCGGTATCGATTTCATTCAGAGCAGCTTCCAACTCACTCGTGATGACAGTAGCGCGCAAGTAGATGTGCCTGTGAACATAACGAGTAACGGCACGGATACAATCACGCTGACGCTCACAGAACCGATTGCCTTAGACGGTTCAGATGATGGCACTTATAGAATTGAAATAACCCCCACCGACCGTGCAGGCAACAGCGGTATGACTGCCGTGCGCGAGTTCTACCTTATCAGTCAAAAGCATGAACCCGAAATCCGACTGACAATACCTGAAACTACAACAGTCAACAGTTTGGCAACGATTACAGCCGAAATCACTGATTACATCGGTGCTGGGATTGATTTTGATGCTTCGACCCTGACTGTTAGAAATTCCCAAGGTGCTCTCATCGCACAGGAAGATCTTGAGCATGATGATGTAAACAACTTGTTAACTTGGACTGCTCAGACACCTACCGCACGTGATGGAAGTGCGGACGGTGGATACACGATAACTACGACATTTATCGATTTTACAGGACAAAGTTTTACACAAGAATTCTCGGTCATTTTAGATACACAGTTTCCCGCGATTGAAAGTGTCCAAGTGGCAGCCGAATCCCCAACGCCGCTTGCTGAGAATCGCACCACAGATATTGCCGACTCTGTTGGTCAGATAACTGTTGCGTTTGACGAGGCAGCTGGTGATATTGATTTTGGCGCGACGGTTGTATCGTTGATGGGCCCAGGGGAGACCGTTATTCCTGTCAACCGAGTTGATAATGGACAAGCCGTTTTGACGCTCAATTTTCAAGTCTTGACGCAGCGCGGTGAATACACGCTATCAATCACGCCACAGGACCTTGCTGGCAATCAAAGTGCGGCACCTTTCGTTTATCGGTTTCGGATTGATGTCGCTTTGCCAGCCGTCAGTTCTGTACTTATTGATGGTAAGGTGGGGACTCTCGTTTACGTTAATGGGACCGCCGCTAACATCGTCGCTACTTTCACGGATTTGAGCGGTGTTGGCGTTGCTTTAGGCGATGGTGGTTCAACTATCACTGTCACGAGCCCCAGCGGCATTCCTGCCCCTGGTATCACCACAGCTACTGGCACGAATCAATTGACGTGGTCCCCCATCGTTCTTCCGACTGATGGGAGTGCGGATGGTCGCTATACCGTCACCATTACACCGATTGATAATGCCGGAAGGCAGGGCGATGTCGTCTATCGTCAGTTCGTTTACGATACACAGGAGCCGCGCGTTACCGCAGCAACACCGCTGACATTGAACGCACCAGTCTCTTATGTCAGTGGTGGTTTGAATCAATTCACATTTACGGTCGCAGATGTAGTTCCTGGTGAAGGTATAGAACCTTCAGATATATTGTGGGAATCGCAAACGATTGAGTTGTTAGATGCTTCTGGAAATACAGTTCCAACCGCGCTGACGTATGATGAGTTAGCGAGTCAGTTATACTTGACGCTTTCCGCTCCGTTCGCTCAAGATGGAAGTGTTGATGGTGAATATACCGTCAAGTTAGGGGTTGTTGATAAAGCAGGGAATCGTTTGGATTCGGAGTATACTTTCATTTATGACTCTCAAGTACCGTCTCTTTCCTCTGTGACGGTGAACACCGATCCACCAGTGGTACTTGTGCCAAATCGAATTACTGAGATTTTGGAATCTGTAAGCGGTATCACCTTTGAATTTGAAGAGGCGACGCGCGTTGATTTTGCCAATACTCAGATTACCTTAATGGATCCGGCTGGAGAGGCGATTCCTCTTACTTTGGAAGATGATGGCGCGACAGGTCTGACAGCAAGTTTTCTCCCGTTGGTTCAAGTCGGTACGTATACACTGTCTGTGACGGCACAGGATATAGCAGGGAATGTTGCCTCTGGTGCTGTTGATTACCGGTTCACTTTGGATTTAGCGTTACCAGTTGTCAGTTCAGTAATAATTGGCGGTAAGTCTGGGACGATCGTTTACGTTAATGGGACAGCCGCTAACATCGTTGCGACTTTCGCCGATTTGAGCGGTGTTGGGTTGGCATTAGGTGAGGGTGGCTCAACGATTGCTGTCACGAGCCCCAGCGGCATTCCCGCACCCGGTATCACCACAGCCACTGGCGAGAATCAATTGACGTGGTCTCCCATCGTTCTTCCAACTGATGGGAGTGCGGATGGTCGCTATACCGTTACGGTTACACCGATTGATAACGCCGGAAGGCAGGGCGATGTCGTCTATCGTCAATTCGTTTACGATACACAGGAGCCACGTATTACCGCGGCGACATCACTAACATTAAATGCCCCTGTCTCTTATGTCAGTGGTGGTTTAAGTCAGTTCACATTTACAGTCTCAGATGTAGTTCCTGGTGAAGGTATAGAACCATCAGATATATTATGGGAGTCGCAAACGATTGCGTTGTTAGATGCTGCTGGAAATACAGTTCCAACCGCGCTGACGTATGATGAGTTAGCGAGTCAGCTCTACTTGACGCTCTTGTCTCCGTTTGCTCAAGATGGGAGTGTTGATGGTGAGTATACCGTCAAGTTAGGGATTGTAGACAAAGCGGGAAATATTTTGGATTTGGAGCATACTTTCATTTATGATTCTCAAGTGCCACGTCTTTTCTCTGTGGTGGTAAACACTGAGTCGCCAATGGAGCTTATCCCGGAAGATATTGCTAATATTTCTGAGTCGATAAGCAGTATCACACTTGCTTTTGAAGAGGTGCTCCGTATTGATTTTGCGAATACCGTGATTACATTGATGGGGCCGGATGGCGAGGCGATTCCGGTGACGTTAGAAGATAGTGGCACGACGGGTCTGACTGTGAGTTTTCAGTCGTTGCGTCAGGTTGGGATGTATACGCTGTCTGTGACATTGCAGGACGTGGCAGGGAATATTGCCACCGATACTCGTGAGTTTATCTATGATACAGAGGAGCCTCAAGTAACAGCGTCATCTCCATTGACGTTGAGTCAACCTATATCTTACATCAGCGGCGATTTGCGTCAGTTCACGTTTACGATTGAAGATGTGGGTCCCTCGGATTTGGAATGGGAGTCGCAAGCGGTTGAGGTGTTAGATGCGTCAGGGAATGTAGTTCCCGCGACGCTGACCTTCGATGAGTTATCGAGCCAACTCTACGTGACACTTTCGTCTCCGTTTGCTCAAGACGGGAGTGCCGATGGTGAGTATACGGTGCGGTTAGGGATTGTAGACAAAGCCGGGAATGTTTTGGCTTCGGTGCACACGTTCATTTATGACTCTCAAGTGCCACGTCTTTCCTCTGTGATGGTAAACACCGAGTTGCCGGTGGTGCTTATCCCGGGGGGTATAGTTGATATTTCTGAGTCGATAAGCAGTATCACACTTGCTTTTGAGGATGCGCTCCGTGTTGATTTTGCGAATACCGTGATTACATTGATGGATCCAGATGGCGAGGAGATTCCTCTTACTTTGGAAGATAATGGGACGACGGGTCTGACGGCGAGTTTCCTTTCGTTGCGTCAGGTTGGTGTCTATACGTTGTCAGTGACAGCACAGGATGTGGCAGGGAACGTTGCATCTGGTGCTGTGAATTATCGGTTCTCGCTGGATTTAACATTGCCAAGTGTGAGTTCAGTGATGATAGGTGGTAAGTCCGGTGATGTTGTTTTCATCAATGGTAGTAATCCGACGATAGTAGCGACCTTTTCGGATGACACAGGTATGGGTCTAACCGAAGGTGGTTCAAGCGTTGTTGTAACAAATGCTTCAGGTGCTGCTGTGCCGGGTCAAGTGCGTGTAGAAGATGCGAACCAGTTGATATGGCAACCGCTATCGCTTCCAACAGATGGGAGTGTTGATGGTAGATATACTGTAGAGATCACCCCAGTTGATACATCAGGCAGGCGTGGTGAAGTCGTCTATCGTGAGTTTATCTATGATACAGAAGAGCCTCAAATAACAGCGTCATCTCCATTGACGTTGAGTCAACCTATATCTTATATCGGCGGTGATTTGCGTCAGTTCACGTTTACGGTTGCAGATGTGGGTCCCTCGGATTTGGAATGGGAGTCTCAGACAGTTGCGTTGTTAGATGCTTCTGGAAGTATGGTTCCGGCGACGGTGACATCCGATGAGTTATCGAGTCAACTCTATTTGACGTTGTCTTCGCCATTTGCTCAAGACGGCGGTGCTGATGGCACCTATACAGTGACATTAGACGTCATAGACAAAGCCGGGAATCTATTGGAATCGGAGCATACGTTCATTTATGACTCTCAGGTGCCACGTCTTTCTTCTGCGATGGTGAACACTGAATCTCCGGTAGTGCTTATCCCGGAAGGTATTGCTGACATTTCTGAATCGATAAGCAGTATCACGCTTGCTTTTGAAGAGGCGACGCGCGTTGATTTTACCAATACGCAGATTACCTTGATGGGACCGACTGGAGAAACGATTCCGGTGACGTTAGAAGATAGTGGCACGACGGGTCTGACTGTGAGTTTTCAGTCGTTGCGTCAGGTTGGGATGTATACGCTGTCTGTGACATTGCAGGACGTGGCAGGGAATATTGCCACCGATACTCGTGAGTTTATCTATGATACAGAGGAGCCTCAAGTAACAGCGTCATCTCCATTGACGTTGAGTCAACCTATATCTTACATCAGCGGCGATTTGCGTCAGTTCACATTTACGATTGAAGATGTGGGTCCCTCGGATTTGGAATGGGAGTCTCAGACAGTTGCGTTGTTAGATGCTTCTGGAAGTGTGGTTCCGGCGACGGTGACATCCGATGAGTTATCGAGCCAACTCTACTTGACGCTTTCGTCTCCGTTTGCTCAAGATGGAAGTGTGGATGGTGAATATACCGTCAAGTTAGGTATTGTTGACAAGGCAGGGAATCTGTTGGAATCGGAGCATACGTTCATTTATGATTCTCAGGTGCCACGTCTTTCTTCTGCGATGGTGAACACTGAATCTCCGGTAGTGCTTATCCCGGAAGGTATTGCTGACATTTCTGAATCGATAAGCAGTATCACGCTTGCTTTTGAAGAGGCGACGCGCGTTGATTTTACCAATACGCAGATTACCTTGATGGGACCGACTGGAGAGTCAGTTCCACTGACCTTGAGAGATAATGGGACGACGGGTCTGACGGCGAGTTTCCTCCCATTGCGTCAGGTTGGCATGTATACACTGTCTGTGACGGCGCAGGATGTAGCAGGGAATATTGCGTCGGGTGCTGTGAATTATCGGTTCGCACTGGATTTAGTCTTGCCAAGTGTGAGTTCCGTGATGATAGGTGGTAAGTCCGGTGATGTTGTTTTCATCAATGGCAGCGATCCGACGATAGTAGCAACCTTTTCGGATGACACAGGTATGAGTCTAACCGAAGGTGGTTCAAGCATCGTCGTAACCAGTAGTGCTTCAGGTGCTGCTGTGCCGGGTCAAGTGCGTGTAGAAGATGCGAACCAGTTGATATGGCAACCGCTATCGCTCCCGACAGATGGAAGTGTTGATGGTAGGTATGCCGTAGAAATCACGCCCGTTGATACATCGGGGGGGCGTGGTGAAGTCGTCTATCGTCAATTTATCTATGATACAGAAGAACCTCAAATAACAGCGTCATCACCTTTGATGCTGAGCCAACCCGTGTCTTATATCAATGGCAATTTAAACCAGTTCACGTTTACAGTTCAAGATGTGGGTCCCGCGGATTTGGAATGGGAATCGCAAACGATAGCGTTGTTAGATGCTTCTGGAAATGCGGTTCCAACCACGCTGACATATGATGAGTTAGCGAGTCAACTCTACTTGACGCTATCGTCTCCATTCGCTCAAGACGGGAGTGCTGATGGTGAATATACAGTCGGGTTAGGCATTTTTGACAAAGCAGGAAATCGTTTGGATTCCGAGCATACTTTCATTTATGATTCTCAAGTACCTCGTCTTTCCTCTGTGATAGTAAACACTGATCCATCGGTGGAACTTGTACCGAATCGAATTGCTGAGGTTTTGGAATCTATAAGCAGTATCACACTTCAATTTGAAGAAGCAACACGGATTGATTTTGCCAATACCCAGATTACCTTGATGGGTCCAGATCCATCTGGCGAGACTGATGACGATGGGGTACCTATTGAATCTGAGTTCCCACTTGCTTTACAAGATGATGGCGCATCTCAGGTTACCGTCAATTTCCTAAAATTGGAACACATCGGTTCGTATACTCTTTCTGTCACACCGCGAGATGTAGCAGGAAATGCCGCATCCGGTCCTGTTAATTACAGCTTCTTTTTGGATATTCCCTTGCCACGTGTAAGTTCTGTCGTTATCGGCGAGGCCGAGACAACTGAAAGCAGCGATGTTGCTTACGTCAACGAAAACAATATGCTCATTGGAGCGTTCCTTGTTGATCCAACAGAGACAGGGTTATCCTTCGGGACTGAAGGGTCAAGTATTACCGTGGTGGACACCAATAACACGATCGTCCGTGGGACAGTAGGTTCCGATGGCGAAAACCTGATCGTTTGGGAACCGCGAGGACTTACATCTGATGGCACTACAGATGGTCGGTACAGCGTATATGTCATACCCGTGGATCAAGCTGGGCGGCAAGGTAACTCAGTGTATCGTGAGTTTATTTACGATACCCAAGAACCAGAGATAATAGCCGCTGACCCGATCAACTTAAGTCAACCGGTCTCCTATATCAGTCGGAGCTTAACACAACTTCATTTCACTGTCGCGGATGTTGGTCCCGCCGACCTCATACTTTCAGATCAGAAAGTTACCCTCCGCGATGCGAGCGGTAGTTTGGTGCCAGCACAACTCACTGATGATACTGAAAACCAACTTTTTCTCACGCTCGATCAGCCCTTGCCACTTGATGGTAGCATGGATGGTGAATACACTGTTGGCATTGCGTTAGCGGACCAAGCAGGAAACCCGTATACAGTTGAACACTTGATTGTTTATGATACCCAAGCACCCACCCTCGTTAGCACAGTACCTACTGATGGAGCTTTGCTCACCGAGGATATCACGCAGATACAGGTAACCCTCAATGATAAGGGAGATAGTGGTATTGACTGGGCAATGACTACGGTAACGTTGGTCAATCCAAGTGGCACACAAATATCTGGTGAACTTGTTAGTGATGGCACATCAGAATTAACCCTAACGACGAATCAACTCGTTGCTGATGGGCGATACATCATCCGTGTCCAGGCTATTGACCGTGCAGGCAATGGAGATGCGACCGTCTTTGAACGGAGTTTCCTCTTGTCAAGACGCTTACCTACCGTGGTTTCGACAGACCCGATTACAGCACCAGCGGACGAAGCATTTACAAATGAAGAGCTTGAGCGGATAGAGGTGAGGCTTGAAACAGATGATGAAAATCACCTTTCAACGCTTCGCTTGCTAAACTCTGCTGATCAAATTATTGCGGGGCAGCAACGGCGGACAAGTAACCGGCTAATCTATGACCTTATCCGTCCACTCGCAACCGATGGATCCGAAGATGGAATCTATACTATTGAGTTTACACCGATCAGTGCTTCCGGACGGAGTGGTGGAGTTCAACGATTCACCTTCACCTATGACACACAGTCACCGGAGATTGAGACTGATGAAGTAATTAGTCTCGTCGTTGTACAGCCTGAAGTTAATAATTCCTTGACAGAGATTCGCGTTAATCTCACCGATGAAACGTCCGGAATTGATTGGAAAAACCTTGATGAGAAATGGCTAACCTTTGAACGTCTCTCGCCAAAACCAACGAAAATTTCAGGACGAGTATCTGACGATGGGCAAGGGAACCTCACTTTCCGGCTCACTGTTCCGCTCGCTGACAACGGTTCCGCAGATGGTGAATATCAAATCACCATTAACCCCACAGACCGCGCAGGGAACGACGATGAACCCTATGAAAGGGTTTTCGTCTACGACACCAACCCACCGACAATTGATGAAGGCACTTTACTTATCAATGAGGTACCACTGCTTGTTGACCTCAATGCAGAGGATTATCCAACCGCAGTTTCTACAACCGGCGGTGTCGTCATCCAAGCAAATATATTTGACACAGGGTTAGGGGTCAACTTGGCACAGTCCAGGATTATTGTGAGGAGTCCGGACGGATCGGAAATCTCCGGCAATACGCAGCAGAACGGAGTTGACACGCTCATTTTTAAGTCCGATGGACTCACGCTCCAAGGGGTTTATAAAATCACGGTTATCAGCATAGGAAACGACTCCGAACTCCTTGGATTCGCACCAACGGACTCAATTACCACCGAATTTCTTTATGAAACGACCGCACCGACTGCTGCTATAACGAGTGATGGTGGTGAAACCGAGTTGACTGATAAGGCACTGCCATTAGAAGGTACAGCCTCTGATCCAGGAGGAACACAGCGGATTGGTGAGGGTGAAATTCCTGTCCCGGCATCCGGTGTGTGGCTTGTAGAAATCGTTGGTACCGGTCCCGATAATCAACCCATTGATCCAGTTGCCGCTGTTGATGACAGCGATGCAGAACAGGAACCGTGGAGCGTCTGGTCTATTGACTTCCTACCAACGCGTTCCGGTGAATACGACTTGGATGTTCGAGTCACCGACAATGCAGGGAATTACGCTATTTACGACATTGGTAAATATACTATGTCTGTGTCGCTGACTTTCCGAGGCACGACCTTTGGATGGCCAAATCCGCTCCGACTCTCAAAACGGGATGTTGCCTTCTTTTCTTTTGATGTTAACGTTCCACTTGGCGACACGATCGAACTTACGCTGAGCATCTATGATTGGAGTGGTGACATGGTGCTCTCGCAAACGTACCCTGATGTTGTGTCCGGACAGCGCAATGACCAGTTGGTGAAATGGAATTTGGAGAACCAAGCGGGCACCGCTGTCGCGCGAGGACTCTATATCTTCCGCTTGGAGGCTGTCAACGCAGCAGGGAATCGAGCGAACATTGTGGGTAAAGTGCTGGTTGTTGACTAAGCACACTGCATTGTGTGAGCCAAGTTTCCATACCCCAAAAATTAGGATTTTAAGCCGATATCGAAAAGTCAGGATAAGGAGAATTTATAATGCTGAAAAGGCGAACCGGTCTAATCATAATGGCACTTCTCGTAGTAACCGCGACCGCCCCATGCGTACACGCAGTGAGTATCCATGATGGAGCAGGAACAACCGGTGCTGCTTTCCTAAAGATTGAAGGAGGGAGTCGGCCCGTTGGGATGGGAGGTGCCTTTGCTGGGCTTGCTAACGACATTAACACTATTTTTTGGAACCCAGCAGGACTGACCGCTGTACACGACCAAGAATTGACCGCAATGCAACACTTCTCGTTTGCGGACATTAACAACCAAACCATCGGATATGCACAGCGGGTGGACCGGCTCGTCTGGGGCGCGAGTTTCCTCGGAAGTTTCACTGAAATTGAACGCCGCCAAGGACCAACGGAGGACCCAGATAGCACTGTAACGGTCGGCGGTTTTGCCACAGGGTTATCTTTCGCTTATCCGATCGGCACGGCAATGTCAATCGGTGGCACGGCGAAGGTAATTTCAGAGCAGCTGGACATTCAGAATGCCTACGGTGCCGCAGCAGATGTCGGTGTAATATTGCGTTTGTTTGACAATCATCTTGGGATTGGGGTTGCTGTCCAAAATGCGGGGGTCTTAGATGGTGGGGAAAACCTACCGATGGCACTCCGAGCAGGCATCGCTTACAGAATGTGGAAGCAGCCTATGGTAGAAGTAGAGGCAGAGGAAACAGAACCACCGCGTGAACTTTGGGCGTTCGTCGCCGATGCCAACCTTCCACTCATTGATGCAAATCCGAGTTTCCATATCGGGGCAGAACGCTGGTTTTATGATAGCGTCGCTGCACGTCTTGGATACCGAATTGGAATGAATGAGAACCCCAGCGATGGATTGGCACTCGGTGTCGGTGTACGACGTAGCGGTGAAGACGCGTTAGCGAATATCGACTTCCAGTTTGATTACGCTTTTGTCCCGGATCCTTATGTCGGAAATGCGCATCGCGTCTCTTTTATCACGCGCTTCTAATAGTTATCAATTAGCACTTCATTCATTGAATGATTGCCCACATATTTTCCAGTTTTACTATAAACAGGGTTCTAATGCACACAACATTAGAACCCTGTTTAACTGATAACTTTTAACTGATAACTGATAACTATTACACACTCGCTTCAAGCATTCGCTCAATTGGCGCGCGAGCTTTGTCAATAGTTTCAGAATTCAGCGTAATCTCATATTCATCGAGGTCCGCATCCTGATCTATCGCCTCCAGAATTTTCGCTATTTTGCCTAAATTTACCTGTGCCATGTGTGAGCATCGGACGGAGCAGGCTGTCCAGAATTGAACTTCTGGAAATTCTTGTGCTAAATTCGAGGTTAATTCACACTCCGAGGCAACAAAGGCACGTTCCAGTTGATTCGCCGCAACACGTTCTGCTATATCCTTCATAATTTGGCTGGTGCTGCCGTAAAAATCTGCTTCTTGTAGGACATTCGGACGGCATTCCCAGTGCGCGTAAAGTTTACGGCGGGGATGCCCTTTCGGGATTTCAAACGAGTCACGGATTCCGAGGAGGTCCTCAAGTGTGAACTTTTCATGAACTTCGCAGACTGCACCACGCGCTGTGTTGTCTTTGCCGGGATAGACGACATTCTTTTCGCCCTTTAATTCTTCCTCCAAATTCTGTGCAAAGAAGATATCGGGCACAAAAATTATTGTATCCCCGGGCATCGTTTTCGCGATATGTGCTGCATTTGCCGACGTACAACAAATATCCGATTCTGCTTTCGCGTCGGCGTAGCTATTCACATAAATCATCACTGGCGCACCGGGATAGAGGGCCTTCAACTGCTTGACATCTTCCGCGCCGAAGTTATCGGCGAGTGAGCACCCTGCTGTTTTGTCTGCGACTAACACTGTTTTGCTAGGGTTTAAGATTTTCGCTGTTTCCGCCATAAACGGCACACCGTTAAAAATTAGGTACGGTGCCTCCGTTTTTGCGGCGTACATGCTCAAGCCGAGTGAATCGCCCTGCTCCTCTTTTTCAGACAGTCCGAAAACGAGTGGCTCCATGTAGTTGTGACCGAGCATTACAATGTTGTGTTTCTGCTTCAGGGCTCGTATCCTGTGGATTGTTTTCGCATGAGCTTCTATATCGAGAAAGGTTAAACTTGGATGGTGGCGGTTATATAATTCCTGTTTAACGTCCTCAACGCTCAGTTCCGTTGTACAATTCGGTGCATCTGTTGTGTCGGGAGTTTCTCCCTTAGAATGCATGACAGTCATCTTTCTGGCACGCTCCAGGTAGATCGCTAATCAAATGGTTGTCTTCTATACACTACGTATAACGGTGCATAAAACCAACGTCCGCGCTTGAAATGCTGGAAACCTACAAATTGTGCCTGTTTTTAAACAAACATAGGAAACCTGCAAGCTGCGCCCACTTCTCAATATGGGCTTGCAAGCTGCGCCCTAAATAGCGATTCTTTTTTATTCATTCCTATTAGGATACCCGCAAAAATTTTATTTGTCAAGGTAGTTAACACACAAATGCGAAATTTATGTCAAATTTTTTGTCTAAGACCGAGAAAAATTTGTGCTCTTGGGCTTGTTCTATGCTTAATTTGGGGGTTAACGCCGGCTGTAGAGAGTATTTCAGTCAAATTAAGAGGGAAAATTGCGTTAGGCGGGATTCTTTCAGGGCTCGCGTATGTGACACACGCGCTTGTTACGCGAGACAAGCGGGCAGTAGAGAAATTACAGCTTCGTCTCGGCCCGCCTGATCGCGTTGTCCAGTTTGAACGTGGATTTGACTTGTGGCGTATTAACTATTATGGTGGACAGTGTTATATGCTACGCAACAATCACTTTGTTAAAGTTGTCCCTTGCGTCAGTCTGCAATCGCAACATCAAGGATTTGGAAACCAAATACCTGATCGCCTCAGAACATCCCAAAGTGAGTTTATGCCACCTTTTCTTATTGATACGCTCGTTTCAGGGAACCCCATGTGGTTGCGGCTTTTCCCTTGGCATCCACAGCGAGTCCCTCAATTTGTATCTTTCGATCTTCATCGGTTGGAAGACGAACGTTTGCTTGGGCGGCTACTGTGGCTTTCACGTTAGTCGTCACAAAAATTGCGTCTAGCATAGTTGCATCTTCACGCACCCCGATACGTAGGACCGTCTCACCTGCTTCTTTGAAATCCCATTCCCGGTCGAACGTTCCACCATCTAACCAATGATTGATGCGGTCCCAATGCCAAGCGGCACCTGCTCCAACACCCCAACGAAATTCTGTATTTTGGGTTGCTTGTGCATTTTCGTCCGGATCGGCAGGTTGCCAAGTCACCCAGAACGAATCGCTGTTACCGTCCCATGCGATGACATGTCCCCACAGTGCGTAATCCCCCGGTTCAGGAATATTGATAATAAACTCAGCGTAGCCTGCACCACCACCACCGGTTAGTGGTTCCCCATCATCCCAGATGAATTTTCCATCAGATGCGAGTCTATCATCTGCAATTATCATCGGTGCTACAATCTCGTCTGCCAACTCGGCTTCAAGGGCAATTTCGACCTCAGCACGAAGCCCGACAATTCCACATAAGAATACTGTTAGTATAATTAGCATCAATGTTGTTCTGTATTTCACCAAAGCCTCCTTTCTGTTTTCAAAACACAGGGGCGGTTTTGCAGAACCGCCCGCAGTCAGATTAAGTTAATTAACTATCGTCCCGCTTTCAGTTTACCCCATGTTGTAGCGAGTTTATCTTGCGGTTCAACAGGGACTAAGGAATCTGATGGAATCGGGTCGCGAGGATTGACTTCCGCTTCGTCCTCTGAGAGATTGTCGGTGATGTAGATGACATCTAACATACAGGCATCTTCCCGGACTGCGATACGGAGCGTTGTGTCTCCGGCTGCCTCTATCTCCCATTCCCGTTCAAATGTCCCACCATCTAACCAGTGATTAATTCGGTCCCAGTGCCATTCGTTGCTTTGAGCAACACCCCAGCGGAACTCGGTGTTCTGAGTTTCTTGAGCGTTTTCGTCTGGATCGGCGGGTTGCCATGTCACCCAGAATGAATCACTATTGCCGTCCCATGCAATGACTTTGCCCCAGAGTGCGTAGGTCCCGGGTTCTGGGATAAACAGATTATATTCTACCCAACCTTCACCACCACCACCTGTAACAGGCGGCCCCTCCATCCACACGAACTGTCCACCGGAAGCATCCGCGTCATCGGCGACTTCCATCGGTGCTTCAATAGCATCTGCCATTTCTGCCTCAATTGCTCGCTCATAGCCATAACTTATACCGCTTGTTAGCAGTAAACCGAATATGAAAAGTGTACCTAATATTAAAGTTTTGAAACGCATAAACATATCTCCTTTTTTATCAGTTGTCGGCTGTCGGCTGTCGGTAAAGAGGTACTTTTGTAACAATATACCCAAATTTTGCCCAGATGCGGAACCCAAATTTGTTTTTGCTTTATATTCTTGACGTACTCCAAGAAGCGGTAAATTGTTACATGAAAACCTCTTCACTGATAACTGATGACTGACAACTGACGACTATTTTCTTATGGGGTTCGGATTTTGCCCCAGAGTTGAATTTGTAACGCTGATGGTTCTATTGGAAGTACATCTGAACCGCTGTGCCATTTCGGTTGTGCTGCCCATGCACCGTTGTTAATCAATTCGCGGCGCTCGCTACCATCGGCACGCATCAGATGGATAACCCATCTGCCATCTTTCTCAAATTGAAAGGCGATGGTATCGCCATCAGGAGCCCAAGCTGGAACGGCTTCATCTGTTGGCGTGTCAGTGAGGGCTTTTTTGTTTTCACCATCAATTGCATCCATGATGTACAAGTCGAAGTCAGCGAGTTTTGCTTCTCGATGCATGGAGGCGTACACAATCCGAGTGCCATCAGGTGCCCAAGCCGGGTAAGTATCCATCAACGGTTGATGTGTCAATCGCTGTTCCACCCGACTGTCCACATTGACGATGTATATATCCCAGTTGAGTTCCCGTTTTGAGTGAAAAACGAGGGTATTTCCATTGGGAGCCCAAGCAGGTGCCTCATCTTCAAATGGATTTTTGGTGAGGTGAATTACCTCGCCATTATCGAGATGGAGCAGATAGATGTCGAAATGCCCATTGCGATTTGACGTAAAAGCGAGGCGTTTGCCATCAGGTGCCCACGCAGGTGCTTTATCTGTCGTCGGATGATGCGTTAAGCGACGCTGATTGGTTCCATCAGCCTGCATCACATAAATTTCGTGATTCCCATCGCGCCGGGAGAAAAAGGCAATTTGAGTTCCATCAGGTGCCCATGTCGGGTAGTAATCCGCTGCAGGGTTATCCGTGAGGTTCGTCGGTTGCTTTCCGGTCGTATCTGTTAGGTAAATTTCCCAGTTCCCACTAACGTCTGAAGCGAACGCGATAGTCACTGGTGGATCCGGCTGGCACAAAGCACTACCAACTAAAAGCGCGAACATCACAAAAACACTGCTCTGATATGCTAACAAAATTCGCATTTTTTGTCTATATTGTTTTTACGCTATGGAACGCAAGATCAGAATTTACCGTCGCGTACCTCAAAGTGGGTCGGTTTCTGGAGCGTGGTGCCACCTATCCGAACCCACTCTGCCACCCACTCGATCATCTGCTCTAAAGAGACACGTGGATATCCAAACAGGCGATGACACTGAGAAGCATTGCTTAGCAGGGCTGTTTCTGCCTCCTGATCCTTGAAACTTGGCGATTTGTTGAAGAGTGTTCCGAAACGCAACGCAAGGTATCGTATAGAAACGGTCTCCGGTCCCGTTACATTGAGAATCAAGGGTGGACTTTGGCTGTGTGCGAAAGCCCGTAATACTATGGCATTAGCATCGCCTTGCCATATCACGTTCACATTTCCCGTTTTCAGGGAAATTGGTTCTTCCGCGTAAACTTTTTCAGCGATATCCAGTAGTATCCCGTAGCGTAGTTCAATCGCGTAGTTCAATCGCAGGATTGCCATTGGTGTGCCAAATTGCGATGAAAAATAGGTACATATCCGTTCACGACTCAGACACGATTGTGCGTATTCACCAATCGGGGCAACCGGTAAACCCTCAGTTGCCCCGCCATGAGATACAGGAGTCAACGGGTAGACGTTTCCTGTTGAAAAAACGACCAGCCGAGAATCTTTAAACTTTTCCACCACACGCCCCGGCATATAACTGTTCATTGCCCACGTCAGATGTTCATTGCCTGTCGAACCGAATTTTCTGCCTGCCATCAAAATTACATTATGAATGTCGGGTAGATTTTGTAGGCAGTCTTCCGAGAGCAGATCAGCAGCAATTGTTTCAATACCGACTTCATCCAAACTTTCTCGTAGACCTGATGTCGAAAAACGAGACACACCGATGACCTTTTTGGAGATACCTGCGGATTCGATGGCGCGTTTTGCCTGTTTGGCAAGTGTCGGACCTATCTTTCCACCGACACCGAGAATAAGGATATCCCCCTCCAGTGCAGCGATTGACGCTATCACCTCGTCTGTGGGTTCTGATAAGCGTGATTCTAATTGCGCTTCTGTTTTTATCAAAAGTTTTAAAAATTGGACTTTACTCGTTTTCGTCCGTTGTCCGAAAACGGTTTTGTTAAAGTTGTCCTATTTTTACGGATGAGTCGGCGTTTAATTTTCTCTACAAAGAAAGTCTTGTAGATCCAAACAAGAACTGAGCAGTGATTGGAAGTTTCGCCGTTTTTTCTGAAACAGGGTCTTTAGACGACAGATTCTGAACCTATCGCAACATCTTTTGACTAATACTCAGCCTTGATGTTTGCCCACGTAGTGCTCAATTTGTCTGCGGGATCAACAGCGAATAAAACACCTTTATTCATGTCAGCGTTAATCTCGTCTTCACTCAATGCGCGCGTATAGAACGCGAATTCGTCGATGAATCCATTGAGATGTTGGATATCTGCTTCGTTGTCTTTACCGAGGGCAATAGCACCTGTTGGTGCGTTGAAGATCCTAAACTTCCCGCTCCATGCTTCTTCTGCTACAACTTTACCATTAAAATAGGATTTCTGAACTTTGCCATCGTATGTGCCGGCAATGTGCACCCACTTTTTAGTCGGTAGTTCTGGGATTTCCGTGCGATGCTCCGTGTTTTTGGTATCGTAAATATAAAACACCATCGTTCCTGCACCTTCAATGAAGGTTTCTGCGGGCCAGGCACCCGCTGCGTTCAATGCTTCCCAGACTTGTTGTGTGTCACCAGTAATTGCGCTAAGCATTACCCAATGCTCTACAGTCATCTCTGTTAAATCAGCATCGGTAAGTCCAGGGATGTCTTGTTGGGTTTTGATAGCACTTCCACCGTCAAATTCCATCGCACCACCGAGTTTACCTTCCTTGCTCCACTCTGCGCCTGAAATTTCGCCATCAAATCCGTTACCACTGTCGTCCGTAACCTCTTTTTCATCTTTATCAAAGGAGTAGTAGATTATCAGGTCCGGGTCATTCCGAATCGCCTCAACGTTTGCTGAAAGCACGAAGACAGCACAGAAGGTTAACAAAAATAAAACCCTTTTCATCGTAAATCTCCTTTTCTCATTTGTCCCGAAAGCCTGCGGCTGTCGTCACAGACCTTCGGGGTTTTGATGCTTCGTTTGTGGGCTATCTATTCGACTTAATGTTTGCCCAAGATGTGGCGAGTTTACCTTGCGGCTCTACTGGTGTCAGGAATGAAGCAGCATCTTGGTTCATGCTCGCTTTAATCTCATCTGCCGAAAGCGCGCGGTCCCAGAGCCGAGCCTCGTCAACACTCCCTGTCCACGCTTCGCCGCTCCAAGTGCCGATTTGCACCGCACTCGTATTTTGTGCAGGGGCAACTGGGTTGCCTGATTCCTCGGAGTATGTTACTTCGCCATCTACGTAGATCTCTACTAAGCCGTTGTTATCGTCTGTGTGCGTATAGGCGAGATAATACCACTTGCCTGTTTCGAGTGTTGTTTCATTGTCGTTGATATCTTTGAATCCACCGGCTGCACCGTTGGTCCAGACTTTGATACCGTTCGCTGGATTCATGCCGAATCCAAAGCCGATATGTCGGGTTGCCCCGCTCTGTCGAGTTCCGAAGATAATGGCGTGTGCGCTTGGAAGCCGATCCAACTGCACCCATGCTGCTTGTGTAATTGCGCCTTCAATGTGAAAGGCAGCATCGTCTTCAATGAGGACGTGGTCTGCTGAGGCCGCAAATTGAAGTGCCGCCCCGAACTGCCCGTCAATCCATTTTGCATTGCCCTTTAATTCACCCTCAAAACCGTTTGCCGACAAGTCTTGTGTTGCAGTACCGGAACCTTCATCAAGCGGCATGTATAGGACAAGCCCTTCCATTAAATCGGCGTGGGAAAATGCTACACATAAGAGTAAACAGAGTGTGATTATTGAAAAGATTTTCATGGGGTCTCCTTAATTGAAAAGTAAACAATCTAACACGATACTGAAATACAAAAAGGAGAAAAGGATACGTCCCCTTTTCTACCTGAAACACATTCTAACAAATTTTCGTTTTTGCCTCAATACAGAAATTTCGCGCTGCCGATTGGTGTGTTAAAGCGATACACTTTTCGCACAACGGAATCCGAGTGCACCAATACCCGCGTATGCTGGACTCGTCCCATGGCGGTTTGAGGCGCGTAACCATTCAGGCTCGCTATTCCATCCACCACCCCGTAATACGCGGAAATCTATAATGTTCTTGAAGTCGTTGACGATTTCCTCAACATTTTTCGCACCTGCAGTAGGGTTTTGACGTGGAGAGTTGGCGTAGAAGTCGGCTTCGTATCCATCAAGGCACCACTCCCACACGTTACCTGCGATATCGTGCACACCGTAATCGTTCGGAGGATATTCGCCGACAGGAGTTGTCTCGCCAAGACGTTTGCCGTAGTTTGCCCTGTTGAAATTAATGCCGTTGCCCCACGGATACTGTTTTTTTTCTAATCCACCGCGTGCCGCTTTTTCCCATTCTGCTTCTGTCGGTAAACGTTTGTCTACCCAGACTGCGTAAGCCATCGCTGCATACCAACTCACATAGCGCACAGGATGATCCCGTTCCCCAAGCGGATAGTTATTCCCATTCCAGTCAAGTAGGTAATTGCCATCGCGAAATTTTGCATCGATGCGATCTTTTTGCCATGCCGGGTTCGCAAGGACAAAATCCTTAAATTCTCCGTTGGTTACCTCATTTACATCTATGTAAAACGCGTCGAGATGAACTTTGTGCACCGGCTGTTCATCGTTGTCAGCGTCTCCGTCGTTGCTGCCCATCTGGAATTCACCTTCTGGAATCAGGACCATTCCCTCTGGAATAATAGGTTCAACGATAATTTCCGGTTCAAGTTCAGGGAACGAATCAGTAGGGACAGAGGTGGGTGTTGCGACAGTGTAGGTAAGTGTTTGAACGCCATCCGCCCACGTAATTGTTAGTGTAAGTGGACCCGGGGGGAAGGGACCGGAGATTGTAACCGTTGTTCCTAATTGTTTTACAACACCTACATTCACTGACACATTTCCCGGAACACCATCGAAAGTAACAGTAATAATTCCGTGCGCCTCGATAGTACTCCCATTTGATGGTTCCGCACTCACCAATGCGATCGCGTCAACCGCATCATCTTCGCGCTGCCCACAACTCACCATGTAAATAACGGACAAACATACAAGTACGAGACCGAACAGTCTAAATAAAATTCTCATCAATTATTTCCTTTGTACTGCTGGCATAGGCTCTTTCTGTAAGAGCGAATTGTGCTTGCAGCTTCCAGTATCAATAAACCTCCAAATAGTTGTCGGTTTCCCATTGGCTGATGTTCCAATGGTAGTTTCGCCATTCTTCGCGTTTGACCTGAATGTAGTAGTCAGCATACTCGTTCCCAAGCGCGTTTTTGATGATTTCGTCTTCTTCAAGAGCGTCTACGGCTTCGCTGAGTGTCGTTGGTAAGGCACCAATACCCCGTCTCTGCAATTCATCTTCTGGTACTTCGTAAAGATTGTCCTCGTTTTGCACGCCAGGATCAATCTGATTTTCGATACCGTCTAATCCGGCTGCAAGCAGGACCGTCGCTGCCAGATAAGGATTCGCTGCGCCGTCACTCAATCGGTTTTCAATACGCCCCGGCGCAGGAATCCGAATCATCTGCGTCCGGTTGTTGGCACCGTAGGTGACGTAAACCGGTGCCCATGATGAACCGGAACGCGGTGGTCTACGAACTAAACGTTTGTAGCTATTCACCAGCGGATTCGTGACCGCCGTGACCGCTTTCGCATGTTTCAGAACACCGCCTGTGAACCAGTAAGCGGGTTGGGACAAGCCATTTTTATCGTTCTCATCAAGGAACAGGTTCGTCTGGTTCGCCGTATCCCAGAGGCTCATGTGAAAGTGTGCCCCGTTCCCCGTCAGGTTGGTGAACGGCTTCGGCATGAATGTTGCCAATAACCCTCGTTCCTCAGCGATCGTTTTAACCATCCACTTGAAAAAGGTATGCCGATCGGTTGTTGTGAGTGCATCCGAATAGGTCCAGTTCGTTTCAAACTGGCATGTTCCATCTTCGTGGTCGTTCGCGTAGGGTTCCCACCCCAATTCTTGCATATATTTAATGAGGGTTGTCATCATGTCAAGATTGCGGTGCAACGCTCTTAGATCGTAACACGGTTTATCTAAAGTATCAAGTTTATCCCATGGTGTGTATTGTCCTGTCTCGTCCTGCTTCAACAGCATGAATTCTGCCTCAATACCGACATTGAAGACGTATCCCATTTCCCTTGTTTTTTCTAATTGCTGTCGCAGAATCGTCCTCGGACAGTAGTGCCACGATTTACCTTCGACATACATATCTCCTGCTACCCACGCTAAGTTTTTCCGCCACGGCACGATTGTCAAAGAATTAAAATCGGGGATGCTCGCCATCTCCGGGTCGTGTGGGTATTGTCCTATCTCACCTGCGGCAAAGCCACCGAAACCCGCGCCCTCCTCTGCCATGTCCTCAAGATGTGTGGATGGGATAACCTTTCCCTTCGGGGTCCCGCTCATTTCTACGAAAGAGCAGAGAAAAAACTCAACGCCGTTCTCTTCGACGAAGTGTTTAACTTGGTCTTGCGTCATGAAATAGTTCTCCAATGCTTTGTGTAGAAGGCTATGTCTGGAAAATAAAACTGAATGCTCATGTAAAGTCGCTTCTACGATGGTATGATGTAACGAATATAAAAATGCTAACGCCAAAATACGGAAACATGATAACATTATAACTGAAGTCCTGAAAATTGCAACGCCTAAAGTTTGGGATGAAAGGAGAAACGATGAAGTTCTTCTCTCGCTTTTACACACTTCTACATAAAAGGGTGGCACTTTTGATTGGGGGACTAATTGTCGTCTATCTGCTACCGATCTGGTTGTTCCCCTATTTTCCGACGCAAGATGGCGTGAGCCACGTCTATAACTCCCAAATCCTAACAGAATACAGCAACCCGGAATATGAATTTCGTGATTATTACGAGATTAACTGGTATCCTTTTCCCAACTGGCTCTCGCACTTTTCATTGGCGATGTTAATGTTCGTCTTTCCACCGCTTATCGCCGAGAAAATCTTTCTGAGTTTCTATGTTATCCTGTTCCCCCTCGCAATCTATTATTTTCTCAACACCGTCCAACGCGGACGATATGCCCTCGTCATACTTAGTTTCACCTTTATCTACAATTATCTCTTTCTCATGGGGTTCTACAATTTCGCTGTCAGCGTCCCTCTCTTTTTCCTTGCCCTCGGTTACTGGTGGAAACACAAGGACGAGATGAACAGAAAACGTATCGTTCTACTCAATCTGCTCATTGTTATCACCTATTTCGCACATCTCATCTCTTATGCTTTTATCTTGTTCTCTATCGCTTTGCTGGCACTGTTCCATTTCAGACGAGACTTCAAACGGATCCTCATTACAGGCTGCTCTCTCCTACCGGCAGCCCTACTTCTGATTGCCTACCTCCCTACTTCGGACTTATTGGCAGGCGAACCGCCTGAGTTTGGACTCGGACGGGTCAGAGAACTCTTTTTCAACTTGATCGGTATGCATGTGTTGGTCTCTTACACCGAGGCTCCGAGTTGGCTTTCCGCTGCTGTGACTGCTTTTTTGATCTTTCTCGGTGTTGTAACAATCTGGCAAAACAGGAAGGAGACGGCAGTAGAGCATACTGGACAAAAGGCGTTTCTACGTCTTGCGGCTGTGCTTTTTGGACTCTATTTTGTCCTACCGAACTCTATCGGTCCGGGCGGTTGGGTCAATGATAGAATTGCCATTTTAGCCACCTTCGTCATATTTGCATGGTTCCGCGGATTTGATAAGCTGCAGTGGCAACGTCCACTCACAGCAGTAGTCACCCTTCTCGCATTGGTTAATGTCATCTATGTTGGTGTTCTTTTCAAAAATCTCAACGCTGAGATACGCGAATTTAACGCTTTTGTGCAGCGGGTTGGGAAGAATAAAGTCATCCTCCCGATTCACTTTGATCCAAGGGGCAGCTCTGAGCGCGTGGGTATCTTTGTCAATGCGGCGAATTACTACTGTCTTGACAACGGAGGCATTAATCTCGGCAACTATGAAATACAGTTTGACTACTTTCCGATCCGATTCAACGCGGATTTTGAAACCCCATTAGAAGAAAAAGAATGGGTGCAAATCGTACACTGGCAGCCGGAAAGAATTGATCTCTGCGATTATGCTGACAATGTGGATTATCTGTTGTTGTGGGGCACCCCCGACGAACCTATCGTCGCCGATGCAATTGAGGCGTGTTATACGCTAATTGCATTTGAGGGGAAGCTAAAACTCTTTAAAGGGCAGCGGTAACTGAGGCAGAATTAGAAGTAGGCAGAACCCGCAAGTTACTTCAATATTGTCCCTTGATCGTAAGAGTTGCTATGGTGTGTGTATAATTGAGAAAGTCAAGCAACGGATCTGCTTCATTGGTGCGGTTTTGAGTCATCTGATAATCAGCGTTGAGTGTTAGATGCGAATTAAATTGCCAGTTCACTTGTACATTTGCACCTATCTGTGTATCCCGACGGTTTATTGGGTTTTCTGGGATGTTTCCCGTTTCGTCAAGAATCTGTTTGCCTTCAAACTGCACCCACAGTCTGGAGAGTCGGAGCCGCATCCAGCGTCCGGTCTCAAGTCGATAAAAGGAACTCGCTGCGACCTCGGTGCTGATGAAGTTGAAGAAATCAACGTTGGAGCGGTTCAGGAATAGATTAATCTCTTCCTGAAACATGAGTTGTTCGATTGGTACCTGAATCAGTTTCGCGGAACTGGTGTGTCGCCAGTCTTTTCGGCGTTCATTATCTTCAAGTCCTGTCACACCTAAGATGAGGTTGTTCAAATTGGTTTGGTAGCTGCCCTGCTCAATCCCGTATTCCAGTTTGCCGAGCATCTGTTTGAGAAGCCCAAATTGCAAGCGCGATGTCATCTTATGGTTGGTAGAACCGATAAGCAGGAAATCCTCTCTACGCGTGTCTTCGTCATCAAACCGATGTAAACGAAAGCTATATTCCAACACACGCCCAAAACGTAGACCGAGTTGCTGTTCTATGTTGTTGTAAACGTCTGAAGTTCGCACGAGGCGTTGCAACTGATACGAAGTAACGAAGGGTGGTAAGTTTGTGAGGGGTTTGAAACTCAGTTCGGTTAAGAGTATGTTCCTGAACGCGTCGAATTCGTTGAGTTTCCCTTCAGCACCGGTGTAGTTTTCAACTTGCGGTGTATATTGCAATTTGAGCCGGAGTTTATCGGCTATCGGTAAATCTCCACCTAAGTTAACACCGAGGCGGTTAATCAAACCTGAAAGTTGTGGATCTTCCTGTCCGGCAAGGCTACTCGTGTAAGGATCTACACTCAAACCGAGTTCGATGTGATTGTTAAACGTATTGGAAAAGTGACCATTGAGTGTCAATTTTGTGGATTCTGTTTCAGATTTTTCGGATTTTTTTTCCAAAAGGTCTTGTCCGAATTCGGGTTGAAATTGGGCATACACGCTACTTACGCCGAGTTCTATAAAGATGAAGAGGCATGTCACGAAAGAGATAGTTGCTTTTTTCATTTTTTGTTTCTCGGATGTTCATTTTTCGCCTCTTCAGTAATCGGCACTATATCCAGTTCGGGCAGTTTGTGGTTGTCGGCAGCGTAGGGACCCGTCCCTGGTGCGCAGAGCCGGATGAACCTTGGCATTCCAGCAATACTCAACCTACCTACAAGTGCTTCAAGACCGAGTGTGTAAAGGTCTTCATCTGAGATTTCTTGGATACGTGTTGCCAATGGTTTCCCGTTCTTAGAAATATAAGTTTTCAGCTTGGATATGCGGTTTCGTTCGATTTTTTCTTCCTTACTTGCTTGTTGAATTTGCTCGACGAGCGTGTCTATATCTGGCAAATTATCCTGCCATTCATGCCGTTCAACCGAATAATCACCAGTGCATGGAGCGTGCATATTGATAATAAGAAAACGGGACGCACCGGCTTTACCAAGTTTGGTTGTAAGGGCTTCGACCCCCAGATCATAAAGTTCACTATCGGTCATCTTTAGGATGTTCACTGCTATTTACCTCCTGTAACCATGTATATGGATTTTCGACTCGGACACGCAAATCAGAACTGAACCTTTTGGCTTTCCTAAGGAGCCGGTCATCTGTTGTAAGAAAAACATTTACTTTGCCGCTCTCAGCGCAAGCCAGATGCAAAGCATCAAACCATTTGAATCCAAGTATTTCGATTTGTGTACCTCTTAAATTTTCCGTTATACCAATCGAAATTTTTTGATGCGCTGTATCCATCTGGGATTTTATTCGATAACGTTGAATCCAATTTGGGGTGTTGTTGATTTCGGTTGCCAGAACCTCACTGACAACCCAGTGCCAGCGGCCCGCGACGAAAGCATCAAGGATTTTCTCAATAGCCTCAGTCTCGCGGTGGATCCGGATCTGCGCCTGATCATTAAACGGCCGACTCAGACAACACGTATCAAGGTAAATTTTCCAGTTGTAAAAAGGTGTTTTCACTCAGTTACTCTGATCTTTTGTCTTTATTCTATCATTCCATCTTGTGGGCTTGAGGCAGTCGCGTAGAGTTTCCGAGGAATCCGTCCTGCTAAAAATGCTGCTCTCCCAGCTTCGACCCCTTTTTTCATCGCCTCTGCCATCAATACCGGACGGTGCGCTTTCGCGACCGCTGTGTTGAGCAGAACACCGTCGCACCCTAACTCCATCGCAATCGCCGCATCTGAGGCAGTGCCAACACCAGCATCTACGATAAGAGGCACCTGCACGAGGTCCCGAATAATTTGAATATTATACGGATTACGAATTCCCATCCCTGAACCAATTGGCGCGCCCAAAGGCATCACAGCAGCACACCCGATGTCTTCTAATTTCTTACATGTAATCGGATCATCGTTACAATACGGGAGCACAGTGAAACCGTCTTTCACGAGTGTTTCCGCCGCGCTGAGGAGCTGCTCAACATCTGGAAATAGCGTCTCTTCATCACCAATAACTTCAACTTTGATGAGCGATGTCTCAAGTGCTTCGCGCGCGAGATTGGCTGTTAGAATCGCGTCTTTTGCCGTGAAACAACCAGCGGTATTTGGGAGGATCGTCATACCGCGTTCACGGAGGAGTGCGAACAGGTTTTCACCAGATGAATCCGTGAATTTCACGCGACGCATTGACACCGTCGCTATTTCGGCACCGCTCGCGTTAATAGCTTCCGTCATTATATGGAAATTCGGGTAACCCGCTGTTCCAATAAGCAGCCTTGATGTATATGTTTGATCAGCAATTTTAAATTCTTGCATATTTTTAACTATAGGGTTTTCGCTCCGTTTTTCCGTTGTCAAAAACGGTTTTGCCTAATCCATATTACATTTAAAAAAATCCCTTCCACTTTTAGTATAGCAGCCTCAAAGCCTCTTTATCAAGTGTTTTTGGATCCAGCCCAGAGCCATTCAATTGTCCAAATCACTCTTGGTAGGAGGGGTTTGTAACCCCGATTCTTACGGTCAATGTACTTTGTAATCGTACTATCCTCCTTGAACGGCGCGAATGATCTCGACCTCACTGCCTTCGCGAAGTTCTGTGGTTTGCCACGCTGTTCTTGGAATAATTTCCCGATCTACAGCGACAGCGATACCTGAGTGTGTCGGATTCAACTCTAAGGCGATGAGCAGATCGTGAACCTTCAAATTCAAGCGAACCGTTTTCTCTTCGCCGTTAACGCATATTTTCATGTTTTTTTAAGTGTGCCTACTACTTTAAAAATCGGTCTAACCGAAACGGAACAATGCTCTCTGAAGTCTCACCGGTCAGAACCAGTTTGGCTATTTCGTAAGCTGTAATTGGCGTGAGTAAAATGCCATTGCGGTAGTGTCCCGTCGCGTATATGAGATTTTCAATGGGCGTTTCACCGAGTATAGGGGCATTGTCTCTGCTGCCGGGACGTAAGCCTGTCCATGTTTCCAGAAGCGGCAGTTCATAAATGCTAGGCACCGCTTCCCACGCTCCGCGAAGCAGCTCAAACACACCACCACCCGTTAAACGCGTATCAAACCCCATCTCCTCACTCGTTGCACCGACGATAAGTCTGCCATCGGTCCTTGGTACCAGATATACCGACATCGGATACCTTGCCCTGACAGTACGAATGACATTTTTAACCGTAATACCGGCTTCCATCTGAAACGCCAACATCTGCCCTTTCACAGGACGCACCGGCGGACGGAGAGTCTCTGGCAGTCCTTCAATCTGTGCAGACCAGCATCCTGCTGCGAGAATTAGTATGTCTGCTGCCTGAAAACCGTCTTGTGTTTGAACGCCAGTTGCGACTCCATTTTCTATAACGATGCTCTCAATGGTACTATTTTCATGCAGCACGCCTCCACAAGCCTGAAAGGAACGCTGGAGTGCCTTTACCATCAGTCGGTTATCAACTTGATGGTCGGTCGCGCAGCGGATGGCTGCGGTCACACGAGGCGAAAGGGCAGGTTCGATTTCACGTGCTGCGCTTCCGGTCAACCATTCGACATCTAATCCTAAATCCTGTTGTGAAACGTGAAGATGCCGCAGTTGATGGGTATCATCAGGTTCTAATCCCACAATGAGCGTGCCTTCCACCCGATAACCGACGGACATTTCGGCATCCGCTTCTAATTCGCGAACCCATTGCGGATAACGTGCTAAACTTTGGCAACCGAGTTTGAGCAGTTCCGGTTCTTCATTATGTGCTTCAGCGAGAGGCGCAAGCATCCCTGCGGCTGCCCAAGAAGCGGCGCGCCCGGATGCAGCGCGATCGTAAATGGTGACGGAGGCACCCGATTTCGCAAGCTGCCACCCGATACCGAGTCCAATCACGCCACCACCGATGATGAGAACTTTTTTATTTACCATTAATTCAGTAGGTAAAGCGACTATTCTTCTAATACATTAATGAAACAATCTTTTGCTTTGACTGTTTTGGAGATTAATCCTTTTTCGTAGGCGAATTTTGCGAAGGCAGCCCACTTCTCTTCAGATTGCATCTGCGTTGTAGCGAATAGATCCAACGTATCCCGAAAAGCAAGTTCTTCTAATTCTTTAGTAGCATCAGGGTTTGCCTTAAAAAAGAGTTGAAGTGCATCATCGGGTTTTTCCTTTGTAAATTTAATTGCTTCCTGAATCGCCATCATCAGTTTTTTAGTAGTTTCTGGATGGTTTTCCAAATAAGCGTCATGAGTGATAATGACTAATTCGTAATAGTCCGGAATACCGTGTTTCTCAAGTGCGAAATAATCAGCTTCTGCCCCTTCAAGTTTCAACATGTTAATCTCGTAATTCCGAAAGGGTCCGATTACCGCATCAATTTGACCGCTTAGGAGAGGTGCCAAAATATTCGTGCCTACGTTTATCAATTCATAATCATCTTCGGCTAATCCGGCATTCGCCGCGATGGCGTTAAACAGAAGCACATCCAGTGGTGCGACTGTGTATCCGATTTTTTTCCCTTTGAAATCTGCGGGTGTTTTAATACCGGTCTTCTTCAGGAAACTGATCGTGTTGAGTGGATGTTCCACGAGTAAACCGATTGATTTGACCGGCAAAACCTCTTCACTTGCCCGCGCAATTGTCACACTCTGTTGATAACTCACAGCAAACGGGTATTTCCCCGCCGCCACAAGTTTGAGTGGGGCATCTGGGTCGCCACCCCAGACGAGTTCGACTTCCAATCCGTGTTTGGCAAAAATCTTGTGTTCCTGTGCAACATAAAGCGGTACGTGATCTATGTTGGGTGCCCAATCGAGGAGCAACGTAATCTTTTCCGTTTCAGTTTTCTGGTGGCTGTCTGCCTGGCTGTCAATTCCTGTCAAAAGTATACCACAACTGATGAGAAACATTAAGCAAATTGCTGTTTTCATGAGAGTTTTCCTTTCTTGTTAGTTGTCCGATATACCTACCGGACATCTGATTTGTTATACTGGTGCTGCCGCCACGGCATTGCATACCGCTCTAACAGCGTCATCAATCCAAAGAGACTTAAACCTAAAAGTGTTAAACAGAGAATAGCAGCAAATACGAGTGAAACTTGGAGTCTTCCGTTCGCATACAGCATGAGGTAGCCGAGTCCTGCTTTGGCACCCACCCATTCACCGATAACCGCGCCAATGGTGGAAATGGATATCCCAATCTTCGCACCTGAAAAGATAAACGGCAATGCCGATGGAATACGGACTTTCCAGAGGATCTGCCATCGGGTTGCCCGTAGAATCCGAAATAGGTTTACCGTATCTGGATCGGTGGACTTCAAGCCGTCTAAAGTATTCAAAACGATTGCGAAAAATACGATCAGTGCTGCCATGACGACCTTCGAGGCAATGCCGAACCCGAACCACAGCACCAACAACGGTGCAATTGCAAACACTGGCACCGTTTGTGAACCGATGACGTACGGATAAAAGGCTTTCTCCAGCACTGGGAACTCGAACATAAGAACGGCTAAGGGAATACCGATACCAACCGCGAGGGCAAATCCGAGGAGCATCTCTTCTAACGTCACAAGCGTATGTTTCAACAATTGTGCGTGTTCCGAAAATAGTGTCACCACAATTTTCGAGGGGGGTGGCAGAATGTAACGCGGTACATCGAAAAAATGTACGGCACCTTCCCATACGCCCAATACTGCCAATAGAATAGCCACAGGTACCACAGATTTGCTGAGCATACGTATCTGCTGTTCCTTCAAAACTGTGTTTCTCTTTGTAAACATCAGTTTTAGTGTTCCTGCTTCAGCGTCCACCGCCTCCCAATGAGGTCTTACACGGACTCCACAGGCGTTTTACATCTCATGCGAACCGCACGCGATGGTTCTTAGGTTGATAGCTGCGTTTACGTCTCGGTCTTCTACGAAGCCGCAACTTTGACAATGATACAGCCTTTCTCCTAACGACAAATCTTCTTTCTTATGCCCACACCTGCTACACGTCTGACTTGACGCAAAGAACTGTGGTGCTTCTACAACGGGTATGCCAAGCGTTTCGGCTTTGGATTTGAGTTTCGCGAGAAAACCGCCGAGTGCTGAATCGGATAACGCTTTGGCAAGTTTCCTGTTTTTCAACATGTTCGTAACTTTCAGGGTTTCTATACCGATAACGCTTGCTTTCTTGACGATCTGAGTTGTGGCGTTATGATGTTGATGTTCACGGATACACGCAATGCGGTAGTGGATACGCTCAACTTTGCATTTTTGCTTATACCAATTGTTAGATCCAAACACCTTCTTGCTCAACTTGCGTTGCTCTCGCTTAAGTTTGCGTTCATAATGTTTCAGAGGTCTTGGATTCTGATACTTTGTGCCATCGTCAAGGGTTGCTAACGTGTTAATGCCAACATCTATACCAATCACAGGGAGTCCACGCGTATCACGGGGAGCCTTCGGTGTTCCTGTTTCGACCAGAATAGAGACAAACCAACGGTGTGCTTTCCTTGAAATCGTCACCTTACGGATTTCACCTTCAAATCTCAATGCTTCAAACATACGAACCCGCCCGATTTTCGGGAGACGGATATGTTTGCCTTCTACCTTCACCTTCGCACCTTCTACAGTGTAAGACTGGTGGTGTGAACGCTTTTTATATTTCGGAAACTTGTTTTCGCCATCCTTCCAACGTTTGATAGCATCACCAAGATTCTCAAACGCATACGCAGCGGCACGCTGATCACACACACCGCACCCCTCAAACTTCTTACGCTTTTCGGTATTGAACCGCTGGCGTAACGTCCGAGCAGAACGCCACTCGTCTTTCGATAAGCCGTCTTTGAAGTCAGAAAGTCCATAGTTATAGGCAACACGCGCATAACCGCATTGTTGTGCAAACCATGACCGCTGTTTTTCTGTCGCGCGTAACGCTATCTTGTGTGCTTTTAGGGGCATTGTGGTATATCTCGTATCTCACTTTAACCGCTTTTCAAGTCGGTAGGCGAGGCGGCTGCACGAGTGTGCAGTTGAAAAGTCCTCACCACGAGATACTATCAGTATACTACTTTTGTACACGAAATTTCAAGAAAAACATACAAAAACATAGAAAAAGAACTATTTAGAAACATCTCCTTAACAACAAAAAACCGTCTTCCGTTTTCGGTATAGGGAACATGCCCGTCCACCAAAGGTTTTTGAACCTTGGCAGTGCTAAAAAGGAAGCGGCTTTGATAGTTGTCAGTTAAGGAGGTGCGTGCGGCAGTTACGTTTACTGGTAGAACTACAAAACATTAACTGACGACTGACTGCTGACAACTGACAACCATTCTTACATATTTCCCTACGCTGGCATGACCCAGATCAGGTTCAAAGGGTGTTTTCTCAGCTCTTAAGCAAGTAAGAGCACCCCACAATGTCATTTTACTATTATACCATATTCTCCATCTTTAAAAAAAGCGAATTTTGGGAACACAACAATTTTTCGCTAATCCACCGGCATCGCGTGCGCTGGAATTTCCACAGCCTGTTCGCTCCAGAATTTGTATGCACCTTGGTGTAGTGGAATAACAAATGCCTTCGGTCCGTTCTCTATCGTCATATCTGCTGCAGCTTGATTCATTTGGAGCATCGCCTGATGCCCTTCTGGTGCGTAAACATGCTTGAGAAGTTTATAGATAGTCTCCTCGCTGACCGCTTTGTTCGCGATGAGTACCGTTGGCATCAGGATAGTTCTCACCGGTTCGACTTTGCCTTCATAGGCATCTTCTGGCAGAGATCCAGAGAGATAGAATGGATACTTTTCATAGAAACCGTACTTCTTCGCAGCTGCGTCGAGATCAATCATCCGAATAGATTTAATTGCTGTGAGTTGGATAACAGCACTGTTCGGGACACTGACAAGCCATTGGAACGCAGCGACTTGTCCGTCTTGGAGTGCCTCTGCAGCGGCACTACCCCCTTTGTAAATCGGCGTGAACTTGCCCCAGATGCCCGCCAGTCTTGATAAGCGTTCTAACGTCTGGGCAGTGCCGGAGCCACTCGCTCCAGAAGCGATTTTTTTGCCGACAATATCCTCAAACTGATGAACATCGCTGTGTGCCAGCGTTGAGAACTGGTCGTAAGCAATGAAAAGTAACGTCACCATACGAATATTGGTTTTCGGTCCCTCTTCTGCGAAAATTTCCTCGCCATGGTAACCAAGATAACCTTCAGAGGCGAAAACGACACCGAGTGCTTCCGGATCGTCATTCACACGTCGCGTATTTTCGACTGAACCTGCGGAAGCATCGACAGATATTTTAAGATGCGGTTCCTTTTGGGTCAAGATACGGCTAACGCCCCCCGCAAATTGTGAGAAACTACCACCGATCACACCGCCTAAGATTGATAGCCATTCCTTTTCCTGACTTGAGGCATCGGTCGTTTTCGCTTTTTCACTTGACTGCTTATCGCTACATCCGTGAAGGACAACCAACACAGCTACCATGAAAGATAGGAATATATATAGTAAATTATGATGTGCGACTCTGCCCTTTGTAAACATAAGATTTCCTTTTTCGTTTGTATATTGAATGGTTGTCGGTTATCGGTTGTCAGTCCGTAGGTTGGGTTGAACGGAATCTTACTGAAAACCTCATAGAGAAGAGAATTTTCAAGTTCATCGAGAAGCTGAAATCACCAGAACACGAGTGAAACCCAACGATTCTTTGTAGTTTGGATTGTTGGGTTTCGCTACTATAAATTGTAAAGTTCTTGGTCATTTACCGCTCAACCCAACCTAAGATTATATCCGGTTTGTATTATCGAATTCACATTTGTATGGCAAATTTCGACTTGCAAGTTGCAAGTGATGTTGAAAATGATACCAGATATTTTCTCGTATTTCAAGTGTTTTCTGGCGTGGGTAGAAGCCCGATTTTCCAGAAACTTAAATTTTCTTGATAAATCTTCCTAAGGCTGCTAAATTATAGACGTGAAAGGTAAGCAAAGGAAGAAAAGGAGGCGAAAAAACAGTGAAACGCATCTTTTCATATCTGTTAGTGATGGGATTCAGCCTGTGCTTCGTTATCGGCACGGTTGCTGTTGGTGAGACTGCTCCAAAAAAACGTATTGCTGTCCTCTATTTTGAGGACCACAGCCGCTTTGATTCTCCCACCGGATGTGGTTGTATACCCGGCTTCATCGGGAATCTTTTCGGCACAAAAAAGCGATGGGATTTGGAAGCAGGATTTGCCAAAATGCTCAATCGGAAACTCGTCGAAACGAATATGTATGAACCTGTCAGCAAAGATGAACTCCTTGATGCCATGGCACTTATGACGCTCTCGCGGCACGGCTTAAAGAAACTAAATCAAGAGCAACGCGCAACGCTTGCGAAGCATCTCAATGCAGACGTAATTGTGGTGGGCGATATTCAAAAATTTAATCAGGAACGTTTAAGAACCAACGCTTCACGCACGCTGCGGGAAGGTGGACGCGAAGCACAGCGAGGCTCTGCAAGCGCGAGTTACCTTGCACCCGTAATCCTGCGAGGGTCTCTACACCGTGCCACCATTAAACTGAACATGAAATTTTACAATACGTCCGGCAATCCCGTAGCTGAACCTCGAATCTCAGCTAGCCGGGACCACTCTTATCTCGGCACAAAATTCGCTTCCCTTGAGGCGAGTAGGACAGAGGAAGGGACGAACCTCGCCTTTGGTCAAACAAGGGATAGTCAGCGGAAAAATCCACGCCCAATCGTCAAACCAACTGAGCTGAATGAAATCCAGTTTGCGAGTACTGAATACGACAGAACGCTTTTCGGCATAGTAACCAATGAGGCTTTAATTAAAGTCGTTTTGGCACTCCGGGATAGTGTCGGACCCAACTTTATTACGCCTTGGGAACCGAAAACTGCAACCGCTAAAGAGGGACAGGAAAAACCGGCAGCGGCCCCTGGCGAGCCTATCAAGGGCAAGATCCAATATATGGATGGTGAACATCCTGATAAGATTTATGTCAGTATTGGTTCTAATTGGGATATAGCCATCAACCAGGAGTTCGCCGTTTATACGAAGGGCAAGCCGATACGAGATTTAGACACGGGTGAAGTCCTAACCTATGTACCAAAACAGATCGGACGCATAGCGGTTTCCGAAATCCTGAATGATAAGGTTTCCATTTTTCGCGTCGTTGAAACCACGGAACCTCTCAAAGAAGGCGATACTGTACGCGAGATTACACCCGATTCTAATGGGTCTGCTGCATCCACTTCTGAAGCGGATTCGTCTGAAGAACAACAATAAATCTCAAAAGGAGTTATGTGATGTGCTTTTCAGTTCTTAACGGCAACTTTTTACCTGAAAGCAAGGTTTGTATCAAAGCGGTCCTCCTTTTCTGCATTTTGACATCGTGTCTCGTAATCCTATTCGGATGTGCCGACCCAAAAAAGAAAAGCGAGGAGACGGATGCCACTGCTACTAAGAAGATTAAAATCGGCTTGTCTATGGACTCCTTACGCGTAGAACGGTGGCAGAAAGACAGGGATATTTTCACGGCTGAGGCAGAGAAACTCGGTGCCGAAGTTATCGTCCAATCAGCTGATGGCGATGAACGTCGCCAAAACGAACAAGCAGAGAATATGATTACCCAAGGCGTAGATGTTCTCGTTGTTATCCCGAAGGATAGTGTCGCTGCCGCCCAAATCGTCCAAGCCGCGCATGCGGAAGGAATCAAAGTGATCGCGTATGACCGGTTGATCCGCGAAAGTTCACCCGATCTCTATATCTCTTTTGACAACGAACAGGTTGGGTATCTACAAGCCGAGTATATCCTCCGTCAGAAGCCAAAGGGTGCTTACTTCTTACTCGGTGGGGCACCAACCGACAATAATGCACAACTCCTTCGGAAGGGACAACTTCGTGCCTTGCAACCCGCGATTGACAGTGGCGACATTCGGTTGGTGGCGGGAGGTGAACACTGGGCGGTTAATTGGGACCCACGTGACGCACTCAAGAAGGCAGAACAGGTCTTAACGCAGACGGACAACCAAGTAGACGCTGTCGTTGCTTCCAATGATGGCACTGCTGGTGGGGTTATACAAGCACTTGAGGGTCAGAATTTGGCAGGGACTGTCCTTGTTTCTGGGCAGGATGCGGAACTCGCCGCGTGCCAACGGATTGTCAAGGGGACGCAAACCATGACGGTTTATAAACCAATTCACCTTATCGCAACAAAGGCAGCACAAGCTGCTGTCGCACTTGCAAAGGGTGAGACGGTCGCTGAAGCCACACAGACCGTTGACAACGGCAAAATTGACGTACCATCGATCCTACTGACACCTATCCAAGTTGACAAGGAAAACTTGGACGAAAAGGTTATTAAAGATGGGTTTCACACACGCCAAGCCGTTTATCAAACTGAATAGTTGTCAGAGTCAAAGTCATCAGTTGTCAGTTCGGTTTTTCTACGAAAAACCTTTCAGTTGTCAGTTAAAGAGGCTTCTTGTGGCAGTAACATAATGTGTAACTGCCACAAGAAGTTAACTGAAAACTGACGACTGAAAACTGAAAACTAATACAAAATGCCTATTTTTCTAATTGGAACAAGTGCGCCAGACATTGGAATCGGGGACCGACTGAGTTGGGTATGGCGTTCCGATGCCTATCAAAATATAATTGTTATCGTCCTTCTTGTTGGCGCGGCATGGCTCCTCCGGTACGCCTCACAGCAAGAGTATTGGCGAAACGCCGCGAGACAGATTCGCAGAAACCGCCTTGCCATGATCTGTCTCTTTATTCTTTCGGGGTACCTCCTGATCGGCGTGCTGGATAGCATCGGTTGGCGTGATCCGTTGATACGGCGGACCGACCAAACCCTCACTCGGAACGAGAGCGGTGCCGTTGTCTATAAACCGAGAACCTTAACCCTTCTTGATAGGCTCTGCACACGCCTTCGAGAGCGGACCGAGAAAACCTATTCTGCTCCGTTAGCAACGCATCTGTATGCGAAAAGTACCCTCCAGACACCAGACGGAGAAACGGTTCGCGATTATCCACCGCTTGAGTATCCACGAAGCCATCTCTTAGGCACCGACAAGGTGGGCAGCGATGTTCTCTACCGTGCCCTGAAAGGCATTCGGACTGGACTTATTATCGGTGGATTTACCACATTGATTGCCGTGCCGTTTGCTATATTTTTCGGTGTCATTGCGGGTTACTTCGGCGGCAGGATAGATGATGCTGTTCAGTACATCTACGCCACCCTTGATTCTATTCCCGCCATCTTGCTTATCGTCGCCTTCATGCTCCTCTTTGGACAGGGACTATTCAATCTTTGTCTCATCATGGGTATCAGCAGTTGGACGGGACTCTGCCGAGTCTTGCGCGGCGAAACCTTGAAACTCCGGGAATTGGAATACATACAAGCCGCCGAAGCCTTCGGTGTCCGTCGTGGGCTTATTATTCTCAAACACCTTATTCCGAATCTGATGCATATCGTGTTGATCTCCACTATCTTGCGATTTAGTGGGTTGGTCCTCGCAGAGGCGTTGCTCAGTTATCTCCAAATCGGCGTTGACCCGACAACCGGAAGTTGGGGCAATATGATTAACACGGCGCGATTGGAACTGGCACGCGACCCGATTGTTTGGTGGAATCTCGCTGCAGCGTTTACGTTTATGTTTGGACTCGTGTTACCTGCGAATCTCTTCGGCGATGCCGTTCGCGATGCCTTAGATCCGAGGCTAAGAACGGAGTAACATCGTTCCCTCCAAGATTTATCCTTGTTCCATGTAATGTCTTTGGGCAAATTTATCAATTTAGTTGAATTGTAATACCATTTTTAAAAGCGTGTATCGCATTAACCGCACCGGATCGTCAAAAAAAGGCGCAACCCCCAATAATTTCTTGAAACTGAGTACCTCTGTGTAAATTTTTGAGACCCTTGACTAATTAAGGTTCATTTTGTATAATGAGATATACACTATGTATCCAACAGTTATTTCTAAAGCCAAAAACTTATCCGATGTTGATGCTGTTAAATGCATTGCTGATCAACATCGTTCTGAACTCGGTTTTCATGCCCGGCAGGCTTATGTGGAAAGTCTTAACAAAGACGAACTACTCATAGCCAAGAGTGCCGATCAGATTATAGGCTTTGCGCGCTATCACCATAGGCGGGACAATCGGACAACGCTTTATGAGATTGCGATAATTCCTGATGCCCGTGGTAAAAGAATTGGCCATCAACTAATCAAAGCATTGATTACTGATTGTCAACGTGTTTCTTCGCGATGTCTTCGGTTATCATGTCCAGTGGAGTTACCGGCAAACCGCTTTTATGAAGCTGTCGGTTTTATTCGGTCAACGCGCCGTAGCCGTCGTGGTAGAAGTCGTCCACTATATGAGTGGGAACTTCCGATTTTACCGGATCGAAAACTCACATTTGTGGCATCATTAACATCGGTGCCTAATGATCTGAAACAACTAATCCGACTTTGGGAAAATGAGGGACCGGACCAAAAACCGTTTAACAAATGTATTATTACCCCTCTATTCATTGATCGCAAATCTTTTGATTATGTCCGATATATGCATGAGAATTGGGGTATTGAAGTTATTTTTGACTCTGGAGGATTTTTCGTTCAGCAAGGTAAAATTTCATACGATGAATTGTTTTCACAACTTCTTGATTTTTATCTGAAACACAAGTGGGCACAAACGTATGTCCTTCCAGATTTTGTACCAACATCAAGACAGACATCAGAAGAAGTAACAGAAAGGGTACACGTTACTGCGGGTGAGAGCATCAGGTTTTTGAAAAGACTTCCCATTGATTTACAAAGTAAGGCTCTCGGTGTCTTACAAGGACACACACCAGAGCATCTTAAGTATTGCTTTGATATTTATATGAACAGTGGTTTGCAAAGTATAGGATTTGGGAGTTTTGATACCACCGGTGTTAATGCAGAGATTAATTTGATAACTGCTCAAACTGAACATCGCCTCGTTTTTGTGCGAGATTTGATGCAGCGTGATTTTCTTGATGGGAAAATAGTGTCTCTACCTAACCTCCATTTGTTTGGTGTTAGTTCACCGAATAGAATAAATAAATTTAAAAGTTATTTAGCGACTAGTTTTGACAGTTCAGGTTGGCAGCGCACTGCTGGATTTGGAAATGTTTATCTGCCATTTATGGGGCGGCGGAATGTCAGTCATAAGTCAACAGCTTTGACAATTAACAAAGGTCTGTCTGCAAAAGAATTTTACGCAGAATGCGAACGTACAGGACATTCGTGTCCGTTCTGCAAGAATTTTACACGTCTTCAAGAAGATCGACTCATACGAATGTGGCACAACGTGATCGTTTTTTCTGACATGATGGAGACAATTAATCGAGATAAGGAAAGAGAAGATCAATTTGGCTAGCAGAATAGGTATTATACCATTTCCCATTAATGAAAAACCGGCGTAATTCATTGCGCTTCTTACGTTAGTCTTGGTATGAGTTTTAAAGTCTCTATAAATACGAATTTATCTTTCAGATTTGGTATTAGATAGCGTTTTGATAAATAAAGGACTTAAATGAAATCTCCTCGCCACGTTTTTCATACCAGACATGACTTCAAGCCAGGCTTAGCATGGGAGGCGTTTCAACTTTTATCTGAGGTTCCAAGAGATGGAATTTCGGCTTCCAGTTTGCATGCTATTTCAAAAGCGGTTGGGTCCCCCTTGGGGCGACTCTCTAATTTGACTAAACTTCTTGCTTCCATGCAAGATGTTGGGCTGATTGAGAAAACGCAAAAAGGAATTGCCCTTTCTAAAGCGGGAAAGTCCCTTTCAAAGGGTATTGGCTGTTATGAAATTGGTTTTCATGCAGCAGTACACTGCCTCTATGCTTGGAAATGGATTTGGGATAGAGACAAGAATATTGCCTCACCTTCATGGAGTTATCGTGAGGTGTTGCGGCAAATATTGTATGCTGGATCTGTTGGAATTGATCCAGATGAAATTGTGTTGAGGTTAGTCTCCGTTGCTGAGAAGGACTTCGGCAAAGTAAAAGTTTCTTTCAGTAGGGCAAGTGTGAGTGGTGTGACAGTGTGGCTTGCGGGTCAAGCACTACCCCTCGTTAAAAAAGAAGGAAAACGTATCTTCTGTCAGAATTTGTCAACCTCCATGGCGGATGCTATACGTCTTCATCTAGCTGCGCTCTGTTCCCTTGATAATGGCGAGGTTGTTCTTGATGATAAAAAGGTGCAATTACTGGCAGAGCCTTTTCTGATTCAAACAGATGGACTGATTGGTTTGTTGGAAGATTTTGCCCGCGATACCGATGAATTTCTGTTCATATCATCGGTCCCCAATCGTGTCGTTTTTAATGGTTCAGAAGATCCATTTATTGAATGGATAGTCAAAGAAGCATCTGAACTGAATCCGGAAGTCAGTGAGTAGAAAAATATATGGAAGATAAACACAAAGATCATTTGCAAATTTTACCTATAGCAGATACCATTAGTGGTTCCGCAGCACGGGAAAATCCCAAACAGACGCTTGAACACTACAACTATCTTGCCAACCAGTTTTGGTTATCATCAAAAGTTAGTGATGTCGCTGACAATGTATTTTCAGGCATTCAACGCGGATATACCACGTGGGGTAGCCTAAGCGGTCCGTATGGATTTGGTAAAACGGCATCTGCAATTGCCCTATGGGCACACGCGAGAGATTCTGGGTTTTTAGCAATACCTCCTTTGTCCTGTACCAATTTTAATGAACTGGCTACTGGGATTGCCGCGCTCGCTGGTGTGCAGAACCCGGAAATAAAAAGACAAGTTGACCAGCTTTTTCGAGATGTCTTTACAGCGGGTTTAAATCCTATGGTGCAGGCAGATGCGAAACGTTATGCAGTGCCGTCTCAGAAGGTCCGCAAAATCTATCGGGATAAATTCTCTGCCGGCCAGTTTACAGTAGACAGCCATCCCCATCGAACCGTTGAGTTTCTGTCAAAGCTTGGGGAGCTTGCAACTGAAAATACTAAAGGTTTAGTAATAATTCTTGATGAACTTCAGCAATTGCTCGGTCCCCTTGATGCCCGCGCCATTGTCCAATTCCGAGAATTTGTCTGGGGGATGCGCACAGAACGTTCATCATGTGGTATTATTTTACTCTTAGACTCTCTGCTTGAAGCGAGGTTGGAACGTTGGGCCTCTGACATCCTTCACAGAATCCGAGAAAGCGGCCCTGCACTTCAATTGACTGATATTTACACCAGAGAGTTTCCGACATGGCTATGGAATAAGTTCAGCAGTAACGGGAAACAGACTTCACCTTTTCCATTAACTGCGTTGTCAGAGAATGTCCTTACCTCTTTAGGGCAGTTTGTTGAAAGACCAGATCTTGCTAACGGTCCGAGAACCGTTGTTGATGTTTTTTCCCGATCAGTAATTCATTATCAAGAAACAAAGTCAAGTTACGACATACCTAACCTTGTTGATGACATCCACAAGGGTAAATTTCGTTACTTCGGGGAAAACGCGACGGTGCAAAGTATTCTAATCGAAACTCTCTCGGACGAATGGATTCTTGAGAATGAAGAACGCAAGAAACTGGTAAGAACGCTCGCGGCTTTTCCTCAAGGATGTCCTAAAGAAATACTATATGACCAATTTTCTGACAAAACACAAATTGAGAAAGTGAGATATGAGTTATTTGATTCCTTACTTGTTGAACTTTCTGAAGGAATGGCTTTAGAAAGGTTGCAACGGGTTCGTCGAACTCGTACTAATTGGGAGCAGATTCTGGCACGCTGTTGGGAGAAATTGCCTGCATTTGATGTTTTAGCAGCACATGCCCCGGACATGATTCGTCAAGTTCTTGTTCCAAAACTTTTTCCCGAAGGAACTCCTACTAAACCAATCTGGGAGAGTCTTTCTGATGAATCAAGTGCTGTACTGACAGATTGGTATACATTTCGAGGAACTTTCGATGATAACTATCCTCAAAGAGAGGTTGCCCTATGCGTAACAGACAAAGAACCAGAATTATGGCCCGAGGATGTAGATGTCTCCATTGCTCTCGTATGCGATACCAACATAGACCCCGATGTCGCTTCAAGATCGGAATTACTGGATAAAAATGAAGGTAGTTGCATTCTGATGCGATTACCTATATTAAAACCCTTGGTAGACCGTATTCCTACCGACTTACAGCATTACGAGAAATATATTCAACCGGAGCCGTTTCGTCCGATAACGATTTTAGCTGCTCTCTATGATCTTGAAGCACTCTTAGGAAATCCGATTGGCAACCCTGATGATAAAGATACGCCCTTGCTGCCGGAAGAACAGATTGAAATGGAGAAACGGAAAGCCTTTATTGAGATTGTAATAGACTTTATTCTTAGAGAACTTCTGAATGGAACAGTGGATATAGAGACAGCCGCTCCAATTTCTCTGCGAGGGCCGGAGTTATTGCGTGCCTTGTTTACTCAAGCATGTCGTCGTCGTTTTCCACAATATCAAACATTGGCAACAACGGCAAAATGGCAAGACGTTTTGTCAGATTATCGAGAAGGTTTGAAGTCTGGATTAAGTCCAGCAGAATGTCAGGGTCGAAAAGAAATTGTTATGCCCAAGGCAGAGGTATATGAAACACTGTTCAGTCAAATGAGTACTGCAGCCGGTGACAGTTTTATCAAGAAATTGGGACCATTCGTTCAAAGAAAAAACAACAGTGAATCGTTTTCGCTTCGTCTGGCAATGCACCCTGCGGAGGATGCTCTTATAGGTTATTTAAAAAGACTTCCTAGTCAGCAATTCATTCCTTTTGATGCCGCTGTGGAATTTCTACGCCACCTAGGTTACACAAAGACAGAAACCCAGGAAATCGTCGAAATCCTTGTTGCGAGAGAATGCCTTACAAGAGATTCTAGCGGGAATATTCGATTCATTCTAAACGCAGATATTGAGCGCGACCGCTTGTTGAAGAGAATCGATGAAGCGAACCGTGAACTCTACTTCCTTGAAGTAACTGATGCTGCTTCAATCAGCCAAAGCGCAGCCATAACTGATTTGCAAAAGCACCTCAACCAACAGCAAGTCCGTTTGCAAACCCTTATTGATAAACAGATTAAGGAATTGGAGAATAGTATCAATTTTCTTCAAGTCTTGATAGGAACTGTAGATGCTGCTGCTATTCCTACGGAGTGGCTAGACTCAGATTTAAGCACACACCTCACGGGTATAGCATCTAAACTCAAGGACTCCCGAGGAAATCTGCTGGAAGCATTACGCAAGGAGTCTAAAAAGTTAACGAAAGAACTTGATTTTTCGTCAGACTCTGCGGATATAAAGTGGGCTATTGCCCAAAAGGATAAGAAGGGGAAATTTTCCAATTCCTTACAGAAACTACAAGAACGTGTAACGGAATTTGAAAAATGGTGGAATGCCCTCACATTCTGGGAAGGGTTGAATAATCAACTTCGCTCGACTGATATGTTGTGTGCTAAAGTATCCAAAACAGACCCAGTACTGAAACAAGCTTTAAACCAGTTGATTACCGAATTCAAAGAGCGATTTGCTACTGATTTATGGGATCCTTTGTTAGCAGCAAGCGAGTTCTCAAAGAAATTAAGGGAGGTCCAATCTGATGTCCAAGGTCACCTTTACAGTCATGTCCAAACTTTCAATAAGGAATTAGCAGAAATCAGGGACCAGTTCAATTTCCTATTACCGTCAACGGCACCTCCGGTGTTTGACGTATCAAAGGAAAGAAGTCAGCAGATTGATTCAATTCATGAATCCTTCCAGAAATTATATCAGTGGATCTTTGAAGGTTTTCGGACAGTCGTTTCTGAATGCCAAGAGTTAAAAAGAAGTGATGTTCAATGGCGTGATCCAGATAATAAGCACCGAAGTTGGAAAGAATTGGAAACGGAGGTTGAAACAGTCCTCCAGAAAAGCCAAGATACGCTCAGTCTTGAAGTAGTTCAGCATATAGGATCGAAGGTCTTGTTGATGCAACGCGGTTTCACTGAAGTGCTTTTTAGTGTGTTCGATGATCCTAATAAACCACCTAACTTTGAGGAATTAAAACGATTATTTAAGGAAGGAAAAATCCAGATTCAGGTTACTCGAAAAACCTAAGTGGAATTATGGGACTTCCTATATTCTGATCTGTATGGAGATTAGTATGGCTACTTATGACGAATGGAATAAGGCAATAGCTGAATACTTTGTTAGTGGACTTCCAAGTGGTGCGACTGTCTATCTGAGTGTGGATGAAGCAGCACTGATGGATATCGGTGCCCGATTTGAGCAATGGACGACGAATGAAGTAAATTGGGTTGAAGATTTTTGTGAGGCAGTTAGATTTAAGTATGTGAACGATGGCGAAGTTAAACTTCCGAGCGAATCGAGATATCAGTCCGATCAAGTTCCGAATTGTGTCGCTTTTTTAGCAGCAATGGTCCTTGCTGCCCACCGTATGATTAAGGAAGATATCAAAGCCATAGCGGAAAACGATTATTTCAAGCGTTTACGTGAAGTCCTAGGTTTGCTGATCGAAGATGGCGGACGCCCTGAAGGTTTACTTCCGGCTGGAATTGAGGAAAATTTGTGGTGGATCTGGGATCGTTGGTTAATTGGTAACGGCTGGCTTCCTTCAGCTGAACGCGGGCAGCACGGTCGTAAGTTTATCAATTATCCGCTTTCTCAAGCATTGCTTCGTGAAAGTGACAGGAGAACTGTCGAACTTCGCTTTCGTGAAAAACAACAATCAGCGGAATTACGTGTTTGGGACCGAGATGCTATAGGCACTTGGACGCGCAAGCAGCCCTTTGGTGCAAAGCACCTCAGCGAATTGCTTCAAGAAGACGATTTCAGACGGTACGATGTCATTACGGATGCTATCTATGATGTTTACCTTTCAATTGATTGGGATCAGGAGATGGAAACTGAATCGGGCGTTCGTTCAATTGGACAACGCCGCCTAACTATAGCATCCGAATTATATCGGGTAGAAGACTTCGTTACAGGAAACATTGATTATTATCTTTATCCCCGTCAACTCAGACAGTTTACGGGTGGAACACTGGAAGTCATCCAAAACGGACAGGCACACCCACTAAGAGAAGATCGGAAAGGGTGGTTCCAGCCATTGTGGCCCGAAGATCCTACTGGTGGGGTGTCATATGAAGTGAGAGGACACCAGCAGGTCAAGGCGTTAGTTTTGTCTGAACGAGACTTCTGGATTCTTGTTCCTGATCAAGAAGACGAAACATCAGGGATTTTTGCAGGTTGGAGACATCCTGGGATTGGAGAAACCTTCCTCCTGCTATGTCGAAAAGCGCATACGCACCAGATGGAATTTTTTAAAGAGAGGGGACTACTTAATTGGGATCACAAGTTTCCGATTGATGAGGAATGGATTGAATATCGTGGATGCCAAGTTGTCTCGCCAAATTGGGATGGTATAATTCCTGAATACCAAGGCCTCTACGATGCCTTGAAGCCTAGCGTTTCCTCCGCTACAATTTCCTTAAAAAGAGGTCTAAGGGTACCTAATCAACAGGGATGGTTGGAGGGTTATGTGCCTGAAATGACAATTATGGCTTTTGATGACAACGTCCAATTGAAACTTATAGACGCATCTAGTCAGGATACACCAATTAAGAATCAGATTGTAAACACAAATGAACCGATAATTCTTCCATATCTTCCTCCGGGAGACTATCTCCTTCAAGCATATGGTTCGGCGGGACTTGCAGCTCGGCGGAATCTTCGAATTATACCATGGGACACACTCGTTTGTGGGCAACCAGAACAACCATTTTCGTTAGATGTTGAAATGTTTAAGTTGCAAGGGGCTATTATTGAAATTAATAAAGCTGAAGGACAAAAGGACGCATAAAATGGATAGACGATATGTTGGTGTGCAGGCGATTGGCAAACCAATAGACATTTTTGATCGGATTCGCTTGATTATCCAAGGGCAAGGAATGACTCGTACCATACCTGCTGTGAAATTTGAAAAAAAACCTGACAAACTATTTTTTGTTTTTCTGGCGGTTGAAGGGACAGATAAACTGCAACTCCCAGATAATGTGCGAACTGTTCTACAGTATGCAGGTTTTAAACAGCCTTATTTTTTTCCACTAGAACCCACTGAAATTGAATCAATGACAGGTTCAGCTGAGCTTGAAACATACAGTCTCAAGACGATACCTTATGTGTCTTCATGGTCTAATGATGTTAGTGACCCCTTTGACTTGTCCGATGTCCTCCTCAATCATGAGAACAGAGGTGAAGCTGCACTTGGAGAACGGTACGACCACTTGCTACACTGGCTTTCTGCCAATGGTGAAGGCACGTGGCAGACTTTTGCAAAGGTTTGTAATGTTTTGCGATTAGCAGTCGATGTAAAAGAGACAAAGTCGATATTCAGGCGGTTGAGGCTTCTGGGCTATATTGAAAGTTCAGGGAACGGACAAAAATGGTCGATTTGCCCAACAGCTTTGGTGCAATGTGCTGCAGATCCCAATGTCTGTTTTTTGACAGGACAGCAAACACCAAAGTTAATCACGGAACTTGGAGAGCAGTACAGCGTTAAAAATCTGCCGCAATCAGGTTATCAGGGGCCTTCTTGTGTGAAAGTCCATAGTAGACTTTCAGAGGAAATTTCTATTAACGGATTTCAATTTACGTGCGCCGGGCCCGCTGCGGTTCAGTTGGCACAATTACTGCCTAATTTGGACGGATGGAAAAACGTTTTGCCTGCTATCAAAATAGCACTCTTTCGGTATAACATTGAGAGGTGGAATGGTACTCAGTTTATGCAGTGTAGTACATTTCGCGAAAGTGGTGGACGGTATATTGGTAAATCGGGTATGTATCGCTTGACAAGAAAAGAAGAAACAAATCCCTATCAGCTTGTCCTCTACTTTGATGAGCCGAATCAACGATGGTTGCGCGGAGACTGGTATGGACTCCGTTTCTTTGCAGACAATGATGATAGGCAGGATTTTGAAGTAGGATATGACACCGGTACAAACGCTATTTTGATACGAAACAGTGAGCGTTGGCCATTGCTGTATGAACGATCACTAGTCCTGGCATCCGGTATGTTACCGGCCCGATCTGAGGATCGGGAATGGCTCATATATTCAGGCATATCTGGTAAGTTGGTTCAATTCCTAACCGAGAAACTGAACATTTCAATCAGGGAGATTTAATATGCATGATCTTGTTGGAGCTTACGAGCGGATGCGTAAGGTTTACCAATGGTATATTGAAAGTACGTTTCCTTTGCGATACCCAGCACTGGGTGAAGAAAGAGAAAGACTATTGTCTGGTGAAGGGATTCTTTCTCAACCACCGCTTTTGGAAACTGTTCCTGTCTATCCTCCGACAGAATTAACCCTGCAAAAAGCAAGCCAGCGACTGCCGAATAGTTACCAAAACCTGTATCATCTTGCTCAAGCTCTGTTCCCCCAAAACCGAGTACTTTGGGAGCATCAATGGGAAAGCCTTCAAGCTGTGATTGACGGACGTGACATTGTCGTTACCACTGGAACGGGGTCTGGGAAAACGGAATGTTTTCTATTACCTCTTTTCGCAGAGCTGGCACGGGATTTGAATTCATGGCCTGACTGTCCAGAACCACCTCGTAATCGCAAGTGGTGGGAAGATAATAACGCAGAGCGGCAAAGTCAATGGCAGCATACAGGAAGAAAAAAAGAAGGATTACATGCCATTCGCGGGTTAATTCTCTATCCGCTGAATGCACTTGTTGAAGACCAATTGCGTCGTTTACGCAGTACGCTTGATTCCAAAGATGTCCATCATTGGTTGGATACCCAACATGGGGGCAACCGTATTCTATTTGGACGGTACACGGGTCAGACCCCGGTCTCTGGATACCAAACAAATAAGAATGCCATGAATCGTCTGCGTGTCTGTTTACAGGAAATGGCGAATACAAATGCAAGTATCCATCAACAATTGGCAGAAGATGCGGGTTTAGATCAGGATATCCTCTACCATTTTCCAAATATTGATGGCGGTGAGATGTGGTCACGTTGGGATATGCAAGATACACCCCCTGATATCCTGATTACCAACTATAGTATGCTCAATATTATGTTGATGCGTAGAATTGAATCGGATGTCTTTGAGATCACAAAGAGTTGGCTTGCTGGAGATTCAACACGTAAATTTTTCTTAATTGTTGATGAACTGCATACTTATCGTGGGACTCCGGGAACAGAGGTAGGTTACATTTTGCGCCTATTGCTAGACCGAATCGGTTTGAACCCGAATTCTGATCAATTAGTTATTTTAGCAACCTCAGCAAGTGTAACAGGAGATGATAAATCCACAGCATTCCTGCAAGAATTCTTCGGACGGGATTCAGAACGTTTTGAAATCATTTCAAAAAATCAAAACCCACCGGAGACTAATGCTTATCTTGGTGCGCGCGATTACCAACAAGCCTTTGAAAGTTTTGCCGAAAGAGTTCAACCCAAACTGCTTGATCCTATGGCCCCACCAGATTCTGAGTCACTGAATAATCAATCTGCAATGCAGACTTTAACAACGACGTTAGGGCATGTGCCTTCACCAAATGTTCCAATGGCAGTTGCTATGGCAGATGCTTTAAAATTGCGGAAGGTTCATCACGCGCTTCGGGACGCTTGCTGTGAGGCTTCACATGAAAGAATAGTTCGTCCGGCGAAAGTTCCTGCATTAGACGATGTCCTTTTCCCCGGTGCCCGACAAGAGGGGCAGATTGCTTCAAACGCAATGCGCGGGATGTTGCTTGCGCTTGGCATGAGCACGGACTCTACAACAGGGAATTCACTACAACCTGTGCGGGGACACGTCTTTTTTCATAACTTGCAAAACTTGTGGGTATGTTCTAATCCCAATTGTGAGGTGGATCACGTTGATCGTGGACCCGAAGCAACACATAGCATGCCCGTTGGGGCATTGCATGCTACTCATCGCTTGGCGTGTACTTGTGGTGGCCGGGTGCTTGATCTCATCGTTTGCGAGGTTTGTGGTGATGTATTCTTAGGTGGTTTTCGAGGCGGGCAAACCGGAAAATTTGAAATTCTCACTACCGACCAACCTGACCTTGAAAATATGCCTGACCGTGTGTCAATGATACAGAGATCTGGTCAATATGCGATCTTTTGGCCACTGAGCGAAATGTCGCCTTGGACAGTGAAACCGCAAGATATTGAGTACACCATTAAGAGTAAAATAAAAAGCAAAAGAGGTAAACGGATAACAAGGCGGTGGGCCAAAGCGAAACTCAACGTATTTTCTGGTCAGCTTCAACAGAACGCTACACCACCAAAGCCGGATGAGATTGCAGGTTGGGTTCATGTAGTCGCGGGGAAGAATCCAGACGAACCCGCCATGCCACACAAATGTCCTAGATGTGATGCCGATTATACGCAACGTAAGCGTTTTCCAACGCCGCTGCGGAATCATCGAACCGGCTTCCAGAAGGCGTGTCAGGTTATTGCAAGTGTGCTATCTCGAGAGATGCCAGAGTCACCGAACGATCACCTTGCTCGAAAACTGGTTATTTTCTCCGATAGTCGCCAAGATGCAGCAAAACTAGCCTCCGGTATGGAACGCGATCATTTCCGAGATATGGTACGAGTTGCCCTGCTCAGTGCTCATAAAGCGTTTCGAGATGAATTTGTTGCATATTGGAGGACAACTGTTTCCAGGAAATCAGAGGTACCGGCGGGTCTAGAGAAAATTAGGGCAATGAATGAAAAACTTCACACAGATATCTTGAAACCCCAAGGTCCTGAAGATATCTCCTTGCGGAGTCGTTTTGCCCAATGGAATTTAGAACTTGCTTTAGAAATTCGGAACTTTCTTGATGGAGATCCGCCCGAAATTTCTAGAGCTCGCGATGAACTCGTCCAAATCATCAATAATTATCCAAACCGTATGTCTCTCCAAAAGGTCCGACAGGCAGTTTGGGAAAAACTGCTTTCGCTCGGTATCTGTCCCGGTGGAACAAGCTACTGGGCACTTAATTATCGGGATAGCCAATCAAAAACAGTGCCGTGGTGGCGTTGTTTCGATTGGATTGCGGAAGGACCACAACCTATACGAACAGATCATGCTATGGAAAATCACATTACTACAATGCAAGGCTATTTGATGTCAGAACTTGTCTACGCGCTCTTTCCACACGTGGCACGCACGTTAGAAGGCCTTGGACAGGGATGGGTAACGTATCAACCATTTGGCAATCCACCTGCGTTGGTGATACAGGCAATCGATGCTGTGATTAGAGAATTAGGAAAGCGACGTAGACACTTGGGCGGGGAATATTTCTATGAAGGAATTTCAAAAGATTTCCCTAAGTATGTGACGAAATATCTTGAGAAAATTGGCGTGGATACAGTGGCAGTTGAACGGCAACTTAACGAGTCTGGTGTTGCTGTTGGTAGTAATTCTGGCATAGGGCTCGATCCGGAAAAGCTTTACCTAATGCCCCCACCCGATAACCCTGAAAATGAACAAGATAAACAAAAGGGTTGGCGTTGTCCGACTTGTAATGCTTTCTATCTCCATAAGGCTGGTGACCGATGTCCAACGTGTGTGGAGGTATCGCTCAACCCGAGTAGCACATTGGAGGCTCCTTTTGATTACTATCGTTATCTCTCGGAGAAATCCGGGGGCCCCTTCCGTTTTCATTGTGAGGAGTTAACAGGTCAAAGTGATGCTCCAGACCGTTCGTTGCGCCAACGACGGTTCCAAGAAATATTCGTTGGAGATGACATAAAAAAGATTCATGGCATTGACCTTCTCAGTGTCACTACGACGATGGAGGCAGGTGTTGATATTGGGTCACTTTTAGCAGTTATGATGGCGAATATGCCACCTCGACGCTTTAATTATCAACAACGTGTTGGCCGCGCGGGACGGCGTGGGACTGGTGTTTCTTTCGCAGTAACCTTCTGTAGAGGACGGAGCCATGATGACTATTACTATCAAAGGACAGAGCAGATAACTGGTGATCCACCGCCACCACCCTATGTTGATATGGCGCGCGAACCGGTCTTTCGTCGTGTGTTGGTTAAGGAAATTATGCGCCTTGCTTTTCAGGAGTTACCTAATAATTTCTTAGAAACTTTAAGTGAGGAGGCTGAAATACGTTTCCAGGAGAGTGTCCATGGCGAATTCGGCCCCGCAGAACAATGGCATGAAATTAAACCATATATACAAAATTGGCTTGACAAACCTGAAAATGAGCAAAGTATCAACAAAATTCTTGATGCATTGCGCATTGGCACAGAATGGTCAGAAAATACGCAAACAGCGTTAGATTTCTGTCAACAGATGCGCTACTATCTCAAAACGAATATGATTCAGGAAATTACAGAGTGCACTACGGATCCACAGTATACACAAGACGCTCTGAGCGAAAGGTTGGCAAACGCTGGTCTACTCCCAATGTTTGGCTTTCCAACGCGGGTGAGGTTGCTGTATACAACCTGGCCTAATTCAGCAAACCCATGGCCTCCTGAACATGGTTTGGTGGACAGAGATCTTGACATTGCTATCAGTCAATTTGCCCCCGGTTCCGAAACTGTGAAAGACAAAGCAGTGCACACTGCATGCGGCGTTGTTGAATTGTATCCAGCAGGAAATCGCGCCGATTCACGAAGTGGATTCGTCCCTGACCTGAATGAGGGAAATCAGACACCGATTGGATTATGCAATAACTGCCAAGCCGTTGTTCCACTCGCTCCCACGGATGCCCCAGCCGAGGGTGGGGAAACACCAACACTGATTGACTGCCAAGTTTGCGAAGAAACCGAGTTACGGCCCATTGATGCCCGTGAACCGAAGGGGTTCTTTACCGATCAACAACCCACCGATTTTGATGGAGCCTTTGAGTGGAATCCTCGTGCAACCCGTCCAACCCTTAATTTTGAAATTCAACCCGAAGAATCTGCACATATAAACAATGCAGATGTGTCTGTACTTGAAAATAAGGAAATTCTCTCAATTAATGACAATGGTGGGGCAGGTGGATTTGACTTCCAAAGGGCAAGTGTTAGAACAGGAAATCAGGCTCAGAGGCCAAAGCGGGGGGCATGGACGGTTGCCCCACTAAATGATAGTTATGTTTCTGGTTCAGGTCAGCCTTATCGCATTGCACTCCTGTCAAGGCGAAGAACTGACATTCTTTTGGTTGGGACGACGAAATGGCCTGAAGGCATATTCGCTTCTCCAATTGATGTTGAAGGCCGTGCAGCTTGGTATTCTTATGCCTTTTTCCTACAAACAGCTGCAGCTGCAGCCCTTGATATTGATACAACCGAATTGGATGCTGGATTTAGGGCAACTAAAGAGAATGATACAACGGTCGGTCAAGCCTTCCTCTCAGATAAACTTGAAAATGGTGCAGGATACTGTCGTTGGTTTGGCGAACCAGGACACTTCCAAGACCTGTTAGATCAAGCAAAACTAGCGAAACTAAATGGCTTAGAAAGTCTTGCTAAGATGTGGATGAGACCTTCCCATAATCCTAAGTGTGATACGTCCTGTAATGCTTGTCTCAGAGACTTTTATAATCTACCTTACCACGGACTCCTTGATTGGCGACTTGCCCTTGATATGGCCCGCCTAGCGACTTCTCCAACTGCAACTATAGATCTCGTTTCGTCTTGGGGAAAAGATGAAAACCCGTGGCGTATTTTGTTACAAGGGGACAGTGCACCGATACCAGCCACGATGAAACGGCTCGGATATGGAGAACCTATTGACTTCGCTGATTTACGTGGTTATGTCAAACAGAACCTAACACAGAAACGGATTTGGATTGAATGTCATCCTTTATGGACAAAAGAACATCCATTTTACTGTGCTGCTGTTGAAGATGCCAAACAGCGGTATCCGAGATACCATGTTGAGGCAATGAACCCATTTATAGCACTCCGACGTCCGGCAGATTATGTATGAGGTGCCATCCACTGATAAGATATTTTGCTCGGAGGGGCCCGCTGCTGCCTGCGAATGTGTTAAGTGATGCTGTTCGCGATGCCTTGGATCCGAGGCTAAGGGCGGAGTAAGTAAACAATGACTGCTGTAGGGAAAAGGTTGGTCTCACAAATCGTTTACCAAATAGATGAAGTGATTAGAGATACACGCACGTCTCGGGAAAAAAGGATCGAAAGTCTGCAAGACCTCGCAATGACATGTTGGCAGGAAGTTGTTCCAGAACATGGAAATCCAGGGACCTCTCAGAATCTTGAATCTGATGAGATACAAAAGCGTTGGGCAAAGGTCCGTGATGAAGTCGAGAAATATGAGACAAAATCCCAAATTTTGTATGTTCTTGATTGGCCAGCTTCCAGTGGCGATTTCTATTGGGTAAAGTAAATAGCGTTTTGAATTGCATGGGAGCCTTTATATAACGATACGCACTATCATCAAGCAGATCTGAACAGATGGCAATGAAAACAATCCATTAAGGAATGATCGCGATGGAAAGTTAACCTATTAGTCTGGGGTGCGCTGAAGACAAGGTTATAACACCGGTTCTGTAGGGTGTTACGGCACACGGCGTGCGCTTACTACTGTGAGGAGAAATAAATGATCCCGAAAGGTTTTGTTATCCGAGTGCTCCTTGCTGGTATGGCACTTTTAGGCGTGGTTGGTTGTGGAAGCGAGCCTGAAAAGTTAACAAAAGAAAAAACTGAAGAGTCAGTCGTTGAACCCTCTGTTCCATCGCCATTAAAGAAAGAACTACTTGGTTCTTGGGATGTTGTATCAATCTTTGGAAAAACTCTCGAAGAGTTCTTTGAATACACTGAAGACGAAGAGGGAATAGCAGAGGCAGAGACAAAGGCTATAGAGTTTCATTGCGATTTTGCCGATGATAATTCGTGGGTTTGGAACTTTAGGCAAGAAATAGCGTTTAAGGACCACGCTGATATACCTCTGGGCACGATTGAGATGATTGGAACCTGGTCGGGGACCTATAGAGTTGCGGATTCGATCCTCTCTTTTATTCTTAAGGAATCAGATACAAGTATAAAATCTAAGCCGCAAGGTTTCTTTGCAACTTTAGCTGATCTTCGAGAAGAAGTGCCGGAAGAAGAAGGAAAACAGCGACTTGCCGAAAGTTTCAGCGAAGGTTTTAGACTTTGGATCCTTGCTCCAATTAACAAATCGACTATCACAAGGCAGGGAGATACGCTTACCCTGACGGTCTCTGAAGCCAAAAAGATTATTTTCGAGAAACAGTAATTTACCTTTTCGGACAGACATTGGTATTTCCACACATTCCACCTTATAGTAAGACCCGTAATTATTTATACACCAACGCAAGGGCGCCCCTTCCCAGTAACGGGTGGGGACCCCGGATACAATCCTCGCCAGCGGCGATGGGGGTTTGTTTCCTGACGAACTGTAAACATATTTTCGGATTCTTCTATAAAAACAAACAACGGGCATCACTGCCCGTTGTTTATTATTGTTAGTCTATTCTAATAAGATTAATCCTGCTCGTATTCCTTGAGAAATCCTCTGAACTCCCGACGGTGTTTCTCTTCATCGGCAAGGAGTTTGATGCAGAGGTCTTGGGTGACGTAGTCTATCCCATCGCATAAACGAATAATTTTATTGTATTGTTCAATCGCGACGTTTTCCGCTTCGATAACACCATGGATAGCTGCCACAACATCTGTGGTATCTTCTGGCGGTTGAAGCGAGGCTTGTTCCGGTTTAAACGCGAACGAGCCGGGCACTCGCCCATCAATCTCCTTAATACGAGCGGCAAGTTCCTGCGCGTGTGTGATTTCTATTTGGATATCTGTTGCAAGGGACTTCTTAATCTCTTCGGCGCGGATACCATCTAAATCAACAGAAATAGCGAGATAGTTGATGGTTGCCTCCACCTCTAACCAATAGGCGCGAGTGAGTTCTTTAATGATTGCGTCGTTTGTTGCTTGATCCATAGTGATGTCTCCTATGATAGAAAGTGTTGGAATTTCGGTCTTTTGCTACTTCGTTAGTATACCATAGGTTAGAACGGGTTTCAAGATTTTTTTCTTTCAAAAATATGGATGAAACTTCTACGAAGGGTTCAGACACGGCATCACCCACGGATATCCATCAGGGTGCGGTAGCACTTCAAACGGGATACCGTAAGTTTCTGATAGCTGATCCAAGGTTAGCACAGTTTCAGGCGAACCACACGCAACAGAGATTCCATCTTTCAATAGCAAGAGTCGGTCGGCATACATTGAGGCGAGATTCAGGTCGTGAATCGCCGTGATAACGGTTTTACTGTCGTCACAAATTGTTTTGCACAGATTGAGTATCTGCACTTGATGTCTCGGATCCAGATGATTTGTTGGTTCGTCTAACAGAAACAGGTCCGGGGCTTGTGTGAGGATCCGTGCAATGTCAACACGGCTCGCCTCACCGCCGGATAGTGTTGGATAGAGCCGGTCCGCGAACATGTCGGCTTCAACCTGCCGCAGTGCCTCCTTGGCGATTAAAAGATCGGCGGTGGTTTCTTTTGTGCCGTTGAGATATGGGTGCCGCCCGAATAGCACAATCTCCAAACTGATAAACGGGAAGTTTAGGTCTCGTTTTTGTTGGAGATAGGCTCGGAGGCGTGCCAATTCTTTTGGTTCGTAGTTGTGAATAGGTTTGCCGAAGAGTCGAATTTCCCCAGTCGCTGGTGGAAGTTCTCCCGAAATCAGCCGCAAAAGTGTCGATTTGCCTGCACCGTTGGGACCGACGATCCCCCACAACGTTCCCTTTTCAATTGTGACGTTGATATCCCGAACTAACCAATTCTGACCAATCCGGTAACCAATCCCTTCCAATTCAATCATTGTTTCTGATTCCTATAGAAAAACTTCTCGTTTGAATCTGAACAGTAGCCACAGAAAGAATGGCCCACCGATCAACGCGGTGACAATGCCAACAGGTAGTTCAGCAGGGGCAACAACGGTTCTTGAAAACAAATCTGCCGAAACGAGTAGTATCGCTCCGCCCACCGCTGAACCGGGTAGAACATACCGATGGTCTGCCCCGCCTAAAAGTCTCAGGAGATGCGGGACAACGAGTCCTACAAAACCGATGCCACCTGCAGCTGAAACCGCCGCGCCTACCGTGAGCGCGACCCCAAAGACTGACCATCTTTTCAAGGTTTCCGTTGAAACGCCGAGATGATAGGCTTCGGATTCTCCCAAACTCATCGCGTTCAGTGAAGCTGCTTGCCGTGACAATACAAACAGCCCTATGGCTGCAATCGGCAGTGTTACAAAAACAACGTGCCACGTCGCGCTGCCGAAACCACCGAGCAACCAAAAGGTCAAACTGCGCAGCTGCTCATCGTCAGCAAGGAAGGTCATTAAACCGATTCCCGCTCCGGCGAAACTGTTGAGCGCGATACCTGCTAATAATAACGTCAACGTGCGGACTCTTCCTTGTTCCTCAGCAATTTTCCATACACCGACCGTCACGAGTACGCCACATCCAAAGGCGGCGACAGGAAGTCCCCATACACCTAACGCGCCTCCGCCGATTAGGACAATCCAGAGCGTTGCACCTAATCCTGCACCGGCTGTGACACCGATCAACCCTGGGTCTGCCAGCGGATTGCGAAAAATACCTTGTAGCGTCGCGCCTGAGATTGCTAACATTGCACCGACAACAGCGGATAGAATGACGCGCGGGAAACGGACGTGGACGAGGACGGCGAAACCCTCTTCTCGGAAAAATAGAATTCGCGGGATACGCCACGGTAGAATTTGATACGCGCCTATCCCTGCTGCGATGCACATTGATATCGGAAGTAAACCGATCAGGATGAACAGAATCTTTGTTCGCTTTTGCATTTTGTCTAAAGGCGCGATACTATAGAATTATTCGCCTGTGGCAATAAAGTGCCCATCCTTTTCGTAGATGCCTCGGAATAGGTCGAGTGCAGCGCGTCCACAACGGGGACCGAATCCGGACAGATATTGTCCATCCAATGTCACGACACGTCTGTTTTGCCCTGCAGGTGTGTGTGCTAAACCGGGGAGTTTGAGTAGTCCATCAACGCCACCGATTGATTCCAAGCCCGTAGTAAACAGTACATAGACATTGGGTTGTGCAGCGATCACCGCTTCTGCCGTCATCGGTTTGTTCCCCTTGATGTTTCCTGCGGCATTTTCAGCCCCTACAATATCAAACATCGCCCCCGGTGCGGTATCTGTCCCTAACACGAGCGTGGTTTGTGTGCCTCGTAGGTAGAGAAAGAGTGCTTTCTGTTTCGGTTCGTCTTTTCGCGCGGCGAGTTTGGTTTCCAACTTCTTGATGTCTGCATCTAAAGCCGCCATCAATTCCTCAGCCTTTTTCTCGCGTCCGACGGCTTTACCGATCGTTAGCAAGCGTTGCTTGGCAGTCTCAAAACTGCGCGGTTCTTTAAGCAATAGAGCCGTTACACCTGCCATGCGGAGTTGTTGCACGACCTGTGGCGGTCTTACATCGTTACGCCCAATCACCAACGTTGGATTTAAAGAGAGAATTCCTTCAGCGTTGAGTCCATATTGATACCCAACGCTCGGCAACTTTTCTTTCACTTTGCGGAACGATTGCAAGCGTGTCTTCTGTATCGGAGAGGTAACCCTCTTCGGGTGCTACAGTTACCGCCTCAAATGTTGTTTCAGTGAGCATAACAACACCGCCCATCCCAGGTCCACTGACACCGCTGTTTAATTTAACTTTTGTTATCTGGAACCCGATGTCCCACGCCTCCGAATTTTCTGCATCCACAACATCAACCACATCTCCAGACGCAAAAGAGAAGTATGCCCATGCGTCTCTATTCGTCGCGTCGATTGTGAGCGTTAGCACTTCTGGTCCGATGGGTTCCTCAACCGGTGTCTGGGCATCGGTTTCTGTCGTCGCCGAGAGTGTTGAATCCGCGGGTTCCTCCGGCTGAAGCAACTGGTTGAGATTCTCCTCATCGACGGAACTGCAACTGAAACTGAAAAGGACGACAATACCTACTAGGAACATGAGGCAGGTCTTGGCGGTGGGAATCTGCGAACTGCGCTTTAAAGCATGGCGATTAACGAAATTTTTGACTGTTTCCATGATAATTCTCCTGTGAGAAAGTGGCACAGGTTTTGTGCCTGTCTTGCTTCGGGGTTAAAACGGTGTAGGGAAATTGGGTTATTGAAGCCCAATTTGTCTCTACTTTATATTCTGAAATATGAAGTCTCAGTGATTTCCCTACAATTCGGCTAAACTTTCACGAGTAGATCCATGTTTTCCAGATCGATTTCCTCAGTTGTCGATTTTTCAACCTTTTGTAAAATACGGAGTGCCTCAATAAAGACTTCGGCAACCTGATGAAAATCGCAGGCATCCATAGTGATGTCTAAGGTGCGATATTTGAGGTGGATATGACCATCAAGGCATTGATAGATAGCGCATACCTCGGCTTGCGATAAAAATTCAGCTTTGTATCCCATTTCTAATCTCCTTGTAACACGCGGAGCGTGCTTACTACTTTAATTTCATTGCTGCCCACATCGTTGTTAACTTTCCTGTCGCCTCAACGCTTGTGGTTACAGATTTAACAAAGGCACGGGTGCCATCGTCTTGCAGTTCATATTCTATGCTGACGTATCCCGAACCTTCTTTGGTTTCGTTGTTCTCGTAATAACCGATAAAACGGAATTTCACGTAGTAATATGGGCTTACCGGTTGTGTCTCGGTGTCAGCGGCAATCCGCAAAACGTAAACTTTCGGATTCGGCAAGACCCAATGATTTGGTGGTCCAGTGTAGGTGTACCAACCGTCACCTCTCGCAAATGTGGCAATCTGATCGGTGTCTGAAACGTAGTCACCTTCTGGAGCTTCGAGGACATCTTCAAAAGAGATGTCCTTCAAAACCACTGCTGCAGTTTTCCCTGGACCGCTGACACCCCCATTGGCGATGACCTCAGTCCGCTTAAAACCGAGGTCCCACGCCATTGAGGATGCCGGATCAGCAATATCAACCGTTTCACCTTTAGTGAGGTTGATATACGCCCAATTCTCACGATCGGTCGCATCAATCGTGAGTGTGTTTTGATGAAGTTCAGCAAACGCTGTAAAGACAGCGATGCTGACGGTGAAAACCAAAAGTGAAGTTATGTAAAGTTGTGGGGCAAGTTTCGGCTTGCAAGCAGTGCCGAAAATGAACCGTGTCATGTCTTTCGTATCCTTTCCAGTGCTAATAGGTTAAAGAGAGACCGCCGTAAAATGAACGGCCCGTAAAGGTATAAAATGTAGGAATTTTAAAGTCAAAAATGTTATTACATCCGATTGAGGCTTTAAATATTTTGAAAAGTGTTTTTGAGGTGCGAATGTTCCAAACCCAGTAGCTTGGTGCGAGTTCTTTGGGCTCGAGTACTTTGTCCCCGTCGTCAAAGAAGCCCCACTGGCTGGCATATCGTCCACGTAAGTCAACTTGAACACCGCTATTCAGATGTAGATATGCGAGTTTGAAGGTGCCGCTGTGCGTGGAACGGTTTAGTAACGGTAGTCCGCTCTCCTTATCCGCACCGCGGAGGTAAACGTATCCAACAGTTGAAGTAAACCCACCTATTGACCCAATAACGGCTTCAATGTCAACCCCTTCTGTGTATGCTCTGCTAATGTTTTGATATTCAAACTTGCTTCCACCTGCTGCACTTTTCCCGATACGTTCTGCTTCAATCAGATTTTGCAAATCGTTGCGATACACGTGGATCCTACCAAGCAGACCGTTAAATACCTCATATTCCACCCCCAGATTCCAGTTGTGTGAGGACTCAGGTTGAAGACTCGGATTTCCCAAAACTTGGTAACCGGATGTCACATTCGTGAAGTCGAGGTATAGGTTTTTGAAGTCTGGTGCGCGGAATCCTTGTCCATACGAGGTGCGAACCCGCAAATTATCAGTCACTCGATACATGTTACTCAACTTTGGACTGAAATGGGTCCCAAATTCGGAGTGGATGTCCAAACGACCACCAATGACGAACGCGAATGCAGAAATGGGACGGAATTCGTTCTGGACAAATAGGGAATTCGTGAGAATCCCACGTTCTCCACCTGTGATCCGTTGGGATTGCAGATTTTCAAGGGTAACTTCGCTCCCCAAAGTTAGTTGATGTTTTCTCCAGAGTTTAGTGTCAAACTGAACTTCACCCCTGACCATATCTTGAATATTGAGGTTTTGAGAACTTGTTTCTTTTGTTTCTCTGTTGATAACGGTTGATTCATCGTCATATCGGGTGGCGTAGAGTTTTCCAGTCAGTAAAGTAGAAGACACATTCCGTAGGTTCTCGAAGTTGAATTCATGTTCTACACCCAGACTCCCGCTGAAGTTTTCGATATCACCAAGTCTATCAAATACGACGGGACCGTTTTCGCTGATGCCCTTTTGGTCCTGTGTAAAGTATTGCCCAGAGAACACCAGATTGGTTGCTGGCGTGAGTTGATATTCGGTCCGTGCGGAACCTGTCACATTGGCATAGCCGTTGATTGTAGTTGTAAGATCTGATGTATCCAGATCAATTGGACTTCGGCGATTGCTGCTCAGAGTCAAAAGCGCGTTCAACTTATTGCGCTGCAATTCAAGTGTGCCACGACTATCAAAAGTGCTGTTTTGCTCAAAATTTTGGGAAATCTGAACAGAAAAAGGTGAAGTCGCTTTGCGAGTGATGATATTAATAACGCCACCGAGTGCAGCATTTCCGAAGAGAGAAGCGGTCGCACCTTTCACGATTTCTATCCGTTCAACATTTTCAACAGCGAGCCGTGCCATGTCGAGTTTGCCTGCGGTACGTCCAACCTGCGGTTCGCCGTCCACGAGAATTAACACATATTCGGAGTCAAGTCCTTGGAGTTGAACACCATCGCCGTGTCCATCACGATGGATAATAATGCCTGCTGTATGCTCCAGCACCTCTCCAACGTTCTCTGCGCCCGTCGCTTCGATCTCCGCACGTGTAATAAGATTTGTAATAACAGGTGTGTCTTTTAGGTGTTGGGGAGTCCTTGTTGCCGTTACTACGACTGGCTCTAATTCCACAGCGTCGTCGTTCTTCAAAGTATTGTCGATGCTTTCTGCTGAACTCAATATTGCGAATACAAGCAGCCCTAAAACGAGGTTTAGAAATATACGTAAAAGCCATTTGACTGTAGTTTCTGAGCGGCGTGTCTTGTTTGAAAACATAATTCCCTCTTGAATTCGTTAGAAGGTTTGCCAAACAAAGATGATAGCGAGGGTTAGGGACCCGAAGATAAGCCCTGCTGCAAGCAATCGTGGTCCATGCAAACGCGTCCAAAGCAGTATGCCGCTGAGGGCAAGGATAATTAAACTGCCGGCAATCGTATCGGCGAGAAGAATCCAGGCAACACCCATTCCGCTCGACATGTGTAACCGGTTGAGAAAGGCAAATATATTCCTATCAGACTGCCTCACAGTGGTATAAGCATTGCCGACCCAATATTCTGCGCTGTAACTCCGTTTCGGATTGCTAAAACTGACACTCCATCTTTCAGGTTGTGTGACGGATTTACCGCCCCAACTAATTTCTCGGGGTTTCTGTGAGCGCGCACGACTCCATTTTTTGTCAAGATTGAGTTCTACTTGCAGCCATGCTGCGAACGCCTCAACATTTTCAAATTTATAATCTGGTAATGAAAGTTCCCGCCTTGTCTGTTCGGTTTTGGCGGCGTTAATTTTTAGGGTTCCTCGGTGGTTGAGTAGGATACCGGTAACACCGAACAGAATACCCAAAGTCGCCCCCCATAGTCCAAGCCACGCATGTGTTCGCCGGAGCCATTTGAGAAATGCACCTCTGCTCCACGCCAAAGGCAGAAAAGAGTATGGTGAACGTCGACGCTTTTTCTCCCGTTTTTCCGCTGTGTTTTCAACTGACGCTGTATTTGTAGGACTCGACATGTTAGCCTCCGAATTCTCTTGACAATCGTACTGCTGATAGCATATTCTAATTAAGGCAGAAAAGGCATCGGGCACACAACGCACCAACAAACACGTGCAAAATGCCCGCGGTACGCAAAACGCTGTCGATTCGTCATCAGCGTATGTATAATTCTCTTAGAAACATGGACAGTAGCTAACAATTGGCAGTTGGGAGCATGTCCTGTTTCTTGCGTCGCTTTTTCTGCTACTATTTTTCTTTAGTGAACATTAAAGGGACCACCTGGTGGTTCCTCCTTCAGATCTGGCCGAGCGGAATCAAGGAACACCTCGTAAAGTTCAAGTTTATTTGATTGCGTGAATGCCTCGTCGGGCAACGTGCCAGATTGGGCATGTCCCTTACGGAATTCTACAGATTCCACCCAGTTTTCAAAATCTTTTCGTGATTCCCAGAGTGTGAAAACGATGTACGGATCGTCCTCATTGACAGGACGCAGGACTTGGTTGGAGATAAACCCCGGCATGCCGTCAACAAGGCGAGCTCTATTTCGGAACCGCTCCTCAAATGCCTCCTGGTATTCAGGCGCGACATAGATTCGGTTCGCAACAGTTATCATGTATTTTCTCCTTATTGAACTTATTGAAAATGAAACTCATTATCAAATTTATGGTGAGGCAGGGTATCCTATTCCCCGCCAACCGTATGAAATATCGTGTAGGGACGATGTGGGGTCCACCCTACGGTTGTTCTTTACGCTTATAGTGACTCTAAGAACGCGATCAATGCGTCACGTTCTGCTTTTGACATCTGTTCAACGGCTTGCCGGGATGTTTCCGCTTCTCCACCGTGCCAGAGAATCGCTTCCATCAAATCCCGCGCCCTGCCATCATGGAGAAAGTTCGTATGCCCGTTAACTCTTCTTACTAAGCCGATGCCCCACAAGGGTGGGGTTCGCCATTCGCGACCACTCGCGTGGAAATCAGGACGATTGTCTGCTAAGTCGGGTCCCATGTCGTGTAACAACAGGTCCGTGTACGGGTGAATCGTCTGATTGCTAACTGACGGGACACCGGTTAAAACGCTTGTTCTTAACGTCGGGACATGACAACCGGCGCACTGCGCTTCGGCAAAAAGTTGTTCGCCCTGCTTAACTTGTGGGTCATCCACATTGCGTCGCGCTGGCACTGCCAATGTCTGAACGTAAAACGTGACGACATCTAAAATCTCGTCGCTGACCTCCGGCATCGCACTGTGTTTAGTGAGTTGCGATTGTCCCGCCGAGTTTTCAACCGAGAACAGTGAGGTCGTTATGCCCATATCGTCGTTATATGCCGCTGCAACCTGCTGACGAAGTGTCGGTTGGTTGGCTTTCCATCCGAAACGTCCCAAGGTGTAACGCTGTTCAATGGCGTTCCACACATAATTCGGCTTACCTGATATACCGTCCCTATCAGCATCGTTTTCGTCTGCGTAAGCAAGAATGGCATCTTCAGGAATCGCTTCCAACAAACCGAGTCCGAAGACGGCTGGTGCGACGCGTGGCGATACTTCGACATTCTCTGGCAGCGGTTGATAGGTTTCCGTAAGCGTGTAGTTCGGATAGCGCAGATGCACACGCGTGCCGTCCGCTGTCGTTAATGTCTGTTCGGTATACTCAATCTTGACTTTGCCTTCTGGATTTGTGTCTACAATCGCGCGGTTGTTAAGTTGTCTGCCGAATCCAGGCACCGGGATCGGTGGTTTCCCGTCCATCGCATCCTCTGTCTTCGGAAGGCTGAGTCTGAAGAGCAGTGACACAAGCCCTTCGTCAGTATCCGGTGGTCGCCCACGACCATCACGAGAATGGCAGTTGATACATGAAACATTGTTATAGATGGGACCCAGTCCGGGATTTACCACCGCAGGGGCAGTCACAAAAACGGCTTCAAATTCAACATCGCCTTCCAGATGCTTCTCAAGTGCCGCTGCAGAAAGATTGGGAGCGGGAATTGAGAACGCGTGGCTTGACGCATCGAAGATTGTCGTCTCGCCGCCGGAGAGTTCGCTTGTCGAAAATATCGGTGCTGATTCGACTGCCACCGGCGATTCGGAATCGCACGCACTCAGTAGAATTGACACCAAGACGGTTAAGGACAGTAAACTGTGAAAATGTTTCATCTCTTTCATATTGACATCACAATAAAGCTAAAGTGTAGCGTAAGGGAACAGCACAAACGGCTGTTCCCCGCAAAAACGAAATAGCCCTTTCGCGTTTACATATTTCAGAATGAAATCACTTCTACGAGATATACATTAATTAAATTCACTCGACTGAACGAGGGGGAGTATATCTTGTTCGAGTGTCTGTTGAACCTTACTAACGGCATCAATCGCTGCTTGAACAGCACCACGGTTCACCGTAATCGAATCACGGAACGGATCTGGAATTGCGCCGATCGCGTCGATTGCTGCCTGCACCTCTTGCTGGAAACGAGCGTCTAAATCTGCGTCTTTGCTGTTCACGAATTCGTTTAGCCCCTGTCCATCACTCGTAAATTTTCCCATATAGACGTTCTGAATTCCGCGGATATTATCTTGGAAATCCGAGATGGAGTTGAAACTAAACTGCGATTCAACAAGGGTTGTATCGGATTCGTTGTAAGGATCAGAGATTTTGCCGTTCGCGACCTCATCGGCGATGACAATCATACCGTTGACCATCTCTTGCACGGCGGCACTCTGCGACGGATAGATAGCACTACTTACGCCAGCTTGCGCGACCGCATTACTGAAATTTTCACCTTCCGGTGCCCACGCCAAGCGCAGTTGCGAGGTACTCTCCTTGAGGTTCTCCGTCGTTGAAACGAGGTACGCCAGTTCTCTCGCCGTTATATCTGATGCCTTGCGTTGGTTGCCATCGCGGAACAGCAGAAATTCGATGGTGTGGAATCCTTTCTGCGTGTCTTCCAACCCACTGACAAAATCCACCGTTAATGTGTCGTTACTGTCCAAAACAGATTGTAGATTAACGTGATCGACGGGCCAACTATCTAACGCCGGATCAAGCCCCTGTGTGTCAACAGGACCGAATAGGAACGCTTCGCTCTGTTCCCAAGGTGTTCGGGTGGCTTTCCACGCCTGTTGCGCTTTTTCGAGATTCGCTTGTGAGGTATCCGCCGCCAACGCCTTGACTGCCGACAACAATTCGCCTGCTTTGTTATCCAAGTCAGTGTATGTGGCTAATACCACAGTATTGGCAAAATCGTTGAGCATTGTACTCGCATCAAAGGCTTCGCCTTGTGCAAGTTCGTCATCCTGTTCGTCTTCATCACTTCCACATCCTACGACAAAAGCGGATGCGAGTAATAAACAGCAGAACAGGGTCCAATAAAAGCAAGCCTTTAGGAACTTGCGGGACTTTAATGTATAGAGTTTCATAGAAACCTCCATGGAATAGTTGTCAGTTTTCAGTTATCAGTACTCAGTTAAGAGGTGAGTATTAAGGAGAAACCCACTGTTCACTAACTACCGAAAATTCATGACTATCCTTTTGTTGTTGTTAATATTGAAAACCGAAGCCGAGCGCAAAGGTATTTTCCCTGTTTTTATCCTTTGTTGCCAAGCGACGCAGTGAGTAGTGGCTTTTGAAAACCAATTGTGGATGGGCATGGTAGTTGATTCCGAAGGTCCATGCCGTTCTTTCCCACCGCGGATTGTCAAAGATGATACCTTCAACACTCGCCATCGTATCGTAAAAATCGTAACGTGCGAAGACATCTAAAACCTTATCTGAAGGCGTATCCTTCAAATCACGATGTTCCGCGCCTTTATTTTGTTGTCTGAAAAATGATAGAATATCGTAGCCTGCCTCGATGTACCAACCTAAGGCTGAGCTACCTATCGGTGTCCGTTTCACATTGAGATTATTGGAGAGGGTTCGGTTGACTTTGGAAAGCAGATCCGCATTTTCAAGCGTTCCCCAGAGGAACAAACCTCGGACCTTCACCGCATTCACCTCATAAAATCCGTGAACGCTCACAATCCCAACGTGTGCATCGAAATCCACGTCAGGTTTCGGTCGGTTCGCCGCGGTGTCTCCATAGTAGCCAGAAATACCGACGGTCGCCTTTTCGTTGAACGCGCAATCAAGCCGTCCGACGAACGCGGGTGCTTCGGCGTTCACGGTTTCAAATCGCAATTGATGTCCACGAACGATCCAGTGCCGGGAACTAAAGCCGGTTGAATCTAATCCGTTGACAATTTGTGCTTGATAGTTCAGCGAACCGAGTGAACCGAAAATTTCAACACCGGTTTCATGCCAGATAGTTGGTATGAGGTGTGCCTCCGCTTCAGGGCGTGTCGTCGTAAAGTAGTGTTGTGGTCGATGCCGTTTCGCAACGAGTCCTACAGGAACGATGATGTGTCCAACGCGGAGGTTAAGTGATGGCTGGAAAGAGAAGACAACGGCGAGTTTTTCGACGATCACTTCGCCACCTTTCTCAATCTCTGTCTCAAATTCCCCGAACTCTTCAAATTTGTCGAATTCCATTGTGCTACCGGTGCCGCCGTGCTCAAATTCGAGTTCTGATTCAAGGCGGATGGTATCGTTGATACGATATTTTGGCGCGATGACAAGACGTTCCACGTCAATAGCAGCACGCCTACCCGGGTCGAGTTCCCAATCGAAGTGGGAGTAGTGGATCACTCCGTATCCAGAGACCGAGAACGGGTTTGATTCAGCAATAGCACTGACATTTAATAAAATACACATTCCCCAAATCGCGAGGAAAATTAGTTGTTTCTTCATTAATATATGTTTTGCTAATTATGATATTGAGACTCATTATCATAATTAGTGGTGTTTAGCCTGCTTTTTTGAATTTATGTTAGAGATCGCATCTCTGAAAAAAATTGATAACGAATCTCATTATCTTTTAATTATACCCACAATTGTCGCGAATGTCAAAAAAATCGCGATAAATTTGCGGATAATTACACGAATTGGGTTAATTATACCCATAATTTTCGTGAAAGTCAAAAATAATAAGGTATTGGAGGTTCAATTGCTGCTTTTTTTAAGCGTCTGCCTCTGATAGTTTACGCTTTGCGGCGAGATATAACGCTTTGCCTTGATTCCCAAACGGTCCTGGATTGGATAGGTTTTCTGGGAATTCTGAGAACAATTTCGCTTCACTAACTTCGTTAAGGTCCAACGGGTTGCCTAATTCTTTGATCTCTCCGAAATAAGCAATTCCCCAATATTCGAGATCGTACATGAAGCAGTGAATGTAACACAGCACTTCCATGTTTTTCAGCGTCGCACCGGTCTCCTCAAGGAGTTCACGGTGTGCAGTTTCTTCAATCGTTTCCCCTGATTCGACGCGCCCTCCGGGTATCACCCAGATGTCATTGTCGCGCCATTTGCAGAAAAGTATCCGGTTTCGTTGATAAGCGATGCAATTGACAAACTCGATTTGTCCTACGTCTGCTGGCGGTTCTCCAAAATGGAGCAGCATGTATCCGTCCTGTTCCTCAATCTTTTGAACCAATTTTATTCTCCTCGCAATTCGAGTTTGATTATCTGCCTTGGCGAGGTTTGGCACCTCGCCAGCTTTCTATTTTACTGTTTTTCCCAGATTTGCACGTTATGTCTCGGCAAATCGAAGGGATATTCGCCATACGCAAGTGTAGGTAGCCCGTTATCGTCTACTGTGACAACAACATAAAGCCGATGTGGAGAAACGCTCGTGTCCACGCGTTCAAGGAACTGCCATTGGTCACCTTCGTTAGATGTTATTCGCACCTTTGTCCAGAGGATACCTTCACCATCCGTATATGTGCCATCCGATATCAGAACACTGTGCGGTGGATCCGGTGGTAAGATGAAACTTTCACTGATCGTAGAGGTCGAATTTAAGTGCGTGTGTGACACAAGCACCCAGGTCCCCGGGACAGGCACCTCAACACCGTTCTGATCGACAGCCCAAACATGGTCGCGTTCTGCCAAGGGGGTTGAAGTATCTGCTTGGAGAATCCCCGGTTCTATTATTTGTTGAGCCCCATCACAAGAGGAAAGCCCGGTAACAAAAGCGGTAATAATCAATATAAGTGCGAGTTTTGTGATGTGTCTGTTTTTGATATTCATGATAGATTCCTTTAAATAAATAATTGAATAAAAAGTTAGATTTTGTATATTTTTTTTCAAACAATTAGCTGAGGGTAGTACATAATCTTGGGTTTGTAGTAGCGTAATTCATTGCGCGTCTGTAGGTTTTGACGGGTGATAAATCGCCTTACTATGAACTTAAGCACGTATTTAGGGTGCTTTAAGTCTGCTTTATTTATGAACCATCCTCAATTAACTTAAATGATATTATACCCACAATTTTCCTGAATTGCCAAGATAAGCAAACTCCCCTTTAAACACAGAGAGATAGCAACTTATGTAGATCGCGGAAAATCGCTGGTTAAGATTCACAAGTTATAGAAATCATAGAATTTCTCAATGGAACATTCGGGCCTCAGTACTTGGTATGGGAAGCATTGAAGACAGTCTGCGATCGTTTGCTGCTTACCAAGACACTCTAAGAATTGTGAGGCAGCGGGTTCTCGAACGGATCCGTGGCGGGCAATAAGCTGACCCCACAGTGCCCAGAACGTGGTTTCATAACCGACCGGTTTCGCTGTTTTGACATAGTCCGGTGGGAAGAGTCTCAGGTAGGCTGGAATGTTATAGAGCCACGAACCACCGCGCACCGTTTCTACATTGGGATGATTTGCTTGGATATATCGAAACATCGCCGACAACTCCGATTTTCGGAGTGTCATTCTCTGTTTACTCAATGCCCCGTGGTCAGAGGTCTCACGATTTTCAAAGTGAAGCCGAAGCTTTTTCGTGCCGCGCCACGGGTAGACGTAGGAGAAACACCCGAAAAATCGCCTCTCGTCAGAAGCACTTGGGTCCACAACCATGCGTTGGAGATAGAAGTTATATGTCCAATCTTCGGGGTTATCGGACGTGCAAAGACCTTCAATAAATTCATCCCATAGTGGATTCGGAATATCATGGGAGACTCGCAAGTTGAACAATGTTCGCAATATTGTGTAGTCTATTAGCACATCTACAAGTGCTTGATTGGAGACTTCAGCGATTTTCTGAGCGAATCTAACTTGCAGTATCAGAAATTCCTTTGCGTATTGTATCAAGGGGTTTGCCTCGTGTTAATCAAGAGGAAATTTATTCGTATAACCGATGAATTTTAGGGTCTTCAGTAGCATCCACGAGCAATTCGCGACCGTTCAAACGAGGTGCATCTCCATATCGTACAGATTTCCTGCCACTGTGTGTTCACTGGGCGCGTGGAAGTGGAATTGTAGAAGGTGATATTTCGTCCCATCAACCTCAATCCAACTCCCTGCTGGATACGCGACTTCGATTGTATTGCCGGTATTGCAGATATTTAAGGATGTTGACTGGTAATTAAAAGTAATAGGCGAAAGTTTCGCCGGTGTGGGATTCACGATGTCAATTGGCGATTGGTGTATGCCTGCACTGCAAAGTCTATATTCTGGGTTGAGCTGTCCCCAAACGTCCGGTCCGTTTTCTGCTTCGTAGCCCCAGCATACTGTCTCAGTATACGGGGCAACCTTCTTTTCTCTCTTATTACAATTCATATTGAGTTATGCGTAAAATTATTTTTTTGGTACTCTTACCCGACTGTTTTATCCTTTCGCTGATGTATAATAACACGATTGCCGTCGGGGTCTTCGATAATCGCCCAAAAACATACAGCGGATTCACCGAGAGGCGACTGTATATGAATTCCTGCTTGTTCTAATTCTTCTAAGGCAGCCTTCGCGTCTTCGACAGCAAGCGCGACCGTTCCACCACCCGGATGCGTAAAATCATACCCCTGTCCTAACACCAATGTGCCGGGGTTTATCTCAAATTCTGCCCATGTCCCTTCATGCACCAAACATGCCAGTGGCATCCCAAGCAGATCACGATAAAAGGTGAGCGATTTCTGCATATCGCTCACCGCAAAAAAAGTAAAGTCAATGCCTAATACATTCACAACTACAATCTCCTATACCCGCTTTTACAATGATGTACTAAGCAGCAAGGATTTGGATCGGGTATTCACCATCGTATTCGGATGCCGTCCAGAACGGACACCAATCTGTGGCTCGATCCTTTCCGATGTAAAGCGTCTTTCCAATCACTGCCCATGCTGTTCCATCGGATGTAAACGCGATAAAGCCCGTGCTAATCCGATCGGTGGGTTCTGTGAGCTGATCATTGAGTTGTGTCCACGTCGCACCGCCATTCTCCGAACGACAGAGCCAAGCACCACCGCCTCTTGGCCCGTTTTGGACTGTGGCGATCAGTAAGTCTGGGTCTACTGGATGCACAGCAATAGCAGTGCCGTAGCGAACTGGTAACCCTTCGATCCGATTCTCCCAAGAGTGCCCACGGTCGGCACTGACATAAACACCGTTTTGCGTGTTCGCATAAACTCGATTATCGTCTGCAGGACACGTAGCGACCTGATGGACATCTTTATGAAGTTCCGGCGTGACAGGTTCCCAAGAAATCCCTTCATCGGCGGAACGCATGATGCTTCCGACATGGATATCTGCGTAACAAAAACCGTCTTGGGTTTTGGCAAAAGTCCGGACGGCGGGTGGACCGCCCCACGGTGTGTACCAATCTTTCCGACATTCTAATTCGTCAAATGCGATGACCCGTTCAGCCGGCCCTTCTTCTCCAACGAGGCGATAGACATAAGCACCCTCATCCGTTCCGATGAGCAGAGTCAACGGATCCTCACGAACAACGAGCAACGAAGCGATTGGATCCTCTATACCTGTTGGAATCTGTTTCTCACCATCCTCCGATAAAACCAGTAGCGTTCCATCCGACAAAGCGGACACCACGGTTTGACCGCTTGACAGTGAAACCATTGCACCGTGCGGAGCCTTTCCGCCGAGACCTTGATAGTCTGTGCTTTTGTAGATTATGGTGGGTTCACCACTTCCATTATCTTCAACAGCATAGATAGCGTTGTAAGTAGCAATAAACATTATGTTCCCTGTTCCTTCAAAACTGTGTTTCTCAATGTAAACATCAGTTTTAGTGTTCCTGCTTCAGCGTCCACTGCCTTCCAACGAGGTCTTACACGGACTCGATAGGCGTTTTACATCTCATGCGAACCGCACACGATGGTTCTTAGGTTGATAGCAGCATTTACGTCGCGGTCTTCTGTGAAACCGCAACTTTGGCAATGATATTGCCTTTCTGATAGTGATAAATCTTCTTTCTTATCACCGCAGCGGCTACAGGTCTTGCTTGAGGCGAAAAACTGCGGGGCTTCTACAACAGGTATACCCAACCCTTCGGCTTTGGATTTGAGTTTCGCCAGAAAACCACCGATCGCTGAATCCGATAAGGCTTTCGCCAGTTTCTGATTCTTGAGCATGTTCGTAATTTTCAGCGTTTCAATACCGATAGCACTCGCATTCTTAACTATCTCCGTTGTCGCTTTATGGTGTGCGTCCTCACTGATGCAGGCAATACGATAGTGGAGTTTTTCCACTGCCTCTTTCTGCTTATACCAATTGTTGGATCGAAACACCTTCTTGCTCAACTTACGTTGCTCCCGCTTAAGTTTTCGCTCATAACGCTTCAGCGGTCTTGGGTTCTCATACTTTGTGCCATCATCAAGAGTTGCGAGAGTGTTGATACCTACATCTATGCCGACGACAGGGAGTCCACGGGTATCACGTCGAACATTCGGTAATCCTGTTTCGACAAGGATGCTAACGAACCAGCGATGCGCTTTCCTTGAAATTGTCACGCGACGGATTTCACCGTCAAACCTCAACGCTTCAAACATAGAAACCTTCCCAATTTTCGGGAGACGGATATGTTTGCCTTCCACTTTTACCTTTGTGCCTTCAACCGTATAGGACTGACGGTGTGAACGCTTTTTATACTTCGGAAACTTGTTTGCTCCATCCTTCCAACGTTTGATAGCATCACCAAGATTCTCAAACGCATACGCAGAGGCGCGCTGATCACAGGCACCGCACCAGTCAAACTTCTCACGTTTTGCGGCGTTGAACCGTTGGCGCAACGTCCGAGCAGAACGCCATTCGTCTTTCGACAAACCGTCTTTGAAATCAGAGAGTCCATAGTTGAATGCAACACGCGCATAACCGCATTGTTGGGCAAACCATGACCGCTGTTTTGCTGTAGCGCGCAAGGCTATCTTGTGTGCTTCTAATGCCATTTGGGTATATCTCGTATCTCGTTTTTACCGCTTGTCAGAGTCGGTCGGCGAGGAGACCGCACTTGCGTGCGGCTGACAAGTCCTCGCCACGAGATACTATCATTATACTACTTTTCTACACGAAATGTGAAGAAAAACATACAGAAACATAGAAAAAGAACTGTTTAGGAACTACTCCTTTTTCGTGTAGCATCGGAATAACTTTGGTCCGTAGTGGAAGTCTGGATCAAGCTTTGCAGCTTCTTTAACCGCCTCTTGTTCAGTATAGGTTGTCGTTGCGTAATCGCGGCCATAATCACGCTCCCGGGTCATGAGATTATAGAAAAAGTTGACAGCAAAAACCAATCCTGAAACGGTATCAACATAGCCTTCAGTGGGTCCGATGTAGGAGCGGTAACCGGACTTTAGAAAGGCTTCAGCCAATGGCTGTCTGCCGGTGCCACAAGATATAGCGATCAGGGTGCCCTCTCGGTTTTGGACATGTTCAGTAATTTTATCGGGTGTCAATTCAACGATGACCGAGTCCCAATCTTCTTCGTTTTCGTAATCGCCCGAAGCCTGATCTACAACGTCAAGTCTGAGTGCCATATCCTCTGGCGTGCCGCCTCCGCCGTGGCAAAGGATGATCGTATACGCATAGTTACGAGGTTGTGCGAAGAAATCAAACACTTGTGGTTTCTGGACAAAGCGATAGAAATCAACACGCAGCCTAAAACTTTCGAGCATTCCACGAAGGGCAGACGCTTCTTCAGTCATCGTATGGTCACAAACGATTGCAACCGGTGTAAATAGTCTTAACATTTGAAATTTCCTCTTATAATTTTACTATGTTCTATACAAGTTGGATACAGTATACTAAAGTTTGAACCATTTTTTAGAATCTTTAGGTGGTAAACTGGATTGAGAAATACCTTAATGGAAGTAAAATCTTCACGAGTTAGGGAAGAAGTGCAAGCTCAGAAGAACCTGCAATTCACAGTATGTCTTGTGAGAATAGTGAGAACACTATAGTATTCGGTATACCGTCATTCAAAGGAGAATTATCTTTTACTCGTTTTTTCTCAGAAGGATTGAGTTTTTCAATGACTCGTGCACTCGGAACATTTTCAATTGAAGTCACCACATCAATACGTTTGAGTCCAAGCTGCTCAAATCCAAAGCGCGCAAGAAGTCTTGAAGCAGCCGTTGCAATGCCTTGTCTTGTTCGAGACGTTCTCACCCAATATCCAAGGTTCGCCGTTTGGTTAATCCAGTTGACCTCATCTAAACCACACCCACCTAAAATGCTGCCGGTTATCGCATCGGTAATGACAAAGTGGTATTCACTTCGTTGTTCCCAGAATCTCGGAATCATCTTTTCAATCCATGTCTGAGCTTCTTCAATTGAATAATCTTGATGACACCACGATAGATGATGTGATACTTCTGCAACCGACTCTCGCACAGCCTCAAAATATGGATGAACGTCACTGGATTTGTGGGTACGAATGGTGATTGTTCCATCGCTAAGTTCCGTTGGGGTTTCGACAGTGAGTGTCATTAATATAACCTTTTTATTTTTACGAATGGGTTAGGTGAAAGTTTAATTTTCAGAAGATGATTGTCTCTTCAGCCATCGATTAAACGCAAGTCTATAATTGCTGCAATAAATCGCTCGGCTACTGCTTGTGCGAGTTTATTTTCCCTGTCATTTTCTGGATTTAATGAAGCCACCATAAGGACTGCTTGGACAAAGTAACGTGATATAGCGAGGCGATAGTCTTCCCAACACGCCTCGAAGGTATATCCATTAACTCCATTTGTCTTTAGTGTTTCGTGATAGATTTTTAGGAGTTGCTGTTCCTCCACCTGCCGGTTTGATGTAACTTGCAAGCACCCGCCGATAAACCATGCAACGTCCCAAACTCCCTCTCCGCGTGATATATCTTGCCAGTCAATCACGGCAAAGCCTGGTTTTCCAAGAGAAGCACCAAAAAACACGTTCTCCAAGCGAAAATCACCGTGGACCAGGGTTTTCGGTGGTTTCCTGAATTGGGGCTTATCCATTAATTTCTCAGGCAATTGTTCTCCAAAAGTCTTAGCAGCATCAGTTAACAGAACTCCTACTTTGCTAAGAAAAATAGGAAATGCTTTTCGATATTGATCGAGAACCCAACAGGTCATGGAATCAGAATCCGTTGGTGACCCAGGTAACCAGTCAAACCCTTCAAGCTTTTCATTTTGCCACCAGTGGGCATGAAAACCGGCAATTGCACGGAGAGCAAGTGCTGTTTCTTCTGCTGTACTTCCTTTGATTTGATCTCCGACTTTAGCCGGGGCAAGGTCTTCAAGAATCCGAACATACTTCCCATCCGGGACGTTCATCGCACTGTAATAACAATAGGGAGTGCGAAGGTGCGTCTCTTTGACAAGTTGCTGATAAAATAAAATTTCGCACTTGTCTGGCGTAAATGGACGCGTTTTTACCCGCATAGTTTCATCTGGCGCATGTAGTTTGGCAACCAGCGTGCTTGGTAGTGCTGATTGAGATTGACTAAAACTGAGATGCAAACGTGCTAACTGTCCAGCGCAAGTCAACTCAGCGATTGGTTCAATGCGAAGTGATGTTACGACAGCATTCAGGGATATACCAGTTGAACATAAGGCTTCAGTGAGCCATTGAGGTGTAATATCCTTAGGTGTGTCGGGAATACTTAAAAGATCCATCAAGTTCTAATCAACGATTTCTTTTCTCAAAAAGGTGCTACAAACAATAAGGTCTTTTTGTTAGGCATGCAGCATTTTCAGGAATGTATCATGACGTGAAAAGTCTTCGACCCAATATTCACACTTTCCCTTTAACCGTGTTCCGACTCCTATGAAGTGCCATCCGAGTTCTTGGGTCGCCTGCATATCCCATTCAGCATCGCCTATGTATACGATACGCTGGAAGCAATGACCTAATTGCAATAGGCATTTCTTCATAATCACCACGCGTTCATCACCATCATCACTGGAAGTTAAAATCGTATTCTTCAAGTTAAATCCTGCGTGCCGAAGTTTCATTTTCGCGGTATGTCTCCAACCGCCTGTCGCGAATCCAACTTCGTAGTCCTCTGCAGCGAGAAGTTTATTAATCAAATGAGTAGCACCTCCTTTTGGGAGGCATTTGCCACCGTTTTGAAAATGCTGCCGAATCAATTCGCCGAATTTTGTGCGAACTTCCTCAACTTGTCCCGCTTCCTGAATATTATTCTCTTCCATGATTTGTCGCAAACTACCTGTGTCGGTTACATTCTTGTATTTGCTCCAATCATCATGGATATAAACTTCACCCAGGACTTCTCTTATCGCGGAAATGTAACAGGCATCATCGAAACCGAAACTTTCCACCAAAGTGCCATCAATATCAAATATCGTGGCAATCATTTATTACTTTTTCCCTATTTTTTGGGTTGTTATACCATTTCTAAAGTTTATATCGCATTAACCGCACCTTAGTGCACAGACTAACAGTCTATGCTACAAAGGAAACGCAAACTGAAAGTTTATGCTACAATTTCAATCAGAAATGGTATTATGTTCAGGACGATCACCCCTTATGCGTGGGTGCAGTTCACGTTCTATCCGTGTAACATCGCCGCGTTCAGGTGCTCCGTTTTCTCGGAGTATTTCAGTGAGGCGTTTGGGAGTCAGTTAATCGTCCCCGGTGGAATTCACGAGCAGTTTTCGTCCATTCAGGGGTTGTACTGGTCGGTTGTTGTCATGAATAATCGCTTTGAATGCTGCGATTTGTGCTTCAGACATCTCAATCGGGGTTGTCAGCACGATCCATTTGACTCCTTCTGAACAAGGCGGGGTCGTCAACGAGCCGTCGTAACGATAGTAGTCCGAAAAACGCGACGGTGCTTCGTCGGTTATCTGATCGTTTGGTGAGAACATAAAACGAGGATCGATTATCAAGCTGCCGTCCTCAGTGACATTCTCAATACGTTGCGTTTCACCTCGGACTGCGGGTAAATGGGACCAGATAGGTTCAAATGCGACCTTGTGATGACCGCTCTCAATTAGCAATCCAACGACTGCCAACGTGCCATCCTCACTCTTATGAACGAAGTGAGCCTCCATTTCAAAGGGTTTACCTGCTACCGTATGTTCGCTCGGTGCATGGAAATGGAATTGGAGCAGCTGGTACCGCGTGCCATCAACCTCAATCCAGCTCCCTTCCGGGCATGCAACTTCAATTGTATGACCAGTGTTGCGGATATTCATACTTGTTGGGTGGTAGCCGTACGGAATAGGCGGCAGCTCTGCTGACGTGGGGTTCACAAGATCAATTGGCGATTGGTGCCTCCCCTCAGCACACAAAAAGTATTCCGGACTGAGCTGCGCCCAAACATCCGGTCCGTTTTCCGTTTCGTAGCCCCATTCCATCTTCTCGGTGTCGGATGGGACATTCTGCGCCTTTCCACAACCTGTTATACACATAAGCACACATATAATACTCATCAATAGATTTGCAATATGATACAAATCACGTTCTAAAATCAACTTCGCATAGTTATCCATAATTGTCTTTATCCTCTAACGCAGTTTGACAATCATAAAGTGGTAACGTTGTCTATAGACATATTTATTGGTTCGACGAATCAAAAGCTTGACAGTCTGCTAATCTTTATAAGCGTTTCTTATAGCAGTTCCCGCGACTATACCGATCCCCACGAGAAACACTGCAAATGCAAGAATTGGTGCCTATTCCATTATAATTCCTCCAAATCATTAATTTTTCGATATGCAACGTTGTTAATCCAAACAACTACAAATGTAACTAAAAATGCGCCGATTACACCTGCTGTAACAAGAAACGGATCGGCTTTTCGGTGGTTCTGAGCCAACCATGCGACTAAGGAAATGTCCGCGGCAATTATAGTAAAATCCGAAAATAAGTTTACACTTGTCGCTCGTAGGGGTTGGGTAACCCAACCCCTACGGTTCCCCTATGTGTGCAAATAATTACGGGCTCTACTATAAAATAGCGAAGACCACCTTCAACCGGCCGATTTCTTCTTTAACCTTATCTAGATGTGCCATAAATTAACGTCTCCATGTAATATACTAGCAACTGCAGTTTTCGTGCCATAAAAAATCATTTGCGGTGTAGGGGTATCGGTTTATCCATACGCCATTTCCGGGTGTTTGCCGAGGACACGGAGTAAACGTTCATCAGCACCTTCCAAGACATAATCGGGCATACGGTAGTTTAGATAGGGCCAGAACCGTTGTGCGACGAAGCGTTGTCCGTAGACTTGGTGGAACAGGTAACGGACGCGATCCGTTTGGTTTGGTACGCCTCGATGCCACGTTTGTCCGTTGAGCAGATAAAGATCGCCCGCTTTCATGAGGAGTGAGACAGGCTCTTTGCCTTCAAATGTTGGATGTTCTGGGTCATCGGGTTGCCTTCCAGAGTAGTGGCTACCCGGAACGAATTGAGATGGACCGTATTTAATATCATCCTGATCGGTGAGTGCAATTTGCACAGACATGCGAAGCACGGGCATCCGTAGTCTTGGGTCGTGCCGTTCCATTTCAGGTGTGGTCGGAAATTCTATACCGTCGTCAATATGAAATCGATTGATACCTAAATCTTTTCGATTGAGAATACAACCTTGGGCGATACAGTGACAGTGCTCGCCTAACACACTTTCGGCGATACTGATAATCGGTTCACGCACAAGCAGATCGCGGAACATAAGGTCACATTCAAAAAGGCGATGCACAACAATAGGGGCTTTTCCATCTTGCCGAGAACCTTTAACATTGCGCATCTCCATGAAGTAAGGTTCCGCGAAGATCTCATCAACGCGCGCAACGATACGTTCACACGCTTCGCGTGAGAGTACATTTCGGACAATCGTCACACCGTTTTGATAGAAGTCCTCCAAGACGGCATTCAAGGTGTCAGGAGGTAAAGGTTCAGTGGGAAGTGGTTTTTCTGTTACCATGGTTCTGAATCCTAAAGTAAGTTGGTTGAACGACTGTGAAACCCAACGCCCCGATGCTCACGTCCTATTCATATTCCCGGACAATCAGCGGAAGTTCCTCACGTCCTTTACCCAATTCAGCGCGTACGCCGTTTGGATTCAGGACCGTAAGCGTTCCTGTGATGTCGTGAAGTGGGAAATCGCTCTTCGGTTGCGTGAATTCGACAGCGGGGCGGTCGCGGTTGTCTTCAACGAAGCAGTTAATGAAATCAATGCCACCCATTGTCTGAACGATGTCCGGCTGTGGTAAGGATAACGAAATCGGGGACCATTCGCCGCCGAACTGCTGATCACTGGCAGCGTTGATTACATGGCAATTAGTGAAAGTTACGCGTGCGCCTTTCAAAGACTTTTCCTGAACCTTGATGCCATAACCGACAGTGCTATCAACTGTGCAGTTATCAAATTCAATACTACCGTCCGGTCCGTTGTCTCCAATTTTCGTCACACGGATGCCTGTTCCGTGCTTACTGCTCACGTGGCAATTTTCAAAGCGGAGCGTCACGTCTTCGGATTCACCGGTAGTGTGTGCCAAGAACACTTCAATACCGTCACCGACGTTATCGACGAACTTGCATCCGGAGAACACTACATTTTTTATCCGTTGATCGCTTTTGTCAGGTTCGATGTCCACACCCGAAGCCGGTGGGGTCCCCCAGGTATTTGAAAATGTGCAGTTCTCAACTTTGAGGTTTTCAGCACTAATAACGCTGATACCCTGACGGTAATGGTTATCGCAGACCATGTCACGGAGGACCACATCTTCAGAGGCTCGCCGTTCCTTACCACCGTCAACGTAAATGCCGTCTCCACCGCTATCTTTGAGCGTCAGGCCCGACACATTTACGTTTTTGCAGCCTCGGATTGATAGCGTCATCCGCCATTCCGCCTTTGGGTATTGTCCATACCAGCGGTGCCAGTCAAATTGTTCCAGCACAAGCCCGTTGATATAATCCTGTTTCCACATGCGGAAGGTCGCACCGTACCCACGGATAGTGAGATTCTCGACATCTTGTGCCGTGAACATTGAGTCGCCTCTACCGCGATATTCACCCCGTTTTGCTGAAACGACGGTTCCACGCTCAAAAATCAATTCTTGATTCCCAACAAGCCGAATCGGTTGAATTATCCAATCGGTGTGCATATTGGGAACAACCACCTTTTTCGCACCGGAATCAATAGCCGCTTGCAGTGCTTCTGTCGCATCTTGTGGGTCAAATCCCCACCATGTCGCGTTGGCAACTACACTTTTTCCAGAACGAATGTCCGCAATCGCTTCAAGGTTTTTCATTTTTTACGCTCCATAGAGAGACTACGCCAAAACAAAGGAAGCTGCCCGCCTGTCACCAATTGGACGCGCCGACAGCTTTATCCGATTTTTTTTCGCGGTGTTTACAACGCAAAGGTTTTCTCATCGTCAAGAGCCATCATCGCAAAGAATGTGTTAATATCTGTCCGGTCCGGAGCAATCCGGCTGAGCATCTTCGCCATCATTGCCTTATGCCGTTCAGTTGTGGGTCCCATCTGCGTCATGCGTTCGTTATAGGTTTCGATATCCGCTTCGCTCTGGGCATGATTTGCTTTCAGCCATGCCTCAACTTCTGCATCGGTTGGCAAGGTCTTTAGGGCTTCAGCGAATTCTGTAGCAGAAACCCCCAGAAAAGAGAGCGTTGCTCGGTCAACCCCAGAGTCCTCACCATAAAAATAGGCACCCAATGTGTCGCTATTAAATGCTCTGCCCTTGTCAATCAGCCGTGCGAGTTGAACCATCCCGTAAACATCTGTATTATAGGGGCTACGTGGCGCGCGGCGTTGGAGATCGACGATACCGAAACTCAGTTGATCGTCCACGTCCTGAAGTTCTACCCAAGTCGTAATATCTGTCCGAGTGGGATCTACCTCTTGACATCGCGCTTCAAACCGTTCCCGTGTCGTTTCATTGGGTCCGTAGTTTACCAGCGTCTGGTTGAACGTCTCAATCTCGTCCTGTGATTTACCGCAGTTTTCCAGGACCCACGCACCGATTTCAAGATCGTTTGGATTGTTGACTGCTGCTTCTTGAAAGTCTGCGGCTGAAATACCGAGGAAGGTTAAGATACGTATATCTTGTCCCGAATCGTCACCGTATGTATATTCGCCTATTTTTCCTGCGCGTTCAGCACGTCCCTTATCTGCCATGCGAGCAACACCACAGATGCCAGCGATGTCTTTCGCACGAGCACTGCGTGGTGGACCGGCGGTTAAGTCAACCTGCCAATAACTGCCCCAATCATCGAGTTCCATGGACTGAAGCACCGTCGTAATATCGGTTCTACCTGGGGCAAAACGAGCGAGTCGATCCTTCAGTCGCTGTTTGTGCGCCTCAGTATCCGGCAGTTGAGTAAGGGCAGCATCATTAAACTCGGCGATCTCTGCCGCTGCTTTTCCGCTTGTTTCAAGCACCCAGTGCCCGAGCGCAGAATCGTCGTGTTCATCAACCGCTTCAGCAAAAGCATCGGCGGAAATCCCCAAAAACGTTAAGACGCGCTGATCTAAACCTGAGCTCTCGCCGTAGATGTAATCGCCGAGGGTTTCGGCGTTATATGCGCGTGCCTTGTCTGTCATCCGTGCTACACCGACAATCCCCGCAATACCCAGATTTGATGGGCGACGTGGTGGTTGGCGTGTCAAATCCATAGTTTATGTCCTTTCAAATTCAAGAAATAAGGTATTGTATCCTTTACCGATATCTTACCATATTTAAAGAGCGTGTCAAGCGAAAAAGTACACCAATCTCCTAATTTGACTTGACATTTTTCACGGAAAATAGTATATTTATCACAAAAGCGCATGGAGGAATGCAATGGGATTTCCTGTTTACGATTACCGCACAGATATACGGAATGTGTTGGTGACACCGCAAATTCGCTCACGGTTTTTAAAGATGGAACCTGGGCAGAGTGCTCAACTTCATAGCCACGACTTGGGGCATGAAATTTTCCTGATTCTGGAAGGGCGCGTCGAATTTGAAATTGATGGTGAAACCGAAGAGTTAGGACCAGGACAGATGTGCGTCGCTTTGGTAGATCAACCGCATACGGTGCGCGTTCTTGGTGATGAACCAATGACGATGTATCTCTCCGTTACGCCACATATTCACCCTACGCACACACCGCGTACAGAAGAAGGCGAACGGTTGCCACACAATTTCGCTCCACCTCGCGCTTACGATGTCGATCCAGATATGCAGGTATCGGTCGCGGAACTCGTTGCGCGCCAAATACACGCAGCACAATTGCTTGAAGAATTGACACAAACATGTGCCGCAGTCCAGCAAGAGATGGGTAACCAACTCAAGACTGCCCTTGCTGAAGGTGATGTGGATGCTGCTACCGCAGCGCGCAAAGCCATGTGGGAGGCACTCTATCCCGTTTACAAGGCTGTTGCTGAATTAGGTGATGTCTGGAATACGCTTGCGCCGCGTGCAAGTCAATAATCTGTTTTAACAGGATTTATGCGAACCTGTTGGGTGTATTTTGCAGGTACCCCTAACGGTGAAAGTTTTACTGGTGAGTCGCGGAACTCCGATTTATCTCTACAATTAATTTGTTTTGTCTTTAGGTTTGTGATATACTTAAAAATTAACAAAGGGTAGTTTCTCCTGCATTTACGAAAAAATTGTTAATTTAAACTGAATTTGATTTGACAACGTTTTAACATTAGGATAAACTTACTTTTAAGAACCTCGTTTAAGCGAACTCCTTTGCGCGTCTGACAGAAGTACACTGATATCAGGGCTATCCTATATTCGCGGTACGTCTGTTCTCAAACGAGAATCTACATCTATACCGAAAGGTAGAGAAAACGTCACAATATCAATGAATTATAAGGAGTGTCTTATGAAAGATCAGCTTTTTAACAGGAAAGTCCTTTTTTCCTTATTAGCTGTTGTAATGTGTTTGGGATTTACAGCCATGAGCTACGGCGCAGCCGTCGTTTCTGTGGAACCCGCTGAAGTCGAATCCCCGGCTGCTGGGGAAGAACTCACGGTGAGTATTAATATAATGGGCGGCGCAGGGGTCGTAGGCTACCAAGCGACCGTAAACTTCGATGCAACTGCCCTCGAATATGTTTCTGCTGCCAACGCCGATTATCTGCCCGCAGGCGCGTTTCCGGTTGTAAGACCTGGTGATGGCAGTGTATTGGTTGGTGCTGGTGGGGCGGTTGCAGCAGCAGCTGCCGATGGCACGCTTGCTACGGTAACGTTTAAAGTTATTGAAGCCAAAGCGTCGGCTATCGGCTTAACGGGTGTTGTTCTCTCTGATGCCGCTGCCGCTGAATTAGAAGTCACGGCTATGGATGGCATGGTGACTGCCCCAGCTGCGGATGCCGACGCTGATGCCGACGCTGATGCCGATGCTGACGCTGATGCTGACGCCGACGCTGATGCTGATGCTGACGCTGACGCTGATGCCGATGCTGACGCTGATGCCGACGCTGATGCCGATGCCGACGCTGATGCGGATGCCGACGCTGATGCGGATGCCGATGCTGATGCTGATGCCGATGCTGATGCCGATGCGGATGCCGACGCTGATGCCGACGCCGATGCGGATGCCGACGCTGATGCTGACGCTGATGCCGACGCCGACGCTGATGCCGATGCTGATGCTGATGCTGATGCCGACGCTGATGTGGAACCAGTCGTAGAAGAACCGACGCCTGAACCGGTAGTCTTTGGTTTTGATGTCACGCTTGAATCCGGCTTAAACATGGTTTCTATTCCATTGATGCCGGAAGAACCCTACACTGCGAAATCACTGGCAGAAATGCTCGGTGCGACAGTTGTGATCCAACTTGATGCGGCAACGCAGAGCTTCGTTGGTTACACGGTTGCTGATGAAGGCGATGGCTTTGGTATTGATGGTGGCCAGGGTTATATCGTGAATACCCCCGCTGGTGGTATGGTGAAGTTCACCGGTAAGGCGTGGGACAACCAACCCGAGCCGCCGCCAGAAGAACCAGCCGCTGAAGAAGAAGCACCTGCTGAAGAAGAGGTTGCCGCTGAAGAACCAGCCGCTGAAGAACCAGCCGCTGAAGAAGCACCTGCTGAAGAAGAGGTTGCCGCTGAAGAACCAGCTGCTGAGGAAGAACCAGCCGCTGAAGAAGAAGCACCTGCTGAAGAAGAGGTTGCCGCTGAAGAACCAGCTGCTGAGGAAGAAGCTGCCGCTGAAGAAGAGGTTGCTGCTGAAGAACCAGCTGCTGAGGAAGAAGCTGCCGCTGAAGAAGAGGTTGCTGCTGAAGAACCAGCTGCTGAGGAAGAAGCTGCCGCTGAAGAAGAGGTCGCAGCTGAAGAGCCAGCTGCTGAAGAAGAAGTACCTGCTGCCCCGGCACTTTCTACATTTAAAAGCGCGTGGGCATTCATCGTCACGAGCGATATCCACGGTATGGAAACTGGAACGGCATACACTCTCGTCGCAGAGAACCTCCGCACCGGCACGATCGCCACGCAGAACGTCACCAGCGACGTGAGACGCTCCTCTGCTGTTTGGGCGGATCTCAACCGCAAGAGTGTCGTTGAGGCAGGCGATAAACTGAAAATCGCGCTGTACGATGATCGCGGCACGATCGTTTCGGGTCCGTTCCAGCGGACAGTTGCGACGACGGACATCCGTGATGCGTTCCTGAATCTGGAACTAAGGGTTGGTGATGTGCAGCCGCAAGATACGATTCTTGCACAGAACTTCCCGAATCCGTTCAATCCAGAAACATGGATACCGTATCAGTTGAGTCAACCGACAGAAGTGTCGATCCAGATATATGATGTCTCGGGTCGTATGGTTCGGAGTTTAGATTTGGGTTGGCAGCCGACGGGTTCCTATATGACGCCATCAAGTGCTGCGTATTGGGACGGCAGGAATGCTGTCGGTGAGCGTGTCGCGAGTGGTATCTACTTCTACACGCTTCAGACTGCAAACTTTGCTGCAACCCGACGAATGGTTATTCTCAAATAAGTATAGCAGCGAAAGTGCTATAAAATGCTATATAAAACGCCCCAATCTGCCGGTGTAGCTAACCGCGAATCAACGCCGATTAGCAGTCGGCGTTGGGGCGTTTTTTGGTGTATACACGAAAGGAGAAGTTTTTGATTTATCGAAAAAGTAGTTTACCTATTTGGGCAGTGCTTGTGATACTTTTCGTTGCGAGCACCGGCAGTGTATTTGCGTTCTCTTTTGGTCCACCAGAAGGGCTAACAGGGTCTCCTCCTAATGGAGCCAACTGCACACAATGCCACGTTGGCAATACATTGAATGACGCAGATGGTTCCTTGATGCTAACAATTCCTGAAACCTATGAGCCAAATGAGATCTATACAATTGTTGTCAATTTATCACGTGATGGGCAAAGCCGTTGGGGATTTGAAATGACTGCGTTGGACGGTAATGGTGCACGTGCTGGATCCTTTGAAGTGTCAGATGCAGCGAATACGCAGTTAAAAGAAAAAGACAGTAAGCAATATATTATGCACACTTCTGCTGGAAGCGCACAGGGAACAGAAGATGAGAACCAATGGACTGTTGAGTGGACTGCCCCTGATGCTGATATTGGTCCCATTACCTTTTACGCTGCCGGAAATGCTGCCAATGGTGATGGTGGCACTGCAGGTGACTATATCTACACAACAAGTGAAGAATCAACACCGCCAGTGCCTGTAGTTGCTGGTGTATCCTTAGAGATTGTAGGAGACACAGCACTCTCTACAATAGATGCTGTCGCAGGCGTAAGTTACGCCCTCAAAGTCACGAATACTGGCAATATGATGGATACGATAATGCTTGAAGCCTCAGCGGAGGTCGGCATTGAGGGCAGTGTTCTTGGTGCCCTCAGCGACAGATCAGTCGCGCTTGAAGCCGGTGCAGCAGCAGAAGTGACGTTGAAGGTCACAGGGGATCTCTTCGCAAAACCGGGTGAGTATCCGATTCGTGTAACGGCAACTTCTAAGACAGATGGCACGAAGACTGCTGAAGTCACAACGACAACAACCATAGAAACGCCACCACCACCGCCTCCCCCACCAACACCTTGGGATGTCAATGACGACGGAACCGTGAATGTTCAAGACTTAGTGCTCGTCGCTAACGAACTTGGCGAGTCTGGGGAATCCCTTAAGGGAGATGTGAACGGTGATGGCACAGTGGATATTCGTGATTTAGTCCTCGTAGCTTCGCATTTTGGTGAAGATACAAGTAATTAATAGTTATCGGTTGTCGGTTGGAATAGTTATTAGTCTTCAGTTCGGTTTTTCTGCGAAAAACCTTTCAGTTGTCAGTTAATATTCTGTGGCAGTAACAAGGTTTGTACCTGCCACAAGACATCTCTTAACCGAAAACTGATAACTGACAACCATTATAGGAAATATCAACATGGCATCTAAGTATCGCGTTGGAATTATTGGGTGTGGTGGTATTGCCAATGCCCACGCCCGCGGCTATGACGGTGTTGCGCAAACGGAGATCGTTGCACTCGCCGATCCGGTCCAAGCAGCCCTTGACAAGTTCGCAGACACCTATGGCGTATCCGCTGAAAACTGTTATTTGGATGCGCGTGAGATGTTGGATAACGAGAATCTTGATATTGTCAGTGTCGCGACATGGCACAAACTCCACGCACCCATGACAATCGCGGCGTGTGCACGGAGTCCGAAGGCAGTGCTCTGTGAAAAACCGATGGGTATAAGTCTCGGTGAATGTGATGATATGTTAATCGCCGCAAGCCGGAACGATGTCAAGGTGGTAATCGGACATCAGCGCAGGTTCAATTCCGCGTGGACGGATGCCCGAAATCTCATTGCTGAAGGCGCAATCGGTGAGCCCCGACAGATTGTCTGTCACGGTGGACAAGGATTATTGAATGATTGCTCGCACCTCTTTGATATGATGCGCTATGTCATTGGTGATCCGGATCCGCAGTGGGTTATCGGCAACGTTGAACGAAAAACGGAACGTTACGAGCGTGATATTCAGATTGAGGACCGGAGTGCTGGAATTATCGGTTTTTCAAACGGCTGCATCGGTCAGCTCTTGCAGGAAATCGGCAGACCGAACTATCAAGGTGGCATCGTCTACGGGACAGATGGCATTGCTGATGTAACAGAGGGACGCGTCCGTCTCCTCAATAACAAGGCTACCGACTGGGAAGAACGTCCCTCTGACGGAGCGAACCAGCATGTTGCACAGGCAGCCGAACTCGTTGAGTGGATTGAAGGCGGTCCTGAACACCGTGGTGAAGCGAAGCATGGACGCGCCGCTGTCGAAATTATCATGGCGATCTATGAATCCGCACGAATGCACGAGGTCGTCCAATTGCCGCTGCGAACGCATGCCAATCCACTGGATTTGATGATTGAAAACGGAGATTTGCCCATTGAACGCCCGGGACGTTATGATATCCGTGCGTTTTTGTTGCACGGCGAATCAATGAAACCAGGAGAGTAAGAAGTCTCCTAAAAAATTTAAAGAACCATGCAGATTACACAAGGGGTTTCTGTTGGCTTGGCAGCGCTGAAACGTAACAAGTTGCGCTCCGTGCTAACAACGCTCGGAATTATCATCGGTATCGCAGCAGTCGTGGCTGTTGTTTCAGTTGGCGGCGGTGCGGAACATCTTATGCTCGCTGAATTGGAGCGGATCGGCGGCGCAGGTATGATTGTCTGCTTTAGGAAAGAGGCGTTTCGTAGAGAAGATGGCTCGTATGTCGAGAATAAACATCCGGAGTATATTGAATACGAAGACCTTGATTTTCTCCTTGAAAACTGCCCTTCTCTGAAATCGGCGACAGCACTGTCAGAGATGAGTTTTACTGTGTCGCGCAAAAACGTTAATCAGTCGCTTCAGGTTTTAGGCGTTACACCCTTCTATGAAGAGGTTAATAACTGGTACATTCAAGCGGGTAGATTTATTACCCAAAGCGACATAGAGCGAAGAGAACCCGTCTGTGTCATCGGGTCTGAAGTCCAAAAAGACATCTTTGAAATGGCAGATCCGATTGGGCTTGAACTCAAAATCAACACGGAACGGTTCACTGTCGTTGGTGTCATGGAGGAAAAGGGCAATAGTATGGCATCCGAAGGGTGGGACAATCGGGTAATTATTCCACTCACCACAATGGGAATCCGTTTTATTGGACAATGGAAAGGCTGGATCTATCTGTGGGCGCAAGCCGAGAGTTATGAAAAAGTCGAACAAGCCGTCGCTGAAATCAAGGTCGCCATGCGACAGCAACACGGCGATGAGAAATACTTTGATTTTTTCACGGCGAAGGAGATTATAAAACAGGTAGGCAACGTCAGTCGGATTGTTCAGATACTCTTGGGGGGTGTTGCGAGTGTTGCCTTGTTCGTGGGTGGTATCGGGATTATGAATATCATGTTAGTCTCCGTAACAGAGAGAACGCGTGAAATTGGCTTACGTAAAGCCCTTGGCGCAAGACGCCGCGATATTCTAATTCAATTCCTCATTGAAGCCATCGTTTTGAGCATTTGTGGTGGGCTCATCGGTATCTTCATCGGAAGTAGCCTCGCTTCTGTTTCCGGTTTGGTTATTTCAAAACTTATGAAAGCGAGTTGGCCCGCTGTTGTCTCTGCCCAAGCCGCTTTGGTCGCCTTTAGTGTTTCTGGACTCATCGGAATATTTTTTGGACTCTATCCAGCAAACAAAGCCGCAGGTCTCACCCCAACAGAGGCACTACGTCACGAATAGAATTACATAATTTCAGACCTCCCTCGTAAAATCAGAACTTGTGGGAAATTTAAATAGCGATTTGGGTTGGTTATCGGAAACTATCAACGAGTCAGTAGAGTTTATGGCAGTTGCGAACGTTCTTACCTACCACAAAACCTCTTGCTGATAACAGACGGCTGATGGCTAATAAGTAAAGGAGCACGTGCTTTGGCAAATCAAACAACGAAGGTCCGCGCCGCTATCGTTGGACTCGGTTGGCCCGGGATGCAACATCTCAAAGGCTATACGGTCGACCCGCGCTCAGAAGTTATCGCTGTCTGCGACTTAGATAAGACACGCGTCCAAGAGGTGGCAGCGGAATATAAAATACCGAATACGTATACCAACCACTTGGAAATGCTGAAAAATCAGGATATTGATGCCGTGAGCGTCTGTCTGCCGAACTTCCTCCACGCACCTATTTCTATTGACGCATTGAACGCTGGCAAGCATGTGCTTTGTGAAAAGCCTCCGGCTCGGAGTGCTCAGGAAGCAAAAGCTATGGCGGATACAGCCGCTCAAAATAGAAAGACCTTAATGTACGCCCTCGTACAGCGATTCGATGGAAATACCCAGCAGCTCAAACAGTTGGTACGCGAAGGCGAACTCGGCGATATTTACTTCGGCAAAGCCGGTTATGTTCGACGGCGTGGTATTCCTATCGGCAGAGAGGGTTGGTTTGTTGATAAAGAACGCGCGGGAGGCGGGGCACTCATTGATATTGGTGTTCATGCATTAGATTGTGTCTGGTGGCTCATGAATTCCCCCAGACCCGTTGAAGTTATGGGAACGTCATATTCTCACTTCAAGCATTTGGTGCCTGATAACGTTAAATACGATGTTGACGATGCAACCTTTGCACAGATCCTCTTTGAAAACGGGGCAACGATTATTCTTGAAACGACATGGGCACTGAACCTACCGGGCGACAATTACATTAAAGTAGCAGGAACAAAAGCGGGAGCGACGCTCAGTCCTTTCACGCTTTACACGGAAGAAAATGGCAAGGGCTTGGATAAACCCCTCAGCGCGCCTTCAATTAACGGCTTTGACGAAGAAGTAAAACACTTCGTCGAATGCATCGTTGATGACAAGGAACCTATCTCTTCAGCAGAACAGGGTATCATGCTGATGCAGATGCTTGATGGCATTTATGAATCTGCAGAGAAGGGACAGTCTGTAAGCATCGCCGATATAAGTGCGAAGGGGAAATGAAATCCCTCTATCTGACATTCCAGGTCTATTTGGCATTTGCAAGGAAATCTTTCCAGAGGCAGATGCAATATCGGGTTGCGAACCTCGCGGGGTTGATTACCAATTTCTTCTTTCTGTTGGTGTATGTTTTTGTCTATACTGCTTTCTATGCAGTGTATACCGGTCCACAGCCCCTCAATCTGGATGAGGTTATCACCTATTTCGTTCTTTGTCAGTCTTTTTTCATGCTTATGCCGTTTTGGGGGGCTCGCTCTGAAGTTACGAGCGCGATTAAAGACGGCAGCGTCGCACTCCAATTAACGAAACCGGTTGACTTCCAGACGTATTGGTTCACGGATGAATATGGTAAAGCCTGCTATTACCTACTCATGCGAGGATTTCCGACTTTTCTTATCAGTATTCTCTTCTTCAAGGTTGCAATTCCGCAGCAGCCCACCGTTTTAATGGCGTTTACGGTTTCAATGACGCTCTCTGTTCTCATGAGTGCTGCGATCACGATAACAATTTTTAGCAGTACGTTCTGGACGCTGGATACGACGGGAATTTCTGGAGTCTCTTATTCCATAATTTTCTTGTTTTCCGGAATGTTGTTTCCGATCGCGCTGTGGCCCGAATGGTTGGCGCACATCGCGAGGTGGTTGCCGTTTGAAGGTTTGATTGATGTCCCGTTTAGTATCTATTTGGGCAAGATTACAGGCATCAAAATCTGGATTGCGATAAGCAAGCAGATGGCGTGGAACCTCTTTTTTATTGGGCTGGGACGGTTCCTTTTAAACCGTGGATTTTCGAGACTGGTTATACAAGGCGGTTAGTAGGTATCTCGAAAAAAATGCACCATCTATCACTCTACTTCCATTTCGTTAAACTTCGTATCCGATCGCAGATGGAATACCGACTCTCGTTTCTTTTTGAACTGTTTGCGCAAGCGAGTATCTCTGTCATGGATTTTTTCATGATTGCGCTCCTCTTTAACCGTTTCAAACAGTTAGCGGGATGGAGTCTATGGGAGGTCGGGTTCCTCTACGGCATAGTTGGGATCTGCTTTGCTATTGCCGAGATGGTTGGGAGGGGGTTTGATGTCTTTCAGAGAAATGTTGTACGTGGTGGCTTTGATACAATGTTAGTCCGACCCCTCGGCACTTTCTATCAAGTTTTCGCACATGAATTTCTGCTCCGTCGGGTCGGAAGGATAGCGCAAGCAGTCGTTGTGTTGCTTATTGCCAATTCGCAGCTAACTATCGCTTGGTCATTTGCTAAGGTAGGCTATCTGTTGGTTACGCTGATGAGCGGCATCTGCTTTTTTATAGGTCTCTTCGTCATCGGCGCGACGAGTTGTTTTTGGACTGTCCAATCAATTGAGATCATTAATATTTTCACAAATGGTGGTGTTTTCATGGGCAGCTACCCGTTTTCTATCTATCGGTGGTGGTTTCGGCATTTTTTCACTTTTGTTATCCCGCTGGCATGTGTCAACTATTTTCCATCTCTTTTTCTTTTGGGAAAAGTTGAATCATCAGGTGTTTCACTGATTGGTGTGCAATTAGCTCCGTTCGCAGGTTTCCTCTTTCTTGGTATCACCATGCTGTTTTGGAGATGGGGTGTGTTACGTTATCAAAGCACAGGACATTAGTTCTTGTAGGTTGGGTTGAACAGGAAAATGGGAACGCTATTCACGCAAATAATACTTCGGTTTCCAGCGCTCTTGCTGATAAAAGAGGATATAGTGAAACCCAACATCCAAATATAAGATATATGTTGGGTTTCGCTGGTGTTTGGGCGTTTCCACTTTTCTTGAAAGTCTGATTTTTCTTGGAGTCGCAGCGTCTGATTTATTTATTCCGCTCAACCCAACCTACATGCTGAAATTAAACTCTGCTCTTTAGCTGACAACTGATGGCTGACAACTGACAACCCTTAAAAAATATGATTGAAGTTGATAACCTGAGCAAAACCTTCAAAATCTATCATCATCGCAAAGGCTTTTTGGGGAGTTTTGTAAACCTTTTTTCCCGTAAACACCGCGTTATTCGAGCCGTGGACAGCGTTTCATTCACGGTCCAACGTGGCGAAATTATCGGGTATTTAGGACCAAACGGTGCGGGGAAGTCAACAACCATCAAGATGTTGACCGGCATTTTGGTGCCTTCCTCAGGCAACGTGACTGTAAACGGCTATATTCCACATCGGCAGCGAAAGGAAAACGCCAAACACATTGGAGTTGTGTTTGGGCAGCGCTCGCATCTATGGTTTGATTTGCCAGTCCAAGAGTCGTTTGAGCTGCTACAGCATATCTATCGGATTCCGCAAGCACAATACCGCGACAATGTAGAGATGTTCGATGAACTGCTCAACCTTGGCGATTTTTTCCAAACGCCTGTCCGCCAGTTGAGCCTCGGTCAACGAATGCGTGCGGACATCGCCGCTGCGCTGCTCCACAATCCCGATGTCTTGTTCCTTGATGAACCGACGATCGGTTTGGATGTCGTCGCTAAGGCGCGTATCCGCGAGTTTATCCAAAAAATCAACGCTGAGCGGGAGGTCACAGTTGTATTGACAACACACGATTTAGATGATGTCGAAAAATTGTGTAAGCGTGTCATTCTCATTGACAACGCGCGTCTCTGTTTCGATGGGAAACTCGCCACACTCCGGCGTTTGCTTTCAACAGAACGACTTTTGACCGTTGATTATGCTGAAGTCTACACAGACATCAATATCCCCGATACGCACGTTACCTTTCAGGAAGGCACTCGCGTGCAATACCGATTCTCTCCAGAAGAAATTAGTACAGCAGATCTCATCGGTGCAATCCTCCAGAAGTTCAAGATTGTGGATATATCGGTCGCAGAGCCTGATATTGAAGAGTTAATCAAAACGGTCTACGAGGATAACCTCACTCTTGAACGTAAATTGGCGAAGTCAATACCACCGGACACACAAGTGAATTGACTTGACAATCCTGAAGTCTGTGGGGTAAAATGTATGGCAAGGTTTTAGCAACCTGATTGTTGTAGATGTGTCTTATTAATCAACGACTAAAGGTGAGGGGTAATTCTTGTATCCCTCTGCATCTAACTTCTGAAACTAAAAGGAGCAATTGAAATGCGTCTAAGAAATATCAGAATAATCTGTGTACTCGCCGCACTCTTCACTGTGTTCTGCTATGTGACAGCGGCTGATGCACAAGATTTCGTAACGGATGGACTTGTTGCGATGTATACGCTCAATGAAGCAGATTTGGATGGCAACACTGTTAAGGATGTCCTTGGTAAAAACGATGCCGAACTCGTCGGTAAACTCAAATTTGTCGAAGGGGCGACAGATGGCACCGGAGAAGCGATGGAATTTGAAGGCAAACCCGATGCCTACGTTCAAATCCCCGATATGGGTGATTTCGATCATGTATCTATTGAATGCTACGCGCTTGAGGCACAGTTCGGTGGTATTCAAGGCATTGTTTCGACGTGGATGTGGGAAGCAGGCAAGGTCCATTTCAAATTTGAGGGAAACCAGATCCAGGTCCATAAGAACGACGGTGTCAAAATTCGCTTGAATGCTGAAACCGATACTTGGTATCACATCATTTACACCAGCAATACCAAAGACAACGAACTCAAGCTTTATGTTGATGGTGAGTTAGTTGATGAAGGGAATGCTGGCACAACTCCTGAAAACATGAAGGAACGGCGCATCGGCAGTGAGCACAATGGCAGATTCCTCATCGGGATGATAGATAACGTCCGCATCTATGATCGGATTCTTGACGAAAAAGAGGTTGAGCAGAACTTTAAGTCTAAGAGCGATCAATTACCTGTTGAACCTGCTGGAAAACTCTCAGCTACTTGGGCATATCTCAAGGCAGTGAGAAATTAAACGCAGGCACCTACAGAAAATGAACACTGCTAAAGTTGTTGGGCGAGGTCGCCGTGCCTCAGCCCAACACAATTAAAAAGCGGAGTAGAACGCCATGATTAAAAAAGCAGTTATCCCCATTGCTGGATACGGGACACGTCTTTTCCCCGCAACGAAAGCCGTACCGAAAGCACTCTTTCCGATTATCGATCAGGATGGTATCGCAAAGCCGGTTATTCAGTTGATTATTGAGGAAGCGTTAGCAGCAGGTGTGGAGGCGGTATGTATCGTTGCTCAATCCCAACAGGTTGAACCGATTACCACCTATTTTTCTGGTGCTGTCGCCGACGCGATTCGCGAAAAGCCGGAGTTAGCAGCGCGGGCAGACCGGTTGGAAGAAATAGGCGAGCGGTTGCATTTCGCAATTCAGGCGGAACCGGAAGGATTCGGGCACTCCATCTATTGCGCAAGGGATTTCGCGGATGGTGAACCGGTTATGGTTCTGCTCGGAGACCATCTCTATATTCCGGAATCGGATGTTTCTTGTGCCAAGCAGCTCATGGATGTTTACAGGGAGGTTGGGCAGTCTGTCACAAGCCTTGATCTCTGTCATGAAAGTGAACTTTCGCTCAACGGTATTGTACACGGCAGTCCTTCTGTGGAATCCGAGAGGCTCTTTACGTTAACACAAATTGCAGAAAAACCGACAGTGGCATTCGCACAACAGCATCTCCGTGTAGAAGGTATTCCAGAACAGCAATACCTCTGCAACTTTGGGATCGATCTTCTGACCCCTCTCCTCTTTGATATTCTGGATTACAATTACAAACACCGAATTGTAACGCACGGCGAGATTCAACTACGGGATGCGATGACGGAAATCATAAAACAGGAAGGCATGCACGGTTACCGCGTCGCAGGTCAGCGTTACGATACAGGAAACCCACAGGATTTACTCAAAACTGTAAACGCCTTTGGTCTCCACGGTCCGTATCGGAATTCTCTAATCTAAGGTCTCCCCGACCGCTAACGAAATAATTTCCACACCCTGAGATGCAGTCAATTTACGGAGTTCTTCCGGGGTTCCTGTCAATAGTGGGAAAGTGCCGTAATGGATGGGTAGGATCGCTGGGACATTGAGTAGTTGTGCCGCATAGGCGGCTTCACGGGGTCCCATCGTGAAATGGTCACCGATGGGCAGCAGTGCCAAGTCAGGTTGATAAATCTCACCGATAATTCGCATGTCACCAAAGACATTCGTATCTCCAGCGTGATAGATCTTATAGCCGTTTGCAAATTCGAGAACATAACCCGCCGGTTCACCTAAATAAACTGTCGTGCCATCTTCCTCTGTGAAGCTGCTGCTATGGTTTGCTGAGACCATCGTTGCTTTTATACCGTTGACAGTGACAGTGCCACCCTTATTCATCCCAATTGTGTTGTCAACACCCTGTTTACCAAGCCATCCTGCGATTTCGACGATGGATACAGTTGTCGGTGTATGTTTTTTCGCAAGTGGCACCGCGTCGCCAATATGATCGGCATGTCCGTGTGTTATGAGTATTACGTCGAGGCTGTCGAAGGTTTTGAGTGCATCTGGACATACCGGGTTGTTTGTTACCCATGGATCTATGAGGAGTGTTTGTCCAGCTGTTTCGATTTTACAGGTGGAATGTCCGAGCCATGTCAGACGAATACCGTTGTTAAGTTTCATTTTTTAATTATTCCTTGCGGTTTGGTCAGGTGAGTTGAACAACCAACAATCCTCTCCGTAGATCCACCCTCCATTTCATTACGGGCTGCTGGGACCTATCAAGAACCAGCGCGTAATACAAGGGAGCACAGTCCAAGTGTCCATAGTTAGAAAAGGGAAACTGTTCTTTAACGCTTGCGTCAGTTTAAAAGTATCTCCTTTAGTCTTTGCGCGATAATTTCTACCTCTCCGGGCATCAAGGTTTGTCCATTGATGAGGACACCGTTTGGCCCAGCTCCTGAGATGTCAATAGAAGGTTCACCTTCTGCGAGCTGCTGAAGGATTTCATTCCGTGTGATACCGAGACGTTCTTCATCAAATCGGATTTCGGTGCGTGGCATCGGTTGTCCGGCTTCGGAAGGGAAGCTGCGGTGGACTGTAACGCCTTGGATGTCCGCGAACACCTCATCATAGTAGGTAACCTGATCTTCGTAGGATTGTTGTAACGCTCCGTAGTCCTGATCCAGGTACCATTTGACAGCAGCAAGCAAGCCAACCATCTCTTCTTTTCCAACCTTCATCCCCCTGCCGATAAAGGGATGCGGTGGTCCATTGAAGGCAATGGATTCAATCAACGGTTTTTTACCGACGATTAAGCCGCTACTTTGGGGGCCGCACAAGCCTTTTCCACCGCTGAAGAGTGCCAAATCCGCTCCCATCTGCGTGAAACACCATAGGTTTTCTGGGGGTGGTAATTGCGCGGCAGCATCAACAATGAGGGGGACACCGTGCCTTTTGGCAATTGCGATGGCTTCTTCGTAAGACACCCAGAGGTGTTCTCTACCGGGGTTCGCGAAATAGAAGATCGCGGCGGTTTTCTCGGTGATGGCGTTTTCGAGTTCGTCAGGTGTGGTGCCGTTTTCATTACCTATTTCTACGAATGTGACACCGACCTGCCGGACAGCAAAGTCGTACCCAACGCGACCATGACGATGCACAATAACTTCACTTTTCATTGATGCGTCGAGGTGGGGTAATTTCTCGCGCTTGGTGGCATCGAGTCCGGCGATACACGCAGCGGTGCTGAGGGTCAGAGCAGCGGCAGCACCACAGGAGACATACGCTGCCTCGTTATGTGTGAGTGTCGCAATCTCTTCCCCGACCCGTTTTTGGAGTTCAATAATATCTACAAAATGCTTGGAAGCATCAACCATCGCGGCGACAACTTCAGGTGGCATAATCGAACCACCGAGCCGTGTGAGGGTCGCGTTGCCGTTGATAACTGTACGAATGCCTAAGCGTTTGTAAGTGCTCATTTGAATGGTTATCGGAAACTATCAATTTTCAGCAAAAGCATCTTGTGGCAGTTATGCAACTTTTACATGCTACACGCTGACTGCCGACTGCTGGCAGCTGATAGCCATCTATCCGACTTCCTCACCGTCCAATTTACCGACATGGAGGTCGATTTCATCGCGCGACTCAATCTTATCCACTTTGCCATCTGACATGTGGAAGATGCGGTCGGAAACATCTAACATCTTATGGTCGTGTGTTGCTGTGATGATGGTTACGCCGTTTTCATTATTGAGTCGACGGAGCAGTGCGATGATTTCAAGTCCGGTTTTAGTATCCAAGTTTCCCGTTGGTTCATCAGCAAGCACAATAGCCGGATCGTTCGCGAGGGAGCGAGCAATTGCGACACGCTGCTGCTGTCCGCCGGAGAGTTCTAACGGCTTGTGTTGCACGCGATCACCCAATCCAACGAGGCTGAGGAGTTCGACACCTTTCTCTCTGCTTTCATCGGCACTCATACCGGCGAAAATCATCGGGAGTGAAACGTTTTCGAGTGCTGTCATAACAGGGATGAGGTTGAACGATTGGAAGATATAGCCGATCTTTCGACAGCGGAGCCACGCAAGTTCGTACGCATCAAGTTGTGCGATGTCCACTTCGTCAATGTAGACTCTGCCCTCGGTCGGTTTGTCTAAACCACCAATCATGTTGAAAAGTGTTGATTTCCCCGAACCAGAGGGACCCATGATTGAGATATACTCGCCGCGCTGGATTTGGAAATTCACGCCACGAAGAGCATCGACGGTCTGTGTACCCATCTCGTACCGTTTGATGAGGTTCCGAACGCGGACTGTGTTCTCCTTGGGAATGAGCCGCTCAAGACGTTCTGGTGTTTCGGCGAGAGTTGCATCAACATTACCTATTTGTTCGTTCATTTTTTCTCCTATTTTTGTCTATATTTCCGATGAGGCGTATAACTTACCGTTTCAATAGAAATCTAAAGAATCCCGGTTTTTCGGGTTCGGGTTCCGGCGTTACAGGCGCGTTCTGTTGAGTGTTAGGAATGGCGAACCCTATAAAATTCCGTTTACCAAGCTGCTGCATAAACGTAAAAAGCGATGTTTCTGCCTCTTTACGCGTCAACTGGTACTGGTTCTGGACCCCCTTGATCATCTGCGAAATGGTATGCTTGCCGTCGCACATTTGCCACACATAAGTTCCGATAGAATCCAATACAATCACCCTTTTATTGGGGAGCATAAAGAATTTGCTGGCGAGCCGGATCCAGAGTTTGTCTTTCTGTGGCACGACAAGAGAGGCTTCGCCTTTATCGTCTATTTCCCAAGTTATCAACTGATTCCGAACAGGGAACGACTTCATCACCCGAGTCCGATCCACATCCGGGCGCTTCTTAAGTTTGAGTGCGTAGAGAATTCTATTGATCATTTTTTTATTATTTATCGTCTGTCGGTTGTCGGCTACTCGTGTGGCAGTTGCAAACGTTTATAACCACCACAGCATTCTCTTTACCGAAAGCCAAAAACTGAAACCCGACGGCCATTAGTGGCATTCAATACTCTCAGTAACTTTCTGGATAGTCGAGGATGCATTGCTACTGCCGATAGACTGGATGACATAGATACGGTTGGAGTGATTGCATCGCCAGATATGAAATACAAGTGCTGTCCTCTTGGATAACTTATCGAGTATCAGCACCGGACTGAAGGGGACACCATCATAGAGCCGCGTCTGTTCTCCAATAAGCGTTAGGTGTTCATCTACCGAGTCTGTGTCCGATTTTACTTCAAATCCGTAGCCGCGAATTGCTTTCGCGTATTTGGCGCGAAACCACGCCTCCAGTGGGTTTGGTGCGTCTTTATAATCGTTCAGCATTACCTCCGCCGGTCCGTACCTTTCAACACTGAGACGACCTTTGTCGGGCGGAGAAATATCTAAATTTTCTACAGAGCCATTATTCCCAAATCGGTGCCTTGTCAATTTAACAAGCCGGACAGCACTCTGAAAGCGGACAGGTTTTGCGACGAAGGCGAACAACAAATAGCCACTGAGTAGTTTCTGACGTTCCAACTTGTATTCTTTCGGAACACCCAATTTGAGTCCATAAGCACTCCACAACGTCAGTGGTGCGTCCCCGTGGTCTACAATTGATTGGAAGATCCGAAGGACCGTGGGGCGCCAGTTCTCTTTGAGCCTTCCCATGACCTGCACAATCGTAATCCGTTTTCCGGTGTGGAAAATCAAACCATTGGCACGGATATTCCCTTTCCAACTAAAGCCAAGAACGGTGCGCCCCTTAAAGAATTCATCTTCTTTGATAAGGTTGACGTTCCTACGGAAAGAGAGTTCGGTGCCTCTCTTATAAGTCTTGCGAATCAACTTGAAATATTCATCAAGCGTCGCGTGGAGGTCCGGCTTTTTGCGTCGGGTGTGTGCCCATTTGAGTTCAAGGCGAGGCATCTCTGCGTCGTCAAGTCGGAGATAGCCTGTTTTCTGATCTCCGCTAAGACCACTAAGTTCCCATGTTGTCGGTATTTCAAGTTGTATGCCTGCCCAGCCAAAAACAGTCCAGTCCATCTTTTAATTTCTTACCCTTGGGCATTGCTCCATTACATTACGCAATGGTTTCCGTCTAAGTTATGCACCTATTTTAGATTTCAAAAGGTTTCTAACTTAACCGAAAACCATCGTGAAACGTAGTGGAACGATGACAAGATTCCCATAGTTAAAAAAATTAGAACGGTTTGACGATTACGGCTTTGGAGACAAGGGCAATCGCCACAGTACCCATACCGATGAGACCCACACCGCACGCGAACCCTGCTGCGAGTACCGGATTGAACATATACCAGCGTCGCATTCCGAATCGCTTGATCATGTAAAACCGCCCGATAATCGCACCGAGTAACCGTGCAATCATGCTTCCCGGATCCGCGCCGCTGCCACCAATGATACCGTAGAACCACATTGAGGGCTGTTTAAATACCCATAGCATTCCATAGATTGCGAGACTTGAGGTGAGCCCAGCGGCGACATAATCACCGCGAATCGCTTGCAACATCTGGCTATTTCCATCCCGTAGTGACGTTTTCCAGAGACATTCATTTGTCGCGTTAATGGGCCACATCATCTGGGCAAACGGATACTGTGCACTTGGAATAGGGGCAATCTGCCAAATAAAGTGCAGTACCACGATTCCACTAACCAGTAGAATTGGCATAATCAGCAGTGTACCCGCGAGGTTTGAAGTGAAGGTTGTACCCGTCAATTCGAGGACTCGCCAGCTCTGCGTACCACGTCCGTAATCTTCATCCGGTAGCGGTGCAAACCAGATATCTATCTCTTCGTAGCGACTCAAAATAAAGGTAATTTCGTGTAGATACGGTATTTCAAAGAGATCGCGTCCCAAGACACCGAAGGTCCGTGCGGTAACATACGAATTCATCGGTGTGTATAGGAATGCGTAGCCTAACAAGAAGCTTAACGGGAAATTCGGGACCATCCAGTGGATGAGCCAGACAAATCCACCCATACCGATGAGCCACATTAAGCCCATCAACCATATCGGGAAATCGCCACGGTTCGGCGGTGTTGCGAAAGATCCACGCTCGCCAGCAGCTTTTTGGGACTTCCGTAGTTTGAAGAGCATCGGAATTGAAGCCGCCATTCCGACGATGGCAAGACTAAAATTCTTACCCATGCCGTAACTAATCCAGAAATCCAGTCCATTGAACAAGCCGACACCGCGAACATCCAAACCGGGGGACCATTGGTGGAGAATCTCGTAACGGTACAGAATTTGTGGGTTCACGATAAATTGCGATGCCATCGCTGTGAGAAACTCTGCCATGATAACCGGGAACGGCATCACGAACCCAATGAGCATTTGTCCAAAATCAGTTCGAAGGGCAAAAACGCCTGTTGGTGCGAAACCTTCGATACTCTGTGTGAAATCTATCCACGGAATCTTCAAGATCTGAATCGGCTGGCTCATCATGACACCGGTGAGCGAAGGCACACCGATATAGAGGAACCCCCAGATGAGTCCTGCCATAGAGCCGATAGAGAAGACGCGCCACCGCCAGGTCTCTTCTTTGCCTGTCGTTTCTGCGAGTGCGGTTGCACCTTGCGCGCTAATCGGTGCCATCGGGTATGGGAGCCTCTCGAGGTCCGCTGTGAGTCGAAACAGGATATACTGTCCACTAACAAATCGCAACGTGCCCAGCAGTTTTCCAGCAAGATAGATACCGATGGGCAGAAGCCAGTCTGGATGCAACAGACTTCGCGTGAGCACACCGACAGAATCACCTGCTGGCACAATCCAATCTGGGATTTTATCCGCGATTTCATAGGACGCAGCTTGCGGGGTGTTGATGAAGTAGGCGTACCAAATAAAATTCCGGTACTGTAGCCCACTCCCCACCGCCGCGCCTGTTAACCCGAGGAGCATATAAAGTTCCTGTCGACGGGCAGTCGTGAAGGAACGCCGCGCAAGTTCGGTGAATAGAATGACGGCAACCCAAGGTGCTGCACCAGCACCGGATTCACCGGATACATAACTGAGATAGATGGAACCTGGCATCATTAACAAGCCAACGAAAAGTGCTCCAACGAACACCTTGACCGTTAGCCCTGACTCGAAGGTTCGGATACCGCCTTCAATGTCGTATCGCTGTGCCCAAGCTTGCCATTCATCTGCTTGTGATACTCTTTCTCTCGCCAAATTGAATATTCTCCTTTCTTACCCTAAAAGTCTATTGTCACTCTTCGCCTGACTTGTTTGACTCTTCGGTGTTGTCGGTTTCTCGTAGTTCTTCCCAGAAATGCGCCCAGAAAATACCAATTGTCAACACAAGAGCTGAGAACATCTGCCATTGCCAACGTCCTTCGAGGGCGAGAACGCTGAATAGCCATAAAAGGGTGCCGATGATGATAATAAGGCTTGCTACTTTTTCCATTTTTTTATCTATGGTCCTCTGCGCATCGTTCCACTACGTTCACGATGGTTTCTGGTTAATTCTGTGTTGGGTTTGCCAACTATTACATACTTCTGATTTTCGTTTGGACTTTACCGAAAACCTGCCCGAAACGTAGTGGAGGGCAGTCCAGATTTAATAGCTTAAAAAACCTTAGTCCGCAGGGGTCGGCACTGGATCCATCTGTCCTGTTTCTTCCGCTGATCCATCTGTGCTTTCGGTTCTGCCGCGTTCATGGAATTCTGATCGGACATCAACACTGAACGTCCGCCAAATCAGGAGTTGTTTCCGCAGCAGGTTGAGGAACCTTCGGTTGACTCGTTTCCAAGAGGCGATCTCGCCACTCTCGCGATGCACATCCAACGTGATTTTGTAGAGATCTTCCTCTTCACCACCCGCTGGGGATGTAACAAATTGGATAGACTGGCTCACACCCAAGTCATAAGGTGCCAACCATACCATCATCCCGATTTGATAGGAATCCTCGGCTTCCACTTGACTGAACGCAACCTGATCCGTATAGAAGTCACTGGCGGATTCATCGGCGTGTGCCTCAAAATAATCCCGCATAAAGACGTTCAGTCCGAGTGCTTCTTCTTCAAGGACGGTGAAGGGTAGATTGAAATGCCATACGTCACCCTCAGGTTCAGGGAGTTTCCATTTACGTTCAATATCGGGGACAGCCATCCGTGAGGCTTTGATTGCCGGGTACAGGGTACTCAGCAGCACCACAATCATGACGATAACCGTTGCAACAACGGTTGACATTGACGAATAGTTAAGCGTCAATCCGGCAAGCCAGCCGAAATGCACGAGGGTCGTTGCTATCGCTTGCCCCATGAGATAACCTAACACCGCACCGACAATAGCATATACGCACGCCTCTGCAAGGAAGAGGAAAGCGATGTGCACAGGTGCAAGTCCGACAGAACTGTAAATACTAATTTCACGAACCCGTTCATAGACCGCCCCAAGCATGGTGTTAAGGACGATAAGAGCGGCGATCAGGATCGGCACAAATAGATTGCCCATCCCGCTGAAACTCGTCATCCCGATACTGCTGTAGAGGTATGTGTCTTTATCACGTCCAACGAAGAAATCAAGTGCAATGCGGTTCATAAGCGGTGCCATGATAAGGTCCAACTTATCTATTGCGCCGAGCAATTTCGGGTCGTCATCTCTCGGTTCCATATTAACAGCGACGCTTCGGAGTGTCCCGCCTTGGTTCATAACGACCTCGTAAGGGAGAATAGCGATGCTGTCTGGTGTGAGATGGAGGTATTTCTGTAATTCACCCTCAAGCGTCTCATCACCAGTCGCGCCACGGCTCCGCTGCTGTTGCATCAATTGATAGTCAACAGGTGTGAGTTCTTCGCCATCGTTGTCAGTAAGATCCTTGAAACCGATACCGAGGACACCAACGACGGTAAAGTCAGCACCATAGACGGAAACGGTCGCTTTGCCCATGTCGCTTTCAGTGATTTTGAGCAATTCTGCCATCCCTTTGGGCAACACAATGCAGTATGGCCATTCTGTTGGCCATTCGTCAGCATCTGCCGGGTTGAACCATTTTCCGTATTGAAGGTATCTGTTTATACCGCTAACATTGGGTTCTGCTTCGTTCATACCCACGAGCATGTTTGCAGCGAAGGTCAACGCTTCACCTGTGAGTTGATGCGTCGGAGGTGATGGATCCGCTGTGTTTGGCGTACGTGTAAGTTGGACGAATGATTGATCCCCTGTTCCTGAAGACTGATACCACGCACGTGGAGCGACGATGTTCCGAACGGTCACAATAGATTCTTCATCTGTCTGTTCAATGAAACCGCCCTGTTCTAAAACGGTGCGTGCTTCTGCAATATTAATAGGCTGTTGCCCCTGCTTGATGAGAATTTCGTTCTTACGCTCCAGAAGTCGTTCTAAGGCTGTGAGCGTGATTTGTGTCTTCTGCATGTCATTTAGCACGGAGGTAAGCACCGGCTCTTCAAGTGGGCGCCAGTATTGGTCGCGGATAAGAAGTCCCGTATAGCGCGGTGTCACCTGTGGCAAACTCGTTCTATTCGGATGCATAAACGTCCGCACAGAAGTAAACGAGATAACAGTAAAGGTAAGAATCACCAACGTGCAACATGTCAGGATCGTACGTCCTTTCCGTTTCCGCATGTTGGAAATACCCAAGCTAAACGCTGCCGCACTCGCACTCAACCTACCGACATCAGCTTTGTAAACTTTATTCCCCTCTTGGCGAATTTTTTCGAGTTGCTCCTCGAATTTTCGGACAATGATGCTAATGACGATAACCGTTAAGGCAAGTACAACAAACGCAATCAGGATGATCACAGGGGTCGTTGTAATCTGGAAGGCAGGATGGACCTGGCTTAAGAAGAAAAACACAAGTAAAAAGATGCCGAACGATCCCAAAATCTGCTTATGGATGTTTGGGAAACCGAAGATGAGTCGCTCCATAAAGTAAGCAAATGGCATCAGCAAGGCGAGGTAGAACATTACGCCGTTGACGACATCGTTACCCGTCTGTTTGACATCCGGGTATGCGCGTGATTCATAGCCCCACGCCGCACGTGCAAGTTTAAGTGCTTGCTGGTAATCATTTTGAAGCAATTCAGTCTCAGCGCGTGCGAGGTACTCATTCGCAAATTGATGGAGTTTATCGAGTCGGTCGCTGGAGATCCCGAACCGTTTATAGAGTCGTGATCGGTTCTCGTCAAGCCACCACATATCACGGACAACAACATAAGGTGTGAGGCGGATCTGTCCGTTTTCGCGGACGACAAACCCTTCGCCAGTGTAAAGCGTCGGGTTCTTCATACCACTCTTTGTCGCTTTGATGAGTAGGAGACGTTTGCCAATCTGCCCGTAAGCCATTCCAATTTTGATACGAGTGTCTGGTTCGCTATAGACGAGGGCAATGGGTTCCGCTGCGGAAACACCTTCCTGCTGCCACGGTTTGGACATCCCAAACTTCTCCGGCGAGCTATCGGTGAGTGCGTCGTAGATTTCAAGTTCTCGCAACGTCCGTAGATACCGCTGGTCAACCAAATCATAGATAGTGGTAGACACACAGGGGAATGTAACAACGCGACAACCACGTCTACGGGTATTGATTGGAACTTTATTGGGCAGCAATTTCGCACCGTAATTCCCCAAATCCGGTGCATAGACGATGTCCCCGGAATCCTGATCAAGAATGTATGCTTCAACTTCTTGTGCGCCACCGAGACGGCGTGTGGCTCTACCTTCCATGGCTAATCCGGCAACCTCAAAGTTCCCCTTGTTATCGCCCATGACAAACAGATCCCCGCGCACACCCATCATGGTTTTATGCTTTCTGCGGAGTGTCAAGATGGGATAAGGCACCGGTTTATTCGGCAGTGCAGACTCACGCGCATCGAATTCAACGACATCGCCAAAGAGGTTACAGTAGAAATTCCCAACACGTGCCGCGGTAGGCATTTCTTCGTCCCGGAGTGCTTGGATAAGTAGCGATGCCAATGTCTGTGCCTGTTGATGCAGATTGCCACCTTCTCGCAAATCGACGCGTTCAATTGTGTCAAGTGGGGTATCCGTTAAAACGCGAGCATCTTCAATAGTCGCAAAGGCGATTCCGGTTTTTCCAACGAGCGTTGCTACCTCACTGTCAAAGGCGATTTTACCGGGAATATACGTTTTCCACGTCTTTCCACCGCTTGCGGAGATAGCGTTAACAAAGTTTGAATCACCGCCGAGGCCCGCGATTGAGATGAGCGTTTTAATATCCTCAATCTCTTCATCAGAGAAGGTATCTGGATCTTCGTGTCGAAGCCGGAGCATTGCATCCAGCTGCTCACGTGTACGAATGTTGTTCTTCCGATTTTTCTTTGCCGTGCGGACATCGTTTCGGATGAAACGTTCTACCTCTTTACGGATATAATCCATATCTTTGAGCATATCCTCGGAGGGTTCGCCTTGATTTCGCCACTGCTCGAACTGCATCTTCATCAGTCGGCTCACGCCGCTGAGTCCTGTGAGTTTGCTGAAGTGCGAACTCAGTAGGGTTTCAAGCGTCTTTCCTTCGAGGGCGGCTTTATCGGAGATCCCGTTTGCAACCGTCCATTGACGTGTCATAACGGCTTGTCGGATTTGGTCGTCTGTCCACTGCCAAAGTTTCCGGACACGGACACCAAAATCGGCATCCTCGGCATAGGAGGCGAGTTTATTGCCGATGCTTGCGAACTCGCGACGCAGAACAAATTCAGGCTGCTGATCGTAGAACCATCCTTTGTTGAACACCCCAAACTGATTTGACTGTGAGGAGAGATCAATACTAACATAGAGGGAGGTGTAATAGCGATTAAACAAATCTTGGAGTGCGATGGCTGCCTCAATCTGTCCGAGTTTCCGATTATATTCGTCAGTATCAATGCGTAGCATTTTTTCAATGCGGCTCTGGATGTTGCGGAACCGGGAATTTCGGAGAGTTAGCATATTGTCGCGTAGGAGTGTCTTCGCCTCTGCATCGAAATCGGCATCTAGTGTGGGCAAACGTTCAATAAGATTTTCGAGGGCTACGATATCTGTGTCAGCGCGCTTTTTAACGATCGCTAACAGTTCTTTTTCGTTAATATATGATCCAATATGGGAGCGAAGCGAGAGTGCCTGGGCAACCTCATCATCTGACAGGTAGTTTTCCAAAATAAGGTGTTCTTCATCCAAATATTCCCGACCTAATGTTCCTGCCGTCGCGATCAGATGCTGGATGCGTGTTCGTTCCAACCGAGCGTTTCGGAGTGCGATTTCAAAGAGACCCTGCTTGTCTTTGAGCAAATCTGCTATCAAAGTAGCAGTATCTGCGGTGTCCTCAGACTCGGTTAACCGCTGTCGAAGTTGGGTGTCAATTGTGTTGAGTCGTTCCACTCCGGCTTTCGACAAAAACTTGCCGTCATAGATTAGAGCGTCGCTACTCGGTTTCCCCATCGGTGTTTCTTTAAGTTTCCGAATGCTTACCTTGATTGCATCTTCAACGGGTTGGCTGTCAGGTATTTGTGCCAGAATCTTTTCAAATAATTGGGTTTCGCGTTGGACCGCCGTTTCTTTGGGCTCGGTAACTTCACGTAAAACACTGCGTGCATCTTTTGCTTTATTGAGTGAGTATAGATCAAGATGTCGGTCAAGTATTTTCTCAGGGGTCCACATCAGTGCAAATTTGCGTTTGTCACTCATCTCCCAGTTTGCGAGGATTTTGTTAAGTATCTCAATGTCAGGTACGAGTTCTTGCGGGAGATCCCTCGGTACAGGGATTTGCCAGTCTGATCCCTGTTGCACGGGAACAAGGTATGCATTATTTGGATGCGTCTTATATTCATTGACACTGCCAGTTTCTATAGAGCGAATGAGTTTTTCTACTGCCCATGTATCCAGACGGGCTATCGGTAGCGCGAGTGTAACAATTAATTCGCGCTGCGCGACTCGACTTGTGTCGAGTGCAACCGTGCGAACCTCTGCTAACCTTTGAACGATATCTCGGAGGAAATGGGTCGTTTGCAGTGCCTCTTTCTTTGAGCGTGCAAGATTTGCCAACAAGCGACTCTTCTCTTCACCCGTAAAGCCTTGCTTTTCACGTTTTCGATTTCTATCTGTTTGTTTCTTCTGGCGTTCCGAAAAGTCACGTTGTTGCTCCGTGAGAGATTCGATCTCGGATCGTGTTTTTGACAAGCCATCTAATGTTGTGGTGAGGGAGTCCAAGTCAGACTGTACATTGTGTATGCCGTGGAAAAAATCGGCGGGGAGGTCGACGAGGACACTCCGGTCAATTGAGAGCAGGAGTCTTCTGCCTAATTCTTCAAATTCCATGACATCTGTGGAGAGACCGCGGCGGAGTCCATGCATTGTTGGCGTACCCGGTGAGTCTGTGGCAGAGCCAACAATATCTTGTCCAATGCCTTCCATAAACGCGCGCATGCCGGAAAGCCCCTGAAAATGTCCATCAACTGCTACAAAGAGGACAGAATATCCCGGACGATACTGAGGTTGACTGAAAAGGCGCGCAAGTTCCATGAGGGTCGCGATGCCGCAGGTAGGATCCGCACCCGGTGCCATTGCGGGAACAACGGACATGGAGTCGTAGTAAGCAGTGAGGACAACGAGTTCATCGTGTAGCGTCGGATCTCCGCCTTCTAAGAACCCACGTATATTCTGTCCAACACGGCGTTCCCATGTCATTCTGCCTCTGACACGGACATCAACCTGATTACCTTGCGCCTCCTGCTCTTCAAGTAGATTGGTGAGGACAGCTGCATTTTCTTTGGAAATCCAAAACCGCGGTATGTTGGCGGGGACGGTGCCGAACTTGTTTTCTGCTTCTCCTCGGATGGTTGTTTCGGGTTGGATGAAAATAACAGCAGTGCCGCCGAGCATTGCGGCGTTGATGTAGCGAGTACTGGAGTTAAAATCGAGAAGGACTATAGCCCCTTTCGGGATGAAGACGTGTGATTCGCTCGCAGCGACGAACTCGCCTTTTTCATCGACTTGTCCATCATTGTTGTTATCGATCCCATCGGTAGCGTCACCGGGGATTTCATCTGTCCAACCATCGGCATCGTTGTCAATGCCGTCTGTCGCCCATCCCTGAATTTCGGAAAGAAGTGGTATTTCGCCATATTCGTCAACAGTGCTGTCCTCATCGTTGTCGATACCGTCGGATGCCTTTTGCAAGTGTTCGTTGAGTATGTCGTCGGTGATACTGGCTTCGGTGATACGGTAGCGGTGGGCGAGAGCCGTCAAAGTATCTCCGTCTTGAAGTTCATACCAGAATCCACCGATGTTAGTGCCGTTGAAGTCGGCAAGTTCGCCATCATCGCCGTAAAGGAGGGGGCCTGACAAGCCACCTGTTGGAATGAAAATTGTGCTCCCTTCAACGACCGGAGTTGCCAAAAATTTGTTCCGTTCATCTCCGAGGATAGTTGCTTCAGCAACTTGATAACTTGACGCGATATCTTCAAGTGTTTCGTCTGGTAAAACAGTGTGTTTAATTCCATCTGCGAGTAAGGAGGTCCGCACGAGGTTGGGCCAGAGTGGCGTGAGTTTAAACGTATGCAGCACGGTGCCTTCTGGCGAGAGAACTTCAATGACACTGTCACCTTGGTCGATCGGCACAGTCACAGGGAACTCACGACTTTCCACGTTTTGCAAGCCGATCTCGACAAACCGGTCAAAGATGTATTTACTACCGCTCGCAGCTTGCGGGTAGCCTGTTACGCGGCTATCAAGGCTTGAGAGGCGCGCGATGTCCTTTCGTATGTTGCCAATGGACAGATCATCTCGAATTTGGATGGCTGCGGTTTTCATACCGGTGCTGGAAACTGCTTGTGCGTAGGCAATGCCACAAGGCTGTCCGGTGAGAAGCAAAACAGAAAGGAAGAACGTTAATACATTTATTAGGGCACTGAAGTGTAACGAGCGTTGCCCACGCTTACCACAAATTTTCATCAGGTTTATGGACTGAAACCTCTGAATTCATTCAGGAGAGGGAAGTCCGTCCTCCTTATGTATTTTTTCCCAAAAAGGTTAAACTTTTTTTGAATTCGCACGCCTAATGTATTGGAGAGGCAGCAATTTTTACATACCACACGGTTCTTAATAACTCGACCACATTGTTTGTTCAAATAACACCTCAAAAGGGGCGAGTCTGAAACCTGTTTATAAAGGTTGGCTTTCCCTTGCGGTGGCGGATAAGTGGAGTTACGGGGTCTGGTTTTTCAGGTGTTCTCTCCGTAACGCCTTTGGATATTCTCGCCAAGGGGATACCGCGCGCGACAAAGACCACACCGCCCAGTTTCCGCTCACTCTCTAAAGAAATGCGATGCAGCTCGTATATCTTCTACCTGATTGGTCTCGCTGTTCTTTAATCGGCGGTCGCGTTTATACTGCCTCTTTTGAATACCGGGGAATCGTGAAGTAGCCATTTTCACTGTAAATTTCCGATTTCGGAGCCTTTTGGCGTAATTTTAGCAGGCATAATATATACATTTTATACTATTATCGCAATTTTTGTCAAATTAAAATTTGCATTTAAGGCTTTTTTAGGTTAAAATATATCTCGCGTCTTGCCTCTCGTTGAAGCAGCATCCTCTTAAAACTATGCCGTGCTACAATGCCGTAGTGATGCTAAAGTTCAAAAAACTCAGTGGTGGTGTAAATTTCCTCACCGCCTGATAAAAGGAGTCGAACGTGGAAAAAGAATCAAAAGACTCAAATGCTGACAAGGTTGTCTCACGTATAAAACTGCGTCGTCGTGAATTGAAGTTGACGCAAACAGAACTCGCAAAAGTAGCAAATCTAACGCCTGCTGCGATCTCGCAATTTGAATCCGGTGCCCGAAAACCATCGTTTAAGACACTTTCAAGTCTTTCTGATGCTTTAAAGGTTACAACCGATTATCTCCTCGGAAAAACTGAGAAAAGTTACGATGACCTTTTAGCCGATCCAAAGATTAGTGCGATGTTCAGAGGTATGATGGAATTTACAGAGAAGGACAAGGAAACGCTCTACGAGTTCTATGAATTTCTCAAAACGAAGGCAGAGGCACAGAAGCTAGCGACAGATGATCCCTCCTCAGACGCAGAGTAACGTGTTCCCCATTGAAGAAGTCCAGTCACTTAAAGGGTTGGACAAAGGCAAATCTTTCCAAAATTTTGGCGATTCTCCAACAGTAGGTGTGCCTCACCCGCACGATGGAGTGGCAGAACTCGGTCAATGATAGGTTCGAGTTTACCTTGTCCTGCGAGATGGACAAGCGTTCGGAGTTCGGTCACCGTGCCGAGGGCGGAACCCATCACTGTGAGCTGCTTCTGATACAACTTTCGGATGTTGATTGTTCCGATGTTACCCGTTGTCACACCGCACGAAACAAGCCTCCCATTTTTAGCAAGACTCGCAATGCTCTGCTCCCATGTTGCAGCACCGACATGCTCAAGAACAATGTCTACCCCTCGTCCGTCCGTTACGTCAAGAACCACTTCCGAGAAGTCTATATCCTTATAATTGATTGTAACATCCGCGCCCATCTCCTCTGCACGTGCGAGTTTCTCACCACTGCTCGCCGTAGCGAACACTCTCGCACCACTCAACTTTGCGATTTGCAACCCCGCACTTCCAACGCCACCCCCTACACCAAGAATTAAAATGTCATCTTCAGGACGAAGTTGTGCACGCGTCATCAACATATGCCATGCTGTGAGATAGGCAATCGGCATCGCAGCGGCATTAACGAACGACAGCGCGTCCGGTATCTGAATGGCATTTTGGGCGGGTGCTTTCACGTATTCTGCGTACCCACCATTTGTTTGGAAACCGATGAGTTCTTGCGTGTCACATAAATTCTCGGTGCCATTATAACAATCGCTACAAATGCCGCACGGAATACACGGTGCCAGAACAACCCTGTCTCCGACCTCGGAACCACGGGCTGCGTCCCCAATCTCGGCGATTGTTCCAGCGATGTCAGATCCGAGTATATGTGGTGTCTCACCCCGTTGGAACTTCTCCGCAATCTCTGGTCGATTCCGTCGAGCGTGAAGGTCCAGGTAGTTTACTGCACAGGCTTCGACTTTAACCAGTACTTCGTTAGCATCAAGTGTTGGCTTCGGCACATCTGTATACTGAAGTACCTCTGTGCTACCCTGTTTTGAAAAAACAATCGCTTTCATATTTTTCGTTGGACAGGCAAACGGGCAATAGGTAGGGCTAACCTTCTGATTCACCCTATGGTTAGCAAACCTAAAGCCTATCTAATTCATTTAAGCAATCAGAAAGTCCTAATATCTGTAATTCTCTGGAGACATAATTGAGGACAGCCTTTTCCAAGGCGAAAGGGTAAGTCGCCCCGTGCTGTTTTGCAATATCTGGTCCATATCGTCGCATAATAGCCGTCAACCGAAGATGTGTTTTTGCAATACTTTCTTTGTCAACACTCTGCATTGTTAATGCTGCCTCAATTTCTTCCCTAAGCACTTGCGGTAAGAAATCATTGATGTTCTTTACACCTCTGTCTCTTTGCTTTCCATTTCCTCTAATTAACACCTCTGTAAGCGACATCACAACAAATGTGGTTCCCATAAATCCAGCGATGTGTTCCTGGCGTCCTAAAACCGTCGGAAGAATCGAAAGTACACGCCAAAACTCATTGAAGTGCTGCTTTAGTACTGGTGCAATATCCTGCGGTTCGTCGTTTTTACGTGCCGCTTTAAACTGCATACAGCCTTCAGTGGCAGACAACACATGAACACTGCTACGCTCAAGGAAAATTGTGTCTCCTGAATGTACCCAAACATCAAGCCGTAAGCCTGCTGTCGTGATACAGGTTACCATCTGTCCGGGAAGTGTGTCTTTAAAGAGAACTAACGACTCAATGTCCGATAACCAAGATTCAAGTCGCTGTTGGAAAGCGTCTTTATTCTCTTCGGCAACCAATAAGTGGATATCGATATCTGAGTATCTATCGGCAGCACCGCTTCCAAAACTCCCTTCAAGCCATGCTGCCAAAATATGCGCGTCTGACGCTGCTTTATCTGCAAGGGCATTCAGGTATTCTTGGTGCATTTTCCATTTCTGATAGTAGACTTAACCGTAGGCACCGTGATTCAGGAAGCCGAGTAGGCGGCGTAAACGCGGGCTCGCGTCTTTGTAAACAGAATCCGGCATATTGTAGTTCATAAACGGGTAATATTTATGTCCAACAAGGCGGCGTCCGTACGTCACCTGCGTAATGTAACGGATGCGTTGGGTCTGATTGGGACCGCCGCGATGCCATACCTGATTGTTGAACATGATAACGCTTCCCGCTTTGCCAAGATTATACTGGATTTTTTCTTCCCACTCTGTGCCTTCTATTGGATTCGGCGGCGATGCCCCGAAAAGGTGTGAGCCTGGGACAACTTCTGTACCGCCGTGTTCAATCTCGGTGACATCGGTGAGGTAGTAATTCGCTGTAAAGAGTAGCACCGGCAGCCGTACGTTCTTTGGCGGTTCGCCCTCCGTCACAATGTAGTGCGGCGCGTCGTCTTGGTGCCACGACGTGATTCCACCACCCGGAAAAGTTTGGAACGAATTGTTGTGTATAACATGGCAGTTTTCCGCGACAAGTGCTTCAGCAAAGGAGACAATAGGTTCAAGGTCGAATAATCGGCGATTGGCTTCGCTATGTTCAAACATCCGATGGCTCAAGTGCATGCGACCTGCCGGGCTTCCACCATTTAGACCGTTTGGATCGTTTTTGAGTGCCCACTCTAAATCTTGGCGAAGTTGTGTGCAGTGATCAGGTGTCAAGACATTTTGCAGAAACAGGCAGCCTCGTTGGTGGAAGGTTTCCACCCATTCCTGAATCTGTTCATCACTGACAACCTGATCTGCTAAGTAGGTTGTTTGTCCCATTTTTCTACCTTCCGTCGTTTTTTGTGCACGTGGATGCAGATAAAAGCAGTTTGACGGGTTGCAGGCGCGGTTTTTAACCGCGCCTTTTGTGAACCTTGTACGCGTGGTGCGTCTCTGGACTAACCCATCGCAGCGGCGACGATGATACCGAGTGAGACGAGGACACCCGCAACAGCAATACCCGCAGCGGTGTTGTTTTCTTCGGCAATCTGACGGTTTAGATCGTAGGGGGTCGCCATGTCAAAGACTTTGTAGCCTACCATCAGAATTATTAAACCGACGATACTAAAAACAACGCCTTCAATGATAAAACCGCCCAAGGCTTTGAAGTCTACCATCGGGATCTCTCCCGATGCGGCATCAGATTGGGCGATGGCATTCTGTGAAAACAAAACAAAGGCAACAAGTGCCACGGTAACCAGAATGAACGTGGTGAATACAATCTTTTTAGCCATTTTGCGAGTCTCCTTATTTGTAGGTGTCGGTTTAAGACAGCCGTTATGCCTATAACCACTGCCCAGTACCGCGCATCGTAAAGAAAAACTTGTGCTTCCTTGCAGAAATTATAGACCTAATCCGAAAACACTGGTCTTGACAACGGAAAGACCAGAACAGAGGTCCATAGTTAAAGGATCTCAAACTGCACATCCGTCGCGGGGTGCAGATACTTTATTAGTATAGCGTCTTTATCTTCGATATAAAGCCATCCAGATTCGACATCTTCAAGTGTCTGGGCAGTTGGAATCTCAATTTCTGCGTATCTGTTCGAGCCGTTGACGGGTTCAGAATCTTCAGGAGGCGTGTCTGTATCGGGAGGCGCGTCATCCGAAGGCGATGTGAGTTCATATCGTGCTCGAAGTGCCTGCGGCGCGCGTCCGCACCCAATAATGAGTGAATAACTTGTTTCGTCGTGGGCATAACTGAGTTGCCAGTTCAGCTGACCGGTTTTGCTTAAAGTGAGCGCATCTACCCTTGCCCCGGAACTGAGGTGTATCTCACCCGAAATAGCGGTTTTTATACCCGGATTAAGCCCGCGGAGGGTATAGACATTCACCATAATATCTTCGGGGTTCAGATGCGGTCCCTTGCCTTCAGTACAGAAGCCGTAAAACCCATCCGGGTAAGTGCCTTTAAGTTCACCGTCTTCCCACTGCTGATACATCGCACTTACCGTAATACCTTCAGCCGTTTGATGCCATCTTTCATCTTCGGTGTGCTGGTTCAATCGTTGTAAGTAGTACGCAAGCACTAATCCGTTCCATTGAACAGGAACGCCGAACCAAGGATGTGTATGGAAACTCGTCCCGAAAACAGGAATTGAAGCGAACTGCATGCCGGGTCGGTCGGAAAGATGCCAATGGTACAGGAATGGCAGTGCTGTCTCTGCCCAATACGTTGCCCGCTTGAGATACGCTTTTTGCCCTGTTAGTTCATAAGCTTCGACGTAACTCCCGATAGCATGAGCGGCTGCAAGGACATCCGGTTGATACATAGGACATTCCCACATTTGCGCGCCGCGCGGCATGGAGAATTGCTGGATGAATTCAAGTGCCTTCAAACCTGCCTTACGCGAAGTTTTATTTCCAGTAATTCGCGCGTGTTTGAGGAGTAAAAGTGTCGACTCTGCACAAGTGCCGAGCACGGCTTCGCCAGGTTTTCCGAGGGAGGCAGTTCGCGCATCTGTTGGATGCCACCGCCAACTTCCATCGGATTCTTGTGCGGTAATACGTTGCTGCGTCTCTTCTTCCATGTAGGTTAATGCTGCGTCAATATTGCCAACGTAGAACGGGAACTCCCATCTCAAAATGTGGCACGAACCGCGCGCTGCCAAGCCTCCCGTTCCAGATTCGGCTACGGTGTTTTTGGCAATTTCTAACACCCGTTCCTTCACCTGATCGTCTTTTGTCGCGAGATAGTCGTACCAGAGCAGGGTAGCGAAACCCGGTTCATTTTGCGCTGCCCAGTCTACACAATGGCGGGATTTTCGGGTGTCTTCGTCCCATGTGCTGTGCATAAACCCATGACGTGAGAGTAAAACTTCTTCTTCGTCACCACGCGGCGGTGGTAACGGCTTAGGACTACCGTAAGCGTCTTTCCAGTGTGATACCGCATCTAAAATAGTGGCGTTTCCGTCCACGATAATTTCGCTTTTGATAGACAGCGGACGCGACGGTCTCAATGGGTACGGAATAGAAGCCTCTGGCTGATTTTCTTGTACCCATGCTGGCACGGTCGGTAGGAATACGCCAAGGACATGGTTTTTCTGGTGCTGATACCAATTGGGAGAAGCAAATATCGTGGAGAGCATCTGATTCTCACCATCCCAAGTGTCCAGAGGATTCCAAGCAATACCAACGACTGACTTCTGCATTTCTACTGCCATAACCGGCACTGTAATCTTATACGGGTGCGGCACAAGCCGATTATCAAGCGGAGGAGCCGCATCACGTGCGCTTGAGGAACGTTCGTCATTCTCCAAGAATTCAAGTCCAGGAAAAAGTGCTGCCGTTTTCTTCTCACGGTTACGACCTTGCCCTGCATAAAGCATGGGGCCTCGAAAGGCGAGCAGTTCCCTGTTTCCGTCCGTTTGCAACTGATATTCCGTTTTCACTCGTGTTGCCCGTTCGGAAAGCGTCCACTGCATCTCATAAGTCCATTCCACACCATCGGCATCTGTATTCGAGCCACTTAAGCGAATGATGGACTCTCCCTTGTTGTTTCCTGAGAGTTGATAGACCGTAGGCGCGAGGTGAAAAGTTTGACGATTTTGCGCTCCGTCTAAGTAGGTTACCTTGGAGAGGGCAGGGCTGGTTGCTACCTGTTGATAGTTACCGCCTTTTGCAACAAAAAGGGTGTAGTAGGCAAAGCCTCCTTCAGCAGCCTTTTTGTCGGAACTGTTTTCATTATCGGTTCCCGATGTTGCTTCAAGACCACGGACAAAAACGATGCGAAGATGTTTATTCCCCATCACGACGCTACCATCTTGGATATAGGTGTGCAGTTCTTTCACGGCTTTAGGAAGGAGTTTTGGGGGAGCAGGACGAATCGCAACGCTTTCTTGGACTGTTTGGCGTTCTTCACCGGCTGTCGTTTGGCATTTGAGCGAAACGGAAATAGAGGCTACGGTTGGATTTGGGAGACGACGGGCTATCCAAGAAACGGAAATTTCTTCACCCGGCTCAATTTCTTTGACGGTTTGTCTCGGACGTCCACGCCGTAGTTTCACGCTGTTGATAGAAACTCGCGCAGTATCTGCTTTACCGAGTGGCGCAGTGCCAGTATTCCGAACCGTGCATTGCACTTCAAAATCTTCACCCGCAGCGACAACTGCCGCTGTCGCACCTACACTCACAATTTCTAATTTCGGTTGCGCCGCGTAAACGGATATTTTGACAAGCGGTTCTTCTGATTCGTGCGATTCGAGAAGAGTGTCCACTAAAGCAGAAACCGCTGTCGACGTAGGTTGACTGAACTCCTGCAGCTGTATCGCATCATCGCTGAAGTGTAAGATGGCGATACCACATCGGACTTCTGGCTCACTATCTCTTTTCCCTTTTCGAAGCGGTGTCTGTTTGAGTTTGCGTAACTGCGGTTTGCCCCACAACGCCCACGCGTAGTTACTATTGCCTTCTACGTGACATTCCGTCAAAAATGAGACGACGATCTCTTTACCAGCGTAACTTGTCAGCTCTATACTTTTTTCTCTCCAGTGACACTCGGTTGACACAGATTCAAAGCATCTTTCTGATGTTGCTTCCGAGTCTGTATTACGCAGATCAACAATTTCGATGGCAAACTTTACGCCTTCGGGTTTTCGCTCTGCATCGTCAAACACGACACCATCCCGCAAGCCGACTGAGAAGTGTAAGAAGAGTTTATCTTTATCATCGACATCAGGGAGTGTGAGTGTATAGTCAATTCTCGCGGTTTCTGTTGGGGTCGGATGTTCAAGAATGGCGGGTTTTGTCACACCACCTGAGCAATCTGTGCCACTGGTAGATGCTTGTTCTGTACCAGAAACAGTGCTCTGTTCAAACATCTCCACGAAGTCATAAATTTCCTCAATAATCCCAAGCTCCAGCGGTGGACGTTCAGGTTCTGTTTCGGTGTCATTGCCTCGATCTGTTTCTTGCGTTTCAGTTTCTGAGACTTCGCTATCGGCGACTTGTTGACCTGCCTCAACGGCATCCTCGGTTTCCTGTTTAAGGTCGGCTGCCGCCGCGTCTTCAGGAACTGCATCGGCACCTTCTAATGATTGAGGTGCTCCTTCACCGTCGGCGGGATCGAAGCTGGAAGCCTCTTCAGGAACGTTGTCTTCGCCTGCTTCAGGACTGTCACTTATCGGAGGTGGGTCGCTGTCCGTGTGCGTTTCGGCACTCTCGTCTGTAGTAACAGCGGATGCAGCGTCCGATGGTAGTGTGTCCTCCGATGGAGACGGAACGTCGTTTTCTTCGCTTTCCGCGTGTTCAGAGACTGGGGTAGCTATGGGATCAGCGTCACTGACGGAATTAGCGTCGGTTGCGAGTTCCAATTCCGTTTGTTCGGGTTCGTCACCATGCTGTGCATCGTCGGGTTGATTAGTTTCTTCCTCTGTTTGTCCGATACAAGCGGCTAAAAACTGTTGAAAACTGGTGAGCATTTTTTAATTATTCCTTGCGGTTCGGTAAGTTGGGTGTTTTTGCTTGGGTGTTTCCCCAGGAATTTGATGTGCCTTTCCATAGGTCCGCCTTCCACTTTGTTTCAGGCTAAGTGCTTTGGCTTACGACCGGTTCCATTTCTGCTTCATTTCTTTCATCTCATCATTGAGCACGAATTCCACCGAAGGTGTTTGTGCAGAAGCTTCAATCTGCCATGCGCCTGATTCATCCTTCAGTACCGGCTTGCGTTGCGCCACAGGCAATATGCCAAAGGGCGCGTGCGGCTCAATTTGGTACCAGTACGCGACGGAGGACGTTTCGTTACTGAGGTGATTGCCGTGTCCGTGCTCTATCGTAACCCGAATCTCCTCCTCAAAGCGGATGGGGTTTTCGATATGATAGACATAAGAGGTCTGGTAGCCGTCGGTATTGTTTTCGTGAATAGCAGATCCGTTGTGTGCAAATGCGTTCTGTTGCATTCCCCACGCTTGGTTAAGGTAGTCCTCTGAACCCGTGCCGTGCAAATCGGGGGGCCATTTATAACCATCGACCCAGATCATATCATCACCTTCACCCCACCACGTGCCTTGGAAGTTGGTCACTGATAGGTTACAACCGATATAGTGGCCTCTGCCTTCGGCGGACAAAATCAGGTAATTGTTATCCCACGCAAGTCGTTCCGCATTGATGATGTTGGCTTCCGGGGTATTCACATTAATTTCATGCCCCCATCCGTCACACGGGTTTTCACGATGGAATTGTGCATGGAAATAGGCGACATCGTCACCGTGTGGTTCGGGGTACAGTTCATAGTCGACGTAGAAGTATTGACGGTGGGTTGTATCGCCTTCGTTGACGAGTTCGATCCTTGCGCGGCGGTTAAAGGGCATCTGCAAGTAACAGTTAAGCGCACAACCTGTGTTAAACTGGTTGTTTTGGTGTGTAGAGGCAGAGAAGGGAATGGAATCATACGAATTAACGATTTCGTTGCCGAGTCCAAAGAAGTCGCCTAATGGACACAGGACACTTGGGTGTTCTTCATCGTCCCAGAACATCCGAATCAGTACGTTTCGATAACCGTTTGGCTGCGTCATCCAAATATGATTGATACAACCGGATCCTTGAATGTCTGCGATGACACGGGTTTCACCGGGTTCGACATTCCATGCATCGCTATTTCTGCCTGTCGTATCCCACGAGGAGGCGCGTAATGAACGTGCTTTCTTGACACGCGTCAACGACGACAATAATCCGTCAACATAAGTCATTCAATTTTTCCTTCTAAACTCCTCACTCAGAAGCGTGAGGATACATGTAGAATAGTCATTCTATTATTATACCACGTAAGCGTGTAAAATCAACACGCTTTTTGGATTTTGTATCTTCCAAGCCCGCTGCTGAGTAATGCGAACTGCTGTCCGAAAGTTAAGACAAAACGGATTTCATCTTCTCCAATCCAATCCGAGCGACTTCTGCAGGGTCTTGCTCCCAATAGTTTGGATTGAACAACTCCAGCGAGATGACTCCTGTATATCCAGCATCTTCCAGAATAGAGATCATCTGTCCAAGGTCGAGAATACCGTCGCCGGGGTATACCCTGTCTGCATCCGATTGTTCCTCGCGTGCGGGTTGTCCAGGTGCGTCGTTGAAGTGGAAGACAGCGATTTTTTCGCCGGGGATGCCATCCATATCTTCTATCTCTCCGCCGCCACGATAGATATGGAACGGGTCAAGGACAATCGTGCTGTCTGGGTGATCTGCCACTTCCATTACTTTCCATGCATGCTTGACTTGGTTGACACCATCGACAAAACCGAGAAATTCCATCGCAGGTTTAACGCCGAATTCACGTCCAAGTTCAAGTAGTTCGCGATAGTTTTCGCCGCCTAATTGGAGATCCGCAACTTCGCGCGATGGACTTGAGATGATGTAGGTTGATCCGACAGCAGCGGCTTGTGCCATGCGCCGTTTTGCTTCTTCAATTGCTTCTTGATGTTCAGTACCTGTCGTGTTGAGCCAACCGTGTAAAGCGATAACAGTAGGCACTGAAAGCCCGGAGTCATCAAGTGCTTTTTTGACATCGGCGAGCGAACTACCCTGTTCCTCGTGAGCCGTTAAGTCGTCGTTCCATAACTCAATCGCTGAATAGCCGGTCTCGGCAGCGATCCGAATCTTATCCATTAATCCAGCGGGACGGATTGTGCTTGTATTTAAACCTAATTCAAATTGTGCCATTTTATTTTTCCTTGAACGGGCAATAATGCACGTCGCATTTGGGCGAGTACGCCGCAGAATTGTCCTACTACGAACTGGATTTATCCAACAAACTTTTAATGAAGCGGACATCTATACGAGCGAGATCGATGACAGAGTCCACAGGCTCTCCGCTGTATTCGCTATGGAAGCTCACGGGACCTGAAAATCCGATAGTCTGTAACGTGTTCACTGCCGTTTCCCAGTCAACGAACCCTTTTCCCATTCGGACAACGCTACCACCACGCGCGCCGGGGGAACGCGCCAAGTCCTTGAACGCCATAACTGCGAGATGCAATTTGACGATATCGAGTGCCATGTTGATGGGTTCACCGACAATCGACAGGTGCCCTGTATCAGCAAAAACGCCGACGTGTTGTGAATCAAAACCCTTTACAAGGTTCATCACTGCACATGAGTTCAGTCCCATAGAAGTTCCAGAATGGTTATGGATACATGTCCGGGGTCCGTATTGGTCAGAGAGTTTTGAGAACCCCTCCAATTGCTTACGGATGAAATCGACTTGTGCCCAGTATCCACCGTCCTCTGCGTGCCAGTGCCAGTATCCCAGTTTGATGTTTTCAACACCGGCTTCACCAGCAGCAGCGTAGACACGACGAGTCTCCTCCTGTGTTGGGTCAAGAAAATCACCCGGTGTTGTGACCAGTGGAATGGACAAACCGGCATCGGCGAACTGCTTTGCAGCGGCAGGTAGTGCCTCCGTCGCGTTTTCTGGGTTCACCGGATAGCCCGGACGAACACACAGATCCGCACCGCTTACGCCTACCGATTGCAGTGCGGTGATAATATCTGGAATTTCTAAACCTTCCAGATGTTTTGTGAACATAATAAATTTCATAGTTTTTATTAGTTGTCAGTTAAAGAGGGTTGTTGTGGAGAAAACAGTTAATTGGACTGCTACAAGAGGCTCTTAACTGATAACTGACAACCGATAACTGATGACTATTCCTTACCAATCGACAACGGAACCGTCGTCAGGGTGGTATGACGTTGGATTCTGCCAATCGTGGTCAATCTTATCTTCGAGTGCGTCTTCATCCAGTTCGATGCCAAGCCCAGGACCCGTTGGGAGTTCAACGAACCCATCTTTAAAGACGAAGGGGTTCTTGAGATACCCTTCACCGAGCGTTGTATGCTCCTGCATCAGGAAGTTGGGAATCGACGCATCTAATTGGATACACGCCGCTAAGGAGATGGGACCGAGAGGGTTATGTGGTGCGATACCACCATAGTAGGCTTCTGCCATACCGGCGATGATGCGTACTTCGTTGATACCCCCGGCGTGACAGAGGTCGGGTTGGAGGATAGATGCTGCCTGTTTCTCTAAGATTTCACGGAAACCCCACTTTGTGAACACCCGCTCACCTGTCGCGATTGGAATGTGCGTACTCCGCGCGATTTCGGCGAGTGTGTCCACATTTTGGCACTGAATCGGCTCTTCGATGAACATCGGTTGATAGGGTTCTAATGCCTTGATGAGGACCTTTGCAGTTTGAGGGCTAACTGCACCGTGAAAATCGATAGCAAGGTCGACTTCTGTGCCTGCGGCTTCGCGCAGTGCTGCGAAGTGATCGACTGCTTTGTCGATGAAGGCTTTGTTCTCGATAATACGTGCGGGTCGTCCACCTGCAGGACCTGTTTTGAATGCGGTAAACCCTTTATCGATCCACTCTTTGATCCCGTCTGGGTCGCCGCCGCCTTTGTAGAGTCTGATGCGGTCGCGCGTCGGTCCACCGAAAAGTTGATAGACAGGCACGCCGAGCGATTTCCCTGCGAGGTCCCAGAGTGCTTGCTCCACACCGCTGAGTGCACTTGTCAGAATCGGACCGCCGCGATAGAATGCATGGCGATACATCGCCTGCCAGTGGTGGACAACACGTCTTGGATCTTCACCGATGAGGTAAGGTGCAAGTTCGTCAACGGCTTGCGCACACGTTTTTGCGCGTCCCTCTAAAATCGGCTCACCGAGACCGACTAACCCTTCATCCGTGTGGATTTTAAGAAAGAGCCAACGCGGTTGTACCAGAAAAGTTTCCAGTTTTGTTATCTTCATTTTTTAATTATTCCTTGCGGTTAAATGACGCGGGTTTGGACGTTAGTGTTCCTTCTTCGAATCCGCTCTCCATTTCATTACGAGCTACGGTTTTCTATTTTACGGACACCTTGAAAGTTAATAGGGGCTTGCAAGCGGCAACCCACTGCTTGAAACAGATTATCTTGTGGACTTTAATGCTATGCTACCATTTTCCTTGAATTCTGTCAACAATTAATATCCGTGGCGTGTGGCATTCAGTTTTCTTATAGTAAGGGACCGCCTTGTCGCAATACGCACTCATTAATGTTTCGATTTTATGCACCATTTCTGCTCCAAAATTGCGTCTTTAAATAAATGGTCAGGCGATGATTTATAGTAAAGCCCACAATTACTTAGACATTGGAAAGGGGCGAGGATACAATCCTCGCCAGCGACGGTGAAGGTTTCCATCACTGACCGACTGTCCACATATTTTCGGGCTTTACTATAACTCTCTACTATGGTTTGGACAATTTTTAATTTTTAAACATAGCACTCGGCTGGCGTGCTATGTCAAGATGCCCCTTTTGGCCATAAACGCGCTTTTCAGTGAGTTATCCCCACCCCAAAACTATCAGGAAAATAGAGGCACGCTTGAAAACACGACGCGAGGCCGACAGAAACTGTCCAAACTATAGTAACTCTCTATCAGACTCACATTATGGTAAACAAGTTCTTTCAAGATTACGTTACGTGTTGTATAATTCTCAACCCTAAACGATACCCTAAGGTTGACGTAATCCCCCAAGCGTGTTATTATTTTCACGACTCACAGATTTGAAAAAAGGAGGAATCACAATGAACCGTTCTTATTTCACCTTCCTCGCGGTCTTCGTTGGGAGTATTGCCCTTCTGTCGGGTACTTTGTCCAATATGTAGATGAACCGGGGTTTTACACACTGTCCGTGGAATATAACGACCTTTCGGCAGGGGCAGGTCCCTTTTTGCTCAAAGATAACGTGCAACCTGAGGAGATTGTCTTTACACTTGAAGGTAAGCTGGATGTTGTCGAACTCCCTCCCCCTAAGATTAAAGCCCCCGGTAGCATAAAATTCCGCGAACCACCCGCGCCGCCAACGAAAGGCGTGTGGGTAATTAATCCGGCGAATGGACACGCTTACAAAAGAATTCAGTGTGAAGATTGGTACGATGCCCAGCGCAAGGCGGTTGCGGAGGGCGCGCACCTCGTCTCAATCAACGACGAATCGGAACAACACTGGGTTCAGGTGATTTTCGGAGGTCAACCTTTTTGGATTGGACTTACCGATGCGGAAAAAGAGGGTGAGTGGCAGTGGGATAGCGGTGAACCTGTCACCTACACCAACTGGGTAATCCATCCGATCCTCCGTGATAAATCTCCAGACACCGAGAAAGATTACGTTGTGTTCACTTTTATCAGAGGAGAGTGGCAATCTATCAGTCCCAAAAGCCTGTTATGGGGGGAAATAGCAAAACAGGCAGTCATCGAAAAGGACGGATTGGTTTCTACTATCATCAATAAGTAGATCTTAATACTGTTGAAATAGGGTTATTCAGTTCTTGTGTAGGAAGGAGCTCCGATTCCCGACGCGTTCCTATGGGAGCAAGCGACAGTTCGCGACTCGCTTCCGAAAAGCAACGAAAATCGCAAAACTATGGTGAATTATAGAATTAAGTTGACATTTCAATCGGAGCGAAAACCTCCACCGCTGCTGGCGAGGTTTGGAACCTCGCCTCTTTAGATTGTCTAAGTAATTGTTAAAACCTACCATAAATCTCCATGACTGTTGAAAAAGGAAGTCTTGCATTGTAAGTACGTATAGGGAAAGTCGAAGCGAGGAAAAAATGGCTTATTTGTGTTTCAGGATGAAAACCATCGTATTTCTGCTTGGAATTGTAGCACTTTTCTTCTTAGGCGCATTGGAGAGCAGCGCGCAGGAAGGCACGTTAACCACACTCACCGGTCGCGCTATTGATGAAGCGGGACAGCCAATTACCGGACTTACGGTGGTCCTTGTTCCTGTCCAAGACGGCAGCGGAGCGTGGTTCCCAATTCAGGTGGAGGGACATGGTTGGCCAGACGATCCGATGGCGTTCCAAGCAGAAACCGATACAGAAGGACGTTTCATCATTACCGACACCATTGACGGTCCCGTGTTGTTAGGGTTATTTCCGTATTATAAGCCAGAGGCGAAAATTTTAAAGGTCCAAATCGGCGACATGTTTCTCTATCCGGGTGGAGACGCGGTCGGAGGTGGGACCGTATTTACACTGGAACCGGGTGAATACATTGAAAACGTTGAAATTACAGTGCGGCGTTTTCTACAACTCCGAGCGAAAGTTCTGAAGATGGATGGAAATCCACTCGCCAATGCACGACGTATCAAGTTCAAGGTAAGACAACTCAGTTTAGATGGAGAACTTGATGGTAGTAGGTCATGGACCACAGAGACGAATGCCGAGGGGAACTTCGTGCAATATATCCCTTGTTATGCGGATGTCCCGATATTTTACTTCTTGTCTGTCACAGGTCAGAGTGGAAGCGCACGATTGGATCCAATTGTGGTTAAACCTGAAGATTTAATGCACGAGGTGGTCTTCACGTTTGAGGACCCACTACTTCCGGATGTGCCCGGGAACGCTCCCCGCCGTTTCCATGCCGGAGCATCAGCGCGAGTTGGTGGTGGGATTGACGCGACAGGTGTATGGATTGTCAATCCAGCAAACGGCCACGCCTACAAAAAAATCCGTTTTAGTGGTGTGAAAGATGCTATCGCACAAGCCGCCAAAGAAGATGCTTATCTTGTCGCAATTAACGATGAAGCGGAACAAAACTGGTTGAATCAAGTTTTCGTCGCGCATCGCACCTTAATTGGGCTTAGCGATGTTAAGGAAGAGGGGCATTGGCAATGGCACAGCGGAGAACCCGTCACATATACAAATTGGGCAAGAGATGAACCGCAGGATACTAACAGCGGCGATGAAGATTATGTCATCCTGTTCGCCGATCAATGGATGGACATTGGTCCCGAAGACATAAGATGGCGTTTTATTAACTCAGTACTCCTTGAAAAGGAAGAACGACCTGTGACGGAATGAACGTTACGCGTCATTCTATAGGCGCGGTTTCCAACAGTACTTTGTGGGGAGAGAACTATGAAATGCTCAGCTTCTAAAAGGCACGTTTTGCTATTGCTGATGGTGATAGTCGCACTTTTTATCGGTTTCGTTTCCTCCGCTGTTGCGCAGGGAGATACGGGGACCGTCACCGGACGCGTTGTTGATTTGGACGGGAACCCTGTCACCGAGTTACCGATATTTATTGCGCCACTTGACCTTGATCCAGATGGGCACATGTGGACAGTATTTTTACCGGATGAGTACGCGCAGCTGCGCCGCGCATACACAGATCGAGAAGGACGGTTTTCCGTAAAGGATGTTCTTTCAGGTCCGGTATATATCAGTGCCCTTCCAGACGACATAGATAAACGCCTGCCCAAAGACTTTGAAAGGCTTGTAGATGAGTTCACGTCCAGGGATTGGACGAAGATCACAGAAGACGATATAGATGCATTCTATTCCAGTAACTTCGGCATGCACTTAGATGATTTTGAGCCCGATGTTGAAATTTTGTTCATTCGCGTCCAAGGATTTACCTTATACCCGCGCACCGATCATGATCAAATCGCGTTCGGTGTCAAACCCGGCGTGCTTATCAAGAATGTGGAAGTCACAGTACAGCCGCGGATGCGAGTTCGCGGACGTGTTCTTTTCAAAGATGGAACACCGCTTACCAATACGCGCGTTGACCTCCGCGCTCGTTCTCGTGATGTGGATGGCTCCGGTTCCGGCGGTGCTGGTGGAAACTTGTGGGTAGACACTGAAGGTTATTTTGTCATTTATATAGATGAGAAGAATGACCCTGCGTTCTACACATTTTCGGTGGAATACCAAGGTCTTATTGTGGAAGCTGAGCCGATTCGCCTTGATCCGGGGGACCGATTCGATGGGTTGACATTGACGTTTGATAGCGAACCGATTCCACCCAAGCAACCGCCTCAAAAAACGGAAGTAGACGAGCCTGAACCATCGCCGCCCGTCCCGGAACCACCGTCGAGACCGATGTCTCGTGATGTATGGGTCGTCAATCCCGAAAATGGTCACGCCTATAAGCGGGTTTACTGCGAAACTCGCGACGACGCGATTGCCCAAGCTACCGAAGAGAAAGCGCGCCTCGTCGCTATTAATGACGCTGCGGAGCAGGCGTGGTTGGGAGCAGTTTTTGGACACAAATTCTATTGGATTGGACTCAGCCGCGTTCCCACAACAGGAGCACTTTCTAAGCGCGCAAAAGAATGGTGGCAGTGGGATAACGGCGACCCTATTACCTATGCCAACTGGTTACCCAACGATTTCTTTTCTGAAGTTTTGGATGCCAATGAAAGAGACTATGCCGTCATGACGCTCTCTGATGGGAAATGGTATGCAGTGAGTCCTGACAGTGTTATCTGGCGTATGACAGAGATGGCGATCCTTGAAAAAGCAAACGTGCTTGATAATCCGTCCGCCGCAGAGAAATGATAACTGTAAAAGGTATTCCTGTCCGAATAAACGTTTACATGAGGACAATTTACTGTGCCGATGCATCAATATTACAAAAGGAGAATTTATAATGAATCTTCAAAGTTTTAAACAAAATCTCGGAGTGCTTTTCTCGGTGACGATGATACTCTCCGTTCTGGTATCATCGTCTGTTGTTGCTCAGCAAGGCGCGACGATTTCTGGGCGCGTCGTTGATGAACTTGGGGATCCGGTTGTCGGTACTTCGGTAGCACTTCATCGGTATAAAGCCATAGAGGATGATGAGCGACGAGTGCCATTCGTGCCTTTCTGGCAAAAGCCGGTCAATTTAGATGGCAGTTTTTCCTTCGTAAATATTGCGCTAACAGAGTCCGTTAGTTTTGTGGTAGAAGATGAACGGACGAAAGGAAAAATCCTTTCTATCCAAATGGGTGAGTTAACCCTTTATCCGGGGGACCATCCACATTTTGGTAAAGTAAGGTTTTCCTTGGAAGCAGGGATGGACATCGAAAACGTTGTTATCACGGTGAACACAAATATTCCTCCGCAAGTCCGCGCGCGAGTCGTCTCTGCCGACGGCACACCGCTTGTCAATACGACTATATATGTTGCAGTGCAACGTAAAAGTCTGGATGGAACTGGCTATGGGGGGTCTGGTGGCACAAGACAGACCGACGCGGAAGGATATTTCGTGGAAGACCTTCAGGTGGATGACGATCCCAGATTCTATGCGCTTGGCGTTGAGTATCAGGGACTTTTCGCAAAAGTACCTCCTTTCATCTTACATGAGGGGCAACCGCAAGTTCATCTTCTTTTGACCCTCGACGGTAATCCAGATCCGCTTGCACGTCCACCGGTAGGCCCACCGTCTACTGCATTAACGGCGTTTCTTGATCCACCAACGGTGTGGATTGTGAACCCTGCGAATGGACACGCTTACAAAAAAATTCATTGTGACAGTGTAGTGGATGCAACAGCCCAAGCCACCGCAGAAAATGCCTATCTCGTTGCCATCAATGATGAAGTAGAAAATGAATGGTTGGATGGAATCTTTGGGCGAGAACGTTTTTGGATTGGACTCAACGATGCCACCGAAGAAGGACAGTTGGTTTGGGATAGCGGTGAACCTGTTACCTATACCAACTGGGGTGAACATGAACGCGCAGGCGACAATACTGAAGTGAATGACTACGTTATCTGGGGATTTGGCGGTAGATGGGAGATGGTCGCACCTGGAAGTAGTCAGACACATTTTGTCAAAAATGCAATTCTCGAAAGGACAGATGTGTCCGTTGAGACCCTATCTGAAGATGATTAGCGACAGCGCAACATTGGGTTCGCTTTCAGTTCAATCCATAGGGGTCAATTTTAGAAGGATATGCATGTTTCTTGATGTAAGAAAAGTGTTCCCAGGCGGATCTGTCTATCATAGCGACTATGAAATATCAGATGAGTGTGTGGCTTTAGCCCCGTAGGGGCGGCATGTTTATAGAAAAATGTTTCTTCTACCACCAAGCCCCGTAGGGGCGGCATGTTTATAGCGGATCCAATCTACATTTGCCTATTTTAAAGGAGAAATTACGATGAATCACCTGAAATTTACGCACCTTGCGTCCCTTGTTGGAATTATAATAACGCTCTCCCTTATTGCATCCGCCCCTTGTATCGCACAGAACGGGACAACACTCTCTGGTACCGTCCTTGACACGGAAGGGAAGCCAATTGCTGGATTTGCCATTGGATTGCTACAAGGTTCTCTCATATCAAAGACTGATGAAGAGGGAGTTTTCACTTTCAACAATATCCCTGCCGGACCGGTTCAAATTGCGATTCCAACGCAGCCGTCCAGAGAAAATGAAGAGCCTATATTCAATTTTGAGGCGGATAATGAAATCGTCTCAATCAAAATCAAGGGTATAACGCTTTATCAGGAAATGCGTCCGCCTTTCGGTGGTATCACGTTCGGTGTCAAATCGGGCAGTCATATTGAAGACATAACGGTTACCGTCCGGCCGCGGGTGCGAATTCGGACGAAAGTCGTTTTCAAAGATGGGAAGCCACTAACGAATGCTTCTGTTGCTACGCGAGTCGAAGGCGATGGTGGTAGGTCGAGTGGCGGGACTACTACGGATGCCGAAGGATATTTTGTGCATTATATTGATAACAACGTTGTTCCAGCACACCACACGGTCACCGTGAAATATAAAGGGCTCTCGGCGAAATCAGAGCCATTCCTCCTTGAAAAGGGTGCGCGCTATGATGATTTAGTTTTGACGCTTGATGGCGATGCACCACCTGCTGTCCCACAAACGGAATCTCTGCCGAAAGTTTTAGATAAGTTGACTGGTGGATCGACACCATCTGAGAAACCGACACTCACCCAAACAAACCACTCTTTACCAACTAATAAGGGACAGGTTAATATTCAAGAGGTGGAAGTAGAACCTCGTGTAACAAATACTAAACCTACTAACCCCGCTAAGCAGATACGGCCCCCGTGGGAGAAAGATGCTTGGGCTGTGAACCCCGCAAATGGACACGCCTATAAAAAGATTCGGTGCGACAGTTTGGACGAGGCACGAGATCGCGCTGCCGCTGAAGGCGCGTCCCTCCTTGCGATTAACGACGCAGCGGAGCAGCAGTGGATTTCGGGACTCTTTGGCAATCATCTCTATTGGATTGGACTCAGTGATGCTGAAAACGAAGGGGAATGGGTATGGCAGAACGGTGAACCTCTCACCTATACGAATTGGGGACCCAAGCACAGTTTCCCGCGGAGTCCGCTTTCACCGGAAAAGAAGGACAGTGCTGTTATGACCTTTGTGAATGGGCAATGGCACGCCGTTGGTCCCGGCGATCTCTTCTGGCGCATGACTAAAATGGCGATCCTTGAAAAAACAGACGTGCTTGACAATCCCCCTGTCAAAGAAAAATGATGGTTTTATAGTAAAGCCCGAAAATATGTTGACCCCTTAGAAAACAACAACCCCTCCATCGCTGGCAGGGTTTGATGAGGTTTAAAAAAATATAGTAAAATCCGAGAATATGTTTACAGGTTGTCAGGGAACAAGCACCCCACTGCCGCTGGCACAGGGGGTCCCCACCCGTTATTGGGAAGGGGCAGGTAACCTCGCCTTTGCGTTGGTGTAGAGGTAATTACGGGTTTTACTATATAGGACTTACGCAATATTAATAGAAATAACAGGATTTTCGAGTTGTTGTCGTATGTAATCATCGAATAAACTCTCTTTGAATCGATAAATGGTTTGACCCGCTGCACGTGCGGCACGCGTCAGACTCACCCAGACCCACAAACAACAAGCAATATGATTCCGCTGGGCACGATGTTTACGACTTTGGCATTTACCAATACCTGTGGTTTGTTTCAATTCCCGATGAAGTTGCTCAATCTTCCAACGCAGGCAACATGTTTGTCGCGTCGCCTCAGCATCACATTGAGATAAATCGTTAGTCACAATATATTGCGTGCGCCCGGAGCCGGACACTATCCGAAACAACTTCACTTGGTAGCCCTTAGGAAACTTTTTGATGTGCACAAGTTTACCATGTCTCATTTCTGCCGCTGTCCATGTGAGTGCGTCAACGCGCATGTGTGGATCAACACCGTCAGAATCGTTGACGAGACGATTGCTTTTCAGAGGCGCATAGTAGATTTTAGAAAGTGCTTGAATCGCCTTCATCACGTCCATTGAAGCATACCAAGCATCTATCAACACCGTCCGAAACGGCAGGCATTTGACGAAGTAGGCATTTTTGAGCATATCCTGAAGATGTTCAAGTTTAGTTTTACCATCACGATCGTAGTCGTAAATGCGGTAATCAATGATCCAATAGCACTGCGTCTTTGGGTTGACATAGACGCATGTCACAAGACCTATGCCGTTAATGACGCGCTTTTCCCAACCGCTCCATTGTCGGCGAACGGGTTGAATCTCTTTGGCATATTGTTTTGAGATAACCGTATCATCAAACAGCAGGTATCCGTCTTCATCAAACTCAACGTCGTTTCGCACCGATGCCCAGAGATCCCGGGCAGAAATGCGGTGCGTATTCAGCAAACGATTGAGTTGATCATGACTCCACTTCTGTGTATGATCCGCAAAGTGCGTCTGTGTGAAGTTCCGCAAACCTGCTGACAGAAAATGGCAATAATCCAGTAATAATGGTTGTCTCTTTTCTCAAAGGTTTATGCTTTTCATAATCACAGAGTATAACACCTTTTTCTACTATTGCGTAAGTCCTAACTATATTTGGGTAATGCTATAAAGGGCACCCTCAATCAAGAAGGTTCTCTAATCCCGCAAATCCTTGAATCCTGCCTCTGATAAGGGGGATAAAGGGGGTTATCTTGATTCAGACAGGGGTCCCCATAGCGAACAGCGTACGGGGCAGACATCACACATGACCCGATTAAATTCTTAATCTTCATGTAACCCCGCCATTCCGTTGATGTTCAAGTAATTATGCACTTTACTGTAAATCTAACGTGAGTTTGAAAAAAGTAACGTGAGTTGGAAACCGGCTACATTCTCAGACGACGGCGCTGGATTGTTGGGTTTCGCTGTGTCTATTTCCATGAATATGTCCTTGAAAAGCACATTTTTTGGATAAACTGAAGGGTTCTTGGTCTTTTCCCGCTCTACCCAACCTACGGGAGCCTTTAATTTTTATTATCAAACTCACGTTGTAAATCTACGAATGTTTCGTTCCGTGCTTACTTCTCCCCAGACAATTTTTTCCAATTAATTAGTCAGTCATTCCCACAAAGTCTACAGAGACATTCAGTTTTCCTGTGGCATTCAAAATATGTGGAACTGCCACAAGGTTCTCTTACTTGACAACCCATAACTGATAACTGACAACTCCCGCGTGGAACGGGTTTCTTGGGGAAATCCGCAGAAATACCCAAGCAAAACACCCCAAGCAAAACACCCAGATTTCTTCCGCATAACAAGGAGAAGAGACTTTGAGCCGCCGAAACCTTTTGCATAAAATAGTGGTAATTCCCGTTGTGTTTGTGGTTTCTGCCATGCTGGGTTGTGGTGAAACTGAAGATACGTCTTCCCTTGCGTTATCGGAAACTGTCATAGCTGGAGACACAGCAAGTTTTTCTGGACGCGTTGTTGATGAAGACGGAAATCCGGTTGCTGGGCTTACGTTAGTCATTCAACCTCGCGAAATTAACAATGAGACTGGTGTGCGGGGATACGGTCCGGCTTTAGAATCAGAGACCGACGATGCCGGACATTTTTCCATCACAGATATCCGTCCGGGAGAATTTCAATTCATGTTGGCACGTGACTATCGGAACGGTCTGCTTTTTGAAACGGAATATCAACTCCTTTCTGTCAAAATCGGGGCTTTCGCCTATCATCCGAGTGACCAGTTCCCTCCTGCTTTTACTAAAGATACTCTTTCTATAACTCCAGGCGTGCAAATAAAAGATGTAGAGGTCACGGTGCGCCTCCGGATGCGGGTTCGTGCGAAAATCGTTTTTGCAGATGGCACACCCTTAGCAAACAAGGAAGTTAGAATCAGCGTGATAGACCCAAGTCTAAAGACTTGGGCTTCTGCAAATGTTAAGCAGAAGCATTTGTGGAATTTAGAATCGGACTACACGATTCAACGGAGCAGCCGAGAATCCTATTGAATAGGACAATCGGTCTTACGACTCCTAAGCCAAAGGAAGCTACCCCTTCCTTAAGAATGTTCATAGCAGCGTTCTGGTCTCGGTCAAGGTGTGTATCACACTTTGGACATTGCCATTGACGGTCTGCTAATGTAAGCGTATCGTTTTTATGATTACAAACAGAACAGCATTTACTTGTCGGAGACCACCGACCAATCTTCAGCACAGAGCGTATCCGCTTTTTGCTCTGGTGTTTAAGCTTCTGAAGGAACTCACCGAGGGATAGGTCAGAGACTTGTTTGCCCCACAAACGTTTCATGCCTCTAAGGTTCAGGTCTTCAAAGAACATTATATCAAAGTCTCGGCAGAGCTCTATGGCAAGTTTCCAATGGTGGTCTGCTCTTTGGTTCGCAGTTTTTTTATGGATACGAGCCACGTTCTTACGCGCTCGTTGCTGATTATGAGAACCTTTGACCTTGCCGGAATACGCCTGCTGTGCTTTCGCCAACTTTTTAGCGTTCTGTTTGTAGAACATTGGAGAGGTATATCGTTCTCCGTCACTGGTAGTCAGGAAATCTTTGATACCCATATCGAACCCTTCAGCTTTACCTGTCTTAGGTTCTGGTATGACTTCACTATAATCTTCAGTGAGCGTGATATACACGTCCCCGAGAGCGTCTCGTGTAACTTGAACCTGTTTGATTTGTCCTTGTATTTTTCTATGCAAAGCGAAACGATACCAATGCCCATTAAGGCGAATTTTATAGGTTGGGTGGTTTCTATGGTGTTTCTGTCTATCACAGACTGGTTCTATAGCAATCTGTATGCCGTCAAATGTCATACCCTTGTGTTGTTGACACTTCTTGAATTGCGGGTGCCCTCTACCAAGTGTCCGCATTTCTCTAAAGGACTGTGACAAGCGTTTTAGCATGTTTTGCAGACTCCACGAGTACGGGAGAGACCAATGCTGGTATTTTTCAAGTTTTTTAAGGTTCGTCAAATGCTTAGACATTTTAGCATACGAAAGCCCCTTGCCATACATGCGGTAATACCGCATAGACAACGCAATGAAATGGTTTCGCACAACACCACAGATATTCAAGTCGTTATGCAGACGCTTCAAGGTCTTATCATGAAAGAGTTTATGAGTTGTGTTTCGCAGGGTATATCAGGTATCAGGCATTTATCCCCTTACAAGTGGGAGGCAAGCCCGCAACCTTGCGGTTACGCTTGTAAAGCTTGCCAACCTGATACTACAATTATACTACATTTTAGACCCAATTGCAAATCTTTTTTAGGAAACATTTGGTCTAATTCACAAGGGCGGTTCTGTATCCCAAACCTAAAGGATTGGGTTTTAGTACCGAAACTTTAGATAAAAACACGAGATTTACAAGGAGATGGGAGTGGGAGTATTGGAGCTACATTGCAAACCGATGCCCAAGGGTACTTCATACAGTATGTGGATAGAGGTCGGGCGACATCCTACACCGTATCGGTAGAATATAAAGGACTTTCTGCAACGTCGGAGAAATTTGTACTCAAAGTTGGGGAACGCCGTGAAGATTTAATTTTGACGTTGCCAGGTGCCCGCCGATGAAGCGTGACACTTTCAAGACTGTAAACCGGAAGTCCCAGAGGGGCAAAATGTATGTAGCATCTGCGAACCACAATGTCTGAAAGCCCCGGAAGGGCGACAGGTGTGTCGTGGGTTATCTATGTATTAAGGAGAAGAGTTAACTATGAGTCGTCAAAACTTTTTACCGGGAATAGTGATGATTTCTCTCGTAATTGCAATTTGTACGCTGCTGGGTTGTAGTGAAATGGATAACCCGTCACGGGATGTGATGGATGACGACAAGACAATCCTTGCAGGTCGTGTTATTGATACGAATGGAGCTCCAGTTCCGCAACTCGCGCTATTCGCTGAGTATATTAAAACTATAAATGAGGATTTTCAGGCACTATCTGGTGTGATTTTGGAAACGAAGACTGATGAAACGGGACGTTTCTCTATCACTGAAATCCGTCCCGGGCAAATTCAATTTGTATTAGTTCCCAGCCACGATCAACAGAGTTACGGCGATATAAAATATCAACTTATCTCTGTCAAAATCGGCAGGATTGTTTACTATCCGGATGAATTACAGAGTCCGCTTTTACCCGACCACCGTGCGTCCTTTTCAGTCACTCCAGGCGAGCAGATAGAAGGCATCGAAATCACTGTAAAAGTTCGGATGCGGATTCAAGGGAAAATCGTTTTCAAGGATGGAACACTACTTGCTAATTGGCCAATTCTTCTTAGAACGGAATATAAGCGCAAGGGACTTAGTGCAGGCTATAGCACCTCAACTCGTACAAATGCCGATGGTTTTTTTACGCGATATGTATCTTCCGCTGGATCGTACAAAGTTACAGCGAGGTTTCAGGAACTTATTGCAACGTCGGAACAGTTTACACTTGATGACGGTGAGCATCGCGAAGATCTGGTCTTGACGTTTGATAGCGAGCCAATCCCGCGGTCTGAGGAGTGGTGGGGTAATGACTGAACAGAAACTGTAACTTGAATATGATTGCCTTACGAAAGTAGGTTTCCGCAGTACGCACAAGCGTCTAATTTGATGTCACCATTAAACGTTTCACGCTCCGGAGTTAAGTAGGTCTCATAGTTCGTAACGCAATTTGCGTTTTCACACGTCCGTGTAGAGGGACCAATATCTCGTTTCGGTGGTTGTGTCAAGATGAGTTGTTCCAATCCCATGAGACTGGCGATCAGTGCCATCCGAACAGGCACTGCGTTGGCAGATTGCTCGAAATAGGCGGCACGTGGGTCGTCGTCTAACTCGTATGCGAGTTCATTGACGCGCGGGAGTGGATGCATAATCATCGCGTCCGGCTTCGCGTTTTTCATGACCTCTGCATTCAGAAGATAACTACCGCGCACAGCGGCGGCATCCATATTTGGCGGAAGCCGTTCCTCTTGAAGTCGATTCACGTAGATAACATCCAACCTGTCAATCACTTCTGTAATACTTTCTACCTCAAGAGGTATCTGTCCATGGCACTGTTCCAGTTGCGCAAGCACCCAAGGTGGCATCTGTAGCGGATTCGGCGCGATGTGAACCAGTTGTCCACCGAATCTCGCAACTGCCAGAGCGAAGGAGTGGGCTGCCCGTCCAAACTGTAGGTCTCCGCAAATACCGACGGTTAATCCTTTTACTTTCGATTTCCGCCGTATAATGGTATAAAGATCCGCGAGTGCCTGTGTGGGATGTGTGTGAGTGCCATCACCGCCGTTGATAACCGGGATATGTGCGTGCTGTGCAATGACACGTGCCGCACCTGCCCAGTTGTGCCGCACGACAATAATGTCGGCATAATTCGTCACCATTCGCGCAGTATCGGCGAGCGTTTCGCCTTTCGTAGTAGAAGTTGCGTTTGGATCAGCAAAGCCGAGGGTCCCACCGTTGAGCCGTTCCATCGCACTTTCAAACGAAAGCCGGGTCCGTGTACTCGGTTCATAGAAGAGCGTTGCGAGCAATTTGCTCCTGCTGATGCCCGCCCATGTCTCCAGTTGCGACTGCATGCCTCCTGCGAGTCGAAAAATCTGTTCAATCTCAAAATTCGACAAATCGTCGAGTGTTACCAGATGCCTCATTTTCTTTTTTTAATTTTCCTTGCGGTTCGGTCAGATGAGTTTAGCATTTGATGTGCCTATTCGTATATTCGCCTTCCATTTCATTACAGGCTTGATTTCAGAAAATTGGTATCATGGATTCCAACCGGTATAGGAGAGCAAAAACACCCCAATACCCTGCTACAAACCTCCCTTATCCTGTAAATCCTATTTTAGACAATTGTTGATGAATCGACCTGCAAGCTACCAACCAATTCACTAATTGACTTCATGTTTGCTTCTTTGAGGTAGGCGTGAATGCCTTTTACCACTTCTATTGATGCGTGTGGATTGACGAAATTCGCTGTCCCGACTGCCACAGCGGATGCCCCGGCGATAAAAAATTCCACAGCGTCTGTTGCAGACATAATGCCTCCCATGCCAATAATCGGGATAGAGACGCTTTTGTAAACCTCCCAAACCAGTCGCAGTGCCACCGGTTTTATCGCTGGCCCAGAGAGTCCGCCTGTCACATTCGCGAGTTCCGGTTTCCGTGTTTCTGCGTTAATCGCCATACCGAGGAGCGTGTTGATGGCAGAAAGCCCGTTCGCGCCTGCATCCTCAACGGCACGCGCAATAATGCTAATATCTGTAACGTTCGGGGAGAGTTTCACCAAGAGCGGGAGATGTGTCTTTGCTCGGACCTCTTTAACGAGTTGATATGCCAACGTTGCATCAACGCCGAAACTCATACCACCGCAATCTAAGTTCGGACAGGAGATGTTGAGTTCTACCGCAGCGACACCGTCTGCTGTGTTTAGTTTCTCAATCACTGTCAAATATTCTTCGACCGTTTTGCCACAGACATTGACAATTACCGGCACATCGAAATCACGGAGGTAGGGCAGCTTCTCCAAAATAAAACCATCAACGCCGACGTTTTGGAGTCCAATCGCGTTGAGCATACCGGAAGGGGTTTCCATGATGCGTTGCATCGGATTGCCGGGCCACGGCACACTCGTAACACCCTTAACGACAACCGCACCGAGTCGGTTCAGATCCACGAACTCGGTATATTCACTACCGTATCCGAAGGTGCCGGATGCCGTCATGACGGGGTTTCGCATCTGTATCCCGCCGATATTCACACTGAGTGACTGGTCTGTTGTATCCATCGCCAATAATAATAACAGGTTTACATGGAAATTTCAAGACTACATTTCTACTTCGTTGCATAGAAAGAATTGACTTCGATTGTTCTTGATAGGGCGTTACCAACTGAGGTAGACGACGCGAAAATCGAAAATCAATCCCAGAATGCTAATTATCGATGCGACGATCACATCGCCGATAACCAAGCCGATGAAAAACGGGATTGAACGCCTATATAACCGAACACCCCCTGTTGAGAGCAGTATTCGTTTAATGATCCAGCTGATTAAAAGTGGAAACCACAGTCCGGTAAAGGTCCACCAACTTGAAACAACATATCCAACGGGATGCAGGGGCCACTGAATGAATCGCCATCGCAGGAGTAGGAGACTAACAGCGAAGGCAAACCCACCAGTGGTATAGAGCATACCGCTGATGCTCGTTTCGCTGGGATTATAGAGCCATCCTGCAAGTCTGTTGAAAGCGGCGCGGGCATACCATGAGCGCGCCTGCTCTAAACCAACCTGATAGGAGAGGTGCAAGTGTCCCCACGCCGCAGAAAGGGCACCTACAAAGATAGCAATCGCCAATACCCATAGCAGTTGCGTCGGATTGAAACGGGTTTGATGTGCGAGTTTAAATCCCTCCAGTTGATGCGGCATCGGGTGCGCGCGATACGAGAGATGGTTCAGCCAGAAAAAGAGCGACATCACCGAGAGATTTCGGTTGCCGATCCGCCGGGTGCCGAGCGCGTCTGTCAAGAGTAGATCTGGACCCGCATTGTAGAGGTCATGTGCAGGCGGTCCCAGTTCGGCGCGGATGCGGGTGATTGTCACTGACATCGCGAAATAGAGCGCGAAGAATAAGGCTGCAAACCAGAGCGACATCCCCGCTTTCAGACAAAACCCCATAATCAAGATAAATCCGATGAGCACGCCGATACCGGCTGTTCTATAACGTAACGCTTCGCCTTCATCGTTAGTGGTAGGTGCGCGGTTACTAAAAATCGTCTGCAGCACCACCTTAACGTGTGAACGTCCCATCCACAAGGTCCAGAGAAATAGGGCTATCCAAACACCTCGAATTTGCGCCATTTCTCTCGGAAATCCGACAGCCCCTCGCCAACCGAACATCTCACCAATAATCCGTTCAAAGTGCCAAAACAGGTGAAAAAACCAGCAAGAGAATCCCAAATCGAGCGGAATCAAGAAACCTACCCCAACGGCAAAAGGAAAGAAGCTGATGCGGAAACCGGGATTATTCATCGCACTCCACGGCTTTTCACCGAGCCGAAAACTGTGATAGAGCGGAATTGTCGGGAAAACAGGATCAATTTGATGTAAACTATAAAGAAGGTTCAGGACAGCAGCGATGCATAAGCCGACGGTCATCATCCGTCTATTGAAAAACAGATGAGACGCAGTTCGCAGGTTGCCAGTATTTGTCGCCGCTCGTGTGATTTCGTATGGGAGTTGTGCGATCGGGTAGGTGAGCCGTTCATGTTCCTGCCACTGCTTGCGTATAAGCACGTTGATACAGAGCATCGTCACCCCAATGACGAGGCAGAAACCTACCCAGATTAACGTTGGCAATAGCCACGCTTGTATGTGTGTCTGAAGGTAGAATGTGGATTCACCTCTGTAGAAACCTTGCAATACCTCCTGTTTTCCGACGACGATCCATTCAGGAAGATGTTGATGAAAGAGTTGCGCCCATTCGTTTTCAGTCGTTGCGTACCAAAAACCGTTGCCCATCAATGGCACTAAGACTTGTAGCATGTCGCGTCCGGCGAAAACGGAGGCTTGGCACAGCATCGCATAGATCGTTAGCAATTCGCTCTGTGTAAATGCCAACGTTGGGCGCAGACGGCGTAGTATTACACTCAGTCCGATAAGAAAAAGCAGCGTAAATAAGACATTGAACAACAACGCCAAACTCGTGGGGCGGTTGGAGTCCCATATATAACTGAGATGTAGAACCCAGTAGCTATTAAACGGGATGAGAATAATACCAATCAGCGTTGCACGTAGCGTAATAGGACTTTTTGAAGGGTGTTTCATATTTTTTAATTGTGTGTATTGCTACGGTTTGGCTGAGGGGAGGAGATAACAAGAAATGGTGATGATGGTGGTATTTGGTCTTGTTGTTATAGTTATGATCTGTGGTGGTGTATTACTTGCACGTCTGGCAACCGTTGCCAAATCCAAGGGTTCGTGGATATGGGGATGTTTCATCCTTATTGTACTTATCTGTGTTCCACTTTTTTTGTTAGGTCTCGGCGTGTGGCTTCTCCACTTTAGTGGAATATCGTCGCAACAATTTAGCCCATTTGGTTAATAGCGTGTTAAAAAATCAGAGGTCTTCCTCGGCGGATGTTTCTTCTTCGACAACTGGAGTTTTGCCTGAGAGGTAGAGAAACCATGCAGTCAGCCCAATTGCGATGAAAATCCACAGAACTCCCCAAATCTCAGTCGCAATGCCTGTTACCTCTGAAAGCATCCGTGCATCTGAACGGAGGTTGGCTCTGTCTAAAACATCACTCTTGATGTCAAGAATCGCGTAGAGACAGCTTGTCACGCCGATGATACGTAGGATCCAGTCGTTGACAGCCTCTGGGAGATAGAAGCCGATGGCGACCAGCGCAACACCAAAGCCGATACCGAACAAATAGGTGAATGTACTCTCGCCGAAGCCGATGGAGATTGCCACCATACCGAAGCCGATAAGGATGCTAATTGCTTTATCGAAGCGTGTTCTCGCTGCCAGAAGCAGGATAATCCCGCCCCACAACAAACTACCGAGATAACCCGCTGTTAATGTCCAGAACCGAGAGCCACCTTGTGTGAGTGCGTGACCGCCCTGCTGCGGGTTAATCTGAATTTCGACGATACGACCTCCGGTTGCGATTGCCGCAAGACCGTGGCTCACCTCATGCATGAACACAACGAAGATTTTAAGCGGGTATACAAACAGTGTGTTCCATAAAAAACCAATGGCTATAAAGATCAGGAGCAGCGCGATATAACGTTTAAAATATGCTAACATCAGTCCCCTTAAATTGCTTGCCTTTTACGACACAATCTGCTATAGTATATCATAAAATATTCAAAATATACAATTCTAAAAGTAAAGGGGCGTGCCTTTGCGGTGATAGGTAGGCGATGGGGCGTTTGCCTAAATTATTTGGTATCAATATCAGGAAGTGGTCAATGTGCAGAAGTGTCTTTGAAACTATGCCTACTTTCAAACCCAGTCGCATACGCAGCGAAAACCATTTTTTCACAACGTGAAAAAATGAGCAGGGCCCATAAATAAGAAAATGAATACATTTGGTCACCTTTTTCGGATTACAACTTGGGGCGAGTCACACGGCGGGGCTGTCGGTGTTGTCGTTGACGGATGTCCACCGCAAATTGACTTGGACGAATCCGCGATACAATTTGAACTTGATCGACGGAGACCGGGCCAAAGCCATCTCACGACACCGCGTCAGGAGGTTGATGCTGTTGAAATACTTTCCGGTGTCTTTGAAGGCAAAACACTCGGAACGCCTATCTCCATGCTGGTATGGAATAAGGACGCACGTCCCGCAGCCTACGACCATCTGAAAGACCTATATCGTCCCTCACACGCTGATTTCACGTATCAACAGAAGTACGGCATCCGAAACTGGCAAGGTGGCGGCAGAGCAAGTGCACGGGAAACGATCGGACGCGTCGCTGCAGGGGCAATTGCGAAGCAGATATTACGTGAGATGTCGGGAACTGAAACGCTCGCTTATGTCAAGCAGATTCATACATTGGAAGCCGAAGTGGACGCAGACACGGTGACACTTGAAGAGATAGAGGCGAGTCCTGTGCGGTGTCCCGACCCGATTGTTGCTCCGAAGATGGCGGAGCGCATCGATCAGGCGCGACGTGATCTTGACTCTCTCGGTGGTATAATTGAATCGGTTGCTCGTAATGTTCCTGTCGGACTTGGTGAACCGGTATTCGACAAACTCAAGGCGGATTTGGCGAAAGCGATGATGTCTCTCCCCGCAACGATGGGTTTCCAAATCGGTTCCGGTTTTGGGGGTATTACGATGACCGGTTCTGAACATAACGATCCGTTTTATCTGGAGAAGGACGATGGGACGGAGCGGGTTCGGACGCGTACAAATAATTCCGGCGGGACACAGGGCGGCATTTCAAACGGCGAAAATATTCTGTTCCAAGTCGCTTTCAAGCCAACAGCGACGATTGGAAAGCCGCAACAAACCGTCGATGTGGACGGAAACGAGGTGACGTTAGAGGCGAGCGGACGACATGATCCTTGTGTGTTGGTGCGCGCACCCGCGATTGTTGAAGCAATGGCAGCACTTGTTCTCACGGATCATCTGCTCCGCCAACGTGCGAAATCTTAATGCAAGACCAAACGATCGTTCCAACACACGATGTCGATGAACTGTTTATTTCTACAGTCGTTCGGCTGATTCAACGGCGCGCGTTCCCGAACCTCCGAAATATTATCGCGAAAACACAATGGGGATGGGCGGCAACATCGGCACACTGATTCCGATGTTTTTTAGACGTATCCGCGTTGATCCGGCTGTTGCAACGGGTCCGTTTGTTACAACTGCTATTGATGTCCTTCGGTATTTTCATCTATTTTTTGTTGGCAAAAATACTGCTTTTTGAGTAAATTGATCGGAGGGTTGCTGGAACAATGATAACAGTCTCGAAAATCGAAAAAATTTCGCCTGACAGTACATTGGAAGTTTGTGCTCGACAGGTAATTGTGAGTTATTTTCGAGAAATGATGTCCTGCGAGGAGGGTGCCAAGGACGGGACGGATATTAGGTTTGTCCATGATATGCGCGTCGCTTCGCGTCGTTTAAGTGCTGCTATGGACAACTTCGCCGACTGCTTTCCAGAGAAACCCTTCAAAAAATACTACAAAAAGGTAAAAGCGATAACTCGAACCATGGGAGCTGTCCGTGATCTGGATGTCCTTATCGCTCGTTTTCAGAAGGAAATGGTTACGCTGACTGGAGCAGAACAGGCGGACATCCAAGGATTTATCGAACACCTACAGCAAGAACGGGAAGATGCTCGAAAACCGATGCTGACGCTCTTTGGGAAACTGGAAGCAGCCGATTTTGAGACCAAATTTTTAGAATTCTTTGTCAGCTTTTAATTTATAGACATCTGAACCGCTGCATCCGTTGTCCTTGCGGGTTTCTGTAGGATTGAGTGAAAAATCGCGAGCGAAACTCGCTCCTATTAGTTCCTATCAACTAAAGCGTGTAGTTCGTAATGTAATGGAGAACGGGTATACGGAGAGAAACTTGAAGGTTTCCAACCCAAGGAAAATTAAAAAATGTAATGGAGAACGGATATACGGAGAGAAACTTGAAGGTTTCCAACCCACCACACCGAACCGCAAGGAAAATTAAAAAATGGCAAAAGCGCACAAAATCATTGGCGTTGTGCCGAAGCAAAGTTATCATGAGAATGCACGCATCATTCTCCCGCAAAAGGTTGAGGAGGTTTACACGTGGGAGCCGTTCATCTGGGATGAAACTCGGCACAAAGAGCTCCACAACATGCGAATTTCGATTAGACGCCTCCGATATACGATGGACGTTTTTCGTGCCGCTTATGGGTTTCCGAAAACGTCTTCTAAAGAGGTTTCAGTAAATTACAGTGGGCGTTTCGCTGAATTCTTCGCGGTGATACTTGATTTGCAAGAGATACTCGGTGATATTCACGACTCTGATGTCGTCTTGGAAGCCTTAACCGATTATGCAGATCAAGCGGGACGTGGGACTTTAGCGCAAGGTGTTGCTGCACTCATTGACCGGACGAAGGAGATTCGTAAAGTAGATTACAAAACATTTTTAGAAAAATGGGAGCGGCTATCTGCAGCAGGCTTCAAACAAGAGTTGCTATCATTTTTGGTATCATAGTTACTAATTGGAAAAGTACGCTCGTGGTGGCGTGCGTAGGGGGATTATTATAATGAGCACGAATGTTGTCGGCGTAGATATGGGTGGCACTAAGATTCTATCGGCTGTCATTGACTCGGAAGGCAATATCTTAAGTACAGCCAAAGTACCAACCAAAGCAGATAAAGGTCCATCCATTGTAATTGATCGGATCGCGGACAGTATCCAGAACGCTATTGACAAGTCAGGTGTTGAAGCTGCATCAATTCAGGCTGTTGGAATTGGAGCACCAGGACCACTTGACCCAGCTACAGGGATTGTTATTTTCGCACCCAACCTCCGTTGGAAGGATGTTCGGCTGAAGAAAGAGTTAGAGGCGCGCGTCGGCTTTCCGACATTCGTTGACAATGATGTGAATGTTGGGACGCTTGGTGAACACGTGTTCGGTGCTGGGAAAGGTGTTCAGAACGTTGTCGGAATTTTTGTGGGGACCGGCATTGGTGGCGGAATTATTCTACAAGGTGAGCTTTTCCACGGCGCGAGTAAGACAGCAGGTGAAATCGGGCATATTATTGTCAAAGCGGGTGGACCCAGATGCGGATGTGGAACTCGTGGCTGTTTAGAGGCAATCGCGAGCCGCACGGCAATGACAAAACAGTTTCAGAAAGCGATTCTGAAAAGAGGGAAAAAGAGCGTGCTCTCTGAACTCACCGGTGGTGACTTGCGGGCGATCCGGAGTGGGGTGTTGGCGAAAGCGATTCGTGCAGATGATAAGTTAACGCTAAAAGTTATCAAAAGGACAACAAAATACCTCGGTATTGGCATCGGTTCTATTGTAAATTTCTTGAATCCAGAGATGATTGTGCTTGGCGGTGGAGTCGTTGAAGCACTGGACGATACATTCTTAGACAGTATCCGCAAGGCTTCGGAGAAGTACGCACTCCCTAATACCTTGAGTGGGGTTCAGATTGTAAGGGCAAAGTTAGGGGATAACGCTGGTATTCTTGGTGCAGCTGCACTCGCACGGCAGCGACTTGAGGCAGTGTAGTCGGTGTAGCGAAACCGAGATGAGAGGGTATCGTTTTATAAGTCTACGGAGGGTGGACCTATGTTAGTAGATGATAACAGAGAAGAACATCGGATGATGATTTTCGGCAACGATAGCCGCCTTGTTCAGGATGAGTTAATCGTAGAGAGTAACGCGAAACGGGAAGGAATCTTGGCGCAAAAGGTTCACGCGGATTCCTATACCGTCACGCTGTATGTGTTACTGAAAGATTACGGTCTTACACCGGTCTTTCGCATCAAGCCGCGCATCCGCTTCCATCGCTCTAACTATGATAATCTCTCTTCAAGTGCACCAATCCGATACAGCCTTGATGATATCATCCATTTCGCTGAGTTGAAACGTGGTGTTGATTTGACGGAAAAGGTTGACGATGTCAAGCTCGCGGAAATCCTTGGGGACGCGCCTGCACTCAAGGATGTGACGGATGATCCAGCGTTGCACCTGGTCTCACAGCGCGACGTATCCCTCCGAAACCCACCTTTTAAAACTAAGACTAAGGTTTTTGGACAAAGCGAAGATCAAGGTGTAGAAGAGGGAGGCATCCGTATTGGAACGTTCCTTGATGCGCTTAATCAGCCACAAAACACCGAGCAAATTTTCAAACGGTTTGCAAAAGGGAGTGAATTCGCACGCGATTTGCGTGAGGCTTTGGCACCCTACGAGGACTTTGAATTTCAATTCGGTCTCTATTCTCGATATGAGCGGCGGGATTGCGTCTTGGCGAATGGAGACGCTGAAACCAGCGGAAATTACCGGGCAACGTTTGATCCGTGGACGGCGCTCGGGTATATCCGAACCGCTGGCGATACGCAGCAGTTCCAAATCCTAATGCATGAACGCGGGACACGATGGGAACATAAAATTATGTTGGAGCAAATGGATGCTCCAACGCTTGATCGCCTTGCAACGGAGATTCCAAGGCTTCGCCGCGAGTATCTAATTGGACGTGTTTTATCCAAAAGCCAAACCGCCTTGACACGCTTGGCTGAACTTCGCCAATCCCAGCTAAATCTGACAACCGATTTACACACTGGATATACACTCCAACTCGAAATACCTGTCTCTCAAAAACGGTTTTCTGTCATAGAGCACCGCCAAAAATTGCGCCAGACATTTAACGGGGACGGTGCTTATCGCCTCCATCCATTGAATGGTGAATTTGTTGAGAGACATCATAACATGGCGAAGGGCATCCGAAATGGGATTGTCTGGACCTTAGATTCTGTAAATCTATCTACAGGACAACCTCCATTAGAGCAAGAAGATGAGGGGATTCTTATCATCAAAACGCCCCATCAAAACAAGTTCGTCGTCCGTTCCGCCGAAGAGCTTCGTGAACGCCTTCCTAAAAATGGATTTGAGAAATGTTGGAATGAAGCAATTGATATGGGGGGCTATACTGTCCTCAACCAAATGAGTGGTAGAGTCTATATGGTGAGTTACGGACGAAGAAATACTGGCAGTATCCATGAGGGCAATATTACCAATGAGGATGTCGCGCACTATCTCTCAATTGAATACCTCGGCATAGATCCTACCCGTGTTGGGGTTTCACGCTTTGGGGTGCCTGCCTATGTACAGCGAAGTTTCTTTGACAGACTTTTCAGTAGACAACCTGTATCGCCACTCTTTAATCAGTTGATTCAAACCGAAGCACAGGTCCTCGCAGAAATCAAAAGCTTCGCGCGGTATTGTAAAGAGAAGCTGGAGATTCCATAGGAATTCGGATTTTATGTTGGTAAAATTATCTCTGTGAGGTGAAAACTCATGATACGAAGTCTTGAAGTAAAAGGGCTGAACAATCGAGATGATGGAAATTTCAATTTTCATTTCCATGAAGACCTGAATATTTTTACTGGCGCAAACGGCTCAGGCAAGACAACGATCCTTAAACTGCTGTGGTATCTCATCAGTGGACACCTTGAGCAAATCCTTGCTGAAATTCCATTTCATTCCATTGCAATTCAAACTGATCTGTTCGCTTTGAGCATGGTACGAGCTGAACCCGACCAAGTTACGCTTGATTACAGCTTTAGTGAAGAAGAAGGTGGGTACGAATTTATTATCATTGACACGGAGACAGGAAGAATCTACCGGAAGGATGTGGATTGGGTAAATGCCCTTGAGAAGCGGATCACTGAATCGTCCACGGGAAGTCTTTTTTTTCCCACGTTTAGGAGAATTGAAGGTGGTTTTTCAATTGGTTCCAAAAGTTCGGCAGATGCTGAGGACGTGGCTGTACTAAGATTATTAAGTTCAACGACAGAGAAACTTCTAAATGCGATATCACAACTATCGGAAGATATGTCTACTGATAGACATAGGTTCATATTTTCAGTTTCAACTATGGATATAATAAAATTACTACCGCAAAAGTCCCTTGATATTTATCAAGAGATCAGCAACCTTCAATCTCAGGTATTAGAAAATATTTCAAGGGAAATGGAAAATAATCCTGATAAAGACAAAGCTGGTGAGATTCCTAAAAGTGCTTCCTCCGTTCTGGATGCTATCCAGCAGGTTGATAAGGAAACAGAGCAGTTGAGGAAGCCGTTTTCTGTGTTGTCTGAGTTGACTCGAAAAATTCTACGATACAACGCAATTCAGGTTACCGAAAAGTTAGTTCTTGGAGAAACAACTGATGGTATTACCTTTGGAGAAGGAAGAGATGACATTGCAATTGGGGAAATAAATGAGGCAATTTCCTCCGATAAACTTTCTTCCGGTGAAAAGCAGATGCTCAGTTTTTTGTGTTACAACGCTTTTTACAAGGATACGGCTATCTTCATTGATGAACCTGAGTTAAGTCTCCATGTGGATTGGCAAAGACTACTTTTACCAACTCTCCTCGATCAAAGCACTGGAAATCAGTTTTTCATTGCAACGCACTCACCTTTCATCTTTTCTGGGTACCAGCACAAAGAGATTCCACTGAAAAGTGATTGAACGGACAGAGGAGAAGATATCTGAATGTCGTTGCCCGATCCTACCTTAGAGAATTTAGTTGTTGCTCTGCGCCTCTCTAATAAGCCAAACATTATTGTTGAAGGTAAAGATGATGAAATCATCTATGGGACATTGGTGGAGCGTTTAGGAAGATTTGATGTAGGTTTTTTCAGCGCGGGTTCCAAAGACACTCTACTTCATCTTTATAAGGAACTTTCTGAATATGAAAATGTGGGGGACTTCAGGCATGCCCCTGTTACTTTTATCGCTGACCGTGATATGTGGTTATTCAGAGGCATTCCAGATCAATATGACGACATTATTTGCACAGAAGGTTATAGCATTGAGAACGATTTGTATTCATACGCCAAGTTAAAGGATCGAATAGGAAATAAGGCAGAATATGACCAAACTTTAGACTCAATTAGTATGTGGTTTGCCTATAAAGTGGAAGAATATTTAGAGAAGAACCCACCAGAAAAAACCTTTGAATCTATCCGAGATGAGGAACATGTGGATGTGGCGTATCATTTAAATCGAGTTGTTCCACCTGAAAAGACTACTCTGGCAGCTGATTTGGAGTTTCTTCCTTCAGATCATGAAAGGGTTAAAGCCGTCAGGAGCGCATATCATCTTCAACTTCGAGGAAAACTTCTTTTTGAGTTACTCGTCCGTTTTTTAAATAAACCTAAGCAGGGATTTACCAATGCTACTGTTAGTTATCATGGCTTGTACAATGATGCAATTACGGTTCCTGAGTCAGATCGACTAGAAAGAAAATGAAGTACAAGAGAAACTGAATGAACAAAAACAAAAAATCGCATCACGAAAATCGACTTCTTGATACATTCTAAGAATAAGGTTAGAAGGAGACACGCGAAGATGCCAAACCGCAGAAAAGTCCTTATCACCGGAGCATCGGGCTATATCGCCGGACGGATGCTCCCGGAATTTCGCCAACGTTACGAACTCGTGCTGCTGGACGTGAAGACCACAAATCGGCAGGGAGAAGAGGTCGAAGGCATTCAGATTGCTGAACTCACCGACCCTGACCGGAACGCATACAGACACCATTTTGAAGGCATCGATGCGGTCGTTCACTGTGCCTTTAAGGGGGGCAGTTTTGAGAACGAGCTTGCGAACGTTCAGATGGCATACAACCTCTATCAAACCTGCGTTGAAACCGATGTCCGACGTGTTGTCGTCTGTAGTTCTAACCACGCCGCCGACTATTACGAGCGGCTCATCTGGGCAGATAAGTGGGATGTGGTGACCCCAGAGATGCGTCCATTGTCCGATAACTTCTACGGGTGGGCGAAAGAGGCGTATGAGCACCTTGGCTTTGTCTTTGCGACTGGACACGTTGACGGGAAGAAGCTACAGAATGTGCAGTTACGTATTGGTGGACCGCGGGAAACGGATATGGCGAATTCTTCAGCAGATGATTTGAAGGCGATGCACCGTGGACTTGGCGCGTATTTGAGCGTCCGAGATCAGATCCAACTTTTCGTCAAGAGCATTGAGACGGAAAGTATAGAGGACGAAAACGGAATTCCATTTCAGATTTTCTACGGCATCAGTGACAACTCGCATAAGTTCTGGAGTATCGCCAACGCACGGAAGGTAATAGGCTATGCACCGGAGGACGACAGCCAACTCCGTTTTGCCGACCGGTTGGCGGAATTGTTAAAACAGGCGAAAGGGACATAGCGCGTAATTTTCCTACTTATTTTTGTAGGAGCGACCTCTGGGTCACTAACGATCTGTCGGATCTGAGCATTCCGGATAACTACATTCTCAATTTGCGGCGGCTTTGAACCAGTTGTAGCAAGCAAAAAGTATGAGCAGAACTGCTACTATTATGGCTATCTGGATTACTTTCCTAAGCCGCGGGGCGATCTGATGCCTTTCTTCTCTATTTCGGGGAACAGTGGATACTACGCCTAACCCAATTACGACTCCCCCAAAGATGAGGGCAATACCCGCTTTCGCTTGGCGTATATCATCAATTCCATCTGTTAAAACGAGTTGGGTTGTTAACACGAATCCGATTATTAGCAATGCCAGAATAGCAGCAATTTTTAAGGCGGTAATGCGTTTCTGTGTCCAACCCTTCTCAACAGCACGCCCGATCAAAAACGCGCAACCTAACCAACAGTAGATGAGTGTGTTTAGCGTTGTAATAATCCCACCGAGTGTCCACATCTTCGTCAGTGCCAGAAAAGGCATAATCCCGATATTGATTTGCATTGCGAAAATCCCAGTATAGAATACCACTGGCTTTGGAATTTTGGGGAACACGGCCCATCCCTCCTTGTAGACGGAATCTCTTATATTGCGACAGTCAATCTTTGGTATTACCAAAGTATAGCATAAAAACACTAGAAATCCCGCTAACTGTTTAAAGAATCTTCGCAAGGAAAGTTGATTTGTGAATTGCGCGTTCCCCAAAAACTGTGTGAGTGCTTCAGGGAATCCCTCGCCCCGTTCTTGGAAGACCTCCACTATTTTCTCCTGAATATCTTCCGCGAAACCCCGTAAAAATCTGAGGGCGTGCAGTCTTCATACACCTCAAAATTGAGGTGTATTGGGAAGTAGGTTGAATCTTTAGCGGTGAGTGCTGCGAGTACTAATTGGAAAAAGTGGTTTTACCCGTCTGTTGGGGCGCGAAAAGGACGATATACTTCCCATCTTTGACGCGCCTAATAAAATCGGCAACCTCTGTTGTCCGGGGGATGAGGTAGTTATCTTCAGGATATAGGCGGCCTTGGGTTCCAAATCTTCGCATACTTATTAGCATCTCCAAACTTCAGTTGACTGGTTATCAGTTATCGGTCGTCGGTAAGAGGGATTATCGTCTAACCAAAGCCTCTTGTTACCGATAACTCTCACTGTGAGGCAAACTTTAACCATCAACTCGCCTCTGTTCTAAATGTTAAAGCACAAGTTGATGGTTAAAACTATTTTTAATGTCAGCTCGGCATAGGAGTTCCGCGTCGGATTATCCGAGAGATGCCGTTCTCTTTTGTAGCATAAACTGTTTGTTTCCTTGTTTTTGTCCAAGCACATCGGGAGCGAGTTGATCAATGAAAGGTTATCAATCCCAGTCCTTATCTGCTTTCAAGAGGGAGCAAAGGTCTCAAATCATAACACCCTACCTTTGAAACTCTCACTATAGCAGGCAACCCACTTTTTCAAACGGTCTTGCGTGCGTGAAAAGTGCTAAAGATCGCGGTTTTGGTTTCCTTTTTCTCTCAAAGGTGTGTAGAAGTTCTTTGCTCCCTTTTGAGGTGTTATTTTCTCAATGGGTGTGTGGGTTTGTGTCTCATCAGAGACGGTATGGTTTCCCACACTTATTGGACAAAAACAAGGTAGTTTGTGCAGAATGCTAACGTCTACTCTCACTATGAGGCAAGTGGATGGTACAAAAACTGCTTTACCGAGCTCACGTTATTTTTACGAATTATACATTCTTTTCCAAAGTTTTCAAACGAAAAAAGGGGTGAGGTGTTCTTGGAGTTGGAGGCATGCATTTCGGCGGTGTGATTTGATGGTGCCTTCGGAGCGTTCCAAATGCTGTGCAATCGCTTTGATGGGTAGTTCCTGACGGTAATATAAGAGAAACACCTATTTACGGAGAGGCGTGAGTTGCTGGATGGCTGCCCGGAGGTGTTCTCGAAGTTCTTGCCTTTCTAGGTCTCGACCCGGATCGGGGTGCGTCTGTGTGATCCGGCGTTCGTCTACGGTGTGGAGGGGTTCGGTATCGCGTTTCTGCTTTTGAAAAAAAATCGATACAAACATTTTCAGCAATGCGATAGAGCCATGAAGGGAACACCAATTTTATCTGCTCTTTGTGTCTTCAACTTACCCTCTGGAGAAATGGATAGGTTGTGTCGTGTCCAATCTGGAGACTTATCTGTATTCGGATGACAGGAGATATATCACAATAACGTTGAAATAATAATACCAAATAACCAAATCGCAACTGCCCAAAAACATGCCTGACTTTTCTTCACCTTTGCAAAAACCGCGATGGCGATTGTCAAAATTATGATATACCATAAACTCAAGATATTAATATGGCCCAGGAACACTCTCAGTTTTACATTGTCAAGAGAGCCTGCCAAGTTGTGAAGGCCCGGAATCATTTGCATATCTGCTACCATCTCAATTTCTTCAACCTGTCTGAAAACTATGAGCAGTGCCGAATTGAACAATTTTATTAGAATTTGAATCAATGAAATATGTATAAGACTCGCAAAGATGTGTTTAAATTTAACCGCCTCATTTATCTGAAAAATTCGAGCGAATCCAGTGAGTAGCGCGCTCAGTACAACAATCCAGAGAATCTCTCCTGCGAGATTTGCTATCAGAACACCTATTATTATAGGGCCAACCTCGCCATCAGAGGGCATACTTTTTACAATTAGATGTTCCTCGAATGGAGCAGTTCCCCATGACAGGAAAGCAGAAACGAGAAAAAGAAGCGTGAACGCTAAACCCCACCTAGGTTCTGATTTTAGACGAGCAAACAATACGCCCGGTGTTGTAATCAAGTATTCAAGGTTTTTCCAACTATCTCCCATAATTTTACTTATTCCTTTGGGTATATAAAGTTTTTGACATCAAACGCGAAGCGGGGAGGGCGATTGGTACTCAATTAGATGAACTTGAAAACCTCACCGAAGTAAAGGTGCTTGGGTCTGATGTCTCAAAGCAGGGTGTCGCCTCTTTGACAAAGCGGGAAAACTGATGTATTTCAAAGGTGGCTTGACGCTCAAACCCACCCACGGCGGCACTTTCGCATCGGCAAAACCAAACAACTCCTTGTACGCCTTGTCGCTGAGAAACTCTCGGAACCGGAAACGAACAGGCCCCGAAGAAACATCCCGCCCTCAACCGAGTGCCTCCGTCTCATTGGGTGGAACATTTATCCCACAAATATTGAGGAACACGACCTCATCCCCGAACAGATACTCGTCATCGTCCGTGGGTGATGGCACATTGAGTTAATGTTTAAGTGTTTGAAAGATATTTGGAAGGTTCGTGTTTTCCGCAGCCACAAATCGTATTGGATGTTCTGTGAAGTCTATGCCAAACTCATTGCCGTCCTCATATGCCATTGGGAAATGTTAGTCGCCGAATGGCGATATATACAACGCAGTGTCATCAAAACTGCCAAACTCATCAAATCTTACACTCACATACTTACAGTGGGTTTAGGAACTCCAAAAATGCACTCCTGGAAACCTTTGATATCATCAGGTGCACCTTCCAAAATGGATACAGTATCGAAGGCAATGAGGCGAAACTAACAACTTTGAAACGCCTCTAGGATGCAAAGAAACCCCTAAATTGACACCTAATAGGTTGGACGTACGTGAAACTCGACAGCATTTCGTCAGGTAAATCCTATTCAAAAAATCGCATATACTTTTTACATGAGCCAAACTATGGAAAGAAGGAATGCCGCCAGCAAAGAAATATAGAAATACCACCGATCGCGGGATGTAAGTTTAGTAAAATAGGAGGTGAAGGTTATAAACCATGCAACCAAACAGGCCAAGCCAAAAGCTTTAAAACATAGGGCGACAAGGAAAACTATGTATAATGGAAGTAAAGTTATCTTTAAAAACAACCTTAATTTCCCTACATTTTTCTTTTCTAAATGTTTGGATTCAGACAAAATCCACTCTTGTATTTTCATCATCATTTTTTCCGTGGGAATAGGGGGACCTGCGTCCCCCTAAAGCTATCAAGCACAACCATAACAGTGATGGTGCCCAAAAATACAGTTACCGGAACCACTACCGGAACCACTACCGGAACCACTACCGGAACCACTACCGGAACCACTACCGGAACCACTACCGGAACCACTACCGGAACCACTACCGTTATCTGAGCCTCCGCCAAATATACCCTTTATGCCGTAGTAGATGCTAGCTCCAATTACAATTGTACCAACACCTATTTGACTAGCAGTGGCAATCACACCGGTTCGGAGACTTCCAGTACCTAGGTAAACCGCGGCACCCGTGTTTCCTGAACTTGCAATAATCTTAGCACCAAGAGCTACACCACCAGCAGCTGTAATTCCAGACTTAAGGGGCTCATCATGGGCAAGAACTGGCTGGGCAAAGGATCCAACAAAAACAAGTAGAATCAAAAGTGTCAGTTTCTTCATTTTATCGTACTCCTTACTTTTTTGTCAAGCAAAAAATTAAATCAAATCAATTGATACCGCGGCTCAAAACAAAAGAACCAGCGAGGCTTTTGCGAAAGCACAGATTATTTATCCTTTCCTTTGTGAAACTCAGAGAATTCCAAGTCTCGACCTTCAGCGTTCGCTTCTTCCCAAGTTTCCGCCCAGGTTTTCAGCTGCTTCTTTGCCCGAGACAACCGATTTCTTACGGAAGACGCAGAGACTTCGCATATTTCGGCAATCTCTTCATAAGACTTGCCTGCAAGTTGCAGGAGAAAGATATTTTGCTCTAATTTAGGCAATTGCGCAATTGCCTTGAAGAGTTTTTTTCGTCTCTCTTCGTCCAACGTCCAGTCTTCCATTATCCGATGTGAGGTAACAGTCGCAGCTTCCACCTTAGCCTCGGAAACGTTAGTGAGGGATTCCATCTGGATACGTCTCTGATTGTTTCTGTGCCATCCTGCGATAAGCTGGCTGGCGATGCGAAACATCCAGTTCAAAACTTTCTCAGGTTCTTGAAGCGTTTCTAAATGTTCCTTTGCTTTGAGGAAGGTGTCATCGGTAAGTTCTTCAGCGTAGTGCCAGTCGCCTATTTTCCCTGTGATAAATTCACAGAGGCGGTGCTTATACAGCGCATAAAGTTCGTCAAAAGCGCGTTCATCTCCAGATAAGATTTGACGAACAAGTCTTGCGTCTCGCCTTTGTTCATCGGTCACCTGACATAGAGTCCTCCAATTGAAAGCAGTATAGGGTGAACCTCAAAATAAGAATGAGGGTTTGTGCTTTCATAAGACATGAATGCAGATTTCGTCGGAAAATCTCACAACAGGCAAATTTTTTTCATTTGTGCTTGACAACACCGATGGGGATTTGTAAAATAGCGGTATCTCGTGGAAGGAGCCTACAATGCCGAATTTTACAGCAGAAGAACTCACCACTATTTGCCTCAATGTCTTTCAAAAATTAAATATCTCGGCATCCGAGGCGGAAATCGTAACTCACTCTATGGTGGATGCCAATCGCGTCGGCCACGATTCACACGGCGTTATTCATCTCCTAAAGTATGTCCGTGAATTGGAAACGGGATTGATTGAACCCGGTGTTCCAATAGAGACACTACATGAATCTGCATCTATTGCGGTTTTAGATGGAAATTGGGGGTTCGGTCCCGTTATTGCGACGCGCGCCGTTGAGGTGGCAATCCAGAAAGCAAAGCAGACGGATATAAGTTCCGTCGCTGTGTCACGGTGCAATGAGGTGGGTCGGTTAGGTGGGTATGCGTGCCTCGCAGCGGATGCTGAGATGATCGCATTGCTCATGGCAAATGACCACGGGGGTGGCACCTGTGTCGCGCCACACGGTGGCGTTGAAGGCAGACTCTCTACAAATCCTATCGCGTGTGCAGTGCCGATTGAAGGGCAAGATCCGATTATACTGGATATGTCCACGAGTGTTGTCGCATCGGGGAAGATTCGGGTCAAACAGCATCGGGACGAAGCAGTGCCTTACGGGTGGTTGATTGACGCTGAAGGTGAGTCAACGACAAATGCGGACGATTTCTATGGCACACCACCCGCCGCTATATTGCCATTTGGTGGTGGGGTTTCGGCGCACAAAGGGTTCGGGCTGAGCGTCATTGTTGACATTCTATCCGGTGCGCTTACGGGTGCTGGATGTAGTCAAGGCGAAGATGCCCGCGTCGGCAATGGATTGTTCGTGTTGGTGATTAACGTTGCCAGTTTTAGAGGGTTTCCGGGGTTCAGCGCGGAGATAGAACGCTTTATTGCGTATCTCAAATCGGCAAAGCGGGCTGCTGGCGTTGACGCAATTCGGATGCCGGGTGAACGCGGTTGGGAGGAACAACGCAGACGAGAACGGGAAGGTATTCCGATAGACGCGGAGACATGGACACAAATTCAAACTCTTTTCTAATTTTCCTTGCGGTTCGTTGAGGCAGGTTTTAGGGAGGATGTCTATCTCCGTATATTCGGTTTCCCTGCCCGTTGGTTGGGCTTACGCGCTTTCACTGGCATGAGGGAGCTGTTAACGATTCGCCGGTCTCTGGGTGAAACAGGTGCGCTTTGTCCATATTGAAGCTGACCGTTACTTGAGCGTTGTGTTGCGGTACATTGATAAGATCTGATTGGGCAACGAAGTTGTTTTGCTCTGTCCGAAGGTATAAGAGGGCGTGATTTCCGAGCGGCTCAACCAGTTCCACCTGCGTTTCAACACGATTTTCAAGCTGAAACTTGCTGTTAGAAGTCCCATTTTCACCAACGTGAATGTCCTCCGGACGGATACCGAGCGTCACCGAATCCCCCGAAAGAGTGTTGAGTGCTGACTGAAGTTGCGCGTTCAATTCCACCTTGAAGTTTTCAAATCGGAGCGCAGGCGTATCACCGTTATTCACAATCTGTGTCTCTATGAAGTTCATCGGCGGCGTGCCGATGAAGCCGCCGACGAATTGGTTTGCGGGTTTGTGATAGAGCGTTCCCGGATCGGCAATCTGCTGGATTTTCCCCTCATTGAGCACCACTATTTGGTCCCCCATCGTCATCGCCTCAACTTGGTCGTGTGTGACGTAGACAATAGTGGCGTTAAGCCGATCGTGCAGACGACTGATTTCCATCCGCATTTGCACGCGTAGCTTCGCATCGAGGTTGCTCAAGGGTTCATCGAACAGGAATACCTTCGGATGCCGAACGATTGCCCTACCGACGGCGACACGTTGGCGTTCACCACCGGAGAGGTGCTTCGGCTTGCGGTTCAGGAGGTGCGAGATGCTCAGAATCTCCGCTGCCTCTTTGACACGCTCATCAATCTCCGCTTTCGGATATTTGCGAAGTTTCAACCCAAACGCCATGTTCTTATACACCGTCATGTGTGGATAGAGGGCGTAGTTCTGGAAGACCATGGCAATGTCTCTATCTTTAGGCGGAATGTCGTTGATGCGTTCATCATCGATGTAGATGTCGCCTGCTGTTATCTCTTCCAATCCGGCGATCATTCGTAACATAGTCGATTTGCCGCAACCCGACGGACCAACGAGCACGGTAAACGATTCGTCCGGAATCTGAAAATCTGCCTGTTCCACTGCGAGAACGTCACCGTCGTAAACTTTGGTGACATCTTTCAAACTAACTTGTGCCATCGCCGCTCCTTGAAAACTCCTATTGAGGGGCTACATCCTCTTTTTTCACGGCAGGTTGCGCTATCAATTCGGCAACAGCCGTTTCAACATCAAATCCGCCAAGGCTTGCTTTTCGGATAATACCTTCACCGTCAATTAGAAAGGCTGATGGAATTCCCCACACTCCGTATAGCGTCCTTAACTTCCGGCTTTCATCCCAATATTGAAGCCACGCAAGTCCTTCTTCTTCTACATAAGCCTCAAGGGGTTCCTTTGACCTATCTAAACTGATGCCGATGATTTGGAAATTCTGATCCTTGTATTTTTCATAAGTCTTCTTAATTTTCGGCATCTCGGCAATACAAGGTCCACACCATGTTGCCCAGAAGTCAAGCAACACAACCTTCCCGTGAAAGTCTTTCAAAGAAAGTTCTTCACCTTTCAAATCCGTTACCTGAAAATTTGGTGCCGGTTTCCCGACCCATTCACTCGGATTTGTCCTGAGAGACTTAGATGATTCATCTTTTTGAGAAGTTGTTTCCTGTTTCAGGATCTTTGTCGCGGGTATCGACTGTGATTGCGAACCGGTCTCAGATGTTTTGGCAGGTTTTTCGAGATTTTCCTTCACCAAGTCCGCGACAGCATGTTCAAGCGTGTGTCCACGGAGGTTCGTTTTACGGATGACACCCTCACCGTCAATCAGGAAGGTTGACGGAATCGAACGGACCTTGTACAGATCGGCGACCTTACCGATGTTGTCCCAATGATGAAGCCAGCCAAGTTTCTCTTTTTCAATATAAGCCTCAAGGGGCGTTATGGACCTATCTAAACTAATACCGATAATCTGAAACTTCTGATCTTTATACTTTTCGTAAGTCCTCTTAACATTCGGTATCTCTGCGATGCAGGGTCCACACCACGTTGCCCAGAAATCGAGAAGGATCACCTGCCCGCGATACTGCTCCAGCGAAAGGGTCTCACCCTTCAGATCCGTCACCTGAAAATCCAGTGCCTGTTTACCGATCCACTCCCTTGGATTTATGCTCATCCCAGGTGGTTTCGGCAATTCACCCTTTCGATCGGCTTTATCTTGTTCGAGAATCTTTTTGGCGAGTTTCGCCTGCGATCGTGAACCGTACTTCGGATGAGCTATCAATTTCTGGTAGGCACTGTCTGCTTTGTCGTGTTTGCCAAGTTTGTCATACGCCAACCCCAAGTCTAACAAGCAACGTTCAACGTAGCGAGCCTCCGGATGGTCCTGGGTGACTTTTTCAAAGGCTTTGATCCCTTCTTCAACATGCTCCAGCTGCACTAAGGCATTGCCGAGAATATGATAAACTTCATCCACTCGTCTGTATTCCGGATGTGCTGCAACAAAATCTCTTGACTTCTCAACTAACCTCTCTAAATCTTCCTGTTTCTTCTGCTGTTTGAGACTTTTAGAAATTGCCTTAATTTCCTGATACTTGTAAGCTGCTTTCACCGAAGCCGCACCAGCGAAGTTCGCACAAAAACCTATCAACACAAGACTTGTGAGCACGTAAATGAGATGAGTACAAAAACCTCTATTTCTGTTTTGCTGTGAGTCTATTTTACTTCGGAAGAACATCGTTAGCCTCCTCATATTTATCAGATCTCTTTGAATTTGTGTGCAATGCTTTATGTTACAGTAAAGCCCAAAAATATGTGGACAGTTGCTCGGTGAAGCAAACCCGCACCACCGCTGGCGAGGATTGTATCCTCGCCTCCCTGCAAGGTCCAAGTAATTGTAGATTTTATTATAAAACTCGATAAAAACGTGCGAGATTTCAACCTCGTTAGCGAAGTCGGCGGCTTAATTTGCTCGGTTTTCCTGTACGAGGTCAGCAACGGCACTCTCAAGCGCGTAACCGCGGAGGTTCACCCTGCGAACAATACCCGCACCATCAATCAGAAAAGTTGATGGAATTGCACGGACATTGTACAGGAGACTGATCTTACCACCACTGTCCAAATATTGTCGCCACGCGATGCCTTCTTTGTCGATGTATGCCTCAAGCGGAGCAGTTGAGTTATCCAAGCTAATACCGACGATCTGAAACTTCTGATCTTTATACTTTTCGTAGGTCCTCTTAACGTTTGGCATCTCGGCAATACAGGGTCCACACCACGTTGCCCAGAAGTCGAGAAGGACCACCTGCCCGCGATACTGCTCCAGCGAAAGGGTTTCACCGATCAGATCCGTCACTTGAAAATCTGGCGCGGGTTTACTGATGAACTGGTTCGGTCGCTGACTCTGACTCGCTTCAGGTGAACTAGCTAATTCACCTTTTCGCTCGGTTCTATCCTGTTCAAGAAGTTGCAGTGCTGTTGCGGCATACCTACCCGTCCGATACTTTGAATGATTTGTCAGTTTTCCGTAAATCGCATCCGCTTTGTCGTGCTCGCTGATTTTGTCGTAAGCTAGCCCCAGCGTTAACATACTCGGTTCAACATAGCTAGCAGAAGGATAGTCCCGAATAAGTTTCTCAAGGACAGCTATACCTTCTTCAGCGCGCTGCATCTGAACTAAGATGGTGCCGAGAAGATAATATACCTCGTCCACCTGCCTGTATTTTGGGTGCGCTTTGATGAAAGCCTGTGATTTTTCAACCAACGCCTCATAATCAGCGGGGTCTCCACCCTCTGAAAGTTTTTTAGCAATTGCTTTAATCTCGTGGTAGGCGTGGCTGGCTGAAACTGCATCTGAGACTGTCACGTCAAGGGTCGAACTCACGCAAGAACTGATTAATGCCAATCCCGTGAGTACGATAATCAGGGAGTACCAGCGGTTTGTTCTGGAACTCTCATTTCGGGGAAGCATCGTCCGTCTCCTTCACGCAAATTGGTGTCTGTTAAACAGCGTTCCGATAGGAATACGCCAGTAGCAACTTAATCTCTTCCGCCTGCACTTGTTGCAAGAAACGGGTTACGTCCGAATCGGAGCTGCCTTCGGCGGCTTGGCACCAATCGATAAACTGATAAGCATCCCAATTCTCTTGCGCCGCAATAGTTTGTCCGATGTCTGCAAGCGCGTCCGATGGATTTTGTGTTTCCTCGAAAAGTTCGAGTGCGCGTTCACGTAACTCAGGGAAAATCGGGTGTGTACCGACTCTACCGAACCAATACTTGGAGTTGCTGTAATCCGGTTCACGGCGATGCATGATGCCGTGCCAGTAGCTGCCCGTCTGATTTTCTAATCCTTGTGAGATATTATGCGATTCATCGAGTGCGTCGTTCCATAGGAGTAAGCCGCTTTTAATGGCTTCCCCAAACGTCATATTTTTCAGCGATTCTCCGTCGAAAAGTTCATCGACGGATGCCGATTCCAGGGCATCTGTCAGTTCACTATTCCACGCTTTCTGTGGAACGAGTGTTGGGAGTGGGTTACCTGCTTCTAATTTTTCGATAGCTTCAGCGATTGCTGATGTGTATGTTACATCCATGAGAAGACTCCTTAGCGTCCAAATCGGTCTAATTTGAAAATAGTTTACCATCTTTCTCCAAATAAATCAAGCGTTTTCAGATTTTTCTCTGGTTCCTTCTCTTTGCTGGCGGGGTTTGCTACCCCGCTTACTGAAAACTAAAAACCCTTGGCTGAATGCGGAAACCGGTTGACATTTCTGAAAACTTGTGGTACACTCTACCGATGCTTATTGGCACAGTTGCAGTCGGCGCACTAAGGCCAAATCTTACATACTATCTATTCAGGAGACGCTTTGAGGTAATTTATGGCAAAAGTTGGACTCATCGGGGTCGGCAACATGGGCATGGGGATGTCGCGAAACATTTTGAAAGCCGGACATGAACTGACGGTATATGATGTCCGCCCAGAACCGTTAGAAACACTTGCACAAGAAGGGGCACACACCGCTGCATCGCCACGTGAAGTCGGTGCCGCCGCAGATACTGTCTTTATCATGGTGCTGAATGTCGAACAAGTTAAAGCAGCACTGCTCACAGAAAACGGACTGCTGGCAGGGCTCAAACCGGGATCTACAGTCATCTGTACAGCAACTATCGGACGCTCTCAAGTGATAGAGGTTGCCGAACTGGTGACAGCAGAAGGTCTCAATATGGTTGATGCGCCTGTCAGTGGAGGCGCGCCGGGTGCGGCTGCGGGTACACTCACAATGATGGTGTCGGCACTAACCGAGACATTTGAAGCATCAAAACCGGTGCTTGAAGCGGTCGGACGGGACATCTACCATGTCGGAGAAGAGATTGGGATGGGACAGACCGTCAAATCCGCACTCGCAGTCCTGATAGGTACCACGTATGCGGGTATCTTTGAAGCACTGACGCTGGCAGTGAAGGCAGGCGTAACACCGGAGACACTTCGCGATGTCGTCAGTACAAGCGTCGTCGGGAATTTCCTCTTCACGGATACAACACAAAACATCTTAGAGCGAAACTTCAAGGGACAAAGCAATATCGGTACAATGTATAAGGACCTCACCTTGGCAAAAAATATGGCGAGTGAATGTGGTGTCCCTCTTTTCGCAGCGAGTGCTGCCTTTGAACTGTTTCAGGCGGGGAAAGCAGTAAATCCTGATGAGGATAACTGGACTATTATCAAAATCCTCGAAAGCATCGCAGGTGTTGAGGTGAAAAAAACGGAAGAATGAAACCGAAAAACGGAAGAATCGAGGGATGGAAGGATCAGTGGATATCCAATCTTTCCAGCATCGGAAGAGCGGAACTTCCGTTATTTGTTCAAACGAAAGAATTCAAACGAAAGAAATTGAAAGGGAGTTGAATGTTCAAATTGGGAACCATCACGGATGGAATTAGTCGGGATTTTGAATACGCACTTGACACAATGGTAGAAACCGGCTTGGAATACGTTGAATTACAGTATCTTTGGGAAAAACAGGTCGGAGATCTGACGGATGCAGATATTGAGCGGGTCAAAAAGTTAATTGACAATCGAGATCTAAAAGTATCGTGTATCTCGCATCATAATCTCTCGGCACTTCCTCTGGACACGGCAGTTGATGCGCCTGCATATCGAGCGCATATTTCGACATTGCAGCGGTGTATTGATGTTGCACAAGCACTCGGCACGAATCTCGTACGGATTTTCAGTTTTCGGAAAGAGATGGTCCTTTTTGGGGCGGAACCGGTTATCTCGGAGGACGCATGGACAACGCTCCTGAACCGGTTAGAGGAACCCTTGCGAATCGCCGATGCGGTGGGTATCACACTTGTCATTGAAACTGCAATCTCCGGTAATGTGACATCGGCATACCTTGCCAGAAAACTGATTGACGAATTAGGCGCGTCACATCTGAAAGTCCTCTGGGATCCGTGTAGCTCTCTCTATTGTACCGAAGTCCCTTATCCGGACGGCTATGAGATTATCCGTGACCATATCGCGCACGTTCACCTCAAGGACGGTGTCGTAAATCTTCCAGCAGCAACATTCGATTTCTGTGCAATGCGCCAGGGACAGATGGATGCTTACTACAATGACATTGTGGATGCCTTGAAACGGGATGGGTATGACGGCGCGATCTCTTTAGAGAGTGTTTATACCCCAGAGGGTGGAACGCGCGAGGATGGATTTAGGGAGTCTTTACCTGTCTTTATGGAACTTATGGGTAGATAAACCAACCGGCAAACAAAAGGACGCAGCCTACGCGCCGCTGGCGGGGTTTGATGAAGATTAACAATTTAATTCGGTAATTTCCTAACGATGCTCGGTGCGGTTGCAAACCGCACCATAGGTGTCAATTTAGGAGTAGGAACATCTCTACAAATGCCGCCCCTACGGGGCTAAAGCATTGGGGTAAACGTGTTTCTACACAAATGCTGCAGAAATACCCAAGCAAATAAACCCTACGGGACTAAAGAGAGTTTTAGCAGACGTGCGTTTTAGGTTTAAGTCCAGGGCGATTAGGAAATCGAACCTGCCGGACCTGGGGATTGTGGTTGTCCTTTTTTAAATAAAATTGACAGTTATGGTGCGGTTGCAAACCGCACCTACCGGACCTGGGGAAAACATAGAATTACCGAAATATTTACTTAAACTTCATTAACCCCGCTGATGTCCCGTTAATTATAGGCTTCACTATAGTCCCAAAAGAAAAAAGGACGCAGTCAATATATGATATACAGACTGCGTCCTTTATTTCTGCAAGGTACAGAGACCTCGCACTAAAGTCATACATTACTTGGCTTTCAAACTTCCCCAAGTTGTGAAGAGTTTTCCAGCAGGTTCGACGGAAACAAATCCACCGGTGTAAATATCCCATAAGCCACCAACACCAGCGAACAAACTCCAACCGCCGCCGCGTTCACTGACCTTCACTAACAGGACATTCTTACCTGCTACCAAGTTAACTGTGAAGTCATCTTGGAAGTCGCCAGCACCACGGTTGACTGGGTTGTTATGAACAACTTCACCGTTGAACCAGACCTTGACAGAGTCATCACTACCGACTTTCGCCGGAACGCCGTCCTGCGCTTCAGGAGCGTCAAGGATAATCAATCCATAAACCGAATGGTCGTTAACATCGCCTTCGCCTAAGCCAAGATCGTTGACAAGATCGTTGACGTTGTCGCCACCGGTTGCGGCAATCTCACCGACCGTCCATTGCAAATCACCGACAGCATCGCCTTCACTGGCACCGTTTGCTGCGACCATGTCTTCAGTAACTTCACCACCGCTGGCTTCAGCGAGTGAATCCACATCGGTGGAATTTGCGCCGCCTTGGCCAGTCTCGGTTGGTGCAATCACCCAGAGCCATGGACCGGTAATTTTTCCAGCCACACCAAGAACAGCGGGTCTTATGGCAGTTTCCACATCGGCATCAACACCGGCGAACATGCTCCAACCACCACCGCGCTCACTGACCTTCACGAGCAAGAGGTTATCACCTTGCTTTATATCAACCTGAAATGTGTCCTGGAAATCACCAGCCCCACGGTTGACAGGGTTGTTGTGAACCTCTGCACCGTTGAGCCAGACCTTGACAGAGTCATCACTGCCGACTCTCATATCCACGCCGCTCTGATCAGAAGCGGATACAAGCGTGATAAGTGCATAAGACGAGTGGTCGTTGACATCGCCTTCACCCAAACCGATTTCGTTGACAAGATCGTTGACGTTGTTGCCACCGGTTGCGGCAATCTCACCGACTGTCCATACCAAGTCACCGACAGCATCACCTTCGTTTGCGCCGTTTTCTGCGACCATCTGTTCAGTAACTTCACCACCACTGGCTTCAGCGAGTGAATCGACATCGGTGGAATTTGCGCCACCTTGGTTGGCTTCGGTTGGTGCGATCATCCAGAGCCATGGACCGGTAATTTTGTCTTGGGCGTTAGCGGTCATCGTCATGGCAAAAAGTGCTATGAGACATGTCAACCCTATCGTAAATAATTTCCTATACATGGAAATCCTCCAATCAATTTTTACTTTTAAATCATATAAGTGACATCAGTGTTGTCCATTCTTGCGGTTCCGGTTGCATCTCGACCAAGGGATCGCAGCCACAATATTAAGCCGATGCTTATAAAGATAGGACAACCTCTTTAGAGCAGTATAACAAATATACCACAATTAAATCAAGCACAAAAAACTTTATGCAGTTTTAGCCGATAAAAACGATTCCGAATCACTAATCCAGGAACGGTAATACCGGCTAAAAATACCAACTTAGTAAGAACTTTTGACTTCTGCCCACTTCGCTGCTAATTTGCCAGCGGGTTCAACGGGAAGTCCTTTGAATTTCAGATTGTAGTCCAAATCCGCATCGATACCGACAAACATGCTCCAACCGCCGCCGCGTTCACACACTTTAACCATTAGAACGTTATCGCCTTTTTTCAGGTCTACCTCAAATGTGTCCTGAAAATCGCCAGCACCGCGGTTGACAGGGTTTTTGTGAACCTCTTTGCCGTTGAACCACACCTTAACGGAGTCATCACTACCGACACGTGCTTCAACGCCTTTCTTGGTAGCCTTTGAGGTAGCGTTGATCACGGCGTAGGAGCAGTGGTCGTTGATATCGCCCCCGGGCCCCAACTTAATCTTTAGGAGCGTGTCGTTAATGTTGTTGCCCCCGACTGCGGCGATTTCTCCTTCGGTCCATTCGTAATTTTCGGCGAATTTGACCTTCAGGACTTTATCAGTAATTCCTTCTTTGGCAACATCTTCCTCGGTCAGTTTACCCTTTGTTGCGTCTTTGATACCGTCGTCATCTGTTACAGCGGCACCACCGCCCCCGGCAGGGCTTTCGGTGATCATCCACATCCAAGGACCTTCAATTTTATCTATGGCAGTAGCAAATTGTACCGTGAGCAAAAATGCAATAGCACACACTGCCAAAATCATAAATCTGCTTTTCATTTTTTAGTTTAACCTCCTTAATATTCAACTAACGTGATAGGTTATCACAAGTTACCAAAAATGTCAAATTAATTTTTCAATTAAACAGGGTTTACACAGTTTCCTCGCTGGCGAGGTTTTAAACCTCGCCAGCGGCGCGTAGTAGCCAAGAAAATTGCGTAAGTCCTATTAAAATTAATTTGAAAACGTCTATCAGTTATTCTATTTCTAACTGATTTTGGACACTGGCAACCTTATCGTTCATTGTTTGGGTTTTGTCGATTCGAGTTCCAAACTTGAGTGTCGTTGTGATTCGGGGCGCGCCCATCTCATGGACGACCTCGTGGCACCGTCGAATTGCCGCAAATACAACATCCCACTCGCCTTCAATATTGGTGCCATAAGCGTGCAATTTCGTTTCTAAGCCTGCCTCTTTTAGCACCTTCTCACACGCAGTGACGTATTTGGAGACCGATACACCGACACCTATTGGAACAACACAGAGATCCGCGATGACCTTCATGTAGCCCTCCTCAATTACCGCGTAATTGTTCCAAAACGGCGGCAGGTAGTGGTGCTGCACCCGAAGTCGCGACACCATCGTCAACCTGTGCCGGTGTCATCATCCCTGGCACGACACAAGAGACTGCAGGGTGTGCCAAGATAAATTTGAGGGCGGCTTGGGGGAGACTTCGCGCCTTATCTCCAATGATCAACTTAACCTGTTCCACGCGTTCCAGATCGGCGAGGAATTTCTCACGGGACCACGTCTTGCGATAATCGTTCTCCGCAAACACAGTATCAGGTCCGAGTTGTCCAGAGAGAAGTCCTGACGACAACGGCTGTCGGACGGCAACAGCAACGCCTTTTTCAGCAGCGGTCTCCATCACAGGGGCTGCCATATCCTGGGTGAGGATATTGTAAGTAAGCAGCAACGAAGATATACCGGTCTCTGCTATCGCCTTTAGCGCATCCGCCTCACTGCCGAGACCCATCCCATAGAATCGGATTTTGCCTTCGACTTTGAGGTCCTCCATCGTTCCGAACGCGTCATTCCACTTCTCTGGAGGGGGTGGCCCATGGAATTGGTAGATGTCTATGACATCCCTGTTCAACCGTGTGAGGCTCCCTTCAACTGCTGACCGGATATAATCGGGTGAAACATTGAACGACGGGTGTTCCCATCCTTGGCTAATCCATCCATCAGAGTCCAATTCATAGCCGAGTTTTGTGGCGATGACGACTCTGTCACCGAGTGCTGAAAAAGCCTCGCCAAGTAGCCGTTCTGCACGTCCACCGCCGTACTGATCTGCCGTATCGTAATAGGTAACACCGCTTTCAAAGGCGTACCGAAGGAGATCGACAGCGTCAGTCTCACCGATGTCTCCCCATTCACGACCTCCGAGTTCCCATGTTCCCATGCCGATTTCAGAGACGGTTAGTCCTGTGTTTCCTAATTTACGTTGGCGCACTATTTTTTCCTTCGCGAGATCGCAAGGCACGGGCCCCTGCGTTTAGAGAGTCGTACGATTTAAATCTGCCTGTCATTTTGCGATATTTACGATTATTTGTCAAGAAGATTTAATTTTTCCGTCAGCGGCATTCAGTAAATAACCCTCGCTGCGCTGAAAATGAATTTGTATTGACAGGCGACCTCTATTTCTGATAAGATAAAGTTATTCATTTGATGGGGAGGAACACATGGCTAAAAAACGCGGAACCTTTCGTTTGAGCGGTGTCGGGACTAAAGTCGAGCAGCATGCAGAGCGGGTCTTACGGATGCTAAAACTGGATTCGCAAGAAGCAATGGGGCATGCCTACGCGTCTTTATTGTTTCTGGAACGCAAGGAACCGGAAAGGTTCAAAATGCTCATGGCAGAAACGGCGGTTGCGGCACTCTACGAGCGAATTGAGACGCGGAAAAAGAAACATAAGCCAGCAATTTTGGGGATGGAAGCGCAACCTCGGCAGCCGAAGCGGGGTGAAGTGAGCGCAGAGCGGAGGAGACGGCGACTCGCACTTAACGGTGAAGGGACACTGAGCGAACAGCACATCGACAGGGTGAAAAGACTCTGGTCGGTTCTGCTGGAGGGTAATCATAATATGTATCAATATAAGACGCGTGTCGCTTTTGCCGAGTCAATGCAATGGTTGGAAGAAAACGAACTGAATACATTTCTAAAACTTCTTGAGTCGCTTGAGGATATGTCAAATGGTGATGACGCTTATTTTATTTTCATTCGGCATGAACTCAATCAGGTTCAAAAACAGGTTGCGGCATCACATGAAAAATTGGATCTGAACCTTCTGGCACCGGCACGAAGAACACTTAAAGAGCGCGTTTTAGTTCGCGAGCTACACCAAAAAGCGGAGGCAAATTTGGGAAAGACGACGATAGCGGATCGAGAGGTGGAGTTGCCTAACGATGGCACTACCGCAACTGAAGAGACACATCCAGATCAGACGACAGTGTTTAACCTCTCAGAAGGGAAATTTTGATGAAATTACTGGTCACTGGTGGCGCGGGATTTATCGGTGCCAATTTCATCCGATACTGGCTGCGACACCACTCAGATGATGCCATCGTTAACCTTGACCTACTGACGTACGCTGGAAATCTCTCCAATTTGACGGATATAGCGACACACTACCCAAAGCGTTACAAGTTTGCACACGGTGATATTTTGGACTCGGTGTTTGTGGAAAGTGTCTTGAAAAAAGAGCCTCCGGACGCGATCGTCAATTTCGCTGCGGAGTCACATAACAGTCGTGCTATTCTACATCCGCGGCGTTTCTTTGAAACGAACGTGATCGGGACGCAGGTGTTACTGGACGCGGCTCGAAAGTCCGGTGTACAGCGGTTCCATCATATCTCTACATGTGAGGTTTACGGCGAACTCCCTTTAGATTCACCTGATGCATTTAGTGAGAACGCGCCGTATCGTCCACAGACACCCTATAACGCCTCTAAAGCAGCAGCCGATCATCTCGTGAACGCCTACTTTCATAGCTTTGGCATGCCGATAACGATTTCCAATTGTGCAAACAACTACGGTCCGTACCAGCACCCAGAGAAACTCATTCCGCTCTTCACAACGAATGCGATCCAAAATTTACCCTTAACGCTCTACCGAAGCAGTCATAACCGGCGTGAATGGCTACATGTTGAGGACCATTGTGGGGCAATCGCGGCGGTTCTCAAGCACGGAAAAATCGGTGAGACTTATAACGTCGGGAGCGGTGTGGAAAAGAGCATCGAGGAAATTAGCGATTTCATCTTGGATGTTCTTAACAAATCACAGGAATTGAAAACTTACGTTCCTGACCGGCCCGGACACGATTGTCGGTATCTGTTAGATTCGGAAAAGATCGCCCGTGATGTCGGATGGGAACCGACTATTGAATTTGAAGATGGCATGCGCGAGACGATTCAATGGTACGTCGAGAATCAGGAATGGTGGCAGATGATTCAACAGAAAGTAGATAGTGAAGTGGTTCAAGAGGATAAATGGGAAACGTTCACAGAGAGGTAAATGTCATGCAACTAACGACGGAACAACTGGCAACATGGAAACGGGATGGAATAATCGTGGTGCCCAACGTGTTTTCACCGGAAATGATTGTGCCCGCGCTGGAAGAGATCGAACGAAATGCATACGATGGATTAACTTACGCCGAATATCAAGCGAAATGGGGTCCGCAGCCAGACGCACTGAAAAGTGCCTATGAGAAAAACAGTGATATGCAACGACTTGCGGGTCCTTTTGGAAAGGCAGTGCATTTTCCGACAGGCTTGGAAGCCGTGGATAAACTTATCGAAAACGAGGCGTATCTGGCGATCGCACAGCAGCTGTTAGATACAGAAGAAATTCGGCTCGGTTATGGACAAATATTCTTCCGAGAGGGACTCACCGATAGCCGTCATAGTGAACATCCATGGCAGGGTTACCACATTGACAATGCAACGAACTCACCCTTGCCACCACATCCAGATTGGCAACGCTACGGATATGTTCTGACCGCTATCTTCCCACATGACATCGAATTGGACGGTGCGCCGATGCTTGTCTGCCCAGGTTCACAGAACCAGTTAGATAAAATATGGGCGAGGTACCCGGGCAGAGCGGGCGGAATGGGTATTCCTGACTTACGTGAATTTAAAGGAGAACTCGCGGATCCGGTTCCGCTTACGGCGAAAGCGGGGAGTGTGTCGTTTCGCTCAAGTTACTTGGTTCACGCCGCACAACCATTTGAGAACAAGAGTAGACAACGTGGATGGATGGGGTTCCACTTCCATCGTGCGGATAATGACGATTGGTGCAAAACGACACGTCCAGTGCCGGGTTGGGGCAGCCCACAGTATATGAAATTTGTCGCGCAAACGACACCTGCTGTACGACGTGTTTTAGGGTGGCCCACCCCTGGCGATGCCTACTATACGCCGGAAGCCCTTGCCCGTCTTGAACAGGCATATCCGGGAATTGATCTGGAGCCATATAGAAAAACATCAAAAACTTAGTCAAAGATGGCAGCCATGCAACAACGGCAGCATGGCGGATTTTATCATGGAGGAGGCCCTGCTGAAACCTATCTGACAGCTCCCGTTAGGGTCTAATTAAAAAATGAGTAAAACGAGAAAAGTTGTGATGATGAATGAGGCAGGACGTATCTGGACAGAGGAACAGGAAACACCTGCCCCGAAACCCGGACAACTCTTAATCGAAGTTCGCGCCTCAATGGTAAGTCCCGGTACGGAACTCGGTGGTGTCAAACGGAGACGCGAGAATCCGGAGTCTGAAGCGCGACAGCGTCCGTTTGGGTATACCAACGCTGGTGTCGTTGTTGGTAAAGAAGGCGACTGCGACGAATTTGAGATCGGCGATAGGGTGGCTGGTATGGGGGGTGGCTACGCACTCCACGCCACCTATGCCTGTGTGCCGCACAACTTATGCGCGAAGGTTCCGGATGATGTCACTGACAAGGAAGCCGCTTCTATTCATCTTGCGGCAACCGCATTGCACGCCGTGCAACGCGGACGTATCCGTATCGGTGAAAATGTTGTTGTTGCTGGTCTGGGTATTGTTGGGCAATTTGCATGCCAGATAGCCAAAACAGCGGGTGCTTACGTTATCGGTTTAGACCAACTGCCCTTGAGGATAGGTATTGCCGAGAACGCCGGGATACACCGTGCCATAAACGTTTCGGAAGCGGATCCGATTCCCATTGCACAGGAATTCACCAACGGCTACGGTATGGATTGTGGGATTATCGCTTTCGGTGGTGATGCGACGAGCGCGTTTCAGCAGATCCGCGCGACGCTTAAGACCGCACCCGATACACACAAAGTCGGGCGGATCGTCATCGTCGGTGGGGCAAGTATTACACACGGCTTTGCGGCAGGACTTGGCAATGTGGACGTTATCAGTGCGGCGCGTACGGGACCCGGCTACCATGATGAGGATTATGAACACGGCGTGGATTACCCACCGGTGTTCGTCCCATGGCCCACACAACGCAACTTGGAGTTATCGCTGCGGCTGATGTCCGAAGGCAAAATTCAGGTGGATCCGTTGATTACAGATATTGTGCCAATTGACCAAGCCTCTGAGGCATGTGAAAGGTTGATTCAAACGCCAAATGAGGCGTTAGGGGTTATCTTTTCAATGCAATAACCGGTTAGAATTTACGCAATTTACCCGTTTTTGTGCAGTCTTTCGTTTGTAGTAGCGCAATTCATTGTGCGTTCTTCGGTAATATCTGCGCAATGTCGGCGTGGACTCCAAATTTGCGTAAGTCCTGATGATTTGCTTACACCAGCTTAAAAAATTGGCAAAAATTAACAGCACTGCAACAACGGCAGCAGTGCTGACTTGAAAGGAGGAGCTGCACGCCAAGTGATCTTGACGATTCGCTTGCGCCAGCTTAAAAAATTGGAAATTCGAGCGGCTCGTGAATCAGAGTTAGCGCAGGTCGTTGAACTTAGCTGCATAGCATTTAATCCAGATGGACACGAACGCTATTGGCAGTACATAACTGCGGATAGCAGCTACAGACTCCCACAGACCCGTGTGGTGGTGGTGAACGACAAGGTCGTTTCCACCCTACGCGTCTGGGAACGGCGGATGCGGGTTGGTGCATCCCTCGTAACGATGGGTGGCATCGGTGGTGTCTGCACACATCCGGATTACCGAGGTGTCGGATACGCGTCTGCCCTCATGCGAGATACAATTGATTATCTGCGGATGACTGGATGTGATCTTGGTGTGCTGTTTACTATTATTCCAGAGGCGTTTTACAGGCGATTGGGATGGATCTCTTTGCCGCTACACGGCTTCAATATAACGTGTAAAGCCGCAACGCGCGAGGCAAATTCATCGGAGTGGCAAGTCACCGACTTTAACCCAGAAACGAATTTGGACGCAGTAGCAGCGCTATACGATCTTGCCAATGCCCAACAGAGTGGAACTATCGCTCGGACACGCGCGTATTGGGATATGGCACCCTCACGCATCCGCGGTGTTCTTCCCACCGTGATTGCCCATCAAAATGGGTATATCGGCGGGTATCTTAACTATGGGATAGGCGAAAAACGTGCGGAGGTGTGTGAAGTCGGATACGCACCGGATAACCCTCCGGTTTTGGATGCGCTTGTATCCCATTTTTTACAAGCGTGTGAATCACAAAAGGTTGAAAAAATAAACGGCAGATTTCCGTCTCGGCATCCGTTTGTGGAACGCCTGATAGCGGAAGTCGACAGTCCGGTAACCCTAACAGAATACACGAGCATGATGCTCTATGCTGTAAATCTACCGGTGCTTTTGCGTCGTCTTGTGGTGGGATGGGAATCGCAAATTGCGGATGCCGAAGAGACGTTTGCACCACTTGCGGTCAAACTACCTGCTTTCAATAACCAGCAGATAGTCCTGCGACATAATGCCGATGGCACGCTCCAAATAGTTCCTGAAGATGCCGACGCTGTTGACTTGGGAGTTGATTTATCCGATGCAGATTTCTGGCAACTCCTGTTCGGCGAAATAGGGTGGGAGCAGGTGAGGTCCGACGCTTCGGTATCCTCAGAAATCTCGGTGTTCTTAGAAACACTGTTTCCCAAACGCGATGTTATCTTCTGGAATCCAGACCAGTATTGAGAAATGGACAAGTACGGGTAAAAGGGGTATGGAACATAATCGTAAAAACAATTCGGAATCTCAAAGGCAGGGAACCCGGACCAGGGCATTCGGAACATCCGGCAGAATCAATCACGATGCCAGTGAGTTTTATGGGAGCAAGCTCTATGCCGGTCAGGAGCCACTAGAGCCTGATGAATGGATTGAAAACTCTATCCCCACTGAAAACCTTGATCGATTCTACTGTGCGTCCAGCGCACAGATGTCCGAAATCCCGGACGCAAGCGTTCATCTGATGGTTACGTCCCCACCTTACAATGCCAAGAAGGAATACGACGACGATCTATCGTTAGCAGAGTATAGGGAACTTCTTCATGCTGTCTTTGCCGAAACCCACAAAAAATTGGTTACCGGCGGCAGGGCGTGTATTAATATCGCCAACTTAGGAAGGAAACCCTACATCCCACTGCATAGCTACATCATAGAGGATATGTTAGCGATAGGCTACCACATGCGCGGTGAAATCATCTGGGATAAAGCCTCAAGTGCGGGTAGCTCAACGGCGTGGGGGAGTTGGTTATCAGCGGCGAACCCTGTACTGAGAGACGTTCACGAATACATCCTCGTCTTCTCCAAGGACTCCTTTTCTCGGAAACGCAACGGCAAAGAGAATTCTATTCGCAAAGAGGATTTCTTAGAGTGGACCAAAAGCGTTTGGACTTTTCCGTCTGTTTCAGCCAAACGCATCGGTCATCCTGCCCCATTTCCCGAAGAACTGCCGCATCGGCTAATTCAACTCTATACCTTTGTGGGGGATGTCGTCTTGGATCCATTCTGTGGAAGCGGCACAACCTGCTTGAGTGCATTGAAATCAGGGAGGCATTATATCGGGTATGATATTGAGGAGAAATATATAAAACTGGCAAACGAGCGAATCCGACAGTATGCCGATCAGCCGCGTTTACCAGTTTTTAAGGATTGAGTTTTCGCTCTGATTTTCCGTTTCAAAATCGGGTTTTGGTGTATTTCAACCGTGCAGGAATCTATGATAAAAAAACCAAAATTGCGTATGTTTTCCCTGCTTCAGTTTTAAAACTCACCACCGAATCCGATTGTTCTATGTCAACCTGTCCACCTTCGCATGTCACCGAAACGGCTGCATCTGTCCGTAGGGTGCAGTCTCGCCCAAGCGAGGAATGAAGTTTCGCTTCGGTGAGTTGTCCGCTCTCCCATGTCATCTCAACCTCAAATCCGCCGCGGGCACGCAAGCCTTTGACGCTTCCAGTGCACCACGCCTTCGGAAGCGCGGGCAACAAGTGGACCTCACCCGCATGGCTCTGGAGCAACATCTCCGCGATGCCGGAGACGCCCCCGAAATTGCCGTCAATCTGGAAGGGTGGATGTGTATCGAATAAGTTCGTCAAAGTACATTTCGCCAAAAGTGCTTGGAGGTGTGTGTATGCCTCTTCGGCATCTTCAAGTCGTGCCCAGAAGTTGACAAGCCACGCCCGACTCCAGCCTGTGTGTCCACCACCGTGTGCCAATCGATATTCTAACGATTTTTTCGCTGCTGCCGCCAACTCCGGTGTACCTCGCAGCGTAATCTGGCAACTCGGATGAAGGGCATACATGTGCGACATGTGTCGGTGTCCCGGTTCCGGTTCGTCGTAGTCAAACACCCACTCCTGCAACCGTCCGGTTTTCTCGCTAATCTGAAGCGGCGCGAGTCGTTCAAGGGCAGAGACCAACTCGGCGCGAAATTTGGTGTCTTCTCCAAGGACATCGATGCAGGCGATGCAGTTGGTGAAGAGTTCATGGATAATTTCGAGATCTATGGTCGCGGCATAAGTAAAGAGGGAGCGGGTACCGTCCGGTTTCAGGAAGCTGTTTTCTGGTGAGTGTGATGGATTCGTGACGAGTTTTCCAGCAAAAGGTGTGCCTTCTGGTGCTTCAACGAGAAAGTCAAGCATGAAACGGGCTGCGCCTTTCATGAGCGGATAGCCTTGTTCAATAAGGAAATCCTTATTGCCCCCAAAAAGATAGTGCTCCCACACGTGTTCACATAACCATGCAGCACCCACAGGCGAGATACCCCAAATACCGTCAGCAGGTGTTGTGAAACCCCAAACGTCGGAGAGATGGTGAACGACCCAGCCATCAGCACCATAATGGATTTTTGCTGTCCGGTTTCCCGGTTCAACGAGCGTGTCCATGTAATCGAACAGTGGTAGGTGGCACTCTGAAAGGTTACAAATTTCAGGGACCCAATAGTTCATCTGGAGGTTGATATTGGTATGGAAATCGCTGTTCCAAGGCGCGTTCATATGCTCATTCCAGATGCCTTGTAAATTCGCAGGCAGACATCCAGGTCGCGAGCTTCCCATCATCAGATAGCGTCCATATTGAAAATAAAGTGCGATGAGTTCTGGATCTGACGCGCCCGCTTTCACTGCCTCTAAGCGTTCGTCGGTCGGGAGATTTGCTGTATCGGTAGAACCGAGATTGAGATCCACCCGTTGAAAGAGGTATTGATGTTCCGCAATATGGTCTGCTCGAATTGTAGCGTAAGACTTTGTCTCGATATCTGCAAGATAATTTTCGCAAAGCGCGTGCGGGTTTCCACTCGCATCTGTCTGATTTATGTAACTCGTCGCAGCGGCGAGCAAGAGCGTTACAGCGTTCGCACCTTGCACAGAGAGCCGGTCACCTTCCGAATGTCCCTCTCCACCCTCAAAATACATCTGTAGATAAGCCGAAAAGTGCATCCCGTCATCGCCACATTGTCCGTCAAGTCGGAGGATATTCGCAGCAATTGCTTCAACGGTGGCATCCTGTTCCCGTGTCATCGTCACGTCGAAAGTGAGTTGTTTTACCGTATCAGATTCAATTCTTATAACAATGAGATTGTCTACTGCTGTTGCGAAGACTTCTCTGCTAAAATTGACATCGCCGTGACAATAGGTCGTCCGAGCAATCCCTGTGTTCAAATCTAACTCCCGGTAGTACGCAGTAGCATCGCCATCATGCTCAAATTCCAGAAGCAGGTCTCCTAAGGATTGATAGGATTTGATACGTTCTGGTACGCCGAGCATGGTTTCACCAGCAAGCTGAGTCGCTTCTTCGTTTTTATCCTCGAAAAGCAGCTGCTGGACTTTCGGGAGTGCTTCTAAAGCCTTCGGATTGTTGGTGTCGCGAGGACCACCGTCCCAAAGGGTTTCCTCGTTAAGTTGGATACGTTCTTGTTTAACGCCACCAAACACCATAGCACCGAGTCGCCCGTTTCCGACAGGTAATGCGTCTGTCCATGCCTGGGCTGGTTTATGATACCATAAAACGAGATTATTTGCGGTTGTGTTTGTCATTGACCCTCCGTCATATTAAGAAAAATCGCCGTCTATCACAAAGACGGGAACCTCACATGAGAGGCAAGTCTTATTCAATTTGAAATTGGTGGCAAGGAGTGTGATACCTCTGGAGTTTAGCCCGTTAGTGCTATTTTTTTGCTTACGGCATCTCCGCTCGTTTTAAGAATTGCTTTATTTTTTTCGCTCTGACGACATAATACCCTTTACTCTCTGGATGGAAAGGCGATTATCATACCCACCCTCTTCGCTCTCGGTGACCGCATAGCACCTTCACTGTCTCATGTGCTTTTTTCTCTGCCGCAATATGCAACGGAGTATGACCTTCATCGTTCTCTACATGAGTGTCAGCCCCATTTTCTAATAACACCACTGCTGTCTCATGGGCATTGTGTTGCGCTGCAATGTGCAAAGGGGTGTCGCCCTGTTCGTCTTTCGTGTTGACATCAGCCCCATTTTCTATTAACACTACCGCTACTTCAGAAGTATCATCCTCCGCTGTAACATGCAGCGGCGTGTGACCTTTATTATTTTCCCCGTTGACATCAGCACCACTTTCCAGCAGTGCCACCACTGTCTCGTAAGCGTTACGCCACACTGCCCAATGCAGGAGGGTATAACCAGATTTATTTCTCGGGTTGACCTCCGTTTTGTCTTCCAGTGATACGCCTTCTGCCTCATAGACATTGCGCCATGCCGCCCAGTGCAGAGGTGTATCGCCATCTTCATTCTTCGCGTTGACGTCAGCCCCATTTTCTATTAGCACTACCGTTGTTTCGTGCCCATTATTCCATGCTGCCCAATGTAAGGGGGTAAAGTCCTTGTCGTTCCTTGCGTTGACATCAGCCCCATTTTCTATTAACACCGCCGCCGCTTTTGACGCGTTATGCCATGCCGCCCAGTGCAGAGGTGGATATCCATATTTGTCCTTCGCGTTGACGTCAGCCCCATTTTCTATTAACACCGCCGCCGCTTCTGAAGCATTGTCTCGCGCTGCATCGTGCAAGGAGGTATAGCCGGGTTTTTCCACCCGCTCAACCACACGCGCAACATGTTTACCGGTTGACAAACCGGGTTTAGTTTTCATATCCGCTCCTGAAGGATTTTCCACAACCTTATTGCTACTTTCTGGACGCGAGCGGGGGGATGTCTCAAGAATGGTTCCAGATTTTGATTCATCAGATACATCTTGTTGCTTACACACAATAGCAACCTGTTCCTTCAAAACTGTGTTTCTCAATGTAAACATCAGTTTTAGTGTTCCTGCTTCAGCGTCCACCGCCTCCCAATGAGGTCTTACACGGACTCCACAGGCGTTTTACATCTCATGCGAACCGCACGCGATGGTTCTTAAGTTGATAGCCGCGTTTACGTCTCGGTCTTCTACGAAGCCGCAACTTTGACAATGATACTGCCTTTCTACTAACGACAAATCTTCTTTCTTATGCCCGCACCTGCTACACGTCTGACTTGACGCAAAGAACTGTGGGGCTTCTACAACGGGTATGCCAAGCGTTTCGGCTTTGGATTTGAGTTTCGCGAGAAAACCGCCGAGTGCTGAATCGGATAACGCTTTGGCAAGTTTCCTATTTTTCAACATGTTCGTAACTTTCAGGGTTTCTATACCGATAACGCTTGCTTTCTTGACGATCTGAGTTGTGGCGTTATGATGTTGATGTTCACGGATACACGCAATGCGGTAGTGGATACGCTCAACTTTGCATTTTTGCTTATACCAATTGTTGGATCCAAACACCTTCTTGCTCAACTTGCGTTGCTCCCGCTTAAGTTTGCGTTCATAATGTTTCAGAGGTCTTGGATTATGATACTTTGTGCCATCGTTAAGGGTTGCTAACGTGTTAATGCCAACATCTATACCAATCACAGGGAGTCCACGCGTATCACGTGGAGCATTCGGTGTTCCTGTTTCGACCAGAATAGAGACAAACCAACGGTCGGCTTTCCTTGAAATCGTCACCTTACGGATTTCACCTTCAAATCTCAATGATTCAAACATACGAACCCGCCCGATTTTCAGGAGACGGATATGTTTGCCTTCTACCTTCACCTTCGCACCTTCTACAGTGTAAGACTGGCGGTCTGAACGCTTTTTATATTTCGGAAACTTGTTTTCGCCATTCTTCCAACGTTTGATAGCATCACCAAGATTCTCAAACGCATACGCAGCGGCACGCTGATCACACACACCGCACCCCTCAAACTTCTTACGCTTTTCGGCATTGAACCGCTGGCGTAACGTCCGAGCAGAACGCCACTCGTCTTTCGATAAGCCGTCTTTGAAGTCAGAAAGTCCATAGTTATAGGCAACACGCGCATAACTGCATTGTTGTGCAAACCATGAACGCTGTTTTTCTGTCGCGCGTAACGCTATCTTGTGTGCTTTTAGGGGCATTGTGGTATATCTCGTATCTCACTTTAACCGCTTTTTCAAGGCGGTAGGCGAGGAGGCTGCACGAGTGTGCAGTTGAAAAGTCCTCGCCACGAGATACTATCATTATACCACTTTTGTACACGAAATGTCAAGAAAAACATACAAAAACATAGAAAAAGAACTATTTAGGAACTACTCCTTTTTTTAATTAAGGATAGGATTCTGATTTATAGTGAACCCATTAACTTAACCATCGCGCTGACAAAGCGCACTTATCGGAGAATGTCTAAATATTTTCGTGTAGTGTACCCTATGAGTATAGCATATACCGTACGAAAATGCTATAACTCTCGGAGATACCAGACGACTTAGTTTAGCGTCACTAAAGATTGTGCTTACCGTTGTTGCCATGGAATACTACCTGCCTTCTGGGTTTCCGTCTGGAATAGTTGACTCATTTCTCTGAAAAGGTCCTTTTGTGTTGAGGCACCGTTCGTCGTTTCCAACGGATCACTTGATAGATCGTAGAGTTCTAATGGTTCAAAGGGACTGTTATGTAACAACTTAATGTCCCCACGCCGGACCGCGTGTTGAGATTGCCCAAGAAACGTTTGACCGCCTTCCCTTCGCAACCAGTAGAGGATACGCTCGGAGAAATCCTGCTGTTCCCCTTGGAGGGTTTGCCAGATTGAGCGTCCTTCAATATCGTCTGGAATCGGCGCGCCAGCTACCTCACACACTGTCGGGAACAGATCCATGAGCAACGCGACCTGATCGGTAACGTGTCCTTCAGGAATATGTCCGGGCCACATCGCACACGTAGGGACTCGGATGCCCCCTTCGTACATTTGTCCTTTTTGCCCGCGCAGCGGACCGTTGTGTGCCCCGACATCCATTGAGCCGCCGTTGTCAGAGGTGTAGATAACAAGCGTATTGGATAGCTGATCGGTCTCTACAAGCGTATCAAGCACACGTCCAATGCCAGCATCCATGTGTTCTACGAGGGCAATGTATTTGGCGCGCTGTGGTGAAATATCGGGTTCACGTTCCTGCACCCGTTCTACCCAATTATCAGGCGGTTGGATTGGCGTATGCGGCGCGTTGTAAGCAAGGTAAAGGAAAAAAGGGTCGGACGACTGTGATTGCGCGCGAATGAAATCCATACTCCATTCTGTGAAGAGGTCTGTGGCATGCCCCGTTGGATCAATGGTGTCAAAACCGTGCCGCATGTAATTTATGTCGTGTCGGAGGTGCGTGTAGTAGTCATCCATCATATCGCCGAGAAAGCCGTGAAAATGATCGAATCCACGTTTGCAGGGGTGATTCTCCGGTTCAAGTCCGAGGTGCCATTTGCCAATAAGCGCAGTGCGGTAATCCTTCTGTTTCAATGCTGATGGAAGTGTGACTGCATCTTGTCGGAAATAGCCCCAACTGTTTTCTGGGTGGGTGCGGATTACCCCCGGCACCCCGGCTCTGTCTGGATAGCGTCCGGTCATGAGAGAGGCTCTGCTGGGGGAGCAGACAGAAGAGTTCGCATAAAATTTACTGAACCGCGTCCCTTCTGCAGCGATCCGGTCGATGTTTGGGGTTTGAATTGATGGACCGCCGTGTACCGAAATATCGCCATAGCCGTGATCGTCCGCGAGAATGAGAAGTATATTAGGCAATTTTGTCATAGTTTCTCCGTGAGTGTATTATAGCGTGAAGTGCGTAGTAATATAGTGTTAACTTTTCAATTCACGAATTCGCACCATACAGCAGGAACGCCTACCTGCGCGCCAATTGGTGCAGCTTGGAGTTCTGAGGTATCTATGTTCTCCAAACTATCGGTTACTATCGACAGATTGGTATGTGGTGCTGAGAGATTTGGATCGAGGTGACGTGCTTTGAGGTGTAAAGCGATGGCTTCATCCAACTCGCCTTCCCAACAGCGCAAAGCACCCAAATTGGTGTGTGGTGCTGCCAGATCGGGTGCAAGGCGAATTGCTTTATTTAGGGCAACTTTCGCTGCCTCAAGCCTTCCATGATCAATGTCGTCATAGGCCTGACGATTTAACACTCGCGCGCGCTCAATATACTCAGTCATGCTGTCTTCCATACAGCAACCATCCGAAAAATGAGTGCAGCCAGTCGTTCAGGTAACCCGCCAGCTGCACTGGTTTGCCTTGTCTATTGCTGAGATTTGATACTTGCCCATGTGGTGGCAAGTTTGTCAGAAGGCTCAACGGGCAGTAGTGTTACGAGTCCCTTATCCATCAAATCCTTTATATCCTCTGCTTCCAGTACGGAAGCGAAAATTGCGACCTCATAAAGCATGCCATCAAGTGTTTCTGAGGTGTTGTTGGTCCAACCACCGATATTAACATCAGTGTCATTCTGGGGACCCGGTTTACCCATCCCGCCAACAGAAGCGATTTCCTCACCGTTTTCGTATATCTTGATGGTGTCCTTTGCGTCGTAAGTTGCGGTCATGTACAACCAAACATCTTTCTTGACGTTTCCTTGATTCCAAGCCCCTTTCCAACCGTCTCGCGCAAAGTATGCTTCCCAGCCGGTGCCGCTGGAGCTTGTCCTAAAGGCGTAATTTGCCACTGTGCCATTCGCAGGTCTTTTGCCGAGAATATGCCCATAACCGTTCTCGGATTTGTTGACATACACCCATGAAGTGATTGACCACGCCTCTTCGAGATACATGCTGTCGGAGTCAGGAATGATGACCCGATCATTTTGTCCGTTTAAACTTAGGGCAGAACCATCCGGGCCTTTGACCCATTTTCCACCCTGAAGTTCACCTTGGTTCTTGTTTCCAGAAATATCGTTGATTTTATCACCTTTACCTTCGTCGAGTAGCCAAATTCCCCTTGCGGTTTCAAAGTCGATGTCCGCATAGGTTTGTACTGTGAAGGTCAGACTGATGGCGATAATCGCTAAGCAAACTATAATGGATTTCATTGTTACCCCCTAAAGGTTAATTGACCATTAAGATGCATTTTGACTAAGCCGGCTTGCTTAATCTATTATTGAGATTTAATGCTTGCCCATGTAGTTGCGAGTTTGCCAGAAGGTTCAACGGCAGTGAGTAGGGATGGTAGTCTGTTCTCCATCAGGTCGTTTATGTCTGCTTCTGCCAGCGCGACATCGAAAAGCGCGACCTCATAGAGCATACCGTCAAGCGTCTCTGAAGTGTTGTTGGTCCAACCACCGATGTTGACATCCGTGTCATTCCGAGGTGCCGGTCCACCATGACCGCTGACAGAACCGATTTCAGCTCCATTTTCATAGATTTTGATGGTATCTTCTCCATCATAAGTTGCGGTCATGTACAACCAGACATCTTTCTTCACACTTCCTTGATTCCAAGCACCTTTCCAGCCGCCTCGCGAATAGTATGCTTCCCAGCCGGTGCCATTGCCGCTTGTCCTAAATGCGTAATTAGCCACCGTTCCAGATGCGGGTCTTTTGCCGAGAATATGTCCAAAACCGTTCTCGGTTGTATTCACAAAAGTCCATGCGGTGATCGTCCACGCCTTCTCCAGATATAGACTGTCGGAGTCGGCAATGATAACCCGATCGTTTTGCCCGTTTAAACTTAAGGCAGGACCATCCGGTCCTTCGACCCATTCTCCGCCCTGAAGTTCACCGTGATTCTCGTTTCCAGACATATCGTTGATAAAATTGCCATCACCTTCGTCGAGTAGCCAAATTCCTCTTGCGGTTCCAAGGTCAATTTCCGCATACGTATGTACTGTGAACGTCAGACTGATGGCGATAATCGCTAAACAAGCTATAATGGATTTCATTTTACCTCCTAAAGGTTAATTTACCATTAAGTAAGATACGTTTTGACTAAGTGTGTTACGCTACCTAAAACCAAATCAACCTACTGTTCCGAATTTACCGCCTGAATCAAAGCGATGATGTATCCGAACTGGAACGCCCACGCTTGTCGGACTCTACCAGAAACACCGGGCGGCGGTGTGTCATCTGGATGTCCTGGTGCGTGGTCAGGCATTAACATGTAAGGGTATTCTACATCTCGGAGGATCTGCGCAACTCTGTGCATGTCAAGGTGTCCCTCGTCGGGCCAGACTTCTTGGAAGTTGTGCAATCCGCCGCGAATGTTACGAAAGTGAATGTTAAAAAGTTTCTTGCGTTCGCCGAAATACTGGATAATCTCATAGAATTCAGTGCCGGGGTCATCTAAACCCTCCGACACAGTGCCACAGCAGAAGTTAAAGCCATGATACGGGCTTTCTGCAATCTCGGCGAAGCGTTTCAAACCGTCAAAGATGGGGTAATTCCACCGCTCAACGCCCCTCAAAACAGGCGCGGGCGGATCGTTCGGATGACACGCCATCTGAACCCGGTTTGCCTCAGCAACTGGGATTACACGCTCAAAAAAATAAGCGAGCCGATCGAACGCTTCTTCACGGCTTACTTCACCCGCCTCTGAGAGCGTTTCGTTATCGTACTTAGAGAAGTCGAAGGTGCTGTAACTTGAGCCACCACGTCCGGGTGTGCTCTCGGTCCGCTGGTGATTCAGAATACAGAAATTATAATTCAACCCTCGCAGCCCTGCCGCAGCAGCGTTCTCAATCATCTTGCAAACAGCATCAATATCCGTGTCACGCTGTGGGTCTTGGGCAAGTGTAATACTCCTCGGAAGCCCGATGTGAATCATCTCGAGGCTGATACCCGCTTCTGCCGCTTCTGCCTTGTGTCGAATCAATGTTTCGGTTTCGGTATTCTCAACAGAGGCATCCATGTGCGTTACACCGTGGCGCACGAGGAATGCCAACTCCTTCGGGGATGTCCCGATGCCTTGAACACCGACATGCATCGCCGCCTTTTCACGTGGTTGCTTCTCAGCCATCGTTTCGTTCTCCTTTGACTCTCCTTTGACAATTGAATGTGCTATCAACTGTTCGGACTTTAAGATGGTATCCGCGCATTATAGCACACTTAAAAAACTAAGTCAATTCAAAAACAGAAAATTTCTGGACATCCGATCCGCTTCATGCTATGCTAAAAACCACAGAATTTCATAGCAATTACACAACAGAGGAGAAACGATGGCTACAGAAGATTACACTTCGCGTGTACCGCATTATACGTTCGCAGACACATTGGAAGAGCAGGAAGCACAGTTGGAGACGAATCCCCTGATGCAACGGCTCAACGCTTATCGTAAAACGTATGAAAGCGATCCCCACCGTCCGATTTATCACTACATCAACCCCGAAGCGATGCTCAATGACCCAAACGGTCTCTGCTTTTGGCAAGGACGATGGCATCTCTTTTATCAGGCATATCCACCTGAAGATACACGGCAGCATTGGGGACACGCAATCAGTGATGACCTCATCCACTGGCGCGACCTACCCTATGCAATCTATCCCAACCCTGAAAGATGCTGTTTCTCTGGGTCGGCATTTGTTGAAGAGGATCGTGTGATTGCGATGTACCATGGCACCGTTGTCGGCAACATGGTGGCAGTATCAAGCGACCCACTTCTCCTGAATTGGGAGAAAGTCTCCGGTAAAGCGGTCATTCCAGCACAACACGCCGATGGCACAACCCCAGTCTACCGTGTCTTCGATCCGTGTATCTGGAAGAAAGACGGTATGTATTATTCGCTTTCGGGCGGAACACTCCCGCACGGACCCGGCGGTAAACCGATTCGAGCCAATTTCCTGCTCCGTTCAGCGGATTTAGCGAACTGGGTCTATCTGCACCCTTTTGTTGAGAATGATATGTTCACATTGGTTGGTGATGATGGTGCGTGCCCGTACTTCTGGCCCATCGGCGACCGGCACATGCTCCTTTTTTTTAGTCACATGAGTGGCGGACAATATCTGCTCGGCGACTACGATACTGAACGCGACAAGTTCGTCGTGACAGCAGGAGCAAAGAACAATTTCGGGGCAGCATCTCCTGCTGGTGTTCACGCACCTTCAGCAACACCTGACGGTAATGGTGGTCTCATTGTCATCTATAACATGAATCCAGCAAAACCTACCAAAGGTTGGAACCAGATCATGACGCTGCCGCGTCGTCTGACACTCCTCTCCAGAGATGAAATCGGAATTGAGCCTGCTGGTGACATTGAATCGTTGCGGTATGAACATCAACATGTTAATGCGATGACACTCCCGGCAAACGAAGAGGTCGTGCTGGAAAGCATAAGTGGCAATGCGATGGAACTTGAACTCGAAATCGACACAAAATCCGCTCCGATGGTTGAACTAAATGTGCTTCGATCACCGCAGAAAGAGGAATTCACACGCATCGCGTTCTTCAGAGAACGTGGCATGCGCAACCTGAATTCCGATGTTAACGTACGCGATAGTCTACTAACGATCGATTCATCGTATTCGTCAATCGCACCAGATGTTCTTTCGCGTGCGCCTGAAACCGGAGCAATCTCCGTTGCTCAAGGCGAAACCCTTAAATTACGCGTATTCGTTGACAAGAGCGTCGTAGAGGTATTCGCTAACGGGAAGCAGTGCGTGGCGATGCGGGTCTATCCAGACAAGGAAGAGAGTGTCGGTGTATCACTGCGCTCACAAGGGCAAGCGTGTGAACTCAAATCATTAGATGCTTGGCAGATGCAGAACATCTATGCGTAAAGGTGCAACTGCAAACACCTCTGTCCAGTACGCCGCGGATCTTTATAATGTCAAAGAGGTAACCCTTCACGGCACAGCGGACTTATCGTTCTGGGAAGCAGTATTACGCAAGGAGGGTCTTTTCCCATACCAAGAAGCGGGTAAGGCAAATCTCCTGCTCAGCGCGATAAATGCGAAGTGGAGGAGATTCAAGTTTAGGGAGTTTGTGATTGCTGTTGGCGTTTGTCTCAATGAAAATGGAACAAGTTTGGATGGGTACTATCTACCACATGCATTTAATTCGTCTAAACTCTTGGCTTTTTCGGAAAGAGTTTTCTTCCAGACCCCTTATTTTCAAGGCGACATCCAACTTCAAAACAAACTCCCGGCTTCTATTAAATTGCAAGACAGAACAGGTGTTCTTCTCCACGCGGAAATGTCTACTCCTGAGATGTTACCGATAGTTGAATATTTAGAATGGAAAGGACCTATTTTTCTGCCGAATAACCGCGGTAAATTCTTCGCTGTATTGGCGGGTGAAGCGAAAATTTATCCGTTTTCATCCGAAACAGATAGGTTTGAACTCAAACCATCAGCGCGCCATGGAATTTTTCAACAACTTATTGATAGCAATTTTGCTGGCAGCGTATGGAGTCTGAGAAGTAATTCCCGCCACGCAAAGTCAAAGACTTACAAGCGAGATTCTGAATAAGGGGTAATCCAACATGGCAGATACATGGGAAAAACTCCGAGGTAAAACCTATCCGGATACAGAGACGGGACAGTTCGCTGCCCTTGAAACGGATGAGACAGTACGCGACTACAAGAAACGGAGAGAGGCGTGGGCATCAGATTCCTACCGTCCCATCTATCACATGTCTTCTCTCTACGGCATGGGCGATGCGAACGGACTTTGCCAATGGCAGGGTAGGTATCATCTCTTTTATCAATTCGGTCCCCCGGGTGCTGATCGGGTTCACTGGGGGCACTGCTACAGTGAAGATCTGGTGCATTGGCATGATTTACCGCCTGCACTGTATCCTGATACTGAACTACACTGCTTCAGCGGTCAGTGTCTCGTGGAAGATGAACGGGTTGTTGCTATCTACCACGGCAAAATGTCCGGGAATAGCATCGCTACTGCGAGCGATCCGCTACTGCTTAACTGGAAAAAGCATCCGAATAACCCTGTCATTCCTAATGTCGAGACCAATGAATACGAGCAGCCCTATAACGTCTTCGATCCGTGTATCTGGAAAGAAAAGGATGGGTATTATTCAATTTCTGGCACATCAGCCAACGGTTGGATCCGAGAACGACGTAGATCTGCCTCACACCTCTTTTATTCAAGGGACCTGACACATTGGGAGTATCTCCATCCGCTGCTGATTGACGATGTTTTTTGCGACCTCGGTGAAGACGGAGCAGTGCCAAACTTCTTACCTATCGGAAACGGTAAGCATATCCTGCTTCTTTTCAGCCACAAACGTTCAGCGCGCTACTATATTGGCGAGTACGACAGCGGGACCCATAAGTTCACGCCTGAATATCACGGTAGAATCAACCACGGTACCTTCGGTGGCGGGATGGTCTCTTGTCCCTCCGCGGCGATAGATACAACAGGTCGCCTCATCACCATATTAAACTGCTCGGATGGGAGACAGAGTGAGCAAGCCGCATCTGGACTGTGTATGACACTCCCGTGGCACCTCACGCTCAAAGAGGACAACGCGCTGGCGATACAACCGGTTGAGGAGGTGAAAAGCCTACGGGACACGCACACCCGCCTCACGGACGTTGCGCTGTCAGCAAACGAAGAAAGCATTCTTGATGATGTGGCGGGCAAAGCGATTGAGATAGAAATGACTGTAGAAATCGGGACAGCGCGAGAGTTCGGTTTGTATGTGTTCCGTTCACCGAACGGGGACGAACGGACGAAAATCTCTATCTACAACCACAGGCACGGCAAAACCAACGATAGTTTGCAGATTGATATGTCCTATTCCTCTTTGCGTACAGACCTTGTTGGCAAACCGCCTGAGACTGCGCCGTTTCGCTTGAGCAGTGACGGTAAAGTCCGACTCCGCATTTTCCTTGACCGTAGCCTCATTGAGGTCTTCGCAGATAACGGGGAATGCTTTCCTGAATGGACGTATCCGAGGAAAGGTATTGACAAACTGTTCCCACTGTTCTCTCGGCAGTGTGCTGTTGCCCGTGTTTATCCGCTGCAAGAAGAGAGCAACGGCATCTCGCTTTTCGCCATCGGCGGGGAGGCGAAGGTTGTTTCGATGGATGTGTGGCAGATGCGTTCGATCTGGCAAGAGTTGAGATATCGGGAAGGACAGTAGCACTTCTACAATAGGAAACTGCCCTTGCGGAACAATCGTATAAGTTAAGTTTAATGATTTTTACTTCAAGAGTGATGATTAACTCGATGAAATTAATGCCGTCAAATAACACACCTGCCTTGTTTGGGTTAAACCCATCTAACACAAATAAGGACTTCAGGGAAGCAAAAGCGTGGGGGAAAAATAGTTTTAACAACTGTTTCCCGATAGCCTTACTATGTTATATGCAAAGTCAAAATACCGCTCCTGTGTATTTGACTGTAGACGAAAAGTGGAATATTGTTCCTGAGAAGATTGATGTGAATTCCATCTTTGGACATGCGTATGATTCTGAGGACATTTTCTTTGGTTTTGAGTCTACTTATGGGCAAAGTCAGCGATTAGTTAAGGGAACTTTGCCTCGAATTGATTTAGTGGTAATGGATACTTCTGATTCTGAAAGTCCTTGGCTACGAGCGTTAGAGATTAAATTAACAACTTTACCTGATAATTCAACTTGCGACTTTTCTGAAGAAGAGTACGGTTGTGAACTTGTGGTGCGTCCGAATACGATTATCCATTTAACACTTGAGATTGTTAGTCAGTATGCCGAACATCAGAGCGAACTTTCAGACAGTCTACGCCCTATTTTTCACAATAACTTTAACTGGGAATCAGAAAATAGCATGCTGGAGGAAATACCTCATATTATTCAAATTATCAGGACTCTGTTACTTGCGAAAATAGACGATCAGCTTCCATTAGTTATACAGCCTATTTGGAAAACTATTGGGAAATCCTCTCGGCTTCATGAGAACTGCTTAGATGTTTTCGTTTGGAGTACGTTCGCTTTTGCGAAACTGCTTTTAGATACAGTTGAACAAGGGCGTTCCAGAAAATTCTCACGAGCAAAGCGAGCAGTTTTGTGGATGGTGAAGATGCTTTCTGATTTTGCTACAGATGGAAAAATTGATCCACAGACCGTCAGTGTCGGATTTACGAGACAAACAGACAAAGCCTTTGCATTGAGTGGAAGAAAGACGCACCCTTATATGTCCTGTGCAGAACTCTCACGTCCAAGAATCAAAAAAACTGAAATTAAAAACATTATCTTGGGACAGGGAGAAAAGTTGCTTAGTCCAGAAAGGCGATTTGATGCGATTCTGGTTAATTCTCCCGAACTTTTTACGTAAAAGGTAGGAAACACAAATGTCTATGAAATTTATTGATCTCTTCGCCGGATGTGGTGGTATGACACTCGGATTCCAAAATGCCGGTTTTGAAGCAGTTGCCGCCTTTGATAACTGGGAACCAGCAGTTCAGGTCTATCGTGCTAATTTTTCACATAACATACACAAAATAGATCTCGGCAATTGGCAAGAAGGTTTAGAAATATTAAACGCATATCAATTTGATATGATTATTGGCGGACCTCCGTGTCAAGATTTTTCGCATGCAGGTAAACGGAACGAGGACTTGGGAAGAGCGAATCTAACCGTAAGTTTTGCGCAGATTGTCGCGCATACAAAACCGCAATGGTTTGTCATGGAAAACGTGGATAGAACTGTGAAAAGCCAACGGTATAAGCAGGCAGATGAGATTCTCAGAGCAGCAGGATATTCACTAACACAGCGAATTTTAGACGCAAACCAGTGTGGTGTTCCGCAAAGAAGGAAACGTCTTTTTCTTATTGGTGAATTAGGACTATCTATCTCTGTAGATAGCAGATCCCTCGCGAGTTATTTGGATAACAATCTGACTACCAAACCGATGACAGTGCGTGATTACTTGGGGGATAGTCTCGATGTTGCCCACTACTACCGACATCCTCGCAACTATAGCCGCCGCGCTGTCTTTAGCATTGATGAACCGAGTCCAACAGTAAGAGGCGTTAATCGCCCAATTCCAAAAACCTATAAGGCGCATCCGAAGGACACTGCACTTATTTCAGAAAAAGTGCGTCCACTCACAACCTTAGAAAGAAGTTACCTCCAAACCTTTCCAAAAAACTTTCATTTCACTGGATCGAAAACCGATTTGGAGCAGATGATTGGGAATGCTGTACCAGTGAAACAGGCAGAGTACATTGCACGTTGCATCGGTGCCTACATTTCCGAAGAGGGGGACACCTTAAATCCAATCAAGCAGGAATCTGTTCAGATGCTTCTATTTCGAGAATCAAACTGAGATAACTTCTGAGGCTAAACTGAGACTATCCTATGCTTTATTTAACTGTTATTTTCGCGGTCTATATCCTATTTTTTTCAATCCAACTGACAGCAACTGCGCAAAGCGTCAACATCCGCGAACCTATCCCGCCACCGGCTGCCGTTCGCAAAACTTTTAACCTGGACCCATTTTACAAGCAGTGGACTGATGTGGAAGGATTGCCTGTTGTCGCATCATCGAAGGTGAACCCTTATGCTATAAAAGAAGCAGCATGGCTCATTCGACAGATGATTGGGCATCGTCAGGATGTGTTGCAGGCACTCGCAGAAAATAACGTGCGTTTTGCTGTGATGGCACATAACGAACTAACAACACAGATTCCCGAACACAGTGATCTGCAACCCGACTATTATTGGGATCGGCGCGCACGCGGTTTGGGTTCCACGCCATCAAGGCCTGCTGTAAGTTGTGGTGAAGAAAATCTGCTTAACTATTCAGGAGACCCTTATTCGACTGAGAACATTCTGGTACACGAATTCGCGCATGCAATTCACCAAATGGGATTGAATACTGTTGATTCCAGTTTTGATGACCGCCTTAAAACAATATATGACGCTGCAGTCGAAAAAGGATTGTGGAAAGACACCTACGCCATTACAAACAAGGCGGAGTACTGGGCTGAAGGTACACAATCTTGGTTTGATACAAACCGGGCAAACGATGACCAACATAACCATGTAGACACACGGGACAAATTGAAAGAATACGATCCAGCACTCGCCACACTGCTCACCGAAATTTTTGGCGATAAGGATTGGCGATACACACAGGCGATAACTCGCACGCATCTCGTGCATCTCCAAGGGTTCAACCCTGAAGAATCCCCAGAGTTTGAATGGCCCCCTGAATTGATAGAATTGACAGAGTTCCACCAGCGATTAAAGGACCCAGACAGCGATGGTAATGGCAAGTGGATAGACTTAAAGGAGCACGATCCGAGTCTGCTGCCAAATTTAAAGTCTGGAGACGACGACACCGAAACCGCAATTATCTTCGTGAACAGTACGAAAACCGAGATCGCCTACTATTGGGTAGATTATGAAGGGAATGAGAAATCCTACGGCAAGATCGCCCCAGATGCCTTCGTCAATCAACACACGTATGCCGGACATATCTGGCTTATCAAAGACCTGAACGGACGTAACCTTGCCGTATTCCGCGCTGAAGAAAAAACCGGGCGGGCATTTGTTGGTAAAGACTAAGGAAGAATCAGAGTGAATCAGACTGTCCAAAAGGTTACTGCATTTATCGTCCGCGAAAAAGACGGGATCAAAGAATTGCTTGTCTTTAAACATCCGACTGCGGGTGTCCAAATTCCTGCTGGAACAGTTGAAAAGGGTGAAAATATTGAAGTCGCTGTGAAGAGAGAGGCATACGAGGAAACAGGCTTACAGTTTGTAAAAATTGAAAACTATCTGGGTTGTTTTGAAAATGAATTGGAAAATAACCAAAGAATAATAGCGGAAACAACGCCAGTTTACATCGAACCCAATTTAAGTGCAATTCCCTACAAGCGAAAGCTGCCCAAAGGGCTTACCATTGATTACCTTTCCACACAGGAGGATTTCACACGCATTTCGTACATTGAGTACGAATATGACCAATTTTACAAACCCATACACATTGACGCTAACATTACCGGATGGGTACCGAATGAAAACTTAAGTGCGCAGAAAAAAAGACATTTTTTCCTTATGTCCACACAAGAGAAAACGGCGGATGCATGGGAATTAAAGAGTGATATGGGTCATATTTTCAAGCCGTACTGGACACCACTTTCGCCGAAACCCCTAATTATATCGCCACAAGACAAGTGGCTGGATTTTGTCTACGAAAAAATCTGAATTGTAGTAAAATAAACATGAGAATAAATTGCGGTTCTAACTTTTCAGTTAGCGTATTGGAAAACAGAGTAGAAGAATTATGAAAAATCTTAAACTGACTTCGCTCGGACAAATTCCGGAAGCCGACATCACCTTTGGAGATCTAACAGTGTTTGTTGGTGAACAAGCGAGTGGAAAAAGCATACTGCTCCAACTCATGAAGTTAATTTTAGATGCAGGCGATATTACGCAAACTCTGAAAAAACACGGTTTTGATTGGCAGAAAAAAACCGAGGATTTTTTGTCCCTTTATTTCGGTGAAGGGATGGAGACGATTTGGAACAAGGATGAGACGAAAGTTACTGTTGATAAAGTAGATTTTACACCTCGAAAAGCGTTATCAAGAAGAAAGAAATCTGAGAACCTCTTTCTGATACCAGCACACCGGGTTATGACCCTTAAAGATGGATGGCCACGCGCGTTTACAGACTACGCAACAAGCGATCCTTATGTAGTCAAGGAATTCAGTGAGGAATTGCGTCTATTAATGGAAGCTGGACTGGGAACAGGTAAAGGGCCCATTTTTCCACAAGTAGGGCGCATGAATAAAACACTCCGAGACGCGATCGGAAAAAGCATCTTTGGAGACGCTGAAATTAGATTGGATAGGTCCGGATTACGTAAACGCATTGTCTTAGATATTGCAGGCACACAACTACCGTTCATGACTTGGTCAACCGGACAGAGAGAATTCGCACCTCTCCTATTAGGACTATATTGGTTAATGCCTTCCGGGAAAGTACAGAAGAAAGATAAGATCAACTGGGTTATTATTGAAGAACCGGAAATGGGCTTACATCCCCAAGCGATCTCAGCACTGCTTCTTATTTTTTTGGAGCTGCTAAGGCGAGGCTACAAAGTCATCGTTTCTACGCATTCATCCCAAATTTTAGAACTTGTCTGGGCGATTCGATTTATTGCTAAATCAAATTCTGCTCCAACACGGTTAAGACATTTGTTGGATTTGAAAGCGGGTGCCTATTCCAAAGACCTCACGGAGACAATCTTGAATGAAAAAACTTTCAAAACCTATTATTTTTCTCGTCAGGAGAGTGTTGTGAGCGTCAAAGACATTTCAACCTTAGATGCTGAAGATCCGGATGAAGCCGTATCGGATTGGGGTGGTCTTACACTATTTAGTACTAAATCTGCGGATGTTGTTACAAGAGCTGTGTCGGAGAGTGAACTTTGAATTTTACTGAGGCTATTCAGAAAATTCCAGAAATTGCCGAATGTCTGGAAAATGGGTTACAGGCATTAGAGCGGCAAGATAAAACTAAAATAAAGGTCAACGCATCGCGTGAGTTGAAAGGTAGTGTTTATATAGACAAGTGTCTTGAAAAGCGTTATCCGAATGAACACCGTTGGGATTACGTGTTCGGTTATAGGGATAGGATTTACTATGTTGAAGTTCATCCGGCAGATAATACGCGTAAAGTAAGAGAAGTCACAGCGAAATTAAGGTGGTTAAAGCAGTGGTGTAAACTTTCTGCAAAAAACCTTGAGGGTTTGAAAGGTCAGAGTACTTACCACTGGATTTCTACCGGAAAAACTGCATCAAGCGTGAAAAGAGGTAAATATCTTCAGATATTGGCACAAAATGGTATCCGTGGGCCAGATGCTGTGCTAAATGCAGATACTGTCCCATAAATATATCACTGTCAAATTTCTCTCATTCAGCACAACTCTCTTGGAGAAAAAAAGATGACAACGTATCGAGCAGGCGTAATCGGTTTAGGACGTATGGGAAGCACCTTTGATGACGAAATCACACAAGGCGGGTCAATTTTCTTGCCCTATTGCCACGGTCCGACTTACCACGCTGCACCGAATGTGGAATTGGTTACTGGTGCTGATCTACATGCCGAGCAGGCAGCGATCTTCGGCGAACGGTGGGGGCTAAGTTCAGAGCATATCTACGGCGATTACCGTGAAATGCTGGAGAAGGAAAATCTTGACATCGTCAGTGTCTGCACGACAGCACGGGTCCGGTCAACTATCGTGCAAGATGTAGCGCGCTCCAGTGTCAAAGCGATCTGGGCAGAAAAACCGATTGCGCTCAGTCTTGCTGAGGCAGATGAGATGGTGGATACCTGTCGAGCAGAAGGTGTTGCAATGGCAATCAATTGTGCGCGACGCTGGAACCCGTTCTTTAGCGAAGCCCGAAAACTCATCGATGAAGGCGAAATCGGAGATGTGCTGCAGGTGACAGTCTATGCACAGTGCGGACTTTCGCATAACGGCAGCCATGCTATTGACATTCTACGCTATATGGCAGGTGGGAACGTCGAGTGGGTCTTCGGTGAGATGCAATCCGATGAAGCCGCTGCGGGTGAAAGTGACCTGCAGGGAAACGGCTATCTCGTTTTCGATAACGGTGTTCGAGCATATCTTCGCAGTACGTCGTGTGGCGCAGCACCGTGGGAGGTTGATGTCATCGGCACAACGGGGCGTATCCGTTCTGTCAACAATGCCGAGACGTTTGAGTTGATTCGCATGGTTCCCGGCGGACGACGCGGACGCGGCGTGCCTGCAAAATGTCCATTCCCGATCCCCGTGCGAATGCAAGGTATGGGACTCACAATCGTTGAGGACCTCATTAACGCTATTGAGAATGGGACTTCTCCGAAGTGTTCGGGCGAAGACGGACGCGCGGCGTTAGAAGTAGCCGTCGCACTCCGGGAATCGCATCGCCGTGGGTGTGTAAAGGTTGAATTGCCAATTGAAGACCGAAGCCTTCAGATTCTCTCGTCGGAGATTCAGAACGACGACACGCCGGCTCGAGTCCGACGGTTACAAGCGAATCGATAGAAGTTGCAGATGCGCTACAAAATTCCGAAAACAGTGAATCCACAGACTGCTGTAGGAGCGGTCTAAAGAATTGAGGCGAGGAAAATTACATGAAGCCGACAGATTATGCGTTTTTTAAAGAAAATGGCTATGTCTCACTCGGTAAAATTCTGAGCGATGCCGAGGTTGAGCATTTTGTTCATACTTTTGACCGGGACCGGACTGAAATTGAAGATCACTGGTATCGTATTGGATATTACCAGACCGCGAATTGCGATGCGCTTCTGACTTCACCTGAATTCGACAATGTAATTCGGCATCCGATCGTCATGGATTGCCTACACACACTGATGGGCAATGCCCCTTGCTTTTCAGAAATTTGCATCCGGCACATGGCACCGTACGATGGTGAACTGAATCGCGGTTGGCATCGAGATGGTCCGAGGCACTGGCTTGAACATCCGTTGCGTATCGGGTTCATACAGTTGATGTTGTATCTGACCGATGTTGATGAAACAACGCACTGTTTCTCCTTATCACCGGAATCAGTGGAAGCTGAAATTCTCGAAACAGACGCGCAGTTGGAGCGTGGCGGAATTGTCGATTTGTACGGTCCCGCTGGGACAGCCGTTCTATTCAACATCGGTGTTTTACACACCGCTACGACCCGTCCCACCCAGGAAGAACGTAAGACGGTGCAAGTCTATTACGGGCATCCGAACCGTCGGTACTTGAGCGAGGATTCATTGATACCTGTCGAACTTTGGCGAGACCATCCCGACCCTGAGGCACGTGCTTTTTATGGCGTGCTCAACAATAAAACGCGCGACTACCTCGAACACACGGCTTCAACGGGTGAGTTATCGTTTGAGGACACTTTGGCACTCCTTCGCGAATTGGATGTCAAGCACCACAAGAGACCGGAGTGAATTGGCGACGGTTTACGCGGTTTGGTCCTGTTATCGCTTAAAACGCTGAGTCCCTCAAGACCTCCGCCTGCGCCGGATTTACGTAGCACTGATAATGCCGTTCGATGTCTGCCTCCGGCGCAATACCTTCGTGGACATAGACACCAAATCGCAGACGGAAACGGTCATTTTCCAGCTCATCAGGCGGATGGTGGAGGATGCTCATCTGTTCCTGTACAGCGATTTCCCCGAAAAAGCCCGGATGTTCAGCGTTTTCTGTGTGATCAAACAGCGCGATACCGGCCACCCCATCTCCCACTGTGCCGCCTAAATCGCACCACCGCGCGCGTTGATGATGCACCGCTGTTCTGCCAATCTGTCCTTCAGAATTTTCAACGTGTCCTTCCTCCGGGATACCCATTGATGGATTCAAACGTGCTACAAAGAGGAATTGCCGATCGCCGATGTCCAGTGGCGGTGTCGTTTCGTGCGTAATTTCCAGAAACCGTCGCATATCGTCGCCATACCATACCCGAGCGGTCCGCGTTTCTGTCATGATAACGTCGCCATCTCCTTTGACATGGATCAGGTCTTCGACAAATTCAGCGTAGACGTTCCCCTCAGTGATTCGGACAAAGCGTTGGTGCAACATCTTTCCGCAGGGTCCATAAGGTGGCTCATCCCAATCAGACCAGATATTTGCAGACCCACCTTCACCGTGCCCCCCATAGGCAAGGTAAAGCCCTGTGTGGTGCGGGTGGTCACCGCCGCCAGCCCCGCGGACCACAGTCCCATGATTCCCGTTGAGGGGCCAAAAGTAAGGCTTCCAAACACCGAGAAAGTTATATCGTGCGAATAACGCGTCATCGGCAGAAATGAGCAGGTGCGCAGGTTTCTGTTCGATTTGATAACGGGCTTTGGGTGGCGGTCCATTGATTTGTCGGATCGCGTAATGTGCCGATGTCCCCACTGGAAGTTCGCCTGTTTGCCATGCAAGCTCGCGTAGCGTCGGCTCGAATTGACATGGGACATCCTCACCGGAGACATGACCGTCTGTATCGGTTATGGACATCGCAAGCACTGAGGTCCCTTCTTGCCAATCGGAAAAATAACGTTTCGGCTTGAAACGCAAGCGGACGAGGTCATTGTGCCGCTTGACCGAACCCGCCTCAACTTTGATGATTACACTTCGATTTTGTGTCAATGATTAACTCCTGTTTGCTTCATGGCGAGATTGTTCAATCGTCCAGCGTAAGTCGCACACCTCTCGCACGACAGACACATCTGATTGACGCAATTCGTTTAAAAGTTGTTCTACATTTCTACCAGCTCTGAATAAAGTCCTCTACCTCGAAATTCGCTGGCATGTCCGTTAGTTGATAGCGCATTACGCGGGATGTTCTGTCGGGAACTGATCGGGCGATCTCTGCCTCAATTTTCTCGTATAACGTCGAAAATCGTTGCCAGATACTTTCAGCGGCTTCAACGGAAAAACGACGGGCGAAATCTTCATAGAGATGGAAGTTGAGTCGATGTGCAGAGATTTCGCCGATGCGTTCTTCAATTGGAAGTTTGCTGACTTCGGGGTCTTTAAGTTTGCGAATCTTGTCCGCCAACTTTGAGAGGAATACAACGGCGACCATGCGTTCCTCTTCACCCGGGTGTAGTTTCGCCAATCCATCTCGAAAACCATCAGTGTCCTTGTTACGGATGGCGTGAAAGGTCGCCTCAATCACATTAGATTGCTGCTGGTGGAGTCGGAAGAAACGTTCAAATCGGGCGTGAGTCTCAGCAGGAAGGTGCTGTGTGAATTCCAGATTCCAATAAAAATGGTCAACAATTGGATACGAATCCCCACCGAAGGCGCGGTATCCGAGATGAACAGTCCGGCGCAATTTCGTGCTGTAGTTGCTACCCCAATGCAACCCCATGTGGCTATAAACAACCCCATCACCTGCTGAAAGTTCAATTGGAATCCCACCCGGCATCGGTTTCTGTGCGCGGGTCAATAGATGTTCGTACTCCGCTGGTGTATTTGGGCGGCAGTAGCTTCTCGGCACGAGCCAGAACACATTATCGTCGTAAAGCGGGATGTTCCATTGGACATATCCCGGTCCGTTTTTAACATAATCCATCTGCATGCCCTTGAGCGGTGCCTGTCCCGTCGGATCAATATCACGATGCCAACTCGCCGGACCGTGGTCTTGCACAGGGTTACACATTAGTGCCATCAGTGTAATCGCTGCTTCGGGTGCTCTCATAAGTTGCTGACTCACACCAAGCGTGTTTTCATGCAGACAAAATTCAACAGTATTAGCGGTCGCAGCGTCAACGACCTCATCGAAAAACACTCTCGGTTGTGCACTTGTTGTCCAAACGCCTCCCGGTTTTTCGTCCGGTTTCCGTTCTCTTTCCCAGACAACTTTTTGCTTCTCGACGAGGGTTTCAAAACTCGTCCTCAACGTTTCCAGCTGATCAGGTGGAACAACCTGCCGTAGCACGATGTAGCCATTATCAATGAGTTGTTGTGGATCTACTTTCATGGTCAGTTCCCTTTTAAGGTAGGCGTGCCGGTAACTTTCAGACTTGCCCGGTTGTTGATAGACAGGATCTTCTCCGATTGCTGCTTAGATTATCCGTCAATTCCGTCTTCATGTCAAGAGATAAGACCGCGACTAAAAGTCCATCCCACTGTCATCAATTTCAGTTGACAAGGATGTGGTCAAGTAGTATAGTTACACCGAGTTCAATCTATCTATTTTCACTAGGATTATAGTAAAGCCCGAAGATATGATCACCGTCGCTGGCGGGGTTTGTAACCCTGCCCTTTCTCAATATCCAAATAATTGTGGATTTTACGATAAATATTAGAAAGGTTGGGAATGTCCCAAGAACAGATACTTCCGATTAATGGTGTTCGGCTTTGGACAGCCATTCAAGGAACAGGACAACCGATAGTGCTTTGCCATGGCGGTCCCGGTGGTTATGATTATCTCCACCCCATCGCCGAGATGGTTTCTGACTTATGTCAAGTTGTCCGATATGATCAACGTGGAAGTGGGCGTTCACAACCCGTAGGTCCTTATGATGTATCTACGTGTGTTGATGATTTGGAGGGATTGAGAAAACATTTCAACTTTGAACGTTGGATTGTTGGCGGGCATTCGTGGGGCGCGGGACTTGCTCTGGCTTATGCAGTCAGGTTTCCAGCTCAAACGATAGCAGTTCTTCACATCGCAGGCACAGGTATTGATGCCCGATGGCACGAAGAATATGGCAAAAATCGGTTAAATGCGCTGAGCGAATCAGAGCGTGAAGAATATCAACGTCTGCGTGTACAAAGAGAACAAGCTGAAGGTGCTGATGGGGAACGGATATTGAACAGACTTCGTACTTTAAGTCGCAGAACAGATGTATTTGACCCGAATCAAGTTGACAATCTTCCAACCTTTGATGAACATCCTGTGAGCAATGAAGCGAACGAAAAAGTCGGCGCAGACTGGAAAGGTTACACCACAGATTCAAAATTTCAGCAATCCGTTTACGATCTATCTATACCTGTCCTTTTCCTTCATGGAGCCTGTGATCCTCGCCCGAGTCACTTTATAGAGACACTCGCCTCTAAACTACCTCGTGGTACGTTTGCATCGATTCCCGAATCAGGACACTATCCTTGGATAGAAAAGCCCGATGAAGTGAAGGCAGCACTTAGGCAGTTCATAGTAGATTTTACAATTAACAGGACAGTATAAGCAGGAAAGGTTTAGGAGAAAAATGAAACTCTATCAGTAGATACACCGCTATGTTAATAGCATTGGAGGTCAACAGATGAAACCAAAATTAAGCATCCTTATTCTACTCACAGGTATACTTTTGTCTCTAACGTTTATCGGTTGTGGCGTATTTATGCCAAAGGGTGAGTACGAAGCACCACAGTTGCCGAAATCTGAACTCGCTACTATCAAAATTGATACAGACGGAGGATGGATTCAACGGTATAGCCTAATTGTATTCCAAATTGATGGCAAGTTGGTTTTGCGCCAGAAGATTGATGCGCTTGAAAAAGTCTCTATTGATGACGAAATTTTGGTCGCCCCCGGAAAGCACGACATGTCAGTGCTCGTTGTATACGAATCTTTTCATGGAGACACACCGGGCGGTCGTCAACACCAGTCATGGTTTTCCGCGGATGTAGAAGCCGGCAGCACCTACCTTTTAAAAGTTGAAGGCGGCAGTGAAGCCGACTTTAGAGGCAAACTGGTCGATACAAATGGAGATAAGGTCGTTAGCAAGTCAAATCTTCTCGGTCCATTTGGGCTTGGATTTAAGTTGTAATAGGAGACAGTATGCTAATCCGCGGTGAGGACAGTGCCATTGATCTCCCCTCTACACTAACGGAAGAGGAGAAATGGCACTATGATTTGTTTGGTTATCTCGTGTTTCGGCAGGTGATTTCACCAACAGAGGTAGAACGGATGCTTGAGATAGCAAACCGGTGGTTCGCACACCCTGAAACCGTACCTGAACCGGTGAACGTCACCCAAGACGAATATAGTGGTGTGTTGAACAATGTTCAGTACGGTAATCGGATTTTCGAGCGGTTATCACTCAATGAAAAGGTGATGCGGATTGTGATGGGGTTGATGTGGAACCGTCCAAGGCTTTTCAATTGCGCCCTCGTTTTGCAGAGGCAACGTCCTATTTCTGAAGGTGAAAAGGAGAGACTTCATCGCGACACCAGCGGTTTTGACTTCCCTGATGGATTCCACAACCCACACAACGATTACCAAGCCGGAAACGGACAGATCTACAGCAATTACGTCAACACTGCTATAACGCTCGTTGATGTGCCGAAGGACAACGGTTTTATGTGCATCCCTGGCACACATAAATCGAGAATCAAGTTCCCTACAACGGTTGACATTGATAACGAATGGGCACCAGCAATCACCTTTGAATTGAAGGCGGGGGATTGCCTCATTTTCTCATCACGACTGATGCACGGCGCAAAGTTTTGGAAAGAAGATTATCCGCGTCGGGTCGTCTTCAATCGCTATCAATTCAGTTTCTATTTTAATGAGAACTATAATTTACCGATAGACGCGCATCGGCACTGCATCTCTGACGACCAATACGAATTGGAATCAATCCAACGTAGTGAAAAAGGCTTTGCCAAGCGGATCCTCAAAAAACTTGATGGGGGAGAGGAACTATGCTAACACAGGAAGAAAAATGGTACCTCGATCTACTCGGCTATTTTGTGGTGAGAAACGCTGTGCCAAAAGCAGATGTCGAACTGATGAAGGCACAGATGTTTGAGTGGTACGAATGGGATGAGGCGGATTTCAAGCATCCCATGCGAATCAACGCGCCAGAGGGAAAACCGTGGTGGGTCTATAACATGCATTACGGGCATGAAGCATTCCAACGACTCATTCTGAATCCAGAAATCTTGCGCGTAGCAACTGCGCTAACTTGGAACCATCCGCGAGTTTTCGATGTCGTCGCGAATATTTGCTATCCCAACGCAGACGGTTTAGAACTCCACGGCGGGCATAAAGGTTGGTTTAGAAGTCCACACCACCAATACCAAGTCGCCAACGATGAAATCTTCGCGAGTTTCTTCAATCTCTCCGTTTCGTTAGTGGATGTTCCGCCCGGCAACGGATTTGCCTGCATCCCCGGAAGCCACAAATCTAACTTCCAGTATCCTGAACACATCACGATGGATGACCCGCCACCGATGGTTCACAATGTTCCAGTGAACGCTGGCGATTTCATTGTATTTTTGCCGAACACGCGACATGCTGGGCGACGGTGGAATCACGAAGCCTATCCCCGGATGACGGTGTTCTTACGCTGGGTCTACGCGAAACAGTTTCACCATGCAGACTCGTCTCGGTGGCTTCCGTTTGACGCGCATAAGGACGAAATTCCAGAGGCACTCCACGAACTGGAAAGCCGCAACCACGGGCAGCGGAAGGCATTAAATGAACTCATAGATCCATTCAAAGTGGATGTTCCCGATTGAAACCCTATCCATAGGAAACTTCAGCGGGGTATAAAGTCTTGGCATTGGATGACTCAAAATGCCACCTGCAAATAGTATTGTCTTTAGTCCCAGCGGGACGACACCTGTGTAGAAGCGCGCATAAAAACGCCATCTTTAGCCCCAGCGGGGCGGCATCTGCGTCACAGCTGGCAAAATATTACATACCCCAATTTCATAAAAACGTTGACGCGAAGTCAGAAAATTGATAAGATACACAAGGAAATTACACTTCGTGTTAGTATTGGAGAATTAGATGGCAGCCCCGACGAATCGAGAAGTGATTGCCCAATGGCGCGATGAACCTGCCCCATTGCTGTCATTGCTACACGTCTTCCATGACCGAGACGGATTTATCTCGGAGGCAGTCCTTCGCGACATCGCAGTTGGACTTCGGATCCCACTTGCCGAACTTTTTGGCACCGTAACATTTTACCACCATTTTGCGCGTGAAACCCCAGGACAGAGTGCACCCCGCGTCTGTACCGGACCGGTTTGCCGGTTGCAAGGCGGATTGGAAATCCTTGAGGCACTCAAAAACGAAGGCGCGACCGAGATGCCGTGTGCCGGAAGGTGTGACGATTGCGTCCCCGTGCTGAGAGGACATCAGGTATTCGTTGGAAAGCAAGCGGATACCCTCTTTGTACAACCCTCCCCTCTACCCCCGCCATATCCAGGCGATGGCGAAGAATGTATCTTCGCCGAAATCCGCGAACCTGAACGCAGCACGTTGACAGGTTATCAGCACACCGGCGGTTATGAAGCGTTGACACGTGCGGTAACAACACGCACACCAACAGATGTAATTAAAACGCTCAAGGAGAGTCAACTCGCAGGTAGGGGTGGTGCAGGGTTTCCAACAGGTATGAAATGGGAATCGGTTTTGAATGCTCCGGGCGAACCCAAAACAATCGTCTGCAACGCAGATGAAGGCGAACCGGGCTGTTTCAAAGATCGGGTTATCCTTGATTACGCGCCACACGCTGCGATTGAAGGGATGACGCTCGCCGCTTACGCGACAGGCGCAACGCGAGGCTTTATCTATCTCCGCTATGAGTACCCGGAAACCTTAAAAATACTTGAACAAGCACTTGCAGAAGCGGAAGAAGCCGGATTACTTGGCGATGCCATCCTCGATGAAGACTTCAACTTCCACATCTATATTCGACGTGGGGCAGGGGCTTACGTCTGTGGTGAGGAAGGTTCGCTATTGAACAGCCTTGAAGGGAAGCATCCGTTTCCAAGGAACCGTCCGCCTTACCCTGTGACGCATGGGTTTGAAAACCTACCCACGGTTGTAAACAATGTGGAGACACTCGCCACCGCTGTCCAGATCTTGCGCCACGGTGCAGCGTGGTATAAAAATCTCAGCTATGACGAAAACTTGGCAGGCACAAAGATTATTAGCCTCTCTGGGGACATTCAAAGACCCGGAAATTACGAGGTCCCGTTCGGACTTCCGTTGAAGACGCTTCTCTATGAGTGGGCAGGTGGTGCTACAGAAGGACGCAAAATTCAAGCGATTACAACAGCAGGGTTATCCGGTGGGTTTATCGCTGGAGATGACCTGAATATTACGATTGATGAACCGAGTTTCCAAAAGGTAGGTGCGATGCTGGGTGCCGCGGGGATTATGGTTTTCGACGATACGCGAGATATGCTCGATGTCGCACGCAACGCAATGGAATTTTTTGCTGAGGAATCTTGCGGAAAATGTTTTCCCTGTCGTATCGGCACACATCGACTGACAGAACTTTTGTCCGCGCCGTTGGACCCGAATTCGGAAACACTCATCTCGGAGATTGGAGCGGTCATGAGAGCAACGAGTGCTTGCGGACTCGGCACCGCTGCACCAAATATTACGGACAGTCTGATGCGCTACTTTTAACAAAGCATGTGGACTCGCGGGTTTATTCTTCTCTGCGCCATTGTATTTGTTGTGGGTTTGGTAACAGGACCGGTCCAGATGCTGTTTCCGGTCTATGCGGAGACAATTTTAGAAGAGACGGCACTGTTCGCGGCGTTGTTACGTGCACTGCCCATCGGACTCGGTGGTATTTCGGCACTGATTGGTGGAACACTCAGTGATCGGTTCGGACGGAAACCGGCTATACTCATCGGGATGACAGGCGCGATCGTTGTAGGTGCACTTTTCACAACACAAACGCCGCTGTTCATCTGGGGTATCCTCTGCTACGAAGGCATCGCATCCGGGTTCAAAACTGCGGGTGGACAAACCTATCTCATCAGCGTTGTGCCACCAAACCGATTGGGGTTGGCGACCGGACTGTACTTTATCAACATGACTGTTGGGAGTGCAGTTGGGAGTGCCATCGCGGGAGAGGTTATTGATCGTATCGACTATAGGGTTTTCGGGATCGGGGCGATCATTCTATCCGGCGTGTTATTTGTCGGGGCATGCTTCTTTTTGCCCCGATTGATGCAGCAGTCTTCCAATAGGCGACGGGAGCAAGGTGGGATATGGAAATCAACCCTTAATATTGGGGCATATCTAAACCTAAGTCGGCGGCCAAACATGCGAATGCTGATTGGTTTACGAGTTTTCCCAACTTACTATTGGGGTTCCGTGAACTTGCTTATGCCGATCTTGATTGCTCGTATCGCTGGCGTGAAAGCGACAGGTTATTACGGCGCAGTGAGTCTACTGTTCGCTTTCGGGTGCCAATTGGCTGTCGGAAGAATATGTGATAGGATTGGACATCGCACGCCTGCGCTCGTGGCGAACGCAATCGTTACACTCCTCGCCTTTGGCGTGGCGTTCTTTCATGACTCATTAATCGCACTGGAAGTTTTCGGAGTTCTCGGCGCAGGTGCAGCATGGGCACTTTCGACAACGATTCCGAGGTTTATCAATGAATTTACCGAACCCCACGAGAAAGGACACGGGGTAGGTCTCACACACTTGGCATGGAGCAGCGGATTTCTTCTCGGTTACGTCGCAAGTGGCTTTCTGGTTAATATCTCTGTTCAAGTTCCATTTATTGTCGCAGGAATTTCTTTGATTCTTTCAACAGGTATCGCCTACAAACTTTGGTCTTTTAATTATTAACGTGAGTTTGGTAAAAACGAGACTTCGCGCTTCTCGTAGGGGTTAGGTCACCTAACCCTTACGAAAATGAAGGAAACCCTCACGGCCGCTGGCGAGGTTTGGAACCTCGCCGTCCTACAATGTCAGAGTAATTGTAGATTTTACTATAATTTCATAAATCACGAGGTGCGCTTTATACATGCGCGCCATACCACAAAAACCGCGGTTAGGAGCCGCGACAACAAAACGAAGGAAAGCACATGATTATTGCAGAACTTGATTTAGAAAATGCAGAACACCGTGAACTCACCAATTCCGAATGGCGTTATGGCGATGGACTCGTTCCGGGTGAACCCAATGGCGGTTTAGTTAATTTGATGAAAGAGTCACCCGCTCGCCTCGCTGATTATGACGACTCAGGTTGGCCCATTTGTGAGGATATTCAAGCAATCATCTCTGAAGGACTCTGTTTCGGTTGGTATCGAATCACTGTAACACTTCCAGAGGAAGTTGATGGGGTTTCAGTTGCCGGTTCGCAGGTGTGGTTCCACACGTGTATTGACGACTACGGTGAAGTCTGGGTTGATGGCGAAATTGACTTGGCTTTCGGAGAGTCTGGACGTGGTGCCGCCTCCGGTTTCAATACGCCCCAACGCGTCGTTGTTACCGAAAGTGCTGAACCGGGTGCGAAACATGTCATCGCATGTTTGGCTATCAACGGTCCCCTTGCTAGACCGGGTGGGGGTATCTTCCTCCGTTTCGCGAAATTAGAGTTTGAACAAAAATAGTGGTCAGAGTATTGGCTATCGGTTTTCAGTTGTCGGCTTTCAGTTAAGAGGTTTTCGTTTAGCAAAGGCTTTCCGCTTGCTGACGACTTCTTTGCTGATGGCTGACGGCTGACAGCCGACACCGTAATAAAGGAAAAGAATTGCGTAAAAAAGCAGTCGTCTTACTGAGTGGCGGCTTAGATTCAACAACAACACTCGCCATCGCTCACGATGAAGGTTATGACACCTACGCAATGAGTTTTCGGTATGGTCAACGGCACACTGTAGAATTGCAATGCGCAGAAAACGTTGCAAAAGCATTGGGTGCGAAACAGTATACAGTCGTTGACATCGACCTTCGGACCTTTGGAAGATCCGCATTGACAGCAGATATTGAAGTTCCAAAGGACAGATCGGATGGGGAGATGGGAAATGGCATACCGATAACTTACGTTCCTGCCCGAAACACGATTTTTCTCTCCTATGCACTCGCTTATGCTGAAGTCCTTGTCGCCGATACCATTTTTATCGGTGCCAACGCTATTGATTACAGCGGTTATCCTGATTGTCGTCCCGAATATATAGATGCCTATCAAACGATGGCGAACCTTGCGACACAAGCCGGTGTTGAGGGTAAAACAAAATTGAAAATCCGCGCCCCACTTATTGATAAAACGAAGGCGGAGATTATCCAAATTGGAGCGGCACTCGGTGTTGATTATAGCCTTACTTTAAGTTGCTACGATCCGGACACGGAAGGCAGAGCGTGTAGTGGATGTGATAGCTGCATCCTCCGAAAGAGAGGCTTTAAAGAGGCAGGCATCCCCGATCCAACCCTCTACATCTAAAGACGAGTTTTTTGAGGAGGGTCTTTGTGTCTTTTCCCCCTGATAAGTGAGGATAGGGGATTAACTTCTCAAAGTGTTCACGTATTTTCGGAGTTTACAAACACAAACCTTGGATACTTCAATACCTTTTTAGCCCCGTAGGGGCGGCATTTGTGGAGAAACATGTTGTGTTCCACACCTAAGCCCCATAGGGGCGGCATTTGTGGAATGATACCTACAAAATCAATGTCGTGAGAATCCTTGACACCTATGGAAGGTCTTTAGAAAGCCCATACGCAGGTTTCTTCCGCCCAGACATTATCCTTAAAAAATGATAAAAGCAGTTTTCTTCGATTTTTACCAAACGTTGGGCGTTTGGGGAGAATCGCTTAGACCCAGACTCCAAAAAATCACAGACCGGTATGGGTGTGAAATTGATTGGGAACGCTATGACACAGCGCGCGGGAATCTCTACGCGGATGCGTCAGGATCAGACCCGATGACCCACGATCTTCTGGAGACGATGCAGCAGATCATTGATAGTTACCGAGATTTTCTGGCGGCACTCGGTGTTCGGGACTACTTAGACCAAATGACATGGGAGTTGCTACAATCTGAGCACTCCCTTTTTGCTGCCAGTGCTGCTATGCTCTACGATGACACTGTCCCGACACTTGAGCATTTACGGGATGCCGGTTTCAAGTTAGCGATTGTTTCCAATTGGGATACACCGTTGGACCCACTCACCGAACGGCTCGGTATTGCCCACTATTTCGACATAATTGTTGCGTCACACGATACGCGGGTCCTGTCTGCAAAGCCGGATCCACACATCTTCAACTACACGCTCGCAGCCGTCGACGTTTCGGCAGCAGAAGCCGTGCATGTAGGGGATACCTACGAAGCAGATATAGTCGGCGCAAGAAACGCAGGCATTCGTCCGATACTCATCGACCGAGACGGCACCCAAACCGGCAAATGGGATGAGACAATCCGAAGTTTGTCTGAATTACCGAAACTGCTTTCTGGTGTATAAAGCAAGGAAATTATGGTAAAAGCTGTTTTCTTTGATTTTTACAAAACGCTGTCTGTTCACGGAGAGCAATCGTTTGAAGTAAGCCTTCAAAAGATCGCCAAACGGTATCGCGTTGAAATTAATTGGGAACGCTATGAAGCAGCGGTGGGGAATCTCTTTGTTGATACATCGGCATCCAGTCCTGCTAACCATTCTCTGTTGGAATGGTTGATGACTGTGATAACACGAGAATGCGAATTTTTAAGGGAACTTGGTGTTCAACAACATGTAGAGCAGATGGCGTGGGAACTATTGCAATCTGGACATCCGCTTTTTGCTGTTACCAACGCTACCCTCTACGACGATGTGATTCCGACCCTTGAGCATTTGCAAAACGCTGGTTTCAAGTTAGCGATTGTTTCCAATTGGGATACGCCCTTGGATCCACTCACCGAACGCCTCGGTATTGCACACTATTTTGATGCCATCGTCGCTTCGCACGATGCGCGCGTCCGATCCGAGAAGCCGGATCCACATATATTCAACTACGCGCTCGCGGCAATCGGTGTTTCGGCGGAAGAAACCGTACATATTGGTGATACTTATGAGGCGGATATCGTCGGCGCAGAAGCGGTGGGAATTCGTCCGATATTGCTTGATCGAGACAACACACAAACCGGCAGATGGAATGAGACGATTCAGAGTCTCACTGAATTGCCTGAAATGCTGATACCACATTAAGTTATGGTCGAATCGGGTCGCCCGGCTGCCATCTTGGACCCAAAAAATCTGGGAAAAAAAGAAAAAAACGTGCGGAAAAACGAACTATAAGGCTTTGTTCAAAATCCAATAGATGGTATAAGAGATACATAGGTTACAAAGTGCTTGGACCCATCTAATTTCAAAAAAAGTTTGAACCACTACTACGAGGATAAGCGCGAAACAGATGTGACCTGCAATGTTAATCACTTGAATTGGCAGTTCGAGTGAAGCCAACCGCTCAGTATTCACTTCTGATGTCGTGAGATCAGGCGGCAAACTGATGAAAATAAAAATGAAATGACTTAGTGTGGCTACCAACAGAACGAGATGGCACAGACCTATAACCTTAAAGAAATTTTGGAAAACACCTTCGCTTTTGTAAAGTAACCGACACCCAAAAAAGAGGAGAACGCTTATCAGGGTCCAATTGATCAATGCCCCAGCGATAGCAAAAAATCCACCGATAACCTGAAAGTTAGGAGAGATTTCAAATAAATCTAAATCCAAATATGCAAAAAGATATTGCCTCGCCAAAAAGTTGATTACACCATTCAACAGAACAATTGCCAACGGAAACCATATTTTGGGTGTCCAGTTGACGATAATTCTGAAGAGTTGTATGCTGTTCTCCTTTTCGGTTTCTGTTAGAAAATGAGGCAATAGCGTAAATTATTTTAGTCCTATGTGCTCCGTTCTGCGGGAGGTGGAGGTGGATCTATATATATTTTACCTTGAGCTCTGCGCTTTTTCTCTACTGCCTTCAAGTAATCGTAGAGTTCCTCTATAGAATTAAATTGGGCAGCAAACTCTGCTTTCATTCGATAACACTCTTCAAGGATAGGATCTGTCTGTGGTTCAGGGTGCTCTTTCATCTGTATCTCCTCAATTAACGCCGCGGGTGTACAGAGAGTTGTTGGTCGGTATCCAGCGGTTAGACAAACGTCAGTGATATGCTGCCGTTTGGTTTCATTAACAATATGCTTATAGTTCCAAGAAACGAGATACTCAATACTGTGGACCACGGCAATAGCAATATGTTGCGCGTCCGGTAGAAATTGCGGTAGCACCGTACCTTGGTTGATCAACTTATGTGCAAGAGCAGCAGCCTCGAGTGACAGAGGGAGTGTCCTTAGGTCGTCTAACAATGTAATCCGACGCTCGGCTTCTCTTGGATCGCCACGTTCAGCTTCTTCCAAAACTATATCTGAAGTGACAAACTCAAAAGGATCGGAATATTCCTCCCACAGCTGCCGAGTTGCTTGTTGTCGATCAGATACCGTTACATCGTTACTGGGGCGTGCTACCAGATAGCTGACTACTGTGGTTTCAATATAAACTTTCGGTTTTTCTGCTGCATAGTGTAACATAAAAATAGGGATTTTGGCAAATCTATTTCCTAAATCGTGAACGTAACGCCCACAACCCTTACTCAGGTGTCAATAGGGGAGATGTAAGGCTTCATATCCCATAATAGAATAGTGCCATCGTAGCTGCCACTCGCTAATAGGGTGCCATCCGGTGAAAAAGCAAGTGACTGAATATCGGTGGGATGGCTCCAGAAGGTAGCGATATTTTCACCGGTAGCAACATCCCACAAACGGATGGACACTTTATCAGTGCCAGTGCCTCCTAACCACGATGCGCCTGAGACCAAATACCGTCCACACGGAGAAAAGGTTAACGCTTCAGCTCTCCCGCATCCGAATGGCAAACATATCACCATACGGATCTCATAAGTTGTAGTATCCCACAACCGAATTTGCCCCAATACATCGCCTGCAATCAGGTCGCCATCGGGAGAAAATGCAATTGCTTTTGGGGTACGCTTATCCACCGAACCTTTCTCCAAGTGTCGGAGTATCCTCTGAATTTGGTGATCGTTGCCTTTATATTTCATAGCATCTCGGGGGCGGTTTGAGGAGAGTTCAGTAATCTGCTCTCCGCTCTCAATATCCCATAATTGGGCTCTTTTTTCATGGTGTGTACTCACAAGATGCTTTCCATCCGGTGAAAAAGCAATTGACCAGATCCAATCTGTCTCTTCCGTAAATATTTGGAGTTTGTAGTCGTGTTCCACATCCCATAAGCCCAGAACACCATTAGCGTCCGCACTCACCAGCAGGTCGCCTTTCGGAGAAAATGCGACAGCATAAAGGACCGCTTGATGTCCCGTGAGTTCAGCAGGCGGTGCTTTTGGTTTTCCAAGATCCCACACTCTCACAGTCTTATCATAGGAAGTAGCAGCCAGTTTGTTGCCACAGGGTGAAAAATCAATAGAGCGGATCGTTTTAAGACCTTCGCACCTGAATGTTGTTTGCAGTTTTAATTCCTGAACGTCCCGCAGATGAATCTCACCTGACCAATATCCTGCAGCCAGCGTCTGCCCATCCGGTGAGAATTTTACGGAGCCGCACACAGAATCGTGATCCCGGATAGCAGGAGGTTGGGGCGCGGGATCCCCGATGTTCCAAGTTTGAAATGTGTCTGTACCGCAGATAACTAACTGCGAACCCGTCTGTGAAAAACAGAATCCCTGAACGATTTCTTTATACGTTAAGGTTGCTATCTTTCTGCTACGTTCCACATCCCAAACGGTAAGAGTCGTTCCAGAAGCCGTCGCAGCAAGTAAGATGCCGTCAGATGAATAGGTGTACAACACGAATCTTGTCGCTTTTGGCATTGATGTGATAATAGGTTGTGGGTCTTTAGTGGTGAGTTTGTCAACTTCCCATTTGTGGAGACCGCCATCCCAATCCACCGAGGTTAGAAACTCGCCGCACGGTGAAAAAAGCAGGTAAATCACTAAGGCTGAATGTCCGGTGAGGTGGGCAAGACGTTCACCTGTTTCGATATCCCAGGCTGAAAAGGTATTTTCGGGGGTTGCACCTATGAGGCTCTTTCCATCTGGAGAAAAGACAAGAGGAATGGCAGGAGGCCGATGGCGGGACTGTAGTTCTTCGTCAACGGTGAACTTTGCGATCTGTTCGCCTGTTTCGAGGTACCAGACGTAAACGGCATCGTATCTTCCGCCAGAGGAGGCTAAGCATTGCCCATCGGGTGAAAAAACGAGCTCAGTAACTCGGTCAAATCGACCCATCCGTTGCATTTTCGCAAGGCAACGGTGATTCTGCACATCCCAAATTTTAATCCCACCGTCCGAATTGCCAATAGCAAGCAGCGCACCATCCGATGAAAATTTAAGGGCGGAAATCATCCCACGTTCTGTTTCCCATAGTGCGACAGGTTTCATCGTAGCAAGCTCATACCACCATAGTCCAATCTTTGTTCCGACAGCAAGATATTTTCCATCTGGGGAAAATTCAAGCGAACTTCTTATCCCGCGTCCTAATCGGGCAATCGCCCCTTCTGGGAGTGCCCAGGTGGTGACATTTGTATTATTTATGCCTGTTTCTTGGGGGATTGTCTGTAGGTTTCGATTTTGCACTGTATAGTTCCCGTAGTTTATATCACTTGATAAGCTTCCAGAACAGCATCTCTGGAAATTCCTGCCTGGGTACAAATGCGACGCAAAGTTGAGCCTTTGATGCGCCGATGATTCGGCAAAACTAATACACTTCGACTTCCATCTGGGTTTTCACGTGCCATACAAATATGATTCCGTTCCCGAATTATACGGTATCCTAATCGCTCTAACGCACGAATAACTCTGTTTTTTGGGGCATCTGTTGGAAAACGCGGCATCAATCAGATACTCACTTCGGTTACGAAAACGTCCAAGGCGGGTTCTTCGGTTTCGAGTTCTTCTTTTCCAAAGGTCTCAATATAAAACCGAATCGCAGAGGTCACGTCCGCAACACTTTCTTCATAAGTATCGCCTTGTCCTATGACAACACCTTTCAAGCCAAGTGGGTAGGCGACATAACCATCAGGATGTTTTTCAATGATAATCTTGAACGGTTGCATGCTGTTCTCCTTACTTTTTATGAAAGTTCATCTACTCACTAAACCGCGAGCGCAATGCCCACAACCCTTGTCCCGGTTCACTGATATAGAAAAAGCCATCGTCGTTGAACCCATCAACAAGCGTTTCAGGATTGTATTTGGCAAGCACCTCATTGACTGGTGACCATTCGTAGCCGACCGATTCAATTTCGGCTTGGGTGAGGTGTCCGGTTGCATAGACAACCTTGAAACGTCCTTCGGTACTGCCGTGAATCAGGTGCGCAGCCGCTGAGAGGTTTTCTTGCAACTCTGGATTTTCCGAGACAGCGTTGAGTGTTGTAGGTGTGCCGCGGTAGCCGTACTTTCGGATGAGGCGATCGATTTCAGCGTCCTCACCAAACTCACGAAGTCCGGGGGCAATGATAATCAACTCGCCGTCGTCCGCCATCGCCATCCGCGTGCGGTAGATCGCCTTGTTACCGAGCCATGTGCTTTTGAACTCCCGCGGATCTAAGTAGACGACCACTTTCGATAGCGGTTCATCCAAGAAGGTCATATTAACAGCTCTGCTCAATTCGGCAGCAATCTCAAAGGTATGTGCATCGTCGCCGACATAAAGTCCACGCATCACGCGCTCTCCAGAGGCATCGGCATCCATGACACTCATGACGTACACAATGCCGAGCTGCTTCAAGTAGTGTGTATGTGCATAATTTAGCACTCTTCTGACAGAAGTATCTGTCCGTCCCATCAACCGTTCCATACCGTCTACAGCACCGAGGAAATGCGATTTGTTGATCATCTCAACGCCACCAGCACCGACGAGGACATTCTTAAATCCGTTCGCGATGCCGATGACCTCATGCGGGATCACCTGTCCGACAGAGATGATAAGTTCATACTCTCCCTCTACAAGACGACGGTTTACGGCAACAGGAATGCTATAATCAAGCTTGCCGCCCGATACCTCTTGCACGACCTCAGATGGCACTTCACCGAAGTGGTATAACCCAGTCCGCCAGTGATGGACATGATATGTCGCCTTGGGCAGATCGCCATACATCTCAGCGATCTGTTCTTCAGTCATTGGTGCATGCGTACCGATAGCAGGTAGGATGTCGAAGGTTGTCCCGTTTGCAGCATCCCAGAACCCATAGAGAATTCGGGTGAGTTCGCCAGCGTTTGAATGGAGGCGTGTTATATCTGGCGGAATCACCAAGATCTTCTTTGGAATACCACCCAACTTGAAGAGCGCTTCGTGCAGTAAGGCGTATTTTTCTCCAGTTGTGATAACGGAGCCTTTTCCACCGTGTGCAATGTAAGTTGACATAGTGTTAGTCTCGATTGTCTGAAAATAGGAAGAATTATCGGAATAGCCTCAAATTTACGCTTTACCCTTAGTTACAAAGGTTACACTGAAATCATAAGAGTTGCCAGCAGCGTCTGAGACTTTGCCTCTAATAACATAGGTTGTTTCGTTGGTGAGCTCTCTACCTTTGACAAGTTCAAGCGTCCCTTTGTTACCTTCGACTTTTCCAAGCCAACCGACATTATTCCCACCTTCGGTTTGAAGTGTGATGTTTCCAGTTACCTCTTCACCAAACACGATCTCTATCCTTCCATCGCTATTGATGGCTTCGGGATCGACATCCATGTCTCCGTCTTTGACGGTGCCACCCGTAATGCCCGGCGCACCGCAGCAAGGCGAGGCAACGGTATAGTGGAGTGTCTGGGTTCCGTCAGCCCACGTAATTGTCAATGGGAGGGGACCAGAAGTAAAGGGTCCCGCGATAGTCGCAATCTTGCCTACGACGGTGACAACACCAGCGGTTACTATGACATCAGTGGGTGCGTTGTCAAAGGTAACCTTGATAGTTCCATTCGCGGCAATATCACCGCCCGGCGGGGTTGCACTCACGAAGTTAACTAAGGCAGGTTCATCTGTATCATCGTCACCACCACAGCCAGCAAACATTGAAACAGTGAGCAAGCCTATTGGTAATAATACTAAGCTTCTAAACAATTTTGTCATTAGCATTAACTCTACTTAAATTGTAAAGTTTATCAAAATACACCCATCGGATAAGGTGTGCTAAAAATTTTCGGTATCATCTACATTTTTCGGAGATCGGATTACTGAAATATTTCCTTAAGCTTCATCTAACCTCGCAAGCACTTTTCGTGCCAGAGTTTGAATTAATAAGATCCTTTAATCGTTCCCCATGTCGTGCTTAACTTATCCTGCGGTTCAACGGGTAAAACCAGGTCCTCAACGGCATCACCGACAAAAATGTTATCAAGATAGACAAGCCCGTAGTGACCGAACTTACCGGTTTTGAAGGTTCCATCTTCACCTTCCGTCGCTGGATCGACTTTGTCAAACGGCGTTTTGTTGTCCCGCTCTTTCAACTTGAAGGTAAATTCATCACCGGAGAGGACCAATTGTGCCCGATACCAGACTTCGGGTTTATTTTCCACCATCCCAGCTTGGACCTGCGCCCAACCGCCTTGCCGTTTGTAGAAATGGTAATCTCTACCACCTTGCCGTCGGTCACTCAGATAGAATTTTTCGCCATCCTGAAAGCGGAAGACAACACCCATATAGAAATCATCGGGGAACATCATATCCCATTCAGCAACGTAATCGTCCCAGCCTGCGTCACCGAAGACATAGATAGAGCCGCCGACATCGTGTCGTGACTGATTAGAGCCCTTGTCGGCGGTCAACAGAACTTTATTACTCGCCTTTTTCGGATCGGCAACAACTTCCGCGGTTGTGCTTCCGTCGTGTCCGACCTCCCATTTGCCGGGTTCGCTTCCGATCTCATCCTTCTCAAAGTCGTCGTGAAACAGCAGCACTGCTGATGCTTGCATCGTTATACCGAAGCACAGCAAAGACACAACAATTCTAAGAGCAAGTTTCGTCTTTTGAAAAACTTGGGTGCATTCGAAAAGAGATAAATATCTGAAAAGCATTTTCTCCTCCTGATTGGAGTGGAGCGAGGCTTGAAGCCCTTTTCCGTAACAAGTGGGGACCCTTAACAGCAAAAAAGTTACTGTGCCACAACGCTATTTTTCAGAACGCCGATCCCCTCAATCTCAATCTCAACGACATCACCGGCTTTCAAAGCGGTTGTTGTACCGGGTGTACCCGTAAAGATTGCATCCCCCGGTTCAAGGGTGATTGCCTGTGAAATGAAGCTTACAACCGTCGTTACTGGGAAAATAAGGTCTGCGGTCGTTTGCTTTTGAACGACTTCGCCGTTGATGCGGGTTTCCAATTGTGCATCGGTATAGTCAACGTCCGTAGCGATGACGGGACCGATGGGTCCAAAGGTATCGGATGCTTTAGCTCGCCACCACTGCATATCATTGCTCTGCCACGTGCGTGCACTGACATCGTTGCCGCAGGTTACACCCAGAATGTTGGCAGCGGCTTCTTCCGGTGTCGCTTTCCGAGTCCGTTCCTTCATTATGACGACGAGTTCACCCTCTGCGTGGACTTCATCATCGCCATCAGGTAGTTCAATGTTGCCCTCTGGGTCGTTGATACAGGAAGGCGTTTTGATGAAGATTTCAGGGTTCTCTGGCTCTGGGGCACCATCTAAATGGCTCCGATAATTCAAACCGACAGCCAACACCTTTGTCGGTGTTGTCGGTGCGAGAAGCTTGACATCCGCTAACGCGACGGTCTCGCCTGTCTCGTTATGTTCACCGAACGGGCATCCGGATAGCACGCTCAGACTCTCTCCTGAGACGATGCCATAACCGATTGTTCCGTTTAATTCATATCGTGCTAACTTCATAGTAATCTCCTTTTTTATAAGTTGTCAGTCGTCAGCAGTCAGTGGATGCTTGTGGCGGTTGCACTATTTTTTGCCCTGAATATCTCTTGACTGATAGCCGATAACTAATGGCTATTATACCGTGTATCCAGTGGTCTGTCAATTAATTTCTTTGGAATGACTGTCGGAAACCGTCAGCCATCAGCAGTGTTGGTATGGTTACATTCCAGTCTTTATATTTCATCCTAATTTGACATTACCCTCAAAATGTGCTAAAATTCCTGCATGATTTGTAGCCTCGAAATAAAAAATACATGGTGAGTTTTAAATGATAAAAATTGGAATCGTTGGGGCATCAGGATATAGTGGCAGCGAACTGTTACGTTTCTTGGTTAACCACCCTGGTGAATTACAGGTGGCACTCTGCACATCCGAAACCTACGCAGGACAGTGTATCGAGAGTGTCCTTCCGAATCTCCGCGGGTTTCTATCTGCTAAATTTGAACCTTTAGACCTTGATTCCCTCAAAGAAAGAGTAGATGCCGTTGTCCTCGCCGTCCCACACAAAGTGGCGATGTCGTTCGTGCCAAAAATTTTGAAGCAGGGCTTACGCGTCGTGGATTTCAGCGCGGATTATCGGCTTGAGGATGCCGAGACCTACGAAGCGTGGTATCACGTAAAACACACAAGCACAGCTCTAATACCAAAGGCGGTATATGGTTTACCGGAACGTTATCGCGATTGTATTCGTTCCGCGCAGCTCATCGCGAACCCAGGGTGCTATCCAACGAGTGCTATACTTGCAGCGATGCCGCTGGTCGCCAACGGCGTAGTGGAATTAGATTCCATCATTGTTGATTCAAAGTCAGGTATCTCTGGTGCCGGTCCGAAGCCGAGTGAAAATACACACTATGCCAATCGAGCGTCTAATTTTATTGCTTACAATATCGGTGTCCATCGACATACGCCGGAGATTGAACAGGAATTGGGGGCTGTTGCATCGGAACCGATTCGCGTGACGTTCACACCGCACCTTGTCCCGATGACACGGGGCATTCTCAGCACTGTCTATATGCGCCTCACAGAAGATATGTCGGCGGAAGAAGCCCTTAATTTGTACGCGACGTTTTACGAGAACGAACCCTTTGTTCGAGTACTCCCGCCCGGTACGTACCCACAAACGAAGGCAGTCCTCGGCAGTAATTACTGCGATGTTGGGCTTGAAGTGGACACGCGGACGCGCCGCATCATCGCAATGGCAGCGATTGATAACCTCGGTAAAGGTGCTGCAGGGGCGGTCGTGCAGAATCTCAATCTGATGTTCAGCTTCAATGAAACCGATGGGCTGAAGGTGCCGGGGATGATGCCTTAGAATGGCTGTCAGTCGTCAGCCGTCGGCAGTCAGTAGATTCTTGGGGAGTTACAATATTTGCTGATGCCACAAACATCTTTTTACCGAAAGCCGAAAATTATGATTGTTGCTGGGGAGCCTTCTGGTGATCTACACGCCTCTCAGGTTGCGCACCACCTCAAGGCACGCTGTCCCGATATAACGCTGTTTGGTATGGGCGGTGACCGGATGGAAAAAGCGTCCGTGAAACTCGATTTTCATATCCGAGACTCCGCCGTTATGGGGTTTGCCGATGTTATCACTGTCCTGCCGATGTTCCTTCGGAAACAGGCGTATCTGAAACAGCGTATCCGCGAGGAACGTCCCGACGCACTCCTTCTCGTTGACTTTGCCGAATTTAACATGCCGTTAGCCAAGTTTGCTCAGAGACAGGGCGTTCCCGTTGTCTATTACATCCCCCCGAAAGCGTGGGCGTGGCGTGCAAGCCGTGCACAGAAGTTGGCGAAGTGGGCAAACGTTGTCGCAGCAATCTTCCCCTTTGAAGCAGAATTTTACCGAAACGCGGGCGCAAACACCGAGTTCGTTGGACATCCGCTCGTCGATTTTGCGCAAACCTCCCTCAGTCCGCAAGCAGCACGCGAACATCTCAACTTATGTGAAACAGAGGGTCCTGTCATCGGATTGATGCCGGGGAGTCGCCGTTCTGAGATCCACCACATCTTCCCGATTATGTTGGAAGCCGCTGCGAACATCGCTAAAGTCTATCCAGATGCACAGTGGATTCTCCCGTTAGCCCCAGGAATCCCACGCGAACGCATCGCGAAGTACCAACACGAGTTAAAGGCGGAGCTTCCACCCATCAAAATTGTGAAAGACGCAACGTATCCAGCAATGCGAGCTTCAACCCTGCTGTTGGTTACCTCTGGCACAGCGACGCTTGAGGCAGCATGCATCGGGACACCGATGATTATCCTCTTTCGTACCGCATCGCTTAACTGGCACATCGTCAAGGCGTTGACACCATTAGAACGGAGCGGACTTCCTAACCTTATTGCTGGACGCGACATTGTCCCGGAACTGCTACAGACAGAATTGACTCCAACTGCCTTGACGGAGTTGTCCCTCGACTTCCTGCAGAACCCTCAAAAACGGGAGGCACAACGGGAATCACTTCAAGCCGTTTATGCACAACTCGGTACGACGGGTGCTGCTAAACGCACCGCCGAATTGATATTAGAATTTTCTAATGGTTCACCAAACCTAAAGACAGACCGTTAGTGCAATAAAGGGCTTTGATAAGGATCCGCACACGCCATTATTGCATGCTGCGAGTAAGGGTTGGGTAACCCGACCCCCATGCGTAAGCGCAACCGGGGTCCCCACCCGTTACTGGGAAGGGGCGGGCGCGCTGGATATATGGAAAGAAACGTTGTTCTTACGGTTCACCTAACCGAACCGCAAGGAAAATTAGAAAAATGAAACTCGTATCTGCTCTCAATCTTGTCGCACTACAGCAGAGGCTTCTTGCCAGTCCCTTACGCTTTCTGTTAATCCCACTCAGTTGGCTCTATGCCGTGATTATCTCAATCCGAAACCGGCTTTATGCACTCGGTGTGTTTAAAGCGCGTGCGTTGGCGTGTCGAGTCATTAGTGTCGGTAATATCGTTGTCGGTGGAACGGGCAAAACACCTGCTGTTATCACCATTGCGAAACATCTCCAAAAAAAGGGAAAGCGCGTCGCTATTCTATTACGGGGGTATAAACGCCATGCTCGTGAAGAGGTAACGATTGTCTCGGATGGGAAAAAAGTGTGTGCTTCTCCAGCGGAAGGCGGTGACGAAGCACACATGATGGCGAGGCATCTCAGCGATGTTCCGATTATCGCAGGTAGATGCCGCTATCTGGCAGGACAGGTTGCACTTGAACGTTTTGATGTAGATGTCTTGCTTTTAGATGACGGATTTCAACACCGGCAGCTTGCTCGTGATGTAGATATCCTCACTGTCCCCGCAACACACCCTTTCGGTAAGCCAGAGGGGTTGCTGCCCGTGGGAACCTTACGCGAGCTACCCGCCGCTCTCCGCCGCGCAGACCTCATCCTGCTAACACATACAGACACACCTGATATCTCCTCACAGGCGAAAAAAGCGGTGAAGCAGTTGGCACCGAATGCATTGATCTTGGAGAGCATCCACCAGCCAACACATCTCTATCCTTTAGTACGTGAAAACAGCAAAAAGGATACAAATGTCCGCACCGATATAAAGGCACTCAAAGGAAAACGACTCCTTGCAGTCTGTGGAATTGGAAATCCGGATGCATTTGTCGCAACACTCATGCGGTGTTTCCCAGAAAGCGTCGAATTACTGGCATTTCCCGATCACCATGTCTATACGGAAGCGGACAGACGACAGATATATGCTGCATTTCAAACATCGGGGGCGGATCTGATTGTCACAACACAAAAGGATGAGCAGAAATTGGCAAGAATAGCGAAGAAGCAGTCAGCCGTCGGCAGTCAGCAAAAAGAAGACCAAGAGGGATACCTTCATGAAACCTCTTGGTTTCCGAGAGCCGAGAGCCGAGAACCGATAGCCTTTTTCGTCTTGGCGATCTCGCTGGTCATCACAGAAAACAGCGAACAACTCACCGATGTGTTATTATCTTTGCACTAAGCATTAAGTTGCGGTTTGCTAATAACCCTGTGTTGCCGGTCCAGCCATTTGACAGAAAAATGGAGCAGGTTTTCCATCATCTTATCGTTGACTTGCACATCTGCCTCAGTCTCATTCTTCAAACTGGTGACAATGTAGAGTCCTTTCTGGAAGGGAAGGAGTAGCAGTACGGATGCGTCTTCAAATTCACCCCTCGGAAGGTCTGCGGAAGCTGTGTTCGTCTTGGCAAGAGATGTCCATTTTCCAAGCGGATCCAACCACATATCATCGAGTCGAATAAAGGGGCGGTCCTTTTCCAGATCACTATGATGTCCATTAAGCGGATTCGGATATTGGAAGATACGTGAGCGTTTACCTTTCGATGTAGGAAGGAGTTCAGAAGTCTCGTCACATTCAATTCCAGTGAGAGGTTCGGGAATCCATCCTGCGCCGCGACGCTGTTTGGCACTTGTTTTGATATCCTGCCCTGAGACAATAACAACCCCGCCTTGGCTGACGAAGTTTTTAATCCGATGTTCGGTATCTATGTTAAAGCGATAGCCAGATTTGTAAATCTCGCCGTTACCGATCCATAAAATGTCGGTTTTGGCAAGCCGATCGGTTCGCCGCAAATCTTGGACTTCACTGTAAATCATGTGGTGATCTTGAACATATTCAAAACGTTCAAGGACTGGAAACTCGACCGTGGATGTGTTCCCCGTCAATGCCATAAGTTTGAGTGGCATTGCCATCTGCACTTCCAAACGTTTGGTATTAGGAGGCTTGGGAATTCCATTCCCTGATTTCCAAAGCTGTCCATTAAAAGCAGCGTTTACACCCCTCAAAATTCGATTCTGTATTTGTTTTCGGCTGCGTGCGCGCTGTTCTGCTGTGTTTACTTTACGCGGCTGCGGATAAACGAGTGATGCCAACGCCTCGTGTCGGACAGGATTCTTGTGTATCTGTTCAACGAGGGAAGCGTGCGCTGTAATCCGGGATCGGTTTAACGGTAGAAGTCGCTTGTAGACAGGGAACCCACGGCGGAGTTTGCTATCGAAACGACGAAACGCGTTTTCAACGTCCCACCGTCGACTATAACTCGCGTCAATTGTCTTCAAATCAATGCGTTCTTCGTTGACATTTGTCACATACCCGTGAACAACGTTGATGCCGTGAATAGCATTGCCTTCCTTATCTGCGATAGCGATATCCTCGGTGTTGCTCATGTCTAAAATTGTGTCGGTCAAACCGCTTAAACTAAAGAGTTCCGGTTGATATTTCTCTGCACTTTCGACAATAGTACAACATGTTCGTGGGAAGACAATATCTGCATCGCGGAAGGAGAGAAAGTCGAGCCTAATCTTTTTATAATTTCTTATCGTAAGTCTCTCGCGCGTCGCAACGCGCTCAAATGGAGCTACCTTATGTTTAGCGACCGGTCGTATCGGAAGTTTCTGAACGCTAAAGGCATTGATATGATATTTAAATTCAAAGTTCTTTGCCCATTCTGGTGCGTCCTCAAACAGCGTGACATGTCCAAGCCGGATCTGGTAAGGCGTATTGTTTTCAAAAACGAGAGAATAGCCATCTTCATCGTTGCCTTCTGCTCGAACCCGTAAGCCGCGGTCATCGCGACGGTTGAGTTTCGGAATCTCCTTGGCAAACTCGTGTTCATATCCCCATTGATCTCTGTAACCGTTGTTGTCCTTATCTTTTAGATCCATCAATGCGATATGATCTTTATTATAGTCTTTGAGAATAGCGGTGTATTCAGCATTATGTTCATTGTCACTGGAACGAAACCGAACTCGGACTTTAATGCGGGTGCCGACCAAGCGCTCAATCAAACGTTCGTATGTTTCCTGTTCCTTCATGTGTTCGGTAGATTCTTCCAGCCTATCGAGTCCTGCTATATCTCCGCCTTTTTGATCTACTGCTGTTTGGTATACTTCGTTGTACCTTTGAAACTGACCACCAACACTTCTCTTAACACTTTGGAACACCATGCTGACAGCACTCATTGAGGCTTCTCTGAGGGCAACGAACATATTTCGGATTTTCCGCCCCATTTTGTACATAAAAGGTGGGTGGTAGACCCGTTCAAGTTCCCAAGCGCGTTCCCGCAGTTCACGTTCGTTCATCGCATCATGGTAGCGGATGTATGCGACAATTTGTTCTCTACGTTCCTCGTTCGTGAAAATATAACTCGGGGCGTGCCCGCGCTGTCGGGATTCCTCGGAGATAATTTCCATACCAGTGATTTCAAGCCGCATTGTGCCTCGATAGCGTCTACTATCCTTCATCTGAAAGACGACGTATTTGTTAAGAAGTGTCTTCAGAAGCTTATCCTTTTGGAAGAGCCTTAGGAGATAGAAAAAGGCACTGAAAACGAAAAGAATTAAGATCACCGCACCGTAGAGGCGCACTTGCGGCCAAATGTTCCGTGTCCCTTCCGCAACCGTTTCGGTGAGCGTATCGTCTTGCCCAAACGCTACGGACAAAAACGTAAACGATAGAAAAATAGCGGTCGGCGTATAAAATCGGAAGTGGTGCCGTAAAAGATGTGTTATCCTAATGTTTTTAAGCATGATTCAATTCTCCTTTTCATATTGGTTATCAATTAACCATCCTGAAGAGAAGTTAGTGGATATTCACCCCGTTTTCAGCGGCAATTCGCCGGACGTTTGCATTCGCGAGCGGAATTTTCTCCGCAGGGAGATGTTCTATCAATCCATAGCCGTCCGGATAGAGAGCATCAAAGCGTTTTAACGCTACACCAAGTGCCAATTCGCCCTCGCCAGGGACCTCTTCATTGAGGTGGAGTACCAAGCCGTTCTGAACGCTGATGTCTTTGATATGTGCCATCGGTGCGACGGGACCCATCACGTCAAAAATATGATTAAGGCGATCTTCGCTGTCATAAACCTGCCGGAGCGTCTGAAAGTGATTTACAAAATCCATGACGATCCTAAGCCTCTCGGAACCGACCCGTTCCACGACTTCTCGACAGGTTTCCGGGGAATCCATAATGGAAACGGCGTGTGTCTCCATAACAAGCGTCAGTTCTTGCTGCTCGGCGTGTTCCGCAATTGGTTTCAAAGTCTCAATCAACCGTTCCATCGATTCCGGGAGGTGGTTATCTCGGTGAGATGTCCAAGCACCATCCGCATTGAGACTGCCTGCGCGAAACAGATAGTGGTGCGCCCCAAGGGAAGCAGCGGTTGCCATGCCGCGTTGAACGCTCGCAATCGCGGCTTCTCGGACAGCAACATCTGCATGAAAGAGGCACTCCTCATAAGTGATGCCGAATTGCACAAGGTCGAGTTTCGCAGATTCTAACATCTCTGCACAGCGGGTGCAAGCATCTGGTGGCACAGACGGAATCTCCGCGCTGCGGAAATGGAAACTCAAGCCTGTAAATTCCAGAGCCTTAATGTTTTCGATCTCGTCTGATGTAAGTGTGCGGAAGTCACCGCAGAGTCCAACAACGCCAAGTCTCATATTTTTACCCTTTTAAACGCAATTTTTTTCATCTGGTTTAGGAGCAGGCGCAAAAACCTTCAACGCCTGTAAGAGATCTCTCGCACGCACAAGGTCCTTCGTATCAAAACCTTCTGAGAACCACGCATATATCGGTTTTAGTAAATTGTATGCGTCTTCGCCGCGGTCTTGCGTCCGCCATAATTCGCTTAAACTGAGTGCAGCTCGGAGTTCCCACGATTTTGCGTCTTGTTGTCTTGCTACTGTCAACGCTTCCTGAAAATGGGATTCGGCTTGTGCAACAGTTGATGCGGCGTTTTCCTTGCTAACAGCCTTAACTTTCTCGGCAAGGATCAGACAAAGTTCACCCTTCCGTCGCGCGAGTTCTGCGGCATAGGTGCGTTCTCCTGTGCGCGTGGTGACGCATAATGCCGAATCAAGTGTCTGTAACGCTAAACTATATTGCCCCGCGCGTTGATAGGCTTGTGCAAGGAGCGCGAGAAAGAGCGGTAGAAGTAGCTCACCGCGTGTCTCTTCCCAAGCGGCGATACCTTTACGAATGATCGCTATGCCTGCTTCAGGGCAGTTCTGCTCTGCGGATGCCCAACCTTTCATCACCGTTGCTGCGGCTTCCCAGGCGGAAAATCCGTGCTCCTGACATATCTGTAGCATCTGTGTCGCAGCGGGAGCTACCTTCTCTACTTCGCCTTGATACTGATAAAGCACGGTTTTAAAATGGAGCGACACTGCCTCACTGAAAGGGTGGTTCGTGTCCTTTCCGATTACCACGGCTGCATTAATCCGCTCTTCCGCTTGGGTCGGATAACCGAGACACCATAAGAGTGGCGCAGAATAGGAAAGAAGCGTCATTCCGGGTTCTGCCACGTAGTGAAGGAACGCTGGGACCGGATGATGCTGCGGCTGATAGCGTTCAATGCCTGCCTCCAAATGTGCCAAGGTGCTGTTGAATTCACTCAGATAGTAGAGTGTCGCACCGAGTGCGCGGTGTGCCTCAACTTCAAACGCTTGGTCTTCTGTTTGTTTGGCAATAGCAAGACAAGCTTCACCGAGTTCACGCGCGGACAGAAGCCGTCCACGGACCAGGTGAGAGAGCCATAACCCAAACAGAACTGGAAACCGGAGGTCTTTTATCCGATCCAGCAAAACACCGGATTCATCTTCTGCGTCCGTTTCCTCCCTTTTTTCAAGTATCTCAAGAAGTTCCCGAGCACGTGTATAGGCGGCTTCCACTTCCGGAGAGGCGTATCCTTTGGTCGCAATCAGTGCTGTACCGAGTGTTGTTTGTAGCTCCAGTTCACGCTGCTCGACGGCTACCTGCTGCTCTATTGTGTTGGCATCAACCGAGAGTGTTTCAAGTCCGGCAAGTCCCTGCATGATGTGACGAACACCCTCTACATTAGCGGAGCGTTCTAAAGCACGGTGCGCCGCGCGATACCAATAATCAGCTGCTTTTTCAGGAAGCCCGGCTTCGGTGTAATGATACGCAACGAGTTCCGGTTGGAGACCGTCTCCGTTCTGCAGCACCTCTGCAATCTGCTGATGGTATTGCTGGCGTCTGCTTTTTAGCAGAGATTGATAAGCCGTCTCACGCAGAAGTGGGTGCCTAAACGTATAGCGGAACTGGCTGTCAGCCATCTCATTGCGATTGAGAATGTAGGCGTTTACTAATTTCTCCAATTCATCTTTCAGAGATGCGAAATCGATGAAAATATGATGCTCCAAATTAACGCCGGACGCGATCTCGTGAAGTAACTCCGCTGTCCACTCTCTGCCAAGCGTCGCACCGAGTTGGACAATCTCCTTTGAAGTGCCGAGTTCGTCGAGTCGTGCTGTCAATAAATCCTGTAGTGTTACAGGCACCTCCACTGTTTGAGGTTGTGGACCGGTTGGGTCCAGCGTGTCAGAAGACAGTGCCAAAGCATCACCTTCAAGCATCATCTGTGTGAGTTCCTCAACGAACAGAGGAACGCCTTCAGTCATTTCAACAATCCGCGTTAATAAACTTGACGGTAGTGATGTATCGCCTGCAACGTGCTGAATCATTGTCTCCACTTGTGGAGGCGTGAGTGCCACCAACGGCAGTGCGTTCGCCCATGCCGGTTGCAAAAGTTGCTCCAAAATTTCTCTATCCAAGGCAGAGTTCGTGAAATTCCCGTCAGGAACAGCCTGCGAATTTCCATCTTCATTGAATTGCGCACTCTGTCGAAAATGTCGTGTGTCAGAACGATAGGATAAAACTGTGAAAATTCGTGCGTTTTCGATCCGTGCGATTAAGAGTGTGAGAAATTCTATACTGGACGGATCGATCCAGTGGAGGTCCTCCACGACGAAGAGTATCGGTTTTTGCTCCGACATCTTCAGCATCACTTGGACAAGCACTTCCAACGTCTGTTGTCGTCGCTGTCTACCTCCCCATCCTGATGGATATGTGTCCTGTTCGACCGGTCTACCGTATGGACGCGGACCGATACCGGTTTCCGTTTGCCGTTGGACCTCAAAGGGTATCTCCAATAATTCTGCAAGGAGAGGCAGTGTTTCCGGTGTACCCGCTTGTGCCTCGGTATCCTGCCCGACAGTTGGAACGTTATAGTCACGCAATAAATTTTCGAGTTTTTCGAGTCTTGTCTCTGCGGTATCAGTGCTTGTAAACTGCACGACGTGTTCTTGGAACAGTGAAAGAATAGGGTATAGTGGACTGTTCTGATAATAGGGTGAGCATCTACCTTCTAAGGTAACTGCCTCCGAATGGTGATTGATATACTCCTGAATCATCTGTACGCATCGCGACTTTCCGATGCCAGCTTCACCTTCAATAAGAACGGTTTGCCCCTTCGCTTCGAGCACTTGCGCCCAACCTTGCTTGAGGCGTTCAACCTCCTGATCTCGTCCAATAAGTGGAGTCAATCCGCTCTCGCTGGCGATATCCAATCGACTTTGTGCCGGAATTTCACCTGACACCTGATAGATGTTCACGGGCTGCGAAATACCGCGGAGGGCAGAGGCACCGAGTGCCTCACACTTAAAAAAGCCCTCAACCAATTGGTGTGTTGTATCGCCAATTACAATGCTGTTCGGTGTTGCCAGTTTTTGCATCCTCGCGGCGACATTCGGTGTTTTCCCTACGATGTCGATTGCTTCCGGAGATTCCCGCGCTGAGATATGCCACACGACGACACGTCCTGTGTCGATGCTAATCCGAACTTTAATTTCTACGCCGAAAGTCGCGTGGAGGTATGGATTCAGGGTCTCTATAGCGGCGACGATACCTAATGCAGCTCTCACGGCACGGTGTGCCGCGTCTTCGTGGGCAATCGGATATCCAAAATAAACGAGGATACCATCACCAAAGTAGCGCGCAATATGTCCATTTTGTGCTAAAACCACCTCCATGATACACGTCCGGTACACCTCTAAAAGATTTCGGAGTTCTTCGGGATCTAATTTTTCCGTGAACGCGGTGGAATCCACAATATCACAGAAAAGGACGGTTAACTGGCGGCGTTCTGCCCCATGTGGCAATGCTTGCTCCATCGCAGTAGTATCTACTGTTGAAGCTTGACGCGAATGTGATGGGTCACCGAGGGACGTGCCACATTCACCGCAAAATTTGAACGATGGATTCAAAAACCCACAATTTGGACAGCGTTTGTGATGCATTTTTTAATTTATTGCTTCTCGGCAAGAATAGCAAAGAAGCAGTCGGCAGTCAGCAAAGATTTATAAGGAAACCCTCTTCTCTTTGCCGATAGCCGATAGCCATTTACTTTCTGAATTGATTCAGGTATTCTTCCAACTCAGCATCCCGCGGATCTAACTTATACGCTTCCTGATAATAATCGAGTGCTTTATCGGTTCGACCCACCTTCATATAAAATGAACCGAGGTTACGATACGCAACACTGTGCGTCGGTTTCAGGTCCAAAGCACGGATGTAGTGATCGCGGGCTCGCAACAGGAAGACTCTCGTTTGTCCAATCAGAATGTTCAGCGTCGTTTCATTTTCCCAACGTTGTCTATAGACCTCTCCACCGAGTTCTTTTGCCTCTTCCTCAATAGCATCAGCAACCGCATCATCTCGTGTTTTGAACGTGATGGCACCGGAACCTGTTTTATCAATAGCGAGTTTGAGTTCTGTGACCGCTTGGTCAACGGATTCCCCTCTCAACTCCTGCTCCCATGAGGGCCAACTCGGTCCAGCGTATTTGAGACCTTGCTCGTAGTAGACGGTGCCGAGGTCGTTATAGATTTCAGCGTTTTCGGGACGCATCTTTAACGCCGTGCTGTAGAGTTCAATGGCTTGTTGATATTTCCCCGCGCTGAACGCGTCGGTGGCGTGTGTGCGGATCTGTTTGAACTCTTCACTTTCCAAATTGACAGCGATTCCCAATTCTGACTTGTCTTTGCCAAAAAAGTACATACCACCAATTAGCAAGATAGCAAGGCAAACAGCAATAAGTGTCGGTAGTTGCAATTTCATTTTTTTAGTGGCTATCGGAAACCATCGGCTGTCGGCTGTCAGTGGCTATCGGCAAGGGCGGCTATCAGCAAAGAGGGAGAGGTTTCCATCTTCTCTTGGTTTCCGACTGCTTCTTTGCCGATTGCTATTCCTTTGCTGATTGCTGACTGCCGACTGCTGACGGCTGATTGCTATTCCTCTGATGATTGTTCTGTAACATCTACCCCAACTTGGAGTACTCCAAGAACTGGTAAATTGTTACATCAAAACCTCTTACTTAACTGAAAACTGATAACTGTTAACTGTTAACTGATGACTATAAAAACACTTATCTCCGCCGATTGTTTCTATTAAAAGTAACAGGAATGGCTCTGTGGACACCGTCTCGCTCAAAATAGATTTCCGTCCTACTTTGGTCGCGGATATAATCATCCACAATTTTAAAAATTTCAAGTGAATGAATTTGGGTGTCGTCAATTCGGTAAATAAAATCCCCGCGCCTCAGCGCGTTCGCCAATCCACTGTCTTTTTCAATGTGCGTGACAATAACACCGGGCTGCTGATATTTACGTGCCATCTCTTTGTCAGGTTGAGCAACCGTTAAACCCCATCCGGATGGTGTGTAACGCCATTGTAGGGTTTTCAGTGTAAATTCAGTCTGCCGCCTTTTACCACGTCGGATGAACTCGCACTGGACAGGTTGATTGAGCGGAAGCAGACGCGTGAGCGCGTCAAAATCCCCTTCGCTCTTTATCCGCTGTCCTGAAATGGCTACAATGACATCCCCCCGTTTAATACCCGCGTCAGCAATAGGACCCCGTTTCTCTATTTCTGATACCAAAACCCCGGTGTTGAGCGATATCGACAACTTCTCTGCCAGTTCCTCGGTTATAGGCTGCACTTCCACGGCAAGGTCCGGTGGAATAACGCTGCCATACTCGGTAATCTGTTCGAGGACCTTTCTCGCCTTGTTGACCGGAATGGCGAAGCCGACACCTTGTGAACCACCGCTGGTCGAACGGAGGACAGTGTTTATACCAATAAGCTGCCCGTGTATGTTTACCAATGCACCACCACTGTTCCCCATATTAATCGAAGCGTCTGTCTGAATCAGATCTTCATAATACCGATTATCGACGGTCAGGGCGCGCTGCGTGGCACTCACAATACCAGCCGTGACCGTGGGTTGGGCATCGCCGATTGATAATCCAAAAGGGTTTCCGATCGCAACTGCCCATTCACCTATCAAAAGGGATGCTGAATCTCCCCATTCAATCTCTGGCAAGGGAACCTTGTCTGTATCAACCTTCAAAAGTGCAAGATCTGAAATATAGTCGTATCCGACGACTTGTGCCGCAAATTCCCGCCCATCAGATAGCGTGACAGTGATGCTATCTGCATCCTCGATAACATGATGGTTTGTAAGAATATATCCTTTTTTATCTACAATGACCCCAGAACCAACTTCTCGAAAAGAACGCCGACGCGGGGACGTAATTCCACCCCAAGACAACTCATCAAAGGTAATTTGCCTCTCACGGATGGCACTTATATTCACAACTGCGGGACTCGCATTTGCCACTGCTGTGACAATTGCTGTGCGCCGCGATGCTGTGACCGCATCTTGTGCAGCCGCCCTACTGAATTCCGCACTATGGGCATGATGACAAAACGCGCTTACAAGTATTGAGGCAATCAATGACAGCAGGGCAATATGGCTATAGCGATAACGTGAATGTATCATAATCCGTTTTGACAAATCTGGCAAGGATCCAAAACTTACTTACCAGAACTATTTAGTTTTCCAGTTTGGAAACCTATTTTCAATGCAAATCCTTGCTACCGATACGCGGAGAACCGCTTGTAGCATAGGAGACCGTTGGTTTCCTGTGCATCAATTAGCGCAACCTAACAGGATACCCTACAAAAGAGAAAATTAAACGAACCTGCTTACTTACTATCAGCTTGTCAACTTGAGCGAGATCCGATAACCTTCTAACCCCGGATCAGTATCAACGATTTCTTGAACCGTCGCTGCGTCCCGCCGTTTAGCCGGAAAATCGTCCGCGTTCGCACATCGGAGCGCAACTCTGGCACCGATTGCACTGGCAGCGCGTAAATTCTTCAATTCCACTTTATCTAACGTATCGTAGGCAGTATGACCGAACCCTCTACCTCCGGGAGGTGCCTCTGGGTCACCGATATGGCTTGAAGGCACACCTTTGAGAAAAAATGGAAAATGGTCAGAGTAAGAATGCACCTTTTGCCCAACCGGCATTTCAGCATGCATCTGTTCGCGCGCGTCGTTAAAAAAAGGTCCCAATGCGTCCCAATGATGGAGGACGATGCCTTTACGGCTCGCACCGCCTGCTGCATCCATATTAAGCATAAACCGAATATTATCTAACTCCGAAGCATGCGCATCGACATAACGAAACGCACCCGTAAGCCCGATTTCTTCCGTACCAAAGGCGATGAACCGGACGGTGCGCCTGAGCGAATCACCAGCGTAGGTAGATAGGACACGCGCCGCTTCTATGACGGATACCATTCCAGAGGCAGGATCGTGCGCACCTTGCGAAATATCGTGTCCGTCGTAATGGCAACCAACAACCACCATCTCTTCGCTGTTTTCACGTCCCGGTAAATCTGCGACGACGTTCCATGAAGTCCGGGGTTCGTTGACATCCGTTGTCTGAAGTTTCAGCGTCACCTTCCCATTTCCCCGTGCCATCAACCGCGCCAAGAATTCGCCATCCTCCTTACAAACGGATATACCGGGGATAGGCGCAGGTCTATTGTTTTGAAGACTTCCCGTCTCAGGACCGACGCCGGGATGTTCACTCACAAAAATGAATCCACTTGCCCCAGCGAGCACAGCGCGTTCAAATTTCTCCTTGCGATGTACCCATCTTCCGAGGTCAGGGGGTGAGGAACTCTTTGCCATAACCAGTTTATCGGTCGCGGTCCCACCAAGGGCACTATATTCGTCAGGGCTTCCATAGCCAGCAGAGACAAGCTCGGTGGTCATATCGCCAGCGGGGCAATATGGAAGCGAAATGCAATGTAACGTTCGACGAATCGGTTCAATAACCTCAAGCGTCGCCGTGCCACGCGTCCAACCCGCATAAGGATAATCCTCAAGTCTAACGTTTTGAAGTCCATATCGTTTGAAGCAGTCTGCGATGAAGTTCGCAGCCTCATACTCCTCCGGCGTTCCGGCGAACCGAGCACCGTATTCATCACATAAGACTGTTAGATTGTCCATCACTTCTTGCGAAGTATAGATATCACCGACCATCTGTTGGTCGAGCTGCAAATAAGGGTTCGTCTTGCTCATAAGTTTGGGTGTTCTCTTGACTTTCGATAGTTTTGGGCGGTAGCGTTTTCATCCTTGCGTTGGCAATCTTTTTTAGGTGCCATGGGTCAAGTATCTGGATTCGCCGATACCGCTTCTCTATTATTCCATGCTGTTTAAACTGATTTAGGAGTGCTTCCATGTTCTCAACCGAGCTGCCGATGAATCGCGCCAACTTCCTTGTCGAAAGTTTATGTAGCGTGCACTGCGAACCGTGCGCTACCTTCTCGCGACCCTGTCTCGGTGCGTCGGCGTAGTTTTGTAGCAGTAGGGCGAGCCGCGATGCAGGACTTCGGAACGCAATGTTTAGCAGAGGGTTTGTCATCCTCGGACGCGATTTCCGACACGATGTCACGAGATTAACATTCCCTGATTCCGCTGAACGCCAGTTTAAATACCGCTTCACAAGACTGCCAAATGTTTTCCGTGGTGGCATCGCTAAATGCGGTTTCCGTTTCAAAAAAAACTGGAAGTTTTTCGCAGTGACAACCCCGACAGTCGCCTCTGTAAGCACCTCAGCAGTGACGTTCCGATGTGCGTTACTCTCCTCCCATCGAACTGCTCCAAAAATCTCACCGGGCTCCAACACATCTAAGGTGATAGCCTCACCTTCAGGCGGTGTTTCATAGATTTTGACGCGTCCCTCCTTCAGCAAGTAGACCCCTTCGGTAGAAATAGCGTCTTCATGTTTCAGTTGTTTGAAGGTCGTTATCCGTGCGAGAGCGTTTGCGTCGTCCTCAGCGAGGTCACGGAAGATGTCTATCTGTTTCACGCACCAGAATCTTTCTGGAATTTTTTGTTGTGTCACCATACTATGATCGTCCCGTCAATTTCTGGTTAAACGTGTGTTCTTCTGGTGTTATAGACCACGATCACCCGCCAGAGGTTTCGGTCTTCTTTGTCCTTAATTATACCAATATCTTGTGGATAAATCAAGGAAAATATGGTTGGGACTTTCTCTTCTGTAGGAGGGATCTCCGAATCCTGTGGAAACACCCAAGCAAAAACATTCCCTCTTCTGTAGGAGCGACCTCTCAGTCGCGATACTCCATAAACTGAATGGCTTTGGATTAGGAATAGAGGAGTGTTGATAAAAATAGCGGAGGGATGGTGTTGTGGTCGGAGGTAATTATCTTAACGAGCAATGAATCGCACTACTACGAACTACTACGAACCGGCGTTTGATTGTGCTTCACCACTACTTGCTTGGTGCATTTGTTCTGCTTCTCGAACTGCATTGCGCAACCGTCTTTTCAAACTATTATGGTCACGGGTGTTCACTAGCTGCCAGACTACTCTTGAGAGATACAATCTGATTTCGTCCTTTGAAATACTTTTACCGACCGTATTACTTATCAAACGTCTCATAATGCCAAACGCGAAGTGTCCGCGGAGTAAGTCGATAAAACGATGATCCATTAAATATTTTTCAACCAAATTTTTTGCTTCATCAATACTTTGTACGTGAATACCCTTAATAGCCTCCACTTGCTGTTTTTGAATCTCGTTGTCTCGGAAATCTTCCTTGAAAAAGCGATCTGGGTTCCGAAAAAATGTCATCTGTCCTGTTTTTGAACGCTGATGTGCTACGTCAAATATGAGTAAATCCTTAAATTTTACTTCAATCTTCTCAGTAAAATCCGTAAATTCGCTGCTTGATAAAGGTTCTTTCAAACTATCTTCTGAATGAGCCCGGTCGTGACAAAACTGCTTTATTGGTTCTTTTTCAAAAAGATAGTTTTCAAATGAATACCTATGCAACCAAACTACTCGTCTATGTTTACTCCGTTTCTGCGTTAAAATCTCATAATCTCCATCGAGGACAACAACATAAGGAAGGTCTTTTTCTACAAGTCCGTCCACTAATTTCGCGTATTCTTTATCTCCACCTCGTGCTTTCAGATGGCAATTGTAGTTTTGTAGAACTTCCTCATAAAAAGGAATATCACTATAGCCTTCAACATGGACAAGTGTTTTTGGAAGAGAACTCATAGCGCGTACTCGCTATGAGTTCATTAACAAACTCCACGTTGTTGTTTTCGGGAGATACTTATTCATTCTTTTTCGCGTTCATCCGGCTCAAAGGGCAAATCGAACTTTACAGGTATTTTCCCTTCTTCAATTGACTGACGCAGTACCTCAATGTTTTCATGAGTCAGATGTTGTGATTTTTCTATTGCCTTGATTAGGTGTTGTGCAAAAGGTAGCTTGTTCGTGATCTGTTTCCTCAATTATCAATGCAATTCAACGAAGTCCCTAAGCACAATTACGGTGAACCCATAGACTTCTAGTTTTTTCAGACCTTTGTCGTTAGTAACAAATGTACTGCCTACGGTTTTTTAGACCACTCCCTAAAGGAAGATTGTGCTACAATAACAATCTCATTGAAAGGAGTATCCGATGGCCAAACGAAGACGATTTACCCCTAAGTTTAAAGCAGAAGTTGTGCTTGAAGCCCTCAGCGGTGAAAGTTCACAAGCGGAGTTGTGTCGACGCTATAACCTCAGCGAAAACCAAGTCTCAACGTGGAAACGCCAACTTCTTGAAAATGTCGAAACCTTCTTTGAATCTACAGATAAGCAGTCAAGCGAGTCAGCGGAGCGGATCGTTCAACTTGAGCAACTCGTTGGCCGGTTGACATTGGCGTTGGAGATTGAAAAAAAAGCATCGACTTTGTTGGATTGAATCCATCTGAACAGTGATGCCTCATTGAGACGTTGCGTAAGGAGTATTCGGTGCGACAGATTTGTGAGGTGCTGGGTTTCAACAAGAGCACCCTCTATTATCAACCGAAAATTGACCCGCGTGAAGAAGTCCTACGCGATAAAATAGAGCAGTTAGCAGCGGCGTATCCGACGTACGGGTATCGGCGTATCACCGAGGTGCTGATGCGTCAGGGATACAGCGTTGGGCATAGACGCATTGCCCGATTGATGAAAGAAGAAAATCTTTCGGTTTCCGTCAAACGGGTTTCCTGTCAAACGACAAGCTCCTTTGAAGGTCCACAGCCCTGGGGCAATAGAGTTCAGAACCTTGAGGTCTCTCGACAAGATCAGGTCTGGGTTGGCGATATTACCTACGTCCGTCTCAAGGAACGCTTCGTCTATGTCGCTCTGCTCATGGATGTCTTCACTCGCATGATAAGAGGATGACATCTGAGTCAACATTTGACGCAATCTTTGACTTTGAAACCCTTGGAGGAAGCCTTATGCCGAAGGGTGCCAGAGATCCACCATTCCGATCAAGGTGTACAATATCTTTCAAATGCGTATCTCTCGGTGCTCAAAACGCACGATATTGAGATTTCGATAGCTCGGAGAGGGTGTCCTTGGGAGAACGGATCTGCTGAAAGACTCATCCGAACCCTCAAGGAGGAAGAAGTTCACCTCAACGACTATCAGGACATTCATGAAGCAAGAGATGGCATTGGTCATTTTATCACACAGGTGTATCATCAGAAACGCCCACATGCGGCGTTAGGGTATTTGACGCCTATCGAATTTCAACGAAAAACCTTATCTTAACTTTGCGTAATTGTGGTCTAAATAAGCGTATGCACTACAAAATACATCGCAATCATTCTCTAACGCTGTTGCAACGATTAAAGCATCAGGAGTTGGAACACTTGGATATTGTGAGCGAAGTTTACCCGCTCGTTCTGCTATCTCATAGTTAATTTCAAGGATTTGAATTGGTAATGAGGAGAGAAACTGCTTAAAACCTTCAACATCTATTACCTTTTCGTCTACGAGTGGTTTCGCTACAAATTCAGTTATTGATATCACCGAGAGGAAACCTCTAATGTTTTCATCAACGATATCCTGAAATATTTCCTCTGCTATGAGATTGTAAGGCTCAACCCCTTCAAGGTGATAGCACCCACACCCTAAAGGGTGGGACTTCGGTTTCATAGCGACTGCGGTTTTCCGATAAGGTCAACCGTCTGAATGTCGCTCCACCCGCGGGCAATTGTCTGTATATTGAACAGATTTATCGTGTATCAAGACACGGCTATCCCTGCCCGCAATATGTTTATCGCAGCGTTGATGTCCCTATCGTGGTGTGAACCACAGTCGGGGCATGTCCACTGCCTATCGTTCAAAGTTAGGGTCTCGTTATGAAATCCACAATCACTACACGGTTTCGTTGTCGCCGTCCATTGACCGACTTGACGCAACTCACGCTTATGTTTTTGACACTTATCCTTCAATATCTCAACAAACTGGTAGAAGCCAAGGTCGGAGACTTTGCGACCCCAAAGGCGTTTCATACCGTCAAGGTTCAAGGTTTCAATCGCAATCGTATCAAACTTCTTACAAAGTTCACTTGCGAGTTGCCAGTGAAAGTCTTTGCGTTGATTGGTGATTTTCCGATAGAGACGTGCAAGTTGTCTCACGCAACGCCACCACCCATTAGAACCTTTAACTTTACGCGAAAGTTCTTTGTTGAGAGACCGAAGTTTGTTCAAGGTTTGTTTCAAAGGTTGCGGGTGTTGTATTTTCTCACCCATGCTCAGTGTCAAATACGCCTCTTTCATGCCGAAGTCTGCCCCAACGCTTTTACCTGTTGTCGGCAGGGGTTTAAAATCTGTATAAGTTGTCGTTATACAAAGCCAATAGTCTCCGCAATTATCACGTTTGATTGTGATACTGCTGAGAGTGCCATGCCACTGGCGGTGTTTATGAAACGTATATGGCACTTTCTCAAACTGCCATTTGTGTGTTTTAGGATTCCATTTACGGAAAGTCAACGTGATACGATTGTTTTTCAGAGACCAACCCGCTTCACCGGGGTAAGTGAGAGACTTAAACTTCTGACGCTTTTTGAGTTTCGGTCTACCGCCAAGTTTCTTGAAAAATCTGTCGTATGCCTTATGAATCCGTTTCAGTTCCTGCTGGATTGCTTGAGACGGCAACGCTTGCCAATGCGGGTGCGTCGTGCGTTTCAAATCCGTCAAGTGCGCACACATTGCTGTGTCGTTCGCATACGGTAGCCCATCTTTGTAGCGTTGACGTTGCCACTTATGGAAATACTCGTGGACTTGCCACATATCGTCAAGCAAGTTGCCAATGCGGATTGTGTTCGATTGTTTCCCCAACGGGTATTTATAGGTTTTCATGGTCTATCAAGTATCAAGTCTTTAACCCCTTGCATAGTGGGTAGGCAGACACGTTACCGGGGTCCCCACCCGTTACTGGGAAGGGGGCAGTAACGCTATGCATGTCTGCCAACTTGATTCTCTCATCATACCCCATTTCAGACCGAATGTCAAATCTATTTTAGGCGTTTGGCCCTTTCCAATAGGGCGGAATTTCATCCCAAAGCTAAAGCATTGGGCTTTCATTCCGTAAAGTCTCGTAATATATAAGAACGGAGGTGTCCAACAACACTGATGCTATGTGGGAGTTTGCTGCGGGGAAGTCTAAAATTCTCGATCCCATGATTGTCTTTCTGACTTGATATAAGCGTCAATTTCTTCGACGGTACGTCCCCATGTCCCTTTCATTGAACCACTCATCTTCTGGATCAATTCTTTTTTTTCTTCACCAGAAAGTTCATGCGGCGTTTTTAGGAGAACTCTGAATTCGACCTCAAGCTCTTGTCCTTCGGGAAGGTCAATCCTGTCCAACGGTTCAATCACGCCGTTTCTGTATGTTGCTTTTATCTTTTTTCTTTTCATCATTTTTAGCCTCCGTCTTTATTTCACTGTTCCAAGCAATTCTTCACCGCTCCACTCTTAACATGTGGTTCCAGATACTTCTTGTACCCAATTGAGCCGCTATTTACCGCGTTTTTGGATAACATCAGTATAAGTTTGTGCCATCTATTTCCACCATAGAAGTGTTGAAATGAGTATACCATTAATTTTAGGAAGTTTCAAATTCAACAGTGAAAAATATGTTTGTGTTGCTTCTATTGTTCTATGTCAAAAAGCGGTGATAAAAAAGAGTGGTGAGTATTTTATAGCCCGCTTTGAAGGTGCCAGTGAACGTGCCAGTAATTTTAGAGGTGCCGATCCGTTTGCGATAGCGGACCGGCACTTCACACGCTGGGATTCCCTGTTTTGCTGCTTTGAGTTGCATCTCAACCGTCCATCCGAAGGTTTTATCCTGCATATTCAACGCAAGAAGTTCCGGATACCGAATTGCTCGAAAGGGACCCAAATCCGTGTAGCGAACACCAAAGAAGTGCTGTATCAAGAAGCAGGCGAGCCAATTGCCGAATCGCGCTTGCGGTAACAACGCGTCCCGGGCATCCTCTGCGCTTCTCGCACCGATGACGAGGGCGGCTTTACCTTCGAGTATAGGGGATAAGAGTTGCGGTAGGTCAGCAGGATAGTCGCTATAGTCACCATCAAGAAAGACCACGATATCTGGGGCTGCTGTCGCAAGCGCAGCGATCCCTGCGAGACAGGCGTATCCATATCCGCGCTGCGGTTCCGTCACAACCGTTGCACCGCTCTGGCATGCGATCGCAGCAGTGTTATCCGTACAGCCATTGTCAACGACGATAATTTCCTGTACCGTGGCTTCGTTCTGTTCATCAAGCGTCCGTACAGTTTTCGGAATATCGGCGATGACTTTGGCGATGGCGTGCTCTTCGTTAAGGACTGGAATGATAACAGAAAAGGTCTGTATGGTGTGTCCTCCTCTCCCAAAAGCCTTAAGCCACGGTTCAAGGTTATATAGGGTGGCGGACTTAGAGGATTCTACAACTTCGCAGCCGGTTCTTGCACCGTGTCAAGTAAGCGTTGGATGACGGTGTCGGAGTCAACGCCTTCAGCTTCAGCGTGGAAATTGGTTAAGACACGATGGCGTAGCACTGAAGGTGCGACAGATTTCACATCTTCACAAGAAGCATTGAAGCGACCGCGTAGGATCGCGCGGGCTTTCGCACCTAAGATGAGATACTGTCCAGCACGAGGTCCCGCACCCCACCGGACCCATTGTTGAATGAAATCGGGAGCGTCCTCCTCTTTCGGACGCGTCGCACGCGCGATTTTCACAGCATATTGCACGACGTTGTCGGCTGCAGGCACACGCCTCACGATTTTGTGGAGTGCCACAATCGCCTCACCGGAGAGTGCTGTTTCGAGTTCAGGTTCTTCTGCACCGGTCGTTGCAGAAACGATGTCTGTCTCCTCCGTCTCTGTCGGATAATCTATGACAATTTTGAACATGAACCGATCCAATTGCGCCTCTGGAAGTGGGTATGTCCCCTCTTGCTCGATCGGATTTTGTGTGGCAAGCACAAAGAACGGCTGTTCCAATTGGAATTCGTTACCACCAGCGGTAACGTGATGTTCCTGCATCGCTTCTAAGAGTGCCGCTTGTGTCTTCGGCGGTGTCCGATTAATCTCATCAGCAAGGAGGATATTCGCGAAAATGGGTCCCTGAATAAATCGGATCGTACGATGTCCTGTTGCCCGGTCTTCCTCAAGCACATCGGTGCCCGTAATATCCGCTGGCATCAGGTCAGGCGTGAACTGGATCCGCTTGAATTTCAAATTCAGAATGTCTGCTAAAGTCCTAATCATAAGCGTTTTGGCAAGTCCTGGGACCCCTTCTAACAAGCAATGTCCCCCAGCAAAAAGTGCCATCAACATCTGATTGATAACTTCCTCCTGCCCAACTATTACTTTTTTCAGTTGTGCCAAGATTAATTCTTGGCTTTCCATCAATTCTTCTATCGCTTGAACTTCTTCTGTTGCTGGCATCTTTTAATTGTTTACCTCATTTTTGGTAGTTATCGGTCTTCAGTTTTCAGTTTTCAGTCACTCATTTGCTCCATATGCTATTCGCTATGGAGATCCCGGAAGTAAGAACGTTTTATTGCCACAAGTAGGTAACTGACAACTATTCCGCTAATAACTAATCCTGTGTCAATATGAACCGTTTCGGCCCTCGGTTTGAGGCGATTCTGACAACATCTTTGAGATGCAGGATGTCATCCGGCTTGACGTTTGGCGTTAAGAAACGGATCGTCTGATTCATTTCGGCTTTGCGTTTAGATTGCGTGTAGCGGAGCTGAATTTCCGCGACTTCAGTCTTCAGGGTCTGTTCCTCAGGAACGGTATCGATTTTAAAGGGGGCTTCTGTCTTGACATTGATTTTGTCTTCAAGAGATAATGCCTTCCCAATAGCAGCCGGATACTTTCGGTGCTCCTCACTCAACAATTCCGCGTACGGATGTTTGACAAACGGCAGTTCAAGCACGAATTGGCTGCCGATCGCATACAAATATTCCTTACAAGTCCATGTAAGTTCAACCTTCAATTCACCTTGCAGCTCAGAAAGCCCGTGGACTTTGACATCCGTTACTTTGGCGCGGTCATCTAATTCCAACGCTTTGTGAAAGAATTCCATTCTCTCCTCGGCAGTCTCAAACCGTGAGAGTTGACTTCGAAGTTTCATGTTGAAACTCCCTGTGACCGTCAATTCTTGGTGAACGGAGACGCTCATGTCTTTTTTCACTTCTACATCGGTATGAACCCGCTTCAGATTCGATGTAGAATCGAGAGACGGACTCTTCTGAAAGAGGTAGAGTCTATTCTCCATACCATTGGACGCTGTATCATCACCCGATGCCTCATTTTCTGTTAGGAACCGTGGGTTGATGATAAGTGTCCACCTGTCCTGGTCCCCGGTAGGGAAATCACCAAATGGACAGGTCTCTGCTGTTGGATCGAGCCAGATAAATTCATCATCTTTGTCGCCTTCAACGGCAAGAATCATGTGATTAAAGTAGGCAAGAGAGGGAACCGCCTCGACTTCTGAGCCACCATCCGGAAGGTGGGCGTTAACACCCCGCGTATCACCCGCAGAAATGAGAACAGGATAGGAGTTGATACCGGCAGATGAAAGCATCGTGGAAAGGAGGGTCGTTTTGTCCTTACAGTCCCCCGCACTAACTTTCAAAACAAAGTCTGCTGGATACGGTTTAATCGCCCAAATTCCGAGTTCATAGCCGAGATACCGAATGTTTGTCGCGACGTATTCATAAAGCCTCTTTACTTTCTCCTTTCGGGACCAGGCACCTCGGAGCAGTTGCTTCGTCTTTTCCTCAATAGCAGGTGTAATCGTATCCTGTTCCCGAATGAGTGTCGCATACCATGTCACGAGTTTATCCCAAGAGTCAATTGAGGAAATACTAATACTGTAGGCGAGATCCTGAGGAGCAGGCATCAGGTATTCCTCTTTCAACGGGGGAACGTCTTGAACCTCAAAGGTATAGGTGCGGATATAGTTATTCTCCGTAATTGTGGGTTCAATATCAAGAAAAGAGAAACTTGATTCCAAGTCTACGGGAGCCACCGGTGCACCTGAAACCTGATAATGGAGACGTTTCTTCTTCGGAATATGCACAGTGAACCGATAGTATTGCACTGGCTGTGATCCTTGAAAATAGACCTTCCGCCAAAACTCACCTTGCATGACATGACCAAGGTTGTTCGTCGAATAGGCATAGTCGATGATGCAACCGTCAGTGATTTCTTGGAGCCTGAAGTACATCAAACGTGCATCGACGTTTAACCCTGCCTCCACAGCACTCGGCGGTGGGACATCCGTTATGATTTCGTTTAAATCGAGTTCAACAACCCTACCATCAGGAGTAAGCGTTCGGGCATGATGGATAGTGACATCATCTTTCCCACGCATATAAGGGATGCTAACTTCGGCAAGGTCTGCGCCGTTCTCATTGAAGATTTTGACGACGCGTCGTGTGGAATAGATATAACGACTCTTTTCATCGATGTCAACATCAACGCTCTCCCAAAGAACGGCGGCACCATCCTCTCGATAGTCTTCTTGAGAGGGTGCCATGTCAATGGCTTCGCGGATTGTTTTCTCGTCTGCCTCACTGATAAAGTCGTAAGGCAGTGACGATCTGCGATTCTCAGGGGTCCGGGATACAGCTGGTGTCTCTGGATGTTCGTGTTCATGCGCTTCAGGAGGTGCAGGAGTCGGCGCACCGGTGAGAACTTCAGGTTCAGATGGAGGGGGTGTGCTTGGTAAAGCAGAACGGCGTGTCCCTAAGAATGTTTTCTCGGCGAGGGTGCCATCATCTGTTGCTTCAAGTGGCGTCTCAGGCGCGATTGTTAGGTTTCGGGTGGCGTTTCCATCGCCGTTATCATCAAGGTGCGGATGTTCGGACTGAAAACTTCCGCCTTGTGTATACCACGCTTCTGTTTGTTCCTGTAGCAGTAGAAACGCTTCTAATATTGAAACATCGCCATCGCTGTTTGTATCGCTATCAGCGGTGGAAAACGCATCAACAAAAACATCGCCGAAGCCCGCTTGTAGCGAATAGCCTTCATTTGGTGAATTTGAGGTGATAATGATACGTCCCGGTTTACTAAGCTGCGGCACGAGCCTGCCACTATATGGAAAACCGAAGATTAAAATCTGATTCTCGGTCGGAACGTTGTTGATAAGCCTTACATATTCTGCTTCAGTAATATCCCGCCCCATCAAATTAAACTTCGGGACTCCTCTGCCGGTGCGAGATGCGTGCCCAATCATGAAGAGCAGAAACCGATCTGAGGGTTGAAGAGTCTCGGTGAGTTGAGCGAATGCTTCTAAAACTTGATCGCGCTTTGATTCCGCGTCAACAAGTCCCTGTTTTTCCGAATCGCCCATATCCTCAAAGAGAAAAGTAATCTGTTCTGGGGTATAGCCGTATTCATCGGTGAGCAGTTCGTGAAATCGGGAGGTGGCACTCCAGAATGCATCGTAAAAAGACTTCTCACCGGCAGCACCGCCGACAATCAGCACATAATCTGCTGCAAATGCTGTCGCAGAAATTAAACAAATAGCAAGAATGATAATTAGTGTCTGGCGCATTTTCTTCTCCATCAATACCTCCGCTGTCTGATGCAGCTATGTATCGGTACTGGAAACCGTGTCTCTTGTGAAGGTGCCACTCTTACCGCCTGTCTTTTTGACAAGCCTGATGTCCCCGATAACCATTTCCCTGTCTACTGCCTTACACATATCGTAAACGGTCAGTGCCGCGACGGATACAGCGGTGAGGGCTTCCATCTCTACACCTGTACGACCCAGCGTCTGAACTTCTGCTTCAATTTCAACCTGTGGTGCATCATCTGCGATGACGAGTTCAACGCGAATCGAAGTCAACGCGAGTGGGTGACATAGTGGGATAAGTTCACCGGTGCGCTTTGCTGCCATAATACCAGCAAGCCGCGCGACCTCTAAAACATCACCTTTTTTCATTCCTTGCTCAGCGATTACCTGAAGCGTTTCAGGACGAGCCGTGATATGCCCACGAGCGGTGGCAATCCGCAGCGTCTCCTCCTTGCCACCGACATTCACCATCCGTGTGTTGCCTTTTTCATCAAAGTGCGTTAGTTGTTCTTTCATTTTTTCTATGTACGAAAACCGAGCGGAGTCCGCTTACTACTTTACACGTCTTTTGTGGACGGCAGAACGGAGTCTGCCTACTACTATTAGACCGGATATTTTGATGTAATTTGCTCGTATTTTTCACGAAACCTTTGGAGATATTTTCCCGCACCGTGATAGGCAGCGACATCTTCAGGATGGGGCTGAATCGATTCGCCGCGTTTCAAGACCGAAGCACTAAACGCCTCAATATCAAAAGATTCAGCGTCCGTATCGGAATTCGCGTCATAAAGTGCCTTAACCCCTGCGACAGCGGCACCAAGTGCTGCACCGCCCTTTTCTACTGGAAGCGTCGGCCTATTCCAGATACCTGCGACACGCCGCATGATTTCAGGACTGTCTGTTGCGCCGCCCGTTACAAACAACGGTGCCTGTGTTTGCTTCGTGAAGACAGCGGAGTAAATATAAACGGCAGCGAGACTCGTCTCAATAATACCGGTATAGTCTTCTGCCAACGTCGGTTCTGAAGTAGAACGGATCAATTCAAACGCACCAGAGACTGGGAAGGATTCGGTCTTCGGCTGCCAAAACGCCATAAACGCTCCGCGGGCAACCGACTGTAGTGCCGCTTCTGCGGGCGCGTATTCCTCTTTCGCTAAGCCATACTGACTTCTCACCGCATCCCAAACCATCGCACCGTTCGTGCGGCATCCGAACATAAACGGACGACTGATGCCATCGTACATCGCGTTGGCAAATCCCTCTGGGTCGAGTGTGTCTCCATCGGTTGACACCATGTTGACGAAACTCGTCCCAAGGCTAAGCAGATCTCCGGCAATAGGCACTTTCGCTTGCGGATTGTCACCGGAACCTGCAATCACTGCGCAGCGACCGTCGAAGCCATACTTCTCTATGTAATACGCAGCCAAACTGCCCACAATGGAATCTGGGCGCGCCAGCGCGGGCAATTTCGACTGAAGTGCTCCCACACCATCTGGTAAGCCGTCCGCAGTTGCTGCTAACAACGCACCATCCCACGTTTGTGTCCGGTAGTTCATGAGTGACATCCCACAAGCGTTGCCGTAATCAATAGGCACTTCCGCATTACCTGTTAGCACTGCCGGGATAAAACTGCTAATCAACTGGACTTTTGCTGTCGCCGCATAGCATTCAGGAAAATGTTCGCCGACACGGCGCACGACGGCACCAGTGAAGCGGAGCGGGGCATCTGAACCAGAGAGGTTAATCATCTCCGATTTCCCACCGACACCGTTTCGGACCGCCTCGGTTTGTGCAGCGGTATTCGCTGTCATCCAGATTGGGGCATTCGGATATGCAAACGCCTTCTCCAGCAGGACTTGCAGGTCGCGTGCATCCTCGTCAAAGTTTTGGAAACTCGCAAGTTGCGCCAAGAGCGCATCCGCGTCCCGGTTCAGATAGACATGTCCATGTTGCTGCCCTGATGTATTGATGAGCAGGATATCCTCAAGTGACACGCCTGCCTCGCGCAAATCAGCGAACATAGCGTCAAGCGAGGCGAGATACATCAACGGTGGCTGCTCGGCTTCGCCTTCATCGCTCGGTGGTAAGATATAATCCTCCCCGATACCGAATTGGTTGAGGCGCGCATCGGCGCGATAGTCAAGCGAATGCTCAAAACATTTTTCTGCTGTGTCTATATCAATAACAACAGCAGATAGACTCTGCGTGCTTGAATCTAAACCGAGAGCGAGTCTTTTTCTTGGCACAAGTTTCTCCTCTACATCCTTAGCGTTTAATTCCCCGGATAAGCGCGATTCTCTAACTCCGCGACGAATTTTTCAGCGGCGATAGCGGCTGCAGCACCGGCACCCGCAGCGGTGATTGCCTGACGGAACACATGGTCATGCACATCACCAGCGGCATAAACACCGTTGATATTCGTGCGCTGCATCTCGTCCACAATCAGATACCCCTGCTCGTCCACATTTATGACATCTGTGAAGAGTTCTGTGTTCGGAATATGTCCAATAAAGATAAATACACCGTCAATCGGGAAGAGTTGCGTCTCGCCGGTTTTAACGTTTTTGAGCGTGGCACCTGTCACTTTTTCTGCATCGCCATTGATTTCTTCAACAACGGTGTCCCAGATAAACTTAATTTTATCGTTTTTGAAGGCACGCTCCTGCATAATCTGGCTCGCACGGAGTTGATCCCGGCGGTGGACGATATAGACCTCGGAGGCGTATTTCGTCAAGAAGATGCCTTCCTCCAATGCCGCGTCACCGCCACCAACGACAACGAGCCGCTGATCTTGGAAGAAAAACCCATCGCATGTCGCACAGTAAGAGACACCCCGTCCGCCATATTCCTCTTCACCCGCAATATCCAACGTCCGCGGTGAGGCACCCGTGCATATAATCACAGACTTCGCACGGTATTCTTTTTCGTAGGTCGTAACAGCAAACGGGTGTTGTGAAAAGTCAACTGCTGTTACGGTGTCAAATTTAACTTCAGTGCCGAACCGCTCCGCCTGCTCTTGCATACCCTGTATAAAAACACCCGCCTCGTTACCGAAGAAACCCGGATAGTTCTCCAAGTCAAGCGTCAAAGAGAGTTGTCCACCGAGTGCCTCACCTGTAATAAGAACAGGCTCAAGCATCGCGCGGGACGTATAGACACCGGCGGCAAACCCAGCGGTCCCTCCACCAATAATCACAATATTTCGATCTTCTATGTTGTTTGTATTAGTATTCATAATTTTATTTTTTCGTTAAGCGTTAAACTACAACGTTGGTTTCATAAGAGTTTATGATTAAGTTCCACAAGCCGCCGTTGTTGACTTGCTCAGAACACTATAAGATCTTATTCCAAGACTTTATAGTAAAGTCTGAAAATATATAGACAGTTGTTCAGCGAACGAAACCTCCACCGCCGCTGGCGAGGTTTGTAACCTCGCCTACCACTAATGTCCAAGTAATTGTGGTCTTCAATTTTTAAGCGTTTTTATCTGATATACTTCCCCAACTAAAGCAGTGACCTGTTAAGGGAGGCACGTCAATTATCCATTACTTCTGGTCCCTCGCGAGCTGCGTCCCAATCCCACAAGAGGATCGTGCCATCACGTCCTGCACTCACGAGCGTTTTGCCATCTGGTGAAAATAGCAGTGTATCTACCAGCGCTGTATGCCCGGCGAGGGTCGTCAGTTTGTCACCCGTTGCTAAATCCCATAGTTCTATTCTGTTGCTAAATGCTACGACCAGCACTGTCCGATCCGGTGAAAACACTAATCGTCTCGCCCCATACGGTATCTCTTTGAGACCGATCTGTCTATGCCGTCCGAGCAAACGTGTACCTCTGTAACTACCGATAGCAAGCAACCCCTTATCCGCAACGTATGCAAGTGCTGTAATAGCATCTCGAAACGAGATCCGATTACCGTCAATCATCGATGCTGGGTCGTCTCCTTCAAGGAAGGGTGCCAACGGGACTCCTGTCTCTGCATCCCACATCTGAACCTGTCCATTCATTGCTCCACTGATCAGTTTCTTCCCATCTGGCGTGAATATCAAGGTGCTGATTTCCGCCGCGAGGTGGCGAAGCCCGTGTCGCGGTAATCCCCGCGGTAATTCTCCATTACCGTTTTCATTGACAGGAACATCTTCGGTGAGCGGGATATTCAGAAAAACATCCTGGTCCGTAATAACTGTATTCCACACGCGTATGTTCCCGGAAACGCCTAAAGCGATCCTTTTCCCATCCGGCGAAAATGCTAACTGCGCGTCCCTAGGCATACCGCCTTGTGTACCTGTGAGAGTCGCGATCTGATCTCCTGTTTTGACATCGGTTAGAATCACCTGGTCCTTGCCTATGTGCGTCATTGTAGAAAGCGATTCCCCGGTGCTCGGGCGAAAATATATCTTACCTTTTGCGGAGACACTTGCGAGTCGTGTACCATCCGGCGAAAACGCAGCACCCGATAACATGTCCCCACGTTCCGGGATCTCGATAGCTGTCCTTTCCAAGGTTTTCAGATCCCAAAGCGTAATTACGCCGTTAAACGCAACACTGACAAGCATCGATCCATCGTCTAAGAACGACACGGCTTTCACCGATTCCGTGTGTCCTGTAATATGCATGGGTAAGGCTTCCTGCGTCTCTATGCTCCAGAACCGAACCGTGCCATCTACACTGCCACTCGCCAATGTCCGACTGTCCGGTGAAAATCTTAAAGCAACGATACCACTGAGATGTCCACGAAATGTCGCGAGCAAGGCTCCGCTTGTTGTGTCCCATACATGGATTGCCGTATCCGTATCACCACTGGCGAGCATGCCACCATCAGGAGAGAACGCCAACGCATTTATCCAACCTATATGCTGTTGCAGCACAATCGGTGCCTGCGTCCCCTCGGTATCCCATAAGCGCACCGCTGTATCTTTACTGCCGCTGGCGAGCCGCGTGCCGTCCGCGGAAAACGCTAAGGTTAGCACATGTCTGCTCCTATCCGTCGGCAATGGAAGGTGTTCATCTCCGACTTTAAAGCCTTGGTCACGCACTAATGGCACGGGCGACGTCGGCGCGTCCATATCCGTAAAAGTCTTCCACTTTTCGCCAGCGGTTATATTCCACAAGGTAATCGTCCCGTCCGGCTCGCCAATCGCAATTCTATCATCCGTGAGCGCATAACTTTCAGGGCCCGGTCGACCGCGTGTCTGTCCAAAAGACAGGTCTTTTATAGCCGTCACATCTCGCTTTCCAGTCTCAACATCTAACGTATTGATCGTGTTGTTCCGTCTATACAAACTGATAAGCGTCTTACTATCTGGAGAAAACCGTAGTTTCGCACCGGTATAAGGCTCGTCCATATATGGGACTTCTTGGTGTGTCGCGAGTTTCCAGACCTTGAGTGCCTGTCCACGAAATCTGCCGCCTCCATTGACAAGGTAGCGTCCATCCGGCGAAAATGCCACCGATTGGCACATGCCTGGAAACATAATAATCTCTTTTCCTGTCGCCATATCGTAGAGCCAGACTCCGATATTACTACCCACTGCGAAATGTGTTCCGTCGGGTGAAAACGCAAGCGCATTAATGCCGCCTTTCCCCAAACGCGCTTTCGCCGCTTTTGGCAGCCCCCATAGTGATGTATCTTCTGCACCTGTGTCGGCTTTCACATCTGCGTCACTAACGTCAATACCCAATGTGAGGAAAATAATTAAAATGCCAGCAACACCGACGATCATCCTCATAATATTTCTCCGTTACAGAGATGGCACCCCTAAGCGGCTTTAAGGGTTCACAAAATTGAAGTCAGCATTTAGAATGGAAGCGGAATGCCAACGCGTTCAGCCACTGTTTTCAACTGTGCCTGATGTGCTTCGCCAATCGGGATGCCGATTTCAGCCCATTTTTGTTCGCGCTCCCATTCTAAACCACCGGGCAGATCCGATCGGTCATAACCCGGTGCCGGTTGCATCTGTCGTGCATCGTGGATATGTTGGTCGATCTCCGCTTTATACTCGTCAATTGGTCGGAACCGAGAAATGTCAATCGCTGCAATGAAAGCGCCTTGATTGGCACCTTCCCAGATTTTTGGCGGATCCGGCGGCTTATCGAATAGCCAGATACCTGCCATAAACCCACCGAGTGCATGACTCACATGACTCAAACCCAACATCTTGAAGAACGCAGCAGGACTCTGTTCAAACGCCTGTTCCAACGGCAGCTTGGCATCAATACCGGTTGCCATATCAACGATTATGGGCGGCTGATTGCCCGCTGGAATCGCAAAACTCATCGGCGAAGCACCAGTGGCGGTAGCAATCGCACCACCAGGGCTGTGTCGAAAACGGTGGCAAGAAACCGCAAACCCGGCGCAATCCGCTGCAAGCGCGAGCCGTGTATACTTGCCAGCACTCCCAAAGTGGAAGTGATTCCGACTCGTTGCGGCACCGAGTCCCATCTCTTTGGCTTTTGCGACCGCTGCTTCTGCAGCATGATACGAGGCAAAATGTCCCATACCGCCATCGCCGTCGTAGACCGCTGTCGTCGGGAATTCATCAATGCAGCGGACGTTTGGACGTGGGTTTACTTTGCCGTCAAGCATCATCCCCACATACCCTGGTGTTTGCTGCGTGCCGTGACTGAACACACCGCGCAGATCCGTGAGAACCAGCAGGTGAGCGATGTGCGCGGCATCCTCCGCCGAGGTCCCTGCCTTCTGGAAGGCTTCACTGACGAAGTCTTGCATTGCATCCGGCATCACGCGGATAAATTCTTTCGGTACTACATTCATTTTTTTATTTTCCTTGCGGAGAAACGACGTGGATTTGAATCATTGATGTGCCTTCCTTAAATCCGCTCTCCACTTCGTTACGAACTACGGTTTTTTGGTTTCATCTACATTTCTTGTAACCAAAGATAGTAGCCTGCAACAACGGCGCAGGCGGATATGAGAGAAAACCGCCAACAAACCAACCACCTTATCTAACGCCTTGCGAATAATTAAAAAGTGAAACGCGGAATCCCGTCAACAATCCGGTAGGATTTTTCACACATTTTGCAGTGGAGACTGTGTTCTTCCCACGTAATCTCACCTTTACACTGCGGACAGACGAGAATTTCTTGCAATGTTTTCGTCTGGCGACTTTTACTTTTTGTCAGAAGCGATTTTGCACGGGAAACGATGCCTCGCGGCACTGCGCTTTTAAGAAGCAGTAACCACTCATCATGTCTCGAAACATTACCATCTGGTGCGACAAGCCTGTCAAGCGTATCGTGGCATTCCAAATCCAGTGCGGACTCATGGTCGAGAAGTATTTTATAGTTTATTTCATCTTCCCATTCGTATTGGACCAAAAAAAGGTTATGATGCGTAATATGAAACCGTTTCCAATGCTTATCTGTTACCGCCAATCTGTGGAAAAGTTGCCCAAATTGGGAATTTTTTTCATTCTTCCGTAGCATCAAACAGCCATCCACCAAGTTGACGACCCATTTGTGATAATGCCATCCGTAGATTCGCTCCCCTATTTCGGACGGCGTTTCAATGTAGCCTCGGCATGCCACACGCGTTAATTCAGAAATGAATCGCTTCGGATCTTTGACATGTTCCAACACATGCGAGCAGATGACATAGTCAAACGCCCGATCTGCAAACGGCAGGAACTCTCCATCTGCTTCCACCATCAGACGGTCGGTAACGATTGCACCACCGCGTTGTTCGTCATCCCCTATGAATTTATCGCACAAAACATCCGAACGTGTCTTCGGATTGTGACCACTCCCTATCTCTAAGACAAAGTCGTTCGCGCGAATGTTCATTTTTCGACGACCATGGTGATATAAGGACTCAGGTACGGGAACGTTCCCGCGATGATTTTGCCCTTTATCCCAAATCCAACGGCTTTTTTGACTATCCTGAACCCGTGCAACTGGAAAAATTGGGCAAGATCAATTGGACTTGCATAATAAGCACTGTCCGCATCACCACCGATAGCATCCGCTTGTAGATCCGGTTCGCGGTAAATAAAGTTCGGTGCCACTGTCGGAGGTGTCAAGAACCGTTTCTGGACATAGAGGCTGCAGTTTCGCGTAAACTGCTGTAACGCTTGCTTCTTCGTTTCGCCCCAAACGGGTCTACCGGGTTTGCCGGACATCAGGCTGAGCCAATCAAGCAGCGGGATTAAAGGCGAACAGAGATTGGGGCCAGAGAGCACAATTCTTCCACCTTTGCACACAACCCGTATCATTTCGGTTAACGCTGTCTCTACGTCGGGCAGATGTTCAACCAACTCGTTTGAACAGATAAGGTTGAAAGACTCATTTTCAAATGGCAGCTCCATCACATCACAAACCTGATAGCGGAGTCTCGGATTCTCCCAGGCACGAGCCTCTTCAAGAAAAAGCGGAGAAATATCGGTGCCGACGACATCAAAGTCCATCTGATTGAGCAGCCGCGCCGAGATACCGTTTCCACATCCAAGGTCAAGGACTTTGGAATGAGGAGCTGCATAACGAGCCACCAATTCTACGTAGTGTCGGAGATAGACCTCATCGTGCGCCGCTAAGAGTCCCTTGTAGGTTTCCGACGTTTCATAGAATTCACGCATCCGCTGGCGAATTGATAATGACATTTCAGATACTGGCATTCCAAGCATTTTAAACTATTAAATCTGGTCACCGTTCCACTACGTTTCATTGAAGAAACACCCAAGCAAAAACCCCTCTCCAGTAACGGACGGGGACCCCAGTTTTCGGTTAATTCCAACCACCTCTGGGTTATGAAAGGTTTTTTAACAATTGGAATACTGCCCTGACAACGGCAAGGGCAGCCCAGAAGCAATTGGTTAAAAAACGGTTATGAGCGGAGCGTATTCCACGGTGCCTGATCGTAAACATCAATGAGTTGATACCCTTCTGCACCTTTGGAGGGGCTTAGGGTAACAAACAACTTCGCGGACTCAGAGGAGACGTTAAAGGATGCGTGGACCATGTCCGCGGGGATGAACACAGAGTCGCCCGCGTTTAGCGTCTGTTTCTTATCTTCAAGCCACTGCTCCACACTACCTTCTATAACGTAGATAACCTCTTCTTGGTCAGGATGCTTGTGGAAGTCGTGTCCGTATCCAGGTGAGAGGCTAACTTCCATAGCGACGATGTCTTGCGCGCCTGTACTCTCTGGACGACTGAGCCAACCGATTGTTCCCCAGTCGAGCTCGTCTCGTTCTACGTCCGCGGACGCTATAAATTTTCCGTTCATTGCGTTATATATTCCTCTTTTTCTGTTTAGAGACAGATAGTGCGCGCTTAAAACTAAAGCGCGCACATAGCAAGTTTTATCGTTGTGAGGTTTTCTTCAGGTGTCCCCAAGTGGTCGCAAGTTTCTGTTTCGGGTCCACAGCGAAAATCTCAAAATAGCCGCTCTCCATCTGTTCGATGACCTCATCTTCGTCAAGTGCCCGGTTCCAGATGCGGACTTCATCGATCAAACCAAGGAATTCACGGTTGCCTTCGTGCGTTTTTCCGACAAGAACATCCGCTGTATCGGCTTTACCGGGAGGCGCGTTTTTACCACCGAATTCTCCCGCCATTTCCCCGTTTACCCAATACCGGTGTGTTGTGCCGTCATCTACCTGTGCAACAACATGCACCCATTCCTCTAACGGAACCTTTTTGTTACAAACACTTCCACCACCGACACTGAGGTGCAAACATTCGCTCGGAAATTCGGTGTAGAAACTGTAGGAACGCGGATTGTTGCTCTTCGCAACGATGCCCTGCCACCGCTGCCCAGCAGGTCCTTGATGGCGTTCGGTATTAATCCAAGCCATCACTGTTACACTATTGTCAACGGTGAGGATCTCGTCATGTGGCACGACAACCCAGTCGCTTTTACCGTTGAGTTCCAATGCCTTTCCGAATTTACCCTCAACATGCTTCGGTGCACCCACCATTTCACCATTGTTCTCATACTTTGAATGGTCAATGGTGTTTTTACCGTCAATTTCATCAAAAGAGAAGTAGAGGATGAGCGAATCCTCCGGTTCATTCAACGCGTAGGCAAAAGATGCCGTAAACGCAACAAGTATTAACATTACAAATAGGGCTTTCATTTTTCCTCCATAAAGACCTGCCTTAAGCAGGCATTTTTATTCTTAAAATCGGCTAACGTATCGGAACAATTTTTTCCCCTTCAACTGCGTTAAACCTTTGGTTGACACGGAGGTCTGTCCCTCGGTCAATGTGTCCGCTGGGCCAACGAATTTCAAGGAGTTCAATCTGTTCCGCGTTGCCAACGCCAAAATGGGCGCGCAGGTCGTGAAAGGAGAGATAACTCCCGCCACTCTGCACTTCCCGATATTGGACGTGTGTTCCCGTCACAACTTTAATTCTCGCACCAATCCCAGAACGGTTGCTTTTTTGTCCAACAACTTGGATTTGTATCCAATTGTTTCGGTTTCCAACTGTGTTTTGGAGCAGATCCGAGCGTTGGTTGCAATTGGTGACGAGGATATCCAAGTCTCCGTCGTTATCGTAATCACCGATAGCAGCACCGCGACTCACCTTTTTCAGGGCTAAGCCATCTGTTTCTGACATGACATTGGCGAAGGTGCCATCGCCTAAATTCCTGAACAACAAATTTCTCTGTGGATAGGTTACGTGCTTCTCAAGGAGGGTGATGTTATCCATCAAGTGTCCGTTTGCGACAAAGATATCTTGGTATCCATCATTATCGTAATCAAAGAATCTGATACCCCATCCCAGATAACCGTGCGTTACCTCCGCTATGCCCGATGTAATCGTATTGTCGGTAAAAAAGGTGCCATCATGATTGTGGTAAACGGTATTGGTTTCGGTCTGATAGTTGCTGACGGTGAGATCAAGCCATCCGTCGTTGTCATAGTCCCCGAAATCCGTACCCATTCCGGCTTTTTCCTTACCCATATCATTATAGCATACGCCTGAAATTAATGCAACCTCTAAAAAATGACCGTCCCCCTTGTTCTGAAACAGGAAGTTCGGATCCTGATCGTTTGCGACGTAGAGGTCGGCATCGCCATCAGCATCGTAATCACCAAACGTCACGCCCAACCCGTGTTGCGGAATTAGATCCGACGGGTGGTATAAGGCTGACACATCGGTAAACGTACCATCTCCGTTATTTTTGTAAAAAGTATCATGGGTTGCTGGATACGCATGCGGACCGCAATAGACGTTAACACCCCGTTCTTCACACCGGACATCGTCCTTTGGTGTATATTCGGCGTAGTTCGCCACGTAGAGGTCTAAGTGTCCGTCGTTATCAACATCGGCAAACGCGCAACTGGTGCCCCAGTTTGAATTGCCGACTTTGGCACTTGTCGTCACATCCGTAAAAGTCCCATCGCCGTTGTTTCGATAGAGCTGATCTTCACCGAAGTTGGTGACGTACAGATCTATATCGCCATCGTTGTCATAGTCACCAACAGCGGCACCGATGCCATAGGCAGTGCTGCCTACCCCCACCTCGTTAGTAACATCGGTGAAAGTGTTATCGCCGTTGTTTCGGTAGAGAACGTTATGCGGGGTCTTATCTTGCACGTTGTCTGTCTGAATCGCACCGTTGACGAGGTAGATATCGAGATCGCCGTCGCCGTCATAGTCGAAAAACCCACCGCCAGATCCCAAAAATTCATTGAAGAGCCTTAAACCACTCCTGCCATCGGTATGCACAAACGTCAATCCTGCGGACTCCGTAACGTCAATGAAAATATCCTCTGCCGACACAGGTGGGCAATATAGGTGGCTTAGAAAGGTCGCGATGAGCGCGAATGCGAAAAAGCGATTGAAATCTAAGCCGTTGTCAAAGTGAAATTTCCGCATAAGATAGACTCATTGCGTTGTTAGCGACCCTTTCTTCAAACGCTCTAAGTTGTGCAATGCCTCCCAAGCCTCCCGATCATCAGGTTCAATTTCAGTGATATATCGATAGGTATCTATCGCCTTTTGGAGATGTCCCTGTTGGGTGTAAATTTCGGCGAGTCCGTGGTAGGCTAATGTCAGTTGTGGCATCTTTTCTATCGCCGTTTGCAGATGTGATTCTGCCTTATCAAACGCCTTTAGCACCGTATAGAGCCACCCCAACCGGACGTGTGCTTCTACAACATTCGGGTCTAATTCGAGGACTTTTTGGAGGAGCGGAATCGCGCGCTGGGGCATGTTGAGGTTCATATAGAGTCGCGCCAGCTTGTCGTATCCGACTGTAAGGTTCGGATGCAATCGAATCAGTGCTTGATAGGTCGCAGCAGCTGCGGAAATATGTTTGTGCTCCAGATGGACTTCCGCTAATTTCAACCGAAGCATTGTGTTCATTGGGTCCTCTGCCAAAGCACCTTCAATCGCGTATGTCCGGTCATAATAAGTCTTCATTCGCTGGAACAACTTAAGTTGTTCCGTTGCCGCCTCGGTATCACCAAGGAGTCGGTAAGCCTTGGCAAGGTTATAGTAAGCGCTCTGGACATAAGGCTTTTTCTCAATCGCTTTCTGATAATATTCCACCGCTTGCTGCGGTTTCTGCTGCATGAGGGCAATCAAACCAAGCCATTCGTAAACTTCGGCGAAATCGGGGTTACGGGCAAGGGTACGTTTGAAGGAGGCGAGGGCAGCGTCAAATTTCGCTTGGTGTGTGTAGATATAACCGAGTCGATAGTGTGTATCCGCATCTGTCGGACGTCTCTGAATGGCTTCCTTGGCGTGCTGTTCTGCGATGTCCAATTTGCTCTGCTTGCAATAGATTTCCGAGAGAGCGAGGTGGGTTAACCCGTGAATCCTTTCCCTTATAGATACATTTTCTGGGTTGGCAATTGTGGTGCTTGGCGGCGGGTTTTGGTCTGCAAGCTGCTCCAAAATAGTGTTAAACGTCTGAATCCCTAATTCCAATTCATCTTGCAATTTATATACATTCGCCAGTTGAAAAAGTGCGTCTACATTTGCTGGCTGATGCGATAGAATTGATTTAAAGACATCGACTGCCTGTGGGTAAAGTCGAAGTTTGACGTATTCCACGCCCTGCTGAAGTGTCGGTGTCGTCTCGGTTCTGCTAACAGATGGAATGAACCATAAGAGGATAGCAGTGAGGATTAAAATTCGGTAAACGTGCTTTCCAAGCGTCCAGCGGTGGTGCTCATAACCTGCGTCCATACTGATTTTCCCAATCAGACTTACGATTGTTTATCCACGACATCTTGAATCCAAGACAATGCCGCCATACTGGAAGACCAGCCGATGGAGGTCACCGCGAGCAGGGCTACCTGTTGTAACTCCTCTCGCGTAATACCTTCGCGTAGGGCACGCCGCACATGTGAGTGGACTGCCCCCTCAGACTTCGCACCGATAGCCAATGCGAGTTTGAGAAGTCTCACAGTTTTCGGTTCAAGAGGACCCGAAGTGCCACACGCCTCGCCTAACGCCTGGTACGCTTTCCAGACTTCGGGATATTCTTCAATGACATCCTGAAGAAAATCGGGTAATTTATCTTTCATTAAAAATCTCTCCTTTTCCCTATTACAACCAATTTCCGAATCGTTCCACTTGCGAGTTCACGGAACGTTGTACAAGGGTCCAATTACCCGGTTTTTTCGTCTTGGCGTGTCTCTTTCTCTTGCTGTGCTGTGGTTTCGGTTTCATCTCCCTGTTCTTCATTGAGCCCGGATTTAAAGTTCGTGACGCTTTTGCCGAGTCCACGTGCCAATTCAGGCAGACGTTTCCCACCAAATATCAGTAACACAACAACCAATATAATTACTAATTCCAATGGACCTGGGACGAAAGACATATCTATGCCTCCATGTTTAACATAATTTGTGCACTGCGAGAATACACGATAGATATTAACGTATATATTACCACATCAAGAAAAATATATCATATAAAATTACTAAAGTTTGGACAATTTTAAAAATGGGCAAAGGTGTCCGCTGAGATACTATCTTCCGTAGCAGAGACTGTCAGTCTGCCCCTCCATCCCCTAAATGGAGGGGTTCAGGGGTTGGGTATCGGAATCGCAGAGGCATAGGGGCAATCTAAAAAAAAAACGGCACCCTTGGTCTCCAAACCGCACCCGAACTTAGCCAAAAACTTTGTAACTTCAGTGCGCTCTTTAGTCCCGTAGAGGTGGTATTTGTGTAGAAAAACGTTGTCTTCCACCCCAAGCCCCGTAGGGGCGGCATCTGTGTAGACTTTCGTTTTCTTCGTTTATTGCTTTACCTTTCCACGCAAATAGGGGTGATCTCTGAGTCCCAACTCTCCACTAAAACGGTCAAAACACCGAAAGCTAATACCATATCTATACACATTGTGGTAGTTAACACACAGTATATCTATAATTCACATCTTCGTCTTATGTGTCTTTCAAAGTTGCTAACGCCTTCGACTTCTATCACCTTCACGAACGCAATTACCTCTCGCATTCACCACAGAAATTTGACCACTATGAAATTTCAAAATCGCTTCTCAGCTCTTTGTCTGCTTAGGTTTTCGGTCAATTTTGAGAGACTCAAAAATTCTGTTGTTTTCTGTGGTGCTGATTTTTTGTTGTTTTTTCACCACGCGAATCAAACGTTTTCGTTGTTGTGTAAGAAACGTCCTAAATCTTCCTTATCAGGGGCTGACTGCTAAGAACTACCTATTATGGAAACCATCCAAATAGAAATGGTATAAATACCCGTACGGCATTCAAAAATGTTATTGACAAGGAGCTTGGAATGTACTATAATTGTGGGGAACTCGCGAACAACGCGGGCAAGGTATCGTTTTGATACGATAACGGTGGAGGAATCTGGATTATGAATAAGGTGCTGGTCAGCGACCAGTTGTCACAGCGAGGCTTAGATGTTTTGGAAGAAAGCGGAGATTTTGAGATAGATGTTATCCTTAATCTCTCCTATGAAGAATTGCTGGACCGAATTGCTGACTACAATGCCCTACTTATCAGAAGCGCGACGAAGGTAACTGCGGAGGTTATTGACAACGCGAGACAGCTAAAAGTTATTGGGCGCGCCGGGGTTGGTGTGGATAACATTGATGTGCAAGCAGCAACGCGAAACGGCATCTTAGTCGTTAACACGCCAACAGGGAATACAATCGCGGCAGCAGAGCACACCGTCGCCATGCTGTTAGGACTGGCACGTAACATAGTTCCCGCTGGCATTTCGCTCAGAAACAGAACGTGGAAGCGCAATGACTTTATTGGGGTTGAGCTATACGGTAAGGTTTTCGGCACCATCGGACTCGGGCGGATTGGACGAGAGGTAGCGCAACGCACACAGGCTTTTGGGATGCAGGTGATCGCCTACGATCCGTACGTTTCAGCAAGTGCGGCAGAGAAAATCGGCATCCGGCTCGTTGACTGGGAGACACTCTTTCAGGAATCCGATTATATTTCCGTCCATACGCATCTCAACGCCGAAACATACCATAGTGTCGGTGAGATGGAGTTTGCCCTGATGAAACGGAGTTGCCGCCTGATTAACTGTGCTCGTGGCGGTATTATTGATGAAAACGCCCTCTATCACGCACTGAAAACCGGACAACTTGCCGGTGCTGCCTTGGATGTTTTTGAAAGCGAACCCGCGACAGATACACCACTCTTGGATTTAGAGAATGTGCTGGCATTACCACACCTTGGGGCATCGACATCGGAAGCACAAGATCACGTTGCTATTGAAGTAGCGCAGCAGGCGATAAATGCGCTCCGCGGACAACCTGTCGCTAACGCCGTAAATCAACCCAAGATTGACCCAAGGACGCTTGATATTTTGGGTCCCTATCTGGAGCTTGCCGAAAAGATTGGTGGTTTTCACGCACAAATTGTCGAGGGACAAATCTCAGCGATCAAAATCCATTACAGCGGCACCCTCTTTCAGAAAGAGGATGTCACACCCATTACTGTGGCTGCACAGAAGGGACTTCTAACACCCGTACTGACGGACGTTAACTACGTAAACGCGCCTTTTCTGATTAAGCAACGCGGGATTTCTGTCACAGAGACAAAGAGCGAGGCAGAAGCAGATTTTGCCAACTCTATTGAGATTACAATTACGACTGATAAGGGTGAAGCAGTGATCGAAGGCACGGCTTTCGGACGCAAAGACATCCGTATTGTCCGCATTGATCAACTTCATATAAATGTGAGACCGACCGGTTACATCCTCCTCATCTATAACAGCGACCAACCGGGAATGATAGGGATAATGGGGACAATTCTGGGAGAGCACGGTATTAACATCGCGGATATGACTGTCGGGCGTTCACGCTTATCGGAACTCGCTGTGACGCTTATCAATGTGGATAGTCCGGTGCCTCGACACGTTCTGCAAACCATCGCGGAACAAAAGAAAATCGACTTTGTTAAGCAGGTCTTCCTTTCGTAGTAGAAGACGAGGCTTTTAATTTCTGGGACCCGGGCTGCGCTCCATTACGCGCAGAAAAGGAACAATTAAAACGCGATCCCCCAGGTATGTAGCCCGTAACGAAGTGGAGGGCGGTTTTACGGAGAGGCACTTCATCTATCAAACCCACTTGACCAAACCGCAAGGAATAATAATTAAGATTCCGAACCGTAAGGAACAATTAAAACGCGATCCCCCAGGTATGTAGCCCGTAACGAAGTGGAGGGCGGTTTTACGGAGAGGCACTTCATCTATCAAACCCACTTGACCGAACCGCAAGGAATAATTAAGATTCCGAACCGTAAGGAACAATTAAAACGCGATCCCCCAGGCATGTAGCCCGTAACGAAGTGGAGGGCGGTTTTACGGAGAGGCACTTCATCTATCAAACCCACTTGACCGAACCGCAAGGAATAATTAAAATTTCGAACCGCAAGGAATAATTAAAAATTGGATGCCAAAGCGAAATGTCTATTTATTAATGACGAAATTCCAAAGGCGAAGTTATTTGAAGCGGAGAAGCGGGATGTTCATCCTGATTGCAATACTTCTTGGCGTATCTCACCAGAACCCTTCTGGATTTCAGAGACAGACCTGAGATGGTTTGAGGAACTCGGTACACATCTTCTAAATTTCTATCGCGCCTGTAATTTACTCTATTCCCAGAGCGCACGTGGCATTCAACCCGCATGGGTGGCTGAGTACTTAGAAATCGGTAAACCAGAAACCGTCATCCAATATGGACGGATGAACCGTTTTAAGAGCCAACTACCCGGTGTGCTACGTCCCGACATCCTCCCGACCGCTGATGGCATGGCGATTACCGAACTTGACTCAATTCCAGGATTTATCGGGGCAACAGGATGCTTAGCGAGACTCTATGCACAACTCGGCTATGCGATCATCGGTGGTAGCGACGGAATGGTGAACGGCTACGCCGACATGATCCGAAATTTGGCAAAGAAGGACAATCCTACACTCGCAATCGTTGTTTCAGACGAATCGGAAGATTATCGTGCCGAGATGCTATGGCTTGCAGATGCGCTGTGTGAAGTCGGGGTGGAAACTCGCGCCGTCAAGCCGCATGAGGTAATTTTTACCGAAGACGGACTACTCGTCGAGACCGCAGAGGGTAAAATGGGGGTTGATGTCATATATCGTTTCTATGAATTGTTCGATCTACCCAATATCCCGAAAGCGGAGTTAATGTTCTATAGTGCGAAGAAACGTAACGTCGTGATGACACCGCCACCGAAATCCTATCTGGAAGAAAAATTATGCCTCGCCCTTTTCCATCATCCAACGCTCCAACCCTTTTGGAAACGCCATCTTGGGAAAAAAACCTACCCGTTCCTACAACAAGCAATTCCAGAAACCTGGGTTATCGATGCACGTCCGCTACCACCGCATGCCGTGATTCCCAACTTGGAGGTAGATGGAAACGCTTTAACGGATTGGCGGCAGCTCAGTTCTGTGACACAGAAACAACGGGAGTTGGTTATCAAACCTTCGGGTTTTTCCGAACTCGCTTGGGGGAGCCGCGGCGTAGCGATCGGACACGATCTTCCTACGGAGGAGTGGGAAGCCGTCATCGAAAACAGTCTTGAGAATTTCGAGAAAAACCCGTACGTCCTACAGAAGTTCCACACTGCTGAACGGGTACGGATGCAATATTACGATTTTGATGCAAGCGATGTTCAAGAGATGACGTGCCGTCCACTTCTCCGACCCTACTATTTTGTCGTCGGAAACACGGTCAAATTGGGCGGTATGCAAGCCGCAGTTTGTCCCGCCGACAAGAAAATTTTACACGGCATGGTGGATTCTATTATCGTGCCGTGCGCACAGATGCAACGAAGATAAGGAAGGTAGTTTGACAATGCAGTTAAGTGAGAAGCAGCTCGCGGAATTCCGAAACAATGGATATCTTGCTATTGAAGGGTTTTTCAACCCTATTGAAGCGAAAGCCCTCCGGCTGGAATTAGAGCGGATTTACGATACCGAACTCGAAAACGGAACCGGTATCAATTGTGCAGTGCAAGCGGATGGAACCAAGCGCGACAATGAAGGTGAACGGCAAAACCTTCAGGTAATTCCGCTCAATAACCGCAGCGACTTGCACAAAGCACTGCCCTTTCATCCGAAGGTTATCTCCGCCGTCCAACAACTCATCGGCGATGAATTTATGTTGGAGTTGGATCAGGCGTTCTGGAAACCGCCCAAAGTCGGTATCGGCACGAGTTGGCACCAAGATAACGCCTACTTCAAAATCGCAGATCCGTTGCGAGGGACTGCGATGTGGATCGCCATCCACGATGCAAACGTTGAGAATGGCTGCATGCACGTCATCCCGGGCAGCCACCGAGAAAGTTATGAACACTACAAAGACCCGCTGAGTGACCACCACATTCGGTGCGATCCGCCCGAAGAACGCGCTGTACCCATCGAATTGAAGGCGGGTGGAGTACTCTTCTTCTGCTACGGCGTAGCGCACTGCACCAGGTCGAACCTCTCCGATAAAGAACGTGCGGGCGTAGCACTTCATTTCCTCCACAACGATTTCGGCGGTAAGGAACTCTGGGAGCGGAACAACACAGCCAAACCGATGCTCCGAGGTCCGCTTGCAACCGGCGGAGAAACCGAGTTTGGCGAGAAATTTGAAGGCAGATGGGAAGAGCTCATGAACAACGTGCTTGCATCCGATCTGTAGGGACGACCGCTGAATCATGCCTCTCTTTCTGTAGGAGTGATCTCCTGATCGCGACACAAAAACACGTTAAATCATTTAAGAGACTGAACAAAATGAGGCAATCGTTTCTTTACGCTTCGCTCATCGCCCTGATATTTATTATAAGCGGATACGCAACCGCAAATGTTGATGAAGGACTCGTCCTTTACTTGACGTTCGACAACGTCAAGGGTAAGCGGATTCTTGATGAGTCCGGCAACGGTCTTGATGCCGAAGTTGTCAAAAACACCAAATTTGTCAAAGGCAGATATGGGAACGCCGTCCGCATCACGAATGAGACTGAAGATTGTGTGAATATTCTATCCGCGGATGCTCTGGAAATCAGTGAAGAGATCACGATGATGGCATGGGTATATCACCATGATTGGACGCGGAGTTCTTCTCAATGGTTTGATAAAGGGACTTATAGCAAAGACTTCAATAAGGCATATGGCATGGCGGTCTTCAATAAAGAAGACGCTCATAGTTCGGAAATCGGGGTTATCTTAGGCGGCGAATTACAGCGGCGCTTCATAGTTCAGAATAACATGAGGAATAAAACGTGGCATCATATTGTAGCAACCGGTAACGACACAAGCGTAAAAATCTATCTTGACGGAGAAATCGTTAACCCGCCTGGACTCCTCCCACCTGCATTTAGGCTGAACTTTAATGGTATAAATGGAGAAGATTTGCGGATTGGATGTGCCAAAGGTAAACCTGAATACGCATTTGAAGATGGGACTATTGACGAAGTCGCTATATGGAATCGTGCGCTCAGTGAAACCGAAATCAGGACTGCTATGCGAGGCAATCTCCTCGCGGTTTCACTAAAAGATAAGATCGCTACGACGTGGGGGAATATTAAGCAAAAAGCGTTTCAACCATAGCGGAAATGCTGATATAAAAATCATATCCATTCGCATAACGAGAGAAAAATATATTGCACGCGACTCAGCTTTGTGATACAATCTAATTACTTTACGAATGAACAGACTTCTGTCTTCAATGTAAAAGGATCCCACAGGAGGGAAACCGAAATGAAACAGCTATTTAGTTATGCTGTGCTTATCGCGCTGATATTCATCTCAGCAGGATACGCTACAGCAGATCTCGCGGAAGGACTCGTCGTTTACTTCACATTTGACAACGTTAAAGGCAAAACGATTGTTGACGACTCCGGCAATGGGCTTGACGCGGACATCATCGCCAATACCGAAATTGTGGATGGCAAATATGGGAAAGCGATTCGCATTACAAAAGAAGGTCCGGATTGTGTGAATGTACCAGCCGCTGATGAACTGAAAATTGAGGGTGAAATCACCATGGCGGCTTGGATCAATCAGGATGCGTGGAACACTAATGCCCAATGGTTCGACAAAAACTGCCACAACGGGGGCGAGCATTCCTCCTATGGCATTGGTGCCTTCGGCGACGGTAAAAGTTTTAATATGTTCTTGGGGACCGGTAACAGTAGGCCTACCCTGAACAAGCCGCACGCGATGGATGCAAAAAAATGGCTTCACGTCGTTGGAACTTATGACGGCGCCACCATGAAAATCTACGTTGATGGTGAGGTTGCAGCTGAGCAAGACCAGAAGTTTGATTTCAAAGGGACCAATGACCAGGATTTGCGGATCGGATGCTCCAAAGACCGTCCGCAGTACACTTTCGAGAACGGTTCCATTGATGAAGCTGCAGTCTGGCGGCGGGCACTTAGCGAAGATGAAATCCAAGAAATAGCAAATGAAGGATTCCTTGCAGTTTCACCCCTTGATAAGACTGCAACAACTTGGGGCAGTCTTAAATCAAGAACCCTCTCGTACTAAATGTTGTCTCGCGCGAACATTAAACGGCATAGGTGTTCTTAAGCATCTATGCCTTCTTAATATAAGGGCAGAAAAAATGACCAAAATCGGAATTGTCGGCATCGGATTTATGGGTATGATTCACTACTATGCTGTTCAACGCATTACGGGTGCCGAAGTGGTTGCTATCTGCACACGCGATCCAAAGAAGCTTGATGGGGATTGGACCGGCATCCAAGGTAATTTTGGACCCCGAGGTGGCATGGAAGATCTCTCAAATGTCCGAAAATATAGTGAAATCGACGAACTTCTCGCCGATGAAGAGGTTGAGCTCGTCGATATCTGCCTACCGACACATCTGCACAAATCCGTCAGTATAGCATCCCTCAAGGCGGGAAAACATACCCTCGTCGAAAAACCAATTTCTATCTCTATTGACGATGCAAACGAACTCGTCGAACTTGCAGAAGATATTGGTGCGCAGCGGAAGGCAGCACATCAAAGTCCTTGTTATCTGATGGTGGCGCACGTGCTCCCGTTCTTTGCGGAATACGCTTATGCGAAACGGATTGTGGAAGAAGGGAAATACGGCGAACTCCTCGGCGCGCATTTTAAGCGAATTATCTCCAGACCGAGTCAGTCGCGAGATCTCGCTGGTCTTGAGAAGAGCGGCGGTCCTGGCATCGATTTGCACATCCACGATACACACTTCATTCAACTCCTCTGCGGTGTTCCAGATGCCGTGTTCTCACAGGGTAAACGCGCCGGTGGCAACTATATAGATTACCTGACAACACAGTATATCTACAACGATAAGGAGATCGCTGTCAGTTGTTCTTCTGGCGGGGTTTCGCAACGCGGACGCGCTTTCTCGCACGGGTTTGAAATCTTCCTTGAAAAAGCCACACTCCTTTACGACTTTTCAACATTAGCAGGTGAAGCCTCTACTGCAGTACCGCTAACGCTTTTGAACGACGAAGGTGAAGTCGAGCAGGTCGATTTAGGGGATGTTGATCCCATTGATGCCTTCGTCGGTGAACTTCAATACGCCGTTGACGCGATAGATTGGGAAGACGAACCAACAGCACTCTCTGGGGTCGGCGCGAGGGACGCACTGCTTCTCTGCTATAAAGAGGCAGAATCGGTCAAAACCGGTGAAATCGTCCCGATCCGTTAGAGCGTGAATGTACGAAAAACCCCATCGACGCTGCTGTTACGGCACGTCGGCGCGTGCCTACTACTTTTATAATCAAGCTTGGAAATATGTAGACATTGCAAACGGAGACAACCCACCCGAATCGCCGCTGGCAAGGATTGTATCCTCGTCCCGCAGTGCCCAATTAATTGTAGATTTTACGGGAATTGACGGATTGAAAGCGCAACGCTTTAGCTTTGGGATGAAAAACCGCCCTCTTGGAAAGTACCAAAACGCCAAAATATATTTGACATTCCGTCGGAATTGTGGTATGATTAAAATATCACGTTGGCAGACATGACAAGCACAGTCGCATGGCTGTGTGTCTGCCTACCCACTTGTCAGGGGTTAAAGGCGTAATACGTGAAAGTCCATGAAAACCTACAAATATGAGTTATATCACCAATCGAATATCATTCAGATTGGAAATCTGGTTGACGACTTGCATAGCGTGCATGTCCACTTGCTTCGGTTGCAGAGACGCTATTATCGAATCTATGGAAAATATGCGTCTTTTTCTCGCATCTGCGGTCATATCACGAAGTTGAAACAGCGGACGAAACCGCATTGGAATCAACTGCCGAGTCAGGTTATCCAACAAGTCGCAAAGCGTATTCACTTGGGATACGAAAAGTTTTTTGATAACATCAAGGACCGGAAAGCAGGTAAAACCAAACGTAAAGTCGGTAGACCGAAAATCAAGCCGAATCATAAATATAACTCCTTGACGTTCACACAAGCAGGTTTCAAAATAGAAGGCAATCGGTTGAGAATCAACTGCCTCGATAAGTCGTTCACGTTTTGGAAACACCGAGACTGGACAGGAAACCCGATAAAGACGATAACAATCAAACGTGATAATGTAGGAGACTACTATCTATACCTGAGTTGTGAGGCCTGTGAACCTTCCGAGAAACTCCCTTTGACCGGTAATGTGGCAGGGGCGGACTTCGGAATGAAAACATTCCTCACGCTTTCAGATGGTACGAAGATAGGGTCACCTGAGTTCTACAAGCAAGGTCTCAACGCAGTTCGTTCAGCAAACAAGGCACTCTCTGGCAAGCAAAAGGGTTCAAATGCCTGGTATCGTGCGAAGCGTCACCTCGCCCGCGTCCATAAGAAGATAGCAAATCAGAGACGCGATTGGTTCTTCAAGTTGGCACTTCGGCTTGTGCGTAAATACGATACACTTGCGATAGAGACCCTCAACCTTGCGGGTATGAAACGCCTCTGGGGCCGGAAAATCTCTGATATTGCTTTCGGTGAGTTTGCTCTCATCCTCCAATGGACGTGTGCGAAATATGGTAAAACTTTCGCACAAGCCTGTCGTTGGACACCCACAACAAAACCGTGTTCGGCTTGTGGACATCACAACGAAAATCTAACACTCCAAGATAGGCAGTGGATATGCCGTGAATGTGGTTCACACCATGATCGAGACATCAACGCTGCACTAAACATTTTGCAGGCTGGGGTACCCGCGTAACAATGCGCGATAAAGCCGTTGGATCGCACCTTCGTGAGTGCGGCGGAGACGGAATAATAGCCTGCGGGTGGAGCGACAGTCAGACGGTGGACTCTCTGAGAAAACCGCAGTCGCTACGAAACCGAAGCCCATGCCTTTAGGCGTTGGGTGGTATCACTATAAATGAATTCTTTCTATTCGGTTACCAACATCGGTGAACTCTATGTCCCTGCCGAATGCCGGGAAGCGGTTTTCGCCCGTGCTCGCGTCAAGCTGTTCGCGCGTCAAGAATTGGGACATCTCAATCGGATCTTCACACACATCCGTCAAGGTGGCGTTGCTGTCACAGAGGGAAAATGGGAACAGATTACAACACTGATGGACTATATCCAACGCCACAAACAGGACTTAATCCAACACGCTGACCGCAGTGCTAAACGACGAGATCGAAGGGATTCGCATGGCAGATCTGCAAGCCTCGCGCTGAGAGAAGCCTTAGCTAAACTCATGTGTTGGGTGGACGCGGACGGAATCTTACAGGCTGAATCCGCACCTGTCATACCGCATTTATTGGAACTTGCTGGAGAGCCAGCGGGAGCGAATGAAGGGAAACCCTTTCTCCTACCCGTAACAAAGATTCAACAGATTCAACAAGCACTCGCAGACACCTACCCAATCCATGCCCTCGATGCTTCCGTTGTCGCTTCCGAAAACGTCCTCGCGCCGCGCTCGCAGGAAACGATTGAGTGCTTTCAAGATGCACTCCAGTTCGTCCGACAATCTAATCCCGCTACGGTTGCCGACATCGGGTGTGGCAGTGGATGTTTGACCTTATTGGCACGGCAGGAATTGGGGGAACAGGTTGAATTATATGCGTCCGACCTACTTCCTGAAGCAGTCGCGACAACGAAACTGAACATCCAGCGACTCCTACCCCATTCGGATACTATATACATCATGCCCGCTGGCGACCTGTTTGATCCGCTTCCACCCCATCAATTTGATGTGATTATCTTCAATGCTCCGTGGGTTGTTGCCCGCGTGCGCAATCGCGCAGAGTTGGCTATCCACGATGAAAAACAGGAAACGGTGAAACGTTTTTTTGCACAGGTCTCAAATTTCCTGAAACCTAACGGCACTATTTTATTCGGCTACGCAGACGCTTCTGGTCCGAAGGCGATTGACAATTTGGAGGGGATAATTGCGGAAGCCGGTTTTAGGGAGAATGCCATCTTTAAGAGGCGGGTCGCGACGCATCGCTCTAAACGGAAGTGGGAGCAGATTCGGGTGTATGTCTTAAATCAAAAATAAATGCCGGGGTTGAGTGGTTATAGCCCCGATCCGGAGATCGAGGCTATAAGGCTAATTGCGAACTACGGACACCGGCGTTCCATTTTGTAATAGATGTTGTTTATCAACAATTATCAGTGTTCCGTTCAAAAGTCTCGAGGTGACCTCTATCTCACCACCGTAAACAGCACCAACGCTCACCTGTTCTCGGCGTGCTACATTCTCTTCAACCTTAAAGATAGTCCCACTGCCGTTCTGAATGTGTAGGACCGAGCACAACGGGATCAGTTGAACATTTTTTCGCTCACCCGTTTTAATAGAAACCGTGATTGTCCCACCCGGCCTCAGACCGCCGTTGTGAGAGAGTGTTCCGATGGAATTTGGCACATTGGCGTGGACAAGCACTGTGTTATTTTCACGGTTGACTGTCGGACTGATAAAATCAATTATGCCGACAATATTCCGAATGCCGGAGTTCGTGGAAATCAAGACGAGTTCGCCGCTATGGATGCGGCGTGCATCCCCAACAGGCATATTCCAAACCGCTTTGAGAACATCAACACCAATAACCTTAAATACTGGTTTCCCTGAAGGCGACGAGGCAGGTCCCGCGTGATCTCCGACGTTCAAGTGACGCGTTGAAATAACGCCATTAATCGGGGACTTAATAGTAGCATCATTCATCTGTTCCCGCGCAATTTTGAGTCGTTCTTCGGCTTGATTCACTGCCGACCTCGCAATTGCTATCTCTTGTTCCCATGATTTCGCGTCCACCAGTTTCTGCGCCGAGTCGCGGTCTGCTTGCGCCTGTGTAACCTTTGATTCTGCCAGAGCGATCTCGCGCTCCCAGCTGCGGATTTCTACAAGCTTCTGAGAAACGGCTAATTCTGCTTTCGCTTTCTCCACGGAAGGATGTGTCGAGCCTTCCTTAAACTGTGCTGCTGTAACCTTAGCGTCTTCTAAACGGGTTTCTGCCAATTTCAAGCGCTTTTCTACTGATTCAAAGTTGCTATTACTGATGAGTTGTTTTTCGTGAAGCGATTTATTTCGATCAAAATCCGCTTTAGCATCATCGCGCTCCACTCTCGCTCGTTCCAATCCTTGTTCTGCATTTGTTTTCGATTTTTCAATTGTCTCTTTAGCTGCTTTGTATCCCGATTCTGTCTGTATCAGTTGGTTACGGACGCGCATTTCGGCGAGTGATCTCATCTCGACGAGTTCTGACTGCGCTGTCATCAACTTCTCCTCTGCAATTGCTAACTGAGATTCGATACCTGCTTCGGCGTTCGCTTCCTTCAATGTGAGTTGGGATTTCGCACTGCTCAATGCCGACTCTGCACGTATCACGGCAAGTGTGGCTTCCCTCGAATTGGTCTCCGCAAGTACGTCACCTTTCTTCACACTTTGCCCGACTGTCGCATTCAGGGCACTGATCTTCCCCGAAAGATTGGCGAATACACTTACCTCTGCCTGCGGTTGTAGATGTCCAGTATACTGCTTTGTGGAAACAATCGTCCCGCGTCTCGCTGTTATGACCGGCACAGCGATTGGTGATGCCTCTTGGGCAATCGCGATGCCGACACTGAAAAAACAGGTAAGCACAACAAGCCTTATCAGATGTGGTTTTAGAGCGACACCTGCAAACTTTAAGGGTCTCACTGCAATGTCCGCTCTCAAAATGTGTCTATTAATCATTTTTAAGTTTATCCTTAAAATCCTTTGTGAATTTTCGCATCTTTGGATGAATTACAAATTGACAGTACGGCTGATTTAGATTCAGTTGAAAATAGTTTTGGTGGTAATCTTCGGCAGGATAGAAGACATCAGCTGGCGTGATTTCTGTCACAATCGGATCATCCCACATATCGGAAGCATCCATCTCGGCTTTAGACTGTTCCGCGGTCCGCTTTTGAGCTTCCGTATGATAGAAAATCGCAGAACGGTACTGAGTGCCAACATCAGCTCCCTGCTGATTTAAGGTCGTTGCATCATGCGTGTGCCAAAAAACTTCCAACAGTTCTTCGTAGGAAATAATGTCCGGATCAAACTGAACCTGAATCACTTCGGCGTGGCCCGTCATTCCCATACACACTGCTTGATACGTTGGATTAACGGTGGTGCCGCCGGTGTATCCGGAGACGACTTCGTGAACGCCTTCCAATTGCAGAAAGACTGCCTCAACACACCAAAAACAACCTGCACCAAATGTCGCTGTCTCTAATTTCATCTTTTTATTGACGGTTTTCGCACCGCGGCGAACCCCGTGGCTCTCCTTTAGTAAAATAGTGTAACGTCCATTCGCTGACGAGGTTTCTAACTTTTAAACGCAACAACTTGCAAAAAGCCGAAGACTATGGTATACTCACAAACCTATGAAACGCTTTCTTTCACTTCTTATTTTCTTGTGTCTGGTAGCGTGTCAGTCGCAGGAACAACAAGCGAAAACGCTTGTCAATCAACTGGGTGACATAGAAGCAGGGCGTCGCACCAAAGCCGCTAAAGCCTTGGTCAAAATGGGACCTAAGGCGATTGACGCACTCATCCACGGGTTATCCGATGAAAATCCGCAGATTCGTGAGATGTCTGTGTGGACACTCAGTGAAATCAAGACACCCGCCGCCCGTGTTGTCCCCGCGCTTATTTCTGTGCTCACAGATCCGGATGAGAATATCCGCGTTGTCGGCTCTGTTGCCCTGCAAAATTTGGGTGAATCTGCTGTGCCGTATCTCATTGATGCCCTAACAGCAGATTCAGCGGATATTCGATTGAATGCCGCTTATGCTTTAGGTGAAATCGGCACACCACTTGACACAATTTTGCCTGCGCTCATAAACACACTTACAGATCCAGTGTGGAACGTCCGCCGTCTTGTCGTGCGTGCTTTAGCGACAATAGGCACCCCCGCAGTTGAACCGCTGGTTGCGGCACTCAACTCGCCCAAACCCGAACTCCGTCGCATGGCGGAACGCGCCTTGAACGATATTGGCACCCCACGGGCACGCAGGGCAATCGCCGATGCGAAGAAAGCGTTGTCTGATCGCTGAGATTATTCAGGCGAAGCCTGTCGTCCTTCCATTCGCAGACAATCATCCCAATAAGAAACAGCGTACGCCTTCACAGGTTCGGGTTGGTGCGCCTGTTCAAGATACTGCGCGATCCAGTCAAGCAACTGCTCTCGGAGCGACGGGCGAATCTCACCGTCCTCATAAGCCAACTTGTGAAAATCTTCCCGTGCGTCGGTATCTAACTGAAAATCTGCTTGGCGATAGAGCACAAGATTGACTATCAATCCAAGTGTAAGATGTTCGATCGGATTGGGGAAGATACTGAGCGGCGGATCCAGAGCGAACAGGTTATCCGATGGTAGGGCTTTGACGTAGTGGCAACGATTCTCAATACATGCCAACTGTTGGTCGATCATATCGATTTCAGATAGGTGAATCAACGCTCTTGGGACATCTGTATCTCTGATTGTTACCTGAAGTGACCGAATAGTGGTTCTGTAGGTCAACAACGCCTTTAAAAAATCAAGTTCCGCTTGCGTATAAATCTGGATGCCTTCTGTTTCAAGGTCCGTGTAAGTAGTGCCGAGGGCGCGTTCCTCATCTCTGCTAGGAGGCAAAATTACACCGTGTTCCAAAAGATAACGCACCCTATCCAATAATTTTTCTGCCAGCGTATTGCCGATTTGGAAAAATTTGACGACCCTTGTTTTACGAAGGAGGCGAACGGCTTTGTCGAGATCGCCCTTGCTTCCGTATTCCAACCCAAGACTGGTGAGCGTGAAGGCAGTCTGAATCTGTGTCCGCAACCCCGATTCATCCGAGAGGTCTCTCGTCTTCATTGTGATAAGTTTGTGGGCAATGGCGGCAATGTTCTGATAAAGCGTATCCGCCTGCTCACGAGGAATGCTACCGAGAGTGTCTCCGTGTGCCAAGGCTTGTGCGAGGAAGAGCCGTCCATCAAGCCTCGCCTCCGACACAAGAGAAAACCTATTCGTCTTCGTCATCATCGTCCTCATCGTCATCAAGTGTAAGCGACTCTAAGTCGACCTTTTCTATAAGGTCAGCCTCAGTGACATCAATACCAGCTTCTCTATCACGCGCTGTGACGCGTTCGGTTCTGTCGGCTTGTGCGGCATCGAAAACGGCGGCGAGTTCAGCCTTAATATCGCCTTCTATGTCAATTGCGAAGAGTTCCCGGAGGAACATCGCAAAAATTTCATCATCCGCTTCCCACATAGCATTACAGATCGCTCGAGCACGCTCATCCGCATAATTAATCGCTGGCGAACTCGGATCCAGATACCCAGCTTCAAGAAGCATCCCACTATGCTCATCCTGAAGTGTGACACGATCATGGAGAAGCACCGCCAATAGACGGATGTCAAGTTCTCTGAGGAATCGCCCGAGGTCGTCCCGTTCACATTCAGAAAGTTCAAAGAGCCAGAGGTCCAACGACTCCTCATCGAGTTTGCCATCGCGCCAGACAGCGATGTCCAGCAGCTCCTCAAATTGCTCGTTTGAGAGGCACGGCAATAGGGCTGAAGCGAGTCCTGTACCGAGCATCGTGTCCAAAACTTGGAGGACTTCCTCGGTCGGACTTTCCTGAATAAGCTCCGTACAGTCGGGCACGAGGTAGTAGAGTTTCTCTCTGGATTTCGGGTTGCGAGTCGCACTTAGAATTTCCAATTGCTGTTGCTTCTCGTAACTTTGAAAGAGTTGCTCCGCTTCGCGCGCCGGTAGAGACAGAAGCTTTTTACTTTCGGAGTGGGGGACTATCGTTTTTGGACTGTTCATGCCAACGCCTCCGTCATGAGTCGAGTGCCGATGTTGATACTACAAATTTCCAATGACGAATAGGATCTTTGCTGTCGCCTCAAAAACTGTTCCTCACGAAATTGAGATTTTTTGCCGCAGACGCAACTGGATCGTCTTTACTGGGTGTTTCCAGTACAAACCAACTGTCATATCCAACGGCATGCGCAGCGTCAAAGACCGCAGGAAAATCGACATCGCCTTCACCCGCATGATTGCCGTCAGTATCTTTGATGTGCATCTGTGTGATTGCGCTGCCTAAACTCCGAATCTCAGACGGTGAATCATAGCCGAACCCGGTTGCGTTCCCCATATCGTAATAGACACCGACTGCTGACGAACCGACGTTATCAATAATTTGTTGGTGTTGCGCTGCACTTAAAGTTGATTCAATAGCAAGAGAAACCCCATGTTTTTCAGCGGTTTCAGCAGCCGCTTTTAACCCGTCAAGAAACCGCGGGGCACTGATGTGCTCATCTTGGATCTGGCCACCACCGAAAAACGGCACCAGAATCACGTTCGTGCCGAGTTGTGGGCACGTCTCCGCCAGATATTGTAACTTCGCAATTCCTTCGCTCCGCGTGCTATCGGTCGGATGCATAAACGAATATGCAGTGAAACCACCTGGCGACAGCGAAGATACTTCAATCCCAGCCGCTTCTGCCAAACTGTTTACCTTATCAATACCGCCATCTTGCCAGAGCGCATGTTCGCGGTAATTGGCTCCCATGCAAATCTCGACCCCATCAAACCCAATTTCTTTTGCTTTCTGAAACGACTCTTCAAAGGAAACAGGTAACATCCCGTCCCGAATACCTACCTTCATACGCTACCTCCCAAAGAATATAACCTACAATTTAGACTGAATTTTGCACCAATTCTGATTTTAACATAGTCTTAACGCGAATTGCAAGGAGATCTACATTTTTTTACATTCATTGTTTAAGTACGAAATTTCGGGAAAAAAGTTGATTTTTTTCGATTGTGTATGTTAACATATTTTGAACTAACCATCTGTACGGACGAACCAAAAGTCAGTTCGGAGGAGAAACTCTTTTGGAACTCGGCGGATGTCGTCCTGTACAAAAAAATAGAAAGGATATTTTAATGAAACAGATTACTTGCATAATTGCAATTCTGATTTTGTCCGTATTTCTCATCCCTGGCGTTTTCGCACAAACGTTGATGAGCGATGAATTTAGTGGAACAGGTCAAAGCCTTCAATCCTTTTGGCAGGTCAAGGACGGCGACAAAAGCCCTTGGGAACTAAAGGATGGACTAATCGTTGCCGAGGCGGGCTTCGATCAAAACGTGTGGACTGATGATACCAGTACGCGTTTTTATCAGATCACAGACCAGGACCAGTTTGATGTCGAAACCTTGATGATTGTCGATTACGCCGATGCTTGCACTGTTGCTGGCATTATTGTGTATTCCGCGACGACAAAAGATCACCAGGACCGTGACGGTCAGTGGGTAACATTGAAGTTGTGGGGGCGTGGTGCTGCACAAGGCAACAACGCGGTGCTCCAGTACCAACGTCGTCAAAATGATTCTGCTGATTTGGGATACGTCGGTACGCAACCCGACTACAATCCCGAGCAGGGCGTTATTCCAATCGAATTGCGCGTCAAACGCGACGGCGACGAATACGAGTCATGGTTCAAGCCGAATGCCGAAGGCGATTGGGTTCCGGTCGGTAAAGCGACGAACGAACTTGAAGAACCCCTTGAAGTCGGCCTTTATGTCGGTATTTGTGAAGGTGAAACCGCAGCAGGCAGGATGACGGTCACGTTTGACTACTTCCGCGAAGCATCAAGCCCAACAACGCCTGTTGACCCGCGCGGTCGACTCGCAACCACGTGGGGCGAACTCAAAGGACAACAATAATAGCGAATGCTATTTGTAATTTTCTAAATTGCTGGCGACTCCGTGTCGCCAGTTTCTTTATGGAGGCAAAATTTGAAAACAGGCATTATTTTATCACTTATTGGCTTTGCGATGCTTTTGGGCACGCTCTCTACGGAAGCCGCGCCTTCCCTCGGTGACCCGTTTGACGGAAACGCTTTAAAGAATCCGAATTGGAAATGGAAGACCGCTGATGAAGAAGGCGTTGAACCTAAAGAGTGGGATATGGGCAAAACGAAAGCCGGATGGCTTCATGTCACGGGTGAATTAAACCGTAACCTCTGGCCCTCGGACACAACAAATCGGCTCTATCAGGAGCATGAAGGGGATTTTGATATAGAGACACATCTCTACATGGACTACGAAGATGCTTGTGTGGTTGCAGGTGTCGCCGCCTACTCACCGACAACAAAGGATCGCCAAGGTCGCGAAGGCGAATGGGTGACAATCAAACTCTGGGGACGCGGTCCTGCAAACGACAACAACGCTGTCATCCAATATCAGAAACGGCAGTTCGATGGAGGTGAAGGTCTGGTCGGTGTCGTTCCCGGTTTTCAAGACCCCGCAGGTGAAATGGATCTTTATATGCGACTCCGCCGTGAAAAAGACACCTTCACGGCATGGTGGAAACGGAAAGCTAACGACGCATGGATCGACATCGGCGAAACCGAACAGGAGTTCGATGAACCCCTTGAGGTAGGCATTTACGTCGGTATCTGTGACGGTAAAGGCAAACAGATCGCCCAGTTTGAGTATTTTGAAGACCGCCTCGTGCCCTTCGATGTTTCACCTCGTGCGAAGCTACCGATCGCTTGGGGAGATCTGAAACGGAGACATAGTGTGACAGGGAATCGCTAATTATTCTGTGATAACGTTTCTTTCTGATTGCGTTTATCGGTTACGATTTGATATTTCTTCGCATTGGTATTATAATGTTGTTTATTAGGTATTTCTCTTGTCTGCAGCGATTCTGAAAGAAGGTTATGGCTACATTCTATAAAGGCGCGGGGATCAGTACGCATTGGCATACCCATGATTCCCGCCGAGTCGGTTTTACGGCAAGGTCTCCAGCGACCAATCCAAACACTAAAACCCTCATAGAGCATATTGCAACAGGTACTGCCAACAGTCCGTATGTTTCGTTGACTCGCTCCTACGCGGTGGCGTGGCACTATGCGGTATTTAGTAGTAAGCAGGAACCTGGGCCAGATAAACCCGCCTACGTTTATGAAATAGAGATTGATGATTCGCTGCCACATGGACTTAATCTGTTGGATCCGGCCAAAGAGGTTGTTCATATCTTACCACAACCCTTACGAGGGATCATGAATTTAGACTATATGGAAGATCTTCTCGGGGGGCAAACACCTCAACCCCCCAATCCGGAGGACGGTTTTTCACCCGATGTTGAACGGCAATTAATAGCATTAGTTTTTGCAGAGCGGGATGTAGAAGTATTAGTTCACGGTTATATACCTCCGTTCTGTGTAAAGCACCCTTTTGAAGTAGAGTTCTCTCGGTCAGATTTGCCGCTTTTATAGGAGAAACTATGATGTTTGAAATTCGTAGTATTGACCTGAAAAAGGTGCCAGGCAACGATTTCATCAAGTTCCTGAGGATAGAAATACCCCAAAGGAAGGGCTATGGGCTTGTTCGCTTCGGTAGAGTTCGGTACGCTTTAAACGGGGAACACCATGAACAAGAAAACGGCTTGCCGATGGACTTAGGCAAGGGAATTTTTACCGCAACGCTTGAGGATGAAGAGCTCGAAGAACTTAGCGAAATTTCTCGTGAAGACTTGGAGAAGACTTTGCAAAAGGCGGCAGTAGAAATTATTAAAATTGTCCGGAAAGAATTGGGACAAGAACCGGATACTGCTAGTATTCTTAGACGTATTTTAAAAGATTATGCTTATCTGGCGTATGATGAAAGTTCCTCTAAACCACCCGATGTTTTGAAGTGCCGTGTTACCAAGCTCAAAAGTCCACGGGATGTAGAAGATATTTTTGAAATAGCCGATAGATTACGCATCGCCACCGGCGAGAATTATGTAGTAGCCTACGGTGGTTCCTCTAGCCCTGGGGATAACCCTGATGAAGCCTGGAGCAGATTCTCTTTAAGGAAGTTCGATTTTCGAGAAGTTAAGCCCAACAGAACATGACAAATTTGGGAGGAAAATGAAACGCTCATGCCTTATAGTCGGGCTTTTTCTTACTGTCTGTAGCGATTTCGCTATTGCCAAAGTGAACGACGCAGCCCAGCAAGTCCTCACCACTATAGAATGGGTCTCTATCCCCGAAGGTACCTTTCTGATGGGATCAACACCCAAAGAGGCAATAGCCGCCTATGAGGATGCCAAACTGCGCAGCTCCATGCTGGAACAACATACCTTTGATGCCGAACTGCCACAGCATCAAGTCTACCTGAGTACTTACGAAATCTCTCGGTATGAAATCACCAATGCGCAGTATCGCGCCTTCGTTGAGACAACAAACCGTCCCACACCGCGCGGACACAACGGCGAGAGGACGTGGGAAGATGAAACGCTCAACGGCGATACCCAACCCGTTGTCGGTGTGACGTGGTTCGACGCACAGGCGTTCGCAGAGTGGATCGGCGGAAGCCTACCGACTGAAGCCCAGTGGGAACGCGCCGCACGCGGCACAGCAGCACGAACATATCCGTGGGGGAACACACCGCCAAAAGCACGTCAGCACGCCAACTTCGCACGCCGCTATAATCGTCCAATGCCGGTAGGGCAGTTCCCGAAAGGTGAATCCCCGAACGGCATCGCAGACCTTGCCGGGAATGTGTGGGAGTGGTGCCTTGATGAATACAGTTTGACAGCATACCAGCGAAACAACGGAGAGGTGTCCCGGAATCCGATCAATCTCCGCTTCCGAGACGTACTTCGGGCAAGAGTTATCCGTGGCGGTGCATGGGATGTCGGCAGTGCCTTCCTCCGTTCAGGCTTACGGTTCAAATTCTACCCGTTGGACTCGACGCATACCATCGGGTTTCGGGTTGTCCGTCCACGCCGAAAAATAAAAAACTAACCGCCTGTTACTATTATGTTCCAACCTAAACACTGCCTGTCCGGCTTGTTGAACCTCTTCCTTTTCATGTTTCCACTGCTCGGTAGCACTGAACCTTATTTCCGCGATGTAACCGATGCCATGAAACTTGATTTCAAGCATATCAACGGCTTTTCTGCCGAGCGCAGACTCGTTGAGACAATGGGCAGCGGCGGCGCGCTCTTCGATTTCGATAACGACAACGACTTGGATCTCTATCTCGTTCAAGGCAATTCACTCTCCCCATCAACAGAATCTCTGATCACAAACCGTCTCTATCGAAACGACGCGGGTGTTTTCGTTGACATCACAGAATCTGCAAACGTTGGCGATACCGGTTACGGACTCGGTGCCGTTGCAGCGGATTACGATGGCGACGGGAACCGCGACCTATACGTGACAAACTTGGGAGAAAATGTGCTCTACCGAAACAAAGGTGATGGCACATTTACAGACGTAACCGAGCAAGCACAGGTAGACTGTCCGCTGCTGAGCGCAAGTGCAGCATTCGCTGATATTGATAGGGACGGCGACTTGGATCTTTATGTATGTAACTATGTCGAATACGCGTTGGAGACCGACATCCCTTGTTATTACAAAAACACCCTACGTATCTACTGCGGTCCCAACGAGTATCACGGCATCGCTGATGTGCTCTACCGCAACAATGGCGATGGGACGTTCACAGATGTTACAGAATCAGCAGGGGTCTATGAACCGACCACGCGTGGACTCGGTGTCGTCTTTACCGACGTAAACAACGATGGCTGGGTGGACATCTACGTGGCAAACGACATGTCTCCCAATACGCTTTTTATGAATCAAGGCGACGGGACCTTTCAAGAGGAGGGTGTCCTTCGCGGTGTTGCCTACAACGGTGATGGCTTAGCGAACGGCTCAATGGGTATAGATGCAGGAGACTATGACAACGACGGAGACATTGATCTCTGGGTGTCGAATTTCTCGTTGGAGGCGAACTGCCTCATGCAGAACGATGGCGACGGCTATTTTGAGGATGTGACGTTTGACACAAACCTCGCCGATCCCTCTTTCTATTCACTCGGTTTCGGTACCCGTTTCATCGATTTCGATAACGACGGTTGGTTAGATTTGCTCGTCGGGAATGGACACATTTGGGATAACGTGGAGCAGATTGACACGAAGATGAGTTACGCCCAGCCCGTCCAACTGTTTCACAATCAGGGTGGCACGCCACAAAACCATACCGGTTTCACTGAGATCACCGCTGAAGCCGGATTGAATCAAACACCCTATGTCGTCCGCGGGATGCTCTTTGGCGATATAGATACAGATGGTGATGTAGATGTCGTCCTTTGCCAATCGAACCGCCCAACTGTTGTTCTTAACAACGAAGTCGGCAATACAAACGCATGGCTAACGGTGAAGTTAGTGGGGACAGATGGCAACATGGATGCGATCGGTGCACAGGTTCAACTGGAAGTGGGAGGTACGACGTTCTTACGGGAGGTCATCTGCGGTGCAAGCTACCTGTCTGGTAACGACCTCCGCATCTGCTTCGGATTAGGCGATGCTGCACGCGTAGATAAACTCCAGATCCGTTGGCACGATGGGAGCGTTCAAAAATTAGCCGGATTACCCGTTCGGCAGTCTATAACATTTTCACAGCATTGACACTTTTCGCTGTTGATACTACAATGGACGATGAGGTAGAATTAAGAGATGGCTATTTTTTCAAGATCCAAGGTGCGTAGCCCATAACGTAGTGGAGGGCGGATATACGGAAAGGAACGTGAAGTTTCTAACCTACCTGACCGAACCGCAAGGTAAAGTTAAAAATATGAAGATCGTTGAAGAAAGAGAAGCGTGGATCCACACGCAATTCATCCTTGATAGTTTTTTCATCACAGTGCAGGAATGCCGACAGATTTCTATGGCGGTTGAACCGGAGTTAGGGCAACTCGGACTCCAGTATGGGCTGACGTATGACATCGCACCTTCAAAACACCGCGCCATCATCGTCCTTGAATGTATACCGTTTGACCCGGTCAAGGCGATGGTGAAGAACTTGATTAACGATGTGATTAAAGATTTTCCTGTCCGACTTCCTGAACAGCGGAACGTTGTCACCAATATTACTGTCGCCGACAGCGAAACAGAGACTTCAAGGGCATCATCGCAATGACCGCCGGTGTCGAACAGTGATAATTGCCTCTTTTTGGAACATCAAAACCCAAGCCTGAAACGAAGTGGAGGGCGGTTCTACGGAGAGGCACTTCATTCATCAAACTGACTTGACCGAACCGCAAGGTAAATTAAAAGAAATGACCGAGTCCGGGTGCAGTGAGAACGTGCGTTCCAACGGTTCCGTCAGTGATGTCGAAGATTGACGGAAATTCGTCTCGCCAACCGTCATTCGCACTTGGACAAAATTGACGAGCGTTGCCCTCAATAGCCGTTACACCGGGGATGCGTGCGGCGAGTCCGGCGGAATGTAAAAACGATGCTCCGGGACACGTCAAATCCTGCACAGCGAGGAACATATCGTATTCCGCGGCGGCAGCACCCATCAACAACGCCTGAGACTGCCCTTTACACGCTTTGAGTGCAACACCGGAATACCCTTGCTCACGTGCCAACAGAAAGGTCTCGAAATCGGTCAGTGATTCGTCGATCACTACAGGTTTTATCTCAGCGGCTTTGTGCATCTTATTTTCTGGATGCGATTTCAAATCCCGATCCGTCGGTTGTTCGATATAGGCGAGGCGTTGGAAGGCAGCAGGTTCCGCGTCCTGAATCTGGTTGAGGAATGCCAATAGATATTCAACGTCTTGGCAGGTTTCGTTGAAGTCAGCAGAGTAATGCCAAGTATCAACACCACGTTTCGCCTGCGTTTCCGCTGTGACGTTATCGATTGCGAGGACGCGTGCAACGTCCCACGCAAGGTCATCGCCGTTCAGTTTAATTTTCAGATGGGTTAACCCATCAGCGACAATCCATTCAGGAAGCGTTTCCGGTAGACCGTCATTGAGACGTTCTGCGATATCCGCGTCGGTAAGTGGATCCAATGCACCGATAAGATGATAGAGGGGCATGTTAGGTTTCGGTTGGCGTGCGGTATATTGGTCCAGATATTTTTCGGTGAACTGTTCATTCAAAAAATGAGATAAATCCGCCTCAATAAAGTCTTTGCCCAATCCATCGTAACTGTTGATGCCATTTGCCTTTCCGAATGCGTCGTGAATCGCAGCATCAATCGGACTCGTTGTAACGACAGTGCAGAGTTTCGGCATCGGCGACGCGAGTTGCATAGCATCGGACAACTCGTCCGCAATCTGTAAAAATTCGGGTTCAAGCACTTCGGAGAGTTCAAGCGGATGTGCACACAACCCACAATCTTGTGTAGCCGTTACCGCTAATTCGGCGAGTTTTTTCATCGCTGCGAGACTCTGATCGAAAGGCGCATAGCGTGGTGGGAAAGCCCAGACGTTACCGAGCGGCATGGAACCTTTCCCTTCTGCTTCTTTCCCGTCGCGTGTCTGAACTTGTATGTGAACGTTAAAGAGGACACAGTGATCTGTCGGCACGCCGCCGAACTTGAGCGGGGTTCGGTATTGGTGTTCTTCAAAGTCGTAATGAACGTCAAGGATGCGAATATCTGTCGGTTTTGGCATAGTTTCCTCTTTTTAATTATTCCTTGCGGAGAAACGACGTGAATTTGAATCGTAGACGTGCATTCCTTAAATCTAAAGAAACACCCAAGCAAAAACCCCTCCATTCCATTACGGGCTACGGGTTTTGTATTATCTTTAATTCTATCACCAAGACGGGAACCTGCAACAACGGCGCAGGTGGATCAATGAAGAGGCACGTCAATCTTGAAATCCGACTGACCAATCCACAAGGTAAAGTTAAAAAATCATCGTAACCGATTTCCCTCGGCACGTCAAGCAAATTATCGTTCAGTAGGAGTAATTCTCAAGTAGCAGCAATCTAAACGGAGGCTTCTTTCAATGACGCATAACGCAAAGGTTCAAAAACTCACTTCACTTCTCGATAAACATCAAACATATCGGGACACCTGTCTCAATCTCATCGCTTCGGAGAACACGCCTTCGCCGTTAGTAGAAGAACTTTTTGACGAACGTTTGGCGCGGCGGTATGGGAATTATTCTGGGGTTGACATTTACCAACGGAATTACAAAGGCAACCGCTATATTGCCGAAATAGAAGGGTACACGCAGGCGTTAGCAAAAGAACTTTTCGGCGCAGCGCATGTTGATTTCCGACCGTTATCAGGGAACATTGCAGGGATTGCAACAACGTTTGCGTTAGCAAAGCCGGGCGATACGGCGTTAGAGGTTCATAACGGGCACCACTATGCCCAAAAACTCCTCTCCTCACCACTCAAGATAGAATTAGAGTCGATTCCGATTCCGTGGGATGGACAACGTTCAAACATTGACCTCGATGCCACGCTTACACTGGTTGCAAAACACAAACCCAGAATCATCAACATTGGCTCCGGGGTATTTCTCTTTCCACAACCTGTACGGGAGTTGAAACAGGCAATGCGCCAAGCGAATCCAGATGCCTACCTCATCTACGATGCCTCCCACGTTATTGGACTCATCGCCGGTAGGCGATTTCAATCGCCCTTTGATGAAGGCGCGGATGTCATCATTTCCAGCACGCATAAGACCCTTGCGGGACCGCAGGGTGGAATGGTGCTAACCAACGATGCATCTATTGCTGAGCGGGTTGCGCGGGGTGTCTATCCGTTGCTAATGAGCAATCATCACCTGAACCGACTCCCGGCGTTGGCTGGAACGTTTATAGAGTGGATGGAATGCGGTGAGGCACAAGCGGATGCGATTGTTGCGAACGCCAAAGCACTCGGTCAAGCATTGTCAGAACGCGGTGTTCCAATGCTCGGTGCTGACCTCGGTTTCACGGAATCGCATACTTTGATACTGATTGTAGATAAGTATGGGGAAGGCAGCGCGCTCGCAAACCATCTGGAGGCGTGCCATATTATTGCAGGCGCAGCGGGATTATCGCCAGAAGTCGGAACATCTGGATTGCGCATGGGGGTCCAAGAAGTCACCCGATGGGGCATGACACCCGCGGATGCACCGGACATCGCAGAATGTATTGTCTCAGCACTCTCTGGTGGGACCCCTGAAGAACTCAAACCAAAAGTCGCAGAAGTCGCGCGTCGTTTCGATACCATCCAGTTCACCGTCGATTGAGAAGAAAAAACATATAAACGGAGTAGGATTTGGTTCTCATTTGATTGCTGGCGAGGTTTGGAACCTCGCCTCTGCGCAATGTCCAAGTCATTGTAGATTTTACTATAATTGCTGTATTCGTGAAAACCTGCTATTTCTGCTTCAATTTTCCCCACATTGTGGTTAGCAATTCTGCATTAGGTTGAACAGGCAGCGTCCTTGGATCAAACCAATCTGGACTACTATTACGCCCTGTGTCGGTGAGTTGTTCTGGTCTACCGCCCTCTACAGGAATTTTGAAAATCTGATATTGATTTAATTGATTACCGACTTGCTGTTTGTAAAGAAGTTCGTCTCCAAGTGGTGACCATGCTGGTTCGAGCGCATAGGGTCCCTCTTCAGAAACGATTTGTTGAAACTCGCCTCCGTTGCGCGCTACAACATAGATAGTTTGGGCATCAAATACCTGTTTTCCCCATTTGTCATGGACCCATTTTGCCCATAGGTCCCTGTTCATCCAGGAAAAGGCGAGCCGTTCTCCGTCAGGCGACCACGCTGGATCTTCCATTATTGGTAATTGTTTTGCATATAGCGTCCGCATCGCACCGCTGTTTAGATTGACGACACGAAGTTGCCGACTGTTAGGTAAGCGCATGCCGAATTTCTCTGCTGCGCCTGCGAAAATAAAAACTATTTCCGCCCCATCGGGCGACCACGCTGGACTTCCACCACCTTCTCCTGTATCAGCAATTTTTTCAACTGTTTTTCCATCTATTGTGGCAATATAGATAGCCCATTTATCAGGCCGCAGATATGCAATCTGTTTTCCATCGGGTGCCCATGTCGGCTGGCGTCTATCTGCTGATTTTGCAAATACCTTTCGCACGTTCTTTCCATCCACATCCATAAAGTAGAGGTCCCATTCGCCATCACGGTTAGAGTTGAAAAGAATCTGCTCACCTGTCGGGGACCATGCAGGATCGAAGTCGGCAGCAGGATGCTTGGTTAAATTTACTTGCTGACTTCCATCTGGATTCATGGTCCAGATATCCCAATCCCCATCTCGGTTCGATGTGAATACGATTTTAGCAGTCGAGGGTGCTTTTGCCCATGTTGGGGTGCCGCTGTTGAACAGCAAAAAACTGATGCAACAGAACAAGGCAAAAAGTCTCATGTTCATGGTCTGACTCCTTTTGGGTTTGGAATTCTTTATTTTTATAAAACTGGTTATTGTTCCTTGGATTGGACAGGCAACGCCGGAGGCGCAAACCAATCTGCTCCCCTATTACTGCCCACGTTTGTAAGTTGGGCCTTTGTACCGGTATTTACATTAATTTTGAAAAGTTGCCTGATGTCTCCAATTTCTGGCAAATGGATTCCCTGTTGATAAATAATTTCATCGCCGTGTGGAGACCACGTCGGATGGAGTGCGTCCGGTCCCTTCTCTGAAACAAGTTGGCGCAAATTACTCCCATCGCGGTTAATAATGTAAATTGTTTCCTCATCCTGCCAAGCGAACGCGTCTGTATGGCTTAATATCGGTCTGAATTTGTGTAGAACGAAGGCAATTTGTTCTCCGTTGGGAGACCACGCCGGATCGGACTTAACTGGATACTTCTCTAATTCACCGAGAAGGACTGTTTGTTTGCGCGTTTGGACGTTGAGAAGGCGAAGTTCATAGCCTTGCTTCCGCCAAAGGTAGATAAACGCAATTTCCTTTCCATCTGGAGACCAGGCGGGATCCCCGACACTTGCGAAGCCAGTCTCTGCCACAGGCTCGACGGATTCGTCATCTAACGTTATAATGTAAAGCACACCGTCGCGCACAGTCGCGATCCGTTTTCCGTCGGGTGCCCACGCTGCACGGGATCTGCTGTACCAATTATCAAAAACTTTTCTTATATTATTTCCATCTGCATCCATTAGATAAAGGCTTGATTCTTTTCCTTCTTCTCGGAAAGAGACAAAAAGAATTTGTTCTCCTGAAGGTGACCAAGCTGGGTGAAGATCAATCGCCGCGTCTCTTGTAAGATTCACTGGATTACTTCCATCAGGATTCATCGTCCAGATATCCCAATTACCATCTCGATTAGAGGTAAACGCGACTTTTCCGGTTTTCGGTGCTGTCATTGCAGTGGAACCTTCGGAATCGGATGGCAGCCCGAAACGGTTCAAATAGTGATATCCGATACCTAACACCAATAGTGCCACAGCCAGAATAGATGCAGCGATTGCCCACGGTACGAACCTTTGACTTCCACCGGTGGAGGGAGTCGGCGTGATACGCGAAACCTCGCGCATAACATTCTCAGTGAAGTTCTGCGCGATTTGGAAACCGCCCAGAGCCTCTCGAACCATCGGTTCCTCTTTCTTTAAACGCTGCTGTGCACGACGGAGTCGACTTTTAATCGTACCCACCGATGTCCCTAAAAACTCGCTGATCTCTTCATGCGTCATTTCTCCAAAGTAATGGAGCGTGATGACGGTACGTTCATTCTCCCGTAGTTTCGCAAGCAACTTTTCGACGACTTCGCGCTGTGCTTCTGCTGTCATCTGCTCGTTCTCCTGAATCACATACCCTGAATAGGTTGCTTTCTCTAATTGCGCGTGACTCGTGTCTTCCAGCGACTGTGTCGCCAACCGCTTTTTACGTAGCCATGCGATACAGCCTCGTGTCGCGATCACAGACAACCAACGCGCAAAGCGGTGCGGTTTCTTCAACGTTGCCAACTCCTTATACGCTTTCAGGAAGGCATCCTGCGTAATCTCTTCAGCGATGTGGAAATCTCCAATTTTCCGCCACACAAGTGCATGAACCGGCTTTTGGTATTTTCTCACAAGCGCAGAGAAAGCATTTTGGTCACCCGCAAGGACGCGCTGGATCAGTTCAACATCCTCGTTCTTCATCGGTCATCTCCAGAATGGGATAATTTCATGATTTCGCAATTAAACATATAGTGACGCGACTTACGGATAAAATAGATGCATAATTCCGCGGAAAATCGAAATTTTTTATACGACTTACACAATTTTGTGACGAGTTGCTACGTGTGTAGCGTATAGATCTTTTTTGGGCGCGGTTTACGCGAGCCACGGAATGCAATGATTTTTCAGGTAAGGCGTTCGCGGAGCTGGACTTGGGCGTTATGGATGGATTCGGTGATGTGTGCTACCTTCCGAGCAGGCGATAGGGTTCTTTTGGACGCTGAAAAGACATATTTTCTCCTATCTTAGGTTAAGAAAATCGTAAGGATTATACCCAGCAGTATCTCGATCAATGAATTGGAGATGACCTGGGAGTTTACCGCCACTCTTTGCGAAAGCTTCTATATCAATAATGTGTGCCTCTTTGTCGTTTTTGAGTGGTTGTACCTTTCGCTGCCAGGTGTCTCGGTGCTGACCTCTGTTTTTCAACACCGAAAGGATTAGAGTTCTTACGCATCATCTTCATCCTCTTCATCTTCTTCCTCGTCTGGTTCATCATGCCCTTCTTCAAGTTGTTTTATAATTCCGCCGCCCGGCACGAATGGATCCGCCTCGACGAATCTTTCGGGTTCTCTGGCTTTCCAAGCCTCGAGTTCTTCATCGTCCATATCTGCTTTCTTCCACCCGAAAGCTTCAAGGGTTCCATCATCGCCTTTTATGATGGCGACTTCGAGGATAGCTTCTTCGCGTGAGAGTTTCCGCAAGGGTTTCTGATTAAATTTGGCAGATATTCAAGGTGTGGCTGTCATCGCGCAACGCAAACCAACACCGAAGTACGCTGTTGATGGAGATATTACGAGACGAGAAGCACACCGCACAGACGCTGCTTTACTTGCCCAAGAACCGCCACGAAACACGCGATTGCTATTAACATTTGTGAAATTATCCATGAGCCAATTCGTTATATTTATAGTCGTGTTAGCAGAAAAAGAATCATAGGGACCGAATTCATGTTCATCTAAACACCACTCCCACACATTACCTGCCATATCATACAAGCCATAAGCATTCGCGGGGTACTTACCAACAGGCGTGGAATAACCAATATTATCATTATAGTTAGCATCTCTCGCAGTAATCTTATTGCCCCACGGATACTTTTTTTCTTCTAAGTCTCCGCGTGCAGCACGTTCCCATTCAACCTCTGTCGGTAGACGCTTTCCCACCCACTTTGCGTAAGCCATTGCAGCGTACCAACTCACGTGATTTACGGGATGATTGCTTTTCCCGTCGGGATAGTTGTTTCCATTCCAAGTTGCCAGATAATTGCCGTTATGTAATCTTTCATCAATATGTTGTTTTTGCCACTTGGGATTTTCAATGAGAAATTGCTTGTATTCTGCATTAGTCACTTCATTCTTATCTATGAAGAAAGCCTCAACATGAACAGTATACACTGGCTGCTCGTCATTAGGCGGTGCATCTGGATAGTTAATTCCCATCTCAAATTCACCTGCTGGAATTAGCACCATACCCTCTGGCACGGAGAGCGTAGTAGATTCATGATTATAGATGGTCGTCTCCTGCAGGTCATCATTGTGTAAGAAGATGAATAATACACTTATGCCGAGAACGGCAAATATTACAGCGATAATGAGTATTTTCTTCTGTATAAGTATCATGGTTCCGTCTAATATTGGGTATCAAAGGTTAAAAGTCTTAACCCTTGATATCCAAAGTTAGCAGGCGGGCTTACGATTCACCTTTCTGTGCGAATTTATAGTAAAGTTTAGAATTAATTAGACACTCCAAAGAGGCGAGGATACAATCCTCGCCAGCGGTGGTGAGGTGTTTTGTGTTTTCCAAAGTGCCCTCTTATTTTTGGGTTTTACTATAAAGGCTTTCGCATGGCTGCGATGTCCTATGATAACATGAGTTCGATAAATAACAGGAGTGTTTTATAGGAGAAACTCCTATGGTATAATGTGGTAAGCAAACCTATACCAAAAGGGTTCTCCATAGATAGATATTATAACTAACGCAAGTTGCTACGAAGTGTTTACATTGTGTTTTGAACCCATACTTTTGACAAAATATCTACACATCTCAACTCTTTTTCTATGGAAGTTCATGTCAGCCATGGAATGTGTTGATTTTTCGGGTAAGGGTGAGCAACTCCCGAAGCTGAAGTCGTGCGTTACGGAGGTGTGTTTTGACTGTGCCTTCGCTTCGACCGGTATGTGTAGCGATCGCTTTGATAGACAGTTCCTCAAAGTAGTACAAGAGAAACACACGTTTGCGGGATGGAGTCAATGCTGCGATAGCATCGTGAAGGTACTGTCGGAGTTCTGAACGCGTGAGCAACTCTCCTGGGTCAGGGTATGTTTTCTCGATCTGTGTTTCTTCTACAGTATGCAAAGGAGCGATGTCATAAGCAGCTTTCTGTTTTCGGAAGAAATCTATACAGACGTTTTCGGCGATGCGGTAGAGCCACGAGGAAAATGCTGCGTCGCCACGGAAAGTGTTGATGCCATGAAACGCTTTTATCCATGTCTCTTGTGTCAAGTCTTTTGCGGTCTCGGTATCTTTTACCTGTTTCTTGATAAAGGTATAGATTTTAGACTGGTATTTGACAACGAGCGGGTTAAAGGCTTGAGGTTCACCGGCTTGCGCGCGTTCTATGACGTGTTTTTCGTTGATGTGTATAGACAAGGTGGTTCGCCTGTATGATGAAAGCGTTCCGCCCGGTGTCTTGAGTGAAAGCAGGCGGAACGCTTTTCTATGGAGAGCTACTTGCACGCTCTGGCGTTTGCTGTGACACCAATTCTTTCGCCTTTGCGTCTTGTGCGGTCTGTCTACGTGCGCGTGCTTTCTGAATCTGCTGTTTTCGGAGTGCCATGCGTTCGGCACAACACCCGCAGGATTTCTTCTTGACTGTAGCCTTTTTTTCTGCAGACACTGTTGTCTGAATAGGTGCAGTTATGTTGCCTCTTTGCTTTGGACGTATATCGGTTGCGTAACTGATAATGCCCACAAGAAATGCTATGATGGCGAGGGCGACAATGCCGTAGAAAAGAGAGTTTTTCATCACCGATTCTCCTGATTTTGATGAATGAGACGCTCAAGGCGTGTAGCTATTTTTGGATCTGATTCCTTGAGTCTACGAACGCCTTCTTTGGGACCATAGCGATTCAAAAGTTCTATTGCCTTGTTTAATCGAGCAGGTGAGAAGGAATCTTGAAGGCTTTTTTCAAGACTTTCATTGGTGGGTAGTTCTAGTGCTGAAGGGATTTGTGGCAATTCTACAGGTGTTGTCCTAGTGGTTTCGATGCTTTCTGAATCCTTGACTATGTTACTTGATTCGGACTCAAATGATCCTTGAGGGGCGTTCGTTTGAGCAGATGTGTTAACACGTGGTGCCTCCATTTGTGGATCAACAAGTGTATCATTCTCTAAAATAGGAGTCGGGGCAGTAGGATTTATTGCGTGTAGTGCTTCAGCTTTTACCTCTTTGAACCAATCAAACCCAGGGTTTATATCAGGATGACTCAGCATGAAGTCTGCACCAAAATGTGCCTGATGCCAGGCAAAGGCGCGTTTATCTTTAAGAAATGTTGCGAACACGTCCGGGTCGTAACCCCCGTTTTTAATAATAAGGGATTTTAACTTTTCGCGCATTTCTGGCTCATAGTCCGCGGGGGACCCATTCGGAAAAAGTTCACGAAATGGCTGATGCATTAAATCTTTGAGACTTGACATTCCGTTGCCGGCAAGGAAATTGGTCAAGTCATTCAAGGTCGCCCCGTTTTGGACGCGTTCTTTAAACTCTTCAGATTCCACAAGTTCATAAAATCTTTTTATATCTTCATTAGCGAGTTCTTCGGGGGTGAAAAGTCCTCCCGCCTGTTTGGTTATAAGGTTTAATCTCGCTTCCACATTGTCAGGATGCGAAAATGGTAAGGATGGATTTATGACATCTGATATGGTGATTTCACCATCACCATCTTTGTCTACAAAATCAGAACCATGGGTTTCTGCAACGCGTGTTGTTGACGCTGCTTTTGACGTAGGCGGTGTTGCTGAACTCGGTGCCGTTCGGTAGATTTTCTGAACTTCCAGTGCGTCTTTTGGGGACATCTTCCACACACCGACAATGATGGCAACTATTACAAGCCCAATAAGTGAATAGATAAAGCGAGCAGACATTGATTGTTCTCCTTTTTGGGAAGTGGCAGTCGGTTTTTGAACGACTGCCATCAACGTGTCGAAACTAAAACTTAATCATGCACTGCATTGGGATTATGAGCGCAGACTTCATTAGCATAGGCTTGTTGTGCCCCATACATTGCCCACCAAAAATCACACTTGTCCGAATCCCATTCCTCGAAACAATAGTGATTTACCATTACCCAATATGCCTCGGCGATTAATGATGCTGCGAGACAAACGTGCTGAAGATTGTGTGCATACGCACTCTGCTGAACAACGGGTGTCATCGTCATAAAACAAATGGTGAGAATACAGACAATAGCAATTGTCTGGAGTACAGATAATTTCATTTAGCTTTCTCCTTTATTTTCGAGGATTACCTTTGAAAGGCAAAACGAAAGTTCTGCGTTCTTGGTAATCCTATTGTTGTATAAGATGCTAACCTAAAAGTCTCACAAAATGCATCCATTCTATGCTACAATTAGGTTAGTGCTGTCATAGACCAGTTATGGCAGTGCCGCGCCGGCCGGTGTCACTACCACCCTCGGCGCACCCCTGAAAAAATATCGGAGACTGCCACATACAAAACTATTTCGTCACATTATACGGAAAAAGACGAAAATAGCCAATAACGATTTATCAATCTTCCCGTCAAGACCCCATGCTTTAGCTTGCGGGATGTAGACGCGAAACCAAGGGGTTGTGTTAAAAAAAGATTTGACTTTTGCTTAAAAATGTGGTATAATTAGAGTATCAAGTTGGCAGACATGAACAGCGTTGTCGCAAGGCAACGTGTCTGCCTACCCGCTGTTCAGGGGTTAAAGACTTGATGCTTGATATACCATGAAAACCTATAAATACCCGCTTGGGAAACAATCGAACACAATCCGCATTGGTAACTTGCTTGACGATATGTGGCAGGTGCATGAGTATTTCCACAAGTGGCAGCGTCAGCGATATAAAGACGGGCTGCCGTATGCGAACCACAATGCCATGTCTGCTCACTTGACGGATTTGAAACGAACGACACACCCACATTGGAATGCGTTGCCGAGTCAAGCCATTCAAGAAGAACTCAAACGGATTGATGCAGCATATCAACGCTTTCTCAAGAAACTTGGCGGTAGACCGAAAATCAAAAAGCGTCACAAGTTCAAATCTATCACCTATCCGGGTGAAGCGGGCTGGTCTCTGAAAAATAATCGTATCAGGCTGACTTTCCGTAAATGGAATCCGAAGAGACGCAAATGGCAGTTTGATAAAGTGGCTTATACATTTCATAAACACCGCCAGTGGCATGGGACTATCAGCAGTATCACAATCAAACGCGACGCTTGCGGAAACTACTGGCTTTGTATCACGACAACCTATACGGATTTTAGACCGCTGCCGACAACAGGTGAAAGCGTTGGGGCAGATTTCGGTATGAAAGACGCTTACTTGACACTTAGCACGGGTGAGAAGATACAACACCCCCAACCTTTGAAACAGTCTTTGAACAAACTTCGGTCTCTCAACAAAGCACTTTCTCGTAAAAAGAAAGGTTCTAATAACTGGTGGCGGTGTGTGAGGCAGATTGCCCGTTTGTATCGGAAAATCAGCAACCAACGCAAAGATTTTCACTGGCAACTCGCCTCTAAACTTTGTAAAAAGTTTGATACAATTGTCCTTGAGACGTTGAACCTTGATGGTATGAAACGCCTATGGGGTCGTAAAGTCTCCGATCTTGCTTTCTACCAGTTTGTTGAGATATTGAAGTATAAGTGTCAAAAACATAAGCGTGAGTTGCGTCAAGTCGGACAATGGACGGCGACAACGAAACCTTGTAGCGATTGCGGTTTTCACAACCAAAACCTAACTCTTTCTGATAGGCAGTGGACATGTCCCGAATGTGGTTCACACCACGATAGAGACATAAACGCTGCCATAAACATATTGCGGGCAGGGATAGCTGTCACCTGACAATATGCCTGTAGTATCCTACAGGGAAATGCCCGCGGGTGGAGCGACAGTTAGACGGTAATCTCTTAGAGAAAACCGCAGTCGCTATGAAACCGAAGCCCCACGCTTTAGCGTGTGGGTGCTATCACCAAGAGGAAAACAGGAAGCACCCCTCCGCTTCCAGTTCCTTCCAATCTTTCAGTCTTCCGACCTCACAAGTAAACAACAGGATTTAGTGTAAATCCTATGATTTTAGTTTCCCGTGCCAAGTATCCCTAATCCGCGAAATCCGTGAAATCCGCGAAAATCCGTGATTCAGACAACTATTGACAAAATATTTACACACCCATACCCATTTTTACTTGACATTTAATAATCTAATAGGATAAAATAGTTAAAATATATTTAGCAAAAATATGTATGGAAAAAGGAGGTTTTTATGAAAAACAACCGATACTTTATCACAACAGAGGGCATAAATCGCGCGCAGAAGGAAACTTAATTCTGGCGAAATAAGTTTGTAACATCCATCAATTTTTTATCGTGTATAGTGTTGAAAAGTACCATGATAAAATTTACTTTTCAATAGAATAAAAATCGGAGTTTAACACGTGATAAATTGCCTATGATATAGCGTGCCAACAACGTTTAGCAGAAACAGCACGAACGCGATTCCGGTTGTGCATACCAGCCTATTTTCTTGTAGGAGCGAGCTCCAGCTCGCGACGGGTCCGCTACAAAATTTAGATTAGATAATCTCGATTGGGTTGAATGGAACCTCAACAAATCGAAGCAGCCCGTAGGGGCGGCATCTGTCTGGCGTAAATATTCGGTAATTTATTTTACTTATTTTTAATTTTCTATTGAAATATTAAGTTTTTTGTAGTATAATACTTTATGGTAGTTAAGTTTTTGTTGAAATTAGGGTAGGACTTACGCAGCCCTGTTTGCTGGCGAGGTTTCAAACCTCGCCAGCAGTGGGCGGACCTTAAGGTATACCAGAAACTTGCGTAAGTCCTATAGGGTATGCGAAACACATATTTGGAGGAACACAAAATAATGGAGCATCAAACACAAAACTGGGTGAAAGTCGCCGAGTTAAGTGAGGTTCCTGAAGGACAACCGAAAGCAGTTCATATGGGAGAGGGGCGCAGCATTGCCCTCTTCAATGTTGATGGAAAGATTTACGCGACAGATAACCAGTGCCCACACATGGGATATCCACTAACACGCGGGACGGTCCGAAACGGTATCCTAACATGTGATTGGCACCGGCGCAGTTTCGATTTGGAAGGCGGTGGTTGCTTCCATGTTGAATGCGATGATCTGCGCGTCTTTCCCGTAGAAGTACGAGGCGATGAAATTTGGATTGAACCCGGAGATATGACCTACCGGCGCGCAGAAGAACATAAACAATTGCTCCGAGAGGGACTTTTAAGCGAAGACCGATGGACGATGTCCAAAGCGATTTCGCTGTTGCTAAAGGGTGGGGTGCCGGAAGAAGAGGTGATGGGTTCAATTCTGGAACACGTCAGCCGACACATCGCCAGTTCCCATGGAGCAGAAGGCGGAAGCGATGTGTCCAAGCTTATCAATGGACTCAAAGTCGGACGCAGATACAATGGTGCGGATAGACTCATCGCTGTTACGACTGCGGCGTGTTCTGCCGCGGGACCCGCATCGGAACGGCTTGAGGTTGTGCCGTTGCCTGAGCCTGTTGCGTGGGAGAAGATCAGTCGATGGGTTCGTAATTTCTCGTATGAAGGACAATCCGGACGCATTGAGCGATGCTTGTTCACTGCATATCACAAGGGGGACGCAGATAAGTTGTCCGCGCTTCTCTTTGAATGTGCAGTCGAACCGCATTTTATTGACGCACCGCATATTCCACTCTATATTAGTTATCTTGCTGAAGTCGTTGATGAATTTGGATGGGAACATGCGTCAGAGTTGTTCTTCTATCTCGGAGCAGAACTCGTAGGACACCGTCCAGATGACCCAGAACGGTATCGTAGAGACGCAATTCAATTGATGCGGGAAATGCTCCCTACCATTGAAAGTGCTACCTTAGAACAAACCGCTGAATTAGATGAAGATGCTTTCGTTGCTGCACTCACGAGTGTCAATCTCCAACGGTCGTTTGAGGCGGTGCAGGCGGTCTTAGTTGATGGTGTCAAGTTAGAGCGGCTCATTACCACGCTTGTCCTTCTCGCAGCAGATCGGATGGCGAGTACGCCGGTGAATGTAGATGCGGGTTGGGAGAACTTAACGACAGAACTCAACCTTGCCGCATCATTACGGAGTGCCCAACAGATTGGTGGAAACCTTGTTGCAGCGAAAGGTGTTTTCCACGTTGCTTGGCAAATCTTCGCAGATCGCTGGATAAACATTCCAGCACGGGATCTCAGCGAACCCTTGTGTCAAGAAAAACTGGATGTCACGAGTGAGGCAGAGGGACTCAAGGACATTATTGATACAATTGAGACGCTGAATGTTCAAGGTGTGGGACCAAAAGTGCTCGGTTACCTAAATGCGGGTTATTCTGCTGAGCGACTGATGGAAGAGATCGGTCATACGGTGCTTTGGGATGATACGGGAAGTGAAGTCCTACCGACACTGCGCACCGTGTTTGAAGAATGGAAGCATGCGGACGGACATCCTGCACAGTACCAACTGTTGGTTGGATTGGCTCGCTATGTTACAGATATCCGATCGAACACGGATAATAAATCTGCAGCAACGACCGCAATGCGTTTTGCCGAAGGCAGAACAACAATTGAGGTATTTGAGGAGTAATATCTGGTGGACCAAAACGCTTGGCACTTGCCACGTGCAGAATATATTGAGGCTGTAAATAAAGGGGACGCGAACCGAGTCAAGTCCTTGTTAGCTGATAATGATGAACTTCTTGAGTTCATTGATGAGCCTTGGTTCGCCTTCGATGCTCCGGCGGTTGTATTTGCTGCTTCGATGGTGAATCGTCCGCTCGTAGAGGTACTCCTTGATGCTGGGGCAAGTATTGATGTCAAGAGTTCTTGGTGGGCAGGTGGAACTTCAGCACTCCAGCACGCAGCGGGTTCGATGCTCGGATACAACACGGAATTAGCTGCGTATCTCATTGAACGCGGTGCAACGGTTGACGCACACGCTGCAGCGGGTTTGGATATGGTTGAAACGCTTGAGGTGTTAATTCGTGAAAATCCGGATGTTGTCAACGCACCGGGATCCGATGGTATGTCTCCACTCCATTTTGCAGCGACCCCCCGAATTGCTGAATTGCTCCTTAAGCACGGCGCAGACATAAATCTACGCGACCGCGATCACTGGGGAACTGCAGCGCAATGGACGATGCGAAGCCGTCCTGAGGTGTGCCGATATCTCCTTGAACAGGGTGCCGAGGCGGATGTCGTCCTCTATTGCGCAATGGGCGACGTTGAACGGGCAAGGGTGGAATTTGAGAAAAATCCTGAGTTACTAAATCTTAGGATAAATATGAAAGCACCTGAAGGTTATATTATTCCATCGCCTAAATCGCCTAAGGTTAATAATGCTCAAATAGAGGGCGTTCCGGGTGGACATGTCTATGTTTATCAGATTGGACCTACCATGCCGCTGCTTGAGATAGCCCTTCAGTCTAAGCAGCACGCAATCGTTGATCTGCTCATTGACTCAGGTTATGAGATCAACTTGCGAGATTGGTATGTGCTGGTTGGGCAGGGACCTAAGCGGTTTGATACATTGGTGAAAGGGTTTCTTACCAAAGGTTGGAATATCAACGCTTCTCAAAAGCATCGGCGTGGGATGTGGACACCCCTACATTGGGTTGCCCAACGTGGCTTGACGAACGGTGTCGCCTGTTTATTGGCAAACGGTGCTGACCCGAATGTAACCGATGATAAAGGGCAAACACCGCTACACTTCATTGCTCAGAAGGGTGTCGGTAAAAATCAAGCAGCGTTGCTAATTGAGCACGGTGCAGATCCAAACGCACGTGATGATTCCGGACAGATCCCGCTTGATTACGCCAAGAAAGCGAAACGGAAATCGGTCGCAACATTTCTAACAGAATTAGCACAGACGGAATAGTTTTTCTTGTAGGAGGGGTTTGTAACCCCGATTTCGTAACTAGGTAGTGTTTACATTGTAAGTTATTGACATTTTGCTTAGGTTTTGGTAGAGTGTTTTGCATGCAACCTACGAATATAACTGAAACTCAAGACTTTCCTGTGATGATTAGTGATGCTGCGTGGAACAGCATCCTCCCATTTCTCAAAGCATTGCCCACCATCTATGTCGGCACTCCTGAAGACTGTAGACGTTTTCTCTCTGCGGTCGCCTGGATCACAAAAGAAGGTGCGACTTGGCGGGCACTGCCGAAAGCCTACGGGTATTGGAACACCATCTATCGGCGGTTCGGAAGATGGTCGGATGCGGGTGTTTTTGAAAAACTTCATGAACATTTCCATGCGGCGGGTGAAGTCTCTGCTCTCCTCGTGGATGCGACGGTCGTGCGGGCGCATTCTTGTGCGGCGGGTGCCCCGAAAAAAAAACGGAGGTCAAGAAACTGAGGCACTCGGTCGAAGTCGCGGTGGCTTTACCACGAAACTTCATGCGGCGGTGAGTGGAGACTTTCTGCCGTTGCGTTTCACCTTGACAGCGGGGCAACGCCATGACATCACGCAAGCACCCGCGTTGATTGCCGGAAACCCTGCGTGTGAGTACGTTATCGCCGATGCTGCCTACGACTCGGATGCGTTTCGTGCCGAGATTATCGCAGGAGGTGCCGAGGCGGTCATTCGTCCGCGCAAGAGTCGTGTTGAAGACCGTCCTTATGACCAAGAGGTCTATAAACTTCGCAATGTGATAGAACGTTTTTTTCATCGATTGAAACAGTATCGCCGAGTCGCAACGCGCTACGATAAATATGCTGTCCGATACCTCGGATTCGTTTATGTCGCCGCTATACTTATCACTGCTAAAAAAATGTAAACACTACCTAACTGATGAAATAATAGGAGTAGTTCCTAAATAGTTCTTTTTCTATGTTTTTGTATGTTTTTCTTGACATTTCCAAAGCCGAAACGCTTGGCATACCCGTTGTAGAAGCACCACAGTTCTTTGCGTCAAGTCAGACGTGTAGCAGGTGCGGGCATAAGAAAGAAGATTTGTCGTTAGTAGAAAGGCTGTATCATTGTCAAAGTTGCGGCTTCGTAGAAGACCGAGACGTAAACGCGGCTATCAACTTAAGAACCATCGCGTGCGGTTCGCATGAGATGTAAAACGCCTGTGGAGTCCGTGTAAGACCTCATTGGGAGGCGGTGGACGCTGAAGCAGGAACACTAAAACTGATGTTTACATTGAGAAACACAGTTTTGAAGGAACAGAAAATATAGTGTTATCCGAAAATGGAAATTTCGTCAAAGTCGCTGCCCTCAGTGAAGTAGCAGATGGGAAACCGAGGGCAGTCAGAGTTGAAGGGCATAGCATCGCGCTCTTTCAGCATGAAGGTGCTATCTACGCGACCGATAACCAGTGTCCACACATGGGGTATCCGTTGGTGAGAGGTCGCGTCAGAAAAGGTGTTTTATCGTGTGATTGGCACGGTTGGAGTTACGACATGGAAGGTGGCGGATGTTTCACCGGCGGTTGTGATGACCTCGCCACGTTTCCCGTTGAAGTTCGCAACGGCGATATCTATGTAAATGTTGCCAGCGGTGGAAAGAAACGGGATGATGCCCATTTTCTTCTTTTGAAAGAGGGGTTGCTATCCCATGACAGTTGGACGCTTTCTAAAGCTATTGCCATTATGTTAGCAAAGGGCGTTTCCGAAGACGAGACGTTAGAGATAATGGTTAACCACATGGTGCGACATATTTCTACGAGTGAGGACGGTGGTGGTGGAAGCCTGTCAATGATGATGAATGGACTTAAGGTCGCCCACATGTATGAACCCGAAGACCGTCTCATTCCGTTGATGATGTCTGCAACAGGCGCAGCCGGTAGGCTCGGTGATCGACCGGACCGTCAACCCTTACCACCGCCTGTTGACTGGGAAAAACTCGAAAACTGGATTCGAGTGTTCACCGCCGATAAAGAGTGGGAAGGCATCGAAAAATGTCTTATCACCGCAAGGCAATTGGGCGGACATGATGAGAAAATTATCCCGCTTTTCTTTGAGTGTGCGGTTGAATCCTTCTTCCTCAACCATTCTGACAACCTCATCCATCTTTCACACTTGGCAGAATTGCAAGAACAATTTGGATGGGAACTCACTGGTGAATTAGTCTGCAGCCTCGGCGCAAAGATTCTTGGGCAGGGACGCGGCAGACCGGGTGAACTTCACCGGGAAGCCATCCAAAAACTCGAAAAAATTGACCATATTTTTGATGAACTTCCACAAGGCACATCAGCCGAGAGTGCCGCTGATTACGACGAAGATAAATTCTCAGCAGCACTCGTGAGTGGAGATCTTGACGAGGTATTTGATGCTGTAACAGAAATGCTCACCGCCGGGGTCCCCATTAACACGCTCGCAACAACTATGGTCATGACTGCTGGAGATAGAATGGCACGTACACCAGTGAACATGAGTCCCGGTTGGTGGGATCTACAGGAAGAGATGGAATTGGGATATACGGTGAGAAAGGTACTTCGGTACGGTGGAGCCAAAGTTGCTGCTAAGGCACTCTACCATGCCGCATGGCGATTCTTCAACAACCGATGGCTTAACATTCGGCATCAACCGATTACAGAACTCAGGACATCTGCGGTGCCTAAAGAGCTTGATGAAGACACGGCATTGGTTGAGATTATAGACGCGATTGAATCTGTCCGTATCCAAGAAATTGGACGACGTACCCGCGAGTATCTTAATGCAGGATGCTCCGCGGAGCGATTAATGGCTGAAATGGGGCTATGTATCCTCAAGGATGATAGGGGCGACAATCTCCTCAGTTCAATTAACATAGTGTCTGAGGAATGGAAAAGGTGCGAGTCACATCTTGCCAGAAATCAGTTGATAGTTGGGTTGGCACGCTGGGCAACCGATATCCGCAGAAATGCAGGAAACGATTCTGCTGTCCAGACAGCGCACCGTTTCGCGCGCGGCGAAACCGCCACCGAACTCTATGAATAGCACAATTGTATTGTAGGATCATTTAGTTTCCATTTTTAATCCGCTTTTAGAAGATCAAACTCGGTAGGTGCGGTTTCCTAACCGCACCTCCTCCTCAAAAAAGGCGCGAAATACAATATTTTCTTAAAACTGGATGACCCTAAATTTACTGTAGTAAGGGTTACGCAATTTTTCTATTATGTGAGTGGCATAATCAATCGCACGCTTTATTGTATTTTTAAAAAGGAGACGGTTTTCCCCTATGGATAAATTCAGGGGTTTCTATCCGGAAAACATTGATGAAAAGTAAACTTTACACGATGCTGATGCCGATTCTGAAAGTAAAAGACTTAGATGCTGAAGTAGCATTTTATCTGTCGTTAGGATTTGAACTCTCCTACGATGATGAAGAATTTAAGGCGATACAGTATGGAGATAGCATTGAGTTTGGTCTTAGCCGCAAAGTCGATGTCAACGTCGAAAAAATCTCTCAACACTTTACATGGCAGATTGCCGTAAACAGCGTCCAAACCGTTTTAGATATTTGCCATGAGAGAAACCTAGAGGTCGCGCAAGGTTTGAAAAAGTACACCTATGATTTTGGGGATATCTGCACAATTACAGTGAAATCCCCTAATGGATATGATGTTATTTTTGAGGGTGATTTGTAATAGATCACACAAATCAACCAATGGTACACAAAATATTGAGGTGAGGTCCTTCTTTCGCTGGTAATGTCTTAGTTGTCTCAAAACCAAAACTTATGCAATTTCTGATCGTGCCCATTATTTTTGATGTTTACTTTTCTTTGAACATGGGTTTTTCAAGTAAAAGTGGCCCCTTTCACCCGATATGTAGAGTAAAAAATACTTCGGCAATTAATGAGCAATTCATTACCCTACTACAAACGGAGCTTGCTTGTAGATGAAAAATTTGCTTGTTTTTCTACTGTTCAATTTGTTATGCTTATCAGTTCAAGGTGCAACCCTGGAGTTCGCTTTTCAACTTGGTGAACATCAGGAACCGCGATTTGACAGACTGCTCCCGGATGTCGCACGACGACTCGTCTTCAATAAAACTGGCACGAAGTTGATAGCAAACGGAATGGGCGGCACCATAGTGGAATGGGATATCCAGACTCGACGGAAACGAGAGATCGGCAACATCCACGCCAAGCGATGGTTCGCCTATTCCTCTGGAGCAAATCACCTATTAGTCCGTAAATCGGATGACAACGTTACTATCCTCTCGTTGGAAAATGGCGATGAAACACGACTAACGAATGGGCAGTATGAGAGTGGCAGTCTGTCTGCGGATGGTACACTCGCGGTGCTGTCAAAAGGTGATAGCGAGGTTGAGGTTTGGCGACTTGCCAAGCAAAGTCCAAAGGCTGTAACGGATCGGGAATTTGCCAAAAAATTGAAAACGTTTCAGACAGGTCTCCCCGTCAGAAACGGGCTTACGCTTTCTGATGACGGTCAGTTTATCGCAGCAGCAGAAGGGAGTTACCGGGATGGCGAGGGGCATCGGACAATCATTGAAATTTGGAACGCAACCGATGAAGATCCAACTAAAGTTTTCAACACGGGCGAGATTTTAGGTGTCTGGAACGTGTTGTTTTCACCGGACGCAACGATGTTAGCTGTTGACACACAAAAGAATGCACAATCTGGAATCCGGGTTTGGGAAGTTGAAACAGGCAGACAACTCCTTATGAAAGCCGAGTTTGAAGCATATTGGACACGAGCACTCGCCTTTTCACCCACTTCAGATTATATCGCTTCCGGTGATGAAACAGGTAATCTTCGGGTGTGGGACATCTCCAAAGGCGAATCAGTGATTTGGGAAACCTACCCGACTGGCATTCAATCGTTAGCCTTTTCACCAAATGGCGACTATTTGGCAGTCGCGCTGTGGGATGCCACAATTCAGGTGTTACATTGGAGGAGCGAATAATGAGTGATGAGAAAAATTTAGAAGCGGGATCTTACATTGATGCAAAAGGAAGGACGCGCTGGCATCAGAACGATGAAATTGCACTAAGGTTCTTGGAACTCCATACCTTCCTGATTATTGCCGACTATCCAGAAGACCACGCATCACGATATCCATGGTTAGCGAATTATATCTCTCGATTTCCAGAACCGATGTCGGATCTAATCGCCCAAGGTCGGTTAATAGAGGAAATTCCCGGAGCGGGCGAAGTCGTCGCGAAAATCGTTGAGGAATTTCTGGATACGGGTACAAGCGGGAAGTTGGAGGAGTTCGCAGGCGATACACCGCGAACGGTTGTAGAACTTGTGCCTATTTCCGGACTTGGTGCCAAAACAATTAAACGACTCTACGAAGAAGTTGGTGTGGATAGCCTCGTCTCACTTCGAGCAGCAATTGACGAAGGAAAACTCAAGGGTTTCAAAGGCATCGGCAAAAAGACGCTGGAGAAAATTGAGGCATATCTTGATGAAGTCTTATAGATTTATCTCGGATGGCGCATTGTATCTCCAGTGATCCAATTGATCCCTTCCAAGGATACCAGTTTGTGGAGAAGCATCAAGAAAAATGGGGCTGATTTTTTGACCCCTTTTGAAATGTGTGGTATTCTTTTAAGAGTTGATGGTGCCGCGCGTTACTAATGAGGCTGCCCGAACAGAAATACACACAATGGTTATCTGTGGAGCGGAGGGACATGCCGGGTAATAAGGTCCAATTTGCGGTCGTCAGAGAAGATCCGATGATCGAGGCGGAGTTAGTTCGATTAACAGAAGCCAGCAACGTGCTGTTGATTGCTTCCGGCGGGTGCACTGCCCTGACACTGCAAGCACTTTTTCCCGACTTGCATATCACACTGGTTGATTTTAATCCCGCACAGTTAGAACGGGTTCGCGAAAAAATGAGTGCCCTGCGCGATGTTGATGGTGTGACACGGCATCGGAGATTTAATATTGGGACCAGCGATCCAAAAGGACTCAATCAAAGCGGGAACTTTGAGTCACTGTTCCGGGGTTTACGAGAGTTCATCTTTGATCTGGTTGCTGATGAAGCAGAAATCCGCGTGCTGTTTGAAGAGGAAGAGCGACTTGCGAATGTCTCGAAGGTTCTCTTCTCGAGTAAGTATTGGCGAGTGGCATTCGATTTGTACTTTAGCGACTCGCTTCTGAATGCGATGTTTGGTCCAGATGCTACGCAGCACGCCGAAGCCGGGAGTTATCCGCGTTACTTTCAGACGTTATTTGAAAAAGGGCTGACATCTGCGAAAGCCTTTGATAATTACTTTCTTCACCATGTATTCCTTGGGTACTATCTTCAGCGTCCGGCGAGTTTGCCTTACTATCTTTTAGCACCGCCCACCGATTACCATTTTCAGATGGTCGAAGGCACACTGGATCAGGTGCCGGAGCTGCAACGTTTTGATCTGATATCTCTATCCAACATCATGGATTGGATGCCGTTAGCTGAGATTGCCTCCGTTATCGGTCATCTTCAAAACGGGATGAAATCTGGCGCGAGTGTTCTGTATCGTCAACTCAACAATTACACCGATCTTTCAACCTACTTTGGCGATTCATTCGAGTTCGATGCAGCATTGGGAGTCCAATTCCAAAAAATCGAACGCAGCTTATTTTATTCAAGCGTTCATGTGGGAAAAAGGAGATAAACATCAATGAACGCAAGCATTGACAACATCCTGAAAGAGACGAATGTATGGATGAATCCATACTTTCAATCTTTGCGCGACGATACTTTTGATTTCGATGATTTTGTCGAAACACAAATCCAATTCTATTTTGCTGTTGTGTTCTTCAACCGTCCGATGGCAGCACTTGCCGCCAAGATCCCAACGTCAGAATTACGTTTAGAGGTCATCCGCAATGTGTGGGAGGAACATGGTGAAGGCAATACGTCACTCATGCACGAGAAAACATTTCTCGCCTTTCTTGACCGGCTTGCTGGCATTAAACCCGAAGATATTGCGAAACGTGCAATGTGGCCCGAAGTTCGAGCGTTTAATACGGTGCTTGTCGGTGCTTGCGTGATGGATGAATACTTGATTGGTGCTGGTGTGATGGGAATCATTGAGCGGATGTTCTCAGACATTGCTGGATGGCTCGGAGAACAGGTGGTGAGTCACAACTGGATCCCTGTGGAAAGACTGATTCACTATAATCTCCATGAAGACCTTGATATTAAACATGCGGACGATTTCTTTGATGTGCTTCGTCCAGCGTGGGAAGCGGATGTCGAAAATAGATACTACATTGAACAGGGATTGCATCTTGGTGCGTGCGTCTTCAACTCGCTTTATGAAGGAATTTACAAGGCACGAAAACGGCGTATCTATCGTGATGTGCGCGGACCACATACACGGGCATCGTAGCAGCCTTGAGGTATCGGATGCCGATAAACCCTTCTTTGAATATCAGAGAATTACACAATGAGGAGTGGAAAGTTTTCCAATCCCGAATCGCGGACTTAGAAAAGGGAACGAGTTATCCGTTGGGTGAAGACCGATTTGAGATTGACCACGGCGAGGATTATTTTGCTTTCTTCACGCGTCTGGGGCAACTCCACTACTATGTGGTGCTTGATGGAGATCGGGTGGTAGCGGTAGCCGCCGCGATCTTACGCCGTGTCCCGCCGGCAAGCCGTGAAAAGCCAAAGGCAGTATGGTATCTTTGTGACTTGAAAGTTCACCCTGAATATCAAGGACGATATCTGCCAGTCTCAATATTCGCCCACGCCTTTCCAAAACTGTATCTGCTTTCCACTCGCGCGTATGCTATCTCCATGGATGCGGACAGAGAACGTCCGAACCGCGTTGCACGCATGCTAAAACGTTTTCCGCTCGCACCGATGTCAATCGCAACGAAGTTAGGAATCGTTTCCTTAGATGCCGAGAGGATGAAAAAAGTTGAGCCAATCTTACGAGAACACTTTGGGCGCGTCTCGTATTTGTCGTTGAAAGGAAAAAAGGACATCATTCTGCAAAGCACTCGTTCCGCGATGCCACTCTTACACGTTCAGTTCGGTCCGTGTGCGGAGCAGGGACATCCCGAACCGCTTGATGATTATGTCCACATGTTCTGTGTTTCGATAGATCACCCACTGCTTGAGGTGTTGAAACATCAAGCGATTTACCCATCAGCCACAGCCACAGTCGTTCATCATCGTATGGAGAAGTGGGATTGGGGTTTCATCCTCACCAGTGATATCTAATACCATTTCTAAAAGTTTATATCGCATTAACCGCGCCGTTCACCCAGACCCGGTAGGTGCGGTTTTGCGGTGTACTCACCCAAATGCGATCTGCATTCCTAACCGCACCGGGCATGACCAAAAACATTAGACACTTTTAATAGAAATCATCAATCAGAATTGGTATAACTAATGTAACGTCCGTAACTTGTAAACGCGATCCTTGAATCGTAAAATCAATAGGAGGAAATTGGGGCGAGACATCAGGGGTTTGGTGGAAAAAAGTAAATCAAAGTGCGTAGTTCATAATGAAATGGAGAGCGGACTTGAGAACGGAACATCAAGGTTCAAATCCACGTTGTCTAACCGCAAGGAAAATTAAAAAAATGGCGAGATCACTCACTGATGGCGAAATGGTTGATGGCAAAAAGCACGGCTATTGGGTCACCTATTATGCGAACGGACTCAAGCGGAGCGAGGGGGGCTATATCCATGGCAAGAAAGACGGACCTTGGATCACTTACCACAAGAACGGCAACAAGGCAGGTGAAGCCTCCTTCCGCGATGGAAAATACGAAGGTCCTTGTATCACCTATCATGAGAACGGGAACCTTAGATCCAGCGGAGCCTATCCAAAGCATGTCGGCAAATCCTACGATGGCAAAAAGGAAGGTCCGTTTTACAATTACGAAGAGGATGGCAAAACGGTGTGGCTCATCATCACCTACAAAAGAGGTGGCAGTCGTGCCAAACCGGATGAATATCCATTAGGTGTCTGCGACGTTTGCGGCGAGGTTAGACGTTTAGCGTCGAAGGAGACCTGTCCGAAATGCGGTGCTGAACCAGAGAGTGTTGCCCCATAGATGGATTTCGGGTATAATCTTGACGACAGAAAAAGGTAGTAATCTGATCCAGGTGTTGTGCAGGTGAACAGGCTCTGGAAAATGTTTCCGCACGACACAGATTGTTTTGTCTATTTTTATGTGAATATTTTCTTGAACTGAATGCATAATTTAAAAACGGAGGTTAAGAACGATGAGAGTTATAATTGCTTTGATCGCTATAACGGTTCTCTTTATTTCAGGAATATGGGTTCAGGAAAGCACATCGGAAATCGACCCAGAATCCTTGATGGGAATGTGGCACTTTGATCAGGGAAAAGGGAATACGGTTAAAGACTCTTCAGCGAACGGTAATGATGGAAAAATTGTTGATGCCGAACGGGTCGAAGGGAAAGAAGGCATGGGAATCGAATTCGACGGGAGCAATCATGTGGTTATTCCAGCAAGTAAGACTACAGATGACTTCCTCGATGGATTTACCTATCTGCTCTGGGTAAAACCGCTCGGTGCTCCTTCCGGTCCCCACGTCCGTCTGATAGAAAGGGATTGGCACAATCCGAATATTCTTATCGGTCAAACCGACTTCTATGGAAGTTTCCTATTCAATGGCGTGATAGATAACAGCCAAGTCCGGGGCGGAACATGGGAGATGGCGGAGTGGAGTTTTGTCGCCTTAACCCACGACGGTAAGACACTTGCCCTCTATGTTGATGGCGAAGTCGTCGCAGATTTGAAGGTAGGAAAGCCGACTTTCAGTCAGCAACACGATGGCGGTTCCATCTGGTTAACCCGTTGGAAAGGTGGCGTTGGGTGGGACTTCACGGGGGTCCTTGACGAAGTCGCTATCTTCAATACGGCTCTCAGCGAAGATGATCTCAATACCATTATGGAAAAAGGACTTGAGAAAGCCCTCGCTGTTTCACCAACCGAAAAACTGACAACGACGTGGGGTAATATCAAACAGTGATAGCGATCTCCGAATCACGGCTTAATATTAAAGCCAACAGGAGGAAATTGGTACGAGACATCACGGGTTTGGTGGAAAAAATATACCAAAGTGCGTAGCTCGTAATGAAATGGAGAGCGGACTTGAGGACGGGACATCAAAGTTCAAACCCATGTTGTTTAACCGCAAGGAAAATTAGAAAAATGGCAAGTTCACGAGATGCAGGTGAAATGGTCAATGGCAAGAAACACGGCTATTGGGTCACCTATTACGCGAATGGACATAAACGGAGCGAAGGTCGTTACATCGCTGGTAAAAAAGAGGGACTTTGGATCCAGTACCACAAAAATGGGAACAAAGCAAGCGAAGCCTCTTTCCGTGATGGCAAGAACGAAGGCGACTATATGTGCTATTACGAGAACGGAAACCGCAAATGGGGCGGTCCCTATCGGAAACATGATGGTGGCTCCGCTGATGGCAGAAAAGAAGGTGTCTGGCTCTGCTATGAAGAGGACGGTGAAACGATATGGCGCATCATCACCTACAAAAAAGGTGGTAGTCGTGGGAAACCGGATGAGCATCCGTTCGGCGAATGCCATGTTTGCGGTGAAGGCAAACGTTCAACGTGGAGCGATACGTGTCCACAATGCGGCGCGGATATTTCTAACTAATCCTCAAGAATTCTGAAGTTTTTTATTTTAATTGAGTTTCAGCGAGTAAGTAAACGAGCCTACAAAGAGCCGAGAGGAAAATAATTGAAAACTGACTCAGAGTTTTGGCGCGCTTTGGCGTTGTTGACAGTGTTTTTCGTTCTACAAAACCCGAGCACTGTAAAGGCTGACACAGAACCTGCTCACAGAGTTGCGACTGCTGTCCGAATCCAAGGCGCACCACCACAACTGGACGGCGTTTTAGATGACGCTGTCTGGAAGACCGCACCACTCCATGAGGGCTTCCGTCAACGCGAGCCTGATGAAGGGAAGCCCGCTTCCCAACGCACCACATTCCAAGTTGCCTATGATGACGAGGCAGTCTATTTCGCTGTCGTATGTTATGACAATGAACCCGATAAGATTGTTTCCCGCCTCGTCAGACGAGACGATTACGTTGAATCCGATAAAATCCAGATTATCCTTGACCCGCACTACAATCGGCAGCGCGGCTTCTCGTTTACTGTCTATCCGTCTGGTTCTGTGATAGACGGCATTGTCGGAGGGGGCGGTCGAGATGGCTGGAACAACGCATGGGACGGTGTCTGGGAAGCAAAGACCCGCATCCACAAAAACGGCTGGGCGGTGGAATGTAAAATCCCGTTTTATATGTTCCGCTTCTCACCGAAAGACAAATACACGTGGGGACTACAGGTAGAACGGGAGATTAGCCGTCGAAAAGAGCGCGCCCATTGGCGTTTGATTAAGAAGAGTGAACCGGGTTGGATATCGCATTTTGGTGATCTGGTAGGGATTGAGAACATCCATCCCTCTCGTCATTTGGAATTGATACCCTATGCCATGGGCAGAACCACCTTGAACAGCGAGGCTGATTTGTGGGGCAATGTTGGTGGTGATGTCCAATACGGTATTACTTCTGGAATCACGCTCAACGCCACAATCAACCCTGATTTTGGACAGGTGGAGGCAGACCCTGCCACCTTGAATCTTTCCGCCTATGAAGAGTTTTTTGAGGAACGCAGACCCTTTTTTGTCAAAGGGTCATCCATTTTCAACGCTGGAGATTGGGGCAATCAATTCTTTTACTCACGGCGAATTGGGCGGCAACCCGGACATTTTGAGATTCCAGACAGTGCGACTGAACTAAGTCGTTCCGAAGCGACAACAATTCTAAGTGCTGCCAAGATCGTCGGAAGAACGAATAGCAACACCTCCTTCGGTATCATGGAGGCTGTCACGGCAGCGGAGCATGCGCAGATTAGAGAAAAAGGTAAGACCCGCGATTATCTCATTGAGCCACTGACAAATTATTTTGTAGGTCGAGTGACACAAGATATCTTGGAAGGGAATTCTCGCATCGGGTTAATAACCACAACAGTAAATCGACAGGCTTCTAATCCTGCTTATACTGGTGGACTTGACTGGGACTTGAGGTTCGCGAAGGAGCGGTACAAAATAAGTGGGATGGTAGCCGCAAGCCAAGCCGGAAAACTGGAAGCACGCACGTCAGGTTACCTTGCACATATTGAATTTGATAAACAGGGTGGGTGGTGGCGGCTTGATACCGATTTTAATGTTCGCTCACCCGGCTTAGACATGAATGACATAGGGTATACACAGCGCGGCGATATGATGCGGTGGTTCTATGACTTCATCATCAAGAAAGAACAGCCGTTTAGCGTTTTCCGAGAAGTTACTTTCGGTCTCTACGGTTGGCGGGAATGGAATTATGATGGCGTTAGCATCGGTCGCTACTCCGAGATATGGACGGATGGTAAACTCAAAAACTATTGGGACTACGATCTGTGGATTGGGCGGAATTTGGAATCATTTAACGACGAGGATGTCCGGCGCGGCGGGACGTTAATTAAAAATCCTGCCGGTTGGTGGATTTTTACCCAACTTAGAACTGACAGTCGTAAAATGGTTCAGCTTGAACTGAACCCGATTTTCGCATGGGATGATGATAACAAGAGTTCTGAAAAGGAAGTTAGCCTCCGCCTGAACATTCGTCCAGTGTCAAACATTGAACTGAGTATCGGACCGATGTACCGCTATCGGATTGATGATGCCCAGTGGGTTGAGTTAGTTGAAGAAAACATCAATGGACAGCTCAAAAAACACTATATTTATGGCGAATTAACGAGTCAAACACTGGACTTCACCACACGTGCCAACATTAGTTTTACACCGACGCTGAGCCTTCAATTCTATGTGCAGCCGTTCATTACCGTCGGAGACTATGCCAACTTCAAAGAGTTAATTGCGCCGAGGTCCTATCAGTTCAAACCGTATCCACTAAAGCGAAATCCTGATTTCCACATGCGTTCACTGAGAGGCAATACCGTCCTTCGCTGGGAATTCCGTCCGGGCAGTACGCTGTTTTTGGTGTGGTCCCAATCCCGTGCGATTGAGTTAGAAGAAGTGGGAGCAGACGACTTGGAGTTTCGCCCGTTTCACCGATTGCGAAGCAGCTTCACCGATGAGGGGAAAGATATATTTCTGATTAAATGTCGCTATTGGTTTGGCATGTGAACCTTTGAGACTCGGATTTTGGACGGAACTGTCCAGAAATTGGACTGCAAGAAACAGTGTGTGTGGCAAAATTAGCGAAAAGTCCTATTTTAGAGTGTTTTCACATCTGAATTGACTTTGGCATGAAAATTGCTAAGACATAACTATATTACGCAAGAAAAAATGGAATTTTTCTTGACAAATAATGCAGGAATTGTTAATATTGTTAGTATCAACAATACCTTAACAATAGGTTCAGGTTTTTGTGGAAGCCTTTTTAATGTTTCTTGTGAATACTTCAGTCCACGGTAGTGCGGTTTGAGATCTAAGACGCTAAAGTCAGTGTTTTGTATTGGTAAAGCGAGGAGGAAAACACGCGCAATGAAGTGCGCTATTACAAACCTAAGGTGGATATACGCATGAAATATATGCGGTTGTTATTGATTCAATTTGTACTACTTGTATTGGGATTGGTCGGTTATTGCATTGCTACTGAGATTGGCTTTGAAGCCGAAGATGCAGATGAAATTGTAGAAATCATGGAAATTTATGAAGATAAGAAAGCTTCAGGCGGTATGTATATATCGGCGGGAAAGGGCGGCGGTGGTCGCCACCCCGGTAAAGCCGATTTCGTGATTAACGTTAGAACACCCGGTCAGTACACGATGTGGGGGCGGGTGATTGCCCAAGATACGGCGAAGGACTCTTTCCATGTCACAGTCGATCAGAAGAAAAGTCCACAACCGGGTGATGCCAACATGATCTGGGATACAGGTCAGCATCAGGAGTGGACGTGGGCAAAAGTAAAATGGCGCGAAAAGAATCCGTTGACCTTTGATCTGAAACCGGGGAAACATACCGTTACATTTTGGTCTAGGGAAGGCGATACCCGTTTGGATGCCGTTTACATGGCAATAGACCCCAACGCTGTCCCCAAACTACCGAATGAAATTGAGGGTTTTGCTGTGCATCCCCGGAATCGCTTAACGACAACTTGGGCGGAACTAAAAAAACGGTAGGGCTGGACTCAAGCACTGTGACATCAGAGCTGTTAGTCCTAACGGGTGGAGACCAGATGACTTGACACAACTTAACACAAGTCAACGCAATTTGGCGGTTCCAGCAGGAGTGGCCTGGTGCTAGGTACGCTATGGTTTTTGTATCAAACTGGCTCAGGGATTGGACTTCGACACCTTCACGTTCTGATTCTGAGAGAGCAGATATTCCATATCCAGTTTTTGGCAGATCCGTTTCGCGCCAGCCAGCCGTGGGTGGAGTTATACATAAAGCTGAAGCGATTCGAGGAGCTGCTCGGGTTGCTTCAGGGGGCTTTGAGCTGGAGACTCGAAACTCACACTAATATTTTATACCATTTGCCGGAATTTGTCAACACCTTACAGAGAGTGTAAAGTTTTTGTCAAAATATGAACGGAAGGACATGTTGCAAGGTATTGTATCAAGCGTAAAATTAGATGTAATAAACGTTAAAGCGCGAATATTTAACTATATAGGAGGTGCGTAACATGAAATCGCGCCGTATGCCTCTTGTATGGATGGTATCGTTCCTTTTACACGCCTGTTTCGCAGTCGTTATTGGGTACATAGCGATCTCATCTAAACAACTGAAGGTACAAGATACGATTGATTTGAGTTTTTTCACTGTTACACCACCACAAGCTGCGAAAAGGGATGTCGTTCCCAAGCCTGAAGTGGTTGTACCAACCCCTGTTCCAGATTTGAAAGTCGTTCCACAAACTGAGACAACACCACGTCGCACAACACTCGCACGAGCAGTGAGGTCATCTGCACCTGCAGTACCTGCGGCATCACTAACGGCTGGTGCACCAGCCGCACCCAGAGGACAGCAAATCAAAGTTCCCAGTACGTCTCCTGTGCTCCAACATACTGAACAGTCGCTATCAACGGCTGCAGTACTACCGACAACATCGGATGCGCTACCGACCGCGGGCTTGTCAAGCGGCGGAATTACGGATGGTCTGAGTACCGGGGTCGGGGACGGTTTAGGTAGTGGCACTGGACGCGGTGCTTTCGGTTCAGGATCCAGTCTTGGGCAAGCACGGACACAAGGCGGTGGCAGGCTAAACTCACTCGTGGAGGGTGCGGGTGCTGCGAATATTAATGCCTCGTTGTCAGATGTAACAGAGAACATGGTTCTGGGTAACGGTGTACCACAGCTTCCCAAGGGAAGCCCAGGTGCTATTATTCAAGGACGCGGCAAAGAGATTATTGGAAGTCTCAATCTCGTCCGCCTTGATGATCCGTTGCATCCGAACTTTGATTTCTGAGGCAGCGGCATCGGACATCTCCGATTCGGGGCAGGTCTGCCCTATTTAGTCAAGTCGCTGAATACAGAAACAGGCATCCAAACCCAAATGGTTGACGCGGTCCAAATTACGGATGCAGCGTTCTTTGAGTCACCAATTATCTTTATGGAACCGATTTCCCCTTCCTCAGGAAAACTCCAGAATGGATTACTGAATGGTCAGGCTATCTGGCAAACGAAAGGGGATCGTCCTTCCTTCGGCTATACCGATCGGGAGGCACAGCGGATTCGCGAGTATGTCATCAATCGCGGCGGGTTTATCTATATGCCCACGCACGGAAACACTGAATTGGCAATGCAACCCGCGCTTCGCGTCCTGCGTCAAATTCTCCCTGAATACCACTTGACCACTATTCCTAAAGACCACGAGATTTACAATGCTTTCTATGAGTTGAATGGACCGCTCCGATTTCCTGTTCGGAAAATGGGGAGTACCATTCTCCATCACGGTCCCTACGGTCAGTTACAGGGCGTTTTCATTGACGACCGACTCGCTGTTCTTGTTGATACGGAAGCAATGATACACGTAATGGATGGGGCAGTGCAGAAACCGTTCTTTGGTCACTACAAGGACCGGAATAAGATTTTAGATGAATTCGCACCAGCTGCCGCACGGCAACTCATTAACGTTGTCATCTACGCGGTAACACATGGGAGTATCTCGGATTATAGCAACTATATCCCCGAAGACGCTCTCGCCGGTGGAGAGAGGGACAACATTCCGAAAAAGGCACCTGCTGCCGCAGGTCAATTGTAAGAATTCTGATAAAGAGCAGTAGCACATAACTATCTGTGAATAACAAGCCGCGTCAATTATTTATTAATTGACGCGGCTTTTCTTTTTCCGAAAACCAGCAGTGGAAGACTCTTCACGCCTTTAATCTTTGAGGACGAGACAACTTCCTTCTCAACTTGAGCAACACGCGACATGTTAACTGGCTCACCCTTCCTAACGAGAAAAAACTTGACAAATCCAACAAAAATAGAGAAGATAATAATAGAAGCGCATTTCTATTTGACAAACAGCACTTAGAAATGTATAATATAAGCAGCGAGACGCTCTACGAGGGTGCATCTCTCAAGGCTATTATATTTGAAGGAAATCTTAAGAAAATCTTAACAGAGACAGAACAAGGAGGCTTGAAAACAGAAATGGCTGATTACGCAAATTCTGATGTTTTGGTGAGTACGGAATGGGTAGCTGCACACGGCGGCGATGCCGGTATCCGACTGCTCGAAGTTGATGTCGATACCTCGGCTTATGCTGAGGGACATATCGCTGGTGCAGTGGGACTCAATTGGCAAACACAACTGTGTGACCAAGTGCGACGCGATATTCTCACGAGAGAGCAGTTTGAAGCACTCTGTAATGACAGCGGTATCGCCAACGATACAACAGTTATCTTCTATGGTGATAATAACAACTGGTTCGCAACCTACGCTTTGTGGCAATTCCGCTATTACGGACACGATGAAAGTCAATTGAAGGTGATGAACGGTGGGCGTCAAAAATGGATTGATGAAGGCAGAGAACTTGTCACCGACGTTCCAGACCATTCAAGCACAGGGTATCAGGCGAAATTCCCCGATGACAACGTTCGCGCCACAGCGGTTAACGTTCGCGACACATTAGGACAAGGCGTTGTTAACCTTGTTGATGTCCGTTCACCCGCTGAATTCACCGGTGAAGTTATTGCACCTCCCGGTATGAGCGAAACCGCGCAACGCGGTGGACATATCCCCGGTGCCGCGAACATCCCGTGGGCAACAGCGGTCGCTGAGGATGGCACCTTTAAGTCTCACGACGAGCTGCAAGCCATCTACGGCGGTGCAGGCGTTGATGAGAGTAAAGAGACAATCGCTTATTGCCGTATCGGCGAACGTTCATCGCATACGTGGTTTGTGTTGAAGTATCTACTCGGTTATGAGAAGGTCCGCAATTACGACGGCAGTTGGACAGAGTGGGGCAATCTTGTTGGAGCACCCATCGCACGCGACTAAAGGAATCGCTGTCAGCTGTCGGCTTGCTTCGCCGGGGACGATGCCTGTTACGCGCCTGAACCAAAATCGTAGTCCCAAGCATCGCGCCGGGACGGATATGTGCCAAGGCGCGTTTTAACACGATCCATTTCATCGAACCGCAAGGAAAATTAAAAGTGCCTAAGTTTATTTCTACCCATGCGATCGCCTGTATGACACGTCAAGATGTTGCGCGTCTGCTGAAGCGTTTCAAAGAGGAAGAGAACGCCGATGTCAGCAATATCCGAGTCTTGTGCGATACGCTGTCAGGGCGAATGATTTGCGAATGGGAAGCACGCGACAGCGTCACCTTAATCGCGTGGCTGAAAAAGTGCAACGTGCAATTGCGAGGAACCGGTGAATGGCTCATGACAGTCCAATATGAGTCAATTGATGACGAGCTTGTGGTGCCTCCGCGGCGCAACGCGTAGGTCCCTAAGCACACAAGTTAACAGCACAAAAACCGATGTACTACTTGACCCGACAGACAGCGTTTGAAGCATCACATTATAATCGTATTCCTGAATTGAGCGATGCTGAAAACTTTGAGTTGTTTGGTGCTGCTGCAAATCCAAACAGTCACGGGCATAACTATGTGCTTGAAGTGATGGTGAAGGGGCATGTGGATGCAGATGACGGCATGGTTATTAATTTAGTGACCTTGGATGCATTGCTGAAAACAGAGGTACTCGCCAATTACGATCACAAGCATCTGAACCGTCAACACCCGGTTTTCGCAAAGCAGCCGGACCTGCAACCGACATGCGAGAACATCGCTATTGAGATTTGGCAACGGCTTGTGCCTTCTCTGCCAGATCGGATGTTGCACAGAGTGCGACTTTACGAAAGTGCGACGAATTTTGCAGACTATTATGGGGAAGAACTGATGGTTTATCTTACCAAGGTCTACGAATTCAGTGCAGCCCACCGCTTGCACAGCCACGCGCTCAGTGCCGAAGAGAACTTGGACATCTTCGGAAAGTGTAATAACCCGGCTGGACATGGACATAACTATGTGCTTGAAGTTACCGTAAAGGGGGACGTGGATGTGAGAACCGGTCTGGTTGCGGGTTTGAATCTTCTTGACGAGGTCGTTCATAAACAGGTTTATGCACGTTTCGATTACAAGCATCTGAATCTTGATACGCCTGAGTTTGAGAGGCTCAATCCGACCTCGGAGAACTTTGTCAAAGTGCTTTGGGATGTGCTGGAACCGAACTTGCGCCCAGTGGTTTTACACCGCCTTCGCTTACGGGAAACACCCAAAAATCATTTCGACTACTATGGCGAGTGATCTGTTTCTTCGCGCAGTAAGCGTGGAAGAAAAGAGCGCAACGGAGACATATTTTAACATAATGGAGTTTGATCAGGCTAACGTTACCCCAGAATTAACGGGGCTTTTCACCAAAATTCTTGAGACTTTAGGCGAAGATCCGAGTCGTCAAGGCTTGATGAAAACGCCACACCGCGCCGCGAAGGCGATGGAATTTTTGACAAGCGGCTATCATCAAAATATCAATGAGATTCTGAATGAAGCCATCTTTGACGAAGACTATGACGAGATGGTGATTGTCAAGGAGATTGAATTTTACAGTCTCTGCGAACATCATATCCTCCCTTTTTGGGGCAAATGTCACGTTGGGTATCTCCCACGGAACCGGATCATCGGTCTGAGCAAGATCCCACGCATCGTGGATATGTTTTCTCGGCGTTTGCAAGTTCAGGAACGACTCACGCGTGAGATTGCCGAAGCACTCGAAACCGCACTTGATCCGAGAGGTGTCGCGGTCGTGATGGAGGGACAACACCTGTGTATGATGGCACGCGGTGTTGAAAAACAAGCACCAAAAATGGCAACGAATGTCATGCGCGGGGCGTTCCGCGAGGATAGTTCAACGCGGGCAGAGTTTTTGAGGTGCGTCCAAATATCCTAAATATGCTTTCTCAGGACTTGCGCACCCTAATCATCCGCTATTGCCTTCATAAACGGCGAGGTTTCTAACTGTACCAGCATACTGAGCGGATTTGCGCAAGTCCTAACTTTTTTATCGTTGTAGGCATCAACATCATACGAATTCAAGTGCTTAATGGAAGTGTGGAGGTGAATATGGTCTCTTCTCAGCATCCTGATGCGACAGAAATAGGGAGACTCGACGGAAAGGTTGTGGTGATTACCGGAGCATCAAAGGGAATTGGTAAAGCAACCGCTACGGCTTTTGCAGCAGCAGGCGCGAAAGTTGTGCTCGCTGCCCGGACACGTGAGACACTTGAACAGGTCGCAGAGGAGCTTAGCGTAGGAGGGGTTTCTAACCCCGATTCCATACTCGCGGTTCCAACAGATGTCACTAACATAGATGCTGTGAAACGACTTATACAACGGACATTGGATACCTACCAGCAAGTGGACATCCTCGTCAACAACGCAGGAGTTGGCCATTTTGGACCCGTTGTCGATTTCGATCCTGATAACTGGGACACAGTACTCAATTCCAATTTAAAGGCGATTTACCTCTGTGCGAAATATGCGCTTCCGTCCATGTTAGCACGGGGGGATGGACAAATTATTAACGTCCTTTCAATTGCTGCGAAGGTTGCGTTTGAGGCTTCTGGTGCGTATTGTGCCGCGAAAGCAGGTGCGTTAGCACTCACAAAGGTTTTAGCCAGCGAAGTTCGCCAACAAAATATTCGGGTCACCGCTGTACTACCCGGCTCAGTACATACCCCGTTTTGGGATGGTGTTCCTCAACACCCGGACTTTGAACAGATGTTGACACCGGAACATGTCGCAGATACGATTATCTCTGTTTGCCAGCAACCGCCCGGTATGGTGACTGAGGAAATTGTTGTAATGCCGCCGCTTGGAATTCTTTAAACGGAATGTGCGTAAATTCTGTCTAATACCAAACAAACTGGGATTTAGAAAAACTGGACCGCCATACTTGTATTTATCAAGAAGTAAAACGTCCGAGTCGTCGCCGAATGCGAACTTTGCGGATAGCACGTGGGTCGGCATCTATGACTGTGATGATGGCATCACCTAAATCAAGTTCAGTGCCAGTTGCCGGAATAGTGCCAGTCCGATCCAAAATATAGCCAGCGACCGTCTCATAGTCACCTTCAGGAATTGCGAGTCCATAGTGTTCTTCAAGCAGATCTACTTCGGTTCTGCCATCACACTCAAGGATGTTAGGTGTAATTAAACGGATAAATTCAGGAGCATCGCGTTCATCGGCAAATTCGCCGACAATTTCTTCAACCAGATCTTCGATGGTGACAAGACCAACGGTGCCACCGTACTCATCAACGGCAAATACCATCGTATGCCGAGTATGTTGGATCTCTTTGAGGAGTGCATTGATATTTTTCGATTCAGGTACGTGCAACACTGTTCGGATGAACGGTTCAACCGTTTCAGGCAGGGTGTCCGATTTTTCGTGAGGATTCAAAGCAATTTCCGATTCAACGTCATTATAAATAACATCGAGGAGGTTGACAATCCCAACAATGTTATAAATCTGTTCTTCGTAGACCGGGATCCTTGAAAAGCCGGAGTCAGCGGCAATTTGCAAAAAGTCTTCGCATTTTGTGTTTTTTTCAATCGCAACGATATCGACAAGCGGTACCATAACTTGTTCAACTGTCCGATCTTGTAGATTGAGCAGGCTATGAATCATCCGTCGTTGGTCTGTGTACAAGTTGCCGGAACGTTCTCCCATCGTTGCGAGGAGTCTTAACTCTTCACGTTGTGCATCAGGGCTTGGTGTGCTTGCACCTCTACCTACCGGTTTGACAATGAACTGCGTCAAAGTTTGCACGAAATAGATAAGCGGAGCTAAAACCCATTCAGAGAGGCGTAAGAGGTAGGCGTAACGCAGTGCTAACGTATCTGCCTTGACACGGAAGATAGTTTTCGGTAAAATTTCTCCAAAGATAAGGAGCAAGGTCGTTACACCAACGGTCGCAATGGCACCTTGTAGACTTACCGTGAGGTTTGGAAACCCTCGTGAGACGAGTCCTTCACCGAATTGTGCAATAAGTACATTTGCAAGATTCGTTCCGACCAGTGTAAGTGCGAGCATTCTCTGGGGCGATTCTACTAAGCGGTGAATGATGCTCGCTTTGGTGTTCTCGGATTCAAGGAGTTGGTTAATCCGGACTTTATTAACGGATACCAAGGCAGTTTCCGAACCGGAGTAAAAAGCTGACAGTACGAGACAGACAAGAACTGCCAACACAAGCGAACTTAGCACAGCAATCTGTTCTGTGCTACCCGCACCGATTAAAAAGAGCGATAATAGAAGTATTTTCAATTGTTTTGTATCCAGTATCTGTTGTCTCTATACTTCCGTCTTAGTTTCGTGGGTAACCGGCATTTTGATAAACAAACCTGTGATAGCATTGCCTTCTGTAGTGGTAATTTCAAATTCGATGCCGTTCTCATCAGTATACGATTCGCCAACAGAGGGAATGCGTCCGAAAAGTCCAAGGGCATAACCACCAATAGTGTCAGCGTCATCTTCGCTGAGTTTTAGTTCAAATTGCTGATTGAGTTCCCGGATGCTCATACGCCCAGAAGTTTCAAGTAACAACGGTTCTTCAGAGTGTTTGACAAAATCAGGTGGAGAATCGTCTCTGTCGTGTTCGTCGACGATATCCCCGACGACTTGTTCGACGATGTCTTCGGTGGTGACAATTCCTGAAACACCGCCGTATTCATCTCGGAGAATCGCCATTTTGGTTTTTTCGCGTGTGAGTTGTAGTAACAACATCCCGATTTTACGGGTCTCAAGGACGAAGATGGGGTCGCGAATAAGGGAAGTGCTGGACGGTACTTCAGAAATCTGGTCCCGTTTTTCGAGGAAGGCAGCGATCGTAAGTGAATCTATTGCAGCATGCCGCCACAGTGCGAAATCTTTAACATAGAAAATACCACAGATATTGTCAATTTGCTCTTGATAAACTGGGATGCGTGAAAATCCATGTTCCTTTGCCTGCTTTAATGTTTCTTGAATGGTGTTTGACGTTGGGACTGCGATGACTTCAGTTCTCGGCACCATAATTTCTTTTGCCTCAATGTCACGCAATTGGAGAATATTGCCCACAATTTCCCGTTCGTCGGGTGGGAGTGCTTCCTCGTGGTAGGTGTCGAGGATTTCTTTAAGATCTGATGCTGTGAGGTGTTCTATAGGCGACGGGTGTCCGCCGAATATTGGGATGAGGAAGTCGATGATTTTGCGGAGTAATGAACGCAACGGTGAAATGAAAATGGAAAATATCCATAGGGGTGGCGCGGCTATTTTCGCAAAAAATTCCGCGTACTTAATTGCGAAACTCTTCGGTGTCATCTCACCGAAGATGAGCATAAGGAGTACACTGGCGGCTGAGGCTGTGGCAAATTGAAGAACTTCTGTATAACCGGGGAGGACTCGCTTAACGAGCCAGAGCATGAGGATCGCGAACGAGACATTGACAAGGTTATTACCAAGCAGAACAGTAATAAACAACCTGCGTGGATTGTCAACAAAATTGACAATTGCGGACGCACCGCCTTTTTCAAGACGGAGCCGCTCAATTTGGACTTGAGTAAGTGCACATAAAGCCGTCTCAGAACCGGAAAAAAAGGCTGAGAGGACAAGTAACCCTGTTAAACCGATCAGATAACGGAGTAGTGGAACAACTTCCATTCTTTTTTAGAAGACAATTGGGCAGCGCATCTCGCAAGCCGAAAAATTGTCATTAATTATACTGAATTAGCGGTAATTTGTAATCCGGGTTGCTTTATTTCTTTAATGATAACATATTGACAGAAAAATCGCAACAAAAAAATATCACCTTTTTTAGGCACTCTTTACAAGCAGATATTAAGAACTACTTTTAACCTCAAGTAAATAGTGTGGATTCTGAGGAGGTCCATGACAAAGTTAGAACAGATGCAACAGATTGAGGCATGTGGTATTGTCGCTATAATTCGTGCTGACAGCGCAGACGAATTGATTGAGACAGCGGCGGCAATTCATGCTGGCGGTGTTAACGTAATTGAAGTGACGATGACGACACCGAATGCATTACAAGTCATTGACGATGTTTCATCCGCGTATGGAGATGCAATTCTCGTTGGTGCCGGATCCGTATTAGATGCGGAAACAGCACGAGCGGTAATACTGGCAGGCGCTAATTTTATCGTCAGTCCGGTTACAAAACCAGATGTAATTGAGATCTGTAACCGCTACGGCAAAGTCGTTATTCCGGGTGCCTTTACACCAACAGAAATTTTGATGGCATGGGAAACAGGGGCAGATTATGTAAAGGTCTTCCCTTCAAGTGGTGTTGGTGCCTCCTATATAAAAGACGTGAAAGCACCACTGCCACAGATCCCTCTTGTTCCAACGGGTGGCATCAATGCGGAAAACGCTGCTGATTTCATTACTGCGGGTGCTACCGCTTTAGGAGTTGGGAGTGCGCTTGTTAATAACCAACTCATTGCAGATGGTGAATTCAAAACTCTCACCGACAGAGCTGAGAGGCTCGTCAAAGAGGTACAGCGCGCCCGTTCGGCGGGTAATTTACCTTAAATTCTGTTAAAAATGTATTTTTATGTTGACAATTAATCGTAATTTTGTTAATCTCATTACTTAAGAGTTGTATCCAGTCCCGTTTAGACTACCATTATGCAGATTGACCAATTAATCTTAGGTAAATATAGATTGCTTGAATTTCTCAATTCGGGAGGGTTCTCCTCGGTTTTTCGCGCCCGCGAAGAGATGACAAACCGAGAAGTTGCGATTAAAGCCTTAGCAAAAACCGCCTATCCTGCCAGCAGAATGAAGTTTTTGTTAACCGAGTTTCAAGCAATGTCAAAGATTTGGGGACATCGAAATATCGTTTCTATTCATACCGTTGAACCTGGAGAGGGCGACTACGTCGCGTGGATAGTGATGGAGTATGTTGAGGGTAAGAGCCTTCACGACCTCATGCAGGAAGGGGCGCTTAGTTTAACAGATACACTCAATATTGGTTTGGACATCTGTCGTGGATTAAAAGAAGCACATGCTCACAAAATTATGCACCGCGACATTAAACCCCAAAATATCTTACTCACAACTGAAAAAGAGGCGAAAGTCGCTGATTTCAGCATCGCTCGAATATTTGGCGAAACAACTGAATTCGCTGAAACGATGGCTGGCACTCGACGCTACATGGCTCCCGAACAACACTATGGGGCTTATGATTACCGCGCCGATCTCTATTCCACAGCACTAATTTTGTATCAAGCGGTAACCGGACGATTTCCTTTTTCAGGTGAAAACAAGGAAATTGATAAAAAGAAAGCAGCCGGAGAAATTGAGGAAATCCACAGATGTCCGGAAGTACTCCGCAATTTCTTACAAAAGGCACTTCACCGACAACTCCAAGAACGTCATCAAAGTGCCACCGAGATGTATGAAGAGTTAGATCGGATCCGCCAAGATGAATACGTCAAGCAGGCTTCGCAGCTTATCAATGCGAGCGTCACTTCCAGTAACTCAAGATTAATAGAAGCACTTGAACGATACCGAAAAACGTTCCGCCTTTCACTCCCGGATGCTGAACGGATGAATCAGAATCTCTTTTTTCAGCGACGACAGAAAGAGGAGGGTATTAAACGCGAGAAGCTAGCAACTGAACTCCAAAGACATTATACGCTCGCCGCCCGTTATATCGAAAGCCAGGACTACCCGAGCGCACTATCAGAACTCCACAGAGCGAGTCGCCTTTCTATTGACGATCAAGGCGTAACCAAAACTGTGGATAATCTCTTCAAAAAACTGAGTACTGCAAGCGCGATGCTTCCAGCAAACCCGAGCGTTGAGGAAATTGCTGCGCTCATTCAAAAATTACCGGATAATGAAGGTGCTGTCCTTCGGTCATGGCTTGAATATCCGAGATCGGTACCAGAAGAAGTAACAGACGTAACACCCATACAACCCCGAATCAGGGTATCTGGCAGTTATCGACTCGTAATTGAGGAGGCGTCCCCGGAATTCTTACTCGATCAGGTTCATAGCGACATCCAATACCCGCATGAACAAGAAGCACTCCGCATCTTCCGACAAATTCAAATCTATGAACAACAGGGACGAGCCCGACAGTGCCACACGCTCTATAGGAAGCTCGGTAGGTTCTACCAAAAACAGGCTAACAACTTTGTCAAGAAGGACGATTTAGAACTCGTCGCCAACTGTTATACACGCGCTCGCTTCGCTTACACGGTCGCAGATAAACAGCGCCTCGCCAGAAGAAACGCGAAAAAAGGTGGCGTTTATTATACGCGCCTTGCACGCCAATTTGAGCTGCAGCGTTCATGGGAAGAAGCCGGAAAATCTTATATCCTTGCTGGCTATAATCATGGCTATGCGAATATGCCATCTCTTGTCGAAGAATCTCACAGAATGGCAACTGTCTGTTATTTCAATGCCGCTGAAAGTGCACACCTCAGTGGTGAATTACAGACCGCTTATGACTTCTACATGTTAATCTTGGCAATCGGCGAAAAAATGTCTGCACCGACAAAAATGGTTAGCGAAGCACAAAAATTAATGTCGGAAATTCCAGTCGAACATTAGAGGAATCTTACGTGAAAGCATCTTTGAAGTGCGGAGAGGTACTTGTTGGGACGTTCGTCCTTGAGTTCGGTGGCTCCGCGATCGCAACACTTCTTGCGAGTGCCGGGGCAGACTTTATCATCACAGACTTGGAGCATAGTTCCTTTTCCATAGAGACCGTGGGACGAATAATTCGGAACGCACGTGGATCAAATCTTCCTTGTATTGTCCGTGTGCCTGCACTGGAACGCCATTTTGTTTCCCGGGTGCTTGATGCTGGTGCGACTGGGGTCATGATTCCCCGGGTTGAATCTCGTGAAGATGTTGAAAAAATTAAAAAATGGACAAAATATGCGCCCGAAGGCGACCGAGGGGTCGCGTTTGGCATTGGACACACTGATTATGGAGACTTCACGAAACTTGATACCAGAAAGTATGTCCGCAGCGCAAATCAGGAAATCCTCACCATCGGACAAATTGAAACTGTCCAAGCCGTTGAAAACCTAAATGACATATTTGCAACTGGTGGATTGGATGTTGTGTTCATCGGTCCTTACGACCTGTCCACGTCTATGGGTATCTCCGGTGAACTGGACCACCCGCTGCTTTTAGACGCTATGAAAGAAATTATTAGCCTTACGCAGCGGCATAATATTCCTTTAGGCTGTTACGTCAATGACTTTGAGAGCGGTGAACAGTGGCTGAGTCTCGGCGTTCAACTCATTGCGTGCGGAAATGATGCTTTTCTTCTAACCCGTAAATTTGCCGAGGAGCATCAGAAATTCAAAAAGGCAGTAGAGACTTCAAATTGTTAAGACCGCAAGTGCTGTTTTTACACGTTTTAAGAAAGATGAAATGAAAATCTACGACATTCTCACAATCGGGCGGAGTTCTTTGGATCTTTATGCGAATGACATCGGTGCGGCATTTCCGGACATCAAAAATTTCGGTGCCTTCGTTGGAGGGTGTCCTACAAACATCAGTGTCGGTATTCAGCGGCTTGGACTTCAAGCCGCGCTCCTCACCGCCGTCGGCGAGGATCCGGTTGGAGAGTTCCTACTTAAGTTTTTGAGAAACGAAGGCGTTGAGACCCAGTTTATTCCACAGAAACCGGGGCACCGGACAAGTGCTGTCGTGCTGGGGATTGAACCACCAGACCGGTTCCCGTTAATCTATTACCGCGACAACTGTGCAGATATCGAACTCACCATTGACGATGTTGTCGCTGCACCGATTGCTGAAAGCAAAGCAGTGCTGATATCTGGGACTGGCTTGAGCAAAGAACCGAGTCGTAGCGCGACCCTCTATGCAGCTGAACAGGCACAAGCACTCGGCAATCGTGTCTTCCTGGACCTGGATTTCCGAGCGGATCAGTGGCACGATCCGAGAGCATTTGGTGTTGTCATGCGATCTGCCTTACGTTATATTGACATCGCAATCGGAACGGAAGAAGAAATCAAAGCAGCCACGCTTACGGACCTTTCGCAACTCACAATTGAACACTCCCAAATCTCAAATCCGACGATTGAAGGGGATATGGCAATTGCTATTGAGACGCTTTTGGGTGCCGGTCCAGAGGCACTCATCGTAAAACGGGGTATTGATGGCGCAGATGTTCATCTAACGAACGGCGAAGTTATTCACGCGGAACCCTTTCCAGTTGAAGTTTACAATACGCTCGGTGCCGGCGATGCCTTTGCGAGCGGTTTTATCTACGGTCACCTCAGCGGTTGGAGTTGGGAAAAATCTGCCCGCCTTGGCAACGCAACTGGGGCGATTGTCGTAACACGGCACGGTTGTGCTAATTTTATGCCGACAATGCCCGAAGTTGACGAATTTATCGCCGAACGCGGCGGATGGTAAATATATTTTGGCTAGGTCCCCGTACCACAGCCATACACCACTTGATCAAAGGAGTGTCCTCAAAAAACCCTCCTCAACGAACCGCAAGGAAGATTAAAGTTTCTTTTGAGTCTTTGACCAATATTGTAAGCCCAAGCACCGCGCTGGGCTGGATTGATGGAAAGGAGCGTTCTCAGAAAACCCTCCTCAACGAACCGCAAGGAAGATTAAAGTTTCTTTTGAGTCTTTGACCAATATTGTAAGCCCAAGCATCGCGCTGGGCTGGATCGATGGAAAGGAGCGTTCTCAGAAAACCCTCCTCAACGAACCGCAAGGAAGATTAAAGTTTCTTTTGAGTCTTTGACCAATATTGTAAGCCCAAGCACCGCGCTGGGCTGGATTGATGGAAAGGAGCGTTCTCAGAAAACCCTCCTCAACGAACCGCAAGGAAGATTAAAGTTTCTTTTGAGTCTTTGACCAATATTGTAAGCCCAAGCATCGCGCTGGGCTGGATCGACGGAAAGGAGCGTTCTCAGAAAACCCTCCTCAACGAACCGCAAGGAAGATTAAAGTTTCTTTTGAGTCTTTGACCAATATTGTAAGCCCAAGCATCGCGCTGGGCTGGATCGACGGAAAGGAGCGTTCTCAGAAAACCCTCCTCAACGAACCGCAAGGAAGATTAAAGTTTCTTTTGAGTCTTTGACCAATATTGTAAGCCCAAGCATCGCGCTGGGCTGGATCGACGGAAAGGAGCGTTCTCAGAAAACCCTCCTCAACGAACCGCAAGGAAGATTAAAGTTTCTTTTGAGTCTTTGACCAATATTGTAAGCCCAAGCATCGCGCTGGGCTGGATCGACGGAAAGGAGCGTTCTCAGAAAACCCTCCTCAACGAACCGCAAGGAAGATTAAAAAATCATGGAAACACGAAAACTTACGATGGGACAAGCCATCGTCCAATTTCTTCAACAACAATATGTTGAACGAGACGGGAACGAAACCCAGTTTTTCGCTGGTATGTTCGGCATCTTCGGTCACGGAAACGTTGCTGGTATCGGGCAAGCATTACATCAGTATTCTGATTCGTTTCGTTTCTACCAGACCCGGAACGAACAATCGATGGTGCACACCGCCGCCGCGTTTACCAAGATGAACAACCGCCTGCGAGCCTTTGCCTGCACGACATCCATCGGACCAGGCGCAACAAATATGATTACAGGTGCCGCGGGCGCAACAATTAACCGACTACCGGTCCTCTTGCTACCGGGTGACATTTTTTCCACCCGTTTGGTGGCTCCAGTTTTACAGCAGCTGGAGTCTCCGAGCTCACAAGATTATTCTGTAAACGATTGTTTCAAGCCAATTTCACGCTATTGGGATCGGATTAATCGTCCTGAACAGATAATCACTGCACTACCAGAGGCAATGCGGGTGCTGACATCGCAGGCGGAAACAGGGGCTGTAACTTTAGCGCTTCCGCAAGACGTACAAGCCGAAGCGTATGATTATCCGTCACAGCTTTTTGAGAAGCGCGTTTATACTATATCTCGTCCGCGTGCTGATGTGGATCTGCTTAACCGCGCAACAGCATGGATTCGTGAGAGTGAACGCCCGTTAATCATCGCCGGTGGCGGTGTTATCTATAGTGAAGCCACAGCACAACTCGCCCAATTTGTGGAACAAACCGGTATCCCTGTTGGTGAGACCTTCGCCGGAAAGGGTTCACTGCCATACAACCATCCGCAGAATCTCGGCGCAATAGGAGCGACTGGAACACCCGGAGCGAACATTACTGCCCGCGAGGCAGACTTGGTGATCGCAATCGGTACGCGTTTGAGCGATTTTACGACTGCTTCCAAAACGGCTTTCCAAAATCCAAACGTCCGTTTTATCAATATCAACGTTGCTGAATTCGATGCGTTTAAACATGCGGCTTTACCGTTAGTCTCGGATGCACGTGTCGCGCTTGAAGAACTTGCCACCGCCGTAGGGAACTATCATGTTGACGCGACCTATGCCGGACAAATTGAGAAATATAGGGACGAATGGGAAGAAGAAGTAGATCGGCTTTATCATCTTGGGCACACGCCTTTACCAAGCCAAAGTGAAGTGATTGGCGTGGTAAATGAATTTTCGCGTCCTGAAGATGTCGTGGTCTGCGCAGCGGGGAGCCTACCCGGCGACTTGCACAAGTTGTGGCGAACTCGCAATCCAAAACAGTACCACTTGGAATACGGTTACTCATGCATGGGCTACGAAATCGCTGGTGGGTTAGGTATCAAAATGGCTGATCCAAGCCGCGATGTCTACGTCATGGTAGGTGATGGTTCATACTTGATGCTCGCACAAGAAATCATCACATCAATTCAGGAAGGTTATAAACTGATTGTTGTGCTTGTGAATAATGAGGGGCATAGCAGCATCGGTGGATTATCTCGGGCGACCGGTGCCCAAGGTTTCGCTACCCGCTTTCGCTATCGCGATAAAGAAAGCGGTGAACTTGAAGGCGACTTTTTGCCGGTGGATCTCGCTGCGAATGCCGCCAGTCTCGGTGCCAAGGTAATTGAAGCGACAACCTTGCAGAGCCTGAAAGCCGCCCTGCATGAGGCGCGTGAAGCAACGCATACAACTGTCGTGAAAATTGATGTAGACTACTACGAAGGGGTTCCGCGCTACGAATCGTGGTGGGATGTACCTATTGCCCAAGTCTCCGAAGTGGACTCGGCACAGGAGGCGTACGAAGAATACGAATTGGACAAGCAAAAAGAGCGTTACTTCCTCTAATCAATTTTGCGAATGAAAGGCAAGTCATGAAAGCATCAGAACTTTTAGCGAAAGTCAAGTCAGGGGAAGCTATTCCCTGCGGTTCATGTGATGAGAAGATTCCAGCAGATGATGTCTTAGAGTTTGTGTTTAAGTTGGGAAAACTCGCACCGCGCATGGAAAATGCAAATGTCGGCGATATAACCTGCGTCCAATGCCAAACCGCAGACCCCGATATCAAGATCACACCGCGTGGACCAGATATTAAATTCCTCCGCGGTGATTAAATTATCTGTAGCATAACTTTTTAAGTTGTGCCAATGAATTATCAGTCAGAGGTGGGTTATGGCAGTGCCACACTTTCTAACCGCCCCAAGGTGTTAACTGACGACTGACAACTGATGACTGACGACTAATTCAATATGTCTGAATACATTGTTGGCAGAAATCCAGTTATAGAACACCTAAAGCACGGGACTCAAGATATAGAAAAAATCTGGATCACCGAAGGCACCACCGATTCCCGCATCCGCCATATCATCGCAACGGCAGAAGCAGCAGGTATCCCGATAAAACGCTGCCCCCGACGCGAATTGGATAGACTCGAACCATCGCTACCACACCAAGGGGTCATCGCCCTTGTCAACCCGACGCGCTATAACGACTTACAATCAATACTCGCGAAAATAGAACGCAATAAGCACAACGCGTTGTTAGTGATGTTAGACAACATTCAAGATCCGAGGAACCTTGGAGCGATTCTCCGTACTGCTGATGCTGTGGGTGCCGATGCTGTCCTCATCCCAAAAAACCGTGCCGTTGGCATCACAGCCGCTGTACACAAGACATCAGCAGGCGCATCCACACATATCCCTATCGTCAGGGTGACAAATGTTGCGCATACCTTGGACAAGCTTAAAAACGTAGGTATCTGGGTTGCCGGTGCTGCTGCCGAGGATGCCTCTTGTCCATATACAGATGCGGACTTTGGGGTGCCGTTGTGTCTCGTTTTAGGAAGTGAAGGTAAAGGTATTCGACGGTTAGTCAAGCAAAAATGCGACTATCTTGTTCATTTACCGATGTTAGGAAAGATTGAATCCCTCAACGTGTCAGTCGCTGCAGGTGTTTTACTATACGAAGTGATCCGGCAACGTAGTAAGGCATAAATCCGCACACCTCAAATGAGATTTTCCTCTTTCAGACTAACAAAGATCCCATCGCCGATGATAATGTGATCCAGCACTTTAATCCCAATTTGATTCCCAGCTTCAATCAACTGTTTTGTCGCTCGAATGTCTTCTTGGCTCGGTTGTGGGTCACCTGATGGATGATTATGAACAAGGACGATTGAGTTCGCAGATTCCTCAATCGCGAATCGGAAAATTTCGCGTGGGTGAAAAACACTCGCGTTTAGAGTGCCTTCAAAAACCGTTCCTTCTGACAATCTTTTCCCCCACGTCAAATCGCTGCCCAGGTCACCAGCGACACCTTTGGTTGTCACACCACCTTTGGTATCAAGGCACAGAACACAAACGACTTCCTTCTGTAGATACCGCATTTTAGACATCATCAGGTCTGCAACATCGGCTGGGGATGTAATCTTATCGCGATCGGCATGGAAGCGCGCCAACCGTTTTCCAAGTTCAAACGCCGCCACGATCTGTGCCGCCTTTGCTTCACCAACACCTTTAATTTTCTCAAATTGCTTGGGTCTGTTATCAGCCATCCGCTTCAAATCGCCTTCAAACGCTGTGAGAATCTGTTCGCCAAGTTGAACAGCTGTTGTCCCTTTGAAGCCACTTTTGAGAATGAGGGCTAAGAGATCGGAGTCTCTCAGACTCTCTGGTCCATATTTACGGAGTCTTTCACGGGGACGTTCATCCTCGGGGAGATCCTTAATTCGAGGGTTCGCTTTGTACATTGTTTTCCTTTCTGGAAATATAAATTCGCCACTATTATACTCTGTTTTGGTGCTAAAAACAAACAAAATCTGATGGCATGAGCGTCTAAAGTTTTTGTGTGCAATCCGTGTAATCAGAAATTCAGACAAAAAAAGGATAATCTGTCTCAATCCTAACGCTTGACAAAATATTCGCACACCTGCATCTAAATTGGATATTGACAAATAGTTTGAAATAGTGTAGAATTTAAAAAAGTGGGTTGACATTTCAGTTTCTAGCAAACGAAAAAGGAGAGAACCATGGCAACTACGATTCGTCAGAGGGATGGCGTTGCGATTTTGGAACCGAGTGGGAAAATAATGGGAGCTTCAGTGTCCGAATTACGGGAAGCAATCACTTCACAGATAGATGCTTCCGAAGCGCCGCGCATCCTCATTAATTTTGACCGGGTCAATATGATGGACAGTTCGGGTCTCGGTACGCTAATGGGTGCCCATGTCGCTGCAACGCGAAAGAAAGGTCGTATCGGGGTCATCAACGTCGGAACAAATATCAAAAACCTGATAGTCCGTAGCCGACTCGTCAGTATCTTTGAACACTTTGATACCGAGGATGCTGCAATTTCGGCACTGTCAAACGAAGGTTAAGTGTTGCGATGGGGAAACCCATCTAACAATTAAAATGGGCAGTAGCATTAGGAGTATACTATGCCAATCACCGTGTCTGAGAAGGAGGGGATCGTTATTTTCAGGCTGAGCGGTAGGATTATCACCCCAGGTGTCAAAGAGTTTTCGGAAACGATAGAGGGCGCACTTGAAGGCGATGCCTCATCTCCGAAACTACTCTTTGACTTTAAAGAAGTAACTGGGATGGATAGTTCCGGGCTCGGCGCACTCATGAAAATCTATTCCGATATCCATCCGCGTGGCGGGCAGATAGCAGTGATTAATGTAAACAAGCATGTCAAAAATCTCATTGTCATGGCGCGATTAATCACCGTTTTCAAAAGTTTTGAAAGCGAAGATGATGCTGTTGCTGCCTTGCTGCAGCACCCCTAATGAGATTCAGGCTAACTTTAGTTTTATTGTAGCGCGAGGCGCGTTACTAATATTGAGACTTATAGGTAACGTCCTACTGCCTTGCGCTTATAAGGGGATGTCTCATGATAAAAAATATCCTCGTTGCCATCGGCGATACGGATTATGAAAAAAATGCCTTTGAGTACGCCGGACAATTGGCGGTGCTTTTAGGGACACATCTATCGTGTGTTTTCTTTCAAGACAGCCAGCACGGTGGAAACGCTGATGTCGCAGCGACCGTCCTAAGTCGCACAGAAGCGGAGTGCTCACTCTACGATTTCTTGGACTACCACGTTGAGTCTGTCGCTGGTAACCCGCGACAGATGATCTGCGAAAAAGCGCACTCCGCTGACCTCGTTGTTGTCGGGCTCCCTGAAGATATAAGAAAACGTCGCCTTAAACTTATCCAGAACCAAATTGACGATGTACTCCTGCATGTCACGAGACCTATTATTGTGGTGCACGAACAATGCACACTGCTTCGGAAAATTCTCGCTGTACATCACGGAGACACTTATTCTGACCATGCCTTAGGGCTCGTCGCAGAAATCGGAGAATTGACAAAAGCCGGAATTCTAGGACTTGCCCTTTCAAGCACACAACCGGAAGCAACACAAATTAAGCAGCAAATGGAAGCGTACTTGGGATATTATGACGTTCAAACCGATTTCTTGACCGCTCGCGGCTTTACAGTCGCAAATATCTTAGAAAACGCAGAGGAAAATGACTGTGATCTCATCGCACTGAGCGCAAGTCATCATGGAAGATTGTACGAGCTTGTTTTCCAAAGCACTACACAAACCGTTGTAAAACTAGCAAGTCGTGCGGTCCTCGTAACAAAGTAAACCTACGCAACTCATGAGGTGTTACGACCTCGACTGGGTGGAGGTGAATATGAAACCTAAGGACGAAGCTCACAAGCACATATTAACGGACGAAGTCGTTGAATCTAACTGTTTGTTCGAGATTTCCGCAGATATGTTCGGGTGTATCAATTGTGACGGCAGCTTCGTTGCTCTCAACTCGGTATGGGAAGAAACCCTTGGGTTTACCAAATTGGAACTCCAAAATCCAGAATGGTACATGTTTGTACATCCGGCGGAACGGCAAGAAATGCTCGCCGAAATTGAGAAGGTAAAAACAGGGAAACGCCACACTGTTACCTTTGAGAACCGATTTCAGTGCAAAGACACGTCTTACAAGTGGTTAAGATGGCGCGCAACAAAAGATCCCAAAAAACAACGCTGTTACGTCGTCGCAACAGACATCACGCCTCAAAAACGGCTGGAAGCGAAGTTGAAAGAGAATGAAACCCGCTTTCAGCAATTGGCGGCGAAGCGAGCGCAAGAAGGGGATCTGTTGCATACCCTAATGGAGCATACACCAGACCACATCTACTTTAAGGATACCGAGAGCCGATTCATACGAATCAATCGATCTTTGGCGGACCGATTCGGTTTAAAAAATCCCGCAGATGCAGTTGAAAAGACGGATTTTGATTTCTTTACCCGTGAACATGCCCAACAAGCATATCAGGATGAGCAAACTGTTATCGAATCTGGGAAACCAATCGAGGGCTTACAGGAGAGAGAAACCTGGCCCAACGAACAAGATACATGGGTATCAACAACGAAAGTTCCGATTCGAGATAGAGATGGACGTATAAAAGGAACCTGTGGCATTTCACGAGACATAACCGAATACTATCGCGCACAACAAGCCGTCCGAGATTCTGAGGCGAACTGGCGTTCTCTTGTTGAGAGTGTGCCGGACATCATCTCAACGATGAACCTTGACTATCGCCTTGAATTTATCAACAGACTTCCCCCTGCCCTCGGATTAAAACCTCAAGACATCGTCGGAAAAAGCGTCTTTGATTTCCTCCCTGAAGAACATCATGAACGGCTCAAGGAAGCCTGCGCAAAGGTCATCGAAACTGGTGAGGTCGCTACCTATGAAGTTCAGGGACTAATTAGCGGATATTGGTATGCTTCGTGCCTCGGTCCGATCAAACAGGACGGACAACTGGTAGGTTTCGTGATGGCATCAACGAATATCACAGATCGGAAGCAAGCAGAGACTGAACTGCAACACAGCGAAGAGCGGTTTCGTCGGGCTGTCTTGAATGCGCCACTGCCTATTATGATTCACGCCGAGGATGGCGAAGTCCTGCAGATTAGCCGAGCGTGGACAGAGTTGACAGGGTACACGCACGAGGATATGTCAACAGTCTCTAAATGGTTGGAACTCGTGGATAGCCAGAGTGCTACCGAAATCAAGGCGCAGTTAGCACAGTTATATCGTTCCACGGAACGCATGGCGGAGGGCGAGTACGAAGTTTTTACCAAGTCCGGTAAAAAACAGATTTGGAAATTCAGTTCGTCGTCACTTGGGGAACTTCCGGGTAAAGGACACTTGGGTATTAGTATGGCACTGGATATTACGGAGCGGATAAAAGCCCAAAAAGCGATGCAACGCGCGAAGGAAACAGCTGAATACGCGAGCCGTGCGAAAAGCGACTTCCTCGCAAACATGAGTCACGAGCTGCGTACACCCTTGAATGCCATTATCGGATTTGCTGAAATTCTGCGAGACGAACTCGTCGGCAGTATCAACGCCGAGCAAAAGGAGTGCATCAACGATATTCATATTAGCGGTGAACATCTGCTGGAGATGATTAACGACATCCTCGACCTTTCAAAAATTGAAGCCGGAAAAATGGCACTACAGTTAGAGACATTCTCTATTGTTGAAGCAGTCGAGGAAGTGAACGCAATTATCACCGCACTTGCTGTAAAGAAGGATTTGGATCTCACCTTGAAATATAATCAGAACGGTATGATTGAGGCTGACCGGGTTAAGTTCAAGCAAATCTTCTACAACCTGCTCTCCAATGCAGTGAAATTCACCCCAGAAGGTGGCACGGTAGCAACGGTATTGGAGGTTACCGATACAGAATTGCGCGCCGAGGTTATTGATACAGGCATAGGTATCGCTGAGGCAGATCAGGCGAAACTCTTTGCTCCATTTACACAGATTGATACGTCAAAATCTCGGCGATACGGCGGGACAGGTCTCGGTTTAGCATTGACGCATAGGCTTATCATGTTGCATGGCGGCGAAATTAGCATCGAAAGCGAAGAGGGGAAAGGGAGCAATTTCGCTCTGAAAATTCCCTTGCAACACTTAGAAAGTAAAATCGGTACTGAATCTGATGAAGCAGCGCAGGAAAACCGGGGTATGAAGATTTGACCGCATAATTCCGTTTCATTTCAAAACTGCTGGCTTGAGCAGAGGACAACCCGTGAAAACTGAAAACGCACTTCCAGTTGAAGAGCAGGCAGAAACGCCAAAGCGGATCTTGGTAATTGAGGACCAAGAGTTGAACCGTAAAGTTGTTCGGATTGTTCTGCAATCAAAAGGGTATACTGTAATGGAGGCGACTGACGCTGTGGAAGCAATCGCCAGCTTGGAAAAAGCGATACCGCAACTCATTCTCATGGATATCGCCTTACCCGGACAAAGCGGAGAAGATTTAACGAGACGGATTAAAGCAAATCTGGCGTGGGTGCATATACCGATTATCGCCCTAACGGCTGCAGCGATGTCTGGCGATAGGGAACGCATCCTCAAGGCAGGCTGCGACGATTATCTTAGCAAACCCATTGACATCAAGGTTCTGGTGGAACGCGTAGAGACTCACATCAAAGGATAGAGGCATGAACAAAGAAGAAACTCCTGAACAACAAGAATCCGCGAAGATCCTTGTTGTTGATGATGAACCGAGAAACGTCAGAATTCTCCAGATTCAACTCAACGCTCGGGGCTACACAGTCTACACAGCCGCTGATGGACTTGAGGCACTTGATGCCGTTGAGAAAGAGATGCCAGATCTCATCTTATTGGACATTAACATGCCGAGAATGGATGGGTTTGAAGTCGTCAAACGGATCCGATCGGATGAAGCAACCGAATTTCTCCCAATTGTGATGATAACCGCGCTACGAGACACACGCGAAAATCGAATCAGGTCCATTGAGGCGGGTGCTGATGACTTTATTGAAAAGCCTTTTGATAGTTTAGAGGTACTCGCCCGAGTTCGTTCGCTTTTGCGAATCAAGCACTACCAAGATACCCTCGCAAAATACAACGCTCGTTTGCAAGAAGAACTCCAAATGGCACGGAGTATTCAGGAGATTCTGATTCCTCAGAATGGCGTGCAGGAATTATCGAGGTTTCGTATCGCTTCCCGCTGTTGCCCTGAAATGGCAGTCGGCGGGGATTTTTTTGATGTCTGGGAAATTACACCGAACCGGCTCGGCGTTTTTATTTCTGATGTTATGGGGCACGGTGTTTCTGCTGCTTTTGTAACCGTTTTCATTAAAACAATTCTGGCGGAATTTCAGCAACAGATTGAGGATAATCCAGGATACCTACTTGAAATACTGAACACGCGTTTTAACGATCTGATTAGTTCAAGACTGTTTATGTTTGCAACTGCCTTTTGTGGTATGATTGACCTCAGTAAAGGCGAACTCGTCTGTGCAAATGCTGGGCACTCATTTCCACTTTTGTATAACGAGCATCAAAAGGCATACCACCCCATCGGCGACAAGAATACAGGAAACGGACTGGGTATTTGGCGAGATTCGGTTTATGAAATAACACATTACCCATTCGACGCATTGAGTAGAATGCTACTTTATACTGACGGTGTTTACGAAGCCAAAAATCCGAATGGTGAGGAATTTTCCGTAGACCGCCTTCAACAATTAGTAGGCGCGTGTACAGAACAATCTGCAGCGGAACTCGTCACTAACATCTCTGAGGCTGTTGATACCTTTACCAATAGCTGCCCAAAAGATGACGACTTAACACTTATCGCTATTGAAGTTTCAGGGGAAAATTAAAGGTTAATATCGCTCGGTTTTGGAAAGCGAAAAACGACTCGGACATTGGTGCCACCTACCTCGTTCGGTTGCATCTCATGCTTATCCGAAAGCGATTTCGCGATAAAAATGCCGTGTCCCCTCTCACTGCTTGGAGAACGGTTCGTTTCAATCTCTGAAAGTCTTTCGTGCGTTAGCCAACTCTTTTTTCCTGCCTCTTGTGAACCGTTATCTTTTACTAAAATCTCGAGAGCGTGTGTGTCGATACCGATACACAATTTAACACTATCTGTAGAATTCGCCGAGCCGTGATGTACCGCGTTGCTACAGATTTCATCAAGCACGAGTTGAATGTCTGCCACACGCTTCCTGGAGAATCCGAGGCTTCGCGAGAGGTGCCCAACAAATACCCGAACGGGTTCTATATAAAAGACAGAACTCGGAATCTGAAGTTGAATATCTGCTTGCGCCATGTGATAAAATCTGTTTTATTTTAAAATGCGGCGAGGGCACTGTCTTCTGATTCATAGATTTCGACGACACTGGATGCACCGATAAGATTGAAGGTTCGCGTCAAGTTGTCTGCGAGTGAGCAAATCTTAAGGTCGCCACCGCTTTGTCGAAGCCGCTTTGCAACACCCACCAACGCGCCTACAGCTGTACTGTTGATATGACTCACCTGACTAAGATTGACAACAACCCTCTCGACTTTCTCTGCTAGGAGCCCCTCAAGCACTTTCCGTAAATCAGATGCTGCGTAACTACTCAAGTCTGTTTTTATTTCAATTATCTTGATACCTGATTCTTCCCGGAGTTGCATTAATTTTGTTGAGTCCATAGAAGCACCTCTTATAAATTAAAACTAGTTACGACTTTAGGAACCATTTTTATATTCTATCTTAAATCGGTAAAAAAATCAAACAAAATTCTTATTTGAATCGTAAATTATCACGTTCACGGGAGAAAACCCAATCCTTTAGGCCCCCTTCCCTGTAACGGGTGGGGACCCCGGGATGAATCCCGCCCTTGTGTGTGAGTCCACAGCGTTTTTGATTGAAAAGTATTGACATTTTTTGTAGGTTCTGCTATACTATTTACTGCATAGTTGGTAGGGAATTCCATCGTGTCGCAAGACACGTCCCTACCGCAACCGAGTGGAATCGGGGAACTATGCGAAGGAAAACTATGCGAACCTACAAACTCAAAATCTCCTCATCTGAAAATCTGGACGCTTTCAACGCGGTGTCTGCGTCCGTTTGGAATGAATGCCTGAAACTCAAAGAGATGTGGGACTACGCTCATGGATACCGCACCACCTCTAAAGCGTGCGAGTTGTGGATGGACAAAATGCTATCAAATCGAAACTATACATGCAAATGTGGGTTTCAATATCATCGCGATGGTGTAGGCGCGATAAACATTCGGAAAAAGTATCTGGATCGTCTTGGCGATCCTGTAGTGGCGGACATGGCACCGCCCGTTGGATTTCGTTCAGAAGTCAAACGTTACTCTGCTTAAGCAGAGAATGCTCCCAAGAGGAACAAAAGAACCCCACTCCTTTAGGTGTGGGAGTATGTCAGAGACGGTTCTCTGCAACAGAATAGCCACTTGAAGACTAAATCGCGCCGATAAAAAAATAGTTGTTGCTTTTCTTATGCATTTATGATATACTATTACGTAACCGATTTGAAAGTGTCAAAAGCACTTTGAATATAAGGAGGAACTGGCGGATTAACGCGGTTTCGCGTTTTTAAATGGACCAGGTATCTTAATGAACAACGAACAGGCAAATACAACCGCATCCACTGTTGATGCGGAAGAAGAAAAACATTCAACTGAAGGCTCAGTTGAAGTGAATCAGGAAGTAGTGAGCGAGACAGAGGCTCCAGAAGCGGCGCAGGCAGCTTCTGAAACCGATGCAGATGTTGAAGAGCATGAAGAAGTCATAAACAACGAAGCGGAAGTGACTGGCGACACCGATTCTGAAGAAGCGACACTTACCAATGAAAATACCTCCGAAGAGGCGGTGGAGGCGGCTGATAGTGACGCTGATTCCGAGCAAGCTGACGGAACCGGACCAGAAGAGACAGTAGATGTGGCGGCTGATAGCGATGCTGAAAACGCCTCTGAAGAGGTAGTGGAAGTAGTTGTTGCCGATACTGATGCTGATGAAAATGTTTCTGAAGAAGTCGTGGAGGGAGTCGTTGTTGATGCTGGTGAAGCAGCAGCACCCGACGATGAAACCGCCTCTGAAGAGGCAGCGGCACCAGAAGAACCAGCAGAGCCAATGAGCCCGGAATCCCTTGAAGAAGCGTATGATAATTCGATCAAGGCATTTACCGATGGTGAGATTGTTAAAGGGGTCGTCGTAGATGTTACCCGGGATGAGGTAATGATCGATATCGGCTTTAAGTCGGAAGGTTATATCCCAGCATCGGAGTTTGACCCTGGACAAGACGATTTACCCACTGTACAGGCGGGTGATGAAATTGATGTCTATATTGTGCGGCGTGAAGATTCAGAAGGACAGATAGTCCTTTCAAAAAAGATCGCCGATCAGACGCTCATCTGGGATGAAATAGCGACTGCACATGAGAGCGGTACGCCCGTGAAAGGTCGTATCACCGAACGGATTAAGGGTGGCTTACGGGTGAACGTCGGTTCACTGCGAGGGTTTTTACCGGCTTCGCAAGTTGAGTTGCGTCCCATCCAGAACCTTGAGCAGTATGTCGGACAAACGCTTGATATGAAGGTTATCAGCCTCAGCAAGCGGCGGCATAACATCGTTTTATCGCGGCGTGCGTGGTTGGAAGCCGAACTTCTCCAAAAACGCTCAGAGGTTCTCGAGACACTCGAAGTCGGTCAACTCATAACCGGAGTCGTGAAAAATATCACTGCTTTTGGTGCTTTTGTTGACCTCGGTGGTGTTGACGGATTACTTCATAAGACAGATATGGCATGGAAGCGAATCCATCATCCGTCTGATGTCGTTTCCGTTGGAGAAGAAATTGAGGTCCAAGTTATCGGCATCAACCAAGAGAACGAGAAAATCTCTTTGGGGTTGAAACAGAAGACTCAGGATCCATGGGCAGACATTGAGGCGAAGTATCCAGTCGGTTCAACGGTCCGCGGGGCAGTTGTCAATATTGTCAACTATGGTGCGTTCTTACAGCTTGAAGAGGGCGTTGAAGGCTTGATTCATGTCTCTGAGATGGCGTGGACTCGCCGTAACGTCGCTCCTTCGCGGATTGTCAATAAAGGTGATGAGATTGAAGCCGTTGTGCTTGAAATCTCAAGAGCAGACAAACGCATTTCGCTTGGGCTGAAGCAGCTGCAACAGAATCCCTGGGAACTTTTGGAAGAGAGATCACCTGTCGGTAGCAAGATCATTGGACGTATCCGAAACTTGACGAGTTTTGGCGCGTTTGTTGAGATTGAGCCAGGGATTGACGGTTTAATCCATACCTCAGATCTTTCGTGGACCAAACGGGGAGCTGCAGCCAATGAAGCACTTAAGGAAGGCAGTGAGATTGAGGTAGTCGTACTACAGATTGACGCGTCTGAACGTCGAGTCTCATTGGGGCTTAAACAGACACAACCTGATCCATGGGAAGAAGTACCCGAGAAATACAAGGTTGGTTCTGTCGTTCGAGGAAAAGTTGTCAATCTCACCAGTTTTGGCGCGTTCACCAAGCTTGAGGAAGGCATTGAAGGCTTAATTCACATTTCTGAACTCGCAGACCGGCGAATTGAAAAGCCGGAAGAAATCGTCTCTGTAGGCGACGAGTTAGACTTGAAAGTGATCAATCTCACTCCAAAAGATCGGCGGATCGGACTGAGCTTGAAGGCACTCCTTGCTGAACAAGAGCGTGCTGCGGCACCTGAAGAGGAACAGCCCGCAAGGACGCGGCCCGAACGTCCCTCTCGTCCACGACGGGAACGGGAACCCCGACGACAAGCAGCCGCACGCGAAGAGACTGTCACGACATTGGGGGCTTTGCTCAAAGAGGAAATGGGTAAGTCGAACGCGGAGGGCTCTGAGGACATTGCGAATATGGAGACTTCTGCGGACACTGAGAGTGTCGAAAGCTCTGAGAACGTTGCGGATATAGAGACCCCCGAGGCTGTTGAGAGTGCGGAGACTTCTGAGAGTGTCGAGAGTGTCGAAATTTCCGAGGCTGTCGAGGATGTGGAGACTTCTGAGAGTGTCGAAAGCTCTGAGAACGTTGAGAATGCCGAAGGCTCCGAGAATGTCGAGAGTGTAGAGAACTCCGAAAAGTAATGTTTCTTGTATCTTCGTTCCAGATCTGCTCCAAACTTTCGGCACAGAGCCGGAAATACAAAGCGAAAGCCTCGCTACAGGTTGTGTCTACGTTTAAATAAAATGTAGGGACGGCTTTTCCGCGTTCGTTTTTGTTTTGTCACATCACATATTTGGGTGGGCTACATGCCCACCCACTGTCTCTTTCATGAAAGACTTGGCGAGGTCTCGGAATCTTAATCCACAAAGCGGGTGAGAATAGATACGTAGACTAGGAGACGCGGAATTGAGCAAAAATTTTTCGTTTACGTCCGAATCTGTCACTGAAGGGCATCCGGACAAAATCGCAGACCAGATCTCTGATGCGGTGCTTGATACCATATTCAGAACCGATCCGATGGGCAGAGTCGCTTGTGAGACCTTGGTCACAACCGGACTTGCTGTCATTACTGGTGAAATCACCACTACCGCAAACTATGATGCACAGCAAATTGCACGGAAAGTCCTTACCGGTATAGGTTATACTAATATTGAATACGGTTTTGATGCCGAACGAAGTGCTGTGTTGAGCATTATTGATAAACAGTCTCCAGATATCGCAATGGGTGTGAACCCCGGCGGCGCAGGAGACCAAGGATTAATGTTTGGATACGCATGCACCGAAACCCCTGAATTGATGCCGCTACCGATTACCCTTGCCCATCAATTGGTACGGCGGTTGGCAAAAGTTCGCAAAGATCACATCCTCCCCTTTATCCGTCCCGATGGAAAATCTCAGGTAACCGTTGAGTATGTTGACAGTAAACCTAAGGCTGTCACCGCAGTCGTTATTTCCTCACAACACGCTCCTGATGTTGCGGATACCGAATTGCGAGAAGCGATTATTGAAGAGGTTATCAAAAAAATTATCCCCGAAAATCTCCAAAGCCCGGACATTAAATATCACATCAATCCGACTGGACGTTTTGTGACCGGTGGACCCCAAGGCGACGCTGGGTTAACCGGACGAAAAATTATTGTTGATACTTACGGCGGAATGGGACGGCACGGCGGAGGCGCACTCTCCGGGAAAGATCCAACCAAAGTAGACCGAAGTGCAACTTATGCTGCAAGACACGTTGCTAAAAATCTTGTTGCCGCTGGGCTTGCCGAACGGTGTGAAATTCAAATCTCCTATGCAATCGGTAGAAGAGATCCTATCTCTGTTATGGTGGATACGTTTGGCACTGGCGATGACGAAACACTCACCGAACTTGTCAACACACACTTTGATTTAACACCCGCCGGTATTATAGAACGGTTGGAATTACGTCAGCCTATCTATCAGAATACTGCCGCGTATGGACATTTTGGGCGCGAGGAACCCGGTTTCACGTGGGAAGAAACCGATTACGTCGAAAAACTCCGGTAGGTTGAAAAAACTGAAAACACCCGTAAACAAAAAGGAAATTGATGAACTACGATATAAAAACAACAGAAATCGCATCGGCTGGCAAACAACGAATTGACTGGGCGAACCGATTTATGCCCGTTTTAGAGTCTATCCGCGCACGGTTTGAAAAAGAACGTCCTTTGGATGGGTTAAAGGTAGCTGCATGTCTTCACGTCACAACTGAAACAGCAAACTTGATGAAGACCCTCAAGGCTGGTGGCGCGGAGGGGGTTGTCTGTGCATCAAACCCACTCAGCACGCAGGATGATGTTGCCGCATCCCTTGTCGTTGATGAGGAGATCGGGGTCTTCGCGATTAACGGTGAAGATACAGAAACCTATTACAAACACATTGATGCTACCCTTGATTTACAACCCACTATTACCATGGATGATGGGGCGGACCTCGTTTCAAGACTCCATTCCGAGGAGACAAACCCTGCTTTAGTTGAGCAAGTCGTTGCAGGAACCGAAGAGACTACGACCGGGGTCATCCGACTCAAGAGTATGGCAAGTGAAGGCGTGCTGAAATATCCGATTATCGCTGTGAACGATGCCCGGACGAAACACTTTTTTGATAACCGATACGGCACCGGACAAAGCACACTGGACGGTATCATCAGGGCGACGAACCTACTGATTGCCGGAACGACGGTTGTCGTCGCAGGCTATGGATGGTGCGGTAGAGGGGTCGCAAGTCGCGCACGCGGCTTAGGTGCTAACGTAATCGTAACCGAGGTTACCGCCTTGAAAGCATTGGAAGCAGTGATGGATGGATTCCGGGTGATGCCGATGCAGAAAGCGGTTCAGGAAGCCAACCTAATTGTGACACTCACAGGCGATATTCATGTCTTACGTAAAGAACATTTTGAGGCGATGAAGGATGGCGCGATTATTGCGAATTCCGGTCATTTCAATGTCGAGATTGACATTCCCGCGCTCGAAAAATTGAGCGTTGATAAAGGGAAGGCACGTCCCTACGTAGATGTATACACCCTCGGAGACGGTAGGAAGCTCTATCTTGTCGGTGAAGGCAGGTTGGTAAACCTTGCCGCTGCTGAAGGCCATCCCGCGAGTGTTATGGACATGAGTTTCGCGAACCAAGCACTGTCTCTTGAATACATTGCTAAAAATCACGATCAATTTGAGAATCGCGTGTACGATGTTCCTGAATCCATTGATGAAACCGTGGCGGAGTTGAAGCTGCAGGCGTTCGGTGTCGAAATTGACACGCTCACTGCAGAGCAGGAAAAGTATCTCAACTCGTGGGAAATGGGCACCTAGCGCCGTTTTCTTTGAATTCTCCCATATACCCTTTTAGATGTCGTCCCTTTGTGAGGGAACCTTATGAAGAAATCGGAAATTTGGGAAGGGGTAATATTACTCCTGTCAGCGGTGCTATTGTTAGTAATTTGGATGGCATCTACTGAAGTGATACAACTCCCACAGACATTGGTAAAAGTGCTGAGTTATTCACTGGTTATCGTGCTTGGTATAATTTTAGTTCGACGATTGCGACGGGTTATCCGCGCGTTTCGTGAAAATAAAAATAAACCTGGTCCTTTTTGATTTTGAAAAGAGGCATTTGGGAGACAAAAGTTTAGGATATGGGAATTTTAGTCGTTGGGACGGTTACTTTAGATACAGTAGAAACGCCAAGTGAACGTGTTGAAGACGTACTTGGCGGGTCTGGTGTCTATGCTGCTGTCGCCGCCAGTTTTTTTCGAAGGGACATCCAACTTGTTGGCGTTATTGGTGCTGATTTTCCTGACCCCTACACGGATTTCTTAGAGACCCAAGGCATTGATCTCCGAGGTCTAAAACGGGTTGATAACGGCAAATCATTTCGATGGGGTGGGCGTTATACCCAAGATTTTAACGTGCGCGATACCCTCTTCACAGAATTGAATGTGATTGAAGATTTCCAGCCTGTTTTGCCCGAAACTTACAAAGATACCCCCTATCTTTTTTTGGCAAATAACTCACCCGTGTTACAGTTGAGCATCATTGAACAGGCGACAAATCCGAAACTTATTGTCTGTGATACCATGGACTTTTGGATTAACGAAGAGCGAGCGGCGTTAGAAGCACTCTTAGCACGCGTGGATATCCTTGTCTTGAACGATAGTGAGGCACTACTGTTAACTGGTGATTCCAATTTGATGCAGGCAGCACAAGCAATTTTACGCTACGGTCCAAAGCGGGTTATCATTAAGAAAGGGGAGCACGGCGCAATCAGCGTGACGGAATCCTCCTTCTTTACTGCTCCGGCGTATCCACTTACACAAGTAACGGATCCTACGGGTGCGGGTGATAGTTTTGCTGGTGGAATGATGGGATACCTCGCCTCTATTGGAGATACGTCTGAGGAAGCGATACGCAGCGCAATGGTGTATGGTGCAGTAGTTGCCTCTTTTAATATTGAAGATTTCAGCATCAATCGACAGAAAGATGTGCAGTTTTCTGAGATCTCATCTCGTTATCGTGAACTTCAAGAAGCCTCCCATTTTTAAACCAAGTTGTGAATCATTTTGTTGTAGCAGGTAAAGATTTGTGAATAACATTTTCACAGTTATACCTTCGAGGGTTTTGCTTTAAATAATGATATTGGGTTTCGTCTGCCCGATTTTTAGAATGTCAAAAACATCGCCATTGACGCGAAACCTCGCAAACAAAGTGATTGTCGCGTTGACCATCTCCAGGCTCTTAGAAACGATAATAGACTTTCGCTTGAAACGTCCGAACCAATGCCGCATCTGGCAATTGTTGCGTTCAATGGCGTGTGTCTCTGCTTTCGTCTGAACTAAGAGTTCTGCGGGAATGAGACTTTTATACGGTTTCCAATCATCAGTGTAGTATATCTTCACCTGCCAGTTCTCCAAACGTTTGAGAAGTTTTTTCAAGGTCGCTTTATCTCTATCACCACATTGCCATGCGATGAGTTCTCCGGTATCACGACAAAACGCCTTCCAAACCCAGAGTTTGTTTTTTTTTCTTTCAGATAGTGCCACATCTCATCGAGTTCAAGGACGACAGCGTCAGTCTGGGGTTCCGGAGGATGTGCGTGTTGATTGCTGAAGTTTCGTATCCACTTCAGGAGGGTGCTGGGTGCGGTGTCTAACATTTTTGAAATAGCATTCATAGAGAGCCCATGACAGTAGAGAAAGACGGCGAGTGCGCGTTCCACCAGGGGTCTGCCCCGATGTTTGTGGTTTTCTGTCCATTGAGAGTCGCATTTTTTGCATTTATAGCGTTGTTTTTCGTTGATGTGTCCGTTTTTCACGAAGTCTGTAGATTGACATTTTCGACAGTTCATAAGAGGCCTCTTGTGAAGTGATAATAGATTAGATTTTCACTAAGGATACCTTATCTGTTTAGGTCTGTCAAGAAAAATCGGCTCGATTTTTCTTGACAGGTTTTCCGACTTATGTTAGACTTTTATCTAACAATTGAGGATGATACCCTAACAGTTAGAGGGTCCATAGTCGTATCATCATTTTAGGAAAAACCCTCATACCTTCTTGCTATTGATGGTTTGTCCATTTCAAGCAAACCGGAGATGAACGTGGGTTTAAAATTTAAGTGCCCAAACTGCAATGAAAATATTTATCTTAAGTACCTGACTGTGGGTGACATAGCGGAATGTAGAAATTGCAGGCAGCGAAATGTTGTACCTGAGACGGCAGCGTCTATTCCTAATGATGAAATCGACCCGTATCAACAAGCACCCGAAACGAGAACTATCGCAGCCGAAATCCCTCCTACACAAAGCACGCACCCTGTTTCTGATGACAAATCAAGCGAGATGACTCAGACCCCAAAACTCGAAGTTAAATGGTCTGAGGTTGTTGTTGCTGGTAAAAAATATAGACTTGCCTCCCGACGCAGACGATGGTTAGCAGTACTCGTAAATGATTTGTTATCCCCTTTTTACGCAGGAGTATTTGTTTCTCGCGCCTTGCTTGAATCTATATTGAGAAGACAAATACCTAATATTGTCGCAGGTTCCATTGGGGTTGCGTTCATATTTATTGCAGCCACTTTGGATCAGACAGGGATAATTAATTTATCATTTGCCAAAGGTGTGTCCAGTTTTTTCGCCACAATGTGCCTTTTGGCTTTGTTTTTTGGTGGAGGTATCGGAATTGTGATTTTGTTTGTTCTTACAATCACCAACTTCTTTCCTTCATTTTTTATCGCACTTTGTTTATTTGGCTGGTTTTTCGGCGGTGATGGAGCACTTAAAGGACAAGGTTGGTCAAAAAGAACGTTTAAAATCAGGGTTATTCATTCACGCACCGGAGAACCGTGTACATTTTGGCAATCTTTTCTTCGTAGATTGTTAATCTATTTGCCTTTGATTGGAATGATTGATGTATTTTTTGCACTTGACAAAAAGAAACAGAGGCTTGGAGACAAATTAGCTAAGACAATTGTTGTAAATCAAGAAAAAGATGAAATAGTTGGACGTGACAGACCTGCTTCCAAAACTATAACTATTTTCTTACTGCTACTTGTGTTGACTTATGGATCAAGTTTAATTCAAGGTCAAATAAACCCAACGTCATTCTTTCCAACTCAAAATGAATCATTACCGAAATTTGTTAAATCGACTGACGGACGCTATCAGGTAACTGTACCGGACAATTGGATAGAGTTACCGGAATTGCATGATGAAGCTTCTATAATGGTTGGGTCCAGATGGAACGAACTTTACTTAATTGTACACGTAGAAAAAAAAGACGATCTTGATGATATAAACCTTGAGGATTATTCTCAGTTAACGAGGGGATTCATCATATCTACATTAGAATCAGAGGAACCGTCTCAACTGTTAGAAGTATCAGGACCTATTGAGTTGTCAATTTTGGGTAATAAGGCTATTCAATATGAGATTCGCGGCACATTAGAGGGTTTAGGCATTGTATACCTTCATTCAAGTGCTGAAAATAGTCAGAATTTTTTTCAAATTATCGGCTACACGTCGATATCAAACTTCTCAAATGAAAATAAAGTAATTCTTCAGGAAGCTATCCAGAGTCTACAAAGTATTCCATAGAACGACGAAAGGTGTATGTAGCATAAACCTAACTACAATGCGGTTTATCACAGTGTATGAATCGCCCTACCGTACGCTGCTTCAGCGGACTCCATCACCATTTCTGAAAGCGTTGGATGTGCGTGAACAGTATGTGCTATATCTTCAGCGGAAGCCCCTAAACGCACTGCGACTGCTGCTTCATGAATGAGCGTTGATGCCTGCGCACCCACGATGTGAACTCCCAGAATATCCCCACTCTCGACATCGGAAACGGTTTTAACAAACCCATCTGTCTCACCCAATCCCAACGCCTTCCCGTTTGCAGCGTACGGGAATCGTCCTATCTTTACCTCGTAGCCTTCATCTGTTGCTTCTTTTTCTGTCATGCCGACATGCCCAATTTCGGGTAAAGTAAAAACACACCACGGAACAACCTGATAATCCATCTCAACACGGTCACCGAGGCAGTTCTGTGCCGCAATTTTCCCCTCTGCGGATGCGACATGTGCCAACAGGTACCGACTCGCGACATCTCCAACCGCGTAGATACTCGGAAGGTTCGTCTGCATCTGTGCGTCCACAACGATTTTTCCACCATTGGTATGAACACCAACCTTTTCCAATCCTATGTTCTCTGTATTGTAGCGTCTCCCAATTGAGATGAGCATCTTTTCTGCGGAGAGTTCTTCACCAGATTCAAGCACCGCAGTGACATCTGCTTCCGATTTTTTGACGTGGGTAAGTTTCGCACCAGTGTGGATGGTGATGCCTTTTCGCTTCATAAAAAGTTGGATATGGCGAATAACCTGAACATCTTCAGTCGCCAAAATTGTGGGGAGGAGTTCCAGCACGGTCACCTGACATCCGAGTGCACTGAAGATGGAAGCGAACTCACAACCTGAAACGCCACCGCCAACAATCAAAAGACTTTCAGGAAGTTCTGTAAGGTTGAGAATCCCTGTCGTCGTCAAAATCTGTTCTTCATCAATTTCAAAGATGGGTGGCTCCGCAGGTTCAGAACCTGTAGCAATAATAACATTTTTCGCGTGCAGTTGCTCGGTTGTCCCATCAGATTTGCTGACGACAATAGTATTTTTGTCAGTAAGTGTCGCTGTTCCATTGTGGGTATCAACCCCGTTCGCCTTCAGTAGTTGTGCGATGCCTCCTGTGAGTTGTTTGATGACTGAGGTTTTGTGATCTAATACCTGCGCGTAGTCAATTGTTGCTTCACCACCGATATGTATACCGAAGGCAGATGCTTCCTGAACCTGTGTTGCAAGGTTGGCAACCGCAAAAAGCGTTTTTGTTGGGATACACCCGCGATTCAGACAGGTCCCGCCCCACTCCCCTTTTTCTATCAAGCAAACGCTGCCACCGAGTTGTGCCGCTTTAATAGCTGCGACGTATCCCCCTGGTCCCCCGCCGATAATTCCGACATCGTATGTAGACATAAGTACTCCTGTTTTGTTGAATGAATAGAATTTTATCACAAAGATTGGTGGTTGTCAAAGGGCGTGTGGAATTTTTGATATTCAACGTTCTGTTTCCACTGTAGGAAGGGTTTGTAACCCCGATTTTAGAACTGCATCTAAGCCCAGTGGGGCGGCAGGTGTATAGCCGCGCAATGCTCCCCATCACTTAGCCCCATCGAGGCGATATGTATAAACCCCTTCCATTGACAAACCTGAAATTATGTGATATACTATTTTTACATAAGTTAGCATATACTAACATACATTTTCGCTAATTAGCAACAAGAGGTAAATGAAATTATGACCATTGAATCGGACCGGGAGCAGTTATCACAAGCACATAATTTGGAATGGGTTGGACAGAAATTGAAAGCGACTGAAATGGTGACCGTGTACCGGTGGAACTCGGAAGACGTTAGAGGCGACTACTTTATTCTTGGTGGGTTGATTCCGCCCAAGTTGGTAGAAGAAATCCTTTCTGGAGAACATATTTCTTCTGTAATAGAGAACGTGTGGCCAGAACTCACGGCTTACCGTCTTGATCGAGAAAGTCCAGTTAAATACTTTCGCTGGGGTGTTGATGAAGATATGTATGGATCAGAGCCGCTTGTCATCGGTCGTCAGTTTAGTAAAATGAAGGAGAATTATATTGAAATTTCTGAGGAATTTCGTCTTTTCCATAACCTGTATCACGATAGGGCAACGGATACATATATCAAGATTGATGAGGCTGGGAATGAAATAACAGTTGTTGTTGCTAAATCTAACGAGGTTCAGATAAGACTCAAGGAGATTCAGCAGTTCCTTGCTATCAAAGAGATGTATCTGTCAATATTATTTGAATTCAATGAGTATTCCAGATATACCCTTGACGAACTCGGACTCAACGACGTTGAGCCTGAATTCAAGCGCGATGGTTTGATATGCTGGAAACGCGGTTATTCTGGTGAAACTAACCGTTATCGCGAAGGATTCTGCTCGGGTAGCTGGTTAAGGGGAAGAAAACTTATCAAACCTTTTCCGAAGTCTAAGAGCGGTTTCGGGGATTTCGCTGAGGAACCGGAGTATGTTGAATTCATAGTTGATGTTGATGAGAGCGGGGATGAGGTTTGCCACACATGCAATCCATATAAATTAGGTGATTACCCGGGTGAAAATTCAGATGCTGCTTCAAAATACACCGTTGTTCATTTTCACAAGCAGGTCTTAGATAAGTACTACAACGAACCCAATAAATACACCGTTGAGGATTCAATAGTGCGTTGTGCCTCATTGTGGAGTATGCAGATTGACAACCACGACCCTGACAAAGTTTGTGTGTTCTTAGATCATCTTGGGATACATCTGCCTTACGCAGAACAATTACATTGGCGGACCCATAACATTCCACCAGAAGGGGGTATGAGTGAAACCTTTTATAGGCGGATGGTTCGGGGAGAGTGGGCAAGTTCAGATCAACCAGATATTTTGTTCAAGCAAAGTTATGAACAGTTGCAAAAGGCATGTGGTGAACGTCTCGATTGGCAACTGTTAAAGCCTCTGGGCTCTGAAGATGAGTACCGCCTCAAACGCTTAAGGATCCCGGTTAGTGATGAACAGTGTGATTTTGATGACTTAGTTCAGGATCTTCAAACGATATTAATTGAATCAATAAATGTAAAAGAACTAAAGCAACTTTTGCCTGAAGCAGAGAGGGTGAATCTTAAGGATAAACGAAGCATTGGAATTCTTGGGGAAATCCTTAATTTCCATTCAGTTGAAGATGCCGATCACCGAGTCTCTTTTTTTCAAAAACTTCAGACCTTGCGATCCAAAGGTAGTGGCCATCGAAAAGGTAGCGACTATCAAAAAATCGCTAATTACTTTGGAGTTGATAGTCTGGGACAGCAAGAAGCATTCGTCGGAATTCTCAAACAGGCTTTAGATACTGTTGATTTCCTCATTTCTGTCGTGCGTAGTGGAAAACTTAGGAATAAAAAGGATAGGAGTTGAAAAGCATCTTGTAGCCATACCGCTCTGCTGGAGCAGGAATTTCGATTTTGTGTATCCTATAGACATATTGCTCCACTGGAGCGGAAGAGTATACATTGAAAAAGGCTTAAAATCCGCGTCAATCCGTGTCATCCGCGTCAATCCGCGATTCAGACAAGAAACACCTACATTCCTCCATTAGATTCTGGCTCTTCTTATACACATACCGCCCCTACGGGGCTTATTTCGTTGCCAGCAATGTTTTCTATACATATACCGTCCCTACGGGACTAAAGAGCATACATTGAAAAAGGCTTAAAATCCGCGAAATCTGTGTAATCCGCGATAATCCGCGATTCAGAGAGAAAAAGGATAACGTCCCTCAATCCTAATGCTTGACGAAATATTTACACCCTCGCATTGGTGCTAAATTTGACAAAAACCCCGCGGTGTGCTATAGTGGTATCAGTCTGTACATAGGAGAAAGAGAATGTTTGACGGGTACTACCCAAACCAATTTGGACCTGGACGTTCCGCTGTCATCTGCCAACACGGAGCAGTTGCAACGAGCCAACCGCTCGCGGCACAAGGCGGATTACAGATTCTACGCGAGGGTGGAAACGCTATTGACGCAGCAGTCGCTATGGCGGCAATACTCAACGTCGTTGAGCCGATGTCAACCGGTATTGGCGGAGATGCCTTCATGCTGGTTTACCAACCCAAGGACGGCGTTCTTCGCGGCTTAAACGCAAGCGGCAGGGCACCCTACGCAGCAGAACCGGAATTCTTTACCAAGCAAGGGTTAACCAGTATCCCTTCTTTCGGGAGTATGTACCCGGTTACGGTCCCGGGCACAATTGATGGCTGGTCAACACTTCTTGAGGAATGTGGAACTATGCCATTAGGAGAGGTGCTTCAACCTGCTATTGATTACGCCGAGAAAGGATTTCCTGTCAGTCCACAGATTGGTCTCGCTTGGCAAGAAAGCGCGGCGATGTTGGCACAGCATCCTGATACGGCGCGGACATACCTCAAAAATGGAAGGGCACCAGCACCCGGGGAAATCTTTCATCAACCGAATCTCGCACGGACTTTCCGACTAATTGCAGAGGGTGGTCGAGATGCCTTCTATCACGGTGAGATTGCTGATAAAATTGTGAGGTTCTCCGATGAAAATGGAGGGCTGTTTACAAAGCAAGACTTCGCTGAACACAGGTCGGATTGGGTCGAACCGATTTCTACTAATTATCGAGGCTACGATGTTTATGAGATTCCACCAAATGGACAGGGTATCGCTGCGCTACTCGCGCTGAATATCGTTGAAGGATTTGAACTCGGAACGATGGGACATAACAGTCCTGAACATCTGCACTACGCAATTGAGGCAATGAAGTTAGGATTTTCGGATCTCTACAAATACGTGACAGATCCAACGTTTGTAGATGTGCCAGTAACGGGTCTACTCTCCAGCGATTATACAGAAAGTCAGCGCGGGCGCATCTTACCCGAACGAGCGAACATGACACCAACTCCGGGTGTTCCGTCAATGGGAAGTGATACGGTGTATCTCTGTGCAGTTGACAGTGATCGAAACGTTGTCTCCTTCATCAACAGCATCTTCGCTGGTTTTGGTTCAGGCTTAGTTGCTGGTGATACAGGTATCATGTTACAGAATCGGGGTGCAGGTTTTTCACTGAACCCCAATCATGCAAATTGTATCGCGCCACATAAACGAACACTACACACGATTATCCCCGGTATGATCGGGCGAAACGGAGTGCCTTTAGTTACCTTCGGGGTCATGGGAGGTCAAATGCAAACACAAGGACACCTTCAATTCGTGTGCAATCTCGTAGACTTCAATATGGACGTGCAAAATGCATTGGATGCCCCCCGATTTCGAGTCATGGATGACTCGCGGATTATGCTGGAGACGGGCATTCCAATGAATGTACAAGCCACGTTGGCACAGAAAGGACATCATATTATCCCGGGGAACACTTTTTTTGGCGGTGGACAAGCAATCTTCATCAATCCATCCTTTGACACGCTTGTCGCAGGTTCAGATCCCAGACGGGATGGGTGTGCAGTAGGCTATTGAGGAGAAAGGGAATTTTCTTGACTTTTGGTTTAGATTAAAGTATAATATTAAGACTAGCAAGCGGTTTTGGCTCAAAGATTGAGAACCGAACCGAAGCATGTAAGCCCGCCAAACCGGTCGCGAATCACCGTTGACGCGATCGCTGATCGCCGTTGATTCCAAAGGCTCTCTTGCCTTGGGGCGCGCTACCTCTGGCAGGATACAAGTAGTCAGCGTCCGATTTAAGCCGTGCGAAACACCCTATCCAACCTTGAAAGCGAAATCCGTTTTCCGATTGTTTATACCCCTGAGAAAAAGGGTGGGGCTAAGGCACGCGAATCTCGTCCGGCATATTAATATGGAATCGCGAGGAATGGAGAGGGTGCTCTACAATGCCAATGCAAAAGAAATGATAGAAGGATGTATGGAGAATCAATTTAAAAATGTATAATGATTTAAAAGAAAAAGATGCCTGTGGCGTTGGTTTTGTTGCGAATCGCTTCGGAAATCGGAGCCATGAGATTATTAAGATGGCAACACAAGCGGTCACGAATTTGACGCACCGCGGTGCCGTGGCTGCTGATGCAAAGACAGGCGACGGGGCAGGGATTTTAACACAAATTCCGGAGAAAATATTTCAAAAAGCACTTGAGAAGCTTGGAGTCCACCTTGATTCGATAAACGACATGGGTGTCGGGATGATTTTCCTGCCGAGGCACGACCGGGATGCTCAGGCTCGTGGACGCGCGATTGTTGAGAAGATACTACAGCACTACGGTGTCCCCCTCCTCGGATGGCGTTCGGTTCCTCAGGACCTTTCTGCTCTCGGTGCTAAGGCACTCGAAACGCTGCCGGAGATTCAACAGGTATTGGTAGGGCGTCCAGAGCAACTTACCGATGACGCTTTTGAACAACGCTTGTATCTGATATGCAAAGAGTTGGAACACCGTATTGCCGCAGTTGGGCTTGACGAATTCCATATCGCCTCTTTTTCGCATCGAACCATTGTCTATAAAGGATTGCTGGTAGCACCCCAGCTTGACCACTTTTATCCAGATCTAAAAGATCCTGATTTTCAAGCATCGCTTGCTGTATTCCACCAACGTTATAGCACAAATACCTCATCCACATGGATGCTTGCGCAACCCTTTCATACGCTCGCACACAACGGTGAAATCAACACCTTGATGGGCAATCGCAATTGGATGCGGGCGCGTGAAGCCGACTTGCAGTCCCCTCTCTGGAACGAACACATCCAGAAACTCGTCCCCATTATCAACCAACATGGCAGCGATTCAATGAGCTTGGATAACGTCTTGGAGCTGTTAACGCACTCTGACCGTGATATCCTACATGCAATGATGTGTCTAATTCCTGAAGCGTATGAGCAGATTCCAGATATGCCGGACGTGTTGAAAACCTGCTATGAGTACCTCTCATGTGTCAGTGAGCCTTGGGACGGACCCGCAGCGGTCGCGTTTACAGACGGCGTTGTTGTCGGGGCAAGTCTGGATAGAAACGGACTACGACCCGCACGCTATACGGTCACAGAGGACGGAACCGTTGTCATGGGATCCGAAGTTGGCATCATTGAACTTGATGATAGTCGCGTCGCGGAAAAAGGAAGATTGGGACCTGGGCAGATGATTGCTGTTGATACAGCACAAGGGAAATTGCTGAAGGATTCGGAGATTAAGCATAACATCGCGAAACAAAAACCTTACGCCGAGTGGGTTCAGAAGGGGATTGTGACGCTCCCAACCGAAAAAAACGATTCGAGCGCAACGGTAGATACCCCTCCAGAGCAGCTGTCAACATACCAGAAAGCTTTCGGTTATATGACCGAGGATGTGGAACGATTTATTAAACCGATGGTAACACAAGCAAAGGAAGCAGTCGGTTCAATGGGTGATGACACACCACCCGCTGTGATTTCTCGGCATCCCCGTTCGCTCTACAATTATTTCAAGCAACGTTTCGCGCAGGTTACAAATCCACCCATTGATTCAATCCGTGAACGTTTGGTGATGTCGCTCACAACTTATCTCGGGCGACGGCACAGTTTACTCACCGAAACTGCAGCACACGCGCGTCTTATTCGGTTGTCTTCACCAGTTTTGACAAATGAAGATTTACAAGCGTTACGAGATGTTGATATACCGGATTTTCAGATAGCAACGCTCTCTGTTTGTTTCCCGGTAGCCTCTGGCAAACAGGGCTTGGAAGCCGCGCTAAAAGCCTTGTGTCAACAGGCTTCGGAGGCAGTCGATGCGGGGAAAACCCTCCTTGTACTTAGTGACAAAGATGTCAGTCCTGACTTTGCACCAATTCCGATGGCACTCGCTGTTGGTGCTGTCCATCACCATCTGATACGAGAAGGAAAGCGGATGCGGGCAAGCCTCATCGCCGAAACCGGCGATGCGAGAGAAGAACACCATTTTGCTGTTCTCCTCGGTTACGGAGCGGCTGCGATTAATCCTTATCTCGCGTTCTCGACGATCGCTCAACTTGCTGAGGATGGCGAATTTGAAGAGCTCACAGCACCGAAAGCCATTGAAACCTACAAAGAAACTGTCGAAAAAGGTGTCCTGAAGATTATGGCAAAGATGGGGATTTCGACGGTGTCAAGTTACCGCGGTGCCCAGATTTTCGAGGCATTGGGTATTAATGCAACGGTCATTGATAAGTGCTTTACAGGTACCACTTCGCGCTTAAGTGGTATTGGATTTGCTGAAATTGCCGCGGAGACGCTCCACTTCCACGCAAAAGCGTTTTCTGGGAGCGATAGCGACGCATCGCTTGAAGAGGCTGGCTATTTCCGATTCCGTAGAAACGGCGAGTTCCACGCATTCAATCCAACAGTGTTTAAATCACTTCACCGGTTTGTTAAGGGAGGTAAAGCGGAAGATTATGAGAAATACGTTGCCTCTATTGAGGACGGAGAACCCTCCAGTCTACGAGATCTCCTTGCCTTCAAGCCCAGCACACCCATTCCGATTGAAGAGGTGGAACCAGCGGAGGATATTGTTCGGCGCTTTACAACCGGTAGTATGTCATTCGGCGCGTTAAGTCGTGAAACACATGAGACCTTAGCAGTAGCAATGAATCGCCTCGGTGCAAAATCCGGAAGTGGAGAAGGCGGTGAAAGTAGCACACGCTTCAAGCCACAACCCAATGGGGACCTTGCCTCCAGTGCTATCAAACAGGTGGCATCTGGTCGCTTCGGTGTGACCCCGACATACCTTGCCTCAGCGAAAGAATTGGAAATTAAGATGGCGCAAGGTTCAAAACCCGGAGAGGGTGGACAGATTCCAGGACATAAGGTAACAGCTGAGATTGCCTCTATTCGGCACTCCGTACCCGGCGTACCACTGATTTCGCCACCGCCGCATCACGATATCTATTCCATTGAGGATTTGGCACAGCTCATCTATGATCTGAAGCAAGCAAACCCGCGAGCAAAGGTCGCTGTGAAACTGGTATCCGAATTTCTGGTCGGAACGATTGCATCAGGGGTAGCAAAGGGTTATGCTGACGTGATCCAAGTAAGCGGACATGAAGGAGGCACGGGTGCGTCTCCGCTTAGTTCCATTAAAAACGCAGGTACTCCGTGGGAACTTGGAATCGCAGAAACACAGCGATCACTCGTAGAAAATGAATTGCGAGATCGCGTGGTATTACGAGCGGATGGCGGGATGCGTTCTGGACGTGATATTGTCATTGCCGCGATGTTGGGAGCAGAAGAATACGGCTTCGGGACGATAGCAATGGTTGCAACGGGGTGTGTGATGGCGCGTCAGTGCCACTTAAATACCTGTCCAGTCGGCGTAGCTACGCAAGATCCAGCACTCCGTGCGAAGTATCCCGGAACCCCCGAAATGGTTGTGAATTTCATGCTTGGCGTGGCGAACGAGGTCCGAGCCATTCTCGCCAATCTTGGACACCGATGCTTGAACGACATTATTGGACGTCCAGAATTGCTTCAAGCCGTTGATTTAGCAGATTATCCAAAAGCAGACACACTGGACTTGAGTGAAATCCTGATGCCTGCTGATCCAACTGGAACACAACCCCGTTATCACCTGCAGGAGCGGAACAATCGGGATGACGTTTCTCTTGACGATCAAATTTTAAAGGACGCAGCGGAAGCAATCGCGCAGAAAACATCGATCCAACTCTCCTATCCTATCCGAAATACGCACCGCACAGTCGGAGCGAAGTTATCTGGTGAAATCGCTATACGCTATGGGGACGCGGGCTTGCCTGACAGAACGATTCAGTGCGATTTGAAGGGGAGTGCAGGGCAAAGTTTTGGGGCTTTCAGTATCAGCGGTGTGCAATTTGTGTTGACAGGAGAAGCCAATGACTATGTAGGCAAAGGTCTGGCGGGTGGAGAACTTATTATCAAACCCACAGCGACGGCACAGTTCCGAACTTATGAAAATACAATCATCGGAAATACAGTATTGTACGGTGCCACGGATGGTGCACTTTATGCAGCGGGTAGAGCCGGTGAAAGATTCTGTGTCCGGAATAGTGGTGCTACTGCCGTTGTCGAAGGTGTTGGCGACCACGGATGTGAATACATGACCGCGGGAACCGTTGTGATCTTGGGCGAAACAGGTAGAAACTTTGGAGCAGGGATGACAGGCGGTACTGTATATGTCCTTGACCAAGAGGAACAATTTGAAAAAAAGTATAACTCGGATTGGGTGAAGTTGGAAAAGGTGACAAGTGAAACGGACGTTAAAAGCCTGATGGCTCTTATACAAAATCACGCAGCATACACGGGCAGTGAACACGCCGAGAACATTCTCACCAATTGGGAAGCTTTCCTTCCACACTTTTGGAGGGTTGTCACGCCACCCCCACCCCCATTACCTGCCCCTGTTCAACTTAAAAGAAGAGCAGCAGGACGCAGAGAGCGAAGAAAACGTTAGAGACGCTGATGTGATGGACCGCCCCAGAAACTACAGGTAATTTGAAATACACAATTATAGTAAAGCCCGAAAATATGTAGACAGTTGTTCAGCGAACAAACCTTCACGGTCGCTGGCGAGGTTTGTAACCTCGCCTACCGCCAATGTCCAAGAATTGTGGGGTTTACTATAAATAACGCCGTGCTTTTGAATCCAGCAAGCACGGCGTATTTGTTTTACTGACATCCTCGATTTCATTTCGGAGCAATCGTCAATACAGGTCGTTATCAATATCCGCTTGTTTGGCGATATCCATGACGATGAGCAAGAAAAACAGCCAAGGCTGCCTTTTTTGTTAGCTGCGTTTTCCGGGACGGCAAAAGCGATTTCAAGCCCTCCGTTTTACTGGAGCACTGTTTCGCTCATTCTACAACATCAATGACGACACCGTGTTTTGTACGCTTATCCGCTCTGATAATTAAGGTGCTGATTTGGTTTTCATGCGCTGCAATGAACAACTCCATATCTTCCAGGGTCAACATCTCCTGATCATCAATCAAGATTCGTCCGTCACTGCTAATGAACAGATTAAGCTTCTTTCCTGTGGACTCGTGCTTGGTTGCGGAATTGGGTAAAGTGACAGTGAAAGGCGGGGGAACCCGCATGACAACAGATACCATGAAGAAAATAAGCAACAAGAAGACACAATCAATCATTGGTGCCATCGGGATGCCATCATCGTCGCCTGTTTTCTTCCGTCGAGACATGTTCAAAGCCATCTGAATTCTCCTTTTATAGAGAACTCATAGCGAGTACGCGTTATGAATGGTTGAAAGTTATCCGCAAGTTAATCATAGAATAAGCTAAATGGCGAAACCCTAACCGGGTCTCTTTGAGTTTATCGTAGCTCAGTGCGAGTCTTCGGTAAGTATCCTGCCATCCGAAAGTTCGCTCGACTTTATATCGTAGTTTGTATATGTCTTTGTTAAACCAGCGGAACATGCGCGCAATAACGATAGGTTCTTTAGCATTGCGCTTGTTGGGATAGATCACGGGGGTCAGTCCGTGTTCTCTAATGATCTTATGATTCGCCTTGGCGTCAAATGCCGAGTCAAGCGTGAGTGCGGAGCCGCACAGGTCCATACCCATCCGTTGACTAAAAGCGATGAGATCCCTGAAGGCTTCGGGCAAAATGGTTGTATCATGTTCATTGATGGGTCTAATCGTTGTCGGGCCTATGATAAACCCGTGATTATCGGTAAGAGTTAGCTCTTTTTCGCCTTTCTGGTGTTTGTGTCCTGAATAACCGATGCCGGCACCCCCTTTTTTACGACCGTGTTCGACCCATCTCCATGAACGCAGGTCGTATCAAGTTGATCGGTATCAAGCAAGTGTATCACGGACGCCTCAAAAAGGTTCTCATACGAGCCATCTTTGGACCAGCGATGATGCCATTTATAGACATTCGACCAATGCAGTTCATTGCGCCGGGTTCGGAGTTGATTCCATTGAATGCCCGTATGTAAAACATAGAGGATATAGTTGAATATCTTATAGAAGGAGAGTTTCGGCTTCGGACCTTTGATACGTTTCGATAGATGTGGCAAGATATACTCATTAAAATCCTTGCGCGAAACCTGTTTCGGAATACCATTGTATCTCGGCGACTTTTGAGATTCAGCTGTCATAAGAGCACCTTTCATAAAGTAAATGGGTATCAAATGTGGAAAATAAAGGGACATAAAGTGTCGCCTTTTATTCCACTATTTTACAACATTTCTATGTTTTACTCAATATGACTTCAGAGAGTGAAGGGCTATTGTCGTCGCGTGAGACAAGTACGAAAGAATAACGTTTCATTTACACTATTGTTAGTTTTAAAACACCTGGAAGTTTATGAAGTTACGCGTGTTCTTCAGATGGTTTTTCTGATTAGTACGTTTCACAAGGATATTGATTGTTAGATGAGCAAAAAAAAAGACAGCCTTGGCTGCCTTTTTTGTTAACTGCATTGCAGTCTTCAGTTTTCTTCCGAGACCGCGAAAGCGATTTCAAGCCCCTCTGTTTTACTGGAGCGCTGTTTCGCTCGTTCTACTATGTCAATGACAATACCGTGTTTTGCACGCTTATCTGCCTTGATAATTAGGGTGCTGATCTGGTTTTCATGGGCTGAAATGAACATCTCCAAATCTGCCAGTGTCAACATCTCCTGATCATCAATCGAAAACCGTCCGTCAGGGCTAATGAAGAGATTGAACTTCTTCCGTGTAAATTCGTGCTTCGTTGCGGAATCGGGTAAGGTGATGGTGAAAGGCGGTTGAGCTTTCATGACAGCAGACACCATGAAGAAGATGAGCAACAAAAACACGCAATCAATCATTGGTGCCATCGGAATGTCATCATCATCGCCTGTTTTCTTCCGTCGAGACATGTTCAAAGCCATCTGAATTCTCCTTCTATAGAGAGTGAAGGGCTATTACCATTGCGTGAGATACGTCAGTCTCTCGCAACAATAGCGAACCCGATTTTATCTATACCTGCCTGTTTCGCGATATCCATCACTTGCACGATCTGTTCATGCAGTACATCCCGCTCGGATTGGATAATCAGCATGCTTGTTGCTTCGTCAGGAGCATTGATGAACCTATTGAACATTTCATCAATCTGGACAACCTCATCATTTAGCACCATAGTGCCTCTGTCATCGCCAGGTTCCGGGTTCGCGATACGGACGGTCAATCCTTTCGGTTTATCAGGTGATGGTTTCCCCGGTGGGGGTAACTGCACCCGAAGACCTGGAATCGGCGAGAAGGTTGTTGAGACCATGAAGAAAATCAAGAGCAGGAATACACAATCAATCATAGGTGCCATACTGAGAGTCGGTGGTTTGCGCTCCCGGATCTTGGTCGCGATCAAATTCAATTTTTGCTTTTCGTTGGCTTGTGCCATTTCAAAATCTCCTTTCTCATTAATGAGACTAAGGCTAAGGCACGAGGATTGATACCCAGCCTATTAGGAGAGGGCGAGTGAATACACCCGCCCATTCCATTACAAGATTAGGCATCGCCGCCTTCACCAACAATCAGTTGGTTCACAATCTCGGTAGAGACCTGAGAGATCTCGACCATGTGTCTGTTAACCCAGCTATCAAAGAGTTGGAAGAAAATCAGGCAAGGAATAGCAACTGTCAAGCCAGCCGCAGTAGTGAGAAGTGCCTGTGAGATACCACCAGCGAGCTGCTGCGGGTCACCGGTACCTTCAAGTGCGATTGTTGTAAACGCACTAATCATACCTGTAACTGTTCCGAGCAAACCAAACAGCGGAGAAACAACTGCAACTGTACCGAGAACCGGTAGGTTCCTTTCGAGTTCAGGAATTTCAAGGAGGCTTGCTTCTTCAATAGCTTCCTGAATTTCTTCTTTGCCAATATCGTGTTCCTCAATTTGGGCTTGGCTATATCGCAGCAATCCTGCCTTAAGAACATTAGCAAGTGGACCGCCAGCTTCTTCACAAGTAGAAACGGCTTCCATAATGTTCTCTTTACGCAATGAATCAGCAATACTGGCGATGAACTGTTCGGTTCCAATTCGCGAACGGCTCCGGACAAAAGTGAATAGCCTTTCAATAATGAAGGTCAACGCCGTGATGGAGCAAAGTGCGAGCGGCCAAAACACGAATCCAAACTTCTGGAAGAAAGTAATGATATTGTCTTTTTTAGTCATCTTGAGTGGTACGAAGTGGTCGCCGCCATTAACAACCGTAACGGGTTTACCAAGTCGATCACCGTATCCTTCTCTATAGATACTGATAAGGTAACGACCTGCGGGGATACCGGAGCGTTCATAATCACCGTTGGCATCCGTCATTGCTTCAAATTCTTCGCTGCCTTGGCCCACAATCTTGACTTCAACGCCTTCAATTGGGCTCTGTGCCGTGGTTGTATCAACAATCTGACCTCGGACAGTTCCACCGCTTGCGCCATCCTGCGCGAAAGCGATGCCAGCGGGCATACTGACACAAGCAATTAATATTAACACCAAACTTAAACGAGTCATTCGTTCTGTTCCTCCTTAGGATAACTTGCCGAACGCGTTGGCAAGCCTCTACAAATCATCTCATAAAGTGTTGTGGGAACCTCACCCAACAACTCAATTTGATTAATACTTGAGCGTTTCAAAAACTACACAAGTTTTCAAGTCGGATAGGTGCGATCTGAGACCGCGCCTCCTACTTTACAACGCCATTTTCATTAAATAACACTTGAGTGCTTAAGAAGTTACGCGTTTTATTCCAGCACCGCAGAAAACGGCTGCATGCGTAATGTTGCGAGACACCGGGTCGCTGGACCCGATCTCTTCGGACCCAGCGATCCAAATATCATCTAGAAACCCATCATTGCTCGCACGAACGTCGTATTACTTGTCGTGTGGTCGAGCAGGATGGTGGTTCGCCGATAACCAGCGAGGATAACAATGTTAAACCCAAGCCATTCACCACGGTTGATTGCTTGGACTTCAAATATCCGTGTTCGCAGGTCCGGTCGGAAAAGGACGGGTACATCTTCATCACCCGGGAAATTTGTCAAATATTCTTTGAAATTGTTATCCCGGTTGGTGAACTTCCTGTATTGGAAACCGCCAAGAATGTTCATTCGTTGCGTGAACTGATAGTCAAGCCGTACACCGAGGACATCCTCACGACTTCTACGGTTAAAGCGCAAGTATTCGACAGGTTCTTCATCGGTCGGAACAAACAGACGTGGGTTAAGTGCGTCCCCAATTTCCTCTGCCCCGCGGTCGAAAGCGCGGTCCCAGATGTACTTCACCATCGGCGTAAGTGTCAGATCTTCACCGATTTTGTCAACGAAGGGAAGGTCGCCGAGCGGGATTTCGTATCTTGCTTTGAGAATCGTCTGCTGATTGCGAATATCCCGTTCCGGGTAACGACGCTTCTTCCAGTTTTCACCATCATAGATTAAGCCCGGGTCCTCGGGGTTAAGAGCGTTAATCCCGTGATCTGGATAAAACGGGAATTCGCGCCTGTCACCGGCGGCTCGGACCTGCTCGACGGGTACCATGAAGTCAACGCGCTGATCGGCATTGAGCGGATCATCTTCACTTCCTGATCCTTCAACATCCAAGAAAATCGCGCCTTCATCATCTTGTTCAAACTGCTTTTGCAGCACAACCAGGAACTTGGCTTCAAGTGTGAGGTTGGGGACAGCAGTATAGAGGAACTGCAGCGTTGTCGTATTCACACGAGCGTTATAGAAATCAAGCTCGTCAGAAATTTGAACAGGATCTAACTCACCAACGCGGAGGGTAATGGTGTAATCTGGAATATCGTCACGAACTCGGACGAAGCGGTTTTGGAAAAGCACGGTTCCGAAGTCCGGAATGTCACGTTGATAAGTAACGTGTAGGTACTTGGAGTCATTCTGCCGGCGGCTCGAAACTTCGTTTTCGTTGAGCCATCCAACTTTGAGTGAAAGGTTATCAAGAAGGTCATATTCAGCGAAGACGTGGTAGCCTTCCCTGTCCACTCCATACTCATATTGTGGTTCAAAATCGTCCTCAAGAGAATCGATCGTACCGTTGTTGTTCAGATCGACGAGGTCGGTAAACACTGGCGGATCCGCATCAAAGATGAGAAAGTCTTCTTGGAAGTCCAAAACGCCGTTCTGGTCTCTGTCATCGGCACGTGGTAGGACTCCGTCAAAGTCAATGTCATCCGGCCAGTCGTCGTCATCATCGTCATCTTCAATGAGGGCGTAATTAACTTCATCCCACGGATCTTGTTCAGACTGGGATTCAGGTGTCCGTTCTAACGAGTAAGGCTGGTCTCTATCGGTATTAGAACCGAAGTTGAGATAGGTTGTCGTGTAACCCGGATCGATATGGTAGTAGACACCTTCAAGGTACAACTTCCCAAAACGAGATTTAAGATGGACGAACCATGCGGTTTCTCTTCCCAGTTCTCCGTCACCGCTTTCATCGGTTCCGTCACCACCCAATCTGGCTTCAAAGCGTTCACCTTCGGTCTCCGAATAGGTGGGTATACCGTTTCCATCTAACGGCAAACCTGTTGCTGGATCGATGGAAATGCCAGTTTCTTCCTCACCATCTTCGCCAATAATAGTCGGCTTAAGTCTGCTAAATCCAATCTGATCTTTAGGGACCGTCGGATACTGCTTATATTTACCGTTGATGGAGTAATGAGCACGCACGAAAACGTTACCAACAGTACCTTCCAAATCAAGTCCATAGAGAAGTGCTGCACGCCCCGCACCATATTGATAACGGACTTTGCGGGGTCTGCCTTCGCCTTCCCACTGACTCGGATTGTCAACGAGAGTTGAGCGGTTGCTGGTGTAGTCCGAAGATTGACCATAGTTGCCAGGGGCTTGAATAACATCACGATATGGCATCTGGATGTGACCATCTTCGGTCTTAATCCACTCTTGAATTTCCGGATCTGATTCGGCTTTGTTAGCATCACTGAATCCAATGACAGCAATGTTATAATCACCGGCGACAACCATTTCAAAAATAACTGATTGAACGGTGCGTGGGTCAATATCGTGGTCGGCAAAAACAAGATCATATTTCATTTTGTTGAAGCCATCCACAATTACCCATTCCCCATCAGTAGATTCACGAATTTCAGAGGGAAGTCCGCCTACATCAATCGGAGTAATATCGTTAACAAAGATGTCAATCTTTTGGGTTTCCGCGGGTTGAGATTTCGGTTCAACACCGTCTTCAATGTCTTCAGGTGTTAATTCTTCCAACGCTTGCGTAACCACTGTCGCTGTCATGCTCTTGAAAGCCGCACCGACACCACCTTGAATATTCTCGCTATGTTTGGCTGGATCAAATCCATTAAATAGAGTGACAGATCCGTGATTATCTTCAGGTGAATCATCGCGGAAGACAACGGAAATCACTTCGGGGGGTGTATTCGCGACAGTACCCATGAGTGGGTTTTCAACCCGTTCCGGGTGTTCCTTATGAAGGTTGACATAAGTAAACCCAACGCGGAAAATGTCGCCCAAAAGCCCTTGGGCTCGGAAGCCCACGAGTCGTGCGTTTTCAATATGCCGAACCCCAGCATCTTCATTCAAACCGTTTCGACGACCAAGAGTTGGTGCGAGGTTTGCCGCTGCGTCTGTCAACTGAACAGGGTTCGAGATACGTGAGTTGATGAGTGTGAAAAGGTGTCGTTCCTGTGCAAAAGAGATGTCCCAACGAAGCCCGTCAAACTCTGTTTTGTAAAGGATGTAGCGGTTCGGGAACAGTGTAGACGGTTTGAAGCGCATGCTATCACCGATAGCAAACTCGGTATATCTACCTCGGAAACTGTCTTCTGTCAAGACGGTTCTATCCAGCTGCGCCGAGAATCTTTCACTATCCAGCTGACCGGTCCAACCCACAAACAATTCACCGTTTTGGTCAAACTCTTTCTGCTCACGATAGTTATAGACCTCGTTACCCTCAAGCAGCTCTTTTCCAAACAGGTCATAGAAGAATTGGGGTTCTTCTTCCAACTGGAATCGTGCTGAAAATTTAGAACTCCCCTCAATCGTTGGTAATAGGGGTTCTTGTGGACCAAGGCTCTGTGCACCACAACCGTAAAGCACAAAAGCACTCAAGATACAGGTCGCTACAAGTAAAACATCAATTGATTGTTTTAGCCTGTTCATTACTTTGTTTTTCCTCCTTGGAAATAATGAATCGGATATTTGGGCAACGGAACTGCGATATGGATATTTCACTATTTCGCTCCCTCTACCCCGGTTTCCGACAAAAACCTTAAGACATGGATGAAAACCGCTTTACGTGTAAACGAAGAATTCCAAAATTTCGTTAATGAAACCAACATTACTTCAATTTGGTTATTTTTCGTTACTGCTAAACACGTATCCGAAAATCACGAATACTATGCGAAGGGCATAAAAAGCGAGTCTCCTTCCAACAAATTAAGGGTTTGTTTCGCGAGAATTCTCACTAAATGTGTGATAAAACGCTCACAAAAATGTTCTTAGCATTAAAAATAGCACTGATTCAAATTTCTGTCAAGTTTTTAACAGAAAAAACGCATACATTAGGGTGGCAATTCCGTATCATACCACAAATATCATATATTTTCCAAGTTTAATTATCAGTGCCAATCACTTCCGGCTTTTCGCCCATTTTGTTTAAAGGTGAGTCGCGATCTGACAAATCGCTCATACGCACCTAAATAATTTGTCCTACAGAATGCTGTATAGAATAGGTGCGTCCCTAATTATGAGGATAACTTCGACTGCTACTGCCTCCCTGAAAACAATAGAAGACGGACAATAAAATTGCCGTCCTGCCCTAAAACTCCAGTCAAGAACATCAACATGTCCCGGCATGAATCTATGAATATCCTCACAATGGCAGCGAACAAGTAACATAACACTGCGCATTGGACGTGCTATATATTATACCACATTTTAAGAAAAATTGACATTTTTTTTTTCGCACTGCTATCAATTTGGGGTTCCAAAACCCGAAAATTGAAATTACAAATGCTTCAAAACATGGTATTTAATCTGTTAGATTCTCGGTACTTCCACCCAAATATTCGATAAATAGGGCAATCGTAATACCCAAAGACACACCGGCGATCCCCGCAATAATCAAAACAAATCTAAGTCGGGGACTGACGGGAATCTTTCTGGGTACGGCGCGGTCGATAATTTCAATACCACCCATCTGATTGCGAGAGGTTGTTAACTTGGATTCAGCGTATAATATTTCAACCTCAAGTAAACGTTTCGCAATCTCTTCAGCCAGTTCATTGGTTTTTTGAATCTTGGCTACCATTTGTGTGAGAATCATCTGGTTTTCCGGAATTTGTTCCAGTACCTGTGCCAATTCAGTTTCCAGCATGCTAAGTTCCTGTTTGAGGCGTTCAGCAGCATTTTCATAGCGCGAGAGACTTGGAACAAATGTCAATAATTGATTCTTTATATAGGTATGATGGGCAGAGGGTCCGGAAGTAATAGTGGTAGCGGTAGGGGAGGTTTGCTCATTTTTTTCGCGAACGACAGCGATTTGTGCATCAAGTCCTTTCAACTCCGAGGCAGTCTTGCCGATTCTTTCCGCATCCGCAACACGCTGCGATTCGAGAGTGAAAAGCTTCTCCTGCTGAAAAAGCCAAACAGGATCATAAGAGGTGGTTTCTGATATCTTTGTCTGTTCCGGTAAGAGTTCTAGTTGTTCATGTAGATATGCTATGTGAGCGCGGGTTGCATAGAGCTGCTGCTGATTCGTTTCAAGTCTTTCTTGGACACTCGAACGACGCTCAAGCAAGTTAGTGAGAATCGGTACCCATGTTTCTGGGCTGCCGTTTTCACGAACAAATAGGAGGAGTGCTTCTAAGTCTTTCTCTATTTCGGCTTGAATTTCTCGTCGTTTATCTTGGAGAAACTCTATCCGTTTTCTAAGTTTTGTTTCTTCATCTCCACGCCGCAACGTTTTCATGTCTTGGGCAAGTTGGTTGACGAGGAGTGCTGCGTTGCGCTCTCCTCCTTCTGCCTCTGTTAAAGCAATCGAAAGATTGATATAATCGGAGTCTGGATTTAGTTGAGCCTTTAGGGTTCGTTTGAGTTTACCTATTGGTGGGTAGAGCGCAACTGCTTTGGCGTTGCCGCTCTCTTCAAGGTTTTCAATTGCTGCTTTTAGCATTGACTCTGTGGAAAATCGGGTGCTAATTGTCTCCATTTCCCGCCGATCGACACCGCCAGAGAGGACATTTTGAAACAGGTTCGCTGAAGGTAGCGAAGATGTCGCACTCGGTTGGACGAGTAACATTAAAGTGGAGGCAGCATACATTTTAGGTAAGCGGAGCGAGATAATTAGGGCAGTTCCTAATACCAACAGAACGCTCAGGCAGAGTGTAAAATCATGTTTTCGTATGAGTTGAAGGTAATCACGTAGGTGTCCCTCCTGTTGCGACATGAATGTACAGAATTCCCACCCAGTCTCTGGGTTAGAAATTGCCCCTCCCTTTTTCAAACCTATAGGTTATTGGCGATGCGAATTTCTTCCTCGTTAAACGCTTCATCGTGCCACTCAGCGATGCGCCATTCATCGTTTCTTTTTTCAAAGATGAAGAGATTGTCACCTTCAGCGTATACACCACTAAAGCCACCCTCAAGTGAGTGTCCATCCGATATAAAAAGTTGAATCCTATAGTGATTCCGCACTTCTGCTCGGGTGCCATCCTCATTCATCGAAATCTCTGGTGGAACAGAGAGTTCTATCTCAATATCCTGAAACTTCTCAAAGACTCGGATAGCGGCATCCCGTTCCTGTCGAATGTCATCAAACTCCAGATCGTCGGTTTTGTCCCCGTCTGTTCCCCAATCGGAAACATAGAGGAAACCTTCTTGCCAGAAAGTTTCGATGTAAGCGTTAACATCTTCCGTCTCATACCCCTGCCGCCATCGGTCTAAGACTTTATTGATTTGAAGGAGTTCTTCAGGTGGAACCTGACCGACTTTATCAGCGTCTCCACACCCCATAAAACCTAGGAGTAAGATGAATACGCCAATGACTTTTGCAAAAGTCCTGAACATGATTAAGTATTCCTTCTTATTTTAAAAGGTTTTAACAATACCCAAATACAGACGCGACGGAGTCGCTCCGACTTCAATCCCCAATTTTTCAATATCTTGTGCATCTTTCTCAATAGACTGAATCAATGTAGTCGCATTGTAAAAGTTTGCATTGACATAAGAATCGATAAGACTATAAACCCAAATACCAATGCCGGTGTACATAAAAAATGTCCTGAGTTTGTAACGCTGATTCGCGTACTCATAACGCTCTAACACACCTTGCTCATCGTTAGGACGTAAGCTTGCATACCTCGCGTAGGCATCGTAACGATTCTGAAAAGAGTTCTGTGCTAATAAGGCACCGACAACAGAACCGCCTATTCCCAAAACAGTGAGGCTGCCACGGAAATAACCGCGGCTATAAAACTGTCCCCACCCTGGAAAAATGGCGGAACGCACTATAGCCCCAACTGGTGAAACAAGTCTCTCTTGTTCCGCTGGTTCAGGTGTTTGCTGTTCAGTATCTGCACCATTTTCAGCCTCCTGTGCAAAACTCGCGTGGAGGCTGAAAAGCAATAGTAATATAATTAGCAAAAATCGCATCTGATATTAAGCTTTACGCGCCGAAAGGGTCGCGCAAAGCTTACACTACTCCTAATAAATGTAGTTAACGTCTCCGTTTCGTCCGTTCCGTTGTCCGACTCCGATCTTTTTTGTCATCGTCGTCATTGCTACTGCTTGAGCTACTACGCGATGAGCTTGAACTTGAAGTCGTCGGACGCGTCCGGGATTTTGTAGAAGTTTTAGAACTTGAACGACTTACGCTTGTGCGCGAGCGCGTCGAACTCGAACGACTTACACGAGAGCTCTCACTTGAACGACTTACGCTTGTGCGCGAGCGCGTCGAACTCGAATTTGAAGTCGTACTTCTATACTGCCGACGGGAGGCACTACTTGAATTAGACGAGAATGACCGGTTTGAAGAAGGGGTCGTACGTCTATACAGTGGTGTACTCCGCTGAGCCTCTACGGAACTTCTATAACGGCTCGTATTTTGTGTTGCCGCAGTTGGATAACGGCGCTGCTTGCTAACCGCATCTCCAGCGTATGTACTCCGTCTTATGCCATTTTGTCGGAGTGTCGACGTGGAGGCAAGAGCGCGTCGTTTTTCCGAAATAATTGAGTTACGTGCAATCCGTTCCGTTGTTGCTGGGGTTTGCCTCCGATGATTTTCGAGGGCAGTGCGGACGTTTCTTCGGACCGCTGTCCGTTCTCCTTGACGACTATTCGCAGACAATCGGCTACGGCTGTATTGCCGACGCGTTGTTTCGTGCTGCGCACTCCACCGATTCAACTGCGTCCGCCGTTGATAAACCTTAGGTGTACCTCGATAGTAACCTTGGTAAGAACCACCATAATACGGCGAGTGATAACGATAGTATGCGCTCGGATAATAGCTGCGGTAACGTCCAAGATATCCGCCATAATACGAGCGAATCGAGAGATAGTGGTGATCGTAGATCGGATAGCTCCATCGGAGATAGTGGTCGTAGTCCGTCGCGTAATAGACGGGACCATCGTAAAAGTAGAGATAGGTGTAACGGTGCCACGGACGCCAACGATAAGACGGTGTATACCGTTGAATCACTTTAACCTTCGGTTGTCTCCGATAAGTGGACACCTCAAGATGTTCCACATCAAGCTGTTCACCACCCTCCGCGACAACATGAAGCTCCATCCATCCATCTTTGACTCGACCTGCTGCTGGAATCTTAATAAGTTCAGAACGATTTTTCGCTCGAAGGACAAAGGTATCCCCGTAGCGTGTCTCCTTAGCGTTTTCATCGTGGTAGCCGCGACGTGTCGCCTCGCGTTTGGTATTACGAATCCAAACGCGTCCTGCAATGGGTTCTTCGTAGTCCTCAATTTCTAGGTGATGCGGTTCTCCTCGATATCGCACCAAAATTTCGATGTACTGGGTCCCTACTGGAATTTCAAAAAGATATACCGCGCTGGCAATCGCAAATTCGTAGTCATTTGCGTTCTCCGCAGCATTTGCCCAAGCCGTGAGCCGGACACCATCTTCAAAACGCGGACTGGCGGTAATTGTTGCATTTCCACGTTCTATCCATTCATCAACATCATTTGCAATGCGATGCTCTCGGCTCAGCCTATCCCCATAATAATCGTAATCCGCAGCGGCGGGAGCTAACAATCCAGCAATTGCAAAGCAGCTGATAAGACATACTGCGCTTAAAACAGAAATCCGGGTTTTCATGAGAATCCTCCTCCTATGTCCATGTCCTTCGTTTGGTATTTTCAATAAATCTTTACCCATTGAGCGCGGTGCTGCGTAAGTATCTGTCTTAAATTAAAAATTGTCATAAAAATAATACAATTTTCTTCAAGAATTGTCAAGCATTAATCAACACTATCCAACAATTCAGATGCCCTCATCACGACTCACCCTTTAAAAACGAACAGACTTCTTAATATCGGCAAAAACTAAATAACTTCGTCAATTCCTAACCTTTCGGTATCAGTTCAATACCTCTTTTTTTTGCATGCTCACGTGCGAGTGGCGTAATAATTGCCGGATTTACATAAACTAATTCTCGCACATCCGCATCCAGATTGGAAATAGTCGCTGCACTAATTAAAGTTTTTTCTACAACAACACGCGAATAGCCCGTTCTCTCCATGACTGACTCAGCGATTCGAGTCATCGGTACCAATTGAACGCCAAGTTCAGACAAAACGTTTACATAATCACCTTTAAGTTTACTGAAAATAGGACTCGCTTTTATGGAAGCTTCACTTTGATTAAGCGCATCAGAGGCTGCTATAATCCTTTTTCCTTTAGAGAGTGCTTCAAATACGAGATAAGTACACGGCGTGTCTACCAAGCCTAACGCGAGCTTTGCAGCCATTGGATGAGAAAAGACAGGAAGCACAATCTGTTGGTAAGCATCCACAAAAGTTTTTATATCTATTAGCGTATTCTCTTGAAAAATGTTATCTTCGCCAAATGCCGCATGAATCGGTTCAGGATTTATAACTTTAGTCGCAAGATCAGACAAAATTATTGTAAGTTTCCATCCATCTTGCATGCAGGTGTGAAGCTGCTGGATCGGTTCATCCAATTCAAAGTGTGTTGCACTAAAAATAACGAGCAACCGCTTTTCATGTGAGGTTTGCGTGGCGACTGGTGTTTGCTCTCGCAGTACCCGCTCCACGATTTTCCTAATCTGGTCAATCAGTTCCTGATTCATGCTGCCTCAAAATATTAGGAAACCTGCACGTCTCAACCGGCATCTCGGACGATTTCAACGGGTTCACCCCCCGTTAAACCTGCTGCATTGGCATCATCGGTATCTAAGTGCATCTGAAGCACATAATCTTCAGAAATTTTGGGACGAACGTTTTCAAACGTTAAAGCACGCTCGCCACGGAAGTGTACTTTTAAAAGGTCGCTCTCGCGGATGTTAAGTGCGTCCGCATCTCCGGGAGTCATGTGGATGTGTCGTGTGGCACAGATTGCCCCTTCCTCCAGATAAATGCTTCCAGCGGGTCCAACGAGAGTAATAGGGTCTGCCCCAGCAAGGTCGCCCGAGTCCCGAATAGGTGGATTTAATCCGAGTCGAATCGCTTCCGTTTGTGCGACTTCGACCTGAGAGTAGTCCCGTACAGGACCAAGGATACGTACCGCTTCAATAGCACGCATTCGCTTTCCAACGACTGTTAGCGTCTCATTTGCAGCAAACGCTTCTGGTTGATAGAGCGGGGCGTAGACAGTAAGTTGGTGTCCAGCACCGTAAAGGATTTCAAGATGTTCCTGTGTCACATGGGCGTGTCGTGCTGAGACTCCAACGGGGATCTGTTGTTGCTGAGCGACAGTGTCACACGCACGGCTTCCAGCATTACAGGACCTCAAAGCACAACCGCTACACGCCTGCTCTGTTGTCAACTTATTGACAACACGCTGAGTGATCAATTCAACAAGGGCACGATCTGGCATCTATGATTCGCCTCTTTGGTTAAAATATCTTGAACGTTCTTCAAAAGCGGACTTACAAATAGTTTACGCTTTTTGCAGCATAGTTTCGACTTCAGCGTGCGGGCGCGGAATCACATGAACAGAAACAACTTCACCAACGCGCGCGGCAGCCTCAGCACCGACATCTGTTGCGGCTTTCACTGCACCGACATCGCCACGAACCATGACAGTCACGTAACCCGCACCAATTTGCTCGTAACCGATGAGTCGAACATTCGCTGCCTTTACCATAGCATCGGCAGCTTCAATGCTCCCAACTAAGCCTCTCGTTTCAACCAAACCCAATGCTTCTCCTGTCATATTAATTCTTGTAGCCTCCTATTGGAAATTAATTTAAATATAAAATCAATTTTTTAACTTGTGAGCCGTGCAGTAGAAACAGTTCCTTGACCGGAAATCCACGCGTAAAAGTAGAAGAAAGTCAAGTGAATGCTAAAACGTCACCCTTATAAATATATCACAATTTTTTATTTTTTTCAAGAAAAAAGCTAAAAATACGTTTATTCGTTTCGTTTATATCGCTTTGTGCTTTGTCTATTTCGCCCAATTTTTGATAAGCGAAGGCGCGCCAAAGGTAAACCTGTGTTAGGGCATTCGATTCACCTTGCCATGTCCCAATTGCTTCGGTGAAAAGTTCTACGGCGTTCATATAATCAGCGGTTGCTGATGTCTGTTCTCCCGCGCGTGCATAAATTCGCGCACGGTTGATATAGGCACTGGCGAAGCTTGGTTCCAAAGCAATCGCTTGATCCATATCCGCCAATGCAAATTTTAAATGACGCGTGTCGCCTTCGGTGGAGAGTTGAAAGTAAGCATTGCCGCGGGTATAGTAAGCCATAGCACTCGGCTGCCGCTTAATCACAGTGTTGTAGTCAGCGAGGGCGTTCTGAACGTCTCCCTGTTTGAAATAAGTTTGTGCCCGCCTTCGCATGACACGAGTATTCCATCTTTTTTTCAGTGAGGCGGAGTAATCCGCAATGGCGTGCTGCGTTTGACCTAACGCTCGATAAGCATCACCACGGCTTGCGTACGCATCGGCGTGGTATCGTTTGAAGTCTAAGGTTCGTGTATAGTCTGCGATGGCTGCTTTGTACTGCCCTGTCCGGTAATAGGCGAGACCGCGTTTCACGTAAGCTTCAGCGTATTTAGGTTCAATCTCAATCGCTCGTGTAAATGCCGCTATTGCGTCTGGCATCTTCCATTCCCTCAATGACAGAGTTCCCTTCTGCACGTTCGCTTGCGCTTGTGGGTTTTTCCCTTTTATCGCATCCCACGTTACAAAACGGGAGGCGAGAACAATCGTAAGGATCAGCACCGGGGTCATGATGTAAATGAGTGGTCGCATGGTGGGCATCTTTCTTGTGGAGGGGTCTCTCTACTCTGATTTTCGCTTTCCAGCCTCATCATAAAGGTGATGAATATTCGCACCTAACTTCAGCGCGCTCACTGAGGGATAGGTCTCTGCCAAATCAATTTCGATATATGCCCGAACGCCGGGTTTGCCGCTGTAGCCCGTCGAAAAAATGAGTTGGTTTTTACCGAATGTTGCTATACCGTCTCTAACGTTTTGTGATGGAAAATAACTGATCGGGGTATGCCCCACAACAAGAAGGTTCGCATGGATATTTTCAAGAAAATTTTTAATGTGGGTTAAAGTGTATCCACCACTATAAGCAATGGTAGGACGATGCCAGAGGAGTTCCTCAAGGGTTTTCGGATTCGGATCAACAAGATCCGCGAGACCTGTGACAAAACGCGCAGGACCCGCATGAACACCGACAAATCCATTTTTCCCAACAATGACTGTCGGCAAGTTCATAAGGAAGTCATAATGTGTGTCCGTCATTCTTTCAATAAAATTGAACTGCTCATAATACGACCCGAGAGGACTGTCATATAAGGCACGAATAAACTGCTGCCGGTTCTGTATTGTCATTCCTTGCCTTTTGAGCATTGCGTATGCATCTGCGGCAGCGAATTCGTGATTCCCTCGGATGTAGATAAGTCTTTTTCCGTTGTCACCAAGCTGTTTTTGGAGTTCCATAACCCGGTCAACGATGAGTATATCCCCATAAGGTGGGTGTCTCGGTTCATCGGGCTTATAGTCAATCGCATCACCGAGTATCAATCCATAAACATCCTCACCTGCTTGGATCCGCTCAACGAGTTTCGTGAGTTCCAACCAGTGGTTAAAATCGTCCCAATGTGCATGCAAATCGGAAACTATGTAAACGGTCCCGTGGTCAGGTAGCACAACGATATGTCCGTCGCGTGTCAGTTGATTAGGGTACTGCGCGAGTTGTTTTTTAGGTTGTGCTGTCGCTATGGAAGTAAAACAGACAAAGCAGAGGGCAGCGTAAATGAGATAGGTGTTCATAGTTTTTAGGTTTTAAAGAATGCGTCCACAGTGTCTTCCTGTTGCGCAAGTTTATTTAGGTGTCGTCTTCTGCGGTTCCAGCAGGCGAGATAACCGAGGAGTGCGAGTCCTCCAATGCCTCCCCATAGAAAATAGGAGTTAGAAAACAGAGATGCCCACTGATAACGTTCCGTCAACGATTCGCGCCAGTGTTTATCGAACATCGCGAGGTCCCATCCGACTGTTGCTTCAAAGGCACGACTAAAGTTGTTGCCAGCGTGGAGTTCCGTAATAAGTGCAAACAGGACATCTCTTCCCTTGATTTCTGCCAACCAACGGACGGCATCCTGACTCTCAGCATACGCTAAGTCCGCTCCCGCTTGCGAACGTGGAAAGCCTCGTTCCAACTCGTGAAGAGGCAGGATAGATTTCGAGAAAATATGTTTTAGCAATGTTTCGTGACGACTCGGCACCCATTCCTCCGCAAAGTAGATCGCGATACCTTCTATAAACCACAACGGAATTTCCTTGACCGCTTTGCGTGTACATTGTCCAAAGAGGACATGCGCTATCTCGTGCCGGAGAACTTGCGCTAACTGCAGTTTCGCAAGGGCTATATGTTTCGGATTTTGTATAATGATGCGCCGACTCAATGGAAAGGCGCACCCAACCGCCCAATCCTGGATCGGCGCATGAACGGAGGTCTGAAACGCTTTTTGTGTGTCACAGACCCAAATGTCAATCATCCCTGCTGGAATACGGCTTGTCAACTCCGGCATTTCGGCGTAAAAGTCTTCTGCGATTTGGAGAATTGACATCGGGTCTACTGTACCCTCTTGGTAGTAGACCCGAAAGTGTGAACTTTCCACCGACTCCCATGTAGCAGATAACGATAGCATAGGAACCAGTACGAAAATAAAAACAGCGGACGTTATGCTTAGTCGTCGGAGTCGCTTTTGATGCCGTGCGTCTATTGCTCGCTTTGTTGTATAGTCTGTTGGAGACGCTACATTTATTTTTATCTGAACCATAGCACATATTCCACTTACGGATCTGCGACAATGCCCATGAACAGTACTGTTTTTGTATCATTGTCACGAATCGCGAAGAAAAAGGGTTGGTCTACAATAAATGCAGGTGGGGCACTCGTTGCGCGAATTCCAACGCTGGTTACTGCTGCGGCTTCAGTCCCTTCTTCATTAACTTCAACGACAGCTTTATGGAGGACTTCTCCGATATACAAGTTTTTACCCAAAATCTCTAAAGTTGCCATTCGACTGAAATCTGCAAGCCCGGGGGCAAACACGATATCCATACCGAGTGATTCCAGCGGCGTGTTAAGCGTTTTTTCATATTCCAACTTAAATTTGGGCATGGCGAGCAACACCTCCTGTTCGCGGAACTGCGACATCCAATTCTCCCAATTCTCGGCGTTCAAATTATCTAAGAGGGTATTGAGATTAGATTCGCGGCGAGGGAGGAAGATGTACATACTTATTCGACCATCGCCATAAGGGAGGCTGATTGCATGAAAATTTTCTTCATAATTTTGGTAGTACCGGTAATCACCCGTCCTCGCCATCATTGCTACTTGCTTTTCGCCACCGGTTGCAAGATGGAAGGCTCCGTCGCGCGTGTGCAATGGATCAAATTCTGTTTGCCATGATCCTTTGAAATAGATAGCGTTAATCAGAAATAAAACCGCAGCCGGGTTGATTTCGTCAAGGATTTTTGAAATCTTGCCGTTGGTGTTGGTGTTTACCCACTGATTAATTGTGTTTAGGGTGTTTGGATCCGTGAAATCTAATGTTGAGATCTCCGCTCCGAAAAATTGGGTATTTCGCTGCAGGAAATCCGGCTTGAATGGAACATCTTGGCGCGCCCAGAGTGAATTTGCAATCGTGAGTATAACTTTCGGGTCTGATGTTAAAAGCGTCTGGCGCAATCCTGCATAGCCAGCGTTAATCGCTTCGGAGTCCAATCCTTGCAGTTGTAATGTATTGACCATCGCCTGCTCGGTTTCGCCGGATGCCCCATTTAGCGTCATTGCCAAAGCAACTGAAACACTAAAGGGGGAGATAAAAATATTCTCATTCTGCTCAGTCTTTCGGATTTCATTGAACAGGCTAAACCCAAATTGTGTATTCGCTGTGACGACGCTGCTATCAACGGGACCGATCTCAGGTTCGCTTTCTTTCTTGTCAAACATGTTAGAAGGTAACTCGTCACATCCAGCGAATAGTAATAAAGCTAAGCATAACAATCCAAGAAAAGTTTTTGCGATGGTCTGTTTTCTATCCATCTGTTCCTGCCTGTCTCAAGCAGTTGCTTTGCCACTTTGGAAAACTCACCTTAGTAGAGGTGCGCGACTGAACTGCCGTAACCGTTGTAAATAACGGTTTTGTGAATGTCACCGCTTCCAATCATCCACTCTTTAGCCTGCGACCAACGTGGATGTGGCAGATTGGGGTTGACGTTTGCTTCGAAGTCATACTCTCTCGGTCCAAGTGTATTCCAAAAAGTGCGCGGTTTCTCGTCAGTTAATTCAATGTTCACGATGGATTTGATACTTTTGAACCCATACTTCCAAGGGACGATGAGTCGGATAGGTGCACCGTGTTGTGGCGGCAAAACATGCCCATAGATACCGACAACCAGCAATGTTAAGTCATTCATAGCTTCCGCGAGCGTTAACCCTTCAAAATAGGGCCACGGCATCCGAACATTGTGTTGTTCTGGTGCCATATCCGGATCCAAAAACGTGAGCATTCGGACATATTTGGCTTCAGCAGTGGGTTGAACTTTTTCGAGCAACGCTTTCATCGGGAAACCGATCCAAGGCACTACCATTGCCCATCTTTCAACGCAACGGAATCGGTAGATCCGCTCTTCAATAGGCATCTGCTTGATTAAGTCGTCCACATCCAGGGTCATCGGCTTTTCGACCAACCCCGATATTTCAATCTCCCACGGACGCGTTCTGAATTTATCTACCCTCTTCCAAACAGTGCTTTTGGAGGAGGTGAATTCATAGTAATTGTTGTAAGTAGCAGCAACGACTTCGTCAGTTATCGGTCTTTCTACAGTGAAACGCGTGTTATTTTCCACTGCAAGTTTTTGCGCTTGGAAAGGTTCTAACTGCTTTTCAACGCCTTTCTTCTGCGCACAAGCGGTTGAACTGGAGAGCAGCAAGGCACTGGCACTCGCAATGCCTAAATCTTTGATGAACTTCCGACGGTTGATATAGTCAGACTCAGATGTCACTTGACTTTCAGGGATCTCCCATTCCTTTGGAGTCTTGATATACGGCATGAGATCTTCCTCCCTTTTAATTTAAACTACAGCGGCTTGATTTGGTTATCTTCTTTGTATTTTAGGCAGAAGAGAGTGAGCAACACTTCAGAATACCATGAATCAGGCACTTGTCACATAGTATATCCAATTCACATCTACAATGCAACTTAAATTGAGCGTTCAGCCGCTACGACGCTATAGAATTCCCACTCTTTCCGCTGTTGCTCTGCCAAATTTCTTATCTATGATGTCTCGTCAGCAAATATAAAATTGAGACGTATGCTTGATATACGTATTATAGTAAATACCGGAAATATGTAGACGGTTGGTCAGCAAATGCGGAAACACCCAAGCAAAAACACCCCACTGCTGCTGGCGAGGATTGTATCCTCGCCTCCCCGCAAGTAATTGTAGGCTTACTATAAAACTCGTTTGTTCTTTTTCAAAAAATATACTAACTCATAAAGGGGCAGCAACCTCATAGGGAAACGATGCCCACTCTGGCGAAGTTGACCTAAAAAATTAAGTGCCCTAAGCTGCTTTTTTTTGCAACTTTTTAAGATTCTTGGTGTGTAGTTATGGAAATATCCATTTTTCTTGCAACTTTTTGAGATTTTGGTGTATAATGCTTTAGGGTATTCTGTTTGATTATCACTTTCTGACGAAACAGTGGAGTTTATTGAACAATGTTGCAAAAACATCGGCAGGTTCTTATCTTACTCGTGGGGCTATTGTACGTCTATTCGGTATGCCCTCTCCTCTGTGCAGCTTTTGAACAAAAGTTCTGCCACGACGCGTCTCAAAAAGTCGTGAGCGGAGCTACTGAAATCCATTTAACCTGTTGTCAAAATGCTAAAACGGGCACATCAGGTGAAGCCGAAACCCCATCAGAAAGTGATAAATTATGCTGTTCAAAAGATTTAGAGCTTGTTCTTCCGGACGATAGATACGACACGCACGAATCCCGTGAATCAATTGAGCAATCTCTCGTTTCAATTCTTCCTATCTCGGCAACTTTGCCTGTTTTCACAAGGGAATCGTTTAAGGTTCCTCCCCTCCTTTTTTCTACACTTTTTCCCGACCACTCTCTGACCCGTAGAGGTCCTCCATTTGCGTAGTGCTTGGCGAGTTCCACAAGGAACTCTTTAAGTATTCCCTATCTTTGCTTTCAACACCTTTATGTATTGTTTTTCCGGCTTTCTTTCTCCTGAAAGTTTGCACTGGAAGACTGCCAATAAATCTGTAGCGCGAGGTTTTGTGTCTCACTGCGCTGCGATACTTTCGGATGACATAAATTACAGGATATAAAAATGCGTTTATTTTTGCACGTGATACTGTTCAGTTGGGTTTTTATCTCTTTCGGATTTGCACAAGAAAGTTGTCCTGCGTGAAGCAATCCCGTCTTACCGCCCAGCGGTTTGATGAATGAAGTCAGTTTGGCTTCAAGAGAGATAGATCAGTTTCGAGTAAATGTCAATATGTTGATGTCCCCTGATGCACAAGGTGGACATCTTGAATCAAGAGGACTTTCACCGACAGGAGAAGTTGTAGATGCCCCTTTACATAGGCACCATGTAGCATTGAGTACTTATCGGATTGATGTCGGATTACAATACCTGCTTAGTGACCGATGGTCACTGCAGGCGACTGTTCCGTATGCTGTCAGAGACCAAGAAGCGAGCATTGAATGGATTGAGCCGGTGAGTTCTGAAGATAAGCAAGCCATTTTGCGGAGTAGAGATATCCATCATCGGGATGAAACCTATACTGGGCTTGCAGATTCAGATTTGTTCTTAGGCCATAAAATTCGTGGACTCTTTAAAACTGGGGACGTATTGTTTGCTCGGTTAGGCACGACGGTCCCAACCGGCAGAACCGAGGAAAACCCGTGGAAACTTGGAGATGCAGGCATTGAACACCTCCATATCCAATTTGGCACAGGGACCTTTAACCCCATTGCCAATCTGCAGTACAGTCTGCCGCTCTACCGAGGCGGGACTATCACTGCTTCCGCACGTGGAATGTTCCCATTCTATGAAAATAACAAGACTTATCGAGGTCCGGTGGAGTTAAGCTATACAGCTGGTTTTACCTATCGCCTCTTCAATTGGCTTTCATTTAATGGGAACTATCTCGGATTTTATCAATCCTCTGCCGCTTGGGCTAGCGAACGCGATATCAATACTGGGATGCGTTACAGCATGGCAGCATTCGGTATGTCCCTAGTGGCACTGAACGATATTTCTGTGTCTGCCAACGTTATGTTTCCGCTGACTCAGGAAACCCTTTACGATGAAAGCGATGCGATTGAATTTGGCAATTTGGTTTCTGTTTCCACGACCTATTCATTTTGATTTAATGGAGGGAAACAGGGCAATCCCGGAATCTCACGTTGAAGGAAACCCTCACCACCGCTGGCGAGGATTGTATCCTCGCCAACTCTTAAGACAGAATAAAAAAGGAGAAAAACATGAAAACGAAATTGACGCGGCGAATTGTCGCCGCTTTCTTAGCAACTCTTGCCGTGTTGCTGTTCTCAGTCTTTTCACTTAAAGCAGAGGACGCGCACAAGCATAATGAAGCCCATCACCACGCTGGTCACACAGCTGCAGATGAAAAAGTACGTTGTGCAGTTGATGGTATGATGATGAAGCCTTCGGCAATGGTCAAGGTCGAACAGGATGGGAAAGACTACTATTTCTGCAACGACATGCAAGCAGAAATGTTCAAGGCAAATCCAGATAAGTTCCTCCAAACAATCTCAGTCGGAAATTTGACATTTGATCTCAACGTGCTAACTACAGATGCGTACAAGATGATGATGTCTCACATGGGAATGCGGGGCATGATAAAAGCCGATGAGATTAAGGGAAAGACCCACTATTTCAGTATATACCCGACGCAAGATCCTGGGGAGATTGCGTTAGGTGATGTTAAACTCGCCATTCAGGTTACCAATACTGAAGGGCAGACAAAGATGGCACTACTGAAATATAGCAAAATGACCCATACCTACGAAGGGTTCATTACTATGCCAGAAGGGACAGAACATGAGGTCCGCGTCCGCGTGACGAGCCCAGCTGTCAAGATTTCACTTTAATGTGGTTATCGGCTATCGGCTGTCGGCTATCAGCAAAGAGGTTTCCTGATAAACCAGAGTCCTCTTTCTGACGGCTGACCGCTGATTGCTGATGGCTATTCTGGCAAGGAGACGATAATGCGTGAAGTAAGTTTACTCCATCAAGGGACAGTAATTGTTATCGGCATCATACTGGTGTTAGACGTTCTGATGCAAACGGAAGCGCATGGAATGAATCACACAGCAGCGATCCCGGAACAAACCGATGTAGCATCTTTATTTGCTGAAACACTTGAGTTGCCGAGTTTAATTCAGGTTGCTGTTGAACGGAATCCAAAAGTTAGTGCTGCAAAGGCACGGTGGCAAGCGACAATTGAACAGTACCCACAAGTGACAGCATTGCCCGATCCGATGTTCATGTATGGCTATTTCTTACGAAGCGTGGAGACGCGAGTGGGACCTCAACGCCATCGGGTTAGTTTTTCGCAAGCATTTCCATATCCCGGTACCCTTGATGCAGCTGGGGAGGTCGTCAAAAAGGCGATTGAGATTGAACGCGTGAAACACGAGCAGGTGATACGCGATCTCATTGTTCAACTGAAACTGAGTTACCACGAATTGGCATATCTCCAACGGGCAGTCGAGGTGACGCGACAAAATCATGAACTGGTAGCCTCTATTCTCACAATTGCCACTGCACGTTATGCCGAAGGAAAGGTAGCACTCAATGATGTACTGAAGGCACAAAGTCAACTCGCCCAGTTGGAATATGATCTTGTGCTGCTTGAGGAGTTGCATCGCGTTGAACATGCAAACATCAGGGGAATCCTATCTGTTCCTTCAACAACGCCGCTTGGCGCAACTATCCCTGTTGCCTATGAGCTGCTTGATGTGACGTTAGCTGATGTGGAAAAACAGGCTTTAGCAAAACGACAAGAGTTGCGAATTGCGGAGTTAACTGTCGAAAAAGCCACCGAGGGACTTGCCCTTGCCGAACTCCAAACCAAGCCCATGCTTAAGTTTGACTTAATGACAATAGAAACGGGCAACGCCTTGATGTTGGACGCGCCCGGCAGTGGTAAAAACCCGTTTAGCATCGGTGTGGGTGTGACAATTCCGTGGTCAAGTTTGAAGAACAGCAGCAAGGTTCGCGAGGCTCAGCAAAATCGTGAGGTCGTCACAGCGAAGAAGTACTCTCTGGAGGATGAAACGAAGGTTGCCCTCCGGAAGATTTATTTTCGTCTTGAGAACGCGCGACGACTTATCGAACTCTATGAAACCACACTCATTCCGCAAGCTGGTGCTGCTGTAGAAGCTGCTGAGACGTGGCATCAGGAGGGTCCCAAGAGCATTACAGGATTTCTTGAGACACAGAGTGTTTGGTTGAATTTTAATCTTGCTCGGCTACGTGCGATTACAGACTATCAACAGAATGTAGCTCGGTTGGAGCAGCTCGTTGGGGGAAAGATCGATGATTCGCAAATTGAATAGTTTTCAGTTTTCAGTTTTCAGTTTTCAGTCACAAGAAGGTTTTGTTAAACCAGATCCCTCTTTAACCAGCAACCGACGACTGAAAGAAATTCTGCGTCAGCAGATTTTCGTGCCGACAACCATTAAAATCGGTCTCATAATGCTTACTGTTTTGGTAGGCGGGTGTGCGAATCATCAACTGGAGACGTACCAAGAGTTGCGTAGCACTGAAATACAACCGCCGGCGTATTACTATACTGAAGTCGAAAAAAAGATTACCAATACTGAAAGTGAATTGATCGTAGAACCAGACCAGTATCTCAGTGAGATTGAAGCGAAGGTGCTGAAATACCAGAAACAGTGGCAAGCGCAACTGGAAAGTGAAACACCGATGCCAAATCTGTTTTACGAGTTTTCGACAGACACCATGAAAGCCTATCGGGAATTGGCAGCGTCCCCTGAAGTGGCGAAAACTCAGCTTGCTCAGCCTATTGCGTTGGAACTCTTGGTGGCACTCGGATACGAATGGAACCCCGGTTTGAAGTCTGCTCGTGAAAAGATTCGGGCGGTACTGGAGCAATATCCTCAAGCTGCTTACCTTGAGAATGTCTTGCGTCAGTATAACGCTTTCACAAAACAACTTGATACAAAAGTTGGCCCAATGCGCCATAAAGAGATGATGGCAATGAAATTTCCGTTCCCCGAGACCTTAGCGTTGAAAGGGCAGATTATCACCGAAGATGTACTGATCGCCCAAAAAGAATTTGAAATCGCCCTAAGGGATTTGGTAACCGAAATCAAATTGGCTTACTACGATTATCTTTTTCTCATTGAGGCAACGCGTATTAACGAAGAGAATCAGAAATTACTGCAGCAGATGATTGCAATTGCCCAAACGAAGTTTCGTGTCGGACAGGGCAAATATTCAAACGTCATTATGGCACAGGTGGAATTATCGAAATTAGCAGAGGCAATTATTACGCTTGAACAACAACGGGAAACTGTCATTGCGCGCCTTAATACATTGTTGAACTCTTCAGCGGATTTGCCGTTAGGAATTCCTATACCAATTGAAGAGGAACAGGTTATATCTACTTTGGCTGAGTTGTATGAGTTGGCAATTCAGAAACGTCAAGAAATTCAAAAACAGAAGTTGGTAATTAGTAAGATGGGCTTGGTTGTGGAAATGGCGAAGCAAATGACATATCCTGATCCGACCCTCGGTGCAGGCTACTTTGAAAACCGGAGCATGGCGGACTTGAAACACACACAAGAAATGCCGATGACATTTTCCACACGACGGACACTGAATCCGAAAAATACAGCATGGTTCGGACACCGAAATTCGTACATCCATGAAGTGAATGTAAAAATTGAAGCGATGGAGCATCGAATTGAAGAACTTGAGAGCAAGCTCCGCTTTGTTGTGAAAAAACATCATTTTGGAATGGAAACCGCAAATCGGAGTATTCGCCTCTATCGTCAAACGCTGCTTCCACAAGCACGGCAGGCATTGGATGCCGCGAATACAGCCTATCAGGCAGCGCAAATTGATTTTTTGAGTTTTCTTGATGCACAACGTACTTTATTAAAATTGAAGATTGAGGAACAGCGAGCATTGCGCGATTATCGTCACCATCTCGCACAGTTGGAACAGGCAGTTGGCGTGATATTGCCCAAACAACCGTTGGTCCAAGAGTAGCCTTTTCTTGTATAGGATTTTAGAGTTCACCGATTGCGAATTCCATCTCGGAGGCGAATTTATAGGAAAATCTGAAAATATATGAGCAGTTGATCAGCGAACAAGGTCCCACTGCCGCTGGCGAGGATTGTATCCTTGCCTTCCGCGATGTCTCAGCAATTGTAGATTTTACTATAAGCTACAAAACTGCAACGCAGGCAATACAAGGAGTTTACAAAATGCTTAGAAATTTCTGCCTCGCAACCGCACTAATAATTACCGTGCTTTTCATGTTCGGATGTAATCAGCCGGAGAACGCTGAAATGAAGCACCATGTTAGCAAAAAACTTGACACAAAATCGGAAAAGGACACCGCAGGTGTGGATGAACACGCTGATCATGCGGAAATGGCGATGTCTGATGTGGAAATGGTGATGCTTGATGACGGGGAAAAAAAGATCCGTTTCTGGACGTGTGTTATGCACCCCACAGTCAAAATGTCAGAACCCGGCAGTTGTCCAGTTTGTAAGATGGATTTAATTCCTATCCACGAGGGTTCAGGGTTGGAACTCACTGAGCAACAGAAGGCACTGATTCCAGTGCGCACTGAGTCTGTCGCTTTTCGCAAAGTTGCGCGTGAAATCCGAACCGTTGGTGTTCTGGATTACAACGAAACCCGAATGGCTTATGCGTCAACTCGTATCTCCGGATGGATTGAGAATTTGCACGTTGATTTCACCGGCATCAAGGTGCGCGAGGGCGATGAACTTTTATCTATCTACAGCCCAGAGTTAGTCGTCGCGCAAGAGGAATATCTAACAGCACTCAAAAGTGTCGAAGAACTCCAAAATACAGAATATGTGGAGCTCCTCCGCTCGATTGAACTAAACCTCACTGCTGCTGAATCCAAACTGAAATTGTACGGACTAACCGAAAACCAAATAGAGAATATCCGCAACCGTGGCGAAGTCAGCACCGTTTTGCCGCTCTATGCACCTATCGCGGGTACGGTTGTTCACATGAACGTCATGCAGGGGCAACACCTCAACAAAGGGACAAATCTTTATCGCATCGCGGACCTCAGCAGTTTGTGGATCATGGCGGATGTTTACGAGTATGAGCTGCCGTGGATTTATATGGGGCAAGTTGTCGAAATTACGGCACAATCAATGCCAGGAAAAACGTTCTCCGGCAAAGTTACCTACATTTATCCGTTCTTTGACGCTAACACCCGCACCCAGAAAGTACAGGTAGCTGTCGCGAATCCGAACGAGGAACTCCGTCCAGGAATGTATGTGACACTCCGCATGAAACCGACGCTCGCAGAAATCTATACCCGGGGAGGTATATCCGAGGCTCCCTATGCATGTCCAATGCATCCATGGATTACGTCCGAACACGCTAACGAATGTGATATATGTGGTATGGATTTAGAGCCAACACATTCCGATGTCATGGCATCCGAGCCGATGTCTGGAACAGAGGGAAAGTGGGCATGTCCGATGCATCCAGAAGAGCAATCTGATGAATTCGGCGAATGCTCCATCTGTGATATGGATCTCGTTGAAAAAGCAGAGGCATCTACACCCGCAGAGACGAAGGCATCCGTGTGGGTGTGTCCGATGCATCCAGAAGAGCAGTCTGACGAGTTCGGTGAATGTTCTATCTGTGGTATGGATCTCCTTGAAAAAGCGGAAGCATCTGCAGAGGCAGCATCTGTATGGGTATGTCCGATGCATCCAGAAGAGCAGTCTGATGAATTTGGAGAGTGTTCTATCTGCGGTATGGATCTCGTTGAAAAACATTCAACAGCGGACGCACATTCTCACGCACATCAGCTCGCGCCCTCGCCTTCTCTCCACCCAGATCAGCCACCGTTGATTTTCAAATACGTGTGTCCTGATCATCCTGACGAGTATGCGACGGTCCCAGGGCTATGTCCACGTGATGGGAAACCCCTCCTCATGACAGGTGAAGTCCTAACTGTACCCAAGAGCGCAGTCATTGACACCGGTTTGCGGAAGATAGTCTTCATTGATCGCGGCGAATCGGGGTATGAACAGGTTGAGGTCGAGGTGGGTCCCGAAGCTTGGGGGGCATCGGACGACTCAGAAACCCAACGCCGATATTATCCTATTGTGAGTGGGCTTACGCCTGGCGATAGGGTCGTCACCCATGGCAACTTCCTGATAGATTCGCAAACGCAATTAACAGGCTCCGCATCAGGTGCCTATGGAGGGGCACTCGGCGGTGAAGAATCAAAAGCCCCTGTCCACCAGCATTAATCTGAGGACTGCTTCAACAGTCCTTGGGAATCGGACGTGTCCTTAATTGCGTTGGAATTAACCGAAAACCGTTGCGAAACGTAGTGGAGCAACGCCCAGGAGTCATAAATTAAAAAATGATTAACCGAATTATTGAAATCTGTATGAAGAACCGCCTGTTAGTGTTAGTTATCTTTGTCTTTGTGACAATGGCGGGTTGGTGGGCATTGAACCGGACACCAATTGATGCTATGCCGGACATCGGCGAAAACCAAGTTATTGTCTTCGCGGATTGGCCCGGGCGAAGCCCACGAGATATTGAAGATCAAGTTATCTATCCGTTGAGCATTACTATGCTTGGGATTCCCGATGTCAAAGATGTTCGCTCGACTTCAATGTTTAGTTTCGGCTACATTAACATTATCTTCGAGGATGATGTCGATTTCTATTGGGCTCGCACACGTGTACTGGAGCGTATGAATCTTGCACAGAAAGACATGCCGGAGGGTGTTGTGCCGGTCCTCGGTCCTGATGCAACCGGTGTCGGACAGGTATTTTGGTATACCGTTGAGAATGGATATTATTGCCCTAATCATCCAACGGAACGCTATGCCGAGCCGGGTACCTGTCCGGAAGATGGAGAGACGCTTATTGCCTCCAATCTGGAGCTTCATGAACTTCGGACCCTCCAAGATTGGACGGTTCGTTATTATCTCGCCTCTGCTGATGGCGTTTCCGAGGTTGCCTCGGTAGGGGGATACGTTAAACAGTATCAGATTGACATTGATCCGAACACTTTATTGGCTTATGACGTGCCATTATCAATGGTTTACAATGCCGTCCGAGGGAGCAACCTTGATGTTGGTGCCAAGGTTATTGAAGAAGGCGGAATGGAATTCCTGATTCGGGGTTTGGGGTTTATCAAAAGCATCGCGGACATAGAAAACATCGTTGTCAAGGCGCATAACGGTGTACCTATCTACGTCAAAAACCTTGGAACAGTCAGCGAAGGTCCCGACTTTCGGCGCGGGGCCTTAGACAAAGCAGGTATCCCGGCAACCGGCGGGGTTGTGCTGATGCGCTACGGTGATAATCCGTTGCGTGTGATTGAGAATGTTAAAGCGAAAATAGCAGAGCTTACACCTGGACTCCCACCGGGAGTCCGAGTTGTCTCGTTCTATGATCGGAGCCATCTCATTCACCGCGCGACAGACACGCTGAAGGAAACGCTGACAGAGGAAATCATCGTCGCTGCAGTTGTTATCCTGCTTTTCTTGGGGCAAGTTTCAAGTAGTTTGATAATAGCACTTGTCTTACCGATGGGGGTTCTACTTTCGTTTGTTGGGATGCGGATTATCGGTTTACCGTCGAACATCATGTCTATGGGTGGCATCGCTATCGCGATTGGGGTGATGGTGGATGCGGGTATTGTGATGACAGAAAATATCACGCGACATTTACGGGAACCGCATGGAGATGAAAGCAAACTTCAGGTTGTAACCCGTGCTGCTAAAGAGGTGGGACCCCCCATTTTCTTTGCGATGCTCATTGTTATCGTTGCCTTCATACCTGTCTTTTCTCTTACCGGCCAAGCAGGTAAACTCTTCAAACCGCTTGCCTATACAAAAACTTTCGCTATGCTTGGTGCAGCCCTCATAGCGATTAGTCTGGTGCCAGTTTTAGCGTCATTTCTACTCGCGGACCCAACCCGGACCCGGACAGGTATGGTTTCCAAACTGGTAGCACAGTTTTTTGCGTTACTAAGCTGGCCCCTGAGAAAGTTAGCCGATGGGATTACGTGGGTACTCAGAACCAGCTATCGTCCGATTATTCGGTTGGCTGTAAAGAATATTTGGACGAAACTCGCTGTTGTTGTTTTGGCGGTACTTATTTTTCTCGCAAGTGTGCCCTTAACGCCTTTCTATAAAAATATTGGGCAGGAATTCATGCCGCCACTTAACGAAGGCGCGTTGCTATTTATGCCAGTACTGCTTCCCGGTGCCTCAATTACGCAAGCAAAAGATGTAATGGCGAAGCAAGATTTGATTATGAATCGATTTCCAGAAGTTTCATTGGTCGTTGGAAAATTGGGACGAGCGATGACAGCAACCGACCCTGCCCCGATTGGCATGTTTGAAACTATTGTTAATATAGTTGACCCAGCGGAGTGGCCCCGACGGGCGATTAAACGCAATTCAACAGAGGAGCTTGTGTCCGTTCTGGTCCAACGCTTAAGACGCGACGAACTTATGAGTGAGGAACATGCAAGCCATATTAACACTGATTTTCTGGATAACATTGTCGCGGCGACCGTAAAACGGTTTGATACCTTAGCGACAACATACCACAATTCTTATCTGTCAGTTGACGAGCGCGAGAAACTTTATCGGGTCTGGTTATTACGAATCCTGTTGGAAGAGCTCCTCTCTGAAGAGCGGGTGGGGGAAATGAGGTTGGAACAGGTCAAAATTGGTGAATCTGAGACTGAAGTGAAACTTCATCGGATTGCCGAAGAAATTGAACCAACTCTCAAACATAAGACTTATTTTCAGACCAAAAATCGCAATGAACTCATCACCGAACTGACAGAGGCTACCCGAATGCCGGGCGTTTCACCTATTATGACACAGCCCATACGCAATCGCGTTGATATGCTCGCAACAGGTATACAAACCCCAATTGGAATCAAAGTGTTTGGTAAAGACCTTGCGAAAATTGAAGATATTGCGGTCAGGATTGAGCAAGAACTCCTTAAACTTGACGGAGCACAGGGTCCCTATGCCGAGCGTATTGGAAATAAGCCGTACCTTGAATTCCACATTAATAGAGAGGAAGCCGCGCGCTACGGCATCCAAATCAAAGCAGTACAACAAATCATCATGACAGCGATCGGCGGCATGAATTTAACTTATACCGTTGAGGGACGAGAGCGATTTCCAATTCGTATCCGTTACATGAGGGAATTACGGGATAATATTGAAGCACTTAAACGTGTCCTCGTACCAGCACCCAAAGGACTGCATATTCCGCTTGAGCAACTCGTGAGAATCGAGAGACGACCTGGTCCGGCAAAGATCGCCAGCGAAAATACGTTACTCTTTTCTCGCGTCTTTTGTGATGTGGATGTTGACACCATTGGACTGGTTGACTTCGTCACATTAGCCCAAAAGACACTTGATGAAAAGATTAAGCCGACGTTACCGCAAGGCTACTTCTACGCTTTTAGCGGACAGTACGAGGCTGAATTGGAAGCCCGAAATCGATTAACAATTGTCGTGCCAGTATGTATCGCAGCTATTTTTATATTGCTATATCTCCAGTTTAAGTCGCCTTCCGCGATGTTTTCAATCTTTCTTGCGATCCCCTTTGCATTCATCGGTGGTATATGGATGCAGTGGTTGATGGCATACGTGCCGGAGGCACTCGGCGGCGGTTACGCCATTAAATACAGTACAGCAGTGTGGGTGGGGTATATAGCCTTATTTGGCATAGCCGTTGAGGACGGAATAGTCTTAATTGAATACTTACTGGAACGCGTCCGGGCGGGCGAACCTATTGACGAAGCCGTCGTCAATGCTGGTTTATTGCGCGTCCGTCCCATCATCATGACCACAGCAACTACAATCTTGGCGTTATTACCAATCATGTTAGCAGAAATCAGCACTACTACCGGCGCGGAATTGATGAAACCGATCGCGGTACCTACCTTCGGCGGCATGGTCACGGCAACAGTGGCTAACCTTATCTTAGCACCTGTGTTATTCTCTCTCTTCTATCCCGTTGAACGCTGGGTTCGCCAGCGGTAGAAGGATTTCTGATCGCACTGCAAGGTCAATGGAGGAATCATGAAAATTCTAACTACATTCAGCACTTTTACACTCATTGCTCTTATAGGGTTTCCAGCTGTCAGCACTGCACTTGAACTTGAAAAATACATGCATGTTGCAAAAGGTAGCGTAGTAAGCACTGGACGCGGATTGGCAATCACCAATGACGAACTGGAAACCGCACGCACCGAAGAATTCTCTATCGGATTTCAATTGACACCTGCACTACTTGAACTTGAAAAATACATGCATGTTGCAAAAGGTAGCGTAGTAAGCACTGGACGCGGATTGGCAATCACCAATGACGAACTGGAAACCGCACGCACCGAAGAATTCTCTATCGGATTTCAATTGACACCTGCACTCCGATTCTCAGTTCCGTTCAGCAGTTCCGTTGTGGATACTCGCGGAGGGAACGCTGATGTCTTGCCCTTCGGGATGTTGAATATTGAGACTGTTGGCATGATGTTGACACTGAGTGGACGTGGGAAATGGGCACCATTTATCGGACTCGGAACAAATTTCTACGATTTTACTGAACAATTCGCCACGCCAGCGAATATTCAGAATACTTTTGGGGCGGAAGCGTCTACAGGGCTTAACGTAAGACTGATTGACAGTATCTTTGGCGTGGCTCAGTTGAATGGATCAATCGGATATCAGTTCAGTTTTTTAAGACCAAAGGTAAACGTGCCTGTCAGACCAGACGTTGAAGTGTTGTGGTTAAACCGCCATAGCATCATCTTTCGGTTAGAAATCTTGGGGTTGTAAGCGAAAGAATTAAGTCGTCCTTGAGTTGTCTTGATTTTTGGGTATGTAAAGTTTTAGCATTAAGCGTTTCCTGTCTCTTGTAGGAGGGGTTTCTAACCCCGATTTGGAATGCATCTAAGCCTCAGCAGGGCGACATCTGTGTAGCAATTAAAAGCCTTTCTAAAAATCAATATCTCTGATAAACTTGCATGTAGTTGAAGATATTTGGGACGCTATAAGGAGATTACAGATGTTTTTTCAAATTTACCGTCAGTCTCGTGCTGGAATTTTACTGGCACTTGTCTTTTTTATCGCAAGCACACCATTACTTGCCGATGTTCATGAAGAATGGCCCATGCAGAAACTGGCGGTTATCTTCCCAAAAGCCGAGAAGTTTGTTCAACGAAATCCTGTTCTTTCTTCAGACAAGATAGTTTCTATTGAGAAGGAGCGCGGTACTGAACTTCGGACGGAGGATCAGAAGCCAATCTTCTATATTCCAATCCGCGAAAAGAAACCGCTGGGTCTCGTCTTGTTTGTTGGTATAGAAGGACCGGGCGGTGTCATCAACGGTGCCGTCGGCTTGAACATGCAGGGGAAGGTCGTCAGAGTGGAGGTTTATGATCACAAGGAATCGGATGTGATTGCAAGCCAGGAATTTCTCAAGCAGTTTATCGGTCTGGGCATAGACGATGCTTTTAAAGTTGGAATGGACATTGAAGCTATTGACGGGCATGAAGATGCTTCGAGTGCTGTTGCGCTGATGCCAAAAAAGACATTGGTGATGAGTTATGCGCTCTTTCTGAAACAGGAACCGGAACCTGATGCCGAGAAAGCATCAGAGCCTGATATTCCAGAGGAAGAAATGCCTGATGTTGAAGACCTTAAAGCACTTATGACATTGATGATAGATGACTATTTCGTTATCGTTGACTATTTCGATGAGAAAGAAAGTAAGGAAAAAGCCGTTGAAGCAGCGAAACGACTCGCCAAATATGCAAAGGTCATCTCAGACTTTGAGCCACCGAAGAATGCAGATCAGACCGAGGAATATGTCTACCTCCAAGACAAGTTTAGCGAAACCCTCCTTAAATTCGCTGAAGCACTTGAGAAAGAAGGCGTTTCCGAGGAGACACGTAAACAGTGGGATGCTATTGTTGAATTAGTCGATCAGGCACACCTCCGGTTTAGCCAGGAGGAGATTGATTTGGATGCGTACTAAGGACTGCCACATTGTACCACAACTTTTAGTCGAATTTTGATTGGAGAAGAGATATGAAAAAGTGGATATGTTGTTTGTGCACAGTGGGTATGTTGGTATCTACATTGCAAGCAGCAGCACAAGTTCGTCCGCCTCGACGAAGACACAGAATAATGGTAGACCCGACGGCGAAGAAGGAAAAGACCGTCAAGGCAGATATAGGAGCGAGCCTCAAGGACATTGCAAAACGTGCAACGCAACACACCGAAGATCCAAAGGTGGATGTCGTGTTCGTCGTTGACGTTAGCCAACAGATGTTCGCTCCCGTTGCTATCCTTGAAAAGAGGCTCATTGATATGATCGCTGTTATAGAAGCGAAAACGATGGACTACAGATTTGCTCTCGTGAGTTTTAAATTAGTGCGGGGGGAACCGAGATACATATTTCATCAATGGACATTTGACTACATCGGTATTGAAAACGCTGTGCGAGAGACGCGAGTCGAGACCGACATCTCTGAGCCTGGATATGGACTTGATGCGATCATGAAAGGTTTGAATGAGTTGGAATTCCGTGAGGATGTAACGACGCAGTTTGTTGTGGTTACGAACTCACGGATGCGGACTTCATGGACAGAAGCAAAAGCCAAAAGCAAGATTAGTAAACAAATTGTTGACCGCTGTCGGCAAAACAACGTTCAGCTCAACTTCATCGGCATTAGTGAGAAAGTTCAAGCGGAACTTACGGACGAAACAGGCGGTGTATGGTACCCGATTGATTCAAACCAGCAGCGGATGGATGGTCAACGCATTCGGAGTGGTGAGACGGTTGCCGACAAGGCACTCCTTCGAATTGACGGCTTGTTTAAGCGCATTGCCGAGAATATCGTTGAAAGTAAACCCGACAAAGTGAATATAGTGTTCGTTTTCGACTATAGCCTGAGTATGCAAACTAAAACGGATGCCGCTTGTGATGGCTTGGATCTGATGGTTTCCGTGTTCAAAGCAGCCGGACTGGACTATCAATTTGGGATTATCCGGTTTTGGGCAGCGGTTGGTGGCGGCGAAAGCACTGTCGTCGTAACCAGACCGCCATTGGAGCCAGAACAGGTGAAATCACTGTTTCGCCTGCCAAAAACCGGTGATGAGCATCTGCTGGATGCAATTATTGAGGGGGTGCCGAAACTCCGAACGGAACAGGGACGCGACCTTGTCCTTATCATCGTCACGGATGAATCAACGAGCAAACGCCCGGAAAAAGGGTATACCGCGGGGAGAGCAACTTCAGTATGTCGAGGGGCACTTGCCCGCGTCTACGTCATTGGTGGTATCACCTCTATGAGTAGTAACACGCTTGGGGACAACTTCCAGCGTCAAGTCGCCCAACTAACCAAAGGTATACACTACATCATGCCGGGTTCTACGATCGCTGATGAGCGGAGATAGTAGAGAGACGCGGCTTTAGCACTTTGCCCATCACTGGACACTCAGTTCATCCGGCGTTTTGGCGTGGATAGCGATGAGGACAAAACAGGTGGACTGCAAATTAGAAGTCGGTTCCGTCAGTTCGATTGGGGTATTGCTGACGAAGCTACCATCGTCTTGCCGCACATCTGTCAAATAGTTGATAGCAACCCGACGCGTATTGAGTGGGTCGTTTCCTGCAGCGAGTGCCATAATAGCGATAGCCGTAATTTCTGGATCGCTCGGACTGTCTTTATATCTACCGAATCCGCCGTCATCATTCTGGAACTGCTTTAACCATGCGATCTGGACATCAATGTCATAGACAGGCTCTAACCCTTGCATCACCCAGGATGTCACAAAGTTGTCAGACCGGCTCCCGTGCTGCAATGCCCAACCACCATCAAAATTAATGCCTTCAGCAAGCCACTCCGCGCCTTTGGAGATGGGTTCAAAATTCTGTTTGAACCCGAGTCGTCTGAATCCTGTCAACACAGCAGCCGTGTAAAGAATATTGTCGGGACTCTGCTCTTTTTTGCCCCATCCGCCACTGGCGTTCTGCGCTTTTTTTAACCAGCGGAGCCCTTTAAAACGGATCTCTGGGTCGGTCTCTGCTGCCGCTAAAGCGATAAGTGCAAAAGTGGTGTGCGCCGTGTTGTTATTCCAGCTTCCATTATCCGACTGCGTATTTCTGAGATACTGAACGCCTGTTCGGATTACTTCTGACCCAGTACCCCACCCCGTATCAATCAATGCCCAAATTGAGAACGCCGTGTTTTCTACATTGCTGTCTTCGCCAGGCACCAGGGGCCAACCACCATCTCGGTTTTGGTGCTGCACAATATAGGTTTTCGCGCCCTCTATGGTTTTGAAGAGCGGAGGGCCCTCTGGTATTTTATTTGAAGTGGCGATTTCGGTATCCGCAGCAGCACTGCCTCTAATCCCAATAATGAAGTTCAACAGGATGTAGCAACAGATTACCATGAAAACGCTTTTGTGGTTTTTCATACTAACGTACCTCTATTTGTGCTATTGTTAGCTTTAAAACACCCGAAGATTTGTGGAGTTACGCGCGTTTTTCAAACGGATATCTCTTCTTACAAGAGTATTGATTATCATAGACCTTGCTATAGCTGAATTAAAGCGGTTTTATTGATAACTTTGTCACACTACGACTGTGGCTCAATCACAATTTTGTAAACGCCTTCTTGTCCAAGCATATCAATGCCTTTTTCTAATTGATGCAACGGCAGATGATGTGTTATCAATTCGTGCAACGGAGCGCGTGTTATCTGTAGGAAATCCAACGCCGTTTGAAACTGGATTTGTGGATATGCCCATACCCCGCAAACGTCCAGGTCTTTGTTACAAATCTGGTAAGGTCGGATTTGGGTATCCCCAGAATCTGTGTAATGTCCGACTTCGATAACCTTCCCACCGCGTCTCACCACGTCCAATGCCTCGGAGAAAACTGCTGGCAATCCCGCACACTCAATCACAATGTCCACACCCACACCGTTTGTGAGGTCCTGAATCTGTTCCACTCGCTCTTCGGGTGTTGTATCTCCAACGTTGATAACTACATCCGCACCCATCTGTTTTGCCATCTCTAACCGACTGTCAACAAGGTCGGTGGCAATAATAGTCCCGGCACCACTATCCCGCAATACAGCGACAACGAGGAGACCAATCGGTCCACATCCGAGAACCGCTACCCGACTCCCAATACTGTATCCATCTCCCACTTGCGGCAGACCCGGGGCATACGCGCGTCCAACAACACGCGTTGCTACTGCCACAGGTTCTGTCAAGACGCGAATCTCTTCCGGGATACTCTCCGGCATTTTGTAGACCCAAGAATTGCCGTGGATATACGTATATTCAGCGAAGTCGCCGTTTAGATAGGGCGGGGTCTCGCTGTTGCCAAAGCCGTATATCTTTCTGTTGGAACACAAGGTCGGACGACCCGGCACATGCAAACAGTAGTAGCATCTACCACAGTTTTTTGAACCTGGTACCACAGTTACACGGTCGCCAGCTTTGATAGGACCACCCATCACATTCATTACCTGATTCGCATCTTTGCCGATTTCAGCAACCGTGCCGACAACTTCATGTCCTGGGATGATAGGAAAGTTCAGGGCAACGTGCCCGAGATACACGTGTTTATCAGTCCCACAAATGCCGACGCGATCAACCTGTAAGAGGAGCGCGTCATCTGCAGGAGACGGTTTCTCAAATTCACGGATTTCTATCTGCCCCGGCTGGAGCATCACTGCTGCTTGAACTTGCATAGTTAGAGTTCCTTATCTTAGTTTTTCGGTTCGTAGGCACCATTCATCGTACCCAGATCGGAATCAATATCTTTGTCAACTGCGCCAAACTCTCCAAATTGTGTGCTGGGAGGAAATAGTCAACGTAGGGCAAAGCCGTGCGGATGCCTCGACAGATCGGTTGATAGCCGTCGCTACCGAGCAATGGGTTGAGCCAGATGAGGCGGTAGGCATGTCGGTGGATCATCTCCATAGAACGACGCAATACATCTACATCGCCTCGATCCCAACCATCGCTGATAAGAATGACAACCGAACGATACGCCGATAGAGAAGGCGCAAACTGCCGACAGAATTCTAACAGGCTTTCGCCTATTTTTGTTCCACCCGACCAGTCCGGCACAACATTCGCTACTTCGTTCAATCCTTCCGCTAATCCCTTCCGTCGGAGCAGCCCTGTGATGTCCGTCAGGTGCGTGCTGAAAACAGCGACTTCTACCTCTCTTAACTCCTGTTGCATGCCGTAGATGAATTGGATGAGGAACTTCGCATAACAATCCATAGAACCGCTGACATCACAAAGGAGCAGAATCTTAGTCTTCTTAATCTTTTGCTGTTTCCGAATTAATTCAAGCGGTTCGCCACCGTGTACAAGGCTTTTCCGCCAACTTCGTCGGAAGTCAATAGTTTTGCCCTTTTTACCGACAACCTTTCGACGACTGAGTTTTGTCGCCAATACTGCCGCTAATTTCGCCACGATGTCGCGTGCTTTCTCCATATCCTCCTTTGTGAACTCACTGAAATCTTTCCGGGTCAGTACCTCTTCTACACTATAAGCAAGCGGATCGTCTTCCTCTCCTTCTTCCTCATCGTCCTCTGTCTCGGTATCCAACCACTGTTCTATGACATCTTGCTCGTCGGTAGCATCGGAGAGTTCTTGGAGACTGGACGGTTCAGCTGGCTCCTCCTCTGTCTCAACAGCTTGAAATTCGGGACGTGGATATCGCCAAAACAGATTGAAGGCGGTATCAAATATCTCACGATCTGTTTCATTGGCGATAAGGTTCGTCCGCGCCGTATGGTAAAACGCCTCTCGCTCGCCGATGTCGATGAGATGGACGCTCTCGCACCAACTGAGTTGATTGGTGGTACTTACATTGATACCCATCTGTCGAAGCAAGCGACAGAAGTCCGTAATCTGTTGGAGGAGTGTTTGATTAGTCATTTTCTTGTTTCTTCAGCCACGTTATGAACGCGTTCAGTTCTTTGGAGACGCTCGGGAATACTTTGTTCACTCGCTCGGCATTTTTGAGCATTTGTTCATAGTCTAATGTAGCACCGTAGATGTAGACGAAAACGTGACGGAATCCTAGAAGATCCTGTAGTTCCGTAAAAGTTTTTTCGGACAGTACAGGTACCCGTGTCGTTCTTGGTTCTGCCATTTGCTGTAGAAGATCTGTATGCCACTCTTCCCCTGCAGGCAATGCCTTGTCAATCTCGCGTGCAATGTGCTCGAAAATATTTTCCAATTGCTTATAGAAATCGTAGAGGTACCTGGCAATCTCAAGTTCTATACTCCGTCTGTACCGCGCGGGGGCATCTTCAATATTTTGTAAAGCTTCCCCGATGAGTCGAACTGCATCCGCTACGTTTGTGTATCCATCGGAAATGCGCTGTATTAATGCCTCCTGGTTCACTACGTTAGTTTCCTCTCTTTTTATCAGGGTTGCTTGGCAGTTAGGTCTAGGAGTTGTGGCGAAGCAGATTCCATTTTTTTCAATAAACACGGCTTGATTCTGAATACGTTCTCGAAACTGGCCTTTACAATTGTCGAAATTGACTAAATCGATTCTGAATTCTTGGCTAAACCCGATAGTTTGTGCAACAGCACGAAAATACAGGTCAGATGGCATCCCCCAAACTGCAATATCAATATCTGACCTTTTTGAAAACCATTTCTGTCCCGCGAGTGATCCAAAGACAGCGACCTGTGTCGCACCGAAGTCTTCATAAAGCATAGTGGCAACCTGATGTGCGGTATCCCATGCGCGTTGTAGCAATGCCTCATCTACCTTCCGGTTTTGGAGGTGTTGATCGAGCCGTCGACGGTATTCCGCTAATTCTTCAGGCGATAGATCTTTCGCTGTACGATGGCGGTCTGCGGATTGAGGCATATCACATTCCCCTTACAGTCTATTCAATCATTATTCTCTTTCTCTAAGTAAGCAATGAAGATATCTAATTCCGCAGATAAGAGGTCAAGCAGATCGCAGACCCGCTTTCCGTTCTCAGTCGTTCTCTCGGGCACTAATTCAAATACGTAGATATTCCTAATACGGTGGCGAAACCTTAAAACAGGGGTTAAAGCTGCAAATGTCTCTTCAGAAATCACAGGTGGGCGCGATGGGCGCGCCTCTGCCATTTGTTGTAATAAGTTTTTATGCCATTCTGTTCCTTTTGGCTCATCCATATCGATTTCTCGGGCGACGAGCCCGAAAATCTTCTCCAATCCGGTGTAGAAAAGCAACAGACGCAGGGCAATTAATGCCTTAAGATCTTCTATATCTTCAGCAGAAGCGGATTCCATTTTTCGTAAGCGTATCCTGATTTCTTCAACAGTTCGCTCTATTTTGCTGCGTTCATCAACGATTCGCTCGACGAGTTCCTGATTGTTCATTTCGTCGTGAGTTTCCTCCCTCTCTGTGGGGGTTGTCTGACATTTGGAGACCAATCTACTGCAGTCTGTTTCCCCTCGTCGAACAGGGACAGCTTGACTTTGAATTCGCTCGCGAAAACGCCCTTGTGCACTATCAAAGTTGACGAGATCGATTTTGAACTCTCGACTAAAGTTTCTGGTTTCCCACAACGCGTCCAGATATGTCTCACTGGGAAGTCCCCAGACGACTACATCAATATCTGACGATTTTGAGAACCACGTTCCGTGTGCAAGAGAACCGAATACCGCAACCTGTGTTGCGTTGAAGTCTTCATAAAGCATCGCCGCCACCTGATGTGCGGTCTGCCACGCTCGCTGCAGCAACGTTTCATCCACTTTCCGATTTCGGAATTCCTCATCGAGCCGTCGACGGTATTCCGCTAATTCTTCAGGCGATAAATCTTTCGCTGTGCGATGGTCTTCTGTGGGTTGATGCATACTGCTATCTCCTTAGAAAATAGGATAGCACGAAATGGCTTGGCATGCAACAAAAAAGAGACGGGATCACCTTTTCGACTTTCCCATCTCAATTATCTGCTTCTTTTTTTATTTTCTCGTTAATCACATGCTGTAACTGACAGCAAAATAGATCCTATCTCAGTGACACGGCCAACAGTGCCTTCTCGACGGCATTAGGTAGTTGGATGAGGTGAAAACGGTTAGCTGTGTAGGCGTAGTCTTCACCGCTTTTGTCTATAACACGAATATAGCTGTGAACTGCTGCTACATCATCCTGAATCACACGATACACTTTCCCAACCTCAAGAGAAGCGGTATATCCTTCGTTATTAAGACATAGATCGAATTGTGAAAAATTGGATCTTTTTTTACGCTGTCGTTATTTCAAACAGCAGTGGGCAAATTACATAATTCCGCCATTTTTCTAAGTTAAATCTGCTTACAAAAGAATTGGCCGAAAAGAGATAAAACGAGCAACGAAAAATACAAATCGGACGCTCAAAAATCTTATGCCATGAAGGTTTGCACAAGAATTCAATCCAGAACAAGAATCTGAGGTTGAATAATTATTTGAAGTGTCCTTTTCCCATTTTCAGACATCTTTCGTGTATCAAGTTCAAAAGGATTTCGACTTGATTTGGCCCCATGTCGTGGTTAGAGAGGTTCGCGCCGGATGGACAGCAAGCGCACGACTGATAGCGGTACCATTCATGCCGATTAACGTCTTTTCATTTCCCGAGGCATAGCGAAAGCGAGTCGCACCGCTTTGCTCATCGAAATTCCAAAGTGCTAATGTGTGCTCATCACTAAAAAACGATGCGGGGGATCGAACGGCCCGATACCCGGTTTGGCAGGTAAGTCATACCTAGCGATATTTGAAAATCTTATCACATCAATGTCGCCATAAAACGGAGTAGCTGAGAATACCAGTTGCCCTTGATTCCGCACTTGCAGCTCTTCATCATATCCACCTACGAAGAAATCTTTAGGTCTTAGTGCCTTATCAAGATTCGCAGCCACGAGATTCATCAAGTCAAATTTCCTTGTCCGAAGGATTCGATTATTATATGCAAAACCCAATATGCTGTCCTTGTAAATGATTGCCGCATAGTTCCATTGGTCTCTCTCCACCGTCACATCAAGCATTGCGCTTCCTCTCACTTCTCCTTCTAGAGATACTACGGTATAGAAACAAAGCTGATTCTCATTGAGTTCACAATTTTTGTTACCTACAGTCAACCCGAAGACAACTTGCTGGCTGAGAATGACATTTCGCTCTTTGTCGCGCTTGGGTCCCGCTTTTGGATAGAACCACATTTCGACAGTAAACTCGCCGGTGTGTTTTGGGAAAAGGTATCCATGTTCCACAAGCGGAAGTATCGCATAGTCATCATCACCATCGAGCACCAAGACCCCACCAGAAGGCTTGAAGGAAAAAACAGACACAACTAAGTTGAATAATAGTATTGCGCTGAGTAGGCACTTGAAGTTAAAAATCATGAAAAACCTCCTTTTTCTCATCGGGGTCACGACCTTATCATCGTAAAGATGTCGGGCACAATCACACCTCACTCAAATTTTCATGAGGGTACTAACTATTTGTAAAACCTGATTTACCGTATCATTGGGCGGGCATATCTCCAGCGTATCTCGCGCCTCTTTCCAAAACCTACCATACCTTCTTACCTACTGGTTTCCTTGTATCCACCTCTTCAGAAGAATTAGACGCTAATGTTTTACAATCGGGTTCTGGGACGTTAGCGAGAAGTTCCTCAAGCGTATAGTCTGGAGGCGGCACAGATCCACTGTCTTCTTTTGGAGATGGTATATCATTATTTCCCGCTGTGACCTTGTTAGCAGCCAGATTGGGTTCTGCGACATTCACTGAAAGTTCTTCCAACGTAACATTTGATTTTTTCATGATGGGAACTCCTTGTTTTCCAATACAGAAGGTTAAAGTCTTCCCGCCTTCAGAGTCTAACGACTCTTATTGATTCTCTTTTCTGTTCATCGTTAATCGAAAAAAAAATTATAATACATCTCTAACAATTTCTCAAATTAAAACACACTAAAATCAGACGAGTACGCGGAGATATCATCTCGTTCTATGGCCAAAAATTGTACATCGGTTGCTGCGTGACGACACTAACGAGACTCCAAATTCCACCCACGGTAAAATCACCTAACATCAACCCAATCGCAAACATCACCAACTGCTGCGATGCCCGTGGTCCTCCAATTTTCAAGACGCTCCACTTGATAATCGAACTCACCAACATGCAGCTCCACAAATACCGCATCCCCCAATCGCTGGAGACAACGAATCCAATTGGATGGAAGGGCCACCAAAAGAAACGCGCCCGCATAAACATCAGGAGTGTCGAAAACAGCAAGCCGAAAAAGATGCTACCCGTAGCATAGAAGTTCGGCTCTGTAGGGTAATAGATCCAACGCTGAAGTCCGTTAAACACGCGCCCACCGAAACCCGTCGACCAACTGCTGCTCCCACTCATGTTCAAAGCACCGTAGGTATAAAAGAGGTAGAGGATAACCCCGAATACCATCACGGCAGCGAACGCTGAGATCCCTAATAGCGCGAAGAACAGTCGCCTCGGCGCAATTCCAGAGCGTTCTGAAAGTTTGAAACCCTCTAACTGGTGTGGCATCGGGTTGCTCGTGTAACTCCGATTGAACCAACGGTAGAGTGTCAGAGCAACGAGATTGTTCGTGCCCAGCATCCGCGTACCGAAACTGTCGACAAGGATATGATGATTCGGCATATTTTCCATCGCATGCACGGGAAACCCCTGCTCTGCCCGCATCCGTGTGAGTACTAAAACGATGATGAGATAGATTGCGAAAAAGAGTGGAATCAGCCAGAAAGACATACCGATGCGTCTGGAAAAAATAAAAAGAAAGGCAAGCCCCCCAACGATGCCCCAGAGCGCAAACCTATACGGAATAGGTTCATCGGCATCTTCGCCTGTGCGATGACGTGCGATGCGGAATACACCTCGGAAATGACGCTGATTCAGCACTAACACAGAGACGAAAATCCCAATCGCAGCACCAAAGCACTGCCTATCAATGTAGGGGAATCCCGGTAGACTGGAGAGTCCGGCGGCACTCGCGAAGACTAACTGTGCCTTATAAAAAATAAAGAAAAACCAACTGGAGAACGAAAGATCGAGCGGCATCAACAACCCAAGCCCTATAACGAACGGGTAGTAGGACATACTGATACCACCGATGGCGTTCCAAGGTTTCTCCGTGAACAGATCTCCAAATCCACGCCATCCACCGATGCGCTTGACGGGTAAGGTAGGAAGTGTCGGATACAGAAAACTGAAGCCGTTGAGAATCGCAATAGATGCCGCAATCCCAAATCCGAGCCATGTAATACGATGCGAAAACAGCGATTTTGTGTTATGGGTGACATGGAACGCAATCTGCGTTATCGGATAGGCGAGCCGTTCGCGTTCTACCCACTGTTTCCGTAAGATGACGTTGATACACAACATCACAAGGACCAAGACTGTCATGAACGCTGCCCAAGACAGGATTGGCACTATCCACACACCGAGGATATCCAGTGTGGAAAGATTAGATTCACCCGTATAATATCCTGCCAACGCTTTTGGGTCGTCCACAAGCAGCCACTTCGGAAGGTAATCCCAGAAGAGTTGTTTCCATTCATTTTCGGGGGTTGCGAACCAAAAGGCGTGTCCGATGGTTGTGACGAGAATCGTCATCAGTGTAATGGAGGGGAAAGCGCACGCCGTGCTGAGCAAAATGTATATTGTGAGGAGTTCCGCGTCGGTGAATAATCGGCGGCGAGTTGCAATATTGAGAAGGGTGAAGGCAAATACGACAAAGACGACGTTGTAAAACGGCACGGCGTAAGTATTCAGTGCGTAACCGACAAGCCCAACTTCGCCCGCAATGATCCAGTAAAAATTAAACGGAATCAACACGAGCGTAATGGCAATAGATTTCCATGTCACACCGTGTGATCTGAGACGTTGACCTTCTTTCATGAATGGCTTAGGTCCCGTTCAGAAAAGCATTGAATGCATCCAGTTCTTCGGCGAGGCTCTCAAACAGTTTACCTACCTGCTTGGCGTGTTTCTCCGCATCTTCGTAAATCAATTCATCACCATAGATGTTGTTAACCTTATGACGGAACCTTAAAAGTTGTCTTAATCTCCGCCGGGTGCCTTCGGAAATGACAGGTGGACGTTCTGGACGACGTTCTACCATCTGCGTAAGCAAATCGGTATGCCACCGCTCCCCCTTAGGCGAGTGTTTGTCAATTTCATTGGCAATCCGCTCAAAAATTTTTTCAAAACCTGTGTAAACTTCGGCAAGATCTGCGGCAAGAGCTCTTTCAATGAATTCTCTGGCATCAACTGGAAGTATATCAATTTTCTCCAAGGCCCTCTCAATTCTACTGACAGTTCCCGCTATTTTTTTCCGTTCATCAGCGATGCGTTGAATAAGTTTGTCACGATTCACTGTGTAAGTTTCTCCATTTTCTGTGTCCGATGCGTTCACCAATGTCGGAATGCCTGTCTCCGCTTTATCAATAAGGATAGCTTGGCTTAGAACCTGCTCACGGAATAAACTGTTAATGGATTTAAAGTTAATAATATCTATCTTAAATTCGGAACTCAAGCCTTTTGTTTCCCAGAGCGCATCCAGGCATTTGTTATATGAGACCCCCCAAACAACGATATCAATGTCTGAGTTTTGGGTGAACCGTTCCGGTTGAGTGAGGGATCCGAAGGCGGCAACTTTCGTCGCACCAAAGTCTCGATAAAGGACAGTGGCAAGACGACGCGCGGTCTCCCATGCACGTTGGAGCAACGCTTTGTCAACTCGACGGTTTTCCCATTGGCGTTTAAGGTTTTCCCTGCATTCCGCGAGTTCTGATGGAGACATTTTGCCTATCGTAGTTGCGTTTTGCATGTTAAAATCCCCGGACTACTTGTGTGTTTTGAGGTTAGGCGAGGTTGCTATAGGAAATACCCAAGCGAAAACACCTCGCCAGCGAATGTAAATCCAATTAGAGTATCATAATCACGGCTGAATGGAGCCAGCGTAAACGTCATCCAAAGCATCTTCTGGAAGCGGTTCAGGACTATTCTTGGCGAACTCAAGTGCCTCTTCAAGTTCGTTTGCGAGTTCCGTCTCCAGTACCGAGAGCTCATCTTCGCTCACGCCCTCTTCTTCGGTAAGAACTTGAGCGAGCCTTCGGATCGGATCACGTTGCCGTTCCTGCTCTTGGACCTCTTCACGGTCGCGATAGGATGTGCCGGGGTCACCGATGTGGTGCCCTCGGAATCTGTAAGTATCGCAGTTGAGGAGCGTCGGTCCGCCACCCTCACGAGCCCGCGTAACGGCTTCGTCTGCCGCAGCGTAAACCTTTAGCACATCGTTTCCATCGACAGTAACACCCGGTATATCGTAGGACGGAGCACGGACAGCAATATCCTCTACACGCTGATGCTCGTGTTGCGGCGTTCCCATACCGAACCGATTGTTTTCACAGACAAAAACGACAGGTAGTTCCCAAACAGCCGCGAGATTAAGCGTCTCATGGAATACGCCTTGATTCGTCGCACCGTCGCCAAAGAAAGACACCGCAACCTGCTTCGTGCCGCGGAGTTTGGCAGAGAGTGCAGCACCTGCCGCGAGCGGAATCCCGGCACCCACGACACCGTTGGCACCCAAGATCCCGGTCTCTTTATCAGCGATGTGCATCGAACCACCCTTACCTTTACAATAGCCGGTCGTGCGTGCGAACAATTCTGCCATCATTCGATCGCGTTTGCCACCTTTTGCGATGAGATGGCCGTGACCGCGATGCGTGCTGGTGATGTAATCCTCATCTGCCAAGTGCGCGCAGACCCCGACCGCTGTGGCTTCCTCACCAATATAAAGATGAAGGAAACCGGGAAGCTGACCACTTTGATAAAGCGTCCCAGCGGCTTCTTCAAATTGACGAATCTCTAACATTTTGCGATACATGAAGAGCATCTGCTCTTTGCTCGGTTTCGACATAATTTCCTTTCCTGTCTTGGCGCAAGCGTTGAGGACACTTTGCCGATTTCATAGTCGTTCAATTATTGGGTAGGAGCAATCTCTGAATAGCGATGTCCCACTTAAGAGTACAAAACGAGATGACACTATATAATTTCAAAAGGCGCGATACATTCCGGCGAATTATTCGCAGGACGATTAACAAATCTTGACACCGGGTACGCCTCCATCTCCTCATCAGAATAAGGGGTAAGCAGCGATTGGAGAGTCTCCACCGGTTGTTCCTCTGCCGCAAGCCATTCGTCATAAGCATCTTGTGGCAAAATCACAGGCATTCTATGGTGAATTTTCTCTAACAAATCGTTAGGTGGACATGTAATGATGGTGCAGGAACGGACTGGTTCATCCATATCCTTCGACTGCCATATCTCCCATAATCCGGCGAGCGCGAACGGCTTCTGTGATTTAAGGCGGATGTAGACCGGTTGTTTGAGTCTATCACCGGGTATCTTTTGCCATTCGTAATAGCCATCCGCTAAGATGAGACATCGCCTGTGTTTATAGGCGTTTCGGAACGAAGGTTTTTCCGAGAGCGTTTCCGAACGGGCGTTAATCATTCTGTTTCCAATCTTTGGATCTTTCGCCCAAGACGGAATGAGTCCCCAGTGAAAGAATTCCACCTGTCTCGCATCTACCGGTTCCACCATATCAGTCGGTGTGTTCGCAATAGCAGCTACATCTTGTGTCGGTGAGATATTGTAGCGCGGGGACAAATTCACCGGTACGTCAAAGTTGAAGAAAGTTTGGGTCAATGCTTCAGTATCGCTTGCGAGAGTAAATCGTCCACACATTTCTTATCTCCTGAAAAAGCACAGGCACGGATGCCCATTTCTACAAAACTGTCCTACGTATCTTTTTTCTTTTGCGGAACAAGAATATCGTCTCTCCAGCGAAGACGGAAGGATGGACGCACGAGTGCCTCTGGAGACTGAAGTGTTAAACCACCATCCGCGGTCAAGACGATGCCGGTAACAAAATCCGCCTCATCAGATGCCAAGAAAAGCGCAGCGTTGGCAATGTCTTCGGGTTTCCCATAGCGTCCAATTGGGTAGCAATCGCGAGAGGCTTGTTCCTCCAGCGTATCCTCAGCGAGAGAGGCTTCACCGCGTTCGCCGACAATCTGCCCGGGAGCGATAGCGTTCGCTCGGATACCCTCTCTGCCGTAATCAAGGGCAATGCTGCGGGTCAAGGCATTCAAGCCACCTTTTCCTGCCCCATAAAGTCCAAATCCCGGATTCGTAATTGTGGCGTTAACTGTAGAGATAAAGACCAGAGCACCACCGCCGTTACGAATCATTTCTGGAATACAATACTTTGCACCCAGCCACGGACCGCCGAGCGTCACACCAAGGCTCTCATTCCACTCTTCGGGCGTGAATTCAATCGCTTTCTTGGTATAGGAGTGAGCAGCATTATGGACAAGGGTTGTTATTTTCCCATAATTCGACAAGGCCGTTTTGACGAGTGTCTGCCAAGTCGTTTCATCAGCGACATCTCCCATAACAGCGACTGCTTGTCCACCAGCATCTTGAATGCGGTTTACAGTTTCAACAAGTTTCGCCTCGCGGCGGCGCGTGTTGACAACCACTTTCGCACCTTCACAAGCGAACCTATATGCAGTCGCCGCCCCAATACCGCCCCAAGCAGCACCCGCGACAATCGCAACTTTTCCTTCCAGTCTCATGATAACCCTTTCCTTTGACGGTTTTAGTGTACACCTACGCCAATTAAGGTGGCAAACTCCGAGATGGAGCAGACCGGTGTACTCGAAACATACAAAAAAACAATCCCTTAAAACTCACATCTTGATTTTAATAATTTTGCCACGATTTCCCCAAAATATCCACCGAATTTTGCATCTGCATAATGCTATTAGAATATTATAGTGAAATCCGAAAATATGTTTACAGTTCGTCAGGGAACAAGCACCCTACCGCCGCTGGCGAGGTTTGTAACCTCGCCCTTGCGTTGGTGTGTAGGTAATTACGGGTTTTACTATATAGTAAAACCTTAAAAGATATAGACAAGTGGTCAACGAACGAACCCCCTACTGCTGCTGGCGAGGATTGTATCCTCGCCTCCCCGCAATGTCCCAGTAATTGTGGGTTTTACTATAATTATTCCTTTTCTTCTATATCTTTTATATCTATAATCTCTATAGTATCTGTATCTATATCTTCTGTATCTATATCTTCTATAAAGGGCCTTTCAAATTGTAAAATCTTTTCATAGTCTGACCTCGCGGCATCCTCTCTCCCAAGCATGGTATTCGTCGCACTCCGACTGAGATAAGCCAGCATGAAATCTGGCTGAAGTCGAATTGCTTCGTCGTAATCTGCGATAGCAGCTTCGTATTGCTCAAGGTTATCCTGGTTAGGTTCTCCGGCAAGCATGGTAGCCATCATTCCGCGAGTAACGTAGGTTATCGCGAGATCTGGCTGAAGTCGTATCACTTCATCATAATCTGCGATGGCAGCTTCATATTGCTGAAGTTCAGACTTTGTGAGTCCTCGATTGTAGTATGCCTCAGTATAGTCTGGTTTAAGCCGAATTGCTTCGTCGTAGTCGGCAATAGCAGCTTCGGTTTGTTCAAGTTTATCCTTCGCGAAGGCTCTACCGGTATAAGCTTCGGCGAATTCTGGTTTTTGGCGTATCACTTCATCAAAGTCGCTGATAGCATCTTCAAAATTGAGGAGATTGTTTTGCGCGACAGCCCGATTGTAGTAGGCTTCGGTGTCTTCAGGTCTTAAACGTATTGCTTCATTAGCGACTTCAACGGCAGCCTCATATATTTCTATTTCTTCTTCGTCAAGCCCCTCAAATTCCTCAAAATCAAACGGCATATCATCAGGTGCTAACAGATTTATAAGATCTAAGTCGGGGGACAACGATGCCCCTTCCTCTAGCATATTCATCGCGAATTCCCGACTGTGATGGGCATCAGTATTAGTAGGATCTAGGCGTATTGCTTCATCATAGTCGGCAATGGCGGCTTCATAGTTGCCCATCTGGTGTTTTATAAACCCTCGATTGTAATATGCTTCGTCGTTATCCGGCTCGTGGCGTATGGCTTCGTCAAAGTCTGAGATGGCGGCTTCATATTGCTCCAAGTCACCTTTCGCAAGCCCTCGGATATTGTAGGCTTCTGCCAAACTTGGGTTCAGTTCGATAGCAGCATCACAATCTGCTATCGCTGCAGCTTCATCGCTAATCAGAATCAGTAAGAACCCTCGTTGGATGTAAGCGTCAGCGTTCCCTGGATTAAGTTCGATTGTCTTGTTAAAGTCTTTAATAGCCTCCTCATACTCGTCTAATTCAACATTTGAGAGCCCGCGATTGTAGTATGCCTCAGCGTAATCCGGTTTGAGCCGAATTGCTTCGTTGTAGTCGGCAATGGCTTCCTCATATCTGTCTCTTGAAGCTTTTGTGAGTCCTCGAGTGTTGTAGAATTCTGGAGACCTGCTCGGATGCCTTTTTCGCTTATTTGAACGTTTCTTCGCCATTATCTAACATTTCCTTCAGTTTTATTAAACTTTGGATAATTCTTGGAGTGTCGGGCACCTTTCACACGGATGCCCAATGAGAACGAGATGCCAAAGAACACTTGTAGTAGGGGAATTCATTAATCGTATCTTGTTTGTGAAATTGTTAGACTCTATAGGACTTACGCAGTGAGCGTTTGTTCGCCGAAATCCCCGCGCCTCGGCGACCTCTCTTTTCAGCGGTTCGCTTGCGAAATCCGAAGCCTCTGCTTTTTTCCTAAATGGCGTTTGGGGAAGTCCTAACGCTATTAAAGAGAACTCAACACGAAAATCTACTTACTTTCAAATTTCCAACTATTATACCATATTTTTCGTTTTTTTGCTACAATGATAATAATCGTAATCAGAGCCATTCAGTTTTCGGTTCTTCGTCGTTTATGTCGAAGAAGTCGCGATTCGGAGATCGCTCCTACAGCAGGTTTTGGAACATTCGAGAGTTCTCCTACAAGAGAACTGAATGCCTCTGTAATCGTAATGAAGGGAGAAACTCGTGTGAAATCAGCGATAAAAGAATGGCTTGACAATTGTATCGAAAAACTTAAGGTGGGCGAGTTGACCGAGGCTGACCTACGCAGCGTGCCTGTCGTCTTGAATTCGGAAAAGCAACTGATTCTTTACCTCTATTCTAAATCAACGAATCTACGCTCACCGCTTGGCGGATGGGCACTGTACGACGCAACCGCACCCGACGAACCTGTTCTACCCTCGCAAGATGCACCCTATGCCTCAGTACTTGATGCGGTTAACGACGGTTGGAAGATTGTCCAATTCCCGCGTCCGGAACTCTACAACTTTACGGATGTTGACAACGCCTATCTTACTTATGAGTTTATTTTAGAAAAATTTGTATAAAGGAAAGTGCAATGATTAACGTTGAACCAACGCTAAATGACCACGAGGTCATGCAATTTATCCATAACGGCTATATCACATTGGAAAGCATCGTTGATGTTGACTTCAATCGAGAGTGTGAGTCGGTACAGGGTGGGCGTCTCAATGATTTCGTTCTTACGGACGAATTTCGTCGGAACGTCCTACTACACCCGGAAGTGGCTGGCGTAGTCCGTTCACTATTGGGCGATAATTTCCTCGTGCCCACAAATGCCCACCACCACCTTTTTGAAGCCGCTCACCGTGGACAAACGTGGCACTCCGATGGGCTTACCGAATACGGATATGGCATCACGCATCTCCAATGTTACTACTACCCGAAAGAGGTGGAAATTGAGGACGGACCGACAATGATATTGCCCGGATCGCACCATCGGCTTGTGGACAGGGAGGCAATCGCTCACTACGGCGATATTCTCGGACAGCTCTCGCTCACCGTCCCAGCAGGCACCGTCGCGATGACCCGCTATGGAATTTGGCACAAAGCAGGACCAAAACTCAATGACGATAGACGGGGGATGATTAAGTTTTCCTATTTCCGTACCGCGATGCCCAAACGGGATTGGATGCGGGATTCCGATGAAATTCCACCCTATCAGCACGCCGGCAGGCATCCTTACGTCACTGAAGTAGAATCCTACCGCGATCGCCGCAGGGGTGAATTGACATGGAACTGGTTATGCGGATTAGCAGAAGTAGAGGAGGAAATTCCACCAATACAGATGTTTAACAGCGGCATTCCGTTATCAGAAATTCAACTTCAGTAGCAAAACAGCTCGGTTCTCATTGCTGCTTTGAACGCACTGTTTTATATACTAAAGCCCGCGATTATTGAAACACTTTGAACTTAGAGATTTCCACGTGTTTCTTTCCACTCTGATAAGGGAGAAGGAGGGGGACTTCTCAAAGTATTCACATAGTTTCGGATTTTACTATAAATTGGCGTAGAAAGTCCTCAACATCGTCTTTCAGTTCTATATCCACGGAATTTGATTCGCTTTGGCGTAAAAAACCTTCTATATCGTTTTTTAGTTCTACATTGCTTGCTTGTGTTGCGAATTTCAAGGCGGTTTGGAAATCCTGTTTCGCTTCTGAAGTCTTGTTAAGAGCATTCTTCGCCAATCCTCGACCGAGATAGGCACTCGCATCATGCGGGTCCAGCCGAATGGCGGTATCATAGTCAACAGTTGCTGCTTCGTATTCACCGAGATCTGCCTTCGTTATCGCACGATTGAAGTATGCAACAGCACCATCACCCTCACGGGTAAGCTCAATAGCAGTGTCATAGTCCGCTATCGCCGCTTTATGTTGACCGAGTTTGATCTTGACGTTCCCTCGATTGTAGTAGGCGGTTACAGCATCCGATTTCAATCGAATCACGGTATCGTAATCCGCAATCGCTGCTTCGTATTCACCGAGATCTGCCTTGGATATACCCCGACTGAAATAGGCTTTGGTATATTTAGGGTTAAGCCGAATCGCTGTATCATAGTCCGTGACCGCCGCTTCGTGTTGATTGAGTTTTGCCTTCGCAACCCCTCGGTTGTAATTGGCGTTTACGTAATTCGGTTTTAGACGAATGGCGGTGTCATAGTCGGCGATCGCTGCCTCGTATTCTCCAAGGTTTTTCTTTACGATCCCGCGATTGTTGTAAGGTGTCACCAAACTCGGATCCAAGCGGATGGCGGTATCATAATCGGCGATTGCTCCTTGGTATCCACCGAGCCTTTTCTTTGCAACCCCACGATTGTTGTAGGCAGCTGCGTAATTGGGAGCCAGTCGGATGGCGGCACTATACATCTCTATTGCTTCCATGTATTCGCCACTCTTTGCCTTTGCTAACCCGCGATTGTTGTAGTCCTTAGCTTCCTCCGAAACTTTCTCCGAAGTTTTCTCTGACCCACAGCCCAAACAAACGAGGCACATCAGAAGCACGGTCAATAGCGTCCTATTCTTCATCGCGTTTCTCCTCCCTGTCCGCGTGATAAGGGGATTTAGGGGTTTCTCGCATAAGAAGTCCTTATTGGGCAATATCCTCAGACTATTTATGAAATACGCTATAGTTTCGCGAGTAGGCAGGCTATTAACCTGCCTACTATAGTAAAACCCGAAAATAGGAGGGCACTTTGGAAAACACAAAACACCTCACCACCGCTGGCGAGGGGGTTTTTGCTTGGGTGTTTCCGCTAGTATCCTCGCCTCTTTGGAGTGTCTAATTAATTCTAAACTTTACTATAAATTTGTAAATTAACGGGCACCGCACGCTTGCAAACATGCCTGCATGTGTCCACGGGACTCTGCGGCAATTGTGCAACACTGCGCTAAACTATACTCTTTCGCACCGATAACTTCGAGGTTCAACGGACCAGTATAGCTGTTCTCATGTAGGACCCGGATATAACCAACGAGATCAATATCACCACGTCCATTCGCCTGTGATTCAGGATCACCCGGACCGCGTTGCGTCCCTTTGCAATCTCGGATATGCACGTGTTTGACCCGCGAGATCACAGCAGCAATCGCCTCAACTGGGTTTTCGTCCGCACGGTGAATGTGAGACGGGTCCATATCAATTCCAAACGCAGGTGATGAAATCGCTTCCATTATGCGGAGCGTCGTCGGTGTGTTATAAATGCTTGCACCGACATGCGCCTTGACGCAGAGTGTCACACCGTAGTGTTCTGCGCGTTCAGAGAGACTGCCCAATGAATCGATCACCTCGGGCCACGCGGATTCATCGTCCGATGTGCCGCCGGGACCACAGTTGATAATCGGGACACCTATCTCAGCTGCGGCTTGGAATGCAAGCTCCATTCGTTCTGGATCGCGCGCGGGCTGCTCCATCGCTAACAGATCAAGTTCGTATTCTTTTGCGAAACGTTTGATGTCGTCAGCCAATTCTTGCCAGTTTGCGAGGACGAGGTGCTGGCTCATTCCATCAATTGCTGAGAGTTCAATGCCATCATATCCAGCCATGGCAATATGCTTGAAAGCGGTTTCCATGTCGTAACCGCCGAACAGTACCGAATTTGCTCCTAACTTCAAATGTAATTTCTCCTTCTGTAGAGGCAGCTGTTGTGCCACCTGTTCTACACTTATCCGTTCAATGTCGGAAGCGGATGTGGACGCACCAGGATACCGCCCTGTTCATAAGATTCTATCGCTGCCCAAGTGTACTCAAGTGCGGCGAGCGCATCTCTACCGGAAGCGCGCAGCTGCTCTTTCGGGACACCGTTTGTAATGTCTTCTAAGAACGCGTGAATCCGTAATGGGAATGTCTGACCGAAGTCGCTGATGCCGGATTCGCTGACAACGGGTTCACCGGAGAAATCAGGCGCACCGGGGGAGGGCCAATATGTTACCTTCTCAATGCAATTCTCAATGCAGAACGTGCCACGAGTGCCTGCGAGTTCGACGCTCCACCAGCCACCAAGACCGAACGTCGCATCACCGCGTTGGCTGAGCAGGTAACCGATACATCCGTTCTCAAATCGGAGATGGATGCCGTTAATGGAGACCATTAGGTCACCTGCGCCGCGCCTGAAATGCGGGCGTTCCATAAAGGCTTGCACATGCGTCACGTCGCCACAGAAATGGCGCATCACACTGAACGGGTGCGACAGAAACGCTTTCACATGGAAATAGGGAAATCCATCAGAACGTGGGGCTTTTGAGTGACTATAGTTAAATTCACCACCGGCAAATCCCATTTTGTGAAGACAATAAACCTGCTCGCCGATATACCCATCGTCTATATATTTTTTCGCTTGCTCCGCGGGCGGTGTGAAATAGTGATTCAGATTACAACCGAGATAAAGGTCTTCTTCCTTGGCTTTCGCGACCATCTCTCGCGCTTGTCCGATGTCGTTGGAAATCGGTTTTTCGACGAGAACATGCTTCCCCTTATCGAGAGCCTCCATTGTCGGTTCATAGTGCCAGCTACCGTTCTCATTCCCGCCAGTGCCGACATCAACGATATCTAAGTCTGGCTCACCATCAATCATATCGGCGACGCTATAGTATGCTTTTACACCGAGACGTTCCGCCGCGCTATCCGCTCGCTCTTTCACAATATCGCACACCGCAACCAGTTCCGCTAAGTCGTCATTCGCGTGGCAATTTGCGTGATTATTCCCAATGCCACTCATGCCGACAACGCCAACTTTTAATGCCATTTTATAATTTTCCTTCCAATAACTGAAGTTTAATCCCGCTTATAGGTGAAGACTTGCAATCTAAATTGACTCCTGCAAGCAAATCCCACAGCAGACTTTACGCTCTATTATAAACCGGTTTATGGTTTTGTCAACAAATATCTTTGAAAATGTTAGGGCATTCGGTTTTCTTGTAGGAGGGAACTCCGATTCCCGACGCTTCGCTTCTCCCTAAAAGCCGAAAACTAAATAGCCCTATTGAAAATGTACTTGACAAGATTCCCAACCCATGCTATTTTCTCACAATAGGACTTACGCACCACAATCCCCGTAAGCGCGCTCCTGTAAAGCGCGGAGGAGTTAAAACGGATGAGTATCAGTGTCGGGATGGTAGGTTTAGGGATGTTCGGACCCTCGTTTATCCAATCGTATAAGGCACATCCGGATGTACATCGGCTTGCGCTGTGTGATTTACGCGAAGATCGACTCACAAAATGGGCAGAGCAATTTGAGATTTCTGAGACCTACTCAACCCTTGATGAGATCTGCAAATCCGATTTAGATGCCCTCGTGATCATCACCCAGCACTGGATACACGCGCCCCAAGCGATTCAGGCAATGGAATCAGGAAAGCACGTCTATACTGCTGTTCCTGCCGCTGTATCACTGGATGAATGTGAACAACTTGTCAGGACCGTTGAACGGACCGGCATGATCTACATGAACGGTGAGACGAGTTATTTCCGCCCGGAGGCGGTCTTCTGTCGCCAGAAGGCGGCGGAGGGCGCGTTTGGGGAATTTGTTCACTGCCGTGCCGAATACTTTCACGATATGGACCACGGGCTCTATGATGTAGCAAAAAACCGGTGGGGCGCGCAATGGGGACGCGACAAGATGGGTGGGATTCCGATGTACTATCCTACGCATTCAACCTGTTTCCCGATCTCTGTGATGAAGGCGCACGCGACATCGGTTTCAGCACAAGGGTATATCTATCCAAACGATGACTGGTTTCGGAAGGATACTATTCACAAGAACCCGTTTTCCAATGAGGTCGGGCTTTTCACAATGAGCAATGGAGCGACAATGCAAATCTGTGAATTCCGGCGGATTGGGCACCCTGGATCCGAACGCATCAGCGGTATCTATGGAACAGAGGGGAGTTACGAGCAGAATCTCGCAGGCAGCGTGTGGGCAGGCAAACGCGAAAGGGAAATTGTCCAACCTTCACAAACCCATGAATACCTTCCTGAAGCACTCGCAGCGGATCTCGGTGGACATGGCGGTTCACACGCTTATCTCGTGCACGAATTTGTGGATTCTGTCAATCGTCAGCGGTTACCGCGTGTCAATGTTTGGGAAGCCGTTCGATACTGCGCACCCGGATTGGTCGCACATGAATCCGCCCTACGAGATGGTGAATTGCTCCCGGTCCCGGATTGGGGGGAGGCACCAGAGACGGACATTTAGTTTTAAGTCTGTTTTGACAATTTTGATTTTTTTAGCGTAAACTATAGCCAGTTAATACTTCACTGAATATCACTTTGAAAGTGATGAAGGAGATATAAAAGATGAAAACTACGGTTGCAAGATTAAAACTATTATGTATCAGTTTCATGGTTATGAGCCTGATGTTTGTAGGTATCGGTTCTGCTGAAATTGACTTTGAAACTGCCGTCGGCGTGTGGCTCTTTAATGAGGGTAGCGGCGATGTCGCCGAAGATGCCTCTGGGAAGGGCAATAACGGTACAATCCACGGTGGTGCAGAATGGGTTGATGGCATGTTTGGCAGTGCTTTGAGCCTCGACGGTTCAGATGATTACGTCGAAATTGCGCATGATGATTCTTTAAATGTTGGCGGCGGACACACGATTGCGCTTTGGTTTAAATTAGATGCGGTTCCCGGTGGTGGTATGGGTGTTATAACCAAAGATGATTGGGCTCCTGGATTTTGGTGGGATGCGAATATCATTCGACATCACACGCATGACCCAGCGGCTACGCTTCATTATGTAGATGCCGCTTGGGAGCCAGATACAGACTGGCATCATGTTGCTGTTACTTGGGACGGTGAAGCGTTTGGCGTATATCTGGACGCTGACGAGATTGGGTCTGGTGTCAATGGCGCAAACATAGGAAGGAACCCGCTAACTGACAAACCCCTTTTAATAGGTATCTATTTAGAAACTGGACAGCATGGTCAGTGGGGCGAGTTTCTCGGCGCAATCATTGACGACGTTGCCATCTTCAATACAGCATTGACCGGTGATGATATTGGAGTGCTTATGACTGAAGGATTAGGAACAACAACTGATGTTGAACCTTCAGGTAAGCTCACAACGACCTGGGCTGCCATTAAAGCCGATTGATCTGCTTTCCAATCCCTACCGTTTCCAAAATGTCGGCATCTACACAGGATGCCCACTCTGCATTGAAAATTAGGTTTGCTTTTTATTTTCTTTTACGGTATACTATACTACTTAAAGAGTTTCTACTCGGAGATCCTATGCAATATCAGCTTGCAAGCTTCGCCTAAATAGAAAGCAATCGGACACCAATTTACGCATACTATGAAAATGAGGTTATTATAAGGAGTATAGGATGGCTATTGAATACGCGGGAGCTTACGATGCATCGGCAATCCCGCCGGATGTTGCCCGCGAAATTGAAATTTATGAGATTCAACTTGATCGGTTCCAAGCCGGTCAAGTGGAAGAGGCAACCTTTACTGAATTTAGACTTCGGCGTGGCGTTTATGGACAGCGCGATGACCGCTCGCAGATGATCCGGGTCAAGATCCCTTTCGGGGGGCTTACAGCGGCACAACTCGAAATGCTCGCAGATGTTGCCGAAGAATTTTCGGATAACATCATCCACATCACCACCCGTCAAGATGTACAATATCATTACGTAGACATCAACACCACCGCTGAGTTGATGCGTCGCCTCGCAAGCGTTGACATCACAACAAAAGAAGCGTGTGGTAACGTCGTGCGAAACGTCACAGCATGTCCTCTCAGCGGTGTATGCCATGATGAGACGTTTGATGTAACACCTTACTCGAAGGCGTTGTCAGCGTTCCTTTTGGGACACCCGGATGCGGAGAACTTTGGTCGTAAGTTCAAAATCGCATTTTCTGGATGTGAAGAACACGCGTGCGGCTTAGCAAATATGCACGACATTGGTGCGGTTGCTGCCGTTAAAGAGGTAGACGGTGAAGTCAAACGCGGCTTCAAACTCTATGTCGGCGGCGGCCTCGGTGCAGTCCCGCATCAAGCGAAAGTGTTTGATGATTTCGTCTCGGCAGAGGAACTCCTCCCAATTTCACAATCAATTTGCAGAGTCTTCACCCGTTTAGGTGAACGTAGAAATCGGAATAAGGCGCGTCTGAAGTTTGTCATTGCCAAATACGGTATTGAGGAATTTCGCAGACTGGTACTTGAAGATCGAGAAACGCTACGGCACGACCCCGAATGGACAGACTATCTGGAGAATCTCGACGCTTACAACGAAAGTCCTCTCAAGGCACCGACGCAGCTCAACGGCACCACGAAACCTGATGGGTTTGAAGAGTGGTATCAATCTAATGTGCAGTTACAGAGTCAACCCGGCTACGCTTATGTGACCATTACGCTACCGCTTGGTGATATTACCGCAGACCAGACGCGTGCTTTGGCGGATATTTCGCGGAAATACGTTAAAGATACTATCCGCGCCACAGTGGAGCAGAACATTGTTCTCCGCTGGGTAACGATGACGGATCTCCCCGCGCTCTATCGTGAACTGAAAGAAATTGGTCTCGGCGATCCGGGGGCAGAGTCTATGGTTGATATTACCGCTTGCCCCGGTACAGACTCCTGCAAACTCGGTGTTTCTTCTTCACGGGGTCTGGCAGCGCACCTGCGAAACTATTTCATTGAAACCGGTGTGCAGAATGAAATCAAAGACTTTCGGATTAAGATTAGCGGATGCCCGAACTCATGCGGACAACACCACGTCGCGAATATTGGCTTCTTCGGTTCCTCGCGCCGGATGGGTGAGCATATTGCGCCTTACTATCAAGTACTACTCGGTGGACACATGGTGGAAAACGCCAGTTCTTACGGACTTGCCACTGGAAAAATCCACGGCAAATATATTCCGGCGTTCATTGAGGAGTTAACCGGTAAGTATACAGCGGAACGAAATGAGGAGGAATCCTTTACCGATTACGTCGCACGGCTCGGTAAGGCGGAAATCAAGACGATTCTGTCCCAGTACGATAAGATTCCTACCTATGAGGAAGCACCAGAATTCTATGTAGACACTGGCGATACGAAAGATTACCAACTCAAAACCGGTGTCGGTGAGTGTGCTGGAGAAGTAATCGCACTTGTCTCCATGAAGTTAGAAGAAGCAGATAGACTCATCTATGAATCCGGTTTGAACTTGGAGAAGGGTGAATATCAGGATTCCGCTGAACTAGCTTTTGATGCGATGATCAGAGCCGCAGACGGACTTCTGACAACGGTCGGTTTGCAATATATCGACGACGCTACCAGCGTCAACGAATTCCGCACCCATTTCTTTGAACCCGGTAACTTCTTCCCCGGTTACGGTGCTCACATTTTCAAGGCAACGGAAGAAGATGCTTCTGTGTTTGACCATGAATTGGCACACCGTCGCGTTGAAGAGGCTACGCTCTTCGTTGAAGAATCGCATAATGTCTACGGACGGATGCGTATCAAGCAAGAGGAAGAGGAAGAGAGCCGTCGTAAAACACGTCGCTCGCGACCGGCCCGGAAGCCGAGGGTTGTCAAGGAGAAGAAACCTGTTGAGGAAATCGTGGATAGCCTTGATCTTAAAGGTGTTGCTTGCCCGTTCAATTATGTCCAAGCAAAAGTCCGTTTGGAAACGATGGACCTCGGTCAGCTTCTCGAAGTCACCATCGACGATGGTGAACCGATTGAGAATGTACCGAAAAGCCTGACCAACGACGGACATGAGATCATTGACACCAAGAAGGTCGGAAAACACTACCGCCTCACCGTCCGAAAGGGTGAGTAAAGTCTAAGATTGCAGTTCATCGGAACTGAGTTCACACAGGCGGTTGCCGCCCGCGCCCAAACGGGCAGGGTAGGCAATCGCTTTTTTATGCATTAGATGGTTATAGGAGTTTCACATTATGGATTCTAAAGAGATGTTTGAAGTGTTGCAGCGCGTGAAAACTTGGAAACCAGAAATGCGCATTGATCTGGCACGTCGGGTTTTGGAAACTATCGTGTCGCCACGACCACCACTTCCTCCACAGACCATGACACTGGAAGAAGTCCAGGCGATTATGAAAACAGATAAACCGCCTCCTACTGACGAGGAGTGCAAAAAAATCCTTGAAGAGGAGCGGATGAAGAAATACGGATGATTCACGCTTTATTGAATACAAACGTAGTTCTGGATGCACTGCTTGATCGAACCCCTTGGAACATTCAGGCAAATGCTATCTGGCAAGCGCAATTAGACAAGCAGTTTACTACTTATGTCACAGCAACGACACTAACCGACATTTTTTATATAAGCCACCGTTATGGAGGACTTGACAAGGCCTGGCGACTCGTTCGCGCCGTATTGAATCAGTTACCCATTATCTCAGTCAGTTCCCGCGAACTACAATTGGCAACAAGGTTAGCAGGGAACGACTTTGAAGATAATTTGCAAGTTGCATGTGCAATAAACGGTCAACTTGATGTTATTGTCACTCGTAATCTTTCAGGATTTACAGGCAATAATATCCCAGTTCTAACACCACAACAGATGTTGTTGAGATTATCTGAGGACGATTAAACCAAATAGAATGTAGTGATGGTTATCTTGTATTTCTGTAGAGATTGTTAAGTTGGCTGGGATACAGAGCAAAAAATCTATGCAAAAAATGGGAATATGGCGTGATTACCTCCTTAAAAAACTGGTTGATCGAGAAAGGTCAATGGGTTATCTCCAAGCTATTCTCGACGATTACTATATCTACGGCGGGGCTGCTGTAGTCAAGGATGCTCTTGATACTATTGTTGAAGCACAAGGCGGAGTTTCCAAAGTTGCCAAGCAGGTTGATATGGACCCACAACTTCTCTCAAAGGTCCTATCCAACGAGGATACGCCTCTAATCGACGCACTTGGAATCGTTCTTAAAGCACTCGGGTACCAACTTTCAATCAAACCGATAGAGCGCGAAAACTTTAACCTCGAAACTGATGCTGACGAGTTAGGAGGAGAAACCGTGCGTGTGGCAGAAGGTCCGATCTCATCAATCTTCGGGCAGGAGACCCAATCCTTCAGGTTTGGGAGGAATGCCCGCTCCTGTATTGTGTCGAAAAAATATGAAATTCTATCGAAAATGTAGTATAATTATAATATCACGTTGGCAGACATGAACAGCGTTACCGCCCCCTTCCCAGTAACGGGTGGGGACCCCGGTAGCGTATCTGCCTCCCCACTGAGAAGGGGTTAGATGCGTGATACGTGAAAACCCATGGCGAAAAAGCGAAAACACAACCGCAGAACGTATAAATATCAGATACGCGAACATCCGCAAAATATACGACTCGGCAATCTGCTTGATGATCTTGCGGATGTGCATAACCATTTTTTGCGACTTGAGAACCGGTATTACCGTAGATATGGCAAATATGCGGGGCGTTATCGTCTGCAACCGCACTTGACGCATTTGTTGAAACGGACCAAGAAACACTGGGCTTGGATCCCTCGTGACACACTTGACGCGGTCATTATACGCCTCCACATTTCTTTTGAAAGGTTTTTCGATATTCCAGGCGTTGGTCGTCCGAAATACAAGAAACGTGAAAAATACCGTTCTGCGAAGTTTCAGAGTGGTTATCTCCTTGAAGAAGGTCGTGTCCGTCTCTCTTTTAAAGCGTGGGACGAACCTTCTGAAGCTTTGAAGTTCAACAAACGCTGGTTTTCTTTCCACCACCATCGTGATTGGAAAGGCAATGTTCGCTATATCCAAATCCTTCGTGATGCTGTCGGAACGTTTTGGCTCTATGTCGTGACTGATGATACCTCTAAAGAAGTGCTGCCTGCTACGGGTGAAAGTGTAGGGGCAGACTTCGGCATGAAAGATGCCTTCTTGACGTTGAACACGGGCGAGAAGATACAATCGCCACAATTCTTGAAACACGCCTTGATCGAACTTCGCAAACTCAACAAAGCACTGAGCCGTAAGGTTAGAGGGTCTAACAATTGGTGGCGTGCTCTCCGTCAACTCGCACGGTTGTATCGGCATATTGCCAACCAACGCAAAGATTGGCACTACAAACTTGCCACGGACCTTTGTAAAAGGTTTGACCTTATCGCCACTGAGACGCTCAACCTTGACGGCATGAAACGCTTGTGGGGACGCAAAGTCTCCGATCTGTCCTTCGGGCAGTTTGTTGAGATATTGAAGTTCAAGTGTTTCAAACATAAGCGTGAGTTCCGTCAGGTCGGACAATGGACTGCCACAACAAAACCGTGTTCAGATTGTGGTTGTCGCAACGAAAATCTAACGCTTTCAGATAGACAGTGGACATGTCCTGAATGTGAGTCTCACCACGATAGAGACGTAAACGCTGCTATAAACATTTTGAGGGCTGCTTGTGATCCCTCTGTGGAGCAACAGTAAGACGGTGGACGCTTTGAGAAAACCGCAGTCGCTATGAAGCACAAGCCCCTGCCTTTAGGCAGTGGGTGCCTTGACTACAGTAAGTTGACTTTCCTACCAACTTGTAGTATAATAAAGAAGTGGAAAGTAGAGCTAACGGCACTAAAATACAACACACTTACGGAGAAATAGATGGCAACGATTGTTAAACATAAAGAAACGAGTAAACGTTACTGCCTGCTCGGTGCGGGGTTTGGTGTCTTTCAATCCTCGAAACCGAACATGTTTCTCGGAAATTTGATCAATCTTCCCGCCAAGACCCCATGCTTTAGCTTGCGGGATGTAGGTGGGTGTTGGGTTTATCGTTGAAAAAACATTTGACAATCGCTAAAAATATGGTATAATTAAGAGTATCAAGTTGGCAGACATTTCCAGCGTAACCGCCCCCTTCCTAGTAACGGGTGGGGACCCCGGTTACGTGTCTGCCTACCCACTGGAAAGGGGTTAAAGACTTGATGCTTGATATCCCATGAAAACGTATAAGTATAAGTTTGGCGATCAATCGAATTGTATCCGTATCGGCAATCTGCTTGACGATATGTGGCAGGTGCATGACTATTTCCATAGGTGGCAGGACCAAAGGTATAGAGATGGCCTGCCGTATGCGGACTACCCTGTGATGTCCGCACACTTGACGGATTTGAAACGCACCACACACCCGCATTGGAACACCTTGCCAAGCCAAGCGATTCAAGAGGAACTGAAACGGATACATCTTGCCTATGTGCGTTTTTTCAAAAAACTTGGTGGGAAACCGAAAAGGAAACCCAGACACAAGTTCAAGTCTATCACCTACCCTGGAAGTGCGGGTTGGTCTCTGAAAAACAATCGTATCACGCTGAGGTTTCGTAAATGGAATCCGCGAACACGTAAGTGGCAGTATGATAAAGTGGCATATACGTTTCATAAGCACCGCCAGTGGCACGGCACTATCCGTCGTATCACGATCAAGCGTGATAGTTGCGGCGACTATTGGCTTTATATCATAACAACCTACACAGATTTTAGACCGCTGCCAGCAACAGGTCAGAGCGTTGGGGCAGACAATGTAATACAAGGAATGGATTTGGTCTATTCCCAGACCAAATCCGGCATGAAAGACGCTTACTTGACACTTTCCACGGGTGAGAAGATCCAACACCCACAACCTTTGAAACAGTCTTTGAACAAGCTTCGTCATCTCAACAAAGCATTTAGCCGTAAGCAAAAAGGGTCTAACAGTTGGTGGCGGTGTGTGAGGCAGATTGCCCGTCTCTACCGTAAAATCGCCAACCAGCGCAAAGACTTTCAGTGGCAAGTTGCCTCTGAACTTTGTAAGAAGTTTGATACGATTGCCATTGAAACGTTGAACCTTGATGGCATGAAACGGCTTTGGGGACGCAAGGTCTCGGATCTCGCCTTCTACCAGTTTGTTGAGATATTGAAGTATAAGTGTCAAAAACATAAGCGTGAGTTGCGTCAAGTTGGTCGTTGGACAGCAACAACGAAACCTTGTAGCGATTGTGGGTTTCACAACGAAACCCTAACTCTCTCTGATAGGCAGTGGACATGCCCCGACTGTGGTTCACACCACGACCGAGACATCAACGCTGCGATAAACATATTGCGGGCGGGGATAGCCGTTATCTAATGATATGCCTGAATGGATTTTTTCACCCTAAAGGGAAACGCCTGCTGGTGGAGCGATAATAAGACGGTGGACTCTTTGAGAAAACCGCAGTTGCTACGAAACCGAAGCCCCAACCTTTAGGTTGTGGGTGCTATCACTAACTCACGAAAGGAAATTTTTTAGCAGAATGGATCTACAACAGATTAACGTCAAGGTTTTCACAACCGAAGATAGCGAAATCAACTATACTAACTTCATCAAGGTCTTCAACCGTTGGATGGAGGAAGCTGATTCAGATGACTATCTGAATTATGCCGATTATTCGCATGTCGATGCAGGACCGAGTGTTTTATTGATTTTGAAGCAAGCCAACTATAGCATTGACGACGCGTATCATCAGTCCGGATTCCTCTACAATCGGAAGCATGCAGTCGAAGGGGATAACGCCGAAAAAGTTCGTCAGGCACTCACAGAGGTGCTCTCTAAATGCGAACAACTTGAAGCATCGGCAGAGTTAGAAAATGCCGTGCATTTCAACGGGGCAAACCTTCTATTTATGATAAACAACCGCCACATCGCACCGAATACACCCGAAACAGCAGCGTCCATTCAGGCAGAACTCACGCCAGTCCTTGAACGGATGTATGGTGGTGACGATTTCACGGTGGAACGTACTTCCGAAGACGCACGCGAACGGTTCGCCCTACGAATTTCAGCGAATTCAGATAAACCGATTTCAGAACTCCTCTCCAATTTGGGAGCCTAAGATGTTTAACTTCAGCAACGAACAGATTGAACGCTACAGCCGACATATTATCCTCAGAGAAGTAGGGGGGATGGGGCAGACGCGGTTGCTTGAGTCGAAAGTGCTGCTCATCGGCGCGGGAGGACTCGGATCCCCTATTGGAATGTACCTCGCAGCGGCAGGGGTCGGCACGCTCGGTATCGTTGACGACGATGTCGTCGATCTCAGTAATTTGCAACGCCAGATTTTGCACGGCATCAGCGACATCGGCGTTCCGAAGACGAAATCCGCGGAAACCGCTATTGCGGAGATGAATCCAGATGTCAAGGTGATTCCCTACAACGAACGTATCAATTCGGAAAACGTTTTTGGGATATTAGAACAATATGATCTGATTGTTGATGGGTGCGACAACTTTCCGACACGCTATCTTCTCAACGACGCATCGGTTATGCTTGGCAAACCAATTGTGCACGGCAGCATTTCCCAGTTTGAAGGACAGGTCACCGTCCTTTACCCGGGCAAAGGACCGTGTTATCGATGTATCTTTTCCGAACCGCCACCCCAAGGTATGGCACCGAGTTGTCAAGAGGCTGGTGTCTTCGGTGTATTACCCGGCATTATCGGCACAATTCAAGCCGTTGAAGCGATCAAGGTCCTGCTGGACATCGGCGAACCGCTAATCGGAACGCTTCTACTTTTTGACGCGTTATCGATGGAATTCAACAGACTAAAACTACGCCAAAATAGCGATTGCCCGATGTGCGGTGAAAATCCCACGATCCACGAACTGATAGATTACGAAGAATTCTGTCAGGTGCAGTGGTAATCCAACGACTTTTGTTGTACGGCGAGGTCTCGGTGCCTCGCCATCATCTGTTCAGACCAAAATCTTTTCGACCTAATCCTGCTATTCCAAAACCTTTCGCCGAATTGCCGAATCGATGAATAGCGAATCGCCACCATCAATCGTCAATTCCAATCCCGTAACCCACGCCGCCTCATCTGAACAGAGCCACAACGCTGCATACGCCACATCAATGGGGTTACCGAGTCGTTCCAATTGTGGCACTGCTGGGGCGATTTCTCCATCTGGCAGCGGGTCCCAAATAATACCCGGACATAGTGCATGGACGCGAATGTTTTTATCATACAACTCCTTCGCCAGATTTTTCGCTGCAGCTACCATCCCTGCTTTCGCGACAGCGTAAGCACTATTGGCATCTTGCCGCACCCGCTCACCCGCGGAAATCGTGATAAGACATCCACCGCCACGCGCCTCTAAAATCGGGACAAGTCGCCGCACGGGATTGAACAGCGTTTGTAAGTTGTTTTGTAATGCTCCATCCCAATACGCCGGTTCCATCTTTGTAATATCGTGTTCTGTCGAGAAGAATCCACCCGCAGCATGAATGAGGCAGTCAATACCTCCAAATTTCGCTATGGCAGCATCAATAAGTGCGTCTACTTGTGTGGTATCTGTTAAATCGGTCCGATGCGTTAGCACGTGACCGCCGTGTGCACGGATGCGTTCCGCTGTTTCGTCCATTGTCTCTGTCGTGCGTGCAGCGAGCACTACTTTTGCACCCTCTTGTGCAAAAAGCAGGGCAGTCGCCCGACTCATGTTTGAACCCGCGCCTCCGATTAACACAACTTTGTCCTTCAATCGCATTTTTAATTTCCTTATTTTGCATTAAATTAACGTAATAGTATGATATAATATCTTATAAGTTAACAAACTCAATCACTTCTCCACCTTTTTCTAAGGTGCCACCTTTACTTTATAAAACCCTTTTTTACCTTTAAAACTTACCCTCAAACGCGCACCATTTCTCCTCTGCAACGAACCTCAAATTCTTGCCCTTAAGGGCAAGAATTGCCTTCGCACTATATTTACATGAAGTGAGTCACCACCTACATTCGTCGTCTCTTTTGCCAGTTTCTGCTTCTCAAAACTAGGGCAATTCAGGGCAATTTAGGGCAAGAATTTGTATCGCGCGCAGCAACAGATAATTCTGTGTATGAACGACATTTTTTCAAATGCATGAGGTGCTTCACAACGCCAAGGACACGTTTTGCGTTTTTCGCTCGCTCTACTGTTTGTCGATAGCGATTCTTGTGTGTCTATTGAAGACTATAGGCTATCGCAGATTTCATAAGTTTCAGCGCGGTATGAATCTGCGGAGGCTCCTCAAACCCATAGGATATACGAAACTGCCGTTTCCCAACCTCGACCATTTCACCGCTTGGATGGACACAGTGTTCGCCGGGAATGTAGATTACCTTGGGGTACTGGAAGTCTGAAGGACCATCAACATCTTCCTGCCCGGTTGTTCGCGTCAGGAACTTGAAAAAATCGGAAGTTGAACCCGTTGCAACATTTGCCAAGGTCAAGTAATAGTAGAATCCAGCACTTCCACCTCGGCACTCCTGAACGTTGTCACCGAGTAATTCTGCTATCCATGTTTTGACCTGTTTCGCCTTTTGCTGATATCCGTTATTTACCTTCTCAATTTGTGCTTCGATACCGTTGTCGAGCAGATAACTTGCAATCTCCTGATTAATTAACGGCGCGCTAAAACCGATGTCGCTTGTCCGCTGGATTATACTATCGAGGAATGGACCTTTGGAACCGATGAGGTACCCAATACGCAGTCCTGGGGCAAGGATCTTTGACAACGTGCCGACTTCATACACAATGCCAAGTTCGTCGTAGCATAATGCTGACTCCAAAGGTTCAACGCTGCTATCATGCACAAGATCGCGGTAGGCATTGTCAAAAAAGAGTGGGATTTTCCGTCCAACTTCGGACGATAGACGAGTAACAATATCGACCAGTTCCCGCTTACGGTTATTGGATAGGATCGTGCAGGTAGGGTTGTTTACCGTTACAACATAGAAAAAACGGATAGTTGATCTTTCGGTATCGAGAGCTGCGAGTTTTGCTTTCAAGAACCCAGTGTCAAGTCCTTGGTTATCTTCGGGGATCGCTACAACACTGAAACCTTTCCGCTCCAAGTCATTACAGTAGATATAATACATTGGATCTGCGGTAAGCACAATGCCAGTAGGAAGGACGTGAGTGATGCTCTCTAATAAACTCGTCGCGCCATTCGCACCGATAACAATGTCTCGGCTGTTTAAGATCTGTTCGGTTATACCGCCAATCCGGTTCTCAATATGGAATCTTCTAAGCGATTCAATGAGGTTTGGTGAGCCTTGTGCACCGCCGTAGTTGAGAGAAGCGCGGTACTTTTTAGGATGAGCGAGAACTCTTTCGCAGGCAAGTTGAATCTGTTGGTTTGGAATTGTCTGTTCATTGACATATCCAACACCAAGATTGATATCGCGTCCATCTCGAAAACCTACAGCAAAATCGGTCATTAACCGATTAACAGGGGAGGGTATACTTGAAGTTCTTCCGTATTCAGAAAGCAGGACATCGCGAATCTTCATATTTCGTTGGATTCCGCGTTACGGGAGCAGATTTTACTAATATGTGCGTGCCTATAGCAGATCTCTCAAAGCAGGCTCAAGTGTCCGATAGCGGAATTCGTAGCCACTTACTTCCGTCTTTTCTGGGAGGACATTCTGGCTTAGTACAACGAAGTCCGCAAATTCGCCCATCATTAACCTCAAGCCAAATGTCGGGACTGGAAACAGTGTCGGTCGGCGCAGCACTGTTCCGAGAGTTTTCGTAAACTCCGTGTTTCTGACAGGGACAGGTGCTGTCGCATTCAACGGACCACAAATCTCACCGTTTTCTAAAGCGTGAAGCACAATACCTACCACATCATCAACATGAATCCAAGACATCCATTGCTGTCCGCTGCCGAGTATGCCACCGACTCCCATTTTAAAGGGTAAGAGAACCTGTGCCAATAGTCCACCGCCTAATCCGAGTACAAGCCCGATACGAACCATAACTACCCGAATCCCAAACTCAATTGCCTTTTGTGCTTCTGTCTCCCACTCTTGGCAGACTTCAGCGAGAAAATCGGTGCCAGCAGGGGAAACCTCAGTCAAGTGTTCCTCACCACTGCCGCCATAGTATCCAATTGCAGAAGCACAAACAAGCACATCGGGCTTTGTATCTGCTGCTTTGAAAGAGGTGACGAGATTACGCGTAGTAAGAACTCGACTGTCCCGTATCCGCCGCTTTTTTTCAGCGTTCCACTTGCCCGCAATAGTTTCACCTGCTAGATGAACTACCGCTTTTACATCTGATGTGGCTTCCGAAGGAAGCTTTTCGGTTTCAGGGGTCCAACCGTAGACCTCCCTTGCCCATTTTAATTTAGTTTGTGCTCGTGTTGGGTTTCGAGATAACACGCGCACCGTATCGCCTTGTTCATGGAGAGCAGTACAGACCCGAGTGCCAATAAATCCAGTGCCACCGGTGACTAATACATTTGCCATTTTTCCCCCTGATGTTCCTTATTTTGATAACTCAGCAATCGTAGCTTCCAACTTCCTATAGTCGTCAACAACAGCATCGCTAAGTGTATCGTCTCCTTCCCCTTTGTTGAATCCTGTGAAGCGAATCGCCTTCATCCCAGCGTTTTTGGCGCCGACGATATCCGTTCGGAAAATATCACCGATATGCACCGCTTCTGCCGGTTCAGCGTTTAGCTCCGCTAAGGTGGAATGGAACTGGACCACTTGAGGTTTTGTGTAAGCAGTTTCATCAGAAAAAGTGAATGCCGTAAAGCACTGTAAAATATCGTCGCGCGCCATCAATTTCCGGGCAAAACTGCCGGGGGTCAGTGCTGAGTCTGAAATAATTCCGAGTGGATAACTTTCACTCAATCGGGACACTACAGGTTTGACATGCGACATTATAAGAGGCGGAACCTCTAAAAAAGCAGCACCCAAGCACTCAATTAACTGATCCAGATCCACCTCCTGAAGTTGAATCTGAAGCACTTCTGAAAATCGCTGCATGCACCGTTTCACCGATATTCCGCGATGTTGATGCCACAAGGATGACACCAAGTTGTAGGCTTCCTCAAGTCCGAATTCTACGTCAGTTAGTGTGCAAGCATAATCACGGCTTATAAGATACGTATGACACCGTTTAACACGTATTGCCTGACGTTTTCGCCAGTTCTTGTCAGAATCTGCATAAAGGGTTTGCCAAAAATCAAATGTAATTGCTTTAAGCATTAAATAATTCCATTTTTAGGTTGTGTTCCATTCCACTGCACACAACCAATAAGTATGAATTTATTTTACCCTATTTTTCCAAAAAAGTCAAATGATATGTTGCTCCGTTGCTCTGTTGCTCCGCTATGGATTCTTAGTCTTCTGAAAACTTCGGATTTTTTCAAGAAAACAGAGAGCAGTTGCAACAAACATTACAGATTACAGATTATAGAAAGGGAGAACGTTTAAAACCCGAAAAATCCGTAAGTTTTTTAGTATGAGATGTCTCTAATCAAAATAGACTTGCAATTTCCTTTTAAAAGTGATACCATTAAATATATTGATATGTCGCATCTGATTTGTGTGGAGGAATACGAAATTGCGGCTGAATCGTCGAATTATCCCTAGATATACGACCACCCGTTTAATATTCGTTTACTTCATTGTTGGATTGAGCACACTGATATTTGGGTTCTTCTATTATATCCAACAAATCTCGCGATTGAATGCGGATATAGAGGCACAGATAGACATTTTCGCTGATCTTGCAGCGGAGCTCCCTGGTGTGGAAAACCGAGGATTGCAACAAAAGTTAATTACGATCGTCAAAAAGTCCTTCGCTGAAGACAGGTCGCGTGCATTCTCGTTTATCATTACGGATGCACAAGGAAATGTCTTAATTACGCGAGGCGTTGACCAACAACTTGACGCAAAAATCGACAGTTTGGATGTCAAAGTAAACGAAAATGAGAAAATCTCGTTAACACAAGATGAGCGCGCCTTATTGCAGTCAACATTAGCGCGCATGAAAAAAAAACACGTACCGCGCGAAATACACATGCTCCTTGAAAACAGGCAGTTAAAGGGGTATATTTACTATGGCGATGCCGCACCTAGTGAAATGGCACATCTGCCTTTTGTGATAACCGATACCGCCGGCACACCGCAGAAATGGCAAATATGGGACCATGTCATTACTGCAGACAAGGCAACTGTAGAGGAGCAGGAACGGGCGAAAATCTTTATTCAGAACGCACCCGCGTCCTCTGCGATTGAAACAATACCTGAATGGCACAAGGGCTACTTCTATTATGAAAGTAAGCCATACTATGGGTTAGTGGTGCCTTTCATAGTACCAACAGTCTTATTAGCTTTTGGGATCGTTTGTCTCCTCGTCTATCAACGAATAAAGTCTTATGAACACTCGGCAATTTGGGGGGGCTTAGCCAAAGAAACTGCGCATCAACTCGGGACACCGATTTCATCGCTGCTGGCATGGACAGAACTCTTGCATGCACGGAGCAAAGAGACGAATGATATAACACTCGCTGAACTCTCCGAAAGTATGCAAAACGATCTGGAACGTTTACAGAAAACAACAGCACGCTTCGGTATGATTGGCACGCAACCGCCTCTAACCGAAGTGAATGTAGATGAAGTATTTGAAGAAGTCCGATCATATTTTGAGAAACGGCTACCACATATTAATCGCCGCGTTGAAATTCAACTAATACTGCATAAGGTACCGGCCATTCATGCAAACGCACAATTGCTACATTGGGTGTTTGAAAACTTGGTTCGCAATTCGTTGGATGCCATGGACAAACCGGACGGGTGGATTCAGATTGAACCAACGCATGACAAACGACACAACGATATTGTTATCCGGTATGCCGACAATGGAAGTGGGATAGCCCGCGAACATCAGCAAAAGATCTTTGAACCGGGGATGTCTACTAAGGCACACGGATGGGGACTCGGCTTGACGGTCGTACAACGTATCATCCGCGAGTATCATCACGGGAGTATCCGTATCGTTAAAACGGGTCCTGAAGGAACAACTTTTGAAATTCGGCTGCCAGTTGCGTAAGCCCAAATTAACAAGCGTTGTGAGGTAAACAACTACCTGTACATCCGTCCTACTTCTATTGAGAAGAGGACTTAACAATCGTGTTAATTGGGTATGATACCGCATCTAAGCAGATTTTATAAACTTGAGTATGTCACAAACACACCAAATCTTGTGGATTGATGATGAAATAGAAGCGTTGCAACCGCACACTCTTGTGCTACGCGACCGAGGCTACGCAGTCACGCCTGTGACAAATGGCGAGGATGGCATCGCGCTCTTAACGCAAAGTGAAACGCAGTACAGTGCTATTCTACTCGACCAGGTTATGCCCGGTAAAGACGGAATGGCAACACTCGATGCAATCCGTGCCATCAATACACAAATCCCTGTCATCCTCGTTACCCAATCCAGCGACGAACAGTTTATTGAAGTTGCCCTTGGCAAACAGGTAAATGATTTCTTGGTAAAACCAATCGGTGTAGCCCAGATCGTTTCAACGCTAAAACGCGTCTTGGATCAACCGCAGATAGTCACAGATCAGATTCCGAGTCAGTATACGGCTGATTTCAATGCTATTCGCATTATGAAGGATTCGGCACCGAGCTGGCAGGACTGGGTCAACATCTATGTGAAACTACTGCAATGGGATTTGGTGTCTGAAAAATTAGCCGAGGGTGGGTTAGAGGAAACACATCTTGGACAAAAGAAGGAGTGCAATACCGAATTCTCGGATTTTGTCGCATCACGTTATTCTGACTGGGCAGCCGGTAGCTCAGACGCGCCACCGCTATCGGTGAATGTTTTGGACAAACATGTTATTCCCCAACTTCAAGCCGGAAAATCTGTATATTTTATTGTAGTTGACTGCTTCCGCCTGGACCATTGGTTGGCAGTAGAATCACTGCTGTACCCTTATTTCTCCATTGAACGTCAGTATAGTTTTTCAATCCTGCCGAGTGCAACGATGTACTCACGGAACGCCCTCTTCAGTGGTTTGTTCCCTATAGAGATTGCGGAACAGTATCCGCAGTACTGGCAGGAGGAATCTGATGGGAACACAAGCACGAATCGGTACGAACGTCAATTTCTTGAAGCGCATCTGAAGCGTAGAGGCATTAAATTGAAACCTGGACTCCAGTATTTCAAGATTTTCGACACACGCGGGGGAAACACTTACAAAAAGCGGGTGGCGGCGAATACGCGTGTGAGCCTCTCAGCTTTGGTTATTAACTTCATTGATATCTTGACACATCAGCGTTCACAATCAGATGTCCTACAGCAGCTTGCACCGGATGAGTCCGCTTTCCGAGCTTTGGCGCGCTCGTGGTTTTCCCATTCAGTACTTTTCGATATTTTACGTATTATTGCAGCACAAAACGCAACGGTAGTTCTCACTAGTGACCACGGTTCCGTCTTTTGTAATCGTGCAACCCGCGCTTATGGTAATCGCGAGACGACTACCAGCCTCCGATTTAAAATCGGTTCTAACTTAGGGTGTGAAGAGGACCAGGCGGTATATCTCCGAAACCCGAAGGAATACCGGTTACCAGCGGAAAATGCTAGCAAGGACTACATTCTTGCAAAAGACGATTACTATTTCGTCTACCCGAACGATTTTTATAAGTATAAACGGCAGTTTCAAGGAGGGTTTCAGCACGGCGGTATTTCGATGGGCGAACTGATAACACCCGTCGTAACGCTAACCCCGCGACTGTAAGGCGCAGCTTGCAAGCCTAAAACTACATAGATAGCACATCGCTCTATAATTCGTATCAAGTTAACTTCGTTAAGTGTCGCGGAAAACCGTAAAACACTAACAGGCGGAAACAGAGTTTCCATACAGGTTGATTTGATATCACTCCCGCTAAGGGCTAACCGCACACTCGTTTATTTGGCTGAAGCGTCCTAATTGGAGATGCATACGCCTTGCATCGCGTAAACGAAACGCAGGACGTGATTTTTTAAGCCCTCACTGCTTTTTGCAATGCTGCCGATTTTTGACATGACAATTAACCGAGGTGTCTCTTGGAAAAGAGGCACGATAGGAGGTAACGATGGAAATGGAAAAGGAGTTACTTATTTCTGACGATGAGTATGAAACACGCTGTGCGGTACTTGAGGAGGGGGTGCTGAATGAAATTTACATTGAACGGAAAGCAGCAGCGCAAACATTGGGGAATCTCTATAAAGGGCGGGTTGAGAATGTATTACCTGGAATGCAGGTAGCTTTCGTTGATATTGGATTGGATCGACACGCCTTCCTACATATCTCGGATCTCAAATACGAGAGTGTTGACGAAGACGAAGACGAAAACGGGAAGCAGAATGGAAACCGAAAATCCGACACGAACACCGCGGTATTGGACCTGAAGGCAAAGAACTCCAAACAAACGCGCGGTGGGCGTGGGTTTCCATTTCTTATAAGCGATCTCATTTCAAAGAAGCAGGAGCTTCTGGTACAAGTCGGCAAAGAACCTATTGGAACAAAGGGGGCACGGGTTACCAGCAATATCACACTCCCAGGACGCTATGTTGTTTATATGCCCAATTCCTCCAATATCGGGGTATCACGACGCATTGAGTCTGCCACTGAGAGAGACAGACTGCGCAACATGGCAAAGGCAGTGAAAGCCGATGTTGAAGGCGGTTTTATCATCCGAACTGCCGCTGAGGGGCTGAATGAAACCGAGTTCACTGCTGAAATCCGATACTTGATTGACCAATGGAAGCGGACCTGTGAGCGATCGAAACGAAAATCTGCGCCTAGCTTAGTCAGTAAAGACCTTAGTTTCACTAACAGGATCGTCCGGGATATGCTGACGAAGGATGTCAAGCGGCTCCTCATTGATTCAGAGGCGGGATACCAGGAAACAGTAGACTATGTATCTTCCGTTATGCCGGACCTGGAATCCCGGGTCTCACTCTATAAGGAAAATAGAACGCTCTTTGACACTTACGGTGTTGAACGCGCACTCAAAGATGCACTGAGTGAGAAAATCTGGCTCAAATGTGGTGGACATATTATAATCCAGCAAACTGAAGCTATGGTTTCAATTGATGTCAACACTGGGCGATTTGTCGGGAAATCTGATCCAGATAACACCATTCTCAGTGCCAACCTTGAGGCTGTCGAGGAAGTCGTCCGTCAAATTCAGTTACGGGATTTGGGGGGGATTATTGTTGTTGATTTCATTGATATGGAAGAAGCATCACATCGGAAGCGAGTCTTCAAAATGCTGCAAGAAGCACTCCGGAAGGATCGCGCGCGTACAAATATCCTCCATTTTTCAGACTTAGGATTGGTTGAGATGACACGCCAACGCACCCGACCAAGTCTCTCTACCTTGCTTATGGAGGAGTGCCCTTACTGCGACGGGCACGGTACTGTTCTATCGATTGAAACCGTCGTCATTCAGTTGCTACGTGCCATAAAGATGGCACATAGACAAACACGCCAGTCCGAATTACGTGTTATCGCCAATGACTATGTCATCTCGCATATAAAATCGCAGATGGCAAATAAATTGCGAGAACTCAAGAAGTCGTTAAAATTAGATCTCATTCTGGAGCCTGATGCTGACCTGCACCTTGAAGATTACCGAATCTTCGTCGGAAAAGGTGAAGAATTATTTCTGGATTAGCGTACCGGTGCCTATAGCGAAAGAAATGCGCTTTCTGATACAGGATATACAAACAAAATGCAAATCTGAATTGACATTGACGCATTTTTAAGGTATAATTTTAAGCAGAAAGGAGTGATATTCAAAAATGTATGCAGTCTTTGCGAGCGGTGGGAAACAGCATCGGGTGGAAATAGGAAACCTGATTGATGTTGAAAAACTCAATGCGGATGTCGGTGACAGCGTCACATTCCCATCTGTTTTGGCTGTCGTTGATGATGACGGTCAGTTGCAAGCCGGCTCGCCCTATCTTGAGAATACTTTAGTTACAGCCGAGGTGGTCCAACAAGCACGCGCGAAGAAGACGATTGTGTTCAAATCGAAACGCCGTAAAGGTTACAAACGCAAATTAGGGCACCGTCAATCATTCACACGCGTGAAAATTACCGCGATCGGCGCGGCGGAGGAGCAATCTGATGGCACATAAGAAAGGTGGCGGAAGCACTCGGAACGGACGTGACAGTATTGGAAAACGACTCGGTGTCAAAAGATTTTCTGGAAATTATGTCACCGCGGGAAGCATTCTTGCCCGACAGCGTGGAACACATATCCACCCCGGAAACAACGTTGGAGTTGGGAAAGACTATACGCTATTCTCGAAAATTGACGGATACGTATGGTTTGAACGAAAGGACAAATACCGCCGGAAGGTGAGTGTCTATACAGAGCGTCCTGAATTTTAGCGGATACACCCGCCTCAGGAAAGAACGACCAGAAGCCTCGCCTTAGGGTGCTGCAGCGCGCACCACCCCAAGCGAGGTTTTTTTAGTCCACAAAAACGACACGTTGGCATGATTTTTAAACCTGATTCTTATAGTAAAGCCCGAAAATATACGGACAGTCGGTCAGTGAAGGAAACTCTCACCGCCGCTGGCGAGGATTGTATCCTCGCCTTTCCTAATGTCTAAGTAATTGTGGGCTTTACTATAAACGTACCCACTCAAAAAATGACACTTTTGCAAAACAGACAACAAAAATTAGCGATGAAATGGTTAGTTTGCCTTGTTGCCCTAACGGCACTACTGGGATGTGGCGGACAGTTGCAACAACTCGCTGTGGAAACGATGGAAAACGCCCAAACAGCACTTACCTCTGCAAACGCTATGGGTGCGCAGGAAACTGCTGAAACATCTCTACGCACTGCTCAGGAAATGTTGGTTACTGCTGAAAACGCAATGAACACCGGTGATGCAGAACGAGCGTATCGATTGGCACTACGTGCATATCTGCATGCGAGAATCGCAACTGAAACTGCTATAGCTGTTCGCGAGGAAGCACGCGTTCAAGAAGCACAGGCACAACTTACACTCAGTGAACAAAATCTCGACGAGGTACTTCAAAGGCTTGAGGCTATAAAAGCAGAACTTGACACATTGCAGGACTACTAAAGAAGGCAAACTATAAAGATTGAGGACTACTGATGAAATTTTACGGATGGCTACTCTTAGGCATCTGCCTCGTTATTTTCGGATGTGCTAAACCGGAAATTGATGAGGTTATGCTGGCAACGCAATTCCAAGACGCGCAGCAAGCAATTAGTAATGCATCGGAATTAGAAGCTGAATCTTTGGTCCCAGAGGAATTCGGGCGTGCAGTGAAACTCCTTAATTTCGCTCGGAACTCCCAGGAAGAAGGCGACATTCCACAAAGTGCTGAGTTCGCGTATCAGGCAGAATTGGTCGCACAGATTGCTATTGAGAAAGCACGACAACACCACGCAAAGCAAAAGGTCGTTTCTATCCGGGAACAGACATATCAGCGGGTCATAGACGGATATGAGCATGAACTCAAAATCGGGCTCATCCGTCAAGCGATCATCGAAGAGCAGCTCGCGCGAGCTTTGAGATCAAGTGATGCAGGACAACAACAGACAGAAGAACTCTCAACCAAGATTGATGATTTAAAGACAAAACTGCGTCAGACTGAACTTCGCACCCCGATCGCAAGTTTAGAGTCGCTTGTCAGTATTACCGCTGATATCTATCCAGCGATTAAAGAAACTGCTGACTATGAACGTGTTCAAGCAGCGATTGCTTTGGTCGTGAACCTCATTGAGCAAAAGGCATTTCCTGATGCCGAGAGTGCCATCACTGATGCGCAGACATTGGTTAATAATCTCTACCAATTGGCGGTGCAGAACCGAGAAGCAGAAGCAAAAGCGAAGACAAACGCGCAAATCTCAATCGCGAAAACAGAAGTAATTATTCAGCGTGCCCAATACTTCAACGCCAGCCAGCATGCCCCGAAGCAACTTCAAGAGGCGAGTTCGCATCTGCAACGTGCGAAACAGGAATTGGATGTGAATCGCTATGAACAGTCGCAACAATCCGCGCAACAGGCACAACAAGCAGCTGACCGAGCTGTCGCAATTGCGGAGGTCGCAGAATTCACGGAGCGTGCCCAAGAGGAATTAGATAGACAAGCAACAGAGGCGCGACAAGCGGTTGATGCATTGAAACAGAAACTCTCCGCACAAGCACAGACGCAGGTCCCACAGTTAGAGGAACAACTCTACAAACTCGCCAATTCGGCTTACGCAACGGCAAAAGCCGCATTAGCAAGCAAAGAATATCAAACCGCAATTGAAGCATCAGCGGAAGGGAACGATTACCTGAAACGTGCCATTACGAACACGCAACTGGCAACATCAGTGAAGTTAGATTTACTGAAAGCATCGAAACGAATTCCGAAAGCCACCGTCAAAGAACAAAAGAATAGCGTACTCATCCGTATCAGTGGGAATGTGTTTGCCTACGGTAGCACACGGCTTGAAAGAGAGTTTTTTGAAACGTTTGATGAACTCGGAAGAATCTTACGGATGACTAAATTCCGCAGCTATCAGGTCCGAATTGAAGCGCACACAAGTTCTATGGGAAATGCGAATGTTAATCGAAACATAAGTATGGGGCGTGCGGACTCAGTGAAGAAATTTCTTGTTGATAATGGACGTGTGTCCTCAGAACGTCTCACCGCTGCCGGTTTGGGCGAGACCCAGCCTATCGCCAACGATGGTGCGAACAAAGAGGAACTGAATCGCAGAATTGATATAATCATTAGGACAAACTGAAACTCGTGCAACATAAAGATCCTTATCTCGTCAATCAAGTCGCGATACATCTGTTTGGGGACAGATATATCATCATTTACGGGAATACGATTCAGTTCCACAATCACTGTTACCACCTGCGCTCCATCAACGCACCAGGGCATCCACATCGTGGATGCTACTACCTACAGGACGCAAATACCGGTTTGGCTATGTCAAGCGATGTCGATTTCGCACCCCCCGGGGCGTACGGCGTAATTTTTGAGCCACAGACCGGTGCCATTATTGATTGCGAAACAGTACCGCACGGTAGCCGTACTCGCACATAAAACCGCAAGTGTCCGATCCATCGAAAATATGAGTAACACCAATAATACAAAAACAGCATCTTCACAGCAAGAGATTATCCTTATTTTGGATTTCGGCTCACAGTACACGCAGCTTATTGCCCGACGCATCCGTGAGCAAAATATCTACTGTGAAATTTATCCGCATACCCTATCACTATCGCAGATAGAAGCCATTGCCCCAAAAGGGATTATTCTCAGTGGTGGACCCGCAAGTGTCTACGAAGCAGATGCCCCAAGAATCGACGCGAAACTTTTTGAATTGGAGATACCGATATTGGGCATCTGCTACGGTATGCAACTCATGGCAGCACTATTAGCAGGTGGAAAGGTTCACCCAGCCGCTGAACGAGAATATGGGCATGCACCACTCCAAGTGCTCAACGCAGCCGATCCGCTCTTTGCGGGGCTTTCCTCGCGTTTCTCGGCTTGGATGAGCCACGGTGATTGCATCGACAACCCCCCCGTTGGATTCCAGATAATCGCACAAACAGAAAACGCCCCAATTGCCGCGATGGTGGATCCCACACGTGCGTTTTACGGATTACAATTTCATCCGGAAGTTGAACATACCGAGGATGCCGACCGGATTTTGGCAAACTTCACGCGCGACATTTGTCGGTGCCGTAACGCGTGGACGATGCGCGCCTTTATTGCTCGAGCCACAGCACAGATACAGGAACAAGTTGGAGATGAACGCGTCCTCTGTGCAGTCAGTGGTGGTATTGATTCGATGGTACTGGCAACACTCCTCCATCAAGCGATAGGTGAAGCACTCGTGCCGGTCTTTGTTGACAACGGACTACTCCGCAAAAACGAAGCCACCGAAGTCCGCAAAACTTGTGAGCAGCTCGGTATTCCACTTATCGCTGTTGATGCAGTGGAGCCGTTTCTCAACGGATTGGCAGGGGTCACTGACCCGGAAAAGAAGCGAAAAGTAATCGGCGCACAGTTCATTGAAACCTTCAAGGCAACAGTGATAGAACTCGGATACGACTTCCGATTCCTCGCGCAAGGGACACTCTATCCAGATGTCATAGAGAGCGTCTCTGTGAAGGGACCGTCGGCTACAATCAAGACACATCATAACGTCGGAGGACTTCCACCGGACATGCCGTTTGAATTGCTGGAACCCTTCAGAGAACTTTTTAAGGATGAGGTACGAGCAGTCGGTACCGAAATGAACATGCCACCGCATGTCCTTGGACGACATCCGTTTCCGGGACCAGGGCTTGCTGTCCGGGTTTTAGGCGAAGTAACACATGAACGTCTAGAGATACTCCGCTCAGCAGATGCCATCTTTATTTCTGAAATCAAAGAGGCGGGATTGTACGACGAAATTTGGCAGGCTTTAGTTGTCCTTTTACCTGTTAAAAGTGTTGGAGTGATGGGTGACGCGCGAACGTATGAAAATGCAGTCGCACTTCGCGCTGTCACCAGCAGCGATGCAATGACTGCGGATTGGGCACGCATACCGACTGATGTGCTTGCCAGAATCTCCAATCGTATCATTAATGAAGTGCAAGGCATCAACCGTGTCGTCTACGATATTAGTTCAAAACCGCCCAGCACAATTGAGTGGGAGTAGTAGTTGTCAGTTATCAGCGGTCAGCCATCAGTTTTCGGTTCTGATATTCCTCAGTAAAGCCGTTAGCATCTTCTTGAGGCTAACGATTGTGTCGATTAACTCAACATACTGATCATCATTGAAGTATTTCAGGTCGTGAGCGAGCAGAGTAAGATATTCTGTTTCACTTGTTGATCCCATTGCTATCTGAAGGAAACGGGCGAACTCGGCAGAGCTATCCCTTCCGCAGCCTTCGGCGATGTTTGTTGGGATTGAAGCAGAAGCACGCCGAATCTGGCTTGTGAGTCCATATATCTCCTCACGCGGAAATTGGGATGTTAGTTCGTATATCCGCAAAGTTATACCATTTCTGATTGAAATTGTAGCATAGACTGTTAGTCTGTGCCCTAAGGTGCAGTTAATGCGATATAAACTTTTAGAAATGGTATTAGATCGTGAGATCTGCTCCACACTTGTAATTTCCTGAAATCTCGCATATTTTCTCCTATACGGTTGACCGCTGATGGCTGATGGCTAATACACCTGCGATGCTGCCTGAACAGCCGTGCCATGTTCTACGTTATGTCCTGATTCAATCAGCAGTTTCTCAAGCGCATTGAGGACGAGCATAACATTTCGCTGATTTGAAGATTCGCCCATCAGCCCAATTCGCCATGCCTTTCCAGCAAAGATACCCAAACCGGCACCGATTTCTATCCCATAGTCGTCGATTAAGCGTTTCCGAATAGTCACATCATCAATGCCATCAGGGATGCGTAGTGTAGTGAGCATCGGGGCACGGTAACCCTCTTCGGCTGCTGGTTGCAGTCCTATTGCTTTTGCCCCTGTAAGGAGGGCACGGGCATTGTGTTCATGTCGTTTGTAGCGGGTATCCAACCCTTCTTCCACCACAACGCGCAATGCTTCCCGCAACGCGTAGATAAGTGACATTGAGACGGTATGATGGTAACTCCGCTTCTCACCGTGCCAATAATTTTCGAGGAGCATCATGTCGAGATAGAAACTCTGGATAGGTGTTTTCCGGTTCCGAATCACTTCAACGGCACGTTCACTAAAGCTGATAGGCGAGAGTCCGGGTGGACCAGCGAGACATTTTTGGGTACAACTATAGGCAATATCAATACCACGGGCATCCATCTCTATAGGTTGTCCACCAAGACTGGTCACGCAGTCTGCGAGAAAAAGAGCACCACTTTGATGTGCGATTTCAACGGCATCTCCGAGGGGTTGCAAGACACCGGTAGAGGTTTCCCCATGTACCAACGCGACCAGTTTTGGATTAGAAACTTTCGCTACGGCTTCAGCAATTTTTTCAGCGGGGATGTGTGTGCCCCATTCTGCTTCTACTCTTGTTACAACACCACCACACCGAGCAGCAATATCGGCTATTCGCTCACCAAAGTAACCTTTGATACCAACAACCACACCGTCACCCGGTTCGATAACGTTGATAAGTGCCGCTTCCATTCCTGCGGTGCCAGTACCCGAGACCGGCAACGTCAACCTGTTTTCAGTTCCAAAGACACGACGGAGCAGCCCGACCGTGTCATCCATAATTTGAACAAATTCGGAATCTAAATACCCCAGCATCGGGGTTGTCATTGCTTTAAGAACCCGCGCATTGGCTTCGCTCGGTCCTGGACCGAGTAGCACACGCGGGGATACTATTAATTCATCATACACTGTTTTGGCAGGCTCCTCAGACATCGTTAGGATCACAATTTTCCAGAATTAGGGGGAATGCGCCATAAAAAGGAGGGTGCTGGATGGCACCCTCCTTTCAGAAGAGCCCCACTCACAAGAGCAAGGCTACGGGAACAGAGTGTGGCAATTACTCACCACCACCACCGACAGTCGTTCCACGAATCTCCAGATTTTCCGCCCGCATGTGGCTTTGAATCGTCTGGATCTGACTGATAGCATACGTAAGTGCTTGGTTGACTTTTGTGTCAGTAGGCGGAACAGTTTCATATTTTGCCCATAACCGGTTGAAGTAATCCAACGCATCGTTCCAATACATATCATCATTTTGGGCTAACACCATATATGCTTCACCAACTTGCACGAGACCGAGGTCGGCATATTTGGTTGTCGGATATGCTTCAATAATCTTCTGGTACTCACTGATAGCAGCTTCGGTTATCGTTTTCTGCTCTTCACCTTTCGCGAGTTTAGCTTGATTTAGCGTATTCGTTGCTTGCTCATACTCGTAGAAGGCGAGTGCACTGGCGGTGTCGTTGAGATAACCTTGTGCTGTCGATTTTGAGTCATTACCGATACCGGGTGTATTGATCGCTTTCTGATAGTTCTCTATCGCCATTTGATAGAGCCGAATCCGCTCCGCTTGCTCCAGACCTTGTTCGGAGCCGGCGTTGTAGTACTTATTGCCGATATTAATAAGGGCATCGGCGGTGTACTGACTGTTCGGATACTCAGCAGCGAGGACCTCGTTCGCTTCAAAGAGCCGATCGTACCAGCGTTGTTTCGCCTCCTCATCGCCTGATTTTTCGGCGGCTTCAGTAAGAAGCTGCGCACAAGTAGAGATAGCATACAGAGATTCAGCCGCGCTCTTGTGATTTTTGTTCACAGAACGGACCTTTTCATACTCTTCGATTGCTTTCTCGAATTGTTGTGCGGCGTAGTAAGATTCCCCAACGTGATACTGCCAGAAAGCGGCATCATTGGCACTCGGATAACGACGCACCATATCTTGGAAGACATCTCCAGCGGCAATAAAGTAACTCACCGCTTTTTCAGACATCTCGCCGTCCATACCTACCTGCATCCGACCGAGTTCAAAGTTCGCAGCAGAGAGGTAATTCAGCGCGGTTTCCGTGTTCTTACGGAGCGCTTCCGATTTTGGAAAGATTCCCTTATCGGCGTAACTCACGAACGTCGTGAGCGGTGTTAGGGCACTCGTTAGGTCTTGCGGAAGCTTCACGCCAATTCCGACAGAATAGTAAATCTGACCGGCTTGGAACAGCGAATTCTGAACATACGGGATGACCGTCTGTTTGTCCGCTTTTTCTACAGGAGCGGCGATTGAAACGACTTCAAAGAACGCACTCGCGGCGTTCCGACTTGTATCAATGTATGGTTTCAGATCTGTGCCTGCCTCTGTGGAGAAGAGGGAACGTGCCTTGTCAGAGTAAAGGAAACCGAGGTTATATTGCGCAGCGGCTTTCTCTGCCACAGTCGCTTTTTCACTTCCTTTGGTCCGATCAAGTGCTTCAACCGCTTCGGTGATCGCTTCATCCAAACGTCCCAATTCAACATAGAGGGTTGAACGACGAATACCGGCATCAGCTACCATTGAGGCAACACTTGCATTTTCTGAACCGCTATGTTCTCCGATTAGGGTTTGGAAGACTTCCAATGCCTTACTCGGCTGTTGTAGCTGGTCCTGATAAATCAAGCCCATCCGATAGTAGGATTGTGCTTTGACGAGCGTGTCTTCTACCAATTCAATGGCGTTCTGGTAACTCATCAACGCATCCTGATAAGCTTTCAGTTGTTCCTCTTGGGCAAATGCCATTGCAAAGTAGGAACGTCCCTTCATGTCCGCATCATCGGTGTTTTCAATAATATACTGATACTCTTGCACCGCTGCGGCGTGGTCACCGAGAGTCGCGTTGAGCTCAGCGAGGCGTGAGTGTGCTTGGAAGATAAGCGTTTTCCGCGCCTCATCTTCAGTTTGTCCCTCTAATGCCGTGACTTTCTTGAATGCGTCTGCAGCGCCTTGGTTGTTATCTAACCCGAGCAACGCTAAACCGGCAGTGTAATTAGCACTGATACGGTTATTCGCATCGTCAGTTAACGTTTCCACTTTTTCCGCAGCGGCAACAGCATTCTGGAGGCTCAACTGTTTGCTGCCTGCATCTGTCGCAGCTTGTGCGATTTGATAATGACAGACTGCTGCTTGGTATTGCGCATTCGGCGCGAGTTCGCTATTCGGGAAAGTTTGCACGAAGAAAAGATACTCCGCGAGTGCCTCATCATAGCGTTTGGCAGTATAGTAGGTGTGACCGATCTTAAGTTGCGAACGGCTACGTGCTTCTTCTGGTGCGCCTGTGTTGTCAACGATCCGCTTGAGCGATGCCACGAGCGCATCAACATCAACCTCTTCGCTGCTGTTTTCAATAGCAGTGGCTTTAATCAGGTCGATATGCCCGAGGGTCTTGAGAATACCCTCATTGTCACTGGAAGCAAATTTTTCACTTGCTTCGTCGGCGAGTTGAAGAATGAGGGGCCATTTTTCGGCATCATTCTGTTTTTGGGCAACATCACGATAGGCGAGAGCCAAACCGTAATAGGCTTCAACAATATTAGGGCTATTGGCATAATCCGTAATCATGCGTTTGAACGCTGTCGCGGAGGATGCTAAAAGCTCCGGATTCTCAGCTGCTTTAGCTGCTTCGTAATAGCAGAGACCGACGAAGTAGAGCGCATCGTCTGCGTATTCACCTGTTGGATTACTATCAACGACGGCTCGATACTGAACAGCCGCCTCTTCAAACCGTTTTTCTGCACGGAGTAGGTCAGCAAGTTTGATCTCCGCCAACGAACGGTTGTCAGCATCGGCAAGTTTGTCTAAGATAGTATTGTAATAGTCAATTGCCCCTTCTTTGTTGCCTTCCTTAACATGGCTGTTGGCGACGAGAAGGAGTGCCCGTTCGTAGTATTCACTTGTCTCAGGGATGGATGCATAACGGTCACGGGCTTCGACCCAGTCCCCGAGCATTTCATGGGAGAGTGCTTCATTCATAGTACACGCTTCCACCTGAGCGACACGTTCACTGAAGTCATCGTAACGTTCTTCGGCGACACCAGGGAGAAAGGCTTCATCATTGAACATGGCGATAGCTTCCCGATACGCGGAAACAGACTTTTCAAGATAGGCTTGATTGAAGTCCATGCCAGCATCGCCTTCTTGATAGCTTTCAGGTTTGGCAGCTTCGTAGTAGGAACGCCCTTCAAAGAATTTACCCATCAACTTGACGAGGTGGAATTTCGGTAGCGGACGATAATCCCACAACTTCGCATATTCTTCAGCGGCTTCAACGTACTGCTTGAATTCAGTGCGTTTGATGTCAGCAAAACGGAGCTGCACCTCTGCAGCGAGGATGTCGAACTCGTTATCGTTCTTGTTCTTCTCAATGAATTCGCGTGCGACTGCTTCCAACTCTTCCTTCCGTCCGAGATCATTGAGTGCCCAAATCGCGCCGTAGAGCGCGTGGGGCGCAACAGGATCCTGCGGGTAGTTGTCAATAGTTTTCTGGTACCACTGCAGTGCGAGTTCAAGCGTTGCCATCCCTGCTTCGGTTTCTCCAGCTTTTGTCTGGTTACTACCGAGTTGATAGTACGATTCACCAATCTGATAAGAGCAGTACGGAATAAAGTCGGTTTCTTCTTCGTGTTCGTTAATAACACGTTCGTAAGCGACAGTAGCCTCACTCCAATTGTCTAACCGGAAATAACTATCAGCAATACCGAGTTTTGATTCAGCGACAAAGTCGCTCTCCGGGTATTCTTCAAGGAGGCTGTTATAGGAAATAATGGCGTTTTCATAGTCGCCTTGGTCGAAGTAAGTACGCCCAATAGCGGATTGAATTTCTGCTTGGAGCGTGCGGTCAGCGGTGTTTTGGAGTGCCAATTCGTAATTAACGCGTGCGTTGTCATAGTCCTTCTGCCGAGCGTAAATCGCGCCTTGGTCGAAGTATGCCGCCGTGACGTATTGGCTTTCTGGGAACTGTGTGATGAAGTTGGTATACCGACCGATTGCTTCATCGTCCCTACCGAGCTGGTTCAAGCTGTAAGCGGCTTTATACATCGCTTCGGCTTGCAGATCAGCATAGTTTTTGAATTCCTCTGTCGCGATCTTATCAAATTCCTGATACGCCTGCTCATAGTTGGATTCATTAAGGAAGGACTGCGCGATCAAGTGCTGCGCATCATCCTTAAAATCGGAATTTGGAAAACCATCAAGAACAGCTTTGAATGCCTGTCTGGAGTCTTCGTAGTTCTGCAGTTTATAGTTGAGCTGCCCGATAGCATACCAAGCGTTTTCAACGAAAAGGCTGTTCGGGAAGTTCTCAATGAGCTGCATAAATTTCGGCTCAGCCAGTTCAAACTGTTCAGTCCGATAGAGGATGTGTCCCCAAAGGTAGGTCAACCCCTCTTGGTGTTTCGGAATAGTTGCTGTGGGTGCGACCTTTTCAATGTATTCAATCGCCCTGTCGTAGTGATTGACATCACCTGATTGTTCGGCGAGTCGGGAGTAACTAACTGCGATCTTATAATTAGCGAGGGTCGGGAAATCCTTGTCAATAACTTCGGTTTTCACACCACGCTTTGTTGATTCTTCGAGCGCCTCGGTGTACTTGTCAATTGCGCCCTCGAAATCCGCTTGTCCATACAAGTCTTCAGCGGATTGGAAGAGTTGTTCCACCTTTTTGGAACTTCCCATCATAAAGGGTGAAAGGAGCGCAACTACTAAGGCGAGGCCGCCAATAATGCCCAAAATCCTTGGGTTCATTCGTATTCTCCTTGTTTACGTCGCGCGCTGAAAGCACGCTCACGAGATTAAATACTGAAATTAACTTCAAACACTTTTCGATGAAATCTTTAATTATCAACTTTACTATAATGTGAGTTTGCTAAAAACGAGACTTCGCGCGTCTCGTAGGGGTTAGGTGACCGAGAAGAAATACCCCTACGAAAATGTCCATATATCTTTAGGATTTGCTATATATCAAACTCACGTTTACTATACTAACGCCTGTTTATAACTCTCTCGAATCGTAGACTTCCGAAATGGACAATATTTCCGGCGACACATCTAACAGTTTTTGTGAGAAACCTTTAAATCCGCTCCTCTTTCGTTCATATTGTTGGGGCGCGTGTTGTCCTGCATCAATACCTTTCAACAAGAGCAATGCATATCTGCTGTCGGTTAGCACATCACGACTGTTGAACGCTTCCTGTGCCGGAAGTTCGGCATAAGCAAGCAATTCGGAGTCAATGTCTAACGCGACGCTCGGTACTGCTTCGGAATCATTCTCGCGGAGTGTGGTGAAGATGTACCCTTCCGTCATCGGTTCATCGGTGAATTGCCAAACGTCCGAGTTTGAATCAACAGCAGGGGTTTCTGTCGTACGTCCACTACTGACATTTAGACGGATGTCTGTGGGTTTAGCGACAGTCTTATCCTGTTTAATAGCAAGCATTGCAGTGGGCTGGACTGTGGCAGATGGGTTGCCGGAGAAAAATCGAATTTTCGCTGCCGTGTACAAGCGTCCAATCAGGTGCTCTCCGTTATCGTTTGGTGAAACCTGATGGAGTAGGAGCGGCGCGACAACCAACATCGTCATTGTTAACGCGAGAATATAATACGAAAAAGCGTGCCGTCTTATGGACAGGAACCCGCTGAGACGGTGTCGCTCAATGCGTCTGTGGACTTGGGTAAACAGATGCCACCCAAGACGAGTCAAGACTGCGTAGAACCGCTGGTGGAGTGTTGTTGGCGCACTCTGTTCAATGCGTTGCTGGAGTTGCGTTGTAAACCGGGCATAGTAGGTGTCAGATGCTTCCGGTTCAACGTAGAAGTTTTTGAGGAGGTGGTTCGTCTTTCTCAGATCGACGACTTCCTGTTTGCAAGAGCGACAGGAACGAAGATGCAAAGCGACATCGGTGGTCTGCCGTTCGGAAAGCGTCCCATCTATATAGTCAGATAAAAGGCGTTCTATTTTGTCACACTTCGATCTCATTGGTATTCTCCACGACATCGCGTGCTTTCACACGTCTATAACCAATTTCAGTCGTTGAAATCTATCTTTCAGCCGAAATCTGCCTAAACGTTACTCGCATCGACATACGGTTTGAGTAAAGTTCGTAGCTTTTTGCGTGCATAGTGCAAACGCGAACGGACTGTCCCTTCGGAGCAATTAAGAATTGAGGCGATCTCTGCATGTGTTAAACCTTCAAATTCATGAAGAATGACAACTGTCCGATGCTTAAGTGAGAGACTATTGACCGCCTTTGTGACATAGTGTCGAAGCTCAGCCTTTTCAGCGTGAACATGCGGATCACTAGCCGTCTGGGCTTGGTATCGTGTAGTCGTCTCGTATTCACCTTCTGCTGCTTCAAATGCAGATTCTCGCCGCCGTTCCCGACGTTTGACAAAGTTCAATGCCTCGTTGACTGCTATTCGATAGAGCCACGTCTCAAAAGCCGCATCTTTCTGGAACGTCCGAATCGAGCGGTATACTTTGATAAAGGTCTCCTGCATGACATCGTCAGCATCGGCGTGGTTTTTGGTAATCTGCATCGCGAGGCGATACACCATTCGTTTATATTTTTCTACCAAAGGTGCCAAGGCTGTCTCGTCGCCTTCACAGAGATCGGCAATGAGCAAGGCTTCAGTTCTTTCCACCGAACTTTATCTCCTTCAGGTTTCTGACTGATTGATTGGTTAGACAACGCCTTTTCAAAAACTGTTCAAAAAAAATAACAGGTATTTCTTGTAAGAGCGAGTTTTACTTGCTCTTCATGTTAATTCTATATTATGAGGACAACTTGAGTTATTATAGCATTAATCCAAAAATTGTGTAAACAAAAAACGTAGCGCGCCTCGAATGGAACAGAAAAAGGGCAACGTATTGAAAATACGCTGCCCTTTTTATCGAAATAGCCTCGAATTTACTCTTTACCCTTGGTTACAAAGGTTACGCTGACCTTAGTCTCGTTACCGGCAGCGTCTTTGACTGTGCCTGCGATAACATAGGTCGTTTCGTTGCCGATCTCTTTACCTGCGACAGACTCGAGCGTTCCTGTGGTGCCTTCGACTTTTCCAAGCCAGCCGACATCATCGCCGCCTTCAGTCTGCAGGGCAATGTTACCGGTAACATCTTCACTGAAGGTAATCTCGATGCCATCGGTGTTAAGAGGTTCAGGATCAACATCCTTGTCGCCGTCTTTGACAGTTCCACCAGTGACTGTGGGTTCCTGAGTATCCGGTGCGGTGACCGTATAGTTGAGGGTCGTGCTTCCGCCGCCATTTGTCCAGCTAACGTTGAGGGTGAGAGGCCCAGGTGTGAAGGGACCCGCGACTGTACGCGACTTCCCAGCACCCGAAACAACACCAGCCGGACTCACCGTTACATCGCCCGGGTCGTTGTCAAAGTTCAGCGTGATAGAGCCGTTTGCTGCAATTTCTCCGCCAGCTGGCGTTGCGCTTGTGAAAGCGGCATCTGCAGGTGCGTCTCCGTCTCCATCATCATCGCCACCACAGCCGACTATCAGCGAGAGGGCGAACAAGCCTGCCAGTAATAAAGCGAAGGTTCTAAACAATTTTGTCATTAGAGTTAACTCCTTAAATTGTAAAGTTTATCAAAATACACCCCTTAGATAGGGTGTCCTAAAACTTTCGGTCCTTCCCCATAGACGCTCGCGAAAGCACTTGGGAAAGTCGGTCCAATTACGCTGTTGCTTGTACAATTCAACAACGTCCTTGAAAACCTATGGTCATATTCTCGTTAAGTCAAGTAACATAGGGCTATTTCGTTTGTTGTTCTCTCCGCAGTGCGTAAAGAACAAACCGACACGTTGAGAACAGAATTTCGCGAGGGCGGTTAACAGAATAAAACACCATTGGATTGTTGTACCCCTCGCCCGAAAGTCAATATCTAAACGAGTACCTCAAAGTTTAGCAAAAATTGCAAACTTTGTAAAGGTAAAATACGAATTTTCCCAAAATTATACAAAAGTTAGTCTCTTTTGTCAAGAGAAAACTTCATTTTAACGTAAATTTACCACAATTGTAAACGATGTCAAGAAAAAAATGGTACACGTAATAGAGAAATCAAGTTTAAGGACATTATATAGTATACCACAAACCGAAAAAAAAAGCAATTTTTTTTGTTAGCAGTCGGCTATCGGCAGTCGGCTGTCAGTATACTGACTACCGATTGCTATTAACTATCGGCTCTAATACTCCTGAGTAAAGAAGTTAGCATCTTCTTTACACGAACGATTGCATCAGTTAGTTCAAGATATTGACTTGCGTTGATGTATTTAAGGTCGCGGGCAAGAAGAACGAGATACTCCGTTTCACTTGCTGAACCCATAGCTATCTGAAGAAAACGGGCGAAGTCCGCGGAACTTCCTCTTCCACAACTCTCGGCGATGTTTGTCGGAATCGATGCACAAGCGCGACGGATTTGGCTTGTAAGTCCATACACCTCTTCACGAGGGAATTGGGACGTTAACTCTTATACCCTCAACGTTAAACCATGAGATTTTTCCCACACCTGTAACCTCTTGAAATCCCGCATATTTTCCTTCCACATACTGAAGGCTGATAGCCGACAGCCGATGGCTAATCGCTAATTTTCAAACAACCCCATCTGTTCACTTGCTGCACCACTCGCATACGTTTCGAGGCGTTCTGGGTGTGTTAGCATATCAATGACTTTGTCGATTTCTGTCGGTGTGAAGGGGAACGCGCCTGTCCTTATCAACTCTTGGGGTCCCTCGCGCTGGGGGTGCTGCGTATTCCATCGACAGGCGAGAACGGATCTGTCCTGACGTTGGGCATACCGCGCCGTATGCATCGCACCACCAGTCTTTCGAGCCTCAATCACAATTGTTGCTATAGAGAGTCCACTGATAATACGATTTCTCTGCACGAGATTGGCGGGCGATGGTGCTGTCGGGAACGGATGCTCCGAAAATAGACACCCGTGCTCACAGATTTCCGTAGCGAGGTGATTGTTTCGTTTCGGGTAGACAGAAGAGATATCTGTGCCGATGACACCAATCGTTTTGCCCATACCGGCGAGCGCGCCGGAGTGTGCATACGTATCAATGCCGGATGCAAGCCCGCTGACGACGGTAAATCCGGCGAGCACAAGCTGTGTGGCGAGCGAGAGCGTCAACTCAATCCCCTCTATGCTCGGATTTTGACTCCCTACGATTGAAACGCATTGATCGTTGATTTCGGTCAACGCGCCGACGCTGCAAAGAATTCCGGGCGCATCAGGAAGGTTTTTCAACTGCGGTGGGTAGGCTGGATCTTCGAGGCACATCACCCTCACGTTCTGGTCTTTGAGTGTGTCAAGTTTTTCGCGGAATGTCGGAAAGTTGCCTGATACCGTAAGGATCCGCGACGCAAGCACTGGGTTGAAGGAGGGCAGTCGTGCGATTTCAGGGAGTTCCGCTTCAAAAATCGCCTGCGCGCTGCCGAAGCGTGTTATCAACCGTTTGAGCCGGACACTACCAAGCCCTTCAACGGAGGCGAGTGCCAGCCAATATTCAAGAGGCGTTTTCTTTTTTGGGTGTGTCATGTAGGTCTACATTTCCAGAAGGTGGTTTCTTTATACCTTAATATATAATAGCATAGCATTGGCATGGATGTCAAATTCTCGATGTGCTTTAAAAATTTTGCAGGCTCCAGTGGGATTGGAAATGCAGATCGCATTTGGGCGAGTACGCTGCGAGACCGCATCTACTGGCTCCTGAGGAGGTCTCGGTTGGGAGATCGCTCCTACGGGGGGAGTTATCCCAAATCTCCAAAAAAAACAGATTGACATCGTCCCTTAATTTAAGGTATACTTTAAAACAGAGAATTGAATGAGGAGAGGAAAATGGAGAATACCTCCATACGCTTGCTTTCAACAAACGGGCTCTGTAGGCATTACGGCGGTGTCATTGCATTGTCTGAGGTGACGATGGCGGTGCATCCCGGACAGATTTTCAGTTTGATCGGACCCAACGGTGCCGGTAAGACGACGCTCTTTAACTGCGTCACGGGACTGGATAAGCCGACATTCGGCACCGTTGACTACTTAGGGAAATCCATCACTGGGTTCCGACCGGACGAAGTCACGGCACTCGGCATTGGCAGGACTTTTCAGAATATACGGCTCTTCGCAGAACTCACCGTCCTTGACAATGTCAAGATCGGCAGACACCCTCGCACTAACAGCACATTCATCGGTGCTGTCTTTCGTACGCATCGGCAGAAAAGCGAGGAAGCAGCAATCGCTGCACATGCACACGAGATGCTGGAATTCGTCGGGTTAGGCGACATTAGCGACCAAACTGCGGGGAACCTCTCCTATGGTGACCAACGACGTGTCGAAATCGCGAGAGCCTTAGCGACCGAACCCAAACTCCTTCTTCTCGACGAACCCGCCGCTGGAATGAACCCACAAGAAACACAGGAACTTATCGAACTCATCTATGCTATACGAGAGCAGGGTGTCACTGTGCTCCTCATTGAGCACGACGTGAAGCTGGTGATGCAAATCTCAGATTGGGTTACAGTGCTCGACCACGGTGAGAAAATCAGTGAAGGGGAACCGGCAGACGTACAGAACGATGAACGCGTCATTGAGGCATATTTGGGAGCGGCGGAAGAGTAGCCATCAGCGGCAGGCAGCAAAGAGGTTTGTAGCCCCGTAGGGGCGACATCTGTGTAGAAATGTGTTCATCAATATCTTTAGCCCCGTAGGGGTGACATCTGTTGGATGTACACGTAAAAGAGAGTCGGGATTCGGAGATCCCTCCTACAGAAAACAATGCTTGAACTCAGAAACATTCATACTTACTACGGGAATATACGGGCGGTTCGAGGTATCTCGATCACGGTTAACAACGGCGAGATGGTGTGCCTGATCGGTGCCAACGGTGCTGGAAAATCGACGACACTCATGACGGCATCGGGTATACATACGCCCGCCGACGGGAGTATACACTTTGATGGTGAAGACATCACAACGACATCGGCGGAAGAACGCGTCACTTTGGGTATCTCACAGGTTCCGGAGGGACGGCTCATCTTTTCAGAAATGAGTGTCCTTGAGAACTTAGAACTCGGTGCTTACGCCAGAAACGACAAACAGGGTGTCAGAGACGATTTAGACAAAATTTTGCAGTTCTTCCCAGTGTTGCGGGACCGTCAGAAACAGCGCGGCGGCAGCCTCAGCGGCGGCGAACAACAGATGCTGGCAATCGGACGCGCACTGATGTCGAAGCCAAAACTCCTTTTGTTAGACGAACCTTCCTTAGGACTCGCTCCCCTCATCGTCAAGCAAATCTTTGAAATCATTGCGCAGATTAACGTCGATGGCACAACCATCCTCCTCGTCGAACAGAACGCGCAAATCGCGCTGCAAGTGACCGATAGAGGCTACGTCATGGAGACTGGTGAAATCACAATTGAAGGCACCTCTGCCGACCTGTTAGCCGATGAACGCGTGCGACAGGCTTACCTCGGAGAATAGTCATTAATGTATCCAACGATTGTTGATTTCGGTCCTGTTGGTATCCACTCTTTCGGGCTGATGTTAGCCACGGCGTTCATCACAGCCGTCTTTGTGATACAATCCGAATTAAAGCGGCGAGGCTTTATCCCGGAGCTTGCATCGAGCATCGTCATGGCTGCGGCTATCGGTGGGGTTATCGGTGCGAAAATCTATTCTGCGCTCCTCGACGGTCAGATCGATTTCCGGGAACTCTTCTCAACGGCTGGATTGGTCTGGTATGGCGGCTTCATCGGTGGATGTCTCGGTGTTGCTTTCGTGGTCATCCGCTCTCCAAACCCAACCCTACCGACGCTCGACATCGTCGGTCCTGCGGTCATCCTCGGCTACGGTATCGGGAGAATCGGGTGTCTCCTCGCTGGCGACGGCGACTACGGACCGCCCTCCGACCTACCGTGGGCGATGGCATTCCCGAATGGCACCGTCCCTACCGATGTCCCCGTTCATCCGACACCTATCTATGAGACGCTTATGTCGTGGACGTTTTTCGGTATCCTCTGGTCGCAACGTCGTAAGTTTGAGACGACACCGGGCGTGATATTCGGTGCGAGTTTTGTGCTGTTGGGCGTGGAGCGGTTTATCGCTGAGTTTTGGCGGATCACGCCGCGGGTGTTGGGATGGATGACGGCGGCGCAGCTTTTTAGTATCGTAGCGTTCGTTGGAGGGATCGCCTTCATTCTCTGGATGCGGACACGTCCTCGCTTGGTAGCAGATGTCGTTGGAGACATCGGCAGCGAGACAGACGAAGGTAAGGGTGCGGAACCGCGTCAACGGAATAGAGCACGTAAACGTCGTCAGCGGCGGTGATGTAATCTGAGGCTTTGAAATGTATTGCCCCCAATAATGATTTCCCTTTACAAGCAACCCCCTAAATCCCCCTGATCAGGGGATTTGTTATATATTCCTGAAATCAAGAAAAAACCGTTTACGGCACACGGAGTGTGCCGACTGCTTTTATAGTAAAACCCGTAATTACTTATACACCAACACAAAGGCGAGGATACAATCCTCGCCAGCGGCGGTGGGGTGTTTTTGCTTGGGTGTTTCCGGTTCCCTGGCAAACTGTAAACATATTTTTAGATTTTACTATAAATGTCGTTAATTAACAGAATTGCCTGCGATACCAAAATTGCCCTATCTTGCCCTAGTTCTGCAGATAAAAAATAGAGAAAAAGGCGATAGATGTAGGTGGTGACTGGATTAATAGCAGTTTTGTTAAAAGCTGCCCTTGCCCTCAAAGGCAAGAATTTGAGATGTGTTGGAAAAAGGGAAATTGTGCGATTTTAAATTAATTTTAACGAAAGAGAAAGAGTTTCGTGAAGTGAGGATCGAGGATAATTGTCAGAATCAGGATTTACAGGATTCAAGGATTTTCAGGATTATATTCTTGTTGACTGAAACCTCATTTAACGTGAGTTTGAAAAAAGTAACGTGAGTTGGAAACCTGCTACATTCTCAGACGGCGGCGTTGGATTGTTGGGTTTCGCTTTTATAGTAAAACCCGTAATTACTTATACACCAACACAAAGGCGAGGATACAATCCTCGCCAGCGGCGGTGGGGTGTTTTTGCTTGGGTGTTTCCGGTTCCCTGGCAAACTGTAAACATATTTTTAGATTTTACTATAGTCGGAATGTTTTGGCTTGGGTATTTCTTCCCCTCCTACAGAAGAAGGGGGCATTATATACCTTAATATATACTATAGTTTGGACAGTTTCTGTCGGCCTTGCGTGGTGTTTTCAAGGGTGCCTCTATTTTCCTGATAGTTTTGGGGTGGGTATAACTCACTGAAAAGCGCGTTTATGTCCAAAAGGGGCATCTTGACATAGCACGCCGCTGGCGTGCGGTCCCCTGGGCATGCTATTTCTATAGACATATCACGCCCCTGGCGTGAGGAGACATCGTAATGTTGGGTATCGTTAGTTCCATATTGATTGCGTCTGTCACCTTGATAGGTTCTGGGGCTTTGCTCCAGCGGAGCAATATGTCTATAGAAAGTCTGCACGCCAGCCGAGTGCTATGTTTAAAAATTAAAAATTGTCCAAACCATAGTAATATATAAAGGGCACACATTATATAAAGGGCACACATTTTGGATACAAAACGCATCTGTCTTTGGTCGGGACCGCGGAACGTTTCTACCGCACTCATGTACGCGTTCGCACAACGCAGCGATACACAGGTCATCGACGAACCGCTCTACGCACATTATCTCCAGACGAAATATAGCGCGCAGGCACTCGATAGCACGCATCCGGGTACAGCAGAGGTGATGGCATCTATGTCAACGGACGGTGCGCAGGTTATCGAAGAGGTGATCCTCGGTCCGTGTGAGAAGCCGGTGCTTTTCATGAAACAGATGGCGCATCACCTCATAGACATCGACCTGAGTTTCCTTGCGCGCACTCTCAATGTTTTCCTCATCCGAGATCCGCGGGAGATGCTGCCTTCCCTCGCAAAGGTTATCGGCACACCGACGCTCGCTGATACGGGATTCAAGACACAGCACGATCTTTTCAACGACTTACGCGCGGTGGGGCAGTCTCCGCCGGTGCTGGATGCGCGGCTCCTATTGGAGAATCCGTCGAGTGTGCTTTGCCAGTTATGTGAGCGGCTTGGGCTGCGGTTTGAGGATTCGATGCTGTCGTGGGAGGCGGGCGGGAATCCTGCGGATGGGGTGTGGGCGCGGTATTGGTATGAGAACGTGCATCGGAGTACGGGGTTCGCGCCGTATCGTCCGAAGTCGGAGCCGTTTCCGGTGGAATTGGAGGAAGTATTAGCGGCGTGTTCGGGGTATTATGCGGTGTTGCACCGGGAGGCGATTGGGGGTTAGTGGTCAGCCGTCAGCAAGGACATATCTTTTTTATCCGAAAACTATAGTAAAGTTTAGAATTAATTAGACACTCCAAAGAGGCGAGGATACAATCCTCGCCAGCGGCGACAGAATTAATTAGACACTCTGCATCGGTGCGGTTAGGAAACCGCACCTACCGGGGGATGAAAGTGTCTATTTATTTTTAGGTTTCACTATAAATGACACTAAAAAAGGAGTGTGTAAAGTTTTTGTCACGGTTTCCTTAATTGCTTGTACCGAGTTCACGTTATATAGATGTCACCCCTACGGGGTTTGTTTTCTAATTATACGCGTTTCTACACAGATGTCGCCCCTCTGGGGCTAGGGACGGATGTTAATTAACCGCACCTACCACTTCTAAGAATGGGCGAGGTTGGAAACCTCGCCAGCGGCGGGGAGGCGGAGTGTTAATTAACCGGTGCGGTTGCAAACCGCACCTACCACTTCTAAGAATGGGCGAGGTTTCCAACCTCACCAGCGGCGGGGAGGAGGAGTGTTAATTAACCGGTGCGGTTGCAAACCGCACCTACCGTGGTTGTGGATGGGCAGAGGGGCATTTAACTGACAACCGATAACTGACAACTAATCCCTACCGGTCATCTTCTGCGATTTTTTCGAGGATTTGGTCGAAGAGGCGGTTGCGCTCAACATCTTGCTTCGTGCGCTGGTCACGATACTCCTGCACTAAATCGGACAATGTCGGTTCGGTGGTGTCGCTACCTGTCCCACCGCCATTCGCTGGGAGTCCCAAGAAGATAACGTCCAACGCCTTGTCGAACGTCTTCGCTGTCCCAAGCTCACTCGATCCGGCTTTCACGGCGACCATCTCCAACTTCGGACGCCGCGGCTTACTCTCATCACCGTTCGCTTTCTCCGATTTCTTCGCCTGCAGATAGATCGCTTCAACATAGAAGAGCGCGTCCTCAATCGGGATGATCAGCAGATTGCCGCGAATGATGTCGCTCGTTTTTGCCCAACCGACCTGTTCCTGTCCTGTCTCCTTATCGATGTCCTCCTCGACCTGTGTCGGTCCCGCGACATCTGCACCTTCAGGTAAGATATAGACGATCCGTTGTCCGTAGTTCGGTGGATCACAACGTGCGACCATCCACGCCTGCAGCCGTTTCTCTTTCTCCGGCGGCGTAAATGGGATTACATTCACGAATTCCGCTGTGTCCTCTCCGGGCAACTGCAGCACAGCATAATAGGGCATCATCTCTTGGTCTGGATCCGGCGAATAGTACGCCTCTTTCGGAATCGACCAGGTATCCGTGGTTTGAAAGAAGGGTGAGGCGTCTTGATGATAGTCGCCATACATTTTGGCTTGGATCCGGGTGAGGTAATCCGGATAGCGGAGATGCGCCGCCAACCCGTCCGGCATCTCCGAGATGGGTTTAAAGAGGTTCGGAAACGCCTGCTGATAGGCTTTCATAACCGGCTCATCGCGCCCTTTGTGCTTGATGGCGTAGAAATTCACGGCACCGGTGTACGCATTGACGACAGCGACCCCCGCATTTCGGATGTAGTTGAACTTCTTGAAGTTCGGCTCCATGTACGGATCATTCTCCGTCAGCCGCGCCGTGTCATCAACATAGACCTGCGCGTTCGGGTGATACCGACTCGTGACATAGAAGTCGATGATCCAGTGCAACGCTCCGTTGTTAATCACGATGTACGGGTCGGGATCGTAGTTGAGGAAGGGTGCGATATGCGAAACCCGGTCCTTGATCAGCCGTTCCCCGCGACGCGTGCCGATCTTCCGGCGGAACATTACCCGGCTCTCCGGTGTCAAGCGCTCGGAACGGAGGATACGGAAGAAATCGAAGCGGAGGGCGAAACAGAATCGACGGAACCAACCGCCTAACGGCACACCGCTGTCGGCTTTATACGTATGCCGCTGCCATTCGGCGACTTCGGGGGTTGCGGCGGCGACTTCGCTCTCGTCAGTGTCAGTATCCGCGGAAATATCATTTCTCTTACGTCTCTTGCGTTCAGCATTCACAATGGCGTAGTCGTGTGTCATCTCGCCGTAGTAAATCTCCGGACGCGTCACCGCCAGTTCGTCGTGTGTGCTTTCTATCGGCGCGCCGCCGACCCAAAAGTTCGGCAACCCGTCCTCAATGAACTCGTTGACGGGCGCGACACACACACCGTAGCCGTGCGTAAATTGGAGTTTCAGTCGGTACCAGTCCTTAATATTCGCTGCGGGGTCCACCTCACGCGCCGCGATTAACACCTGCCGATATTCACCATCGACCCAGTATCTATCGACATCTGTATAGGGATGGAAGTCGTAATGCCGCCTAATCTGGTCTTCACGGAGTACTTCATAGAGCACGCGGCGATCCCATAACTGGATGTTCTCTTTGACGGCGGGGTTGGCTTCTATGACATCGAGCGTGGCGAGTCCTGTCACCCGGTCCTCGGTTACAATGGTATCCAGTTCAAAGGCGTGGCGCGTCTCCTCGATGTGCCGCTGTAGGTGCTGTGCCTCTTTGTCGTACGGTTCGGCGCGGAGCTGCCAGACGTAGAGTCCGAGAGGATACACGTGGATCAGCAGTACGTAACTCAGAACCCATACCGCCAGCGTTGCATACCAAAACAGCCGTCTCCGCCAGAAGAGGTTGAGCACGACGGCTACGGCGATCCCGACCAGCACGCCGCAGTAAAGTTTCGTTACACCTTCGAGGTGCGCATCGACATAGAACAGCCCGTGGAGCGATGACAACTCCTGTGTTAGCGGGCTTTTGTAGACTTTGTTCCAGAGGTTGACGTAACTCCGCCATCCGGCGACTGCGAGCAGTAGGAGCCAGAGTGCCGATCCGTGGACGATGATGTGACGCTTGACGCGTGCCATTGTATGCGCGTCCCGGCGGTAGTAGAAGTTATAGAGCAGTCCGACAACGACGCACGTCACCCAGATGGTTATCTGCACCCAGAGGCTGATCCATTTATGCAGTGGGAAACTGAAGAGATAGAAGTTCCGGTCCTTCCCGAAGTGGAGCGACGCGTCCGCGGCTTCCGCAGTGACCGCTTCCGGTTGGTTCAGGTACCGGAGGAACGCATCCTCCAGTAGGAGCATCGGCGCGGCGAGCAGTAGGCTTGCGATTAGGGTGATACAGATGACGATTCGGTGGAAGGAGAAGGTCTGCGTATGTGTCCAACGTCGGAACTCGCGGGATTCGGGGCATAAGATGTTCGCGATGGCGGTGTTAGCGTTCATGAAACCGGCAGCAATAATAAAGAAGAGTGCGAAACCGCCCCACCGCACCCGCTGGAGGTCCCAGAAGATATCGGCGTAGCCGACGCTCTCGAACCAGAGGTGTTCTGTATAGAGGTATGTCAGCGGGAAAAAGCAGCTGCTGGCGATGAGCGCGCTCAGCGTCCAGAGTAGGTATGCCTGTAATTTGTTGTAGCGATCGCGTCGCCGGCGACTGCTCTGTCGGTACCGGAAGATGCCCCATATTAAGGTAACACCGATGAGGAGTCCGCTTAAGAGTAGTTGTGCGATTGCGAGGTTCGCTGTCATGATGAACACCTCCTACGAGACATTATAACATAGGTTCACAGCGGTTGGCAAATTATATGGCTATCTTGGTAGGAGGGATCTCCGAATCCCGACGCTTCACTCCGAATCCATCTCTTTGTAGGAGGGAACTCCGATTCCCGACTCTTCTGTGTGACGGATCTCTGGATCCCGATTCTTTAACTCCGAATCCCGACTCCACCAAACACACCCTCTTGGAATGTTGGTGTTTTTAAATATGGGGTTCGTATGGGTTTTTGGGAAATGGCATGGGGTTTGATGATTTGGATTGGTAAGGAATCGTGAATAGGAGTTGCGTTGTACCAAGCGTCGGGAATCGGAATTCCCTCCTACCAAGAGGGATATGTCGGGAATTGGAGTTAGAGAGTCGGGAATCGGAGTTAGAGAGTCGTGAATCGGAGTTCCCTCCTACCGAGAGCATTTAGGGTCGGGAATCGGAGGTGCGTCGTAACAAGGGAAGAAGTCGGGAATTGGAATTCCCTCCTACCGAGAGCATTTAGGGTCGGGAATCGGAGGTGCGTCGTAACAAGGGAAGAAGTCGGGAATTGGAGTTCCCTCCTACCAAGAGGGATATGTCGGGAATCGGAGTTAGAGAGTCGGGAATTGGAATTCCCTCGTACCGAGAGCATTTAGGGTCGGGAATCGGAGGTGCGTCGTAACAAGGGAAGAAGTCGGGAATTGGAATTCCCTCCTACCAAGAGGGATATGTCGGGAATCGGAGTTAGAGAGTCGGGAATTGGAATTCCCTCGTACCAAGAGATGTCGGGAATAGGAGTTGCGTTGTACCAAAGATGTTGACGCGGGTTTGCAATGGTGTTATAATTATGGGTATTGGATGGAGTAAGGAGTGGGAATCGGAGTTTGTTAAGAGTCGGGAATTGGAGTTCCCTCCTACCGAGAGCATTTAGGGTCGGGAATTGGAGTTCCCTCCTACCAAGAGGAGTCGGGAATCGGAGTTCCCTCCTACCGAGAGGTTGTATAATGGTTCAAATTCCAAATAGAGGGCACCGTCAGTTGCGTAAGGGTCGGCAATCCATACCGGGGGCATACTATTCTGTGACACTCGCGACTGACAATAGAAACCCGTTCCTGACAACTCCCGGAACGTCAGACATTATTTTTCAATGCTTCGATTGGTTAGAGACCGACGAACGCCTGCAATGGATATGTGTCATGGTCATGCCAGATCACATACATGCGATTTTTCAACTCGGAACCCAACAGACCTTATCCAGACTGATTCAATCTTTGAAGCGGTATACTGCCAGACAGATTAACGCACATCTTGCCCGAAATGGATCCGTCTGGCAGGAGAACTATTACGAACATGGCATCCGCCGTGATGAATCCCTGAACAGACTTGTACGTTATTGCTATGAGAATCCTGTCAGGAAAGGGTTGGTTGAGCAGCCAAAAGATTATCCGTATTGGCGATGCAAATTTGAAATGGAACGGTAGGAGGGATCTCCGAATCCCGACTCTTTACATGGGATTTCCGAATCGCGATGGTTTTGGTAGGATGGATTTCCGAATCCCGACTCTTATATTCTGAAAACACTCGGTAGGAGGGATCTCCGAATCCCGACTCTTTACATGGGATTTCCGAATCGCGATGGTTTTGGTAGGATGGATTTCCGAATCCCGACTCTTTACATGGGATCTCCGAATCCCGACTTGAGCAATCGGAGTTGCCTCCTACCAAGCGTCGGGAATTGGAATTCCCTCCTACCAAGATGGAGGATTGTAGGATGGATTTCCGCATCCGGATTCCACGCCATCAAAGCGTCGGCAATCGGAGTTGCCTCCTACCGGGAGCATTTGTAGGAGGTCGGCAATCGGATTGTGTAAGTGTCGGCAATCGGAGTTCCCTCCTACCAAGTGTCGGCAATCGGAGTGTGTAAGTGTCGGCAATCGGAGTTCCCTCCTACCAAGCGTCGTGAATCGGAGTTCCCTCCTACCGAGAGCATTTAGGGTCGTGAATCGGAGTTCCCTCCTACCGAGAGCATTTAGGGTCGGGAATTGGAATTCCCTCCTACCAAGAGGAGTCGGGAATTGGAATTCCCTCCTACCAAGAGGAGTCGGGAATTGGAATTCCCTCCTACCAAGAGTGTCGGGAATCGGAGTTGCGTCGTACAAAGATAAAAAAGATTTGACAAAAAAAGGTTGTTACGCTATAATTATAACGTTTCAACCGCCGAAAACGCCGATATACGCGTTTTTCGTAGGTTCCGAAAAAATACTTGACAAAAACACCCAAATTCAGGTAGAATTCGGATATACGAAAAAAGACATTGACTTTTTTCGTAACCATTTTACAATAACGGGTGTTAAAGTAAGGTATGGGAAACCCAACCCACAAGAAGATTCAATTTTTTTCAAGAAAAATTTGACAAAAAATGCAATCTTGGGTATAATTAAATGTCAGATTGAGGTGAGTACTAAGGAGTCAGGGTGTTTTCCAAGAAAACCCCTCCATAGCAAAACCTCAGAAGATTCAATTTTTTTTGAAGAAAAATTTGACATCACGCGACAGATGTAGTATAATAATTACATATTTGGTAGAAGGAATCTCCGAATTCCGATTTGGGTGATTCCCAAACCGAAAAAAGACTTGACATTTTTGCGTAACTTATTTACAATTAACAACGTTTCTACAAGTGGTTTGGCTCAAAACTATAGCGATGTTCCATACAAAGCGATACAGAGAGAACTCCCAAACCCGAATTTTCAAGCGTGTTCCGAAAACGTCTACCATTATTTATTTACTGGCATCGGTTTCAAAGACACGCACCAAAGGTTAGTTCAGAATAGATTTTTTCCCTGAAAATCTGTTCTTGCTGTTTGATAATATGAAGCACACGATGTGAAGTGTGCAGGGGCATGAATCTCTATTGCCCCACGATATACGAATGTTTTTTAGTTTGATTTAAATGGAGGAAAATTAGTAATGCAAGTATTGCAGTCTAATAAATGGACATTTTCCTTAGCAAGTTTAGTTATGTTGTTCGCCATAGGGCTCGTCGTTGTATCGCCTGCGACAGCAGGAGTGCTAGGTGAAAACTTCGAAGTAAAGTTTGAGGTAGTGGATGTTGTTGATGGAGGCGGCATTGAGGTAGAGGATGATGATACTAATGGTATTACCGTTAGTGTTGTCCTTGCCAAAGAAATAACGGATGCTGAAGCCATTACAGCAGGTAAGTTTTCGGTTGTTGCTTACGACCACAACGGTTTGTTGCTTGATGCAGCAACGACCTTAGCGGTAGAAGTTCGCGATGCTGGCACCACTAATGCGACCACTGCTGGTAGTACTGCTAAGATGTATGATCTCAATATCAATGGTGCCACTGCTGGCGCTGCTGCTACTGATGCTGTCGAACCCGGCAACACTATTGTTGTGTCCGTTGCCAAAGGTGCATTCACAAATGCAAACCAAGCTGATGTGGTCAGTGCGTTACATCCTGATAACAGCTTAGGAAAAAATGAACGTGCACAACTGGTATTTAAGGTAGTTGACCCGGATGCCGGTGCTCCTGAGGTGCTTGCTATTTCGATGGTCACCCCAGCTACTGTTTCAAATTTCTCACCTGCAGGCGTGCGGGGTCCGTTCAGCGTACAGGTCCTCCTAAGCGAAAAGCCAAAAGCTTTCACAGCAGCTGATCATCTTGAAGTCACAAACGGTAAGGTGGATTCTGTTGTTGCTGGTGGCCCGATAGTTACTATAGATACAGATGGGGACGGCACAGATGACTTCACCGCAGCTAATTCTACTGGCAGAGGTGATGCAGCAGCTACTGCACCCGCTGCTGGCTCAAATGCGTATGATGGGCGCCTTAAGCTTCAGTCATACCTCGTGACGATTACACCTGACCTCAAGAAAAATGACGACATCGTCATATCGGTGAAAGATTTTGAAGATATGGTGTTACCGATTGCCGGGAAGTATGCACGCGGACTCGTTGCAAGCTTGACGGAAGGTCAGGGCAAACTTACCCTCACACCTGACCCTGCTGCTGTGGTGGCGGATCCAGATGTCTTCAAGCCGAGTGCCGATCACCTCGGTGCGAATCCGCATCTGAAAGCACTTCCTGAGAAAGCTGTCATTCCCGCAAATGGATATCTCATACTTGCCAGAGGGAAGACCGACAGCGATCCAGTATCTGGTGTTGTAAATGTATCGGCGAAACCCGCGGATAAGAAGACTGCCGCCTCGAAACTCTACAATATCACGTATGATTTCGGGTTGCCATTCCCCGCAAACGATCTCTCTAACTTCTTCCGCAACGGCGGCACGCTGCAGTTGCTCCACGCTGACATCGCTGGCAATACCGCAGGTGCTGATGGCGATAAAGGCTACGGTGGTGCAACGACTGGTGCAGTCGCTTCGGGTGCTGTAATCATCAGTGAAATTATGTGGGGTCTTGATGCTGGTAGTATTAACAGCCAATACATCGAACTTCACAATACGACCGCTGCAGCTATCGGTATTGATAAGAACGAGTGGGTCATTTCCGTTGGAAGTGCTGCCGACACGTTCTACACGACCGTCGTTGATGCGGCAGGTAACAACCCCGCTACCGGTTTCTGGGAAGTACCGGGTTCAGATGGTGTGACTAAAGTTCAGTTAGCTACAGGTTACCCCACGCTCGTAGATGTCGTTTCGATGTCTCGTGTAACGGGTGGCACCGACGGCACAGCTGCCGCGAGTTGGGCAGCGTCCAAGCGTCCGAGTGCTAACCTTGAAGGACGGCGGATCGGAACACCGGGTGCTGCAAACGTCTACGTGATGCCCGCTGCACCCCCACCCACACCCGCACCCCCACCCGCACCCGCGACACCTGTTGCGACAGCCGCTGACATCGGTATCACCGAAGTCATGGTTTCCACTGGCAACGGTAGACTTCCTCAGTGGATCGAGTTGACGAACCTAAGTGCTGGCGAAGTGAGTCTTGCGGGTTGGAGTGCTCTCATAGAGAACGCCGAAGATGCGGATGTTCTCGGTGGTGGTGCTGACATCACGCTGGATCTCAGTGATGCGGTTCTGGGTGTCGGTGAAGGTGAAGGTAATGGAGATGGTGAAGGTCAGTCGCTGCTGTTGGTAGCCTGGTCGACGCGCAACTCCGGTAACTTCAACGACGATCGCGTGATGAACCTTGCGAGTCAGTTGGAACAGACGGGTCGTTATCAGCTTCTGAGTTACAACGGCTTCAAGATTACGTTGATGCCGCCCCAGAGTTCTGCTATCGTGATGCATGGCGATTCGGTAGGTAATCTCGGCGCAGGTTGGGATCTACCGATGTCAGAAGAGGGTCGTAGTTCGCTGATCCGTATGGAGATGGATACTGCTGGTATGGCGACTATGGGCACCTCTGCTGATGGTTGGAGACTCGCATCCGCCACGGACCTCGTCTTCGGACCTACCTCTTGGTATGGTAGCGACGAAGATGCTGGAACACCCGGATACGATGCTGGTGGTCCGCTACCCGTCGAACTCTCCTTGTTCTATCCAACACGGGATAAACTCACAGGTCAAGTTGTGATTACATGGGAAACCCAATCTGAGCTGAACAACGCTGGATTCTTCATCAAGCGGAGTGAAGCGAAGAATGGTAAGTTCATGGTCATCAACCCAACAATGATTGCCGGTGCAGGCACGACTTCTGAAAAGCAGTCCTATACCTACACCGATACAACTGCTAAGCCTAACGTAGTCTACTACTACCAGATCGAAGATGTTTCCTTAGACGGTCAACGCCAAACACTTACACTTGGCACCCGCCTGAGAGGTCACATCGGTGCCGCTGGTAAAGCCACGACCACGTGGGGCGAATTGAAAGCACAAGAGTAAACTCAGGGATATTTCTAACTAACCTACCCAAAAATAGAGCGTTGAACTCCGTTTCATCGCTCTATTTTTTTTATCTGGATACATTGGCGGGGTTGCAAACCCCGCCTGCGTTATGGTGGTTGGTAAGGGCGGTAAACTCCGGTTCATCGCTCTATTTTTTTTATCTGGATACATTGGCGGGGTTGCAAACCCCGCCTGCGTTATGGTGGTTGGTAAGGGCGGTAAACTCCGGTTCATCGCTCTATTTTTTTTAACGGCTATCGGCTGTCGGTGTGTTCATTATCAGAATCAGGATTATTTGATGATGCAGCGTCTGCGCTGCTGGCGAGGATTGTATCCTCGCCTCTTTGGTGCGACGCTCTGCTATGGATGTTTCTTTTTTGTGTGTCGGTTTTTCTTGTAGGATTCTACACAGATTTCGCCCCGACGGGGCTAAAGAGGTAGGTTCGGTTTCCCAACCGCACCATAAGTGTCAATTTACGGGTTTTTCGCCTTATGTCGTCGCGGCTCTTCTACAGATGCCGCCCCTACGGGGCTTGGGTCTGTGAAGTCGCGCTTTTCTACACAGATGTCGTCCCTACGGGACTAAAGAGGTAGGTTCGGTTTCCCAACCGCCCCGGCTCCGTCCCAAGACTGGTCTGAGATGTCACCGCTACGGGGTTTGAGATGAGGGGGTGCGTTTTTCTACACAGATTTCGCCCCGACGGGGCTAAAGAGGTAGGTTCGGTTTCCCAACCGCCCCGGCTGCGCCGCAAGACTGGTAGGTTCGGTTTCGCAACCGCCCCGGCTCCGTCCCAAGACTGGTCTGAGATGTCACCGCTACGGGGTTTGAGATGAGGGGGTGCGTTTTTCTACACAGATTTCGCCCCGACGGGGCTAAAGAGGTAGGTTCGGTTTCCCAACCGCCCCATAGGTGTCAATTTAGGGATTTCGCACGTCATTTGGGATCAGGTCTCCACAGATGTCGCCCCCACGGGGCTAAAGCATTGGGGTAAACGTGTTTCTACACAAATGCTGCAGAAATACCCAAGCAAATAAACCCTACGGGACTCAAGAGGGTTTCTGGCGTGTGCAAAGTTTATGGCTAAAACCCGGCGCAGTTGGAAACAGCACCTACCAGATCTGGGACTATAACGATGGTTTTTTCTAAAATTGACAGTTATGGTGCGGTTTGGAACCGCACCATAGGTGTCAATTTAGGAGTAGGAACATCTCTACAAATGCCGCCCCTACGGGGCTAAAGCATTGGGGTAAACGTGTTTCTACACAAATGCTGCAGAAATACCCAAGCAAATAAACCCTACGGGACTAAAGAGAGTTTTAGCAGACGTGCGTTTTAGGTTTAAGTCCAGGGCGATTAGGAAATCGAACCTGCCGGACCTGGGGATTGTGGTTGTCCTTTTTTATAGTAAAGTTTAGAATTAATTAGACACTCCAAAGAGGCGAGGATACAATCCTCGCCAGCGGTGGTGAGGTGTTTTGTGTTTTCCAAAGTGCCCTCTTATTTTCGGGTTTTACTATAAATAAAATTGACAGTTATGGTGCGGTTTGATGAAGTTTAAGTAATACCAAATCTAAAAAATAAAGTTGCATTATAGATGTTTTGGAACGCGATGCGGCATCTGCCTGTAAGAGGCGTAATGAATTGCGCGACTACGAGCCAGCTTTTTGTGAATGACAGGCGTTTATTTAGAAATGGTATAAATATTTCGGTAATTCTACAAAAGTTGGTTTCAGTCAACAAGGTTGTCCACTCCTGAAAATCTTTGAATCCAGTAAATCCTGCTTCAGACAGGGGTCCCCATAGCGAACAGCGTATGGGGCAACATCGCGCATTACCGAATTAAATTCTTAATCTTCATTAAGCAATATTATAGTAAAGTTTAGAATTAATTAGACACTCCAAAGAGGCGAGGATACAATCCTCGCCAGCGGTGGTGAGGTGTTTTGTGTTTTCCAAAGTGCCCTCTTATTTTCGGGTTTTACTATAAATAATAATCTTCCGATTTTTTCGGCAGATGACGACACTGAGCTCGTAGGGGGTTTTTGCTTGGGTGTTTCCTCAAGGGTTTCCCCGCCCGCTATCAATGGACAATGTGCATATTTAATATTGAAACTTGCTTAACCGCACCAGATCTTACACAGAAACCTCGAAGACTCCAACCCCCTCTTGAATCCCGTAGGGTTTATTTGCTTGGGTATTTCTGCAGCATCTGTATAGAAACGCGCCACCTCCATCTCCTAAGCCCCGTCGGGTCGGCATCTGTATAGAAATGGAGACAATCTAACACCCAAGCCCCGTAGGGGCGGCATCTGAAATGATAGGATCGACGCTCTCAGATATCACCCCTACGGGGTTTGAAATAACGACTGGAACGTTTTCTACAGAGATTTCGCCCCGACGGGGCTGCAGAAGCGTTCCTGAAACCTTTTGAGGTTTGTAACCGCACTCCCCGGGCCGGTAGGTGCGGTTTGGAACGAAGAAAATCCCCACCCGTTACTGGGAAGGGGCACCGGATTTTCCACAGAAACCTCGAAGACTCCAACCCCCTCTTGAATCCCGTAGGGATGGTATCTGTATAGAAATAGGAACAATAAACAATCAAGCCCGGTAGGGGCGGCATCTGAAATGATAGGATCGACGCTCTCAGATATCACCCCTACGGGGTTTGAAATAACGACTGGAACGTTTTCTACAGAGATTTCGCCCCGACGGGGCTGCAGAAGCGTTCCTGAAACCTTTTGAGGTTTGTAACCGCACTCCCCGGGCCGGTAGGTGCGGTTTGGAACGAAGAAAATCCCCACCCGTTACTGGGAAGGGGCACCGGATTTTCCACAAAAACCTCGAAGACTCCAACCCCCTCTTGAATCGCGTAGGGTTTATTTGCTTGGGTATTTCTGCAGCATCTGTATAGAAACGCGCCGCCTCCATCTCCGAAGCCCCGTAGGGGCGGCATGTTTATCTCCGTCAGAAGCAGGATTTCCAAGATTCAAGAATTTTCAGGAAACCCATCTAAAGAACCCTCCTGATAAATCGGTAAATCCTGCGAATCCAGCTTCAGACGCGAACATCAGAATCCCGTCAATCCCACAAATCCCACTTCAGACAACCCTCCTCCCCTTCCCCTCTTCCAATCTTCCAATCTTCCAATCTTCCAATCTTCCTACCCCTAACAAAAAACGTAACCAACCCAAAAAACCCAACGTTTAAATGATTATCAGTTCTCCGTACCTGTTGCTATGCGATCCTTTCAGTTTTCAGCGGTTGTCCAATATATGCTGCTTTTTTTAATGAAAAACTTCCATGCAAACCACTGACAACTGACAACTGATAACTATTAAAAAAACAACCATTAAAAAACTTGACAACACACGCCATTTATGTTACAATTTACGTAACCAGATCTTTTTTTCATCACATATTTTTCGGTTAACGGCATTGAAAGAGAGAACAACGTCACAAGCGGAGCGGACCGCGCCGACAGACACATTTTTAAGACCTTAACACCGCCGGAACATGCCCACCACGCCGAACTCCGGGCAATACACGGCGGACAGAACATAGAGAACAATAACAGACAGCGAGGCACGCGTGCGGGTTTCCCCACCGGAGCCCGCGCTGAAACACCCATGGACCTGTAGGACAAGGTCCCCGTGCCTCAGTCCTGCACAACCTTATAAAATAAAAATGAGGTATATTTTTTCATGAACACCTTAACGACGCGAAAAATTGTCCTCGGACTGCTGATGACCCTCGTGCTGGCGTTTAGCGTGCAGGGCACCGCAGACGCGATCACCCAGCTCACACACAGTTCGGGCGACCTTCGGATGTATGCGGAGAACCAACCTTTCACGGTATCATTTAGGGTAGGCGTTCAATCTCCAATAATCAAGGAAGGTTACAAGCGAATTCCGGCAACGGATACAAGTGGCGTTACTGTCCCAAGTACTGATCGCAGCAAGTATTATGACGATACAGATGGTTCCGGTTATACCATAGGTACTGATACTATATTAGAACGTGCTGCTGCCTATAATTACGATGAGGAAAGCATTAATATTGTAGTGAGTGGTGCCAATATCACGAAGGTGGGAAGTTATAATATCACTCCGGGCACTTCACACGCGATGACGGAGGATGGAACAAACGCCGCAAGACTTTCAAGCAGTGTGACCTTAACCCTGAGTGCTACTGACGCAGAAACAGTGGAAATTGATATAGTGGATACAACTCCTCATACTGATCGCTCCTCTAGTGCAGCGGCCCAATTGGACATTACGGTTTACATAGTGGAGAATGCCACGGAGGTAGATGCAAACACACTAGATCTGCTAGGAAGTGTTACCGACAACTATCTCCGCGGTCTAGATGACTTTACCGATCCAGATGTTGGTGCGGCCGTATCCGGAGGCACCACTAACACAAATGTTAAGATTAAGTATGATGTTGTTTCAGGCAGCGGGCAAGTTTATGTAACAACAGCCGGCGGACGCATCGGTCCTAAAGGGAGGTCTGTTACAACCTCCAGTGCTGCAACCGTACATCTTGATATGAATGGTACCACCAACAGGGTTACTGTAACAGTCCTTGGTAGTAACACCTATGTAGCCCCTGAAACCGCTTTCTTTATCTACGGTCTTCCGAGTCTGGAAGCAACACAGGGGTCGTCAGATCAGACGGGTGCTACCGGTGGACGACTTGAAAATCCGCTGGGTATTAGAGTGAAGGACGGACGGGGTAGCACAATTTCGGAGTTAGATGTCACTTTTACAACATCCGTAGTGAGGGCAGCGTTTATCCCAGTCCCCGGTACGGAGAATACATTTGATTCTAGTAATCCACAGACAATAGATGTAGAAACTGATAACAGAGGTGTCGCGGAGACTTACTACCAATTGGGGCCAACTGCTGGGGAGGAAACAATTACTGCTGCTGCAGCTGGCGTAACCCGTGCCGATCTGCTAAAAGCCACTGCAGAAAACATTGTAAGTGTACCGAGCATAGAGATAGTTTCAGGTAACAACCAACGCACAGACAGTAGTGGTGATCTGGATGACCCCTTGGTTGTCAAGGTGACAAGGCGTGGGAGTCGAGTTTCGGGTACGACAGTTACATTTGCCGCAAACAGGGGAATTTTAACGAATACGCCTCTAACAGGGAACTCTGAAAGTGGTGTTGACGTAATGGACACTACTGATGGACAGGGACTCGCATCCGTAAGGTACCTGCTCCTTGACCATTCAGGTCCTGTGGAAGTTGTCGCAACTATCAGTGGTACTGAGCCAACTACATATAGGCGATCGGTAACCTTCAACATTAACGGTGGTGGAAGTTCCAACACCGGCACCGGAACAGGCACCGGCACTGGAACTGGTACCGGCACTGTAACATCCTCGGTTTCACCGACGAGTGTCACTGGTCCGGCGAGCAGCACACGGACGCTTACCTTTACTGCACCGGCGAACACAGAGATCCGGGTCGGGAGCCTCGCTTTCAATCAGGCTGGCGGAAGTGCCTCGCCTTCAGTTGTAAATACCGGTTCGGGCACCACTGCCCAGACGACGCTCACGCTACCGGGCACAGTAGGGACCTATACCCTCAACGTCGGTATCGGCACTGTTACACGGAGTATCACTGTTACAGTAGCAGCGGCAACAACGCCACCGGCTACGACGACAGGCACCCTCAGTCTTAGCGTCCCGAGGAGTGGCACGGCTGGTGATGTGTTGGATGTTAGGGTCACCGCGACCATGGCGGACGATGATGCGGGTGCAGGTGTGGATGTAACACTCACCGCCAGCGGTGGAGTTGGAACGCTCTCAAGTCGCACTATTAGAACGGATTCCGCGGGTGTCGGCATAGCCACGCTTACACTCGGTGCTGCGGGTTCAAGCGGTTTCGTCACGGCGAGTGCCACTGACTACCGTTCACAGCAACTTCGCGTTACCGTTGCAGGGAATCCTGCCGATAGTCTGTCGAGGACCTCAGGAAACAACCAGAGTGGCGAACCCGAAAGCGAACTCGACGATCCATTCGTTGTGACGGTGTTGGATGAGGACAACAACCCTGTTTCTGGGGTGACTGTCACGTTCAGGGTCACCAGTGGCGGTGGTAGCCTCTCTACGACGAGTGTTCAAACGAATGCGAGGGGTCAGGCGAGCACAGTGCTTACCCTCGGTGATGATCCCGGCACGAATAGCGTTCGGGCAAGCGTCAGCGGCGTTCCATCGGTCACGTTCAGTGCAACAGCGACGGGTGAACCTACGGCGCTTGTGATTGCCTCTGGAAACAATCAACGCGGCACACTGAACGAGGAACTCGATGATCCGCTTGTCGTCCAAGCCCTCGATGACGACGAAAACGGTGTTGGGGATGTCAGAGTCGTCTTCCGTCTTACATCAGGACAAGGTACCATTTCAGAGAGTCGCACCGGACGTGCGCTTTCTGTTCGCACGAATGCGAGAGGTTTCGCACAAATAGACTTCACACCGACGGGTGCTGGAACCATCAGGATTACGGCGAGTTCAAGTGGACTTGACCCGGTGTCCTTCACGGTTACCACAGGACCACCACCGGCGAGTATCGCAAAGGTGTCTGGCGATAACCAAGCGGGTACCCCCGGTAGTGCACTCTCAAATGCGCTTGTCGTTGAAGTCCAAGACGCACAGGGCAATGCCGTTCAAGGCGTTGCGGTGACTTTTGCTGTGACTGCTGGTGGTGGAAGTCTCTCCGCGACAACGGCGACAACGAATGCCAGTGGACGCGCACAGACGACACTCACGCTCGGTAGTGAACGCGCCGTCAACAGCGTTAGCGCAAGCGTTACGGGTTTAGATGCGATAACCTTCAACACCAGCATAGACGCCGTCGTGCATGTCGCAGCAGCCAACCGTCCGGTGATGTACTGGATAGACGGTGGCGTGCTCTATCGTCTCGCCGGTGAAAGAGCAACAAAAATCGCTGACAGTGCCAACGACGTTGCTATCGGTGGCGGGAAAATCTATTGGACAGCGCAGACGGGTGAGCGTGCTGGCGAGATTAACAGCGCGAACCTTAACGGTACAAACGTTCAGACGGTCAAAGAGACCCCATACAATGTGCCGCTCAGCCTCGCCGTTGATAGTGCGAATGAAAAGCTCTATTGGATAGACTCCCGTGACAAAATCCGAAACGTCAACCTTGATGGCACAGGTGGGCAAACAGTGCTGCAGAACCTCCCCGACCCGATGCACATCGCAGTGTCAGGCGGCAATGCGTATTGGTCAGAGGGCGCCGGTCGCATCCGTCGTGTGAATCTCACCGGTCAAAAAATCACCAGAGAGATTGCCACAGGCTTAGGTGCCATCGGTGGGCTTTCTGTCAGTGGCAACAAAGTCTATTGGTCGGAAGACGCTGGCGATGGCACAGGTGGAATCTATCGGGCAAATCTTAATGGCACAAACGTTCAGACGGTCAAAGAGACCCCATACAATGTGCCGCTCAGCCTCGCCGTTGATAGCGCGAATGGAAAACTCTATTGGACAGACTCCAAGGGCAAAGTCCGAAGCAGCAGCCTCAGCGGAGGAAAGGTTCGACTGGTCGCTGAAGGCTTAATCTCACCGAGCAAATTGGTGATCGGTGGTGCGAATGTAGCTTCCGACCCGGCACGCGACGCTCAGCCTGACACGACAGCCAAATCTAAATACGATGTCAATGGCGACGGCACGGTTGACAACGCCGACGCGGCTTTGGTCGCTGGCGCAAGCGGAACCAGCACTGCCGCTTACGATGTCAATGACGACGGCACGGTCAACTTCCTTGATCTGCTCCTTGTCTTTGACAATCGTGACAATGCAGCGGCTGCACCGACAGTGGCGCGGACCCGACTCACGGCGGTTCAGGTTGACCGTATCCGGGAGCAGATTGATCTGTTGCTCGCAACGAATGATCGGTCGCCTGTAGCGTTGTATACGCTGCAATATCTCCAGAGTCTGATCGCAGTGGCACGTCCAGAGAAGACGCAGCTGCTCGCCAACTATCCGAACCCGTTCAACCCTGAAACATGGATGCCCTACGAGTTAGCGACCGACACAAACGTGAAACTCACCATTTACAATGCGCAAGGTGTCGTTGTCCGTACGTTGTCGCTCGGACATCAGTCCGCTGGTTACTACACCGGTCGCGATCGTGCGGCGTATTGGGATGGTCGGAATGCGTTCGGCGAACTGGTTGCGAGCGGTCTCTATTTCTACCAGCTCGAGACGGACACCACGTCGTCGATGCGGAAGATGGTTATTCTTAAGTAGGCACACGCTTTGTGTCATAACTCTGAAGGCGCGGTTTTTACACCGCGCCTTTTTTTGCTGGCGAGGATTGCAACCTCGCCTCTCCGAAGTCCCTTACCTACCGCTGTCGAGGATTGTATCCTCGCTCTACCCCCCGACGACTGCTGTCGATGATTGTATCCTCGCCCTACCCCCCCGACGACCGCTGGCGATGATTGTATCCTCGCCCTACCCCCCCGACGACCGCTGGCGAGGATTGTATCCTCGCCCTTGTGTGACTAAAAGGCCACGCTTGATTTCTAATTCCCGATCGGGTAGAATAACTTAAAGCTTGGGTAAACCTTGTAACCTCAAAGGGATGCGAGGTTGCAAACCTCGCCAGCGGTGCGGTGGGCAGTGTCAAAGGGATGCGAGGTTGCAAACCTCGCCAGCGGTGGTGGGATGGGTTGATAAAAAGAGGCGAGGTTGCAAACCTCGCCAGCGGTGCGGTGGGCAGTGTCAAAGGGATGCGAGGTTGCAAACCTCGCCAGCGGTGGTGGGATGGGTTGATAAAAAGAGGCGAGGTTGCAAACCTCGCCAGCGGTGCGGTGGGCAGTGTCAAAGGGATGCGAGGTTGCAAACCTCGCCAGCGGTGCGGTGGGCAGTGTCAAAGGGATGCGAGGTTGCAAACCTCGCCAGCGGTGCGGTGGGCAGTGTCAAAGGGATGCGAGGTTGCAAACCTCGCCAGCGGTGCGGTGGGCAGTGTCAAAGGGATGCGAGGTTGCAAACCTCGCCAGCGGTGCGGTGGGGCGGTGAGCGAGGTTAGAAGAATAGCGGAGAAAGAGAAAAGCATGAAATATCGAAACCATAATCTACGTAAAGGTAGAGCCTCAATACCGGGGGCATATTATCATATTATTATCAGCACACATCAGCGGCGGAAAATTCTCGCGGACAACAAGGTTGCCTCAATCATCTTTGAAACGTTTGATTGGTTAGAAACGGAACGCCGACTAAAATGGATATGTATTATGATTATGCCTGATCATGTACATACCGTTATTGAACTTGGAGCCGGACAGACGCTTGCGAAGGTTTTGCATTCACTCAAACGGTTCACCGCACGCGAAATTAATAAATCCTTATCGCTGCAAGGACGGTTCTGGCAAGCCGAGTACAGGGATTGGAATGTTCGGGATGAGAAAGCGTTGAATAATATCATTCGCTACGCCTACGAAAACCCTGTCAGAAAAGGATTAGTAGAGATGGCCCGAGACTATCCGTATTGGCGGTGTAAATACGAGATGGATTGGTAAAAGAGGCGAGGTTGCAAACCTCGCCAGCGGCACAGAGAGGTGATCCTTGCAGATTGGCAGCCAAAAATCCCTTGACACCACCCCCAAAACATGCTACACTAACACCAGACAAAAACACCAAACGGAGGTCCACATGAAACCCCATATCCTAATACTATGCCTAATCCTCGCACTACCACTCGCAGGACACACCGCGACAGACGACTATACGATTCCAAAGAAACATCGCGTCATCCAAGAGGCGACGCTACAATCGAGCAGCGTCCTGATCGGGACAAAACTTTCACAACTCACATTCACGGCACTCAGCGGCGATACACACAGCATAGACACGCTCACCGAACAGGGACCCGTCGTCTTCGTGTTCCTCGCGACCGAATGCCCCGTCGCGCAACGCTACACGATGCGCTTGAAACGGCTGCACACCGAATTCGCGTCCCAAAACACCACGTTTATCGCAGTCTATCCCAACGAAAACGACTCCACGGACGATGTGAAAAGCTACGCCGCGAAGTCAGAGTTCCCGTTCCCAATCGTCAAAGACGCAACCGGTGAACTCGCACGTGCCCTCGGCGCAACCATGACCCCGCAAGCCATCCTCGTTGATACGACCCACACCCTCCGTTACCGCGGTGCCATCGACGACAACCGCTACGAGACCCGCATCAAGCATCACTACCTACAGGACGCGCTCCTCGCAACCCACAGCGACACCGAAATCCCAGTCCAAGAGACACCGGCGTTCGGCTGCACGCTCCATCTCCCCGAAACGAGTCTCCCGACAGAGGTTTCCTATAGTAAGCACATCGCGCCGATACTCCAAAAGAATTGCCAGACGTGTCATCGGCACGGCGAAGTCGCACCCTTCACACTCACCGACTACGGCGACGCGAAGGCGTGGGCAAGAGAGATCGCCGAATACACACAGGCACGTCTCATGCCGCCCTGGAAACCCGCCCCCGGCTACGGCGACTTCAAGAACGAACGGCAGCTCACGGACACCGAAATCCAGATGATCGCGCACTGGGTCGAAGCCGGTGCACCCGCGGGCGACCTCGACGCCGTCCCGCCCGCCCCCGAATTCCCTGAAGGTTGGGCACTCGGTGAACCCGATTGGATCGCTGAAATGCCGGTCGAATATGAAATCGCACCGGAAGGTGAGGACGAATATCGCCAGTTCATTATCCCGACCAATTTCGACACGGATATGTACGTTCAGGCGGTTGACGTGCAACCCGGCAATCGGAAGACCGTGCATCACGTCATCGCCTATCTGGATGTGAACGGCGAGGCGCGTAAACTCGACGCACAAGATCCGAAACCGGGATATGTCACGGAAGGCACGGGACCCGGATTTGATAGCGCAGGAACGGTTGGCGGTTGGGCACCCGGTGTTACGCCGTCTGTTTTACCGGAAGGTGTCGGGTATCTCTTACCGAAAGGCGCGGACATTGTTATGCAAGTGCATTACTACCGCACGGGACACATTGAACGCGATCGCTCGCGGTTAGGGTTGTATTTCTCCAAAACAGCCGAAACTACCAAGCTCCGCATCGGAGACGCAACCAACAGCGATTTCGTTATCCCTGCCGGTGAAGCGTGGCATGAGGTCTTAGCATCCGAAAACTTCAAGAGGGATGTCTATCTCTTAGCATCGATGCCGCACATGCATCTCCTCGGCCGCGATATGCGGCTTGTCGCCACAACACCCTCCGGTGATACACACGATCTCATCTGGATTCAGGATTGGGATTTCAATTGGCAGGATGTCTACCATTACCGAGAACCGATTTTCTTGCCTGCTGGCACCCGTGTAGACCTCATCGCCCATTTCGACAATTCGGCGGAGAACCCAGCGAACCCGCATGACCCGCCGGTCCCCGTCGGCTGGGGCGAAAAAACGACGGATGAGATGTGTATCGGGTTTTTGTATTACGTCAAGGCAAGCGAATTCTCGCCCATTACAACAACGACGCAACCGTAACCTGCTCCAACTGCTCCCGCTGAGATTGCTGCAGCGCACCCAACACCTGTACGCCCTCTTCAGACGGGAGCCCCTCCACGAAGGAGGTCATCATCTCACCCTAGACTGCCGTAACAATCGCATGGAGCGTAATATCCTCTAACGCGCGTGCGGGGAGATACCCGTCCGTATCGCCTTCGACTTCATAGATTAACCCGGCTTCCTTAAACCGATCGAAACTCTGATGCACAACCTCTTCCGAAACACCGGAACGCGCCACAACCTCTTCGACCAGACACGCGCCCTTCCCTTTAGAGAACCGCTCCGCAACGATCAGAAACAACGCGATAACACCAGAAGCGTTCAGATAACCGTTGCTTTCGTGGCGGAACTTGCTACGCACCGCATCCGACTGATGAAAATACTGGACAGCGTTTGAGACCTCCGCACCGAGTAGGATTATCACCCAGGTCGCATAGGTCCAGATGGCGAAGATCACAAGCATCGCGAGCGCGCCATAAATGTCGCTGTAGTTCTCCCACACCAGCTCGAAATAACGTCCGAAGGCGAGCCTCGCGATTTGGAACAGCGTCCCGGAAATGAACGTTCCGAGCAGCGCAGCACTCCATTTCACGAAGGTGTTCGGCATCGCAATGTACATCAGGAAAAAGAGGCAGTAGACCAGCAGCCACGGGAACACATGCCCAAACACCCAGTTGGTAGCATTGGAAAAAAGAGCCAGATGAGCAGCGGTCCCACAGAGAGTAAGGTATAGAAAACCGCGTATTTCTGGAACGCTTGTACGATCGGTAACCGCCGACGCGCGCCCCAAATATCGTTGCAATGCTGCTCCACCGACATGAACAGCATCGTCGAGACCAGCAGAAACAGCAGGAACCCGTAGACACCGAGTCCGCCAAGATTTCTATTGGCAAATGCTGAGAGTTCTGATACAATCTCTTCAGCACCATAACGGGGTAGGAAGTTGTCCTGCAGTGCGACAATCAACGGCGAATTGCGGTCTTCAACGACACCAAACGTTTTCAGCAAGAACAGCGCAACGGCTGACAACGGCACAAAGCACAGGAGTGTGTTGAATGCCAGCGAAGACGCTTGTTGGAGGCATTTGTGCGCTATAAATTGATGCCAGACGTTCACACTGAGACGTAAAGCGGACATCCAGACACCGCGAAAATATCCGTCGTGTTTTTGGGAAAGGTTGTGCATAACCATATCTATGACAAACTCGAAACCGGATTTGATTTCACGTTTAAAACACAAACTCAGACAAAACCAGTTCCTGTCCTACCTCATCGGATGTCCTTATCCCGCCCTGCGATGGAATCGATGCGTTAAAAAACGACTCCAGCAGCTCGGTCCCGACGCAAAAGTCTTAGACCTCGGTGCTGGTGCTCGCCGCCGTGCCCCAAACGTCATCAATCTCGAAATCGATGCGACTCCAGAAGTTGATGTCATCGCCGATGGACATCTTTTACCTTTCAAAGACGCTGTTTTTGACGCTGTCATCTCTGAAGCCGTCCTTGAGCACGTTCACTCTCCGAACCGCGTCGTGGCGGAGATCCATCGTGTGTTGAAACCCGGCGGTTATATCTGTGTGGCTGTCCCGTTTCTACAGGGCTACCACGCTTCCCCGTACGATTACCAGCGGTGGACCGTCCCCGGCATCGTCCAACTCTGTGCCGCCTTCTCTGAACTTGAAAGCGGTGCGTGCGCCGGTCCGACGACCGCTTTACACTGGATCTTCCGAGAATACGTCGGATTGGTCTGTTCCTTCGGCAGCCTCCTGCTCGCGAAGGCGATCTCCCTTATTGTCGGATGGTTGACCTTTCCGATCTTACTGTTAGATGTGCTGTTGTCATTCCACAAAGACGCCCATATTTTGGCATCAGCCGTCTATTTCGTCGGAAAGAAACCGTGATCGGTAATCAGCCGTCAGCGAAAAGCCTTCTGAAAGCCGGAACCTACATGATGGCTTTTGTCTGGTTTGTATTGAACTCCCGTGTATTATATATCATCTCATTAGGGGAGGTCAAAGGAAAAACGCAGGTCGTTAGGGTTGAGTTTACACCGAGAATCCTGTAAATTCTGCTTCAGAGAAAAAAAACGGCGAGGTTAGAAACCTCGCCAGCGAGAAAGATGCGGTATTACACAGAGCATTGCCTTACCGAAATGTAATCTTATTCTCTTCTGCTTTCTCAAGCAAACTCCGGACAATCTCTAACGTTAATTTGGAGAGTTTTTGTGAAAATTCAGCATCTGTGAGGGTGCGGTATCGTGAGGGTTGCGATGCGGTGAGCCGTTCGTTCGCAATCGTCAGGGCATTAGACACGAGAGGGATAGGTACCTCAAACGGTGTAGTCGCGTCCGAGATAGGTAGCGAAACGGACTCAGCGGTTGTATCCACTGTATCACCCGCCAAAAAATTTTCGCGACGCGAGTCAATTTCGGCTAATACTTGCTGTGCGGCTACTTGGTGCGCAAATTTTTTTGAACCGGGGACAGGTTCGGGTGTTTCATGGACCCAGTCGCCGTAAGACACTGTCACCTGCCATCGAGGGGAATCTGCCGGTCCGTGCTGCGTTTCAGTGTAAGTCGGCTGTTGCAGCCCACGTTCCTGACAGTATTGAATCAAGAGTCCTTTATAATTTTCTAATGCCTCGTCAGTAGCCAGATCTGCCATGCATCCCTCCTCATGCTATTTTAGCGGGTGCTGCTACCACGACCACTACCACCACTACCACCACTACCACCACGACCACCACTACCATCACTACCACCACTACCACCACTACTATTGTTACCACCTGAGTAAAACGGACGTTCACCCATTCTACGGGGTTTGACTTTCCGCTGCCGTTTCATCTCAATTCTGCGTCGTTTCTCGCTCGGCTTCTCATAGAAACTCCGTTTTTTAATTTCTGTGACGATACCAGCTTTACCGCACATTTTCTTAAAACGTGCAAGGGCGCGGTCAAACGCCTCACCTGAATCAACGCTTACTTCTACTTGAACCATTTTTTTAGCCTCCATTGGAATTTAAAATTACGAAAACATCTTACAAATTGTATCACATCTCACGCCGAATGTCAAATATTTCTTTCGTATTGGCTATCGGGTATCAGCAATTAGCAATCAGCCAGAGAGCCATTTGGTCAGTGAAGGAGGGAAACCCCCAGCAAAAACACCTCCCCGCCTCCTCACCTCCCCACCCCACCGCTGGCGAGGATTGTATCCTCGCCTCCCCGCAAGTAATTATGTGCTTTACGATAAAAGAAGGGTCCTGTAGCATAGGCTGTTAGCCTGTGCTTCGTGGCAGTCAATCGAGACATGCCCGCGACTGCTGACTACTGACTGCTGAAAGCCATTCTTGCCGACAGCCGATAGCCAATATCTTGACAATTTAGCCATAACTTGATATACTCACCTCACCAAAAAGGAGGTGCCACCATCTACGAAATCATCATCCTCTGCTTCGGGGCATGGCTAACAGGCGTAAGCAAAGCAGGCTTCGGCGGCGGTATCGGCATGATTGTCGTTCCCATGTTCACGCACTTCCGTAGTGCTCGAAACGTCATCGGGCTGATGCTCTTGCTCCTGTTCTCAACAGACATCTTCTCACTCTGTCACTACTGGCGACGGTGGCATCGTCAAAGCGTCACACGACTGATTCTCGGTTCTCTGCTCGGTATCACCTTGGCAAGCCTCATTTTGAAGGACATCTCGGATGTCCACCTAAAAAAGGTAATCGGCGGTATCGCCTGCTTATTTGCGCTGTTAGAATTTCTGCGTGCGTACTGGCAACCACTTCTTGGCAATTCGGGACAATCGGTACAAACACCGTTCCAATTCAAAATATGGCAAGGACTCCTCGCAGGGCTGTTCGCGGGTGCGTTCTCAACCCTCGCACACATGGGAGGACTTGTCGTTGTTATGTATCTCCTCCCGCAGCGTCTCGGCAATAACGCCTTCGTCGCAACCACAACCGCCACCTATTTCCTCCTCAACTTCATCAAAATTCCTTTCTATTTCCAACTGGACCTTTTCTCTTTTGAGATCCTGATTGAGGGACTTGCACTCCTCCCATTCATCGGGCTGGGGGTGCTCACAGGCATTTCACTCAACAACCGAGTGCCAGAACGCCTCTTTTCAAGAATCGTCCTTGTTTTCTTATTCGCGACCGGTGTACATCTGTTGCTCGGTTGATACCCATCTCTCCTGATCGCGCCTTTGAATAGGTGAATCCTGTAAATCCTGCTTCAGACAGGGCCCCCGATAGCGATAAGCACATGGGGCAGACACCGCACATCCACACAAAAACATTGAGATATACTCAAAAATCTTGTATAATGTAGAGTAAAATAACTGAGGTCCAAAACAATGCCCTTAAACAATTTTAGAAAATCAATCAAACTTCCAAACTTCCAACTTTCCAACGCAATTGGGGATTCAAAACTTGAGTGTTAATATTGAAACTTGCTTAAAATGGGGTGTGCTCGGCGCGGGTAGCGTCGCACAACGTAGAGCAATGCCCGCCATCGAAAAAGCAGATGGCGCAGAACTCCACGCGCTGCTCTCACGTGACGCTGCGCGTGCAGAACGATTAGCAAGCGAATACGGCGCAACCAATGCCTACACCAGTGTCGATGCACTTTTCGCAGACGATGCCCTCGATGCAATTTACGTCTCAACGCCTGTCCATTTACACTGTGAGCAGGTAATCGCTGCAGCGGAACGCGGCTTGCACGTGCTTTGCGATAAACCGATGGCACTCACACCACAAGAATGCACAGAGATGATCGCCGCTTGTGAAGCAAATGGCGTGCACCTACAGATCTGCTTTCTCTTCCGATTCCACTCCTGCTTCCGACAAATCCGAACTTGGGTCGAAGATGGCTGTTTTGGGGAGATAGTCCACGGACGTATGCCGTTTCTGAAGCAGTACCAACTCACACCTGATGAATGGCGCGCCCAACCGGAAAAAGGCGGGGGCGGATGCTTTATGGATCTTGGTCCGCATAGTGTTGACCTACTCCGCTATCTCATCGGTGAAGTGAACGCTGTCAGCGCGTTCTACAGCAGCACAACTCAAGGCACCGACGTTGAAGAAACCGGCGGCATCTTCATGCGCTTCGATAATGGGGCACAAGCCTTTACAGACCTCAGTTTTTCGGTTCCACAATGCGACATCGTTTTAGAACTCTACGGCACAGAGGGGACGGTCTGGGTCTACAACGACGACGGCTGGAAAATCAAAACCTATTTCGATGGTGAACAACAATTAATCGCCTCACAATACGAGGACCTGTATCAACATCAATTTGAGCATTTCGCGGAATGTGTGGAAAAAGGCGTAGCCCCAATTACAACCGGAATTGACGGGTTAAGGGCAAACGAGATTCTTGCCGCCGCGTATCGCGCAGGGGAGACTGGACACGTCGTTCCATGTCCGACCACACAATAGAAAAAGCCCTCACGTCCGCTGGCGAGGTTTGATGAAGTTTAGACCCGGTAGGTGCGGTTTGCAACGAAGAAAATCCCCACCCGTTACTGGGAAGGGGCACCGGACTTCGCCCTTGCTTATAGGCAATTACAGGTCTTACGATAAAAGAGTGCCAAAATGGCACACCATCTCTCAATTCCATTTTTGTATATGACAAATTGTCACTCGCAAAAACATGCCAAAATGTCACGTTCTTCGGTGAAACCCTGACGGTGTGGCGGTTTCTGGGATTGGCACGAAAATTGCTACTATTCTCACAATGACGGTGTTTTCACACCGTCTCCTGAGACAAAGCTGTTGGGCGAAGGCATTGAAGCCTTCCCCTACAATTTTCACGCCAAACTGAAGGAGGAATTCAGCGACATGGCACTTGTACCCCTTGGCGATAGAATTCTCGTCAAACGTTCAGAGAACGATGAACAAATGACCAGCGGGGGGATCATCATCCCTGATACCGCGAAAGAAAAACCGCAGGAAGGTGAAGTCGTTGCCGTTGGAAACGGTAGGCTTCTTGACAACGGTGATCGGCAGCCCGTTGACGTGGCAGTAGGAGATCTCATTCTCTTCGCTAAATACGGCGGAACCGAAGTTACCTATGATAACAATGAATATCTCATCTTGCGCGAAGATGACATCTTAGCCAAGGTTAACTAGGAAAGGAGTTAAACACATGGCAGCAAAACAACTTGCGTTTGATGAAGAAGCACGGGGCGCTATTAAACAAGGCGTTGACCAGCTCGCGGACGCAGTAAAAGTCACGTTGGGACCCAAAGGGCGGAATGTGGTGCTCGATAAGAAATTCGGCGCACCCACGATCACCAAAGATGGTGTTACCGTCGCAAAAGAGATCGAACTCGAAGATGCCTACGAAAATATGGGCGCACAGATGGTCAAAGAGGTCGCCTCTAAAACCAGCGACGTTGCTGGAGATGGCACTACTACTGCTACAATTCTCGCACAGTCGATCTATCGTGAAGGCTTAAAAAACGTCGCTGCCGGGCATAACCCGATGGCACTCAAACGCGGGATTGAAAAAGCCGTTGACGCAGTCGTCAACGCTATCCACGGCTTGAGCAAAGAGGTCTCTGAAAAAACCGAGATCGCACAAGTCGCCGCTATCTCCGCAAATAACGACAATGCTATCGGTGATCTTATCGCTGATGCTATGGAAAAGGTCGGAAAAGATGGCGTTATCACCGTCGAAGAGGCAAAAAGCCTTGAAACGACACTTGATGTCGTTGAAGGTATGCAGTTCGACCGCGGTTATCTCTCACCTTATTTCGTCACGGATCCTGATAGAATGGAAGCCGTCTTAGAAGACGCTGCAATCCTCATTCACGAAAAGAAAATTAGCAGTCTCAATGACCTCAGACCTGTGCTCGAAAGCATCGCACAACAGGGTAAACCCCTGTTGATTCTTGCTGAGGATGTTGAAGGCGAAGCACTCGCGACCGTTGTCGTCAACAAAATTCGCGGAACAATTCGTTGTGCCGCTGTTAAGGCACCCGGCTACGGTGACCGGCGCAAAGAGATGCTCGAAGACATCGCTGTCTTGACAAATGGACGCGTTATCTCCGAGGACCTCGGAATTAACCTCGAAAACATTACGGTAAACGACCTCGGTACTGCCAAACGTATTGTTATAGACAAAGACAACACGACGGTCGTTGAAGGTGAAGGCGCAACCGAAGCCATCCAAGGTCGCATTGATCAGATCCGTAGACAGATTGAAGACACAACCTCTGACTATGACCGCGAGAAATTGCAGGAACGCCTTGCGAAACTCGCCGGTGGTGTTGCCGTCATTAACGTCGGTGCCGCTACAGAAGTCGAGATGAAAGAGAAGAAAGCACGTGTTGAAGACGCAATGCACGCCACACGCGCCGCCGTTGAGGAAGGCGTTGTTGTCGGTGGCGGGGTCGCACTCGTCAGATCCCAAGAGGTGCTTGATTCCCTCGAACTCAGCGATCCTACCGAGGCAGTTGGTGTTTCGATTGTCCGTCGGGCACTTGAAGACCCACTTCGTCAAATCGCGAGGAACGCTGGACAAGAAGACTCCGTCATCATCGCAAAGGTCAAAGACGAAGGCGGAAACGTCGGCTACGACGCGCATCAAGATCGCTTCATTGACATGTTTGAAGCTGGCATCCCGGATCCGACCAAGGTCGTCCGTGTTGCACTCCAAAACGCAGCGAGCATCGCAGCCTTGATGATTACCACCGAGACCCTCATCGCGGAACTCCCTGAGGCAGAAGCCCCAGCACCCCCGATGCCTCCCGGCGGTGACATGTACTAAGCAACAAACTGCTTTAACAAACAAGGCGGGCATTAAGCCCGCCTTGTTTATTTCCGAAAAACAGCCTTTTCGCCCCAGGTCCGGTAGGTGCGGTTTTATGAAGATTAATTTTTTAATTCGGTAATTTTTAATCCTCATGTATCCTCGCCTCCGCCAACTAACGTTCAGGTCCGCTGGCGAGGATTGTATCCTCGCCTCCCCAAAACAGTATTACCAAAATGACTTGATCAGTGATATAATAGCCACAACAGCCGATCCCAGTGCTATCCAGATAGCAGATTTTACGTCTTTATTTGAGATTGCTTCCTGTTTGCCTTCAAATTTGCCCTTAATCCAGGCAACATCTGTTTCTACACTTCGGAGCCCAGTGTCTATATTTTTCGTGTTATGTTTAACCTCTTCAAAAGAGCGTTCGTTAGTTCGTTTGACCTCTTCAATGGATTGCTTGACCTCTTCAATAGAGCGTTCGTGCGTCCGTTTGAGATCCTCAACCGCATGCAACACCCGCTCTCTAAAATCTTGATCTGACATCATTTTACCCTCCTCTACTTGCAAGTTTAACATAAGAATCATGAGAAGTCAAACCCATTTTCATCCGCAAGCAGCCGTTCACACACTCGAAGCACAGCCGTAACTTCAATCGTATACATACACGGTGAAGTCCCATCAGGCAGCGCTTGGCACCCATACTCGAACCCCAAATTGAGACACGGACTACACGGTATTCTCGCATGCACAACCTCTGCAGTGCGACTCCAAGGACCCCACTGCGCAAAATTCGTCGGACCATGTAACCCAACAACCGGCGTTCCAGTCGCCGCCGCGAGGTGCATCGGACCGCAGTTACCACTCACGACCAGCGTCGCATCCGCAAAAAGCGCGGCGAGTTGATTGACATCTGTCCTCCCCGCAAGCACCACTGACCGATGCTTTGTCCGCTCGGCAATCTCTTCAGAGATCGCTACCTCATCAGGCGCACCTGTCAAAACAATCTGTGCGTTATACTTGTCAACGAGCGCGTTTGCTAACGCGACATAGCGTCCCTGTGACCATCGCCTGCGCGGCTCGCCGCGTCTGCCTGCTTCGGGGTGTAATACAATAACCGGTTGATTGAGCGAGACCCCTTCTTTCACCAAGGTTTCGCGTATCCACGTACGTGCTTTCTCATCCAACCAAACCTCAAGTCCAAGTTCATGTACCGGACAGTCTAACTGTGCCGTGAGACTCAAGAAGTTTCGGACTTCATGCCGTCCTTGAATGTGCGGCACCGTCTCTGTAAAAAGGAAATGACGGTGCTGTCCTTTTGTTGAAAATCCAACTCGCCTTGGGGCACCGGTTGCGTAAGCAAGCAATGCGCTCAATCGGGGCCAATGCTCTAGGTCGATCACCCAATCAAACCCTTCGCGACGGAGTGACGGAATTAACTTGTATCCCGGCTTACGGAACGGAATATGTCTGTCAATATAGGGGCACGCTGCTAAATAATTCAGGTTCGTAGGAGATGCTAATATCGTAAATTCGGCATTGGGAAAGGCGTGTCGTATCGCTCGAATGGCAGGGATCGCCAAAATTGTGTCACCCAAGGCAGAGATCTGGATGAAAAGAACTTTTTTCGGGGTGGGTGTTGCCTCTGTTTGCTTAGAAAATAGACCGAGCATAGCACAGAGAGGGATGCCGAGGTACCGATCTAAATGCTGTTGAACCCGAGTGGATTGCATGAATTCCCAAGATAATCAATCAACCGATAACTAACTACGGCGACGCTGTCGCGTAACCATACAACTCAATCTCCGAAATCTTGGCGAGAGCCGTCGTCGGTCCCGTTATATAGTAGCGGTAACGTCCACGGCGGACCTGTCCCTCTGCGACCTCCACATTTTCCCGCCGGATTTGAACGTTTTCGCGTCTCCGAGCAGCATCCTCCGTCGTCCGGTGCACGATGAGCTTAATGCCCGTTGTGGTAACCCCTTTGTTGAGACGGATGTCAATGACCGGATCCTTATTGCTCCGCTGGTCATGGATTTTGTCCCACTCTCCGCGTGAGTTGAATGCCATCAACTCAAACTCTTCCAAATTTGTGGAGTGAATCACGATACGATAGAGCGACTTCTTTTCCGGCAAATGGATGATCGCCTCCGACGGAATATCGAGGTCAGTTACGGCATTGCCCGATCTCTTTTTCCGTTGGGATTCTCCGATAGTCTCAGGTCTTCCATCAATGAATGATGGATCGCTGGCGGTTACACCGGGAAGGAGGGCATAGTTTTCGCTCCACTTCTGACCGAGTCCGCAACCGTAGCATAAACACATCAGCACTAATAACAGGGGTGTGTACCCTCTATATGTTTTGCCCCACCGTCGCTGGCGAGGATTGTATCCTCGCCCTTGCCTTTGTGTATAGGTAATTGCGAGTTTTACTATAACGCTCATTGTCGCCTCCGACGCGAGCTATTCGCTTCAATCTGATTAAGAATGTCCTCTTTTGTCAGTTTACGCACCTTGAAATGCAATTTCTGAAAGAACGGTACCAGATCTTCACCCGCCGCTTCGCTGAAATAATAAACCAGAAAACTGGTCTTCATAGTACCCGCCAGCTTCTGATGCAGACCGTCCTTTTCCATCAACTGAAAAACCCTGATATAAAAATCTGCACCATATCGCTCCCACAACTCCGCAACGAGCGTGTATGCATATCTATATCGCCACTGCGTCAACGGATCGTTATCGGTATGTCCGCCCCAACCCTCCAATTGATTCAAACCGTCGAGATCAACCCGCAAATCTGCCTGAAGGCTATCAAATTTAGGATGTAATCCCCCTTTTGCATATTCTGTTTGAATCAGAACAGCAATGCCTTCCGAGAACCAGACCGGCAGAAAATAGATATTCGTAAAGGCATGTGTCAGTTCATGGACTCGTACACCATGCTTCTCATACATCCGCATCGGGAAATCCATCTGAATACCGTTAACAAACTTCACATACCGCCCGTCTGCCTGAGTACCTGAACGATAGTCCGTGCGTGTATACGCGCCGAGGTTACTTCCTCTGTAGAGGTGGTGCAATGTCACATGAATTTTATGCTTCGGTTTAAAACCGAAAAGTCGATTCATCGCGTCGTAAAGACTTTCCATATAGCCGAGCGCACTTTCGGCGAACAATTCCCGCTTCTCTGCCGCGTCGAATTCTTCACGTGCTTGCAAATCTTCGGCAAACCTCAGGGTGTAATGATCGGTCTCGAATATCCCGTCCTCTCTAATCTCAAACTTTGCCTTCGAGGGCCTGAGCATGAGCGAAGCCGCATCCCGCTCTTCGAGTATCCGTTTCTCGCGGCGCCGCTGTGCCTCCTCCAGCGCAGCGCAACCGCTGAAAACCAACAGCATCGAAAGCAGCACAAGCACCGCTTGCACTCGCATCAGGCTATACAAGGAACGACTGGAAACCGCACCAACAAGGCACAATCTAATTGTATCTCTCACAATATTCACCTCTAAAGCGGCACTGCCTTGGACTTATCACCGATGCGTCGCATGGTAATATCCTGTTCAATCGTTGGATCAGGCAACCCTGTTTCAGCGAGACGGCGTTGCAGAAAAGCCTCCATATCGGCTTTCAAACGCGCAACGATATCGTCCGCTTCCTCAGCCAGATTGTACACCTCGTCTGGGTCCTCTTCAAGATCGTAGAGTTCTAAATCTGGCGTATTGTAAACATCGGGTGTGCCACCAGTTTCAACAATCAGTTTCCATTTCTGGGTCTGCCACCCGCGCTTTTTCATCCATCCACACTCGGTCAGATAGACCGCTTCCGTCGTACCCGCCTGCCCACCGTTCTCTATCAAGGCACGCAGGCTTGCCCCTTCCATCTTTTCACGTTCCGCTATTGCGGTCAATCCCGCGTAATCAAGGAGAGTTGGGGCAATGTCGGTAAGACAGACAAGTCCTCCAAGTCGCTGTCCGTCATGAATAAGGGCAGGACAGTGAACGATTAGCGGCACATGGCAATTGGTCTCATAAAGCCCGTGATGATCGTACCAGAGTTCATGTTCGTCGAGTTCTTCACCGTGATCGGCGCTAATAATCAGTAGTGTCTCTTCAAGCTGCCCACAGTCGTGTAGATATCGAAACAGCTGCGCGAGGCATGCGTCCATATAGGCGATTGAGGCATCGTATTGCGCGTTTACATACCCTCTGTCCGTCCAGAGTCGCTTTTTCGCAATATTGTCCGGATCCGTTGGATCCGGCGTGCACATCCACTGCCGAAAATAGTCCGTAAAAGGTTCGCATGCGTAAACGGCATCCATGCTTCGATTGCTCGGATCGCATTCGTCTCCGCTATAAAACATTCGCTCAAATGGGAGCGGTGGAAGATAAGGTGTGTGTGGATCCCAGTAGTGAAGGAAGGCGAACCAAGGTTTATCTTGTGCCTGCGCGAGGTCCAAAAGTTCGATCGCTGTCTGGTTAACCGCCTCCCCCTTTCGAGCCTTGCGATAACCGGTTTCCCATTGGTAGCCGCGATACTGTGCCTCAGGAAAACCACGCTGGAACCAGCGCCCCAAATTGTCCGCTGCAACGGTGAAATAGCCCGCCTCATTCAGCAATTCTGGCGTAGTTTTCACATCCGTTGCCAGATTGAGCGTTCCACCCTGCGTAATAATTTGGTGCGACAAGACATCCTTGCCAGTGAACATTGTCGTATGAGCAGGGTGCGTTGGGATATGCGGACTGATACACTTCTCAAAAAGTATCGATTTCTCTGCGAGTGCATCAAGATGCGGTGTTGTCAAGTTACGATGCCCGTAACAACTCATGCTGGATGCCCGCAACGTATCCAATGAGATGAGAATGATATTACGCAAGACGCTGTTCCTTTCACCAAAAGGGATTGATTTTCCACAAGATTTTGTAGCCTAAACTGTAAGTCTAAGTCCCTTGTCCCCTTCGCCCCAGTCCCAGTAGGCACGGTCCCTAACCACACCCCAGTTCCAGTAGGCATGGTCTCTAACCGCACCATAGGTGTCAATTTTAGAAAAAAGTACCCTCGGTCCCCAAACTCGGTAGGTGCGGTTTCCTAACCGCACCGGATTTTACACGGAAATCTCAAAGACTTAAAAAAACTCTTCAGTCCCGTAGGGACGATATGTTTATAGAAAAGCGTTCGCACCGGAACTAAGCCCTGTAAGGGCGGCATGTTTATATCTATAACCGCTAAAACTTCGTCAAAGGTCCCTAAATTGACCTATGGTGTGGTTTCTAACCGCACCCCCAGGTCCGGTAGGTGCGTTTTCTAACCGCACCGATTTTTACACAGAAACCTTGAAGACCTCAAAGACCTCTTGAATCCCGTAGGGATGGTATCTGTGTAGAAAAACAGGACCTCACAGACATAAGTTCCCCCGTAGGGGCAGAAACCTTTGTAGAAACCCGCCTACAAAATACCGCGAAAAATCCCTAAATTGACAGTTAAGCAATATTAAGAAACCACTTTTAGGTTTTCAAGACGGATAGAAAACAGGAAGACTCCGAGAAACGCTGTGGGTACCATCTTCCCAACTTCCAACTTCCAACTTCCAACGCTCATGAAGATCAAAAACCTAAATTTAATATTTCAAACTTACTTAGATTGTACTACATCTATAACGTTTTTATCCGCGTTACAGATGACACTTTTCAAATTTTTTTGAAAAATTCTTCTCTTAAACCTCGGAAGAGCGGCATTTATACGGAATACTAATCCCCTGCTGCAACATCTGCCGAGGTCACTTGCGCCGCACGAATAGCCTCGCACAGATAAGTGATTCCTTCAGGAATGTCATCCACGTGGCAGTAAGCATACGCGAGTCGAATCGCTTTCACTGGCGCATTCGCGTAATGGAAAGCACTTCCGTTGCTATAGCCAACCCCTTTCGCTGAGGCGAGTTCCTGTAACTTGTTGAGATCCGTGGTTTCGGGCAAATCTATCCAGAGGAAAAGCCCACCGCGGGGTCGCGTCCACGTGCAGAGGTCACTGACGTGATTGTCAAGCGTTTCTACCACCGCGCGGCATTTCGCACCAACAGCAGCATTCGTTTTCACAAGATGCGATTCAAGATGCTCCATGAAGAATTCTGCAACGATCGCACTCGCGAGGGCACTCGTTCCGCCATCCCAGCGGTTCTGATGGATTTGTCCGTAATAGGGCTGTCTCGCGACAAAATAACCCTGACGAACACCTGCCCCTAAGATTTTGGAGAAAGTCGCAATGAAAATCACCCGATTTGAAGTATCTAACTTGAAAAGTGAAGCGGGGGTCGGGGTTGATGTAAAGTCAATGTCACCGTAGCAATCGTCTTCAACAATGAGTGTATCATATTCTTCTGCTAAGGCTAACATCCGATGTCGGCGCTCAAGCGAGAGAATTGCCCCTGTTGGGTTCTGATGGTTCGATGTCGTATAGATCAACGACGGTCGGATATTTTGCTGCTTGAGTTCCTTGAGTTTCGCTTCCAGCGCGTCCATATCCATGCCATCAATATAGTCCATCGGCACGCCAACGATGTTCGCTTTGAAATGGCGCATGATACCGAGTGTTCCACTATACGTGTATTCCTCTGTCAGTACCGTATCGCCGGGGTTGATAAGCGTCCCCAAGACCAATTCTAATGCCTGCATGGAACCTGAGGTAATTGAAATATTATCTATCGGCAGCGGGACACCCTCACGTCGTTCAAACCGCATTGATGCCAGTTCGCGCAAACCCTCATAACCGGATTCACCCGGGTAGTTAACCAGATCGCCGCCCAACTTACGGAGTGCCTTTTCACTTGCTGCAATTAAACCCTCTGTCGGAAATGTATACGGATCCGGACGCCCACCTGTAAAACCGAAATCTTTCATAATATACTCCTCCTTCTACGCAAATTCCACATGAATAAAAAATTATATCAGACTTCCTGAAAAAAAACAACACCGAAAAACCGCACCTACCATCATAGAAAACACACAGAATCAAAGGTTATACCATATCTAATTGAATAACTTTCATATCTATACGCATCGTGATAGTTAACATATAGTATATATATGATTCACATTTTAGTCTTATTTAACTCTCAAAGTTGCTAACGCCTTCGACTTCTATCACCTTGACGGACGGAATTACCCCTCGAATTCACCACAGAAATTTGACCATTATGAAATTTTTCAAAATCACTTCTCAGCCCTTTGGCAGCTTGGGATTTCAGTCAATTTCGAGAGACTCGAAAATTCTGTTATTTTCTGTGGTGCTGATGTTTTGTTGTTTTTTCACCACGCGGATCAAACGTTTTCGTTGTTGTGTAAGAAACATCCTAAATCTTCCTTGTCAGGAAACTGCTAAGGACTACCTATTATGAAAACCATACAAATAGAAATGGTATTAGATACTCTGCTAAGGAACCCTTGTCATTTGACATCTGTTCCTACATTGTGCTATACTTTCGCTATCTTTTTAGAAGTGAAATAAACTGTGATACTCTTCAATCTTCCTACATCGATCTATGCAAATGGCGACCCAAAACCTCACGTTTGAACCCATGTGTTTGCGCGACTTGCAGAAAGTACTGGAAATCGAAAATGAATGCTTTGATGATCCGTGGAGCGAAACCTACTTCACATTGTCCCTGAGGCGACCGAGGTCGTACGAGCATTTTTACGTCGCACGGCGCGAGCGCGTCGTCATAGGCTATATTGTGTTCACTGTCCTCTATGAAGAAGCGCAGATTCTGAACCTCGCGGTCCCGGCTGCCTATCGGCGGCAAGGTATCGGTAGATATCTGCTCGCCTCTGCCTTAGAGATGATACAGGCATGTGATGGACACGAGGTTTTCTTGGAAGTCGCTGTTAGCAATCTGCCAGCACAATATCTCTACCGCCAGTTCGGGTTCCGCATCTGTGGTGTCCGAAAGAACTATTACGGGCGTTATAAAGACGCTTACGTTTTCCGAAAAGGAGCAGAAACCGATGCTACTTAACCTACTAAGCCATACCTTTTCAGCAACTGAAACGCTATCGCTCTCAACCCGCCGACAGGAAGCGCGTACCGTCGGCAGAAACGGTTGGCGCGTCATTGAAGAAGAAGTGAATTGGAACATCTCTGAAACTGCCATCGTTGTTGTGGATATGTGGAACGAACACTGGTCGTGGGGCGCGACGGAACGCGTGAATGTGATGGCACCTCGGATGAATATCGTGCTGGACCGGGCGAGACAAAGCGGTGTACAGATTATCCATGCCCCGTCCGACACAATGGATTTCTACGAGGCACACCCAGCACGCCGTTCAGTGCTGGAACTGCCACACGCCGATACACCCGCTGAACGCGAGCTGCCCGACCCACCTTTACCGGTTGATGCCTCCGATGGCGGCTCAGACACCGGCGAAACCGATGGCTACAAGGCGTGGCACCGTCAGCATCCAGCCATTGAAATCTCCGATACAGATGCCATCAGTGATAACGGGCAGGAGGTTTACAACCTATTGGACCACAAAGGTATCAAGAACATCATCTTCATGGGCGTTCACACGAATATGTGCGTTCTGGGGCGTTCTTTCGCGATTAAACAGATGGTGCGCTGGGGTATCAATGCTGTGCTCGCACGTGATCTCACGGATGCGATGTACAATCCATTCAAACCGCCTTATGTGAGTCATGAAGAGGGGACACAGTTAATCATTGAATACATTGAGAAATTCTGGTGTCCGACAATCCTGAGTGGCGATTTGACGACCCCCAAGGTGTGAAGTAGTTGTCAGTTATCGGTTTTCAGTTACCAGTAGATGCGGTTTTCAACCGCACCTACCAACAACCGTACAACAAAAAGCCCGCGATAACGAAGTACCACGGGCTTTTTTAGATTCAGAGCATGTCTTATTGCCGGTTGTCCTTCAGTGCGCCCCACGTTGTCGTGAGTTTCGCCTTTGGATCTACAGCAGTGCTTACTGCAGGCACAACCTCTAAGGCACTGAACATTGCATTCAGATCCCCTGCGCCGGTCTCTGCATTTCCAGCAAAGTCGAAATCAAGGGTGCCATCGCTCACTTGAATCCCTGGATAGGTTTTGATGTCGATCTCATGCCTACCCGGTGTAACGTAGAGCGGTTCAACGTTTTCCTCTTCGATGAAGATGTCGAAACCACGGTTGTTTGGCGACCAGTGTTCGCCGACGAGATAGGTTACGTCAAATACGCCGTCGCCGGTTTTAAACTGATACTTAACAGTGGCAGGAAACTGTGCCCAGCTGACAGCGTAAAAAAGGTCCACGTCGTAGCCAGCGGCTTCAGCCTGTGCTTGTGCATCCGCCGTCAACTCTTTTACCTCAGCAGTACGAGGTGCCAGTTCTATCCATCCACCCCATGATTGGTTTTCCTGCTGTGCGCCGTTCCAGACGCGTCCTTTTGAGTCGGTGAAGTCATCTGTCTTGCCACCCCACACTCGGAATTCCTCTGCTGGTAGCAGCGTCGGTAGTGCGAACATAGCCAGGAAAAACACTATTGTTAGCGTACTAAATAGTCTCATCAAAGTTGCCTCCATTTATTAGTTATTCCGTTCACTTTTCAGCAGACCCCATGTCGTTGCGAGTTTCTGCTTCGGGTCAACGGCTAATGCGGGAATCACTTCTATCCCACTAAACATTGCATTGAGATCGCCCTTTCCAGTTTTCTGATTGCCAGCAAACTCAAGGCTCATCACTTTATCTTTAACCTCAATGCCTTCGTATCGTTTGATATCTATCTCGTCCTTGCCGGGGGTAACATAAAGTGGTTCAACAACCTCGTCTTCAATGATAATATCGTAACCGCGGTTGTTCGGAGACCAGTGTTCGCCCACCAGATAGGTAACATTAAAAGTACCCTTACCGGTATTCAGATCGACCTTGACGACATCAGGAAACGATGCCCAACTAACAGCATAGAAGAGCTCCTCATCGTATCCTTCTTTCTTCGCCAGTTTTTTGGCATCGTTTGTGAGATTGCGAACTTCTGCTGTGCGCGGTAGCAATTCAATCCATCCACCCCACGCTTCTTTTTCATTCTGCCCGCCGTGCCAGATACGGCCGTCGGAATCTTTAAAATCCTCCACTTTGCCACCCCATACCCGAATTTCTTCGGCAGTGCTTGCATCGTGGATGATCGTTACTGTAACAAATACAGCAAGCAAAATTACGAAAAATATACTCAGTCGCATACTTTTCCTCCTTATTGCGACAAAAAATGTGAACGTATTAAAGATAGCACATTCGCGGAACAGTTTTCAAGTATTTTTTCTTCACATCATTCGGCGCGCTCAGTCACAACGAGTCTCTGATTCGACTTTACATCGGTCAACGTTTGTACAATGCCGCTTGGCCACTGGATAACAATTTGGTCCACCACTTTGTGGTGGGCAAGCCCAAATTCAACATCAAGACTGTTCTGAGAGAGATAACTGTCCCCCGCTGTTACTTGTTGGACCTGATGAAGATCGCCTGCGCTCACTTTCACGAGTGCACCAATACCATCCCGGTTACTCACCGTACCAACTGTGCGAATTTGCAGCCACTGCTGTCGGTTGCCGCCATCGTTTCGGAGCAACATCGGTTTCGCGCCGCTGTTGACGACAAAGATGTCCAAATCACCATCGGCATCGTAATCTCCGACCGCTACGCCTCTGCCAACGCCGTACGAACGGAAGTTCCGTAGTCCTGCGGTTTCAGAAATATTAGCGAAGGTGCCGTCGCCATTGTTTTCAAGAAGGACATCGGGTTGCCCGTGTGCTTCCCACGAAGCCGGGTCAATGTGACCGGACGCGAAAAAGAGATCTAAATCACCATCGTTGTCTGCGTCAAACAGTGCGGTGCCCCAACATGTTTTGCCGAGTCCGGACTCAAAAATACCACTTTGTGCCGAAACATCAGTAAAGGTCCCGTCGCCGTTATTTCTATAAAGAACGTTGTTTTCATCCAACCAATTTGTAACAAAGAGATCTAAATCGCCGTCGGTATCGTAATCGCCCCAAGCAACACCCATACCACTTCGGATGTCGCCGGTGTGACTCCTTGCGTCCGGACGGTTTGTATTTGTGAACGTTAGTTCTCCGTCGTTGCGATAGAGGATATTCTGGTCAGTATCATTGGCGAGATAGAGATCCAGATCGCCATCAGTATCGTAATCTGCTGCAGCGACTCCGAGTGTCAAATGAAACCCACCATTCACTTTGGCAGCATTTGTGATATCGATGAACCCGCCGTCTCCTTTGTTCAAGTAGAGCACATTTGCCTGTCCGAAGAAATCGTAAGGGAAAAAGGTTTCATCACCCTGTGGCACTTTGGTGTATTCAATATAGTTGCCGACGTAAAGATCAAGATAGCCGTCGGTATCGTAATCGCCCCATGCAATACCGGCACCGAAGCCGTTGTGAGCAATGCCTCCGGCACCGGATGAGAAACGTTTGAAAGTGCCGTCCCCATTATTCCGATAAAACAGATTCGCCTTATAGTTCGTGACATAAAGGTCGGCATCACCGTCGTTATCGTAATCTGCGAAGGCACATCCCATACCCCAACCGGTATCGCCAACCCCAACGGCATCGGTCACGTCGGTGAAGGTCCCATCACCGTTGTTTCGATAGAGAGTGTTTTTCGGTAGAACCGCGTCCGCTGCAGGTCGTACGAGCGCACCGTTAACAATATAGAGATCTAACCTACCATCATTGTCGTAGTCGCACCACGCTGCACCTGAACCAACGAGTGCGGGTAGCACACGCAAGTCAATACCACCGGCATGCTCAAAATAGATACCTGCCTGTTCAGTGACATCAACAAATTGGATATCGGATGCGTAATTACTCACGGTAAACGCGAGGCTCAAGATTACAATGGCTTTTTGTAACCTATTGTGCATTTAAACTCCTCTCTTAGTGACTCAGTTGGCGTTCTATTCTGAATATTATACACAAAACCGTAAATCAGGTGTGCCTTAATTTCGGAGCCATTCGGTTTTCCATTCTTTGATTCGATTTTATCCCAGGTCCAGTAGGTGCGATTTTCCTAACCGCGCCATAGGTTTCAATTTAAGAAAAATTGTATATAACCTCGTAGGTTGGGTTGAATGGATTCCATCAAATCCCCGAAAAGTCAGAGAAAATGAAGTCCCTCCATACACACTATATCAAACAGAGACCGAGTGAGACCCAAAGCTTTTATTGCGAAGTTTCCCGGATTCAAGGGGTCTGAAGTTGGGTTTCGCTGTGTTTTTGAGTGGATATGGCGACGGGTCGGATTTCACACGTATTTGGAACACTTCCATCTCCCTTTACTGTTTGTTCTGCTCTACCCAACCTACGGGACTGTGGAAATCCGCAGAAACATTCTCGCCAGCAGTGGGTGAGGTAGTTTGGATATTCGGATGTGGTTAGGAAACCGGGTTCCGCTTACGGCGGTGAGAGTCAGGAATCGGAGTTCCCTCCTACAGAAGAGCTGAATGGTTCTGGTGGATAGGGAGATTTTAGTTGCAATTACACTGAAAATGTGTTAAAATACATAGGAGGTAATGTGGTTAAAGCCAGTTGTTTAGGTTAGAGGACTTGCAAGTGGAAATGTCTGTCTTAGTACTCAATGCCAGTTACGAAGCGATCAACGTTTGCAACCTCCGGCGTGCCATGAAAATGGTTTTCAAAGGCACTGCACAGACTGAAGAAGTTTCTGATGTTGAGATTCATTCGCCAAGTGCTGCAGTGAAAGTGCCACACGTAATTCGGTTAGTAAACTACGTCCACGTTCCGCGCAGTGTTGTCAAATTTTCACGCAGGAATGTCCTCGTCCGCGACCAGTATACCTGTCAATACTGCCACAGGGAATTTCCAACAGCACATCTCACGATCGACCATGTGATACCAATCTCTCGCGGTGGGGAGACAACATGGGAAAACGTTGTGACAGCGTGTAAAAAATGTAATAACAAAAAGGGCAATAAGATGCTTTACGAAGCCCGGCTAAAACTGGAGCGTCAGCCCAAAACACCCTCAATTTTAACCTATCTGCAACTCAACCGTCATTTTCGCGGGTGCCATCCATCGTGGAGAAAATATCTGTATATCAACTAAATCATGCAAGATCCGAAAAAACTGAAAAAGCGTTGGGAGTTCCAGCGCGCCTATCAGCAGGGCAGTAAGTATTGGAATCGCTACTTTGTGATATACGTGTTCCACACTCGTTTCAGTAACCTCCGATTGGGAATAACCGTCAGCAAAAAAGTTGGAAAGAGCGTCCGGAGGAATCGGGTCAAAAGATTAATTCGTGAATCGTTTCGGCAGTTACGCCCGCGGATAAAAACAGCCTACGATGTTGTAGTTGTCGGCAGAACAGAAGCGCGTCGACTGACATGTCAGGAAGCAGAAAACAGATTATTGAGTCTATTTCGGAAAGCATCTATTTTAAATAAGCAAACCCGCGTAGAGTAAGGTAAAACCGAAGCGGTCAATGAGGAACAGAGACGTGCCACGTTGCAAGCATCACGAAGAAGATAGGGACCAAAGTCGGAACCAGCGAGCGTGTTCTAAGTTAGGCGGAACGATGATACTCATGCAGCCAATCCGCTTTTATCGACGCTTTATTTCACCGCTGTTACCACCTTCTTGTCGGTTCTATCCGAGTTGCTCGCAATATGCACTCCAAGCTTTAGAACAGTACGGGATACTTAAAGGGTGCTGGTTAACAATTAAACGACTTTCAAAATGCCACCCTTATCATCCGGGCGGCTTCGATCCGCTAAAATAGCGGATGCAAACTTTAAAAATCAATTTCTAAGAGACATAAAATAAGGAGCACCTAATTTCGATGGGAGCACGTTACATTCTCGCATTGGTTCTAATGGTTGCTGTAATAGTTATATGGACTATAGCTGCTCCATATATTTTCAAAAGTCCCACTGTACCTCAACCGGATGAATCTGAAACGACCCAAACACCGGTGTCACCAAGTCCAAGTGAAATACAACCCGATGCTGGCATACAAATAGCATCAGATGGAACCGATGCCTCCCTCAACTCTGACCCTGTGGCACCAATTGAGGAAAGCCCGGACGATGCGAAAGTCAATGTCCAAACTGATAACTATAATATCGTCTTTAACGAAAAACTCGCAATTGTTAAACAGTGGGAACTCATCCAATTCCCAGACCGGTCAGATGTGGATAAAAGACCTTTGGACTTAATTCCGGAGCATGCACTCAACTGCCTCGCGCTTCGGTTGGGAAATCAGCAGTTGCAGTCTGACCTTGATTATCGCCTCGCTACATGGCAGGCTGATAAATCTGAAATCAGCATCGCAAATGGACAAAAAACTGAGACGCTTACCTTTAGGACAACAATCAGAGAAAAACTACAGGTCGCAAAGCAGTTCACGTTCAACCCCGACACCTATTTCGTTGACATGGTGGTAACCTTCCAAAACGTCTCTGACGGTCCTTTACTTATAGGTGGAAGCGAGCCAACAAATGGATACGAACTGCAGTGGGGTCGGGGGATCAATGCCGATCTGCTGCCACACGAAAAGAGGAGCGGTAGACGCGGGCGACATCCCAAGGAAGGCGCGAAAGCTTACATCGGTGAGGACAAACCGAAACGCGAACTCAAATCGGAAAAAGCATTAGCGACAGTTCTCTGGGCAGGATTAGATAGTCAATACTTCAGCGCGTTGATGATTCCAGATCCGCAGCTTGCGGCGACATATAAATTGATAGAGACACCGCAGGCAAATACTGCAACCGATATTATTGTCGCCGCACCAACAGAGACAGCTGCGCTTGTGGTGCCGAGCTTCTATCTCACAGCACAGGAGAAGAAAAAGCATGTTTTCCGTCTCTACGTTGGACCGAAAGACGACACAATTCTGAAAAGCATAGAAGCACCGAATGCACCGGAAAACCCGGTACGTCTCTCCAAAATCATTGATTTTGGCTTCTTTTGGCCCCTCGCGTGGGGGATGCTCTGGGTATTCAAAGGCGTGCACGGAATCTTTGGGAACTATGGTGTCTCGATTATCCTCCTGACGGCTTTGGTGAAGGTAATCTCTTATCCGTTCACCCACAAAGCGCATAAATCTATGAAGGAGATGCAGAAACTTCAACCGCAGCTTGTGGAGTTGAAGGAGAAATACAGGGACGATCCACAGAAACTCAACCGTGCGACAATGCGACTTTACAAGGAACGCGGTGTCAATCCGTTAGGAGGCTGCATACCATGGCTCCCTCAAATCCCGATTTTTTGGGCACTCTTCGCACTTCTTGGAAGTGCAGTAGAACTCCGCGGGGCACCTTTCCTTTTATGGATTGATGATCTCTCAGCACCCGACACTTTAGTCAAATTGCCGTTTACGATTCCATTGATTTTCATGGAGATAGATGCTGTCCGCCTGCTACCCATAATAAACGGTTTAACAACTTGGCTTCAGCAGAAGTTTGTTGGCAATATGACCCCAACAACCGATAACACCCAAGCGAAATTGATGCAGTTTATGCCACTTATTTTTATTTTTATCTTCTACAACTGGGCATCCGGGTTTGTGTTGTATTGGTTATGCAACAATGTGTTTACGATTACACAGCAATACTTACAGAATCGAAGTACTGCTGACGAGGATCAACCCGTATTAGCAGGTGCAAAAAAACAGAACAACAGGAAACAGAACCCATAAACTAGCTTTGTAGGGCAAGCCTCTAGGCTGCAGCCCTCCACCGCATCAGCGACTTCACTGCCGGAAACGTTTATTCGAGGAGGACATGACCTGTGCAACACTATATTGAAACAGAAGGCGACACAGTGGAGGAAGCAATTGAACAGGCATTAAACGAACTCGAGGCAACTCGGGAGCAGGTTACAATTGACATCGTCAATGAACCAACGAAAGGAATTTTAAACTTCGGCGCGAAACCGGCGAAAATCCGGGCAACACTCAAGCAAGATGTCTCTTCTGCACCGGACACAATTCTAAAGGAGATTCTCAGCCGGATGGGGATTGATGCCGAAGTTGAGTCGAGTTTCGTTGATGGAAGCACACACCTCAATATCGGTACAGACAGTCCCGCCTTGCTCATCGGAAAACACGGGCAGACCCTTGACGCGATTGAACGGATCCTTAATTGTATCATTAATAAAGCTTCGCTCGTAAAAAAACGCGTTTTTGTTGATACTGAAGGCTACCGAGAACGTCGGGAAGAGCGGCTCGTCGAAATGGCGCAGCAAGTCGCAGAAAAGGTCAAGTATACTGACCGAGATGTTGTCCTTGCACCGATGTCCGCACGCGACCGGCGCGTCATTCATGTTGCCTTGAAGGAGGACGAGGTCGTGTCTACTTATAGCCAAGGCGAAGGTGAAATGCGACGTGTCGTTGTCACAACACAACAACCTTAATCGAACACTGCTATTCAATTTTCCTGTGTTTCTGGTGCTTTAACGGAACCTTATTGATACCTCCTGTCTTGCGCGCTGGGTCCAAAAAATGAAATTCCACGATACGATTGCAGCCATCGCAACAGCACGGGGTGAAGCCGGTATTGGTATCGTCCGAGTGAGCGGTTCGCTTGCCGTGCCGATAGCCGCTGAATTGTTCCGTTCGCCGCGCACTGTATCTCCAACAGAACTGCCAACCCATACGCTTACGTACGGACATGTTGTAGATGCAACAGCATCCGATGAGATTATTGATGAAGTTTTATTGGGTGTCATGCACGCACCGAGAACGTATACTGGGGAAGACATCGTTGAATTTAATTGCCATGGCGGAATAGTACCACTTACAGCGGTGTTAGACTTGGTCGTGAAAAACGGCGCACGAGTAGCAGAACCCGGAGAATTTACAAAGCGTGCTTTCTTAAATGGGAGACTCGACCTCGCACAAGCCGAAGCAGTGGCGGAACTCATCGCCTCAAAAACCGACCTAAGCCGAAAAGTCGCTGTAGAGGCACTTGCGGGGAAACTCTCTGATACCGTCAACCTTTTGAGCGACCGACTCGCGAGTTTACTCGCAGAAATTGAGGCTTCCATCGATTTTCCTGAGGAAGACTTGGATTTCATGAAGGTGGAGGCACAACTTGAAACCGCACACTCGGTTCAGACAGATTTAACAGTTCTCCTTGAAACCGCTACCGAAGGCAGGATTATCACAGAAGGTGTCAACGTCGCTATTTTGGGTAAGCCCAATGTTGGAAAATCAAGCCTGCTCAACGCACTTATTGGAGTGAAACGCGCAATTGTCACAGATACACCCGGTACGACGCGCGATACAATTGAGGAAGCGGTTAATATCAGCGGTATTCCGTTGAGGCTCATTGATACTGCCGGTATCCGACAAACGACTGACATTGTTGAACAACAGGGCGTTGAACGGAGTAAAGCAGTGCTTGACAGGTCAGAATTACTGCTACTGATGTTCGATGCATCGCAACCCTTAAACGATGCTGATCTGGACCTCCTACAGACAGCGCAATCATCCAGGGCAATTCTTATTCTGAACAAGGTTGATCTGCCAGTTGTGACACCCTCAACAGCACTGCTCGCGCACTGCCCCAAAAAACGGGTTGTTGAGACAGCGATTCCTGAAGGCAAGGGGATCGATGCCCTAAAAGCCACGGTCTGCGAGGAATTGCGTGGAGGCGAATCTGTCGTTGGCGAATCGCCGATTGTGACAAACGCTCGCCACCAAGAGGCACTCCGACGGGCTAACGAAGGACTCAATTATGCGATAGAGAGTCTCGAAAACGGTATGCCCCCTGATCTCGTCGCTGTTGATTTGCGTATCAGTTTGGATGGACTCGGTGACATCGTCGGTAAGACAACAACTGAAGATATTTTGGATAGGATCTTCTCCCAATTCTGTGTTGGAAAATGATGTCTATTGAGGCGAACTATAAAAGAGGAACTTTTACCGTGATAAGGTGTGTCTATTTTCTGCACGCGAGCAGAGGGCGTTAATTCTGGACACAATATCACAAAGGAGTGAGCCGTGTTAGGAGCAAAACAACAGTGGTGCCCTCGCTGCAAAAGGCACGTACAAACAGAGCAAAAGCAGTCCTTTGTTGGCAGACAGAAAGAACTGGTCAGAATTATTATTACCTGCTTCAAGTGTCGTACAACGCTATCAAGCAAAATGACCAGCGCAGCTGCACTTGAACAAAACGAAGACACTTCAACTGAACAGACTGAACAGTAGTGCAGGTGTGCTAATGACACTCCTGAAATTATATGGAATTGTAAATTAAGGCGTTATTTAACAAAAAGGAGAAAATTTATGTTTAATTCTGTTTTTCGCCGTATCTCACTCGGTGTTCTGCTGCTGATGGTGGGCACAATCCCCGCGCTCATTGCGAGCGAAGAGGTTAAATGGGAAAAAACGCTTGAGGACAGCATAGCAAAAGCCGCGAAGATCGGCAAACCGATGATGATGGACTTCTACACTGATTGGTGAGGTTTCTGTAAACGGCTGGATGCCGAAACGTTTACGGATGCACGCATTATCGCGCTCTCTGAAAAATTTGTTCCGGTCAAAGTGAATCCGGAAGATGAGGATTATCCTATCAATGAAGAGACCCGAAGCCGATACGGTGTCACTGCTTACCCGGCAGTCTTGTTCGTCAGCCCAGATGGAGGTCTCATCCAAAAGGCTTCAGGATTTCTCCCACCGGAAAAGTTTTCGCCGATTATGGAAGCTGCCTTGGAAAAACAGGAGGCTTTCTCAAAAAAACTCGCCAAACTTGAGAAGAAACCGGATGATGTTAAACTTAACGCTCAGATTGCGCTTACCTATCTTGAACGGAAGCAGCTTGAAAAAGCCGTTCCGCTCAGCGAGAAAGCGTTTGAACATGATCCGAGGAACAAATCAAAGCTCATCCCGGACTTACATAACCGATTGGGACTTACTTACGCTGAAATGGTTGGTGCGATGCTTGAAAGTCCTGAGGTAGAGACGTACTTTGAAAAGGCAGTTTCTCACTTCAAAACTGTAATAGGCACGTATCCGAAAAGCGATGTCTATGAACATGCCCAATATTATCTCGGTGTGACGTACGGCGTCAAAGGGCATTTTGAAGACGCGATTGTGGTGCTTGAGAAGTTGGCGCATCATACCAGCGACGAGAATATAAGACAGAGTGCTGAAGCGAGGCTGGAACAGATTCGAGATTTGGCAGAATCCAAATAGCAACCTCTGGTAGGCGCGGTTTCAAACCGCGCCTATAACATCATCAACTCGGAGATCTCCTCTGAGGTCAGAAATCGGTACTGTCCAGATGGGAGGTTTCCTAACCCCAAATTACCGATTCGGATCCGTTTCAAACGGATTACCGGATGTCCAACGGCTTTAAACATCATCCGCACCTGCCGTTTTTTCCCTTCATGAATCACTACCTCAAACTTCATTGACGCGCCATCCTTACTTACCTTTAAACGCTTAACCTTTGCCGGTGCCGTTGTTCCGCTTGGAATCGTAACACCCTGACGCAACCGCTGAACCGCTTCTTCGCTCGGCACGCCCTTTACCCATACGAGATAGGTTTTCTCTATTTCATGGCTTGGATGTAACAACCGATAGGCGAAATTGCCGTCGTTTGTAAAGAGGAGAAGTCCTTCAGTCTCCAAATCCAAGCGTCCTACAGGATAGATAGTATCGGGAAGATCTGCTACGAGGTCCATAACGGTGGGGCGACCGCGTTCATCGCGGCGTGTTGTTACACAGCCTGAGGGTTTGTTTAGCATCAGATAGATATGTTCTGTCAGAGGTTCAACCCGTTTGCCTTCAAATTCAACAGCATCGGTTTCTACATTAATCGGATGTCCCGGAACCAAAACTGTTTCGCCGTTGACAGTAACAGCACCGGCGAGGATGCTTTTTTTCACCGCTCGTCGCGAGGCGATGCCTGAAGTGGCAATGTATTTTTCAAGTCGCATTTTTTCTGTATAAGCCTTGTGTACTGCACACCGATAGCGAGGTTTCAAACCTTACCAGCAAAGAGGTTTGCACAAGTCTTATGCCCTACCTTTGCTATAGTTCTATCTGCCAACCCTTGTCTGCTGCGATTTGCCGTAACTTCCGATCTGGATTGACTGCAATTGGATGCCCAAACAATTTCAGTTTGTGTGCATCCGTGTGGTGATTTCCATAGGCGTAAGAACAGCTGAGATCAAACCCGTGCTCAGTCGCGAGGTGTTGGGCGAGTTTCGCTTTGTTTTCGGCAAAAGGATGTAACCCGACGCGTTGCCCGGTGAACTTTCCGTCAACGACCTCCAATTCGTGTGCGACCATCATATCGGTTTGGAAATGCTCATGAAACGGTTGAACAAGAAACGACAACGAACCTGACATGAGGACGACTGTGCGTCCTTCGGCGCGATGGAAATGTATCAATTCGGAAATGTGAGGTGCGATGCTTGCACGCAGCATGTCAACGAAACAGCGGTAGGCAATCTTATGGATCTGTTCCTGTTCCAATCCTCGAAGGTAAACTTTGTTAGATTTCGCCACGGGAAGGGACTTAACCTTCAGAAAATTGGAGGTCCACGCAAACAAATTCGGTATCGGTATCTCGCCGTGGTTTAACAGATACGCCAGAAAGACCTGCTCTGAGGAGAGACGGATAATCGTGCCATCTAAGTCGAAGATGGCACACGTTTTGGATTCTGTCATGTCGTCTGCTGCCCCAATGCGCGTCGATACGCTTTGACCGCAGGTTCTAATCCTATATAAAGTGCATCTGCCATCAGATGATGTCCAATAGAGACTTCAAGGAGTCCGGGTAATTTTTGCATCAGCGGTAGGTTGTCAAGATTCAGATCGTGTCCGGCGTTGATGCCAAGCCCTAAATCCATCGCCTTCACCGCTGCGTTTTCCAACAACGCGAACTCGCGTTCAATCTCTGCCTTCGTCTGTGCTGTGGCGTAAGGTTCGGTATAGAGTTCAATCCTATCTGCGCCGATGTCACGCGTCATCGCTATCTGCTCTACATCGGTTCCGCTAAACAGACTCACGCGAATATTGGCATTTTTCAAGGCTGTGATAATCGGTTTCAACGTATCGCCATCTTTGTGAATGTCCCAAACAGTGTGGCTCGTTACTTCACCTGCTACAACGGGAACGAGCGTGCATTGCGTCGGTTTTGTGCGTAACACCATATCAATAAGATCGGGTCTTGGGTCGCCTTCAATGTTATATTCAATGGTGGGCGTTTTTTGCGTATTGATTTCTGTTAGCCGTTCTGCGATGTCCTGCACATCTGCCGGTTTGATATGGCGTTCATCTTCACGCGGGTGTACTGTGATACCTTGTGCCCCCGCGGCGATACAGGTATCGACTGCAGTGAGTACGTCTGGAATATCACCGCCTCGTGAATTCCGCAGTGTTGCGATTTTGTTGACATTAACACTAAGAGAGATCATTTTTTGTTCCTTTTCTATGGTTTTTATTTTATTGGGAATGTTGTTACGAGTTATGGGAAAATACCGAGCTGCATATAAGATTTTGCGATTCTATGGATAGCATTAATAAATGCAGCCGTTCGACAATCCACATCATCATTTTTGCTTCTGTGTTGCATACGGGTCTCACGCAGCTCCTGATAGGCTCTTATCATGGCATCTTGGAGTCCAGAGTTTACCAGATCTTCCTCATCGGCACCGTGTATTAACTGCCGTTCATCGTCCGAAAATTCATAGCCGGTTGCTTTCTCAACAGCGCGGAGCATTGCGTGTTGGGTCGTATCTTCAAAACGTTTGCCGAGCCGTCCGAGTTGCACGTGAGAAAGGTTCCGAAGCCACTCGAAATAGGAGACAGTGACGCCACCGGCGTTGAGGTACGTATCTGGGATAATCATAATTCCGCGTTCTTGAAGAATCTCATCCGCTGCTGGTGTCGTGGGTCCATTTGCGGCTTCAGCAACAATAGCGGCTTTAATCCGGGGAGCATTTTTCGCTGTGAGTTGGTTCTCAAGCGCAGCTGGCACGAGAATATCGCACTCTAACTCCAAACCGTCGTTCGGATTCTCAATAAGTTTAGCACCCGGATACCCACAGATTGACCCAGCTTCCGCGCGATGCATGGCAACTTTTTCGACATCAAACCCTTGTGGATTATAGATGCCACCGTTCTGCTCAAGAATCCCGATGACGCGTGCATCACCCTCCATTAGAAACTTGGCAGCATGATACCCAACATTACCGAAACCTTGGATGACGACACTCTTTCCGTGTAAGCCGGGTGATAGTCCGAGTGGTTTCATATCCTCAGTAATACTACATGCCTCTTCTAAACCGAAGACGACCCCACGTCCGGTAGCACCTTTCCGCCCATGAATCCCGTTTTGTTCGATCGGCTTGCCTGTTACACATGCCATAGCATTAAGTTTATCAGGTGCCATTGTGATATAAGTATCGAGAATCCATGTCATCTCAGTCTCACTCGTTCCAAAATCTGGTGCTGGCACGTCTATTCCGGGTCCGATATAATTCTTCTGGATTAACTCATAAGTATAACGGCGGGTGATACGCTCCAATTCGCTTTCTGAATATTCGCGTCTATCCAGTTGAATACCACCCTTGGCACCACCGAAGGGGACATCAACGATCGCGCATTTGTACGTCATCAACGCCGCAAGTGCCATTATCTCGTCTTCATTGACGAGTGTGCTGTAACGGATGCCACCTTTCGTCGGGAGGCTGTGATGGCTGTGCTCCGCGCGCCATCCATGGATGGTTTGAATGGTCCCATCGTCTCGCTTTATCGGGAACGTGAAATGGCAGGAGCTGTTACAAATCTTTATCTGCTCCAACAATCCATGCGGATAGTCAGTGAATTGGGCAGCTTTATCAAAATCCGTATTCACTTTCTGGAAAAACGAGAAACCTTCTGCCATAGTACTAACCTAAATGTAGTAACGGGCGAGGTACGGAGACCTCGCCCTACAATGATTTAGACAAACAATAATACGGTGCAAAAGTTCACTCTGGAAAACCGATACTACCGTTGCCGAACGAATTTTTGAAGTCGTGCGTCCGCTTGAACTTCGCCAACGTATATATCGCCGTGTGAATCTAACCAGATGCCGTGTGGACATGCGACAAACTCACCGGGGATGGTGCTTTCAGGCTCGCTTCCCCACTGCGAAACGACCTCGCCGTCCAACGTCATAATCGTGATACGTTGGTCCAGCTCGGCGATATAGACAAAATTCTCTTCGTCGATATAGATAGTGTCTGGATGCAACAAATCTCCCCACTCTTCAATATATTCTCCGTCAAGTGTGAAGAACTGTATCCGATTGTTTTCCCTGTCAGCAACCATAAGTCTATTGCGCGGATCGACTCTGACGCAATGTGGAAGATCGAATTCGCCGGGACCTGTGCCGGGCTGCCCCCACGATTTAATCAGTTCACCATCAGGCGAATATTTATGGACACGGGCATTGCCGTAACCGTCGGTGATATACATTTCGCCATCGGGTCCGAGTGCCAAATCTGTCGGTTTATTGAAGGGTTCTCCCTCAGCACCGGGTTCATCGGGTGTGCCGAGTGTCATCAACAGTTCGCCTTCAGATGTAAATTTCCGCATGACGTGTGTGTCGCGTTCCGTACAATAGATATTATCATCTGCATCGATGAAAATCCCGTGTGCATCCTTGAGAATATCATCCCCCCAAGAGGTAATAAAGTTGCCGTCCCGATCGAAGACGACCATCGGGTGCTCGCTCCGACTGTAAACATAGACGCGGTCCTGTGAGTCAACAGCAACAGCGGGAACCCAGCCGAATTCCCAGCCTTCCGGGAGTGACCACCAATTTTCTTGCACAGTATACTGATGTGTTCCTTGTCCATAAACCATAAATTTTCTCCCTGCTCCTAAAAGAATTGGCATCTATTCTAACAGGTTTATCGCGATATCTCAAGGGAAATTTCGGGATCATAACTGAGAACACTTGTAGCATAGGCTGTTAGCCTGTGCATGTATGAGGCGCAACCTAACAGGATACACTACAAAAGAGAAAACTAAGTGACCCTGGATAGCGCGTCTGCCTTTCTTGACATTTTTTCGGACCTATATTATATTCTGTGATACGTGGGTAAGTATGGGATAAGAGCGTTAGGAAGGACCTCTATCCCATTATTATTTTCGAGAAAACATTCCAACAGATGAGTATATGAATATGGAAAACAAACGTGCTAAAGAGAAAAAACAGGTGTTGAGGAATTTTATGTGGGCAGCGATGTTGCTACTCATTTTGCTCTTCGCAGCTATGGGAATCCTGTTTTATCTGTTGATTCCCGATCTGCAAATTTCACCTGGTACAGAAAAACTCTTTTTGTTAGTTGCATCAATATTCCTGCTCGTAGCACTTTTCACTTGGGTGTTTTGGTATAGACTTGCTTTAAAAAAATATAAGACAGGATATAAAGAAGAAATAGAAATATTTGAAAAGTCAAAGATATCGATATTCCTTGATAGTCGAGCATTTAAAGTGCTTCTATATCTTATGATTCTCGTAGCCGCTGGAATTGGTTGGTATATCGGAGACAGGATTTTCGGTTGAGTAATGCCTCAATCAACCAGAATCTGATTAAAGAGTGCGCGGGTTGTCTCTGTCCATTTTCCGTAATCCTGCAAAAACGCTTCCACAGCGGGTGTATCGTCCCTACCCGTATATCCAAGGCGTCGCGCGAGTTGTCCCAATTCTGCACGATTTTTGGGAAGGGCGTCCAGTGCCCGGTCATGGACGATCCGTAACGCATTTTCGACGCGCCGCAGGAATTGATACGCTTCGGTTAACTCATCACGCTGTGCCTCTGTCAGGATACCGATATTGTGCAATCTGTCAATCGCGAGGCGCGTGTTTTGTACACGGATAGAGGTTTCTGTCCCGCCATGCACCAGTTGAAGGGTTTGGACAGCAAATTCAATATCGACAAGCCCACCGTATCCTGATTTGACATTCGTCGTAGATGCCTGTGTCTTACCGCTTCGTCTGCGTCGAGTTGATGTTCGGCGAGTCGCTTGTGCCTCTTTCCGTTGGCGTGTATGCACGATTTCAGCGATCTCCTCAGACGTTAGGGCATCCTTATAGCAGAAAGCATGGGCGATTTCCAAAAATTGGTTTCCGAGTTGTTCTGTATCCCCAGCGACGACGCGTGCGCGCGTTAACGCCTGACGTTCCCAAACTTCCGCAGCATTATCATAGTAATGCTGATACCCTGTTAACGGCAGAGCAATCGCACCGCCTGTTCCGTGGGGACGGAGGCGCAGATCGATTTCATAGATGCCCATTCCCTGATTTCCAGCGAGTCGATTTACGAATTCTAAACCGACAGCTGAAAAATAGTCTACATTTGACATGCCTTGTGTCGTTTCGCCATCTGCCGAATAGACGTACATAACGTCTAAGTCTGAACTGAAGTTCAATTCGCGACCGCCAAACTTACCCATCGCAATAATTGCAAACGTTACGGGTGTTCCATCAGGACCGATTGGTGTGCCGTGTGCCTCTTGTATCTCTGCTTCAACCTCTGGATAGATGGCTTGCAGAATCGCTTCGGCTAGATCGGAAAGTTCTTGTGTTGTGTCCGGTAGTGTTGCATTACCGAGAATATTCCGTAAAGCAATACGCCAAATCTCGTCATTCTTGTACCGCCGTAACATAGATAGCATTCGTTCCTTCGGTGCCTTTGCAACAATCTGCAGTGTCTCTTCTTGTTTCTCAACGATTGTTTTGGAACGTTCTACCAACGTAGGGACGGTGAGTAGATCAAAGAGTTCGGGGCTTGCGATGAGCATATCTGCGAGATACAGACTCGTGCCACAGACACGGGTCAGTGCTTCAAGCGTTGATGGCTTTTCTGCAAACATTGTGTAATAACTGCTCCGCGCACCGACCTTATCTGTAAATGCCGAAAGGTAGCGGAGTGCCATGTCTGGATTCGGAGATTCTCGTAAGACGTTTAGGAGCGTCGGTGCGAGTTTAAAGAAGGTGCGCCTCACACTTGGTGAGAACTGGACACCATCACCACCGTTTGCGAGTCGCCTTAGGAGACGCTGCGCGTCTCGAACATTTTCAAAACGGAACGTGCTTAAGAAATTCTCCAGCTGCTGTGGATCCTCTTCGGAAAGCAGAACGGCGATGTCAATCCCGTCTTCAGATTCAATCGAAGTTGCGGTAATTTTCCGAAAAATGGCGCGCACCGCTTCGGTATGTGCGCGGTAATCGGCACGAAATGTTTCCAGGGCATCAGTTTCTACGGTGTGTTGATACCCGACCCGTCGCGCGAGTTCGCGTGCTTCGGTTTCTCCGTCTGGAATCGAGTAACGCTGCTGATCTGCCTCAATTTGAATGCCATTCTCAACGGTGCGTAAAAACCGATAGGCGGTCGAAAGTGCATCTGCATCCTCTGGGTCGAGCAGCGCGTTTTCCTTTAACGCCGCGAGCGTTTCCAAGGTATTGTGCGAACACAACGATTTTCGCTTGGCACCGTGAATCATCTGGAGACATTGCACGGTGAACTCGATATCACGGATAGCACCGGGACCGAGTTTCACGTGCCTTTCAAGACTTGTCCCTTCACTGACGAGTCGTTCCTCTATTCGCGCTTTGGTGCGCCGGATGTCCGCCTTAATCTCAGTAAGCGTTACGCCATCTAAGTAGCGCTGATACACAAATGGCTGAATCATGCGTATGAATTCGTCACCGAATTCCATATCCCCGGCAACGGGACGCGCTTTGATTAAAGCCTGACGTTCCCATAAATCGCCCCAACCCTCATAGTAGCTTTCGTAACTCTCCATAGAACGGATAATAACGCCAGCGCTGCTTTCAGGTCGTAAGCGGATGTCAACCCGAAAGACGTACCCTTCCGGCGTTATCTCACTCATCGCCTTAATGATGAATTCACAGAGGCGTGAGAAATATTCGCTGTTGTCGGTCCCGGTATCCGTGCGGGCATCATCTGAGTAGACAAAAATGAGGTCGATGTCAGAGCTAAAGTTAAGTTCATAGCCGCCGAGTTTCCCCATCCCGATGATGGCAAAACGGCAGGGTGCGTCGCCGTCTTCATTGAGGGGGGTCCCGAATTTCGGTTTCATTACCTGATCGTGTCCGATTTCGTAGCAGTGTTGCAACGCCGCCTCTGCTAAATTGCTTAACTCTAACGTCGTTGTGGCGACATCTGCCGTTTTAAGCAGGTCGCGCAGTCCGATACGGAGTGTCTCGCGTCGTTTGTATCGCCGCAAGATGCGGAGTTTCTGCTCGACCGAAGCGAACCGAGAGATTGATTGTTTAAGTTCCTGATACATTGTCTCGGAAGTCTTCTGCAGCTCCATCACATCCACATCAATGATGTCATGGAAGTATTCAGGTGTGCGAATTAGAATCTCGGACAGATAGGTGGACGCACCGAAAGTTAAGATGACAGGACGTATGAAATGCGGTGTATCTCGCAACAACTGATAGAGCGATTTGCGGTTAAACGATGCCTCAGCAAAGCGTGAAAAACGATTTAAGGCGGCTTCAGGGTTGGGTGCGTCTATGGAGGCTTTCAACAATGGGATGACGATGTCTGCGAAGCATGCTTGGATGTCTGCGTCGTCGGTGATGAGTTCTTGTAAGTTTCGCAATATAGATTCGCTATCTACGCCATCGGCTCTATTGGAAGCGTCGGATAAAATCCGATGAATTTCTTCTCTCTGGTCTCGTGGGAGTGACAATTCTGTGTAATTCATCAATTTCCTCCTCCATAAGCAACGCTACAATTAATGCTATTTTAGCACGATTTTTGCCTTCATTGCAAACCAATTTTTCTACAAACGCGCTGACTTATATTATCCTATAGTTTGGAGAATTTTTTTACGGGATACACATTTCGCCCCTCTGGGGAAACCTGTGTCTTGCGGAGTCTGGCGTTTCTATAAACATTCCGCCCCTCTCGGGCTGCCCTTTGATGTGTTCGAGTTTATTTTTCTGTAAGTTGAGTTTGTGTCAGAAAACTCAGAAATGCTTTGGAAACGGATCGTGAACTCGACAGAAACTGTCCAAACTTCGGAGGGAGTCGCGGGGGAGAATCAGAATCGGAGAGCCTTCTACAGTTGTAAATCATTGCCTGACGAAATATTTTTTTCACGGGATGTAACGTTTTGCCCAAAAAATGTGTCTTTAATAATAGTGTGATGACATAGTTGTGTGGTGTTTTTATCAAACTCACGTAATGTCTAATACATTTTTAGTTGACTTTTTTCTCAACTGCCTTATAATTTCTACGCAAGCCAAAGGATGGTGAGTCAATTTCGGCAGAATACCATCAGGTGCTTTAGGTCTGTAGGGTCGAGGTCTTCTCGTCCGGATGCTGAAGCTGCTCTGAAATACAAAGTAGATAAAACATGAAAACATTTTTCAAACAAGGAGAACGATGAATGAAAACCGACAAAGTCCTCTTGATTGTGATTTTGTTATGTTGTGTGTACGTGATTGGCTGCCAACAGGGGCAGCAGATGGTCGAGACCGTTGTGTCCGCTCCCGAGGCAGAGGAGATACCGACATCCGTTGACGTGATCGCCGATGCGAACTTAGCCGCAGCCGTGCGTGAGACGCTCGGTCTGAGCGCGGACGCGCTTCTGACTGCAGAGGTGCTGCGAGACCTGAACACCCTTGAGGCACCTGAGCGCCAGATAGCCGACTTGACGGGTTTAGAGTACGCCACAAACCTGAGGGAGCTGTATCTGCACAAAAATGAGTTATCGGATGTATCGGCTTTGGCAGGTCTCACAAACCTGACGACGCTGACTCTGTGGAACAATGAGTTATCGGATGTATCGGCTTTGGCAGGTCTCACAAACCTGACGACGCTGTTTCTGTCCAGCAATGAGTTATCGGATGTATCGGCTTTGGCAGGTCTCACAAACCTGACGAATCTGTCTCTGAACGGCAATGAGTTATCGGATGTATCGGTTTTGGGAGGTTTCACAAACCTGACGTACCTGGATCTGTCCGGCATTCCGTTATCGGATGTATCGGTTTTGGCAGGTCTCACAAATCTGACGAGGCTGGTTCTGAAGCGTACTCAGTTATCGGATGTATCGGTTTTGGGAGGTCTGACAAACCTGACGACGCTGTATCTGTCCTTCAATGAGTTATCGGATGTATCGGATTTGGGAGGTTTCACAAACCTGACGAGGCTGTATCTGGTCGGCAATGAGTTATCGGATGTATCGGCTTTGGGAGGTCTGACAAACCTGACGCACCTGGATCTGTCCCGCAATCAGTTATCAGACATCGCACCGCTGGTGGCGAATACAGGATTGGACAGCGGCGACGAGGTCGCGTTAGGAAACAATCCTTTGAACGAGGCTGCGATTAACACCCATATTCCTGCGCTCGAAGCGAGAGGCGTTACGGTGATCCGGTGAAATCTCAACCCCTACATGGGTGCTTGAACCCGTCATTGACGGGAGACCCTGAAGCGTTTCCGTTCGTAGGGGGGCGGCTTCGTCGTAGGGTTTGCCTGCTATGAATAGTTCTGCTAAGAGGCTACAAGAAGCCCGTCCATGGGGTGCCGCTTTTGTTGTGTTGTGATAAAAACATGATAGCGGATCTCCCTATGGACAGGACTTACGTAATTTGCTTGTTTTCAAGTTGAATAAGAGCGGGTGTGTGATAGTTGAAGGGCTCAATCTTCCACTCCAGCGGAGCGATATATTTATAGAAAAAGTTATTGCTATCTCTTCCGCTCCAGATGAAGTTTAAGTATTTAATCGGGTAATTTCTGAACGAGTTATACATAGCACGCCGAGAATCAGAAGCGTTTGTAGTCGTGCGATTCATCGCACGTCTTGTCGTCCAAGATTACCCAATTTATTTGTTAATCTTCATGCGGAGCGGTATGTGAAGACGATGAATCAAATGAATTTGGTATAAGAGATTGATGTTTTGTGTAGATAACCGAAGTTGCTAGTTGTAAATCCATGGGCTATCCTTTATAGTGTTTTTATAGCCCAAAAACCAAAAGAGCCCCCCATTGACTTGACTATTGTAGCAGTTTATATGATTTGTGACGACTTTTTAATCGCACAAGCCGATTCACGGGGTGACAGCCGCAGGTTTTCAGTTGAAAGTGTTTTTATTTATCATAACAACCAATATCATACAACTTTTTACATAGGTAGCAACTTGGGTTATAGTAACCTAAGTTGCTATCCTTGTAGCACAATCTGTTAGATGGTGTTACCTCACGTTTCCCTGTTTTTCTTGACTATCTGTCCAAAATCTGCTATCATGCCGGCGTGCCACAACTGAATCTCAAACCCACTCATAAGGCAATCCGAGACTACTACGCCACGCCGCAGCAATACGACCAACACGACATTACACACGAAGGGGCAGTCAGTAATCCTTTCGCATTTTTACTCGATGCCTGCGCAAAACAGGCAGATGCCACCCTCGTTCCGCAATATCCCATGCGTACGCCAGCAGGCAACCGTATCGTCGACGACCCGAACTGTGCGAATCCCTCGTGTTATCACCGTCAGTCTAAGGACGCTCGAGATTCTAAAAGATTTGCCTACCTTGTAAACCTAATCCCAAGTCGGTGCGTTTTGTATCTGTAACGACCAACACCCTAAAACGTTATGTACTTGTCGTCCATTGGGGTTTGGATTTCGTTGTGCTCTATCCAACCTGCTTCAGAAAGAAAGATTTTTTATGGAACTCGATTAAAATAATAATGAATCCCTAAATTGAACATTCAAACAGTGTAAAAAGTCCAAAAGTAAATTGATATTTCCAATGTTCTTAAAAATAAATAGGAGAGAAAAATTATGTTAACACAGATTCGTCGGCAAAATGGTGTCACGATTTTGGAACCCAATGGAAGAATAATGGGACCCTCCGTATCAAAATTACGGGAAGTGATCTTGGCACAGATGGAGGCTTACGATGCACCGCGCATTCTCATCAATTTCGAGAAGGTCAGTATGATTGGCAGCGCAGGACTCGGTGCTCTTATGGAGGCACGCACCATCGCGACCCGCAAGAAAGGGCGCATCGGGGTCATCCATGTCGGAAAACAGATCAAAAACCTGATCGTTACGAGTCGGCTCGCCAGCGTCTTTGAGCATTTTGACAGCGAGGATGCCGCAGTTTACTCGCTAAGTATAGTATCTAAAGTTCAGTGATACTTCAAAAGGGACCGGTTTTACCGGTCCTTTTTTATTTTCTTGTGGAGCGATCTGGAGATCGCTCCTACAAGAAAAGGCTTGGGGCAAAAGATCAGAATTACAGGAAAACTGAATGCCTCTGAAGGATAAAATCTTACTTGCCATTAACGCCGTGCTGTGCTAATATATCGCAAAAGTTTCAAAGGAGATATACGACTATGTTTAAACTGGGCGTTATCGGCGACGAGGTCTCGCAAGACTTCGCCACCGTTGTCAATTTTGTGAAAGAATTCAATCTGCACTCCATCGAAATTCGTTCGGTCTGGGACAAACTGCCACATGAACTCACCGACACCGACATCGACGAGATGAAACGGCTATTGGATGGTACTGACATTGAGATTATCGGTGTCGCTTCCCCGTTTTTTAAGTGCGATATGGACAACGCTGCGGAACGGAAAGAGCATCTCGGTATATTGGAAGGATGCATCCGAACGGCAAAGGCGTTTGACACCAATCTCATCCGAACCTTCGTCTTTTGGGATACCGGTGAGACGGAGGCGCGGTGGGACGAGATTATCGCTTCTTACGATGAACCGCGCAGAATGATAGACGGTGAAGGCATCGTGCTCGGTATGGAAAACGAATCTACCACCTCGCTCAGCACTGCCAAGCTCACAGCAGAATTTATCGAACAGATCGATTCTCCGAACATTCGCGGCATTTGGGATCCTGCCAATGAAGCACACGCAAAAGGCGGCGAAACCCCGTATCCTGATGCCTACAATCGCATGAAATCGACGATGATCCACGCACATCTCAAGGACGCAGGTCCAAATCCCGATACAGGTGAAATAGAATCTGTCCCGGTCGGCGATGGCATTATTGATTGGCAAGGGCAGCTGCAAGCCCTCATTGATGATGGGTACGAGGGACATCTCTGTCTTGAAACACATTGGCGACCCTCGCTCAAAATTGACGATGCCATTCTCAACCGTCCAGCAGGACAGGCGTTCTCTGAAGCCGGTGAGGAAGCCTCGCGCATCTGTATCGAAAAGTTATTGGCGATGATGGAAGACTTAAAGCAATAGTTTTCCATTCGACTTTACTATAGAATTGTCCAAAGTTTAATGTAATGTTCACAAAACAGTAGTCCGTAATGAATGGAGGACGGATTTAAGAAGAGCCCGTGAAATAGTAATCTCACCTTGTTTAACCGCAAGGAAAATTTAAAAATGAAAATTAAAGCAGTTCGTACATCTCTTTACGACATTCCGCCCGAAGTGGAGCGCGTCGATGCCATCCAAGCCTTTGTCTCTATGGAGTTCCCCTTCATTGAAATTGAAGACGCAGATGGGGTCGTAGGCACTGGGTTTTCCTATACCATCGGCAAAGGTGGAGAAGCGATTAAACAGATTATGGATGCCTACCTCACGCCTATCCTCCTTGAAGAGGATGCCTCCAACATCGACCGAATATGGAATCGGATGTGGATGGACACACACTGGGTAGGCAGAGGTGGCATCGTCACTTTAGGTATGGCAGCGGTGGACATTGCACTCTGGGACCTCATGGCAAAGCGTGCCGAATTGCCGCTCTATCAACTTCTCGGCGGTGCGAGATCTGCTGTTCCTGTCTACAACACGGATGGTGGTTGGCTGCACCTCTCTGAAGATGAACTTGTTAGGCAGTCTGTGGAGTTTGTCGAGCAGGGTTACAAAGGTATCAAGATTAAGGTGGGGCGCGACAGTCTCCACGAAGACGTTACGCGTATCTTCGCCGTCAGGAAAGCGATTGGGCAGGAACCCTACCTCATGATTGATGCCAACATGAAGTGGAATGCGCGCGAAGCCATTCAACTGGCATGCCGTGTCGAGGAAGCAGACCTTTTCTGGTTTGAGGAACCTATTGAAGCAGACGATGTGGATAGCCACGTGGACTTGCGGGAAAAAACGACGATTCCGATTGCTGTCGGCGAGACAATTTACAATAAATATGTCTTTAAGGAATACATCGCACAGGGTGCGGCGGATATTTTGCAGCCAGACGCTGTCCGTGTTGGCGGTATCTCTGAATGGATGAAGGTTGCGCATACCGCAGAATGTTTCGGGCTTTCGGTCTCTCCGCATTTCTTGATGGATTTGCACGTGCATCTCTCTGCAGCAGTGCCGCACTCGCTTTTTGTGGAATATATTCCGTCGCTGGATCCGGTGCTTGATGACACCTTGCAGCTCAAGGACGGACACTTCTCGCCGCCTGAACGTCCGGGGCACGGGATTCTGTTCAACAAGCAGAAGCTCGCGGCGTATCAAATATCATAGACAACGTAGGCTTGGCTTAAATCCGTAGGTTGGGTTGAACGGATACACAAGGAGAATCTGGACCTTTCAAAGCATCTTTTCGGTTTTCATGGGGCGTGAAGCCTTCAAGGTCATAGTGAAACCCAACGTTTCATAAAAATGATAAGTATTAGATCTTCACCGCTCAACCCAACTGATTTAACGCCTTGCGAATGAATAATTATAGTAAAACCCGTAATTAACTACACACCAACGCAAGGGCGAGGATACAATCCTCGCCAGCGGACATGGGGTGTTTGTTCTCTGACGAACTGTAAACATATTTTCGGATTTCACTATAAAAAACTTTGAGGAGAACTTGTGAAACTTGAAAACCGTATCGCGATTATCACAGGCGGTGGGCGCGGGATCGGTCGCTCAACCGCTTTAGCGTTTGCCAAAGAGGGTGCAGACATCGTCCTTGCTGCACGGACTGATACCGAAATAACCGCCGTCGCTGAAGAGGTGAAAGCACTCGGCAGACGCGCACTCGCTATCGCAACTGATATTCAACTGAAAGCGGATGTCGATACTATGGTTGCACGAACGCTTGACACCTTCGGCAGGGTGGACATCCTTGTTAACAACGCAGGCGTGGCAATCCACAACCCGATTCCAAAGATTCGGGAAGAGGATTGGGATCTGACAATGGCAGTTAACCTCAAAGGGGTGTTTCTCGGCACACAAGCCGTTTTCAGCCATTTATGTGAGCAGAAGTATGGACATATCGTCAATGTCTCCTCGGTCTCTGGTAAATTTGGGCATGTCAACGGCGGTGCGTATTGTGCCTCTAAATTCGCCGTTGTCGGTTTCACTGAGACAACGAACAATGAAGGTAAACCGCATGGCGTGAAAGCCTCGGTTGTCTGCCCAGGTCCTGTAGACACCAAGATGCGTCGTGATAACCACCCAGATGACGTGATTGAACATCTCACGCTTCCAGAGGATGTGGCAGACCTGATTCTGTTTTTGGTGACGCAGCCACCCCGTGCCCATACGCTTGAAACTGTCATCCGAACGCCTTTGATGTAGGTTTAGCTGCCCTTTTATGTCCTATTTGCTTTCTGCGTAGTTCGGGGTATATCTATCAAAATGCGTCAACACAAGATATTATAGTAAAGTTTAGAATTAATTAGACACTCCAAAGAGGCGAGGATACTAGCGGAAACACCCAAGCAAAAACCCCTCGCCAGCGGTGGTGAGGTGTTTTGTGTTTTCCAAAGTGCCCTCTTATTTTCGGGTTTTACTATAAACAACCTCCCGGCAGTTTCCGGTCAACATGGCGGCGGTAAAATGCATCTTATTTATTTTATCCTCAATTGGTTGATATGGACGATTGCTTTAGCAATACGGAAAAATCGACCTCTCCGACGGATACTTTTGAGTATCGGTTGGGCGATCTGTGTTATTTTCAACGGTGGTATTTTGGTTTGGATGGTTTTAGATTTCAGGCATAGTGGGATTGATGCTTTTGCTGAACCGGCGATTGTGACTATTATTGGGATACCGGTTGTTGTTATGATTCTGATCTCTGCGTTTGCCTACCTATTAGCTTGGGTGTGTGCGAAACTGTTTCGCCGTTGGTTTAAAGTGGGTCTATGAGGATAAGGATAAAAAGAGAAAATTAGAGAGGTAATCATCATAGGATACGCAACTGCTTTTTAATTCTGAATTTTGCTATAATTACGCAAGTTGCCATTTTTGTAGCATAGAATGTTAGTCTGTGCCTAAGGGTGCGCAACCTAACAGGATACGCTACAAAACCGTGCGGGTCATCAACAATTTTCAATGAAAAGGGACGCTGTATGCCTAAAATTTTATAGGTAGCAACTTGGGTTATAATTGGGTGATGCACGGTTTTATAGTAAAGTTTAGAATTAATTAGACACTCCAAAGAGGCGAGGATACAATCCTCGCCAGCGGTGGTGAGGTGTTTTGTGTTTTCCAAAGTGCCCTCTTATTTTCGGGTTTTACTATAATTATTTTATTCAACTTCATCAAACCGCACCTACCGGGGTTATGGATCAGAATGTTTATTGATTCACATGCGCACATCCAACTTTCCCAATTCAATAACGATCGCGATGCGGTGCTAAAACGCGCAGAGGAAGCCGGCGTTTCCAATATCCTTGTCATAGGGTTTGATATGGAGACGAGCCTCGGTGCTGTTGAATTGGCGGAGAAACACACACACATCTATGCCACCGTCGGGATGCATCCGCATGATGCTAAAGATCTGACCCTCGATGTGCTAAAAACCTTTCGCGATCTCGCCACACACCCGAAAGTGCTTGCACTCGGTGAAATGGGGTTAGATTACTACCGCAACCTCTCGCCGCGTCCGCTACAAAAGGAGGCATTTGAAAAACAGTTGGACCTCGCCGAAGAGGAGCAGATGCCTATTATCATCCACAACCGAGATGCGTATGCGGATATCTTGCCGATCTTAGAGGCACGGCAAGGGAAAATCCGAGGTATCCTGCACTGCTTTACCGGTGATGTTGAATTGATGCATAGAAGCCTTGTGATCGGATTCCATATCGGCATCGGTGGAATTGTGACTTATCCGAATGCCAAAGATATCCAAGTTGTCGCGCGAGAAGTACCTGAGGATCGACTGCTGATAGAAACCGATTGCCCATGGCTCGCTCCACAGTTCCGACGCGGCAAGCGGAATGAACCGGCTTATGTTCGTGCCGTAGCAGAGAAGATTGCGGAACTCCGAGGCACCACTATAGAGACAATCGGCGAGGTAACGACAAAAAATTTTCAGAAACTTTTTGCCTGTTAGCGCAAAGTTATAGTTTCCATTTCTGGAGAAGTTATCATGAAACGAAATAACGGGTTATCGGTCGCAATCCACAGATTACGCGAAGCAGTTCCCGCCCTTTGTCTACTATTCTATTGTTTTGCCCAGACTACGTTTTTCGGTTGTGCGATAGGGGCTACCTTTGAGATAGTAGGATTCATGAAGGGGATGACAACGCAGCTTGAGGAACGAGAAGCGTTCTTGGTAGCGTCTACCGAAAAACCTCTAACGGAAAACCAAGAAAAACTCCTCACCGAACTCCTTCACGAAGAAGAAAGTCTGGACGCGGTTTTGTCGAGTCAGGCGTATTTGACTTACCTTGGAGAACACGGCGGTGCAGCGCATAAAGATTATCCGATGTACCTTGCTGCAGTCCCCACTACCGAACAGAAGTCGACCATCCAATTTGCGCTTAAGGAGATTCTTCCGTCAGAGGCAACAACTGAGCAAATTCAAATCTGCACAGATTTCTATTTCCAATTCCGTGAACTGATTGTGAAGGAACCGCATATTACCGCCGACTCAGAAGAAATAGAACCTTTCATGGAAGAGCACTTAGTCCGTCCGTTAATGGATACGTATTCATCAAAAATGTCCACTTCCGATACGATTGAAGCAATGAAGATGGCTGCGGTGCCGAGTGGTATGGCTCCACTGGATACAAAGGTATTTCGTAAAGTCTGGTTTAAGCAGCTGGAAGTTTACGGTTCTCGGGAAGGGCTTCTACGCTGTGCTATCTTAACTCCTGACGAATTTGCGCTCATGCGTTCGTTTTTTTTTAATACTGCTGCCCTTGAAAAATGGATTAAGCGTCCACCTAAACAGAAGTGATTCCTGAAGAGATTCTACATATCAACTGCGAAGGCCAGGGGATTCCTAAACCACCCAAGGCCCGAGAGAAACCCAACGATGTTTTCCTGAAAGCGATGGGTTTGTTGGGTTTCGCTCTATCTATTTATAGGAAAGAGTATTGGCAAACTGCAGTTTCGGTAGCACCACAAGGTGCCTGAGTTTTACTGCTCAACCCAACCTACGGGACTGAAACTGGAATAATCCGAATCTGTTTTATTTATGAACCATCCTCATATAAAATTCTTTTCATAATGCAACGTCTAAATCTCCGCATGTATGCGATGGTGCTTGCCCTGGTCTGTGTCTGGGTGATTTTCACGCTGCTGACCGGCGGTACCTTCCTTAGTACTCGGAATCTATCCAACCTCTCCCGCCAAGCCGCGGTCACAGCCATCCTCGCTGTCGGCATGACGCTAGTCATCGTCTCTGCCAACATCGACCTGTCCGTTGGTTACGGTGCCGGGTTGCTCGGTGCTATCGGAGCAATTATACACGTCTGGTGGGGGCAACCGATTGTTGTGACACTCCTTGCCGTTATCTGCATCGGTATCCTCATGGGCTTAATGCAAGGGTATCTCGTGGCGTATCAGCGAATCCCGGCGTTCATTGTCACACTGGGCGGATTTTTAGTCTATCGCGGCTTGATGTTAGCCTTTACCAAAGGCGAGACCATCCTGCTTCCAGACAATTGGCTTAAAGCAATTGGCAACGCGTATCTCTCACCGACGCTTGGCTGGATCCTCATGATTGTTGGGCTGGGCATCAGCGGCTACGGTTTTTACCGGCAGCGCGCTGCACGGGTAAAATACGGCACGGAACAAGCCTCTCCGTCTATATTCTTATTGAAAGTAGCCGGAGTATCGGCACTGATTGTAGCGTTTATCGCCGTGATGAATGCCCATAAAGGGATTCCATTTCCGGTATGCATCCTGTTTGGACTGGCATTCGTGTTTCATTTCATTGCGAACCACACCCGTTTCGGACGTTATGTGTATGCAGTCGGTGGGAACGCGGAGGCGGCGTACCTCTCAGGGGTCAATGTGCGCGGTATTACGTTGCGGGTGTTCGCGACAATGGGTGCCTTGATGGCAGTTGCCGGTATTGTCATGACAGCGCGCGTCGGAAGTGCGAGTCCAGAAGCCGGACGGTTGCTGGAGTTGGATGCCATCGCTGCGTGTGTCATCGGTGGTGCCAGTTTAATGGGGGGACGCGGGAGTATCTTCGGTGCAATTTTGGGAGCATTCGTCATGGAAAGTCTTAACAACGGGATGAGCATGGCGAACATGGATGCCTCATGGCAAGATATAATCAAAGGTGTTGTGCTTGTCGCAGCGGTGGGGTTTGATATGGCATCGCGACGGCGATAAAGGCTTCCTACTACAAGTATCATTCGCAAAATTTCGTTATTCAAAAATTTTTAAACCTTTTCCCCAAAAATTTCCCTCTTTATAACCACAGTCTAATTGGCGAAATCTAATTGGGAATTTATCTATGCAATACGATTCATCAACGTACACAGACTTGACAGATGAAGAACTCATTCGGCTCGTGCAATCGGGAGATGAGGAAGCATTTGCGCAACTCGCAGCCCGCTATAGCTCGAGGATTTGGCAGTTGGTCGTCTGGAATTCCCGCCAAGTCCGCGATGCTGAAGAGATCTTTCAGGACATTTGGGTGGCAGTCTGGGAAAACATCGGTGGTCTCCGAGAGGTCAGCAGTTTCGGGACATGGCTTCGGAAGATAGCCTATACTACCTGCAGAAGGTACTACACCCGGCACACGCGTGCGAGGGGTGAAATCCTTCAGAGTGCGGAGCAGCTCGCTGAAACTATTGATCGGAATGCGATTGCTCGTTTTCGAGAGACGGAACTTCGCTCGGCTGTTGCAGAGGCGGTACATGACCTTCCTGAGAAGGTGCGCACCGTTGCAGTGCTGTACTACTTAGAGATGTGGACCATCAAAGAGATTGCGAAGGAACTCGGTCTGGCAGTTGGCACCGTCAAAACGAGGCTCAGAGAGATTCGTGCACTCCTGCGTAAGGAATTTGGTGTCAAAGAGGTTAAGCGGGAAACAATTATGACGCATAAAAAAGAGGTGTCCAAGGTGTCGCAGAACGTCGTTAAGGTTTTCGGTGTCGGCAACGCGGGTGGCAACGCCATCAAACGGATGATTGCGGCCGGTTTGAAAGAAATTGAATTGAAAGAAATTGGGTTTTACGCTGTAAATACAGATTTGGAAGCACTCCGCACATGTGACGGGGCGACACAGGTGCAAATCGGTGCTGAAATCACGCAGGGACTTGGTGCAGATGCGAATCCAGAGGTAGGCAGAGGGGCGGCTGAAGAAGATTTGGAAACGCTCAATACCGTCGTTGCGGATGCGCGTCTGGTTTTCGTTACTGCTGGCATGGGGGGCGGGACAGGGACAGGTGCAGCACCTTTAATCGCATCGCTCGCCCGGGAGCATGGAGCTTTAACGATAGGTGTTGCAACAAGCCCGTTCGATTTTGAGGGGCAACGCCGCGCCGAGCAAGCAGAATACGGACTTCAAGAACTCCGAGAGAACACTGATGCTGTTATCGCGATCCCGAATCAGCGGCTCCTTGATACTGTGGATGGGGAACCCTCAACGAGCGAGGCGTTCCGCATGAGCGATGAAACCTTATTACTTGGCATTAAAACTGTCGCTGATATTATTGTGGAATCGGGTGAGATTAATGTTGATTTCGCTGATGTAGAGAGTATCATGAAGGATGCCGGCACGGTGTTAATGGGCGTAGGACAAGCATCGGGTGAAAACCGGGCGCGAGTCGCTATGGAAAACGCTATAACCTCGCCACTGCTGGATGGCAAGCAAATTGGTGGTGCAACCGGAATAATTGTCCAAATCAGTGCCCCACCAGATTTTATGATGAATGAGTTAGATGCATCGATGAATGTGCTCCAAGACGAAGCATTTGACGCACAAATTATCTTTGGGCTGGTCTATCGGGACGACGCTCCTGAACCTAATGACACGGTTATCGTCAGTATCCTTGCAAATGGGGTTGAACCACAGCATGGATCGACCACTCCACTCTCGACTCAGAAGAGCGATACCTCTCCCGAAGGTGGTACTTATGTTCCGTCCACAACCGGTTCCGAATTTGTTCATCTGCACAATCATAGCGAGTACAGCATGCTTGATGGTGCGTGCCGTATCCCCGATATGGTAGATTGGGCAGTCGAAAATAGCGTTCCTGCTGTTGCTCTTACCGATCACGGCAATATGTTCGGAGCATGGGAACTCTACAACAAGGCAACAGAGGCCGGGGTTAACCCGATCATCGGTTGTGAGGTGTATGTCGCACAGGGGAGCCGAAAGACACGTGAGCAGGAACAGGGTGGTCCCTATCATCTCACGCTGCTCGCTGAGGATGCGACCGGCTATGGAAATCTCTTGGAACTGGTATCACTCGGATACACGGAGGGATTCAATCGCAAGCCGCGTATTGACATGGAAATCCTGCGAGAATACCATGATGGGATTATCGCGCTGACGGGGTGTATCCAAGGACAAGTCCCGCAACTCATCTGTGCAGATCGGCGTGAGGAAGCGGTTCAAAACTTCAAAACCTTGATGGATATAATGGGAGAACGGAATCTCTATGTTGAGGTGCAGAATCACTACATCGACAAGGAGCTTGAGGCGTATCCGGTAATGGTTGAGTTGGCGAAGGAATTCAATCTCCCGCTCGTCGGCACGAATGATTGCCATTATCTCCGAAAATCAGACCACGGGATGCACGATGTCCTCCTCTGTATCCAGACGAAGAAAACCGTCAACGACCGAGAACGGCTCCGCTATGATAATCACTTCTACTTTAAAAGCGTTGACGAAATGCGAGAGGCACTGAAGGATTACCCACCGGAGGCTATTACCAATACGCTTGAAATTGCGAATCGGTGCAACCTTGAACTCGACTATCAGCAGGACTCGATGCCGAAATACGAGGTCCCCGAAGGGCACACACACGATAGTTACCTCAAAGAGTTGTGCTACCAAGGTTTACGTGAAAAATATGGCGAACTTTCCGAACCTATCCGACAGCGGATTGATTACGAGTTGGGGATTATCGGACAAGGAGGTTATGCCAACTATTTCCTGATTGTTGGAGATTATGTCAACTACGCCCAAAAACAGGGATATCCACTTTCTGCTCGCGGTTCCGCCGCCGGTAGTCTGGTGCTGTATGCGCTTGGTGTGATTAGTTTCAATCCGATGGATCACGGTTGTCTGTTTGAACGGTTCTTAAACCTTGAACGTCTCGCTCCACCGGATATTGATATTGATTTCGCTGACCGCGCCCGTGAATCTGTGATCGAGTATCTTGTGAAAAAATATGGTGCGGATTCCGTGGGTAAAGTCGCTACCTTTGCCACATTGGGGGCGAAAGCTGCGATCAAAGATGTCGGGCGTGCACTTGAAGTGCCTGTTGAAGATGTCGAAAAGTTGACCGAACTTATTCCGTCCATTCCCGGTATAACACTTGATGAAGTTTTGGAACGGGTGCCAGAATTTCAGACACTTGCGGAGCTCCCTGAAAATCGAGAGTTGATGGATCTCAGCAAAGCAGTGGAAGGTATGAAACGGCACGTCTCCTGTCACGCCTCCGCAATTGTTGTATCAGATGGACCCCTGACAAACTACGTGCCGCTGTTCAAGGACAGACATAACCAAGTCGCGACGCAGTTTGAAGGGAAAATCGTTGAAGATGTCGGCATTGTTAAGTTTGATTCCCTCGGCTTACGGAGTCTCAGCGAGATACACGACTGTCTTCAGATGATTGAGAAAAACCACGACGTTAAGCTTAAACTGGAAGAGATTCCCTTTGACGATAGAGAAACCTACGCACTCGTTGGTAATGGACTCATTGCGGGTTTATTCCAGTTGGAGGGTTCTTCTGGTATGTATCAAGTTGTCACAGAACTCAAGCCGGATAACTTTGAGGAGTTTTCCGCGATTCCGGCACTCTATCGCCCGGGTCCCATAGAAAGTGGGGACATGCAACAGTACATAGACCGCAAGAACGGAGTGCAGCCCGTAGAATATATACACCCGTCGCTTGAGGGTATACTTAAAAGCACTTACGGTGTCTGTATCTACCAAGAACAGGTGATGCAAATCGCACACGATATAGCAGGCTTTACGCTCGGTGAAGCGGATGTCCTCCGCAATGCAATGGGCAAGCAAAACGAACCGTTGATTGCCGCACAGCGTGAGAAATTCGTTGAGGGTGCGGTGAAAAAACGGAATTTCACTAAAAGCGAGGCTGAGGAGGTGTTTAATTGGCTTGCGTCGGTGGGTCGCTATGCCTTTAATAAGTCGCATACTGTCGCTTACGCAATGTTAGCCTACCGCATGGCGTATCTGAAGACGCACTATCCACAGGAGTTCACGGCAGCGATGATGGCCGGGGAGGCAGGCGATTCAACGAAAATTGCTCGTTACCGGGAGGAATGTGGGAAACTCTCTGATTTCCTGGGTGTAGAAATCAATGTGTAGCGTCCGTGCTCTCTGATAGGAGGGTTAGGATAGGTTCGTAGTCGTGCGATTTATCGCACGTTAACAACGGGCAATGAATTGCCCTACTACAAACAGGATCACCTATAATGTGAAACTTGATAAAGTAGTAGGTTGGGTAGAGCGGTAAAAACCAAGAACTCTTGCGGTTATACGCAAAATCATCCTTTTCGAGCAGCCTTTCCGAGAGATGAGTATAGCGAAACCCAACACGTCCAACGCGCTCGGCATCATAATGTGTTGGGTTTCACTCGGTTTTATGCCTTCTTGGGTTGTCAAGGCTTTGAAGGTTGTTTTCTGTGTTGAGTTCTTGTAGGATTTTCGTTCAACCCAACCTACGGACTACGAACCATATTATCTTGCCAGATTCCGTGCCTCTTTGAACTTGTCTTTAGCGAACTGTCCCCACTCCTTTCTTTTCTCGTTACGGACTGTGGGATCTTTCCAGGCACTACCTGCCATCTCCATCGCCTCTTCTTCAGTTATCGGCATCTTCGTTAAAGCTGCGATCGCCGCATCGCGCTTTGCTGGGTCTTTACATTTCCGGATTGCTTTCCACGCGTTGACAAGATCCTTATGAGAATCAATAATCAAAACGCCGAAGAGGCCATTGACAATATCCCATCGAGTGCTGCCTTTATCTGAGTCGTATAGAAACAGATTTCCTTCTGTACCGAATGGATTTGGAACGATACATCTTTCTCCTAACTTGTCATAGAGTGCTGGCAACACACTCGCGCGGTTTAAACCGCCCTTCCATTCAGGTCCCTCTGAATCGGTGTCGCGGAGCATCCAGAGTTTCTGAGCGTCTTCCGATAAAACGAATTCAAGAAACTTTTGCGCGACCGGTAAGTTCGGCGCGCCTTTGAGAATCGCAATTGGATCGGCGGTGATGACCGTGCCATCGGCTGGAACAACATATTTGATTTTATCTGCTCCGACGACAGCGATTTGACCGTAGGCGTAAAAATCAATCGCAAGTCCATAAATGACTTGTCCTGCGACAACATCTATCGGAATAGCGTTAGCACCCGCGGAGAAGCCGCGGACATTGCCCCCCATCTTGGTTAGGAGTGCAAACCCCTCTTCCCATCCGAGGGTTTGAAGGATGATCTCATAGACCATGTGGGCGGAGCCACTTTCTCTCGGATCCGCTGCGCCAATTCTACCGAGCAACGCCAAATCCCCTAAATCCTGCCATGCTGTGGCTTTTGGAAGTTGGAGCATTTCACGCAGCTGCTCGTTGTACATGATACCGAAACTGGATAACGCCGCACCGTACCACTGATGTTTAGCATCATAGAGCGGAATCCCTTGAAACGATTGGGTCATTTGCTCAAGTTGCGCTTCGGGTAGTTTGTAGGCGTGTAACCATCCGTTGTCTGAGAGGCGGAGGTAGTTGTCAGTACCGCCACCAAAGAAAATATCAATACCGATGCCTTCCGGCACCCGTTTAAACTCTGATTCGATGAATCGGTAATTGGAAGAGGTTCCGCCTACATCTCGCCAGTCGGTTTTGACGGTTTTTCCAGTCTGTTCTTCGTACCACTTCTCGAAATTTTTGCCAAATTCTGTCTCAATGCCCTCCGGATGCGGGGAGATAATGATGAGTTCATCTTGAGCAAACAGGACAGAGGGCAGTGCCAAAAGACATAACACAATTCTCCATGTTGCAGCAATATGGGTGCTGTAACGTCTTAGGGATTTTAAATAGGACATGTTTTTAATTCTCCTTCTTTCATACGTGTGGTAATATTGAAGACTTGCAGTTATGGTGAGAACATTGGTTGCTGATCAAGAATGTATTGAATCGGATTCACCCATCTTTCTTTTTCCATATCATAAACTGCATAGTGGAGATGCGCGCCGGTACTACGTCCCGTATTTCCGACGTAGCCGATAATGTCGCCACGCACCATTTTTTGCCCAGTTTTGAGGTTATCCGCGTAACCTTTCAAGTGCGCGTACAATGTTTTGAACTGGAGTGATTCGTGGGTAATCTCAATGGTCTTTCCCAAATAACCGCTCTTTTTAATACTTGCTACTGTCCCATTAGCGGCAGCGATAACAGGAACTCCGGCACGGGTTTTAATATCCAACCCGTGGTGAAATTCGCGTTTCTTTGTCAATGGATGGGTACGCCACCCAAACGCGGAGGAATACCAAAAAGCGTATTTCTCCCCATTTTCCTGTTCAAGTTTCACTGGCAGAATCGAAGGATGTCCATCGATTTGTTTTTGATGATCGCTGACATAATCATAGAGAGGCAAAATTTCTTGTTTCAGGATGTGAGTCGTTAACGATCTCTGCATCTTGTGTGCGTGGGCTTCAGCATCGGTAGTCGCTGCGGTGTTTTCCTGCTGAGTATCAACTTGCTCTTCATTGCCTTCGGATGCCCAAGGAATACTGCTGTCTCCGCCACCCTGTCCAAGAATTCCCAAAGCCTGTTGAATCTTTTCTGTCATGTCGCGGATATCTTTCATCTCCTCATTGATGCCAGCGAGTTCCGATTCAATTTGAAGTTTTTCTCGCGTTAATTCTTCAATTTCTTTTACACTCGTCTGTAGTCTCTCTTCAGCGTTGATGTTTTGTCGTTTTTGGAAGAGTCCGTAACCTATTCCACTAATCGCTGCCAGAAATACAATAAAAACGACGAGAGAAAGGAGTAGTACGCGCCCATGACTAATCGCATGCTGGCGAACTGAATTCCCACGAGATGACATAAGGATAAGCGTGTACATCCAATAAAACCTCCTGTGTAGTCTAAAAGTTTCTTAAAGTTATCATATCAAAATTAACAGCGATCAGTGTTGCTCTTCTTACGGCTCATACAGTTGCCTGTTTTCGGGTGTTGAAAGTATGTAGTTGCTCAATCCAGTGCTAACACCCACTGCGATTTTCGCCCGCAATTGGATAAACCAATACCTCCATACGATTCGCGTCAGACTGTTTTACAAACGCGAGACAATCGCTGGCATTTTCCAGACAAGGATAATGATACCGCCAAGCAGAATGAGGTACCACACAATCAATGCTCGGATGCTCTTCCTTTTAAAAATGTGGCGACGAGAGTGTTTCAACTTCATGAGTTCTCTTTTGATTTTTCCTATAAGGTTTGCCGGGGTGGTCCTTCAGATTTAGGAGCCTTTAGCACAGTGCCCTCGCCCAACAAAATTGTATTTATGAGATCTATTCTAATATAAAAAGACGTGAGATTTGTGTAAACCTCGAATATACATGAAAGATTCACCCAGTATTGAATTCAGCACCCTTATCGTCTCGTTCCTTTTACATTTTTTTCGTAATGCGGATCCGAGTAATGCCGTACTTAAAGACTTCGTCTATATTAAATTCAAAGCCTTCATATTCAACTTTTTCGCCTTCTTGTGGCAATCGTCCGAGCAACATGAGGATAAAGCCGCCGATGGTATCACACCGATCTGTCGGGATTTGGACATCTAATGCTATATTGACATCAGCAATTAACACGCGGGCATCAATGCGCCACTCTCTTCTTTCAAGTTTCTCGATGCGAGGTGTTTCCCGTTTTCGATTCGCCTCTATATCGCCCACAAGTCTTTCTAAGATATCTATCAATTCTACGATCCCGACACAACTGCCATGCTCGTTAACTATGATAGCAGCAGGTATCTCGGCTTGCCGTAGTTCGCCCAATAAATCCATTGCTGACTTCAATGCGGGTACATAATGTGCGTCCTTCACAAATGATGATAAATCGCTGTCATTTGACTCGCTTGTGAGTACTTCCATGGCATCAACTACTCCAAGCAAATAGTCAACGCGCTCATTATAGATAGGGATGTAACGGTAGTTAGAAGCGCGACAGAACTTAGGGATTTCAGAGGACGGTGATCCTACCGTCAGGAGTGCTATTTCTGATAAAGGCACCATCACTTCCGCCGCTGTTAGTGCTTTCAAGTTGAAGATTGCGCGTAAAAGTTGTGCTTCGTGTTCGGGAAACACCTCAATATTCTCTAGAAGTAACTTCGCAAGTTGTCCGCGGGATGGTGCCGGTCTTCGTCTCAAATTTCTGAAGAACCCTTTCTTTTGAGACTCGACCTCCGTTTCCTCGTAAACAACAAGTGCCTCAGATTTAGCCAGTGCCACTTTCGCGCCACGTTGATCTCTGACAACAGGCATGTGGCTGCTTGCTTTTTCTGGGGTATTTTTAGTAATATCGTCCATAATGATGACAGTATAGCCCCTCTGTAAGATGTGAAACTTCCACTTAGTTCCTGAATTCTAGGGTCATTTCGCTCTCTCGCTATAAGGGCAAATATCTACGAGTATCTGCCTGCTGCGCTGAAGACTATGTGTGGGCAACAAGCGTCAACTCTGTTTTACCACCAAGTCCCGCGACAACAGGAAATGTTTTTTCCGCTGGCTTTCCGCCTTTTGGTACATATCGAACCTGTGGCGAGAAGTAGGCATATAACGCCGTATTCCGAGGGTTAGGTGTTGTATTCGGACCGGAACCGTGGACCATCAAACTGTGGAAGAATAGAGCACTTCCTGCAGAAAGCGGGACATCCATCTGTTGGTCCGCGACCTCCTTCCGGTCAGTGAGTTCTGCACCCTGCTCTCGCGCAATATGTCCCCACGACTGTATTCCCCACATGTGACTTCTCGGAATTACCTTGAAACAGCCGTTTTCTGGTGTTGCATCGTTGAGTGCAATGCTCACGGTAACGAGGTTCGGCGGCTCCATGGGCCAATATGCCGAGTCTTGATGCAGTCCATGCGAAGACCCGTGGAACGCTGGTTTGAACATCAGCGTGCTTCTAAAGAGTAACAGATCTTCTTCACCGATGAGTTCTTGAACGACCGCAATCAGTTTCGGATGCTGTGCGAGGTTCCGAAATACTTCGGAGTATTGACGCGTATTTTCCGCTTTCCGGAGCACCGGCAATCTATCGCCTTGTGTTTCGTCTTTTGCAAACGGTTCATGTTGCACGTGCCTGCGTGCGACATCTGCTCGCTCTTTTTCTTTCTCAGACTCCTGTCCTGCAGCAAACTGGTGCAAGCGGTGGATCTCCGATTGACACGCTTCAATTTCTGCTGCCGATAACAGGTTCTCAACAACGAGATAACCTTCCTTTTCAAAAAACGCTTTTCGCTCCTTGAAATCCATTTTAGCCTCCAATCAATTGTTTAACTTCCCAGATAATACTTGAAATCGCAAATCCGATATAGACGCATGAAGCGATTACCATCATCATAGTAGAAAACCTTTTCGGTTTTGCAAAATCAGGTAGAAAACGGTAATTCATATAAAGGGTAAGCGGCACATAAATCGCCATAGCGAAACCGCCCATATACGCCGCATTAAAGAGAAATCCTAATTCACTGACATTTAACTGTTCCATTACGAAGGTTATCACGCATCCACCGACGATCCAGATACCTGCGATGAGGAGATACCACCAATTCAAGTCTCGGTTTTGAGCACCTTGGAAGTTGGTGTAGATAATATCAGAAATGGAGCGTGATACACCGTCAACCAACGCGAGTTGCGTTCCGAAAAGTGTCGCTACACCGACCAATAAAAAAATCTTTTGTCCCGCCGTGCCCCAGATTTCACCTAATATCTGTGCTTCATCGTAGATAAGTCTGCCTTGCTCAGGGACAATCCCGTTTGGGTGTAAAACCGCGAGTGCCCCAAAAATAAAAAGCAAAATCGTAAGCGTGTTGAGTGCCCAGAAGAAAAGCATCTGGTCATTTTTCACATATTGCCACCATGCGGTGAAGCGTTTACGGTTTTCCTCTGTCGCTTCAAAGAGAAACCCAGTTGCGGGTACCTTTTCGCTCCTGCCACGAAGCGGGTTTTGTAGTCCTGGCAATTGCGCTCCCATGCCGATGTTTTTATCCCGTAGATAGAAAGTGTAGAAGAGATTCGCTGTCCCTCCTGCACCCGCGAAGACTAATGCAATAAACAGTTGTTTCACGGACATCCCCGGTTCTTTGTAACCCACGTTTATCAAACCTGCACCGAGTTCTTTCCATGTATCCATCGAGCCGACCATGATTGCAACTAAAATCAATCCAATGGTTACGATAGCAACTAACACCTCAACCGTGTTTTCGACAGATTGGTAGATCATTTTCGGTCCGAAGAGGATGAGTGCAACCGCTGCGAATGTTACGATTGTCCAAAAGGTATCGGAACCCCAACCGCCGGGTCCAAGCACAAGTGCTTTGAGGGCGAGTCCCGATGTCCGTGCCCACCCGGGTGCTATCCAACCCACCACTGTGAGTAGAATAAACAAAGGTGCGAAGCCTCGCCAGATACGGCTGTAGCCTGTATACACCGTTTCACCTGTAGCGATTGTCCAACGTCCTACTTCAAAATTAATCCAAAGTTGAAGGAATACGCCGAGAACCGCCGCCCAGATCATGCTCCCGCCATATTGCGCGACAATCCGGGGCCAAATCACACTCTCACCCGCACCAATAGATAACCCAACCAAGATAGCACCGGGACCCGCAATTTTCCAAAAAGGTAACTGTTTTTCTGGTAATTCGACGACCTTGAAATCGTCAAGCGGTTGATAAATTTTAGACATGTGTCTTCCTCCGGTGCGTGAGGTTTAATCTTGTATCAGTGCTTCGCGTAGTACCTCAACCGGATGTTTCGGTTGCACACCCGTTCCGTGTTCAAGCTGATGTCTACAAGAAAACCCAGCAGCACTAAGTGTGAAACTGTCCGGCGGTTTTTCGCGAACAGCTCCGAAAAGCCGCAATTCGCCGATCTTCATAGACAGGTCATAGTGAGCCTTTTCGTATCCGAACGCACCTGCCATCCCGCAACAACTCGAATCGATCACTGAGACGTTGTGTTCCGCTGGTAAACTTAGCATCTTCACACTCGGTTGGATACCGACGAGTGCCCGCTGATGGCAGTGCCCATGCAGCAATATGTCGCGTGGTTCTGCCGAAAATTCCAGCGGCAATTTGCCCTCCTCTGCTAATTGTGTAAAAAATTCTTCAAACGAACAGGTTGCCTCAGCGACTCGTTTCGCAGCAGGTGTATCGATTAACTCAACGTAATCGTCGGTGAGCGTGGAAGTACAACTGGGTTCACACCCAACGATTGGAATTCCTTCATCAGCATAACCCCGAAGTGCGTCAATGTTGTAAAGCGCATTCTCAACGGCGCGGTCAAGCATTCCCTCTGAAATAAGAGGGCGTCCACAACACCGCTTCTCAGGGAGTAACACCTCAAAGCCGCACGCTTCGAGCAACGCCACTGCCGCTTTGCCGATAGAGGGTTCACTGTAGTTCATAAAGGTATCGGAAAAGAGTACAACTTTCTTATCTGATGTTCGTCGGGAGCGACGTTTTCGGAACCACTGTTCATAGGTAGGGCGTACGAAGGTGGGCATATCCCGCCGCCGGTCAACACCGACTAATTTCTCGGCAATCCATTTGGAAAACCCATTGTTGACTGCCCAGTTAGAAAGCGGGGAAAACATTGATCCTAAAGGTGCGAGGGCACCGATTTCACCGAACAACCGGCGATGCAAAGGCAAGCCGTTTGCTTTGTGGTAATGTGCAAGGACCTCGTACTTAATCTTTGCCATATCTACATTCGATGGACACTCCGCCTTGCATGCTTTGCATCCGAGACACAAATCCAGGACTTCCTGAAGCCGTTCACCTGTGAGTTCGGTATGTGGCAATGCACCTGAAATAATGGAACGCAGCGCGTTCGCACGCCCACGCGTTGAGTGTTCTTCCTCACGTGTGCCGATGAAGGATGGACACATTGTGCCGGTCAATGTTTTTCGACACGCACCGACACCGTTACACATCTCAATCGCTCTGCCGAATCCATCTTGGCTGGAAAAATCAAAGTAGGTGTCAATTTTAATAGTGTTGTAATCTGTCCCGAAGCGAAGGTTTTCTGTCATCGGTGGGGCGTCAACGATTTTACCGGGATTCATGATGCCAGCTGGGTCGAACGCCTTTTTAACCTCAGTGAGTGCCTGATATATTTGCGGACCGAACATGCTTTCTATCCACTCACTGCGGACAAGCCCGTCGCCGTGTTCTCCACTCATCGCACCGTCTAATTCCATAAGTAAATCTCGAACCTCTCGGGCGATGTTGTGCATCTTCTGAATATCGGTCTCGGATTTAAGGTTGACAATGGGACGATTATGCAATAGCCCAACGCTTGCATGCGCATAGTAGGCGGCAGTGGTGTCGTGTGCCGTGACAATCTCATCAAATCGGCGGACGTATTCCGGCAAATTCTCTATCGGCACTGCTGCATCTTCGACGAAACCAACCGGTTTAGCATCGCCTTTCATGCCCATCAACAAGCCAAGTCCGGCTTTCCGAGTCTCCCAGACGCGTGCTTTTTCTTCAGCAGTGAAACAACGCACGAACGCATAACCGAAACCGGTACGTCTCAATGTCTTTTCGAGCTTATCTAAATGCGACTCCAATTCCGCTTCTGTCTCACCGTAAAATTCGACTGCGAGCAGCGCAGCCGGTTCGCCTTGTATGAAGGTAGTAAGCCGTGAGAATTCTAATGAATCTCGCGCCATATCAAGGATTGTCTTGTCTATAAGTTCTACAGCCGTTGGATTACATTCTAGGATGGGTTGCATTGCCTCCATAGAGCCAACGAGCGATTTGAAATGAACAACACACAAAGCCGTCAGGTTGGGAATCGGAACAAGGTTTATTGTTGCCTCAAGGGTCGTCGCAAGCGTGCCTTCGGAACCAACGAGAATTTTCGTCAGGCTAAACGGATGATTTTCATCACATCCATCGCGGCGATACGGAGTAACTTCTTTTGAACCAGCATCCGGAACAAACTCATCGAGGTTGTAACCTGCGACGCGGCGTAAGATACGCGGATAGCGTTTACGAATCTCTGCCTCGTTGTCCGCACATATTCGACAAAGCTCACGGTAGATGTTTGCTTCTAATGTGTCTCCCTGCTTCTTAGTCTCTAATTCTTCAGGCGAGATAGGCGATGCCGTGATTTCATCAGCATTGGAGAGCACTAAGTCAAGCGACATGACATGGTCGATGGTTTTGCCGTAAATGAGTGAATGCGAACCGGCGGAGTTGTTTCCAATAGTGCCACCGACATTAGCCCGACTGCTTGTAGCAACATCAGGGGCATACATCAAGCCGTGCGCCTTCAATTTGTGGTTCAGCTCATCTAAGACAATACCGGGCTGCACACGTGCCCAACGCTCAGCAACATTTACCTCAAGCAGTTGATTCATGTATTTGGACATATCCAACACGATTGCCTCACCGACACTCTGTCCTGCGAGGCTTGTACCGCCGCCGCGTGGAAGAATTGGCACGTTATTTTCTGACGCGATTTGTACCGTCTTAATAACATCCTGGCTATCTTTCGGAATTACAACACCTATCGGTTGTATTTGGTAGAGGCTCGCGTCTGTGCTATAGAGTGACTTGGAATACAGGTCAAAACGCACCTCCCCCGTAAGGTTATCCGATAATTGCTGCTCAAGTCCCGATGTTGAAATATTCATGTTTGCTGTCCAAGAAGTCGTGGATATAGCGAGGTATTCTCTCGGTCGCTGGAAATTAAAAAATCCCTAAAAAAATTTGACATTGCTGTCTATGTAAGGTATAATTAACCACGTAATGCCCCCGTGGTGGAATTTGGTATACACAGCAGGTTGAGGGCTTGTGCCTAACGGCATACTGGTTCGAGTCCAGTCGGGGGCATCTTTCTTTTCTCCTGTCTTTGTACCCCACTCCAATAACCGATTTACGAAGCATCCTCAAGTAATTCCTGATATACCTGATAGGTCCGTTCCGCAATCGTTTCCCACGTGAAATCTTCAATGCGAGAAAGTCCACGCGCAACTAGATCCTCTCGAAGACGCACATCGTGTGCAATCCGATGTATCTGTTCTGCCAAGGTGTCCATATCATCTTCAGGAAAAACGAGTCCTGCGTCATCAATTACGTGCGGAATTTCACCAGAATCGGAACCAATAACTGGCACTTCACACGCCATTCCTTCGATAAGCACCCTACCGAAGAATTCAACCCATCCTGCTGTTGTTCGGGATGGTAGGACTAGGGTGTCCATACAATTAATATAGGCGGCTACCTCTTCAGGAGGCACCGCATCTATCCACACAATCTGTTCAGAAATTCCGAGGGTTTCTGCAGTCTTTTGAAAACTTAGTTTATCTTCACCTTGCCCGACGATTAAGAGTCTATACGAATAGGTTGCATCGCGGCTTACAAGATGTGCTACAGCCTCAAGGATTGTGTCTATTCCTTTCATCTGAAGCAGTCTACCAACATAGCCAATGACAAAACAGTCGCCGAGTTGCAATGAATTTCGCAACTCACGGACATCCATCTTATAAAAATGGCGCACGTCAACCCCATTTGGAAACGGAGTTTGCTGTCCAGTATATCCTCGCTCAGTTAAAATCTTGCCAGCATTGATACTGAGTGGCAAAGCTCTATCCGTTTCTCGAAAAACCCAGCGCTCAATCCAGACAGGTAAAGCACCAAATCGCTGTTTGCTTGGTATGCTGAGTGACGTGCGAAAAATAAAACGACTCTTCGGACAATACTTCCGTTTCAACCAAACCGTTTGTAGCGCGTTGAGACTCCACGCTTCCTCTTCGAGGTGGATAATGTCCGGTTGAAAATCCTGGAAGTGGGACTTCACACCACGGCGGTAGTAAAAACGACTACCGTATCCCGAGAATCGGATTGGACACGGAAATTCCTCACACGGCGTGTCGGATTCGGGTTCAAAAGCGATATCCTGAAAACTTTCATACCAACGTGCAGGCATCACAACCCGCAGCGTGACATCCGAACGTTCCGCGATGAGTGCGAACTTTCGTCGGTACGGTTTTATGATATAAGAATGAGAAAGGACTAAGACACGCACAGGTGTTAGTTATCTCTATTTACTCAGAACATTTCAAACTTGAGATTTCGCTACACTTCGGAGTCGTCTTCTGTCTGCTGGGTAGGTGCTGCATCCGGTGCATCATTCTCTGCACTAAAGGCGATTTCATCACCGGTATCTGTTGTACTTTCATTTGATGCAGCAAGGACATCCATTAGATTTTCAAGCCGCTCCCGGACATCTGCTCGTTCTTGTGAAGTATTTGACCGTTCTGATTCAAGTTCCGCTTTAAGATCACTGTTAAGGTCTTCAAGTTCTTGAATCTGCGCATCGCGCTGTAATACATCACTATTAAGCCGGGCAATTTCAGCCTCAAGATCCAATTTCTCTGCTCTCAACTGTTGAACAGTTGAAATCGCAAGTTCTACATGCTCTTCCAGAAGCGATACAATACTTTGTTCAAATGATTCAGACATACCTAATTCCTCCAAGGTAGTTTGTTTATTAATTCAAAGGAGATTTGCGATTTTTCATCGCGGTACCAACATCTGCTTCAATAAGGGACAAGTGCTCAGCGTCAGCCCAATCTGGACACTCATGAACGTAGTGAAAAAGGTACTGCTGCGCGTACCCGACACCTTCCGCGAAATAGGCGTGCGCGAATTCGCGTATCTCATGATGCGTAGCACGCCGACGCAGATAAAGGGTTTCAAAGATCCGCTTTATCCAGACATCAATCGGTAGTGCTGTAAGATGTCCAAGCGAAAATAGACAGATACAATCGGCGACCTTTTCACCAATGCCGTTCCGACGCATTAATTCATGTTTTGCTTCAAGGTAGGGCATCTGCTTCACCGACGTGAGTACGAGCTCACCACTAGCAACCGCTTGTGCAGTGTCTCGAAGGTAGTTCGCTCGGTAGCCGGTACCGCATGCGAGGAGTTCATCCTCTGTTGTTGTTGCAAGGACATCCGGAGTCGGAAAACTGTAATCTACATAATCAGCGAGCGTTAATTGTTCACCGAAACGTTCGGAGAGTCGGCGGATAATCCCACGAATCCGAGATACATTGTTGTTCTGAGACAAGATGAAAGATGCCACCGTTTCCCAAAGTTCTTGGTTCAGAATGCGCATTCCCCAAAGTTTCTCAATCGCTCGATGCATATAGGCATCGTTGTCAACTTCAGCAAGGACCTTTGGAACATCGCGATCAATATCGAGATAGTGTCGGAGAAATGGCACAAAAATGGTCTCATCTTCGGTGGCAGAACTCTCGACACACAAGGTAGTCCCCACTTGATAAATTTTGAGGATACGTCCCTTCACGACTCCGTAGTAAGCGTCGTCTACTCGGGTCCATCGAAACGACTGTCCCGATTCTAAGGTATATTTCAAACTGAAATTCGTTACATTCCGAATCCGCATTGTGTCTTGCCAGGTTTCAGTGAGGGCTTGCAAGCGACACCCTTGATATTTGCTAATTAGTATATAGTATATTTGAAAAATTAGCAAATTTTTATTATGAATCCTTCAAAGTCCATTTCTAGCGACGTGGTGTGTGATTGCAATACGCTCCTCTATAAAGATATTTCGTTTTCAACTTCCGCTGTGTGTTAGCCGTGAAACTGCACGTCCTATCGGACATTATCACGTTTCTCTCCGAGAGTTGGCGGGTTTACTACAATTTGACATTCGTTCTGTTTGTGTGTATAATATTAAAGATACCTCTTCATAACATGAGAATCTGTTAATAGAAACCAAAGAGGAGACACCTTTAAAACATGATTATCTTTCTACGCGAGAAATTTATTGCGCAACTCTTTATGTGGGTAATTGCCATTGTGTTCTTAGTGGGGACCGTGTTCCTCTACAGCAACACGCGGGGCGGAGGTGAAGGTCCGGAGGGAGAAGTCGTACTCAGGATTAACAATACAGAAGTTAAACGCGGAGAGTTTGAAAACGCTGTTGCCAATGCGATAGAATCTCAAAGACGGAGCCAACAAAGGTTCGGTCCCGCACCTGACCGAGAGCAAACGCAAAAGTCGGTAATTGATCGTTGGGTACAACAAACTATTCTCGGCAGCGTAGATATCGGCAACGCAGAAATAGAGCGCTATATACGGAGTGATGCAAGCCGAGTCAACCAGTACAACCTTTATCAACAATACGGAGCGGTAGACCTCTATACAGAGAATGTTCGTTTGCAACTTAGCTCCACCGCACTTCGGGACAGTGTTCAAGCCCTTGAGTTAGTAACTGATACCGAAGCCGAACAAGCATATCGACTTGAATCAGATAAGGCGAAAGTCAAGTTTATTGAATTTAAGCATAGTGATTATAGCCCGACGGTTGAAATTGACGAGGCGGAAGCAGAAGCATACTTCGAGGAAAACGAAAACAATTACAAAGCAGAAGAACAGATAAATGTAAAATTTATTAAGGTGAACCCTGCTGATTTCGTTTCAGATGAAGAGGTTATGGCGTATTACGAGGAGAATCAAGCTGAGTTTACAACACTAGAGGCGGTCAAAGCACGCCACATCTTAAAAAAGTTCCCTGACAACGCAACCGACGAACAGAAGTCGGAAACCAAAACCGCTGCGGAAGAACTCCTTAAAACCATCAACGCGGAACTCGCAGCAGGGGCGGATTTCGCCGAACTTGCGAAAACGCATTCGGAAGGTCCCTCCGGTGCCCAAGGTGGTGCATTGAGGGGTAGAAACCCAAAACTTCCACCCGGCGACTACTTCACGCGTGGCGAGATGGTGAAACCCTTTGAAGAGGCTACTTTTGATACACTGGAACCGGGAGAAGTCAGCGGTTTAGTTGAAACGGATTTTGGGTATCACATCATTAAATTAGAAGAGAAGAAGGCACCAGAAGTCCAACCGTTCGCTCAGGTTCAATACGATATTCAACAAAAACTCGTTCAAGTCAGTGGCGTTGACGAGGCGAAAAGAATCGCGGACGACCTTTTGTTTGAGATTGAGATTCAGGATTATGACGCGGCACTCGCACTTGAAAGATATAAAGATCTCTCACTCACTGCCTTAGAAACTGGACTCTTCAGCCGAGATGCCACAACTATTCCACAGATTGGCGCGAGATGGGGATATCAGGGGTTAATCGAAGACCTCTTCGATACAGAAGTGAATGTTATAAAGGTAATTGATGCGAAAAAATCAAGCGGAGAACAGGTAGAAGCCTATTTTGTCGCTACTATCCTTGAGAAGAAACCGGCAGCTGTCCCACCTTTCTCGGAAATCAAAGCAGCGGTTATTGAGGATCTGAAGACGGAAAAGGCGAAGACACTTGCTCTGGCAGACGCGCAAAACCTTTTCAACCAAAAGGTTGATGTTGCGTCGCTGGATGCTTTGCTTGAAAAGTATAAAGCACCCGAAGGGTTAGCGGCAGACAGACTCTCCATCCAAGAAAGTAATCTGTTCGCGTTGAGTCCGAGCAACGACTACATCGCTGGTATGGGAAATTCGGCGGAAACCATGTTCGCGGCGTTTCGTCTGAAAGTAGATGACATCGGAGGCCCCTTCAAAGGCAATACTGCTGTCTACATCGTTCAACTTGTTGAGCGTGAGGAACCGGATGTAGAAACATTTGAAACGGATCCAGCCGAAAAAACTCGACACCGTCAAGCACTCATTCAGGCGAAAAAACGAGAGGCATATTTGAATTGGTTCGCCGCACGCAAAAAGGCGAGCGAACTCTGGATACATCCAGATTACCGTTAGACATCCCAGTATGTAGACAGTTCAATGAACTGCAGACACAAAAATGTCCCTCCGCTCGGTAAGGGACCTATCCGTTACTGGGGAAACTGAGGTTTACTAACTTTACCAGTCTTACTGTGAAATAGATGGGCGAGGTTTTCCAACCTCGCCATTTCTGTCCAACAAAAGACCACAAAACACTTATTAGCTCAACCTATATACTTAATAAATTGAACTCACGTCATAAATAAGGATAGGTGGCATCGGGTTGATAGTTCGGCAACAAGGCATCATGCGTTTGTCCGGCTATGAGATTTGTGCCGTTTGTGAAGCCTTCCGGACGATGGCGGAGAAACTCGATCAGGCGATTTCGCCAAGGGGTTAGGAGGGTTTCAGCCTCGTTCAGGTTTGCCAGGTCGTGTGTTTCGTGCGGATCGTCCTGCAGATTGAAGAGATGTTCCCGACCGGTTTGGGAATACCATATATACTTATGATGTCCGTCGGTCACATAGTGGTTACCATGACTGTAATCGTAACAGCCGGAGTGCTCGCCATGCAGACATTCTCGCACTCGCTCAGTATCCTCTCTCATGATGGGCAGTAGGCTTTTACCGGTACAGGTGTTAGGAATTTCGATCCGAGCCGCGTCCAGAATAGTAGGCATGATGTCCTGCAAACCGACAGGACTTTGACAGACGGATTCTTTCGGATAGCCCCATTTCATTGGTGCCCGCATCAGAAAAGGCACTCGGGCTGAGGCTTCGTAGGGCCAGGTTTTGCGGTACAAGTTGTGATCCCCTAACATTTCACCGTGGTCAGAAGTGAAAATGACCAGACAGTCGTTCAACCCGCCCATGGACTGAATCAGACGACCGATCTGATCGTCGATGAAATTAATCATCCCGTAATAGGCAGCACGAGCACAGCGCATATCATAGTCGTCGAGACAGATTTCCCAAGCGTTTGGATCCAATCCCTTCTGTGCTCCGTCGAATTCGGGTGCCCAGTCACCGACGACGGGTGATGGGAGATCCCGCTGGATGTAACGCTGATAATAGTGAGCCGGTGGTGTCAATGGCGGATGTGGATCGATAAAAGAGATGTTGAGGAAAAAGGGCACCGTCGTGTCCCGTTTTTGCAAAAAGTTGAGGGAGCGGTCGATACACCAGAAGGTGTGCATCTGTTCTTCGGGCAGATGATGCGGGCGACCAACCCATCCATTGGCGGAGATACCGTGTGCTACACCCGGATGAACGTCGTTGCGGTGATGGTATTGCTGCAACCAGTCGACGTAGTCGTTATTATTTCCTCGTGTAGAATCAGCCAGCTGAAGGTGGTCGAAACCGTATCGTTTACGGGGTGGGTCCAGGTGCAGTTTGCCAATCATCTCGGTTTGATAACCGGCTGTAGACAATTCACCTGCCAAGGTATGCGGTGGGTTCCACTGCGCTCCTTTAAATCCAACCCCACCATTAGCTGCTGGTGCGGTACCGGTCATCAGACTGCGCCGAGCGGGAATGCAACTCGGGCATTCAGCGTATCCACGGCGAAAATGTGTGCCGGTGCGACCGATCCAATCTAAATTTGGTGTCTGTAGGCAGTCGGGACCGTCAGGATCCAAGCCTAGGCAGTCGCCACGTTGCTGGTCAGTGGTGATTAGAAGGATGTTGGGACGAGTATCAGGCATCTCAAACTCTGGGTGGGAAACCCCAACCTGATGGTTGACACCATGTCGGGTTGAAGGCTCCAGTGCTAATTAATTAAGGAGTTCGTAGAAAAAATTGCGGCGTTTGGGAATATATCCGAGTTCTGCTATAGTTCGCTCAATTTCCTCGATCGGCATGCAGTAGACCGTTCCTGCTTTACTGACAACATTCTCCTCGATCATCGTGCCACCCATGTCATTCGCGCCGAACTTAAGTGATAATTGTCCGATCTTCGGACCTTGGGTTACCCATGAGGATTGAAAGTTATCGAAGTTGTCTAAAAATAATCGGGAGATCGCAAGCGTTTTGAGATACTCAAAACTCCCCGCAGGTGGTATATGATCCATACGGGTGTTGGCGGGTTGCAATGACCAGCAGATAAAAGCCGTAAATCCGCCTGTCTCATCTTGCAAGTCGCGCAGCCTAACGAGATGCTCAACACGTTCGGCGTAACTTTCTACATGTCCGTACATCATCGTCGCACTCGACTTGAGTCCAACAAGATGTCCTTGGCGCATGACTTCCAACCACTCGTCGGCGGTGCACTTCTTAGGGCTGATTTCATTGCGTGCATGCTCAGTGAGAATCTCGGCACCACCACCGGGAATTGAATCAAGTCCAGCATCTTGTAAGCGGATAAGCATCTCTCGCAACGACATACGGTTTATCTTAGCAAACCAATCCAACTCCGGTGGGGAAAATCCATGGATATGGATAGGGTAATTCGCTTTAATCCAACGGAGAAGATCTTCGTACCAGTCGAGTTTGAGTTTCGGGTGCAGACCTCCCTGCATCAAAATCAACTCACCACCAAGATTGAGTGTTTCCTGTATTTTTTTCCCCAGTTCTTCGCGTTCCATAACGTAAGCATCGGGATCCCGACGATGGCGGTAAAAAGCACAGAAATCGCAATCAACATAACACCAATTGGTATAGTTGATATTTCGGTCAACAATGTAAGTGACATGGCCTTCCGGGTGTTTCCGTTGACGGATGACATCCGCAGCGTGTCCCAAGGCAAGCAGATCGTGGCTCTTGAAAAGCGTCAGGCAGTCGTCAAAGTCTAACCGTTTCCCGGCAAAGGATTTTTCGAGAATAGGTTGGATATTTGTGTCCATTTACAAGTTTCCTTAAGGAGTTTGTCTAAAGCAGGCATCAATTTGATGCTCCAATTCTAACACGTTAAAATTTGTTTGTCAACTTTTCTCTTAAATTTTTAATTTGACTTTCAGAGAAAATTAAGTATAATTATAATACGCTTGATCTGAACCTGTATTTTAATGAGGAGGAACGAAATGAGTGAAGTGATTTACAATGAGGACTTAGTGAAACGGGTGCCGAATAAATACCTTGCAGTAAACGTTGCTGCGAAGCGCGCGAGAGATATAAATGCAAACGGTTTGCCTATCGCACCTTCAAACGCTTCAGAGAAAAAAAAGAAACCCGTTGCCGTTGCCACACAGGAATTGGTTGACGGTAAACTTCACTTTGAGAGGAACGAAGCCAAAACACCGGTTCCGAATACACCGTCAATTTTCACCGACTCACAGGACTCAGACGACGGGAGTGATATATTCGACGAAGAACTTCTCACACGCGAAAACGAGACTGAGGTAGAGGAACGCGAAGAAGGGCTTTAGATCTCGTTAGTTAACGGCGAAAATTGCTTCTATCAGGACAACCTCTCGCCAGAGAAATCGAAAATCACTTGACAATCTCCAATAAAGTAGGTATAATTAAATGTGCTTGCTGACGTGGCTCAATGGTAGAGCAAGTGATTTGTAATCACTAGGTTGGAGGTTCGATTCCTCTCGTCAGCTTTCTATAATGGGGGTATGCTAGAGCGGTCAAATAGGGCAGACTGTAAATCTGTTGGCTATGCCTACGGTGGTTCGAATCCATCTGCCCCCATCTGCTTTTACATTAATTAATTAAAAGTAGCATTGTAGTGGAATCTGATTGACGGATTAACTTAGGGAATAGCTTACGGGTTTCCCAGAGAGCGTCTTGCGGTAAATTTCAGGTCACCACGTTTTAGTAATATGCAGCGCTATCCTTCGTATTGTGCGGGAGTAGCTCAGCTGGTAGAGCATTGGCCTTCCAAGCCATGCGTCGCGGGTTCGAATCCCGTCTCCCGCTTGGTTGGTGGCGTTTTCATTTTTGCCGACGTAGCTCAGTCGGTAGAGCGCGTCCTTGGTAAGGACGAGGTCACCGGTTCAATCCCGGTCGTCGGCTCCACTTATCGAAAGTAGAGTATTTATTATGCCGAGAGACATTGTAACATTAGCATGCGATGTATGCAGTCAGCGGAATTATGTGACAACCCGGAACCGCCGGACGAACCAATCTCGATACGAGCGGAAAAAATACTGTCGGTTCTGTCGAAAGCATACATCCCATAAAGAAACGCGATAACCTTTTCATACAATAGTAACGCGGCCAACATCGGGCGAACCGTCAAACAGATGTGTCGTGCCTTATAGGAACCTTGCAGGCCAGTAGCTCCAACGGAAGAGCGTCGGTCTCCAAAACCGAATGTTGGGGGTTCGAATCCCTCCTGGCCTGCCTTTTAATCTTATGATAGCTCGTTTCAAAAACTATATTCAAGGAATTAGTCAGGAATGGCAGCGGGTGACTAAACCGGACATGAGAGAAGTCCAGGGAAGCACCATTACCGTCATTGTTGCTTCCGCACTGTTAGGTCTTTTCATCGGACTCGTCGACGGGAACTCCGCTTTCCCAAAATGGGGTAACCCTTTAGGGTGGATTTTTCTGCTCGTTCTTCCAATTGCTGTTTTTTATATCGTGAGAAGTTGGGAAAACCAGCCACAAAGCACTAGAGAGAGCGAACTTGATAATGGGACAAGCTGGAAAATACTAGCGACAGCAATAGCTTGTATTCCCTTAATTGCCGTACTTGTAAGTCAGTACCTCTTGAATAATCCGCTTGAAGGTTTCGGTATGGCTTTTCTCAGGACTCTCTTTATACGTTAACGACAATGTGACACACTGGTGAATCAGAATATGGATGGATACTGGTACGTTGTTCAGATATACACCGGACATGAGAAGAAGGTTAAACTTAACCTCGACAACATGATTGCGAGGGAAGAGTTACAGGACGAAATCTTGCAGGTTAATGTCCCGGAGACCGAAATCGTAGAGGTTAAAGATAGCCAACGGAAAGTTAGTCTTCGGCCCTCTTACCCGGGATACGTTCTTGTCAATACCACTCATCAACTCGGTCCACATGTTGACAGTCCGATTGGGCAGCGAAGTTGGGCTCTCATACAAGAAACACCGGGAGTCATGAACTTCTTAGGTCCTACCTCACATCCATCGCCTCTGAGTCCTACTGATGTTGAAGCAATGCTCCAGATGTCAACTGAGGAAGAGGAAACACCGCCAGTACCAGCGATGGAATACGAGATAGGTGATAAAGTCAAGGTGATAAACGGTCCGTTTAGCGGGTTCCCGGGCGAAATTGAGGAAATTGACATGGAACACCAACGCTTACGCCTCAGCATTTCGCTTTTCGGGCGCTCTACCTCTGTTGATTTGGGCTTACTTGAAGTCGAGGAACTTAACTAGATTTAGACGGCGTTAAAAATAAAAGTAGGGAAAAATAATGGCAAAAAAAGTAGCAGGTGAAGTTAAACTCCAGTTGGTATCCGGACAGGCAACACCACAACCGCCGGTTGGTCCAAGTCTTGCGCCTTATATGATTAATCTACAGGAGTTTATCAAATCGTTTAATGCTCAGACGCAACATCAAACCGGAATGGTGGTGACAACCATTGTCACTTGTTATAGTGATCGGTCGTTTACCTTTGCCGTAAAATCGCCACCGGCTGCGATCTTACTCAAATCCGCGGCAAAGATCGCCAAAGGTTCCGGCGAACCTAACCGAAACAAGGTTGCCAGCGTCACAATGGATCAGATTCGCGAGATCGCGCAGACGAAATTACCTGACTTAAATACAACAGATTTAGATGCAGCGATGCGGATGGTAGAAGGAACCGCTCGCAGTATGGGGCTAACGATTGACTAGCGAGGTTCTGCTCGTCCGGCGAAGCAGAGCATCGTCGACGTGTGGATACTTGCTTTGAAACGGGGCTATAGAAATGTGCCCCATGGAGAACAAGATGGCAAAAAGAGGGAAGCGATACCGCGGCATTAGTGAGCAGGTGGACAGACTCCAACTTTATACAATAGACGAGGCTATTTCACTCGTTAAAAAGACGGGTGGTGCTAAGTTTGATGAGACCGTGGATTTGGCGTCACGTCTCGGCATAGACGCTCGACAGTCAGAGCAAAATATCCGAGGTACCGTTGCGCTGCCACACGGAACAGGGAAGTCCGCCCGTGTTGTTGTCTTCGCCCAAGGGGACCCAGCGAGACAAGCCGAAGAAGCTGGTGCTGATTTCGTTGGAACTGACGACCTTGTCGATAAAATTGCTGAAGGTTGGCTTGAATTTGATGCAACAATCGCAACGCCGGACTTGATGCGCAGTATTATGCCCAAACTTGGTCGAATTCTTGGACCGCGAGGTCTAATGCCGAATGCCAAGGCAGGCACGGTCACAATGGATGTCGCCGAAACCATTCAGAGTATCAAAGCCGGACAGATTGAATATCGAGTCGAACGCTCTTCCGGTATTGTTCACGTTCCGATCGGCAAAGTCTCATTTGAGGAAAAAAGCCTTAAACAGAACCTTGATGCAGTGATGGGTGCGATCGTTGCCGCCCGTCCGTCCGCGGTGAAAGGTCGGTATATTCGGAGTGTTGCTATCTCATCGACAATGGGAGTCAGCATCCGTATAGATCCGCAGCAATTTTCATAATCTACACGGGATACGATATAGAAATAGCCTTCACAATTGAATAGAGTCGTAGAATGTAGGTGCTATGGGCTTAATTTTGCCTACCGAGGCTTGAGTGGATAGGAACAGGCGGTGTACGATCGAAGCGTGCGTAAAATTTCGTTGCCCACTGTTCATTCCTCTTTGATGTAAGCCTCCAGGTGCCTGGGGGCTTTTTGCATGCAATCGTATACCCAATTAACATTTTTACAGGGAAACCGAGGCAATGTGCTGCGGTTAACATATAACCTACTCAGAAAGGAACTGGAACATGCCGAATGAGGCGAATGTTCATCAAACAGAGCAAATTCGTGAGATTTTCGATAGTGCTGATGTCGTTCTGCTAACAGACTTTCAGGGACTTACCGTCGAGGAAATTAGCGAGCTGCGCAATCAGCTCCGAGCAGCGGGTGTCCACTATAAAGTCTGTAAGAATACATTAGTAAACGTCGTCGCACAAGAGAGAGGCATCGAAGGGTTGACACCTTATCTCAAAGGAAATACAGCCTTGGCTACTGGCACAGATCCGGCAGCGTCCTCAAAAATCTTGTTTGAATTTGGCGAAGAACACGAAAGTTTTAAGGTCAAAGGCGGAATTCTTGGAACACAGGTAATCGATGCAGCAGGTGTTGAAGCCCTCCAAGATATGCCGTCACGTGAAGTCCTAATTGCCCGGACCGTCGGTGTTATCAGTGCACCGCTTACTGGACTTGTCCGGACTCTCAATCAAGGTTCACCTATTACGGGTATGGTGAATGTACTTAGTGGAACGATACGTCAGGTAGCCTCCGTACTCACACAGGTTGCCGACCAAAAGAAAGAGGCGGAAAACGCCTAACGCAACGCGCATACCGCGCATATACTAAATAATGTAGGGGAAACGGATCGTTGTGAATTTGCCCTACACCGCTTGATTAGAAAATTTCTTATCAAGTTAATTTGGTACTACTTACAGAAAGGATACAACCATGGCCGCAGATTTAGAAAAATTGATTGACGAGATTAGCAGTATGACCGTTCTGGAACTTTCCGAATTGGTCAAAGCGTTAGAAGATAAATTTGGTGTAAGTGCATCAGCCGCACCGGCAGTCGCTATGCCGGGGATGGTGGCACCCGCCGCTGGAGCCGCAGAAGAAGCCACTGCAGAGGAAGAGAAAACGGAATTTGACGTTCAACTTAAGGACTTTGGTTCTAAGAAAATTCCGGTCATCAAAGAGGTTCGCGCTATCACCGGGCTCGGCTTGAAGGAAGCGAAAGAAAAAGTCGAATCCGCGCCTGTCGCTATTCAAGAAGGTGTTTCTAAAGAGGATGCCGAGAAAACAAAAGAGCAGCTTGAAGCTCTCGGTGCCGAAGTTGAAATCGTATAGGTGGAAGTACACCGCCTTATAACACAGGCCGCGCGCTTAAACCGCGCGGCGGGTAAACCCATTATGGTTCTTGATTATAGCGATGCCTGAATTCATCGCTCTACGGCGGACTATAATGGGTTTTTATTTTTTGTAGAGGAATAGTCTCCAGAAGGGCAGATACAGATTTAATTATAGTAAAGTTTAGAATTAATTAGACACTCCAAAGAGGCGAGGATACAATCCTCGCCAGCGGTGGTGAGGTGTTTTGTGTTTTCCAAAGTGCCCTCTTATTTTCGGGTTTTACTATAAAACCAAACTTACTGGAGATTTCCCTCAAATTCCAAAATTACCAAGTGCTACCGATGTTCAGTATCGTCGATGTCTTTTATCTGGTTTTCAGTCAACTTGCAGTTGGCGGGTTTATTCTCCTTCTCATCGTCCCAAAAGAGTTGGTGGGTGCGAATTTTTACCGTTTAATGGGGAGTATCTACTTGCTTGTGAGTGGCTTATCGCGTTGTGCAAACCTTGCTCTCTATCAACAACCTGTTACATTTCGCAACTTTTTCGGATTCTGGCAGAATGCCGAGTCTATTTCTGTTATCTGCTTTTTTCTGATTGTCCTTTTCTACACGCTCATGTGGTGGTTCAAAACCCCACTGGCCACGCAGCTCCTTTTCTTTGGTGGGATAATTTGCGGCGTGGTGTGGATTGTCTTGAGTGCCCAGCGTTACCTCCAAGTTGTTCAACTCCCTGGCGAAATATTTCTATTACCGCTTCAGTTCTTGACAGCGTCTGTGTTACTGGGTGCTGTCCACAGTGGGATGTGGTTTGGCCATTGGTATCTCGTAACACCGGATTTGCCAGTGATTTATCTGAAACGGTTTAATACCGTATTGCTCTATACCCTTTTAGGTATGGGGCTGCTCCTTTGCCTGAACTTCTTGTTCAGACAGCGATCCTCGGATGTCGTTCCGTTTAACCTTTTCTATCAAATCATTTTCAGTATGCGGGTGCTTATTGGCATCGGCGGAACGCTATTTCTCTATTTTATTACATGGGATTGTTTGCGTCCTAAATCGGTCGCCCGCGATGTCCTTGGCGCGACGCGAGCTGCAACAGGCTTTCTTTTTATTGCGATTATCACAGTGTTTCTGGGCGAGTTTTGCAGTCGATTACTACTTCTGGAAATGCGATTTATTTTTTAATCCTTTGGAATTGAATTTCATTGTAATTTAAATTTCAGATATGCTAAAATAACTCCATTCATTAAAAACTTGAGGAGGCACATAATGAAATCCCAAATTTTCTACGAACCCGAATCAATGAGCCTTGAAGACCGGCCCGTGCCGGCAGCTGGAGACACCGACCTGTTAGTTCAAGTACGTTCGGTAGGCATCTGTGGTTCGGATGTCGCATACTATTTCGGTAATAGTTCACTTGAAACCGGCGACGGAAAAGGACCCCTTATTCTTGGACACGAATTCACTGGTGAAGTTGTCGAAGTTGGTAGTGAAGCAGGAGCAACTGGTGGATTTAAAGTCGGGGACAGAGTTGTCGTTAATCCCGTTCAATCGAACCCAGACTCTTTTTGGAGCCAGAAAGGATTGTCCAACTTATGTCCAGAGAAACGCGTCTTAGGCGTAGGTGTTGATGGTGGCTTCGCGGAATACGCAGTCTCTGATTATCGCTGGACGGTCAAACTTCCCGATAACGTAACTTATGACCAAGGGGCGTTAACGGAGCCTCTTGCGTGTGGACTGTACGCCGTCAATAATCTCAACGCTGAAGAAGGACAAACCGCTGTTGTCTTCGGACCCGGACCGATCGGTTTAATGATGGTGCAGGTTCTGAAAAGCCGCGGCTTGAAAAACGTCTTGCTCGTGGGGACTCGCGACTACCGCTTGGATTGCGGTAAAGAACTCGGTGCAGACGTAGTCGTCAATGTCAGCGATACTAACTCTCCACACTACGTTGAAGATCTTGGTGCTACAATTCAGGAACTCAATAATGGAGAATTAGCGGACCGCGCAATTACGGCTACCAGCTCGCTTGACGCAATTCACACGGCACTGGAAGTTACAGGTCGGCACGCAACCGTTGTTATCTTTGGACTTCCTGGCGACACGGATGTGATGCAAGTTCCTATCCTTGACACTATTCTCATGGATAAAACCATCAGGTTTTCTTGGCTTGCTCCCGATACGTGGGAAGAGGCTGTCCAACTGATTTCGAGCGGCGATGTCAATATGGACAAAATCATCAGCCACGAGTTTTCACTTGAATCACTCGTCGAAGGGATAACAAAGGTGCGCAACCGCGAAGACGGTTGTACCAAGGGATTGATAAAAGTCTCTGCCTAACCGGTAAATAGCATGGGCATTCCATTTTTCATCCTTTTTGCCCTTTCAATCGCTTTTCTATCACTTGGGATAACTGGGTGGGGTGGCTTCGTCTCGGTGGAATGGCCTCAACAGGATTCACCCAATGCAAACAGCGACAACACCGTGGCTGTCACCCCTTACCTGAGTTTTCAACCCAATTATTGGGCGATCGCACAGTGTTTCACAGGGTTTCTATTGTTTTTAGCGAGTCTCTATTTTATGGGCTTTTTCCTCTATCTTGAAGAACGAGAAAGCGGTAGGATAATGAAAAACGTTAAAAGCTTCGTCAAACTCCGACAGTTTCTGGAACGACGTCAGAAGGGGGACGCTTCAGATTGAAAAACGATTTACTTCTTCGCGCATCCAGACGTCTGCCTGTGGAACGTGTACCTGTCTGGATGATGCGGCAGGCAGGCAGGTCAGATCCCGTTTACCGGCAGATTCGACGTGAGCTTAACCTTCCATTAGAACGACTCTTTCGGACGTGTCCTGCACCGATGTTGCAGACCGATGTCGAATCAGCAGTCAAAATTTCACTGCTGCCTAAACGCATCGGTGTCGATGCCATCATTGTTTACAAAGATATTCTCACCCCACTCGCCCCTATGGGCGCGCATTTCCGATTTAATCCCGGTCCTATTTTAAGCTCACCCATCCGGACGCGAGCACAAGTCAACGCTCTTCAATCCGTTGATGACCCACCCACACAATTAGCGTTTACGGGAAATGTCATTCGCGAGCTACGTGAAACCTTGAATGAGGAACTACCGCTTATCGGTTTTGCTGGGGCACCGTTGACGCTTGCCTTCTTTCTCATCGCAGGGGAAAGTCCCATTAGACATGGCGGCGGAACGTCGGAAAAGGCAACTCCTATCTTCCGAATGATAGAAGAAGCGCCGGAACTCCTGCATCAGTTGTTGGACAAACTGACAGAGATGACAATTAACTACTTGAACTATCAAATCAGCGAAGGGGTTCAGATAGTACAACTTTTTGAATCCATCGCGGATGTATTACCGAGACAAATCTATGAAGCGTTCGCGTTTCCTTACCACCAACGGATTTTCGCCGATCTCAATCCAGCGGCACCGGGAATTCTCTTTGCCAAAGAATGTAATTATCTGGACTTGATGCATCAGAGCGGTGCAGATGTCCTAAGCGTAGGAAAGTGTGTAGATCTCAGCAAAGCCAAAACCGAGATAAATGGCACTGTCGCCTTCCAAGGAAATGTTGATAACGATATCCTCCGCGATGGAACACCTAACGACATCACAGCAGCGGTTACTGCTTGCTTGAAACAGGGTGGGAAAATCGGACATATTTTAAATTTGAGTCACGGACTGCATAGAGACACTCCTTTTGAAAACGTCAAGCATTTCGTAAATATCGCAAAAAGACTGTAGGAAAATTAATGAGAAACATTCCCGAAAACCCTTTTGCCCCACGACAATACGGACAACTCGTTAAAGTAACGGAACGGGTATATCTCTTTCGCAATATCGTCAACTCTTCTATTATTATGGGGGATAAAGGGGTTGCGGTAATTGATACACAGGTAAACCAAATGATGGCGCGACGGTTGCGAAACGCGATCCGAACCATCACAGATAAACCGATTTTGTACGCAATTAATACTCACTATCACTGGGACCATACCAATGGGAATGTTATTTTTCACGAAGTTGGCGCAACCGTCGTGGCACGCGAGATGACAAAAGACTTTATGGTGAACAGATCGCCGCGTCAGGAAGCATTCCTCCGTTCCCGCGGGTTTACACTCGGGGATCCCCCCTTTCTTCCACAGGAGACCTTCACGTATGAGACCGAATTGGATTTGGGCAATCAACCTTTGCACCTCGTTCATTTAGGAAAAGCGGAAACAGATGATGCCACTGCCATCAGGGTTCCAGCAGAAGGCTGTATCGTCTCTGGTGACACTGTCATGACAGGGAGTTTTCCAATTTTCGGTCAACCTGTGATGAACGAAGGTCTCATGGCAAACCACGATTGGATTAATACAATTAAGGAACTCCGTACATACACACCTGAATCTGTTCTGCCGGGGCACGGTCCCTTAGCACGTGATGCCGAAATTGACCTATTGCTTGAGATTGAGTCCTATTTCCTAACGGAAGTCCGAAAACGCGTTGAACAAGGTATGTCCTTAGCCACGCTGCTTGCTGAGATGGAAACCAATTTACCTGATTGGATTCGAGATATTGCTGAGGTCTGGGGAACCCCTCGTTATGCGATTTTAAGGGTATATCGCGGGTTGATTGACGATCCGGAGCCGGGCTGGCAGCACTTGAAACCCTCAGCTATTCCAACTGCGGATGCCAAAACCCTTCGTCAAAATACCTCCGAACTCAAAGCGTTTGAAGCGTACCGCGAAACCGCTGAAGAGGTCGCAGAGGGCAACGATTTCGGCTTAGCCATCGCTATTTTGAAAACTGCAACACAAAAATATCCGAATTTTCCTGACGCATGGACGGCGTATGCGAATCTGCTCACACAAGCGTCTCGTGTTGTATCAAGTGTACTTGAGAAGGGTGATTTCTTCTTTGAGGCGAAAAAAGCAATTGACACGGCACTCGAATTGGATCCGGATTATGCACCCGCGCACCTTTTGCGTGGGTATAACCACATACTCTCTGCCTACCGTAACGGTGATGACACAAAGGCAGGATTGGAGTCTGTTTACAAAGCCCTCGTTATTGGAATTCAGGGCACGCAACTTGCACAAGCATATTTTTGTATCGGACTCGCACACCGTGCAAACGGGGACGAGACATTGGCACGTGAAGCCTTTGCGAAGGCGATCGCTGCTGACGCAAGGTATATGCCAGCACAGTTGGCGAACATGGCATAGGAGAAAAATAAAAAAATGAAATACGATAGTGTTTTATTGGTTGCATTTGGCGGTCCGACCCCGGGCTGCTGTCAAAAATACGATGACGATGAATGTCCGGGTGAAGCGTACTGCTTTGTCGAGGGAATTGCTGGAACAGCAGAATCTCAAAAGGAACGCGTAAAGGATATCTCAGCCCATTACGTAAAATTGGGTGGATTTTCGCCCTTCAATGAATTGACTTTCAAACAAGCCGCCGCATTAGAAGACGCATTGCGTGTACGTAATCTGCCTCTTCCTGTCTATGCCGGATTCAGACATTGGGATCCCTACTTAAAGGAAGTCATCGCAGAGATGGCACAGAAAGGACACCGTAAAATGCTCGGTATTATCATGGCACCACACCAATCTAAATTCAGTTGGGAGTGGTATCAACAGACAGTGAAAAAAGGAGTTGACGCAGTTGATGGTGAAAAACCGACTATTGACTATCTTGACCCCTGGTATACACGTAAAGGTTATATTAATGCCATCGCTGAGATTATCAAAACGGCATGTAGTGACAAGTTAGAACATGCCGAACTGGTTTTCACAGCACACGCGATTCCGCAGTCAGCAGCGGATAACTCACCGTACACACAGCAGCTTGGAGAGACCAGCAGATCGGTTGCTCAGAAGCTCGGAAAAACCCAGTTCGGTTTGGCATACCAAAGCGAGGTAGAAAACAGCCCTATACCGTGGACGCAACCCGATATCAACGACTGGCTGAAAGCCCGAAAAGAGGATGGTGTTGATACCGTTGTCGCCTCACCTATCGGTTTCCTCTGTGACCATGTTGAAGTACTCTATGACTTAGACATAGAAGCGACTGAAACGGCGGAGGCGTGCGGCATTGATTTTATTCGGGCTGGGACGGTCGGTGCCCATCCGAAATTTATCGGCATGTTGGCTGACTTCGTGTGTGAAAAATCTGCGGAATGAGAGTGAAGTTGGAACGGACTCGTTTGATTGTGATGGTCTCATCCTCCTGTCCACGCTGGATAGAGGTTGAAAGTTGTAAATGATAAATCTGGATTGAGAGTTCTCATGTCGGAAAGCTCGGTTGGAAAGCGTGCCATTGTTATCGGAGGCGGTATCACAGGGTTAGCCGCGTGCTATCGTTTGCAGCGCGAGGCAGCACAGCGCGATATTCCGCTTGATATCACACTCCTTGAAGCGAGTGAGCGCGTCGGTGGTGTTATCCAAACGGAACACCGCGATGGTTTTCTCATTGAGCACGGTCCTGATGCATTTATTTCAACGAAGCCTTCGGCGAAGGCTTTATGTGAAGAACTCGGTATCGTAGATCAACTCATAGGTACTAACCCAAAGGTCCGGCGGAGTTTTGTAGCCCGCAATGGAATGTTACATCCTGTCCCCGAAGGCTTTTATATGATGGCACCGGGTTCCTTCAAGCCTTTTCTAAAAACCCCACTCTTTAGTTGGCATGGCAAGCTGCGAATGGCACTGGATCTCGTTATTCCGCGTCGGGAAAGAGATACCGATGAAGCCGTCGCTCACTTTGTTAGGCGGCGCCTCGGTACCGAAGCCTTCACACGGATGGCGCAACCTATGATAGGAGGCATCTACACCTCGGATGCCGAAAATTTGAGCCTAAAAGCAACCTTTCCCAGGTTCTTAGAGATGGAGAAAACGCACGGGAGTATCATCAAAGCACTTCGCGCACAAAAGAAGCAGGCAGCGCAAACCAGTCGCGACACAAGTGGGCCACGCTATAGCCTCTTTCTCTCGTTTAAATCTGGAATGCAGACGCTAATCAATAGACTTACTGAAGCCGTATCTGGTAGCATTAGGTTGAATGCTAAAGTGAAACAGGTCCAACAAACGCCCGATGATAACAGGTGGATCGTTTCCCTTGACAATGGGGAAACGCTAAATTCAGAACTCCTCTGCATTGCCCTTCCGACACCACAAACGGGGGAGCTTGTCCAAAACGTATCAAAGCCGCTCGCCACAAAACTCTACACTATCCCTTATGCTTCCTCAGCAACGGTTAATTTGGCATTCCACCGTTCAGACATCACGCATCCACTGGATGGTATGGGATTCGTTGTCCCTGCTACGGAAAACTTATCTCTCATCGGGTGTTCCTTCAGTAGCGTTAAATTTGAAAGCCGTGCCCCCACTGAGCACGTCCTGTTACGTGCCTTTGTCGGTGAACCCACGTCTAAAAAAAGTGAAGCAGAACTTATTGAATTGTGTCAGGCAGACTTAACACCGCTCCTTGGATTCAAAAACCCTCCACAGTTCGCTGTCGTTAGTAAACATTCACAGGCAATGGCACAGTATCAGGTGGGACACCAAGAGGTTGTCGGTGATATAGACCGGTTCGTGGGCGAATTACAAGGATTCGCGCTTGCAGGAAACGGTTACGACGGTGTTGGCATTCCAGATTGTATTCGGAGTGGAGAGGCAGCGGCACTTTCGCTCTTAGACACACTGTGAGGAGTGTGATGGATTTTACGATGGTGCGCCGAGGTATAGTCGTTGTATGTTTGGGGCTATTTGGATATGTGTTGGTAACATTAAGTGGAAAACTTGCGCTCCGCGCCGAAAACGCTGCAGATCGCGTGGCAGAAGCGTATCAGGGGTTTCAGGAAGGGAAGTGTAAAAGCTGCCACCCCGCAATCTGGCGAGAGTGGGAAGGTTCGATGCACGCGAAGGCGTGGGTTGATGAAATCTATCAGGAAGTCGCAAGTCAAATTGCAGACAGAGAAACGAAATGTGACCAGTGTCATGCCCCTGAACCGATTCTCATCACCGGTGTAGGAAAGATGCCGGAACTCAGAAATGAGCAGCGAGAAACAGGTGTTTCATGCCTCGTCTGCCATCTCGATGCTGAAGGTGCGATGCACGGACCACAAGCAAGTGCAGAGACCTATTTCCACGCCAACGTAACCGATCCGATCTATACAGCACCAACAAAACTCTGTAGTACTTGTCATGGTCAGCCAACTGTCCCTGAGCATGACCAAATTTCCAGTTTTCTGAATAGTAAATTCGCTGAAGGGAATAAGAGTTGCGCGACGTGTCACATGCCGATTGTGAATCGGCTACAAAGCACAGCCAGTTACGAAAGCATTAAAGGCAGGAAGCACACGTGGCGAGGCAGTCGCAGTGTCGCACAACTCAGACGCGCTGCAACACTCCAACTTGAGATATTACCTGAAAAGGTGAACGTGAAACTCCAGAGTAAAACCGGACACATTTTACCGGGCGGAACATTGCGCACCATTGTGCTTGAAATCGCACATCTCACGGCGGAAGGTAGGACACGTCAGAAGAAGCGGATCTCAATTTCTGCCAGAGATGAAAACAGGCTTCTCCCGGATGAAAATAGAACGTATGTTTTCGACACGCCATCCAGCGCGACCGGTGACACAATTACAGTTCGCCTAATGTATCAATTAACACCAAAAACACCGGAATCTGAGTGGGTATTGATGGCAGAGAAAAATCACGTTGTGCCTTGAGACACTAAGCGTTCATATTCGGTAATGAATCGAGGCCAAGCAACCGTTTTAGGGTCGGTGTCGCGCGGGATACAACTGCCTCTGATACCAATTCAAGATGTGCTTGCTGCGGTTTCAGAATAGAGCGAGAAAAAAAACCGAGTAACCCAACACGCGGTTCATTCGTTCTATTTTCTGAGGATCCGTGCCATGTTGCACCGTTGACAATTAAAACGGAGCCCCGCGGTCCACAAATCTGCAGCTCGTCAGCATATTCCACGTATGGTTCAGGTAATGCCTCGAGCCGTTGATGGCTCCCCGGGACACAGCTGGTCGCACCATTTTCAAGCGTGAAATCATCCAGAAACCATACGCTGTTGGCAACCATAGGGAAGCTTGGACGCGGTGTAGGGAGTCCTGATAATGGGTAATCAATATGGAGACCAGTATCAGGCGCGCCGGGATAAAGCACATTTACGGTAAAGGAACTCAGCGTGCAATCAGCACCGAGGAGATACTCCATGGCAGCGAGCATTTTTGGATGTTGAATGGCTTCTTCAAACATCTCGCCCTTGTCAATGAGATTCCAGACGCGTTGTGCACTGCCGTTCTCAAGATATGTGTGGCCCTTACCGGCTTTTTGTTCTGCTTCAGCGAGTGCCAAAGAGCGTTCTCGAAGCTGCGCCGTTGTATCTGAAGGTATCAAACTTTCGAGAAGTAGAAAACCGCGCTGATCCAGTTGATTCTTTTCAGATTCAGTCAAGATAGTCATTTTTTTCTCCGATGCTATTTTTTCTTGACAGTTTAAGTGTTTTATGGTAATATGTCAAATAGATTGTGAATTTCTGCTGCTATTTTTTTTTGACAGTTTAAGTGTTTTATGGTAGTATGTCAAATAGATTGCGAATTTCTGACTTAAACAGCCAGAAATTTACAACCCAAATTCCGATTTTGATTTGACATATTTTGTAAATTGTGGTATTATTATAAGCGGACTGCAATTTAATCGATGATATACCGATGCGGCGGGAACCAATTTTACCGATTGCACAAAAAATCACGTAGCTGCAGGACGATTTTGTTACCGGTTTCGTCCGTGTAACACTTAATGTCTTTGACACATAACGATTAAATGCTTGCTTAATTTTGCTACTTTTTGTTAAAATAAATAATAGAAAAATTCCCGCAAGGTCGAACATGAAAGTTAGATGCCCCGTTTCACTTGCTTTTGACCTGTGCCATAGGTTACACGAACCCTATCCTACGGCTACATCGGTATCGGGAAATTTTAATGCTCGTTGGTAAGATGTTAATTGGATGGGCAGACATCTACCCCGGTCGTCTTTTTTGTATTCTCGCTTGCCCATCTAAGAAACTCAGTACTTAGTCTTGCGAGCGCGCAGACTTAACGAGGAGGATGAGTTAATGAAAAAACGAACAGCCGTTTGTTTTTTGATTTTTACACTGTGTGTTTTTTACACTTCAATTCCGAACACTGTTTTCGGGCAAGAAGCCGAAGCCTCTCTCGCCGAACAGGTGAAAGAAAAATACGGCGAGTTGCTTCAACGTCCGGATCTCGCAGCAGTTCTGCCGCAGGTCTTAGAGGGGTTGAAATCAGACCAAGTTCAAAACGTCTTGAGTGGAAACCCAGCACTTATCAATCTGGTCGTTGCGAATCCGGATATTCTTGGAAATTTCGGTGTGAACCTTGAACCGGAATTCATCACACTTCTGAAAGAAGATCAAGCAGTCAAGGATATGCTCAGCGATCCATTGGTGCAATCTGTACTTGCGGATGTAGACGCGATTGATGAACTCGCAGCGTTGCTGGCAGCCGATGCAGAACCACCGGGTGATGGGACGACTCCAACACCGGGTGATGGGACGACTCCGACACCGGGTGATGGGACAACGCCAACACCAGGCGATGGGACGACTCCGACACCGGGCGATGGGACAACGCCAACACCAGGCGATGGGACGACTCCGACACCGGGTGATGGGACAACGCCAACACCGGGTGATGGGACGACTCCGACACCGGGTGATGGGACAACGCCAACACCAGGCGATGAAGTAGTGCCACCGCCCATTCCAATAGTGCCCACAAACCTAATGGGACTATCACAGTTGGGTGGTCTGTCACTGAACCCCTTTAATTCAAGGCAATTCGTAGAGGATATTATCGCTGAACTGGCACCCCCCGGATTAACGCTTGAAGCAGAGGCCGTAGTGGATGCAATCCTTGATCAGGTTCCAAAAGGGTATTTTCCCAAAAAGCAGATTCGGCAGATTTTACTATCAAAGCGTCTCACGCCTTTCGCGCAAGACACACCTCAGTTAGATCACGAGAACTTTGGAAACGCTATAACGCCGAACTTCGCTGATTTTGCCTATGGAGAACGAAGCAGCCGCAAATACCTAACAAGCAACAGTTTACACGTTTATACACGTGTGCCAGCAAAGGTTGACCGTGTTGAATTTAGTCTCTCAAATGGCAAAACGGTCCGAGGCACAGAGGTTAAACCGGATGAATTCCAAGCCGATACCATCCCTTATACTTTCCGCTTGGAAGAGACACTTGCCGCTACCAACTTACCGGCATGGCCGGCCTTGGATACTCCGTTGTTCTCCAGCGTTACGCTCCGGTATGCACATACAGATCCGATGGGCGATGACTATATTGCTCTTGCTATGGACCCGGTACCCGGAGAAGATGGGGTCGTGTGGGAAGCAAAATTAGGTATACCAAAGGGTGGTAATACCTATTACTACTTTGAAGTAGTGCTTGCTGAGCCGTTGCTGTTCACCGCACTGGACCGGGATGCTATTGTATCCCTGGACCCGACCACCGTTACGTTAGACGATATCTTTGCCCCAGAGAATCTACATAAAGTTAGAATTGAAGGTTGGGCAATGCCGGATCCGCGTAACCTCCAATTAGTTGACCGCGGTATTGTTAAGCAGTTATTTACACCTGATTTAGCAACTGAATTTTCCAATATATTGGTTTCGCCGCAAGTCCTTGATATAGCCGCAAAAGTCCTCACGGGTCAGCAAGTCAATATAAATGAGATTCTGAGTGTTGCTACACCAAAGCAACTGCGCAGAATTCAGAATATATTTCTCCGGAACACGAACGCACTGACAACTCGATTTGAGACTGAATTCGACCCACTGTTGGCTTCTGTTTTCACCGTCCCACGTGTCGATCTGGAAACACATTCACTCTGGGTTGCACACATTCCTGACATTGCTGATGGCAACCACCAATTGAAAGCGGATGTGATCAATGCTGATGGGGCCGTTATTGATCGGATTCAAGAAAATATCACTGTTGACACGAGTGCACCGGAAGCAGATGTTGACATTAGGCCAAGTGATGCCAACGCTACCGGTTATTTAAACGATGAGGGTATCTTCGTTGCTACTGCACCTACTGCCGGTACCGCCGCAATGCTCAATATTATGGGCATGCCGAAGGCGGCTGCTGACGTAAGTCCAGGTGCAGGTTACTTGTTCTATCAATTGATTGGATTGAATGAAGATGGGACACCCTACCAAGGTGAACCGTTTCTTGAACGTCCAAATACATGGATGCCGTTGACTGTTGAATCCACTATGTTGGTATCCAACATTTGGGAAGCAGTTCAAAGGGCGGTCGCGGAAGGACGATTGGACGCGCCGTCCGATCCAATCCTTCAGGCAGCCTTGGCGTTACCCTTAGATGCGATATTGGGTACTGATGAGACCCCGGGTCTTTTAACTGCTGGTATGATAAAGCAATTCGCAGATCCGTTCCTCAAAGGCTTAGAGCCTTTTATAGGGTTCAGCAAGTTGAACATTAGCCAATATCAATTGATACTTGATGCGTTGGGTGCTACAGTGGACATCATTGATCATCTCGTGCCGGTTACCTTTAGTCCATCTGATCATGTGGCAATGCCTATCCAAGGTGCACAAATGCCTCTCATGGTCGGAAACTACGGTATCCGCGCACTGGGGATTGATACGCTCTTCAATGTGAGTTCTCATACTGCGCCAACACGTCTCAGAATCGTTGTGCCAGAGCATGATAAAGCGGTTGTCACAGGTGTCAGTATTGGTGACCGTAACGGGGATGGTATTGTCGGTAATCGATGGTGGGAAAGCGGACACATTTTCGCGAATACTACGGAAGGTGTGATGTTAACCCTTGAAGTGCCTGAACCGACTGGTCATCTTATCGATCACCCGAATGCCAGCGTTACTCTGGAATATAAGGACGCAAATGGGAAATGGCAGCCTATCGGTAAAGCTAATCTGGGCAATCTTGCTGATCCAGTGCGCTGGGATGTCACTGACTTTGATGCGTTAGTAGCAGCCGGTGACACTGTCCTGGTGCGTGCCGTAGCAACCAACGCGCTGACCATCACAGATCCAAATCCGATGACATTCGAGATAAAATTGGATTCTGGCGTTCACCCAGTTGATCCCGAAGTGTTGGCACTTGCTGTTGATGAAACTACGATTACGCAAACCAATCCAGATAGCGGCGCGCCACAAGGCACGTTCACTATTGACGCTTATACACCACAACGGACATCTATAGAGAGTTTAGCGATGGATCCGATGTCTGATGGAATCGCCTCCCTTCGCTTAGAAATCAAAGGTGGGGAATATGCGGATTGGACAGAGCTTGGTGTTTCATCTGCTAAGGGTGAATTAATCAGTGATGCGAAAGCCAATGGCCTCGTTGAAGACGGTATGCAGGAGAAGGTACCATCAGATACCTATCAAGCCTGGTCCTTCATGGTGGATACAACGCAATTGGCTGATACCATCACCAAGGATACCTTGGAAGCGGCACATGCTTTGGCTACAGGAGCCACAGATGAGAATATGTATTCCGTGCGTGCCATCGCAGTGCTATCTGATGGCAGCGATGATACGGAAGATCCAGCTGAACAACCTATGGATTCGTTCTCCGTTGATAACGATGACGATGTCGGTCCACTCGGTCCAACAAACCTTGTCGTATCAAGTGTTGAGGCATTCAAGGATACAGCGGTCTTCGTAGACAACGGTGATGGAACCTACACCGTTGGTGGGCTTGTGGATATATACGACGAAGCTGTTAACCCACCAATAGTTACCTTTACCATTACCCCGACTGCCAAACGGACAACCTACAACACCGTGGAATTGAGAGTAGATGAAGCAGCAATTGCCGATGGCGTTAAAATTCTATCCGTAATGGAAACTGCTGCCGGTTCAGGTGAGTTCACGGTAACCTTCACGGTAACCGTTGAGGTTGAAATACCTAAAGACACGGATGATCTTGAAGCCACAAGTGGTCCCTATACGTTCCACGCCCTGGCTGTTGACGAATTCTCTAATTGGCAAGAGCATAACTTTGAAAATGATGCTCTTATCAACACCAATATGATGCCAAGTGTCGATGTGACAGTCACAAACACTTATCGGCCAAATCCGGGTATCTTGGCGATTACTGTGGATGATGCCGAAGTAACCAATCCGGACAGTGGGGCACCGCAAGGCACAGTTGTCCTGAACGGATACACGCACGAAATCACGTCACCGCTTACCGAGATGGTTCGGTTCGAGGTTAGCAACGACGGTGGTTCGGAGTGGATAGATGTTGGCACTGCTACTGCTGATAATGTTATGACGCTCACCGAAGAAGAATTGCCCGTTTTGATTGCGGACCTTATTAGAGCCGTCGTTAACGGTAATGGGGAAGCATCAATTGTCTCCCAGAAATGGTCGCTTGAAGTGGATACTGCTGCGCTGTTGGCTGATACCATCAGTGCCCAGGAAGACTTAGACCAAGCCCACGGTTTAAAACCGGATGATAATCCGTATATGGTGCGTGCTATCGCTATCACACCGAAACGGCCCGATAATGACGAAACTGTATCAGAGGATGACGTTAATACAGCCTCATTCTCCGTTGATAACATCGACGATGTCGGTCCTCTCGGTCCTACGCACATCACTATGGTTGCTGATGTCGCAGGTGAGATTGTTGTGAACGAAGATGGCAGCTACACTGTTGGTGGTATTGTCACAGTTGCGAATGAGCCAAGCACGCTTCAGGACAACATCGCTATCTTTACCATTGATCCGTCTGCCCGTCCAATCACTTATGCCGACGGTAAGGCAAGATTGGTTCGCATGAATCCAGACGGCACCATAGCGGATGATGAGTATATGAGTACGACCACATTTGTTGGCGATGCCGATGATGAGGTTGTGACGATAACCATCGATGTTGACGCGCTTGCCAACGGCACTTATACGTTCCATGCATTGGCGATAGACGCGGCTCCAGTTCCGAATGAGCAAACCCATAACCTTGAAGGTGGTGCCCTCATTGACACCAATGGGATGCCAAGTATCACGGTCCATGTCGTAAACTTCCGAGTTTCTGACATCAGTGACTTGGCAGTCATCGCTGTTGATAGCACAGATGCCGAAACACCACCAATGGAACCGATTCCGCTCAGGGAATCCTTAAAGGTTAACTTTAACGTTATCCCTTCTGCTGCCAGTGATCCAAATCGCATGTACACCTTGAATTCGGAGGAGTTAAGTGGTGCAAGCGATGATGTTCTGAGAGAAGTACCGAGTGAAGCAGCCGAAGGTCTAGAGAAAACCTTCTCGCTTATGGTGACCCTCAATCAACTTTCTGATGGTCTTTACACCCCACACGGTGTTGTAACCAAACGAAACGGTTGGGTAGGTTTCCCGTTAGCGGATATTCTTCTGGATAACACTCCGCCAGCCATTATGATTGAAGCCCCGATTGAAGGGCATACAATCAGTAATTTGCCGACTCTACGTGCTACTTATGACGATGGTGATGGAAGTGGTGTGGAATTCGGCGACAATTATTATCCATGGGCAATGGAGGTTTCGCCAGACGCACCAAACATGTTTATCTCACTCGTGCGTCTCAAACCCACTGCTGGTGAAAATGATGTCGTGCAAGGCGAGGTTGACACAGCAGTTGACACGTTCGTTTACACGCGTAAAGAAGAGTTACCTGGCGGTGCATACCAGTTTGATGTCACGGTTGTGGACAGACTTGGAAATGCTGCTTCAGAATCGGTAGCGTTTGCTGTTGACGGTGCTGCCCCGACGGTCCATATTCATGACCCAGCTTCCGGGCAAACCTTCGACTATAGGCGACCGAGTATCAGCGGTTTCTTCGCTGGCGTGGACATTGGCATCACAAAGTTTACCTTTGACGGTAATGATGTCGCGCCAACTGTAGAAGGGAAGCAATTCTCTTATACACATCCGGAGGCTTTAACCGACGGTGAACATATCCTTAAAGTTGAAGTCATGGATGGTGATGGTAGAACCGCTGAAACATCCGTAACCTTTGATGTGGCCGGAACACCGCCTGTCATTTCCGAAGTGTCACCGACAGGGAATGTTGCGGGAATGTTAGAGAACAATCCTGTAATGCTCTCAGCAGTTGTGACAGATGACCAATCTGCTGTCACGAGTGTGATGTTCAGCGTTGACGATGGTGAACCTATCTCGGTGTCTGCGGATCAACTCACCGATGGTCGTGTTGAAGTTGACGCTGGGGTTTTCGCAGCTGGTATGCACACGGTGAAACTGGTTGCCGAAAGTGAAGGTGGAACGACGGAACATCAGTGGATGTTTGAGATCAAGCGTGATGAAACACCACCTATTATCTCCGAAGTCGCCCCTGTGGGTGTCGTTCACGGGGTCGCGGGCGATAATAATGTCGTGCTCTCGGCTGTTGTGACAGACGATCATTCCACCGTCACAAGCGTAAAATTCAGCGTTGATGGGATTGAGCTCTCTGCAGTGACTGCCGATCAGATCAGTGATGGCCGTATTGAAGTTTCTGGTGTTTTCGCGGCTGGCGAACATACGGTTGACTTGGTTGCTGAGAGTGAAGGTGGAACGACGGAACATCAGTGGATGTTTGAGATTAAGCGTGATGAAACACCACCTATTATCTCCGAAGTCGCCCCTGTGGGTGTCGTTCACGGGGTCGCGGGCGATAATAATGTCATGCTCTCGGCTGTTGTGACAGACGATCATTCCACCGTCACAAGCGTAAAATTCAGCGTTGATGGGATTGAGCTCTCTGCAGTGACTGCCGATCAGATCAGTGATGGCCGTATTGAAGTTTCTGGTGTTTTCGCGGCTGGCGAACATACGGTTGACTTGGTTGCTGAGAGTGAAGGTGGAACGACGGAACATCAGTGGATGTTTGAGATCAAGCGTGATGAAACACCACCTATTATCTCCGAAGTCGCCCCTGTAGGTCTTGTGAAAGGGACTAAGGATGATAAAATGGTGACGCTCTCGGCTGTTGTGACAGATGAGCAATCCGCTATTGAGAGCATCCAATTCATGCTTGACGGTGTACTGGTGGATCCTGGAGTCAGCGATATAGACTTGATCGAAAATTTGAATGAGGCTGTAGATGATGATGGTACTTCCCTCATTGAACGTTTGAATATCGCGCTAACTAAGAGGGATCCAGTGAAACGCAATATCACAGTCGAAGTTGACGAACCTCGCAGTTATACTGTTGAAGTCATCGCAACCAGTGAAGGGGGCACCACGAAACATACCTGGTCGTTCACTTTCGCCCGAGATACGACTCCACCGGTCGTCTCTACGGTGTCACCTACTGGAAAGATTACAGGTGCCAAGGACGACAATTTAGTTGTGCTGTCCACCGTTGTAACGGATGATGAATCTGCTATCACCCGTGTGACAGTCAGCGTTGACAATGTTGAACTTGAGACTGTTGAGGATCCAGCTAAACTGAGTGATGGCCGTATTGAAGTTTCTGGTGTTTTCGCGGCTGGCGAACATACGGTTGACTTGGTTGCTGAGAGTGAAGGTGGAACGACGGAACATCAGTGGATGTTTGAAATCGTCCCAGATACCACACCTCCGGTCATCTCCACGGTATCTCCAACTGGGACTGTCAAGGGTTCCACGGGCAGCAATTCAGTGTCTCTCTCTGCAGTTGTAACGGATGAGCAATCCGCTATTGCCAGTGTAGAGTTTGATGTGAATGGTGGTACACCTATCGCCGTGCCTGCTGAGCAAATTGCTGCAGGAAGCATTAAAGTAGGTGTTGATAACCTTAAACCCGGCACGCATACTGTGAGAGTTGTTGCAACCAGTGAAGGCGGGACGATCGAACATACTTGGATGTTCACCTTCCTCAAGGATACAACGCCGCCGGTTATCTCTGCAGCCGCTCCGTCTGGAGCCATCACGGGTGATAGTTGGGTAACAATTTCAGCCGTTGTCACCGATGAGCAATCGAGCGTCGTAAGTGTGAAGTTCGGTATAGATGATAAACCATTTCGCTCGGTGCCACTTGCACAAATCGCTGAAGGACGAGTTCAGGTTGCTGATAGCTTCACCGCTGGAACGCACACCGTAAAAGTCGTCGCAATCAGCGAGGGTGGAACAACCGAACATTCGTGGACTTTCACACTGGTCGTTGATAACGCCGCACCTGCAATCACCTCAATTACTCCGTCTGGAACTATCCGTGGCGGACTCCCAGTCATCTCGGCGAGTGCCAGTGATGAATCAGGTGTTGATAAAATGGTTATCACCCTGTGGGATAGCGATGGTAAAGAGGTGAAAGGTGACACCGAGGATGATGGCGAAGACGATGTCGAAGGTATCACCCGCTTGGATTTCAATCCTGAAGCTCCGCTTGATGAGGGGACTTACACGATTGAGGTTCGCGCAACGGATACGATCGGCAACTCCGCCACAGCGAAGGGGAATTTCTCAATCGACTTCGATACTGCTGCGCCTGTCATCACGATGGCATCGCCACAGAATGAGGCACGCCTGACTGAACGTCGGCCGCAGATTTCGATAACCTACGCCGATGCTGAATCAGGTGTAGATGTCGATTCTATCCGCTTCGTTTTCGACGATAAATTGATTAACCTCGCACCGAACCAGAAGTCGGCATCACAGGTTCTATATACCCCACCTGCCGATCTCGCTTTCGGGCAACATACAGTCAAACTTGAAGTATCCGACATGGCGCATAAAGAGGGCAACGTCTCTGATAAGAACAGCGATGCCCGTAAGTCGAACATGGCGGTACACGAGTTTACATTCTTTGTTGAGAGTGAGGAAGGCCCAGTATTGGCATCGCGTCCGATTAATGCACCGAATCCGTTCAAGGAGAATACTCGTATCTCCTTCACGTTGACCCGACAATCCACGGTGAGTATTATCATTTATGATATGACGCTCCGTCCGGTTCGAGTCCTTGTGGATAACGAGGTTTGGGATGCAGGCGAGTACATTGGCAAAGGCGCAATCGGTTGGGATGGCACCAGCAGTAATGGTGAAGATCTCGCTCGAGGCGTTTACTACTGTCAAATTATGGTGGCAGACGGTTTTGAACCAGAATATGCCATACTCAAGCTCGCACTGACGCGCTAAGTAAACGGCAGTTTGCATATCGGGAATTGGACATTCGTCCAGTTCCCGATGTGGACACTGAAGGAGGATATAATGTTAATGACAAAGCAAATTGCTAAATGGGCTTCCAAACAGGGCCCGAAATTGCTATGTGGTTTAATACCCCTTTTCTTTCTTATCCTAGCGGTGTCACCGGTCAGTTTTGCCGGAGTAGATGCCATGCCGCATCTACGGCTTGGTGCCGGTGCACGCTCAATCGGTTTAGGTGGTGCCTTCACAGCAATCGCTGATGATGCCACCGCAACCGTATGGAACCCAGCGGGCCTTGGCTCCGCTGCGGATTTAAGTCTCAATTTTTCAACACAGCAACTTGATCTGGATAGAAGTCATAACTTCATCGCGTTGACGAAAACTCTCGGTTCAGCGGGATCCATCGGACTTGCTGTAACGAATGCTGGCGTAAGTGGTATCCAGCAATACGATGCCAACGAACGCTACGGTGGTGAATTCGACTACAGCGCGAATGCTTACTCCCTCTCTTATGGCATCGGCTTTGGAAGTTTCGGTATCGGTCTAACAGGTCGTATGTTGATGGATAGTTTCGGTGCGGAGGGCGTTGAAAACCAGAGCGGATTTGGCGGCGTAGATGTAGGATTGATGGGACATGCCCTACACATAGATGTCGGTGAAGAAAAGGTTCCAACCTTCCATTACGGCATTGTTGCTAAATATCTCGGCGCAGCTCTCGGTGATGATACCGTGCCAATGGTGATCAACGTTGGTGTAGCCTATAATCTCTATATGGGCAACGTTGTTACATTCGCAGCGGATATTGAGCAAGAGCTGGTCAATCTCGACCAGAGCGCGACAAGTCTAAAGCTCGGTGCTGAATATACTATTCTCACTTATAAATCTACTGGTCTTGCCATCCGTGGCGGGGTCAGAGCATCACGTGATGTCCAAAACCTTTTCGGTGGATTTGGGGTCAACATTGGTGGGCTGCAGATTGATTATGCTATCCAAGATGGCATGGCGAGTGAAATAAACGGTGTCGGATCAACTCACTTTGCGTCCCTCTCTTATAGCTTTTAAAGGAGATAACTGATGAAAATGATAAGAGGCACACTGAAGTTGGCACTGGTTCTGTACATCTGCGCAGCACTCAGTGGCGTTTACGTGTTATCCGCATCCGCGAAAATCACACCCCACGACGGAGATGATAGCACTATGCTCATCACTATCGTAAAGGGTGATACCCTCTGGGATCTCTGCCAGAAGCATCTCAAAGAGCCGCTGCGGTGGCGCGAACTGAGCAAGTATAACGACTTCACTAATCCGCATCTCATCTACCCAGGCGAAAAATTGCGTATTCCGCTCGCTATGGCAAAAGATGTCGTCGAAATTGCTGAAGGAGAACTTGCCGAGCAGCAAGCCGAACTTGAAAGACTAAAGGTAGAATTAGCTGAATCCGAAGCAACACGGGATAAACTTGAGGCAGAAATTAAAGGTCTCAATGCCAGTATGGGTAAACTCAAGGCGCAACTTCAAGCCCTTGAGGACAGTCTGAAGGCACAAAAAGAATTGATGATGGCTGTTACAGAGTCCGGAGATGAAATCACTTCCGCTCTCAAGAAAGCCCTTGAAGCCTCCAAAACTGCTATTCTGCACGAAATCGCCCACGTTGACGAGCATCTCGCAGGTGTAGATAAGATGCTCAAAGAGCGTAAAATGGAAGCAGCAGCAACACACGCACTCATTGAATCTATCCAAGGCGACGTGAAAATGTTCTTGGCGAGCGTTGAAGCCAACCAAAAGGCAATCAGCGAAGTCAAGATGATGCTTGAGGATGCCAAGGGTGTACACGAGGAACTGTCCACATCCAAACGCGCTTTGGTGTTCCTGACGACTGTCGCGGCAGGTATCGGATGGTTTGCTATTAGTTCCATTGGCGGACGTAGCGGCGAATAAGCGGAACCTATCACCTTTTAGGCAGGGAAGGTGTTTCAAACACCTCCCCTGCCTTTTTTATAGAATTTGCCACCTAAAGATACTGGGGATATGTTAACACACACCGCTAAATACCCTCAGCCTCCCTTCACTCACGCAATCAAACTCTATGGTGATAGAGCGGGAAGTAAAGGAACATTTAAATTTGCTGGCTTCGCGTGGATACAGCACACAAAAGTCATCCTTGTGCAAGGCGATGCCCAAAGCCTAAACAGTGCCGCAGGGTGGAGATGTTTTCTACGCCTAATCGCACTTGCCCATCGGCTCAAAAAACCTATTGTTTTGTGGAATTTGCCCGTTGTACACATCGCGACAACACAACGCCAGACTTCATTGGACTTCGCACAAGCAATTCAGAACGCCGAATTGGAACTCCTAAAACTGCCACACCCTATTATCACAGTTTTTGACGAAACTTACGAACTCACTTCAGCACCTCCGGAACTGATATGGAACGATGGGGTTATACTTGTAGCACCATTAGGTATCCAGCCTTCTGAACGGAAAAAAGTAAGGATCGTGCAGCTTCCAATGGAAATCGCACCGGCAATTTTGGAGCTCCTTAGTCAAGCAGAAGCGATTCCGACCGCAGAATTAGTTAAAAACAGGCAAGAGTCCTTACGATCCGCCGTGAAAGGTAGAACACAGCTCTCCTCAAATCCACATCACAGAGAGGAGACATCGCATGTTTGAAGCGAAATTAAAACCCCACCTTGAGGCACTCTTGTCTGTTGTCGCAAACAAAATGGTTGCGATCGGCATTACAGCGAATATGGTGACACTCTTCGGGCTTGTCGTGAACCTCGTCGCGACTTTCTACTTCGCAACGGGGCACCTTGTCATTGGTGGGATTCTGATTCTGTTTGGAGGAAGTTTTGATATGATAGATGGCGCGGTGGCCCGGGCACAGAGAAACCTCTGTGCATCAGGAGCACTCTTGGACTCCGTTATTGATCGCTACTCGGAAGGCTTTCTCTTTCTCGGAGCACTCATCTATTTCTACAGTTTGGAAAGTTTGTTAGGGATAGTTCTCGCGTTCGGTGCGTGGTTCGGTTCAATACTCGTCAGTTACGTAAGGGCAAGAGCCGAGGGACTCCAAGTGACCTGTAAAGTGGGACTCATGCAACGTCCGGAACGTATCGTATTACTGGGTGCTGGCACGCTACTTCAAGGGCTGCTCTGGTACAAATTTCCTATTATCCAAAATACGGGGATGATTCTGCTCTGCACACTCGGCATCCTCACACTCACCTCACACATTACTGCTATTCACCGTCTTATTTTTTCGTACCAAGAATTGAATCGCTAACTTCCGCTAAGGCTTTGCCAAACGAGCCGAACAGCAAAAGCCAGTACAGCAACAACCAGCATCACTTTAATCCACTTCTCTCCTTTTGCGACCGCCCAATGGCTTCCCAGCCATGCTCCACATGCGTTACCAACTGCCAATGTCGGACCCAAATACCAGTTGACTTTTCCATTCACAATAAAAATACCGAGTGCGACCACGGTATAAAAGAAGATAACAAAAACTTTAATCGCATTCGTCCGAATTAGGTCCATACCGGTAAGGAGACGCAAGGCGGTAATGATGAGTAAGCCAACACCTGCCTGAATGAATCCGCCGTAGATTCCAATAAAAAAGAAGACAATCATTGTGATGATTTTGGAACGCGTCTGTCCGCTCTCAAGTTTGTCCTTCAGTCGCTCAGTTGGATTAATCAGTGTTAGTACCAGCATAACAATCATCACAACAGCAAGTATTAGATTGAATACTGCGTCCTTAATATCAACTGCGATTATAGCGCCTATCACGGCACCAATAACTGCTGGGACGGCGAGTAAGATGCTGTAGTTAAAATCAAAAACCCCTTTACGGCGGAATCCCATGATGGCGCTGAAATTTTGGCAGAAAATGGCTATTCTGTTGGTGCCGTTTGCGATTGCGGTGGGAAGACCGAGGAAGATGAGTACAGGTAGTGCCAGCAGCGAGCCACCGAAGGCAACAGTGTTTAAAAAGCCTGCGCAAATACCTGTACCAAAGAGCAAGACGGTGTGCAAAAGGTTAAATTCCACTTGAGTCTTCTGTTATCTCCTTTTTCTTGATAAGCCGGATAGCATTTGGCGATATTTCGTAAAACCAATTAGAGCAAGGGCAACAAGGTTACCGAAAACAATAGCACTGCCGAACCCCGCAATTACCAAAAAACCGCCGATCCGAAGAATTCCTTCTCCGAATGGACAGTGCCAATTTAACATGAGGATACCAATGGCGGGAATCAGTATGCCAAGTATAAATCCTATTCCGGCAGCAGCACTGGCAACATTCTGAAATTTCTTCAACCGGGGCAGTTGAATTTCAAACATCTGTATCCTTTGTTAATAGCCCCAACAGGACATAATGGAATACGTATTTTTTACTAAGCAAGACCTAGATATTTATCCCTGCCTTGCACGAGTGCCTCTATTTTCCGGTCAACCACAGAACGCTGAAGCATCCAAAAGCCGCAGTCCGGATGTACCCAGCCAATTCGTCCAGCACCCACAATTTTTTCTGCTGTCTCTATACTGACTGCTACGTCGTCAGCAGTTTCAACCGGATTGACCTTCACATCGATCACACCGATACCGAGAACAATATCTGAAGTGACTGCCGTGAGTGCCTCAAGGTCTGCTTTAGGACGGTGTTTCAGTTCTAAAACCAGATGATCACACCGGAGTGTGTTCAGGAAGTCGATCAGAGTACTCCAGGTCCCTTTTTGAATAACCTGACCCCCGTAGTTGCCAAAGCAGAAGTGAACCGCTTTTTCTCCGTCAAACGCATCAAGGACGATATTAATCGCCTCAGCGGCGCGGGGTGCGTCTTGTGGGTTACCTGGTATGTTTGCCTCGTCAATCTGGAGACAGGCACACTCCAATTCTCGTACTTGTGCCGCTAATACCTCCGCCAAAGCGATAAGCAGTCTATCAAAGTCACCGTAATGTTTGTCCAACAGCGTCCGGGCAAGCATGTAAGGACTCGTCACCGTGAATTTGATATCCTTACCCGCGACACCTACAGCGCGCTCACAGTCGGAAACGAGGTTTAACGTACCTTCGCTCAGCGCGTTTTCAATGACTCCCGCGGGTTTCGCCCGGAACGACATTGTCTGCATTTGCCTGAATTCATGCCATTCTTGCCTTCCTACCTCTGCCCTCACACCAGAAAGCGGGCGAATGAAATAATCGATCATCCCATTGGTGTCAGGGTGGTTGGGATCAAATCGGTAGAGTTCACCATCTGTCGGCAGATCAATACCTCGTTGCCGCTGCGTATCGACGACAACCCGCGTCGCATCAAGAAGGCTCTGCTCCGTTGGCATAGATAGAAGCCATGCTGGAACAGGATAAGATCCGACGGTCGTTGTTAAAATTTCTGGTTTTTTTGTTGTATCTTTCACAGTTTTAATTTTGCACTAACTCAAAGGATTCAAGTTCAAAGACGGTATCGACTGTGACATCACCGCGGGTTTGCGACTGCGTAAATTTGATGATACCCACGTCCGGTGCGACCCACTTTTTCACGACAGTAATGTCGAGTGGAATGTCTTGATTTTCAATATCGAAGCCCCAACGGAATGATTCTTGAACTTGGAAGACATGTTCAAAAGTTCCCGCTGGCACAGCCACTGTCTCTTCTGATACGACCTCAAATTCGTCCAGTCCACCACCAATGGGGAAAAGTTCAGGAACCAATTGTGCTTGGAAGTTGACCTCCCATTTGTCACCCGGAATGAGCGGGAATTGGTATAATGGAAGATACGGCACAAATAGAATTGTGTCACTTGTACCGGATGTGGTATTCTGGGCGTGTTGTATGATTGCTGAGACCTCACCCGTTTCATCAAGACGCGTTCCGAGGTAAGAATAGTTCACAATATTCTCCAAGCCCTCGCCACTGCTGGACTTCTGAAGGACAAAACTCTCAATAGTCTCACCACCTGCTCGTTGAATCTGGATGGTATCCACAATTTCAAACGTAATCTTATCACCGCTTGCATCGCGATAGTGCCAAATATTTCCAACAGCCAACGGGTAATAGTTTCCTGGCCGGGTACGCCACACTTGAATATCAAGTGTACTTGTTGTAGTCTTCTCGCCATCACTCACTGTAACTTCAATCTGATACTTTCTTTCAGTTTGTGGCGCGCGCCAGAGTGCGCCAGAGGCATTCTCTGTTAGTTTGCCACCGGTGGCTGACCAAGTGTATGATAAAGAGTGCCCTTCAATATCTGCAGCTTCCAAGCGGATTGACACCTCTGCACCCGGTGAAACTATATCTGATTCTGCTTCAAAGGCTAAAATACGCGGCGCGAGATTTGTGCGATTCGGATTACCCTCCCCACAGCCCACTACAATACCAATAAACAAAATCCAGAAAATCTTCCAAGCATTAGCTAAGTTTTTGGTTTTCATAACATTTCCTACCAGACATGATCTTTTTTATACAGTCCCCGTAAATTTCGGTGGCAGGTTTTTCGGAAGAGTCTGTGGTTGGACAATACGCTCATTTTTTCACGCGTCAAGAGGTTTTCCACGTAAGACTTCACGAGACTGGGTCGTACCATTTCCTGTCACGTTGTAAGCGAAGGTGTTCATCAACCGATCATTTGATGAGTTATTCGGTGCGGAGCCGTGAATAATCAGAGCGTTAAAGAAAACACCGTCTCCGGGTTCCATTTCAACAGCGACCGCATCTTCCCGTTCTTGATAATGTCCCGGTAGGAAGACGCCAAACGTCTGATGTTTGCGCTCGTGCTCCTGCAAGCCCCAATTATGACTGCCGGGAACAAACTGAATGCACCCGTTCTCAAGATTTGCCTCGTTGATAGCCAACTGGCAATTAATCATGACGGGTTTGTTGTTCTCATTTTTCCAGTAGGCATAATCCTGATGCCACGGAATAGCTGTCCCATCACCACCTGCTTTCGGAAGCAATTTACTGTGATAGAGCGAGATGTTCTCACCCATCATAGCTTCCAGTATGTCCAATACATCGTCAGAGCGAAGCAGGCGGTTGAGCGTAGAACTCACCAATTCGCTATGCATTAACTGCTTGATACGCGGCGGATGATCGTCCGAATCATAAACTTCCCAAGAAATTCCAATTCCATCAGTAGGTTGTTCTGCCATACGGTTGTGTATATCTATGATTTCTTCTTGAATTAACGCAATGTCTTCTGCAGAGACAAGCTCTTTTTTCAAGAGATAACCGTTTGTTTCATAAAACTGCTGTTCTTTATTTGTAAGTCCCATACGATTTCTCCTTTGCCCACCTAGTGTTCTGTCACCTCTAAACTGATAGGTTAGATTGACTGGAGACGTTGGGTTTCACTGTGTTCAACCCAACCTACAACTCCTCAAAATAAGCATGACAGAACACTAGCGTGATCGCTGAATGGTGAGGATCCGCTTCCTAAATAGGATATGCATTTATAAATATAAAGTATACAATAGGCTTTCAGAAAAATCAAGGGATTTACATCTAAATTGTGCACTTGAACGCATACTGAGAGAAAAAAGTTTACTTTCGTTGCAAACCTTGCTAAAATATAGAGATTAATTTACGCATCATCACTTTGCAAGTATTATCACACTTGCAAAGCAGGTTGTCGCGCGCATTGTAGGTCTGAGTACGTTTTATCAAACGGAGTTGAAATTGATATGGATTATACACTTGAAAATTGCCAAAAACTTGTAGACGACTGGGTCCACACCATTGGGGTCCGTTATTTTTCAGAGTTAACCAATACCACTATTCTTATGGAAGAGGTGGGCGAGTTAGCTCGGATTATGGCGCGCCAATATGGGGAGCAGAGTTTCAAGGAAAATGAGAAAGACTTGGACCTTGGCGAGGAAATGGCGGATATTCTCTTTGTACTTATCTGTCTCGCGAATCAAACAGGTGTAAAACTTGAGGATGCATTCAAAAAATCAATGGAGAAAAAGACACGGCGAGATAAGAAACGGCACAGCGAAAACCCAAAACTTCAAGAAAGACGAGTGTCGAGCACCTAATCGCCGGAGGAGATGGACAATGACGCTCCATAAAATTCACGTATTTTTAATTCTTATTCTGTTTTTTGTCATCAGTGGATGCGCGATTTTTCCGAAAAGCCAACCTGCTCTACCGGTAGTTGATCCGTTGGTCGAGCAGAACCGTGAGTGGAAAGAACAGGTTGAAACCGGCAATAGCGAACTACAACACGGAAATCTGCGAGCGGCACTTACCGCTTACAAAGCTGCTGTTGCAATTCGGCCGGATTCCAGTGAAGTGCAACGCAAAATCGCAGAGATATATTTCCAACTTGAGGAATATGAAAATGCACGGGACGCATTCATAACATTTTTAACGCTGGAGCCGGACAATATCACGGCTCTAAACTATGCTGGATACATCTCTGAAAAGTTAGGGGACTACGCAGCAGCCGCTGAATACTACGAGCGAGTCCTTGGTGTTTCGGTGGATAACCTGTATGCTTTAAATCATCTCGGTTTAGTTTACAAGCAGCTACAGCGTTTCGATCAGGCACTTCAGGTACTCCGAAGAGCACTATCGCTTGATCCGAGGTGTGAACGTCCTGAAAGCGAAAATTTGCACAATTATTTAGGGTTAATCTACTTGGAACGCGGTGAGATTGGCGAGGCTATCGCAGAGTTCCGAGAATCAATTCGGTTATTTCCAACCGATGTTTGGGCAAGAGAGCAACTTGCAGCACTCTACGAAGACCAACAGCGTTACTTTGAGGCGCAGCTTCAATACAAACAACTCTTAGACATTGCCCCAGACAATCTTCTCGCTTTAACGCGGCTCCAAGCACTTGCCCAACGGGATTTTGGTCCAACACAGGTTGTCGATGTACAGCCCGTCACCCTCCTAAATCCAGACGTTGAGAGTATTATCGCGAACGCTCCAGACGCGGGCAATTATCCTGATGCTGATACCCTTGTCCTATTTAACCATTTCAGCCACGATATTTTACCGACAGGGCAGTCGCGCTATATGACACACCAAGTCGTTAAAATTCTTACCGAAAGAGGCATCCAAAAATACGGGGATATTGCCATTCCTTACCAACCCGCTTCTCAAAATATCGGTGTTAACATAGCCAGAACAATTGCGGCAGACGGCACGGTGCTGCAACCGCCCGAAGAGGCGTTCAATGACGTAACGCCGCCTGGGTTATTGGCACAAAACCTCTATTCCGACGCGATGTGGAAAGTGATTTCTATGGTCGGTCTCGTACCGGGGGTTTGCATTGAATATCAGGTAACGCTTGAGGATAAAGTGCCGGGCGGCGAGACGTGGATTACGGGGGGATACAATTTTCAGGCAACGGAAGCAACCCTTGAGACGAGCTATGCCCTTCAGATACCCAAAGCGTGGCACCTACAGTGGAAAATTGCCAATGATACGTCAGGCACAAACTCCCAGGAACCTGAGGTGTCTTACACAGAAAGTGACACCGTTATATATATCTGGAGATATGGCGAAACACCTGCTCTGACGCTGGAAGAAGGTATGCCACACGTCAACGATGTCGTTCCACGCCTGCGTTATTCATCGATTGCAGACTGGGACAGCGTTTACGCTTGGTATAAGGAGCTCGCGAAGGGGAGATACACACCGGATACTCACATTGAGGCAAAAGTTCAGCAGCTAACCAGAGATTTGACGACAGAGGAGGCGAATATCCGCGCCATCTACCATTTTGTTGCCACAAAAATTCGTTACGTGGGTATTGAACTCGGACAGAGTGCTTACCAGCCCTCACCCGCTGCCGAGGTTTTTCAGATGCAATACGGCGACTGCAAGGACAAAACAGCACTCCTGATTTCAATGCTGGATCTCGTGGGTATCAAAGCCTACCCTGTTCTGATTAGCGTTTCACCATACGAGCGGGTTGACACGACACTCCCATCGCTCAACCAGTTTAATCACATGATTGTCGCAATCCGTACAGCGGCAAACACCTATATCTGGTTAGATCCTACCTCGTCAACTTGTAGTTACGGCGACTTGCCTTATAACGTACAAGGACGCACAGGATTTCTCATCGCCGATACACACGGCGAGTTTGTGAAGACACCTATTTTCCCACCTGAATTCAATAGACTTGTAAGCACGACAGATTTGACGCTAAATAACCAAGGCACCGTGGAAGGGATACTCCATATTCAGACAAGTGGGCAATATGACCTAAACGCCCGGTGGGCATACCAACAGATACAATCCAGTGCTTTGAAAGATGCTTTGGCGGCTGAACTCAGCGGGCAATTTCCGGGGATCCAGATAGGGTGGTATGACATGACTGACCTCAACGAGCTTAACGAACCGGTAGAAATCAGACTCGGTTTTCGTGTTGAGAATTACGCAACACCTTTGGAAAACAATATGTTATTGCCCTTACCAATTGATGAGTTCGGGGAGTATGCTGAAGCGTTTGCTAAGGAGCAACGTATGTATTCGTTGGATTTCGGTTATCCAACGCAAATTGAAAAGACGGTTCGTATCCGCATTCCAGACGGATGGAAGGCTGCCGTGCCGGAAGATAGCCATCATACTATAGAAAGTGCGGAATTCACTCGGCAGTACAGGCAAGTTGATAACATTCTCACTTACCAGTTAATATTTATTCTTAAAAACAAGACCCTACCGGCTGCTGCTTACGCTGCGGCAAAACCGTTTTTTACTGCGCTTGCGAGTGAGGATGGGAGCCACTTACTGCTAAATACAAGTGGTTATAGTTCTATGTCACGAAAATGAGGACTGCTCAGTTTTGAGAATGCTGAAGAATAGCGTTAACCTTTGACGTATTTCCAACCATCGACTATGACAGGAAGCCCGCGAATTAGACACATGGCGACAGTTATGGAAGATAGGATTACGCCTGCCAATTCCAATCCGACAACTAATTCCGGATGGATGCCGGAATTTTTGAAGGCAATAACACTACCGAGATAGAGAAAAGCGAGGGTTTTCGTGATACCATAGACGCTCCGGCTCACTCTCGAGCTGGTGAGTGCGCGAGTCCATCTTGAGGTCATCATCGTGTTTTCACCGAAGGCGGTCTTGCCTTGTGCAAAAGCAGCACTCCGCAAGCCATCTGTGAAAAAACCACGGGCAATCACGATGACTGGTATCCAGAATGGAATCAATCCAACAACGGCAAAGTAAACCCAGAAAATGCATTCGACAATCCGGTCGCCAACGATGTCAAATAGGGCACCGAAATCGGAAGTCTGATTCAGTTTACGGGCAACATAACCGTCAACTGCATCGAGGAATAGAATTAAGCCGATCAGCGCGACGAGTAAAATATCTAAATAAAGGTGATACCCAAAAAGGGAAATCACAACGAAAACCAGAATCAGGCGGAAGAGTGTAATCAGATTCGCAATCATGATTTTATCTCCGGGATAAGTGAGGCATTTTATCTGCTTTCATAAAGGCTGTACATTTTCAGTCTAAGCGTCACTCTTTTAATAGTAACATACTGAACCTTCAAAAACAACATCAATTTTACAAACGAAAGAGGTATTCATTACATGACAAAGAATAAAAAACCTAACGTTGTCCTTATCCTAAATGACGATATGGGTTTTTCCGACTTAGGCTGCTACGGTGGCGAAGTACACACCCCGAATCTTGATCGGCTCGCAGGGGGCGGATTACGATTTACACAGTTCTACAATACGGCTCGCTGCTGTCCGTCCCGTGCGTCCATGCTTACTGGACTACATCCACACCAAACCGGAGTGGGACACATGATGGGCGACGATGGACTTGAAGGTTATCGCGGGGACCTTAATGACCGTTGTATTACTATTGCCGATGCCGTCCGTTCAGAAGGCTACGGCACGTATATGAGTGGTAAATGGCATATCTCTCGGCATACTGGTGCTGATGGACCCAAGCATAGTTGGCCCTGTCAGCGTGGATTCGACGAGTACTATGGGATTATCACCGGTGCCGCGAATTTCTGGAAACCGCACACCCTGACGCGAAATAATACCCGCATCCAACACGATGAGCTCCCCGAAGGCTACTTCTTCACAGATGCTGTCAGCGATGAAGCTGCGACGTATATTCGTAACCACACTGAAAAGACACCCGACCGTCCGTTCTTTACCTATGTGGCTTATACGGCACCGCATTGGCCCCTGCACGCGCACGAAGAGGACATCGCACTCTACAATGGACGTTTTGCTGCTGGATGGGATGAACTCCGAGAAGAACGGCTTTCACGGATGCGAGAAATGAAAATTTTAGATGAGGCGTGGCAGCTCACAGCACGTGATCCCTCGCAACTACCGTGGAGCGAGGCACAGTATAAGGAATGGAATCAACGCCGCATGGAGGTCTACGCCGCGCAAATCACCCGTATGGATGCAGGCATTGGACGAATTATCGACACATTGGAAGAGACAGGTGAACTCGATAATACGCTCATCCTGTTTTTAGCCGACAACGGTGGTTGTGCCGAAGAACTCGGCGGTCCGCCTGCAATACGCGATAAGGGGTCACTCATCAGTACCGATACCACCTCTGATGGAAAACCTGTCTATCGCGGGAACGACCCAAGCATCATGCCAGGTCCCGAAACCACCTATCAGAGTTACGGCGTTCCGTGGGCGAACCTGTCCAATACGCCGTTCCGTGAATACAAGCATTGGGTCCACGAAGGCGGGATCGCTACGCCACTCATCGCGCATTGGCCGGATGCCATAAAGTCCAAAGGCGAACTACGCCATCAGCCCGGTCAACTGCTGGACATCATGGCGACATGCCTTGAAGTCTCAGGAGCAACTTATCCTGAAGAACACGATGGAAAACCGATTCTTCCATTAGAGGGAACGAGTTTAGTACCGATTTTCGATGATAAAGACAATGGCAAAGAAGTTCTTTATTGGGAACACGAAGGCAATTGCGCAGTCCGTCAAGGGAAGTGGAAATTGGTCTGCAAGTTCCCCGGTGATTGGGAACTCTATGATGTGGAAACAGAACGGACAGAGATCAACAACCTTGCTGACAAACATCCGCAAAAAGTAAAGGAACTTACAGGACTTTACCAAGACTGGGCAGATCGCTGTTTTATCTATCCGTGGGATAAACTCCAGGAAGAACGGAGACAACAACGGCAGCAGCGATAACTGTTTAGACAGGTCACCGTGCCTGTCTGTTATCGTTTAGGCACGGTGACCACCTCCTACAAAGCAGCTTAACTACATGCCAGCATTTTCAGACAGACCGGTGTCGGTACTTCTGCTACATCCCCTGTGGCGTTCAACTCACCAGTTTCAGCGTCAATTGCGAACGTGACAACCGTATCTGTCTGCTGGTTGGCCGCAAAAAGAAATGTCCCCTCCGGGTTCAGCCCGAAGTTACGAGGTGCCTGTCCTTGTGTCGATTCAAAGCCGATGGGACTCAGCATCCCCGTTTCCTCATCAATGGCGCAGATAGCGATGCTGTCATGTCCACGGTTTGAACCATACAAAAACTTCCCAGAGGGATGGACGTGAATATCGGCACAATGACTAGTGCCATCGAAATCATCGGGAAGCGTGGAAATTGTCTGGAATTCAGTTAGCGTTCCCGCACTCGCGTCATACCGGAAAGCGGTGAAGGTAGAATCTATCTCGTTAATCACGTACGCGTACTGCTTGTTCGGATGAAAATCGAAATGACGTGGTCCCGCGCCGGGCTGCACACGTACCCACGGCTGCGTATTAGGCGTAAGCGTCCCATTTTTCGCATCCAATTGGTAGATGAGTACTTTATCAAGTCCCAGATCGGGTGAGAAGGCATAACGATTGCCCGGATCAATCATAATTGCGTGTGCGTGAGGTTCCATCTGCCGCTGTGGGTTGACGCTTGATCCTTGATGCTTCACAAAATCGGAGGCTTCGTCGAGTCTACCGTCCGATGCTATCGGGAAAGCAGCAACACTTCCACCGCCATAATTTGCCACGAGTAAACATTTACCGGTGGCGTCCACACTCAGATGACACGGGGCACCACCGCCAGTCGCTTGCTGGTTGAGATAACTAAGTTCCCCTGTTTCTTTGTGAATGTAAAACGCCGTGACCGCACCACTGGCTTCACCCTCAAACTCACCGAGTTCATTGACAGCAAAGAGATACTGTCCGCTCGGGTGTATCTCCAAAAAAGAGGGATTTTCAACGCCTGTTATCTTGCTGCTGTATTCCAAGGCACCGGTCGCGCCATCTAAGCGATAGACATAAATCCCTTCGCTATTTCCATGCGTATAGGTGCCAACATAAACGAAATAGTCCTGGCTATTCTGTTGCGCCATTATCAATAGTCTCCTTATGAAATTTTGAGATGAATCGTTCTTTCTTCACTTTCACCATAACCGATGCGAATTGCTTTTGCTCGTATGCTTGTTTCGCCCTTTTGCAGACGCAGTGGGTCGGTATACAACCGCCAATGGGCATCGTCCCCTTGTTCCGTTGTGTAGGCGATGGATGCCCCTTGTGTGGAACAGTGAAGTTGTAAGACAAGCGGAGCCGTCCATTCACCAACCTCATGGATTACCTCCGTGCCCGGGTGTTCGGCGTTAATAGGAATAAAAATCGGAGCTGCCGTTTGTGGCTGTGTACCATCGGGGTACCATGTTGCGACCATCTGCTCTTCTGGGATATTCCCCATGTCCCCAAATTCGGACTGCCACTGTGCCAACGCGCCGCGCATCCGTTCCAGTACATCGTGATGTTCAGGGTCGGCTGCTAAATTGTTGAGTTCATACCGGTCATTTTCAATATCATAGAGTTCTTCGGCTGGACGTGGGGAACGGAACATCACCTCTTGGTCGCCCTCCAATTCGCCTGCAGCATATAACCGCCACATTTCCTGCATGACTGGATGCCGATTGCGATAAGGAATCCAGAGCAGATACGGCTTTTCGGGGTAATAATTTTTGATGTATTTATACCGTTTATCACGTACGGCGCGGACCATATCGTAGGATTCGTCGTAGCGGTCGCGCGTCGCAAAGATGTAGTCGCGTTCAATCTTCTGTGGACCGAGGAAGGGTTGTCCTTGTAAATGCTCCGGTGCCTGCACGTCACAGAGTGAAAGCACAGTCGGACCGAGGTCAATTAGACTCACCAGTTGTTCAGTAGCACTGCCTGGACTCAGTGTGCCGGGCCATCGGACAATCAAGGGTATACGGATACCAGCATCGTAGGGCCACCGTTTTCCGCGTGGAAGTCCTTCGCCATGATCGCTCCAGAGGAAGACGATAGTATTGTCCGCAAGCCCATCCGCTTCCAACTGATCCAACAGTTCACCGACGCGTGCGTCGGCGGTCGCGAGGTTATCATATTGGCGCGCCAACGCCTGCCTCGCTTTCGGCGTGTCAGGCAGATAGGGAGGTAACTGCACGTTGTCTGGATTCGTGGTTGTAGTCAATGGGCGATTTTCTCGTTCCCACATACCGCTTTCATGCGTAACACCCGGGTTGAAGACGGAGAAGAAGGGTTGTCCCGCCTCACGGTTTCGCCAATGCGCAGTGTTGTTAGACTCATCCCACGCTGTGATCGGCGGTGTGAACTGATAATCGGTTTTGCTGTTGTTCGTGCAGTAATAGCCTGCGCCTCTGAGATATTCAGTGAATGTCTTGACGTAAGGTGGGGGCACCGCGGAGTACGGTGTTGGCATATCAGGTGTGTTTTGGTTGGTATGTGCTGTCCGCATGTGATGTGTACCGATAGAGGTCTGGTACATACCAGTGATGATTGCGGAACGACTCGGTGCACAGACACCTGCAGTCGAAAACGCATTCGGAAACCGACATCCACCGGCAGCAAGCCGATCAATATTCGGTGTGCGCGCAAGTGTATCCCCATAACAACCGAAACGTGGGGTCGTATCCTCTAACGAAATCCAGAGAATGTTCGGACGATCTGGTGTGTTCATTATGACTCCCTATTTTTGACAAGATTGTACCCCAAACAGCGGTTTAAGTCAATAGGGTCGTCTACTAGCATTCAGGGTCATTTATAGTAAAGTTTAGAATTAATTAGACACCCCAAAGAGGCGAGGATACTAGCGGAAACACCCAAGCAAAAACCCCCTCGCCAGCGGTGGTGAGGTGTTTTGTGTTTTCCAAAGTGCTCTCTTATTTTCGGGTTTTACTATAGTTGTCTGAAACTGTGAATTTTAGAGATTTTTCATCGCTCTCTTTGTAACCGATCCGAATTGCTTTTGCTCTTATAACGGTTTCACCTTTCGGTAAACGCAAAGGTTCTGTATACAACTGCCATCGGATGTCTTCACCTTGTTCGGTTGTATACGCAATTGAGGCGCCTTGTGTTGAACAATAGAGTTGCAGAAGCAGCGGTGCGTCCCATTCTCCATCTTCATGAGCAGGCTCCACGCCGGAGTTAGACGCGTTAATCGGAATGAAAAGTGGTGATGCCGTTTGTGGTTGTGTGCCATTAGGATACCACTTTGCCACCATTTCTTTTTCAGATATATTCCCCATATCGCCGAATTCCGATTGCCATGCTGTCAACGCTTCTCGCATCCGTTTAAGCACATTTGCATGTGCTGCATTCTCTGCTAAGTTGTTGAGTTCATACTTGTCATTTTCCACATCGTAGAGTTCTTCGGGGCACGGTGATTGGAACATGACCAATTGATCTCCCTCTAATTTACCTTCGGCATGAAGTCTCCACATCTCCTGCATCACGGGATGGCTATTGCGGTAAGGATCCCAGAGAAGATACGGATTTTCGGGATAATAATTTTTGATGTATTTATACCGTTTATCACGTACAGCACGCAACATGTGATACGATAAATCAAGGCGGTCGCGCGTCGCAAAAATATATTCACGTTCTACTTTTTGTGGTCCAAGGAAGGGTTGTCCTTGTAGATGCTGCGGTGCTTGAACACCACATAACGAAAGCACAGTGGGACCGAGGTCAATCAAACTCACCAATTGATCACTTTCACTCCCTGGATTAAGTTCTTCGTGCCAACGCACAATCAACGGAATTCGGATCCCCGCATCATAGGGCCAACGTTTACCGCGTGGAAGTCCTTCGCCGTGGTCACTCCAGAGGAAGACGATGGTATTGTCTGCAAGCCCGTCCTCTTCCAATTGATCTAACAACTCTCCGACACGTGCATCGGCAGTGGCGAGGTTATCGTACTGTCGAGCCAATGCGGCACGGGCTTTAGGTGTATCTGGTAAATAAGGAGGTAATTCCACGTCATCAGGATTCGTGGTCAGTGGACGATCTTCCTTTTCCCACATACCGCTTTCGTGTGTAATGATTGGGTTAAAAACGGAAAAGAAGGGTTGCCCTTCCGCACGATTTCGCCAGTGCCCTTGATTGCTATTGTCATCCCACGCTGTGATAGGTGGTGTAAACTGATAGTCTGTTTTACTATTGTTGGTGCAATAATAGCCTACCCCTCTCAGGTATTCGGTGAAGGTTTTCACATAAGGTGGAGGAACAACAGAATACGGCGTAGGTAGGTTAGGTGTACTTTCGTGTGTATGCGTTGTTCGATGGTGATGTGTTCCGATGGAAGTCTGATACATACCGGTGATAATAGCGGAACGACTTGGTGCACAGACTCCGGCTGTTGAAAAGGCATTTGGAAACCGACATCCGCCTGCAGCGAGGCGGTCAATATTTGGGGTGCGGGCGATTAGGTCGCCATAGCAACCGAAACGCGGCGTTGTATCCTCTAAAGATATCCAGAGGATATTCGGACGATCTGGTGTGCTCATTATGACTCCGTTTTGACAGTGATTTAATGTTTTAACTCCAACACCCTTCTGTGTACCCCTCACGATCAAATAATTTCTGACGGAACGGTGTCGCGTGCTTCATCCATTCCTCAGGGATTTCCTGCGTGTAGCGATGCGGCGGTCCTGCCTCTTTAAAGATGTCTATGGCGAAGATACGATAGAGCTGCGGGGAATCTATAGGTTTCGCCTCCGCGGCGTGGAAGATGCGGGCATCGATGTAGACCATACTACCGGGTGGTAATTCAAGTCGTTTCTCTTCCAGTGTGCGTCCGGCTTCTTCGTCGAAATCGCCTGTGAGCATTCGATCCGGTGTCGCTTCTTTTGTTGGAGCGACCTTGTGGCTGCCCGGTATAACTTTGAGATTCCGATCCCCACGTGTGAAGCCGTTTGGGTAGTACAGGATCTGGATGTAGTAATTGTCGCGCTCCGCGAGGTTAACAGGGTTCTCATGTTTCCAGTGGTGGTGGTCCTGGTGGTATCCAAGCGGACCGATCCCGCGGGGTGCGATGTTGAGGGCAGAGTGGCAGAAGTGGTACGCGTCACCGATCGTTGCACATATCAGTGCCGTAATGAACGGATCGTCGATAAGTCGATCACTGTATTCACAGCGATCGTTCCATGGACGAATGAAATAAGAGCGTTCTTGTGCATCGCCATTATGCAATGTCTCAATGTACTGACGCGTTGGTTCAAAACGCTGCGTGATTTCCTCAATCAGCCCTTCTCTACCGTCGTCTGTGAACACATCTGGATACGCGATGTAGCCGTCGTTATGAAAAGAATCGATATCTGCTTGCGACGGACCAGATAATCGGAAAAGTGAATCAATTGTAGTAGTAGTTTCCATAGTTGTAACTCCTTGCACAATTGGCGGTTACGTCCCCTAAATTTTTATGGCATTCTCACATTCGACTGTGTCCATCCTGCTTAAATCTCTCCAATAATGCTGTCAATCGTTCCACAATCTCTGGATAGGTCTCCCAAACATCGTTCGTTTCACCCGGATCCTCATAGATTTGATACAGTTGTCCTGGAACATCCGGTTTGGGACCGCCATCACGGGGTGGGGGCCAGCCACCTGAACCTTGCGTCCCCAGAATCAATTTCCACTCGCGATGTCGTATAGAAAAAACGCCGGTACTGGAATGATGTACGATAGCCTCTCGCAGGGGATTTTCTGTCTCTTCACCTAACACTGCTGGTAAGATATTACAACTGTCCTGTCCTGCATCGTCAGGGACTTCGGTCCCGACAATAGCAGCACACGTCGCCATCAGATCGGTGAGGCAGGTTAGCGCATCGGTTTCGGTGTTCGGTGCGATGACACCGGGCCAACGCGCAATCAAAGGTTCGCGATGTCCACCTTCCCAGATATGTGCCTTGTAGCCACGCCAATCACCACACGACTTGTGGTCATAGAGATGATACGGCATCGGACTATTATCACCTTGAATCCGGTCACCGGGCAAAGCACCGTTATCGCTCGTGACAAAGATAAGCGTTTCGTCGGTTTTGCCGGTGCGTTCTAACGCGTCCATTACCTCGCCTACCATCCAATCGACAAGCCAGACCAGGTCGCCGCGAGGACCGGCACTGCTCTTGCCGCGCGCGAAATCTGGCACGACTGCCTCTGTGCAAGGTTCATGCGGGGCGGAAGGGGTCAGGTAGAGAAAGAAAGGCGCATCCGCATCTGCTTGTTCCTCAATATATTCAACAGCCTTCTCTGCGATGATCGGATCTGCGTCTTTATGTTCCCACCCCGGGGTCATCATTCCGGGACGACTCGTGAACTCTGGCACCTCATGATAGACGCTTGGGATCTCGACAAAAGTATCATTTTCAATGAAACCGTAAGGCGGTTGACAGGTTGGACAACCGGCGTTTCCATAGAAATGGTCAAAACCGAGGTCTACTGGACCGCCGGTCAGTGATGCTGTGAAATCGATATGTTCTTCCAATTCGCGTCCTGCGTTCTGCCACGGCAGCGGCGCATTGAAATCGAAATCGTATCCCGGTACCGTCGAAAATCCGAGTCCTAAATGCCATTTACCGACGCATGCAGTGTTATAACCCGCATCCTTCAGCAATCCCGGAACTGTTAAGCGTTCGGATTCAATAAGCGGAGGTTCGTATCCGTAAAGCACGCCGTGTTTGAGACGACTCCGCCAGCAATAGCGTCCCGTTAAGACCCCGTATCGTGTGGGTGTACAGACCGCAGAGGGGGAGTGCGCATCGGTGAAGCGAATGCCTTCCTCTGCGAGTTTATCCATATTTGGGGTGGGAATTTTTGAATCGGGGTTATAGCAGCCGACATCGCCGTATCCCATATCGTCTGCCATGATAAAAACAATATTTGGAGAGGTATATGTATCCATTATGGTTCCTAAGAAATAGGTGGCGATGATGCATCGCGTCTACTTTAATCTCGCCTTTAATTCAGTGAGGTCCCGGTCAATTGATGCGTCTTCTGCGTAGCTTGCAAATTCACGATGCAATTTCACATCCTTAAATTCAGCATCCACTTCAGAAGCCGCTTTTGCTAAGGCAGCAGCTTCGTTTACGTTTTGCTCTGCTTTCCTAAGAATTTCAAAAGCCTCGCTATTTTGAAGTTCAGTCAATGCTTGACGCATATGTTCGTGGGCATTAACATTTATGTGCTGTGCCATAACCTGACCGCTTTTTCTTTCTGTCTCCTCAGTTTTTTCCTGAAGCGTTTCAAAGAGGGTCGTGAGATGGGCGACAACCTGTTTCTGTTCTTCCCATTGGGTTTTGTAGCTGCTCGCGAGTTGTCGGTATTCGTTGCGTTGCACCAAATCTTCACGTGCTAAGTCTTCACGTCCAGCTTGAATTGCAATAGTTGCTCGTTCTTCATGCCGTTCAGCCTGCGCAATTGCACCCTCGTAAGCATTTTGCAACTGTTTTTCAATGCCAATAGAGGCATCAACCTTCTGTTTCGCTTCTGAAAACCGATGTGTGATTTCACGGACAATGTCCCCTAAAGCCTTTTCCAGATCAGTGGTTTCGGCTCCAGTTTTGATTTCAGCCTCAGTTACAAATTCGACAGGTTTTGTGTCTAATTTGACAACAACAGTGCTGGCAATTTTATCGCCCATTCGCTGTTTGTCTCCTCCGAGTGCGAATAGCCAGTCAATAGGTTGGAGTATGCCTGAGAAGCGTCTAATGAAGGCATCTCCGAGGCTCGCAGGCTTCCCATCTTTTAAACGGACTATCTGTAGCGATAAAAGGTTCTTACCAAATCCGCCTCCTTTTTTGACGCCATCCATGAAAAACAGACCAAATATCCACAAAACGATACTTAAGATTTCGATACTGACTGATGCTACATCTAATGGGTTATAACTACCGCCGCTAAAACCGTGAAGAATTGTAAATAGTGCAGAACCAAGGAGAATTAAAAGGAATTGACAGAAACCCAAGAGTCCTACATCGAGTAAGAACGCACCCAATCGAGCCCATCGGGATGCCAACTTGAACTTTTTTCCGGCAACCTTAATAATGGACATCTTCAGTACTCCTTGCTCTTATCCGGACGAATCCGCCTAATAAACATCATGAATCTTTTTTCTCAAAAAGATTCTTCTGTAGCTATCACACTACTTTTCTGTGAGTGTAGGGACGGCGTTCATGTCTACTGCAACTTCGCCTTTAATTCAGCGAGGTCCTTGTCAAGCGATGCCTCTTCAGCGTAGCTCGAGAATTCACGTTCCAATTTCGCATCCTGATATGCGACATCTACTTCAACCGCTGCCTTCGCTAAAGTCGCTGCCTCCGTGGCATCTTGATCCATCTTCGTAAGCGTTTCAAACGCCTTATTGTCCTGTATCTCTTTGAGCATTTCGCGAAGGTGTGCTTCGGCATCAACATTCCTATGTTTCGCCACGACGGTTGTCTTTTTGTCTTCCGCTTCCATCGTTTTCTGCTGCAGATGCTCAAGGAGCTCCGTAAGATCTCGGACGATCTGTTTCTGTTCGTCCCATCGTGTTTTGTATTGATCTGCTAACCGTCGGTATTCGTTTCGTTTTTCCAAATCTTCACGAGCCAGATCCTCACGTCCGGCTTTAAGGACAATGAGTGCCCGTTCCTGCCACTGTTCTGCTTGGGCAATCGCCCCTTCATAAGCGTCCTGAAACTGTTTTTCAACCCCAATAGAGGCATCAATCTTCTCTCGTGCCTCCGAGAGCCGATTTTTCATCTCAACGATAACGCTCTCTAAGACCCTCTCTGGGTCTTCAGTTTCGACTTCAGTCTGTTCCGGTTCCGGCTCATATTTCACAACAACCGTTTCCGCTAACTTATCCCCGAGCCGTTGCTGTTTTTTTCCAAGGAACCAAAGTAAATCAAATGGCTGAAAGATACCTGCGAAGCGACGGGCGAAGGCATCTTTGAAAGTACACGGTTTACCATCCTTCAAACGGAGTACCTGCAGGGACAACAGTTTTTTCCCTATTCCCTGACCTTTTCTGAAGCCATCGATAAAAAAAAGACCGAATGTCCACAAGGCACCACTGAATAGAAGACCAACAGCACTGAGACCAGTAAGAATCCAAGCAATTCTGGACGGATTAAAGGGATCGAGGGGACCGTTTACATTGAAGGGCTCAGGACCGAAAAACAGAATCCCCGCAACCGATAAAAGAATCCCGAAAACGGATTGCACAGCACCTAAGATCGCAATATCTATAAAGAGCGCGTATAACCGTGTCATTCGGGATGCTAATTTGAATTTTTTCCCAGCGATCTTAATAGACTTCATCTTGAAACCCTTGAAATCATTTTATATTTGTACTACAAAACTCGGTGAACATTTATTTTTCTAATTTTGTCTTTAATTCGGCGAGGTCTTTGTCAAGTGATGCTTCTTCAGCGTAACCCGCAAACTCACGCGCTAATTTCGTATCCTGATATGCGACATCCACTTCAGCTGCGGTTTTCGCCAATGTGGCTGCCTCGGTCGCATTCTGGTCCATCTTTACGAGTGTTTCAAGTGCTTTACTGTCCTGTATCTCTTTGAGCATCTCGCGTAGGTGTGCTTCGGCATTGACGTTCCTGTGTTTCGCTATGACGGAGGTTTTCTCACCTTCTGCCTCCATCATTTTCTGCTGAAAATGCTCAAGAAGGTTGCTAAGTTCTCGGACGATCTGTTTCTGTTCTTCCCACTGCTTTTTATGTTTGTCAGCTAACCGTCGGTATTCGTTTCGTTTTTCGAGGTCTTCGCGTGCCAAATCCTCACGCCCTGCTTTAAGCGCAATGAGTGCCCGCTCTTGCCACCGTTCTGCTTGAGCAATGGCACCTTCATAAGCATCTTGGAACTGTTTTTCAATGCCAATAGAGGCATCAACCTTCTCCCGGGCTTCTGAAAGTCGATCTTTCATTTCAACGATAGCACTTTCTAAGACTTTTTCTGGATCTTCGGTTTCGACTTCAGTCTGTTCCGGTTCCGGCTCATATCTGACCACAACCGTCTCAGCGAACTTATCCCCCATCCGCTGCCGTTTTTTTCCGAGTGTCCAGAAAAAATCCAATGGTTGAAAGATACCTGCAAGTCGGCGAATAAAGGCATCCTTGAAAGTACACGGTTTTCCGTCTTTCAATCGGAGCACTTGTAGTGATAGCAGTTTTTTGCCTATGCCTTGTCCTTTTCTAAACCCGTCTATGAAAAGTAAACCGAACGTCCACAGAGCTATGTTAAAGAAAACGAAAGTCCCAGCGACGAACCCCTGCAAAGGACCTTGTGGGTGATTCCACATTGTTGGGGAAATAAGTTCTGCTATCAAGTGCATAAGGCAGACCAAAATGATTTGGGCAACAGATACGCAAGTGACATCTATGAAGAGGGCATACAAGCGCGCCATTCGGGATCCCAATTTGAATTTTTTACCAGCAATTTCAATGGACTTCACTTTCAAACCCTATAAATCTTTTTGTGTTTATACAATACACGTCTGGATGAACTTTCATTTTTGTAGTTTCGCCTTCAATTCATCAAGGTCTTTATCAAGCGATGCTTCTTCAGCATAACTTGCGAACTCACGTTCTAATTTCGTATCCTGATATGCGACATCTACTTCCGCCGCGGCTTTCGCCAAAGTGGATGCTTCAGACGCGTCCTGCTCCATCTTTACAAGCGTCTCAAATGCTTTGTTGTCCTGAATCTCTTTTAGCATCTCACGTAGATGTGCTTCGGCATTGATGTTTCTGTGTTTCGCTATGACGGAGGTTTTCTCACCTTCTGCCTCCATCATTTTCTGTTGAAGATGTTCAAGCAGGTTGCTGAGTGCTTGGACGACCTGTTTTTGATCTTCCCACTGCGTTTTGTATTTGTCTGCTAATCGTCTGTATTCGTTTCGTTTTTCGAGGTCTTCACGCGCTAAATCTTCATGTCCTGCTTTGAGGTTAATAACAGCACGCTCCTGCCATTCACTCGCTTGGGCGATGGCACCTTCATAAGCGTTCTGAAATAGTTCTTCGACACCTACAGAGGCATCAACTTTCTGGCGCGCATCTGAAAGCCTGTTGGTCATCTCAACGATAGTATTCTCTAAAACCTTCTCAGGATCTTCAGTTTCAACCTCAATCTTTTCCAGTTCAGTCTCAAGTTTCACCACAACCGTCTCTGCTAACTTATCTCCCATCCGCTGCTTTTTTTCTCCGAGTGTCCAGAAAAAATCCAATGGTTGAAAGATGCCTGCAAGTCGGCGAACAAAAGAATCTTTAAAGGAGCAGGGTTTACCATTTTTCAATCTCAGCACTTGTAGCGATAGCAGCTTTTTGCCGGGTCCCTGTCCATCGCCGAAGCCATCCATAAAAAACAGAATGGCTGCCCCTATCGCTGTACCGCCCCATAGTAGCGTGTCTAAACCATAGTTCAGCCACGGTCCGAAAAGAGCAATTATAGACATTTGCACGAGAGGGAACGCGCTTTCATCGGCAACTTGGGTTATTTTAGTTTTAGGACCCAGTGTCCACAGCAATGCACTGAGCAATCCAATCCGAATAAGACTCGGACCAATGCCGGAGCCCATTGCATCAAACAGAAAAACCAAAATTGATAGCACACCTGCTACGAGCATTCCATCTATGAGAAAAGCGAACAATCGCGCAAATCGGGATGCTAATTTGAATTTTTTCCCCGCAACCTCAATAAACTTCATCCTGCAGGTCCTCTACGCTTTCTACGGGAACGCGTGTTACATTGAAAAGGACAAACTCACGGCATTCCGCATCAAAGCGTGGATTTCAGTTGAACACCGGTTTTGTAAATCCCGCCGTGTTCTGTACATATTGAACTCATAGCGAGTAAGAGCTAAGAACGCAAAGCAAATAGGTATCTGAACGGGAAAGAATGGGACATAAATCAATACTTTCTTTTTCCCTATTTTACTACATCCTTATGTTTTACTCAATATGACTTCATTATATAGCAGGGTCATTCAATTTTAAGATTTCTCATTTTATGATGTTAACTGCGAGTATAGGTTTTGCGGCGAAAAGTTGAAGTGCGTCGGTGATTTTAGTATGTCCAGTGAATCGTAAGACGGAGATTGCGGTGTTTCGCAAAGCTGCCATGACTTGGGGGAGCACACCTGTTCTGACGGTTGAGGCGTCCTCTTGAAAGACGGCATCTCGGATCCAATGGAGTTTATTCTCAATCGTCCAGTGTTGGCGTCGGAGTTTGAGCAAGTCAGCTGCCGAGGCGCGTTCAGGTGATAGACTCGTGATGCCATACTGCACGTGGAAACCCTTGACGTGTGCGGTGCTTTTCTGTTTCTGGTGTGTGGTGTATTGATAAACTTGTTGTAGCCCCGGCCAGTCGGTATGTTCGGTCAAGAGAGTGCTTGTGGTGAGGGTGCGAGTGGTAATCCTGCCTTTTGCGTCTTCTGTATTCGTATACGTTTGAAGATGTGCGCCGACTTCTGCGTGAAGATTTTCAAACCGGCGGTGTTCCACTTCGGGTGGATCTGTTTCATCCAAGGGTTCAAAGAGGTCTCGAATATCCTCATATAACTGCTTCTGATTCGCTTTGACGGGGAGGCAGTAATCTGCTTGAGCATCAAGGATTTGTTGACAGAACTTACGTTGGGTCAAAAGTGCGTCCGTTGTGATGACGAGACCTGAGACATCAAACGCTTTCAAGAGTTCAATGGAAACAGGGATTTCATTGCTCTTTTCACTCACCGCACATTCTGCGACAGGGATGCCTAACTCATGAAAGACGGCTGCGAGCAGATGGGTCCTGCGGGCATCTTCGGGATGACTGTTGCCTAAGGTTTTACCATCTATCGCAAGTCCCTTCAAGTTAGATGTGGAAATGCGCAAACTTGCTAAAGTCTGTGTCGTCCACTGCGTGAGCGTCTTTTCTACAGTGGCGATGTCAAGACGCCGATAGAGATAATGAAACGTTGATGCCGCCGGGGTTTGTTTCGCCGTGAACCCCAAGGCGTTTCGAAGGCAAGGGTGGAGCCGCGCCCATTTGGCAAGCTGTGTATAGCTGCGTTGACCACACAAGAGACCGACAACCGTGAGCGCAAGCATCGAGGCTAACGGATGCCGGAGCCCTTTTTTCTTGCGGGGATCTGGCACTTCTGCTAACATATCAACTAAGTGGCAGGAAGAAGTTCTTGTCATACTTCACCTCAAAAGTGTGCTACTTTTTATGGTGAAGTATAGCAGAAGTCGCGTGAAATGTCACGCGACTTCTGCTTATCTGAAGTATTAACACCCGTGAAAAATATAACACAAAAAACCTACAATTGAATGACCCTGATTATATAGAGTCTGTGAAGATGAGAAAAGATAGTAAAACGAAAACCAGAAACAAGGGGCGAGGCATGGAGACCCCGCCTTACAATATTATAGGGTCGGCACCGTCACTGCGACTTCGCGTCCACCTGCGTTGGAGGAGTCGATAACTCCCTGAATAATAACATTCGTTAGCATTACGCCGTACGGATCGATTGGCGAGGGTTTCCCTTCACGGACAGCATCAATAAACGCCGTATCTTCCTCATGGAATACACTCACCGATTCAAACTTCGTGAATTCTTGATCGAAAATCTCACCGTCTTTATCGCCGTAGACGCGGACACCGTCTTGTGGTCCGCGGACTTCGCCGATGCCGAGACGTAATCCCGCTTTCTTACCGAGAAAAATCGTCCCACCGAGCGAATCCATGTTCATGCACCAGCACGTCTTGAAGACCATGCGCGCACCGTTTTCAAAGACCACCCAACCGACACCGAAATCTTCGACCTCGGTCTCTTTAAGGGCAGGGTTCCACGTGTTGTGGAGGCTCAAGTAGTTAGAGGTGATACCGGAGACCGCAACGGGTTTGGGGTGTCCCATCAGATAGAGGGCAGTGTCGAGCGCATAAACGCCGATGTCGGCAGACGCGCCTAAACCGGCTGTCGCCTTTCGGATGAAACTGCCACCCGGATTCCCGCGCCTTCGGTCAGCAACGGTTTCGACGTAGTAGATATCGCCGAGTGTGCCGGCGTCAACGATTTCTTTCGCCTTAATAACCTCTGGCGAATACCGGAGTTTCAAGCCGATCATCAGGATTTTATCGTTTTCTTTTGCGGCACGCCACATTGAAGCAGCAGCATCCAAGGTCGCTTCCATCGGCTTCTCGCAGAAAACGTGTTTGCCTGCGTTCAGCGCAGCGACTGTAGGTGGGGCATGCACACCTGTGGGGGTACAGACGTACACCGCTTCAATCTCGTCCATTTTGAGCATTTCATTGTAGTCAGTGAACGTACGCTTGATACCCCACTGTTCTTTCGCACGTTCAAGGTTTGCCGGGACAATGTCGGCAGCAGCGATAATCTCGGCATCTTCAATCTCGGCAAGCGTTTGACAGTGTGCTCCCGAGATACCACCTGCCCCAATCAAGCCTAATTTAACTGTTCTCATTTTTATCTCCTCATCAGGTGTTATATCTCCTTGATTTTAACGCATTTCCCCTTTGGAAGTCAAGGGAAATTTCAGATGGACTCCAGCGGAGTTAGTATTGACACGATTCCGAACCTATGCTATATTTCAAACAGATTATTACCATTTGAGGTGACTATTGTGAAAGCGGCACAATTTTATGGTGGAAAAGACATAAGGGTTGAAACGGTGCCTGATCCAACACCGGAAGAAGGGCAGGTCCTGGTTCAAGTAGAGGCGACGGGGATCTGTGGCAGTGATCTGCACGGGTACCATCATCAACCAGAGAAGCCTTTATCCCCGCGTATTGGTGGACACGAATTAACGGGCGAGATTATTGATATAGGCAGCGGCATTACAGGTTATGAAAAGGGCACTCGCGTCGCGGTTGAACCGATTAGTCCATGTAACAACTGTCCGGAATGCTTCAACGGTTATTACAATATCTGCGCGAATTTGAGGCACGGTGGTGGTGGCTTTGCGGAATTTATGGTTGCCCGCACGCCAAACGTGTACGCGTTGCCGGACAATGTCTCCGCTGAAGGCGGTGCGTTAGCGGAGGTCTACGCTGTGGCGGTTCATGCGGTCAACAGAGCGATGGTATCTCCGGGAGACCGCGTCGCCATTATTGGGAGCGGTCCAGTCGGATTGACGATTGCTCAGGTCGCAGATATTGCGGGGGCGACTTCTATCGCCATGCTCGGAAAGCCGGATGGACCGATACAGATCGCCCATGAAGCGGTCGGAGCCGTGCCTATCAACGTAGATAAGACAGACGCTGTTGAGGCTATTAAAGACTGGAGCGATGGCAGAGGTGCGGACGTTGTCTTTGAGGCAGTCGGTGGTACTGCGAATACGCTGGAACAGGCGACAGAGATCGCAGCAAAGCGTGGCAGAGTCTGTATGGTCGGTGGACATCGTACCCCGCTCACCTTTTCAGAACGGTTTGCACGGAGTCGAGAACTCACGGTCATCTGGTCGTTCTGTTACGGGAGACGTGGTGGGAAAACAGAGTTTCAAGTCGCCATTGATTTGCTCGCCGTAGGTAAACTCGACCCGAACCCATTAATTACGCATAGGTTCGACTTGGACGATATTAACGAGGCATTTGCTGTCGCCGCGGGGCGTGATGAACACGAATCTGTTAAAGTTCTCGTGATGCCTAACAATTAGTTTTCAGTTATCAGTTGTCAGTTAAAGAGGGTTGTCGTTAAACCAAGGTTCCCTCCTAATTGAGAACAGATAATTCGTAACCTAAATAGGGAAAAAGATAAAGATGGAAACACTTAAATTACTCATATTTGTTGGAACAGAGGGTATTTATCACGATCATGCGGGGAACGGACAGTTCTTGACGTCAATGCTCAACGATGGCGATGACATTAAAGCCGATTTCTCACAGGACTACAATGTGCTTGCTGACGGACTTAGTGGATATGACACTGTGCTTTTCTATACCGACGTTGGGGAACTCTCGGAGGCACAGGAAAGTGGTTTGCTCGACTATATCCGAGCGGGTGGTGGATTCTTCGGATTGCACACCGCTGCTGCTTCATTTAGGGAATCTGAAGGCTACCACGGTATGCTTAACGGGTTTTTCAACGGACACAGCCCGTATATGGACTTCACGGTTAATGTGGGTGACAGTGGGCATCCGATTACCGAAGGGTTAGCCGATTTTGAGGCGACAGATGAACTCTATTACCTCAAACATAATCCTGACACATCACACCATCTGATGCACGCTTACGACGAGACGAAAGATGAAACGCATGTCATGGCATTCCATCATGGGTATGGCGAAGGCAGAGTCTTTTACTTCGCACTCGGACACGATATGGCAGTGCTTGAAAATCCGAGTTTTCAGACGGTTATCCGCCGTGGCGCGTTGTGGGCAGGCAATCGGCTTTGAAAGAACATTGCTAGGATTCGTTCTTGGGTTTCACGTTCATTCAATCCACATTCAATTCTGGCGAGGTTAGAAACCTCGCCAGCAGTAAGTCGAGAGGACTATGGTGCTATACCATTTCACGTGCGGGATAGTGCTTGTCGCCCGGTGATATATCTGTGGGATCGTTCAGGACAGCCGTTTCCGGTGGCACCATAATTTGGTTCTCACTCACCGGATCGTCTGTTTCAGAACGCCACTGTTCCAAACGATCTTGCATCTCTGCCAAAACATCCGCATAATTCGGATTCCCTGCGAGGTTATGTGCCTCCGATGAATCGAATACGACATCATACAACCGTTCCGCTTCAACCGGATCATCACCCCAACCGTGCTCCATCATAAAGGTTTTGCTAATGCTGTCGTCGCAATTCGGCAGTGCCCACTTTTCCGCGTCGTCATAGCGTCTGATGTATTTCCACCGCTTGGTTCGGATCGCGCGTTGCGGTTCATGACAGCAGTGATAGTTGACTTCGGCGAAGATAGCATCGCGAGTATCCTCCGCCTCGCCGCGCACCAGTGGGAGAACGGAATTTCCTTGGAGATGTGCTGGTGCTTCAATTCCTGCCAATTCGCATATCGTCGGGAAGAGATCGATCTGACTGACTAACCCATCTACGACTTGTCCTCCATCAAAACCGCCGGGACCGCGAACGATGAGCATCACACCAATGCCGTGATCACTGAGGTGGCATTTCATGCGAGGGAAAGCGAGTCCGTGGTCGGTCGTGCATATCACAAGAGTATTTTCAGCAAGTCCATTTTCTTCCAGCGCGTCAAAGACGACTGCCATTTTCCTATCAAGCGTCCGTGCTGCGTCTATGTATTCCGCCATGTCCTGTCGGGTGACAGGCGTATCAGGGAAGGGTGTTGGGGGTTTCACATAGCGCGGATCGGTTTTTGCTTCGCCGTCCGGTGGTGGATCGAACCCTTTTGCCCGACGATGCGTCTCGCCAAACCCAACATCAAGGAAGAAAGGGACATCATGTTTCTCAGCGATGAAATTTCGTGCTCGTTCTTCTGCTCCTGCGCGCACAGTGCCTTCGGATAAAAGTCGCTGGTAACCCGTCTCTTTCAAATCTCGCACAACATGTTGGAATCCTGCTAAGGCGGTGGTGTAGCCCGCTTGATTCAAAGTGTAAGTGATGAGGTGCTCTGGGACCGGAAGACTCCACCCACGATTTGCCAAGCCTCCCATACCGCAACTATGTGCCCACTGTCCGGTGAGGAGTGCGGCACGGGATGGCGAACAGGTTGGGTTCGCACAAAAGGCGTTTCGGAATACAACACCCTCTTCCGCGAGTTTTTGTATGTTTGGCGTTGGGATGGCATGTCCGTAAGGCTGCACATACCGTCCCGTATCGTGTGAATGAATATAAACTATATTTGGTTTGTTCATAGAATGACCCTTAAATATAAAGTAGGCGCGCTCCGCAAGCGCGCCGATGCAGTCGCAACATTGTGAATTCGGTTAATTGGATATAACTTCAGTATGTGCTAAACTCCTAAAAATGTCAAGAGAATTCTTTCTGAGAATTGCCGAAGAGGGGTCTGATAGTTGTTATTGGTGCGCTGCTTGCCTCGGCTTGAGGGGTCTGATAGCTGTTATTGGTGCGCTGCTTGCCTCGCCTTGTTGATTTCTGTCAACACGTTCATCGAATGCAATGATTCTTCTTTGTCGTATTGTGGACACTGTCGCAAACCGGCAGCGAGACAGCGGTGGATCGCTTCGGCTTGGTAGAGAAAGCCGTGCTGATTCGGAGAAGATCGTGCCATCGCTACAGATCCGGGTAACGGATACTCGAAGTAATGCAGTGGGGCAGGTGCGTTTTTTGTTCTATACTGCGAAGGCACGCCATTTGGCGGTGGGATTCGGATAGAGATACGTGTCGGGCAGTGTCCGGGTCGTTCAAGTGTGATGCGTCCCTCTGTGCCGACGAGTTCTGTCACCTCTGGAAGTTCAGAGTTGCGAGGCGGGAACGTTAGTATCGCGTATTTATCTTCACCATAATCCACAATTGCTCCGCCGGCGTTGTTGACTACGACAGTGACCGATATCGGCACGGCAGAAGCACCGAACGCAAGAGGTGCTGCTTGGACGGTATAGATCGGGTCGAAGAAATCAGATTGTGTTAGCACGACCTCACCGATAGTGCCTGCCTCAATTGCGGCGCGGGCATGCTCTACCGCAGGGAAAAAACGGGTCCACATACCGTCCTGCATCATCACATCCTTTTCCTCGGCTGCGGCGTACATCTCTTGGGCATCGGAAAGGTTCTCGGTAAGTGGTTTCTCACAAAGCACATGTTTGCCCGCCTCAATTGCGAGAAGGGTGTGTTCCTTGTGCAAGCGGTTGATTGTGCCAATGTATATAATATCTACGTCATCTGCTGCTACCATTTCCCTGTAGTCGCCGTACGGGGTTGCGACCCCGTACTGTCTTGCAAATTCTTCCGCCCGGTCGATGTCGCGTGCCGCCACAGCGGTTACGGTTGCCCCTTCGCAGGCGTGTAAAGCCCACACCCATTGTGCTGAAATGTTACCAGCACCGAGGATACCCCACCGCAAGGGAAAAGCAACATCTTTCGCACTTGTAAAGCCACGGCGAATATCCAGTGGCGTTGAGAGTGGTGTGTTATTTGCCATCGAATTCATAGCGGTTCCCTTTATCAATACTAATTTTTACGCCCACGCGTCCAAGACGACTTTCCCGCAGTTATGTGTACACTGCAACGCCCATGCTTCTTGGATCTGGCTCATAGGGAAGGTGTGCGTGATGAATGTATCCAGCTGTGCCTTCATTTGTGTAATCATCCGCATCATAGCGGGTGTGTCTGCGAGGTTGTAATGCCGCGTGCCGTGTAAGGTCAAGCCTTTATTGATAATATTACTCCCCTGGATTTCCACTTCGCCAATTCCACCGATCAATGCGATGTTTCCTTTCGGACGTGCTGCCTCAATCAATAATCGGACTGCTGCGGAAGCCGCTGAGCACTCCACGCCTTTGTCGATGCCTCTACCATCGGTCAAATCCTGAATCTGCTCGACGACATCCTCATCTTGTGGGTTGACGACTTCTGCTGCGCCGAGTTTTTTCGCGAGGGCTGCGCGATACGGGTGGCTTTCAACAGCGATGACGCGCGCGCCTCTATACACGGCATTAATCACACCGCCAAGTCCAATAGGTCCCGTCCCCGTAATCAGGACAGTATCAAGCGCGTTGACATTCATTAACCGCATGGCATTAAACGTCGATCCAAGTCCACAACATGCCATTCCGGCGTGATGATAAGAGACTTCCTCCGGAATTGGCACGAGCAGCCAGTCCTGTTTAAGGATGTACTGCGCAAAAGTCGCTGTTACGCCAGTCTGTTCGGTAATGTGTAGAATCTTGTTATCGTCCGGACAGTGGGCATATTCGCCTGCTAAGCAGATGTAACACTTTCCACAGGGGAAGTGTGGCATCACGACAACGCGGTCGCCTACCTTGACAGTGCCCTGCTGTGCGATTTCTACGACTTCACCCGCGGCTTCGTGTCCGAAACTGTCACTCTTACCTTCATTTTTGAAGCCTTTGTATTCCGTACACATAGGTGCTGAATGAATTTTGATGACAACGAACTCACCCTTAGCAACTGGGTCTGGTTTGTCAATTAAGCCCGCGCTTTCGGTTCCGAATTTTGCAACGACTTTCATGGGGATCTCCGCTTTTTGAATGATATAAACGATTATACCCTTTTCGTTCGTTTGAATCAAGTTTTCAAATGCTATGCGGAGGTATTCAGTTAGGATAGTTATTTTTCAGAGTTTCGCTTGTATGGGCAGCTTCAATTGTGTTTTCGTGTGTTAAAAAAAGAAGGCGGTGGACCAAAGTCCACCGCGCGGGTTGTATCAGTTCTCCAAAATAGCACCGTGCGTTGATTTGTGAAGTTGCGAAAGAAAGTTGGAACGTTGTAAGAAATTTATGGCATTCCGTGTTTATGGAAACCATTGGCGACGGCTAACACGACCAAGGCAATCATCGCCAGACCGAAAAGCCCAATAGCAACGTAAAGATCGAGATTCCCTTGGAAGGCAAAGCTTTTTTCCAAGCGTTCGTTTCCCGATCTCTGAAATTTTTTCGTTAGCACCTGCTTATCGTGAGTTGTCAGTTTCTGCTCGCCCGGAGATGCGAGTGCTGCCCGTTGGTCGAGAAATCTTTGAATCCGCCATGATTGCCACTTCCGCAACAGGAATCGGCAAAGGATAACAGTGCCAGTAGTTGCGAATAGAACCGTTGCTCCAAGACACCAATCTGTCAAAGGTAGATGCCAAGGTAGGTGTTTACCTTCCATCGTTTTTTCCTTTAAGAAACTAAAGTTTCTCCGTGTGGTAGATAATCTGTTTACAAAGAACTGACTTATTGTCAAATTATAGCAAATTTCGACGCGTAGATTCAAATTAAACTTGTAAAAAAGTAGCGTTACTCAGTTCTCCTATGGGACAATACTTGGATCTCGCGATACCCGCGGTAGAAACTGTCTCCAAATAGCGACTTCTTGAATAGAAGTAACAAAAAACTGAAACAGGGATCCTCGCGCAAATTATTGGGGAGTTATGGTGGATTTTAGAATTACTTGACTTTGTAACAGGTGGGTTTGCGGGCATCCACAAGGGATGCCCCTATAATAAATAACCCTAAAGGAAAATCAGGGTCATTCAATTGTACGCTTCCTCATTTTATGAGGTTAACTGCGAGTTTAGGTTCTGAAGCCAAAAGTTGGAGTGCGTCGGTGATTTTTGTATGTCCTGTGAATCGTAAAACAGAGAGTGCTGTGTTTCGCATGGCTGCCATGACTTGCGGGATAACACCGGTTCGGACGCATGATGCATCTTCTTGAAAGACGGTATCTCGGACCCAGTGAAGTTTATTCTCAATCGTCCAATGCTCTCGTCGGAGTTTCAGCAAGTCTGCTGCCGCGGCACGTTCGGGTGTCAGACTTGTGATACCATACTGCACGTGGCATTTGACGCGCCCGGTTCTTTTACACTTTTGTTGTGTGGTATATTGATAAACTTGCTGGAGCCCTGGCCAGTGGGTGTGTTCGGTCAAGAGAGTGCTTGCAGTGAGGGTGCGTGTGGTCATCCTACCTTTTGCGTCTTCTGTGTCTGTATACGTTTGAAGATGTGCGCCGTTTTCTGCGTGAAGGTTTTCAAAGCGGCGTTGATTGACTTCAGGGGGGTCTGTTTCATCAAGGGGTTCAAAGAGAGTTTGAATATCTTCAAACAACTGCTTCTGATTCGCTTTGACGGGGAGGCAGTAATCTGCTTGACGGTCAAGGATTTGTTGACAGAACTTGCGTTGGGTCAACAGGGCGTCCGTGGTGATGACGAGACCTGCGACATCAAACGCCTTCAGGAGTTCGATGGAAACAGGGATTTCATTGGTCTTTTCACCGACCGCACATGCTGCGATAGGGATGCCTAACTCATGAAAGACGGCTGCGAGCAGATGGGTCCTGCGGGCATCTTCGGGATGACTGTTACCTAAGGTTTTGCCATCTATCGCAAGTCCCTTCAAGTCAGACGTGGAAATGTGCGAACTTGCTAAAGTCTGTGTCGTCCACTGCGTGAGCGTCTTTTCTACAGTGTCGATGTCAAGACGCCGATAGAGATAATGAAACGTTGATGCTGCGGGGGTTTGCTTCGCCGTGAACCCTAAGGCGTTTCGAAGGCAAGGATGGAGGCGTGCCCATTTGGCAATCTGTGTATAGCTGCGTTGACCACACAGGAGTCCGACAACCGTGAGCGCAAGCATCGCAGCTAACGGATGACGGCGTCCTTTTTTCTTGCGTGGGTCTGACACTTCTGCTAACATATCAACTAACTGGCAGGAAGAAGTTCTTGTCATACTTCACCTCAAAAGTGTGCTACTTTTTACGGTGAAGTATAGCAGAAGTCGCGTGAAAAGTCACGCGACTTCTGCTTATCTGAAGTATTAACACCTGTGAAAAATATGGCACAAAAAACCTACAATTGAATGACCCTGAAAGGAAAATAGATTCCGCTTGATTTTGCACGTCCGTTGTGATAAAATAGAAAAAAATTGATACCTCAACGATCTGTTTAGGTAATCCACTCACATTTCATAGGAGATTTGTAAAAATGACAAAAAATTGGGTAATACTACCTATTTTGGCAGTGCTAGGGTTGGTATTAATACCACTCCACAGTTTCGCCGCGATTGACAGCGCGACTGCTGTTGGTGTTTGGCTCTTTGACGATGGCGATGTCAGCGATTCCAGTGGCAATGGAAATGATGGCGAACTTATAAACGGCGCAGAAATTACTGACGGTGGTAAGTGGGGAAAAGCCCTCAGTCTCGACGGTGACGATGACTACGTCAATGTAGCAAATTCTGCCACCTTAGACAGCACAGCCGAAGCCTACACCGGTGTCGCATGGGTAAAACTCCAAAGAAAAGGTGATCCGCACGGTGGATGTTGCGCCGATGATCATATGGTCATCGCCTTTACGACACAATGGAATAATATCTTGAACGTCTTTGGTCCTGGTAGAGGTGGGAACCAAGGAAAAGTCGAAGTCGGTAGTCGTGAGCTCAATCCGCGCTGGCTCTTCGGACCCACCGCTGTCAACGACGATCAGTGGCATCACCTCGCCTTCACTTACGACGGTGCGAAAAAAGTCCTCTACGTTGACGGAGAGGTTGACATTGAGCATGACACAACCGGTGTCTTCGGCGTTGCAGGTGTTGATGTCCATTTAGGTGGAACACCCGCCGAAAGACGCGCATTGGGATTGATGGACGAGATCGGAGTCTTCAATGTACCCCTCGAACAAGCCGATATTCAAAACTTGATGGACAATGGTCTCGGCTCCGTGCTCGGCTTAACACCTGTCACTCCGCAAGGACGGCTAACGACAACGTGGGCAGACATTAAATCACAATAATTATAAAAGTGTAGCGTAGTGGGCGGAGTCAGAACTTCGCCCTTACACACCGGAATATGGATGGGATTGTGAATATTGACGATTGTAATAATCTGCTGAGATAGGAGGACCTATTCAGGTGGCCAAAATGAAGTGCGGCAGGTGCGGTTCTGAAAATATCATGACCAATTTGCGGATTCGGGATCGCTACGAGGCAGGGATGAGACAAGATTTAGAAGTCGAAGTACAGGGTAACCCTGATGCTCTGATATTCAAGCAGGCTCACAGAGAGGCGTTGAGAGCAAATGTTTGTGGTGAATGTGGTAACGTCGGCCTCTCTATTGAAAATCCACAAGCGTTATGGAAAATCTACACCGAAAAGGAGAATTCGTAGAATAGATTTTTGCCCAGTTTGACGATTGATGTTTCAGTGTGTTCACAAACAGTGACTGCCGATAAATGTCTGCGTATATAGGGAGGAGTGATGGAATCAACCGAACCGTATTTCAAACGCTTTGTATTTATTATAGTTGATGGGGCACCCTACGAAATCTTTAAAGCGTTGATTGAAAACGGAGACCTGCCGAATATTAAGAAATACATAATAGATCGTGGCAGCCTGAATAAAGCTGTCTCTGTCTTCCCTTCAACAACAGGTCCCGCTTTTATCCCATTTTTTATGGGATTGTATCCCGGCACAGCGAATATTCCGGGTATTCGGTGGTTGTCCAAATCAAAATTTCATGCTCCACACCGCTTCAAACGCCCTGGTATTTGCAGTTATATGGGAATCGACGGGCTGCGTTTTGAAGCCGATTTGCCCCCTAACTTCCCCACCCTATTCAACTTTTTTTCACCGGTAAGCAATATCTACAACCTACTCGCCCGCGGGTGTCCACCCTCCAAAAATTTGACGCGCTGGATTAAGCTGTTCGTTTATACTTATGCCCATTTTTCGCACCGCTGGCGGTTCGTCAATCGAATTGCAGAACGCCATCTACACCAAGCCGTTGCAGCGGGTGATCAGTTCATCACGTGCCTTTTTCCGGCAGTTGATACCTTTTCACACCTCTCAGACATACAATCTCCACAAGTGCTTCAGACTTATCGAGAGATAGACACCGCAATTGGGGATCTCGTCCATACTTTGCAGAAAGCAAATACCCTTGATGAGACGCTCATTCTGATTACCAGCGATCACGGGATGAGTGATACGCACACACACATCGATATCCCACAACACTTAGACGATGATGGCTGGCGATGTCTACATTATCCAAAGGTTTGGCGGCAGGATGCTGTATCCGCCAGCATGGTGTCTGGAAATGGGATGACGCATCTCTATTTCAAAAATAATTCGGCTGAAAAGGGATGGGGGGAACGAACACCTTTCGAGAAACTTTCTCAAATGGGTGTCATTAGCTCCTTAATTGAATTAGAAGGATTGGGATTTGTTGCGGGGCAGAGCGAAACTGGAGACATCATCGTCCAAGGCCGAGGTGGACAGGGAAGAATCTCCTGCCACTTACAAGGCACAGATCACGGAAACCCACAAAGTGTAACAGGTACTTCTAAATGTTCAGACTCGCTACGCTTCTCTTACCAATTTACTGGGACAGATCCGCTTGGGTACGGAGTCCACTACAAAAATCTGTCTTCACGCGAAGCCTTACGTAAGACCTACGACACTTCGTATCCAGATGGCATCGTCCAATTGTGGCAGATCTTCAAGAGCGAGCGAACCGGTGACCTGGTCCTAAGTGCCGAGAGCGGTTATGACCTACGCGCTCGTTATGAAATACCGAAACATCGCGCGACCCACGGTGCCTTAATTGCGGAGCATTTACACATCCCACTTGCGACGAATTATCCAATCGCTGAGCAATGCATCCGATCCGTTGATATCTTCCCAACGGTGCTAAGCCGATGTGGACACAATGTTGCACTGCACCACATTGATGGTCGGGTCGTTGAGTAAACCAAGATTTTACCACACAATCTCCAAACCGAACACTTTTCTATAGGAGCGATCTCCTGATCGCGACTGAGATTTCTATTTTCGCTGGTGAAGTTAGGAAAAACGGATACGCGCTTCTTCCTAACTTCACCAACTACCCCCCTTATTTTAGGTAGAACCCTCAGATGGATATTTTTGTATAAGAATTCCACTCTTTTGCAGAATTATGTACGCTTTTACCGTCAAGTCGCGTCACTATAACCAAATAAGGCATTTTCCTCTTAGAGGTGTTTGATGAGAAATGAAAATACTGAACTAATTCAACGCAGCCTTGAAGGCGATGACACTGCCTTTGCGTGTTTGGTTAAAAAGTACCAAAAGAGAGTTCACGCGCTGGCATGGCGGAAAATAGGGGATTTCCATATCGCTGAAGATATTACACAGGAAACCTTCCTACAGGTTTATCGGAAATTGGCGACGTTGAAAAATCCGAATCAGTTTCCGGGATGGCTTTATGTCATTACCAACCGCTGCTGCCTCGCATGGCTCCGCAAGAAACGGATTCAAACACAATCCTTGGAGGAGATAGATATAGCAATGGTAGAGAAAACTTCTTACTCCAGCCACGTCGCTACAGAGCAGGCGGAAAGTGCAGCGGAAGCAAAACGTGAACTGGTTAAAAACCTACTGGCGAAATTGAAGGAAAGCGATCGTACTGTTATCACCCTTTATTATTTCGGTGAGATGACCTATGCAGAGATAGGCGAGTTTTTAGGTATGTCAGCGGATACAGTTCGAATACGTATTCGGCGTGCGCTGCAACGCTTAAAGAAGCACGAACCAACAATTCGAGAGGCACTCGGCAGTTTTCAACTGTCTCCGACTTTAACAGAGAACATCATGCGCGAAATTCCGCGTATCAAACCCTTACCGCCTACTGGAGGCAAGACACCGATAGTTCCATGGGCAATTGCCACTTCAACCGCTATTTTGGCTGTGATGATGTTCGGAATTAGCAGCCAATACTTGGCTCGTTTTCAGCGTCCCTACAACTTTGATGCCACATCCGAGATGACGGTAGAACTCATTGACGCACCCATTGTCCTCAATCTCCGATCAAAATCAGATGTACGAAATCAGTTTGGAAACTCCGGTATACCTGGTAAGCGTGATAGTACTGGTAAAAAACTGGACGATATTCTTGAATCACATTTTAGTGCCGTAGGCGGCCTGACACGGCTATCCAAGATTCGGAGTTTAAAACGTTCCGGTCCCGCACAATTAACACAATTAGGTGGACGATCTGTGAATTTGCAGGGTAGAGTCGAGATAGCAGCAGTAATTGGGAAAAAATCTTATCTCAAACTTGACTTCGGGAAATCTTTTAATGAGACGACCGCTTGGAATGGTGAAACAACTTGGAAATCCAGTCTATCAGGCAGCATAACAACTCTTTCAAAATTGGAGTCTGAACGCGCCAAAGGTGAAGCCTACACGAATCTGTTGCAGCCAATATACGAGCAACACGGCAGCACTGCTTTCCAACAAGGTGAAGATGAGACGTTCCAAGGCATGGAGTGCTTCGTGATCCAAGTTCGCGGTGTAGAGGACGTGTCCTACTACATCGGCAAAGATTCCAACCTACTTGTTGGATTCAAAGCACCCTACACCGATCCTAACTTCGGCAGTGGCACTGTGATCCTTCACTATACCGATTACACGGAATATGCAGGTGTAATGTTATCCAATTCTCGTGAGATTCACATTGGGAAGGGTGTATTAACAGTCAATTACACCTTTACAGAAACAGAGATTGATGTTGCGTTAGACGAGACGATTTTTGAGAAACCGTAACGACTCCAACATCACTTAACAAATTACCTGATAAACATCTAATCAACGGGTAGAAAACAAAACTGAGAGGTAATATCATGAAAATACTGAGTGAACTTGCCATTATTACTTTCCTTACAATAAGTATGCCCTACAATATCTCGGCTGATATTAAAGATATCCTTAAGGCGCACTTTGAGGCTGTCGGTGGACTGGAGCGGCTGTCTGAGATTCGGACTGTGAAACGTTCTGGGGACGCACAAGTGACACACTTTGGTGGACAACCCATGCACATGCCGGGTACAATCGAAGCAGTGACAACCGTTGGCAAGAAATCGTATACCAAGAGACACTTTGAATGGTACAGCGAGACTACGGTCTGGAATGGCACGGAAGGTTGGAAATCCACTTTATACGACGGCACAACAGCACTTTCAGCAATGGAACTTGAAATTGCCAAACAGAGAACCTATATCACACCATTTCAGCGAAGTTACGAACAACACGGCAGCAGTGCTTTTCAACAAGGTGGAGATGAAACGTTCCAAGGTAAGGAGTGCTTCGTGATTCAGATCATCGGTATAGAAGGTGTAGAGAACACATTCTACTACATCGACAAAACCTCTAATCTACTCATTGGGATTAAGGCACCGAACACTGATCCTACCTTCAACAGTGATACTGTGATTGTTCACTACACCGACTACGCAAAATATGGCGGTCTAATGTTCTTGAATTCCTATGAGGTTTCCATTGGAGACAGCGAGTTAAGAGCCAATTACACCTTTACAAACACAGAGATTGATGTTACATTGGACGAGACGATTTTTAAGAAGCCGTAACGATTGCGCGAAAATGGCAGAGCAAAACCTTTTATATCTGATTATATTGGGTTGGCGAGGATTTCGAGAAAACCCTCCGCTCCATATTTCCCACTCAAATCCATTTTCTTTTCAAAATTATGCACCTTTTTTCATTCAGTTCGCGTCACTATAGTAAAGTTTAGAATTAATTAGACACTCCAAAGAGGCGAGGATACAATCCTCGCCAGCGGTGGTGAGGTGTTTTGTGTTTTCCAAAGTGCTCTCTTATTTTCGGGTTTTACTATAAATACAGTAAAGTGAACGGAGAGGTGTCTCTTTGCATTTCGTAAGCGTGTGTCTGGCGAAACTTGAAAATTGTATAGGTCCGTTCGGTGAAAATAGTCTTTCTGGAGATGTTTGATGAGAAGCGACGATGTTGCGTTGATCCAGCGCATCCTTGAAGGTGATGAGTCCGCTTTTGCGAGTTTGGTCAGGAAGTACCAGAGACAGGTTCACGCGCTCGCATGGCAGAAAACACGAGATTTTCATATCGCCGAAGATATCGTGCAAGAGACCTTCCTGCAAGTTTATAGAAAACTGGAAACCTTGGAAGATCCAACCCAGTTTTCGAGATGGCTTCATCAGATTGCGGATCGGCTCTGTATCGCGTGGTTCCGAAAAAATAGGATACAGACCGAACCGCTGGGAGAAACCGACATCTCAGAAGTACGGACAGAAGCGTATTCCCGATATGTCGCCGCTGAACATGCGAAAACATCTGCCGAAGCACAACGCGACCTCGTTGAGAAACTGCTTGCGAAGTTGAAGGAAAGGGATCGGGAGGTTATCACACTCCACTACTTTGAAGAGATGACATCTTCGGAGATAGGAACGTTCTTAGGCGTATCTGAAAATACGATTAAAAGTCGGCTCCACCGCGCAAGACAACGACTAAAGCAGTATGAATTTATGATTCAAGAGGCGTTAGACATTACAATTGAGGAGGGACACCGTTCCCAAAACCAGTTGAAAGGAGCAATTAACATGACAGACGAAGTGAGAGATAACACCGAAGTGGAAGCAAATAAGGAAAAAACACAACGCCAGATTGCTGATCTGCAACAGCAAATTAAGGTTATCGCTGCTGAATCGGATGCTTTTCTTGCGTCACGAAAAAATGAGGCACTTGAGACATTACGCCGTGTTCCGTATGATGCTGAAAGACCGATCTCATGGGGCTATGTGGGTGGGTATCGCACCTCTCCGGGAAAGATGTCGGGACGCGTTGCTTTTTGGTCGGATAACATTGATAACTTTCTATCTAAAGCACCGGATGCCGACATCGTGAATCTTGCAAGTCTCTTCACAAATCCTACTATAATCGCTGTTTTACGACAGTTAGTGGAAGGAAAGAGATCGGTCTCGGATTTGGCAAAGGGGTGTGGTCTCCCAGAAAGTGAGGTAGAAAAAGCCGTGGCATCATTAATGGACGCGACGTTAGTCGCACGCACGGAAAACGATCTCATTGAACCCAAAAATGATGCTGTCTCTTTTTTCCTGAACTTCGTGAGTATGACAATCGTCCATCTCGGACATATCAAACTTGAGAATTAAACTTGATTTTTGTTGGCGAGGGTTTGGAAGAACTGGAACCCGGTTTTTCTAACCTTCGCCACTGCAACGTCATATCTCAGGCAAACCTTCCGACAAATATTCCCTTTCAAACCCATTTTTCAAAATTATGCACCCTTTTTTCTCAGATCGCGTCATTATATAGTGAAGTGAATGGATAGCACATTGTTTCGCACTTTGTAAGTGGATCTATCCGAGAAATGTGTAATCCGTTTTGTGAAAATAGCCTTTCTGGAGATGTCCGATGAGAAGTGACGATGTTGCGTTGATCCAGCGCATCCTTGCAGGCGATGAGAACGCCTTCGCGAGTTTGATTGAAAAATATCAACAGCAGGTTCACGCCCACGCATTGCGGAAAGTGAGGGACTTTCAGGCTGCCGAGGATATTACACAAGAAACCTTCCTGCAAGTACATCAGAAACTCGCGACATTAAACGATCCAGCAAAATTTTCAGGATGGCTCTATGCGATTGTGAATCATCTGTGTATCGCGTGGTACCGGAAAAACCGGTTACAAACCGAGTCGCTGCAAGAGATCCATATCTCGGAAATAGAGACGGATGCGTATTCTCGGTATATCGCGACAGAACACGCAAAAACGACTGCTGAGGCGCAACGTGAACTCGTCAAACAGCTGCTCACGAAGTTGAAGGAGAGTGACCGCGAGGTTATCACGCTCCACTACTTTGAAGAGATGACTTCTTCAGAAATAAGCGAAGTCTTAGGCGTATCTGAAAATACGATTAAGAGTCGGCTCCACCGGGCACGACAGCGATTAAAGAAGTACGGGTTCATGATTCAAGAAGCATTGGATATTACAATTGAAATGGAACACCGTTCTCAACACCAATCGAAAGGAGAAATTAACATGGCAGACGAAGTGAGAAACCAATCCGAGGTTGACGCAAGATTGGAAGAGATGCAACGTCAGATTACGGATTTACAAGAGCAAATTAAGGATATCTCAGCGAACTCGGATGCTTCTAATGGTTCAGATAAAAGAGAAGCACTTAATGCATTACTCCAACTCCGTCATAACGCGAAAGATCCAATCACGTGGTGCTACGCGGGTGCATATCGTGCCGCTTCTGGGCAGCAGTCAAGTCGCGGCTCAGTATGGACGACCAGTACCGATAAGTTCCTATCAAGGGCACCGGATGCTGAAATCGTGAAACTTGCGAAATACTTTACGAACCCTACCGTAGTCGCTGTTTTAAGACAATTAGTGTCGGGCAAGAGATCGGTTGCGGATTTGGCAAACGGCTGTGGCATCTCGGAAAGTGAGATGGAGGAAACCGTGGAAATGTTAGCAGACGCGGCGTTAGTGAAGCGCACGGACGATAATCTCATTGAACCTAAAAACGATGCTGTCTTCTATTTTCTGAACTTCGTCGGTATGGTTACCGTCTACCTGAACCCTGAAGAGTATCATTCTCAGGATTAATTGAGGAGAAAACTGTTATGGCAGAGGAAGTGAAAGATCACGTTAAGCTCGAAACACGGCAGTCCTTTCTGGAAGAAAAGCAGCGAACGCTTGAATCACATCGGGAGAGACTACAAGGTCATCGTAAAGAAGTTGTGGAAACAGAAGAGCGTTCCCTTGCTGAGATGGATGAGAAAATACAGTCTCTTGAAACAAATCTGGAGGGACTACAAGGTCATCGCAAAGAATTTGTGGAAACAAGAGAACTTCATCTTGCTGAGGTGGATGAGAAAATTCAATCCATCAATGAGGAGATACACGCTTGCGAGGACGAACTTTCAAAAATTGCTGACCTGCAAGCGGAACTTCAGGCAACCACAACCGAATCGGATGCCGCTACTGACTGAGAAAAAATAATGTTTTTAGTCCTATTGAAGCGTGAGATTCTCGCGCATCTAATCACATTTCGTTTCGCAGTTACGGTAATTACCTGTCTGCTGCTTGTTGTCATAACCACGCTCATCAGAATTGACGATTACGAGCAACGGTTGGCGGGTTACAATACCGCCAGAAACGTTAACCGCGATGAACTTTTGTCCACCCGAACCTATTCCTTTTTAATGCCAAAGGTCGATCGTCCACCCAATCCATTAAGCATTTTTAATGCTGGTATGGACAATCGGCTTGGTAATACATTGCGGATCTATTACACGAATGTTCCTGTTCTCTGGGATGCGCAAGTCCACAGTTCAGGCAATATCTTCATAGATCACTTCTATCGAATTGACCTCATCTTCATTTTTCAGTTTGTGCTTTCATTACTCGCACTGCTGTTTGCCTACGATGCGATTGCCGGTGAACGTGAAACCGGTACAATGCGCCTGACAATGAGCCACCCCGTGAGACGTGGAAGCATCTTGGCGGCGAAGTACCTCGGTGCGATGACATGTCTAATCCTGCCGCTTATTATGAGTTTTATCGTCGCTTTGATTTGGATCGTATCAATGGGGTCAATCGTCTTGAGTGGAAATGATTTTCTACGAATTGCCGGTATCCTACTCACTTCGATTATCTATCTCTCCGCTATCTACCTGATAGGATTGCTTATCTCTGCTTGGGCGCATCGCACCGCCACAGCACTTATGCTGTCTCTGTTTGTTTGGGTGGTCCTGGTGCTGGTTTATCCTTCTTTTAGTGTATCCATGGTTGATCAATTGACGAACCCGGTAGGCAGCAGGATATATTCCAGTGAGAAGGCAATTCAGCAAATCCTGCAGACAGTCGAGGACGAGGGGCGGAAATACCTCATAAACGATGGTGTTGAGGGGGAGAGTGATCATTTTAACGTGCAAGGAAATCGGAACGGTTTACATGTTGGTTTAAGTAACGGAAGCACAGCGACGCACATAAAATTCAGAGCTTATGATTGGCGCGCCATTCACCCAGAATCTGAGAAACACATTCCTGACGTTATCCGCTACCATCAATTCTTGACACCGTTAAAGTTTCAGGCAGCGGAAAAAATAGGGCTGGAGCGTCTGCCAGCATTAGAGCAAACTCGGTTTCGGAGAGCCAAAATCGCTCGAAACTTGCTTAGGTTTTCACCAGCAGCGATGTATAATCTCGCGACACAAGCATGGACAGGGACCGACCTCTATGGGGTCGAGGATTTTTTTGAGGCAGCACGCCAATATCGACGAACGCTGGTTAATTATTTTTACGACAAAGGTGCCTTTTCAAGCAGACAGTGGTTTGCCAGTGATAAGGGCGCAATTGATTTAGATGATCTGCCAAGATTTGTGTACCAGCGTACTGATCTCTGGACAAACGCTTCACGGGCACTCCCCGACTTGCAGATACTACTGCTGCTCAACGTTGCGTTATTTCTGGCGACCTTCGCAATCTTCGTCAGGCAAGAGATTTAATTTGTTGCTTGCAGTCTTCCAATGGAGATAGAAGATGATTTTTCACATTGTCAAACGCGAACTCTATGATCACTTGAGCAGTCTCCGTTTCGCGCTGACAGCACTCCTAATTTTCATACTGATGATTGTCAATGCCGTCATGTTCGTCGGAGAATACAAGCAGCGAATAAATCGATATGGCAGACGGGTTCGTGCATCACATGATCGCTTGAAAACTCGATGTGATAATCTGTATCGTCTGGTCCAAAAAGGTCCGGGCAACCTTCACAAAAAACCGAGTGCTTTGGCTTTCTGTGCAGACGGAGGCGAAGAACTCCTATTTGGACGTGTGAACGGCGGTAGTGCGAGTCGAACGCGAGACTGGAGGCGTGGAGATAGCTCCTACAAGTTCACAGAAATATGGCGGTTAGCATATCCACCTCACTTCGATCTAATGTTCATTGCAGAACAGATACCGAAAGAGCGAAGTATCATGCCAGCGTATATCAAAATTGATTGGGGATTTGTGACGGCTGTCTTATTGAGTTTTATGGGTATTTTGTTTACATTTGATGCGATCTCTGGTGAACAAGAACGAGGTACGCTGCGGCTGATGCTGGCAAACAGTATTTCACGGAACACCGTGATTTGCGGTAAATTTCTGGGTGCATTTTTTACGATCTCTATTCCGTTTTTGATTGGAACAATCGTCAGCCTCTCCATCATCTACCTCTCCGAAACCGTTCAATTTGACGATAGTTATTGGATAAGGTTGGGTGCCATCGTCTGTGTCGCGTTGGTTTATACCTCAATTTTTATTCTGTTGGGAATCCTCATTTCAAGCCGCGTCAAAGAATCTGCAACGAGTTTGGCGATTCTACTATTGATCTGGACAGTCTGGGTAGTGCTGATGCCAAATGCGCTCGGTTCCCTTGGCAACAGGTTGCAGTCCCGTCCTACAGCTAAAGAGTTCATCGCTCAGGCTCGGGATTCGCGCGAAGATTTACAAACACGCTATTTTGCTCGAATTAAAGAACCGCCGCGACGAGAAATCCCAGCGATGATCGCAACAGCGTTAGGAGCAGAATACGTTAATAAAGACGCTGAATTACGCGATCGCTTGCACGCTGGCTACCTTTCTGCGGAACTCCGTCAGATCCAAACTGCTCGGTCGCTCACCCGTATCTCACCAGCAGCCATTGTGCAGTACGCTTTTGAGGCACTTGCAGGCACGGGCATGCCCCGTCATTTAGACTTCATTTCTCAAACGCGCCAATATGCAAGGCAGTTTCGGCAGTTTCTCATTGACACCGACCGTGCAGACCCAGAAAGTCCACATGCTATTGGCATCCCGGAAGGCACATCGCAAAAACCGGTGAACTTTGATGCTGTCCCGAAATTTGAAGATCAACACCGCTTTAGTACGGATTTTAATGCCGCAATCGTCGACCTGCTGCTGTTGATTCTGTTTCTGCTGGTCCTGTTCGTTGGCACGTTTCTCTCTTTTCTGCGTATGGAGATTGGGTGATTTTCAAACGCCATCATACCACTGAAAATTGATAGATTAGCCTACCACAAGCAGTCATTCCTTGATTTGATTCTCTTTGCTAAATGTGCTATTATTATAATGATTGATTGCAGTAATGCGCGGTAATGTTCGCGCCTATTTTATTCATTTTGTCGGTAGAGGAAGGTGGTGAAATTGTTATGGACAGTTTCGGTGTAGGTGTAGGTATCGCTATAGGCATTGGTGCGGGTTTCGGTGGAGGTTTCGGTTCAGGAGTAGCTATAGGGATTGCAAGTGCGCGTGAAAGACTTAAAAAGAAACTCCACAAAGCAATAAATGATAACGAGGTTTCCATTTGTGATAAGAACGGCGAGCCGTTGACAGTTGATGCGCTTTTCATGATACTCGACAAAAACTACAAGAAGGTATAACCCTGTAAAGATAAAACCCTCAATTTTCAATCGAACTATGCCAATACCAAATTTCCCTGATAAACATAAATCGCGTCCCATCGTCACACCACAGCAGCATGTTGCCTATTTCCGTCAACAAGGTTTCATTCCCGATTTCCCAATTCCCGAAAGTGTCATTTTTTGTTATGAAGGGAATCTTCTTGAGCGTATCGCTAACGTTGAGCGTGTTGAGCAAGTTCGCGGGGTCGGTGGAGAATTCTATCTGCTGACCGAAACCGCTAACCGCGTGGCAGTCAGTGGCAATAATGGGATCGGTGCCCCGGGCGTTTCAATGGTTCTTGAAATGCTGATAGAACTGGGTGTTAAGCGATTCATCAACGTAGGAATCGCGGGTGGATTACAAAAAACCTCTCGCATCGGCGATGTCGTTGTCTGCACCAGTGCCATTCGCGATGAAGGTGTTTCATATCACTACTTAGAAGACCCTGCGGTACCTGCGCTGCCATCCGAAAATTTGACAGCTGCCCTTAGTCAGACTCTTGAACGTGAAGGTATATACTACACTGAGGGACCAACGTGGACAACCGATGCTTATTTCCGTGAAACAGTTGCGGAAATTCAACACTACCAACAGGAGGGAGTTGTCACAGTTGAAATGGAAGCCGCTGCTTTATTTGCCATCAGTTCGCTGCGCGGTGTAGAAATGGCATCGGGGTTTGTTATCAGTGACTTGGTGGCTGAGTTAGTGTGGCATCCACAAATACTCGCCCAAGAAACACACGAGAGTTTATTCCGCTTGTATCAGGCGGCACGTGCAACTTTAAACGAAACGAATAAAAACTAACACCAAAGGAAACCCAAATGCCACTATTAACACAAGCACACCGTGATCATTTCGATGAATACGGTTATATGGTCATTGAAAACGCCGTTCCTACTGAACTCTGTGAACCAGTCGTCGATGCAATCTTTGCATTTTTAGAGATGGACCCTTCAGATCCAGACAGCTGGTATCGAGCACCTCACAAACCCGGCGCAGGTATGGTGGAGATGTATTTTCACCAAGCGATGTGGAACGTATATCAACATCCACCAATCCACCAGATTTATAGTGAGGTCTATGGCACAGAGCGAATTTGGGTTCATATTGATAGAGTCAACATGAAACCGCCGAAACATACCGACCACCCTGAGTGGGATCATAAGGGTATGTACCATTGGGATGCGGACACCTCAAAACTACCAGTTAGGTTTAGCACACAGGGTGTTTTGTTTCTCAGAGACACAACCGACAATCAGGGATCTTTTGTCTGTTGGCCCGGTGCGCATAAGTCACTGATTGATGAAGAAAACCCGTGGGTACCAGAACTTACACCGGAAATATATAGGGAAAAATTCATACAGGTACCAGCGAAAGCGGGTTCACTGCTTATTTGGCATGTGGCACTTCCGCACGGTAACGGGCGCAACACGTCAGACAAGCCGCGGTTAGCACAATACATGAACTATTATCGTGTGCCTGATCCTATGAATGAAGAACGGCGGCAAGAACGCATTACACTGTGGCGGGAGCGCAGAGCATTAGGTCGCGGACCCTATCCTGGTGACCCAAGGGGTTGGGAAGCAAAAAATTATGAGGCACCAGAACTCACAGCTTTGGGACGAAAATTATTGGGACTTGATTTGTGGGATTAATGTTTTTTACGCATCGCCCAACTTGTGACTAACTTCCGCTGCTGGTCTACACCGAGTGCCGCTTGCAATCCGTTCTCTCGGATCGCATCAATCTGATCTTCCGTTAAATCCACGCTGAAGACAGCAACCTCATCAAAAAGACCGAATCCAAAATTACTTACCGGACATTTCTACAGAATGGAATTCCATATAACCAGCATCAATAAACATTAACGTAGAAGTTTAGAAATGGCTGTAAAGATAGTTATCTTTGATTTATTTGAAACACTTGTCTCAGAATTCGACGCGGGGCATCCTTCAATCACTGAAGTCGCGCAGATCTTGAAGCTACCTGTGATGAACTTTCAGAGGGAATATCAAAATCTCCGATTGGCACGATACACGGGACAATTTCCAGACTATACGGCGGTTCTACGTTACATCGTTCAGCAGCTTGGCGGAAAATCTCCTGAGAGCACTATTAGAACACTCGCTGAGCGTCGCCAATCTGCTTTTGCCACACATTTGCGCAGTGTAGAACCTGAAATCCTCAATATGCTTAATGAAATCACCACTTCAGGTATTCGGCTCGGTCTCATCAGTAACACCGATGGCACTGAAGTCTTGGATTGGCAAAATAGTCCCTTGCCACGCTTTTTTGAGGTAACAATATTCTCCCATGCGGTAGGAATAGTCAAACCCGACCCTCATATCTATCAACGCGCGTGTAAGAATTTGGACGTTGCCCCTTCAGACTGCATATTCGTAGGTGATGGCAATAGTGACGAACTTCGAGGTGCAGCACAAGTTGGGATGATGCCATTTTGTGCTGCGTGGTTCCTCCGTCAGCACACAGATTTGCTTGGGGCGGATATTGTAAAGCAACGCGCCGCAGGCTATCCAGTATTGCATCATCCATCAGAGTTGATTGATCGGATTTCCTGAACGCTGCCAAAAGTAGTGGATTCCGTCTCAAAGAATTCACGGAGTGGTGGCATGAAGTCGATCAAAACAAACCTCCCAGACTCGTGTCCTTTATGTTCCAAAGATAAAAAATTGCCCAGACGCGAAAATTTTTGAAAAAAAATTTGACAAAGAGAAATTTATATGTTATACTTAACATCGTTAAGTATAATAACTTCGTAAATCAAAGGTGAAGCAATGGGTGTTAAAGAACGGAGAGCAAGGGAAAAAGAACAGTTGCAGCAGCAAATTCTTTCTGCAGCACGAGAGTTGTTTGTCAATGAAGGTTATGAGAACGTCTCCATGCGAAAGATTGCCAACAAGATCGAATACTCACCAACAACGATCTACCTTTATTTTAAAGACAAGGCAGATCTTTTAGATTCGGTTTGCAAGGAAACACTCTTGAACCTGTTAAACACGCTTGAGCGGCTAAAAAGAGATAACACTGACCCCATTGAGACGTTGAGAAAAAGTGGGAAAGCCTATGTCGAGTTCGGCTTAGAATATCCGCAGGATTACAAACTCACGTTTGTTATCCGTCCTCAGTTCCAAAAAGGTTTAGGTCTGCAAGAGGGATCGGTTGGCGAAAAGGTGTTTAATTATTTGCGTGAAATGGTCTCTGAATGTATTCAACAACAGATATTCCACCAAGCGGATGTCGAAACCACCGGTCAGGTGCTGTGGTCAGCGGTTCACGGTGTCACATTGCTCTTAATTGATTTTCCTGACTTCCCTTGGACCGAGAAAGACAAATTGATCGACACTGTAATTGAAACGACAATTGCGGGCCTGAAGGCATAAATCTGAAACTGCTTGGCGAAGGTAGGTTATATTTTTTTGGTACATAAGTTAACACTGTTCATTTATTTATCTATGTTAATAAACATACGAAAAACTCAAAAGGAAAATAAAATGAAAAAGCGAAACCTATCCCATAAATGTTCTCTTTCCGCAGCCGAGTGCAGAAAACATTCTCAACAAAGCCTGTTCTCTATACTGGTTTTTGGAGCATTTCTATTAGGATACTCAAGTGTGTTCGGTGAAGAGATCGAGGGGATAACCCCTGTCTCGGAATTCACTTTTGAGCAGCATGAGGTTGTCATTGGCTCCGCGGAACGTCAGACCGTTTTGACCGGATTTCTTCTCGATGGTGATTTCGCCGAACTTGCTGTGGTGAACATTGACGAAAATGACAACCGGCATTTGTGCATCTACGCGTTCAGCGACGGCACTTGGGCATTGAGACTTGACACAACGCTGCGTCCAGAAGTATTGTTCGTTGACGTGGCAAACATTGACGGACATGACCGGCTGATTACATACGAGCAGGGTCGCCTGAACTGGTTCGACCCCGACGCTGCAACAGAACGCGCATTAGTGGCAGTTACTTCCTACTTCAAGCCGCCTCGCAGCGGCGAAATCCCACACGTAGATATCACTTGTGACGTGAATGGCGATGGACACGACGATCTGGTAATACCGGATTCCGATGGCTTCTGGGTGTTCATCCAGATGAGCGACGGTGCGTTCGCTGAGAAAGTGAAGATCGGTCCTCCCACCAAGATGGAGAGGATCCGCGGAGCCGATGGCTATCGATACGACCCTTGGTCTCAGAGTCGTGTCCACGAGATCGACTATAACAGAGATGGTCGCATTGACTTGGTGTTCTGGGACGAGGATCACTTTGAGGTTCACCTCCAAGACGAGCGCGGACTGTTTGCACCGAAAGCCAGTACCTTCACGACCGATGTGGCATTCGACTCGGACCGGCTCTCCTCACTCACCATCGGGGATATGACAGGGAAAGTGCTGCACTCGTTGGCTGACCTGAACGGCGATGGGATCGCTGATTTGGTAGTTTTCAAACTTTCGGGTACGGATATCTCCAGCAAGCACTCCAGTTACGAGGTGCATTTCGGCGCGCCAACACCGGATGGTGGCATCACGTTCTCACAGAACGTTGACATCTCATTCCAGTCAGCCAAGAAAATCCAGCTTGGGATGGACCGGTACGACTTCAACCGCGATGGCCAGGTTGATCTGATGATCACGACCATCGATATTGAGTTCCTCAAAGGCAGCCTCTGGAAGAGCATCAAAGGGTTCATGGGTGATGACATCTGGCTGGATCTCGAATTCTACCAAATGGAGGCAGGCGGCTACTCTGACACACCCAACACCACCCGCAGAATCGCGTTGGACGGAGTGCCCAGTCATCGCGAGCCGGGGTGGGTACCACTGGATATCGCGCTTCGAGGCGGGACGCATGAAAGTCGGAAGACCCAAAAGAACTACCCGCGCGCGTTCAACACGACTGTGTGCATCGGGGATGTGACCGGCGATAATCGCTTAGACCTGCTCCTCGGGGATCATCCTCGGATCATGGGTATCTTCGTCGGCATGCCGGGACCTGAAATGTTTGCCCGACAATCTCAAGAAGTGGCAGTCGCCATGCCCAACGACGAGGAATACACTTGGCTAGTAGACCTCAACAAGGATGGGGTGCAAGACCTCCTCATGCATCGTCCATTCACGCTACGAGACGCTCACGGGGCACCGATAGAGCCCCCGGGAACCGAGTCGCATCGGGTAAGTATACTGATCGCCCGATAGACCGATCGTGTATATTTTTTTGACTATATGTTAACACTGTTCATTTATTTATCTATGTTAATATATGAAAAACCCGACAGGAGAATAAAATGAAGAAGCGAAACCTACTCCACAAACACTTTCTCTCCGCAGCTAAGTGCATAAGACGTTATCGACAGAGCCTATTTTTAACATTGGTTCTCAGTGTATGTCTGTTGAGTTGTTCCGGTCGATCTAACGAAGTAGTTGCTCCAACAATGATGTCTGCTCCCACGGAACTCACTTTTCAACAACACAAGGTCGAGACCGACACTGCGAAACACCAGACTGTTTTGACGGGATTTATTCTCGATGGTGATTTCGCCGAACTTGCTGTGGTGAACGTTGACGAAAACGATAACCGGCATTTGCGCATCTACGCGTTCAGCGATGGCACTTGGATATTGAGACTTGACACAACGCTGCGTCCTGAAGTAATGTTCGTCGATGTCGCAAACATCGGTGGACGCGATCGGTTGATTACATACGAGCACGGTCGTCTGAATTGGTTCGATCCCGACTCGGTGGTTGAACGGACACTGGTCGAAGTTACTACAAACTACAACGCGACGGGTGAAGGTGGAATCCCCCACGTCGATATCACTCAAGATATAAACCGCGACAGCCTCGACGACTTGGTAGTTCCAGACATCAACGGCTTCTGGATAGCCACGCAATCGCGCGACGGTTCATTTACCGACCCGATGAAACTCGGACCTCCCGAACCCTTCCTCGACGAGATTCCCATGGACGATACGCGTAGTTATCGCGAGGTAGGAATAACGCCCTTAACTGTCCTCTGGTACCTAAGCCGTGTCCACCAAATGGACTACGACCACGATGGACGCAGCGATCTCGTGTTCTGGAACGCGGACCATTTTGACGTATATCGCCAAGATGCTCGTGGGATGTTTTCCTCAGTAGCAGAGACCTTCACTGTTGATATCCCATTCGACTCCGACGGTGCCTATTCGATTGCTTTTGGGTTCAGCGGCGAGAATATGTTCTCGCTCATCTTTGGCTTTAGAGAGAACACGAAACGGAGGGTGCTGCACACGTTTCAAGATATGAACGGCGATAGCACTGCCGACATGGTGATCCACTCGTTAGAGGGACGGAGTCTTGGGAAACAACGCAGCCTGTACGAGGTGTATTTCGGCACACCAACACCCGATGGAATCGGGTTCGCACGGAATGTCGGTATGACAATCCGACCGCGAGGGACCGCTGGGGGTTTGCAGCCTTGGGGCTATTCGTCGCAGTGGTTCCAAGATCTCGATGCAGATGGTAAGGTCGACATTCTGTTCAAAGACGTAAAGACTGGGCTTATTGGGATGAGCCGGGCAATGCTCGGCAAGTCGATTGCAATAGATCTCGAGTTCTATCGTATGGAAGATGGTACTTATCCCGATAAACCGACTACCAGGCGTAAAATCAGGCCGGGCTTGGACCTCTTCGAGACAGATAAGGTCTTCTTTCCAGTGGTACTGCTTGGTGATGTGAACGGGGACAGACGCTCAGACCTGCTGGTCGGAAAGCACTGGGAAGAGCTGCACGTCTTTCCCGGCATACCGGGACCGAAACTGTTCGCGCGGAAACCTCAAAAGGTGGCAATCGCTATGCCTAACGATGAGCGAAACGCTCGGTTAGTGGACCTCAACAAGGACAACAAGAAGGACCTCCTCATATATTATCCATCTACTACCGAATCGAATCGGGTGACACTGTTGATCGCCCAATAAACAAAAAGGAGAAAAACAATGAAACGCACAATGTTTTGTCTGATCTGTATTTTTGTAGGAATAACCTTGAGTTTCTCAGTTCAGGCACAAGAATCGAATCTCATCAAAGATTTTGGTATCGGACTTCAAGGAGCGACACCTGAATTTGGTGGGGTCAGTTTTCGCTATACTGGACTGGCACCCGTGTATCTTCAAACCGTCGGACGTTTTATTCTCACGGATGAGAACAGCGACCACATGTTAGGTGCTGGTATTTCGTATGCCATATTTGAACACCAAAGCAGATGGAACCTATCTCGACTCTATTTTACCTTAGAAGGTGCTTGGCGGTATGAAAGCAGGATGGACTCCATTACCCCGGAATCCGAAATTACCACGCAGTACGAAAAAACGAGAGACTACACTACCACAACATTAGGCGGTGGACTCGCTTTTGGAGGTGAACTTGTATTTTCACTCGGAGGGATTCCGCTCGGTTTGAACGTAGAAGTTGGTCAAGGGTTTGGTAGGGAGAAAACCGACTCCAAATCTAAAGGTCTCGCTGGTGTTTACATAGGCGCGGGTATACACGCCTATTTTTAAATCCATTTATTACAGAGGGATACCGACAAAGGTTTCCCTCTGTAAGTACAGGTCTCACAGATTGATTAAGCAGTACCACCAGGCGATGTTGGATGCATTCGACCGACAGTTTGAATAGTGTTGGGTTTCACACTCGCTCAACCTAATCTGTGTGCTTGCTGCACTGAGATTTGTGCTTCCCATTCTTTCCAGGTTGGTTTGTCGCCTTCAGTAAGCACGACAAGTGGCACTCTACCGCCCGCCAATGCTTTGTTTTTCACGAACTCGGCAGCTTCATGCTGCGCAGGGGTCAAGTCAGCCCGGTCGGGTGTGGGAAAGTAACGGAAGTCGATGCTCCAGCGGGATTTCTGTGTCGTGTTCACTTTGCTGGTATGTACGCAGAGGTTCGACATGAATAGGGCACCACCCGGTTTAAGCGGAATAGACACCGGCGTGCCACGCGCTTCAACGTCTTCGTCCATTCGGACGTTTGAGTCAGCACCGCGCGCACCGTCCAATAAACCCCACCGATGGCTGCCCGGAATAACCCAGCAACATCCATTTTCAACCGTCGCTTCAACCAGTGGCACCCACACCGTAACCATGTGAAGACCTTCAGTGTGTTTCTCCTTTTTGCCGATAGTTGACTGGTCGAGATATTGGCTATCTTGGTGCCACGGGAACGAGGTAATCACGCTGCCGGGAAGTTTCGTCCGTAACGCAGGCGTACCGATATTCGAGACTTCAGGACCCAAGAGCAGGCGGAGCACATTGAGAACACCCGGTAGGTTGTAGAGATCATAAAACTCACGTCCGAACATACCAAAAGCCCAGTTGCGAGGTAGTATGTCTAATTCTTCACAGATCGCGGCGTACCGCCGCTCAAAGGACTCGTCTTCATAACGCGACGATAGCTTGCCGTCCGTGTACAATTCATCGCTATAGGTATCAACCTTTGCCTTGATAAAGTCGCGGATCGGATCTAAATCTCGGTTGTCGATAATATCTCTAAGCACCACGTAACCATCACGTTCATAAGAGGTCTTGATTTCTTGATCCGTCATCAGCTAAACTCCTTCCATCGCTATTGTAGAATCTCAAAGGATATGTTATCATGAATGCGCAGTGGACGCAATACCAATTGATTTTTTCAATTGATTTCATACACGAAGGGGAACAGATATGAAAATTACCGATGTGAAAGCGATGACGCTAAAGGGATACAAACAGTGGAATTATGTCCAGATTGAAACCGATGAGGGCTTGACAGGGATAGGCGAGGCGCATCCTGGGGCGGGAATCGCTGAAATTATCCTGCAATTCAAGCGGATACTCATTGGTGCAGATCCAAGAAATATAGAGCCTCTTTACAACAGGATGATTGGCGCAGCGAGCAATCGGTACGCAATGGGTTTATCGGCGATTGGTGGGATAGAAACCGCACTGTGGGATCTGCTCGGCAAAAGCCTGGGGGTGCCAGTCTATCGGTTGTTAGGTGGGAAATATCGCGACCGCATTCGACTCTATGCCGATGTAGGACACGGAAAAGGAAACACGCCAGAAGGTTGGGCACAACGAGCAAGGGAAGGCGTTGCAGACGGCTACCAAGCGATTAAGTTTGACATCGATAACTCCGCAAACGAACTCAAACAGGATGCAGTCAATCGGGAATTAAGTACAGCGGAGTTGCAGAAAATGACCTCGTTGGTTGCTGCCGCACGAGAAGCCGCTGGTGATGAAATTGACATTAGCATTGACTGCCATAGCCTATTCAGCGTCCACTCGGCGATGAAGCTTGCGGAACTTTTGGAGCCGTTTGATTTAATGTTCTTGGAAGACCCTGTTCCGAACGACAATGTTGAAGCGATGGCGAAGGTCAGCACCGCGACTTCTATTCCGATCTGTACCGGTGAGTTCCTGTTTCGACGAGATGGTTTCAGAGAGCTGATCCAAACACAAGCCTGCGATATGCTTCACGTTGATGTCTCTGGAACAGGCGGGATACTTGAGGCAAAGAAGATTGCGGATCTGGCGGATCTGTATTATATGCCGTTCGCCGCACACAACATTACATCTCCAATCGGCATGACAGCGACGGCACACGTCTGCGCCGCAGTGCGGAATTTCATCGTCATGGAACTTCCGTATCACGCCGATCAGGTGGATTGGCGATGGGACCTCGCTATTTCCGATGAACCCCTCCTTCAAGATAACATATTTGTGGTGCCGGAGCAGCCGGGATTGGGTGTCGAAATAAACGCCGAAGTCGCGAAGGAACATCTAATGTCCGGGTCTGACCACTTTGGTATATCTTAAACCTCCCACGATTTATTTGGTAATATAACGGAAGCGAATAGGAAATTTCTGATTAAAAATTCAGAACGACACCCGGTAAAAACAGTAGCAACGATCCATCAGCAGGAAATCAATCTATGCAAAACAATACAGCACGAGATATCACGCAATGGAACTTACCTGAAAAGGCAAAAGCGCGCTTCGGCAAAGGGGGGATAAGAGAGTTAACATATTTTCCAGATGGCACCCGACTCGCCGGTAGGAGCTCAATTGGCTTCTGGATCTATGATGCACACACTGGAGAAGAAGTTGACCTATTCACAGGGGATACATGGGAGGTCATGACCATGGCGTTGAGTCCTGATGGACACACCCTTGCTGTTGCGAGTGACAAAAATATCCGTTTGTTGGATCTACACACGAGAAATCAGAAAGATGTTCTCGCTGGACACAAGGACGATGTTGATTCACTGGCATTTAGTCCGACTGGAGAAATACTCGCGAGTGGTAGTGAAGATACTACAATTAGATTATGGGATGTAGACACTGGTGAATTGGTACGAACACTCATAGGGCATACGGATTGGGTTCGGTGGGTGGCATTCTCACGTGACGGAAAGATGCTCGCAAGTGCGGCGGATGGAAAAGGCGCGATCTATTTATGGGACGTACACACCGGAAAACTCTTGAGAACCATTACTGGACATCCCGATCAGATCTACACTTCTACCTATGCTCCGATTGGTCCGACGCTCGTCAGTGTTGCCTATGCTCCGGATGGTCTGACGCTTGCCAGTAGCGGACCAGACTCCAAGATTCGTTTATGGGACGTGTCCACTGGTAAACTCATAAAAACTATTACCACTGACATGAGGTCGGTTGATTCCGTTGTATATTCACCCGATAGTGAAACACTTGCCAGCGTTAGTGAGTGGCATAATAACATCTATTTGTGGGATGTTCACACAGGTGAACTCTTAAAAGTACTTACGGGACATACTGACACGGTTGATTCTCTCGCGTATGCACCCGATGGTAAAACACTCGCCAGTGAAAGTGACGATGGGACAGTCCGATTTTGGGATGCTGACACCGGAGAACTCCTGAAAACTATCAGTGGACATACGTTTTACGCAAGATCTGTGAAGTTTTCACCGGATGGTGGAACAGTTGCGAGTAGCGAGATGGCGGACTATACAATTGTCCTGCGAGATGTCCAGACCGGAAAAATCCTGAAAGCACTCGTTGGGCATACGGATCACGCTTGTTCTATAGCGTATTCACCGGATGGAGGGACGCTGGCGAGTGGAAGTTGGGACGGAACGATTCGGATATGGGATGTGCAGACAGGTGAACTCTTGAGGACGCTCACCGGGCATGAACAGGGTGTTCCTGCCCTCTTTTATTCGATGGACGGGACAACCCTTGTGAGCGGAGGTTGGGACAATACAACTCGGTTGTGGGACGGACAGACCGGACAACTCCTGAAAACCATCTCCGAGCACGTTACGCAGTTTGGAGGAACAGATTCGAGTATTTCACTCAGTCCCGATGGAAATACTCTCGTCGTTGCTACCGGTGAGAATGTGATCCGATTGTGGGATACGCGCACCGGTAAGGTCAGAACTACACTCGCTGGACATACGAGTCCAGTAACTTCTGTCGCGTTTTCACCGAATAGCTCCCTGCTTGCGAGTGGAAGCAACGACGGGACAATCCGACTGTGGAATACTGCCACGGATGAACTTCTCCTAACCTTTCCAAAACAGCCGAGCGGGGTTGAATCCATCGAATTCAGTCCTGATGGACAAACAATTGCGAGTGGAAGTGCGGGGGATATCTATATCTCAGATTTAGCCACAGGCAAGCACATAGCAACACTCACTGGACATAGGTCTTGTGTTCACTCTGTTGCGTTTAGTCCTGATGGAAAGATGCTCGCCAGTGGAAGTGACGATAGGACCGTGCTATTATGGGATTTGACGCAAATCCAACTGCAAAGTGAATAAAACTTACTAAAACTGTGCAGATTGGATGACTTTCAAGGGCATCAAGAAACCTAAAATCACTAAAACATGAGCGAAACCCAACATATTCTCACACCTACAGTGTTGGGTCGTTGGGTTTCACTGTTTTTACACAAAAGGGACATCGAAAATCAACTCTCCGTGGAAAAATAAAAAATCATCCGGGTAAGGCACCTTGATAATTTACACCGGTAAATATCCCGATCACCATCCAAAAACCGACGATACCAAACTCACCAATAATAAAACCCATAAATAGCGGTCGGAACTGCCGATAGTATCCGATACCGCCTGATTTCAGTGCGAGATATTTCAAGAACCAACCCACGCACATACAGGACCAAAGGAAATAGGAGGAGTAAACCGCTCCCATCACATATCCAATTGGGTGAAGTTGCCACCACATAAATTGGCGCTGCATAATCAGTAGAAAGCCGGTGATACCAGCTCCCAAAATCATGCTGTATGCCTCTCCTAATTTCGGGTCTTTCGGATACTGAATCAGGGAAACCATATGATTGAAATATCTCGGTGATCCGATGAAGGGACCCCTTTGCAGATTTAAGCCGCCTTTTTCATAAATCAAGGGCAACGATGCCGCATAGGAAACACCGATAGCCACAACAATAGCAAGTACCATCGCGCCGAGGATGCTCCTTCGATTTAATCGAAGTGGGTCTGCGGCTTTGAATCCATGTAGAACGCTTGGCATCAAAATGCCACCCCAATCGCGCATCATTACGCGTTGAAATCCCAGAAGTGCCAAGCTGTTTGCATCAACGATTCTTGAACCGGCAATAATTTCAAAATACTCCACAGGATACATCGGTGCTTGGATCAGCAGCATTCCTCCGTTGACCACCATCCACGACAACGCGGTGGAAGCAATCAGAAACAACATGATAATACTACAAGCAATCCAAAACGACATCCCAGCGTAGACACAGAGTCCCACGAGTAATAGAAAACTGAAAATCGTTCCGAGAACCGCCCATCTATACGGTAACACTTCATCTGAATCGTCAATCGTTGTGGAGGCGGCTGACTCCAGAAATGTTCGCTTCAAGAGGTCTTTTATATGAGAACGACTGTTAAGCAGAAATGCGAGAACCATAACGACATAGGCAGCCATTGTCTGTCCTCTGGCGGATATCCACGGGCTGATCGGGATGGCAAAAGCATTGATGATTATGTACTGGAGTTTGAAGAATAGAAAGAAGAACCAGCAACTAAACGATACCTCCATAGCCAGGAAGTATGTTATACCGATAACGGAGAAATAGAGAAAGAACCGAAATTGGGGCCACCAACCCATTACAATCCATGGACGCTCTGTGAATGGGGTGTACAGGTCATACCGATTCGGAATGCGCGGGAGTGCAGGAAAATACTCGTGCAGTCCATTGAGTAGATGAAAGAGGGCAGCGATTCCAAAACCCACCCAGATAAGCCGATTTCTGAACAAACTGTTCAGACCAGCGTGCATTGAGGTTTGTTGAACCATCTCTACAGGAACAGTAACGAGTGGAAATATAAACCGTTCGCGTTCTATCCATTGCTTCCTTAACACAATCGAGACACAAATTGTCAGTGCATAGAGTAGCAGGATGAAAACTGTCCAGACGATGAGTGGCTTCGCCCAAAGTGCCCAAGGGACAAATGATTCACCCTCATAGAAATCGGTAACGGCATGTTCATCCCACACAATTAGCCATTCAGGAAAGTATGGATGAAGCGTTTCTGCCCATTCGTTTTCAGGTGTAGCAAAATAGACCGGTGCCGCTAAATAGGGAAGTAAATATCCGATCATCCCTTTTGATGGGATTGCTGAACTAACCCCCATCATTACCCATACTATGATTAACTCGCCCGGATTCAGCACCGCCCGCGGAAATGTCTTTTTTAAAATAGGGTTAACGATTAAGGTGAAAAAAATCAGTGTAAACACTGCCCCCAGAGGGAAATGATTACCAGAGATATCTGTCCCTTGGAGGTAGTAGTCGTTATAGGGGGTAATTGCGGTTTGTAGAATGACGAGTGCCAAACCAATCAGAATCGCCCGCACGCTCATTATTTTTGGCGCAGCTTGCAAGCCAAAACTTGCCATAGAAAAGTCCACCCTATTTACTTCTTGCAGCTAAGAATCCTTGTGAATCATTCTATCAAATCTCTCCTTTTCGCTTAAGGAAAATCTTGAGAGGTCAGGGTCATTCAATTTTAAGATTTCTCATTTTATGATGTTAACTGCGAGTATAGGTTTTGCGGCGAAAAGTTGAAGTGCGTCGGTGATTTTAGTATGTCCAGTGAATCGTAAGACGGAGATTGCGGTGTTTCGCAAAGCTGCCATGACTTGGGGGAGCACACCTGTTCTGACGGTTGAGGCGTCCTCTTGAAAGACGGCATCTCGGATCCAATGGAGTTTATTCTCAATCGTCCAGTGTTGGCGTCGGAGTTTGAGCAAGTCAGCTGCCGAGGCGCGTTCAGGTGATAGACTCGTGATGCCATACTGCACGTGGAAACCCTTGACGTGTGCGGTGCTTTTCTGTTTCTGGTGTGTGGTGTATTGATAAACTTGTTGTAGCCCCGGCCAGTCGGTATGTTCGGTCAAGAGAGTGCTTGTGGTGAGGGTGCGAGTGGTAATCCTGCCTTTTGCGTCTTCTGTATTCGTATACGTTTGAAGATGTGCGCCGACTTCTGCGTGAAGATTTTCAAACCGGCGGTGTTCCACTTCGGGTGGATCTGTTTCATCCAAGGGTTCAAAGAGGTCTCGAATATCCTCATATAACTGCTTCTGATTCGCTTTGACGGGGAGGCAGTAATCTGCTTGAGCATCAAGGATTTGTTGACAGAACTTACGTTGGGTCAAAAGTGCGTCCGTTGTGATGACGAGACCTGAGACATCAAACGCTTTCAAGAGTTCAATGGAAACAGGGATTTCATTGCTCTTTTCACTCACCGCACATTCTGCGACAGGGATGCCTAACTCATGAAAGACGGCTGCGAGCAGATGGGTCCTGCGGGCATCTTCGGGATGACTGTTGCCTAAGGTTTTACCATCTATCGCAAGTCCCTTCAAGTTAGATGTGGAAATGCGCAAACTTGCTAAAGTCTGTGTCGTCCACTGCGTGAGCGTCTTTTCTACAGTGGCGATGTCAAGACGCCGATAGAGATAATGAAACGTTGATGCCGCCGGGGTTTGTTTCGCCGTGAACCCCAAGGCGTTTCGAAGGCAAGGGTGGAGCCGCGCCCATTTGGCAAGCTGTGTATAGCTGCGTTGACCACACAAGAGACCGACAACCGTGAGCGCAAGCATCGAGGCTAACGGATGCCGGAGCCCTTTTTTCTTGCGGGGATCTGGCACTTCTGCTAACATATCAACTAAGTGGCAGGAAGAAGTTCTTGTCATACTTCACCTCAAAAGTGTGCTACTTTTTATGGTGAAGTATAGCAGAAGTCGCGTGAAATGTCACGCGACTTCTGCTTATCTGAAGTATTAACACCCGTGAAAAATATAACACAAAAAACCTACAATTGAATGACCCTGCTTGAGAGGTAATCCAGACTTGAAGAATCATCGTTAAACTGGTATACTAACAGCGTGAAATCACCCTAATCGAGGGTATTTATTGTAACATCCATAATCAGTGATACACCCTTGACCGACAACTCATAAAATTCACCTACTCGTCAAATGAAAGCACAACGGAATGCGAATAATAGCATGACAAGGAGATTCCATGCGTCGTAGAGATTTTTTAATTAACAGCAGTACCGCGTTAGCCGGGTTGGTCGTTGCTAACAACGCTCTTTACTCACAAATAATCTCAAATAGTGAAAAGAAAAACACGGAGACTCCGATGAAGACACTGATACTAACAAATATGAAGGCACTTACAGCATCCTATCCTCAAGAGGTGTTGGGTATCCAACAGGCGATCGAAGCATTTGCCCATGTGCATAACGCTGAAGTTCTCGACATCGATCAGGCTTACGAGACAAAGACCGGACAGCATATTTCAGTACCAGCGTATCCCAACGCCAGACTGACAACAATAGCAAAGGAAATCAAAAATGAAATCACCTCACGAACCGGCGGACAACTGGATCTTCTCATATTGGTAGGAGATGAATCCGTTATTCCAATGTGGGAAGTCAATGTGGATGGGACACCCCTCCACACCGATTCTTTCTACGCGGACTTAGACGGTGACGGTCTTCTAGAGGTTGCTACAACACGGGTGCTTGGAAATCCTGAAGCGATGCAGCGACAACTCAGCGAAACTGCCGAAAGCGGTGGGCCGGAGGCGACGATTCTCTGTTCGGAGGATACACGTATACATCTGGAAACCCAGCGGTTTCTCGATGCACTTGCTCAACAAGGACACGAGGTCGCTGTACTCGGAAGAGGTGGCGCAGAACGTCTACCGCAATCTGATCTAATTATCCATTTCGGGCATGGAAGCCCTAAACGGCTGAGCAATCGATTTGGTGAATCTTTTGTGTCAGCGAAAAGCATGCCGATGTTGCCGCGTCATCCGATTGCGATCGTTGATGGATGCGCGACTACACCACCCGGTTCAGCGTTGTTACGTGCGTTTTTGAACAATGGTGGTCGTGCCTATCTTGGCAGTACCGCGACCGTCTGGGGAATGATTCCAGCACGTTACACCAATCAGTTAGTGATGCACTTTCTGGACGCTTACGAAGCACACCCGGAATGGACCCTGGCGAAATTACTCACCGTAGCACGCGCCGAATATGCCAGTGTGGCGCGCCTTCCCGAAATATTATTGGAACTTGAACGGACAGAAACTATCAACGTCGATGGAGATATGGAGACACACCTGATGACCTTCTTAGAATGGCACGCCTATGGGACACCTTTTGCTCGCCTACATCAAGGAGACGCTCAGTCAGTCTTTGTCAAGCAGCCTTTGGTCGAAACAGCGACATCTCTGAAGGCAGCGGAGCAAAACGCTGTCGAAGCAACCTTCGACTTAGCAGGGGAGGACGGTCAACCAATCCTCTTTCTCCGCGCAGATTGGTTGAATTCAATTTCATCTTCGCTTATGCTTCGGATTCATCAAAATGGGGAGATACTTCACGAGTTGAAAGGAGACGAACACATTATCTATCAGCGCATTGAAGATATTTGTGTCGGTGGTTATATCAATGGAGATATGTATCACGCTTATTGGTTATTACCGCTACAGAGAAAGAACGGTCAAAACCGTATACGCATTGAAGTTGGGAACGCTGCTGCTCTTGCCCCGCTTTTTAACGTGATTCGGACCCGCCAAAACCAAGTACGAGGTGAACAGGTGAACCCAGAGATGAAATTGCGTGTTTTACCGGAGTCTGTAATAGAAATTTGGCCCGAGTGGGAGACCATTGGACCACCTCAGGCGGAATAATTGTTAGAGGCACGACTGTCAATCTAAGAGGTTTCGTTTAGAAGAAACCTCTTACAACGAATAACTATCTACGGATTATCACCGAACGTCGGTTCTTTCGCTGGGCGGACCACCCACTCTTCAAAGGCTGCTTTAAACGATTCTGTCATATCTCCGAAGTAGAGATGCTGGATACTGTCAACCGGAAGTACTATCTCTCCATAGATTGACGAGTTTCCCAATAACTTGTCATCTTTGACTTCAAGCGGCTCAAAATCGAAAATTGAACCATCGGTTAATCTGACGGAGATCTCAGACTGAACAGCTGTTAGTTGTTGGCTGTCGGCTGTCGGGGGAAGCGGGTTTTGTTCTTTCTGACTGTTGACCTCTGGCTGCTGATCGCTATCATTACTGACATCAACGACCCGCGCCACCCGGTTTATAGGAACGGAAAACTGCCGCAGCTTTGAATCAAACTGAATTGCCCACCCGTTGAAGCCCACCAGTTTCCCCCGCTTCATATCACCGTTCTCTGCGATCAAGATGTGGCTTGGCGGGTTGTCGCGACTGAAGCGCGGCACGGTTAACGCACGCTCCAGTTTTACGTCCAATTTGTGATGTTTGGATTCGCCATGATTAAGTACCCATTCGTCTAAATTCTGGTCTGGACGGATTTCTATCTCTTTGCCATCTATTAAGACCCTTATTTCGCCATTTTGCAACTTGACGTTATTAGGATCTAGCACCACAAAGCCTTCCGGCGGGATCTCTCCGTTCCATTCAACCTCTTGGATTTTGACAACATTTTTAACCCCGTCCGCTCCGTTTCCGAAAACAAAGGAATTGCCGATCCTTGTCGAGTGTGTCCTACCGATGTTTGTTGCTTGTGTTCTGCCGGAGAACTCAAGTGCTTTCACGTACGCCGGATCAATAAGCTGCGCACTGATAAAAGGCGACTGAAAACTGACCTCCGTTTCACTATACGACGAGATTTGACACGGGATACTCTCTCCGTTTTTCAGATGCAATACATGAGGGAATTTCGACCTGTCAAGGGGCCACGTCTTCGATGCGCGTCTGTTGTTCCGTTCTATGTGAGCTGTCCGAGTGTCCGCCAGTCGTACTGCCTCCAACGCACCAACCGGTTGCCATCGAATGAACGATCCATCCTTCCCATCGAATAGCGCGCGACCCCGGAGATTCCCAGATGGGTAAAACAATTTGTCTTCGACTTCGACCCGTCCACGAGTCTCAGAACTACTGAGTTCTACACGAAGCACTGATGCACCAGCAAACGCGCAGCTTACTGGTTCATCTGCGAACGCTGTCTGCAATCTCAGACTATCAGGGGCCACTTGCACAATCTTACCGCGCAAAACCGCACTATCCGGATATGTCATGGCAACGGGATGCTCCATTTCAACTAACGCAGAACCTGGTTGAACAACGCGGTCGATTTGTTGGATATCGATGTCATGTCGAACGCCATCTTCATCAACGACATAGGCACTTTCTTTATTAGCAAACAGTTTACCGTAAACAACCTGCCCGTTCATCATGTGGATCCGTGGTTTGGAAGAATCGACTTGCTGTTTTGTAGAATCAGTAGACTGTTGATAGACTCTCAACCGCTGCACCGTCAGGTTTTGACCTCGGTTATAGATATACACACCGGATTCCTCGACCGTCTGCTTGACACCGTCCAATTTCAGCAGCAAATTGCCAGCAAAATCAAAAACCCCCAAGACATCGGTGTCACCATCATAAGTAAGTCGCAAACGAAAGTTTCGTCGATCCGGCTCGATCGTCAATACTGGCTCGAATAGTGTGCCTTGAACGACCACTAGTTCGTTAACCCAGGTTTCCAACCGCAATGACTCATATAGGTTTTTCCCAAGCGCAAAAACAAAACCGGGAGGACGCGTAGCAGATGCTAATTCCAGGTCAATCTCAAAGTGCTGGGGCCAGTCAAGTGCGTGGAAGATTTTCGCCTTGACTTTATCTGTCCGCGGATGACCGCTGCGATCCGCATACCACTCAGATCGCGCATCTCCACCAAACAGAAGCTTAGGCGCGTTCTCATTCCTTTTGGGCAATTTCCAATTCGTCAATTGGGAACCGTCGAAGACAAGATTCGGATGCATACGACGTTCAAGGGTATAAATCGCTGCACGTTTCACCCGAAACCGACCGTGCCGTTCGCTGGAAAAGAGAAAGGTGTCGTCATCCGAATCAACGATGTCAGCCATCCAAACATCCCCTGATACGGTGGCGACGCGGAAAGCCTCCGTTACTGGTTCGGATTGCTTTGGGAAAATAACCGAATCCAATACACTGATATCAACGACCAGATCATCCGAAAAGTGGGGCGATGCCCAACGGATCACTCCAGATGTACTCTCCAACAGTTTACCGGGAAGAACATCGCCATTTTTCCAGCGCAATTTTTGTGTATAGGCTTGCGAAGTTTCTGTTTCCTGAGCCTGTGTCATGAGAGTCCACAACACCGTCAATGCAGCGACAGCAACAAATAGCCTTTTCAGATTCCATTGCATTGTATCTCTCCTTTTTTTAGGGTTATCGGTTATCGGAAGAAAGGTTGTCAGTTATTGGTTATCAGTTGTCAGTAACAAGAGAAACTTGTGGCTGGCACGAACATCTCTTTAACCGAAAACTGAAGACCGAGAACTATTCCTCTGACAACCATTTATCTTTCGTAAATGGGCAAGAGACGATAGTTCAACGCCAAGGCGAGGATAGCCATCCCTGTCCCGTAGGTTCTGCCGTGGGAACTCGCGAAGCTGCCGTCTTCTGCCTGCATTTTTTGGAGCCGCTCGATAGTTCTTTGATTCCAAGCGTTCCACGCCTCAAAGTCGCTTTGAAACAGTGCCTGCGCCATATAATAGAGATTATAGAACGGATGTCCAGTGCTGCGAGAATCAATCCGACGCTTGATGAATTCAGAAGCAGCTTTGTATTCAGGGGTGTCTTTTCTTTTCGCAATCGCATAAATCAGGACTCCGATTGCTGATCGAGTGAGCCCACCGCCATGGCTGCTCGTCATCTGGTACGTCACACTTCCATCCTGCATTGTGTGGGTCTGGAAAAAACTCACCGCTTTGTCAACCGCTTCGTTGGGAATCTCAATACCGGCGTTTCGTGCACCGAGTAAGCCCATCAATACGGTTCCAGCCACGGTTGTGTCGGCATCTTGGGATTCCGGGGAATAACGCCAAGCCCCCCACGGATTCTTCTTTTGTGCGGTCAACGAAGAACGCACCGCCAATTCCACCGCCTCGCCGAGCGTACGCCGCCGTTCGGGAGGAAGGTCACTTCCTTCCCAAAGGAGTCGTTCGCTGACTGCACCATACGCTTCGGACAGTGCCAACAGTGCAAAACCGTGTTGGTACATGGATCCGTGTCCGCCCCAGTGTCCACCGATGTACCCCGTTTTGGCATCCTGATTGCTGATGATATTGCGCAAGGCTTTACGGATGTTCGTGGCATAAGGACCAAAGTCCGGATCTTCGCCACTCGCCATCAATGCCATGACACAAATCCCTGTTACGCCGGGTCCACCTCCAGCCCCTGACCAGCTCCCGTCCGCCACTTGCGTGTTCGCGAGATAGCGCAAACCGCGATCGTTGATGATACGGACTGCCGCAGGGACACCGGTACCATAGCGGAGAGCGGAATCCTGGGCATAAGTCAACTCAACTGAAAATGTGGTCAGCATCATTAGAAAACTGGAAAACCCGATAATGCATGTGTATTTATTCATCAGAAATCTCCAACTTTTTTTGTATCTCTCGATGACTATCTTCCTTCCATCGGCTCGCCGCCTTCACCTTGAAAACCAGCGCGCATAAATGTTACCATTTCCTGCTGCCAAGGACTCAACCTTTTGTCATCTACCCGTTGCAGAAGGATGAAATCTATATAATCCTGAAGCTGCGTTTCAGTCAAGTGTCTGGCAAATGCTGCCCTGCAATCGGAGTGTGACAATAACCCCGTGAGCAACCCAATGCTGCCCTCTTGTCCTGTCGTTGCGAATTCACTCACGTCCCGATTCATCTGTTCCAGTGCAGTATTGAGTGTTTCGTGAATTGACTGACGGAGTGCCTCAATAACCGGCTCTTTGAGGTTGTAACGCTCACCAATGTTTTCAGCGACGTGTCGAATTAAGCCTTCAGTCCACTGCTTCTCAGTATTGCTTTTTGTCGCCATTCTGAGGGGAACGAAATGGTCACCGCCATTAACGACTGTAACCGGTTTACCGTGTCTTTCCAGGTAGCCTCTTTTAAAGATACTGATGAGATAACGTCCTGCAGGAAGATTAGCACGTTTATATTCGCCATTGGCATCCGTCGTTGCTGTCCATTCTTTGCCACTCTGAGCAATAATCTTGACTGTAACGCCTTCAATGGGGTTCTGTGCGTGGGTGGTGTCGGTAATTGTGCCTCGGAGCGTACCACCATTTGCCGCCTGATTCTGCGCGAAGCCAACAACAGCGAACATACTGACACAAGCAGTGACTATTAATAACACAAAACTAAAGCGAATCATCTATTTTTATCCTTTTCACAATCATTGCCCCCACATCATTGGAGCGAACACACGTTCAAACTCACCCTGCTGCCAAGGTGTCAGGATTTCAAAGTTTCTCGCCTGTCGGAAAAGTTGGAAAAACATAAACTCCGCCGGTTTACTCCCACTATATGGAACAGGAGCCAAGTGTGATACTGCCATTTCTAACTGTTCCCGTTGTGAATCGCTTAAAAGGAGCTGCGTGTCCATGCACGCTACCGTTATATCACGCAGAGCCTGTAGACGCAAAGCCTCTCTCTCTGCTTGGTGTGCCTTATACTGTGCAAACGCCTCTTTAGAAAGAACGTCCTTGATAGCCTGTTGGTAGAGGGGATGCTTCGTAATGTCGGAAGCACTGGTCTCATGCCTTTTGTTTATATCTTCCTCTTCCCATAAATCCTCTCTCATAACTTGGAGTCTTACAGCAGCTTGCTCGCGAGTCATTTCACCAGCCTCAACCGACTTCATGAATCTCGCTTCAAGCTCTTGGAAAATTTGCTCACAATCTCCATCTTCGGATTCAAAATCCTGTTGCACTGTGCCTTTGGCGGCAAGTGCCAAACGCCGAGCAGCACCCTCGTTGAGAGGTCCCAAGAGTTCGGTATGCGCTGCGAGTTTAGCCTCAGCAATCCACTTCATGCGTTCTTCAGATTCGGTTGTATTGTTTCCGATCTGAATGCTCCTCTTTCGCACGCCAACGGTTTCTTCATCTACCTTGTCAGCTCCGACCGCCTTCCTGCGAATAAACATAGGTCTTTTCTCCGCGTCCACTTTATCAACCACTCCCAGCCAAAGTTTGGACTGTGCATCGCCCAAGACCTCGTTCAGAGAGACTTTCAGTCTATCGTGCGCCAGATTTACTGCCTCCCGTGAACCGATCCCTAAGGTGCCCATTGCGTTCGGAAAGGCTTCGTTCTCTGTTGCGTCAAGTAACGATTGCATGACCTTCCGTCGTTGATCTGCTGTCAAACTGAGTGCCTTGTCGAGTGCGACCGTTATTCGACGAGCAACCGCCTGCTGATTTCGCTGCTGTCGCGCCGCTGTGAAATCCAAATAATCTTGAAGCTGCGTCTCGCTCAGATGCTTAGCCAATGCAGCCTTGCAAATCGGATGCGATAATAACACTTCAAGTAATCCCATGTTCCCGTTTCTTGATGCTTTGAGGAAGGCACCCAGTCCACTAAACCGCCCCGGTGTCCTCTCAAGTGAATCGAGAATTGACCGATGAAGTGCTTTGACAGCTGCCTTGTCCAAATCATAACGCTCACCGACACTCTCAGAAACGCGCTGAATCAAGGACCTAATTTGCCTGACCACAGCATCCATTCCTTCCGGTCGTACTGCCAACAATTGCTCAATATTGCCCTTTTCAGCCATCTTGAGCGGGACGAAGTAAGCACCACCATTAAGAATCATCATAGGTTTACGAGGCGGACCTTGATATCCCTCTTTAAATGCACTGATGAGGTAGCGATCTGTGGGGATACCGGTGCATTCATAATTGCCGTTGGCATCCGTTTTTGCTGTCCATTCCTTGCCGCTGCGTCCGGCAATTTTGACCTCAACACCTTCAATCGGATTCTGCACTGCGGTTGTGTCAGTAATTTGTCCGCGGAGAATCCCACCAGTCGTAGGTTTATCTTGCGCGAAGACGATACCAGCGGACATAACGTTGATACAAATCACTGCTATTAACACAAAACGCAAACGAGTCATCTATTCTGATCCTCCTTATACCATTTCTGAAAGTAAATATCACATTGTTAACTTTTTGAAGAACTGGGTCCACGGTGGCACAGGAAACTAACAGCCTATGCTACAGGTTTTCCATTAAAGTGTATTCAATTAGAAATGGTATTACAATCATCTCCGCCACATCATTGGACCGAACACGCGTTCAAACTCACCCTGCTGCCAAGGTGTCAGGATTTCAAAGTTTACTGTCTGTGGGAAAAGTTGGAAAAACATAAACTCCGCTGGTTTCTCCTCCTTAAGCGGACCGGGGACCAATTGCGATGCTGCCGTTTCTAACGCTTCCCGCTGTGTATCGTCCAAAAGCAGCTGCGTATCCATGCACGCTACCACCAAATCACGCAGTGCTTGTTGATGCCAAACTTCTCTTTCCGCTTGGTCCGTGCTATACTGTGCAAACGCCTCTTCAGAAAGCACATCTTTGATCGCCTGTTGGTACATCGGATGATCCGTAATGTTGATATTCGTCCCTTCATCTCCCCACAATTCATCCATTGCTTCGTGAGTTTTGTCTTGGGCTTCAGTGTACTGTTGTGCTACACCTTTAGCGACAAGTGCCAAACGCCGCGCAGCACGTTCATCAAGAGAACCTAACAATTCGGTATGCGCAACAAGTTTGGCTTCGGCGATTTCCATCATTTGCTCTGAAGATGCCGCTGTGCCTGCGTTAAGTTCAATCCAAGGTTGCAGTCTCCCTGGCGGGTCAATCATTACTTCATTAATCACTATTTTAGTTTCTTTCTCTATTATTTTGACAGGCTCGGCCCCCTTCTTGCGGATAAACGGACGCTTTTTGTCTGGGACCTCAACTTTTTTCTTATCTACTTTCTCATTCTCGACTGCCACCTTGACCTCGGCTCTGGGCATGAAAAAAACTTTACGCGCTCTGTTCGCGTTTGTGTTAACCAATCCTTGCCAAACCTTGAACTGTGCCTCACTCAAGAAGGCCTCCAGAGAAACTTTCAACCTATAGGGCACCAAATGTATCGCTTGATGCGAACTGATCCGTAAAGTACTCATTGAGACGGGGAAGGCTTCATTCCGCGTTGCACCACGCAGCACCTTCACAATTTTTTCGCGTTGATCTGCCGTCAAACTCAGTTCTTTGTCGATTAACATTGTTAGTCGACGAGCGACCACCTGTAGGTCCCGCTGCTGTCGTGCTTCTGTGAAGTCCAAATAATCCTGAAGCTGCGCCGCGCTCAAGTGTTCAGCAAACGCTGCCTTGCAATCGGGCTGCGACAATAACATTTTGAGTAACGGTACATTTACTCTGTGGAAGGTAATCAGACCGCCAACCTGCGCCAGCATCCCGTCAATTGAATTAAGCATGGACTGATAAAGTGATTTAACAACTACCTCGTCCAGATTGTAACGCTCACCCATACTTTCAGCCATACCTTGGAGTAAGGACCCAATTTGCTGCTTGATTCGCTGTTTGATGACTATGTCCACTTCTGGTTGCACTTCAAATTGCACTTCAAAGAAAGGCTTGATATTGCCATTTTTAGCCATTTTGAGCGGAATGAAGTGGTCACCACCCTCAACGATGGTAACAGGTTTCCCAATGCGCTTGTCGTATCCGTCTTTAGATATGCTAATCAGGTAACGTCCGGTGGGAAGCCCAGCGTGTTTGTAATTGCCATCCGCATCTGTCTTTGTTGTCCATTCCTTGCCGCCATCTCGGACAACAATCTTGACTTCAACGCCTTCAATGGGGTTCTGCGCTGGCGTTACGTCAGTAATCTGTCCTCGAACGGTTCCACCGTTCGTAGCGTCGTCCTGTGCAAAGGCAATACCGAACGACAGACTGCCACAAGCAACAACTATTAACACGAATCGTAAATGAATCATCTGTTCAACCCTCCTTATGATCACTTTTTTTCCATTCTCAGAGCGAACTCATATTTTGCTCGTAACTTTAAAGTAAAATCTACAATGCGCTACATACTGATAGAATGGCGAGGTTACAAACCTCGCCAGCGAAAAGGTGTCCTTCTGATAGAACGGCGGGGTTACAAACCCCGTCAGGGAAGAGGGGCCTTTTAGTGCTCGCTGATTGTAGCCAAACCGGTCTGCCACTCCTGACCCTTCTTGCCCGCATAGAGCATGGCGTAGGTGTCACTGATTTCAAAAATCTGACCCGTCAACACGCCATCGCAATCAAACGCATCAGGGTCGTCCGACGGTGCAAATATAGGGTTGTAAGGGTTCGGCTCGAAGGTCTGGAAATCACGCGTCCGCACATGCCCGATCCGCCAGACTTCGCTATCAAAGCCACCGTAGAGAATATGGAAGTATTGTGGTCCCTTGAACAACTCGGTCTCACGAACGGCTCGACTGTCCCATGCCTGCCCACTCCCTGTGAAAACCGGGTTGGCAGGGTTTTTTGTGACTGATGCTGGATTACTTGTCGGTGCTGTCGCATGACACATCGTCAACCCCTCTCCGAACGAACGCGTCGCCTTCCCGGTATAAACGATGTGAATTGTGTCATTCTCTATAGCAACCGAAGGGTGTGTTGAGCCGTGCCGTTCGTGTTCGGTATCCGCAGGAATGACAGGCGTACGCTGGACGCGCCGCCACTCGCCCAAGTCCCCAGTGCTTACAAGCAAACCTGTCTGTTCAGGTGCCGTTTTTCCCTTGCCTCGATAGTACATATAGAACTTGCCGTCAGCAGGATTTAGGAACGGGAAAGGATACTCAACAGCTGCGTCATCGAAACCCTCCGCTGAAGGCTCAAGAATAGGGTTCCGGGCATTCTGTGTGATGTCGGTCAGGTTGCTAACAGGAGCTGTCGCGTGCATTATCAACCAACGAACACCAAGGTCCCGCTTACACCAGATGTAGTGTACTACCTCATCAACGATAATGGCATGGGTTGCTGCGGCCCAGAGCGGTGGCGGCAGGGAAATGATTGGATTGCCTACCTCAATCCTCTTGAAACTGGCGAATACTTCAAAGGGAATAGCACCCTCTCGCTTATCGGTCATCGGTTTTCCTCTATTTTACGGCACACTATGTACCTACTGCTTTCCTTCCAAAGTGTCGAAATAAGCATCCAATCCTTGACGAAATTCTTCCGGCAATACGCGTCCTGCTTTGCCAGTTGCCTGCCTTGGTGAGCGGTTTTCGATAAAGGCACCGCTACTGTCGTCTCCAACGCCGATGAGCGTCAAAGCGGAAGCGGTGGGTGGTGGGGCAGTTATTATCGTGGGAGCATTCGGAACTCGTCCGGTTTGGAGTAGAATTTCAATTACTTCTGTTATCGCTGCAATCGCTCTGGGACCGGTATCTGGCTCTGCGAGGATGTCTTCTACCTCGTCCATAACCTCCGCGGCTTCCAATACTTTCGTGAGCTGTCTTTGGATGAAGGGTTCCTGGGCTGTCGGCAAGAGAGCAATTTGGGCTGCCACTTCGTTGGTATCCTCGGTGAGCGTGATTTGGGTATCGTACAGTGCGATGCTGCGCTCCCTATATTCATCGGTGCTGAGTGCTTCCTTTGCCTGCTCAAGTTCCCGTGTTTCTTCCCGCAACTGGATCTCGCGATTAATGATACGCATCACTTCCACAACTATTTCTGGCGGTAGATTCGGGCGCGTCTGCATTTCCATCTCTTCAGGGGGACCACTTTCAGGTAAGGGATCTACCAACTGCTCTGCCCAGCGATCCAATGTATCCGCCCAGAATTCCGCTTCAATCGTTGATTCACCGATAAAATTGTTCCTAATCGCTTTTGCCATGTCCTGCAGCTCGTTTGATACAACAGCGTCCTGCATCTCCGACAGCACACGCGAGAGATTTTCAGAAGGTCGCCGGTCGGTATAAGCGACCATGTCTTGCAGGAGCGTAGAGGTGGCTTCAGACTCAGCGATCTCCCGTTCCGCCAACCGCTCCCGATTGGGATGATCCGGCATGGTGCTGTCTTCAGGGCGGAAACCCTCCAGATTGTTGTTTGCGTCTGCCGCGATGTCGAGCTCATTTCGCAATGAGGCTTTCAAGTGCTCCCGGTGGACCTGCTTCTCCGTTTCCTCTATTGCGCTGCCTACAAGACCGAACCCATCCAGATTGTTCAAGTCTACTGCGATGTCAATCTGTCGTCGCGATGCGGCTTTCAAACGCTTCACGAATGTGCTGTTTTCGAAACCGGTGAGCAATCTGTTCATTTCTTCCGCCAGATTTCCAAAGGCATCCAACAATTCCTGCTGTTCTTTGACCGCCTCCAGGACGAGTTCCGCTGTCTGAGGTGCTGGTGGTTCCTCCTCGTCATCGTTATCTCTACCACTCCCTTTGAGGGTCGTCGTTGGGATTCCGAGACCACCGACGGTTTGTGGTGCTTGCCCTGGCGCGTCTTCAGCCTCGTTGAAACCTGATTCAACATCAACGACGAGCGGCGTAGGATTGGCGGGTATATAACCGGGTTCACCCTCTGGTTGTTTGCTCCGATTCACGACGACACTCTCACCGGGGGTATTTGGATCTTCTGGAATTTCATCTAACCCTTCAGGCGGCTTCTCGCTATCGGGTCCGTATTTCTCCACCTTTTCCAAGTTGTTAGGTTCACCTGCAGAAGGAGACGGGGGACCTTGGGCTGCCTGATCTCCTTCTGCTGTGGCACCCGAAGGTTCACTTGCGGGAGGAGATCCAGTAGACTGACCGGGGGCTTCGGCTGCCTGCGCGAGTAAGTCCGCAACAGAGGGCATTCTCTGTCCGGCGATTTCCTCAAGTTGTTGTAGTATTTCCGCCCACGACTCAAGTTTCTCTGGATCGAATTCATCATTTTTTGTTGCTTCTTTCACCAATCCTGTTCCAAGTTGAACCAGGCTATCAAGTCTTGCTGCATTGGCACGTTCCGCAGCCGCTTGCTCTTGTATCCTCTTTCGCTGCGCCGGATCGTCAAGTGCTTCGGGTGATAGGCTCCGCAGTTCACGATTGGTTTGGTACAGTTGTAATTCTTTGTCGTGAACCTCTTGTGCCGCGCCGATCCAAAGTTCCATCTGTTCGACGAGCCACCTGAAATGTTCTGCCGGGGTAAGCACATGTAGCACAAGTGCGGGTGAACGGACGCGCTCGCGACCGGGCACATAATCCTCGGCGAAGGCGCGCAGGCGTAGGCTCTGTGGACGTACATCTTCACGCTCCGCAGAAAATGTGGCAGCAACTGTCATGCTGTCCGCGGTCGGTTTGCCGGAGGATACTGTTTTCTCACCACTGGTAGGATTTGGATTGTGAATTGCATGCTCGATGCCTTCCCATTCCAAACCGACTTGCTTCACACCAAAGTCGTCCGCTGCTTGAATCTCGAAGGTAAGGACTTCAGTGGAAAGCAGGACTTGATTGTTCTTGAGTTTGTTAAAACTGACGGTCGGGGACTCATCCTCTTGGACCTCTAATTGTAGCACCTGTGGTTCACGTGCCACAAGCCCAAAGCGATCGCGCCACGCCAGTTTCATCTCGGTCTGTGTCTCTACACTGATTGGTTGAGTCATCATACGAGCACCGATGACGCTTTGTGGACGACCGTTCAAAGTTGCTTCAGCGAGTTCGCGTGTCGCGGTGGCTTCCAAAACAGCGGTGCTCCCCTTCAACAAACTGAGTGTTCCACCGCGGACATCCTCCACCAGCGGCTTGCTGCGTTGCAAATAGGCAGGCAGTTGGACCTTGGCAATAAGCGCAGTCAGCGCGGGACGTAACTTGGGTTCAACTGGGATGGAATGTCGATCATCTCCTACTCGAAGCGTGAGGTGTCCGTTTTTTGTTTGCGGGGGTATTTGAAATAGGTAAGTCGCGCCATCCCGTTCGGCAACCACCGGAACTTGGTCTGCGTAGCGCGCCTCACCGGACTCAGGCTTCCACGGTGAATTGTCTTTTAAGCGTGTTTCGACATCAAAGGGTTCGGCATACGGCACCACGCGTAGTTCCGGCGTGTCTTCTAATTGCGCGAAAGTGTAACGCGCGATGTCACGCCACGGGGTCAACCACCGAACGAGCGCGTTCCGACTCGTTACGGGGATTACAACGGCTCCAATTACGACCAGCACCAACGGCAGGGCTACTGTCCAACCCCAGCGAAGGTGTTGCGGGTTCGGAACAGCCTCTGATAGATTATGTCTCGCCACCTCGGCATCAACCTGACGCATGGCTGCCTCAACTAAAGCAGGGGAATCTGACGATTGCGTCTCTCGATTACGCGCTAATTCTATGATACCGAGTACGTGATCTCCGAAACGCGGAAACTTGTGCTGCAGTAACCGAGCGATGCCATCCAATTGGCGATGTTTCCAAACCCAATTGTAGTACTTTAAGGGTAAGAAAAAGACCATGCCTACCATACCAACTGCCAGAATGAGTGCTCGTAAAAGCGCGGGCGTATCGAACACACGGTCCAGGCAAAACACGATAATATACGAAACAAGGAGACCAAAAATCGCTGCCAGCACACCTTCAGATAGTTTGATCGTCCATACCCGTTTTTGGTACTGTTCGAGTGCTGCTTTCATACGTGGCGGTAGGTTGATTGCGCCCTTTTGTGATTGTGTTTTTGCTTGTATTTGGTCCATCAAAAATCTCCTTGAAATAGCTGTCGGCTATCAGCGGTCAGCAGTCAGCCAGAGGATTGTGTGGGTTTGGAAACATTTATAACTGCCACACGAGTAGCTGAAGACTGAAGGCTATTCTGCTGATAGCCATTTTATATCGCACCAGTCAATTTTCTCGCAATCCAGAACACCCCCAGAAGTAAGATGAGAAGTCCTGCCCAAAGCGGGTGCGCCCAAATCCGTGTGCGATGCACCGTCGGTTCAGGCTCTGGCAAGGCTGCGAGGGAATCCAACAGACTCCCGACCTCAGAAACTGTCACCAATTCGCCATCGGTAATCGTAGCAATTTCATCTAAGACATCAAAACGTGCCAAGCGTCCTTGTTGCTCTCGGTTCAACCCTTGGACTGACAGATCGGTTTGTACCGATGCCCCAGTTTCCGTGCTACTGGCAACAAGGCTGTAATTACCAGATTCTTCCGGCATAAATGCGCCTGTGAACAAACCCACCGCATCACCTTCACCTGGCTGAAGCCGGATCGTTTGTGTTTTACCTGAAGGTGAAATTGTCTGTACAATAACCGTCCCTTTATCCAATGGAGCACCCAAGGTATCATTTACGTTGGCATTCAACATGACGACATCATCAACGTGAGGTCTGTCTGGTGCGTAAAACAACCGCATCGACTCGCCCTGTGCCATCTGTCGCCGATATGCCATCCACCGTGCGACTTGGCTCCAGAATCGGTAATGGTACTTGTCCTCAACGCCCTGCCGCCAACGCCATGCACTGTCAGTACCCATAAATAGGACCTTACCAGCACCATAAGTCTTGGTTACGATTAGTGGCACCCGTCCGGTAGCCGTTGCAACCTGATCGTGTACTGCCAAAGTCTCTGTTCCAACCTTGGTTCGTTTGACCCCTGCGTACCAGTAAAAGCCGGGTAACATGCGCCACACCCTGCGATTGCTCTCGTCGTTTTCTCCGAGACGAGTTAGCAAACTCCGTTGCCCCAGCTGTGTGAGCGAGAAATATCCTTGTGTGCTTGATCCAACACCATGAGGTGTAGCAGCGTCGAGAACGACTGGATAAAGATCTGCAAGCGGACCTGACATCAATGATTCATGCATCCCGGTCCGTCCTGGCATAAAGACGAGACCTGCCGCTTGGGCACTGACGAGTTGTCGCAAGTCTCGTGCTTGTTCAACCGTCAATTGTTCCTCTCCGATACCGACATCACCGAGGAACACCACATCATAGCGACTCAGTTCGTTCGCCGTTGGAAAAACCTTGATATAACCGCGACCCCCGCCCACTTTGGGTAATTTGGGATGAAAGAGAAGGCACGTTAATTCAACCCCTGCATCCCGTTCCAATGCATTGCGCAGATATCGGTACTCCCACCGTGGGTAGGATTCAACAACAAGGACTTTCAATTGCTCCTTGCGCACGGAGATAGGCGCGGATATTTCATTGTTTTCCGGTATTAACTCTTGTGTATCAACTGGAATGTGCATCGTTAGGGTATAATCACCAGTCACCGGCGGTGTCCACACCATGTTTTCCTGTGCCTGACTCATAGCGGGAACACGGATAAGCTTGGTAGCTGTTGGTTTTTTGTTGACACTCAAAGTAACGCTCACGTCCCGATCCTGTCCCAAAGTATTGCGAACAACAAACGGGATGCGAAGTTGCTTGTTTACAACTGCATACGTTGGCGCGTCCATGCTAACCAACTCAATGTCAGGTAACGGCACTTTACTACCCACGCCAACCGCGAAAACGGGAATTCCTTTCATCCGAAACCGTGTAGCCGCCTCAACTGGAGAGTTACCGATATTCCAATCACCGTCGGACAGTAGCACGACCCCACGAAGGTTTTCGTGACTGTCCAGAACATGCGAGAGTCCAGCGTTCAAGTCTGTTGCTTCTTCTGCGGGATCTAATTGCGAAGAAAACGGTTCAAAAACGACACTGAGATCGCTGGTATCCGATGGTTTCCAAACTTCCTCAGCCATCAGCGGTTGAATCGTCTCGGCACGACTTTTGGGCTTGTTAGAGATATTTTGCGTGTCAACGACATCCCGTGTTTTCATGCTGTTAGATTCATCCCAAAGTACAGCAAGCGTAGAACGTTGGTCTGGTAATTGCGTCCGTAGCCATTCCGGTTGATTCAGGGTTACAACGACTAAGCAGATCAACACAAAACGGAGCAATTCAAGTGCGCCAGTCTTCTTGCTATAACCGCTGCGATGCCACGCCAGCCAGCATAATACGCCAGCCACAGCAATGAGAACCAGTCCGAAAAACAGGACGGATCCGCTTGAAAAAAACTCAAGATTTCCCTGTTGTTCTTGCATTTTTTAATGTTCCTTGGAATAGTTGTCGGTTCTCGGTTTTCGGTTATCGGTTAAGAAACCTTGTGGCAGTTACCATAGTCGTTATTTCCACAACGAACCTCTTTAACTGACAACCGAAAGATTTTTCGTAGAAAACCGTACTGAAGACCGATAACCACTCACTTCGTTTCAGGCTAACATAATCGGAAAGTTTTAAAGTCCGTAGAGTGTGCTAAAGTTTGTAAAGTGGTCAACAACTTTAGTGCACTTGTGAACTTCCTGACCGTCTACTCGGCAAACTCAGCACTGCTTCGGCAACAAGTGCCACCGCCATTGCAATGAGAAAGATACGCCACAACTCACTTGCCAAGGCAGACGTATCGCCAATATCAGCATCAATTCGTCGATACGACATGCCATCAAATAACGCGTCTACTGTCGCGACGGGTACAGTCTGCGCTATGTCTTCAACTTGGCTGCGGTTCACGGCTGCCCAATATTCACCGTCTCTGTATACTCCCGCATGTAGCCCCCGTTGTGAAAAGTGTGAGAGGGGCGGTGCGTCGTCTGTCGGAGCGACCGGTTCCCATTGATTGCGGTCAGCGAGTACACCAGGCCCCGCGTTGCGTTGGGAGGCAACAGCCAATGAACGGCTGCCTTCAGTTAGTGCGCGCTGCAACATCACATAAAAGACCACACCCTCACGTTCAAGAGAAGAAAATTGCGCTGTGGGTAGGGTGCTACAAAAATAAACTGCGCCCCGGTCTGTAGCGACACGGGTTAGCAGAGAAGCCTCGTCCTCAAACCTTGCCAAAGGTGTCCCGGTGCTTTCAAAGGCGCGGTAGCGATAAGTGAGCAGTTGGTTCAATGGTAAAGCGTCGCCACTCTCTACATGTGCCAGTAGATCTGCGTCCGCACGCCACCATGAGATTTTGGAAACTTGCTGACCTTCAGCGGTCTGCCAGTTGCCCCAACGTGAAGCAAATAATTCCTCACTTGCACTTTGACTCGGCGGGAAAAACATAACCACACGCCCCGCATCGACGAACTGTTCAATTTGTGATGCTACCAACCCCTGTGGCAGGGCTGCCTGCCAAATCAATAGGCTTGTATTTTCCCAGTCAATTTCAGCAATGCGATCCACCGAAATCACAGTGGTCTGGTGTTGGAGCCGTGGGTCGGGCGGAATAGCAAGTGCCCGACGAAACGCTTCGCCAATCTTCGCGTCATCACTAACGACGACAGCCTTTCGGATAGGTGATTCCGAAAATACAAAGAAAAACCGATTGTCCAACGGATTCGCATCACCGGGCAATCCAACTGAACCCCAACCTGAACTGAGCTTGGCCTCAATAGGGATACGGTGTCCTCGCAAAGAGGCACCCTGCCTATCAAGGTCTACTTCAACCACAGAGCGAACATTGTTGACTTCAAACTCAATCGGAACCTTCTGCCGTGTGCCACTGCTGTTATCTGTTGCCCGAACCACGACATCAAGAATGAGTTCCGCGTCGTTGCCACGCGCCCATCGTTGCACGTTTTCTACCCTTACAGACAAGTTGCCCGGAGGTGAATCCGTATATGCGAGCAAGAAATGATGTATGCCTTCTAACTGCGCAAACTCCTCGCGTATCGCGTTCCAGCGCCCGCTGTCAACATCCCAATCGTTCTCATTTAAATCCGAGCAGAACCATAAGTCGGCTCTTCCGGATTCATTTGCCTTGAGATATGCCAAGGCGGTTTCAAGCATCGCCGGAATATCCGCACTCATGGCAGTCGATCCGGTCATGGGCAAGTTCAATAGTGCTTTCGGCGAATCTACTTCCTGCAGTTGACCGGTGGCACTATCGATGAGAACGAGGTGTGTTCCATAATCACCTTGCTCAAGCAATTCTGCGAGTTTCTGCAGTGCCATGGCTCTCTTCGACTGACCTACTTGTAAATCTTGCATTTCCATGCTGGGGGATCGGTCAAGGAGAATCAAGGTTGCATCCGGTTTACCCAGTCCGATACTGCCCAACCATCCACCTGATAGTGGACGGCTGACGACGAAAATTAAAGCTGCGATTGCGAGTACACGCATCAGTAGGATGAGAAAATGCCGAAGCCGTGCCATACCTTTGCTCATGCGCTTCGCCGTCATGAGAAACATCATCGCCGCCCAAGGGATGGTGCGGTGCCGATGCTGATTGATTAAGTGAATGATAATTGGCAGTGCTACCAAAGGGAGCGCAATTAATGCCAACGGTTGCAGAAAACTCATATTTTTAATTTACCTTGCGATTCGTTCAGATAGATTTTTGCGAAAAAAATCCGTCTCCGTATATCCGCCCTCCATTACATTACGGGCTTACGTTTTGAACTTTTTCACCAGATTAACAACTGGTAGCCACACCTTACTTGTGTCTTTTTGGTGTGCGTCCTAGTAAGAAACGCGCGAGTATGTCGTCGTAGTTCTCGTTGATGTAGACTCGGTGGTAGTCAATCTCGGTATCGCGAACGACCTCGTTCATCCCTTCGAGGTATCCTTCGAGCGCGCGCTGATATTGTGCCCCGATGACGGTTGGATCTGCCAATACAGGCTCGCCGCCCTCCATGTCAACAAAACGCATTGGACGATCAAATTCTAATTCCAACTCAATCCGATCTAACAGATGAAAGACCGCGACATCATGTTTACGGAATCGCAAGTGGTCAAAACAGTTCCGCACGACTTCCGGCTCAATGAACAGATCGGAAAGAATAATGATTAATGCTCTCTGTGGGACACGTTCAGCGGTTTCATGAAGAACGTTCGCCAATCCAGTTTCGCCAGATGCCTCCATTGCACCTAACTCATCAAGTACAGTGCTCAGGTGGGTCGCGCTGCGTTTGGGAGGAATCTCTTTGTGGAATTCCGTGCCTGCACAGTAGAGTCCGACTGCATCACCTTGCTGAGCGGCGATATACGCCAAAGTGCCTGCGACGCGACGGGCATAGTCAAGTTTACTTGTACCGTTGTGTGCGAAACCCATGGAGCCGCTGGTATCAATAACCAAACACAGCCGCAGGTTGGTATCCGCCTCAAACTCTTTGATGTAGTAGCGATCATTCCGGGCGTAAGCCCGCCAATCAAGCCTCCGAGTGTCATCACCTGGGACGTACTTACGGTACTCCGCAAACTCAAGACTGGAGCCGCGAATTGGACTCCGGTGTTTGCCGGATACGCTTCCAATCATGGGCAATCGAGCGTGAAGTTGAAGTGTCGAAAGACGTTCCAAAACTTTCTGATCGAGGTAATCCCGTTTAAGTTGCAGCATATCTTTTTAACTTACCTTGCGGTCAATCAACCGAGTTTGGAGAATAAAAACCTCTTAGAGAATCCAAGTCGAACGTTGTTCGACTTTCAGCACTTTGACCAGAGTTTCTAACTTACCTTGCGGTCAATCAACCGAGTTTGGAGAATAAAAACCTCTTAGAGAATCCAAGTCGAACGTTGTCCGACTTTCAGCACTTTGACCAGAGATTGTAAGCCCAAGCATCACATCGAGAGACCGGATATACGGACAGACATTTTCTCGCGAATCCGCCTAAACGAACCGCGAGGAAAATCAAGAATTTCCTTCAGACAATTCTTCAACGAGTCGGCTGACAAGGTCTTTACTGGTGATATTTTCGGATTCCGCGGCAAAGGAGGTAATGACGCGATGCGCCAATACCGGTTCCGCTACGGCGGTCACATCTTCGAGTCGCGCCATATAACTACCGCTGAGTGCTGCGCGTGCTTTCGCACCGAGAATCAAGTATTGGACGGCGCGCGGACCGGCACCCCAAGCAACCAGTGGCTTGAGCCAGTCAGGTGCTGCGTCCCCCTTCGGACGTGTGCTACGCGCGAGGTCAACAGCGAATTCGTAGATGTGATCAGCGACGGGGACGCGACGGACGAGGTCCTGAAAGGCGCGTACGCGCTTACCTGTCAGAACGTGTTCAAGTGTGGGCAGTGCCACACCTGTCGTTGTGCGGGCAATCTCTATCTCCTCAAGCCGTGCCGGATAGTCGACTTCGATCCTGAACATAAATCGATCTAATTGCGCTTCCGGCAAGGGGTACGTTCCTTCCTGCTCAATGGGGTTTTGTGTCGCCAGCACGAAGAAGGGGGGATCCAGAGAATATGTTCTGCCGATTACAGTGATTTTGTATTCCTGCATCGCCTCAAGCATGGCAGCCTGCGTCTTTGAAGGTGCCCGGTTAATCTCGTCTGCTAAAATGAGATTGGCAAAGAGCGGCCCCTTCACAAATTCAAACTCGCGCCTGCCGCCCGGAATCTCCTGAAGAATGTCGGTTCCGGTGATGTCCATCGGCATCAGGTCAGGTGTGAACTGGATTCGGCTGAACTGCAATGCCATCGTTTCAGCGAACCGGCTCACTAATAGAGTTTTTGCCAAGCCGGGAACGCCCATCAACAGTGCGTGCCCTTGAGAAAACAGACAAATCGCTAAATGCTCGATGACCTGTTCCTGACCGATGATAATCTTTGCAAGTGCCACCTTCAATTGGTCGTAGACATTGCGCAGTTCGTCAATTGCGGCAACGTCGTCGGCATGCATTACGTCGTTGTTTTGAGTGGTTGCCATAAAATTTCCTTTCGTATTATTAACTGTCGGTTTTCAGTCGGAAGCGTATTCCACTTTCCGTAACCGATGACTTTGCCCCTCAACTCGTCCTTTTACGTGAGTTCGGTAACCTTGAAAATGTATCTTAATTTGAGTGGCACACATTAATGTTTTCTTCAAACCAATGCGGGATATGATCCCTTTCGATTATTAGTGACGCATTTCCGCATCGAAAAAGGTGCATAATTTTTGAAAATAAAAAATTAAACGGAGTCATTATCAGAAGCATGAGTATTGTTATGGAGATTTATAGTAAAATCCATAATTACCTATACACCGTTGCAATGGCGAGGTTACTAGGGGAAACACCCAAGCAAAACACCTTCGCCAGCGGTGGTGGGGTGTTTGTTCCTGAGATTAGTATTGTCGTGGAGATTTAATGCGCTGATCCATCCACTTCAACCGAGCTTGCAGCCATATTTTCAATTGTTGGACCTCTTGTTGATACGTAGGCAAATAAGGACCGGGATTACCAAAAACCTGACGACCAAGTACCGGCCATCTCTCAAAATTTCGTGTTTGCGCCTCCGACAGGTATGCAGCAGTCCGGTCAATCTCGCCAAAAAGTTCTGAAGTGGCGAGTTCATTCTTCCGAAGTGCCTGCCACCTCTTAACAAGCCGCCGTTTGAAGTTTTCATCTGTTAATAGACGATCCCACCAAAAAGGGACAGGATTTGTATAAATAAGCCAATTACTCGTTTCCCATGCGTTATTGAAAACTGAATTGCCCATTGATAAGTTGAAATCCCAGACCGGTCCCATCTCTAATTTGCCATCGCTGTCTTTATACATGTATGTACTGTTTCGGAATCCGTCTGTGTTCTTGAAAAGTTCATTGATAATGAAATGGTCGATAAAAGAATCTGTATCAATGTACTTGGCATATCCACGCGTTGGGTCCTTAAAATCCCTTCCAGCCAACGCCGTTTCAAATTCATTCATATAGTTCTGAATCCACGCTTTTTGGGTATTAGAGATTTCGTGCCCTTTCGGATATACATGAAATAAACGTGTGCCGTAACGAGTGTAGAAATAAGTTTCGTAACGATCCGTTTTGTCGATTTTTAGAATATAGCCCCCACTGATTTCCGACGGTTTCTTCTGCTGCTCCTTCCCCGTAACGGATGCAAACTCGCGCTTCAACGATTGAATATCAACGCGGTTTTTCCCACGTTTAATCTTCTCTATCAGTAGATAGACACCGACATAATGTCCTTTGTTGATTGCCGTATCCGCTCTATCATTGAGAAAGACTTCAACGAACTTTGTTCTGCTTGCGTACCTACCGATGCGATTGCTGAACTCGTACGCCAAGAAATTCCGCATGAGGGTTTTATCCGAATAGGGTCCATTTAAAACCCAATCCGATTCTGCTGGCAATTGCAGCAGAGACACATCTTTGTCGTTGCCATTATCATCCTGAATTTCAACGCCGTACTGCTTTTTCGGGAAATGCTGTGAGGTTTTCCCCCTAAGTTCTATACCGATTTTTCCCTCGAAATCAACATGCTGACTATTCAGAGCGTTTCTACCGCCAGATTGGTCGTAAATAATTTTTATTCGTGCCGGAATTTTGGGTTCGTTCGGAATCCGTTGTCCAAACGTATCAATAATAACAATCGGTAAATTCGATGTAGGCACCTCAATGCGACCTGCATGTTCGGTGAAACAACCTGTAACTACCAATACTATGATACTGCCCAGAAGCAGAAACACTATTTTTTTGTAGCGATATATCATGCACAAATCTCGCGTTAGAAGTCGGTCCTGAGAGCCAAGCGTTGCTCACTGGTTAAGCGCGGTATACCGTCCCACTTAATTATAGTGACACACTTTTGCAGTGGAAAGGTTGCAGAATCTGGGAGAAAATCGTGCCTAAGTCTCGCTCTGCAGATTGCCCATAAACGCTTAAACCGAATTCAGAGCAAGTTTCGTGCCAGTCCAAGCAATACCAGACCAGCCAGGTTCTTTGTAAAGGACTAAGAAGAACTGCACAAAACGGGGCAGACCCTATATCCACCTGCACCAAATAGGGCAAACTCAACCAATCATTTATGCTGCTGGGGGAGCTTATTCAGAAACGCCTCTTTGCACATTTCCGCAAAATAACTGTCGGCTTTCAGGCACTCGTGTGGCCGTTGCAAACGTTTTCGTCTGTCACACGCCCTGCTGATGGCTTATAGTGAGCGTAGCGAACACCCTGATAGCCATTCTGTTTGTTAGTGCGAAGCGACCCGTGGTATCATCTGCGGGTGCGCATAGACAGCCGCGTCGAAACTCTTCTGCATGAGTTCCCACTTGACCTCTTGATAATTGGCGTGCTCAGAAAGGTCGTTGTGTTCCCACGGGTCATTGTCAAGGTCATACAGTTCGCAGATCGCCTTCTGATGGTACACAACGAGTTTCCAGCGTCGGTCCCGATACATCGTGGCATGGGTCTGGTCAGGCATTGAGATTGCATCGAAGAATTCACAACGAACCGCCTCTCGATGTTCGTTGGAAGGAACATCACCGCGCAACAAGGGTGTGAGCGATTTGCCCTGCACATAGTAGGGAATGTCTACACCCAGCGCATCATACAGTGTGGGAACAATATCGACCAATTCAACGAGTGCATCGCTTTGAACGTCCTGCAAGAACTGCGCTGGCCATGAGATCATAAGTGGCACCCGCACCGATCCTTCGTAAAAACGACACCCTTTGTATACCAATCCGTGATCTCCAAGTGCTTCGCCGTGATCGGATGTGAAAATAACAATAGTGTTCTCGCGGAGTCCTTCGGCATCAAGGTAATCAAGGATGCGTCCGAATTCGTGGTCGAGTTGTTCAATCATAGCGTAATAGGACGCTTGCATCCGCTTGTCGTCCCACTCTGAAGGTGGCTTCGCCTGAGATTGAAAATCGATACCCGCATCCGTTAACTTCGACTGAAAGGCAATGTCGCTTTCTTGGAAGTATGGACCGGGTAGTGTTTCTGGATTGTAACGCTGATAATACTCCCAAGGTGCATCAAACGGTGGGTGTGGATCAAATGGATTGAGACTAAGCAACCATGGCTGATTTTCTCGGCGGTTTTTCTCAACAAACTCGATTGTTTTCTCGGTACACCAATAGGTCTGATGGAGATGCGGCGGGACGTTGTCAAGATCCTGCGTCGGTTCTTTCACGCGTCCGGTCCTGTTCGGATACTTTTGAGAGATTGCCTTCCCTGCTATCAACGCTTCAGGATCAACACCTTGTGCGCGTTGCCAGTCTGCGTATTCGTGTCCAAGCGCGTTCGGCTTTCCGTGGTCATGGCTATATTGAAAGTAGCGATATCCATCATCTACGCGGTTTTCTTGTGCCTCGAAGGCACTGGCGAGATGGAGTTTACCAATCAACCCACAGTCGTAACCATCTTGTGTGAGCGCATGCGTAATGAGTCGATCTTCATAATACTTGGGGAAAACCGGATTGCCGTTGCCTGTGACACTTACGGCTGAAGGATACATACCGGTCATAAAACTTGCACGAGAAGGTGTGCAGATGGGAGATTGGCAATAGGCGTGTGTGAATGTGACCGACTGACGCATAAATTCGTCGAGTCTTGGGGTGTTGATATGTGTGTTACCTAACGCTCCAATGGTGTCGAAACGTTGTTGATCTGTACAGTACCATAAAATGTTTGGACGTTCTTGCATTTTTACTCCTTTTTTAATGGCTGTCAGCCATCGGAAACTATCGGCTGTCGGCATTTGGGTAGAAGGGTGGGGACCCCAGCCTCCCGTCTTCCTTTCTGCCATCCCCGCGCTGATGGATGATAGTTAATTATCCCACTATTTCACTGAGTGCCGCATCAGTTGTGGCAACGTGTTTTCTACCGGTACCTTCGACCTTGGTTATCATTAAGGCTTTAAGTTCGTTACCACGCATACGCTTCTGGTGCTTCACCACCCGGACCCGTCCAAATCTCATCGAGTCTTGCGAGTATATCAGCGTCCAATTTCAATTCCAAAACAGACAAGTTCTGCTCAAGCTGTTCAACAGTTCGAGGTCCGATAATTGGCGTTGTTATGTCTGGGTTGTTGAGCACCCACGCCAAAGCAACGTTAGCCGGAGGTTGCCCTATTGACGCGCAGAGTTCCTCATACGCCTGTAGCTGGGTTCGATGCGTCTCAATCGTCTGTCTGAGCGATTCCCTACCCCGTCGCCCAGTGGTTGGATTGTCAAGGACTCCGCAGAGCAATCCTCCACCCATCGGACTGTACGGAATCACCGCTAAACCGAGTTCCCGACAACACGGAAGGACTTCGAGTTCAATTTTCCGGCTGCGGAGATTATACAGGCTCTGTTCTGAGACCAGCCCAAGGGAATTGCGTTGGACAGCGATACCTTGCGCTTGCGCGATGTGCCATGCCGCGAAGTTGCTGCTACCGACGTACGAAATTTTCCCTTCACGCACCAATTGCTCCATCGCTTGCCAAATCTCATCCCACGGCGTACGGCGGTCAACATGGTGCATCTGGTACAGGTCTATATGATCGGTTTGCAGACGACGCAGACTGTCCTCACACGCTCGACGGATATGATACGCCGACAGACGACCGTCATTCGGTCCCTCACCTGTTTGACTATATACTTTGGTTGCCAGCACGATCTGATTGCGTCTACTTTTATCCTGTGCCAACCAGTTTCCAATAATCGTCTCTGTTAAACCTTCGTTATAGGAATTGGCGGTATCGAAAAAGTTGATTCCGGCTTGCAGTGCCTGACTTAACACCGGTAACGTATCCTCTTCGGACACATATCTACCAAAATTGACCGTGCCGAGACAGAGACGACTCACCCGTAGCCCAGTTCGACCGAGATAGGTATACTCCATAGCAATTGCTCCTGTATGTGTATTGGCTATGCTCAAATTTAGCGGTTCAGAATACTTGTCAACTATTCTATCAAATCTTTGCTTTTTGATTAACAAAAATCTGGGAATTAGTTGTCAGCCGTCAGTTGTCGGCTGTCGGTGTGCAGTTTGGGCTTCACATCGTTCAATTAAAGCCGTTCGATCGTAACTTCGTGAGTGTGGCGGAAACGGAATAAGAACCCGCTGGTGGAGACGACGTTAGACGGTGGACTCTTTGAGAAAACCGCTGTTGTCTACGAAACCGAAGCCCCTGCCTTTAGGCAGTGAGTAGTATCACTATATGTGTTTGTCTTCTGTAGCATAGGCCGTTGGTTTCCTGTGCCGATTTTGCTTGCCAGGCTGACAATGGTGTGGTATATTATTCTAAATTGATTGAGCATTCAAGCGTGAAAGGGGCACCCTATGCGAATCGCAGTCGGTTGTATCGGACACGAAACCAATACATTTTCACCTGTCACGACGACCATTGATAATTTCAAAAAAGGGAGTTACCACCGAGGTGACGAAATTATTGATGCGTTTCGAGGCACCCGAACAATTACGGGTGGTTTCCTTGATGTTGCAGAACAACTCAATTTACAACCCGTTCCGCTGTTGTGGACGTTTGCGACCCCGTCCGGCATGGTAGAGCATGCTGCTTATCAGACGCTTAAGGCGGAGTTTCTAACGCTTTTGCGGAACGCTGGAAAACTCGACGGAGTCCTTCTCGACTTACACGGTGCCATGGTAACAGATGAACTTGAAGATGTAGAAGGCGATTTGATTCAGGCGGTACGCGAACAGGTAGGTGCGACGTGGATTGTCACAACGCTCGACTTGCACGCGAATATCACCGCTAAAATGGCGCGCTACTCCGACGTTATTATTGGATTTGATACCTATCCGCACATAGACTGTTATGAACGCGGGTTTGAAGCCGGACAATTGCTTTTCGGTATGAACGAGGGAAAGATTCAGCCGACGATGGCGTATCGTCAACTCCCTCTACTGACCGCACCGCCTGCGCAATGCACAATGAAAACTCCAATGACGGACGTGCTCAAGGCACTCCATGCCCTTGAAACCGAGCGCGGTGTTGTGACTGCAACCCTCTCTATGGGTTTCCCGTTTGCCGATATAACGGACGCGGGTGTTTCGATACTCGTTACCACCAATGGGGACATGGCACTCGCGGAAGACTACGCTGACCAGTTCGCATCACACATTTGGGAGATGCGTGAGCAATTCACGTTTAACTTGCACACCGTCGAATCGGCAATCGAAATCGCCAATCATACAGATGGCGGACCAATTGTACTCGCTGACGGCGCGGATAACCCGGGTGGCGGAGGTCCCTGTGATGGCACAACGATTCTACAGAAATTCATGGAAGCGGACGTTCAAGACGCTGTCATCGCGGTGATTGCCGACCCCGGATCGGTTTCTCAGGCAGTTGAGGCAGGTGTTGGAAACCGTGTCCAATTGAATGTCGGCGGTAAAACAGATACACAACACGGGGCACCTGTAGTGCTAACAGGGTACGTCAAAACCCTCTCTGACGGCAGATTTACCCTCAAGGGACCAATGGGACGCGGCACCCTCGGACAGATGGGCACGACAGCTGTGGTCCAGGTCGGTGGAATTGATATCATCTTGACGGAAAGACGGATTCAACCTTACGACGCTGAAGTGCTTCGGAGCGTTGGGATTGAACCGCAGGCACGTAAACTCATCGCACTTAAATCCGCTGTCCATTTCCGAGCAGATTACACACCGATTGCACATCAGATTTTGGATGTGGATACCCCGGGCGTTCACAGTCCAAACCTTTTCAGTTATGATTACCAGAAGTTAAGACATCCAATCTATCCACTCGATTCAACTGTCACATATAGGGTTGGGTGACCCAACCCGTACAACCTAAATCGGAATCCCCGTACGGATAGGTCTCGTGCCTACTCCTCTTCCACCGACAACGCGATGAAATACCTTAATGTATTCACAGCTCTTGTTTTAATCGTCTTATGCCTACCCTCCTCTTATCCACAACCCTTTAAAGGACAAAAACAATTGATAGAAAAACGCGTTACTGGAAACTATGAAATGAATTTGATGTTGACTGGAGAATCAGGCACCGAAAAGGTCAAAGTCTTTTTCTCTGGGAACTCGGCGTTGGGCAAGCGGGCGTATCTTGTGATTTCCACGGACGAACTCAAAGTTGTGCGTGAAACCAACACTGACACGCAAACTTGGAAAACGGACAATAACATCGGAAAACCGCCTTGGAATGTCAGGATTCTGAAGAAGGGAAATTTTTTTAGGTTTTGGGTCAATAATACGACCGGCTGGATTCGGGGTCCATTGGGGGAATGGGAGAATGTTTATGAACCGATGGACAACTCTCTCGGTGTTGAAACGCCAGTAGGTATCAGTCTTCAATCCGGCACTGTGACACCCCTCCCGTGGCTCCAAGAGATTACCGAACCAGTCATATCCCGCGGTCCCAAAGGTTCCTTCTATGAAAAACAGATTATCCCAGGTGCGATCATCGAATACGACGGTTTGTATTACATGTATGTGATGGCCGGAATGGCAGGTGACGAAGAAGGGTCTTCAAGACGATCGATTGGCGTGGCTGTGAGTCCAGATTTGAAACAGTGGGAGGTGCATCCAGAATCGCTCATCTCCTACCGCGATACACCGTACGATAATCTATACGTCAGCGGTGCTGTTGTCACAGATGACGGACGCGTCGCGATTATGTTCTCTGCACAGAAGTTCCCGGAGTGGCAAGGGTTCATGTTAGCCACGGCGGAGCATCCGATGGGTCCATTCACTCAGTATGCGGACAATCCAGTCTACAAACATCCGACGCATGCACACGAATTCGATTTGATCCGCGCTGAAGGACTACCGCATCGCTATCTTCTTTTCTACGCTGGATTTACGCCGGAGCCTCAGCATGGATTGGCAGGAGACAGGGGGTATCTACTCTACAGCGACGATCTGGTGAACTGGCACGCCGATGAACGGAATCCGATTTTTGGTCCCGGAACGCTGGATAACTGGGACGCGATCCACGTGCGACCGCGATCTTTGAACAAGGTCGGTGATACATGGTATCTGTGGTATGAGGGGTGCAACACGTGGAAACCGGAGGGTGTGTCTCATCACGGCTGGTGGGATACAGTAGGACTCGCCCGCTCGAAAGACTTCGTCAACTGGGAGTACTATCCGAGGAATCCCGCGTTACCCGGTCTCGGCATCGGTGCTGACCAATTCGATAGCAACTGGGTCGGCTGGCCCCGTATGTACATCAAAGATGGGGTTGGCTACGTTTTTTATACAGGAAACGCTCAGGTCGGGTTGCGGACGATCCGATTGGAGGACCTCACTAACTGGCAGACGGAAGGTGGGGAGACACTGGATTTGCTGTAATGCATTTCTTTGTAGGAGTGATCGCCACAAATCAATAATATTATAACGCAAGTTGCCACCTATTTATAGACATAGCACTCCGCTGGAGTGCAGTGTCTTGACAACACGATTTTCTATAGACATATCACCCCTACGGGGTGGGGAAAGAGACGAAAACCTGTCTGAAGTGTGCAAAATCTGTTAGTAGCAACTTGGGTTATTATAGTAAAATCTACAATTACTTAGACCTTACGGAGGGGCGAGGATACAATCCTCGCCAGCGGTGATGAAGGTTTCTTCACTGAACAACTGTCCATATATTTTCGGACTTTACTATAACGTGAGTTTGAAAAAAGTACCGTGAGTTGGAAACCGGCTACATTCTCAGACGGCGGCGTTGGATTGTTGGGTTTCGCTGTGTCTATTTCGATGAATATGTGCTTGAAAAGCACGTTTTTTGGGTAAACTGAAGGATTCTTGGTCTTTCCCCGCTCTACCCAACCTACGGGCCCTTCAATTTTTATTATCAAACTCACGTTTACTATAATCCTAATAAATCCTGATTCAGATAATAAATCTTATACACTGCTCTCCAGAACCACACCTTCTTGTTCAATCTGTTCAAACATCTTTTTGTATTCAGGAGTGCCATCGTCATCCCAATAGGTCGTGGAAATAGGGGAAGTATAACGCATCGGAATCAGACGACTTCGATCGGGACGGACCATGAAGAGCGAGTTCTGCGGATCCGCGATGTTATACATACGTGTGCCGTTTTTGAATTGAGATTTGAGAATCCATCGCTTCTGTTCAGGTAGTTTTAAAGACTTCAGACGCTCTAATTCGTCACGATTCAGCGTCACACCAAGTCCGGGGGATTCAGGAACACGCACAAACCCGTTAATCGGTGTCAACGCCTCATTGACCACATCCGTTTTCCACGTCTCGGTATCCGAATGAAAATGAAAGGTCGCTGTTGGAAACGCCGCCATCATGTGGGTCGTCATCGCACGTGTGATGTTGCCGCCTACATTCTGAAGCATGAACGGACTTTCGTTCGCGGCAAAAAGCCCTGCACGCCGGATCCCATCACCGATCTTGGCATGACCGAGCATGTAAATGTCTGCCGGTTTCATAAACACCTCGTAGGTCGCACCCATCGGAAAATGGTGGAGCACAATTGGAAGCCGTGAGCGTTGGCGGAGCTCAATGTAGCCCTGTATGTCCTCCCCGGGTAACGGATCTTCAAAGCAACCAGCAATCCGGTATTGAGACAACGCATCAACCAATTCAGGAATGTGGTCGTCTGTTCCACCCATCGTAAAGTCGTAGTGAATCTTGAACCCCTCTGGCGCAACGGTTTCCATCGCCTCGGTCTGATCAAGCACGTTCTCGAAGGGCGAGAGATGATACTTCATCCACGTGTACCCCTGCGCTGCATAGGTAGCGACGGTGTCTGCCATGCGTGACGGATCGGTCGAGACAGTCCAACACCCCACAGGCACCCACGAACGATACTTTTGTCCGAAGAGTTTATAGACAGGCACGCCTGCTGCTTTTCCCATCAGATCGTACATCGCCGTGCCAAGTCCAAGTGAAGTTTCGTCGCCCATCCAATCAAATGGGTTCGTATTGATGTACGAGTCAATGACATCTCGAGGTTCGGGTCTCCCGCTCTCGCCCAATCCCTCTAAGCCTGTGTCTGTCCGGACAACATAGACGGTACGCCGGATCGGACCGTAGTAGTGATTGAGTTGATAGGCGAGAAAATCTTCGTATTCAAGGGTGATCTCGTGAACTTCAATCTCTGTAACCTTCATTGAAGGGTGTCCCCACCATTGACGAGGAAGCAATTTTGAACGGTGATACTCGCTGATGGAAGTGCTTCACCATCGACTTTGATCGCCTCACCACCGCCTATAGGTCTTCCATACTCGCGGCGTACAGTGTTGATACGGCAGTCGGCAACTGTTACATTGACGCATTCGGAGAGATTAATCCCGTCGCTGTCGGTTCGGATGTTGACGTTGTCAATGAGCAACCCATCACAACCCTCAGCGAGAATCGCGGAATCACCACTCCTATAGACATTCAAATTACGGATTTCCACGTTTTTGCAGCGTTTCAAGGCAATACACGTGTTGCCCACTCCATCAAGGGTTCCGGGACCGTAGATTTTCACGTTTTCCAAGCCCTCTCCGACAAGTAAATCTGCATTAGAGAAGGAGGAAAACTTGAGGGTAGTCCCGGCATCAACGGCGAGGGTAACGTTACTTTTCAGGTGGATGGAACCGGTTGCATAAACCCCGGACGGAATAAAAACCGTGCCACCGTCTGCAGCGTTGCAGGCGGTAATTGCCTTGTTGATTGCATCTGCATCGTTGGACTTGCCATCGGCTACGGCACCGAAATGCCGTGCATTGTATGTGCCAACTTCAGCGAGTGCCTCAGCAGTCAATCCTGCAAGCGTTTCCAAACGCGTTCTGCCCGTATGTGCTTCAAAGTTTGTCCCCCATTTCTTAAGGGTGCGACTGCGCTCGGACGCGGCATAGTCCACCAGTGTTTTCAGCGTGTATTCATATCTGTGCGGGTCTACCTTGCCTTCAAGCGTTTTCCAAAGTTCAGCTGCCTGCTCAGCCATCTCAACGCCCTCTTCCATGTTGGCATAGATGTCTTGTATGAGGGTTCTGCCGATAGAGAGTCGCTGATCGTGTTCTGTGAAGTGGAAGGCGGTGAGGTGTGCTTCTCCGCGTAACCGATCTCCATATATCTCACGAAGCCCTGGCGCGTACTGTGCTAATACACGCTCACGCAATGCTGGTGTGATAACGCCTGCACCTTCCGTATTGACTATATACGGGGTCTTGACTTGTGCCATACCGGGGTCAGAAGAATCAAGCCATATACCTCGGTAACCGCGATAGTTGTAGGTCTTACGTGTCACTTCCTCAAGCATCATCAGAATGGTCTTGATCGTTCTAAGTACCTCTGGATCATCGCCAAATGTTTGCTGAATCCATTCCGTGTAAATCTCATCCACCGTCAGGTCTGGATTCCAAGAGAGTCGCCCCAACCCATAGTAGTTCACTGCATTCAATGGAGATTTTGTCCACGCCGGAGAAGGTGAGATCATAGACACTCCCATGATGCAATCGACACTGAATTTGTTCAAACTCCCCGGTCCATTGCGATAGGTATCCTGTTCAAACCACCACTTCCACTTTTTGACCCAAGAGACGGGCCAACTCTTGTCAATGACGAGTTCACTGCCAGATAGATTTTTCTGCATTGCGCCATCAAGTGCTGGGATTGGTGCCCACAGATCCCAATCCAGAGGACTGCCTTTCGGAACTATAATGACGTTGTCCCGGAAGTTGCCGTCTTCGTGTGCGAACAAATCATACGGAATCAGGTTTCGATAGGGTTCCGGTGTATATCGAAGATTTCCATAAACGAAACCGCGCACAAGCACCTTTCCACCATACGGTTTTAGTGTGTCCGCAATTCGGTTCGTCATCGGCGGACGCGGATCGCCGTTCTGTTTCTCCGAACCGAGTTTCATCAGGTATCCCCCGAAGTCTGGGACCCGTGCATAGAGTGCGTCTGCGGTTTTTGGGTCGAGTGCAAGGAGATAATTCGGACTCCAATAGAGTTTGATGCCGTAATCTCGGCAGATGTCGCCAAGTTTTTCGACTTCATCAAGATGTTCAAGAAAATTGTTTCGGTAGTGCCAGTTAATCTCGCTCGGACAGAGCGCATTCCAACCGCACGATGCCAGCATACGAATCCAATCTCGAATGCGTTTGGTATTGCCGGTGTGCAGCTCTTCCCAACTGAAAATTGAATTGTCTCTACCGCCACCTCGCCATCTGTCTCCAAAGAGTCCACGGAAGTAGGACCAGTGTGCTACCATGCGGATAGGCACCTGTGGGTTTTCTACGACATCGAGTTCAAGCGGATCCTGCCCAATTTGAATGCGACGAATCAGATCGAATACACCAAAAACAACCCCTGCGGGTATTCCTCCCGCGACAACAACCGTTCCTTCCATCGCTTTGATGACGAACCCGTCACCTTCAATTCGATCCAATTGGAGGTCTTCAGCACGATCGCGGATCCAGTTTGAGGTTTCGGCTGTTCCGAGGATAACCTTCGGTCCAGCGACAGTGGCAGTCTCCGAAACGGAGGGTTTGAAACCGAACATGGATTCTACTGCTTGTGCCAATTCAGAAGCAGCTGTCTGGACAGTCGAATTTGTGCCTTCAGCAACAATGTTTTTAAACACATCCTGATTTGGCTGTTCAGTCGCGGGTGGATTGAACTGTAGCCACGCCTTATAGAGCGTCCTGTCCACCTCTTGGTACTTGTAAGTGTTCTGCTTTTTTTCGGTAGGGTTCGTGTCCCGTCTTCCTGCATAGATGTCCTTAGTTTCGTCGTAAATCTGCCTAACTTCAGCATCGGTCAGCGGCTTATTGTAGATACGGAGATCGTCGAGATAGCCAGTAAAGTCTTCACTGGTCTGAATTTCAGTTAAACCCTCTCGGCGCAGCGGCTCCATGTTCACTGTAGATAAGTCAATTGTTGCGATCTGCTCACCATCACGCCATCCCACGATCTGTTTCGCTTTGTCATCGTAGGCGACCGCGAACAGATGCCACTCGGAATCGCCGACGGAGGCTTTCACATGTGGATAGAACGCCCATTCGCGCATGTCGTACTTGGGCCAATCATAATCAAGGATTCCTTCCCAGTATTCAAAAACCTTTTCACCCCGGAAACGCACCTGAAAACAGCCACGATAGGTATTAAGTTCAATAGCGTCGTTGTTATACCTGAGAATGTTCGACCTATCCGATATCGTATTTAGCCAAAAACAGATTGTGCCACGCGATATCGCAAGTGCGGAATTCTCAGGTACAGGGATTCGCATCGGCTCTGTCTTCCGCATCACTTCGATGCAAGCATGCCCTTCACCGAGTGAATGAATCTTTGTTCCACCAAGCACGGCATGATTACCGTTCCGAGAGAGATCGGTGCCTGTTCCATCGTCAAAATCCCAATGACCGACCAGTCCGTCAGGTTCAGCTGCCATCACACTATTGAGTTCATTTGCCAATACCAGTGCCGCTATTACAAAAAGGGTAATGAGTACTTGATATTCCATGTGTAGTCTCCATACATTTGAGGGTTCTCAAAAGCACATAACATCGCTTTCTTCTCACTGCGTCACTGACAACACCCAATCTCGAATCAAGTTTAATACCTCCGGTGAGATCGTCTCCTCAATGACAGCATACTCGTTGACTAAACCTGTTTTGGCGCGTTGAAATAGGTGGTTGTGCTGCGGCAAGCGATGCACAGTGACGTTGGGATTGCCGCCTTTTTCAAGTGCTGCAGCGATAGCAGTAAGGTTTTGTTCGGCATCAACCTGTACGTCCAGTTCGCCGTTGAGTGCGAGGACAGGAACTCGGATTTTCTCAAGGGCAGGACGCGGATCGAAAGTCAAGAAGTAGCGCATCCAAGGCGTAAGTGACTGTTCTACGAGTGCCCGTACCTGCGCCTCGTCCTGTTGCGCTGGAGGTGTACCGTTAATTTCAAGCTGCTTGCGGACAATTTCATCGACCCCTTGCCGCCGCTCGTCTTCTGTCATGTCTTCTGAAGTCAAGATAGTAAATAACCGATCGAGGAGCGTCAGTAAATTCTGTTGACGTTCACCCGCGATTCCGGCTGCATCGAAAATACGTTCGTTCTGTTTACGCAGCAACTCGGCACCGGGCACACCAGGACCTGCCATCAGCACAATGAAGTTGACATCATTGCTGCGGCTCGCGACGATAGATGCGATGAGACCGCCTTCGCTGTGACCGATCAATCCAATGCTGCTAATGCGATTATCCTGCTTGAGGAACGCCACACCTGCTTCTGCGTCCGTTGCGAAGTCTGCCGTCGTTGGTGGCTCTGGATGCGGTGTTGACTCACCGATGCCCGGATCATCAACCCGAAGCACGGCGATGCCTGCGCGGCTCAAATGATCAGCAAGCACCCAGAACGGTTTGTGTCCAAACACCGTCTCGTCTCGGTCCTGCAAACCGCTACCGGAGATGAGAAGCACCACTGGAAAAGGTCCGTCTCCCTTCGGCACCGTCAAAGTGCCAGCGAGGTTGATGTCACCGTTTTGAAACATCACCTCTTCAATTTGGTAAGGGAACGGAGGCTTCGGTTCTTGCGGTCTCACAGGATCAGCGATCACCTCACGGGAGAGGCGAAAATCGAATGTGGCAACACCTTGGCTAAACGTGCCACTGATGACTTTGTCTTGTAGTTTGCCATCGAAGGTCGGATTCCCCGGCACGCCACGAATGGAGAACTTGACGCGCACACCCTCATCATCTTCTTCAACATGGATATCAGACAGTGGCAAGCCTTTCGCACCTTGGGTTGGAATGTCAATAGTCCCACTCCAATCGCTGTCATCAATAGCGAGATCAACCTTCACAGCGAGGGGCTGACCGGGAATCTCAATATGTCCCTCCCAGTGCCCCACAACGCGGTCTTCCGCATAGGAAATCGAGATGCCTACCGCTAATATCATTAGAATAAACGTTGCCTTGCGTAAAATGGATTTTGTCTTCATACACTGGTTTCCAGAAACAATTATCAGGGTGTCAGTCGCTTACTGACTGACTTTTATATTTCCCCATGTAGTGGCTAATTTACCGGCGGGATAAACCGCTAAAGTGGATTTGAGTCCTCTTTTCATGAGGGTTTGAATATCAGCTTCAGTCAGGGCAACGCTGAAAAACGCGATCTCGTCAAACTGACCGGAATAATATTGTCCCCATTGATGCAAAAAAGTTGCTCCGATACCGATATCCGTAAAAATATAGGTATCGGTAACTGTTTCACCTTCTTTGCCGTTGTAATAGCCCGTCGCGTTTCCCTCACCATCTAATACAAACGCGTAGTGTCCCCATTTATTGTCATCAAATTTTGGGATGACGGGTTTCCACGCCTTGCCCCAAATGTCAACTGCGCCACTTTGAAACCGAATTGCGAAAGCCGGATTCGTTGGTCCACTGAGATTCGATATTAACCGATCATCATCGGCGGCATCACTTGGATTTGCCCACAAAACTAATGTAACCTCTCCAGCCAGTCCCAAATCCCCGACAACGACATGCCCTTTACTCTCATTTCCATCAAATTCCAGCGCGGATCCGAACTGACCGTTCTTTATCCATTTCGGACCGTTCTCGATTTTCCCATCATGACCATTTTCAGAGGAATCCTCCGCTGTATCACCTTTACCTTCATCAAAGAGCCACATCCCGACAACGGTTTTCAAATCAAATTCGGCAGTGCTGATACCGGCAAAAATCAAGCTAAGAACAATTAAACTCGCAAGCATTAAATTTGCCATTACGATTTTCATCTGTCAAATCTCCTTTTATTCTGTGAGAGAGTTGTGAATCAAGGATTCGTGACGGCACATGAAATTAAATGTGTGATGTGTGAATTGCTTTTATCAATTGTTTGCTATTTTATCATAACCCAAATTGCTATCCAACAGAAAAATCGTATCGTCTGTAAGGATAGGCCTTGTGCCTATCCTACACCTTGTAGCGGTGCTACGCGTAAAAAAGTAGCAACTTAGGTTAAAATTTCTAAAATTTGGAAATAGTGATTAAAAATCTTCAGATTTTTGAAGAGGATTTATGAAATGATGAGGAAGCTCACAATCTTATCCCACACAAATAATTGAAACAGATTGCCCAAGCTTTAGTTGTCAGTTTCTTCTTCCATCTCATCTTCGTGCATAATTTCTTCTAACTTCATTCCAATACGGAAGGCGAGGAGGCAGATGCCTACCGAAATAGCGAACAACCACCGATAACCGGTATGAGGTGCGAGAATCCCACCAAGAAGTGGCGCGCAACTCACAGGCATGAGGAGCGTGTTCATGAAACCGATGTAACTCGGACGGTTCCGCGGCGGCGCGATATTCAGCATGTATGCCATAAAACCGACCATCATGCCGTTTGCCAAAACACCACCAACGATGAAAATCATGAAGAAAGCGGGCATCTGCAATGAAGTCGGCAATATACCCGAAGAATAGGCGAGCGCGGGAGGAATGCCCATCAGCCCTGCAGTGATAATTAGCAGCCATCGGACACCATACTTCTCACCGATGTGTCCCCAAAATGTATTTGAAATCACACCGCTGAGTGCAGAACAGACGATGAAGAATCCCATCGTCGCCTCTGAAAATCCAAGATCATTCAACGCATAGGGCATGTAGAAAGGGGATGCCATCCCCGAAAAGTGCGCAAAAATACGGAAAAAGATGAAGCGGCGGTAATTTATATCTGTCCGTAGAAAGTATGCCCCGTGCTTTATATGGTCCCACATCGGCTGACGATTCGGGTGGACAGGACGAATAGGTTCACGCACGCCTAAGAAACTCACGAAAGAGAAGAATGCCGCTGCTACTGAACAGACAAAGAGAAAAGCGTAGTTATACGGAAATCCAAGGTCGGTCTCCAGACGACAAACCGAACCAATAAAATACATCGTGAACGTCTTGAAAATTTGTGTAATACTACCGAGTATACCCGTAAATTCGGATTCGTCCCCGAGCACTGCACGAACAAGAAACCCAACCCAGATAGCGAAAAAGCCACCATAGAGTTGTCTGAGGCTAAAGAAACGGGCACGCTGCTGCGGTGCTATCGACTTAGAGACGATGTCCATGTAGGGAAGCGTCGAAACGCCCATGGCGGAGGAGGAGAGAAAATAAAGACCCAGAAAGGAGGCGGCGAGCAACATTGGGTTTCGCTCACCGATTGTGATAGTGCAGAAAAAGACACCGAGCCACGCTAAAACCCGAACGCTCATGCCGAGCGCGTAAAATGGCATTTTGCGCGGGCGATGTTCAAGTAGGTTCGACATCAACAGTTGGGGCCACATCCACCCTGCCGTCATCATTGAACCGGTCAAACCGACCAGAATATCGGAACCACTTAATTTATGGATAAAAGCAGGAAGCACCGTTGATGAATCCGCAAACGCAAGGTTGATACGCATGAAGGTGCCTTGGAGCAGCGCAAATCGGAAGTTTCGCGTTTTGGTATCGGGGTTAGAAACCCCTCCTACTTTAGGCATTCTCTCTTTCGTTCCTATCTTTTAAATTTCCCTTGCGGTTCGGTGAGATTCCCTTGGGATTTTGTGCTTATCTCCATTCATCTGAAGAAACACCCAAGCAAAAACCCTTCCACTTCGTTTTAGGCTACGCGCTTTGGCTGGAGGTCACATAGCCATCAGCGTATTGGGCACGTAGATGTTTTAGGGTTCATATAGGGCATGCGAAATTCTGTGCTTTATCTTTTGACATAATTTTCGCAATTAGGTTGAATTGAAATTTTCATTATCTATCCAATGCTGGAAAATTTTGTTTACAGTGTGCCGAGGTTGTGCTAAATTGCGTACAAACTTTATTTTTTAATGGCTGTCAGCAGAATAGCCACTCCGCCGAGAGCCAAAAAAGGAAACAGATATGGAACCTCTTCGGATTGGATTTCTCGGTGCCGGCGGTTTCGCACGGCACACTATTTATCCAGCATTACATCTCGCACCAGTCGCATTGCAAGCCGTTTGCGATGCCGATGAAAATCGTGCCAAGGACGCTGCCGGCAAATTCGGTACAGGTAGATATTACACCGATCGGCACGAAATGTTTGAAAAAGAAGACTTGGAAGCAGTCATCATCAGCATGGGACCTGACCCAAGACAGCCACTCGTGCTTGAAACGCTCGCGGCGGGGTATCATGTATTCACACCAAAACCGCCAGCACCCTCTCTCGCTGAAACGATCACTTTGGCAGAAACAGCGGAAAAACACGGAAAAACACTCATGGTGAACTTCCAACGTCGGTTCAGCCTCGGCGTGCGAGAGGCAAGGCAGATCATGCAGACCGAATCCTTCGGGCAACTCACCCAACTTTTCTGCTCGTTCTGTAGTGGTAAATACCCGACGCTCAAAAGTTATCTGCTCGATTTCGCTATCCACCACTTCGATTTGGCAAGACACATCGCCGGTGCGGATGTGAAGGAACTCAGCGTTTTTCACAATGAAGTCGATGGACAAGGGGCATTCGCTGTCGCTGTAGAATACACTAACGGCGCGGTGGGCAGTCTGCAGCTTAGCAGCCAACGTTTGTGGCAGCGCAACTATGATTACATTGAAATTACCGGACAACACGAATACATCGTTTTAGATGGATTGTGGGGTGCGCAACATTTCACCGAATCTGGTAACACCTTCACCTCAAACTTTTCGGATCAGCGCAACGGCGAACTAACGGGTGATGGCATCAGTCTCACGGAGTTCGTCAATTCAATTCGTGAAGATCGGGAACCGGTATCGAGTATCCATGACTGCGTCGGCACGATGCGGTTCTACGATGCTGTTCTCCAACGCAAAAAAGGGGTTATTAGCCTTTAGCAAGTAGTTATCAGTCTTCAGTTGTCAGTTTTCAGTCTCGGTGTTTGATATTTGTAAACGCTTTTTGAATCTTCACAACTCTTCAGAGGTGTCAAGAAGTTTAAAGGAAAATTTGATTATAGTAAAACCCCTAATTACTTATACACCAACACAAGGGCGAGGATACAATCCTCGCCAGCGGACATGGGGTGTTTGTTCCCTGACGAACTGTAAACATATTTTTGGATTTTACTATAAATCGGAACCTGACTGACTGCTGACTACTGATAACTGATGGCTACTCTACATTGATACTCTCTAAAACCTCAAGACACGTCTCTCCGTTAACCAATCGGTGATAATATCCCGCAACCCGTTCGGTAAAATCCTGATTCCCGTCCAAACCGCTCGGCGATGAAGTCCCGGCAGGTGACCATAGCATTGCATTCGAGAGAATAGTTAAGATCCGTTTTTCCACGTCCGTTCGATTCGCGCCGAACGCACCTTTCAGAATATCCTGTATTGTCCGGTTTGGATCTCGGATTTCATATTCTGCTCCAGTATCAGTAATGCCTCTATAGTCATCACCGGACGTTGTGTGCCCCTTTCCAGTAACAGGTGGGGACCCCCCCTTCCCAGTAACGGGTGGGGACCCCCCCTTCCCAGTAACGGGTGGGGACCCCGGTGTCAGAAATCGGAGTACCGTTGCGAAGGAATAGGCGAAATCGGATTTGAAGAGCTCTGTGCTGGCATCATAGTTCGGTGAGCGGACGATATCAGCGGCACGTTCGCGGAGTTTCACGGTTTCAATGATGTTAATCCGAGCATTGTCGTCTTTGACTCGACGAATGCGATTAACGAATTCCAGTGTGTATTCTCTTGCACTTTTACCCGTTATCGGGATGTCCGCTTCTACAATCTCGGCATATCCGTTCATCAGACGTTCGAGGTGCGGCGCGAACGTTGGGTGTGTCGCTGCTTCGTTGACATATTCGATGCCGGAGAGTGCCCCTTTGTGTGTAATCCCCGGCACATGCACGGAATTCACCAAAAGCAGTTTCCAATCGTGATACGGTTCAATGCTCTCCTGACTAACAATAACACCGTAATCCTGAAGTTCAGCAAATGGCACACGTAACATATTCTCCAAGTCCTCGAGAATAAGCGGTGTCGCGGGCGGTGCCTCCGCATAGGTTATTAGCTCATCTTGACCCTCAATTTGTGCGCGTGCAGCCTCTTGTATTTCGTCAGGGACAGCGTAGACCTGGGGTACAAGTCGGTCTCCCATTTCATTAAGAAACCCGACGTTTGTCTCTAACCACGCCGCGTAATCATCACTTCGTTTGGGATACTCGTTGCAGAGGATATCGCGAATAACATCGCCGTTATTTCGCAGGTTATCGGTATTGATGACGCAAAGCGTTGCATTTGCACCGTGATGACAGAAGTAGCGATAGAGGGTCTCATCTAACACATCCATCGCCAGTTCACCCTTGGCGATTCCCGCCTCAGTCACACCGATAAGGAGGAGATCCAATGGGTTTTCAGTTTGTGCGTAGAACTGCTCGCGTCCGGCTTCTGTAGCAAGTGTCGTCGCACCAACAACGCTGGAAACCTTTCGGATGTCGTGGATGCCACTTAGATCGAATGTAACGACATGGTATACACTGCCCTGTTGATTGAAGGCATCGGCTTTCTCAGCACCGCGCGGCTGCCCGACAAAAATACCGCCGTTATAGAGGTTTCGCTGGTTGAGGATATGAATAAATTCATGGGTTAAGGCGCGTTGCAAACCGCCTGCACCGATAGCAAGGATTTTAATAGGGATCATATCTACTGTTGTTCTCCTTTTTTTACAATATCAGCGTAGAGACTTAAATAAGCGTCGGCGATGTGTTTCCAGTCGTAGGGTCTAACACGTTCAACGCTCGCTTTTCCCATCTCAACGCGACCTTCTCCCGCGTTAATCAGTTTGACGAGGGAGTGCGCAAGTCCGTCAACATCGCCTGCCTCAAACAGCGCACCGTTAACGTCCTCCACCACGAGTTCATCAATGCCCTGAACGCGGCTGGCAACAATCGGGAGCCCTGTCCCCATCGCTTCTAAAACGACGAGTGGCATCCCTTCCGCGAGTGAGGGTAAGATGAAAATATCGGCATCGCGATATTTTTGGGGCAATTCGGAATAGGGCACTGAACCTGTAAAGCGGATATGTGATACCACGTCGAGGACCTCTGACAATTTTAGGAGTTCCGCCTGATAGGGTCCATCGCCGACGACCTCTATTTCAAAGTTGTATGCAGCGTTTTCAACAATTTGGGGAAGTGCGCGGATCAGAAATTGGAATCCTTTGCGTGGAATGAGCCTCCCAATCGTGAGGACTCGGACTTTTTCTGGACAGGCATCGCGTTGTTTCTCTTTTCCAGTAACGGACGTGGACACCACCTCAAAACGTTCTAAATCCAAGCCATCAGGAATCACATCCATTTTCACATCTGTGTCCGTCTCTCTCGCAAGTTCGCGTAAGCCCTCACTACAAGCGACGACCGCTGATGCGTTGCCCCAAATCGCGCGGATGATCGGTTTCAGTAATAGATATAACCACCGATAATAAGGTGGATCGGGATTGCGGCTCGGCACGTCACGCCCGCCTAAAAATACGACATACGGCACATTGCGGCGTTTCTGCAGAAGATACGCGCCACCCCCCGCAGGAATCCCAAAAAAGACTTGAACGATATCCGGTTGAAACCGTTTGGCGAACTGCAATCCGTAGAGGCTTGAGCTTACGGCGTAAGTTAGCATTTCGTGGACTGCACACACATCACGATTTTTCCGTAGCGCACGCACACGATGCACATGAAAGCCTTCCACTTCCTCTTCTGTGAGGCAATCACGAAACTGTGAGGTAATCAGGTGCACTTCGTGTCCCGCCGCTGCGAAGTGTTTGCCTAAGAAATAGCTGACCCAGCCTCCTCCACCACCAATCGGTGGGAATTCGTGATTGAACATCAATATTTTTAATTTTCCTTGCGATTCGGTGAGGTGAGTTGGAGGTTTGATGTCCATTTCCGTATATCCGCCTTCCACTTCGTTTTAGGCTACACACTTTTTAATTTTCTTGTGCGAACGTCGTATTTTTAACATTCCTTGCGGTTCGGTGAGGTGAGTTGGAGGTTTGATGTCCATTTCCGTATATCCGCCTTCCACTTCGTTTCAGGCTACACACTTTTTAATTTTCTTGTGCGAACGTCGTATTTTTAACATTCCTTGTGGTTCGGTGAGGTGAGTTGGAGGTTTGATGTCCATTTCCGTATATCCGCCTTCCACTTCGTTTTAGGCTACACACTTTTTAATTTTCTTGTGCGAACGTCGTATTTTTAACATTCCTTGTGGTTCGGTGAGGTGAGTTGGAGGTTTGATGTCCATTTCCGTGGATCCACCTTCCACTTCGTTTTAGGCTACACACTTTTTAATTTTCTTGTGCGAACGTCGTATTTTTAACATTCCTTGTGGTTCGGTGAGGTGAGTTGGAGGTTTGATGTCCATTTCCGTGGATCCACCTTCCACTTCGTTTCAGGCTACACACTTTTTAATTTTCTTGTGCGAACGTCGTATTTTTAACATTCCTTGTGGTTCGGTGAGGTGAGTTGGAGGTTTGATGTCCATTTCCGTGGATCCACCTTCCACTTCGTTTCAGGCTACATACTTTTTAATTTTCTTGTGCGAACGCCGTTATAAATTTGATAATCGCGTTCGCAATATTGATTCCTGTGACCGATTCCAATTCCTCAAACCCTGGAGATGGATTGACTTCCAGAACAACAGGTCCCTCGTTTGTTTCAAGTAAATCGACACCGGCTATTTCCAACTCAAGTGCTGCTGTTGCTTCTATCGCAAGGTGGGTGTATTCCTCCGGTAGTGTGATCGCTTCGCCCGACGCGCCTTTGTGAATATTCGCACGGAATTCGCCCGGAGGTGCACTCCTTTTCATCGCCGCAATTGCTTCACCTCCTATGACAAGAACACGGATGTCAATTCCATCTGCTTCCGCGATAAATGGTTGGATCACATAATCCTGATGGAGATCACACAGGGCATCTACAGTTGAAGTGAGAGACGTAGGCGTATCCAACAACATGACACCTCTGCCGTGTGTGCCATAAAAAGGTTTTAAAATAAACGGGTAATTGCCAACCTCGACTAAGGTGTTCTCTAAAAACGTGGAGGAACCGACAGTGAGACTCGGTGGGACAGGGAAGCCGTGCTGCGCAAGGATGCGTAGGGAGTGAAATTTGTGTCGTGCCGCCGCGATCGGTTTCGCACGATTAATCACAGGCGTTCCGATCCACTCAAAGTGTGCTACAACCTCTTCGCCATATCGTGCTGTCGTACGGCTGAGTCGGGGGACGATGACATCAAAATCTTCTGCCGGTTTTCCTTCGTAAGTGATGCGGTTACCGGTGCCGCCGATATGGAGATAAAACCCGAAGGGATCTAGGATTTCTGGGGTGTGTCCTGCAATGAGGGCGGCTTCGCTGAGGCTGCGCGTGGAGTGGTTTTGGGGTCCCCGAGAAAGGATACCGATTTTCAATTTTTTAACTACTAACCTCCATGTTTTCACGTTTTCGTCCGTTGTCCGAAAACTCAAAGGTTCCTAAGTCAGTCTTCCCGTTGTTTTTGTAGTTACCTGAGTCGCTAATTAAATGGATGCCATAGATTGCACGGATTTTATTGCGGCGGAAGACTAATTCTACGAGAGAACTAAAGGTCCATATCCCGTTCGACATGGAAGGATGCGTAAGTCCTATCTATGCATCCGTTGAGGGTGAAGCTACATTTACAAGCAGTTCCAAGGGTTCCGATGATTCTCGCAAAAGTTTCAGTGCCGCCTCTCCGCGACAGCGAAGTTCGTTTTGAAGTTCAGATACACGTGTTCTGAAAAGCAGCATTGTCTCAGTAACGCCTGGTTCTGTAACGGCACCAGCGAGTACGCCTCGAACAATCAATTGGACATTTTTTAGGGCAGGGTTTTGTTGAACAGAAAATGTTGCGCATTCGTTAATCAAAGAGCGATACTCATTTAGTAAGTCGGGGCCTACAAGGGCATTGCTCTCTGTGACCAACAACTCGGCATCCAAGACAAAACCGAAAGTTTTATCCTCTCCGTCCTCGTCAAAAATACTATAGCGATCATTGACGAACATAAACATATACTTTTGATCACCTGCCAAAAAATCCTCGACGTAAAACCTTTTACCATACCAATCTTTCTTTGGAACAATAGCTCCCTTCTCAAGACACTCATTATAATGAGATTCGTCAGTTGTGTAATACGCGTCAACCATAGGATAAACCCTTTCTATAACTACAGTGGGGGGAGATGCTCCAACGCACCACTCGGTCAGAATTTAGAACATTATCTTCGTAACAAAAATCCTTTCAATACAGTTGACGATGGCACAATTGATGAAGGTAATATGGCTAAAAATTAATTGGAAAATCGGGACGGTTCTTTTCTATTCTGTCCTTTCTATCCTGTTCCTCCGCTTAATTGCGTATCAACTTTCATCTACTTTATACGTGGTCGTCAGAAAATCTGCTAACTCCTCAAAGGTGTCAAAAATCCGGTCACACAAGTTCTCAAAGAAGATACTCCGCGTCCCAGGGTAAACTGCATACACCGGCTTGTTATGGCGAGAAGCGTAATTCATTTCGCTGAGAACGCCGGGCGATAATTTGTCTGTAGGATAGATGACAACCACAAAATCACTCTGATGGACGAACTGGTAATCCCGTGAGATCGTCCGCGTTTGAATCTGTTCAATTACTTCTTCGCCCATTTCACTCACACGCGGTGCGTCATCACTTTCATCTTTCGTGGGGGTAACGAGTTCCATGTCCTTGATCGTGAGCGGATCGAAGACGATAAATGAACGACTCAGTTTTTCGCCGATCTCGCGAATTTTATTGATTTCCTTCGGGGTATCTCTTAGGAGTGTGATTGGATAGCTGAGATAAAATTTCGGCTTCGGCGAAAAGAGGAGTTCATAAAAATTCTCAAGATCGTGTTGCCTTGCGACGGTGTAATGTGGCTTCTCTGTGAAATGTGCGAGCTGTCGCGTCAGGAACTCTTCCTCATCCAACCAAACGTTGAGTGCCGCTTTTCCCATCTCTGCCCATTGTGATGATTTTTCCATCCGTTCTGATATATCCGTGATATTGTCAACGACGTTAATCAAGAGATCCGGTAGAAGGATTTCAATATCTTTAAAAGAAAACCCTTCAATGAGGCTTCCACGCCATCGAAAGCAGGCGTGTAACCCAATAATTGCATGTTCATAGTCTTCGGCGCGGCGCGCGATTTCATAGAAAGCCGTGCGCCGCGCTAACGATAAAACCGCTGGATCCGAATCAAGGACCTTGTCTGTAAAATGAACACGAGCTTCTGCTGCAGCGCGATGCATAACGTCGCCAATGTTGAAGAAGCCGATGTTCAGTTTCCTTTTCATGCAAAGTATTTTAAAATTCGCCATCAACTCTTTGCGACCTGAACAACTGATGCCAGTACAGACGATCTTCATATTTTTACTTTTCCTTGCGGTTCGTATTTTTACTTTTCCTTGCGGTTCATTCAGAGAGGGTTTACGAAAAACCTCCTTTTCAGAATCCAAGCCTCACGTTGTTCGGCTTTCGGTTCTTGGCCAAAGACGCGAAATCTCACCATCAGTGAGACTGGATTCTCTCACTGCTTCTGATAAACCAAGCGCACATCATCGACCGCAAGGAACGTTAGAAAATGCTTGCAGCACGCAACAACGGAGCGTACTGCCCCGACAAAAAACACTTTTCCCAAAACGCTTTCACCGCGCGAAAGCAGCATTAAGAATTTGCGGCTAACGATTTTAGTTCCGCGAGTGCTTCCTGCTCCTCCGTTTGCCACGGACGGTGCGCGGGTTTATCCAATTTTTTGGGCGGTCCGCCGAAGACGAGGATATATGCTCTACGTTCTTCTGCTGTGCTATTCGGTGCGGAATAGTGTAAAGTCCGGCAATGATGAAATGTCGCACCACCTGCCGGTATTGGGCAAGCCACCGCCTCTGATACGTCAACATCGTCTGTCACTAACCCGTGGACGAGTGGGTCATTATCAATATGCCGATGCCACCGCACCTCTCCTTTATGCGATTGTGGGATAAATTGAAGGCACCCACTTTCAAGCGTCGCCTTATCAAGCGGAAGCCAAACACTTAAACTATGCGGCAGAACTTCGGGGTTCCAATACGCCTCGTCTTGGTGCCACGGGGTTTCATTGCCGTAATGCGCAGGCTTTAAAATCATGTGCCCACCACCATTGACCTTTTCGGTTTCTACACTGAGCAATTTCGCAGCCAGCCGCTGTGCGTTCTGAAAATAGACAGTCTCGCGGAGTTCTGGAAATTGCGCCTCTGGACCCAACACCTGTGGCAACGTTTCCTGCCCATTGTGCGCCCGCGGACCGGCGAGATCGAAATAGCGTCCTTCCGTCTCTCCAGTCCGTTCCGTGAAGAGTTCATCGTAGATGCCTTTGAGCCATTCGATCTCTTCATCTGTTGTGATACGTGGAATGCTTAGGTATCCGTTCTCTTGAAAAAAGGCGACCTGTTCGTCAGTTAGGTCAACGTGAAATTCGTTTTGGGAACTCATAAAATCACCGAATTGAAATATCGTAAGGTAAGATTGTTACAATTTGTGTGCCATCTTGAAAGCCAAAGAGACTCAGCCATGTGACGGCATGCTGCCATTGTGTGCCAAATATGGAAAGTACAGGATGATTCGCAGTCAATTGGCGCGGCACCTGAATCGAACTCTCCGTGTCTTCGATCATTTGTTCCAAGAGTTGTTCAAAAAAGGGTCTCTGCTTCGGTAACACGATAAGGTTAACTTTGTCATCATCGGCAAAACCAGCCTGCTTTTTGGCGATGGAGAGTGCAGTGTCCAGTCCACCGAGTTCGTCGACAAGTCCGAGTGCCTTCGCTTGTTTGCCTGTCCAGACCCGTCCTTGCGCGATCTCATCAATCTCCTCAAAGGATTTGCTTCTGCCTGCTGCCGCCTTACGGACAAAATCTTCATAGACCGTTTTCATCATCTTTTCGACACGTTCCCGCTCCGTATTTGTAAAACCGCCGTAATCCGAATAGAGGGTGGCGTTCTGCCCGTGTGCAATGATTTCCTTTGTCAAACCGATTTTGTTATAAAGTCCCTTCATGTTTAGTTTACCGCCGAACACACCGATTGAACCTGTTATCGTGCTTGGGTGTGCGACGATTGTCCCAGCCGCCATCGCGATATAGTAGCCGCCTGAGGCAGCGACATTACCCATGGAAACAACGACCGGTTTCTCACGTTGTGTGAGCATGACCTCTCGCCAAATCAGATCCGAAGCGAGGGCAGAACCACCGGGACTGTCTATTCGGAACACAACTGCTTGAACAGAATCATCAGTCCGCGCTTTCTCAAACGCCTCCTTCAATGTCTCTGGCGTAACCACTGACATTGAGGCGAAGAGCGAATCAAAATCGGGTAAAATGGGTCCACTGGCATAGATAAGCGCGATCTGATTCTCCGCAGTACCTGTCCGCGCTCGCTGGGGTGGATTTAACATACTGAGCAGCTGCATAAGTCCAGCGAAACTATTCATATCCGGCACTGTTCGTTTGCGCTCGTAGTTTGGCTTAACGACCCGAACCTCTTCATCTTCAGATGCCTCTTTGAGATCCGTGAGCAGCTCATCGTAGTATTGTAATGTGTCAACCAATTTTTCCTGAAGTGCTTCTTCTGCGGTGAATGGACCGCTGTTTATTAAATCCGATGCCCTTTCTACGGTCATACGCTTTCGACTCTCAGCGATATGCTCTAACAATCGGGCGTATAAATCATCAAGCAGTGCAGTCATCGACTCACGGAATTCATCCGACATACCGTCCCGCATGTAGGGTTCAACACCGGACTTGTATTTTCCCATAGCCAGCATATCGGCTTGGATGTCTAACTTGTCCAGCAGCCCTTTGTAGAAAAGAATTTCCGCACGTAAGCCAGTTAAATTAAGACTTCCAGTAGGGATTAGTACAACACGTTCCATCGCAGCAGCGAGGAGATATTCAGCATTACCACCGCTTTCCAGATATCCAATCGTCTCTTTTCCACTTTCTCGGAATTCGTGAAGTTTCGTGCGAATCTCTTGGAGTGTCGCCCACCCCACACTGACACCATCTATTTTGAAGATAACCCCAGCGATTTCATCGTCCGCCTTGAGTATATCTAATTTTTTAAAGAGTCCTCGGAGCGTTTTCGTCGTGGAAGTGCTAAAGGTACTGACTGTTTTAGTATCGGCGTAGGTACCGCCCAGTGTGAATTCAACATATTTTTTTGTGGGAGGAGGCGTTTCTTCTGCCTCGTGTTTATCAGCAAACGCTGGTGAAATAGCGATGAGTAGCACCAGCAGAAACGCGTACGTTTGTAAGCAGAACTTTGACAATTTCATTTGTCTCTCCTTGTTTTTTGTCTCCAAATTTAACATTGCTATTCTACCACAAAATAGGGATCGTGTCAAGTGGTAATTCTTCTACGCAGCGTCATTAATCACGGAGGTTTACTGTAGAGTGAGTTTGTCTAAGATAGGTATTGTGACAGGACAGGCAGAAGCCAATCATCAGAAATTTTTCTGTTTTTTTAGCGTTATAGACTTCTACCGCTAATCTATTTTTTAGTCTGGGCGATTTTTTCCCAATCCCATACAAGAATCGTGCTGTCTATACCACCACTCACAAGGGTTGCACCATCTGGCGAGAACTTCAGGGTGAGGATCCTATATTGATGTGCTTTGATGACAGACATCAGGGTCCCGGTGTCTACATCCCACAGATACATTGTCCCATCACTACACCCACTGACAAGAACCGCACTATCCGGAGAGAATACCAACACTTCAATTCTACCTTTATATCCGGCAAGCTCGGACAGCACACGACGCGTCTGAACGTCCCATAAGAGCAGCCGACTATTCTCGGCAGTAGCAAGGATGCTGCCATCTGATGAAAACGCTAACGCTACTGCATCAGGCCGCCCTGAGTCTTCCTGTTCAAGGAGGGTAGCACGAAGACGACCCGTGCGAACATCCCATAGACGAATATCCCGATAACTGCCACTCACGAGCATTTCGCTATCCGGGGAGAACGCCAAGGCTTTTATTCCCGTTTTATGTCCTTTAAGTATTTTCCTGCGTTCCCCAGTGTCTGGATCCCATAAACGAATCTCCGCATCCCGTCCGCCACTGGCAAGTATTTTACCATCCGAAGAGAACGCTAAAGCATCAACGCTCCAAGTATGCCCGCTAAAGGCTATACGCTCGCGACCCTTAGGCAGATCCCATAACCATATAATACGTTCTCTTGTACCACTCCCAGTATTAGCGAGGGTCTTCCCATCCGGTGAGAACGCATATACGGACGCTATGACCGACTGCAGCATGACAGGGGTGAATGTTTTGCCAGTGTTGAGGTCCCAGAACTGAATCGCGTTGCCCTTGCCTGCCCAACCGCCACTCATAAGGGTTGCCCCATCTGCAGAGAATTCTAATTCTAATCCCCAGTATTCGTGTCCATTGAGGGTAAAGCTGGAAAGTTGATCACCGGTGATTGGATCCAACGATTGGACTGTACCATTCCAACCACCACTCATGAAAACTGCCCCATTCCGCGAGAATGTCAACGTTCTGATCGATTCCCTTGGCACGGACGCTTCTGTTGAGGAAATCAGGTATCCGTCGTTAACATTCCATATCTGGATTATACCGGCATGATTACCACTTGCCAAGATGGACCCATCCGGCGAGAACGCCAAGGCTTCAATCCAAGATGTAGAACGTGTAAACGTAGGCAGCCGTTGATCGGTATTGGTAAGTCCAAGTTGAACAAGTGATCGCAATTGCTTCCCTGTTTTTGGATCCCATAATCGGATTGTGCCGCCTTGGCTTGAACTCGCAAAGATCGTGCCATCCGGCGCGAATACCAACAATTCAACAGGCTTCCTGTGCCCGGTGAGAGTAGACAAATGTTTGCCAGTGTCGATATCCCACAGTTGAATTGATGTATCCTCACCGCCGCTGGCGAGAATAATTTTGCCATCGGGTGAAAATGCCAATGTTTCAACCCGATCCGTATGTCCTGTGAGCGTGGTGAGTGGATTGCCGGTGGCGACATCCCATACCTGAATGATGCCGGATCGATGTCCGCTTCCACTAACGAGTAGCGTCCCATCTGGTGAAAATGCAAGCGGCAGAAAAAAAGTGCGGCCCATCCGAAGAAGAGCAAGTTGTTCACCAGTTTCCGTATTCCACAATCGGATTGTCATATCGTTAGCTGTGCTGGCAAGAATACGTCCATCCGGGGAGAATGCAACGTGTTGAACCTCTTCTGTGTGCCCCGTAAACAGGGCAAGTTCGGCACCGGTGTGTGCATCATACATCCAAATGCCTATCGTAGTTGCTACAGCAAGTCGGTTGCCATCGGGTGAAAACCTTAGAAAACTTATGTCGCCCTTGCCGATACGTCTTTTCGCACCCTCGGGTAAACCCCACGTCGTCCAATCTTGGGTGTATCCACTTGACAGAAATAAGATTGGTATTAATAGAAGCGTAAGGATAAGGTATCTCACTGTTTTTATTTCCTTAGAAGACTTGATGTGTCTCCGTTGGTCATGAGAGATGCAGCTTTTATTCCCCAATACGATTTGCAACGAGGACTAAATCCAAAATGTTTACGATACTGTCACCGTTGAGGTCTGGTGAACTTTCTCCAAAACGTGAGGCGACAAAGGTGAGATCCAAGATATTTATGACTCCATCGGCATTGACATCCCACGGCGTTTGTGTAAGATACGGCGCGAGGTCCCATAAGAGAATTGTGCCATCATGACTTGCACTGGCAAGGTTCCAATCCGCAGTTGTATTGAAATTTGAGGATGTTCGGTTTGGTGAAAATGAAACGGTGCTGATAGCGGCAGACCCTGTAATTGAAAGCGCGTTCGTATGCCCTGTCAAGAGTGCGAGTTGTTCGCCAGTAGCCACCTCCCAGAGACGAATGGTGTTGTCGTAACTACCACTGGCGAGTAGGCTGCCATCAGCCGAGAATGCCAAGGTCGTAACATCGTGTGCATGTGCTCTCGTAAAGTAGAGGAGATGTTCACCGGTGTCTGCACGCCACAAGCTAATGCCACCGCGGTGGGTTCCGATGGCAATCGTTTTCTTATCCGGTGAGAACGCGACTACGGTGTTGAGTCCCGGATCAAATCCTGTACTGGTTTCAGGAGTTACGGATTTCTCTGTATAGACATCCCACACCCGAAGTGTTTCCAGCCCCTTCCATCCACCACAGGCACGCAGGCTGCCATCAAGCAAAAACGTTAATCCATCAGCACCCTGTCTATCAAAGGTGGCTTGCAGTTCACCGGTGTGTGTATTCCATACTCGAATCGTCTTATCATAACTGATGCTGGCAATCCTGCTCCCATCATAAGAAAAAACCGCGGTAAAAATCCTTCCTGTATGACCAGAGAGTGTAACATGTCGTTCTCGGGTGGAGACATCCCATAGGTACATCATGCCATCCCGATCTGCACTGACGAGGGTTTTCCGATCTGGCGAGAATGCCACAGTCGTGATTATATCGGTGTGTCCCTCAAGGACAGCTTGGAGTTCACCCGTATGCGAATCCCACAAGCGAACGAAGTTGCCCTGCCAACCACCTCCACTGGCGATAGTGGTGCCATCAGGTGAGAGCGCAAGCGTCGTGAAACCTTCCGTCCACCCTGTGAGAGGGGTCTGAAATTCCTTAGTTCGCGTGTCCCAAAAATGAAGGACGTTGTCTTCACTCGCACTGACAAGCGTTGTTCCAGAAGCGTCTTCGACATCGGGTGAGAACGCGAGTGCCCGGATGTCAGAAGTATGACCCTCAAGTGTTGCATCAAGTCCGCCAGTGAGGACATCCCATAAACGCACCTTGTTATCCCGATGCCCACTTGCTAATATTGTGCCATCGGGTGAGAACGCAAGCGCGGGGATGCCACGCGTGCTTTCTCCGAACATGAGGGTTGATAACGGGCGACCTGTCTCAACATCCCATAAGAGAATGGTGGTGCCTGAACCACTCCCTGCCAAGATTGTGCCATCCGGTGAGAAAACGAGTCCATAGAGGCGCCCCAAATTAGTTTCGAGCGTCTTCATCAACCTACCTGTGGATGGATCCCAGAGTTGGATGTCGCCCTCCCAGTCTCCACTGGCGAGGATCTTTCCATCCGGTGAAAACGCTAAGGCGTATGTCCAACTTGCATGTCTTGTGAGGACGTTTTCCAGTCTGCCGGTGTTTGCATTCCACAAACGAATCTCATTTGAACTGGCACTTGCGATCGTTTTTCCGTCTGGAGAAAACGCAACACTATAGACAAAATTCTCGTGTCCATAGAGCGTGGTGAGGTGTTGCCCCGTTTTAGCATCCCACAGCCGAACTGTGCGATCCAAGCTAGCACTGACAAGCATCATGCTGTCCGGTGAAAACGACACTGCCCGGACCCAGCCTGTATGTCCGGTGAGCAGGGTGATTTCTTCGGACGTGCGCGTATCATAGAGCCAAATCCCTATCGAACTGGCGACGGCGAACTGTGTGCCATCCGGTGAGAATTCTATATTGGTAATAAAACCTTTGCCGAATCGACCTTCAGCACCTTCAGGCAAATTTCTGTAGCGGGAATCTTGGGCATGGACGTTTGGTAGCAACGCGAATAGCACCAACAGAAGGAATGTGACGGAAATGAGACGTAGAAGACTCCGTAATTGTTCTTTTATCACAAGACACCTCCTAAAAGAGTTTTCAGTTACGTAGGGGCGAGGTCACCTCGCCAGCACGGGTTGGGCAACCCAACCCCTACGAAACTGATCACGATTTCCCCTATTTTCCGAGCTGATTCGCTATAAGCACCAGATCCAGGATATTAACGATGCCATCGCCATTGAGATCGGGCGTGTCCTGCCCAAACCGCGAGGCAATTAATGTTAAATCCTGAATGTTTACAAGTCTATCACCGTTAAGATCCCATCGGTTTTGTGCCAATTCGGGTTCAAATTCCCATAGGAGGATTGTATTATCGGAACTCGCGCTGGCGAGGGTTTTTCCATCTGGCGAAAATGCCAGTGAAGTGACGCTATCCGCGTGACCATAAAGGGTTTTGTAGTGTTCACCCGAATGGACGTTCCACAAGCGGATCGTTTTGTCTCTACTCGCGCTGGCGAGGGTTCTTCCATCTGGCGAAAATGCCACTGCCTGGACATCAGCCGTATGACCGTGAAGGGCTAAAGAACGCGGCGTTGATTCTCCTACAGTTAGTTTCCACAATCGGAGCGTGCCATCCCGACTACCGCTCGCAAGAACCCAGTTATATTGAGCCGTGCTGTTTGGTGAGAATGCCAAAGCGAGAACGCCATCTGTATGCGCTGTCAGTGTCATCTGCGGTCTATCTGTAGGGGCACTCCCTGAGTCGAGATGCCACACTCGAATTGTGCCGTCACCGCTTCCACTCGCGAGGAACATTCCAGATGTGCCTTGGATATCCGGTGAAAATGCCAAAGCATAAACCCAACGCGTGTAGGTTTCAAGCCGCCCGATTTGCTGCGCAATATCTGTATCCCATAGCCGTATTATTGTATCTTCCCAACCGCTCCCACTGGCAAGGGTTTTTCCATCCGGTGCGAACGCCAACGACTGAATCTCACGCCTCTGTCCTTCAAAGGCAGTTTTGAGTTCAGCCGTGTGTGTATTCCACAAACGAATTGTCCTATCCCAACTGCCGCTGGCAAGCGTCGCGCCATCTGAGGAAAATGCCAATGCGCTGATACGATCCGTATGTCCTTTGAGGCGAACCTTCAAGGCACCGGTGTCAGGGTTCCACAATTGTATTGTATTCTCGGGCCAATCGCCGCCGCTGGCAAGCGTCGTGCCATCCGGTGAGAAGGCGACCTCCCTACCAACACTTATATGTCCATTGAGAATGAAGCGAGGTTGTTTTATGTCCAGGTCCCATACCCGAATCGTGTCGTCCTGACTCGCACTTGCGAGGGTTTTTCCATCCGGTGAGAAGGCTATTGCGTTAATGCTGCTCGTATGTCCGGTGAGCGCGCCCTTTTGTTCGCCGGTATGGATATCCCACATCCTCAGCGCGTTGTCGTTCCAACCGCCCCCACTTGCGAGGGTTTTTCCATCCGGTGAAAAGGCGAGCGTATAAATTGAGTTGTAGTGCGTTCTAATGGTTAACTGCGGCTGCCAAGTGTCAGTGTCCCATAGCTGAATCATCCGACCCGCTCCACTGCTGGCAAGCATCGTGCCATCTGGGGAAAACGCTAAAACAGAGACACGTCCTGTCTGTCCGGTAAGCGTCGTGACGGATTCGCCTATACGCGGATCCCACACTCGGATTGTGTCGTCTTGATCTGCACTAACAAGGACTTTCCCATCTGGGGAAAACGCCACTGCTCTGACTCCATCGGTGTGCCCTTCGAGCATGTTCCGGTGTTCTCCAGTGTCTGCGTCCCACAAGAGGATTCGCTTGTCTCTACTCCCGCTGGCGAGTGTTTTCCGATCCGGCGAAAACGCTAAAGTCTCAACTGAGTCACTATGCATCGTGAGTGTTGCGCGGTGTTGTCCAGTGTCTGCGTCCCACAGCTGAATAGTATTGTCGCGACTTCCACTGGCAAGTATTCTGCCATCTGGTGAGAACGCAACTGCTCGGATTGATTCCCTATGTTCAGTGAGCAATGCAAGTTCTTTCCCCGTGTGTGTATTGTATATCCAAGTGCCACTTGAACTCGCGACAGCAAGTCGGATGCCATCGGGAGAAAAAGCAATATTGCCAGTTATTTCGCCTTTTCCAATGAGGCGTTTCGCACCTTCGGGCAAGCCCCAAATCGTGGAATCTTGGGCGAAACCGTTTGACAAAAATAGGATCAATAGAAGCGTAAGGATAAGGTATCTCACTGTTTGTTACTCCTCGGCGAACACGATGTGTTGCTTTCATTCCCCGATATGATTTGCAACGAGAATCAAATCTAAAATGTTTACGATACCGTCTCCGTTGAGGTCTGGTGAACGCTGCCCAAAGCGCGAGGCGATAAAGGTGAGGTCCAAAATATTTACGATTCCATCAGCGTTGACATCCCATGGAACTCGCACAACGGAAGCGATCAGAGGTCTCAGTTGGATTGTGCCATCAAGACTAACACTTGCAAGTGTCTTACCATAGGTGCCCCCGGCATCCGATAGAAATGCTAAGGCAAAAACCGGGGCGGTATTACCTTCAAAAATTGCTTGTAATTGTCCGGTGCGCGGGTGCCACATACGAATTGTGTTATCCCAACCCGCGCTTGCGAGGGTTCCCCCATAAACGCCGTGAGCATCTGGCGCATAAGCTAAGGCAAAAACCGGGGCGGTGTGGTCCTCAAAGGTTGATAGGAGTTGTCCAGTGTGTACATTCCACAAACGAATTGTGCTCTCTGCGTCAGCGTTCCAATATCCGCCGCTTGCCAGAATTTGATTATCGGGTGAGAACGCGAGTGTTAGGACTGAATCTGTATGTGCAGAAAGGTCGTGTCGGAGTTGACCGGTTTCTACATCCCATAGCAGAATTGTGCCGTAAAAACTGGTGCTGGCGAGCATTTTGCTATCTGGGGAGAACGCCAATGTGGTAACCATATCCCGGTGTCCGTGAAGGACTACGGAATCGGGAGTTTGCCTCAACGTTAAGTTCCACAGACGAATCTCCCTAAAACTTCCACTGGCGAGGATGTTTCCACTGGGTGAGAATGCCAACGCTACAACTGGATCGGCGTGGTCTGTAAGGTCTGTTACATTTTCACCAGTATGTGCCTTCCAAAGGCGGATAGTAGCATTTTCGCTCGCGCTTGCAACTGTTCGGTTATCCGGTGAAAACGCCACCGCTGTAGTGGTATCCGTCGACACAGGAAGCCGTGTGATTTCTTTCCCGGTGTAGGTATCATACAAGGCAATACCGTTCACACTCGCCACAGCAATCTGTGTGCCGTCAGGGGAGAAGGTTATGGCATTTACCCCGTCTCCGGGTACATGCCATTGTGTCATACCTTGTGCAAAGTTGCTGGGTAAGAATAGGATACAAACGAATAGGAGGACAAAAATTTGAAGTTGTCGCACGGTTAGCCTCCCTTTCCGCCTATAAGCGAGCGGATAGCATCTTCTGAGCAGTAGGGAAACATCACCGGCGACAATCTGATTATTAAAGGATGTATCTACTCAGATCTTGATCTTTAACGATTTCAGCCAATTCCGATCTGACGTAGTCAGCATCAATAGTGATGCCATCCTTCTCAAGGTCAGGTGCGTCAAAAAAGAGGTTTTCAAAGAGTTTTTCCATGATGGTGTGCAGGCGACGTGCCCCTATGTCTTCAACTGCCTCGTTAACTTGGAAGGCGAGCGCAGCGATTTCGTCAATCGCATCATCAGCAATAGTCGCCTCAATCCCTTCAGTGCGGAGAAGGGCAGTGTACTGTTTGACTAACGCATTCTTCGGTTCTGTTAGAATAGATTTAAAGTCAGCCTTATTTAGACTCTTCAATTCCACTCGTATAGGAAATCTACCTTGTAGTTCTGGGATGAGATCAGATGGACTTGAGACATGGAATGCACCGGCAGCAATGAACAAAATGTGATGCGTGCGCACCGCTCCGTATTTCGATGTCACTGTGCTACCTTCAATAATGGGAAGTATATCACGCTGCACGCCTTCACGTGAAATATCGGGTCCGTGCCGAGATTCTCTGCCCGCGATCTTGTCGATTTCATCCAGGAAGACAATACCAGAGTTTTCAACCCTTTGAATGGCTTCACTGATAACAGCGTCCATATCAATGAGTTTTTCAGATTCCTCTTGCATCAAGATGGTACGTGCCTCGGAGACTGGGACTCGTCGTTTCTTCATCTGATTTGGTAGGATATTGCTGAACATATCCTTGAAATTAATGTCCATCTCCTCAATACCACCGGGCGAGAAGATTTCAACAAAGGGCATGCTCTGATGTTTGACATTGATTTCAACCGGTTTATCCTCAAGTCTACCTTCCCGCAGCCAATCTCTAAATTTCTCTCGGGTTTTGAGATAACGTTCGCGTTCTTTCTCTCTGTTTTCCTCTTCTTCGGTTTCTGGATCGGTACCGAGGTCGAACGGAAGCTGAAGGATTACGTCATCGTCCTCTTCCTCAGGTTCATCAAGTGGGTCGTCTGGTAAACGTGGCTGCCGCTGAAGCGAACGTGGTACTGGAAAGATGCAATCCAGCAGCCTTTCTTCGGTGGATTCCCGTGCTTTTTCCTGAACAGCTTCTGTTTGTTCTGCCTTAACGCGGCTAATAGCAGTTTCAGTGAGATCACGGATCATGGATTCGACATCGCGTCCCACATAACCAATTTCAGTATATTTTGACGCTTCTACCTTGATGAAGGGTGCGTCAACGAGACGTGCGAGTCTGCGTGCGATTTCAGTTTTTCCTACACCCGTTGAACCTATCATGATGATGTTCTTCGGTGAGACTTCGTCTTGCATATCTTCCGCCAACATCTGGCGCCGCGAGCGGTTGCGAAGAGCAATAGCGACAGAACGTTTCGCCTCAAACTGCCCGATAATATATTTATCTAACTCCTCAACAATCTGCCGCGGTGTGAGTGCAGCCGCTAAAGTGTCTTTTTCACGCGTTGCATTTGGTTTTTCCAAGGGTAAACCTCCCCAAAATTACCAATCCTACCAATCATCTCGTAACCATTTTGTTGGGACGAAGCCCGGTGTTTTCCCAGCAACCGTATATTACGAGATAAGTGTTAATAATTTGATGCGATGCTACTTGGACAGCATCGCATTAAATCTCTATTGTGTCAACCTCAATTTTAGCGTTCGTGTAAATGCAAATTTCACTTGTGAGTTGAAGTGCTTCTGAAGCAATCTCTTTTGCGGTCAAGTCTGAATATTTGAGCATGGCTCTTGCCGCCGCGAAGGCAATAGATCCACCAGAACCGATTGCGAGAACATCGTCATCCGGGGCAATCACATCACCGTTCCCAGAAATAAGATAACTATCACTGGCATCTGCAGCGATCATCAGTGCATCCACCTGTCTGAGTACTCTGTCACTGCGCCACTCTCGTGCGAGTTCCACTGCCGATTTTTGAAGGTTCCCACGGTACTGCTCCAGTTTCTTCTCCAAATTTTCATATAGGGTGATCGCATCCGATGCGGAACCTGCGAAACCAATGAGTACCTGGTCGTTATGGATTTTACGGATTTTGCGTGCCCCGTGTTTAATCGCTGTATCGCCTAAAGTGACTTGACCATCACCGCCGATAGCAACCTCACCGTCTCGACGAACGGCTAAAATTGTTGTCGAACGAATTCGCATACCTATGATTTTCCTTTCCTGCAGTCAAAGGCTCTTATTGCCAAACGAATCGATCCGTTATCAATCTGCGCCTATTTCCATGCATAAAATAGAAGAAAACTGAAAAACTGCAGTGCTCCCATAAAGATACCGCATCGTATCCCAGCCACACCTACGTGTTGTTCCCTTAAAAAGCTGCCGTATACCCCGAAAAAGTAAGGACACAAAAGAAAAGTAAGTAGAAATGAAATCGGCACAAAAACCGGCACGGTTGCGATTTGCGGTATCAAACCTACCTGCGTGGCATTCCACGTCCATAAATACGAAGCACCAAACGCGTAAATCAAGGTGCTGCCAACCGCAGCAGCGACGCTAGTTATACCTGCTGCCAACATTGCAGTCCCTGTGAAACCAATTCTTGGGCTGTCAGACTCAGACATAAAACGGGTTCGGAAAATCATCGCGAGTCGCTGATAGCAGTATGCTGTTAGCGTTGCGAACACTACCCAGTTCAGTATGAGTCCAATTGGTGTCGTTTGATCCGCCAAGAAATCTGAACGAAGGTAGAAAATCAGGTGAACTTTCCGTGAGAACAGCCAGTCTATCGGCACATAGGTCAGCGTGGTTGCAACTCCGAAAACGGCACTACTTAAAAGCAGGGAAGCATTCTTGTCAGTCTGCCGGATGCAATAAACGAACAGGACGATTGCAATCAACACATTCGGATAAAGAACCCAGATGATACCAATGCGACTTGCTATAAGGAACGTTAAAAGTGTCGTTCCTGTTACAGTAAAAACCGCCTTGTCCGCTTTAATTTCCATACATTTCTTCAGTAGATTTTTAGGGTTGATTTTCTCCCTCAAACTTAATCACGAGCTGGTCGTCAGTTAGTTTCGCACCGGTTGTTTTTTTATTGGCGAGGGTCCGCGGCAATGTAACATGTTGTTTAAAACCACCCACCGTGACAATTAGTTCATCGCCGTGTTTTGTCAATTCAATTTCCTCTTTACTCAAAAACGGAAGACGCATAGATAACTGATATGCATCTGCTGTTTTTCGGAATTGGTATGGACGTTCTTTAGAAAACTGGTCCGCCGGATTGATCTCCGAATAGAGCGTGTTTGCCAACCGATGTAGTCCTTGTTCCCCCACGATTTCTTCAGAGAACAGATTCACCTTCCAGATCGGTACGTCCGAGAAATAGTCCATCGCCTCTTTAATATAGTGCTGCTGTGTTTGTTTCCATGCTTCAAAGTACGAGGCATCAACGCCATCCGGAAAGATACGATTGATGATTACCGCATCAATACAGAGACCATAAAGGCAAAAATACATAAAAGCGCGTTGCGTCTCTTTGATAACAATTTTTTCTGGATTTGTTACCAATCGAACCGTCGTGATTTTGGGATCCGTTAGGACGGTGTCAATCCCTTCCAATTTATCGAATAAGTCTTGAATATTTTGAAAGTAGTTATCCCGCGGAATTGGAACGGAACTCACGCGTTCAATCACCGGGCCTGCAAGCTTTGCAAGATTGCGCTCCAATTTGAAAATGTGGCTCATGTACCATTCTAGCGTCGTCGGGATACTAACGAACCGGAGCGACTCCCCGGTCGGTGCACAGTCAAGGATAATTACATCATAACTCTTTTCGCGGACATATTGGTTGATATAGAGAAGGGCACAAATCTCCTCCATCCCCGGAAAAACTGCTATCTCCTCCGCAACGAGGCTGTCAAGCCCAGACCGATTAAGCAACGAACGGATGTAACTATATACATCATCCCAATATTCAACAATTGCCTCTTGAACGTTAATCTCTTGTATCCAGAGGTTGTCATTGATTCGGATCTGTTTTTCTTTGTGTTGTCGGACGAGTTTTTCATGATTGTCAAAAGCATCTCGGAGTGAATGTGCCACGTCAAGCGAGATTACGATAGTTTTGTAGCCAAGTTCCGCGAGTTTGATACCTGTAGCGGCGGCAATGGTTGTTTTGCCGACACCCCCTTTACCCGTATAAAGAATAATTCGCATTATTTCGAGTTCCTGACTGCTGCGGTTTGTATAAACTTCTTACAGTATAACATAAAAGAAGTCGGTTTGCAAGAAAGACCGCGAATACGCAGAGGCATTCAGTTATCTTGTAAGAGGGAGTTTCGACACAAAACGGACAGAAAACCAAAAACTGAATAGCTTTTTAGGTTATGGAAAAAATTTGACAAACGTTCTCTTTCATGGTATAATATTATCCGGTTGTGTTCGCAATTGTATAAATTTAAGTATGAATGCACGCGGACAACAAACGATAAACAGCAGTGTAAAGCAAAGACAAATTTAGCCGCGTATGGGCTAAATTTGGGTTGAAGGGACAGGAAATCATGGTACTGAAAACGAAAACCTACTTTCCGAAAACAGAGAAAAACATTAGATGGTATGTGGTAGACGCGGACGGACAGGTGCTCGGGCGTTTAGCATCCCGTATCGCGCAAGTGCTGCGTGGAAAAAATGACCCGCGGTTTACACCGCACGCTGATTTAGGTTTTCGCGTTGCTGTTGTGAATGCGGAGAAAGTACACGTCACAGGTAATAAGAGAGAGCAGAAAACCTACTTTAGGCATAGTGGCTACCCCGGTGGTGATAGATACCGAACTTTCAATGAACAGATGGCTCGGAAACCGGAGGAGATTATCACAAATGCTGTCAAAGGGATGCTCCCGAAGAATCACCTTGGTCGGCAACTGATGAAGGGTCTCAAGGTTTACGCAGGACCGACGCACCCGCACCAAGCACAGGAACCGGAAGTCTTAACATTCGATTAATTGGGTTGGGGACTCCCATTAGAGGGTGTCCTACAACTACGGAGAGTACGAACAGTATGGCTATTGAACAATTCTGGGGTACCGGCAGACGTAAAACCTCAGTCGCTCGCGTCCGAATCATTCCCGGTGGTGAAGCTGGGGTTACTGTGAATAAGAAACCGATTCAAGAGTACTTTGAGCGCGCAGACCACTGGCAGGCAGCACAACGTCCCATTGAGCATGTTGAAAAGATCGGCGAATATGCCGTCCACGTCAACGTGAAAGGTGGCGGAAAAACAGGACAGTCTGGCGCGATCTCCCATGGACTCGCACGCGCACTCGTCAAAGCCGATGAATCCTTAAAGGCTTCTTTGAAAAAGGCAGGATTTTTGACGCGTGATCCGAGAATGGTTGAAAGGAAAAAGTACGGGCAGAAAGGTGCACGCGCTCGTTTTCAATTCTCCAAGCGTTAAAATCGCACCGTTGCTTGCACATTTACAAAATTTAACGCAAGTCTCCACCCTTCGCCGGTGGGGTTTCAAGACCTCTTTGGGATGCCACACGCGCATTCCTTCTTCGCCGGCAACAGTGTCTTTATCATAATGCAAAAAGCACGCGTGGGTTTAACATAAGTGCGCGGTTTCAAATCGCGCCCACAAGCCCTTGTGAGTAGGAAGAGGTTCTGTATGTCAAACATTGTCATCTTAGGTGCACAGTGGGGTGATGAAAGTAAAGGGAAGTTGACCGATGTCTTTGCTGGGGATGCGGATGTCGTCGCGCGCTATCAGGGCGGCGATAACGCCGGACATACCATTGTTCTCGGCGAAAAGACGTTTATCCTCCATCTGATCCCATCTGGCATCCTCAGACCTGATACTGTAAACGTTATCGGCAATGGGGTCGTCATCAATTTGGAGACGCTCTTTGGTGAGATTGATCGGTTGCAGGCACAGGGAATTGAAGTCAGCAGTGATAACCTGAAAATCAGTGACCGTGCCCATCTTATTCTGCCCTACCACAAGACCGTCGAGCAGTGGGAGCAGATGGGGAGTGCTACTAAAATCGGCACCACCTCGCGTGGCATTGGACCCACGTACTCTGATAAGATGAACCGACATGCCGGCATTCGCGTCGGCGATCTGCTTGAGTTTGACTACTTCCAAAAGAAACTGGATTACAACCTCGAAGCCAAAGCGGAAGCACTCCAGATAGGTGGACCGGAGCGACATGTCCTCCTTGAAACCTATCACAGTTACGCACAACGGCTTGCCCCTTATGTGACAGACACCGTTGCTTTGATGCACGATGCACTCGCTTCTGAGAAACGGATTCTCTTTGAAGGCGCGCAGGGAACAATGCTTGATATAGATTTCGGGACATATCCCTATGTCACCTCCTCTAACTGCACCGCGGGTGCTGTTTGTACCGGACTTGGCATCGGTCCCAAGGCAATTGAAGAGGTGCTGGGTGTTTCCAAAGCCTACGTCACACGTGTCGGCGGCGGTCCATTTCCCACGGAGATGCCACCTGATTTGGATGAGAAAATTCGGGAAATCGGCAAAGAGTATGGTGCCACGACACGTCGCCCAAGAAGGTGCGGTTGGCTTGATCTGGTTGCCCTCCGGTATGCAGCCCAAATTAACGGATTAACCGCTATTGCGATGACGAAACTGGATGTGTTTGATACCCTCGCCGATTTGCAGGTGTGTGTCGCCTATCGCTACAAAGGAGAAGAGACAACCAGTTTTCCCAGTAGTCTACGAGTTTTGGAGGAATGCGAACCGGTCTACGAAACGCTGCCCGGATGGCAACAATCCTTAACTGAAGCACGCACAGGGACAGACATTCCGCAACGAACTAAGGACTATGTGGCGTACGTCGCAGATTATCTCGATGTTCCAATCCCGATTATCTCCATCGGGCCGGATAGAGATCAGATTGTGCAGTTAGGACAACCACTTTGGTAACGTGCGTCCTGATAAATGTGAATTTTTTCTAAATTTTTGGGTTTTAATTTGACATCCACCGAAAAATATGGTATTATTAAATGTTGTTTAGCCTGAGCCGTTAGCTCAGCTGGTAGAGCATCTGACTTTTAATCAGGTGGTCACAGGTTCGATCCCTGTACGGCTCATTCACTTTCCTTCTAATCGAACCAATGTGGAATTGAAATGTACGACTCACATTCTTGTGCCCCCGTCGTCTAGCCTGGCCAAGGACACCGCCCTTTCACGGCGGCGACACGAGTTCAAATCTCGTCGGGGGTATTTTTTTACGCAGATAGTCCCTTTTAAAAAAAGACAAGTCCCATGAGAAGTGGGGCTTGTCTTTTTTGCGCATTTATTGAGTGAAGCGATCAAAGCGCAGTATTCACCTACTCAGAACGCCAATGAATTTCAGGATGGGGACTGAATTTGAAAAATTACAGCCTCTACTGAAAATACGCTGCATTGATTTCTATAAAATCTTCCCACTCTTCTGGGACCTCGTCCTCTATAAAGATAGCCTCAACAGGGCATTCCGGTTCACATACAGCACAGTCGATGCATTCTTCTGGATCAATGTAAAGTTGATTTACCTCTTCAAATGCGTCGGCTGCGTCAGTCGGATGTGGGTGAATGCAATCCACGGGACACACGTCTACGCAGGCACTGTCTTTTACGTCAATACAGGGTTCGCAAATTACGTACGTCATCTTCTTAATCTCCTTTTTATTTACTTGTTTTTACTGCCCACGCTGCCAATACTAAATTTCGGAGCATTGACTTTAGGGCGTGCTAATCTGATGCTATTTTATTTTCAAGCTATGGCAGGGCGGTAGTTATCCTCGCAACCGTCCAATGGATTTCTGTATCCAATCCAGGCTTTATGTATCCGTAAGAACCTTGGACGTAGGGGATGCCCACCATGGTCTCTAATCTATAGGTGAGCTCCTTTGCCTCTGCGATATCCACCTTGTCCTCCTCGCGTTTTTGTAGTTCAAAGCCTTTATGAAGCAATCTCACCTGCAATCCATGTCCTTCTAAGGCAGATGCGAGGCGATTTGCCAACATCTCAAACTGTGAGAACTGGAGATCACCACTATTTTCTTCCTGCCGTAGACTAAAACCGTTATGGCGTACTGGAACATCCAAGCCTTCCTCTTTTAATAAAGCCTCCAGTTTCAGCATATCGTCACAACGATAGTCCACCCCTTCATCCACGAGGATTTCCAGTTGAAAACCGTCGTCGTCGACTTTCAAAGGCAATGCTTGTTCCACGACCAAAGACTTCAAAATTTCCTTAACTTCTGGGACACGGTGCGTATCAAAGGCAAGACGCTTTGTCGCTTCATCTCTGTCGGACACAGATCTCCCTACGGAGATACCGTGACTCAGGATTTCTCCATTCATCCACTGTTCTACCACTTTCTCGATCCTCGACTGTGTTGGACGGTCCCATTTCTCACTCACGACTAGCGGACCGCTATTGGAAGCAACGAGAGGTAGTCCAAGTTCGGTGATTAAAGCATCCAATAATTTTTTCACATTATCTGGGCTCATGAGTTTTCTCCTTTTTTATAGTAAAGTTTAGAATTAATTAGACACTCCAAAGAGGCGAGGATACAATCCTCGCCAGCGGTGGTGAGGTGTTTTGTGTTTTCCAAAGTGCTCTCTTATTTTCGGGTTTTACTATAAATTGAATTTCTGTATGATTATAGTTCTGTTTACTTTGCGATTCAACGCCGTGGAAAACGCCACAGAGAAACACATATACTGGCACTCGCCCAACTCGTTTCTGAGGCTTCATCACGGTTTGCGTATTCGTATGCATTCAGCACATAATTGATTCCGAAAGCTATATCTATTTGTTCCGCAATCTTTTTAACTTTTGAGAGAGGAATCTCGGCCTCCGCGTCCTTTTCAAGTTGGAAGCCGCGATGGAGCATTTTCGCTTTCAACCTGTTCTCTTTTAACAAAATCTCAAATCGATTCACAACGCCTTCAAGCTGCGATGGCTCAATCTTGGTCTTACCTCTTTTCTCCAGACGGAATCCACCGTGAAGAATTTTGACAGGGTAACGCGTCGTGTCATCCTCTGTCAGTGTAATCAACCGGAAACCGCAATCGGTAAAACGGATAGGCAGCTCCTGATCCACTATGATGGATTCAAGGAGTGCTTCAACTACTAAGGATTCCAATAATTCTTTGGCAGGTGAGGCAGAATCGGTTTTGGTATAGAATTCCATAATCTCTGCTCGTCCCGGAGGGCGTGTATGGATTTTACCATCCCTGTTCCATTGGTGAATAACATCCTTAATGCGCGACTCTGCTCTAGAATCCAATGCGCGCAAATCTTTGGAAGGTGCCATATCAACAACTTCGATTGGAAGGTGCTCCGCCGCAATTAAGGTTTTCAGTAACTCCTTGACCTCTGTCGGTGTCATGTCGGACTCTCCTTTCAGTGGATTAAGAATGCAAATCAGCAAAATAGGTTACATAAAAAGCGTTTTTTTGATACTGTTCAGTTTCTGACCTTGTTGAAAAATATATGATCGAATTCGCCGGGATATTCCGCCTTCATCCAAGCGACCAACTTCTGTTTTGCCCGATGCAACCGCACCTTAGTCGCTGACAAACTGATCGCCAAAGTTTCGGCAATTTCTTCAAGCGTCATGTTATTGAGCCTCAGTTCAAACGCGGTACGCTCCGATTCAGGCAGCCGCTGCGCCAAAGCACGGACGATTTCCAACTGCTCTTCAGCAATTATCGACGCCACAGGGGAACGATGTTCAGGTTCTATCATGTGGGTTTCAAAGATTTCATCAACCGGCGTTGTCTCAACACTTCTTCGATTTTCTCTGATGTGTGTTGCGATGAGTTGCTTTGCTATGCTGAACAGCCAACTCGAAAACTTTTTGCGATCCCGAAGGGTTCCGAGGTGTGCGTGCACTCTGATAAACGTCTCTTGCACAAGGTCTTGCGCGGTTTCCCAGTCGCGAACACGTCTGTAGAAAAAATTGAGGAGGGGTACTTCATAACGGTGATAAAGAATTTCAAAGGCATTCTCGTCTTCATCATCTAAACTCTGATGCACCAACTCTTCATCGCGTGATTTATCCATTGCCATTACATCCTGTTTTGGAATCGCCGCCTATAATAAAATCCGAGAAGATATACAGTGTATCTCATAAGTACTTAATCAACATACGTATGCAGGCGAGGTGGACGAAACCGAGATAGTTCACAACATGATACTCATAGCGAACCACCAAACGACGAAAATCTTCTATCTGACTGAAAAAACATTCTAAAGCCTATCTCATAAATACCAGTATGTCGGGACCTAAACTTCATTATAGGTTAAGAATGTAAACCCAGCAAAAAGGTTACATAGAAATGTATAATTCAGCAACAACCTTTTCCGTTAAAAAGGTAGGGTAAGGCGATTACTGAATTCTTTTCTGCTTTATGCTACAATTTTGATAAAAAGGTTCCAAAGAACGGACTATATGGACAACACCTTTATTACCCGTATTATTCTACTGTTCTTCTTCTGCCCGGCTGTTGGCATTTGCCAAATGCAAGACGAGGCATCTTTTAGCGGCACGTTTGTTGATGCTGAAAATGGACACCCGATCACTGATGTTCTTGTGCGTGTTGCCCCTGAAGAGATCGGGCGTGTCTACCCGGACCGAGAGTTCGCGCACGCAACAGCAACAGATGCCAAAGGTGCTTTCTCACTGACTATTCCCAATGAACCGCAAACCTACTACGCTTTCTCACTCATGGTGCTCCATCCGCGATATCAGGCGAAACTCTTACAACAGGAGATGCTTCTGGGAAAGAATAAGTATGATTTAGGAGAGATTACGCTGAGGCGCACCTTGTCCCTGCGAGGTAACGTGTCTGGCACCAAAAATGCTGCTGGACTTGTTGTCAACTTAAAGATGCACAACAAGTCGGCGAATTTCTTTCGCGCCGCCGCACCGATTGAACACGCAGCGAAGATCGACACCGCAGGCAATTTCCACTTTGCCGAACTCTATCCAATCGAATACACCTTGACAGTTTCTCAGAACGATGTTATTATAGCGTATGTGGCATCTGTTAACCCACGAAAACAAGCGCAGGTTTCTGTTCGCATCGCAAAAGTGGAGACATTACGTGGCAAGGTTGTCAACGCGCAGGAGCGTCCAATAGTGGGAGCACAGATTTACGCGACGCGGCACAGTGAAACGCCGGAGGGACACGATGTGGTACTCGCCGCGACACAGACAGATGATGCAGCCAACTTTCAGATACAGGTGCCGGAAACCGAGGCGCGATTTCTCTCGCTTGAGGTTAGCAAAATCGGCTACTTTTCGAGAATCTATGAGAACGTGGATATCGAAAAGATGCCGTCGATCATACCACTTGAAAAAGGGATTACCGTTGAAGGTCGCGTTATCCTACCAGCAGATGTTCACTTGGACGCGCAGTACACCGTGAAAGTTTTCCCCGCATACACACAGATGGAACTGAGTCTGAATCCGTTAGCGTTACATAAACCATTTTTATCAAAATCCTTTCCTGTGACAGCGTCTGCCTTTATCATGGACAGGCTTTTTGCGGAAAAATATACTTTCTATATCGTTGGGGACGGCATCTCGGCAACGGGCATTGATGTAGACGCGTCGATGAATTCCGAAGATATTCTTATTGTAGCGGATCAACCTGTAAAAGTGCTGCAGGGACAGGTGCTTTGGGCAGATACAGGCAAACCTATCCATAACGCTATTGTCTCGCGTTCATGGTATCCTTGGGAGTTGCATCCCCACGACATGTCAATAACACTGGATCGGTTTGAAGTGGAAACGGATGCAGAGGGTAAATTCAAATTCAGCAATCTAACAGAGGCTCGTTATCAACTCTATATCCGTGCCATCCACGCAGTCTTTGAAGACACTACCGAGCATTACCAACGAACGCTTATTCACAAACAAGTCGAAATTCCGGCGTGTGGTACTGGATACCGTATTTATTTAGGCAGTCGAGATGGCATTCCTTTTGCAAAATAGTAGGTGTATTTTGTGTCCGCTTCACCTAGCCGTACTTGTACTGATCATCACCCTCCAATTTCTTGTTTTTTCCGCAAGTGCTGGCTTGCACGGTACACTCAAAGATGCGGAAAGAATCATCCTGCAGGAAACTGCCGTTCCTGAAGAGGCGGGCAGTTATTATCGGACACCCGGCAAATTTGTAGCATCTGAGGACGGAAACCGCTGGTTTGGACCGGAAATCGACAGCCGGGTGCTTTGCGGCACGATTACACACATATACAATGAAGCGGGATTTTTTGACATCATCTATACCAGAGAGGAGGCCAAAGTCTGGCCCTCTTCAAGACCGGGAAGGGTGTGGTGGTATCGGAAACAGGAGTGGCGTTTCGCAACCGCCGACACACCTTGGGGCACAGACACTGTCCGAATTACGCTCGCATCTGAGATTGGTTGGACAGACATTGACTCGGGGAACAGCATTACCGGATTTCCTTGGAGTGGATTCGAGGAACATTGGCGCGAGGGTGACATAATAAAATCCAAGTCGGAGGTAACGGGCTATTACCCACACGAACACGCTGGGAAAAAATATCTCGCGCCAAAATATTACAAAAGCGGGACTTTGAACTATATCTGTACAACCGGAAGCGGACGGCTTAATATGAAAATATTAAGCCATACCGATGGACACTTTATGGATCCGATATCTCGTCCCGAATTCAACAAGCTCAGCCGCCGCGAAAAGCGCACAAATAATTGGTACGATTGCATCCCGCTGAAATAAGTAGGCACTCGCGATATGAAAAACATCGCACATACTTTAAAGGTACTCATCATCATTTATATTTTTCTCCTTTTGCAAGGGAACACGAATGCCGCTTTTTGGGAAGACCCCTTTGAACGCGAGGCAGCAAATGATTGGCAGCACGTAGGAAACGATTCCGTCTGGACAGTTGAAGATGGATTTTTAAGGGCAGAAATTCGGGCGCAAGAGCAGTGGAGCACTGTATTTGAACGCTACGAATTCATCGCCTACCCTGGACCCTACAATGACTTTACGATTACCCTCGACACCGTCGGGGTGACGCAGGCTAGATTCGGTATTGCACTCGCGAAGCATTTCCGAAACCCTGTGACCGAAATAGAGGAATACGGTTATTACCTTTTTTTCACGAATGATATGCAAGCCTCAAGGGCCGGTGATGTGTTTATTGGACCTGGACAACGCTGGAACACAGATGAACTTCAGCGGATGGAATTACACTTCAAAGACGGTAGGTTTCAACTGTACGCGGACAAGGAATCACGCCTCGATTTTCGTGACGCGAACTTCACTCACATTGATACGATTGCTTTTGTGCTTGCTGGATTTGTTACGGAGGATGTCACTATAGGTAGCGCGTGGGTGGACACATTCACGATTGATGGACTCGCCGTCACACCAAGACGGAGATTAGCGACAACATGGGCACGTTTAAAGAAAGGGTCTGACCCCTAATCACCGACAGCATACTTATGAGAAAACGAACATTGCCAAAAAACTTGGATCTGATTTTCGACGCGTTTTTACTCATGGTGGTCCTTTCCATCGGGTTTTGGAACACTTACGCCAAAGCACGATTGAATCCGGGAGAGCGCGCCCAACCCGCGAATTCGGGATTCTATTATAGAACCCCCGGCGTAAATGGCCAGTGGTTTGGACCTGAAATAAACTCCCTCACCCTTTGTTCTGGGGTTCATAATCCTTATAACAACAGGGGTCGGTTCGACATCGTAGAAACCATTGAAAATGCGACGGTTTCCGCTTCACGCATTCGTGGGGCACTACATTGGCGCCGTGGACAACAGTGGCGTTTCAGCACAACCGATACACCGTGGGGTACAAACTTCTCCTACATCACACTCCGCGACGATTTGGGGTGGAGTGAAATTAGTGCTGGCGGTGGAACAACGGGCTATCCTTGGAGTGGAATCGAGAGACATTGGCGCGACGGTAACATTATTCGCGCACAAGCCAGCGTTATGGGTTGGCGGCGATATGCCCGCGGCGCAGAACGGTGGATCTGCCCGATGTATTACAAAATTGGCGGATGGGAAGGCGAAACCCTTGAAGTCAACTGCAAAACCCTCAGAACATGGTTCCCTCCTGACTGGAATGTTCTGAAGCAGAGGGATAGGGACTTTGGTCCGCCAGTCGAACGGAAACCCGGTGTCCTGAGTCGAAAAGGAAAGAAAACGCAGCAGTGGTATGACTGCATAAGAATCAATTAGAAACTCTTCCTATGGGAGCAATCCCCGAATCGCGCACCAACAAATCAGGTTGAATTCTATGCCATACAGAAACGCCACAATCTTTATACTCATTTACACCTTCATCAGCTGCACGCTCTCTGCCTCTGGGGAGACTTGGCACGACGATTTCAATGTCGAAAATCCCACAGCGTGGCGGATTGTCGGAAACGACTCTGTCTGGAAAGTAAGCGACGGGTTCCTACGCGCAGAAGTGAATCGGGAATGGGAGGTAGGATATGAACTGTATGAATTCACAGCGCTCCCGCCACCCTACAGGAACTTCACAATCACAATAAACGACTTCGGTGGCGACAAGACGCGTTTCGGTTTCTGTGTGGGGCGGCGTTTTCCCGATACGCCGGAAGAAGATCCGTTCTTTTACGTGTTTTTCCCAGACGAAATCAGAGCGAGACGTTTTGATGGCAAAGGGAGCAGCCACCCCTTTCGGATCCGACTTTCCAGAGAACCGCGCATCCGTTGGGAAACCGATGTCCTCACAGAGATGAAACTGTATTTTAATTCAGGGCACTTTGTGCTGTTCGCAGATGGTGAATTCCGCACAGCATTTCAAGATGCTAACTTTGATAAGATTGAGATTCTCGGCTTCGTTATGGAGGGTATTAATATCGCAAACGAGTGGGTTGGCGAGGGATGGGCTGATTCTTTCACCATTTCCGGACTAAACCTCACGCCAGAAGTCAAATCAACCTTAACGTGGGGTCAACTCAAGACGAGATAGACATCCACCGACTTATTACTTACATCTATGCTTGAAAAAGAATTTAGGAACGAAGACCCCTCTGGCAAGATTATTGCCTTTATGCTGCTCATTGTTTCTCTTATAGGTGGCGGTCCATTCGCAGTTAAACTCGGACTGCAAGGCATTCCACCGCTAAAAATGGCACTCTTCCGTTGCATATTAGGCATTATCGCCGTTGGTGGAGTAGGACTCTATTATGGGATGTCAATGCGGATGCGCTTCGAGGAACTCCGCCGTTTGCTCCTGATCGCCGCCCTTTACGCCTTGCATACGATTACGTTGAACATCGGTACCCAATTCACAACAGCCGCTCGCTCGACCATTTTTTTTAGCCTCTACCCGCTTTTCACAGTCCTGTTCGGACACTTCTATCTTCCAAACGATCGGCTCTCTGCCACGAAAATATTGGGAATTCTCACCGCCTTCGGTGGGGTCTTTCTTGCCCTCATGCCGAATTTGCAAGGTAGCAGTGTTACGGCGTACCTCATCGGCGACTTGATCGTAATCCTCGGGGCGTGTTTCTTGGGACTCCGCATTACATTGACAAAAGTATTCGTTCAGGACATTTACCCATATCGTTTGCTCGTCTGGCTGTTAGGTTTAAACATTCCGTGTTTTTACCTCCTGAGTCTCATTTTTGAGCGGGATAAACCGATCGAATGGACGTTAGAAAGCACCGCAGGATTGCTCTACCAAGGATGGATTGTCACGGGTTTCTGCTTTTTAGGGTTGACATGGACACTAAGAAGATACAAGGCGAGTAAATTGGTTGTCTTTTCTTTTTTCATGCCGCTGTCGGGCGTTCTGTTTAGTCGTCTGTTCTTAGGTGATGAGATGACCTTTGGTTTGTTGGCTGGCACTGCATTGGTGGCGGTCGGGATTTATCTTGTGAATAGGCAAAGTTAAAGTGTGCATCAACAACTATTATCTAAAAACTCCGCCTGCTGCTCCCCAAATACCTCTCCGATTTTTAGCGAATTTTAGGTTAGTTGCTGAAATTCTGTACAACGAGTGTCAAATCGAGGATATTAACGGCACCGTCGCCGTTCACGTCCGCATCTGCATTTACTTCTCCAAAGTGAGAAGCGATAAAGACAAGATCCAATATGTTAATAACGCCGTCACCCGTTACATCATAAGTGGATGTATCCGTGAGCAGATTGGAACTTACCAAATTAAAGACAATCTCCTGATCGGTCTCGACTCTAACGATCCCAATATTCGGTGCTAGCCATTGGTAAGAGATAGAACGGCTTACTGACAACGTAAAGACGGTTCTTGAATCAAGCTGAATTTTAAGGCAATTTTCAAATGTCCCCGCGGGTGTTACCACATCTTCTACTGCGACAACTTCGTAAACGCTGGAGACTGAAACTGGCCCTGTGAGTATAACCTCTGTTTCCAATACGAACTCCCATGAATCCCCAAGTTCTAATGACGCTGGGAAAAACAGAGCAGGCGGCGATAATATAGCTACTGCTGTCCCGAAAACTGAACCGAGTTCCGCAACAACTTTATGCAATTTTACGCCGTCGTCGTCAAAATGCATAAAGTACACTTCACCCGTGGTTTCGTCTGTACCTAACGTTTCCGCTTTTCTTTTTAGAAGTGTGATCTCTTTATCTTCAAAACGTTCTTCAGCAGCTTCAACCGTGTAAGTAATCCGTTCAGTTCCATCCTCGGTCTCCAACACCGACATATTACCTAAATCCAGAGGATAATACCTTAGAGTCGCTGCTGTTAGAACAGCGGAAGTATAGAACAATAAAAGCATCAACGACAGTAGCAAGATACATCTCTTTTCAATCACTAATATCTCCTTTATCAGTTTAGATAAGTGAGTGTTTGAAGGACTGGAGCCACATTGGCACCTTAATGGAATTTCGTCTTTTCCGGTTCAATCCATCATACATCTTTGTACAAAACCCTCATTGGAATAGCACACGGAACCTGAAAAGTCAAACGAAAAGCCCAAGTTCATGGACAGGTGCCCTTTTCTGGATTAGCAACATTGACAATCCCTTAAATCCACAATTCTGTCAATCCCAAAATCCTGATTCAGACAAAATACTACACAACTAAAACTACTGGCAAGATTTCCCAACCACGCTTCTTCCAAGATAAAAAACAAGTTGCTTCTTTGAATTGAGTGATGTTATCATGCACAACGTGAGCCCGACTTAAGCGCGTAGGTTGGGTTAAATGGAACATGAAAAATCACACGTACCTCCGGGAATTTTAGACAAAATACCAGTGGAATTCGACCCTTTATCCAAGCTATGTCCAGACGCACAATCCTCACAACGATCATCATTCCCGTACTACTGATCTCAGGGCTTATTATTGTTCTCATCAACAATCCTCGGGAATCTCCAGCAGAGTTAGTCTTTGTGCAACAACAGATTCACTTCGGAACGCTCCGAGAATGGGAAGGCTCTGTAACACAACCGCTGACAGCACGAAACGTAGGTAGAGACCCACTCCACATTCAGAGGATTCACACAGGGTGCAGTTATGCTGAAATCACAGGACCGGATGTCATCCAACCGGATGGAGAAAGCACATTTCAAATAGTCCTCAACCCAGAACTCCTGCCCACTGATGAGACCTCAGCAACTGCTACCATCTTCACAAATAGCCGTAAGACCCCGATTGTCTATTTGACGATCATCGCCGCCGCGAAACGGTTCGCTACGCTTAGTCCTGATGTCTGTGAGTTTGGGAATATTCTCCCTGAAACAACGCATGAGAAGAAGGTCAGACTTTCTGTGAACGTCCCACTCAATACGTCTGACATTCGCCTCTTACCTTCAACGCATCAAGAAATTAGATGGAACATGATTCCTGATTCGGGTGCAGATACCTTTCTGATTGCAATTCAACTTGGTCCACTCAAGGAGAGAGGACTCTTTTCATCACTCGTCACTGTGGCTTTTCCGAACGGACGAACATTGACCCTGCCCGTTGCTGCTAAAGTCGTCTCACCGGTGACCGCTCAGCCACAGACGTTGTTCTATGGAACAGGGGTTCCAGGGACACGACGATCGCTGGAATTCACGCTTTCCGCTGAAATCCCTTTTGAGGTCCTAAAAGTCGTGGTCCCTGCCGATTTAGTAGTCAATGACCTGAGCGGTCCCGACGAACAGCGTCAGAAAAGGTTGAAGGTTGTGTGGACTGTGCCAAATTCGCCTGCATCTTTACGTGACAATATCCAAGTACTGACCACGATAGACCCACTTCCACTCGACATTCCCGTCTACGGATTCATCCAAAAAGACTAAGCAACCTTGTGTAAGAGGGGGCTTCAGCCCGTGATTTCTGTGGGAACTGACGACTGATAACTGACGACTAACAACCAAATAAACACTTGACAGAATACGGCAAATTGTAGTATCATTATATATTAAGAACACGCAAAAAAGCAGAAGAAACCCTTCATGGAAAAATGCTACTTCGATTTCAGGGATATTTTCCAAGTTATCCGGTACGGATTCAGTGGACGAAAGATCGCTGTTCATTTCATTGGACTCGTGTTGGCGTATCTGATTTATGAAACTTTGGTGTATCTCAGCCTTTTCAGTGTAGGGGGAACCGCTGTACCGGACTTTTGGAACAAATACGCGCTCTTACCCGTACCGCCCATCGGTGATGCAAGACTTGAACAGACAACTGAAATCGCGATGTGGATAGGGGTAGCAAGCTTCGCATGCATCTTCTTCTTAGGAAGCACAGTGGTTTCCAAAATCACCATTGAACAACTTCGTGGGGATTTCTTCTTTTCAGTTGGGGATGCCGTAACTTTTCTCAAAAGGCATTGGAAATCAGTCTTGGGGGCGTTCATTGGTTTGCTCCTTATCCAGATATTTCTTGCGTTAATACCCCTCAGTATTGCGGGAATCGGAAAGTTACCAGCAGTGGGAAAACCTTTCCTCATGCTCACCTCGCTGCTCATGCCGATCGGCTTTTTCCTCGGGTTGCTGACGGTGTTAATAGTGATTGTTTTTAGTGTCGGTTTACTCTTTGTGCCGGCTGTTGTTGCCACAACAGGTGCCGATGCGTTTGAAACAATCTATCAGCAATTCGCAATCGTTTGGAACAAACCTTGGCTGTTGGTGTGCTATGAGGCGATGTTGCTTCTTATCAAACTTATTTTCGTGCCTATTTGGGGACTCTTTTGTCTCGCTGGCTTTTCGATCGTGATGCTCCCGATGCATCTCGTTCATACGGAAACGATGCAGCAATTCATGGGCTATGCGAACTTATGGCTCGGCGGGGCTGTCGAAAAGTTAGCAACACTGCCTTATATTAATAATTTCGGTGTCTTTGACATCGGCACGAACGCGCAAATGCCAACATTGACAGGGACAGAGGCAGTCACAACACCAGTGATCTCTGTCTTCCTGACGATTACGCTGCTCATCAGTGTGGGGTTAGTTATTGCGTACCTGTTTTCAATCGCTTCCGCTGGAAACACGGTAATTTATACGATCGTGCGAAAGAAAATTGATGGACAGAATTTGTTAGTACAACCTGACGCAGAACCAATAGAAACCGCGAACTGATAAAATCCATGCCTTCACTGGCACAGCGTGCTACAGTAGGAGCCTCAATAGGATAGCAACTATGTTTCAAAAAGTAATAACCAAAGTCTTCGGTAGCAAAGAAGACCGAGATGTGAAAAAGTTTCGTGACATTGTTGACGCTGTCAACCAGCGCGAGCCTGAAATCAAAAAACTCACCGATGCCCAACTGCAATCCAAAACACCTGAATTTCGCCGACAGTTGGATGCCGGAGCCTCACTTAATGAACTCTTACCAGATGCATTCGCCATCGTCCGCGAAGCAGCGATGCGAACCCTAAAACAACGACACTACGATGTACAGATTATGGGTGGTGTCGCGCTCCACCAAGGCAGCATCGCGGAGATGCGCACAGGTGAAGGCAAAACGCTCACGTCAACCCTTGCCGTTTATCTGAATGCCCTGACTGGAAAAGGCGTGCACCTCGCCACTGTCAATGACTATCTCGCACGCCGTGATGCTGAATGGATGGGAAAGGTTTACAACTTCCTCGGACTCTCGGTGGGATTAACGCTTAGCTTAATGCCGCGCGAACAGAAAAGACTCGGATACAAGGCAGACATCACTTACGGCGTTCACAGCGAATTTGGGTTCGATTACCTCTGGGATAACAAAGCGCTTTCAGTTGAAGATAAGACCCAGCGTGGGCATGTCTACGCCATCCTTGACGAAGTTGACAGCATCCTGATTGATGAATCCCGTACGCCGCTTATCATTTCAGAACCGTCCGGTAAACCGCCAGAACTTTACAGGCAAATTAATAGCGTCGTCGCCCAACTCCAAGAAGGCGAACATTTCCAAATCGACCAACAGGGAAAATCGAGAGGCAGTGTAACGCTGACCGACGAAGGCGTTGAGGAGGTCGAACGTCGTCTTGGCGTAGGTAACCTCTATGAACATACCAACATCGCTATGGTACATCACGTCAATCAGGCTCTCACTGCGCACCAACTCTATAAACGCGATGTCGATTATCTTGTCGAAAACGGCGAAGTCCTCCTCGTTGACGAATTCACAGGACGAAAACAGATCGGTAGACGGCTCAGCGAAGGACTCCACCAAGCAATTGAAGCGAAGGAACGCGTTAAAGTCGTGGAGGAAAGCGAAACTGGTGCTAAAATTACCTACCAAAACTACTTCCGCTTATACGATAAACTCGCGGGTATGACCGGTACCGCCGCTACTGAAGCGAACGAATTCGCGCATATCTACGGATTAGAGGTTTCTGTTATTCCAACTAACGAACCTATGATCCGGGCTGACCATGCTGATCAGATTTACAGGACCGAGGAGGCTAAATACGATGCCGTTTTACAAGACATCGTCGAACAGCACGAAAAGGGTCGTCCTGTACTCGTCGGTACCATTTCGATTGAAAATTCCGAGAAATTGAGCAAAATGCTCAGGAGCAAACATCGAAAAATCCGACATCAGGTTTTGAACGCCAAGGAGCACGCGAGTGAAGCCGATATCATCGCGCAAGCAGGTGTCCCCGGTGCTGTAACAATCGCAACAAACATGGCAGGTAGAGGTGTGGACATTCTCCTTGGCGGTAATCCTGAAGGCATGGCAGCCGAAACGCTGCGGAAGCAGAAAGCCAAAGCGGAAGCACTGTTACCAGAGTCCGAGGAATTCCAGGCAGCACTCGCAGATGCAGAAGTTATTTGTGAGGAAAACAAAAAGAATGTATTAGCTGCTGGTGGACTTCATATCGTCGGGACAGAACGCCACGAATCTCGACGTATTGACAATCAGCTCCGCGGACGCTCAGGTAGACAGGGAGATCCAGGCTCATCACGATTCTATCTTTCTCTTGAAGACGAATTGATGCGAAAATTCGGATCTGAACGTTTACAAGGATTGATGACCCGTGTCGGAATGGATGAAGACGTTCCATTAGAACACCCGTGGGTTACTAAATCCATTGAGAAAGCACAGACTCGCGTTGAACAGATGTATTTTGAAGTTCGTAAAAACCTTCTTAAGTTTGACGATGTTATGGATACGCAGCGGGACACCATCTACACCTTGCGTGATACTGTCTTGACTTCCGCAACAGACGCAGCAGAACTAACAGAGCACGAAGGCACAGCAGAGGATGGTGGGCTTGCAGCACTCGCTGAAAAAGATGCCAAAGTCCCTACCTCTCTCAAAACCACAATTTGGGGGATGATTGAGAGGGTTGTCAGAGATGCAGTCGATGACAATATGTCCGAAAAAGCGGAAAGTCCCCTTGAGACCCCTGATAGATTTGAGCAGTGGTTGACGAACACGTTCCCAATCGAGCCAACTTGGAAAACACCGTTGGCACAAGCAAGTTTGGACGAAGTTCAAGAGCAGACATTGGAAATGCTGCGTGCCGCTTATGAAGAACGCGAAGCCGAAATGGGTCCAGAGATGATGCGCGTCCTTGAACGCTTACTCCTTCTGGATAGAATTGACGATCACTGGAAGGAACATCTCCATAACATTGACTATATTGAGGAGGGGATCCGGTTCGGTGCTGGATATGGTGGTAAGGATCCGATTGTTGTCTTCAAAAATGAAGCACTCACTGTCTTTGAGAGTATGTATCAACAGATTGAGGAGCAGGTCAGTGAGTTCATCTTCAAATCTCGCGTCAATACCGAGGCACCACGGCGGGCCCCCAGTCAGCGGACCGGTAGACGGCGTAGACCACAGCCGAGAAGCCCTCAAGGCAGCAGCGCAGCCGCTGGTGATGCCGAATTTGCTTCACAACAGGCGATGGGGAACATGCCTAAAGTTGGTAGAAATGCTCCCTGTCCTTGTGGAAGTGGCAAGAAATATAAGAGATGCCACGGCAGCTAACAACGTCACGCTATAGAGGGATCTTTAGGCACACCCGACTTTGTGACATAAGGAGAATCGCTTTGAACTCGGAGAACGCATATACACTCTCGAAGACGTTACTTGACATTCTTGCTTGTCCGGCATGTAAAGGTGAGATAGAACACGATGAAGCGGCACAGAAACTGGTGTGTGTCGGCGAGTGTCAGCGTCGCTATCCAATCCGTGACGGCATTCCAGTGATGCTCATTGATGAAGCAGAAGTGCCCGACGAATAACTATGCTAATGAAGATGTCCCATAATCTGGATCCGGTTAGAATTAATCAGGAACCATCGCGGAACGAAAGGAAATGGGCTGCGGATAGAATATCTTAAGATAGCGTACGCGGCATCCGTCGCGTCGAAATTGACCAGATCCCATCGTGAAACGAAGTGGAACGATGACCAGAGTCCCATAGTTTAAAAAATGAAAATTCTTTTTTTGAGTCTCCGGTGTCCGTATCCACCGCACCGAGGCGATCGGATCCGGTCATATAACTTTATCAGGCAGCTTTCGAAGCAGCATGCCGTAACGCTCGTTTATTTTGCTGAGTCCGAAAGCGATATTGAATCAGCGAAAGACTTAGAGCCGTTTTGTGAACGCGTAGAGTGGGTGCGTTTTCAGCGTTCTTTCGCCTTTATGAATACAGGGTTACACTGTTTGTCGCGTCGTCCCCTCCAACTGCATTACTGGTACGCGCCGCAGATGCAACGGAAGATTAACCAGCTTCTTGAACAGGAACACTTTGAGCTAATTCACGCGCACCTGTTTCGGATGGGACAATACGTGACAGAGGTGCAGGGTCCCGCCAAAGTCTTAGATTTATGCGATTCGTTGGCACTGAATCTCAGTCGACGCGCCGAACTTGAAAGCAATCCATGGCTCGCGAAAATTAAATTAGATTGCACTCCAAAACGTTTTTTGGTAAAATTGGAGGAAAATCGGGTACGGCGTTATGAAGTTGACATTATGAAGGCTTTTGATTGCGGCACCGTTGTCGCCCGCTTCGATCGGGACTATCTGCTGAAACAGGACGACAGCCTGAATCTATCGATTGTTCCGATGGGGGTCGACCTTGGCTACTTTCAGCCGAAGCCAGTAGTTCAACCCTCACCGCTGCTGCTTTTTACGGGAACAATGAACTATTTTCCCAACTCAGATGCTGCGATCTATTTCTGTAATGAGATTTTCCCGCACATCCGAGAACAATATCCGAAGGCGGAGTTTTATATAGTAGGCAATCATCCATCGGATCAGGTAAAGCGGCTTGCGGCACAGGACGGTGTGGTTGTCACCGGCTATGTACCGGATGTCCGTCCCTATTTTGAAAAAGCATCGGTCTTTGTTGCCCCTTTGCGTGCTGGATCGGGGATACAAACTAAAAATTTAGAGGCAATGGCAATGGGCGTGCCCGTTGTTACAACTTCCGTTGGGGCAATGGGATTGGAGGCGGATATTGGCAAGGAATTGCTCGTCGCTGATACACCCGCTGCCTTTGCTGAACAGGTCATTCATTTACTCAATAACGAGGACTTGCGAAAGAAGTTTGCGCGAACTGCCAGGACCCGCGTCGAAACCAATTATAGTTGGGAGGCTATCGGCGATCGCTTAAAACATGTTTACTCCGAGGCAATTCATGTACCGAAATTCAAAGCAGACTCGTAATTGTACCCGAAAGGATGCTGATCTAGGTGGTAACCGGTTTTTAACATTTTAGACAACGGAAAAAACCGCGCAAAACCCTTATGGCTAAAAATTCTCGAGGAGGGAATATGGACAAACCGAAAATAAAGTGGAGTTTTACAGTTGTTGTTGATGTACTTCTTGTCAATGTTGCGTTTCTATTCGCTTACCTGACTAGCCGACAATTCGGTCTTGATTTATTAGAACAATCCACATGGCTCTCCACTATATTGCAGAGTGCAGATGCCTCCCTCTTCCAGCCTCAGTATCTTATCGGCTTTGGTACCGCTGTTGTTGTCACAATAATTCGTGTTGGTTTACTATTGGCTTTTAATCTGTACAAGCCGATATGGAAGTATGCCTCCGTAAAGGAATTCCGCACGCTGGCTACCGCAATGATATTAGCGACTGTAGGCCTCATTGGGATTTCCATGCTATTGAAAATCGCTTGGGTCCTATTCTTAATTGACGGATTCTATAACTTCGCACTTATTGGGTTTACCAAGTTCTCTGCCCAAATTCTTCAGGGAGATGGGCGGTTTGCAGGTCGGAACTCCGAGAAAAATTTAATAGAGGCAAACTCCCAATCGCGGTTACCTACGCGCAAGCCATCAACAAAAGTACTCATTGTCGGTGCCGGTGAAACAGGTATCGGTGTACTACGCGCACTCAAAAATCATCCTAAAAAAGGCTATATACCGGTAGGTTTCATTGACGATGCGCCGCATAAAGTCGGCAGAAGTGTTTCGGGGCTTGAAGTGCTTGGTACGACCCGTGACCTGACCTATATTGCCCGTAAGCGCGAGATTGATGAGGTTGTCATCGCTATCCCCTCAGCACCGGGTGGTAAGATTCGCGATATTATTCGGCAGTGCGAATATCGGGGCTGTCAATTTAAAATTGTCCCCAACATTCATGCAATCCTTGAAGGGAGAGCCAGTGTCAATCAGATCCGAGAAGTCCGATTCGAGGATCTCCTGAATCGCTCTACCTCACAAATGGACCTCGCTGAAGTCTCTAAATATCTCTCCGGTAAACGTGTGATGGTAACAGGCGCGGGTGGTTCAATTGGTTCTGAGCTTTGCCGTCAAGTGGCAAAACTCAATCCAGAGCTGCTTATCCTCTTTGGACGGGGTGAAAACAGTATTTATCACACAGATATAGAACTCCGCGAGTCCGAACCGGAACTTAACCGCGCTTTAGTTATCGGTGACATTCGAGATAATGCCAAAGTTTCGCAAATTACACGCAAATACCGCCCTCATATCATTTTTCATGCCGCTGCGCACAAACATGTCAAGTTCATGGAGAATCATCCTGACGAAGCTGTGAAGAACAATATTCTCGGTACCCAAAACCTGATTGATGCTGCTATTAAACACAAAGTAGAGGCGTTTATCCTCGTCTCATCGGATAAGGCGGTGAATCCAACGAGCGTTTATGGGGCTTCCAAACGTGTGACGGAAAAATTGATTCAATGTAAAGCGAGACAAAACGGAACACGGTTTATCGCTGTTCGTTTTGGAAATGTTATTGGAAGTCGTGCAAGTGTGATCCCCAATTTCAAACGCCAAATTGCTAAAGGCGGACCCGTCACCGTTACGCATCGCGAAGCGACCCGCTATTTCATGACGATTCCAGAAGCTGTGCAGCTCCTTATCCAAGCGGGTGCTATGGGAAACGGTGGCGAAATTCTGATGTTAGATATGGGTGAACCGATTAAAATTCTTGACCTTGCCCAAGACCTCATTCGACTTTCTGGACTTGAGGTGGACAGGGATATCAAGATTGCATTCACAGGTTTGGAACCGGGCGAAAAGTTGTATGAAGAACTCCTGACACCGCAGGAAGGTGTCACAGCAACAAAGCACCAACGTATCTTCGTCGCGCAATTGGAAGAGATAGAGGAACGCCAACTCATCTCTCAGATTGAGGAACTCTCACAACTTGCGGATACGCTAGACTCGGAAGGTATTGTTTCCAAATTCCAAGAATTGGTGCCAACATACCAGCCGAACCGCACATTCCTCACAGAGGAGAGCGACGTGGATAGCGCGTCTGAAATTATTCAGTTCCCCGCGGAAACGAAAATAGCCAGTGCGAATCGCCGTTAGCCTTGTAAGGTAGGGTAACTGCATGGCTCATACCAAGCGTTTAAGCGTAGGTACTCAAGATATTATAAAGCCTAACCGTGACTGGGCAAAACGGACGTTCGATGTCTTGTTCTCGACTATTGGTCTTCTGATCCTGTCCCCCCTTTTTTTGTTCAGCAGCCTCCTCGCAAAGTGCCAATCAAAGGGACCTGTGTTTTACAAAGCGAAACGGGTTGGTAGAGGCGAAGTCATCTTTGAAATGTATAAATTCAGGAGTATGGTGGCGAATGCGGATACGCTCGGTGGTGGTTTGACAACCTATAGAGATGCACGGATTACACGCATCGGTAGGTTTCTAAGATGGACAAAATTGGATGAGCTCCCAAATTTAATCAATGTTATCAAGGGAGAGATGAGTCTCATCGGACCGCGTCCCGAAACCCCTGACTATGTGAAACACTACACGGAGACCCAGAAACAGGTGCTGCAAGTGAAGCCGGGGATGACCGGCCCTTCACAACTTGCCAATCGTGATGAAGAGGAGAAATTGAAAGGGCAACCTGATGCGGAACATTACTACATAACAGAACTGATGCCGAAAAAACTCGCCTTGGATCTTCACTATGTTGCTACACAGAGCATCGCCAACGATATAGGATGGTTGCTAAAGACCTTTTGGGTCGTCATTTTCACATCGCGCCGGTTCAAATAACTTTCTGTCTTAATAGTTATCAGCAGTCAGCAGTCAGTAGAAGAGGTTTCTCATTGAATCAAACGCTTCTTTACTGATAGCCGATAACTACTGCTCAATGTTGCCAAAAGTGCACCGGAGTGAAATTCCATTAAAAATATGAAAAAAAGACGCGTTTACATTATCTTAGGCAGTATTATCGGGCTGTTCTTCTTATTGCTGATTTTACGTTCAATAGGAGGCAGCGCATCAATTGGACAGAAGGTAGCGGTAGTAGACATCACAGGTATCATCTCGCGCTCAGATGCGACGATTAAACTGATTCATACCTACCGCGATGATCCGGGTATCAAAGCAATTGTTGTCAGAATTAATTCTCCGGGCGGGAGTGTCGCGCCAGTCCAAGAGATTTACAGCGAATTAAAGAAGTTAGAGAAACCGGTAGTTGCTTCAATGGGTGGCAGTGCAGCATCTGGCGGTTATTATATTGCGTGCGCCGCCGACACGATTGTCGCAAATCCCGGCACCCTGACCGGTAGCATCGGCGTTATTATGCAGTTCACACAACTGAAAGGTTTGTACGACAAAGTCGGTTTAGGGCATAAGGTTATTAAAAGTGGTGATTTTAAAGATACAGGTTCACCCTTCCGCGAACTGACAGAACAGGAACAAGCAGTACTCCAAGCCACCGTGGATGATGTTTACAATCAATTCGTGGACACGATCTTTGAAGCACGAGGGGATCTCTTAACACGCGATGAAATTGTTGCGCTTGCAGACGGTCGTATTTTCTCTGGGAAACAGGCATTAGGTTCAAAACTGCTGGATCAACTCGGCAATCTTCCAGATTCAATTGAAGTCGCCGCGGAGTTGGCAGGTATTGAGGGCAAACCCAAGGTGGTACGTAAAGAGAAAAGGACATCACTGCTTGAACAACTCGTCGGAATTAAACAGATGCCGCCTCTGGATGAAATGTTCACCCTCCCCGGTGTCACCTTTCGTTACCAAATGCATCTTGGCAACTAGATTCTCCAAACCATCAGCGGAAAATCAAGGTTACTATAAGGCAAAAGATGGACGGCACGTATCAAGTTAACCACCACTGGAAAAAACTTGCGAGTCGAATTGTCAAGCCTCAACAGGTCGTACTCGTGATAGGGTCAACCGATGTGGGAAAATCGACCTTTTGCCGTTTCTTGGCTGACTTTGCCCTTACGCACGGCTTGAAGACCGCTTTGGTGGATGCAGATGTTGGGCAATCCCAAATTGGTCCACCTACGACAATTGGTATGAAGTCCTTTACTCCAGAAGGCCCTTCTGTCCAATTTAATGGCACGGCTGACCAGTTGTACTTTGTCGGGGATTTGTCACCACGCGGACACTATCTTGAAGTACTAACAGGAACAAGCCTGATGGTAGATAGTGCCCGTGAAATCGATGCTAATTTCATTATTATTGACACGACCGGTTATATTCACGACAAACCCGCTGTCACTCTCAAACAACACAAAATTGAACTCATCAGACCGAACCACATAGTATGCATCGGTCGTTGTAGTGAATTGGAACAGATAACGGCTTGCTACGATCAACAGGATTGGCTCAACGTCCACCACTTACTTCCGGACCGAAATGTCAGATCCAAAAGTATTAAGGCGCGTAGTCGATATCGGAAAGTTCAATTTGACGCTTACTTTGCTGAGAGCACCGTCCAACAACTACCTTTTGAACAGATTCGCGGTGGACGGACCCCTTTTTTCATTGGGCGTATCGCAAATGAGAAGGAATTAGAAATCCTCTCCGGACTCTCGGAAACACAAGTTTACCACGCTGAATGGGGACACCGCGCCTTGTGCCTCATTGTATCAAAACCCCTTTCCAAAGCGGTTATCACCCATATTAAAAATTATTTAAGTTTAACGCGCGTTACAGTAGAAGTCCGCGCTTACTTTGAACGCCGCCTGATTGGATTAATTGGCACCGGATGCGGTAATACTTATGCCATCGGGATTATTGAAGACATCGATTTCCAAAAGCGAGAATTCAGTATTCGTTGCCCATTTTTAAAGGAGGGTGATGCCGTGAAGCAGGCGTGTGCCATCCAATTCGGTAACTATCAGATAAACTAACGGGTGTTGGAACTACGAGCAAAACGCAAAGAAACGAATGCAAACATCTCCTTTCACAAAAAACCAGACTTTTATACGATTCGTGCGGTATCACGCCCCGTACACAGGTTCTATTCTCCTCGCAATGGCTTTTGCCTTGGTAGGTGCTGTGTGTGACTTAGGCGTTCTTCAAATTATTTTGCATGATGCGATTAACGCTCTTGAAGTCGTCAGTGGGAACTCGTTTGACGAACCTGTATCTGTCCGGTACTTTCAGCGAGAAGGGAGTGAAGGGATGTTTGCTTTTGATGGTTTTGAGGTGGTATTAGCGGATGCTGGCGACGCGCTTGAATACTTTCTATGGCTGCTTGGTGGAATGCTGATTCTCGTTTTCATCAAAGGTTTTTTTATTTACGGCAACGATTATGTGATGGCGCGTGTTGGGCATAAACTCGCTTTTCGGTTACGGAATGCACTCTACCAGCGAATCGTCTCTGCCCCGTTAGGCGTTTTACGCGAGGAGCGCACTGGTGACCTTATGACACGTATCACGGATGATGTCCGAGTGTGGCAGACTCTTGTTGCCGCGATGGCGGGCATCATACGCGCTGTTGTTCTTGTTGTCTTTTTTGTTTCTGTGATGCTAATCACTAGTTTCAAACTTACCTTTTTTGTTTTATTGTTTCTCCCGCTACTCGCTTATCTGATTACGTTTATTGGCAGGCGAATTCGTGGTGCCAGCACAGAGATTCAACGACAGAGTGCAGACATCTATTCGCAACTCAAAGAGACATTTTCCGGCATCAAGATTATCAAAAGTTTTACATCTGAACACACAGAAACAGAACGTTTCCGCACCCTTAACTGGAGCCAATACTGCTCAGCCATTCGGCGTGCCCGCTTCGCGGCATTCCTGCCTCCTATGATTGAATGGTTGGGTGCTCTGGGAATTGCAACAGTTTTTGGGTTATGCTGCTGGCGAGTGATTAGTGGACAGCTTTCTATAGGGTGGTTCATCAGTTACGTTGGAATGGTAAGTTACATGTTCAAGCCTATTAAGACAATTGGCAATGTCAATAGTGCTTTACAACAGTGTCTTGCTTCTGCGGAACGGATTTTTTATCTTCTCGATTTCGGACCGGAGGCGCGTGAGGAGAAAGGTATACGCAACCTTGCTACGGAAAAAGTGGAGAACAGTATTGAACTGCAAAATGCCCGCGGTGCTGTTACATTTCAAAACGTTTCCTTCTCTTACACGCACCCCTCAATGGAGCACATGGAAAATGGACAGACACCACCAGAATCTGTTATTAAAAACGTAACTTTTGAGGCAAAGCCGGGAGAAGTTGTCGCGCTTGTTGGACCCAGCGGTAGTGGAAAGACGACACTTCTCAACTTATTATTGCGTTTCTACGAAGTCAGCTCTGGAACGATTTTGATTGACGGTATTCCTATTTCCAAAGTGAATTTGGAGTCGCTGCGACAGAATATAGCACTTGTCCCGCAGGACACATTCCTATTTGATGGGACGATTTTGGAAAATATCGGCTATGGATGCCTTGATGCCGCTGATGAGGCGATTATCACGGCAGCAAAGAGGGCAAATGCACATGCATTTATCACTAAAATTCCTGAGGGGTACGCTACACAGATAGGGGAAGCAGGTATGAAACTTTCCGGCGGCGAGCAACAACGCCTGTCCATCGCTCGTGCACTCCTAAAAGATGCTCCAATTCTCGTACTGGACGAAGCCACGTCTTCATTGGACACGCAATCTGAAGCACTCATTCAAGAATCGTTGGCAAACTTAATGGAGGGGAGAACCAGTTTTATTATAGCGCATCGGCTTTCAACCGTCACCCGGGCTGACAAGATTCTCGTTATCAAGGATGGGAGAATTATAGAAACTGGAACACACGAAACACTCTTAGCAAAAGGAGGGCTATATCAAAAACTTTGCGCAATGCAGTTAAGCTAACCTTACACCTCCTGTCATGGCTGGTGCGGTCTGTAACCACGCCGGTTATCGGACTATTGGCATCTTAGGCGTAATTTGAAATTAAGTCTTTGTCTTTCCTTTAATTCCACATCCGATTTCCTATCCAGAAGTTACCTGTCTATAGAAAATTGCACCAAATCGTTCAAACTTTAGTAAATTAATGGGAAATCCCGAAAAAAATGCAATTTAGGTAAACCTCTTTAGGTTTGTTAACGTCACATATAATAGGAAAACGCGGTAAGCACCATTCAACCTTTTTGTAGCCTTGACTTCAAATAGCCATGACAATCAGAAAGTTGAGACTATAAGGACGCAAAATCGGCAGTGAAGACTGCGATGAAAAGGAAGAATTAGGGCTTAATTCCGTCCCTTTTTCGTGATAGCGCCTTCGAGATCTGCTTCGCGATAAACGGCTTCAGAAAGGTCAACCTCATACAGATACGTGCCTTTGAAATTGGCACCGAGCAAAACAATGCCTTTCAGTTTGATTTCGCCGAAAATCGCTTCTTCGAGGTCTGCGTTCTCAAAACTAGTGAGTGAACCGAAAGGTCCCGGCACCTCACATTTTGGACAGCCAAGGGTAGCACGACGCAAATCGGCACGCCGGAAGTTTGTGCCACAGAGTAGACTCCCGCTGAGGAACGCACCCCGTAGATTCGCTTCCTCAAGGTTTGTGTCCGTTAAATTAGAACCGACAAGATACGTCCGCTGTAAGGTGGCCCCGGATAGATTCGCACCGGTGAGGTTCGCATCGTTCAGATTCGCTTCCGTTAAGTCCGCGTTCCGTAGGTCAGCACCGCTCAGATCTGCTTCCGACAAATCAATACCTGAGAATGATTGATTCGCTAAATCTAGGTTTGCGAGATTTTCTCCAGAAAAAGATTCACGGGCTTGATATCTTTTGGTTATTTCGTTTTGTGTAAGTTGAGCCATTACTGTCTCCAATCGTTATACGACATTTTAGGAGCTGCTTGCAAGCCAATAATATATGAAAATACACGAGCAAATTGTACTTAATAGCATACCACATACAAAATAAAAAGTTAAACCTTTTTTGATAATTTTGCTGTGTGAATTAACCGTTAAAAAAACACCTCGTTCGGGAGATCGAGGCTGCAGTGAGGTGAAGAAATGAGAGACTATTACCCGATGTACCCGGTAGAAGCTGAATTTTTGGCAGAAGATGAAGAGAAAGAGGAAAATCGGACGGAATCGCCAAAAGATGAAACCTTTGCGTACCTGCAAAAGATAGCCAAGACCCCCTTGTTGGACCCTGAACAAGAGACTGCCCTCTTTGAAAAATACCAAGAAGGTTTCCGTACATTCACCAACCTGTTAAATCAATTCCCAGATTGGATGTTAGCATCGCTTGAGATCCCTGAGAACAACACTTCAAACAGCGACCAGAGACGAGAGCCAGCGCAATCGGAACACGGATTAATTATAAACCAAGTCCGCGCAGAAACCCAAGCCCTTGGCGTTTTGTTAGAAAAATTAGAGGCGAAGGCGAATTTATTGGAGCAAACACGGTGGAAAATTTTTGAAAGGAACCAGCATCTTCTTAAAAAATATGTTGATTCCCCTTCATCGCCCGAATTGATGCAGGCGGGCAGCCTCGGTCTCTTGAAAGCGATTGACGACAGCGACACAAAACGTGGCACGGAATTCCGGACATACGCCCGCAAGACGATTCATCGCAGCATCAACACTTTTAAGAAAAAGGTAGCCGAATTGCCACAGCGACAAGGGGAATTCCGACTTGAAGAAATGTTCTCGGTCCCCGATTTCTCTCGTATCGCGGTAACATCTTTTGACGAGGAACAAGAATCCCAAGTTTTTCAGGAGTTTGATGTCATCCGTTATGAGATTAAAGCACTCTTGGAGGAGGTTCCTACCGCTATGCTGCCGGAGCGGACTGACACTTGCAAGCCCCATGCACTCCGATTCGTCCTCGAAGATATCCGAAGCGAATTTGCACATATTAAGTGGTTGGCAGAACAGTTGGAAGCTGCGGATCAAGTCACACATGGAACGAAGCTAAAAATTGTCGAAGCGAATCTTCGGCTCGTTGCCAGTATTGCCAAGCAACATCACTTTAGCAAAACATCGCTAACGTTCCTTGACCTGATGCAGGAAGGCAGCCTCGGATTGATGCGCGCTGTGGATAAGTTCGATCACACCCTCCGATTCCGATTTAGCACCTACGCTACTTGGTGGATTATGCAGTCGATCAAACGCGCACTTGACCAGCAAGGACAGATGATTCGCGTTCCATGCTATATCGGCGAAGCCCGTCGTGCTATTAAGCAGGCACAATCAGATCTAACAACTCAACTCGGGCGTGAGCCAACTACAACTGAAATTGCAAAAGCGGTTGAACTTACAGAGAAAAAGGTTTCCGAGATTTTTAATGCGACGAGAGATCCTGTTCCGCTTGATGCCCCGATTAATGAAGACTCCCCGGACGGTGCATTTTCCGAGTTGATTCCGGATCAATCTCAGATTACACCAGAAAATTATCTGTTAGATTACGCCAAAGTCGAGGCTATCACAGAGGTCCTCAACCGTACACTCAATCCTCGTGAGACACAGGTGATAATCCTGCGATACGGATTAATGGACGGCACCGAGTACACCTTGGCGGACATCGGAAATAAACTCAGAATTAGCCGGGAGCGTGTAAGGCAGATCGAAGCTGAAGCCATTGACAAGCTCAAACGTCACGACTCGAAAGAATTGCTCGAAGAACTGCTTCAGGATTTCTAAACAGCGTGCGTTGCGAGGCGATTGTCGTCTTTCAATTTAACTTCGTACTTTAGGATAATCGCCTCTCTTTGTGCAACGTGGTTCTACAGCCCTTACAACCACAGAATACCGCATACAAACCCAAAAATCTAATGGAGCATAACCACGTTGAAGATCGCGTATTTCGACTGCTTTTCAGGCATCAGCGGCGATATGACACTCGGTGCCCTTGTTGATGCGGGTGTGCCACCGGAAATACTTACAGATGGACTGGCGACCCTCAAACTGGATGCTGAATTCAGCCTACACTTTGAAAAAGCGGTAAAACACGGCATTACTGGCACTCGGGCGATTGTAGAGGTGCATCCGGCACATACTTCGCATGCGGATTCACATCATGCGCACGATCACCAACATGGTCATCATCACGATCACGATCATGGACCGAGTCGTCACCTCTCTGACATCTTCAAATTGTTAGACGACGGCGATTTGGATGCAGAGGTCCGGGACACCGCGAAACGTGTCTTTGATCGACTTGCTGAAGCGGAAGCAAAGGTTCACAATACGACCAAAGCTAAAGTTCACCTTCACGAGGTGAGCGGGATTGATTCAATTGTGGACATCGTCGGTTCTGTCATCGGTTTGGCGCATCTGGACGTTGACGCGGTTTACGCGTCCCCGCTCTCTCTTGGTAGAGGCTTTGTCCGATGTGCACACGGACTCATGCCTGTTCCTGTTCCGGGCACGATGGAACTCCTACAAGGCGTGCCGATTCAGCAAACCGACATACCGAAGGAATTGGTAACACCAACTGGGGCGGCACTCATTACCACGCTCTCTCAGGAATTCGGGGTTATGCCACAAATGCGGTTAGACCGCGTCGGATACGGTGCTGGTACCCGCGACCTTGAACAGCGTCCGAATCTCCTCCGGCTTTGTCTCGGTGAAAAAACGTCAAACAGTGACTCACAAACAACGCACCATCACGCCGAAACAGACAGTGTGGATATCATTGAGACCAATGTAGATGATATGTCGCCAGAGATTACGGGTTACGTCACCTCACAACTCTTTGAACACGGTGCACTTGATGTTTTTCTCATACCTACTTTCATGAAAAAGGGCAGACCCGCGACGCAGATCACTGTGCTCTGCCCGACGACACATCGTGACCAACTCATTGAACTCCTCCTCACCGAGACTACAACCTTTGGGGTGAGGCTGTCTTCCGCTGCTCGGGTTAAACTGAGGCGCGATTTTATCCAAGTTGAAACGCAATGGGGCGCGATCCAAGCAAAACGCGGATACCTCAACGGAACTCTTATCAAGACCGTGCCTGAATATGAAGATTGCAGACGGCTTGCGGAACAAAATAGTATTCCACTCCGGCAGGTTTATGCAGAGGCACTCAGTAACCTCGGTTCTGTTGAATAGATTACTCTAATATCTAAACTCGTCCTTCTATCGGTTTTCTTCCATTCTACAACCCATATTTTCGTTTTTTTAATCCTTTTTTCTAAAAACCTGCCTCTTTATAACGACAATAAGGTCTGAAAACATATAGACATTTACCGAACAGACACGCTATCGCGTTGTAAAATCCAATTACGACTTCAAACCAAAAAAACTTCTGTGAATTTTTTAGAAAAAACAAGGTTTAAACACCCGTGCTCCTTTAAGTCAGCATTTGCGTTAAACCTGTTGAATTCGTTGAAAGTGCATCCAAATATCTGTATAAGTGGAAGTTTTTATAGAGATATGTTTTCTCATTAGCTCTGTTTTATATTTCGTGGCGTTCCCTTGCAGAACTCGCAAGCCAAAGTTTATTCCAGAATACAGCGACGCTATCACACGGAAACTCTGCGTGGATACGACTGTCTGACCTCATCAAAAAACAGTATAGGACATAACGCACACCTTATCCACAACAAATGAAATTTCATGACGCTATCAGCGCAGGTATTGCGCACCTTGCTCAAAATAAGCTCCGCGCCGGTTTGTCTATTCTCGGTATCTTCATAGGGATTGCCAGTGTGTTATGTATGATGGCAATTGGCGATGGTGCGAAACTTCTCATTGCCCAAGACATCGAAAAACTCGGCGGTGCGAACCAGGTCCGCCTCTGGACGCGTTCTTATATTTGGAGAAATCGACGGTTCGTCCGGCGAACAATCGAGCGATACACCATTGAGGACGTTCATGCCATTGAGGCAGAATGCCCCAAGGTCCTATTTGTCTTACCCAAAAATGAAGGATGGAGACCTCTTATTACGAGTGCTGATGGCAGCCAAGCGCGTCATACTCTCGAAGGTGTCACACCAGACTACGCCCGCGGTCTCCATTGGAAAGTTCGTGTTGGCAGATTCCTCTCCGAAAGCGATGTTGAAGACGCAAAACAGGTTTGCGTTCTGGGTGCGGACACTGCTACTGAACTCTTTGGGGATACCTCTCCACTTGGGCAAGAGGTAAAGATTCGGTATTACTGGCGGCAACAGCCAATAAGAATGCGGGTTGTTGGTGTGATGGAGGCAAAAGGCAGCAGTATCAACTTCTGGTATTCTTTAGATGAGACTGTTTGTATCCCATTGACAACACATCAACAACGGATGTCAGGGACCCGCTACATTGAAGATCTCATTATCTTTTTTGAAAAAGATGCTGATGCTTACAAGATTCTTGATTCCGTTAAGGATGTCCTGCGCAAAAGGCATCGCGGGAAGGACGATTTTATCGGATATTGGGTCCCTAAACGGTCTGCAAGGAGACTGGAGCGCATTGAAAAGATGATAAAGATCGCTTTGGGAAGCATTGCTGGGTTCTCGTTATTTGTAAGTGGCATCGGCATTATGAATATATGCCTCGTCTCTGTGGGTGAGAAGACACGGGAGATAGGTTTGCGTAAATCGGTAGGAGCGAAACGGATTCACGTTTTCTGGCAGTTTTTGACGGAATCGATCTGTCTTTGTTTCTGTGGAGGTGTGCTCGGCATTGCAGGTGGTTGGGTTGCCGGACACGGGATGGCACGTCTTGCTGTGCGCATCGTGCCGATTGTGCCGGAATGGCCCGTTGTGCTCTCTTTACCGTGGATACTGACTGCTGTGATTTTTTCGCTCATTATGGGTATTAGTTTTGGTGTTTATCCTGCCATGCGGGCGGCACGGCTTTCACCGATAGATGCACTCCGTACCGAAAATTAATATAAATAACAATTTCAACATATAAACGCTTCCAAAGATTGTAATTGCTTGGCTTCGCCGAGAAAAAACGAAATATAACAACTTATCTAGAAAATGAAACTACGTGATGCTATTTCCGCGGGTATTGCGCATCTCGCTCAAAATAAACTCCGCGCCAGTTTATCTATTCTCGGCATCTTCATTGGGATTGCCAGTGTGTTGTGTATGATGGCAATTGGCGATGGTGCGAAACTTATCATCGCTCGAGATATTGAAACACTCGGCGGCGCAAACCAAGTCCAATTGTGGACCCGGACCTCTATTTGGAAACGCCGACGGTTGGTTCGGCGTACCACTGAACGGTATACCCTTGAGGACGCTCTTGCTATTGAAGCAGAATGCCCGAATGTTCTATATGTCCTGCCCAAACACGAAGGCTACTCAACCTTTGTTACCGCCCGCAACGGGAATCAAGCGAGGCCGCTTCTGGAAGGTGTTACAGCCGATTATGCGCTCGGCATGAACTGGGAGTTACAAGCTGGCAGATTCCTTTCGGAGGGCGATATCGAAAACGCAAAACAGGTGTGTGTCCTCGGTGCCGATACCGCTATTGAACTGTTTGGAGAGGAATCCGCAATTGGACAAGAGGTAAAGGTTCGGTATCATTGGCGGGGAGCAATGGTGAGGTTACGAGTTGTCGGGGTAATGAAAAAAAAGGGGCGTAGCCTCAGCTTCGGGTGGTATTCTTTAGATGATGCCTTATGTGTGCCGCTAACAACGTATCAGCAACGGATCACAGGCACCCGTTATCTTGAAGACATGGTCGTCTTTTTTGAAAAAGGTACGGAGATTGAAAGCATCATTGATTCAGTCAAGCAGATTCTACGTAAAAGACACCGAGGGAAAGATGACTTTATCGGATATTGGATAGCAAAATGGACAGCAAGGCGACTTGAGCATATCGAAAAGGTGATAAAAATCACCTTGGGGAGTATTGCTGGGTTCTCACTCTTTGTGAGCGGCATTGGCATCATGAATATATGTCTTGTCTCTGTCGGTGAGAAGACACGGGAGATAGGTTTACGGAAATCGATAGGAGCGAAACGGATTCACATTTTCTTGCAATTTTTGACGGAATCAATTTGTCTCTGTTTGTGTGGTGGCGTGCTCGGGGTTGCAGGAGGCTGGATCGCGGCGCAGGGCATGACACGACTTGCTGTTCGCATTGTAAAGGTTGTACCAGAGTGGCCCGTTGTGCTCTCTTTACCGTGGATAACGACTTCCGTTGTTTTCTCAATTTTCATGGGTATTACTTTCGGTGTCTATCCGGCGATGCAAGCGGCGCGGCTTTCACCGATTGATGCAATCCGGACCGAGAATTAAGTAGCACTGGTTCGGAGATGATGGTATCGTAGGCTTTTTCTTGTAGGAACGACAATCACGGCTGATCGCTGACGGCTTGTGTCTGACACAAATCACATGTCCCGCATCGGTAATCTTCATCAACAAGTTCGCCGAAATATTCTCGAATCACACGCATTCGGCAGATCGCCTCTAATGCATAAACGACCATCTGATCGATCTGGCTCTGTTTTCGGCGGACATAATCGCCAACTTCAATCTGCTCGTCTGTTAGCGTGCTGAGAAGTTCGCTGTCTTCAAGCAGTTCAATAAGGAGTAAATCTTCCTGTCCCCAGTACTGAATATGACCATCGCTCTGAAGCTCGGCGAGTTGTTCCATTACTGCCTTCGGATTTAGCCCAATTGCCTCAGACAATTCCAAAACAGTTCTCACTTTTCCACCTCGTAAGATGCCAAGCAAGTGCTGCTGCTCGGCATCTGTTGGCTCAGCTTCCTCAATCCAAGATTCACGAAATCTCACGGAGAGCTGAGATGGCACGTTATACCATCGCTTCAAGAACCCAAGTTTTTCAAGGTAACTAAGACAGACGAGGATCTTTGTCGCTTTAGACCCACTCATCCATTCCAGTTCCTCGCTAGAAATGGTGCGATACCTATCACTTCCGTTGAAATTTTCAATAATTCTTAAGAGTTTAAGCAAGGATTGCTTATCCGGTGTGCTTTCTTTAATAAACCATTCGTGCAACCCACGGTCATCGTGGCAGAAAAGCAGAACACAGAGTGCGTCTTTTTCATCTCTACCTGCCCTGCCGACTTCTTGGCAATATCCCTCAAGGGTGCCGGTAAGTGTCCAATGCACAATGTATCGGATATCGGGTTTATCAATTCCCATACCGAAGGCGTTCGTGGCAACAACGATGTCTAATCCATTCCCACTGTTATCGAAAAAGGCTTCTTGCACACGTGTGCGCTCGTGGGGTTCAAGTCCAGCGTGATAGAAATCTGCTCGGAATCCGCGCCTCTGAAGAAAGTCAGCAATTTCTTCGGTCTCGCGTCGCCGTCCTGCGTAGATGATCCCGTTCTTCGGCGAAGTTTTCAGGTTTCCGAGACATGCCATTGAAAGATTTGGATCTTGATCGGTAAGAAAGTTTTCGAGTTGTTGATACTTTTCATCATCATTTTCATTCTGCTGGACGATCAATTTCAAATTAGGTCGCTCAATCCCTTGTGTGAGGGTGCGAGGGGTCGGTATATTTAGCACACTGAGGATATCTTCTTGAATCTCTGGTGGGGCTGTTGCTGTGAAAAGCGAGATAACACGCGGTTGGAGCACATCAATGGTATCTTTAAGCGACAAATAAGCAGGACGGAAATCGCGCCCCCATTGCGAGATACAGTGTGCTTCATCTATAACGAACAGTGAAATTGGGAAGGCATTCAGGATATCTAAAAACCGTCGGCTTCGAAGGCGTTCTGGGGAGATATAGAGGAGTTTTATCTCGTTTCGTCTCAGGCGTGCCAACTCATTTTGGTAGGCATCCCACGTCTGGGTGCTGTTTATGAACGAAACAGCATCGATTCCTTGTTCTCGCAAGGCATCAACCTGGTCCTTCATCAATGAGATGAGCGGTGAGATTACAACTGTTATGCCGTCAAGCATCAGTGCCGGAAGTTGATAACACAACGACTTTCCGTGTCCGGTGGGGAATACGGCAAACACGTTTTCGCCATCTAAAATCGCCTCAATAATCTCGCGTTGTCCATTGCGGAAGGATGTATAACCGAAGTGGGTGCTGAGTGCTTCAAGGAGGGGATCTGTGGCTGGTTGGCGGTCTTGGGTCGGTTCTGCCACATCAACCGAATCCAGAATGGCATCTACCTTTTTAAGCAAATCCTGCAGATTGTGCATATCTTTACGCGGTGTGTTAGTGCTCTATGAAAAGAATCGGAAGCGGAGAATATGGAAAATCGCGGCGATACCATCCTTCCAACTCACTGTTTTCCCCTCATGATAATCTCTGCCGCGGTAGGAAATAGGCACCTCAACGATTTTGCACTTCCGTTTGGCGAGTTTCGCTGTAATTTCAGGTTCAAAACCGAACCTATCAGAATAGAGCGAAATCTCCTTTAGAATTGATGTCCGTATTACCTTATAACAGGTTTCCATATCGGTAAGTCTTGTTCCGTTAACGACGTTTGCGAGGGTTGTGAGAAATTGGTTTGCGAGGTAACTCCGTAATAATCCTGTTTGTTTGCCCTCCATAAACCGTGATCCGTATACAACATCGGCATCGCCGGCAAGGATAGGCTGCAGCAATTTCGGATAATCCTTCGGATCATATTCAAGGTCGGCATCTTGGATGAGGGTAATTTGACCGGTGATATGCTGGAACCCGGTGCGGAGTGTTGCGCCCTTTCCCTTATTCACATCGTGATAGAAGACTTTAACGGAAATCTCAGAGACATTTTCTGCGGAACCTGTAGGTTCCTGTCCCTCGCTATTAGGAGCAGAATCTTCGTTTGAAGGCATCTGGGGCGTTGAGACGTACTTGCGTATTCCGTCTGAGTCCTCTTGAACAGTTTCGATTTCCTTTAAAATATCGCGTGTGCCATCTGTTGAAAAATCATCAACGAGAATCAGCTCTTTCTTCATACCGATTTCAACATCTGCAACCTGCTGTAGCAACTCTTTTAGGCTTGCCACTTCGTTGTAAATCGGTATCACAATGGATAGCGTAGGCTCCATCTGGATGCCCCCAATGTTTTTAGCGTAGGACCTGATGTAGTCGAAGCGAACTAGGCACAATCAATTTCTTCTATCTAAATGATACCGAATCTATTTTTTTAATGCAAGTTTAAAACAAAGGATTTACCTTTCATTTCCCATAGGCACGCTTCGTAAGCGCGTTGCGTCTATGGCATGACATCCTAACTTATGCGCACCTGAATTTTTCTTGAAATCGCTAAATGCCATAAGTTTTACCCTTCTATAACTTCAATGTGAATTCAGCATCTTTTATGCATACGACAACCGCTCAACCCTTTTCTCTAAAGGCTCCATTGTTTCAAGAATCCGACTCATGAGAGATGTCTTATCTGCAGCGTAGGCAGCATTGTCCCATTGATTGATTCGCTCATCCGGATCGTTCTCCAAATCGTAGAGTTCACCATAAGCGTGTCCACAATACCACGTCAGTTTCCGTGTGTCGGTCACAATCGTTTTGAGTCTTAAGCCGCGTGGGTCGTCTACACACTCGACTAACACTGAATCTCGGATGGACGGTGTCTCACCCGTAAGCATCGGTATCGCGTCCATACCATCCATATCTGGCGGAATCGGCAAGCCGACCGCAGAGAGAACCGTTGGGACAATATCAACGTGGCTGAAGAGTGCCTCCGTGCGTTGCCCCGCGGGGACGCTTTGCGGAAACCGCATCAACGTCGGGACGCGGACAAGCTGCTCGTAATGGAAGGGTCCCTTCATCCAGAGACCGTGGTCACCGAGAAGTTCACCGTGATCGGTCGTGAAGATAACTAACGTGTTTTCTGCCAATCCACACGTATCCAGACCCTCCAGAATACGTCCCATTTGCTGATCAATGATTTTTACCATATTGTAATAGTAAGCCCTACCGAGCCGGGCATCGTCTTCAGAAACTTTACGGTAATCAGCACCGCCCCCTTGTCCGGCTATGGCAAATGTCCCCCGAATTTCTGACTTCTCAAGTTCGCCGCGCCGTGCCTCCAAAAAGTGGGGTGGCTTGTCATCCAACTCGCCTTCAACGAAGTCAGGCAGCCGGACGTGCGTTGGATCAACGCGATCCTCAAATTCGGTTGGGACACAATGCGGATGGTGCGGATCTTGAAAACCAACCGCCAATAGGAACGGCTCGGACGTATCCCGATTCGACAAGAAGTCTATCGTTCGATCCGCTGTCCAGACACTATTGTGGTATTTCAGGGGTATCTCCCAATCATAAGCCTCACCGCCGAATCCGCTTTCGCTAAGGCGTGTCGCTTTACTGTAACTCTCGAACGTCTCTTCGGAAACGCACGAGCGGACCCACTCGCCGTAGTGCCCCGCGACGCCATAGGTCGCATGACCGAGTGCCAGCTCCACCGTTTCAAATCCGTAGTAGGGACCTTGGAAATCGGGATAGCGCGTCATATCACGGAAGGTCTCGATCGACTGTTCGGCGGATGCCCCGAAAGGTTGGAAGTGTGCTTTGCCGATATAGTGCGTGCGGTAGCCGACCTCAGCAAGTCGGTGCGACAGCATTGGTTCATCTTCGGGGACGTTCATACCGACGTTCCATGCGCCGTGCCGGCTCACATACCGTCCTGAAAAGATTGAGGCACGGGCGGGCGTACATACCGGATTCGCGCAGTATGCCCGTTCAAAACAGACACCTTCAGATGCGAACTTATCCAGGTGAGGTGTATCTGTGAATGTTGACCCGTAGCAGCTGAGGCTATCTGTCCGCTGCTGGTCAGTTGTGATGATAATTATATTCGGACGTTGTGTGTTCATAAGCTTAATTTTCTTGGGCTGCTTTGAAAACAGAATCCACAGCGCCGAATAAAATAGGCAAATTTGCTAAAGTAAAGCTGGTTCTGTTTCGCGTAAAAATGTCGTTGACAAGTCGTCCAAATTGCCACAATGTTCCATCAGTTACAATACCATATACCGGAAAATCAGGGTTGTCATTCATTTTTTGCGCTGCAATTAACTCTGCTAGGCATTGTCCCCATCCTTGCTCAAAGTCATTCTTCTTCGCCTCAACCATCATTATCAACGGTGTCCCGACAACAGTAATGCCCAATTCAGACTTTGTGGCAACAAGATAATCTGGCGTGCCATTCAAAATCTCATCGTAAGTAATGGATTTCTTTACCCAAAGTCCGTAGTTTTCAGCATAATCTTTGTATATCTCTCTTAAAATTGGAAATATAACCACTTCACATCTTGATCCCTCTGATGAAAAAAAATCAAAATGTTGCTGACTAAATTCAAGTTCTTTCAGAAATTGTTCTGAAGGGGCTTTCGCCTCAACGCCGAAAAAATCATTATACGAGTATTTGATGTTAAATTTTTCTTGAACATCAGAAATTGTTTTGAAATCACTAAACGCCATGAGTACTACCTCCTACAATTCAATGTCAACAAGGCGGACGCGATGACGCGATGCGCAAAAATGCCCGTCGCATTTGGGCAAGTACGCCGTAGAAAGGACGATTTGCAGGAAATTATGCCGCGCAAAACGGTTTTAGATAGGCGTAGCTCTGTTCTGCTGCGTCTTCGGGTTCCATGATCTCACGGAATGCTTGATGGACGGTCACGTAACCGTCGTAACCGATTGCCTCCAAACCTTCAAATACCAGTGGGAAGTCAATACCGCCTTCGTCCTGTAAACGGATCGGATCGTGTGGAACTACGCCTTGAATCCACGTCAGAAGGTGCGTCTTTCCTTCTGGTCGGCGGATGTGGTTTTGGAGATAGACGTTGAAAAGATAGGGCGAGAATCGCTTAAGCGTCTCAACACCGTAATCTTGTGCACAGAGGTCGAGGTTGGCGGGTTCATAGATAATCCCGAAATTCTTTCTGCCGACTCGTTTCAAAACGTCAACCGATCCGTCCACTGTTTCAAACAAACTCTGTGTATGCGATTGATGCGCGAGGCGGAGACCGCGCTCGGCGGCTTCGTCAGAGGCACGTTGTGCCCACGAGATGTCCTCTTCAACCTTCATCGCAATGCGGATGAGGTCCGCGCCAAGCAGTTCCGTTAAATCGAGATAAGGCGTTATATTGCGGAGTCCATCGGGTCCCTGCTCGTTGTTGAGCGGCACCGGAAAATCGCCGGTGATCATGGAGACTTTCAGGTTGAGCGATGCTGCTTGTTTGCGCGCGGCGGTAATCTTTTCCAATGGGGAGTGGATACCGACTTGGGAGGCGCGCATACAGACCGCCTCATAGCCGAGCCCTGCAGCGAGTTCCGTCAGTTGTGCGAAGGTATGGGTTGCATCTTTCTTAGATGCGGTTTCTGCGACGCGCACGGAAAGTGAAAGTTTCATTTTTTAAATGTTCCTTGCGGTTCGGTAAGGCTTCTTTCATCAACAAGTGGCTCTCCGTATATCTATGAAGAAACACCCAAGCAAATAAACCCGGCGTGATGCTTGGGGCTACGGGACTAAAAAAGTAAAATATCAACTATCGAAAGTGCCATCAAGACGAGGCTGATCATGCCGTTCAGCGTGAAAAAAGCGAGGTTGACACGGGACAGATCCGTCGGTTTAACGATGGTGTGCTCGTAGATAAAGATTAGCACAACAATCCCGACACCGATATAATAGAAAATCCCTAATTCGACAAGGAAGGGGATACCGAGGAGCAGTAACACAGCAATGACGTGCAGAGCAGACGAGAGCCATAACGCCCACCGAATTCCGATTTTCGCCGGAATCGAATACAATCCGTGCTTCCTATCAAAGTTGACATCTTGGCACGCATAGATGATATCGAACCCGGCTGTCCAGAGTAGCACCACGAGACAGAGAATAATCGGAGTCAACGCAAAGTTGCCCTGAATTGCGATCCACGCGCCGACAGGTGAAATGGAGAGGGCAAGTCCGAGCCAGAAGTGGGAGAACGCCGTGAAACGTTTGGTGTAAGAATAACCCATAACCACAGCAAGTGCGACCGGCGACAGCGCAAACGCGAGTGGATTCAGTCGCCACGCCGCAAAAACCAGCAGACCGGCGGAGATGATCGTAAAACTCCACACGGCACTCTTTGTGATTAATCCTGCGGGGATTGCACGCATGGCAGTGCGAGGGTTTTTACCGTCAATTTCAGCATCGGCGAGTCGATTGAACGCCATGGCGCAGCTGCGCGCCCCGACCATCGCTACGAGGATCCAGCCAAACTTCGCCAACGAAGGAAACCCATCTGCAGCGATGAAGGCACTCATGACCGCAAACGGAAGCGCGAAGACCGTGTGTTCAAATTTAATCATCTCTAAGATAATTCTGAGTTTCCGCATTTTAACTTTTCCTTGCGGTTCGGTGCAGTGGAGTGAGCATTTGAGGTGCCTCTCCGTATATCTGCCCTCCACTACATTACGGGCTACGCTCTTAGGATTATCCTGTAAAACCTTATTTTAGTTTTTTCCTTACGAAGTAATGCGTGCCATAAAATCACAAAAACGCGCGTTTTATAGCGAAAACGTCTAAACTCTCGGAACGTCTATACTTAATCGGAAACCACCGCGTAATGTAATGGAGCGGTGCCCAGATGCCCATAATCAAAAAACTTAAAACGGTAACAGGTTGCCTGCTGCGTCAAACGGGAGCGGCTTCGTTTCGCCGATAACCTTTAACCTCGAATGCAGTTTCGCATCCTCAAGCAGCACCTCAGAGATGTCGAGTTCTGTCAATCTCAGCGTACTCTCAATACGGATAACCCGTGCATCCTCCGGTTCGGTGAGTCCGATAGTGTCGAGTGCCACTTCAATTGCTTCTTGGTCAGTATCGTAGTAGAATGGAATTTTTGACTTCTGCGGTCCAAGTGCTGTGATACCGTTCATATAGGTCGAGTGTCGGTCGATCTTGTCCACGAGGCGCGTCGTTGTGAAGTCGGCAAGCCCAATACCGGTGGCGTTGCCGTCGCTCTCTTCGGTGAGATCCCTGACAAATATACGGAGGATCGCGGGTTTCGCTGGTTCCGGTTCAAAGTTCTGCATCATCCTGCCGATGACGTTTGTGTCCATGCCGGTGCCGCTCATGTTTTTGCCTGTCCAATCTATGATAAGTAGATCGAGTTCATCAAATGGAAGTCGTCCCATCAGTGCTTTCGCCTCAACCAGCAGTTCACGTTCAGTTTGAAGGAGTTGTGCGGCGGGCATCGCTACTGCTTTCGCGGTGTCTTCGTGTGCGTTCTCAATTAGTCCAATGCCGAAAGCGATTTTTCCGGTGTCGAGAATAAAACCACCAACCGCAGTGATAATGTGCTCAAAACCGTACTGGAAGAAGGCGCGATGATAGAAGTTCGCACCCTGTTGTTTACCGAGTCCGATAACCATCATCTTCATCAAACCGCTCTCAATGGAGCCATTGAAATCTGTATGCGCCTTAATGCGATTGAGCGGTACAACATGGTCGGCTTCGGCGGCATATCTGTCGAAAAAAATCGGCAAGCCGTCTGCTGTCTTTCCGAGTTCCACGACCTCCATTGTTGCTTTCACCGGCGCGCCAACCGTCTCTTCAGTGATACCGTAATGTTCCAGTACACTCCGTTGCCCTTCAGGCGTTGCGCCGCCGTGGCTTCCCATCGCCGGAACAACAAATGGACGCGCACCGAATCCTTTGAGATAATCGACCGTTGCTTTGACTGCAGTCGCGACATTCGCGACCCCACGACTGCCAGCGGTGATGGCGACAGTTTCGCCGGGTTTGACAATGTCGGAGGCATTAATCCGCTCCAACTCAGCATGAATCGCTGCGGGGAGATCAGTGAGAACGGGTGCCTCAAACCGCTGTTGAATCCGTGTCATTTTTGGAAGTGCCATGCGTTTCCGTCCTTTATATTTTCACCTACAGGTGGACTTTATAGCCTTATTTTATCAGAAAGAGGATAAGAGTGCAAGGGAAATGTGGAATGGTGGTCAGCCATCGACATTCAGCATTCAGCCTTCTAAAGGCGATATGTTTATAGCAGCGTGTGTTAAAAAGAACCCTGTCCTGTAAGGGCGGTATGCTGTATTTTCGTCTGAATCGCGGATTACACGGATGACGCGGATTTGCGGCGTTTTTGTGTCAAGGGGTTAGCCCAAGCGGGGCGATAGGTGTAAAATAGTGTGGGTTGAACCACGCGTAAGTTGCTAAAAATGGAAAAGGCGAGGTTAAAAACCTCGCCAGCGGTGTACTTCTACTTCTATCGCTATTGCGTCAATCCTGAGCGTTTGAGGTCTGCCCATTGTGTCGCGAGTTTGCCTTGCGGTTCGACCGGCAGGAACGTTTCAACGCCTTCCATTATCAAATTAATCTCGTCCTCATCTAACGCGCGGATGAAGACTGCGTAATCGTCCATTAAACCGGCAAAGGTCTCGCCACCTTCACCACCGAGATGATAAGTGGCGTTTTCCCCGCGGGTTTCTTGGAAGTCGGTTTCTGCGACCTTCTCGCCATCGGCATAAATCTTGAATTTGTCACCATCGCCTGTGACGGCTACGTGTATCCATTTATCCGCTTCGACGATTCCACCGTCGGTCTGGCATAGAACCGTCCAGCCACCAACCTGTCCGCGCCAAGAAAGCAGTCCCTGATCTTTGTTAAGAAAGAAGGTATTGTGTCCGGAAGCACCGGGTAGGCTCCGCCAGATGTGTTCCCATGTAGTACCCTCGAAGTTGGGATTAATCCAAGCAGAAATTGTAAACGGGTCTGCTTTGAAGATATCCCCGTGGAGAGAATCGGAGGCTTGCAACCCAACAAAGGCGCCCGGGTCTAAGTGAATGGCATCACCAAATTTGCCAGTGTCCCACTTAGATTTGCCTGTAATCTCGCCGTGGTTGTCGTTTCCAGATGCGTCTTCTACATTGCCTTCAAACGGGAAGTATGCCACTAAATCGGGATCTTCACCGGTAATCCCTAAAGTGGCACTCATCAGTAGAAGGGTGACTGCCAAAGTTAACATAAAAACTTTCATCAGAATCGCTCCTTTTAAGTGGTTCGTTATTAAGGCTGTGAAGGTTTCGTTCAGGTTGACTATATATTAGCACACCTGAGAACGAAAATCAACTTTTTGGATTTGTGGGATGTGTAAATATTTTATCAAAAGCTGCTATACACCTATCGTCCCGTTGGGCTGCTGTTTGCTGCACCCCAAACACCCTTTGATAGGAATGGAAATCCTGCATTCTTTGAAGAAAACAGGGACGTTTGGCACTAAGGAAACAAATGAAGTGGAGACATTTCGTTTTTACAATTTCCCGGAATACGAGGTTGTTTCTAAACTTCAAACGGATCCTATTTATGAAAACTGATGTGAAGGAAAAAGAATATGCATTTAGAAGACATCATCGCCAGAGCACGACACATACGTTCGCTTTATGAAAAGTACGAGCAAGAGAACTATGGACGTGAATGGTCGACAGCTGAGATTGCCTTGGGACTCATGGGGGACCTTGGGGATTTAGCGAAACTAATTCAATCCCATTTAGGTGTCCGTGGAGGACTATCGGCACAAGAACTTGAGACGAAATTAGCGCATGAACTGGCAGATTGCCTTTGGTCGATTCTGGTTCTATCGGACAAACTGCAGATCAATCTTGGCGATGCCTTTGTCGCTACAATGGATGCGCTTGAGGAACGTCTTGCGTAACACCATTGGGCATGCTTACGAAGCGCGCCTACCGATCTTGGTGTAAAGTCGATGGAGTTTCTCGCCGATGCTCCGCCAATCGTAATCTCGTTCGACGCGGGCGCGCCCATTTTCACCAATCCTACGGCGGAGTGTTGGATCCGTGAGCAGTCGGGTGACCGCATCCGCAAAGGCAGTCGATTCGTCGGCGATAAAGATTTCCTCACCGTCTTTGAGATCTAAACCCTCCGCACCGACTGAGGTAGAGACAATCGCTTTTCCCATCGCCAACGCTTCAAGGATTTTCAGGCGGGTGCCGCTTCCAATACGCAACGGCACCACAAAAACCGTCGCCTCGGCGAAGTAGGGTTTGATCTCCGGTACACGTCCGGTGACGACAATCCCAGCTATTTCTGCTAACTTTTGGACACGTGCCGATGGATTTCCGCCGACAATCGAAAATTTGACATCGGACACACGCTCCTGAATCCGTGGCAAGACCTCATCTGCAAAGAAACCGACTGCGTCCTCATTCGGGTACCAATCCATGCTCCCGATGTAGATGAGGTGTGCGGGAGCCTCAGCGGAAAAGTTGGGCTGGTAATGTGCGACATCAACACCGTTCGGAATTATCTCAATAACGTCTTCTGCACAGTGTTGTTGGAAAACGGCGGCATCGATGTCGGAGGTACACGTTACGGCATCGAATTTCGGGCTTAGCACCCGTTCATAGCGTTGAAATGCGAGTTGCTGCGTCCAATATGCGAACTTATAGAACGGATTCTCGGTTTCACTGCAGAGTCGCTGCCAGATCGCGGAATCGACGTTCTGCTGTGAAAGCACACCCGGCAGATCTGTCTCTGTCCGAAACTGTGCTGTGTGGAACATCTCATAATGCACGAGGTCGAAGGTGTCGGTTGCGATCAATTCTCTGAACTTCTGGCGATAGGCGGGTAGATCATAGCGGGCAACGGTGATTGGTTGTCGTTTGAAGAAAGCACTGGCGAGTGTGCCGAGCGATAGACGTGGAAGTGTCGGTGCGTTGGGGACCAGGTGGACCTGAATCCCTAACTGTTGGAGCTGCACAACCCCATCCGCATCTGTGGGTTGCGTCTCTAAGGCAAGCAGTGTTACCTCGCTTTTCTGTGCGATCTGTTTGAGGAGGTTAAACACCCGAATACGTCCGCCATCGGTGAGTGGGAATGGCACGGTAGGAGAAAGAAAAAGAATCTTCATTTTTTAATTTTACGCCAAGCGGGCAATCAGAATTTCTTGGCAGGGTGCATGTGTCATGTCAAATCCGCAATGCACCGTTGTTGCATTGCTGCACGCCTTGGCTTAGTTTTAACTTTACGCCGAGCGTGTAATCAGATCCACTTAGCAAATGTGAGTGTTATGTCGGATCCGCACTGTGCCGTTGTTGCAGTGCTATATGCTTTGGTTAATCTTTAATTTATCGCCACGGGTGTAACCAGTATCGCCGTAGGTTGAGTTGAACGGAAACGAAAATGCGATAGCGATGAGCGTTTTTTTAACGAATAATTGTTCCGGGCAACCCGTTCAACCCAATCTACAAAGACTAATTCTTTCATGTCAGTTTTCGATAACTGCTGCTTCGTCAATGGTGATTTCCTGCTTGACAGAATTGATACGAACCTTCATGCCCATTGGAATGACGAACATCGGATCCGTGTGTCCGAAGTCCATATTTGTGACAATCGGCATGTCGCTTAACCCGTGTTCTTCACGGACGGTTTTACACAGCGCATCGTCGTACTCACTGAAAGTTTGCGGATCGACACCGCCGCCGGGTCGTCCGAGTAGAATACCGCCAAGCCCTTCGAGAATATCCATCGCTCCGAGGCATCTCACAAACTCTGTCAAAAACGAAGGCGGCGGTGCGTCTTCAGAGGTCTCCAAAAAGAGCACGGCACCTTGAAGGTCACCAGCAGCGGAAAAATAATCAGTGCCGCGAAGCCAGTCCAAAACATCGACGCAGCCCCCAAAAAGCTGCCCTTCAACGACACCTTCGTCCTGATGAAACCTCCAGCCAGTGCAGGGATTTAGTTTTCGACGAATTGACTGATTTTCAGGATTTTCCCACGGCAGATGTTCAACTGTCCACCCTGTTCGGTTCGGTGCAATAGTGCCAATCGGTTGGGTAGAAAAGAGCGTACGCCGAACGGAATCCACCATATACGGAAACATCCCACCGTTTTCGGCAAATCCTGCCATAAACGAGGGACCGTAGAACGACACGAGACCTGCTTTAAAACAGGCGGCATGCGATATAGTCGTATCCGAATAGCCCATGAAGACCTTGGGGTTATTCCGAATCAGGTCCAAGTCGAGATGCGGCAGCGTACGGATCGAATCTTCACCGCCAATCGTTGAGATGATGCCGTCGATTGTCTCATCGGCAAAAGCTGCCATCAAATCGTCGGCACGCGCTTTGGGATTTCTGGCAAGCCAATCTGCATCGCGCAAGGCGTGCTGCGTTTCAACAACCGTTACGCCGAATTCTTCTTCAAATTGCTGTTTACCGATCTGGTAGCGGTAGGGGATAGTGCCAGGACCGCCCCAAGAGAGCGAAATCGCTGCGATACGACTACCGGGACGCAGTATTTTGGGCTTTACTTTCTGCATCGGAGAGTCCAACTTTCTGTTTCAATTCATCAATGAGTACGAGAAGCCGTTCTTTGACTTGCTGGCGTGAACTCGGTGTTGGTGGGGGTGGCTCGAAAATGGTTCCGCGCTCACTTTGTACCCAGCCTTTTACGCTGTCATCAACCTTGACGCGAAGCCATCTGCTTTCAAGATCAAGATAGACCTTTAATTTATCGCCCTCGGCTTGGATATTATACTTCAACGGAGGATTGGTTATCTGCCAACTCGTGCCATTTTCGTTCGCGGATACTTTCGCTTGTCGCGACAGTGGTATTTTTTCCTTCACAAATTCTTGAATTAATTCAGAAGACAACTTTCTTTGTGCGAGGGAGCTTTGCAATGCCGTATCCATCTCAAACAGAAACGTCAGAATTTCAAACTTCGATTGCTGGTAGACATTAAGTTTGCCTTTACCATTCACAATGCTGTAAGCCTGTTTATATCCTTTATCCGTGATAAGCCACCGTCTGTTTGCCTGCTTAATGGAGGTTTCTAAATTCTTTGACAGCGAAATCTTGTTTGCGTCAAACACTTCCGTTAGGTCGGGGAGGTAAACCTCAACAAGGTCATCAGTTCTGATGACTGTATAAGCGGCACCTGTGACATCTCTGAGCAACCACTCCTCGCCGCTCAATAAAACTTCAATAGGAGATGCCCCTGAGCGGAATCGAATATCCTCAGTAAAATCGGCAAACATCTTCTGCCAATCGGTCGCTGTTTTCAAAGACTCATCCAAACGTTGGGTCTTCAACCGTGCGCGATGCGCCAATCCCGCGCTAAACAGAAGTTCACGCTCTAATTTACCGCTATTCAAATTGCTAATGTATTGCTGATCCATACTGAAACGGTATACATCTGTGGTATAACTAATTGGTTTTGAGTTTACTGTGGGTCTGCTCCGCAGTGCTGTACGCGTATGGACCTGTAGTTTCGGCACGCCTTTCTGCTCAACTGGCGGTGCTTGAAGAACATAGACGCTGAAACCGAAACCGACGAAAACGACAAAGATAATGATAAATGTCAGGCTTTTCAAAAGTGCTTTCATGTTTTTTCCTTGTGCTGTGTAGTGCGTCTAAACTTTTTTTTCTTAAACGGATAGTGGCAGAAATCGGTTGACATTAAGTGGGTGGCAGTCCACAATTAATGTCGAATAACCTCTTTGTCTTTTTTGTGTTTTACACGCTCATTATTGTTCACAATTTAGAGAAAATATGCAAGATTTAAACCCTTTAGCGATTGAACTAAACGAACATCTCCAAGATTCAGCACCGGTCGTCTCCGCGCTACTTTCCAAGTTAGGAAAACGTATCTACCTACCAAAAGGCATCTTAAGCCAAACAGCGGAGGCGAATGCGAAAGCACACCGTTTCAACGCGACACGTGCGATCGCCTTGAAAGACAACGACATGATGCACCTCGCTGTTTCGCGTGAGTTCGTGTCAGGGTTACCCTTGGAAAGTATTTACGGGTACGCTCCCGTGCTAGGTCAACCAGAATTGCGGGAGGCGTGGAAAACACATCTCTTGAAAGAGAATCCTTCACTTGCAGAAACGGCACTGAGTCTACCAATTGTGACGAGTGGCATGACACATGGGTTTAGTCTACTTGCAGAACTTTTCGTAGATAGTGAAGACACGCTCGTTCTACCAGATAAAATTTGGGGAAATTATCGGCTCATTTTCCAAACCAAAGCGGGAGCGAATCTCCAAACGTATCCGTTTTTCAACACGGCGAAAGGCTTCAACACACACGGATTTCGAGAGACACTCCTCAACACTACCGACGAAAAACTACTGATTCTTCTGAATTTTCCGCACAACCCTACCGGCTATGCGATTACCCACACAGAAGCGCAGCATATTGTGGACGCGATTGTGGCACGTGCTGACGCTGGATGTCGCATCCTCGTTATGATTGACGATGCCTACGCGGGGCTGTGGTATGATGCATCGGTTATGCAAGAATCGCTCTTTGGACTGTTGGTTGGATGCCATCCGAATGTGGTCCCTATAAAGATAGACGGGGCAACGAAGGAGGAATATGCGTGGGGTTTACGTGTCGCATTTATGAGTTTCGGTCTCGGAGAAGCAGCAATGCAACCCCTTGAACAGAAACTCAGTGGGTTGATTCGAGCGAATACTTCCGGTGCCTCACAGGTCTCCCAAACGCTTATCCTTGAAGCGATGAAGGCTCCAGGTCATGCCGAACAGAAACGACACAACTACGAGATGCTCAAGGCACGCGCGTTAAAGGCGAAAGAAATTACATCCGATGCGCGATATACGAAACTTTGGGAAGTCTATCCGAGTCATGCTGGCTATTTCATGTGTCTGAACCTTAAATCCGGGGATGCAGAGGTGGTTCGGCAGCAGCTTCTTGAGGAACACGGTATCGGCACGATTGCACTCGGCGAAACGGAATTACGGGTGGCTTATTCGTGTCTTGAGGAATCGGATGTTGAGACGGTTTTTGAAGTGATTGCGCGGGTAATTGAGGGATTGTAAGGGACGGTGTAGAAACCGTCCCTACGCGAGTAATGAAACCGTCTACAGTTAACTCATTTATTTAGCATCGTTTTTGATGCGTGCCCATGTTGTCGCGAGTTTATCTTGGGGTTCCACCGGAAGTGTGCCGATGGTGTATCGGAAATAGATGTCATCTTCGCCGTCGTTAGGACCGCACCATACCCAATTCGCCTCACAATCTGGGTCTTTGAGAACTTGCTGCATGATTGCAGCACCGAACCCCCAGATGCCTGCCCCGAATTTTTCATAAATTTCGAGTTCATCTTCCCATTTGCTGTCGTCGAAATCGACCTTTTCCCAGCCATCTTTCCGATCAGCGAGGAGTTTGCCGGTATCACATCGCCAGCCATCTTCACCTGTTCCGATGTAATCTGGTTTATCATCGAGGATAATGTCGGCGAGGAACCCGCCTCTACCGGCAGCACCGGGTTCAGCGTCGTGGACATAGACGGCAATCTGTGCGAAGCCTTTGTCCAGTTCAAATTCACTGACCGTGGGGACTTGCCAGTTCCCGCTTTGCGCGACTTCTTCGCCGTTAATAAACACAACCCATGTATTATCGCCACTGACCCGCAATGTGCCTTTTTTCGGCACAGCATCTGCGGTTTGTATCAGAAATATACCGCTCAGGAAGAGCGCGAGTGCTAAAGAGAACATTAATTGATTTTTCATAAAAACCTCCAATTTTTTTAATAGTTTTCAGTTGCCAGTTATCAGTTGTCAGTTACAAGACGGATGCGTTAAACGAAAACCACCGCCCAGGATTATTACCGATAACTGATAATCAATTTAATAGTTAAGAAATTTTACTCGCTCAGCGACTCATTAGCAAGTGCTAACCGTCCAGCGAGATCTGCGACGAACTGATAGGCGACGCGTCCTGAACGTCCACTTGAGGATGCCTCCCATTCCAACGCTGCGCGGTGTAACGCTTCCGTCGGAACGGAGAGTCCGTGTTTCTGCGCATAATGGGAAACAATCTGCAAATAGGTGTCTTGTGAAATCCGTTGGAACGCGAGACGCAACCCAAAACGGTCGCTTAATGAGACCTTTTCTTCTGTCGCCTCGCGCGGATATAATTCATCTTCATCGTTCTGCGGGTACCGGTTTTCGCGTACCTGTCGGGGCATCAGATGCCGACGATTTGAAGTGGCATAGATAAGGACGTTGTCGGGACAAGCAGAAATTCCACCTTCCAACATCGCTTTCAACTCCCGATATTCGGGTTCATCTTCGTTAAAGGCAAGGTCGTCACAGAAGAGGATATAGCGTTCGGGGCGTTCCCACAACACCTCCGCAATCTCTTGTAGGTGCACAAGTCCCTCTTTACTGACACCGATTAACCGAAGTCCGTTATCAGCATAACGCGCCAGCATCCCCTTCACAAGTGAAGATTTCCCAGTGCCGCGATCGCCCCATAACAGAACATGGTTGGCAGGCAGCTCCTGTAGAAATTGCCGAGTGTTCCTATCCAGTTCCGTAGACTGCCTCTCTATCCCGATCAAATCTGATAAACCGACGAGATTGGGATGTTTAACTGGAATTAGGTGCCCCGATCCATTCTGTGCACGCCACCGAAAAGCAATATAATCGTCAAGTAGCGCGCTCGAGGATTGAATCGGGAGTCCACCCAAGCGAGTTAATAGGTTATCTGCTTTCTCCAGCAGTTGGATAAAAAGTTCTTCCTGATTCTGCGTTTTTTCAGACATCACTTAATAAGTAGCGGCATGCGGTGTGTGCTTACTACTTTACGAATTTCTTTAATTGTCCCCATGTTAGTGCCAACTTGCCGACTGCATCAACAGCAAGTGGTTCGCCAAAAATCAAAGTGCCAAGATTCGCGGATTCATCTGGATTCAGACCGTGCCAATCCATGAATACAAGCCCACCTTTTTTCTCTGGATCATCTGTTCCTTCCTCATATCCAGGGGTAAACCCGACTTCGGTCCCCTCTTCAACTTTTACCTTCGTGAGCGACGTAAACGGCATCGCCACCTCATAAATCATACCGCCTTTGCCCAATTCCGGGGTTGGCACGATTGCTATATCGGACTTAGGGAGATTTGGATTTTTGATCGCACTGAAGTCAGTGACGAGGGCTTTCTTACCGATATACGCGAAATTGGGCTTGCAGGCAGGTGTTCCGACTCCTACTTGCTCCCAATCGATGTATAGAAAGATTGTGTCGCCTACCCAAGGTTGTCCGGCATTCGCCGCCGGTGCAAAAATATCGTCGCGGACTGCTGCTGCGAAATAAAAAGTTTTGGCATCGTACATAGTTGACCAGGTCATTGTGAGGTCGTCCTTCCCTTCCCATGTCCCTTTCCCGCGAAGAAGTTCGTCCTCTGAGTCAAATGCCACCCAGACAGCATACTTCCAATCGTCAAGTTTCCCATCAATTTTGGGCGCGCTCGGAATAAAACCAGCGATGGATTCTCCATATTCCAATCCAAACGCATCGCTGTTGTCCTCTGGCAGGAAGTCTGCATTCACTGAAAAAACGAGCAGAACCCCGAGGATAGTTGATAAAAGCATCGTTTTCATCATCTGATTCATCTCCTTTGCCATGTGTTGGGTGCAGTTTCAGTACTCTGTGTAGGAATAAAAAGATAGACACAAGCGGAATTTTACCTTTAGACTTAAACTTTTTCAGACACCCGCTCTGCCAGTCTGGTAAGGGCAGGTGACATGTCTGATTTGTCAATTTCTGCCTCAATGAGGACAAAATGTTGCGTCTCGGTAAGCGCTGTCTTCATGGCATCGTCAAATTCGCCCTCGGTCTGAACAGAAAATGCGCTTCCTGCGCCGAAGAGTTCTGGCACAAGCGTATAGTTCCAATTCTCTATATTGTTAAAGGGACCTTCAACGAGGGGACGAATGGTGCCATACCCCTTGTTGTTTAAAATCAGAATGATTGGATTGAGTCCGTAGCGAATGGTTGTTGACAACTCGGTGCCGGTCATTTGGAATGCCCCATCTCCGACGATCACGATCGGTCGGGCATCAGGTTTGCCGAGTTGTGCACCAATAGCAGCAGGAATTGCAAACCCCATTGAGGTATAGTATGCTTGAGAAATAAATTCGGTGTGTTCCGGCAGACGTAAATCCGCGGCACCCCAAAGGCAGTCTCCCACATCGGGGATAACCGTCAGGTCATCACGCAGAAATTGATTGAGTTGTTGGAAAAAACGCTGCACAGTTAGTGCTTGGTCAGGTACCATCACAAAGGGGTCTGCCACTTCCAGTACCCATTCCAAGTTGGTTTCAGGGCGTTTGTCGAGTTGCGGCGAACACAAACCCTCGATAAAATCCTCGAAAGTAACATCTTCATAAGTGGAATAACCGACTGTAATTTTATCTGAGATGGCATAGACACTATGGCTTCGCGCAAGGTTTGCCGTGTAAATCCCAAGATTGACATCGGTCATGAAGGCACCAAGCATAATAATACAATCGGAAGTTTCAACAAGCATTGTGATTTCTGCTCTGCCCATTGTGCCACCATAGATACCCAAGTAGAGCGGATGCGCTTCCGGCATCACTGATTTACCCAACAGCGTTGTTACCACTGGGATCTGTTTTTCTTCTGCAAGCCGAAGTAATTTATCTCGAAATCCGAATCTGTGCAGTTCAGCCCCGGCTAAAATGACTGGATTTTCGGATTGATTTATGAACGCAATGGCATTCGCTAAAGCAGCATCCAACGTTTCGGGGTCACTGTGGTGCCGATCGGTTGAGGGGCGTTGGTGGCCTGCTCCCTGTATATTTAACATATCGCGTGGGAGTTCAAGGTAGCCCGGACGTTTATGCCAATAAACTGCATCCAACACTCTGTCTATCTCGTTAAAGGCGGTAAAAGGTTCGTCAAGTAGTGCTGATGCAACCGTTATCTCGTCATAGATACGCTGCTGTGTGTAAAAATCTTTACCTTTATGGTGCAAAAGTGCACCCTCAGTACGCTCCTTCATTCCAGGACTACCGCTAATGACAACGAGTGGTGATTTTTCAGCGTAGGCAGCAGTGACAGCGTTAATCATAGATAAACCACCGACACCATACGTCACACACGCGGCTCCCATACCATTTGTGCGCGCATACGCATCTGCAGCGAACCCTGCTGTCTCTTCTCGCGTTGTGCCGATGTGTTGAATCGAACTCTGCTCAATCAGATCAAAGAGCTGGACTACATAATCGCCAGGGATGCCGAAGATGTGGTTAATACCGTAACTTTCTAATTTTTTTAGAAGGTACTCACCAATAGTAGGTTGTCTATTTTGCATTGGACTTCCTTGTTAGGGAACTTGTCAAAAATTCTAAATCCAATAACCCAGACACATCTGCAAGGACCGCACATACATTGTAATCGTCGAAAGCCTCTCGTGGTGTCACACCCGACAGCACGGCAATAAACGCAATACCAGCACGCCGTGCAGTTTCAGCATCGGTCACGCTATCTCCGACGTAGAGGCAATTTCGGGGAACACTATCCGTTTGGGCAACCGCCGCCAGCAAACCTTCTGGGTTCGGCTTATATGCCGCGTCCCCACCGCCAACGATAGCCTCAAACGTTTCTAACAGATCCCCACGCGCAAGGATCCCTTGAATGTAATGGCGACGTTTTTGAGAAACGATAGCAAGTTGGAGACCAAGTCCCCGCAACGCTTGTACTGTTTCTGGTACACCCACATAGAATTCTGCTAACTCGACCATAGTCTCATCGGCGCGTTGAAGAAACAGCCGCGTAAATTCATCTACATACTTGGTGTATGCATCCCCGGCTAATGCCGGCAATATATCCGGTAGCGATAAACCGATTGTCTGTCGAATCGCGGCATCGGAAGCGAGTGGCAAACCCATTTTACCAAATGCGAAATTGACCCCGTCGATCGTTCCAAGTGAAGACTCTACCAACGTATAGTCAAAGTCAAATATGATAGTTTGGATCGGAAGTTTCAACTGGTTCAAAATTCAAGTTCGGATATCCCGACCTCCGCTGCTGTCTCTTGAATCTGTCGCCACGTCTCGGCATCAATAGGGATGCCCTCGTGTAAACGACACTCCGTTTGGCGTGCTTCGATTTCTCCGGGTGTCAAGATTTCATCGAATCCGGGTGCAGTTGGTGAGGCTTTCACGTGGGCAACAAGTCCGTCAACATGGTCATAAAAATCGTCAAGCGGCGTAAAATTAGCGATGTCCAATGCAATCATCAGGATACCGTTCTGAAGGCGTGTGTTCCCTGAGCCACTACAACCAGCACCAGACAACGCACCTCCTAAAATGTCAATCATCAGACCGAGTGCATATCCCTTGTGTCCAACAATCCCACCGAGTGGTAACAGGGCACCCGGCGGAGATTCCATTAAGTCCTGTGGATTCTGTGTCGGTTCACCTTCACTGTTCATGAGCCAACCGAGTGGAACAGATTCCCCGCGATTCACTGCAACGCGAATCTTGCCTTGTGCGACAACGCTACTCGTGATGTCAAGTAGAATCGGGTGTCCCTCGCGTGTCGGTGTGGCAATCGCGATAGGATTCGTTGCGAGCCGTCCATCGCGTCCACCGAACGGTGCAACATATAGGGCAGTTCCACCGGCATTCACCATCGTGATGCCTACCATGTCGGTTTCAGCTGCCATCATCGGATAACTCCCGATACGTCCGATGTGATTACAGTTATAGACGCTGATTGCGCTGATCGTACTCGATTTCGCCTTCTCTATCGCCAGCGACATCGCCTTCTGCGCGATGACGTGCCCAAAACCCCAATTACCATTGATGAGCGCGTGCGAAGCCGACTCACGCTCAATTTCCATCGGTGCTCCGGGCTGAATGTGTCCGGATTCAATGAGTCCAATATACTGTGGAATACGGAGAACACCGTGGGAATCATGCCCGGTGAGATTTGAAGCGACAAGCAGTTCCCCGATGATCTTTGCTTCATCGCTTGGAACACCCCCGGCTTCAAAGATGTCGGTTGTGATTTTCTGTAACTGGTTCTGCGTGAAATTTGGCATATAGTTCTCGGTTCTCTGTGTCCTATATTAAGAGGTCGCGATTCGGAGATCGCTCTTACCATACCGACTATGCTGCATCAAACAGCGATGGGAAGTGGCGATACGGGTCAGCCGGATCACGAAAAAGGATCTTTTGGCGTTCTGTTAATTCTATATCCTCTGGTGGTGTCACGCGCCGCGAAGTCCACGCGATGTGCGAAACACAATACTTATAGAGAAGGGACCTGCGTTGATGTTTACCGTTCCACGCTGCTGTGCCGTGTGTCAGTGCTTCGGTAAAGAGGATAGCTGAACCAGCAGGGGCATTCGGAATGACGACACACGGTGCATCTTGCGGTGCTTCAGCGATCTGTTGTGGTAGTTTGAAATTGCCTTTATGGCTACCCGGAATACAGCAAAATCCACCAGAATCCGGTCCGGTGTCCGCGAGATTCCACGTCACAACAACGAATCCGTTATGGATTTCGTTATCCCGGAAAGAGTAGTATTCCCCCGGTTCCGCTCTTGCCGTCGGGGAAGTAGCACCGTAGTCGGCATGCAGATGTCCACGTGGCATTCCTTCCCGCATATACATCCCGTAAATTCGGTCGAGCCGAAAGCAATCGCCCAAGCGGAATTGAAGTATCGGCATAATCTTGGGATGGTCGAGTAAATCGCAAAAAGGTTTTCCCCACTGCAGAAAACCGGAGCCATCAGGAGCACTCCCAAACCTTTGGACCTTTCCCGGCGTGGGAAGTTGTTGTTCGTCAATACATTGATTGAGTGCTGCGACCTCTTCTGGACTTAAGACATTCTCAATGACAAGATAACCTTGCACGTCAAAGAGGTACTCTTGCAACTGTAGATCGTTCATGCGTTTATTCTCCTATTATCTACAGGCTTCAACATGAATTGTGATTTTGTCTCAATAAGTGTTGACAGTCAGTTTAGCATACTTGGTTGGACTGTGTCAAACAAATTTCGATGCTGTGGCGTGCGGATGCCCTATATCGTGCAGGGCAAGTACAGGTCTGCCCATTTTTGGGCAAATTATCCATCCTGTGACTGGATATGGCGGTATATTTAGCGTTTCAAGGATTGGCACATAAATTGCTACTTTCATGGCAGGTGTCTATTGCTTAAAAAGGAGGTATCAGACCTATGAATAAGAGAATCGTTTTTATTTTTCTGTTGTTCCTGATTGCTCCCTTCTTTTTGCCGATCGGTTTCGCAGAAAATTATACGCGGATGGGACTACCGGAGGGTGCGATTGCTCGCTTCGGCAAAGGGTATATAAATGACGTCAAGTACTCTCCAGATGGTACTCGACTTGCCGTAGCGACTTCTATCGGAGTGTGGCTCTATGATACATCTACTGACACCGAACTTAACTTCTTTTCTGAAGTTCCAGATTACGTTGAGGCAATTGCATTCTCGCCAGATGGCAGAACCTTAGCCAGTAGCGGTTATTCGCCAAACCATATCATTCGGTTATGGAATACAGATACTGGAGAACTCCGTGGCACCCTTGACGGATACGAGGAGATTTTAGCCCTTGCGTTTTCACCAGATGGAACAGTCCTTGCCACCAGTGGTGGAGGTCCCGACTATCCGATTCGGTTATGGAGCATAGCGAATCGGCAACTTCGAGATACTCTCTTTGGACACACGAATTGGACCTTCGCCCTTTCGTTCTCAGTGGACGGAAAAACCCTTGTGAGTGGAAGTGAGGATAACACGGTTCGGTTGTGGGATATAGAGACCGGAAAACTTAAGTGTTTACTCGACGAACACCGTGATGACGTTAATTCCGTTGTGTTTTCCTCGGATGGAAGAACGCTCGCAAGCGGTAGTAGTGATGGAACAATTCACCTGTGGGATGTGCACATAGGCAGGATATTCGCTATTCTTAAAGGACCCGCTCGATTTCCAGAGAAAGTCAATGCTATTGCGTTTTCACCCGATGGGAAGACATTAGCAAGCGCGACAACCGATGAGATATGGTTATGGGATACCTCCACGAAACATCTTAAAGAGATCCTTGAGGGACATGCTGAACTTGTCACTACTGTTGTGTTTTCGCCGGACGGAAAAACGATTACCAGTGCCAGTCGGGATTGGACACTCCGGTTATGGGATACCTCCACCGGAAAACTCCGTAAGACGTTTGGGAAGCATTCCAATTCAGTCAATACTGTTGCGTTTTCGCCAGATGGGGAAACTATTGCGAGTGCCAGCCGAGGATTGATTCACTTGTGGAATACGAAAGGTCCCCTGCTTCGATTATGGTATGCCCGTACTGGAGAACACCTTGAAAATTTGATACATCACATTGATTCGGTTCGAACCGTTGTGTTTTCGCCAGATGGGAAATTGATTGCCAGTGGTGGTTATGACAGTCGTCTCCGGTTGTGGGATGCTAACACTGGACATCACATCACTACGCTTAAAGGCGGTGGTCCTGCTGTGGCATTTTCGCCAGATGGAGAACTGCTCGCAAACGCGTATAAAGCGGACGGTATTATTGGAACAATAGGTTTGTGGGATGTTCGGTCCGGTGAACTTCGCCATGTTTTGAAAGAATATCACAATTTACTGACTTGCTTGGCATTTTCACCGGACGGTGAAACGCTTGCGAGTGGTAGTGGAGATTCCGAGATTATTTTATGGGATATCCCTACTGCGCGACGTCGTTACAGTCTTACGACACAACACACAGGACCTGTTTCTTCTGTTGCGTTTTCTACTGATGGCGAAACACTTGTGAGTGGTAGTTATGATCAGACGCTCCAATTATGGGACCCACATACTGGAAAACGTAAAACAGTATTGCAGTATTCAGATTATGTCACCTCTGTTGCGTTTTCTCCCGATGGTAGAATTCTTGCAGTCGGATGGAGTGGATGGCAGAACAATCGGATACAACTGTTAGATATGGAGACACTCCAACCGCTTGAGACACTCGTGGGACACATAGAAGATATTACAGATTTGGCATTCTCACCGGATGGCAGAATCCTTGCCAGTGCCAGTTGTGATGGCACAATTCTTTTATGGCGAACTGGAACTGACAGCGTTCCAGCGGATGTCAACGGCGATAGGTGTGTAAATATTGACGATTTGAGGTTCGTTGCTAACCATCTTGGGTATGTTGGAGAAGAAAATGTAGCGGATGTTAACGGCGATGGCGTTGTCAATATTCTTGACCTTGTCGCGGTTGCAGGAGCGATGGCGCAAAACCGCTTGTTGCAATAGAAACGGATTTTGGTATTGCGTCTTGATGAAATCTATTGTAAACTCTGTTTCATCATACGTACCAATTCTGCTAAATCAACAAAGGGGATAGCCATGGAAAAACGAATCTTAGGACGGACTGGACTCGAAGTGAGTGTCTTAGGGATGGGCGGACTCTTTGTCTCAACGGCTGGCGGCAGAAACCGCACTGACGGACGGAACGCTGTCCGACGCGCTTTGGAACTCGGTGTCAACTATGTTGATACCGCACCGAACTACGGCAATAGTGAAGAGGTCGTCGGGGAAGCCTTAGATGGTGTCCTACAACCACACTATCTTTCCACGAAAATCGGTGGTAGACCCCAACCTTTTGATCCTAAAGATAAGCAACTTTTGCGTCGGTCGGTTGAAGAGAGTCTACGTTTGCTGAAAAGGGACACGATTGACATTTTGATGGTGCATGAACCGGATCGTCCGGGACAATACGATTGGTGGACAAGCCACGAGACATTTGATGGACCGGTATGTGAACTGTTAGCAGAACTCAAAGCGGAAGGGATTGTCCGTTTTACAGGATTAGGTGGTACAACCGCACATCAACTCCCTGCAATCATGGCAACGGGTGTTTACGATGTGGTGTTGACAGCAAAAAACTACAGTCTGCTCTGGCGTGAAGCGACGATCTCAATTTTCCCGGAAGCAAAACGACAGAACATGGGGATTATTATCGGTGCGCCGTTACAACAGGGAGCATTAGCACGGTGCCACGCTGAAGTGGAGACGGGGGCATGGTGGCTCAGTCGCCCACGCCAAGAACAGTTCAAGTTACTCTACCAATTTTTGGATGAACTGGAACTCTCACTTCCAGAGGTAGGGATCCGTATGGTGCTATCCAATCCCGACATTTCTACGGTGCTGGTGGGGGCAAGGTCTGTAGAGGAGGTTGAACAAAATGTCCGTGCGGTTGAAGCAGGTCCGCTGCCTTTGGAAGTGTTAGAAAGGCTTCAAGAGATAGCGGATATGGTGCCGTTTCGGCCCTTTGAGGAACCCCACAGTTTGCCGTTCGGCAGGGAATACAGTGGTCCTGGACGCGGGCGGTGAGAAGAAAAAAAAGAGGCGCGCTCAGAAAGCGCGCCCACGAAAAGAAAAGCAAACCGCGAGATATTATTCGTTGATGTAATCTGATCGTAACTCAAATGTATGCAGCACCCAGCTGCTTGCCCGATTGTCAAGTTCAGCTTCGATTGCCATAATATCTTCCAGTGCCTCATAAGTCTCGACATCTTCTTGGTTGGCAAACTCCAATGTAACAAGCCGATGTGGAGATTCACCATTATAGTTGTCGTAAGAGGATACCGCCTTCACTTGAGCGGGCCCGACCAAGGCAGAAGAAACGGAAGCAACCCATTCCAGATATGCTGCTTTCCCACCAATGGGATAGTCAACAAAAATAATACTTTTAATTGGCCAATCCTCTGCCTCGGTTTTCGCGTAGTCCGAACGCTCAATAAACGTGTGTGCGCTCACTTGAGTTGCGTGGTTGGGAAGGTCTTCAAAAACGCCGGCTATCTCTGGACGATTCATATATGCCATCGCATCAACGAAACTGTCAAATTCAAACTCAACAAACCGATGTGGGGTTGTCTCCTCAAGATTGTCGTAAGATCTTATCCGATTGACCTCTGCTGGGGCTTGCAGTGTTGGCGCAACGGAGGCGATCCACTCAAGATACACATCCTTTGCCCCCTCTGGGTAATCAACTAACCAGACTAAACTCACTGGAACCTTTTCCATGTCAGTCATAGCATCATCCATGGTAGCATCCGCTGAGGGCATGCTATCCATCATGACCCTTTGTCCTCTATCACAACCTGCCAGTGCAACGAGTGCGATGAGAACTATCAAGAAAAAGTTTGCTAATTTCAAATTCATAATTTATTTTCCTCCGTAAAAAATATAAAAATGAAGTGTAAGAGTCTTCCAATTCTAACACATTACCTTGTATCATACAATACCTTTTAGGAGTTCGATTGTGACTTCCAAATCGGTTCTGGAGTCTGCGCACGGTAGTTTACCGTCCGAGCGAGAACGAACAGGAGGTCCGAAAGCCTGTTCAAACTCCGGATTATTTCTGGATTAACATCCTCGTCGCGTGCGAGACGCACGACACACCGTTCGCTTCGGCGGCATACGACGCGGGCGATATGTAGAATAGCACCGGCAGTGCATCCACCCGGTAGAATAAAGTGCGTCAGTGGTGGAAGTTCCACAGAGAGTGTATCTATCGCGGTTTCCATCACTGTTGTAAAGTCCTTCAGTATGCGGAATTCGGAGGCTTTCGTGTGTGTCGCAGGCGTTGCTAAATCTGCTCCAACTGCGAAGAGGTGGTTTTGGATTTGTGCCATCAGATCGGAGAGATCTGTATCATCACTGAGTGTTTGCGCATAGCCGATGTAAGCGTTCAGTTCATCGACAGTACCGATCGCCTCAATTCGGGGGGCATCTTTTCCGATTCTCGTTCCGCCGTACAGCGCGGTCTCTCCAGAATCGCCAAATTTAGTGTAGATTTTCATATCAATCCATTATATACTTTGTCGAAAAAGGAGTCAAACAAAGCATGAAAATTTCGGGAAAGATACAAAAAATTGATGTTGTTGATTTACGGGTTCCCACATCGGACACGCTACTCGGTTCCGATCCATTTCATAAGAAACCGAATTACTCAGCAATCCTAACGACGATAGAAACAAGTACAGGACACCAAGGCATATCAGTGGCATTCACCGCTGGTGCCGGAAATGACTGGATCGCTTACGGCGTTAAGGACCTCGCACAACTCGTTGTTGGGATGGAGATGGAGACTTTTGTTAATGATCCGGGAGCGTTCCACAGACTGCTCATAGACCATCACCAGCTACGTTGGCTTGCGGATGGCGTCAATCGGATGGCGATCGGAAGTATTGTCAATGCAATGTGGGATGTCTGGGCAAAACTGGTTGATAAACCGCTCTGGGAACTGCTGGTCGATTTACCACCTGAGAAAATTGTGCAGTCCATTGATTGGCGATACTTACGCGACGCGTTGACACCTGATGAGGCAGCGGAAATACTTAGTACACATCAGGACAGTCGCGAAGCCCGTGAGCAGACGCTCGGTCAACAGGGACCGAAGGCGTATTCTACCGCTGGGTGGCTCGGTCTGACAGATGAACAGATTATTGAGACGGTGAACCAAGTGAAAGCAGCTGGGCTGGATGCCTTCAAAATGAAGGTCGGACAGGATCTGGACTTTGATAAGAAACGACTCGCTTTTATCCGAGAAGCAATCGGTCCAGAAGCGCGCTTGATGTTAGACGCAAACCAAATTTGGGGTGTCGATGAAGCCATCGCGTATATGGAAGCATTGGTGGCGTTCAAACCGACATGGATTGAGGAGCCGACAGCGCGCGATGATGTGCTCGGTTTTGTAAAAATATCGCGTGCTTTGGAGAAACACGGTATCGGTGTCGCTACGGGGGAACAGGTGCCATCGCCTGTTATCTTCAAGCAGCTGATCACGAGTGGCGCGATTCAGTATTGTCAGATTGATGCGACACGGCTCGGAGGTGTCAACGATGTGTTGGGGGTCATCTTAATGGCAGCGAAGTATGGTGTTCCCGTCTGTCCACACGGTGGTGGCATCGGTTTGTGCAATATGATTCAACACTACGCGATATGGGATCAAATCTGTGTCGCAGCACACTCGGATACGCAAGTGGTTGAATACCTCAATTTCCTGCAAGAAGACGTTTTCCTACACCCGATCCAAGTTCATGACGGTGCCTATGTTACGCCAACGAGGCCAGGCTGGGGACTTGAGATGTATCCAGACTTTGTTGAGAAGCATATCTATCCGACAGGTTCAGTCTGGCAGGGGAGAGAGGCATCAGGAGGGATAACCTTTTTGGCATAGCTGCCTTAAATGGAAATGCGCGGTTAAAAACCGCGCTGATAAGAAGAGAGAATACTGTCAGGGTTCAATCTGTTAGGATTTCGCACCTTCTGCCCGTTCTTTAAACGCTGCTGCACCGGCTGTAATCCATCCGCCAACACCCGTCATCAGAAACCGTACACCCGCCTTGACATATTTTTCAACTGTGGCATCGAGTGTCAAGGTGCCAGCAACCCGCCCCGCGTCTTGGATACGAGCAAGTGCTAAATCAATCGTATTCTGGACATCTGGGTGGGTAAGATTCCCGATATGTCCCATAGAAGTCGCTAAATCTGATGGTGCGACAAAAAACACGTCAATATGATCAACGGTGAGAATCTCGTCGAGATTGTTAACCGCGACGATGTCTTCAATCAAAACAATGGCGAGCGTTTGCGAGTTAGCGACATCAAAATAGTTGTCCACACCATAACCTTGGCGACTGGTGAACATCCCGCGGTGTCCAATCGGTGCGAACTTCACACCATCTACAACGTTTTGTGCCTCCGCTTTCGTGTTGACATGCGGGACACAAATGCCCATTGAACCGCAATCCAATGTACGGTAGATAAGTCCTTGGTCGTTGCGATTGACACGTGTGATAGAGGTCATGCCCCAGAGATCGCATGCCCGTGTCAGATCGCCGATTCGCGACGCATCAACAGCACCGTGTTCGCCTTCCAACCATACGCCATCGTATCCGTTCGGACCGAAGAGGTCTATATCATCGGCATTTGTCAATCCTGAGATAACGTACGCGAGATCGCCAGCTGCTAACTTCTCTTTAACCCGATTTGGTCGTATTTCCATAGATTTCTCCCATACGGTAGGCGAAGTTTCCTAACCTCACCGATTTACACTGTATTACTAAATTGTATATTCTGCTGTAGAAATAAAGAGTATCAGGAATCCTGAAAGTTGTCCATAAAAAAGTGAAGTGCGCACTTGAGAGGCGCGCACTTCATGTTTAGGGTTATAGTAGTACTCTCATTCAATAAATCGTCCACTACCAACCAGAATATCAATCCCTGCTACTTATTCACTGGTGCTGGAGCGTATTAGGTGGACACCCATTGCACCGTTCAACAACGAAAATGTGGCATCAAAGATAATCCATATCAATGATCGGGTATTGTGACCAACAGCAGTAAAGCCCGACCCAATGTCGCTGATGCCGAACCAGTTCCAGAAGAAGATTATAGCCACGAACATGAACCCGTAGTACATCGTATTCGCCGCTATGAATTCTTGAACGCTCGAATCCGCACCGGCACGGCTCATGCGAATGTAGCCGAATATCACTCCGAGTATTATTGAAATAGCAGAGAGTGGGTTGATATAATCCCAAGCGGAGCTATAGGGACTATCATCGGTGGAGGTGTGGTAAATCGGTTCAAATACTGTCTGGATAGCGACTATCGCCGCAATGACGATAAGCACAACGCCTATAATTCGTTTGAGGGCTGCCATGATTTTCTCCTTTTCCCTTATTGGGATAGTTAAATCTTGCCCCAAGAAACGAAAGTGGGTACACCATTACTCATTCGATGACATTCGGGATATTCAACCTTTTTTAGCAAAATAATCCACCAAATTTGCTTGTATTATACATTTTGCGACATATATAGTCAAATTTTTTACAGAAAAGTATATGGGGATGCTTAAATTGCGGGCTACAGAATCATACAGAGAGGTAGGAACGCTTGAATACAGCACTAAACCTTAGCTAAATGCCAAGAAACACCTCAATCTCCGCAGCGTGTTTCTCGAAATCGCGCTCGGCGAGGGATTTGAGGTTATCTAACTGTGTAAGGGTATCTATCGCCCAGCGATCGATTTCTGGATTGATGCGTAAATAATTGCCCTTTAGCAACAGTTTCGCTGTATGTGCGGATGCTTGAGCTTGCAATGTCATCACGTAGGAGGTTAGTTTTACACCCCCCCATCCGGTGATAAATCCCCAGCCTCGTCTCTGCCGATACATGTTTGTCGAATGTCCTGTGCCGATGGATAGCATCCGAACCTCACTCGCCTCTTTTCTAAACACTGAGAGTGCCTCTGTGGCGGCAATTGTGGAAGGGTTGTTTGCCCATAAGCAGCCATCTGCTAACAAGAGGTTGTCAAGGGACTTTGGGGCGAAAAAGGTGGGTGCAGCACAGGAGGCGAGGATAGCATCTCGTAAACAGACCTCTTTACTTGTGGGAGCGATCTCCGAATCGTGACCTCCATAATTGGACCTAAAAATGTGAACTTCACTTTTGGCGATCTCCGAACTTGTTATCATTAATGGCGTTGCTATTTCATTGAGAGGCGTTGCCGGAATATGCTTGGCGATAACCTGTGCGAGTTGTTCGCTTGGATATTTGCTGAGAAACAACGGGATACGATACCATCTTCTCTGAAAGATGTAAGGGGTTTCAGTCTCAAAGAGTTCTACAATATCTGTCATCGGGATATCGGAAATGGCAGCACCGGCGATAATTGCACCTGTGCTTGTGCCAGTGATGAGATCAAAACAGGTTTTGATATTTATTCCAAAAGCCTGTTCAATTTTGGCGAGGAGTTGGGCGGTGTATATGCCGCGGGTGCCGCCGCCATCTAACGCGAGGATGTGGAAGGGGTCTGTGTTGTCCATTGACTATTCCGTGACGTATCCCATACATGAATCTTTCGTTATTCTTCTATATCTGTCATAGTTAACATACCACATCTCTTTGTCAAAATCAACTGAATTATATCTTGACACAAACCCACAATTTCTGTAAAATGCTACCCAAAACAGTAGGACAAGGAGAATTCATGAATCGTAGAAATTTTTTAATTCACGGAAGTACTGCAGTGGCAGGACTACTTCTCGCTAACAGTCCGCTGCGCCTTTATGCAGCTCAGCATGAGCAGGATCATAGTCATGGTCATACGCTGCCAGCACTGCGCTATCCGCACGGTGCCCTTGAACCCCATATCGACAAACGCACAATGGAGATCCATCACGGAAAACACCACCAAGGGTATGTCAATAAACTCAATGCAGCGATCAAAGGACATCACGATTTGACACACCTGTCCGTTGAAGATTTACTCCGAGATATTGATAAGGTACCGACAGACATCCGCCAAGCTGTTATTAATAGTGGCGGTGGACACGCCAATCATACGCTTTTCTGGAGTATTATGATTCCTGGTGGTAGTGAGCCGGCAGGGAAGGTTGCCGAAGCCATTCAATCCACATTCGGATCATTCGATGCCGGCAGCGAGATGTTCGCCAAAGCCGCGAAAACGCATTTCGGATCCGGATGGGCATGGCTTGTCGTTGACGATAAGAAAAAGCTGCAGATCTATTCAACATCAAATCAGGATAGTCCGTTGATGAAAGGACATACCCCTATCCTCGGCCTCGATGTCTGGGAACACGCTTATTATCTGAACTATCAGAACCGGCGCGCCGATTATGTTGATGCTTGGGCGAACGTCGTCAATTGGAAAATGGTTAACGCCAACTATATCGCGGCGACGAAAGCTTAAACCACAACCACCGAAAAATGAGGAGGCACCATGGAGCGTAGGGATTTTTTGCGACGTAGCGGTCTAACGCTTACAGGGCTGCTGCTCAGTCCGTGGGCGGTCTATGCCTTTCCGAATCGTGAGGGGGAAGTGCTTATTCCGTTCGCAGATCAGCCGCCGGAACCGCCTTCAAAGCGAGGCTTGCTGGATTGGGACAAATTTGATACCTTTATCACACCTAACGATGAATTCTTCAACGTTTCACACTACGGCAAGCCTGAAGTTGATCTTGCTACGTGGAAATTGGAGATTAGCGGTTTGGTTGACAACCCGCTGACGCTCACAATTGAAGACATTAAAGCGCGTCCACGGGAGGAGGTAACCTTCACATTGGAATGCTCCGGCAACCATGGGTTTGCCACGTTCACAGGTGCTATTGGCAACGCAAGATGGGCTGGCACACCACTCGCACCGATTCTCAAGGAGGCTGGTATCCGAGAAAGCGGGATTGAGGTTATTTTCTTTGGACACGATGTCGGCGAGGAGGAACGGCGTGGTGTCAAAATGCGTCAGAACTTCGCACGGAGCATGTCCGTTGAAGACGCATTAGAAGACACCAATCTCCTCTGTTATAAGATGAACGGTGAACCTTTACCACACGCGAACGGCGCGCCGCTACGTTTGATCGCCCCGGGCTGGTACGGCATCGCCTGCGTCAAATGGCTCAAACGCATTGAGGTCCGCAATACCCGATATATGGGGCGATTCATGGGACGCGATTATGTCACCATGCGTGAAGAAAAACGTCCGGATGGCGAATCGGTTTGGATGGAGACTTCGGTTGGTAGAACAAAACTGAAATCGTTAGCAGCGAAAGTAACGCGTATCGGTGATAAATACCGTATCTACGGTGCCGCATGGGGTGCCCCCATCCAAACAGTAGAAGTGAGTATTGATGGGGGTGATTGGCAAAAGGTGACAATAGACCTGGAAGAGGACGCGGAATTTGCGTGGAAAATTTGGCATCTCGACTGGAACAGTCCATCGAAAGGTGAACACACCGTCGTCTCCAGAGCCATTGATACGAAGGGAAACATCCAACCCGCTGGAGACTCTGACTACATCACTGGGAAACATACGTATTGGGAAAGCAACGGTCAAGTCATCCGCCAGGTCAATATCGAATAGAAACCTCCTTGTAGGTTAGAAACTTATAGACCGTTTGCACCATCGAGGTTTAGTTCAAACTTAACCAGCAACCTGCCCGAAAGAATCGGGGTTACAAACCCCTCCCACGGTGGAGGGCAGCGCAAAAACTTAATAATTAAAAAAATATGAATATAACTGATGCACAGAAACAGCAATTCCAAGAGGAAGGCTATTTCATTTTGGAGAACGTTATCCCAGAACCGCTGCTGGAATTGCTTCGCGGTGAATGTGGGACCTTTATCAATCAGGCGGATGCTGAGATGGAGCGGCAGGACACAGAGGTCCTCGGTCTCAATCATCGCGGGAAACGGTATTTCGTCTCAAACTGTTTCAGGAAACAGCCGAAACTTCGCGAATTTCTGTTCAGCGATCTGATGGCAGAGGTCTGCCGCGCCACCTTAGGCAATACGGCGTATCTTTTCTGGGAACAGTACGTCGTTAAGGGAGCAGAAGAGGGAATGAAGTTCAGCTGGCATCAAGATTCGGGTTATGTCGGTTATCCCGATCACAAGCCGTACCTCACTTGTTGGTGTGCACTTGATGATATGTCTGAGGAGAACGGCACGGTCTACGTGATGCCATTTTCTGACATCGGCATCCGTTCATGGGTAAAGCACGTCCGCGATGATGAAAGCAACGATATGGTGGGCTATTTCGGACCGGAAAAGGGTGTCCCGGCTATCGTGCCTGCGGGGAGCATTGTGGCGTTTACGAGCGTCAACTTCCATTGCAGCGGAACGAACTACACGAACAATCTGCGGCGTGCCTATCTTGCCCAATATTCGGCGGAGCCACTTCTTTCGCACGATGGGAGTCGTCTGTGGGGCAATGCTGAACCGTTGTTACGCGATGGTAAGTCTGCTGTGGGAGAACCACCACCGGAGATTACGTCACGGTTTGATTAGTCTTTTATCAGCGTCATAGGTGCTGTTTGAAACCGTGCCCACGGAAACCAGACGACTGAACCCAGTCAAATAATTCCCGATTTTATCTTGGATATCCCGTGCAGATGTCGCTGGACCGACATAATGACTGATGAGAATACCGAACGCAAACACCTCATCGTCTGCCGTCACGGTGTAGCCAGCAAGTGCGGAAACACCACTCAACGTCCCCGTTTTCGCTCGTAATACCTTCTCGGCGGATACGCCTTGCATCCGATTTTTCAAGGTGCCATCAACACCAGCAATCGGAAGTGATGCCAGAAACTCCGGCATCAACTCAAAATTGTGATACATATAGACGAGCAATTTTGTGAGTAACTCCACACTGAGGAGGTTGTACCGAGAAAGTCCAGAACCATCAACGAACCGATGCGGCGGCGGTTCGCCCATAATCTCGTTCAAAAAATTAGTAACCGCTTCCCTGCCTTTCCGCCACGTTCCCGGTTCACCCATTACCTCAGCACCTATAGCTTTGAAAAGCAGTTCAGCGGTCCAATTGTCACTCGGTTTGTTCATTAATTTCAGAATGTCAGTGAGCGGCGGCGATAGATGTTTGGCTACGCTGTGTGCATCTGATGAGACTGTTCCGAGAACCACATCACCCATTATGCTAACGCCTTTTTCCATGAGTGTAGTTTTCAGGAGATGTCCACAAGTAACTGCCCTACTCACTGTGTTTGCATCAGGTTCGACTTCCCGAATACTCAAGGCACTAATCCACAGTGGTCTATCGTCCCACATCCACCCCGGACCTTCCCAAATGGCATCGAGATATGTTTCGTCAACAACAATGTTCCCTTGTATTGACTTTACACCGATTTGAAGCAACGCATCACCTAACTTTACAATGTCTTGAGGTTGCAGCACGGGATCAGCTCTGCCTTTTAAATAGATATTTCCCACGACTTCAGCGTTCACAATGGCATCAGCATAGAGGGTTGTTTCAAACTGGTAGTCTGACCCCAATTTTGCCAATGCGGTTGCTGCCGTGAAGAGTTTTGTTGTGGAGGCCGGGTGATGCAACTTGTGGGCATTTCTTTCATAAATCACTTCACCTGTTTCAACCGCAACCACCTTTATACCGATGCTCGCTGTCGTAAATAACGCTTCCTGCAAAACGGCATCAATATCGGATTGTAGTTTTTCGAGCGGGTCTAACGATGGAACTGGAGGTTGGGTCTCAACCTGTCTGGTGGTGAATATCCCACAACCTGAGAGCAGCATTATGCCGCAAAATAGAAAGATAGCAAAGGTTCTCATGACTCTTAATAATATCACAATCGAACGAATTCTCAAAATACAAATCGATTGCGATTTTTATAGGTTCAAAGAGACGCAGCATAGGTATTTTATTTTACTATCAGCACTGCGAAAAACATAGACAAAATTTGACTTTTACCCTTAAATGTGATAAAATATTAGCATAAGAACTAAACAGGAATTAAGACATAAAAGTATAAAAGGAGACACCGAATTTTGGCGTAGCTTGAAGCCAAAACTTGCCGTGAAAAGGGACATGGTTGAATTTTATGACACAACACTTAGGGATGGCAGCCAAGCAGAAGGCGTGGCGTTTTCTGTTGAAGATAAACTCATCATCATAGAGGCACTGGATAAGTTAGGCATTCGCTATATTGAGGGAGGTTACCCCGGCTCCAACCCGAAAGATATAGAATTTTTCAAGCGAGCAAAAGGCATGACGTTAGAAACGGCAACGATTGTGCCGTTCGGTAGTACGCGCTATCCGACTTATACCGCCGATACCGATCCGAATTTGACTGCTTTGCTGGATACCGGTGCGAGGACTGTCACGATCTTTGGAAAGAGTTGGCGGCTTCACGCCACCGATGTTCTGCGCGTTACAGCAGAAGAGAATTTGGAATTAATTGAAGATTCTGTCCGTTATCTCGTGGAAAATGGGCGCGAGGTGATTTATGATGCCGAACATTTCTTTGACGGTTACGCCGACAACGCTGCGTATGCAATAGAAACATTACGGGCGGCGGCAGCGGGTGGCGCAAGCTGCCTCGTGCTTTGTGATACCAACGGCGGCAGATTACCACTGGAAATCCAGGAAGGTGTCAAGACTGTCCTCTCCGAGTTGTCATTGCCTGTTGGTATTCATACGCACAATGATGCCGGGATGGGTGCGGCAAATTCCGTGCTGGCTGTTCAGGCTGGTGCTACCCATGTGCAAGGCACATTCAACGGCTATGGTGAACGGTGTGGAAACGCGAATCTCACCTCTATTATTCCCACAATTCAACTCAAACTCGGCATAAAGTGCCTCAGTGGGACACAGCTGCAAGCGATAACAAGTGTGTCACGACTTATCAGTGAATTGGCGAACCTTCCGCATGATGAACGCCAACCCTATGTTGGACGTTCCGCCTTTGCACACAAGGGTGGCTTGCACACCGATGCTATTCGTAAAAATCGTCTCACTTATGAACACATCGTGCCGGAAACGGTTGGTAATACGCAGCGGATTCTCGTCTCCGACCAAGCCGGACGAGGCACCATCATGAAAAAAATTGAGAAGGAATACCCCAATTACGATAAGGATTCACCACAGGTGTTAGAGCTCTTCAAACGTCTCAAAGAAGCGGAGCAGGAAGGCTACCAATACGAAGCCGCTGAAGCATCGTTTGAACTTTTGACACATAAAATATTTAATGGACACGAATCCTTCTTTGAACCTGTTGGTTTTCGCGTGATCATCGAACAGTTCAGCGACTACGCCATGCGTTCTGAAGCCACTATAAAGGTTACAACTCCAGATGGTCTTACCGAACACACTGCTGCTGATGGAGATGGACCGGTCAATGCCCTTGATACTGCGCTCCGAAAAGCGCTTGAGCAGTTCTATCCAGCCTTGCAGACAGTCCGACTGGTAGACTACAAGGTTCGGGTGCTGGATACCAAAGCTGGAACGGGTTCAAAAGTCCGAGTATTGATTGAAGCGAGTGACGGAGAGAGGACCTGGAGTACCGTCGGCGTTTCAGAGAATATCATTTCGGCCAGTTGCGAAGCACTGATAGACAGTTTTGAATATAAACTCTATACAGATAAGACTTTCGCCACTTCATTGCAACCTAAATAATTACGCAGGACGCATATATCACAGTGTCCTGCAGGCGCGCTTTGGTGAAGATTCAACCAATCTTCATTAAGTGTGTCTCCTGTCAGAAACCTCACCTATAAACGAGTAGCAATTTATTTGGACATTGGAGAAGGGCGAGGATACAATCCTCGCCAGCGGAAGCGACGATATATTTCACTTTGAGGTCACCGCGCCTCGTATCTTTAGGGGAAAACATGGGACACTTAGATACAATTGAGAAAGCAGCACAGAAACTAATAGCACTCTGTCAGAAAGAGAAACAGACAAAAACCGATAAAGAGAAGATGCTCGTCATACACGCTGAGATCCTTACAAGCATCGAAAACCTTGCCGAATGTGAAGCCTGTGGCGCGATTACAGAAATGATTGTAACGATGACCTTGGCGGATGTCACAGCGAAGTTATGTAAGGAATGTGGTGTCAAGTCCTTAGAAGTGGGAAAAATTCAGGCTTCTAAACAAGGAACATCCCGCAAACAGACACGCCAGGCGAAAACACGGAAATCTTCATCGGCGGAACCGAAGCCTAAAAGCAGAAGAGCGTCTTCAAAGCATGAAGCACCTGCTGAAGAACCGGAATCCCCCGCCGCTCTACATACCCGCATCGAAGCACAGACCGGTATCAAGAAAGCCGATGTGAAACGGCTCCATAAGATTGTTCAGGACATTGCCGCCCCGATGAGTGCAGCACATACACTCACCTATGTCCAACGTGAGGTGGAGATAGCAAAAATAAAGATAGAAGCGGATGCTTTAAAAAAGGCAGTCACGCTATTGACTTAAAACAACGGTTTGAAAAGTGCTGCGAAGTTAGCTTGTTTGGATGTCTTTTGCCCATTCGCGGTTTGCTTGATACCAGTCAACAAGAGCCGTTATCCCTTGACGGAAACTGACTTGGGGTCGCCACCCCAAAAGTTTCTCCGCCTTGCGGATGTCTGCCCACGTGGCGCGAACATCTGCTGGATGAAAAGGTTGATGCGAGAGTTGTGCTTCCTTGCCAACGAGTTCCTCTATAAGCCGAATCGTATCAATGAGCACGATAGGACTGTCTGAACCGAGGTTAATCACTTCGTAGTTGAGCGGTTTCAGTCCTGCTATCACACCACGAGCGATGTCTTCGAGATAGGTGTAATCTCGTGAGGATTGTTTGCCGTCGCCATAGACGATGACCGGTTTCCCTTCACTAATCCACTGGACAAAGCGAAACGCGCTCATATCAGGTCTGCCAGCGGGTCCATAGACAGTAAAAAAACGGAAAATTGTTACGTCGATGCCGTAGAGGTGATGATAACTATGGCAGAACGCTTCGGCACCTTTTTTTGAGGCGGCGTAAGGGGATAAAGGTCCATCTGTGTTCGCTTCCTCGCTGAATGGAAGTGAGTTGTTCGCGCCGTAGAGACTTGATGTTGATGCCAACACAAACTTCTTTACCTCAAACTCACGGCATAATTCTAACAGATTCAACGTGCCCGTTACATTCGTGTCGACGTATACCCATGGATTTTCAACGGACTGCCGCACCCCAGCGCGTGCTGCGAGGTTAATCACTGCATCAAATGTAGGAGTATCCGTCTTGAATATCACCCGCAGCGCATCTTGATCACAGATGTCTGAAAGGTGAAAATGGAAATTTGGAATGCCTTCGAGTTGCTGAAGTCTCCACTGCTTGACTTGCGTATCATAAGCGTTGTTTAAACTATCAATCCCAACGACCTTGTGTCCGACTTCCAACAAGAACTCTGTCACTTTCCAACCGATAAACCCTGCACAGCCAGTGACGAGATATTTCATGTCTGTTCCCCTTCGTGGTTATTCGCAACCCGCTTTAAACTCTTCAAAACGCTCTTGAAATATTGACAGTGCCATTTTCGACATCTCATATTGCGTTTGGGTGTCTGTTTCCAGTTTTTGCAATTCGGTTTCGCGCTGCGAGAGCAGTGCGTCAACCTCCTCAACTTCCTGTTTCAACGCTAAAATAGCGTCGAACGCATCCGTTTCGCTGGTACACGCTGTCAACAATTCGTGATGAAGCGTTCCACCGCCATCAAGCCTTTTGAAATCATGGTGTATCCGATTCAGCATACCACGGTAATTCTCTGGTACCATCGGGCTTTCCGTCTCGGCGAGTGTTTTTAAAGTGCTTCCCAACTGTGTTAACTGAATCTGCTGATCGGACCAGAGAATCTTTTTCGCGACCCCGTCTACATTGTCGCTATCTATAACGGGCGCGTGCTTTTGCAAGTTATCGTGAAGTTGTGTTTCCAATTCAACCAATTCGGCTTGAAACGCCTTGATACGGCGTTTGAATTCCTCAGAAGATGCCCGGACTTCAGGGAACTTCTCATGAAGGACCTCATGCTTTTCCTTCAACTTGTGAACCTTCAAGATGTAGGTGGGATAACGCACCTTCAAATCTTGAGAAAGTGCGCGCATTTTTCTCAGATCGCTTCTAATTAGTTTCCTAAACTGTTTACCCTCCAACATCCCCATGAATCCATATACTGCTATAGAGAGACCGCAAAAGGTTAGGATCCATGTTAAAACATAAAAAAGCGTACCGCTTATTACTACACGCCTTGCGAAGAAACCGAATCCTCCAAGAAACAGGCCAACAATAAGGGCAAAGATCGGACTGGACAAATAGGGTTCTATTCTAATTTTCGTGGACATGTTTCCTCCATCTCAGAAGGATTGTGCGTGGTTGGAGATCACTGGATAAACAAATAAACTGCCAACAAAACGCAAATTCATAAAAGGCTACTTTGCATCGGGCTTTGCTAAAAGTTTGTCGATTTCTTTTTTAAGTTCGGCGTAAGTTTCTGGTTTGAAATCGGCTTTTTGGTGGAACACAATGATGCCTTCCTGCGAAATCAGGTAGAGCGTCGGTTTCTTTTTTTCGGTCTGATACCGCTTATGTACTTTTCCTTTCCAATCCAGTAGGAATCCGACAGCGGGTGGGTTCTTTTTCAGCTGACTTCTGATAAACCGTTTCGGTATGAACCCGGGGACGCTGCGCATATCGGCAATGATATAGGCGACAACCTGTTCATTCTCTCGGTAATCCTTCTGGAACGCCTCTGCCCACTTGTCATCCTCTTTCCGAATCTTACGGTTGCCCATAATAAGGAAAACGACTTTCCCACGCAGCTGCTTCAGATTGTGTTCCTTCTCTTCGGCATCTTGGAGCGTCCAATCAGGTGCTGTGTCGCCTACTTTTGGCGGTGTGGTTTTAGACTTTTCATCGGCAAAACTCATGAGTATCGCGAGGAAAGCGATACTGACGATAGCAACAACGGACAATTTCATGGCAGCCCTCCCCACGTACTGTGTATCTTCTACCCGCATTCTAACACAGTCCTTCAATAATTGTCAAGTTGACTTTTTCCAGCAGACCTGCTATTCTATTAGAGAAAAATCGAATCAATAAACGTTTTCCTAATTTATAACGCCTGCAATTGTACAAGTGAAAAATATGAACGCTGAACGCACTATCCCTACACTTTTGAATCAGATTCGGGAAGAACTTCTCCCGTATATTGCACGTTCGTCGGAAATCCAGACGACTGAGAGCTTGCAACTCTTTCGGAGTCAACTCCACAGTCTCCACTATTACTGCGTCCGCGCGCAAATTCCCGACGCGGTTTGCAATCGCTTAGAGGTCTTGCTTTCAACGAGCGCAGATTTTTGGCGGCTCATCGCAGAAAATGAAGTGTTGTTGACAAATATGAAAGATTTTACGCGCGTTCGTACCTTCTCAGCAGAAGCGGAGGGCATAACAAACTTAGAAGAACTTCTCTCTGGCGAGGACACACTTCGCGATGTGATTATCAACAGTATCGCCTTTATGCTGAATTGGAAGGCGAATACCATTTGGGTAGATTCCGCTAAGAAGGCGCGCACCGCGATGGCAAAAAACTATATGCTGGAAATTCAGGACCTCATCTGGCAGTTTATCAAAGAGAGTACGGCAGGGACAGAAGACCATGACTTAGAAAAAGCCGAAGAGGTTCGCGAGCGGGCAGATAGGCTGCTCGCGGTAATTTATGCCAGCGATCTGCCAACGGAGGCACAGGTCACGCTCCTGATGCAAATCTATACGTTATTATTGCGTCTTCAACTCGGTCAATTGATTCTTCAATTAGAAACCCTTCAAGCACAGGAGAATGGAGCGGACGCATGAAAATAAGTCTGTCCGCACATTCCAATAATTTATTCCGCAGCGTGAGGATTGTATGCTGCAATATACTCCTGCTGCTTCTGCTTCCCAGCGCGTTCGCTGCTGAGATACCTACTGTGTCGCCGGGAAAAGAGGTGCGTATTACAGCCCCAAAGACAGGCAAAACTTTTCTGCTTTACGTTCCTGTTGATTACACCGACAAACGTCCATTTCCAGTTATTTTTTACTATCACGGTTACCGTGGGACAGCCACAACGGGGATGTTCAGGCAGATAACAAAAGGAAAAGGGTTTATTATTGTCGGTATGAATTACGCAACTGACGACTATTACAAGGGACACCTCCCTCCTACCAAAACAGCACCTGAAAAGGCGTTCTTTAATGAAGTGGTGGCACTTGTGTCAGCGCGTTTGAATATTGCGAGGGATTATATCTTCATGGGGGGTTATAGCCAAGGTGGCTATTCGACGACCGTTTTAGGTGAGCAGCTTCTGGAACAGTTAGCAGGTTTTCTTATTCTTGGTGCTGGTAGACGCGATGTGGATATGAATCCACCGCCAACGGAACTGATTCGTGGACATCCGGTCTTCTACGGGGCAGGTGAACTGGATGACCCGCATTATCAACGCGCAAAACGCGCGGCGCAGCTTTATACAGAATGGGGTGCAGATGTGACTTTTGAGGGGTGGCCAGATGAAACACACAGTCTTTCTCCAAAGTGGTTGACAAAAACAAAAATGCGGGGCTGGCTTATCGCTTACGGACCCATGAGGCAGATTGAATCTGGGTTTGAAAAGGCACAAATCGCCGAAAAGGACAACAGATTCGGGGAGGCGTTCACACTTTACACCCAAATTGGGGAGATTTTACCTGATACTGAACTGTGTCAAAAGGCAGAAAAATTGGCAACGCGTCTCAGGACACAAGCGGAGACGCAATTTGACCGGCTAAAAAAGGCAGCCGATGAAAACCCCTACGCCGTAATGGTAAAAGCATTAGAGGCATTTCGCAACAAGTACACCGGTAGCATTTTTGAAGAACATGCAGTGCAATTGCTCAATGAACTGCTAAACGCTAAAGCAGACGCGTTAGAGGCGCAAGCGCGTGAGGCGGAAGCAGAGAAAAACTATGCGCGTGCCCTGCAACTCTATGAACTCTATCTCACCTATTTCCCAGAAGCGGAACGTTACCCAGAAGTCCAAAAACATGTGAAGACTTTGAAAAACAAAACGGGAACAAAGTAAAGGAGCACTGTATGGAAAAAAAATTGTTTGAAGAACTTATTGATGTTATAGCAATATTGAGAAGCGAGAATGGGTGTCCATGGGATCGGGAACAGACACATGAAACCCTGAAATCCACACTCATTGAGGAAACCTACGAGACACTTGAAGCGATCGATACAGGCGACCCGAAAAAATTGAAAGAGGAATTGGGAGATCTCTTGTTGAACATCATGCTTCAAGCACAGATTGCTGCGGAACACAAGGATTTCGACATCTATGCGGTGATCGAAACGTTAACAGAAAAGTTAATCCGACGGCATCCACATGTCTTTGGCGACGTTAATGTTGAGAATTCAGACGAGGTTGTAAAGAACTGGGAAGAGATCAAACGCCAAGAGGCAGGCTACGAGGACCGGCAATCGGTACTTGATGGAATTCCGGATGCACTTCCCACACTGCTCCGCGCCCAAAAGATACAGAATCGAGCCGCGCGCGTCGGTTTTGATTGGGATGAACTCACCGATGTCATCGCTAAAGTCGACGAAGAACTCGAAGAGGTCAAGGCAAGTATAAGAGCAGATAAGCCGAAAGCGATTTCAGCAGAACTCGGAGACCTATTTTTTGCTGTTGTTAATCTGTGCCGTTTTATGGAAATTCAAGCCGAAGAGACGTTGCGGAACGCGAATCGAAAGTTTATGACTCGTTTTAAATGGATGGAAGCAGAATTAGAACGCCGCGGGACAAGTTTTGAGGAGCAGGACTTAGAAAGCTTAGATGCAATCTGGGAAGAGGCGAAGAAGGCAGAGGTTGACAGGGATTAGTTTTTATACAAAAAAGGTCGAAGGCGTGGAACACGAACACAGGTGTGTAAATGGAAAACTCACTTTTGAATTTATTGATACAGAAATGCGAAAACCATCCGGACTACGAACGGTACACTGAACTCTTTAACCGGTTGGATCCAACAGCACCCCCACAGATAAAACTGATTCATCGTGCCACATCATCAACCCTTGAACACGGTAAAAAACTCGGTATTTTTTCAGGCTCTTTCAATCCGTTGACGCTCGCACATACAAGAATGATGGAGGAGACAATTGCTAAATATCAGTTGGACGAACTGCTCCTACTCCTTGCAAAAGCAAACGTCGATAAAACGGTGTTCGGTTTACCGCTCGCCGCGAGACTCTTGACCCTCAAAAGGTACACAGAGGACCACCAGAGATTTTCCGTGGGCGTATCCAGTCACGGTAGATATATCGATAAAGTCACCGCTTTGAAAACGATTTCACCTCCAGAGACGGAGTTCTACTTTATCGTTGGATATGATACGCTCGTGAGGATTTTCGATCCGAAGTACTACACAGATTTCCACGCGGAATTGGAAGTGCTGTTTAGAATCGCCCGTTTCATTGTTGCGAATCGTGCGGAAGCGGATATTGAGACAATAGAATCTTTCATGACCCAACCAGAAATTCGCCGATATGCTCCGTACGTTTCATGTATTCTGTTGCTTGACGTTTACGCCTATATGTCTTCAACAGAGGTCCGCGAGCTGTTGGCGCGGGGCGAGGCTATTGAACACCTTGTACCTCCGAGTGTCCTCGCTATGCTTGACTACTAAAGTCTCTCTAACTCCATTTGTACGGAATGACGAGTTTGTTTAACTTCTGACAGCTGTAGATTTGTGCATCTAAATGCACACAGTAGAGGCAAGATTTGCGATGCGGGTTTTGTCCTGTTATTTGTAAATATTCACATGTATCGGCAATTTCTTCCATTGCTTCTCGATAGACCTTGGCGAGTCCGTTATCAAGAGCTTCAGCAGCCTGATCGATGGCACGTGCCGTTTTGCCGGTCTGCTCCCAGATGTTGTTAATCACCTCTGTAAGAATTGCGCGATAGGTTTGTTTCCCTGGAGATTCTGGTGAGTAGAGGACAACATCGTTTTCAAGGCAGTAATCTGCCAAACCCCTGAGTCGGCTTTTTTCACCTTTACTATATTCCTCGCGCAGCTGCGCTTTGAATGCTTGTTGGAATTCTTCCCATCCAAGTTTCTCAGTTTCCCATCTTTGTAGTAGTTCTGCAGCCGGGGTCAGTTCAAGTATACTCTGCAAACCTTCTATCGTCTGGTGGCAGATGATGAACTGATTTCGTGTGCTGTCTTTTTTTAGGTTGTCGAGCGTGTCTAAATATAACATCTATTTACCTCGTGAGAGACAATCTTTAGTTATCTTGACGTTAAAAACAGGATAAAGTTACGCTTTACGTCTGTCCTCTGAAAAAGCGTCCCCGCGTAAAACCTTACGTGTAAAGACATATTGACGTGTTTCTATTTTACTACATTTTCTTCAAATTCCGAGTCCTCTTGTGTCAGATAAAACACATTTTTTCGACTTATCAGCGTATTTTAGCGTTTTTCAGGATGGCACGATTATTGCTAAATCATTACTATCTGTAAAATGAATAAAGAAATTTGAAACTGACTCACAGGTATTCTCGTTTATCATAGCAATTTCAGTGGCAGGTTTCAAATCTGAGAAACGTCAATAGACTCACATAGATTTATTATTATAAAGTTTTATAGCGAGGAAAACATATGATGTTCAACGGAATAGAGATTATTATTGGTAGCTTAGGTGCGCTTATCGGTATTGGTGGCGGCTACCTTGTCCTCTCTGCTTTTTTTGCGGGTATCCGGCATATCACGAAGCCCGGTGCGGTTGAAGTCAAGCAGACAACGCAAGAGAAATAGTTATTTGGACTCGTAGGCGACACTGAAAAGGTTTGACAATTGAAGATTTTTATGGTATAATGTTGTTGAGTATCGGGACGAAGGGTTTTATCGCCGTGTTCTTTCTTGGTGCTTGAAACATTGTAAAACAAAACGACGCTTATATTGAAAACGAACAGCGGCAGCTATGAAGTATCACGCTCTCCATTCGTGGGATGTTGCGCCTGAAGAAGCACGGGAGATCCAAAACAGGCTTCGCGCACAGGTAGTTAGAACAGACCGGTTTGGGACAATTAACACCGTTGCTGGCGTAGACATCGGGCTGAAAGAGGACACTGCACGTGCATCCGTGGTAGTTCTCAATTTTCCCGAACTACAGGTGGTAGATAGCGTGGTTGCAGAAAGCCCTGTTCGTTTTCCTTATATACCGGGGTTGTTGTCCTTCCGAGAAATCCCACCACTACTGATAGCGTTTTCGCAGTTGCAAACGGAACCAGATCTGGTGATAGTAGACGGACAGGGCATCGCACATCCAAGACGATTCGGACTCGCATCTCACTTAGGATTGATCTTGGATAAACCGACGATCGGTTGTGCAAAATCCCGACTTTGGGGACGATACGAAGAACCCGACTTAGAACAGGGTGCTTATACGTACCTCACAGACAAAGACGAGGTGATTGGTGCCGCGGTCCGCACACGTACAAACGTTCGGGTGGTTTATGTATCAATAGGACACCGAATCTCCTTGGATTCAGCACGTACATGGACACTGGGATGCTGCCAAGGATATCGCCTGCCCGAGACGACCCGTCATGCACACAACGCTGCATCCGGCAAAATCCCCAAAATACGTAAATGATTGCAATACCATGAATGATAGCAATCCGCTGCACTGGTCGTTTGACTACAATTATGGTGCGCAAAATCCCCAATTTGCCCAGGAATTAATCAGAACACTTCGTCGGTATGACTCAGAGGCTGGCACGGGTGGCACACAAAAAGTGCCAGCTGTTACCCATGTTTACGATATCCTGCCGAACTATTGGCGCGGTTATAGTAGAGGGGGTGTCAAAGAGGAACTGAGCATTGGGATAGCCATCATTGAACGGAGCAAGAACGACGACAACCTGTGGAACTATTCTGTTCAATACGAGAATACAACAAGCGGTGAGAATCTGGAGATCAAATTCTGTTGTAGTGATGAAAATTACCGTCCACTCACAGGTAATTGGAGTGTTGATGCCCAAAATAGTGGCGACGATACATACTCGCGATTGTCATGTGAGGGCTATCTCGCCTTAGATTCAGAGATTCGGCTGCGCATTAATGGCACTGAAATCACTGCTGGAACAGTGGACGCATCTGTCAAGTTAACGTGCAACTGGGCACTTTTCGATGTGATTCCTGTGCTTACGCAAACAATTCAAGAATCAGGCGATGGAATAGACATTGCCGTGCTTGAAGACTTAGAACAGCTTAGACCCAAAAGTAGACTCGGTTTCCTTGAGTCGATACAAACGCCTATTTCACTTGACGGTTATTATGTTTACGGGGTTGGGTTTTTGCCCTCGTATTGGTGGCTTGATGCCCACGGGAACATCGCTGTTGCTTCAAACTTTTTCGAGACGTTGGTGCTCAGAGAGAAGATGGGGGACCGTGCATGAACAATCGTCCCAATATTCTCTTTATTAACACCGACCAGCACTCGTGGGATGCACTCTCGGCTTACGGAAATCCGTATCTTCGCACACCTAATATTGATGAACTCCATCGGAATGGAACCTCTTTTCGCAGGTCATTTTGCACGGATCCAGTGTGCGCCGCTGCCCGCTCCAGTTGGGCTACGGGGTTATACACCTCCGAAACAGGTGTGCCGTTCAACGGTGGATACTTGCACCCAGAAATTCCTGATCTTGGGCAGCTCCTCAACGCAGGTGGTTATAGGGCATTCCATTGTGGCAAGTGGCATGTTCCCGGGAGAAACGTCCGTGAGAGTTTTCGGACGCTTTATTATGGGAAAACCGATATCGGGGCAGGTGGTGCGGCATATTACGATTCAGCATCTACCCACGCTGTTGCTGATTTCTTGACAAATTACGATAGCGATGAACCTTTTTACCTTCAGATCGGGTATGTCGATCCGCACGATGTGTGCGAATATTTGCACAACCATGAGGAAAAACGTATCCCAAATCCTCTGGAACAGGGAATTGTTTCGGAAGACGATTTGCCGCCACTCCCTGAAAACTTCGACTACGATGAACGGGAAACGGTGTTACATCGCGTCTGTCGCAGGGTTGACGATGCACTTATCCACGCGGCTATTCTTAAAGGGGTACGTGGTTGGGATGAACTCCACTGGCGTTACTTGAGATGGAACTATTACAGATTTATCGAAAAGGTTGACGCAGAGATCGGAAGAGTGCTTACGCTACTGCGGGAGACATCTTTACACCATAACACACTCATCATTTTCAGTGCGGACCACGGCGAAGCGTGTGGAAGTCATCAGATGTTCCAGAAGTTCACACTCTACGAGGAGAGTGTGAGAGTCCCTTTCATCGTGGCGTGTTTGGGGGATGGGATTTCTGTGGAGAAAGATCGGTTTGATGAAACGCATTTCGTCTCTGGTGTGGACTTATTCCCTACCGTCTGCGATTATGCTGGTGTTGACACACCTGAAGGGATACAGGGGATGAGTGTCCGACCGCTTGCTGAGGGGCGAGATGTCCTTTGGCGTGATTGTGCTTATATAGAGAGTAATTATTGGGGACGTGCAATCGTCACCGAGGACTATAAATACGTTACAGAATATAAACCTAAGGTGGTGGAGGACTTCTCACCCCCCGGACCAGATGCCGAACAACTTGGGCTTTCGCAGCTGTTCAATCGGCACGATGACCCGGGTGAGACAGAAAACTTAGCAGAGGACGCAGCCTACAGCGAAGTCATGGGTACGTGCCGGAATAAACTACTCGCTCAAGAAGCGAGACTCCATCGACAGCAAATTGTGCATCCAAGCCCGAAACGTGTTATATCAAATTGGGGGGAGCGGTTACGGGCATATTGGGAGCACGGTAGATAGGAAATAAATTTGGTAGCACAAATCTAAAAAATCAGGACTTTGGAAAAATGAATATATTTTCAAAACGCTTAAATCGGCTTCCGCCATACATGTTCGGTAAGCTGAAACAAATAACACACGAACGTCGGCAGCAAGGGATAGATATTATTGATCTGGGAATGGGGAATCCGAATCAAGCGACCCCACAACCTATTATTGATAAACTGACGGAAGCGGCACAGGAACTTCGGAACCACCGTTACTCCGCTTCGCGCGGCATTTACAACCTGCGGCGGGAAGTCAGTTGGCATTATGAACGCCGGTTCGGTGTTGACATTGATCCGAATGAAGAAGCCATTGCTGTCATTGGTACCAAAGAGGGACTTGGACACCTCGCCTTAGCCTTGATTGATAACGGAGACTTGGCGATGGTGCCGAATCCGACCTTCCCAATCCATATGTACAGTATTGTGCTTGCGGGTGGAAGCGTTGTGAGCATACCCTTAACAGAGGAGAACGATTTCATCCCCTCGCTGACCGAAATCACGCGTGATATTTGGCCGAGACCCAAAGTGTTAATCTTAAGTTTCCCGCACAATCCAACAGGAGCTGTCGTTGATCTGGGGTTCTTTGAGGAAATCGTTGCGTTCGCGAAACGCCAAGAGATCATTGTTATCCACGATTTGGCTTACGCCGACATCGTTTTTGATGGCTACAAAGCACCGAGTCTCTTGCAAGCAAAGGGTGCGAAGGATATAGGTGTTGAATTTATCTCGCTGTCTAAATCCTACAATATGGCAGGATGGCGGTGCGGGTTTGCCGCTGGAAATAGGGAGATCATTGAGGCGCTCGCTCGGATTAAAGGGTATTACGATTATGGGATTTTCGCACCGATTCAGGTTGCTGCAATCATGGCTTTGCGCACGCCAGAAGACACGGTGATGGAAAACGCTGCTGTCTATCAGAAACGCCGCGATGTACTTGTTGACAGCTTAAATCGGATTGGATGGAAGGTGCCAAAACCGCAGGCTTCTATGTTTGTTTGGGCACCTATTCCCGAAGCGTGGCGGCATCTCTCCTCTATGGACTTCGCTATGAGACTCCTAAATGAGGCTGAGGTTTGCGTCTCTCCGGGTGCTGGTTTTGGGCACAACGGCGAAGGGTATATCCGTATTGCGCTCGTAGAGAATGAGGATCGGATTCGTCAGGCAGTGCGTCAGATTCGGCGTGCGTTGTTCGGTTAAGGCTAGCTTGCAACCGTGTTCTTTCTTTTTCTCCCAAGGTGCGGTTTCAAACCGCACCTATATCGGAAAAGTCTACGCGCTTTTATTCCAATCCCCACTCCTTCTTTGCTTCCTCAAACGAAATCTTTTGGCTTCCGGTGTGAGAAATCGGGTTTTTGCCGACCCACCGCTCGTCGATTGGATGTTCTGCCGGTTGGAAACGGATGTCACAACTGACGCGCCACCTATCGGAGAGATTCTTGGTAGAGGTGTGCATCGTGTGCATTGTGAAAATGATGACATCCCCCATCTCAAAATCGGCTGTCTGCCACTCGCCGCCGTATTTATCGCTAATCTCCATTGGATCGCGTCCGAAATGTCCCGGGGTGCCGTCTTTGTCAACATCTGTTTTGCCGTAGGTATCCCGGATCCGAGCGAAACTTGGGAGGTTATGTGATCCGACAAGCACAGTCAATGTTCCCATCGTTGCTGGCACATCGCCGAAGGGGACCCAGCAGGTGTGCAGCTGCTTTGAGCCTCTGCCCATATAGACGAAATCGAAATGTGGTCCCGACCAGCCGTCAGGGCGGACGAACCGTAGCCACTTGTAATCGAAGGTTCGGGTATCGCCACTAAAGAAGTTGCGGAAAAACTTGAAAAGTTCGTCACCCTCCAAAACGGACTGGACATCTGGATGGTGTGTAACGGCAGGCGTGCCCATCGTCCTTCCGGGACTCCCGTCCCCAGCGATCGCCTCCATTATGTCGGTGCCGTCCTTGAACACCTCGTCTTTTCCGTTTCCATTGGCGTATTCCAAGATAGCCCTGCGCCCCGCGATAACTTTTTCCTTATCAATTAAGCCGCGAACGAGGAGATATCCGTCCTCCGCGATCTGTTTGTGTAAGCCTTCTGGTGAATCAAGCACGGCGTTGCAGTCCCGAAGGGTACCGAGGTGTGGACCGGGGTAGGTCAATTCGTGGTCTCCTACAAAAACGGTTTGTGCCATTATTTTCCTCCGAATTTACATGATATTTAACAGCGTTATTGATTGTGTTTAAATAGTTTCTCTGTCTTGTGAAGTCGTCCAAATATTAGTAGGACTATTTTAACAAAACTTGGCAATTAGTGCAAGTCAGTTCTTCATCCAGTGTGTCCTCTATTACGGTAGGTGTGGTTTCCTCGGGGAAACACCAAGCAAAAACACTGCACCGAATACTCACCCAAAAATGCGATTGACGCAACATTGCATATCTGTTAAAATGCCAACACGCAACCTTCACAATAAGCGACCAAATCCGACGAAATATTTGGGGTGTCACCTATGAAAGAATACTTAGAGATTCAAAAGCCCGAACTCGACTATACATACGAGTTTGAGGTTGATCAACTTTCTCAGATGTCCGAGTGCGTGGAGGCACACGGCTTCGCGATTGTCAAAGATGTCCTACCGCCTGACTTGGTCGACAGCCTGAAACAGGCGGTTTTCGATGGCACGGATCCGAAAAGAGAATTGGAGCACGGGCAAAGTAGCACCCGACACGCTTGGGTTGAGTCCGGAGCAGGGGCGTGGCAACTCTTAGAATATGAACCCTTTATGAAGATTCACCACCATCTGATTGGTACAGAGGAAATGACTGTCCACCGGTCCGCCGCGATCATTCGGATGCCCGGATCACAGCCCGTCGCATGGCACACTGATTGGTGTGGTTTTTCGACAGATGCACCAAGAAATTCAGGGGATGTGCTGAACCGTGGATTGTGGCCCTCAGGCAAATGGTTCTATTTGACGGGTTCGCGTCCGGAGCACGGTGGGTTATGCGTGATTGAGGATTCGCATATTGAGAACTGGGAGGGACCTGAAGGCTTCAACATGACAGCAGATAGGCGTTCCTTCTACAAGGAAGGTGAAGAGGAAAAGGCTTATGTGGGTTTTGATATTCCGGGGTTAGTGCCGCTCTTCACGAATCCGGGGGATATGATCGTGTTTGCCCATCGGACGTATCACGGGGCATTCCCGAACCAGATTGATGAAATCCGGTTGTCATGCGCGATTGGTTTTCGCAGTCGGGACCATCACATTGATATTCCGTGGGAGATTCCAGAGGATGGTAAACAGTTCTTAGCAGACCTACCACCACATTTGCACCAATACACGCGAGGATATACCAGCATTGATTTGGCTTGGAAGGGGTAATTGTCTGAATCGCGGATTATCACGGATGACGCAGATGACGCGGATTTTAAGAGTTTTTTCAATTTGAGATTCTTTCGCCCTATCAGAAGGTGTTTATATGGAACCTAATAAAGGTAGAATTAGGTAGAAAGGCGGCGATGCGCTTCAGATGGTGCGCCGTTTTGGAGCCAAGTGATGGGTTGTTCTTCTGTTGTTCTATCTGGATTTACCCAGATGATGTCTCGGATTTCGCCAACCTGTTGAGAGGCGCGTTTGAAAAGCCCGCGGACGGTTTCATCGAGTGAAATAATTGTCTGATCGGTTACAAGCGCGGCTTGGAGGAGATGAAAATCTTTACGCAGTGCTTCAATTTCATTTTCATTGTTTGTTGTGTTTGTTACCTTGTCTTGGAGTTCTACATGCTCTGGTGGATTGATCCGATCTATTTTTCTGCGCGCATACATTGATACTTTCCACTCATGGGCAAAGCCAGATCGATGCCTTTTCCACTCATCGCTGATTTTTCTTGTCATCACCACCCTATGATTCTGCGACCTTACTTCCTTTAGGAAATCACGGCAGTGAATGGCTCGTGGATCGGTCGCATCTTCGTCACCAGACGCTTGGGCAACATCAGTGTCAATTACCAACCGTTTTGAATCTCTTGATCTCACGAAGTCTCCTTGTCGCCAAATCTGACGTTGTCTACGGCATCAAGAAAACGGCTCTGCACGTTGAGACTGACATCATCAAAATCCACGGGCCAATCCCCATAAGTCCCTGCTTCGTCTAAGTCCACGCTATCAACTTCAGTTATGCCATCTTTGCGCCGTGTGAACCAATGCAGCTTGACCAATTCCGGTGATAGGTCTCCTTCGGCAACAAGTGTTTGGACCCCCAGAAGTAGTAATGAACTGTGGGTTTCGGCGACGACGCGTACACCGCGTTTCGCTGCGTCTGCTAATACTTGTGCTAATGCGACTTGGGCGCGGGGGTGGAGATGGAGTTCCGGCTGTTCAAGATAGACGAGCTGCCCTGGTTCTGCAGCAATTACGGCAACTAAAACCGGTAGGACTTGGGATATACCGAAACCTACATCAGCGATGTTGATCATGTCTGTTTCGCTACTGTTGTCATGTAGGAGACGACCAACTCGAAGTTCAATGCGAGCATCATTGATTTTTTCAGTGCCGACTTGTCGTGTCAATCCGAGAGTATGAAGGGCATTCGCTACCACCTTTAAGCGTTCCTTTTCCGTCTCTTGCCACTCGTGAACGAGACTTACAGCATAGTTTTCAAAGGTACCGGGGTACCATGGTCCGGTACTGGTCAATTTGTAACTGCGTTCAGGGTTGCCGCGTAATCCAGGAAGGTGAATGGTGTGGAAAATATGGTACTCGATGTCCTCAGTAATATTTAAGGTTATCTCATCATCTTGATATCCAAAATCCAAAAAACAACCTGAACGCCTCACTACCTCCGAACCATCAAGTTTTCGATGTTGATCAACCTGTAACTCAATTTCTTCAGACGGCATATCCGGGTACAGCGTAAGACGTTGTGCCGATCCATCCCATGTTTCGCTTTCCATGATCATACCGGCTATTTCAACACTTTGCTGTCCCTTTCTGAAAGTTGTTGTCACCGAGTTAGAAGCAAAGATGTCACACGTCTCAATCCGAATCTGAAAACAACTCGCCTGTTTTTCACCAGCCGTGGATAAAAATTGCTTCGCGAATGTAAATTGCACATTTGGTCCCTCAATCAACAGCGGTCCCGGGTCATAGGGTGCCTCCAGCGTCTGCTTTAGCATCAGTAAGGGTTGCATGATGCTGGATTTCCCGGAACTGTTCGCACCGGCAAGAATCGTCAGCGGACGAATGTCAATCTCACACTTCTCCGCTATCGACTTGAAGCCCTTTACAGCTATCTTGGTGATACCTTCGATCTTTTCTTCTGACATATGTGTTATTCCTTCATCTACTCTTCCCAAGAATTTTCAACCGGAATTGATTTATTTGGTTCTTTGTATGTTAACTTAACCCGTATCGTGCCGGATTGATGCGGCGGAGGGACGGCTATGACTGCATCCAAGTTAAGAATGTCCTCCTCATCATAGATGGGAAAAGCGAGGCGTTGTATCGGTTTTTCATTGGTTGTGTTTGTGCGCTGTGTTGTTTGATCTCGCCGCTGGATAAAATTTTCGACTTTTCTTGGAAGAGGTTCAAGCGTGAATGGCTGATGATTCACAGCCCAATTTCCTTCTTGATCTGTGACCAAGGTTTTCCACCGCCAGCATCCAATTCCTGTTCTGCCTCAGCAATATCTGCCAAGACATCCGGCTCTGAATTGATCAGGGCTGTTTCGCGCCAATCATTGAGAAAAATGGAAAGTGTTGCCGCGTCTTTTTTTCCTTCTGAGATCTGTGTTATTAGTTTGAGCAATTCCTCGAAAAACTCAACAAGTTCTTCCGGTTCTAACCACTTGTGCCAATCATAGTGTTTTGAAGTGGTCACAGATTTGACGAGCAATTGATCGTTTATTAGGTGTCCAACGACAAGTTTAGGCTTTTTCATCTGAAACCTCCGCGTGCAGGCGTATTAAATTTCTGCAAATTATACGCGATGTATTGACAGAGTTCAAGGTCCTTCGGGCATTGAGGTTACAACCCCTCCCATAGGCGGTCAGTGGAGTTGGCGGGGTTTGAAACCCCGCCAGCAGAGGATGGTGATTACAGATCACCGATGTAACAGGCAATGAAGAAGAGTGCGAAGTAGTAGATGACAGGATGTACTTCTTTTCTACGACCCGTCACTAACTTCAGAAACGCCAAAGAGATAAACCCGAAGCCGATACCGTCTGTAATACTGAAGGAGAGCGGCATCATCAGCATTGTGAGAAAAGCGGGGATTGATTCCGTAATGTCTTCCCAATCAATTTGGCTGACGTTCCTGAGCATCAACCCACCGACAACGATGAGTGCCGGAGCGATAATAGGATAAAGCACAGCGGTCTGAGTAATCGCATATCCACCCCCAACAATCTTAACAAGCGGAAAGAAAAAGATGGACAGCAGCATGAAAATCCCTGTAAAGACAGCGGTGAGACCGGTCCGTCCGCCTTCGGCGATACCCGTCGCGCTTTCAATGTAACATGTCACAGTTGAAGTGCCGAGTAAGGCACCACCGACAGTACTCCCTGCATCCGTCAAAAGCGCGCCTCGGGCTTTCGTGAGTTTTCCCTCTTCCATGAGTTCCGCTCTATAACCGATAGCCGTGAGCGTGCCAATGCTATCAAACATGTCAATCGCAAAGAATACAAAAATGACAGGAATTAATTCCAACTTGTCGAAAATGTTGGGTATTTGTAGTTTGAAGAGCGTCGGTGCGATGGATGGTGGTGGTTTAACAATTCCATCAAACGATGCAATTCCGAAGATGAGGTTCGCAATTGCTGAAACAAAAATACCGATCAGAATTGCGCCTTTCACTTTGCGGGCTATGAGTGCCAGTGTTACGGCGATACCGAAGAGTGAAAGGAGTACAGGTCTGGAGTCGAGCGCACCGCGGGTTATAAATGTGGCGGGATCTCTCGTAATGATCCCACTCATCTGCAGTCCAATGAAGGCGATAAACAGCCCAATTCCGATAGCAATTGCGTTCTGGAGCGAGGACGGAAGGGCATTCATGATTGCTTCGCGTATTCCTACAAATGAGAGTATAAAGAACAACAAACCTGCGATAAAAACGATGCCTAACGCTTCCTGCCACGGTAAGCCTGAACCAAGACAAATGTCGAAAGCGAAGTAGGCGTTAAGTCCCATGCCGGGTGCTAATACAACAGGGTAGTTCGTTAGAAACGCCATCAAGAATGTTGCGAGTGCACTGGATACGCAGGTCGCAACCATAACGGCACCGTGATCCATACCTGCTTGTGAAAGAAACGAGGGTTGCACAAATATGATATACGAAATCGTCATAAAATTCGTGAAACCCGCAACCAGTTCGCGTCTCAACGAAGTGTTATGTTCTTTTAACCCGAATAACTTTTCAAGTAGCATTTTCCCTCCTTTTTTTAATGTTCCTTGTGGTCGATTATGGGTGTCTTGCTTATGAAAAATAAATGAGTGAATCTTGTCTCACCGATGGTGAGACTTAGAGTCTTTAGCCAGAACTCATAGCGAGTAAGAGCTAAGAACGCAAAGCAAATAGGTATCTGAACGGGAAAGAATGGGACATAAATCAATACTTTCTTTTTCCCTATTTTACTACATCCTTATGTTTTACTCAATATGACTTCCCAATAAAGGACAGAATAACCTTTTTGTGTATAAAAGTCAAGATTTGGAAATCATTTCTACCAAGAGAGTCGCATAACTCGCCCCTATTGGGAGAAGTTCGGTTGAAGGACCCCATAAGGTAACTCTTCTCCCTTCAAACCGGCGAGTAAATTTTCCATTGCCATTGTTGCCATTTTCATCCGTGTTTGGACGGTAGCACTGCCGAGATGTGGTGCAATGATAACATTGTCTAGGTCGAGGAGCGGATGGTCGGTATTAATCGGTTCCGGTTCGGTTACATCAACGGCAGCACCCGCAATCTGTCCGTGCTTGAGCGCATCGTGTAAAGCGTAGTGGTCAACGACGGGACCCCTCGCGATGTTGACTAAAATGGCTGTCTTCTTCATCAGAGCAAGCTCCGCTTTGCCAATGAGGTGCGTTGTCTCCTCTGTCAAGGGGACATGGAGCGTCACAAAATCAGAGGTTTCCAGAAGATTTTCAAGCGTTACATACTCGACACCGAGTTCCTGCTCCCAGTCGGGTCTGCGCTCACGTTTGTAATAGAGAACGCGCATGTCAAAGGCTCTTGCGCGTTTGGCAACCGCGTGTCCAATTCGTCCCATGCCGACAATACCTAAGGTTGAATGATGTACATCGGTTCCCCAGAGGATGTTTGGGTCGTAGTATTTCCATTCCTTAGAAACTTGGACATGGTTATAGGCGGGAACGATATTTCGTGCAGTGGCGAGTAGGAGTGCCATGGTCATGTCAGCGGTGGTATCACTGAGGACCCCAGGTGTATGCCCCACCGCGATCCCTCGTTCTCTACACGCTTCAACATGAACGTGGTCATAACCGACACCAACAACAGAGATCGCTTTGAGATTCGGTGCCGTAGCAATCATCTCTGGAGAAACGGGTTCATGTCCATACGTCATCAGCCCGTCAAGGGGCGAAATCTTTTCGGCAATAGGTGGCAAAATGGCACTCGTATGCCACATATCGACATCGCATTCCGCTTCAATCTTCGCACGGATTTCTTTAGGGATAGGGCGTGTAATAAAAACTTTAAATCGTGACAAAGCGTTCCTCCTTTTCGGATTATGATCTGCGGAAAAAGATTCGTATCGGTGTACCGTGAAACCCAAATTCTTCTCGAATATTGTTGATGAGATACGACTCATACGGCTGCTGCACACGATGTACGTTTCGTCCGAAGATTAGGAAAGTTGGCGGTTTCGTTTCCACTTGCGTGATATATTTGAGTGCGGGTCGAGCACCCTTAACACGTGGGGGCGGGTGTGCGTTCCGCAACGCCAACAAAAGGTCGTTGAGTGCTGGTGTCGGAATATGGGTGCAATACTCACGATAAACCTCAAGAGCAGTCGTCAATATTTGGGTGACGCGTTGTCCTGTCAGCGCAGAAACAAAAACGCGTGGAACGTAGCCGAGTCGTGGGAGTTGTGCATCTATCACATCCATAAACGTTGGGTGAGTCGTGTTATCCTTGTCGATAAGATCCCACTTATTCAGTACCAAAATGGAGGCTTTTCCCTGCCGTTCAATGAAATTGGCGATTGTCTTATCTTGTTGCGCGACATCCTGGGTTACATCGAGTACGAGTACAGCGACATCGCTTTGGCGAATGCTTCGTATCGCACGTTTCACAGTGACAGACTCAAGTTCATCATTGATGGCAGATTTCCGCCGCATTCCTGCTGTGTCAACGACTTCAAAAGGGATGTTGTCCTGAACGATACGTATATTCACCGCATCACGCGTCGTACCGGGACGGTCATCAACAATCATTCGTTCTTCACCCAATAGATTGTTGATCAGGGACGACTTTCCGACATTCGGTCTGCCGACAATTGCTATTTTTATTGTAGCAGGTGCGTCGGGGGCTGTTTCATCAGTCTCCGGCAGGATTTCTACAATATGGTCAAGGAGTTCTCGAATTCCATCGTTTTGGACACAGGAGGTCCACATCGGTTCTGTCAGTCCAAGTCCGTAAAATTCAGCGGCTTCATTGCGAAATTGGTCGCTGTCTACTTTGTTAACAACGAGACAGATCGGTTTGTCAGCGGCTCTGAGTTTATCAGCGACGATCAGATCGTGTGGCATGATACCGGTCCGTGCATCAACAACAAAAAGAACAAGGCTCGCTTCAGCCAAAGCGGCATCTACTTGCGACTGGACGTTATCGATAAGTCGATCGTCCGGATCGATGTCCAAACCACCTGTATCGACGATGGTAAACGAACGACTGTCCCATTCTGCATCTGCATAGTTTCTGTCGCGCGTCACGCCGGGAGTATCATGGACGACAGCGAACCTACGCGAAGCACGTCGTTTTGCTACGGTGCGCGGTTTGTCATCTTGCATCGCTTCGTCACCCATGTCCGCCAAATCATCAACGGTGTTGGGGACAGTTACAGGTGCGGATGCAGCGATTCGATTGAAAAGTGATGATTTCCCGACATTCGGTCTGCCGACAATCGCGACAATGGGACGTCCAGTTTCCATTTTTTAATGTTCCTTTTTGAAGAGGCTATCAGCGGGAATGGCAATCGGGTCGGGTTGCTCCGCAACCCTTTCGGCAGTCAGCAAAGATTTAGAAGAAAACCCTCTTCTCTGTGCCGATAGCCGATAGCCTCTTTGCCGACTGCCTTTTCTCTTAGGAGTGTTTTTCATCCGTCGCTACAGATTGAGAAACGACAATAACCGATTTTATCACAACAATAATAGGAATTGCAAGCAAAACACCCCAAAAACCGAGGACAGCTGCTCCGACAATCACAGCGAACATAATCAGCAATGGATCTACATCAACAGCAGAACTCATGATTTTGGGGGAGATAAGCGAGTTGTCAAGTGTCTGAATACCGAGGATGGCACCCAACACAAATGCGCTGCGAACAAGGAAGTCAATTATGCCGAAATCTCCAGCTGCAAGTCCCATCAGCATTGCAATAAAGGCGAAACCGCCACCAATAAAGGGACCGAAGGTCGGTATGGCATTACAGATACCTGCGAGCAAACCGATAACCAACGCGAACGGCACACCGATGATACTGTACGCAATGCAGGAAACCACGGACACAATTGCGATCACCGCGACCTGCCCTTTCAGGAACTGTTGAAGATTCTTATCAATTTCGCGTAGATAGGTTTTGGCAGTCTCACGGTAGCGTTCAGGCACCAGCCTGATGAAACTGCGGAAATAGTTGTCAAACGATTGGCTTGCATAGACAAACACGATGAATGCGAACGTCACTGTGGCGAGAAACCCACCGAACCCAAAAGCGATCGAACCCGCGACTTGAAACGTTTCTCTGATAGCCTCGCTACCGGTTTGGGCAATTGTCGGTATTCTTTCGGTAAAATATGCTTTCGCCTGTTGAACAATTGGTTCGTCTTTGTAGGCGTGACTAATGCCCTCTTTATAGGTCGCAAAGGACTTCCATCCCGTTGCAGGTGTGGCACGATGCCGGACGAGAGTGTCATTACCAGCGTATACACCGGAAGGTGCCGAGGCTAATAACGAAATTGTCGCTGTTCCCTCTGCTCCTTCTATCTTTCGCCACTCGTTTCCAAGACGATGCCATCCATAGAGTCCATTCGGGGTACCAGCGTATAATTCAATGTTGGATGCCTGTGATCCACCATTCGCATTACCCTTTGTTTCATCTCCACCTGCAAGGGTGTAGATTTCTTCTGCTATTGGAGGGAGCGGTCCCCATTCGAGAGAAGAGCCTTCCAGATACCAGTGCACCGTTGTAACTGTAGGTGAAGGAAGTGCTTCCTCTGAAGGGATCTCTGTACTGGCGACATAGGTTGTTCTATCACCATTTATATCCACAACGGAGGTGATACTAACAATGGATCTTTCAGCATAGATTGTAGGGGCAACTTCACGCCACATTTGTCCTGAATCTCTGCTATTATAAAGCCCTTTTTGTGTTCCGACGTAGAGTTGGGTGCTATCCCAAATCGGAATGCTAATAGCTTGGACGGAAGCGGTATCAAAGGGGGTGCCTTCTACCTTGTGCCAGATTTTCGGTGCGATGTCCTGAGCACTTGCATCGCCGTTGATTGCTTCAGCATCATCAGCAGGGAGTGTCTTATAATACCTGTATAATCCACTTTGAGTACCGGCATAGATAACATTTTCACCAGCCGTAAGTGTCTGTATCGGCTTACCGAGGAGCGCACCGTTTGTGATACCGATACGGGAGAGTCCACCGACGATCTCTGGCTGAATTTCATAAACCCCGTTGTTCGTCCCGAGATAGAACGTTTCTGTCGCTTGCTCGTTTCTTTCTGTAATCTCGTCCTCATGTAGGGGCGAAGTACCCTCGCCCCTACTGATAGCAATTGCTTCAAAGGTTTCACCGACGGCATACGGCAGCACGGTTTCATAATAAAACTTCAGCAATCCACTCGCCATCTGACCTGTCTGCTTGCTAACCTGTTTTCCGGTATAGAAAAACAGCCCGCCACAGACGAGCACAATCAGCACAGTCGCGAGTCCGCGTTGATAGCGCGCCTTGAACGGGAAAGCATTCCAGAGAAACCTGAAGATATAAGCAAAACCAAACCCCAAAATGAAAGGCGTTAGCACGCCTAACAAACGTGTAAAAATCCACACAGCGATCATCAGTATTTCCAAAATGACAATGCTTTTTATGTCGATCCAGCGGTAAACGCGGATAAGCAACACAATCAGCAGTATTGGCACTATTGGATGTAATAGCAGTATCCGGCTACTATCGGGAAAGGATCCTTTGTAGTAGGCGAATGCTATCCACCCCGCGGCGAGCACAACGCTAATGATCGCGAGAATTGCTGCGCCGCTGAGTGCTGATTGCTGTGGGTTCGGTTCGTTTTGTGTATCCATTGTGCGAATTTGAAGGTGGGCGAGGTGTCAAATCCCGCCAGCATTTATGATGTTGCTGGGGCTTCCGTTGAATTTCTGGATTCATACGTCTCAATTACGCCTGCACCGATGCTGTCACCCCAAACATTAACTGTGGTACGGAACCGGTCAAGCAGCCAATCAATGGAGAGAATCAGTGTTATACCTTCAACGGGAAGATCCACGGCTCTAAGCACGATAACCATCGTGACAAGTCCTGCTTCCGGAATCCCCGCCGCACCGATGGCTGCTAAGGTCGCCGTAAGCACGACAACCACCTGTTGCGCTGGATCCATCGAAATCGCATAGACCTGCGCGATGAACATGACAGCGACCGCCTCATAGAGTGCGGTGCCATCCATATTAATGGTTGCTCCCAATGGAAGGACAAAACTGGAAGTCCGTCTGGAGATACCGTTCTGATTCTCAACCCCTTCCATCGTTAGCGGCAGAGTCGCGCTTGAACTCGCTGTCGAAAAGGCGTTGAGTAAAGCGGTTGCCATACCTTTGAAATAGTTAAGCGGATTTCTACGTCCGAGAATCAGTAGGAGTATCGGCAAAGCGATAACAGCGTGTACGCCGAGGCCTAACACGACTGTCGCACTATACTTGCCCACGGCGACGAGTTCGGGCCAGAAGCCTGCAAAGCCTTTTGCCTCGCCGATCCTGCCCGCGATTAAGCCAAAGATACCGACTGGTGCGACATACATTATCCAGTGGACGAGTTTCATCACCGCCTCATTTAGTCCCGAAATCACGGAGATGACCGGTTTGCCAATATCACCCAGCATGGACAGAGCAGCACCGATAAGAAGCGAGAAAAAGATTAAGGGGAGAATGTCGGTGTGCACCATCGCTTTGAAGACGTTTGAAGGGATCATCCCCTCTTTGCCCGTCTCTTCGTTGCCGAGGAAGACCTCTTTGATGGTACTGCCCATCGTCTTTTCCATTTTGCCAGACACTGTTGCTGCAATGGGCAGGTTGATGTTAACGCCAGTGCCTGTATTTCGGGGTTCTATGGTCTCAAGACGACCGTCAAGAAATAATAGGCGTTCACCACTGTCTGTTGTTACGTAACGAGCATCTGCGGACAGCGGTTGCCATGACTTTACTGTGGCTGTTGTTCCGGCAATTGATTCCACTTCACCACTCACGTTCTGGTCAGCGAGCGTTATAACATATTTATTGTTATATGTCCGATTGAATTCTCCGCTCAACTCAACAGTGAGCATATCAGCACCGGAGAGTGTGTAACTCAGATCAGCACGTTCTTCGCCTTGTGATAGTCCTTTGCCGGGTGAGATGATATTCACGAGAATCATCCCAATAACAACGGAGATGGCGGTTGTTGCCATGTAGTACAGGACAGTTCGTCCGCCGATGGAGCCGATGTTGCGGATGTCGCCTAAATTCGTTATCCCTACTATCATGGATAAGATAACGAGCGGCACCACTATCATTTTCAGGAGGTTTAAGAATACCTCACCGAGTATTGTTGTGTGGACTGCAAAGTTTGGTGCGTAACCTCCGATAAGTGCCCCAGCAACAATGGCAATGATAATCCCGTAAAGCAGTCCGAGACTAACTTTCGGTTTCTTTTCGTTTTCATTTTCATTCATAGTTTGACTCCTTTTTATTGGTTGTCAGTACGCCTGCTATGCAGGCTTTCAGTTATCAGTTTTCGGTTAAAGAAAGGTTTGTGGAATTCACGTAACGTACAACTGTTACAAGGCTTAACTGACAACTGACGACTGATAACCGAGAACTATTTCCTTATCAACATTTTTCTCGTGGCGTTAAAGTCGCCTGCAGTTAATGTGTAAAAATAGACACCACTCGCGACCGATTCGCCTACGTTATTTTTCCCATCCCAATATGCGGCACGGGTGCGGGTTTGATAGATGCCGGCGGGCATTTGCCCCAATGCTAATGTTCGGATCAAACTGCCATTCACAGCATAGATACGCAAGGTAACCTCAGCCGGTTCAGACAGTTGATACGGTATCCATGTCTCTGGATTGAATGGGTTTGGATAGTTGTGAAGTAAGGCGGTTTCTTCTGGGATAAACAGTGTTAGAAGCTGCTGGAGATTTGCGATACCTTGTTGGAAGGCGATGGAGCCATCATCTTCAATTTGCGCCTGTGTTATCCAAGCCTGTATCATCGCTGGGTCTAATAACTCCGAAGCGTCTATAGCAATAGCGGAAGGTGCGGCAGAGGTGGTTGACTCGCCTAAGTGTTGTGCCACAAGGATGAGGTCCTGGATATTGACAACACCATCACTATTCAGGTCTACATCCGAGTCAGGGGGCACAGTTTTCCCGAATTGTCGAGCAACAAGCACCATATCCAGAATACTTACGTGTCCATCCTGATTCACATCCCCAGTAGCGAGTCGCCCTTCTACAGTAATCACAACCTCATGTGGTCCCGCAGGGATAGACACACCGGTGATAGCAGCGAGTTGAAAGTTTTCGAGTTTCAACTGCGTCTGTCCAGCTGTTTTTGCTCTGAACATCACCGACAGAAGCGTTCCTGTGCCGCTGACCCCATCTTCGCTGAGTCTCGCCGAACTGAGTTTAGTAATTTTGCCGGTCGTGTTATCAATTGTGCCTTTTTGGAAGAAGGTCGTTTCGCCTCCTGTTTTCAGGAAATCTCCTTCGTTTACCTCAACCGCTTCAAGCACCGCTGGATCAAAGGCGATATCAAATTGCCAGCCTGCTAAATCAAAGACATTTTCTGTGCTGAGGTCGAGGGTAAAGGTATCACCGACATGGATTTTTGGCTCAGAGAAGGTGTACCCGACACGGGGGTTGACGACGCTATATTCGGTGCCAGGTTCAAATCCGAAAAAGAGAGACAATAAATCAATCCTCCACGGCTTACCAAGCTTCACCAACAAAACATTTTTTCCTGGTTGCAGTGTGATCGGAAAAAATGTTTGGTAATCATAAGCCCATTCTCCGGCGTAATAGTCTGCATCGTCTTCATGAATTAACTCGCTATTAAGATAGACTTTCCGAGGATGACTGGCACCTATAAATATTTTCGTGTGCTGTGTTCTTAGAGAATACAAAGTGATAGAACCGTAGACAACGAAATTCCCACTGTCCCTAAATTCAATAGCACCTTGAGCGTCTAATAATCTTTTAAGGTTCCGCACATTGTTCCATCTGCCATTAGCTTTATAAGGTTCAAGTGTCCCAACCGACCATACATTTTTTCCTATAACAGTCCCCTCCGAGGCACCGAGGGTAGCGATCTGTTCTTCTGTAACCTTACCGTTGGATGCTTTCGCTAAATAATCCGTAAGAAGTACGTCTTCGTCCACCTCTGATGGCAAGGTTAGCCATAACCAAGGTCCCGTAATTTTTAGACCACCTTGTGGAAAACCCGGATTGCTGTACCAATTGAATACTTCTATAGTCTCGCGTATGCCATCCAAGGGTGAGAAGTCAGAGATATTATTGATGTGAAGTTCTAACCTTTTTAAGTTATGCAATGATGCAAGCGGTGAGACATCTACGATTCGGTTTTCATTAAGTATCAACGTTTCCAAATTAACCAATCCTGCTAACGGGAAAAGATCCGAAATCTCAGTATGGAATAGGTCGAGATGCCTCAACTCTGTTAATCCTGACAAGGGTGAGAAGTCAGTGATATTATTGGTATGCGGAAAACCGAGCCATCTGAGTTTCGTGAGTCCTTTTAAGGGGGATAGGTCGGTTGCTTTGCAATCGTATAAGAGGAGTCTTGTTAAGTTTGTCAATCCCGCAAGGGGTGAGAGATCCGAGATATTGGAATGTATGGTTTCTAATATTCTCAGTTTTGTGAGTCCTTCTAAGGGAGCGAGGCTTGATACACGGGTGGCTGCGACATTTATTGTTTCAAGATCGCGTAAGGACGCGAGGGATGAAAGGTCGGCTACTTCAGTGTCATTAAGCCATATCTGACGCAACTTTGTCAAAGAGGCAAGCGGTGAGATATCTGATATCAGGTTACGACCTATTTTTAATTCTGTCAGATTAGTTAATCCTGTCAGCGGTGAGATATCCGATATTGAGTTACTCTCAACATCTAGGAAGCCCAGGTTTATTGCAAACGCAAGTCCTGTCAAATCAGTAATGTCCCTCCCGTTTGCATAAAGACGTTCCAATGTTGCCATCTCTGCTACTGTAATAGCGGAGTTTGGGGTTTTTCCGAGTGCTTCTGCAATTGCTGCACGAAGGTTTGGATCCGGAATGTTAACAGACTGTCCCGGGATAAGTTCCGGACGCTGCACAACTGGTGGAAGGACGCTATCAGGAGTATTCAACGCAGAAATCACGTCGTCAAAGTTAGATGTCCACGCATCCCGTTTCACGGTGCCGTTCACATCTGTGAGGGTTTGTAATCCCAAGCTTTTTAAACTCTGTTTCTTACGTATCTGTGCGAGGAATTCCGAAGTTTCTAATCCGACTGCGGCAGCAGCGTCCGAGGCATTTAGTGGTGCTTGAAACGCCTCATGAAACCGCTGTATTGGTTCATTTTCATGTTGCTTGAAGAATCGCTGTCTGGATGCGTCATCTGAGAACGGACCGCCAATCTCTTCCAGTGCCCGCTGAAACCTTAGTGTATCTTTTGCAATCAGATTGTCAAGCACTGACTGTTTAGAGTAGAGTCGTAGTGCCTGTTCTTTGTTATACGGTGGGTTGTCATCCTGTTCAATCGCAGCACGCACACTATCTTTAAACTTTTTCATGCCTTGGGTATGGCACCCAATACAAGAGAGCCCGTTTTTAACTGTAGGATCGCTGGCTGCAGGGTTAGAAACGATGTCAATTGGTGCGTCGTTCAGCCGGTTACCATTGGCATCAACCAGCAAGTACGCCTGCAACCCGTTGGGGAGATTGAAGATAATTTCGCCACCATCGTGTGTGAAATTAAGCGGATGTGTAAAGATATTCTGTGAATCCACACTTCCAGCAAAGTCGTAACTTTTCCAATACGCGCCATACCGAGACGTGTGTCGTTCCACAACGCGGTTGTTTAATGAGACACCCGAATCGTTGAAACCCGCACGCCAAACATCTATCCCCGGTGCATTCCTGATATTACTCGCGACATTCACCTCTAATTGTGCCTCTAACATACGGTCCGTTTGTGGCAACCCCAAGATATCGTGGTAGAGTGGTGGCAACGAGGCGGTCGCAAGAAACCAATCGACATGGACAAACGGTACTGTGCTGCCTGTTTCAGTCTGCAGTTGTGTCAATTTTTCAAGTAGACTTGCTTGTGTTTCCGGATCAAACGCAATGTTGTAGGGATATACTTGCTCAATTTGTGGCCAGACATCGGTTGTGGTATTCCATTCGTAACGCCGCAGGTCAATATAGAAGATTGTTTGTGCTTCATCAATGGGTATTGGGTTCGTAATCTCAAATTTCCACGAGAGACTATTTATCAGTTTAGAGAGCGAGATCCGATAGTCGCTGAGTGTTTCAGGAGTTTCACCGGCATTATAGAGATGCGTCATCGTAAAATATCGTGCGGAGGGACGGTCAAAGGGATCCAGTGATTTTAGATGGGTTTGGATGGTATCAAGCATTGCATCCGTGGTTATGAAATTGATGTCGTGCTGCACATCCCAATCAGGCGCGCCTGCGGCAATCCAACGGGCAATCGTTTCAACGGCTTCTGGTGAGAGTGGCGGTAGATTAAGTGGCATTTGTGGACCATTCTCAGTCGGTCCAAGGAGTCGTTTATAGAACTCTGAGTTTCCTGGGTTCCCTGGAATGACGACCTGAGTATCAATAAGGGCGGAGCGGTCCAGCAAGAGTGCTTCCTTAAAGGAACCGGATGGTCCATGGCAATTCAAGCAGTTTTGTTGAAAAATAGCGGACACCTGCTGCGCGAGGTTTTCTTGGGCTTCTGCTGTTGCAAACGCTAATCCAACACATATTAGGATTACTATAGAGAGGTGTTTGCCGATTTTCACAATCAATTTCCTATTTGGTTGTTTCGAGACGTTCAAGTGCTGCGCGCAGTTTTTCGAGTTCGGCTTCGGCGTGTTGCGCACGAGATTCTGCCTCCTGCCGTGCCAGGGATTCTGCTGCTGCATGCGATTCTGCCTCCTGCCGTGCGCGGGTTTCTTCAGATGCAAGGGTCTCCGCTTCAGCTGCATGCTCCCGACCAGGACCGAACCACGCATCCTTGACAGGATCATAGAGCCGCAGCGCGCCATCACGCTCACCCAACTCCAAACCTAACGTCTCAGAGGGAAGTCGTCCATCTACAAACGCTATTTCTTCATAAGAACCCCCTACGAGACGAAACCCTATGAAAGATGGATGAATCTCACCATAAGGGTCGTAAATGTAGTACTCTTTGACCCGCAAGATTTTCTCATAAATGGTTTTCTTTTCGTTGAAGTCTTTCGTATACGTGCTTGGGCTGGCAAGTTCGAGGACGAAATCGAGATACGGTTGCTGTTCCCACGTCTTATAGGTTCGCAGGTCTTTCTTTGAAACACCACGTACCATAAACACGTCCGGTGAGATAACTTTACGCGGATTGCCCTCTTCATAATAGAGGAACATGTTGCCGCAAACATGCACATCCGGGGCATCCCGGAAATGCCAATCTATCGTTTCTATCATATCCAAAAGGAGTCTAACATGTCTCCCTGTTTCTGCCATTGGTTCACCGTCTGATTCGGGATAGACGAGTGTCGGGGCAGCGTGTATTTTCTCTTGCATCGTGCTATCTCCTTTATTTTTTGGTTGTCAGTGAAATAGCCATCAGCAGTCAGTTAACTGCTTGTGGCGGTTGCTTTAGAAGTTACGACCACAAGACATCTCTTGCTGAAAGCCGACAGCCGAAAGCCATCTTACTGACAACCGATAACTCTTTTTACCTTAGTCGTCTGCATCAACGTGGATGGAGAGTTCTTCTAACTGTGCGTCCGTTACAACGGACGGGGCATGCGTGAGCGGACAGAGTCCCTGTTGCGATTTGGGAAACGCGATCACCTCGCGGATGTTTTCCTCGTTCCGCATCAACATCACCATTCGGTCAAGTCCGGGTGCGATGCCTGCATGCGGAGGTGTGCCATACGCCAATGCCTCTATGAAATAGCCAAACCGACTCTCGACCTCTTCCGGCGTGATGTCCAAAACCTCGAAGACCTGCTGTTGAATATCCCATTGGTGAATTCTGACGCTTCCGCTACAGATTTCATACCCGTTACATACGAGATCATAGTGTTGGCTCTGGACCTTCCCCGGATCTGTTTTTAACAGCGGTAAAGTCTCTTCCGTCGCGCCGGTGAACAGATGGTGGAAGGGTTCGTACCGATTCTCTTCTTCGTTCCATTCAAACAGCGGATAATCGACAATCCACAGGAAATTGTATCGGGTTTCGTCAATAAGGTTAAGTTTTTTTCCGAGATGGAGGCGGAGATTGCCAAGGGCATCGGCAACAACCTTCGGTTTGTCAGCAACAAAGAACATAATGTCCCCTGGCTGCGCTCCTGTTCGTTCTTGTGCCATTTCAAGTTGCTCAGTTGTGAAGAACTTAACGATGCCGGACGAGAAGCCATCTGTTGTGACTTTGACCCATGCCAAGCCTTTTGCTCGGTAGGTGGCAACAAACGCTGTCAGATCGTCGATGTCTTTGCGTGAAAAGTCTGCCCCACCGGGTGCAGCGATGGCTTTAACCTGTCCACCGCTTTCCAAGGTGCGTGTGAACACTTGAAAGTCGCAGTTTGCCATAACATCGGAAAGATCAGTAAGTTCCATACCGAACCGCGTATCCGGTTTGTCATTTCCGAAACGTGCTATTGACTCGTGGTAAGGCAGTCGTAGAAAAGGTGTCTGGACAGGAATACCACCTGCCTCTTCAAATATCCGTTTCATCAGTCCTTCGGTCACCTCAAGCACATCGTCCGCCTCTGCGAATGACATCTCGATGTCAAGCTGCGTGAACTCCAACTGTCTGTCGGAGCGGGTGTCCTCATCACGGAAGCAGCGCGCGATTTGGAAATACCGGTCAACACCACTCATCATGAGAATCTGCTTAAACTGCTGCGGTGATTGCGGAAGTGCATAGAATCTACCCGGATAATGACGACTCGGCACGAGGACATCGCGTGCCCCTTCGGGTGTGCTGTTCATCAAAATGGGGGTCTCAATTTCAAGAAAGCCCTGTTCGTTCATATAGTTGCGCGCTGCGAGTGCTGCTTTATGCCGCATTGCCAACGTCTTTTGCATTTCGGGACGACGCAAATCAATGAACCGGTAGCGCATCCGAATGTCTTCCGCCACATCAATATCGTCTTCAATCGGGAACGGCGGCGTTTTGGCAGTATTTAGAATATTCAGAGAATCCACAGCGACTTCGATCTCACCCGTATCAAGTTCTGGATTGACCGTGCCTTGGTAGATGCTGAGACCGTTTTCCGCCCCCACATCTTCGCTGACAATGTGATATGTCCGATTATTTTCGACATCGGTGAGCAGCCATCGCGTACCAGCGACTCTCGTTGCCACCTCAATTTCTTCGGAAAGGGTGTATTTGCGGTCAACATCTGAAAACAGTGCTCGGAACGCAGCTGAAAGGTTGCCATCGGCGAGTTCTGCTTGGTATGCTGCGTCTGCTTGAAAGAGCAATTCGCCTGGGTCGCGTTCACGGACGGTACCGCTGATGTTCAGCACAAATTCACCTCTGACCGCATCTGCGAGCGCGTGCGCTTTTTCGTCAATCTGCGGATCAAAGACAACTTGCGTAATACCTGTCCTGTCACGTAAATCAACGAAGATGACCCCACCATGATCACGGCGGCGTTTAACCCAACCGTTGAGTTGTGCAGGCGTCCCGGCATCGGTTAAGCGTAGGTCACCACAATAATGGGTTCGTTTTAAACAAGGCGATGTGGCTTCTTGGGTTTCTTGAGACATTTTTTTAATTTTCCTTGCGGTTCGGTCAAGCGGGTTAGTGCGTTGACGTTTATTTTCGTAGCGTCGCCCTCCACTTCGTTTCGGGCTTGCTCATCCTATAAAGAAATTCAAAAAAACAGATGTTATTTTCTAAGCTGTTCAAGTTCGTTCTGGATCTGTTCTTTGGCACTCAGTAGTTCGCTCGGATCCGCGGTGACACGGATGATTTCATTAAGTGCTTTCAAAGCGTTATCGTAGGACTCTATCTGTTTCTCTGGTTGGTTCATGGCGGCGTAAACGTTTCCGAGAACGTAATAGGACCACCACGAATTGACATCCGTAGCGATGCTTTTCTTTGCATATTTTTCGGCTTCTGCTATGTTTTCCAATTGCAAGTGGAGTTGTGCCATTGCCGCAAAAATGAGCGCGGGCAAAGTTGTCTCCAGTCGTTCAAGCCGTTCGTAAGTGCGGAGAGCATCTTTGTAGCGTTTCTGGCGTTCATACAGTGCCCCCAAAAGCGGATAGACTTCAACTCGGTTGGGAGCACGTCTGAGCAATTCCTCCAGTTCGCTTGCTGCCTTTCCAAGTTCACCTTGCATTTCATACAACGTCGCCAAATGGAGGTGTCCCTGAATGTCATCAGGGTTTTGTGCCATCGTCTGTTGTACCTGCCGTTCAATTTGCTGAAGTTCTTCCTGTTCGCCCTCGCGAATCAAGCCAGCAACGACCCCAAAGTTATAACGAATTGTTTCGTCAACAGGATTGAGTTCCACTGCTTCGTTCATGAGAGCCGCGGCATTTTGATACTGCGCGCTTGCATAAGCAATCTGCCCAAGAATTAACTTCTGTGTTGCTCTAAAGTAGGTGTTGAGTTGCTCTCGAACGTCCCGTTTCTCTCCGAGCGTTCCGCCGTAGTTCGTGAGGTAAGGCAGCACCCGTTCCCGATATTCCGCCATCCCTTTAACGTTTTGTGTTGTTGTACCCACCAAGTCTGCCCCACGGAAGAATTCCAATTGTGGCCGGTTGTCTGTGTGAATAGGCCCAATGCCTGCATATTTACGCACATTTTCAGGTCCCATCATGAATGAATCGAGTAGTGACATTCCATCCAAGTCATCGGCAGCAAGTCCTTCGCGAATACTCGCTATCTGTGAGCGTTCGATGAAGTTTTTGTAGTCAATCCGCAGCGGTTCAAGTGTGCCGATAAGAATCACAAAATCGGGTGTATACTTATACCAGAGTGTTGTATGCGGGAACACCTCAATAAAGGTACGCACAATCATCTTATAGTGTGCTTCTGGCAAGCGATGCAACGGCACCCACTGACACATGATCCCATCTTCGCTCAAAATCCGACGACACAAACGGTAAAAGTCGGCGGTGTAAATATTGGAACTCCCAGCACTGACCAGTGGATGGATAATACCTGTCGAGATCATATCGTATTTGGTCTTTGTCATCAAAATATGATTTCGTCCATCGTTGAGCCTATAGTTGAACAGTGGGCTTTCAAACACATTTCCGTTGACATGTGTGAAATGCTTTTGTGCAGCGGAAATTACGCCGCTGGAGAGTTCCACTGCATCAACTCGTACACCGTGTTGTGTTATTGAATGCGAGGTAAGCCCCATACCGAACCCAACGACAAGTGCGCGTTTCGGACGTGGATGTAAGAGCAACGGTAGATGTGCGATGACGCGGTGCGAGGGTGAATCCCAGCGCGAGGCATCCGCCGCCTGATTTGTATCCACATAGAGACGATAGACACCTTCATCGTCTTTCAATGTTGTTACGGTTGCGTCCACCTCTTCATTGTAATCAACAAGCGTATCGCCGGGGCGTTGCGTCTTGAAAATAGCACTTTTCAGGAAGAGTGGTTGATTGACAGTGAGTAACATGATAACAGCCAATCCGGCATTAAGAATCGGCATCCCGATGCTTACGCCTTGTAGGAGCGATTTTCCGGTTTCAGCCTGCCACCTGCTTTTCAAGATGAGCAGACATCCAATGCCAGTGTTCAAGGCGACGGTTAGCACAATGCTTGGTCGGATACCCAAAAGTGGAATCAGGATGAATCCAGCACAAAACGCCCCCAAAATACTCCCAACTGTGTTGACTGCATAGACGTTTCCAATGCTCCTACCGAGTTGACGCGCACTGCCGGTATAGATTTTCGTTACGAGTGGAAAGCTCGTGCCCATCAAAAACGTTGGAAGGCTCATCACAAGGAAACAGGAAAAGAATGCCCAGAATCTGCTTCCGCCGAAAGTGGACTGAAACGCACGGCTCATGCCGTATAACTCCTCAAACGCCGGCATTAGGAGAAGCGCGAAAAGTCCGATACTGAGTTGGATGATGCCAAAAACTGCTATAGGTTGTTTAATCCGGTCAACCCAGCGTGCGAACACCATACTTCCCAGCGCGATGCCGAATAGGAATGCAGCAAGCATCGTCGCAAATGCATACGTCGTGCTTCCAAGGAAGAAGACCATGATGCGGGTCCATAAGACTTCATAAGCCAAAGCACAGAACCCAGAGATGCTTATTGCCCATAATACCAGATGGCTGTGGGCTGTCGGCTGTCGGCTGTCGGAGGGATGGCTGTCGGCTGTCGACTGTCGGGAACTATCAGCAAGAAAATCACTTTGCTGACCGCTGACCTCTTCTGTTTCCGGTACCTTCTGTGATAACGCTAATGCAACCGCTGCCACACCGAAATTGATAGCGATACCGACACCGAGTGTCCATCGAACACCTAACGCTTCAATTAGAAAAAATCCTGCTGCCACAGTTCCGATGACGGCACCGAATGTGTTCAACGCGTACAGGATTCCGATGTTGGTGCCGAGCTGCTCCAATCTTTTCACAAAAAAGCGGGTTAGCACCGGTAAAGTGCCACCCATCAGTGTAGACGGAATTAACAGGACCCCGAACGTTAGCACGAACCGAATGAGCGAGAGAGTATAAAACTCTGATGTGATATTACGATGAATCAACACATAGAGGGCACTCAATGCTGCTAAAATGAGGGGCCACACAAGGCAGAACGCACCGATACCGGCTTCCAGAAGCGCGTAAATTCGTAGCGGAGACTGTGTGCTTTCGTCAATCTTCCTACCGAAGTAGTAGCTGCCGAGTGCGAGTCCTGCCATAAATGCTGTCAGGACGGTACTCGTTGCGAAGACGGTGCTCCCGAAGATGAGCGTGAGCTGCCGCATCCAGATGACTTCATAGATGAGTCCGCTGGCACCAGAGAGGATAAAAATGAGCCAAACAATGGGTTTGATGTATCGCATTTCTTGTTTATGCTATAAACATTTCGTCGTTACATGACTGTTCAAATTCCTTAACATATATGATACGTTAGTCCACTCCAGAATTTCAAGTAGAATCCTCTAACTTCTTTCGGGCGCGCTCAATTATTGCGAATCCGTTTCACAGATTTATCAATCGGGAACCGATCTTGATTTTGGGGACACCTGATTTCATCCGCCGTAATTCGGCAATAAAGGGTTTTGTCTTTCATGATTCTTTCCCTCCTCAAGTTGAATTCTCAAAAAATCAAGCGGCTTGCGTAAGTCCTATGTCTGTTGTGAGGACACTTCTTGCACGACAGGAATGACGTAACTCCGGATCGTCAAACCGTCTATTGTCTCTGTATCTACACGGGGTTCTGGTTCCATGCGATGGTCGAAGACGACGTAGTATCCTTCGCTCACTCCCTCCAGTTTGAGATATGCGGCGAGTTGTTTTTTGCCAGACTGATAGGACCGGGGCCCCTCCCATATCTTGGTCTCAACGATGTATTTTTTGGCATTGTGGAAAATCGCGAGGTCGATTTTGCCGCGCCCAGTTTGCCCTTCAAGGTAGATATGTCCGTGTATTAATTGGACGAATTGATCCAGATACGCATAGAGAAGATGCTGACCGACAAACTCCTTTGGCGTATCCGGCACTAATAGAATCCGAAAGCCTGCACGCGAAATAAAATCTCGGAAGTTGTCAAGGAGCAAGTCCATCTTAATCTGACCTGTAGAGGTTACGTAATCAACCAAGTCCTGATGGGTATCCTGTGGAAAATATTCGTGCTCCAACCCATTGACAAGCGGCTTGAACGCCTGCAGGATACGCTGCTGATATATGGGATTGAGGATCTCACACATCCTGTCGTTACCTTTTGTGATGACTCCGTAAGTGGCGAGTTCATCAATGATTTCGTCGTCTGGATTGAAGCGGATGCCAGTTTCGTAAGAGGCGATTCGCATCAGGATGCTTTCAGAACGCGGATTTCTGCGGATATTGGTTAGCAGATGGCTGATATTGGCGTTTGTTTCTTCAAGGAGTTGCGTATGTGCTTCTGCAAAGTGCGCCATTTGGATCGTTTCATTTTTCGAGAGAGCTATCTCCTCAGTCAGAATCTGTGCGAATCGGTTGATGAGGAACGGTTGTCCGGCAGTTTGTTTGTGAATATTCTCAATGACTTCGGGCGCGAAGGCTTGGTCGACTTCATTTGTATACTGTGCAAGGAGCTCACAGACCTGCTCAAGGGTGAAATTAGGCAGGGCGAACTCGTCCTGGATATTGAAGGGCGAGATAGAGCGGTCTAAATTGAGCTGCGCTATGTTCTTAACGCCTACAATGCCGACGCTGTAGGGGCATTGCTGCATAGAACGATGAACATAGATACTGCGAAGTGCACGAAGGAAACCGCTCACAGCGCTTCTGGAAGACGCGATCAATCTCTTCGTAAATCCTTTTGTAGAGTGAAGCATAGAAATCGGACGCGGTATAGTCTTCATAGATTTCAAAATTGAGTTCAATGGGGAAGAAGGTTTCTGTGGTATCTGCGGCAATGGAGTCAAGTGCCCATTGGAAAAATGTGGTTTTGCCTGTCTGTCGGGGCGCAAAGATAACGATATATCGTCCGAGTTTGACCCGATTGATGAAATCAGCGAGTTCTGCAGTACGTGAGACAACGTAATTCTCTTTAGGATTTACGGGACCATAGGTACTAAATATTTTCATGATTCTTTACTATAGGATTTTGGGTGTATCTATTTTGTTAACACACTCCACGAAAACTATTTGTCATCTGCTAATTTCTTCTCCAATCGCTCAATGTGCCGATACGTCGTAGAGAAAATTATGTCCAGTGTGGCGATGTCGCGTGCCTCCAACGGGGCACGAGAAAAGACGCGCCGCAATGACTTTAAATACGTCTCCCAGTCTTGATTGTATGGGGACACGCCTATCTTATCTAACAGGCGAGTCACACGCTCGTAGAACTCTTCCAAGGCGTTCACTTCGGCGTAGTCAATTTCGGAGGTCGGATACTCGTCCAGACTCGCGACGAAAACCTCATAGACAAAGATTTGAACCGCTTGTGCCAGATTCAGAGACGGATTTTTCGTAGCCATCGGTACGCTCGCAGTCAACTGGCAGAGACTCATCTGATCGGTGGATAAACCGAAGTCTTCACGTCCAAATAACAACGCGACCTGTTTATTTTGTGAGATTGTGGCGATAGTCTGTGCGGCTTCTCTTGCAGGCACAGGCTGCGGTAGACGTACATCGCGGCGACGGTGTGTCGTTCCTACCAAATATTGGATGCCTTCAAGTGCGTCCTTCAGTTCAGGAACGACGTGGCAATTTTCGAGGATATCCTTCGCCCCGTGTGCCATATACCACGCTGCATCAACATCTTGGAATGGAACAGGATTTACCAGATAGAGCTGCGACAGCCCCATACCCTTCACGACTCTGGCGACAGAGCCGATATTTCCGGGTTCACGTGGTTCAAAGAGGATAACTCGAATGTTAGTGAGGTTCTCCGGTACTGCAACAGGAATAGCACGAAAATTCCCGGTAGGTTGATACGATTTTTTGTGGGTGTCTGTGGACATGTCAATAGGGTATATGAAATCGTCCAAATTGTCAAGTCAAATTGCTTCAGAACGGCTAAATCCCTTAACAACGCACTTGCAATTTACTACATTTTGAAGTATAATTAAAAAATGATGTAAATCGTGAAACTTGGATAATAGCAAATCAAAGAGTATCGCTTGCAAGCCTGTATCGTGAATAGCCCCGCAAGTTCGTTTCCTTTCGTGTGGCTTGTAGGTTTCTAAAACTTGCTGTTAGTTCGTTAAAAAAAAGCCCTGTAACGGCAAAAAAATTTATAGAGGAATCTATCTATCTCATGTCAACTAAAGTAGGTATTAATGGTTTTGGTCGGATTGGTAGGAACGCTTTTCGAGCAGCGTTGCAGAACCCTGCATTAGATATAGAATTCGTAGCTATCAACGATTTGACAAATCCGGAGACGCTCGCGCACCTTCTCGAGTATGACTCCATCCACGGCATCCTGTCCGATGACATTGCTGCGACAGACAACGGATTGGTGGTAAACGGGAAAGAAATAAGAGTTCTTGCTGAACGAGATCCAGGTAATCTACCGTGGGGTGAACTCGGTGTGGATGTCGTCATAGAATCCACCGGTTTCTTTACTGATCGGGAAGACGCTGAGAAGCATATCAGCGATGGTGGTGCGAAGAAAGTGGTCATCTCCGCTCCGGCGAAGGGTGAGGACATCACGATTGTGCTCGGTGTCAACGACGATAAATACGATAAGGCAGAACATAACGTCATCTCTAATGCCTCGTGTACGACGAACTGCCTCGCACCGGTCGCGAAGGTCCTGCACGAAGAGTTTGGAATTGAAAGCGGTCTGATGACGACCGTTCACGCCTACACCGGTGACCAACGGGTTCATGACTTCCCACATTCCGATATGCGTCGTGCTCGCGCAGCGACACTCTCAATGATTCCGACGACAACCGGTGCCGCTGTGGCAGTCGGGAAAGTCCTGCCAGAATTGAACGGTAAACTCGACGGGTTCGCAATCCGTGTACCGACACCGAACGTTTCCGTTGTCGATCTTACTGTTGATCTCAAACAGAGACCAAGTGCCGAAGCGGTCAACGCAGCATTGAAAGAAGCCGCAGAAGGTAATTTAGATGGCATCCTCGGGTATTCGGAGCTTGACCTCGTCTCATCGGATTTCAACGGGAACAAACTCTCCTCCGTTCTCGACGGTCCGTTTACCAAAGTAATTGAAGATGGGCTAATCAAAGTTCTTTCATGGTATGATAACGAGTGGGGCTACTCCAACCGTCTCGTCGAACTCGTTGCACGCACACTCTAATGGAAGGAACTATGAGAACACCTATCATTGCAGGGAATTGGAAACTGAACAAGACGATTTCAGAGGCGGTCGCGCTCACAACGGCGTTAAAGGCGTTGGTTGTAGATGCCACCGGTGTTGAAATTATCGTAGCACCATCGTTTACCGCACTCGCTGCGGTCAGCGATAGCATAGCAGCGAGTAATATTCACCTCGCTGCCCAAGATGTTTATTCGGAGGACAGCGGTGCATTTACCGGCGAAGTCTCAGCACCAATGCTGAAAGATGTCGGATGTGATTACGTCATTATCGGGCACTCGGAACGGCGACAATTCTTCGGTGAAACAAATGAAAGCGTCAATCAGAAGACGAAAGCAGCGTTAGCACACGACTTAAAGCCGATTATCTGTGTCGGTGAGCAGCTTGAAGAACGGGAAGCTGGTCAGACAGAAGCAGTGATTAAGAGTCATGTCACAGGTGGTATTGCGGGTTTATCCGCTGCCGACTTGTTATCTTGTGTCATCGCTTACGAACCGGTTTGGGCGATTGGCACTGGAAAAACCGCCACGCCTGCCCAAGCGCAGGAAGTCCATAATTTCATTCGAGGGCTGCTGACGAAGGCTTACTCAGCGGAAGTTGCATCACAGATATGTATTCAATACGGTGGTAGTGTTAAGCCGGAGAATACGGCAGAACTGATAGCGCAGCCCGACGTAGACGGTGCCCTTGTCGGCGGTGCAAGCCTTGAAGCGGAATCGTTTGCGCAAATCGTACAAAATGTTCAATAGGAAGGAGGAAAGAATCAGATGGAAATTATCATCGGTTTTATGGTATTTCTCTTCGTGCCAATCTGTGTCGTTCTGACGCTGATTATTCTGTTGCAGGACAGCAAAGGTGAAGGACTTTCATCAAGTGCTTTTGGTGGTGCAGAAATGCAGTCTGTTCTCGGAGGGCGCGGTGCCGCGACCTTCCTCGGTAAGTTGACGACATGGCTCGCTATCGGATTTATGGTTATTTCGCTGTTCCTGATGCGTTTCTACGGTGAAGACACCGGCGGTGAACTGACACCGATCGAGCAGGAAACGACACAGGAAGCCACCACCGAACCTGCTGACACTACAGGCGAAGAAAGCGTTGAAACCACGACAGACGGAGACAGCGAAGGGACGAGTAGTGATGACTCAAAGACTGAAATTGATGGTGGTGCTACAGACAGCACAGAATAATTTTAACATTCCTTGCGGTCAATCATGTGCGTCTGGCATATAATCATCAATGAGAAATCTAGTCTCACCGGTTTTCTAATGTTCCTTGTGGTTAAGGACGATAGGTTGGAGCATTGGTGTGCCTCTGTGTAGAGTTGCCTTTCACTTGGTTTCAGGCTTAGCATTTTGGATCTTAATCTATTAGATGTCAATTGTAAGCCCAAGTATCGCGCCGGGCTGGATATATCGGCAGGAACGTTCTTGCTAAACCTCCCCAAACGAACCGCAAGGAAAATTAGAAAAATGGAGGTAGGATGCAATCAACGCTCTCATGGACGGTGCATCCACTCGTTGAGAATCGGCGCAAGTCCATTCTATTAGGGGTTTTTCTGATCCTTCTTCTAATTGGCATCTACTGGGGTTTTCAGTCAATTTCTATTGCCTTGTTGTCTGCCATTTTTCTACTTGGATCGCTTTATAAGTATTTTCTTCCGTTCCATCACCAATGTGAGTCAGATAAACTTGTCATCACAAGTTGCTGCTATAGACTGGAGCGGTCTTGGGAAACATTCCGCAGCTTTTATGTTGATGCGAACGGGGTACTGCTCAGTCCATTCGCCCATCCGACACGCCTTGAAAACTTCCGCGGCGTTTACGTCCGATTTGGAAAACACTCTCCTGAAGAAGTCATCAATTTCATTAAACAAAAATTGCAATAGTTCCAAGATATGGACCCAACCATTTTCGCCAATGGCAAAACGAGCAGAAACCCAATAGTTAAAAGACATCGAATCTGAAAAAGGAGAGTCGGATGGAAAAAAAGATAAGATGGGGCATACTGGGTCCTGGTACTATTGCGGAGAAGTTCGCTACTGGATTGAAGGCAATTCCCGACGCAGAAATCACTGCTGTTGGATCGCGTGTTCTCCAGAGAGCCAACACATTCGCGGATGCGTTTAATGTTCCACACAGACACGGCAATTACGTTGACCTTGCACACAACCCCGAAGTGGATGTCATCTATGTGGCAACGCCGCATCCTTTTCACAAAGAGTGTGCTATCCTGTGTTTGGAAGCTGGAAAAGCGGTTTTATGCGAAAAACCTCTCACCGTGGATTCGGAGCAGGCTGAGGAAATGATAGCATGCGCCCGAGAACATAAGCAGTTTTTGATGGAAGCCATGTGGACACGTTTTCTTCCCATAATCGTTAAAGTTCGAGAATGGTTGGCTGACGGTGCTATAGGCAAACCGCGTCTGCTGACAGCGGATCACGGATCTCGCAAGGACCTGAGCACCGAAACGCTTGAAGGTAGACTGTTCAAGCCAAAGTTAGGCGGTGGCGGGCTTCTGGACGTTGGCGTTTACATGATCGCACTCGCATATATGGTATTTGGTGCGCCAACTAAGATCACCAGCCTGGCACACATCGGGGAAACCAACGTGGATGAACAAGCGTCTATCCTGTTAGGTTATGGCGCTGGGCAAATAGCCAACTTATTCTGTGCTATCAGAACCGAGACCTCAAAGGAAGCATGCATCATTGGAACGAAAGGGTCGATACATATCCCCGAATTCTGGCAAGCGACCTCTGCAACGCTCACTCGGACTGCGAAAGATCCCATATACGTTAAGATCCCATTTATCGAAAATGGCCACGAAAATCAAGCGGTTGAGGTTATCAACTGTATACGGGAAGGGAAACTCGAAAGTGATGTAATGCCGCTGGATGAATCCCTATCCATCATGAGAACCATGGATACTATTAGATCTCAATGGGGTTTGGAATATCCGCCGTTTGACTCTGTTTTATAATCCAACACTGTGAGAAATGTAATATGTCCAAAACCTTAAAAGACAAATTCTTAGCCGGAGAAAAAATCGTCCAACCAAGAATATCAATGGCTTCGACGAGAGAAGAAGTGCATCAAACGATTGCAGACACCGCTTGCGATATAATTTATCTTGATTGTCAACACGGTCCCTATACAGAATGGGACATCTCTCGTATTGCTAAAGCCGGTGAAGAAAAAGAGGTGCCTGTTCTCCTGCGGATTAAACATACCCGACACGCGTATCGTCTTGGCAATTACTGTGATCTCGGTGTTTTGGCGATTAAAGTCCCCGAAGTTGAGACGGAAGAAACTGTTGATGAAGCAATTGACTCATTCTACTTTCCTCCAATCGGCAGACGAAGTTGGGGCGGTTGGGTCGGTTACGGTATCTCAGAGCGAAAAGATCGGCGAGAATACGCCAAATGGTGGAATAAAAACGCGATTCTTGGATTCAAAGTTGAGTCTCTTAAATCGGTTCTGAACATACGTGCCTTAGTTAAACCCGGTATCGCTTATATTGACTTCGGACCGGCAGACCTGATGTTCGATATTGAATCAAAGGACCACCCTTTCCTCAAGTCAATTGACGACTGCCGAGAGTTCATACAGAAAGCGTTGAAAGGCGTTAGCGTCCGTTTTTTTAGTTGATTTTGTTACAAGAGAGGATTAAGATGAACGTTTCTGAATCAAACCACATACAGAAAATCAAAACAGCGGATGAGTTGAAAACCGCCGTTTTAGATACTGTGGACACCCAAAGTGTCACAGATATTCACACACATCTCTTTAGTCCCCCCTTCGGCGAGCTGCTACTGTGGGGTATTGACGAACTGCTTACCTATCACTACCTCATTGCTGAGGTATTTCGCAAATCAGATGTCTCGTATCGGCAATTCTGGGCAATGACCAAGGTGGAACAAGCGGATCTCATCTGGCAGACGCTCTTCATTGAGAATTCGCCGCTGAGTGAGGCGTGCCGGGGGATTGTGACAACCTTAGATGAATTAGGCTTGGATGTCAGTTCGCGTAATCTACAGGACTACCGTGACTATTTTGCAGATACGACCGTTGAGGCATTCATCGACACCGTTTTTGAACGCGCAAAAGTCTCTAAAGTGGTGATGACGAACGATCCCTTTGATTCGGCAGAGGCACCGGTCTGGCAATCTGGCGACACGGGTGATGTGCGTTTTGAAGCGGCACTTCGGATGGATGTCCTCATCAACACGTACGAAGAAGTCGGTTATGACCATCTCCGCGGTCTCGGCTACGATGTCGATCCCGCGCTATCAACCGAGAAAACCTATAAAGAGGTGCGCCGATTTTTAGAAACGTGGATTCAGCGAATGAACCCGAAATACATGGCGGTCTCTCTCCCACCGGATTTCCAATATCCTGACAACGGTGTTCTTGGAAGATTATTTGACAACTGTATATTACCGATCTCGCGTGAATTTAACGTTCCGTTTGCGTTGATGATCGGCGTGAAACGTGCGGTTAACCCTCAACTTCAGATGGCAGGCGATGGAAGCGGGAAAGCAGATTTGACGAGTCTGGAAACGCTACTCCGCGAAAATCCAGAGAATAAGTTTCTCGTCACACTCCTATCGCGTGAAAACCAGCATGAACTGTGTGTGATTGGACGGAAATTCAAGAATCTGATGATATTTGGATGTTGGTGGTTTATGAACAATCCGAGCGTCATTGAGGAGATCACTCGCGAACGGATTGAACTCCTCGGCTTAAGTGTTATCCCACAGCATTCCGATGCGCGCATCTTGGATCAACTCGTCTACAAATGGAAACACTCGCGTCAGATTATCGCCGATGTTTTGGTAGAGAAATACCAAACGCTTCTTGATGTTGGGTGGACGCTGACTCCGTCCGAGATTGAGCGGGATGTCAACAACCTGTTCGGTGGCAACTTTGAGAGATTTTTGAATCGGAATTAACAGACTTGTGGTAGAATGTTTAAAGGTGTTTCTCACAGTTTAAATTATTGCGTACACGTATGGAGTCCGCTGCATGGATATTGGGTTCGTATGGGATGAAGACAAATATGAGGAAGTGCGAAGGAAACACAACATCCAGCTTTATGAAGTAATCTCTATTTTCGATGATCCACAAAGATATGAAAACCCCGATCCCCAAGGACATGAAGACCGTTGGATGTTAGTAGGGAAAATTGTAGACGGAAGAATCTTATCAGTTATTTGTTCCGATGAAGATGCACCACTTCAACGTCTAATTACTGCATTCGAGGCAGGGCAGAGGTATATTGATGAATACTACAAAAGAAATTGAATTTGATTACGAAACCTATACGCGGGAAAATGCTCCTGATCCAGCCCAAATTCGACGGGGTCCCGAAGCACATAAAAAACGCCGCGAAGCCTTCAGGGAGCGATTAAACAACCATGCCAATATGGAGATTAAACACGCCAGAGAGATGAGACATGTCTTTGTCTCTTATTGTCATGAGAATAAGGACACTGTTGATCGCCTTTGCCAATCTCTCGCGTCACACGATGTTACTGTCTGGGTAGACTGGAATAATTTAGAACCTGGTATACCGTGGAAGCAAGCAATTCAACAAGCAATTCTTCATGGAGATTTCTTTATCGCATGCTTTTCAAAGGAATATAACGCTCGCGATAAGACGTACATGAATGAAGAATTGTCTATCGCAATTGATAGACTCAGGCAGAAACCTAGTGACAAGGTGTGGTTTATCCCAGTAAAATTGAACAAATGCGATGTACCTTATATTAACCTTGGTGGAGATTTAACCCTACAAGATCTTCAATATATTAATCTTCATGAAAACTGGGAAATAGGCATTCAAAATATTCTCAAGGTTATTTCCGTAGACAAAGATCTCCATGCCTCAACACACGACAAAGAGAACAATGCTGACGTTATGACAAATGAAGACATTGAATGTATTCTGTTCCGCCCAGTAAATGGATGCCACTATTTCATTCCGTTTCAAAAGGTGCGTTGGGATTCAAAAGAGATTTCTCTAACGCTTCTCCCTAGTTCCTCTGAACAAGTTGCTTTCCTACGTTCATTGCGAAGGAATCAGCACGAAGTACTCGCTTTTGCACATCAGGAAGATGCAGCATGGGTAAAACCACAGAAAGTTGCGCAGATCTCAACTGAAGATGAGACTGTATGGGAAGTTATTCTCAGAGAGGATACGGTAGGGAAAGCGTTTAAACATCGGACTGAACAGGTGAATTTTGAATATCTTACACTGGATCAGATTGCCCACATGCGTGCCAAACGACTCCTCTTTGACGAAAAATTAGAAGCTGTTAGTCCTTACCTAAAGCAAGCAACTGCCTTTGACCAGATGCTGTTAGAAGTTCAGATTCGTGGTGAACTCTCATCGGAACATGGAAACAGGCTCCAAGCACTCGCGTCACCCATCCCAGAGCTCTATCAGCACTTTAGAAAAACGCCAGAAAGATTCAAGCAGTTCGCTCGTCTGATTTCAGTTCTCTATTTGAAGTTGTCAAATACGGTTGAAGATGTGCTTCAGTTAGATGTGAAGCTCCTCAATTCGGCAGAGCTGCAGATTAAATTTAAAGGGCGGCGGCCCCAATTTGATATAAATGAAGAACCAGCACTTCTCAAATTTGACGGGACCTGTCCACTACCGAGTGATACTAAAAGGACCCGCCTAACTATGTTCTAACAATTGCAGGGTGTATTTTTGCACTTCGGGCAGCCTGCTGCGTAGATTTGCGCGGCATCCGCTAAGGAAATACCGAGCAGACTCCCTAATGTGGCGAGCCATGCAAAAACATCGGCGAATTCCTCTCGCAACCTCTCTATGTCCTGCGGCTGTTTGCGGATCTCCTTTGCCAACTCGCCGACCTCCTCAACAAACCATGTAAAGGTTAGTGGCACACCGCGCGCAGCATCACGCGTATAGTAAATATTTTCAATTTGCTTCTGAAACGCTTCAATTGTCATTTTTTTACTTTCCCTTTTTTTAATTTTCCTTGCGGTTAAGGAACGTAGATTGGGGCATTGACGTGCCCTGTATAGAGTCGCCTTCCACTTCGTTTCAGGCTTAGCGTTTTGGATCTTAATTTATCAGATGTCGATTATAAGCTCAAGTATCGCGCCGAGCTGGATATACGGGCAGGATGATTCTTGCTAAACTTCCCTAAACGAACCGCAAGGAAAATTAAAATAACCGTTGGCAATCCACTGAGACTGATAATTCATGTGTGCCACTCCCAAAGACAACGCCCTTCAATGGTGTTACGTCTGCGTAGTCTCTTCCCCAAGCAACTGTGATGTGCTGATCTGCCGGTATCTGGTTATTCGTCGGATCGAAATCTACCCAGCCAAGCTGTGGAAGATAAACAGAAAACCAGGCATGAGAGGCATCGGCACCTTCTAACGGCTCCTGATCCGGTGGTGGGACGGTCTCAATATAGCCGCTGACATAACGTGCAGCAAGCCCGAGGGCGCGCAGACACCCGATACCGAGGTGCGCAAAATCTTGACAAACACCCCGACGATGCTTTATGACGTCAGCCAAGGGGGTTGCGATTGTCGTGAAATTCGGATCATAGGTAAAATCGGTGTAGAGACGAGTGGTCAAATCGTCAACTACCTCAAGCAGCGGTTGTCCCTTGGCAAATGACTTTTCAGCATAAGCATGGAGTTCAGGCATCATTGGAACCATGGGAGAGTCAAGGACATATTGCCGCATCTCCAGAATTCCGTGATTCTGATCCGTCTGCAGCTGCTGTTGCACCTCCTCCCAAGTGAGGTGCTCGGCGAAATTCAGTTGCATCTCTCTATCTTTGACGTTCACACGGCTCGTAACCGTAACGGTGAGCTGATTATGAGGCTGTTGGATTGTGAAATAGTAAACGGTATTTCCAAAGAAATCCTGACGTTCTCGGCACTCTTTGGGTTCCGGTTCAACAACAAATTGACTTTCGCTACAGTCCTGATGCGCAAAACTTCGGGGACTCAAGCGCGCCTCGTTATAGCAGAGGTTCACGGGATGGGTATAGCTGTATTCAGTCTTATGGCTGATCTTATAGTTCATGGCAGTAATCCTATAGACGCTGTGAAGCACACCCCCGTACTAAAGGTTATCGGTTGTAATCAACTGCTGCGGTCTTTGGACGTGGCTAAAATAGGTCTGCGTGAGGACATCGGAAATGTCAATAAGTATCTGTGCAAGACGGACGAGGAGTTTTTCTAATCCTCTACGTTGTGTTGTGTGCTCCGAACGCTCGGCGAGGTCGATTGTATTAGAAAGCTGCAATTGCGTTAAAGCCTCCAGAATGAGTTGTTCCTCCTCGCTAAGTTGGTAACCGATTTTTTCTCTTGGGAGGACACGGATCTGTTCCTCAAGCCGTTTCAACTGATATAGGAGCGAGCGCGGATTATTTTCGTCGAGAAGTAGCAACTCCAAGGCAGTTGGAAAGTGGAGTGCTGTACGATAGCGGCTGCGGTAAGTGATCAGGCTCTCGGCGGCAGCAAGGACAGATTCAAGTAACATATATTCAATCCAGTCGTCCTGAACAGCGACAAGACTTGAACGGCAAAGCACAATGAGAAGCAGGGCGCGTTCAATACGCCGCCCCATATCCAAGCTAATCCAACCGATCGTTTGCGTCATGTTTTCGGCACTAAGCCCGCTCAATGCTGAAAGGTAAATCATGAGTTGATCAAGTGAGGCTAATTCCGCCTCTTGCAACACGAGATCCGTCAATATATGTGGACTTGCCTCTCCATCTTCGGGGATGCTTTTTTCGAGGGCAGCACACAGATCTTCAATGCCGTTCATCACATGCCATGTGTCGGTGGACCAACGGTCTCTGACTGCGTAAGCCGCGCTGAGGAGTGCCTGAAGTGTAAACACCAAGCTGCCGCTATTTTCCGTGTCCAGCATGATGGAAAGGAGTTCGTTTTCTAATGACTGATCGTCTTTACTGACAAAACCCGGATGCGATGATGTTAAACCAGTCAACGAACGGAGCATGCTGCGGAGATATGCGAGTTCTGATACTTCCCTTTCATCTTCACCGAAGGTCTCTATAAAGGGGGCAGAAGGTGGGCCTTGTGCTAAGTGCGAGGTCTCCAACCCCATCCTGCCCATCTTGATTTTGTCCAACATAATTCGGAGGAGGCGCGCTTGTCCCTCCGCCCGTTCTGCATAGCGACCCACCCAGAACAGATTTTCAGCTGCTCGACTCGACAATCCAGCAGGACTTGTGGAAGCGGGACCTCTCACTTCAGTGATACGCCGCTGCCATAAACTGACATGTGGCTCAGGTTCAGAGGCAAGTACCCAGGTGTCTTTACTAACTCCACCATCTCGGATTGAGATTGTCAGTTCACCTTTCTCTCCTGAACAACGGGTAAGCCCACCGGGCATCACGGTATAGCCATCTCTCTCTGCGAACAAGAAACTACGAAGGATGGCGCGACGGGGTTCAAGTTTTCCCTCAATCAACGAGGGTGTTGTGGAGAAGTGAATATACTCCTGCCCGACATAGAGATGCGGTTTCGCATTAATCCGAGCCCGAAGTGTGTCGAGTTCGGTGTTACTGAGTTCAGTTCCAAACATTGGTCGCCCGCCTGGTTGACGGTGAATGGATTTGACGACTAACGTTTTAAGGTTCGCCAATACATAGTCGCGCTGCTGCGGTTGTCCACACCACCACGTTGCGACAGAAGGGAGGTGCAGGTCTTCACCCATCAACCGTTTTGCGATGGCTGGCAGGAACGGCATCAAGCCCGGATTTTCTAAAATACCGCTGCCCGGTGGATTTATCACAACTACATTTCCCTGTCGAATCGCTTCCAACAAGCCTGCAACCCCAAGTCTTGAGTCCTGTCGGAGTTCTAATGGGTCACAGAAGATGTCGTCCACCCGGCGCAGAATAATATTGACAGGACGTAATCCGTCAAGTGATTTCAACCAAACACGTCCATCCCACACCGTCAGGTCGTCACCTTGGACTAGGGTGTAACCGAGGTAGTTTGCAAGATAAGCATGTTCAAAGTAAGTTTCGTTGAGCGGACCAGGGGTCAGCACAACGACTTGTGGATTTTCTGTTTGGTGCGGGGCAATACGGGAGGCAGTTTCAAGTTGGTGTTGTAGGTCCACTACGCTGTTTTGTAGCGCACGAAAGAAAAAAGAAAGTCGATGAACACCGATTTCACCAAAGAGATTCGGCAATGCGCGCGCGAGAGCGGTGCGGTTCTCGAGTGCATAGCCTGCGCCTGAGGGTGCCTGTGACCGGTCACCGAGTATCCACATTTTGCCGTCCGATCCGCGTGCCAAATCGGCGGCATAATTCAAGAGGAAAGGGAATCCGGACGGGACAAGCCCGACACACGCTCGCAAAAATCCAGCATGCGCATAAACCACTTCTGGTGGTATCAACCCATCTTTGATTAGGGTTCGCTCGCCATAGAGATCCGTCAAGATCAGGTTTAGCAGCTCTGCCCGTTGCGTCAGTCCTTCAGAGATAGTTTCCGAATCTGCCTTCGAGATAATTAGCGGAATAGGATCCAATTCCCACGGGCGATGTCCGGGCTGTTCGCCGTGTAAGACGTAAGTGACACCGTTCTCACGAAGCAAACGTTGCACCTCTTTGTCGCGAGATTCCATCTCTGCGAGTCCTAAGGTGTCGAGTGCCTGCATGAAGGCGTGCCAATGCGGATTGATTTTCCCATCCGTGTCGAGCATCTCATCAATCTGCTCAGCGGAAACATTGCCTGTCCGTCCATGAGGCGATTCGGTGGCATTATAACTATTGCCAACTACTTTCAAATTTTTTATCTTTGCACGTTGCATCTTTTTATTTTTAGTCAACTTGTATCACGCGTTCTCTATTTAATTTAATGTTCCTTGCGGTCAGTGAATGGGGTTTTATAAACAAAGGAAAGTTTGCATGTGTGCTAAAGTTGGGAAGAAATTTTTGACGCAATCAAATAGTTCTTGTTATAGTAAAACCCGAAAATAAGAGGGCACTTTGGAAAACACAAAACACCTCACCACCGCTGGCGAGGATTGTATCCTCGCCTCTTTGGAGTGTCTAATTAATTCTAAACTTTACTATAACTTCACAACTTTGCAGATTTTCGTACATTTTGCAACTTTCCCATTCTGAAAAGTGAGCCTGTTAGGCCAGACGTATTTGACTGACCGTAAGGTAAGTCAAAAATCAAAAACCTTACGGAGGTCTAAAGTGTAGGGATATTCAGGATTCGTCTCTTCTGGTGGAGCAGCCATTGGACCCGGAGGATTACCCTCAGCCAAAAAGCTACCAGTTGTAGGGCCCGCGGGTCGCGATTGAATAACCCCTGGCGTATGCCCATCAGCCCCGAACCGACTCACCCGTCGGGATTCCGCCTCGTAGGCATTAACTGGGAAGGTATCGTAGTGTCGTCCACCCGGGTGGGAAACGTGATAAGTACAGCCTCCGATTGCGCGTCCGTTCCACGTATCAATGATGTCAAAGACAAGCGGTGAGTGTATACCGATTGTAGGATGCAATGCTGATGGAGGTTGCCACGCGCGATAGCGCACCCCACCGACGTATTCTCCATGTGTTCCAGTGTTGTGGAGTATTAAACGCCGTCCATTGCATGTGACGGTGTAGCGAGAATCTGTCAATCCAGTGACTTTCACTTGGAGCCGCTCAACAGACGAATCAACAAAACGTGAGGTTCCTGCCCGGCTCACCTCTTCACCAAGTACATGCCAAGGTTCAATTGCCATCCTTAATTCCAGTTCAATATCTTGTATATTTACAGTGCCTAACTTCGGAAAGCGGAATTCAAAAAACGGTTCAAGCCACGCCATCTTAAACGAATAGTCTGCTTCTTGGAGTTCGGTAACGACTTCCTGTATATCAGCATGGACATAGTGGTGAAGCATGAAGCGATCATGTAATTCTGTCCCCCAGCGTACCAGTTTGCCTTTGTAGGGTACCTTCCAGAATTTGGCGATTAATGCACGCACCAATAGCATCTGCACGACGCTCATCTGGGCATGCGGCGGCATCTCAAAAGCCCGTAGTTCAAGTAATCCGAGTCTTCCGCTCGCTGCATCTGGTGAATAAAGTTTATCAATACAGAACTCCGCGCGATGGGTATTACCGGTAATATCTACCATAAGGTGTCTCAGCAGTCGGTCTACCAGCCAAGGTGGAATATCTTCTACATCGCTGAATTCGGTGCTCGTTTCTTCAGACATCTGATCGAAAGCGACTTCAAGCTCATAAAGTTGTTCATCACGCCCCTCATCCACGCGAGGGGCTTGGCTCGTTGGTCCGATGAACGTACTGGAAAAGAGATAAGACAAAGCGGGATGATGCTGCCAATAGGTGATGAGGCTTCGCAGCAAGTGGGGTTGTCGCAAAAATGGACTATCCGCCGGGGTGGCTCCACCGATCACAATATGATTGCCACCGCCCGTCCCGGTATGCCTACCATCCAACATAAATTTTTCAGCACTCAGTCCTGCTAACCGTGCTTGCGCGTAGAGGGTCGTGGTATTATGAACCACCTCATCCCAATTTTTCGCTGGATGAATGTTCACTTCAATGACCCCTGGGTCGGGTGTCACATTTAGAGATTCAATTCGTGGATCATGCGGAACTTCATATCCTTCAAGAATTACCAGCATATCCAAAGCGTCAGCAGTTGCTTCAATTGCTTCAAGGAGCCGCAGATAATGCTCTAAGTGTGTCAAGGGCGGCATAAAAATATGCAATCGTCCCTCGCGCGGTTCAATGCACAGTGCTGTGTGAAAAGTCGTTTGCGCTTCTCTGTTTTCCGTTGCAGACCTACTGTTGCTCTCTTCTACTTCCGATGTATCCAAACTCTCCTCACGCGGTTCAAGCGGGTCGCGCTCATAAACCATCTCTCGCTGTTCCGGTGGCACCCATTGTATGGACTCCAATGGCAAACGCAACCCTATAGGCGAGTCGCCGGGGGTTAATAACATCCGTCCACCCCGGAAATTCCATGTGCTACTCTCCCAAACATCATCTACGAGATCCCAACGTAGCGGTAGTGCATAGCCAATGGGTTCGCCGAGTGCCTCTGCTTGCAGAAGCTGCGCGAGTCGGTGTCGTTCAGAAGCCTCCTTGAAGTCAAATTCGAGCGGATTAATGTTAACAGGAAGTCTGTCTTCTGTCCAGAGGAAAAAGAGCGCATCTTCATAAGCTGGAACTATCTGGTCTGATGAGAGCTTCAAGCATTTGGTGAGGTGATGTATAAATCGTTCTGCGTCTTGAACACCGAAACCGTAATCCTTGTGAGGTTCGGCGAGTAGTTTATCATTCCGCCAAACGGGCACACCATCCTTTCGCCAAAAACACCCGAACTGCCAACGCGGCAGCGGTTCACCGGGATACCATTTCCCTTGTCCATAATAGAGCACACCGCCGGGTCCGAAACTGTCACGCAGACGTCGCAAGAGCCCGGCACCCAATTCCCTTTTCTTCGGGCTGTCTGCTTCTGTATCCCATTCCGCGCCTTCTGTGTCATCAATCGATACGAAAGTCGGTTCACCACCCATTGTCAATCGGATGTCATGTTGAATTATATCTTCGTCGACCTGTCGACCGAGTGCATTAATACCAGTCCACTGTGTTTCTGTGTAGGGTTTTGTCACGCGCGGGTCTTCGTGAATGCGCTGGACGGTGTTGCTATAGGTGAATTCTGTTTCACACCGATCCGTGTAGCCGGTGACCGGTGCTGCACTTACCGGATTGGGTACACACGCTAATGGAATATGTCCTTCGCCTGCAAGTAAACCGGATGTCGGATCCAATCCTATCCACCCTGCTCCGGGTGCGTAGACCTCGCACCAAGCGTGCAAATCGGTGAAGTCTTTTGGAGGACCGGCGGGTCCTGTCACAGGCTTCTGATCAGCGACAAGTTGTACGAGGTAACCAGAAACAAAACGGGCAGCCAAACCGAGATGTCGCAAAATCTGGACAAGTAGCCACCCTGTGTCCCGACATGAACCGATCTGCTTTTCTAAAGTCTCTTCGCAGGACTGTACCCCCGGTTCCATCCGAATTGTGTATTTTACATCCTCCGACAAGCGCTGGTTAATGTCAACGAGAAAATCGTTCATTTTCTGTTTCGTCCGAGGAACATCTTCCAACCACGCGGTCAGCAGCGGTCCGTTCTCTTTGATCTCAAGGAACGGGGTTAATTCCTCTTTGAGCTGTGGTTCGTAAGGAAATGGATAGTGTTCAGCACTCGCTTCAAGGAAAAAATCGAACGGATTGATGACAGTCATATCCGCAATGAGATCCACCTCAACCGACAAGGCACGTGTGGGTTCCTGAAAAACGACGCGGGCTTGATAATTGCCGAACGGGTCCTGCTGCCAATTAATGAAGTGTTCTTCGGGTTCAATTTTGAGCGAATACGCTTCGATGGGTGTACGGCAGTGGACGGCGGGTCTCAACCGAAAAATGTGTGGCGATAAGCCGACAAGCCGGTCATAGCGATATAGAGATTTGTGGTTGATTGCTACACGAATTGCCATATCTGTCTTTTATATTTCCTTGCGGTTCGGTTAGCGGAATTTTACTGATAAGATTCCACTCCGTATATTCGTCCCGGCGCGATGCTTGGGACTACAAGTTTTGCTTTCCGTTTAAGAGGAGAATTAGATGCTCCGTAAGGGCAGGTTTCCTACCCCTTCTCCTTACCTGATAACTCACAACTGAGACTGTTCCTGTTCTTCAGCGGATTCTCCATTGACAGGACGCAAAGCAAAAAACGTCTTGTGAATATCATCACCGACTAAGTTTAGTTTGGTTTGGAAAGCATCAAGAAACTCATGCAAACCGGATGCGAGAACCTGTTTGACTTGGGCATACGCAAATTCAGCGCGGAGCTGCCCCAGACGCTGCTCCGCTGGGTTGGAAAAGGTTTCCAACGGGGTGCCGGATATCGCGTGCAATGATTCCTCCGCCCTAGAAAGACAGTAGAGGACCGACCGTGGAAATTCACGATCTAACAGCAAAAAAGCGACCACCTCGTTTGGGGAGATAAGCCCATACGTGCGGCGGTACATCTCAAAACCGCTGGCAGAGTGTAGCAGTGCCCCCCACTGAATGTCGTCAAAAGGTGTGTCCACATCCCAGATAGAGGGAAGAAGAATAAAATATTTAACATCAACGATTCTTGATGTTTTATCGGCACGCTCAATCAAACGCCCCAACTGGGAGAAGTGCCAAGCTTCACTATGCGACATAATGTTATCTGTGAGTCCCATGAAGAGGTGTGATGCGAGTTTGATTTCCCTAAAGAATTCATGAGGCTCCGCCATCGCCCACTGTTCAGAGGTGTTCGCCACCAGTAAGTAGGCATCATTCAACTGCTCCCACATCTCTGATGAGATATTTTCGCGTATGGACCGTGCGTTTTCTCGACCAGCCCGCAGACAAGAGACAATTGAATTTGGATTTTCAGTATCAAACGCTAAAAATCGGATTACGGCTTCACGTGAGGCCTCACCGTACTGTTCAGCGAATACCTCGTCATCACCTGTTGTAGCAACCAAGGGTTCCCACTGCGCCTGCACACCAACCGGTAGGTCGAGAATGAGGTGGAGGTTGACATCGACAAAACGAGCGACATTTTCTGCGCGCTCAATATAGCGACTCATCCAATAAATTGATTCTGCAACGCGACTCAGCATATTTTTGATTTTCCTTGCGGTCAGTCAGATAGGTTTTATGAACACGGATCCCTTAGAGAATCCAAGCCGCACGTTGTTTGGCTTTTCGCGCTTTTGTGTAGGGACGAAGTAACCTCTTTTTAATTTTCCTTGCGGTCAGTCAGATAGGTTTTATGAACACGGATCCCTTAGAGAATCCAAGCCGCACATTGTTTGGCTTTTCGCGCTTTTGTGTAGGGGCGAAGTAACCTCGCCTCTACGCGCATTTTCCTGACGGACCTGATAAGACCCATGTATCCTTACTACCGCCACCCTGTGACGAGTTGACGACGAGCGAACCCTTTTTGAGTGCGACCCGTGTTAATCCACCCGGTAGGACGTAAATCTCCTCACCATAGAGAATAAACGGACGTAAGTCAACATGCCGCCCTTCAAAGTGGTCGTCAATAAGCACAGGCACACGTGAAAGCGAGAGCGTCGGTTGTGCAATATAGTTGCGCGGATTATCTTTGATTCGACGGGCAAACTCCTCATGCTCTGCTTTTGTTGCGTGCGGACCAATCAGCATCCCATAGCCACCGGACTGGTTCGCTTCTTTCACAACGAGTTCATCAAGATGCTCCAAAACATATTTTCGGTCGGCATCTTCCCAGCACATATAGGTTGGAACGTTTGGAACGATAATGTCTTCGTTGAGATAATACTTGATAATCTGTGGCACGAACGAACAGACGACTTTGTCATCGGCAACGCAAGTTCCAGGGGCATTGACCAAAGCGACACGCCCAGCCTTATAAACATCCATCAAACCCGGAACGCCGAGCATTGATTCAGACTGAAACACCGTGGGGTCAAGAAAGTCGTCATTAATGCGGCGGTAGATGACATCGACCCGCTCAAAGCCTTTTGTCGTTCGCATGTGCACGAACCCGTCCATCACGACGAGATCGCGTCCCTCAACCAGTTCAACCCCCATCTGTTGCGCGAGGAAAGAGTGCTCAAAGTACGCGGAGTTATAAACGCCAGGTGTAAGTAGGGCAACTTCGGGAGCGAGGACTTTATCGGTCACGAGGTATCGGAGCATATTCAGCAGTTGGCTTGGATAATCCTCGACCGGCTGAATCTGTGACATTCCAAAGAGTTGGGGAAAGGTCCGCTTCATTAACTGCCGATTTTCCACGACATAAGAGACCCCGGATGGACAACCGAGATTATCTTCCAATACATAAATTTGTCCATCGCTATCGCGAACCAAATCTGTTCCAGTGATGTGGCACCAGACACCGCGCGGCGGGTCTAAACCGATGCAGGGTTGTAGGTATCGCTCCGATGAAAGCACGACATCTGCTGGGACAATGCCGTCTTTGAGAATTTTTTGGTCGTGGTAAACGTCGTCAATAAATAGGTTCAGTGCGTGGATGCGCTGTTTGAGTCCGCGTTCTATCCATTCCCATTCACTGGCATCAATAATTCGTGGGATGAGATCGAACGGAAAAATCTTTTCGACCCCTTGCTCGTCCGCGTAGACGTTGAACGTGATGCCCATTCGGAGCAACGCGTGTTCAGCGGCAATTTGGCGGCGATTTAACTCGCCTTCAGGAAAGCCCTCAATCCGCTCCACTAACATCTGAACCGCGGGACGGGCACTCCCATCCGGCGTAAACATCTCATCATAAAATCCGTCAGTGCTATATCCATCAAATCCTGTCATTGCAATGAGCCTCCCCTACCTCGCGCTACCAAGAATCCAGTGATCCTGCAGCGGAAATGCAAAGATATAATAAGGATTACGGTTTGTGGAATCGCGTAAGCCCTCTACTAAGAGGTGATGTGATGCAATACTTGTGCCAATACCAATTTGTCCAAAAGATTGATAACCTGTTTTCGTTGTATGCGCAAAATACCACGCTTCGGGCACTCTACAGAGATGAGACGTAGGTTAGGTAGTGTTTACATCAGGGTCATTCAATTGTAGGTTTTTTGTGTTATATTTTTCACGGGTGTTAATACTTCAGATAAGCAGAAGTCGCGTGACATTTCACGCGACTTCTGCTATACTTCACCATAAAAAGTAGCACACTTTTGAGGTGAAGTATGACAAGAACTTCTTCCTGCCACTTAGTTGATATGTTAGCAGAAGTGCCAGATCCCCGCAAGAAAAAAGGGCTCCGGCATCCGTTAGCCTCGATGCTTGCGCTCACGGTTGTCGGTCTCTTGTGTGGTCAACGCAGCTATACACAGCTTGCCAAATGGGCGCGGCTCCACCCTTGCCTTCGAAACGCCTTGGGGTTCACGGCGAAACAAACCCCGGCGGCATCAACGTTTCATTATCTCTATCGGTGTCTTGACATCGCCACTGTAGAAAAGACGCTCACGCAGTGGACGACACAGACTTTAGCAAGTTTGCGCATTTCCACATCTAACTTGAAGGGACTTGCGATAGATGGTAAAACCTTAGGCAACAGTCATCCCGAAGATGCCCGCAGGACCCATCTGCTCGCAGCCGTCTTTCATGAGTTAGGCATCCCTGTCGCAGAATGTGCGGTGAGTGAAAAGAGCAATGAAATCCCTGTTTCCATTGAACTCTTGAAAGCGTTTGATGTCTCAGGTCTCGTCATCACAACGGACGCACTTTTGACCCAACGTAAGTTCTGTCAACAAATCCTTGATGCTCAAGCAGATTACTGCCTCCCCGTCAAAGCGAATCAGAAGCAGTTATATGAGGATATTCGAGACCTCTTTGAACCCTTGGATGAAACAGATCCACCCGAAGTGGAACACCGCCGGTTTGAAAATCTTCACGCAGAAGTCGGCGCACATCTTCAAACGTATACGAATACAGAAGACGCAAAAGGCAGGATTACCACTCGCACCCTCACCACAAGCACTCTCTTGACCGAACATACCGACTGGCCGGGGCTACAACAAGTTTATCAATACACCACACACCAGAAACAGAAAAGCACCGCACACGTCAAGGGTTTCCACGTGCAGTATGGCATCACGAGTCTATCACCTGAACGCGCCTCGGCAGCTGACTTGCTCAAACTCCGACGCCAACACTGGACGATTGAGAATAAACTCCATTGGATCCGAGATGCCGTCTTTCAAGAGGACGCCTCAACCGTCAGAACAGGTGTGCTCCCCCAAGTCATGGCAGCTTTGCGAAACACCGCAATCTCCGTCTTACGATTCACTGGACATACTAAAATCACCGACGCACTTCAACTTTTCGCCGCAAAACCTATACTCGCAGTTAACATCATAAAATGAGAAATCTTAAAATTGAATGACCCTGGTGTTTACATTGTAAGTTATTGACATTTTGCTTAGGTTTTGGTAGAGTGTTTTGCATGCAACCTACGAATATAACTGAAACTCAAGACTTTCCTGTGATGATTAGTGATGCTGCGTGGAACAGCATCCTCCCATTTCTCAAAGCATTGCCCACCATCTATGTCGGCACTCCTGAAGACTGTAGACGTTTTCTCTCTGCGGTCGCCTGGATCACAAAAGAAGGTGCGACTTGGCGGGCACTGCCGAAAGCCTACGGGTATTGGAACACCATCTATCGGCGGTTCGGAAGATGGTCGGATGCGGGTGTTTTTGAAAAACTTCATGAACATTTCCATGCGGCGGGTGAAGTCTCTGCTCTCCTCGTGGATGCGACGGTCGTGCGGGCGCATTCTTGTGCGGCGGGTGCCCCGAAAAAAAAACGGAGGTCAAGAAACTGAGGCACTCGGTCGAAGTCGCGGTGGCTTTACCACGAAACTTCATGCGGCGGTGAGTGGAGACTTTCTGCCGTTGCGTTTCACCTTGACAGCGGGGCAACGCCATGACATCACGCAAGCACCCGCGTTGATTGCCGGAAACCCTGCGTGTGAGTACGTTATCGCCGATGCTGCCTACGACTCGGATGCGTTTCGTGCCGAGATTATCGCAGGAGGTGCCGAGGCGGTCATTCGTCCGCGCAAGAGTCGTGTTGAAGACCGTCCTTATGACCAAGAGGTCTATAAACTTCGCAATGTGATAGAACGTTTTTTTCATCGATTGAAACAGTATCGCCGAGTCGCAACGCGCTACGATAAATATGCTGTCCGATACCTCGGATTCGTTTATGTCGCCGCTATACTTATCACTGCTAAAAAAATGTAAACACTACCTAGATACCTGCCGGTCACCTGCCAATTTTTTTGGCAATGCAGTTGGGTGTTGTTTAATTATGATGCACTGGGTTGATTTGTATTTTGAGTAAGAGCGCACATTTAACTTTATGATGCCACACCCAAAACGCAAAGTCAAGTAAAATTTTGGAGCAAGGTCATTTAGTTTATATTCTATGAACATTTCTACGCTTATTTAGCACAGCATGCGGAATTTTTCATTTTTAATCCCCTAAATCCCCCTTACAGGGGACTTTTTTTTCTCCTTTTTATCCCAAAACTAAATAGTCTTGCATTTCGCTGATTTGGGTGAGCATCCATCCTCTTTTCCCCTTTTTACCGATGTTCCGGCATAGATCACAGCATATTTCAATCATGTTTCAGTCATCATATTTCGCTTTTCGCTGATTTGCGTGCGAACTTGGTAAAAGAGACATTTTAAGTAGTTCGCACGCTGGTTTTTGGGGCAATTTCAGGCATTTCCCACACGCGCACGCCAGCGCACGCATGGAGATTTTTCGCGGACAGACATAAGGGTATAGGGCAGCATCGGGGACAGACCGCTACATCGTCCGATTTGGCGGGACTAATGATTCTTGGGTCCAATTTTCAAAAAAAATAAAAAAAGGAATCGAAATTGAGGTTGGGACAAAACAAACACTGATTTTATTAGTGTTCAGCGGATTGGACAATTTAAAATGAAATTGTGATTGAGGGGTGCTATAAAAATTGAATTTGACTTAATTGGCAGAAAATTGTACGATTATATCACCTTGGTGGATAGGGTTCTCAGTTCGACGCATCCTTGTGTCGAGTCCTATCCAATCCCCTAAGAAGGATGATGCCAAGTGTCAAGGGAAATTCCCTTTTTATATTAATATCAATGTCAAGGTTAATGAAAAATGTCATCTGAAGCTGCAATTGAAAAATTTGTTGAGCGTCACTTTGAAGGTTTAGGATTTGTGACCAAAAGACAACATACAATTCAGATAGGGAGCAACGTAGGTAGACCCGATGTTGTGATATATAATAAGCATTTCGCTCTTTTGAGTGATCCCCTCGATCATATTGCAGCTATTGTGGAGTGTAAAGCAGAAGGGAAAATGAATGATGGCATCGGTCAATTAAAGAGTTATTTATGCGCGACAAATACGCGTTTAGGGGTGTTTGCTAATAGTCGATTTCCTGAAAAATGGAAGTATTATGAAAATTATGGACGCAATGACATACCAGAAATAAGTCGTATGAAATTTACAAGCATCTTGCACAACGAAAAGGAAAAGCAAGAAGATTTTCAACGTCGGATACAGAAACGGACTGAACAGCGTATTGAGCAGGCAGCAACAAAATTGGCAACTTCAGAACGCATAGCAGCTCGCAGAAAATTAATAATCAACCAAGAAGCGAACAAGCGAATCAAGGAAAACGATTTCAGATCAGCAACTGAGTGGAATCTCAAAAGAGCGTTAAATATCGAAAAAGAAATTGCAAAAAACGGAATTGCTTCTTTAAAAGCAGAAGCAAGAGCAACTGAGCAGCATATCAAAACAGCGTTAGATAACGCTAAAAAGGAAATAACTTCTTTAAAAGCAGAAGTCAGTGAGAAAAAAGGATGTTTATGGACGAGTATTCTGGTTCTGGGTGGATTGTTGATTATTTTTTTAATTGCGGCGAATTCGTAAGACCATAAAACCGAGGGGATTCCCTCTTTTTATGAAAACGTCACATTAGGGAGGGGCGGATTGTGCTAAGGATGCTTTGTCTTATTCTCGTGATTTCGATGTCCATTGGATCGTTCTCGGCAGTCTTGTCAAATACTGCTCAGGATGCGCTCGCAGCAAACATTAATGATGTGTATAGGCTGTTAGATGATACTAACTCTCAGGTATATGAAATACACCAAAGTGTTGTTCCTTCTGATAGACTTACATTGACACGGCGGAATTTTCGTTCACCGTCTGTTTTACAGGAATTAAATCTACTACAATCTCAAGTGTCACATCTTGAATCACAACTTGAAATGTTTAAAATATTTGCTTGTATTTGGACAATTCTTCTTCTTGTCTCCATTATTGCAATGTTTGTCTTTTTCAAAAAATATAGACAATTTAACTAAGTTACGCTGAGGGGGCAATTAGGGTTATAAAAAAATCAACGGTTTTTCGGGTGGCGACACTGCTCACTTTGGCTGCGTTGGTAATACTCGTTTGGTTCTGTTCCCCTCAACTTCAGAATAAAAGGAAAATTCTAATACCAAATCTAAAAAATAAAGTTGCATTATAGAGATTTTGGAACGCTATGAGGTATCCGAGTGTAAGAGGCGCAATGAATTGCGCTACTACGAGCCAGTTTTTTGTTAATGACAGATGTCTATAGGACTTCCGCAAACATCATTTGGCAAGAAAACGGACGCTTCGGATTCTGCAAGCGAAACCGTGAAAAGAGAGTTCGCCGAGGCACGGGGACCTCGGCGAACAGATGCTTGCTGCGTAAGTCCTAGTTTATTTAGAAATGGTATTACATAGCACTCCGCATGAAGATTAAGAATTTAATCGGGTAATTTTTTCCGATGTCCGGTGCGGTTAGGAAACCGCACCATAGGTGTCAATTTAGGGAAAATAAGTATGTTTTTCTTGTAAGAAAAAAGGTGTAAATCGGAAATACCTCTTGTATAATGTAGAAAAGAAAGTAGTGGTTATTTCTACAAAAAAGAGGTATCTCCAATGTCCATTTTACAACAAGTGCCAGATAAAATGCAAACGATCCTTGAAACCGTTGCAGATGAAGTCGCTGTCACTACAGGGTTCGTCAAGAGAAAGCGAAAACTTACCGGGAGTGCGCTGGCGCAAATCCTCGTCCTCGGTTGGTTGGAAAACCCAGAGGCGAGTTATCAGCAACTTACTGAAACCGCTGCGACGCTCGGCATACAAGTCAGCCGACAAGCACTTGAACAACGTCTGACCCCTGAAACTGCTAAAATGTTGAAACTCACACTTGACGCTGCGATTACAGAAATGCTTGAAGTTGCCGGTCGGCGAGAAGCCCTGCCTTTACTTCAGCAGTTTAGTGGTGTCTACATTCAAGATAGCACGTGGATCACACTCCCCGATGAACTCCACGAGACGTGGAAGGGCCAACCGAAAAAGAATCATCGGCAGAAAGCCGCTTTGAAACTTCATCTCTGCTTTGATATCCTTACGGGGAGGTTTCACGACTTCCAACTGACTAATGGCATGACGGCTGACAGCACCGCCGCAAAAGCAGCCGATCCACTGCCACAACGGAGTTTACGACTCGCAGACTTAGCATATTTTTCGCTCGATGAACTTGAAAAACTCACTGAAAACGACGTCTACTGGATTTCGCGTTTGAAAGCCAACTCTTACCTCGCTGATGAAAACGGTGAACGCATTGATTTAGGAAAGATGCTCAAAGCAGAAGTAGAAAACACCTACATCCGTAAGACGCTACGGATCGGCAAAAGAAAGCAACTCCGTGTTTACCTCATCGCCGAGAAACTTTCTGAAGCAGAAACGAATAAACGCCGACGCTCCATCCGATACCGTGCCAAACGTAAAGCCCAAACACCGTCAAAAGCACTCTTACGGCTCGCTGGATACAACCTCTATATCACCAATACCGAAGAACATCAACTCACACCGAAACAGGTCTGTGCCATTGTCGGTATCCGTTGGCAGGTTGAACTGATGTATAAGTGTTTCAAAAGTATCGGAAAACTTCATGTTTCTCGAAGTCAAAAACCGTATCGTATGCTATCTGAAATCTATGCGAAACTTATTGCCCTTCTGATCCAACATGCCGTCATGTTAGTCGCGGGATACCGACACATACAACAGAGTTTCATCAAAACAGCGAAGCATATCGCAGGTTATGCCAGACTCCTCACCTTGAGTTTTCATCGCTCAAAAACAGCACTTCGTGAAACCTTGAAAACCATAAGGTGTTCATTTGAAAATGGAGGCACTTTCCAGAGAAGCACTGGAAAAAACACAACCTTTTGGAAACTCAAAGAGGCTACCGAAAATCCCTAAATTGACACCTATGGTGCGGTTAGGAAACCGCACCTACCGGGTTTGGAGGAACATAGAATCACCCAAATATTTTATTAATCTTCATCTGGATTGCAAGAGAAGGCACGAATCTTTTTCTATAGATATATTGCTCCGCTGGAGCAAAGAGGTTGCTGACAGGTAAATAGTTCTGAGGACAGGCACAAGACGTGCTCCTGCTATTATGGATAAGGGGCAGGTACGAGACCTGCCCCTACAACAGTTTACGATTATTATGGCCAACTGAGTTGTGATATTAGGCAACGGTTTGGAAAGATTCCCACGCGTCGCCTGCTGCCGCAGCCTGACGTTCCAATTCAGTACGCCATCCGGCGACTTTTCCTGATTTGATCTGCCGAATATCATATCCAGCGTATCGATCCTCAAGCGTTTCTCCGAGTTTCTGCGTTTCTGCCCACCGATCCCATGCTGTCTGCATCCACGCGTATGGTAAAGCCTCTCGGACAGCAGGATCGAGTTGCCACGCGTTCCGTGCGTCTGCGACTGACGGCTCGCCAGTGAATTCGCCCGACCATTTCGACCAACCGATCGATAATGTGTTGCGCTCACGTTCAGGCACGGTGTGCCCGGTGTGGATGTTGTTGCCATTGCGGATGAGTGCCTCCCCAGGCTTGAGCCGAATGGCGACCTGATCGGGCAATGGGTCAGTCCTGTTCCAGCTCGGTGTATACGGAACACCTTGATCCTTCATTGATTGTGGGAGTAGCACGTCATGCTCAAAGGGTGTGCGCCATCGGTGGTGACTACCGGGGATCAGTTCATGGCATTCGTCGTCTGTGAGTGCCAAAAACATGCTTACGCCGTTCCGCTCGTTAATTCGCTTCTCGTTGCTTTCTTGAATTTCTTTCCAGCGGATCCGCTCGACCTCCTCGGAATAATCTTCGGGGGTATCTCCGCGGACTTCTCGTTGTGAGAAGTAGCTCTCCCCACTCCCCCACCACGTCACGTCTCGGTGCCAACTGGGACCATTTTCGTTCCGTCGGGGGTTTGCCCATAGCAGCATACCACTAAATGTCATATCCTCAGGCTGGAGCCCGTGACACCATGAGGTAATGAAGTCCAAGAAATCCGAAGAGCCGTGGAATTCGGAGAAACTCGGTTCACCGAAAGCGGGATGGATGAGTCCCCGGATTGCCCACGGTTCATCCTCCGCTGCACGATGTACGTAGCCCTTTGAACAGTCGATTTTGTCGTAGACGTGTTCCGGGGCGCATGCCTCAGTAACACGCCGTCCAGCTTCTCGAAGAATAGGAATCCACGGGTTATCAACAAAATCATTGATGATGACAAAGCCGTGCTCTTTCAGGTATGCTAATCTTTCAGGTGTAGCACCCGGAGCCGAAAGTTCAGGTTTGAAATCCGCGAATGCAGTCGCGCGGTAAGTTTCCTTTACTTGTGATTCATTCGTGCTCATTGTCGTTCCTCCCTGTTAGACAGGTACTCTGGATGAGTACGTTATTCTAACACACTTCGTATATTTCCCAAAATTTTAGTCCGAAGCACTGGATCGCTTCTATGAAGATACACTCCCTTGTAGCATCTGTCAAGAGAAAAATCGGTTGACTTTTTCGCCAAATATGCTATTATCTTTACAGTGGTTCGACAGGTTCCCCTCGCTATCACAAACTCAGAAATAGGAGAGAGTAATGAGCACAGAATCGACACCACAGGATCGGCACTTTCGCTTGAGTAAAGACGAATTGGCATATTGGAACGAGAACGGTTATCTGGTCCGCTTGGACGTATTCACGCCTGAAGAGAACGATACGTTCCGGCAAGTTGCGGAAGACATTGTTGACCGGAAACGTCCGTTCCCGCCTGAACATATTGATCAGAACGCCCTTGTTAGAGATGGGCAGGTGGAGCAGCAAGGCATCTATGCGATGCACAAGATTCATTTTCCGAGCTGCTACGACCCAGAATTCCTTGCACGTGTGCGTGATCCGCGTCTCACCGATCTGATCGTTGACATCCTCGGTCCAGACATTCTGGGTATCAATACGTTGTTTATCTGGAAAGCACCCAAGATTGGTCTCGGTTTTCCGTGGCATCAAGATAAATTCTACTTCCGTACTCGGTTTAATACAGAGACGACTGTCGGGACATGGACGGCTATTGATCCAGCGGATCGGGAGAACGGCTGTCTCTACGTTATCCCAGGCAGCCATAAATGGGATATTTTTCAACATAACGATCTCGAAGGTTCGCAACAACGGGAGTTCAAGATAGCACAAGGTGTCCGTGACGAAGACGGCATTGCTGTGGAGGTGCCACCCGGTGCGGTTATCTGGTTCCACAGTCATCTCCTGCATAAGAGTATGGATAACCACAGTCTGCGGTTCCGCCGTAGCTTCGTTGCCCATTATCTCAGTGCGCAAGCAGAGTGGACAAAGCCTAAACCAGAGGGGGGTTCAGCCGTCATGTGGATTCGTGGCAAAACCTACCTTGGCAAGGTTCACGAAGTTGAACGTGAGGTTTTACCCGTTTCTGAGTCCGCGTGACATTAACAGGAGACAACAATGCGCACAGAGGCAACACCACAAGATAGGCATTTTGGATTAAGCGCGGACGAGTTAGCGTGTTGGAATGAGAACGGTTACCTCGTTCGATTAAACGTCTTCACCGCTGAAGAGAATGATGGACTCCGTCAAGTTGCTGAAGACGTTGTCGATGGAAAACGTCTGTTTCCGACTACAAATATCAATCAGAACGCACTCGTCAGAGATGGAAAAATAGAGGAACAAGGCATCTATGCGATGCACAAGATTCATCATCCGAGCTGCTATTGCCCAGAATTTCTTGCACGCGTTCGCGATTCCCGTCTAACTGATCCGCTCGTTGACATCCTCGGTCCAGACATTCTCGGCATTAATAATCTGTTTATCTGGAAAGCACCCAAAATTGGTCTCGGTTTTCCATGGCATCAGGACAAGTTCTACTTTCGCAATCGGTTTAATACAGAGACGACCGTCGGGACATGGACGGCTATTGATGCTGCAGATCGGGAGAACGGATGTCTCTATGTTGTTCCCGGCAGCCACAAATGGGATATTTTTCAACACGACGATCTTGAGGGTTCACAGCAACGGGAGTTCAAGTTGGCGCGCGGTGTCAGCGACGAAGACGGCGTTGCAGTAGAAGTTCCTCCCGGTGCGGTTATCTGGTTTCATAGCCACCTTCTGCATAAGAGTACGGATAACGAGAGTCTGCGATTCCGTCGGAGTTATGTTATCCACTATCTCAGTGCTCAAGCGGAATGGGCACATCCTGCTGCACTCAATGGCAGGCGAAGACAACCTGTCATGTGGATTCGCGGCAAAACCTTCCGAGACAAGGTCCACGAAGTCGAACGCGATATTCTACCGGTTTCCGAGTCCGATTAACACGGTTTTTGAAGGCGTGATTGATAAGGTTTAGAAGCTAAGGAGGAATGATTCATGAAAACGAAATTGTGTCTCTCTTTTCTGCTTTTAGTCGGTTTTGTAATTTCTATCACGGTGATTCAGTCCACAGAAGCCGAGGACCCAAGAGTCAAAATGGGGCTTGCGGCACTTTGGACCCTTGACAAAAACACCGTTCAAGGGAAAGACGTTGAAGATGTTTTCGGGAAAAACGGCGGAACCATTACCGGCAAACCTAACCAAATCGACGGGTTTCGCAGTGAAGCCCTCGATTTTGACGGTGCTGTTGATTTGATACGAATGGGTGAGGACATCTTCTTCCCTTCTGTGACGATGGAGGCGATTATTAAGCCGACCCTTGACACACGAAATCCCATTTACGATAAATACAATTACGGCATCCAACTGCTTGATAATAATAGTGTTGGCATCTGGATTCGAGCGGACACGGCGAATGCTGCAAAGCATTGGCCCTCCGCTTATGTCCCGTTTCCCACTGATGGCGAGTGGCATCATGTCGTTGGGGTTGTTGAGAACAAAAAGTCCGTCCGAATCTACCTGGACGGTGAATTAAAAAAGACTACCCCGGCACCTGATCCAATCAGCATCGCTTACGGTGCCGCGCACAAGCCAACAATCGCCTACACACAGCACTTGGGCGGTATCTGGTACGCCGGTGCCATTGACGAAGTTGCCATCTTTGAAGGGGCGTTAAGTGATGCCGATGTGAGGAGATTGCATACACTGGCGTTGGCGATTGAACCCACTGGAAAACTGGCGGTAACTTGGTGCGCACTCAAGGCTCAGAATTGATGTTGCAATGCCCGAAAATGCAAGAAAAAAATTTAGTAAAATCAAATGCCTCTACCAATTGTGTGAGTTAAGTGAGGTTAGGAGACTTACCAATAGAATGCAATTACCGCGTAGGCTGATCGGGCGGTTGAGGTTGAGAATCGAACCCGTAGATACGGCGCATAGTCGGGGTAGCGCGTTCGACGACCTCCGGTTTGAGATGATGTACAAAGTCGAACATCGGTTTGACAAAAGAACGGCAACAGAAACAGATCAACGCGATGCGCTGCCGATCGGTTCTGTTGGCACCTGCGGAGTGCCAGATGGCACCGTTGAACAAGAATACGGAGCCTTTCGGTGCGGAGAGTCGGACCTCATCAGGGTGATGAGTGGTACCGGGAGGTGGTTTGATTCGCTGGAGATGGATACCGGGGACATGGCGTGTTCCGCCGTTCTCCGGTGTGAAGTCGTCGAGTAGCCAAAGACTGTTAGCGACCAGTGGGAAACTGGGCAGCGGCTCCGGCATTGATCCGAGCACGCTATCGACGTGGTAGCCACCATCCGCCGCACCCGGATCAATGATGTTGGAGGTGAGCGTACTGAGTGTATAGTCGGGACCGAGGAGATGTTCAAAGAACGGCATCACCTTCGGTCTGGCGACGAGACTCTCGTACATCTCGCCTTTGTTTACTAACCAACGGACATGCTGCCCACGCCCGTCGGTATGTTGACGTGCTAACCCGTTCTGTTTCTCTTCCTCCGCTAATCTAAGTATATCAGTTCTATAGACCTCGATCTCCTCGTCGGAAAGCACGTCTGGGATAACGATGCACCCCTGTTCGTCTAATTGCTTTTTTTCTGCGTCGGTGATACTCATTTTAAACGCTCCTTAATTCTAAAGACGATACAGATGCCACCCCTACGGGGTTTTCTTCTATTATTTTCGATTTTTCTACACAGATGCCGTTCCTCTGGGACTAAGAACAAGAATGTATCCATGCTCGTCCGCTTGTTTGTACGAGCTAAATATTAGCCGAGGGATCGGAAACCTCGCCAGTGGATATGGAGAAGGGCAAGGTATAGAGACCTCACCCCATGGTTTAAACTACGCTGCAAAGTCTTTTAAGCACTCATCATAGACGTTAAAACGTTCGCCTTCGTGTTCTTCGGCATCGACGAGTTTGAGCCAGAGTGCGCTGTCCTTCTTCTCACCGCTCAGCTGCCGACGGCTGCCGAGATTCGATGGATCTGGTCCGCTCCAGACGACTTCACCGCCTTGCATATAGATGAAGTTATCACGATATTGGTCGATAAGGTTTTTCTGGTTCTCTTGATAGATGAGTCCTTGCTCGCACGTTGTCCGTCGCCAGTTAGCGACTGTTTCTGAAGTGTCTGTTTCGACAGAATCAAATTCCGCTAAGGGTGCGGTGACTTCGCTCTCCCAATCGATTTCATCTAAATTGACAGTCCCATATCCGCGTTGTGCAGCGATGAGGATATGATTCCGGTCGCGTTTGAAGGGTGGTGTAGGCCAATCGGATGCTGGATCGTGTCCCATCAGGTGCATGCCGACAGTATCAGTAGAAATCGGATGGTCGCCTGCGATGAGGGCATTACAGATTCTGCCTTCACCACCCCATTCGCGTCCCCACTGCCCTGTCAGTGCGTCGATGATATTGAGGCAGGGTTTCGTGATGAGTGCTAAGTCTGGAAGCACGTAGGAAAGACGGATGAGATGATGGTAATAACTGCGTGTCCTGCCCTCCGGTAGGAGCATTGGTGGCAATCCGAACAAGTTTTTGGTACATAAGGTGATCCCCATGAAGGCGTGATTTTTCATCTTCGCCACGGAGACGACCGCATCTGCATCGTCGAAACACGCACTCAGCGTGTAGCGATTGAACATTGAACCGCCGCCCGGAACATCGTAAGCCTTAAACGGAGGCAAATTGGAATCGACGAATTGCACATCGAATTCTTTCAGATGGTGTTCGTAGTTGAAGTTCGGTGGCATTCGATGGCCGTGCGTATACGGGTTTGTGTCGGTTGCGATAAGCTGCGCAGTGGTGTGTTCCTTAATTAATCGCAGCACAGCACGACAAACCGCATCGTCTACCAATTCTCGGCGACGCCCCTCAAAGTAGATGATGCGCTCGGCTGGTTTCATCATGTTGAGCTTCATAACCACTTTCTTGGCGTTCTCAATCGGTTTCCAGGCACGGGTGAGCGGGTCAGTGATGCGGCGGAGTGTTTGATAGATTTCCTCTTCTGTTGCGCGATAATCACAATGCGCCGCTCTAACTTTGAACTGTTTTTCTTGCATGATGTGACTCCATTTACGGGTGCGAATTTCTAAAATAGTAACATGCGATTAGAAAATTGTCAAGTACGATAAAATTCAAGGGTACAATCATTAAACTCTTCCGTAGGGGTGATCTCCGAACCGCGACCTATTGTAGGCACGACCATTACCAGGTGTCTTTCTATACGCATACTTTCCGCTTCGTGACCTCCTTATTGTATCCATGCTCCCTGAATCGCGACATCTTCGTATATCCTCCACAGACTTAATTTGACTAAGCTTCTCAAAACATTGTATAATCAATTATATGAAAGTCAACTACGTTAATTACACACCAGCAAAATTGGCTTGACATGACTACTAACGATTTATAATCCGAGTTTTCGGCTTAGATGATAACTGTAGTGTGGTTATCCTTAGTGTGATTAGTGAAAGGAAGTGAATATCATGAAACATTTCATCACGCTTTTTTTTCTAAGTCTACTTGCTCTCAACAGCTGGATTTACATCGAAGTAGACGCACAAGATGCAGACACAATACGCCCAACGGTGACACAGATCTTTATTCCGATAACCGGTCGTCCGCTAAACGCTGAATTTACGGTGATAATCACTTTTAGTGAAGTCGTGACTGGTTTTGAACAGTCGGAGCTCACTTTGACTGGAAAGGCGGTTGCAACTATAACCAACTGGCAACCGCAACCAAATGGCACCCAATACCATGCGACTGTCACACCGACTGGAGATGGAGATCTAACACTCAATATTGCGGAAAATGTCGCTTTTGATTCAGTAAACAACGGCAACAGGGCGGAAAGTCGGACAATTCAGATCGACCTCACACCGCCAACTGCCACTATCCTCCCTGTAATAGAAGATAACCATCGTAATTTTTACCCTAATCTCACTGATGAAGAGATACGGGCAAAAGGTTTGATGTACAATGGCGATGAATTTAAAGTGAGAGTAGTCTTCAGTGAAGAACTACGCCGCCCCAATAGTTTTGTTCGATCAGAATTGAGAGTCACTGGCACAGCGAAAGCAACAATAACAGAGTGGGCTATGCATGAAGCCACGGGACATTCCGAATACACCGCCATCATTTTGCCCACATCAGCAGGAACTGTAACATTCAGCATTGCTGCGAATGTTGTAAAAGACAAAGCACTTAATCCAAACAAGGATCCGGTGAAAAAGGTGACGGTTTGGATAGACACTAAGGCTCCAGTAGCAAGTATCAGTGTTCCATCAGGCACGCAAAATGGTCCATTCAATGTGAGGATCACGTTCGATGAACCGGTTGGTGTCGCGGAAAGGTTCCTAACCCAGGACAGTAACGGTCGGACTTATTTTATTTGGTACGCTGATGGGTACCACGGTGGAACGACAACTTCAAAATGGACTACAAACGCCAACCGTCAGGTATACATGACTACCTTCACGCCCGGCGAGAATCGAAAAAGATCACTGAAACTCTATCTTGTCGGGGCTCGGGCATTTGATGCTGCTGGGAATACCACTATAGAGGTTAGGAAGCCAGCGACGTTAGTTGAGATAGACACCACACAACCGAGAATAATGAGTGCGGAACTGCTACCGGATCCGCCACCAGATAGTTTCAAAGCGAAATTTACTTTCAGCGAACCGGTGTTCGGTCTTGAGGCATCAGAAATCATACTGACCGAGGAATCCGATGCGACTATAACGGACTTTGAATCATTACTTGGCGGGAAAGACTACGTCGTGACAATAACAGCTGTGATGACACCGCAGGTGGGATTGAGGATCCTAACTGGTATGGCACGCGATGCCGCGAATAACGCGAATAAGCCCGCGACTATAATAGTGACTGTCGGTGATGCTGGGGATGGCAGTCATACAATCACGTTCACTATTGACGAACCGCGGTCTGTTCTGCGCCCCACCCCTGTTGCTCAAGACAGTGTTATCTTCAACGAAATTCGTAACGCGGAAGACAATAAAAACGACTGGCTCGAACTCAAGAACATCAGCAATGAAGAAGTCAATCTCAAGGACTGGGAAATCAGCATCGTTCATTCCGGAGGCGAAAGCACCAACAAAGATGTTGACATTGTCTCTTTTCCTGAATACACGCTCCTGACCGGTGGCATCCTATTGATCGTCAATACTGATCCGAGCAAAACCGATCTCGTAAGCGGGCAGGACATCGAAAACCCGAATAGCAAACGCGATGTGTCACCCCAATATCTCATCGCACCAGAAATGAAACTACCAGATACGCAGCATCTGCTAATTTTGCGCAGCACCAGAGATAAAAATGGTAAACCCGAAGCGTTTGAAGATCTCGCAGGAAATTATTTCCGAGGTTTTGTTGACTACGGTACACAGGTTTGGCCTCTCATACACACCTTGCGACCATCTAATAGAACAGAGGCACTGCTGACACAAGATCAAGCATGGTACCGGATCGCTGCTGACAAACGCGGCTACACAGCGGAAGCCTGGGCATTGAGCAGTCATCAGTCAGGGATTGGGTATAAAGCAGGGACTTCAATGGAAGCGAGTCTCGGCACCCCCGGATATCCCAACGATACAGTTGCAGATGGGAGTCTCACCGGACACATCACTTTTAGTGAGTTGATGTTTGCTACAAACGGCGGGCTTTTCTCCCAGCCACAGTGGATAGAGTTGTACAATAATACCACTATCGCTGCAGCACCAGTGAATCTAAAGGGTTGGAAATTGGTCGTCGAAGCACGCGATAGTGAAGTTCGTCATCGACATTCGGTTATCACATTGGAAGAGTTGCATATCGCGCCAAGCGGGACGGTGCTTCTGGTAACACGAGATCGTAGGCATTCTGGGCAGCTGACAGAAAATCAGATTTACGATCTCTATCGCCACCACAGTAATGTCCATGGACTCGGTCTGCGTGAGAACAAGGTGCTGTCTGCTTCAGGGATTGGACTGAAGTTGTTGGCACCCGATGGCACATTGGTTGATATGGTAGGAAATCTGGATGGTGAAAAAGGTATTGATATGCCTGCATGGACACTACCCGCAGGGAGAATAGAGGGTGGTGCGCGCACATCGTTGATTCGTGGTTATGAAGGTGGCATCGCGCTGACAGGGACCGAGGCGACGAGTTGGGAGCGCGCCGTAGATATGCAGATGTCTGAGAATAGGTATTACGGTCATAAGACCGACATAAGCACGCCTGGATATAGAGAAGGCGGTCCGGCACCTGTGATGTTATCGCATTTCAGTGCGAATCGGACGAGTGTGGGGGTCGTCCTTGAATGGGTAACCCAGTCGGAACTGGACAATGCAGGGTTCAATGTTATGCGAAGTCAAACTAAGGAAGGTCAGTTTGTGAAAGTCAATCCTGTTCTAATTCTTGGCAACGGCACAACAGCCGAACGGCACACCTATGCGTGGACAGATACAACTACAAAACCCAATGTCGTCTATTATTACCGGATAGAGGAGGTTTCGTTGTCAGGAGACAGGCAGCAGTTGGCAACAGTTCGCTTACGCGGGCATATCTCAGCTAAAGACAAACTCTTCCAGAAATGGGCAGATGTAAAAGTGCAGGAGTAGTTAGGCTCGTAATGATGGGATGCACGGAATGCTCAACGGATAATAAATTACCTTACTACAAACAGCACATCAAGAAAATCAATCTACAACTGCTGCCGCAGCAACCGACGCATCACCTTGTTAGAAGCGGTTCGTGGCAACGCATCCACGATAACGACATCGTGAATTCTGAACAAAGGATTGAGATGTTCGGAAAGCTCGGCCTGTAACGCAGCGTGAAGTTCCTGTTTTGTTGGTTCAGACCCTAGTGCCGCCAGTACGGTGTAGATGACAAGTTGACTCGGACCACCGTCTTTCGGTGAGATAGCGACTGCTGCTGTCTCCTGAATCTCATCAACAACGTTAAGGATTTCTTCAATCTCTGCGGAACTCACCTTGATACCACTCAGATTCATCGTATCATCAACGCGACCGTGGACGCGATATTTAGTTCCTGCGAGCCAAGGTTCGGTTTCAAAACCGTTGCCTAACCGCTCAATTGCATCACCGTGACGGCGTAGATTTGGTTGTGGTGTTCCCGCAAAATAGACTTCGTTGTGGTCAGCGTTGAGCAGGCTTGTCGAGAGACCGAGGGAGGGGGGAATAATAAAGACTTCACCGTTATCAGTCGGTTCTCCATTCCCATCAAAGAGCAGGAAATCTACACCGAGTGCTGGTGTTGTAAATGCCGAAGGTGCAGCGGGTTGAACCCGTGTTCCGGTGATATATCCTCCTCCGATTTCAGTGCCACCACAGTACTCAATTACCGGCTTATAGCCAGCCAAAGCCATAAGGTAAAGCATCTCTTCTGGGTTAGAACACTCGCCCGTTGAACTGAAGGCTCGGATTGCGTGCCAGTCCAATCCGTGCATACATTCCGTATTTTTCCACGCGCGCACGAGGGTCGGTACAACGCCGAGCATACTGACCTTCGCGTTCTGGACAAAAACACCGAAGTCACGTCCGGTCGGCACACCGTCATACAGAGCAATCGTGGCTTTGTTGATAAGACTCGCGTAGATGAGCCACGGTCCCATCATCCAACCGAGATTCGTGTACCACGCCAACACATCACCGGAGTGAATGTCGTGGTGTAGATAAGCATCTGCAGCAGCTTTAATCGGTGTGGTATGTGTCCACGGAATCGCCTTAGGTTCACCAGTGGTCCCGGAGGAGAAGAGAATATTGGTATGGGCATCTGGGTGGCATGGAATGGCGGTAAAGGTCTCTATATCGCTCAAAAAATCTTGCCATGTCATATCGCCTTCGCGTTGGGTCTGCGCAACAGTGTCACTGCCCTTACAGGAAAAAACAATGGCTTTTGGTGCGTCCGCTGCGATAACCTTTTCATACAACCGGAGGTGTTTTCCTGCCCTATTGATGTAATCCTGTGTGAAGATGGCTTTCGCATCGCCGATACGGAGACGGGTGGCTATCTCGTCCGGTGCAAAACTATCAGCGATGCCAACAACAACACATCCGGCTTTGACAATCCCCAGATAGATAGCGACAGATTCAGCGTTCATGGGCATGTCAACTGCTATAGCGTCGCCTTGCTCCATACCGATTTCGACAAGCCCGTTTGCAACCCGATTCGTGAAAGATTCTAGTTCTTGATAGGTGAGCGTTACCAGATTTTCGTCGTTTTCGCGTTGTGCAACAATAGCGATAGCATCGTTGGGTGCATTAAAGCAGCTTTCGACGATGTTGAGTTTATGCAAGTTTGTTGCGATACCTGTTGCGTCTTTTTGTGGTTCTGCATGTATGTCTCTCACTTTGATTCCCAATTTGTCAATCATCATCTGCCAAAATGTATCACGATTGGCAATCGACCATGCGTGAAATTCCGAATAGGTTTTGATATGCCGTTCCACCATTATACGGGTGATATTTGCTTTGGTGATGTCTTCGTCCGTAGGAAACCAGGCAGGCGGTGGTCCGTACGTTGCGCGATCAAAGTCGGCGTATACCGTCTCATAAAGCAATTGGTGGAGGTCAAATGGGTGTTGTGGTGTAAGGATATAGCGTGCAATTTCGTACCAGCAGGCTGTCGCGGATTGTGTTGGCAATATCTGATTGACAACTTCTGTGATCTCTGATGCTTCTGCCTTTTCCAATCCGCAAGCGATGAGTTGTTCAACAGTTAGCATGAAATAGACTTCCTTCTGTTAGACGCGCTGAGTGGTTTGAAGGGCATCGTCAATTTCAAATTCGATGAATCTGTAAATCTGATGCAAGGAGAGTTCCGCGCCGATTGAAACGAGCGGTAACACCTCCTCAAGTGCGCTGAATTCGCTAAGCACCCATTGTTTGCCTTGACGGAGATAGTGATCGACTTGAACCTGATCTTGTGAAATAAGGATGTATTCTTGAAGTGATTCTAATTGACGATAACGTATGAATTTTTCGCCTCGGTCGTAGCCTGCTGTTGAATCAGAAAGCACTTCAATAATAACCTGTGGATTGATGAGTGTATCGAAAACGTCATCTTCAAAGCGGGGTTTATCACAGGTAACAGCAATATCCGGATAGAAGTAGGAAATTCCTGCGCTAATTCCGACGCGCATATCGCTGGCGTAGACTCTGCATCCTCGGTCTGCCAATTGATTGTAAAGGGCAGTTGACGTATTCATCGTGATAAGATTATGCGTATCACTTGCCCCCGACATCGCGACGATCTCGCCGCTCAGGTATTCGCTTTTGAGTGTCGCCTTGCGTTCGGCAGCGATATATTCTTCAGGGGTTAGATAGGTTCGGGCTGCGATAGATGACATGCGTATCTCCTCACTATGGGCTTAAACTTCACGATGAAAGTATAGCATAGTATCGCGGAAAATTTCAACAGTTCTATAGGATCGCGGAAATTGCTGCTATGGAATGAGTGTGTAAAGTTTTTGTCACGGTTTCCTTAATTTTTTGATAGGACCGGTTTGTTTACATAGCAAGCCGAAGAAAGTGCGAGAGAAGGCCCCGTCTTTTTCTATAGACATATCACGCCTCTGGCGTGAAGAAGCCTTTATCTGTAAAGAGACCTCTTTGCTCCAGCGGAGCAATATGTCTATAGAAATCAACATTGTTCGTAGCTGCACTTTCTTCGGCTTGCTATGTACATTGACGAGGGGCTGTCGGAGTAAAACCGCTCTATAAGGGAACGCTGCCAAAATATTTACACACCCCTATGGAATAACATTCTTGGCATCTTAATCCGATTTACGCTATAATTATTCTGATTTATCAACGAAATGGTAAGGAAGGACAGACGATAAAAAAACAGAACGAATTTCCGTCCGGTTGGAATGAAGAAAAAGTCCAGAACGTCATTGCATACTACAACCAACAGACTGAGGACGAAGCCGTCGCCGAAGCTGAAGAGGCATTACAAAATGAATCCAGTATGCTCATAGAGGTTCCCATAGAATTGGTACCTGCTGTGCGTGAATTGATTGCCAAACACGTCGCCGAAAATCATCTACAAGCGGAACAGGGTTGCTAACACACTACCATTCAGGTGCAAACGCCCGTAACCGATTAACGACTTTTACGACCTCTTCGGCAACAACATCGACCTCTTCAGCAGTATTGTAACGTCCCAAGCCGAAACGGACAGCAGTCAACGCCAGTTCATTCGGGATCCCCATCGCAACCAAGACATGTGATGCCTTCACCGACTCCGAATCACATGCGGATCCAGTTGACACCGCGACGCTCTTAAGCCCCATCAGTAGAGCGTGACTCTGCACACCAGCAAAACAGAGATTGAGATTGCCCGGTAGCCGTTGTTCAGGATGCCCGTTGAGATGAATGTCATCTAAGTGTGTGATTAACTTCTGATGAAGTGCGTCGCGTAGCGTTAATACGCAATTTCTTCGGGTCTCCATGTAGTTTTTAGAAAGTTCGCACGCTGCACCTAATCCGACAATCCCCGCGACGTTCAAGGTGCCGGGACGAACACCCTCCTCCTGACCGCCTCCATAGAAAAGCGAATGCGGTTGCGAACTATTTCGACTGATGTAAAGCGCACCGATCCCTTTTGGACCATAAATCTTGTGTGCTGTCAGAGATGCAAGATCCACGCCGAGCGTCGCCATATTTGAGGGCAGCTGCCCGATCCCTTGCACGGCATCTGAATGAAAAAACACGCCGTGTTTCGCAGCGATAGCAGCAATATCGGCAATCGGATTTATCGTGCCGATCTCGTTATTCGCATACATGAAACTCATCAAGACGGTTTTTGGGGTTATAGCGACTTCAACATCGTCAGGATTTACCATCCCATATTTGTCCACCGGAAGATATGTCGTTTCAAACCCTTCTGCCGCCAAAGCGCGGCAGGTATCAAGGATTGCGTGATGCTCTGCCGTGCTTGTGATGATGTGGTTGCCCTTTTCTCTACAAGCGTAGGCTATCCCTCTGACAGCGAGATTGTCCGATTCGGTCGCACCACTGGTGAAGATGATCTCCTCCGGTGAACAACCGAGCAATTCGGCGACTTGGTGGCGTGCCTTCTCCACTGCATCCTTCGCTGTAACGCCAAACGGATGTGTGCTGGAAGCGTTGCCAAAGTTCGTTGTGAGGTAAGGTATCATTGCCTCTAACACTTCGGGGGCAATTGGTGTTGTTGCATGGTTATCCATGTAGATGAGGTTATTCACGAGGGTTGTGCTTTCTGGACAATATCCAAATAGAACACGTGGAAATCGTGTTTTATGAAAACGGGCGAGGTTACAAATCTCGCCAGCAGCGAAAAGTGCCGATTAAAGGCGTTCTCTGAACATGTCAATCATTCCGTCTGGCGGGTCGAACGGCAATTCGACGACGGTATTTGTCAAACCGCTATAGTAAATTCCTAACAACAGGTTGAACTCCGCAAGAGATTGCTTCAAATGCGTGGGATGCACCTTGCTTTCATCGTCAAGCCACTCGAACACGGCGTTGGTAAGTCCACCTTGGGCGATGACATCTTGCGCACCGTAGTTCAGGTCACCACCTTCATAACTGCTACCGGGTAGATTCCGTTCCCAACTCTCAAACCGCCAGTGGACAAAGCCTTTCTCACCGAAGACACAGACCCGTTTGTGTCGGTTATTTCCAGTATCGGGTAGCACACGTGGTGCCATCTCCGGTCCGAATGCGACCGAGACCTGTACACCGTTTGCGTAAGTAACCAAGGCGGTCGCATTCGCTGGTGAGGGTTGTGCTGAATCGAGCTGTCCCGCGCCAGATATTTGTCCTTGCACCTTCACTGGACGCGAGTTGTCAATGTAAGAGGACACGAGTTGTAGGACGTGTGGTGCTTGATCTACGGGTGGGTTGCGTGCGCTTGCCTCAATAAATTTAATTGCCCCGATTTTACCTTCCGCGACATCCCGCTTAAGTGCGAGATTCTGTGGATGAAAATTGAGTTGTGTGTTGACGACGAACTTCGTTTGGGTGCGTTCAGCGAGTTCAGAGATTTGCCGCCAATCTTCGCTTTCCACGGCGATCGGTTTTTCAACGATTGCTGCGGGCACACCGTGTTCAGATGCTTGGTTCATCAACGGGTAACGGATGCGCTCGTTGCTGCCGCGTAGCACGGGTGCGGTAACGATATGCAGCAGATCCGGCTTCTCCTTTGAAAGCATTTCGTCAAGATCGGTGTAACGGGAATTAATACCAAATTCATCACCGAAATCGTTGAGTAAGTCTTCCTGCATGTCACAGATAGCGGCAAGTTTACCACTCTTAACGTGTTCATAGGCGCGGGCATGCCCGCGGGCACGTCCCCTACACCCCAAAATCGCGCTTTTATACATTGTATTTTCTCCTTTTACTTACAAATGCAGATAATGCATTATATGTGGGGTGCGGTTTTAAAGCAACGCTTTTCGTAAAATTCCGCTTTAAAGAAACCGAGAAATGTGGTATAATATCTTGAAAAGCGGAAACACACAGCGGGAGGAAAAGATGCAACGTTACCTTTCTATTTTTATAGCGTTCTCTGCTGCCCTACTCTTTTCAGGATGCCAGTCTAAGGCACTGCAGATGCTGATCGAACCGCAGGAACTTTACAATTACGCCGTCACGGAAGGGGTTACCTGTACCTCACCAGAAATGATAGACGGCGATGTAAAGACAAGAGGATACGCCCAAGGACGGTGGATTCACCTAAACTTGCCAACACAAAAGGCGGTTCATCGAATCACTATCCATGGGACTAACATTATAAATGCTATGGTATACGAGAAATTGGAAGGCGAAGGACGTTGGCGTGCCATTCAGCAGATTCAGAACAACGAGAGTCCGATCATTAAAATGCGCTTCAGTGGTGTTGTGACGGATGCAATCCGTATCTACATCAGCGGCACCACCGATGATGAAAAGGAAGCCAGTAAGTATGATCCGAGGCGTGGTGCAATTGTGCCGCAAATAAGGTTAGGCAGAGCCTTCATACACGAACTTGAGGTCTACGGATTCGTCTCAAAGGAGGGGACCCCATAGTGAATAGCGTATGGGGTAAACAAGAATGAAACGTTTGATTTTTGAGGATATATACAGTTGGGGAGTCTTTAGTTCAGAGCGACAGATAGACTTCAACGGGCATTTGTGGGTGCGTCCGGATGGAAACATTCTGATAGATCCGGTTGCAATGTCTGACGATGACCGAGAACATCTGACAGCACTCGGTGGCGCAAAGTCAATTGTTCTGACCAATGCGGATCATGAACGTGAAGCCGCAACATTTCAGGAATGGACGGGTGCCGATATAATTGTACATGAAGCCGACGCGGACGCGTTGAACATCACACCGACCCGGACGGTTCAGGACCGTGAGGCGATTGTGCCGGGCTTGCATGTCATCCATCTCAGTCACGGAAAAAGCCGTGGCGAAATTGCCCTCTATTTTCCAGAGAAACAGGCTGTTCTGTTCGGGGATCTCGTGGTGGGTGAACCGATGGGAGCACTGACGCTGCTTGCTGATGGTAAACTGAACGATCCACCCAAAGCAGCACTCGAATTGCGTAAAATCTTGGAACTCCGCTTCAATACGATTCTCGTGGGTGACGGACATTCTATTTTTAAAGATGCGCGCCAACACCTTATTGACTGCCTGCAAGCGCGTCGAGATATCTACATTAACCGAATCCATATTGATGAAATAGAGTGGCAGTATAAAAATGCTCCATCCCCTTATGATTTTGAGGACAAAGACATTGATCCGCTTATCGGTGGCAAAAATTTAGGGTATCGTGTTATTCGGCTGCAACCGGGTAAGATGAGTTTCCCGATGCATTTTCACAATTTCGGGGAAGAGATGTGCTATGTGATGGAAGGCAGCTGCACGCTCAAAACGCCTCGAGGGGATGTGGAAGTCCAACAAGGGGATTTTCTCGCGTTCCCACCGGGCACAATCGGCGCGCATAAGTTTGTAAATAGCAGCGATGCTCCGGTCACATTATTCATTCTCGGAACCACCACACCACATGACGTGAGCGAATACCCGGATTCTAACAAGGTTCTACCTTATGTCGTTGGGAAGATTTACCGTAAAGACCCAAGTCTGGGCTATTGGGACGGCGAGGTTTAAGAAGGAAATTCCTCTGTTCGCCGAGGTCCCCTGCCTCGGCGGATCCGATGATTAAGTATCTCTGCCTTTCATGCTACGCACCCTTTGATTTTCCTTTGCCCGCGCATCTGCTAACTTTGGATCAACAATCGCCCGCAGCGTATCCTCTATCTCGCCACGTTTTGTTGCATATTCAGGCTCTGGTGCCAAGTCATCGTTCTCCAACGGATCGACCCCTACATTGAACAATTGCGGTTCACTTCCGACGTAATGACACAATTTGTAATCCCCACGCTTGAGCATGAAACCGGCGTTGAGCATACCCATGTGATGGTACTCTGAAAAAACGGCGCGCGTTGTCTCATCTGCTTGGTGTTGGGCTATCCCCAGCAAACTGTCGCCCGGTAAATCAGACGGTGCTTCCAGACCAGCGATCTCCAATAAGGTCGGTAAAACATCTACTAAGGAGACGTTTTGTGCCACGCGACCGGTCTCGCCGGAAGGCAGACGCAGCATTAACGGGACTCTCACCGCTGGTTCGTAGAAGCACTGTTTCTGCCAAATACCGTGGTGTCCTGCCATCTCGCCGTGATCGCTGGTATAGATGACAACCGTATCTTCGCGTAGGGGTGAGTCATCAATTGCCCCAAGTATCCGTCCAACTTGGGCATCAAGAGACGAAACAAGCGCGTAGTAGGAAGCTAACGCACAACGCACGGTGGCTTCAGGTGGTGGAATATCGTTCCGCCACGACCAACGATGATGCTGGATAATCGGGTGTTGGGATTCAAGCGGTTCGTTCCATGTGGCAGGTAGTTCAAGCGTATCCGGGTCGTACTGTGCGTAGAATTCTGGCGGTGCAATCAGTGGAAAGTGTGGGTGCATGAATCCGCAATAGAGAAGAAACGGTTTATCATCTGGTGATGTCGCTTTCTCGCGAAGGAAATTGACTGCCAAGTCTGTGACGTTTCGATCGTATCTCGTGTGTTCATGGTCCCCCGGTCCACATTCGGCAACGTGTGAATTGGAGCCGCGTCGCGCGTCCGGAGTGCGTCGTGGAGGACGACCGGTTGTGTGTCTCCACCGAGGTAGATCGTCCAACAAACGATGGGAAAAGCCAAGCAGGCGATCAGTCCCGTTGAAATGCGTTCGTCCACACAATACAGTCTCATAACCCGCATTCGTCAAATGGTCGCCCCACGTTGGATACTGCCGATCCGCAATCGCCCCCAAATCCCACGCTTCAATTTGGTGCGGATAGCGTCCGGTGAGCATGGACAGGCGTGAGGGTGTACAAATTGGGTAATTGCAATAAGCATTATCGAACGTGTAACTCTGCTCGGCCAGGCGGTCAAGATGCGGTGTCTGAACAACGGGATGCCCGCTATTTCCCATCACAGCACCGGCGTGTTCATCTGAAAATAGAAAGACAATGTTCATAGATTCTAAGATTCTCCGTTCGCTACAAAACCTCACATTGGACAATTCTCCGATAACATCATATAGAAGTATATCCAATTCCGACAAAGAAGGCGACAACTTTTTACCCTTTAACGTGAGTTCGACCTAAGGATTCAGCAGTTAAGGAGAACCAGCAAGTCCTTGATGTTCTCAAGCACTCGCAACTTCACCGGTGGCTTTTCTTCTGAAAAGTATAAGCAATCAAAGTAGGGAACACATTAGCAACTCCTGTTTTCAAACTCAGAAAATAAGTCGTCAATCTTGCAAAAAAGTGATATGATATGAGCGAGAAACTCCTTGTGGTAAAGGCTTAGGTTACCCCACTATATCAGAGAGGCTACCTATAAATAGCATACTCCTATCCCGATACTAAAACTTGCTAAAGATAACAGAATCAACACGAAGGAGGTCAACTTTGATGCAAACAACGAACCGCCATGCCGCCCAATTGCCCCGTTCAGATACGCCTCTTATCCGCGATGTTCCCCCGAGTAACACCGTTATCTTTCGAGGGGACGGAGACCCCAAAATGCCTTCGACGATGCTACAGCGACTTGCTGAGTTCGACCAAAAATTTACGCTTAAAGAGGATAGCTATTCCTTGGGTGGCAATGTCGAGCAGCTTGAGAAAAAGTGTGCTGAAATGTTGAGCAAGGAGGCGGCGGTCTTCATGCCGACTGGCACACTCGCCAATCATCTTGCCATCCGGAAACTCTGCGGTGTCAAACCACGTGCGATAGTTCAGGAGCAAAGTCACCTCTACAATGACAGTGGCGATTGTTTAACGCGGCTCAGTAACATAAACCTCATACCCTTGGCAAAAAAGCGTCCGTATTTTACACTCGAAACATTGAAAGCAGCAGTAGAGCAGGCAGAGAGCGGAAGAGTCATCAATCCGGTTGGGGCGGTGATGGTCGAAAGCCCTGTGCGCCGCCAATCGGGTAAAATTATGCCGTTTGATGAAATGAAGGCGGTAACGGACTACTGCCGAGACAAACAGATTGGGAGCCATCTTGATGGCGCACGGCTCTACATGATGTCAGGTGCGACCGGCATTCCGCCCGCTGGTTATGCAGCGTTGTTTGATACAGTATATGTGTCGTTGTACAAATATTTTGGAGCACCGTTCGGGGCGATACTGGCAGGCACAGTTGAGTTCACGGATGGGTTGTATCACGACCGTCGTATGTTTGGGGGCGGGTTGGCATCAGCAAACTTTGCGGCAGCGTTGGCACTTCAGGGCATAGACGGGTTTGAAGAGCGTTTCAATCGTGCTATGACACGGGCAAAAGCACTTTTTGATAAAATCAACACGCTGGAGAGTATCAATGTTGAACCTTTTGAGCATGGTTCTAATATATTTCCACTGAAGTTAAAATCAGATGTTGATAGTACATGTTTCGTCAAAATACTTGAAGAGCATTCAGTATCTGTATCCTCGCCAGATGGCGAACACGCCGGACGTATCATGCTTACTGTGAACCCAACTATATTACGTCAGGATATCCAACATCTACGCTGCGCTTTTGAACGCGCTGTCAAAGAGAGCAAACGATGAATAGATCACCGTATTGATACGCTACACGCTAAATAGGCGAGATGTCCTAACCGGGGTCCGCATTCGTTACCGAGAAGCGAAATCTCTCAATCCCAATTGCTGAGCACTAACATTCACTGCTATGTATTTTCCTACGGCTGATAACCCAAAATCTTAACAGCCCAACTTTCGTCAAGGATTGCCCGCTTGCAAGGATAGGAGAGCTATGTTAGAATAACAAGCGTTAGCCAGGACAGCCGTGTCCGAATAAAACCTATCAAATTTGATGAAATCAGTCTTGAGGTGAACAATGAAGGAAACAATCGAATCCGAAATCCTGAAGGTTCTTGACACATGGATGGAAGCCTTTAATCGTATGGATATAGTTGCATGGGAAAAAATGTTTCACTTTCCGCACTATCGTCTCGCTTCTGGTAACATGCGAGTCCTCAACAAACCGGGTGAGCAAGATGTGGAGAGAATAAGCAACAACCTAACCGCAAGAGGCTGGCACCATAGCGGCTGGGACAGACGCAACATTGTCCACGCCTCAGAATCCAAAGTACACGTTGACACGCAATTCACGCGCTATCGCGCCGATGATTCGGTCATTGTTTCCTACGAATCGCTCTATGTTTTAACCTACGAAGAAGGACGCTGGGGCATCAAGCTGCGATCAAGTTTCGCTTCGTAATAGGCAGCATCCAAATTTTTTGGACATCAAGAAAGGTTTTTAATTTATAAGTTCTTGGGCTGCGCTCCACTTCGTTACGCGCGGGTTCTTGATACATCTCAGCAGCCTGCAATAACGGCACAAGCGGATATACAGAGCGGATCGTTGTTTATTCAACTCACCTCACCGAACCGCAAGGTAAAACTAAAAAAGATGGATAGCACGATGACATCTCGACCCAATATCGTCCTCATTATGTGTGATCAGATGCGGTGGGACACCGCAGGATTCGCGGGTAGCCCGGTCGTTCAAACGCCACATCTGGATCGGTTGGCAGCGAGCGGTGTTTGCTTTGAAAACGCTTATTGCGCGTCGCCGGTCTGCTCACCGGCACGGGCAAGTTGGTTGACTGGACTCTATCCGCACGCTCATTTACAGATGCGGAATTATGGACCCAAAAGAATGGGCGAGTTCGGTGGTTACCTGCCTCACGACCGTATCACTATCGGGGATGTGCTCAAACGTGCTGGCTATCGCTGTGGTATCGTTGGTCCGTGGCATTTGGGAGATGACCATCGCCCACAACACGGATTTTCCGATTTCTGGTGTACCTATCGTTATCTCGGAGACTATCCAGACCCATTGTTTGATTATTTTGAAACGGAAGGGGTCGAAAATCTCTATCGCTCAGGCGCACCGGGAATGACGCAGTACGGAAATATCTTGGAATTTGGCACAATCACAGACCCTCGACAACAACGTACAACTTGGACAATCGACCGTTCGCTCGAATTTGTTCAGCAGCAGGCTGATACCCCGTTCTTCCTATTTGCGAGCATCAAAGATCCACACCCGCTTGTCTTGGTGCCGCCGGATCTGCCGGGACGCTATCGCGAAGAAAAGATGCCGCTATCTCCATCGTTACGTGATTCGCTCAATGGGAAGCCCGAATTTCAAAAACGAGGAAAATTTCGCATCCCTGCAACCGTCACTGACGCTGAATTCCGTCGAATGATGACTTACTATTACGCCTTAATCACGCATATCGACGACCAAGTTGGGAGGCTATTGAATGCACTTGAGGGCACAAATACGGTTGTAGTGTTTATGAGTGATCACGGCGAGTTACTCGGCGACCACGGCTACACCGAAAAGTGTTTGATGTATGAGGGTTCGGTGCGGGTGCCGTGTCTGCTCTCTTGGCAGAACCATTTGCCTTCCGGTTTCCGAGTCACAACACCTCTGGCGGGCGTGGATCTGATGCCGACCTTGCTGAGTTTCGCGGGGCAGGCTCCAGAAACACCGATTGATGGACGATCCGTTGCAGGAGCGATTTTGAACGGGCGACAACCGGAAGGTCAACCGATCCTCGCCGAAATCGCTAGTTTTGATGCGATCTATCACAACGCCGATGAACCAGAAGAACTCGCAGCGCATGTGATGATCAAAGATGGTCACTGGAAATATGTTCGCAACCGCTTCGATATTGATGAGCTGTACGATCTAAAGACCGACCCAAACGAAATGCAAAACGTTGCTGATCGTCCAGAACATCAGAACCGTATTGCGCGGATGCGCCAGCAGATCGCTGAGATGGTTCGCCGGACAGGTCCCGGTCCTTATGCGTGGTGTTTGTAACCACAATCTCACCAAGGGTTGGTTGCATCCATCTCCCATTTGATGATCTTTCTGACTGCAATCCGCCCACCTTCGCAAAACAAGCGTACCTGTTTGCTATCGGATCGCATCGGATAAACCCGTTGGACAATGCACACCTCAGCATTGACAAACATTTCAATTACCGATCTGTCAACGAAAATATCAAGTTCAAGGACTTGGTCGCCTTCTACTGCAAACGGCACTGTTTGCTTGAACTCTTCAGATTTTAACACTTCACCCCCACAACGGTATGAAAGCGTCTTGTCATTACTCGCATTTTCAAAATCAACAACGAAGGCTTGCTGCTTCATATCGTAACGAATCACCGTTTCCTCCTCAAGATCCGGTGAACAGAACAGTTTCAACCCAAATTGCTGAGCGGAATATGGTTCTATCGCCAACTTCAGTTCCATGCAGTCCGAAGCAAGTCCTTCAACGGTAATCTCCTGTCCTCCTTCTAAAAACAGATCTTCGGATCGAAATGGATTGTATCTCAAGGATTGTAATTCTGAAACTGGCTCAATGTTTAAACGGTTATCCGATGTGGGTTTTAGGTGCCAAGGCAGCGTCATAATGCTGTGCCAGCCATATTTGTCTGCGTCGCGGGCATCAGCGATCCACCCCCAAAAGAGGCGTCTGCCTTTATCGTCAATGAGGGTTTCGGGACCAGAGAGCATACTGCCGAGACGGCTGAGTTGTCCGTTAATTTCCGGATGGAAGGTTTTATCCTCATAGTGCCCTATGTAATACTGGCATTTGTTGAAGGGGTGATGGGTGTGCATCAACAGCATGTGTTTCTCTCCAAAGCGGAAGAAGTCGGAGCAGGCACAATCTTCAGTCTCCGCTGTCCACCTACGCGAGGATTTATAGAAGGGACCGACATAATCCCATTCCTTGAGGTTTTTTGACTTAAACAGACTGGTCGAATCGCCCTCATAGCCGGGACGATGGTTTTTATTGCCGATTAAGGCGTAATAGGTGTCACCCTCTTTCCAGCCACTCGGATCGAAAATCACGCATTCGGGGAATTCGTCCGTACCGATTGGAATCACTGGATTTTCCGCCAACGGGGTCCAGTGTGAGAGATCGGCATCATGACATTGGTAAATACAAATTCCCCTTCTGGGCATATTGGTGATGATTGTAGGAGGTTCAACCCCTTCCATGATGTCGCCGCTATTGAAATAGTCGCCCTTCTTGCCTTCAAGCGGCTCGTCAAGATACGCTGTGTGATAGATCCAATGCAGCAGATCCCGACTCGAAATGTGTTGCCAGCTCGAAAAGTCTCTCTCATCGGGACCATTTCTTATCTTTTGTAGGTAGCCGATATGATACCTACCGTTGAAGAAGGTCGCGCCGTTGATGTCGTTCCAACGACCTTGTGGCGGTAAGAAGTGATATTTCGGTCGAAATTTATCGGCGATCATCTTTTCTCTGAGTTGATACGACTCCATTAAAAAATCATCATAAGTACGCATATTTCACCTTTCTTTGTTCAGAATTCCTTACATCTACAAACCTTCAGTCCAGCAGGATGCGATAGCCGGTTTGAACGCCGGTTATCATCCCAACGATCGACCAGAGTCCGGCGCATGTCATCTCACCGAGGATCAATCCAAGAAACAGCGGGCGCGCCTCTCTATATGCCCTGAATCCTCCGTATTTCATAATGCCATATTTCAGAAGATAACCGAGCAGGATGGAAAACCATAACTTAAACGATGCCCAAGAACTTAGCATTGTGTATCCGATCGGATGAATGGGCCACCATACAAATACTTTTCTCATCCACATCAATCCGATTGTAAAGGCACTACCGAAAAGCGTAAAACCGGTATTCGTCCAATCGGTTCCCATCGGAGGACTGGTAAGAATGGCACCCAACCAGCGCACTCCACCGCTACCTCCCGTATGCACGTATAACGCCCCGTGTTGATAGCTTACTTTTAGCACAGCGTAATATGAGACGAGCAACCCCAGTACCATCGCCACTCCCATCGCTGTGAGGAGTCTACGCCGATTAGTTCTGACTGCGTCCGCTGCCTTCAGTCCGTTCATCACATTCGGCATCATAAACTCTCTCAGGTGCGAGGTCAAAGCGGTGGGTTGCATGAACAGCCACGTTGTCGTCGAGGGTGTCATGTGTGCCGTTCCAAGTGTCGTGAGGAAAAAACTCTGCGGTGAAAATGAGGGATTGATGAAAGGGATACCACCATTGATAATCTGCCATGTCAAGGCGATAAATACGCCAACCGAAAAGATCACAAAGAGTGCCGCAAATCCGGGTGACATTCCCATCAGATGGCTCAGGTATATCAAGAGGGATACACCCCCGATCAGTCCAAAGACTGTCAGCCAGGCGGGCATCGGTTCGTTCTCGGCAACAGATTGCGAAGAGCTGTGTCCAAAGCCACTTAAAAATAATTGCTTGATGTGTCCCTTCGCTTTGAAAAGTGCCCAAACCCCAAGCGTTAGACACGCGCCCGCTTCTTGCGCGGCACTGAACGAATACGCCGTCCATTTTACACCGGGACCCTTCGTAATTAAAAAACCGAGCATGCTACCAATAAGACATTGTAGTTTGAAAAACAAAAAGAAAAACCAGAGACTGAATGCAACCTCAAGTGTGAGAAGATAGCTAAATCCGACCATCGACATCAACACAACGATCTGAAAGGGTCTCAAGGCGTTAAGCGGTCTACCGACGAGAAACGGATCGAGCCAAAATCGGACGGGAATATCTGGCACAGTGGGGAAATACGCATGAAGCCCATTCAGGGTATGGATAAACGCTGGTATAGCGAAGCCGATCCACATCTTTCTGCTTTTGAAGAATGAATTGACAATGCCGGACCGATGGACAGAGACTTCCACAGGCAGTTGAACGAGTGGAAATGTGCATTTCTCATATTCGACCCACTGTTTTCGGAGGACCACAGCGAGGCAAATCATAACGAAATAGGCGGTTAAAACATACAACGCCCACATTAAGAGCGGTTTCAGCCATGGACCCCAAGGGATCCTCTCGCCAGCGGATACGCCTTCATAGAAGGAGGTAATCGCTACCTCATCTCGCACGACACGCCATTCGGGGATATATTGGAAGAAAAGCGATCGCCATTCGTTCTCTGGGGTAGCAAAATAGTTGTAAGCCACGAAAGCGGACAATGCATCTCGCATCATCCCCGATGAGGGGATACCCGCGACGGCGATCATGATGCACCAGATAACGATGAGTTCTTGGGCGGAAAGGGCAAGTTTGGGATGCAGGGACCTTAAGATGGAATTAACAACCAGTGCCAAGATAGTCAGGACAAAAAATGGGGCAAGCGGAAAATGACCACCTGCCAGAAAGGTGTTACGAATGACAAAATCATTGTAGGGCGCGATCAAACATTCTAAGACAGCCAAGGCAATGCCGATAATCAACGCCCTTTTTGACCACTCGGTTTGATATTGGGTTCGTGTGGAGAGCACGTTACCCGTATCACTTCCCATACCGCTATTTTTCCCATTTTTTGTCTATTTGGGGATTTTAAATTTTACCTTGAAATCTTTATCTCTTCCCAGACGATAGCGAGTTTCTCTTGTAGACTGCGCTCCGTCCAATTCTGGGGCTTTGTCAACTTTGATCCATGCCACCATCGAAAAATCTTTGTCATCGCCAACATCAAGGTTACCATCGAGCGGGGAACCAATATCAATAGCTAACCAGTTGGTCTCTAACGACCTGACTCTCAGCAGGATTCGTCTGCAGAACCAAGATCGCCAGAGCCAATACCAAAGTAACCTTTGTGTTCATTTGGGTTGTCCTCTCTTGAGTTGTAGAAACCTCGTGTAGTTATGTTGTTATACCGAGTTCATTATAGGGGGTAATACACGGAAAAGTGCAACAGCGAAATACCTTCGCTACAGAGGTATTCAGTTGTCAGCAAATAGTCGTCAGCAAAGTGCACCACTCTTACAAACATTGGGGTTAAAAATCCCTCCCACAAGGAATCCTAAAATCGTGCCGGTGAAAACCGGAAAATGCTAAAAAATGAATAACTCTGTGAAAATTGGTTATTGATTAAGCGAGGGAACTGTGCCATAATAATACTGAGAAATGCTATTGCGTTGGCAGCAATGGTACACACGCCATAGCGAGTATGTGTTAATATTGCCAATTGGCAACATCCTATTGACCGTTCACAGTAACAGGAGGGACAGATGGATAACGAAGTCATGAGCAATGAAGAGAATTATGCTTTTGATGTGGCAGGCTACCTACACATTCCGGGTGTCCTAAGTCCAGAAGAAGTGGCAGCACTGAACGAGGCATTAGACGCGGTTGAAGATAGTGAAATGCTGTTAGGCGGAGACAGTCCTCACCGCGAATTGTTCCGCGACCTACTGGTCCAGCCTAAATTGGTGTGGTATCTGAACCAGATCGTGGGACACGGCTTCCGACTCGATCAAGCCCCTCAATTGTTGGGGCAGCGAGAAGGTGAAATAGGGACAACACTCGTCGGTGGCGATGAACCGAGAAATCCGTCCTTGGCATATCGCCAACAAAACGGTCAGCGGCGTTGTCAGGGCGTGAAAGCGATCTGGGCATTGGAAGATGTCGCAGAAGGGGCCGGTGGATTGGTTGTTGTTCAGGCAAGCCACAAGAGCAATGTTGAAACGCCCGACGATTTGGCGACCGGCGTTGATGATATGGGGTTGGCGGTGCAACCGGTACTGAAAGCAGGGGATCTGTTTTTAATCGCGGTGCCTACGCTCCAAGGCGTTCGACCGTGGAAAGACGAGCCGAAAAGGTTATTGACTTATTGGTATGCCGCGCGTGCCGCTGTTCAATCCAATCCAGTTGGACCTTATTCCGAAACCGAGTCTTTACCAAGTTGGGCGGATGAAGCAACGCCAGCGCAAAAGGCGGTCATGTATGTTCCCGGGTATAAGGGTTCAAGTCCGCCACCGGTGTTAAATACAGACAGCGAAGAGACGTGGGTGGAGGAAGACACATCCATCGTTCATCCATCAATTTATATCCGCGACCCAGAGTCTGGCATTGATGAGAAAGAGTTTTACTTTTGGGATCTGAATGGATATCTGGTGGTGCGTGGGGTGATGGATGAGCAGTGGCTGGCAGAAGCCAATGAGGCGGTGGATAAATTCCAGGATCGGATCGTTGTAGGCGAGGAACTGGCGCGCGGGTCAGTAAGCCAAGCTGGCACCGGTCGTCCGCTCCTACCGGGTTTGTTAGACTTACCAGCACCTTATAACGCACCGTTTCGACGCATGATTGCGCACCCTGCTGTGGTGCAGCGAATGAATTGGATGGGTGGTAGCGGCTATCGCATGGGTGGTGCGACCGTATTCTGCGCTGTTGAAGGGACATCGGGACACTCACTGCACGATGGCAATGAACCGATGACCCCCTCACGCGGTTATTATTTTAAGAACGGACGCAGTTATGCTGAGACCGTCACGATTACATGGCAATTACGGGATGTCGAGCCGGAACTGGGCGGTTTTGCGTGTGTGCCCGGTTCTCACAAGACGCAGTACTCGATGCCACGCGGGATTCGGACGTGTGATGACACGATGGGTTTGGTGGTACAACCCGTTATGAAGGCTGGAGATGTGCTTTTCTTTATGGATGGCGGTTGCACACACGGTGCCTTAGCGTGGAAGAATCCAATTCCCAGACGTGGGGTCCTGATTAAGTATCAGTCGAAAAATGTCAATTGGGGCGGTGGTGTGATTGATCCGCAAGATCGGTGGGGTGATATGGTCGAAGATATGACCGAGGAACAATTCGCTGTCATGCGGGGACCTGAACGGGATGGCCGTCACCGAACTGTACCGCGACTGGTTGTGCAGGATGGACAGGTGTCCGTTACCTACGATCCAGAAGGGGATAGTTATGCATCAAAGCATCGACGAAAACCCGGTGAAAAACGCGAGTAATAGGAAAGGGGTATCGTATGAGACAGAGTGAGGTGCGATGGGAACGGATGTTTCCCGATGAATTAGAAGCGGCGTTCGAGGCGTGTCCAATGGCATATTTACCTTATGGGTTGTGCGAGCCGCACGGTTGGCACAATGCCGTTGGGATGGACGCGATTCGGGCACATGAATGCTCGTGTCAGGCGGCGCAAGCACACGGTGGGATTGTCGCACCGCCGTTTTACTGGCACTGCCATGAGATTGGCGGCTACGGTTCATGGGGACACAATCAAGTGAATCAAGAGCGACCGTGGCTGACAGCGATCCCGCCTTGGATGTTTTTGAAGAATATCTGCTATCACATTCGAGCAGTAGATGCGTTGGGTTTTCAAGGTGCTATTCTGTTTTCGGGGCATTCAGGTCCGCATCGGTTAGACGTGCCGGTGGTGATTGAAATTATGCAGGCACATGTCGGGGTTCGGATGTATTCGACGATGAGCATCGGTGCGGATATTGAGCGTTTTGAGGATGGTAAAGGATTGGGCGGACACGCTGGACGCGGTGAAACGTCAGTGCTTTGGGCGGTGGCACCAGACTGCGTGGATATGTCGCGGATGCCGACGGATGACGTACGCGCACCTCATTTCGCAATGGGCGATTTCAATGATTCTTCCAGCCGTCAAGTCGGGGAACAGATGGTCGCAGATATTGCTGCGCATTTCGGTGAAAAGACGCGGGAGTTGTTAGCAGCATACAAAACGGAAGTGTCGAATCACACGCCACTGACGTTTGATGACGTGGAGGGAATTTGGGAAGACGAGATCCGACCGAAGTTGGCTGAATTTGCTTCCATGCAACCCCCTGAACCAGCACCACCTTCCGATTCTCGATGGTATTCCAACTCACAGGTGCCCAAAGGGCGAATATTGTAGGTCGGTAATTCTAACGTGAGTTTGATATATAGCAAATTCTAAAGATATGTGGCCATTTTCGTAGGGGTTAGGTCACCTAACCCCTACGGGCGAGGGAACCTACGAAGAAAGCCCCAGCAAAACCCCCTACAAGAAGTACGAAGTCTCGTTTTTACCAAACTCACGTTAATTCTAAAATCTACCATAAATTATTGCGTAAATCCTATGCAACTGAAACATCTTAGCCAATCAGAACTCACAAGGAAGATAGCTATTTGGGTAATACCAACCTTGCTCCTATTTTTCGGGTTTCTCTTTAACCTGTGGCATGTTGCTGAACAGCAGTGGTTTGATACGCATCAGCGAGATACTGAAAGTCTGATTATCGGAAGAATGGTCAAATCTCGTCAAGATGGCATCTTCTCAGCAGGTGGATTGACGGGGGCGGGAATGACGACTAATGTTCAGCAGGACTGGATATCTTCAAATCAGATTGACAATCAGTATGCAGCCTATCTTAACACGGGCTCCTTTGATGAATTTTCAACGTACATGTCCCAACCTGGCGGACAAGGCATAATATTCAGTCTATTTGATAAACTCATTCCGCTATCGTCTCAAATCAAGTTATGGTCATTCTATGTGTTGACAGCACTCCTCTCGGCAATCGCATTGACCACTATTATAGGTTGGTTCTATGAGGAGTTCGGCGGGTGGGTTGCGATATTCGTCATAGGTTCGGCGGTGCTCTCCCAATGGTTGACAGTCTTTGGTAAAAATCTTTGGTGGAGTTTATGGGCTTTTTACTTGCCGATGATTGCCGTCATGTACTTCCTTAAACGCTACAGAGAAACATTGGACCGACAACTCATCAGGTTTGGAATTGTTGTTTTCATCTCGGTTTTCATTAAATGTTTTATCAATGGCTTCGAGTATATTACAACCACGCTGGTAATGATGATGGTGCCGTTCGTCTATTATGTCATTCTTGACAAGTGGAGTGGTCGCCAATGCGTCAAGTGGACGCTTGCAGCCGGATTCGGATCAGGTGTCGCAATCTTTTTGAGTCTCCTACTTTTATGTTTCCAGATCGGTGCTGCGAAGGATGGGTTCATGGACGGTGTTGCGCATGTGATCTGGTCTTTTGGTAAGCGCACGTATGCAAATGCAGAAGACTATCCACCAGTATATGCTGCCAGCCTTGAAGCTGGTACGATAAACGTGGTCATTACCTACATGAACGGTATTTTCTTTGACCTTAACAACTATCTATCTCTCACGAACGCCTTCGTTTCAAACTTTCTATTGAAAGTCCGCTACTCTTATCTAATTGTTCTCTTTATAGTGATGTCCGTTTTGCTGTTTTTACGTAGCAATGCAGAACGACGACAGCCTTATATAGCATTAATCTGGACGACATGGTTTTCAATTTTAGCACCTTTATCGTGGTTTGTAATCTTCAAGGCACACTCATTTATTCATGTCCACATGAGTTTTCTTCTGTGGCAGATGCCCTTTACTTTCTTCGGCTTTGCCGTGTTCGGATCTGTCCTTATGGGATGGACGAAAATAAAGAGTTGAATCAAAACATGGAGGGGTATGAGCATGAATCGATTGGATCGGTGGATTGGTAGAGATCGATTGAGTCCCGACGAAATAGATGAGAACCGCTTCTCAAAAGCTGCCAGTCTCTTCGGAGATACAGCGATACAATACGGAAGAGATAGATACAGTGGTAGAGATATGCCGCTCTTTGCTGACTGCCTCCATACGGACAATTTGAAGGCACCCAGATCTATGACCTCTCACCGCACAGGCACCGAGCCGAAACCGGCGGTCTGGAGTTTCTTTCAAAATCAGCAGAACCTGATGCGATTGTTGGCTTCTTTAAGCCAGTTCACTGGGGACAGCAAATATGTCTATGCCTCCGGGGAAGCCGCCGGATACATGTTCAACAACTACTGGTATCCAGAAAGTGGTGTTCTGCATTGGGGCGGGCACGGTTATGTGGATTTGGTAACCGGTAATCGCTACGGTATGAAGGGCGTTGTCCACGAAATAGAGGACGTGTATCCCTACTGGGAATTGCTGAAAGCCGTGGATCCGGATCGCGGCGAGATGCTGATGAAGGGCATTTGGGAAGCAAACATCAAAGATTGGGATGCCTTACACTACAACCGACACGGTGATTTCAAAAAGCAGATTGATCACGCCAATACTTGGAACAGACCTTGGAATGGATACAAAGACCCCAAAATCAGTGGAGATCTCTCGTTTATCAGTGTAGCACTGGATATGGTTTACGCTGCTTACAGTTTGGGTTATCAAAAGCAGGAGGAGGCACCGCGGATTTGGGCGGAGCGCCTGTTAAATCTGATTATAAAGCAGCGAGATCCTGAGACTGGCATCTGGCCCAATCTGGTTCATCCGCAAAGTGGCAAACGTGGGCTTAACGTATTCGGCAGAAAACATCCACAGGCGACCGAACCGAGGGTCTATGTGGGCAATCAGTTGAATCACACCATTACCCAGATGATGGGCATGCTGACAATCGTAGAAAATGCCGAAAAGTACGGTCGCGTCGGTGAAATGGCGCACATCAAAGAAGCCGTTGAGCAACACATCATCGGTTTCTTAGACGCCTCCTACGATCCGAAAAACAATACGCTGAAAAGCATCGTTATTGATGGGACAGATCTCACAGATTTTCGGATACAGGGACCTTTCAAGACAGAGAAACTCTACTTCGGCGCGAAAGAAGGTGGTGCGTTTCTGCCGCAGAACATTACGCCGCTCCTCACCTCCGTCTGTGCGCGTGGGTATCGGGTTTCTGGGGGTAGAAGCGAGTTTAGGGACTACCTACGCACGATGTTCAAAGCGTTCGGGATCGGCGACATCGGTGCTGACAAAAACAGCCAATCACTGTTAAACTTTAACACAACTGCCTTGGAACCCGCGTATATCTTCGCGCTGGTGGATTTGTATCGGATAGAACCGAAGGCAGAATTTCTGGCGATGGCGGAGCGAATAGGGGACAACCTGCTTCAAGGTAGACAACATGCCGATAGCGGTCTTTTTACGCTCGAAGATGACTTTATACTCCACAGCAAGGTTATGGATAAGCCGGAACTACAAGAGGGACATGAGGGGAAAAGCGTGGCGGAACTTCTGCAGGACACTCATAAAACAGCGAATCTTGATGCGATGGAACCGTTGGCACTGCTTAGCATCTACGCCGTACAGACCGGGCAGTACAACATCATGCCCGGTTGGACAGCGGGTGGTCTTTACCTCAAGGTGAGCAGCGTCGGTCATATTGTTGGCAAAGAGATTCAGTTATGGTTTGATAAACCCGCACTGAAGCAATTTTACAAGGACAATAACATCAACTGCACCTGGTCTATTGACGAAGACTGAGCCGGTTGATGGCTAATAAAATATTGACAACTTCGTTGGGATTAACATATCATATCCGATAAGTGTTGAACCGTTGCTGTTGAACGAAAGGAGTACCGAAAATGGCGAAAGCCCTCTCACTTGTGGCACATAAAGACTTAGAAAGCCAAGTTGAGGCATTGGAAAGGGACGGTTATGTCTATTTCCCCGGTGTGCTTGATGCCGATGAAATTGCCGAATTGCGTGCAACCATGGATCGATTAGAGGCAATCCCAGCGTCTCATGATCGGGATGAAACACTTGAAAATGGCGACACATTCCTTCACAAGCTCATCAGCAACTCGTTTAATCGAGACCCCTTGTACCTCCAATTCCTTGACAGATCACCCGTTATTGAAGTCGTCGAGGCGGCGCACGGTGAGGATTGCCATTGCATCGGTATGCATTCGTGGTTGACAGGGCCGGGTCGTCCGGATCAGGGGTTACATACTGATTGGTTGCCGATCTCCCTACCCGCAGACGTTCGTTCTGATCCACACGTCAAAATCCCAATTTTCATTACCACTGCTCATTACTATCTTAACGATATGTATGAAGCGTTGGGACCGACGAAGTTTGTGCCGGGCAGCCATTTCTCTGGGGGCTCCCCGAACGGGGCAACAGAATGGAATAATCGGGGGGAAGAGAGTATCTTGTGCAAGGCAGGGGATGTGGTGCTTTTCCGCAGCGAAGTCTGGCATCGTGGTTCCGCCAATACCAGTAACGAAGTCCGTTACCTCATGCAGGTGCACTATGCCATGCGGATGATCACACAGAAATACCCACCCTATCTAAATAAGTTTCAGTTTAATGAATCAATTCTCGTCCAGGCGAACCCTCGACAGAGACGACTCCTCGGCGACCATCAACCCAGTAATTATGATTGAGGTTTTTTAGGGATTCGTTCTATTATATTTTTATTCTCAAACTCATGTTATTTTAACAGAGGAGTTAGCAATGAAAACGCGTTTAATTTCCATCGGTGTAAAACCCGCATTTCTCCTATTGATTGGTATTGCTATCATATTGGTGGGTTGCGAGAGAGCGCGCCAACAGGCAGGCGTTCTTCCAATCGCTCCCGCAAAACAAGCAAATGCCATGATCGGCTCATCGAACGACAGTGGCGTAACCGGAGTAGCAGTCTTCACACAAAACGGCGACCAAATCACGCTCACCATTGAGATTCAGGGCGCGTCCCCCGGTCTTCATGCCGCTCATATCCACGCAAACGGTGATTGCAGTGCACCCGACGGTACATCCGCTGGCGGTCATTGGAATCCTACGGGTGTTGCGCACGGAAAATGGGGAGAAGGTGAATTTCATCTCGGGGACATCGGCAATATCACCGTCGGAGAAGATGGAACAGGTAGTATTACATTGACGACAGATCTCTGGGAAATCGGCACCGGTTCCGACGTAGATGTTGTCGGTAGAGGTATCATTGTCCATGCTGGCGCGGACGATTTCACCTCACAACCTTCAGGCGCGGCAGGCGCGCGTATCGGGTGCGGTGTCATTGTACTATCAGAATAACTGTAGCAATCCTACTTTCGGTGGTAAGGAATGTAATACAAGAAGGAGTACTAAAAATGGCAAAAGCTCTCTCACTCGTGACATACGACGACTTAGAAAGCCAAGTTGAAGCACTTGAAAGGGATGGTTATGTCTATTTCCCCGGCGTGCTTAATGCTGAGGAAGTCGCCGAATTGCGAGCAACTATGGATCGATTAGAGACGATTCCAGAGTGCTTGGATCGACATCAAACGCCTCAAAATGGCGACGGATTCCTCAATAAAATCATCAACAACTCGTTTAATCGCGATCCCTTGTATCTCCAATTCCTTGACAAATCACCGATTATTGAAGTCGCCGAAGCGACGCACGGTGAGGATTGTCATTGTATCGGTATGCAATCCTGGATAACAGGACCGGGACGGCCGGATCAGGGGTTACACACGGATTGGTTGCCAATTAGTCTACCGGCAGACGTTCGTTCCGATCCACGCGTCAAAGTCCCAATCTTCATCACTACTGCCCATTACTATCTCAACGATATGTATGAAGCGTTGGGACCGACGAAGTTTGTGCCGGGCAGCCATTACTCTGGATGCTCTCCAAACGGCGCAACCGAGTGGAATAACCGGTCCGAAGAGAGTATCTTGTGCAATGCTGGGGACGTAGTGCTTTTCCGTAGTGAAGTCTGGCATCGTGGCTCTGCCAATACGAGTGATGAAACCCGTTACCTTTTACAGGTACACTATGCCATGCGGATGATCACACAGAAATATCCGCCCTATCTGAATAAGTTTCAGTTTGATGAATCGATTCTTGCCCAAGTGAACCCTCAACAGAGACGGCTCCTCGGCGATCATCGACCCAGTAACTATGATTAAAAAGCACATATTTCCGATCACCTAAGATGCCATGAACACACAAGTTACGAACGATCAGGTTGAATTTTACCTTGAAAATGGGTTTCTAATTATTGATGATTTCCTGACAGGTTCGGAGTTGTCATCGTGGCAGGATGCTGTTGACGAGGCTATCGCACAACATGTGAGTCGTGATGATACCTATCACAATCAGAAAGGTGGAGACAGTTACTACGGGAACGTCTTCGTTCAATGCGTCAATTTGTGGAAGACGAGTGAGAAGGTTAAACAACTGATTCTCGATCCCCAGTTGGGTAGACTGGCTGCAGATCTCGCTGGCACTTCGGGCGTGCGATTGTATCACGACCACGCGATGGTTAAACAACCGTGGGCGAATCCAACGAACTTCCATGTCGATAACCCCTACGATCCGTTTTATTCACATCAGGCAATCATGTTCTGGGTAGCCCTTGACGATACAACGGTTCAGAATGGCTGTCTGTATTTTCTGCCCGGCACACATAAGACGAGTGGCTTTGAGGTTGGCGGAAGTCTCGGAGAAGCTGGTATCGGCGAACTGTTCCGCGAATATCCAGAGTGGTCGGCGATTGAACCCTGTGTCGCTGAGATGAAAGCGGGAGCCGGTGTATTCATCAGCGGGATGGTCGCGCATGCGGCGGGACCGAATATGACAACGCACCCCCGCCGCGCGTTTGCTATGCTCTTTATGCCGGAGGATGCCACATTCAATGGGAAAAAGAGTGCCCTGCCCGATGAAGTGTTTGAGAAGTTGAAGGCTGGCGATGTGTTGGCGGACGATGAACATCTGCCATTGGTTTTCTCATATCGAGAAGATGGTTCGCTATCAGTAAAGTAGGTTGGGTTGAACGGACAGTATCTAAAGGTTAACATATCAAAGATCACTGATGCCTGATCCATACGACCTCATCGTAAAGATACCGAGTGAAACCCAACATTTCCTGTGAAGGTTCCGAGAATCTAGCGGTATGAAGTTGGGTTTCACTCCATCCTTGTGGTATACGACGGTGTATTAGGTGTGGCGTGTGTTTGGAATGTGGGTATCGGGTTTCTCAGTATCGTTCAACCCAACCTACGTGCTAAATCCACACCTATGAGCAAAATATAGCGAAACCCAACACCTCTGTGTGCCTATGGCACTTGGGATTGATAAGGACGGCCCTTCAACACAGATCCGAAATGCCGCACACGAAACCGACCCTATCTCCATCAAAACTGTTCTCATCTGTAGGGGCGAGGTCACCTCGCCCCTACTGGCGGTCTATAGCAATTGGAATTATTCTAATCCCCATCAATTGTTATTGGATTACCTATATTGAACTTGTACAATATTCCGCGCAGCCCACGATCGTCTCGCTTATTTTCACGGTTGTTTTCAACGTGCTTTTGTTGACAGGATTCAACGGAATATTCAAGCGGGTCCTGCCCCAGTTAGCTCTATCTCAAGGTGAACTCTTGGTCATCTATGTCATGCTATCCGTCGCATCCGCCACTGCGGGACACAGCATGATGGAGATTTTGGTTTCCACATTGGGGCACGCTTTCTGGTTCGCAACACCGGAGAACGATTGGAAAGACCTGTTTTGGCGGTATATTCCGAACTGGCTTGCTGTAGCGGAAAAGGGCGTTCTTTCGGGCTACTACGAGGGAGATTCCACACTGTACACAAAGCAGCATCTATTGGGCTGGCTGATGCCTGTCGTAAATTGGTTTGCCTTCCTTTTTGCGCTGCTTTTTGTTATGCTGTGCATCAATGTCATCGTGCGGAAACCGTGGACGGAAGATGAGAAATTGGCGTATCCAATTATCCAACTTCCAGCACGAATGACAAGCGATGGGTTTTTCACGAATCGGCTGATGTGGATTGCTTTCGGGCTTGTAGCGACTTGCGACATCATTAACGGCCTCCATCACATCTTTCCGGCAATACCTTCCGTATTCGAGAAAGAATACCGTTTCAGATTCACAGAGAAACCTTTCTCCGCAATGGGTTGGCTGAGATTGGGGATTTACCCTTTTGTTTTAGGCATCGGATTTCTGATTCCGTTGGATCTGTTGTTTTCGAGCTGGTTTTTCTTTTGGGTGTGGAAGGGACAACAGCTCATCGGAAGCGTTGTCGGTTTAGAAGGAACAGGTTATCCTTACATCAACTATCAGGGGTTTGGTGCCTATATGGGCATCTTTCTGATTGCGATTTGGAGGAGCCGAAAACACCTTCAGAATTTATTCGGTGCGAAAGCCAGTCCGATGTCCACGCAGGATGAACCGATGTCGCACCGGGCCGTTATTATTGCCCTTATCTCTGGGGTCGTGTTCCTGACATTTTTCTGTTTGAGAGCCGGTATGTCCCTCTGGGCGATTCTTGTCTTCTTTGGACTCTATTTTGCCTTTTCAACAGCGGTTTCCCGAATGCGAGCCGAACTCGGCTCACCGATGCACGACTTGCACTATACAGGACCAGAACGGGTCATGGTCGCCGCTGTAGGCACCCGTCGGTTGGGACCGAATAATCTTTCGATGTTTTCTTTTTTCTGGTTTTTTACGCGCACCTTCGATTCTCATCCGATGCCCCATCAACTTGAAGGATTCAAACTCGCCTCGACATCAGGCATCCGGAGCCGTTTTATGCTATTTGCGATCCTTATTGCGCTGTTCGTCGGCATCCTCTCGCAATTTTGGGCACTTATATCTGTCCCTTACCGGCTCGGTGCTTTACACGAGATGTCTCGCGTACCAATCATATACGGTGCCGAACCGTGGCGGAATTTGCAGAATTGGTTAGCACACCCGCTTGATCCGGACTATTGGGCGTTAGGATTTACCGGAATCGGTCTACTGTTCTCGCTTTTTCTTATGTTGATGCGAATGAAGTTTCTCTGGTTCCCATTTCATCCGGCAGCGTATGCCACCGTGTGCGGGAGCTGGGCAGTCAACTACATCTGGTTTAGTCTGGGGGTCGTATGGGTGGTGAAATTGCTTCTGCTGAAATACGGCGGGAGAAACGCACATCGAAAGGCGATGCCGTTTTTTCTGGGGTTGATATTGGGGCAATTTACTGTGGGGAGTCTATGGACAATATTGGGCATGATGTTTAATATACCGACATATGGAATTTGGCCGTAGTGTAATGTAGTTGTATTTTGTTGTGTATAGTTGATAACTGAAAATCCTATTTATCTTGCTGACGACACGAATTCTCAATTTCAGTAACCAATTAACCGAGAACCTGTGCGAAATGTAATGGAGCACAGACCAGGAGGACATAATTAAAAATATGAAAATTCAAAAAATTCAGGCGTTTCCACTTGCCTATCCAGAGCCACACTACAAAGGTATCGAACGTTACATCACGCTCGCTCGCGTGGAAAGCGACGACGGTCTTGTGGGTTGGGGAGAATGTATCTCACAATTTCGAGAAGCAACACTCGCAACAAAGATAATCATTGAGCATGGATTTGCACCGATGCTTACCGGTGAAGATGCTTTGGATGTGGAACGGCACTGGCAAAAAATGCTCGACCACATCTGGTGGTATGGTCCCGAAGGTATCGCTGCATTCGCTGTCAGTGCAGTGGATATGGCGTTGTGGGACTTAAAAGGCAAGGCACTCGGTTTACCTGTTTGTAAACTCCTTGGGGGTCAAATACACGACAAAATCGTCGCAATGGCATCATTCATTTTCGATATGGAAGATCTGGACTGGACACTCAACGAATTTCAGTGGTTGCGAGAGCAAAACTACCGCGTTGTCAAAGGTGGTTGGGGGATGCGACCAGAGGCATTATTCGGGCTGGATCGCCAGCGTGACCGTGAGATGATTCGTCGCGTCCGTGAGGTCATCGGAGATGAGCTTGAGTTGGTTGTTGATACCCCTGGGCACCGTCGCATTTGGGATGTTCCGACAGCCATTCAACGCTTCCGAGACCTCGAACCCTATCGGCTCAAATGGATTGAGCAACCTCTACCGCCCGATAACTTTGAAGCGTATGCTCAGCTGCGGGCATCGGTTATGACGCCCATCGGGACAGGTGAGGATGAGTGGAACGTTGAGAGTTACAAACGGCTCATCCAATCCGGCGGGGTCGATATCGTACAAATTGATCCGGGACGTTGCCACGGACTCACCGGCAGCCGACATGTCATCAAACTGATTGAGGCAGAGAGCCTGCAGTTCAGTGCTCATACATGGAGCAGTGCCTTAAACACCGCTGCGAGTCTGCACATGCTCGCGATTTCGGCACATGCCGATTGTGCAGATTTCAAGCCTCACGAATCTCCAATGCAGCATGAATTGGTCAGTGATCCATGGGTGCAAGAGGACGGCTATATCGCTATCCCGGACACGCCGGGGTTGGGGGTCACGGTGCGAGAAGATGTTGTGCAAAAATATCTGTTCGGATAGCAAGTCCGCTGCTGTGGAAGCACGGACGACGAACCATTTTGGGGTTAAGTGATTTCGTGCTTCCCTCTATTAACTAAGGTTTCAATACACGCGCATCACCCAATTTATCGACTAAGTAAGCCACACCGTCCCCGTCAGAGATACCTAAGACAATCTTTGCGTTTCCATCAGGTGCGAAAAGTGAGAGAACACCGCCGCCTTCATTCACCGTGAGATAAGCACCGGTTTTCTCCTTTGACCCCTGAGTTGTCAGAACGCCATTTCCCTCGGCAACCAAAAGAGAAGCCGCCCCCATCTGCTTTGGACCGTAAGTTATCACACGCCCACCATTTCTGTCCCAAGAGATATGAACGCGCGGATCCATATCATCGCTCATTACTCTTATATCCTTCCGCACGATTAACTCTCGGACGGTCAATTTATCAAACGTTTCAGACCCAGATTGTGCTGTCGTATCACTGTTCATGTTACCAAACATAAAACCAGCAAGGGTCAGCAATCCTCCTAAAAACATATATTTCAACTTTTCACGCACTCTAAACTTCATTGAACGCTCCTTTTCAAATGTGGCTCCATTACGTCGCTTTCACGACACCTTATCAATAATTTCGACACCGCCGTTTTCTCCGTACCTAATCGTTTGTGTTTTCATCGGTACGACCCTCTTCGGTGATTTCCCATCCAATGCGCGGCGTATGCCTAACATATCCATCGTTGTGAAGATGACAAAGGATCCCCCAAACCAGTGAGTTACTTCTGGCAGTATCTCTGTAGTCGACCTTGGGGATACCGAGACGTTGCCTGATTTCCTCAAGTTCGATAGGACCCTCACATTGTGCCTCGCGTAAAATATTCAGTACTGACTCCTTGAGATCGAATAGTGCCGCGTGTGCACATCGTTTGTTTGCCTCCACGTATGACCGGAGCACGGTGTTAATCTGTGCTTCGTAGTCAACGGTACGAACTTTGAACCACTTTAAAAGGTCGGTGTCAATGTTCATAAGATGAGAAGGAAGAGGTGCCGTTTCCCAGAAAGTTTTATCAGTGGGTTGGGCATCTTTATCACTGAGTGCGTCTTGATAAACTTCCTCATCGCTCATTGCATCGACTTTCTCCCAATCAGTTCCATCAGGAACATGTTCGAGTTCTTCACGCGTATATTTGACTAAAGTAGATTTGTCTTTCATCCTTACTTGCCTTCCTTACTGAAATAATGCGACGCGTGTTCCCGCGCCACGTATAAACCACATATAAGAGACGACCTGCGCTGCGACCAAGGACAACGATTCTTTCTTCGCCGTAGTCGTATCGAACATCTACGCGCTCTATCCGATTGGGGTCATCAAAGACAAGGGAAGCGCGTTTGAAACTAATTCCACGCTTTTGGATACATTCCTGATTCTTGCGTTCGTCCCATTCAAATCCCATTATTGCAGGTTTGAGGTGTGTTTTATATCCATTGAAGATGAGTATTCCATCTTAATTTTTATGAATTGTCCAAACTTTAGTATAGTATAACATGCTCTGTGTGAATGGTCAAAAGAAATCTAATCGGACAAAGGCACCTTATTTTCACAGCCATCAGATTCTATGAGGTACGGAACCCGCCAGTCAGTATCCCGAATATAGTGTCTCCAGAAGTAGATGGCACAAGGTATGAGAATTACAAACCCTACAAGTCCTATCCACCACAATTCTTGAAACTCTTCAAGTGTCCCCTGTTGTGAAGGTGAATCTTCAAATAATATCTCAAACCAACCGATAATTGATGGGATACTGTTATTTGCTATATGAATACTCATAGGAATAAAGAGCGACTTCGTTCGGATGTAGAAGACAGCCATCACGCAACCGAAACAGAACGCACCAATAGGATCAAGGTGCAGGAAAGCAAAAACGAACGATGACGCAAAAATGCTCCGTGCCACACCCCACTTGACAGTCCATCGTGTCAACAGGATGCCGCGAAAAAAGAATTCTTCAATCACAGGTGCAAGGAAGACACTTGTTAAGAAATTCAACAAGTTCGCGAGAACATGTCTATCACTACTCAATAAAACCATAGATGTGTCTTCAATAAACCGTTCCTTGAAGAATTCGGGCATGAAGAACGATATGGGAAAGTAAAGCAGAAAGAAGGCTGAGAGGGTGAAAATGACCTGAGGGACCGCCCATAAACTATACAACCCAAGCGTACGCCATGGTGGAAACTTTCCAAGCAATCGATTGTAACATAAACCTGCACGAGACAACATGCTAAAGGTAAACAGAGAGAAAAAGACATATAGCAGTAGTATTAGAGGCTCTCGAAGTGGGGATGATTTACCTTTGAACCATGCAGGCAAGAGTATCCCGAGGATAATGACACTAAGGATAGTCGCGATAAAAGCAAGGATAACGTATCCCACTAATGCTCTGAACCGAATTCTCTCAAAAGTAGTCAGATTAATCTGCATATTGGTACTCAATTACTCCGAAATAGATGTCTATGCTTGGAATAAGCAAATGGCTTCCCAAAATTGCCTGCGTTAGTATAGGGCACTACCAGTTCGTATGTGATCCATCGCGTCGGCGCAGATGTGGCGGTTCCGCGAATTTGAATGTCTGTGCCGTTACCAATTCTTCGTTAACCTCAACCCCCAAGCCGGGACCGTCCGGTACCGGTATGGATGCACCTTCGAGCTTAAGTTGTACAGGGAATAGGTCGTCATCATAGTGTCCAGAACTTTCTGTCGGTGAGGTGCGGATTTCCAACCAAGCGAAGTTGGTAACCGCCGCTGCCAGATGAACCGTCGCAGCCGTGCAGATGGGGCCTAAAGGGTTGTGTGGCATCAGGTCAATATAGTGCGCCTCAGCCAAGCCAGCAACTTTCATCGACTCCGTCAAACCACCGACATTGCACACGTCAAGACGAGCAAAGTTCGTGATACCGCGCTCCAGATAGGGGAGAAACTGCCACTTGCTGGAGAACTCCTCACCAATCGCAAACGGCACATCCACCATCGTTCTTAGGGATTCGTATGCCTCTGGGGTCTCATCGCGGATCGGTTCCTCCAAGAAGTCAAGCGTGCCGGAGGGCATACGTTGACAGAAAGATGCGGCTTCCGCAACACTCAGTCGGTGATGGTAGTCGATGCCGAGAATAGGTTCAGATCCGATGGCTTCTCGGAGTGCTGTCAACCACTCCGCCGCGAGACTGATGGACTCGCGTGGTTCAAAGATGTTTTCCTCACCGGGTTTCGATCGATGCAACACATTTGTTCGGATGACGTTCCAACCCTTCTCAAGCAATAAATTCGCGTTCGCAATCAACTCCTCAACTGTCGCTGCACCCGTCGTTGCAAAGCACGGAACAGTATCCCGTAGTTTGCCACCGAGCAATTGGTAAACCGGTACGTTCAACGCCTTCCCAACAATATCGTGGAGTGCAATGTCGATTGCCGAGATCGCTCCTGTCAATGCTCGACCACCTTCAAAATATTGGCTCCGGTACATCTCTTGCCACAATCCACCGATCCGCATCGGGTCGCGCCCAATCAGGAATTCTCGGTAGTGCTTGACCGCCCCAACAACCGCGAGTTCTCGGCTTGAAAATCCGGATTCGCCCCAACCATAGATACCTTCGTCGGTTTCCACTTTGACGATGTGTTGATTCCTGTGTCCTACCCAAACAGGATAAGGTTTGATGTCAGTAATTTTCATAATCCATGTCTCCCGTAAGTCTTGATTTTATTGAGGAAGTACTCAATCTCCTGTAGGGTGATGAATGGTAGATTGAGGAAGAATGGTGATATTAGCGGCGACAGTATCGTTTGCGTTGGGGTGCTGCGGACGATTTAATCCGTAAAGATGGTCCAGAGCCAGAGCGTTGCCGCCATCGATACGACCCAACCTACTGCTGATATCTCCATCCGTCGGTTCTTGATGGAACTTTTGTATGCCTCGGTATAGGCGTTAACATATTTAGGCGTTTTGCCTAACAGCCGATCACTCGGAACTGTCGGGGTACTTACGCTTGCATGGACGACGGCGAACACCCAGCACCCCGTGCCGTAAGCGAACCAACGCAAGTCTGCGTTGTGTCCCAAGTCTTGTCTGGCATCTTCTCGCGCGAGTTTGGTGATTGGATCAACACGTGGTCCTTCCATTTCTGGTCATGTCATTGCTTCTGATGGAAGTATCAGCACATAGATACTGATCAGCATGAGGATTATCATTATCGTGGTATATCTGAAAATTGGGTTCATAGGCTATCCTTCGTACTTAAGAAAATCTGAGTGCCTTATCTACAAGCGATTTGAGGTAATATAGTAGAGGGTCTATTACGGGAATTATACCGGATTCTAATGTGTATGTCCATTTAAAAAAGACGTTTAATTTTCATCAAAGAATACTATTCTATCGCGATTTTAGAGAGATTTTACCGTCCCTTGAATCAAATGGACGGATATGATACAATGCCAAAAACGCATAGGGAGACATTCAGATGGCTGAGAACCAGATTAAAATAGCGGCGTGTCAATTACTCACAAGTGAAGATGTTTCTGCTAACACTACAAAAGTACTTCAGCAGATTGAGGCGTGTGCAGAGATGGAGATCCAGATTGCAGCATTCCCAGAAGGGTGTCTGTTCGGCTACTGCTGTCGGACTGATTATTGGGAACGGATCTCTCCGCAGGTTTTCAAAGAAGCCGAGGCGAAGATTGCCGAAGCTGCGCGTCGGCACGGGATCGCTGTAATCGTCGGTTCCGCGCACCACAATGGCGAAAATTGGCACAATGACTTAGCGATTTTTGATCAACAGGGGAGTCTCAAATACCGCTACGGCAAGACCTTCCTCGCGGGAGAGCAGTGGTGTACCAACAACCGCGGGAAACTACCGATTGTGCAGCTTGCTGGTGTTGACTGTTGCTTTATTATCTGTCACGATGTACGCTATCCAGAGTTAGTCAAACTTCCAGCGGCGATGGGTGCGCAGCTCTGCATTTTCTGTTCGTGTGAGGCAGGATTGTTATCGGAGTATAAGCTTTCTGCTTATCGTGCGATGCCGATCTCGCGTGCGACGGAAAACGGTATCTATCTCTTGATGGCGAATACACCCGCGAACCCTGATGACATCCGCTCGCCAGGCTCATCGCACGGGAACTCGAAGATTGTGCATCCGGATGGTAATGTCATCACAGAGGCAGGGTTTTTCGGAGATGACATCGTTTCAGCAACAATAGACCTCTCACAAGCGGCGGGTTCGCCAGCGAAGCGGACTTGCAATGAAGACACAATCCTTCGAGAATGGTTTCGACAAGGATGTGAATTCGTTGTGAAAGTCTGAAATTAGTAGTGTATCTAAAGGAGTTGGATTCATGCCAAATCAAACCGTTCAGATCCGTGCCGCTCGGCTCGTAGATGGGATAAGTACATATGCCAAAACCGATCAGGTGATTCTTGTGACCGATGGACGGATTGACGCCGTTGGACATCAAGAAGAAATTGAGAAACGAACACCGCCTGACGCGCAGCTTATTGACCTCGGGAATGTGTGGCTTACGCCGGGTCTTATAGATGGGCATACGCATCTGAGCCTCGCAGGTGATGGACGGAACTACGTTCAGATGTTCTCTGAAACTGATGAGATGATGGTATTGACGGGTGCGATGAATCTGCAACACCATCTTGCAGCCGGAATTACGACGATCCGCGAACATGGCGCAAGGAACAAGGTTGGATTTACGCTCAAGGAAGGACTTGAACGTGGTTACATTCCGGGTCCCCGTACCTTAGTGAGTGGACGACCGATCACTTGTACAGGTGGGCATTTCCACATGTGTAACGAGACAGCAGATGGCGAAGCTGAGATGCGTCGCTCGGTCCGTCGATTGGTTCACGAAGGGGCAGATTATATCAAGATCATGGCATCAGGTGGTGGGACTGCCGGAACGATTCCGGGACGCGCCAGTTATTCCGTTGCTGAATTGCACGCCGCTGTTCACGAGGCGCATCACTTCCATCGGCTCACGGTGGCACATTGCCGCGCGAAGGAATCGATGGTCCGTGCTGTTGAAGCAGGCATTGATTTGATGGAGCATGCCGAGTTTCTTGATCCAGATGGCGAACTCCGTTTTGATCCGAAAATTGCAGAGATGATGGCGGAATCCGGCATCTGGATTAGTCCAACCCTCCAAGCATGGACAGGCTATCCACGCATCGTTGAACTTCGTGCGAAGCGAGATAGTGATATGATTTCTAATGATGAAACAACTGAATTGCAACGGCTTGAGGCACGGGCAGAAGTGCGCTTAAATGTGATGCGCCGCATGCTTGACTACGGACTCCATGATCGGATTGTCCCCGGCACCGATTCAGGCGTTGGTAACCTCGCATTCGGGCATCTCGACTACGATTTGCAATTGCTTGTCCAAGTCGGGTTTACGCCTGCGGAGGCACTCGTCTCGGCGACCCGTATCTCCGCTGAAGCGGTCGGCATGGCAAATGACATCGGGACCATTGCACCCGGTAAGATCGCCGATCTCGTTGCTTTCGAGACGGATCCAACGAGCGATGTAGATGCCTTTAGCCGAGTAATCGCGGTATTTCAAGCCGGGCAACGCGTGAAATGAACCACAATATGCAGTCAAACATTGACCCTACTATCATTCAGCAGTTGTTGACTGACGCTGAAAAAGATGGCGTGCAAAAATTGGTTGTGGGTGCGGTTATCTGTAAAAATCATAAGTTCTTGCTTCTGGAGCGAGTGCCATCTGACTCCATGGGTGGACTTGTTGAACTTCCGAGCGGCACCGTGGATACAGGGGAGGACTTACTCACTGCACTCGCCCGGGAAGTCCAGGAAGAGACAGGACTTCTCGTAACATCAGTCCTTGAATATCTCGGATCCTTTGATTATAGATCCAGTTCCGACAAAAGAACGAGGCAGTTCAACTTTCTGGTTGAGGTCAAGGAGGGTGAAATCAAACTTAGTCCTACTGAACACCAAGCATACTATTTTGTTGAGCTTTCCGGTGCGGCGTTCACGGGCATTCAGGCGTGAAGCCCCCTGCTTTAGCTGTGGGAGGAAAGCCTGCTAACCCATTGTGTCAAAAAAAAACTTGACCATTACGAAAGAATGTAGTATAATAATCACATCAGGTTGGCAAGCATACAACGCGTAGTTTCTCAACTACGTGCTTGCCTCCCACGTTGTAGGGGATAAATGCCTGATACCTGATATACCATGCATTTAACATTTAGATACCGTGTGTATCCGACGCAAACGCAGGCAACCACATTATTAGCGTGGTTTTCCCACTTGTGTGAACTCCAGAACGCTGCGCGTAACAATCGCAAGTTCGCCCATGAGACAGAAGGGCGTTTCGTCACGCGCAATGAGCAAGAGAAACTTTTGAAGGTTGCGCGTGAGAAATATGACGATTTCCGTGAAGTGCCTCAGGATTTCCAAGTTTCTATCCTCAAGCGCGTTGAGAAAGCCTTTGATGCGTTCCGTAGGCGTTGTAAAGCAGGTGCGGCGAAAAAAGGGTATCCTCGCTTCAAAAAGCGTGTCCGTTCTCTAACGTGGTGCTTGCGAAAGCACAAACGCAAAACAAGTGAAGGTGTCCGCCAAAATCCGATAATAGCAACCGATTTTAGGCACAATCGCTTAAAAGTGCCAAAGTTAGGCGAAGTCAAAATCTACATGCACCGCCCCTTACAAGGCGACCCGAAAGAAGTTACGATCATCAAGAAAGCCTCGGGGTGGTATGCCCATATCTCCTGTGAGATACCCGATACACCGAAAGTTGAACCGACTGCCGCTGTTGCAGTTGACGTTGGCACGACACACTACCTGACGACCTCTGAAGGCGAAAAAGAGGACAACCCGCGCTGGTATCGTCAAGCAGAAGGTTTGCTCCGAAAACACGCTAAAGACCTTTCTCGTAAGAAAAAAGGCAGCAACCGTAGAAAGAAACAACAACACAAACTCGCTTTACACCATGAACGGACGACAAACAAACGCAAAGACTTTATCGGTAAACTCGTTTACAAACTCTACCACCATCAGAAAAACAATGTATTAGTGGCAGAAGATTTACGCGTATCTAACATGGTAAAGAACCAACACCTCAGCAAGAGCATTTCCGATGCGTCTTGGGCAATCTTCTTTGAGTGGTGTGCGAGCATAGCCGAAAGAGACGGCTTGCACTTCCACCAAGTTGATCCCAAAAACACTTCGCAAACTTGCTCTGCTTGTGCTGAGAAATCGCAAAAGAAACTCTCTCTTGCGATACGAACCTTTAATTGTCAGTCTTGTGGCACTTCGTTAGACAGAGACCACAACGCTGCTATAAACATACTTCTTCGGGCAGCTGCGGCCCTTCGTGGAGAGCGGTGGGTTGCCACCCTCTATGAAGCGAGAAACAAGAACGAAGCACAAGACGAAGGCTTGCTGAACGCAACACAACTTTTGTTGTTTGACGCCATCACAAGCCCAAGTCTTTAGGCTTGGGTAGTTGACAACGCTTAACATCTCAGACGAGACCAAAGAGGTTCTCAGCATTGCGGCACAACGATAACGTAAGCACTTGGTCAGATCAAAACTCATAGATGTCCGCACGCCGTTTCGCCACCTTATGTTGGACAAGTTTCTGGAGGTTCTCCGGCATTCGTGCGAAGGTCTCTGGAAAAACGGGCTGGTGTCCACCCTCGCGCATCAGATTCCACCAAGCGGGGTAGTAAGCGATGTTCAACGCCATCCGATGCTGGTCGTCGGTTGTGTTTTCGCCCTGTCCGTGCCATGTACCGCCGTGCCACAATAGCACAGAACCCTGCCGTCCGCAGACAGGCACCGGATGACTTTCGGCAATATCGGATTGCGAGGGTCTACGCCGTGCGCGATGGCTAAACGGTACGACGAGCGTCGCGCCGTTCTCAACGGTAAAATCCGTTATCATCCAGATTGAATTAATCATCCACGGCGTTTCGGGAAGGTGCGCTGGCAGATCATGCGTTGAATCGGAATGTATACCACCTTGCGGCGCACGTGGTTTGACCCATTTCGTGCAAGCCTCACCCAATCGTGCGCTGTCGCCGAGAAAATGGCGGACAACCTGTAGCACCTGTGGGTGTGCGATGCACTTCCAACACATCTCATCGAGGTTGACCACACCGAAAAGGGTTTGATACAGTTCAGCATCTGGATCCTGAAAAGTCTGTCGATTCGTTGGGTCTTGGTGGAGTTGGAAGTATTTCTCCGCCATTGCATCTGCCTGTGCTGTGGGTATCGCGTCTTCAATTAAGCAGTAGCCGAATGTTTCGAGATGCTCTATTGCGTCTTGTTGTGCCATTTATGGAACTCCTACCCTTTTCGGAGAATCTTTCGGTATCAGTACGTCCTTATTCTGTCTAACTGAAGTAACCAATCAATGCGAGGGTTGTCCTGAAAAGCGTGCTGACTATTTTACCACGCTTTATCATGTGAGAACAAGTGGAAAAATTACGAATTTTCAAAACTATAGTAGGATTTAAAGTGTTGAATAGGTTTCTAAGGATCCTTGTCCTCACTGAAATTAGCCACCGGATACCGACGACAGAGATAAAATCAATGCAGGAAAAAAATGAAGTCGAAATTGGCGAATGGAATCGTCTTGTGAAAGATGCTTATAACTCACTGGAGTTTCTGGTCACGATGCATTACCTTCGGAAACACCTGCCTGAGACAGGTAAGGTTTTAGATGTAGGTGGGGGACCGGGGCGTTATACGCTCGAACTTTGTCGGGCAGGTTACGATGTCGTTCTTTTAGATATTGACCCAACGTACACGGCTTTTGCTGAAGAAAAAATCAAGTTAGAACCAAAATCCGTTTCGAGTCGATTGGTCGCATCGGTTGTTGGAGATGTCCGAGACCTTTCACGCTTTGATACGAATGACTTTGACGCTGTGCTATGCCTCGGCGGTCCGCTAACACATATCAGTGATGAAACCGAGCGAATCCAAGCAACCTCTGAATTAGTTCGGGTTGCTAAACCGGGGGCGATCGTCTGCATTAGTGTTATGGGTTACCTTGCAATGCTGCGGACCGTTCTCAGTCGTGCGAGTGAAGAACTGATAATACCCCAATACTGGGAGCTAATAAAGGAAGGAAAAGAAAATAACCTCGTTCAAGATAGGCTATGGCATTTTTTTCGGGCTTCTGAACTTCGGCAACTCGCTGAATCGTGTGGCTTGACGACACTGGAAATGGTGGGCTGTGAGGGGCTTTCAACGGAATTATCCGAAGCGACCAACACGGTGGCGGAAGATCCAACAAAGTGGGAACGTTGGGTGGAATTAGTCTTAGGAACGGCGACGGAACCAGCCGTAGTGGACATGGCTGCACATATCTTATACATTGGTCGGGTCGGCTAAAATTTATCCAACCCTCACCTCTTTTTATTGCCGAACACTAACATAAATCTGTTTTCTTCTATTTCTTCTACCTGTCCTAAAGGAAGATGCTGCCCAATAATGTGTTTCGCAAAGGCAACCGTCCAAAAGTACGATGGAGACGCGTACACACCTTTTTCAGGAATTGCCCTGCTTCCTGCTATCAAACCGGTCTGTACATCATATCGCTCTGGAAGGGCTTCCTCTCCCGCCCTTTTGACCAATTCATCGTACATAATTACAACGAAAATACCGTTATCCGATAGAATCTGTTTAAGCTGAACTGACAAATTTTCCAGTGTCTGATATGATAAGTAAACATTATTTTGCGGGAGTAGCGCGAGATCGAAAGAATTCTCCTTGTAAGGTAGAGCAGCCATATCCCCGATATTAAATTGACATCGACTCTTTCTTCTGTGTGCCACCTTTTTGGCGTAGAGAAGTGGAATCTCTGCGAAGTCAATACCAGTGGCTATCGCTCCCATGTCTTCCATAGCAAAGGTAAACCGTCCTGCATTGCAGCCTAGGTCTAAGGCGCGCATGCCGGGTCTAATAAGCTTAGGCAAGTGGTCTTCATACCTGTCAACGGCAAATTGTGATCTCGGATCATCAGGATCGGTTGTCGGGTGAACACCCGCCGCATTGTAATGTTTTTGAGTCGCATCAGATATGTCCATATATTTTTTTCCTTCAGATATGGCTTGCATTGTACGGTGCTATAGTGTAAATTAGCCGCATGGGATATACCAAACATTTTGCCATAATTCATCAGGTTAGACAAGGGAAAATTGTTGTAGAAGGAGTCCGCAAATGTTGTCAACCGAAAACATGGGTGGTGTTGTCGTCACCCCAAGCCAATTGAGTGATATGCAAGCGGATAATTATATTCTCCATGCTCGTGAGGGTGTGCTGAACAAGGTGGAAGTAGAGAAAACACGTATGCCCTTGGATCCGCAAGCGCATTACCAAGGATTGAATCTCGCTTTGGGTCCGGATGGGACTATCTATGCTGTGCAGCACACGATCATCTCCAAGTCCACAGATGGCGGTAGGACCTGGGAACACCTCAATAGGGACCCTTCCGCGTTCGGATTTAGTGGGTGGTTGTTGCAAGCCAACGGACACGGACAGCTGATTAACGTGAGTCAACGCGGTGAAGAACAACCAACTACTGTTTGGGTGTCTGACGATGAGGGTGAGACGTGGGAGCAGACGAGCGAAATAGATGTTGCACCGTTTCAGAAGACCGTCGCTGGCGCAAGTCTGACCCGACTCAACGATGGCACACTTCTCCTCCCGATCAAAAGACGCGATGATCCGTTTGACGAAGGCACAAATCCCACTTACGTCTTCGTTTCCGATGATGGATACACTTTCTCAAACCGCTTCTTCATGTCAGATTACGGCAATGAAGTCAACATCGCAGAACTTTCTCCAGAGCAGCTGCTCGGTGTCATTCGTTATCAACCGGGACCGCCGGATCAACCCCACACGAACAAAACTGTCTTCCTCGCAGACTCAACGGACAACGGCGCGACATGGACGAATCTGCGCCAATTGACGAGTGTGCATGGGCAGTGCCACGGTGCTGGCGTTGGACTTTCTAACAATCGCGCCGTTGTGGCGTACGATCACCGTTATCCAAGAGAACTGGGCAGTGGTCGTGCGATGGTAAGCGATAACAACGGCAAAAATTGGTCCGATGAAGTCTACTATCTGTGTCACGGACACGTCGCTGGCTTCCCACGACACATTAGCTTGGACGGCGAAGAGATATTGACCTTCATCGGTTCCTGCTACGGCGATGTGAGTAAATGGGAAAACGCCACAGGAAACTCGCACTTCTGCCTCATCCGGTGGCGACCGGTTTAGGATAGCAACTATGAAGATTACTGGATTTGAGACGATACCGATTCAAGGGCGCGCAATGGTGCTGAAAATGTTCACCGACGAAGGAATAATCGGTTACGGTGAACCCATGAACTACGAGCATTGGCGCGTTGTTGCCCAAGCCGTGGACGATATGGCGGAATACCTCGTGGGCAAAGATCCACTACAGATTGAAGACCATTGGCAGGCGATGTATCGGTCAAGTTATAGTCGGAGCATGCCGGTGCTGATTGGGGCACTGAGTGGCATTGAGATGGCAATGTGGGATGTATTCGGCAAAGTTGTCGGGATGCCAGTGTGGAAACTATTAGGCGGTTCGGTCCGAAAGCGGATCCGTGTCTATACCGGTATAGGCGGCACTACACCCGAGGCGTGCGCGGAGAGTGCCAGAAAAGCAGTTGAGACTGGATTTTGTGCAGTGAAAATGGGTGCTTCACCGCAGCCTGTGCGATTCGTGGATACGCCGAAGGTAATTGACGTGATGGTGGCGCGAGTCGCTGCAGTACGCGAAACAGTGGGTAACGAGGTAGATATTGCGGTCGATTTGCACCGGCGGTTAAGCCCGACAATGGCGGTAATTCTCGTGAAGGAATTAGAACCCTTTCGGCTCCTGTTTGCTGAAGAACCGTGCCATCCAGAAAATAACGAACCACTACTGATGTTGTCCCAGTCCACAACGGTTCCAATCGCAACCGGTGAACGACATTTGACACGCTGGGGTTTCCGAGAGATAATTGAACGTGAGATGTGCGCGATTTTGCAACCGGATATCCGGCACTGTGGAGGGATATTGGAACTGAAAAAGATTTCAGCAATGGCAGAAGTTCACAATATGGCAGTCGCGCCGCACAACGCTGCCGGTCCTATTGGGGTCGCCGCATCCGTACACGTGATGGCAACGGTGCCGAATTTGCTGATATGTGAAGGTGGACACCGACGCGGAGAAGGGCTATTTTCGACCCCTTTGGTATTCAAAGATGGGTTTATTGAATTACCGACAATACCCGGACTCGGTGTGGATGTGGATGACGGAGCTATTGAGGCGATTCGAGATGAGACGTTTCGGTTGCGTGGAATGTTTTGGCACTCAGACGATGGAGCTTTCGCGGATTTCTAGCCGCGCGCTTTCTAAGAGCGACCCTTCACATTGTTATCTCGATCAGTCGGACGTGTAGAGAGATTCGTTTTCGGTGGAATATCCCATGAGATGTACCCGCAGCGCGGGCAACGCAATTCGAGTTCGACGAGATTTCTAATTTTGCCTGTTTTTTCGGGTTTCCGTCGGGTTTGACATTGTGGACACCGAACGGTGCGGAATTCATCAGCATCGCTTCTGCCAAAGTGGGAGCCAATCTTAAAGAGGATAAGCAGCAACAAAATGATGAAAACACATACAAAACTAAAGATGAGAAAAGGCATTTTTAAACTCACGCCAAGCGTAAAGCAGTGTTATCAGTCTAACAACGAGTTTGGTACAAGTTTCGCATTGCGCCTCCCTTTCCAGGAACGGGTGGGGACCCCTGTTGCAATGCTGCTTGCATTCTGGAAAAATTAAACTCGCTTCAAGCGTGAGAATGACTCGTACAACTCGTTAGTTCAACAGTATTAGCGGTTTCACCGAGTGCTTACGATAGGTGGCTTCTGTAACGGTATCAGCAAAGAAGGGCGCAAAAAACACATCGGCGGTGTCCAAAAACGTTGGCAAGTTAAGTCCCATATAGTTTCCTGAAGCATCGTCACATTCAACCACAACTTGTCGTAATTTATCTCGTCCGGCAGTGGAAAGAGAGCGCAGAGGACGCAGCATCCGCATGTGATACTTAATCAAGGATGCTGATACTTGAATTAACCCCTGAAGGAAAAGGCGATATGTATCTTCCGCTTGGTGCCACAATCCCTCCCATGCCTCGTGTGCCTCCCACCAATAGGCAAAATTGTATAAATCTACACCGTAGAGGTAATCCTCATTTTGCTGCCAGCATTCTGGCGACAGAGGTTCAGCATCGTGTCCTTCTTCCACTCCATAACTGTGCCCCTTCGGGTCGCGAATCGGATGTGGCGTAACACCCGGTATATGGCGATACGGTGGAAACGGTTTTTGTGGACAATACCGCTGCCAATTTAGATCAAAAGGTTCAGGCTGCTTAGGAGTGTCCATACTGCCACCACGATCTCACACTCTACCAACCCCGATGTAATGAAAACCTGCGGTTCTCGCTTCTTCTGGTGAGTAAACGTTGCGTCCATCAATGAGAATTGGTGTTTTCATCTGTTTGGCAAGTCTACGGAGTTCCAATTTGTGATAGAAGTCCCATTCTGTAATGAGTACCAACGCGTCCGCATCATAGGAAAGTTCGTATACATTTTCCGTGAAGTGCACGGGATTAGTCGTTTCGTCTTTTCTGTGCAGAGCAGCCTTGGCATTTGGAATAGCGATCGGATCATGTGCACGAACATTCGCACCTGCTGCAATCAGTTCTCGGATAATGTCCAGTGCTGGTGCTTCGCGAATGTCATCTGTGTTTGGCTTGAAGGCGAGTCCCAAGATACCGATGATTTTGCCTTTGAGCGTGCCCAGCGTGCTTTGTAGCTTTTCAACGATGCGCTCCCGCTGACGAAAGTTGACGGTCCGCGCGGCCTCGGTAATCGGCATTTTGTACCCAAATTGCGCTGCGACCCCTAACAGTGCAGCAGTATCTTTGGGATAACAACTCCCGCCCCATCCGAGACCAGCCCGTAGGAATTGATTCCCGATGCGCGCGTCAAGTCCGATCCCGCGTGCGACCTCTGTCACGTCTGCGTCAACTTCCTCACAGAGTCCTGCGATTTCATTGATAAAGCTGATTTTAAGTGCAAGAAAGGTGTTCGCGGCATACTTAATCATCTCAGCACTGTTTGGATCTGTTGTCATCATCGGTGGAAGGTGGTAAGCGGACGGGCGCGGAAACTCGCTCGGTGGATCAAACGTCTGTTCAAGAATCGGTTGATAGAGATGCCGTAAGGTATCGACTGCCTCATCGCTGTTCGCCCCGACGACAATCCGATCTGGATAGAACGCCCCTTGTAATGCCAATCCCTCTTGTAAGAACTCAGGATTTGAAGCGACAGAGACATTCCCTCGAATTCCGCGTGCGGAAAAAACATCTTCCACAACTTCAACAACACGCCGATTCGTGCCTATCGGAACTGTAGATTTGATGACAAGCGTATAATGTCTATCGGGCAGGCAGACCTCGGCAACTTCCCTCGCGGCTTGTTCAACGTGTCGCGTATCTGCCTCACCGTTCTTCTTCGGCGGTGTTCCGACAGCAATTAGAATCAGTTCAGCGTCTGGGACGACTTCCGCCACATTCGGTGTGAAATGGATGGTATGCTGTAGATCCTCAAGAAGACTCTGAATGCCGGGTTCATGGATCGGGCTTTTTCCTTCGTGTAAAAGGTTTAATTTGCTTTCATCTTTGTCCACCGCGGCGACATCGTGATTGAGATAAGAGAGGACCACTGCTGTGGTTAAGCCAACGTATCCTGTGCCTATAATTGCAACTTTCATTTTATGGTATTCTGATCTCCTCGTCGATCAAGCATCTAAGATTCGGATAGTTATAAATTCGTAGTAAATTTGAAGAATATCAACAGCGAGAGGGTCCTAATAAGAAGATCTTTTTTCTGGTGTGAATTCAGCAACCTCAAGAACGCTTTGAAGTCGTTCGGTAGTTGGATCATAGCCATAGTTAATCTGTCGCATCAGTTCGAGTGCTTCCAATCGGATCGAAGAAAGTTTTAGAGTGCCAATATGCTTTGTCAGCTTCATCCGCTTCTTCAAAAGGGGATGACACAGAAAGCGTTCCCTTATCCACTTTAAAAGTATCAATTGCCCGCATAACTTTGTCTAAAACCTCCACTTGTTAAACTGCGGGTGGCTGAACCTTTTCTAACAGTCTATTGATAATATCCAAACTGGTGATGCCATCCGCTTCCGCATTAAAATTGGTTAAAATTCGGTGGCGTAGGACCGGTACAGCGACTGCTTTAATATCCTCGTATGAGACATGGTAGCGTCCGTTGAGAATGGCGCGCGCCTTGGCACCAAGAACAAGATATTGTGATGCCCGCGGTCCCGCTCCCCATTGTACCCAGTCCTGAATAAAATCAGGTGCGTCTGAAGCAGGACGCGTCTGCCGATTCAATTCCACGGCATAGTCTACGATCGCCTCGGCAATAGGGACTTTCCGCACCACCTGCTGTATTTGCAGGACCTCTTCTCCTGTGATGACAGGGTTTATCTCCGGTTCATAAGCTGCTGTAGTGGTCATCACAATGTCTTTTTCGGCGGCTTTATCGGGATAATCAAGTGTGATATGGAACATGAACCGATCAAGTTGCGCTTCGGGTAGCGGATAGGTGCCTTCCTGCTCAATCGGGTTCTGAGTCGCTAAAACGAAAAACGGGCGTTCCAATGGATATGTTCTGCCTCCTGCGGTGACTTGGTATTCTTGCATTGCTTGTAGAAGCGCAGCTTGTGTTTTCGGGGGTGTTCGGTTGATCTCATCAGCAAGGACAACATTGGCAAAGACGGGTCCTTTGATAAAGCGGAAAGTGCGTTTTCCGGCTTCACCTTCCTCAATAATATCGGTGCCGATAATGTCCGTTGGCATCAAGTCTGGCGTAAATTGGACTCGATTGAAAGGGAGTTTGAGGATCTGCGCGAATGTACTGATGAGTAGGGTCTTTGCTAACCCCGGTACACCCACAAGTAAGCAGTGCCCCTGCGAAAAGAGCGCGATAAGGAGTTGTTCGATGACTTCGTTTTGTCCGATGATTCGCTTTTTGAGTTCGTTTAAAATATTTTCCTTCGCCGTTTTCAAGGACTCGGCGGCTTCCATATCTGTTGTGCTTTGCGTTGTTGAGATGTCATTTTTCATGTTTTTTGGATTTAATCGGTTGAGGTTCTCCATACTTGAAGTCCATCGAAATCGAAGTTAACATCAATAACTCGCGCGCCGGCTTCTTCGAGTTTCTGACGGACACGGTGTTCGCGCGTGGGTTCGCAGTAAAAAAGCAGACATCCACCGCCACCAGCACCACAGGCTTTTCCGCCAATTGCGCCGTGTGTCATCGCGATTTTAAAGAGGGACTCGATCTGCTCATTTGTAACAGAAGGGTGTAGTTTTTTCTGATTGTGCCAATTTTGGGTGAGGAGTTCGCCGAATTCAGTCAAGCGACCGCGCATAAGTGCTGTTTTCGTCGCCTCAGCGGTGGTTTTAAGGGTTTCGAGTGCGTCGCGGACACTCGGTTGTCCGCTTTTATAGGCATCGGTTACATTCTGATGTATATTACCAGAGAGGCGGGACTTTCCTGTATAACAGAGCACAAGATTCTTTTCAAGTTCACAACGGATGTGGGGTGGAAATCTCAGTGGTGAAGTTTTCACTTCTTCCCCCTGAAATTCCATGAAATGAATTCCGCCGATCGCGCTTGCGTAATGATCCTGCTTTCCACCTAAGATGCCAAGTTCGTGGCGTTCAATGTTGCTAGCGAAATCCGCATATTCATAGGGAAGATAGGTAGCTTCCTTAAGCGCGCCGAGTACACCAACGAGTGCGACTCCCATTGCTGCGGAGGTACCTAATCCACTTCCGGGTGGTGCAGTGGACTGTGTAATCAGATCGAAACCGCCGATCTGTATGGACATCTGTCGTACGGCTGCTTTGACTAAATCAATATTTCCGTCATATTCGAGTTGACGTATATCATCAGCCTCAATGAATGTATCAAAATCCGCAGAATAGATACGAATGCTCTTATCTAAAACGCGATGCAATTCAATAGAATCATCGTCTGCCATCTGGTGTTCACAGCGAAGTGTTGCATAGGCGTATTGATTAATTGCCCCGTTGACGACGAGTCCCTTTGAAGGTTCAGTAAAGAGGGCTACATCGCTCCATCCGCCAGCAAAGTCAATTCGGACTGGGGCTCTCGTTCGGATTAACATGATGAGTCTCCTGACCTCAGTTTTTAACGAGCGCGCCTAGGAATGATGCGGACAAAAGATCGAAAAATGCATCTACAAATAATCGGAGAATAATATAATGTTGGAATTATTACGCGCTGTGCTAGTTAATTTTACGCGCTGTGCTAGTTAATTTTGTCTTTATAGAGTTTGCTTATGCGCGAACGACATCTTTGAATTTTATCACGGAACGAGCGAACCCTTGATTCACAAAGGATCGAGAAAACAACTAGCACAAGTCGTTAATTTTGTCTTTATAGAGTTTGCTTATGCGCGAACGACATCTTTGAATTTTATCACGGAACGAGCGAACCCTTGATTCACAAAGGATCGAGAAAACAACTAGCACAAGTCGTAATTATTGCTAAAACAGTCTTTATGGAAAAGATTTTTTGTAGAGCCTTTTACTAATAGGTGTAACGTGGAAAAGCCGCGGCTACCCCTCTATTAAATAAGAAACGAGGCACAGCCCAGCGGCTTTTCCAGAAACTGAGCGAAAGAACCGCTAATGTTAGGCGGAAGCGTCGCGAAGTTTCTTGCCAGCTTTGAAGACAGGGACTGTCTTTGCCGGAATATTAAGCGGGGCACCAGTCTGCGGATTGCGACCTGTGCGGGCCGGTCGGTTTTTAGCTTCAAACGTTCCAAAGCCAATCAATCCAACGGAGTCACCATTACCCAAAGCTTCACAAATAGTCGCAGCAAAAGCATCAACAGCGGCGTTTGCATCTTTCTTGCTGAGGCCGGTTTGTTCAACGATACTGCTAACGACATCGCTTTTCATTAATTTTGCCATGTCAAATGTTCCTCTACTTTTTAGTCCGAACAAGAAAACACTGCTATTTCCGAAAAATTCGGAAATAGTAGTTCTTACGCCTCGGACTTAAAATGGATTTAACAAAAAACTAATAGTAATTATATTATACTATACAAATATAGATATGTCAAGATAAATTCGGTTAGTACCAAAATTAACCGGAATTATAGGGCAAAATCTTAGGTTTACCCCTAGACCCCTCTATTGAAAGTAGAAAAAGATCTAATAAGGCTAGCTTGACATAATACGTAGGTCTCTTAAAATTAATACCATAGATTGCGCTGTTTGTCAAGTTTTTTCCCTCAAAACGCCAAATTTTTTCAAAAATACCCAATTTTTACCGAAATATTTGCTTAAAGAGCATGTTTGTGGTAGAATTATACTACAAAAATTTTGCCTAAATAACACAACAGAGGTAAATATAAAAAATGCGTGAAAGTTATCGTGTAGCGGTTGTAGGTGCGACTGGTGCTGTTGGAAATACTATGCTGCAGCTTCTCGAAGAACGATCGTTTCCTGTTGCTTCCCTCAAACTTCTGGCATCGCACCGCTCTGCTGGTGAAATCCTGTCTTTTAAAGATACCCCCATTATTATTGAAGAATTGACGCACGATTCGTTTGAAGACGTGGATGTAGTGTTTTCATCAGCCGGCGCGTCCGTCAGCCGCGAGTTCATTCCGACAGCCATAGAAAAAGGCGCACTTGTTATCGACAATACCAGTGCATTCCGCATGGACGCAGCCACACCGCTCGTTGTTCCAGAAGTCAATATGGATGCTGCCCGCGCCCACAATGGACTCATTGCCAATCCAAACTGCTCCACTATCCAAATGATGGTGGCACTTAAACCGATTTACGATGTTGCTGGTATCAAACGGATCGTTGTTTCCACCTACCAGAGCGTCTCTGGTAAAAGTGGACGTGCTGTCATGGAACTCGTCCAACAAACGACTGAAGCACTCGAAGGCAAACCGGTTACTTTAGATAAATTCCCTCACCAAATGGCGTTCAACGTTGCCTTTGATTGGCCCTTCCTAGACAGCGGTGACAACGAAGAAGAGGTCAAAATGATCAACGAGACTCGGAAGATACTTGAGGACGATACGATTGGTGTCTCCGCCACAACCGTCCGAGTCCCAGTTTTCTTCGCACATTCCGAATCAATAAACATTGAGACGGATGAAAAACTCACGGCGGCCCAAGCAAGAGAATGCCTCGCCACTGCTCCTGGTGTGAAACTTATGGACGATCCGAGCAACCAGCAGTATCCGCTCGCCGTAGATGTCGCAGGTGAAGATGATGTCTACGTGGGTAGGATTCGTGATGATGCCTCCATAGACAACGGCTTGAATCTTTGGGTTGTCGCGGATAACCTCCGTAAAGGCGCAGCCTTGAATGCTATCCAGATAGCCGAAAATCTACTGTCCGCCTGATAGAGAAATATGGAACTCAACCTTGCCACGCTGCCGGACTACCTGCGTCAACGACATGCTGAAATTCGTATATTTGAATCGGAGACGGAACTCCGTATCGAAGAAATCGGCGATGGAAACCTTAATACGGTCTATCGCGTCTCGGATGCAGAGCGTCCAGAGCGTTCGCTTGTCTTGAAACACGCGCCACCCTACATTAAGATATTGGGTCCCGACTATCCGCTGTCCACGGAACGCTTGACTTATGAATCTCGGGCACTTGGTGTTTACAATCAGTTGGCGAGCGGTACCGTGCCAGCACAGTACGACTTCGATGCAGAAGTAGCGGTCATAGCGATGGAGGACCTCCGAGATGCCCGTGTGCTGCGAGACGACTTAATCGCTGGTGTAGTGGATACCGCTATCGCCGAGCAGATTGGGCGGTTCATGAGTGTCGTACATAGCCACACCCATGTTGAGAATCTCGACAGCGCGACCACACAGGACTACAGACGGCAATTTGCAAATATGACTATGCAGTCGATAACTGCCGATTACGTGTTCACCTTCCCGTTCGCAGAACACGAAACAAACTTCTGGACACCTGGATTAGAACCTGATGTCCAGCGGTTGAAAGCAGATACCGATTTTTTGGTACAAGCGAAGCATCTCAAGCAAATTTTCCTGACAATGCAACAAGCCGTGACCCACGGTGATCTGCATACAGGAAGTGTTCTTGTCCAAGATCACACAGCGAAAGTCATCGATGCTGAATTTGCTTTTTACGGTCCCGTAGGATTTGATATCGGATTATACTGGGCAAATTACTTCTTATCCTATTTTTCGCACCAAGACACCTTGGATGTGCAATCGGCACTCAAAACAGCGATTGTGCAAACTTGGGACACCTACGCTGCTGAATTCAGAATAGCTGATGACACATTGAAAGAGCGGACATTACAAAACATCTTCCATGACGCAGTAGGGTTTGCAGGACTGGAGATGCTGCGCCGCCTTATCGGTGCAGCGCATGTCAAAGACATAGAAGGTATTGTTGATATACCACGAAAACTACGCGCGGAGAGGGCAGCACTTCAATTCGGAACAACACTTGTCAAACAGCATCAATCCTTACGAGATGTCGCAGCAATCCTCGCGATGCTTTAATACACAATCGTCATATTATTTTCAAATATTATGAGAGACTACTACGAAATCCTCGGTGTGAATCGAGGTGCCACCCCAGAAGAAATCAAAAAAGCCTACCGCAAGCTCGCAGTCCAATACCATCCGGACAAAAACCCCGGTGACAAAGCGGCAGAAGAGAAGTTCAAAGAGGCATCGAACGCGTATTCGGTACTCTCCGACCCCGAAAAGCGACGTATGTATGATACCCGCGGACACGCAGGTGTTGAAGGTATGGGTTTTGAGGGTTATCGGACTATGGACGACATTTTCAGGAACCTGAACCTTGACGATATTTTCGGACGTGGGGGTTTCGGTGGTTTCGGCGGATTCGGTGATGCGTTTGGTGATGCGTTCGGACCTCGGCGCACGACTGCCCCTACCCGTGGACGTGATATTCGAATGAACCTCAGTATCCCGTTCGCAGATGCGGTATTAGGCGCGAAAAAAGAGGTGAATGTCCAAGGAAAGCGTATCACCCTTACAATTCCGCCGGGCATCCAAGATGGAAAAACCTTACGCATTCGAGGTCATGGAGAATCCCTCGGTGTTGGTACTTCAGGTGATCTGCTGGTGACAGTCTCTGTCCAATCGCACCCAACATTGACGCGTGAAGGTGCGGATCTGTTGACAGATGCAACAATTTCTATAACAACAGCGGCGTTAGGCGGTTCTATCCGAGTCCAAACGCTAACGGGTGATGTGGATCTGAAGGTCCCACCGGGTGCTCAACCCGGACAGCAGTTACGGTTGCGCGGACGCGGGGCAACAGATGCCTCTGGTAGAAAGGGCGATTTGCGAGTGCAGTTGATTGTGGAAGTCCCGAAGTCTTTGTCTCGGAAGCAGCGGAATCTGCTAAAAGAACTTGATAAGACTTTGTAATATGTAAAGGCAGGAAGGGACCAGCGATGGAATTGGAAAATTACTTTGACTTTATTCAAGAAGATGTCATCCGAATTAAAGGGAATCGTATTGACATTGAGATTGTGTTGGAAGATTATCTGGAAGGCGCGAGTCCCGAAGAAATTCTGCTACGTTATCCGACCTTAAATCTCGAAAAAATACACGCAACCATCCTCTATTACTTGGCGAAAAAAGAGGAGGTGGAGGCGTATCTTGAACGCGTGAGGCAACTTGACGAGGAAGCAGAGCAGGAACAACTCCGTAACCCGCCACCTTTCGTGGTTGAATTGCGGGAACGCTTTGCAAAGGCTTCTCAAGAATTGTTTGAGGGAAAAAGGAAGTCTACCAAACCGATGGATGATCTATGAGACCTCGGTTTCTTCTTGATGAAAACATGGATCGAGCGATTCAGAGGCAGCTCCAACGCTTGAATTCAGAGATAGATGTAAAATTGGTAGGAGATGGGGAAGTACCACCGCGAGGAACGTCTGATCCCGATATTTTGATGTGGATAGAACATAATGACTATATCTTGGTTACCAAAAACCGTAAGACGATGCCCAAGCACTTCAACGAGCATCTGGCTGATGGTAGGCATGTGCCAGGGATCCTCTGCATTCGTAAATCTGTAACGATGAGAGAGCTCATCAACATATTATACCTGATTTGGTATGCTTCTGATGTCAAGGAATACTGGGACAGGTTAGTATTCATTCCACTATAACGTCCATTCGTAAACAAGAAGTAGAAAAGCAATATTGGACAAGCGTAATCCTACAGTGCTGTCATAATTAAACGCAAAAACCTATTTTCAAAGGAGAACGAATGATTTCATTATCGCAACGGAGTCAAAACGTAACGCCATCGTCCACTTTGGCGATCACCGCGAAAATCAACGCGCTGATCGCTGATGGCGTGGATGTCGTCAAATTCGGTGCAGGCGAACCCGATTTTGACACACCCGATTATATCAAAGACGCTGCAATCGCCGCACTCAATGCAGGTTTCACGAAATACACCCCTGTCCCCGGCACACCGGAACTCCGAGAGGCAATCACCGAGAAGTTCAAACGGGACAATGGGTTAAGTTACAGCCCATCCGAAGTCATCGTCTCGTGCGGTGCCAAACACACTATCTATAACATCTTTCAAGCGATCTGCGATCCGGGCGATGAAGTCATCTTCGCCGCACCGTATTGGGTGAGTTATCCAGAGCAGATTAAACTCGCAGGCGCAGTGCCGCGCGTCATTGAGACCACACCAGCACAAAACTTCTGCATGGCACCCGATCAGGTTGAAGCAGCGATAACCTCAAAGACGAAGGCGATCCTCGTTAACAGCCCGAGCAATCCGACCGGCACCACATACAATGTGGACACGCTCAAGCAGATCGCGGCACTGGCTGTCAAACACCAAATCTACCTTATCTCCGATGAAATTTATGAGGCACTCCTCTACGACGGCGCGACGCATCAGAGTCCGGCTTCGTTCAACGAAGAAACGAAAGCGATTACCTTTGTTGTCAACGGTGTTTCCAAAGCCTACTCAATGACAGGGTGGCGGATTGGGTATACCGCAGGTCCAGAAGATGTGATTTCAGCGATGTCGCGTATCCAATCGCACAGCACTTCAAACCCGACATCGATTGCCCAGAAAGCTGCCGTTGCCGCACTGAACGAACCGCAAGATGCCGTCGAAGAGATGCGACAAGCGTTCGAGGAACGCCGAGATGTGATCTGTAAACGTTTTGATGAGATAAGCGGTGTCAGCTATGTTAAACCGCAGGGTGCGTTTTATATCTTCCCTGACTTCTCTGAACACTACGGCAGGACAATTGACGGACAAAAGATTGAGAACTCAATGGATATAACCGACTATCTGCTCAATTCAGCAGGTGTTGGGGTCGTGCCGGGCGACGGTTTCGGTGCCGATAATCATTTGCGCCTCTCTTTCGCCACATCGTTGACGGAGATTAACCGAGGTTTAGATCGGATTAAAGAGGCGTTGAAATAAGGTTAACGCATTGAGGAACGGGTAGGCTCAGCGAAAACCTCGTTTCTACAAGTAATAGCCCCAGTAGGCAGGAGACATTATCGTGGCAGAACAGACGACACCAAACCTCGTCTTCGTCATCACGGACGACCAAGGTTACGGCGATTTAGGATGCACCGGAAATCCCGTTATTAATACACCGAATCTGGATGCACTCGCAGCAGAGAGTGTGCAACTACAGAACCTGCACGTCGGTCCCACCTGTTCACCGACACGAGCGGGAATTATGACGGGGCACTATTGCAACTCCACAGGTGTATGGCATACCATCGGTGGACGTTCGCTCCTCCGCAGCGACGAAGTCACGATGGCAGATATTTTCCGACGCAACGGCTATAAAACGGCTATGTTCGGAAAATGGCATCTCGGCGATAACTACCCTTTCCGTCCACACGATAGAGGGTTCGACGAAGCACTCTACCACGGCGGTGGCGGTATCAGTCAAACTCCGGACTATTGGGGCAACGACTATTTTGACGACACCTATTTCCGCAACGGTTCCGAACAGCCGTTCGATGGTTACTGTACCGATGTCTGGTTCCAAGAAGCGATGGCGTTTATTGAGAGACAGGCTGAAGGCGATCAGAACCGTCCGTTCTTCTGTTACCTCTCCACGAATGCGCCTCACGGTCCGTTCCGAGTCCCCGATGCCTACAGTGAGGTTTACCGCCGGAAGGGTGTAGAAGGCGACCGTGCGAATTTCTGGGGCATGGTGACCAACATTGACGACAATATGGCACGGCTACGGCATCACTTGCGGGTCTTGGGGCTTGAGGAAAACACCATCCTTATTTTCATGACCGACAACGGTTCTGCGGCTGGGTGCGACTTGGATGCACAGCAGTTTGTCAGGGCGGGCTACAATGCGGGGATGCGCGGTAAAAAAGGATCGCCTTATGAAGGTGGACATCGCGTGCCGCTCTTCATGCATTGGCCCGATGGTGGCTTCACCGAAAAGCAGGAGGTGCATGAACTTACCGCAAATATCGATCTGCTCCCGACACTGATAGACCTCTGTGATCTTGAAGTCTCCTTAAACGCCCACTTCCACGGTACTAGCATTGCGCCGTTGCTCAGAGATGAAACGGAAGCGTGGGAGGAACGGGTGATTGTTACCGATTCGCAGCGCGTTGAGAACCCGATTAAGTGGAAAGACAGCGCGACGATGTCCCAACAGTGGCGGCTCATCAATGGAACTGAACTCTACGATATACAGGCGGATCCGGGGCAACAGCACGATGTTGCCGACGAACACCCAGAAGTCGTTGCTGAACTCCGTGAGCATTATGAAGTGTGGTGGAAACTGGTTTCGGAACGGTTCGATGAGGACTGTCCGATTGTCATCGGCACACAAAACGAACCTGTTACGTGTATCACCACACACGACTGGCACGGGGAATCACACGCATGGAATCAGGGGATGATTCGCCGAGGAATGGAATGTAACGGCTATTGGGCAATTGAGATCCCTGAAGATGGGGAGTATAGTTTTGAATTGCGTCGGTGGCCCCTCGCTGAAGATAGGGTGATAACGGATGGTATCCCCGGTGAGCACATTGATCTTTACAACGGTGGAAAGGCTCTGGCATTAACAGCTGCGAAAATCCGTATCGGAGACCAGACTTCGACAAAAATGATTCCACCAGATGCGAAAGGTGTAACGTTTAGGTTCCATCTCACCGCCGGTCAGACGCGCATGCATACCGAGTTCTCCGACGAAACCGGTGAGCTGGCAATTGGGGCGTATTATGTGTATGCGAAACGGGTGATTTGACGAATAGGGTTCATTCGTAGACGGGAGAGGTTGCGACGCGGGAAAATAGGCGTGTGAGTTCATCTGTTGACACACCGAGACTCTCTTCAAGGTCTTTTTCTCTCAACCCAAGTTGTTGGACACCGAGGCTCTCTTCAAAGTCTTCCAGCGTCAACCCGAAATCACGGTATCCCTGAATGATGGTTTTTAGATACCACTTTGAAGGTGCCTCAAAATCCTTCACATAATCCTCTCTCATTCTGTAAAACATGACGTCGTCTTGGTAATACTTACCGTAGTAGTCGGGATAGCCTTCGTAGGTATCAAGAGCCTCTTCGTGGTCCTCTGTAATTTTCCAAAGTCCGCCGTGGACTGCATACCCCTCTGCGGGGATGATATCGGCGTGGTATTTAAAAACAAGTCGAAAGCCCTCAAGCCGAAACTTCCCTATATCAGCGACACCCGGACACCTTTGCTGCATTTGAGCGAGGTTCATGTTAGACCCGTACGCAAAATATCTCATCGACCTGTTTCTTTTCTGAGATGAGGTCCTCATGCAGCAAAGCAAGGGACCTCAAGATTGCTATTGTGCCTTCAGTTTTCCCCAGAGTACAGAGAGTTTGTCCGACGGTTCCACAGCGAAAACGGTGAAATCGATACCGTCGTTCATAATGCCCTGAATTTCATCTTCGGTGAGTCCATCGTTGAAGAGACCGACCTCGTCCATAATAGTGGCGGAGAGGAAACCGGTCCCTCTATCAGTCGCGAGCCACGCCGTCTGATCCTGATCTTGGAGTTGGAACTTCGCCACCTTTTGTGAGACCTTCTCTTCGCCGTTGACGTAGATTTTACAGGTTTCTCCGTCGTAGACATTGGCGACGTGATACCAGGTATCTGCTTTGACGGTCACGCCACTGGCAACGTCCCAATTGTTCGTCCAACTGCGGAGGAGGTTTCCACCGTTTTTGTAAGGGACATAGCGGTTGTTGCTCTGATCCCAAATAGAGAAGTAGTTCTGTTGACCGCCGATGTCGGTAAAGTTTACCCACAGGATGAAAGTCACTTTATCTTCAATTATGCCTTTGCCGAGCGGAATGGTAACAGTTCCGCCCTTCTTGATCTCAAGGGCACCATCGAACTTCCCATCCTCCCATTTTCCGTTGGTAACCGTGCCTTTACGTCCATTTTCGGACGCATCTTCAGCAACATCGCCCTTGCCTTCGTCCAATAACCAGATACCGACAATCCTATCCGGATCAATCTCGGCTTGGCTGTAACCGACGACCAGACCTAGCGCGAGTATCGCGCAGACAAGTACCTTTATTCTCATAAGTTTACGCTCCTTTTTTGTTGCACGGAGTGTCACGACCACAAATCGCCCCATTAGCAGAAATGTGATTGATGTATTAATTACATTAGACTTGCTAAGTGCATTTCAAGTTTAATCTGATTTCCACTGGCGTATTGCCTTAAATTTAATTTGACAAAGCAAAAGAATTAGGATATACTGTAATTGCTTGCCGGGATGCTGGAATTTGGTAGACAGGCTAGGTTCAGGATCTAGTGTGCATTTTGCGCGTAAGGGTTCGAGCCCCTTTCCCGGCATTCTGTGGCAAATTTAGGCGTAAATTGGTGGAGGACACTCACCTGGACGATAAGGATGGAAAAACGCTCCAAGATTTAGATCAGCTCGACAAATATGTTGCTTTTCCGGGCGGAATCCCGAAAAAGTGGTTGGATCCAGCGTTTTACATCTTTGTTGGGGTTTTGATTGGATACGCTTTATGGGTTATATTCGGTGAAATCCGTGAAAGTGGAAAAGCAGGAACACCGCCGCTGGAAACGGCGGAATCTATCGTAATACATCTCGCTGCTTTTAGCGTTGTATTAACAATAACTCTTATCATCTGTTTTAAAGGATTGGAGCGTATTATGTATTATTTGGATGCCAAACGAATCGCAGACCAGCAAAGACAACGCGCAGAACAAGCGGAACGGCTTTTAGAACAAGCGGAACAACGCGCAGAACAAGAAAGACAGCGCGCAGAACAAGAAAGACAGCGCGCAGAACAAGCGGAACAGCTTTTAGAACAAGCGAAAAAAAACAACTCTTAACCAAACGCGTCTCACTTTGAGCCAATTTTTCGCTTTGGACTTATTATCAGTGGAAAACTTTTCCGTTGGCGCGTTCTCGCGCTTGTAGATAGAAACTGTCATTCTCTCTGTAATGTTTCCGGAACTAACCGCAGAAAAATCGCTACTGCGAGGTAACCGATGCCTCCCAACGCGAAGCCGGAATAACTCAACCCGAACAGATCGGCAAGATTGCCGACGATAACCGGTCCCGCCGACCCTCCGAAATCTCCCGTGAGTCGCCACAAGCCTAAGAACTCACCCGTTCCCTCGTGCGGTGCCAAATCCGCACCGAGCGTCATCATCGTCCCCGAAGCGATACCGTTACCCATCCGCATGAAGATTGCCGCAAGCAACAACGTCGTAAATGTCCCCGTAAACGGCATCAACACCATCCCCGTGGCGAAAATGAAAACCCCAGGCACCGTCGCAAACCTTCGACCAAACCGATCCATCATGTGTCCAGCAATAGGAAACATTGACATATCTACTGCCGAGGAAGCCATAACAACCGTGCGAACCTCTTGTGTCGTTAATCCGATAACCTCGTCGCCATAGAGCGGAATAATGATATTACATCCACGGCGTAGCGTCTGTACGCATACCTGTCCCACCCCGGCAGTCGCGAGAAGTCGTGCATGCTGATGTGAGACTTCAAGAAGGTGTTTCAAATAAGGCGGTTTCTTACCAACCACTTCAGTTGAGGTGCGATGCGTCTTTGGAATGAAGAAAAAACAGAGGAAAAAATTCAGCGCGACAACGGCGGCATAGATGAAAAAAGGGAGGCGCAGGTTCACACCGAGGAAGATAGAACACAACTGCCCGACAAAGGTGCCCATCCGATTTACACCGCCGAACAATGCAATCGCTCTTCCGCGCTTCGCTATCGGGATCACATCTGTCATATACGCATGCCGAGCCAGCATCCACAATGCCTGCCCGATACCACCAACCAATTGTGCGCCAATGAGTTGGAGGAGATTTGTCGCCGTGCCCATACCAACAGTTGACAATCCTATCATCACCAAACCAGTCAACATTGATAGTTTGCGACCGAGTCGTTCTACTAAAATACCAGCGGGAATGTTCCCCAAGACACCAACGGCGAGGACAACCGTTGTCAACGTATAGGATAACTCAAACGATTTGACATAAATCGAAAGCGTTGGTGAGACAATGCCGCCTCCTGTCGCTAACAGAAACGCCGGAATATAGATAGGAAGGATGAGCGAGGTACGACTAAATTTGGGGTTATTCAATTTTTTAACTATCGGGTTTCTGCTCAGTTTTCTCCGTTGTCAAAAATAGGTTTTCAATGAATCCAAACAACTTTTGGAGAATCAAAGGTTTAACGTCCGCAACGCGTCTTCATAACACGTATATGTGGCATCATCAAACAGGACAAACTGAACGGATGCTGGTGCGGCACTGCTCTGTTCTGAAAAATCTTTCACCGCGGTCAGTGCAACGAGGGCTGCTTTCTCCGTTGGGTATCCGTAGATACCGGTGCTAATAGAAGGAAAAGCGATACTCTGAACACCATTCTCCACGGCAAGTTGGAGACTCTCCTGGTAACAACTCGCAAGCAATTCCGCTTCACCTGAATTGCCACCTTCCCACACCGGTCCAACTGTATGAATCACGTATTTTGCATGCAGGTTGCCCGCCGTTGTAATAACCGCTTTGCCGGTAGGACACCCCCCTTCACGCGAACGAATTTCTGCGCAAGCATTCTCAATCACATCACCCCCCGCGCGACGTATCGCACCGTCCACACCACCACCGCCGACAAGTGCGTTGTTCGCAGCGTTCACGATGGCATCAACGTGTGCTTTGGTTATATCGCCTTGTATGAGTTCCAAGTTCGTTTGTACAATTTGTGTTTGCATTCGACGACCTCCTTTATCTTTATCGATTTCTCTGAACAAAACCCACCCTGTGCAGCTCCTCTAAAATAAAGGGTTCTATGGGCATATTGCTTTTAAGTTGAGCATAGCCAATTCCTCGGTTGGTACAGAAACGTTGCAAGGTGTCGCAAAAAGTCTGCTGTTGACTCTGGTATTGTGCGAGAGTCTCGGAATTAATTGTGATAGCTTTCGTTTCACCAGTCTCAGCATCCTCTACCAGCCAGTCTCCGCCCGTAGATGTGCTTTCCAAGTATACTTGCGGGTTTATCTCCTCCGGACTCATCAGATGAATAGCGATGGGCGAGAAACCACGTCCCATGAGTAATTTGAAACCCTGTTCGTAACCATCCGGATCCAAAAAATCGGAAAGAATGACAACCATGCAAGGGTGGCGTTGATACATAGGGAGCTGCCGGAGACATTCTGTCAATCGTGTGTGTCCGTGTGCCGCGATTCCAGTAAGCGAGTTTGTGAGACGTGAGAATTGCAATGTTCCCGATGTCGGTGGCAGGGCTGCGGAAAGGCGTTCCGCGCAGGTGTAGATTGAGACACTGTCTGCACGTCCCAAAGCGATATAACCCAATGCTGCAGCAATCTGTTTGGCACATGTTAACTTGGTAGGTGAGCCAAATTCCATAGATTGACTATTATCAATGAGAAGCGCGAGCGGCAAGCCTTCATCGGCGTGGAAAAGCTTAATAAAGAGTTTGCCTAAGCGGGCGTAAATGTTCCAATCAACATGCCGCAGGTCGTCACCGGGTTCGTAGACGCGATAGTCGGCAAATTCCATTCCTACACCACGGTTTGGACTTCGTCGCTCACCTTTGAATCTACTTCGGAATGAGCGTTTCGCATGAATGTAGAAGGGTTCAAGTTGTTTGAGGAATTGTGGTGTCAGCATTGTTCGTATAGGGACGCGTTGTGCGATAGAACGAGGTAGTTTTTTCTTGTAGGCGCGAGCTATGCTCGTGACCTAATTTCTTTCAGGCTTCAATAAGGTATTTGACACAATTATCGGAAATAGGTTTATACAAGTTGCCTTTGGAAAAACGTTCAGCTTGAAGTGAGTATTGTAGGTTGGATTGAACGGGTAGTGGGAAGTCGCGATCAGGAGATCGCTCCTACAAAGGATTCCACCACGTCATCGCAAACGGTCGGTAGTCTTCCGATAGCGGGCTTCCATCTCAGGTCCCTGGGCTTGCAAATACTCTTGTTCAGCGCGGCGTGCAGCTTCGGTTGAAGGAAGGGCAGGAATCTCAATGTTTGCCGTACTGATCTGGTCGTTGCCCCATTTGTATACGACAATTTCACCCTTATTGATAATGAGGTTCATCCCGACGTTCGCCTCCACAATCGGTACACCGTTTTCACGTGCTCTGGCGAGGACGGTTTGATTTTGTGATTTACCTTTTGAACCGTACGAAGGGATCAGAAGGAATTGCGCGCCATCTAAAACCAGCGTCCGCGCAATCAGCGGATTCCATCTGTCATTACAGATGAGGATGCCGGCGCGTCCGAAGGGTGTATCAAACGCACGAATCGTCTCGCCGATGCAGTTGAAGTTCCAAGAGGGATGCGTTCCCTCAGCGAACTGCGTTTTGTGATAGGTGCCACAGATTTCCCCGTTGGTATCAATAAACACAGCGGAATTATAGACAGAAGCAGTACCGCACCGCTCAGCAAAACCGAAACAGAGACAGGTTTTAAGTTGCTTCGCAAGTCGACGGAAGCGATGAATGTACGCACCATCAAGTGGTTCTGCGATCTCAAGCATCGCCTCCGGTGCGGCTTTGCCTTCAATAACATCCATCACGACGTAGCCTTCCAATACACCCTCAGTTGCCAAAATCAACTGTGGTGTATCCTTGGCGGCTTCAACGAAGAAAGCCTCCAATTTATCAGCGTTGGAGGCTTTATCCCATTTGATAGGTTTCAGCGAGATTGCGGAGGCTTTGACTGACTGATACATGATAATATAGACGAGGTTTCAAACCTCGCCAGCGGAAAATATGGAATAGGTCAAATCTATTTCGGGTAAGCGGTATCAAGGCCGAGAACCACATAAGCGGTCACAAGTCTCGGATCTGCTTCCATCCAGCGACTCTGCTCATTCACCCAGAATCCATCCGGTTTCTGCAATTCGATCATCTTTTCTGCGAACTCTCGGTACCAATCGTGCGAGATGCCTTTCGTGTCTACAAAGGTTGATTGACCATAAAGCCGCAACGCTTTCGCCATTGTGTGATAGTGATAGTATAAACCCTGTGAGCCCATACCGTAATTCTCTTCAAGCGTGAAATGTTCCTTTATCCACTTGAAAGCGGCCTGGACGCGTTCATCATCCTTATCGACATTCGCGTAGATGAAACTCAACAATCCGGCATACGTCATACTGGCATAGGAACGCGGACTCCCTGCGGCATCTGTGCCGGCTTTGCTTTCACCGTCAGGCGAATAGATAAAACCGCCATCGTTGCCTGACCATGACTGATCGTTGCTCTCACTCCGATTCTGAGTGCGTTCCAGAAATTTAATCGCTTTGTCCCACACCTCTTGGTCGTCCGAACCGCTCTCTTTGAGTGCTTGGATAGCAATGTTCAGGTTGGATAAGTCTTTCACTTCCTGACGGCTACCATAACCGATACCACCGTGATAGACGCTCTCTTCATCTAAGACCTGCAGGCTCTTCAGGAAACCTTGTGCTCTTTCAATGATAGAGGTATATTCCGAATTACCGGTTGAGGAAAGTGCCATCACAGAGATAGCGGTATTGTAATTCGGCAGTGCGGGTTGCATCTCTATATCGTAGATAGCACCGTTTGGTTGTTGCAGCCCGATCAACCGCTGAAGTCCTTTTTGGATAAATGGATCTGCCTCCGAGTATTTTTTCTCTGGGTGCCGCAAAAAAGCGGTGAGTGCCAGAGCCGTTATGCCCGGATGATTGGCGAAGAGTCCATCTTCGGCTTGTTGTCCTTTCAGCCATTCCAATCCGCTGTCAATGCTTGCGATGACCTGTTCGTTTAATTCGTGATATTCCGATGCGTCTGTCTCATGATTCGCGGTCGGACCGCTTTGCACAACAACAAACATAAGGAACAGTATCAGTATGAATCCACGCAGCGTTTTCATTTTCATTTTTTTCTCCCTCCCGACAAGTTATCTGTTAGTAGGGGGGTAGGTCTTGTTCCTACCCCACACCCTTGGATTAGTTATTGTACTAGCAAATACGATGCCAACGCCGAAAGCCTGTTTTTGTGCTAATTCTCGGAATTCAACGGATAATTCCGTCAAAAAATGAACGCTATTGTCCATAATCTGAACGAATTTTTAATTTTCCTTGCGGTCTAATATGTGGGTTTCGTATATAACAACCCATGTAAGAATCCAGTCTCACCGAATGAAGTCTAAAAAACATGAGTTCGGTATAAGAAGTCGTTCATCATATAGGATGGATTGAACGAAACGAGGATACAACACCCAAAACATATAACTTTGCTCCAGAGGAGCAATATATCTATAGCAGCCATCCAATTCAACGTCCCCGCTCCGTAGGTGCGACATGTAAGGTTGCCACACATAGCACTCCTCTGGAGTGCTAGCACTTGGGTATTGTGTTTTCTATAGACATAGCACTCCTCTGGAGTGCGGGAATTTACCTGTCACACGTTTGGGACAGGCGTGATATACCGCAAGGGAAATTTAGGAGATCCGTACGGTTTCGCCTGTCTCTGAAGACTGCATCGCCGCATCATAGACCTGCATGAGCTTACGAATTTCTTCAGGCTTGACAACCAATTCCTCGCCTTTGTTCAGCACATCGGCGATGTTCTGATAGTAAGACTTCCACGTCGTCTGAACGCTTTCGACGACGAGTTCTCTGTTCTCGCCGCCCGCCTCCGTCCAAACTTTGGCATAGTTTTCAGGATCCTGTTGTGCTGCATCGATATTCCCCTCACGCATCGGTCCTTCCTGTGGGTCCAAGCCGTACTTGATTAAGCCACCTAAGTCACCGACGATATACCAGCGTGGTTTCTCTGCTTTGGAAAGATTGCCAATCTCAATCTGATACCGCACATCGTTCTCAAACTTAATGATGAGGTTGGCGTAGTTACCGATATCCGTGTCCCATCTCGAATTGTAGTGAACATCACAGAACACAGACGTAACAGGTGCCGTTACGAGTTGCAGTGCCTGATCCACGAAGTGCGCGGGCCAATCGTAAAGGATACCACCGCTCTGACGCTTGACCCCGCGCCAGCCACCGGGGGCGCCGTAGCGCATAATCGCGACCTGATAGAGATAAGGCGTTCCGAGCAAGCCATCGTCGATAATCTTTTTGACGGTGTTATAATCCCAATCCCATCTGCGATTGTGAAAGACGCTAAGCAGGACATCGTTGCGTTGACTCGCCGCAATCATCGCGTCCGCTTCGGCGGTATTCATCGCCATGATTTTGTCTGTCACGACGTGCTTCCCCGCATCCATCGCTTTGATGGAGAGTTCGGCGTGCGTGTCGTGCGGTGTAGCTAACACAACGAGATCAACCGCGTCATCTGCGATGACTTCGTCAATTGTTTGGTAGATTTGTGCATTTGGGTATGCTGCGCGTGCCGCTTCACGCCGCTCGGTATCTCGTGTAGCGATGGCGTAAAGATTCAACCCGTCTGCCAAGCCGACGAGATAGGTATGAAAAGCACGTCCAGCATATCCATAGCCGATAACGGCAGTATTCACCATGATTAGTTTTCAGTTTTCAGTTTTCAGTTTTCAGTTACTCTCTTGTGGCAGGTGCTTTATCTGTTACCACCACAAGGTATCTCTGCCTGAAAACCGAAAACTAACGACTGTTCCTTTATTTGTAAAGTTAATTTTCTCAATATGTTCTTAAATTGTTATTGTTGATCGTTCAGCGTCCAATCGTAGTCTAAATAGCGGAACTTAACGTCCGTTGATGCCAAAAATTCTGCGTCTTCAGGGAGCAGGTAATCAGTGAGAAAATCCGCGACACCGTCGTAGCCTTCTTTAAAATCATCGTCATACCACTTGAAAATTTTCGAGAGGTAGACACGCCGTTCCGCACGGTCAATCCGAACCTGTTCAGGATTCCGAATAAAGTTGAGCGTTGCAGTCTCAAGACGCTCCTCAATCGTCTCGGCAGAAACGGCACGGTTTTCCAAAGGCGGGCAGCTGCTTGAAGCGCATACAAGCACAAAATGGGCGCGCGGATCTGCAAACTCCGTGCGGATAATGCCGTGTTCAATCTGATCGAGTGTATAAGTTTTACCTGCAGCTTGAAACTTCAACCGAGAGAAAAATCCGTTGAAGAGTTTAACCTTTCGGACACTCGTTATCGGGTAGTGGTTAACGACCCCTTTGATAACAAGTGCGTTGTAGGCGTTAACCCAAAACGCTAACTGTGCATTATAGGACAACTCCGTGGGGTTCGCAGCAGCTAATAGGTCTAAATACGCCTCCAGTTTTTCGGGGTTTGCCTTCAATTTTGTATAATCGACTTGTTCCTCTTCATCAACATGCTCCTGCAAAACCTGATCAAATAGATCGTGGGAAAACACGGTATCATCTGTCGGTTGCGAGGTGCGCAAATCCGTCTCAACTCGGAAATGATAGAGGAAAAGCACACTACACACAGATAAAAGCAAGAGACATATAATTAGAATTCGTTTTTTCATATTTTTTAATGATCAGGTCCCGGTCCTCTTCCGTAGGAGGGAACTCCGATTCCCGACTCCTGTTTTCACGTATACTGTTCCAAGACCTCTCGGTCAATGTCGATTCCCAATCCGGGGGCTTGCGGAACGTCAACGTAACCCTCAACAGCGTTTATCGGTTGCCGTGCCAATGCTGTCCGAAGACGATTCTCTGTCATATCAAACTCCAAAAGCGACGGGATCGGATTGAGGGCTTGCGGTGCATCCGGGAGCGTGGCTTGCCAGTGCAGCGTCGCAGCGAGACGGATACTACCACCCCACATGTGGGGCAGCACCCGAACGTAATTCGCACTCGCCATGGCAGCGATTTTTCGGCACTCCGTAAAACCACCGGCAATGCTCAGATCCGGTTGCACAATATCCAATCCGCGTTTCTGCAGCAGGTCGCGGAACGCCCAGCGTCCCATCAACATTTCACCGCCAGCGATTCTCACCTTCAGTGCGTGTCGAATCTCCCGATAGCCCGCGACATCGTCACTGGTGATCGGTTCCTCATACCAGAAGAGGTCGTAATCTAAAAGTTTCTGCCCAACATCGATGGCTGTCCCGACATCGTAGCCACAATTCGCATCAACAGCGAAGAGGGTCTCGTCTCCAATGGCACGTCGGACTGCAGCGACGTTCTTCACATCGTAAGCCTCGCCGAAAGCGATCTTCATCTTGACTGCGGGAAATCCTGCATCCACATACCCTTTCGCTTCATCCATCAACGCTTGGGTTATATCGGGTTTGTCTTTTTTGAAAAGCCCACTCGCGTAAGCCGGAATCTTCATTCGGAACGCGCCACCGAGCAGTTGATAGATTGGCATATCCAGTGCCTTGCCCATGATGTCCCACAAGGCGATGTCAATACCGCTCAATGCCCCGATATTCCCGCGCATCGCCTCCCATATCCGCTCCGTCTCAAAAGGCGAGTGTCCAATCAGATGCGTTTCAATTGCCGCGGCGGATGGAACGCTGACACCTTCACCCCAACCGGTAATCCCGGCATCCGTGCGAATCTCGACCACAACGGCAGTCCGCGTGCCCGTCCAACCGCGTGAATTGGCAAAGGGTTCAACGAGTGGGTAGCGTAAGTTGTAGGTTTTAACGTCAGTAATTTTCATAGTTTCAGCATTTGTCGGTGCGATTTTAAACTGAATGTCTCTTCGCTACTCCTTGTATTCTACCACAATCTATACATTTTTTGCAGAAAAAATAGTGGGCTATTTGGTTTTCGATGTGCGCGTATTCTTGACATGAGCCACGCTCATTTGAAAAGGAAGGTTATCTTCAAGAAAGCAGCGGAGGAAATACAACCTTTCGGAGACTCTAAAAGGCTACAAAAAATCCCTAAATTGACACCTATGGTTCTGCACCGTCGGCGCACCTATGAAGATAGGAAGCTATCCCGACGTGAGCCACGCGTTTTTAGCAAAGGAAAGAAAAGGGGACATCCGCTTGTTTTTCCCGGGGATGTCAAAAACGGTAATATTCGGGTCAGGGCGTGCCTAATATTGAAAAGCGCGCTGGCAAAAGGGCAGCTAACACGGATGGATATAGAGCGGAAGGTGTGCACAGTGGAGGCCGCGCGTTGTGGAGGTGGCTCAAATTGAAATGCGGACGTTGACAAACAACAACCGTCTTTGGCAAGGAAATGAAAAAATGATTAAACATTGCGCGAAAAGGTGCTATGCTTGCTTGTCTCGTCCACACGATTTTTTAGCCTGTCGCTTTTTTCTTTTCTTTCGTGACGGCTTTGCTTTTGAAACTTTTTGCTTAATATGTTCTTGGTGCTGTTTGCGTAATCTACGAAAGAACGTGTAGCGTTCTTTCGCTTTGCGGTGGCTATCCCAAATCAAACCAAGCATACTAAAATCCTTTCTTAAGTATTGAGAGGACACCTATAAAACAGTAAATGATTACCGCTAAAAAAATGAGCTGCGCCCAAAACGAATAGAGCCATTTCCATTTTGATTCTAACCACCGAGCAAGAGTTGAAAGAACTGTCCATATAAACAGTGTTATACCGAACCAAAGTTGATCCGTTGGTGTGAATCTGATGTATCGCGATGCTCCTAAAACGATGAGAGTGACACTAACAATCAGTAAAACGACAATAGATTTCCGGGTTTTGAGTAAAACTCTGAATTTCATAAGTTCCTCTTTATAAGGAGGTGGGGCTTTGAGGCCCCACCTATATTTACGTTTAGAAACCTGGACCGAATAGCGGATTTCTTAAACGATCGAACCTATCTGCCAAAGGATCTGCTGATGGCGGTGGATCTGAATCATTGAACGGATTAAAAAAATCGGTAATGTCGTCCCAGTTATTGTAGGCAGCTTTCGCTATCTCCCAAATCGTTCCGACCCCTGGAAGTTTGGTAGGTTCAAAAGCGAGTGACTCAGCAATATCGTTTATTGCGCTACCTCCGCCGCAGTTATCACCGCTACAATAACACCAATTAGGTGCACAACAACCACCTTCACGCGGATTTGGGCAGGGTCTACCACTGGCTTCAACGATGTTAACCAGAAACGTTTGCATTAACACACAAAACATAAAAAAAGCATAGTACCTTAACTGATATTTCTCAGAAGTTGCTTTGAGAAGTTTTACACTAAACATTCTTTTCTCACCTTTCGGTTAGCAAAAACGAAAAGGTGAGGAGGTCAGGCTGCTAAACGTTAAATAGAGATGACCTCCCCATAATTTTCGGTTAGCAGCCTTGTGAAAAATATAGACTTATCGCTTAGTAATTATCACAATCAATATGTTCTATTTAGGTACGTTACCATTACATGGTCGTGTATCCTTTTTGACACACGTCTGTGTCGGGTAGAATTCAACTTTTGGGAGGTTTGCCATACTCGGAAAAGAGCAACACATTATAGGCTGGGGTCAGGCAATCCGTCCCTATAGGGTGCTGGTTTCCATGAATAGATTTCACATAAATTGTGTCCTCTGCTACAATAGAAGCCAGCAATGTCATACTGGGTTTATGGCAGTGCTATGCGCCGTTCGGTGTTACATCCACCGGCAGCGCACCTCCTAAAAAATGGAGGCTGCCAATTACAAAACGATTATACAAACAACACACAAAATTTTTAATGAGAAAGTTTTTGTGTGAATGTTTTAATTATACAATAAAATACTATTTTTCTCAAGAAAATAGTCAATTTTTTGCTATAATTGGCTATAATTTAGCATTTTATCCGAAAAAATTCAAGGAAAAATGTGATAAATTCGTTAAAAATATCGTTTTTGGAAGAAAATATGAGTAATATGGCGAGTATTTATACGATTTTAGATGAGTTCTGTCATGTTTTTGGAAGTGTTGGGATAATTCGAAGTGCTTGTCCAAGCGATAGATGCCTATCAGCCCACTCAAGGCGTTCGCGCGCGTCAGTGTCCCCGAAATAGGCGGCACTGAAGTCTTGGGTTAAGACATCCTTCATTTCCACAGTGAAACCGCCAGCGGGCAATTTAAAAAACTTTTCTAACGCCTGCAGGTGTTTTTGATTCGGGACCCTCCTGCCGGTTTCCCACTCGGCGACGGTATCCGCAGAGGTATTGAATTTTTTGGCGAGTTCCGCTTGTGAGAGGTCGGCTTTTTCACGTAAGTAGCGCAGTAAATGCGGATTATAGCCGGTAGTAGATGAAGCACCCGCCAAAAATGCCCCCTTTTCCAAGTTCCTTGTTTCTTGTGTTTGGTGTGTGTTTTCCCCTTTTTTAGCCATAATATGTCTCCTTTTGGAAGGTTTGTGTCTACTTATGATAGTCAATTAGACAGAAACTGTCAAGATTTGGTGGAAAATGTGAAAATGTATCGGAAGCGTCAAGCGCAGCCGTTTTGCCAATGCCTCACCCATGGATTTCATCATCGCGTGCCAGCGGAACCGAACCTGTAAGGGAGGCATCGGATACGTCCACGACTGCATGCTGATCTAAGGGGCTGAGACGAGTTAAGTAAAATTTAAGAATTGATATTTGCTAACTTACCTTGTATTCTATCAGATTTGACGTAAAAATGTCAAAATATTCGCCCCATTTACCAGGGTTATTTATAGTAGATATTAACCTAAGTTGCTACCTTTGTCGCAGAATGTGTTAGATTGTGCTGGTTCTTGTAGCATAGACTGTTAGTCTGTGCTTCTGCGTGCGCAAACTGAAAGTTTACGCTACAAAGACGCAGGTTTCATAACTAAAATCTTGTAGGTAGCAACTTGAGTTAGATGTTAGAATTAATGAGACACTCCCAAATAGTGTAAAGGTCCGTTGGCGGTATTCATACGCACGCAGGAAACCAACAGCCTACTTCTCCTTCAAGTTTGAGTTTATAGATGCTCCTGTTCGTAGTAGAGAAACCATTCATTGCCCGTTCCTCTCACTGCGAGGCAGTGCGATAAATCGCCCTACTATGAACCTCCCTCAAGTTCAAAGTTGAAGAACTACTACGCTACAAATATGTTCACTTATTTATAACGTGAGCTCGGTCTAAGAAATACAAGTTCAATGATAAAAATGTGGGTGTGATTTCTGTAGGTTGGGTTGAGCGGTAAAAACTAAGAACTCTTTGCCGTTATACGCAAGATCACCCTTTTCGAGCAGCGTTTCCCGGAGATGAGCATAGCAAAACCCAACAATCCAAACGTTATCGGTGTGGGAAAATGTCGGGTTTCACTCGTGTTGTGGTGATTTTAGGCTTCTTGAGTCTTTGAAGGTTTATTTTCTCCGTGGCATTTTGAGTAAGACCCGTTCAACCCAACCTACGAGGCTACGATGCAATGTTGGGTTTCACTCTGTATTTCTTGATAGGGGGTGTATGGAGTTAACATCAATCTCTTTGAGTCGGTGGTGTTTTGATGCTATCCGTTCAACCCAACCTACGAGGCTACGATGCAGTTTCTGATCGCTTTAACTCATTTTAAAAGACGAAATGCCTTCTCAATATCTGCCTTAAGGACTTGATCGCCTTCCGACTTCGCAAGTTTCAAAGCAGTTCGGAAATCCATTCTTGCTTCCGGGAAGTTCCCGATTTCAATCTTCGTGCAACCACGCTTATAGTAAGCTTCGGTGTAATCAGGTTTTAGGTAAACCGGTGTATCGTAGTCTTTAGCAGCCCCGTTATAGTTCCCCAAGTTTGATCTCGCTTCGCCTCGGATTTTGTAGACTTCGGCAAGTGCTGGGTTAAGGCGAATTGCCGTGTCACAATCTTCAATGGCACCCTCGTTGTCGTTTATGTCCAATTTTGTAGCGGCTTGTTTGCTGTAAGCATAAGCAACAAAATTGATATTCTCTAGGGTAAGGTGGATGGCTTCGTCGTAATCTTTAATGGTACCCTCATTGTCACCCAATTTAGACTTTGCGTTAGCGCGATACACGTATGCACTGGCAAGAACGGCATTTCTCGGTTTTAGACGGATAACCTCGTTGTAATCTTCAATGGCACTTTTAACGTTGCCCAAACCGAATTTTGCGAGTCCGCGATTAAGGTATGCAACGGTAAGAATATTAGGGTTGTTTGGTTCTGAACGCACCGCTTCGGTGTAATCTTTGATTGCGCCTTTATTGTCGCCCATCTCGGATTTCGCGCTGGCGCGTTTAGCGTAAGCAAGGGGAAGTATAATGCCTTTCGGTTTCAGATGAATTACCATATCATAGTCTTCAATCGCCATTTTGTGATTTTCCAAGTCCGACTTCACATTTCCGCGGTTAAAGTAAGCTTCAATATTCTCCGGGTCAAGGCGAATGGCAGCATTATGGTCTCTGATAGCACCCTTATAGTTTCGCAAGTTCCTTTTCGCGACACCTCTATTTACGTAGGCAGCTGCGAAATCCAGCCCTAAACGAATGGCGGTGTCATGGTCTTTGACAGCTCCTTTATAGTCTCCCAGATTATACTTCGCGGTGCCTCGCTTGGCATAGGCGGCTGCAAAATCTGGTTTTAGACGTATAGCTGCATCATAAGCCTCAACCGCTTAATTGACACACTAAGGAACGGCTTTTGGGTCGTAAACTTCGACACTCGTAAGCGGACCTTCAGCACCGTCACTGTCACCCCCAAAGATATAGATTTTCCCATCGATGACTTCCGTCGTATGTCCCGATTTTCCGATCAGCATCTCCGGCTCTTGGGTCCAACAGTCGGTTGCGGGATCGTAGCTTTCAATCGTTGCGAGGTTCTTAAGTTTCTTACCTTCCTCAATGTAACCACCTATGACATAGATTTTTCCATCAATTACGTTTGCTGTGTGACTCGTTTTCGGCGTAGGCATCTCTGTTTTTTTTTGCCATTGATTCGTTTTTGGGTTGAACACTTCAACGCTGGAAAGATACGGATCTGGCTCGTTTTGAACGCCCGACCATCCCCTTCCACCGATTGCATACATTTCTCCATTCACAACACTGATTGCCGTGCAAGAACGCGCCTGGGTTATATCTCTGGCTTTTGCCCATGTGTCCGTCAACGGATCGTACACCTCCACAGTTTCCAGCCGTCCGTGTTCATTGGAGTTTGACATCCCACCAATGGCATAGATTTTCCTATCCATAACCGAGGTAGAAAGGTAAGACCGAGGTGTCGGCATATCCGCTTTCTGCGTCCATGTGTCCGTAGCAGGATCATACATTTCTACGGTTGGAAGCTTTTTAACCTCAAGTCCCCACCCCTTATACCGTTTAATTTTCTTTAGTTGATCTCCACCAATGGCATAGATTTTCCCATCCACAACCGAGGTAGATACAGCAGATCGAGGTGTCGGCATATCCGCCCTTTGTTCCCATGTATCGGTTTCCGGGTCGTACATTTCTACTTTTGAAAGCACCATGTCCCCAAATTCGTCCTGTTCGAGCCGAACTTGACCCCCTATCGCGAATATCTTACCATTCACAACCGAGGTAGAAAAGTCATATCGGGCTGTTGGCATGTCCTTTTTCCGGGTCCATTGCGCTGTAGAAAACCTGAGAGAATTCCCCGGTGTTTCAGATACCAGCGGCGTATCAGGGGTCTGTAGTCCTTTCCCAATATTTTTATTCGTGGAAGTCGCTCGTCCGACTTGGTTCCGTAGGTCGGGTTTTGAATCAATATCGAGGACGACAAAGGTATCAACAATTTCAACCGTGGGTTCGGAGACTGCCTCGAAACTATACGGCTTTTGAAAGTGGACGAGGTGTTGGTGGGTCGCGCCTAATAGAAAGACAACCAGAAAGGTTGCGATACCAAAGGCACCCCACGGGAGCAGTGGTTTTGCAACCGGTGGTGATATCGGTTTCAAGTCAGCGACCTGCCGCATGATGTTTTCCGTTAGGTTGGTGGGGAACTGCACGCCGCTGAGAACTTCCTGAACCAGAAGTTCTTGGTCCTCCCGCAAACGCTTTCGTGCCCGCCAGAGTCGGTTTGTAATCGTGTTTACCGAGACACCTAAGAATTTGCTTATCTCCTTCGCTGTCATTTCACCGAGATAGTGGAGCGTCATTACCGTGCGCTCACTCTCCGGCAGTTTGGACAGAAGTTTTTCGGCGATTTCATGGCGATGCTCGGTGCCTTCTGTCTCGCGCTGTTCCGCGGCATAATGGATATAAGAAGATTCTTCTATTTCTTCCATAGGTGTGTCCTCCAGCGATTGCATCGCAGGTTTGTGTCTTTGGATCCAATTAATGCAAAGTCGATTTGCGATGACATAGAGCCACCCAGCAAATTGATTGGGATTTTTGAGTGTCGAGAGTTTCTTGTATGCTTGGAGAAAGGTATCTTGCGTAATTTCTTCGGCGTAGTGAAAATCTTTAACCTTCCGCCATGCAAGTGCGTGAACACCTTTTTGGTGCTTTTCGACTAACGTGCTGAATGCCTCATCGTCGCCTGACAGAATTCTGCGAATCAGTTGAACATCATTTTCCACCGTCACAATCCTCCATAATACACGAACAGATTTAGTTGTACCCACATTCCCATCATAAATTATCTCACAAATATAGTTTATAGTAAAGTTTAGAATTAATTAGACACTCCAAAGAGGCGAGGATTGTATCCTCGCCAGCGGTGGTGAGGTGTTTTGTGTTTTCCAAAGTGCCCTCTTATTTTCGGGTTTTACTATAATCGGATTTTTTCAGTTCTCCCCAACTTGTGGACAGTTTGCCGTTTGCTTCGACGGCACGAGATCCGGTATCGTAGACGAGAACATCTGTAGAAAATTGTCCACCTGCATCAAGACTTCCGAAGACATAAATCTTTCCGTTGACCGTCGCTGCACCAAAAGTGTCAAGCGGGTTTGGCAATGCTGGAATCTCCCGCCACGCCTCCGTCCGTGGGTGATATACATTCACCGTTGCTAATTGCTGCAAGCCGCCTTCGCGTGTGTAACCCCCAATCAGATAGATGTCATTTCCAACGACAGCACTCGAGAACCAATTTTTAAGTTCTAACATATCCTTCTTTTTTCGCCATTGACGGTTTATCGGGTCATATTCCTCAATGCTCCCCAGAAATTGACCTTCCCCCCAGTTTTGGGGGAGTGGCCATCCTTCTCCGCCAATGACATAAATACGAGTACCGACAACCGCCACACCCCCAGGATCGCGCCGGGTCGGCATTTTGCGACCCTTCGTCCACCTATTCGTGGCAGGGTCATAAATGTCAACGCGGTCCATCCGTTGTTCCTGTCCCTCACCCAAGCCTGTTGTTCCTCCAATGAGATAGATGTTTCCAGCAACCACACCCAGATCGAAGTAGAAGCGAGAAATCGGCATCTCCTTTTTCCGGGTCCATGTATCTGTGAGTGGATCGTATGCCTCTACACGATCCGCCATTTTCCAATTCTGAAGGAGTTTGTCTTTTGAATTATATCCCCCAAAGACATAGATCGTGCCGTTGACGACAGCCGCTTTTGCATTCGTGCGTGGCGTTGGCATATCTGCGCCTCTCTGCCACGTGTTGGTTTGCGTGTCATAGACTTCAACAGTTGAAAGTCCAAAGGGACCCGCGTTGTCAAAGAGACTGCCACCGATGATATAAACCTTATCCTCTACGACTGCGGTAGAGAATTCCCATCTCTTCGTGGGGAGCTGCGTTATCACTTCCCAATCCTCACCGGCAAAGGATTCTATTTGCATAAGCAGGGCAATGAGAACAAGGACCCCCATAGCAATAGTTTTTTTACAATTTAACACGTTTGACATTGGGAATACCTCCATATTCCGTGAATCCAGAAAGAGAATTTTTTCCATTACTTCAAAATCACCATTCGCCGCGTCGCTGAGAAATCTCCGGCGGTAAGCGTGCAAAAATATAGACCACTCGCAACCGGTTCGCCGACTGTATTCCTGCCATCCCAATACGCTGCACGAGCGCGTGAGGTATATCGGCCTGCCACCTGATACCCAAGCGACAGTTCACGCACCAGAATGCCATGCGGATTGTAAATGTTGATCTGAACCGCTGCCGGTGCTTTTAACTGGTACGGGATCCAAGTCTCTGGGTTAAACGGGTTCGGATAGTTGTGCAATAGGGCGGTTTCTGCTGGAGCCAGAAGCGCCAAGAGGTCTTCAAGCACCACGATCCCTCTCGCCATCGTTGCGTCTTTATGTTCAAGTTGCTCTGCGCCGTGCAACCACCTATGTACCTCTCCTGCGGTGAGCGTCTCACCGACGTGTGAATGTGCAGCGGGTGCTGACACAGTAACATTGAACGCCCCTGCCACTAAGACCAGGTCTTGAATGTTGACCACACCATCTTTATTGATGTCTGTCGCATTCTGTCCAGTTCCAGTTTGCCCGAACTGCGACGCGACGAGGACGAGATCCTGGATATTGACGACACCGTCGGCGTTGAGATCGCCTTTGAGTTGGGATGGTTCCGCGACGGGCATGGCGGGTGCCAGTTCCCACACCTGAACCGTCCGGTCCCAACTCCCGCTCGCTAACGTGCTACTACCATCCATGGAGAAAGCCAAGGAGGTAACACCAGCCTTATGCCCTTTAAGGGTCTGCAGGGGGTCTCCGGTTTTCGCGTCCCACAACCGAATCGTGTCGTCATATATCTGAATCGTATAGTCATTACCGCCACTCACTAATGTGCTACCATCGGGAGAGAACACTACGGAATTGACATCATGTGTATGCCCTTTAAGGGTCTGCAGGGGGTCTCCGGTTTTCGCGTCCCACAACCGGATCGTCCGGTCATAACCGCCACTCGCTAATGTGCGACCATCGGGAGAGAACGCTACAGTAAGGACACCATTCGTATGCCCCTCAAGCGTGAGCTTGTGATCCCCGGTTTTCGCGTCCCACAGCCGAATCGTCAGGTCATAACTCCCACTTGCTAACGTGCGACCATCGGGAGAGAACACTATGGAACGGATGTAATTTGTATGCCCCTCAAGCGTCTGGAGCTGTTCGCCAGCATCAGCATCCCACAACCGGATCACCCGATCATAACCGCCGCTCGCTAACGTGCCATCATCGGGAGAGAACGCTACGGCACGGACACCATCCGTATGTTCCTTAAGGGTCATCTTATGTGCTCCGGTTTTCGCATCCCACAACCGAACCGTCCGGTCCCAACTTCCACTCGCTAACGTGCGACTATCAGGAGAGAACGCTAAGCAAGTGACACCATCCGTATGCCCCCTAAGTTTCATCTTGTATTCTCCGGTTTTCGCATCCCATAACCGAATCCCATGGTCATAACTTCCACTCGCTAATGTGCGACCATCGGGAGAAAACGCTACAGCAAGGACACCCCCCGTATGCCTCCAAAGTGTCATCTTGTATCGGTCGCTCGGAACACCCTCCACTTCCGCTGGAATGTCCGTAACTGTTCCTTCTGGCGTGAGCTGAAGCATATTCCGGCTGCCGTATTTTCCCCAGACACCGTTGATGTTAAGCTCACCAACCCATCTGTACTCACCGGGAAGCGTTATCACATAGCCGTATAATCCGGTAGCTCTTTCTGAATCAGGAACATCAACCCAGGGGCTCGTTGAATCATCCCGCCTCTGCCATTTAGAGTTGCGAACTAAATCGAGAGAAACAGTACTGCGGTCCTTTGCGGCATAAACGGTCCCTCGACCTCTTGGTGGCACAAAGAGTATTGAAACTCCGTCCTCGAGCAGAAGGATATGTGATGTCGGCGGATACTCGTCCGCAGCCTGACCATAGTTGATGCCCTGCGCGCCAACACCTATCAACACAACGACTAAAATCACTGCCAAGTTTTTTCGATTCACAATTGCGCTTTTCAAAATACTACTCCTTATAATATCCGTTTTCGATTTCAACGTGAAAGTGCGTCTGCTACCAGACGTTCTAACGTATCCCCTCTCGCTTGATGCGTAATTAACGTGCCATCTTTAGCAATAAGCCACGGTGTTGGGATTGAGTTAATGTAGTACTGTCGTGCGACGGGACTTTTCCATCCTTCGCCACTGAAAACCTGCCGCCAAGGAATCTCATTCTCTTTGAGGTAATCCCGCAGTATATCTTCATCAGTGTCAAGGCTAATACCAATAACGTCAAATCCTTCGTCTTTATAGGTGTCATAGACTTTTTTGACATTCGGCATTTCTGCGATGCACGGACCGCACCAGATTGCCCAAAAATCGAGGAGGATGACTTTGCCACGATATTGCTCAAGCGAAATCGGATTGCCATCAAGGTCCGTGGCGGAAAAATCAGGCACAGTCTTCCCGATTAACGCCAGCGCAGGATTAGCCTTTATGCGGTATTCATTTGCCAGTTCGGCGTTACCTAATCTTTCATGAATCTTGGCAAGTCTTCTGAAAACACCACTGTTTTCCGGGAACTGCTCCTCAAGTTTCGTAAAAAGCTGCAGCAGCTCTTCATCCCGATTCATCATCCGAAGCATATCACTGAGGACAAAGTGATCTCGAAGGTTGTCAGGTTTCAGGGTCTCTTTATAACGGTTGATGAGATTCTCGGCATCTTCCGCTCGTTCGACTTGCATGTAGAGGCGCGTAAGTGCCAAATATACATAAGTTCGATCCTCGTTGTCCGGATGCTCCTGAATTCCGGCAGCCAAGGTGGCAATGGTTTCTTCAAGGTTTGCGTATATCTCTTCGGGTTTGTATTCCCAAACACTGGATGACCAGTAAATTCTTGAGGAAAAGCTCAAGTTTAGAACCGTAAATTCTTCATTTGCATGATGTCGACACCGGACGAGCGGCATGGCATCACCATACAATTTGCGTTGCTCAGTTTTCGCCTCTCTATAGTTTGGGTTAAGCTCATAACTATAACTCACTGGCATTTCTGGATCTGTGCTCTGCGTAAAAATCGGTTTGCCGCCTTCTTTATCTGCAGGACAGATTAGCACATTCTCATCTGTCAAATGTTTTGGATGGAGATCTGAAAGCCAGGCTGGAAAATCGCCATGCTCTTTCTGATAGGCTTGGATCGCTTTGCCGATAACAAGCAGGTTTTCGGTGCAGACTTCGATATTTTTTTCATTTTGTTCGGGCGGTTCTGGTGTTGCTACCTCCGCATAAGCGAAGTTAACCAGCAGTCCTAACACGATTCCTAACGTCAAAATCACTTTCATTTGATTGTCCTCTTTTCTTTTTGGGTGTTAATCGGACAGTAATATTGAACATTCTCCTTCAGTTTAAAAGATAGTGGAGCACATCTTTTTCGTTGGCCTCTAACTATGGTAGGTGCGGTTTCTTGAGGGAAACACCCAAGCAAAAACACCTCGCCTCTGCTGTAGGAGCGATCTCCCGATTAGAGATTTCATTGCTTAAGTCGTCCCCATGTTATTGCGAGTTTCCCTTGTGCTTCAACTGCGAGTGCGTCCCCAATCTTTGCGCCGTTTTTACCTACGAGATGATTTGCGTTGCCCGATGCATCTGAAAATTGCTGAGTACCACCGGGTTCATCAAAATGCCATAAGGCAGCTGTCTTTGCGTCGTTTTTGAACTTGTCGTCTGGCATAAAGCCTTTTTTGTTGACATCGTAACGAGCCTCCGTTGAGATGCGAACCTCATCAATATATCCAGTGAAGGAATCCCAAAACGATTTGGCTGGCGGACGACCAGGTATCTCAATTATTTTTCCAAACCCTCCAAGCACGAAATCTTGTGGACGCAAGAAAACAACGCGTCCAAGAGGTGCCCCGTCTTGCCATATCCCTACGAGATCATTGACGATTGTTATTTTCTGATCCCCCTTTGACTGATAAGCGATGTGGTGCCATTGGTTCAGCTCCAGTGGAAATGGGAAAGGTATGGTCCTGCCAGCGTTGGCTCCCCCAAACGATAGGCATTTATCAGTAAAATTAGGTCACCTTTCAGGGGCTCGATATTGTGCAGATTAGCCAGATCATTTAGGTACGGTTGAAATTCATCGTTCACGATGACCATACGCACTTGTTGATGGAGTATCGTCAATAACGTGTCCTTGTTGGCGGGCGGTGTGGTTGGATATATCCATGCTTCAAAGGTGAATTCCTCCGTGCCATCCGGTAAGAGATAACCAAAGGTTTCAAAATCCAAAACGGCGTAGTCATCAACCCCGTTGAGGACTAAATAGTTTCCACCTGCGGGTGATGGGGGTGGCAACGCTTTAGCACTCAGCGGAATGAATGTAAGCAAAAAGAGGCATGTAAAAATTTGTCGGTATCCCATTTTCATCTCCTTTTTCTTTCGTCTAAAAAGAAAAAATCTGTGGATTTCGTTGTAAAGGGTGATGCGCGTCTTTATTGCTTAAGTCGCCCCCATGTCCTGGACTGTTGGCATATCTGCTTTCTGCGTCCAATTTCCATCTGCAACGAGCAGATCCACATTCACTACTAACAAAGCACAGACAATCAAGATACCTAACGTCCAACGTCCTTTCACGGTTTACCTCCATTTAATGCTTGATAGTCCGGTCCGTAAGTTAGACTTCCGATATGTATTACATGTCCCTTTCCATTCAGACGACTTCAAACCTACGCAAAGCCTCTCAGTACGCGCATCACAGGATTGCAGTTGTTTTAAATGTTCTTGTGTATCATACCCTTTATAATTAAAGACACAATTTTCGGAGAAAAATTGTGCATAATTTGAAAAAAAATTAAAAACAGAAAAGCCCCAGAGGGGCGATAGGTGTATGAACACATATATTATCTTAGGCGAGGTTGGGAGATCAGGTCAGTGGAAAGTGGAAAAAGGCATAGAGAAATTTATGCGCGGAGACCTGAGTGAAAAAATAGGTTTTACAGTCCTTCTTCAATCAAGATATGAAACACCCCACGCTGTTGTGTAGCAAGGTAACGCTTGTCTTAAGGATTAGTCGGCTTTAAGGGCATCCTCCTGTACTCGTTCCCAAACACCTGAGTTGAGGCGATAGAGTCCCTCGTTTGTCCCGACAAACACCGTGTTCCCAATCGTAGCGACTGTGTAAATGCGTTTGATCGTCAATCCTTCGTTAAAGGGATCCCACTGTGCTCCTGCATTCATAGATCGGAAAACGCCATTATCTTGCAGAAAAAGATACTTGGATTTTGTAGATGTCAAGCGTCCCTGCTCTCTCGGAGACAAACGCGATCCATCGTCCGTCTGGAGACCATGCGGGATTATTGTCACGTGCCAGATGGTTCGTCAACCGCTCGGATACCTTTGTATTGAGGTTCATTACATAAATGTCCTCATTGCCGTCCCAAGAGGAAACATAAGCCATTCGCTGTCCGTCCGGCGAAAACGTTGGATAAGTCTCATCGGCGAAGTGGTCTGTCAGCTGCTGGAGATTCTTGCCGTTGATATCCATCATGTAGATGTCATAATTTTCATTCCGCTTGGAACTAAAGGCAATATATGGAACATCGGATGCTTGTGTACAAAGGTCTGCCGCAAGCAAGAAGCACATTAATATCGTTGTGGTTCCCAACGCGATATAGGCAAATTTCCGTTTCATTTTTATATTCTCCATGTGCACTATTCAAAACTGGTGCGTTTGGCAATGATGGGTTTAACGGCGTAGAAAGTCCCGTACTGTGACATTCTATGTATTAGTGCTTAAGTGCTGCCCATAGAGTTGTTAGTTTTCCTTCTGCTTCGATTGCAAGCGGAATGCCAGTCTTTGCACCACCTTCACCCACCAGACGATACCCATTGTCCGATGAATCTGAAAATCTCCGTGTTCCACTCGGTTCATCAAAATGCCATAATGCGACTGTGTTTGCATCGGGCTTGAATCTGCTATGCGGTGTAAAGTTCCGCTGAGTGATGTCGTAACGGGCAACGGTCGAGAGGCGAACCTCATCAATATATCCGGTAAAGGATCCCCAAAAGAAATTACCCAGATGGGGCAACTCAATTTTCTCTCCAAAACCCCCGAGTGTAAAATCCTTTGGTCGCCAGAATTTTGAAAGATCGTGTTCGATGGTTATTCCCCGCTGTAGCGTTTTTGCGAGATCATTAACAATGGTTGTTGTCTGTTTTCCTTTTGCCTGAATGGCGATGTGATGCCATTGGTTCGGCGAAATTGTGATTGGAAAATATGGTGTTGAGGCAGACCCGCCGCGTCCAGCTATGTGGACATCGACTACCACAAGCAGGTCACCTTTCTACCAATCTATGCGTTTCTTTAGTGACTGATAGGATCGGTGATTATCACCCACGATGCGTATACGTGCCTGCTGACTCAGAACGACTGCTGTTGTATTATTCCTATTAGGAGGTTTCGTAGGATACACCCACGCTTCTACGGTGAATTCATCTGTCCCTTTCGGTAAAAGAACACCGAACTTTTCAAAATCCAAAACCGCGTAGTCGTCTTTTCCATCAAGGACTAAATGGTTGCCACCTGCGGGGGAAGGTGGGGGTAACGCTTTGGCATTCAGCGAGATCAATGTAAATAAAAAAAAACATGTGAGGATTGGTCGGTGTATCATGTTTGTCTCCTTGTGAGATGAATCCAATCATCAGTTGCTATTCAAAAAGTTTTATACGTCCGCCGAAACTGAGAAGCACCAGAGGCAATCCAAAGAAATTATAGTGAAACTCGAAAATAAGTGAACACTTAAATAAAAAAACGAAACACCTCACCAACTACCAGTGTCCACTTGATTGTGAGTTTACTCTAAACGTTGTCGTATATCAAATCCTCTGTTACTTTATTAAAGACACAATTTTAGGACGGAAAGGGTGCATAATATGAAAAAAGTGAAAAAATCTGAATTTTAATCTAATGAAATTGCCAACTCCACCCATCCATCATTGGAAACGAATTTTTTCTATGTTTTAGCCTCAGAGGGCAATAGGTGTATAGAAAGGACCCCCCATAGGTGTCAATTTACGGGTTTTTCGCCTTATGTCGTCGCGGCTCTTCTACAGATGCCGCCCCTACGGGGCTTGGGTCTGTGAAGTCGCGCTTTTCTACACAGATGCTGCAGAAATACCCAAGCAAATAAACCCTACGGGACTAAAGAGGATTTCTGGCGTGTACAAAGTTTATGGCTAAAACCCGACGCAGTTGGAAACAGTGAAGAAACACCCAAGCAAAAACCCTACCGGACCTGGGACTACAACGGTTATTTGCTCTAAAATTGACACTTATGGTGTATAGAAAGGACACCCTAAAAAAAGAAAAGCCCCAACCGGGGTTTTTGCTTGGAGGTTTTTTCAACTGGTGTATGGGTACATATACTGGGATTTCTCAAAAGCACTCAGAAGCTACTACCTATCAACGTTCTCTCAATACGCGGTTATGAAAATGCTAAAAAATGCTCATTGATAAATTTTCATTACGTGAAAAATATACCTTATTTTCAATACAAAGCAGAATAAAATCGTCCATTAAATGGTTTTTTTATAGGTATTTCGTATTGATATTATTAGGTTTAGAGGAATTAGAAAACTTTCACTCCTGTAAAATATGTGTGCGTTTGTTTTCACGAAGTCAATGATCATAGGGGTTAAAAGTTGCATTTGCACTCATTTTTTACATGATCCGAACAATTGTGAGAAATCCCAGATATATTATTTTAGGCAAAGTTGGAAGATCAGGTCAGCAGAAAGTGGAAAAAGGCATAGAGAAATTTATGCCCGGAGACCTGAGTCAAGAAACAGGTTTTACAGTTCGTCTTCAATTGAAATATGAAACACCCCGCGCTGTTGCGTAGCAATGTAGAGTCTGTTTTTACTGACAACCAGAGAGACAATTTTATCTGGGACACTTTGAGAAATCCGATCCCACTTATCATGAGCATCCAAGCGATAGACACCCGCATCATCAGCACCATAAATTGTAGTACCGTCCACGGCAAAGTCGTCTATAATAATCCGTTTACCCATTCTATCGGTGAGCACGCGCCAGTGCGCGCCGGTTTGCGAGCTTAAGACCCCTTCATCAGTTGAGACGTAAACCGTAGAACCGGCAAACACTATCTCCCTGAAGTGGGTAAAGTGAAGCGGAAGGGTTGGTGTAATATTTTTCCAACTCTTTCCGCTATCAAGCGATTGAAACAGCCTACCATTCCGTTTACCGACATAGATGGTTTCTCCTGAAACCGCTAACTTGAAGGCTCTATCAAGCGCGTGAAGCGGTTCATTAGTATCTATTAACCCAGTGTCTTCCCATTCCGAGTCGCCGGGTTTCCACTTGAAAAGCCGTTGCTTGTATTCCACGTAGAACGTTTCTCCATTGACTGCAAACTCCCCAATTTGGTTATATTCAAAGGAGAATGTTACTGGTAGGTTCTCGTTTTTTTCACGGTCATTAGGTAAGGACTTTTGTTTCACTTCTTCGGCACTTGTCGACAACTTAATCATGGAGGATTCTCTTTCAAAAGTGGGGACCTCCTGAACTGGGACAAACAGATCGCCACCTGCAGATAGATGGAAAACGCGCAAGCCGTCATCGTCCCGAGCAATTCCGTAAAGAACGTCGCCAGCAATCGCTACTTGTGAAACAAGGGAAAGGTCCTTTCCGACTGCTCCGGGTGGTTGATCGTTGGAGCCGATCCGAACGATTTCCCACGTCTCACCACCGTCAACGGATTGAACAAGATCCGAGCCAGTCTGTGCATACAGCCTGTCGTTGCAAGCGGCCAAATCCTGCGTAGTTTCCATTATCCCATTCATAAATGGGTGCCAAGATTCACCACCATCAATTGTGCGATGAATACCGTGTAAACTGACTTGGTAAAAGGTGTTTTCGTCCACTGCTGCAACACCGTGTGGTAAAAGTGTTGTTTCACCAGTACTCTCCACAATCGCCATACCCTGTGTACGCATGAAAGGAGATTCATTTTTAGGCGTTATCTCAGTCCACGACGCGCCTAAGTCGGTCGAGTGGAAAATTCTGCTTGTGCTCTCGTTGTCCCAAGGTGTTCTCGAAAGTATGAGTCGTTCTATACGCTCTGTTGGCATTGACTTAAACGGTCCCGGTGGCAAAAAATCAGAGTTCATACCAACATAGAGGTTGTTTTTAAACCCTGTCACGGAATGGACAGGTTCCGACGTACCGACCGGTAATCGTTGCCAAACATCTGAGTTGAGGCGATATAGCCCCTCGTTGGTGCCAACAAATACCGTGTTTTCAATCGCAGCTACTGCGTAAACACTTTGGTCTGTGAGTCCATTCTCCAAAAGGTTCCACTGCGCACCAGCATTTGTGGATCGGAAAACGCCTTTAGTTTGAAGGGCGAGATACATTATAGGACGCGGGTTTTGGTTATTCCCTTGTATCTCATCTACAACGATAAGTCCAACAGCCTCTCCCTCTGGTCGAGCGCAAAGGACATGCCACGTTTCGCCAGTGTCGGTTGAAGCGAATATTTTTTCACTGGAAACAATATAGAGGGTATTGCCATGTTCTGCCATTGGCGTTCGGAGCATGGTAGTTGGCACGCTCGTGCTGGTAAGCGTCCACGCAGTTGCTTCTGACGTTAGCCTATAGATCCCCTTTGATGTAACAGCATAGAGCGTTTTCTCAGATGTTGCAAAGATGTCACGCACGTGTCCGCCTAACGGTCCATTTGTCCCAATCCACTGAGAGATGGAAGGTCTGAGTGAATCCGTTGACGTATTGGACGCTAAAGTTGTCTCAGAGGTCTGTAAACCGGCACCGCTGCTTTTATTGGGGTTAACAGCACGTCCAGACTGATTCCGCACAGCGGGTTTAGCATTAATATCAAGGAGGATGGGCGCGTCAATAATTTCAATGGTAATTTCAGATTCTGCCTCGAAACTGTACGGCTGCTGAAACCGAGCGAGATATTGATTGCTCGCACCCAGCAGCAGCATAATCAAAACCGTAGCTGCACCAAAAGCCGCCCACGGTAGCAACGGTTTTCCAATCGGAGACGATGTCGGTTTTATATTCGCAATTTGCCTTGTGATGTTCTCCGTTAGATGGGTGGGTAATTGCACACTACCAAGAACTTCACTAATTAAGAGTTCGTCTTTCTCTTGTAAACGTTTTCGCGCGCGGTGAAGCCGACTATGAATAGTCTTCACAGATACACCCAAGAATTTACCAATTTCCTTGGATGTCATTCCGCCGAGATAGTAGAGGGACATTACTGTACGCTCACTCTCCGGCAATCTCGCCAGAAGTTTTTTGACGATTTCATTGCGATGTTCAGCGGCTTCTGTCTCGCGATGCTCCGAAGCATGGCGGGCATAGGATAATTTTTCTATTTCTGCAGTGGATGTGTCGTCCAGCGATTGGATTGCAGGTTTTTTCTTGCGCAACCAATTCAGGCAAAGTCGATTTGCGATGACATAGAGCCACCCCGCAAACTGGTTGGGGTTCTTGAGTGTTGAAAGTTTTTTGTATGCCTGAAGGAAGGTGTCTTGTGTTATCTCTTCAGCATAGTGAAAGTCGCCAATCTTCCGCCACACAAGCGCGTGAACACTCTTTTGGTATTTTTTAACTAAAATACTAAACGCTTCATCGTTGCCTGACAAGATGCTGTGAATCAACTGAACATCATCTCTTACCATCAGAATTCTCCGTGATTAATGAAGAGGATTAATTAACGTAAATGCTTCCCCAAAACCTTGAACCCATTGTTATTGAAGACATCGCTGAACATCTTGGCTCCATTGGGGCTATTCATTACGCTTCTCCTCAAAGTAGACCGGGATAATTGGCGAGGATATTGTGAATCGATTCAGGTATTCTTCCAACTCAGCATCCCGCGGATCTAACTTATACGCTTCCTGATAATAATCAAGTGCTTTATCGGTTCGCCCCACCTTCATATAAAACGAACCGAGGTTGCGATAGGCAACACTGTGCGTCGGTTTCAGGTCCAAAGCACGGATGTAGTGATCGCGAGCTCGCAACAGGAAGACTTTCGTTTGTCCAATAAGAACGCTCAGGGTTATTTCATTTTCCCAGCGCTGCCTATAGACCTCTCCAGCGAGTTGTTGTGCCTCTTCCTCAATAGCATCAGCAACCGCATCATCTCGTGTTTTGAACGTGATGGCACCGGAACCTGTTTTATCAATAGCGAGTTTGAGTTCTGTGACCGCTTGGTCAACGGACTCCTCCCTCAACTCCTGCTCCCATGAGGGCCAACTCGGTCCAGCGTATTTGAGACCTTGCTCGTAATAGACGCTACCGAGGTCGTTATAGGTTTCAGCGTTTTCGGGACGCATCTTTAACGCCGTGCTGTAGAGTTCAATGGCTTGTTTATAGTTCCCCGCGTTGAACGCGTCGGTGGCATGTGTACGAATCTGTTTGAACTCTTCGCTTTCCAAATTGACAGCGATTCCCAATTCTGACTTGTCTCTGCCAAAAAGGTACATACCACCAATTAGCAAGATAGCGAGGCAAACAGCGATAAGTGTCGGTAGTTTCAATTTCATTCCTCCTGATGACTATTCTGTAACATCTATCCTAACTTGGAGCACTCCAAGAACTGGTAAATTGCGACATCAAAACCTCTTAACTGAAAACTGATAACTTTAACCATCAACTCGCCTCCGTTATAAATGTTAAAACACGAGTTGATAGTTAAGACTATAAAAACATAGGACTTACGCATCATTGATTTTTATCATAGGAGATTTGAGTTGTTGACAGAGATATTCAGAAAGCCATCCGTGTTTGACTTGATAAAGTGTTTTACCTGTTTGATAAGCGTTGCGCATTAGGTGAACCCAAACCAGAAAAGCAGCGGCAATGTGATTCCGAACGATACGCGCCAGACGACATTGGCAATTCTCCAAACCTGTCAACTGTTTGGCTTCGCGGTGAAGTTGTTCAATCTTCCAGCGCACGTCGCACACCTGTCGCACGACGGACACATCGGATTGACTCAAGTCATTGGTTATGACAGAATCCGTGCGTTGAGAAGACGCCACCCGGAAAACTTTCACCTTATGATCTCTGGGAAACCTATGAAGTTTTACGCGTTTGCCTGATTTTTCTTCTGCCTCTGTCCAGTGTAAAGAATCAATGCGTTGATAGGGTTTCTTAGCATCAGAATCATCAACAAGACGATTACATTTCAACGGGACATAATACGTCTTATCAAGATTTTCAATGTAAAGGAGCAGAGATTTACTCGCATACCAAGCATCCATCAGCACCGTTGAAAAAGCGAGGTCGCGCGAGTATACACAGACCGAAAGCATATCTCGGACATGATCCAACTTCGATTTACCATCGCCTGCTTTATCGTAGATACGGTAATCAATCAACCAATACCGGTCTAACTTCGGATTCACATAGACGCACGTAACAATAGCAATACCGTTGATGATACCGCCAGCATTGCCGGAATAGTGTCTCCGGGCGAGGGCGATCTTCTTCGCATAGCGTTTATCAATGACGGTATCATCAAAGATAAGGTAGCCATCGGGAGCCAACACCACGTCATTTTTGACGTGTTCCCAAAGCAGACGCGGGGTCAGACGGTCCCCTGCGAGATAACGGTTGATCTGATCATGACTGAAACTTTCACAATGTTCTGCGAAATGCGTCAGCGTATAGTTGATTGGCGTGCTAAGTAGATATTGACAATAGTCAAGACGTGTTGGTCTAAGCATATTGAGATGCCTCCTCGTAGAGCATATTACCCCGTCTACGAGGTTATGTCAAACATTATTGCGTAAGTCCTAAAACACTTATCTCCACCGATTGTTTCTATAAAAAGGGACGATAACGGTTTTACGGACACCATCTTGCTCAAAGTAGATTTGCGTCCTACTTTGAGAGGTGTTTGTGTTTTCCAAAGTGCCCTCACATTTTTGGGTTTTACTATAAAAACGTCAATGTTTTCTCCTTAAATATCTGTACGGAAGAATCTCAGAAACGCCACGGTCGTTAGTGCCACCGCAAAACAGCAGAGCAGTAGCACATCCACAACTGATTGACCCAATGTCTCTTCTAAGGTTGTCGCCTCCAGCGCGGCGGGTTGTGGAACTTTGACAGGGGGTTTGTAATGCGTGGACGGGATATGATCTGAAATTTTGCTGAACACATCCGTGTCAAGCCTATCCCAATAGCGATCTCCTGCTTGCAAGTAGTCGCTTCTTTTCTCTTTCCCCGTCTGGGTCAAGTTCGTAGCGAGATAGATTAGAGAAGATGTCGGTGTCATTCGGGAGAGCGTCTCACCGATTTGCTCTTGTCGTTTTGTTTCACGTTTGTAATCTCGGTCGAGTTTATCAGAGTAGTTTTGGAATTTTAGACGATATTCCTCTTCAAACGGTCTCATGTGCTCAGCAATTTTTTCCGCATTTTTCCCGCCGATCATTACCACTGTCATCTTGCGGCCCATTGCATCCGTTACCTCCTCCGCTTCGAGCTGAGATACTACTTTATCTTTCTCCTTTTTAAGCACCACATTGAAATCTTCTTGCATGGCTGCTTTCTCCATATAGACACTCTGCGGCGTTCGGGTCGGGGCAGTGAGTTTGGCGGCAAGGAACCCAACGCGTGGTGTAATCAGCACGGCAAACACCCAAACAGTAAAGGCAATGATGAGAGCCGTCTTGGCACTATCCAGGTAGATAGAAATCACCGTCCCTATCGCAAAAAACACGGCAATATAAAGCAAGGCGACGAGGATTAAACCGAGTACCCGTGGAAAAATATCGGACTCACCGAGCGGAAATCCTTGCCAAACGATCATGAGTAAACCGAAGATAAACGACACCAAGAACGGAACAACAAACACAAGGTATCCACCAATCAACTTGCTCCATAGGAATAGGTCGCGCGGCAGCGCGTTCGCTAAGGTAATCCGCAACGTTCCTGCTTCTCTCTCCCCAGCAACGGCATCGAACGTAAACAGCAACGCAAGCAGACTGAAAACTGTTCCGACCACAAAGAGAAGATCGAGATGCCCCAGCAGATAGGAAAGGGGTGAGGCAATTAAAGCGTCGGGCCCCTGTGTAATTCCATTGCGGGTCATACCCAAATAACTCGGCAGCACGTTTTCCAGTCCGTTTGCGAAGACACTCAAAGGTGTCGGTTTGAGAAAGACTTTGGAAACTTCCACTTCCGGTTCAGGTGGTGATTTCGGGTTCACTTCCGCCTCTTCAATGTTTGCGCGTTTAATCGCTTCTTGATAGTCCACTAAATTTTGGCGATAATTACTGTAATTGATATGCAAGGTAAGCGGAACAAGCAAGAGACACATCAGCAGGAGTGCTACAAATCGGGCACTCAAGATATGATGCATCATCTCTTTCTGAATTAAGGTCATTAACATTATCGTATCCTCATTCCATGGTAAAGTATCGTAAAGTTTGAAACAAAATAATCGTTTAACGCTGGTAAAAATGTCTTTCAGTTATTAAAGACACAATTTTTCGCGGAATGCTTGCATAATTTTAAAAAAAGATCAAAAAATTTGGATTTTAATCTAAAAATTGGTAAAATTACTTGAAATTGTGGAGGATTTTCTTAGGTAGGAGATGAAACCAAAACGCTATATGGGTCATTTGCAGTCGCAAACCGCCGCTACCATTCTTCTTGAAGTGGGATATGAAACATCCCGCGTCGTCCGGTGGAAATGTAAAGTCTGTCGTCACTAACGACAAGAGAAGCAACAGCACCCGGAACACCTGGAGCAATCTGTTTCCACTTGCCGCGATCATCCAAGCGATAGATCCCCGTATCACCAGCACCATAAACGCTGGTATGATCGACAGCGAACCTATCTATCACGATACGCGCCTCCATCCCATCGGTTAGCACGCGCCAATGTTCGCCGGTTTGTGAACTCAAGACCCCTTTGTTCGTTGCGACGTAAACCGTTGAACCCGCAAAAACTATCTCTTTGAAACGGGTAAAGCGAAATGGAAGATTCGGTGTAATGTCTTTCCAACTGTCTCCCTTATCAAGTGATTGAAACAGTTTCCCATCCCGCTTTCCCACGTAGACATTTTCCGCCGAAGCGGCTAACGCAAACCCATTTCTCAAGCCCCAAGGTGACTGTTTACCGAGGTCTATCAACCCAGTGTTTGTCCATTTTGAATCGCCAAATTTCCATTTGAAAAGCCCTCGCAGGTGCTCCACATAGAATGTTTCGTCACTGGCAGCAAACCCACCCACTCTCGCAGCGGTTGTAATACCGCGTAATCTCTTCGTCAACTTAGAATCCTTCCCCATATCATCAGGTAAGTGGATTCCTTCCGCCTTCGCAACAGCAGGCACCAATTCGATGGACAGCATCTCTCGACCAAAAGAGGGCATTTCTGGCACTGGCACGAGGGCGTTACCGTCTGTAGATAGACGGAAAATACGTAGGTTATCTTTTTCGGGTGAGATCCAATACAGCCTTCCGTCTGCAACAACCAACCTTGAATCAGAAGAGAAATTAATGAGAAGGTGCTTCTTTTCTATCCGTTCGCCGGTATCAATGCGCAGGCTTTTCCACGACTCACCACCGTCGGTCGATTGGACAACATTACGGTCGGTATGCACATAGAGCCTGTCGTTGAACGCTACCAAATTCTTTATTTTCGTTCCTACCATCCCATTCATAAATAGGTGCCACGAGTCACCTGCATCAGTTGTTTAATAAACACCGAGTGTCCCAACTGTGTAAAAAGTCTTTTCATTCACTGCTACGCTTCGCAAATTATCATGCGGAAGCAAATTTGTATCGATCCCAAGATTGGTCCAGGTTTCTCCGGCATCTGTTGAGCGAAATCGTTGGATACCTTGTGCTAAAAGCGTCTTACCGGCAACCGAAAACTTTATTCCAAACGGTGCTATAAAAGAGAGAGATTCATTCTTAGGCGTGATCTCAGTCCATGATTCACCCAAGTCGGTTGAGCGGAAGATCCTGCCTTGTGGTAGGTTTCCACCCATCCCTACTCTCAATAGTCCGGGTTCAGGCGATTTCCCAGCAAACAGGTCTGGACCCATTCCAACATAGAGACTGTTTTCAAAGGCTGCCAAAAAAAGAGCAGCATCGAAGGTTGCCACTGGTCTCTGCTCCCAAACACCAGAATTGACACGATGGAATTCACTGTTCGTGTTAGCAATCACTTTATTCTCAAGGGATTGGGTGGTTACTGGCACTTCCTCCCAAACACCAGAGTTAAGATGGTAAAGCCCCTCATTTGTACCAATAAACACTGTGTTTTCAACCGCAGCCACCGCGTAAATGCGTTTGCCTGTCAATCCCTCGTTAAGAGGCTCCCACTGTCCATCCATAGCCGTAGATCGGAAAACGCCTTTATCTTGAAACGCGAGATACATCGTAATATCCGCTTGTGAACTGACACCCCGCGTTTCATCCGTGATAATGAGTCCAACAGTACGTCCTTTTGGACGAGAACAAAAAACATTCCATGTCTCACCATTATCGGTTGAAGTGAAGATTTCATCAGTAGAAACAATATAGAGGGTGTCCTTATGTTCTGCTATAGGTGCGTGAAAACTTCCTATTGGAATGTCGGTATCAATAAGTGTCCACGCAGGCGCACCCACTGACAATCTATAGATACCCGTGGGTGCAGCAGCATAAAGTATCCCTTCTGATGTCGCAAAAATGTTGAAGACATCGCTACCCTGGGGACCAGTTGCCTGTGTCCACTGTGACGTGGAAAGTATGTGAGAATCCCTCTGCACATCAGATGTCAGAAGTGTCTCAGAAGCCTGCAAACCGGTATTATTTTTTTTACCAATGGCTCCAGCACGTCCGATTTGATTTCGCGCATCCGGTTTTGAATCCGTATCAAGAATGACAGCGGTATCAACGATTTCAATTGTGGGTTCAGATGTTGCCTCGAAACTATACGGTTTCTGAAAACGAACAAGGTAACGATTGCTTATACCCAGTAGCAGCAGAATCAAAATCGCAGCCGCACCCAAAGCAGTCCACGGGAGGAATGGCTTCGGAGCCAAAGGCGATGTTGGTTTTATATCGGTAATTTGTTCCATGATGTTCTGACTTAAATTCGCCGATATCTGCACACCGCTGAGAACTTCATGAACCAAGAGTTCCTGTTCCTTTTGTAAACGCTTTCGCGCTCGCTGAAGCCGACTCGTAATCGTGTTCGCCGACACACCTAAAAAATTGCCAATCTCCTTCGTTGTCATTTCACCGAGATAATAGAGGGTCATTACCGTCCGTTCACTCTCCGGTAGTTTTTTCAGAAGTTTTTTGACAAGTTCAGTGTTGTACGCATTCGCTTCCGTTTCGCGTTGTTCGGATACATAATGCGTATGAGATGACTCTTCTATTTCTTCCATAGGTGTGTCCTCCAGCGATTGCATCGTAGGTTTTCTCTTTCGGAGCCAAGCGATACAAACCCGATTCGCAATGACATACAGCCACCCGGCAAATTGATTCGGATCCTTGAGCGTCGCGAGTTTTCTGTATACTTGGAGGAAAGTGTCTTGCGTAATTTCTTCAGCATGATGGAAATCTCCAATCTTCCGCCATGCAAGCGCGTGAACGCTCTTTTGATATTTTTGAACTAAAGTATTGAAGGCAGCGTCGTCGCCAGCTAAAATTTCGTGAATCAGTTGAACATCGTCTCTCTCCATCAGAACCCTCCATAACGAGCCAACATATCCGATTGCGCTTACATTCTTACTATCAATGAGGTCTAACTCCCCATCTGCTGGGAACTCTTCGCAACACGAGTTTAATAATTTTCCATCAGAACAATAGGGATCGAAGATGTTACTTTTTCAGTTGGCTCCACATCGTTGTTAGGAACTTAGGTTGCGGTGAAACTGACAAAGCCGCCGGATCAAACCAATCCGCACCCGTATTACTGCCGTTGTGCGTGATCTGCTCTGATATATTATTAGCTAAGGTGACCTTGAAGAGTTGCGTATCCTTGCCGACTTGCCGTTGGTAAACGAGGGCATCGCCCGACGGTGACCAAGTCGGATCAGAAGGATTTTCACCATCTGCTTCAATAATCTGTTTAACCGCTGTTCCATCTCGGTTCATAAGATAGATAGCCTTTTCATCAAATATGTTGTGATCGTCTTGTAATAGTACAGGCAGCGGGATAGCACTTATGTCTATGCCGGAGAAGGCAATTTTTGTGCTATCTGGCGACCACGCCGGATTAAAAACGAAGGGAAAGTCCGGCAGCGCAAGCTCCTTTTTGGCATGGGTTCGCGAGTCAACAATTTGAATATTGGTTTTCTGTAACTCTATTCCCCCAAAACCATCATTTAGAGGAATAAACAAGTCAGAATAAATATAAGCAATCTCAGAAGTGTCGGGTGCCCACATTGGACTCATGCCACTTGCAATTCGTTTTTCAACCCTGTCGTTAATTGAAGCTACGTAGATACCCACATCACCGCGTAGTACATCAACATGAGTGTAAGCAATCTTTTTTCCATTGGGTGACCACGTTGGATGTTGTCTACGCAATGTTTTAAGAAAAAGTTGTCGCACGTTCCGCCCGTCGGCATCCATTAAGTAGATATCCAAAGTTTTATTTCGATCAGAGACGAACAGAATTTGTTCACCCGATGGCGACCATACTGGATCGAAATCGGCCGCTCGGTGATGGGTTAAGTTGACTTGCCCACTTCCGTCAGGATTCATGACGTAGATTTCAGCGTTGCCATCTCGGTTTGAAGTAAACACTATTTTCGGTGTGGTAGGTGCAGCGGCAAAAACGGAAGGAACATTCGCATATAACACGGCTATAGTGAATACACTAAGCATAAACAGACCTTTATTTCTCATCTGATGTCTCCTCGTAAGTAAGAATATCTGAAGCGCATCTTCTAAACAGGCAAAGGACACAAAGCCTGAAGAGTTACAGAAGATCGTAATTGAGGTTATCTTAAATGTCAATATTATACCCTTTATAAATTAAAGACGCGACTTTAGAATGAAAAACGTGCATAATTTAAAAAAATAAAAAATCCGACCTTATAATTCACCCCTGTTAAGAAATCGTATCTACACTTCTTTGGTGGACATACTAACAGGGTCATTCAATTTTAAGATTTCTCATTTTATGATGTTAACTGCGAGTATAGGTTTTGCGGCGAAAAGTTGAAGTGCGTCGGTGATTTTAGTATGTCCAGTGAATCGTAAGACGGAGATTGCGGTGTTTCGCAAAGCTGCCATGACTTGGGGGAGCACACCTGTTCTGACGGTTGAGGCGTCCTCTTGAAAGACGGCATCTCGGATCCAATGGAGTTTATTCTCAATCGTCCAGTGTTGGCGTCGGAGTTTGAGCAAGTCAGCTGCCGAGGCGCGTTCAGGTGATAGACTCGTGATGCCATACTGCACGTGGAAACCCTTGACGTGTGCGGTGCTTTTCTGTTTCTGGTGTGTGGTGTATTGATAAACTTGTTGTAGCCCCGGCCAGTCGGTATGTTCGGTCAAGAGAGTGCTTGTGGTGAGGGTGCGAGTGGTAATCCTGCCTTTTGCGTCTTCTGTATTCGTATACGTTTGAAGATGTGCGCCGACTTCTGCGTGAAGATTTTCAAACCGGCGGTGTTCCACTTCGGGTGGATCTGTTTCATCCAAGGGTTCAAAGAGGTCTCGAATATCCTCATATAACTGCTTCTGATTCGCTTTGACGGGGAGGCAGTAATCTGCTTGAGCATCAAGGATTTGTTGACAGAACTTACGTTGGGTCAAAAGTGCGTCCGTTGTGATGACGAGACCTGAGACATCAAACGCTTTCAAGAGTTCAATGGAAACAGGGATTTCATTGCTCTTTTCACTCACCGCACATTCTGCGACAGGGATGCCTAACTCATGAAAGACGGCTGCGAGCAGATGGGTCCTGCGGGCATCTTCGGGATGACTGTTGCCTAAGGTTTTACCATCTATCGCAAGTCCCTTCAAGTTAGATGTGGAAATGCGCAAACTTGCTAAAGTCTGTGTCGTCCACTGCGTGAGCGTCTTTTCTACAGTGGCGATGTCAAGACGCCGATAGAGATAATGAAACGTTGATGCCGCCGGGGTTTGTTTCGCCGTGAACCCCAAGGCGTTTCGAAGGCAAGGGTGGAGCCGCGCCCATTTGGCAAGCTGTGTATAGCTGCGTTGACCACACAAGAGACCGACAACCGTGAGCGCAAGCATCGAGGCTAACGGATGCCGGAGCCCTTTTTTCTTGCGGGGATCTGGCACTTCTGCTAACATATCAACTAAGTGGCAGGAAGAAGTTCTTGTCATACTTCACCTCAAAAGTGTGCTACTTTTTATGGTGAAGTATAGCAGAAGTCGCGTGAAATGTCACGCGACTTCTGCTTATCTGAAGTATTAACACCCGTGAAAAATATAACACAAAAAACCTACAATTGAATGACCCTGGACATACTAACTTTTGTTCTTGATAAATACAGTATCATCTGTTATCATTAATCTGAAGTCAAATACACTTACAGAAGAAATGGAATTCCAATTGTGGCAATATTTTACCGAGGAGCAGGCATTGGCACTTATTGGCATACGCACGATGCAAGACAGACAGGGTTCGTTGCTCGGGCACCCCAAGTGCAATCTACCGTAGACCGGCTGATGCTCCATATTGCAAGAGGCACCGTCAACAGTCCTTTTATCTCACTGACGCGATCGTACGGAATCGCTTTAAATTACGCCAATTTTTTTGGAACCGAGGTCCCTACACGAGAATATCCAGCGTACGTTTATGAAATAGAGATTAATGAACCGATACCTCCAGTGCTCAAGTTATTAGATCCAATCAAGGAACTTGCACCAATTTTACCACCGCCTCTTGGCGTACATCTACCGTATCAACATGATGGAGGTCCCGCTTTCTTGCTGGGCGTTGTTGACCCCATAAATATGAGGAAGTTCCTGACGCAGCGCGCACCACAGCCACCCACAAGTGCTGGAACACCCAGAACCCCCAATCTTACAATCACTTTAGAAACACTTGTGAGAACATTACGGGACGCAGAAATCCTCGCAGAAGGCATAATACCTGAAAGTTGTGTAAACCATCAGTTTGAAGTCTATTAACCAAATGCTCTACACGGAAATAGGAGAAGCTGTCATGTCCAAATATCAAACGCAGTCTATTAAAACCGCACCTTATCAAATACACACCATCTCTCTCAAGCAACTCGTATCCGGCAACGAATTAATAGAATTCTTGAGAGTAGAAGTCCCTTACGGAGAAGCGTACGGTCGGATTCCATTTGCTCGCGTGCTCTATGCTTTCAACGGTATTGAACAAGAAAAAGCAGTTCCGATAGATCTGGATAAAGGGGCGTTCAGCGACAGCAGCTTTGAGAACGTATTTGAAGACGAAGCCCTTGAAAGAACCTTCAGGGAAATTGCCCCTACAGTTTTTCGAAATGCTGTCCCACAAATCGTTGAGGCTGTTAGCAAAGTCAATCTTTCCGGGCAGTATTCATAGTGCAAACTGTCCGAAGTTTAAACAGCCCAACCGCACAAAACATTTGACATTTTTTTCACTTTAATTATAAGATGTAAGCAATCTGATAGCGGTTTCTCCGAATCCAACGAAACCGAAACGTGAAAACGGTATTCCATCGAAAACTACCAACGTGAGGTCCCCCTCACAGTGAACGTATCGGAGGTGAACATGTCACAGAACGATGTTGCGTTAATGGCGCACCTCATGCGCCGCGCAGGGTTTGGCACAACCCGCACCGAACTGGAAGCCTACGTTGAAAAAGGCTATGAGAACGTAGTTGACGACCTCGTCCATCCTGAACGTGGGACCCCCATTGATGAAGATATTTTAGACCGCTACTTCGGCAGTGAAGGGGGTTATGTCGGGACTTGGATTTATCGGATGATGAACAGCAGATGTCCACTTCAAGAGAAGATGGCACTCTTCTGGCATCATGTCTTGGCAACGGGACTGGGCAAGAACCAGCACATCCTCGCGTCTACGAACCAGATTGATATGTTGCGGCACTTCGGGATGGGAAAGATGCGAGACCTTCTGCTCGAACTCTCCAAAGATCCGGCGATGATCTTCTGGCTTGACAACAACGAAAATCGCAAAGGTGAACCCAACGAGAACTACGGTAGAGAACTCCTTGAACTTTTTTCACTGGGTGTAGGCAACTACACAGAAGATGACATTAAGAACTGCGCGCTCGCCTTTACAGGCTGGACATTCGGGCAGCCGATCCCTTTGTATCCGCACGGTTACTATGCGCCACCCTTCCTATTCGTTGAAGAGGAACATGACAACAGCGAGAAAACCTTCTTGGGACATACCGGGAATCTCAACGGTGATGACATCATCGACATCATTGTTGAACAACCCGCTTGCGCCAGATTCATCTCCAGACACCTTTACAACTTCTTTGTCGCAGATGAGCCACAAGTGCCATCGTGGAACGTGACACCGCCACAAGATCCAGACGCGATTGAGACACTCGCAGACGCATTCATGGCATCTGATGGACATATATCGCACGTTCTTGGTGTCCTATTCAATGCCGACTTCTTCAAAGAAGCCCAATTCAAGAAGGTAAAGAGTCCGACGGAACTCGTTACGGGAATCCTGAAATTGATAGGGATCTGCCAAGGTCCACAACCGGGGATGGCGCAATATGCGAGTGCCACTCAATTGATGGGACAGAAACTTCTCGATCCGCCCACCGTAGAAGGATGGCACACCGGTAAAGAGTGGATTGATGGTGGATTGCTGACCGCCCGCGTCAACTTCGCCGTTCGCGAAGTCAGCGACGCATCGAAACCCGGAATTCAGGATCTCATCTCACGCTTAAAGAGCAATGGGAGCTCTCTCTCACCAGAGGCATTTGTGGACAAATGCCTTGAACTCACAGGTCCACTGACGGTAGGCGACACTACCCGTGAGTATTTAACCCAATTTGCGGAAGCGAATGGTGAACTCAACCTTGAGGATGATGATACGCAAGCACGGGTCGTTAGTATGCTCCAGTTAATCGTGGCTTCAAGAGAGTATCAACTCGGCTAATCTTTTGTAGCCTCGGTCCTGTAATCGAGGCTTTAGACCTATGGAGACATCGATATGAGTACTATCAAGAAAGATCCCGTCCTCGTCGTTGTACAACTCTCAGGTGGCAACGACTTCATGAATACGCTCATTCCGTACACAGCCGGGATTTATCACGATTCCCGTCCGGTGGTCGGTATCAAAGCGGAAGATGTCCTACCGTTGGAGGTAGATGACGCTTTGGGCTGGCATCCGCAGGCTGCCCCGCTGAAAGAGATGTTTGATGCCGGTGATGTCGCCGTTGTACAGGGGATCGGCTATCCGGATGCAAACCGCTCGCATTTCCGGGCGATGGACATCTGGCACACCTGTGAACCGCTGGAAATCGGCGATGAGGGTTGGGTCGGTAGACTTGTCCGAGAACTCGACCCGCAGAGTCAGAACGTCCTAACAGGCATCAGTTTCGGACAGGGGCTTCCGCGTGCCTGTGCCCTTTCTGGCATTCCTGTTACGTCTGTCGGTGATTTAGATAACTATGGACTGATGACCAGCATTGGTGATGAAGGACAGCGCACAAAAGCACTTGACATATTTAAGAAAATGTATAGCGGCACGGTCGGCACCGGCATCGTGATGGACTACCTCAGCCAAACCGGGTTAGATGTGATTAAGGGTGCTGACGAACTCAAGAAGGCACCGGCGATGTATACGTCTGAAGTGGAATATCCACAAAACTCAATCGCAAAAAGCCTGCGAGATGTCGCACGCGTCCACCTCGCCGATCTCGGCACACGCGTCTTTTACACGCAGCACGGCGGTTATGACAACCACGCCAACGAGGTACCGACACATCCACGGCTCCTGACAGAACTGACAGAAGCCATCCAAGCGTTCTTCACCGATCTACGGGCACAGAACGCCTCCGAAGAGATCGTCATGTACGTCTTCACAGAATTCGGTAGACGTATCCGAGATAACGCCAGCGGTACTGACCACGGAACCGGCGGCGGTGCGTTCATCATTGGCGATCGCGTGAAAGGTGGACTCTACGCCGAATATCCGTCTCTCGATCCGTCGCGTTGGGTACACGGTGAAGACCTTGAGCATACCATCGACTTCCGTGGCATATACGGAACGCTCTTAGAGCAGTGGATGGGTGTAGATCCGACGCACATCGTCGGCGGAAATTTTGAACAGATTCACCCATTTTCCTAAGACAACAGCAGGAGGCGTATTATGGGTAGACCTTACGGGTTACTGCGTGCCGGGTTTCCATTTCATAAGACCCTGAGCATGCGGCGAACAACGAATTTTCCGATCGATATCGCAATCGGAAAAGAGGGACGTATATATATTATGTGCCGGAGCGACGGTACTGCGATGATCCGAAAATACACCGTTGAAGACGAAGACCTCGGCACAATGGGCGGTTACGGACAAGGTGACGGGCAATTCACGTGGCCCGTGACGATTACCGCTGACAGTGAAGAAAATCTCTATGTCTCCGATGAATATTTGCATCGGATCGTCGGCTTTAACAGCGAGGGTGAACACATCGGTACATGGGGGGAACACGGCACCGATCCGGGGCAACTCAACGGTCCCGCTGGCATTGCCTTTGACCCGGAAGAGAACCTCTACGTCGCTGATAGTCTGAGCCACCGGGTGCAAAAGTTCACGAAAGACGGCAAGTTCCTCCTGCAGTGGGGAAGTTATGGCGACGGCGACGGCGAATTTAACATGCCGTGGGGCGTCGCCGTAGACGAACTCGGCGATGTCTACGTTGTGGATTGGCGAAACGACAGGGTGCAGAAGTTCAACGCCGAAGGAGAATTCCTCTTTGCATTCGGCAAGTCCGGCAGCGGCAACGGTGAACTCAACCGTCCTGCCGGGATTGATGTTGACCTGCACGGCGACATCTATGTTGCCGACCGAGGCAACGACCGTATTCAACTTTTCAACGCCGAAGGGCGGTATGTGCAGAAATTCCTCGGTGATGCTACCTTGTCAAAGGTGTCCCTGGCTTACATGATGACGAACGCCAGTCCAAATCGGATGCGAGACATGGCGGATCTGGAACCGCAGAAATACCTGCGTTCACCCAAATCCGTTGCCGTCAGCGATGATGGGTTGATGTTCGTGCCTGACTTTGAATCCTATCGGGTTCAGGTTTATCGGAATATGGCAGTACCGTTGACAGAGCAAGAATTCAGTCCACCCCGTAGGTCGGTTACACTACATCAGGAATAGGCTTTAGGCGAGATTAGAGACCTCGTCAGCGAATACAGAATTACATTTTTAAGAGAGCCAAGCGTGTGAATGCCATGCGCTTGGCTTTTCTGCGTACTATCAAAGAAATGAATTTTATGTCAACTAAAAATCCAATTGAAAAGGAATTTTATGTCAACCCAAAAATTCAATTGAACGTTAAATTGTTACGTAATACATGAAACAGAGGTTAAAACGGCTGAATGAAGTTAAAATTCGTCATAGTTCTGTTTGCGTTCACCGCCATGTCCATACCCGCTCTTGCGCAAACCGGTGATATTCAAGGAACCGTCTATCAGCAAAGCACAGGAAAACCGATCGCATCCGCTGATGTCCGCATTACCGAAACCGACCAGCACCAACAAACCGATGAAAACGGTATTTTCCGATTCACAGAACTTCCCGAAGGTACCTATACTTTCGTTGTTACCCACTCTCTTGAACCCCAACCTACAGAAATCTCCGTTGACATCAGCACCGGCGACACCACCGAAGTCAAAATACACCTCGGCGCAGCCTTTAAACTCGAAACAGTTGTGGTGGAAGGGAAACGTCTCCCACCGACGATCAGTCGCACTGAAATCCGTGGCAGTGAACTCCTACGTATCCCCGGCACCGCCAACGACGCACTCAAAGGATTAACAACGCTCCCAAGCATCGGTATCCCAAACGACTACTTCGGCATCCTCTACATTCGCGGCAGTGGTCCTGGAGACACTATTTATTACCTTGACAGAACACCGTTCGGTTATCCTTTTCACTATGGTGGACTTGTTTCAACGGTTAGCTCCAATATTATTGACAACATCCATATCTACGCTGGCGGTTACGGTGCTGAATTCGGGTTAGATTCACAAACTGTCCTTGACATCCTTTCCCGAGACCGGATAGAGAAACAGAAACTGAGCTGTAAATTTAATCTTAACGTCCTCTACTCCGAAGGAATGCTTGAAGGTAGAATTAGCGATAAAGGTTACTTCCATGCCGCTGGAAGACGAAGTTATCTCGATCTTATTGCTGGAATATTTGTAGACGACTGGGTGTTACCTTACTTCTCCGATTACCAGTTCAAACTTGCCTACGAACTCGCTGAAAAACATCATCTCACCCTTAATGCCTTCGGAGCAAACGATCACTTTAATATTGTATCGAAACCGGAAGGATTCCTCGACTTTTCCGCCTACTTCAAAAACGGTTTTGAAGCGCAAGGCATTCATCTCCGTTCAGAGTTTACTGAAAATTTGACATCTTACCTCTCCCTTACCCGTGCCTTCACTTTTCTCAATACGGGTTTTCAGGGAGTTGTTAGCCAAAATTTTGAGATTGACGAGAGTGGCAAGCGTACCCTTACATCTGCAGAATATGCACACCATAACATAAGGGCGAATGTTCCTGCCTATACACTCCGCGAAGATATAGTCTACAAACTAACACCGGCAATTCAACTTGAACCCGGATTTCTCTTCACATTCAGTCCTGCAGATAGCTTTGAAGACCGCAAGTTTCCGGTTTATGAGGAAGTGACGGATCCAGATGTCCGTTTCACACTGCAAGAAGATGAAGAATTCTTGGCTTACGACGATGGAACTTATGAAGTGCGTCGTTTTGAGAGGATCCACGATGAATTCGCCTACAATTTTCAACGCTCAGAAGGGTATCTACAAGGACGATACGATCCATTTTCGTTTCTATCAATTGCACTCGGGGTGCGGTTCGACTATCTCAGTTTAACCGAGGAACTCTCCATTCAACCGCGCGGCAGCCTAAGTATAAAACTGCTCAATGACGCCACGCTCCGCTTTGCTTACGGGACTTATGAACAGAGCCCGTTGGCGTATCAGGTACTCGCGGAAAACGGAAATAGAAATTTAAAACCGAGCACTGCAAACCATTATATTATGGAGTTTGAACACGAAATCTCACCACAAACAGAACTTAAACTCGCAACCTATTATAAAAGTTTGCAGGATTTGGTAACGGCAGATGAAGCCGAACTTCTTCACACCGATTTACTGGCTACAGCCAATTACCTCAATCGGGGTGAGGGGTTCGTTGGCGGCGCAGAGGCGTTTTTACGGCACCACATCACCGAAAAGTTTTTCGGTTGGTTCTCTTACGCATGGACGCATAAGGAGCAGCGCACACATCCTGACTTGCCTTACGAACCATACATCTTTGATAACACACATATTATCAGCCTCGTTGGCAACTATAGCATCAGTCCAACTTTTGAGGTAGGTGGCAAGTGGCAGTACTCAAGTGGAACATCTGGTGCGCACGTAAGCGAAATCCTCCTAATTCAAGATCCAATGACACGAGGCATGCAACCCATTTTCAGTAATATTCAGGTTGAAGAGGGAACGGCATCTTTGGTGTCGTTACCGCCCTATCACCGATTAGATGTGCGTGTCAGTAAAACATGGAATCAAGAAGGATGGCAGATAGGGGCATTCCTTGAAATTTTGAATATATACAACCGCAAAAATATTATCAAGTTTTACAATCCTGCGGGCGGCGAGGTGGAGGAAGCACCACAATTTCCAATCATCCCCTATATTGGCTTAACAGTTGAATTTTGAGGTAATAAGTCTATCTGTTTGTAGTAGGGCAATTCATTGCCCATTTGGAACGTGCGATAAATCGCCCTACTACAAACCTACCCGCAACTCAAGGTTAACGAAGCATATATCTATTTTCAGAAATGGTATAAAATCCAATTGAAAAGGAATTTTATGTCAACCCAAAAATTCAATTGGACGTTGAATTGTTACGCAATACACGAAGCAGAGGTTAAAACGACTGCATGAAGTTAAAATTCGTCATAGTCTTGTTTGCGTTCACTGCTATGTCCATACCTGTTCTTGCGCAAACAGGTGATATTCAAGGAACCGTTTATCAGCAAAGCACAGGAAAATCCCTTGCAGCTGCTGATGTTCACATTCGTGAAACCGATCAGCACCAAAAAACCGATAAAAACGGCATCTTCCGTTTTACGGAGCTTCCGGAAGGCACGTACACTTTTGTCGTTACTCATCCACTTGAACAGCAGCCCACAGAAATCTCCGTTGACATCAGCAGCGGTGATACCACCGAAATCAAAATATACCTCGGCGCAGTCTTTAAACTCGAAACAGTTGTGGTGGAAGGGAAACGTCTCCCACCGACGATCAGTCGCACTGAAATCCGTGGCAGCGAACTCCTACGCATCCCCGGTGCTGCCAACGACGCACTCAAAGGACTAACGACACTCCCCAGTATCGGCATCCCAAACGATTATTTTGGCGTGCTTTACATCCGTGGGAGTGAACCCGGATCAAACCTTTACTATCTCGACAGGACACCGCTCGGATACCCGTTTCACTGGGGCGGTTTACTATCAACCATCAGTTCGGAAACGATTGAGACAATTGACATCTACGCTGGTGGTTACGGTGCCGAATTCGGATTGGATTCTCAAGCGGTGCTTGACATCCACGCACGCGACAGCATCAATGAACGGTTCGATGGGAAATTTAACCTCAATATTTTCTATTCTGAAGGATTGCTTGAAGGAAAAATCGGAGAGAAGGGATATGTTTCCGCCTCAGGACGACGAAGTTACTTCGATCTCATTGCTGGACGGATTTATGAAAGCCAGACGGGTGAAACACAACAGTTTCCCTATTTCTCAGATTATCAACTCAAATTTGCCTATCCACTGACTGAAAACCACAATCTCACACTTAATGCATTCGCCGCAACTGACCATTTTCATGTTGAGACAGAGGAAGAAGATAATGAAATGGGAACAGAAATCGATGATCCTTTTGAATCCTCTGCCTTTTTCAAAAATGGATTTAACGGGCAGGGCATCCATCTGCGTTCAGAATTCACCGAAAATCTCACATCCAATCTATCACTGACCCGTTCACTCAATTTTCTGGATATAGACTTGGATGCCATTGTATCAGAGACTACCCTTACAGATGAAAACGATGAGATAATCACTAAATACAGGGATTCTATCGAGTATAACTTAAAGGTTAACGTCCCCGTCTATACCCTCCGCGAAGACGTGTCCTACAGACTAACACCCACGCTCCAACTTGAACCTGGGTTTCTCCTCGCGTTTAGTCCGGCAAACAGTACGGAACATTCCAGTTATCCGTCATTTGAAGAAGAAGTGCCAGATGACGAGACAGTGAGCGAACTGTTTCAAACAGATCCAACGAAAGTAGATTTTGACGATGATGGAACACCACGGATACGCACAACTGAAACCAGAGACTACGAATTTGGACACGATTTACAACGCGCTGAAGGCTATCTACAAACACGATACGACCCGCTACCCGCGCTTTCAGTCGCGCTCGGGGTGCGGGTTGATTACCTTGATGTGATAGAGCAGCTTTCCGTTCAACCACGCGGCAGCGTTAGTATCAAGCTTCCGATCGGTTCTAATCTCCGTTTCGCGTATGGACATTATGAGCAGAGTCCACAACTGTCCGAGCTGCTATCAGAGAATGGGAACGCAGCGTTAAAATCAAGTCTCACACGCCACTATATCATGGAAATAGAACACGAACTTTCATCACGCACCGAATTCAAGTTTGCTACCTACTATAAAGACATGCAGAAACTAATAACACCCGATGAGGTCTCAAATTATCTCAATCAAGGTGTTGGGTACGTCGGCGGTGCAGAATTGTTCCTACGCCACCGGATTCCAGATAAGTTCTTTGGGTGGATTTCGTATGCCTATACACACGCCGAGCGTCGAGAGAATCCTGATGTTACATACCAACCGTATCTCTTCGATAACACACACATCGTTAGCATTGTGGCAAACTATAACTTTAACCCAGATTTTGAGATCGGCGCGAAGTGGCAGTATCTCAGCGGCACCGCCGAAGCACCTATCAGCTCTATTGTGCTCATCCAAGATCCGGTAACGCGTGGATTGAACCCACTTTTCTCAAGTTTTAGTCGCGTCTTAGGTGCTAAACTGACACCCTATCACAAGTTAGATTTTCGGATAAGTCATAAATGGAACTTTATGGGCATGAAGATAGGCGGATTCATCGAAGTTCTCAATGTATACAATCGCAAGAATACCATTGAGTTTATCCAGAATGAAGGCACATTTGAAATACAGGGCGAGGAAGTCACAATTGAAGAACACGAGGTCGGAACAGCGAGGCAACTTCCATTGCTGCCTTATATCGGTCTGACACTCGAATTTTGAAGTTTTGAAGGCAAGCGTTTGCCATTTACAGATTACTTTGGTATAATACCCACTGTAGCAGGAGGTACCCACCCTGCACATGCCTATGGCAAGGAGAACACCTATGAAAGTCTGGATTATTTTTGGTATTTGCGTTCTGATGCTCACCGGCTGTAAGAGTGCTGAGTACCAAAAGATGCAAGCAGAACGCGATCAGCTGCTTAAGAATTACGAAGACCTCCGTGAAGAGAACAGTGAACTGAAACTGAAAGATAGTATAACCGATACACTCCTCGGGAAGTGGAAGTTTCTGAACCTTGAGATGGCGGAGAGCGGTGTCACCCAAGAGGTTGCGGAAGCCAAAGCCGCACTTTACGCCCTTGAACTGAAAAATCTGACACTTAAATTCTTTGAGGAAAAGGGTATCTACCATTACCAAGGTAAAAAAGGCGGCACGGAGGTCTTCGGTCAGTTTACTGTTATCACTGTTCGGTACGGCGATGAACCCTTTCCGTTTATCCGATTCATCAGACGCACCGGCCCAGAGATGGAAAAATTGCTTTTCGCAGCAACTGAGGATGGAAGGGCACTCGGTTTGTCAAGCGCACCAGGGTATGACACAGCGAGAGATATTAGTATCTCGGTTACGCCTGATAGGTTATATCTCACAATGCACGGTAAGATGCAATCAGGTCCGGCTGGCTGGGTACAGAGTGGGGGCGTGCGTTGTTATTTTGAGAGGGTTGAAGAATGAAAATATTAGTTACCTTTGGTTTGATAACACTGATTTTTGCAGGTTGTACCTCGGCGGAATACCAGCAGCAGCAGAACGAACGGGAACGACTCCGTGCGGCTTACGAGGAAGCGCGGATAAAGAACGATAGACGGAGCGTCAAGAACACACTCGAGCGTGATATATTGGGGACATGGCAGTTTCTTGAGATAGAGGTCTTAGAAAGCGATGTGAGCAATGAGATTCAAAGCGCGGGAGCTGCACTTGCTGAAGCCAGTCGTAAAAACCTGACCATCCGCTTTTTTGAACAAAATGGCATCCGTTTTTACAAGGGTGAAAACGGTGGTATCAAGGTTTCTGGCGAATTTGGAATTAGTGTTGAGCGTATTGCTGAGGTTTTGTATCCAAAACTTAATATGAATCAGGGCGCAGGCATTACTCCTGGGGAGTTTTTATTGAATAGCCCAGGAGTATTCGGTGGGCCCCCGGGAACATCCAATGTCTTAATTTCTGTACAGAACGATCAACTCTACTTGACATTGGGAGCTGGTGTATCCGCAACCCCGACTCCTGAAGGATGGGCACAGAGCGACGGCATCAGGTATTCCTTCAAATGGATCAAATAACTGACGCGGACCGAGATAGTTTTTTACCCCAACGGGGCGATATGTGTATAAATAACTTAGGGTTTACGCAATTTTCTTATGAGCATCTACGTACCGCACGCCGCTGGTGAGGTTTCTGACGGAAACACCCCAGCAAAAACACCTCTCCGGCAAAGGAAGCTGCGTAAGTCCTGTAACTGTAGATTTCGCTAAATGTTTCAGTTGGACTCGCGTTAAAGTAGGGAGGAGAACAATGATGAAAATGTTAACAATTCTCGGTGTCATGGCAATAGTCTTCACAGGTTGTACGATCTTTACGCCGCAAGAGACGCAGGAAGAGCGACGGCGTTTGATTGCGAAATATAACGCTGCGAGAGAGAGACATAATCCAGAAAAAGTTAAGCAGGCAGTGAAGGACCTTCTTGTTGGCAAGTGGCAGTATGTCGGGTTAGAGGTTGAAGAAGGCAACGTTTACGCACAACGTGCAAACGCCATGTCGCTACAAGCAACCGACGCACCAACCCCTTCTGTAGCGACAGTTCCGGAAGGCGCTACAAGCGAACAGCCAACAGCACCAAACGCATCTAAACAAGCAGCAGTACCAAACCTACCAAATCCAGAGGCAACCCCTCAGACTCCAGAGGCAGAGGCGAATGTGACCCGCCTGCCACCAATTGAGGTCACAGACGAAAAATCGCAACAACGGGTATTGGGCGCGAAAGCAGCACTCGTCGCCTCTACCCGCAAAAATCTCATACTCGAATTTTCTGAGGACCGCACCTCCTACTACTACAGCGGTAGCAATCGCGGCACGAACGTCACAGGACAGTGTTATGTTACCACAAAGCGATACGGAGACGATCCGCACACATTTATCCGTTTTAATCAGCGAACAGGGCCAGAATTGCTCGAATTCCTTTTCGGTTCCGAACCCATAAAACAGATAGCCGCGAAGCAAAAACAGAAGCGAGCAAAGATGATACAGAGCAGAAAGATGGGAATACAAGGGGCACGGAAAGCCGCTGCAAGACAGGCTTCTTTCTCAATCGCTTCAATGGCGGGAATTACGGTGACAGAGGAAACACTCTATTTAGTCCTGTACGGGGATATGGAGTTAACACCAACGGGTTGGATGCGAACCGGAGGGTTGAGATGCACTTTCAAACGGATCGAATAAAGACAGAGACTTTATTGAACAAGGTCGCACACCGCCGCTGGCGAGGTTTGCAACCTCGCTGCGGGAACAAGGATGCCCATCTTCGCTGGCGAGGTTTGCAACCTCGCCCCAGTTTGTCTAAAGTGATTGTGGATTTTACCATACTATCCTTCTACATCCTGGTATTCACCGGTTGCACCTCTGTAGAGTACCAGCAGATGCAGAACGAGCGCGACACCCGTCGTGAGGCGTACGAAGATGCCCGACGAAAAGAATTTCGCAAACACAGCCGAGACTTTTTATCGGATGACATGCTGGGTAGGTGGCGATTTCTTGAACTCGTTGTTGAAGAAAGGAACGGGAGCGAAGACATTTTGAAAGCCAAAGCCGCACTCGCCGCGTCCAAACTTGAAGGATTTAGACTCCGATTTTGGAGAGGGGGCGACCTTTACTATTACCGTGTTGAAAACCTGATTGGTAAGTCTTATGGGACATACGCAACGCGGAGTGTCTATAGAGGAGAGGAACCTCAGACTGCATCGCTTCGGTTTTATCCGATCTCTGGCTCACATATATCGGATTTGATATTCAATTTCACAAAGGGCGTACATAGGCAGGTACTTACGGGTGACGGTGAAGTTTTTACCACGCAGATAGCAACGAAAACCATGAGGGTCTCTGTGAAAGAGGCGGGATTGGATTTGGCATTGGATCTCGGTATTGTATTAAGCCCCGATGGTTGGCTGCACCGCGGGAACATCCGTTGTTCATTCGAGCGAATCGAGTAGCTTGTATAAACATCCAAAAGCAGACACAAACGAGTGCCTTTACTTGTTACTTAACTAAAGGTCTTTTGTATGAAATATAAATCGATGCTTTATATGTTCAGTCTAATACTGGTATTCAAGGGTATCTCCTTCGTTTTTGCAGAGGCACCAGCAACAGCAAAAATAGTGTTTGCATCGAGCCTGAATGTAAAAGCAAAAGGGGGCAGTGATATCTACATCATGAATCCCGATGGGAGTGACCGGATCAATTTGACCCGTCATGATGCAGAGGATTCGGAACCGACTTGGTCACCTTCAGGCAGGCATATTCTTTTTACATCGGACCGAGATGGTGATAATGACCTTTACCGCATGAATGCAGATGGCACGAATGTAAGGAAGATTTTTAAAAAATGGGCGAATAGATCCAATCCAGCGTGGTCCCCGGATGGTCGACAGATTGCGTACTTTCGTGGGGACGAGCAGGCTATCTATATCGCCTCAAGTGACGGCGCAAATGAAGAGCGTCTGGTCAACGGTTGGCACCCGACATGGTCACCCGACGGCACCGAAATTGCTTTCGTTTCACTTGAAGAGAGTCTTGATATTCGTGTCATTGACTTAAAAACCCGTTTGGAAAGAGTCATTGTCCCGATGGAAAAATCATTACTTCACGAGCCTGTGTGGTCCCCAGATGGCACCAAGATCGCTTTCAATCGCGTCAATATTTTATTGTTTATTCTTAAGGGGTTGTTTAATGCTAAGGATAACCCGCCTGCACAGACCATTGATACAGTTAATAGCGATGGAACCGAGATAGAGGCGATCGTTGTTGACGGAACCCAAGTTTCGAGCCCAGCATGGTCACCACAAAGCAATGCCTTAATCTACAGCCAACTTTCTGGAAAGGAACGCCATCTCTTTAAAATCTCTTTAGGGAATCTTGCTTCGGAACAAATCACACACGCTGGCACGAACTATAGTTCAGATTGGTTTGACCCGACAGCCTTGCCTGTCCAGCCGCAACCCCACTTGCTCACAACGGTGTGGGGAAAAATGAAAATACAAAACTAATTTGCCATCAGTATTACATTACGAGAGAAAAATCTTATGAAAATCACAAGACTTTTTTTTCTTTGTTGCCTTAATTTAGCGTTGGCATTTATCCATGCCGATCAGGTGCACGCGCAAGCACCAAAAACTGCTAAAATCGTATTCATGTCGAATCGAGATGGCAATTGGGAAATTTACCTGATGAATCCCAATGGAAGTCGTCAAGAGCGACTTACCCGAAATAACGCGAAAGATTACAGTCCCGTCTGGTCTCCGAATGGAGAGCAGATTCTGTTCGTCTCAGATCGGGATGGCGTAGGTGATCTCTATGTGATGGATGCCGACGGCAGCGGAGTTCAGCGCGTTTTTGAGGAATCGGCGCGTCGGCAAGAGCCGACGTGGTCCCCGGATGGAAAGAGAGTAGCATTTCATGCTGAGACACCCCATTGGAGCATCCAAATAGCCACAATACATGGGACAGATGTGGAAGAGGTAGCTGCAGCAATGCGACAGGGTGGTAACCCATCTTGGTTTCCCGACGGAAATGAGATAGCCTTCATTGATAATGACCCCAACCGTATCCGTATTATCACACTCAATTCTGATAAAGTGCGAACATTCCTGCCCCGCGAAACGCCGTGGATGTATGAGCCGGCATGGTCTCCATCGGGTGACAGACTCGCCTTTAGTTGGTCCAGATGGGGTATAGATGATAAATCAGCCATTTTCGTGGCAAATCGGGACGGAAGCCGCTTGAGGCAGATTAGTAAAAAGGGATCCGGTAGGTACCCTGTATGGTCACCCGATGGTGATAAAATTGCTTATACAGAGGAAATCATACAGGGAGATGGTCAAGTCGTCGTTGTTGATGTAAAGACAGGTAAAGAAACGCAGCTGACACACCACGGTTGGAACATCACAGGCAGTTGGTTTGATCCCAAAAACTTATCCGTTACCCCCGAACCACACCTGCTCACAACAACGTGGGGAAAAATCAAAGCGAATTAGGACCGCACCGTCCGCACCTGTCCACGAAGATCCAGCTGCACTTTCCAATTATTCCAGCGCGGTAGTAGTACTGAACTCAACGTCGGTTGACGGATGCCGCGCTGCCATCGCAACATGACTAACTTTTCGGTAGGGGAATATTCCACGTCGAACTTAGCACCGTTGACGGAAAATTCTCTCGGATATTGCGCCTCAATTTCAGTGATAGTGTCGGTGTCTATCTCGGTAAATACAAAGTCATCCGAAGAGAGGAGATGCCATTCCTCGGCGACCTCCACCCCCAACACAGTAAGTCGTGAAACCAACCATGCATGTGGTGTCAATCTTGTTGCTTCCGATGTCTCTTGTAGGTCAGGATTGAGTGCACAGTGCAGTGTCCAAGCATCAATGGCTCGTGTAAGCTGCTCACCGACACCAGGAAACAAGGAGCCAGAGAGAATAAGCGATGCCAACGCGTCTCTTAGCAATGCGTCGCGTAGTGGTTGCCGTTCGCGTCCGATTTCTCTTCCCGCATATTCGGTCACCACCTCCGCGACGATGTCTTCACCTTCAAGCCTTGGTGCAGCGAGTTGAGCAGTTCCGATTCCGGCGTTGACGAGGTCAGCGAAAGCACAAGGTATAGCAGTGCGTCCCATCAATTGAACGCGCGTGCCTTTCCCAATACCAACGGTTTCTAAAATCAAAGCGGCGTGCTGCCCTTCCGAGAGAAGCGAATCGGAATCGAGCAAGACCTCTCCATGCCCATTCCCCCATCCCTTTCCTTTTCTTCTTTGGACGTAAGCGCAAGCGTCCCATTCACGTAAGAGGTAAGCGATCAGTGCTGCGCGGTCGGGTTGTGGTGATGCGTTCTCTTTCATGACAGGTGGCAGCTGAAAGAACGTCCTAAGCTGCGTTGCAATTCTACGACATTCGACGAGAGCCATTTTATGGAGGTGATGGCGTTTCTCATCGCCGCATCGCAACGTTCGGATTGCCGTTGTTGCATCGCATCCATCGCGAAAAAGATCTTTCTGGCGAGCATTCCGAATCGCGTCTTGTTGTTCAGTTGACATACCCGCCATACGCCGCCATAACGGTGCCGGACGTTCTAACGTTGCAATGAGATCTATCAAATCGCGTCGAAAAGAGAGTGGGGCTTTTACCAGCAATCGGGCGTGAAGTGGATCAATGGGTAACTTGCAGATTTCGGCACCCTCTGTTGTGAGTATGCCGTCGTCGGAGAGAACACCCCAACTCTTCAGTGCGGTTTGTGCCCGTTCCACTGCAAAATCAGGAGGTGCATCGAGAAACGTCAAGTCCTGCGGACGATAACCTGTCGAAGCGACCGTCAGCACGAATTGCGTCAAATCCTCTCGGCGAATTTCTGGGATCGTCTCCTGCTCAAGTTGTCCATGTTCCTCCCAGAGTCTGTAGCAGATTCCCGGTCCGAGACGACCCGCGCGACCACAACGTTGTTCTGCCGAAGCCTGTGAGATGGGACGTAATGCCAGAACAATCCGCCTGCTTTGATGGACACGCTGGCGCACCAACCCACTATCCACAACAGCAGTAATACCTGGAAGAGTGATTGATGTCTCAGCAACATTGGTTGCAAGAATAACTCGGCGGTATTCGGGTTGCGTCTCAAATGCAAGGTCCTGTGCATCAGGAGATAAATCACCATGGAGAGGAATAAATTCCACATTCCGCATCTTGTGAAGCGTGTCATGGCATGCGTTAATTTCACCTTTTCCGGGTAGGAAAACCAATATATTTCCCGCAGTCTCTTTGAGTGCCCGCTTAACCCCCGCTTCGACGCGTTCTACCAAATTGTGGGATGTCGGCACAACTGCCCCGCCAAGGTATCGCACCTCAACAGGATAGACACGTCCCTCTGCACGTAGCACCTGTCCACCAACAAATTGCGCGAGTTGTCGAGCAGCTATCGTGGCAGACATGATAACGAGGCTCGCATCGCGTCGTTTTTTTCGACATATCGCGAGAAACAGATCAACCTCCACACCACGTTCGTGGAATTCGTCTAAGATGATAGTGCCGTATTGATCCAATTCTGATCCAGCAGCATATCGTAGGGCAACACCGGGTGTGACGAAACGGATGCGGGTTACAGCATCGGAACTGACATCTTCAAAACGCACCGTATAGCCAACAGAACGCCCCAAGGGTTCGCCGTGCTGCTGTGCCATCCACCGTGCGAGCGAACGGCAGGCAACGCGCCTCGGTTCAACAACAAGCACCGGTTTATCCGATAGCGCGGCACACCACGGTGGAATTTGTGTCGATTTTCCACTGCCGGTTGGTGCCACAATCACAACAGGACTTTCTGCTATTGCATCCTGAAATGTCGCTTTTAACTCTGTAATCGGAAGATTCGTTTCGTTCATGATGGCTATTATAACCGATAGCCGATTCCGTATCAAGATAGGGCATTTATTTTTCTTATAGGAGGAACCTCCGAATCCCGACCTATTACCGCTACTAACGAACCTCAAACGCTCTTGACATTTCTGCCCGTTTCTGATATTATAATTCCGTATCCATCAATCAACGTTCTAAAGGAAAAAATTATGTTGCATCAGAAATTTGTAAAGCACACAAAGACAAAAAAACAGAAAGTTTACCGGTTATTTGCATGGATAGTGCCAGTCATCCTATTACTCTGTCAGCCCTTCGCCTATAGCGAAGAATATGTCATTGTTGAAAGTGAAAACGGCGACAGGCTCACGGGGACTTGGCTTGGAGGTACTGACACTTACTTTGAGATCGAGTACAATGGACAGGCTTTAAAACTCCCGTTGACAGGACATACCCTTAAATTTACATCAAATTTAGCGAATGTGCCGGATCGAATCGCTGCGAAGAATTATGACAATGGACTTACGCTACTGGAGTTAGGGCTTCCTGAATTAGCACAACGGCGATTTGAAACTGCAATCGAAGAATATCCAAGATATCCGGCTGCGCACTATCAACTCGGATTACTTTACAAAGCAAATGGCGACAACGCAAACGCATTGGAAAGATTTCGTTCCGCAGCAATCCTTGATGCCCCAAGCTTTGACTTAGTCCCACTCTTCCACGAGCTTGGGGATACTGCATTTGCCAACGAAGATTATGCTGTAACAGTGGATAGTTACCAATTGATTTTAACCTATTATCCAGAACATACAGACGTACCAGTGCTGAGTTACCTCACTGGATTCCTGCTCGTTGAGGAGTTGGAGGATCAAAATGCCGGACTGTCTCTTCTTGAATCGGCAATCAAAGAATATCCTGACATGGCGTTCCACGAAAAAGCACTTTTCCTGATTGGGAAACTAAAAGCAGAAACAGACCAGTTGGAAAATGCGCTGCATACTTTGGATGGGTTTGTTACACGCTATCCGGGAAGTGAATGGATTTACGAGGCACATCTCATCCGTGCGGCTGCCAATTTGAAGCTCGGCAGACTGGAAGAAGCCGCCAGTGAAGCGATCCTCGTCGACGATATCAGTGACGATGTAAAGATAGAGGAACGCGCAAAACAGATTCTGGATCAGACGAAGTGGACCGTTTATACCGATACAGATGGGCTTCCGGACAACCAGATCCAAGCGATTACGGTTGATGGCACACAACTATGGGTAGGGACCCCAAAAGGTGTAGTGCTATTTGAGACGGCGTATGGTAAATGGATACCGGTTGAAGGTCCGGCGCAGCTGATTAACGCCGCCTTAGAAAGCGTGCCAGATGTGAGAGCCATCGCGGCGAACGAACAGGAAGTATGGGTGGGGACGCGTTTTCAAGGGGCTATCCACTACAGCAAGTTAACGGGCAAAATTGAGGTCTATTCCCCGACAGAAGGTCTCCCGGTCTGGATCAAGGACATCAAGATGGACGAAACGGAGATCTGGTTCGCCACAGATACTGGAATTATACGTAAGATTCGCGGCAGTGACGGACCTCTCCTCCCTTACAATAGCTACAATAGCGGTCTCCCCGCAGATAATATCAAAACCTTGTTACTAACACCTAAAACAGTTTGGGCGGCCTCAGCAGATGGTGTTATCGGAATATTTGACCGAGAAATTGAGGAATGGGATTCCTATCATTCCACTGTAATCCGAGAAGGTATGACAATTGTTGGACTCAATACTACGGAAGAGCAGCTGCTTTTCACATGGTTCAACGCTGAGGAAAAATCCCAAGGTTATTTCCAAGCAGACTTGGATGGTCTGAACGGAAAATCGACGACTCTCGATACGGGCATAGAGGATGAGAACGACCTAAGAAATATCTACATTAGAGGAGTCTTGGACGCCTCACCTATAGTCGAAGAAGAGCCTGAGGTGCTACCCGTAGAAGAAGCACCGGACCCGACAATATCCGAATTTTCGTCGGAAATAGCAGGATTGGAAGTAGAACCACCACCTCCCAAGCCACAAATTCCGTTAGTGCTGTGGATAACAACAAACGATGATTTTTATACGTATCACACACGCTCTCAGGTGTGGGAGTATGTAGCAATGCCTCAGATAACCAGGGGTGAATTGACAACAAAAGCCCTTGTTGTAATAAACAACAGGGTATGGATAGCAACCAGTAACGGCTTAGTAAGCGCGAGTGTTCAATAAAATCTGTTCGTAAGCGGCACAAACGTAAAGAACTATGCAACCGACATCCACAAAACTTATTACGCGTTGGTCAGATGCTAAACCCGCCCAAGTCGAAGATGAGTTGGTTGTTGAAGAACCGCTTGAGATTCGGGTGGAACAACAGAGTCTAATCGTTGTGATGCGGACTCCGGGGCACGATTTTGAACTCGCCGCAGGTTTTCTTTATACGGAAAGCCTCATAACCTCTGGTGATGATATCGAAATCATTGCTTACTGTGATGAAGAGGACTCTGAAACGCAGTCTTCCGGTTTATCGTCGTTGCAAAATATCGTCAATGTTCGTCTCGTGGAAGAACTGGACTTTGAGACACAATCGGGTTGGCAACGGAATTTTCACGCGAATGCGAGTTGTGGACTCTGTGGCAAAATGACGATTGAGTCTGTGAGGCAGCAGGTGTCACCGCTAAATTTGGGGTTCCATGTGAGCCAAGCAGTGTGCTATAAACTCAACGATCGGTTAAGAAAAGCGCAATCCGTTTTTGAAAGAACAGGTGGACTCCACGCCGCTGGACTATTCGACGAAGCGGGTGAACTTCTAATTATCAGAGAGGACATCGGCAGACACAACGCTGTGGATAAAGTTATTGGACAGGCGTTACTGGCTGACTTGGTGCCACTCGATCGGCATATTCTGATGGTAAGCGGTCGCGCCAGTTTTGAAATCGTTCAGAAGGCACTTTTTGCTCGTATCCCGATTATTGTTGCTGTTTCGGCCGCATCTACACTGGCGGTTGACCTTGCGAAGGAGGGCAACCTCACGTTAATAGGTTTCATGCGCGGGCAGAGCATGGCGGTCTACAGTTGCCCGGAACGGATTTGTCGTGTGGAGTGAAGAAATGAAAAAGGTGTGTAGACAAATTTTGCTATCGTTTTGCGATGGGATGTCTCTATAAGGGTAAAAGGAATTCGGGCTTACAAAGCCCTCCTACAAAGGAGCAAAATTATCATGGTAAATTTCATTTTAGAGGGCATCCAAAATCTTGTTAATTTACTATTTTTTGTGGCTATCGTTGGCACTATAGGTGTTTCGTGGATATACGCGCATCGATTGAAAAAACAGTACGGCGCGGACTTCCCGTGGAATAAAACGTTGGTTATCGTCGGGATTGAAGTTCTACTTTGGATCGGATTTACCGTTTTCTGGTCAATTTTAAAAGCGTTCTGGGTGCCAATTCTCATCGTCGCTATTATAGCTATTGTACTGATCTCGCGGAAGAAGCGAAGATATGTATGAACAAAGTCAAAAAGTTGCGCGCTTTCCAAGTGCGCAACGACTAAAATGAACCCAAGGGAGATAGATATGAGTCGGACAGGGAGAGCCGTAGTCGCGTGCGGCAAAGATTTTGAGATTCGTGAGTATCCGGTCCCCGAACCTGAACCTAATACGGTGCTACTTCGTCAGGAACTCGCAGGTATTTGCGGAACCGATCTGCATAACTGGCAGAACGGTTTCCAACAGGAAGTACTCTTAGGGCATGAAAACGTCGGTATTATTGAGGTGCTTGGTGAAGGTGTGGAAACCGATTATGTAGGTAAACCGGTGAAAGAAGGAGACCGGGTTATTTTCGCACCCGGAACGAACTACGGTGCTTACGGTTTCCAGTGGAACCCGGATGAAGCACCGCACTTTCGCGGTGGGTTTGCGGATTATATGTATCTCAACTACCCAAACACCTGTTTTATGAAAACCGATGCGTCGCCTGAGGTTGCAGTGCTCACAGAGCCGTTTACTGTCGGCGTTCACGCTGCAATGCGAGGTGAGATAAAACTCGGTGATACCGTCGTCGTGCAAGGTTCCGGTGCTATCGGACTCGTGACACTTGCCTGTGCGAAATTGAGCGGTGCTGCAAAGGCGATTATGGTCGGTGGACCCTCTGGACGATTGGAGCTTGCGAAACGACTCGGAGCCGACGTAACAATCAATATTGAAGAAGTTACTTCTGTTGAAGAGCGGACGGAACTCGTGAAAGCGGAAACTCCGCGGAAAGAGGGTGCGGATGTTGTCTTTGAATGTGCGGGTTTCCTTCCTGCAACACCCGAAGGATTGGGTTACACGCGGCGCAGTGGGACTTTTGTTGAAGTCGGTCACTTCGTTGATATGGGTTCAATTGACTTTAACATCAACCAATTGCTGATGCGCAAAAACCTTCGGGTTGAGGCTATCTGGGGAAGTAGTTACGAACACTTCGTCCGTGGTTTGCCGCTCCTTGAACAGAGCGATCTGCCTTTCGCTGACATGATTAGCCATCAACTGCCACTCTCGCAAGTCGGAGACGGTTTCAAAGCACTTGATGGTGGTTATCGTATTAAGGGCGAGACCGCGATTAAAATTGCTGTCCGAGCTGAAGAATAGGCGAATCCGTAAGAAAATTGAAAACTTACAGACGCGCGTTCCAAGCGCGCTCACTTTGCGTGCTTACATAGCGCGCCTATAGGAGGCATCATTAATGGCAAAAACATATCGCATTGGCTTCGCGTCCCTTGTCCATGACCATGTTTGGGGCGAACTTCGGCACTGGAAGGCACATCCGAACGTTGAAATCGTCGCAGCAGGCGATGTCAATGCGGAATTACGTACACAATTCAAGGCAGAAACTGGTATTGAGAATATCTATAATTCCTGGCAAGAGATGATAGAGAAAGAGGAATTAGACATCGTCCAAGCGTCAGCGGAGAACAGTGCCGGAGCTGACATCGTTGAGGCTGCAGCGGGGAAAGGTATCCACGTCGTATCCGAAAAACCGATGGCGGCGCGTCTCTCGCAAGCGGATCGGATGCTTGCCACTGCCGAGAACGCTGGCATCTTATTGATGGTGAACTGGCCCACGGCGTGGAGTCCATCGCTCAACACGGCAATGGATCTCATCAAAGACGGCGCAATCGGTGATGTTTTCTACTTCAAGTGGCGTTCTGCCCACAATGGACCGAAGGAAATAGGATGCTCTCGCTACTTCTATGAGTGGCTCTACGACGAAGAGAAAAACGGTGCTGGTGCGTTAATGGATTACTGCTGTTATTGTGCCGATATGTGCGCCTACCTGCTTGGCACCCCACAGCAAGTGACCGCCTTCCGCGGGACTTTCGTCAAAGACTACCCAATTCCCGACGATAATGCTGTTATCGTCATGAAATACGGTAACGCCTTCGGAATTACGGAAGCCTCTTGGACCCAAAAGGTCGGCTATGTCACGCCGAATCCAGTGGTCTATGGCACTGAGGGTGCGCTGATGGTCAGCGGCAACGAAGTACACCTGCATCCGGCAGATGGTGATGCCGAAGTGATAACACCTGAACCACTTCCAGAAGGTAAACGTAACGCTGCAGAATACTTTATTCACTGCTTAGAGACAGGCGAACCGGTTGAAGGTTTGTGCAGTGCCAAAGTGAGTCGGGATGCCCAAGAAATCCTCGAAGCCGGTTTGGTGTCAGCAGATAGTGGGCAGGTCGTCAACTTGCCAATGTTATAAACGAATATAGGCGCGTTTCCAAACTGTGCCTACAGGAGCATCAGGAGAATTTATGAGTGATAGAGTTCCGATTGCATTACAACTGTATTCCGTCAGAGACGATTGTGCTGGCGACCTATCTTTAACACTCCAAGCAGTCGCACAGATGGGTTATGAAGGTGTCGAGTTTGCTGGTTACTATGACCGGACTGCCGAAGAACTACGCGGGATGTGCGATGACCTTGGATTGAAAGTTGCCGGGACGCATACAGGGATAAACACACTCCTTGGTGATGAACTCGCGAAAACGGTTGAGTTCAACCAGATTCTTGGCAACCCGTATCTGATTGTACCCGGATTACCCGGAGAATACCAAGGTTCTCGGCAGGCATGGCTTGATACAGCGGAAGTTTTTAACAACATCACTGAAAAGATCGCTGACCAAGGGATGTGCACTGGTTACCACAACCACACAGGTGAATTTACACCCATGGATGGAGAAATCCCGTGGGATATATTCGGCAGTAACACCCGCGACGATGTGGTGATGCAAATTGACATCGGTCATGCCCTTCGCGCCGGTGCCGATCCTGTGTCGTTTATTGAACGCTACCCGGGTAGATCGAAATTAGTGCATCTTAAGGAGTATTCCGCCACGAATGACAAGGCAAACGTCGGTGAAGGTGAAATTCCGTGGGATGACGTGTTCCATGCCTGCGAAACTGTTGGTGGCACCGAGTGGTACATTGTTGAACAGGAAAGTTACGCTTACCCACCTATTGAATGTGCTGAACGCTGCATCGAGAATCTACGAAAGATGGGGAAAATTTCTTAACTTTCCTTGCGGTTCGTTGTGGCGGGTTGGGGATTGAGGGTGCCTTCCCGTAGGTCCGCTTTCCACTTCGTTTTGAGCTGCGCGCTTTTTATGTTAAAATCCGAAAATATATTGACACTTAAAGGGCAGCGATCTACCAGTCGTTCCGATGCCGTTGAAACAGATCTCCTGCTCTGGTGGGAAGATTTTTACCTTCCCGTTTTCGAGTACGTCCTCCCGAAAATGGGGAATCTGGAAGGGAAAAAGGTCCTTGAACTCGGTACCGGTACTGGAGGGACTGCAACGCTACTGGCGAAACGCGGTGCCTCTGTTATTGGAATAGATTTACTGCCTTTCCGACTCGCTGAAGCGCAGGCGCGAGCTGCGGAACATGAAGTCGCTGAAGCAATCAATTTTGCGTTGATGGACGCGATGCACCTCGCCTTTCCAGACAATACCTTTGATTTTATTATCTCTAAATCTGTGCTGGTTTTTACAGATCACAGCCACACTGCGAAAGAGTGCTATCGCGTTCTCAAACCGGGGGGTAAGGCGATCTTCATGGAAAACATGCGCTACCACCCGGCAGTGTGGCTCTATCGAAAAATGTTCCTGAAGTATTCCGGCAAGCTGCGTTATTTTTCAGTGGGGGACATTGAAACGGTCGGTGCTGAATTTGAGAAATTGGAACACCGTGAGTTTCATCTTTCTGCAGTGAGCGCACTGTTCTGGCAGAAATGCATTACCATTCCACTGTTCTATAGATGGACCCTTCGCATCTTCAAAGCGATTGACACGTCTCTCCTCAAATGCCTTCCATTCCTCAAGCGGTTCTGTTGGATCACCGCGATGATTTGTCATAAAGGTTAGTGTTCCGTCCACCGTAGCTACCCATATTTTAACCAATTGTCAAAGAGGGGCTTGAGTCTATCCGGAAGCCTGCCGAGAAAAGAGGGTTCGTTGAGCCATTCTTGGCTGGTTGGACTCTCTGGGTTTGCCGGTTCGCTTTCCGATGGCGCGGTGAGAATAGCATAGTGGAGCGTCTGCCGTTTTGCCTCTGTAAGATTGCAGCCCTTGTGGAGCAAACTTGAATTGTAAAAGACGATGTCCCCTGCTTGCAGTTCGACGACGAGTTGATTTGGCATCGCTGCCTTCGGCGTTTGCTGTATAACCACACGTTCAGCATCTGTGAGTTCACGTCGATGGCTCCCTGGCACGATGTAAAGGGTCTCATCATCATAGAGGGCACCGTTGAGTTGAACATGGTTTCTAAGGCGACTGAGGAGAGTTTCAAGAGGCACTTCTCCGTCCGGTGCTGAATCTCGATGCCAGTTGATATGATACGGTTTTCGCTCGGAACTGACGAGGAGGGTACAGAGGTGATACTGTAACCTCTGTCCAATAAGTGCTTTGATGACATCCAATATCTGCGGGTGCGCAAGCGCGTCCACAAGTGCTTGCTCACGGACACTTGGATGAAAGATGTTATTGACACCCCAAATGTCATCGCGTTCGCCATCTATGTAGCGCAGATGATCGGCGTGTAGCCCTTCAACACGGCACTTGTGGAGTATCAGATCAATCGCTCGTTGATAGGATTGGATGTCCTTTTGAGAAAGCGCGCCTTCACGAATGATATAGCCATTTTCAACAAAGGCGTTGATTTCTGAATGGGTGAGCATTTTAGATTTTCCTCACGGGCATTCAGGCGTGAAGCCCCCTGCTTTAGCAGTGGGAGGAAAGCCTGCTAACCCATTGTGTCAAGAAAAACTTGACCATTACGAAAGAATGTAGTATAATAATACCATCAGGTTGGCAAGCATACAACGCGTAGTTTCTCAACTACGTGCTTGCCTCCGACGTTGTAGAGGATAAATGCCTGATACCTGATATACCATGCATTTAACATTTAGATACCGTGTGTATCCGACGCAAACGCAGGCAACCACATTATTAGCGTGGTTTGCCCACTTGTGTGAACTTCAGAACGCTGCGCGCAACAATCGCAAGTTCGCCCATGAGAGAGAAGGTCGTTTCGTCACGCGCAATGAGCAAGAGAAACTTTTGAAGGTTGCGCGTGAGAAATATGACGATTTCCGTGAAGTGCCTCAGGATTTCCAAGTTTCTATCCTCAAGCGCGTTGAGAAAGCCTTTGATGCGTTCCGTAGGCGTTGTAAAGCAGGTGCGGAGAAAAAAGGGTACCCTCGCTTCAAAAAGCGTGTCCGTTCTCTAACGTGGTGCTTGCGAAAGCACAAACGCAAAACAGGTGAACGTGTCCGCCAAAATTCGATAATAGCAACCGATTTTAGGCACAATCGCTTAAAAGTGCCAAAGTTAGGCGAAGTCAAAATCTACATGCACCGTCCCTTACAAGGCGATCCGAAAGAAGTCACGATCGTCAAGAAAGCCAGCGGTTGGTATGCTCATATCTCTTCTGAGATACCGGATATGCCGAAAGTTGAACCGACAGATGCTATCGCAGTTGACGTTGGCACGACCCACTACCTGACCACCTCTGAAGGTGAAAAAGAAGACAATCCGCGTTGGTATCGTCAAGCAGAAGGTTTGCTCCGAAAACACGCCAAAGACTTCTCTCGAAAGAAAAAAGGCAGCAACCGTAGAAAGAAACAACAACACAAACTCGCTTTACACCATGAACGGACGACAAACAAACGCAAAGACTTTATCGGTAAACTCGTTTACAAACTCTACCACCATCAGAAAAACAATGTCTTAGTGGCAGAAGATTTACGCGTATCTAACATGGTAAAGAACCAACACCTCAGCAAGAGCATTTCCGATGCGTCTTGGGGAACATTCTTTGAGTGGGCTGGAAACATAGCCGAAAGAGACGGTTTCCATTTCCACCAAGTTCACCCCAAGAACACTTCGCAAACTTGCTCCGCTTGTGGTGAGAAATCGCAAAAGAAACTCTCTTTGGCGATTCGCACCTTTGAGTGTCAGTTTTGTGGCACTTCGTTAGACAGAGACCACAACGCTGCTATAAACATACTTCTTAGGGCAGCTGCTGCCCTTCGTGGAGAGCGGTGGGTTTCCACCCTCTATGAAGCGAGAAACAAGAACGAAGCACAAGACGAAGGCTTGCTGAACGCAACACAACTTTTGTTGTTTGACGCCATCACAAGCCCAAGTCTTTAGGCTTGGGTAGTTGACAATATGATAACAATCCCTAAAGCGAATTGTCTGGATAGTAGAGGTCATTGAACTCAATCTCATTTCCGTCCGGATCAAAGATGAAGAAAGCCCGGCACTTGCCGCGCGGGTCGTCAAAATTAAAAGGTCCACGGGTGCGATAAGATAAGACTGCGAATTGTTCAGCGAGTTGGTTAATCCGTTCAGTGCTTGTCACAAAGGCGAAGTGCATGGGGCCGCCCGCATCATGCCCTGGGCTTCCGGCTTCCTTGAGTACAAGATGTCCACTTTCTAAGTAGATATAAAGCTGCCGATTGTTGCGCGCTACGACTTCAAATCCGAGCAGATCTCGGTAAAACCCAGCTGCTTGCTCAAGGTTCGTAACTTTAACGAAAACCTCCCCAATGCCGTAATAATCTTGCATCGCGGATATCCTCCCACACCGGAAAAAAATAAGATTCTTATTCTAAAACAATTTCTTTATCCTCAACTGCAATAAAATGTTGATTTACCAAAAGATTGGTCGCAGTATCAACAATTCCACTGGGCCAACGAATTTCCAACAAATCAATGTTTTCAGCGTCTTTCAGTCCGAAATGAACCCGAAGATCGTTGAATGCGAGATAACTGCCACTACTTTTCACCTCCGCATACTGCGTGAGTTCACCGGTAACAACTTTGATACGTGCGCCAATCGCAGAACGATTGCTTTTCGTGCCGATCGCTTTCACCTGTATCCAATTGTTGCGGTTTCCACCCTCATTCCTAAGCAGGTCAACAGTTTGGTTCCAGTTCATGACAAGGATATCGATGTCACCGTCGTTATCATAGTCGCCAAAAGCAGCGGCACGGCTTGTCTTAATCAGCGCGAAGCCTTCCCCCATCTGCGCCGTGACATCCGCAAATTTTCCATTGCCTAAATTCCGAAAGAGTAGGTTCTGCTGCGGTGTCGTCGTGGAACGATCAACTTCAGCGATGTTATCCATCGTATGTCCGTTCGCGACGAATATATCCTTGTAACCATCGTTATCGTAATCAAAAAAGCCGATACCCCAGCCGAGATAGCGATGCGTGTGTTCAGCGATACCCGCAGGAATCGTGGCATCAATGAAAAAGTTGTCGCCTTCATTGTGATAGAGGGTATTCGTCTCGTTCTGAAAGTTACTCACCGTAATATCCAATCTACCATCGTTGTCATAGTCTGCAAATGCAACTCCCATCCCCGCTTCCGCTTCTCCCATATCACTGCAGCTAACCCCAGAAAGCAATCCAATTTCTTCAAAGGTGCCATCGCCCCGGTTTTGAAAGAGGAAATTGAAATCCTGATCGTTGGCGACGTAGATGTCAGCGTCACCATCGTTATCGCTGTCTCCAACGGCAACGCCGAGACCGTGTGCTGCAGGCACGCTCAACAAGCCGCTTTGTTCAGTTATGTCTGTGAAAGTGCCATCCGCGTTATTATGATAAAACAGATCCGGCTGAGGCGGATAAGAACTCGGTCCACAATAGACACGGATGTCGTGGCGATAGCACGGTTTATCTGCATCGGGGGTGTATTTCGCATAATTGCTTACATAGAGTTCAAGAAACCCATCGTTGTTAAAGTCAGCAAAGGCACAACTCGTCCCCCATCCTGCATCTGCGACCTGTGCAGACACTGCGACATCGGTAAAGGTGCCATCTGCGTTGTTCCGATAGAGAACATTGTGCCCAAAATTCGTTAAATAGAGGTCTATGTCGCCATCGTTGTCGTAGTCGCCGGTAGTTGCTCCCACGCCGTAACCGGTATCTCCCACGCCTGCCACACGGGTGACATCTGTAAATGAGCCATCACCGTTGTTGTGGTAGAGGATATTCGTAGGTAGGGCAGTGTCCACCTGTTCCCCTTGTGGACGGGCATTGATAAGGTAGATGTCCAGATACCCATCGTTATCGTAATCCAAGAAACCGCCGCCTGATCCGTATTGCTCATTAAAGAGGCGTTTGCCACTCCCACCGTCGGTATGCGTGAAGCGGATTCCAGACTCCTCAGCGACTTCAACAAAGGTAACGGTGTCCGCTACAGATGCCCCAAAGAATACTACACACATCAGCAAAAAGAAACGGAGGTAGGACATTGTCACTTTTTTCTGTCCTCCATCGCCTGCTGAATCTCGTTCAAACGTTCTTTATAGGAGGTGTTGTTTGGTTCCAAGGTAATTGCGCGTAAGATAGCATGTTCGGCTTTCGTGTAGGCACCGTGACGATAGCATGCATAGGCAAGGGTATCTAAGCGGGCGGCATTCACATCTAAAGCGACAGCGCGTTCCGCCAATTCAACGGCACGTTTCAGTTCTTTGCCTTGCGTCGCATAAAGCCACGCGAGGTTGTTATGTGCATCCGCCGAGTTTTCATCCACAGCAATCGCTTGCGTAAAGGCGGAAATAGCCTCCGAAATCTGCTGCTGCTTAAGCTGAAGGACACCCAGTCGCACCCACGCCTTTGCGTCATTGGTGTGGACAGATGTCAATTGCTGGTAAACAGCAATCGCATCGGCAAATAGACCTTGTTGCGCGTAGACCTCTGCGAGTCCATAGTAGGCAGGAATTAAATCTTTATCCTGTTGAATTGCGGTTTGGAGGTAAGTCTGTGCATCGGCGAATTTGCGTTGGCGAGCGTGGAGCCAACCGAGGTGAAGGGACGCATCAGCGTCAGTATCGTCAAGTTGAAGCACCTGTTGAAAAGCTGCGATTGCTTTTGTCAACTGCCCTGTCTGCATGTAAAGCCCGCCTAAATTGTGGTAGAGTGGTAGTGCTTTTGGATGCAACGCAGTTGCGATTTGATAGGCGCGAATCGCTTCCTCACGGTTACCAATCTCAATGTGTGCTTCCGCCAACTTCATACGTGGTTCAAGCGCAGTTGGTTGCTCGAGTAAAAGTCTGCGATACCGGTTCGTTTGTTCGTTATAGGTTTTTACCTGTTGAAAAGATGTCATCAGATTTTTTGCTTCCGAGTTTTGTTCCAAACGCCGATAAACAAGCGCAAGGTTGTAATAGGTCTCGGCATGATACGGCGCGAGCGTGAGAGCCTTCCGGTAATATTGCACGGCTTCCGCTAACCTGTTCTGTAGGAATGCAACCTTACCCAATCCTTGATAGACTGGTGCGAGGTTTGCATCCAGTGCAAGTGCCTGCTGATACGCCTGCTGTGCCAACGCCAACTTTCCTCTCTGGACATACGTATCCGCAAGTCGGAAAAAGGATTCAGCAATTTTTGGGAGCAGGTCAACGGCATGTTGTCCGTGCTTCTCAGCGTCTATAAACCTGCCTTGCGAATGGTAAATCCGCGCCAAACAGAGATGCGCAACACCGTGTGTCTGTGGTGACGCGGGTAATTCCAAAGCGCGGAGATATGCGTCAATAGAATCGTTGGTTTTTTCCTTGAACCTGTAAACCGCACCGAGTTCACAGTGCGCTTCGGCATTTTGTGGGTTCAATTGTAAAACGCGCTGAAAGGCATCAATTGCTTCATCGTAAAGTCCTAACTGCATTGCGCGCATCCCACGCGTATAATGTGTAGACTGCTCGTCATCGGTTTGCTGCGCAGCAGATGATGCCGTAAAACAGAGAACAAAAAGGCTACCTACAACTCCTATATAAATGCTGTTAGCGCGAACCGATCTTTGTGTCATCACTGTGCCTCCGCGTGATACACTAACTCAGCGCCGACGATTGTCGCTATCAGGTTGATTTTGAATTGAGACGGATCCCACTCAAAGAGAATCAGGTTTGTCTCGGTTTCGAGGCGTGCTTTCGCGTCAAGGAGGTGCATCGGTTGTAGTGTAGCGAGCGAAACGGCTTCTTCAAGGGAAATATCTGCAAACCGGACACTGTTCTCGATACCACGCGCCAACTCAATAGCGGAACCAGCGAGATATTCCGTTCCAACTAACCGGACACACCGTTCCTCTGTCAACTCCACCGATTTTCCTGCAAACTGATAGATACCGGGTTCCATTCCTGCCAGAGCGATCGCATCGCTGACGAGCAGACACCGATCAAGTGTCTTGGCGCGCATCATCGACTTGGCAACGGCGGGTGGTAGGTGATGTCCATCAACGATGAGGCTTGCCCAGAGTTGATCGGCACCGAGTTGTTCCCAAATATAGTTGGGATGTCGTCGGATTAAGGCGTGTGCTCCATTACCGAGGTGTGTGGAAAGTTTCGCACCAGCATCAATTGCCCCTTGAATATCATTTGCTGAGGCGTTCGTATGCCCCAATGCGACCACAATACCGTTCGTGACCAATTTTTTTATAAAAGGGATAGCACCCTTTTTCTCGGGGGCGAGGGTTACGATGGATATCTTCCCATCGGCGATGTCTTGCCATCGCTGAAATTCGTCCCAATCTGGTCCCCTGACATGTTCTAATGGGTGTGCGCCACGCGGTCCATCTTCAGCGGAGATATACGGTCCCTCAAGGTGAATACCAAGCACCGAGTGAGCAATAAGCGAATCCATTTCACATGCTTTTACGATAGCACGAAGAGAATTGCAAATTCCGTCAAACGAACCCGTCACGACCGTCGGACATAAAAAGCCAGTACCTACCTGCCAGAGTGCGCGGATCATTGTACACACATCTTCCGGCGTAACAGTAGTTACATTGAGATCGAACCCCGCGAAACCGTTCACCTGAATGTCTACCAATGCGGGCGCGACCCATGTTGTGCTGTCGGTAGAAGGGACTTCACGAATTTCCTGAACACGTCCCTCAGCAATAGTGATTTCGACAGGGATATTGTTGAAAAGTGTCCGTCCACTGAATTTCATATTTTGGTATAGTCTTGTGGTGAAAAAATATTAACGAATTGTGTGTTTGCCCTTATGATACCTGAAAACTGATTTGTTGCCAAGAAAAAAGAGTTGCTTTTTTTCGCAAAATTCGGTTACAGTATATCAAAGAACACCTGAATCAGTTTATGGAATCATCACACTTTCTTAGTGCAAGTTACGCCGAAGGATCTGCTGAATAAGGCAGCAGCTGGAGGACACCATGGAATATTTAGCATACGGAAAAACCGGTTTAGATATCTCACGGCTTTGCTTCGGGGCGGGACATCTCAACAACGCCTGCGATAGTCACGAAGCCGGTGGTAAACTGATGTTGAAGGCTCTTGACGAAGGGATTACGTTCTGGGATACTGCTGAAGGTTATGGAAGTCAACCACACCTCGGAGAGGCAGTGCGTCAAATTTATCGGCACGAGGTTGTCATTCAAACGAAGACCGGTGCGAAAGACTACGAAGGTGCATCTGCGAGCATTACGCGTTCGCTTCAGGAGATGCAAACGGATTACATAGATGTTTTGTTGCTGCATGGCATCTCTTCACCGGCAGATTTGGCATCGCGAGAGGGTGCCTTAGACGCATTCCGAGAAGCGAAAGACGCTGGCAAAATCCGAGTTATCGGCTGTTCCACGCATATCTACACAGGTCCCGTAATGGATGCGGTGATTGACCATCCCGAAATTGAGGTTATCCTGACGACGGCAAATAAAGAAGGCAGGATGTTAGAGGGCGGTCCCTTTGATCGACATCTGGAATACATTGAGCGCGCTTATTCGCTCGGTAAGGGTATCAGTATCATGAAGGTTATCGTCGCAGGTGATATCCCAGAGGCAGACATGCCGGAATGGATCGAGTGGGGTTTCAACCTCGAAACGGCACACGCGATCAATCTCGGTATTAGTGATTACCACCACATCACATTGGATGTTGGGCTTGCACGTGCGAGTGCAAGACGACGCTTGATACAGCATAAAGCAGCATAATCCATCTCTTGTAGGAAAGGTTTATATCTCCTATGTGGGAGGGTTTGGCCCCCGACATCTTTATCCACCGAACATGAAACAACTACGCGGCAAACCGCTCAAAGATTTTCTGAGACAGGCAGCACCGCCAGAAAAAGAACTAATTTTTATCCTACAAGACGTGCAAGACCCCGTCAATGTCGGTTCGGCATTTCGGATAGCGGATGCGTGCCGCGTGAAAGAGTTGATTCTGACGGGTATCAGCGCGCAACCGCCGCATCCATTGGTACGCAAAGTGGCACGAGGCAAGCACCGACGTGTAAAATGGCGGTATACGGAACAGGCAGCGGATGCAATCGTATCGCTCAAGTCAGACGGCTACACGAGTTGTGCTTTAGAAGTCACCGCGCAGTCAATTCGCTACGATGAAGCGGACTATCCTGATAAAATCTGTCTCATCGTAGGACACGAGGACCACGGAGTAACGAAACGGACGCTTGCTGCCTGCGATATGGTAATTTTTCTTCCGATGTATGGAGCCGGGGCATCGTTGAACGTCCACGTCTCGCTCGGTATCGCTGCCTATCATATCTTGCATCCTTCTTAATCATCCTTTGAGTTTGTCGTTAAAAAATCCTAAAGTCGTCATAGTAGTAGAGAGGCGTATCTAATCAGCAAACAACGGTTGACCCAACGGGTCAATCGTAGCGAGGTCCATAAGTAAAAAAATGTCGAAAACGATGCGCGCGATTATGTGTCGAGAACCGTGGGACTACCGTCTTGAAGAGGTTCCGATGCCGGAGGCAGGTCCCGGCGAAGTCATCATTAAGGTAGACGCGTGCGGCGTTTGCGCGAGTGATATTAAGTGTTATACAGGCGCGCCACTTTTCTGGGGTGATGAACACCGTCAGCCGTATGTGGAGGCGCCCGTTATCGCTGGACACGAATTTATCGGTGAAGTCGTGGAACTCGGTCCGGGGGCAGGCGAGAAGTACAAACTCGAAATCGGCGACCGTGCTATTGCCGAGCAGATCGTTCCGTGTTGGGAGTGTTGGTATTGTCGAACCGGGAAGTATTGGCTCTGCCAAGTCCATAACATCTACGGGTTTCAACCGGTCGTCAACGGTGGTATGGCGGACTATATGAAGTTCCCCGCGCGCTCACTTGTTTACAAAGTCCCTTCCGACATTCCAATAGCAAATGCAGCGGTAATTGAACCGCTTGCCTGCTCAATTCACGCTGTTCAACGGGGCGACATTGAATTCGGGGATGTCGTCGTGGTTGCCGGAGCAGGCACACTCGGTCTCGGCATGATTGGCGCGGCGAAGTTGAAAAATCCGGGTATGCTGATTGCTGTTGACCTGATGCCGAACCGGTTAGAGGTTGCCAAAAAGTTGGGTGCGGATATCGGGATCAATCCGTCAGAAACGGACGCTGTCCAAGAGGTGTTAAATCTCACGGAAGGCTACGGATGCGATGTGTATATTGAGGCGACAGGACATCCGAAAGCGGTTGAACAGGGGTTACACATGATTCGCAAGGCAGGCACCTTTGTTGAATTCAGCGTCATGCGAGAGCCTGTGACTGTGGATTGGACGATCATCGGCGACACGAAGGAGTTGAATATCCACGGCTCGCACTTGGGACCGTATGCGTATCCGCTGGCGATTGATTATATCCACCGTGGTTTAATCGATGTGAGTCATATTGTAACGCATCAATTGCCGTTAACGGACTATCTCACAGGATTTGAGATGGTTCAGAAAGGGTCGGATTCGATTAAGGTGCAGTTAGTGCCGTGAATCAGGAGAGAGCTCTCTATTCGGTTGGTTTACTGGGTAGCGACCCAATTCATCAACACCTGTTGTGAATCGGTTTCTGGATTGAAACACAAAAGTCCTTCAGTCTGAGCGGCTCGCAGCAAACGTTGGTCTGACGCGATAAGAACAAGTTCGTTTTTCTCATTGCGGAGGTTGGTTGCAATATCCAATGCTGAGCACAATAGAATTGCATCAACGCTGTTAATTGAGTGGGTGTCTATTAAACTTATTGATTTCCAGATTAGGACGTTCTGTGCTGCTACCGTTTCAAAATCTGATTCGGTATTGATAACTTCATTGTCCAAGTAGCCAACAGCCTGCTCAAAGTGGTGCCTTGTAATTCGACCGTCATTTCTTTTTCTGACACAAATCGAAAAGACTTCCGCTACACCAATGGCTAAACACATCAGACGATTCAATGGAACGTTCTGAAAAAGGAAGTCAATTTTGTTGCTGCCGACCTCTTCGGTATATCGCTTGATAAGCGCACTGGCATCAAAATAAAAATAATGCACGCTTATTTCTCACGTTCTTCAATAATTGCGCGGCTAAACTCGTTATCCTCCGCACGAATGCCGTAGCGTGCCATACTCTTACGAAGTTCTTCAAGCGGCATGAGTTCTATATCGGCAATTCCGAGATGTTCACGCATTTTCTGGATGGCTTGTGCCTCATACTGCTTATCCATTGTCTTGTGGTTCTTCGGATCCGCAGGCTTTGATACATCAACGACCTGGGAGAGTTGCAGCGTCATCTCAGCAACCACTTTTTCTAACTGATTTACCCTTTTTGCTAATGTTTCAAGCGTTTCTGCCATAAGAAATATCCGCCTTCGCTTTTAATCTGAATGTCTCAATATGAAATTCAATTGCAGAGGTTACATCAGCCACGGCATCTTCGTAGATATTCCGTTCCCCGACGACAACACTTTCAGACCGAGAGGATAGGCAACATAACCTTCGTTGTGCCTTTCAACGATAATTTTGAATGATCGCATTTGGAATCTTCCTCACTTTTCTACCGTCTGAGGTAAAAGTTTAGACATTCTGTTGCTGCCTAACCTCTCTTACTTTTTTCTCTAACATCAACTGTTCACTTCAATTGTACTACACCTTAGCCTAAAAAAGCAAATCTTTTCAGGTAGCAAGGTGTATGATAATACCAAATCTAAAAAATAAAGTTGCATTATAGATGTTTTGGAACGCGATGCGGCATCTGCCTGTAAGAGGCGCAATGAATTGCGCGACTACGAGCCAGCTTTTTGTGAATGACAGGCGTTTATTTAGAAATGGTATAAGATACTTTGGACACACTGTTTCGGATGGAACGTGAGTGTAATTACAGAGTTCCACACCTACGCGAAGAAGAGTAAACCCATTTTAGTTTTGACTCTTTTCACTGGCTTTGGTAGAATACCGAGGGCGCAAACAGTAAGAATAATCTAAAGCGAAAGATGGTTCCCCAGAATACAAGGAGATAGGCAATTCCTCCAGTTTCTTGCCTAATTTTTCAATGAAAATTACCGAGATTGAAGCGATTCCATTGCGTGTGCCTTACGAAGAACGGATTCGTAAAAGATATTACCACTTTGCGATGACCGAGTTGGTCACGGTCTACAAATTCCATACCGATACCGGTTTTGTTGGTCTCGGAGAAAATCCAGGTCCACCTTTTGATCAGGACGTGTTGGACACCTATCTCGGCACCAATCCGTTTGATCACGTCATGGGTGAGGGACGTTTTAATCTCGACATGGCGTGCTACGACCTGATGGGAAAACACCTCGGCTTGCCAGCATGGAAACTGATGGGACAACAAGTTCGACAGTGGGTTGCGATGGGTTGGTGGATGCCGTGCATGTCCCCCGAAGACACTGCCGCCGAAGTTCAGATTGCTGCTGAACGGGGATACCGTGGTCTCAAATGCAAAGCACGTGCCTTCTATGATGTTATTAAACAATCAAATGCCATTCAAGAGATTGCTCCGCCAGATTTCCGGGTAGAGTTTGACTTCAACGGCTCGTTAATCAACGTTGAGAAGGCACTACCTATTCTGCGGGAACTGGAGAAGATTCCGGTTGTTAAAGGTCTTGAGGAACCGATTTTCGCGTATGATATAGAGGGTTGGCGGCGGTTGCATCAAGAGATTCGGATTCCGTTTTATCTACACGGTGTTGGCGTTATTCGAGAAGGCGCATCGCGTCAACCTTCGGGTCCATGGATTGGACTTCGGGCAGGAGATTTCGACGGTGCGCTATGTAGCCACGAAAGTGTCAAGAGTGCATTGGCATCGGGGTGGGCTTTTGCCGCCGCGAACACACCGATTTTGCTACAGTACGTCGGTACCGGTATTACGGCAGCGTTCGCGTGTCATCTCGGAGCCGTGATGCCGACAGCCACACTGCCCGGTGTCACTGCCAGCCACGCTTATGAAGACGATTTGATTGTTACGCCGCACAAAGTCCAACGAGGATTCATGCAGGTGCCAGAAGGTGATGGTTTAGGAGTCGTGTTGGATGAGGATACTGTGAAAAGATACAGCCAGACATCTGAACCGGAATGGAAACGGCATATCTCTGTTGTCACCTTACCGGGTGGCTTAAAACACTACTATCGAAATCTGCAACAAGCGGAACGCCTCATGAAACAAGGTGTGGACGAATCTTATGCTCCGGGTGTGCGTCTGGACGAATGGGAAGACGATGGTAGTGAAGCGTTTGATAAATTGTTCAAGCAGCTACAGGAGAATGACTGGCCCGTGTGGGATGCCTCGGTTTAGATCTGTGTTGGGTTTCGCTACGATCCCAATGATTCCAAGCTATATGAACCCTGACAGGTGATACATTATCCTTGGCGGTTTCTGTGATTTCCGCTCAACCCAACCTACGCGCTAATCATCAAGTTTGTATAATAAGGAGTAAAATATTATGATGACCCCTGAACAGCGTTATCTTTTTGATGTTACCGGATACCTACATTTGAAGAATGTCCTAACTGACGAAGAGTTGAAAGCAGCGCAAGAAGCAGCAAATGAATACATCAATACTCCCACCGAAGAACTCCCACCGGGATTTGACTCCAGCAATAAAAACCTCCCAAACGGCTTTGCCTTTGCGAAACCCTTAGAAGCACTCACCCTGCACCGATCGACGTGGCCCATCATCAAAGAACTGACGAGGAATAAACCGCAACTCTTTCGCGGAACAATGATTGCGGATCGGGCGGGTGTGTCGGAGTCGGCGGAAGGACTGCGCTTGCATTGCGCACGAGAAGATTTTGGGTGGCACTGCAATCGTTATGAGGTCCGGGATGACCGCATCTTTTGCGATGATTTTGTTGTTTTTCCCTACCTGTACGATGTGCATCCGGGTGATGGTGGGTTGCTTGTCGTTCCCGGTACACATAAGACCCTTTTTGATCGACCGGAACACCTCTTCAACAACGGAAAGATTGAAGATGCCGATGAGATTCCACCGGGAGTCCTTAATATCACACCCAAAGCAGGGGATGTAGTGATTATCTCTGAACTCCTGACGCACGGCGCGCTGCCTTGGAAACCGAAGGATCGGTATCGTTGTATCCTGACCTTACGCTACAGACCACAACACCGTGGCGAGAGTCGTGTGTCAGAGGAAGTTAGAGAACGGTTGTCGCCAGAGACGTTAGAACTTATCTCCCGTGCAGACCACTACCACACGAAAGAGATTGTCAAACAAGATGTCGTCACGTTGACGTAAATAAACTAAGAAACCGGTCTCACTGCTGGCGCGCCGTGTTGTTCACACCACGATGCAAGTGGGCTTTCACCGCCGCTCGGAATAAACTCTTTCGTTTTCTTGAAGGGTTCACCCACCAAATACTGCTCAAGTGGCGATAGTTTGTCCAACAAGGTCTGTTCCTGTGTCCGATAGTCCATCGGCATCACCCATCGGTAGCCGTAACCGAACATCACAGCTTTACGCGTCTGATCAGTTAAGTTCGCAGCCCCCGCATGAAAAATACGATTCTCAAACAGCAAACAATCACCGGGTTGTAAACTCGGTTCGAGTGCGCCTTCTGGATCCACCTGCCCTTCTGGAACGGCAATTCGTTCGAGAAGGTGATTGCTACCGGGAGCGACAAGCGTTGCACCGGAATTGGGTTCACTCAGATCGGTGAAATAGTAAGCACATTTTAGCAAAATGCGTGGTAACTTGTTGCCGTGGGTCTTCGTTGCCATGGCGTAGTCGCGATGCCAACCCGGTAGGCGGGCGGTATTTGGTGTTTCCGGTGGATCGGGGTGTTTGTATATCAGGTGTGAGGTCATCAGTTGCAAGTCCGCGCCGAGTAGCTGCACGACAACTGGGAGGATGGTCTTCTGCGTGAGTAGCGGAATAAAGGCATCGTCAATGGAGATACAATTTCGGAAGCTGTCGTATAAGCTGTTAGAACTGTGTTGGCGGTTCTCGCGTCGATCACTCGCCATCAACCGATCGCTTGCTTCAGTCAGTTTGTTGATGGTATCGGAGTCCAGCACATTCCGAACGATGAAGTAGCCTTGATCGTCAAAGTGGCGGATTTCTTCTTCTGAGAGTGGATACCAGTCGAGGTCAATTGCTGCTTCATTTGTCTGTGTCATTGCTTTTTCTTTCATGTTTTCGTATTAGGATACCAGATTGATTAAATTACGAAAATAGATGATAGGACTCTGTGAGATTTTCAGGAAAAGGTCAGGACGATTATGCAATTCACCATGGGAATGAAAGGGTTGTGTTCTCCGCCGGTTTCTGTTAAAGTTGAGGTCTACAATACTTACAAACCGATACTGATAGCCATCAAGAAATTCTTCCAATTCCCAAAACGATTTTCCTATACATTTACAGTAATTGATAAAGCAGTATGCCCCTTTTAATTGTTGGGTAATATGCCATGCTTTTTTTAATCGCTTTCTTGAGTTTCAATACAGGTAATCCATCTCTTTTCGTTTTCATCATTGGATACAATCACAAAATCAGCCCGCTTGCGTTCACCTTTTGACCCATTAAAAACAGTAAGAGGGTTTTCAAAATTTTCCGCTCTGATGATAATAGAGTTAGGAGGTAACCCCTTTATTTTAACAGTAGCACCGGATTGAGGATCAATTAATTCAACGGAAGGTCTACCCTGCCCTGGTTGTAACATAACTTGGACATCAAGGCTAATCATTTCACGCAGTATCTGAATATCGTTCACGAGATTTACTCTTCTCCCCACACAATATCATCTTGAATCCTGTTCATATCATCAATCGTTTTGTCAAAGCTGCTGACTCCAATACCAAACCTTGGATGAACCTTAGCTGGAACGAGCGTATGTCCTCTTTTACGTCTTTTTTGCCCTTCTTCCAATGGCAACAGTGCTTTTTCCGCCACATATACTTTGACCTTATCGACATTAATCAACTCACTGTCCTGATAGCCGTTTTCCTCAGCAACTCTTTTCAGGTGTGGCTTATCGTGGTTAAGCATGATTAGCGTGTTCAATTCCTTAACGATGTAATCACTGTGGGTGGTTATGAAGACTTTAACGCCCAAATTCGCGAGCCGTGCAAAAAGCCTGGCAATGCGGCGTTGGTTTTCTGGATGCAGGCTTAATTCAGGTTCGTTTACCATAATCAGATCGCCTTTTTGGACAATACAATTGAGATAAAAACCGATGTCCAAGAGTGAACGCACGGCACTTGAGCTCTGGTCCATTGTCAATTTTAACTTCGTGTCTTTGGGGGTATAGTAGAGTTGGCCGTTTTGCGTGATGTTGTACTCTCCACCGATAATGTCCGCGAAATCCTCCAAAATTTTAGGGTGTTCTTTGGAAATGAAACTTTTGTTTTTAGCAATATCTTCAAGTCGGCGTGAAAAATCTACATTCTCTCCGATTGGCGAAGGATAACTTTGGTACACTTTCGACAACAACTGATATTCATCTATATTGTTGCCCGTGCCTACTACTTCACCAAGTAAACGACTGTGAGCATAATCAAGGACCTTCCGGAAAATAGAAACTCCGGTACGCTCAGATGAGAAGATAAAGGGTCTTGGCACGGAATCAAAAAAAGGAGCGTTCTTGATAATAACGTTGATAGCATTTCTTACAACAGTGGTATCAATTTCCCTTTTCTCTTCTTTTTCCATACTCAAAGTGAGTGTAAGTTCCGCACTTCCTTGGTCCTTTGAGAAGATAAGAAGCGATCCGTAACTTCCGTTGTATTCTTTATCACAGATGTCAATCTCATCCGTTAGGAGGTGAAATTCACTATTCTGAAATGTACCTTCAGATGCAGCAAAAATACCATCTAACTGCTTAGTGTAATTCTTGCAAGCATCCTCAAGTATCCAACCGCCTGTATGTGTTAACTCAATCTTAAGGACTCTCTCTGTAAACAAGTGTTGGATTTGGTCATCACTAATCGTAATAGGGATAAATTTACGCCAAGAGTGTAAGAAACCATACAGGGCATAGGTCGCGTATGTTTTGCCTGTGTTATTTTCACCGCAAATAACAGTCAAATCACCCAGCGAAAATTCTGCCTGCTTAAGGATTCCAATGTTTTTCAACTTGACTGTCAGACTCATACTGACACCTCTACAATTGTCGGTTTATTGCGAAAATCGGAGTATAAAACCACGATCACCAGTTCCACTTATATATCAGATAGGCTTTTGTTTTGCGTGGTTATATTCTATCAAAGGCATACTGGAATTGCAAACCAAATTTGAGAGACGACGCGCTTAAGCAGCGAGATTGGGAAACCACGTCAGCGGTGTGTTTGCAGAAGCGAATAACGCACTATTGAAGCAGCTCTACGAACGCTTCAATATCCGTTGTGGGGGCTTGGCAGACGTAATTCTCGCAGACATAAGCAGTTGCAGTGTTGTCAACTTGAGTTTTGGCAGTGAGAAGCGGTAACGTTTCTCCATCGGTGGATTCGCTTAAAGCGACGATTTTGTTGGGCTGATAGGTACCGTGCAACGCTGCTAAAATCGCTTCTGTATTCGCATCGCCTTTCTCACCGACAATGGCAATCTCTTTAGGAGTTGAGAGCAAGAACGCCAACTCACAGAGGAGCTGCCCCGATCCAGAAGGCATCGCCTCCATCTGATGGAAATAGAGTTTCAGGGTTTCCACGGCTTTGTCGTGGAATTCGGGGTTGTCGAGGTGCTTGGCAAGCCGTAGCAGACTGTGAATCGCCATGGAAGCACCGGAAGGCGTGGCACCGTCGTAAGCGGATTTGGATTGGACGATGAGCGTTTCGTGTGCTTTACCGGTGAAGAAGAATCCATCACCCGCGTCATCTCCGAATTGGTCAATCATGATCTGTGCGAGACGTTCGGCTTCGGTGAGCCACCGCGGTTCAAAACTGGCTTCGTAGAGTGCGATCAACCCAGCGATAAAGTAGGCATAATCCTCAAGATAGGCGTTGAGGTGGCTCTTACCAGCACGATAGGTGCGCAAGAGGAGTCCGTTGTCTTGGGATAGTGTCCTCAAGACAAATTCAGCGGATTTTTCGCACGCCTCAAGGTATTCAGGTTTTCCAGTCAGTTGGTATCCCATCGCCATACCGCGAATCATGATACCGTTCCAACTCGTCAGGATTTTATCGTCTAATCCCGGTTTAATCCGCTTCTCCCTCTCTTCAAAGAGTTTCTGCCTTCCATCTGCAAGGAGAGCCTCTAGTTCCCCAACATCCATACGCAGTTTCCGGGCAAAGATGTCTGGGGGTACCTGGACATGGAGGATATTTTCACCCTCGAAGTTCCCTTGTGGCGTGATGTCGTAATACTCGCAGAAGACTTCAGCGTTCTCTTCACCGATGACATCTTCTACATCGTTCGGTTCCCAGACAAAGAACTTGCCCTCCACGCCTTCACTATCGGCATCTTGTGTGGAATAGAAACCGCCGTTTTCCGCGTCGTACATCTCGCGAAGAACATAATCGAGGGTCTCGATGGCTATATCACGATAGAAGGGTTTCTGCGTGGCTTGGTACGCCTCAAAATAGGCGACAACGAGTTGCGCGTTGTCATACAGCATCTTCTCAAAATGTGGGACAAGCCAGTGTGCATCGGTGGAGTATCGGTGGAAACCACCACCGAGTTGGTCATACATACCACCACGTGCCATCTTCTCTAACGTGAGCTCGACCATTTCCAAAGCATTGGCGTTGCCGCTGTGATGCCAATAGCGCAGTAGAAAAGGCAACCCCATACTGGGTGGAAATTTGGGGGCATTACCGAATCCCCCGTGGTGCGAATCGAATTGGGAGCGGTAGTGTTGGAACGCATAGGTCATCAGTTCTTCCGTGAGTTCGTGCTCGTGCGGATCGACAACGTTGCTTATCTGATTGAGCTGCGTTGTGAGCTGATCTGCCTGTTCTAAAACCTGCGTGTGCTTGTCCTTGAATGCTTCTGCTACAGCCTCCATTACCTTTGGAAATCCGGGTCTACCGTACCTGTCGGTGGGTGGATAATAGGTTCCGCCATAGAAGGGTTTGAGGTCAGGAGTGAGGAAAACGGTCATGGGCCATCCGCCTTGACGCGTCATGACTTGGACGGCGTTCATGTAGATTTCATCTAAATCCGGACGTTCTTCTCTATCGACCTTGATGTTGATGAAAAGTTCATTCATGACCGCTGCGATTTCCTCGTTTTCAAAGGACTCGCGTTCCATGACGTGGCACCAGTGGCATGCAGAATAGCCGATACTTAGCAGAATAGGCTTCTGCTCCTGTTTGGCGTGTTCCAATGCTTCTTCACCCCACGGATACCAATCAACGGGATTATGCGCGTGCTGGAGCAAATAAGGACTTGTTTCATGGATAAGGCGGTTGGTGTGCTTGGATGTATCGTGCATTCGTGTTTTTCTCCAATGTGTGGAATTAGCATTCGCGCACGTGATACCACCCACTACCTAAAGGTAGGGGCTTCGGCTTCGTAGCAACTGCGGTTTTCCCAGAGGGTCCACCGTCTTATTGTCGCTCCACCGGCAGGCTATTATGCCGAATCAGATCGATTTTATCGCGTATCAAGACGCGGGTACCCCAACCTGCAAAATGTTTTTGGCAGCGTTTACATCTCTATCGTGGTCGGAACCACAGTCAGGACATATCCACTGTCTATCAGAAAGAGAAAGATTTTCGTTGCAGTAGCCACAGTCAGAGCAAGGTTTTGTTGTGGCTACCCAACGACCCGCTTTCAAGAATGTTTTACTGTATTTGGCACACATCCATTGAAGGATCAATGAAAACTCACCGAAGGCTATATCAGAGACTTTGCGACCCCATAGTTTTTTCATACCTTCAAGGTTCAGCGTCTCTATCGCAATCTTATCGTATTTACGCACAAGGCGTAGTGCCAACTTGAAAAACCAATCGCGTCTACTATCTGCTATCTTCTTATGAATCCGGGAGAGGTAGCGTTTCGCACGATACCAACCATTAGACAGATACTGCTTACGAGAGAGTGCCTTGTTTGCTGAACGGAGTGCGGTGAGACCTTCTTTATAGAATTCTGGCGACGCTATTTTCGTCCCGTCTGAAAGTGTCAGGAATGTTTTACAACCGAAGTCTGCCCCTGCCTCATTACCGGTCAATGGGAGTTTCTCGGAAGGTTCGTAATCCTCACACGTGAGGTGCAAATAGTAGTCGCCGACATTATCACGTTTGATGGTTACTTTCTTTAGCGTGCCTGTCCACTCGCGGTATTTCCAAAAGGTAAAGGACTTATCAAGACAGTTGATTGTCAACCGATTACCCTCTATTTTGTACCCCGCTTGTGTGAAGGTCACAGACTTATATTTATGGGGCGGCTTGATCTTAGGCTTACCCACTTTACGTTTCGTTTTACCTAATCTACGCTCTTCGATATTATCAAAGAAACGCTGATACGCTAAATTAATACGGATGGCAACGTCTTGTATCATTTGCGAAGGAAGTTGATACCAATGCCGTTTTGTCGTCTGCTTCAACTTCTTTATATGTTTCAGTATACGAGAAAGTGAAGCAGACTTACCATAAATACGATAATAACGACGCTGCAACCGTAGCAAATGCAAATGCACACTATGCATATCGTCTATCAGATTGCCGAGCATGATTCTATTCGACTGGTGAGAGAACTCGTATTTGTAGGTTCTCATTAGATTGTCAACTCTTTTTTCTATCAGGTGCTTCGCCGTCTACATCCGGCAAGCTAAAGCATGGGGATTTGACGGAAGAGCGTTAAAGCAATAGGCGGGTGGTGTACGCCCGCCGTTACGAGTAAACGGATACCGCTACGGGGATTCGAACCCCGGTTTGGTGGCTGAGAACCACCCGTCCTAACCCCTAGACGATAGCGGCACATTGACAGAATAGAAAGAACTGCCCGGGAAGGACTCGAACCTTCACTACATGGTCCAGAGCCATGCGTCCTACCATTAGACGACCGGGCATTGATCCGCATCTGCAGACCCGTTACGTTTTTTTAAGTATATCTTAAATAAACCGTGTTTGTCAATTCTTTTTCAAGAATTGACTACATCGGTATGACGGCGACTGAGATATTGGAAAAGGTATAGAAGATATTCAGGAATCCGATAAGGATCGTTGGGATTACAAAGACGCTTAAGAGGGCAAAAGTCCCCGTAGAAAAGGAGACACTTGTTGCTTCCTCATCGTAATCTTCCAGAAACATCGCTTTCACAATGCGAGCATAATAGTAAAGCGAGACGACACTATTTAGCAAACCGACTAAGGCGAGCCAATAGTACCCTTGCTCAAGGACGGCGGTGAAAAGGAGCCATTTCCCGAAGAACCCGGCGAACGGCGGAATCCCTGCCAGAGAAACGAGGAAAATAACCATTGCCCAAGCGACTAAGGGGGCGCGTGAGGAAAGCCCGCGGTAACCTTCAATCATCTCACTACCCACCTCATTCGCGATGAGGACAACAACATAGAATGCCCCCAAGTTCATAAAGAGATAGACGACGAGGTAGAAAAGGATTGCCCCAACACCTTCAGCACTAAGCAGCACGCCCCCCATCAAGAGGTAACCACCATGAGCAATGCTTGAATATGCCAACAAACGTTTGACATTCTGCTGAGGAAGTGCCGCAAGATTGCCTACGGTCATCGTCAATGCGGAGACTATTGCTAACATAAAGGGCCAATTAACCGCTTGCATCAGTTCGGTGCTGCCAAATCCAGCATAAAAAAACCGGATGAACAGCGCAAACCCTGCGGATTTTGAAGCCACAGACAAAAAGGCGGTTATTGGAATGGGGGCACCTTCGTAAACATCAGGGGACCACATGTGGAACGGCACTGAGGCTATCTTATACCCTACCCCCGCGAGAACGAAGGTTATCGCAATTAGCACAGCAAGCGGTGATACCTGTCCAGATGCGAGCAACTCCGTGAGTCGCACACTAATGTGACCAAGATCACCGGAGCCAGCCATCCCGAACAGAAAGGATAACCCGAAGAGCATCGTTCCAGAGGCGACTGCGCCATACGTGATGTATTTGAAGGCTGCTTCACTTGAACGCGGGTTATGTGTCAAGAAGCCAGCGAGAATATAGGAGGTCAGGCTTACCGTCTCCAACGAGATAAATATCATCAACAAATTCGTTGACGATGCCATCAGGAACATTCCGAGGGTGATGGCTAACAAAAGCGCATAGTATTCACCTTGTAACCGTGCGTCAAGTTCCTCAGAACGGAGAGAAAAGAGAACCGTCGCAGCGGTCGCGAGCAGGAGCAGAATCTTGAAAAAGGTGGAAAATTCATCAAGTCGGACCATTCCCAAAAAGAGGGAAACAGGATCTGCGTTGCCGAAGGAGAAATGTGTGATAAGGACAGCAGCGAATACACATCCCAGACCGACGAGGGACAGGTAGGCAACTGCGATACTCTCTCTATCCTTCACAACAAGATCGAGAAGAACAACAGCAGCGGCAAAAATTACCAATAAGATTTCCGGGCTGAAATAGAGAAGGCTTTCGATATTGCTTAAGGGTTGCATACCTTACAAAAACCTCCTATATCGCCTGTAGGACGTTTATGAGATTGGTAACGGATTCACTGAACATATTGATAGCGAAATTGGGCCAAACACCGAGTACGATGGTTAAGATTCCGAGCGGTGCGAGGGTCAAAATCTCACGTCCATTGATTTCAGGGAGTGCTTCATATTTCGGGTTGAGGTTCCCTAAGAAAACCCTTTGAAGCGTCCAGAGGAAGTATGCCGCACCAACGACAATACCTATTGTGGACAGGATAGTTAACATCTTGAATTTTTCGTAAGCACCGAGTAAGGAGAGTGCTTCTCCGACGAATCCGCTTAAGCCGGGCAGTCCCAAAGATGCCATGAATGCGAGAGTCGTAATGCCGGTAAAGACAGGCATTTTACTCCCTAAGCCACCGAAGCCATTAATCTCACGGTGGTGTGCCCTGTCGTAGAGAACGCCGACAAGCAAGAAGAGCATCGCACTGATAACACCGTGGTTAAACATCTGGAGAATCGCACCGGTGATACCCTCTGAATTTCGAGCGGCAAGTCCTAAGATGACAAAACCCATGTGTCCGATACTGGAATACGCCACCAGTTTCTTAAAGTCAGTTTGTGCCAACGCGCAGAAGGAACCGTAGACGATATTAATAAACCCAAGAAGCGCGAGACTATTGCCCAAAAAACCATCCCCGTTGGTAAAGTGGTGTAAACCTTGCGGGAACATCGCCATGTTTACCCGAACCAGCCCGTAAGTTCCCATCTTTAGGAGGATACCTGCAAGGATGACGCTGATGGCTGTAGGGGCTTCAACGTGCGCATCGGGCAGCCATGTATGGAAGGGGAAGATCGGCACCTTAACGGCAAACCCGATAAAGAAACCGACAAATACCCATATTTGGAAGTGTTGATCGGCGAGGGCGTGTCCTTGTGTAGCGGCTAAGGTGATGAGTGTCGGAATATCAAATGTTCGCAAGCCATCAGCCACTCCGTTAACGACATTGCTATTGAGGTAGACGGCTATCATCGCGACCAGCATTAGCACACTACCGAAGAGCGTATACAGAAAGAACTTAATCGCAGCGTATTCGCGACGCGGTCCACCCCATATACCGATAAGGAAGTACATCGGCAGTAGTGTCAGTTCAAAGAAAACATAGAAGAGAAAGAGATCTAAGGCAGCGAAGAACCCCAGCATCCCCGTCTCAAGTAACAGGAACAACGCCATATACGCCTTGATCCCTTTTTCGATGTTACGCCACGAAGCAATAACACAGATGGGACCTAAGAGGGCAGTGAGGAGTAAAAGGGTTACGCTAAGTCCATCAATGCCGATATGATACTGGATATTAAATGCCTGAATCCAAGGCACATTAACGACATACTGCGTTCCAGCAGTCGAGCGATCGTAGGATATGAATAAAGCGACTGCGAGTGCAAGCGGAATGAGTGTAAAAAGAAGCGTAACGCGCTTAACCAATTCCTCCGACTCGCGCGGCAGAAGTAAGACAACAATCATCCCGACCAACGGGACAAAAATCATTAGGGACAATAACATCTCGTGGGAATCCTCCTTCTCCCATCAAAAGGGCAGCTACAACGCCCGGAAAATTAAGATTAACAACACAATTCCAGCCAGCACGACGAAAAGATACGTTTGAATTGCTCCGGTCTGAATACGACGGATTCTTCCACCGACTGCCCAAGTGACTTCTGCAACTCGGTTAACGATGCCATCAACGACGCGGTTGTCAAAAAAGCCGACGAATACGGCGAGGAAGTCGCGCGTTAAACGCCCGACACCGTTGACGATACCATCAACAACACTCCCATCGAATTGGGCAAAGAGTCGTGCTTTCCAGACCGTCAACGCAACCAATACACCGTCGTAAAATTCGTCAAAGTAGTATTTGTGCCAGAACAGGTTGTAGAGCGGTCGGAACGAGTTCGCCACCGACTCCGCAGACAAGGTTCGCCTATGATAAAACAACCATGAAAGGAGTATGCCCAACCCCGCGACGCAGATCGACAGCACCATTGCGATATCATGTGCAGGGCTGTGCCCATGATGTTCTCCATCTACGTGTGTGTCGTGTCCAGCTTCCTCAGCTGCAACCGCTTCAGAAACACCAAAAAGTGATAGCGCGAAACCCTTCCCTTCTGTTTTACTGTCCGGTGAGACATGAGCATGTTGCGGCGCATAGAGATGTGGTTGTTCTGGCGGTTTAACGTAGTCCGCGTTGAACCAGAACTTATTAACGACAGGAAAACTCAGAACAGCCAAAATGAGAAGCGGCACAGTCATTGACAGTGGGGACTCATGTGCCATGTTGTGCATCTCTTGATTGCGCGGTTCTCCGAAAAATGTCATGAAGATCAGTCGGAACATATAGAACGCTGTAATTCCAGCGGCAAGGAGTGCCATACCGAACAGGAGATAGTGATGGACGGAGTTCCATTCCATCGCACGCTCCAGCACGCCCCCTAAAATAGCGTCCTTGCTCCAGAACCCGGAGAAGACGAAAGGTACGCCAGAGATAGACAACGTCGCAATGAGCATTGTAACAAACGTAATTGGCATCTTGTGGCGAAGTCCACCCATGTTCCGCATATCTTGGTCGGGCGGTATCTCGGAGCCGTGAGCGTGTACTAAATCGTGATCGCCGTGTTCATGGTCATGTCCGTGTGCGTCATCGTCCCCGTGTGCATGTTCGTGTGTATCGTGGTCCTCGTGTGCGTGATCGTGTTCATCATCATGCGCGTGGGCATGCATCGCGTGGAAAGCGTGAATGACGCTTCCTGAACCAAGAAACAGCAATGCTTTGAAAAAAGCATGGGTAGTAAGGTGAAAGAGTCCTGCGACATAACTACCAACCCCAATCCCCAGCATCATATATCCAAGTTGGCTAACTGTAGAGTATGCCAAAACCCGTTTAATATCGAAACGAACGATAGCAATCGTCGCGGCGACGATCGCGGTAATACCACCGATATACGCGATGACGAGAGACGAGGTTTCTGTCAAAATAGGGAACATCCGCGCGGTGAGATATACGCCAGCGGCAACCATCGTGGCAGCGTGAATCAAAGCACTAACAGGTGTGGGACCCTCCATCGCATCGGGCAACCATGTATGCAGAGGCACCTGTGCGGATTTACCGACAGCACCACAAAAGATGAGGACACCCGCGATAGAAAGCCATACCATATCGCCTGTGTTTAAACTCGCAGCGAGGGTAAAAATACCACCTTCTCCGTAGAGCGAGAGCGTCTTAAATTTGGTGAAGAGCATCATCATACCGATAAACATGCCGACATCACCGACGCGCGTTGTCAGAAACGCCTTTTTACAAGCATTCGCAGCGGAGTCTTTTTCAAACCAGAAACCGATGAGTAGATAGGAGCAAAGTCCAACAAGCTCCCAGCCGATGTAGATGCCGAGGAGGTTATCCGATACAACCAGAAAAAGCATCGAAAAGGAGAAAAGTGACAGGAAGGCAAAAAACCGTGGGTATCTTGGGTCGCCGTGCATGTACCCTATGGAAAAAATATGGACGAGACTACTGACTAACGTGACAACAAGCAGCATGATCGCCGTGACGCTGTCCAAGTAAAAGCCCATGGAGAACGTAATACTACCGAGTGAAATCCACTTAACAGTATGTGTCTCTGGATTGGGCACCACCTCTCGCAAGAGCAAAAGCGAGCAGACGAATCCAACGAGCATTGCCGCTGTGGACAGGTAGTCCTGTCTGGGAAAACTCCGTTTCGCCAAGCCCAAAAGTCCAAAGATAGCAAAGGCAGCAAGGGGGCAGAGCAAGATGAGACTTATTAAAGGAACAACCATATTTTTCTCTTTAAGCCTTTCCTTAATTTTAACCCTTTAGGGTATCCACGTCGTTGGGACGTATACTACCGAATTCGCGGTAGATAGCGAGAATAATCGCTAAAAAGACAGCAGCTTCTGCTGCAGCGAGCACAATCCCAAAAATCGCAATAACCTGTCCGCTGATGTCCTCCGGCGGTGTCATAAAACGCGAAAACGCCGCAAAGTTCAGATTACATGAATTAAGAATAAGTTCAATACCCATCAAAATACTGATGGCGTTCCGCCGGGTCAAGACAGCAAAAATACCGAGCGTGAATAGAATCGCACTGATGACAAGATAGTGTTGTAAAGTCATTTTTCTTTTTTCGTAGGAGCGATCTCTGAATCACGACTCTCCCAGATTTAGTCCCTAATCTCCTTTCGGGAAATCATGGCGGCTCCGATTAACGCGACTAAAAGTAACACGGAAACAACCTCAAACGGGAGGAGAAACGGTCCGTTCAGAATCAGTTCACCAATGCGCTCGGTCGTTGGTGGAAGTTTCGTGCCATCATCGGTAAGATTTTTCCACGCTGGTGTATTCGCGATAACGGTTAAGAGCAGCATGAGAAGTGCCACAGCAACCAGACCGCCGAGTAGGAGTTGTCCGCGTTCAATATGAATGCGCATCTCCAAGCGTCCACTTGTCATCATAACACCGAATAGGATGAGAACAAGTATGCCGCCGACATAGACAATCACCTGTGTTGCGGCGAGAAAGTCAGCCTGTAAAAAGACATAAAGTCCCGCGACACCAAAGAGCGTCACCATGAGCGAAAACGCCGCGTGGACGATGTTTCGTACCGTGACAACAACGAGTGCCGATGCAATCGTCAAGAACGCGAACCCGTAAAAAATAAATGTTTTAAGTGTAAATTCCATTCTTTTAATTTAGCGCAAGCGAATTGTCGGGATTACTTGGCGTGCAGCTCCTATTTTCAGGGCAGCACTGCTGCCGTTGTTGCAGTGCTGCGGGCTTTTGCCAATTTTTTTAGTTTTTTAGGGTTGTCAGAACAAGAAGTGCAGAAACCCCATTCAATAAGAATTAAATTTGTAACGCCAGGTCCTACGTCATAAACCTGCTAATCCGCGGCATCTGCCTCTCCGGTATCGCCTTTATCGTACATCTCCTGCTTGTCAAAATTGAAGATGAGATCTGACCGGTCGAATTTAGAGTATTCAATTCCGGCGAGTGTATCCTTCATCGTAAGGCACTCTGTCGGACAGACTTCGGTGCAAAGCCCGCAATACATGCAGAGGGACATATCAATATCGAACCGATCCAAGTAGAAAACAACTGGATTTCGTGTGACGACGCGTGATACCTCGTCAGTGGCAAAGGTCTGGATTCGACTCCCATCCGCTGATGTCTCAAGACGATCTACAACTTCTTGGGGACCTTGGCGAGAGGTAACATTTGTAAGTGTTATCGAATCTTCCGACGAAAAATTCTTTTCGTCGCCTTCAATGATGCCGATGACTTCGCGTCCGTCTTTGAAGTGCACAACATTCATACTATCCCAGAGTTGCTCACCTTTCGGGAGTTTGGTGGCATCAATAGCGATACAATCAACCGGACAGATCATCTCGCATTTTTTGCATCCGATACAATCTTCAGTACGGTTATAGAGCTGCCCGCGATAACCTTTCGGAATTTCTCGGACGTTCCGTTTCTTTTCATAGTCGTGTTCGTAGGGGTATTGATGTGTGACGTTTGGTTCAAAGAACTGTCTGATTGTCACCCGCATTCCTACAAGAACGGTATAAACGCCTCTATAGATGTTTCGTATGTATTTGTCCATTTTTCTAATTTTCCTTGCGGTTCGGTCAGATACGTTTTATGAAAGAACGCCTCTCCATATATCCAGTCTGGGCAATGCTTGGGCTTACGATCTTTGTGTTGTAAACTCGATCCATCTTTTTATGGAGACTCGCTTAATTAGAAACCTGCCCGTAATGAATAGACGGGTTTTTGCTTGGGTGTTTCCTTAGTCGAGTGTCCATAAATTAAAACTCTAACTTGGTTGTGGTGCTGGTCTCTGCCCAAGGCTCCGTCCAGCAATTTTATACGCACCGATAAGCCCAATATAAATAATTGCGCAGCTAATACTCGTACTAATCAAGGTGTCCTCTGGGAAGATAAGCCCCCAAATACCGGTCCCTAAGATATTAAAGAAAGCGATGGGGATGAAGTATTTCCAACAGAGATTCATAAGCTGATCTACTCGTAGGCGCGGCAGTGTCCATCTCAACCACATCATCAAGAAGACGAGTGCAAGGGTTTTGATAACGAAACCGGGAAATCCACCGAGGATATCGTACCCGGGCAAAACGCCCTCCCAACCGCCAAGGAAAAGCGTCACAGCGATTGCACTGACGGCAAACATATTTGCATATTCAGCAATAAAGAAGAGAGCGAAGCGCATTCCGCTATACTCGGTATGGAAACCGGCAACGATTTCCGACTCAGCTTCTGGCAAATCAAAAGGTGTCCGGTTTACCTCAGCAATAGAAGAGATGAAAAAGATAAAGAATGCAATAAAGGTAAACGGCGTTCGGAAAATGAGCCAACTGAAAATACCGTTGGACTGACTCGCCACAATCTCATGCATGCTTAAACTTTCCACGAGCATGACAATCGTCAGGATGGAGAGACCGAGCGGGATTTCATAACTAACAATCTGGGCGGCGGAGCGTAAAGAACCTAACAGCGACCATTTGCTGTTGGAGGACCAACCTGCCATAATCACCCCCATGACAATCACAGAGGAAATCGCCATGATATAGAAGATGCCGATATTAAAGTCGCTCACCAAGATATTTTGACCAAAAGGTATTGCAGCAAAAACAGCAAAAGAACATGCAAAAATGATATAGGGGGCAAGGAGGAAAAGGAATTTATCACCTTGTGGCGGGATAAAATCCTCTTTGAAGATGAGTTTTACACCGTCGGCTAACGTTTGAAGTGTACCCCACGGTCCAACTCGCATAGGACCTGTTCGGTTCTGAAAACGGGCGGCAACTTTTCGTTCTGCAAGCACTAATACCAAGGGGAGTAGTGGAACGACTCCAACGAAAATGCCTGCACAGGCAAACATTACGAGAACTGTGCCTAACTCTTCAGGAAAATGTGCAGCGACCGCTTCTGGCAGTCGTGGGATTAAAACATTCTGTATGAATTCCTCTGCCCAATTGAGTTTATCTTGTAGGTTTATATTGGGAAAGAAATTCTCAGATACATTGAAATCTGGGAAACCTACAAACATCGCCCTAAAATCCGACATCCAATCTCCTTATCCGGCAAGCAAAAATTCGCCAATTTCCAAAATCCAGTCTACAGTCACGATAGCCCCTGCTAATAGGAGGGCCCATCGCAAAAATCTGTTCTGAGGCAGCAATGATGGCAAGTTTGAAAACAGTTGTTGTCCCGGTTCAGAACGGTGTACTATCTCGAATAAACACAAGGCACCGATAAAAACTAAGCCAACTATTGCAGATATAATTTCAGTGTCGGTCAAAAAATGAACTATGGTACAGCCCGAAACGGTTATAACACTGGCCCATCCTAAGACATTTACTTGTCTCTTCGTCGTAATTCTCACCGTTTAACTCCATTATGCGGTGTATTTACCGATCAACTTCTCCCATTACAATATCAATGCTTCCGATAATAGCGATAATATCTGCGACCATCAAGCCTCGGCTGAGTTCTTGTAACGCGCTCAAAGCACTGAAGCAGGGTGATCGTCCTTTAAGACGTACCGGCTTCGGTGTGCCATCGCTGACAATGTAGAATCCGAGTTCACCGCGCGGTGCCTCACTTCGGAAATAGATTTCACCTTTCGGTGGACGGACGGCTTTTAAATCTGCCATCACGGGACCACCGGGCAGCCCTTCTGCCAAAATCTGTCGCACAATCCGGATAGACTCCTTCATCTCATCCATACGTATTTTGTATCGACTCCAGCAGTCCCCAACAACCGCTCCCAATTCCGGAATATCCACAGCGACAGGCACATCAAAGTCAAACCTATCATAGATGGAGTAAGGTTCATCTCGCCGGAGATCCCAATCCACACCCGAACCTCGAAGGTTAGGACCAGTCGCACCGTAGCTCAGTGCCATCTCGTCCGACATGATAGCAACTCCCATCGTGCGTTCGGCGAAGATACTGTTTTTTGTTAGGAGTTCGTTATACTCGTCAATCAGCGGCTCAAAATAATCAAGGAATTCTTCTATCTCATCCAAGAAGTTCTGTTCGGTAATGGAACCAGGCTCCATAGGGATGATTTCGGAGACACCACCGATACGGATGTAGTTATAGGTGAGCCGTGCGCCACACACTTTCTCGAAAAGTAGGAGTAAACGCTCACGGTCGCGAAAGGCATAAAGAAAAGGCGTAAATGCCCCAAGGTCCATCCCGTAAGTTCCGAAAGAGAGGAGATGGCTTGCGATACGGTTTAATTCACAGATAAGCACCCGCAGGTATTCCGCTCGTTCTGGCACCTCGAATTCTTTGCTCTCATCTGCTTCCAGCAGCTTCTCAACGGCAAGACAGAACCCCCAATTCTGGTTCATTGCTGCCACGTAATCCATCCGGTCGGTAAAGGGGATAATCTGGGGATAGGAGAGATTCTCGGAATGCTTCTCAAAACAGCGATGCAGATAGCCGATGTGTGGAATCGCTTCTCGGACTATCTCACCATCCAACTTCAATTCTAAACGTAACACACCGTGTGTGCTTGGATGCTGAGGTCCCATGTTCACCACCATCTCATCGGCGAACGGTTTTAGTTCTATAATTTTACTTTCAGTCTGCTGTGTAGTTTCCATAATACGGGTTCTGCAAAGCCTAAAGTGAATCAGAAGATTTGCTGCTTATATCTATCTATTTTCCACTATATATGATACCACTTTCGCGTTTGAATGTCAAATCCTAACCTGTTTTTCCGAGAGCTATCCAATGTTACCACAAGCATAAATCTTGAACTTGCAAATCAGGGAAAATACCACCTAATACGGCACACGCATACCGCGGTAGAATTCCGGTTCTTTGTAATCTTTGCGTAGGGGGTACCCTTCCCAATCATCGGGCAGTAAGATGCGGCGGAGATCACTGTGCCCTTCAAAGAGGATTCCATAGAGATCATAAGCTTCACGCTCATGCCAGTCCGCAGTTTTCCAGATATGTGCGACGCTGGGGAGGTGGGCATCTGTTTTTGGCACTGTGGTTTTCAGAACCACACTATGCCGATGTCGCATGGCATAGATATGATAGACAACAGCAAGTTCTTCATCCTTGGCATTCAAATCAACGCCACTGAGGCACATCAGTGAATCAAATGCCAACGTGTCAGTTTCAGCGAGATATTGACATACATCGGCGATTGCTGAGGAAGTAATGAGAATGCTCGGATCACCAGCAAGTTCAGTGTCGAAACCGAGGACGGCTTCACCAAACTGCTCGGTTAGATTTTCATAAATTTCTTCTGGTTTCACGTAATTTCTACTCCATGGTCACGATTACAAATCGCTTCTACCTTTGGATGGATAGATATTCTAAGCAGTGGTTTGGGTGCTCTCATCTTCTGCAGATGGTGTGTCCGCTTCAGCCGCAGCTTCAGTTTCCTCCTGCTCGTACCACTCCGTCTTTGTAAAGAGTCTTTTCAGGAACGGGACATCACCACGCTTGGCGACGGTCTGGGTTTTAATCTTTTCTTGTAACTTGAGTAACCCTTCAATGAGTGCCTCTGGACGCGGTGGACATCCAGGTACATAAACGTCAACCGGGATAATCCGATCAACACCTTTGAGAACATGATATCCGTGTTGCCAGTAGGGACCGCCGCTTGTTGCGCAGCTCCCCATGGAAATGACATATTTCGGTTCCGGCATCTGCTCATAAAGTCGCCTGATACGCGTTGCCATTTTGAGTGTCACTGTCCCAGAGATGACCATCAGGTCGGACTGACGCGGTGTGGCACGCGGCACGCCTGCCCCAAACCGGTCAAGGTCGTAGTTAGAAGCAGCGGTTGCCATGAACTCAATGGCACAACAGGCGAGTCCAAAAGTCATGGGCCAGAGCGCGGAGGAGCGTGCCCAGTTGGCGACGGCATCAACTGAGGTAACAATAACGTTTTTATCCAGTTTCTCATCAATTATCATAACTTTCCTCCCTCTGGACGGATTGTACTTCCAACTGCGTGGAGCGGATCCACTCCAGATCGCCTTTTGCCCAGACGTAGGCAAGTCCAACTAACAGAATAGCGATGAAGACAAGCATCTCCAAGAAAGCAAAAAGACCGAAGTCCCGAAAAACAACTGCCCACGGGAAAAGGAACACGGTTTCCACGTCAAAGATTAGGAAAATGAGCGCGATGACGTAAAAACGGGTGTTAAACTTAATCCGTGTATCACCGATTGGATCTTCGCCACATTCATAAGGGATATATTTTTCGCTTGAGAACAGTTTGGTATGCAGGAGGCGAGAGACAGTGAGGTTTAAAACGACAAATAGACAGCCAACAATTAAGAAGATTAGCACATTTGCAAAGTTAAAAAGCATTCTGGATTATCCTTGAGAACCGCTATGTTGCGAAAACTTTGTGCATGGACGATTTCGTTCTTAAAATTATATACCATTTTTCGCTATTTTGCAAGTAAAAATTTTTGACCTGTGCAGAGAATCTTGAATGAACAATTCATATTTAAGCTGCAACCTTAATTAGAAGTTTTCATTTTCGCCCAGACTGTAGTGAGCAAATGTGGTTTAGGAGAAACCGGCAAAGCGAAAACTGGATCAAGCCAATCAGGATAAACATTTGTGCCGCGGTTTGTGAGTTGTATACTCTGAAGGCTTGTCAAATCAATTTTGAAAATTTGCCAATTGTCGTCAACCTTTCTATTATAAGCAAGTTCGTCACCTCTCGGAGACCAAACGGGATCCTCTGATAGCGGTTCTTTCTCAGGGATAATTTCGCGTAAATTGCTACCATCACGACTAACAGTGTAGAGTGTTCCTGCAATTGGGCCTTTGCCACCCAATTTCTCAACGTGTGAGAAAGCGATAGTTGTACCGTCCGTTGACCAATCGGGACGAAACATATGCAGCTGCGGTTCGGGCTGTAGTATCTCTTGACGACGCGTGTGGAGGTTAATAATCACAAGCGGATTGGGTCTCTCTACTAAACCTGCCTTAGGAAATACGATCTCTGTCCCATCGGGTGACCACGCAGGAAACCCACCACTTCTACCACACGTCGCCAAGCGTTCCTCTTTCCCATCTAATGTCGCGATATAGATTGCCCAATCGTTCCCTTTATTTCCCAAATAAGCGATCTGTTTGCCATTTGGAGACCAAGCGGGTTGTTCTCTTGAAGCAATCTTCTTAAACACTCGTCTCACATTTTCTCCATTGGCATCCATCAGGTATAAGTCGTCCACTCCATCTCGATTGGATACGAAGAGAATCTGATCGCCTGTCGGGGACCAGACCGGCTGAAAATCAGCATCGGGGTGCTGGGTTAATCTAACTTGCTGTTTTCCATCAGTATTCATCATGTAGATTTCGGCATTGCCATCTCGGTTAGAGTTGAACACTATCTTGGGACCTGTTGGAACTTGTGCTGAAACTTGGCAAATGCTGAAACATAACACAGCGAAACCGGTGTAACACAACAGATAGAAATATAGACGTTTCATAATAGGTTCCGTCGGCATTAAGATTTAGTCTTGAATCTTCATTTTACCCCACACAGTGGTAAGCAGCTGTGGCTGTGGAGAAACAGGTAAAACTTTAGGATCAAACCAGTCCCAACCCGTATTCCGTCCATGACGTATGGTTGGCCCCAGGCGCGCGAGCGGTGTTTCAGTGCGAGAGTCAAGGTCTATTTTAAACAAGAGTTTATGTCCCGCGATGGTCTTTCGATAAAGAAGTTCTTTCCCATCAGGTGACCACGCAAGTGTTCCGAACGCATTTTCGACTATCTCTTCACATTTTTTCCCATCACGGTGAATAATGTAGATACCGTGTTCCCTATCCCGTCTCCACATGGCAAAGGCAAGTTTTTTCCCATCAGGCGACCAAGTAGGGTAATGCATATCGCTTCCCTTAATTTTCGGAAGGAGTGTCTCTTGCTCGCTCGTTTTTAGGTTGATAATCCGAAGATGCCATTCTGTGGGCTCACCACCGATGAAGGCGACCTCGTTCCCATCGGGTGCCCAAGCAGGAAAACCGCCCGGGTGTATTCCCGATTCGGCAATTCGCTCCGCCTCACCGCCACCGAGTGTATTGGCGTACACTGCCCAATCTGGCACAGGCGAGTACGTATGGTAAGCAATCTTTTTCCCATCAGGCGACCAAGTAGGCGCGGTCCTGTAGTCCAAATCGCCAAAAGCCCGATGGACATTTTTTCCATTGGCATCCATGAGATAGATGTCATAAAGCCCTTTGTGGTCCCGCTCTGAGACAAAAGCAATGTGTTCTCCAGTTGGTGACCATGTAGGGTCGAAATCGTCTCCAGGGTGGTGGGTTAACCTTATCTCTTTACTCCCATCAGCATTCATCACATAGATTTCAGCGTTACTATTTCGGGTAGAGGTGAATACAATTTTAGCGCGTGTTGGGGCTTCTGCCCAAATATTAAGCAGATTTGAGAAAACCAGTACCAAACCGATGCTAAGTAAAAAGGAAAGTCTCGTAATTTTCATGGGTGGACCCCCTAAAGGACGTGTAATTGAATAGATGGTATAGAAATGTGTCTGGGATTTCTGTCATTCTATCGTTAAGGTAATGCTATTGGAAGTGAGTACTGCCTCACCAAGCAGTGATTTGATAGGTAGATAGATATCCTTGTGTTTCTTTTCAAGGAAGTCAATCTGTTGCTGGAGATCGTTAACTGCGGAACGCTTGTCCGCAGCGGAGACATGTGCATCTGTCACATCCTCAATTCGTTTAATCTCTTCTTCCAATTCCACAACTTCCGGGTGTTTCTTTTTCAAAAAATCTCGGTAAACCGGTAACGCCATTGTGAGCGTGATTGTGTAGCTCCCTTTCTCCAACCGATAATATTTCTGTAAATCTTCCAAAGGGACAACCTGTGTTGTCGCGGCTTTCAATTCCAACCCTTGGATACACTGAACAGATTTCCCATCCTTTTCAATCAAGACTTCTGCGGAACTCGGAACAGGGATTGAGCGTTTAGGTTCGACAATATTGCCGTCGGTATCTGTAATCCTTAACTGTGCGAACGCGCTTGATGTCGCAACATTGACAACAGGCGCGAGAAGGTCAAATTTTCCGTTCTGAATACTGAGTTCAAGCGGAATAGTGGTCTTAGATACATAAGCGTCTTTAGGTGTTGAAAGAGAAAAGATTACCCCTGAAGTGGCTGTTGTTACATCCGTTGGCATCGATTGGGTTTGCAAACTTGTGATGCAGCCTACCATACTAAAAATCAGAAATAAGTAAAGCAGCGTAAGACTTTTAAATGTTCTCATAAGAATTTCCTTTCCAATATCTCCGTTATTCTATTGTTATGATGATGTTGTTGGAAGTAAGCATTGCTTTGCCAAGTAGCGATTTGACGGGCAGATAAATGTCTTTGTGTTTCTTTTCAAGAAATTCAATCTGTTGCTGGAGATCATTAACTGCGGAACGCTTGCCTGCAGCGGAGACGTGCGCATCTGCTACTTTCTGAATCCGTTTGATCTCCTCTTCCAACTCTATAACCTCTGGCTGTCGTTTTTTCAAAAAATCTCGGTAAACCGGTAACTCTATTGTGAGTGTGAGTGTGTAGCTCCCTTTCTCCAACTGATAATATTTCTGTAAATCTTCCAAAGGGACAACCTGCGTTGTCGCGGCTTTCAATTCCAACCCTTGGATACACTGAACAGATTTCCCATCTTTTTCCATAAAGATTTCTTCAGAACTCGGTGCGATAATTGAGCGTTTAGGGTCAACAACGTTACCATCGGAATCTGTAACGCTTAATTGCGCAAATACGCTTGGTGCTGCAATGTTGACAACAGGCACGAGCAGGTTAAATTTTCCGTTCTGAATACTGAGTTCAAGTGGAATAGTGTCCTTAGATGTATAAGCGTCTTTAGGTGTTGAGAGAGAGAAAATTACCCCTGAAGTGGCTGTTGTCACATTTCTTGGCATTGATTGGGTTTGAAAACCTGCCATACACCCCACCATACTAAAAATTAGAAATAGATAAAACATCCCGAGATTTTTAAACGTTCTCATCTGACAAGAATTTCCTTTCTATAGTTAGCGTACTATTCTTCAAAGAAGCGAGATCCAAACCTCGCTCATCCCAGTTACTCTATCGTTAGCGTAACCTCATTGGATACAAGCGATGCCTTTCCACGACGTGACTTGACAGGTAGGTAAATATCCATCACCACATCCTTGTGTCTTTCCTCAATAAACTTAATCTGTTCTTGGTAGTATTTTAGAGCATCTTGCTTTGCAGCCGCTTGCAGATTCGGATCGTTCTGCAACCGTGCCAGATCACGTCTCAACTCAAGCACCTCTGGATGCTCCTCTATTATAGATTCTCGATAAACCTCTAACTCAATCGCAAGCGTTACAGTGTAAGTGCCGGGCTGCAACTTATAGTATTTCTGAATATCTTTCAATGTTAATTCCTGAGTCGCGTCTGCTTTGAATTCAAAACCTTGAATACAGCGTACCGATTTCCCGTCACGCTGCACATATTTTTGCGGGTTTTCTTGTGTGAGTACACGTTTCGGTTTAACAATCTGTCCGCTCACATCCTTCACAGTTATTTGTGTAAACGCTCCTCTTGTTGCAACACTGAAGAAAGAAACAAGAAGATCAAACTTCCCATTCTGGATATTGAGATTAAGGGGGATGGCTTCTTTTGCAGAATAATTCGTTTTAGGCGTTGAAAGTTGGAGTTCGGCAAGTGCGCGAGGTGCTTCTGTTTCGGTAATTTCTGTAGCAGTGGCTGCTGTATCGGCTTCCGGTTGCGTTGTTTGTAGATTTCCGAGACATCCCGTAAGAGTAACAATAAGTAGGAAGGAACAGAGGGAGATAAATTTTGGTGTTGTAGAGCGTAGCTTGCAAGCCCATATTGCAGCGCGCCAGCCAGTATTGCAAAGTAGCATTTTTTATGACTCCTTATATGTTATGTTTTAAAAGTGTAATGCCTAATCCGGTTCGGGCGGGTACTTCAATGAATCCGTCAACGATTTTCTCAGGTGGTTCAATGAGGGTCGCACGCCAGTCTACTTCTCCCCACGCGTATTCAAGGATTGCGAAATTTGGCACACTCGCCATGCATTGGACACTCGCAGCGGTCGCTATGGGACCGCTCGGATTGTGAGGTGTCATCATAACGTTTCGCGCGGCAGCGAGAATGGCAATTTTTTTCAGCCCCGAAATTCCACCAACATGTTTGACATCCGGCAAAATATAATCAACGTGTGCTTCAGTTAACAACCTATCAAAATCCGTAAGGGTTCGTAAACGTTCACCAGTCGCGATCGGGATACCGATAGAGCGACTCATGTGCGCGAAAGCATCAAGATTATCTAACGAAACTGCGTCTTCAATCCAGAAGAGGTGCAAGTCTTCCAATTCTTTTGCGACCTGAATGAGGATACCGGGGTTAAAACGGCTGTGGCAATCCACCATTAGATCAATGTCACCACCAATCGCTGCACGAATCGTGCGAATGCGATCAATCCCCAAGCAGATAGCAGGTGTTAGCGTTCCCCGCGAAATATTCGCGACAGAAACATCGTCAAAAGGGGCACATTTTATGGCGGTAAATCCCTCAGCAACAGCACGCTCCGCATTGTGGGCAAACCCGAATGGACTCCGATCGACTGTTGCGCGGTTAATATTTGCATAGAGCCGGATCTTCTCTCGGCACTTGCCACCCAACAACTGATAGCTCGGTACCTCTAACGCCTTGCCTACCAGATCCCACATCGCTTGCTCAATTCCGCTGAGTGCTGTGTGATAGGTATGGCTTTCAGTAACGTGATAAAAACGCTGTCGGAATGCCTCCATTTGAAACGGGTTCCATCCGACGAGTGTAGATTTGAGTGTCTTAATGAGGTGTTCAACGCTCGCGTCATCTCTACCGTGGGAAGCCTCACCGACCCCGACGCTACCGTCGTCAGTATGTACCTTGACGAAGAGCCAATTGCCGCGGTGGTTTACCTGAACAATCTCAGTCTCTATATCCGTGATTTTCAGTGTGTGCATTTGGGTTTAAGGTAATGGAACGGCGAGACACAAGTGCCTCGCCTTATAGCATTTTGGCGTAGTTTGCAAGCCAAAACTTGCTACATAAAACTATGATGCAGCCGCCCATTTCACCCCTTGGGTGAGGAATTTCTGCATTCCAGCACGTTCAAAGGTCCCTGGTCCGTGCCCCAAAGTGGTGTAAAAGACGCGTCCGGAACCGTAAGGTTTCACCCACGCCATGGGGTGTGCTTTGCCGAACCACTCAGCGGATGCCAAGACATGGATATGCGGATCGTGTGCAGAGATATAGATTTCGTCTTCGACATCGAAATCTTCGATCCCTTCGGTTGTGGGGTGCTCGTTATCCTCGATATGGACAGTAAAAGTTGAGCCGGGTGGATGCCAATTGGCAGCCCCGCCGATAAGATCCATTGCCTGACCGCCGATCCACCACGCAGTACCGTGAATACCGACCAATCCTTTGCCGTCACTGACGAATTGGAACAAGCCAGCCTCTTCAGCGGGTGCTAAATCCGAGACACGGGCGACAGATCCATCCTCTTGACGCTCCGTGCGCGTAAAACCGGTGCCAAAAACACACGCATCATAGTCATTTAGCTCCGACGATGCTAAAATTCCTTTATCGTCGGTTAACGTCGCTGAAATATCAGCATCTTCAGAGAGAAAATCGTGAATGACGCTGGCACTTGCATTAAAACGGTGGTTTTCACCTGATAGCACGAGAATTTTCGACATGAGAGCCTCCTTTGGAAACGGCACTGAATCCGCCGCTTACGATGAGAGATTGAAAGTGAAAATTGCACTTTGTGAAGATAGTTTAATTCAAAGTTAGAATTGTGTCAAACCAATTTGAAAAAAAGATTGTTTTGACAATAATGTTGCATCATGATACAATAGAATTAAAATTGAAAAGAAAGTCAGGACTGCATGAAAAAAAATGGTATTACATTAACCCTGGGTCAAATTGTTGCGGGGAGTCTCATCGGGCTGGTAGGTGGGTGGGTTTGCCTATTGATATTTGACAATTTTATTTGGCAGGTGCTACTCGGGAACAAAGTCCATCATGGCTTCTGGGTAGGTTTACTTCTTCTTATTTCACTCGGTATCACGTACGGGGTCGTGATTGTGGGATCAAGCGCGAGCATCCGCTTCGTGAGCCAGAAATTCGGTATCAATATTCCCTTAAAACCGCTCTGCTCAGGCGCATTCTTAGGTCCGCCAGCTGTTGTTGGCTTGCTTGCCCTACTCAATGTCCCATGGGAAATATTTGGAAGACCAAATCTGATTTTGGCATTGCTTCTTCCGGTCCTTAAGACGCTCGCGTATATTGTTTCGCTACCTATGCGTGGGTGGATGTACCTCGGCTTGCCAGTTGAAATCTGGTATATCCTTGCTGTTCCTATCGGAGCGATCTTAGGATATAGGTTAACAGCAGTAAAGAATACTGAAGCTGCGGAACAGGCGTAAATCAAGGAAAGGCTTTTTTGATGAATAATTGCGAAAATCTAAGCGTGTACGCTGGAGGTTTCACCCGTCAAAATGCAATATGATGATAAGCCAAAGGACGAATGTGGTGTATTCGGTATTTTCGGCCATCCAAAAGCAGTGGAATTGACGTATTTGGGGTTACGCGCCCTTCAGCATCGAGGGCAGGAAAGCAGCGGCATTGTCGCATCAGATGGCGAGAAGTTCACCTATCACCACGGCATGGGGCTTGTTCACTCTGTCTTTACAACTGATACTTTAGCGAAACTGCAAGGGCATATCGCTATCGGACACAACCGATACTCGACAGCAGGGGAAAGCACTCTTGAAAACGCCCAGCCTTTAGTCCGAAATTACAAACAAGGACCCCTCGCGCTTGGTCACAACGGCAACCTTGTCAACGCGACACAAGTTCGGAATCATCTGGAGAACGCCGGTTCCATCTTCAGCACAAGTTTGGACACCGAAGTGATTTTCCATTTGATAGCGCATTCGCGGAAGCAAGCTTTGGAGCATAGAATCACCGATGCACTGCGGAGTGTTGAAGGTGCGTATTCGTTCGTATGCATGGACAAAAACACACTCATAGGAGCTCGCGATGCACACGGATTTCGCCCCCTTTGGCTCGGTAAACTCGGTGATGCCTATGTGTTAGCTTCTGAGACATGTGCTCTTGATGTGGTTGAAGCCGAACCGATACGTGAGGTAGAACCGGGAGAATTGATATTTACGCGCTCTGCCCATCGCGGTATCGAGTCCTATCGGTCCCACCAAAAACAGTCGGAATTATCACAGTGCATCTTTGAATATATCTATCTCGCGAGACCAGATGGCATGATGTTCGGACAGAGCGTGAATAATACGCGCCGCGAGTTCGGTAGACAACTCGCTCGCGAACACCCCGTCAAAGCAGATGTCGTTATCCCAGTTCCTGATTCCGCGACGATCGCCTCCCTTGGGTACGCTGAGGAATCCGGTATTCCGTTTGATCTCGGACTATCTCGGAACACTTTCGTTGGTCGATCCTTCATGAATCCGACACAGGATATCCGAGAATTAATGGTTAAGGTGAAATTGAACCCAATACGCGATGTACTGCGTGGCAAACGGGTTGTTCTTGTAGACGACTCAATTATGCGCGGAACGAATAGCCGGAAACTCATCAAAATCATTCGGCAAGGCGGTGCGACAGCCGTACATCTCCGCATTGCATCCCCGCCAAACAAATTTTCATGCTTCTATGGAGTGGACACACCAACCCGTAGGGAGTTAATTGCGAGTTCACACACGATTGACGAAATTCGCAAATATATCCGTGCCGATAGCCTCGGTTACTTGAGTATTGACGGGATGCTAAAGTCAGTGAAAACACCTCAGGACTTTTGTACCACCTGTTTTGATGGGAAATATCCGATTCCATTTGTAGAAGAATCTTCAGAGCAACTTCCGTTAATTGTGGATTAGAATCACTTTTCAATGTAGGCTTATTAAAATCACATCTACGAGGAAAATTCTTATGTGGCGTCCAGAAGGCGGTAGGAGCGGACGGAAAAAACCGAGTCCGATAGGCACAGCGCAAGGGCGACACACGCTTATTTCTTTGCTCGGTTGTGCGATTCTCGGTATGGTGCTGAGCAGGGTCCTTCCGTTTCTGATTGGGAAGCTCCGGCCGAACATGAAAGCGGATGAAGCGGAAGAGATCGGCGTACTCATTGCCTTAGGCATCAGTGGCATTGTGTTGGTCATTAGTCTCTTAAGACCAAGGGAAAGTGTCTCACCTCTTCGCAAACAATTGTTGAAGGAGCAGGAAAAATCAGATGGCAGATAAAAATCCGTTGACGTATGCCGATGCTGGTGTCTCATTTGAAGCGGAAACCGAAGCGATATCACGGCTAAAAAAACTGGTCCGAACCACCTATCGACCGGAAGTGCTCAGTGATGTCGGGACGTTCGGTGGGCTTTTCGCGCTCCAAAGGTATCAAGAACCTGTGCTTGTTTCCAGTACAGATAGTGTTGGGACAAAACTAAAGGTCGCGTTTAAAGCAGGACGGCACGACACCGTCGGTTTCGACATCGTCGCACACTGTGGTAACGATATTGTCGTGCAGGGAGCGGAACCGCTCTTCTTTTTAGATTACATCGGCATCAATCAAGTTGTACCAGCAGTGATTGAAGAGATCGTAACAGGTTTAACATTAGGATGCCGGGAGATCGGTTGTGCCTTAATCGGCGGTGAAATCGCCGAACTATCGGATATTTATGCTGTTGGTGAGTACGACTTGGTAGGTACTATCGTCGGCGCGGTTGAGAAAGCCGACGTGATTACTGGAGAGAGTATTGCACTCGGAGACCGACTCATCGGTTTAGCCTCTATAGGTTTACATACGAACGGCTTTACATTAGCGCGGCGGATTCTGTTTGATAGGTGTAATTACAGTGTAGATACTTACCTTCCTGAGCTCTCCGCAACAGTAGCGGATGCCCTGCTCGCAACCCACAAAAGCTACGTAAAATCTGTCCTGTCTCTTCGCAATGTGTGTGATGTTAAAGGCATCGCCCATATCACTGGCGGCGGATTGCCAGCGAACGTGCTGCGGATTCTGCCGGAGGGGTGTGTGGCACACATTTGGAACGGAACATGGGAAATTCCGCCTATCTTTCCGTGTTTACAAGCGAAAGGGGACGTTGAAGATTCTGAAATGTACAGGGTTTTCAATATGGGAATTGGGATGGTGATAGTCGTTGCCCCCGATAGCGTTGATGCTGCCCTAAGGTCGCTTAAAGCATCCGATGAATCCACGTACCTAATCGGTGAAGTAGTCGCAGGAGAAAAGGGGGTACACGGTGTCCCTTCCTGATACAGACTCGCAAACCACACCAACCTTCTTAGATGAGGCTGCTCTGAAAGAATTGGCGGCTTTACTCGACGAAACACATCCACAAGTTGCTTTAGCAGCATTTCAGAGCGTAGACGACAGCGACGCTGCGGTGTTTCTTGTAATGTGCTCGCAATTGAACACGGAAAATGCCCTCGCCGCGCACGCTGGGAAACTTTTCGCGCAGTTACCCTTTGACAAACAGGTAAGCATCGCTGAGAAGGTGGCGACAACAGAAACTGTTGACTCTGAAAGTGCGAAGCGAATTTGGAACGAACAGATTGCCAAGATTAAGGAAGCAATTGAAAAAACCACTTTCTTGGGTGAAGGCACAGCGAACCTTGCAAAATTATTGTCATACATGGACGTGACAGAACAGAACGAATTGTTGGAAGCATTGGGAGAGAAGCAGCCAGGAATGGTAAATAGCGTCTCTGAACAACTCCTTACATTTGAGGATCTGGGTAATTTGGGAGATGAGGCAATCAAAACTATCTTACAAGTGCTGGACAAACCGACCTTAGCCCTTGCCCTATACAACGCACCGACTGCTGTACATGATCGATTTTTTGAAAATATGTCGGCATCACAGGCAGAAGCCGTTGAGGCAGAAACTGCCAAGTTGACGTTTGAACAGACACAAATAGCTGACACAGCACGTCATTCAGTTGTGAGTTTAGTCCGAAATTTTGCAGCAAAAGACCTGCTAAAAATCGGGTGAACGTCGGACGCTCACCCGTACTATCAAAACAGATGAAATGAGACTTAGACAGGCTTGCCGATATGAATACCCTTAGTTGTCCTTAAGCGTAAAATCATAGGGTATTTGAACCAACTTGCTGATAGGTTCACCACCCTTCGTTGCCGGATGAAAAGTAGATTTCTTCAACGCTGCAATCGCCGCTTCCTCAAGTCCAAAACCGAGGCTTGTCAGTGCTTTAATCTCTATCGGGACACCTTTCTCGTTAATGGTCGCCTGCAAAATGACCTCGCCTTCCTTATCAGCCTTCTTGGCACTCTCTGGATAATCCGGTTCCACTTGAAACTTCTTCCTCGGAGGTACGACTCCGGGTTCAGGCTCAAAACTAACGTTATCCAATCCGGGGCCCTCATCAAGTTCGGGAGCATCAAGCTTGTTAATCAATGATGGGGCTTCACGCGGTCTTTCAAGGACAGGTGCCTTTGTTTCGGAGTCAACCGTCGTTGTAGGCTTTATAAAACTCCGGTTAACATCTATCATTTTTGGACCTTCATCAGTAGGTGCTGAGAGATCGACGGCTGCATCCGTGCCTTGGGGGATTACAAACGCGTCACTCGATAGCAGTTGGTTAGTGTCAGTCGTTACCGGTCGCTGCTGGAGAATGGGTTTCTGCACGTTCTGTCTTGCCTTGTCGAACTTCAGCGTTTCCTTGCGTTGAAATCTGCGTTTGGTTTTTACCTCTTCCGTGACGATGCTAATATCAAACGTCTCTCGTTCATTTTCAATCCGATCAGCGATATAGAAAACACTAATGATAATCGCTATAACGATATGAAACACCATTGCGACTGTAAACGCTGCGGAACTCCGTCCAACGTGCTTTTGGGTAATAGTATGCTTCGGCATGTTTGTTTGTGCCGTAGAAATGCCTTGCTGCTGGCTGACATCAAGTGAAACCTTTTTCAATGCGACAAAACGCTTCGGTTTTTTGCGCTCCGCCCGGCGTTGCTGCATTTGACTGAGCATGCCGGAAGTTCTGCTATTCATCTGTTTTACCTCCTATAATATAAAGAGAAGAAGGATAGTTTCGGTCTCAGCACACTGCTCGCGCGTGTTTCCTATATTAAGATTAAGAGGTCGGCTAAAGTGGGTAAAAATATGCAGTAATTATTCGCAATCTATAAGTATCTATTTCTCAATACCAAATACTGCTAAAATGCTTGCTAATATCTATAGATATGGAACACGGTGAAAGTTCGCCATTTTAGCATAAGCATGCTCTAATTATACTAAGCTTTGGACAATTTTCAGACATAGCACACCGCTGGAGTGCGGGAGTGTAGAGACCTTTTTCTATAGACATGTTGCTCCGCTGGCGCAAAGTTTCTATACAGATGCCACCCCTACGGGGTTGAAAATAATGGAATACCCCTTTTCTATACAGATGCCACCCCTACGGGGTTGAAACCGACTGTGTTGGTGTCGCGTTTTCGTCGGTTGCCTGAGTAGACGCAACTCCTCGAAAAATACACCACCCTTTGAAGACTCAACTAAAACGTGAGATAAATTGTCCAAACTTTAGTAATTATAAGATATTTTCAATTAATTATAACATATTTTCAGTTTTGTGTCAACTTTTATTTACCATCAAAGCAGGGTGATAGTTTTAATCATATTCATGAGATGAGGTTAACTGTGAGTTTAGGTCTTACTGCGAAGAAACGGGTTGCTTCGGAGATTTTGGTATATCCAGCGAAACGTAGAAGGGCGAGGGCAGCATTTCGCAAAGCGGCCATAAGTTGGGGTATACTGCCGGTTCGTGCTCGTGAAGCGTCTTCCCCGAAGACGGTATCTCGTATCCAATGGCGTTTGTTTTCTATCGTCCAATGGTTTCTGCGAAGTGTAAGTAAGTCTTCAGCGGTAGCTTGTTGGGGTGTGAGACTTGTGATACCATACTGCGTATGATGTGTGCTCTCGCCTGTCTTTGTATGGATTCGGTTGATGCGATATTCATAGACTTGTGCGAGTCCTGGCCAGTCGCTATAAGATGTGAGCAAAGTGCTGGCTCTTAGGGTGCGTCTGGCGTATATGAACATTTTGAAGGTGAAGTATAGCAGAAGTCGCGTGAGAAGTCACGCGACTTCTGCTTATATCAAAATATTAACAACTGTGAAAAATATCACACGAAAAACCTAAAACTAAATCACCCTGAGCATCAAAGAATGTCGCTTCTTGCATTACGGATTCCACCAGTAGGTTACCTTAGCAACCACGGTTGAATCTAACAGACGAGATCTAGTGGTGCCGTTCGTATCATACGTCTGATTGAAAACGAAATAGAAATCGCTTCCTGGGCGATAGATATAGTTGACAAGGAAGTTGGTAGACACAACGTTCGCATCGGCATTCCATTGTGCAAACAGTTTTGCAAAAAGCCCTGTAGTAAAGGAATAGTCAAATCTACCTCTAAAAAGGTTAACATAAACGGGGCGAGGGTTCCCATCGGTAAAGTACGCCGTGGGGAGATCAACGACCTGATTAAATTGGTACTGCGCACTCACACTGATATGCCCGTTTGGTTTAAGAGTGGTTTGTAGGTATGCTCTGCGGACTTCGCCTTTATAGAAATTCTCAATGCCGCCACCGACAGTTGTACTGATCGGACGACTATCACTGCTGGAGGCACGGAAACCGAATGAGTTAGATTGGTAGTCGCCTATTGGAATCTCTATACCCTCCCGAAAATCGAAAACCTCGGTCAGTCGCTCAAAGCTGCGTCCGACGTTAAAAAAGATGGAGTCGCCCGAACTCAATTCAAACCAATTGGTATAGGAGATGTCCCATTCTTCTAATTCATTGTTATGATTGAGGATATAGTCCACCTCTGGACCGGTCCAAATTTGTCGAATCCCGAACTTTTGGGGCATCGGGACCCAACGCGTTTCACCCCGAAGGTGCCGAATACCAGGGCGTCTCACATATCCAACAGCAGGGTTGAAATCATCGCCGATATCGGTATACGAACCCTCTACACGGAAACGCTTGTGCCGCCAGTTTGATCCGATATACCATGCATTATTTTGTCCAGACATCCCTGGTTCAAACGTTCGGGACCACAGACCGCGTATATCCAGGCTGTCACTCGGACGGTACTCAAAATCAAAACCACCTGCCCGGTTGTAGTCACCAATTTCGTCCTTATTTACAGCAATCATACCAATGCGCGACCCTGAAGCGATATCTTTTGTAATTCGTACTACAGAATAATTGGTACGCGGAATGTCAATTGGATCATCTTCCGTATCAGCATCGTAGAATTCATTTGTCAGGACGTTGAGAAACCCTACACCGTAAGAACCGACCTTGCCACTTGTTTTTCCACCAAAGATAATTGGAATTGCATTGCCTTCTGCAAGTCCGATCCGTCGGCTATAGAAAAGGAGCATCGGTGGAGGGCGGCGGAAACTGGTCCGTGGTATCCCAAAGTCGAAAAGTCCGGCACCCTCCAAAAAGAAAGGACGCTTTTCAGGAAAAAAGAGGCTAAATCGGGTAAGGTTCACCTGTTCTTCATCGGCTTCAACCTGCGCAAAGTCCGTGTTATAGGTGATGTCCGCGGTCAGGTTTGACGTAATACCGTATTTGGCATCAACGCCTATTTTGAATTTGCCGTCGGTTTCAAGACCTGTGTCATTCTCATTAATTTGAGTCACCCCGGGAAGAATATATGGCAGCACCTCTAAGTTCCGAGAGGGGGTGATGCCTGAAAGCCCAACAACATTCCCCAAGTTGGCGGTTCGGTACTTCGCCCTGCCACCGTAGGACGCTGAAACGGGGACCCATATCATCTCTTCTTGATTTCGCGCCAGCCCACGACCGGTGTTCATGCCCCATGCCATCGAATCGCTCTTTTTGAAACGGAGTTGACTAAATGGGATACTTAGCTCGGCAGTCCAATTGGTATCGTTGATTTTCGACTTGCATTCCACCACAGCATCCCAATCGGAATTAAACGTATCGCCGCTGTTGGTTACAGCTCTGTCCTGTATCGCGCCAAGGGCGTTCATCCGAAAGAAGAAACCACTTCGTCGATCGTTATACGTATCAAGCAGCAGAAAGACATTGTCATTCTCGTGTAGATCACGAGAGTCGCGGCGCATCTCATTCGCAACGAGTTTTGATATATCTGAATCGAAACAGGTAAACCCGAAATAAATATTCTCGTTATCGTAGAGAACCCGAACCTCCATTGATTCGGAACTGATTTCGCCTTCATACGGTTCAATTTGCACAAACTGGTCAATCGGTTCCGCATGTTTCCAATCCTCTTCCGTTAAATCACCGTCGATCTCCACGTTCTCGTAAGTGCGATATGCCTTAACCTGATGATCGTGCGATTCAGCACGGGCACCGGTGGTAACAATGTGCAAAAGCGTTGTAATGATAAGTAGGGAAATTGTAATCTTTTGAAATTTCGGTGAAGCAAATAGATACTCGTCCAAGAAGGTGCCTCCTTATAAAAATAGGGGATCTAACGTTAATATAAAGACGAAAAAGGCGGCAAATTGGACTATATAAATTTCAATTGAACGTGATTATCAAAATTCCAATGTTGTTGCTATAAATGGAATAATTGGCAATTGTGAAATAGGTTCCTCTTTTGTGAAATTCGGACTGTAGCGAACCTCAAGTATATTATCACGGTTATAGACGTTCCACACCTCAAGCGCAAGTCCCCATTCCCAACCCCGATCCTTCAAGTCTCCTGCCAAAGTAAAGCGGAGACTCAAATCCAATCGGTGATACGGTGCGGTACGTTTCCATTCCCCGTAAATCGGTCTCCACTTTTTCTCCTTCGTCCGCGGATTCGTATAGCGGAAACGGTCTACCAAAGGTGCGTAAAGTACACCGCTCTGGTATTGCCACTTGGCATTTATATCTAACGCTTTAACGATCGGAACCGAGAAGAGGAATTCCTGAGGGGCACTGTAACCCGATGCGACAGTCAGCACGTATGGACTATTGTAGGTATAAAATCTATGAAATCTTTCAGAAAGATCTCGGCGTTTGGAAACGGTGTAAGCGTACGCTACCCATGCATCAAAGACTTCGGGAATTTCATATCCGAAGGAAACCTCAAATCCACGTACAAATCCTGTCTGACCGTTCTGATACTGCCTCTCACTTTTATTGTAGGCAATGAGGTCCTGGAGTGTTTTGTAATAACTCGCGATATTCACGTTCGCGCCGAAGGGTAGCCTTTGTCTCAACTCAAGGACGTAATGCGTTGCGAGACTCTGCTCAAGAGACGAGTTTGGCGTTACGCCAAGGACAAACTGATCTAATCGTGGATTTTGCGCATAGCGACCATAACTAAAGTATAGAGATGCATCTTCCCAAGGAAGACTATAACGGAGTTGCCCGCGTGGTTGAAGCGACAGGCTGTCTGTGAGATTAAAATAGCTTGCACGCATTCCGAAAGTGCCCGAAACGTTACGGGAAAATAAGTTCTGCCGAGCTTGAAGATAGCCTTCTAAGCGATGGAGGTTTTGGGTCTCCGTGACATTGACTTTTTCGAGGTTGTGACGAATCCGGTATTCATAATCTGGATCCCCTTCTTCGAGTCGCCGAGTACCATGACTTATAACCGTTGTAGGGGTGCTTGAAAGTAAGTAGCCGAATTCTACATCGGTGTTTTCCGAGGATGTCGTCCAAGTAAAATCGTTTCGGAGTGCGTAGACAGAAGCTGCTGTCCGGTAATAGTACCCTTCACCAAAAGCGATTTCATTTTCTGTAAACGAGCGGGTTAATGACAGAATAGACCTGAATTTCGGTAACAACTGAGAGTAAAAGTGAATCCCTTGGACATCAAAGGGGTTTTCTGAGGTTAAGGGACCGCGGAGATCGCTGTCATGGACTTCGTTTGCTCCCAGTTGTAATTTAGATGCATCATACGCCGTAACTGCGTTAAGCACGACTCCATGCACATCGTTGAGTTTATAAACACCTTTTAACTGATAACTCCAAAAACGTGGTACATCTCGTACTAAATCTTCAAGATCTACCAACCTTGAAGCCAGTTCAAAAAATGGCTCAAGGGAGCTGCGTCTACCGAAAGCGTACCAATAGCCTTGTTTAGTCGACAGTCTGTTCTCCAAGTACTCTTGGTCAGTACTCATTGGGTCTTCGTTAGTTTTGCTGTCAGTGGAATCCTTTGCAGGCGCACCTCGAAAAGAAAAAGATCCACTGAAGAGGGCTTCGGAATAGATAAAAGTGGGTTTTAGCGTCCCGTCAAACCGTCCTAAAGACTTCACATTTTTTGGACGGGAATGGATATCAATAACCGCCTGTGAGTCGGCACCAAACTGGGCACCAAACCCACCGGGATGCACATCAATTTTCCCAATGACCTCTGGACTCACCACTGAAACAATACCAAGCAGATGATAAGGATACCCTAACGGCAATCGATCGAAGTAGTAAAGATTATCTCCCGGGGCACCGCCACGCACGGAAAGTGCCCCAAAAAAATCGTTAACCGTCCCGACACTTGGAAGACGGGCCATTGCGCGGAATGGATCGCCAGCACTACTCGTAGCTTTTCGGAGTAGGTCCCCACTCAGCGTCCGATGCGTTGTTTTCTCTAACCGCGTTGCTTCGGTCTTCACCTCTTTTAACATGTAAATATCATCAGAGGTCTCCGCACTGACTGGGTCTGATTCGGTATTATCATTCGTTTGCGCAAAGGTACCGAACGGTACTAAGAAGATTAGAAAGATCAGTATCTGTCTCAGTTTTCTGTCTCCTCGAAAAATCGATTAAAATTCTGCTGTGATTCCGAGGTAAGGAAGAATAGGCAACTGATTAACATCGTCCCGTTCTGTGTAGTCATCATTGTAGCTGAAATCGAGCAAATTCTGTCGGCTATAGGCATTTAGGAGTTCCAAGAAAGCTCCCAACTTCCACCCTCCAAATTGAAAAGTTTTACTGACACGTAGATCCAATCTGTGATAAGGAGGCAATCGATCGGAGTTGGTTTCAGCATAAATAGGGACATAGATAGGTTTCCCGTTTCTCGGATCAAACTGAATCGTCGCACCTTCAACAGGAGTATACGGGTTACCCGTACGGTACTGCCATTTCGCACCGAATTCCCACGTAGGGGTAAGGTTGTAACTGGCAGCGAACGTTGCAACATGCGTCTGATCAAACGAGTAGGGACGATACGGTTCGCCAGCGCGGTCACGGCGTCTAGACAACGCATACGCGTAAGAAATCCAACCGAAAAGTCTATCCCCGCTTTGGTGTCGTAGAAAAATCTCGGTGCCTTGTGCATAACCAACGCCTTGATTGAGATAAGTGGCTTCTTCATCAGCTGTTACCAAGCCTGCAAAGTCTTTGTAGTAAGCTGCCATTTTGATTTCAGTAGCTTGTGAAAGCTGCCGTTTGAGTTCAAGGATATAGTGGCTTGCGCGACTTGACTTTAAAGCCGGATTACCGACACTCGAAGAGAGCAGTGCTGGTATTGGAGTCTGGTTGTAAATGCCATAAGCAAATTGGAGTTCGGAGTTATTGGGGAGTTCTACGAGTAGGCTGCCACGCGGTTGGATAGAGAGTTCATCAGTGCGATTAAAATAGTCAAAACGGAGTCCAAAGACCACAGATAAAAAAGGCAGCATCGCGTATCTATCTTGCAGATAACCTTCAATGCGTTGCCCGCGCACATATTCGTCTACAGCTACTTTTTCCTCAAACCGGATGTCATAGTCGACCTCACCCTCATCAGGTATTCGAGCAAAAGTGCCATTAACCTGTCCGGGTTCAAGTCCGAGGATTAACCCGGATTCCAGTCGATGTTTTGGGGTTAGTTCGTATGTAAGATCTTCGCGAAGCACATAGCTGGGTGCATCAATTTCAAGCTCAAATGCTGGACCGAAATTAACATCAAATAGAAACTTTGACCGGGTTAGAGATAGATAGGAGGTGAGCCGTTCTGTCAGGAAGGAACGGAGATGGATTCCTCCACCCTCAAAACCACTTTCAAAACTGCTATTTCCTCTAAAGTCTTCGTCCACATTTTCACCGTCTAACTTCAGGGCAAACCGGTCCCCAGAGGCAAAGAGATTGAAAAAAAACTGGTGTTTTTCGCCGAGATCATAGCCAGCCTTCAGCTGATAATCCCAGAAACGTGGAAAGGCAGTGATCGCTCCGGTATTAAACGACAAGGATCCGATGAATAAGTCAATGTAACTCCTGCGTCCCGCGGCATACCAGAACCCCTTCTCGCCGATTTTACCTTGAAGCAGTCCCTCTGAATAGAGAAGGTTGAGATTGAATTTTCCACGCAAGTCCGCAGGACTGCTGTCTTGTGAATAGATGTCAATTACGGCTTGAGAGTCCACCCCGTACTCGGCACCGTAACCGCCTGCATAGACATCAATTCGATCAATAATCTCGGAGCTTAGGGACGAGACAAGCCCGCCGAAGTGGTAGGGATAACCAACCGGCACTCGGTCGAAGTAGTAGAGATTATCCTCATCGGAACCGCCGCGAATATAGAGTGCTCCGCTGAAATCGTTTGCTACACCAATACCGGGGATTGCTGGGAGGGCGCGAAGGGCATCACCACCTGTGCCGGGTAGACGCGTAATTTCTTCCGATTGGATACTCTTTTTGCTAACAGTCTTGGGAGCACGTTCGTCAATTACCTCAACCTCTTCAAGCCGATACTGCTCTGTTTCCACAGAGATCTCAGGCTTCAGCGTCTCCCCAGCTGCAACGACGATTGAGGTTCGTTGCAACAATTCAGTATCAGGTACTGTGATGATTAGCGTGTAAGTTCCTGCGGGGATGGCGTTAAAAACGAATTTTCCGTTTTCATCCGTTTTTAGACGTGTGTCGGTTTCGACAACGAGAACTTCTGCACCTACTAATGGCTCTCTTGTGCCACTGTCATAAACAGTGCCCTCAATCGCTCCTGTTTGGGAAAAGGCGACTGTGGAAACCCAAAAAAACATCAGCAGGCAAAAAAACGTCTTCATGAAAGTTTGGCAACTCCTATCCTAACTGTGTTAGAAAATTGTCCGTAAAACATTCAACGTGAGTTTAACTTAAGAGTTTACAGCACAAAAGCAGGGAGTTCAGTTTTTTCCGTCTGTTAAAAATAAAGAGGGAGAAAACGGGACGTGCGGACACTTTGAAGGTTGCGTGAACAGCGTCTACTCATTGCAACGTGTCCAGATGTTACCTGATATTCTTATGCTGAACTCACATTATGCAATAAAAGTATACAATTTTTCTTTTCGGAATTGCCAAAAAAAATGATATGCTATTCAAAACTATGAGGGCGAGCGGTGTGGCTCGCCCGTTATTTTTGTATGCTAATGCACCACTGCTTCAGAACCGAGGTTTTCCTGAATCCATGCGCGGAGTGGCACATCCTTTTCACCGGGTGAGGTATACCCCATTCCACCTGTGCTTTTACCCAAAATCTGCTGTCGAATCGGGTCGGAACGTTCCATGAAATGCGCCACTGTCATGTTATCCCGCGGCTGCAACCAACGATAACTGTAGCCGTAAAACAGCACTTTTCGGGTGATGTCAGAGGTATTTCGTCCTGCAGCATGCCACAACCGGCGATCGAAAAAAACAGCCGTTCCCGGCTTGGCAAATACAGATATAGCGGTCTCAGGGTCCACCGTATTCTCATTGGGCATTTCCAACCTATTCCACTTGTGACTACCAGGCACCACGGAGAAATTACCGCGTCCGGGCACGGATGTATCGGTGAGGAAGAATGCTACCTTCAACGATACACGCGGTCGCGGGTCGCCCTCCAATTCGATATTGAGTCTCCCGCTGTCTTGGTGCCAACCGAGACGCTTAGATTTGTCGCGTTCTTCCGGTGGCAGTGGCGGTAGCACAATCAGATGTGAATGATAAAGTTTGATGTTCCATCCCAAAATTCCCCAGACTTTCGGAAACGTCTTATGCCAGTCAAGCAGCTCGATAAAGCTTTCGTCTCTACCGACAAAATCGAGGAGGTTGAAGTGTGCATCGGGCGGTAGCTCGTCTTTGCCCAAGTGTTCTGCGCCAACCCGGTCAACAGTGGTGACTAACTTGTCAACCATTTCCTGCGGGATGGCATCTTCAACTATCAAGAAACCGTTCTCTTCAAACTGCTGTTTTTCTGTTTCAGTCAAACAGTGTTCTAAACATAGCGGGTTCATCGTTTTTCCCCTATAGAAGCGACCTGGAGTCGCGATGCTTTAGTTTATGAAAAGTTTACACTGAATCCGAATTCTCGTCAACGCGAAAAATGTCTCTATCTCTAATGATCTCTATCTCTAATGAGAAGGTAGGAAACTCTCGGATTCCACTTGCTTTTTTCGCTTTATGGCGCGCCATCTCCGCCAAAAATTAACACCGGCACTAAAAAGAAACCCAGTTCCAATAATACCGACGATTGCGCCGCCCAACATCAACTCAGGCTCCGCTACTACACTATAAATTGCTCCGCCGATGAGGAGGATAGCAATCAGTGTATCTTTGAGACTGTTCTTTTGTGTTCGTTTTTGAAGAAGATGTAGATTTGCCAGTTTCTTCTGTTTAATATAGTCAATAAGGGGTTCTATGGGAACATGCACCGATTCGGATTGTCCCGGTGGAACTTTGCGCACACAGCGGAAACCAATATTTCCGGCGGTATAATCCGGTGGTGCATGTAAGCGGTTCGCGCACCGGAAATAGCGTTCTGCCGTGCCATCTTGTACTTCCAACCATGAACCGCCCCGCAAAGCCTTATGTTTGTCGTCTGTCGTCCGTTTAGACTTTTGACGTTTTGTGTCAGGATATGGCTGATACCAATCTGCAGTCCATTCCCAAACGTTTCCGGCAGTTTCACCGACACCGTAAGGACTTACTGTTGCAGGACGAACACCTACAGGCGTAAGGTGCGCCGTCAAAATCTGCAAGGTTTCTGCAGATTCAGGTTCATCAGGAACAAAAATGTTGCCCCATGGATAAATCCGCCCGTCAGGTCCACGGCACGCTTTCTCCCACTCTGCTTCCGTCGGTAGCTTCTTGCCTGCCCACTGAGCATACGCGTTGCCATCGTGCCAACTCACATGAACAACCGGAAAATTTGCATCTTCTGGCGCGAAGTTTCCATTTTTCCAATGGACCGGTGGCGGATGATTCGTCGCTTGCACGAACGCAGCATATTCGGCGTTTGTTACCGGATACTCTTCAATCAGATACGCCTCGAGAAAACGGACGTGCATCGGTGCTTCATCAAGTTTGGCATGCTCTGAATTGACTAAGGCAGTTCCGTAGAAGTCTTCAATATCGGTGCCCATGATAAACGCACCCTGCGGAATAAGGACGGTGTTGGTAGGTTTTTGGTTTTGATTCATCCAAAATTCCACGCCGTTGTTGCATACTTGGTTTGAGTAAGAGTTTCCGCCTGTGCTCGCTCCGCCAGCGACAGTTCTCCTGACTTAAACGCAATTCCGAGGTCAAATGTTTCACAGATGGCTCGGATGAGCGCATCTCTCGTTATAAAACGCCCCTCTGTATTAATAGCAGCCGATTTCTCGCGGAGCATCTCCTGAACGGCAGCGTCTTTTGAGACACGAGCAAGGATTGACGAAGGCGGCATGTCCAAGGAGATATAGCCCTGAAACATTATCCCATCTCGATTACGCCTCACAGAAACACCCGCCAACTTTTTTTCGTTACACATAACATCATACTCAGCAGGATTCGTAAGGCAGATATTAGCTTCCACCCCGTAGGTGCGGTTTGTAACCGCACTGGAGGAGTAACTACCTGCAGCATAGCACTGCGCGGGGACACCGAGTTTCTGAAATGCCTTGGCGAGAGATTGTCCAATGCGTTGATACGCTTCAGAAACACCTATTTCCCCGGTACCTCTCGGAAGCACCAGCGTATAGGTCAATTCCCATCCGTGCACGACGGTTCCACCGCCGGTCATCCGTTTCACCAATTCGATGCCACCTGCGCGGCACCCCTCTACATCAACTTCTGAAGCAATATCCTGAAAGTAACCGAAACTGAACGCGGGTACCTCCCAATCGTAAAACCGCAGCGTCAGAGTGGACTGCTCCTTCTGCGACAGCAGAATCGCTTCGTCAACCGCCATATTCATCGCGGCACTGCTTTTCCCCATATTCAGAAGTCTACCGATGGTTTTCATTGGTTAGGATAACGCCACTCGGCACACTGCTGTCGTATGTGCATCGCAATACCAGAAATACCCATCCCAGTACGTCATTCCGTGGGGTTCAGGATGTGGATCTGGTATCTCAATTTTGTTCAGGTGGCTACCATCCTCTGGATTGAGGTGGAAGATTGCGCGGTGATTCGTCTCAACACACCAGAGATCGTCACCGACCCATGCGATGCCGTGTGGTCGATCGCCGGGAGCTGGGAGCGTATGAATCACCGTGAAATCGTCTTCAACATCGACTTGATAGATAGTGGCAGAGGGTGGTACTGCCAACCAGAGTTTATTGTCGCGCCATTCCAAGCCGTGCGCGCCCGTTTGCCCTGCGCCGGGAGTTTCAAAAGAGGCGAGTGTTTTGCCGCTTTCTGGATCCGTTGAAAGGATTTCACAACTATAGGTAGACGCAAGCCAGAGCGTATCTCCTGTATCCGTAATACCGCTGCCTTTATCGGAACCGGTGTCGAGTGTCTTTTTCACGGCACCTTCGTAGGAGACGAGATGCACCTCGTTCGTCTGTTGGTCGAGAATCCAGAGTCCCTCTTCGGTGGCTTGCATTCCGTTGGGTTGTGGACCTGGGGAATCAAAAACTTTTTCGATTGTGGGCATAAGAAACCTCCACATAGGATATGTCTTATTGAGGTTTATTGTATGTAGTTTTTAGAAGGGTGTCAATATTTTTCTTTTCCATTGCTTTGCTCGAAAAATTGTAGTATAATTCTATCAAACTACCGGCACGCGGTACCATCGGATCCACTAATTTTTCGGCAATAGCACCCGCTATAAGCAGGATAGTCAAGGAGAAATACATGGAAACCATCACATATACTCAGGTTCAACAGTTAGTCGAAAAACTCCCTGAAGCCAAGTTAGCCCTCGCGTACGATTTGTTGCTTGAATTGGTGGAAAAAGAGATAGGACCTCAATCCCCACAAGTTGAATTCATGAAACTTTCTGTAGAAGAACAGCAATCCCTGCTATCACAACAAGCGGAGCAGATGAAAACGCATTATGAACAGACAGCCGACGAACGTACCGAGTGGCAGGCAGGAGATTTCATTGATGAACATGAAACGCGGGGAGATTTGGTTAGTTAATCTGGATCCAGTACTGGGCGCAGAGATTCGGAAAACACGTCCCGTTGTCATCGTAAATTCAGACACAATAGGTGTGTTACCGATTCGACTCATCGCACCAATAACGGAATGGAAAGATTACTTTGCAGGTAATGTTTGGCATGTAAAGTTAGAACCAAATGCCACAAACGGTCTTACAAAGCCTTCGGTAGTTGACACGCTGCAACTGCGAGGTATTGATACGCAAAGATTTGTTAGGAAGTTAGGCGAGGTGTCGCCTCAAACGATGCGAACGATTGTTGTGGCAATTGCAGCGGTGATTCAATACTGATTTGTTTGGTCGGCACTTAGACGAGTGTTTTGATCGGTTGATCAAAATTTACTAACGTTCTCGCTTAGCATAGCCCGGCTGAACTTCGTTGATGAACCTCGTCAATCCCTCTCCCTCTCTCGCCAATTCTTTCATCTCTTCGATGTCTTCCTCGTAGGCACTCTCATAAGTGTACAGATAGACGCTGCCGCTCGTGAATCGGATTCTGATGAAATCATCCCCCACTTCATAAGCAGCGATTCCAGAGTTTCCGTGACGATTCCCATAACGTTTCATGTTTCGCCTCCTCTGTGAATTTAATGATAATGATAATAGTTTACATGATAGCACATCTGAAACCCGTTTTCAAATGGAAATGGAAAAATTGCCCAAATCCAAAAGGTGAAGTACGGAATGTTCCATTTTCTAACATCTCAATATTGGTTTGCAAGCTGCACCAAAAAGTGGTATAATTTCGTCATAACTTAATACACAATACCTTGGAGACTGCTTTTGAATATTGACATATTAAAGGGAAAAACAATTGGTGCGGCCGTTTCGGGCGGCTTAGACAGTTGCACCATCACCAAGTGGTTAGTTGATAACGGTGTCAATGTGGTCTGCTTTACGGCGGACCTCGGTCAACCCGATGAACGAGACGTTTCGGAAATCAAAGAACGGATGTTGGCATGCGGTGCCGAAGACGCTATTATTGTAGACGCGAAAGATGCACTCGCGGAGGATGGTATCCGACTCATCCAGTGCCAAGCGATGTATGAAGGCGGCTATTGGAATACGACAGGCATCGCTCGCCACGTTACGGTGAAAGCACTCTTGCCGGAGATGGAAAAGCGCGGTATTTCCATCTTAACACACGGCGCAACCGGTAGAGGCAACGACCAAGTGCGGTTTCAACTCGCTACGAATATGCTCAACCCACATTTTTCTGTCTATGCCCCGTGGCGAGATGCCGAATTCCTCAAACATTTCGGTGGCAGAAAAGAGATGATAGACTTCTGCCAAGCACATAATCTGCCAATTACAGCGACACACGAGAAACCCTACTCAACCGACGCAAATCTCCTCGGACTCACGCATGAAGCCGGACGACTTGAATCTCTGAAAACCCCCGCAGGTTTTATCAATCCCGGCATGGGAGTCCATCCAAAAGACGCACTTGATGACATAGAACACTTTACCGTTACCTTTGCGCGTGGAACACCTGTTGAAGTCAATGGAAGCCCTGTCACAGCACTTCAGAGTCTGACAGAGGCAAACCGCATCGGTGGACGAAACGGTGTCGGTATCGGCATCCACACCGTTGAAAATCGGTTTGTTGGGATTAAAAGCCGCGGCGTTTATGAATCTCCGGGGATGGAGTTGCTTGGGAAATGTTACGAGTACCTACTTCAACTGATTTTAGATAGACGTGCACGTCGACACTTCGATGGTGTAGCCAAAACAATCGCAGAACAGATTTATCAAGGCTATTGGTTTGATGCTGCCACACAAGCATTGCTATCTTCGATTCAACCGTTAACCGATTTGGCGAGTGGGACTCTCACGGTGGCACTCTACAAAGGGAACGTAGCATTCCATGCCGCAGGTGGCGTACCGCACTCACTCTACTCTGAGGAAACTGCTTCTATGGAAGCAATCGGCGATTTCGATCATACAGATTCTGAAGGCTTTTTGGCAGTGCTTGGTGTAGGTGCACGGGCATCGGCTGTTGCTGGACAAACGCAGGAATAGAGGTTCAAGGAACCTCTATTTTCGCAAATACTTGTGAGATGATGCTCTCAACATCGCGACCATCCGCCTCCGCTTCATAACTGATGATGACTCGATGTCTTAGCACATCCATTCCGACTGCGTGGATATCTTCAGGAGTAACATAGCCCCGCTGGGAGAGGAATGCTCTCGCTCTCGCAGCAAAAGCGAGAAAAATAGTCGCTCGCGGTGAGGCACCGTACTCGATCAATGTGCTAAGTTCATCTAATTGATATGCTTCCGGTGTGCGCGTCGCACACACCAAATCGACGATATAATTCTCCAACTGTTCCGCCATATAGATACTTCGGACAACCTCTCGGAACCGGATAATATCCTTCGGGGAAATCACGTGCTGAATAGAGGAGGTCTCTTCGGTTGTCATCCGCCGAAGAATCTGTAATTCCTCCGCATGCGAAGGGTAATCAACCTTAATTTTCAGCATGAATCTATCCACTTGCGCTTCGGGTAGTGGGTAGGTGCCCTCATGCTCAATCGGATTTTGGGTTGCCAGAACGAGAAACGGGTCATCAAGTGGATGGGTAGTGTCTCCAATCGTGACCTGTCGTTCCTGCATCGCTTCAAGGAGCGCGCTTTGCACTTTGGCGGGTGCGCGATTTATCTCATCAGCAAGGATAACATTGGCAAAGATAGGTCCCTTTTTCGTGTAAAAATCGCCCTTCTGTTGGTCGTAGATGAGTGTGCCGACGAGATCAGCAGGAAGTAGGTCGGGCGTAAACTGCAGGCGGTTGAAGGAAGCATCAATTGTCTGAGAAAGTGCGCTTACGGCGGTTGTCTTCGCAAGCCCAGGCACCCCTTCAAGTAGAATATGCCCGTTGCAGAGCAATCCGATAACCAGTCCTTCCAGCAGTGCGTTTTGCCCGACGATTACTTTTCCCACCTCTGTGAGAATCTGCTGTATAAATCCACTATCCGCTTGGATGCGGGCATTCATCGCTTCTAAATCGTAGTTTTGCATATTTTTAAATATGGGCTTCGTAACAATCTTCCGTTGTCAGATCGTCGTTTTCTGAGGAGGTCGGTCCGGGTTTGCTAATAATTACAGTTTTCTGTGACGGGCAGCGTGAATTGCCACAAAAACCTCTTAACCGATAGCCGATTGCTATTACGTAAAAAAGGGTTGCGTTTCGCCTTCTTGAAAGGACTGCTCCAACCAAGGATCCTGAGTTTTCTGTCTGAATTCGATAACCTTTCGACGCATCTCGTTGGCTACGTCCTGTAATTCTGGTGCGTCAATAAGGTTTTGTGACTCTGCTGGATCGTTTTGCATATCAAACAGTGCTTCACGGTTCTGCTGCAGGAAATCGGTGCGCTGCCGTTCGCCAAGCTGCTGAACATTGTCATTCCGGACTGCCGTCCATGAAATTGAGCGGAACAGATCGCTGGGGAGAGGTGTCTCCAGTTGATACGCCAGATTGCGAACGTACTTATATTGCCTGCCACGTAATACGCGATATGGATAGTAATTCGTCACCTCGTGGAAGCAGTGGGAGAAGTAGGTCTCCTTCCAGTCACCATTGCCGGGGTCCGCGCTGTCATCCTCAAGAACAGAGAGAATCGAGCTGCCGGGGAGTGCGTCTTCTCCATCGGGATGCGCAACACCGCACCAGTCTAACATCGTTGGGCAGAAATCTACCCAGTTAACGAGTGCTTGATTGTGGAAACCGCGTTTCTGTTGCGTAGGGCTGGAGATTAGCAGTGGGCAGTGGTGTCCGCTATCAAAACTGGACGCTTTCGCTCCAGGAAATGGCATCGCGTGATCCGTTGTGACAAAAATGAGAGTTTCATCTGCGCGTCCAGACGCGTCAAGTGCATCTAAAACTGCTCCGACGACGGCATCCCACCGCGAAACGCTTTCGTAATAGTCCGCAAGGTCCTCGCGGACAGCAGGCACATCCGGCAGAAAATTCGGGACAATAATTTCCTCTGGTGTGTAGGGATTGGGTTCAATACCAGCATGCGCTTGGTCATTTCCGAAACCTTTACCTGCCCGATGTGGGTAACTACTGCCGATGTGAAGATAAAAGGGTGTATCTGCATTCTCGTTGAGAAATTGTGTAACCTTCGCAGCCATGTCCACGGGACTCCGCGGATTGACTTTCGGTTCAAAACTGAACGGGTAAACACTTTCGGGTTCAACGTGTTTCTTTCCGAGACATGCTGTCGCAAATCCGTGTGCCTTCAGAATTTTTGGCACCGATTGCATATACTCGTGTGTGCGGAATCCGTGGATTCCGTGGCAGTGTCCATATTGTCCATGTGTATGACTATGCTGGCCCGTAAGAATACACGCGCGACTCACCGCACACGAAGGGCTTGTACAAAATGCGTAGTCAAACACGACCCCGCGTTCTGCAAAGGCATCAATGTTCGGTGTTCGGATAACCTCATTTCCATAGCATTTCGCGATGCGGCTCCAGTCGTCCGCGATGACGAACATAACGCTTTTATATGTCATAATTCTTTTTCCTCTAACAAAAATGGCTGTCAGTCATCAACGGTCAGTCGTCAAGTAAAGGAGGTTTCTTTACTGATTGCTGATAGCCGACGGCTGACGGCTTAAATTACACCAAGCCACCGCGTTTTCTCAAGAACCACTCGAACCCAAGTAGAGCAATAACTGCGCCGAAAATGAGAGGTATATCCCAAATGTCAACATCCGTAATTTTTGATGTTGCACTTTCGACGAGCGGAATCTGATTCACGAGTTGGTCTGCTTCCTCTATCGTGTAGTACTTCCCACCACTGCCATCAGCCAATGTCTTGAGAAGCGCGGTGTTAAGTTCAGAATCACTAAATTCGGCGTAAGATGTTTTTACCTCGAAAAGGGTCTGTTGTTCACCCAAGTCCTCACCACCAAGACTACCGGCTGCTGTGACGGTGTATTCTCCATATCGATTCGGAATAAAACGTGCCGTGTAGAGTCCATCTTTACCGAGAATTTGCTCAAGTTTCAACTCTTTACGCTTGCCTGCTTCGTCAACGACGATAGCTCGGATCTTCGCGTTGTTAGTCAATTGAAACTCTGGGTCGGTGGCGGTGACTTCAATCACGACAGGTTCTTTCAATGCGTAAGTTGTTTTTGCAATATCAAGTTTAAGATGCTCTTTGGGCGCGGTTGTCAACCACCTCGCAGCCTGCCGCCAAAATCGTTCGTGACTATCTCCTTGATGCCAGAAGCGTTGATTCCCCTCTTCATGGGAGGGTATCAGCCGCCACCGCCACGAAGTATGAGGGGTAAACACCATCACGCGTCCAGCATTATAATTATGTGTTGCGATGAGAATTCGATTGCCAAATTCATTGCGGTCAGTGGGATGTTCCGCCAAAACAAGCGCACCTGCTTTTGCGCGTTTCACTTTACTATATCCCTTCAATGCCGGTAAGATTTTCCAAAGTTCCAGGTTTTCAGTAGGTGTATCTGCCAACGCCATCAAATTTTCAACTTTCCCCTCCGGTGTCAGTTTCAATTGATACCCTTTACTTTCGACGGACCGTGAACCTATAGCAGCCCCAGGGCGTCGCCTCGGTGCTAACGGTGCTGGTGGGGACCCAAGTTCCAATTCTACGGGGAGACATTGTGCAATCGGGGTGTTGATATAGGACTCAGACAGATCATGGTTGCCTAAAGAACTTGAACCCCCTAACATAAGCAACCCACCGCCTCGAGTGCGTACAAACTCAACTGTATTCTCCAGCTGCATAGGTGTAAATTGGGAGGCATCTACATTACCTAAGATGATAGCATCAAAATCAAAAAGCATCTCCTTATCATCTGGATAAAAATTAAAATCATGTGCTACCTCAGCGCGAGTGCCGCCGAAATACCGATCATCACCAACAAAGCTTGTCAAAAATCGATCCGTTAATTGGATGTTTGGATCATTTTTCAGGGCGCGTTTTATAGAACCGAACTCATAACGCGGTCTACCATCAACAAATAGAATTTTTACACGTTTAGTAGGTGCTACCTTGAGTAAAAATGTCTTTGTGTTGTTTTGTGGCACCGCTTCCGCTTCGCCTAATTCTGCGTGTACTTCAAATTTTTGAGTGCCGGCTTCGCGAGGAGTAAACTTAAGCAACACTCGTCCTGTCTTGGGAGCAGATGTTGCGTCCGTTCCGCCGAGTTGTGACATCCAAGAGGTGCCTTCATCCAGATCAACGGACTCTGTTTTGAGTATTCGTCCGTTGCTCGTTAATTGGATGTTCACCTTTTTCCCATTGAATCCTTTCCGTTTCAGCGTCACCCATGTCTCTACAGGGAAATCCTCCTCTGCGGTTCGAGGAGCATCTACTTTAACAATCTCAAGGTCAGGATTGCCCTCTTCTGCTCCGATGCCGACGGTATGGATGGGCAATTTCCGCTCTCGGATTTGCATCGCGAACTTTGCGATGTCAACACCGCTTCTGTCTGCCCCGTCAGTTAACAGGACGGCTCCAGAGAGTGGGATTCCTTGTAAATCGTCAAGTGCTTCATTTAACGCCTGCGGGATATCTGTACTCTCGCCTTCTGCACTTGTCAACGGCTCGCTGGAAATCCGTTTTGCCATAGTGTCAAACCCAAAAAGCCTGACCTTGAATTTAGCATCCAGTTTTTCAAGGAGTCCATCCTCTTCCGCAAACAGCAGATTGTTGACGCGCCCCAACCGTGTCGCCGAATCAACAGAATCGGTAATTTGCATACTCTTAGAGCGGTCAACCATCACCAACAGATAGGAATCATCGGGGTTTGTTTGATAAATTGTTAGGAAAGGTTTAAGCAGGCAGAAGGCAAGCAGGCAGAGTGCAACCGCGCGAAGAAAGATGAGAAAGCCTCGGAAACCGCGTCGGGTGCGTCCTTGTGTGCTCCGATATGCCCATATCGTAAGAATAAAAAGAGCGACGAGCAGAACAGCTATAAGAAGCCCTGGCAATGGCACCCCAAATGAGAAATTTCCTTCTCGAAAAACGTCAATGGGGTACCTCATCATTTTTTCAAACATATTTTTACCTACGCTCGTCCGGGCGTTGTGTCCGTTTTCTGCAAGGATCTAAAATCGGTACATTCCTTATCATCAACAATTGCAAACTCTCCAAGATAGCAAAGATTCACGGTGTATATTGTGAACAATGTCTATCAGAGCTGGTCTTCAATCCACTCATCATCGTGGTCGGGGTTATAGGTGAGTCCTTTTCTAATATCAAGGCAGAGATCAAGCATCTCTAAAACCATGTGCCCGACGCGAACAGGCACATTTGCTGGTAATTCTGTTATTTCCAGCGTCCCCGACCGCTCCAAAACTGTAAAGCGAACCTCTGAATAAATGAAGCAATCGACAATACCGTTTGTAGTCCGCGCCCTTGTTCTCCCGATGGGCGTTAAACCGAGTTGCTCAATCACCGGTTTCGGCAGCGATAAACGTGTTGCGCCGGTATCAACGATTGCGTCGTCAACGGTGATGTGCCGAACATCTTCAGGCTTCATAACGCCTTCCTCTGCCAAAAGCATGTCTTTTCGATTCACGAGCTCGATTATCGTTGTATGTCGCATTTTCTGTCTGCAATAGATAGTTAAGAAAATTTTAGCCCACTTTGCACCTTTGACCCGTGTGTGCGGATTCATGCAACGCATCGATGACACGCATATTTCCGAGTGCATCCTCTATCGGTAAACGGAGGGGCGCACCGGTATCTATCGCTTCACAGAGATTCAAGATCTCAGCACCGTAGGGATTCACACCATTGACACTATGGGTTTCACCGTTTACTATAAAGTGTGACTCGCCTTCGCTATTGCCCCACGCGCTCTGAACAAAAAGCGTGCCGTCTGTACCAGCGACTTCGTAGGATTCACGCCACGTCCAACCAAAACTACAATCCAGTTGTCCAGTAATGCCCTCGCCAAAATCCAAGGTCCCAATCAAAGTTTCCCAGACGTTGTTGATCGGTTCAAATTTACCTGTTGCCCAAACCGACTGTGGTTCTTGCCCAACGAGATAACGAATGATGTTGATGCAATAACACCCTAAATCCATGACAGCACCGCCACCGAGATCGCCTCTTAATCTCCAATTCTGACGGTCTGTCAAACCTGTCGAGAAAGTAGAACCTGCATAGCGCACTTCCCCGATCGCGCCATCCTCAATCTTCTGTTTCACTGCCAGTGTTAACGGGTGATGCCGATACATGAACGCTTCCGCCAATAGGATATTGGCACGTTCTGTAACCTGAATCATCTGCTCCAACTGTGTGGCGTTGACGGCAATCGGTTTCTCAACAAGGATACCCTTGACACCGCACCGTACCGCCTCCAGCACATTTTTGAGATGACTTGAGGGCCACGTCGCAATGACGAGAACATCCGGCTGCTGTTTCTCTAACATTTGCCGTAGGTCGTTGTAGGTATTCTGAACGTCATATTCAGTAGCAAAGCGCGCGAGCGATTCAAATTTTTCATCGCATGCCCCTACAACTTCAATTTCTGGCAGATTCCGCCATGCATTGCCGTGTGCGTTAGATATACCACCACACCCGACAATTGCCACCCGATATTTTTTCGCCATGATTTTACCTTGGAGTAGTTTTCATCTATCAGCCAACCATAATTACTTAACTGGATCCGGGGTTACAAACCTTTCCCAACTGATAACCGAAAACCGAGAACTGATAACTCTTGTACTATAGTGAAGAAATCTCTACCAGCCTCTTTTCTTGCGCGGAGAGATTCGCCGCAAGCGATATTTCAAGTGTTTTGACAGCATCGCTATACGGACTCAAAATCGGGGACGCGTCGCCACTACGCACTGCTTCAACAAAAACTTCATCGATTGTTGGTCCCGGTTCTGTTTTATCTACCCACTCGCCATCTTCCTGTACTGAGACTCTTGACGGATTCCAATTCAAGAGTTCGTCTTCATACAACAAATCCAGCACGTTAGCGTTCGACCAGTCACCGGCATAAGCCCAGGTAGCAGTCAATGAACCGATAGCACCGCTTGCAAACTGAAGTGAGACACTATTGGCATCAGGGCAATCCGTCTCTTTGAGGAACCGGTTCGCCTGCATCGCATAGACAGCCTCCACTTCGCCTCCCATGTAACGCATCATGTCGACCGTGTGTGTCGCTTGTTCGACAAGTTGACCGCCGGATTTGTTCATCTGGCGGAGCCACGCGTTCGGATCACCATGTCCGGTGCTGCACCAGTACTTACCGACAATCATGTTAATTGTTCTTTGTTGCAGGATTTGCCGCGTTATTTGCGTTGAACCGAGGTAACGGAGTTGGTAACCGACGCAAGTTATCAGTCCTGCTTTTGTGACTGCCGCTTCAAGTTCACGGGCGATGTCGATATTAATAGCGACAGGCTTCTCAACGAGAAACGGTAAGCCGCGCGCGATAACGTCACGTTCTGGCTGCCCGTGAACAAAAACGGGGAGACTGAGATAGACAGCATCCAAATCATCACGTTCAAGCAGGTCTTGGTGTGCGGTATAGGGATCTGCATTATACTTCTCAGCTGCGCTTTGTGCGCGTTCAGGTTGAACGTCGCACACGGCGACAATTCTTGCACCTTCAATGCCTGACAATTGGTTCATGTGTCCATTGGCATTACCACCACATCCGATAAATCCAATTTTAACTTCTTTCATTTTTCCCTCTAATAAGTGCAATCTTCACTTTAGACTAACGTGCCTTGAAATTAACCTGTAACGCTTTTTCGATATCTTCGCGTGGGTGCACACCAAACTGGGCTTCAAAATCTCGGTCGAATGCGTCTTCTTCAGCATCACCGGGCTGAAGCGGAAGTTGGATCGGTTGTCGATTTGTCCGGATTGATCGGTGGGCAGCAATCACCATCTCCTGATCTGCTCTGCCCATTTCACCCGTCCATAGCGGCTGTGTATCCTCCCGGACAGCGCGTGCGATACCGTCAAGCATTGTTGCCAATGAGATACCGGTCTCTGAAATATCTGTCCGCTGATAGGGATTTACCCACTCTACAGTGCCACCTAAAGACTCTGGGAGTTCCACAAAGATACGTTGCAAAGTACCACTCTCACTGTATTCTCTCTGGAATTCATAAGTCTGTGCCCTTCCGCCGTTTAGTAGGTCTTCATCTGTGCAAACATTGACTGTTTCACCGCCAGTGGCACCCTGATTTCCGTTGGTGATAATCGTGCCGCGCTCACCACAGGTCTCGAAACCGACGAGTTTGTTCCGTCCGAGGCACCCATTCTTATTGCCTACCATGGCGATTCCGATTCCGCCATTCTCAAAATCTACGGCATAAAACTCAAGATTTTCGCGGTTGTGATCCCGTTTTGCTCTGTCAACGTAGGGGGCAACAGGCATTGTATGTCCGATGCTGCTGACCTTTGTAGGAGCGGCATCCATCCGGTACCGTATCGCGGCAAGTCCATGGTATCCAGTTGTAGAGAAGAGTCGATGGCACTTGTGAACGTTTCCGATTACGCCTTCTTGGATGAGTTTGCAGACGAACTGTTCCACAGGAACAAACGGAAAATTCTCCGATGTCTGGAGTTTCACCCCATTTTCGGCAGCATCGGTTATCATCATATCCATCAAACCGAGTGTCGGTGCGAGACCCGTCTCTACATTATGCGAGATACCACACCGAGAAAGATAGCAGGAAACAACATGATGCAGTGGCATAGGCACAACTACATCGCAGACATCTGGTGCCATTTCATCAACCATTTTCTGCACATCAGTGTAGGCTTTAACACCGAGTCTCGCTGCACCCGCTTCTGCTGACTCCTGATGTGCATCACACACGGCGACTATGTCAAAGGTGTCCTTTAATGTAGCGGCTGTTGACAGATGCCCTGCGCCGCGTCTACCGTGACCAATTAAAGCGTATTTTAGACGTGACATTCCGACCCTCCAACTCCATAATAGCACTCGCACTGGGCAGTGAACGTGCTTTAACTTTTAACAGCAAGTTTTCGGTTTGCAAGCTACACCGCCTTTTTAACAGCAAGTTTTCGGTTTGCAAGCTACACCGCCTTTTTAACAGCAAGTTTTCGGTTTGCAAGCTACACCGAAAAATTAGTTAACGCACTGATAGCCGGTCGCCTCAAGGCGCGTTCGGATTTTATCTATTTCGGCTGTGGACAATTGACGCAGGGGTCGGCGCATCGTCATTGAGGGGAATCTTCCCATCAACCAACGTGCACACTTCATGCGCTGGTGGGCATCACTGCTCGGTTCTCCGAAGTTGTAGACGATTCGTGCCAATGAATCCACCTGACTGCGTGCTTTGCGTGCACCGATAAGATCGTCGTTGAGTGCAGCGTGAACTACATCAACCATCAGTTCAGGGACAAATCCAGCAAACCCGATGAGTGCCCCGTCACTCCCTTCAAGCAGCGAAGCGAGCAGATACTCGTCATGACAGGTCAGAATAGGGACATCCGGTGCAGCCTCTCTGAGTTGTTCGTAGTCCCATCGCCAGCGTGCCATGTCGCGGGTGCCCATTTTGATACAGACAACTTGTGGGATTTTCACCATCTCCAGCATTTCTTCAAGACTGTATCCCGCCTTTGTCCATGCAGGGTATTGGTGAACGATAATCGGTATATCCGCGCCTTCTGCGACATCTTGGAAGTAACCGACTGCGGTTTCAGGCGTTCTACCAAAACGTAACCAATGATGCGCAGGCATTAAAAGGATGGCATCCGCGCCAGCTTCCTTCGCAGCGAGTGCATCGTCAATCGCTGGCAAACTTCCTTCCGCACTGACACCTGAGACGACTTTAACCCGATCACCGACAGCTTCAGCGGTAATCCGCGTAACCTGTTGTCTTTCACGGAGACGGAGAGACATGATCTCGCCGGTGTGTCCGTTACAGACGACCCCTTTTATCCCCGGAACACTCGCGAGTTCCTGCATATACTGACGCAATCCGGCTTCGTCAATTGATTCATCTTCATGAAAAGGGCAGAGCGTTGCCGGAAATACACCCGCCCATGGATGGTGCTCCCAATTCAGTTTCATATTTTTCCCAAAGACAGTTGTGAAAAATCGAAAGTTTTCACAACTTTTCCCTTTCGTTTGTAATCTGCTTGCAGATTTCACAAGGCTTATTGCTACGTAGGATTCCACACGATTTTCCAATTTAATTCTATTTTAACTTGATTTTGCATGTAAAATCAAGTATTATTTTAAAGAGTAGGTTTTATCTCATCAGTATGGTTAAAAGTCGCTCCTACTGATTCGTATTAATGGGAGGATGTTCAGGTGCAAAAACAGAAAAGACTCAAAGTGATCGCCGCGAGTGTCATTTTGCTGGGCGGTATGGTATTTTTGGTGGTTGCCATGACCAGAAGCACGAGTATGCGGCATTTCACACCCGCTGCGCTTGTGGAAGCTGCAAGCGGCGCGGACAATCAACGGGTTCAAGTTGATGGACTCATTGCGGAAGGCAGTTCCGAGTGGGACGCAGCTAATTTTAAACTCACTTTTGCTGTACGTGACCGCGAAACCGAAGCATTGGTCAATGTGATTTACGAGGATCGGCTTAAACCGGATAACTTTAAAGATGGTGGTAGTGTTTTCGTTGAAGGTAGATACGATGCAGCACAGAACCTCGTTGTTGCTACTAAACTCATGACGAAATGTGCCTCAAAATACGATGGGGCAGAAAGTGCCGTGCCTACAGATGAAACTTCGTATGCTTCAGAGTAAGGAATACTATAGTACCTTTAGCAGTATGTTCAACGACACCTTTTTAAGGAGGCACAGAAACGAATGACTGCGGAAATCGGACAAGCCGCTATATACCTCTCTGTGCTTTCATGTTTATGGGCGATCGGCTTCCTCAGCTTCGGGCTATGGATACGAAATGCCCGGGCTATCCAAAGCGGCAGAAACGCCGTTGTTGCCACCTTCATCCTTATCAGTATTGCGACTGGGGCATTAATCTACGGTTTTCTGACCGATGACTTCTCAATGCGCTATGTAGTTGAGGTCTCAAGTGCAGCACAACCCGTACTTTATAAAATCACTGCACTCTGGGGTGCCATGTCTGGTTCGCTCTTGTTCTGGCTCTGGCTGCTTACAGTTGGGGGCGTTATTGTTGTTTGGCAGAATTACCAGCGTAACAAACAGACGCAGGATACCTTAGCAGACTATTCCCTGATTCCGATCGCTATTGTTCAGCTATTTTTCACCATCCTTGTCACAGGTTTAATCGAAGGGGTTTACAATCCACTCGCTCGGTTTCCCGGCGGACAGGTCGCTGCCGACGGTCAAGGAATGAACTCGCTTCTCCAAACACCGCTTATGGCGATCCATCCGCCGACATTATATATCGGTTGGATTAGCCTGACGGTGCCGTTTGCGTTCGCAGTTGGAGCACTCGCATCTGGTAGAATCGGAAGCGGCTGGATACTTCGCTCGCGTAGGTGGATGCTGTTTTCATGGATTATCCTGACTATTGGTATCACACTTGGTGGCAATTGGGCATATCAAGAACTCGGTTGGGGTGGTTATTGGGCATGGGATCCGGTTGAAAACGCCTCTTTTATGCCTTGGCTTCTCGGCACCGCCTATCTACACTCCGTGATGATCCAAGAGAAACGGAATATGCTCAAACTTTGGAACATCCTCCTAATTACCCTCGCATTCCAATTTACACTATTGGGGACTTTTATTACTCGGAGTGGAATTATCACATCGGTGCACGCCTTCGCACAATCGGATATTGGTGGGTATTTCCTTAGTTTCATTTTAGCTTCAACTGCCGGTGTCATCGGACTCATCATCTATCGTTGGAACCGGCTCAAGAGTGCCAATCGCTTGGAAGCCCTTCTCTCCCGTGAAAGTGCCTTTGTTCTGAATAACTGGCTCTTCGTTGGGTTAACCCTAATTATCCTCTGGGGTACGTTGTGGCCGATTATCTCCGAGGCGATTAACGGTGAAAAATCCTCTGTTCCTGAAGCCTTTTTCAATAAAGTTGTTATCATTCCGGGGTTATTGCTTCTGTTCCTGACCGGTGCCGGACCAATCATTTCATGGAAGAAAATTACTGCTAACAACTTCCAACGCATGTTTTTGCTGCCGCTTATTATCGGTTTAATTGGCGGTGCTTTGACATGGGGATTTCTTGCATTGATAGGATATACTTTTCCGCTGTACTCAATACTCTGTAGTTTTGCTGCTGTTTTTGTGATTGCTGCAATCTTTGCTGAATTTTATCGTGGTGCGAAACTCCGAGCGAAACGACAGGAGACATCTTTCCTCAACGGATTAAATCTTCTTATCCAGCGTAACAAGAGACGGTATGGCGGTTATATCATCCATATTGGCATCGTTATTCTCTATATAGGCATTATGGGATCGAAAGGCTATTTTTTGCTTGAATCTAAAAGTATGACGCTCGGGGAATCAATGGAGGTGGGTAAGTATAAACTCACAATGATAGATTCGTTCGAGAAGGAATATGCAAACTATCTCCGGAGCGTCATTGTTTTTGATGTTGAAAAGAACGGAAAACGGATAGGGACAATGGAACCCGCGCTTCACGACTACTACAAAGCCAAGTCCGATGAGGAACCTACAAAGGAATCAGCGATCCGACATTTTGGTATGAATGACCTCTATGTTGCCTTGGGCAATATTCCGCCGAATGTCAAGACAGGAGGTGTTGTGAATGTTCAGGGGTATTACAACCCCCTGATTGGCGTTGTCTGGATTGGTGTTGCTGTGATGGTGTTAGGGGGAATCGTTGCGATAGCCGAGAAATCTGAACGCAGTAGAGAGGCTTAAGACGATGAAAACTGGAAGATTTGAGCGCATGACAACCTCCAATGAATTTTTAATTCTTAATTTTATTTCGATTGTTGTGCTTCTCATCGTATGTAGTTTTATTGTTACCGCGTACGCGCAGACCGAAGAGTCTCAGGTCGCAGAACCGGAGGGCATGAAAGATACCACGGTTGCGTCCGATTTAGACGAGCTCCTCACTACGGTCTACTGTTACTGCGGGTGTACAAGAGAGACAATTGAAGTGTGTACGTGCGGCACGGCAATGAATATTGAGAACAATTTTCGCAATCGGTTGCTCGCTGGCGAAACGGTTGAGAAGATCCGCACCGATTATCTTGACACCTACGGACCGCAATATTATGCAGTCATGCCTGTAGAAGGTATTAACCTACTTGCCTATGCTATGCCGGTTATTATACTTATCGTCATTGGTGGTTTTGCCTTCGTTGTACTCCGAAGGTTAATGCAGCGGAGAGAGGCAGCTGCGGATACTCATGAAAGGTCGGTGTCACAGGTTTCTGATGAGACCGTTCAGCAAGTTGAAACTGAACTGAAAAGGTATAAGCAGGAAAGTTAAACTCGGCAATTTTTATACGCAATAGATTTTACGCGTGTTCTTCGGAGAGGTCTTTTATGTCTTTTCTTGTCCTTTTATGGATGGTAATTTTTGGAGTTCTGCTTCTCATTTATCTGGGGTTTCCGATTTTCTCAAAAACGGGTGGGCAACATGCTGTAACGTCCGAAGAAGTTATTGAAGAACGCCGGCGGACGCTTTTTCAGGAACGTGAAAGCAGCTACGCAGCATTGGCGGATCTCGATGAAGACTATGAAACTGGGAAACTCTCAGAAGCCGATTACCAGGAACTACGCGAAGAACTTTTACGAGAGACTGCGCACGTCATCATGCAGCTCGAAAACGAGTCTCTGTCAGATGTAGAAGCGGAAATTGAGAGATTTAAACAGCAACAACGTGGAACATAACATGCACACGAACGCATTTTCTTCATACAACTGTTTGAGGCGCAACATGCAGGTTCGCTATATCGCCTCGTTGGGCATCGGTAGTCTATTAACGGTTGTCTTACCCCTTCTTTTTTGGTTTCCTACCGTCCATGCACAACAGGCAACAAACCCGGGTGACATTCAAGGCACAGTTGTTGACAGAAAACGCGAGAAACCTATCGCCTCACAACCTGTAACCCTGACGATACATAAGGCTGACACCGCTGAAACACAAGAGACGACAACGGACGAAAATGGGAACTACCGTTTTGGGAATTTACCGCTTGATCCAAGCGTCCACTACACGGTTTCGACCGTCTACGAAGGCACAGACTACACCGAGAAAGATTTGGTGCTGTCAACCTGGGCTCCGAATATCAAAATCAACTTTGAAATTGGGGCGTTTACAGAAGATAAAACGCACGTCCGTGTTAAGACGCATAGTTTTGTCATTGGACCACCACCTGAGAACCACGCGCCAGATGGTGCTGTCACAGTCATTGAGGCAATTGGGATTGAAAACCTGAGCGATCTACCTTTCAGAACAAAGCACGGCACACAAGAAGTTGGAGTACACTTAACACTTCCAAAAGGAGTTGAGGGTTTTCAACCACATTCGTCAGCAGAACTCATGATAGACCCTACCACCAATCAAGTCATCCTCAAAACACCGTTACCACCAGGGGAATCGCAGTTAGGCTACACGTATATTCATCACGTTGAAAAAAGCAGATTGGACTTATCTCGTCGTTTAAATTTTAACACCAAAGAAATCTTATTCTTTGTCCCTGAAGGCATTGGCTTTGTGCCGCGTGCCAAGTTTTTCGGTGCACCAAGACGCGAACAAATCCACGGTAACATTTATCTAATATATCAGAGCACTGCGCCAAAAGCGTTCGAGGCAGGTAAAACGATTGACTTAGCACTTAATGTTAATATGGGCACTGCTCGTGGTGCTTTACCAGGGCAGACATCTAACCTCGGACAGTTAATACTTATTGCTGTCGCAGCAGCATTGACAGGAGGCTTTTTCGTTGCTGCACTTTTCAAGCTCCGCGCAGCTAACAGGACTACCGAACCTAATACTGATGATGCCTCAACCCCACCAGATGTAGGCTGGCTCCGTAAACTGAATCCCGACGACCGTGAGCACGTCCGCGTCGCAAGGCTTGAATTCATTACGCATCTTGATGATAAGTACGAGAGGCAAGAAATCTCGGAACGGGTCTACAAGCGATTGCGCCGAGAGCAAACAGAACGCCTCACCACACTCCTAGAAGAAAAAAAAAGGGGAAACAATGCATAGCAAACACCACATCACTGATTTGATAGTCATGTTGGGTCATATAGACGAAAACGTTCGGAATACCGCGAAGGCAGAATTAATTACCATAGGTAAACCGGCTATTCCACCGCTCATTGATGTCCTTACCCAGGAATGCTGGCATATCTCTGGATATGGTGCCGAGTTCTATACCCATATCGAAGAGTCCGCACTTCCTGTTTACATGGAACAGATGGCGAACCACGCTGCGGAGGTCTTAGCGGAGATTGGAGAGTCCACCGTCCCCACCCTAACGGCAGAACTCACCAGAGCCGAGCGTGAGTTTTCGGAATGGTTTTACAAGTATTTACGACCCGAACAAACCGACCGTCTTATCACAATGTTGGCGTATGTTAAGAAAGGCGAATAGAATAGATGGACAACGAAAGCATTATAGTCGACTTGATAGATGATTTGTCAGAGTTGGATGACGATATCCGTGCGGCTGCGAAAAAGGAATTGGTTGCTATAGGTGAACCGGCTATACCACAATTAATTGAGGCACTCGCCGAAAACCTATGGGATATAGTTGACCAAGCCGCTGACATCTTAGCGAAAATCGGAGAACCTGCAATACCCCAGCTCATTGATGAGATGGAAATAGCTGAGAGACATCATGGCCTTGCTCTCAGTAGTACACTCACCCGTATAGGTGAACCGGCAATACCGGCTTTGCTTGAAGCATTATCTGACAAACTAAATGAAGAACTCCGAGAATATGCGATTCGTGCGTTGGGTGGGATGGGGGTCGCGGCGATTAGCGCAATACCAGCATTCATCCAGGCTTTAAGTGATCCAGGGGAAGAGGTCCGCACCTATAGTGCCTACGCACTTGCCAACCTGGAGGAAACCGCTGAGGAAGCCGTGCCTGCGTTAATTGAGGCATTAGAAGATGATTCCGAGCGTGTCCTGCATCATGTCGCGTTTGCATTGGAAAAAATTGGAACCCCTGAAGCAAAACAGGCACTTGAAGCATTCAGCTAAGCATAGTGGAGGAATTTCCATGGCAAACGAAAAAAAAGACACTCAAAAACATGCGAATGAACTTGATGGCAAAACATGGCTGCGATATTCAGTCTCGGTATGGAGTGATATTAGGAAAACAAAGGAGGAAATTGAACTAAAACATCCTGCTATGTTCCCCGGTATGCTTGCAAAGCGTCTTATTGCGTGCTTTACACCTCCTGAAGCCTCTTTAATATTAGACCCCTTTGCTGGAGTTGGGTCCACGTTACTTGCCGCGAAAGAGTTGGGTAAGGATGCTATCGGTTTAGAGATTTCTCCAGAATTTGTGCAGATCGCTGAAAGACGCGTAGACCAGATGCTGCCATTTGCAGGGCAAACTGATGTCCAAATCCATACTGCCGACTGTCGAGAACTTTATCGGTATGTTTCCCCAAACAGTGTAGATATGGTAGTGACATCGCCTCCATATTGGGATATCCTGCTGCAAAAACGGACTGCGGATAACAAGGAACAACGGGATTATGGAGAAGCGTCAGCAGATTTAGGAAAAATTCAGAATTATGAGAAATTCTTGCTGGAACTTCGCAAGATTTTCGAGCAAGTTTACAATGTAATGAAACCCAAAAGTTATTGCTGTGTCATTGTTATGGATTTACGAAAAAAGAACCGTTTTTATCCATATCACATTGATATTTCACAATTTATGCAGGAAATCGGTTTCATTTTTGATGACCTCATGATATGGAATCGAGGGCAAGAGTACAACAACTTGCGTCCTCTTGGGTACCCGAGTGTATTCCGAGTTAATAAGGTCCATGAATTTATCTTGATTTTTCAAAAACCCAAGGATGGGAGTTTGTCTGGTGAGCTTAATTGAAGATATAGACTATATTGATGCAGATGTTGCCTATCTCCTTGGGCTGATCACAGCAAGAGGAAAAATCTCAGAGGATTCTGATGTCCGGCGAATTATCATAGAATTCCCCTATAAGTCTCTTAAAATTGAAGGAATCTCTGAGCGTTTCGATACTGATAACTCGATAAAACTTGGCTTGCAACAAATCCAAGAGCGTATCTTGGATGTAACAGGTGCTGATGTAAGTATCAGTAGTACGGATAGCAGCATTACGCTTGTACTACGCTTTTTCAGGAATACGATGGTATGGCGAAACATTTTGATGCACACGCGGGAAGATATTGGATACGAACATTTTAGAGTTCCAGATATATTCTTTTCCTCAAATATTCCCACAGACTGGAAACGAGAGTATCTTAGAGGTTTCGCAGATGTTGCAGGCAATATCAGGCGGGCTAATCGTTATGTTGACGGTTCTGACCGTGTTCGTTTGGATGTCTTAAACTATCAGACCAATTGGGAAATGCCTGTCCTGCTCTGTACTTTGTTGGAGGAACATTTAAAGATACCCGTTCAATTGATTACTTGGGGACATCCAAACATGAGAAGAAACTTTAGAGAACATCAAATCAACATTTTTGCTGTCCCTTTTGGAGAAATTGGTTTTTCATTTCCCCACAAACAAGCATTGCTTCAAGAATTTATAACGCATAATAAAGAACATTATCCCAAGAAAGTTTATAATCCGTGTCTTGGTAGGAAAACATTGGGCAAGCGGAAACGAAAACCAAAAGACAGTAGGGAAAATGATGATAAGCTTGACTTGAGGCTAAAAGGACAACACTTTAACGCCTATTGGCAAATTTGTAAAAAACTCGGTTGTCCGCGAACACCAAAAATCCTGAAAGAAGAAGGGTGGCAGGTTGATCAACAAAGTGCATTAGAGGAAGTCCCAGAAGATGAAATATAAATCTGAAAAGGACATGTATCCTGAAGTGTGTCGGTGGTTAGAGGATTTTCTAAAGGACCGCTTCCGACAGGCTGAAGTTGATGTTCACGCCCTCCCGCATACCTCAATTTCCCGTTTTCTCACCATTTATGACCGTGGCAACTTTCCTGGAGAGTGGGTTACATAGAACATCAAGGTCGATGTTGTTGGATTTGTGCATCATCTAAACAAACCAACCACTTTGGTTTTTGTAGAGTGTAAAAACACCAAACTTACGCTGGCACACCTTTCACAACTTCTGGGATATAGTCGTATTGCTCGACCCATATATTCGTTTCTAATTTCCCCGGTAGGCTTTTCCCCATCACTTGTCTCCTTACTTCAAGAATATCAGCGGCGCGATGTCCTAGAGTATCATTGGGAACCGGGAAAAATGCCGAGGCAGGTTATTGTGGCACAGTGGGAGATGACTACCGGTAACCTAAATAGACACACTATGATAGGTGGTGTAGGTTTATAAAAATTTGCTACGTAATGAGTTCGCTAAGACTTAAAAAACTTGAAAAAATCACTTAAATATGGTATAATTAAAAAAAGTAGAATGTTATATGTGTTCGTGAATATTAAGAAAAAGGCGCAAATATCGCAATGTAATTAACAAACGAACAATTTACTTATTTGTCCACCCATCTGATGTTGCTATATTGTCGATGAATTGTGCGGTATCAGAATGGAATACGAGAAATTATTAGAAGGGAGCCAAGATGGCAAAGTACGATTTTGCAATCGCTGTAGGAGGGGCACCCGGGCAAGGTATCGAAACTGCTGGCAAAAGCATCAGCCAAATCTGTGCCCGGTATGGGCTGAACGTTTTTACTTACACCGCCTATCAATCCCTCATCCGCGGCGGTCACTCCTTCCTGACTATCCGAATCAGTTCTGAACCTGTTGCGAACCACGGGGACAAGATTGACCTGATTATCGCTCTGGATGCCAATAGCGTAGAAAAGCATCTACCGCATGTCTCACCCGGCGGCGCACTCATCTATAACAGCGATGATGTCAAACAAGAGCCGGAACGTGACGACATCCAGTTGTGTCCTATCTCTTATAAAGAATTGACTAATGATCCGGATAGAAAAAAGATCATGCTGAATGTGTGTGCATCCAGTGTGGCTTTGCAATTGGTAGGGATAGATTTAGCAGTGCTTGAGGACATTATCGTTCTCTCGCTGCTCAAACGCAAGGGGCAAACCGTAGTGGATGCGAACATCGCCGCTGCTCGGGCAAGTTACGATTATGCCTCTGAACACTTTACACCGTTTGATGTCCAATTTGAGAAACAGGATCCTCCGTTGGCGTTTGGTAGTGGTAATATGTTGATGGCAATGGGCGGTGCAGCCGCAGGTGTCAAATTTTATGCTGCCTATCCGATGAGTCCATCAACAGGTATTCTCCATTGGATGGCCCCGAACGCTCGCGATCTCGGTATTATCGTCCGGCAATGTGAAGATGAAATCAGCGTTATTAACATGGTAGTCGGTGCGGCACACACCGGTGCACGCGCAATGTGTGCCACATCGGGTGGTGGTTTCGCACTCATGTCGGAAGCGATTGGTAGTGCGGGCATGATGGAAATTCCTATTGTTGTTGTTAATGTTCAACGCGGGGGGCCCTCCACAGGTTTACCTACCAAAACCGAGCAGGGAGATTTATGGCAAGTTCTCGGCGCAAGCCAAGGTGATTTTCCGAAAATTGTTGTTTCACCTACCAGTATTATGGACGGCTTTAATACGATACCTGAACTCTTTAACCTCGTTGACAAGTTTCAGTGCCCCGGCATGGTACTCACGGATTTGTCGCTGGCGGAAGGGCACACGACATTTGTGCCGGATTCTATCAATTGGCAGCCGAAAATCGACCGTGGCGAATTAATCACCGAACAAGGGCAGACAGATGGTGAATATCTGCGTTACCAAATCACAGACAGCGGGATTTCGCCCCGTGCTGTCCCTGGCACCCCTGGGCACATGCACGTTGTTGCTACCGACGATCATGATGAAGATGGGGGTCTGATTAGTGATGAATTCACGAATCCTCACAAACGTCGTGATATTATGGAGAAACGGCAACGCAAGATGGAAGGCATCGTTGAACTTCTCCCGCCTCCGACTTTTGAGGGCCCCGAAAATGCCGAAGTTACCCTGATTGGGTGGGGATCCACGCATGGTGTCATCGGTGAAGCAGCGCAATTGTTAAACGAAGCAGGCATTGCCACCAACCATATCCACTTCAAGTGGCTCTATCCGATGGACGAAGATGCCGTCAACGAAGTGCTTTCAAAATCTGCGCATTCGATTATCGTTGAGTGCAACTACACAGGTCAGTTTGCTCGGTTCCTGCGCGGTGAAACCGGCTTTAAGGCAGACGGTCAGATCCGCAAATACGACGGTGAGCCGTTTATGCCGCACCATGTTGTTGATGGGGCGCGTGAACTTTTGAGCAGTGAAACAGAACTTTATGTCCCCTATCAAGAGATTGTTGTCTAACAAAGGAGGATGAATCAGATGGCGAGAAGAGCGAGAAGAGTAAGAAGAGAAAGACCTGTTCAAGGCGCGCCGACAGCGAGAGATTTTCGGGGTGATGTTACTCCCGATTGGTGTCCCGGTTGTGGTGATTTCGGCGTGCTTAACGCGCTACAAAACGCTTATGCAAAACTTGACCGTGGCAATCATAATCACCTGACTGTGAGCGGGATCGGGTGTTCCTCTAATCTCCCTGGCTATATAAGAACTTATGGAATGCACACCCTGCATGGTCGTTCACTTGCTGTGGCGACCGGTGCTAAATTTGCTAATCACGAGTTAAATGTTGTCGTCACTGGTGGTGATGGTGATGGTTACGGCATCGGCGGTAATCATTTCATTCACACGATGCGAAAAAATATTGACCTCCTCTACGTTGTCATGAATAACGAGACGTATGGCTTGACTGTCGGGCAAGCCTCACCGACCACTGTGATAGGCGAACAAACGAAAAGCACGCCGTTCGGTAATTTAGAGACACCTCTGAATCCGGTTGCGATGGCAATTGTCGCGGGCGCGACTTATGTTGCAAGAGCATTTAGTTCTGAACGGACACAACTCATAGAATTAATGCATAACGGCATGCAGCACAAAGGATTCGCTTTTATTGATGTTATCAGTCCTTGTATAACGTGGAAATCGGATGAGATTTTCGATTATTGGAAGGAGCGGGTCCAATCTCTTGAAGATCATGACACAAGTGACAGGGCCGCTGCACTTGAACAAGCGGTCAAGACAGGTCATGAAACGCAGCTTGGGTTGTTCTACCATGATACGAGCCGCCAGTCATTGGATGAAATGGAACCTGTTTTAGAAAATGGGCCTATAGCACATCAACCGCTTGGCATCAGCAAAGAACAAGGCGATGCGATCATCCAGAAAATGATGTAAAAATGAACGGGGCGATGGGTCATTGTGCTCGTCTGTCCGTTTGATTTGTGATATTGGCTGTTGGGGCGGGTTGTATCCCGCCCACTGCCTTTTTTTTATTGCCTACTGTGGGATTGTTCACACCATGCGTCTTCGTGCTTCCCAACTCACCAAGGACTTCGGGCATCGCTCAATTGTCAAAGGTGCTACACTTTCGGTTAACCCTGGAGAAGTGGTTACGATTTTCGGTCCCAACGGTGCTGGTAAAACGACGCTCATCAAAATTCTCGCGACGCTTCTAAAGCCGACATCCGGGGAACTTGAGATTGAAGGCACGGATGCAATCGCAAATTACTCAGACGTGCGTAACGGATTGGGTGTCGTTATTCACGAAAATCTCGCTTATCCGGTGTTCAGTCCTTATGAGAATCTCAAGTTTTTTGGACGAATGTACGGCGTTAAACAGTTAGAACACCACTGTATGACGCTCCTCACCGAAGTCGGTTTGCAGCACTTCGCCCATGAACCTCTGCACATCTTCTCCCGCGGCATGACACAGCGTTTTATGATTGCCAGAGCACTTCTCCACCAACCTTCAGTTTTATTGCTCGACGAACCCTTCTCTGGATTGGATGCCGCCGCCAGGCAGTTTGTTCTGGAGCGCATCGCGCAAGAGCAACGAAACGGCAAAGGTATTATCATCACAACGCATAACACAGAGTTGGGCTATCTCGCAGGCACAAAGTTTCTTTTTATGATAAATGGAGAACTGGAAGAGGTCGCGCAGAAGGATGAAATTACAGCAGAGACGTTGCTATTTATGTATGAGGAGAGGTTGACTTTTTAACGATTAGGTTCTCGCTTTGTAAAACGCCCGTTGGCTACTAACACTTGATGACTGGCAGAAAATTGAGACAAACATGAAGGCACTCCGTCAAATTGGCGCGTTGATTCGCAAAGACCTTGGGCTTCAATTCCGTTCAAAAGAGACGTTCGTATTAGTCTTCGTCTTCAGCATATTAGTTGTCCTCATTTTTGCTTTCGCGTTTGGTCCGATTTTCCCTGAAAGGGGGGAACGTGGCAAACTAACTGCCAGTGTGCTCTGGGCGGCATTCGTTTTTGCAGGGATTATCACCTTGAACCGTTCATTCACAGCAGAACGCTCACACGGTGCGTTGCACGGCATACGCCTGACCGGCGTTGATGCGGGTAACCTCTACTTTTCCAAAGTCGTTAGCAATGTTATTTTTCTATTCCTATTGGAAATCGTCATTACGCCTATCGCACTTCAGTTTTTGGATCTGCTTGATGTGGTGACGGTGGGTATATTACTGAAATTATTCGGGGTGTTAGGTATCGGAACGCTTGGTTTTTGCGCTGTTGGTGTGTTGTTAGTTGGTATGTCCACCAGTGCAAATGGCGGCGAAAGCCTCCTCTCCGTTATTTTACTTCCGCTTGTTATTCCAATTATTATGGGCGGAGCGAAATGCACCGTCTCGCTTTTGGTAACTGGTGGATTAGATGGCGGATTTTGGTTGCAGCTGCTCATCGGGTGTAGTTTAGTCTTTTTGGCAGCTGCGTATCTACTGGCAGATGCTGTCATCGAGGAATAGTGTCGAGATAAGCGTTCCGAGTACCAACTTGGAAAGCACACTTAGAAAAACAGTCGATACACTTTATTAAGGAGAAACAACTTGTCAGAAATTGTACATATTCATGCACGCGAGATCTTAGACTCGCGTGGTAACCCAACGGTCGAGGTTGACGTTAATTTAGCATCAGGGGCATTCGGACGTGCTGCTGTCCCTTCTGGGGCATCCACAGGTGAACACGAAGCAGTTGAACTGCGTGATCAGGACACCCACCGATATTTGGGGAAAGGCGTGCAGAAAGCTGTTGAAAACGTGAACACAACTATCGCTGCTGCTCTCGCTGGGGAAGATGTTTTTGCACAGAACGATATTGACACCGCTATGCGCGAACTTGATGGCACGGAAAATAAAAGCCGTCTTGGCGCGAATGCGATTTTAGGCGTTTCGTTAGGGGTCGCCAAAGCGGCTGCAGACGAAGTCGGGCAACCGCTCTATCGCTACATTGGTGGCGCAAATGCCAAAGAACTTCCGTTACCGATGATGAACATCTTAAACGGTGGTTCCCATGCCGATAACAACGTTGACATCCAAGAGTTTATGGTGATGCCCGCAGGAGCAGAGAGTTTCGCTGAAGCACTTCGCATGGGGGCTGAGGTCTTTCACAGCCTCAAGGCAGTCTTGCAAGCCCGAAATTGCAACACCGCTGTCGGCGATGAAGGTGGGTTTGCACCGGATTTGGGTTCTAATGAAGAAGCGATCGCGGTAATCATTGAAGCCATTGAACGTGCCAATTATGTCCCTGGTGACGATGTTCTATTAGCATTGGATGCGGCTTCCAGTGAATTTTACAACTGGGACAGCGGCACTTATGAACTAAAAGCAGAGACCCAACCAATCAAATCACCGGAAGAAATGGTTGCCTTTTATAAGGAACTCTGTGAGAAATATCCTATCGTTTCCATTGAAGACGGTATGGACGAAAACGATTGGGAAGGTTGGAAACACCTGACTGAGGCGATCGGGGATAAAGTTCAACTCGTCGGTGATGATCTCTTTGTGACAAACACCACTCGCTTACAGCGCGGAATTCAAGAGGGTATTGGTAACTCTATCCTGATTAAAGTCAATCAGATCGGCACCTTGACGGAAACGCTTGACGCTATTGAACTCGCTCGACGCTTCAACTATACGGCTGTCGTTTCACACCGATCGGGTGAAACAGAGGATACCACTATCTCCGATCTGGTTGTTGCGACAAACGCGGGACAGATAAAGACCGGTTCACTCTCTCGTACCGATCGTGTCTGTAAATATAACCAACTCCTCCGTATTGAGGAAGAACTCAGGGAGAGTGCCATTTTTGATGGCAAGAATGTCTTCTACAATTTGGCAGGTCTCCGCTAACCTCTCGTATTTGCATAGGGATAGCCTATGTGCTGTCCCAAAATACTTTTTCAAAGGGGCACCTCATGCGCATTTTTCGTCCAATCCTATTTCTTATCGCAGTTGGACTGCTCCTCGTTAGCGTTCAGCAATTCATGAACGGCTATGGCGACTGGCAGCAAGCACAGCTCGCTGAAGAAGCCTACCGTGCCGAGATTCGGGAACTGGAAGACGAACGCGATCGGCTCAAGAAGCGTGTCGAAATGCTAAAAAACGATGAACTTACAAAGGAACGACTCGCGAAAAAACGGCTCGGCTATATAAAACCCGGCGAACTCAAGTTCAAAGTTGTCAAACCGGATGCGGTTCAATAATCTCTAATAACATGCACAAGATCCGTTTAAATTTTTCTTCATTTTTTTTGTAGGTTTTGCTATAATGGTATAGAATTCTGCATAGCAGGCAATGACACCTGTTATGTTGATGATACCAACCTATTACTCAATGTTTACCGACCTATTACTCAATGTTTAAAGTAAGGGAGGAGAAACAGAATGTTTGGAAGGAAGAAAACAGCAATGATACCGACAATTAGTTCCGGGGTTGCAGGACCACTTGGGGTGTTGCATCTTCCACGATTCTGGTCGAAAGTGCTAATGGATGCCAAGGGTGTACTAAATGAAGAATATCCGGCATGCGGCGCGGGTTTTGATCAGATGGTATTGGATGGACTCGGACTGGATAAGGATGCTACGCTGGCATACATTAGTAACAATTCCCCTACCTACCCACAATTTGAAGCGTGGGTTTCGGAAAACGGAAGTTTTGACCAAGCGGCAGTCGACGAACTGAACGCTGCAATTTCAGGCTATAATCACGATGACGATACCCGCGGAGGCATCTTGGGTGCCAGTGGTATTGATGACGACGGTTCTATTTTAGACGCTGTTAATCTCAACAACCTCGATGACTGGTATGAATTGCACGGCAGTTTAGGTTAGACGTTTAGACATCTTCATGTAGGCGCGGAAAGCGCCTACATGAAACATCCTTGTTTTCCTTCCTAACTACTTGTTCTCTTCTGTCGTTAATTCAATTACCGTATTAGCAACAGCTTGGCGATGAACAATCTCCACAATTGTCCGCCTCTGTCGTGAGTTCGATTGCTTTACCCGTTGCAGAGGATTCGAGACCCGCAAGCAGAATTTCAGTGACATGCCGTGCCGTATACACGTTCGAGAGCGGCGGTTGCGTTCCTTCACGGATATGCTCCGCAAAATGTGAGTGCATTCCGCTCGGTGCTGCATCCGAGCAGTCAATGGTTTTGACATCGACGGGTGCATGTTCGCGCGTATAAGAAGTTGGTGTCCACTGGCTAAGCGTCGCACCGTCTTTGCCGGGCATCGTGAATTTACCTGCCGTTCCGTGCACACTCCCTTCACCCGTGCGAGCGGGATCGCACCAACTCGTCTCCGCAGTGACGATTCCACCCGATTGCATCTCAAGCACAAGTGTTGCGACATCCTCTAATTCCGTCGGTTTGTCGAACGTAGAAACGAAGCCGGTCACCCGTTTGAAGGTGCCAAGCATCGCAACGAGGCTGGAAACCGCGTAAACCCCCATGTCGAAAAGTGCGCCGACACTTGCCTGTTTGGCATCGAAAAACCACAGATCGTCGCCAGATTCACCAAATATGTCACGAATCTCAGCATAGTAGATTTCGGGGCCCCCATGGCTACTTCGCATTCTCGCGCCAGATACACGCCCAATCGCATTCTCTGCAATCAATTGGCGAATCTTATAGACAGCCGCGTTGAAATGTGGAAGACACATGACTGTTTTACCACTCGCTTCAGTTGCTTCAACAAATTGATTCGCCTCATCCATATCGCCGCAAAGCGGTTTTTGCATCAGCACATGCTTGCCGGCTTCCAATGCTTTGACACCCCACGAAACATGCAGAGGGTGCGGTGTACCGACAAGAATAGCATCAAGTGTATTATCAGCGATGATTGCGTCATAATCCTGTGTCCAGCCGGGTATATCGAATTCTTGACATTGATGTTTGAGGCGGTGTTCGCGTCTGCCCCCGATAACACTGACTTCAAAATCGGGGCCTTGCGCGAGGTCAGGTAGGTGCATTCGGCAGACGATACCGCCTGCACCGATAACACCAAGTTTGAGTTTCTGCATTTTTTTAATTTTCCTTGCGATTCGGTTAGGGTAAATGATTAATAACGCTGCTTTCCGTATATCCGTCCTCCATTTCATTACGGACTATGTTTCTTCTGAAATTAGACATTCAAAAACGTGTGGCCCGCATGGGAAACCCGTTTTTGCCAACGTCAGAAACGGAGCGGTGGCAAACGTTTTAAGAGAACGTTGCGATAAGCAACGGGACCGTGGTCGCCTTGTAAGAGCAGTGGACCGGTGGCAGCTTCATCTTCGACCATCGCACCGCGCGTGCAACCTACGACTTCAACGTCTTCATGAATGACTTGTCCATTCCACACGACTTTCACGAAGGTAGCATTGGCAATCTTATTACCATGGGCATCGAATTTTGGTGCGCGGAAGGTGATATCGTAGGTTTGCCATTCACCCGGTGGCTTACTGGCATTGACCCGCGGTGGCACACCATCTACCGGTTTATTGTCAATCCAACGACAATATACGCCGCCACAGGTACCGTAGCTAAGTTCCGTTTCTCCCCAACTGTCCAATATCTGGATCTCATACCTACCCATGAGGTAAACACCGGAGTTGGAACCTTGTGGCACCATAAACTCTACGTGCAGTTCACAATCACCGTATTCAGCTTCGGTATAGATATCAAGAGTCCGTCCAGTGGCACCGTTGTGAAAAATTCCTTCACCTACTGTTGTTGCCAGCAGTTTCGCATCGTCTGGGTCGAGGGCAACGCTGCCAGCAGCATCCCACTCGTGTTGTGGCGCGCCGCCTCGGGCGAGCCAACCGTCCATGTTTTTACCATTGAAAAGTTCTATTCCGTTTCCAGATTGAGACATCAAAGTCCCTCCTACAGTCTCGATCTTCAGATCGAGGTCTTCCCGCGAGTTCAGCGAAATGTTAAGGACGCAGCTCGCCGGTTCTTAACACTAAAAAGTGTTGACATATTTCACAAAATCAAGTATTATATTTAAGCATCAAGGTTATTCAGTCAGCAACATAGTTCCATTGATTTAAATGATTTAAAAGAGAAATTAGACGAGGATAATTAAAACTTGTCAGGTGCCACTTCACACTAAAGTGTGAGGCTTGCTACACGGCCTCGGCTCGTAACTTTATGTGTATGCCACCGTGGGGTCCCAGCGACCCACAATACACAACCTCAGACACTTCCGACTATAGGAAGTTGTTCGAGCGAACAAACGTCTATCGAGTTACTAAACTTAATTATAGCATTTTTGATAAATTTTGTCAAAGGAAAAAGGAGTGGGCTTCCTCCTCGCGCGAGAGCGCGAGGTTTCCAGCCCGAACGTTTTGATGAAACAAGTTTTCTTATTTTTAGGGTTATCCCTACTGATGGGAGCGATTGCCCTTTTCGCGGTTTGTGGTTACGACAAAATCGGAACACTGCACGCGGCACCTGTAGAGAATGTTGCCCTTAACACAAAAACACCGTTTGCTGAGGGTTGCAGTAAGTGCCATGCGACCGAACCCGCCTATCAAGAATGGACGAACGCGGGACACTCACACGCTCTTGTCAACCTGATTGAAGGTCCGTACGAACTCCAGACCTCGTGTCTGAGTTGTCACTCCTCTGGCTACGAAGTCTTCAGTGATCGGGTCTATCCAGGGCATACTTACAATATAGAGACCGCGGTGAACGCCGTTGCCTGTTCTTCATGCCATTCCCACACAAGTAAAGAGGAACACTTATTGGTGCAGCCCGCGAAAAAATTATGCGTCAACTGCCATAAAATGGACTGTGGTTGCGCAGGGGCTGGTATTGTTCACCAATCACAATCGGAGATGTTCCTTGGACGTGAGGGTGCCGGTGTGAAGCGGATGCCGTCACCACACGTGCGCGCAATGAAGAAACGGTGCGTACACTGCCACATGGCAAAGGACGATCCAGAGACAGTTGCGAAACACGGAGGCCACACATTCATTGCAGACTTCTCGACATGTAGTACTTCAGGTTGTCACGATAGTGCCGATAACAACATGGAAACGAAGTTACCACGATACCGCGCCGAGATAGAGTCGAAGATGCAAGCCGTCAAAAAGATGCTTGACGTTGCGCCTGATAAAACTTCGCAAGCCTATCTGGACGCAAAACTGAACTACGACATGGTTAAAGGCGATAGTGGGTACGGACTCCACAATATACCCTATGCCAACGCGCTGCTTGACTATAGTCTTTCACTCAAAAGCGAACTTGAATAGGGCGTGGAACACATCTCCACTGTGGCGTATCGGCTTGCCAACTAATCTTGCGAACTGAGCAATTCTCGCAGCGGTACATCTTGCTCTTTCGGTAGGTAATAACTGAGTGGATCGCTGACAACCCCAATCAATTGCTTCTGGATCGGATTGCATTTGGCAACCAGCTCATCAGGCATCGTGATATAATCCATCGGTTTGACCCAGCGGTAGGCGTAGCCCATAAAAATGGTTTTGCGCGGCATGCCGGACCAGTTGTGTCCAATACCGTGCCATGTGCGTTGTTCAAAGAGGAATGCATCTCCCGCGTTGACATTCATAGAGATGGCACCTCGCGCCCAACCCGTATCTGGGTCGAGTGGTGGTCTACCTGTCAACCGGTTACTCCCTGGGACTAACACGGTCGCACCGGAGGCAGGATCGGATTGGTCGCTGATGGCGTAAGCAATCTTAAGCATGATACGGGGGTGGGGTTCCTGCATTTCTGCATGAGATGTGCCACCGTCGCGGTGCAAGCCGATGCGGTTCCTCACCTCAGGAGGTGGCTCCTCTTTTGAGGGGAGTACAATAAGGTGCGACGTAATCATCTGTACGTTCCAATTGAGTACCCCGTAGGCGAGCGGCACCGTTTTTTGCCAATCAAGGAGTTGAAGGAACGCCTCGTGGTGTGTGATGCAGTTACGGAGGTTCAATTTACCACCATTCTCAAGTCTGCCAGCGACTTCCTCTTTGGCGTAAACCTCATCAACGGCAGCATCAATCTCCGCCACCACATCAGGGGGCAAAGCATTTTTAATCAGCAGATACCCATTGTTTTCGACAAATTCCTTCTGCTCTGGTGTAAAGACAGTTGCTTGACTGAGATCTGTTGTAGTATCCATAAAGTTTATCCTTTAGTGTGCTGAAGGTAACCTCGATCTGGTGATTGAGATTCAAATCATGCTATGCATTATACAGGACATACCGAAAAAATCAAAGCAATTTTATTTTTCTAATTGACTTGGTAAGGGAACTTAATATGGAAGAAAATATAGAGCAACCTGAGTCCGACGCGTCCGATTTTCCGAGTGGCCGATATGATACGGTGGCAAAAAATGTCATTCGAGGGGATCCGAATGACCTAATCAGATTCAGTCTTGACACACAGGATGCTGAGGTAATTCGGGTTCTTGAAACAGAACAGCCGACAGTGAATTGGTATCGTGCCGATAGTTTCTTACACGCGAAGGTCCGCGGCAAAGAAGTTATCGTGCATCTCGAACTTCAGACGCACGATAGCAGGCAAATACCGATGCCGCGCCGCGTAGCAGGCTACGTTGGTTTAGGTATTCGGACTTTTGGAATGCCTATCTATTCGCATGTCATCTATTTTCATCCGGATGCGGGTCTCAATGATCCGGGGGAATACGTCCAAGACGGTCCAGGGTACGAGATTACCATCAAATACAAGGTAATCAGACTCTGTGAGATAGAGGGACAAGACATTCTGGATGCAAAGTTGAAAGGACTCATCCCATTCGCACCGTTAATGAAGCCGCCGGAGGAGATGGGTTCTAAAGAATGGTTGCGACACTGCGTTGAAGTTGCCGAAACTATCCCGATGGACATGGCGGACAAACCGAATTATCTTGCCTCTATGGCTATCTTATGTAACGTCATCTTCAACTTTGATGACATTCGTGAAATTATACCGGAGGAAATCCTCATGCAATCAGATGTTGTCCAATACTTCAAAAAACTGGGCATTGAACAAGGCATTGAACAAGGCATTGAACAAGGCATTGAACAAGGTGCCCGGGAAAGCATCATTGAAGGTATTCTTGAAGCATTGGAGGTTCGATTTTCTGCCAAAGATGTAGAAAAGTTGAAACCAATGCTTGAAAGTGTTGAAACCCTGCAACGTCTCAAACAATTGCGTCGTGAAGTTTTACGAACGTACAGCCTTGAGACCTTCGCGCAAATGTTGGAAAATGGCAGCGGGATCGAGCCGTAACGATGCAGAGTTTTTCTCAACAGTCATTGAGATAATCTTTAACGAAAGCTCCGATTTGATTTTTATTTTCGAGCCTATAAATGTGTCATGGAGAGGAATCACCAGGCAATTTGAAAAGCGACTTGACTTCAGAACCTCATAGACCAAGAGAACCTGCCAGATTTGGAGCATCATGGCGAGCGATTCTACTCGGTACTGTCCTGATCATCCCGAACATGTACTGGATTCTGGACTCTGCCGGACAAGGGTATCCGACCACTATCTCCCTCTATTTTAACGTCATCTTCTGCATCTTTGTTATTATAGGCGTTAACCTTTTCTTAGTACGGATAGCACCGGGGATCGCAATACAACAAGGCGAATTGTTGACGATTTACGTCATGTTGTCAATCGCTTCCTCGCTCGCAGGACACGATGTACTTCGCGTTTTGATTCCGATGATCCCGTACGCTTTCTGGTACGCAACACCGGAAAATGACTGGGCAGACCTATTTCATCGGTATATCCCAGATTGGATGGCGGTCAAGGAGAGATCCTTCTTAACGGAGTATTATCGCGGTGAAACAACCTTTTACCAATTAGAAACCGTCCAAGGGTGGTTGACAACAACACTTGTCTGGGGAGGCCTCCTATGCGCGATGGTATTCCTGATGGTATGTATCAATAGCCTCGTCCGGAAGCAGTGGACAGAACATGAGAAACTGAGTTATCCTATTATCCAATTACCCCTTGAATTGACAAGCGGTGGCAGAACAAACTTGTTGACAAATAAGATGATGTGGCTCGGTTTCGGTCTCGCTGGCGCAATTGACATCCTCAATGGGCTTCACTATCTTTATCCGACTGTGCCGAGTTTGGGTGGCAGGCTCTACGACTTACGTCCGTTTTTTACACAGAAACCGTGGAGTGCGATCGGCTGGACTCCGATAGCCGTGTTTCCGTTTGCAGTAGGCATTGCTTTCTTTATTCCACTTGACTTGTCATTCTCATGCTGGTTCTTTTATCTTTTTTGGAAAGCAGAACGGATCTTCGGAGATGCCTTAGGAGTAAGGGGCATGCCGAACTTCCCTTTTACTGATGAACAATCCTTCGGTGCATATCTCGGATTGTTTGTTATCGCAATTGTTGCAACGCGAAAACACCTCGCGCAGGTTGGACGCAAGTTATTTAGAAACGACCCACGTGTTGACGATTCAGAAGAACCGATGTCGTATCGAATGACAGTGTTAGGGCTTATTGCAAGCCTCGCCTTTATCGTTGGCTTTTGCAAAACAGCGGGGATGTCTATCTGGGTAATCCTCGTGTTTTTCGGCATTTACTACGCTATCTCCACAGCAGTGACTCGAATGCGTGCGGAACTCGGATCACCCGTCCACGATTTGCACTTTATTGGACCCGATGAGATGATGCCTCGCATTTTCGGAACACGACTCCTCGGTCCACACAACTTAACGATAATGGCGTATCTCTTCTTCTTCAACCGTGCCTATCGCGGGCATCCGATGCCACACATCTTGGAGGGATTTAAATTAGCGGAACGGACAGGAATTTCCAATCGAAAGCTGCTGATTGGAATGTGCATTGCGATTGTTATCGGGACGTTTGCTTCATTCTGGGCATTCTATCATATTTCTTATATTGAAGGCGCGCGGGACTGGTTCGCAGGGCGACCTTTCAACCGACTCCAAAGTTGGCTGACGTCACCGAGAGCACCGGATGTACCAGCAACCATCGCAATGTGTATCGGTTTTCTTATCACCGGTTTCCTGATGGTAATGCGAATGCGGCTTTTTTGGTGGCCCTTTCACCCCGCTGGGTTCGCTATCTCCAGCAGTTGGTCGATGAATGTATTCTGGTTCTCGATTTTGGTGAGTTCTGTCATCAAGTGGATAATTCTTCGGCACGGTGGTGTGAGTGCACACCGAAAACTCATCCCGTTCTTTCTCGGTCTGATTTTAGGCGAATTCATCGTCGGCAGTGTGTGGAGTATTATAGGAATTACGACAAATCAACCGATGTATCGATTCCTATTTTAACCCAAGTTGCTACTTAAAGATTTTAGGTGTGCAAACCCCTATTTCTCGGTGAAGAGGTTGATTATCTGTGATGATTTTGTCAAAGAACGTACAGGTCCCTAATCCAGTTGCGAATTAACTAAAAACCTGCCCGAAATGAAATGGGGGCAGTCTAGGAGGTTATAATTAAAAAATGATTCGTGAAGTTATTCAGCAGGTTATAGCAGGAAATGACCTAACCGAAACAGAGATGGTTGAGGCTATGAATGAGATCATGGAAGGTGAGACGACAGATGCGCAGATCGCCTGCTTTCTTACTGCTCTGCTACTCAAAGGTGAAACAATAGAAGAACTCACAGGTGCAACGCGTGCGATGCGCGCCAAATCCACGCCTGTTCCTACACGCCATAAGCCAGACTTGCGAGCTACGCCAAAAGTCCCACGACTTGTTGATACATGCAGCACAGGTGGTACAGGTTTGAACCATTTCAATATCTCGACAACTTCCGCAATAGTCACTGCAGGAGCAGGTGTACCGGTCGCGAAGCACGGTAATCGGGGCGTAACGCGCCAGAGTGGCAGCGCGAATGTACTGATGGCGTTGGGTGTGAATATTGAAATTGGTCCCGAACACGTTGGTCGATGCATTGATGAAGTCGGCATCGGTTTTCTGTTTGCACCAGTGCTGCACGGTGCGATGAAATATGCCATCGGACCACGGCGAGAAATTGGGATTCGCACGATTTTCAATGCTATAGCACCGTTGACCAACCCTGCTGGACCACAGGCACAAGTAATTGGTGTCTATGCTCCAGAACTGACTGAAGCGCATGCAAATGCTCTCAACAATCTTGGGTGCCAGCACGCGTTTATTGTGCATGGGGATGATGGCTTGGATGACATCACAACGACAACGACGACACGCGTCTCAGAACTCCGAAACGGCACCGTTAATACCTATACTCTTGATCCCACAACCCTCGGAATTCCGAAAGCGGAACCTGAAGTACTTCTGGGCAGCACGCCGGAGGAGAACGCTGAAATTATAGTTAATATCCTGAAGGGTGAAAAGGGACCTAAACGCGATATAGTTGTGCTAAATGCCGGTGCAGCGATTACTGCAAGCGGGAAAGCGGATAGCCTTGATGTGGGTATCGAAATTGCCTCAGAATCCATTGATTCAGGCGCGGCACTCGCGAAATTAGAAGGACTGAAGTCGGTGTCCAATAATTAGCCTATTACGGATGAGGGGATAACGGGTTTGATATTAGATACGATCATCGCACATAAACGGAAAGAATTGGCAGTCGAACAAGCACAGAAACCACGTACGAAGTTGGAAGCAGCGGTTAAAAATCTTCCACCAACGCGGGATTTTCGCAATGCCATTACAGGTAGCGATACTGTTAAGCTTATCGCGGAGGTAAAGAAGAAATCACCCAGTAAAGGCATTATTCGCGAAGATTTTAATCCGGTGTCAATTGCCGAAACCTACGTTAAAAACGGGGCTGCTGCCATTTCCGTGCTCACAGACAAACATTTTTTTGCGGGTGAACTCGCCTACCTGCGTGCAATTCGAGAAGTCGTTGATGTACCACTACTGAGAAAAGATTTCACGATTGATACTTACCATATCTACCAAGCCCGCGTTGCGGGGGCGGATGCTATCTTACTGATTGTGGCAGCATTGACAGCGGCACAGTTGCGGACGTTCATGGATGTTGCAGAATCGCTATCGCTGGTGTGTCTGGTGGAGGTACACACGCGAGAAGAATTGGCTATCGCGTTGGACGTTGATGCACAGATTATCGGTATCAACAACCGAAATTTGCACACATTTGAAACGGATATTGCAACAACGTTCCGATTACGTGAGGCTATTCCAACGGACAGGGTTGTGGTAAGCGAGAGCGGTATTTATTCCCGTGAAGACGTTATGCAGCTGCAGGAAGCAAACGTGCAGGCGATGCTTGTCGGCGAGTCGTTGATACGGAGTCCCGACATCGGCAAACAGGTTCGACGCTTAATTTCTTGAACGCTGATTAAACACCGTCGGCAGAAACTACAGCGAAGTAACGGTAACGCCGTGCCGTTTCAGGAGTGCTGTGGTCACGCCGTCACCGGACGTAAGGGTTCCCGAAAAAGTGCCGTCGTAGATGTCGCCGCAGCCACATGACGGACTTCTTGCTTTGAGGATCACATGTGTTGCGCCGCTTGATTGGGTAACCTGTAAGGCGTGGTATGCCCCCTTTAGATACGCTTCCGTTACATCTACACCATCAGCGGTCATAACTTTTGCCTTGCCATCCAGGACAGCGTCCCCATCGCCTCCAACAATCTCTGCCGGAGGGCGCGGCGTTGGTAATCCGCCAGCCTCTTCGGGACAGACAGGAATGAGTTCGGACGTTTCCTTCTGTTCTATTGCTATTTCATTTCGGCTGTCGCCGCCATCGTATCGACAGCGCACACCCAAAAGACAAGCACTAATGACCACTTTCATGTGACGTAGTTTCCTGTAGCACCTCAAACTGATGCATGATTAAATCCGTCTCACCTACCTTCAGTTGCAGGTAGGACTCTTCCAATTGGCAGAGTATAGTTCGTAGCAGCGAGATTCGGCAGATCTCAACATCCTGATTTCCTATACGGGCAGCTGCCATTCGCACGGAAGTTGCCGTTTCACGCAGTTCGAGTGGGAAATCCTTTAAAACGCTATTGACATTCACGCCGAATCCCAAGACAAAAAAGGGTTGGTGCTGGTCGTCATAGGCGAGTTCTGTTAACACACCCGCCACCTTTTTTTCCTGGATACGGACATCGTTAGGGACTTTAATGCGCGCGTCAAGCTCATGCATTGTGCGAATTGCTTGTGCTATCGCGATTGCACCGATGAGATTGGGAAACGCAACTTGGTCGCGAAGCAGCCGATGCCTAAGCACAACGGACACGAGAAGGCTTTTTCCCAGTGGAGCATCCCATCTCCTGCCGTATCTCCCCCGTCCAGCCGTCTGGTGTTCTGCAATAATGAGAGTTCCCTCCGCTGCACCAGCTGTCCCACGCGCAATACCGATGTCGTTGGTAGAGGCAACTTGCGAGTGATACTCGGTTTGGCATCCAATAAAAGCAGTCTGAAGTGTTGCCTGCAGACACGTAATATCCATAGGCATTATTGATTCAGGTGTTTTTTCGCTTCATTTTTCCACTGCTCCGGTGGATTGAGTTCGAGAAAGCGTTGCCACTGTGCTTTCGCTTGTGCGCTCTTTTCCGTATATTCATACATCAACGCCAAGTTGTAGTTCGCAGTCAAGTTGCCCGGTTCCAGTTGTATCACGCGTTCAAACTGTTCTGCAGCTGCGCCGAGTAAATCCATACTGAAGAGGTTATTACCGTAGTTGAGTAGCGTTGGTACGTGTGTATCATCTAAAGCAAGTGCCTTCTCCAGTGTCTCTCTCGCCGCGTTGTAATCCAAGGCGTGTGCATAGTAAAGATTACCGAGGCGTTGATACGTTTTGGCGGCAATGTTGTCCCCTTTTTCGGGCGGTTGTTGAATCAGCGCGGATTCGCCTTCATAGTATTGAATTGCCTGTTTCCACGCCTGCTCCCATTCTGCAATCTGTCCGAGATGCAGGTGGATGCCCCTATATTTTGGCGCGTAAGAAAGCATCTTCTTAAAAACTTCTTTGGCAAGATGATGCCGATCAATTTCAAGATAAATGACCCCGAGCTGGTAGTTCGCCTCACGATTTCTGGGTTGGAATTCAGCCACTTGCCTGAAATCCTCTAAAATTTGGCTATAGCGATAAAGGGTTTTACCTATCTGCCTATAGCGAAGCGTGAGCATCCCACGGTAGAAATAGGCATCTACATAGTCCGGATTCAAGGAAATAGTTGTGGTGTACTCCTTGACAGCCATCTCAGCATGTTTGTGATAGTCATCTCCGAGCGTTTCAGCATGTCGATCAAGTATGCGTGCATAACTATAGTGCCAGTCAAACCTTTCCGGGTCGTGCTGATTCGCTAATCCGTAGTACCGAATCGCGTCCTCGCGTTCGTCCCGTTTCTCAAAGATAACGGCAAGGAGGTGATGGAGTTCTGGATGCGCGGGTTCTATTTCCAATGCAGGTTGATAGACACGGATAATATTATCCTCGTCGTTGCGTTCGCGATAGATTGCACCGAGGCGGAAAAAGGGTTCCGCTTCTGTTGCTTCAACACCCGGCAAGGGGATTTGTAAGCTACGACCTATGTCGCTTTCAAGTAGCGTTGTATCAAGCGCAATCGTTTTCTCATAATGCGCAATGGCGTTGTCTATTTCACCCTTCTGCTCAAAAAGGATTGCTGCGTGGTAATGTGCTGCGACATCGTCAGGACTCAACCGAACAGTAGCAAGAAATGCAGATAGTGCCTCATTAGATTGATTTAGTGAAAGATAAGAGAGTGCCATCAGGTAGTGTGCTTCAGTTGTTTCAGGCGCAATTTCAATAATTCGCTGTAAGGTATCAACTGCTTGCTGATGTGCCTCGCGTCCGCGATAAATGTGAACCATTTTGAAAAGGGCATCTGATCGCTGTGAGTCTAATAATAAAGTGCGCTCGTAAAAGACGATTGCGTTGTCTGTATCGCCATCAGCTTCGTAGCTTTGTCCCAAGAGATAAGTGGCACCAATGTCTTCGGGAAATAGCAGGAGGTGCATATTTAGAGGTTCAATGGCTTCTTGATAGCTACCTTCATCAAAAGCGCGTTGTCCCTGTGTGATAAATCTGTTTGCTAATTCTGGATTTAATTCCAATGCCCGTTTAAAGTAGACAATAGCAGTATTTACATCTCCCTGTTGGTGATGAAGTTCGCCGAGTTTGAAATAAACATCGTTAAAGTTTCCCAAAGGGAGTTCAGTTTGTAGATAACTCGCGTCCGACTCAATAATTTCAAGTGTCTTTTCGTAATGTTCAATGGCTTTTTCGATGTTGCCTGCGTCCGCCTCAATGGTGCCTGCATAAAAGTGAGAGCGTGGATTGTCAGGGAGGACAAGCATCGCTTTCTCTAAAAACGGCATCGCTTCATCCGGGGTCATCAATCCTGCGAAGTAAGGTTCGAGCGGTTCATAGAAAGCGTCCTTAATGCTTGGCGTGAGAGAAAATGCTTGTTGGTAATGTTGTACTGCTCTCCCGGTATCACCACTCGCGTAGAGGACTTCTCCAAGCGCGAAATGTGCCTTCGCGTGGGTTGGTTCAACCTCAATTGTGCGTTGATATAGTCGAATTGCTCCGTCTGTATTGTCTTTTTCATTGAAGATAACCGCCAACTCGTAAAGCACCTGTCCTGAGTAGGCTTGATGTTGGGACCCTTTGGCGTATTCTTTCAACGCGTCATCAAAGAAACCTTCTGTGGCAAGGACCTGTCCAAGTTTGAAGTAGGCGGGAGCGAACTTCTTTTTTTGACGGGTAATATTCTCAAATGCCTCTCGGGCGCGGTCAATCTCACCCTGAGCAAAATAAACCAAACCGATACCGTATTGTGGATATTCCCATTTTCTATTTACCTTCCGCGCTGACTCAAAGGCTTGGAGTGCCTCCATGTAGTGTTGTCGTTTCAAGTGAATCTCACCCATACGATAATGAACCGGATAGTAACTGGGATTTAAACGAATACACGTCTCAAATTCGACAAGTGCCAATTCGTCTTTACCCTGTTCCTGATAGATACCGCCGAGGTTGAAGCGCGCCCAAAATAGATTCGGATCAATCTCAAGCGCGTGTTGTAGATAGGTAATTGCAGTATCCAATTCTTCACCAGTTTTCGTAGCTTGGAGAGCATGTAGGTAGCCTAAACCGTAGTAGAACGCTGACTTGATTACAGGAGATGAAGGCTGCTGTGCTTGGCGATTCTCATTTTCCGCTGTATAAAGCATCAGAAGCGTGGAAAGTCGTCCTTGCTTTTGCCACTTGAGGATGAGTTCGCGATGTTTCTCCGCTGGCTTTTTCTTTTCTCGCAACACTTTTGCGAAGTCTTTTCTCATGTTCGATTCCCATTTTTCCGCCGCGGAGGAAATCTGTAGGAAAGATGTATTGAATCCTAAGCATACGATTAGCGCCATAAATATGGGATTTAGCACTGTTTTTTTCATTTTTTTAATTTTCCTTGCGGTTCGGTCAAGCAGGTTTAGCATTGACATCCCTTTCCGTAGACCTGCCTTCCATTTCATTACAGCCTTATTATCTTAGACTAAGAGGAGAGAGTCTTTGGGCATTCACGTGTCTCTCCATAGAGTCACCTTCCATTAATTGACAACTTGCCATTATGCCAACTTCAAATTTTTTGTCAAATTTATATTAAGCGATTAATTTTTGCTTGTGTCGGCATGGAAGGTGTTGCACCGGTGACAGTAACTGCTGCTGCCCCCGCGGCATTTGCGAACTCAACTGCTGAACGTAAGGTTTCACCCTTCGCTAGGGCGGTTGCGAGTGCGCCGCAAAAAGCATCGCCTGCGCCTGTGGTATCTACAGGTGCAACGGACAGCGCAGAGATATGTTCAGACGCTGTCGCTGTCAACATCAAAGCACCTTGCTTTCCAAGCGTTAGCACGACAGCAGCGTCTGCGGTATCAACTATACGGTCGCGTAGCACCTCTGCTGCACGGCATGCCTCTTCATGAGTGCTAATTTTCATCCCGGATAGCAATTCCGTCTCGGATTGGTTCGGCGTGAGGATATCGACATATCCTAAAAGACTATCCGGCAGTGGTTGTGCCGGTGCTGGATTTAATATTACCTTTGTGCCATGCCTTTTTGCAATTGCCGCAGCATATTCGGATACTGTAACTGGCGTTTCTAATTGCAAAAGAAGGGCATCTGCGTCTGCGATACAATCGGCGGCGACATCTATATCTGCTATTGTGAGTGCCATATTTGCGCGCGGCACGACGATAATGCTGTTGTCGCCATCGGGTTCAATCACGATAGTCGCAACACCTGTACCAACATCCGTACGTTTTGTGACAAACCTGCTGTCAATATGTTCATTTTCTGTCGCTGCGAGGAGCATATCTCCGAAAAGATCTGTACCAACACTTCCGATAAGCGTGACTTCAGCACCCAACCGCGCAGCAGCAGTGGCTTGATTAAATCCTTTCCCACCTGTGAATATATCAAAAGCATCACCGATGAGCGTTTCTCCTGTGTCCGGTCGGCGCATCGCGTGGCACACCAGATCAACATTCAGACTGCCAACAACGGTAACTTTCGGTGTTGTATGGTTCATCACGACGCATTCCTATTCTTTTAATTTCTTTTAACGATTTTAGACAATTATAGTTGACATACAATGCGATTGTCAAGATTTTATCGGGTTCATTCAGCCGTTCAGTTTTCAACAGTTAGTCGTCTGAAGCAGGATTTACAAGATTTAAGGATTTTCAGGATAATTACGGTAAATTAAAGTTTGGATAATTTCGGTGAGATTCAGGCAAATGCGTTGTTTTTCGTCAAAATCCAGCAATCGCTATGTCTCCAATTATTTTAGCAGCGGTGTTGTGTTCAAAGTGAGGGTTCTCTGCTGCCCCGCTTTCTCAAGGATAACACGCTTGGGTTGGATGTCGGTGACATAGGTGTCAGGGTCAAGCGTATCACCGATAGTGACAATGTGCGTCTGATTTCCTACGGTGTTTTGGATGATGGCTTTCGGAGGGGGCCTTGCGTCTATGGAAATGATGGTTCCAAGCAAGCGATAAGGTTCTTGTGGACGTGGGGGTGTCCAACCCAGTGGACGGAAGAGATTGTTGTCAATGATCGTGCGATAGAAATCAGAGTTTTGAAAGTGCTTTAATTCCATGTCTTCAATTGGATGGGTGGAGGATTGGAAGCGGGCACGCGGCGGGGTTGTGTTGACTGTCGGGTGCGTTTGTGTTTTGAAGGTTATCTTTGTGTTTTCGGAGTGCGTGGTGGTGTAGAGTGATAAAAGTATCGCGAGGACGAAACCCGCGGCAAGACCGGTGCCGATGCGTTTTAGGTACTTGGTAGACATGGTGTTTTCCTGATGAAAAAGAATGGGAGTCCGCGGAGGAGACAAAAGCCAACGGCAACCGTCGCGAGTATCAGGCTGCTTTGTTCCAACATAGGGTTTTTGAAAACAGTCACGCTCGCAAGGCTTGTAAAGGCTAACATTTTGGTGATGCCAGAAAGGGCGCGGCTAATGCGTGATCGCGTGAGGGCGTATGTCCATCCGCTTTGTGGATAGCCAAAAAACTGTTGCAAACTATCCGTGCTAAAACCGCGTGCCATGACGGCGATGGGCATCCATACTGGAGTAAGCCCTATTGCGGTGAAGTATATCCAAAAGGTGTTTTCAACAATTCTGTCTGCGACGGTATCAAGCACTTCACCAAGTTTTGATGTCTCGTCGCTTTTTCGGGCGATGTAGCCGTCCAGGGCATCAAGTATAAAAACCAAGGCAATGGTGAAAATCACGGCGATGTCAAGTGTCGGGTGATTTCCAAAGAGGATGACAACTCCAAAGGTTAAGAGGATGCGAAAAATGGTGATGACGTTTGCGAGCATGTTTATTGCGGTTGTAAATAAGCGTCTATTTTTGGAAAGCGGGTTTCAAGGTATTTCGGGTTGATTTTGATGTTCGGTGGGTAGTGAATTTCCCAGAGTTTTATCTCTGCGTTTTTGAAGTTGATTGTTGGATAAACGGGAACAAAGGCATCGCTTAACAGTTTATGCAAGGAGGCATTGGAATCCTTTTTCGTCAATAGGATGTGCGTGGCACTGTGAGTTTTTAGAAATTCTAGGGCTTCGCGTTCGGAGCGAGCAAAGCGGACATACCGATTATGGAGATCTATCCAGTGTGGAATGTAGTGGTCTGGGTCGGTAATAGTTTTGACACCGGCAAGAACATTGAGTTGGTTTCCGTATCCCCAGTCGGCGGCGATAACAGTAGTGCGTGGAAGTTTTGCCTTTATCCACTGGTATGTTTTTGTCAGCGAGGAGTCTGTAGGGATGCTTTGACGTATATGTCTTGTAGCAAAGATGGAGCGTTTTACATACGCACCTGTGGGGTTCCAGAACATGAGAAGAGTGAGTATTGTTACCGTGGCTCCAGTTATTAGCAATCTCTGTCGTATGGGCGACTGTGTGGGTTTCTTACTAATAGTATCGCAAAGGATTTGTATAAGTACCGCTGTGAAGAACGCGATAGAAATTCCAGTAAAGAACTCGTATCGATTGGCACCTCGGGCAAGTGCTACCCAGAAGAGAAACCAGGCTGCGAAGGCAATAAAAGCGAGTTCGTTTTTTGGGTGAAAGTTAATCCGCCAGGCACTCCAGATCCATACAATGAAAATATAAATGAGGGCTGTGAAAAATAGGATATTGCTAAGTGATACCCCCCAAAGGTTATCAAAGAATTCTCGAAAAAAAGTGGTGAGCGTGAAGAGTACGAAAGGTATGATAAAAGCGGAACCGACTTTTTTCCAATAAAGCATGATGGCAATTATCAATCCAAAACTTGCTAGGGAAAAGGTGTTACCATACAAGACTACCCAATAATTATAAGTTGGGGGCTTTAGTTCGTCTACACTTTGCATAAGTTGACTTTGGCTAAACGGAACAGTGGTGCTACCAAAGGAATCAAGTTGTGTGAAGATATACCCGAGTGCAATTGTGGTACTTGTGAGCGTTAATCCGAGTGCGAACGTGCGGGCATGTGATCGGAGTTTGTTCACTTTTAACATCAGCAGATGCCGAAGTACACGAAGTCCTAGAAGTATAACCGGTGGCATCAACATAAATGCAAAGAGGTGTTTTGCAAAGCCGTATCCGTTTCGATAAGTAGCGGATGCAAGGTAAAGTGACGGTACGAAGGTTAACACCCACAGAACATAAAGTCCTAAACCTTCTTCCGCTTCAGATGTAAGAAATCGCCAGAACTCCACAACGAGGATGATACCCAAAAATATGCCGAACCCTTCCCAACTGATACCACCGAGAAATATGATAAAACCACTGGCAAGGGTCCATAAAAGTCGTCTGCGTGGATGCTGTATTTGTAAGGATATGAGATAGGTGGTAATAGTGAGAATACCGAGCATCAGACACCAGGAATCTCTGTCACTGAATCCGGCAACACTGCGATTGATAGTGCCAGGAAGCGTTGCGAGAAGCAAACTTGTGATTCCAGAAATGAGCTGTCCAAAAGTGTGGTAAAGGAATACATATAACACACCTAAACCGACGCAAAAGCAAGCAACGGGTGCGTAAATGATAACTTGATAAAGCGTGAGTTTCGGAAACACAGCGGCAACCGCTTTGTGTGTGTAAGCGAGGACGTAGGGGTAGAGATTTAAGGTTTGACTTAAATCTCTACCCAGAGGAAGCCAGCGGTGCATATCGCGCGTGGGGAGGTGTCCATGTTCGGAAACAAGTTGTGCTTGCCGGTAGTAGAGATAAGCATCATTAGAGGTAAACTGTCCGCTGGAAATAGTGGAGATGTCTTGAACGCGAATAAAAAAGGCAATAAAAAGGATGGTACATAAAATTACCACGGTACCTATTGTTTTGTTAGAAGTCATTAACCAATTCATTCCATATATCACCGATGTCTTTATTCGCTTTTATTTGCTTTTCTATCTTTTTTAATGCTTCGTCTCGTTTCTCCGAACAGCATCCACAACCTTTCTTTTCTCTCGTGAGTTGGGTTGTAGACATCGGAACAGTCTTGGGAGTGTACGTCGGCAGCGTGTCGGTTGCGTAAGCAACAAACACAGCTGTAATTCCAACGACAGCCAATATAGCGACACCGTATAAAAAGTGCGTATCTTTCATTTAATTCTCCTCTTGCTCTTTCTGAATGAGGCGTTCGATCTGTGTGGCAATCTCAGGGTCAGACTCTTTGAGTCTACGAAGCCCCTCTTTTGAACCATAGCGTTTTAGGGCTTGCATAGCCGTGTTGAACCGTTGTGCTGAGAAGCGTTCGGGGTTAAATTCTTCGCGTAGTACGTTTTCAAAATCATCAAGTGGGTTTTCTAAGTCTTGATCGGTTAGCAGCTTTTGTAGTGTAGAGTCTACATCTACTATATCAGTTTGCTCAATTTTATCATGGAAGGTCTCTTGAGCGGTTTCCTCAGGTATTATGTCGTTCTGGGGTATCTCAAGAGGTTCTTGTGAAATTTCATTCTGTGAGTCCGCGTCACTATGGCTTTCGATAAATTCGGTGGGGGAGATATCTAAGGGGCTTGGATCTCGAGAGGGAACTCCCAAAATCTCATTTATTGTTTTATCTCCGAAATCGTCTGCGAGAACATGATCTGTCCATCTTCCGAGTGTTTCACCCATATCCTGAATCGGGTCGAACCGAGCTACGAGCCAGATTACGTTTTCTGGGACATTTCTAAATGTTTCTTGCCCTTTTTCGTATCCGAGTTTCTGAATTGTCGTGATTAATTGCTGTTTCATCTTTGTGTCCAAGTCGGAAGGTGCTTTTCCCGGATAGTATTTTTGAAAAACATTTTGATAGTAATTCGTCAGATCTATGTTTTTGTATTCAAGGAGTCCTTGTTCTACCAAGTGCTCTTGGAATTTTGAAACTGATGAAAGGTATTCTGGCATCCTGCCACCTTTGCTGACTTCTTCCATCTGTTTTGTAAAGTTTTCATCTGTCAAGAGATCAACCATCTCCTGCCGTAATGTCCTTGGCGTTTTTGTTTGTCCTGTCTTGGGTGTTTCTGTTTGTCCTGTCTTGGGCGCGGTGGTTATATGAGGGACAATATACAGTCCAAAGCTTGCAAGGCATAATAATGCCGCAAGTACCCCTAACCTAAAGGACCATCGGGGCGGGATTTTTTCTTTAAAAAAGGTCGCGCCCGCAACAATAGAGATGACTATAACGTTTATGATTGCCTCGTTTCTCTTCCCCTCAAAAAATCCTTGATGGATGGCTAATAGATATCCATATATTAATATTATGGCAATAATCGCAATCTTATAATGACGCTTCATGGTGTACATCCCCTTTTTAGAGTGGAACGGGTTTCCCGTTCCACTTGTTTTTGCCTTTATACCGATTCAAATTGAGCGTAAATCACTCATTTATGGGACTTGGCTGCATATCTCTTCTGCTTGCGCGCATTTGTATCCTGCGTATGCAGTTTTCGCCCAAGCACGACTTGTATAAACAGCACAAATGAGTTCACCTGCCGGTGACGGTTCAACTGCAGCAACACTACACACGATAAGTGCTATTTCCCAGGCATCCTTGGCCTCATCCATCGCCTCGTTACAGGCATTCTGCGCTGCGTCGCAATCAGCCTGGGTTGGTGGTGGCGGTGGCGGTGGCGGTTCATAGATATGGTTATTATGGTTTGTGCCACAGTAAGAACACTGACCATTCTGTCCGTTAAGATTTGGATCTTGGGATCCATCTGTCGGACAGCCTCCGCAAATCATGTGGGAGCGAACAGGTACAAATGATGCGATCATGAGTAAGAACACTAACGTGTAAATCGCGTAACGTGTAAAAACGGATTTCGTTTTTAAAAACATTTTCAACTCCTTTAAGTTTAGAAAAAACGCATAACTTTGTCAAGAAAAAATGCTTCTTTCCGGTATACGATTAAACAATGCAATTTTGTCAATAACAAATTTCGGAAAAGTTTCCAAACAATACTGTTTGGGTGAACTCGCACCAATTGCGAAGTTCCCTAATTGATTGCTGACACTAACTGAACATAAATCAGTCCGCGTCGTCATTTTGGTGAAAAATTATTTCTCTTTCTTAACCATTGCGGAGACGGGATCCGTGGGATTGTCCTCCGCAGCTTTCTTCCACTGTGCTCTCACACGTTTCACTGTCCGCTCAACGGTGGCAGGAGAGATGCTAAGTGCTTCCGTAATCTCCGATAGCGGTTGTCCATCCAAGTACCGTTCTATAATCCACCTGTCTCTCTTCTCTGGAATGCAGTCCACTAACGCGTCTAAGTTACGGGCGATGGGTTCCAACCACTTTCGGATACGTTCCCATTTCTTCTGAACTGCTTCGGTTGTAGTAGAACCTACCAGTTCCGCTATCTCTTTAGCAGGAAGCTCATCACCTTTAAATTCTACGATTTCCCTGTCCGTATCTTGAAGGAGACGGAGGAGTCGTGCTACCAGATGCCGATTTGCCTCGGTTTGCTCGGTATCCGTTTCGACGAGCGTTGATGCGAAGGGTTCCTCTTTTTCAACATCAAAAAAGGTTCCAACCGATACAACTGACAAGCGTCGCTTTTGGCGTGATCTTCTTATCACGTCAATCATCAGATGTTTCGCGACGGTTACCAACCATTCTACCAACTTCTCCGGTTCTTGGATTTCCTTCCTCTTGTTGAAGGCTTTGACGAAGGTGTCGTTAGTGATTTCATCGGGCTCTACGACGGTATCTGGATAATTCCGTCGCATTCTGATAATTGCGTCGAAGACGGTCTTGTGATACGCATTGAAGAGTAGGGAAAGTAGTTGACCCGCCTCTCTTTCATCGTCAGTCTCTACAAATCGCCGATTTAAACGAACATCGTTCACCTTTCAATCGCTGACCTCATTTCTTTAGAGGTGAATTTATGATTGCCTTCATATATAGATCACGCAGATTTAGGGTGAATTCCGACACAATAGGTCTTTTTTTTAAAAAATTGTATGTCTTCATACAACATTTGCTTTTTTAGACCTAACCTACGCGTCCAATTGAATTCCTCCTGTTATGCTTAAAGACCCGATTTTTAGGCGGAAATCGTGCATAACTATCAAAAAAATGAAAAAATCCGAATTTTTATCTAAAAATTGGTAAAATTTCGTGAAATTATGGAAAGGCTTTCAAAGGGTTTTCGTCAGTAACTTTTGACAAAATATTTATACATTCATAGATAAGTTTAGACTTGCAAGCGACACCAAAGAGTGTTATGATGCACACAAGCGAAAACAGATAAATCCTACGAATCTAAAGAGGCATGTCAAGGACGCTGATGAATTCTAAACTGAAATTTGTTATCGGTTTCTTAGTTTTTTTGGGGCTTAGTTTTATTTTCAGATGGCGAGCGGAGCAGGTGAGTGATACCGAGACACTTGTGTGGTATAGTGTGATTCCGCCTCTGCTTGCTGTCACATTAGCAATCGTGACAACCCGATTGCTGCCGAGCCTCGGCATAGCGGTAGGTGTTGGAATCCTGCTGTCGTGGTCCCAACAAGGTGCTACACCAAGCGGTCTTTTGACGGAAGTAATTTGGTTCACCCGTGCCGTAAGCATCGGCAATGATGGCGTGGATCTGTTTAATTTTTGGGTCGTCCTGTTTGTGTGTCTTATTATGGCGACAATCTCTGTTGTGGTAGCGTCGGGTGGTATTGGTGGGGTTGTCGTGTGGCTCTCTCAGTTCGCAAAGGGACCACGTTCAGCGCAATTCATCACGGGTTTGATGGGGATTCTCATCTTTATTGGGGATTATTCCAACGCCATGCTCGTAGGTCCTACGATGCGTCCACTGACCGATCATCATCGCGTCAGCCGCGAAAAATTGGCGTTCCTTGTGGATTCCACGAGTGCACCGATCGCGGGTCTCGCGTTTGTGAGCACTTGGATCGGTTATGAGGTGGGGCTTTTTGAGGATATCGCGAAGACAATTGGGCTTGAACGTGATGGATATTCGATGTTCTTTGATGCGCTCAGTTTTCGATTTTACTGTATCCTGACTATTATTTTCGTCATCGTCAATGCAATCAGTGGTAGAGATTACGGTGCGATGCACAAAGCGGAAACGCGTGTGCGGGAAACAGGCGACGTTGCCGCCCCAGATGCCAAGGCACTCGGACACACCGCGTCTTTCACCAGCTTGCCAAACGCTGTCACACAACCTTTCTCAGCTGTTTTACCGCTTCTAACGCTTTTCGGATTACTGTTGGGTGGTTTCTGGATAGATGGCAAAGGCACGGGATCCATTTTCTCACTCACCGCATGGCGCGACGCACTTTCAGCGGCAGACAACGTCAAGATTCTCGCTTGTGCCGCCGCGAGCGGGTTTATTGTTGCCATCGTCTGCGCACGTTGGCTCTCAAAACTGCGATTTTCAGACATCCTTCCGGTCATTTGGAATGGTGTAAAGGGAAGTTTCACACCCTTGAGCATTCTGTTATTGGCATGGGGATTAAAGGCGAGTTGCGATAGACTCATGACGGGGCAATTTCTCGCGACGATGCTCAGCGATGTTGTGTCACCCCTCTGGTTTCCGCTCCTTGTCTTTGTATGCGCATCCGTGACCTCTTTCGCTACCGGCACGAGTTGGGGAACAATGGCAATCCTTATTCCTACTGCTATTCCAGTGGCATTCTCGCTTGATAACGGAATTTACGGATTAACGACGATCATTTGCCTCGGTGCGGTGTTGGACGGTGCCATCTTCGGGGACCACTGCTCGCCGCTTTCAGACACAACGATTCTCAGCTCCATCGCCAGTAGCTGCGATCCACTGCACCATGTCCGAACACAACTCCCCTACAGTCTTACTGTCGCAACCATCGCTTTGATTTGCGGTTATCTTCCTGCCGCGCTTGGTATTTCCTCAGCGATAGGAATAGCCGGTGGTACAATCTTAATCGTCTTGTTGTTCTATGGTGTCGCCGCTTTCCGCAAGTTTCACGAATCGCGGGACGCTTCACCAACCGCATCGTAGATGGAAACGAAGAAAAGCATTATCTCTACAAAAACCCCGAAACGAAAAAGGAGAATGATATGAAGATTGCACTTGAAGGAAAGGTCGCAGTTGTTACGGGGGGCGCGAATGGCATCGGGCGAGCTACCGTAGACGCACTGATTGACAATGGCGCACACGTGGTAATTGTAGATATTGACACACAAGCAGGTGTGAAAACCACCGAAGAGATTAAAGAAATAGGTGGGACCTGCCTGTTTGTGGAGGGCAATGTAACAGACGCAGCACAAATGGAGGATGTCGCTGCTCAGATTGCGGCGCATTTCGGGAAAATCGAGATTCTCGTAAACAATGCGGGGGTTAACACTCGGAGCGATAGGGTGCCGATTCATCAATACACCTTAGAGGATTGGCAGCGGATCGTGGAAATAGACCTCACAGGCGTTTTTAAGACGAGCCGTGCCGTTATCCCTTATATCCTTAAATCCCATAGCAGATCTGGTTCTGAGAATGCCACTGGACGTATTGTTAATATCAGTTCTATCGCTGGATTGGTGCCACTGCGCTTGCAGAGTGCTTACGTCGCGGCGAAAGCAGGCGTTGCGAACTTGACCCGTTCAATGGCGTTGGAATTGGGTCCCGAAGGGATTCTGGTAAATGCTGTTGCACCCGGTTCGACTTTGACGCGCGGCACGGAGGCACTTTTTTACGGCAAAGACGGTGCTTACACGGAAAACGCTGCAAGTCTACTATCGCACATTCCGGTTGGGCGACCGGGAGAAACGACGGAAATTGCAGCCGCAGTGCTGTTTCTGGTGTCGCCAGATGCGAGTTATATCAACGGTACCATTCTCACGGTAGACGGCGGTTGGACCGCTGGTTACACGCGAGATTGGTAGATGTGAAGGCACACTACGTGTGCCTATTATTATAGTAAAGGAAACCCTCACCGCCGCTGGCGAGGATTGTATCCTCGCCTTTCCGTAATGTCAAAGTAATTGTAAACTTTACTATACCACAAAGGAGAAAAAATGGCAAAAATTACGATGTTCAAAGGGTATCAAGGAGAACCTCCCATTCCGAAGCCTGCGCATCAGGTGCAAGCGAACGTTGTCACAGTCCAAGACGGTGTGCCTGTAAAGTACTCGGGGTGCGACGGTATCGGCGTACGGGTCGTGCACCCAGCAAATCCGAACGCGCCTGCACAAAACTTGGGATTGGTTGTGTTTTTTGTGCCGCCACACGTCGTCCTTGAACCGGGGAGCCACCATACCGAGGAATGCTACGTCATTCTAAAAGGGAAAGGGGTAATGACCCTCGCTGGCGAAAAGGTCGCTGTTGAGGCGGGGACATTCATCCATCTCCCACCCTGGTGCGAGCATGGGATCGAAAACACAGGTGATGAGTCTATGGAAGTGTTGATCTGTACATCTCCACCGAATCCGTAAATTGAGGCTACAGACGATTAAATTCGCCAATTCCGCGCATATCCATACGTTTTTGCCAATTTTTTGCATTTTAATTTAACCCTTTTCCGATATTTTACGTTAAATAAAATATCATAACTGTTTAATATAGGCTGGTAAACCACGCCTTTTAATCTGTGGGGGTTTTAATTTATGCGCGGGATAATGCCGAAGTCATCCGATGTGAGGCGCACATTTCTACGGAAAGGCCCTTCTAACGGACAGCCCGCATCTGACCAACAGGCTGACGAAGAGTTAACAACGATGGAAGAAATGCCCGAGGAATTGGAAACACGGGCATACGAACTACTTGCAAACGGTGAAGAAATTAAAGTCGCTGTCTCAACCGATCTCCGGTTCGATGGTAATTACGGCAAAGATTGGGTAATTGCTACTGACAGACGACTCCTCGCTTTCAACCAGAACGGTGCGCCGGAGCATCAAGTTCGTGAGATTCCACTCACATCGGTTGAGGCTGTTGAGATCGTTGAAATGTACGGTAACAACATCCTAAAAGTCAGAACATCCGAGGATGCTACGGAGATTGCACGCTACTCACGCCGAGTCTCGCCAAAGTTTGAGTTGGCAACGCCTGAATTGGAAACACTCGTCCAGGATGCAAACCCGGATGTGGAACATGAGAAACAACATCGTCCGCAAGGCTGGGGAAAAAATAAAAATAAGTGTGAAACATGTGGACAACCGCTACCTCGCTGGTCTGGTGTTTGTGTTAATTGCGTTGAAAAACGGAAACTCATCTTCCGTCTGATTCGGTATTCGTTTCCCTTCTGGCGCGTCGCCGTTCCTGCTCTTGCCTTAATGATGGTTATCCGGCTCGTTTCGCTGTTCCCAGCTGTGCTGAGCAAGGAGGTCGTTGATAATGTCCTTTCTCCAGCACAAAGTAGGGTAAGCGGAGCTACGTTAACCGCAACTGGTGAGCCGATTCCAGAACCGACATGGGGACTCCTTAGCGGGATAGTCGAAGGGGTCTCAGGCTGGCTGACGCTTCCTGTCGCTGGAAGTTGGGGGCACCTTACCACCATCATCATTTTAATGGTCAGTTTCAACGTTTTCACCATGGGGGCTTCCGCTGTACGTGGCTACATGATGGCGTGGGTGGGCCAAAATATTACACGCAGGCTTCGGAACGAAACTTATGAGCACCTCAACTCGCTCTCCTTAGATTTTTACAATCAGCGCGATACCGGTAACCTGATGTCAAGAATCACACAGGATGTGGGGAGACTTCGGGATTTCATTGCAAACGGGTTGCAAGACCTCATCGGAGATTCGCTGACGCTTATCAATATCTGTGCTATTATGTTCCTTACCAATTGGAAACTGGCTGCATGGACGTTGATTCCGGTGCCCTGCCTTATTTTCTTTACCATCTTCTTTGGGAAAAAGATGGGCAAGGTGTTTTCCGTGCTGTGGAAGCGGTACGCCGACATTAGTACTATATTGGCAAGTACCATCCCCGGTGTGCGGGTCGTCAAAGCCTTTGCGCGCGAACGCTACGAGGTAAACCGATTTAGCGAAAAGACGTATCAGGTATTCGATGGCGAAATGAATGCAGCGAAATTGTGGACGCTGTACCGCCCGATCATGGAATTTATTATCTTCTCCGGTTCTATCTTGATATGGTTGATTGGTGGTTCACAAATCTTCAATGGACTGTTGACGCTCGGTGAACTCTTTATGTTCCAGGCATTAATGGGACGGTTCTTCAGACCTGTTTACACGCTCTGTCAGATGAACGAACGCTTCATCCGAGCCGCAACTTCTGCCGACCGAGTCTTTGAAATCATAGACACACCCCCAAGTGTTGCAGACAGAGAAGACGCAGTCACTATTGAAAACATCAAAGGCGATGTCGAATTCAAGGATGTCTATTTCTCTTACGATACGGAAAAGAATGCCATCAACGGTATCAGTTTCCGAGCAGAAGCAGGTGAAATGATTGGGCTTGTTGGACATAGCGGTGCTGGAAAAAGTACTGTGATTAACCTGATTACCCGTTTCTATGACCCGAGTGAAGGTTCAATAGAAATTGATGGACACGACACCCGCGATATTAAACTGAAAGCATTACGGCAACAGGTAGGCGTGGTTCTTCAAGATCCATTCCTGTTCCAAGGGACAATAGCCGAAAATATTGGTTATTCAAAACCGGGGGCTTCTCGGCACGAAATTATCGCCGCAGCGAAAGCCGCGAATGCACATGAGTTTATCATCAAGTTCGCCGATGGTTACGATACAATGGTGGGTGAACGTGGTGCTCGCGTGTCTGGCGGTGAACGGCAGCGAATTTCTATCGCCCGCGCAATCCTGAAAGATCCGAGAATTCTCATCTTAGACGAAGCAACATCGTCTGTAGACACAGAAACCGAGTCGAATATTCAGGAAGCGTTGGAACGACTTGTCCGAGGTCGCACCGTATTTGCTATCGCACACCGACTTTCCACTCTTAAGTATGCTGACCGGTTAGTCGTACTGAAGGATGGAACAGTTGATGAAATTGGCACGCATGAAGAACTTCTCGCCAAAGATGGGACTTACGCGGTCTTGTGTGAAAAGCAGACAGAATTATCAAAGATTCGTGCCTTGTAGGCAAACAACACATTTTTGTAGTGTGCGCTTTCTAAGCGCACACTGCTCCCTCCCTGCTATAGAAGAAGGAGAAACCACATTATGCAGGAAGCTACGCCGATTACCGACGAGGTGCAATTCCTTGATGCCCCCAAGGTCAAAATTGCGCGAGATTCGTTTGAAGAACTCACGATTGAACTGCCAGATGGCACAAGCCACACAAACGTTGAAGCAATCCGATCCTTCCCACTCACCGATTCCAACAAATATATCACACTGCTGGATAGCGAAGGCGAAGAAATCGGTATTATTCAGGACATCAGACAGTTACCACGAGAGTCAATGGAAATCCTCTTGTCGGAACTTCAGAAACGGTATTTTATGCCGAAGATTACCAAAATCCATGAACTTGACGGAGAATTTGGTGTCACACGGTGGGTGGTAGAAACCAATCGCGGTCCGGTCACCTTTGGCATGCGTACTCGATACGATGTCGTCAGTCTTGAAAATGGACGGGTGCTTATTAAAGATGCCGATGGCAATCGTTATGAAATTGAAAACTATCATCGGTTGGATCCGACAAGTTTGGCACTCCTTGAAACGCAATTATAGCGGCTTATTCTACGAGAATTTGATTATTTTTTTAAGGCGCAGCTTCCTATACAAGACGTAGGATCGCGCCTCTCCTTTTAACTAAAACGTCACTGCTAAAGTTATATCTACGGAGGTCGGTAAGAGTGGAAAATGTGAGAATCGAACGGATTGAATGGGCACGCTTAACAGGTGAACGTCCCCGCAAAGCCGGCTGCAACTCACGACTCGGTGAACACGGGTTGCATGTCCGTCCCGCCATCGCGCGCTTAACAACAACGGATGGTGCTAGCGGCTTCGGATTTTCGTCAATTTCGCGTGAAAAAGCAGAAGTGATCGTTGGGTTTCAGCTCAGCGATGCCTTCAACGTAGAAAGTGGGGTCACCGAAGAATTCAGAATGTTGGAATATCCACTCTGGGATCTGGTCGGAAAGTTAGCGCGAAAACCGGTCTACGCGATGCTTTCTGGAGAGAATGGCGACTTTCGCGCACCGTGTTACGATACTTCGCTCTATATTGATGACTTGCACCTTGATGACAACGCTGAAGCGGCGGCACTCATCGCTTCTGAGGCATTAGAGGGAAAGGCGCGCGGACATAACGCCTACAAAATCAAGGTGGGGCGTGGTGCGATGCACATGCCCCTTGAGAAAGGGACACAGCGCGATATTGATGTTATCTGTGCCGTACGTGACGCTGTCGGACCCGATGCTTCGATTCTAATAGATGCAAACAATGGCTATAACCTCAACCTTACTAAACAAGTATTAGGTGGAGCTGCTGATGCAAATGTCTATTGGATGGAAGAGGCATTCCACGAAGATGCCCGTGTTTATAGTCTGCTGAAGGAGTGGCTAAATGCTGAAAGTTTAGAAACGCGTATCGCAGATGGCGAAGGCGGTGCCTCACCGAATTTGGTAGACTGGGCAAAAGATGGACTCATTGACATCGTCCAATACGATATTTTCTACCCCGGCTTCTCACGCTGGCTTGAACTCGGTCCGGAGTTAGACGCGGCGAACGTTGGTACAGCACCACATCACTATGGTGGTTATTACGGCAATTTTGTCACCTGTCACCTTGCAGCGAAGGTAGAGCGGTTTGAGTTCACCGAGTGGGATCATGCGACGACTCCGGGTATAGATGATTCTGGTTATTCCATATCCAATGGTTATGTGAACGTCCCGCAAAGTCCGGGATTCGGGTTGAACTTGGAAGAGGGACCCTACCAAAAAGCACGAGAAGAAAATGGGTTTGAGGTTCGTGCGTAGTGATGTTCTAAGTCTAGGTTTACTTTGCAAGTATGCTTGGCTTATATACCAAAATGAGGACGAAAACTATGGGACATTTAACTGCTGCAGACAAAGCATTCTTTAAAGAAAACGGTTACTTAGTTGTGCGCGGCGCGCTAGAGCAGAAAACGATTGATGCCGCGCTTGATAGACTCTGGGAAGCACTTGACGAAGATAGAGACGACCCGGAATCATGGATACGCAAAGGTTATCGCACAGTGCCCGTTGGCGGCGAAGATGTTATTAGCGGCACAACGTACAACAACCGAGTCTTCGCCATGGCTGAGGAACTCGTCGGCAAGGACAAATTGAACGCTAGCGGTGGAGCAGGACCGCATATCAATTTTCCTGACCCAGACAGAAAATGGAGCGAACCCATGGGACACCTTGACGGTTACCATACCCCTACGAATGGGGTGCCTAAAGGGGTCGTTGGTTCTTTCACGCTCGGTGCTACCGTTTATCTTGGCACAGTTGAAAAACAGGGTGGTGGATTTACAGTCTGGCCCGGGAGCCATCGGATTTGGGCGGAATACTTCAGACATCATGACTTGGATAGTCTTCCGGGTGGTGTCGCCCCATTTGATTTAGGACCGAGTTACGAATTCACGGGTGAGGCGGGTGATGTCTGTTTCTGGCATCATCAGATGAGCCACACTGCTGGTCCGAACTGTGGTCGCAACGTCCGAATCGCACTTATCTCAAGGTACCGCCGAAAAGATTTGGACCAGATTAAGTTTGAAACTCCCGACGATATGTGGAAATATTGGGATGGGGTTTCATAGAGTTTGTGTCTCTTTTATTGCGTAGCGAATTTTCTTTTCTTGGCGCGCTTTGCAGGCGCGCCAAAATTACATCTATGTATGCCTCCAAATTTTAATTTGCTGAATATTTTGATATATGTTATCCTTCTCTTAAGTCTATTTCCAAAAGAAACAACAGTATTCATCTTCATACATAAAAACGCATTAGGAAAATTTGAGAATGGAGCTCTATCTGAATCCTTCCAAAATCACCGAAATAATAGGTGTAGAAAAAGAAATCATCAACCGAACGTTAGAACGGAGAGATGTTGATATTGAACCGTATTTACGTGTCGTCTCTGCCCCATCCGAAAACCGAGGGGATAATCCAAAACCACAAATTGAGTTACGGATTGATGGTCTCGCGATGCTGATAAAAAAACTCACCTATAACATCCCAACAGATGACATTATTGAAAATCTCAGCTGCCAAATTTTTCATATCACGCACCTGCGGGAAACTTGCGACAAATTGGAAGAGGAGAATCAAGCACTTGTTGCTGAAAATACGCAACTCCGGGAAGTGGTTGAATCCTTTCAAGTTGAAAGAGGGGATTTGTCGGCAGAAGTTAGCCAACTGAAAAGTCAATTAACAGAGGAGCAGTCCAAAACTTGGGTAACTCGCTTGCTAAAAGGAAAAGATTGATAAACGTGGATAAATGGAGCTAAAGATGCCACTCGGATAGGTATCGAAAAATCGCTATGGCAAAAGACAAACGGAATCAGCTGCTTGCAATAGGGTTCTTCGGACTTGGTATTATCTTTCTTTATGTAGAGGGCATCTCACTGCTCCCACTGCGTATTGTCCAAAACGCGGTTCTGCTGAAGGGCATTTCGCTAGTGCTGCTGAGCATCGCGGCGATTCTCGCTGGGACTGCTTTCGAGAACAAACGATGGATCTCCGTTATATCCAGTATAGGTTTGGCGATCGGTCTCGGGTTTCTGTATCTGCCTGTCCCCTCAATCTTGCGTGGCTCAACTTTTCATATACTTTTCGCCTGTGCTATTACGTTTGGTATGACAACAGCTGCAAGACGGATGGCGAGTATTGGTTCAGCATTCTTTGCATGCATCGGCATCGTTTTTCTTTATCAGCCTTTCTCTCCATTGCTTGGTAGCACCGCTCTACATCTACTTCTACCCGGAGTTATCGTTTTCTCGATTGTTTTCTCACAGAGAACCTTGTGTGAACAAATTTCTATCGGCTTAATAGCGCTGGGTTTGGTTGCGCTCTGCCAACCGTTTCTAATACTATTCTATCAAACAGGTTTTCAATTGTTGCTTGCGGGCTTAACAGGATTTATTGTCGCAGCACACCGCTAAATTTTTTTAACTATTAACTCTTTTCACCGTTCCACTTCGTTTCACGCCCCTTTCCAGTAACGGCGGGGATCCCGGTTTTTAGTTAAGTCCAGCTGCCCTTGGGTTATGAAAGGTTTCTTAATAATTCAGAACCTTCAATAACAACGGACGTAGCATCTCAGAATCAATCGTTAAAAAATTGCCAAACAGAAACTCCGGTTCTTCCGCTCATTCCAAAATTAAAAAAATTGTGATAGTGGGTGCGGGTATCATCGGTGCCTCACTCGGTTATCATCTATCCCGACGAAACGGTATTGCTGTAACGTTTTTGGAACGCGATATTCCGGGTGCAGGCGCATCTGGACATTCCTTCGCGTGGGCAAATGCTTTCGGGAAGGATCCACGTGAGTATCACACCTTTAATCGGCGTTCGTTGGATATGTGGTACCGATTGGCACATCAACTCAATGCGGACATTGGTATCCATTATGGCGGTGAAATGCGGTGGGAAAATAATCCACAACGTGCGCTGCAGCTGCGTGATCGTATCCGACAAATTCAGACGTGGGGATATCCGTGTCGACTCATCACCCGTGATGAGATGTTGGCACTTGAACCACACCTACACCCGGGCACCGTAGAAGCCGCGTCCTTTTCTGAAGCAGACATTCACATTGAGACCGATAAATTTATCAATGTTTGCCTCCGGCGCGCATGCGAAGCAGGGGCGGTTGTGCATCCCAAAACCGGTGTCACAGGGTTTGTCATTCACAACGGCAGTATCACTGCTGTCAAAACCACCGATGCCGAATTCCCGTGTGATGTTGTTGTCTTAGCGAGCGGTGTTCAGACAACCGAACTCTCATCCTTGGCACAAGTACATATCCCGCAACAAAGAAGCCCAGGAATCGTTATCAAAACAACGCCATGCGCCGAGGTTTTACACAACGTATCAATCATTCATGCCCCATCAACAGATGAAAACCATCAACACCTGCATCTGCGGCAATTAACCGATGGGAGTCTCAGAATCGGGCAGGGCACCCAAGAAGGAATCAACCGTGACGATTCACAGCAGCACGCCGACGCGCTCCTTGCTCGTGCTAAAATCTATCTACCAGCGATAGCAGATGCGAAGGCGATTCCGACCCCAGCCGGCTATCGCCCGATGCCACTTGATGGATTTCCAGTACTTGGATTCACTAAAGCAGTAGAAAATCTGTATATTGCCTTAATGCACAGTGGTGTAACGTTGGCACCTTTGGTAGGTGAAATGGCAACTTTGGAAATTGTTGACGATGCACGGGTGGATTGGTTTGCCTCTTATCGACCCGAACGGTTTAGGTAGGCTGTTGGTTTGAACTCAGGCACAATACCTAACAATAGGAGATATTTCCAAGCAGATGACAATTGAGTCAAGCAACGGACAGACTGAACAATTGGTCCAGTTTGTAAAGGGGATCAGTAGACCCTCAAGAATTGATGGATGCCACGATTAAGTAAAAAGAAGAAAAATTTACCTTAACTTATTTTAATACATTTGGTATACTTTTATCGATAAATTGCCAAGCGATCCCGTTGGGAAGGTTTGCACGACTGCAATGCCATTATTTACATAAAACCCGCTGAGATTAAAGCAACAAAGGAGATAAAAATGTTAGGTGCAAGAAAATTTTCGTCGATTCAACTTTTTACGCGAATTGCTGTTTCTGTTTCCATCTTGATTTTTGTATCGGTTCTCCTTAGCTTTGGCGGGGAAATCCTTGATGACTTTGATGATGGTGATACAGAAGGCTGGGAACGCTCCCCACAGAATCAGGATAGCAAGTCCTTTTGGGGTATAGAGAAAGGGAACACTTTCGTCACTTTTGATCCAAAGGGCCTCGTATGGAGCGAGGCAATCTCCCAGTTCAATTTTACAGGCGAAGGGTTAGACGCTGGGGACCCGAGCAAATGGACAGACTATGACGTGGAGGTTGATTTGCGACACAAAGAGATCGCTAACTTCCCAGGTGGTGTCCGTGGGCGCGTTGACCTTGAGACTGGCTCACATTATGTTGTCTGGCTATATCCGGGATCGGCAAAAATGAATCTGTTTAGCAATCCGGGCTGGGATATCAATACCGGCCTGCAAAACCACGGTGAAGCCCCTTATAAGCCAGAGGTGGATAAATGGCACAAAGTCAGATTGAGCTTTTCAGGGACCACCATCAAGGTTTTCTATGACGGGGAGATGATGATTGAAGCAAAGGATAATCAGTACAAAAGCGGAACGGTAGCACTGGGTAATCAGGACAAAATTGTGGATTACGATAACGTCCGCATCACAGGTCCTGGTATTCCAAACTTAAATGCAAGTGCTGTCGAACCACAAGATAAATTGACGATAATTTGGGGGCAGATAAAGTCGTCCTTTTAGAGTCTGTTTAAAAAAAGAGATGAATTGCCCAAAAGAAGGCGGGGTTAGATAGACAAGATTTACGGATTAACTTGGGAACTCGCGTAGGATTTGGAGGTTATCTCCGAAGTAGATTCTATTTTCCAGTTAGCTACCGCCCGATGCCGCTCGATGGATTTCCAGTACTTGGGTTCACCGAAGCAGTGGAAAATTTGTATATTGCCTTAATGTACAGTGGTGTGACGTTGGCACCTTTGGTAGGTGAAGTGGCGACCTTAGAAATTGCTGACGATGCACAGGTGGATTGGTTCGCACCTTATTGACCTGAGCGGTTTCGGTAGATTATTATACCTCAAGTTGCTACTAACGGGTTTTGGTGTTTTTACTTGGGTATTTCTGCGTATTTCAACATGGTTTTTCAGACGCTTTCCCACCCCGGATATGTGCAATACCGATTTTTAAACGAAACAGATATTTTTGTGCCCGAATTTGCGTTTTTCAGAATTATGCACCCGTATCACTTCTAACTCGCGTCTATAGATGTTGACGAGATGTTGAAGTGAATTGATGAAAATATTTTATCTGGAGGTATATGATGAAAAATGTTGATGTTGAACTCATTCACCGCGTGCTTGCAGGGGATGAACCAGCCTTCTCCATCCTGGTTAGAAAGTATCAGAAGCAGATTCACGGGCTCGTATGGCAGAAAATTGGAGATTTTCATCTCGCCGAAGAAATCACGCAAGACACTTTCCTGAAAGCCTATCAGAAACTGGCCACCCTAAAAGATCCAACGCAGTTTTCGAGGTGGATTTCTGTGATTGCGAATCGCTGTTGCATCGAATGGATCCGCAAAAAGCGAATACAGACGCAACCGCTGGAGGCGAGAGAGGAAACGGTGATACAGCAAGATGCTTACTCCTCGTATGTTGTAGTGGAACGCGAGAGAACTATAGAGGCATCACAACGCGAAGCGGTCAAAAAATTACTTGCGAAGTTATCGGAGGACGAACGCACTGTAATTACGCTTCACTATTTCAGCGAGATGACATGTGAAGAGATAGGCGATTTTTTGGGCGTATCAACGAATACGATTAAGAGTCGGCTGCGCCGCGCACAGCAGCGTTTAAAGCGGGAGCAACTCACGATTAGAGAAACCCTAAGCGGCTTCCAACTTTCTCCTAACCTGACTGAAAACATCATGAGAGCCTTGAAAGAAACGGGGGTCCACATCAAACCTGCAACACCCGTAGTGAGTAAGCCGTGGGGTACAGCTGCTTTAAGTACTGCTTTAATTGGATTGATGCTCGGGATAGGCTATTACTTCCTAGCTTCCTCCCAGCAATTCATTCATGCTAATTTAGATACCCATTTAACAGTGATGACATACGACTTTTCAATTTGGGAGACGGATCAGGTAAAGGTTCCAGCAGAAGTTGCTAACATGTACTACAACAAAGTCCGCCCCGCCGACTTTGAAGAGCACTCAGCAACAATTGCCACATCGATAAAGGCTGCTCAACCGCACGTTATCGCGCTCCGAGGGGTTCCCTTAATCCTCCGCCAAACTCCGGGTGACCTAAGTACTGGGGGACAAATCCGCGCTGAAGATGTGGTCTTGGATTTCCGTAATTTTTTGAAAGGTGCCCTCCTAACCGAAGGTTTAGAATATACCGTCGCGGCTAGTATTCTCAACATGGATGTCGAAGTGGCGATGTTTACAGCTGACGGTTCTGATGATGTGCGTTTAACCACTTTGCAACTGATTCTGACGCGCAACGATGTCAGCGTAACCCGTGCCTTTTCGTCGCCTTACGCCAATTCACCTCCAATCGAAAATTCCGAGCCCGGAATTGAAAGTAAAATTCGGGGGACCTATGGAGGAGTAGATGTTACTGTCTCTGGTACTACCTACCACGTTGTCAGTGCAGAGTTAGAAGCACTTGAAACGGAAACTCGGGTTGCGCAAGCACAAGCACTCCTCGATGTTCAGCTTCGTGATGAGCCGTTGCCTATTATCCTATTGGTGGATCTCAACACACTTACGCCTGACAGTAATGTCTACCAATTTTTCCAATCGGAAGGGTATGTTGACATTTGGAATGTTCCGTCCGCGGAAAAGGAGGGGGCAGGGGTTCCGTGTTGTCAAGCCGAACTACCGCAAAACCCTGGGAACCAATTGCTAAAACGCATCAATCTGGTTCTTGTACGGAATGTAAAATTCTTGCCATCGGATGTTATTACACACAGGGTCAGTCTGAATCCAGCGCCTTCTGATGTCCTGTCTTCAGACGTGTGGCAATCACACAATTCGGCGGTTGTCGTACATGTTCCAGTTAAGTGAGGGGTTCATGTCGCTGCTCGCTCTGGATACGCATTAGGGGAGGGATGTCATTTCCAAAGTAGATTCTATTTTTCATAGTTCTCTGTATACGCTTTCACCAAATCGCCTTTCCGAAAACCGGGAACAGCCGTAGCACATTCTTGTGCCAAATGTTTGTAATTAATCTCCATCAGGCGTGTTAGGACAATAGGACTTTCGGCTTTCAGGAGCATCCACTGCTTATTCTTTTCACATTGCTTCTCGTCTGTCTCTCTACGGGAATAATCCTGCCATCCTTGACACGGCACGGCAAAATCAAACGGGTTCTGAAAGACTTTTAAAGCATCAGGTGTGTTGTTGTACTGCCATATCTGAAAATCTCGGTGACAAATCGGCAGGCGTTTATATTGTCGCATGTCACGATGGACACTTTCTAAACGGGTCCATATTTGAAACTCTGTATTTACCGAGTAAGACTTTCCGGTATGGAGGTAGAATGCATCCCTTGGAAGAGGCAATTTGCTGATGAAGCGCATGCTTGAGTCAAGTTGTTTGTGAGTCGTAAACTTTCGGAAATTAACGGGTACAATAAACGCGACGATGTCTGCCAAGAGGGCAGCATGATTGAAAAAGGCTATCGCCAATTTTCCGCGTTTGCCAAAGGGTGGGTTGCTGATGATAGCAGTATTTCCGGGTGCGGACGGGAAATCGGTGACTTTAAAAAAGTCTTGGGATTTCACGCCGTTACATCTCGGCACGAGATCCATGCCTAATCGCTTCTCGGACGGTAAAAGTTTGTAAAATGCACCGGTGCCAGCAGCAGGTTCCACGAAAAGGAGGTCGTTGAGGTTCCGGTTTAGGGTCGAGAGCGTGTTCGTGAAATGTGCCCAACACGCTCCCGCGACCTCTGATTTAGTGTAAAACTGACCTAATAAATTCTCCAAGCTTTCCACCTTTTAGTATCCCGATACCTGTCAAGGCAGCTTGTCTTAATATATTCAGCAAAGAACTACTCAAAAAGTACCAATTCGCCATCTTTGACAATCAAGACCTTCGCGTTGTAAACTGCGTCTCCATCAGTATTAAAAGAAAACTTACCTAAAATTGTATCGAAATCCTTGATATTTGCCAGCGCGTCTTGAATTGAAGCAGCGTCTATTGATTGTGCATTCGCGATTGCCTCCGCGAGAATATGAAGCGTAGCATACGCACGCGCGGCGTAGTTGTTCGGTTCCATACCGAATTTGGCACTATAATTTTCCACAAAGGCTTTATTCCCCAGTGTATCAATAGCAGTCCCCCACCCTACAAAAGTTATCGCACCCTCAGCAGCTGCACCTGCTGCCTGTACCTCTGTGGCAGTCAATGTCCGCACGATAAAGGGAGCGGATATACCGAGTTCATGCCCTTGCATGAGGATCCCAGGCTTTTCCGGCGATAAGCAAGAAACAAAAATAACATCCGGATTCAGGGTCTGTATTCGGGTTAATTGTTTAGAAAAGTCGGTATCCCCACCTTGGAAGATTTCAGTAGTTATCACCTCAACCCCTTTCGCAGCAAGGACTTCCTGCACTGCTGCGTCGCCATCGGTGGAGAAAAGATCGGTTTCATCGTATAGTGTAGCGGCGCGTTGATAACCGAGTTTTGTCTGTGTGACTTCAACTCCCCTGGGGATAAGTATATCTGTCGTCAGCGCGACGCGAAAAACGAAATCCCCAATCGCACTAAGACCGGTAGCAGCGGAAGTTGGACTGATCGCTACAACCTGATTTTCTTGCGCTATTGGAAAAGCCATCTCAGTTTGACTTGAGGTAGCAGGTCCGAGGATAACAGATACCCCGTCCTGGTGAATCAGTTCATTGAAGGCTTCAACCGCTCCCGCTACAGTACTCTGACCATCTTTAACGATAAACTTGAATTGCGCACTATTGGGTTGCGCGTTGTTAATTTCGTTGAGTGCCAATTCAAAACCTTGCTGTATTGGTTTACTAAATGAATCAGTAAGTCGTCCTGTTAAAGGTAAGACGACACCGATAGAAATTTCTTCACTGGTCTCCGTCATCTGAGGTGTGGCAGGCTCGATAATTTGGGAAACTCGATCACAGGCGGAAAATCCGACAATTAGCACGACAATCACGAATAGAGATGCAAATAACGTGAATTTTTTGGTATTCATAAAACTCCTTTGATGGTATACGAAATGGACGTTTCAGTCTATTAATAACACGAGAAGTGCTTATTATTTTACTGTCCTTATTATATCATTTTCGCGCTGAAAATCAAGTTAAAACCGATTCGATCCGTATTCCTATATACTTGATCAATTTCCCGTTACGCGATATATTATGATAAGCCTAACGGGCAAGAGCAAACAACTTCATACCAGACGGAGCAATATGACAACCCAAACAAAGCAGCCTATCCGCTGGGGAATTCTCAGCACAGCAAATATTGCCACAAAGGTCGCCCGCGCGATCCATCTCGCTCGGAACGCTGATTTAATTGCCGTTGCGAGCCGGACTGAAGAACGTGCCACTACATGGGGGCGCGAGCATAATGTCCCGACGACTTACGGCACTTATGACGCTCTCCTCACTGACGACTCACTTGATGCCATCTATATCCCTCTACCACCCTCACTCCACGCCGAATGGACAACCAAAGCAGCAGAACACGGTAAACATGTCCTCTGCGAGAAACCCCTCGCCGCAAACGCTGATGAAGCCACTGTTATGGCAGATGCCTGTCGACAAAACGGCGTGCAACTGATGGATGGTGTCATGTGGGTGCATCATGAACGTACCGCCGCAATGCAGCAGAAGTTAACAGACGGGACCCTTGGGCGACTTCGCCGAGTGACAGCTGCGTTCACTTTCAATTGGGATACAATCCCTGTCGGCAATATCCGAGCAATGAAGGAGTTCGCAGGTGGAAGTCTCGGAGATTTAGGCTATTACTGTGTCCGTGCGATTCTCTGGGCATTTGATCAGGTGCCGACACAGGTCTTCGCGACAGCACGTTACAAAGTGGGAGTGGACTTTAACCTCGCTGGTATCCTCTGGTTTGAGGACGAACGCATTGCCACCTTGGATTGTGGGTTTGATACAGGGCTTCGAAAGTGGTTTGAGGTTGCTGGCACTCGCGCCTCGATTGTCTGTGATGATTTCACCGTTCCTACATCCGAGGATTCCGCCAGATTTTGGGTTCATGGACCGGACGGCAACGAACGTAACACCATTGATGGCTGTATCCAGGAGGTCAGGATGATTGAACGGTTCTCTGAGATTGTGCAATCTGGGAACGTCGAGGAAAAGTGGTCTGAGGTAGCAGTAAACACAATGCGTGTTTGTGATGCGCTCCTTGAATCAGATCGACGTAAAGAGGTTGTTAAGTTGTAATGATAAAGACATAAATTGCGGCAGGAGATCACTCCTATAGCACGAAAAGGATTGCTATGAAAATTACAAATATTGAAACGTTTATTGTGGATGCGGGTTGGCGTCCTTGGACTTTTGTGAAGGTGGAAACCGACGAAAGCATCACCGGCTACGGCGAGTGTAGCGATGGCAGAAATCCCAACGGCGTAGTAGGAACGATTAGGGATTTCACCTCGCTGCTGATTGGACGAGATCCACGCGCGTATGAGATGCGGTTTTGGGATATGATTCGCGGTTCCCGGCAAAGTCCTGGAGGCATCGCAGCGAAAGCGATCGCCGGAATCGAGTGTGCGCTGGTAGACATTAAGGCGAAAGCGTTGGGAATCTCAGTTGTCGAATTGTTCGGTGGACCGACACGTGATGACGTGCGTGTCTATTGGTCGCACTGTGGCAGCTCTCGTGCACGCAACTTTGAACTCATCGGGGTTCCACCCTTAAAAACCATGGATGACATCGCTGCGTTGGGTCGTGAGGTCGTTGAAAGAGGCTTCACTGCGCTCAAAACCAACGTCATTTTTCCCGGTGACTCCGCATACGTCCATTTCGGAGGCTTCGGCGGTGGTCCCGGTACTACCGATGGAAACGTAGCGCCTCAAGTTCTACGACATATCGAAACCTTAATCGGCACCTTCAGAGAAGCCGTTGGACCCGATGTCGGTATCAATCTCGATCTGAACTTCAACTTCAAACCGGAAGCGTGCATGCGTATCGCCAAAGTACTGGAGCAATTCGATATGCTGTGGTTGGAGATAGATATGTACGACCACGAGGCACTCCGCCAAATCAAGGATTCTACGACGACGAAGATATGTACCGGTGAAAACCTCTATTACATGCGTGAATATCTCCCCTATTTTGAATGTCGTGCTGCCGATGTCTTTATGATAGACGTGCCTTGGAACGGATTCGCACCCTCAAAGAAAATCGGCGACTTGGCGAACGTGTTCCAACTCAACATCGCGCCGCACAACTACTATAGCCACCTTGCTACCTATATGAGTGCAAGTCTTTGTGCGGTCCTGCCTAATGTACGAATCATGGAGATAGACATTGATGATGTCCCGTGGAAAGATGATTTAACGACATACGTTCCAGATATTACGGATGGCTACATGAAAATCCCGACGCGTCCGGGATGGGGAACTGAGCTCAACGAAGAAGCGGTCAAGGCACATCTCTGGGATGATCGGAGAGGAGATTGGTAAACAGGGGTAACCGTGCCGTGATGTTATTGTAAGATAGTGTTATCGTCCGCGCTATGGATGGGATGGGGATTCAGATCGTAGTCGCCATCCAGCGAAATATCGTCAATCATGACGACCTTTCCGGATGCAGCTGACTGGTGCATAGCGAAAAACGTCTGGACAACGTGTAGGTTGCCGTGTCCATGGGTAAGGGGTTTCTGTCCCGTGCGCAGGCACTCCTGAAAGTGAGCCATCACGTTACCGAAAGCATCGGGAAACCACGTTCCTGCTATTGAAGGTTTAATCTCGCGGACTTCCGGCTCCGTGAGATGAACGGTCATGTCAGCACTGTTCCCATAGATTGCGCCTTTGGTGCCTTGAATACGAATCTCCTCGTGCGGGTGTTGCAAGTTGCGTCCGGAATTGGCGAGGAATGCCCAATTGCAGGAAAGCAATCCTTGTATCCCGCTACGACTTTTAAAGAGCGCGACAGACAGAGTTTCCCCTTCCTCAATGGACCGGTTATGTCCGTGTGCTTGACAGTAAACGCTCTCATACTCGCCAAACCATTTATAGACAAGCCCAACATGATGCACTTGCATCGCAGGAATCAAGTGACGTTCGGGGAATTCAGTGTAAAATCCGTTGCAGGTTATGGAAACATGATAGATTTCGCCGAGGTGTTCCGCGTTTATGTAAGGTTCAATAGCGAGGAAGCCGGGAACAAAACAGGAGTTTTGATTTACCATGAGCTGCACGTTGTGTCGCTCACAAATCTCCACCATTTCAACGGCTTGTTGCATTGACATTGAGAAAGGTTTTTGGCAGAGGATGTGCTTGCCAGCCTCTGCAGCGGCTTTGACAATCGGAGAGCGGATCCACGGTTGCACCGCTATGTCAACTACGTCGACATCGGCATCAGCAATTAGATCAGCGATCCGGGTATACCGTTTATCAATCTGAAATTTGTCCGCAACCTCAGCAAGGCGGACCGCATCTTTGTCGCAGATTGCAGCAACGTGTAACCCTTGACGCTGATAACCGAGCAGGTGCTGCTGTCCGATCCCTAAGCCAATTAAACCGATACCGAATTCCTGCTTGCTTGTCATTATGTCAATTTCCCCTAATGCCCAGCTGAGAGACAGTTAAATGCCCAAGCCTTCATCAATCTCACGCTGATACGTATTGATTGACTCATCCAGCATTTCGTTCATCTGAACAATCTGTCCGGTCGCACCAGACTCCAGGATTGCATAAGAGACAGCGACAGAGCGTGTGCCTTGATAGGCATCGACTTCAACTTCACGGTTTTCGGCAATAACTTCAGCAAATTCACCATATTCAATAGCAATATTTTTCGCGTCCCCTTGCGTAAACGCGTAGTTCCACAATCGGTCGCCGCCGAAAAGGGCTGCTGTGACAGCATCTAAGTGAAAGTCTGGGACGAGGTCCAAAATTCGTTGGTCGTTAATTGTTTCCTGTCCATCAATATTGAGGGTGATAATTCCACCGCTCCGATCACCCGGAAGCGTCATAGAGCCACGAGATCCGTGAATTTTTCGGAGCCAACCACCTTGTCCCCATGCCGCGTGCTCCTCAATATATTGCCCGACAACGCCGCTTTTGAAAGTCAGCGTTGCATAAGCCGCGTCCTCCGCTGTTGCCTCAAATTCAGCAGGCATCTCGCGCTGCCATTTTGTGTAGACACCGGCGGGGTTAGAACCAGATTCACCGGTCACTGCAGCAAAATTATGCCGAATAGGTTCATGAAGACGGGTTTGCGCGTAGACAGTATCAATTTCGCCGAGTAGATACTCCATCATGTCGGCATAGTGAACGCCGACATCAAGCAGTACACCACTCTGATCCTTTTGGTGTCGCCAGACGGAGATCGTCATACGGTTTGCGCCACCAATTGCGTGGTGGATGAGGAAACGTGGGGTGCCAATGACTTCCGCATCCAGCAGTGCCTTAGCAAGTCGGTTCATTGGATCCCGACGATAGTTCTCCGCTACACTGAGAATTGCATCAGACGCATCGGCAGCACGACGGATGAGATTGCATGCCCGAACGGTCAACCCCATCGGCTTTTCAACCATAGTATGCCAACCGCGTTCAAGGGTTTCAACAGCGACAGTGTGATGATACGGTGGCGTGGTCGTCACATCTACAGCATCTACGCCGACTTCAGCGAGTTCTTCCAGACTTCCAACAACAGCAGGCTTTTGACCGAAACGCTCTTCTGCCTGTGCCGCGAGTGACTCAGCATTGTCAAGCACCGGGTCACAAGCACCGACAAGTTCAAATCGTGTCCACCCTACCCTATGGAGTTCTGCCAATCCGTACATGTGCCGGTGTCCCATACCGCCACACCCAACAATTGCCAATCTAATCTTATCCATGTTATCTCCCTGCAGCTGACGGTGCGCCTTGTAAGCATCTTTCGTCTAATCAAGTGCCGCTTCTAACCGAGTAAGATCAACTTTCATTTGTGTTGCATTGTCCCGGTACATTTGAGAACGCTTAATGACCTTATTCGCATATCTTTTACCTCTGCTGATAAGGGGACCGCGTATCCTCACCTTGCCGGGACCGACGTTGTACGCGCCGAGTGCCAAAGTTAAATTGTTCAAATATTTTTTATAAAGCATCTTGAAATAAGTTAAACCCGCGTGCAAGTTTTTGTTCGGATCAAACCTTTCATCTATATTCGGATCAAAATTCGGCTTGCGTCTGTTTTTATACTGTGGCACCTTGAGTCCAAGGTCTTGTGCGGCAGCGGGCATTATCTGCATCAACCCGGCTGCTCCGTTCTTCGACACAGCAAGTGGGTTAAAGTTGGACTCAGTGTGAATGATGGCAAGCATGAGTTCGACATCAATGTCATATTCTTTTGAGATTTGGACACTCTTGTATTCGGAATCTGTCAGCTTTGGTTGTCGTGCTGATTCTGTTACTGGTGGTTGAGTCGTTATGCGGTCTTTGATCTGAGATCCCTGTGAGGTAAATTGTGTCCCTTCATCCGATTTCTGTGAAATAGGTTGCTCTCCACCAAAATACATTCCAACTGAAGCGAGATGTTTACGATCGAAATCACCGTGATTCAGATAGGTATAATGGAACTGTTTTCCTAATTGGTTAAGTGAAAACCCGATACTCCAAGACTGAGGAGGGGCTTCGTTGGTAAAGGAAAATGCTGAGCCGAACCGAGCCATGATTGACTCATTCCCGATCTCTACACTGGTTCCAAAACCCGGAGAGATAATATCAAAGCGATTGTGCCATCGGATAAAAGGATGGGGGGTTAGGACTGCACCGAGAGCAAGCTGTTGGTCGAAAGTTTGTAAAACCTGTCCATTTTGGTGGCGGATGGTCACACCAGAAATATCGCGGAACCGGACACCGAGGGCAAGGTAAGGATTGAGATCGGTTAATACGCCGACATCATAATTTTGTGCCCAAAGACTACCGTGATACGGAGCACGACTATATCCTGTACTCGCGCCGAGTTGTAAGGCTCCGAATTTCCTGGCATAAGAAAACAGTGCCTGATTGCTACCAAGCTCAAAACTACCGATCGGGTTCGCAGTGTGTTCTACGAGAAATCGATCGTTACTATTTAAATCCAAGAAATTGATGCCGAATGTGCCGATCGGTTTAATTGGATACGCGAGAGAAACTGCGCCTTGAGACAAGTCATAGACTAAGTTTCCGTGTTGCAACGTAGCAAGCCCCGCGGGATTCCAGAGCGGGCTTGTTGCATCATCTACGCTGCTGATAAACGCGCCGCTCAAGCCAAGTCCACGCGTTCCAACCTCCGGTCTTAGACTGGATGTATTTGATAGTGTGCTTGTTTGACTGAGAAGATACGCTAATAAGAGAAGAACAGTCGCTATGAGGAGCCAACCCCGTTTACGGTATAATAAGGTATTTAGTTGGTTTTTCACTTCTGCCTTTGTACCTAATTTCAAAATGTAAATGGGGTCCTGTTGAAACACCGGTATTCCCAGAAAGACCGATGACTTTTCCTTTTGTGACAGTTTGTCCTTTGTTCACTCGAATACGGGATAAGTGTCCATACCACGTGGTAAAATCATCCGCGTGTTCAATGCCTACGATTTTACCGTATCCGCCATTCCAACCGGCAAAGATAACTCTTCCAGCTTTAGAGGCATAAACGCGTGTGCCTGTAGCCGCCCGAAAGTCTATACCTTCATGAAACCGGTACCGCCCCGTCACAGGGTGAGGACGGTAGCCATATTTTGAAGTTACGACCAAAGGAACCCGAAGTGGTTTGCCAAAACCCAGACTGCCATCCGACCGAATACGAATTTTTGTGCCAATTTGGAGGCTGCGAGGTGAAGAAATACCGTTGATTCTCTGAAGGTCCCGCCATTCAACGTTATGACGGCGGGCAATACTGGACAACGTGTCTCCAGCTTTAACCCGATACCAAACCCCCTCAACTGGGGCTCCAGGAATCAGCAGTTTTTTCCCGATCTGCAACCGTTCCGTTGGCCGGATGCTGTTAGCTTGGATAATCGAATTGAGGGGGACTTTATATTTCCGAGAGAGACCCCACAACGTATCCCCTTTCTTCACCAGATGTTGGTGTCCAGCAGCATCTAGCCTCATTCCAGAGAACGCCACTACAAACACAACAGCTATAAAAATGTAAATTAACTTCCGCTTCATCTGATACCCTAAATGATATAAAGCAAAGGTAAATTCCACCTGCATTCAAGCAAAACGAGTGCCGCTTGCAGGACAAAATTTACTTTTACAAACTAATCTCTAACGGTTAGCAAAATCGTTTTTGTTTCAGAAAAAATTTGGGTATCGGTATCAATTCCAGAGGTTCCGACTGAAACAACCTCGCTAATCACGGTTACAACAAGTTGAATAACTTCAACTTGAACGTTTTCTCCATTTAGTGTCTGGGGGGCAATCCAAGTAACTGGATTTTCGCTAGAAGCCGAAAGCTCCCCAAACTGGGTAATATTCAGCCAGTTCAACGTGACACTGGTACCTCTAACCCCTTTCACTGAAGCAGATAGCTCCACCTCTTCGCCAGGTTCTACCGTTTTCTTTGTAACGGTGATTTTTACGTCGAGATCGGTAACCTGCTCCGTTTTCTCCGCAGCGTCTAGGTTTTGTGTAAGTTCAATGACATCATCAGCGGCTACACCATCCTCTGTCGTCGTATCCGTTTCCGACACAGGATTGTTTAGGTTGCTACCGCCGCAGCCCGTGAAACTTAATACAAAACCCGCTAGGAGAATATTGAAAAATACTCCAAGGAATTGATATGTTCTCATGATACCATCCTCTCTCCATATTCAGATGTTTAGATCAGTCGAAATGCTTATACCGTAAGGACTAGCAAAATAACTGTTTCTATCAACAACAAAAACGAATAGGAAGAGAGTTTGGTTACAAACAATCAATAGATTTGACAATGGAGTAAATGTTAGGCTGGGATGAACCCTCCCAGCCTAAACGTCTGTTTATTTCTTTATGTTTTCTAGTTCTTGACGTAGGAATGCGAGAATGTCAGCGATATCCTGGTCACTGAGGATATCCGGGGCATAGAATGGCATGAGAAAGCCACCGCCGCGAATTTTCGTAGCCCAACGCACCATCAATTTATTCATATCGCGAGGTGCTCTGGTGCCAATAAGTCGCGTGCCAATACCGGCTTTGTAAGGTGTTGGGTGACAGGTGACGCAGGCGCGTCCAAAAAGTTCCCATCCCTTCTCCGAATCACCATTCATCGCGGCGAGTTTCTCACCCGCTGCTTTTTTCGCAGTGTCATCCAGCATCGCAATTTCAAACTCGGGCCCTTTGTTGTCCCCAGAGATAAATTCAAAATAAGCCATGAGTGCTTCGGCATGTTCTGCCGGAATTGCCTTGGGATTTACTTTATTGCCTGGGACCTTCTGTAAAAAATGCTCATAACAGAAACCACCACCACCGGCTGCACGTGCGAAATCTGCGCCTTTGATCATTCCACCTTTTGCTTCTCCGCGGTGTGGAACACCAATGACACTGTGTCCAGCACGAATCAGACCGTCTGGGTTCGCTGTGTCATCGAAATCTGCGTGGCAGTTTGCGCAGGAAAGTCCAGTCGAGAAACCTTCCTTAGTCCCTGGTTTAATTGTTCCTTTAAAGGTTGGATCGTGGAAAAGTTCGCGCCCCAGTTGCGCTTTGTCTGACATTTGGGCATGTGCAAGAAGGATAAATCCTACAATCAAAACGCTGCAAAGGGAAAACGCAACAAATTTACGCATTATGAATCTCCTTATTGATGTATATTTCCAAGTATCTTATCAAATATACAATTTATTGTCAATAAAAAATGAAAAATTTTTATGCTGAATATTATACACTGTATAGCTTTAACGCTCCAAAAGGCATTTAGGTTGACTCCAAAACCGCAATATAGGGTAAATTTCGATACCGTTGTGCGTGGTCAAGTCCGTACCCAACAACGAAAGCATCCGGAATTTCAAAACCGGTATAATCAATAGCAACAGACACTTGACGTTGGAAAGGCCTGTCAAGCAGTGTACAAACCTTAACGGTTTTCGGATCCAATGTCTGGAGGTGTTCATGTAGAAACTTTAAAGTCTGTCCTGTATCAACAATATCCTCAACAACGAGAACATGCCGTTGCTTAAGGTAATCACTACCACCGTGGATAAGTTGAACTGCCGATGGTTTCGTGTTATCGTGGTAACTCACAAGTTGCACGAATTCAAAACGAAGTGCGACTTCTCTCCCCTGATCCGCAAGTTGTGCTCTAAAAATGGCGCGTGCAAGATCTGCGAAAAACAGAACACTTCCCCTGAGCACACCCAGCAGGACTAACTCTTGGTTCTCATAATCCGTGAATATTTGAGCACCAAGTTCCCGAATCCGGTCCTGGAGACGGGATTCAGAGATAAGAACGGATTCAGGAAGAGGTTTCGTCTCTGACATAACGTAGATAAAGATACTGCTGCGTGCTGGACTGAATCTTGAACGACTCACTGGTGGTATAGCCAACGAGCCAGAGGACTTCATCACCACAAACAAGTAGTGGAACGCGATCCCGTTCGTAGCGAGGCACTTTGGCATCTATCATAAAATCCTTAATCTTTTTCGTTCCCTGCATACCGTAGGGTTGAAATTGATCGCCTTGCCGCCGATTGCGTACCGCGAGCGGGAATGTTCCTAAAGATGGATTTGCAAACATGCGCTTTAACTTCTCGTAATCAAACATTGCTTCAAATTTTCCATCCGGTAACTCAAATGCCTCACGAGATCGGATATTACCCAACTCTGCGGTGATTTCCGCGTTTAAAGCAGTAATCAACGCTTTACCCGGAACAGCAAGCGGATACGCAAAACTTTCGGTTTCAATGGGATCCGTGCTCACCTCAAAGATAAGCCACTGATATACCCGCCGAAATTGAAAGCCGTTCGGAAGAGCTAGAACAGCGTTGGGAGAGTTTCCCTCCACGAGGTTCAGCATCGCTCCACAGTGCGTAAAATAGAGATCGCCCGTATGTCCTAACACCTCAGAGAAACTCTGCCGCAGTATCCGCCTCTGTACCGCGATGTGATACTGCTGGAACTTCGCGCTGTCCAGGACGATGCTCCCTGACTTTACAGGTGTTTCAACTTCACTCAAATCTCGTATTCGACACGCTTCAAATGCCTCCCGCGTGACCGTATCAAGGTATTCTGATTCAGCATCCAACACATCAGCCGTACGGCTTAATCCAACTTTGATGTTCGGATTATAGTCGCTTTCAAGTATCGGTATCAACTCGTGGCGAATACGGTTGCGAAGATAACGTGTATCCGTGTTGGTTGAATCATGTCGCGGCACCAGTCCCATGGATGTAAGAAACGCTTCAGTCTGTTGCCGTGTAAACCCTGCAAGTGGTCGAATAAATTTTACAGCCCTGACGGGTGCGATCCCCTTCAACCCAGTGGCTCCGCTCCCACGAATGAGATTCATCAAAACCGTCTCGGCAGTATCGTCTTGATGGTGTCCCAAAGCTACTTTGGTAGCGCGAATTTGTGTACAAACATCCTCATAAAATTGATACCGTGCCTTGCGCGCACCCGCCTCTACAGACAGTTTCCACTGCTTGATCAAAAGAGCCACTTCAGTACGTTGGATGGTACACGGCAATTCCAAGCGAGCTGCATGCTGTCGGACAAAGCTAGCATCCGCATCCGCATCCGGACGGAGACAGTGATTTAAATGGGCGACATGAAGTTGGCAAGTGAGTTGTGAACGTAAGGCGTGTAAACCGTATAGGAGTGCGAGAGAATCCACACCGCCTGAGACTGCAACAACTACCTTTTCGCCATTCTCGATCATTGTGTGTCGCAAGATGAAGCGGTGCATCTGTCGCACAAAGTCGGCTGTCATGAGGTGCGCCTATTTTTTAATAGCAAGTTTCGGAACCTGCTAGCTGCGCTAAGAGGCCAATGCCGGTGCGGAGATTCGAACTCCGGACAGCACGATTATGAGTCGTGTGCTCTAAACCACTGAGCTACACCGGCACCTGTCTGGATGGGCTTAAAACTTTACCCTGAAATCTATATTAAGTATAACATATATTACAAAAAAAGTCAAGTGTTTCTGTCTTTTCTCGTAACACATCATCCAACTGGAAAATCAGGGAAAGAGGAAGCGCGATGCAAGAGATCGTTCGGGGGTAGAAAGTGCATTGAACACGTTTCGGTTGTAGAGTTTCCTGAATCTAATCGCGTTTCTTGTCTTATGTGCAAAAAACACAAAAGACTTCAAGAAAATTGCAGGGGGGGGATTTGAACCCCCGTCCTCCGGGTTATGAGCCCGACGAGCTACCTGGCTGCTCTACCCTGCGGCAAGTTTTTAACTCTGAGCACTCTGCTAGGTTTCCCTAGATTCGGTCCTCTTTATAAATAAGATTCCAAATCATGGTCGAGGAGGGACTTGAACCCTCACACCTTTTTACAGGCGACGAATTTTAAGTCCGTTGTGTCTACCGATTCCACCACTCGACCGCGAGTGTTGTTAGTTAATAGTATACTCTATCTCTGGGTGTTTGTCAACTTTTTTTGACTTTTTTGAGAAAAAACAGCTACCGTCGCTGTGCTTACGTGGAATTGTACAACATGTCCGCAACAATAGCAAGGCGTAATCAGGAAATTAGCGGATCTCTTCTTACCGCTTGACTTTTTTTTCCGAATCCTATATTATGGGTGTATTATGAAAAACATTACACTTGCATCAGGACATGAGCTGCCGATATTGGGTTTAGGAACCTGGCAGCTAAAGGGCAGACAGTGCCGACGCATTGTCAAAGAAGCTATCTCGTTGGGTTATACGCATATTGATACGGCATGGATGTACCAAAACCAGCGCGAGATCGGGAAAGCACTCCGCGATATTCACATTGATCGCGAGAAAATCTTTCTCACCACCAAGATTTGGCATACCCATCTCAGTCATGCCAATGTCCTTGCTCAATTTGAAGAGTGTCTGGACGATTTGCAGATGGATTATGTCGATCTATTATTGATTCATCATCCAAGTGATTCTGTTCCGTTTTCTGAAACTTTTGAGGCTTTCCACAAACTCTATGAGGCAGGTAGCGTCAAAAGCATCGGCATCAGCAATTTTAGCATCGCTCAAGTAGAAGAGGCGTGCGAAGTCTCCGAACTCCCAATTTGCACAAATCAGGTAGAATATCATGTGCGCAGAAACCGATCAGAATTGCGAGACTACTGTCACGCGCGCGATGTTGTGATGACTGCACATCGTCCCCTCGCTGTTGGCGACCTTGCAAGCGACACAGTGTTAGGTGACATCGGAGTAAGACACGGAAAAACTGCAGCACAGGTAGCGCTACGGTGGTTAATACAGCAAGACATCATCACCATTCCCAAATCGGGTTCGGTGCCTCATTTAAGCGAGAATTTAGATGTTTTCGCGTGGCAATTGACCGATGAAGAAATGCAAACACTTGATACCGTGACGTAGGGGCAGATAGAATGATTTCAGGCACTTGTAGCGTAACCTGTTAGGTTGTGCGTTTTCATGGATTTTCTTAAGGATCGTAGCTCGTAATGAAATGGAGAGTGGATTCGAGAAAAGGACGTTAAATTTCAAATCCACGTTATTTAACCGCAAGGTATAATTAAAAAATGAAATTTGGGCTGTTTTATGAACATCAGATTCCACGCCCATGGCACGAGGGAGCGGAACATAAACTCTTTCAAGATGCGTTAGCACAGGTGGAACTGGCTGACACACTCGGGTTCGACTATATTTGGGAAGTTGAACACCATTTCCTTGAGGAGTATTCACACTCTTCTGCACCAGAGGTATTTCTCGCAGCGTGTAGCCAGCGGACAACACAAATTCGGTTAGGACACGGGATTGTGTTGATGCCTCCAGCGTACAACCATCCGGCACGCGTCGCCGAACGCATTGCCACACTCGACTTGGTCTCAGACGGACGTGTGGAGTGGGGCACTGGAGAGTCTGCCTCGCATATAGAACTCGGTGGGTTTAATGTTGATCCGAAATGTAAGCGCGAGATGTGGGCAGAATGCACACGCGAGACAGCGAAAATGATGACGCAATCGCCTTATTCAGGTTACGACGGACAGTATTTTTCGATGCCACCGCGCAATGTCGTGCCAAAACCGCTGCAGACACCACACCCTCCACCGTGGGTAGCTTGCTCCAGCCGCGACAGTCTTCGATATGCTGCCAGATACGGGCTCGGGGCATTAACTTTCGCGTTTGTCGATGCAAGCGAAGCAAAATTCTGGGTGGAAGAGTACTACGAAATTTTCGAGAAGGAGTGTGAACCTCTGACGCAGCGGGTGAACCCTAATATCGCCATGGTATCAGGATTTTCATGTCACGACAACGAAGATACAGCCGTTGCGCGCGGGTTAGACGGATTGCGTTTCTTCCGGTTCGCGCTCGCACATTACTACCACAACGGCTCGCAAATACCAGGCGGAACCGATATTTGGCAGCTATATAGACAGACAACACAAGACCCAGCTGAAGGCAGGGCGGGTATTGGCACGCCAGATCAGGTTCGCGAACATTTAGAGGTGATGGAAGATGCTGGAGTGGACCAAGTTGTCTTCATTCAGCAAGCCGGCGCGAACCTTCACGAAGATATATGTGAATCGCTAGAGCTCTTTGCAAAACGAGTACTTCCAGACTTCAAGGCACGCGACGCGACGCAGGTTTCAAAGAAAAATGAGCGGTTTGCTGAAGCAATTGAGAAAGCAGAAGGACGGAAACCCGATTTGACCACCCTCAGCGAGATTCCGATTGTAGATGCGTATCCAGTCCTCAAACAGAAATTAGGGGAAAAGGTAGCAGAAACCAACGATAACGAGATAAGCGATGATGGTAAAAACTTTTTATTATCAATAGAGGGCGGAAAACGAACTTTTAATAATTGAATCTGGTCACTGTTCCATTACATTTCACTGTCCCTTCCCAGTAATGGGTGGGGACCCCAGTTTCTGATTAATTCCGACGCGATTAGGGAGATATACAGTTTTTAAAACTTTTTGTTATTACCACGAACGGTTAGATTTAACCAAAAACCATCGCGAAGTAGATCGCTTATGGGCGAGTACGCCGCAAAATGTAGTGGAGCGATGAGAAGAAACACATAATTAAAAAGATGAAAAATATACTGGTAATTGACGACGATGAAAAAATCTGTTGGGCATTCGAGCAATTCTTAGAGAGCGAAGGCTATCGTCCTAGCATTGCAAATAATGCTGAAGAAGGCTTGCGCCGTATTGCAGCTGATAAACCGGATGTTGTTTTGCTCGATGTGAAATTACCGGGGATGAGTGGTCTGGAAGCATTAGGCGAAATTAAAGCCCATCATCCGTGGGTAATTGTCATTATTATCACGGCTTATGACGATGTGGAAACAACAATAGAGGCAATGCGTCTACAAGCGTTCGATTTCGTTCCGAAACCGATTGATCTGGATATTGTCAAGAGTGTGTTAGAGCGCGCCTTTCGTACACAGTCCGTCCGCAGCACCCTGCCCGCGGAGACAGCAGATGAATTGTCAACAGATCAGAGTGGGCATCGACTGGTTGGAAAGAGCAGCCAGATGCGCGAAATCTACAAACTCATCGGAATCATGGCAAGCAACACCATGACTGTCCTGATTGAAGGTGAAACAGGGACGGGTAAAGATCTGGTTGCACGCGCAATTCACACCGGCAGTACCCGGAGGGAAGCCCCATTCGTTCCAGTCGATTGCGGGGCACTCCCGGATGAACTCTTGGAGAGCGAACTGTTTGGCTACGAAGCCGGGGCATTCACAGATGCGAAAAAGGAAGGAAAACCTGGACGGTTTGAATTGGCTAACGGTGGTACGCTTTTCCTGGATGAAGTCGGTAATATGACACCAGCATCACAGGTGAAATTGCTCCGCGCTTTGCAAACACAAGAAATTGAACGCCTGGGCAGCACTCGGCGGCTTAAAGTCGATGTCCGAATTATCGCTGCCACGAATCAGGAACTTGGCGAAATGGTGAAGCGAGGACAGTTTCGCGAGGATCTCTACTATCGTTTCAAACGTATAGCACTCCATCTTCCACCGTTACGGGAACGTCAAGAGGATATTCCGTTGCTCGTCACACATTTCTTGCAACTCATACAGGAGGAACTTGGTAAACCGATCCGTGGTATATCTGAAGAAGGGATGAAATTATTGCAAAACTACACGTGGCCCGGCAACGTCCGGGAGTTAGAGAACTGTATCCGAAGCGCAGCGACGCTTTGTCGTGCAGACGTGGTTCTTCCGGACGACCTGCCGTCAGAAATCCGGACAGGCCATCAGATCGATCCTACCGGCACCTCACACTTGGAAACCTCTCTCAAATCCGTTCTGCAAGACATCACAAAAGAGGCTATCACACAAGAAAAACGGGGACTTTACGAGGAGGTTGTCGCGCTATTGGATAAGGCACTCATTGAATTGGTGTTAGATGAATTTTCGGGAAATCACAGCAAGACAGCGGACCTGCTCGGGATGAGTCGAACAACCCTTTTAAAGAAAATTAAGCAAGGCGATAACAAATAACAGGCAGGAGCAACCTCTCAATTGCTATAGGAGACAGAACATCATGCATCCCTGGATTCGGATCGCACATCGTGGCGCATCGGGAGCTGCTCCAGAGAATACGCTCTCAGCCTTCAGAAAAGCCCTTGAAATCGGTGTGGATGCCGTAGAACTTGATCTTCATGGAACACGGGATGGTGAAATTGTCGCGATACACGATGCAACGTTGGATCGAACGACGAATCTCAGTGGTCCTGTGAGAAGAAACAGGTTGGCAACAATCAAGGTGGCGGATGCCGGCGGTTGGTTTCATCCTGACTTTGCAGGCGAACGGATTCAGGTGGATGCTACTACGGTAAGAACAGTCGCACGTGAACTGGTCCCGACACTTACCGAGGCACTGGAATGTATCTGTGGAAACACGATAGCGGTGTTAGAGATTAAGGACGCTACTATCGGTGAAGCGGTTGTGAAGAAAATCAACGAGATGAACGCACTTGAGAAGGTGGTTATCATCTCCTTCCACACTTCTGTTTTACGAGAGATCCGCGCACTGGATCCGCGTATTCCAACAGGATGGCTCATCGGAGGTCATGACAGTGATGCATCTCCTGTCCAATTGTGTCAACAATTGGGACAACTCGGTAGCAGTCTGCTGAACGTTAATCATCAGTTAATTACGGTGGAATTCGCTTACGAAGTCCACCGCCGTGGGATCGCATTGTGGTGTTGGACGGTGGACGACATCGCGCGTATGCGTGAGATGAAAGCACTCGGTGTGCAAGGCATTACCTCAAATTATCCTGAACGTTTCGCTAAAATTTAGCACCTATTGGGCAAACCCCGCACCTTGACTTTTCTATGCTCCCCGTTCATTTTAATCCTAATGATAAGGCTCCGATTTCCCTCACTGCTTTGATCCATGTTCGTATGGCATATCGCTGATTCTTAATTTCCGTTTCGCCATGGCATTACTCGTTCCTATACAACTACCGTAGAGGGTCCAATTCGAGGGTATTCGTGTCTCCATCAGAACCCACGCCATCTACGCTGATATGAAATGTTGCGAGGTGGTCGGGGACTAACCTTTCTACTTGAATCGTTATCTCTGGAGCTTCAGTTTCAATGAAGAATTGAACGCCGCTACTGCCATCGGACCCACTGATTTACCTAAAGTTCTTCAACTCAAGGTCTCTTTGTGTCCTACCTGTTATTCTCGTTCCTTCTACAACTCTGGTGTCAATTTCCCTGATTCTAAGTGGCCGGCGGGATAACTCCGCTGAATACATCTGGATCATCCAGCCAAGCGGAACACTGCCAACAATGCCACTATTGCCCGAAGAATTATCTAATCCCTCAATATTTGATGGTAGTTGAACTTTACCTGCATCTACCAATTCTTGTACAAGCTCGGTAGTGTCCATTGTCCTTTCCGCACGCAAAATAGGTTGACCCTCATAATGAAATATATAAGTAATATCTGTTGGATGAATGTGAATGACGGGCGCGTTGTCATCGACTTCATCTCCTATATTGTCTTCTCTTTCATCCTCTACAAGTTTTATACAAACTGAATCAAACCCATCTTGAAGACAGACTGCACTTTCACCAGCCGCGTCAAGGAACCGTTCCACATTATCAATTGTCAGCATCGGACCGGTATATGGGACATCGGAACAACCGATTATACTCAAAAGTGTAATGAGGATGCCACCGATTAATACTAATGACAAAGCGCTAGTTTCCCTCACTGCTTCAAAACCTACTTTCTTTACTACTTTGATGACGCTGGCTGCAGTGATACGCATGGGATCAAAGTGTACAACTGCCTCACCTTTGCGCAGATTCACCTCCGCACCCTGAATGCCCTCAAGTTCTGCCAACGCATCTATCCGTGTTTTGACGCAATGTTGACAGGACCTATCATTAATTTTTAATTTTATTTTTTCCATAATATTATTCCTTTGCTGGAAAATTGTGCTCGCACAAACGGTACATTGGAATCGCGTCGCGAATCAGTAGACTCGCAATCAAGATAAAGGCGTTGCGCTTGAAAAAGCCGCTTGCGACGTGTATTGCTAGCCCTGTCTGTTTCTGGATAATTAAAATAATATATCAACGTGAGCTCGACTTAAGCGCATAGGTTAGGTCAAATGGAATATGAGAAATCCTGAGAATTTGGCTCACCGCTGGGATTTTCATTTCCTTGAATATTCTTAGATTACCGTAAAACCCAACACTGCATACTAAACGATTTGTAATGATGTCGGGTGTGATGCACTCCCACAGCTAAAGCGGTGGGCTTCTTTGAAGACGCGACTCCCAACAGTATTCGCGCAGCGTTTCGTCTAACTCTGGGTAGACTGGAACGGTATGAGTTCGGCTTTGGTAACTCTGAGACCGAACCTACACGGGTTATACTTACCCGCGGTGCGCACCACAGACACGACTACAAGGGACAGATAGCTTGGGTGGCCCCCTGATACGTAACAATACCCAATGTATTCGTTACCGTTGTTTTACGAACATTTTGGCTATCACCTCACTTGTAGTGGTGATAGATAATCAAAAATGGTATCAACCCATAACCTTAACCCATTATACTGATAGGGCGGGCAGTCACTCTACCAAGCGGTAGAGTCAGTATGACTGCCACGGGTTATGAGAATAGTATACCATAATTTTTTGTCTTGTGTCAACTCTTTTTTGACTCCAGCACGGGCGTTACGGGGTTGGACCCGAAGCCTAAAGGCTTGGGATTGTCATTTAATTCCCTTCATTAAGCGATCGGGAAAGTCCCCGGTGATATTGGCACCAATGCCCTCGTATAATTTGAGGAGTTTCGGGGAGATTTGTAAACTGAAGGGCAATTAGGGGTTGGTGGCTGCGGAATTTGTTTATGAAGCCCGGCGACACGGTATCGTGCTACGGTATCGGTTGTAGATAACACCGCTCGTATACGCGAAATGAAGGCACTTAGCACACAAAGGACCACGCCAAATCAGTCGGAATACTTCGTTAAAGCTGCGTCTGTTCATTTCCGTCGCCAAAACGCAATCGCAATATACGCGAGAATCGGATAAGACAACAACGCTGTTGACCAAGCGACCCCCTCTAACCCCCAATATTGCATGAAAATCCAATTGAGAAACGGATTCAGAATAAGCCGGATGAGGGTCGCTGTGACAACGGTTCCATGCGCTTGACGCGCGAGATGTGCGCGAATCAGCAGCCTACTGATTAAACGTGGAAGCATCCCTAACAAATAAATGCCGAGCAACGAGGCAATATGGAACTGCCCTGCCTCAGACAATTCGCCGTGTCCATACAATAATGTGACGATATCCGTACGGAAAAGGTAAAAACCTGTCAAAAACGGCACCATCAGTACCAGTAGCGCAATGATGCTTTGCCAGACGCTTCGTTGCAATTGCGTTCCGTTTTCTGATTGCGACTCGGATGAAGAAATCTTTGCCCAATGCGACAATAGGACAGGAAGTGTTACACCTGTGAGGGTTTCAGGAATTGCACAGAGACGGAGCGCATAATCAAGTTTCGAGATGGAACTTGCACCTAACGTACTCGCCATACCTCTGTCAACAACAGGGTTGAGTCCGTCTGAGAGTGCCGCGCCCATCATCAGTAAACATTGTCTCAGGAACTGTGTCGTATATGAGGTCGGTTGCCAATTGAATCTCAGATGACGCGCAGGTAGATTCAGAACAGCACAACATCGCCGAAACAGTACAACCACTTGGAAGAGTTCACCGATGATCAAAGCAAGCGGAATGCTAAACCAAATCAGATACGGCTTGCAGAGGTATATAATGCCGATAACAAGGACAGCGCGGAGTCCCTGGACAATGACTGGTAGATGGAACACTTCGTAGGTATCTAAGATCGCCTTGAGCATCCAACGGACTGCAGCGATAATCGCGAAACAGAGGAATCCACACACAATACTGATTATGGTGATAGGTGCGAGTCCTGCATTCGGGAAAAACAGCTGGGAGATTGCCCACGAAATGGCGACGAGGATGCAGCAGAGTCCCGGCATAAATATAATATAGCGAGAAAGGATTGATTGGACACAGCGTTGTGCTTCGGTCTCGCCTTTCACACAGGCTTCGGCTAACATGGGGACAAGCACAGAGTAGGCGGAAGCAGCACTCAGCAGCTCAATCAAGAATATGGCGATGCCCCAGTAATAATAGATAAAATCCATCTCCGCTGGGTCGCCGAACCAATTGGCGAGAACAATGTAGATAAGAAACGTCCCGGCACGTCCAATCAGACTGAGGGGTGTAATAATAAGTACGTTCTTGAGGAGGGAGGTTTGGGATTGGGGGACATAAGTGGACATGACGCGATTGAGGAAAGGCGGGCTTGAGGTGAACGGAGTTATAGGCACCCCGGTGCCGAAGTGCCTATAACTCTATCAGTTCAATAGATTCTTAGAAGCGACGCTTGATGGCACTCCACGTGGTTGTGAGTTTACCCGCTGGCACGACTGGGAGTCCCTCTTTCGCTTTCTCGTAATCTTCATCTGTCGGTTTAAACGGCTTGCTTGAAACCATGAAGACATCAAATAAAGCCTCCAGACCAGCAGCCGCTTCTCGCGGTTGAATGCGGACGGTGTTGGTTCCTTTCTTTAAATCGGTTGGGGATTGTGATTCCGGTTTATCTCTACCACCATTCCATGACCATACGGGTCCGTGTGTGTCAATTATCAAGCTGTCGCCGGCATCAGCGATATTGTCGCTATTAAGGACGATAAACCAAGACTGTCCACCGCCACGGAAATCTGCGACCCGTCCCCAGATATATGCCTTTCCTGCCACAGGACTTTCAAACTCATAGTCTGCAAACCCACCTGCCACTTTAGCAATCAGAATATCTTCGGTTAACCACGGTTTCTGTGTTTTACCTGCCAATTTCTTTTCACTCTTGCCGGGTTTGACCCCTTCACTTTTTTCAAAGTCCGCCGCTGAAATCCAGATTTGCCAACCCCGTTCAAGGTTCGACTCACGCCATTTCTTCACGGCTGAGACCGGCAGCACAAATACCAGAGCCAACAGTCCGCTGATGAGGAGTATGAAAAACTTCGGTGATATATATCTCCGTTTCATAGTTTTGTCTCCTTGATGTTTGCGGCGGCACAACTCGTCATCCTTATGTTCTGAAGGTTAAAAGCCTACCACGGCAAACACAACGCTATACCAAGTTAACTTCATTGAACTCTATGATAAGGCGGTGTAGAAGAACCGAGCCACGAATACTTCGCCCTACACCTTCGGTTAATTTGGTAAGATTCACCACATTCAGTTACGATGCAGCGAAGTTAAAAACTGTGCTTGAGAGTTGCCCATGTTGTCGCCAGTTTACCAGTAGGCTCAACTGGTGTGAGGCCACCCAACGGTGCAGCGTTTTCAAACATATCGTCATCCGGCGCGAAATCTGTTGTAGAAATCAGAATGACATCCATCAAAGTCTCTTTTTTGGTGTCTGCTTCCCGTGGGACGATACGCATGGTGTTTTCGCCTGCGACTAATTGCGTCGGAGATTTGGTTGTATTATCTCTACCAGTACCCCACGCCCAATTGCCGGGTGTATCAATAATCAGCCCTTCTCCCTCATGGTCGTCACTGTTAAGAACAACGAACCATGACTGCCCACCACCTCGGGTGTCTCCGACGCGGCAGTAAATAAACGCGTCCCCGGTTTCAGGACTATCAAAATTATATGCCATAGACGCGCTGCCGACACTACCAGCGAGAGCGATAATCACATCATCACCTATCGCGGGACCACCGATATCTGAGCCGTCGCGTTCCGCTTTCGCTTTACCAGCCAAAAAGTCTTGTGCCAAGGAATCATCTTTGCCGAGTTTGAAGGTGTCTTCTCCCTCGCGATTACTCGGTTCTGTACCTACGTCAATCCAGATTTGCCAGCCACCTTCCAACTCAGACACTCGAGTTCCTGCTGGAACTTGAATTACCAATACAAACATCACAATTAGACTCACTACACATCCGAAAATTAGGGTTGAGAGATGCCTCTTTTTCACGGTCTTCCTCCGAAAATTAAAAGGTTGAAGATTTGCAATAGAAATGTTGTCAGCAGATTGAAGCCAAAACCTTCTATCCAGCTCCGCTATTGCACGTACAGATTGCCGTGATTATATCATATTTAGGGGGAAAAATGTCAAATTTATTTTTAGATGGGGGCGAGGTTGGAAACCTCGCCAGCAAGGGAAGGTGTTTTTGTTGCACCGGTGCGTTTGGAAACCGCACCTACCTTGGTCGGGAAATGATCACGCCTTTACTCACGCACCTGACCGTCTCCGTAGACGACATACTTGTAAGTCGTTAATCCTTCAAGCCCCATCGGACCGCGGGAGTGGAGTTTCTGAGTGCTAATCCCGACCTCAGCACCTAATCCAAATTCATAGCCGTCGGTAAAGACAGTGCTGGCGTTGACATAGACTGCTGCCGAGTCCACCTCTTTGAGAAAACGCTGCGATGCGCTATAACTTTCGGTGATAATCGCGTCTGAGTGATGCGAACCGTATACTTCTATGTGTTCAATCGCTGTGTCTATGTCGTCCACCACGCGAACGGATAGAATATAGTCGAGGTATTCTGTGCGCCAATCTTCTTCGGTAGCTGGTTTAGCAGTGGGATAAATCTGCTGTGTCCGTTCACATCCGCGGATTTCGACATCCGCGCCCTGCAACTTATCACAGAAAGTGGGAAGGAATTTCTCGGCAGTATCCGTATGGACAAGGAGCGTCTCTACAGCGTTGCACACAGCAACTTTGTAGCCAACTTTCGCATTCATACAAATCTTCGTTGCCATATCGAGGTCGGCGGCTTCGTCAACATAGATATGACAGATGCCATCAGCATGCCCCAAAACAGGGACATCGGACTCTTTCATCAAAAACTGGACAAACTCATTACTACCGCGTGGAATGACGAGATCGACATATTCTGGTAGACGGATGAGTTCGTAAACCGCTTGTCGGTCAGTCGTGTTAACGAACTGGATGGCATCAGGAACACCTTCTGCCGCAGCAGTGTTGCTGAGGATATCCGCAAGTGTCGCGTTGGAGTTAATCGCTTCGGAGCCGCCCCGGAGGATAACCCCGTTTCCAGATTTGATGCAGAGTGCTGATACCTCCACAGTCACGTCCGGTCGCGACTCGTAAACGACACCGACGACACCAATAGGCACACGGACTGTGCCTATTTTGAGTCCATTCGGACGCTCGCCCATACTGATGACCGCGCCAATCGGATCGGGAAGTGCAGCGACCTGACGGAGATTGTCTACCATCCGTTCGATTTTCTTGTCATCTAACAAGAGGCGTTGCATGAGTGGCGCAGGAGTTCCGGTCTTTTCGCCGTTTTCGAGATCAATGCGATTCGCCGCCTGAATTTCATCTTTGGAGTTCTGCAAACTCTCAGCCATCGCTAAAAGGGCACGGTTTCGGACATCGGCGGAGCTTCGCGATAAAATCCGCATCGCAGATTTTGCTTTTTGCGCCTGTGATTGGATCAGTTCTTGGATGTTTCCGTTCATTTTTTAATTATACCTTGCGGTTCGGTCAGGTGGGTTTGGATATTTCATGTTCCTTTCCGTATATCCGCCTGCGCCGTTGTTGCAGGCTGCGTTTTTGATTTTTTCATTATTCCTTTAAAAAGTTGTAATGAAAACGGGTGTTGGTATTCTAACATACAGATTGAAAAATTTTCAAGACGGTTTAAAAATTCAATGTTTACCGGTCGTGTTTGGAGAACGATGTCAGTCGAGTAATACCAGATTATCCCGATGTATGATTTCATCGTAATCGCGGTAGCCGAGAATATTCTCAATATCCTTCGTGTGCTTCCCGGCGAGTTTGGCAGTCTCTACGGCATTATAGTTCACCAAACCGCGTGCGAATTCCGCTCCGTTTTCGGTGAGACAGGAAACCGTGTCACTATAATCAAAATCACCTTCAACGCGTCGGATACCCGCGGGCAATAGGCTTTTTCCGCCTTGTACGAGTGCAGCCCGTGCCCCGTTATCTACAAAGAGTTTGCCCTTAGGAGGGCGCGAATAGGCGATCCACCGTTTTCGTCCAGAGATACGCGACTGTGGAAGGAACAACGTTCCGAGAAGTTCGCCCTTCAAGAGTCTTGTTATGACAAGCGGCTCTCTCCCGTGTGCCAACGCCATCATCTCTCCTGACCCGGTGACGATATCGGCGGCTCGCAACTTCGTCACCATTCCACCAGTGCCGCCCGTTGTACCAGCCTGACCGGCGGCTTTCCATATCTCTTCTGAAATAGATGTAACAGTGTGAATCAATTCTGGGTTTGGACTGTGTCTTGGGTCTGCAGTATAAAATCCCGCCTGATCTGAGAGGATAACGAGAAGCTGTGCTTGGACGAGGTTGGTAACATAAGCAGAAAGGGTATCGTTATCACCAACCCTAATTTCGTCAACTGCGACGGTGTCGTTTTCGTTGACAATTGGAATCACACCGAAATGGAGAAGGGCGCGCATTGTGTCATTCATGCGGGTGTAACGTTCCCGATTGGAGAAATCGTCGCGTGTAAGCAGCACACTCGCGGCGCGTTGTCCATAGTTTGAAAACCGTTCCTCGTAAGCTGCCATCAATCGAATCTGTCCGACCGCAGCGGCAGCCTGTAGATGTGGTAGAATATTCGGACGCTGCTTCAAACCGAGTTGGGGCCAGCCCGCGGCAATTGCCCCCGATGTAACAAGGATAACCTCCACACCTTCCTGTTTCACGAGTGCCAAGTCATGGACAAGCCCATCAAGGGCAGCTTCGTTGAGGTGCGCGCCTTCTGAAATGGTACTGCTACCAACCTTTACAACAATGCGTTTCACGTCTGACAAACAGGCGCGCTGTTCATCCGGATTGCATTGCTCGCGGGCTATAGGTGAACTCGAATTCATCAATCTGAATGGTGTCTCCTTCCACAGCACCTGCGCGTTCCAGTGCGTTAATCACTCCCATCTTCTTCAGTTTTCGGTACAATAGAATCAGTGCTTGTTCGTTTTCCATATCGGTCATGAGGACAGCACGACGCGGCTCTGCACCACTGACAATAAAACCCTCCTTGGTCTCAGAGAGTTTAAACCGCTCACGTGGCTCTGGAGGAAATTCCTGTTCAAAGACAATCGTCGTTTCTGCTTCCTCTCGGGCGCGTGCTTCAAGATATTGTAAGGAACGGTAGGCTTGTTGCATAAGTGAATTCACACCCTCACCCGTAACCGCAGAAATCGGGAAAACTTTCCGCTTACTAAAATACGTTTGGACGCGTTCCAAATTCGCTTCAGCCTCCGGCATATCTATCTTGTTTAGGGCAATAATTTGTGGGAGTTTTGTCAATAGTTCGTTGTAATGCCCCAGTTCGCGGTTGAGTTGTTCATAGTCCTCAATCGGATCCCGTCCATCTGTTGCACTCAGATCGATGACATGGATTAGCATTTTGGTGCGTTCGATGTGGCGCAAGAATTGGTGTCCTAAACCTGCTCCTTTATGCGCGCCCTTTATCAATCCAGGGATGTCTGCAAGTACGAAATTCTGCTCCCGATTGATGCGGACAACCCCTAAATTCGGGCGGAGTGTGGTGAACGGATAAGCGGCGATTTTCGGGGTCGCGGCAGAGGTTCGCGCCAGCAGTGTCGATTTACCTGCATTTGGATAGCCAACCAACCCGATATCGGCGATGAGTTTAACCTCAAGGCTTATCTCGCGTTCTTCTCCGGGTTCACCCTTCTCGGCGACGCGCGGTGCCTGAAACGTGCTAGTCTTAAAACGAGCGTTCCCTTTACCACCGATACCCCCGCGTGCAACAACAACGGTTTCATCAGGTTCTGTCAAATCCGCGAGCAGCTCGGCTGTATCCAAATCTCTGACGATGGTGCCAGCAGGGACCTTAATAACGCGGTCTGTGCCATCGGCACCGTCTCGCTGCTTGCCAGTGCCGTGTCCACCGTTTTCAGCGACTTGGCGTGGGTTATGACGCAGATCAATAAGCGTGCTCATCCCAAGGGTCGCCGTAAGGACGACGTTTCCACCGGCACCGCCGTCTCCACCATCGGGACCGCCACGAGGGACATATTTTTCTCGGCGAAAACTGATGCACCCGTTCCCACCGTTGCCTGCTTTCACCTGGATTCTTGCTGTGTCCATAGACCACACACCATAGAGGATAAGTGTTGATTTCTAACCGTCTGCTGTATCAACTAAAACACCTTACCGTTCCAATCTTTTGGGCTAAATGTGCAATAGAAAACCTCACCGTCACGCAGTGAACGTTTCACAATCGTATCCAGTTCAGAACTTTCATTGTTAATTATACCTAACTCTATGACAGTTTGCAACCCTACCTCAACATTTTCAGCAGAGCCATTCAGTTTTTGTTTGTATAGATTTTTGGAAATTAAGCGTCGCTATCGGGAGAGTGCTTCTACAGAGGAGGGAGTGGGTTTGGAAAGATTCATGGCAAAATAGACAATTCCTTGGAAACCAAAAAATTGGCGGGGTTACAAACCTCGCCAGCGAAAAAAGAACAGTCCCGATGTTTTCTGGATAGTTCCGTTGTGAGAGCAGCACTCATATCTGGGCGACACCGCCTGTAGGAGCGATCTCCTGATCGCGACCGACCGCATACAATCGACAGAATATCTAAAACCCAATAGCTTTAAATCTTTCCACTTTGCCCCTCTGCTAATCTACTAACTAATTAGTGCCTTACAAAGGCTGCGATTGGAAGGTAGCTGGTGGTGCTGTAAATGTGAATGATCCTAAACCTGCAACCGTAACAGTTATTGTATCACCGTCTACTCCCTTATCGTCCATTCCATCATTATTTGGGTCCTTGAACGTTTCAATGAAGAACTGAAGGGAATCTCCATCGTCTCCGCTGGTTTGTGCACCGCCCATTATTCTACCTGTAATGTCCTGTCCATTTTTATCTTTCACTGTGATTGTAAACCCGCTCTCTTCAACGGTTGTACCTGTACCTGGTGGTCGACCACCATCGTAGAATACCCACACTATCCATCCAATTCTTTCAGTGGTATTAGCCGGTTTGACGTAGTGGGCATCAACTTCTTCGGGATCTGCAACCACATCGGTGCCACCATTGTTGCCATTGTTGTCGTTATTACCGTTGTTGCCACCATTACCGCCATTACCACCATTGCCGCCATTGCCACCATTACCACCGTTGCCGCCGTTGTTGCCGTTGTTGCCGTTGTTGACATTGTTGACATTGTTTCCATTATTGCCGTTATTACCGTTATTGCCATTCTTGCGAGGAACAATACCGTCGTTGTTGCCGCCGTTATTATTACCATCACCACCACTACCGACATCAACTCAGGGTGGTATAGGGATACCGATGCGTTCTTCCAGTTCAGCTTCCTCTTGCGCTATCAATTGCGCTATAAGTTCGGTGGTATCCATCTCCTTTTCTGCCCGCAAAAGGAGCCTGTCTTCATAATAGAACTCATAAACGATGCTCCTTTCATGAATGTGGATAATAGGGGCATTCGCACCAGGGCTTCCCGGTTCTCCTTGGGTCCTTGGGGTCCTCCGGCTCCTGGAATAACCTTTACGCAAATGAAATCAAATCCGTCTTGCAAGCAAGCGGTATCCTCACCAACCGAGTGACGATACCGGTCTACATTATCAACCGTTAGTGTGGAACCTATATAAGGGTTTTCACATCCAGTGACACTCAGAGACACTATAAAAATTGCCAGGAGCAATTTTTTAATTACCTCCGTTCTTATTTTAAATTAACGTCAGTTCGATTTAAACATTTGTCAATCGCTAAATCACCAATTTTACAGAGGATTCAGGTGAAACGTAGAATTTACGGGTGTTACACCATCCTGACCGTCTGTCATTGTGAATATTGCCTCATGTTGGGGGAATAAACCGATGACGCTAATAACTATTTCATTTAGTTTCGTTAAAACGAAGAATTGAAGAGCATCTCCGCCGGGACCACCTGCGGTTTGTGCAACTCTCCTTATTACGGGGACCTGATTACCATTCTCATCTTCCTCGTATGATGCAGTAAGGTTGTGCACAATGCCACTTTCATCTTTGGTGTGTACTGTGATCTGAAGTCCGGTATCCACATTAAAATTTGTTCCTGCCCCCTCGGGTGTGTCCCCGAGTCCATCACCATCTGTATCTGGATGGGTTATCCACACGATCCACCCTAATTTTTCGCGTGTATTGACATTACTTGGCTGGGCTGTTGGCACTGTCGGACCATCGTTGTTGCCGTCACCATCCTGATCGCCTTGTTGTGTCGCTAATGATTCTAAGAGATCAGAGGTGTCTGCTTGCGTCTCTGCGCGGAGAATAAGTTTGTCTTCATAATAGAACTCATAAATGATGCTTCTTTCATGAATGTGGATGATTGGAGCGTTCACACCAGGACTTCCTGGTTCCCCTTGGAGTCCTTGGGGTCCTGTGGGTCCTTGTGGTCCTGTGGGTCCTTGCGGTCCTGGAATAACTTTTATACAGATTGAATCAAATCCATCTTGTAGACATACATTATCTTCACCAGCACTCTGAAGATATTGGTCCACACGGTCAACCGTTAGCATTGGACCTGTATATGGGATTTCACATCCAATGATACTCAAAGACATTATAAAATTGCAATGAGCAATTTTTTCATCAACAACCTCCATTCTTACTTTAGTTTGTCTCATTGACAATTCGAATGCCACCAGTCAATGAGACTATAAAAGCAGCCCGTTCAGCCTTAAGAACTCAAACACACGTTACACAGACACCCCTATCAGACTATGATCTTTCTAAAATTTTTTCAATCTAACCTATACGTTTTAGTCAAACCTATGTTACTATTAAAGGACCTCAAAACCTACTGTAGTTATTGCCTCTGTGAGATTCGCAGTGGTAACACGCGAGGTATCGAAATGCACCACAGCCTCCGCTTTGCGCAAATTCACCTTCGCGCGCCGAACACCCGGAAGTTCTTCGAGTGCCTCGGTTACGGTTTTGACGCAATGTTGACAGGACATTCCGCCGATCTTCAATTTTGTTTTTTCCATAATGTTATGCCTTTGTTGGAAAAGTGCGACCACACGCCGGACATCTCGATGTGTGTGTCCGGATCGCCAGTCCACACTCAGGACAAATCCGTTTCGTTCGAGTGCGTTCAACAAGACGTGATACGATGACGATTCCTAAAAAAAGGATAATAAGAAAGGTAACTTCCCAAAAACCGATAGACACACCTTAATCTCCGCCGACTTCTACTTTAAATTATGGACTTGTGAGTTACGCCTTTAACTGACGTAAAGTCGCGAGGTTTTTCTCGTGCATTGTTTCCATCTGTGGCGTTTCAATAATGAGTGGAATTTCCGCAAACCGAGAATCGTTGAGGATATACGCAAATGCAGTTGCACCAATATTGCCACCGCCAATGTGCTCATGCCGATCTACGCGACTCTGATAGGTTGATTTTGCGTCGTTGAGATGAAAAGCCTTTAATCGTGCGATGCCAACGATGTCATCAAACCGATTAAACGTTGCTTCGCAGTCAGCTTCGGTCCTCAGGTCATAACCAGCAGCAAAGACATGACATGTATCCAAACAGACTCCGAACCGATCCGGATATTTTGACATACCGATGACATCGCGTAAATGTTCAAAACAGTAACCGAGGTTCGTGCCTTGTCCAGCGGTGGTTTCAAGGAGAATAGTGACATCCGGTGCTTCAACATTTTCAAATAGGAAATCGAAACTCTCGCTTAACTGCTTCAAGCCGAACGCCTCGCCTTCATTGAGGTGTGCGCCGAGGTGTGTAACAATATAGCGAAGACCGAGCACATGCGCGAGTTCCATCTGTTCCAGAAACTGTTGGCGTGATTTCTCAAGCACCTCCGTTTTCGGCGAGGCAAGATTACTCAAGTGGATATCGTGAACAATTACCTCTCCAATAGGAGATTCCAGCCAAGCATCACGAAATTTTTCGATTATCGCGGCAGTTGGCGGTTTTGCTTGCCACCGATTCGGATTTCTCACGAAAATTTGGATCGTGTTGCAATGGAGTTCTTCGCCATTTTTAATGGCATTGTGTAAGCCGCCTGAAGCGGACACATGTGCACCGAGAATCATATTTTTTATCGCAAGTTCCGGAAACTTACAAGCCACGCTGGTATTAGTATCGCAAGGTTTGGCTTGCAAGCTACGTTGAAATTGGTATCCCTTTTTTTAATTAGACCAATTTAGTACCTTACTATCATTAAAAATACCACAAAAACGCAACGAAGTCAAATAAAAAGCGTTTGAAACACGTTATAGGGGTAGTGTTTGTCCAAAAATTTTACCGTGCAGACATAAACCCACTTTAAGCAAGAGCACATCCCCGTCAAAACCGATGAAGCCCCAAATATATCTTGTGCCATTATGCCTTTAAAATAGAAACTTATATCAACGCGAACGCGAGTTCGACAGACGGTTAAATTCAAAGCATCGCCTTACTATTTATTAAAGACACAATTTTGAAGCGGAAAACGTGCATAATATGAAAAATATGAGAATTTAATTGAAAAAAGATCAAATCTCAAATAAACATATCAAACGGTTTTATTATATATACAATCTAATTAATATTAACGCATCAATATGACTAGATCAGTGTAGCAAATTCCGTGCCAATGTTTCAATAAGACGCAATAAAGTTCACGCTATAATTGTCGAAATCCCAAATTTGTTCCATTCTGCAATGTGCCTACAACATAGGTATCCATTAGGTTCATCGCAGCAGAGATAAGTCCCAATTTTTTTGCAAGAAGAAATTGCGACCTTTGAAGAAGTCAAAATCGTTTTTAACCTTCCTGCTGCCGGTACAGAAAAAATTGCATGCTAATCCACAAAAATTGCCCGTTAACCCGCAAAAATTGTCGGGTTGAAAGACTTTTCATATAAGAAGTAGCAAGTGGGGAAACCTTCAAGTTATGTGTTATTAAGGATGGACAACCGTTTTGATGCCGATCCGCGCGTCAGCGTTATCGAACGCTGCCAAACCCTTTTCAATCGGAAACCGATCGGTTAACAAAGGTTCAAAATTAAGTGCTTTCTCTATTAAGAGTTGTTTGGACTCTTCAAGGCTGGCTCGCGAAAATGCCCACGAAGCCATCAGTTTGTGACCCGCATAGTGAAATTCTTCCAGATTGACGCGGAGTTCTTCACCTTCCGGGGCAAGTCCAAAGAAGTTGAGGCATCCGCCTCTGCGCACAATCTCAAAAGCAAGCCTAATTGCTGAAGCATCGTTAGTCGTTGCAGAGATGACAGTATCGACACCGCCATGGGTGATATCTTGGAGCTGCGCGATCCCTTCAGGTGAAGTATCAAAAGTGAGATCGGCACCGAGCGTTTCGGCAGCTGTTCTGCGATGGGGTAACGGCTCCACCACGTAGGTTGCCAAACCTGTGCGCTTCGCCAATTGTGTGAACATTAAACCGATCGGACCAGCACCGAGAATAGCAACAGAATCCTTGAAAAGAGTTTCTCGCATTCCATTCAGGCAGCACCCCAACGGTTCCAGAAAGAGCAACTCTTCTGGCGGAATGCTGTCTGGGACTCGGATAAGCTTACCGGTATCTACACCATGCTTTGGCATCCGCATATATTCGGCGTAACCACCATCAAGGTCGTGACCGATGCCTTCAATAGCATCACAATATTTATCCAGATCATTCTGGCATTCGGTACACACACCACAGGAGAGCATCGGATTGACCGTAACCCGCTCACCGATTTTGACATCTGGGTGTTGACTTTCCACTATCACGCCCGCGAGTTCATGCCCCATCACAACCGGTGGAGCATAATCCAATACATCTCCACGGAGCGCGGCGAGGTCAGACGCACAAATACCGCAGAGTTCCATCTGAATAAGCACATCTCCAGTAGCAAGCGCGGGAACGGGCTTCTCGTGAATACGTAATTGCTGAATTTTCTCAAAAACAATGGCTTTCATATCTTTTGTAAATTTGTTTCTTTCATTGGAAGGTGAGGCTAAAAGTTTGTTGGTAAAAGTAGGGGAAATGAGGATGCGGTCAAAAACTTGTCCAGCGAAAAAAGGAAAACCTCACCCTCAAAGACAGATATGCTTCTACTCAAACTCGTAAGGCACCGTTTCTGCCTGATGTGTTTTAGCGGACTTTTCTGCTAAATCCATCACAGCGATGACGCGGCGAGCGGACTCTGGTGTCACGAGCAAAGGTGTGCCATCGTTTAAATGGGCAACGATATTCTGATAGTAACTGGGTCCTGGTCTGCCATGGTGGGCTACCTCCTGCTCTTTCGGCTGTCCTTCGACTTCGGATAGTACTTTAAATCCGTTGCCTTCGGAGGTAATTGCACCGTGTGAACCGAGCAGTTTCCACCGCTGTCCACCAATTTTCGCGATGTTAGACATCTGAATGTTTGCCATCGCCCCATCCGCAACCATTTCTCCACCTGCGAACCGAATAATCGCTTGGACATGGTCCTCGTTGCTAATATCATTCCAGACAAGGTTCGGTTGATAGAAACCGGTGATATTAATCATCGGTGTTTCAACGATATTGAGCAGCCAATCGAGGTAGTGGGCACCCCAATCGTAGAATTGTCCACCAGAGATCGCCTTGACGCTGCGCCACCAATCAGGGTTCGGTCTGCCGTAACCGCCGCCCCACATCTCAACGTTAAAGACTTTGCCGATAATACCGGAGTGGACGAGTTCACGAAGCGTCCAAAAATCAGCATCCCATCGTCGGTTGTGGTGAACAGACAACATAACGCCGTTCTCTTCGGCGGTCGTAATCATCTCAGTGGCTTCAGCAATTGTAACGCACATCGGTTTTTCAACGATGACATGCTTGCCCGCTTTAAGGCTCGCTACAGTTGGAGCACAGTGCAGGCTATGTGGGAGGACGTTTGCGACCAAATCAATCCCGTCATCTGCGTTGAGGTCTTCGACTGCGTTATAGGTGCGGATTCCCGGGAAATCCTCTTCCGCTGCCTTTGTTCGGGCTGGATCGATGTCACAGATAGCGACACATTCAATGCCATCGGTGTTCTGCATCATATTTGCGTGGGCTCTGCCCATATTAAATGCCGCTCCATACCCGAGGACGGCACCTTTGATGGTATCTGCCATTTGTTTGGCTCCTTCTTTTTCATGTATGAATGCCTCATTATAACATAAACGAGAAAAATTGGTATAAAATTAGCGTGGGTCTAGCCGAAGGGTAAGCATTTGTAGTAAGTAATTGTGGATTTTACTATAAACACCTCTATCTGGCACGAGAAAATTTGACACTCACAGCAATCGCATGCTAAACTATACATCAGAATTCAGTGCTCTAAAAGGAGTAATGGAATATGACTTCAATCAAATGGCAATACGCGCTTTCATGTGTGTTTTTTGTTTTTTCAATAATCGGATCCAGCTTCGCCGCTGGTGGGTTTGAGTATCTTCCAGATGAAGCAACGCTTGGCTTGTGGCACTTTGACAACGGCGATGTAGTAGACATATCTGGGAACGAAGTTAAGGGTGAAATAGAAGGAAAAGCCGCATGGGACGAGAATCAAAAATGGAACAAAGAGGATAAACCCGGAAAATCCTTTATTTTTGATGGAAATACGGTAATATCTCTCGGTGAAGCGGATGTGCTTATACCAAAAGTGGAGATCACAATTGAAGCGTGGGTCTATCCGGAAGACCTGACTGGATGGCGACTTATCTTCACAAACTGGGATGGCCCACCCGGTGCCTATCATTTAGGTGTCCAGAACGGCATTGCCAAATTCCACATCAACACCGAGAAAGGGACTGCGTTCGCTGGTGCTCCAAAACCACTGGAATTAGAGCAGTGGCAGCACGTCGCTGGTATCTATGATTCCAAACAAATTAAGCTTTATATTGCCGGAGAAGAGGTCGGTTCGACGAACCACGGTGGCAAATTAGTGAGCGGTGGATTTGATGTCATCATCGGAAGTAAGAACACGCGTCAGTTTAAGTGGAAGGGTTTAATGGACGAGGTCCGAGTCAGTGATATTGCCAGAGAGGCTGATGTGCTAAGTCCGAATTTGGACGCACCACAAGCAGTTGAATTCTCCGAACTGACCTTGCCGCTTTTATGGGGATCCCTCAAAAAATAAACGGTTGAAACGTTACCTTTTTGACGAAACTTGTTGGAAAAAACTATGAAAGAACAGGTCGTATCTGCATTAACGCGCGGTACCGCCTCTTTGCTCACGCAACAGGGCAAAGATGGCAATTTTGAAGGACAACTCTCCTCAAGTACTTTCCCAACATGCGCGTACGCTTGGATTGAACTTATTCAAAGCGAGACACTTGATCCTGCCCTAACCGAATGGTTCCTCGCAAATCAGAACGAAGACGGTGGATGGGGACTCGATACCGCAAACATATCGAATACGGAAGCGACTCGATTCGTCCACTTAATTCTGGAGCAAATTCACCAACGCACACCAGATCCATCTCTCCAAAAACTGCTGTCATCTCTCCCGAAATCTGCACCACATCTCGCATTAGTTAAATTGGCTTACGCCGCTTTCAACCAGTTTGATTGGAAAGAACTGACACTATCAGCAAACGCACTGCCGCTCATGAAACTCGCGAGGCAATTGACGAAAATCCCATTCCTTGGAAGCCGGTTGAAACCGCCCAGACATCGTTTGCCACCCGTTGCTCTCTTCAACACTCCAATGTTCGATGCCCTCTTCATTGCTGAACAACACACACTCGTGCCTGTCTTCATTATGATTGAATTGAATACAAGCAAACGTCCTGAAATGATTGTGGCACTCGCTGCTTGGTTGAAATCGCATGTCCTCAGCGACGGCAGCTGGTTTCGGGTAAACTATATCACTGCGCTCTCTGTCTTAGCACTCATTGAACTCGAAAAAAAATGGACGGCAGATGAAGAAATCTCAGCACTTATTGAACGCGGAATCGACTGGCTCCGCACGACACGAAATCCTGACGGTGGGTGTCGAGAGGCACTAAACCTCAATGTATGGGATACCGCCCTGAGCATCATTGCGCTAACAGAGGTGTATGCTACACATAATGAATCGGGGTTACAAACCCTTCCTACAAATGAACTTACGGATAAAGTGAAACGCGCCGCACAGTGGCTCGTCAAACACCAAAATGATGATGACGGGTGGGCATTTTCAGGATTAGACGACAGTACACTTCCGAGTGACGCTGACGATACGGCACTCGGAACCCTCGCACTAATCCGTTCGCTCTTTGTGGAGGCTCCCACCGACCGTGAGGCATTAGATCAAGCAGTTCATCGTGGGATCGGATGGTTAAAGGCACAGCAGAGTTCCGATGGCGGTTGGAGCACATATCAACCCGGGCAAGGGGATGTTGGTTGCGTCAGTATCACCGCGCATGCTATTGAAGCGCTCCTCGCGTTTAATCAAAGTGATGTTCCTGATAAACCAGATGTTCAGAGTGAGATAAATCGTGGAATTCATTGGCTCCGCCGACAAATCCATCGAGATGGCTATTGGCGAGACCTCTGGCTCGCAAAAGATACGTACGGCACCGCCTGTGCTATAATAGCACTCATCAAAGCTGGGTTGAAAAGTGCCTCTGAAATCCAACGCGGTGTCGACTGGCTCGAACGCACCCAAAATACGGATGGCGGTTGGGGAGAAGATATGTTCGGGAATCCGACCGAAAGCACAGTGGAGCAGACGGCTTGGAGCACTTATGCCCTCCTACTCGCTAACCCAGAAAAGCATGCCGCCAAAGTAGGAGTAGCATTTCTGCTCCAACACCAACGAGAAGATGGTTCGTGGCCAGAGCAGTGTGTCGGTATTTACTGGGAGATCATTGGTGGCTACGCCGATCCGATTTACGCGTCCGTCTTTCCGATACTTGCCCTGTGCCAGTTATCACAAACAAACCTTTAGGTCCGCACATGGCGACGGTACGAGAAATATCCATTATTATCCCAATTCTGAATGAAGCAAAGGTTTTGGAAGCAACACTATCTCAACTCCAGTCTGAACAGGGATACCATGAACTTATTATCGTAGATGGCGGAAGTACCGATGGCTCAACTCGTATTGCCGAGAAGTATGGAAAGGTGCTAATATCAGCGCGTGGCAGGGCAAAGCAGTTAAACGCAGGTGCGGCGGCAGCGACAGGGGACATCCTAATTTTCTTACACGCAGATATTTGGCTGGAACCGGGGGCATTGGCAGCGGTAGAAAACGCACTGGCATCCGGTTACGTCGGTGGTGGGTTTCATCAGAAGATTGACGGCAAGAGTCCGCTCTATCGCATGATTGAGATCGCGGGAGACATCCGAGGCAACTACTTGAAGGTATTTTATGGGGACAGCGGTATTTTTCTCTCACGCGCCAACTTTGAGACGATTGGCGGTTTTCCAGACGTTCCGATTTTAGAAGAGATGGAATTTTCAAAAGGATTGCGGAGACTCGGCGAAACAACGCTTGTCACGCCTCATATCCATATCTCCGCTCGGCGGTGGGAAACCAGAGGTATTGTTTGGACGACAGTAAACAATTGGCTTATTACTTTCCTCTATTTCCTTGGGGTTTCGCCAGAGAAACTCGCGCGACTCTATAGCCATATCCGGTAGCAGTAACCATAGAAAGGCAGGCGATAGTTTGTAGTCGATTCAAGCAATCAGCACACGTGATTAAACAATAGAAAACCAAGAAAATACCTCTGCACCGCTCAAGGGTACAGAGGCATTTTCTTATAGAGGGTTGTCCAGACAGACCAATGCTGTCTAAAAGATAAAATGTACGAAATTAACGACCCACCTTGAGTGAACCCCAAGTTGTTGCTAACTTATTCTTGGCTTCAACATCAAATGTCCCATTTTCCACGAGCCAATTGTTGATGAATTCAGCAACCCCGATACCACGGATATCCGGTTTATCTGGCCATTCAGGTCTCCCTACCTGCCACATGGCTGCAATCATACCGGTCCCATCTTTGCCCGGCGTTTTGCTAATTGCAACTGCTGGATCCGCCGTTGTTTTATCTGCCAAGGCAAAAGCAACGACATCCCAATCCGATCCCTTGAACTGTTCAAGGTGCCACGGACGAGTGGATTTAAACGGCTTGAATGACGGGATAGCCTCTTTCCCGACCGCAGTCGCTTCAAAGTTAGCACCCCGGTCGTCAAAGCCTAACCCGTCGATATCAAAGACATTAGCAGCACCCTCCCTGCCATTATCTGGACTCCGAACGCCACCTTCGTAACTCATGTAGAAAATCCAGTCTGCCACGTTAATGACGACATTGCCTTCTTCAATGAAGTTCTCTACATTGGAGCCATCGGGCTTTTTGTTCGGGAACGGGTAGAGCGCGCTTGGTGTGGTGCCAGAAGCAAGGATAATAACATCCTGTTGCCCGTTACCGGTATGCTCCACGCACCATTTCGCCAATGGGGAACCGTCACCTTCCTCGTCCCCATCACCGAAATCTTCAATGCTGTTAAAGAGTGCTTTAACACCAGCATCTTCACGAATTGCCTTGACATTCTCAGCAACTGCCTTGTCAGAAATCCAACCTGGGTTGGTGGGGCCTGAGTAAAATGCCAAATCATTGGCTGAAACCATAGCCATACCGCTCACAAAAGCGAAAAGGGCTATACCTACATAAAGTTTCATGATGTGCAATACCTCCTTTTTGGTTGCCATCAGTATAGGCTCCGATCCGGGAATAGATCGAACCCATCTCTGTTTGTTGCGATGAATCGTTAATGTACGCCGCAACACTTGTAGCGGAGTACTCCTACTCAACAAAGTGTACATTAAAATGCAAATTGGTGTCAACTCTTTTTTGCAGAAGATCGTAATATTTTAGAGCTACCTCTGCTTTTTAGCCTCAAATGCCCTAAGGTCCCCAGATACGTTCTTTCTACGATCCAGAGCGACTATTGCTTGAGATTTGCCCACGTTACAGCAAGTTTACCTACCGGCTCAACAGCGAGATTCACCTCACGCGGACTGTCGTAAAGGAACAGGTTGTCAATGTAATAGTGCTGGAGCTGGTTGGTGTGAATTCCGAGCACACCCTTCGGGTGGAGATTCTTTACATCTGTCCACTCAATAACCTTTTCATAAACAAGTTCGCCCTGCTGCTTTATATGAAGCTGAAAATTTTTACCATCCCCAAGTAACGCCAGCGTGTACCACACCTTTGTCGTAACAGGAAACGGGAACTCGGCTCTGAAATCTCGATATTCGTTCCAGGTACCCCGATCATTCCCTTCGCGCTTGTACCAACGCGCGGAATTCGGGCGACCGAATCCATTCTCAGGCGTGATAATTAATTGATAGAAGTGTAAATCTTCGTTGGCGCGAAATAGGAGCTCCATTTTGCTCGGAAAATCATCATCGGCAAGCAAGTAGAAATCGAGGCGAAGCCCAAAGTCTTCAAACTCCACCAAGCCGTATCCGAAATCCACAGCTCCGTTGCCATCTCCACCCAGCCTCTCGATTTCCAACTGACCGCCCTTTACTTTCCAGGACTCTTCCTGACCTTTCCAATACTTATTGTTAAGTTTACCACCCTTAAAATCATCTGCTACGAGAAGTTTCGCATCACTCACATGACACAAAAACAGAACAGACGCTATCAGGTGAAAAAGAATAGCAACTTTTCGCACGGTGGTTACCTCCGTCTGTATAAGAATCTTTTTCCATTATAATTTATTTTGTCGGAATTTGTCAAGAATTGTTTAAAAAAATACCAGCGACATTCGGTTTCCAATTTTCTTAACAGGGCGGACACACATTTAGCACACGGCGAGCATCTTTATTTTTAGTCCTACATCTGTTTTATCAGAGGGGCTTGTGAACCAACTGCGTCCGTCCTACTTAAAACTAAATGACTCTGAATTGCTGTGCCTTAGAATTTGACACCTCGTAAATTCTGTGCTACACTTCACACATCCAATAAAAAGGCGCGTAAAAAATGGATTTCAAGCACACAACCGTCCGCCGATGGGCTGAAAACAGAGGCATTTTCATTCTTCTCGGTGTCTGTTTTCTCATCTGTAATAATACAGTGTTCACCGAACCCGCTTCTGTCATTGTCAACGAAATTGATGGCAGTGAGATGGTTCTAATTCCATCGGGGACCTATCTCATCGGAAGCACATCGGCACAAACCACCGCTTTGATCAACAAGGACGCACGACTCGCTGAGGATTTTTTCGAGGCGGAACACCCACAACACACTGTGTCACTATCCGCTTTCTACATTGATCGCTACCCCATAAGTAACGCACAATACGCCGCGTTTATCGCAGCAACGAATCACCCGACACCAAAATACTGGAAAGACGCACCACAAATGGACGCAGAAAAACCATTTCCTGTAGGTGCTGACAACGCGGCACATCCGGTTGTCGGTGTTTCCTATGCTGATGCTTTAGTATACTGTGAATGGGCAGGCAAACGACTACCTACAGAGGCAGAATGGGAGACGGCGGCACGCGGTGGACTTGTCAATCAGAACTATCCGTGGGGAAACGAATCCTCTCGAAACCATGCAAACACTGTCGGTATTTGGGGAAAAGACAAGTGGCACTGGACCTCGCCCATCGGAAGTTTCCCACCCAATGGCTATGGGTTGTATGACATGGCAGGCAATGTATTTGAATGGTGTGCCGACTGGTACGCACCGGATTCCTATCAGCACAGCCAACGTCAAAACCCGCGGGGACCCGAAACAGGGCAGACCCGTGTCCTACGCGGTGGTTCGTGGAGCAATAATCTCTTCGGTATCTACCAGATGCGGTGTGCTTATCGGTTCCACGCACGACCAGAGACGCGTAACCTAACCATTGGTTTCCGATGTGTCACAACATCGTCCCCTTAATAGGGTTCAATCTCATTCTCACCCTCTACAATTTTCAGAAACCGATTCACCAGCACTTCCGAAAATTTCTGAACAATTCCACTCTGCCACCGAATTTCTAACGCGACACTTTCCTCCGCCCTGACCCCGAAATGTAAACGCAAATCGTTTTGTGAGAGATAACTTGAACCGCTCCGCACCTCCCGAACCTGACTGTGTGCACCGGCTTTGACAAGCACTCGTGTCCCAATCGCCGCTCGGTTAGAAGCAGTCCCCACCAGCTTAAGATTTATCCAATTCCCTGAACGATGTCCTCCATCATTCCTCAGGATATCCACACTGTCACCGACGTTTGACACCACCAGATCCAGATCGCCATCATTATCCAGGTCGCCAACGGCACTGCCGCGGCTGGAACGTTGCAGTGCCAACCCCGGACCGCTTTCGGTTGTGACATCCGTAAAGGTACCATCTTTCTTGTTCCAAAATAGGTGGTTCAGTTGCGCATAAGTGGTTGAACTATCAATGAGCGTCACATTATCATGGATATGACCATTCGCAACGAAGAGATCTTGAAACCCGTCTTGGTCGAAATCAAAGAAATTGACCCCCCAGGCCAAATACGGCAGGCTGACATCGCCAGTGCCGGAGGAATAGGTCCGATCCGTGAAGAACTCACCCGTATCGCTGTGGTAAAGTGTATTCGTCTGGTGCTGAAAGTTAGTGACAACGAGGTCTAACCATGTATCGTTATCGTAATCGCCGAAAGCTACACCCATCCCGTTTTCGACCAATCCATGCTCGCTAAGTGCCACGCCAGCAAACTGACTCTGTTCTCGGAACCGTCCACTCCCATCGTTGTTATAAAGGAAGTTAGCATCCGCATCATTCGCTACGTAGAGATCGGTGTCACCATCTGCGTCATAATCCCCGAAGGTAACACCAAGACCACGTGCAGCGAAGTTATCAAAACCAGTATTCTGTGTATCTTCTGTAAAAGTGCCATCGCCGTTACTGCGAAAGAAAACATCTTTCACTCCATCATAAGTGCGGGGACTACAATAAACAAGGATCCCCTTGACTCGACACGGTGTGTGCGTCTCTACAGAGAAGTCAACATAGTTAGCAACGTAAAGGTCCAGGTCGCCATCTGCATCTACATCTCCAAATGCACATCCCGCACTCCACTCAGAAACCTCCACGCCTGCTTCTGCCGTTCGATCGCTAAAGGTCCCATCGCCACTGTTTCGATATAGGACATTAGAGCCAAAGTTGGTGACGTACATATCAAGCCAACCATCGTTGTCGTAATCACCGACACAAACCCCAACACCATATCCTCGATGCCCAGTGCCACTCACTTCAGTTACGTCAACAAAATGTCCCGTTCCGTCGTTGCGGTAGAGGCGATTCATCGCACCTATAGCCGTATCGGGCGAGTCCAAATTGGTACCGTTGACGAGGTAAATATCGACATCGTCGTCGTTGTCATAATCGAACAGTGCAACCCCAGAACCGAGCGTTTCAACAAAATACTTCTTGTAACTGCGGCCATCCTCGTGCTGGAATACCACACCGTTCTCCGCCGCGACATCTGTAAACTTAACATTCGACTGTCCATCGCCATTGGAGACGACGAGAAGACTCAGGAGGAGTGGAACCATGATCTTCATAAAAAACATTTGTAGATGCGACCTCTCATCGCAATCTGTTCTCCTAATTTTTACGAGAGATATTTCAGAGTACTCTTGCACCAAGGCATTATACCTCAGCCGTGTATAGAAGTCCAGCACCTTTCGCTACTGTCAGGTTGCAATAAAACCGAAAACTCGCTAAAATATGGGAGAGTTCAACCTATCTCGCAAGCGCGCAAGGAAGATAAATTGATGTATCACCGTGCCCTCATAATTTGGATTTGTGTCCTGCTCATTACGATTGGAAACACAACTGGCGCAAGCGAAAAGGCAATGTCTTTGTTCTCACAAGGCATCCAAGAACTAAACGCCCGGCAGTTAGACGCTGCGCTTGAAAGGTTTGAGCAGGTTACGACCACCGCACCTGACTTTGCCGATGCACACTACCACCTCGGATTAGTTTACTATCAGAAAGCAGAATACCGAAAAGCGATTGACGCATTTACGCACACCTTAAAACTTCTGCCTCGCGACACAAATGCGCTTATCAAATTGGGGTTGGCTTCACACAAAGCAGGCGATGCAGATGCTATAAACCTCCCGGCAAAGCGTGCTTTCTACGAACAGTCGGTTGAAGCCTATCGAACTGCCCTTGAAATTCAACCGCACAACGTAGAAGCACTTAATAACTTAGGGCTTGCCTATCAGGAATTAGGTCGCTTTGACGAAGCGATTGCAGTATATGAGGAAGGATTGACACTTAGTCCAGACCTGCCCCAGCTGCATGCCAATCTCGCTATCGCCCGTGATTTACAGGTTGGAATTTACTCGCTTGCCGCGTATCAGCACTATCAGGTAGGAACACGTGCGAAGCGTGCAGGACGGACAGAAGCGGCAATAGCCGCATGGAACCAAGCCATTGCCGAAAGCCCGAAGTATCTACAAGCACATCTTCAATTAGCTGAACTCTATTTTGAAAGAGCGGAATATGCGTCTGCAATTCGCACTTACCTTTCGGCAATCACCTTGGTCTCCGAAAGTGAACCTTCCCAGCGAGCAGGCATAGCAGATATCTTCTATAATCTCGGCAATAGTTATTTATACGCACAGCAATTGGAATCAGCAGTTTCCGCCTATCAACAAGCAGTAGACCTGAATCCTGAAATGGTGAGTGCTTGGGCAAATATGGGGACGGTGCTGCTTGAAATGGAAAGGTTTGATGCCGCTATTGCGGCATGTCAGTCAGCGTTAAAAGCAAATACCGCTGTGCTTTCCTCTGGGAAAAACGCGCCTATTTCACCATCCGAATTAAGTGCAATTGAATTTACGCACAACACTGCCCAAAATATTAAAGACGGTGAATACACGATGCAGGCTTATCGTATATGGAGACAAGGGGTTTCAGCGAGAAACCGTGGAGATATACCAACTGCGCTTAAATTGTGGGAGCAAGCAGTCGCACTGAGTCCACGTTACGCAATGGTGCATGAAAACTTAGCATGGGTATACTTCAATTTAAAGCGATTCGAGGATGCAATCCAATCATGCAAGACCGTTCAAACAATTCGTCCCAGTCCACAGGTTGCCCAGTTGTTGACATTCGCCAGCGAACTTAAAGCAGGAAAATATTCGTTTGAAACCTATCAACTGTGGGAGCAAGGACGACGTGCGAGCGCAGCAGGTAATCTGGAAGAGGCAGTTACGCTGCTCTTGAGGGCAATTGAGACAGGTCCTGAGTTTGCATCTGCATACAACACGTTAGCGTGGCTTTACGCTGATAAATTAGGGACGAACTTAGGCGAAGCAGAAAGGTTAGCAAGACGCGCACACGAACTTGCCCCGGACGCTACACATATTTACGATACGCTTGGATGGATACTGCATAAACAGGGACGACACATAGAAGCCCTTAATGCCATCAAACAGGCACTTGAACGGACGCCAAACAATGCCGAATACTTATACCATGCCAGTTTAGCGGCGATGGAAATCGGGCAACCTTCTCAAGCTTTGAAATACCTTGCGGAAGCCATCGCACTTGACAAGCGATTCATACGGCAGGCACAAACCCAGAGTGAATTCGATTCTATCCGTTTCACGCCGGCATTCCGAAACATCTTCCCGTAACGGCAATCCCGAATTTCCAAATCTTGCTACTGTACTTTCGCAACGTTTATTCTTTTGGAGTTTCTTCTTCCATTCGGGTAGTTCCATTACTCCGCCAATTATCCGTTTTCTCTTTGAGTTTCTCGCGGTCCTCAGGGTTCTTTATATCTAAAATGTGCGGCGTAATAATGATAACAATCTCGGTGTCCTCGATGGCAGTTTCGGTGTTTTTGAAGAGCCGACCGATCAACGGAATATCGCCCAAAATCGGGAGTTTATTCTCCACCTGTTTCTGTTTCTTACGGATAATGCCGCCGACAACAACTTGTTGTCCGTCTTCAACATCAATATAGGCACTGATCGAATTATCATCGGTAATAGGTGCGTTGAAGTCGGTAAACTCAATGAAGTTACTGGCACTGATGTTTGTGATATCCAACCCGATGGTGCGCTTGCCATCCTCACCTACTTGTGATTTGGCAATGTAAGGCGTGAGCGAGATGTTGATGCCCACAGGCGGATCGATGAAGTCGTAGTTGAAAAGCGGTTGGGAAACGGTCTCCCCCAAGATACTCGTGGTATCAACGCTCTGGAGATAGGGGATACGTCTACCGCTACTCCACGTGGCAGCTCTGGAATCTCGTGTCATAAATGAAGGTGTTGAGAGGGTTTGCACCTTGTTCTCACGCATAAGCGTGTGGAGGAGTGCCATATATTCCTTGGTTGCTAAGCCAATGTTAAACCCTGAGATTTCCTGTTCAAGTCCGAGTTGTGCGTCGAGTTCCCCGACAAGCGGGTTTCCGGGTCTCGGAGACACACCGAAAATTTTATTCTCCTGTGCAGTGAGTTCAATACCGAGTTTAGTGGTCTCGTCGAGGGTGACTTCAAGGATTTGAATGTCGATCCAGACCTGACCTCGGACAAAGTCTAACTGATCAATGAGTGCTTTGACTTGGGGAAGATATCGTTGCTGTGTCGTGATAATCAAGGAATTCGTGTCGGGATCGGCAAAAACGGTAACTTTTCCACGTAAAGAATTGATGTCTTGCTGTTGCTGCCTTCCGCCAGAAGCAAAGAACGCTCTAAAACTGAATCCGCCCTCGTCCTCACCTGCCCAAACCTGCTCGAGTACTAACTGGAGCTGCTCAGCACTGCCATACTCAAGGCGAATTGCCCTCGTAACTTCCTTCTGTCCTTCCGGCGTAGGGACATCCATGGAGTCGATAAACTCCGTGATGAGCTCGAAGTTACGTTGTGTGGCAGTTGAAACGATGATAGCATTAAGCGTGGGATATGCTTCAGCAGTGACGTTACCCGCCAATGAACCTTGTGTTTGATTGCGCTGCCGCTCAGCGAGGAAAAAGAAGAAGTTCCCACTGTTGTTGGAGCTACCTTGGTAGACGTTGTTGATGACAGCGGCAACGTTCTCTGCATCAGCGTATTGCAGTTTATACATGCGGGTGCCCCATTCCTGGTCGGGCATGTTGACATCAAGTCTTTTAATGAGGGCATCAATGGTTTCAAAGTTCTGTGCGCTCGTTGAGATGAGGATAGCGTTGAGGCGTATGTCCGCAACGAGATGAACCTCGCCTTGGACCCCGAAACCCCCGCTTTCAGTCGGTTCCCGGTCTCGGCGGCGCCACCACGGGAGGCCCCTGTCTGATCCAGCACTGCCACCTTCAAAGAGGTCTTGTAGACTCGGGACAAGGGTTTCAGCATCAGCAAACTTAAGAAAATAGAGTCTAATTTCTTCTTGCGTTTGCTCCTGGTCAAGTTCGTTGATTACCTTTTCAACGATAGAAAAGTTTCGCGGATCGGAGGAGACAACGATAACGTTAAGTCGTTCGTTGGAAGAGACGTTGACGGTGCCAACGATACCTTCTTGGTCAAGTCCCTGTTCGCGTCGCCAGTTCGTTAATTTCGCGCGATCCCAAGCATCCATTCTGCGGCGGTTGTTTCCACTCTCACCGGTGAGTACTTCCTGGAGGGTTGTTGCGACATCCTCGGCAGCTGCGTATTGAAGTCGGAAAGTACGAATCTGGATTTGTGCGGTGGGTGAGACATCAAGGTCCTTGATGATCTCTTGGAGGAAAACCAAGTTTGCTTCAGAGGCTTTGAGGACGAGTGAATTTGAGCTGGCATCGGCAATAATTTTGATTTCTCCTTGAAGGACCTCGTAGCCGGTGCCATCCTCTTTCATTTGGGCTGCTGCGGCTTTTGCCTGTTCGGCATCGCCACCGAGTCTCCCGCGTTGTCCTTTGGCTTCGCCCTCCCCTTCAGCCTGTTGAAAAACATTTGTGAGCGTCTGCGCCAACGACGCGGCATCAGCGTAAACGAGAGGGACGATGAGAATCTTTAAAGGGAAGCGTTCACCTTCATCTGCGATCTGAAGGATAGCGACAATTCGGCGTATATTGGAGGCTACATCGGTGATGACAAGCGCATTTGTAGCACTATCTGCGAAGATATTCGCCTGTTTATTCAGCAGCGGTTTCAACCGTTCTACCTGTTCCGAGGCAACGACGGTATCCAATTGAATGATATAAGTTTGGATTTCGTCAGTCATATCAACGCGCTCGGGGTTAGGTGGAATGCTTTTAACAACGCCTTTTGTAGCCATCGCGCGCGCAAAAGTTGTGACAAGAAGTGTACTATCTGTTCGAATGAGCGTGAGATCATATTGTGTCAGGACGGTTTTGATTTTCTCAATGACTTCTTCGAGTGTTACGTTTCTGAGATTAATGAGTGAGAATCTTTTATCTTTAATGTCCTCTTCACTCGCGATGATAGTGAGGTCAGCCTCTCGCGAAAGCCATTCAAAGAGTCCTTTAAGTTCTTGGCTTGTAAAGTTAAAGTCGAAACGGATTGCGCGTCCTTGTTCATCAGTTTCAGCGACCCGCATCTCAGGCTGCTGACCCTGCGCGTAGAGCTCAACAAGCCCAACGACGAGCAATCCCAAACAAAGTAGTGAAATAAATGAGAGCGTTCTTCTTCGCATAACATCCAATCCTTTTTAGTTATCAGTGGTCGGTTTTCGGTTATTAGTCATCAGTTATCAGAAGAAGGGTTGTCAGTTGTCGGTTTTCAGTTAAGAAACCTTGTGGCAGTGACCATAACGGTTACCTGTACAACAAACCTCTTTAACCGATGACCGATAACCATAACTCCGACAACTATTCCTCTGACGACTCTTAAAATATTCGAGCGATGAGGAAGATATCCACATTCAAATTCGTTGCGCCACCAGCTTCAGAATTTCGTCCGCGCCCGGCAGGGCGCTCTGCTGTCTGCTTATCGGCGGAGATCCGTAAATCGCGCACCGTGAGCCATTTGGCACTTGTTTCAATGAGATGGTTTAAGTTTACCAGTTTTTCGAGATCTGTTTTGAATTTCATTTCAACAGTGTAGTGTTCGGTTTGATACGTTAGTGGGGCTAAAGCGAGCTGCTCTAAAAGTTTTGCGCGATGCTGCTGAATCTGTTCAATATATTTGACAAGCGCATATTGGAGTTTGCCTATATCTAACGATTCGTCGGCATAGATGTCCGGTGCTTGTGTGAGAAGCTCCAACAGGATACTATCCTTTCGTAATTGGATTTCGACGGTAGCGGGCTTTGCACCGATACCGAAGATACCGGGTGTGGCGGCAGTTCTGATTTTATGAACCTGTGTTTCAAAGAAGTCTTGTCTGGAATCTGCTGCACCTCGAAGCTGCCTCGTCAGCATGCCTTTGATAACGCCTGCGAGCTTAATTCGGAGCGAGGTTGGTATTACCTCTGGAAGCGAAGCGAATTCCCACTCCGCCGCAGCGTCTGCCGGATACATCCCGTCCTCCTTATTACTCGCGAGTTCTACTTTTTTTGTTGATGGATCCGTCTCAGACATTGAACCGTCTGTTTTATCTGATTCGGTATCTGTTTCATCTTCTGTCCCTGACAACCACGCATCCATTAGCGCATTGTATGCGTCGTCTTCCTCCTCCTGTTCAATTATTTCTGTGAGTTCCGCTTCCTCTGCCACTACATGCTTGAGATAGAGATAGAGCACAAGATTTGCTCGGTTCTCCACCGTTAGTTTTTGGGTCTGTTTGGCGGTTCCAGGTTTCGTCAGAAGTTGATAATTCTGCTGAATGCCGGCACGCCTGACAAGCGCATCAATACGAGATCTAATGACGGTCTCTGGAAGTTCAGCATCAAAGAGTGTAGCGATGCGTTGTGTCCCCGCGCGTGCCTGCTGATTCGATTCTGGTGCTAACCCGGTCTCTTTGTAAATCTCGGATTCGATAGGTTTGAGCACTTCGGCAACATGTACCAAATCTTCAGTTTTTAACAACTGCTCCTGTTTCGCTTTGGTGTCTTGATTCGCAAATAAGCGATAAAAGGCGGGGCCTCCCTGTATCGCGAGCAAAATCAGAAACAATCCACCTAAAATACCGAGTAAGACTCGACTCCGTGGTGTTAATTGGAGATCCAGTTCCATAAGTCAATCCTCTTGAAACTCAAAACCGTCATCTGGCTAAGAGTAGGGCGCGCCTGAGAAGCACACCTTAATAGTTACTAAAGTTTGGACGATATTGTAAACTTATGCTGCCTTGTCGAAAGGCAGGGGTGTATCCTCTTGAACACTGACATTAATATTCTGCGAGTTTGTTTTTTCATTGAACTTGGCAAAAAATGCGGCTATCGTCATTTGCGAACGGAGATAAGCGACCCGTAAACCTTGTGTGAGTTTTCCGGGGCGATACCAATGAATGCCGAGATGTTCACAGACCTCCTGAACACTTATCTGTTTTTGCGGTGCGTCGGGTGTTGAGAATATCAACTTTGTAAGACTTGCTGCGACGCAACTGAGTTGCACAAACCGATTGATGCTCTTGCGAGATTTCAGGCGATAAGCATCGAAGCCGAAGTGCTGTTTGGCATCTCGAAAGGCAGTTTCTATCTGCCACCTTTGTTGATAATACTCGATAATCTTCGGGATTTCAAGCGTCAAATCGGTTGTAAAGACGCAGAAATACCGATACGGTTCTGAGACTTTCGGGCGGTTTCGGATGACGACGAGTCGGACTTCAGCATCACACATCCGCGTCCGAACGACCTTTGAGGCAATCGAATAACTTTTTGCGTTTATATCTATGTCGTTATATCGCAGTCGGCGAATATCGAGACGGTCTCCGTATTTCCGAGGGCGCCCGCGTTGGCGACGTTTTGGGGGTTTCGGTAAACGATAGAAAACCGCATTAGATTTCGCACGACATAAGATATGATGTCCGAAACGCAATGCCATTGTAAACACTTTTCGCCGTGCGAAGCCACGGTCAAAGATAATAAGGCCCGGCAGGATCTTTGAACAAATACGTTTCAACACCGCATCGCTTTTATCGCGGAGCGTCTGGGGAGTCATGAGTTTCACCCAGACGGGGAATAGATGCCACTGTGTCGCCGTCTGACAAAGTAAACCTAACGCGCCAAACTCGTGTCCGTAATGAAACTTCGATTGATTCACGCCTCCCTTTTGATAACTGGAGTTGCGGAAAAAATGCAGACCCCATTGGAATTTGCCCGTCTTCAGAGCCTTCGTCTCATCATAGACATAAACCCAATCCCTAAAGCGGTGTTGGATGTGCCTGATGAGAACCGATGCGACAGCATCGGCACTCCATTGCCCCCGCGAAAGGAACTTCGGAAAGGACCAATACTTCGTCTCTGAACCACTACATTGATAAACTTCCGTCAGCGTTCCACGCCCCCTATTGGCGATGAAGCCAAAGATAAACGCTTGGAAAAGCGAGAAGTTTTGTTGATTGAATAAATGACGAAAATCCGATAGAATATCTCCTAAGCAGAAAAGGAGGTCCATTTTTACTGTCCTTTCAAAACAGGTGTGTTTATGAAAGGATACCTCTTTTTCTGCTTTTTCACACTAAAATTTTTAAAATTGTCCAAACTTTAGTAATAGTTACGAGTCATCAGTTAAAGAGCAACGAGCGTATGAAATGTTCCGTCTTTAACTGAAAACTGACAACTGGTAACTAATAACTGTTTTTTTCGTTTTTTTCTTTTTCAAGGGTTTCTTTGTTAGGCGGTGAAAGACGCAGTTCTGTATCCTCTGCTGATTCACCAATTGGTATTTCAGGCATTGGATAGCGTTTCTTGGCAAATGCCTTTATAGCGGATGCCGTTAGGTTACACCGCACCTGTACTTGGAAAATCTGTTTTCTATTTTGGGTAATCGTTGTGACTTCACCGGGGCGGACGTTAGTGAACACTCCTGAACGATCAAGTGCGCGCAAGAGCGTATTGATGGCATTGTGAGAAGCACTTTCCAAATTGAATGTAATGCGCGCTGTCGTTGGCTCGTGAAGGTTTATGATATTGAAATTGGTCCAAGCTACCTGTGTCCTATCCCCGAACATCTCGCTGAGGGCGTACAAAACATCAAGTGGCGAGATATGATGTGCTAACATGTCAGTAAGTGCTAATTCTCTTCCAAGTTGCGCTTTCGCGGCAGCCATCGGTTGTGCGTAATGTGCCAGCTGCGTTTCTACTGCTTCGCTTCTATGCTGTTGCGCGCGTTGAAGTGTATATCCGCCAAAAAGGATTCCACCGATCAACAAGACTCCCAATCCAGCCGCAGCAAAAAGTTGACGCTGCCGTGTCGTTTGTGTGAGTGTTTCAGCTGCCTCTTGCGGTAACAAGGAAACTTGAGGTCCCGGTTGTAACGTACTGAGTCCAACGCCCAACGGAACAGCAAGGGTATCGCCCCACTCGTCAAGAACCGCTTCTATCCCCGGACGCACAGGGCGGATATCAACACTTGCATGCTGCTGGAGCGCGTGAAGCGGATTCCATAATTGTGTCGAAATGTCAAGTTCCGCTTCACAAGCAGATGCGAGGTCCGGGACACGGGCACCCTCACCACACAACCAGAGTTCGATTTCTCTTTCTACCAAGGAGATGTCTTGATATCCACCGGTCTCTTCCTCCGTTCCAAAACCATTCGATTCACGATGTGCGGTGGCAGCAGCAATAGAACGTCGAAGTTCCCCGATGAGTTGTGTTGTCCAAGTATATGTAGGAGCCTCGCTTGCAGAGATATGCTGCCTTTCCTGTGCTGCCGTTTCAATATCTATATCCAAGGCGCGACTCAGATGTTCAGAAAGGTGGATACTACCGAGACGGAAACTACGCGAAAACCGGAGCTTTTGACCCTGAATGAAACAAAAGTCTGTTTGCTCGGCACCTATATCAACAACGAACGTAGGCTTTGTGCATGCGCTATTGGCTGCGACTTCAGCAATGGCTATCATTGACGGCGTGACTGCCGATGCAGAGACTCCAATCTGTTCAAGGAGATCCAAATAATCGGTAACTGTTGTCCGCCGCGTGGATATCAACTCTACAGAGGAAGTTTCTGAAGTCCGCTGCACATCGTGATATGTAAAGATTGCTTCTTCAATTCGGAACGGGAGTTCAGTTTCTGCAGCGATTGCGACGATACTGGCGAGCTGCTCATCGCCTGCAGCGGGCAAATTGGCTAAGCGTTTTGTATTCACTAAGAACCGCGGAAGGGCGACGGCAACTTCCGTTCTATCTCGGTTGAACAGCGAGCGGAGGTTCCGTTGCATCGGTGGGTCCCCTAAAGACTCCCAGAGATGTTTCACTGATTCGGCTACTTGCTGCCGGTCATCTTTGTCTGGATACGTCACAACACTTGCATTGATGAGATGCACAGCAGCAGATGATTGCTCGAGTTGAACCATTTTGGCTGTGTTTGTGCCGAGGTCTATCGCTACGACTTGATTTTTTGCCATTTTTTATCCCTGCGCCAGCACCCGATCGCGATCTGAAACCGTGACTCCGGGAGACCGAATTTATTTAATCCTGTAACCAATACTGTACAATTATCTGGTCGCCCGTTCGGTCGATGATACCAACACAAGTTGAGATAACTTTGTTTGCGGCATCAACACCGTTTGCCTCAATACGATATCCGTGCGAACGGTAGGTTACCGAATCAACGACTTCACGGAATGTTGCAAAGTCAATGCCCTCTAATTGTGATAGTTCCGAGATACGAGTGAACGGATTCCCTTTTATCTCATCTTCGGTAAAACTCTGTATCTGTGAGGTATCGGGTGCATCTTCTTCGCGGCGTTCGACAATTGCTTGTGCCCTTTGTGGGTCCATCCCGGGTAGTAGTGCTAATATCTCCGGTGGCGCTGTGTTTATATTAATGAGACCCTCGCGGATCTCTCCTTCTTTTAGTGTTATTTTATCGACTATACCGATGAATTCCTGCTGCGTTAACATCTTCACATCTTTGATTGCATCAATGTTCTGGAACAACCCTTGTGAATCACGATGGTCAACGATGCGTTCAGCAATGCCTTCATCAACACCCTGCAAAGATTGCAAGGTTTCTACATCGGCGGTATTGATATTAACTTGCCCATTTTCTCCCTGTGGTTGTTGTGCCTGTCCTTGCCCCGGTGGCCTATTTCCTTGTGGGGCGTTGGTTTCTCCCTCTTCATTCGCTTCCCCACCGGCATCTTCTGTGGTAAGTTGGTCTTGTATGTTGTTAAAAAGTTCGTCAGAAACCGCTTGCACATCCAATAGTGCGGACATTTTGTCGAAATCACGTTGCTGGATAAGCGATTCCGCCTCCGCTTGCGAGAAAACAGATTGATTTTGCTGTGTATTAATTTCCGTCAGTGCATCTGCATCTGCTGTATTGACATCGACAAGCGGTTCTCCGTTTGGATCTGTGCTGGCATCAACCGAATAGATTGTGGCTAAATCAACAAGTCCTGGAGGTGTGTCTTCTGACGTTGCTTCTAGACTTCCAGAGTTTGCTGTTGAGGGTCCACCGGTTGTGCTTGTGGTCGTGCCTTGTACGCTTGCGCTGCTCTGTGCAAACGTCGTTGCTTGTTGCGCACCGTAGAGGAGTTCAGAAGTCATCCCTTCAACCCGTGCAAGGTCTCGAATAGTGCGGTAAGGTCGTCCCTCCACAATTCTATTGGCAAGCTCTTGGGCGAGTGCCTCGTCTGACGTGGTACTTACCTGCCTGAGCAGATTATTAATGAGATCCACATCGGCGGTATTGATATTAACTTTTGATGCCTCATCTGTAATTGTCACGTGGTAGTTTAGGAAATTCCCAACCCGAATCCCGTCTTCGACCTGTCCTTGGAGCGGTTCAGCCCAAGTTTCACCAAGTGAATCGAAAGGCGTTTGGTCTGCACGCATGACAGCAAGTGTCCACTCAAAGCCTGCTCTTGCAGCGTAGTGAAACTTCGCCCTATCCAAGAAATTTCGCTGCGTCCGTTGCTCTATATGAATCGAGTAAAGCAGCTGCGTCGCGAGAATAGAGAGTATCGTGAGTATCCAGAGGGTTGAAACGAGGGATAGCCCGCTCTGTGCCTCATAGCACGCGCGGGAATCCTGCTTTGTGAACCGCATCATCTATAGACGCTCCTAAGGTCTGCCTCCTTGCCCACCGCCAGCAGTAGCACTTACAGGGAGATACACCATCGTTGATTGTGTCATACCGGTTGACTGGACTATAGGCTGGTTCTGCGTTCCGGACTGTGCCGCTCCTGTACTTGCTGGTGCCTGCGTTTCGCCTTGGACAGTTATTAGGATCTGTACAGCACTCGGAACGCTTTCCATATCGTCCCATGAGGTCCTCCACGTTTCTGACTCACTATCAAAATACTTTAAGTCAAAACTGACAAGCCCAGCAATGAGCGTCGAAATGTCAACATAAATGGGTTCTCCATTTTCGTCTGTTTGTGGGACCTCACCCGTCTGTAGGAGTGTACCGATAACAGTTTCAAGATCAAGTGTTGTTGTTCTCACCCGAAAGAGCGCAAACTCACCCTCCTGTTGATCGCCAGTGTCGCCCGTAAACACATCTTGGGAGTTCGAGGAATCCAAACTGGATTCACCGGGTGTCGGTTCGGGACCGACGAAGTAAGCGACGCGCTGCACGTTACTTACAAGCGGTATGGGGGCTTGCGTGGATGTCTGTGATTGGAAGCTTTCAAGTTGTTTCAAAAAGGGGTCTGGATCCGTTCTGACGAGTGTGACGAAACTGAGCATGTCTCTCTCCCCTAATTGGCTCGGTCCATCTTGGGTGTAGAGAGCCAGTTCTGGTTCCTCAAGTGAGATTCGCATGTTTCGGAGATCCGTTACAAGCCGATCCATCGCGACTCGGCACCTTTGCGCCGCCAATATTCTTGTTTCTGTGCGATGGTAAGCATCCACAGCTGTTTTGAAGGCAAAATATGCCGATCCGCCGATAATGACAAGGATACTGACTGCCATGAGCATTTCAACGAGTGTCAGCCCACTCTCGTCCACTATATCGGTGCGGATTTCTTGAATCTTCATGTTTTTAATGTTCCTTGCGGTTTGTCAGCTGGGTTTTATGAACGCGGATCCTTTGTAGAATCCAAACCTCACGTTGTTTGGTTTTCGGTTCTTTTACCAGGGCGAAAAGAATATTGAGTTAACCTCGCCCCTACAAACCCCTCTTATCAGGCGGATTATTGGCGTAAGCCGCTAAGTCTCACCATCGGTGAGACTGGATTCTCTAAGGGACCATTGTTTGTGAGACATGCGCGATTGACCGCAAGGTAAATTAAAAAATCATCGACTTTGACCACCCTGCTGCGCTTGTGCTTGTGGCATCTGTCGGTCAGCGATATAGGTGCTCATGGACATTGAGTTTTCTCTGTTCCTATGTAGCCATGTAACGGTCACTTGAACTTGACGGACGTTCTCAACGTCTTCAGAGTCTACATCCTCAATGACGGAACGCCAACGATAACGTGTATTTTCACCGAATTCATCATTTTCTTCACCAACATCGGGATAGCCTTCCATCTCAATTTCTGCCATCCGAAATTTGAGGAGGTAAAGGGCGGTGGTGCTGTTGTCTGAAAGTCCTTGATTGCGTGCAGCGGTGGTAAATGCCTGCAAAAGCGCGGGCAAGATCGCCGCCAAAATTGTTAATGTTACAAGTATCTCGACAAGCGTGAAGCCGTCTTTTTTTTCTGATATCGAGTGTGTAATTAGTTGATTCATACTTTCAGGACTTCCGGTGATAAATTAGTTGTCAGCCTCAAAACCTAACATTTCAATTTCGGCAGGTGTGAGTTGTCTGACCCGGACACGCCCACTTGCCGCCTCAACATTAACAGACATTATCTGATTTCGCGAGTTCCGAAGGTACACCGCTGCTTCCTCAGAGGTCGAAGTCGGCGAAAAGTAGACGTACTCCACGCCGGAATCAACGCTAACAGTTCTGCCATTATGATTGGTTACCATTGCAGCTAATGTTACATTTGGTTCCATCGGATAAGGCACACCCAGGATGCCGCTCGTGCGTACCAAAGGAGCCTGCTGAGCGGAAGTTCCGGTTGTAAGCGGGTTTCCGTTCGCCCCGTTCTGACTCGCAGCGACAACCGTGGAATTTTGAGCCGTTAGCAAGGACGTGAGCGGACTGGCAGGGTTAAACGTTTCACTGGAGGCAAGCCAGTACCGCCCGTTGTCAAAATCAAAAACAACGAGGTGCACCGTCCGGTTGGTGATCGCCATATCTCTTGCGAACGTGAGTAGACTACGGAGCGAATAAGCCGATGCCTTTAAGCGTCGCGTCGCCGCGAACCCTTTCAGTGTCGGCATAGAGACTACCGACAGAATACCGATGAGTGTTAAAACGATCAGTAACTCCGTAATCGTGAAACCATTCTGGGGTTGAGGGTTAGACGCAATACGGAGATCACGCCTAACAGCTGCTCGTAACACTGTTTTAGTTTACCGCCGCATTTTCATCCACCCAATTGGTGATGTCTGTGTCCAGTTCTGTGCCGCCTACCTTTCCATCTTTACCCATCGAATATAGGTCGTAGTCATATCCATAGTGAGTACTCGGTTGGCGATAGACATATTGATTGTTCCAAGGATCCATGAAACTTGGGCTATCAACATAGGGACCATCCCAATTGAGCGGTGCAGGACTTGGTGCCCGCCACAATGCACTCAATCCTTGTTCAGTTGTGGGATATTCCCCTGTTGCTATGGCATACTGTTCCAAAGCGGTTTTGATACCGTTAATTTCTGTTTGTGCCTTCGCGACTTTCGCTTGCTGGGGAGCATTTATAACTCGAGGCGCGATAAAGGCTGCTAAAATGCCTAAGATGACGATAACAATCGTCAACTCAATAAGTGTTAAACCCGACTGATCAGATTTCAGTTGCGCGTACATTTTATTTTCTCCTATTTTTAATGTTCCTTGCGGTCAGTCAACAGGGTCTCACAAACATTATCCGTTTAGAGAATCCAAGCCGCACGTTGTTTGCTTTCGGTTCTTTCGCTTAGGTTAACCGAAGCCGCGTTTGATAGGTATCCTAATTAGTTGCTTAATAATTGGTTTGCCTCGAAAATCGGGAGGATCATCGCGACGGCGATAAACCCGATAACAATTCCCATGAATAAAATGACCAAGGGACCGATGGAACTTGTCAAACGTTCAAGGCTCTTTTTTATTTCTAAATCGTAGTATTCAGAGAGTTTACTGAGCATGTGAACAGGTTCACCGGATTCCTCTCCAACAGCCACCATGTGTGTGACAAATTCAGGAAAATCCTTGCTCTTACCGAGTTCACGGGAGAGCGTGGAGCCCTGCTCAACCTCTGTTTCTGCGGTGGCGACAACGTTGCTGTACACTTTGTTCCCTATAGTGTCTTTGACGACTTGTAGGGCAGGCAGCATACGCACGCCATTTTCCAAAAGTGTTGCCATCGTTCGGGTGAAACGCACAATGGCAAAGGTGCTAAATATTGGTCCGAAGAGTGGTAATTTGAGTTTCAGGCGGTCAAACCAGACTTGCCCGGTTTCGCGCTGGAGGTATTGTCTTAGTCCAGCCACACCTACGACGCCAATGAGGAGTCCGACCCACCAATAAGTTTGGAAGGCATCAGTTGCCCCAATCAAAATTCGCGTTGGAAGTGGCAATGCAACTCCAAGATCGTTGAACATTGCGGTGAATTTCGGTATGACAAGAATCATGAGTACTGCAACGGCACTAACACTGAGGGTCAACAAGATAACCGGATAAAAGAGTGCTGAGACGACATCGTTTTTAAGAAGCCGTTGACGTTCTGCGAATTCTGCGAGACGTTCAAGTACCAAGCCAAGGACACCACCGCTCTCACCAGCTCTCACCATGTTGACATAGAGATTTGAAAACACCTTCGGATGTTGCGTGAGCGCGTCATGAAAAGTCGCACCGTGTTCTACATCGTATTTGACTTGTGAGACAATACGGTGAAGTGCTGGGTTTTGGATTTGCCCAAGTGTAACCTCTAACGCACGTGGCAGTGGAACATAGGCGTTTACCAATGTTGCCAATTGGTATGTGAAGAACTCAACATCCGCGGCTTTGATTCTACCGCGCCCAATCTCAAGCCACCGGCGTACATTCGTTGGAGCCGCTTCCTCAATCTCCTCAACGATCTGTGTGGGCCAATAACCCATCTGCCGTAATCGAGAGATAAGTTCGGCTTTAGAATCGGCTTCAAGTGTATTATTAACGGTGTCTCCACCATGGGTGAGTGCTTCGTATCGGAATATCGGCACGATCAACCTCTCTCTGGTTTAAGGTTACCTACACAACTTCCCCGAAATCGAATTCGTCTTCCTGGGTTAATCGGATGACCTCGTCAACCGTTGTCAACCCAGCAGTGACCTTACGCCAACCATCTTCGCGCAAGCCTTTCATACCCATCTGGACAGCGAGGCGACGAATCTCACTTGTTGATGCCTGTTTTAGAGCCATTGAGCGAAGTTCATCGTTCATGAACAAAACTTCAAAGAGGCCGATTCTACCTCTGTAGCCTCTCCCGCGGCACTCTTTACATCCGACTGCGCGCGGAATTTTCACATCATAGGAGACGGAGGCACCATTGCCATTGCTGTTACCGTTACCCATAAGTCCCGCCAGTTCGTGCGTTTCAGGAGAATACATCTCACAACACGCCTTGCAGACACGACGAGCAAGTCTTTGGGCGATGATACCCTCTACCGTGGAGGCAACGAGATAGGGTTCAACATTCATATCGATAAGCCGTGTAATAGCACCTGGGGCATCATTTGTATGGAGTGTGCTAAAGACAAGGTGACCCGTGAGCGAGGTATGGATCGCCATCTCCGCTGTTTCATAGTCACGAATCTCACCGACCAATACCTTGTCTGGGTCCTGCCGCAGGATGTGGCGAAGCCCATCGGCAAAGGTGAAGTCGATATCGGAATTGACTTGGATTTGGTTGATTCCCTCTAATTCATACTCTACCGGATCTTCAAGTGTGATGATTTTGACCTCGGGCGAGTTAATCTCTTTCAAACAGGCATAGAGTGATGTAGTTTTGCCGCTACCAGTGGGTCCCGTGGCAAGGATAATACCGTGAGGTTTACGAATCATGCGTTGAAAGAGTTGGAGATTGTCTTCGGTTAACCCCAGCTCGGCGAGTCCGAAGTCAATCGACTGCCGGTCGAGGATACGGAGAACGACGCTTTCGCCGTGCAGCGTCGCGACCGTCGGGACAGTGGAAACCCGAAGATCTATTTGGCGGTTGCCAACGCTGCCGATCTGTCTGCTAATTTTTCCATCTTGCGGACGTCTCCGTTCTGCGACATCCATCCCAGCCATAATTTTGATTCGGGAAGTGATCGCGGATTGGAGATAAGCAGGGGGTTGTGGTTGGTCTTCTAACACACCATCGACGCGAAACCGAACTTTCAGTTGAGTCGGGTAGGGTTCAATGTGGATATCGCTTGCCCCCATCCGAACCGCATCGATAATCATCTGGTCAACAGCGTGTATGACCGTCGGATCTTGACTGAGATCTTTCTCATCAATTCCAAAGTCGTCAATAGTCTCGCGTTCGAGCGTGGCAGTGGCACCAACGGGTCCCTTGATACCAGCACTGAGCAAACTCTCAGCAGTACGTCCATAGAGACGAACAATTGCCTCATCAATGTCTCCTTCATCCGCAAGAACGGGCGTAATTTGACAGCTCGTGATGAGTTCAATTTCGTCAATGAGAATGACATCCAAGACATCTACCATTGCGATGGTAAGTCGATCGTCTGTCAACTCAATAGGCACGATTTTATTGCGGTATGCGAACCCTGGAGAAACTTTTTCAAGCACATCCGGTTCAGGAGCAAGCCCTTCCAATTGAACAAAAGGGGTCCCATATTCGACACTCTTTGTGGCGAGATCAAGAATGTGGGACGGCACGCCATGGTTTGAAAGCACAGCTGCCTCTGATGCACCCGTTTGCTCTATTTCTGCGATGATGTCTGTGTAGTCCTGTTCAGAAATGAGAGATGCCTGTCGCATCACCTCAACAAGCGAAGCCGTATTCAGTGTCTGTTGCATGGTATAAACGCTCTACTGCTCGCGGAATTCTGTCCGTCACGCGGGCAGTAGCCTCTATCTCTATCTTGTTTTGTTTACAAATCTATTTTATGAGTGTCTGTTGTCAGTAGTTAAGACGCAAGCGTTGAAAATAAGTTTAACAAACTACCTATAAATTCCTGTTTTGATAAACATGTCATGGGCATGTACGATTGTACGATGTGGATATTTACTACTTTAAAATACTTATTGATAGTATTAGAAAAAGCGCGAAAAATAACCCCTCTTATCTTTAGGACTTACGCGTCAAAACGCTGTTTGGATAGGCTCTGTGTCCATTTGAACCTGAATGCACGCAGGGCGCGAAACCCGAAGCCATCCTGCGGAACAGAGTCGCGACGAACGTTCATTGCGTAAGTCCTTATCTTCACAAACATTTTGCACAACGTAACCGATTACTTGACTGCTTCTATCCGCCGAATCGCCTTTTTTGCTGCATTGCGAACGGCTTTAGAACTATCGTTGAGTGCATGTGTCAATGCTGCCCGCACGTCAGGCGACGTTGCACGCATTTCACCCAATTCATCAGCGGCGTTGCGTCGGACATCTTCGGCACTATCTCCGAGTGCTATAAGGAGCGGTTTAACAACTATCTCGCCAGAATTCCCGTCATCTACGAGCTCTTCACCGATTGCGCCGAGCACATCAACGATATGCCCACGTGTTACAGTTGATGGATTGTTCGCAAGCGTATCCGCCAACATCGGAGCAACTGTTGCAGCGGCATCTTCGCACAATTCAATCAGGGCATCTTCAGCGCGCGCCCGGACGGATTTAGAACTGTCTGACAATGCACCTACCAACGCAGTGAACGTCTCAGTCGATGTCGCTCGTATGTCAGACAATTCACTAATAGCATTTGTTCGTACTTTTGTCGATTTGTCATCTATACTCATAATTAAAGCATCGCGGATGGTGTCAGTATTTTTTCCATCTTCTGCAAGCATCTCACCAATCAGTCCTAAAACATCAATTACATCGTCTCGTACACTCGATGAATCTGTCTTCCGTGCAGCGATGAGTGCTGGCACAACTACACCAAGCGATTCGGTGGATGTCGGGCGAACGTCATCCAATTCTTGAAGAGTCTGGCGCAAAACCCTTTCAGAGGAGTCTTCGAGTGCCATCGCTAATCCGATCGCAGCGGCATCTGGACTTCGCCCTGCTTTTCTCTCCTGCTCACCGATTTTACCTAACGCTTCGACCGCCTTTTCGCGGACGCGCGCAGCTGGGTCTTGAAGCATCGCAATGAGGGCAGAAGTGCCGGGACTCCCAAGCTCTTCAAGGAAATCCACAAATTGACGTTTCACATCACGAGGTTCATCCACCAAAGTCGGCACGACTTGTGCGAGTAATTCCGACTGCCATTTCGCTTGAATCCTCTCATGTTCGGCTTTGAGCGCGTTAAGATCAGCAGTGAGTTGTGAAAAGCTATCCTCTTGGGATTCTGCCATCACCTCTTGAAACTGCACCACTTGACCAATTCCCAAACCGAGTAGCACACCGACCACTGTCACCATTCCCCAAAACCATCGTTTAGTGTTTGCATTCCGTATAAATCGTTTCTGAATCATTATTGTTTCCTCCTCAATTGGTTAAATCTAATTAGGCTATTCCCATTGCACATCCATATTCCAAAGAAAAAATGGAACGAGTTTCGCTAGCACCTCAATAAGTGTTTCTTCTTCCGATATTGTCATCTCCAATAAAGCTGCATCATCTTCAACTGAAAGCCAAGCGAGTAACAGTGGTATCTCTTTAGAATTGACAAGCAGCTTATCGGTAGGCGGCGACCCCTTTTGAATCTCCAGAACCCGCGCTAGGTTCAGTTGGGCAAATGCCGTAGGTGTTTTCGGAAGCTGCTTTAAGTAGGGCGGTTTCTTTCCTTGCTTAATTCCATCAATAAGGGCATACACCTGCTCCTCCGAAAAACCTATAAGAAACAGGTTATCTAACTCGCTACGGTAAATATTTGGAGCGACTTCTGACACCGTCGCGCCCTTATAATCCGTTTGAGAAACAGAGGCATTTTGTAGGTTAGACAGACTATTGCCAATTTGGTTCCATTTCATCCGATTGCTGGGGTTGAAAATAATGCCACCATCCGTCTGCACATCACCTGCATCAAGCACAATTGCGCCATCAAACTCAAACCTAAAGCCATTCAAGGCTTCTGGATCAAAACGTGTTAAATCGGGCACAGACAAAGCGAGTTCACCCGTCAAGCCAACCATAATATCTTCTTCAAGATGAAGATTCAGAATTCCCTCTAAAAAAGCGATTCCTTCGGCAGCGTCATCAGTGGGAACAAATTTCCACATGCTTTCCACAACTTTCGGAGTTACAGTTACAAACAGGTCGTCCCCACCCGATAATGCGTTTAAGGTGTTGAGCCTCTGCCCTTCTTTTAAAAACAGACTAATCTCGTTTTCTGGCAGATCAGGACTAAACTTCCCAGCCACTTGAAGGAAGGTACCCGTTTCCAGCAAATTGAGCTGTCCAAACACAGATTGAAAAGTAGCGAGGTTCCTGTGCTCCCACTCGCCTAAACCCATCACGGACAAAATAGGCGGAACGTTAGCAAATAAGATAACTTCTCCTGACCCTATTTTTTTTAACACACCAGCAAATTCCTTGTTTTGCTGAATAGAAGGCATGTCCGTTCGGTAGGTATCCATCAATCTTTCAAAACTTCCCTCGCCCGTACCGATCACAAGGAAATCATCTACGAACCCATATTTAGCAATACCACCGGGAATTTCTATGGCGTTGTAGCGAACGCGCTGATAAACACCCGCATTTAAACGCAAAGTATTTTCGCCACCCATCCCAAGGAGTCCTTCTACAATTTTGGTTAGCTGCTGGAGTGTGTTCAGGTTCCCTCCCGAATGTATCACGACACCAATCTGTGTTTGCGAACTGTTCGCCTCATCCAGCCATACTGCTAGTGCTGTTCGGTAACCCACCGTCTTGATGATGTCCAGCGGGTCAGTCCCAAGCATGCCTTGGAACATCATAATCCCTTGCTGCATCTCTTGCCAGCCCTGCATGTCCGATAATAGTGCAAGTGCTTTTTCCCAATTTTCCGAAATCTCAATTTCGCCGTAGACTTCATCTATACCTTGGAGTTTTAAATAAAAAATACTCTCTCTCGGCATGAAATCTTCCACTTCCGCAGCATTCGCAATGCTAACTGTCACCAGTAGGAGAATCACACAGGAAATTTTGGAAACCATCTGCATGCAACATCTCTTGTTTCGCGATGAAAATTTTGCCTTCATCGAAACCTCCATTTTTTTAAGGAACTCGAATATCATCAACGAGTGCTTGTACTTCATCTGGTGGCGGTGGGGTCAAAGCCGATACGCTGATGGCAACAATAAAATTTAACGCCATACCGAGGGTGCCGATACCTTCCGGTGAAATACCCCACCACCAATGATCTGCCGTATTAAGCTCCGGACTGATAAATTTGAAATAGATGATATACGCTGCTGTAAAGGTGATACCGACAATCATACCACTGATTGCCCCTTCCTTGTTCATGCGTTTAGAGAAGATGCCCATAACAATCGCGGGGAAGAACGAACTCGCTGCAAGTCCAAAAGCGAACGCCACGACCGGGGCTACAAAGTCCGGTGGATTTATGCCGAAATACCCAGCAATACACACCGCTACACCTGCAGCGATGCGTGCAGCAACCAATTCATGTTTCTCTTGTAGTGTTGGTACAAGCGCACCTTTAAGTAGATCGTGTGCGATTGCCGTGGAGATGACCAACAGCAAGCCTGCAGCTGTTGAGAGTGCCGCTGCTAAACCACCCGCAGCAACTAAACCGACAACCCAGTTCGGAAGTTTGGCAATCTCAGGATTCGCCAATACCATGATGTCTCGATCAATTGTGAGTTCATTCTTGACATCAGATTTCGGTCCGCGGTACTGGATAGCACCATCACCGTTCAAATCATTGAACTCAATTAATCCCGTTGCTTCCCAGTTTTTAAACCACGTTGGCGCATCCTCATATTTCACATCTCTCAATTCACCATTCTGTTCATATCTGACAGTTTTGAGGAGGTTCGTTCGGGCGAACACAGCGACTGCTGGCGCGGTCGTATAGAGAATAGCGATGAACAACAGTGCCCATCCAGCAGAAATCCGTGCTTCGGAAGCTTTTCGCACGGTATAGAAGCGAATAATCACATGCGGAAGTCCTGCCGTCCCCAACATCAGCGCTGCCGTGATAAAAAAGACATCAATAGTGGATTTACCACCATCCGTATATAAGTTAAACCCCAATTCTTCGTTCAAACCGTTGAGTCGATCCAAGAGATATAACCCTGAACCATCTGCCACCTTTCCCATTAATCCCAACTGAGGAATAACGTTGCCTGTAATGAGCATAGAAATAAAAATTGCAGGCACAAGATACGCAAAAATTAGCACACAGTACTGTGCGACCTGTGTATAAGTAATGCCCTTCATACCTCCAAGCACGGCATAAAAGAACACAATTCCCATACCGATAAGTACACCCGTCTCAACATTGACGTTCAGAAACCGAGAAAAGACAATGCCAACGCCGCGCATCTGTCCCGCTACGTAAGTAAAGGAGACAAAAATCGCACACACCACGGCGACAATCCGAGCTAATTGTGAATAGTATCGGTCGCCTACGAAATCGGGGACTGTATACTTACCAAACTTACGGAGGTAGGGGGCCAATAACAACGCGAGTAGCACATAGCCACCTGTCCATCCGAGTAGATAAACAGAACCGTCGCGCCCCATAAACGAGATCATCCCCGCCATTGCGATGAAGGATGCTGCGCTCATCCAATCCGCCGCTGTCGCCATCCCATTGACAACCGGATGCACGTTGCTTCCAGCGACATAGAAATCACCAGTCGAACGCGCTTTGGACCAGAATGCAACGCCGATATATAACGCGAAGGAGAGTGCCACCAGTATGAAAGTCCACATTTGTACGTTCATGGTTATTCTGCGTCCTCCGTATCTTCGCGTTGGCTATACTTCTTCTCTAAGCGATTCATCAACCATGCATAGACGAAGATGAGTTCAACAAAAATCCATATTGATGCCTGTTGTGCAAAATAGAATCCAAGTGGACATCCTCCAATTCGGATTTTGTCCAGCTGCTCTACAAATACAACTGAACAGAGGTAAGAAGTGATAAACCAAATTCCCAATAAAATGGCGAGATATTGCAGGTTTTTCCGCCAATACGCCTTATTTCTTTCCGATGACGCCATAAGTTGTCCTCCACTGTTCAGTTGCCAACTTTACATACAATGTATAGCTTAGAAATTATACAAAACCGTATCAAAGGAAGGTATTCATTTCAATAATTCTCCGGAAACATCAATCGCTCAATATGTTCTATCAGAATGTGCAATACTTTTATATGGATTTCCTGAATCCGATCTGCGGTATTTCCGGGTGCAATTAGACAAATATCGCAGTGTTGTTTAATATCTCCGCCATCTCCACCGAGCAGCCCAAACACCTGCATCCCACGAGATTTCGCCGCCATCGCCGCACGCACCACATTTTCAGATCTTCCGCTGGTTGAGAGTACTATAAGCAAATCACCGGGGTGTCCGAGAGCCAAGAGTGGCCGTGCGAAGACCTCGGCAAATCCGAAATCATTCGCTGTGCAAGTAATATGTCCCGCATCGCTGAGCACGATTGCCGGAAGCGGCTTTCTATCGTCGCGGAACTTACCTGTGCATTCTTCAGCAAAATGGATTGCATCGCACAAACTTCCACCATTTCCACAGGTAAAGATTCTACCCTCCCGTTCAAAAACGTCTTGCATCATTTCTGCTGTTTCCGCGATGGTTGCGATATTCTCAGGGTTTTGGATGAACCGATTGAGTACGTCTTGTGCTTCTAACAACGCATCGCGAATACTATGCAAAATGTTCATTATATCTCCTACTGCCAGCCTGAATACACCTGAGAATCACTTTAATCCGATAGGACAATTGTTTTGTTAGTCCTTCTATTGGCAAGTGCAGTGCCATCTGAAAAGAACATTACAGAACAGATACATCCAGCGAGTCCAGAAAGTCCTATTGTTTTCACGAAAATTGTAGATTCACTCCTAAATCCGGAAAATTTCCCCTAACTTCCCACCAAGCACACGTCCTGCACCGAGCAGACATGCGATTAGGATCAACATCCCCACCACACCGAGTGCACTCGCTGTATATGCACCATGATCGGGACGCTGGGAGAGTGCCCAAATCGCTTTTGTAATTGGATAGTACTTATCCTGCATTGCCAAGATTAAGCTATCACTTACTTCTAACATGGAGAATGAGAATACCAGAATCGCACCAGCGAGGATATTCGCGATGACTAAAGGCAAGGTAATTTTATACAAGGTCCGAATCGGTGTTGCTCCCACGTTTTGTGACGCTTCTTCGTACGTTACACTCGTCTGCTGAAGCCCCGCATAGATGGAACGCAGCATATACGGCAACCGTCGCACTGCGTAACTGATGATTAGCAAAAAGGTCGGATTCTTCCTCGGATCAATCACATTGATGAACGTCTCTGGAAGATGCCGTAGCAGAAGCGTCGTATCCGCGAAGCTGCCCATATATCCGAATGCTATTGCAACCCCTGGCAATGCTAAGGGTAACATCGCGACCGCATCCAACAGATTTTGAAAAGGGAGGCGTTTGCGGGTTAGTAGATACGACACCACGACGCCTACCAAAAGTGCGAGCAGTGTACTGAAAACGCTATATTTTAGGCTGTTGAGGATACTCGGCAGCGTATCGGAATGCGTGAAAGTTTCAATATAATGCGCGAAGGTCAAGGATTGCGGTAGCACACTCAATCGCCACTGGCTTGCATCCGGGGTTAAGGAGATCAGAATCACACTAATATGGGGTAACAACGCCATAAACGTTAATCCACCGATAAAGAGGTAGATGATACTACGCATCCGCCATTTTGTATCTACCTCGCGTGAAGTCACGTGTCCCCTGCCGAGCATCTCATAGTGCTTACTGCCCGTCCATCTTTTAGAGATATAAAAGGCGAGTGCTGTCAGGACGATAATTAAGACAACAAGTGCATACCCCATCGGATTCTGGTTTGCCTCAGTCACTTGTCGGAAGATTCGCACCGCAACGACTTCATTGTAATTAAAGATTAGAGGCGTACCGAGATCCGTAAATGCCCAGATAAAGACGAGAATTGCTCCAGCGAAATAACCCGGCATCATCAATGGCAACGTTATTTGACGGAAAACTTGGAAGCGCGATGCCCCCATATTCTCTGCGGCTTCTTCTAAACTCGGATCAACGTTCGCGAGCGCAGCAACGATGTTGAGATACATTATCGGATATAGGTGCAACGTTGACAACATCACCACACCCCAGAACCCTCCACCGAACCAGTCAATGGTTTCCGATATATCAATTAGATTGAGTTTCACGAGGAGCATATTCACGCTCCCGAATAACCCGAAAAACTGTTGCATTCCAATTGCGCCAACGAAAGGTGGCATAATCATCGGAATTAAGATGACGGAGCGCAACATATCACGTCCAGGGTACCGGTATCGTGTCAAAAAATACGCGAGTGGCAGGCTAACGATACTTGTTATTATCGTGACCATCACACCGATTTTGAGACTATTGATAACCAGTTCTCGGATATTTGGATCGGTCACCATCAGTTTGAAGTAGGTAAGATTGAACTTGCTTTCAATCCAGAACGCTTCTTTGAAAACATAGAGGAGTGGGTATATGAGGAAAGCGACGAAAAACAGTATCGTCAGTCCGAAAATCAACGTGATTGATGGGGTTAAATCGTACTGCCGTCTGATCCTGTCCATTAAAGACAGATTTCCTTGCGTGCTCTGTCGTGCCTCTTGGCGATTTAGCATCTGTTTCTCCAACCTTTTCTGTGCTTGCAGTGGCGTAAACCTGAAAGCTATCTCAATTAATTATACTCTATACGCTACCGAATTGCATTTATTTTTTTCAAGCCTCTAAGGCTGTTGTGTTCTTCGCGTAAGTGATAGGTGTGATTTGCAACCGCACCGTTCTTCGCTTAAAATGCGCTCCTTCACTGACTGCCGACAACCGAAAACTGAGAACCAATTTCTGTTGCCCTGTAAACGCGATTCATGCTATACTTAAGACAATACCTACAGGACAGCAGTATAGAACATTTATGGCAACAGTAAAACTCGAAAACATCACAAAGAGGTTCGGCAACCTGATCGCGCTTGACGACATCACGCTCGATATTCGAGATCAGGAGTTCTTCGTGCTTCTGGGTCAGACGGGTGCAGGAAAAACGACGACGCTTCGCTGCATCGCAGGATTGGATAGACCGGAAGAAGGGACAATCTACTTGGACGGTGTCAGCATCAACGACAAAACCCCCGCAGAACGTGATGTGGCTTTCGTTTTCCAATCGCATATCCTCTATCCACATCTGAGCGTTTACGAGAACATGGCATTTCCACTGCATCCGAGAAAGCTCTCGGCGGAGGAAATCGATCGGCGCGTCAGAGATATAGCACAGATGCTTCATATCGAACATCTACTTATGCGTACACCGAATCAGTTGAGCGGTGGTGAAACGCAACGGGTTGGACTCGGGCGCGCAATGGTCCGTCGTCCGCAAGTATTCCTCATGGACGAACCGATCTCCAATCTTGATGCGAAACTCCGGGCGGAGATGCGCTCGGAAATTCGTTGGCGGCAACAGGAACTCGGCACAACGACCTTCTACGTGACGCACGATCAAACCGAAGCAATGTCAATGGCAGACCGGATCGCCGTCCTTGAAGCGGGCAAAATCCAGCAACTCGGAACACCTTCCGATATCTATAATCATCCCGCTAACCTATTTGTCGCTGGTTTTATCGGAAATCCAAGTATGAATTGTATTCCGTGCGACATCTCAAGCACAAACGGTGAACTTCAGTTGAGGTTAGCGCACGACCTCGGAACGGACAATTCGGTAGCCATCCAAGACGACACGAAGGTTTTAAAAACGCTAAACGATAGTGACTCAGAAAGGAATCTCGTTTTTGGCGCGCACGCAGAAGATGTCGTTGTTAGCCATCAGTCAATCCCGAATGCGTTTCAGGCTGAAGTTTATAGTGTTGAGCCTCTCGGTGCAGAAACAATCGTCGAACTAACCCTCGGAACGGATACCTCAGACGCGCATACGATACTTAAAGCGTCCACAGCCCCCAACTTTGAAGCGGAAATTGGACAGCATATCTACGTCACATTTGTCCCAGAGCGAATGCATTTTTTTGATAAAACCACTGGCAACGCTATCTTGTAGGAGGGATTTGTAATCCCGATTCCAAGCTATGAATTGGCGACTTAGGCTCTTTAACCTCATCCCAAATTTTCTAAAACGGATCGGCTGTCAATCCCTACGCCGACTCGGATACGATCCTGATGCGTGGTTGGAAAATTTTCTCAGCAAACACAAAGGAGACTGATACGTGAAAGGCGGAGATATTCTCATTGAATGCTTGAAAGCGCAAGGCGTTTCAGCCGTTTTCGGGATGCCCGGCACCCAAAACATTCAGATTTACGATGCCTTGCTCCGACGCGGGAAAGGCACGATTGACCACTACCTCGTTCGGCACGAGTACGCGGCGACACAGATGGCAGACGGGTTCGCCCGCGCAACGGGTGAAGTCGGTGTCGCTATCACTGTGCCGGGACCGGGTGCCAGTAATGCATCTACTGGGATTTTAGAAGCGTTCACCGATTGCGCACCTGTTCTGCTGATTACGGGTCAGAGCGATTCCAGCCTCTATAGCAAACACCCCAGCAAGATGTTCCACGGCTTGGATCAGATGAAGTTCTTTGCGTCGATTACCAAATACTGCGCCATCGCCCATACCGTTGCTGAGATTCCGGTTGTTGTCGAAAACGCCTTTAAAGCTATGCGTAGTGGAAGACCTGGACCGACAATGTTGGAATTTCCAATGGATGTCGTTACGGGAGATGGAGAGGTCCGAATCCCACCACGTGTAGAACGCTCTGCACTACCGCCACCTGACGATACAGATCTCACTACCGCTGTTGAGACAATCCGTAATGCTAAAATGCCTCTGATTTTCGCAGGTTCCGCTGTCTTTCACTCAAATGCTCGAAACGAGTTACGCCTCCTCGCCGAAAAATTGAACGCACCCGTCATCGTCACCCGTAATGGAAAGGGTGTTTTGTCGGAGGATCATCCGTTGGCACTCCAAATTTGCTACGGCTATCTCGGACGCGAGGCACTCCAACGCGCCGACTGTCTAATCGGCATCGGACCCCGATTTACCTCTATTGATACCCGAAATTGGAGTCTGGAATTGCCCCAACCCTTCATCCAGATTGATGAGGACGCGGACGAAATTGGGCTTGAATACCCATGTGATGTGGGGGTGGTCGGCGATCTGAAACTTACATTGCAGGCACTGATTGAGGATGTCGCCCCCGGTCAAAACGGATGGGACGAGACGCTGGCGGAACTCCGAAAAGCGTTTGATGCACAACCCTCTTTACCGGTCATTCATGAACTACAAGACGTGCTTCCACGAGACACCATCTACGCGATTGATGTTCACGCGCTCGGCTATGCTTCCTTCGCGGAATTTCCGATCTACGATCCGAGGACTTTCCTCTATCCCAATATCGGTGTGGCGTTAGGGCACGCGTATCCGGCTGCTATCGGTGCCAAAGTCGCACATCCCGACCGTCCAGTTATCTGCTTTAGTGGCGATGGTGGGTTTTTGATGGGTGCTGTAGAGATGGCGACCGCTATGAAATATGGCATCAATGTTGTTGCGATTGTGGTAAATGATGGGGCTTTGTCAGCGATTAAAGGGTCTCAACAGAAAGGGTGTGAGGGACGCACGATTGATACCGATCTGCTCAATCCTGATTTCGTCGAATTCGCAAAATCCTTCGGTGCGTACACCAAGCGAGTCGAGAATTTGGGTGATTTCAAGGAAGCTTTGCGGGACGCGCTCGCTGCCGAAAGACCTGCACTCATCGAAGTGATGCTACAGGAACGGCAGGATGACATCGTCAACGTAATCGGATGGTTGATGTCCGAACCGCTCCGAAAAACGCCTTTTTAACATTTTCACGACACCAAACTTTCACTTCTTTGATATTCAGCGAGTTTTTCAAAAAGCAGAAGTTGTTCGGCTCGTTCTACCGGTTCCTCATGCGAGTGTTTAGGTGTGAAATTCATTACCAATGCCTCAAGCATCGGCTTTCTATTTTTCTCTTTCGCGCCAACGTGATAAAAGTGTTCTTTGGTTAACACATTAAATTCCGACCACAGCGTCTCAAGAAAGACATTTTCCCTGTACTGATTGCTATGCCAAGTAGATAAGATAAATTTGCAAGGAGATTGATTCAGAATCTCAAATAGATTACGTTCATTTTCTTCGTCCCAACTATCGAAATAATCGACATGCCGCCCAACATAAGGCGGATCACAATAGACAAAATCATCTTCAGAAATCTCTTTAAGTGTTTCTCTAAAATCTTGGCAGATAAAAGACCAATTGGAATACCTTGACATGACGTAAACGTAGTCAACTTGGTTCACAATCTTTGTAATATATGCTTTGGAAAATCGCTGTGGCTTGTGCCCGAAAGGCACATTAAAGTCCCCTTTACGATTGAACCGAATCATCCCGTTGAAGCAGCAGCGGTTTAAAAAGAGGAAATCTAAAGGCTCATGCGTTTTATTAAATCGTTCTCGAACTTCATAATAGTAATCTTGCCCACATCTTGATAGTATTTCACCATGCTGTTCAAGGAATTTTCTCACTTTCAAACCATCAATCTTTCCATTCGCGATAGCGTTATAGAAGTTAATCAAATGTGGGTTGCTATCTGCAAAGATCGCGTTGCGCGGTATGATATTGAAACTAACGACTCCTGAACCCATAAAGGGTTCAATCCATGTGCCTTCAAAAGACCAGTCCACAGTTCGTTTTATGAAAGGAACAAGTTTACTTTTTATCCCTTGACACTTAATCGGCGGAATCATAACTTTCATCATTAGTTTCTACTCCTCACCCGTATTTTTCTCGCTTTAGGGACAATTAACTCAACCTCCCCACCCCTATATGCAACAAAGTCTTTCAGGTTTCTAATCTGCTTTGTTTTACCCTTTTCTTCCGTGACAGTAATCTTACCATAGTTCATCCAATAATCGTCAAACCATTATTCTCCTAAGTCCGAGAACATGCCACGTCCTGAGACTATATCAGTGATTTTATTAATACTTCCGATGTTCGCAGTATTGCCACTACCGCTCTTGTCACTTGCTATCTTCCATTTCTCTGCGACGAAGAATCTGAAGTCCTTTATAACAGAAGAAATTGAATGCAGTTCTTCAAATCTATAAGTGTGAGTTTCGTCTACTCCGTCCTCAGTATGTCTGTTGTAAATAATTCCTAAACAGAAATGCCCTTGGTATTGACCATAGGGGAACTGAATGTTCTTTGAGCTTTCTCTATTTACAAAATATTCTCCATGGGAACCCAATGTGAATCCATTGCAAAACTCAGGATAATTCGGCAAACGATACGTAGTCTTGAAATCAACAGCGAATTTGATGTGTTCATTGTCCACATGGACGAAAGTGATGTCTGGATAGTAATTCTGATGCTCAGCGAGAACCACCCGGTATCCAGTCTCTTCAGCGAAACTGAGAATACGAGGGAAGAGATGTATTTCAAGAATCTTCGATATTATTTTGGTGTCGGAAGAAATTGTATAAATATTCCGACATACATCAATAAATCCCTTGATACGCCATTGACCATCGTCTGTACTAACGTGAGTTTGAAAAAAGTTTATTACGTTAGAAAAGCAGGGGTAAATCGTTGCTTCCTTGAAGTTCCAATATGTTCACCGAAGGTTTGGTCTCCAAAAGTTGATACGCAATCAACGCAGAAATAACATTGCCTTGGAAGTTAGCGAAACTTCTATGCCGACTGTGTTCCACTTGCGTCTGGGTTTTCAACTCCTTGATCACCGATTCAATAAGCGTCCGTTTTTTCACAAGCACCTCATCAGCAATTGATAACTCCAGGGGTTTCATATTCTTACGGACTTTATAGCAGAGGTGGATACCTTGCGCCTTGAGCAGTTCCCGGAGGTCTTTGGAGATATATCCCTTATCGCCATAGAGAGTGCCGAACAGTCCATCAGACGATAACTTCCATAAGGGTTGACGGGCATCGGTATTCCCCGGGGGCCCCTCAAAACCTAAGAGATCCCCTTTCTCATTGATGATGAGGTGGAGTTTAAAACCGTAGAACCACCCCATTGAAGTCTTTGAGCGTCCGGCGTGTGCTGCGAAGACGCGATGTGAGGAAATCCGCTGATTGTCGCATACCCGCAAACGTGTGGAATCCACGAAGGAGATACCGCTACATTCACACAAGTGCGAAACCTGAAGATAAAGCGTCAAAAGCGTCAACACCTCTTTCTTGAGTTCGACGAACCGAGAATAACTCACCAGATGTGGAAACGCATTGACCCAGTAGACACGGACGTGTTTTTCGTAAAAGCGTTTGAACGTCCGATACCCACTTTGATGGAACGCAACAAGGAGCGGCATCACTTCGCTCGGATGTAGGTGCCGAGGCCGTCCGCGTGTTTCCGGGGGTGTCCTCTCTGGTAGACAATGCGTTACCTGCCATTTTTCGTAAGCGAGAAAAAAGTCGTCCATTTTACAGAAAAGTGTTATGATATCCATCAGAGAACTCCTTTGGGTTATAGAGATGTGATAACTCCATTATACCAAAGGGGTTCTCTTTATACAAAAACTTTCAATTATTTATCAAACTCACGTTACTAACATGTTCGTCAAGTGATGAGACGGATTGAGTTAGTGCGAGAAAAAACTCCTGCTTAATTTGAAAATCTCGGTTCATGCATAAATCCTTTTCTATTCCTCTTGTCAGAGAATATCAGAATCAAAATCAACGATACATATCTCATAATTCTATCTCCTTTTCAGAATATGCCATTGAATATGCCTTACAAGAGACATTGAAACTGCTTCTATTTATCATCGCAACAGGCATTAAACAACTCTTTGGCTAAAGGTAGCGACTTGGGTCATTTTAATAGGACTTACGCAAATTGAGCAGATATCGGTCACTTAGACGCAAAAAGCGGCAATTTCCGTCCTTTAAACCCCCTAAAGAATCAACGGTATGAATGCCTTATGGCATTCCCTGCCCCTTATCAGCGGACTTTAAGATGGAGTGCGTAAGTCCTATTTAAGCAATACGCTCAAGGCGACTTTTCCAACTGCGTTAACGACTTCTCCTCTGACTTGAGATAGGCATTCGGGTCATGATACAATGCTCCCTCCGGAAGCCATTCCCATAACGGTCCCAAACTCTTTCGTATCCGCTCCACATAGAACTGTGGAATTTCTGTGGTTTCCCCTTCAAGAAAAGGTCGAATCTGCGGGTCTTCATCCAGTCGTCTCCGGACTTCACGGTAGTACTTGAGCTGCTCAAACCATGGCAAAACACGGATAATGTTCAGCCACCGAGCGGTCGAATGCGGAATCGCCTTGTAACTGTTATAGAGGGTTTGCCATGAAATGTTATGTTTAATCAAATCAATGACATTATCGTAAAAAGTATCCCACGTATAGTTTTCCGGTTTCATATTCATACCACGCTTGCTGTCAAGAAAATAAAACGGAATCGGCAGAACACGACCCGCTCGTTGATATTCAAGATTCAAGGGTGCTGCCTGTCCGTATGCTGTCAATAGCAAATAAGCAGGATAGGCACCCGGGGTTATATCGAGGAAGTGTTTCGTAAGTTCAAAGGGTTCGGTACCTTCGTCAACATCAAGTCCGAACACGAAGTTGGTTTGGACGTAGGGAACGTATCTCAGAATCATGTTCACCTGCTCTGAGACCTGTCGGACTTTGTTGATGCCGCTATGTTTCCCTGTTTTCGATTTGTTCCCAAAGTCTTGCCACGACTCAATCCCGGGCAACATCATCTTAAACCCGTTTCGCTGCAGCCGTTTCATGTGCGGTTCCGAGAGGATCGACAAACTGCTCTCGGCGATGAAGTCTATGCTATCTGGCGGCACCGCGTCTTCGATCGCAGACAGGTAATCATCAAATCGGATACCGAAGTTCGGATCGTGCCATCCAACGAGGGGTCGCTTAAACTTCCCTAAGAGGAAACGTAGGTCTGCTTTGATGACATCAAAGTCCAGAGGTTGATAGGGAACAACCGAATCAATACAAAAACTACACGTGTATGGACACCCCATGCTGCCGAGCATTGGAACTGCTTTAATCCACGGGGCTTTTCGATGGCTGAGTTTTATGAATTTCCAACGCTCTTGCACGCTGGGGAGTGTCACGGGTTGTCCGTTCGCCGAGAGGTGAACACCGATAGGGCGATGCGGAGAACAGTCTCGCAAAAGCTCTTGGATAGTGTCTTTGTCCGTAAAACCCAGAACGTAATCGAAATACTTCTGTGCATCTTGAGGGTAGCACCGGGCGTGAGGACCCCCAAGTACAGTGACTGCACCTCTGGATCGAAAGAGATTGCTCAAAGCGTATGCGAGTTGGGCTCCCTGCGAGAACGTTCCTATAACAACGAGATCCAGCGTTTCAGGGAATTCCTCAATAGGATTTTCAAGACCCGTATAACAGACGAAGGTGACATCATGTCCTGCTTCTTCGCACCATACGGCGATAGTTTGGGGCATGATGCTTGCCAGATTCGCGTGCATCGTCCGTGCCCACAGGTTTCGTGTCGGTCCTTTAGCCACAAGGTCGATGATACCAATTTGGAGTTTCCGCATAATCATTCATCAATCTTCGGGCAGGAGGCCCCATGCTTTAGGTTGGGGAGGAATGCCCGCTCCTATAGTTAAAGTTAAGCCGTGTTAAAACTTTGAAACTGTTTGCCTTCGCGCTTGTTGTTAATCATTTTCCGGCAAGGTTATAGAGAGCAAACAACCTTTTTGCGTTTATGCCTCCCAAACGTGTTAATCCATGTTTCACATGCTTGACCAGCGTATGCTTTACGAGCCCATTTGCCAACACTGTTCCACCATACCTTGACCGGATCCTGCCCTTTTTCGGTTGTTCTCTGTGGAGAGTTCTTCGCTGAATAGGTATAGGCGATATACAGAATATATCAGTGTTATCCACTTTAGCAGTGCCACCGATAGTGTAATATGCCAGACACCAACTATCTACACAATGTACGTCAAACGTTTCTGAAAGTTTCTTGGAGGATTTCTTCAGCCCAAGTCTATTCCGAATCTCTTTTGTTTGCCAACCTTGTAAAGTTAGCAACTCCCAACGTTTCTCTATTTCAGCATAGAACCATTGTTTGCCGACTTCAAGTGGAGAAAAAGAAGTGTTCCACTTCTTGGCATGCTCTATTGTTCTCGCCTTAATATCCTCAACACAGATATGTGTAATAGGATATAACTTTGAAAACCAATCAAGTATCCGTAGTTTCCAATCCCACCTCGCACGTGTGCCAGCCGGAATACGTTCCTTGTTAGTCAGACGATTCGTTCTGTTTTCTCGGTTTGGACACTTTCGAGAACGCCTACCTCTACGAAGTTCACGACGCTCTTCAACTTTCTTACCTACTTTGTTATGGGCATCTGCCTGCACATTGAAATACGTATGTGATGCTGATTTAACGGTAAAGCCCTCTTTTTTGCTGCCAGGGTCTACACCGACAGCAATCTCTTGATCACATCGTTTTGAAGGTTCTCTGTTGAGTCTTACACAGAATACCCCGTTGCTCCAAAACGGTGTTGCCTTCCCTGATTTTATCCACTTCGCTGCCCGGGAAGGACGTGTCGGCATCAATGGATTTTGATTCTTATCTACAACTGGGACAAACATAGTTTGTAACTTCCTTGCGGATATGTATTTCCCCATCCAGATCACGATATCCGAGAGGAATCAGACTTGGGGAGCATCCGAAACGTCGGGCTGGCTGCCACACCAAGATACCGCGATATTTTACTGTAGTCAATAGTTTAACTTGTGGGTCCCCGTGTGGCTACGGATATTCACAGGTTTCCCCATGCTTTAGCTCGGGGTTATTGACTCCTTTTTGTAGGACAATAATGAGGTAACCAAACATGGATCCAATGAATGATTACGTTTAAACCATCGCCTAATTATTGAAGTGGTGTCCGCTGCCACTCCAACAGCAAATCCGTAAAAAATGTATGTCTTGAACAAATAGGAGGCCCAAAAGTCACAAATAACTTAGCGGAACGAATAAATTTTGCACCATGCAGCATAAGGCGTTCTGCCCCTTTAAGAAAACAGGAATTGTCGGAACATCTGAATGATGGACAATAGAACTAACTCCTTTTCACTTTTCCTAAAATGCCTTCAGGGAAAATGACAACTGTTTTTCCTATCCTTAACGTGAGTTCCATAAAAAAATAAGGGTATGTTAATAAGAGTATGTTATTAAAGGGAACCCGTTTAGTATAATGTGGTAAGCTAACGCCTCACAAAAGGAGTTCTCTTCGCATATTGTATCACTTTTCTGTGAAATAGACGACTTTTTTCTGGCGTTTGAAAAATATGTGGACAGTTGTTCAGTGAAGGAACCCTCACAGTCGCTGGCGAGGATTGTATCCTCGCTAGCCCACAATGTCCAAGTAATTGTAGACTTTACTATAAAGTCATACCATTTCTATTTGGATGGTTTTCATAATAGGTCGTCCTTAGCAGTCACCTGATAAGGAAGATTTAGGACGTTTCTTACACAACAGCGAAAACGTCTGATCTGCTTTATGAAGGCAGTGGTGAAAAAACAACAAAAAATCAGATACCACAGAAAACCACAGGATTTTCGGTTCTCACAAAATTGACGAAAAACCTAAGCTGCCAAAGGTCTGCGAAGCGATTTTGAAAAATTTCAAAAGTTTCATATCGGTCAAATTTCTGTGGTGAATTCGAGAGGTAATCGCGGCGTTTAAGGTGATAGGAGTCGAAGGGGTTAGCAACTTTGAGAGTAAAATAAGACTAAAATGTGAACCATAGATATACTATATGTTAACTTTCACAATACATATAGTTATGAGCGTTATTCAATTAGATATGGTATCAGTATCGGACTTTCAAGGACTATTATCTCAAAGAGGGTTGTATGGAGTGGGCGTTTGCAAATCTGGTGAGCTATAATTGATGTGGTGATGCTCATGGAGAGGGTGATTGGGCAGCTGAACAGTCGACGCAACTTCAACATACCCGGCATCGGAGTTTCGCCAACTTTCGAGTGAATATCGTTTCAGCGTTGATTGCCTATACGTATTTGGAAAAGAAACCGACACTGAAGCTGCGCGCGATTCAATACTCACCGCGTGCGTTCCAGCCGGGATACTGCTCTTCTAACGCCTCAAGCGTTTGTGGTGTGTAGTATGGATGTCCAGCAGGTGGGAACCGAAAAACCTCGCGCTCCGCGGCTGTCAGAGTGCCGATGAATTTCGAGAATGTCGGATTCCGACCTTTGTCTGTGTAGTGCCGGAAGCCTTCCCAATAGTGGTCTGCCCGTCCTAAACCGAAGCCCCACGTAAAGCGTTGACCGTCCTCCCGTAGATAATCACTTGCTGAATGCAGTGTATAGTTGTTGAAGATACAGAGGGTTCCGCCTTTACAAACAAGGGGTTCGTATTTAGAGGTATCCCGTCCTTGGTCCTTAGCAAGTAGTCTAAGCGGTGCCTGATCTTTGTCAACATCCTCAAGGTGTACCCAAAAGCCGAGTTGCCCGAATTCACGAGCACTCTCGGACTGTGGTAGCAATGAGTTGTTGCCGTTATCAATGTGCAAATTGCTTGGATCGCTATCAACACCGGGACCTTTAAATCCGGGGTAGCGTGCAATCATACACCCGGCCCTGAAGTGAATGTGCTCCGTTTTCAGGAATTTACGTGCGAATTTCCATGCATGGTGGTCCACGATTCCGCGCAGTAACGCCATTTCAGCGGGCGGGAATTCGGTCAAAATCGCTCTACCGGTTGGTGGGTCATCCTTAACTTCTTCCCATGTCGGGAGTACACGACGTTGGGCAGCTTGCATCTCCACAAGTTGTTCACCTGAATAGTAGTCGGGTACAATTAAATAGCCTTTCGCTAAGAGTTCATCAAGCTGTGTATCGGTAAATTTCTTAGGCATATTGACCTCCGTTGGAGAAGTAGGGTGAGTTTGGACAAGAACAGGTTAAAAATTTTTGCTGACTAACCTTGACAACCAAAATGAGTGGCAAAGCCCGTCAGCAAAATTGAAACTCCCCCAGACGGACTCGAACCGCCGACACGATGGTTAACAGCCATCTGCTCTACCGACTGAGCTATGGGGGAATGTTAATATTAATTATAACCTATCTGATTCGCAATGTCAAATTAAATTCTTATTTTTATGGCGACCTGTATCCGTCCGGAAATTAATTTGTGTTTAACAACCACACGCAACTTGCGAACCCGGAACTCCCTGTTTGCCTTCTGTTTCATAACCATCACGTTTCCACCAATCTAAACCACCCATCAACTCTTTAACGCGGAACCCCAATTTCGCCATATTCAAAGCACCTTTAGTGGACGCATTACAACCAATGCCATCACAGTAGGTCACATACAGTTTTGATTTATCGAGTTCACTTGTAGTCGCCTCAGACATTGTTCGATGCGGGATATTTATTGACGTTGGTATGTGTTCAAGTGCGTAAGTCTCTGGAGAACGCGCATCTATAACGACGATAGGTTCCCCGTTATTGAGTGCTTTATAGAGATCCCAAGAATCCGTTTCGTAATTCAACTTTGCTTGGTAAAATTCAATCTGATTCATAACTTTTGCTAACTTTTTATTTTTTTATTTTAGTGTAACGCTTTCTTAACCATCTTCGCAAATCCAATCTGCCCTGAGAAAAACCCCAGATAAATCCAAGGGCGATAAAGCCCCAAGCACCTACTGTTCCAATTCGCCAAGCAAAACCATAAGCTGTACTTGCCGTACCAAAGTAACGTCCATCTCTGGGAGGTCCCGAGTCGTAAAAATAGAAGAGAACCTACTTGACTATCACGGATCTACGGAAAACACCTCAACTTTACCGGTGCCGATCCATCTTGCAACTACACTGCGTCTCGGAATCACCACGCCGTTATATCTAAATGAATCTATCCCGAAGTTCGCGTACATCTCAACTATATTTCCAAACTCGGTACGTTGGATTTGCTTGTCATGACTCAACCACTTAAATTCGGTCATCGCCTGCCCGCCAATCTGTCGATGCAACGGCGAAAAGAAGGCATAGTGCCGCTTTATCCACGCTTTATGCTTTGAAAACTCCGCTATATTCAGGTGATATAACGGCGGTACATTGTAGAGCAATTCTAACAGTGCCAACGTTTCTATAGCATTCTCAAATTTCAGGCTTCCAGAACCCCAATGATTTGTTGTTATAACTGAATCGTGAAACACAATCTGGTAGAGCGGTAGGCGAAAACGCTGATCGTAATAGAAATACAGATAGTTCGATTTGAGAGGCACCTGCTTTATGTGAATCGCCGGACCTTCGGGGGGCCAGTACCCGCCAACGTAGTAAGGCGAGGTTTTAGACTTCATATCTGGATCACCCCACCCGATGACTGGGACCGTCATGCCGTGTGCAAAGTGAAGCACCGATGCCGAATACGCAGCACCACCTTCTGAGCCGACAACCATATTGTGTGTATCCCGAATCCACGCAATACGATCCAGTCGGGCATTCATATCATCCAGCTGTGTTGCGGGATGGGCAATCGAATAATCGTCGTAGAGTTCACCGTAAGCGTCACAATCAATGAACCACGAATTGAAGTTTGTTGGCATCTGCGAGACAATATTGTTGACGCGACCTTCGACATAAGGTTGCGCGACGAGCGGACTTAAGTGATACCCTTTCTTTTTAAATCCCCGACTTTTCGAGCCATCAGCATTGACAATCGCACCGGTCTCATAAAGCAAGAGATCAAACTGTGCAGTCTCCCATGTGTCCTTTTCATCAGGGTGATGGATACTATGGTAAGAATCATACGGTCCGACCAGATAACCGAGTTCTTTCGCCTTCGCGATGGCGGTCGGATGCCGGAACCCGTCCTGCCATGAATCTACACCGAGCCAAAGCCTGTCCAATCCATTTTCGGCAAACTGTTCCAGTAGCTTCACAGAGAGACCATCGCCCCATTCGTCTGGATGCCGTAGTATGCCGGAAAACGCGGCGTAGAACAGCAGACAGTTGCGGCGATACACTTGCGTGAGCGATAGTGTGGATACGTCTCGCGAGATTAACTTTTCTGTCTCTGACGTAAGGGGAATCTCTGTCCAAATGGATGGATTGTAAAAGTCAGTCTTTTCAAGTTGCTCACTTATCGCACGACTCACAACACGTAAACTGTATTTGGAAGGATAGTCCGACTGCGCGATTTCACGAATTGCTTCCCGCGCCTCTGCGTTCAGTTGCGTCCAAATCTGCCTCGCAACCCCACTATCACCACTTAGTCTTGTAGCAAACGCCTCCCAATTCGTTACATCGTATTGGCTGAGGAGTTTACCGCCCCATAAATAGATATGGGCAGCACCGAGTAACTTCCTCGCGGCACGAGTCCTCCGAATCTTTTCATGAAAAGAAACAAATTCGGCATTCTGTTTCAGCCACTTTCGGTAACGCCTAGCGGGGGCAACTGGCGATGCTGCATCAAGCGTGATACGCACCTCATACCTTTTCTGTTCCCAATTTGGTGTGAAGGTATGCGATACCTGCATGCCTAATCCAGGAGTTAATGTCTTATGGAAATGGATTTGATTGTTGAACGGATTGGTTAAAATGTAGGTGAGCGTTCGTTCGTCAAGATGCAACCCCCAAAACGGCATTGAGAGACCTGCGGTTGTGTCTATCGGTCCCCGTTTACTCAAAAAGTCCTGCCACTTAACGTCATCTTTCGGTACGTAACTCCCCTCAAAAAAAGGTAAAATGTATCCACGGAGAGATTCAAAATCTTCAATAACGGGCCATGTTAAACTTAATGCGTCACTTGTAAGTTTATCCTGAATAAATTCAACGGATAGCGAATCGTCTATCAGTTTGAAGCGAACGGTAAGAAAACGCTCTGGCAACCGCCAACTGACAGTATTGTCTCCTTGAGAGAATTCCGTTATATTACTGAAACCGGTTTGTCCCCATGAAATCGGCATAGATACTTCTGAATCTGCCGGATATGTTTCCACGGCGAGCGACTGGGGGACAATGTCAACTGTCCAAACAGCATTGCTAAGACGGACGGTTTCAGGAGCGGCTCTTATACCGATAGAAGCCAACAAAAATATTCCTATAGACAAGATGTGAAATCGAAATCTGGACAATGGTGTCTGTCCTTACCAATCATGAAATGGCGCGCCTGAGAAGCGCGCCTATGGAGAAACCGTTTACCTTGATAATTCTTCCCACAATGCCCGATAAAAATTCATCACGCGCTCTGGATCAGAACTTCCGGCGATTTCTGCAAGGGTGTAGCCCGAATATCCGGATTCTCTCAGCGACGTAAAAAGTTCCCGCCACGGATACTCGCGTCTATGCAGTTCCGTAATATGTACCAAGCCGATTTTCCCTTTGACGAGGTCAAAGTTGTTTTTAATGGTTCCATTTTCCACTTCACCGAAGTTGGAATTCCAGCAGACGTAGACATTGTCGTGATCAGCAACATCAATAATCGTGCGGACATGCCGGAGTTCAGAGGTGCCACCGCCGTGTACTTCCAACCGAATCTGCACGCCGAGGTCCGCGGCGAATTCACCGCATTCACGTAACGCCAATCCAATTTGCTCCAGTGTCTTTTCGACAGGTACTTCTTCAGGAAGTCCATTCGGACGCACCTTTACACCGGGTGCCCCGACATCTGCGGCGAGTTGAGAATATACCTTCGTCCCTTCTATATTCTGTCGAACCACCGCCTGATCCACAGCATGATAATCAAATGCGGAACCTAAACCGGCAATCTCAATCGGGGAGTCATCGAATTGTTGTTTTACCGCTGCCCGTTCGCTTGCCGAAAGTTCGACCTCAACACCGTGGGCATGCGTTGTCCGCAATTCCACGCCTGAGAACCCTGTCTCCACACATTTTTCAATGATTGTGGGGATATCCCAATCTTTTGCCATATTATACGTAACTAAACCAAGTTTCATAAAATCTCCTTATTCAAAAAGTTGTGCGACTTGACATGAAAACCCTTCAATGACATCTTCACCCGTGAGTGTATTTTCACATGTCAGGACTCTGATGTCTGTTTTAGAACGATAGACCATTACCGTCTCCGACACAGGCTTGAGCACCCAGACCATCTGCGTGCCTGCTTCCAGATAGGCGAATGCCTTTTCTTCAATACGATGCGATATGTCTGTCCGAGAAACTACCTCCACGGCCAGGTCCGGTGGGATAGAGAACGCTTTTTGTCTGTCATCAGGCAGCCTTGCTGATGAAACGAACGCGATATCCGGCATCAACACCCGGTCGCCAATCTGGAAACCGGTGTCTGCTATATAAACACGTCCGAGTTGATTCGCACGAACGTGTGAATATAGATACCACTGTATGTTAGAACTAATTTCACCGTGTTCTCCTGAAGTCGGCGGCATGGGTATAAGTTCTCCTTTCACGTATTCATATCTTTCCAAATCACTTTGAAGAAATTCCTCCAGTGTCATCTTGCCGTGTTCAGGCGGCATCTCTTGTTTGAATACGTGTGCATCTTGTTGATCCATTTTTCATCCCTCCATAATGGGTTTACCATGTTTCAATGCTATCTATTCAAAAAGTTGTGCAACTTGACACGAAAACCCTTCAACGACATCTTCACCGGTGAGTGTGTCTTCACATGTCAGTACTCTGATGTCTGTTTTAGAACGATAGACCATTACCGTCTCCGACACAGGCTTGAGCACCCAGACCATCCGTGTGCCTGCTTCCAGATAGGCGAATGCCTTTTCCTCAACACGATGCAGTATGTCTGTCCGAGAAACCACTTCAACAGCGAGGTCCGGCGGAATCGTAAACGCCGTGCTTAAGTCATCAGGCAACCGGGTTGTTGAAACAAACGCAATATCAGGCATCAACACCCGATCACCGATCTGGAAACCGGTGTCTGGTACATAGACATCGCCGAGTTGATTCTGACGAACATACATACCTAAAGGCAAAATGAGATTTATACTGATCTTACCATGTTCTCCTGAAGTCGGTGGCATGGGTATAAGTTCTCCTTTCACGTATTCATATCTTTCCAAATCACTTTGAAGAAATTCCTCCAGCGTCATCTTGCCGTGTTCAGGCGGTATCTTTTGTTTGAATACGTGTGCATCTTGTTGATCCATTTTTCATCCCTCCATAATGGGTTTATCATGTTTCAATGCTATCTATTCAAAAAGTTGTGCCACTTGACACGAAAACCCTTCAACGACATCCTCACCCGTGAGCGGGTCGTTAATTCCTAACACCCTGATAGGCGTTTCAGATCGATACACTCGTACCGTTTGTGAAGTAGGTTCGACAATCCAAACCATTTTCGTTCCCGCTTCTAAATAGTCAAGAGCTTTCCTTACGACGCGCCGAAAAGCATCTGATGGCGAGACTACCTCAACTGCAAGATCAGGCGAGTGCGGAAATACATTACTCAGGTCATCTGGTATCTGGGTTAATAAAACAAAAGCAATATCTGGTATTAGCACACAGTCACCGATCTGGAAACCTGTGTAGGGCACATAGATGCGTCCCAATTGATTTTTCCGCACATGCTGACCTAAAGACAAACTGAGATTCATACTAATATTGCCGTGTTCCACTGGCGTAGGCGGTATTGGTATGAGTTTTCCTTCCACATATTCATATATTTCCAACTCGCTCTCGAGGAAATCGTCCACCGTCATGTCAGTTTCCAGCGGCGCGAGGGATATTGCCGCTTGTTCATATCCATTTTTTGGAATGCCCATCAGAATCTCTCCTTCTTCAATGCGACCTATTTTCCATTGCATCATACCTGATTTTTTGATACAATGTTCCTTAAACTGAAAAGTTAAGGAGAACACCACCATGGCTTATGCACTCGAAGATGAATTTGGTGACATCATTGGCAAAGCCCGACGCGGACAAGACCTGTCTCAGAGCCAAGCTGCAAGTGCTGCGGGTATCACAGAGGTAGAACTTGCTCGTATGGAACAGTATACCTTAAAACCGACAGAAACACAAGTTTTTCGTCTCGCAGAAGTACTGAATTTAGATGGTGCCAAGCTGCTCGACATCGCAACAGAACAGTGGGAACCTAATCCTCCGCAACGGGTTAGCGATTCAAATCTTGAGGTTATCACAATCAGCGCACCTGTCGGCGGTTGGCCCGTCAACGCCTATCTCTTGATCTGCAAAGCAACCAACGACGCTGCGATTATTGACACCGCCGCGCATCCAGATCTTATCTTAGAACAAATAGATGCACACAAGGTGAATCCCGCTGCGATTCTTTTGACGCACGCGCACAGCGACCATACCGACGGGTTACCGAAAATCCAAAACGCTACCGGATGTGAGACTTACATCCATAAGAATGAACCAAAACCGCGGAGCGAAAACAGATTACGTGAGGTTGCCCATGGCGATACTCTCACTGTCGGTGAACTGCCAGTAAATGTCGTCAATACACCTGGACACACTCCCGGCGGATGTAGTTTCATCGGACAAGGTGTAGCATTCGTCGGCGATGCGATCTTCGCTGGCTCAGTTGGGGGTCCCAACATCTCTTATCAGGATGAAATCGACAGCGTTCGCGACAATCTACTGTCGCTCCCAGACCCAGTCAGACTCTTTCCCGGACACGGTCCTTCCACCACTGTAGGTGAAGAGAAATTACACAACCCATTTTTCTAATTTTTTAACGATTACTTCTGAGTTACTGCGGACGTTGTCCTGACAGATATTGAATCGTTAAGAAACCATTCATAACCGAAAGCAGGCTTCTTAACAATTTTAGATCGGAGTTGACAATAGGACCCCGACTCAGACCTAATCGTTAAAAAATATGGAAGGTTTGACTTTTGCTCTCGTATCTCCTCCAACGCTTTCTCTCGATCGGTTTATCCCTTTTGGCGGTATCGCTCCTCGTTTTCCTAATGGTGCATCTCATCCCCGGCGATGCCGCCGTTGCTATTCTGGGAGAACGCGCGACCGAAAAAGCACTCACCGAACTCCGAGAAGAGATGGGGCTTGATAAGCCTTTGTATCACCAATACGCCAAATTCCTATGGGATGTCGCACACCTTGATTTCGGACGCTCGTTTAAAACAAAACAACTGGTGACTGACGAAATCAAACGCTATTTTCCAGCGACGGCTGAATTAACCGTTGCCGCGATGGTATTTTCGATCGTGTTCGGTATCGCGGCAGGGGTTATTGCTGCGATCTTCCGTGGAAAATTTTTGGACTATTTCTCGATGTCAATATCCCTTGCTGGTATCTCTATGCCAATCTTCTGGTTAGGCTTGATGCTCATCCTGCTCTTTTCCTATTTCCTACCGATACTGCCAAGCACCGGACGATTAGATGTGATATTGGATTTAGATATCCAGTCGCGGACCGGTTTCTACCTTATTGATACACTTCTGACAGGAAACTTCACTGCCTTCCGAAATGCCATCGCGCACCTCATTCTCCCCGCATTAACACTGGGTACTATTCCATTAGCGATCATTGCTCGGATGACTCGGTCCAGCCTCCTCGAAGTGCTAAATCAACCGTATATCACGACAGCGTATGCGAAAGGCTTGTCGCGGTGGAAGGTCATTGGCAAACATGCAATGAAAAACAGCATGGTGCCTGTTTTGACAATCATCGGCTTGGAATTCGGTTATCTGATGGGCGGAGCGATCTTGACTGAGCATATTTTCTCCTGGCCCGGGCTCGGTTCATGGTTACGCGCTGCCGTTGAGGCTCGCGATGTTCGCGCCGTGCAAGGCGGTGTGCTTTTTGTTGCGACGGTCTTTATGCTCGTCAACCTTATTGTGGACATGTTGTATGCCTATTTTGACCCGCGTATCCGAATCGGAGACGAAGCCAAATGAGCACCTCGACAACCAACACCAACCAGCAACATGTCTTTCGCAAACTTTTAAGACACCGTTCCGCCACTATTGGGGCATCCATTATACTCTTTTTCATTATCGTCGCCATTTTCGCGCCCCTTATTTCAACGCATGATCCAAGACATGCCGATGTCGTTGAACGCCTCAAAGGCTGGTCAGTGACGCACTACCTCGGCACCGATGGCGTTGGACGCGACATTTTCAGCAGGATTGTCTATGGAACCCGTATCTCTCTAAAAGTTGGACTCATCGCGATGATCTTCTCCATCGGGTTTGGAACACTCTTCGGGGCAATCGCTGGCTATTATGGCGGAAGAATTGACAATCTGATTATGCGCGTGATGGATATGATGCTCGCCATGCCGAGCATCCTCCTTGCGATGGTCATTGTCACAATTTTGGGGCAGAGCCTCACAAACGCGATTATCGCGGTTTCCATCGTCTATATTCCACAATACGCCCGAATTTTACGCGCCGCAGTCCTTAAAGTTCGCGAGTTGGACTATGTCGTCGCTGCGAAAGTGATCGGCGCGAGCGACAAGCGTATTCTTCTGACCACCGTTCTCCCGAACTGCATCGCCCCTTTGATTGTTCAGGCAACTTTAGGAATCGGTGCAGCCATTTTAGATGCAGCAGGACTGAGTTTCTTAGGACTTGGCGCAGAAATCGGCGAACCCGAATGGGGCGCGATGCTCAATGAAAACCGAAAGTTTATCCGCCGTGCGCCTTTGACTGTCACCGCACCCGGCATCGCTATTTTCCTCATCGTTTTAGGCTTCAATCTCCTCGGCGATGCGCTCCGAGATGCCCTTGATCCCCAGATAGATTGAGTGTAAATTACGCTAACATAAATACACAAACAGCAAATCAATAACGAAATCTTAAGATTTTTTGACAAGCCCCGTTTGTTGTGGTATAATTGAATGCAAATTTAACCCATCGAGGTTTACTACTTTATGAGATTTGCTTTAAAGTCTCAATTTTTGAAAATGAGTCTCAATATCACAAACACGAACTTAACACAGAGGACTTGCAAATTACGCACCCGTTTCAATGCGAGATGCCTACAATCGGCGTTTTATACGCTTCTTGTCTTCACGGGTACGTTGTTGAGCTTCTGGACCACCGCCGCTGAAGCTGAAACGCGGGAATATTGGATCGCCGCCGAGAAAGTTGAATGGAACTATGCACCGAGCGGACAAAATCTCATCAGACCGAATATGGGATTGGGCGTTTGGGGTAAGGCACTTGTGTATGAAAAATATCGCTACATTCAATACACCGATGCCTCCTACACAACCCAGGTCGAACAACCTGTGTGGATGGGTATCCTCGGACCGCAACTGCACGCTGTCGAAGGCGATAGCGTACGGGTGCACTTTCTTAACCGCGCAGATAAACCCCTCAGCATCCATGTGCACGGGTTACAATACGACGAAGAAAACGAAGGTGCGGATATGAAGGGATCCGGTGCTGCGGTGCCACCGGGAGGCATGTTCACCTATCACTGGGAAGCAGACAGCGATGCCGCCCCCGGTCCGAACGACCCATCGTCTATTGTCTGGCTTTACCACTCACATGTCGATGCGGTCACGGAAGTCTATGATGGGTTAATTGGAACCATAGTCGTCACCAAAAAGGGGATGGAGCGTGCCGCGAATGATCCACGTCCTAAGGATATTGATAAAGCGTTCACAACCCTGTTCTTAGTGTTCAATGAAAATGACCGAAAAATCATTGAAAGTGGACAAAGCGAGGCTTATGAAACGCCTGAGGAAGCCGAAGAAGGAAACCTTAAGCATGCTATCAACGGCTTCATTTTTGGCAACTTACAAGGTTTAGAGGTCGAACAACACGACAGGGTGCGTTGGTACCTTATCGGGTTAGGTACTGAAGTTGACATGCACACCGCGCACTGGCACGGTCAGACAGTGCTAAACGCAGGAAAACGTACTGACGTTGTAGAACTTTTGCCCGGCACTATGGTTACGGTTGACATGATAGCAAAGACGCCCGGCAACTGGCTCTATCACTGCCATGTCGCCGACCATATTACAGCAGGCATGAACACACGCTGGCGAGTCGTACAGAAGCGTTGACGCGTCGATTCAACAATTCCGAACTTTTTTCCACTATATCTGACAAAATTTACACCGATTTTGATTTGGATATACAGTTTTAATTTAGTAAAGGAGAGATGATGTTTAACAACCGATTCAATTTGTTCAATTGTTCGCTAATCTTGCTTTTATTCACTCTCATCGGGATAGTCCACGCTGAGACGTTGACGATCTATTCCGGACGAAGTAAGAGTCTCGTTGAACCAATTATCAAACAGTTTGAAGAGAAAAGCGGTATTCAAGTGGAGGTGAGTTACGGCAACACAACACAACTCGCCGCCGCACTCCTGACAGAGGGTGCCAAAAGCCCTGCCTCGCTCTTTTGGGCACAGGACGCTGGTGCACTCGGTGCAGTGAGTAAAAAGGCGATGTTTGAAAAACTCCCCGAATCCATACTCACAAAAGTGCCTTCGGGTTTCCGAGATGCCGACGGCTTCTGGGTAGCAACAAGCGGTAGAGCGCGCGTTCTCGCATATTCTCCAGAACGCGTTAAAATGGAAGAACTCCCCCAAAGCATCTTCGATTTAACACAACCGATGTGGAAAGGTAGAGTCGGTTGGGCACCAACGAATGCATCATTCCAAGCGTTCGTCACTTCCTTACGTGTGCAAGTCGGTGAAGAACGCACAGAAGAATGGCTACGCGACATGAAAGCAAACGGCGCGAAAAAATATGCTAAGAACACACCTATCATAGAGGCACTCGCTGCCGGCGAAATTGATCTCGGTTTGCCGAATCACTACTACCTCCTCCGTTTCAAAAGTAAGGATTCCAATTTTCCCGTAGAACAAACCTTTTTTCAGACAAGTGACTCGGGCAACCTCGTTAATATCGCCGGCGTTGGCGTGTTGAAAAGCAGCAAGAATAAAGAAGCAGCACTGAAGTTTGTGGAATTCTTGTTATCTGCCAAAGCACAACAATATTTCACCAGCGACGTTTTTGAATACCCCGCCATTGAGGGTGTAACGCCACATGCGAACCTGCTGCCACTTTCTGAACTGCTCCAATTGGCTCCGACATTTAACCTCAACAGTATGGATGATCTCGATGGAACAGTCGAACTGTTGCGGCGCGCCGAGATTTTATAGAAATAGCAGCTCCGAGTCGAGCAGTTAAACCAACAGGATTGGATGCCAAAACTAAAATCAGTAAGCGGACACCGCTATTTCCTTATCCCCGCAGTTGCTGTAGGCATCGGTGGGCTTATCCCGTTGGCTTATCTGCTCGTCAAAGCACTTTCTGCGGAAAGCACGGCACTTGAGCAAATTGTTTTCCGCTGGCGAAACGCGAGACTGTTCTTTAACACGCTCCTACTGACAGGCGGTGTTCTCGCGCTAGACCTCCTTTTGGCAACCCCCGCCGCATGGTTAACAACCAGAGTAGACCTCAAGGGAAAACGTTTCTTCACGGTGCTGTGCGTTTTGCCACTCGCAATTCCAGGCTATGTGATGGCTTATGCGCTCTTGGCACTCGGTGGAAACACAGGGATTGTCGCCCAATTTTTCGGCACGAGTATCCCTCGCCTCAGCGGTTACTGGGGTGCGCTCCTCGCTTTGAGTGCTTACACGAGTCCTTATCTTTTCCTGAATCTGCGCACCGCCTTGTTAGGATTAGACTCAAGTCTTGAGGAGTCTGCCCGAAGTCTCGGCTATCGATACCGTGAGATTTTCTTCCGCGTCATTCTTCCGCAGCTACGTCCGGCTCTCTACGCTAGCGGGTTACTCATCAGTTTACATGTAATCGGCGACTTCGGCGTTGTGTCGCTGATGCGCTATGAGACCTTTAGTTACGCACTTTACATAGAGTATACACTTTCTTTTGAACACATTTACGCGGCGTGGCTTGCGCTGATGCTCCTCGCGTTTACCGCATGTGTGCTCTACGTTGAGGCAAAATTGCTAAACCGAGTGGTCCTCCATCGCGCAGGAAGTGGGGTTTCCCGCCAGCTGTCCCATATCTCGCTCGGTGCGTGGAGTGCCTCCGCTTATTTGTACCTCGGTGTACTTTCATTCATGACTGTCGTGGTCCCCGCGGGTTCTGTCCTTCTATGGATGTTTAGAGGATTTGATAGTGCAGCGTTAGAAGGGCTTGTGAATTCCGTCATTGGTTCACTCTCAATTGCAATACCCGCAGGAATCCTGTGTGCGGTCCTCGCTGTGCCGTTTGCCTATGTAGGTGTCCGATACCCATCGCGACTGTCAAATATGTTAGCACGTGTCGCCTATATTGTTTACGCTATACCACCACTCGCTTTTGCCCTGTCGCTCATCTTTTTCGTTTTAAACACGATGTCTTTCATCTACAAAACGTTACCCGTGCTTATCTACGCGTGTACGCTACACTTTCTCGCAGAAGCCATCGGGCCGGTGCGGAGTTCCCTTTATCAAGCGTCCCCACACTTGGAGGAGGCAGCGCGTTCACTTGGGTATTCACCGATACAGGCATTTTTCAGAGCACTCTTCCCAACTCTTATGCGCGGCATGCTTACTGCCACCGCGCTCGTCTTTCTTGCAACAATGAAGGAACTCCCGCTGACCTTTCTCTTATCACCGGCTGGCTATGAAACGCTCGCGCTCAACGTCTGGAGTTACACAACAGAAGCGATGTTCGCCGAAGCGGCACCTTATGCGCTTGCAATCCTTGCTTTTTCAGGGATATTCGTTGGCGTCCTAATTCGCCATGAAGCACAAACGTAAGAACAGGTACAAACATTATCAAAACACGTCCATAACAATTAGGAGGAACAAATTATGATTTCCCTACAAAATTCTATCTACAGCATCTTCACATTTGCCCTACTTCCGTTCTTACTGTTCGGTTGTCTTTCTATGGCAGCGCAAAACACAGTTCGCGTTGATGGCGGTATGACAGAGGCTTATGAGATGTCTGAGAGCGGCACTGGCTCGATTCAGAAGTGGTTACTTCCAGAAAGACGTTCTATCAATCGAATTGAGATCCACTTTGATCCGATTGAACCGTTGAGAAATATGACTGTTTATGCCCGCATGGGCGAAGATAACTGGCGGATTGTTAAGGCAATCAAAACACCGATTCGGAAATCGCCTTATATCATCCAAGCCCCCCTCTCTACAGATGCTATCCGCGTTGTGTTAGGATCGTCAACGGGTATGATTGATCGCATAGCCCTCTACGGAACAGGAACGAAAGCCACATCCGAATAGGTATTGCACAGAATTTACGCACTGAGAAATGGGCGGAACCAATCAGGTAATCCGCCCTTGAAACACCATCAAACCTGTCCTAACTCATTCTTTAATAACACAATTTTTCAACAATTTCTACAGAAGTTTGTCTAATTGTGGTAGACTACCATATATTAAATCTCTAATTGGCAACAGGAATGGATACATTGCTCGATTTTTTAACCCTGCCACCGTTTGTAACACTTGGTGCTGATGCCCTTAGATTGATACTTTCCTTCGCGCTCAGCATTTTTATTGTTAACATCTATCTGTGGACGCATGCTAAAGTCCCACAAAAATCCTTTACCGACACTCTCATCATCCTGTGTATGCTGATTTCTGTGGTGATGGTGATTATCGGAGACAGTATCGCACGGGCGTTTAGTTTAGTAGGTGCGCTGTCCATTATTCGATTCCGTACTGCTATTCAAGATCCACGTGACATTGGCTTTGTTTTTTACGCGTTAGCCGTTGGTATGGCAGTCGGTGCTGGAAATCCATCTGTTGCAATTCTCGCTACCTTTCTCATCGGTATTATCATTCTTGCCATATACCATTGGCATCAACGCTTTGGTAACGATAACGAATTTAGCCTAGAATTTTGCCTTCCGCCCAATCAGAACTTGGAAACCGTTTATCGTTCTGCTTTTGACAAACACTTGGTTTATGAACGCTTACTTGAAAAACGGATTAAGAAATCTCAGCAGGTTGAACTAACATTTCGAGTTAGATTAGCAAATCCACAGGAATGGCTCACTTTCTTTAATGAACTCTCAGGAATTGAGAATGTTACAGAGGTTAGAATGGATAAAGAATGAGACGCAGTCAGCGGAAAAATGCGAACTTCTCTCGATCAAACAGGTCTAAAACTAAAAGGAGAACACTATGAAACAACTTAAATCAATAATACTCATTGTGCTAATAATTCTGGGTTGGGCAACTCATGCAAACGCCCAAGAAAACAAGAAATCGCTAAAACTCTCGGATGAACAGAAGCGCTTCGACCTCAATGGAGATGGTAAACTGAGTGATGAAGAGGATGAACTCATGCTTCGAGTTACAGGTTTAGAGGCGTTCACCGGCGATAAACTCAGTAGCGAAGAGATTGAGAAGATGCAACAAAGCGCGGGACCTGATAGAGGCTTCGGTCCCCCGGGTGGAATGCCCGGCTTTGGTGGTGGACGCCGCGGACCCCAACCCCCCGAAAAACTGGTCGATCAATTTGATCAGGATAAGGACGGAAAATTAACCGGTGCTGAGCGACAAGCCGCACTGGAGGCAAGGGGCGGCGGAAATATTACCTTACTGAATGAAGAAAACTTGCGCGACAGTGTTCAGAGCGATATGCGAACGAGCCTCGCTTCTACCCCAGAAGACTCACCTTCACTCTACGAAGCACAAACACTCCGAACGCTCTATCTCCGATTCCATCATGAAGATTGGTACGATCAGATGAGCGCATTTTATCGCACGGATATTGAAGTTCCGGCAGACCTCATCGTCGATGGAAAGGTTTACCCGGAGGTCGGTGTCCACTTTCGAGGTACCTCTTCTTACTTTACGGTAGGGTCGGAGAAAAAATCCTTCAACATTGCTGTCGATTACGGTGAAGATGGTCAACGTCTCTACGGTTACAAAACGCTCAATTTGCTGAATGGACATGTCGATGCCTCTTTCCTTCGCGAAGTGCTCTACAATCGAATCTCCCGGGATTACATGCCCGCGATGAAAACGAACCTCGTGAAACTGGTTATCAACGGTGAAAATTGGGGGGTCTATATCAACCTCCAGCAATACAACAAGGACTTTCTCGCCGAGTGGTTCGATACGAAAGGTGGCATCCGTTGGAAAGTAGGTCCCGGCAGGGGCGGTGCGCTGACTTACGCTGGAGACGATCCAGCAGCATATCAAGAAACGTACCAACTCAAAACCCGCAATGTTGAGAATCCTTGGGAAGGGCTCATTGCCCTCAGTAAAATGCTTGATGAAACAACCTCCGACACGGAACTTGCGGAAAATCTTCCGTCTTTACTGAACATCGATCAGGTGCTGTGGCAGCTCGCCGTTTCAAACGTCTTTATGGACGACGATGGCTACATCCACAAAGGTGGTGATTACGCTATCTATCAAGATGTCAATGGCAGATTCCATCTCGTACCGCACGATAACAACGAAAGCTTGAGATTTGGTCGGTCAGGTCGGGGCGGTCCTGGTGGCGGAGGCCCCGGTGGTTGGTCATGGGGAGATTTAGAAAATGGAATGGTATCACCTGTTGCGCACGAAGACAATGCTTCGCGGCCACTTATTCACCGATTACTCTCAAACCCAGAGTGGCGCGCACGGTATCTCGCACACGTCCGAACCGTTGCAGATGAATGGCTTGATTGGGAAATGTTTGAACCAATTATCAAGGAATACCAAACGCTCATCGATGCAGAAGTGCAGCAAGACGATAAGAAGCTTTACGGGTACCAAGAGTTCGCGACTGGTGTTCCAGAGGACCTCAAGCGTTTTGTGACGCAAAGACGTGAGCATCTGCGCAATCATCCGGAATTCAACAAACCAACACCACAAATTATTTCCGTTGAAATCGGATCTGAAAATTCTCCGATAGCCAATCAACCCGTTTCAGTCAAAGCGACACTCGATAAATCAATTGCTCCGGATGCGGTTTTGTTGTATTATAGTAGCAAACGGTATGTGGTTTTCAATCAGGTGATGATGACAAAGGAAGGGAATAGTTATGTTGGACACATTCCCAGTTTTCCAGCAGGTACCACAGTCTACTATTACGTTGAGGCAAATGCTGTGAAGACGCATGGTACGACCGCCTTCTCACCGGCAAGATCGGAACAAGGTGCGGCGCAGTACCGAGTCGGCGTTCCCCTCGCGAAAGAGACACCTGTCGTCATTAACGAACTGATGGCAGCCAATACCAAAAGTCTTACCGACCCGCAAGGGCAACACGAAGACTGGCTTGAACTGCACAATCTTACCAACGACGTCGTAAATCTCTCTGGGATGTATTTGACAGACAAAACAGACAACCCTAAAAAATGGGCGTTTCCTGAGAATACGACGATCCCAGCACAAGGCTATCTTCTCGTGTGGTTAGATGAAGACGGCAAAGCCGAAGTAGGACTCCATGCCAACTTCAAGTTGTCCCGTAACGGTGAAACTGTAATGCTCGTTGATACCGATGTACGTGGCAACCAAGTGCTTGACACAGTGACGTTTGAAAAACAGGAGAGAGATGTTGCCCTCGGCAGATGGCCGAATGGCAGTGGCGAACTTAAGCAGATCCAAACTACGCCGGGTAAAGAAAACGTGCTTCAATAAAACAAAACGAACCTTTTGTTTTCTAAGATGTCCAATTGAACAAGAGAGCCATTCAGTTTCCTGCAATACTTAGAAATTCGATCAAGATTATTGGGAAATTGAACGGCTCCGAATTGAACGAAAGCACTTTCTTTACCTTCGCAGTTTGGAGAAAAAATATGTCCGTCGCATCCGTTACAGTTACTATGGAAACCTATTCGGAGATTGGCAAAACAGAAGAATTAGATCTCGCACAGGAACGTGAGATTGTTTTGCGGTGTCAAAACGGTGATGCTGATGCAATGGGAACCCTTGTGTTTCAATATCAGAATTGGGTTTACAACATCGCTTACGGTATGCTCGGTCATCATCAAGACGCGCAAGACATCGCACAAGATGCGTTCCTCTCCGCATGGGAAAACATCGGGAAATTTCAATTCCGCTCTCGGTTTTCCACGTGGCTTTATCGCATCGTCAAAAACAAATGTCTTAATCACATCGATCAGTATCAACGTCGAAAAACTGACCCAACAGAGATTGACGATTCACAACCGTGGGTCCCTCTTGATACAGCGACACCCGAAGAGGAAGCACTGCGCACTGAAGAGAAAGAAATTGTTCACGCTGCTCTCGCGAAACTCAAAGACAGCCACAGAGAGATCTTAGTACTGAGAGAACTACGAGATCTACCTTATGAAGAAATATCAGAAATTCTGGGATGTACACTGGGACGCGTTAAATCCCGGTTACACGAAGCACGAAAAGCACTAAAAAAAGAACTGGAGCGAGTTGAGTGGTAAATACCTTCACCACCATCTTCGATTGAAGACATGACCCATAAACGAATCCAAGACGAATTATCAGCCTATTTAGATAATGAGTTAACGCCAAGTAGGCACAAACAGATTGAAGCCCATCTACACTCCTGCAGCGAGTGTTCCGAAATGCTGTCGGCGTTCCAAAAGAACCGCCAGATGATTGTAAACCTCGCGCAGCCTGTGCCATCAACACTTAAAGAGACAGTGATGGCAAAAATACATACCGAATTCCAAGACGAATTATCAGCCTATTTAGATAATGAATTAGTGCCTGCTATGCGCGAGCGGGTCGAAGCACACCTTCATGCCTGCAGCGAGTGCTCTGAAATGTTGTCGGCATTCCGCCAAAATCGCGAGCGGATCAAAATGTTTGAGCATCCGGCTCCATTATCTATTGCAGATACAGTAATGGCAAAAATAAGCGAACAAGCAGCAAAGACGGACTCCGAGGAATCCACGCGCACACCATGGCTATCAGAGATCGGACGATGGATACCAGATCTTGGACGCTGGTTCTTCCGCCCCGTTACAGCAGGTGCGACGGGTATTTTGACACTTGCACTGGTTTTGGGTGCACTCTACATTTACTCGCCCGACCCTCAAGATGAAGAAACACTTGACTTCTACTTCGGACTTTATACTGAGCAAGTTGAGGACAACCCATTGAAATCAAATGTCGGCAGTCCACTGAGTTTGGAATCTCTACCGCCAGAAACCATCGAAGAGGTCGAGGAACAGATTCTTGATTTCTATGTGGGGAATTGAATTTTCCAACAGGTGAATCCATGCAAACGTATAAGTATCTAATTCTTCATAAGGACTTACACTCTAAACATCATCTCTTATGGTCTGCAGTTTTTGCCTTTTTGCTGTGGGCACCTCACACGCTTTTTGCTGATGTCAGCACGCTTGAACGCATCGCAGAAGCCGAGCGTAAAGTCAGTTACGTAGGTCTCCGCGTGAAGACGTTTAGTTCGTCAAGAGGCACACGTACTTTTGAAGAGGTCGTCATTCATAAATCCGTAGATGTGTCGTATCGGAAGGTGGTATCCGCAGTCGGTGAGCGGCGTTCGTCTGAGGGTTCGCGAGACAGAAACGAACATCGGAACGATAACAGAAGAAGAGATGATAACGGGGATCGCAGAGACCGTCGGGAAAGAAATCGAAATCGGAGCGAATGGCGACAAGTTGAAAGCCCATTCTCCCAAAAACAGATTAAGCTAATTGCCCAAAATTATAACTTGGAAGAATCGCCATCCACGGAAAAAATAGCGAACTATGAAACCAACATCCTAACGATCACACCTAAATTTGCTGACAGACCTACAAAGCGAATTTTCTTTGCACGCGAGAAAGGTGTTATCTTGCGGGTAGAGGACCTGGACGCTGAAGGTGTACTTCGGGAGATGTTTGTCTATAACCGCATTAGTTTTGATCCTGAAACCGTGGAGCAAAAATGGAAAGTTTTTCAAAAAGAGATAAAGCCGATCCCTCCGCGGAGCGACCCGATTTCACTTGCCGATGCAGAAAAAATACTTAAAACGAAACCCGTTCAACCTGAATACATGCCGTCTGGTTTCCAATTGCAGGATGTCCGTAGTATAAGAAGCAGGGAAAAGGACTCAATTCTTCTCGAATATACAGATGGATTGGTAACTTTCACACTATTTGAAAAAGGGGGTAAGCCTCCTCGCCTCAGCGATAGACAACGCGGAGAGGAAAGTGAAACTGAACTTAAAGGTAAAAAGGTGTATAAACACCGCTTCGGATCGACGGATGCCTTCAGATGGTCGGGTGCGAAAATCCACTTCATCCTGATCGGCGCAATACCTACTGCTGAAATGCAGAAGGTCGTGGAGTCTATCATACAGAAATCAAATGAAAAATAAGGAGAAACTATGCAGGTATGTAATGCCCTCATGTTAGGCATCATTGTTACCGGTTTATTGTTCATTAGTAATGCAGGAGCTGACAACATAAAAACCGAACTTGAAAAATCACCGCGCCACGGCGAATGGGTGAAAGTCACAACCCCTGATGGGCGTGTTATCAATACATTTGTTGTTTATCCAGAGGTAAAAGAGCCAGCAACCGCTATCATCGTTATCCATGAGATTTTCGGACTCACCGATTGGATTCGCCTTGTGGCAGACAGACTCGCCTCCGAAGGCTTTGTCGCAATTTGCCCCGATCTGCTTTCCGGCATGGGACCTGACGGTGGCGGCACAGAAAGTTTCGATTCCGGTGATGATGTCCGGCGGACTATCCGAGAACTCTCACCTTCTCAAGTCACATCGGATCTGGATGCCATCGAGAAATATGCCAGAGACCTACCCTCAACCAATGAAAAGGTCGCTGTTTCCGGATTCTGCTGGGGTGGAGGACAAACGTTCAGTTACGCCGTTAATTCCGACTCCATAGCTGCTGGCTTTGTGTTCTACGGTCGTGCCCCCTCAACAGAAGATGTCCCCAAAATATCAGCACCCGTATACGGCTTTTACGGGGAAAGCGACAACCGCATCAATGCCACAATTGATGCTACCAAAGCCGCAGCCGATGCCGCAAACGTCACCTACGACCCTGTCATCTATGAAGGTGTCGGGCACGCTTTCTTGAGACGCGGTATGGCAGAAGACGCAAACGCCGCTCAGAAATCCGCCACCAAAGCCGCATGGGAACGGTGGATATCTCTTCTACAAGAACTCTAAACATTTCTATATGCTTTTGTTGTATGCATGGGGTGGCTCTGAATCCATCCCTATTTTTTCTCAAAAGGCTTGACATTACAACAAACCGTATGGTATCTTTAATTTAGGCGTTCCCGAAATGAAATTTCCAAGAAACCAGAGATTAACGCGTGCAAAATTCTCAACAAAACAGGAAAATCTATCTTGATACGTGCTGTCTCAACCGCCCTTTTGATGTTCAAGTGCAAACCCGGGTTCGCCGTGAAGCAGAGGCTGTTGAGATAATTCTTGAGTATTTTGACATAGGTTCCTGGCAATGGGTTGCCAGCAGCGTCAACGCGGATGAAATTGATCGAATCACAGAACCAATCAAACACTCTAAAGTCAAAACTTTGCTATCTCTTGCACACCAAATTGTTTGGGTTAGCGAGGCAGAAATAACACGCGGCGAACAACTTGAGGCATTTGGTTTTGAACGGTTAGATGCTCTACATCTTGCTTGTGCTGAGAGCGGCAACGCAGACATTTTTCTCACAACAGATGACTCACTATTGAAGATCGCCAAACGCGTCGATTCAGAGCTTCACGTCCGGGGCGAATACCCAGACACATGGATACAAAAGGAAATAGGACATGAATATAAGAAATATGACTGACGAAGAAATTTACGTAGCTGGGCTTAAAGTACTCTCTGAGAAACTCGGTGCTGCTGGGATGATTCGATTCCTTCGACAGTGTGAACCAGCTACAGGCAATTTTACGGAGGAACGCAAGGAATGGATCGCTGACGAACCAGACATCAGGACGATCGCAAAGCGGATCCAACGGACTCACCAAACGTAAATGTCAAGGCACCCACTACCTAAAGGTAGGGGAAACCTGTGTTTCGTAGCAGTTAGCATTTCCGAGGAAACGTCTTACGTCTGCTCCACAGAGGGATCGCAAGCAGCCCTCAAAATGTTTATCGCAGCGTTTATGTCTCTGTCGTGGTGTGAACCACATTCGGGACATGTCCACTACCTATCGTCCAATGTTAGATTTTGGTTGTGATACCCACAATTACTACAAGGCTTTGTTGTAGCCGTCCATTGTCCGCCTTGAAGAAACTGACGCTTATGTTTTTGACATAGGACTTACGCAATACGCAATGAATTGCGCGACTACGAACCGGACCGCTTTTAAGAAACACACGTTCTTGCAAGGTATGTCCGTTTGTAGTAATGCGATTTATCGCATGGCTGCGTAAGTCCTAAATGGCAATACCGTTGATGATACTGCCAGCATTACCACTGTATTGTCTCTTGGCAAGTGCGATCTTCTTGGCATAGCGTTTATCAATGACGGTATCATCAAAAATAAGGTAGCCATCGGGAGCTAGCACCACGTCATCTTTGACGTGTTCCCAAAGCATGCGGGGCGTCAGACGGTCTCCTGCGAGATACCGCTTGAGCTGATCATGACTAAAACTTTCACAATGTTCTGCGAAATGCGTCAGTGTATAGTTGATAGGCGTGCTGAGTAGATATTGGCAATAATCAAGACGGGTCGGTCTAAGCATCTCTTATGTCCCTCCTCAAACACCATATTAGTGTTTTTGGAAGACTATGTCAAGCATTATTGCGTAAGTCCTATTATATTTATACGTCTTCATGGTATATCAAGTATCAGGTTTCCTTTAACCCCTTTCCAGTGGGTAGGCAGACACGCCACCCTGCAGTGACGCTGGAAATGTCTGCCAACTTGATACTATAAATTTAGGTGATTGTCAAATGTTTTTTGGCTTTCAATCCATTAGCCGTCTACATCCCCAATCTAAAGGATGCGGCCTTGACGGAATCAGATAAAGTATTCCGACGTAGAACAAATCTACTTGACTGTGAAGGACACGATTCATCACTGGTAAGAGTGTCCTATAGTCGTGAAACTCTTTATCTAAGAAAGAATACACATGTCAAACCGACTCAAAGATAAGATTGCTGTTATTACTGGCGCAGCACGAGGTATTGGCGCGAAAAGCGCAGAACTTTTTGCGGGTGAAGGTGCAGCTGTCGCGATTTGGGATATCAACGCCAAGCGCGGCGAAGCGACCGCGCAACAGATTCAAGATGCCGGTGGAACTGTCCTCTTCTGTGAGTGTGATATAACCGACACAGTACAGATTGAGAATGCTGTCGCCCAAGTCACGTCCGAATTTGGCAATCCGAATGTGCTGTTTAACAACGCCGGTATCGCTGTCGTAGGTGAATTAGAAGAGATCTCTGAAGCAGACTGGGATCGGCAATACGCCGTCAATGTGAAAAGCATCTACCTCGTCTCACGGGCAATAATTCCGTTGATGCGCGCAGCCGGTGGCGGTTCGATTATCAACATGGCAAGCGAATCCGCGTACGTAGGGTTTCCGATGCACCCCGCCTATACCTCCTCCAAAGCCGCTGTCGTACACCTCTCACGAAGCATGGCGGTTCGATATGCTGAAGACAACATCCGTGTTAACAGCCTCTGCCCCGGCACAATTAACACCGAACTCTACCAAGAATTCCTATCAAAGCAGCCGGACCCAGAGGCAATCAACAAAGAAATCAAAGAGATGCATCCGTTGGGCATCGGCGAACCGGAAGACATTGCTTGGGCAGCAGTCTATTTAGCCTCCGACGAATCAAGATACATGACTGGTGCTCCGATGCTCGTTGAGGGCGGAATCCTCTCGCTTTAACATCAGGAAACCCTTTAGTCTTTCAAGCACATTCCTCCCTACACTTTCCTTTTCAGAACACACCAAAGGGGATAGATTTAATCTATCTCCTTTATTACATTTCCCAAATCTTTCGCAAAATTAGGCAACCGTTTTGCCTCCAACCCGCGTCATTATATATGACTGACGAAATGGTTCATCTAATGTTGAGAAATATAGTAAAGCCCACAATTACTTGCGGAGAGGCGAGGATACAATCCTCGCCAGCGGCAGTGGGTGGGTTGGTTCACTGACCAATTACTATGAGAACGTGAGTTTGAAAAAAGTACCGTGAGTTGGAAACCGGCTACATTCTCAGACGGGGCGTTGGATTGTTGGGTTTCGCTCTGTTTATTTCCATGAATATGTGCTTGAAAAGCACGTTTTTTAGGTAAACTGAAGCGGTCTTGGTCTTTCCCCGCTCAACCCAACCTACGGGACCCTTCAATTTTTATTATCAAACTCACGTTATGAGAGGAACACAACGTCTGGGTTGTTGCACAAATTCGTGCATCTGCCATTATTGTCTGCCCCATTTTGTGCAGTGTGTTTCTAAACATTTTTATTTTTTAAAAACTGATTAATCTTGCGTTCAACCGACTCTCAAGGCGATATTTCCCGCCTCACCATAATGTTACTCTCGGATTGGCACATAAATTGCATATCATTTTTATACTTACCATTTCCGAGAAACTTGACAAACCTATATGGGAGGAAAAATATGACAAGGTTATCCATCGGTACTATCTTTTTTAGTGCTGTTATTCTTTTAGTGACAACTCACGTGAACGCCGAACTTGATGAAGGGCTCGTTTTTTACTTGGACTTTGATAACCTTAAAGGGCAAACGATTCCGGATAAATCCGACAACGGTCTTGACGCAGAGATCATTGAGAATACTGAGATTGTAAAGGGCAAATATGGAGATGCAATTCATATTACAAATAATGGACAGGATTGCGTCAATATCCCTTCTCAGGAGAAGTTAAAAGTCGTAAGTGAAATAACAATGATGGCTTGGGTTTATTATCAAGAAACGTGGCAAGGCAAGAAGGTACACTGGCTTGATAAAGGCTGTCATTGGTTTGAAGTTAAGTGGGGAGCCTCTTATGGCATCGGTAGTATTGACATCGGTAACGGACCGGAAATCTGGTTGCTTTTGGGGTCGAGGAGTGCCCAGGGAAATACGGATCGTCAAGAATTCATCGTTCCGCACAAAATGAAACAAAAAAGGTGGCATCATGTTGCGGGAAGTTACGACGGAAAAACGACGAAAATCTATTTAGACGGTGAAGTTATGGGCGAAGAAAAGAGGGAATTCAACTTTACTGGTGACAATATCGCACCCGTCTGGATAGGATGCGCAAGAAATAAGTACGCATTTGTCAACGGGTCTATTGATGAAGTCGCTATTTGGCAACGGGGACTCAGTGAAGCCGAAATCAAGCAAGCGAGGTCGGGAAACTTCCTCGCCGTTTCACCAACCGATAAAGCCGCAACGACTTGGGCAAATATCAAAAGAAGGTAGTATCCCTTTATAGTGAAACCAGAAAATATGTGGATAGTTGTTTAGTGAACGGGGAAACACCCAAGCAAAAACACCACCACCTCCGCTGGCGAGAATTGTATCCTCGCCTACCTTCAATGTCTAAGTAATTGTGGATTTTACAGAATGTTTGCATAGCTATGATAAAAGGAGTTTTTCAATGCGAAAACGATTGCCTGTAATATGGTTTGTTCTATTCTTATTATCAAATTGGGCGGCATCTGTTGTCCACACAGCAGAACTCAAAATCGAAAAGACGCTAACCCAAGCAGACGGTTTGGTATCCAATACGGTGCTCACCATTTTTGAAGACAGCCACGGGACGATGTGGTTTGGAACGACCGACGGACTCACCCGTTATGACGGAAAGAATTTCCAAACCTTCACAACAGAAGATGGACTTTCACGAAACACGATAGGTCTTATTTTTGAAGACCGGCAAGGGATGATCTGGTTCGCTGATGGCGTGCTTTCAAGCTTTCTGGAAAGAGGGAAGCCTATGGATATGTCTTGGATGGAAACGCCATTAAGTGAACTCGATGTTACGATATATGACGAAATGCCAGAAGGAATAACAAGGTCCACTCCATTAAAGGGCGTAAGTCGCTACGATGGGCATAAGTTCCACATCTTTACGACAGCAGACGGCCTCGCCCGCGATACCATCAAGGATATATTTGAGGACAAGGCAGGCACACTTTGGTTCGCGACATCGTCAGGTGTGAGTCAGTACGACGGTGAAAAGTTCAACAAGCTTAGCATCAATGGACCGATAGGGATGGATGTATTACCCGATTGGTGGGGCAGAGTCAGGGCAATTGCACAGGATACCGCCGGCAGCTTTTGGTTTGGTAGCGATGCTGGCATTACTTTCTACAATGCCCAAACAGCCCGTTTCCGTTATTTTGCTGTTAACGACGATTTCACTCCTTTCCAAGAGATGGGGAAGACTGGAACTGCACATATAACAGACCTACAATTCGATGCGAAGGAAAACCTATGGATGAGCCGGGATGGTATGGACAAGGAAAACAGCGGTATTCGTCGATACGATGGCAAAAAACTGACGACCTTTCCACAAAGTGAAGCACTTCCAATGAATAGCGTTGACAACATCATGCAGGATAGCAGCGGCAACCTCTGGTTTACCGGTGTTAAGAATCTATCTCCGACGATAAACGAAACCGAGGAAAGCGTTAGCATGGTTTACAATGTCGCCAATGCTGGTGTGAGCGTCTATAACGGCGAGAGGTTCCAAAACTTTGATACGGACGACGGTCTACCGAGTAACCGAGTCTGGTCAGTATTTGAGGATAGCAGCGGCAACCTCTGGTTCGCTACGGACGCTGGTGCCGCGGTCGGGGTTTATCTACCCTCTGAAAAATAGCCGTCGGCTACCCGTAAAGAAAGAAACGATCCTAAACGTTTGCGTCTTTGCTGATTGCTACTAAAGGAGACAAAACAGATGAAAAAGATTTTTCAATACATCACTTGCTTTTGGATGGTAATCCTTTTTGGAATTCTTTTCCTATTCACCGGTTGTGTAAAAAAGGAAATTACTCGCATAGCAGATTGGCAAACCCATTTCACGGACATCTACTTTGCGGATGCCAAACACGGATGGATTGTCGGGCATCAAGGATGGATTCTTCATACTGCTGACGGGGGTGTGAGTTGGGAAAAACAGACGGTGAACACAAATGAGGATTTCAAAGCCGTCTACTTTACAAATCGCCGCAACGGTTGGGCAGTTGGCGACAAAGGGTTAATCGCCACGACTGATGACGGTGGACGGCATTGGACCTTACAAAAAAGCGCGGTTCCTACACTGTTTATGGATGTCTTTTTTCTCAACTCAAAGACAGGCTGGATTGCCGGACAAGATGGGCTGGTATACACAAAAAACGGTGGAAAAACATGGCATCATCAGGAAGCGAGCGAATTCGGACTCGGTGGTATACACTTTGTAGACAAGCACCGCGGGTGGATCGTCGGAGATTACGATAGGGTCTTTGTTACCAGAGACGGCAGTCAGACTTGGCGTAAACAGAATGAACTTGTGAGAACGGAACACGATACATCGGAGGTTTGCAACCTCCATACGGTATTTTTTGCGAACCCTTATAAGGGATGGAGCGGTGGCACAGACGGGACCATTTTCCACACGACTAACGGCGGCACAGAATGGCAGACCCAATACAGTCGACTCCCGATGATTTATGGACATATCCGCCCAACCGTCTATGACTTCCATTTCATTGACGATGATTACGGTGTGGCGGTTGCTCAGGGTGGGTTTATCATCCGAACTGAAGATGGCGGGGAGAACTGGAAATTAACAGAAAACCAAACCAAAAATGACTTGATGGGTGTTCATTTTGCGACTTCTAAAGAGGCATGGGCAGTCGGTTGGAACGGCACGCTCCTACACTCGACCGATGGCGGGGTGACGTGGAACATGAGAAGTGGCACGACAGCCGATGACCTGCAGAGTGTCGCGTTTGCGGATGCAGACCGCGCGATTGCTGTCGGGGAGAAGGGCACAATCGCAACGAGTGACGACAGTGGCAAGACTTGGACGAACATTGAAATGGACACGTGGCACCGCATCCGTAATTTATCTTTCGTCACTGACAAAGAAGGTTGGGCGGTTGGAGACGGCGGACTCATCCTCCACACAACCGATGCCGGTCAGACGTGGGAGCGACAAACCAGCGGATGGTGGTACACGCTCAATGCCCTCCATTTTATCAATCCGCAGAAGGGTTGGATCGTTGGCGATTTAGGGACTGTGCTCCATACAACAAACGGTGGAGAAACGTGGGTCCAACAGGCACCGCGATACTTTCACGAAATGATTAAAGGGATATTCTTCCTCAATGAGACAGAAGGTTGGGTCGTCGGTTGGCCCGGGATCGTTTTTCATACAGAAGATGGTGGATTGACCTGGAAACGACAGAACAGCAACAGCTACAACGAACTCTACGCCGCTTACTTTATCGACAGACATACCGGTTGGGTGGTCGGACAGTTTGGTGAGATTTTACGGACGCTTGATGGCGGAAAAACGTGGAAATTTCAGCGGAGTGGAACACAGGCAAATCTGAACAAAGTCTACTTTGCCGATGCAAATCACGGGCTAATTGTCGGAGATGAAGGGGTCATTTTGACGACTCTCAATGGCGGTGTGACGTGGGAATTGCAGAAAAGCGGCACGTCCAACGATCTCTATAGTTTCTCGCTTTCCCCCGATGGCATCCTCGCTGTGGGTGAAGGTGGCATTGCGATGCGCTACTCTGTGGATACGGAGCAGTTCATTGTTGAATTACCGCCGACTGCACAAGAAATGGAAACAGTTGAAGAACCAATTGAACCAATTGACTACCATTGGGAAATTGTCCGTCAAGGGAGTTGGCAGACTAAATTCACCGATACCTATTTCCTGTCTGTACAGGAGGGATGGGCGGTAGGCGACGATGGCACTATTTTACGGACCACAGATGGTGGCACTACGTGGCAACCACGGCAGAGTGGCGTGACCGGAGAATTACAACGGATCGTCTTCATCGATAAAAACCACGGCTGGATTACCGGTCAAGGCGTACTGCTACGCACCGAAAATGGCGGTGAAACTTGGCAAGTCATCCGTGAAGGATTGAAAAACTTCCGCAACATTCGTGCGATACACTTCATCAATCCGAAAGAGGGATGGCTCGGCGTTGATAAAGGACAAGTCCTGCGTACAAACGATGGTGGTAAAATCTGGACGCTTCAGCAAACAGGGACAACCCAGCAACCGATCACGCACCTGCATTTTATCAACAGTCAAGAAGGCTGGGCAATTGCACCACAACGACGAACTGGCGGATTTATCCTGCACACGATTGACGGGGGTGATTACTGGCAAATCCAAGCCACAACCCATCAGTGGTGCAGTGGTGTCCATTTTCTGAATGCCAAGTCGGGTTGGGTAATAATGGAAGACGGAACCTCACTTCTTACGACAGATGGCGGAGAGAATTGGAAACGGGATTTGGAAGTAGAGCAAGACATTAAAGAAACGAATTTGGATATCCAGCTGCGCACGGTGAAGTTCCGTAATCACACCGAGGCTTGGGCAATTGATGGTGGACATAGAATTCTTACAACTCAAAACCAAGGTAAGAGTTGGGAAACAATGAATTCCGTGTATGAGGTCTATGAGAGGGAAGCTACAAACGGTGAATCGGAAAGTTGGATAGAGAGAATGGCTGCAGAACGCCCTTTCGGATTCTCATTCCAAATTACCAACGCCCATCTTTTGCCCGATGGGCACGGTTGGGTAGTCTCTGGTGAACAGATTTTTGACAGGGACTGGGCCAGGGCTGATATTGGTGGCTCCGATGAAGCAGGGGCATCTACAGGTCAGATTTACGCTACGACAGATGGCGGAAAAACTTGGCAGCATCAACTCGGTGAACTGCTTGATAACTTCCATGATGTGGAGTTTCTCGATGAGCAGAACGGTTGGATTGCCGGAGATAACGGAATCTTGCTATCAACAGAAGATGGCGGTGAAAATTGGAATCGGTTGCGGACCAACACAATGGACCGCATCGTCGATGTCCACTTCATCAGTCTTGAGCCAAAATGGGGCTGGGCGATGGAGAGGGATGGAACCCTGCTTTATACCATAGATGGTGAGGACTGGTCAATAGACGATAAACAGGAACTTCCAGAGCGTTTCCTACCCGATCTTCCCGGGCATAAACTACCTCCACTGTCCATAAATGAAGCTGCTTTTGGTAAGTTCTCTGAAGGGTGGGCTGTCGGTGAGAATGGAGAGATTATCCACAATCTGGATGGCGGTCCGATTTGGCAGCTGCAGCGCACATCAACCGGCAAAACCCTCACAAGTATTGATATGAAATTCGCACCCGTCGGTTGGGCTGTCGGGAGCAATGGCATTATTCAGAGAACTGTCAACGGTGGTGAATATTGGAAGTTTCACGAGACACACACAGGCTACGACCTTCATGCCGTATCGTTTATCACGAAACGAAAAGGATGGGCAGTCGGACGTGCAGGGGTTATCCTATCCACCTCTGACGGTGGCTTCACTTGGGAGTCGGAATTGAACAAGGTATCAGAAACGCTTTACGATATTTTGGCACTCTCCGAACAAGAAATCTACGCTGTCGGTGCCACTGGGACTATCCTTCATTCGACAGATGGCGGTGAAACGTGGAAACGAGAGCATACTGGCGTTGACAATGACCTGTATACCATCACACGTGTCAAAGATGGGGAGACGCTGTGGGTTGCTGGACAGGGGGGTGTCGTGCTGCGTCGTCCCGTGAGGTGAGATATAATAAATGTTAACAACACTTATCCGTCGCGAACTCCTTGATAATCTGATGACGTTCCGATTCGCTGCATCTGTCTTTATTGTGGTACTGCTGGTGGTCTCGAATACCGTCGTCCTCATCAAGGATTATGAGCGGCAGTTAGCAAGCTACAATACCGCTCTCAAAGTGCGTCAGAGTAAATTATCGGAAATGAAAGCCTATTCAGGCTATCAGTTGTACGTAGATCGTCCACCCAACCCGTTGAGCATTTTCAATATCGGATTTGATAAACGGTTGGGAAACCAAGTTAGAGTCTACCACGCCTTCGTGCCAACGCTTTGGGATGCCGAGAGACATGGGTCAAACAATCCTTTTCTTACTATCTTCACCTCAATTGATATTGTCTTTATCTTTAAAGTTATCTTCAGTCTGGCAGCTCTGCTATTCGCCTACGATGCCATCGTCGGAGAACGCGAACGACAAACCCTACGGTTAGTCCTGGCACAACCCGTAAGGCGTGGATACATTTTGCTTGCGAAATATATCAGCGCGATGACCTGTCTGCTTGTGCCACTGCTGCTGAGTCTACTTCTCGCGATGATCTTGCTAACGAGCAGGCGTTCTCTATCACTGTCGGTTGATGATTTTCTCCGTATCGGTGGGATTATTTTAACGTCGTTGGCGTACCTATCGGTGTTTTACCTCATCGGTCTACTGATTTCTGAGGTGACGCGTAGAACCAGTACCGCACTCATGCTGTCGATGTTTATCTGGGGTTTTCTGGTATTGGTGTATCCGAACATGGTTCTCGCGATGACATCACCATCGCGGATGCCACAAGCGCGAATTGATTCTACCGTGAATCATATCGAACAGGTATGGAATGAATTTGATAGAGAGCGCAAGAACTTTCTCACCAACGATCCTGTTCCAGGTGAGAGCGTATGGTTCAATATAGGTGGATTGGGATGGAGCGGCGAATTCCTTATGAAACGAGAAGCAACATTGGATGTTCACTTCAGGAATTATCTCAACCTTCAGGAAATTAGTGAAGCATCTGAATCCCAAGTGCCGCATGCTCAAAATTATTTTCGCTTCCTTGAGCCTCGCATTATCAATACTGCAGAGAAGACATGGCTGCTCCGAAAGCAAGGGCTTGAAGACATCTTCATACAACCCGCAAGTGTTGATAATACGCTGTTGAAATTCTCACCTATTGGTATCTACGATTCAGCGACCCAAGCGTGGGCAGGTACCGATTTAAAGGGTATCCGCGATTTTTTCGACGCAGTTCGGCAGTATCGACAAGTAGTGATCGACTATTTCTACGATAAACAGGTCTTTGAGAAGCGACAATGGTTTTCTTCCGATAAGGAGAGCGTTGATTGGAGTACACTCCCGCAATTCAGTTTTAAAAGGAGCGATATCCGCGTAAATATGAAGCGGGCATTACCAGATGTCTGTCTATTGTTGATAATCAACGTTATTCTTTTTATGATAACATCATTAATCTTTATCAAAAGTGAAGTGTAGAATAGATATAACGTAAGTTCGATAATGAAAATATAGTAAAAAGAGAACTCCTTTGGTATAATGAGGTAATCTCAAGCCTCAAAAAAAGAGTTCTCTATGGATATTATATCGCTTTTCTGTGAAATTGACGACTTTTTTCGCACACTTGCAACATATAAGGCAAAACCTCTGTAGGCTGGTTCTATGGGTTCAAACTCCACTTGGTTATCAATACCCGGGTGGAACTCCTCTTGGTTGAGTTGACCTCTGGCAATAAGGATGACCGGCATCCCGTTGTCAAGTTGACGCAAGCGATTTATGGCAAACTTTACGCCAATAAGGGGTATATCAACCAAGAGTTGCCTCAGGAGTTGCACACTCAAGGCGTGAACTTGATTTACAAAATCCGAAAGAACATGACCCCTGAACCTTTGTCGGCGTTTGATCGTGTTCTTCTGAAAAAGCGCACGCTCATTGAGACAGTGATTGAACATCTCAAGAGCCAGACGCAACTTGAGTACACTCGGCATCGGAGTTTTGCCAACTTCCAAGTGAATATGGTGGCTGCCTTGGTTGCTTATACACATCAAGAGAAGAAACCTTCACTGAACTTCCGGGAGATTGACGAAATCAAGGAACCGTTGCCTAAACCCGAAAAATCCGAAAAGTTTTTAGGGAATTCATGTGTCTTTAACAATAAATAGCGGACGGTCTAAACTCAACCCTCCATCGAACTCACGTTATAAAGGAAAGTTTTATGAAAATTGGATGTCTTTTTACCCTCGTGTTTCTGTTAATGATCGTTGTGTGTTTAGGATCTAACCGCGCCCAAGATGCCGCACCGGAACGAGTTGTCCGGGTCATCTATTTTTTTCCGATAGATCGACCATTTAGCGAAAAAGCCATTTTGGGACTGCGAGAGAAGTTACTTGTCATTAAAAATTTCTATGGCGACCAGATGCGATCGCATGGCTATGGCGGCAAAACGTTCAACTTTGAAACAGACGCGCTGGGAGAACCGTTGATTCATCGTTTTGACGGTAGACATCCGAACTCGTACTATCTTAACCACACCTTGAATACGATGCTTGAAGAATTACGTTCAATGTTCGATTTTTCGTCGAAGTCAAACATCTATTTTTTGGTTATCAACAACGGTTTAGACACGATTGGTAGTATCGGTGAGCGTCCGGAGGGGGCAGCTCGCATTTCTCCACTTGACGCGGGAGTTATGTTAGTCCCTAACGATTTTAATTGGGTCGTCGGGGCACATGAAATCGGGCATACCTTTGGTATGTCACACGATTTCAATGATAATAGGTATCTCATGTCCTATGGCGGTGATGCCCGAAACCAGTTATCTGCGTGCCATGCGAGATTTTTGGATGTCCATCCCTACTTCAATCCAGACCTCGGTGTGAAATCAGGGCATCCATCAAGTGTTGAACTCGTTTCATCGCGTGAATATCAGCCAGATGTCAATAGTGTCGCGATTCGGCTAAAAGTTAGCGATGCGGATGGACTTCATCAAGTCATCTTGCTAACGGATTCTGAAGTGAAAACTTGCCATGCGTTGAATGGAGAAACAGAAGCGATCGTCCAGTTTGATTACGACGGCTTGATTCCATCTAACCGCAGCACAAGTCTCGCCAATTCAGGTTCACATCCGATTTCTGTCCAAACGGTTGATATTACCGGAGGTTTACACACCTTGTCCTTTGTTCTTTTGCAAGAACGGACTGGTGGCACTTTGCGGGTGAGTCAGACTGGTAGGGGTGAATACCGGTCAATTAGCGCGGCATTACGGCAGGCAAAGCCGTTTGATGAGATCCTCGTTCTTGACAACGGAACCTACGCTGAAGAAATTACGATTTCTACCCATGACATCATCCTCCGTTCTGCTGATGACGCGCAACCGATTTTAGAAGGGGCACTGACCGTTTCCGGTGTACAGAACATTGTTATCAGAGGTTTGGTTATGAAACAGGGGATAAGTATCCTCAACGCTTTTGCGGAGGTTCGTGAGAATTCCATCATAGGTAGCGACGGAACGGCTATTGCTATCGTCCAAGGGAACGCGGAGATTCATAAAAATACCATCATGGGGAATCGGGATGCCGCGATTTTCATCTTGGCGGCGAAAGCCGAAACGACGATCACACAGAACATCCTTGTTGACAACGGCATTGGCATTGTTATCTCTAACTCACCAGAAGTGACACTGATTAACAATCTCATCGCCCGCGGGCAGCGTCAAGAATCAATGGCGATTGGCACGGATAACAGCCCTATTTTCTCGATTAACAATACGCTTATCTTTCATGACTTGGGGATAAACATTTTAAATGGTTCAAGGGTGCGGGTTATAAACACGCTTTTCGCGGAGATGAGAGAGGATATCTTCGGTTGGGATAATGCAGGGGCTGGTAGCGTCATTGCCAACTCTCTGGTAAGTCACCAAGCACTTATCAACAAGCATCAAAACATTATAGGGGAACCCGCTTTCATCAATTCCCTTGAAGACGATTTCCGTTTGGCAGAAAACTCGTCCGCAATTGATCGAGGGACTTATCATCGTTTACTCCTTGAAGTAGACTTAGATGGACAACCGAGAATCACACAAGGGGTGGTTGATATTGGGGCATACGAATACCAACCCGTAGAAAAGGAACAACTGATGTCTCCGGCATGGGATGTCAATGAAGATGGGCTGGTTGACATTCGCGATTTGATTCAAGTCGTTCAATACATCGGTGAAAACGACCCAGCCAACCCGCGTGTTGATGTAAACGGTGATGGAGCCGTCAATATCTTGGATCTTACCATTGTCTCACAACACTTCGGTGAGGACATGTGAAGAATTACGCATCGCAGGTGATAACAATGAATATCTGAGAATATCTAACAATCGTGATAGGTTAAGAACTCATTTTCAAGGATTTGCAAAACAGACTTGTGTTCCTATGTTTGAGATGGTCACTCATGTAGGTTGGCTTGTGGCAGTTGGTTGTCGGATTGCTACTGCCATAAGCATAAACTGACTGCTGACAGCTGAGAACTCAAAAATGATTTGGCATATCACAAAACGTGAACTCTACGATAATCTAAATAGTCTCCGCTTCGCACTTACCTCGCTATTGATGCTCAGCTTAATGGTGACATCTGCGGTTGTCCATCTAAAAGAGCATCCGAAACGACTACAAGAATATCGCGATGCTGTTATCGAACATCACAATCACTTAAAGTCTTATGCCGGTGACAGCTTATATAAACTCGCGGAGCAAGGTCCTGGATATCTTTACAAAAAGCCGTCGCCGCTCCGTTTCTGTGCAGACGGTGGAGAATTCTTGTTGCCAGATAGTGCACAGGCAGGATACCACCGCTGGAGTTCTGGCGAATTAGAGAGTTTTTGGATACTGGCATATCCACCGCGCACTCCCAATTTGCGAAACATTCGACCAAATGTTACCAAGATAGATTGGAGTTTTATAATCGGCTATGTCTTAAGTCTTATCGCCTTGTTGTTTACGTTTGATGCAATCTCTGGCGAACGTGAACGCGGCACACTCCGATTGATGCTCGCAAATTCAATCCCACGGCACATTGCACTGATGGGTAAGTTCCTCGGCGCATTGATCAGTATAAGTGTCCCGTTTACGCTCGCAGTTTTGATAAATCTGTTGATAATTTCCACAGCGAAGGATGTTCATCTTGGGGCGGAGGCGTGGGGACGCTTAAGTATTCTTTTCTTTATTGCCCTTCTATACACGTGTCTCTTTCTGGCGTTAGGCTTACTCGTATCGGCGCTTGTGCAACGGAGTGCTGTGAGCCTTGTGATACTTCTGCTGATTTGGGTTGTCTTTGTTATCTTTGTTCCAAGCACGCTTGCCTCCATTGCGAGTGATTTTTCACCGCCTATGTCGCCTGATGAATTTAAAGAACGCGCCTCAAAACTTGACAATGGACTTGATGAACTTTGGGATGAATACTATTCTCTGTGGGAGGATACGCCTGAGGTTTTGATTCAAAAGATGCGGTTGGGTAACGAGATTGTCACTAAAGATGCGGAGCAGCAGGAACGCTTGCACCAAGAATTCTTACAACAACAAATTTCTCAGATGAGACGCGCCCGCGCCGTAACTCGAATTTCACCTGTTACGATCGTTCAGCATCTTTTTGAATCCTTCGCTGGAACAGGTTTCGATAGGCATTTGCAATTTTTAGGGAATGTTCAATCTTACGCCCGACAATTCCGGGCATTTATCGCTGATACTGATCGAGCAGATCCAGAGAGTCTTCATATCTTTGGTGTTCGCGCGGGTATGTCGCAGAAGCCGGTTGACCCAGAATCGGTTCCCAAATTTAAAGACACACGCAACTTCAGCAAAGATTTTAATACCGCCGCGACCGAGTTGCTTCTGTTAGCGTTATTTATTGTCGTACTTCTTTCAGGCGCGTATCTCGCATTTATGCGCGCTGAGGTCTAACATAGGCACATTATAGTAGAATCCGAAAATATGTTTACAGTTCGTCAGGGAACAAACCCCCACCGCCGCTGGCGAGGATTGTATCCTCGCCTCTCCCCAATGTCCAAGTAATTGTACCCCTTCCTCTTAAAAATGTGTCATTAATATAAAGTAAGGTTGGAAATTTGCGTATTTTTTTGATTTTTTTCAAATTATGTACCCTTTCCTCTTAAAAATGTGTCATTAATATAAAGTAAGGTTGGAAATTTGAGTTTTGAGTGTTGAGTATTCGGTATCTCCGCGGCTCTAATCTGTGGAGAGCGTAGATGTGTGCTGATTTACTCGTTTATTATGAGGGTCTCTGATGTTAGAAAATGATGTTCAATTGATTTATAGGGTTCTGTCAGGCGACGATTCGGCATTCAGCACCTTAGTTGAAAAGCATCAAAAGGGTGTTCACGCCCTCATCTGGCGGAAGATTGGTGATTTTCACCATGCCGAAGAAATCACGCAAGATACTTTCATCCAGGTCTACAAAAAACTCGGGACTTTAAAGGATCCGAAATGTTTTTCTGGCTGGCTGTATGTCATAGCAAATCGACTTTGCCTTAATTGGCTTCAAAGGCGTAAATCTACGATGCCATCTTTGGAGGACACACCTATGGTAGAGGTAGAGGAATCCTCGTATCAACATTATATGTCGGAGCGGCGCGAGACAGAAGCCGCAGAACACCGTTCTGAAGTCGTCAAAAAGCTTTTGGAAAAGCTGCCAGAGAGCGAACGCACAGTGATGACACTCCACTATCTCGGCGAGATGACAGCTAAGGAAATTAGCAAATACTTAGGTGTGTCGGTGAGTGCAATTAAGGGACGGCTTCACCGCGGACGAGAACGTTTAAAAACGTCAGAATCCTTGGTGAGTGAAGTGCTCGGTGGCGTTGAATTACCCGCTGATTTGACGGCGCGTATCATGCGGCAGGTTGCTGATATAACCCCGATATCTCCTCCGAGTGGGAAACCGTTGCTACCGTGGATAGTTTTCGGCACAGCTGTAGTTGTGGTTATGTCAATGCTCGGCGTGAGTAACCAATATCTTACTCGGTTTCAGAAACCGTATAGTTTTGAGGCAGAATCTGAACCTACTATCGAAATCATTGATGCGTTTATCGTGCTTGATGTTGCGGCAAAACCATCTGTGCGAAATCAAGGCGGACGGGCTGATACACCGCAAGAAAGCAGAGGTGCCAGCACCCAAGTCTCCGACACAACCTCAGCATCTCTTACATCAGGGGATACCGTTACGTTTGCCCGCGCAGCAGAGCTTCGTATAGAAAAAACGATTACCCAAGCAGATGGCTTGGTATCCGATACGGTCCTCACTATTTTTGAGGACAGTCAAGGGGTCATGTGGTTTGGAACAATCAATGGGGTCACTCGCTATACACAAGAGAGTTTCCAAACTTTTACGATGGGAGATGGGTTAGCATCTGATGCCGTAGGTCTTATCTTTGAAGACCAGCAAGGCGCGCTTTGGTTTGCGGCTGGATCGCCAAACTTTTGGAGTCGAGGTGTGAGTCGCTATGATGGTGGTATGTTCCAAACTTTTTCAACAGCAGATGGGCTTCCTGACAATAACATTCGAGACATTTTTCAGGATAAGACCGGCACGCTATGGTTCGCAACAGGATACGGTGTGAGTCGCTATGACGGTCGGAAATTCAACAATCTCATTGTTGATGGACCGATGGGGATGGACGTATTACCTGAATGGTGGAACGATGTCAGAGCTATCTCACAGGATACTGCTGGAAACTTTTGGTTCGCAAGTGATGCTGGTCTCAGTTACTATAATGTGCAAACGTCTCGATTCCGTTATTTCGGTGTTGGTGAAGATCTTAAGACCTTTCAGGAGATGGGAAACGCCCGTTCAGCACATCTCACAGATCTGATGTTTGACGACAAGGGGAATCTGTGGATAGGTCAAGAGCAAAGTTGGGGTAAGAATTCCGGCATTCGCCGATACGATGGCAATAAGTTATTTATATTGCCACTGAGTCAGGAATTTCCGATGAAAGGTATTCACAGCGTCCTGCAAGATAGCAAAGGGAACCTTTGGTTTGCAGGGACTAACAAACATCCAGCAATGCCACGTGAAAACGGAACTGGCATGAACGCGAGTCAGCGCAACACCGAAACCGGTGTGAGCGTCTATAACGGTAAGACTTTCCAAAACTTTAGCGTCGCCAGTGGTTTACCCAGTGGCTCAGTTCGATCGGTGTTTGAAGCGAGCGATGGCAAACTTTGGTTTGCTACCGATAAAGGTGTTGGCACAGGGGTTTATGCGCCTGCTCCTGACAAAGAAAATTAACTTGATACCTTAAACACTTTGGTTGCTTTCATATTTCCAATGGAAGGAGTTTTTCAATGCGAAAACGATTGCATGTGATATGGCTGGTTGTGTTTTTATTATCAAACTGGATAATATCCATTGCTCACACAGCAGAACTTAAAATCGAAAAGACCTTAACCCAAGCAGATGGGTTGGCATCCAACATAGTGCTCACCATTTTTGAAGATGACCACGGTGCTATGTGGTTTGGAACGACCGACGGACTCACCCGTTATGATGGTGAAAGTTTCCAAACCTTCACAATCCAAGATGGTTTAGTGGATGACACTGTCAGTGTCATTTTTCAAGACCAGCAAGGGATGCTCTGGTTTGGCACCGGGTCGTCGAGTCTCCCAGGCAGAGGCGTAAGTCGTTATAATCAGCATGAGTTCCAGAATTTCACGACAGCGGAGGGCCTCGCCAGTAATACTGTTAAGGATATCCTTGAGGATGGGGCGGGTCGTCTCTGGTTCGCAACAGGCTCTCCCGATGGTGTCAGTCGTTACGATGGCGAAAATTTCGACACCCTCACGATAGATGGACCGATGGGGACGTTTACATTGCCTGAATGGTGGAGCGTAGTCGAAGCGATTGCACAGGATACCGCAGGAAATCTTTGGTTTGGCAGCCAGGCTGGTATTAGCTACTACAATGTGAAAACATCCCGCTTCCGTTATTTCGCAGTGCATAAAGAGGGTTTCACTCCTTTTGTGGAGATGGGAGATATGCTAAGTGCAAGGGTGACAGACCTGCAGTTTGATACCAAGCAAAATCTTTGGATTACCCAAGATATGGCAGCACCCGATGATAGTGGCGTTCGTCGATACGATGGCAAAGAACTGATCTCCTTTCCAAGAAGCGAGGAACTTCCGATGAGCGGCGTTAAAAACATCCTATTGGATAGCAAAGGCAACCTTTGGTTTTCAAGTGTTGGCGTAAGCGTTTATGATGGAAATACATTCCAACACTTTAACACTCTGGACGGTTTACCAAACAAGCGGGTCTGGTCGGTATTTGAGGACAGCCGTGGCAAACTCTGGTTCGCTACGGATGCTGGTGCCGCAGTCGGGGTTTATTTACCCTCTCAAAACGCAGACAATTAATCAAAAATATGAAAATCCTTCAGCCTTTCTCAACACAGAAGTATCAACCAAGGAGATCAAACAGATGAAAAAGATTTTTCAATACATCACTTGTTTCTCGATAGCAACTCTTTTTGGGATTCTTTTCCTGTTCACCGGTTGTGTAAAAAAGGAGATTACCCGCATAGCAGACTGGCAAACCCATTTCACGGATATCTACTTTGCGGATGCCAAACATGGGTGGATTGTCGGACATCACGGATGGATTCTCCATACCGCTGACGGGGGTGTGAGCTGGGAAAAACAGACAGTGAACACGCATGAGGATTTCAAAGCCGTTTACTTCACAAATCTGCGTAACGGTTGGGCAGTTGGCGACAAAGGGTTAATCGCTATCACCGACGATGGTGGGCGACACTGGACTCTTCAAAAACGTCAAGCCCATGCGCTGCTTATGGATGTCTTTTTCACTAATTCAAAAACGGGATGGATCGCTGGACAGAACGGGCTGCTATATACACAAAATGGTGGAAAAACATGGCACCATCAAGAAGCAATTGGAGGATTCGGACTTGGTGGTATCTGGTTCATGGACAAGCAGCGCGGGTGGACAGTTGGAGATTACAATCAAATCTTTGTGACCACAGACGGCAGTCAGACCTGGCGCGGACAGGATAACTTCGTGAGGGGAGATCAAACAACGACGGTTTGTAATCTCCATACGGTATTTTTTACGAACCCTTTCAACGGATGGAGTGGTGGCACAGACGGCACCATCTTTCATACCAGCGATGGCGGCACAGAGTGGCGAGGACAAGATAGTCGGCTTCCACCGGTTTATGGACATGTCCGTCCAACGGTCAATGACTTCCATTTCATTGACGATGACTACGGCGTGGCAGTCGCACAGGGTGGGTTTATCACCCGAACTGAAGATGGTGGAGACAATTGGAGATTATCAGAAACCCCAACGAAGAACGACTTAATGGGGGTTCACTTCACAACTTCTAAAGAGGCATGGGCAGTCGGTTGGAACGGCACGCTCCTACACTCAACTGACGGCGGGGTGACATGGAACATGAGAAGTGGCACGACAGCCGATGACCTGCAGAGTGTCGCGTTTGCGGATGCAGACCGCGCGGTTGCCGTCGGAGAGAAAGGGACAATCACGACGAGTGACGACAGTGGCAAGACTTGGACGAACATTGAGATGGACACGTGGCACCGTATCCGTAATCTATCTTTCGCCACCGATAAAGAAGGTTGGGCGGTTGGCGATGGCGGACTTATCCTCCACACAACCGATGCCGGTCAGACGTGGGAACGACAAACCAGCGGATGGTGGTACACGCTCAATGCGCTCCACTTTATCAATCCACAGAAGGGCTGGATCGTTGGAGACTTGGGGACCGTGCTGCATACAACAGACGGTGGTGAAACATGGGTACAACAAGCACCGCGCTATTTCCACGAAATGATTAAAGGTATCTTTTTCCTCAATGAGACAGAGGGATGGGTGGTCGGTTGGCCCGGTATCGTCTTTCACACCCAAGACGGTGGATTGACATGGAAACGACAGAACAGCAACAGCTACAACGAACTCTACGCTGCCTACTTTATTGACAGACATACGGGTTGGATCGTCGGACAATTCGGCGAGATTCTACGGACGCTTGATGGTGGAAAAACGTGGAAATTCCAGCAGAGTGGGACGCAGGCAAACTTGAATAAAGTCTACTTTGCCGATGCGAATCACGGATTAATTGTCGGCGATGAAGGTGTCATTTTGACGACTCTCAATGGGGGTGTGACCTGGGAATTGCAGAAAAGCGGCACATCCAACGATCTCTATAGTTTCTCGCTTTCTCCTGATGGTATTCTGGTTGTAGGTGAAGGTGGCATTGCGATGCGTTACTCTGTGGACACGGAGCAGTTCATTGTCGAGTTGCCGCCTGCTGCGCAAGACATAGAAACCGATGAGAAACCGATTGAAGCGATTGAATATCACTGGGAGATTGTGCGTCAAGGGGCTTTGCAAACTTATTTCACCGATACCTACTTCCTATCTATGCAGGAGGGATGGGCAGTGGGCGGTAGTGGTACCATTTTGCACACCACAAACGGTGGCAAAACATGGCAGCTGCAACAGAGTGGTGTGACAGAAGCGTTACAGCGCATTGTTTTCGTTGATGAAAACCACGGTTGGATTGGTGGACAAGGTGTACTCCTACGCACCGAAAACGGGGGCAAGGCGTGGCAGGTTATCCGCGAAGACCTGCAACCTTCGCGTTCAGGTGCGCGACCCTACGGCAGTATTCGTGCCATCCACTTCATTAACCCAAAACAGGGATGGATCGGGGTTGATAGAGGACAAATTCTGCGTACGACCGATGGCGGTAAAACTTGGACCCCTCAGCAAACCGGCGCAACACAGCAGTCAATTACGGACTTGCATTTTATTAATAACAAAGAGGGTTGGGCAGTAGCACCACAACGGCGGACTGGCGGATTGATTTTGCACACGGTTGACGGTGGTGATTATTGGGAGATTCAAGCCAGGACTCACCAACGCTGCATCGGTGTTCATTTCTTGGATGCCACATCGGGTTGGGCGGTGATGGAAAACGGGACCTCGCTGCTTACCTCAGATGGCGGAGAGAGCTGGAAACGGGATCTGGAAGCGGAACGAGAGATTAAGGGAACGTATTTGGATATCCAGCTGCAGACCCTGAAATTCCGAAATCATGCCGAAGCGTGGGGAATTGGTATTGATGGAATAATTCTCACCACACAGAACCAAGGTAAAAACTGGGAGCCACTCCATACTTCGTCCAGAGGCGAAACTGAGAACAGCGAACCTGTAAGTTGGGTAGATAGAATGGCACGCGAACAAGCCGACCCACTCTTGACCCAAATTACCAATGCCTATTTCTTGGCAGATGGGCACGGTTGGGCTGTCGGTGCGGAGCAGATTTACGAAGAGCACGTGTATCGAGCCGACTCGGGTGGGACCGAGACGGCACAAAAATCCGGCGGACAGATTTACGCCACCACAGATGGCGGACAGACCTGGCACCACCAATTTGGCGAAGCACCCGATAACCTTCGGGATGTGATATTTCTCGACGAGCAAAACGGTTGGATTGCGGGAGATAACGGCGTTCTGCTGTCAACAGAGGACGGTGGAGAAAATTGGGAGCGTTTGGAGAGCGGCACGACTGACCGCATCGTCAACGTTCACTTCATCAGTCTTGATCCGAAATGGGGTTGGGCGATGAAACACGACGGTGGCATGCTTTACACAGCGAACGGTGAGGACTGGTCAACAGAAAACGGGCAAGAGTTACCGCCAGGCTTTGACATCTCCATAAATGAGGTTGCCTTTGGCAATTTTTCCGAAGGGTGGGCTGTCGGTGATAATGGGGATATTCTTCACAATCTGGATGGCGGTCCGATTTGGAAATTTCAGCGCACGTCAACCGGTAGAAACCTCACAGGCATTGATATGAAATTTGCACCGCTCGGTTGGGCGGTTGGAACTAATGGAGTCATCCAGAGAACCGTCAACGGCGGCGAGTACTGGAAGTTCCACGAAACATACGCCGGTTATGACCTTTATGGCGTATCGTTCATCACCAAACGAAAAGGGTGGGCAGTCGGACGCGCGGGGATTATCCTATCCACCACTGATGGCGGATTCACTTGGGAGTCAAAGTTGAGCGGTATGTCGGAAACGCTTTACGATATTTTGGCACTCTCTGAACAGGAAATCTACGCCGTCGGTGCCGCTGGGACTATCCTTCATTCGACAGATGGCGGTGAAACGTGGAAACGAGAGCATACCGGCATTGACAATGACCTATATACCATCACGCGGGTCAGGGACAGTGAAACGTTATGGGTCGCTGGACAGGGAGGCGTTGTGCTCCGCCGTCCTAAACGTTAGTGGAATTTGTTTACCTCATAGGCGTTTAAATATCGTGCGGAGACATGTAAAATACACATACTTCTCCGCACGATTTTTGTTTTCCGTTATATAACATCAAATTAGATATATTAGGAAAGAAAAAGTTGACTTTGCTGACAACAAGTGGTATATTATATATAATTTGTGAGGTGGTTTTACCTTGGCGCGCACCATGTGTCGAGTCCTGTTTCTACCGCTGGACGGTAGTATGCCAGTTGTAAGTGAGCCCATGTTTATAGCAAGTAGAGATCGCTCCATATTGGGGGTGAAGATATATGACACGTATCACAAATGAGCAGATTGCCGCCGATGATGCGTCCGAACGATCTGTTGAACACACGCGGAAACTTCAGTCTATTGAAATAGTGGATCCTGTCTTTAAGGAAACCTACACTGCCTATGTAACAAAAAAGTCTGCTGGATGGCGAGGATGGATTCCAGATGTTCCAGAAGTCAAGTGTGAAGGAAAGACAAAAACAGAACTGTTGAAACGTCTCACAGCACAACTCCGTGAAGCTTTAGAGGCTCGTGAGAAAGCTTGGGATAAAAAACTCGAAGAAGATATAAAAGCCGGGAAACTGGATCATCTACGCGAGGAAGCACTCGCATAAGCACGGCATCGGTTTTCACAATCCGACGGCTTTCTTCCTATCACTCATTAAGTCTGAACAGCTTAACCAGCTCCGACCAAAGTATCCGCTGCACACGTTCCATAACTTAAGTGTAATCAGATAACACCAACTCAGAAGGGAAAACCGTTAAAGGCTGTGCTTTACCTTCCGAGATGTGGAATGTGTCCTCCAACCGCACGCCACCTGTCCCCGGCACAGAAAGCACGGGATGTCCCACTGTTACTGTCATTCCTTCACAAATTTGAATGCCAGAATCGCCGGGGTGAATCGTCGGGGCGGGTGTTTCTTCAAAGCCTAATCCAATGCTATGGCTGATACCAGCAACGTAGAATTCTCCATAGCCGTTCTCAGTGAAAACCTTCTTCGCCACAGCGTCAATATCTCGCATCTTCGCGCCCGGTTTTAAAGCCTCTATTCCGTCGGCTTGCGCGTGTTTGTAAGTTGCAAACATCTCCGCCTGCTTCGCTGAGGGTTCACCAATAACAAAGGTTCGGCAGAGGTTCGCACAATAACCTTTGTAACGCGGCACCAAGTCAAGGACGACGAGATCTCCATCTTCAATTACTTTGTCGGAGGCAGTTCCGTGCAGCCACCCTGATCGGATCCCTGAATTCACGAACACAGGTGTTGCGACCCCGTGCCCGCCTGCCTTCCTCATGGCATATTCTACTTCCGCCGCGACCTCATTTTCCGTTATACCGGGTTTGAGCGTCTTGACTGCCATTTCCATACCGATACCGGCAATTTCCGCGGCACGCTGCATGAGTGCTATCTCAGAAGGATCTTTCACCATACGGAGTTCATCCATAACAGGAGCGATGTCTACAACATCAACAATAGGATTCGCTCTCTGGAACATGTTCAATAGGAACGCTGGTGTCGAAAACCACATCTGCACACCGATTGTGAGTTTCTCCTTCTTGCCTATCATCCCACGCATCACCTGAACGACATCTTTGATCTGCTGTCCCACAGAACCAAATATTCGTACGTCTTCGACACCTAAAGTTGCTCTTACCTCATCTTCCTCACCTGAAAATGTGACAACAATAGGCACACCTTCTGCGGGAATAATGGCGCGGGGTTGATACCGATCCTCTCCGAAAAAGTAAATATAGTCATCATGTGTCAGAATAAGGTAAGCATCTATTCCTTGTTGTTTCATCCTACCCTGTGCCCTTTGGACCCTTTTTGTATTTAGCACGGTCATCTCCTTTTATCCAGAGCCATTCAGTTTTCGGTTTTTCGTCAATTTTATCGGAGCAGTCGCGATTCGGAGATCGCTCCTACAGAAGGTTTTGGAACATCCAAGATTCCCCGTAAAGGCGAACTGAATAACTCTGCCTTTTATCTGATGTTTATGGTAGAGAACCAGTATATAGTATACCATAAACATCCAATCGCGCGCCGATGGAATAAGATTATGTGCTGTGCCTCTACCGATAGAAGTACAACGGGCAAAGCACGGAAAACCTACTACTTCCTACAAGGCATGATCTTCGGGACGGACACCGTTCTGAAACTGAAGAACGTCGGTGAATAATCTCCCATATAATCAACGATACTCTTTTCAGGGATGGCATCCTCCATCGCCAGATTTTTCGTTTTATGCACCCTTTCCCCTCCAAATCCGTATCCTTAATTATAAAAGAGAGACATACACCACTTCACCGAAATTAGTTTCAAAAGAACGCAATCCTCAATAACAGTGAATGAAAGGAAAAATCAAATGTTAATGACGTTGATTCAAAAAGAGATTATGCATCATATTCTGAGTGCCCGTTTCGTCGCGCTCCTTGTGATGTGTCTCCTTCTCGTCCCGCTCACACTTTCTACCAATTACCGAAATTATCGCCAGAACTTAGTGGATTATCAAGAAGCCGTTAAACTCACAAACATTGAAGAAACCACGATGAACCCAGGGATGCCACTGGATCCAGAACTGGAAGTTTCCAAACTCATCCTCAAACCGACCGCTTTGAGCGTCTTCGCAAATGGGTTAGCAGATACATTGCCGAGCTATCTCGGCATGACACGTAATGGGATTACACAAGGGGCACCCGCCCTGGTGTCCTCTCTTTCCAATCTGTTAGGGCATCTTGATTTTCTATTCATAGTGGGTACTGTTTTCAGTCTGCTGGCGTTACTGTTTACGTTCGATGCGGTTGCGGGGGAACGAGAAGCGGGGACCCTTCGGATCACCTTAGCCAATTCTCTGCCGCGCGACCTATTTCTATGGAGCAAATTGATTGGCGGATACGTGGTGTTTGTCGTTCCGTTCTTGCTGTCGTTCCTGTTCGGATTACTAATGCTTGTCTGGCAAGGTTTCCCTCTCGGCGAACCTGAAATTTTTCCGAGAGTCCTCAGTTTAATCCTCATTTCATTGCTCTATATTGGTGTCTTTTTTGCAATCGGTACAGTGATTTCTACCTACTTAGACAATTCTAAGACGGCACTCATCGTCGCTTTTACTGTCTGGGTGTTTGCAGTATTGATTACGCCACGCGTTGGATTCCTTGCTGCCAAATTTATCGCACCAACACAAACTTCACAGAGTGTCTATATGGAAAAAACAGCCATGCGAGACGATTTCAACGCAGCACTCGAAGATGAAAAACAGAAAATGATCATGGAAGTACCGCCGGATGAGAAGGGACGCAGATCCATAGGCGGGGAGATTGCGAAAAAAATTAATGAACGTATGAAACCTCTTGAGGAGGAATATAGATCGAGATTCCAGAACCATTCTAACAAATTGGATCGGAATCATAAACGTGAAACTGAACGGCAAGAACAGGTGGGACAGATGCTTTCTCGACTCACACCGACATCTTCCTTAATTTACATCACTACAAACCTGACGCAGACCGGAAAGGCAAAAAGAAGCACCTATTTTCAAACGGGTGATCGCTATTATGAGATGCTCTATACAGATTTGTTCAGCAAAATTATAGATTATGCTTATAGCAGACAATACAACCCCGTCAAAATTACACAACCACCATCTTTGGAGATAACGACTTTAGGAGAAACGCTCCGTCAATCGGCAGTGGATGTGCTGCTGCTCTGCTTCTTTGCAGTCATATTGACAACCGTGGCATTCCTGAAATTCTTCCGTTCCGATATTTGATGCGAAGTACGACTCAGACGGGACCCTTCAATTTTTATTATCAAACTCACGTTAATGATAGCCGAATTACTGGCAACGTTTAAAACGCGTCATTAGAATACAGACGCATATTGTTCAAAGGTTAAACTTCAAACACGAGGCAACATAATGCCTCTGAATTAAAAGGAGATGCTAAAAATGAAACGCATTTTTCACTGCGGAGAAACTCTCGCAAGACTTCCACTCTTGGCCGCTTTAGGACTCGCCATCTGTTTGTGGGGAGGCACCTATGCCTATACACAAAGTTCCGAAACTGGATCGTCGAAGACAAACATAAAAAGTAAATCCATTGAATTCACCTCGATGCCATCCAGTTATAAAAGGTATACCGGTCCCCAAAACGCGCAGGAATTGATGAAAGCGTTAGATGAGGATTACAATAAGGCACTGTCAAAGAGACTGCCAGAGACCAAAGTAATTATATCCGATGGCAGTCTGGTGATTCGCAACGGAGAGATACTGGAACGGCCAAAAGCCACGACTTATAGCAGCGACCTCACAATAAGTGAGATAGATGTAAGATATCCACGGGCGGAATGGCTTCAGCTGCTTTTGGATAAAGGCATCACCATAGATAGCTCCGACGAGTATGCATCCTTGCTATCAAAGCGTTCCCTTTTGGCACTCTTGGAAGACAATCCAGATTTGTATGAGGCAGGGTTTCTCAGTATTCCACCAACAGATGATTGGGAAACTTATAAGGCCGCTTACATCAAGAAGTTGATAAGCAAGCACACCAAGATCCGAGAAGCTGCAAAACAGATTGAACGTGCTAAGGCGCAAATTGAACGTAGTAAAGAATCAATTGCACGCGCTATGGTTCAACTTGAACATAGCATGGAACAGGTCAAAGGTGCCCAGAAAGCGTTGAATTCACAGCAGCTTGCGCATGTTAGGAAGCAACTTGAGCACGCAAGGAAACAGATTGCGCGCGCACAAGAGGTTTTAGAACACCCCGAAGAACCGATGCCTCCTCAGGAACCACTTCCTCCTGACGAGCCAATGCCTCCTCAGGAACCACTTCCTCCTGACGAGCCAAATTAGATAGGACTTACGCAGCCCCCTTTGCAGGCGGGGTTTCAAACTCCGCCTGCAGGGTGTCATACGTCCGTTATCATGGAAAAATGCATAAGTCCTGTTAGAATAAAATTAAAGGGAGTTCAATATGTTAATGACATTGATTCAAAAAGAGATTATGCATCATGTTCTGAGTGTCCGTTTCGTCGCGCTCCTTGTGATGTGTCTATTGCTTGTTCCGTTGACCCTCTCTATCAATCATCGAAACTATCGTCAAAACCTGTTGGATTACCAAGAATCCGTTAAACTGACAAACATGGAAGAAAAGATCATAAACCCGAGTATGCCACTGGAACCGGAGCTGGAAGTATCTAAACTCTTCCTCAAACCGACACCTTTGAGCGTTTTCGCAAATGGATTGGGTGACGCACTGCCAAGTTATCTTGGGATGACGCGTAATGGTATTACCCAAGGTCCACCGGCGACCGTTTCCGACTCTATTGCCCACCTTTTAGGGCATCTCGATTTTCTGTTTGTCGTCGGCACCGTCTTCAGTTTGCTTGCGCTGTTGTTTACCTTTGATGCAGTTGCTGGGGAAAGAGAAGCAGGCACGTTGCGGATTAATTTAGCGAACGCCCTCCCACGCGACCTCTTTTTATGGAGCAAACTGATTGGCGGATACATTGTGTTCGTGGTGCCGTTTTTGGTAGCGTTTCTCTTCGGTTTACTCGTCATCGTCTGGCAAGGGTTTCCCCTTGGTGAGCCAGAGGTTTTCCCACGAGTCATGAGTCTGATGCTGGCCTCGCTGCTCTACATCGGCGTATTTTTCGCCATTGGCACGGCGATTTCCACCTATTTAGATAACGCCAAAACAGCACTCATCGTCGCCTTCACTGTCTGGGTATTCGCTGTGCTGATTGTGCCACGCATCGGGTTTGTCGCTGCGAAATTAATCGTACCCACAAAAACCTCGCAGAGCGTTTATCTTGAAAAGACTGCACTCCGCGAGAATTTCAATGCTGAACTTGAAGAAAGAAAAAAGGAGATACACCAAAAATTCTGGAAAGATCGTCCGAAGGCTTCCGATGAACAGATGTTTGCAGTAGGAGAGGAGTTCGATAAGCTGGTGCAACCGCTTGAAGGCGCATATAAGCAGAAATTCGCGGATCGCACCGACCAGATAGATAGGAACTATCAGCGCGAGAAAGCGCGACAGGAAGAGGTCGGCGAGACCCTCTCACGAATCACACCGACCTCTTCCTTAATTTATCTCACCACGAACTTGACACAGACCGGAAAGATTAAAAAACACAACTACTTTGAAGCAGCTGATCGTTATTATGGCGCACTTCACGCGGATCTGTTCAGTAAAATAGTAGATCACGCTTCCGTAAGAAGTTACCGTCCGGATGATCTCGACACAATTGCGCAGCCACCTCCTATAGCAGTCCCTTCTTTAGATGAAACGTTAAGGCACTCACTGGTGGATGTGCTCTTCCTATGCTTCTTTGCGGTGGCGTTGACGACCTTGGCGTTTTTGAAATTCTTCCGTTCCGATATTTGACGCGAAGTACTACACGACATACGAATGAAAGCCGAATTATTAGCGATGTTCATTGCGTTACGCAAATATCTCACCTTTTTTGGCGAATATTGTTCAAAGGTTAAACTTCAAACACGAGGCAACATAATGCCTCTGAATTAAAAGGAGATGCTAAAAATGGAAAGTACTTTTCACACTGCAGACGCTCTTGAAATTATACCACCGAGTATACGGTTCTGTGTACATTCGGTATCCGGTACATCTTCAATGACAACCACTGAACTTGAAATTATATTCAACGAGAAAGTACCACCCAGTGACAAGAAATATACCGGTTCCCAAAATGCCCAGGAATTGATGAAAGCGTTAGATGCGGATTACAATAAGGGACACGCAAAAACCGAAGTAAGCATATCGCGCAAGGGCAACGGTATAGAAACTGAAAGTTATAGCAGTGACCTTACAATACGTGAGATAGATGCAAGGTATCCACGGGCGGAGTGGCTTCAGCTGCTTTTGGAGAGAGGCATCATCATAGGAAACTTCTACGAGTATGCGTTCAACCTGTCACAGCGGCATGCTTTGGCATTTCTGGAAGACAATCCGCATCTGTGGCAGTCAGGAGTTCTTGATATTCCACCGACAGATGACTGGGAAACGTATAAAGCGGCTTACATCGACAAGCTGGTAGAAATTGAACGCACCAAAGCGGAGATTGAACGCACCATTGAAAGCAGTTAAGTCTTTCGGCGGACACCAACATTGGAGGAAACCTTATGGAAAAATTAGACGATGTTCAACTCATTGACAGAATTTTATCCGGCGATGATACGGCGTTTGATATCTTAGTGAAAAAACACCAAAAAAGCGTTCACGCATTTGCGTGGCGAAGGATCGCCGATTTCCACACTGCTGAAGAAATTACGCAAGATACGTTTCTAATCGTTCACCATAAATTGGCAATGCTGAAGGATCCACACTGTTTTGAGGGTTGGCTTTATAGAATCGCTGCACGTCAATGCGTCCTGTTTCAGAGAAAGAAAAGGATACAGACGCAACCTCTTGAAGACACGAGCATCAAACTGATCGAAAAAATGACATATTCTCAATATGTCGCTGAGGAGCAAGCGAACGCTGCAGCTGAAGCACGACGCGACATCGTTCACAAGCTCCTCTCACGCTTGCCGGAAAAGGAACGCACTGCCGTTACACTCCACTACTTCCGAGGAATGACCTGTAAAAAGATTAGCCAGTTCTTGGGTGTGTCGGTATGTACTGTTAAAAGCCAACTCCATCGTGCACGGCATCGATTAAAGAAATCGGAATCCATACTCCAAGAAACATTAGAAGGTTCCGAATTTATATGCACACGGTCTTGAAATTGGATTGCCGAGTATGCAGTTACGTGTTAAAATCGATTGGAAACACCACTCATCATTTTTTAAAATTTTACCATTTTTCAGATAAAAATTCAGGTTTCTGTTGTTTTTTTGTAAGTTATGCACCCTTTCCGTTTCAAAATAGTATCTTTAATTATAAAGGGGCTCGAGTAACGTGAGCTTGAGAATAAAACGGAAATTATATTGGAACTTATAGCGAGTAAGAACTAAGAATTCAAAGTGAATGGGGATCCGAAACGGAAAGAAAAGGACACAAATTATCTCCCTTTCCGTCCCTATCTCGCTACATCCTTATGTTTTACTCACTATGACTTCTTGGATAAGGAGTAACATCATGAAAACTTTAAGCATTGGATTGGGCATATTTATCCTAACCTGTTCCGCAGGGGCAGAGATGTTTCTGGAAACTTTTGATGATAGAGATGTTATAGAACAGTGGCAGAAAATGACAATACCACGCGGGCATGCCGGTCTCCAGTCTTGGAAAATTGTTGGCGGTCAACTTGAGTCTTTAGTAATTGGTGCTGATCCTGTGACGCGTTTATTTGTGATCGGGGATGAAGAGTGGCAAGATTACGATATTGAGGTTGACGTTAAACCGCTCCAAAAACATGGACCTGCCCATATTGTGATTGCCTCTCGGATTCATCAGAACCAAGAAAATCAGACTTGGGGAGTTCGCTGTACAATTGGGGACACGCCGATACCCGAACCTGAATCCATGGCTATCTGTCGCGGGAGTCGTTTGCCGATTGGAGAGGCTGTTCTGCACTATGAAACGAAACCTTATCCCTCCTTAAGCGTGAAAAAATGGTCTCACCTGAAGGTGAGCGTTCATGGAAACCACTTGACTTTTTGGATTAATGGCAAGCAAGTTCTCGGACCCGTAATTTTAGAAGCGAAAAAATTTGAACACCACCAGGTCGAGTTTCCTGACTATCCGAGGGGTAAAGTCGGTTTCGGGGTCTCAAATTATTCCGTGCTTTTTGATAACCTTCGCATCACCACCGGGGACGATATTCCAAAATCTGTAACGCCGAGAACAAAACTTGCGACCACTTGGGGACACTTGAAGCAGTTTTAGAGAAATATCTTTTAGTGGTCGAATTCACGTTAGCACTAATTCAATCCACTCATTGATGATGGAGTATTCTGATGGAAACAAAAGACGATGTTCAACTGATTCGTAGAATCTTGTCCGGTGATGACGCAGCGTTCAATGCCTTAGTCCGAAAGCACCAGAAAGGTATTCACGCGCTTGCATGGCGAAAAGTTGGCGATTTTCACGTTGCCGAAGAGATTACGCAAGATACTTTCCTTCAAGTATATAAGAATCTTGCGCAGCTCAGGAATCCGAAGCAGTTCTCCGGATGGATGTATGTCATCGCCAATCGACTCTGCCTTAAATGGCTCGAAAAGAACATAAAGAACAAATCTGTGATGCAATCGTTGGAGGACACGCCTGTGGAAGAAATCGAAGAATCTTCTTACACACATTACGTATCGGAACAACGGCTGACAGAGAGCACCGAACATCGTCATGAACTCGTCAAAAAACTTCTGGCAAAGCTGCCGGAGAGTGAACGCACAGTGGTAACGCTCCACTATCTCGGAGAGATGACCGCGAAGGAGATTGGGAAACTCTTAGGTGTGTCGGTGAATACGATTAAGAGTCGACTTCGCCGCGGACGCGAGCGTTTACAGGAACAACAAGAAGAACTATTGGTTCGCGAAACACTTGCGGGCATCCCATTCCCCGCCCAAGTAACTGAGCGTATCATGGAGGAAGTCGCTAATATAGAACCGATACCGCCTCCGGTTGGTAAACCTTTGCTGCCGTGGGCGGCTTTCGGCACGGCTGTAGCTTTGGTAATATTGCTACTCGGTGCGAGCAGCCAATACCTTGCTCGTTTTCAGAAGCCGTACAGTTTTGAAGCACAATCCGAACCTACCATTGAAATCATTGACACACCTATTGTTCTCGATATTACGGCAAAACCGGCTGTGCAAAACCGAGTTGGACAGGCTGCTGCGGGTAAAAGCAGCGGGCCTGGCGCACAAGTCTCTACAACTACCACAACATCTGCTACATTGGAGGACTCCGCCAAGTTTTCTACTTCGCAGTGGACGCAGGGCAGCGCGCCGCCAGGAGGACAGGTACACGATATCTTCGCTACATCTGAAGGGACCGTCTATGCTGTTGCTCCGACAGGCATATACAGATTAGGAGCAGATGCGACAACGTGGACACGCATCAACACGGATATTCCAATTGGTAAATCGCTAATGCCGATGGCAGAACATGGCGGTATCCTTTACATAGTATCCACCGACGAAATATTTACTTCGGATGATAGCGGTGAAACGTGGCGGACGATTGGTCCCAGACCAAAGGGACACGCTGTCGGTTTCATCATCACGGATGAGACACAAACCCGTTCTACGATGTATCTTGCCCTTAGAGATGAAGGGATTTATCGATCTACGGACGGTGGGACACACTGGAACGTATTTAATGACGGATTGGGAAACAAAAGTATTTCCGCAGTGGCTACTGTTGGAAAAACAGTGTTTGCTGGTACAGCGCGGGGTCTCTATCGTCTCGATTCAAGTACTTGGCAAAAGGTGCCGGTGGAGACATCAAGAGCCATTTACTCCTTGGCAGTGTCTGAGAATAATCTCTATGTTGGGACAGGTCCCCATCTGTTGGGACTCACACCAATAGAGGTAGAACGAGAAGTGCCAAGAAATGAGTCGCATGCCCTCAAGATTTTCCATTCGGCTAACTTGGGAGCATCATGGACTGAAATAACACCTCGTTATAAATCTTCCGATCGATACATACCATCTGGCATGAAGATTTTGGCTGTTGGTGAAGTGCTTTTAGCGTCAACTGCCAGCCAACGCCATCGTTCAATAGATAACGGACAAACCTGGACAGAGCTTTCAGGAGATGGGAATCTGTTCATGATCAATAGTCTTCCAGTTGTGGCCGTAAACGAGATGACGTTTTACAAAGTGGGTCCCTTTGGGATTCGTCGTACAACTGATGGCGGGAAATCGTGGCGCTTACTTATAGATGGGATGGCTGGAACAAGGTTGAAGGATTTAATTGCGTTCAACGGTAGATTATACGCGCATACTGGCAATGTGGTGTATCAATCAACTGACGAAGGTGCGTCTTGGAAAAAGATCTCAATTACCGAGAGGTTTACTGGGAAGGTGACTACAATTACACATGAATCATCAAAACCGGACAGAGCGCGTATCTCCCACTTCTTTAATTCAAAATTGGTAGTTGATGACAATAATCTTTATCTTATTTCATCTGAAGTTAACAACCTGCAAATTTCCCGCGTATCTACAGATAGCAATATACGCAGTCCTGTTCAAAGCATACCCGCTTCTGATGATAAAGCATTATCTCGTAAGTTACGAGCAGATGGCAAGGCAGCGAAAGAGACTCACTTATCTGAGGATTCCGAAAAAGCGCATCACGCAGTCGTATCAATCGTTCCACCTCCTATACGTGGGAAGGACGCGAGAACCAGAATGATCGTAGTCTGTAACAACGTATTCTACGCTGAACACAGACGTACGCTTTTTAAGTGGAGACTTGGTGCCCCGGAGTGGATAAGCACAGGATTAACAGACATGAGCCAAGAGTCTTATGACAACTACAGCGCGGATCTCAAATTAGCGGTTTCGGGAGAAACCATCTATGTCGGGAAACGCGATAGTAAACTGTTTCAGTCGCTTGATGGCGGGAGCAGCTGGAGTGATGTTACGTCAAACTTACCACTTCACTTTACCCATTTCAAGGAGATAACCCTTGTTGATTCAACAGTTTATGTCGCAACAGACGAAGGGGTCTTGAGTTCAGAAACTGGCGTACACTGGCGTGTGCTAACCGATAGCGCGGGTACGCGTCCTATCATAGACAGATTTGCTGTGGAGGGTCCTACAGTTTATGGTGCTGGCAATGTTGGAGTCTATCGCTTGGATACCAATAACCAATGGAAGCAAGTTTCTTCAGAAGCACTCGGTGAGACTGTTGATCTTGCTGTCATTAACGATAAACTGTATAGTGCTATCAAAGATCGTGGAATATTTCACATCTCGCTTGCAGAAGAATAGACAACACCACATTAGGAGAAAGAAAATGACTGAAGAAAAAATTGAAGGTGAAAAAAGCAGCGGTAATGTGTTCGACGATTTAGGTTTTCTCAATCCAGAAGAATACCGGACGAAAGCTCGCCTTTCCTTAATAATCAACAGCATTATAACCCAAAGCGAACTTACATGGGACGAGGCCGCCAAACTTTTGGAGCTCAGCAAGCCGGAAATCACCGCGCTCCTAAACGGCAGACTTGATGATTTTTCTATCGAATCCCTGTTTTTACTCATCAGAAAACTGGATTGTGAGGTTGAAATTGTTGTTAAAGGTAGCCCTGCATATAATCCGGCAGCAGAGATTAGCATTTCAATTCCGTTCTGATACATTTTTTGCAAAAGCAGCCGAATAAAATAGTTGTCGGTTAAAGAAGCATCTTATCCAGCAACCGACAACTAACTACCCACCTTACAGCGCATGGTCTTCCGGGCGGACACCCTTTGTAAAGGTGCCGAAACCGAAGAATGTCGGTGCATAATCGCCGACATAATCGACAACACTTTTATCGGGAATCGCATCCTCCATCTCCATACACCAGTAGCAGCCATTGACGAGCAGACGGCGGAGTCCTTCGCTCTCTAAATCAACGGAGGCACCCATCGTCGTGTTCAAGACGCGTGAGGTGTTCCCTTCATCGCCTGTATAGGTTTTAATCCACACCATCGGCATTGTGACGGTATCCGGTTTCGGGGCATCTGTCGGATCCATACCGACCAGCACCTGTCCGTGGACAAGCACTTGTGAATCGCCTGTCAAATCATTAATGCCGTAGACATCAGAGGGCCCCCAAACATCGTCAACACCTTTGAGAATCGGGTGGTCCTGCATCGCTTCGTCAATCACACCGCGCGCGCTCTCTTTGCCGTGATGTCCATGGTGGTTGACCCATGTCTCACCAAGCACCTGCCTGCCGTAGCCGCCCTCAAAACTCTCGCTGTTAAAACTATATTTTGCATACGGACTCTCAAGGTCACGGCTATAACTGAAAGCGTGCGTCGCTGTACGAAGTCCCATCACAGGTTTGCCAGCATTCGTATAGTCAACGACGTACTTCATCTGTTCATCGGGTAGCTCACGGAAACGCGTGAACAGCACCATCATATCCGCTGATTCTAAATGGTGGAGTCCTGGAATATTGGTTTGGACCTCCGGATCAATTTCCCCTGTTTCCGGATTAATCGCAAACAGCACCGTACATGTAAATCCATGGTGTGCGGCTAATACCTTTCCCAACATTGGCAATGCCTCTTCAGAGCGATACTCTTCATCGCCACTAACAAGCACAATATGTTTGCCCTTTCCGGGACCTTCGTTTCCTTCGTAAACAACCCATTCGTTTTTCATCAAAAGATATACTCCATAAATAAGATTTTGCATAAGTATAGCACAGTTTCCTGAGAAAGTCACGTTGAATCTATTTACGAAGAATCAACGTTTTGTACGCATAGAGAAAAAACTTTGACAAATACCCGAAATTACCATAAAATTAAAAGACAGACTCAAAAACGTTATATAAAACGGCCCAGCAACCTGTAGGAGAACTCGTCCATGCCCTTAACGCCTCAACAGCGAGACCACTATAAAGAGCAGGGTTTCGTGGTAATTCCGCATCTCTTTAGTACAGCCACAGTAACGTCAATGCGCGAACATTACATGAAACGTCGCGCAGAAGGTCCGAAACCCGGCGACAGCGGTGGCACAACCGACCACGCCGATGATCCAAATCATCAATTCCCGCGCATGATTAATATGCACAACTGGGACGAATTGACCCAAGAATGGGCAGCGGATACCAACCTGCTTAACGTTACGGAGCAACTGATTGATGATACACCGGTACTGTTACAAACAATGGTCTATTTCAAACCGCCCGGTGCGCGAGGTCAGGCACTACACCAAGATGAACAGTACATCACCATAGATCCACTCATTGGTGTTTGGGTAGCATTGGACACATCGGACGAAGACGTTGGACGCATGGTGCTGATCCCGCGTTCCCATCAGAACGGTCTGTTTCGTGTTGAAACAGCGGACACCGCTATTTCGTTTACAAACGTACAAGCTGTCAAGCCGGAAAACGCTGAAGAATTGGGAATTGACATGTCCCCGGGTGACACGCTTTTCTTTGATGGTAAGGTTATTCACGGTTCCTACAAAAATAAAACACGCGATCGGTGGCGGCGGAGTTTTATATGTCATTACATGGGTGAAAACTCACAAAGGTTTGAGCCAGCCGAAGGAACACACGTCTCACATCTTAAAAAATAGTTTGGTTACCTTCAAGTCCTAAACTACTTGACTAAATAACACAAAAAATTGGAGGATCTGGATTGTTAAAAGTATCAAAGTTTGGCGGAAGCTCCCTCGCATCAGCGGAGCAAGTCCGCCGCGTTTGTGACATCATCACTGCTGACCCGGGACGCCGTCTCATCGTTGTCTCTGCACCCGGAAAACGACACAGCCAAGACATCAAAGTAACCGACCTTCTCATCGCAGCGGCATCAGAACGCCTTGCAGGAAAATTGGGTGCCTCCGAGTGTGCCGAAGCGATTGAACGCTATCGAAGCATTGTTTCTGAATTAGGGCTCCCTGACGAGAGTGCTGAACCTATCGCTCGTGATCTGACCGAACGTCTCGAAAACAGCACAACTGATGCGGATCTCTATATGGACACAATGAAAGCAGGCGGTGAAGACAACTGCGCGCGCCTCATTGCCCAAGTCCTACAAGCACGCGGTGTAGATGCCCACTATGTAAATCCGAAGGACGCAGGTTTATTGCTTTCCGATGAACCCGGCAACGCGCAAGTGCTACCGGAAGCATACAACCGCCTGCGGGATTTACATGAACGCCCCGGTATCACCATCTTTCCCGGTTTCTTCGGCTACTCAAAACAAGGCAATATCGTCACTTTTTCGCGCGGCGGTTCAGACATCACAGGTGCTATTCTCGCCAGTGCTGTTCGGGCAGAGGTCTACGAGAACTTTACCGATGTTGATTCCGTGTTCGCGGCGAACCCATCTATTGTCAAAGATCCAGCACCGATTACCGAGTTAACCTACCGTGAGATGCGCGAACTCTCTTACGCAGGGTTTTCCGTATTTCACGATGAAGCACTTGAACCCGTCTACCGTGCGCAGGTGCCTGTTAACATCCGAAACACGAATAATCCGAAAGCAGATGGCACCCGGATTGTGCCAAGCCGTAAGTCAACAGATATGCCAGTTGTCGGCATTGCTGCAATGGAAGACGTTTGCTGCATCTACCTCAGCAAATACCTGATGAACCGTCAGATTGGATTCGGGCGGCGGTTGTTGCAGATTTTGGAAGCTGAAGAAATCTCTTTTGAGCATGTCCCGTCCGGCATAGACAATATGTCAGTCATTATCCGCGAAGAAAATCTATCTGTGCCAAAAGAGAAAAGGATTGTCGAACAGATTCGGCAAACGCTTGCACCGGAAGATGTTTCCGTGGAACGCGGACTGGCACTGATTATGGTTGTCGGTGAGGGAATGCGTCACACTGTCGGTATCGCCTCGCGTGCTACGAATGCCTTAGCTGGCGCGGAGGTCAACATCGAAATGATTAACCAAGGTTCCAACGAAGTCAGTATGATGTTCGGCATAAAATCCGACGATATGGAGACTGCCGTTCAAGCACTCTATGCGGAATTTTTTGGCTAAAGGAAAATATTATGGAGATAACTGTTCAATCGAAAGAATTAGCAGCAGGAAAACTGGCAGATGCCCATGTAGAGCAAGCCGTTAAGGCCATCCGCGTTGATGGCTATGTGGTCTTAGAAAACGTCGTTAGTCACGAACACCTTGACATTCTTCGCGAACGGATGGACGCAGATTCGCAAATCCTTATTAATGAGGAGAAATGGGGTGGCGCAGGTAGGCTTAAAGGGCATCTCCAGCAGGGACCGCCACCGTTTGCGCCTTACATCTTCAGAGATGTCGTCGCGAACCCCTATGTTATCCAAGTAACGAAGGAGCTGCTCGGTCCAGGGCTTTATAATAACTTCTACAACGGTAACACGAACAGCCCCGGTAGCACAACACAACCGCTCCACAGAGACGGTGCTCACCTGTGGCCAGACCAAAAGGTTGCACACCCAACAACGGAAGTCGTCGTTAATATTTCACCACAGGATACAACAGAGGAGAATGGAAGTGTTGAAATCTGGCCCGGCTCGCATCTTGAAGTTGGTGAACATCATATAGATGAAAAACAAGAAGAAGCACGCCGTAAAATCTGCCCCCCCATTCGTGGAAATGCGAAGAAGGGAAGTATCCTGATTCGAGACATGCGACTGTGGCATCGCGGTGTCCCCAATCCATCTGACAAGCCCCGCCACATGATAGCATTGATTTATCGCGTTCATTGGCTCAAATCCAACCGGCGACTAAAATATAAAACTGGGTGTGAAGCCGCTTTTGAAAACAGTGATCTCGACCATAATGCTGAGTTCCTTGACTTCGCTGCTGAAAAAATAGATGATTACGATTACCTCTTCAATCCGAGATTCTGATTGCGGCTGTGAATCGGCAGTTAACTTGAGAGTTTGCACCTTTTTTCGTTGATGGTTTTCGAGAGAAAGCCATCTGCCAAAAAGCAGGAGAAAAACATTGAGGAAATTTGGAACGCAAGGTCCCGTCAATTCCAAGGATCACTATGTCGTTTCGCGCAGCGAGGAACTTGCTGATTACATTAACCGCGTTAAACAGGGACGATACATCATGCTCTTCGCCCCCCGACAGAGCGGCAAAACCACGTTCTTCCAAGAAGTTCTCAAGGTACTCACGAAAAACGAAAGTGCCTATTTCCCAATCCAACTCAATTTTGAGGACTATAAAAATCGCGCCCCGGATGCTTTTTACACCGACATCTTTGAGGATATCCGTGAGGAAATTGAGACTGTTTTTGAGAGCCAGGGGATCATGCTATCTCAACGACTGATGCAATTTTTAGATGACACGAAGATTAGCGATCATGTTGCAATGCGGCGTTTCTTTCGGCAACTTCCACGTTTGTTGGGTGACGAACTCTCTACATCTCTACCACCGCGCCTTGTTCTTATTATTGACGAATTTGACGGTATCCCGCAAGCCACCGTTAGTGATTTTCTGCATACGCTCCGCCGGATATACCTCACCGGGCGCGATGCCCGCGCCCCATATAGTGTCGGAATCGTTGGCGTTAAGAACATTACGCAATTGGACTATGACCGATCGATCTCACCCTTCAACATACAAGATGAATTCACATTGCCAAACTTCACCGCGGCGCAAGTGCGCGAACTACTCTCACAGTATACAGAAGAAGTCGGACAAGCCTTCGCACCGGAAGTAATTGACTTGCTTCATAAACAGACCGCAGGGCAACCCTTTCTTGTTAACAGGTGTGCCCAGATTCTTACCGCAGAGCTTGACATACCCAAAACCGACACCATTCAGATGCACCACTTCTTACGAGCATATACCGAGCTGATCGAAGAAAGAAATACCAACATTGAGCATCTTATTACAAACATCCGCAGAAACCCGCGCTTTGAAAAAATGCTTATGCGAATCGCTTTTTATGGCAGCAGCATTAACTTCACTCTACATGACGAAATCGTTAGTGAACTCGCCACTTACGGTATCATTGCAAGGGGAGAAGACGGAATGTGCCAGATCCTCAATCCTATCTATCTCCATTGCATCATTCAAACCCTTAGACCTCTCATCAATGGACTTGAAGACCAATACTTCCCAGAAGAGGGCCCCATTGACTTTACAGGATACATCACATCAACCGGACGGATCGAGATGCATACACTCATCAACAACTTCAACAATTTCATTGCACGCGCTGGTTTCAGAATATTACAGGTCCCCGATACACCGAAAGAATTCGTCGGACAATACCTTCTTTTCGCCTATCTTGATGAGTTCGTCAAAATTGTACATGCTACAATGCGGTTAGAAGTTCCAACCGGTAGGGGCAGAGCAGATATTATTATCTCACACAACAGACAGCAATACGTTATCGAAACAAAGGTATGGCGAAACGAACGACACTATCAGGTAGGAAAGCACCAGCTCGCCGCATACCTGAAGTCCGAAGGGGCAACAGAAGGCTACTATATCGTTTTCGATCATCGGGAAAACCCCAAGCCGCAACTGGAAACAGACACCTTGGATGGACTGACCATTCGGAGTTATGTTATTCCTGTTGTGCAAAAACGCCCTTCAGAGGTTCAGTCTGAATCACGGTTCTCTTAATAGAGCGACGGAGGTTACCATGAACGCCAAAAACAATTGGCTCCCCGCAGAGCCTGATCTTGAGACGGTTTGTAAAACCTACAGCGACCCGATTTATGCCCTCTCCCAAGCCGAAGTACCCGCCATCATTCTTCGGAATGCCTATTCACCTGCCCAATGCCAAGGACTCATCCATCGGTTCACAAATATGGGCTTGATGCGCGACGAAGCCGACATCAACTCCGCTGACAAACGCACCCGTATTGACATTGGCACCAGTCTTGGGAATCGTGGTAGTGATAAGGCGAAATTTTTGGCACACGCTGGGGAGACAGAACATCTCTTTAAATTCCTGTTTGATGGGTTTGATAACCCTGTTAACCTTATCTATGATTCACTCTCTGCGCTTTCCCCCGGCAAAGAGGTAAAAGTTGCGCGTGAATCAGACGGATCACGCTACGGTCCCGCGATCTTCCGTGTCCACTACGAAACCCATAGCTACAAACCACACATTGATCACGTCAAGTATCGTGAGCAGCGCACCGATTATGAAGTTTATCGCTTTGAGCATCAGTTTGCAGGCGTGTTGTGTGTCCAAAATGCAGACGAAAACGGAAAAGGAACGCAAGCCATTTTGCACCGGTGCCTTTGGTCCGAGGAAATTCAACCCCATATCGCCGAGGAAACCTTTGACAGGTACGCCACTGAAAATGGTGTAGAGAACTATCGGGTTGATCTGCAGCAAGGCGATCTCTACTTCTTCAACACGCGGTGTATCCATGAAGTGCCACCGGTCCAAGGCACACGCGCCCGAATTGTCCTGGCAGTCTTTATTGGGTATTCCCCTGACGATGGTGAAGTGTTCGTCTGGTCGTAGACCCTATTGGATTGTTGACAGCAGAACCGGAAAGCGCGAGATGGAACTGAATCGGAATAAAAAAAGGGGCTGGTAAAACCAGCCCCTTTCAATATTCTGTTTTTATTGACTCAGCAAAGTTTTCCAACCTCACGCGCAACACTGTACAGGTAATTGCAGATTTCACTATACCTATTTTCTCACATCTAATTGATGCTATATGTCCAAATTCTGAACATTTTCGGGCACACTATGCACAATTCGGGGCACTCTTTAGAACCGCCTCACCCCTCCGAAACAGTACTCCGCGCTTTGAAAATATCGGTCCTACACAACTTCTATTCACTGGTGGATGTGTTTTCCAGCTGCGTTGGGATAGACGGAGATCAGTTATAGTAAAGCCTGAAAGTATGTTGACATTTTGGAAAACAAGGGTCCCCGTTTCGCTGGTGAGGTTTGTAACCTCGCCCTTCTGTTGATATATAGGTAATTGTGGTCTTTACTATAATATGTCCGTTGGCACGATATTTGCTATCTTCCCTTGCAAATGCGGAGCACATCAAACGGGAGGATGAACCGATGAAGCGTTATCTTCTTTTCATCTACACATTATCTATTGTTTCGATTTTATGTATATCAATCTCCCTCGCGCCAATGCAGCGTTTGGATGCTGAAACAGGGACGCAAAACGAAGCACAATTCGCGTTACCAGAGGGTGCCCGCGCGCGTCTCGGAAAGGGAGTTATTTATGAAATCGCGTACTCCGAAGACGGTAATCACCTCATCGTATCAAGCTCCATCGGCACTTGGACTTACGATGCTCACAGCGGAAAGGCTCTCGACTTGTTCAACGGATATCCGTTAACGGGTAACATCTCCGGCTTGAGTCCCAATGGCAGGACGCTCGCAATCGGAAGCAGGGATCACACGGTAGCACTATGGGATCTCACCACTCACCAACAGAAATCAAATCTGATAGGACATACGGGTACTATTTATAGTATGGCATTCAGCCCGGATGGTAAAACATTCGCAACCGGCAGCAGGGACAAGACAGCGCGGTTGTGGGACGTTGACACTGGTCAACACTTAGCTACCTTCGACGGGAATACAGATGCCGCTGGGAATACAGATGCTGTCAGACCTGTTACCTTCAGTCCTAATGGGAAAACGCTCGCAACAGGTAGTTTGAGCGGCACAGTCCGTCTGTGGGATGTCAACACTGGAAAACTCAGAGCAACCCTTGAAGAACATATCCAAAGTATCTCAGCACTTGCATTCAGTTCAGATGGGAAAACGCTCGCAAGTGTGAGTTCTCAGGAAAACAATGTGGAGTTGTGGAACGCCAACACGGGAGAACATAAGCAGACACTCAAATCAAGAGTAGGAATCTCTCATTTAGCGTTTAGTCCGGATAGCCGGACTCTCGCAGTTAGTAGGGGTGCTGATTTAAGACTATGGGACGTTGTCAGCGGTTCGCACAAAGCAGCACTTACAGGACATATAGGATGGATCACTTCAATCGTCTTCAGTCCGGATGGTCGCATAATTGCCAGTGGTGGTTACGACGAGTTATATCTGTGGGACAGTATCACCGGTGCGCAAAAAGGAACGATTACCGGACATACAATCAGTTCTTTTGGATTCACCTTCAGTCCCGACGGTCGCACGATTGCCACTGGAAGTTGGGAGAAAATCCGCTTGTGGGACACCGTTACGCTATCACAAAAAGCAATGTTCTTTGATAATAGGTGGGGTAATACGAGCTTAGCCTTCAGTCCCGATGGACGGACACTCGCAAGTGAGATTGGCTGGAATATACGGTTCTGGGATGTTGCAACTGGAACCCACAAGTCAACCCTAAAAGCGTACATCGGAAGAAGTGCCAGCGGATCAAGCAGTCGCGCAATCGCCTTCAGTCCCGATGGACGTTTCTTTGCAAGTGGAAACAACCAAAAGACAATACAGTTATGGCTCGCCGACGGTCGCACACACATAGCCACACTTTCTGGGCACGTATCAGGTATCACGGCAATCGCTTTCAGTCCCGATAGCCGGACCCTTGCCAGCGGTAGTGACGACGATTCCGTCCTGATATGGGATGTTAACACTGAAACGCACCTAATGACGCTTGCCGGACACACAGACCGAATTCTGTCCGTCGCGTTTAGTCCGGATGGGAAAATCCTCGCAAGTGCAGGTTGGGATCAAACAATAAGACTCTGGGATACAATGAGTGGTGAACACATACGAACGCTTGTCGGACATACAGGTTGGATTACAAGTATTGCGTTCAGTGCGGACGGGAAAACTCTCGCAAGTGGTGGTGGTCGGAATGACGGAACTGTCCGGTTATGGGATGTTGATACCGGTATACACAGAACAACACTGCCCATACAAACCTACGCGATCTCAGGTGTTAGCTTCAGTCTTGATGGCACTACGCTCCTAACTGGAAGTTCTGACGGAACGGTGCTGCTATGGGATTTCACACCAACAACAGACACAACTGTAAAACTTGAAGACGTAAATCGGGATGGTGTGGTGAATTACCAGGATCTAACTTTTGTTGCTTCGCGTTTTGGACAATCTGGAATAAATGACGCGGATGTGAACGCAGATAGCATTGTCAACATTACGGACCTCGTTTTGGTTGCCGGTTCACTCGGTACCGGCGATAGCGCACCTGCCGCACATTCCAAGATGAGAGAGATGTTCACCGTAGCGGACGTGCAGTTGTGGCTAACCCATGCACAACAAGTTGATGACACAACTTCCCCTTTTCAGAGAGGAATCGCCATCCTCGAACACCTTTTGGTAGCACTGTCACCAAAAAAGACGGTGCTTCTACCAAACTATCCAAACCCATTTAATCCGGAGACGTGGATCCCCTATCAGTTGGCAAAGCCTGCGGAGGTCACCGTGCATATCTATACAGCAAATGGAACACTCGTGCGGACCCTCGGATTAGGATACAAACCCGTAGGCAAATATCAGGACCGAAAAGCTGCAGCCTATTGGAATGGAAAAAATTCTTTCGGCGAACCTGTCGCAAGTGGTGTCTATTTCTATACGCTGTCCGCAGATGAGTTCACCGCAACGCAGCGAATGGTAATACGGAAATAGTATCAAATGACCATAGGATAGCTGGAAGGTTTATGTTTATTGACTTCCGAGCGATCGTTTCTCAGTGGGTTGCGTTGGTTTCGCTGGCATCTTCCTTGAAAAATGATGTGCTGATCGATCAACATGTCTCAAGTATAGCAAAACCGGTAGCGGCGTGTCAAGCCTATTTTCAAGGCGACTGCCCGGTTTGCCAAGTCAAGTGTGTCGGGAACAACGGATTAGAGGATCATTGGGGTTCTCCTTGCTGATTTGCGGCTGAATTGGCAAGGTTTGCATCCATAGTTTGAAGTTGGTGCTGTGGGATCAGGTCGAGATATTGAGAGATGACGCGTTTAGAAAGTCGTGTAATCTGTGAGATGTTGTCAATATCAGCGGTAGCAGTGCGAACGACTTTTACAGACTCATAATCGCGAATGTATCGGTCAACAGCCTCCTTAGAGTGTTTGGTCTTTGCGGCAATCCTGGGGGTCAGATGCCCTTGAAGATAGAGGGTTATGATCTCTTTCTTGTGGGTAATAGCCCCCGATAAGTCATGGATATTGCCGCGAGTGGGTAAGATTTCGCCGGTGGTTTTTTGCCATTCATTGACATAATCACAGACGACAGCATCACAGACGTTGAGCAAGACTGCCAAGTCGAGTTGTGTCAATAATGCGCCTTGGTCATAAGCTTGATGACACCAGCGGACCAAGCGATTGATCCTGAGTTGTCGGGAGGTAAATCCGTTGCGAAAGGATTCAATATCCTCTGCGGCGAGGTATGTCAGGATGACGGGTTTCATACGGGTTTTGACGATGGACTTGCCTCTCTCTGGATGCTCTTCAATAGGAACAGCCATCCAAACGAGGTGTCCATAACTCAGGAGTCGCTCCTCCGGGAGTGCGTCGCCCGTGGCGAGTTTCTCCAAAGGGAGGGTAATGACGAAATAGTCTTCAACGGTCGTAAGAATATCATCAACAATAGCGGTGGCAGTGACTTCGCCTTTGTCATAGCCGTAGTCATTGAGAAAGCGATGGATGAGCAACTGTCGTAGCGATTTATCGTTGATGCGCCTGAACTTCTTCTCGTTGATGGCGGTGGGCGTCTGAGGTTTGCTCATCAGAGTTCCCCCTTTTTTTCATCCATCGGTTCTGGGTGAAGGAGTTGGGTCATGCGATCGGTGTTCTGGTATTCCTCATACAGCGAGAGATACTCCCGTATAAGCCTGTCAGAGAGGTGGGTGATGAGGCGTATCTGTGCATTAGGAAACCCTTGATGATGGAGCGTGGCGACTTGTGTGAAGTCTCTGAGGTAGCGGTCAACGGCCCGTTCGGAGTGGTTTGTCTTTTTCTCAATCTCGGTGAAAGTGTATGCCTTGAAATACAACTCAAGAATCTGCGTCTTATGAGACAGACCGGGGCCCATGTCGTGTTTCGCCCCGCGCGTCATCACGAAATACCCCGACTGTTTCAAGGCTCGGATGTCGCGTTTCACCGTGGCAGGACTCGTGGTTAATAACACTGCTAAATCTTCGTAGCTCAGCAAGGCATCTTGGTCATAAGTTTCTTGGGTCAATCGGAGAATCCGATGTCGTCTGAGACCTGCGAGTCCATAAGTGCCTAAGACTTCAAGGTCGGTTTGGACTTCATTGAGGGTCAGCCGACAGGAGACTTTCTTCGCTAAAGCGATATGTTTGCCTGCCGGTTCCTCGGCGGCGACTGCCTCATAGCAGATTTGTCCTGATGTCAGTTGCACATCGGCATGTTGAGCGAAGTAATCGGAAATCTGGTTAGAGTAGGCTTCAGCAATCAGAGGCATGAGATTAAAGTCTGCTGAAATCTTCTCAATAATAGCCGCTCTGGCGTTCTTGGATTCGAGGCGATTGATACCATAGGCGGTATCCTTCTTACGGTCCATAGTGACCTCCATGAAATGAGTGTCGGTGATGCAAATACATCTACTCGTTAAGTTAACTCATACTATTAGTGTAACTCATGGGGTCATTTGATACAAACTATAAGTAGGAAAAGATTTGGCATAGCGCGGCAAATAACATAACTTTACAACCGAAAACCCATTTTCCGGTAATATCTGTCAAGAAAAAGATTTTTTTGACTTTTTCTTGACATTTTTTTGACAAACATGTTATCCTTTTGCTAATTGAGTGAGGATGATGACACTCATTTGAAAGCGTTCTCCATCCATTTCTGTAATACCTTAGATAAACCCGCTAAGAGGACAAAATGTAAACACAATCAGTAGCAGAGGAGGTTTTCACATGAAACTGCGAAACATCTTCATCTCTTTTTGCCTCATCTTCGGGCTGCTCTGTCCTGTTTCAGCAAAATCACTCAGCAGCGAAAAGATTGTGTTTTCGTCAAACCGCGACGGTAATTGGGAAATCTACATAATGAATCCGGATGGAACTCGACAGGAGCGATTAACCTACGACCGCGCTGTCGATTGTGAGCCAGTCATCTCACCAATAGGTGACCGGATCCTCTTCACTTCCAACCGTAGAGGGACGCGCGATCTCTATCTGATGGATGTCAATGGGAGAAATGTGCGTCCACTGTTTGGTGTCAGCGAAGCATACCGAACGGAACCTGCTTGGTCCGCAGACGGAAAGCGGATTCTCTATTCTAAGCGTGTCTTAGGTGGCACCTATATTCACACTGCGAGAGTGGATGGAACATTAGTAAAACGTGTCATTCATTTAAAGAGTGCCCACAGTGGATATCCAAGTTGGTCATCGGATGGAACAGAAATCGCTTTTGTGGTTGCAGATGAGATTCATTGGGCAAGCCGCCAAGTCCGGTTTATCAACTTAGAAACTGATAAGCAGGAAACGCTCTTCCCAGATGATTTCCCGCGAATGTTTCAGCCTGCCTATTCCGCAGTCGATGATAGGATTGCTTTTGCTTGGTTTCGCCCGGCAGAAAAGCGGCAGTCCGTATTCACTGTTAACCGAGATGGAAGCCACCTCAGACGGATTGGGTCTTTCATCGCAAGCGGACCGGCTTGGGCACCCTCCGGCGATGAACTCATTTATACAGAGGGTGTTGTTGGAAGTAATTCACAAATTTTCAAAATTGATCTGACAAGTCAAAAAGTCACACAACTTACAGACAATGGCAGCAATTATTCCGGTAACTGGTTCTCACCGAAGCAGCTACCGGTTTCTCCATCGGCATCGCTTTTAAGCACGTTGTGGGGCAACGTGAAAATCCGAAATTAACGTGAATTCAACGTAAAACGCTTTGTAGTGTAGGTTGGGTTGATCCGGAATACAGAAGGTATTAGGTTTCAAGGTGTGTTTTTTCTTGTCAATGATAGACTTTTGGAATCAGACAAAGCGAAACTCAACATCCCACTATTTGCGGTAAGATATTAACCAAAGGAGCTAAAATGCTTCCGTTTGTTATGAACGCAACAACAAAAAAAGCAATTCTGAGTTTAGTCGCTGCTTTAATCGCTGGATTGGGTATAGGAATCCCTGTCATTGCCCAGACAGTCGTCATCGAAGATGGGTTAATTGGCTACTGGAGTTTCGATAAAAACACCGTAAAAGGTAATACGGTAGAGGATATCTGGGGCGACCAAGATGCCGAGATGATAGGGAAAATCGAAATCGTCCAAGGGAAGTTTGGAGAAGCAGTGCAATTGGGCGGTGGTGCTGGTGCCCGTGTCGAAATGACCGATGACATCAAAAAAGCCACACTTCCTACAGAGGAAATGACCGTAGAATTATGGGCTTGGGATGAGCAATTCATCGAATGGGGTGGATACATCGTAGCAGTTCAGGACAATGGTGCTTTTGAAAAAGGTTGGCTGCTCGGCACCCGATGGAAAGCGTTCAGCTTTGCACTCTCCTCGGATGGGGCTGATGATGGTGATGGTCTTCTAACCTACCTCAATTCCGTCAACACGTACGATGTGGGTGAATGGCATCACGTGGTCGGTACATACGATGGCGAAGAGATGAAAATCTACGTAGATGGGAAACTGGAGGCTACTTCAAGTGTCCAATCGGGAGCGATCAACTACCCGGATCGCGTCTTCTTCTCCATCGGTGCTTACAAAGATGACAACGAGGACTTCGTGCACAAAGGGATGCTCGACGAAGTACGCCTCTATGATCGAGCACTCAGTGAAAAAGAGGTAGCGAATAATATGGAGGCGGAAGGACTGGCGGTGGAGCCTGCTGGGAAACTGAGTCTCACCTGGAGTCAAATCAAGGCTGCTGCGAGCAGATAATCCACGGCAATTTCGGAGGAAGAAATAATGTGTGTCTCTCTCAAGAAGCGCAGGGCTTTCGATGTGCTTGGAGCCATTTTGCTGGTTGGTTCTCTGTTTTTTGGCTTCACATCCGAGGTCGTTTCCCAAGTTCCCGGTGTGAATCATGTAGTAATTATCGGGTGCGATGGGCTGAGTCCCGACGGTGTCCAGAAAGCGAAAACTCCCAATATGGACACCCTCATGCAGCGCGGTGCTTATACGCTGCACGCGCGCGGCGTGATGCCGACCTCTAGCAGTCCCAATTGGGCTTCGATGCTCATGGGTGCCGGACCCGAACAGCATGGTGTTACGTCCAACGCTTGGAGACCCGATAAATTTGAACTCACGCCAACGGCAGTCGGGTCGGGCGGCATTTTCCCAACGATCTTCAGCGTTCTACGTGAGCAGCAGCCATCAGCAGTAATTGCTTGCTTCCACGATTGGAGCGGTTTCGGCATATTGTTTGAACGGGAAGTCCCGGATGTCATTGAAGATACAGACGGTCCGGTCAACACCACCGAACGTGCTGTCGCCTATTTCAAAGCAAAGCAGCCGAATTTTACGTTCATCCATCTCGATCACATTGATCACGCCGGGCATGCGTCCGGTCATGGAACGCCTGAATATTACAAATCCGTCGAAGAGGCGGATCGGCTCATCGGCGAGACCATTCAGGGACTCAAAGCAGCGGGGATGCTGGCGCAAACGATCCTCATCATTACTTCTGACCATGGTGGTGTTGGAAAAGGTCATGGTGGGGCGACGACGGCGGAGGTTGAGATTCCTTGGATTATCGCTGGACCCGGAGTCGCGCCTGCAAAAGAGCTGACTTCTTTCGTAAACACCTACGATACAGCAGCGACGGTTGCCCATATCTTCGGATTGACCGCACCGGACTGCTGGATCGCCAAGCCTGTGTTGGAAGCGTTTGGACCGCCATAAGCTGCCTTAATAGTCCTAACTTGACTTATCAATCAAGACTTGCTTAGAACAGCCAAAACCGTGACCAAGAAAACTTGGGTAGCAAGTCTTACGTCCCTTATAGCAACGCCTCAGCCAACTCCGTAAAATCACGTACTGTCACATCGGGTTGATAGGATGTATCCTCATACGGCAGTCCATAGCGATTGACAAACGCGCCGCTAAAGCCACACGCCCGCGCACCGATGATGTCAAACGAATTCGCTGATACCATGAGACATTCATTGACTTCAAGCCCCAACTTCCCTGCAGCAGCACGGTAGACTGCCGGATGCGGTTTAAATGCGCCTACCGATGTAACCGAGATTACGTCGCCAAAATCCCATGCAACCCGTTCTTTAACAAGATACTCTAAAAACGATGGGTCTCCGTTGGATAAAACCACCAATTGATACTGAGATTGCAGTCGCGAGAGCGCATCCAATACTTCAGGAAACGGTGAAAGCTGCCGCCAACCGCGCATAAACTCTTTCACCGTATCAGGTGAAGCATCAATGCTATTTCCTCTCAGCGTGTAGTGCAGCGCGCGTCGCACCGTCTCCAGATAACCACTATGACCGAGCATCATAATCGTGTCCTGATACTGCTCAATGCGCTGTCGATAACGCCACTGTGCCCAAAATTCGTCCGCTGAGACATCGGCAGCACGTGCGTTCAACGATTCGTCAATGAACGGCGTAAGACTGCCACCTAAATCCAAAATTGTGCCGAACAGGTCAAAAGTAAGTGCTTTCGTCGCTACAAAATTCGCCATAATAAATAGTTGTCAGAGTGATAGCAGCCAGCCATCAGCAGTCAGAATAATAGTTGTCAGCCGATAGTCATTCCTGCTGACAGCCGAAGACTAAAAGCCGATAGCCCTTTAATCTACTACCCCAGTTCAACCGTTCGTCCAGTTGCCATTGCTTCAAACGCGGCATCAATGACGCGCATTTGATTGACGCAGCTTTCCGGCGAGATACGGTGCGGTTTACCAGTCGCTAAAACTTCGCACATGTGCTCCAATTGCAACGCGAATTGGAAACACGGTTCAAAATCAATGACTTCTCTGCCCTCTCGTGTCGTCATCTCAATATTGACAGCTGAGTTCTCATTGTTCCACGCTCTGTCAATTCTAAGCATCCCACCCAACCCAGCCATTTCGGCGTACTGTCCACCAGCACAATTAAAACCGGTAGAGATCTGGGCAATCCGTTCATCGGGAAATACTAACAAAAGATAGGAACCATCATCTACTTCCAATCCTGCTTGAGACATTCCGGATACCCGAATCGGTTCAGCACCAAACATAAATCGCGCATGGTGGATATTGTAACACGCCAAATCGTAAATACTACCGCCACCCTTCGCCTTGTTAAACCGCCAATTCGCTTCTGGTTTACGTGCTTCTGGTCCGCCACCGCCACCGCCCGTGCAGAAGGTACTACGGAGCGTCTTAAACTCCCCGATTGCTCCCGAATCAATAAGTTCTTTCGCCTTGAGGTGCATCGGATGATGCCGAAATTTAAACGCTTCCGCCACCAGCACACCATTCTCTTGCGCCGCACCGACGAACGCTTCCGCCTCCGCAGCAGTGGACGTAAACGGTTTCTCACACAAAATCGCCTTGACCTGCTGGGATTCAGAAAGTTGGATACCGACCTCAGCGTGGAATGCACCCCACGTACAGATAATAGCGATGTCTAAGTCCTCAGCGTCTAACATCTCTTCTAAAGAAAGATACCGGTTCTCAGGAGCCACATCAAATCGTTCACCAAAACCGGCTAAGGCATTTTCCGACACATCACAGATAGCTGCCAATTCAGCACTCGGTGCTTGTTGACACGCGTTGCCGTGTGCGTTTGCGATTCCCCCTGCTCCGACGAGTCCAACACAGTAAGTAGTTGACATAATAGTTCCTTTCGTTGTTTACGTTGCTGTTAAGGGATAACCGTTTTCAACGATCGCTTTTTTCAGAAACTCAAATTCGTATTGCGGTAACGATGCACCGGATTCTAATTCAGCGAGGTCTTTTTTCCAGCGCGCCACTGCATCCGCACGTACGATGATCCTACCCAATGGAATGCCTAAGAACGCTTCAAGCTCCTTGAGTATCCGTTCCTGATCTAAAATAAAGTCTTCAAAGCGGATCTGAATAACATTTTTGGGCATGGGCGTTGCTTGCATGAGTTTATATTGATAGATCCACGAAATTGCCCGCCTTTCATAGATATCGTCCGTTTCAGGATATGTGACACCGAAATCCCGGAGATTATCCGTTTTGTGGCTGCCCCGAATGCCATCCCGTGGGTCACGAATCCAGTGGATATACTTTATCTCAGGAAACATCCGAATTATCCACGGGTAGACTAACGTTGTCTCCGGTATTTTCCAGCCTTTGTAGGGTGCCGGATCCTTCAGTACATCCTCAAGATAGGCATTGATGAGTCGCTCAAATTCTGGGTCAATCGGCATCGTAAAAAGAGGTTCAAAATCCCACGATAATCCGCCCTGCCATTTGACATATTGCGCCATTACGCGGCACGCATCATACATCGCGTGCGGCGGAATCTTATCGCCGGACGGATTCAGTTGACTCCCCATGAAAACGCCACTGGCGTATAGTGTATGGGAAATAGCACGTGTCCCAGAATGGCCGCGACCAATCACTGTGATCAAATTTTCCATAGTAGATATGTGTTACACAGAAACATTTGCTTATTCTGAAAAATTAAAGGATAATAATTATAGACGAGGGCATGCATTACTCTCAGGTACTTACCCACTCTTGTCTTTTAATTGCTTGAAACATTTTAGCAAATATCTGAAACAAAGCAAACCATTTTTTAGAGGGACTTCATAATAATGCATAAATTTCTGGCTCTAATGAGTCTAAGCGTGTCGTTATTCATATATGCCGGATGTGACAGTGTCCAAGAAATAATCGTCTCACAAAAAATCCAAACTGTAAAAATCGGTTTTATTGTTGCAGGCGACCGTGCGCCGTATCTGAACGGTGCCCAACTCGCTGTGGACGAAATTAACGAGCGTGGCGGAATCTTCGGCACTCCTGTCGAATTGGTGAGTCTCATTAACACAGAAGCATCACTGCCACTTTCCATCCAAACGGCTGAGGATATGATCCTTAAAGACAAGGTGATTGCTATCATCGGACCCAATCGCTCTACACACGCTGTCGCCGTAGGTCCAATAGCACAGCGGTATAGTGTGCCAATGATTACCACTGCTGCAAGCAACCCCGATGTCACAAAAGCCGGTGATTTCGTCTTCATGGCATCCGTTACAGATGCATTTCAAGGCAAGGTCTTAGCTCAGTTTGCAATTACGGAACTCGACGTAACCACTGCAGCCATTTTGACCCTAAGTGCAGATGTTTATACGGAAGGCATCTCTGAATTTTTCGCACTCAATTTCAGCAAACTTGGCGGCGAGATCGTCGCTAATGAATCCTACGAAAGTGGGACAACAGATTTTACAGAACAGCTGACGAGTATCGCTGCGGCGAAACCGGAAGCGTTCTTCATCTCCAGTTTCGCACGTGACATCAGTCCTATAACGCAGCTGGCAAGAGCAATTCCCTTGCAAAACGCTGTAGGTGCCCCGACTCTATTTTTTGGAACGGATACATGGGACAACGAAGTGTTGTTAGCCGACGAAGATGCTGAAGTGGAGGGAAGTTTTTTTACGACACACTTCTCACCGAGCACAGATGAACCGACAACACGAGCGTTTATTAACGTTTACCAATCTATTTACGGAGAGGTACCAACAGGCGGTATTGCTGTCAATTATGACGCGGTCAAATTGCTCTTTGAAGCAATCGAACGGGCAGGCAGTCTCGCACCCGAGGCGATTCGCGATCAATTGAGTGTCACTGAAAATTACATCGGCGCGACCCGGATCGGAAGTTACGACGAAAACCGGCATCCAACTAAAAGTTCTGTCATACTCACCATCAAAAACGGCGAAAAACAGTTCCATAAACAGATTGATCCTTAGCCGAGTATTCATTTTACTTCATATTTTGCTTTACTTATAAGGAATTTAATAAAATGTACAAATTTCTGGCATTGATAACTCTTATTGTATCGCTAATCATACAGGTCGGATGTGACAGGGCTCAAAAGATTTTCACACCAAAGCAAGAACAGAAAACTCTTAAGATCGGTTTCGTCGTTGCAGGTGAACGTGTCACCTATCCAAACGGCGCAGAGATGGCCGTCACAGAAATTAACCAGCGCGGCGGACTGCTTGGCACTCCGGTTGAATTGATTGGACATATTAACAAAGAAGGGGATCGGAAGTCTCCGTCCAAATCGCCGAAACCCTCATCGTTGAAGACGAAATTATCGCGCTCATTGGACCCAACCGCTCTTCCCACGCTGTTGAAGTCGCTCCGATCGCACAGCATTACGGGATTCCAATGGTTACCACAACCGCAACCAACCCGAACGTAACAAACGCTGGTGATTTCGTTTTCATGGCATCTTTCACGGATAGTTTCCAAGGTGCTGTCATGGCACAGTTTGCGATAGATGACCTCCATATTACCACCGCCGCCGTCATCACGCGAAGTGGCGATCTTTATACAGAAGGCATCTCTGAATTCTTTGCACTCAATTTCAAAAAACTCGGTGGCGAAATCGTTGCCAACGAATTTTACGAAGGTGATCCGTCTGACTTCACAGCGCAACTAACAAGCATCGCAGCCGCAAAACCTGATGTGCTTTTCGCAGCCGGTTTTGTTCAAGACATTGCATTCATAACACAACGGGCACGAGCGATGTCACTGCAAAACGCAGCGGGCGAACCCACGATTTTTCTCGGTGCAGATTCATGGGATAGCGAACTTCTTTTCGATAACGAGGATGCCGAAGTAGAAGGTAGTTTTTTCAGCGGACACTTCTCACCGGACACAAATGAACCCACAGCACGCGCGTTTGTTGATGCTTATGAATCCATCTATGAATCTACACCGACGGGTGGTGTCGCTGTTAGTTACGATGCAGTCAAATTGCTTTTTGAAGCAGTCGAGCGGGCAGGCAGTCTTGACCCAGATGAAATCCGTGAGCAACTCGCCGCCACAGAAAACTACATCGGAGCAACGACCATCGCCAGTTACAACGAAAACCACCACCCAACCAAAAGCGCAGTAATTTTCACCATCGAAAACGGCGAAAAGCAGTTCCATAAACAGATTGCTCCGTTCTAATTTTTTCTACTCTGCTGGCGAGGTTTCCCAACCTCGCCTTTTAATTTTCTCTTACCGCTACAGCTTCACCGGCAATCTACCGACACCTCCCTCGCGTCTTTTTGGAAGAAACTGCGGAGCAATTACAACAAAGATTACAGAATGCATTAGCACCCACGCCAACACGAAAGAGGAGATAGATACCCTCATGAAAATTGCCCTTTTTCTGATATGTCCTATACTGACACTCTCAATCTGCTGTTCCGCAACCGCCGCTGAAGATTATACACAATTCAGTTTACCTGAAAGTGCAATCACGCGGCTCGGCAAGGGAACTCTTGGCGAAGTTCGCTTTTCTCCGGATGGCAGCCGACTCGCTGTCTGCAGTTCTGTCGGGATCTGGCTCTATGATCCGCAGACCGGGAAAGAAGTAGATTTGCTTGTGCGTACGGACAGCGTCTATCCGTTCCCGTTCGCATATTCTCCCGATGGAAAGACTATTGCTACTGGAAGTAGGGACAAGACATGGGTGACAACAGGACCAAGGGGCTCAAGCATTAGTCCAGTAAGGGATTTTACAGTGCAACTGTGGGATGTCACCACCGGAGAGGAAAAAGCAACGCTCAGAGGACATGAGCGACGCATTTACGCCATTTCGTACTCACCTGACGGGGCTACAATTGCTACTGCTGGCGGGCGTGGAGACAACACGGTATATTTATGGGATACTGCGACAGGAAAATCTAAGGGCATGCTTGAAAGACATACAGGCAGTGTCAATGCCGTTGTGTATTCTCCGGATGGAAACACTATCGCCACTGCCAGTTCAGACGACACAGTCCGGTTATGGGATGCTACAACAGCGAAACATAAAACAACATTGACTGGACATGCGAAGCGGGTCAATGCCGTTGTGTATTCTCCGGACGGAAACACCATCGCTACCGCAAGTTCAGACGACACAGTCCGGTTATGGGACGTAAGAACACGGAAACATAAAATAACGCTCAGGGGGCATACAGATAGTGTTAGTGCCGTTGTGTATTCTCCGGATGGAAACACTATCGTCAGCACGAGTTCAGACAAAACTGTCCGACTGTGGAATGCTCACACAGGAAAACATGAAGCAACCTTTACCGGACATACAGACCGTGTCACTTCTGTCGCATATTCACCCAACGGAAAGACTATCGCTACTGTAAGCGGCGGACGGCATAGTAATGACAGCACAGTCCGGCTTTGGAACACAAAAACAGGCGAAACTCAAGCCGTACTCATAGGGCATCATCACATAAACGCTATTGCGTACGCGTCCGATGGAGAGACACTCACCTGTCAACAGATGAACGGTGTCCGGTCGTGGGATGCAAAGACGGGCAAACACAAAACCACACGCATACATAAGGTTAAGGACACTTCCACCGAATATTCTCATGCCGGAGGTATCTCAGCATATTCCCCCGATGGAAGTATGGTCGCTACGGTGGGTTCACTTGATACCGTCCAACTGTTGGATGCCCGGACAAGGAAACGCAAAGCAGCACTCAAACACACCAACTATCTTGACTGGATCTATATGATGGTAACAGACCGCGAGTATGGTATAGATGCCATGGCATTCTCACCCGACGGAAATACAATCGTTACGGGCGGCGGATATTATACCAACGACGAAGGAATGGTGTATTTATGGCATACGCGGACGCGGAAACGTAAAACTATCTACAAAGGACATGGTTACGTCTCGTCCGTGGCGTTCTCTCCAGATGGTGGAACAATTGCTGCTGGCAACTGGGAAAATGAGGTCCGACTGTGGCACGCTGTGACCGGTGAGGAGCTTCAAACGATACACACCAGACATAAAGGAGGCGTTCTGTCGCTAATGTATTCACCCGACGGCACTACCATTGCTACCGGTGGTGGGTATACGGACACCACAGTCCATCTATTAGATGCGAACACAGGCACTCTAAAAACTATACTCAAAGGACATACAGACGGTGTAACCTCTATTGTGTATTCACCCGATGGAAACATGATCGCTACCGGAAGTAGAGATGGCACGGTGCGGTTGTGGGAAACTGACACGGGAAAACACAAAGCCACATTTACCGGACATACAGAGGTCACTTCCGTCGTATATTCTCCTGATGGACGTACGCTTGCCAGTAGAAATACGGATGGCACGGTTTTGTTATGGGAAATCACACCGACTCCACGAACAGAATAGTTCATTCCTCTTAAAGCACCTCTCCAACCCTATCGTTTCCTCATCCAAGAATTGTTGTCTGTCACTTTGTCTTGAGAAAAAAGGTGACAGATGACAACTTTTGTGCTATATTTATTAAAGTCGCCCTTATAAATATAACGAGATTTCCTAACTTCGACCGCTCCCCAACCAAGGAAGGAAAAAGACATGAACAGACCGCCGGAAGCTTTCGTCCATGTAGACGAAGAACGGCTTCTCAACTTCAGCACCGCCTGCTTCGAGAAAGCCGGCATCACACACGAACACGCCGCACTCATCAGTCGCTTGCTCGTCAATTCCGATTTGCGAGGTGTCCGCAGCCACGGCACGCGAACCGTCAACGGATATTGTGGTGGCTTTGAAAACGGAAGTTTCAATCCCAACCCCAATATTCGCGTCATCCGTGAAACGCCAACCGCCGTCGTACTTGATGGCAACGGCACCCTCGGCTACCTTCCAATGGTTCGTGCCACCGAACACGCCATCGCCAAAGCGAAAGAGGTCGGCATCGGAATGGGACTGGTGCGTTATATTGGGCATTATGGATCCGCAGGACACTATGCACGCATCTGCAATGAGGCAGGTTGTATCGGTTTTTCAGTACAGGGCTATCAGAACCAAGGTAACGCTGGAAACCAAGATCCGAAACCACAGCTCGGCTACTACGGCAACCCTCCCATCTGTTTTGCTATCCCCTCTGGCGACGAACCACCGGTCATCCTCGATGCTGCAACCTGTATTATGGCGGACTACCAACGCGGTCCCGATTTTGATGCCCTACTTTCAGTTATACCAGCGGCTTTCTTCAAGAGCATTGGATATACCGCTGTAGCGAGTCTACTCGGTGGTGCACTGACGGGTTTCACCGAACCGCCGCCTGAAGACACCGCAAAATGGAGTGGTGGCAGAATGGGTGGTATGGTACTCGCGATAGATATTGAATCCGTTGTGCCATCCGCTGTCTTCAACGCCGAAGTCGATCGGATGGTACATGATGTCCGTGAAACTTATGAACCTTTGCCAGGGACCGACAGGGCATTGCTACCGGGGGCAATCGAAACGGAGCGCACAGAACAGCATCGTCGTAACGGTATCCGTTACGGTGAAATGGAACAGGAATCCGCACGCGGGGTCAGTGAAAGGTTAGGCGTACCATTGCCTTGGGACGAATAACCTCCACACGCTTATAGGAAATGAAACTGAGGAAAGAAACATGAACAGACCACCAGAAGATTTCGTCTTAGTCAATGAGGAACGGCTTCTCAACTTTTCGACCACTTGCTTTGAGAAAGCGGGTCTCACACACGAACACGCCGCACTCATCAGTCGCTTACTCGTCAATTCCGACTTGCGAGGTGTCCGTAGCCACGGCACACGGACTGTTAATAGATATTGTGGTGGCTTTGAAAGCGGAGGTCTCAACCCACGTCCGAACATCCGTGTCATCCATGAAACACCAACGGCTGTCGTGCTTGACGGCAACGGCACCCTCGGTTATCTTCCGATGGTACGTGCCACCGAACACGCCATCGCCAAAGCGAAAGAGGTCGGTATCGGGATGGGGCTTGTCCGTTATATTGGGCACTATGGATCTGCAGGACACTATGCCCGTATGTGTAACGAAGCCGGTTGCATCGGTTTTTCGGTACAGGGATCCCGGAACCACGGTAATGCCGGAAACCGAGATCCCAAACCGCAGCTCGGCTACTACGGCAACCCGCCCATCTGTTTCGCCATCCCTTCTGGCGATGAACCGCCGGTTGTGCTGGATGCCGCAACCTGTATCATGGCGGATTACCAACGCGGTCCCGAATTCGATGCACTACTTTCGATGATTCCCGCTGCTTTCTTCAAGAGTATCGGCTATACCGCCGTAGCACACCTGCTCGGTGGTGGACTCACAGGTTTCACCGAACCGCCACCGGAAGACACCGCAAAATGGAAACCTCCACAGGGGGGTATGGTACTCGCGATAGATATTGAATCCGTTGTGCCACTTAATGTTTTCCACACAGAAGTCGACCGTATGATGCATGATGTCCGTGAAACATACGAACCTTTGCCAGAGACTGATAGGGCATTGCTACCAGGAGCAATTGAAATGGAACGCACAGAGCAGCATCGTCGTGAAGGCATCCGTTACGGGGAGATGGAACAGGAATCCGCACGCGCGGTTAGCGAACGATTAGGTGTACCACTGCCCTGGAGCGAATAATTTTCATACTGCCGTAGAAGAAAATCAAGGAAACAGATGCGATTTTCCTTGCCTTTTTTGGGAAAATGTTACATACTTTTTAGGACTTCTAAATGTACCAAGATACCCAATCCTCGCTTTTACCGTACTGCTGAACGCAAACTTGCAGAAGGAACCCCAAATACAAGTATTCTCCCTCAGGACGGGGTACCTGACATATTATTTTTTATCTTTGAATAAGATACTTTAAGAGAGGTATTCATTTTGCACACTCAAATTAAAACCAGTTTTTTGTTTTACACGTTCACGTTGTTCGTATGCCTCAATTTCTTTTTCCTAAGTAGCACCGATGCACAAGTTGGCGAATCCGTCAGCGACAACTATACATTTGAAACGATAGACGTTCCCGATGTAGATTTTTTGGCATTGACGGCGAGTAGCGACTTTGAAGATTACGCGGGCTACACAAAAAGTGCTGATGGCGAAAAAGAAGTTGCCTTTACGCTGATTGATGGCGTTTTTACGACCTACGATTTCCCCGACTCACAGAACACCTATTTCTTTGCCCTCGGTAATAATGGAAACGCTGCCGGACACTATCAGGATAGCGACGGTTTATACCACGGTGTCGTCTTAGAAGATGGCGAACTGCGCCAATACAATTTTCCGGGTGCCGTCCAAACAGAAATATACGGTATTAGTGATGCGACGGGGGCACTGACGGGCAATTTTATAGACGCTTCTGGAGTTCGCCGCGGATTCTCAGGAGACGAAATCATTGAGTTCCCCGGGGCATCGGAAACATTCGCCGATTTCGTGAACTCGAGCGGTGGTATGGTCGGTAGCTACGTAGATGCTGACGGTCTATATCACCCTTATGTGCGTACCCCAGATGGCAGATTTGCACCTCTCAATCTTCCACAGGCATCGGATCTGGAATACTTTTTTGTGCACGGTATCAACGATGCAAGGGTTATGGTTGCCCGAACCAAACGGGTGGATGGTGTCCCGAGCACCCTTGTTGGCACATTCCAAGAGGGACTACAGAGATTTAACGTCCCGGACAGCGTTAGCACGGAGGGCTACAATATCAATCAGGACGGTTCGATCGTCGGGCACTATGACTCACCCGATGGACGCAGACACGGGTTCATTGCCAGACCCATAACGGACACTGATGCACCCGTCGAGGATCAACCCGTTGCCACACCCACCGACTTCAACTATACTTTTGAGAGTATTGATGTTCCGGGTGTAGAGTTTTTGGCATTGACAGCGAGTAGCGACTTTGAGGATTACGCAGGCTACACGAAAAGTGCTGATGGTGAAAAAGATGTCGCCTTTACGCTCATTGATGGCGTTTTTACCACCCACGATTTCCCTGACTCGCAGGGCACCTATTTCTATGCGCTCGGTAATGATGGGCAAGCTGCAGGACACTACGAAGATAGCGACGGTCTGTATCATGGGGTCGTCTTGGAAAATGGTGAGTTGAAAGAATACAATTTCCCAGATGCCGTCGAAACGGAGATATACGGTATCAGTGATGCGACGGGGGCACTGACGGGTAATTTTATAGATGCTTCTGGCGTTCGTCGCGGATTCTCAGGAGACGCAATCGTTGAGGTCCCGGGGGCATCGGCAACTTATGCCGATTTCGTGAACTCGAGCGGTCGTATGGTGGGCAGCTACGTAGATGCTGACGGTGTATATCATCCATACGTACGTACCCCAGATGACAGATTTATATCTATTGACCTTCCACAGGCAGCACAGTACGAATACTTTTTTGTGCACGGTATCAACGATGTAGGGACTCTCGTTGGTCGAACTAAACGGGTGGGAGATGTCCCACGCACCATTGTTGGCTCATTCCAGCACGGGCTAAAGGAATTGAACGTTCCGGGCAGCGTTAGCACGGAGGGCTGGAACATCAATCAGGATGGTTCCGTCGTCGGACACTACGATTCAGCAGATGGACGCAGACACGGGTTCATCGCAAGAACCACTACCGAGGCAGAAAGCACTCATTTTGGCAACTTCTACACGGTCACGCTGTCCAAAGGTTTGAACATGCTTTCTGTACCATTGGCACCAACAACACCGATGACTGCTAAGTCCCTCGTTGCGACGACAGGGGCGACAACCGTCATCATGCTTGATGCACCAAACCAACGTTTCATTGCCTGGACGCCAGGCGCACCCGACGACGGGTTTCCAATTGAAGGTGGCAAAGGTTATATCGTCAATGTGCCAGAAACTCGAAACTTTGCATTCGTCGGCGCACCCTGGACAGATCCAACGGAGGAGGCTGCCGCAGCACCTACTCTATCCATGGGAATGCCTCAGCAAGCATGGGCATTCGTTGTCAGTGGACACTTGAAAGGTAAACCTGCGCTTGATGGCGATCAAGTCATCGTCCGCAATCTGAGAACGAACAGTGTGATAACCGCCTCAGTGCAAGGCGATTACTTCGCTGCTGCGACTGCCAACTTAGAGCGGCGCAGCGTCGTCCAAGTTGGAGATGTGATTGAATTACGTGTCATCGGTCCAGGTGGAAATTTTGAATCGCAAACTGTTAGTTTTAAAGTGACCCCTGAGGACTTGGCAAACGCGGTTTTGTCCGTCAGTATTGATGGCATCGGTCAACCGACGCAGAGTCTGTTGCTGCAGAACTACCCGAATCCGTTTAACCCTGAGACCTGGATTCCATATCAACTCTCGGAAGACAGTCAGGTATCGGTCTCCATTTACGATACAACGGGTCAGTTGGTTCGCACGCTTTCGCTCGGTTTCCAATCCGCAGGATTTTACAATAGTCAGGGGCGTGCTGCATATTGGGACGGACGCAATGCCCTCGGCGAACGCGTTGCGAGTGGTATCTATTTTTACCAGTTGACGACCCCCTTCTTCCAGCAAACACGGCGACTCGTCATTGTAAAGTAGAAGCCATCCGTAACTTATAGGTGTCACGGTTGCGTCATTGACGTAACTGTGACACTTCTTTAAGCGAAAAAAAGGTTTTTGTTTAAGATTCGGCACCCCTTCCCAGTAACGGCTTACTATTACCCATAAGTATTTTGGAATGTGTGAGTGTCTTTTTAGTTGATTTGGTGTGCAAGTAAAAAGGGATGGATTGAAGTCAGTATTCTTATTTTCTTGGCGATTAGAAATGGGTCTGCTATGCTCAAGAGACGGTGTGAAGAAAGCAGCGAGATATTTCTTTCTTTGAATAGGAGTCAATGATGTTTTTAGAAGATACTGCGTTATCGCTGTCATGGAGTCGTCAGGAGTTTTCGGGTCTTGACTTCGGCGATAGGCGTCTGAATGACAGGTTCATTGATGTTGCCGATGCGTTAGCCTCACATCCGGAGTCAACGATCAATGCGGCGTGTGGGGATTGGTCATCAGTGAAAGCGGCGTATCGTTTATTTGATAATGAAAAAGTGTCGTCTGCGCAGATCCTTGCGCCCCACTTTGAAAGGACGGTTGATGGGATGTCAGCCTATCGTCGTGTATTTGCGATCCAAGATAAGACGTATCTGGATTACACCGATCATCGGTCAACACAAGGTTTAGGTTCGATTGGCACGAAGTCTCAGAAGCGCTGGGGTTTTGTGAAACATACGACGTTGCTGGTCAGTGAATCGGGTGTTCCATTGGGATGTCTGACGGATAAAGTGTGGGTTCGTGATGGTTTTGGCGTCAAGGATCATAAGTCAAAGTGCCTTGAAGAAAAAGAGAGCTACAGATGGATTGAAGCCTTATCAGCAGTCAAGGCTGCGACCCCTGAAGGCGTTGAGGTGATCTTTCTTTCGGATCGTGAATCCGATATTTATGAGTTTTTCGTTGAGGCGGGTGAAACGCCTTTCGTGATCCGTGCGGCGCAAGACCGTTGCGTGGATGCCTGTGTCGGTAAACTCTCTGAGTTAGTGAGACGTCAAGAAGGTGTCGGTGAGTTTCAGACCGAAGTTGCCCGGCGTGGCAATCAACCCGCACGCCAGGCGACCGTGCGTGTGCGTTTTACAATCGCGACGCTGCGTCCACCGAGGCGTAGGTCTTCAGGGGCTGAGGCATTTCCCACTGTTGAGGTGTCTGTTGTATGGGTGCTGGAAACCGATCCGCCTGATGGCGTAAAACCCTTGGAATGGTTGCTCCTTACAAACGTCAAAGTTTCCAACTTCTCTGATGCGCTTCAGCGCATAGACGGGTATAAACAACGTTGGCAGATTGAGGTATATTTCTAAAGTGTTGAAGTCCGGCACGAAAGTGGAGCGCGTGCGCCTGGCAACTAAAGACCGGCTGCTTCGCTATATTGCTTTACTGAGTGTCATTGCCTGGCGCCTTTATTGGTTGACGAAAATAAATCGACACACATCGGAGGCTGATTGCACACACGTCTTACATGACCATGAATGGAAAGCACTTTACTGCGTGACACATAAGACCCAGAGGCTGCCTGAAAAGATACCCACCGTCTCTCAAGTCGTCCTCTGGATTTGCCAAACTCGGTGGTTTTTTAGGACGCAAGTCAGATGGCAATCCGGGAGTGACGGTGCTTTGGCGGGGGTGGCAAAGGTTGAATGATATTTCTAACACCTTTGCCATTTTTCAAAACGCTGGAGAAGGCGGCACCACTGACAAATTACTCTTATAGAACCCCCACCCAATACTTATGGGTAATAGTAAGCCCAGTAACGGGTGGGGACCCCGGTTTCAAACCGTGAAGAAATCCGCAGAAACACCCAAGCAAAAATCCCAAGCAAAAACCCTACCTTTTTTGGGGTTGCGGACGTATAAGTCTCAATCTGCTGAATTCCGACCCTTGCTGTAAGTCTCAATCTGCTTATCCTTTACCGTGAATTTGATGATTAAAAATGTGAACATGGTTTCTGTAGGTTGGGTTGAGCAGTAAATCCCCCGTGTTTATACAGTAAATCAGGCCTTTCCATGAATCGTTGATATAGATAGATATAGCGAAACCCAACAAATCAATGGTGTTGAAAGTAAAAAGCGTTGGGTTTCACTCTCTCTTTGGTGTCTTCAGGTTTCCTACTGAACTTGATAGGTATCTTTTCTATCCACGTTTTACTTGATTCCCGTTCAACCCAACCTACAAGATTCAAGATTTTTTATCAAAATCACATTATTCCTCGGAAATAAAAAGTGGTTAATATCACAGAAAAGTGCTATAATATCTATAGAGAATTCCTTTTGGTATCGGTTTGGATAGCTCATTTAAACAAAGACCTTCTACTGACGATTTCCGAACGCACGTTAAAAAAGGATAATTATGAATCACTACACAAAAATAGCACTTATTCTGTCTATATGTCTAACCATCTGCTTGATAGCGGACACCGTTGCACAAGTTAGTACCGACACACCGACTGCAGATTATATCTTTGAGACCATCGAAGTTCCGGGCGTCGATTTTCTGGAGGTGGCTGCAAGCAACGACTTCGGAGACTACGCAGGGAACACCCGTAGCCCTGATGGCGAGAAAACCATCGGCTTCACATTGATAGACGGTGTTTTCACCACGTACGATTTTCCCGGGTCCCTGAGCACCTTTTTCTATGCACTTGACAACGCTGGAAAAGCAGCGGGACACTACAAAGGTCCTGATGAACTTTACCACGGTGTTATCTTAGAAAATGGCGAACTGCGCCAATATGATTTTCCCGGTGCAGCCGAAACCCACATCTACGGTCTTAGCGATGAAACGGGGGCACTGAGCGGTAATATTGTTGATGCAGCGGGAGTCCCCCACGCTTTCTCAGGGGATCTAACAATTACATTCCCTGGCGCAGTCAACACTTATGGGGACTTTGTCAATGCCGCAGGTGCTGTCGTCGGCAGCTACGTGGATACCGATGGAATGCCTCACGGGTTCATACGTCACCCTGATGGCAGTTTCACCACTATTGACCTTCCAGAAATTCCGAATCTTCAATTTCTATTTGTGAACACCATCACCGACCTCGGTGTTATCGGCTTCAGAGCCAAAGCAGTAAATGATATTCTGCGGTCTTATATCCTCCTGCCAGACGACACCCTCTATGAAGTACAACTCCCAGGCAGTGCTATCACTGTCGTCCGAAATGTTAACCAGGATGGAAGTATTATCGGTTATTATGACCTACCAGATGGACGTAGACACGGTTTCCTCGGTAGACCTAAAACACAACCAACCGGAGAAGGTTTCGGCAATATTTTCTCCATGCACCTTTCTACAGGTTTGAACATGCTGTCTGTGCCGTTGAAACCGACTGTCCACATGACAGCACGCTCACTCGCACTAAAGACAGGGGCGACAACGGTCATTACGTTTGACACCTCAAACCAGGCGTTTTTGGCATGGACACCAAACGCACCCGACGACGGATTTCCCATCGAAGGGGCAAAAGGGTACATCGTCAATCTACCAACGGCACCCGACGTTGTCTTCACCGGAACAGGATGGACGAATCAGACACAGGTGCCCACAGCACCGCTCGCAAAAATACCGTCTCAGACGTGGGCATTCGTTGTTAGTGGATATTTAGAAGGGATCCAGCAGTTTGACGATTATCTTGTTACCGTCCGAAACCACCGGACGAAGGCTGTTATGAAGACTCAAGTACGTAGCAATTATTTTGCCGCTGCCACCGCTGATCTTAACTATCGTAGCGTCCTTGAAGTTGGTGATACGCTGGAACTGGTTGTCACCGATACCCAAGGCAACATTGTCTCGGAAAAGTTCAACTTCACGGTGAATGCTGCCAATCTCGTAAACGCGGTGCTATCGGTCAGGCTTACCGACATCGGTACACCGAAGCAGAGTCTCCTGTTGCAGAACTATCCGAATCCATTTAATCCTGAGACGTGGATACCCTATCGCCTCTCAGAAGCCGGTCCGGTGTCGTTATCCATTTACGACGCAACAGGCGAACTTATCCGAACGTTTCGCTCGGCTATCAGTCGGCAGGCTTCTATCAGAATCGAGAACGTGCCGTCTATTGGGATGGACGCAATGCCTTAGGTGAACCCGTCGCAAGTGGTGTCTATTTCTATCAATTGGTAACGCCATCTTTCCAGCAAACGCGCCGGATGCTCATTTTAAAGTAGGAGCAACGAAACATCGGCAGGAATGCTGGCGGTGTTTGAAACCTCGCCGCTGGCTTGAACAATGCAATATCAATGCGCGAAATGCAATAATACTTATGAAATCTCGCCGTTGCGCTATAAGTGCGATTGTGGCAGCGCGTTGAACCTCATCGCTGATTCACGTATCTTGCCGAACGCACAAGTTCCAGCAGCGATGTCGCTTTGGCGGTATCGCGAGGCACTACCAATTGATGCAGAGACAGATATTGTCACGCTCGGTGAAGGTATGACACCTCTCATTCCTATTGAGACTGATGCTCCTGAACACCTTTTGAAATTGGACTACCTCTGTCCGACAGGTTCCTATAAGGACAGGGGTGCGGCTGTTCTTCTCACGCATCTCAAAGCACTTGGGGTCGAGGAGGTCGTCGAGGATTCATCGGGCAATGCGGGTGCTGCAATAGCCGCCTACAGTGCAAGGGCAGGCATCTGCTGCACCATCTACTGTCCTGAGTCCACCTCAAAAGGCAAATTAAAACAGATTTCTGCTTACGGTGCCGAACTGAAATTGGTGGAAGGGAACCGCATGGCAACCACAGAAGCAGTCAAACTCGCGGCGGAAACCACCTGCTACGCATCCCACAATTGGCACCCGTTCTTCTTAGAAGGCACAAAAACACTTGCGTATGAGATCGTTGAACAACTTGGGTGGCGCGCACCAACACACGTCATCTGCCCCGTTGGGTTCGGGAGTATCTATTTAGGGCTTTTCATCGGATTTCGCGAATTAAATGTACAAGGTATCATCAAAGACACACCGAGGCTCCTTGGCGTTCAGCCCGATGTCTGTTGTCCAATTTACAACGCATACCTTGAAAATACATCCTTTATCTCAAGAATGATACAAACTGGAGAAACGCTTGCCGAAGGCATCACTGCTGAACTCCCGATCCGAGGCGACAACATTTTGGAGGCACTTCGCTCTACAAATGGCGCATTTACCACCGTTGACGATACAAACATCAAGAAGGGAATGAAGATACTCGCGACCAAAGGGATTTACGTTGAACCAACTTCCGCTGTGGTCGTTAGCGCGTATCAAAAGTTTAAAAAAGAAGGAACCATAACCACGGGTGACCAAGTGGTGTCGATCCTTACCGGTATCGGTTTAAAATCAAGCGGTGTCTTGTAGTTGCAACGCTAAGACTTGATGTTCGTAATATTAATTAGAAAAAATACGAAAAATGACGACAGAAAACAGACCTTACCTCACAAGACTAATTACAGTATGCGTTCTTATCCTGCTTTTTATTTTGGTGATTAGTGCGCTGCGTGCACGAGAAAATCGGTTTTTCCGTATCGGTGCCACCAACAGCCAAAATCGAGAAGAATTTCCTGATACTGTCAACCGGCGCGATGAACTCCAAAGTGACCGATGGCGTGACGGATTTCGATTGCTCCGTTATTGGTGGATAGGCGGCGCAGCGGTTTATATCGCAGAGATGGATCGCACGGCGGAAAATCTCCAATTCGCTGTTGAACTTGCTAACGATCAGATTTTAGGACGCGAAACCATCACGGATGCTACGAGGCGACTCACGAAAAAAAATCTGCTATCCCTCGCTGGTGTCAATGGCAGTTTCGGCATCCGAGAGGACAACCGCGGACGTGGCGGTATGACGTTTAATCTGCATATTCAAAACGGTGAACTCGTCAGTATTCCGATACGCCTTGATAGATGGGGGTATTCACCACCATCAGCATGGGGTGAAACGAGTTTCGGCGTAACGCCTGAGGGCGAGTTCCTCTTGGATGCGGTGAAACTTAACGGCAAACTCCGCATTGCTGGTGATACGCTCCCCATTGACGCTGTGAATCAAATCTGTGATTCGGTATGTCCTGTCGTGTTGTTTACACCCCGTTTTGGACGAAGAACGCTAACACGCCGATGCTACGAGTTCACGCTCAGACAAATTAAACTGCCACTCACCGGAAAATACACCAGTAGATTCGTTGTCACCGCTGTCAATCCACGCGGCAACAGCGTGATTCCATCCGATGGTGTTGTCCTTGCAATTGAGCCGCGTTTGGCGCGCAGCTGGGCAAGCAAAATAACCAAATCTACAGCTGGCACACTGGAAATCGCTCTTACACCGAAAAAATGGCAAAGCGTTCAGCAGGGAATCGGCGGAAACCTCCGACTTGTACGAGATGGAAAGGTTGAACCTGAACTCCTTGAGTTTGGAAAATCAGGTGGGCGCAGCGCACGGAGTCATCGTAACGGCGCGTCACGACATCCGCGCAGTGCCTTAGGATTCAACGACGAAAAACTTTTTCTCATCGCCGTTGATGGCAGGCAACCGGGATACAGCATGGGAATGTCCCTCTATGATATGGGTAAATTTTTCAGTGAACTCGGCATCAAACACGCCATCAACTTCGATGGCGGCAGCTCCTCAACACTCTGGGCATTGGGACGAGTTGCGAACAGCCCCGCGCACGGCTACGAACGCCGCATCTTCAACGTCGCTATGATCCGCGCTCGAAGAAAGTAAGGACAATGAAAACACTATACTTTCTACTGCTTATCCCATTAATACTCGCGTGTTCAAACAGAAATACACCACAGGCAGTTAGTGAAGATTTCATCTATAACTACTACCAACACGCCAACCAAGAGGCAGCATTACAACTTAGTCATGGGCTTGCCGCAGAAAAATTGGAAGATGAGATCGCTCGCGTACGTGAAGTGCGGACCCCAGGGCAACAGATAGACGAGATGCCGAACATTGAATACGAACCTATTGGTAAAGAAGAAGACGAAACACACGTGTTATTTAACTATAGGCTCACCATCAAAACACGGGGCACAACAACGCACACCCGAAATGTCGTTATTAATACCGAACAGATTGATGGAAAATGGAAAGTCGTCAATTTCGATGAGTATTGAGGTGGTCGAATTCTAATAGGATGTATCTATGCAAGGAAGCGGGATGACTAAGGAAAAAATTGAATACGATGTAGGTAGCGACAATAAATTCAAGGATTTGGAAATTCCTAAGACTTACCTCACACAACCGCAAGGAAATTAAAAGTCAGTATATGGTCTTTTGAAAAAGCGCGCAGCTTGAAACGAAGTGGAAAGCGAGTCTACGGATAGCGATATCAAATTCTCAATCAACCTTACCGAATCGCAAGGAAAATTAAAAAAATGAAAACGGGAAAAGTTGCTATCTTCACGCAAGCGCAAACGCCGATGGAATTCCGGGAATACCCAATCCCATCCGTCACATCCGACGATATACTCGTCCGAATCCACATGGCGAACATCTGTGGCTCCGACCTACACTTTTGGCGCGGACATGGACCCAAAATCGAGAGCGGTATCCCGCAAGTGTTAGGGCACGAGATGATCGGGACGATTGAAGCGATGGGGCGTAACATCACAACAGATAGTACCGGACAACCGCTCACTGAAGGCGACCGTATCGCTTACTCCTATTTCAAGCCGTGCCAACGTTGTTGGATGTGCCTCAACGGAAAACCGGGATGTCCGAACCGTTATCGGGATTGGCTCGGTGTTTCCAGCGAGCAGCCCCCCCATTTTCACGGTGCCTATGGCGAATACTACTACATGAAACCGGGGCATTGGGTGTTCAAGGTCCCCGCCGAACTCTCAGACGCGCTTGTATCGCCCATCAACTGTGCCCTGTCTGAAGTGATTTATGGACTCAATCAGATCGGGATTACACTCGGCGATACCGTGGTCATCCAAGGTGCCGGTGGACTCGGACTCTACGCAACCGCTGTAGCAAAGGAGATGGGAGCAGGGAGAATCATCGTTCTCGATCGGCTGCCTGCACGACTCGCACTCGCGAAGGAGTTCGGTGCCGATGAGACCCTCAACGTCGATGCAGTTGACATGAAATCACGGGTTGAATACGTCCTTGACGAGACAGGTGGTATCGGAGCAGACCTCGTCGCTGAGTTTGTTGGATCCCCTCGCGTCCTTGCTGAAGGGGTGGAGATGCTCCGTTGGGGTGGACGTTACCTTTGGATCGGCAACATCAATCTCGGATTCCCTACAGAGATAGATCCGGGCAACATCGTTCGGTGTAGCAAAGCAATTCGCGGAGTTATCGTTTACGAGCCGTGGGTTATCCCGCGAGCACTCGACTTCCTCAGCCGCACACGAGACAGGTATCCGTTCCACAAAATCATCTCCGATACCTTCCCGTTCGGCGACATCAACGAAGCGTTCTCTTACGCGGATACCGGCTCAGCAATCCGAGTCGGACTGGAATTTACAGAATAAAATGGCATCTTCTGTCTACATTCACATCCCATTTTGCGCGACCAAGTGCTACTATTGCGCCTTCAATACCTACACCTTCCACAAGGAACAGGCGAAGGCATACCTCATAGCACTCCGCACGGAGATGGAACTTTACGCTCCAGACACCGACCCGTTACAAACGATTTTCATCGGGGGTGGCACGCCTTCTATCCTCTCTGCCAACACCTTGGCGCAGTTATTCACCGATATACGTGAATATTTCCAACTCACGCCAAATGCGGAAATCACCGTAGAATGTAATCCGGGAACTGTCGATAGCGAGAAGCTGCGCGTGATGCGAGACAACGGCGTGAACCGGTTGAGCTTCGGACTGCAAGCCATGCAAGACGATACCTTGAAGCAGTTAGGCAGAATCCACACCGTTGCCGAATTCCTCCAGAGTTATCAGCTCGCCCGCGAGCACTGCTTTGAAAACATCAACATCGACCTCATCTTCGCACTACCCGACCAAACGATGGAGGCGTGGCACCACACCCTCAACGAAGTCATCTCTCTTGAACCCACCCATATCTCAGCCTATAACCTCGTTATGGAGCAGGAAACCCCGTTTTATGAGTGGTGGCAAGCCGGTGAACTCCACCTCCCCACCGATGACACCGAAGCGGATATGTTCCAATATACCATTGAGACTCTGACCGCGCACGGATACGCGCATTACGAAATCTGTAACTTCGCTAAATCGAACCACTTCGCGAGACACAACCTCGTCTATTGGAACAACCAGCCGTGCATCGGACTCGGTGCTGGCGCGTGTGGGTATGTTAACGGTGTCCGTTATACCAATATCCGGGGTATTGCCCCTTACATTGACGCACTCTCCCAACGCAACAAGCCAATCGCCGATACCGAACGCCTCACCGGCTATGCTGAAAAATCGGAAACGCTTATGCTTGCGCTTCGGAAACGCGAAGGTATTTCTCTTGAAGCCTATCAAAACCGCTTCGGCGAAGAAATCGAAGCTGCGTTTGGCGACAGCCTCAAAAAATGGACGGACTTGCAGCTGCTGGAACGCACTTCCATGCATCTTCGTCTCACGTCTCGCGGACTTTTTCTTGCAAATGAGGTCTTTGTCGAATTGATGTAACTCCTTAGCAATCGGCTTTCGGCAATCAGCAGTCGGCAAAGAGGATGTGATCCGAAAATCGAAATTGCCAGAGGACTGAATGGCTCTGTATCGGTTATCAGTTGTCAGAATCAGGATTTATAGGATTAGAGGATTTTCAGGATGAATAGCAATATCCCTGAGAAAAACGGAGTCTTATCAAGACGGCATGCGTGTATTTTGGTCTGAATCGCGGATTATCGCGGATTTCACAGATTTCGCGGATTTTGGTATCCGACGTCTTTTGCGTCCTTCGTAAAAACCCACGAGGTTATCAACCATCTCGGAGAATGTCGTCTTCCAAATTCTCTTGACCTATCCCGCAAAACCTGCTATCATACCCCTATATGAAGTGTCCACATGAAATTACGTTTTCCCGAATCTGAAATTCAACAATGGGCTGAACGCTATAAGTCCGGTACTACTGAAGCAGGCTTTATTGAAATTCGGTCCAAAGTGCAAGAACAAGGCTACCTTGACAAAAAACTATTGAAACGCGTCGCTCATTGGAAATCGCCGAGGCGCGCCGGTCTTATTGAACGAAACGACGACGACTATGTAAAAGAAATTACATCATGGTCATTTGGTGCTACAAGTGAACGTGCGAGAATAAGAGTCTTGCGTCTTTTGGATGGTGTTGGGTGGCCAACCGCCTCGGCAATTCTTCACCTATTTCACAGAGATCCGTATCCAATCCTTGATTTTCGCGCGTTGTGGTCCATCCGGTTAGAGACTTACAGATATTCATCTTCATTCTGGTCGGATTACACATACTTTTGTCGAGATATTGCCTCCCGTAACCAGATTGACATGCGAACTTTAGATAAGGCGTTATGGCAGTATTCAAAGGAGAACCAATAGGCATTATAACATCTCAGAATCTGCTATCATATTCACATGCCGAGACTCAACCTCAAACCGAATCACAAAGCAATCCGCTACTACTACGCCACACTGCAGCAATACGAACACCAAGGTATCACACACGAAGGTGCTGTCAGTTCACCTTTTGATACGCTACTCCAATCCTGTGCAAAACAGGTGAACGCCACGCTCGTCCCACAATATCCGATGCGTGCCTCAAAAGGAAACCGCATCGTCATTGATGGTGCAATCCTCGACGCATACGGACTCCCGCTCGGCTATTGGGAAGCGAAAGATATAGATGACAACCTCGCCAAAGCCGTGCAGGAGAAACGGGACGCAGGCTATCCGCTCGATAATATTCTCTTTCAAACGCTCCAGCGTGCTATCTTATATCAGAATGGACAAGGGGTCCTGGATGTCGATATTACCGAACCAGCAAACCTGATTGCCGCACTCCAATACCTGTTCTCTTACGTCCCACCCGCGCTGGACGATTGGCAGACTGCGGTCTCCGATTTCAGAGAACATGTCCCAGACCTCGCAAGCAAACTAAAAGAACTCATCGAGCAACGCCACGAAACCGATCCAGCCTTCAAGAAAGCGTTCTCCGATTTTTACGAAACCTGCCGCACTTCCATTAACCCCGAACTCTCACAGGATGCTGTCGATGAGATGCTCATCCAGCATATCCTCACCGAACGCATCTTCAGGACTGTCTTTAACAACTCCGCCTTCACCCGCCGAAACATCATCGCACGTGAGATTGAAAACGTCGTTGACGCACTCATCCGGCAGGCGTTCAGTCGCGAGGAATTCCTCAAACCGTTAGACAGGTTCTATGTCGCGATTGAGCAAGCCGCGATGCTCTGCAAAGACTTCTCCCAAAAACAGCACTTCCTCAACACGTTTTACGAGAAATTCTTTCAGGGGTTCTCCGAAGATGTGGCGGACACACACGGTATTGTCTATACGCCGCAACCGATCGTCGATTTCATGGTGAGAAATGTAGAGCATATCCTCAAAACCGAGTTCGGTCGATCGCTCTCAGATACAGGAGTGCATATCATCGACCCGTTCGTCGGCACGGGTAACTTCATCGTCCGTCTCATGCAGGACATCCAAGGCACAGCGTTAGAGGAGAAATACCGCCACGAGCTCCATTGCAACGAGGTGATGCTCCTACCCTACTATATCGCCAGTCTGAACATTGAACAGGAATTCTTCCAACGCACAGGGATGTATCTACCCTTTGAAGGTATCGCGCTTGCGGATACATTTGAGCTGCTGGAGCAGCAGCAAGGCGAACTCTTCACGCGCGAAAACACGGAACGGGTGAAAAGACAGAAGGCATCGGATATGTTCGTCGTCATCGGCAATCCGCCTTATAATGCATGGCAGGTCAATGAGAATGATAACAACAGGAATCGAAAATACGCGGTGATGGATAAGCGGATTGCAGACACCTATGCTACAGATTCTAAAGCGACGCTCAAAAATGCGCTTTACGATCCATACGTCAAAGCGATTCGATGGACATTGGATAGAGTTAGCAAGGAAGGCGTTGTTGCATTCGTAACAAACAATAGTTTTATTGATGGACTAGCGTTTGACGGGATGCGGAGACACCTTCCAGAAGATTGTGACGTGATTTATATTCTGGATTTAGGGGGGAACGCGCGAAAGGGATTAAAGGTATCAGATGCGAATGTATTCGGTATCAGGGTAGGCGTGAGCATTAACCTGCTTGTGAAAAAAAGGAGAAACTCTCACGGAACTCCCAATTCTTTTACTACTGCACCGATGAGATGTGGAACAAAAAACAGAAATTCGACTTTCTGAATGAACACCAACACATAGAAAATATAGCGTGGCAAACAATTCAACCGAACAAGCAGCACGCGTGGTTGACTGAAGGTCTCCACACCGAGTTTGACACCTTTATCCCGATGGGTACGAAGGCAGCAAAAGCAGTAAGAGGTACAGCATTGGGTGTAATTTTTAAGACCTATAGCAACGGTGTTAAAACCAATCGCGATGTTTGGATTTGCAACTTCAATCGAAACTACCTCTCTGAAAAGGTTCGACCGATGATAGAGGTTTACAACCAACAAGTGTTCAACTGGGAACGTAAATCAACAGCACAACATACAAATATTGATGATTTTGTGGTGTATGATGACACCAAGATCAAGTGGAGTTCTACGTTGAAACGTCACCTTGTAAGTGGACACATTGCTGAATTCTCTGAATCGAAACTCCGACAGATTGTTTACCGTCCCTTCACGAAAACAGAACTCTTTTTTGACAAACTTCTAATAGACAGACCAGCACTCTTTCCTACGATATTTCCAATACCTGAGACAGAAACAGAAAATCAGGTGATATGTGTCGCTGGCATTGGTGATAGAAAAGGTTTTGGTTGCCTTGTTACAAACAGAATCCCTGGCTTAGACTTAGCATTTGAAAAGGCTCAATGCTTTCCATTTTACACCTACGACGAGGACGGCACAAACCGACGAGAGAATATCACCGATTGGGCGTTGGCAGAATTCCGAACCCACTACAGCGATGACACCATCACCAAGTGGGACATCTTCCACTATAACTACGCGCTCTTGCACCATCCTATCTATCGCCAAAAATACGAGATGAACCTCAAGCGCGACCTACCACATATTTCCTTCTCCGAAGACTTCTGGGGATTCGCCAATGCAGGCAAGGCGTTAGCAGACCTCCACGTTAACTACGAGTCCGCACCGACATACAATGGATTGAAGTCCATCGAAACACCCGGTATGACAGTGGATTGGCGGGTTGAGAAGATGAAACTCTCCAAAGACAAGACGCAGCTCAAATACAACGACTTTCTGACATTAGACGGCATCCCTGCGGCGGTCTATGAGTATCGACTCGGCACGCGTTCTGCGTTAGAGTGGGTGGTTGACCAATATCGTGTCAAAACAGACAAACGGAGCGGCATCGTCAACGACCCGAACCGTGCCGATGAACCGCGGTATATCGTAGACCTCATCGCCCGCATCATCACCGTCAGTCTAAAGACGGTGGAGATTGTTAGAAATTTGCCATCCTTGTAAAGTTTTACCTTCATTCCTGCCGCTGGCGAGGTTTGTAACCTCGTCCTCCGATATGGTAAGTGCGGTTTCCTAACCGCATCGAGGCTCGTCTGAATCGCGGATTTATCGGATTACACAGATTACGCGGATTTTCATAACTTTTTCTATCGTTAGGTCTCCAGCCCGGGATGAGGTTTAACAAATAAATTGGGTAATTTCTTATGGAAGTCCGGTGCGGTTCCAAACCGCACCTACCGCGTTTGGGGGAACATAGAATTACCCGATTAAATACTTAAACTTCATGAGGGGCAGCATCTGTGTAGAACACGTATCCCCAAAAAACTCTTAAAATTCGCGCAATCCGTGTCATCCGCGCCAATCCGCGATTCAGACGAAAATACACAAATGCCGCCCCTACGGGGCTTGTTTTTTAACAGACGCGTTTCTACAAAGATACCGCCCCTACGGGGCTGAAAACCACCTTCTCAACTTCCAATTCCTAATGGGAACCCATTGCTGAAACTCATAAAAAATCCGCGCCAATCCGCGATTCAGACGAAATATAAACATGCTGAAGAAACACCCAAGCAAAAACCCCTTACAGGGCTATATTTTTACATTCACCAGATTTCCTATAAACATACCGCCCCTACGAGGCTAATTACTAGGTAGTGTTTACATTATAAGTTATTGACATTTTGCTTAGGTTTTGGTAGACTGTTTTGCATGCAACCTACGAATATAACTGAAACTCAAGACTTTCCTGTGATGATTAGTGATGCTGCGTGGAACAGCATCCTCCCATTTCTCAAAGCATTGCCCACCATCTATGTCGGCACTCCTGAAGACTGTAGACGTTTTCTCTCTGCGGTCGCCTGGATCACAAAAGAAGGTGCGACTTGGCGGGCACTGCCGAAAGCCTACGGGTATTGGAACACCATCTATCGGCGGTTCGGAAGATGGTCGGATGCGGGTGTTTTTGAAAAACTTCATGAACATTTCCATGCGGCGGGTGAAGTCTCTGCTCTCCTCGTGGATGCGACGGTCGTGCGGGCGCATTCTTGTGCGGCGGGTGCCCCGAAAAAAAAACGGAGGTCAAGAAACTGAGGCACTCGGTCGAAGTCGCGGTGGCTTTACCACGAAACTTCATGCGGCGGTGAGTGGAGACTTTCTGCCGTTGCGTTTCACCTTGACAGCGGGACAACGCCATGACATCACGCAAGCACCCGCGTTGATTGCCGGAACCCCCGCGTGTGAATACGTTATCGCCGATGCTGCCTACGACTCGGATGCGTTTCGTGCCGAGATTATCGCAGAAGGTGCCGAGGCAGTCATTCGTCGGCGCAAGAGTCGTGTTGAAGACCGTCCTTATGACCAAGAGGTCTATAAACTTCGCAATGTGATAGAACGTTTTTTTCATCGATTGAAACAGTATCGCCGAGTCGCAACGCGCTACGATAAATATGCTGTCCGATACCTCGGATTCGTTTATGTCGCCGCTATACTTATCACTGCTAAAAAAATGTAAACACTACCTAGTTACTAATTATCCAGAAAATCCTGATTCTGACAATTCTCAATCCTCATCAAACCACACCTACCAGCTGACCACTGGCTGCTGGAGGTTTCCGACAGCCATCCACTAAAAACTTGACATCACCCACAATTTCTGATAGAGTGTGCCCATGCCACGTAAAAATAAGATTCTCAACATCGGCGACACCGCACCGCCATTCACGCTGCCATCGCACCAACGTGAGGAGGTCTCGCTGGAAGCGTATCGCGACGCGCAAAACGTCATCCTAACCTTTTTTCGAGGGACGTGGTGACCGAACAGTCGCCGCCAGTTGTCGGCAGTACAAGAAAACGTTGAAGCATACACAGAATACACAGCGACTCCGCTCGCCATCGCAGGACAGTGGCCCCGTGAACTCCGAGGCTACGCTGACAAAAACGGCATCACATTCCCACTGTTGATAGACAAAACCCGGGGTGTCATTAAGAGTTATGGTGTCTACCACTGGCTCAGCTTTGAGGCTTACAATATCGCACGTCCCGCAACATTCATCATTGACAAAGCCGGAATCATCAGATATATGTACATCGGCACGCATCAGTTCGATCTCGTGAAACAGACGGAGGTTCTCGAATCCGTAAAAGAAGTCGCAGGACTACAAAAATGATTTTGACTTCTGGTCGAAATATGATATAATTTAAAGAAACTTGGGTGTAGATAACGCATCGCTATGGACGAAACACATATAACCTTTATGCAACGCGCGCTGGACTTAGCACGGCAAGCAAAGGGACGCACAAGTCCGAATCCACTCGTCGGGGCGGTCATCGTAAAAGCCGGAAAGGTTATCGGTGAAGGGTATCACCAGAAAGCCGGAACCCCACATGCCGAAGTCCATGCGCTGAACGCCGCAGGCGAAAATGCCAGAGGTGCGACACTTTACACAAATCTTGAGCCGTGTTGTCATTGGGGGCGGACACCTCCTTGCACAGAGGCAGTGATTAACGCAGGTATCGCTCACGTCTACGTTGCAGAAGTCGATCCGAATCCGAGTGTCGCAGGTAAAGGCGTTCAACAACTTCAAAATGCGGGGATCTACGTCCATATAGGCGTATGCAGGCAAGAAGCATCAGACCTGAATGAGGTGCATCGGAAATACATTCAGACCGGCAAGCCGTTCGTTATCCTCAAAACCGCGATGAGTCTCGACGGAAAAATCGCTACTGCTTCTGGCGAATCGCAATGGATTACATCTGAGGCATCACGACAGCGGGGACACGAGGTTCGGGACACAGTAGATGCCATCCTTGTGGGTAGAGGCACAGTCTCACGCGATAATCCCTCACTTACGACGCGGCTTCAGAATAGAAAGGGACAGGACGCAACCCGAATTGTATTAGACTCACGCGGGAGAACTCGTACGGATGCGCGAATTTTTAATACCGAAAGCGAGGCAGGCGTTATTGTGGCAGTAACGGCAGAGGCTCCGCGTGAAAACGTTGGTGCTCTGGAAAAGGTAGGTGCGGAAATCATCACCGTTCCAGCGGTGCACGGCAATGTCTGTTTTAAGAGTTTGATGGAAATATTAGGTAAACGTGAGATAACAAGCGTCCTAATAGAAGGTGGTAGCGAAATCAACGGATCGGCTATCGCTGCAGGTGTTGTCGATAAGGTGATGTGCTTCGTTGCGCCCAAACTCATCGGTGGTCAGAACGCCCCTGGACCGATCGGCGGGGTAGGCATCCACAGTTTGGCTGACGCAGTAAACCTACAGCGAATCAAGGTCACACGTATACCCGAGCACGACCTTTTAATTGAAGGATATCTATAACATGTTTACTGGGATTGTCGAGGAACTCGGAAAGATTAGAAGTATCCAAGTTAAATCTCAAGATGCGATGCTTGAAATTCAGGCGAGCGATGTTCTCAGTGATGCGAAAATCGGGGATAGTATCGCCGTTGACGGTGCCTGCCTCACGATCCGTTTTCTTACATCGGAAGCATTCACTGTTGATGTCTCCGCTGAGACCTTGCGCAGGACAACATTAGGAGAACGGAAGGTCGGAGACCCCGTTAATTTAGAACGTTCACTCCGACTCAGCGATAGGTTAGGTGGACACCTTGTGCTGGGACACGTTGATGAGGTGGCAACAATCTGTGGGTGGAAAGACGAAGGCGATGCCTCCTTGATGCAGGTAACGATAAGCAGTGCTACCAAACCTTACATCGCGTATAAAGGGTCGGTTACCGTCGACGGTGTCAGTTTAACTGTATCAAACGTACACGCAGATGCTTTTGAAGTCGCTTTGATTCCACATACGAAGGATGTCACAACCTTAGGAACGAAACGTGCCGGTGCGAAGGTTAACCTTGAAGTCGACATCGTCGCACGTTATCTTGAAACGCTTCTCAAAAATACCGAGGAGAAGAGAGATTGGACTAATCAAGCTTCTACTGAGACTCTGAATTTGAACTTTTTGGCGAAACACGGTTATATCGACTAAACTACTTTTAAGATGCTGGTAGCCTGCCAACAACGGCGGCAGGCGGATCTGAAATGGAAACCGTTAAATCACAGAAGATGTCATTTAACGCTTGGCGCATAATTAAAAAACCGTTGAATCACGGAAGGTGTCATTTAACGCTTGGCGTATAATTAAAAAGATGTCAAATACATTTAATACCATTCCTGAAGCCCTCTCTGCAATCCAAAACGGGGAAATAATCATCGTCGTTGATGAACCCGATCGCGAGAACGAAGGCGATCTCATCATGGCGGCTGAAAAGGTAACGGCAGAGACTATCAATTTCATGGCAACACACGGTAGGGGTTTGATATGCCTACCGACCTGTTCAGAACGTCTTGCCGAACTCGAACTCCACCCGATGGTCGCAGCGAACACGGCGCAAATGCAGACGGCTTTTACAGTCACGATTGATGCCAAAGAGGTTACGACTGGTATTTCGGCACAAGAACGCGCCTATACGATCCGAAAATTCGTTGACGCTGAAGCCATCCCTTCAGACTTCGTTCGGCCTGGACACATTTTCCCCTTAGAAGCGAAACCCGGTGGGGTCCTCCGGCGCGCAGGACATACCGAAGCCACCGTCGATTTAGCGCGAATGGCAGGACTCTATCCGGCGGGTGTCCTCTGTGAGATCCTCAACGAAGACGGAAGCATGGCACGCGTCCCTGAGTTACTGGAGTTCGCTACGCAACATCAACTCAAGATTATCACCATTGCTGACTTAATCGCATACCGCCGCGAGACAGAAACCCTGATTAGACGTATTGCCACTGCCGACATCCCGACTGCACACGGTGAGTTCAAACTTTACGCCTACGAAAGCACCGATACAGACGGTGAAAGCGTCGAAAGCGATAAAACGCACATCGCACTCACAAAAGGCGATCTTACCGATGCAGCCCCTCTCTTAGTCCGTGTGCACTCGCAATGCCTCACCGGAGATGTCTTTGGCTCTCTCAGATGCGATTGTGGTGAACAACTCGAAATTGCCTTGCAAACCATTGAGAAGGAAGGTAGAGGTGTCCTCGTCTATATGCGCCAAGAGGGTAGAGGGATGGGACTCAAAGAGAAACTGCGTGCGTATCAGTTACAAGATAACGACGGCTTGGACACCGTTGAAGCGAATGAACACCTTGGATTTCCTGCAGATTTGCGAGATTACGGCATTGGGGCACAGATATTAGCCGATTTAGGTGTCCGAAAGATGCGATTGATGACGAACAACCCGCAAAAGGTCACAGGATTGTCCGGACATGGACTCGAAATTGTCGAGCGTGTCCAGTTGCAAACCAAGCCGAATGCCTTTAATCGCCGATATTTAGAAACAAAACGTTCTAAACTCGGGCACCTCCTCCTACATGAGGAATAGCCGTCGGGAGCCCTTAACAACGAGCGACAATGAAAATTAGGAAAGCATAACCAAGTTATAAATCGCGAACAGATCCCCAAATCCAGTCGCGAATTAACCAAAAACCTGCGCGAAACGAAGTGGAGCGCAGCCCAGGAGCAATAAATTAAAAAATGCCAAACGTCTACGAAGGACATCTTCTCGGTGAAGGTCTCACCTTCGGTATTGTTGTCAGCCGATTCAATAGTTTCGTTACCGAAAAACTCCTCGCTGGCGCACAAGATGCCCTAAAACGGCACGGTGTTGATCTGGACGAGGTTGATGTTTTCTGGACCCCCGGTGCCTTTGAGATTCCAGGAATTGCCAGACGCCTCGCGGAAAGCGAACGCTACGATGCGATCCTCTGTCTTGGTGCAGTGATCCGAGGCGCGACACCACATTTTGATTACGTCGCAGCCGAAAGCGCAAAGGGAATCGCCAACATATCATCGAGCACCAATATCCCTGTCATCTACGGCGTTATCACCACGGACACAATAGAACAAGCACTTGAACGCGCCGGTATAAAAGCCGGAAACAAGGGAGCTGAAGCTGCCATTGCTGGAATTGAGACAGTCAATCTCTATAAAGCGATTGATGAAGTCATCACCTAAGTTCTTAATGGCTGTCGGCTTTCAGCAATCAGCAAAGAGGCGTTTGATTTAATCAGAAACCTCTTTTACTGACAGCTGATGGCTGATGGCTGATAACCATAAAAAAAAATGATTGCAATTATAGATTACGAAGCAGGGAACCTTACAAGCGTCGCGCGTGCTTTGACGCATCTCGGCTATAAAAACCAGATTACATCCGCCCCTGAAACGATACTCGCAGCCGACCGCGTCATTTTTCCCGGTGTGGGTGCCGCAAAAGCCACGATGCAAACCTTAAACAAACGTGGATTGAACCAGGTCCTCACGGACTTCTACCAAGCCGGTAAACCGATGCTCGGTATCTGCATCGGTATCCAGATCCTTTTTGAACACAGTGAAGAAGAGGATGCCGAATGTTTGGGTCTCCTACCGGGACGTGTAAAGAAATATCCGGCGACGGGTCCAGAAAAACTAAAGGTCCCGCAAATCGGTTGGAACGAAGTGCATCAGACAAAATCGCACGCAATCTTTGAAGACGTTCCGAATCCCGCACACTTCTACTTCGTCAATTCCTATTATCCTGAACCCCAAAAAGAAGGCGTTGTGATCGGGAAAACAACGTACGGGCTTGAGTTCTGTAGTGCGATTGCCCAAGATAACCTCATCGCAACACAGTTCCACCTTGAGAAGAGTGGGCGTGTCGGTTTAAAAATGCTTAATAACTTTCTGAGAGAATAGCCATCAGCAATTAGTCGTCAGCCATCGGTAAGATAGTCAGTGGTTAGCAAGAAACCTGCTTTATTTTCACTGCGAAGCAAGCTAATAAATTTGGGAGTTTCAGAAAACGAAAGGATGCCCGCTGAAAGCCGACAACTGACGGCTGACAGCCCTAAAAAATGCTAACGTTCTTTCTCGCACTTTTTGTGCTCCTCATCAACGTCAGCACGCATCTGTTTCAGATGCAGGAATACTACTCAGCAGTGAGCCACTGCTACTACGGGGTGATGATTCTCTCAGTTCTCTATACGAAACCCCGTGAACAGAACATCTTGCTCGCCATCACAGCAGTAGCCAACTGGATCTATGTCTTCCGCTATTCGAGCCAAATCGAAAGTATCATCATAGCGCTTCTCTATCCCTTTGTTGTGTTTGGTCTTACCCGGGTCATTCGCCACTTTCAAACGCAGCAACTCAGCGAGGCTGAAGAGATAGAGGAAATACATAGTGTCAATGCGAACTTAGAAAAACAGGTGCGAGACATCTCCACACTTTTTGAGGTAAGCAAAGCGGCGAACGCAAACCTTGAGTTGGAGGGTTTATTTCAGCGTATCATTGAAATTTTGTCTAAGCGACTCGGCATATATCGCGGGGCTTTACATCTCTACGAAAACGGGAAGGTTGTCACTTCGGTAGAAACAGTCTTAGGACTCACACCCGCTGAGATGAAACGAGGCACCGACGATCAGATGGAAGACATTCAGAAACAGGTCCTCGCATCGGGCAAAGCGATCGGTGTTCCGCAAACTCGAAATCCACGCAGTTACGTTAAACTCTTTGAATCGGAACGCGTGGAATCTAAAGACAGAATTGCTTTCTGGTGCATCCCGATTGTTGTGGAAGAAAACGTCATCGGCACGCTGACGATCGACAAAGCGTCGGATGAATTTTCAGCAGAAGATGATCGGAGGCTGTTGACAATTATCGCCTCCACCATTGCACAAGGTGTTAAAATCCAGCAGACAATTGACGCGCTTGTCGAATCAGAACGGATGGCGGCACTCGGAAGGCTCGTCCGAACGATAGCGCACGAGGTGCGAAATCCACTTGGCAGTATCCGACTCGGTACACAACTGCTCCAAAACTCAGACGTGGAAGGTTTTTCACAAGCCGAACCTTGTTCCGAAAATGTCCAGCTCTCTCAAGACGAAATTCAGGAATACACTGCAATCATCATCAAAGAGGTAGACAGGCTGAACCGATTCATTGAGCAATTGTTGGCTTTCAGCAAGCCCGCGATGAGTACCGCGAAACGGACAGATATCCATCAACTTCTTGATAACAGTCTCGCTATCTGTCGTCCGGAATTGGAGCATCAAGCCATCACAGTCATCACGCAATACGGCACCTGTCCAGCAGTCAACGTCAATGAAGACGGTATAACGCAGGTCCTTCTCAACCTATTTTACAATGCCATTGAAGCGATGGATACAGAAGGAACGTTGACAATCCAGACAGAATACGTACCAGAAACAGAAGTTATGCATATACGAGTTCAGGACGACGGACCTGGAATTTCACCTGAAGATATACCAATGTTGTTCGATCCATTTTACACTACCAAACAGAAGGGAACCGGGCTGGGGCTCCACATCAGCCAAAGAATTCTTGCCGAACACCGAGGCAGCATTCAAGTCGATGCGAACCTCGAAGTTGGCACAGCATTTGTCATATCCCTTCCTGTCCATTAACTGTGAAACCGTCCTGTTACAGTTTTTTTAATGCTTATCGCCCCGACTTGGTGTGGAATTAACCAGGAGCCACCGTGAAACGAAGTGGAACGGTGACCAGACTTAATAATTAAAATTATGTCAAACTTAGTGCTTATCGCTGACGATGACGACAGCCTCCGACAAATACTCGCTGCCACCCTCAAGAAGGCGGATTATCAGACCCTCACAGCTCGAAACGGTGCGGAAACCTTAGCCTGTGTCAAGGAAGCAAACGTTGATGTCATTCTGCTCGATATTTGGTTAGGTGATGCCAATGGAATCGAACTCATTGAAGATATTCAGCAGTACAATAGCACCGCCTCAATTATTATAATCACGGCACACGGAACGACACAGACTGCCATTGACGCGGCAAAACAACGGGCGTATGGATACCTCACAAAACCTATCGACCAGAGGCAGTTGCTAGACCTTGTGTCGCGCGCTGCCGCTGCCAGCAATCAAACAAAGAATGTCAAAACATCAACAACTCCGATTGATGTTGACGGACAGGGCAGAATGGTTGGACAGAGTCCAACGATGCAGGAGGTATACCATAAAATTGGACGTGCGGCTGTCAGCGACGAAACCGTCCTCGTTTTAGGTGAAAGCGGAACCGGCAAAGAACTCGTCGCCCAATTAATTCACCAAAACAGCCACCGCTCTCATAATCCCTTCATCATTGTTGATTGTGGTGCGATGCCCTCCAGTCTCATCGAAAGCGCGCTCTTCGGGCACGTGAAGGGGGCGTATACCGACGCACATACCGCGAGGAAGGGAAAATTTCAACAGGCAGACAGCGGGACTATCTTTCTTGATGAAATCGGAGAATTGCCGATTGAGGTTCAGATGAAATTGTTGCGCGTACTCCAAGAACGAGAAGTGGAACCGATGGGCGGTACAGAGACACACGGTGTTGATGTTAGGATCATCGCTGCAACCAACCGACGGCTTGAAACCGCAATCGCACAAAAAGCCTTCAGGGAAGACCTCTACTATCGACTTAACGTCATCCCAATTTCCCTCCCACCACTTCGGGAACGGAAAGAGGATATACCGGAACTTATAGACCTGTTTACACTCCGGTTCGTCGAAGAATACCAATTGCCCGAAATCAGTATCTCTACAGAAGTTGTTAAACTACTCACTGCGCATGAGTGGCCCGGCAATGTCCGCGAATTAGAAAATGCCATCAAGCGAGCGCTCGTGATGTGTTCAGGACAAATGTTATTACCTGAACATTTCGATCCGATTCTTGAGAAACCGGGTCCCGCCAGTGAATCAGGAAACCTCGATACACAAATCTATAGCCTGCTCCAAGCGCATATTCAACAGTATATGGACTCCGAAACATCGCCTAACGAACTCTACGCTGAAATTCGAGCAATCTTTGAGAAACCACTCTTCAAAATCGTGCTTGAGTACACCAACGGAAACCGGAGCAAAGCATCAGACATCCTCGGCATTAACCGAAATACGCTCCATACAAAATTGATTGAGTACAAGCTTGTTTCATAACGATTTTTTAACTATGGGACTCTGGTCACTGCTCCACTACGTTTCGCAGTGGTTTTCATCGAATTCCGATTCACTCCAGGTACTCAAAGGTTTCTGACTTCACCAGATACCATCGTGAAACGAAGTGGAACGATGCTCAGAAACAATTATTTAAAAACGGAAAATAAAACAGATGGATTTAGGAAAAGTTATTGGAACCGTCGTCGCAACTCGAAAAGACTCGAGCTTGGAAGGCACGCGCCTCCTCGTTGTCCAACCTTTGGACGAGAAACATAACCCCATCTCCGAGCCGCTTGTCGCAGTTGATACACTGCACGACGCTGGGGTCGGCGAAATTGTCTACGTCGTCACCGGAGGCGATGCCGTAAGCGTGATACCCGGAAAGCGGATGCCTGTTGATGTCGCTATCGTTGGCATTGTCGATTCTATCTCTCTTGTAGATGCACCGAACACAGCAACAGAAGCACCTTCCGAAACGGAGTCCTAAAAAATGTACATCGCTAAAGTAATCGGAAAAGTTGTTTCTATCGTTAAACATTCTGCCTATGAAAACCGAACCCTACTGCTCATTCAACCGTTGAGTATCAAATCCGAACTTGTTCGCACCCCAACGATTGCTGTTGACTACGTGGGTGCGGGAGAAGGAGACACGGTGATTGTCGGTGCAGGTCCCGGTGTTGCACAAGAAGTGTTCGGTATTGAAGACGCACCCATTCGAGAACTCGTCATGGGTATTGTTGATCGGGTCGATATAACATTTCAGGAGGAGGGAAAATGAAGCGTATCACTTTAGCTATTAGTTGCCTCTTAGTCATCTGCTTACACCTCAATGCTTGTAGAGTTGCCCAAGTTTTATCCACACAGTACAGCCAAAATATAGCGAGTGCTGCCTACGGCACTGAAGCAAATCACCCTGGCATAAATGATGGAAACCTTCAAACGCTGGCAACACTTCCAGCACTAAATGAACGGAACTTCATCGTCAGATTTGCCGAGGTCCACCCCGTCCGAAAAATCGTCATTCACAATGGCAATCTCTTTCGCTTCGAGATGGACTACCTCAATGATGAAACCGGCGAATGGGAGACTTTCGACACAGTCATTCAGAGACGCAATATCGGAGACGAACGCGCACAAGCCGAGTTCATCTTCGATAGACTGAACTTTCAGACGAAGATGATCCGGGTCAACGTCACTCGAACCGTTGATGATGTCATTGTAAATAAAATAATGGCAGAACCGGGAGACAAAATCGTTGACCAGCGGAAAACGATCGCAGGGCGATATTTCCCACACTATCGCATCATGCAACCCGCAATCGCCCAAATCCGAGAAATTGAAATCTATCATCTGGCTGAAAACAAGTAGGCGCGATCTTGACGCTGCTTACCAGTAGGTACGTAGTCTGTTACTTGGGAGACGAGGTGAAAAGGGACTTCAACCTCGTCTCCCAAGTATTTTTCAAAGAAAAAGAGAACCTTCGACAACAAACACCATAAACAATAACTGCTTAATTACAGACATTTTTCAAATTACGACTTACCAGTCTAGCAAATCCAGCATCTTGGAGTTAATTTTTTAATGCAAACTCGCCCTATGAAGATGTCCACTATCACACGCACACGGTTACTCATACTATTAATAACGATTTTCCTCTATTCGGAAATGAGTCATCTGCCTGTCATGACTCCAACTCATTTGAATAACGTCGCCGTAGCAGCACCAATCTCATCAAGGCAACGTCCCTACACTGCCGCAAGAAATAGGGCAAAAACCCAAAGAGAGATTGAATTAGTGAGCAGCACCTCGCTGGGTGTAACAATTCAACTCGTTATCCCTAAATCGGATTTTTCGTTTGATAATAAACCTGAACTTTTCAGCGGTCCCGAAAGAGGAACAGGCACACAGTTAGGGCGTGACTCACAGATTCCCGATGTTGAAAGTCCAACCATCTCTTTTCCGGGATGCCGTTTCACGACTGAATTAGGGATGCCACGCCTCCCTATTCAATCTACGCTCATCGGTGTTCCCCCTGACATCCAGTTTCAACTACGGATTGTTGAAAAGGATTTCAGCACACACAAGGTGGAAGATCTTATATTCACCTCAAATCTTTCGGCGCAGTTAGACACCACACGAAGAAAAGATAGATTCTTCCCAGAGAATCTTGCCGAAATCGGAGAAGCAAGTTGGATTCGAGAGAACCGTGTTCTTCCCGTTCAGCTCAATCCGGTCCAGTACAACCCTGTTCGCCGTGAAATAAGGGTCTACCACCGACTCGTGGTAGAAGTTCGCTTCAACAGCACCGGCACGCGTGGGCAGCCAAGCATCCTATCTACAGTAGCACGGGGTTCGCATACCGAATCCACAGCGTATGACACAATCTTCGGCGATATGCTTATTAACCCACAAAGTGCGAATCAGTGGCGTTCTCCCATCGTACGCGCACCCGCAGCACCGAGTATCCTATCCACCACAGGACCGCGGTATAAAATCAGCATCACCGAATCTGGAATGTATAGCATCACAGCACAGGATCTCGCTGCTACCGGTGCCAATTTAGAGGCTATTGCCCCAGCAACACTAACGCTGACAAACAAAGGGAAACAGATACCCATTTATGTCCGTGGCGAAAATGATAAAAGATTCGATCCGATAGACGAGATCATTTTCTACGGCGAACGCCAGCACGGGGAAACCAGTTATATTGACCCTTATTCCGATGAGAATATCTATTGGCTCTCTTGGAATACGGGGCGAGGGATCCGGATGGGAACGAAAACTGTTCTTGCAAATACAAGCAACAGGCAGACACATCTACAATTCCTCACACGCGCACATTTCGAGAAAGACCGAGAGTTCAGACGCTTCCGTAATGCAAATCTCACGGCAAACCAAACATATAGTGAATTTAGTCAGGGACTGCAAACACGTAATTTCAGTTTGACTGAGCTGCCACCGCTTCCAGATGACAGCTGGTTCTGGGCGCAACTGTCCGCGCCAGCGTCAAAGCCATTTGCTTTCACGCTCCCGGGTGTCGAAAACACTGGTCGACCCGCGACGGTCCGTGTCAGTCTCCACGGTAGATCCAACACAGAACACCATTGCAATATTTGGCTAAACGACAAAATTGAACTCGGAGAAGCACGTTGGGTAGGCGAAACCGAATACCAACTTCAGAATCAGGAAATTTCCCAATCCTTTCTCAACAACGGACGGAACGCAATTCGGATCACAAATCCCGGAAGCACAGAAGCATTTATAGACATCATCATGCTCAATTGGATTGAAATCGATTATTGGCGAAATTTCAAAGCGGAAGAGGATGTACTTTCGTTCGCAATCACCCCTCTTCTGGACGAAACCGGTGCAGTAAATCGAAACTTTGAGGTCGAATTAACGAACTTCTCCAGTTCTGATATCGAAATTTATGGCATTGATGGTACCCGTTACGTCGGCTTAGCCCCACTTGTTGACGAGGATATTCCTGGGACTTACAGAGTTTTCTTCCGATCAACCCAAATTCGTCCTAAGCGCTTGGATGACCCGACCATCCAATACATTGCACTGACCCGTAACCAATTCCGAAAACCCAAGATCTCGGTAGACGCGCCATCGGATTTGCGTGGCACCCACAACGGGGCAGATTACATCATTATCACACATCATCTCTTCCTTCAAGACGTTCAACCGCTTGCCGACTTCCGCGGTCAACAAGGGCTGCGTACCAAGGTCGTTGACGTTCAAAATATCTATAACGAATTTAACCACGGTATCCTCAATCCGAAAGCTATCCGCGAATTCCTCAGTTATGCCTACCACAATTGGCAGCCGCCTGCACCGACCTACGTCCTTCTCGTAGGCGATACCGACATCAAAAATAAAATTGATTTTGTCCCGACGATGCAGGTGCAAATCCCGGGCTACGGATCAAGCGCGAGTGATCATCAGTTCGTCACGTTCCGAGGCACAGACAGTTTTCCAGACATGTTGATCGGAAGAATGCCAGCCAATAACCGAGTTGATGCACGTATATTCGTCGAACGCGTTATCAACTATGAAACGGCTGTCAACGTTGGTCCGTGGCACAAACGATTTCTCATGCTCGCAGGTTCAGATTTCAGATTCCACCGGCAAACCGATCAACTCATTTCCAGCAATCAACTGAGCGGCAGATACGAGACCCAACGTATCTATGCGCCCTTTACTGATGGCGAACTGACTTTAACAGACAATGATGTTCTTACACCTATCGGGAGACGAGTCATTGACGGCTTCAACGATGGTGCCAGTATTGTTAACTACATTGGGCACGGCGGTGGCGGTAGGTGGGCTTCCAGTCGGATGCTCGACTTTAAAGATCCGGAACAGAATTTAACCAATATCGCACAACTTCCCTTCGTTATCAGTATGACCTGCTACACCGGCTCGTTTGATAGCACCAAAAACAGTCTCGCTGAAGAACTCCTCCGTTCCGAAAACGGCGGTGCCATCGCAGTCATCGGGGCAACCAGTATCGGACTCTTAGATGGCGACTTTATACTCAACCTCGAAATTTTTGATGTCATCTTCAATGATCAGACACACAATATCGGTGCCATCGTTGCCCAAGCCAAAACCCAATTTCTTATTAACGCCTCCAGATTTCTTGATCTCGCTGAAGTCTTCACCCTCTTCGGCGACCCAGCAACAAATTTAAGAATACCACGCGACGAGATACAGGTCACAGCGGACATCAGTCCCTTCCCAGGACGAAACGCATCTCAAGGAGATACGCTTCTCTCTGTTTCAGCAACGCTACCCAACCGTCTCTCCAGCGGAAATGTTGAGGTTGCCGTTGTCCCGACAACTGAAACTGCCGTCGCCAACAACACTATACTCGAACAGGAAACCGTTGATGTCGCTAACGGACAAGTCAGCGCACAAATACGGATCCCAGCGGATCCCGAATTTGATGTTGGGGCTGTACAGATTTACGCATGGGATGCAGAGGAAGAGGCAATTGGGCATGCAACCTACGATATCTTATCCCGATACGTTAAGAACGTCCGTCTTGTTCCTTTTCCCGTTCCATTAAATCAACCGACATACCTCTACGCAGAAGTGGTTGACCAAAACGCTATCGACGAAATGACGCTCTTTTGGAGCCTGGATGGCAACAAGTTTTTCACTATTCCTGTTGTGCCACGTACCGGCACCACCTATAGGAGTGAGCGACCGATCCCCGGATATTCCGACTGGGAAATTATCGATTATTACTTAGAGGTTAAAGTCAAAACTGGGCGAACCTTTCAAACAGAGACAATCACTTACGATGTAGGATATGAAGAAATTGACATCGATCTCGCGCTTCTGGATCAAACTATTGCATGGGACACCACGCCGCCTTTTACGCTCTCGGCACAAATCCGAAACATAGAAAGCCGAGCAGTGCAAAATGTTCCTGTCCAGTTCTTTGCGAAAGCATTGAACGGCGAGACCGACACTTCCAATGTAAACACCGTCACGACATCCATACTCGAAGAACTGCAGAGTGCTACTCCAATCGGAAATCTGCAAATACTTCCGGAAGTTCTCCCCGGTACCCAAGTTGTTGTAAGCGTTCCATGGCAACCACCACCGGGCGACTATCTGGTTATAGTTTACGTGGACCCACCATCTGCCGAGCTACCGAAAGGGAGTATCATCGAAAGACGTGAAAGGAACAATTGGGCATCGCGTCGGTTTTCAGGCAACCGTATCGTTCTTACACCTGAAACGCTCGACCAACCCATTCAGAGTCCAGACGGTATCTTCCAAGTCACGATTCCGCCCGACACTATTCAAGCCGGCACCGTCCTGACATACACCGAAGAAACCCTCACCATTACGAATCAACCCGATATTGTAGGAGCAATCCCTGCATCGGCTGTCGCGTATCAACTCGGTTTAATAGAACAAACTGAATTAACAGCAAACGCGACCTTCCTAAAAGAAGGAGGCAACGATACCTACATCTATCAGCGCGACGATGATAACGGGAATTGGATTCGGGTCGGTGGGGAAACCACAAGCGAGAAGACCATCTCTGCGGAGGTCAAACTACCGGGAACCTTCGCGTTGCTCTCCCACAGCGACACAAGCCCGCCTGTTGTTGAACTAACGTTTGAACACCAAGGCTTCGTTGACGGTGATTATGTCTCCGATACACCGACGATCTCCGCGCGGATTGAGGATGCCAACGGGATCGACTCGCGCCCGGAGCACATAGTCCTCACCAAAAATGGCGAAAGCGTACCACCAGATGAATACGTAATTGCCGCATCGCCTACCAACAATAATCTGCTCCTGATAACCTATACCCCTGTCTTGGAACCGGGCGAATATCGCATCCGATTACAAGCACAAGATGCAAATGGGAATACAGCTGATACAGATCGTACTGCGACCGTAGCCGGTGAATTTGAAATTAAAAACATCGCCAACTTCCCGAACCCATTTGTACCGAGAAGTGGTACGCATTTCGCCTATTACCTCACAGAGAGTGCCGATGAAGTCAGCCTGAAGATTTATACCATAACGGGTCGTCGTATCATCGCCATTGACACGCTTGATGCCTCAGTCTCTTACAACGAATTCCACTACGACGGCCGCGATGCCGACGGTGAACCGCTTGCGAACGGGGTTTATCTCTACAAATTCACTGCGCGTAAAGGGGATGTCCGCAAACAAAAGGTTGGGAAAATCGCCGTGCGGAAGTAGGAGGGATCTCCGATCCCAGACAGGTTTTTGATGAAGATTCGGTGCGGTTAGGAAACCGCACCTACCAGCTGTGAGTCAACAACGGTAAGCATTTGCAAAACGCGTCATTTTTTACATCACCCTCGTGCAAATACCAGAACATCGTAATGCTGTTCACTGTATGTAAATTGGTTTTTGAGTTGCCCTTCACAGGTAAATCCAGCGGTTTCTAAGACTGCTGCCTTCTTTTCAGCACTGCTATCTACATAACACTGAACCTTCACATCAGGAAACGTTACTGCTGAAAGCAACGTTGGAGCAGCGTCCGCAAAGTTCGGATGAAAAAAGAGATCTAACACTCCAGTTGCCGGTTGCCAACGCGTATCACGACTCACGGTTGCCCAGCCGACGATTGCACCACCCGACGAAATCAACAACTTCGCATTATCGTAGACATCCTCTGTTTCCAAAGCGTGTTTGAAGCCCAGAAAGGGACCTTCGAGATTCGTGGGACCGTAAACACCCCATTTAAGACTCCGTAATGTGTCCCATCCAACAATGCCCGATAACGCTGTGATTTTTGGCCAATCGTGCCATTCAACGGACTTCGGTTCTGCAGGCGTAGGTGCGAAGTAGTCCTTCTCAAAGTCTCCATTTACATAATACTTCATAAAACCGGATTCTGGAAACACACTCTCAAATCCAAAACTATGGTAGATGTAATACGGGTGGCTATTGTAGCCTGTACCGAGATAGAGTGCACTGCCTGACCGTTGTCGAAAATCCTCCATCTGATATGCCATCACGCCTTTGCAGGCACCCTTTCTGCGCTGTTGTGGAAGCGTAAAGACGTGCCCTAAAATACCGACCCCCTCATGCTCAACCGTCATGATGTTGGTAATCACGCGTCCGTCAAGCTTGCCGACATAGAAACGCGTCTCCAACGCATCAAGCACTTCCGTGACGCACCGCTCAATATGCCACTCCCAGTTTCCGCCCTTGTGTCCAAGGAACTGTTTCACCTCTTCGGCATGAAGTTCATCGGGGACGGTAATAACACCGACTTCCATTCGTTCCTCTGTTTTGAGTACTACCTCGCCAAGTTTATTGTACATAACCATCTCCGTTAGATTTATTGAAAGAAAAATAATTGGCAAATCCGCTGAAAATATGGTATACTTAAAAAAATTTGATGTCAAGCCTGAATACTTGTATCGAGAAGCGTGCTATGGAGGCGCGCACAAAGGTCAAAATGGAGGGACCATGGAGACAGAACAGACATTGGTTCTAATTAAACCGGACGGGGTTCAACGTGGGCTTATTGGTGAAATCATTGCTCGCTACGAACACAAAGGACTCAAAATCGTTGGGATGAAACTGCAACAGCTCCCGCGCGACACGGCAGAAACACTCTACGCCATCCATCACGGAAAACCTTTTTACGATGTACTTATCGAATTCATAATCTCGGCACCTATTGTCGCCTTAGCCATTGAAGGGCGAGACGCAATAGAATTAGTACGTATCCTCAATGGAGAGACCAACCCAAGGGAATCACAACCGGGAACCATCCGAGGCGATTTCTCAATCAACATAACACATAACATTGTGCATGCATCGGACTCTCTACAGAGTGCCCAGCGCGAGTTGGAAATCGTGTTCGCACCCGAAGAACGCTACAAATATCACCGAATGGATGAAGCAATTCTGCATCCTTCGGTGGTGTAACCTATAAATTCAACGTGTTTTTTTATCCAGTACGCACAATTACTAAAAATCTCGTTCGAGAATTTTTGTGCAAAAACATGAAAAATAAAAGGAGATCAAAACAAGTGAAATTTCTTAATATATGTGCGCTAATCATTATGCTTACCGTTGGACTCGCCTTCAGTGTTCACGCCGGTAAAGCCGACTGCGAAAATATAGATGGCGATGGCGCGAAACCTGTCAAAGAGGTCGGGAAAGAAGGAGATGCCGTCCAGAACGATTATGATGAGGTTGTCGAAGAAGATGACCGGAACGGTGTCACCTACCTCGCCTTAATTGGCGGTAGCCAACCGAAACCCAATAAATGCGGACTTATTCCAAAGAACCCAGAAGCCGAATGGACAGGCTGGGGCGGTCCCCTTGATGTAGACAATGCGACTATCGGCGAAGGGGCAGGCACCCGCAACGAAATTGTTATCGGTGGTATTTACTTCGATCGGGGCATCGGCTCACATGCGATCGGAACTTTTGTTTATGATTTAAGCGGTGATAAGTACCTCAAGTTCGAGGGCTATGTCGGTATGTCGGATGAAAAAGATCCGGCTGAGTGCGGCCACGGCGGAAGCAGTGATTTCATATTCAGTATTGATGGGAAACAGGTGTTCAAATCTGAGACCCTACAAGGCACGGATGGCGGCAAGAACGTTGATGCCCTCAAAGTGGAATTTGACATTCCATCAGGTGCCAAAGAGCTTGAAATCGTTATGGGTGATGGTGGGGACGGCATCGGTTGTGACCATTCCGCAATTGGTGATGCCAAACTCCTCAATGCCCAAGCACTTGCCGTTGAACCCGCTAACAAACTGCCCACAATTTGGGGGCATTTGAAAGATAGTTATTAGACTTTGAGAATCTCTTTACTATTGTAATAGAAGGTAAATCTCAAACAACGACCTTAAGCCTGATTTAGACAAGTTGTATCGTGTGTTGACACAGCAGACCTTAGTCTAAATCAGGCTTTTTTTTTTGGCAATTTTATGCTATATATGCTATTATAATTGTAACGTTAAAAAACGAATCTCAACCCTGTAGATGTGCTTTTCAGGCATGTCCACGGTAGACTTTGAAAGGAAGAACTTATGAAAAAAGTGTTATTGACCCTTGGCGTGGTGTGTTTAAGTCTCATCGCTGTTCACATCAGCACCGCCGAGATTGATTTTGAGACTGCGGTCGGTATCTGGCTGTTCGATGAAGGCAAAGGCGGTGTCGCTGAAGACATATCAGGTGAAGGAAACGATGGTGAAGTCGTCAAAGCCCCATGGGTGGATGGAAAATTCGGTAAGGCACTCGACTTCGATGGGAAAGCTGGATGCGTCAAGACTGGACAGAGACTTCTTGAGGCTCTCGAAGAGTTCACTATTCTCGCATGGATACAAAGCACGGACGATCCACCCGCTCGGACTGGACTCGTCGGACAGAACAATGCACCTGAGTTCGGATTTATTACGACAAATGAGCTTAGCCTCTGGACCCCTGCAGCGGGTTTGACGAATAATCCTTGGAAACACAAACATGGTGATGGTGAATGGCATCACGTCGGGTGTGTCGCTACGACGGAATACGTCCATACTTATATTGATGGTGAATACGCTGAACAGAAAGGGAAGTGGGCGAATCACGGTGCAGCTGCTTTTGACGTTAACATCGGTGGATGCGGTGTCTGGGATGCCGGCGGAAACTTTTTCCCTGGTCTAATGGACGAAGTCATGATTTTCCACTCGGCACTGGAACAAGAAGATATCCAGGAACTAATGGAAAAAGGATATCAAAATTATTTGGCAGTTGACCCCGAAGGCAAACTCGGTACAACCTGGGGGCATATTAAAGCAACGCATCATATCAGGCAGTAATCACACCTTTTCCAATGCTTTATAGGCGTGTTTGGTAAAAACGCAAACGCGTCTATAAGGCTACCTCTCTATTGATAAACCAAGCCACTCTTATACCTACACCTTTACTTTAATTCATGAAGTTCTCTGAGTTTGTCTAACGCAACCCTATTCCCGGGTTCTAATTCTAAAACCCGTTCAAACGCACCAATTGCCTCTGGAATATTTCCAAGTTCCTGATAAGCAACACCTAATGCACCATAAGCGCGAACGTGCGTCCCTTCAATTGCGATAACCTTTTTAAACAGTGAGATGGCTTCGAGATAGTCCTCCTTCATCAGGGACATTAAGCCGAGTCTATAAATGGCTTGGAAATCCGTTGCGTCATGGGTGATGACCTGTTTGTAGTGTGGCTCGGCGGCTGTATAACGCTGTTTTTTCCAATAGGCACCGGCAAGGTCGCGATGCACGGAGAGTTGAGATGGCACGAGTTCAAGTGCCTCTTGATAGTGCCGAATTGCCTCTCCAAGTTGTCCCGTGTTCTCATACACCGTTGCAAGATTCGCGTGTACATTTGAGAAAAAAGTGTCGTAATTCGAGGGGTTCAACTGCCCGCGAGATTCGCTATCTGTTCTATTTTTTTTAAATTGAAGTGCCGTTCGGCAGGCACGGATCGCTGCATCGATTTGTCCGGTTTCATAATAGATTTGTCCTATATAGTTATGAGCCTGCGCTTTCAAGTAGGCTATCTCGTCTACACTTCTCTCCTTCTGAATCTCTATATCTTTGTTGAGTAGCGACAGGAGGTGTTTGAATACTGCTAAGGCTTCGTGGTGCCGCGGCGTATAGAGGAGTGAAACACCATAATCGAACCAGACCTTTATATCTTTCTGTGTGTCTGAGATAAGCGGCTCAAATTCAGCAACAGCACGGGCATAGTCTCCGGTTGACATATAACGCCTACCGCGTTCTGCATACAGCGGAGCAGTAACGCCGGCTTCCAAGACTTTCCACCAGACAGGATCCGGTAACTCACCGTATTCGCTCGGATGTCGCGCCGCCTGCGCGTGTTGTTTCGCCACCTGCTTATCCCCGAGCGCGATAGCAACTTGCGCCATCAGTGCATGTGCTTCGCTTTGCATCGGATTTAAGCGAAGTGCGTTTTCCAAATGCGTTCGAGCAAGTTTCATCTGTTGTTTCGCAAGTGCAATTTCGCCGAGCCAGAGTTCAGAAAATGGATTGTCCGGTTGGAGGTGTTTCGCACGCTCCAAATGGTGTTGTGCTTCATCAAACCTCCCCAAAATACGGAGCGCGGAAGCGAGATAGAGATGCGCGGGCGCATATCCAGGTCTCAACACAAGGGCACGGGTGAGATGTTCCACAGCATCTTTAGGTTGACGCTGCTTCGTCAAACGTCCAAGAAAGTAGAGCCATCTGAATTCATCAGGCGCGAGCATACTCGCTTGGCGATAACACGGTATCGCTGGCACTTCCCAGCCGTGGCTAAGATAGACATGTCCCAATTGCCCCCAGACATCGGCATTGTCAGAAGAAGTCCGAACCGCTTCTTGCGCGTCTTCAATTGCTTTCAGAAGCAGTTTTTCCTCAACCAAGTCAAGATCCGCAGGTTGGGGAATAGTTGTCAGTACGGATTTTTTTTCAAAAAATCCTTTCAGTTGTCGGTTGTCAGTAACAAGAAGTTCTTCATCTGCGGGTATCTTCTTTAATTGACTGCTGACCGCTGATTGCCGATTGCTAATTTCACCAACCGCAGAGATAGGAACACTCATCAGTATGAAAAGAAAACAGCCAAGGATATAAAAAGGTAATTTCTTCAAAAAGACACCCCCTTCCCCTGATAAACCGTCACGCGCTGGTTGGCGGATACCCCAGGGAATTTCTCCCGACTTCCATCTGTCCAGCGCACCTCAATCGTCTGAATTGCATCGATTGTCCCCAGCCCGAAATGCACGCTCGGTTCACTGCTGCTGAGATAACTCGTCCCAGATAGCACGTACCCCGTCAATGTGTGTGATTCAGCTCGAAGTGTCACTTGCGCACCAAGAGCATCGCGATTTTGGGTAATGGCTTGCACGAAGAGCCAGTTGTGTTGCGGCGGAGGCGCGTCATTTCGGAAAAAGCGGAGCCGATTGTCGAGACTGCTCACCACCATATCAATATCGCCATCCTTATCCATATCACCGAAAGCCATTCCACGGCTTACTTCGATCCATCTCGCGAAATCAGGTGCACGCGAACTCACATCGGTGAAATGAGTTGTCGGCTGTCGGCTTTCAGCGGTCAGCGAAGATACCGACGATGTTTCTTCTCTTTGCTGACTGCCGACTGCTGATGGTTGATTGCTATTTTGAAAGAGGAGATTCGGCTCAGCGTAGGAGTTCCAGAATTCACCGACGTTCGCACCCTCAAGGACAGCACCGCGCTTCACCCGACCATTGGCGAGCGCGATGTCAAGGTCCGCATCATTGTCAAAATCCAAGAAACCGCATCCAAAACCTGTAAAGGGAAGGTCGCGGCCGGCAAATCCTGCTACCTCCGTCATGTCACCAAACACAGTGTAGTTAGAAGCAACATAAAGTGTATTCGTCTCACCAGACAAATGTGTTACAAACAGGTCAGGTTGGGTATCGCCGTTAACATCTCCGACAGCGATACCCATACTTCCTTCAGGTTGCCCGTAAGCGTTAAACGCAAGCCCATGTAATATGGCTTCCTCAGCAAAAGTGCCATCCTTTTGATTCACCCATAACTGGTTCGCTTCCCCATCGTTCGCCACATAAAAATCCGCCCAACCATCGGCGGTTAAGTCAAGACATACAACACCGAGACCTCTGCCGGGCATTGCGGCGATTCCTGCTTGGCTCGTTATGTCTGTGAAAGTGCCATCGCCGTTGTTTTGGAACAATCGATCCGCCGCAGGCTCAAAAACCTGTGGATTGCAGTAATCCATGGCACTATGTTTACCACGACACACCGCTTCTGGATCAAATTGAACGTAGTTCGCGACATAGAGATCGAGATATCCGTCCCTATTGTAATCACCAAAAGCTGCGGAGGTTCCCCATGCTTCATTCAAGAGTCCTGCATCTTCCAAAACAAAGGTCCCATCACCGTTGTTCCGATAGAAAACATCAGCACCGTAGTTCGTCACATAGACATCAACATCGCCATCATTATCCACGTCTCCGATTGCGACACCCTGTCCATACCCCTCGTGTCCGATGCCAGCGGCTTCTGTAACGTCAACAAAAGTCCCATCCGGTTGTTGCCGAAAAAGCCGATTCGGAGCAAGAGCATCGTCTCCGGGTGGCGGAAATCGGATATGTAAAACATCAAGTGTGGCATCATTATCGTAGTCGAATAGGGCAACGCCACTCCCGATCACCTCTGGCAAGGCGTACGTCCCCGCATGCCACGGTGATTCCTTTTGTGCTAAACCGACCGCAGAGGTTACTTCGGTAAATAATGGTTTACCTGTCTCTGCTTGTGCTGTCCACAGAAACAGCGTAAAAACGATGAGCATTATAGTGCATGGCTTAGCAAACATATCATTGTTCCAAATATAATAACCGCCCTATGGCAAAATTGCAAACTCCAACCGGCGATGCGCTTCACGCAACGCCGTTTCCACCGCCTCCGGTGTTTCAGCGCGAGCAAAGATAAATCCAAGATAGCGCGCCCCCTCTGGCAATGGAACAACCTCTCCACCAATAGGAATTGTGATGTTCACTTCCGCAATTCCATCCACACGATGCGCCTCCGTTTTGCCACGCACCTCGCCCAAAATGCCTGCCTTCGGTACAGGAATCATTATCACACCTGCTGCTTGCGATTCACGCTGCAATGCCTCCACTTGCTGTCCAATTGCATGTCGGATAACGAGTTCCTCAAGCGACATTCCGGTTCCGAACCGCAGCGTTCTGGCACAAAGCCCACCAATCGTCCGCGCCGCAATTTCAATGAGATGCGCCCCTTTGTCATTATAGCGTAGTTCAGCGTGGATGGGTCCATGCCTTAATCCCAGAGCATCAGCAGCTTCGGCTGTCGCTTGATGCAACGCATCTTGAATATCTGCCGACAAACGGGAAGGCGTAATATAGAGCGTTTCCTCAAAAAAGGGACCTTCAAGCGGATCGGGTTTATCAAAGAGTGCGAGCGTTTTGAGTTCACCGTCCAACAGAATACCCTCCAGAGCCACTTCTATGCCTGGAATATAGTCCTCAACAAGTAGGTATTGTAAAGGGTGTTGCTGTGAGTTTGCTTCGGTATTCTCTCGCAAAGTGTGGAGGAGCTTGGCTGTCCGCTGAAAAGCATTGACAAATTCGGTAGGTGTGTCTGCTCGAATAACACCACGGCTTGCAGAAAGGGATAGAGGCTTGATGATACATGGAAAACTGACTTGTGTGGTGGTGCCAAGTTTCGCCGCTATTTCAGCAGCATCCTCATGGATCGAAAAGCGTTGATAGGCAGGAACGGACACCCCATTTATTTCCAATGTGTGTCGCAAGAGATATTTATTACGCGTCGTTTTTGCGGAAGCAACGGGGTTGTGTGGAAGTTCCAATGCTTCTGACGCAGTCGTCGCAAGCAGGGTCGTATCATCATCAACCCCGATGATCGCCGCAAGTGGATAGGTTTCAGCAAATTCAGTAATTGCCTGTGCAGCAGCAGTTGGCGAACCGAAGTCGAGCACGAGTGTCTGTCGCGGCGATAGGTCTGCTGTTGTCGCCGCTTCTTCCGATGCGACAACCACTTCTACGTTCAACTTCAGTGCCGCTTCAAGGAAATCGGTCGCTCGATAAGTACGGGTTGGCAGGAGCAGGAGGATACGCGGCTTTTCCGAAGGTTGCTGCTGCATTTTTCTAATGTTCCTTGCGGTTCGTTTAGGGAGATTTAACAAGAACGTCCCTGTCCGTATATCCAGCCCAGCGCGATGCTTGGGCTTACAATCTCTGGCTAAAGGCGCGAAGCCTCACCATCGGTGAGACTAGATTCTCTCATCAATTGTTATATGCTAAGCGCGTACCATTGACCGTAAGGAACATTAGAGATTCGCCAAAGATGACAGCAGTGCAATAACGGCACATTGCGGATTTTACCGAGACGGTCCCCTGCCACGACGTTCTGACAGCTCCTGTTAGGGCAAGATTAAAAAAGCGCGCCTACAAAAAGACATCACTAACTAACACGGGAACCCCGTAACAACTTCTGGTACGCCGCATGTGCGTTCTGCGGATCATCCTCGCCGTCAAGGACACGTCGTAGGCACTGTACAAAACCTATTGGTGCGTCCTCACCGAAGATAGTGCGTCCGAATAGGGTAGCACGTCCGCCGTTGCTGACGACATTATGCGCAAGTGCAAATGTGCTACGCGCATTTTGACGAGGACCGCCCAACGCGCCAATCACCAACGTCGTATCGAATTGACACAACTCGCTCCAGACTTCGGCGGTCGTATACGCCGTCTTGATAAAGCGTGGACGTTGGTGTTTTCGCAGATAACTCATCGTCCGAACAATAGAGTCGGCAACATACATGCCCCGTTTCTCTTCATCCATTCCCGGCAGTTTAATATTGGGTAAAAACACTTCTAAGAGATGATCGAATCCTTCGATTTCACCGACAACATGGGCGAACTGCACATACGCTTGCAACATCCGTTCATCAGCGATTGGATCGTTGTTGAGCGTAATAGAATATAAACCAAGGTTGACCCGACATTCAAGCGCGGGACCGATAAGTGCCTCACAATAGCGTTGCATATCTTCTGGAAACACCGTCTGAAACGGCATTGACGGACTCGAAGTGTAAACCCCGAACCTCGGGTTCCAGATAGCCGTTTCCGAATTCATCCGGACAATCGGCGTAATCGGTGTGTTTTCAAACAGGTTCTCTTCGAGCGCGAGGGTTTCTGCATCAGCGGGCGTCATCAGGAGTCCATCTAACTGCCCATCAGCCACGAGGTCGCGTTGTAGTTGCAGAAACTCTGCGTGTGTGCGGTAGTGCGGTTTTGGATGTTGCACCTGCCCAAGCCCTTTAATCCCGGCGGATGCGAGTGGATCCGCAGCAAAAACCAGGATCGGACTGCGTGCAAGCAGATCGGTATCAGCGAGTTTATCAAATATCCGGGTACCCATGTATAATTAATTCCTTTAGATTAGCTATTAGCGGGAATGGTTGTCAGTACGATTTTTCTGCGAAAAATCTTTCAGTTATCAGTGACAAGGGGTGCTGTGGCTGTCGCAAGAACCCTTTTAACTGACAACCGAAGACCGAAGACTGATAACTATTCCCCTGCAGGTTTTCAATGGTTTCCGACGGCTAACAGCCAATACGCCGACAGCCATTAGAGTATATTCGTTGGATCAATGTCTATCACAAATTCAATAGCATTTGATTTAATTGCAGCGGGTGGTTCGTCAGTTAAGTGCTTAAGGAGTTGACCTATTCTTCCAACAGCCTCGCTTCGGAGTAAGAAATGCCACCGAAATTTTCCCTCAATTTTCGAGAGCGGTGCCGGTGCCGGACCGAGGATTTCTACTGCAGCCCCTTCAATATCGGGGATCTCTGAGCTATGCCCTTGATCCGCTTGCCAGAGTTCAAGCTGATCCCGCACGGCATGTGCAGTATCTATAACCTCTTTCTCGTCTTTGCCGCGAAGTAACAGCGTTGCGACATGCGAGAAAGGCGGGTAGCGCAAAGCACCGCGCGCTTCAACCTCCTGCGTATAGAAATCGAGATAGTCATGTTTTTGTGCAGCCAAGATACAGTAATGCTCAGGCATATAGGTTTGAATCACGACCTTACCTTCAAGTTCAGCGCGACCAGAGCGCCCCGCGACCTGTGTCAGTAGGCTAAACGTCTGCTCACTCGCTCGAAAATCTGGTAGATTCAAAGCAGTGTCCGCTGCGATAACACCTACAAGTGTGACGTTCGGAAAATCTAATCCTTTCGACACCATCTGTGTGCCTATCAGGATATCAATCTTCTGTTGCTCAAACGCCTCTAAAATCTGCTGATGCGCATTCTTTCGCGACGTTGAGTCTGCATCAAACCGCTTCACATTCGCCCGTGGAAACGTCTTCTGGACTTCTTGTTCAACCGCCTCTGTTCCCAACCCAAAATAACGGATAGCAGGACTACTACATTGTGGACATGCCGGATGTGTCGGACGCTTATCGCCACAGTGGTGACAGACGAGCTGCTTTGTTTCAGAATGAAAAGTTAATGATATGGAACAATTTTCGCAACTTTCAACATAACCACAGGTTCGGCAGAAAACATAAGTCGAGTGCCCTCGTCGATTGAGAAATAGGATAATTTGCTCACGCCGAACAAGCCGTTCTTCAATCGAACTTTGCAGAATATTAGAAAAGATAGTCCGATTCCCCTTTTTGAATTCAGCTCGCATATCAACGATGTGAACATCGGGCATCTTTCTATCAAGAACACGGTCTGGCAGATTCAGAAGCCGATAACTTCCATTTTTCGCGCGATGGAAACTCTCAAGCGATGGCGTTGCACTTCCAAGTAGAACAGGGCAGTTTGCGAGTTCACTCCGCTTCTGTGCGACTTCGCGCGCGTGATAACGCGGGGCAGTGTCCGACTTATAGGAATCCGAGTGCTCTTCATCTATAATCAGCATCCCTAATTCTTTCACAGGAGCAAAGATAGCAGAACGTGGTCCAATCACAATATCTGCTTCCCCTTTTTGGATACGATGCCATTGGTCATAACGTTCCCCATCACTCAATCGGCTGTGCAGCAACGCAACACGATTTCCAAATCTCGCAACAAACCGAGAAGCCGTCTGAGGTGTAAGCGATATCTCTGGCACCAGCGCGATGATAGATTTCCCGTGCTCAAGAATTTCCGCCATCGCCTGCATGTAGACCTCAGTTTTTCCACTTCCGGTTACACCGTGCAGGAGGAAAGTCGGTGATCGCTCAGCAGCACCACTGGATGAAGGGTTTATAACATGCGATATGAGTGCCTTCCGAATCTCTGTGAACGCTGTTGACTGCGCCGAATTCAGGTGAAGCGGTTGGGTCGCCACGACCGGTTCAGAACTCAATGGATTACGAACCGCTTGCGTACGAGTGATATGAATAAACCCACGTCTTTCAAGCGTGCGAAGCAGCGAAATACTGGTATTTACCTGTTTCGTCAGGCCGATTGTCCCCAACGGGGCATTTTCATCAAGCAAGAGCTGCAGAATTTCGGCATGTTTGGCAGCGGCGGCATGTTGACGCTTGCCAGGGCGTTGTTCAAACAGATTTCCGGGACCATCTTCACCACCCTTGAGTCGGGCAATCTCTTCCTCAATATCAGCACGCGGTGAAGTTAAGGTTGCTACAGTGGTTTCCTGCGTGTTGGCTTTCGGTTTGTGAGTGATAGAGAGATCAACAATACCTTTTTCGCGGAGTGCGGAAATCCTTGGACGGAGACTCTGGTAACTCATGCCAATACGTCGCGCAAGTTGATTGACGGAAAGCTCCCCTTCCGCTTCCAAAAGGGCAACAATCTCCTGTTGTACTTTTCCTCGTGGTGCAGGTGTTCCTGATAAGAGACGCACCTTTTGTTTTTTCTGGGTTCGCACAGCCGCTGGCACGGCAGAAAAAAGGGCGGTTCCCCACGAGCAGACATAATATTCCGCCATCCATTCGGTAAGTGCAAGTAGTTCAGTCGAGAACGTCGGGGTTTCATCAAGACAGTCGGAAATATTCTTGATAAGATTCGGAGCGAGATCAGTCTCATTGAGTCGTTCTACGACAACCCCTTCCTGACGCGTTCTTCGGAAAGGTGCCAATACCCGGGTACCAGGTTGCAAAACCGCGTTCAGTTCGGGAGGCACACCGTATGTAAAGACTTGATCGACTGATAGCGGAAAAGCGACATTTGCATAACGCATATTTTTGCCCATGCACCAAGCGAGACCTAATTAACGTTCTTTTACGTTCTACGTTCCAGGTAAAAAAGCAAGCACCTTTTTAACGTCTTCCCACACGTCGCGTTTAGCGTTTGGGTTCCTGAGAAGGTATGCTGGATGATAAGTCGGCATAACAACTGGAGGTTGCTTATGTGGAAGGACACGCAGTCCCGGGACGTTACACGGATGGAATTCCCCGCGAAGTTTTGTAATACCGGTTTTTGTACCAAGCATCATCTGTGCAGCGAAACTCCCAAGCGCAACAATCACCTTCGGTTGAATGAGTTCTATCTGGCGCACTAGATAAGGGCTACACGTTTCAACTTCATCTGATTCAGGGTTCCTGTTGCCGGGAGGACGGCATTTAAGCACATTGGCGATGTAGACATTCTCGCGCTTGAGTTTCATTCCTGCCTCAATGATTTGTGTGAGTAACTGTCCCGCTCTCCCAACAAAAGGTTCTCCGTGTCGGTCCTCGTCAGCCCCTGGTGCTTCACCAATGAACATAAGGTCAGCACTCGTATCTCCGACACCAAAGACAACGCTGTTCCGTGTCTCGTGTAGCGGACATTTGGTGCAACTCGCGGCATCGGTAGCCAAAGCGGGCAGATCGAAGTCCGCATAAGGCGACTCCTCCGTAGGCTCGCTTAACTCTGCTTCTATGAAACCGAATTGAAGTTGTTCTTCCACGTATTCCCTCACACTCGCTACAAGCTCAATGTAATCTTTTCTGAGGCTATCTCGATCCATCTTTTTATCTATGCCTCTTAGAAGCGATTATCAATTACTGATTTTCAGTCTTCAGTTAAAATCGGATTCCGCTTTAACCGAAAACTGATAACTCACCACTGAAAACTAATTCCGCAGATCGTGAATCAGGGACATACCATCGAACCAAGTAATATACAAGAAGAGTGCAATCAGGAGAACAATGCTGACCTGTTGAACAATCTCTTGTGCTTTCCGTGGCATTGGTCTGCCGCGAATCTTCTCAACGGCGAAAAACAGCAGGTGCCCCCCATCGGCAATCGGAATCGGCAATAAATTGACGATGCAGAGGTTGATACTAATAAACGCAATAAAAAAGAGCGCACTGCTCAACCCAACCCTGTCAAACATACGACTCGTAGCGTTTGCAATACCAATTGGACCCGCGAGATGTTTCGGTGATACTTCTCCACCTACCAACTGTTGCAACGTTCTGCCGACAGTCGTAAACGTCAACCATGTCGCTTCAACACCCTTCCCGAACCCTGTGAAAAAGTTATAATCTGGCAAAGGTGCTGTTTTTGCTATGAATTCTATTCCACTCAGCGAAGTCTGCCATGCCAATCCGAAGAGCGCGCCCTCAGTAGGTGCTTCTGAATTTTGCGTTTCCGCTGCAAGGACTACTTTTTTCAGGTTTCCATCTCGCATCAAGTCGATTTCAATGGGTTCATTCGCCATCGTCTTGAGCTGCGAATAGAACGTTGTATTGTCCACCGCTGCTCCGTTAAGAGAGACAAGTACATCTCCGTCCTGGATTCCAGCATTTTGGACAATGCTGGCTTCCTGAACACTCGCTATCATGCGCCAGTGTACGGGTATTTCAAGCGTGAGTGTCTCATCGCCACGGCGAATGCCAAGCACCACCGCTTCTTGATTTGCGTTAATGCGTTCATAAAGTGCCTGATATTCCTCATCAATCCAGTTTGCCGAAGGATGCCACACGCCATAACTAAAGTACGGGACGCTATAGAGCCTTTCACCATTGATACTCTCAATCTGATCACCTACTTGGATCCCAGCTTGCGCAGCGACGCTATCTTCTCTGACGTGACCGACGATTGTTTCCATTCTACTACTCACCGAAAGTATACCGATATCTCCCCTGACACTCGGTTCAGCATCAGGTTTAACCAACAAAGTTTTGCGTTTACCATTCCGCTCAATAACCAATTCAAGCACTTTATCAGCACTGGTAAAAATTCGGGTCTGGAACATCGCCCAATGATTCACTGAGTCGCCATTGACAGAAACAATTGTGTCGCCGGGCATCAATCCGCCGACAGCACCGGCTCCATCTTCAGCGACCAAGCCTATCTGAATTGGACCCTTCTCACCGAGAGGTAAACCTGTCAATCCACCGACTAACCGAGCGGAATCTGCGTTAAGTCCGCTGGCAAAGACAAACCAGTATATCAATACACCAAACAGGAGATTAATAGCAGGTCCCGCCGCGACAACAAATGCGCGACTTCCAAGTGATGCACTCGCAAATTCACCCGCTGCACCGGTTTGTTCGCTTGGGTTCTCTCCCTCCATCTGAACATATCCGCCAAATGGCAGTAGGGAAATCTTATATTCTGTTTCATCCCGCTGAAATCCGATAAGTTTAGGACCAAAACCGAGGGAGAAGGTGTTTACCTTAATACCGCACCGTTTTGCCGCATAAAAATGGCCAAGCTCATGTATAAAAATAATGAACCCGAGAGGAATAATTGCGAGGATCGCCGTTTTGATATACGGGATGATGGAGCTGATTAAGTCAACCAAGAATTCCATAGTGTTTATTACTCCTTTTTGCACTGTTCCTTGTGTTCTATTGTGTGTCTTAATATACAATAATCAATGTGAGAATCCAGTCTCACCGATGGTGAAACCTACCATCTTTAGCCAACAAGAAAGAAAAACTAAGCCAAAGATGGCAGCAGTGCAATAATGGCGCACTGCGGATTTTACGGAGGCGGTTCCTTGCCAAGACGTTCTGATAGCTCCCCTTAGGGCAAGATAAAAAGACCTCAGCTCACTGCTATTTTATTGGATTGTGTGTTATTTTTTATTATTGAACGTGCTGTTGCTTTTGCCCACCGATCAACCTCAAGAATATCCGAAAGTGTTGGATCGGCAATCACCACATGCTTATCCATCACACTGGCAAGGATCGCTGGAATATCCATAAATCCGATGCAAGCGTTAAGAAAAGCCTCTACTACCACCTCATCCGCACTACTGAGAACCACAGGGAGTGTGCCACCGACCTCTGCAGCGGTATACGCAAGTGATAAACACGGAAACTTCTCGAAGTCAACCGGTTCAAAGTGTAGTGCGCGAGACTCCATCAAATCCAAACGTGGCACTGGTGTAGAGAGTCTACGCGGATAGGTCAAAGCGTATTGGATCATAATACGCATATCTGTAGGTCCCAATTGTGCAAGCGTGGAACCATCTGTCCATTCTACCATGGAATGAACAATACTCTCCGGATGAACAACGATGTCAATCTTTGAAAGTTCTATATCAAACAACCACTTCGCCTCAATGACCTCCAGTCCTTTGTTCATCATCGTAGCGGAGTCGATTGTGATTTTCTGCCCCATCTTCCAATTCGGATGCTGAAGTGCTTGTTGTGGCGTGACAGAATAGAGTGCCTCTTTCGGCATCTCTCGGAACGGTCCTCCTGACGCAGTAATCAGAAGGCGGTGTATATCTGCTTGCTGGTCGCGCGCACCTTCCAAGCATTGGAAAATGGCACTCATCTCACCATCTATGGGTATCAAGTTAACGCCGTTTGCTTGGACCGCTGCGTTCACAAGAGGTCCCGCCATCACCATGACCTCTTTATTAACAAAAGCAATATCTTTACCGGCATCAATCGCTGCCAAAGTCGGTAACAAACCCGCACTTCCGCCCATACCGTCCAAGACTTGGGACGCTTGTGGCATCGTCGCTACAGTTTGCAGCCCCTCGGTGCCAGCGAGCACTTGTGTGCCGTTGATATCTCGAATCCGTTCACGGAGTTGGTGTGCCGCTGTGGGTTCATTCAAAGCCACCAACGCAGGACGATACCGTCGAATCTGTTGCTCAAGAGTATCAATGTCCCGGTTCGCAGCGAGACCGACGACCTTAAATTCGTCAGCATGCGTTTCAACAACGCTGAGGGCGTTCTTCCCAATAGAACCCGTACTACCGAGTATGGCGATGTGCTTCATTTTTTTAACTATGGGACTCCGGTCACTGCTCCACTACGTTTCGCAGTGGTTTCCATTGAATTCCAACCGACTCTGGGTACTCAAAGGTTTCTGACTTCACCAGAAACCGTCGTGAAATGTAATGGAGCGGCACCCAGATTAAATCATTAAAAGTGTCCCGTTAATTCCAGATAGTAGTAGAGCACGGGGGTGCTGAAAATTAGACTGTCACACCTATCAATGAATCCACCGTGCCCTGGAATTACCTGTCCGGAGTCCTTAACACCGGCAGTCCGCTTCATGAGTGAGGCACTCAGATCTCCAAGTTGTCCCAAGACACTTAACAGCAATCCAATAAAAACGGCATTTACCCAAGAGAGCGTTCCCTTCAGGAGAATTACACTCAGCACAAAACTCGTCAACATCCCAACAACCAATCCACTAATAGTCCCCTCGACGGTCTTTCGAGGACTGACCGGCGTGCCGAGTTTGTGTTTACCGAACGCTCTCCCCACGAGATACGCACCGGTGTCACTACACCAAATTATTCCAGCCAATAGGAAGATAAGCTTCCTACCGTCCGGTTCCGCATTTCGCAGCAAAATGAGATGGTATCCCAATGCCCAACCGATCGTTAAGATACCGGTTAATTTGAGGGTGGCCGCGAGCAATTCACCAGTGACCTTCCCTCTAAAAATGCTCTCCGCGAAAACGTAGATGAACACGAAGGTAAAGAAACTAAATATTATTGACGAGGCAGATACCGTTTTTGTCAGTGTAGGCAAGAAATACGCGAATAAACAGAACGCACCTGTCAAGAGTGCCGGCATCACCGGATTCAATTTTTCCGTGAAGTGCTGCGCTAGGCGACAGTACTCAACTTGCATCATCACAACAGCAATAGACACAAGTAGCAGATAGAGCCAATCTCCCCAATAAACAATCAGGAGAACTAGCGGTGCCAACACAACCACACTCAAGGCTCTCCGCCAAAACATAGGTTCTGTATCCCGCTTGAATTAACTAGGGGAGTAAGGCACGTCCCCTAACTTCTCTTTAGTCCTCACAGCGTTCCGAGTCTAATGGCTTGCCGAAACTCAACAGGAAGGCTATTTACCTAAGGACCTGACACGCTGCGCCCTACAACCCAAAATTGCAATCTAAGTCTCTAATAACTCAGATTCTTTTGCCTCTGTCAACTCGCTAATCTGGTCGATGTAAGCATCCGTGAGCTGCTGAACCGGATCGGCACTTCCTTTTCCTCGCTTCCTATCACCACCGCGGCTTCTACTTTTACCACCGCCGCCATCACCACCTTCAAGTTTTTTGACAGCTTCATTGGCATCGCGGCGAATATTCCGAATCGCCACTTTACCTTCTTCAGCGAGTTTACGGACTACTTTAGTCAACTCGGTTCGGCGTTCCATGGTGAGCTCGGGGACCAGGATTCTGATAACGTTTCCGTCATTGCTTGTTGAGAATCCGAGATCGGAAAGTGCTATCGCTTTCTCAATTTCTGTAATTAGCGTTTTGTCCCAAGGTTGAATGACGAGCAGACGCGGCTCAGGCGTCGTGATCGTGCCGACCTGACTCAGCGGACTTTTACTACCGTAATACGTAACGCTGACCTGATCCAAGAGTGCTGGTGTAGCACGTCCTGTTTGCACGTGTGACAATTTCGTCGCGGTTGCTTCGACCGTTTTCTTCATTCGGGACTCAGTCTCTTGAAGAATTTGTTGCATCTGATCTTTCCCTATTAAGACCTCGCAAACATCTCTGCAGCAATATCGGCAACCCGCAATGGACACGGGATATCTAACTACAGGGAGCCGCGATGGAAGAAGTGCTTCTTACCTCTTCACTTATTATTTAGTCGTACCTTAGTTTTGCTCTCCGAAACTACACGCTGCGCAAGTCTTTGAACCACAGCAAAATCTGAAAAACGGCGCACCACCGACGAGGTTTCCTAACCTCCTTAGCACACACCGATCGACAATATATCAGCAATTGTGGATTTTACTATAAATGGTTCTGTATCTTTACTGTCCAAGGACATAGAGTATAAAACGTTTGACGACGATATTTTCGCCCAATTGGGCTATAGCGTCCTTTACAAGGGTTTCGATGGTTTTGTCTGTATCGCGAATATAGGGCTGCTGTAAGAGACATGTCTCTGAGTAGAACTTAGACATTCGTCCCTCAACAATCCGGTCAGCGATGTGGGCAGGTTTACCCTCTTGTTCCGCTTGTGCTTTCAGAATCGTTTTTTCAGCTTCAAGATCTTCGGCAGGGACATCCTCTGGCTTAAGATATTTCGGTTTAGCAGCTGCGACCTGCATCGCAATCTCTTTCGCCAACTCTTGGAATTGTTCCGTTCGCGCAACAAAATCAGTTTCGCAATTCAGTTCGATTAACGTACCAACACGGCTACCGGGGTGGATGTAGGAAACAATCAATCCTTCTTCTGTTGCCCTGCCCCCTTTAATTTCGGAGGCTTTCAAGCCTTGCTCCCGTAGTTTCTGAATCGCTTCGTCAATATTTCCATTCGTTTCTGTTAGTGCCTTTTTGCAGTCCATAATCCCTGCCCCCGTGCGCGAACGGAGGTCGCTAACAAGCTTTGCTGTAATTGCCATTTATCCTGTTCCTAAAAACCTATGCTTTTCTGCAGTATATCTATAAAAGCTATAGATTTTAGAGGGATCCTACCCCTGTTACGGATACCGTCGTATCCTAATCCTGTCTATAACCTATGGTGAACCCTGCGACGTAGCAGAAGTTATAGGCGGAAACTTGCATACCACAAGGAGACGCGTGGTATGGACGAGTCGTCAAAGTTAGCCTCAAAAGACTAACACTTTTGTCAATGTATTTCTGACGAAACCTTTAGCAGTCGCCGTCGGAATCTACCGTCTTTTGATGGGTAGCTTTGTGGGACCGAAACGGTCTGAAGGTGTCGTGCCTCTGCCCTGTCCCATCAGGTCTGACGCAGCGGATTTAAATTCCTGCTCGCCATGGGCTTAGAAATGTTGAGTCTTCCTGATAAAAACAGATGTATCAAGAAAAATATAGAATCATCTATAATTAGATGCGTTTAGGAACTGTTCCTTTTTTCTATTTTTCGTAGGCACAGTTTCTATACGAGCAGTTTTACTGGACCCGGACTGCCAAATATTTGGGGTGCTTGCAGGCGCGGTGTGAGATCGAAAAAGCAACCGCGCCTAACAAAACTTTATTGAGGCTGCCGGCGAGGCGGTCTTCCTCTCCGTCGCTGACGTGGTGCGCGTGTTTGACGCTGTTCGCTTTCACCAATTGCCTCCGGCTCCGCTGACAGTTGTGCATCTTCCAGAATCTCGGCATTCTCTTCTTCGTGGCGTTCCGTTTCAAGCATAGCATCTACTTGTGGCGCGCCTTCGGATTGTGCTGTTTCCGCCGCGACCTCCGCACCTTCAAATGCTTCCCCACGTCCCTCAACGACTGCATCAGCCAAAACCGAGCAGATGAGACGAATTGAACGGATCGCATCGTCGTTCCCGGGAACGGACAAATCAATCGGATCTGGATCGCAGTTCGTATCAACGATAGCAATAATCGGAATGCCTAACTTGTTTGCTTCCGCAATAGCTGTATGCTCCTTACGTGTGTCCGTCACGACAACTACCTCAGGGAGCCTCTTCATTTCTCTGACACCGCTAAGGTTATTGTTCAGCTTGCCTTTTTCGCGTCGTAGGCGCATAACCTCTTTCTTCGGCATCTGCTCAAAAATCCCATTCGTCTCATCAGCATCCAGTTTATCTAACCGGTTAACGCTGCGACGGATAGTTTGAAAGTTCGTCAGCATACCACCGAGCCAGCGATGATTTACGTGGTACATACCACATCGCACTGCTTCAACTCGCACTGCTTCTTGGGATTGCCGTTTCGTCCCAACAAACAACACCCCACCGCCTTTCGATGCAATATCCTGAACGAAATCAGCGGCGGTCTGGAGCATCCGTAATGTCTTTTGCAAATCAATAATATATATCCCGTTCCGCTCAGCGAAGATGTACTCTGCCATCTTCGGGTTCCAGCGACGGGTTTGATGTCCAAAGTGAACTCCGCATTCAAGGAGTTCTTTCATTGTAACTGCCAAAAAAAACCTCCTAGGTTTGCAGGGACGACATTGCCCCTACCGGGTTTTCGCGTCCACCTCCTTCACATCTGCATCAGACTCTCGATACGAGAGAACCCGCTGTGCAAATCGGGAGGTGTGTCGTATTCATTATTTGAAGTGTAACTCTTGATGAACACTTTTCATCAGAATTAATACAATATTTTACCACAGAAACAATCTAATTTCAAGTTTAACTTTGAATAACACGCGTCTTAGATGACTGTTAAAGAAAATTATAGCGTTCAGATGAGGTCTATGGTATAAAATAACTGGGGGTAATAAAGGTGAAGCATCTCATTGAAGAAATCGCCGCACACTTCAAAACAACCATAGTCGCTCTGAAATTCGCGCCTATTCAGCACGGCATCCAGCAAAAACACAATGTCTGTCGCCTAAATTTCGGTGCCGAGAATTACCTGCTTAAACAACACGACATCACCACACCCGTCGTTAAAGCAGGCTACACCCCTTGTCAGATTGAGTCCACTGTCCTATCAATATTGCATCGCAGCGGGTGTCGTGTCCCTAAAATTATTTGGGAGTCAGAAGACCTCCATGCTCTATTGTTGGAGTGGTGCGGAGAATTGACGCTCGATGCAATCGCACAAAACAGATCGATGTCTAATCTCAAACCTCTTCTACATACGACACTCATGGAACTCTGTCGGGTTGAATCCGTTTTCGCAGAAAACGTGAAACTCCTTGCACCCTATGCCTTTCGTTTTGATCTGAATACTACCTTGCAACATTCACTTGAACAGGGCAGAAAAACCCTCGATTATCTGTCACACCTCAATAAGGACACCATCACTTCATCACAAACGGCACGTCTTGATACAGCATGGAACGCCATTTCCGACCGACTTCAGGCAGCTCCACTGACGCTTGATAGCCTCGACTACCAGAGTCGCAACATCGTGATTTCAGGTGAAACTCCTTTTTTAATTGACTTTTCAAGTGTTGGCTGGGATTGGCAGGAACGGAGGTTGATGCAATACTTTAATAGCATTGGAGCAAATCAAGAAGGGGCAAATTTTGTCTCGTTGTTAAACCGTGACTTAGTCAATGTTTATGCCAAATGGGTTACCACCCACCGTGAAACCTGTGCGCCTGCGGAAATTGCTGCACGTGTTGACAGCCACCATCTCCTATTTTATCTCTCGGTTATCCATCAACTTTTGCGAGCCGTTGCACAGCCAGAAACCGCTGAAAGCAAAGTGCTTCTCAAGGCGTGGGGCGATCTACAAGCGAGATTCCAACACGCACTAACGCAGCTTATCAACGCCGATTTAAGCGACGATGTTCACACAACCCAAATCCGAGAAACAGTAGCCGATTACAATTCCTTGTAGGAGGGATCTCCGAATCCCGATGCCTGACAGTGAACTTCATTCCTTGGTTATACCCTTAAGATCCTTAAGAATTGTCTTCTCAAGTTCTTGAAAAAACACTTCTATCTCCGGTGTCGAGGGTTTCGTCGTATGAAACGCAGTCTGATACGACTTTAGCACCTTATAAAGCGATGGTAAATCGACTTGTCGCTGCTGTGTCTTCTCACGAACGTTCTCAAATACTGTAACCACCTGCTCCTCTGAAATCCCATCGGGTCGATTCTTCGACTTAAGATGTTTTTCTACACCGTTCAGTGCACGTTCTGCCATCCAATAGTGGATACCTTCAGTACCGCCAAAACGCTGGTAAACCACGCCTCCTGCAATTAAACTGACTGCCACAACCACTAACAAAAAGATTAAAACCCTTCTATAACAGCCGCTAATTTTTCTGTTTATACTCGCCATGTTTATATTTTTTGATTCGGACCTTCATCAAGTCCATTGATTTGTAATTTTTGTTAAATTGACCCGATTACATAGTATAAGGATTAAACTTTTCCACCACGTATCGTCAGTGCTGCCTTCAATTTCGTATTTCCGATAAACTTCGTTCCATGCGCGTCAAAGAATTCAAATTTACCCGCTAATACTTCAAAAACCGCAACATCCGCGACGGTTCCAATTTTCAGATGACCGAGCTGCTCCTCACGATGAATAGCCTTTGCAGCACTGAAAGTCGCTTTCTCAATCACTTCCTCAAGCGAGAGCCCCAAGTGCATCAACTTTGACAATACCGTGGGTAAATCGTAGACGGGTCCATTGATGTTTCCTGTGTGAAGATCGGTACTGATAACATCGGAGATGAAGCCTTGCTCCATCGCGCGCTGGGCGATTTCATAACGGAAACTTCCGGCACCATGCCCGACATCAAAGATGATGCCGTCCTCGCGTGCTTTCCACGCTTCAGGGATAACCCTACCTTTTTCGTCAACGATGTTATCACCGTTGCCCTGAAAGCAGTGCGTAATCACATCGCCCGGACGCAGTAGCCTCAAAATATCAGGAAGAGGCACCCCGGCACCGATATGACACATGACAGATGTGCCTGCGCGTTCTGCCGCCTCAATAGCGCATTTCAAGGGTTCAACACCATTATCACCCACCTGCATCTTACCTTGACGCACTTTGACACCGACTGTGATATCTCGATGTTGTTGTAACGTTTCCGCGACGCGCCCCGGATCGGCGTAAGCCATATCGTGCATTTCACCGACAGGTCCATAGACAAGTCCAATTCCAGAGATGTGGATGTAAGTGAGAATGTTCGTCCACGCGGGTTCGGCAATGAATTCGCGGAAGCCTGGAAATGTTACCCAACTCGGACTTCCAGCGTCTACGACCGTAGTTGTTCCTGCAGTTGGGCAAATCCCGTCGGCTCTGATGCCCCACGTCGTTACGCCGTGATAGACATGCGTGTGAATATCAACGAGTCCCGGTGTGACGTATTTATCCTTAACGAAAATGGTCTGCGTCGCTGCATCTTCAGGAATATCTGGTTCAATCGCCGTGATAACACCGTCAGCAATCGCGACATCGCGCGCCGTATTCAAACGCTGTGAGGCATCAATGACAGTGCCACCTTTTAGCAGAATGTCATACTTCATTTCCACTCCCCACTTCGGTGTTCAGTCGTTCCTACAAAAAGGTCTAAATGCTCTTCGTAGGTTGGGTTGAACGCAAACCCATCAAAAACTTCAAAAATTTGGTTTATTTTCGGTTTCGATTCTGTTCCAAATCTAAGAAACACGAGTGAAACCCAACACTTTCTAGCACGCGTATCGTTTGATTTGTTGGGTTTCGCTATACCTAAATCCAAAAGCATGTTGACAATCAGAAAGGTTCTTTGGAAATCTAATAGCGTTTATTTTCTCCCGCTCAACCCAACCTACAAGCTGCTTAGACCCCGCGTTTATCGCCCCAAATATCCACATGTACGCGAGGTGAATAGCGATACCCATTCTCTTTGCAGAGGTCAACCAACCACTCCTGTTTCTGTTGTAGCACAGTCGGTGTTGTCCCTTGCGGCATCAGCAGAATTGTCTCGGCAGGAATATTGATCTCTGTCTCCAACGCCTGAATCTCAGCCAAATCTTCAGGTGTCTCCACGACAAACTTCACTTGGCATGGGTACTCATCTAAAAACTTACGGATAACATCGGGGCGGATGCGTTCGCGCTCGTGGCGTTTGAAAAATCGATTGTCTGTCGGCGGATTAGAGTTCTGCAACTTGGGACTCATCGAGATGAGATGCGCAGCGACCTCAGCAAAAAGCGTCGCGTTCGTTTCAATGGTGATGTGGTGCCCGCGCGTATCCAGTTCATGACAGAGTTCCATCAACGCCTTGGGCTGAATAAAAGGCTCACCGCCAGTGATAACGACGTGTTTACACCCGTATCGCGTGATTGCAGCGACGCTTTCAGCAACGGTGATGTCCCTATCTTCAGGTTCCCAAGATGTGTAAGGTGTATCACACCAAACACATCTCAGATTGCAATAACTCGTTCGGAAGAAAACAGAGGGGACACCGATAAGTTGCCCTTCACCCTGAATTGTATGGAAGAGTTCGCTGAATTTCATGATACCGCCTGCGCGGTTTTACTTCACCGACGCTAAGCCTCAATGAGTTCAATTTGAACGTTATCGGGTCCTTTGAAGAACGCCATCATCAATCCATTGGGTTTCAAATCTTCGAGTTCCGCGCCCTTCGCTTGGAGTTTCGCGACCTCAGCGTCCAAATCCTCTACGGTAAAGGCGAGCTGGTAGACACCCCAACGTGGATTACCGCTGGTGTCTTCCACCTCCATATCCCCGAATTTAGGTGAGAGGAAAATTCGCGCTCCACCGATTTCCATCCGGACAATTTTTAAGCCGCGGACCTCAACGGTTTCATCAACTTTTCCATCAAACATCTCTTCGTAATAACGAACTGCACCTTCTAAATCTTCACAACGAAGATGAACGTGGTGAAATGTAACTGCCATTGTTAAAACTTCCTTTCTTTGAAAAAAGCGCGCCATACAAGCGCGCAAAGCAAAAGATGATACAAGATGATGAAATTATCACACAATCAGGGGATTGTGTCAAATTATTTTTTTCAGTCCAGTAGGCGTAATTCTCTTGTAGAGGGATTTCCAAATCCCGACGCTTAAGGGGTGTTGGCTTTGATTTCCAGCTCACGTTATGAGAGATTGTATTGGAAAATCCATAGTTAACACGCTAACATAACTTGAAAAAAATAGCACTTACTTTTTACATGAGCCAAACGAACTTTTTGGGTATCAAATCCGACTAAGATAACAAATACCTAAATTGAACGTTTAAACAATGTAAAAATTCAAAAAAGTGAATTGACACTTTCAGTGTTTTGACGAAAAAACAGAAGGAGTAAAAAATGGCAACGCAAATTCGTCAGCAAAATGGTATCTCGATTTTGGAACCCAGTGGAAAGATCGTCGGATCCGCGGTACCGGAATTACGGAAAGTAATCGCCCCAGAAATAGCGGATTTCGATACACCACGCATCCTCATCAATTTCGAGAACGTTAATATGATTGACAGCGCGGGACTCGGTGCCCTTATGGAGGCGCGTGCCCTCGCATCTCGAAAACAAGGTCGCATTGGTGTTATGAATGTTGGCAAACATATCAAGAACCTGATCGTTCTGAGCCGAATCGTTAGTCTCTTTGAGCATTTCGACAACGAGGAGGCTGCAGTTTCGGCATTAGCAGTCTAGAACTCACAGTTCAGTGGAATATCAAAAGAGAGTGGTAAAACCGCTCCCTTTTTTCTTGTTATCAAGCAGTGCCTATTCATTTAAATTGGCTCGTATAGATCCGTTGACAAATCACTCCAATGTTGTTATCATGTTCCAAACTGTCCATCAGACTAGAATATAGGGGCACACCATGCTGCTGGAAGAATATACCACTCTCCGAACCGAACATATCCATCTACTCGCAGAAGTACTCGCAAAGCAAACGCTGCCTACTATTGCACAACTTGAGCCGATAGCCGACTTTGAAGAACTCCTCACCTTCTCGGAAACAAGTCCTACACCGATCAAATTCACACCTCAATACCCCGCATGGCGGTTAGAATCAGTAGCGGCACGTATCATTGAAGCGGTTGCAATTGCTGCACACGAACCGCTTAACGGGTTAGGATACCGAGAACTTGCACGTATTCTGTTAGAACACGGTGGATATCTCTACGCCTACCCAGATGGCGAACCCCGTCCGAGACTCGAAGCTGGGAGCGCATTGGCACTGGTAGGTGGTGTCTGTGCGTCACTCCCACAATCGGAACTCTGGCAGCTTGCTGGCTTCGGAAGAATCTCAGCAGTGCTCGCCGAGGTTGCCCCTGCCCCGACAGATTCCCATCTTACGCTGCCAATCGACATTGCCTTCTCACTTGCGAACGAACAAAACCTCCCGATTCTGGCATCTGCGGTTACCACCTATAACGCCGTTCTCAAACGAGATTTCACGCCGCAACACCAATTCCAATTACCCGTAAGCGACAATGCCTTTTTTGACGCGCTCAATTTGGATTTCCCGGGAATGGAAGCCGTGAAAGCCGCTGTGTTAGTAGACGATATATCCACAGCAAAATCAGCGTATACCGCCTTTCGGAGAGAATTTTTAGATTCACAGATTGCACATAAAGCCACACCACTATTAGAAAGATCTGACACCTATACTACCGCCAAAACCTATCTTGAGTGCTTACTTCGGTTATCTGTCCACCCAACACCAGCGATCACAACGACTACGGAAATCGGCATTGGTGCGTATCTGTTCCCCGAATTCCGTGGAAGCGAACAACTCCGTATACTGACACTGCGCCGCTATAAGTGGATAGCGGATGCGTTCTTCGACACCGACGGTTTTCACAAAGATCGAACACTACGCGCCCAAGTTGAGGCAATCGCTGATTTTGAGAGATTCCTATCGGTTTACGGAGAATCCACGGAGTATGCCGACGCTTTTAAAGAGCTGCAAATATTGCTTGAAAAACTGACAGCGACATGTATCCATTTGAGCAAACCCGATGGCTCGTTTCCGCCACTCGGTCCCCTTCCTGCCCCCAACTTCGATGCTGTTGAACTCTGTACCATTGCTGACAGCAGCTTCCAGCGTGAGGATTTTCCTTACCCCAATACGACCTCACACGCGCTTCCGAAGACCGGTTGTTACGTTATGCGAGATAGTTGGGAGACGGACGCACAATACCTATTCTTTGATGCGCACCCATCGGAGAAACAGAGCAACGCGGGGACATCAACCCTCGTGTTATACGCACACGGACGACAATTGACAACAGGTTCAGTCCGCGTGCTTAACATCACACCCTCAACACCCGATCCGCTTGATATGCAATGGATAACAACCCCTGGAGCTGATTTCGTCGAAAAATGGGATAAAACGACTGAGGTTCAACACAAACGCGCCATCTTCTATCTCAAAGGTGAATACTTCATCTTGCATGATCTTGTCCTCGGTGAGGAAACACAGACACTGGAACAGACCTTTCATCTCGACAAGGGAATAGACACTCACATCAACACCGATGCAGGACACGTCCGGGCACAAGACCCTCGCCGTAGCAATCTCTTTATCGGTGTACCGGGCGCGAAAAACCTTTCGGTTGTGTTAGATGGAGACAGCGTGATTTACCGGAGTAGCAGGAAATCGCCAGCGGTGCTGAACACGCTCCTGTTTCCAATGAAATTCGGTGTTAAATCATATCCCACGATTTCTGACATCAGCGTTAGCACGGATGCGGATGTCTTGGGGACAGGTTTCATGCTTCAGTTGGACAACACAACAGACACGTTTCTGATCTCTGACGACGGCTTGGCGGAGATGTCCACTGCAGATATTACGTTTGTCGGGGAATATTTATTCTTACGGAGAGACGCATCTGCGGCAGGCACGCAATTCGTGATGCTGAACGGAAGATTTCTGACGGTAGGGACGAAAGTCCTTGCGGATTTAGATGAACCCCGCGAAAGTTATGTCCGGATGTAGATAAAGACAGGCTGACCTTTCAATCTCATCGACTATCTTATTAATCCTCAATTATCTCCAAGCTTGCATCCTTTTGAATCGTAGGTTGGGTTGAGCGGCGAAAGTCAAGAACCCGACAGATTATACGGAGAACGCCTACTCTCGATGCATTATCCGTGTAGATAATTATAGCGAAACCCAACGATCCGAACTGTTCGTGTGAGAATATGTTGGGTTTCACTCTTGTGCTGATGATTTCAGGTTTCTTGGTGCCTTTGAAGACTTATCTTCTCTATGTGGTTTTGCTAAGATCCCGTTCAACCCAACCTACGATCTATCATCGCTAATCTTCAATGACCTCTAAGTCTTGCATCCTTTCAAGGGCAAAGACGCGGGTATCCTGTCGTAATTCGCAAAACCCCTCGACACACAACGTCTCACCGGATTCTCGGCTGTTCGGAATATTCAGCAACCGCTCCGGTACCACCACGCGCGTCGTCCATCTTTTATTACTTGGTTTCTTATAGTCAAACTGGATTTTTTGGTCGTTGTCAATAGCTGATTGGATTGCGGAAAACTGTTCCGAGAATTCCGATTGCGACGATTTTAGCGTAGAAGTGCCAAAAATATCGACTTCACGGTACATACTTCTGTAACATTCTGCACAAATCAATGTGAGATTATCCAACTCGTTCGTCCCACCTTCAAATATTGGAATATCGTGCACTAAATAGACATCCTCCTCCTCGTCACAATGTGAACAGATGGAACCGTTGTCCCGGATAAGCAACCGTTTCCGCTCTTCCCAATCCGGGGGCCAACACGGTAGATGGTCATAAAGTTCGTCTAAAATGGATTCTAACTTCGCGAGTTTCGTGCGTAAATCTTTAATCTCGGTCTCGGAGGCAATATCTTGTTGCGCTCCGTCAGTCGGCACAAAGAGCGACAAAGTGAATTGTGACTTCTGTATCCGCAGTGCGGTTTCAATCTCATGTTTTTGCATTTGCAACATGAGAACGCATGAATAATGAAGGTACTGCCCGTTAGAGAGTGCTATATCGTATTCATAATCAGTTTCTATCTTACACACAGTACAATAAAACATTTCGTACTCCTTGAATGTCAAGAATCTTGGCGGTGTTCATCTGAAGGACGTTCCTGCACAACAGGAATAACATAACTCCAGACTGTTACATCGTCGATGGTCTCAGCCTCAACACGCGGCTCAGGATCCCGACGATGATCAAATACAATATAGTAGCCCTCCGTTGTGCCTTCTAACTTCAGGTATGCCGCTAACTGCTTTTTTCCTGCTTGATAACGACTATCTCCTCGCCAAATCTTTGTCTCAATAATGTATTTTCGCTGATTGTGCGTGATGAGAATGTCCATTCTGCCACGACCAGTTTGGATCTCTATGTGCATAACACCGCCGATACGTCTAACAAACTCGTCAAGATAGGCAAGCAAGAGGTGTCGTCCTACCGATTCTTGCGGCGTATCCGGCACCTGCAAAACCCTGAAACCTGCCCGTGCTATGAAATCTCGGAAGTTATCAAGTAACACCTCCATTTCAATCTGCCCCGTAGATGTGAGATACTCATGAAGTACTTCGCCGGTATCTTCCGGGAAGTATTCTTGCTCTAACCCGTTTACGAGTGGCTTGAACGCCCTCATAATACGGTAGAGATAAATCGGATTGAGAATCTCACACATACTGTCAGCACCTTCTTTAATAACGCCATAAGTAGCAAGTTCACTGATAATGTCATCGTCGAGATTGAAATCTACGCCTTCATCACGCGCCATAATACGCATCAGAACGCTTTCAAAGCGTGGATTCCTGCGGATATTGGTCGTCAGATGTTCAATATTGGTGTTCCGTCCACGCAGAAGTTGCGTATGTGCTTTTGAAAAGTGTGTCATCGTAATCGACTCGGTTTTCGGAATATCTGATTCTTCCGTGAGAATCTGCGCAAATCGATTGACAAGCACAGGTTGTCCTGCGGTCTGCCTATGGATAGATTCAATTACTTCTGAATCAAACGCCTGACCGACTTCTTCTGTATACTGTCCAAGCAGTTCCTGTACCTGTTCAAGTGTGAAGTTCGGCAAGTTGAACTCATCTTGAATATTAAACGGAGAGATGGACCTGTCGTAGTTCAGCTGCGTGATACTCTTGACACCAACAATACCGACACTATGCGGACATCGGGAAGGAGAATTTGAGACATAGATACGACGAAGTGAATGTAAAAAACCCCTCACGGCTTCCTTGGGGATACCATCAAACTCGTCTATGATAAGGATGACGCGCTGATCACCCAAGAATTTGGAAAAATTTCTGAAAAATCTTCGCATTGAGAAATGATCGGTTATCTCTGCATTCTCCAAAAATTCCGTCAATGCTTCAGAAAAGACCGCGCCGCGCCTCGCAAAAACATTTTCTATCGCTTCGAGAAGATCCTCGTAGAGACCACTGTAAAAAACGGACGGCGTGCAGTCCTCATATTCCTCAAAATTCAATGGGATTGGGAAATAGGCGGGTTCTTCCGCTGCGAATACGTCTAAGGCACGCTGGAAGAAAGTCGTTTTGCCGGTCTGCCGCGGCGCGAAGATAACGATGTAACGCCCTTCTTTGACGCGCATGACGAAATCCGCAAGTTCGGCAGCGCGACTGACAACATAGTTTTTCTTTGGATGAACGGGACCTTGCGTTCCAAAGCGTCTCATTTCTCTTTCCTCAAGCGGTAGTACTAATATTCTTATAGCATAACGTGAGTTGCCATCTTTGTAGCATAGACTGTTAGTCTGTGCCAGTTGTTGTAGCATAGACTGTTAGTCTGGGTTTCCTATGCCTCCGCAAATTAACAGTTTTGCGGTGTACTCGCCCAAATGCGACGTGCATTATTGCGCATTGCGTAAGTCCTGTTAAATAATAAAGATACCACGAAGACATCTCATTGTCAAGCAGTTTTGCCGCTATTATCCCCAAAAATGCCTTGCACTCAGGACGCATAAAGCATATAATGCAAAAACATCGGTTTTCATACTGACATCATCAATTTAACAATACTGACTGTGAAACAAATATGAACTTTCAAACACGTTGCAACCGTTATCTACAAAATATAAACCAAACCCAAGCCAACCCACAGGCAACGCCAGAACTTTCACTATTCCCGCATCTCCAAACCTTCCTTGAAGAACTATCCGCTGACAATTTCGGCAGAGATACCGTCACATTCCTACAAGAATCAAGACAATTGGATCAGATTGGGAGACCGGACTTCATCGCGATGGACGGTTTATTACCCATCGGCTATATTGAGGCGGAAAGATACGGCAGAGACCTCGACAATCTCACCGGTCACGCTGAAGCGCAGAACGCACGTTTTATTGAAAACCTTGACAATTTCATCCTCACCAACTTCGTCGAATTCCGGTTGTATGCCGATGGAATATTGCGAGCGACAGCAAACGTTGAAGATGGAGCTGAAAATTTAGAGACGTTACTGGAAAGGTTTCTGAATGCCGGACACGTCCAGATTACCTCTCCAGAAACACTCGCGAGATACCTCGCCAGACGGACGCGGGAACTCCAGACGCAGATCGCAACCACACTCAGCGATGAAGATAGCGAGATTTATCGGATGTTTTCGGCGTTCAAAGAAACGCTCATCTCTACGTTGACACCGGACGATTTCGCCGACATGTACGCACAAACGCTCGCCTACGGGTTGTTCGCTGCACGCTGCACACTCCCGAATGCGACCAACTTCTCACGGCACACCGCTGTCGAGGCACTTCCGAGGTCAAACCCGTTTCTCATCCAACTCTTTTATCACGTCGCCTCTCCGACACTGGAGACGAACGTCACCTATATCCTGGACGACATCGCAGTGCTTCTCCGAAACGTCCCGACAGAGATGCTCCGCACGGCGTTTGCTGCCAAAACACACCTCGAAGATCCAGTGATTCACTTCTACGAGACCTTCCTCGCCGAATACGATCCGCAGCGGCGTGTCGACCGTGGTGTTTACTATACACCGCCACAAGTTATCTCCTACATCGTCAGGTCTGTGGATAGCCTCCTCAAAACAGAATTGAACAGACCCGACGGTCTCGCCGATGACAACACGCTTATCCTGGACCCCGCAACAGGCACCGGTGGCTTCCTCCTGACAGTGCTGGATCACATCAAAGAATACGTCACAGAGACCTACGGCACCGGAGAATGGACACAGTATGTCAACGCCCAGCTCGTCAAACGGATCTTCGGTTTTGAACTGCTCGTTGCACCGTATACGATTGCACATCTGAAGTTGAGTCTGTTCCTACAAGTGCAAGGCTGGCGCGCTGATGAACGTCTCCGCATCTATCTCACGAACACATTGGAGTATCCCGGGGAGATGCAGCCATCCTTGCCTTTTGCGGAATTTATCTCCGATGAGGCGAACGCGGCATTGTCAGTGAAACGCGACGAACCGCTGCTTGTTATTCTCGGCAATCCACCCTATCCACAAGATTCTGCCAATTCAAGCCGCGACGGTAGAAGATTAACTTTTATTGGGGAACTCATTGAAGATTATAAACAGATAGATGGAGAACCACTCGGTGAAAGAAACTCAAAAGTGCTTCAATCGGATTATGTAAAGTTTATTCGATGGGCACAGTGGCGGATTGATAAAAACGGTGAAGGTGTTATCGGTTATATTGTCAACAATAGTTTCCTTGACGGTCCCACCTTCCGTGGAATGCGGCAGAGTTTGTTTGACAGTTTCAACGCCATCGACCTGCTCAACTTACACGGTAGCAATAGAAGAACAGAAGCGAACCCTAAAGTCCAGAGAGATGAAAACGTGTTTGATATTCTACAAGGTGTCTCTATTGTATTATGTGTCAAACATCGCGATAATTCTACACCAACAAAAGCCTACTACGCCGATATGTGGGGAAGTCGCGAGAACAAGTATAGAACACTTTCGGAAACCGATGTCCAATCCACGGAATGGTATGAGTTACAACCGACATCACCGCACTACCTCTTTGTACCGCAAATAGCAGATTCCAGTGCCGAATACGAAAGCGGATGGGAAATTACTGACATCTTTCAAACAGGTTCAGTCGGGATTGTCACCGGCAGGGATAAATTGGCACTTCACTGGAAAGAGGAAAAACTTCGTGAAACTGTAACCGATTTTGTTTCTCTCTCTGTAGATGAGGCGCGTAAGAAATATCAATTACGAAGGGATAGCCAAGATTGGAAGATTCATCTTGCTCAAACAGATCTCCGTAACCATCCAGATGCTGACCAACATATCGCGCTTATTCATTACCGTGCCTATGATACTCGCTGGACTTATTACACAGGGCAGTCATCTGGGTTTCATGGACGCCCACGCTTTGAGGTTATGCGTCATCTGAGCAAGGAGAATCTTGGTCTTTGTGTTTGTCGTGTTGTTACGGGGCCGCAGTGGCAACACGCCTTGATAACCGACAAAATCACTGATAAGTGTTACATTTCAAATAGAGGAAGTGAATCCGGACATGTATTCCCACTCTACTTGTATCCAAATCCGAATGAATTGGGAATGTCAACAGAGCGTTCGCTCAATTTCAAACCTACTTTTCTGACCGCGCTTTCGGAGGCATTGGAGCTTCCACAGACCGCGCCGTTTAACCTACCCGAAGACGTTTCACCGGAGGATATCCTCGCCTATATCTATGCAATCTTGTATAGTCCCACCTACCGCCACCGCTACTATGATTTCCTAAGATACGATTTCCCGCGCATCCCCTTACCCCAAGACATTGACCACTTCCGTACCCTCGCAACATTAGGGCAGCGTCTGATAGATTGGCATTTGTTGAAAGATGTTCAGGTTCCAGTAGTGCATCGGTTTGAAGGTGAAGGCGATGGCGTTGTGTCAAAGTTGCGGTATGCGGATGGTAAGGTCTGGATTAACGCTACCCAGCATTTCACGGATGTCCCCGAGGAAGTATGGGAATATGAGGTCGGTGCGTATCAGGTGTGTGAGAAGTGGCTGAAGGATCGGAAGGGTGAGGAGTTGCGTCATGAAGACGTGCGTCAATATCGTGCGATTCTCGTGGCTGTGGCGGAGACGCTGGCGGTTATGGGTGAGATTGATGCGGTTTTGTGGTAGGTTGTCTGAATCTCGGATTTCACGGATTACGCGGATTTTAAGTAGATTCATAGTAGGGCGATTCATCGCCCGTTCCTAAAATACGGTGATCCGATTCAACGAAGGAATATGTTTGGAGCTATGTGCAGCCGTGCCCTTTACTTACTTTTGATTCACAAGGAGGAACGCCTTCGATCACTATTCAAAGCCAAACACTCCACTTCGTTAAAAAAAAGATTTGACATCGTGATGAAAATATTTTACAATATATAAACAACTACCTGTTCGGGGTCCCTTATCTTGAGCACAAGCCGAGCAATTATCCGCTTTTTGTGTAACATTAAACATCGGGCCTCCGTAAATAAATACCTCAGGTAAAGTTACAAGGTCAAGTGGGATGAATATCCTGTCTTGTCTATTTTATTTTTTTTCCATTCTTAATTACGGAATTAAGGAGATGTAGGAACCTATGAGCACATCCGAAAAAATTAAAAATGAACTAAAGTCGCTTTTGAATGAGTCCGGGAATCTATTAGAACTTATCAGCGATAATGAGGACAGTACTGAGTTCGGCATAGTCTATCAGATGTGGTATTCTCGTGCTAGTAAAGTAGTGGAGTTACTCGGCCAGGAAAGGTTAGAAGAGTTTACTTCCTACTACCGAATTGATCCTAAGCGAAAAACACTGGATGCTGGTCATTATGTGATTCAGGACTATGTCAAGAACATTGTTCCCGGAGGTTACCCCTTTAATACGAACAGCGTCACAAGAAGGAGAGTCATAAATCAGTTACAGATTCTCAAATCTCTGGAATCACGTATAGAGAGTATCCTGCAGGATGTTACAGGGCACTTACTCGCCGATATTCAGGATTCAGAGCTTAAGGTCGCTGACCAACTCCGAAAAGTTAGTTTGAGAGCAGCAGGAGCCTTAGCCGGAGTAATTCTTGAGGGGCATCTCCAACGTGTCACTCAAAACCACAACATTACTATCCGCAAGAAATCTCCAACTATCGCTGATTTGAACGATCCATTAAAAAACAAAGGAGTTTATGACAACCCCACATGGCGAAAGATTCAACTGCTTGCTGATATTCGGAATTTATGTTCCCACAAAAAAAGTCGAGAACCAACCGATGATGAGGTTGTTGAACTCATTTCTGGTGTAAATCGGGTTATTAAGAGTATTTTTTAGTTTCAGGACGTAGGTTGGGTTGAGCGGTAAAAGACCAAGAACTCGCTAGTTTATACGGAGCATTCCGATTTTCGGTGGATCGTCCTTGTAGACAGAGATAGCGAAACCCAACAACCAAAACGCTGTCAATGTGAGAATGTGTTGGGTTTCACTCGGTTTTTGGTGATTTCAGGTTTTTCGATGAATTTGAAAGCTATCTTCTATGTGGAGTTTTCAGTAATATCCCGTTCAACCCAACCTACGACTGAATCAAATCGATAGCTTAAAATCCGCGTCATCCGTGAAATTCGCGACAATCCGCGATTCAGATGATCCACACACCACTCCCATCTAAAAAAGAGACAGATGCTGGACGCGTTTCTATACACATATCGCCCCGCTGGGCTAAGACGCTCTGGATACAAATATCTTCTAATCCGCGAAATCCGCGAAATCCGTGATAATCCGCGATTCAGACAAATTAGTTTCCATCAGCACACAAAAAACCACGTGTCAATCCAACGGCATTTGTAATCCTGAAAATCTTTGAATCCTGTAAATCCTGCTTCAGACAACAAGCGAGAAAACGCCTAAAATCCGCAGCTTGCCTGCCCCTTCTTTACGTTTGGACACCTTATATGATTTTCTCACCACCGTTGAAAGGAGAAAACACATGCCTAACCCGAAAACTAAGCCTTACACGAAAACACTCAAAGAGACGATGCACCGAAAATCAGAGATTCTCTCAAAAGCGCAGGCACTGTGGGAAATTGGTATGACAGAAACGGCGCAACCGCTTTGGCTATCCGCTGCCACTTATGAGGAACATATTGCCCCAATGCTCGATGCCCTTGGTCGAGAGTTAGAAGGCGCAATACATCGGATCAGTGCGGCATCGTGTTATGAAAAGGCGGGGGATCCGAGTCGAGCCGTGAACCTTTATCGTGCAGCACTGTCAGGTCCATTGCGTGAGGATACGCGGCAGGAGGTTGAACATAAGCTGAGTGCTTGTCTTGTTACGTTGGAGTGCCAACCAGCAAAAAGCCCAGTCAAAAGCAGAAACAGTTGTGGATGCATGAGTTAAGAGAAGCATTTTACCTGCACAGGATACCCCTACAGATGCCGCCCCTACGGGGCTTGGTGTGTGGTGGACAATATACTTCTACATAGATATCGTCCCTACGGGACTGAAGACTGCCAAGTGAGAAAACGCTAAAAATCCGTGTTATCCGCGAGAATCCATCCACATAACACTCCGCTGGAGTGCGGATGTCGGACGGTATCCTTTTCTATAGACATGTTACTCCGCTGGAGCAAAGCGTGTTATTTGCGACGCTCCTGAAAATCCTGCTTCGGACAATAACAACACCTTGGCTAAATCGCAAATTTATTTGACAACAGACAGCAAATATGATTTACTATATATCGAAATGAAGCGGGTATTTGTAACTAAGATGAGGAGGCAAAAATGAAATTAATCCTGATTTCTATCACTGCATTTTTAATTTTTGTGGCACCGGTGTTCAGCGAGCTCACTGTAAAGGACCTTGAACAGATCCGTTCAATCGTCAAAGAGTCCGAGGATCGCTTGATGAAACATATTGATGACAAAGTTTCGGAAATAGATAAACGGTTGAATCTAATATTTGGGTTCGTAATCGCTTTAATAAGCCTTATTGTCGTAGTTATTGGTGTCCCGCAAATCATTATGGCATGGCGTGGCAAAGAAGATCGCACGCAAAAGGAGCAGATTCAAGAACTCCGCCAAGAAATAGAAACACTCAAACAACATATTGTGGCCGCTGACATGAATGCCGCCTCTAATTCAGGTTCAAGCGATTAATCCGATTAAGGATGTGTCTACTTGTGCCTTTTCAGCGTATGTAATCCTGAACCTTTCTTGCACCTCAGAGATCATCTTGAAATCGCTAAACGCGATGATATTACCTCCATCATCCTGCAAATCCTGAAAATCCTATAAATCCTGATTCAGACAATTCTTCAATCCAACGGGAATAGCGGTCTTCGGACATCGTGATATTCAAAATGCAGCGGGTTCACCGCAGTCAATCCCGGTGTATCCACCTCAATAATCTCTCCTGCAATCGGTTCATAAGCAGCACGGTAAGCGACGGCTGCTTTAACAACAATCATCCGCATCGCCGTCGGATCAATACCGAGACTCAACAACTGCTGGAGGCTAAACGGCGTTTGCCGTCGACTCGTCAGCACAACCACGGAATCCTTCACTGCAACAACAGTCGTCAATCCCTGATCGTGGTATCGCTGACCACCGTGCCGAGGTTGGGTCTCCTCATAGCGACCCTCATGGATGAGACGGACATTGCCCTGAATCGAGACGGGGTCACCGTGTAGATTGTCCGCTTTCCCACCGACTTGAAGGGAGACTCCGTTGCCGACCCCCGCTTGAATGCAGGTTTGCACAGCCTCTGGATCGTAAACGACAACGACATATCCAGATGCTTCCTGTCGTACTAACTCTGCTAAAATGAAGGTGCTATCCCCCGGTGAACCACCGCCGATGTTGTCCCCCATTTCGACAAGGATAACGGGATGTTGTTCAGACTGAATCGCTTGCTCGACTGCCTGTGCTGCATCGGGAAGATCCAGCGTGAGTTGTCCGCGGACGTTCCATAACATATCTGATAGGCGATCGGCTTCGCTCTGTGCGAGTTGCGGGTCGTTATCAGTGACGACCACGAAGGAGGGGCCCGCTTCATGGACATCGGCATAAGGATACCCCAAGGCGACGTTCGCGACGAGGACGTTGGGATTCGCTTCCAGTTGTTTCGCTGCTGTGAGGATAGGCTCCATCGGTGGTACGTTGGTGGTATGATACAAGATATTGAGGAGCATCGGTGGTTTGACAAGTGCTTGTGTTGGTGTAACCCCTTCTTGGAGTATCCGCATCATCAATTCTGCTGCCTGTAGTCCGCGTTGGCGTTGATCGATGTGCGGCGTTGTCTTGTAAATCACGAGTGCTGTCGATTCGGCGACCATCTGCTCGGAGACGTTGGCGTGCTGGTCGAGCGTAACGACGATCGGAAAATCTTGACCGAAGGCATCGCGGAGCCGCCGTAAGACTTCGCCGTCCCCGTCGGGGTAACTTTCCGCGACCATTGCGCCGTGAAGTGCGAGCAGAAGTCCTTCATGTTTCGGTGCAGCCTTGAGGTGCTGGATTAACATCTCGGTGAATCGGTCAAAAGCGTCATCTGTTACACGTCCCGCTGGTGTTGCTGAAGTCATGAACATTGGGTAAGCCGTATAACCGTACGCCGTTGCTCCCTGAATAAACCCTCCTATTTCATGATGTGCTTCCCCCCAGACCTTGATCAGGTTGCTGGCATGGACCTGAGAGAACGCAGCGAAATCGGTAGGTGTCTCACTAAACGTATTTGATTCGTGCATGATGCCGCCGATAGCAATTGTTGTCATAATACACTTTCCTTGTGAATAGGTTGTCAGCAGTCAGCCGTCGGCTATCAGCAGTCAGTAACCGTCGCCCACACGATGTCCTTTGCTAAGGTAGACATAATGAAACACCTACCGATAACCGGTAACTAAAACACTACCAACCGATTACCGATGGTTGACTGCTGATGGCTGATAGCCATAAATCAAAAATGTCTTGACGGATACATGAAAATAGTGTATCATTTAACAATCTTTAAGTCTCCTATTTTCTAACAGCGAGCTAAGGCAATTATAGGCACGAATTGGAAAGCATGACGCAGAACGGGACAGGGAAAAACAGGATCGAAGAAGCCATAGAAGTCGCCGCCGAAGCCCACCAAGGGCAATATCGGAAAGGTACCCGCACGCCCTACATCACACACCCTTACGCCGTCGGACTCATTTTAATGGAAGCGGGGTGCGCCGAAGCGGTGATTATTGCAGGCATCCTCCACGACACAGTCGAAGACACCGAACTAACATTGGAATTTATTCAGGAACGTTTCGGAGACCATATCGCAAATATCGTCGATGGCTGTTCAGAGGACAAAGCGTTGCGGTGGCGAGCACGTAAGACCGAACGCATTGAAGCGTTACGAACCGCCATTCCCGAAGTCTGCATTGTAACATGTGCCGACAAACTCCACAACCTACGCACTATTATTTCAGAATACGATGTCATCGGTGACGCGGTGTGGGAGCGGTTTCACGGTGGCGTTGAAGACCAAGCGTGGTATTATCGCAGCATTCTCTACGCGATCTCTGATCGAGATGCCGCTTTACAAAAAAGCGTAGCGCGTGCTAAACTACCTAAACACGATGGCGGTGTGAGCACCCAATCTGATCGAAAAAACACCGCACTCCAGCAAGAGCCCTCCGATAGCAATGACGCTCGGAAGACTCCTGAAGCCATAGATGCTCTAAACCCTCAGCTCTTTCAAGAATTCCAGCAGGCTGTAGCATACCTATTTGAAGGAGAGATTCAATGAAGATTGCGTACGCTTTTAGACGATGTGCATCCTACCCCTACAACGGGGGTGGGTTACCCACTGATGCAACAGATAGACAAAGGTTCTTAGAACACGCCAAAAAAATTGGATTCGACGGGATTGAACTTCCTGGGATGGATCTCCCTGACGCTGAAGTGGCAACGTTCCGTTCGGAACTTGAAGACGCAGGTATGCCGTGCGTCGCGATTCGCGGTGGCGGGGGTGCTGCTGCGGACCCACAGGTCGCTGCAGCCAACAAACAACGGATGATAGATGCCGTCCAGTTCGCTGCGAAAATGGGAGCCGGTGTTGTTAATTCCACAGTTACGACACCGCCCGACGATCCGGGTGGAAAAGGCACGTATCGTGGCGAATCCGTTTCGCAGGGATCGAGCCGTCAAGCGAGTGATGAAGACTACGTCCGGACTGCGAGTGCTGTGAGTGAAGCCGCAGGTATCGCGGCGGATCTCGGCATTGAGATCTCCATAGAAATCCATCAAAATTCAATAGCGGACAACAGCTCGTCAACGCTACGACTGTTAGAATTAATTGACGCGTCGAACGTTGGGATAAATCCGGATTTAGGTAATATCTACTGGACTTACGACATCCCAGAGGAGACGTGTGAAACCGCAATCACCGCGGTTGCACCGCATGTCAATTATTGGCATTGCAAGAGCCTCTATCGGGTGCATATCCCGGATCTGGAAACAGCGATCTATGTCCAAGTGCCGCTACCTGATGGCGAAATTGACTACCGCTTTGCAATTGCGGCGTTGCTCGATGTCAACTACGACGGTTATCTGGCGATTGAAGGCATCCGCGATGGCGACCAGTTCCATCAAGATGGCAGGAGCGTGGCGTACGTAAAATCCGTCTTGGAAGATTTGCAGTAACTGCGCGTTTTTACACCAAAGATAGCAGCACTGCAACAACGACACAGTGCGGGTTACGCCGTGCGGTGTTCTACGTCTAAACCGTATTGACCGAACCCGTTAGGGAATAGTTAAAAAAATGACCCAACAGAAAATCCGTCTAACAGCAACCGTCAAGTGCGCCGGGTGAGCATCGAAACTCGCTCCGGGTGAGCTTGCGCACATTTTAGATAAAATCCCGAAATCCACCGACCCGAATCTGCTCGTCGGCACCGAAACCTCCGATGATGCAGGAATCTACCGCATTTCCGACGAGATTGCGCTTGTCAACACGGTGGATTACTTCACGCCTATCGTGGATGATCCGTATACATTCGGGGCGATCGCAGCGACGAACTCACTGAGTGATGTCTATAGCATGGGTGGTGTCCCGAAAACAGCGTTGAATATCACCTGTTGGCCCAAAGCCGACCTTGCGCTCCCAATCCTCGGCGACATCATTGAGGGTGGAACAGAGAAGGCTATTGAGGCGGGTGCTGCACTTGTCGGCGGACATACGGTAGACGCACCGGAACTGATGTATGGGCTTTCTGTAACGGGCATCGTACATCCAGAGAAATTCGTCAAAAACTATGGTGCGCGTCCGGGTGAAGTCCTTATCTTAACCAAGAATCTCGGCATTGGTATCCTCACGACTGGACTGAAATTCGATAAAATTAGCGATGCTGTCCTTCCACAACTCGTTGAATCGATGACCCGCCTGAATGCCTCGGCATCTGCCGTGATGCTGAAGTACAGTGCCAGTGCTTGCACTGATGTCACAGGTTACGGTTTGCTGGGACACGCCTCAGAGATGGCAGCAGGTAACGATGTACGTCTAAAGATCGACAGCAGTGCTGTGCCGTACTTTGAAGATGCTCCCGCCCTCGTTGCCCAAGATACCTATACGCAAGCCTATCTCGCGAATATGACATTCCTCGCGGACAAGGTCACGTTCCATACGGATAGCGAAGCGATGCATCACATTTTGATGGAGGCGGAAACATCTGGTGGTTTGCTATTTTCATTGCCTGCTGAGAATGCCGATGCAGCGTTAGCAGAGCTCCATGCTGCTGATTGCCCCGAAGCGGCTGTTATCGGAGAAGTGGTAGCCGGAGATACCGCACACATTGAAGTATTTTAATAGTTATCAGTTGTCAGTACGATTTTTCTGCGAAAAATCTTTCAGTTGTCAGAAAGAGAGTTGGAATACTCCCAAAACCTCTTAACTGACAATTGAGTACTGACAACTATTCCTTCTGACCTGACAACTGACAACTAATAATGACAAAAACAGAACTCGCAAAACAGATTCGCGCCGTTTCGTATCTCACAGGTGAATTCAAACTCCGCTCTGGGAATATCAGTAACTTCTATTGGGATAAATACCGGTTTGAGAGCCACCCAATGCTGCTTGCTGCGATCGCCGAAGAAATGGCGAAATTGCTCCCACCGAAATGTAGCGGCTTAGCAGGCTTGGAATTAGGTGGCATACCACTCGCGACCGCGCTCTCATTGCAAACAGGAATTCCTTGCTTCTACGTCCGGAAGGAAGCGAAGACCTATGGTACCTGTAATCTCATAGAGGGAGGCGTTAAGGAAGGCAGCACACTTGTTGTCATAGAGGATGTGATTACGACTGCAGGGCAGGTCTGCACATCCATTGAACAGATTCGTGCGGAGGGATATGCAGTTGAACACGTGATAGCAGTCATTGACAGGCAGGCAGGCGGTGGGGCAAAAATTGATGCACTCGGATGTTCATTTACATCCGTCTTTACGCTTGCGGAGTTAGAACATTTAGTGGAACGGTAGTCGGTTATCGGTAAAGAGCGGTTTAATCTAACCAAAAACCTCTTACTGAGAGCCGATGGCTGACAATTGATAGCTAATACGAAAGTGATAAGGGGAAAATGAAAATACTGTTTATCGGAGACATAGTTGGAAATCCGGGTAGAGCAGCAGCAGCACAATTTCTGAAAGCACATCAGCATGAATATGACTTCATCGTTGTGAATGGAGAAAACGCAGCGGGCGGAAAAGGGTTAACGTTTGAAATCGTCGATCAACTTCTTGCATCCGGGGTCTCCGCAATTACGACTGGAAATCATGTTTGGGATAACAAAGATATTTTTCGTTTTGTAGATACAACACCGCAGCTCATACGACCAGCGAACTATCCTACTGAGGTAGCCGGACGCGGTGTAACCATTGTCGCATCTAACGATGGACAAACGCAACTCGGTGTCATCAATCTCGCCGGACAGATTTTCATGAGTCCTTACACCAACCCGTTTCACGCCTTAAACGCAATTTTACCCGAAGTACAAGCGGTAACACCCTATGTCCTCCTCGACTTTCATGCAGAGGCGACTTCTGAGAAAATCGCGATGGGCTGGCACGCGGACGGCAGAGTAGGCGCGGTGATTGGGACGCACACACATGTTCAGACAGCGGACGCACGCGTCCTGCCACAAGGCACCGCTTATATCACAGATGTCGGCATGACGGGGCCTTACGATTCAGTTATCGGCACACGAATAGATCATGTACTTGAGCGGTTTTTGACGATGATGCCTACCCGTTTTGCCGTTGCCAAAAACAACGTCAAACTCTGCGGGGCTGAGATTGAATTAGACGAAACAACAGGAATGGCAGTGAGCATCGTGCCGTTACAACATCAATATTAGTTAGTTGTCAGTTGTCAGTACGGATTTTTTTCAAAAATCCTTTCAGTTTTCAGTTAAAAGAGCGGTTTGATTAAATCAGATCTTTCTTTAACTGACAACTATTAACTGACAACTGAAAACCGAGTATTTATATGCAATTAGAATTATCGATACCGACAAGAACTGTCCGTAGTGTCAGTGAAGTAACGAATTCCTTGAAAAAGTTAATAGAGCAACACCCACCCTTCAAAAATGTGTGGGTGCAGGGGCAAGTGTCAAATTACAGCCGCGCTGGTTCTGGACATATCTATTTCACACTCAAGGATGAGCAGAACCAAATCAATTGTGTCATTTGGCGGAGTAGTACAACTCGCTTTCGGTTTTTACCGAAACATGGTGAGGAGATACTGGCACAAGGAAAGATTAGTGTTTATGGTCCGCAAGGTAAATATCAAATTACGGTGAACAAGGTAGAGCCTCTTGGAATAGGTGCGCTACAGAGAGCGTTTGAAGAATTAAAACAGCAACTTGCAGAAGAGGGTTTGTTTGATGCTGAGCACAAAAAACCGCTGCCAAAATTTCCGAAGAAAATCGGCGTAATTACCTCAGCAACAGGTGCAGCGTTCCAAGACATCTGCGAGCAACTTCGCAAAAGGTATCCGTTAGCGGAAGTATTACTACATCCGGCACTTGTCCAAGGTGACGGCGCAGCACAGGAAATTGCCAACGCATTGCAAGTGATGAACCAACGAGATGATATAGACGTGTTAATCGTCGGTCGTGGGGGTGGATCGATCGAGGATCTCTGGGCATTTAACGAAGAACGCGTTGCGCGTGCAATCTTCGCTTCCACGATTCCGGTTGTGTCTGCCGTTGGGCATGAAACAGATTTCACCATCGCTGATATGGTAGCGGATCATCGATCCCCAACACCTTCAGCGGCAGTCGAACATATCGTTCCAGATCAGGACGAACTTTTCGCACAACTTGATGGATTCGATGCTTGGCTTCGAGGGATAACGAATAACCGACTTCAAGGACATCAAACACGCCTACAGGAGCTTGAGACGCGGCTTGCACCGATGCGGCGCAAGGATGCAATATATCAGCTGTATCAGACAGTGGACACTTTAGAAGCTGCTTGCCGTACCGCAGCAGAACGCCGACGTACCGATAGCGAACGTGAACTTCATACACTCGCACAACGTCTAAACGCGCTGAGTCCTTTAGCCACGTTGCGGCGCGGGTATAGTATCAGTCGAAAAACAGACGGTAAAGTCCTAACATCAGCGGAACAGGTATCAATAGGCGACAGAATTGAGATTCAACTTTCAGATGGACATCTTGCATGCCGCGTCGAAGAACTTCTGGCGGACATCAAGCAAGGGTCAGAGAGTGATTAAAGGCAGATTTCTGTTTAAGATTCATATTATTTTTACTGCAATACTTACACTATTCTTCAATGGAGACAAAATATGACGTTTGAAGAAAAACTCACAAAACTAACACAGATTGTTGAACAATTGGAAGAAGGCAACGAACTGCCGCTTGAAGATTCCCTCAAACTCTTTGAAGAAGGCATCGGTTTAGTCGTATCATGCAGGCAGATGCTTGAAAACGCGGAACAACGGGTAGAAAACGTTCTCGAAACAAATAACTCTTAAATAAAAAAATAGGATTCATAACATGTTCTTAGAAAAAATTGATAGCCCCGCAGACTTGAAAAAACTTGAGGTCGACGAACTCAAAGCACTTGCTGAAGAGATGCGCGCCTATCTATTGGCGGTGCTCTCACAGCATCCAGGACATTTTGCGCCGAACTTCGGAACCGTCGAATTGGCGATAGCATTGCACAAAGTGTTCGATACCCCACGCGACAAAGTCATCTGGGACATCGGGCATCAAGCGTACCCGCATAAACTACTTACTGGCAGAAGAGAGTCATTCCCAACCCTCCGACAAAGTGATGGTATCAGTGGGTTCCTCAGCAGGGCTGAGAGTGAATACGATGTCTTTGGGGCAGGACACTCCAGCACTTCTATTGCGGCTGCATTAGGCATCGCTACTGCGCGAGACCTTACCAATGAGAATTACAAAGTCGTCGCTGTTATCGGGGACGGTGGACTAACCGGCGGGATGGCGTTTGAAGCGTTGAACGCCGCCGGTGACTTCAAAAACGATATGGTCGTTATTCTCAATGACAACAACATGTCTATTTCAGCGACTGTAGGTGCGTTCTCAAAACATTTTCATAAACTCACGAGTTCACCACACTATAACTTCCTCCGTTCTGGTGTCAAAGAATTACTGAACTTAATTCCGGCAGACGCAACGCAGATTGCACGCAAAATTGAGGCTTCGCTGAAACCCGGCACTCTTTTTGAGGAATTCGGGTTTCGCTACTTCGGTCCACTTGATGGAAACGATTTAGAGGCGTTGATACCAGTCTTGACCGGTATTCGCGGTCTCTCTGGTCCCATCCTACTCCATGTCGTAACCGAAAAAGGACGCGGCTATACACCAGCGGAGGAAGATCCTGTTGGGTTCTACAGTGTCAGTGGTCCCTTCAATCTGCAGACAGGAAAAACATTCAAACCTAAATCCACAACGCCCTCCTATACCGAAGTATTCAGCCGAACGCTAATTGAATTAGCGAAACGTGATACGCGGATCGTCGGTGTGACAGCAGCGATGCTGGGTGGCACTGGACTTGATAAGTTTGCGAATGCGTTTCCGAGTCGATGCTTCGACATCGGGTTGGCAGAGCAGTGCGCCGTCACCTTCGCCGGTGGACTTGCTGCACAAGGGATGCGTCCTGTCGCCGCCATCTATTCTACTTTTCTCCAACGGAGTTACGACCAAGTACTGCACGATGTGTGCATCCAAAACCTCCCAGTCATCTTCGCATTGGACAGAGCGGGACTTGTGGGTGCGGACGGACCGACACATCACGGTGTTTTCGATTTGGCATATCTCCGTTCTATTCCGAACATGGTGGTCATGGCACCGAAAGACGAAAACGAGTTACAATCTATGGTGAAAACGGCACTCGTCTATGAGGATGGTCCCATTGCGTTTCGCTACCCGCGGGGCACCGGCATAGGTGTAAAGATTGCAGCGGAACCTAAGGCATTACCGATCGGAAAAAGTGAAATCGTTAGAGAGGGTGAGGATGTCCTTGTACTCGCTATTGGTAACCGAGTCTACCCTGCACTTGAAGCCGCACAAACCTTAGCTGATTCAGGAATTTCAGCGACGGTTGTCAACGCACGGTTCGTAAAGCCGTTAGATACTGCAACGATCCTCCCACTTACAGAACACATCGGTAAGGTAATTACGATTGAAGATGGCGTGGTGATGGGTGGTTTCGGAAGTGCGGTTTTGGAGGCACTCGCTGCAGCGGGCATTAAAGACGTGCAGGTCACAAATCTCGGAATCCCGGATGAATTTATTGAACATGGTGATACACAGCACCTCTACGCTCTATACCAATGCGATGCTGCTGCGATTGTTCGTACAGCAAAGACAATGCAACAGTAAAAGCAAGTCTGGGATGGCAACGCTTGGGAAGTATCAGTAAAACGATGCAACGGATAGATACCTTTCTGGTAGAACACGACTTCGTAGAGAGCCGGGAACAGGCGAAACGACTCATCCTTGCGGGTGAAGTGAGCGTTAATGGGAACACCCAAATTAAGCCAGGACAGCACGTTCCCGCCGGTGCGAAGGTCGTTGTGAAGCATCAACAAAAATATGTGAGCCGTGGCGGGCTTAAGTTAGAAAAGGCGTTACACATCTTTGACGTAAATGTCCAAAATAGGGTTGCACTCGATGTCGGTGCATCAACAGGAGGATTCACAGATTGCCTTCTCCAACACGGTGCCAAATTCGTCTATGCTGTCGATGTGGGTTATGGACAACTTGCGTGGAAACTTCGTAAGCATCCGCAAGTCCAAACGATTGACAGGACGAACATCCGACATTTAACGCCAGCATTTCTCAGAACAGCGGCGTTGAACGACAGCGAAAATTTTATCTCTGTTGCTGTGATTGATGTCTCCTTTATCTCTTTGAGAACGGTACTGCCGAGTGTCATCAAACTTCTGACACAGCAAAATAGCCGTCAGTCGTCAGCTGTCAGCCGTCAACAAGGGGACTCCGGTTTAACAAACAACCTCTTAACTGACAGCCGACAGCCGATAGCCGATAGCCATTATGATATTATTGCACTGCTCAAACCACAATTTGAAGCCGGAAAAGCATACGTCAAAAAGGGTGGAATTGTGTCTGATAAACAGGTGCATATCCAGACGATAGACAACCTGAGTGCTTTCATCACGGAGAAACTCGGAGCCGTGGTGATGGGGATAACCTATTCACCGATTCACAAGGACATCGGGAATATTGAGTACTTGCTTTGGCTCACAATTGACTTAGATTCTCAGGCACACGATCCAGCAGATTGTCTACAACCTCAGCAAGCAACTGCTGAGATTGTAGGGAAGGCTCACGCAGCCTTTGAAAGTTGAGATGGAGATTAAAGCAATCCTATAGGAAAACGAAGATGCGAAAAAGGCTCCAAAAAATATCTATTTTCCTCGGAATATTTCTTATCATCGGGCTATGCGGCACTTTTTTCTTCATCCGTTCACAGACCTTCCTAAATTGGGTAGAGGGACAACTGGAGATCGAACTCAAAAATCGGATAAAGGGTGACTACACAGCAAGCATCGGCAAAATAGAGGGGAATATCTTCGGAAATGTCAGTGTTGAAAGCGTCGAGATTTCCAAGGAAAACAAACCGGTAGTCTCCACAGGGGAAGTCATCCTCATATACAATCTGCTGGGGCTTCTGACCCGTAAATTTGAGGTGAAGGAACTCAGGGTGGACAACCCCCAAATCCAAGCGAAGCACACCCCTGGTGAAAGTCTCAATTTATCCAACATTTTTCGGAAGAGTCCGTCTAGTAAGGACACGCCACAATTCGGTTTTGCCGTTGAATTGCTCCAGTTTACTGAGGGGACGATCAACTACATTGACGCACAACGGAACCTCAATATAACGATCAATGGAATTTCTGTTGAAGTGGAGGGACCGCTCAACACATGGAAACACGACGGTACCTTCAAAATTGATACCGGTAGTTTCACGTTTAATGGTTCCGAAACGGCAATCGACAACTTCGATGCCCAATTTTCGCTCTTAGCCAATAGGAACGAATTGGAGAATCTTCACATTAAATTTGGCAATTCGGATTTGAGGGTTACAGGCGGATATACTCATGGAGAAACCCCAATTTCTTGGGACAGTAGCGTTGATTTAGAACTTGATGTCGCAGATGTCCAGCAATTCTTCAGCGAAGATATGAAGCTTGAAGGTGTTGTAAAAGCAAATCTGAGGATGAACGGCACAGATTCCGCTTTAGACGGCACACTCACTGCAGAAATGCCGACCCTCTCTATTGCTAAGACAGCAACACCTAGCTTTCGAGAAGTAGCGTTGGCAGAACTACACGCTGATGCAAATTTCAATTTTGAACCCGCGCCAACATTCACACTAAAAACATTCAGTGCCCAAGTCGCCGATGGCACCGTAGAAGGCGACGTGAGTATCACATTAGAAAACACGCCGGAACGCGACCTGCTGACGCAACTCCAACAACTGGCGAATCACCCATTTAACTACAAAGGAAAGTGGTCTGCCACAGAATTGCAACTGATACCCCTTCTGTCAATGTTTGTCCAACTCCCGGAAAATCTTGAAGACGGCACAGGAACCCTCTCAGGGACCGCTGACTTCAACGGTAATAGCACAGACTCCTCAAGTCTCGAACTTGACAGCCAGATAGTATTGATGGAAACGACCCTCGACGAAATCAAATTGAAGGATTCAACGCTCTACTTCACAATAGCATCGAGTAAATTGAAAACCGATGGCAATCTCGATGAAACCCAGATTAACATCACAGGTCCCTTCCCCTTAGCACGGCAAGACGCTTTGGACATTCGAGCGTCGGGTATCAACGTCAACGACCTAACCAAACTTGCTAAAAGTGCCAATATCGGGGGGACAGCAGAAGTATCAGCGGCGTTGTCGGACGGCATACTAAAGGGATCTGTAGAGATTCCAAATGCGACTTTCAATGACCTCCCGATGGGTGTTCTGACGGGTAACTTCCGTTATCAAGATGGACGGGTATTTATTGAAAACGGTCTGTTGACGAAAAACACCATAGAAAAGTCATCAGCAGTCAGCAGTCAGCAAAGAGAAGGTTATGATGAATCAAGCACCTCTTCACTGATGGCTGACAGCCGAAAGCCGATAGCCATTCCCACTGACAACCGACAACTGATAACTACTAAAACCGAATATGAGAGTCACACAACAATCACCGGCACTGTGGACATTGAAGGCGAATACCCCGCGAGTTTCAGCATTGTTGCCGATCCTGTTTACGTTCAACATTATCTGAAAACACTTTTAGGCGCAGAATATCCGGTAGACGGTGAGATCAGCGGTGAACTCAAATTAGATGGAACGCTCACCAATCTGGATGGCAGGGCTAACTTCAGTGTTACCAAAGGCGTGGCATGGGGCATCCATTTGGACCCTTTAACGTTACCTTTGGAAATTGAGGATTACAACCTTACGGTGCCGAACTTTAAGATAACGACACGGGGGCAACAGGTCACACTCAACGTTTCAGTCGCGTCCAACGCTGACTACGACTTTCTCCTCGAAAGCGACGCTCCTGTACGCTTTGAGGAGATTGCGAAGGCAGCAAACATCTCCGATTTCCCCTTTGAAGGAGAATTCGATGTCAAGGTCGTTGGAACACTCAAAAAACCGGCGCGGACCGATTTTCAGGTGGAACTCGATTTCTCAGACGTAACCTTCTTGCACAACGGGCGCGGCACGAAACATCTGCTCGGCGATGTCCATCTGCTCGGCAAACTCATAGAACGACAAAACGCCACCGGTGAACCTGATATCTTCGATTTTCATGGACATGGGTTCGACGGAACAAGCCGGATTCAGGGTTACGTCAGTATGGCTATGGGAAACCCCTACCATTTCACAGCAGAGAATACAGCGTTCAAGGTTACACCGATTCTGAGCATCTTGCACCCCACGCTTGAGGCGGTTACAGGTACTGCCGATGGGAGTGCGGCAATAAGTGGAAAGGTGGCAGACCTCGCACCATCGGTCGAAAACAAAGCCGCCGAATCTCACAAACAGCAGGTTTATCCTTACGATGTTGATATTCTCGTCTCCACCTCCGAACTCCGCTACGAGACCTCGACGACACACGAAGTTGAATTTAAAAATGCCGAGCCGGTTCGCTTACATCTCAAAGACGACAGATGGAAAATAGACGCGCTCTCTTTAAGGACTTCCAAAGACCAATCACCCTTTGTTGAATTGACAGGGACATTTGATGCAAAAAGCGAAGCAATAAACCTTCATGTTGCCTCCGGCGAATTCGCGCTGCTTCCTTTTGGAATCACAGATATGATGCAGGCTGGAACCGCCCGTTACGCCATGCAGATAACGGGGACATCTACACTTCCAGTGGTCGAGTTAGAATGGACAATTCCGACACTCACATTAGAAACAGAAGTTGGCGACATTGACATAAACAATGCGGGTGGTGCAATAACATATCAGGAGGAGACACTGCGTCTTGAGGGTTGTACCTTCAAGCTTTTCGGTAGCGACGTGAACTTGGAAGGGTACATTGATGTTCAACCCGAAGAGGTCAACAATTCGGAGTTACACCTTCGCGTTGATACAATTGCACTGAATCTGGCGACCCTACCGATGGAGATGCGCGATAAGTTGGGATTCGGCAACGAAATAACGGGTGTGTTAGAGGCTTCAATAGAAATCGGAGACACACTCGCCGAACCGTATGCCCTACTATATGCTGAAACAGCCGTACAGCGACCCATTCGCTTCACACCTTACGTTCCCCCTATCACGCTGGGGAGACTTCGTGTAGATATTGATTTCGATTCAGAATCTATCCATATCCGAACAGCGGAAGCAAACGGACAGATAGGGACTGGTTCCTACCGTGCTCAAGGAGAAGCCGTGTTTTCACGCCAAGATACAGACACCATGCAGTTTGCAATTAATGTGTCCGCATCACATGTAGAAGTTGGCGATTATGGTGTGGCTTCAGGATACGTTAAACTTAGTGGGACTGACTTAGATCCACAACAAATTACAGTAAGTGCTAAAATAAATGAACTGGTACTTGACGGCTACGATTTCCATCTTACCAACAGTGCCACTCTCCGATTCAAATCTGATCCGAGGGAAACTACTGAAGGGACGGAAACACTTGCTGTACACATCCCTTTACAACTTACATCTCCTACGATGACAGCATCGATGAATGTTGATATTGGTGGCACGCTTGACGCTCCCAATATCACAGCAGCATGGAATGGCACGCTCAATCAAAAAGAGTGGACAGGAAATGTTCAATACAAAAACGGTCAGATAGAACTCCTTGGAATCACATTAAAAGATGGGACAGATATGTTAACCCTCACTGGTGTTATTCCGTTTAACCTGACATTCACGGCGATGGACATATCCGAGCGATTCCTCGCGGAACCGATCAACATGCGTCTCCGAGGTAGTGAACTGCCCCTCAATTTTTTTCCTGGGATTGATACGCTCTTTTCAGAAGCAGACGGCACGGTTGACATAGATTTAGCACTACAAGGGACAAGTCGTTCCCCATATATGGTAGGGAATGTTTCTGTTGAAGCGTTGCAACTCCATCTGAAGAATTTCCACGAACCGATCCAGAACATGAAGATGCGACTCAAGGCAGACGATGGCGCAATTGATGTCACGGAACTCCAATTTGATATAGGCACAGGGTACTGTATACTTCAGCAGGGACAATTGGCATTAGACGGATTAACGCCTAAAGACTTCACATTAGCCGGATTGAGATTGGAACTATTCCCGCTTGGCTCAACAGTTCGGCATGTGGTACCATCAGAGAAATTAGAAGAAGTTGAAGGCCACTTAAACACCGTACTTAACGAACTAACGGTGCCTCTCGACAGTTTTCTGGCAAATGGAGAAAGTATGCCATTTCCACAGATCCGAAAGATACCCTCACTCACAGATGTAATGGCTGTTTCAAACGCGAACCTATCCATTAATAGCGTTCGTCTCTCCTTTAAGACACTGGGTCGGCATTACGACTTCCAAGATCCCAACCCGATGCCAATAGCACTTAGCGATGGAACTGTGGTTTTAACCAAACCGTTCACCCTTGAAAACCAAGACGAATTTTCAGTCAGGCAGACCTTTACTGAAGAAGATGCAAAGCCGGACGGACTCCAAGGGGATCAACAGACATTTTCAGCCAAAACAACGCTTAGCATTGACGCAGGAAGCAAATGGTCTGTAAACGGGGAATTTGACGCTGCCCTCCGGTTCAGGAATTTCGATGTCTCGACGATAACCGGACTGTGGCCTGCACCTTATAGGGTTACCGGTGCGCTGTCGGGAAGCCTACAGATGAGTGGCACGAGCGAGAAGCCGAAGATAACCTTGCGACGACACGAAAGTGAACCCGCGGAACTCTACCTGCACGATGTTCCTATTGATCTTCGATGGAGAATCCGCTACCAGAACGGAGAATGGGAAATCTCAAAGGAACGGTATGTTGAAGTTACCTTCGGTGAAAATCTACTTAACTTCTCATGGACGATGCCTTATCAACTCGAACTAATCCCGTTTTTGATGAGGCTGCAACGCGCACCAGAAGAAGTTTGGGAGGAATTCCGAAACACAAAGATGGATGGTATCTTGGACATTATGGTAAGAGATCTCGATATTCTACCGTCCGTGGTACCGGGACTTGAATCCGTAGCAGGTACAGGCGAAATCCACGTTGAACTGACAGGCACGATAGACACCCCACAAGCCATGGGGGGGATGAGTTTCAAGGATATTAGGTTTGAACTTCCCGATGCAGGTGTTTATGTTAAAGATACAGAACTCAAGCTTCAGTTATCAGAAAAAGGAGCGAGCATCACCCAGTTTGATGGCACGTTAAACGAGGGTAATTTTTTAGTTAGAGGTAACATCACAGCACCCCCAGACAGACGAATCTGGCAAACACCACCGACGCTGGAGTTGTATGCCAGCCTCAGATCAACGGTTTTTGAACAGCAAGGACAGTACCGGGTTGACTTGGAGTCTACCGAAGTTCGCCTGCACGGCGAACTTCTTCGCCCACGTTTAACGGGTGGTCTTCATATAAACGGCGGCTACTATCAACAAAACTGGGAAATCGTTCAAGATTGGCTCACGAAGATTTCGGTAAAAGAAACAGACGTTGTATTGGATTATCCAATTCTACGTGATTTACATCTGGATGTGGATGTCAACCTCCCTGACAATTTTCACGTACTTTCATCCATCACGGGACCGACAGATATTGAAATTGGTTGTTTAGGCAAACTCATCGGTCCGATTAATCAGCCGGTTTTTAGTGGAAACGTTTCAGTGCTTAGGGGGAAAGTTGGGTTTGTTGCTCAAACCTTTGAAGTCATCGAAGGCACCTCCACAATCAATAACCGGAGCACGGTCGATTTTAATCCAGAACTCAACATCCTTCTCCGTACACCGAACCGCATTCGTGGGGTGCTGCCGAGAGATGAGACTACAGTGGATCTCCAAGTTTATGCTTCGCTTACTGGCACACTAAACAATCTTAATTTCACCTTGAGTGCTCCCGCGGAAACAACAACCGAAGTCCTTACCCATGAAGATATTCTGACTTTCCTCTGGCGTAACGCTGCGCTCTCTGGGACGCTGGGCAGGTTTAACTTTAGTGTTCATCGTCCGCTTGAAGAAGACGCGCGATATATCAGTGCTGAGTACCCACTTGGAAAAAACGTGTCCATTAAAATTGAAACCAACGAAAAAAGGGAACACGGGATTGACGTTGAACTCAAGGGACGCTTTTAATCTGGCACAGAGCGAAAAAGTAAAATGCATAGGTCGAACGCAAACTACACATCAATCGCATGGAAATGGTTCATTCTGCTGCTCTGCTGTGTTCTCTTGCAATCTGTAGAGGCGGACGAACCAACAGAAACCCCACACGATCCAGTGATGGATCAGAAAGAGGAACCTGATGATAGACGCGTTCTAAAGATAGATTACTACAATGATACAGAGCCAGTGTCAGAAAACATAGCACAACTCAATATACTCAGAACCCAGACCGTCGTTCGTGTTGGTAACAGATTCTCCCGACATGCTATTCAAGAGAGCGTTAAAGCACTCTACACGACACAGCAGTATTCCCAAATCCAGGTTTATTCGCGGGACACTCCCGATGGGGTTGTTTTAACCTATCAACTCACACCTTTCGCCCGTATCAAAGAAATCTCGCTCTCCGGCATCCCCGAAAACGAGTTCAAAAAAGCGATCGAAAACGCGATGAAGTCCAAGCCGGGTGGAAGGTATGTCCCTGCAATTGTCAAAGCCGACATTGATCGCATTAAAAGGACATGTCAAGAATACGGGTATTTTAACACTGAGGTCACAGTTTCGGGTGCGCTCACCGAAGATGGTACGTTAACCTATCAGATAATCGTAGGAGATGCCTCAACTATTAAAAGATTTCAAATTCAGGGCAACACTGCGATTTCAACGAACCGCCTTAAAGCAGCCTGTAACTTTAGCCGCCTCCTTCCGATTTATAACAAATCTGATGTGGATGCCGATGTGGCATCCATGTTAGAACTTTACCGTAAAAGCAGCTATCCTACCGCCACTATCGTGCCAACCTTCGCTCCTGAAACCGGTGTGCTGCAATTCCGTGTCAACGAAGGCAAGCAAGTCCAACTTAATTTTGGCAAACTTCCGCTATCGCTCCAAGATGCGTTCAGAGAGGATATAGCAACCGTAATAGGCCCCGCCTCCTCTTCTATGTGGGAACGAAGGATAAAATCCTATTTTAAAGACGAGGGTTACCACGACACCACTGTCCAAGAGAAGGTTGTGGACGAAGCCAGCGTTCAACTGACGATCAATCCCGGGAAGCGGTATGTCGTCAAAGGTGTTACTTTCTCTGGGAATCGAGCGTTTTCGGATGCTGATCTGTTGCGAGAGATGACAACGAAACCAACGGGCGGACTCCTACGGGCCTTGCAAACCAGTATCACGAGGTTGTTTCAACGAAAGCAGGAACGCTTTTTTCACGAACAAGACCTTGAAGACGATATACATCGGCTCGAATTTTTATACGGGAGAGCTGGCTATCCGAAAGCTGCCATTGAAGCAACACCTGACAAACAGAATTCAAACGACCTTAATATCGGTGAAGTCGTGATATACGTTAGAGTTGCTGAAGAGCACAAATCAATAATTCACCGATGTGTTGTCAGTGGAAACCGCGCAATAGACACAGCCACTCTTCTGGAACATTTGCAGAAGGCACTCCCGTTCCCACAACCCAACGCCTCCCTTGAGAGAACAACCTATCAAAATGCAGTCCTAAAAACCTATTATGAACTCGGGTACAGGGACGTGAGGGTTGATGCAACATACATAGCTGAAACGGAAGCCCCAGTTTTTCAAGTAGAAGGTGATTTTTCGGAATCCCTTGCCGAAGGCACGCTTCCTCTTGAAATCCTAAGTGAATTTGGAAAACACAATCTTACGCTTACCGGCGTTTTCATAGCGACTAATGTTGGTAATCGCTGGAGCATCCAGGACTTTGAAGGGAATCCGCGTTATACACTTAAACAGGAATCAACACACCTCGAGGTTTTTGAACACGGTGTCCTCCAACTTGATGTGATTTCGGAAGGGGAACAGATAGCATTCGGCAAATTCTATTTTGCAGGCGATACGGACGTTGTGAAACAACACGTGCTTGAACGAGAAGTCGCACATCTTGAAGGGGCACTCTGGACATCAGAAAAGTTGAGTCGCGCTTCACAAAACCTCTACAATTTAGGGCTTTTTCGCAGCGTTCAATCCCAACGTTTCAATATCGGACAGTCGGAAGGTGATAACACGGCAGGCGTGGAGGAAAGAGAAGATTCTTCTTCCGACTTTCCATCTGCTCCTTCTTCTACTCTTAAAACCGATGACGTTTTAATAACGGTCGAGAAGCAGAAACCGAGAACACACAGTGAAAGTTTCGGCTATAGTTTTGCAGAGGGAGCCCGCGTGACATTGGAATTGACAGATAGTAACTTTCTTTTTAAACGGAATATCCGAGGACGTGCGCGCTGGAGGTTAGGATGGCGGGACGAGTTAGGTTATCTCTTTGATGCAACCCTCACGGAACCGTGGCTGATTGGACGGACACGCGGGAGTTTACAAGTATTAGCCAAGAAATTGGAGGTCGACGATAATGTCCGTGCACTCCAAGGGAGTTTTATCCTCAGCAGAGATTTGTCTGAATCGCATCGCCTTGATTTAAGATATAGCTACAGGGACTTGAACCAACCGCTTCCACCGATGCAAGATACCTCTGCAGTTATTCGCTTCGCTGAAGCGCAGAACCCATTTAGCACAACAGTCAGTGGTGTTCGATTCTCATGGACCTACGATACCCGCGTACGTTATCTGAATCCTACAGGTGGTATGTTAAACGCCCTCACGCTTGAGTACGCTGGTGGCTTCTTGCGAGGCGAAACCAGCTTTATCAAAACAACAACGGACACACGATATTACCGAAAACTCGTCGGTGAGTTTGTGTTAGCAAGCGCGCTTCGACTCGGCATCACCACCGGATTATATTCAAGCCGCAGCGCGGAGCTTATCTCTTTTGAACGATTTTGGGCAGGTGGTGGTACAACGGTTCGAGGGTATGCAGAACGTTCTCTCGGTCCCGAAGATAGCGCAGGTATCCATCGCGGTGACGTGCAATTTATTTTTAATACAGAGTTGCGCTTTCCAATCTATTGGTTGATCCGCGGCGCGCTCTTTTTCGATACTGGCAATGTTTGGGGGGCATTGGAGGATATTGATACGACAGTACATTTGCCATCTTCTGTTGGGGCAGGGCTTTACTTAGACCTCGGTGCTCTCACGGCTGGGGTTGATTACGCTATTCCACTTGTATCCGTCCCCGGTGTGTTAGACCCAAACAGAGCCTTCCACATCCGCCTCGGTAGTACCTTTTAATGGTTGTCGGCGGTCAGCAGTCGGCAGTCGGTAGAGCATATGGTATGTGGGAATGTTTGCAACCGCCACAATTATCGAAAACCGTTAGCGATAGTTAATCCGACTCGCCGTACGGTTTCCCCAACGCGAGGGGGGCTTCGGCGCGCCCGACAAATCCGGCTAACACCGCTAAACAGAGCACATAGGGCAGCATCAAAAACAATTGGTACGGAATTTCCCAACCTAACGCTTGGAACCGAGCATCCAGTGCCAAACCCAGTCCAAAAAGCAGGGCAGCACCACACGCCTTCACGGGATGCCATTTCCCAAAGATGACAATCGCCAAAGCAATGAATCCGCGTCCGACCGTCATTCCGGGTGTAAAATAAGGCACATCGGCAAGAGAAAGATAACCACCAGCAATACCTGCCATCGCGCCGGCGAATAGCAAGCAAATTGTTCTCAAACGGAGAACGTTCGCACCGGCAGCGGCAATCGCTCTTGGATGTTCGCCACAAGCCCGGACTCTAAGCCCCATTTGTGTGTGGTATAGGAAAAAATAGACACACGGCACCAACAGAAACGCGATGAAAACGAGGATATTATGCGAAAACAGCGCACGTCCGAAAAAAGGGATTCGGGAAAGCAGTGGAATGTTGATCTGTTGAAACGCTGGCACACCCTGTGCGATTCCAGTTATGCCAAAGAGGCGTTGATAGACGACCTCTGTCAAACCTAATGCTAAAAGTGTCATTGCGGTGCCGATGATAACTTGGTCACCACGCAGTCTTATCGCACACAGCGCAAACAACGCAGCGACGATAAGCCCGCTGAGTCCTGCCATCAAAAGCCCGAACCACGGTGCGATCACTGCAAATTCTGCCGTGTAAAAGGATCCTACCATCCCAAAAAACGCTCCTGTGAGCATCATCCCTTCAATACCAATGTTAAGCACACCCGCACGTTGGGAGACGACTTCACCTAACGCTGCAAGTAGGAGCGGGGTCGCCCCGCGAATCGTTGCTGAAAGAATTTCTTCAAACATATTTTTAACTATTGGGTTCTTGCTCGTTTTTCTCCGTTGTCGAAAAACGGTTTCTTCTTAGGTCGTTAAAGTATAGCAAACGAGTTTGTTTTTTGTCACCTTACAAAGTATGATTTCTGACTGTCAACTCGTGCCTTGATATTTATAGTAGATTTTACAATATAACAAGGCACCTTTGATTAGCGCGGTTTCAAGCTACTCCTACTCGGAATGTACAGGTGTACGCTTACGGAAAAGTTGGACAGAACTATAGCCGATAACAAAAAGCAGAATTGTCGCTTGCATCACAAACGTCACTTTATCAGAGATGCCTACCTGCCGCTGCATACTGTATGAACCGGTCGATAACGCGCCAAACAGGAGCGCAGCAGCAACAGTGACCAACGGATTCAACTTCGCCAACAAGGCGACAGCAATAGCTGTATAACCGTATCCGGGCGAAAAGTTGAGGAAAAGCCGACGGGTCAGTGCTGTTAACTCGATCGCGCCGCCGAGACCTGCGAGTGCACCACTGATAAAAAAGACACGGAGCGTGTTCTGCACAATCGAAATGCCCGCGGCTTCTGCCGCAGCGGCACCTTCTCCGACTGCCCGGAGTTGATATCCAAACGCTGTCCGAAACAGAACAAACGTCAGGATAATCGCCAATACGACAGCGATAACAATGCCAAGGTGAACCCGATGCGGCGGAAAAAGCCGAGGTAGAAACACCCACTCAACGATCCGATCGCTCTGCGGACCGCGTTGCGCTGCCTCTTGCAACGGACCACCATCTATCATCAGACTCACCAGATGAAGAGCGACGTAGTTCAACATAATCGTACTAATAACTTCGTTGACACCGCGCGTTACCTTAAGAATCGCAGGAATGATTCCCCATATTCCACCTGCGAGTGTAGCAATTCCCAGACACAACGGCACTGCAATCCACGGGTTTTGGGGGAAAAATGCAGCCAGTTTTGTCCCAAACCAGGTCGCTGTTAACGCTCCTATCAAAAATTGTCCTTCAGCACCAATATTCCAGATCCCACACCGAAACGCCATCGCAACCGAGAGTCCAGCCATGAGAAACGGAGTGCTTTTTACCAACGTTTCGCCCAATTTTCGACTATTACCGAACGCGCCACTCACCGCAGCTTGGTAAGCTTCCAATGGGTTATAATGACATAGCAACATTATAATGGCATTTGTGACAAACGCACTCGCAAGGATTATAATAGGTGTCACCACCCAATGAATGTTGATTTTCTTTAATATCATATCTGCTATCCATCACTCATATCGGCATGGGATTCTCCTGTCATTAACAATCCGAGTGCCTCGATGTCATTGCGTTGTGCAGTTGCCTCAATCAACTTTCCTCTCGACATCACAAAGAGTCGATTGCTCAACAGCAAGACTTCATCTAACTCCGTTGAGATTAACAGAACAGATTTCTTTTGGTCGCGTTGTGCCAACAAATTCTCGTGTACATAGTGAGCGGCGTTGACATCTAAACCGCGTGTGGGATTGACAGCAATAAGGAGGTCAGGTTGAAGAGAGATTTCTCGGGCGAGGACAATTTTCTGTTGATTGCCACCGGAGAGTGCGGAAACAGGAATATCAGGGTTAGGGGGGCGGATGTCATAATCAGTGATTAGACTTTCCGCTGTCTCGTGCTTCCTCTTCTGGTTAAGAATGTTCCACTGTGTGAGGTTTTCTAAGTGTGTCACGTTCAGTAAGAGGTTTTCCATAACTGAGAACGCTGCGATGACGCCTGTCGTCTGTCTGTCCTCTGGAATATAACCGACACCGCGATGCCGCACCGCTTTTGTCCCTTTCGGGTCGGTGCCCAAGATGCTTATCGTTCCAGAGGAGTTGTGTCGCAAGCCCATAATCGCCTCGGCGAGTTCGCGCTGTCCATTGCCATCTACGCCAGCGATACCGACGATCTCACCACGACAGGTTTCCATGGAGACATCCGACACCGCAACTTCGCTTCGACTGCCGAGGACCGTCAGGTTTGAAAGTCGTAGGACGCTGTCTGGCGGATCGCTTTCGTAGGGGTTGGGTAACCCAACCCCTACGGAACGTTCAACCTCGTTGATTTCTTCCCCAATCATCTCTCTGGCAAGTCCCCGTGCAGTCAGTTCTCCAGTTTTACCAAGATAAACCTTTTTACCACGCCTCAAAACGGTAATTCTATCACTGATGTCTAAGACCTCTTTCATTTTGTGGCTAATGAAGATGATTGCACGACCATCGGCTTGGAGTTTGCGTAGGATTGCAAAGAAACCTCCGACCTCTTGAGGACTCAGAACAGCTGTCGGTTCATCAAGAATCAGAATCCGAGCATCAACGGCAAGTGCTTTTAGAATTTCTACACGTTGTTTCAAACCTACCGAGAGCGTTCGCACTAGCGCAGTTGGATCTACAGTGAGACCAAACCGCTCCGAGAGCTCTTCGGTAATACGGATCGCTTCCTCTTTCTTAAAGCGGAATTTCCCTAACCACTTTTTGTAATCCCCGTTTGAGGATGCACTTCCCACTGGGCCGCGACGCAATTGCCCAAGAGCTAAGGCGATATTCTCAGAGACAGTGAGATTTTCAATCAGCATAAAATGCTGATGCACCATGCCGATACCGTTCGCAATAGCATCACGCGGGGACTTCGCTCGGAACCTGCGCTGCCAGTTCTCGCGATCCGTGACATAGATACGTCCGTCCGATGGCTGGTAAAGTCCATAGATAAGATTCATCAGCGTGGACTTCCCCGCGCCATTTTCTCCTAAAATCGCGTGGATTTCACCGGCTTGCAGTTCAAAATCAACACTGTCAACAGCAACGAAATCGCCGAAGGTTTTCGTAACATTCCGAAGTTCAAGGACATTTTCTCTATCCATCTATAGCAAACACCATTTCTCTGCTCTCGCTGGAGTCAATTCTCCATCGTAAGCGGTGAATCGAAGTGCAACTTTCCAACTCTCATCTGCTGGTGTTGATACGGAACCGGTCCAAGTTGGATTATAGAGTGCCATCCCATAATCCCGAATAAACCATGGACCACGAATATCTTTATCAAGAATTGTCATAAAGACACCAAATTCTCCATGCCCTGCCAGCACGTTCTGATAAGCGACGAAGTCCGATTCGTCTTCGTGAACAACCTCGACACCTCCGCTGCGCCCGTTGTCACCCAACACGATACCGCCCATAATAGGTAGAAGCCTCGGTTCAACACGCATCCCGATACTTCCGAACTTCGTCTGTGGATACGTAGCCGCACCGTAAGACGCAATCTTTTCGCTCGTCATATCACAGACTGTGGCATCATCGAACGCGTAAAGATTAACAGTACGAATTTCGTCAATTACAGGCTCTTCGTTTTCATCTCGCCAGACAACCTTCTGGACGAATTGAACGCCATCGGGATGTGGGGTGATGTCAATATCCTTCTGTGTGTCCATCCGACCCAATTTCTCGAAGACTTTATCCGTAAAGGAGCGGCGAGGCGGTGATGCCCAAAAACCTGCCTCCCTGTCACCAACCTGAACTGGTCCTTGTCCAACAAAAATACCGTTGTGGAACGGATGATCGAAGGCGAACTCCTGAACAACGGTATGTCCCGCTGGCGTATAGAACGGAAAAACAAAGGGACGGTAAAAATTCGCACCGACACCGCCCAAACATCTACCAGTATCACTATCAACAACCAGATGCGTTTTGGCATTTACTCTAACTTCAAAATTGTTTTCCATAATTCCTCGTTTATGTTAAGATCGGAAGCATTAACACAGATGCGACTTATTTCTCATCCACTGTCCAAATTGTTGCGGCAATGTGCTGTTCTGGGTTTTCAATAGTAGTGTAATAGTAGATTGTTACTAACTTTCCGTCTGTACGTTGAATTGTACGCGTATAGCCTAAATCCCAGTTCCTGCCATCATCGCGCAGGTGGATTTCATCACCCCAACTTTTACCGTTATCCTCACTCAACTTCGCTCGGATTCCGTATGACGTTGATCGGTAGCCGTAAGTAACACAAAGCCTGCCATCCTTCAAACGAACCATGCTCGGTGGATTGCCATTCCTACCAGCACCACCGTCGGTGTCTGCGGCTTTGGTCAGGAAGGACCAAGTCTCACCGTTGTCCATTGAGTGACAAATTTCAATCCAGTTTTTACTCAGTTGAGTCCCGTCTTGCTGTTTCGTGTCATATCGTCTGCGGAGTGCTGTCACCAAATGCGTCTCGGATATCCGCACCGTTGAAGGCATAACGGAACGAACTTCAATGTTGTCTGTCATCCAACTGACGAATTCAATATTTTCGCCGCCGTTTGTCGTTCGTGCACAGAGGGCGCGATCTCGGATGCCCGCTTGCACCCGATCTTCCTTCGTTGAAAGAAAAAAGTGACAATCGCCCGTGCTGCTAACGAGATAATCAGTTCGCGAAGTCAATTTCTTCCCTATATCTGGTAAATCGTAATCGCCACGCCACGTTTTACCACGGTCGTAGGAGATACGGAACCTCCTTCCGCTGCACTGCATCGCGAAATCCGGATGTGTGAAATCTATCGGTGATGGTTCGGCAGGATGGACTTTAATCTCCTCATGCATCCAAGTCTCACCGCCATCTAAACTTCGCGCGAGGATCTGACGACTCGGCTCATCGCGGGAGATAGCGTGTCCACCACCGCTATTATCATAAGTGCCGATCTGAAATCGGACAAGGATTTCGTCACCCCAGTGCCAGATACCGCCGTTAGCGGGCCATCCTGCAAACCGCCTTTGTTCCTTGTATACAAATCGGTGTTGAGCAGATAGCTGCGTTGGATGCGTCACGTAGGTTTTCCTTCCTTATAGAAAATCGTCAATTGAATTATTACACAGGTATTCCTAAAAAGTATATGCAATTTGTGCAAGCGTGTCAACAGAAATTCCCAGACCCATTCAGCTCTTAATTTCCACAGTTTTATCGGATAAATCGCGATCGGGAGATCACTTCCACAGACGAAAGTCCGGAATTGGAGTATTTTGCTAGGGTTTTTGCTTGGGTGTTTTTCAATTTCTTCCCTCCTACTGGTGAACTGAAAGTCTCTGAGGATCACATTATTAACACTTTACATTTTTTGCGTAAACATGCTATACTTTTCCAAACATTCCTATAAAGAAGGAGAAATTTTGACGTGATAAAAATATCTTATAAGCTACAAAACGACGTTGCAATCTATGCATTATACCTGTGCCTTTTCGCAATTGGACTCATGTTAATCTGGAGTGCGGATCTTGAGGCAAAAGGGCACGAGAAATTCAAGGTTGCCATGCTGCTTCCCGGTTCAATCAGTGATGCAGGTTGGAACGCCTTAGCTTACGAAGGACTCAAAGAAATTGAAAAACAACTCGGAGCGGAAATCAGCCACGCTGAAACCCGGACGCCGACAGATCAGGAAGAACAATTCCGTTCCTATGCACTCGACGGTTACCACATGGTGTTTGGACACGGATATGAGTTTCAAGACCCTGCGAAAGCAGTTGCGCCGGATTTTCCTGAGACGATTTTCATTACGTCCTCCGGTGGAACCATCACCGACAACATTTCACCGGTTAATTTTCGGGTTGAGCAGGCTGCCTATCTGTTAGGCATGATCGCAGGTATGATGACCAATACAAATAAACTCGGTGTCATGGGTGGTCAGAATATCCCGTCTGTTAACAGCACATTTATGGCGTTTGAAGGGGGTGCCAAAAGCGTTAACCCTGATGCAGAGATATCTTGGGTATACGTCGGGAATTGGGAGGATATTGGCAAAGGCAAGGAGCTTGCACTCGCACAGATTAACGAAGGCGTTGACTTTATTTTTCCCAATGCTGATGCAGCCGGACTCGGTGCCTATGAGGCCGCTGAAATTGCTCAAAAAGAGGGAAAAATGGTATACACGTTCGGAGCGAACCGGGACAAGAGCGATATATCTCCAACTGTGATTGCGAACGCAGTGATTACACCGAACGCATTTGTGAAAATCGCCAAGATCATTAAAGAAGGCAAGTTTAAGCCGCAGATCTATACCTTCAACATGCTAACCGACGAAGCGATTACTCTTACCTATAGCCCTGCGTTGAAGAATAAGGTGCCGGAAGCGGTGCAAAAAGCCGTTGAAGATGCCAAAGCCAAAATCCTTGCAGGTGAGTTGAAGGTGCCACAAATTGATTTCAGTGAAAAGGAAGAAGAATAGCCTTTGTAAATATGTAATTCTGTGTTTGGAGCATACATCATGACACACAAGATGGAAATTGATGGTGTTGAAGTTGCCTTCTCCGAGGGTGAAACGATCCTTGAAATCGCACAACGCCATCAAAAAGAGATTCCAACGCTCTGCTACGACCCAAGGCTTGAGTCTTTCGGCGGATGTCGTCTTTGCATTGTCGAGTTAGAAGGTGCGCGAAATCCGGTCGCATCCTGCACAACGAAAGCAACAGCAGGGATGGTCGTCCGAACAGCAACCGATACAATAGAGGCGTATCGGAAGACGCTGCTGGAAATGGTCGTTAGCGAGAATCGTGAAGTCGATGTGTCACCGTTGCGCGGCTATGCATCTGGTGAGCTCGCGGACCTCCGCGACAAGTACGGCGTTAACGGTACAAGTATAACAGGGGCAACATCTGGTACGAGCAAGACTGATGATGACAATCCATTCATTCTCAGAGATTATGAACTTTGTATCTCCTGTTATCGGTGCGTCCGCGTTTGTGCTGAACAGGAGGGCGATCACGCCATCAACGTCATGAACCGCGGTTTTCATACACAGATTATGACCGAATTTGATGGTCTCCTTAAGGACTCTGCTTGCACCTTTTGTGGGCAATGTATCCAGACCTGTCCGACCGGAGCACTCGCCGACAAAAAAGCACTTCGGGCAATTGACGAGGTAGCCGACGACACACTTGACAAAACACGCACCATTTGTCCCTACTGCGGTGTCGGGTGTTCCGTTGATGTACTAACGAAAAACGAAAAGATTGTCGGCATCCATCCCGCAATGGATGGACCTGCGAATCAAGGTGCGCTCTGTGTTAAAGGACAGTTTGCTTACGACTTCGTGCAGCATCCTGACCGACTGAAAACCCCGCTTATCCGCGGTGAGGACGGCGAACTCCACGAAGCCTCTTGGGAAGAGGCACTTGATAGAGCCGCTGAAGGGTTTCATAAAGTCCATGCTGAACACGGTAGGCATAGCATCTACGGTATTGCTTCTGGGCGCGCACCGAGTGAAGCGGCGTATCTTATGCAGAAGTTTATCCGTGTAGGGTTCGGTACCAACTACATTGACAATTGTAGCCGTGCCTGACACGCACCGACCGTTGCCGGTCTGGCAGCGACAATCGGACGTGGAGCCATGTCTAACCCGCTGGTTGACATGCAAAAACCGGACGTGATTTTCTGTATAGGCACGAATATGACGGAATGCCATCCTGTCGCAGCGACTGGGCTTAAAAAAGCAGTCGCCCGCGGTGCAAAACTCATCGTCGCGGATCCGAGACGTATCGACTTGGCAGAGATGTCTCATCTCTATCTGCCGCTCCGCGTCGGTTCAGATACTGCCCTGCTTCTGGGAATGGCGCATGTGATTGCCCGTGAAGGCTTGATTGATGATGAGTTTATCAAAAACCGCACGACAGGGTTTGATGATTTCTTTGAACATATCAGCCAGTGGACACCAGAATGGGCAGAAACCATCACAGGTGTACCGGCGAAGGACATTGAGACAGCAGCGATGTGGTACGGTACTGCGAACAGAGGTGCTATCTACTACACACTCGGAATCACAGAACATATCTGTGGTGTTGAGAACGTTCAGAGCCTGTGCAACCTTGCTCTGATGACTGGCAATATCGGGCGTGAGGGAACAGGTATAAACCCGATGCGCGGGCAAAACAATATTCAAGGTGCAGGGGACAGTGGCGCATTGCCAAACAACTATCCGGGTTTTCAAGCCGTTACGGAGCCGGAGTATCAGGCGAAGTTTAAAGCCGCATACGGCAGAGAAGTTGATTTGGAGAAGGGCATTACCAAAGTCACCGCCTTGGAACTCTGTGGCGACAGTATCCATGCGATGCTCATCGATGGAGAAAATACGCTGCTCTCGGATCCAGATCGTGAGCATTGTGAACACGCCCTTCGTTCGTTGGAGCATCTCGTCGTTATTGACATTTTCCTCACGGAAACTGCAGAACTCGCCGATGTGGTACTGCCAGCAACCGCATGGGGCGAGACGGATGGGGTTTGCACGAACACAGAACGTCGCGTCCAACGGATGCGCGCCGCAGTCCCACCCATCGGTGAAGCGAAACCGGATTGGTGGATCATCTGTCAAATCGCACAACGTCTCGGCTTTAAAGGCTTTGATTTTGATGCACCGAAACCGATTTTCAATGAACTCTGTCGACTTTCACCAATTTATGCAGGCTTAGATTGGGAACGCATTAACAAAAGTGAATACCAGTGGCCCGTGCCGCACAAAGAACACCCCGGAACACCACGGCTACACGAAGAAACGTTCACCAACGGACGCGGTATCTTTTCAAATGTGCATTACCGAGATCCCGCCGAGACGATTAGCGAAGCATTCCCCGTGTGGCTTACAACGGGCAGACGTTTACAATCCTATCATACCCGCACACAGACAGGAAGGGCGCAAGGGATTGATTACCTCTTACCGGAAGAATCGCTGGAAATCAATCCGGTTGACATTGAAAAATGGGATTTAACGGATGGAGAATGGTGTAAAATGAGTAGCGCGCGCGGCAGTATCAACATCAAGTTAAAAGCGACGAACCGTTCGCCGCGTGGCACTGTCTTTGCCAGTTTTAGTTTCGCAGATGTCCCAGTCAACCTATTGACCGGTTCCGGCTACGACCCGGTTACCCATACCGCTGAATTGAAAGTGTGTCCGGTCAGATTAGAACCGCTCTAAAATCCCTCACCAACAAAAAGAAGGAGACCCTCCATGAATTGGAAATCACGCTGGTCGGAACAGCATGTGGACACTGACGCTTTAAAACGTCAGCTGCAATCTGAAGGCTTCAATGCCTACGAATGGACAGGGCGTCCGGGTGGTGCCTACCTCGATTATATCCACACGCAAGATGAAGTTGTCTGTGTCCTGTCCGGCACAGCAGATGTGAAGGTCGCCGATGCACAAGGAACTGTCGAATCTGGTGACCGGATCGATGTTCCCGCGAATACCTACCACTCGCTTACCGTCACGAGTAAAGAACCCTTGGTTGTCCTGACGGGGATGCGAAAAGCTTAGGATTGCACGACTATCATAAAAAATAAGGAGAATTCATGAACATTACTGTCAAAACGGGTGGGTTTGCCCAAGAGCAGACCGATGTCATCGCTATCGGTGTGCTCGAAAATCCGGATTTCTATAGTGCCCCCCTCCAAAATATAGAACAAGCTCTCGGTGGACGCATACGCGAAGTGATGAATCTCGGGGACTTCAAAGGCAAACACAAAACCACCTGTTGGATCTATACAAATGGAGCAATAACCGCACCTCGCGTGCTGCTGGTCGGTTTAAGTGAATACCACGATCTTACTGTTGAGAAAGTCCGTGAGGCAGCCGGTAACGCTGCACGTGCGATCCGCGATATGGGCTTAAGTACCGCAGCGATTCCAATTCCTAACGAAGCCACACCCGAAATGATTCAAGCCGCAGCGGAGGCAAGTCTTCTCGCACTCTACCAGTTCAATGAACATAAAACAGATAGCACCGATGACGACGAAAAAAAGAAACTGGAATCTATTACGTTCTTAGCCGAGAGCGAGCAGAGCAAGGCAATGATAGAAAATGCTGCGCAGCGCGGGGAAACGATAGCAAAAGGCACACTCCTTGCCCGTGATTTAAGTAATCAGCCAGCGAATTATCTCACACCGACACAACTCGCTGAAAAAGCACAGGCGGTAGCAGAAGCATCAGGGCTCGGTTGCGAAATTTTTGACAAAGCAACCCTCGAAGAAAAAGGCTTCCGAACCCTCCTCGCTGTTGCTCAAGGAAGTGCCGAAGAACCGCGCTTTATCATTCTGGAATATACACCCGATGGCGAGGGACAAGACACGGTCGTGCTTGTCGGAAAAGGGATTACATTTGACACAGGTGGTATCTCGCTCAAAGGTGGCAGCGGCATGCATGAGATGAAACACGATATGTCTGGTGCCGCAGCGGTAATAGGCGCGATGCAGGTGATAGGACATCTGAAACCGAATGTGCGCGTCATTGGTGTGATTGCTGCAACCGAGAACATGCCCAGTGGGACCGCTGTTAAGCCGGGTGATGTCGTCACCTCCTACGGCGGTAAAACGATTGAAATCCTCAACACCGATGCAGAGGGACGATTGGTCTTAGCGGATGCCCTCGGATGGACAGCACAGTATAACCCCAAAGGCGTTGTTGACTTAGCCACGCTCACCGGTGCTGTGATTACCTGCTTGGGACATATCGCCGCTGGTGCGATGGGGACAGATGCGGATCTCATGGCGAAAGTGAAATCAGCAGCGATAAAGACACACGAACGGGTTTGGGAATTACCACTTTGGGACGATTACGATGAAGGTGTGAAAAGTAAGGTCGCAGACGTGCAGAACATCGGTGATGGCGGTGCTGGCACGATTGCAGGTGGTGCGTTTCTGAAGAAATTCGCAGAGGGCTACCCGTGGGTGCATCTCGACATCGCCGGCACCGCTTGGGGTATGAAAGGTGCCAACTACATCCCTGAAGGTGCGTCGGGCTACGGCGTGCGGTTGCTGGTGCAGTTAGTTGAGGATTGGTAGTTCTCCAAGATGAATCAATTCCAGAAAACTACCAATTTTTGAAAGGGAATCTGAGTGAAACCCAACACTTCATAGTTCCACGTTGGGTAGTAGAATTGTTGGGTTTCATTCTCGCGTTATTTCAGATGTTCGTTGAACCAGTTTAGTACCCGCTCCCAATAATCGGTGAGCTTTTCGTTCGACCAGAAGTCGGGCGCGTGATCTGCCTCCTTATATTTCAATAGCACAACCTCTTTCTCAAGACGCGCAAGACCCATGAACATCTCTTTCGCCTGTTCAAAAGGGACGAAATCTTGATCTCCGTGAATCAGAAGTAATGGTGTTTCAACCCGATCCAGATGGAAGACAGGCGAGCCACCAATGTAGCGTTGCGGGAATTCCCATAAGGGTCCACCCATTCCAGCCTGTCCAGCCTCATACCAACCGGTATCAAGACCATTATCCCCAGCAAGGTATCCACTGATTAAGTTGCCCTTAGAGGCAATAGCGATTGCCGCCTTAAATCGCGTTGTTTGTGTAATAAGGACATTCACCGTATATCCACCGAAACTGTGACCAATGACCCCCAATCTTTCAGCATCCACCTTTTTCGTCGCACTTGCCGCATCAAGTCCAGGAAGAATGACCTTTGAGAACTGCTTGTACGGCTCGATTTCCGGTACGGGAAAATCAGGTAAGAAGACCGCATAGCCGCGTGAAACGAACATACCCGTATGGAAATACCCTACACTATCCGCGAAATTAAACTGGTCAACATAGTGCGAGGGCATACCACCTGCATAAACGTTCACAATCATTGGTGCCGGATTTTTTTCAGATGCATTAGGTGGTAGCACGAGGATCCCTTTAACTGTTTGACCGTCTTCAAGCGTCCATTCGATCAATTCATTCTTGCCAAAGTCAATGGTTTGTAAGTGCGGATTAACGTCTGTAATTTGCCGTGGGGATTCAAAATTAGCATCGCTCATCCAGATATTCTGTGGTTCTTGGTTACTCTCAACAACGTATACAAATTCCCCTGTTTCCTCGGCTACATCTTGGTAAAAGCGACCTGCATGAACAGTCCAATGCTTGTCCTCCTCCCGCAAAAGTGTAATGGTGTTATCCGTGAGATTCAGACGATAATAACTGTGACAGTTCCGTTTATGGTCATAAACTTTTATCGTGATAGCGTTGTCAATCGTCCAAGGTGTATACCCTTCGCTGGGATAGAATACGTCATGAACAGAAAACTCAAAGTTTTCTGTTAAGTTTTGTATCGCGCCACTGTTTAGCGGTACTTTCCAGATTTTCCCTCGCGCAATGCAGAGGAGTGCTTCGCTTTCTCCTATCCAGAGGGGTGGTTTATACTCTCGTCCAAGGTCAGCGTCAAGGTTTTCCGTGAGATTACGAACTATGCCTGTCTCTACATCAACAACGAACGCGTCCCCTTATGCCAGATCGCCTTCTGTTGTGTACGCAATGTATTTTGAATCCGGTGACCAACTCACAGTAATGCCGTATCCCATTTGAATTTTCCGCACAAAGGGTTCAATTTCCGTGGGTGAAGCCTCGCCTAACTCCTTTGGCAGCGGTAAGACATAGAGAGCAAATACCGGTTGTTGAGCAGCGGGTGTTTCGGAGCCCAAGTAAACTGTGACGGCTACATACTCCCCGTTAGAAGCTATATCGAAACTTCTAATCATATACTCCTTCATTAACGAGAATGTTTTGCCCGTCTTAGTATCAGCGATAACTAAGTCCACGTCTTGTTTCCCGAATGGGTTTGTCATACGTGTTTGGTCTTTTTCAGCAGGCTCATTTTTTTGTTCTTGAAGTCGTTTTTTGGGCCAATCCCAAATTTCGACAAAGGACGGTTCCTGCGAAGTTTTAGGCGGAACTTGAGGTTCGTCTATCGCAGATTTGTCACTGATGGATCCATCCGTTGAAGAAATGGATTTGAAAAAAATAAAACGTCCATCTGGGGTCCATTTAGGTACCTCAAAGCCGAAGAACGTCCGAACGGTTGCAGATGAAAACTCCCGCATATCGTCAGATTCTCTATCCCAGATAAATAGATGAGGCTTACCCATCCAATCCGAAAAAAAGGCAAGATGTCTTCCTTGCGGCGACCATCTTGGTGCCCAACTTGAGCCCCAATCCGGGGTGAGGTTACGATGTTCACCCGTTTGTGTATTTGTCACCCAAACCGTTGCGTACCCCACTTCAAGCGTCACCACTCCGGTTTTGGAGTACATTGAGTCCCCACCGCCACCTTCATACTGTTCACGGTTCTGCGTGGTGTAAGCAATCCAATGTCCATCGGAGGTAATATCAATAGGAACTCTATCAGTGATCGTGTTAAATTTAAATAAATCTTCAAGTTTTAAAGGATTCATTTCTTCTCCCGTGCCCCTGGCTGTTGCCATAAAAGCAACCAGACAGATCAGTAAGCCAGAGCAAACGTTGAGGATGTTTTTGTAATTCATTTTGCTTTCCCTGCCACGTTACACTTCGGTGGAATATTACAATCAAAGGCATTTGGTATTAAACCTACACTTAACAAAGTTGACTTTTCAAGGCATAGTACCATAGTGTATCTTCCCGAAAGGAATCAACAATTTGAAATGGAGCAGTCACTAATTCACCCCTTAGATCCGTTTCCAGAAAATAACGGATAAACGTCACGAAATCATCCCTCTCAGAGAAACTACTCCCTTCCTCCAAAGTTTCAAGGATATCATCGGGGAAACGCTGCTGGTTCTCCTCATGAATCGGGTCGTAATTGTCGAATATTCCGTCAATGATATACTGAACTAAAAAGAGCCAACCCTCAGGTTTCAACACGCGCGCAATTTCGTTTAACCACGCAACTCGATTTTGACGTTTGGGAACATAACAGTATGTTTTTAACATGAGCACCGCATCGAAAACTTCATTTGGAAATGGCAGTGCCACAGGGTCACAAACCTGATAGGTTATTGCGAGATCTTGTTCTTCGGCAGCTGTTTGTGCCTTTTCGATGAGTTGCTCAGCAACATCTATGCCTGTAACAACATGTCCTTCCTTAGTAAGTGCAATTGATGCCCTACCGGTCGCGCATCCGATGTCTAATATGCAACATTTTTGCGGTAGAAACCGAAGCATTCGCCCCTCGGGTTCAGATAGCCCCTCGTGCTGTTCTTCAATACGCAGGCTGACTTCGTGAGGCGCGTTAAAGTTCGTTTTGACTGTGCCGAATAGGTTTTTTAGATTAGCCACGATTCTTACTTCTCACTTTCCATTGCTAAGGTTAATTGAGAGCAGGACATAATTGTTATTGAATCACGAGTAATAGCCTTACAATTATTAATGACGTAATTTGAAAGCGAAAACGTGCATAAAATTATAAAAAATCCTAATCGTAATAAAGATGCTTGGAATTTTTGGTTTTCTGCCGGTTGTATGGAACAAGTCGCGATTCAGAAATCCCACTTACAAGGAAGCCAGTAATCGAAAACTGTCAGAGGTCGGGATTCGGAGTCTCTCCTACCAGACAAAAAAAATGGCGAAAGAGGCTTGACAACCCCTTCCGCCAAATTGTACTTGTAAACGCTAGCTTTCAGATCGGATCTGAATTAACTTGTTAACAGCGTGGATATAAGCGCGGGCACTTGCTTCGATGATGTCTGTGCTGGCACCGTGCCCCGTGATAATGTTCCCGTTGTCTTGCACCTTCAGTGAGACCTCACCAATAGCATCTTCACCCTCGGTTACGGAACGGATCTGGTAGTCGATGAGGTTGAGTTGAATGTCAACAACTTGACCAATCGCCTTAAACGCCGCATCAACGGGTCCATCACCAGTTGACGCTTTCTCAATCACCTTGTCTTCTGTCCGAATACCGACCGTCGTTGTCGATGCGATTCTCGTTCCACTGACGACTTGGATATAATCCAGTTCATAAACAGCAGGGATTGATCGAATCTCATCGCTCATGATCGCTTCAAGGTCGGCATCCTGCACTGCTTTCTTCTTATCGGCGACCCGCAGGAATCTTTCATAGACCTTGTCCAACTGTTCAGCATCCACTTCGTAGCCGAGTTCACTGAGCCGGTGCCTGAGAGCGTTACGTCCGGAACGCGGGCTGAGAATCAATTGACTCTCTTTCCATCCGATCTCCTTCGGATCAATAATCTCAAACGTCACGCGCGATTTGATGATACCATCTTGATGAATTCCCGAACTGTGTGCGAAAGCGTTCGCGCCGACAATTGCCTTGTTGGGTTGCACGGCAATGCCCATCGTTCTACTGACACGTCGACTGATTGGGACGATCTCTTTCGCGTTGATGTCGGTGTAATACTCCTTGAAATAATCACGCCGGGTTCGGATCGCCATGACGACCTCTTCCAATGAGGTATTCCCAGCACGCTCTCCGAGTCCGTTGATTGTGCACTCCACCTGTCGGGCACCTTGTTCAACCGCTATCAGACTGTTTGCCACTGCTAATCCGAGGTCGTTATGGCAGTGGACACTAATAATGGCATCGTTAACATTCGGTACGTTCTCCATGATGCCTTTAATCAAGTCGCCAAACTCGGTTGGGACTGTCCATCCAACGGTTTCTGGAATATTGACGACGGTTGCGCCTGCAGCGATAGTCGCTTCAACGACCTCATAAAGAAACGCTAATTCCGTCCGACCGGCATCCATGGGTGAAAATTCGACATTCGCATCTGGGTGTCCTTCACACAAACTTTTTGCGTAGGCAACAGCATTAGTTGCCATCCGAAGTGTATCTTCGGGAGTGGTTCGTGTGATGCGTCCCATGTGAATCGGTGATGTTCCAACAAACGTATGAATGCGAGCGCGCGGTGCCTCCTCAATCGCTTTCCACGCCGCAGTAATGTCTTTCTCAACAACGCGAGAAAGTCCGCAAATTTCCGGTCCTTCAACTTCGTTCGCTATCCGTTTGACAGCGTCGAAATCCCCGGGCGACGAAATCGGAAATCCGGCTTCAATGATGTCAACATTTAATTTGGCGAGGTGCTTGGCAATCTCCAGCTTTTCCTCGATACCAAGGGCAGCACCGGGGGTCTGCTCAGCATCGCGGAGCGTGGTATCAAAAATATAAACCTTTTGCTGGTTCTTTTCAAAATCGTCCAAGGCTCTGTTCCTCCAAATTTTAATTAGGGGCGGATAAAGTTTGCAAGTTGCGAGAGGTGTCTGATGCTGTCGGAAGATTATTGTCAAATTTAAAAGCATCAGACAACATAACCAACACCGTCAATTTCATCGAAAACCATTTTTTACCATCGGCAAAAATGAGCAAAACTCAATCATTAAAAAGTTACATTTCACGACCAACAGCAATGGCAATCGGTTTCAGTTCGCGCATCAGTGTTTCAAATTGATCTGGGAATAGCGACTGCGCACCATCTCCCGTCATTGAATGGTCTGGATCGTGATGTACCTCAAGTAACAACCCATCTGCCCCGGCAGCCACAGATGCCTTCGTCATATCGCAGACGAGGCTCCGGATACCCGTGCCGTGGCTCGGATCAACAATAATAGGCAGGTGGCTCAGTTCATGAATAACAGGGACCGCATTCAAGTCAAGCGTGTTACGGGTGTGCGTTTCAAAGGTCCGAATGCCGCGTTCGCATAGAATGACATCCGGGTTCCCTTCCGCGAGAATATACTCGGCGGCAAGAAGCCATTCCTCAATCGTCGCGGACATCCCGCGCTTAAGAATCACCGGTTTCTGCGCGCGTCCGACTTCACGCAATAGATAGAAATTTGTCATATTCCGGGTACCAAGTTGGAACATGTCTGTATATTCACCGACCAGTTCCACTTCGTGCGGTGTCATAACCTCTGTGACAATGCCAAGTCCGGTTTCGGCTTTTGCTGCCTCCAGCATTTTGAGAGCATTTTCACCATAGCCTTGGAAACTATAGGGTCCCGTTCTCGGTTTAAAGGCACCACCTCTGATGAAACTCGCGCCCGCTTTTCGTACCTGTTGGGCAATAGTTACGATCTGTTCCGTGCTTTCTACTGCGCACGGACCGGCGATAACAGGCACCTGCCGTCCACCAATCTTTGTGTCGTTCACCGCAATAACCGTCGGTTCATCCCGAAACTCGCGGCTCGCTAACTTGAACGGTGCCGTAATCGGCATTGTTCGATCAACACCGGACATTGACTCTATCGGAATATCACCAAGCAACGTTTTATCTCCTATGACACCGATGACAGTGTGTCGCTCGCCAGTCGAGACTTGTGCTTTCAATCCCACACCCTCGATCCGTTTGACAACAGCATCAATATCTGCTTGTGTCGCATCAGTCTTGGTAACGATTACCATGCTTTTCAACTACCTCCGCCTCTGTAATAGCAAGTTTTCGGAAGAGTGGCAGTCAGCCATCAGTTTTCAGCAGTCGGTAAAGAGTAACTTGTGGTATTAACAAATATTGTAACTGCCACAAGAGTCTATCAATAGTCCATGCCCGATAACTGACAATCAATACACCGAAAAGTAACTCTGTCCCAAATCAAATTCGGTTAAAAAAAATTACCCAACATCGAAAAATTTTTCAACGCTGGGTGGTGATAATGGAATCGGTTAGAATAGCATTGCCTACGAACCTTCACCACCTCTCGTTGCTATAAAAATAAAGATACAGGTACAGATACAACCCAAACACGCCTTCTGCAAGCCGCGTAAAAAGTGACCATGTGCGGAGAGAGCCGCTCCATAAGGAAATCGGAGCAACCCGTTCGCGGGTTATCTGTGCTGTGATGGTGTTATATTGAAGCGTTCGCATTATCAAGTTCCTACAAATTAGGGCAACAAAGAAACCTGCCCTCTAAAGTTCCGAAAGCAAATTGCGCCATTGAAACACATGTTTCTGTACCTTGAGACGTTGTTTGCGAAAGAATGTTTATATTTTTTCAGTACGAGCTCATGTGCTATGGTAGCATCTTACAACTAAATTTATTATATAATAACATATTTTTTTTTACAAGTCAAATTTCTTTTTTTATAGAAGTACTCAGTTTTCAGTTAAGAGGCGGGAATTGGAGTTCCTTCCTACTGATAAACTCTGCAAATAACCTTGACACTCGAATCCACATACGCTAACATAGAGAAAGAACGACAACACGGAGAAAGCTATGCAGAAATCAGAACATTTTACACCGATCACCGTTGGGATTATGGGCGGTTCCGCTTCCGGGAAAACGACGTTCGCGAATGCTTTAGCAGAACAACTCTCGGAATTCTCGCCTGTCGTGCTAAACCAAGACTCATATTTTCGGGACTGGTCGGAATACTCGGAAGCAGAACGGGAGCGCGTCATCACTGCGAATCACCCAGACGCTGTCCTATGGAATGCCCTCGTCACAGACATCAAAAAACTCCGAGAGCGTGACGTTATCGAGACACCGACTCCGGGTACCCGTGGTGCCCAACGTGATAACGAAAAAGCGAGTGTACAACCAAGCGATGTCGTGATTGTGGAAGGACATCTTATTTTTTGGAGTGAAGACCTACGCGATTTGATGGACATCAAACTCTTCCTCGATGTGGATCCCCATGAACGTGTTCTACGCCGTATGCTTCGTGATGTCGCACAACGCGGCGGTGATCTGGAGTGGGCTATTAACTGGTACCGCCGCGATGTCCTCCCTAATTTTCCTGTCTATACCGAACCCTGCAAGCAGTATGCGGATCTGATTATCCCGTTCCAAGACGAAAATCCGGTTGCCTTGCATACGCTTGTCGCCGGAATTTGTGCTCGAATCAAGGAAAATCGGTCATCGTCTTAACATAGCCAACAGTCGCTGAACGCGCGCCCACCGTTACCCTCATTATCTACCAAAGTCATTTTGACATCACGTGATGCCACAGTGGCAAGGGTGATGTCAATTTGGCAAACTTATACCCTCTACCTCTTCCTCTATGAACCCTGCTATATAGATGTGGTTTCCACAGCGTAGGAACAAAGCCTACACCTACAGTAGTTAGGAAACTACACGCACCTTGGTCAGCCAGCAGATGAAAAGCTGCTTTGGCACGGAATTTGCTTTATATGCAGACAGAGAGGCGAACATCTTCGGATTGCCTCTAAAAGGGTTGGCATGGAACTTGCATCTAACATTTATAGAAACAAAATCCAAAAGGAGAAAAAATGACTTATCTAACGACACGCAAACCAATGGGAAACTTATTTAGTCTACACAACGAGATGGGACGGATCTTTGGAGATCTCTTCGCCTCTCACGAGGATGGAACAGATATGAGTGAACCCTCCTGGATGCCCACGGTAGACATTGCTGAAACGGAAAACGGTTTTGAAATCCGCGCCGAACTTCCCGGTGTCTCGGAAAACGATGTTAACGCCTCCGTAACCGATAACGTCCTCACCGTCAAAGGTGAAAAACGGCAAGAAGCGGAGACGGAAGGCAAAAACTACCACCGTGTAGAAAGACGGTATGGCAGTTTCCAAAGGAGCTTTACCCTACCAAGCCACATTGAAACCGATGCTATTAAAGCGGAATTCAAGGATGGGGTCTTGACACTCGGAATTCCGAAGGCGGAAGTTGCAAAACCGACTGAAATCCCGATCGCAGTAAACTCTTAATGCAACGAAAAGGGCACGCCTCGTCTGTTGAACAACACACGGGGCTGCCCTCAGCATACAAGGAACACACAACTTTCATACCAAAGGAGAATGAAAAATGACTTATTTGACTTTACACAGACCGGCAAGAAACCTGTTCAGATTTTACAATCCGCTATTTACTCGTCAAATCGCACGAACCGACGCGGACAGATACAATTGGGCCCCCTCGGTTGATGTTTCGGAAACAGAAGACAACTTTGAAGTCCGTGCCGAATTACCCGGAGTCGCAAAAGACGATGTCCATGTCTCCGTCAAAGATAACCTTTTGACACTCAGCGGTGAGAAGCGACAGAAAGAAGAGGATGATAGCCAAAACTACCGCAGGGTTGAACGGCGTTATGGAAACTTCCAGCGGAAATTCGCACTCCCACCGGAAGTGGAAACAGACGACATCAAAGCCGAATTCAGCGATGGTGTGTTGACGCTCTCTATTCCGAAACCGGAAGCTGCGAAACCGACCGAAATCCCGGTCACAACTGTATCTTAATCCGTTTACCATAGCACAAAATAAAAAGGCTGGCGCGTGAATGTGCCAGCCTTCTCTTTTCCCTATGATACCCGTGCTACGCCTCTTCTTTGTCTTTCAAGACACCAATATAGAAAAGGGCGGCAAGGATCGCACCTACAAACGGTCCTACAAAATAAAGCCAGATGTCTGCATAGTTACCGCTGACAATAGCAGGTCCCAGCGTCCGCGCGGGGTTGAGCGAAGCACGTGTCAACGGACCACCCATCAGAATGCAAAAGATCAGCGCGAGTCCAATCGCGAGTCCCGCGAAGTGCTCTGCTTTCCCGCTCACAGCGGTACTGAAAATCGTATTGACGAGGAAGAAAGTGAGTATGATTTCGACAATGAGTCCTTGCGTTGCAGTAACCGTGAAGGCTCCACCATTAGCCTCCGTGGTTAGAATTGTCACACCCAGATCGCCAGGATTCGGTAGCACGGTGTTAAGCAGAACCGCCCCCAGAATTCCGCCAAGAAATTGTACAATCCAGTAACCGATCGCTGCCACGAATTCGATCTCGCCTGCTATCAAGAACCCCAGCGTCACAGCCGGATTGATATGTGTGCCTGAGATATGCCCATACGCATAAATAAACGCTACAACGACGAAACCGTGAGCGAGTGCAGCACCTATCAAACCTCCTTTATTTATCGCCACTGCCCCAGCACCAATAAAAATCAACGCGAAGGTACCAATAAATTCGACGACTAAATTCTTCGTATTCATGAAACTCCGTTTTGAATTTGAAATTGAATCTTACCTTACCGAAGCCGGTAATTTGCAAATCCTTCTGTATGGTCCGCTATTCAGACAAAAAAGTGGAAAAATACAAATAACGATTCCTGATAACTATTTTAATTTCAACTTTTGACAAAATATTTACACACCCTTGTAATTTGATTTGCAAATTGACAATTCTTGGTGTACATGCTACATTAATTCCCAAATTTTTAGAACAATACTGTTTCGCAAGCAATATCAAAAGGAGAGTTTCTCATGGAAAAAGAGATTAGAAACGATGTCAAGGGTATCAACCGCTTTATCTTTGAAGCAGGGGCGGATCGAGAACAGCTCCATCTCCACATCTCAGAAGTCGGTCCTGGAAAACGCGCGCATCCACCGCACACACACGAAGGTCAGGAAATTTTTTATGTATTTTCTGGGGAAGGCGAAGTCCTGTTTGGAGAACAGACACACCGCGTCGGTGCTAACGAAGCTATTCACGTTGATTGCCAAGTTTTACACGGCATACGCAACGTCGGTGAGACCCCGCTCCGTTACGCCGTGATTATCGCAAAATGAACGCCGTTGTAATTAGGAGTGGTTTTTAGCCACCACACTTTGCACAGTCCACAATCTTTCTACTCCGAAGATTCTGTTAGCAAATCTTCCGAGTACAACTTATAAATGCCGTAGATACCAGCAGCGATCAGAACAATCCCGACCCCCGCTAATCCGCGTCGTATCCAAATCGGTTGTAAAAAGATTGGTAAATGAACCGTGAACCAACGGGGTTGTAAGAGTTTCGACATAGCGATGCCAAAATACAGTAGCCCGTAAGCAACAAGACCAATATCACTTGCCAGTTCCTGCTTTCGCTGCGTGACCGGCAGTCTGAAAGGATTCAGAAGATAATCCCCGGAAAAGATTAGGGTGAGTCCTACAACCAGAAAGATGAAGAGGATTGTACTCGGATACTCTGAATGCCGGAGGGTTACCAATAAACCGATACTGAAGCATCCTAATACGAGACTCATTATCCCTTGCATAATTTGATAACTTCTATTTTGTGAGACCATTTCTGTCACCAAGTGTGGCGTAGGTGCGCTCGCAACGCGCGTCCACAAGTAATTTACGATGCAGAGGCACCAAGTCGAACGCGGGGATCCACCAGTGTGTAACTGATGTCCGTCAGTAACAAACCAATAATATACAGCACAGAACTGAGATAGACCATGCTTCGCACAATAGCGAAATCTTGGGCATGGATGGCTTCTATGGTAAAACTTCCGAGTCCCGGAATCGCGAAAAATGCTTCCATCACCAAACTTCCCATAAAGAGCAAGGGAATTACCAAGACTACATTCGTCAGAATCGGAATCATTGCGTTTTTCAAGGCATGTTTAAAGAGAATCACTGCTTCACTCAATCCTTTTGCTCGTGCTGTTCGCACATAGTCCCGATTGACCTCTTCAAGGAATATCGTCCGGTAAAAACGGATACCCCCACCGACCCCGCCAATAATGCCAATAACTACTGGCAGAATGACAAACTTCAGCATATCTACACCAGAATCATATCCAGAGATCGGAAAGAGTCGCAATATCTTTCCGAATACCCACTGTCCACCAATAATATAGAAGAGTGTGGAGACGGACATGAGGATTACCGCAAGGATTGTGCCCCAGAAATCGACATAGGTCGCACGGTAGTAGGCGACAATCATTGAAACGGTAATATTTACCAGAACACCGACCAGAAAGGTCGGCAGTGCAATAGCGAGACTTGCCCACATTCGTTGTGAGATTTGCGAGGTGATGTCAATGTTATTGGCATCTGATGTCCCGAAATCAAAGAAAAAAAGTTTAACCGATTTCTGGAAGAAGGTAGTTTCCGTCAAAGACGCGGTCCCAGATGCTTCCGCGTTGAACCAAAGGGGTAGGTGATAGTTATTCTGTTTTTTCCAATTGTCAACATCTTCCTGTGTAATATTCTTCTCACCGAGAATCCGGCGTGCCATTTGATCGGGTGAATTGACGATAAAAAACAGAAAAAACACAATAAGATTCACGCCAATCAAGATTGGGATCGCGTAAAGGGTCCGCCGTATCATATAAGTAATCATCTTCTAAATGTCACTCCTACTGGGTCCCACGCTCCCGTTTCCAAATTGTGATCACAGCCGGAATCGTACCTAAAATAAGAAGTGCGACGCATACCCACAGGGGCCAGACAACAGGTTTATTCCACGTTTGACGATTTTCCGATCGCTGACCAGCATCAATACGAAGATACTTGAGCGTCCCACCGCCTAAAGAACTCGGTTTGCTATTCTTCACCCATTGATGCGACAACCCAAAAGCAACAGGGTGATAGGTGAAAACCCAAGGTGCGTCTTGTTGCAGTAGACGATTCATCTTGCGAATGATTTCCAACCGTTCTGGCGAGTTTTCCATGTTTTTCATCTGCTCAAAGAGCCGGTTGTATTCCGCATGATCGTAGTTAGCTGTATTTTCGCCCCCGTGGGTAACTCTCCCGTTCGGTCCATAAAGGAGAAACAGGAAATTCTCTGCATCAGGATAATCGGCGTGCCATCCCCAAGAGATAATTTGAAAATTACCGTTCTTCACTTTATCGCGAAACCGATTGTAATCGGTGGTGCGGCTCTCCATCGTGATGCCGAGTTGTTCTAATTTGTTCCGCATCCATGTTAAGTATGCCGTGGCACCTGCGGAGTTCCAGGCATTATCAAAGGAAACAACGAGCGGATCGCCCTTACTATTCTGCCCACCCGGGTAGCCAGCTTCTGCGAGAAGCTGCCGTGCTTCTTCGATAGATTTCCGAACCGGACGCTGCTTCTCGGCATCCCAATTATAGACATAAGGGTTAATGCCACTCTCACTCGCCTCATAGCCGAAGATACCGGGTGGAATTGGACTTTGTGAAGTAACACCGCGTCCATTGATAAAAATTTCAATAAATTCCTCGTAGTCAAGGGCAATGGAAATTGCTTGGCGAAGTTTCTGTCTCTCTGCCGTGTATCCGCCGACGGTATCATCCAGCATATTGAAAGCAAGGTATCTCGTCGTTGGTTCAACATTGGTGCGCAGCACAATACGCTTTGCATTCATCGCCTCACTCGTCTTCGGATCACCTGTATCGTTGAAGGAGACCGCACTGTCAAAGGTATCGGAAGAGATTCCAGAACTGTCGTAATAGCCTTGCAAGAACTTATTCCAGCGGGGAATGTACTCCTTCTCTAATTTATAAACGACTCTTGGAATAAACGGAATGACTTCCCATGCGTCATCTAAAAGTCCGGCTTCCCTATCACCGGGTTCCCCGCTTGAAGGGTAGCGTTCTATCCGAAAATTTTCATTCTTGACGAGAACTATCTCTTTGTGGGCGAGGAGGCTTTCCATCCGATAGGCACCCGTTCCGACAGGAAATCTATCAATCGTGATATTCCGCGCTTCGACAGCGGATTGACTGTAAAAATCGATTGCTTCCTTAGGCATCGGCGAAAAGAACGGCATCGCCAACCAATAGATAAACTGCGGATACTTCGTCTTGAGGATAATCCGATAGGTGTAACGATCTACGACCTCGACACCGGAAAATGGTACATCTTCCTGCCCTGCAGCAACAGCCTCTGAATATGTTTCCATGCCGAGGATATAATCTTTCAACGTACTGAGAATAGGGCAGGAGACACTTGGATCCGCCATGCGTTTAATCTGGTAGACATAATCGGCGGCGACGAGTTCACGCGTGTCTGTCATTGAAAAATCCTTAACCTCTTTAAAGTCTTTGACATCCGCGCGCGTTAAATTTCGGTAAAGCCATTCACCCCTGTCGGTCTTCGCAAAACACGGATGTTGCTGATACATAATCCCCGGTCGGATGCGGATTTCATAAACGGCACGCGCCACCGATGCTGCAGGAGCACTTGACGGTAAAGGCTGCCCATCAGCATCAAAATAGTGGGGTTGCGGCACCGCCTCCGCTGTCAACGGAATCAGTTCATAGGGTCTCTTCAAGTAATGATATTGCAACGGCGGTTCATAAATCTGCTGAATAAACCTGTATTCGTCTGAACTGTAAGAGACTGCTGGATCGAAGTGCTTCGGTTCTTCATCGAACGTGCTGTAGTAGATCTCCTTGCCCTGCTCAGACTTCGGATATGGATTGTTCGGCACACCACAACCGATGAAAAAAGCAAGTAACAGTAGCGCGAAGCAACATTCGCGTGAAAACAACGTCTTAAAATCGATATTCTGTGTCGTGCGATGACGTTTCAGTTTCATATCTTCCTCTAAGGACGAACTTTTCTCAGTGGCACTCTAAAAGGCATACAGAGCCGTTAACGACACCAAAGGACCAAATTCAAAAGCATCACTCTCTTCATAAAGCGTTCTTTGGCTCAAGGGGAACATCACTGTCACAGATAACGGGATGTTATAAGGGGTCACAACCGATGCACCGACAGATGCCATGCTGAAAAGGAGCCCGGTATTGATGTCCAACTCTCCTGCCCAATAGGCATAGGACTGATAAAAGCCGAGGTAACGTGTCTGTAACGAAATCCAGTCATTCAAACGATAATTCAGACCGACTGTGTAAGTCAGTTCCCTGGAACCGCGGTAGGTTTTGCTGTTTTCATAGAATGGGAACTTCCCACGGACACTCGCGTTCATCCCCAACCCTTTATAGAGAGGGAGGCTGTAATTCAGGTCTACGCTCGGGTTAAAAGTCCCGGTACCGAACTGGATATGGAGATGCTCAAGACCCTTATCTCCTAATTTCCATGGATCTTTTTCGGTCTTACCAAATGGGATTGTCGTCCCGATACGCGCCATCAAAAAATCGCTATCTTTTAGTAGCCCGTGCGTATGATACCTCAGTAGAATATCTGCATCAGCGAGTCCGATATAGGTCTCATTTCGATGATGGTTATTCTGATTGCGTAAAATTGCTTCCCGTTGTGCCTGCGTGATCTGCTCAATCTCCTCAATAGTTGCCTCTTGGATTTTGGTCTCGTACGGTACATTTGCTTCTAAGGTCCACTCTGAAGCGAGCTGATACTTCAACCCGATATCAACGCGAAAAATGTTTAGTTTAACGTGGTGGCGATGGAGCGGCACATCTATGACCGTCCCGTCTGGAGAGACACCTTTTGTTTCTTCGTGCCCGCCTTGCGCGTCAAACCACCGCATCATACTGAAAGAACTCTGGAATTTCTTCATCTCTCCTGAAGTCAAACTGACTTCGCCTATCCCGCCACGTGGGATTGCAGGATTACTTCACGCGCCTCAGCTTTCCTGCACGAAACCGAGCGGAAGAAAAATGAATTGAAAGCAGAGTAATAGTAAAAAAATCCGAGTTATCATAAAGGGTTCCTATCTGTTTCCAAGTTGAGCCACTCCATTTCGGTGTCGGAGAGTTCAAGTTCGATTGCACCGAGTGAGGAATCCATCTCCGTCAAGGTGGCCGGTCCAACGATTGGAAAAACTGGGAATGGAATATTTAAGCAGTATGAGAGGGAAACCTGAATTGCGGAATAGCCGGATTTCGCGCCCAATTTCTCTGCGCGCGCAAGCCTCTCAAAGTTGTCGTCATTGTAATAGACGCGGACCATATCTCCATTGTCCCGGTTCTCCGGTGTAAACGCACCACTAAAGAAACCACGCGCCTGTGAAGACCAAGGCATCAGCGGGAATTGACTCTCTTTATGCCACTCACGAGCGGTGTCGTCAACACAAACACACCCCCCCCACATCGGTTCCATTGGCACAGCAAGACTGATGTTGTTGCTACAAGAGACGAATCCCTGTAGCCCGTTCTCGGCGGCGTAGGTGTTGGCATCAATAATACGCTGCGGCTGCCAATTAGAAGCGGCAGCGGCTCGGATGCGTCCTGCGCCGATCTCATCGTTCAGATAATCAATAATTGTGCTAACGGGTATCACGGGATCGTCGCGATGGAGCATGTAAAGGTCAATAGAATCGGTGCGGAGTCGGATGAGGCTCTCATCAAGATCGCTTTTTAACTCTTCAGGAGAGAGACGCGGGCGTGGCACTCTGCCTTGTGGGTGTCCTCCCTTATCAATGAGAAACACCTCATCCCGGTTTCGGCGTTGCCGCATCCAGAGACCGATGAGCATCTCGCTATCACCACCGCCATAACCGTGTGCTGTGTCGAGGGCATTCCCACCCGCTTCAAAAAATGCGTCGAGCATCTCGGTACTATAGTCGAACTTTACAGGCGAAAACATCATGGTACCCAGAATCAGCTGCGAGATGTCTTTGCTGACTCCGGGAATCTTTATGTGCTTCATTACGAATACTTTCCTTATTTTATATGGGCAGACAGGTCGCGCCCTTTGTGATTACAGGATATAGGGAAATTATAACAGATACCCAATCTAAAATCCAGAAGAAATGTGTTAATCCACAGGGTCATTCAATTTTAAGATTTCTCATTTTATGATGTTAACTGCGAGTATAGGTTTTGCGGCGAAAAGTTGAAGTGCGTCGGTGATTTTAGTATGTCCAGTGAATCGTAAGACGGAGATTGCGGTGTTTCGCAAAGCTGCCATGACTTGGGGGAGCACACCTGTTCTGACGGTTGAGGCGTCCTCTTGAAAGACGGCATCTCGGATCCAATGGAGTTTATTCTCAATCGTCCAGTGTTGGCGTCGGAGTTTGAGCAAGTCAGCTGCCGAGGCGCGTTCAGGTGATAGACTCGTGATGCCATACTGCACGTGGAAACCCTTGACGTGTGCGGTGCTTTTCTGTTTCTGGTGTGTGGTGTATTGATAAACTTGTTGTAGCCCCGGCCAGTCGGTATGTTCGGTCAAGAGAGTGCTTGTGGTGAGGGTGCGAGTGGTAATCCTGCCTTTTGCGTCTTCTGTATTCGTATACGTTTGAAGATGTGCGCCGACTTCTGCGTGAAGATTTTCAAACCGGCGGTGTTCCACTTCGGGTGGATCTGTTTCATCCAAGGGTTCAAAGAGGTCTCGAATATCCTCATATAACTGCTTCTGATTCGCTTTGACGGGGAGGCAGTAATCTGCTTGAGCATCAAGGATTTGTTGACAGAACTTACGTTGGGTCAAAAGTGCGTCCGTTGTGATGACGAGACCTGAGACATCAAACGCTTTCAAGAGTTCAATGGAAACAGGGATTTCATTGGTCTTTTCACTCACCGCACATTCTGCGACAGGGATGCCTAACTCATGAAAGACCGCTGCGAGCAGATGGGTCCTGCGGACATCTTCGGGATGACTGTTGCCTAAGGTTTTACCATCTATCGCAAGTCCCTTCAAGTTAGATGTGGAAATGCGCAAACTTGCTAAAGTCTGTGTCGTCCACTGCGTGAGCGTCTTTTCTACAGTGGCGATGTCAAGACGCCGATAGAGATAATGAAACGTTGATGCCGCCGGGGTTTGTTTCGCCGTGAACCCCAAGGCGTTTCGAAGGGCAGGGTGGAGCCGCGCCCATTTGGCAAGCTGTGTATAGCTGCGTTGACCACACAAGAGACCGACAACCGTGAGCGCAAGCATCGAGGCTAACGGATGCCGGAGCCCTTTTTTCTTGCGGGGATCTGGCACTTCTGCTAACATATCAACTAAGTGGCAGGAAGAAGTTCTTGTCATACTTCACCTCAAAAGTGTGCTACTTTTTATGGTGAAGTATAGCAGAAGTCGCGTGACTTTTCACGCGACTTCTGCTTATCTGAAGTATTAACACCCGTGAAAAATATAACACAAAAAACCTACAATTGAATGACCCTGTGTTAATCCAAGGAAGTTTACAGGAGGCAAGGTTAGAAACTCACTAACAAAGGAAGGTAGCGAGTGTGAAGACTGAAAGTTTTGTCCATAGAAGAGAGAGAAGAAAAAAGGCGCGGTTAAGAACCGCGCCTTTGGTCGCCTTGTTGGCTTATTTCAGTGCCTTTAAACCGCCCCACGTCGTGATAAGTTTACCACTTGCGGATACATGTCCCCTTGTTCGAACCGTCGATAATTGCTGACGATCTCCAGCGAAGGACACATCCTCTATCTGGTAATAATAGACACCCTGTGGTTTAGCGGTCACATCTGTCCATGTATAGGTATTCCGTTCGGCAGTCGTGCCGCCACCCGGAATGAGCGTTGGGTTCACCTTCACAAACGCACCTTCTTTCGTTTGACCGCGCAGAATATTGAACCCTGCGTTGTCCAATTCGGACTGGGTTGCCCATTCGAGCACAACGCCTGCATCTGTCCGATTTGCTCTGAAGTGCGATAACATCACGGGAGCATGACCACCTTCCCGATATCCGGGAGTGCTAATGTCGGTCTTGTGCCCGTAATACCCATTCTCAGTTACCTGTATATCCACAGCGCGCTGCCAACTGGTTGCCTCGGTCCCGGTCAGTGCGATGCTACCGTCGTAACGGCGAATTAGGGATGTTCGTTCACCGTCCTCTGTTTGACCATAGGTACATCAACACCTTTTTCACCGTCAAGATTCCCTGCCATGTCAACTAACGTGCCATCCGGTGCGAATAGTTTCAGTGCGAATCCAGAGGCAGATAGCATGACGTTCTCAGGCAATCCGAGACTCAGCACGTTCCTGTGGTGACGGTAGAGGACGTAAATCTGATCTTCCATCAGCTGCTCAGAATGCCTGCGATCTTGTGTTACCAGAAGCACCGTCCCGTTAGGAGCGATATGCAATTCTTCGAGTTCGATAACTGAATACCGATGACGGGTTTCGCCATCGCGTGCCTCAACGACCAATTTCCATCCTTTTAGATTCATTGGCATCGCAGCGGTGGCAGTATTATTGTACAGCTCTATCCACTGCGGCTGGGAAAAGAGTCCACCGTTCGTCGCAAACATCAACTCACTAAAAGTGATTCGTCCGGCGAGATTCTGATCCATCACCGTATCGTTGGGATATCCCGGTGTGCCGAGACTGGTGTAGACCGAAGCATCAGGCGTATATCCAATCCCTGATTGATGTCCACTCGACATCCAAGCTGCTTGCGTGTAGCCCCGTTCATTAGCAGCAATTCGTCGCCATGCTTGCCCTTGTGTCAACAGTGCTGCTCCACCATTAGAGGGTTGGAAGGTGTGTACAAGGGGCCAGACCTGCGTGCCGTAGTCAACAGAACCTCGGAAGTAGTTACCTGCGAGATCCTCAAATACCTCCGGCATGCCGTTTTTCTCCGTGTCACTCCGCAAAATTAGCATGTAGGGTGCATCTGGTAGACGCATCTCTGGTGTGACAAGATACTGAGGCGGCATGTTGGGTTTGCTGTCCGGACTTTCAATATCCTGCCCGCGTGTGAGATCGGTCTCACTCGGCGGTGTATTGACGAGCAAGAGGACCCCACCCGCACGGAGTGTATAGTCTGGGAACGTGACAAAATCGACATCTTTATTGCCATTTCCGTACACGGAATTGACAATGCTAATTTCCCACATCTGCAGGGAAATGTCATCATCGCTGATGTTCTTGATCTCAATCCAGTCGTTTTTGTCGTCCTCGGCATTGCGAATCTCGTTGAAAATGATACGGTCCTGCGCAACTGAGGAGGGTCTTAGGATAACAGGACGACCAGCAGTCATAAACTCCTGTGTCGATGGCGAATCCACCTCACTCCCTGTCCTATCGGTTTCTTCTATATCAGCAGGTGTATTGAAGAGTTTCACGTTACTGATCTCAATATTCGCGACACCTCTGGTTGTCGGTGTAAACCGAAGCGTCAGAATGACCCCATCCTCAGTTTCAACATCAACATCAGCACTGAGCGTTACCGTTCCGTCGTCAGCCAAGTCCGCAGTCAAGTCCTTGGTCGAATCTTCGGTCACTTCCGCAGTCTCGTCACCGTAGGTAACCGTTGCGTCTTTAAACGCTATACCGGTTAGTTTTAAATCAAACTGGTAACCGTAAACATTCTCGCGATTATCCAGACTTATAGTAATCGTTGATACGACATCAACCTGAGGAGATGGCATTATATCTCCTATAACAATGTCGCCACTCGGTGCAGGTGGAACAGCAACCTCAAACGCAAAATCTATGTCATCAAGCGACGTAAATACATTCTGATCTGTGCTGAGTAATCTTATACTGCCTATCTCAATATTCGCGGAACCTGTGACGGTTGGCGTAAACCGAATTATCGCAATGACACCGTCCATTATCCCACTATTCGCAAAGCTTCCGAATGTCCCGGTTGTGCCGTTGGTCAAGAGGCGGGGCTGACCATTATGCGTAATCGTTGCGTCTTGAATGCCTGGACCTGTCACTTTCACATCAAACCGGTAACCCCGAACATGCTCGCTATCGTTTAGACTTATCGTAACTTCTGATGTTACACCGACCACAGGAGCCGGTGTGACCTCACTTAAAACAATCCTGCCACTCGGTGTGTTGCCTTGTGCGGCAGCGTTGTGGACCCACGCACCACAGATTATGAATGCGATTAATAGGGTAAAACTAAAACTTTTCTTTATTGTAAGACCGAAGTCTTTCTTCATTGGGAAGTTGAAATGCTTACTCATTTGAAATATTCCTTTTATCTGAATCTCGGATTTTTCCGCTTTTTATGAATGTTGAGGTTTCAAACCTCGTTTTTTAGATGAACTCATAGCGAGTACGCGTTATGAATGGTTGAAAGTTATCCGCAAGTTAATCATAGAATAAGCTAAATGGCGAAACCCTAACCGGGTCTCTTTGAGTTTATCGTAGCTCAGTGCGAGTCTTCGGTAAGTATCCTGCCATCCGAAAGTTCGCTCGACTTTATATCGTAGTTTGTATATGTCTTTGTTAAACCAGCGGAACATGCGGGCAATAACGATAGGTTCTTTAGCATTGCGCTTGTTGGGATAGATCACGGGGGTCAGTCCGTGTTCTCTAATGATCTTATGATTCGCCTTGGCGTCAAATGCCGAGTCAAGCGTGAGTGCGGAGCCGCACAGGTCCATACCCATCCGTTGACTAAAAGCGATGAGATCCCTGAAGGCTTCGGGCAAAATGGTTGTATCATGTTCATTGATGGGTCTAATCGTTGTCGGGCCTATGATAAACCCGTGATTATCGGTAAGAGTTAGCTCTTTTTCGCCTTTCTGGTGTTTGTGTCCTGAATAACCGATGCCGGCACCCCCTTTTTTACGACCGTGTTCGACCCATCTCCATGAACGCAGGTCGTATCAAGTTGATCGGTATCAAGCAAGTGTATCACGGACGCCTCAAAAAGGTTCTCATACGAGCCATCTTTGGACCAGCGATGATGCCATTTATAGACATTCGACCAATGCAGTTCATTGCGCCGGGTTCGGAGTTGATTCCATTGAATGCCCGTATGTAAAACATAGAGGATATAGTTGAATATCTTATAGAAGGAGAGTTTCGGCTTCGGACCTTTGATACGTTTCGATAGATGTGGCAAGATATACTCATTAAAATCCTTGCGCGAAACCTGTTTCGGAATACCATTGTATCTCGGCGACTTTTGAGATTCAGCTGTCATAAGAGCACCTTTCATAAAGTAAATGGGTATCAAATGTGGAAAATAAAGGGACATAAAGTGTCGCCTTTTATTCCACTATTTTACAACATTTCTATGTTTTACTCAATATGACTTCGATTAAAATAGAATCACAATCAGATGTCGGGGTTTCAAACCTCATAAATTATTATTATTGGCCTGATTACGGTGCTAACAGCATCGTGCCGAGTAGAAAAAATAACATTAAGATACCCGTATAAATCAGACCCAACGTAACATAAATTTGAATTTATGAAGACTCCAGTACGTAAGAGCGAGTGACTTGGAAATCGTATCATAAAGATATTTAAGGAAAAGTCACATACATGCCTATGTCCCTTTGTCAAAATAAAACCGAATCATGTTACCTATGCCTGATAAGAGCAAGTTCTATGCCAGTGGTCTCAATACGACTTAATATTAGGCTAAAAATCGTTGAAATTTTAAGAATATTTTTTACTTTGGTGTTCCTAAAACATAGGCATACACTGGGTTTACCAAGGCATCTATTTTTTTCGTTAAAAAATCGGTTACTGGAGAAAAGGAATCTGTTTAGTATCTCTCTTTTATCACGAATTCGCACAAATTGGAGGGTTCTTCGCGAAAATTGAGGGGCTTCCTACAAAGATTGAGGCACAGAATTCTATACAGATGAGTAGCAGTTTTCAGTCAGCACTTGGATAGGAGAACAGTGCGGTTAGGAAACCGTACCTACCGTATGTGGTTGCCGGAAACTGTCGACGATCAGCATGCAGCGTGATCGCGAATCAGAGTTCCGTCCTACAAGAAAAGGGCATGCCTTAATAATATGTTGACACCATTTCAATAAATCGCATAAAATTTCAACCATTAGAGACCAAAGATTGGAGGGAAACCGATGAAAATCACAGGTTTTGAATACCGGACCATTTCCATCCCGTTTATTCCTGCGATACAGGAGCATTCGGGCATGGATTATCCGACCACGTTGATTTGGGTACACACAGATGAAGGACTAACTGGATTGGGTGAGAGCAATTCTCTGAATAGCGACATTACAGACCAAGCCGATGGAATCGCCGAAAAATATGTCGGCAAGAATCTTTGGGATATAGATCTCGCTTCCGAGTCATTTGCCTTCCAATGTGCTTTTTACGACTTAGCAGGACAGGCATTGGGAGTGCCTGCCCATAAACTAATTGGCGAAAAACACAGGGATAGCGTTGAACTCGCCTATTGGTCACCACCGATGCCAGCGGAAGCGACAGCAGCGGAGGCAGAACGCGCTGCGAATATGGGCTTTCGCGTGCATAAACTCAAAGCGCGAACCGCGACTATCGTCGAAACCGCTCGTTTAATTGAAGAAGCATGCGGGCCCGATTTCCAGATTCGCGTAGACCCGAATACAGAATTTGGTGATTTGGAGACCGGACTACGACTTGCAGAAGAGTTGCTCCCTTATAACATTGAAGTCTATGAAGATCCGATTCGATTTGAGGATTTGTCTTGGTATCGTCAAATGCGAGAAAAAGTAGAGGTCCCAGTCGCACGACATTTAGGTGCACCTCCAGGGATTTTAGAGAACATCCTCGCAGGTGCGGTCGATGCGGTCAACATGGGTGGAAATGTCGCGGGACTTCGCAAAAGTGCTGCCGTTGCCGAAGCTGCGGATCTACCGATTTGGGTGCAAATCTTCGCGTTCGGTTCATGTGTCGCTTCGACATTCGCCGCACACATCGCATGTACACTGCCGAATTGCACGATGCCAATTGACGAACTCCCACACATCCGTGTTGATGATCTCTCTGGCGGTAGCATGGATCTCTCAAACGGTGCAATTAACCTGCCGGATGCCCCGGGACTGGGCATCAGTCTTGATATGGATGCCGTTGAGCGGTATCGGATCCGTTAAGGTGAGGAAAAAATAGGCGAGGTTAATGAAGATTAAAAAATTAATTCGGTAATATTTTTATTCATGTTATGCTCATGGCAAAGGAGGTATTCTCTAATGGCAAAACAGCATAAGTTAGAGTTAACTGAATCCGAAATCCAGGCTCTCGTTGTTCTTCGAGATAAAGGTGAACCGGCTTATCTGCGAGAGCGTGCGACAGCGTTGTTGAAAATCCATGAAGGTTTTTCACCCCATGAAGTTGCTCGGCGTGGCTTGTTGAAAAGACGCGACCCGGATACCGTCTATACTTGGCTGCGTCGGTATCACGAACACGGTATCCGTGGGTTGTCGAATAAACCGGGTCGGGGTCGCAAACCTGCTTTTTCCCCGAAGTCGCCTGAAGAAGCCGAGTCGGAACTCTTAGTGGCTATCGGTGAAGATCCTGGCTGCTTGAATCCACACCAAACGCGCTGGACGCTGCGCAGTCTCGGTCAGGTCGTGCCGTGGCTTGAGGGTCTATCGGTCCCCGGCATTCATCAGATCTTCTCACGCTTGGGTCTCAGCTATAAGCGTGCCAGAGACTATGTGCGGAGTCCGGATACCGATTACGCTGAAAAACTTTCTCGTATTCAGCAGGCTTTAGCAGAAGCCTATGAAAACCCGGAAACCTGCGTTGTGGTTTACCAAGACGAGTTTAGTTTCAATCTACAACCGACACTCGCAAAAGACTGGGCAGAGACAGGGACGAAATATCCTTTGGCACGCCAGAGTTATCTCCCCCAAGAGACCTGCTACGGCATCGGTGCGCTCAACCCACACACCGGAGATGTTGTGTATCAGCAAGTCAAAAGCTGCACGGTCGTCGCACTCCATACATTTTATACGCAGATTTGCCAATGCTACCCAAATGCTGAACGCATCTATCTGATCCAGGACGACCGGGCAATACACTTTCATGCCAATCTTATCGCAGCCCTGTTGCCACAGACGACACCCTTTGCGAAGCCGGTCCCAGGAAATTGGAGCGACAAACCCTCAAAGAAGATCGGCGAACTTGAGAAACTCCCTATTGAGATACTCCAGCTCCCGACGTATGCCCCTTGGACGAACCCAATTGAGAAGTTATGGCACTGGGCGCGGCAATCGGTCATACATCTGCACCGTCTCAGCAAGGACTGGACAACCCTTCAACAGAAGGTCAGCGACTTCATGGAACAGTTCAAAGGCGGTTCCGAGGACTTGCTACATTATGTCGGATTATTACCGAATTAATTTTTTAATCTTCATCAAACCTCGCCAGCAGATGAGAAAATGCGTTTGGAGAAGGCGAGGTATTTTTGATGGGGTATTCCTTCAAGGAGACCTCGCCAGCAAAGATGGAGCGTGTTGCGACTATTTATAGTTTGTATCAAATGACCCCATGAGTTACACTAATAGTATGAGTTAACTTAACGAGTAGATGTATTTGCATCACCGACACTCATTTCATGGAGGTCACTATGGACCGTAAGAAGGATACCGCCTATGGTATCAATCGCCTCGAATCTAAGAATGCCAGAGCGGCTATTATTCAGAAGATTTCATCAGACTTTAATCTGATGCCTCTGATTGCTGAAGCCTACTATAACCAGATTTCTGACTACTTTGCTCAACACGCCGATGTTCAGCTGACCTCGGGGCAAATCTGCTATGAGGCAGTCGCCGCCGAGGAACCGGCAGGCAAACATATCGCTTTAGCGAAGAAAGTCTCCTGTCGGCTGACCCTCAATGACATTCAGGAGGATTTTGAAGTCTTAGGCACTTATGAACTCGCAGGTCTCAGACGACATCGGATCCTCCGATTGACCCAAGAAGCTTATGACCAAGAGGCCTTGCTGAGCTACGAAGATTTAGCAGTGTTATTAACCACGAGTCCTGCCACGGTGAAACGCGACATCCGGGCGTTGAAACAGTCGGGGTATTTCGTGATGACGCGCGGGGCAAAACACGACATGGGCCCCGGCACGTCTCATAAAACCCAGATCTTGGAGTTATATTTCAAGGAGTATACCTTCACCGAGATTGAGAAAAAGACGAACCATTCTGAACGCGCTGTCTATCGGTACTTGAAAGACTTCACACAAGTCGCAACACTGCATCATCAAGGCTTTCCTGACGCACAGATACGGCTCATCACTCACTTCTCCGACCGACTCATACGCGAGTATCTCGCGCTGTATAAGGAATACCAGCACACGGACCGAATGACCCAGCTCCTTCACCCAGAGCCAGCGGATCCAAAAAAGGGGGAACTCTCATGAGCAAACCTTTGACGCGCACGCAGATCAACGAGAAGAAGTTCAGACGCATCAACGATAAATCGCTACGACAGCTGCTTATCCATCGCTTTCTCAATGACTATGGGTATGACAAAGGCGAAGTCACGGCTACCGCTATTGTTGATGATATTCTTACGACCGTTGAGGACTATTTCGTCATTACCCTCCCTTTGGAGAAACTCGCCACGGGTGATCAACTCCCTGATGAACGGTTGCTGAGTTATGGACACCTCGTTTGGATGGCTGTGCCTATTGAGGAACACCCTGAAAGAGGAAAATCCATCATCAAAACGCGTATGAAACCTATCATCCTGACATACCTCGCCACAGAGGATATTGAATCCTTTCGCAACGGCTTTACTTCCCGGCAACTGCGGATCAATCGCTTGGTTCGCTGGTGTCATCAAGCTTATGACCAAGGTGCCTTATTGACACAACTCGACTTGGCAGTCTTGCTCAACGTCTGTGATAAGGTCGTCTGCGACTATGTCAATGAATGGCAGAAAACCACTGGCGAAATCTTACCCACGCGGGGCAACATCCATGATTTATCGGGGGCTATTACCCACAAGAAAGAGATCATAACCCTCTATCTTCAAGGACATCTCACCCCCAGGATTGCCGCGAAAACTAAGCACTCTAAGGAGGCTGTTGATAGATACATTCGAGATTATGAGTCCGTCAAAGTCGTTCGCAACGTAACCCCTGATATTGACAACATCTCACAGATTACACGACTTTCTAAACGCGTCATCTCTCAATATCTCAACCTGATCCCGAAGCACCAACTTCAAACTATGGATGCAAACCTATTTTCCAATTCAGCCGCAAATCAGCAAGGAGAACCCCAATGATCCTCTAATCCGTTGTTCCCGACACACTTGACTTGGCAAACCGGGCAGTCGCCTTGAAAATAGGCTTGACACGCCGCTACCGGTTTTGCTATACTTGAGACATGTTGATCGCTAAGCACATCATTTTTCAAGGAAGATGCCAGCGAAACCAACGCAACCCACTGAGAAACGATCGCTGGGAAGTCAATAAACATCAGCACTCCAGCTATCATAAGGTCATTTGATACTATTTCCGAATTAGCATTTTTCGTGTTGATGTGAATTCGCCTGCGGTGAGTGAATAAAAATAAATACCACTCGCCACAAGTTCACCGACGTTATTTCTACCATCCCAATAGGCGGCGCAGCTGCGACTTTGGTAGATACTCGCAGGGACCGGTTCACCGATGAATTTCTTCCAGACGTTCGGCGTGATCTGTGCCAACGCCAGCGGCAATAGCAAAACGAATAGGAACACCGATACTGCGGCTGCCCAGTTTCTTATTTTCTTAATCATGGTTTGCTTGTTCTCCTTAACTTGCCAAATGATAGCATCACAGACCGTAAAGCGCAAGAATTTTTCGGGAGTCGTGCCGAGACATTGCTCGGTGCGGTTGAAAACCGTACCTACCACTTAGGAAATGGTGTGTTCTTCCGTGAAAAAGATTACTTGATAAAAAAGGGTTAGACATGGCATACTAAAAGATAATATAAAAATGAAACACCTTTGACCAGAAAAATGCGAATCGATTGCCAGAGCCATATATTTCCAGACGCCTATATCGAAATCCTCGCGCAGAACCCGCACCCCCCGCAAGTTATTCGTCGTGGCAGTGAGGCTGTCGTCACGTACGGCGATGTCCAAACATTTCGCCTACAAGACGAAGTCTACGACCCGAAACGTAAACTCAAGGACATGGACGAGGCAGGAGTCGATATGGCACTGCTCAGTACCAATATACCACCCCCGTGTATGCTCGCGCCTGAATTAGGCAACAAAGGTGCGCAAGCGATCAACGATGCCATCGCCGAACTCATGGACACACATCCAGATCGGTTTGCAGGATTGGCATGCCTGCCATGGCAAAATCCAGACGAAGCAATCACAGAGATGGATCGGGTGAAGCGGCTTGGGTTTCGTGGGATAATGCTCTATTCCCATATCGGTGGTAAACCGGTTGACGCACCACAATTTGAACCGGTCTATGTGCACGCCGAAACACTTCAGATGCCGATTGTGATGCACCCGACCGTTCCGACGTGGGGAGAGGCAATCAAAGACCACTGGATGATCGGCATGATCGGATTACAAGTAGATAATAGTTTCGCACTACTGCGATTAATCCTGAGTGGGATTCTTGAACGCCACCCGCGCCTACAACTCGTGATGCCACATGTGGGTGGTATTTTACCTTATATGAGCGGCAGGATAAACCATCAGACCGAAGTATTGGGCAGAGCTAGAGAACACATCACACAACCGCCAAGCGCATATCTACAACGGATTTATTTGGACACCGTGTCTCCATCAGCACAAGCACTGCAGTACGCCTATGAGTATTCTGGTGCGGATCGCCTGCTGTTCGGTACAGATCATCCGTGGGTGGATATGCCACGATTTGTCCGTTTGATTGAAGATATGCCTATCCCTGAAGCAGATAAAGCGAGAATTTTTGGTGAAAATGCCATAGAGTTGTTCAACTTAAACTGAAAACCTCATCAGTAAAGCAAAGAGGGTTTACGACATGCCACACGAATTGACTGATGCCGAAAAGTTTTTCTTTGAAAACAACGGCTATCTTGTCTTAGAAGATTTCCTTACCCCTTCACATGTTGCAACACTTAGGAGTGCCCTCACTGAAGTTATTGAGAAGCGGCGGGAATGTGAAGAAAAAGGGTTACCCCAGACCGGTATGACACACATTCACGGCGAGAAAAGTACCCGCATCTTCTATATCCTCGGCGACCATCCGGCGTTCTTGGAACTTCTGGATTGGCAACCGATTCTGCCGTACGTCATAGGATTGCTCAATAAGATGCCACACCACCACGCCTCGGATGCCATCATTGAAGACGGTGCTGAACTCATAGAACGATCAATGGGATGGCACATTGATGGGCACGATGAAGGCTATCGTAACCTACGTCCAATTCCGTTTTTGCAACTCAAAATCGGCTACTATCTGACAGACATGACAGAAGGTGGACAGGGAAATCTGTGGCTCATACCGGGCAGCCACACGGCGATGTATGATCCCAATCACGAAGACCTACGGTATCCATACGAATATCCGGGTGCGCTTGAGGTCTGTGCGCCACCGGGGAGTGCGATTCTATTCCATAACGCGGTTTGGCATTCCGCGGGTATCTTCACGAAACCGGAGAGCCGACGTGAAATGCTCTATTACGCTTATGAGCATCCGTGGATGATCGCCTCACAAGAACACTGGGGATACCCTAAAGATTTCTATAACAAGGAACTCTCGCCGGAACAGCGGAAGTTTTTCCACGGGTTCGTCTTCGATCCGCCCGAACAGCGGTGGGGATAGTGCCTACACAAGGAGGACGCAATTATGCGCTTAACCGAATCTCATGTCTCGTTTTTCCATGATAACGGGTATCTACTGCTCGAAGACGCACTCGATGAGAACGATCTGGGACCCGTAATCGCTGAATACGAGGAAATTATCGCAGAGCGCGCCGAGAAATTGCACGCAGAAGGAAAGGTTAGCGACACGCACGCCGATAAACCGTTTACGGAACGGCTGCTTCACCTTGCAAATGAGGCACAAGAGATTACGGCGAATCTGGATATTATGCAGGCACGCGGTGAAGCGACGTTTAACTTCCTCAAAAACCCTAAAATCCTCGACATCGCAGAATCCTTCGTCGGTTCAGAGATTATCTGTAATCCGATCCAACACATCCGTGCCGTCTTGCCAAAAGAGAGTTCACAACGGGCACCCACACCTTGGCATCAGGATGCAGGCGTGTGTTGGCCTGATACTGATCCATACTTTATGCTCACTGTCTGGATTCCGATTGTGGATGCGACATTGGAAAACGGATGTCTACAGGTGATGCCGGAAAGTCATAAGATGGGACTTTACAAGCACGACTGGACCGAGGGCGGATTGGCGGTCACATCGGAACATCAGCCACCAAATCTCACACCAAAAGCGTTGCCAATCCGGGCAGGTGGCGTTATCCTGTTCCACAATTACACGCTTCACAGTGCGAAACCGAATGAATCGGAGAGCGTCCGGTGGAGTTTCGATCTACGTTACCACGATGTCTATCAGCCGACAGGGAGACCCTTCTACCCTGCGTTCCTCATGCGGAGTCGTCTGCGACCAGAAGCCGGTAATACCAAATATGAGACGTGGTGTCAACGGTGGGAATTTGCGTTAGAGAATTCTAAGGGTGCGCAAGCCTACCGGTGGCCCCGGGAGTAAAAGGAGAAAACGTGCTCGAGATCTCAGACCTGCCAACAGTTAATGCAACGCTGAATACAATCAGTGGGATCCTACTGACAATCGGGTATGTGCAAATCCGACAACGGAAAATCACTGCACATAAAAAATGTATGCTCGCCGCTTTCGCTGTGTCCGTGCTTTTTCTTATCAGTTACGTTATCTACCACGCCAATGCCGGTTCAAAGCCGTTTACAAAGCAGGGATGGGTCCGACCCGTCTACTTCACTATCTTGATTTCACATATCATTTTGGCGTTCGTCATAGTGCCGTTGGCGTTACGCACCCTCTATTTGGCGTGGCGAGAACGGTTTGAGAAACACCGTCGCATCGCAAAGATTACCTTTCCGATCTGGCTATACGTCTCGGTAACAGGCGTGATTATCTATCTGATGCTGTATCAGCTGTAGAACCGAAGAAACTATGCCCCGTCAGACAATAAAATCCCCCTATCAAGGGGGATTTAGGGAGTTAAAACACTTAGAGAAGCAAGTTTAATCCTGCGAATCAAAGGGACGGAACCCGCGCAACATCAAGCCTCGATCACTATTAGATTTCTTCGCTTCCTCAGCTGCGGCTGCACGCTTTTCGGCTTCTGCCCGGTTTGCTGTCGTTGTCCCGCCGATGATGACAAAGTCGTCTGTTCGCCGGTAGCGGTTGATGAAAATCGGACGCGGTTTGTCCGACATATTCTGTTTGGAACCGTGAATGGTCTTGACGTTAAAGAAGATCGAATCACCGGCTTTGCCAGAAACGGAGAGAGCACTCTCCCAGGGCCACTCATCCTCCTCCAAACCGAGATGCGAGAAGGTATCAATATGCTTGAGTTGTCCGAGTTTGTGTGAACCCGGTACAACGTGTAATGCCCCATTCACCAAGTCGGTGTCTACAACATAACTCAGGATACCGACAGGTCCTTGATAGCGGTGTTCAAAGTAGGCAGAATCTTGATGGAGGTGCTTCGGGTGTCCACCAACCGGTTCCTTATAGAGGCACTGCCCGTTACCAAAGATCTCCACATTCGGTCCCAAGATCGCCTCCACGATACTGACTGTGGTTTCATCAAAAGCGGATTGGAAAAATGCCGCACTCGTCTGATAGCCTATCGACAGTACCATAATCTGTTTGTCGCGCTCGTAACCTTCTGGTGCTGGCAGGAATAGCGTGCCGTTCGGCGTACGCCATCCCTCAACAATCCGTTCCGCCTCGTCAAGCAATGATATGGATTCCGCCGCGGCTGCCTCAATATCCTGATGAAGTGCTTTGATATAGGGTGCCATCAGACCACGCACGACAAGGCATCCGTGTTCTTCAAAAATGTCTGCGGCTTTCTGGACATCTAATGCATCCACGGACATCTCAATATCTTCAACTGTTACCTTCGGTTCTTGGTTCACGAAATACTCTCCTTATTTCATAACACTCTAATTGCTGGAAATACCTATTAACAGCGGCTACTCTTTCTCACCCCACGATGGTTTCCTGCCGGTCAGTTCCTCAAGATAACGCGCCGTTCGATTGACCTCCGCTTTGAGTTTCCTATCTGATTTCTGCTTTGCGGAATCTTCAGCCGCGTATGTTACTCGGTAAATCCCTTTTTGGGTCTGCAGCAGGATAAACTCACCGGGGACATTTCTATTCACATAGCGAAGCATATCATGCAGTAGCCAATAAACATCGGTGGACGAATACCGAAGTTCGCTATGCACGGACTTTTCGCTTACGCGGTCCAGCGTCTGTTTCACAAGGTCAATAACTTCGGAAAGTGTACAAGCCTTTTCTTCTGTTATATGAATATCGTTCATTTTTTATTATCCCGCTACTTTAACAGTAGGCATTCGGACTGGCTGTGTATCGAAAGTTTGAACAGTATCGGCAGTATTACGGACCTGGATGAGCTGCGATGCGATACTAACAGCGATTTCCGGCACGGTTTTCGAGTTAATATCCAACCCGATGGGTGCGTAAACCCGTTGGAGTCTCTCTTTGGAAATTCCAGCTTCCATCAAATCGTCAAATATGAGTTTAATTTTGCGGCGGCTGCCTATTAATCCGATGTAACCGGCATCCGATTCGACAACACTGTGTAACGCTGATTCATCATGCTGGTGCCCACGGGTGACAATCACAACATACGTCAGCGGCGTAATCGGGTATCTTCGAAGTTCCGTCGCGATATCACCGATGATAATCTCGTCTGCCTCCGGCAACCGATCAGCGGAAGCAAAGTCGGCGCGGTCGTCAACAATAGCAATGTCAAAATCCAACCAATTACCCAGATGGCAAAGTGCTTGCCCAACGTGTCCTGCCCCTGCGATGAGTAAAGTCGGGCGCGGTTGCAATGGCTCCAAGAAGACTGACGTTGCCTCATCTTCGCGAAATAAGCCTGCGCTATTTCTCTCAAGAATTTCAGGGGTCTCTTCTTCTACTGCCGCTTCCAAATCCGGATCACCCAGTGTGCCGATGCGTTCACCTGTGGTAGCGAAGATCATCTTCATGCCGACATCAACGCCCTGCTTGGCACTCGTTACAACCGTTGCCCAAACGAGCGGTGTTTTTTCCTCGTTCAGTGTTTGGAGTCGCTCAAACATTTCAGCTTCGGCGCGCGTTTTCGGCAGGTCAATGAAGATTTTCATATTCCCGCCGCAGATGAGCCCATCATCCCAGCCGTAATCGCTATCCAACTGAAACTCAAGCAGCCGCGGCACACCGCCTTGCATCAGCCCTATTGCCTGTCGACGTGCCTCCGCTTCAACACACCCACCACCGAGTGTACCGATATTTCGTAAATCAGGGAGAATCAAGAGTTTTGAGCCGGGCTTTTGTGGTGTTGAACCTTTCGTTTCCACAACAGTACAGTAAGCACCGACTTGAGCAGATTCAATTAATTCTGGAATTTTCTGGTATATTTTTCTCATTTGCTCTCAACTAACTACGCTTTGGACAATCTTCAAAAATGATAACGCGCTCGTCGATTTGAGATGTTAGGTTCACTCTGTCCAATCCCTCGTGTCAATTTACGGATTTTCCACGGCATTCGTTTGGTAACAGAAGTCCACAAATGCCGCTCCTACGGGACTTGATTCTTATATTACACCTTTTTCTCCAAAGATGCCGTCCCTACGGGACTCAAGACCACATATTCTCTTCAATTCTACGAAGATTGGTCTTCGGCACTCTGCGCGACGAGTTGTTTAAACTGTTCGCGTTGTTGTTCAGTTAACTCAAGTGGGACAATGTACGCTACCCCCTCGCGTCCAATTTTCGCTGGAACGTTCAGATAAACCGACGTTTCACCTGCTGATATATGGGTGCCAACACTCATCACACGCATTTTATCAAGGGCAATGGCTGAAACTACTTGCAAAATATGACTTACCAATGTCCATTCACCATACGTAGTATACGGGCAACGCTGCGTAACTTCTTCACAGAGGCGTTCGACATCAGCTTCAGTCATCAATTGTGCGAGAGGAATACCGTTCACTCGACAGTATTGTGGGAGCGGATACGTCTCTTGGTCACTCCCAATCGCTAGAGCCATTACATCCTGCACTGAAACTTCAATACGTTTCGCTATTTCAGCAGTTAAGTGTGCAGTGGCGGTTCCGTTTCCGAGACCGATAATTTGTCCGCCGCCAAGCGTTTGATGTATCCATGCCGCAATGTAATTTGTCGGTGACATTGCAACAAGGATCTTAGCATCCGCTGCATATTGCTGGATTCCAGTTACAAACCCTCGTGCAAGCGCGATGCCCGTTGTCCGAGATGCCTGTGGAGAACGGAAACCAGATTGCCCCATCGGTGGCAGCAGAACAATCACATCCGCCCCAGATAAACCCTCCAACGAATTAGAAAAGGAAATCGCAGTATCACTTCCACTTAGCGCATTTGCTTCTACAAGATCTCGAAGACTTCCGGGTGTGTCCTCTTGTGAACGAACAAACCTGTTTTTCTTTGATGTTGTCTCCGACACAAATGCAATTTCACGCACCGGCTCTAATTGACATAAGCCCCAGGCAGCCGAGACGGCTAACTGACTGTTGCCCAACAAAGCTATTTTCATTTTTTTAAATTTTCCTTGCGGTTGTTCACGAAGGGTTTGCAAAAACCTCCTTTTCAGAATCCAAGCCTCACGGTGTTCGGCTTTCGGCTCTTTTGCCAGAGATTGTAAGCCCAAGCATCGCGCCGAGAAACCGGATATACGGAGAAGAATGCCCCTCACACAACCTGTCTCATCGAACCGCAAGGAACATTAAAATTATACTAAAAGGGTTTCAACGATTGCCTGAAATTGTTCCTCAATATATTGGCGGTGACCGTCCATCTCTGCGTCTGCTGTGAGTTTCGTGGATACCAATTCATCGTAGCGTTCAACGTACTCAAGCAAGGTATCAACCTCCTTTTCATAGCAGACTGCCGAAGCGAGGACCTTTTCCTTCAACAAGAGCGGGAGTTCAGTTTCTGTAATCTGAGTTAATTCCCATCTCCAAACCTTTTCGGAGATATAGGTTACAAACTGATCAAGGAGATCACCTTTATAATCGGTGCTCTGAAGTGCTTTAACCTCTTGGATAAGCCCCAAGACGTGGTTAAAGAGTTCGTCCGGAAATTGCTGTCGCAATTCCATGAGCAATCTGCCGGTTGTCGATACTGGAAGCTGATTTTGCTGAAGGAACACTCGCAGATTTGGAAAATCTTCAACCCCCTTACTATCACCAAGCCATGTTTCACCTATCGCGGGCAAATCACTTACATCAAAACTGAGCACCTGCTGCTTGCGAATCTCTTCAAGATTTGTCATGATCGGATCCAGGACGGCTGTCGCTAAGGTCCCAATAACTTCCTCTTGCCGGTAAGGTCTCAGGAAAGTCATGAGTTCCTCAACCTTTTGCTGTTCCGCCTCAACTGCTTCAGCGTTCACTGTACTACCATTTCTCGCCTGCCCACGTTTCCGCTTCTTCCCTTTTTGGGGTGCAGCGAGTCTATTTACCCGTTTCGCCAACGTGTCATGATAGTCCAGCAATTCCTCGTAGAGCATTGCGAGTAAGGTATCTCCATGAATAGCAAGCATCGAAGCTGTGGTGACATTCGCCAATTCATGACCGGTTTTCGAGATAATTGCCCGATTCAGATTGCGTTCTATTAACTTTCGGTCCTTCTCAGCTTCAATAATAAGTGTACTCTCCAACATGAGGTTGATTAACCTTTTCGTCTGGTCTGGTACACTGAGATTAATATCACAAGTAGGTTTAACATCCGCCAGGAGACGTTCACGCAGTTTACCATCAAGTACTAACGTCCACAAGGTGGCATAATGCTGTTGCTCGTCCACTGTTGGTGGGACGTTCTCCAACCATTGCTTTATAGTTGATAAATGCAGCTTTACATGATTGAGTAACTGTGCAAAAGCATCATCAGAAATTTCAAAACCGGGAAAATTAGTAGCATTCCGTCGCTGCTGTGCCTGCTGACCCCGGCGTTGAGTTTGCGCTGTTTTGGGGACCAAAAGGAGATCCACTAACGGCTGAATAACGTTTTCAAAATCTCGCTTGTGTTGACTCGCTAAGTTCGCGAGTTCCAACAATTCCAACCAGATGGTCGTCAAACGTTCGATTTGGGTAGCGTGTAGAGTTGAGCGAAGAGCAACACTTGCCATCTTTTCACGCACTGTTCCACGCGTCCATTTTGGCAAGTAAATTTCGTTTAAGAGTTCGTTATTCTCAAAAGTTAAGAGTTCAACCTGCTCGACAAGCCCAGTTTCAATAAAGTCTTGCTCGAACACTAAATTATGAAATAATCCGGCAGCCCGATCTAACACCTGATTCGCCAGTTTATAAGAGGATTGAATGAGGTAATTCAGGGTCAACTGCTGATTATCCTGTAGCTGCCAAAACTCTATCATAGGGTCAATATTTTGTGTGAGTGCGTCAGTTTTCGCCGCCGCGACCTCCTCCTCAAAATGTTCGGTGAGGTATGCCCCATAGAATTCGACAAAAGCGAGCATCGTATTCCGCAGTTCACGAATCACCAGATCGTCCCACACCTTATTATGGACGCGTTGACCAGGTCCAAGCACAAGTGCTTTCAAGCGGGTTTCTACGCCCTGTTGAAATTGTGCCATGAGTTGGTAAGCGTGCTGGTTGGCTTTCACCGTGTACGCTTCGATTTTCTTTGAACTCTCGTTAATTGCGGTCTCAATTTCTTCGGCGGGCGCGTTGAACGCGATAGGCACTAATTGAAGCGTCTCCGGTTCAAGAGGATCGTAAACCGCCGCCGTGGCAAGCACTTGAATGGGATTAAGCCCCTCAACTGCCTCCGGTGTCTCCTTATCTTCATCGTCAAAAACATTAGACAACCGGGTATGAAGCGTTAAACTGTACCCCAAATCAATTAGGTCAGGGTACTGTTTAATATGGGTTCTGAGGACTACAAGGAGTAAATTGTAGTTCTCGGTTAGTATTTGGTCAAAAAGAACATCTTCATTGAGATGAACGCGATGAATGTGGGTTTGCTCCGGGATGATAACAGTCGCTGAAGGTATCTCCTCAGTATCAATGTCATCAATCTGTGTGAGCACATAACCACCAGTTTTGATGGTGCTAGGTATTGTCAAGCGTGCTTTCAAAACTTCCTGAGCGAGTTCAGAAAGCATCAGGGATTTTCCGAGGTTTTGAATAGCGATGTCGGAGACAATACCATCAGCGAAATCTGTGATCTGGCGTGCGTTCCGTTCCAATTCCTGTACGCTTCTGTGGACCCGGTCATAGTCATCGTGCGTCTCAGCCGTGACTTTCGCCTCGTCAATCCAAGAAACCCATGCCCCCGGACGGGGTCGCATCTTCACTGTAAGTTCGCCATCTTCTGAGTCGAAACCGGGTAGAATGTCGCCCTCTGAACTCTCCTTCGGTGTCCAAACAATTAGATGTTTGTCGGATTTCACACCGAGTCCCAAGCCAAAGGTATCTCCCCAACTCATCCGTCCCTCAATACTAGATTTGATTTTATCAGTCAACGCGAAAAGCGTCTCTGAACGAAAATTAAGCGATAATCCTTGCATTGGGTCGATTTGATCATGTGCCTTTCAAATAAATTTCGGCAAATAAATTTGTAATGACAGGTAAAACACAATGGTTTAATTTTAACGAAAACCGTCATGCCCGGTCGGTTAAATAAATTTATAGGTTGATAGCATGTGCAACACGAGGCACGTTATACTTTCGTGTAAAGCAACCCTTAAAGTTATACCAGTTATGAAAGTGCGATAATATAGATATAATCTCAACTTTAATCGGGTTTCCCTTTATAGTTCCTGTTTTACGCTTACATCAACCAAAGTTATAACTAAAAAATTAATATTCTCGCTCCTATCTTATCGGTTCAATGGATAGACCAATGGCACAGCAGACTTCACGAAGCCTAGTGAATTTCAAGCCCCCATGCGTCCCAACCTCGGTGCTGTTTTCGTGCGAACAATTCAATCTTACACTGGCGTGGAAACATTTCTTCTATCCCTTCACGCACCGCGTCCGGTTTTTCAGAGTGGCGTGTCCGCTTTGCCTGAACGAATTGCCTGATATTTCTGGCTCCTCGCGGTTGCGGAATTTTACCACGCCTGAAAACGAGACATAACTCACACTGGCTCATCGTGTAGAAACCAGGGTTTACGCACTGCTTATCCCAAACAAAGGCGACTGTTGCCCACCGAAATCCCCACGCCTTTCCAAGCTGAATCGCCTGATCGAGATGCGGAGAGGAACTCCACATAAAAAGCAGGCAACTCTCTTTGCTGATTGAAGCGACATCCCATGTTTTCATCTCTGACACCGGTACAGTGGGATAATGTCGAACTGCGCCACCACTATCTGTGCCACCGCTCCCGGTATGTTGGAGCTGTCCTTTATAATCCCACGGAGGATCCGCGTATATAATGTCGTACTTCTTATTCGGGAAGGGAGCGTATGATGCCATCAATTGCCTCGACCGGTCCACCTATTTCGCTTCAACACTAAGTCCCTCTTGCGGGATGTCGTTGTTAGCGACGAGCATATCCCGATCAAAAATGAAGTCATTGCGGGAACTTCCGAGGCTTTCTCCCTCTTCCTGACGTTCACGGAAATATTGCGGGAGCGTTAAGCCTGTCATCCGAATAGCATCTTCAGGGCAAGCCTCTACACAATACCCACAAAAGATACAACGAAGCATGTTGATTTCAAAGACATCGGGGTATTTTTCGCGTTGATAACCTTCCTTGGTTTCCCAACCTTCCGGTGCAGGTGCTGCCTGAATCGTGATACAATCAGCAGGACAGGCAGTCGCACACAAGAAACATGCTACGCATTTAATCTCGTCTTTCTCTGTCGTCGTCAGTTTGTGAATGCCGCGATACCGTTCGTTCCGCTCATCCACACTCCTCGGATCTTCAGGGTACTGATACGTCAATTTCTTTTTCGGGATATGCTTCAGCGTGGTAAACATCCCTTTAATCAACGCAGGGATATAGAGCCTATCCCAAAAAGACATTTCTTCGTTAACTTTCATTTTTTACTTATGGCCTCCTGAGCTGCCCTCCACTTCGTTTCGGGCAGGTTTCCGGTGAAGTTGAACCGTCTCCCTGACTTGCACGTCCATCTTCTTCACATTAGCAGTTAGTAATCAGTCGTCGACAGCATAGTGAAAGGAGCGTCCAAATAATAGTTATGAGTTAAGGTTCGCTACCGTGTAATTTGGTGCTTCCTCGGTAATATCGATATCGTGGGGATGACTTTCGCGGTAGCCACTGCTCGTCATCCGTACAAATTGGGTATTCTTGCGTAACGTTTCAATATCTGAAGCCCCGCAATAGCCCATTGCTGAGCGAATGCCACCGACCAATTGATAAACAAAATTGCTAAGCTTTCCTTTGTGCGGAACCCGTCCCTCAATCCCGCGCGGGACAAGTTTGGAAATATCCTCACTACTCTCCTCTGAAAGCTGAGCACTTCGTTTTCGTAAGGCGCCTAATGACCCCATTCCGCGGTGAATTTTATATGTTCTCCCCTGATAGATGACGGTATCGCCAGGGCTCTCATCCGTCCCAGCAAGTAAACTACCAATCATCACAGAACTGGCACCTGCCCCAATAGCTTTCGCGATGTCTCCAGAATAGCGAATACCGCCATCGGCGATAATCGGCACCCCCGCCTTATCCGCTTCCTGTGCACAGTCGTAAATTGCTGTAATCTGCGGTATACTCACTCCGGCTACCACACGGGTTGTGCAGATAGAACCGGGACCAACACCAACTTTCACTGCATCCGCGCCCGCATCAATGAGGCTTCGCGTTCCTTCTGGTGTAACAACATTCCCAGCGACGAGTTCAACATCTGGAAAATGAGACTTAATGTACTCTGTCGAGCGGATTACATTTTTGGAATGACCATGTGCTGTATCTAATATAAGCACATCTACACCAGCCTCCACTAACCGATCAACATTCTCCAAGGATGTTGAGGGCAAAACAGCGGCACCAACACGTAAACGTCCAGCACTGTCCTTACACGCTTGCGGAAACATCTGGACCTTGTCAATATCTTTGATAGTAATCAACCCGCAGAGCCGAAAATCTTCATCTACAATCGGTAGTTTTTCTTTTCGAGATTTGTGGAGCACTTCTTTCGCTTTATCAAGTGTAATTCCGCGGGATGCAGTAATCAATTTCTCACCGGGGGTCATTCGAGTGGTTACAGGGAGGTCCAGATTGCTTTCATACTTAAGATCACGGTTAGTAATCAGACCGACGAGGTAACCCTCTTCCGTCACAATAGGGACACCACCGATACGGTAACGCTCTGTTACCTCCAGCGCATCACGAATCGTCTTATCCTCCGTTAGCGTAATCGGGTCAGTAATCATACCGCTTTCCGACCTTTTCACGCGATCCACTTCAGACACCTGTTCGTCAATAGGACAGTTGTGGTGAATTATCCCGATGCCTCCCTCGCGCGCCATTGCAATAGCAAGAGTAGATTCAGTGACAGTATCCATAGGGGCACTACAGATAGGAATGTTCAGCAAGAGATTACGCGTCAGTTGCGTACTCGTATCCACCTGATCCGGCAGCACATCCGATTCAGCTGGAATCAGCAAAACATCATCAAAAGTTAACCCTTCTTTTGCAAATTTCAGGGGGAAGACATCGGAAATTTTGGTCTCCATCGGAATCATCTCCTTCATTGCGAGTTGAGACACACAAGACGGGTTCAAAAACGGTGCTTAAGGCATCGCTTGCGGGGTTCCCATATCACACGTTTACGTGAAAGAAGCGTCGCTCTCCAATTCCCGCATATTATAGTATTTTTCTTTACGCATGTCAAGAGAATCAATTTTGTGAAATAAAGTCAACAATCCATCGTTTTAAATTATACCGGAAAACGAAAATTATATCAATCAATTTTTCCCGCAAAAACCGCATCTGTGATATACTATTTTTAATTACCCGTGCGCGTTTGGACTCTCTAATACGGGCTTGACAAGTTACGCTCGCCAGCACCTACGGGACTCAAAGGAGATTTAGAATGGATAACTTAAACGTTGGAATCGTTGGGCTCGGTTGGGTAGCCGGTGCTCACATTGAAGCCTTCAAAGCCGTTACAGGTTCGGATGTCACAGCTATCTGCTCACGGCGCGAACACGATGAATCCACATTGGCAGAAACATACGGCACACCTCTCAAAGCCTATACTGATTTTGATAAGATGCTTGCCGATCCAGACGTACATATCATTGATATTTGTACGCCACACCCTTTTCATGCCGAACAAGCCATCGCCGCTGCACAAGCGGGAAAACATCTTATCATAGAAAAACCAATCTGCCTCACCTATGAAGATGCGAAAGCTATCCGTGATGCTGTCAAAAGTACAGGTGTCAACGTCTGCGTTTGCTTTGAGTGCCGATATAGCGCGCACTTTACGATGATCCGCTCCGTAATCGACAACGGATTACTTGGCGAACTTCACTACGCCGAAGTTGACTACTACCACGGTATTGGACCCTGGTATGGGCAATACGAATGGAACATCAAAAAGGACTTCGGCGGTAGCACCCTACTTACGGCTGGGTGTCATGCCCTCGATGCGCTCCTCTTTTTTATGGACGGAAACGTCGAAGAAGTAACGAGTTATCATACGCAATCCACAGGTGCCAATTTTCAACCGTACGAGTATAAAACAACGAGCGTTAGTCTCCTTAAGTTTGAAGGTGGTGGAAAAATTGGCAAAGTCACCTCCTGTGTCGATTGCTTACAGCCTTATTATTTCCATATCCACCTCGTCGGAAGCGAAGGAAGTCTTCTCGACAACCGCATCTATTCCGCGAAACTTCACGGTATGGATAAGAGCAAATGGAGTACACTTGAGACCTCGCTCATTGATTCTGGTGATGTCAGCGACCATCCGTATGAGCCGCAGTTCCAAGCATTCATAGACAGCATCAGACGAAATGAACCGATGCCGCTGACAGACTTTGACACGGCGTTTGAAACGCATCGTGTTGTCTTTGCCGCCGACATGTCTGCTGAAGCGAGTGGTAAATCCGTCAGGATGAGTGAACTCGCTTAAATCACCACCGCATTGCTGCCTCGCGATAGAGTTGGATCTGTTCCATATTGCGAGGCACAGCTATCTGGATAGACTTACGTTTTCGATTTACATCTCTCAGGACAATCGGTGCGCGAAGCATGTTGGTCATCGTAACAATGCCGGAATGGAAGAAAACCCACATACGTTGTTCTGTGTAAGGGTTAAGAACGTATTCTGAAGTATGCTCAGAAGGATGCGCCCCCACATCAACAAAGAGGTCATGCTTTGGATACGCAAGTTCAATACTTGTATCATGCCCCTGTAAAAGCAACTTTTCAGGTGGAGGCTTGGGTGAATATCCACTTAGTTTACATTTCCGAATGCGGATAGGCGCGCTCGATTTGTTAATCAGATGCAACGACACAACAATGGCAAGGCGATGATTGTCATCCCTGTTGATAAACCACGTATCATCTGGGATAACCGCTACCGTCAACCCCGGGATCTGTCTTTTCCTGTTATAGACGACCGCCACTGCGATAAAGCAGGCGATCCCGAGTACTACAGACTGTCCGGTGGGCGTGGATAGAAAGCGGAGCAGTTCTTTTAAGGCTTGTTGTAGCACGCGAGCTCCTTGGTGAGGGTCTCTTCTGAAATCACGCCGTGTCTTCGGACAAGTGGTGGTGAGACAGAAATGTCGTAAACTGTAGAAGGAATGGGTCCCGGGGTCTTGCCACCATCAACTATCAAGTCAATTCGTGATGCAAGTTCCTCGCCAATCTCTTGGATAGAGGTGGCTGGTGATTCTCCAGAGAGATTCGCGCTCGTTATCGCCATCGGTCCGCCAAACGCTTGGAGGATTTGCAAAAGTAGTGGATTGTCGGGAATTCGTACGCCGACAGTGCTACCGCCAGCGGTCAACACAGGGAGCAAGTCTTTACTTTCAACGACGATCGTCAAACCGCCGGGCCAAAATCGATCTGTGAGGTGGAAAAAGAAATCCGGTAAGTTCTGGGCAACACGATAGATATCCGTAACTGAACTGAGAACGAGCGGGATCGGCTTTCCGTCCGGTCGTCCCTTCACTGTGTAGAGCCTTTGCACAGCATCCGCATTAAACGGGTCCGTTCCCAACCCGTAGACCGTGTCAGTAGGAATAGCGACAATACCCCCTGATTTCAGGCATTGGACAGCTTCAACACACACGTCTATTTCCAAAATCCGCCTCCTCTGTTAGACATCGACAATAGAACCGTTCGCTGCGGCGTTGAGAGAAAGCCCATCCCGGAGTCCCTGTTTATATTTTTGGTAAGCAATCCCTGCGATCATCGCTCCGTTATCCGTACACAAACTCATTGGTGGATAGTAGACTTCGGCTCCGATCTCCGTAGCGGCAGTTTTCAGTGAAGTACGAAGCTGACTATTCGCAGCAACACCGCCGGTTAATGTTACTGCCTTGGCACCGGTGGCTTTCGCTGCAAGGAGCGACTTGTAAACAAGCACATCAACAACAGCAGCTTGAAAACTGGCAGCAATATCTTCAACAGTTATCATATCAGCGTTTGTGCTGCTTACGTCCTGTTCACCCTCCACAAGCACGCCTGCGCGCCGTGCCTTCTCTACAAAATAACGCACCGAAGTTTTGATACCGCTAAAACTGAATTGATAGTCACCGCTATTCCGCATAGGTCTGGGAAATTTTACCGCCGATGGGTCGCCCTTCCGGGCAAGATCGTCAATTATTTTACCCCCGGGAAAACCGAGTCCGAGATATTTCGCGACCTTATCATAGACCTCACCGGCGGCATCGTCTTGTGTGCCACCCAATACCTTGTATTGCCACCCTTCGTGAACTTCAACGAGTTGTGTGTGTCCTCCAGAAACCGTGAGGCAGATATGCGGAAATGTTAGGGTATCATGCACCATATAGTTGGCGTAGATATGTCCTTCAATATGATTGATGCCGAGCAAGGGAAGATTGTGGCAATAGGCAAGACTCTTCGCCGCTGCGACCCCGACGAGTAACGCACCGATTAAGCCGGGACGATTCGTTACCGCTATTGCTCCCAAATCCTTAAATGTGACACCCGCTTCCGCTAATGCCCTACTCACGATATAGTTGATCGCTTCAATATGTTTACGCGATGCGAGTTCCGGTACAACGCCGCCATATTCTTGGTGCGTTTCAACCTGTGAAGCCACAACATTAGAAAGCACCTCTCTACCATCAACAACAACTGCAGCAGCCGTTTCATCACATGAGGTGTCAATGCCAAGTATTCTCATTTTTTTATTATGGGCTTTCGCGCTGCCCTCCACTTCGTTTCGGGCAGGTGCTTGGTTCGGTTTTAGCCAAGTTTTTCTGTGTGGCACTTTCTCTTTAAGATTCTTTGTTTAACTGCAAACGAGCGGAAATCGGTAAATGAAATAACTCTTCGCGCAACAAACGCGTAGAGAAAAACAAAACTTCAAGGTTTTCGATGTCACCCGTGTCTGGGTTGAAGCGTGCGATAATTTCATCAGCAAGTTCCTCGCTCTCTTGCTCTGCGTACGGGGCACAAGTGTTCACGTACAAAATATCGGCATCCCTGTCATACTGGAAGGTCAGATTCGTTCCCATTCAACATCTCCTTTTGTCAGTTTCCGAGCCATGTAAGCAGTGATAATCCAATGATTTCCAACTGAAGTAAGATCACTAACAACCACAACGACGACATGCTTTCCGCCGCGTAACCATTCAAACCAGCGACTAAACAAACGAGCATGTCTAATCCGAGAACTCCGCGTAACTCGATCCGGGAGCATCAATGTATCAGGAATGCATTGCCGATACATTGGTAGAAGATCCGGATGGCGTAAGGTAATATGATGTTCTCGTTCATCTGTTAGTGCAACATCACCACCCAAATAAGGACATGAAAAAAATGTCATAGTTCGTTCACAACAGATGATTTGGTGTAGGTTCTCGTTAGACTTTAAAAGTTAAGCGTTTTTAGGCACTTTCCCACGGTTCGCTCGCCGCGTTCTTCTCCGCTGTGCCTGCTTTTCCTGCCATTGGCCGTAAGGATCTTTAACTTCCTCACGATCATAAGGATGGATCTCATCTTCCCCAAAAAACGACCAACCCGACATTGATTGTTCCACTCCATTTACTTTCTGCAGTTCTGCTTTGTAAATCACAAGGTATTTGAAAAACGGTTTTGCTTCTTCTCGAAGCTGTGCCCAGCCAGACGGTTCACCATCAAAATGGAAGTCAATCCTTGATACATTTCCAAGTGCTTCAACAACCTGAATTAGCGATGGACACGACTCAAAGTATTCTGGGAAGAATGCAAGGCATGCATCAATAAGTGCATCCGGATGATCTGGACCTGCTGGAATAATTACCTTAACTCTACTCATAGGTCTAATTTGTCCATTAAAATACCGAGCTTCTAACCACTGGCGATCAGCATCACCAACGAGAATTTGGAAATCAATAGGGTTCATGCCGTCGCCCCAAGAATCCACCTTCGCCACCAATACAATAAATTTTGGAATATCCAGACATTTCTCTCCTCTTTGTTGCAAGACGATTTACTAATTTGCAATAAGTAGTTTTGGGCTTGGATTGTTGGTTTTGCCCGTATTAATCTTCAACATACCCTTTTAAATCAGGGTGATAAGTCAGTTCCGCCATATAAAAGGTATACTTAGGCTTATAGGGTAGAAAGTAAGGGTTTTCTAACATATTAGTATATTTGTCCGCCAAACCTTTTGTTTTCGCTTCACTATATTCTAAGCCCTTGGCAGCCCTAATAAGATATCAGAGTTCAGCATAGGGCAGCTGGGATGGTAGCATACCTCTTATTTTACCACCATCATAGGCATAGTAAAAATTTCCTTCCTCTCTATCTACAACTCGAACCTGTAAAGGCTCGGTCATGAAATATAGGTCTTGGATTTGAATGTTTATTCGATCTATTTCAGTTTTTAAACGCTCATTTTCAAGTGACAGTGCTAAGACTTGCTTCTTCAGATCTCGAAAATCGCTTTGTAATGACGCTTGAACTAGGTCTGGTTTTTCGGTTTCAAGCGTGGGTTCATTACATCCGATAGTTATCATCACTACTAATATTACTCCCGATAGTTTATGCAACATTACTTTCTCCTGTTTGTATCACCTAATTCTTTCACTTTATCTGCTATTCAAATTTTTGGATTGACATCCAGTCAGATATTTTTCAAGGGTTTCCAAGGCCAAAACTACTTATTGCGAATTAATTTGCCTTAGTGAACTGCTTTCCCGGCAACTGCTGAACGACTCCCTTAAGCTCCAACATCAAAAGTACACTTGAAACCTGACTAATCGGTAGTTTCGTCGTCCGAACGATAGTATCAATATGTGAAGACGGCACTTCAATAGCATCAAAAATCGCCTTTTCATCTGGCGTTAAATCCGGTGGAGCAGCAGTAGGAACGGACTGCTGTGCTTCAAGGGAAGGTTGTGAAGGGACAAGTTCAGTTTCACTCTTCTCAAAAGATGCCTCTTGCGTAGGTTCAGCCTCCACATCCGGAACCGCTGATGGTGACACCTCGGATTGGATCTGACTTAATACATACGGTGGGAGTTCATTGAGCAGATCGTCCACAGAGTTGAGAAGTTTCGCGCCATCGTTAATCAACTTATGGGTTCCTGTTGAGAGTTCAGAAAAGATCTCACCGGGTACTGCAAATACCTCTCTGTTCTGTTCAGCAGCAAGACGTGCGGTAATCAAGGCACCACTACGGTTAGACGCCTCTACGACAACAGTTCCGAGCGTCAACCCACTAATAATGCGGTTACGACGTGGAAAATTTCTTGGCTTCGGTCTGGCTGCCATTGGGAATTCGGAAATTAATGCACCAGACGCTGCGATTTTCTCAGCGAGATCCGTATTCGCCGCAGGATAGATTATACTCAGCCCATTTCCCATCACTGCGATTGTCCTACCACCTGCTTCAACGGCACCGCGATGGGCTGAAGTATCAATACCTTTGGCAAACCCGCTAACCACTGTTAAGCCTCGCTGCGCGAGTTGGTAACTCAAGCGATAACTCACCTTTCGCCCGTAATCCTTGGCATTTCGAGAACCGACAAGGGAAACACTAAGTGCATCTTCCTGCATCAATTCGCCCCTGACATACAGCACAAAAGGGGGTGTATCAATCTGCTTCAAGTGGGATGGATACGCAGCATCATAGAGCGTTACAACCTGACAGCCATATTTGTGGATCAATTCAAGTTCACGTTCTATTGGATATAGAACAGGTTTGTGAGTTAAGAGATCACATACCGTCTGCGAAAGTTGATCATTCTTTTTCAGTTCGTCCGGTGTCGCCTGAAGTGCACGTTCTGCGCTGCCAAAAACGTCGCGCAAGAGTTGAACGGTCTTTAATCCGACACCTTGCATTAGATTTAAATGGATTAGACTGATAGTCTCGTTAGACAGCATCTCTTCCGCCATGCGTGCTGCATTACATTATTGAGGCTTCTTTACTGAGGGGAGTGCTTTGTAAGCGCGCCAGCAGAAGGAAGACACACTCACAAAGCATTCTGACGAATAAAAGGTTGCTACTGTTCCGCTGTTCCGGCTTCCATTGGATCTGGTGGGAGTGCGTAATAGAGTTCAATCTCTTGAATCTTCTTATATTCCTGTGCACTGGGTGCTCCAGTTTCACCACGAGTTGAGCGTTTCTGCCCGCCGACCCGACGTGAATCCCAACGGCGCGGAACCTTGAGACGAAACTTAGTTGTCACAATTGGATCCCGTAGGGTGAATGTGTACTCAGGACGCATGTTGTCTCTGACATCTTTCATTGTAACCCATTCTCCGTCTTCATTCATGTACTGAGCAGCGAAAAATTCCAGCTGACCCGGCTCAGCTTTCACAACGACCTGTTGAATTGTCTGGGGCTGCCGCCATCTGAGAACGGCTTCGGTGTATTTATCAGACTCCGCTTGGGATGCCTCGTCCTTCTCATCTTCGAGAATAGGACCGGTTTCACCCTGAGTATGGATATTGTCGTCATGGAACTTCGTATCTTCGCTTGTTGCATCCATTGCAATGTTCTTGCTCCGGTTAAAGGCTGGATTTGACGCGAGAATACAGCCTGACATCCCAATCACCACACAGAGGATTATTGCGAATAATCCAAAGCGCATATACTGCCTCCTTGTTGCATAGAACGGTGCAAATACCGTCCACTATATCTGAAATTAAAAGTAAGGTTGTAAAACAGTCATCTTGGCGTTTCACTCTATGTTACTCCAATTGGAGTAAATCATCAAGTTCTTTTTCACGCTTATCGGTAGCCTCTTCTTCCTCCACCTGCTCAAAGGTCTTATAGCCGTAAAGTTCAATTTCTCGGATTTTAGCAGCTGCGCGACGATTGGCATCCCATCCACGGAATCCGCCTGATCTTGCGCGTCGCTGCCGATTCAGCAGGGCATCATCTTTAGTGCCTAAAACACGCAACCGAATTCGATCTGTCGGGAAGGGAACCAATAGCGAAACTTTAATCGGATGCTCTTTGACGCTCTTCACATCTTTAATGAGCTGCCAGTCTTCATTAGCTGTGATGCTGCCCTTATCGACGTAAACATCAAACTGCGACAAATTATCCGAGTGTATCACAATGCGACGGATAACCTTTTTTTCCGGCAACGTAATTATAACTTGCGATGCGGCGTTCGCCCCCATAAACCCTTCCATACCCGAGGGGAAAGTCGTTTCACCCATAGTGTTTAACTTACCATCAATTGCTTGTGGAACTGTTGACTGTACACCTTCCATAAGGGCATAATTTTCGCTCCACTCCTGTTCTGAAAAGAGTGCGCTGCATCCTGTGAGAACAACGGAAACCAAGCAGAACAGTACAAAGAGGACAGTGAATCGATAAATCATCTTTTTACTCCTTTGATACCGCACTCAGGCAGAAGCCTTCGCGCGACAACCTTTTGTTCACTCATATTACGATACAATTTTCCAAGTGGCACCTTCACGAGTGTCCTGAATTTCAATGTTGAGTTCTTTAAGCCTGTCTCGAATTTTATCGGATGTGTCCCAATCTTTGCGACTTCGAGCATCCTGCCTTATCTCCAAAAGGAGATTCACGAGTTGGTCGCGTTGCTCTACGTCACCTTCATCACTGCGTTCAACATCCGCGCCGTAGATTCCAAGCACTTGACAACTTTCAGTCAACGCCTGATACGCTTGGGCGAGAGCGGGAGCATCTGCTTCATCAGAAACGCTGAGCGATCTATTGACTTCGCTGACGAGGGTGAAAATAGCACCGAGTGCCTGTGCCGTGTTGAAGTCTGTATCCATCGCAGTGATAAACTGTGACTTCATGGTTTGGATTGCGTCCTGAAGAGCAGCGCCTCCCGTTCCGTTCGCTTCAAATTGTCCATCGTACTTCTTTAAAGCATCCAAACAATTGTTCAAACGCCTGAGTGCGCCTTCTGATTTTGCCAAACTCTCCTGATTGTAGTCAAGCGGATGTCGGTAGTGCGCCGAAATTAGGAAATGACGAACCACTTCAGTTGGATAATTGTCGAGAGCGTCTCGGAGGAGGATAAAGTTCTGTTCCGATTTGCCCATTCGCCTGCCATCAATCTTTAAAAAAGCGACATGTATCCAATAACGTGCGAAGGTGCATCCGGTAGCTAATTCACTTTGCGCTATCTCATTTTCATGGTGTGGGAACTGCAAATCTTCTCCGCCTGCATGGATATCAATAGTCTCACCGAGATGCTTCATCGCCATGGCGGAACACTCTATATGCCATCCGGGCCTGCCTCTACCCCATGGACTTTCCCAAGACGGTTCCCCCGGCTTCGCGGCTTTCCACATATCAAAATCACGCGGATCCTCTTTCCGCTCATCAACTTCAACCCGGGCACCCGCCAATAGATCTTCCGGTTTTCGACCAGAAAGTTTCCCGTACTCAGCAAACTGATTCACACGGTAATAAACACTTCCATCAATGACATAAGCCGCTCCCTTGTCAAGCAGGGTCTGAATTAAACTTATCATCTCTGGAATGTGTTCAGTCGCTTTTGGCGCTACATCTGCGGGTTGGATACCGAGGCGTTGCGAGTCTTCAAAGAACGCTTCGCCGTTCTGATGTGCGAGCTGCTTGGCACTGACCCCTAACTCTGCCGCACGCCCGATAATTTTGTCATCAATATCTGTCAAATTTTGAACCAGTTTAACGTTGTATCCCCTATATACCAGATAGCGTCGAATAATATCTGTCACCAGAGCGGTGCGTGCATTGCCCATGTGAATGTAATCGTAAACAGTCGGACCGCAGCTGTAAATCGACACCTGTTCAGGATTTAGGGGCACAAAATCCTCCAATTGCCGGTTCATCGAGTTATAGATTTTCATTTTTTTAATAATTGGACACCGGACCTCGTTCCACTTCATTTCACGAGGATATCTGGTGAATTCAGAAACCTTTGAGTATCTGGAGTGGGTTGGAATTAACCGAAAACCACTGCGAAACGTCGTGGAGCAGTGACCAGATTCCCATAGTTAGAAACAGAAAAAAATAGCTATAGTCGGGAAAGACAGGCGATAGCGTGAGCGACAATCGCTTTTCCTTCGCCAACAACGCCCAATTCTTCCGCTGTGGTCGCCTTAACGTTTATCTGCTCCACGTCAACATTAAGCGTTTTGGCAAGTTCCGCGCGCATCTCCGAAATGTAGGGAACCAATTTCGGGGACTGTGCGATAACTGTACTATCGACATTCTCAATCCGGTAGCCACACTGTTTCACTTTTGCAGCGACATCACTTAAGAAAATAAGGCTGTCGATCCCCTCATAACGATCATCTGTATCAGGAAAATGTGTGCCGATATCACCGAGTGCGGCTGCGCCTAAAATCGCATCCACAATTGCGTGTGTCAAAACATCCGCATCTGAATGTCCCAACAACCCCAAATGATATGGAATCTCAACGCCACCTAAAATCAATCTCCTATCAGAGACTAACCGATGAACGTCATAACCAATACCTACTCGCATTTTTCTCGCACACTTCTATCACAGTAGATCCATGCAGAATGGAAGAAAACAGAAACCCTCTACCAAAGCGTGGCATCCGAGAGTAATACTTCAGCTACCTGTAAATCAATGGGTGTCGTTATCTTCAAATTCGCGTAACTCCCCTTCACCAATTTGACAGGAAAGCCAAGTTGTTCAACAAGGGCGGCATCATCGGTTGCTGTGAGTTGACGCGCTTGCGCTGTCTGATGCGCCTCTTCTAACAGAGATTTTCGGAAGACTTGAGGTGTTTGCACCGCCCAAAGCTGCTCACGTGCCGGTGTTTCAACGATGAAGCTGTCAGCGTTAGCGACTTTGATTGTGTCCTTGACAGGGACAGCAGCAACAGCGGCACCACATTCGTCCGCAGCGGCGAGACATGCAAAAATGATTTCATCGGTCACAAAAGGACGCACCCCATCATGGACAATTACAAAATCAACATCTGCTGACAGGGCACGTATACCGTTGTAGACAGACATCTGCCGGGTCTCTCCTCCCTCAACAAGCTTCTGAACCTTCGTAAAAGCACACGGATGTAATACAGTGGCATGACATTCACTAAAATCAGCTTGGTCAACAATGACGAAAATCGCGTCCACAGCACTATTTTGCTCAAAGCACTGAATAGTATGCGCAAGAATCGGCTTTTCCGCCAACTTTAAGTAAGGCTTTTTAACCGAATGCGCCATCCGGCTCCCTTTACCAGCTGCGGGAATAAGGGTGCATACTCGGCTGTTCATCAATGTCCACTTCATCTGTTTTTATTCGCGTGAAAATCATTTGCCCTGCACTTGTCCGTAACATCTGTGTAACCTCAACATTAAGCGTACTCCCGATGTAAGACTTCCCGTCTTCAACAATTACCATTGTTCCGTCATCAAGATAACCAACCCCTTGATTCGGTTCCTTACCCTCTTTAAGGAGAAGCACTTGAATCACCTCACCAGCAATGACGACAGGTCGTACAGCATTCGACAACTCATTGATATTGAGGACCTTCACGCTCTGCAATTCAGCAACTTTGTTGAGATTCAAATCGTTTGTGATGATCGTTGCGTCCTGCTTTTGGGCAAGATGAACTAACTTCGCATCAACCTCTGGCAGATGAGGTACTTCTTCCTCCGTGATTTCAACCTCAATGGCAGGATTGTTCTGAAGCGCACGGAGGATATCAAAACCACGCCGTCCCTTATTTCTACGAAGCGGTTCCGTCGAATCAGCAATATGTTGCAACTCATTGAGAACAAATCGCGGAATGACAAGCGTGCCCTCAATAAATTTCGTCTGACAGATTTCAAGAATTCTGCCATCAATAATAACACTTGTGTCTAAAATTTTGAAGTTACTTGCAGCTTGAGCTGAGCGCGATTCGCCAGATCGCGCAGTAGACTTTGACTCCAGCAATTGGGTTAAATTCAACGTTGTAGAGAGATGATACCCACTCATCATACCCACGTAACCCAGGCTAAGAACAATCGCTATCTTCAGATTACCATCAGATTGTGAAAGAAGAGATAACACCGTAAGAGAAACTAATAAACCTATAAAGAGTCCCATCAGCGCCGCGATAATGCCACGTACGTTAGGTATATGTAGGCAGACTTCTGCCCCAACAAGGAGAAGTGCTACGATAAGTCCAGCAATTACAGCGAATAGCTCACCGTAGACTATATAGCAACTTCCTACACTTGCAATTATAAAAAATAGACGAATACCCCAAATTTTCATTTTTTGTACTCCAAGCGTAACTTGAAAAACAGTGTCGCCCCTCACTTGAAAAACAGTGTCGCCCCTCACAGGAGCGGTTTTTATTCGAGCTCACAAGATACCCTCGGTTGCAAGCATTTGTGTTTAGATTTGCGAGGCACCTATAAGCAGCCAACTCAATAACGTTCACGCTTAGACCTCACAACTACCAATAAATCACGAATCGTATTACAGTAAAGCCCCTAGGCTGTCATATACATCACTAACACCCACAAGTTCAATATCTTCATCAATTTCCAAACCTTTAAGGTTGTACTCAGGAAAGATCACCCGCCTGAAGCCCAACTTCGCGGCTTCCCGAATTCGTCTTTCAACGTGTGTTACAGGCCGAATCTCGCCACCAAGTCCAACCTCTCCGATTATAACAGTCTGCCTATTCACAGGAATATCCCGATGGCTTGAGGATATTGCCATCAGGACACCGAGGTCTATACCCGGTTCGTCAACGCGTAATCCACCCGTAATGTTAACGAAGACATCAGAATCTCCCACGTCAATCCCAACGCGTTTATTGAGCACTGCGATAAGTAAGGCAATCCGGTGCCGATCTACCCCAGTTGCTGTATTGCGCGGATTTCCATAATTGGTAGGCACAACGAGTGCCTGCACCTCCATAAGCAAAGGACGTGTCCCCTCCATGCTTGAGACAACGACGGAACCTGAAACTTCTTCCTCTCTGTTACTTAGAAAAAGCTCTGACGGATTCATCACATCCGCAAGACCTGTGCTCTGCATCTCAAAAATACCGAGTTCGTTCGTCGAGCCGAATCGATTCTTGATCGCTCGGAGGATGCGGTAGATATGATGCTGTTCTCCTTCAAAATAGAGGACGGTATCTACCATGTGTTCCAGAACGCGAGGACCGGCGAGTGCTCCTTCCTTTGTCACATGCCCGACAAGAAATACTGGAATATTCCGATTCTTTGCACAAATCAGGAGATGCCCAGCACATTCACGAATCTGTGTAACACTCCCCGGTGCTGATGGAATATTCGACAAATAAACCGTCTGGATAGAATCGACGATGACAACCTTCGGTTCCTGTTCGTCAATATACTTTTCAATCTGCTCCAAATTGTTTTCACATAACACATAGAGCGTATCAGACACAACACCGAGCCGATTCGCTCGAAGTTTTGTCTGGCTAACAGATTCCTCACCAGAAACGTAAAGCACATCTCCATAGTTCTGGCTCAACGCATTCCCTGCTTGTAATAACAAGGTAGATTTGCCTATTCCTGGGTCACCACCAATAAGGACTACAGAACCCGGTACAATTCCGCCACCGAGTACTCTGTCAAACTCTGACATCCCCGTTAGATGTCGTTCTACTTCGCCCGCTGCAACTTTCGAGATAGGTTCAGGTCCACGAGATACCTGTCCGATACCACGATGTTTTGATGACGTGGTGAGCGTCTCTATCTCCTCAGCAAAACTTTGCCAACTTCTACAACTCGGACACCGTCCGAGTGTTTTTGGCGTTGTATATCCACATTCTTGACAGACAAATTTACGTTTCTCTCGTGCCATCTGCGATGTTACCAATCACTAGTGAAAAAGCGGAATCCTGTTGTCCAACGTCGCTCACCGGTCAAATTCTCTGCCCCAACAAGGAACTGTCCATATCGGAAAAACCGGAACGCCACTTCGGTGTTCAACTCCGGTTCCCGACTCGTCAATCCTACTCCCTCCACGCTGATACCGAAACGTCGGGACCACAACCATAAATCCAGTCCTGCACCGACTTGAGAACGCATGAAGCCGGCACGTGCGCGGAGAAAATCCGTTACATCGTGCTCATACTGAAATTCAAACCGAGCCTTCTCGTCTCGAATACCCACCCCGAACCGGTACCGCGAATTGGGTTGCTGGGAGAATGCAAACGCCAATTCGTTGTAGAGTCGCTCCTCAAGACTTAAGTAGCGAAGCTCATAATCCCACCTAACCTCTGGTGACTCAAAAGTCTTCAACCGCTCTTCAGTCCGTTGAGAAAGTTCTGTTACCGCGTTCATCGCTTGACCGACATCTTGCAAAGTTTGCTGGACATCCTCAAGCGGCTCCGATGTGTTCAGGAGTTGCGCAACGGTGCCCTCTCCTTCGTTAAGCGTGGCAAGGAGACGACTAACGTTTGCCTCCAACGAGGAGATTGCGGCTGTTGTTGTCCGTAGGTTTTCTAAGATTGGCTCAATGTTGGCTTCTCCTGTTTTAATAGCATCACTACCCTGTGAAACAAGCGAGGAAACTTGAGCAGCCAACGTGTTGAAATCCATCCGAAAATCTTGTGCTATCCGTCGAAATTCTGATGTCGTTGCACGGACATCGGTAAAAATTGTGTTGAGCTTCGGTGAATTCTGATTGAGCAATCGTAAGAGTTCACGTGTAATGTCACTGACTTGGCTACTCACCATGAGAGAATCTCCCTCCAGCTGTGTAAGAAGGTTATTCACCTTTAGGAGCGTCTCCTGAAAGCGTCTATCGTTTTCGACAGCGAGTTGTGTCAAGGTCCGCACTGTCTCTCCAGAGTCAACACTTAATTTTTCAATAGTTTTGCCAGTGAGCGCAACGACTTCCCGAATTTCCTTGATAGCGAGCTGAATCGCTTCTTGGTTTGCTTGGAGCACTTCATTCGCAGCAGTTGTGAGTTCAATTGCTTGTGTCATACCAGCACTTGTTTGCTCAAGAAGTTCCAAGGCATTAACCGGATCCTTTCCAACAATCGGTAGATTCGCTGGTTTTAAGAGAGGATTCCCGATGGGTCCATTATCAAGGGCAATATAAATTTCACCGACGAACCCGTTCATAGAAATTCTGGCACCACATCCCTCCCTTAACCATTCAAATCCGTTTTTGACCTTCGCTTTGATATAAACATTATCAGTATCAGGACGGAGTTCAATGGCAGTCACTTTACCAATAGGAACACCAGATAGGTAAACGCCTGCCCCGACATAAAGACCATTAACAGAGCGAAATTGAAAAGTCAATTCGTCGCCAGCCGTTGCCCACGGCCAATTCTCAGCATTTGTAAGAAGGATTGTCAAAAAGACGATCCCAATTAGAACCATTACACCGACTTTTACAGACGCTGTCCAAAAGTTCATACTATCTCCCCAAATACCTTTTCAACATGGGATTTTCCATGTTGAGAATCTGGTCTGGTGCGCCAAATAGGATGAACTGTTGCAAAATAGGATTGTCGATGTTGATAATTTCATCTGGACTTCCGTCCGCAATCTTTTTACCGTCATGAATCATAGCCATCCGGGTAGCGACACTGAAGGCACTGTGCATATCATGTGTTACCACAACGGAGGTGACCTGTAGCCTTTCGTGAAGGTCGCTGATAAGTTGATTGATTTCAGTACAGGTAACCGGGTCAAGCCCAGTTGTGGGTTCATCGTAAAGAATAACTTCCGGTTCAAATGCGAGTGCCCGTGCAAGCCCAACCCGTTTCCGCATACCACCGCTTAATTCGGCGGGCCGCAAGTCTTGAACCCCCTCCAGATCAACTAGGCTGAGCTTCTCATCAACGATTTTGTGCATCTCTTGCTTGCCAAGATCTGTATGCTGATCAAGCATAAAAGCGATGTTTTCCGCGACAGTCATCGAATCAAAGAGGGCAGCAGACTGAAACAGCATCCCAATTTTTCGGCGGAGGACATTCATCTTTTTCGATTTCAAGTTCGATATTTCCGTGCCATCAAACCAAATTTCACCAGAATCGGCGGCAATCAACCCTGTGATAATCTTGAGGAGTACACTCTTACCACAACCGCTTTGTCCCATAACCACGAGCGTCTCACCACGCTGAATTTCAAGGTCTAGCCCGTTTAAAACGTTTTTGCCCCCAAAATTTTTGGTGACCTTTCTAACTGAAATCATATTTTCTGCCTTAGCGCAAAAGACGAAACACGGAATATTTCTTCCAGCGAGTGTGATGTCTTCGTACGGTGAAAACTCCGCCCAAATTCGCGGTGATTATACCAACCCCAAGATGTTAAAGAGTACATGATTCAAGACGAAATCCAAAACAAGAATAGTAATAAGCGAAATAACGGCGGAACCGGTTGTAGCGGTGCCAACACCTTCAGCCCCACCCGCCGTCGAGATACTAAAACCCTTATAACACCCAACTGCAGCAATTGCCATCCCGAAAGAGGTCGCTTTAATTAAACTAATGAGAACACTTCCAATAAAAAGATTCTTTTGCACTTCCAAGAGAAAAAAGTAGCCATTTACATCAAATAGGACCACAACAGCAATAAAACCGCCAGCGATGCCCGCAAATGTTGAGTAGATAGTCAGCGTCGGCAACATCATAGAACACGCGAGAAAACGCGGCACAACCAAATATTTGACTGGATTTGTGCCCATTACCTCAAGTGCATCAATTTGTTCTGTAACCTTCATTGTCGAAAGCTCAGCAGTAATTGATGCCCCGATACGTCCGGCAAGTACGAATGCGGTAATCATCGGACCGAGTTCCTTCACAACTGAGACACAAACAAACCTCGCGACTGAACCTTCCACTGCATAAGGTTTGAGTTGAATGTACCCTTGAACACCCAGCACCATTCCGGTGAAAAAACCTGAGACAATGACGACAGCCAGAGAATTGAAACCGATTAACAATAACTGCTTAACTAACAGATCGAACTGAAAGGGAGGACGGAAAATTTGAATAAGGGTTTGAAAAAAGAGCGTAAAGGCTTGTCCTATCTCGGAAAGCACATTATGCAACCGAATTTTGATCAAATCAGGGAAACCACTAGAGGCTTCATTTGTAGTGGATTGCTGATCCATAATTTTTTCTAATTAGGATTTTCAAATCGCATCTGTTTTTTAGTAAAATAAAGAACGACCGTTCCAGTCGCCCCGTTACGTTGCTTCTTAATCATAAGGTTCGCTTCAACCCTATCTCCGGCTTCTTCCTCTTCGTAATAATCTTCTCGGTATAAAAATGCAACGAGGTCAGCATCTTGTTCAATTGCCCCAGATTCGCGTAAATCTGAGAGTTGTGGTTGTTTGTCGGGACGACGTTCAACTTCACGACTCAACTGCGAACAAGCGATAATCGGAACATTGAGTTCCCATGCGAGGACTTTCAAGGAGCGTGAGATTTCTGAAATCTCCTGTTCACGCTGATTGTATCTACCTGTCCCTCTGAGCAGTTGCAAATAATCAACGATAATAAGGGCGAGATCACTGTGTTCACCTTTTAATCGCCGTCCTTCGGCGCGTAGACTCTGAACAGTAAGACCACGGTTATCGTTAATGAGGATGGGTGCTTCAGCCAAGCGACTTGCTCCCTCGGTTAACGGTCTCCAATAGTCTTCACTGAAATTACCGGTTCGGAGCCGCCCAAAATCAATACGGGATTCGGCGGCTAGCATCCTCATGACGATATCCTGTGCAGGCATCTCAAGACTAAAAATGGCAACTGGACGCTCCTGTTCAAGGGCGATGTTTTGTGCCATATTTAGCACTAAGGTCGTTTTGCCCATACTCGGTCGAGCGGCGATGATGATAAAATTACCGGGTTGCAATCCCGATGTCATGTGGTCAAAATCCATAAAGCCGGTCGGTACCCCTAAAAACCGATCAGCTTTGTGATAGAGTTTCTCTATAGCATCTATACTCGTTGTAATCAGTGGACGGATCAGATGAAATCCTCGTTGGGACTCGTCTTGTCCAAGTTCAAAGACGGCTTCCTGCGATTGATTGAGAATCTCTGCAAGTTCTACGGTTTCATCTTGGGCAAGTTCGCGAATCTGACTCCCTGCTTGGATCAACCGACGGCGCGTCGCTTTCTCATGCAAAATATCTGCATAAAACTCCGTACTCTCAGTCTCCACAATAGGGGCTTGAAGCTCATACAAATAGCCAGCACCCCCTGCCCGATTGATCTGATTTGTCCGTTTCAGTTCATCGGCAACAAGAAGCGGATCGGCATTACTAACGCGTTCATATACAGCAAGGATAGCTGTATAGATAAGCTGATGGTCGGTCGTAAAAAATGCATCAGAGGTATGCCCAAGCAGGGCAATTACCCGAGGGATCACCGACTTTTCAGTCATCATCGCGCCGAGTACTGCTTGTTCGGCTTCCTTGTCAGAGAGGGTATCAACGGCTTGTGCCTGCATAATTATTCTTCACGTTCAACAACAACGCGGAGTTCAACAACAACATCCGTATGCAACCTGACAGGCACCATGAACACACCGAGTTCACGAATCGGGTCTGCGAGTTCAAAGAATCGTCGTTCCAGATCGAAGCCCTCAGTCCGTAAAACCTCAGCAATATCCATAGAGGTGACAGAGCCAAAAAGCCGGTCATTTTCGCCAGCACGTCTACTCAGGGTGCATGTAACACCAATCATCTGTGCAGCGATTTCCTGTGCTTGCTCTTTATCCTTCGCTTCCTGATGGTCAATTACTCGTTTCTCATGCTCAAGGTGACGACGATTCCGCTCCGTTGCATGCACCGCCAACTGCATCGGGAGGAGGTAGTTGCGCGCATAGCCATCGGCGACCTGCAATACATCGCCCGGTGTACCGAGCCCTTCAACACTTTTCTTTAGAATCACTTCCATAATTGAAAACCTAAACTATTTTTGGTAGGGAAACCAGTTCTATTGTGCCTGAAGCCCTACTTTTATCGTGTAAATGGCAACAGTGCCATATTACGCGCGCGCTTTACTGCCCGCGTCACCATTCGCTGTTGTTTCGCCGATAGTCCAGTGACCCGGCGACTCACAATTTTGCCACGTTCATTAATAAATTTTCGCAGCGTATCCACATCTTTGTAGTCGAAAGATTCAATTTTGTGGTAGCGCTGCCTGCGACGGAATGCCATATCAATTCTGTTCCTTTTTTCTAAAGTGTTGCACATCAAAGCATTTTTGACGCGCCATGTCCAATGCTCCCATTAGAAGCTTAAACAAGGAAACGCGGGAGAACCTCCGTATGACAATGGCTCTCCCACGAATACTGTTTTTATTTAAAACGGGATGTCGTCCTCTGTTGTAGAAGGCGCACTACTCGGTGCAGGGGCCTCTTGATAAGAAGCAGACTGCGCTGGTGCAGCTGCAGGTTGGGCATCAGCGTAACCGCCGCCCATCTCATCACCATCGCGCCGTCCACCGATTAATTGAATTCGAAACGCTGTAACAGAGAGCTTATTCCGTTTGGTTCCATCATCGGCTTCCCAAGAGTCAAATTTAAGACTCCCTTCAAGAAAAACAGGGCTGCCTTTACTGAGGTACTCGTTCACAATCTCCGCTTGCCTACCCCAAGCCGCTACATCAACAAAACAGACATTCTCTTTCTGCTCGCCCGACTGCCGATCAGTGTAACGCTCACTTACAGCGAGTCCAAAATTTACGACTGATGTTCCACTTGGAAGAAATTTCATTTCCGGGTCGCGGGTAAGATTCCCCATCAGGATGACCTTGTTGTAACTTGCCATGGTTTCTCCTCTTTATCTGTAGACTTGGACCTTTTAAGGTCGCCTACAAACCAAAAGCTTAAAATTTGGATGATGCTTATTTAGGCAGACTCTGTCGTATCCTCAGCCTCTGTATCATTGTCTCCGGCATCATCATCTATTTCCACATCATCTGCTTCCGCATCCTCGTCTGTTTCCGCATCCTCATCTGCTTCCACATCCTCGTCTGTTTCCGCATCATCTGTTGTATCTTCAGTCTCTGCCTCATCACCCGATGTTGATTCCTCAACCTCGCCTGTCTCACCGGCGAGTTCGGCTTTCAACTTGTCAATATCGTCCTCATACTGGACGACCATGTAGCGCAAAATCGTCTCAATCACATGCAAGGATTGGTTTAATTCCGCAACAAAGCTCGGTGCACTCTCAAAAATGTAGAGCACGTAATAGCCTTCACTCCGTTTCCGGATCGGATAGGCGAGTCGCTTCTTTCCCCAAGAGTCAACCTTCAGGAGAGTCCCGCCATTTTCGATGATGCTCTTTACTTGATTTGTAAGAGCCTCTGCTTCGTTTTCATCGTGGTCGGGCGTTATGATAAGCAGGAGTTCGTAAGGTTTCAAATTTTCATGCCTCTCTTCGGACCTGTGGCTCCACTGCCGTTGTAACAAAAGCAGGGAGCAGAGATTAATTAAGTGAACCCACCTGATGCAAGCGTACCAAAAGCGCGATTACAAGTTAGATGGAATTCTGTTAGTTAATTTTAAGTTATATAATTATACCACATTTCAATCCTCATATCAACCAAAAATCACATTTTTTCATGGAATCAACGAGGATGTACCAGCAAAACCATTCCATAACAAAGGTAGTAATCAAGTATATCCGCGTCAAGTATAACAGATTTGTGTTGCGTTTTCAAATCCTATATTTCACGCAGCAACCGCCAAGGCTTCAAGTAGACACGAACACATTGATGTGCCAGCGAAACCTAATACCGCTTCACAAGTGTCTCCGGTAAGCGGTTTGAAACCACGACGTAGTCAAACAGAAAATTTAGGTTGGAAGCACTGCATGGGCAGTTATATGTAGCGGTAAGAAAAACGGACGTTTCGATGCGAGAACCTCTCGCCGAAGCCGTGCGGCTAACGTATCTACATCCACCTGTTCTGCTGTCGCAAGTCCGTATTTTTTTAGGAGTGGAAGGAGACTTTGAAAGATAGTCGCCATATATCGGTACCCCGCCCACGTTTCGGCGGCACCGATTGGAGATTCAAGATGCATCGTTGGTAGTGGCAAACCTGCATCAACAAAAGCGCGATAAAGCCCAATACCCATGTCAAGGTGCGCCCCTGAATGTTCAAATGCGCCTAAAATCCACTTAATAAGTTGGTTCATGAGAGGCGTGTCCGGATGCAAGAGGGCAGGGTAAAGTGTATATTCCGGCTCCTGAAATGCGATGATACCTCCAGGATTCAAATGCGTTACGAGTTTAGCAAATGCTTCCCCCGGATCCGCCATATACATCAAGACAAATCGTCCGACAATAGCGTCAAATTTATCCGAAAAGGCAAGGCCTCGCGCATCACCAGCAATGAACTCAACGTTCCTTATGCCTGCTTCGGTTGCGCGCTGACGTGCCGTTTCCAGAATTACCGGATTGACATCCACACCGACAATCTGCCCATCTTGTCCAACGAGTTCAGCAAGCATGAGTGCAACATCACCAGCACCGCTACCGATTTCAAGGACCCGCATCCCTGCCGTGATACCGGCTCGTTTGCAGAGACGCTGCGTTGACTCTCCATAGATTCTTGACTGCTCAATGAGACGTGTTGTTTCGTGTGACGTTCGTCCTAATGTATAGGTAGCATCGGTGCTTGGTGAGTGCAAGTTTTCTGAGTTATCTTTCGCCATGCGTAGAGCCTTTTATGATGCCAGGGTTGCATACGCTGTGATATGCGGCGGCAACATAATGGGTCGTTTCGATGCAGCGACCTCTGCCTGTATCCTCTCTGCCAGCGTGTCAACATCTAACTCATCAGCTGTGGCAATCCCATACGCCTCCATCAGAGGGACGAGACTCCGAAAACTGTTGGCAAGGTATTCATAGCCGGGCCAGTCCTTAGGACCCCCCATGGGTGCTTCAAAATGTAGAGTAGGTTCAGGTAAGCCTGCCTCAACAAAGGCTTTGTAAAGATCCATGCCCATCTCAAGATGAGCACCGGAACGCTCAAACACGGTGCGCCCCCATTCAATCAATTTGTTCGCTAAAGGGGTATCTGGATGCAACGCTGCAGTATAAGGTGTAAAATCAACTTCCTGAAAGGCAACAATTCCGCCGGGACGCAAATGTGTCGCCAAATGCTTAAGTGCCTCCGCTGGATCCGCCATATACATTAGCACAAGCCGTCCGGCAACAGCATCAAAATCGCTCGGAAGTTCAAGGGTTCGGGTATCACCGGCAATGAATTCAATGTTTGAAAAACCCGCTGCATCCGCCCGACCTTGTGCTGTTTTGAGAATATCAGGGTTGACATCTACGCCGACAACTTTTCCCTCGGGTCCAACAAATTCAGCGAGCGTGAGTGCGACATCACCAGCACCACTCCCAACATCAAGGACTTTCATCCCCTCGGCGATGCCGCTCCTCAGAAAAAAGCGGCGCGTCACATTATCATAAAGTTGTGATTGTTCAATTAAGCGGTCCGTTTCTCCTTCGCTACGGCCCATTGTATATTCTGCATCTCTGGACTGATTGCTCATGTTCATATACCTCACTTTCGAGAACTATGCAAAGCATAAAGACCTCGGGTTAATAATTGCTAAGTAATGTGTATTCGATAATAAAAATACAAATGTAAATGTAGACACCCTATGCTGGTCACTATGAGGTCTACGTGCTTAAGTCAAATTCACGTTAAGTATTATGGTACTATAAACTGATGGAACTGTATCTTTCCATCTTTGACAGTATTGATAACTAAACTCTTGACGGCGTGCCGATTTTCATCATAATGGGATAATACCGTTGCGCCGCTGTAGTCCTGAGTCGCTTCAATTTGCTCTCGAATCGCAGCGGGAGTTAGGTCAGTAGTTCTGTGCATCGCCTCAATAAGAATAGTAGTAGCATCATATCCGAGTGCTGCAGGTCCGTCGGGTGCGATGCCGTATTTTTTGGTATAAGCGTTAACAAATTGCCCCGCCTCTTCGGTTAATTGACCGTCGGGTGAAAAACTGTTCGCAAAGAAACTACCCTCAAGTGCCATCCCACCGATTTCAATTAAGTCGGGTCGATCCCAGCCATCACCGCCGAGAAAGGTCGCAGAAATACCTATATTGTCAGACCTTGCCTGCTTCACCGCCAGTGGGAATTCGGATCCCAAACCTGCCAAAAAGATAATATCAACGGCGGGTTCAACAGCAGCGATCGCCAACAACTGTTGTGTGAAATCTGTGGCACCTGACTCATAAAACTGCTGGACAGCAATCGTGCCGCCTTGCGCGGTAAAATCGTCACTAAAAAAAGCCGATAGTCCTTCGGAGTGTGAGTCGCCTGTTTCTGTAAGTACCGCGGCTGTCATCGCTTCCAATTCCCGTATGGCGAAATTCGCCATTATACGTGCCTGATATGAATCAATGAAAGCCGTCATAAAGACATAATTCCCACTTTCGGTAACCGTTGGGTTTGTTGGATAGGTGGTTACCATAGGGATGCCGTGTCGTTGGGCAACGACTCCAGCCTCTATAGCCTCGTCACTGTAGTCGGGACCTACAATTGCCGACACACCAGCAGCGACCAGTTCCTCTACGTGTTCGGTACTCAGACGAGGATCCCTCATACTCTCTCTAATCAGAAGTTCTATCGGTCGTCCGTTGATGCCATCTGTTGCATTCGCGAAGGCGACTGCTAATTCAGCACCATTCCGGGTTGTTCCGGGATCCGTTGGACTATAAATGAAACCGATTTTGACTGTAACCGCGTCATCAGAAGTTGCTGTCCGGTCAGGAGCAACGGTTGGTTGAATACGATCGCAACTTAAAAAGAAAACGCTCATCAAAAAGAATGAAACGAGGATGCCGAAAATAGTTATATATCTGAGCGTTGTGCTGTTCTGTTGAAATAGCATGAAAATTCCTTATCACGTTCGGGAGCGGTTGGAAGCCACTCCGTAACCTAAACCAATAAACCCATGATTCCTAAAATCTGTAACCAACTTTAGTATACCAAAACGCGCCACCAAACCCATACGGACTATACTCACCGAAGGGTCTACCAACGATTGCCCCCGTAAAGTTCTCAACATCCGGATCCGCCCATGTCACGTTATCCGGCTCAACATTGAGGACATTATTCACACCAATTGTGATGCCTAAGTTCTCAATGAGCGCGTAACTCACTTCAAGGTCCACCAAAAACGCCTCACCATAGGTTTGCGCGCCTACGGCATTTTCATACCAAGGACCGTAGTAATTAACGCGTCCCAATACCCCCAAGCTATCACCGATGGCTTGCGTTAGCGTCACATTTCCGCGATGACGAGGGACACCTTCCTCCAATAGCCGGACGCGCGTGTCGTCAAGGATATCAGGATTACGCTTGGTTACTGTGGTCTCCGTATAGTTGTAAGCGAGACTTAGCGCACCATCCAATATGGGTGCCGTGAGAATCACATCAACCCCTTGGGTGCTCGTCTCAAATTCATTGGTAAAGAACCGGAACTCTTGTAGATTGCCCGCACTCGTAATCCCTTCAGCCACGAGCTGCTGAATCTGTGCCTCCGTAATATCTGTACCCCGTTGGAAGTCTTTTGTCGGAGCCAACCGATCCTCGACCTTGATGTTGAAATAATCAACAGTGATACTCGCAATGGCATGGCTAATAACCCCTCCAACTGTGAGGTTCTTTGACTTTTCCGGTTCAAGTGCCTTACCACCCACCAAACCTGCGGCAGCATGTGTGGAAGGAATCGTCCCTTTATTGACTAATGTATTGTTTTCACCGAACTCCGTTGTGACGTTAAAGGCATTTTGCTGTCCGGGTGTCGGTGCTCTAAAACCGGTGCTGTAACTGCCGCGCGCTCTTAGGTCAATAACAGGATCGACCGAAAGCAATTCTTTGAGCGTATCGGCAATGCCATAGTTCGTTGCGATTTTGTAGTTGACAGTACTCCCAAAATCGTCGAAGTACTCACCACGGACCGCAGCATTAACCGTCCAAAAGCCAAGAGGTCTCAACTCACTTTCCAAGTAACCCGCGAAGTTAGACCGGCTCCAACTCCCTTCGGCAATATCACTGAAACCGGGGAACCCATTGGATCCTGAACTAAATCCTTGGCTTGCTAACGGACCGATTTTCCAAGACTCAATCTGTCCCTGCACAATCTCAAAGGTTTCCGTTCGATATTCCAAACCTGAGGCGAGGAACACCATATCGTGCAGTGGATAGGTTAAGTCAAGATTAATGTTCGTATCCGCTTGGATGTAATCGCCTGGGTCAAATTCGGTGGGTGTGTCCGGTCCAAGTGAGGCATTGACCGTATTTCTGATAAAGAAATCGGAGGCGTGCCGTCCATAGGAAGCACTCAGATCCCATCCTAAATCCGCCGCGATCGTTCCCTTCAAGCCAACGAGGAGCGACGCATCTTGGGTATCCGCACCGAAACGCGGTGTGAACCCACCTGGAAAGAGTTCTTGGAATGTGAAAAGATTTGGGTCAGAGAGAACCTGTTGTAAAGCAACCGGATCTGGAACATTGTTGGTTATCTTGACTACGGGAATTTCACCCTCGCCAGACAATCGCCCAACAAGTAGGGTTTCGCCTCCATCATTGCTAAAGACAGCAGGGCGGGTATTCGGATTTCGGAAGTAGAAACCACCTTCAACTTCCTTCTGTGCATAGTTCGCATGACCGTAGAACTTAATGTCATCGGTAATGCTTGCCCCGTAATTCGCAAAAAGCTTGATGTCGTTTCTGATAATAGGGTGTCCCCACGGTTGAGCGGGATCAGCGACATCGGTGTTTCCAGCACCGATGAGCGCGGTGGCATCATCCCGTTGTACAGAACGATCTGTCTCATTCGTGCCGCCGTATTCGACACTCAGATTCGTCCAGAGATCTTCGCGTCCCAAACCAATATTCCCAGCGAGCGCGTATGCAAGCCCATCACCGGCTTGGAAAATACCGGGTTTGATTTCAAAAGATCCGCCTTCATAACTGTCTTTGAGCTGCAGGTTCATGACACCTGCGATCGCATCGGAACCGTATTGCGCCGATGCTCCGTCCCGTAGCACCTCCACCTGCTTCAGTGCGATGGTGGGGATAGGAGAGAGGTCGGCACCCTGTGCGCCATCGGATAACCCATTCCCGAGCCAAGCAATAACGGAGGCACGGTGACGGCGTTTACCATTAACCAGTAACAACGTGTGATCTGGTGCCAATCCGCGTAGATTTGCCGGACGGACGACAGTGGCTGCATCAGCGATGGGTTGCGCATTGACGTTGTAAGATGGAACTAAGTTCCTTAACAGATCCGGGAGATCCGCGCCCCCCTGTTTGACGAAATCATCACTCGGTAAAACATCAATCGGGACTGTAGATTCAAGAACCGAACGCAGTTTCGCACGTGTTCCTACCACTACCATACCCTCAAGCGTTATAACTTCCTGTTCAGATATTGCTTCGCTTGATTCCATTTCAGTTTCTTGTGCCACTGCAGTAGATGCCAAACCTATAAAAATAACTAAAACAACGGGCATCAGAAGCAGCACCGTTTTAAAATCAAGTGCGACTTTCATAAGTGAACTCCTTTACTTTTTAGGTAAAAGACACTCTCATTTAAAGCAGGACTCAATGTAACTTATATGAATTGAAGAGGAATTGAAAATGAATTGAAGAGGCGCGGTTGAAAACCGCGCCGTTTGCGAAAAGTATATTTAGCACTTTTCATGAAATACGTTTTAGAAACTGTATCCAACTTTGGCATACCAGTACGCCCCATCAAAACCGAACGGACTGAACTGTCCGTATTTGTTGCCGACAGAATCAGCAGCATTCGGATTTTCATCGGGAAAGGTATTAAGGATATTTCTTCCACCGAGAGTGAGAGTCAATCCGGCATCCACGGTGTAAGTGGTTTCTAAGTCGAAAATAACCCTTCCAGTGTATTCTCCAGTGCCTGGCACATCTGGATTCTGTAAGAAATCTTCAGAATCGAACCAACCGCTGAAATAACTGGCGCGTCCGAGCACTCCCCACGCATCCGTTATGGATTGAGCGACAGTGAGGCTGGCGCGGTGTTCGGGTAAGTTCTCTTGCAGTTCCCTGATTCGATGATCGTCCAGCGTGTCAGGATTGTGATCGGTAACTGTGGTGTTCGTGAAGTTATACACCGCGATGAGGGTTCCGTTGGGTATTGGTGCTGTAGCGACAAAGTCAATACCATTGGTTGTAGTAGCGAAGTCATTGATAAAGAACTGGAATGTTTCCAGATTCGCTGCACTGGTTACACCTGCGGCGATGAGCTGCGCCTTCTGCGCGTCAGTCAATGTAAAGTGTTGTGACACCGATAACCGGTTTTTCAACCGAATATCAAAAAAGTCCATCGTGAAATTTACGCCCAAAATATCAACGGCAAATCCACCTGTGAAGTTATTTGATGTTTCCGGGTCAAGCGAGTTATCTTCCTTGCCTGTCACAACACCGACAGCATCGTTGGTGGAAGGAATTGTTCCTTTATTAACGAGATCCCCCTTCGCAAAATCGTATTCAGTGGTAATGTTGAACGTATTTTGCTGCCCGGGTGTCGGTGCGCGGAACCCAGTACTATAACTTGCGCGCAACCGCATCGTTTCCGTAACCTTGTAGTTTGCAGCGGCTTTGTAGTTCAGGGTGCCACCGAAAATCTCAAATTGTTCACCGCGCACAGCCAGCGCGATCAGGAGCGGATCAATCGGTCTGATTTCAGTTTCCAGATACGCAGCAACGTTGTAACGGTGCCACTTGCCTGCCGCAACTGGGCTGAACCCAGAAAATCCGTTGGAGGCAGCAGTGAAGCCTTGCGCTGCGAGGGGCCCGATCTGATGCGACTCGCGTTCGCCCTCTATGATTTCAAACCCTTCGTCCCGATATTCCAAACCAGAAGCGAGGAACACCATGTCGCTGAGCGGATAGGTTACATCGAAGTTGAGGTTATAATCCGTCTGGATATAGTCGCCCGGATCAAAATATGTCGGTGTATCGGGTCCGAGGGAGGCATTAACAGTGTTGAAGATAAAGAAATCGGCATGGTGTCGTCCAAAAGAGCCGCTCAGATCCCACGTTAAGGGTTTGCCCAATGTTTCTCTCAAAGCATCCCCCTTAACACCAACGACGACGGAACTATCCCATGCAAACGCGCCAAATCTGGGTGTGAATCCGCCTGGGAACATTTCCTGGAATGTGAATAGGTTCGGGTCACTCCTGACGGCTTGCAACCGTTCGGGATCAGGAACGTGGTTGGTTATCGGGATATCGTCAGCATCGTGAGGTGACAGTTCGGTAAACTCCTGCCCGGCAGCCTCCGCTGCCTGCTTTCGGGCTTCCCACTCCGCCATTTCCGCTGTCAAACCTCGCAAATCCCCGACGAGCAACGTCTCGCCACCCGTCGTACTAAACACACCGCCGCGGGTATTCGGGTTACGGAAATAGAATCCGCCTTCAACGCGCTTGCGGGCGTAGTTGGCATGCCCATAGAAATCAATGGTATCTGTGAGGGTGGCACCGTAGTTGGCAAACAATTTGATGTCATTCTCTATAATCGGCTGTCCCCAAATTTGCGCGGGGTCTTTGACACTAAAATTGCCTGCGTTAATCAAGGCTATGGCATCATTACGTTGGACAGACCGGACGGTCGGATCTGCGCCACCGTATTCAAAACTGAGATTCGTCCATGCATCTGGACGCCCTAAACCAATGTTACCAGCAACAGCAAACTGTCGCCCGTCACCATATTGGTAGATACCGGGTTTAAATTCAAACGAACCGCCTTCGTAGTTGTCTTTCAATCGAAAATTCATCACACCCGCAATAGCGTCCGACCCATATTGTGCGGATGCGCCATCACGGAGGACCTCTACCTGTTGCAGAGCAATTGCAGGAATAGGTGCCAAGTCAGGTCCCTGTGACCCATCAGACAGACCGTTCCCGAGCCAGTGGATAACCGCTGCACGGTGTCTCCGCTTGTTGTTCACCAACACCAATGTATGGTCTGGGGCAAGCCCTCGTAAATTCGCCGGACGCACCACCGTTGACGCATCACTAATCGGTTGTGTATTGATGTTATAAGACGGCACCAAAGTTCTCAGCAAATCCGGTAGATCTGCGCCGCCCTGCTTTTCAAAAGATTCGTTTGACACAATATCGATCGGTACTGCCGAATCCAAGACGGAGCGCGGTTGGGAACGCGACCCCACCACAACAAGACTTTGAAGCCTCACAGGATCGACCGCTTCAGATGCCTCTTCAGATGCTGCAGCCTCGTCCGTGACCTCTGTTTCCTCGGCATCAACGGTTTCTTCCTGTGCCATAATCGTCGGAAACGCGCAAATTAAAATACCTATAAAGATACTGAGCGCGAAAACAATCGGTTTAATGCATTTGCTGTAATACATACAATTTTCCCCTTTAATTTTGACGTAAACGTCAGACCTCAAAAACTGCTATATAACCTAAATTTCCCACACACCTGCCGCCCCGTTGGAGCTTCGAGTGTGCTATCTTTCCACCTTTCGTGTCGCAATTCATAAAAATTGAATGTGATGAAAGTGAACCTATGATGAAATTAATACCCTTATATTTGGAAATAACAATTGATCTGACATTTATCAAAGTTATTGTCACGCTACTGAAGGCGTTGCCTAAGAGCGTGTCGTGTTATGAAAATGCGTTTTGTTTTCAAAAAGTTGCTTGATTTTTAGCGCATGAGATGGCATCCTAAGAGTTAACTACAGCTTTTGGGAGGACATCTCATGCCCCCTAAGCTTATCAAATCTACAATCTTTTTTCAAGACCTTCTTGCTTCTTACTTTCAGCCGATAACTCAGCAAATCGTTGAGACGCTGCTCTTGCTGTGTGTTTGCCATCTTTTTGGACTTTACAACCCGAATCAAGTCGCAGATGCCTTGAAACTTCCCAAAGCACGTCTTTATCGCAGTCTTGGCTCTCTGAGCCTTTATCACTCGAAATGTTTGAATCTGCGACTCGGTTGTGCGATGGCAATAGATTTCATCAAAGACGCTGAAAGTAAGAGTGCTTCAACGCAATCGCGGCGGTGTATCACCGTCAGTGTTGAGGATACGAATCTACCCCGGGATGCAGAAACACTCGCTTATTGTTCAAACTACTACTCGAAAGAACACAATACGCCGATCTGGTGCCAAAACGTCTTAGGCATCACCGTGAAGTGCGGGGATCGTGTGATCCCTTTAGACATGCGTCTCGTCAGTAAACACGGACGTGGCAACACCGATAAACCGACGCTCCTTATCACCATGATCCAAGAAGTCTTAGCGTTCTTTGATACCCAAGGCGTAGACCTAAGAAAGTATCCGATCACCTTTGATTCCTGGTATGCGAGCCGTAACCTTGTTGATGCCTTATCGGAGTTAGGGTTTACCTCTATATTGGTTCACGGAAAAAATAACTTCGTCATGACCATCGCTGAAACGAAGGCGAAACTTTCGGTTCATAAAAAACGCGTGGAACTCTCTGAAGACCAATGGGGCTGTGATAAACCTGTCTGTCGCCGAAAAGCAGAAAGTCCAACTTTCGGGGAATGGGTCGTCCTATTTTTCCGAGATAGAGGCAAGATACGAACCCTTTTAGTCTTTGGAAAACCGCTGCGAACCTGTGAGGCACTCAGGATTTGGTCCCAACACCACGGTATTGAACAGTTTTGGCGGTATTTCAAATCGAACCTCCACGTTTCTGCCATGAGCCTCGAAAGCAGACAAGGGGCGTATGTGAGCCTCGGTATAAAAGTTATGAGTTATCTGATGTTGCTACAAATGAGCATCTCAGAACGACGCACATTTCATCAAATACAACTTCAACTCACAGGAGAAAGATACACCCTCACTGAACTCATCGCGCATTTTCATGAAATAATACCAAAAGAACCTTGATAACTATTGCTTTGGCATAACTTTTGAGAAATACCAGTACTATAATTATACCCGATGGTACACGATTAAGCAAATTATGGATGCATAGTTAATCAAATTATGCATCCATGATAGTAAATTAGCACGCTTTACGCCAAAACCCGACCCTTCAGGTGGCAACTTGGGTCATCTCTTATGAGAATATTTAAAAATTTGACAATAAATTTGTGTTGGTATATACTTAAATATAGCATGCTAAATTTGATGTTACGCCCCGTTTGGAATTATAATTTATCAAATAACCGCGTTAACGCCCAAAAAACACTATCATGGCAAAGAAAAAGGGACGCCGCTCCATAAATGTGGCACGGAAGCGTGAGAAACGAAATCGCGACCGAAAATTTAGACAAAAACAACTTGCTGTCGAAAAGCAGCGCAGACTTCTTTACGAAAAATCAGAAGAAGAGCATTTACACGCCTGTATCTCACAGAGTCGTCAACTTCTTGATGAACCCGAACTTGAAGGGGTCCTTTTCGATTTTGAACTGATGTACAAATGGGTGACGGAATCACTTGATAGTTACGAAATAGACAAGACAGACACACCTACAGATGAATCAGAGGATTTTGCTGATCTCGAAGAAGACTTTATCAATCTAACAGATGCAATAGCGAGTGAAGGGCAACTGACCCCTTTGCCGGAAGCAGAACGCGCATGCGAACATTTTCAGCTAGAGGTACTTCCACATCTTGTTACACCCGACTTCATGCAACAATTAGGGCAAGCACTCATGGCGTGTGAAACCCGTCTTAACCTGACAGGCAACCGAGAACTCGCAGAGGTGGCTTCTGTCACTCGCTCGCTTTTCGAGAAAGCCCCATCGGAAATACTGGCGTTTCACCCAATGATCCAAACTATTGGTATTGAAACGCTGCGTATACTCGTAGAAGAACCAGATATTATTGGTGACAGTGAGGAGGTCAAAGGAATCCTTTCAGATGTTCTGGAATATGAAGACTCAGAGGCGTATCAATCCCAACCGGTTTCCCTTTTTTCAGACCCCAGAAAAAATCTGGGACACCCTAAGGAAGAGGTCTCCAAACCCACTCTAATTGAATTGACTCCTTCGCATTCAGATGTGGCAGATGCAGAAGATACTGATACTGCACAGGAACCCACCTCTTTTGCGGAGGATTCTGTGCCACTTCCAGATCCATCTGCCTCAGAGATAGTAATATCACCAGTCTCACCCGATGAACTTCCTGCTCGGGCACTCTATAAAAACTTCAATGGCTTGGAAATAAAAAAAAGTTTTGAGGAGCACACAGACGACGCTTCTTCACAGGAAGGACTTACGAATTACGCGTTGGTGAATGAAAGTAAAAAACAGGTCGAATTTGTTGATGTGGAAAACGAACGCTACATTACGGTTACCGAAGAGCGGCTGCAGCTGCACGCACGCTCGGAAACAGAACTTACTATTGCAATGGCAGAGGTAGAAGCGCAGTGCACGTCGGCAGTCATGTATCTCGCCAAAACAATCGAAGAAAGGGGGTAAAACTATGCCACGGAGTAAAAGCGGACAGGTCCGACGTCGGACGCAAATCCGCCAACGCCAACAACGGCGCCTGAAAACAAAGAAAGCAGCATTGAAAGAACTGTTGCAGAATCAGAGTGCTTAATATATCAATGTGGATAGCGGCGGGTTGCCGCACCCGCCTACATCATCTTTTCAAAATGCACAAACTCTGAAGGTTGTAACCGGACTGAACTCCCACTATCCTCCTCAACATACCCTATTCTGAGCAGTGTAATCACCTCATGAGAGGTAGGAATATTGAAAAGTTGGCGGACCTGTTCACGGTCCGCGGCACGCTCCAAAGGTGGGCTAACAAACTGCACACCGATGCCCAAAGCAGTTGCAGCGAGGAGCACATTCTGAATTAACATCCCCATGCTCAACCACATCCATCGAGTTCCACCTTCACCGGGTGGATATCTTTTGCAATTCATCGTAATCAGCATAAGAAGCGGTGCCTCTCGAACTTGTGCTGCAATCTCTTTAGCGGGTATCTTCCCTGCCCCTAACTGCCCCAAAAGTGTGAACGATTTCGCGTTTTTCAACAACCCCTGCAACAACTGTTCAGGCGCGTCTTGAAGCAATTTCGGTAGCGTGACGTGGTCGGTCAACAGCACACCATCGCGTACCTCCTTCAAGTCTGCCTCTGTGAGACGCATCCAACGGCTATTGTCGTCCAGAAACTTTGCGTCCTTGAATTGTTCAACGACAGCGTGCTCTGTTACATCAGCGAGTGCCGCTTTTCCTTCTGCTTCCTGAATGATTACGAGTTCCCAAGGTTGAACATTGAAAGGTGAAGGTGCCCACCGCGCAGCCTCAATGAGTTTATCGAGGTCGTTAACATCAACTGCGCGGTCCTGAAATGCCCCGCGATAACTCCGGCGCTGCATCATTGCATCAAAAACGTTCATAGATTTACAAGGCTCCGATGGCGTTCAAGGATTTCTGTGGGTGAAGCAGTGCCAGTCGTACCGATTTTGGTGACAGTAATAGAAGCCACCAGATTTCCAACATAAGCCGCTTCAGCTGCTGCCTCCTGTGAAGGGCGCAGACTACAGAGCGTCGCGACAAGTCCTGCTGAAACGCTGTCTCCAGCACCGACCGGATCAATCTCATCATCAATTGGAATACCCGGGATATGCGTTAATTCATCCTCACAATAGACAAGGATGCCGTTCTCACCGAGGGTAACGTACACTGTGTTTTGTGTCTGTTTCGCGAGTACAACTGTGCACAACTTCGCCTCTGCCATATCAACTTCCTGTCCGCTCCACTCCGGTTGAATAGCACGTTTTGCCTCGAACCGATTTGGCTTAATAATCACATTCCGGTACGCACCAATCCGCGTGCGGGAATCGGCGAAAAAGATCTTTTCAGGAAACGCCAACGCCAACTTGCACAATTCTTCTCTCACTCGGTTGGTGACAACCCCCAAGTTCTCAAGCGGCATCTGATCACCGACAATTACACCATCAACAAGCGGAATACATGCTTGCAGAGCATCAATAACGGCATTTTCAACCGTTTCTTCCATTGGAGATTGGTTCTCAATATCAAACCGCGGTCCCTCTGTCTCCACGCCTTCATAGCCGCGATGCATCGGTTTAAGATAGGTAGGTGTCACCCACTCCGGTACCTGTATCATAAAATCCGTAAGGCATCCGCTTGCTTTTAAACAATCCAGCAGCGTTCTGCCGAATCCATCTTCACCGATAACGCTTAATGTGTAAACCGTTCCCACGTCCAATGCTTTCAGGTTGTTTGTGACGGTGCCTGCCGCGCCCGGACTATAGCGTTGATCGACAACAGGATTCGTATGCCACGGCGTTTCCAATGACAGCGTTGATCGGACTTTGTCTATGTACCAGTAGGCATCAAGATAAAAATCCCCAATAACAAGGATACGTTGGTCGTGAAATTGATCAAGAATTGTCTTCAGACGCGCTTCGCTAATCAATGTATTTCTCCGAATCAGTATTCAGACAAGAACTACTCACTATAAAAAAAGATTTTATAAAAAGGATTGATAGCGAACCAACACCCCTCGGTCAGAATGAAGTCACCTCTTGTTAGAAGCGGCTGGGACCCAAGTAAGGGCAAAATCCACACTAAATTCATCTGGTTTGATGTCAGCTCGGCTAAATTTCGGATCCGAGGCATTTGACCCCGTCTGTATTGCAAGAGTTTCACCGTCTGTGAACTTCACACATAAAATTTCACTTTGATGAACTCCTTTAATATCCTCACGCTCGCCAAACCAAACTTTTTCAACAGTTTTTCCTTTCATTCTGGTTGCCTGACAAATTGAAGCGCGTGGATTAGCATCTTCGATAATTTTGGGTAGAGATGCCATAATTTCATGCCTCCTTAATTCATTCTCGGATGAAACACTGAATTCCGATTCTATCAACTTAAGCAGCTCTTCATAAGCTTCATTAGCGACCTCTAGATCGTGACAAAAATCTTCAAAAGCATCAGATTCTTTTGCTGCGTCTCTGCCACCATGACTAGGTTTTGAACGCTGCTTACTAACTTCTGCAAGCAGAGTATGGAGCTTGGAGTGTTTATCAAGCTCGCTGAACACATGCCGAAGCAAGGTGGGAGGTTTCATATTTTCCGCTTCAAGTATTGGCTTGTTTCTCAGACTCGCAAAATCCAGAAGACATTTTTTTGAAAGCGAGTCAATTAAGAAACCGTATAACTTTTGGTGTGCCTCCTCATAAGCATGACTATTTTGAGAGATGGGAAAAATAACAGATTTGTCTGGTACCGCCGTATAAAGAGGCTCCCCCACGAGTGTTTTACAACAAGCGTTAATTTTTTCAAGAATATGGCTTAGTCGTTTTTTAGGTCCACTCTCTACCTCCCAGCTACCTTCAATATACCTATCGTACCACATCTTGAATCGTGTATCTACTTGTGCCAAGCAAGATTTGTCAACAATGAATGGTATCCATTTCCTTTGTTCTACTTCTGGTATGTCTTCAAGATCTGACCGAACAACCACAACGCATAACGTTCCATCCGTTTTACTGTGATAGCCAAGACGAATACCGATGTATTCATTCTCCCTTCCAGACAATTCAAGTTTATTATAGTATGCTTCTGTTGTCTTAAGAATCCCCTCAAAATAGTCTGTATCCAATTCATACTTATCAGGATGACTAGTGTAAAGATTCAGGACATCCGCTTCAAAGAAGCCAACAATCCGATCTAGTACAGGATTATCCAGCATGAAGTTTCTCCTTTGCAATTGATAATCTGAAGTCCCGCATCAGGATTCTAACAGTTTCCATGTCAATGAGGCAAGCCTTTTGTAATCCTAAGTTGGCGGAAGCAATACCGCGATTGAAATAAGCGACAGGATAGTTTGGATTTTCTCGAAGTGCTTTACCAAACTCCGCAATGCTAACGTCAAGGTATCCTTCAACACATAAATCAACGCTCATGTTATTGTGAACATCGGCTGGTGCTTCTTCTATATCCTTCTTCTTGTAGTCGGGTAACTGATTCATTGTTTTTCCTCTGTAGGTTGGAGGGGTAAAGTTTTTCAGGGTTGGAATTACAACTAATAATTCCGTAGATTCAGATACCAAATTACCAACGAAGCTGCTGCAACACTTCCAGTAATACATCCTATTGCTGCAGATTCTACTTGAAGTCTACGGGCTTTTGATTCATAAGCATCAGTGTAAGCCAAAATGTATTCTGGAGATTTACCGAGGAACCGTCCTTGTGGTGGTGTCGGTAGGTGAGTATAAGCACTCGCAACTGATAACGTACCAAGAAGACAACCGCCACCGATAAAAGCCATACCAAAACCGAAAAGTCGCCAGTTAAGTTGATTCACATCAACCTTTGCGTCTCTTTCAGCTGCAAGTCTGGCATCTAACACTATAGGACTCTGTTGTGCTATTACAAGCAAAGGCATGTTAACAAATAACAGCAACATAGGAATAGAAACAACCTTTTTCATGATTTAATCCTTTATCGGAAACGTAAGTTTTCGATGGTTATAGGTTCAGGGGTATTGTCTTCGGGTTAAATGAATTTAGAGTTCTCTTGACTTTTAGCAAGTAGGATTGCCAACTTGCTAACAACAGATGGTTTGGAATTCTGTGAACCTTTAGCAATCGCTTCCACAAGACTGCTACGAACAGTTGCGAAACTCTTTTTAGAAAGGGTTTTTGACAAAGACATTTCTCTGTTTTTCACGAGTATTACTTCCTTTCATAATGGATATGAAAAGGCAAGGAGACTCTACCGCTAACTTACATACATATATGCGTTTTTACTTTGGCGATCGCACGGTTATCCCAGCATGGTATCCGATCTCACTCGGTTGGGTAGTGACCGCGCTGGGTAGTGCTGGTGAGATTCACTACCAACCATACTAAAGTTAGTATACAATTTTTGTCAAAAAAGTCAAGTTTTAAAATTTTCTCAAGTCCAAAACTACTTAATTGCGAAATATTTACACAGCCCCATAAAACACCCAATTTGCAATATCACGCCAGATGTGGTAAAATATAAAGAGCCCAAAATTCATTAACACTAACATTTGGAGACAATTAATGTATAAAATCGGTCTCATCCCTGGCGATGGAATTGGCCCCGAAGTGACGCGCGAAGCAATGAAGGTCTTCGGGGCAGCAGCCGCAGAAGCAGGCATCCAATACGAAACAGTCGAATACGATGTCGGCGGCGACCGGTACCTTGCAACCGGCGAGGTGTTACCAGATTCAGTTTTAGAAGAACTTCGCGGATTAGACGCTATTTACCTCGGTGCAATCGGGCACCCTGATGTCAAGCCCGGCATTTTAGAGAAAGGTATCCTGCTCAAGGTCCGGTTTGAACTTGATCTCTATATCAACCTCCGTCCTGTCAAACTCTACCCCGGTGTCCCAACACCTGTGAAAGATAAAGGACCTGAAGAAATCGATTTCATCATCGTCCGCGAAAATACCGAAGGTCTATACGCTGGCATCGGCGGTTTCCTGAAACGCGGCACGCGCGATGAAGTTGCGATTCAGGAGATGATTAATACCTACAAAGGTGTAGAACGCTGTGTGCGTTATGCGTACGAACTCACGAAAAAGCGTAACAAGGAAAACACGCTGACGCTCTGTGACAAGGCAAATGTCCTCACTTATGCGCACGATCTGTGGCGACGCGTTTTCGATGAGGTTGGCGAAGACTATCCAGACATCAAAAAAGAATACGCATTCGTCGATGCGACAACAATGTGGATGGTGAAAAATCCAGAATGGTTCGATGTCGTTGTGACGTGTAATATGTTCGGAGATATTATCACCGACCTCGGTGCGATGATTCAGGGCGGTATGGGTGTTGCAGCGTCCGGCAATTTGAACCCAGAGAGTGTCGCTATGTTTGAACCGATCCACGGCTCCGCGCCGCGCTATACCGGCAAGAATCAGATTAATCCCATCGCTGCAATAGGCGCAGCCGGAATGATGCTTGACCATCTTGGACACGCAAAAGAAGCAGCAAAAGTAGAGAAATCTATCAGTGACTTGCTTGCAAGCGGAAAAATCAAAGATCTGGGGGCTGGACGAATGGGTTATACAACTGAAGAAGTTGGTGACCTTATCGTAGAAGGACTGTAGTCGTTCACAGGTAGTCGTGCTTCCAAGCGTACATCCTGAAAAACCGCTAATAAGAAGCATTCGGAGCCATCCAATTTTCAGAGCAAACGCGCTGTAAAATTAATGCGATCTGAATAGCGGTTCCAACGATTGAAGGTATACATGTCGTAAGCACTCAGCGGTTTGTAGCCAGCCGCTTTGAGCAGATCATTGACGGTGTTAACTTCAAAAATTCGCTGCTGGTGTACCTCTTCATAACGGCGAAACAGATCATCTTCGCGAATAAAAAAGGTCAGGATCGTACGACACATTTTACTGTGATGGAGGTAGTTGTTTTTCCAAATGTAGGTATAATCGTCATGGTTTGAAGCGAACGTTTTGTTGTGGAAATGCTCAACAATATTCCGCTCTGTTGTCACGTCAAAGATAAACAAACCATCGGGTTCGAGATGCTCAGCAACACGCCGGAAGACATTGCTTAATTCGGTTTCGTCGTAAGCATAGTTAATGCTATCGTACGTGCAGAGAACTGCGTCAAATTGTTGGTTCAGTTGAAAATCGCGCATATCTCCATGACGGACTTCAATATTCACGTCGTGTGCCGCTGCTTTCTCCTTCGCAATGTCCAGCATGCCAACTGCCCGGTCCACTCCGGTCATTTCATAACCTCTTAATGCGAGTTCTATAGTCAAGGCGCAAGTGCCGCATGCCAAATCAAGAACGGTGCGTGGTTTGCAATTATATTTTTCAAAAAGCGACTCAATGTAATGTGTCCAACGTGTATAATTGACGTTCGACATTATTCGGTCATAGGCGTAGGCAAATTTTTCATAGGGGGGAGTTAGCTGTGTCCGCATTGTTTAAGTGTCCCTTGCAAATCAATAATGCAAGTCACTCGGTTCCTCCTTTAACTCCGACAGAAGCATTCATCATCCGCAGGAGCGTGTTAACCTCATCAACGTCCCAAGATCCATCATCGTTCGCTTCTATTGCATATCTGCCAACGGCTCTGATTTTACGGAGACTGATTTTTCCAGTAAGAAAACTGAACGGCAGCTGCATTCCAGCCGTTTTAACCCTATCAAACGTAGCTTCAATATCATATCGATCCACACCTTCAGGGGCTTGTTGAATCAGGGCATCCTTTACCATGTCCGCGCCAAAACTAAATAATTCTTTGATGATAAACCATTGCAAAATTGCAAGGCATACCATGAAGATTAAGAGTATGGTTAAACCTTTGACGATGTGCTGTTTCCATGTTCTTTTTTCGACAGTCATGTGCAATTAATTCACCTCTGGGTTGGATGCTATATCTAACGCTTATGCTAACACTTTACACGGATATTGTCAATAGATTTTTCTGTAGCACCAGTGAGGTTAGACACCTCGCTAGTGAAATAAAATAGGTTGAAAAAAATGAAAATAGGCATCGTAGGCAGACCACAGGTCGGAAAAACGACAGTGTTTAACACGTTAGCCCAATCTAACGCAGAAATTGGCGGTTACACCAGCCGCGGACAAATAAACCTTAGTACGGCTAACATCCCGGACGAACGTTTGGAACAGTTAGCAGAGACATTTGAATCGCCAAAGATGACCCCCGCTACGATTGATTATGTAGATGTCGCCGGGGTAACCAAATCGGATGTGGAACAAGGGGAGTTAGATGCTGGGATGCTCGCAGAACTCCGCACGGTCGACGCGCTTGCGCATGTTGTCAGGCTTTTTGAAAATGAAGCGGTTCCACATGTCGATGGAACCCTTGACGCAGAACGCGATATCGAGAGCATTGCTCTTGAGTTCGCATTGGCAGATCTCCAGATCGTTGAAGGTAGACTTACCCGACTCCGTAAGCAATACCAAAATCAGAAACTGCCAGAACAGCAAAGTGAAATTCGGCTTTTGGAAACGTGTCAGCAAACCTTAGAAAAGAGCGAACCACTCCGTGCACTCGCCCTATCTACCAATGAGGAAAAGTTGATACGCGGTTACGGGTTTTTGACACAGAAACCACTGTTGTTAGTCTGTAATATTGGTGAAACACAGTTAGACGCAGCTGACGAAATTTTCAAACGTTTCATTAAATACAAAGCGGAGCCACAAACGGCAGTCATTGTCCTCGCTGCACAGTTAGAAATGGAACTGTCCCAACTCGATGAAACGGATACCGAGATTTTTATGGAAGAGATGGGATTACACGAATCCGCTTTAGAACGATTCATTCAGGCTTCGTATCAGTTATTGGGGCTGCTTACATTCTTTACAACCGGTCCAGTCGAGACGCGAGCATGGACGCTGCCGGAAGGACAAACCGCAGTTGATGCAGCGGGTCGTGTTCACACCGACTTTGAAAAAGGCTTCATCCGTTCGGAAACAATTAACTGGGCTGATTTGGTAGCATGTGGTAGTTATCCGCAAGCGCGAAGTAAAGGTTTACTGAGAGCCGAGGGTAAAACTTATCAGGTCCAAGAGGGTGATGTCTTACTGATTTTGGCAAATCCAACTAACTGAGGACGTTATCCCGCAAATCCGCAATCGCTTCCATCATCTGATTGCCCATCTGTTGATACATCTCGCGCCTCGTCTCAAATTCCTCGACAGTAAGTTCAAGCGGAGCACCGAAGGCGACAGTCAATTTTGATCGGCGTAGCCGTCTACTGTTCCGTGGCAACATCCGTTCCGCGCCGCTGTGGAAAACAGGAATAGTCGGCACACCTGCCCGGTGTGCAATAAAGCAGGCACCATCACGTGCCTTCCCCAACGTGCCATCAACGCTACGGGTGCCTTCTGGAAATATAAGCACGGCGTTGCCTGCTTGCAAAAGCGAAATCGTCCGTCGCAGTGCCCCTAAGTCCGGGGCACCTCTATTCACAGGATAGGCATTATAGGCTGAGATGAGTTTCCCTAAGCCGGGAATGTCGAATGCATTGCTCCGCGCCATATAATGAACCTCACGACTCGCAGCAGAACCCACGATAACTGGATCCAGAAAACTGACGTGATTTGAAACCAGTAAAACCCCACCTTCCCTGGGGATATTGTGAACGCCTTGTGCTTCAAGGTGTCCCATCGTTTTACAGAAAAGATTTGTGAGTCGATGTCCCCATCTATAGAGCGCACGGGGTGTCCAGAATTGATTATTGGTATACCACATAACGTTACTGCTGACACTCCTCACTTCTACGGATCTGCGCGATAATAAAATCAACGACTTCCTCAACCGTTGTACACGTTGTATCAATGATAATCGCATCCTCAGCAGCACGTAAAGGGCTGTGTTCACGGGTTGTATCTTTTTCATCGCGAGCGCGAATCTCTGCCTCAACCGCTGCTAACGTCACATCTACATTTTGTGTTTGCAGCTCGGCGAGCCTACGCTTTGCACGTTCTGTTACAGAAGCATCAAGATAGAACTTAAAATCGGCGTTGGGAAAAACAATCGTTGTCAAATCTCTACCTTCAGCAATGATATTTCCTGCTGCACCGATCCGCTGTTGGTGTTTCACAATTTCACGACGAATCTCGGGGATTTTCGCGACATCCGCAACCAATTTATTGACCACTGGTGTGCGGATCTGTACAGACACATCTTCGGCATCAAGCAGAATCGTTTTGCCATTATTTGTGAATTCAATACGACACGCTTTCACAAGGTCGATGAGTTTCGGACTATCCGCTGCAAGTTTTTCCTGTATCGCCAACAGCGTCACTGCTCGGTACATCGCGCCGGAATCGAGATAAAGCAAGCCGAGTCTTTCTGCGATGCGTCGAGCCACCGTGCTTTTCCCAGACCCGGCGGGTCCATCCATCGCAATCGTCACCTGAGATCCAATCCTTTTCATGAGCCTCCCAATTTTTCTCTGCGCTTTTTAACGATAACTTGCGCCTCTAAAAGCACACGCTCAATCTCAGCAAGGTTATCTGTCTGAAGCAAGGTTTTGAATTCGATTAAGTTGCCAATAATGTCATCAATGAGTGGTAAAAGGACATCCCTATTTTGAGTAAAAATGCCTGTCCATAAGTCCGGTGAACCTGCAGCGATACGGGTGGAATCCCGAAAACCGGTCGCTGTAAAGTCCAATGCTTCATTGCCTTCGATTTCGATATTCGCAACAGTGTTCGCGAGTAGACTTGCAATGAGATGCGGGAGATGGCTTGCGGCACCGATGAGTAAATCATGGGTTTTAGGTGAGAGGAGATGTGGCACCGCCCGGACAGATTCCCATAGATTCTTAACCAACTGTAGTGAATCCGCATCGGTGTTTTCTGTGGGTGTTAAAATACACGTCGCGTTTTCAAAAAGCGTCGCGAGTGCTGCGTCCACACCGGTCTCATGTGAGCCTGCCATCGGATGCCCACCTACAAAAGAAACAGCATCGGAATTACGTTCTCGCAGCTGCGCTTCAACTGTCTTTACTAACACAGATTTCGTGCTACCTACATCCGTTAGCACCGTCCGGTGCTGCTGTGTGCCAACAAATTCAACGATACGCTGGACCAAGCCCGGAACAAGCTCAACAGGCGTACACAACACGACCAGATCGCTTTCGTGTAGCCCTTCCGTCATTTCCGTCGTAACCACATCAACTGCATCGTATTGAAGTGCTTTCTCAAGTCTGCCGATGTTGCGTCCCAACCCGACGCGTTGCCCCTGAAATCCGTTCTTTTTCAGCGCAAGTCCGAGCGAACCGCCGATTAATCCGACACCCCATATTGTAATTCGACGAAGTTGTTGTATTTGTCCCATAATAAATCTTGGAAACCTTCAATCTGCGAACGTCCCGCGGCATACCCATATAATAGACAAAAGCCTCAATATATTCTAAGAGGTTCAGGCATCTTTGTCAAGTGAAAAACGATAGATGTGGTTTTCTTACCAAATAAATCGATACATCGGTTTTTGCAGGAAGATACCGAGAAGTCCCCAGACACTCCCAACCAAGAATTCCCCCAAAATCAATCCCAGAAAGAACGGTGCAACCCGCCGAAACGTCCGTATACCACCGAAACGCAGGATCGCTAATTTGATAAAATAACTGACAAAAACCGAAAACCAGAAAAAGTTCACCGCCCATGTTCCAGAGATAGCATACCCAATCGGATATAGGGGCCACCAGAAGAAACGGAGCCGAATCAAGGTAAGACCAAACGCGAACAGAAGTCCGCACACCATGGCAATCAAAGACGGGACATTAACCGGCATCGGATTCGTTAGCCAATTTTGGGTGCGGTTAAACACGGAACCCGACCAGACCTCTATCGCACCGCTCTCGTAACCGAGATGCAGTGCACCCCAAAACGCAGCGAAGGGACTCAGCACCATAGCGAGGAGCATAGCGATAGCCATACGTCGCGAAGGACTGCGCGATCGTTCCGCCAATTTCAAGCCCTCTAATTGATGCGGCATCGTATTCCCGCGATAGGCACGATTGAAGCAAAATATAAGGGAGAAGAGTGCCAGATTCTGCCCTCCGAGTCTGCGCATCCCAAACATTTTGGGAAGTAAGACATCAGGTCCCATGGAGCGTAAGTCATGAATCGGTGGCCCCAATTCAGCACGGACACGGGTAATCACTGTCACCGTCGTCAGGTGGATAGCAAAGACGAGCACCGCCACCCAGAAAGACATCCCCGCAACCCACCAGAAACCAACCAGCATTAGAAACCCACAGATTAGTCCTATCACCGCAGCACGATAGGATATCGGTTCGTTTGACCCCGTTTCTCTGTTCGCACGCCACGCCCGTGCAAGCACATTCTGTAGATGATGTCTTGCACTCCACAATGCCATGCCCAATACACCGATACAAACCCCGAACGACTGGTCGAAGATGAACGGAAACCCCGGAATTCGCTGTAAGCCAGCAATACTCCCAAAGATCATCTCAAACTTCCAGAAGATGTAGAAAAACCAGAATGTAAACGACAAATCAAGCGGGATAAAATACGCCATTCCAATCACGAAAGGAAAAAGAACAACTGGGGTCCACCCAATCGCATTCCACGGTTTTGTTGTAAACAACGGACGCAAATCATAGAATTCTCCACCGAGTCCGGGAAAGTTTGGAAATAGAAAATGCAGTCCGTTAACCACATCTATCCCACCGGCAAGGATTACGCCTATCCACAACGGTTTTGAGCGGAAGAAATGTGTCGTCGTCATCTGGTATGGTAACTCAATAATCGGATAACTGAGTCGCTCTATTTCAATCCACTGCTTTCGCAGTATAACATTGATGCAAAACGTCGTGGAAAGCAGAACAATGATAAAGCCACTCCACGCAAGCACAGGTCGCCACCACAACTGGAGATGTGGACGCAGATAAAGAGTGGATTCCCCCGTAAAATAAACGGTCAATCGGTTTTTATCCGTCAAGGCAAGCCACTCTGGAAGATAGCGGTGAAAAAGTGTAGTCCACTCATTCTCCTCCGTTGCCAACCATCCAACCGTGGCGATATTCGTAATGATCACCTCAAATAGGTCATGTCCACAGATAGCAGATGCCACGGATAGCATCGCGTAGAGTGTCAGCAATTCGCCTTGGGTGAGTACGGCGCGCGGCGCGAACCGATGCAGGATTGTATTGAGGGCTATCAGGATGGTCAGTGCGAAGATAGTATTGAAAAAGAGGGACATCGTCGTTGGAAACCCCTGATCCCAACGTAGCGATGCGAAAACCCAATAGTTATTGAAGGGAATGAGCACAAGTCCAAGCCAAATAATCCGCCAACGGATTTTCTGGTGAGGAGAAGACGTAGAGAGGGCAGGCGAGTGTTGGAGCATAGAGATTCCCAATCGAGGCGTGCGTTGTTTTACCTATGAACTCTCGATGTTATTATATAGCAGAATCCAACCTCACTCAAGATTTTTGTTTGCAAAATTAAAGCAAATCTGGTAGAATGGCATTTAAAATTACCCTAAAGCAACCTTTCTCCTTTCCCAAACAAATGAACGCTATAAAAGAGGCACACTATAACCTCGGTATCGCTTATCTGGAAGCAGAACAATATAGCAGAGCCGTCCCTGAATTTGAAGCAGCCATAAAGTTGGATGCGAATTTTATAGGCGCGCACTGTGCGCTCTGCCGCGCCTACCTCGAACAGGACGAACTCGAGAAAGCAAGCACAGCGGTCACAGCAGCGTTAAAACTTGATGCCACACACCAACCCGCGATGCTGTTGTGTGACACCATCACACAAGCATACTACCACAGCGGTAGACAACATCTCGACGCTGGACGCTACGCTGAAGCCGTTCCCACATTTCAGAAAGCCTTAACACTTGATGCCGATTTAAAACACAGTTCACATGTCTCCGACACCGAAAATAAGCATATCCATGCCCACCTCGGTGCCGCTTATATCGGATTGAAAGCGTATCAGGAGGCAATCGATGCGTTACAAAACGCTATAGCCTTAGATGCTGATCTCGTTGATGCACACTACAATCTCGGTTACGCTCATGTCGAACAAGGATCCTATGACAAAGCAATACCGCATCTTGAACGGGCAATAATCATCGCTCCGAATCTCAAACGAGCACACTACAACCTTGCCCGTGCACACCGAGAATCAGGCAATTTGGAAGCGGCAACAAACGCTGTTATAGAGACATTAAAACTCGATGCCAACTATCAACCCGCTCGTGAACTTGCAAACTCGATAAAACAGGAGCACTACAACAGAGGGGTTACTGACCTCAACAATGAATGCTATAGCGAAGCCGTTACAGCCTTTCAGAATGCTATAACCCTCGACCCCGATTTTACCACTGCGCACTACAACTTAGGGTTAACCTACCTTAAGATGGAAACGTACCCACGCGCTGAAGATTCACTTCAGAAAGCAATAGTTCTGGATGCCACTTACAAAGCTGCACACCACGCCCTTGCCCTTGCTTACCTTGGACAGCAGGAACTCGGAAAGGCGAGAGAGAGAGCGAGAGAGGCGTTGAAATTGGATGAAAACTATCAACCCGCACGTTCTCTTTTACAAGCCATCGATCCAAGCTTCATACCTCCTGAGACACAGGCTACCATGCCGTCAGAACCGGAACAATCTGTAGACCCACAACCAGCTGCAAAATCGAAACAGGAAACACACTATGAACTTGGTACCGCTTACCGAAACGCGAAAATGCTTACAGAAGCGATTGCAGAGTTCCAAAAGGCAATAGATTTAGATCCAGATTTTGTAGCAGCACACATCAGTTTAGGCGAAGTTTATCTTGAAATGGAACAACTTGATGACGCAGAAGATGCAGCGAATGCAGCTTTAAGGATTGACGCTGACTCCCAACCGGTGCGCCAACTCTTAGATAATATAAAACAGGCACGTCCCACCCCTCGCCAGCCTGCACCAACGAAGTCAGTAAGTACAGCACTAGTAAACGTATCTGATGTGACACAAGATTTAGAACGTGGACAGGTTTTTCTCAACAATAAACAGTATAACCAAGCCGCCACTGCATTTAAAAAGGTAATAAAGGCAGATCCCAGCTTGGTGGAAGCACACTACGGTTTAGCGCAGGCTTACCTCGAAATAGGGGCATTTGACGATGCCAAAGCAGCTACGGACGAAGCGTTAAGGCGCAATCCAAACCATCGGCAAGCACGCGAATTCCTGCAAATCATAAAGTTCGACAGAAACTTAGAGAGAAATAAAAAGATCTGGAAGAAAATCAGGGTCTATGCTGTTATTTCGGGCATTATTGCTGTCGGAATCTTTGTTATGTTCAAGTTTGGAATACTGCCGTGGCCCCTGCTAGCATCTTCAGATCCGGACATTTCAATAGCAGTTTCTTTAGAGGAACCTTCAGGGAACGGCTTTCTTGATGCCGGTGAAACAGGACGGGTCAGACTAATTATCACCAACAAAAGCAGCACAGCACGCAACATTGAAATCAGGTTCGCCCCACCATCTATAGCGGGAGTGCGCTTTAAAAAACCGGGAGTGCTCTCAAAACTGAGCAAAAACGGAGAAGAAACCATTGGAATCTCTATAACAGCCGATAAAAATGTGAAAGGCAGGAATCAAAAACTGCAAATCCAATTGTTTGGAAAAAGTGGATGGTTCGGAAAGAAGCAGCAGCTGGCTATTAACAATTTCTCCTTCAAAATTATACCGGCACTACAAAAACCAGCACTGCGACGAGGGAATTGATAATGAACGCCAGAATATGTGGTATCATCGGCGAACTCGCCCTGGTACTTGTCCTCCTCCTATCATCCTCTATACTAAAGTGAGTTCGCCTCAGAAAGTTGGAGAGTTCTACAATAGATAGCCCGCCTCTGTCTTTATATTTCCGTAGATTTAAAAAATCCTTTCGCTCAGTAAGTGCCTGCAACCAACCTCATAACAACATTTAATGTAAATCCCACCCATATTTGTGCCTGTCTTGTTTATTTCTTGCACATTCTGTACGTTTTTCGCTCCAAAATTGTGTCTTTAAGACAGATTTAATTTGATTGATAAGCTGAAGTCAAATACAATCACTTATGTTAGGACAAATTTATGATAAAAAAAAATTATGAACAATATGTCCTAACCCAAGTTTTTATGATTGAATCTACATTTTTGTTCAGATAGCAACTTAGGTTGTTATACCATAATGGTTCTCCTTTTGGCACACAACCCCATTTTTTATGTAAAACTCACATTATTAAACTGAGCGGACTTTCAAAATATCATCTTAATACCACAATTCAAATACAAATAGAGGAATAATTATGAACACACGTATGATCGAAAAGTATTATGCCAAACAACGTAGGAATAAAGCACTGATATTCTCTTTGGTAGTACACGCAATCGCAATTATTTTCACAGCGATATGGTTACTGAAACCGCTGGTAGAACAGGTAGAAGATACGATTGCTGTGGATTTTGTTCCGCCACCGCCCCGGATACATAGACCGAAAAAGATAATCCGAGAGGTCGAACAGAGCAAAGCCGCCGCTACGGCATCTATTGAGAACCCAGCGGCAAAACGTCTACCCTCATCAATGTCCTCACTTCCACAAGTCAACGAAAAACCGAAGTTGGAAGCACCACCGCTCTCCACAGTGGTAAGACTCGCCCCTTCACCGGAGTCCATCCTTGCAGCTTCTAAAGCTAACTCACCAACGATAGAAAGAGGGAGCGGAGAAATTGAGGAGGGGCGCAGTTATGGAAAGAGTGGAGAGGACTCTGGATATGGAAATACTCCGGGTAAAGGGACAGGGGGTGGAGGTTCAAACACAGGTCTTGGGACTTTAACGCAATCAGGAGGCACCGGACAAGATGCATTCGGTGAGGGAATCTCGGATATTGTTGGCACTTACGCAGATGAAATTGGCGACAAACTCGGTAGTATTATTGATGAGGAGGACGGTATCGTGCGAGGGCATATTCGGTTGATCCGCCTAAAGCACGATATGAGCGACTGATGGCAGGACCCGACAGCGATTCCGTCCTTAATAAAATGGTTGCGTGAGCACGTCCGTACGATTACTGCCGATATGAAATACACGGGTGGTTCATTATCGCTAACAGATGAGGACATTATGAATGCTCCACTAATGATAACTAAAGTTTGGACAATTTTTAGAATTATAGTGCGAAAAAGCAGAAAAGCCGGTATCCTTTCATAAACACATACCACTGTTTTGAAAGGAAAGTAAACATGAACCTCCTTTTCTGCTTAGGAGATATTCTATCGGATTTTCGTCATTTATTCAATGAACAAAACTTCTCGCTTTTCCAAGCGTTTATCTTTGGCTTCATCGCCAATAGGGGGCGTGGAACGCTGACGGAAGTTTATCAATGTAGTGGTTCAGAGACGAAGTATTGGTCCTTTCCGAAGTTCCTTTCGCGGGGGCAATGGAGTGCCGATGCTGTCGCATCGGTTCTCATCAGGCACATCCAACACCGCTTTAGGGATTGGGTTTATGTCTATGATGAGACGAAGGCTCTGAAGACGGGCAAATTCCAATGGGGTCTGCATTTTTTCCGCAACTCCAGTTATCAAAAGGGAGGCGTGAATCAATCGAAGTTTCATTACGGACACGAGTTTGGCGCGTTAGGTTTACTTTGTCAGACGGCGACACAGTGGCATCTATTCCCCGTCTGGGTGAAACTCATGACTCCCCAGACGCTCCGCGATAAAAGCGATGCGGTGTTGAAACGTATTTGTTCAAAGATCCTGCCGGGCCTTATTATCTTTGACCGTGGCTTCGCACGGCGAAAAGTGTTTACAATGGCATTGCGTTTCGGACATCATATCTTATGTCGTGCGAAATCTAATGCGGTTTTCTATCGTTTACCGAAACCCGCAAAACGTCGCCAACGCGGGTGCCCTCGGAAATACGGAGACCGTCTCGATATTCGCCGACTGCGATATAACGACATAGATATAAACGCAAAAAGTTATTCGATTGCCTCAAAGGTCGTTCGGACGCGGATGTGTGATGCTGAAGTCCGACTCGTCGTTATCCGAAACCGCCCGAAGGTCTCAAAACCGTATCGGTATTTCTGCGTCTTTACAACCGATTTGACGCTTGAAATCCCGAAGATTATCGAGTATTATCAACAAAGGTGGCAGATAGAAACTGCCTTTCGAGATGCCAAACAGCACTTCGGCTTCGATGCTTATCGCCTGAAATCTCGCAAGAGCATCAATCGGTTCGTTCAACTCAGTTGCGTCGCAGCAAGTCTTACAAAGTTGATATTCTCAACACGCCACGCGACGCAAAAAATGATATAAGTGTTCTCGAGGTCTGTCAGCATCTCGGCATTCATTGGTATCGTCCGACGAAACTCACACAAGGCTTACGGGTCGCTTATCTTCGCTCGCAAATGGCGATAGCGTTATTTTCTGCCAAGTTCAATGAAAAAACAAACTCGCAGAATATTAATGTCAGTGTTCAAGAGGATACACCCCTGCCTTTCGACAAGGCAGCATAAGTTTACAATATTGTCCAAACTTTAGTATATATTAAGGATACTACGTTTTGTGGGGGAGGTCAACCGAATTTCACGCTTCCGCGTCAGAGGACATAAACATGCCGCCCCGCTGAGGCTAAAGCGTTAGGGACATCGCTATACTATAAACATTACACCCTTACAGGTCTGAAAGAAAAAGCGCGGTCTTGTGAGGTTTAAGTATTTAATTCGGTAATTCCCAGACCCAGTAGACGCGATTTGGAACTGCGCCCGGATTCGCCCAGAAATTACTGAATTAATTTTTTAATCTCCATGAAACCTCGGCAGTGATAGGCTTCGGTGGTAGGTTAGGACATCTCCGTATTTTCAGAGATGTTTCGCAATTCTCTCTACGCCATTGATTGGGTCGAAGCTGTAGCCACCTAACGCAATCAAGTCAACATTGCCTTTTGGAGTGTTGTCAAGGCAGTTTGGGTTAACAACAAAAACTGGTAGATTTAGATCCAGTGCTGCTTTTGCAGTAATAAAGGTCCCGCTCATTTTACCTTGCGTATCCCGTTCAGGTCCAGATTCAATAACCACCATCGCCTTAGAAAGGGCACATACAAGTTGATTTCGCTCCAACGCATCCCAGGCACTCCACTCGGTATCTGGGTCAAATTGTGAAACCACAAGCACATCTCGGTCCCAATTGAATTGCTTAAAGGCACTTTTCTGACGCAGCTGCTTGATGCCCTCAGATAGAACGATTGTCGTTGTTCCCCGTGCTGCTAACGCGCCTAAATGCGCCTCTAAATCAACACCTTCGGCATATCCAGAGACGATATTTATTCCCTTACCTACAAGTTCACCAGCCAGATTTTTCGTAATACGTATTCCTTTGTCTGATACATCCCGCGCGCCGACAATCGTGACGCTATCTGACATGAGACGTTTTTGCTGCCCTTTAACAAACAGAATCGGTGCAATTTCAAGAAGATGTGGCGGAAAATTTGGGTGACTGGGGTAGATAATATTGATTCCGTGATCTTTAAGTTGCTCGTACGCTGCGGATACATTGTCTCTATCTTCTTCGCGGATTTCTCCCTTAAGGATTTTCGCTAACTTTGGAAATTGTGCCGAGAGATCGTTTTGGTTGAGTGGCAACATTTCTGGTCTTAGATTTTCTGCCTCTAATGTTTTAGCAATTGAGACCAGAAGTTTAGTATCTATACCTCGTGTTTTAAAGAGTCGGAACCAGAAATAATCTCTGTTAATGCTCATTTTTCGGTCCTTCCTTTGTGAATGAATATACCATGTTTTGTGATAGGAAGCAACCGAATTTCACGCTTCCGTGTCAGAGGACATAAACATGCCGCCCCGCTGAGGCTAAAGCGTTAGGGACATCGCTATACTATAAACATTACACCCTTACAGGTCTGAAAGAAAAAGCGCGGTTGAAAACCGCGCCCACATCAAAAGATGAAATTGATCGTTGTGCCACTGAAGCGATGACTTACATGTCTACCCGATACACACGAGTAGCGGTGTCGTGAAACAGTGCAGCGCGTTCATCGTCCGAGTAGCCGGATGACAACCGTTTGAACGCATTATACATTACATGGTAGGAGAACGAAACCTTGTCAACTGGGAAATTACTTTCAAACATGCACCGCTCTGGACCAAATTGCTCAATACAGTAATTCATGAAGGGAGCCATAGACTCGGCTAATTCTTCAGATCCGATCGGCTGTTCTCGTTCGTGCCAATCGAAGCCGGTGTGTGGCATTCCAATGCCCCCAAGTTTCATGTGGACATTCGGACAAGCCGCTACGGCAGCGATCCCGTTCTGCCAAGTCGCCAATACTTCGTCATCTCTGCCACCGTAGGGACCAACCCGTAGCAAACCGCCAATATGGTTTAGAATAATCGTCAAATCGGGCACCGCTTTCGCGAAATCAGCGAGTTCGGGGAGTTGTGGGAAATACATCCAACCCTCGAAAGACATCCCCATACGCGCCAACACCCGTGCACCTGCACGGAAATCCTCACGCGCCAGTTGACCGGCTGTTCTGTATGCTGAGGTTCCGCCTATCTCTGGATGTGGATCCGAAGTGACAGAATGACGGATACCCCGAAACCGGTTCGGACTTGCCGCTTGCAAGGCTTCCAGTACAGGCTCAACGCGTTCACCCAAATTCAAGTTTGCATGCCCGACGATTGCAGCTGCTGCGCGACTCGTGCCATATAAACCGCTTGCACTCGCAGCGGCTAACCCTTGCACAAATTCGACCTCACCGATAGGGCGCATTTCCTCCGGTCCGTCAGCGCGGTACATCGCTCGTGCCTCAACAAACACGGTAGAACGCACGTTGTGTCCACTGTCAATATCGGCTATCAGTTCATGGAGCAGATACCTTTGATAAGGAATACGCTCGGTTCGAAAATCCCAAAAATGGTGGTGCGGGTCACAGATGGGAATCTCCGGTTCTAACGTTGGTTCTTCAGTTAAAGCGAGCCAGTCGTTGCCTCCATAAGGCATAGAAGTCCCTCCAATTTCTCTAATCAATTCAGGTTGTTCGCTCCGTTTCTTAAGCATACTGTAGGGCGTTAGGGGATTTTTGTCAACACTTTTTGGCATCTTTTTCTATAGGTAGCGATTTAGGTTTGTATAACTTTTTTTAAGGGATGCAGCGACGATATACGTCTTATAGTAATATAAGTTTGACATAACTCGTAGGTTGGGTTGAACGGGATCAGACTGAAAACCGCATAGAGAAGACAACTTTCAAGTTCAGGTTGTACTGCCTACGGTTTTTTAGACCACTCCCTAAAGGAAGATTGTGCTACAATAACAATCTCATTGAAAGGAGTATCCGATGGCCAAACGAAGACGATTTACCCCTAAGTTTAAAGCAGAAGTTGTGCTTGAAGCCCTCAGCGGTGAAAGTTCACAAGCGGAGTTGTGTCGACGCTATAACCTCAGCGAAAACCAAGTCTCAACGTGGAAACGCCAACTTCTTGAAAATGTCGAAACCTTCTTTGAATCTACAGATAAGCAGTCAAGCGAGTCAGCGGAGCGGATCGTTCAACTTGAGCAACTCGTTGGCCGGTTGACATTGGCGTTGGAGATTGAAAAAAAAGCATCGACTTTGTTGGATTGAATCCATCTGAACAGCGATGCCTCATTGAGACGTTGCGTAAGGAGTATTCGGTGCGACAGATTTGTGAGGTGCTGGGTTTCAACAAGAGCACCCTCTATTATCAACCGAAAATTGACCCGCGTGAAGAAGTCCTACGCGATAAAATAGAGCAGTTAGCAGCGGCGTATCCGACATACGGGTATCGGCGTATCACCGAGGTGCTGGTGCGTCAGGGATACAGCGTTGGGCATAGACGCATTGCCCGATTGATGAAAGAAGAAAATCTTTCGGTTTCCGTCAAACGGGTTTCCTGTCAAACGACAAGCTCCTTTGAAGGTCCACAGCCCTGGGGCAATAGAGTTCAGAACCTTGAGGTCTCTCGACAAGATCAGGTCTGGGTTGGCGATATTACCTACGTCCGTCTCAAGGAACGCTTCGTCTATGTCGCTCTGCTCATGGATGTCTTCACTCGCATGATAAGAGGATGACATCTGAGTCAACATTTGACGCAATCTTTGACTTTGAAACCCTTGGAGGAAGCCTTATGCCGAAGGGTGCCAGAGATCCACCATTCCGATCAAGGTGTACAATATCTTTCAAATGCGTATCTCTCGGTGCTCAAAACGCACGATATTGAGATTTCGATAGCTCGGAGAGGGTGTCCTTGGGAGAACGGATCTGCTGAAAGACTCATCCGAACCCTCAAGGAGGAAGAAGTTCACCTCAACGACTATCAGGACATTCATGAAGCAAGAGATGGCATTGGTCATTTTATCACACAGGTGTATCATCAGAAACGCCCACATGCGGCGTTAGGGTATTTGACGCCTATCGAATTTCAACGAAAAACCTTATCTTAACTTTGCGTAATTGTGGTCTAAATAAGCGTATGCACTACAGGTTGTTGGGTTTCGCTATCCCTATTAATATGGAAGGTTCATCGAAAATTAAAATTCCCCGTACAAACTAAAGAGTCTTTAGTCATTTATCGCTCAACCCAACCTACGTCTATACTAAACAACGAGTTAAATGAATCCATCCGTAATTACGCTTTTCTTCCTTATGAAATGTTTTTGTGGTATAATAGAGGCAAGATGGTGAAAGACAGCCTTCAGATTCCGAGACGCGAACTTAATAAAGGGGTGACGGTGAAAATGATGAATCGAGCAAATGAGAGTAATCATGGGATTGTAGAGGGAGAGTCGGGAATCGGAGTTCCCTCCTACAAAAGCAACCCTTTATCCATTGCTTGGGTTGCGTGTACTTTGTTGTTGCTTGTCCACTTTATGATTATAGGGTGTGGGACCTTGATGACCGATCCGCAATCCGGTATTCCTTATGGAGATTCGCCTGTAGATTCACGCCCCGAAAAAGTATGGCCCGTGGAACGGACGCTCGTCAGCAATGAAGTTAACTGTATTGCTGCAGATTCAGACAATGTATGGATTGCGACAGCACTCGGGGTTTCTCGCTGGGACCGCCAACAGGATAAATGGCTCCACTATACGATGGAAGATGGATTGGCGAACGATATGGTGAATGCCGTTGCAATTGATGGGCAGTGGGTCTGGTTCGCTACGGATGAGGGTGTGAGTCGCTACGATATGCAAACAGAGACCTTCGCGACCTTCCGAACTATTGATGGCTTGGCAAGCGACCAAATCTCCTCTATTGCGGTGGACGGAAACTACGTCTGGTTTGGAACATCCGACGGGTTAAACCGTTACGACAAAACGATTGATAGTTGGGCAGTACGTACCCGAAAAGATGGCTTAGTCAGCAAAGTAATTACAACGATCGCGGTCGAGCCGGAGTATGTGTGGGTTGGCACCGATAGGGAAATAAACCCCGATCCGCATGGATGGGATGAGGATCCGAGGTTCAGCAGAGGTGGGGTAAGTCGTTACCATCGAGATACCGATTCTTGGAATAACTATACAAAATCAGATGGCTTGATAGACAGTGAGATTACCACGATTGCGGTGGACGATGACAGCGTGTGGTTTGGTACGCAAAAAGAAGGTGTCAGTCAATACAATCAGGTCGATCAGACATTCATCAAAACATATACGAAAACCGATCTGCTCAAAAGCAATATGATCACCTCCATTCGTACAGATGGTTTTCAAGTCTGGTTTGGAACTGCCAATGCGGGTGTACATCGGTTTATTAAACCTGTCAATACGTGGGTGCATTACACCAAAGCAGATGGATTGTCAAGCAATCATGTGAGTTGGATTGTCACACAAGGTAATGATGTTTGGTTTGCGAGCAAAGAGGATGGTGTGAGTCGCTTTGATAAGATAACTGGTGACTGGACAATTTATAAGCAAGCCGATTTTCTCGCCGACAACGATGTTCGTGCTATAATACGTGATACTGATGGGAACCTCTGGATGGCAACAGTCGCAGGAATTTCGGTTTACTCTCCTCAAACGCGCAGTTGGGAAATCATCTCTAAAGAAGATGGGCTGCCGACTCCGTATGTCACGTCAATACTTATTAGCCAGAATAGCCGTCAGCCGAAAGCCGAAAGCCATCAGCGCTTGGGGAAACACCCAAGCAAAAACACTGTCAGTAAAGAGACCTCTCATCAATCGGAAGCCTCTTCTGCTGACAGCCGAGAGCCGAAAGCCGAAAGCCGTTCTCGCGTCTGGATTGGGACCGATCGAGGACTTGGGACGCGGACATATATGGACAGTGAATGGACATTCCATACGCCGAAAAATAGCAATCGGCAGTCAGCCGTCAGCAGTCAGCAAGAGGATATGGATGCATCAGAAATCTCTTTACCGAAAGCCATTCACGGTGAGGCTTTTGTGACAGCACTTGATACCGATACGGCACAACTCAACGGTATTGTCTGGCTCGGTACCAGTTCGGGTCCCGCCATGTATGACCCAACATCTCAAGAATGGACGCAGCTTGCTGTGCCGGATACGCCCAAAAATCCGCTGATACTGTCTGTGCTTTTTCGTGATGGTAATGTTTGGTTTGGTGGGGCTGAGGGTGTTTGGCGATATTCGATTGCTGATAAGAAGATGCACCCTGCTGCCGACGGACTTCCCAACCCCTATGTTAATGTCCTATTGTCCACAGGAGAAAAAGGGAAAGAAGAGACACTTTGGGCAGGGACACGCCGAGGTCTTGCAAGGTATGACAGTACCCAGCAGCGTTGGGTGCCTTCGTCCTTTAATGAACAATTGCCCTCCGCCAATGTCACCGCGCTCGCTTTACAAAATGGTGTTCTCTGGATTGGGACTCCCCAAGGGTTAGGAAGTTACACGATTGCTTCCGATTCTTGGAATTCTCTCTCAAATGTGCCGTATAACATTCGCGACATACTATGTGCGGCAGATAAAACGATTTGGCTGGCAACTGACACAGGTCTCATTGAATATGGCACGCAAGATGGTAGAGAGGTACTGCATCAATCTCGTCCGGTGCGGGAACCCTTCCGTGAAACCAGGGTCTCACACATCAAATTTGATGGCGATTACATCTGGTTCAATAACTGGAGGGCTTCGCCGAACGGTAGTATTGTGCGGTTTCATCGTCCAACAGAAACGTGGCGGCGTTTCACACGCTTGGATATCCTACAGTCCACTCAGAAAAGATCCATGACCTTTATCCGTTGGACGTACGTAGATACTGATGCTGTCTGGTTTACGACAGACTACGGAATCCTGCGTTACGATAAAACTTTGGATACGTGGCAGCATTTTACAAAAGAAGATGGACTTTCTACAGACGATGTAGACAAAATTGCTATAAGTGAGCAGAGTGTTTGGGTCATCCCGATGATAGGTCTGGAATTAAACCATTATAGTAAAGCGACTGGAACATGGAAAGTGGTTGAACAGGGGGATAATCGTGATATTGAGCGTATAAAATCGCTTGGCGTTGATGGACCAGAAGTCTGGTTTGCGTCTGGGCGTGGGCTCACTCGTTACAATGAAATCACCCGTGAATGGAAGGATTTCGGACCAAGGGATGGACTGGCAGGTAGAGGCGGCGAATGGATTACTGTAGATGACGATTTCATCTGGGTTGCGCGTTCGGAATGGGACAGAGGCAGCAACCGCCCATTATCGCGATACGATAAGAAAACAAAAAAGTGGACGACATTTTCAACGAATGATGTGCTTGCTGCAAGAACCATTAGACGCATTATCGCAACAGAGAACGATGTTTGGATACTCTACAGACCCTGGGATGACGCAGGTGTCACTCGATACGATAGGCGGAATAAGGAGTGGACCACAATCAGATCAGGGCGCGGAACGCTCGAACTGGCAGCCGATGACGACTATCTGTGGTTAGCAGCACCCAACGAAGGGCTTCGACGATTTCATTTCGCTTCTGGCACCTGGGCAACGTTTAAAGACATCAAGGGGCTGCTCCATAACCATGTCGGTGAGTATGGGCTTGCAGTCGATGAAGACTATGTATGGGTGGGGACCTTGCGTGGACTTTCCCGTTATGATAAGCAAAAGGAATCTTGGACACCTTTGACTGCCCTGCCAACCCTTATTGGACGCACTGTCCGGACGGTAGATACAGATGAACGTTTTGTCTGGGTCGGTACCGATAAAGGTATGTCCCGCTATGATAAGGCTCTGGGGATCTGGAAAAATTATCGGCAAGAGGGTGGATCCGAAAACATAGAAACGCACGGTGGTCATTGGCACCAGCATGGACGAAAAAAGAGAGACTCCCTCTCCGATAATGTTGTAAGTTCTATTGTTGTTGATGAACAATACGTCTGGGTTGGGACACGCGACGGTGCGAATCGCTTTGATAAAATAGCCTTGCGGTGGGATCAGTACAAAACTCACCACGGGTTGCCTGCTAATAATGTGACTTCTGTCAGCAGCGACGGAAATAATATCTGGGTCGGGACTAATTCTGGGATTGGGAAGTATCCGCGCACAGCGGATGATCTCAACGCATGGATTACCTACACATCAGGGACTGAGATCCAGCCCTCCGCTGTATCTAAGGAGTTCGCAGAATCGTTGGTTACTGATCAAATTTGGTGTATCACGGCGAGCAAGAAACACGTCTGGGTCGGGACACGCCGAGGTGTCAGCAAATACGATGTGGGTAGAGATATCTGGAAAACAATCACAGTGGAAGATGGGCTCGCGAGCGATGAGGTCAGTTGTATTGCTATTGACGGCGATCGCGTCTGGTTTGGCAGTGATCTCGGTGTGACACTCTATAATGAAAAGACACAAGTTTGGGCTGCCTATACAACGGAAGATGGACTCGCCAGCAATAAGGTTACCACTATCGGTGTTGATGGAACAGAGGTCTGGATCGGTACCTACAATGCCGGCGTCAGTCGGTTTGATCAGTTGACGAATACCTGGACGACTTATACTCGGGAAGACGGTTTGGCGCATAACGGTATCCTTTCTATGACTATAGGTAACACCTACGTTTGGTTGGGCACATATCGTGGATTGAGCCGTCTCGATAAACGCACGGGCATTTGGGCGACCTTCACAGAGTCTTACGGACCAGAGGATATATTGAGGTGAGGAATGGTTGTCAGAAGAATAGTTGTCAGTTATCAGTTGTCAGTTAAAAGAGGTTTTGGATAGTTCCAAAGTCTCTTTCTGAAAACTGAAAGGTTTTTCGCAGAAAAACCGAACTGACAACTGATAACCACTGATAACCGATAAGATATGGAAATAAATGCAGACGACCGAAAGTCCCGGATCCGTGCCCGTTTTCCTGCTAAATGTCTTTTCTTCCTGTTGAAAGTCTTGCTTTGCTGTGTTCTCGTGCTCCGCGCTGAGGCAGAGGACGCGTACAGTCTATTCGGTAAATTGTTCCTGTCCGGACGCGTCGAATACGATTTCACAAATAGACGAAACTTCCTCGCAGATACTGAGGAGGAGCGAGTTAGGCAAGACAGTTTTGATTTTGACCGCCTCTTTCGGCGCGGTTTTCACAGTGTTATGGTAATTGAGGAAACCGCGGGCAGCGTCAAAAATATCCTCAGCCTCGGAGAGGTCCCGACAACCTTCACGAAATTCACCTTCGATCAGATTGACTTAAGCGGTGTCCGTTGGGAGGTCCGTTCCAACCGCACCGATTGGACGATTCTAATGGTCCCCGGTTTGCTCAATCGACTGAACGGACAAGAGGGAAAAACCGATGGATCAGGTATAGGCTTACGCGAGGTCACAAAGTTCGGCAGGTCGCAGTTGGGACTTTCTTGGTACTATCGCAAGGTCCCTGTATGGGCGGTGGATTTGGAAACCAATTTTACCAACTACGGTATAAAAGCCGAGGTGGCTGTCACGCCGAAAAGCGCGTTGCAAAAGAACTTGGGTTCACGTTTCGATGCAACGACAACAGTTTTCAAAGCCTTCCAAACTGCTGGTGATACGATTTTTCAGGCGGAAGCGTATCGTGTCGGTCCGAGGTTCGATGCCTCTCGCTCCGTCGGTGATAACGATGACCAGGACCGCTACTCCGATAATACACCTGCTGATCCTCCCTCTCTAATTATTCCCGGTGACCTTGACAAAAATAACAACGGTATCTTCGACTACGAGGATGATATTCTACTTTTCGATGTCGATGAGGATTTCTTGGACGAAAGCGATCTAAACAACAACGGTATCCGAGACGAGGAGGAAAACGATCAGGACCCGAATTACGAGTTCGATGTTGGACTGCAAGGCGTACGGCTTTTCATGAACCGTAAAATAAGTCGTCAGGCGAGTGTGGTTGACTTAGATCTCGGGCTACAGATTGAAGAAAATCTCAGACTCAGAAATACCCCCTCTTCAACGAAAGCATTTGGCAATCTGATTTATCGGAAGGAACTTGCGCGGGCTTCGTCGCTCGTTTTTGAGAACGAACTGAAACTGGTAAAAGATCGGATTCCTGACGAGACATGGTATTTTGCTGGGTTTTTAAGCAGAACGGAGGAGCATCTCTATCGAGCACAACCAGAAGTCCGGAAAATGGAAAGGAACGGGGAAGTGCAATTCTTCGGTATTGATGGCGGCACCGAAGTCGAAAAACGGCGCAGGGATCCGCTGCTGATGCAGAACGACCTGATTAACACCGCCAAAATCACGTATGAATACTTGGGAATTGAACGGATGGTCACGACGGCTCGCGCTAAAATTCAATACGATTACGATTTTGAAAAAGACAATCAGCATTACGAAGTCGGCATTTTCAAGACCCTATACCGGATGCGTCCCACCAAATCACTTGAGATTAGCCCAATGTTTAAGTCCACCATCCGTAACGGATTTCGGATGGCAGAGGACCGGCTTGAATACCTTTCCCTGAGCGGAGAAATCGACGGTCGGGAAGCCTTTCGCCGACTCCGATTGCGCCAGATTGAACGGGCGAATGTGAGGGATATGGCTTCAGCACTCATCCTCAAGGTCGTCTATCAGTTTACGAAGACTATCAAACTCACCGGTGGTGGGCAAATTCTTTTGTTCAATGATATGCGTGATAATGATAACGACTTTGTCCGTCAAGCACTGTTGGCTGAAATGGAGAAGAGTTTTGTCGCTTACGAGAAGCGACTCTTCCTTCATATTGGTGCCCGATACATAGATCAGCGCGCAATCGGAGATGTTAACGATCAGAATTACATGGAAATTTTTGTGCGTGTCTTTGGAAGGTTCTAAAAAAATAGACGAATTATAAAAAATTATGCATTTTTTTCACAAATTTCCGTAAAATTGTGATTTTCTTTGTAAATTAACTTGACAAGTGCTTTTTTAGGGTGTATAATACTATTATTACGTATTTAGATTTAGTATTTGCTGATCGTAATTCGCGGCATGAGCATTAACGTTCTGACTCGTGAGTCAAATTCACCTTTAACCTTTTATATAAGTAGGGACCACATCAGATGAAAACCAAAAGATTACACCACTTAGAACTTGAAGTGATGAAAGTTGTATGGAGGTTGACGCGTGCCACAGTCAACGATGTCCTTAATAACATTGATCGGAAGCTCGCCTATACCACCGTTGCCACCACCATGAAAAGCCTTGAGAAGAAAGGTTTTTTGTCGCATCAAGTAGATGGTAGGACGTTCGTTTATCAGCCTTTGGTCAAAGAAGCAGAGATTACGCATACAATGCTCAACGATTTACTGGAACGCCTTTTTGACAACTCAGCCGAAAAACTGGTGAACACGCTCCTCGAAGTGCGACACACCAGCGCAGCTGAACACAATCGCTTACAAGCATTAATTAACAACTATCAACCTGAAGAGGAAAAAACCGATGACTAAGCAAATCCTACTTTCTTTACTCAACTGCTCGTGGCAGTGGATGTTATTGGGTGGCTTGACATGGTTCATTACGAATTACCTGTTCCGCAAAAAGCGTCGTTCTAACACCACTGTTCACCTGTTATGGCTGTTGTCTTTGCTCAGTTTACCAATCCTGTTCGGTCTAAATCAATTTGTACCGGCACTTTCAATCAATGGCACGGTCCCGGAATTAACGCAGGCAGCACCAATAAACATATCCGGTTTAGCTGCGCCAACTACGACCCTACCGGAAATTTCATCCGCCGCAAGCCACACGCAAACCGGAAATCAACGCCTTACAAGCGGTAAATCTTTTTTCAATTGGGAAACTAAGACCGATCTGCTATTGTGTCTTTGGGCAATCGGTGCATTCGCTATGCTCATCCGTTTCCTATTTGGTTTGTACCGAATCCGTCAACTCCGACGCGGTGCAGTCGTGGCTGATGATTCATATCAGGCAATCTGTCAACGCTTGGCGCGACAACTGAATATAAAGCGTTCGGTCACTGTCTGTTTCTCGGACCGCGTAGTATCGCCGATCTCATTTGGTTGGTTATCGTCCCACATCCTGATTCCGCGAGAACTGAATTTGGAGCAGTTTGAATTGGTAGCCGCCCACGAATTAGCACATGTGCAACGCCTCGATTGGTTAACGAACCTCTTTTCACACTTCGTAGGCGTGGTCTTCTTTTTCCATCCAATTTACCATCTCCTTAATCGTGAACTCGTCCATCTACGAGAACGCATCTGTGACGACTGGGTCATCCAATTGACAGGTGCCAGAAAAAACTACGCACAGTGTTTATTAGATCTGGTACGCCGCGAAAACCGGACTGTTCCACTCGCGTTGTCACTTAATCAGCCATCGCAATTGGAATCTCGAATTGATTCTATCCTGAAAAGTAATCGACGGTTAGACGTGCAACTGAAGCCGCGCTTACAGCTGATAGTGGCAACCTTGCTCCTAACTTGCCTGCCATTATTGGCAATGGCACAATTGGTTCCACTGAAAACTTTCCAAGTTTCACTCTTCGCTCAGACACCTCAGAAATTAGAAAACGGGGTTGATAAGACTGAGAAAAAGCAAGGGATGGAGAAAGCGAAGGTTGGAAAGATGGGCGAGAAACAGTACAAAGATGAATCACACATTGAAGTGAAAGACCCAGCACTGTTTGAGCAGTCTGAAGAAAACAAGATATTCTCTGGACCGCAACCCGGCGAAAAACTCCCGGCATTGATGGTGACCGGCATTAGTGGCGAAACCGAGGGCCGGATATTGAATATCACCGCTAAGGTGGATGGAAAGCCGCTCGTGTTATTCTTGCAAGATACCAATGCAGTTGGTATAAAAGGGCTTGTTAACGTGTCTAAGTTGCTCCTCAAAATTGATGCTTTCCAAAAAAGGCACAGCACGGCAACGGGTACCAAAACGTCTCATCAAGGGCTCCAGATAGGTGCTGTGTTCCTTGCAGATAATCTCGACACGCTACCTGAATGGGCGCATGATATGCTAAAAAAAGAGATTCCAAATGAGATATTAACAGGAATATCTCCCGATGGGCGTGAAGGACCGGGCAGTTACGGATTGAACCGCAATGTCGCACAGACCGTTCTTATCGCTAAAGATGGGAAAGTACTGCACAACTTTGCTTTCACACAACCGATGCTCTATACCGATCCACACTTCCTCGGTGCCATCGCACAAGCGATTGAAGTAGAACCCGCTACACTGGAGAAGTGGCTGAATGAAGCGTCAGCGAAACGCTATAAGGAAGACGATTTGGACAAAAAGACAATCGCTTCTAAGTTTGCCGAACTTCAAAAAGCCATCAGGAATGGAAAAATACCAAGATCGGAAGTGGCAGAACATCTCAAAAAACTGGGAATCACTTGGGAAGAAGGCGAACAACTTCTCAAGGAGACAAAAGATGATGCGCAGATGATGCGCAGAGAAGGTTGGATGGTCGGTGCGGAAGGACCGATTCTGCGGAGCAACGATGATGCGCAGATAATGCGCAGAGAAGGTTGGATGGTCGGTGCGGAAGGACCGATTCTGCGGAGCAACGATGATGCGCAGATGATGCGCAGAGAACGCCAATATGAAAATCGCCGTCAAATAGAAGTTGCTGACCCAGCAGATTTCGGTACGTCCGAAGAAAAACAGATATTTTCTGGACCGCAACCCGGCGAAAAACTTCCGCCGCTACTGGCGACAGGTATACGCGGTGGCGCAAAAGGTAAAACCTTTGATTTCATCGCTAAGGCAGATGATGGAAAGTTGCTTGTACTTTTGTTGCAAGACGGTAGCGGTGTGGGTTTGCGTGGGTTGTATGATATTGCGGGTGTTGTTGATAAAATCTCCAACGCATCTAAGCAAGAACTACAGATGAGCGTCGTATTTCTTGGAGATGATCCCGCCGCGTTGAAACAAATCACACAGCATGTGCCAGAGAACATTGGCGATTTGGTCGGTATTTCTCCGGATGGGCGTGAGGGACCGGGTAACTACGGATTGAACCGTAATGTGGCACAAACAATTATCATCGCCAAGGATGGAAAAGTGCTTCATAACTTCGCTTTCACACAACCTTTGATCTATGCTGACCCACATGTCATCGGTGCCATCGCCCAGACAATCGGAGAGGATCCGTCAACAGTTGGGAAATGGTTGAACGAAGAGGCTGCTGAAAATGAGCGGATGCAGCGCGACAGCGGACAAATGGAACGAGAAGATGCTCGCGATCGTGAACGCACGCCATCTCGGGAAGAACTTGTCAAACGGTTTGACAAAGATGGTGACGGCAAATTGAATGAAGAAGAAGGCATGGCAGCGCGCCGCGCCTTAGCGAATCGGGAAAATCAAAACCGAAACCGCAGAGAGAACGTTGAAGTGAAAAATCCCGCTGAATTCAAGAAAGCACAAGGGACAGCAATTTTCTCTGGTCCACAACCCAGTGAAAAACTGCCACCTTTGATGGTTAAGGGTATCAATGGTGACGTTAAGGACAAAACCTACGATGCCATAGCCAAGGCAGATGGACAACTACTCGTTCTCTTCCTTCAAGACGAAAGCGGTCTTGGATTGCGTGGATTAGTTGGTGTTTCTCGTTTACTTGCTCAAACCGCTGAGAAATCTAAACAGGCAATGCATATAAGCGCTGTGTTTTTAGGGGACACACCCGATACCTTGGAGAATCAAGCCAGTAAGTTAGTACCACATATTCCAAGCGATGTCTTACTCAGTATTTCTCCGGACGGTCGTGAAGGTCCAGGCAGCTACGGGTTGAATCGTAATGTGGCGCAGACAGTCATCATCGCCAAAGATGGAAAAGTGCTACACAACTTTGCTTTCGCACAGCCGATGCTCCGTCCTGATCCATACGTGCTTGGTGCCGTTGGAGAGGCAATTGGGGTGAAGCCTGCCACGCTTGAAAAATGGTTGAACGAAGCACCTGCTGAAGATGAACGGATGGAGCGTGGAGGTGATTCCGACGAGGCGCAAGCCTTTGGCAGACGGCTTCGAGAGATGATCGAGAAGGGCGAAATCACTGGTGAAGAAGCCCGCGAACGATACGAGAAAGCCTTTCCACGTAGCCGAGAGCCCCGCCGTAGCAAGGAAGATTAAGATTTAGATTAACTTTTAAGGGCAGGTCTCTGTGCCTGCCCAATACCTATCTAACGTGAGTTTGATAATTAAACGCAGGTTGGATAAAATATAAATATGGATGTAGGTGTTTTCGCTTGGGTGTTTCCCCTTAGGTTGAGCGGCAAAGCCACAGGAAACCCATTTTCGCTATACACAACGTTGCGTTTTCAATGAGCCCTTCGGATAGATAGGTGTAGCGAAACCCGACATCGCAAACGGTGTCGGTATGATAATGCGTTGGGTTTCACTCGGTTTTTGGTGCTTTCAGATTTCTCTGTTCCGTTGAAAACACTGTGTCGTGTGCGATTTTAGTAGGTCTCCGTTCAACCCAACCTACAGGACTTACCAACGCAAGGGCGAGGATACAATCCTCGCCAGCAATGCTAAGACATCTCTTAAAACAACAAATTAGACAAAACATTTGGAGAAAATAGCATGACACGGACTAAACACACTTCCACCTTGTTCACACAGACTGAACTCTCCTCTATTGATGAGCGTGAGTTAGTAGAGCGATTTCAGAGTGGTGACACGGAGGCTTTTAACCCGCTTGTTCTCAAATATCAACAAAAAATCTATAACCTACTCTATCTACGGATTGGAGATCGGGAGGCAGCAAAAGACCTTTCCCAAGATGTTTTTCTAAAGGCGTTTCAGGCACTGCCTCACTTCAAGCAGGATTCTGAATTTTACAGTTGGCTTTACCGAATTGCCATTAACTGCAGCATCGACTTCATACGGAAACAGAAGCGGAAGGAGGCACTGATGCTTGGCGAATTACCGCTTGACGCGGATAATAAACTCCAGATGATGTGTATGTATCCATCGCCTGCTGAAGTGATTGAAAACGAGGAGCTTGGGCGTATTATTCGTAGAGCGGTTCGGCAACTTTCCCCGGGGCAGCGACGCGTTTTTAAGATGCGCTACCGAAGGGAACTCCCCATTAAAGAAATTGCTATCCGTTTGAATAAGTCGGAAGGTACTGTTAAAGCACACTTGCACCACGCTCGTCAAAAACTTCGGATCCTGTTGGCACCTTATCTACAGAACGAACCACTGCACTGGAATGGAGGAGATTAAAATGAGAGCGACCAAAAGATGTGACGGAATAAACCGTCGCGATTTCTTACGCGTCGGTGGATTGGCAGCACTTGGACTCGGATTAGGCGACTTTTTCCATCTCCAACGCGCCTTTGCCGTAGGGGCGAGGTTACCTCGTCCGTACACAGCAAAAGCAAAATCCTGTATCCTGATATGGCTTGATGGGGGTCCGAGTCATCTGGAGACCTTTGACCCCAAACCGGACGCTCCGCAAGAAGTCCGCGGACCGCTGAAAACCATTCCTACAAATGTGACAGGCGTACGCATCAGTGAATGCTTGGAGCGGACAGCGGGCATTATGGATAAAATCGCCATTATTCGCTCAATGACTTCACCGTTGGGTGAACACAGCCTCGGCACCCAATACTTGATGACAGGATACAAACCCACACCAGCGTTGGAGTATCCAACCTTTGGGGCAACAGTTACCTATGTCAGATCTCAAAGTAGTAAGAATGCTTCAGAAGATACGCTAACTGCTTTACCGCCAAACATCGCAGTTCCGAACTTCACAGGTCAAGTATCGGGGAGCGGATATTTACCGAGTGCAACCCGTCCATTTGCTGTTGGCGGCGATCCGAAAAGACCCGACTTTAAAGTTCGTGACCTCGACTTCTATGAGGGGATCGATTTACAACGCGTTTCTCGGCGTAGGCAATTCGTCGATGCGCTCAACGCATTCAGTCGTGCCAAAGACGCTGACGCAACGATGGTATCGGACCCGGAGTTAGAACGTGCCTACAATCTGATTACATCGCCCGAAGCCAAAGCGGCGTTCACGCTTTCCGAGGAGCCGCAAGAGGTGCACCAGCGATATGGTCCCGGTGGTGTGAATGGAATCGGGCAGAGTTGTTTATTGGCACGGCGGCTTGTTGAGAGAGGTGTACCATTTGTAACTGTCAACCATACCGGCTGGGACACACATCAGGATATCTTCACACTTAAAGAACGTTACCCTACGGATCGGAATGCACATCTACCATCACTTGATAAGGCACTGAGCGCGCTAATCCAAGACCTTACCGATCGCCGTATGTTGGACGAGACGCTTGTGGTGGTTATGGGTGAGTTCGGACGCACACCAAAGATTAACTCGCAAGGCGGGCGCGATCACTGGCCTAACGTGTTCAGCGTGATGTTGGCAGGTGGCGGCGTGCAAGGGGGTCAAATTATCGGCAGTAGCGATGCGCTCGGTGAGTTTCCAAAGGAACGTCCCGTGACACCTTCGGATCTGTCAGCCACAATCTATACGCTGCTGGGTATTGACCCCAGTTTTGAGTTGCATACCAGTGATGGAAGACCTGTTCGAGTTGCGCCTGACGGTGCTAATGTCATATCGGAATTAATCGCCTAATCCAATTATCTTAAAGCGAGTTGGCTATGAGAAAATTAATGGGCTGCCTGTTAATCGGGATTGTTTTACTCGGTTGCGGTGGAGATGAGATGGTTGAAGACCAACCTGAAATAACCCGAACCGAAGTCGTTGATAATACGCCGCTTCGCGTGATTACTTCGGAGAAAGATGGCGCAGCGATGGTGTTGCTCCCTGCAGGTTCCTTTGAAATGGGCGATCATTTCGATGAAGGAGCGGCAGATGAACTTCCTGTCCATCAGGTAGAGTTAGACGCTTTTTATATTGACCGACATGAGGTGACAATTGGGCAATATAAACGGTTTTTAAGAGAAACAGCCTACGGAACCTTACCCGACCAAACGCCTGACTGGATAGCAGAAAAGGCGATTGTACTCGCACAAAAAGGTGTGCACCAGGTGGTTGGTTTCACTACACCGACCAACAGGCACCCTGTGGCAAATGTCACCTTTAATGATGCTCAAGCCTATGCGCAGTGGGCAGGTAAACGGTTGCCCACCGAAGCCGAATGGGAATACGCAGCACGAGGCGGGTTAGTCGGGAGACAATACGTTTGGGGAAACAAACCACCCCGAAAAACGGACTGTAACTTTACCGGCTCCTTTGGCGGCGAACAGGCGGATGACGGTTATTCATACACAGCACCGGTGGGGAGTTATGCTCCTAACGGCTATGGATTATATGATATGGCAGGGAACGTCTGGGAATGGTGCGCGGATTGGTATGATGAAAACTATTATGCAAGTTCTGTGCCCAAGAATCCAAAGGGACCAGAAACAGGAACGGAACGAGTGATAAGAGGCAGCGGATGGTCGAGTTACCTTCAACACCTACGCCTATCCCGCCGCTTAAAACTCTCTCCGACAGCGGCCGGATTTCCACAGGCAATCGAATCTTCAGGCTTGGAGAAACCAGCCTTGGACTTGGAGAAACCAGCCTTGGATAAGAACATCCCTATAGACGAACAGAAACCGAATCAGGAGCAGAAACCACAAGTGGATCCAGCCCGAGAAAAACAGGTGCCCGACAATACCGTTCGGGTTGGCTTTCGATGTGTGGTAAATCTGGCAATAGATGAGTAGCCCAGTATCCTTCTTAACAAAAAACATCTTTTGACTCTAATTATGGTAAAGTTCACAATTATTTCAACATTACAGGAAGGCGAGGATACAATCCTCGCCAGCGGCGGTGAGGGTTGCCTTTACTGAAAAACTGTCTACATATTTTCCGACTTTACTATAGAAGTCATATTGAGTAAAACATAAGGATGTAGTAAAATAGGGAAAAAGAAAGTATTGATTTATGTCCCATTCTTTCCCGTTCAGATACCTATTTGCTTTGCGTTCTTAGCTCTTACTCGCTATGAGTTCATAAACAACTATGGTTTGGACAGTTTCTGTCGGCCTCGCGTCGTGTTTTCAAGCGTGCCTCTATTTTCCTGATAGTTTTGGGGTGGGTATAACTCACTGAAAAGCGCGTTTATGGCCAAAAGGGGCAGCTTGACATAGCACGCCGCTGGCGTGCGGGCCCCTGCGCATGCTATTTCTATAGACATATCACGCCCCTGGCGTGAGGAGACATCGTAATGTTGGGTATCGTTAGTTCCATATTGATTGCGTCTGGCACCTTGATAGGTTCTGGGTCTTTGCTCCAGCGGAGCAATATGTCTATAGAAATAGCATCCAGTCCTGCACGCCAGCGGCGTGCTATGTTTAAAAATTAAAAATTGTCCAAACCATAGTATAAACAAACATAGATAGGTTTATTTATGAAACGTATACCCACAACAATTCTAACCCTAATTTCAGTCAGTGTATTCGCTTTGGCTTGCGCGCTTTACGCACAAAATGCGACAACAGAGAATTATTGGAATCAATTCCGCGGTCCGAATGGAGATGGCAAAGCAATTGCGACTGACCTCCCTATGCAATTTAGCGAAACGGAAAACGTCCGTTGGAAAACACCGATTCACGACAAGGGATACTCATCACCTGTTGTTTGGGATGACCAGATTTGGATGACAACCGCACGTGAAGATGGCAGAGAACTCTTCGCGATCTGTGTGGACTTAGAGAGCGGTAACACCCTACACGATATAAAAGTGTTTGATGTCGCGGAACCGCAACTCGAACACGGGGACCTCAACAGTCATGCGTCGCCTACGCCTATTGTAGAAAAAGGACGCATCTATGTTCACTACGGCACTTATGGCACTGCCTGTCTGGACACGAAAACAGGCGATAAACTTTGGGAACGTCGAGACCTCAACTGTGATCATCGAGTGCGTCCTGCGTCTTCCCCGATTATTGATGCGGATACACTATTTCTGACTTTTGATGGCGTTGATGTGCAATTTATTGCCGCACTCGATAGAAATACCGGCGATACTTTATGGCTGCAGCATCGAAAGGTTGACTCCAATTTTGAGGATGTTCTCAAAGCAAAGGGTGTTAAGGATATTGAAGAAACGAAAAAAGAGAAGCCGAACGATAACAGGAAATCTTACGCGACCCCTACAATTATTACGTTCCAAGGAAAGAAACAGTTGGTGAGTCCCGCAGCGGAAGTCACAATTTCCTACGATCCAAAAACAGGCGATGAACTCTGGCGCGTTCGACATGAAGGGTGGGGGTGGAACGTTGCGTGTAGACCGATTTTTGCCCACAATCTTGTCTATTTTACAACTGGCGTGGAAAAATTATTGTTAGTGGTTGATCCATCTGGCAGAGGTGATGTTACCGATTCGCATATCGTTTGGCGCAATCGCAAGGGTGCCCTGAAATACCGTCGCCACTTATCATCGACGATTTGATGTTCATGGTTAATGAAGGAGGCGTGGTTTCTTGCGTAGAGGCAAAGAACGGGAACCCGGTATGGAAGGGGCGTGTCGGTGGGAATTATTGGGCATCACCGCTATATGCAGGTGGCAACATCTATTTTTTCAGTATGGAGGGAAGAGTGTCGGTTATCTCTGCCGAGCGACAGTTCAAGTTGCTTGCTCGGAACGAATTTGATGAAGGATTTATTGCATCGGGTGCTGTCGCTGGAAACACCCTAATTCTGCGTTCCGAGAGGCATCTCTATTGTATTGAGGACAAGCCTTAAACTCTTACAAAACCTTTTAAAGATATAAAGAACATCACAAGCCAAGTACTTGCATTTCGGTCAAATAAAACAATACAAGGACAAAAAGATGAAAGCGATCCAATTAACGCTCATAGCATTGATCCTGTTAGCGGTGTCAATTTTATGTGGTCCCATCTATCAAAATACTTCCGTAGCAAATGACGAGTCGTTTGGTTTAGCGACATCCAACCGCGTTGATTTTGAAAATGATTTGATACCAATATTCACAAAGTTTGGATGTAATGCCGGAGCATGTCATGGTTCAGCCGCTGGTAGAGGTGAGTTCAAGTTATCGCTCTTTGGCGGCAATCCACAAGCGGACTATAAGGCGATTGTTCGACAACTCGCAGGAAGGCGTATCAATCTGATGCACCCAGAAGAAAGCCTCGTCATTCTAAAACCGACAGCGCAAACCAACCATGGCGGTGGTCAGGTTCTGGACGAAAATGGGGAAGGTGCGCTATTACTCCGCAACTGGATCCAACAAGGTGCATCCTATGAAACGCTACGTCGTTTGGAACGAGTGGAAATATCACCACAAAAACAGGTGATAACAAATCTTGAAAGTCCAATTCAACTGCAAGCAAAGGCATATTTTTCTGATGCCACAACCGAAGATGTAACACGATGGACTGTCTTTACACCAGAGGACAGTTCAGCGATTGAAATTGACACAGCCACTGCCGTCGCCAAAGTGCGTCGTCGTGGTCGGCATATCATTCTGGCTCGCTATCTCACGGAAGTCGTACCCATCGAGTTCATCTCGCCTTTGAATGAAACTCCTATACAGAATAACGGTGAAACGCACACGTCTCCAGAATCAACTGACACCAGTATCGATGATGAAATTCTCAAATTACTCTCAACGCTCCGATTACCTGTGTCACCCGCTGCAGATGATGCAACCTTCTTACGTAGAGTGACACTTGACCTCACTGGACACCTCCCTACACCAGAGGTGGTAACCGCATTTCTTGGAGATCCAGATACAAATAAACGGGAAACGTTAGTGAATGCCTTGCTTAACTCCAATGAATTTAACGAGTACTGGACATTGCGGCTGGCGAAACTGCTACGGATTGGCGCGCAGGAAAGAAATACACAAGGCGCGTTTGTCTATCACCAATGGCTTTCCGAACAGATTAGCGATGGGAACGGGTATGACCAGATGGCACGCGCAGTTATTTTAGCAACAGGTGACTCCCACGAAATTGGTCCGGCGAATTTTTACCGCACCGTGGACGGACCGCGTGAACAAGCCGAATTCATGAGTGAACTCTTCATGGGTGCTCGACTCCGATGCGCGAATTGCCATAACCACCCACTCGACAAGTGGACACAGGACGATTACCACGGATTAGCGGCGATCTTTGCTAAAATAGAAGGCGATCAGATCGTTAAGGTAAAACCGTCGGGTGAGGTTATCCATCCAGCGACGCGGGAAAAAGCGATACCGCGGATTCCCGGCAATCGGTTCCTGCCTGCCGATGTTGCTGATGGTCGAGTCGAATTGGCAGACTGGCTAACAGGTTCAGACAACCCCTATTTCGCTGAAGCCATCGTCAACAGATTATGGAAGGCGATGATGGGACGCGGCTTAGTCGAACCCGTTGACGATTTCCGAGCTACCAACCCAGCCACGCATCCCGAATTGCTAACAGAGCTTGCTGACGATTTTGTGACACACGGTTACGACCTTCGGCATACACTCAAACGCATCGCGCGCAGTGAATCTTACGCGCGCAGTGCAAATACGTTCCCTCAAAACGCGACGGATGATCGTTTCTATTCGCATGCGCTGCAAAAGCCGCTTGAACCAGAGGTGTTGGCGGATGCCATTTCGGATGTCCTCGGTATACCTGACACCTACGGCAATGAGCCGGAAGGCACTCGTGCTGTCTCTCTATTCAATCCAAACACTGAATCCGAGGCACTTGATATCTTAGGGCGATGTGGACGTGAGACCTCATGTGAGAGTGCTACTGAAGTAACGGATGGACTTCAGCGTAAATTGCACCTATTTAACGGCAATCTTCTCAATGCGCGCATCGGTGTATCTGGTAGTCGGCTTGATAAACTGATGTCGGAAGGGAAATCGCCGATGAAGATTCTCGACGAGTTCTACCTCGCCGCGCTGAGTCGGCATCCAACGGAGACTGAGCAACAATTTTGGGAACAACACATTGATGTCAGCGCGTCTGCAAATTCGCAACGCGCAATCCTTGAGGATATGGTCTGGAGTCTACTAACCTGTAATGAATTTGTGATGAATCACTAATACAACGACTCTGTTAAAATAGAGTCGGATCGTATCCGTTGTTTTATAGGTAAGTTTCGTGCTACGTCCCTTTTTTGCCATTTTGCTTGCGCTCAGCTGCGTGGTTTCCATTGCCACCACACAGGAGGAAATTTCGTGCTACGTCCCTTTTTTGCCATTTTGCTTGCGCTCAGCTGCGTGGTTTCCATTGCCACCACACAGGAGGAAATTATGCATAACCAAGGTGCCGTTGAGGTAAACGACAAGGCATTGATTGTGGATATGGTGCGTGCAGCGGGCAACCATTCCGGTGTCAATATAAACCCACTGTCCGATAGCCAGGAGGGATCCCAATCCACCCGGGCAGATGAAGTGATTAAGAAATGGATTGATGAAAATGGAGAATCAATCGTTGGTACTCGCGGCGGTCCCTTTAATCCTACCGATCAATATGTAACCACCTACAAGAATAATAAAATCTATGTTCACGTCCTTTCCTGGGGTGGAAAGAACAACATCATACTTCCAGCAATCATTGATCGGGTGGTGAAAAACGCTTGGATCCTCGAAAATCCGGAAGCAGATGGTGCATCGTGGGGAATCGTGCGCCAGCATCCATGGGGGCTTTTGATTGTAGTCCCGGAAGACTATCAAAATGGCGTTGATGACATTATCGTTCTTGATATTGAAGGGGATCCTGCTACCCTTAAGAAGCCACAATTGATTGAGGCAGATCCATCAACAGTTATTTATCTTTTCGGGAACAGTGCCAAGGTAGATGGCGGTCTTGTGCACTTGCAAGCGCAGGACTGGATTGAAGGTTGGAATAAACCATCCGCTTCACTTTCATGGAAGGCGAAACTCCCGATGTCTTCTGATTACGAGCTTGCGGTCACTTATACTGCGGATGCCGATGCAATAGGCTCGAAGTTCGAGATTGTTGCAGGACAAAACAGAATCACTATGACAGTCCGCCGAACGATCGGATGGGCAGGAGATTCGCAGAACTTTGAAAGGATACCGCTTCAGGGAACATTGCACCTGCCTATAGGTGAAAGCACAATTACGCTTCGTCTTATCGGAGAAGCAAAATCCAAGGCGAACGTGAAAATCCATTCTCTTGAGTTGATTTCGTCCGGCGCGGCAAAGACAATGATTGCCTCAAGGGAGAAGGCGCAGCAGATGCGTGCGAGTACCGATTGGTTCATTGAAGCAAAGTACGGCGTGATGTTCCATTGGTCAACAACGACGCAGCCGTTGCGGGGTCCCCAAAAACCTTACCCGGAGGCAGTGGAGGCTTTTGATGTCAACGCTTTCGCAGATATGGTGAGTGAAACCGGAGCGGGCTACGTCATTTTCACCGCTGTCCACGGAATTATGCATTTCCCTGCTCCTTTAAAATCGGTTGAAGCGGTTATGTCGGAACGCACGTGCAAACGCGATCTGATTGGAGAGATGGCGGATAAACTGAATGAACGCGGCATTCCGCTCATTCTTTACTTTCATCACGGTGTTGGAGATTCTGAGTGGGTGAAAGCTGCTGGATTTTTGAGTAAGGATAAATCTCGGTTCTTCAAAATCGAGCGTGATATCCTTACTGAAATCGGGCACCGATACGGTAAAAAGGTTGTGGGATACTGGTTCGATGATCGGTATCCGCTCCAACCCTTTGAAGAATTGTATGAGGCGACCAAAGCCAGTAATTCTGATCGCATCGTCGCTTGGAACAGTTGGATTCTCCCCAAAACGACTGAATTTCAAGAATACTACGCTGGTGAGTTTGGCGGTGCGCTTGTAAATCCACCAGCAAGTTTCTTTGTTGAAGATGGCAGCGCAAGTGGGCTACAACCGCATGGTTTAATCTTTCTTGACGATCCTTGGCAGCACGGATATCCAGATACCGATATTGCCCCGCCTTTATTTACTACGCAGCAGATTGTCGATTACGTGCAGATGTGTATTGCCCAAAAACTCGTAATTACAATGAATATAGGGATCACTCAGGATGGAAAGGTCTCGCCTGCGACACTTGAACAGATGAAAGCTTTGCGGCGAACAATCCGAGCGGAATAGTTTTCAGTCCTCAGTTAAGAGTCCGTTGTGGCAATCGCGAACGTTTACCACTGCCACAAGGTTCTCTGACTGACAACCGATGACTACTCTTTTGACGACTGAGAACTACTAACAGTGCCCGTGACTTCAGGACGTATTGGAGATTAATCGATGAAGCGTGAACAGCACCTAAATTTAGTAGTTCCTGTATCTATCTTTAGTTTCATATTTGTCTTGGTGTTTGCTGCACTCACTGTTCCAGCAGACTCCAAAACTGAGGTTGACTTTGAAACACAGATTTTACCTATCCTCCAAAACCGTTGCTTTAATTGCCATAGCGCGCCAAAGGTAGATGCCAGCGGCATCATTACAAAACCGAAGGGTGGGGTTCAACTGGATAGCGTGAAAGGCGTTGAGGCGAGCCTGCACGGAGAAGTGATTGTCGCTGGCGAACCTGAGGATTCCCTTCTCTACCAACGTATCACGTTACCCGAAGGCGAAACCGGTATCATGCCACCGCCGGAAGCCGGTGATCCATTGACGGAACAAGAAATTGGTCTTATCCGAAAGTGGATTGAGCAGGGAGCAACCTATGGAGAATGGAAGGGAAATCAATCGGATCTTAAGCCATCGACGACCAACACCAATCTACACCAACCTACCGTCATGCCACCGATTACGTCTCTCGCGTTTTCACCGGATGGAAAATCTGTCGTTGCATGTTCCCAAGCGGGGTTACACGTTTACGATTTCCCCACACTCAACCTACAGCGGATGATTAAGGCAGAAGCACGCAATATACATGCGCTCGCGTTTTCACCTGACGGCGATCGGTTGGCTGTTGGCGGCGGAAATCCAGCAACTAAAGGCATCATAGAAATTTTTTCGTGGCCAGAGGGAAAGTCAATCCATGTTTTGAGAGAGCATCGGGATTCAGTTACGGCTGTGGCATGGCAGAATACGTCATCACTTGCATCGGCAAGCCTGGACCGACGCGTCATTCTTTGGGATTTGCAAACTGGTACCCCCATCCAGCAGTTGGAAGGTCATTCAAAAGGGGTATCATCCCTCTGTTTCCTAAATAATAAAGAAATACTCGTAAGCACTGGGATAGATCAGAGTGTCCGCGTTTGGGATCTGACATCTGGTGAGTTGATTCGGAGTATGAACAATCATACGCTGCCAGTGCATGATCTTGCCCTGCGTCCAAGTGATGAGGGGCTACCTGTAATCGTCTCGGCGGGTGATGACCGTACCGTCCGATTCTGGCAGCCAACTATTGGTCGCATGGTAAAGTTTGCACGGCTCGAGGAAGCACCGCTTGACACGGCATGGTTGAGCGACGGTTCAAAGGTTGTCGCCGTGTGTACCGATGGTGCTGTTCGTCTGGTTGATCCAGATTCCGTAGAAGTTACGGATGAGATTCATGCGCTAAACGGTTGGGCTTACTCGCTTGCCGTTCACCCAACGAATAGTAGTATTGTTATCGGTGGACCGAACGCACAGATCCGACGGATTATGCTGAAGTAACCGAAACTTTAATAAATCGGGCTTACAAGGTTTCCCTCACACAAGAAATTCCCCCTCCATAAGAGTCCTTAGCAACATATCCTCATGTCATTTCAACGACAGTGCCTAACCCTTTCACTTCCACTGCTGCAAGTTCCATTGATGCAGCGACTGCATCTGGCACCGCCACACCTACCGATTGAAAACGTGATTGCCTTCTCTAACTGGCATCTGGACTTATCTCCGTTGGCAACTTCACCGATGCTTCTGACACATTCTATTGAGCACGCAAGGCTTCAAGTTCGGTGCGAAAAGTTGGCATGTCATTGATTCTTACTGCACCAGTGGCGTTAATGATAGAGTCGTAAGCGATTGACCCTGCCCCTCCGACAAACAGGGCAACATCTTCTTGAATTCCACGTCGAATTTTCCGTAATTCATTTGCTATATGTGGATCATCTATCGGGTAAACGATACTCAACCCGATCGCCTTTGCTTCATTTTGCGCTGCACACCCTATAATCTCTTCAGCTGGCAAGTTGGGACCGAGGTAGGTAACTTTCCACCCTTGCGACGCTGCAGTGGTTCCCGCAATTAATGCGCCGATTTCGTGGAGTTGACCCCGCGGTGTCGCGACCACTAAGTTTGGCATTGAGGCAGATACATCAGCTCCTTGGCAGATATTGCCCAACAGTGTCCGGACAACTGCTGTGGCAAGATGTTCGTGGGCAATCCGCAAAGTTCCTGCCTTCCACTGTTCACCAATTTCCTGCATCAGGGGTGCGATCAACTTTTCGAGGAAAACAGGCTGGCTGAAAGCGGCTGATGCAGCGAAGAGTGTTGACTCAAGTGCTTGCGCCTCAAACTGCTTAACCGCTGCGATGCACGAAGCGATGTAAAAACGAACGGATGTTTCTTGTGAGACAACCTCTTTCGCGATTGCAGGAGACTGGGCAATCGTGCCTTCCGTTCCAATGCGTTCCAGAAGTTCTTCGGTCGGTAAATTTGCTATGCATCCAATGCTATGCCCTGCCTCAGTCGCCAGACGAAGCAATGTGAGCCGCGATATATCCGCATCGGAATAGAGACGACGATTCGTTGCGGTTCGCAGCGGCGTGACCACATCATATCGGTTTTCCCATGCCCGAATGGTAAATTGTGTTAATCCTGTCTGAATGGCAACGGTTTTAATACCGTGTTTGTGTTGATCTGTCATCAGCCTCTTCCTTTTTTCCGCTTGTTATCTTACGATTTAGTATAACATTATATATGCTATTTGTCAATAATTTTGTCTAAATTTTAAAATTAAGACGGAGGAGAAATCTTAATTTCCTTTCGATCTGATTATCTGTGATAGGTATTCGTTGCGTAATTTTGTGCTATTTCCCTACATAATTTCTATACAAAATTTGATTAACGATAGTATAAATTTTTTCTTGACATAATATAGACAATATGTAATAATAATGTACATGGAGATTTACGCCCTAATTTAACTTGAGAAATTATACCGATACGAAGGAAATGAATATCAATGATACAAGAGCATGTCATACTCGTAGATCATACGGGCAGAGAAATCGGCACGCAAGAAAAGCTGCAAGCACACCGTGAGGGTAAATTACACAGTGCATTTTCGATCTTTGTCTTTAACACCGTAGGTGAATTATTGCTTCAGAGACGGGCATGGACAAAATACCACTCCGGTGGACTGTGGACGAATACGTGCTGTAGTCATCCACGTCCGGGCGAAAGTTATTATCGCGCAGCGAGGCGACGACTCAATGAGGAAATGGGTTTCGATTGTGAATTGACTGGGCTTTTTAGTTTTATTTATCATACGCAACTCGACAATAGCCTATTTGAACACGAACTGGATCACGTCTTTGTTGGGCACTATAACGGTCAACCTACTCCGAATCCGAACGAAGTTGATGATTGGAAGTGGATGAACATAAACGTGTTGAAGCAGGATGTTCGGGAGAATCCGGAAAATTACACGTACTGGTTCAAACTGACGTTAGATCGTGTCGTTAAACAGTCCGAGAAAATCAGTTTTTGTGATGAAACTTAACCGATGTGTTTATGTCAATTTAATATTCGTATTGCTTTTCTCGTTGCGAGTTGACGGTGCTGCATCTAACAAGTCAGTGGAAGAAATGTTGGAAGTTGCACGAAAGCAATTCTATGCAGCGATCGAAAATGAAAAGTGGATTGAGCCGACAATTGAGTTGTTTGAACGGATTGGGCAAGTGGAACCAGAGTATGCTGGACGTACACAGGTCTACATCGGTGCACTTGTTGCCCTCAAGGGTAAGCATGCGTTTTTCCCGCACACCAAACTCAAGTGGACGAAGCGCGGTTTAGCAATCATGGATGATGGCTTAAAGAAAGCACCAGCAGACATTGAAGCACTGTTCATTCACGGAACAACTTGTTATTACTTGCCGTTCTTCTTTAAACGTGGTGATGATGCGCAGCGCGATTTCAGGAAAATTATAAAATTGATGCCACAGCAGGTGGATACCTATGACCTTAAGTTAATCAAAAATGTCGTTGTGTTCTTACTTGAAAATGTGAAGCTGACGGATGATGAGAAAACATATCTCCACACACTTTTTAAATAACTGGCCTCTGGGCATCGTTCCACTTCGTTTCACGATGGTTTATGGTCAATTTCAATAGGGTCTGTTGCCAAAACGCTATTTGAAACTATCGGAAACCACCGCGTAATGAAATGGAGCGGTGTCCAAGTGCCGAATCATTTAAAAAATGAAATTTGAATATCTTCTGTTTAATCTTGTTGTTATTATCGGACCTGTTGTATCCCAATTCAGTCGTCAGATTAGACACGTTTCACACTGGCGATTGAAACTACTCGTGAGTGGAATTGTCATGATTCCGTATATTATATGGGATGCCATTGTTACTGGTTCGCATTGGTGGTTCAACGAGGCGTATACACTCGATTTTCGATTGTTAGGTTTGCCGATTGGGGAGTGGCTCTTTTTTCTTACCGTTCCATTTGGATGTTTGTTGGTATGGGAGACACTACCGCATGGCGATAGTTGGTTAGTCCAGTTGAAATTCCTTCGGTACATCAGAGCGGTTTTATATGCTATACTACCGACCAGTGTATGGATTTTCAGTACGGGTAGGCAGTACACCGGACTGGTTCTATTGTGCTTAGGACTCATTGGAATAGCAGATATGTTATTGAACGTTAATCTACTTCTACAACCGAAGACATATCTCTATCTGGCAATTGTCACTGGTTTGATTTTGGTGTTCAACGGTTACCTCACAGCGCGACCGATTGTTTTGTATGGCGAGGCGTATCAGAGTGGTTACCGAATTTTGACGATCCCTATTGAGGATTTTGGATACGGGTTCACACTGATGCTCTTTAACACCTTACTTTATGAAAAATTGAAGGCGGTTTGGCATGAAAAATAAAGGGGTGGCAATTATCGGTGGTGGACTTGGAGCACTAAGTGGTGCGATTCGACTCGCGCGATTAGGATTTTCTGTTCAGTTGTTTGAGAAGAATGAAAAAATCGGTGGTAAGGTAAACGAAGTCGCTTTAGGAGGCTACCGATTTGATACTGGAGCGTCTCTATTGACAATGCCATCTGTGATTGATGAACTGTTCGATTTTGCTGGTTTTAACCGGTCAGATTATCTCGATTTCGTGCCGATTGACCCGATATGCCGATACTTCTTTTCAGATGGCTCAGTGATGGATGCAAGTGCCGACAAAGCGAAGATGAAAAACGCTATCGCACAGCTATCAACTGATGACGTGGAAGCGTATGAACGGTTCTTAAAATACGCAGAACGTATTCACGACGTAACAGCCGAAATCTTTATGTTTACACCGATCCATGAGTTCAAGAAACTCATAAAACCTCGGCATTTTCAGACACTTTTCAGGCTTCATCAAATTGATCCGTTTCGGACTGTGCACCAAAGTGTCTCCCGTTTTTTCTCCGATCCGCGCCTCATTCAACTGTTCGATCGCTACGCCACTTACAACGGTTCAGATCCGTTTCAAGCACCCGCAACCCTTAACATAATTCCGTATATCGAATATGGGTTAGGAGGGTACTACATCAAAGGGGGTATATATCGTTTGATTGACGTGTTGGAATCGGTAGCATGTGGGTTAGGGGTTCGGATTCAGACATCAGCAAAAGTTGAGAAAATCTGTCACGATGGTAAGCGAGTCAGTGGTGTGCAAGTTAATGGTGAAAAAGTCGAAACGGATTATGTACTGTGTGGTGCAGACGCAGTCGTAGCACATGATGAATTGATTGATGGGTATCAACATCGATCCAAGAAACTAAATCGGTTGGAGCCGTCGTTGTCAGGAATGGTGTTCCTGTGGGGTGTTAGTGCCAAACACCAGAAGTTAGCGCACCATAATATTATCTTCTCCGGCGACTACGATGCGGAATTTAAGCAGATTTTTAAACACCAGCAAGTACCAGATGATCCGACTATCTATATCGCTATATCGAATAAAACGGATGTAGGACATGCCCCGGCTGATGGCGAAAATTGGTTCGTGTTGTTGAACATGCCGTATTTGGCACCCGGACAGATATGGGAAAAAGAGAAAGTTCGGATGCGATCCGTTGTTCTGAATAAATTAAAGCAAATTGGTCTTGACATCGCGGATCGAATTGAAGTGGAGCAGGTTTACACACCGGAGGATTTTTCTGAACTTTATGCCAGCAATCAGGGGAGCATTTACGGTATATCGTCAAATAGCAGAACGACTGCGTTCAAGCGTCTACCGAACCGCAGTCGTGTCTTGGAAAGGCTTTATTTCGCAGGAGGTTCGGTGCATCCGGGAGGCGGGATTCCATTGGTGATATTATCTGGAAAAATGGCAGCAACGTTGATTGCGGAGGATCACGCATCGAAGGACTTTTAATTATGGACTCCTGGGCTACGCTTACGCGCAGATTTCTGGGAAAAAATAAAATGTCTTGTAGTATAAACTGTTAGTTTGTGTGATACCATTTCTATAAAATAACATACCTTTTAAGAAATAGCTGGTTCGTAGTCGCGCAATTTATTGCGCCTCGGACATTCTAATTCGAAAGGGAAATTCATTTATAGAATTGGTATGAGGTTAACGAAGCCGTAGCCTGCAACAACGGCGCAGGCGGATATACGGAAATGAACGTTATCGATCCAACCTACCTCAACGAACCGCAAGGTATAATTAAAATATGAAACGGAAAATTGTCATCATCGGTTCAGGATTTGGCGGACTCGCAGCAGCGATTCGACTGCAAGCGCAAGGCATGCAAGTCACGCTTCTGGAGAAGAATGCGAAAGTTGGTGGACACGCGTATCAACTTGTTAAAAACGGCTACACTTTCGATATGGGACCCTCAATTATCACCGCGCCTGATTTGATCCAACGTGTGTTTGCGTCTGCTGATACGCGGATGGAAGATTACCTTGATTTGGTAAAACTCGACCCATTTTATCGTATCTACTTCCATGACGGTACATCTCTCGATTATACGGACAATGGCGAACAGATGAAACGACAGATGGCGCGATTCAGTGCGAAAGATGCTGATAACTATGATCGCTTCATGGCACATACACGTCAACTTTACGATGCTGTCATCACGGACGGATTAGGTGCAACCGCCTTTGATTTACCGACGATGCTCGGCTTTCTGCCGCGTGCTTTACGGCTTCAAGCATTGATGCCTGCTTATGATTTCGTTAAGAGGTATTTTGAGGACCCGCGCCACCGTTTCACCTTCTCATTTCACCCGTTGTTCATCGGCGGCAATCCGTTCCGGGCACCAGCGGTTTACCTCATGATTCCGTTTCTTGAAAAAGTTGGGGGTGTCTGGTTCTGCAGGGGTGGCATGTATAGCCTCGTACATGCGTTAGAAGACGTGTTCAAGCAGCTCGGTGGTGTCGTCGAAACCGATACAGAAGTTGAACGGATCGTTGTTGAAAATCGGCGTGCAAAGGGTGTTATTGCGAACGGACAATTTTACGAAGCAGATGGCGTTATTTCCAACGCCGATCTGGCACACACCTATGGCGAACTTATTAATTCTGAACATCGTAGGAAATGGTCTGACAAGAAACTCAGAAAGACCCAATATTCGATGAGTGCCTTCCTGCTGTATCTTGGTGTTCGTAAAAAATATCCGCAACTGAAGCACCATACGCTCATTCTTTCTGAAAGATATAAAGGGTTGATAGATGATATTTTTGACAATAAAGTGCTTCCAGACGATTTTTCAATGTATCTCCATATTCCATCGCAAACCGATCCATCAATGGCACCGAGAGGCTGTGAGAGTATGTACGTCCTGATTCCGGTGCCGAATTTGGAGGGCGGTGTCAACTGGAAAAAGACAAAGGCAGCGTATACGGACAGGGTGTTGACGTTCTTGGAAAACGACTTTGGGTTGGCAGACCTAAAGCGTTCGATTGAAGTGCTTGAAACGTTTACACCTTCAGATTTCAAACAGAAACGGAATAACCATCTCGGTAGTGCATGGGGCGTTGAGCCAAAACTGACACAGACAGCGTATTTTCGACCCCACAACCGAAGTGAAGATATACAGAAACTATACTTTGTCGGCGCAAGTACGCATCCGGGTGCGGGCGTACCGGGTGTTCTACTGACAGCAGAAACGACGGTCAAGCTTGTCGTCAAGGATTTAAATGCGGAGGATTTATCATGAAGAATTTGTGGAAAGCAGAAGAGAATCGAGATGCATTTGAGTATGCTCGCAGGGTAACCGCCCACTATTCAAAAAGTTTTTATTTTTCAGCAAGGATGCTGCCCAGAGAACAGCGTTGGGCGACATTCGCACTATACGGTTTCTGTCGACACTGCGACAATCTGATTGATACGCCGCGTCAACGGACTGAAGCAGAAATCCTCAGAGAGGTTCAACTCTTGACAGAAGAATTACAGATTGCTTACAATACAGGTGAATCTCAACATCCAATTATTCGTACGTTTATTCTCGTTGCCAAGGCGTATAGTATTCCTATTGCATATCCACTTGATCTGCTCAAGGGAGTTGCCATGGATGTTCGGCAGACGCGGTATAAAACGTTCGATGAACTCTCGCTTTTCTGTTATCGGGTTGCTGCCGTTGTAGGACTGATGATGACCCATGTACTCGGCTATAAGGACGAACGTGCCTTTGGTTACGCAAAGCAACTCGGTATCGCCATGCAACTAACCAATATTCTGCGGGATATAAAAGAGGATAAAGAGATGGGCCGGCTTTATATACCACAAACGGATTTGGCACAGTTCGGCGTAACGGAACAAGACATTTTCAACGAAAAAATGACCCCGCAATTACGAACACTGATGAAATTCCAAGTCGAACGCGCTGATCAATACTATACTGAAGCAATGCCTGGCATCTCCTTACTCAAAACGGAATCGCAGTACGCGATCTATTCAGCGGCTAAAATTTACCGTGGTATTTTAAGAAAAATCGAAGAGTGCGACTACAACCCGTTTTTAAGTCGGGTCTTTGTACCGTCAACTCAGAAAATCAAAATTTTACTACACGAGAGACTCCGGACAAAAGTCCTATCGGCACAAGAGAAACTGTTTCCAGCCCACTCCGGAATAATAAATAAATGATTCGTACACAGCACCGCCTCTGGGCGGACATCATCTTCCAACCGTATCTGATGGGGCTGTTCAAGCGGAATTTTCACGAGATTCGGTTATTAGGAACGCTACCGGAAACATCTGACGATCTGCCGTTGCTACTACTGCCCAACCACAGTACGTGGTGGGACGGATTCTTTGTCTATCTGCTCAACAAACGGATTTTTCGCCGCACAGCCTATCTGATGATGTTGGAGGCGCAGCTATCAAAATACAAATTCTTTGCAAAAATAGGTGCTTATTCAATTGAACCGGAGAATCGACGTGGTGTCATCGAATCACTTGAATATACCGTCGAATTACTGCGCCGAAAGATGGCACTCGTCGCTATTTTTCCGCAAGGACAACTGTTGCCGTGGCACACGCGCCCGCTCGACTATAAGCGCGGCGTTGAGTGGATCTTACGGGAATATGGAAAGCCCGTCACTGTGCTCCCCTTGGCAATTCGCACTGAGTTCCTCGGTGAAAAGCGTCCAAGTGTATTCTTTCTGTTTGGGGATATCCATTCGTTTGACGCAGGAACATTTCGCGGAATGGACTGGCTCGAAAAGACTGAAATTGATTTGCTGGATGACTTGGCATTGCAAATACTTCGTCAGGAAGATGGAAAAAATTTGCTTTAATGGTTGCCGGTTAAAGGTACGGTAATAATATTGTTTGTATTGATATTTATCACCATTGGGTTGCTGGTGGTTGTCTTAGCGGTCACACTATTTAACGCTGTGACTGCCCCAATGCTCAAAAACGCAAGTGAATGCCGGAACCATCCACGCGTCTCGGTGTTGATTCCTGCTCGCAATGAGGAAGCCAATATAGGTGCTTGCCTTGAGGGATTTCTGGCGCAAAAGTACGACAATTTCGAGATTCGCGTTCTCGATGATCAGTCAACCGATCATACCGGAGTCATCATCAAACAGTTTGACCAACGGCATCCTGAAGTTCAAGCGATTCGTGGTGAGTCGCTGCCGTCAGGCTGGATGGGAAAAAATTGGGCGTGCCACCAATTGAGTCAGCATGCGGATGGAGAGATACTCATTTTCACCGATGCGGATAACCGTCCTGCACCGAACGCGATTGCGAATACCGTTGCCTACATGCAGAAATTGGAACTTGGATTACTCTCGGCGTTCCCAGAGAAAGTGACAGTAACTTTAGGAGAAAAACTTATAGTGCCGGTGGTTGACATGTTCGTTTATGCTGGGCTTCCATTATGGCTTACGTACTTCAGTCGTTCGCCTTCGCTTGCTGCCGCGAGCGGCTTGTGGATCGCATTCACCCGTAAGGCTTATAAACAGATTGATGGTCATCAAGCGGTATCAAATCAGATTGTTGAAGACGTTGAGTTAAGCCGATTGGCAAAAAAGAGAGGTATCAAGATCTTGACTTCGGCTGGCACTGGCGTGGTATGTTGTAGAATGTATCATTCGTTTCGTGAGGTATGGAGTGGATTTTCCAAAAACCTTTTCGGGCTTGTCGGATACAAGGCAGTTCCGTTTTTTGTTCTAACGCTTGTTCTGTGGACGATGTGCGTCCTACCCTACATCACTGTCTGGTTCTCACCATTTATGGAACTGTCGCTTATTGCTATCTTTATGAACATCGCTATGCGGATGGTGCTGGCACTCAAATATAGGCACCCGTTCTTTACAAGCGTGATTCTGCATCCGTTTGGTGTACTGTTGACCTTACTGATTGGTATCAATTCGTTCTTTCAAGTCAAACGCGGTCGCCTGCAGTGGAAGGGACGGCAGATCAACATGCAGGTGAATGAGTAAGTGAATAAACTAAAAATAGGTGTTCTTTATCTACTTTTAGGAGCCGGTGGGTTGTGGCATGTACTCGGTGTTTTCCAAGGAACCATGCGCGTCCTCGCTTCGCCGATGATGTTTGGCTTAGCGGTTTGGCTGTTTTGGGAATGCTGGCGGATATGCCCACAGGAAGAAAAGCGCAAATTTTTTCTCTGGGGTATATGTGTTGTTGTTGGTAGTTTCGGAATTGAGTGGCTTGGTGTTCGGACGGGACAGATTTTCGGTTCGTACGTGTATGGACAGACACTGCGTCCGTCGATTGATGGTGTCCCAATTAGTATTGGATGTGCGTGGTTTGTAATGCTTGTCGCCTCGGTCGCTGTCGTTCAAAGAATCGCACCGAAATCGATAGTTAAAAGTTCAGTCAAATTGGCATTGTGCGTGGCGTTGTTAATGTTCTGTTTCGACCTGTTTATGGAACCCGCAGCGGGAATGTTAGACTATTGGATATGGATGGATAACCGTATTCCTCTGCGGAACTATCTGGCATGGTTCGGATTGAGTTTCGTCCTCGCGATGATTGGTATAAGGGCTGGCTTGTTTTCCGACCCGCCCCTTCTCAGTAACGGGTGGGGACCCCTGCCTCGAATCGCGTTTCACTTCTATTTTGCGCAACTCCTTTATTTCGGACTCGTGAATTTGAAGGGCTTATGAAACCGCCAAACAAGGGTTTATTCATTGCATTAGCGATTATCGGTCTGTGGGGATTGAGTCTCTCAATTTTCCTCACACTCGATGTCGTTCGAGTGAGCATTGCGCTGATACCATTGGGCATACTTTGGCAGACATTTCTCTATACCGGTCTGTTTATCACAGCGCACGATGCGATGCATGGCGCAGTTTGTCAAGCATACCCGCGAGTCAACAATATAATAGGGATAATCGCTGTCAGGTTATACGCGCTGTTTTCATATCGCAAATTATTAGAGAAGCATTGGGCGCACCACCGAACACCGGCGAGCGATGCAGACCCCGATTTTCATGACGGAGAACACAGTGATTTCTTAGCGTGGTATCTTCGTTTTATGAAAGAATACCTCAGTTGGAAGCAGATAATTGGCATGGCGGCTGTCTTTCAGATCATGGAATACGTTTTGGGGCTTCCGACTCTCAACCTGATACTGTTTTGGGTTTTTCCCGCATTGCTTAGCACGCTACAACTCTTTTATTTCGGGACATATCTGACGCACCGCACCCCAGAGGGCGGATATGACAACCCACACCACGCGCAGAGCAATGCGTATTCGACATTCTGGTCGTTTATTACCTGTTATCACTTCGGCTATCACTGGGAACATCACGAGTATCCATACGTTCCGTGGTGGAATTTACCAGAGAAACGCAAAGTTAGTGAACATTCCCACTGAACCCAGTAGCAATTTCTCCTCACGCCATTTCAGCGACGGTGCCTAATCCTTTTGCTTCTGCCTCTGCAAGTACCGCTGCGCCTGCGACTGCGTCTTGCACCGCTACCCCAACCGATTTGAAGAACGTGATTTCGTCATCTGACTGCCGTCCGGGTTTGTCACCGTTAATGATTTCGCCGATTTCAGCATCAATCTCAGCGTTCGGAATAATCAGATCTCCTGCCTCCTCTAAGCAGTCTTCCCGCGAATCGACCACAATTCGATGCGCCCGTTTTATCGTCGTCGTATCGACTTCCCGTTTTTCTGGAACGAACGTGCCAACGGCTGTAATATGTGTTCCCGGTTGTAGAACGTTTCCATCAAAAAGAGGGGTTGCAGATGTCGTCGCACAGATAACAATATCAGCATCTTCCACTACCTGTCGTGGTGTAGAGACAAGATTGACTTCGGGAGCGTCTGTCCATGCCGAAATCTCAGTGGCGAGTTGTTGTGCCGATGCTTCTGTACGACTGATGAGATTCACGGACGCGATGTCTCTGACCGCCATCACCGCCTGTAATTGTGCTCTTGCCTGTACACCTGCTCCGAACAGTCCAACCTTTTTTGCATCTTGTCGGGAAAGTAAGTCTGCCGCCACACCGCCACCGGCTCCTGTTCGGATTGCAGTGAGACTGGCACCGTCCATGAATGCTTTCGGAACTCCTGTAACTGGGTCGAGGACTAAAACCGTTGCGGTGATACGGGGTAGATCGAGGTTCGGATTATCGTCGTAAACGGAGACGACTTTGATGCCGAACTCACTGCGTTCAGGTAGATAGGCAGGCATGATGAGTGTAACGCCTTTGTCAGTGGAAAGATGTTGCCGTGGCGGTGCGGTTACCTTGTCTGCTGAGAGTTGGCTATAAGCGTGCCGCATCGCATCAATCGCTTTAGGCATGGGTAAGGCTGCGCGGACATCAGATGCGGAGAGGATTCTAATAGGCATGCAATTACTCCACGCGAACTACCGCTTCACCTAACACATCCATATTCGGCATGATGCCCAAACCGGATTGCGTTGAAGCTGCCATCTTGCCGTTAACCCGTTGTGGAGCACCTTCTGCCGTGCTGACGGTGACGTAACTGTTGAAATCGGTTGCTGTGAATAGGAATTCTGTGGGTGTACTGTGGGCGAGATGGGCAATCGCTGCGGTTGTGATGTCGCCACCCCAGCTATCTTCGATTGTCATTGCAACGCCAAGTTCAACGCATAGGTCTCTGGCGAGTTTTGCTTTGGTCAGCCCACCGAATTTGCTTATCTTGATGTTGACGACATCCATCGCCCGATCCGCGTGACCGCGTAATAACGCGTGGATGCTGTCAATCGTCTCATCAAGAACAAAGGGGTGATCTGTACGCTGACGGATGGCGAGGCATTCTTCATAGGAGAGACAGGGTTGCTCGATGTAGACATCCACATCCCTCACACCCCGGACGACGCGGGCGGCTTGGTGCATCAACCAACCGGTATTCGCGTCCGCAATGAGCACGTCCCCGGGTTCCATCAATTCAGCGACCGCATGGATGCGTTCAATATCTGTATTTGGATCACTACCGACTTTCAACTGGAATTTGCGATACCCTTCCGCACGATAGGTAGCAACCTTCGCCGCCATCTCGTCCGGAGCTTGTTGGGAAATCGCACGGTAGAGCATGAAATCGTCACCATACCTTCCACCGAGGAGGGTACAAACCGATTGGTTTGAAACCTTGCCAAGGATATCCCAACACGCGATGTCAATTGCGGATTTCACATACGGGTGTCCCTTGAGTGCGATATCCATGTATTGATTGAGCGGAAGCAGTTGTGTTGGATCTTCGCCGATGAGGTGCGGCGCGAGTTCGGCGATACCAGTACGGGTTCCTGTTGCATAAGCAGGGAGATAGAAAGGTCCCAACGGGCAAACCTCGCCGTAACCTGTAATGCCTTCATCCGTTTCAACTGAGACGATGGTGCTGTCAAAGACGGATACGGATTTGCCGCCCGACCAGTTGTAGCTGCCTTCATGTAACGGAAGGTCAACTTGATGGGCGTTAATACCGCGAATTTTCATGTTTTTAATTTACCTTGCGGTTCGGTGAGGAAAATTGGTGTTCTCACACGTCTCTCCGTATATCTGGAAGAAACACCCAAGCAAATAAACCCGGCGCGTTGCTTGGGACTACTTTTATAGTAAAGTCCACAATTAACTTATACACTTATAGAAGGCGAGGTTCCAAACTCCGCCAGCGATGGAGCGGGTCGTTGCTACCGAAAGTGTAAATATGTTTTCGGGCTTTACTATAATTTACCTTTTAGTGTTAGTTACTGGAAGTTGGCACTTTTTCGATGATACGGTCAGCTAACTTTGAAAAAGGTAGGCTCTGGAGGTAAACGGTACCAGCACCTCTCAGTGTCGCAAGGAAAAGTCCCTCGCCGCCGAAGAACATTGACTTTAGACCTTTGACCATTTCAATGTCGTAGTCAACACCAGAAGTGAAGGCAACAAGACAACCGGTGTCAACACGAAGCGTCTCATTGACGAGTTCCTTTTTGATGACTGAACCACCAGCATGTACAAACGCCATGCCGTCGCCGCGTAGGCGTTGAAGAATAAAACCCTCACCACCAAAAAACCCGGCACCCAATTTCCGTGAGAAGGCAATGTCCAGTTCAGTACCCAAGGCAGCACAGAGGAAAGCATCCTTCTGACAGAGCAACTCTCCGCCGATTTCTGCCAGATCTATGGGGAGAATGTGTCCGGGGTAGGGCGAGGCGAAAGCCACCCGCCTTTTATCGCTACTCGTGTTGGTGAAGTGTGTCAAAAACAGTGACTCCCCACTGAGTGCTCGTTTCCCGGCACTCAGAAACTTGCCCATCAAACCCCCATCACCACTGGAGCCATCGCCCATCTTTGCCTCATAGACAATGTCATCCTCCAACCAATTCATAGCACCTGCTTCCGCTATGATTGTCTCGCCTTTATCAAGTTCAACCTCAACGACCTGCATATCGTTACCAAAAATTTCATAATCTACTTCGTGACTCTGCATTGTTTTGTTGTTCCTTTTAACTTTTAAATGTTGTTACAGCAGAGGGAAACCTTACAATCGCGATGCGTTTTAATCAACTGGAAAAATAATAACACGTTTGACGGAAACCTTCAAGAAAAATCGGGTTTGAAAAGTGTAGTCAGGCGGTAAGATATTTCGTATAATTAGAAAACATGAGTTGGGTGTAAGGATTTAGAAAAATCTGGTTTCCAGTAAATCTTTACGCCAAGATATTTAAAAGGCAACAATTCTAATGAGTTCAATAATCATCCCTGTTGTAGGATTTGCATTTGTGGGACTGCTGTGGCTTTTCTTTAGACCGCCTTTCGGGAAAAATATTATTCGCATCAACACAGACCAACGGATTGTCGCGCTCACTTACGACGATGGACCAAATCCGCCTTATACTGAGCGGTTACTTGATGTCCTCGCGAAGCACAACGTCAAAGCCACCTTCTTCATGATCGGAAATCGGATTGAAAAGCATCCGGAAACGGTAAGTCGGGTTATCGCTGAGGAGCATCAGATTGGCAATCACTCTTACAGTCATCCGCTGCTGGGTTTCTTGCCACCTTTCTGTGTTCGACGACAAATTGAACGCACGGACGACCTTCTTCAGCAATACGGCATTGCAAAGGATAGTGTATTTAGAGCACCAATGCTAACACGGTTTCTACCAGTCGCTTATGTCCTCGCGAAAGGTGATCGAACACACATCAGTTGCAATGTATGGAGTTGGGATTGGACGACGCAGAATCCGGACAAGATCACTGAGACGGTATTGAAAAAAACACTTTCATCTACAGGGGCGGGTTCGATTATCGTCCTACACGATGGGAAAGCGGAAAATAAGGACGCAAACCGTTCAGGGACAATCGAAGCAACAGACCGAATCATCAACGCACTGAAACGGGACGGCTACCGGTTTGTACGGTTGTCGGATGTCAGAAGAATGGCAATCAGCAAGAGAGATTAGATTACAAAAACCTCATTTCTTATGGCTAACTGCTATTCCGCTGAGCAGAGAACGCGCTTCCACTGTAAGCAGGTAACTGCTCCTCAGTCTGCAGTTTCCACAGAAACTTTTGCGTGGAAAGCGTTTATATCGCCTATCTCACTCCATTGATCTCCAGTCACGCATAATTTAAAGCGTTGACCACGAGCGAACTGATACGTAATTTGTCCAGATTCACCGGGGAATATCCCCCAGACTCTGGTAAGTGCGCCAAGTGCCTTCTTATATTCATCGCTTTCTTGGCTGTTCCATTCTGTAGGATCAATGCCATCAGGTGCTTTTTCCGTCGGGAGTTTTTTGTCTCCGTCGAGGAGATGGAAAATCCCTATTCCTTTGTCTCTTCCGACTTGGATGTTAGCAGTGAGTGTGCCACTCCCTTCAAACGCCGTGGCATCAATGTAGACAACAGTGTAATCCTGATGTGCGAGCATCGGGGTACGAAAAGTATCTACGACCTCCTTTGAGGGTTGCTCGGGTGTAAGGATAAGATCGCCCAACCCAGGACGTTTTCCTTCCAAGGACTCCCTGAGAAATAGTAGGTAAGGTTCGGCATGGTCATCAGACTCCGTCAGTTTGTCAAGGAACATATAAGCCGCGTGGTCGGGTTCCGTCATATTGTCAAGAAATATATTGTAGTCTATGCCACCCATCGCTTCAAACTCCGGTGAGATAACCAAACAATCCACTGGTGAACCCTTTTTCCAGGTTTTGATAATTGCTTGTGCTAAGGGATGGCTTGTGTCGAAGATCTTACCTTCGCGTTCGCGTCGCTTGGCAATCGGTTCTCGCAAACTCGGCGTTCGTCCTAACTCCGCGTTGGGTACCCACGCGTTGATGAAGTTTTGGTTCAAGAATTCTATGATTCGATCTTCAGAGAGCTCAACTGCCCTCAGGATTTTACCACTCCCTCAGCACGCCTCGTCAAAGAGCGGCCCATCCACTGAGATAACATGGATCGGTTTCCCTTGTGCGGGTGCCATCTCCAACACTTCCTCCAGCGATACCCAGTTAATTTTCTGAAACTTGTAGAAACGTGATGACAGCGCGCGTTCGACTTCTTCCTGCGTGATTGATGCGGTGAATTCGACATCAGGCAGTTGCGTACCAACAGAGATCTCCATTTTCGGACAAAAACCGATCTCCGCGGCAGTCCCTTCATCTCGCGTCCAACCCGCATCGAAGTTCAGTGTCGTTGGCGGCACGTACATTTTAAAGGAGACGATCTTCTCTTGGAGTCGGTCAACGACGAGATGTCCAGCAAATTGTGATGGCGTAAACTTACCGCTCTCCATGATGAATTCTGCATGAATACGGAACACAATGTCAGCAAGTTCATCATTGTAAGCACGCAAGCATCCCCACAATCCACGAGAATCTCCCGAATCAATGGTCAACTTCAGTCGTGGGTTGGGATGAAGCTGCTTCAGTAGTGTTAGTACGCCTTCTTCTTGAATTTCCCAACATTCACCCACCGAAACCGATTCCGATGGGAGGAATGCTTGGAAAACCGAGGCCGGATACTGTTTTTCTGGTTCAGCAACCTGCAGATTCGCCAACTCGTCCCATTCTACGTGGAAGTTGTATTGCGTGTATTCAATCGGCGCGATGGAACCTTTGACGTTGACTTCTGCGTCGCCGTCAAGATTAAGCGTAATTTTGTTTGATAATGTATTCATTTCAATTTTCCTCTACAGAAATCTTTAGGTAGAAAGCGTTCATGTCCCCTTTTTTACTGAACCAGTCGCCGGTGGCACCCAGTTTAAAAACTTCGCCTCGCTCAAAACGATGTCTGATTGTTGTCGCTGTATTGGGTTTAATCCCCCATGCCGAGACGATCGCATCAGGTATCCCTTCTGTCGGGAGTTCGGTGTCGCTATCAAATAGATCAAACGACCCTGCCGCGTCTGCACTTCCGACCTGAACATAGATAGTAAGCGTGCCACCGTCTTCAAACGCCGTTGTATCTATATTGACGACAGTGTAATCTTGATAACCGTTTCCCGGTGCCCGAAAAAGATCCAATATTTCTGGTGACGATTGGGCACTGTCGAGTACAACACGCAAGCCAGTTGAAGGTGTGCCTTCATTTGAATTTTCCTGTACGGAAACTGTTGCGCGAAAAGCGTTGACACACGGTTCCGCTCTATCCCAATCTCCGGTAGCACCCAACTTAAAAAGTTGACCGCGATCGAAGCGGTGCATGATCTGCCTTGTAGCACCGGATGCAATCCATGTCCGAGCAAGCGTGTTTTTAGGTGTTTTTTCTTCCGTGGAAAGTTCACTATCGCCGTCAAACAGACAGAACCCACCTTCACCTTCATCTCTCCCAGTTTCAATGTCAATAGTGAGGGTGCCACCATTTTCAAAGTCCGTCGTATCAATCAAGACAACGGTATAATCTTGATAGCCGACCGTGGGGGTCCGAAAAACGTCCAACACTTCCTGCGAAGGCGACTCTCTGGTGAGGATGAGGTTCCCCAATCCGGGTTGTTTCCTGGCTAAGGCTTGCTGGAGGAATATGAGATAATATTCATACTGCGGGAGTCCTTTGCGATTACTGTCTTCATAGAGCTCGTTGACGAGTTGTCTGCCCATCAATTCAAGATCTGGCGAGATAATCAAACAGTCTACGGGTGAATGTTCTTTCCATCCCTTCATGACGGCTTCTGCCAAAGGATGTTTTCTATTAAACAGTGCTCTGGATCCGTCTTCAAATCTCTGCGTCGCATAGTCACGCATTACGGATGTCCGCTCTAATACGATATTCGACACCCAGGTATTAATGAAATTTTCATTTAAGAATTCAATATTTTTATCATAAGAGAGGACACCTGCCCTCAGACCTTTGCCGCTCCCTCAGCACGCCTCATCAGTGAGCGGGCCATCTATTGAGATAACATGAATCGGCTTCTGTTGTGTTTGTGCAATTTCTAACGCCTGCTCCGGCAGCACCCAGTTAATTTGTTCTGATTTATAGAAACGCTGTGTTAGGATGCGTTTCGCTTCTTCATCGGTAATGGAATCCCCTATGAATTCGACATCTCGGACTGGGTTCTGTGTTCCGACACGGAGTTCCATTTGCTGGCAAAGACCGCTATCGATAATAGAATATTTTTCTTGCTTCCAACTAACATCAAAGTTTATTGGACCCTCAGGAACGTACATCTCGAAAAAAGTAACCTTCTCTCCGGTTCGGTCAACCACAAGATGTCCCGTAAACTGCGAGGGTGTAAACCTGCCATCTTCAAACTTGAACTCTGCATGAATCCGAAACACAATGTCGGCGAATTGATCGTTGTACGCGCGCAGGCATGCCCATAACCCGCATGAATCACTGACATTGATGCTCATATCTAAATTTGGATTCGGATGCAGTTGCTGAAGTAATTCCGTTACACCGTCTTCCTCAATCTGCCAGCATTCACCCACTGAAACCGATTCCGATGGAAGAAATGCTTGGAAAACAGATGCGGAATACTGCTTTTTTGGTTCGGCAACCCGTAAGTTTGCCAATTCATCCCACTCAATGTGGAAGTTGTTTATTGTATATTCAATCGGGGCAATGAAGGCTTTGACGGATACTTCTGTGTCCCCATCAAGATTAAGCGTGATTTTGTTTTCTAAGGTTTCCATGTCAGTTCTCCTCTACAGAAATTCTTGCCTGAAACGCATTGGTGCTGCCTTTCTCACTTCTACCGCAACACCCGGTAGCACCCAATCTAAAAAACGCACCTTGGTCAAAGCGATGTGTGAGTTGCCCTGTCTCATCAGGCTCAATCCATGCAGAAGCAAGTCTCTTATCTTTAGGCACCCGTTCATCCATTGGAAGCTCGCTGTCACCATCAAACAAATAGAAGTACCCTTCCGCATCCGCTCTACCAGTTTCAATATCAACGGTTAACGTGCCACCATTTTCAAACGCTCTTGTATCAATGACAACGACTGTATAATCCTTATACCCAACCATCGGTGTTTGGAAAACATCCATGACCTCCTGAGAAGGTTCTTCACTGTTCAGAGTGATGTTCCCCAATCCGGGTTGCTTTCCCTCCAAGCACTCCTTGAGAAACATAAGGTAACCCTCCTCCCACCGGAGTTTTCTACGCCAGGTGTCGTCAATAAAATCATTGACAAGCAGCCTACCCATCAATTCAAACTCTGGTGAAATGACGAAACAATCCACAGGTGACCCTTTTTTCGATCCAGTTTTCCAGCCGCTTATGATCGCTTGTGCCAACGGATGGCTTGTGTCAAACGTTTTCCCCTCGCGCTCGCGTCTCTTCGCAATCGGCTCTTGCAGACTATGGATACGCCCTAATTCTGCATCTGCTATCCAAGTGTTGATAAAATTTTCGTTCAAGAATGCTATGATTCCATCGTCATAGAGGACACCTGCCCTCAGGCATTTGCCACTGCCTCAGCACGCCTCGTCCAAAAGCGGTCCACCTACTGAGATGACATGAACCGGTTTCTGTTGTGTGGGTGCCATCTCTAACGCTTCCACCAACGATACCCAGTTAATTTGTGCCGACTTGTAGAAACGGAGCATCAGCGCGCGTAGTGCTTCCTCTTGGCTGATAACTTCTGCGAATTCGGCACCTTCCAAAACATCTCGCGCTTCTGCATGGAGTTCCATTTGCGGGCAAAAACCGATGTCCGCCCCGCTGCGTTCGTCTCCAAATAGTTTCCAACGTACATCAAAATTCAGTGTGGTTTCTGGAAGGTGCATCTTGAAGGCAGCAACTTTCTTTTCTAACCGGTCAATAACCATATATCCGGTAAACTGCGATGGGGCAAACCAGCCTTTTTCTAAAACGAATTCCGCATGGATACGGAACAAAATCTCAGCAAACGCATCATTGTAGGCGCGTAGACACGCCCACAAACCGAAAGAATCCTCCGCAGCAACGTCCAACTCCAATTGTGGGTTTGGACTGAGTTGTCGCAACAGTGTTAACGCCCCTTCTTCTTCAATCTGCCAGCATTCACCTACAGAGACCGGCTCCTGTGGCAAAAATGCTTGAAAAACGGAGGCAGGATATTGCTTTTCGGGTTCAGCAACCCGCAGATTCGCTAATTCGTCCCAGTCCACGTGGTAGTTGCGTTGCGTGTATTCAATCGGCGCGATGAAACCTTTGACAGACACTTCTGCATCATCATCAAGCTTAAGTGCAATTTTATTGTTGAAAGTTTGCATTTTTCGGTATGAACTTCCTTTTCGGTATAGGATACCATTGCCATTGGAAAGAGGCAATGATTCGCTTATACACATTTTTGGATGCACTTATATATACTAAAGTTTGGACGATTCGTGTTGCATGCAAGTTAAGTTTTCAAAGTGTTTCGCTCGCCTCTTTAAGCACCGCGTCGATCAAACCGCTACTGAGTCGGAAGCCTTTTTCCTGGAGTTGCAATAGTAACGGTCGAACCGCTCTAATTTTGCCCTTCTTTTTCGCAAACAAAAGAAAACCTGCTACACCGGCTGCTTGCAATCCTAAAGATTGAGCAACTTTTCGCCCGCGTAGGTCATCAACAAACACGTTCGTTACATCCAGTTCCGTTGCTAATACCAGTGTTTCAGCCTCTCCTTTATCTAATGTCGCCATTAGCATTGTAACTGCCGATGTGTTAGAAACGGTTTGTCTTTCAACAAAAGTCGCCTGTCGCAATTCTTTTTCACCCGGTCTCCCTTCTCCGCGTTCAACAACTTCCTCCCAAACTTTGTCCGCGATGATCAGCGTTCCGACAAGTGCTTTCAAAGTGTCCCACTGTTGGCAAAGAGAGATACCAATTACAAATGAAGCATCCGCGACAACTATCAACTTGCTTGCCTCGGTTACTTTGTTTGTTGTATTAAGCATTCGACAGCCTTCAATTCCTGTTGGATTTCCTCATCATCGTATTCAGCAATCGGGATATCCTGCTGACTCAGAAGTCGAATAAAATCCCATAAGTGTAGTTCCGCCAATTTTGCAGCTTGCCCTAAAGAGAGAATGTTACGCTCGAAGAGAGAGATCGCAAGCAACCGTTTTGCCTCCTCAGTCAGTTTTTCTTGATTATAGCCGGAAATAGAAAGTGGAGTTGAAAGCTCATTAGGGACATCCAACGTGATAGAACGCATGATTCTTACCTCTATATCGCATTAAGGGTATCACCAAAATGTAGTTCGTTTTTGATTACAAAACACTGCCCATAGGTCCAGTAGCAGTATAACACTTTTCACAAGAAAACGTAATTTTAATTTCACTTTATCCAAACTTTAGTGTATAGCATCGCAAATGCTACATTGATTCAAGCTTTTCTGCTGGTTCTACAGAAATTCGTGCTTGAAAGGCGTTGACATACTCTTTCTTATCCATAAGTTCAGAAGAGACAATCACCAACTTAAAAACTTGACTCCGGTAGAAAGGATACGTAATTTGCGCCGTTCCACTGGGCGGAACATCCGTAGCATTGGCAATAGACTGGTCGTAACGCTGTCCGCGTTCTGCGGGGAATTTGATGTCGCTATCGTACAAATAGAACGAACCTGCGAGTTCGGCACTTCCGAGACGTATATCAATCGTGAGTATCCCACCCTTTTCAAACGCGGCAGCATCAATTGTTACAATGGTGGATTCCTGATAACCGACCTCCGGCGTACGTATAACGTCCACTACTTCCAACGTTGGCTGTGCGGTGCTTAGCACCACGTCCAATCCTGTTAAGAAAGGCTTGAAAGGGCTTTCTTGCTCCGAGATATCCCCTTCCTCACCTAATAGATATGCGAAAGAATTATCAGCACTAAATCCCGGATATTTATCTTTTAAGGCTTCCATGAGAAAGAGTCGGTAATTTTCCGCCCTTGTCCTTCCGCCATCCCAGTCGTGACCGTCATAGAGATATTTATTCAAAGGGAGTTTCCCTTTCAATTCAAAGTCAGGTGATATAACGAGACAGTCCACAGGTGAGCGTTCGTGCCACCCCTTTTTGATTGCTTGTGCTAACGGATGAGTAGTGTCAAACGATTTAGATTGGTGTGCGTACCTTTTGGCAATATATTCTCGCATATACGGTTTCCGTTCCAATTCAAAATTGGATACCCATGTATTGATAAAATTTTCGTTCAAGAATTTGATGATGCGTTCATTCGCGAGGACACCTGCCCTCAAATCTTTACCGCTCCCTCAGCACGCCTCATCGGTGAGCGGACCATCGACTGAAATGACATGAACGGGCTTCTGTTGTGCCTGTGTCATTTCCAATGCTTCCCCCAGCGATACCCAGTTAATTCGTTGTGATTCATAGAATCGCAGGATTAAGAGACGTTCGGCTTCTTCTTGTGTGATTGCGTCTGTGAATTCGGTGTCTTGTAGAACATCTTGTGTTCCAGCACGGAGCTCCATTTGCGAGCAGTAGCCGCCATCTGTAATCCATCGGGGAGCGTCCCAACCTTCTAATGTCGTTTCCCAATGAACGTCAAAGTTAAGTGTGCCTGCGGGGAGGTACATCTGAAAGAAAACAATATTCTCTTGTGCCCGATTAATAATGAGATGTCCAGCGAACTGGGAAGGCGTAAACCAACCGTCGGTTAAGGCAAATTCCGCGTGAATGCGAAACATGATGTGAACAAGTTGATCGTTGTAAGCGCGCAGACATGCCCAAAGACCTTTAGCCTCTTCTATGCCATACATCTCCGCACGCATTTCCAGAGAAGGATAGGGATGAAGTTGTTTCAGTAATTTTTGGACACAGGCTTGTTTAATTTCCCAACACTCACCTACTGAAACTGCCTCGGCTGGAAGAAAATCTCGAAACACAGACGTAGAATACTGCTTTTCTGGTTCCGCAGCGCGTAGATTCGCCAACGCATCCCATTTCCTATGAAAGTTGCCTGCGGTATGCTCAATCGGTGCGATGAAGGCTTTGACCGATACATCTGCATCCTCAGCAAGATTAATTGTGATTTCGTTTGGTAGCGTCTTCATTATTAATTTCCTCTACAGAGATTTTTGCCAGAAATGCGTTGGTACACACTTCTCCTTCGTCCCAATATCCTGAAGCACCTAACCTGAAAAGTTGTCCTCGGTCAAAACGGTGTGTAATCTGCAGTGTATCTTCGGGTTCACCCCACGTCCCAGTGAGTGCATCTTTCGGTTCTTCTTCATCTATGGAAAGTTCGCCATCCTCGTCAAATAGATAAAACTCACCGTCACCACTGTCCCTGCCGATTTTAATATCAATGGTTAATGTCCCGCCGTTTTCAAAAGATGTGACATCAATCACGACAACGGTGTAATCTAAATAACCGACAGTTGGTGTCCGAAAAACGTCCAGCACTTCCTCTTCAGGATGCTCACGGGTAAGAACAATGTTCCCCAATCCGGGCTGTTTCCCTTCGAGGGCTTCCGTAAGGAATGTGTGATAATATTTCGATGGAGAGATATTATCCCTTGCGAGTTCATTAAACTGTTGTTTACCCATCACTTCAAATTCGGGTGATATAACGAAGGAATCCACCGGCGACCCTTTTTTTGAGCCGATCTTCCATCCCCTCATGATGGCTTGTGCCAAAGCGTGGGTTGTATCAAACGGCTTGCCTTCGCGCTCGCGTCTTTTCGCGATCGGTTCTCGTAAACGACGGACACGTCCCAACTCAGAGTGGGGGACCCATGTGTTAATGAAATGTGCGTTCAAAAATTCAATAATTTCGTCTCTTGAGAGGACACCTGCCCTCAGACCTTTGCCACTGGCTCAGCAGGACTCATCGAAGAGCGGTCCATCTATGTGATCGCGTGGATCGGTTTCTGCTGTGCCGGTGCCATTTCCAAAGCCTCCTCCAGCGATGCCCAGTTAATGTGCTGAACCTTGTAGAAACACGATATCAGTGCACCTTCGGCTTCTTCTTGTGTGATTGACGCGATAAATTCGACATCCTGAGGTAGTGTCCCTGTGCAGAGTTCCATTTGAGGACAATAGCCAATATCGGATCCGATTGTGTTCCGATAAGTATCAAAGTTCAGCGTCCCTTTAGGAACATGCATCTGAAAAAATGTGATTTCTTTTTTGATTCGGTCAACAACGAGATGACCAGCAAACTGGGAAGGTGTGAACCTACCATCTGCAAATTCAAACTCGGCATGGATGCGAAATACAATGTCAGCAAATTTCTCGTTGTAAGCGCGTAGACATGCCCACAAGCCATACGAATCCCCGTTATTGATGTCCAAATTCAATCTCGGATTCGGGTGAAATTGCCTTAGTAATTCGAGCACACCCGTTTCTTGAATCTCCCAACATTCACCCACCGAAACCGGTTCCGATGGAAGGAATGCCTGAAAAATGGATGCGGCATGTTGCTTTTCTGGTTCGGCGACTTGCAGATTTGCCAATGCCTCCCACTCTACGTGAAAGTTGTATTGCGTGTATTCAATCGGTGCGACGAACCCTTTAAGGGAGACTTCTGCGTCCGCATCAAGATTGAGTGTGATTTTGTTGTTCAAAGTTTTCATTGTTATCCATCCTGCGTTGTTCTTGGGATGATGTCGTGAACACCGCCTTCACGAATACTTGCTGAAGAGACTAACACAAATCTCGCTTTTTGACGAAATTCCGGTAGCGATATCGCCCCACAATTACATAGAAGTGATCGGATTTTTGCGAGGGTCGTTTTCAAATTATCGTTCATTTTTCCCGCATAAGGCACATAGGCATCGGCACCCTCCTCGAACAATAATTCTGTACCGCCGCCTTCGTGGTAGCGTTGCCAATTAGCAGCTCGCTTTGTTCCTTCTCCCCAATATTCTTTTACTGTATTCATACCAAGTTTTCTTAGTTTACTTGGACTTTCATCAAATCTCGCAAAATATCTGCCCATCATCACGAAATCAGCACCCATGGCGAGTGCCAAACCGATATGATAATCTTGGAATATACCACCATCTGAACAAATCGGCACGTAAACACCGGTCTCCTTCAAATACAGGTCCCTTTGCCGGGCGACTTCAATGACAGCAGTTGCTTGCCCACAACCGATTCCTTTCTGTTCCCTTGTTATACAAATGGCACCCCCACCGATCCCTACTTTTACAAAATCAGCACCGGCTTCTACCAAATACATAAATGCATCGCCGTGAACGACATTCCCGCCGCCTACTTTCACAGTATCGTTGTACTCATTTTTAATAAATCGAATGGTGTCTGATTGCCATTCTGTATACCCTTCGGACGAATCAACGCAGATAATATCAACACCTGCTGCTACCAGTGCTGGTACTCTCTCTTTATAATCTCTTGTATTAATTCCGGCACCTACCACGAGTCTTTTCTGCGAATCTACGGATTCAAGTGGATTTTTTTTATGGTCATCGTAATCTTTCCTGAAGACCAGATGTACCAGTTTACGATTTTCATCAATAATCGGCAGACAATTTATCTTGTGTTTCCAAATGAGGTCGTTGGCATCCTCAATCGTAATTCCCTTTTGACCGACAATTAGTTCGGGAAACGGGGTCATGAATTCGCTTACTTTAGCGTTTAGATCTACTCGACTCAGTCTATAGTCCTTATCCGTTATGAGTCCGAACAGTTTTCCTGAAGACGAACCGTCTTCGGTTATGGGAATCGTCGAGTGTCCTGTTTCTTCGGTAAGTTTCACGACATCTGCTATCGTGCTATCACGCTTTAAATTTGAGTCGCTGACGACGAAACCTGCTTTGTGACTTTTAACTGTCCGGACCATTGCTGCCTGCTCTTCAATACTTTGGGACCCATAAATAAAGGAGATCCCGCCCTGTCTTGCGAGTGCGATTGCCAAATTGTGGTCCGAAACGGCTTGCATGATGGCTGAAGCAAACGGAATATTCACTTCCAGAGAGGGTGGTTGCTGCCCTGCTTTAAACTTCACCAGAGGGGTTTTCAGGACAACGTTTTCAGGGATACAATCCTTCGTGGTTAAGTTGGGTAAAAGCAGGTACTCGCTGAAAGTCCGGCTTGCTTCCGAAAAAAAGTGAGCCATTGTTCATTCCTCCAGTCAAAAAATAAAAAATGATTGTCGGTTAAGAGAGGGTTTGGTTTGGCAAGTCCCTCTTTAGTTGAAGACCGATAACCCTCTTCCGCTCATTTTGAGATTCTTGATTTGGGTAACACATAATTATACTAATTCGGAAACGATGTCGCACAACTCCGAGATTTCATCAACGGCAATTCCCCGCCAGTCTTCTACTTCAGGTCGATATGAGTCGTAGACATCCGTTAGATCAGCACGTTTCAGTATCGGTAGCATACCGACCGCTGATGCACCCGTCAATTCTTCACCGCTTCCATCCCCAACGTAAAGACACTCCTGTGGTTGGACCTTCAGTCGCTCACACGCTATCTGGTAGATGCGACGTGCTGGTTTTCTAATCCGTTCTTCACAGGAGAAAACAGGAACGTCAATGTATTGGGCTAACGAAGACCGAGAGAAAGCGGATGGGATAGGCGGTCTGCAATTGGTGATAAGTCCTAAAAGTAAACCATCACTTTTTAGTGTATTCAATGCCGCTAAGACCTTGGGCTCGATCACGAGCGTACTCTCTGAGAATTCATAATGCAGAGTGACAACCTGCTCAATTTGGGTCGTATTCACTTTAACACTTAAGCGACGACATATCTCAAGTATATTGTCTTCAACGGCATGATAGCCACCTGAAGATTTATCGTTGATTGTTTCCAGCATGACTTGCCGGAATTTTGGGTATGGAATATCAAGGGTTTTTGCCATCTGTTCTTGGACTTGGTCGTACGCGTGGCTGCTGAAATTTTCAACTAATGTCCCATATAAATCAAATATGATGGCTTTGTAAGGCACTTTCGCTCCTTATGTTTAAGGTTTGGAGGATTTTTTAGATAACAATAGATATATTATGGTTAACCGACAGAAATTTGGTTTCTTCAGATTTTTAAGAAATATTCGGGAGACAGTTAGACAGTTCGTCGGTTAGACTGGATATAGTGGAATCCAATTTGTTCACATCCGAGACTGCATGGTGCGGTTAGGAACCGCCTCATAGGTCAATTTAGGGATATTTCGTTGTATTTTATAGGAACGTCCTTACAAATGCCGCCCCTACGGGGCTTGGGTTTTTTGTCCACACGCTGCTATAAACATTGTGAAGAAACACCCAAGCAAATAAACCCTACGGGACTAAAGAGGTTTTTGAAGTCTTCAAGGTTTCCGCGTAGGATCCGGTTCGGTTAGGAAACCGAACCTACCGGTCTGGGGCTGCGACGGTTGTTTTTTCTTAAATTGACAGTTATGGTTCGGTTAGGAAACCGCACCTACCTAATTGCGAGGACGATGAACTTCGGAAAGCCCATTGGAGCATGCTCAATTGATGCCTATGGAATGGAGTGTTGTGGAATTATGAGGGATTCTGGGTTTCATAAGTAGCAATGTCTGCTTCATATTGTAAAGTCCAACCGATTTCATCAAGTCCGTTGAGCAGGCAGTACTTCTCAAAGTCCCCGATTTCAAAAGTGTGGGCAGTGCCGTCAGAACAGATGACTGATTGCTCTTCTAAGTCTATCATCAGCTGGTAGCCCTCGGTGTCCTGTGCCTCTTGACTGAGAGATGTAATAACTTCTGCTGGCAGTGCTATCGGCAGGATACCGTTCTTATAGCAGTTGTTTCGGAAGATGTCTGCAAACGAGGGCGCGAGAATCGCTTTGAAACCGTACTGCTGGAGTGCCCACGGCGCATGTTCACGGGAGCTGCCACAACCGAAATTCGCGCCAGCGATGAGAATACTCGCGTTTGCGTAACGCGGATCGTTCAGCACGAATTCTGGGTTTGGGTCGCCATTTTCAAGGTAACGCCAATCGTTAAAGAGAAATTCACCGAAGCCTGTCCGTTCAATCCGTTTTAGGAATTGCTTCGGGATAATCTGGTCGGTATCAACATTAATCCGGTCGAGTGGGACGACAAATCCAACGTGTTCTTTGAATGCTTCCATGTTTTTCTATTTCCTCTGGAGGATGGCTGTCAGTTATCGCCTTAGTCCTTATCGAAAACCATCGGTAGCTGTGGTGGTTGCAAAGGTTCTTACCTTCTACAAGTTCTACCGACAGCCGACGGCTGACTGCCGATTGCTATTAAGAAAATTTTCGGATGTCTACAAAGCGGCCTGTAACCGCCGTTGCAGCCGCCATCTGTGGACTGACGAGATGCGTGCGCCCGCCTTTGCCTTGTCTGCCTTCAAAATTTCGGTTCGATGTACTGGCACAGCGTTGACCCGGACTCAGGGTGTCTGGGTTCATGCCAAGACACATACTGCAACCGGCTTCGCGCCATTCAAAGCCTGCGTCTTGGAAAACCTTGTCAAGTCCTTCTGCCTCCGCTTGGCGTTTAACTGCCTGCGAACCGGGGACGACCATCGCGCTGACGTTCTCTGAGACTTTTCTGCCTTTTGCGACTTCCGCAGCAGCCCGTAAATCGCTGATGCGGGAGTTGGTGCAGCTACCGATGAAAACCCTGTCCACAGGAATATCTGTTATCGGGGTGCCGGGTTGGAGATCCATATATGCCAAAGCGTGTTCGGTAGCAGTCTTTTCGTCGGCTGTCGCCATGTCTGCTGGATCTGGAACGTGTCCTGTCACATCCGTCACCATACCGGGATTTGTGCCCCATGTTACCTGCGGTGCGATGTCCGCTGCATCAAGTTGTAGCGTTCGATCGTAGGTCGCGCCTTCGTCAGTTGGAAGTTGCTTCCAATGTTCAACTGCAGCGTCAAAATCTTCTGCTTTCGGTGCGAAACGTTTGCCAGCGATATATTCGTAGGTGGTATCGTCAGGTGCAATCATACCGGCGCGGGCACCTGCCTCAATCGACATATTGCAAACGGTCATCCGTTCTTCAATGCTGAGGGCGCGGATTGCAGAGCCTGTGTACTCAACCACGGCACCGTTGCCACCATCAATACCGATATGCCCGATAATTGCGAGGATGATGTCTTTCGCGGTCACGCCGTAGGGCAGTGTCCCATCAATCCGAATCTCGAAGGTTTCCGATTTCTGTTGCAAGAGGCACTGCGTCGCGAGGACATGCTCAATCTCACTCGTGCCGATACCGAAAGCGAGTGCTCCGAGTGCGCCGTGCGTTGAGGTATGGCTATCACCACACACAATGGTTTTGCCGGGCAACGTGATGCCGAGTTCGGGTCCGATGACATGGACGATGCCTTGCTCAGGACTGTCAATGTCGTAGAGCGGAATGTCGAACTGGGTGCAGTTTTCCGCGAGCGTTTCCATCTGCTTCGCTGCGATCAGGTCAGTAATCGGCAGCGATCTATCCGTTGTCGGCACATTGTGGTCCATCGTGGCGAATGTCAAATCGGGACGGCGGACCTTCCGGTTATTGAGCCTCAACCCTTCAAATGCCTGTGGGGATGTGACTTCGTGAACGAGGTGCGTGTCGATATAGAGGATTGGCACCTCGTCTGCGGAGGCGCGCACCAGATGCGCCTCCCATATCTTTTCATACATCGTTTTTTTCATATCTTTTCTTTTACCTCTGTCCTATTTGTCCTTACGAAGAATAAAATCGTTAAAGCATTATCAACGACAAGTATATCAGTAAACGTGAGTTTGACATAAGCCCGTAGGTTGGGTTGAACGGGGTCTCACTGAAAACTACACTGAGAAGGAAACTTTCAGTCCATCCAGAACCTGAAATTACAAGAACACGAGTGAAACCCAACGCATTCTCACACCGACAGTTTGGATTGTTGGGTTTCGCTGTACCTATCTATACGGATAACTCATTAAAAATCAACATCCTCCATATAAATTGTACGGATCTTGGGCTTACCGCTCAACCCAACCTACCACAGCACACTACCTGCGAGTTATTGTTGATGGGTAAGACAAGGTTACTCAAAGGGTTGCAATGTGCCGTCTTTTACTATGAGTGCCTTCAGGTCATAAATAGCGTCGCCATCGGCATTAAAAGAGAATTTTCCGAAAACTGTATCCAAGCCTCTGATATTCGCCAGCGCGTCTCGGATTGAAATTGAATCGGCTGCTTCGGCACTCTTAATCGCCTCTGCTAAAATATAGACAGCGACATACGATGCCGTAGCGAAGACGTTTGGGGTCGTACCGAAAGTCTCGCTATAATTGAACTCATAGCGAGTACGCGTTATGAATGGTTGAAAGTTATCCGCAAGTTAATCATAGAATAAGCTAAATGGCGAAACCCTAACCGGGTCTCTTTGAGTTTATCGTAGCTCAGTGCGAGTCTTCGGTAAGTATCCTGCCATCCGAAAGTTCGCTCGACTTTATATCGTAGTTTGTATATGTCTTTGTTAAACCAGCGGAACATGCGCGCAATAACGATAGGTTCTTTAGCATTGCGCTTGTTGGGATAGATCACGGGGGTCAGTCCGTGTTCTCTAATGATCTTATGATTCGCCTTGGCGTCAAATGCCGAGTCAAGCGTGAGTGCGGAGCCGCACAGGTCCATACCCATCCGTTGACTAAAAGCGATGAGATCCCTGAAGGCTTCGGGCAAAATGGTTGTATCATGTTCATTGATGGGTCTAATCGTTGTCGGGCCTATGATAAACCCGTGATTATCGGTAAGAGTTAGCTCTTTTTCGCCTTTCTGGTGTTTGTGTCCTGAATAACCGATGCCGGCACCCCCTTTTTTACGACCGTGTTCGACCCATCTCCATGAACGCAGGTCGTATCAAGTTGATCGGTATCAAGCAAGTGTATCACGGACGCCTCAAAAAGGTTCTCATACGAGCCATCTTTGGACCAGCGATGATGCCATTTATAGACATTCGACCAATGCAGTTCATTGCGCCGGGTTCGGAGTTGATTCCATTGAATGCCCGTATGTAAAACATAGAGGATATAGTTGAATATCTTATAGAAGGAGAGTTTCGGCTTCGGACCTTTGATACGTTTCGATAGATGTGGCAAGATATACTCATTAAAATCCTTGCGCGAAACCTGTTTCGGAATACCATTGTATCTCGGCGACTTTTGAGATTCAGCTGTCATAAGAGCACCTTTCATAAAGTAAATGGGTATCAAATGTGGAAAATAAAGGGACATAAAGTGTCGCCTTTTATTCCACTATTTTACAACATTTCTATGTTTTACTCAATATGACTTCATTCTGAACAAACGCTTGATTTCCGGGTGTGTCATCTGTGGTAAGCCAACCGATAAAAGTGATTGCCCCCTCAGCAGCGGCACCTGTGGCATCTACCTCAACACTGGTTAATGAACTAACGATAATAGGAACGGTTATACCGAGTTTGTGTGCTTGAATCAGGATCCCTGGTTTTTCGGGTGGCAACGCCGAGACAAAGATAGCATCCGGATTCAACGCCTGTATCCGGGTCAATTGTGTCGAGAAGTCTGTCTCACCGCTCTGGAAGGCTTCCATGGTTAGCACCTCAATACCCTTCGCCGTGAATACCTCCCGCAATATCGTATCCCAATCCGTAGAGAAGAGATCGGTTTCGTCATACATCGTAGCGACCCGTTGATAGCCGAGTTTCGAATGTGTTACCTCGACCCCTTTAAGTGCCACAATATTTGTCGCAAGCGGAACACGAAAAACGAAATCACCGATTGCACTGAGACCGCTGGCACCTGATGTCGGGCTAATCGCCACGACCTGATTTTCTTGCGCGATCGGAAAAGCTGCCTGCGTTGCACTTGAGGTAGTGGGACCGAGAATAACAGATACACCATCCTCGTGAATCAATTTGTTGAAAGCAACAATTGCACCCTCTGGGGTAGTCGTATCATCTTCAATGATAAACTTAAGTTTTGTATTACTGAGTTGTGCGTTGTTAACTTCATCAAGCGCGAGTTCGTGACCTTGCTTCATGAGTTGCCCCGTAGAAGCCAAATGTCCTGTCAAAGGTAAAACAACCCCGATGGAAATCTCGCCACTTTTATCTGTTATTTCAGGTATGGCAGGTTGGGTGATTTGGGATATCCGCTCACAGGCGGAGATACCTACTATCAAAGTGGCGATTGCTACGATAAATGCAAATGATCTCAATTCAATTCAATTCGTTCCTTTCTTTTGATAGTTGTCAGTCGGCAGTTATCAGTTGTCAGTTAAGAGGGGCTGTTAAATCAGAGTCCTCTTTAACCGACAGCTGATAACTATTAAACCCGCATGACGACGGGGAAGATGAGCGGACTCCGTTGCATCTGTTTCGAGAAAAACCGGCGGAGTGCGCCTCGGACCTCATCTTGAACAGTCTCTGTTTCGTGTTTTTGCTCATCGCTCAAGTTTTCAATGACGTTTCGTGTAATTTCTTTCGCCTCTTCTATCAGTTCTTCCGATTTGTCCATGTAGACAAACCCACGCGAGATAATTTCTATTTGTCCGGCGTTCAGGCCTGTTTTAGAAGAGTTATCGGCTGTTGGCTGTTGGCTGTCGGTAGATTGTGTGGTAGTTGCTAACGTTTTGTCCGTCACAATGTCCTCTTGCTGACTGCTGACTGCCGACTGCTGATTGCTATCACCTGTGTCGCTGTGCAAAACGACAATAGGGACGAGGATACCCTCTTCCGAGAGTTGGATACGGTCGCGTAGGACGATATCCTCAAGTTCAATTTCCGGCTTGCCATCAACGAGGACGCGTCCAGAACGTCCCTCGCGTCCAAATACCTCGCACGTTTCAGGTGTAAGACGAATGAGTTCGCCATCTTCAGCGACTTTAATGTTATCACTCGGAATGCCAACGGATTCAGCGAGTTCGGCATGCCGTACAAGGTTTTGGTATTCGCCGTGCATCGGCATAAAAAACTTGGGCTGCAAGAGGTTGAGCATCAATTTTAGATCTTCGGTTGACCCGTGGCCCGAAACGTGAACGTTGGCGTTGCGCTCATGGTATATCTTCGCGCCGCGTCTGATCAGATGGTTTACTACATTCCCGATAGCCTTTTCGTTGCCGGGGATGATTCTGGCGGAAATGACAACGGTATCGCCCTGTTCCACTTTCAAAAAAGGGTGATTGTCGAGTGCCATCAGTGACATAGCGGATCTCGGTTCACCTTGGCTACCGGTACTTAAAATCACAACTTCGTGCGGTTTGAACATAGACGCATCGCGGGCATCAATGAGGTAGTCAGGGTTCAGATTGAGGTAACCGAGTTCAGAAGCGGTGCGCACATTGTTGATGAGCGAACGCCCGCTGACAGCAATGAGTCGCCGATGTATATTTGCCAAATCAATGAATTGTTGGATTCGGTGTAGACTTGAAGAAAAGGTGCAGAGAAACAGTTTCTGCTCCGTTCTCTGGAAAATATTGTCTATGGTATCATAGATGCTCCGCTCAGAAGGGGTTTGCCCGAGTCGCTCTGCATTCGTGCTGTCGGAGACGAGTAGCTGCACACCTTCTGAACCCAAGCGCGCCAGCGTCTGGATGTCACTCAATTTGCCGTCAATAGGTGTTGCGTCAAACTTGAAGTCGCCTGTATGGACAATAACGCCGATCGGTGTGCGTAGTGCAACTGCGACACTATCTGGGATGCTGTGTGTGACATGAATGAATTCAGCAGAAAAATCGCCCAATTCGACGGTGTCGCCGGGGGCAATCGTATTGAGTTGTGCCTTGCCGAGTACATTGTATTCACGTAATCTGCCACTTGCAATCGCAAGCGTGAGTTGTGTGCCGTAGACCGGCACATCTAACTGCCGTAGAACGTAGAATAAGGCACCAATATGATCCTCATGTCCGTGGGTTAGAAGGATGCCGCGAACCTTCTCTTTCCGTTCAACGAGATAGTGAATATCTGGAAATATCAGATCAACACCGGGCATGTCTGCGTTCGGTAGCATGAAACCGGTGTCAATGACGATAATATCGTCCTCGGTCTCATACACCATCATGTTGAGCCCAAATTCACCTAAGCCTCCTAATGGAATGATCGAAACGTTTTTCTTAGTTCTCTGTTCACTATTAGCAAGTGTGGAATTTGTCATAAAAAATTATTCAGCCGCCTACTGACTACCATTTAGGTTTACCAATACCTTCGGAAATTATTGTTATTAATGAATCCAAATACATGTCTGAGTTGTCCAAACCTTGGCACCTATAGTTAATAGTTCGCTTTATCGCCAATGCAGATCAAAGTAATCGTAAGCAGTTGAGGTAATCTGCCGCATTTTGGCGGTTTCAACATCTAAGGTGAAGATTTCACTGGTACGTCGTCCGTCCAAATTGGCTCCAATAAATGCGACTTGGCTTCCGTCCGGACTCCATGTTGCGTTACGTCCCTTGTACAAGCTCAGATTCAGATAGTTCTTAAACCGTCCTTGCTCTACGGTGGCAACGCAGATATCACCTGACACATAAAACAGAAGTTGTTTGCCATCTGGTGACCATTCTTCAACCTTGTGACACGGTGGCTCGTCGTGTTTCAGAAACCACTTTCGAGTCATATTAACAACCTCCGGTTCTGCAAGCGCGAGGACACCATCAGTGGTAAACGCGATCCATCTACGGTCTGGCGACCACTCGGGCCACGTTGCTCCTTTCGGTAACGCTTCAAGCAATCTTCTTTTCGGTTCTTTAACGGTTTCGCCTTTCGCATCCCAATGTAGCCAACCCTCTGACCACTGCTGGGTCTGGGGCCGCCATCGTTTTATTTTTCCATCAACCGTTACCATCCAATTTTCCAACGGATCTTTCGGACGGTCAATCTCGACCACAACCAGAAGGGCGTGACTTAAGGGAGACCACCAAAAATCTTGAATTCCATAATGTCTCTTAATCAGCCGCTTTTTCTCGGTACCATCTGCCCACATCACATATAGCGATTTTGCCCCGTCTACCCCGGATAGGTAAGCAATTCGTTCTCTATCCGGGGACCATCGCGGGTTGCGCGAAAGCCCATCATCAGTGAGTCGGCGGAAATCCGTGCCGTCCGGATTCATCGTGCAGATGTTATACTGATAGAACTCCCACCACTCTGTTGTCCCTCTGCCTCTCTCCAACATCTGTGTTGCGGCTCGAAAGCCGTCTTCATGCTGAAATGGCTCACGGATAGCAAAGACAAATTTTCCTGCACTACCCTCTGCAAACACGTCTCCACCTACCGTGAAAACTAATACGAATACACCGATCACACATTTGATAAGCATAAGTCTATCTTCTTTGAATGTTTTGCTGTGGTGTTCCACCTATTTCAAGATGATTTCTAAACAACAATGTTGATAAGGTTGCGCTTCGGCACAACGATAACCTTCCGAACCGGTTTCCCTTCAATGAAACGCTGGACCCGTTCATCTGCGAGTGCGGCTTCTTCAATTTCCTTATCAGTTGCCTCGGCAGGAAGTTCGAGACGACTGCGAAGCTTCCCGTTAACCTGTGCAATGATGGTTACAGTGGCACTCGTCAGGACGGATTCGTCGTGTGTGGGCCACTGCGCATGTGCGATGAATCCTGTTTCACCGAGACGATGCCACAACTCCTGCGCGATGTGCGGTGCGTAAGGTGAAAGCAGATGCAGGAAAATTTTCAAAGTCTCTTTCGGCAGCGACTTCACTTGTGTGGCGGTGTTAACGAAAATCATCATCTGACTAATTGCCGTATTCATCTTGTCAATCGATTCTGTATCCTCTGTCACCTGCTTGATAGTCTTATGGAGTTCCCGCCAGAGTTCAGACTCTGTTGTGCCGGCAGTGTCTGTCAATTTCTCATTGAGTTCACCGCTTTCTTCATCAACAAAAAGCCGCCAGACGCGTTGAAGGAATCGATAGACCCCCTCTACACCCGCATCTTGCCACGGCGTACTGGCTGTGACGGGTCCGATGAATAGCAGATAGAGTCGGAGTGCGTCCGCGCCGTAATTGTCAATCACATCGTTCGGATTGATGACGTTAAAGCGCGATTTGGACATCTTCTCCAGCTGCGTTTGGAGCGACACACCAGAGGCTTTCGCAACGACTTTTCCATCGTTCTGTTCAACTTCATGCGGATAGTAGTATTTGCCTGTAGTATCTTGATAAGATTCAGCGAGAATCGTGCCTTGGTTGAGCAACCCTTGAAACGGTTCTTGCGTGGAGACCAGTCCAGAGTCGTAAAGTACTTTATGCCAGAAACGGGCATAGAGCAGATGCAAGACAGCGTGCTCAGCACCCCCCATGTAGAGGTCTACCGGCATCCAATAGCGTTCAAGTGCCGTGTCAAAAGGTGCCTCGGTATTGTGGGCATCAAGGAAGCGGAGATAATACCAGCAGGAACCTGCCCACTGCGGCATAATGTTCGTTTCTCGTGTGGCAATGTTGCCGTCAGATAGTGTTACCTTCAACCAATCTTCATCGGCGCGGGCAAGTGGCGGTTTGCCGTCTTCTGTCGGCTTATAGGCATCAATAGGCGGCAGTTCAACTGGCAATGCCTCATCGGGTAGTTGAACAATAGTCCCGTCCTCAAGGTGTGCCAGTGGGAAGGGTTCACCCCAATACCGTTGTCGTGAGAAGAGCCAGTCTCGCAAGCGGTATTGAACTTGGAGCGTCCCTTTTTCTTCACTTTCAAGCCATGCAATCATTTTTTTCTTCGCGTCGTCAACCTGCAAGCCGTTGAGGAAATCTGAATTGACGCAGACCCCGTCTCCTTCAAAAGCTGCCTCTTCAACCGGTTTTTCACCTCCGCTAATGACTTCGACGATAGGAATACCGAAAGTCGTGGCGAATTCGTGGTCGCGCTCATCATGCCCTGGCACTGCCATGATCGCACCTGTGCCGTAGGTCATGAGAACATAATCCGCAACCCATATTGGAGTAGGCGCGTTGTTGCACGGGTTAATGGCATACGCCCCTGTGAATACGCCGGTTTTCTCTGTCGCAAGATCCGTACGTTGGAGATCAGATTTGTTAACGGATTCCTCGACATAAGCGTTAACTGCTGCTGCGGCATCAGGGTGCGTTATCTCAGAAACGAGGGGATGTTCTGGCGCGAGTACGCAATAGGTTGCCCCGAAAAGCGTGTCCGGACGTGTCGTGAAAACGGTGAATGTCTTATCGCTATCTTTGATGTCAAAGGTGATGTCCGCACCCTCCGATTTACCGATCCAGTGCCGTTGCATCTCCTTAAGTCCGTCGGGCCAATCCAATAGGTCTAGGTCTTCCAATAACCGTTCAGCATAAGCGGTGATTTTGAGCATCCATTGATGCATGAGGCGACGTTCAACCGGGTCGCCTGTTTCAACGTATTTACCGTCCTTTATCTCTTCATTTGAGAGGACTGTGCCTAATGCTGGGCACCAGTTGACCGGTACATCGGCGAGATATGCTAAGTCTTTTTCATAGAGGCGAAGGAAAATCCATTGCGTCCATCTGTAATATTCGGGCAAAGAAGTGTCGATTTTGCGAGACCAGTCATAAGAGAGACCGATCCTTTGGATCTGCTGCTGAAAGATTTCAGTGTTCCGTTTTGTAACCTGCACTGGATGTTCATTTTCTCGGACCGCGTACCGCTCCGTGGGGAGTCCAAAGGCATCCCATCCCATTGGGTGCATCACATGATAGCCCTGCATCCGCCGAAAATTAGCGAGCACATCGGTTGGTACATAGTTCTTCGCGTGCCCCATGTGAAGTCCGGCACCTGAAGTATAGGGAAACATCCCAAGCACATAGAATTTTGGCTGAGTCTTTAGTATCTCGATATCGTTTGGAACTTTGAATGCATCTTGTTCTCGCCACTCGGCTTGCCAATAGGGTTCTATTTTCGCCGGGGCATACGGATGGTTTTCCATTTCGCGTTCTTCTCCTTTTTTCATCCTATGCATATTGGTTTTACAAGAATAAATTTTAACACAACCCTGCTGTATTGTCAAGTGGACTTTTCTCAGGTACAGAGCCATTCAGTTTTCGGTTTTTTAACCATTTTGGTTGGAAAGTCAGGATTCGGAGATCCCTCCTACCAGAAAACTGAAGACTTCTGGAGGTTTGTCACAAACTTTTGAAAAAATCTTAAAAGTATTGTAAAATACTAAGACTATACTTTATATGTGAAAAATGTATCCCGTCTACAATACGAAAATAAGGTCGCTTGATGAGGAAACTTTATGAAAAATAAGCTATCTCGACGGCAATTTATACGTTCCAGTACGCTCGCCACGGTATCGGCAGCAGTCAGTCTCGGATTTTTAGGGTGTAGCAATGCCTTAATTCAAAAAGTGCCGGGTTTTAGACCTCCCCCTCCTTTCGAGTTCGCTCCAAGCGCAAACCGACTTCTTGACCTCCCAGAAGGGTTTACCGCTCACGCCTTTTCGAGAACAGGTGAAAAGATGGACGATGGGCTTTGGGTACCGGGCGGACACGATGGTATGGCAGCTTTCCCCGGTCCCAACGGTAAGACTCTCCTCGTCCGAAATCACGAATTAACCGCCACTGCCAAAAACGTCGGACCTTTTGGATGGAATAACGAGAAGCTTGAACGCTCTTCCGCTGATAAATTGTATGATGCTGGATCTGGTGAACTGCCGTGTATCGGGGGGACAACGACTCTCGTTTACGACACACGGACACAGACGCTGGAAAAACATTTCTTAAGTCTGGTAGGAACGATCCGGAATTGTGCTGGTGGACTGACACCTTGGAATACGTGGCTTACCTGTGAAGAGACCATGCAAAAAACAGACCCAGAAACGACTTATGAAGTGGACCACGGGTATAATTTTGAGGTGCCGGCATCTACTAAGATAGAATTAGCCGATCCGATTCCGTTGAAAGCGATGGGACGTTTCAACCATGAGGCTGTCGCTGTTGATCCGAAAACCGGGATTGTTTATCAAACCGAAGACAGGGGTGATAGTTTAATCTATCGGTTTATCCCTGATAAGCCCGGTGAACTCGCTGCAGGCGGTAAGCTGCAAGCACTGAAAATCCGAGACCTCAAGGGGGCGGATACCCGTAACTGGCGAGACCGAAGTCAAAAGCTCTTCTGGTGGACATATAATCCGGTACCCGTGGGAGAAACACTTGCAGTTGAATGGATAGATATTGAAAATGTAGAATCGCCAGATGATGACCTTCGCTACCAAGGGACCGCAGGTAAAGATGCGGCAAAGTTCGCACGCGGCGAAGGAATATGGTACGGTAGTAATGGCGACAATGGAGAGTTCTATATTGCCTGTACGAATGGCGGTATTGAATACAAAGGACAAATTTGGAGATATGTGCCGAGTCCTTACGAAGGCACAAGCCGGGAAGATCAAGAACCTGGAACTCTCCAGCTCTTCATTGAGCCAAACGACATCAATCTCATGGAGAATGCGGATAACTTGACAGTTACACCTTGGGGGGATTTAATCATCTGTGAAGACGGTCCCAACGAGGAATTCCTCATCGGTGTAACACCTGAAGGAAACCTCTACCGGTTCGCTCGAAATGCCGGTAATCTGTCTGAACTTGCGGGTGCGACCTTCTCACCAGATGGCACAACGCTCTTTGTGAACATTCAGAGTCCTGGAATTACGCTGGCAGTCACCGGTCCCTGGCATGAGATTCGGAAACGTCCTTTGACACAAACCACATAAGGCATCGTCAACGCGCCTGCCTCTTGGCAGCTAATTGAAACTTTCCAAATACGACGAATAAAACCCAACACTTCTAAGTTAGATTGAGGTGTTGGGTTTTGCTATACAACAACCTTATCGGAATCAGCCTTTTTATTGCCACAATAACGATTCGTTTTCCCTTTCAATCTGTCCCGTCTTATACATTCCTTTATATTTGATTTCTTTTGGCAGATATGGTATCATTTTGATAAGTATTTACAGCAGCACGGTTGAAAGATTTCCGCACCCTGCGATAGCATTTATATTGTGAAGCCCAATGTGTGAACTGAAATATTTATCATATAAAGGCAGATTATCGGATGACAGCAATAAAAACAGACCTTTATCTTGGGGATTGCTTAGAGGTACTCTCCAATTTTGATGCAGATTCATTTGATCTGATTGTAACCTCTCCTCCGTATGCGGACCGTCGATCCAAAACGTATGGCGGAATCCGTCCTGATGAGTACGTCAATTGGTTTATGCCCCGAGCTGAAGAATTTTTAAGGGTACTCAAGCCATCTGGTACATTCATTCTAAATATCAAAGAGCAGGCTATTGATGGAGAACGGCACACTTATGTTATTGAATTGATACTTGAGATGAGAAAGCAAGGGTGGTTGTGGACAGAAGAATTTGTTTGGCACAAGAAAAACTGTTATCCAGGCAAGTGGCCCAACCGATTCAGAGATGCTTGGGAAAGATGTTTGCAGTTTAATAAAAGCAAAAAGTTTAATATGTACCAAGAGGCTGTTATGGTACCGATGGGAGATTGGGCAGAGAAAAGGTTGAAGAATCTCAGTAAAACAGATCAGAACCGAGATACGTCAAAAGTTGGAAGCGGGTTTGGTAAGAATGTTTCTAATTGGTTGGATCGAAAAATGGCGTACCCGACGAATGTTCTGCACTTAGCAACGGAAACTGGAAATCGAAAGCACAGTGCCGTTTTTCCGAAGTCGTTGCCTGAATGGTTTATCAAGTTATTTACGAAAGAGAATGATTGGGTACTTGACCCATTGCCGGTGCTGGTACGACGTGTCAGGTGGCCCAAGCGTTGTTGAGAACTTCCGCTGGCATTGAGATTTTGCCTGAATATCATCAATTGGCACAGAAAAATATCAAGCAAGGTCCACATCTTGAAAATCAATCCCAAGTTCAATTCAATTCACACCAACCCACACCTCAATAATTCAACCCTCCCAACGAAAGCCTACGGCATCATCGCGCTCGCCTTTTGGCGGCTAATAGTCGGTTCATTGAGATTTCTGCTGACTGTGGAGATGTTGTGCTTTCTGGAACGTGTTCGTCCGGTGGTGTTTGTGCGACTTGGGCTTCTACCGGACTGTCCACAGGTTTTCGGTGGAACCGCTCAAGAAACTCAGTGAGATACCGATTCGTTATGCTGAAACGTCGGAGAATCATCTCCAATACAAAGAACAGAGCAGCCGCGACCAATAACGCTTGAGCAAGCGACATCTGTCTTTCGATTGGCACCCCGGCGGGTGTTGCTATCTGTGTGGGTGTAGGTTCGTGGATACCAGCGGTGCCAGCTGCAAGCGTTTTTAACAAGGCAGTATCGGTCTCAAATTCCGCGTACTCTGCTGGGTAAGGGAGCGACAGTACTTCGACGCGGCTATGTGCGTCGCCTTCGCGTTGAGCGGTGACGATGTAGGAGCCGCTATCCTGCATCTGGAATGTGCCATTGTAACGCGTTGGTGTCAGTTGTTGGATTTCAACGGTTTCGCTTGCGCCATCCGGACTAACAACGTGAACCTTATAAGATGCTTCTGATGGTGTCCGTGTATCAATATTAACCTCTCCGACACCGTGGTTCATGAACACTAGGAGATCGAAGTCGGAACCTGCGTCCGCCGCGGGGACCGCCCAATTGATAACCTGTCCCCAAAACTTCCCGAAATTACCCCACGGGACCCATTCTTTCGACCACGCCGGTTTAACATCTGATGTCCATGCGACTGCTTTCCCTAACCCGAAATTCCAAACCGCAAGGATCGGGTCGTCCTTATGTGAACGGATGCGTACTTGCGCGGTCTCCTTCTCTGTCGTTGCGACATAACCGTAGAGAGGCGGTGGTGTTCCGATACCCGCCACAACCGGTTCGTCTGGCGTAACAATGACGGGTTGGAAGGGTTCTTGAACGGTATAGCGTTGTGTTTCTCGAACGGCTTCCGTCAAAACCGTCGGCAATTGTTGGACATTTTCCACAAAGACAGCACGTCCACCACCGATCTCTGCAAACTGCGATAGGAGTTCCTTGTTTGCATCGCCTATCGCGATTGTCGTGATACTGATGCGTGCCTCAGCAATCAGTTCTGCTAACTCCAGAAAATCAGACGCTAAGCCACGGGATTTACCGTCTGACAAAAGAACGATGTGTTTCCGTTTCGCATCGTTTGCTTCGAGCATCTCGGACGCTTGTTCAATAGCATCTTTCATCTTTGTGGTGCCGCCTGTCGGTTTAAGCCGACTCACTGCTTGACGGAGTACATCGTGTTCAGATGTAAGGTCAGAGATGGTATGAACATCGGTGTTGAAGCCGAGTATTCCCGCGACGTCCTCCTCATCAAGATTACGGATACCAGCGCGAACCCCTTCGATAGCAAGTCCAATTTTCTGGCGCGCTTCAACGTAGTTTGCCATACTTCCCGATGTATCAAGCACGAAAACGATAGCAATAGCGTCCTTGCGTTCACGCGGTGTCATTTCCACAGGGAGTACACGTTCCAACACCGTGTCGGTATAGCCTCCTGGTCCGTACGCATGTTCACCGCCGATGACCACTAATCCGTGCCCAAGATTACCGACGTAATTTTCGATACTTTGCAACTGCTCAGTCGAGAGTGCCTCTGCAGAGATATTGCTCAGAATCAGGACATCACTGCGTTGGAGTTCCACGAGTTCCGTTGGCATTTCTGAGGGGGACATCACCGCAATCTCGAACCCGTTTTCCGCAAGGACAGTTTCTAAATGTGCCGCATGCTTTAGATCGCTCTCTAAGTATATCGCATGTGGTTTGTCAGCAAGTTTTACAACCCCGTATCCCTGATTGTTTTCAGGGATTTCATCGCTTACGTTCAGCTGTAGGGTGTATCTATGGTTTCCTTCCGTTGAAATCGGTGGCGCGGGTAAGGCGAAAGAATATGTACCACTCAATAGGGTCCATTCAGGGGCATTGATCGGTACACCTTCATGGTAGAGTGTGGCGGTTAATATCGGGATACTACCATCGGTTTCAATCACTGCATCGATCTCGAAACTTTGTCCTTTGCGGACCTGAGTAGGCACCTGCAAATGCACTACCCGAACTGCATCATTAACGGAATCAAGAGGTATTGTCAATATTTCTACGTTGCTTGCCGAGAGTAAGGGTTGATAGTTTTTGAGGGATGTGCCGCCGGCGTTATGAGTGCCGTCACTGAACAGCACTATGCGTCGATGGTAATTGTCTGGCAACAAGGCAATTGCGCGCTTGAGGGCGGCGAGTATATCGGTGCCATCTCGTCCAGCAGTCTGTTCCGTGAGCGTTTCCAGCGACACAGTAGACACACTGTCTAATAGATGATCTTGCTTCTGACGGATTTCGATTAGGACCGAGGTTTCCTTCGCGAAACTGATGATGCCGAACTGGTCGGTGGGTTTCAACTTCGCAACAGCAGCGTCTATCTGTTTGATCGCTTCTTCGTGCTGCGAGCGCGGGATGCTTTCGGAGGTGTCAAGTAAAAAGACAACCGCGAGCCGCTGTTCCTTGTGTGTTCGGTGCAGATTAGCCAAGGCAAGAATCGCGCATAAGAGAGCCGCCCCTCTAAGGATGAAGGTCACCTTTTTTCGCCACTTTACTGTGCTGAGGTGGGCACCTCGTTGCACAAAAATCAACAGAGGAATCATAGCAAGTAGAATTAAAAAGAGGGGATCTCGGAAATCAAACATCTTTTAAATTACTTTGCAGTTCGGTAAGGTGAATTTGAAATTTCAAGTGCCCATTCCGTATATCCGCATGCGCCGTTGTTGCATGCTATGTTTTCGCGGCCAACCTCAATACAAAACAACTACCGACTCTTCAAAAAAACTGCCAACCGGTGATGATGAATGAGATTATTCGCTTCGTAATTCCTCAAAATACGCTTCCGCTGCTTGCGTTTCTGCGGCGTGTGACATGTTGTAACATTGACACAACGTGATATATTCATCAATCAGCGTTTGCCGTTTCTCGGATGGCATCTCGCCGCCAGCAACGATCATCGCTTTGTAGGCGGGAATAGAGGCTTTTTCAATACGCGCCCGAATTTCTGGTTTTTCGGCGAGTATTAACGCTTGCTGGAAATAGTCAAAAATGGTCTGTGCGCTTTCCGCATCTAAACCTACATCCTCTGGCGTTGGAAAACAGCGTGGGTGGAGACCTCTCGCCTCGACGTTATTATGGAGAAAGGCAATGTACTCCAAAATCGGTGGTGCCGCTGCTCCATAGTGGAGGTTCACAAATTCGTTTAAGTGGGCATCGGCATCGAGGTGTGGATTCCAGATGAGTTGCGAGAGCAGGTAATTCCGTAGGTCGGAGAATTCGCCTGTCAACCCGTTACCGTTTGCCTGCATGAAAACCCCTTTGGCGTTATTCTTTAAGAAGTAACGGACGTTAGCGGCAATGCTCCGCAGATTCGGGAACGGTAAGTCATAGGCACGAAAATTCGTGTTGTAATTCCAAATCCAGATGTCGTCACAAATTTTCCCCCATTCGTTGGTATCTTGGCAGAAGGCTTGATTCTGCTCGCAATCTGGATTGTCAATGGCGTGGAGGGTGCAACATTCAATGCTGCAGAGTTGGATCTGCACGTTGTGTCGCGGCTTCAAGGTCTTGGGGGGTTTGCGGGTATACCAATACGCTAAAGTCCCGACTTTGACGTGCGAATGTGCTTTCTCAATGCGTTCTGCAACCGCATTGACGAACATTAACTGCGAACCCATCGGTGATTCTTCCGCTTCGTTGAGCGTCTCGCATGTTTCGCACTGACAGTATGCCGCTGTGTCTGCTTGACTCACACTGATATTGGTGGCTTCGGGACGTTCCGAGAGTTGCCGGATTGCGGATTCCGCTGCAACCTCGATGACTTCAGGATTCGTCACGCAGAGCTGAGGTCCGCCGCCGTGTGTATTTGTATCCCGTTTTCCGTCTACGAGTGCATAATACTCTGGATGACTCTCGCCATAAGTGCCGTAGGGCACTAATGCATGAAACGAATGATTGATAAGCTGCTGTTGGGTTTTTCCACCGAGATTTTCTGCGTCTGTGACAGTGTTGACTTTCCGTTTCGCCGCGAATTCCGGCGCATCTGAGTTCTCTCGATAGTAACTCCAGCGGAATGAAAAGGGTGGGGAGTAGGTATAACTTCCACACGGTATTTGCAGGGCAGATGCATCGGGGATATAAGTATGGTCAGCCGTTAGGAATCGGATGCCAACCAATTCTTCAAGAAACTGGTACACAGCGTAGAGAATACCACGCGCCATGCCACCGCTGATCTGAATCTGGCGACTATCAACAGTGATTTCGACATCTTCATTGCCCAGTGTGGATGATGCTTCGATTATGATTTGTCCATCATTGAGCATGGTATCTAGGGGTAACGTCAATCGAGCTGCTTGGTTGAACCATTTTTGGAATTCTTCGGCGGCGTATCGTTCAGAAGCAGTAGCATCATCGGAGACAGTGATATGCCAGTTGTGCATCGCTGAGATCACTAAATTCCCACCAGAGGCGTGAAACACGAGTGTTTTATGGGTTGACATAATTTTTTTCCTCAATTATACGTTCGCAGTGTTTTGTTCGGCTGCACCCACATCTGCTTGATATTTCTGTTCATTGAACAATGCGATGAAGGCAATTGCAGCGAGAACTGTTACAACAATCGGCACCATAAAGATTTTTGCCCACGCATGTCCACCATCCGCATAAGCGAAAAAGTCATGCACACGACCACTAACGATATGTCCTACCAGCATTCCGAACCCATTCGTGACGAAGAGGAGCAGTGCTTGAGAACTCGCGCGAATGTCTTGTGGACTCAGTCGTTCCACAGCAATCATTCCACCGACAAAAAAGAATGAGTAGCATATACCATGCAGTGTTTGTGCCCCGATGACTAACCACACGGGTTGTCCGATGGCGAAGATGGCGTAACGAATGGGCCACGCAAGGATACCTAAAAAGATAGTAAACCGCATGCCGAACTTGCGTAGACACGGAAATAGCAGGAGCATCAACACGACCTCAGCGACCTGTCCGAGGCTCATCGCAAAATTAGCACTACTCCCGGCCAATCCAACGCCATGTTCTACTTCGGTCAGAAATAGATAGGTCAGGTTGTAATAGAAAGGTAGTTCAATAGCAACGACAAAGGAGATAATCAGGAGCACCGCGAAGTTTCGATTTGAAACGAGGGAGAACGCTTCAAGAAAGGCGTAGGGATTCTTTGCCTCTTTGCTTGGCGGTGTGTTGGGCAGCGTCAGGCAGTACGCACCCATAATGAATGAAAGGACGGCTCCAAAAAGCAGGCAGTCACCGACGTGTGGAAGCGTTGTTTCTCGCCCCTCCCAAAACCGGAGGTATAGGCTCAGTAGCCAATTGATTGCGATCCAACCGAGCGTTCCGAAAACCCGGATATTTCCGAATTTATCGGATTGTCCCATGTGGCGGAAGGCAATCGCGTTGGTCAGCGCGATGGTGGGCATATAGAGAACAGCGTGCAGGAAAATCGCGCCCCACATCATTGGAAAACTTGTCTGCTTCCACGCAAAGAGGAGGCAAACACCACCGAGTAAGTGCGAGATTGCTGCGAAGACTTGTGCTGGTATGAGCCGATCCGCAACCCATCCCGCAATGATAGGGGAAATTATCGAACCAATCGCGGTCGTGCCGAAGACGTAGCTAATCTGTTTGCCAGTGAACCCAAGATTCTGCATGTGTCCGGCAACAAGCACCGCCCACGCCCCCCAGATGGCGAACTGTAGAAACATCATACCAGATAGCCGTAAGTAGGTTCCGCATCCTGTCCGTTGATTTTCCATAACCGGTCTCCCTTTTCAGTGATTGTTTACCTAGGTCCACTGCTCAATCGGTTCTGTTGACTGGACGACGTGCATTCCCGCTTCCGAAAACTCGGCGAAAGCAGCGTCTGCTGGCTCTGTATAGTCCACCACTCCCGGCACGACAACCGGTGAAGTCAGGTCTTCCACCAAATAGATTTTCTTTGCTAATTCAATATTCGTTTGCTGAATTTCTGTGAGCAGATCGCTGATTGTCCACGTGACGCAGTGGCTCTTCGCCTGTCCTGCGATAATCACCCTGTCATATCTGAGAAGCATTTGGAGAAAGTCGGTGTTTTTTTCTGCGATTGGTTTTCCATCCGCGTCGTTCAGAACTTCTGGACGTAAGACTGAGTAGTTTTCGGTCAGTGGATTCTGTCCTTTAGTTTCGTAATGTACCTGACTCTTGCGGGTGATCGTATGAAAAAAACAGGCTTCATCAACAGCGGAAACAACGGCATGCCCAATCCCACCAAGCATCGCATGATAGGGCCATATCGTGAGCGGATATTTTCCGTCAACTGTGAGTGTTTTGACGTAGTGTTGTCCATAAGTATTGAGCCACGCATATTGACCCAGTTTTCCCATTACACTTTCGGAAATAGCAGGATTGACGCGCCATCTACCTGCTTCAATATCCGCCTGTGTAATCAGTGTCTGTAAGGGGATGGGGTGTTCACCAGCATCGTTAATCCAGAAGATTTCGTGAAATATCTGCATCGCCGTATGCGTGTCAAGCGTGCAAGCGATTTTGCTAATGTGTGGTAGGTTGCGATAGATAAACCGACACAAACGGATGTTATCTTCTACTGCACCATTTCCAGATCTGCCACCGACGAAAAGTTCATAGTCGGGGATACAGAATGTATTTTGGACATCGACAAGCAGCAAACATGTCCGAAAATCATCCTCAAATGCGGGGTGAATGCCGTGCGCTTTCGCCCAAACTTTCGCCTCGTGTTGGCGGTCTTGATAGGGAATCCGCCAGACTTGGTCTACTTGATCGATATTGAAATGTGACGGGAGTGGAAGTTGTGGTGTCGGCATGTTCTTCTATCCTGTTCCGCCGAGGTCTCCATAAGAGGACTGCGCGGTCGTTTGTTGCCACGGTTTCGGATGTAGACACGGCTTGCTGATTTGCTGTGTTGGAAATTCTATAGTATTTCGCGGTTTTTATCAAGAAAAATTGCTTGATATGTGTCCTAAGATGCGGTACAATAGATAAAAGGGATTTCCCACAATTACGGTAGATTTTACAATTACTTAGACGTTCTAAAAAGGTGAGGTTCCAAACCTCGCCAGCGGCGGTGAAGGTTTTCGCTTCTATTGAAATTGCCTCGCAGTGAGAGTTAATTCTATAATTCACTATAGTATCTTTTACGGATAAACAGGGTACGGTAAGATGAAAAAATTTTTTAAACCACTTCCGGACTTAGACGAAAGATTGGATCGCGTCAACGATCAGATGCGGAGAGCACGCAGAGGTTTAGATTGGCGAACGAGAGAAGCACGTATCCCGCTTGATATTCAAGAGGATTTCGGCATCTCTGAATTAGAAGGCGATGTGATGCTCGTTTCACGTGACGACGATTTACATGATAAGGTGAGGAATCTCATCCGCTCCGAGGGCTACGGATGCGATCTTCCAGAGCGATCCTCGGAAGCCATTGGTTTGTTGAAGATGCGCAAATATCAGATGGTAATTGCTGACTACACCCGCCGGCGGCGAGGAAGGCTCTTTGAATATATCAACAGATATCAGCCGCACGTCAAAATCGTTTCGATTGTCCGTAATGATGACGAGGGACAACAGGCAATGAGAGCCGGCAGCTACAGTTACTTGTTAGGACGTGGTTTCGATCCTGAGCAGTTGCGCACATGTCTAACAAGTGCTATTAAATTAAAGCATCGCGTCTGCTGGTTATTAACGCATGGCGAACGTTGTAACCGGTCATGTGTTGATGGATTCCAATCCGATGAGGATTTTGGGGAAATTGAGTGAGTCCGAATTCGTATGGCAACAAATTTAGAATTTAAAGCGCGATGCCAATCGCTTGATAGTTTCTATCCGAGGCTCGCCGATTTAAACGCGACACATCGTGAAACCGTCCACCAAATTGATACGTATTTTCATGTAACAGGGGCAAAGGATTCTCCAACACCGGAAGCATGCGAGCCGCGGCTCAAATTGCGTGAAATTGATGAGGCGACTGAAGCTTGGCTCATCTATTATGAGCGTCCGAATCGTGACGAGTCGCGTTACAGTCAGTATCAACTTTGTGAAATTTCGGATCCAGGGACCCTCAAAAACCTCCTAACTGCGGCATTGGGTGTCAAGACAATTGTCAAAAAACAACGAGAGCTTTGGATGTTCAATAACACTCGTATCCACCTTGATACGGTTGCGGATTTAGGGCAATTTGTCGAGTTAGAAACAGTGTTTCAGGGACAAACTGAAGCTGAAGCGATAAATGAGCATCAACACGTTAAAGCCACATTTCATTTACATACTACCGATCCGGTTGCTGTCTCCTACAGTGACCTCGTTATGCAAAGATCATAACTGATTTCGGTGGGACTCGTCAGTGATTGGAGAAATTTATAAAGATGGATCGTTCAATATATCGAAAAATTTTAGAAAGTTATGCGGATTTAGATAGTGTTAAACGGGGTAAACTCTTAAGAATCTATCTGCACATTCCATCGTTGCCGAAATTACGAGCTGCCCGCGCGTTACTGATGAAGTTAAAAACAGGGCAGGGCACGGGAAGGGTTCGCTGATGCGTTTCTCAAACCGAAAATAGTGCAGTACACCCTCCATCTTATCATGCGGAGTTCAGTAATAAGCTAATCATATACTTTGCCAAGCGCGCGTTGATAGCGTGCCTTTTCTTTTTGAACTATATCAAAATTTTCACCAAGTTTTTTCTTGAATTTTGAAGTCGGTAATGGTAAACTTAATACGTTAGACGTTTTATTTACGTAGGCGGATCGGTCATTTGAAATTCTTTTCTTCCAAAGGAGAAAGTGTAGGATGAATGCTACTATTAAGTTAACAACCGAACAGGTTATAGATTTTATCCAACAGATGCCGCCGAAGGAAAAACGGGCGGTCCTGATTGCACTTGCAGAAAAAGCTAGTGTGGGCGAGGAAGAACGAATGAAATATGCCGAGTCACAAGTCCAACAACTCTGTGCATCCCGAGGGTTAAATTGGGACACTATGACAGAAGAGGAGCGAGAAGACTTTATTGACCACCTTGTTCATGAGGACAGGGAATGCAACCAATAGTGGTTTATGATACAAATGTTTTGATATCAGGTATGGTTTGGGGCGGTGTCCCCTATGACTGCATTGAGCTTGCAAAGAGAAACAGAGTTGTAGGAATAACTTGTGCTGAAATATTAGATGAATTTGAAGAAAAACTAACGACTAAACTGAACATTCCTCCATCGCAGACCTCAGAAATAGTTACGAATCTCCTCGGTTTTCTCCGTACAGTTAAGATTACCAACCAACTCAAGGGTGTCACCACTGATCCTGATGACGACAAAATAATAGAGTGTGCCATTGTTGCCGGTGCCACTCACATCGTTACTGGTGACCAGAAGCATCTGCTACCTCTTCAAAGTTATCAAGGTGTTCTTATCGTCAGATCTAGAGACCTTCTTACACAGTTTGATAAAAATTCTTCATAAACGAGACCTGACTGCCTGCACCAGAAGCGGAATCATCAGTTCATGATGTCCCGTAAATGTATACCCCTTGCCACCCATCTCCGTTGGGCGTTTGACGACATTTTCTACAGGACGATATTGTTGGTTCATATCGAAATTGGCAGTCGTGAAGTGAGACACGGTATGCCCGAGATTCCGCGCGATGGTCACCGCTTTCAAGAAAACCTCCGGTAGAATCACAGCCGAACCCAAATTCAGCACAACGCCGCCACCTTCCAAATCTGTCACTAACGTTGTTAATAACCGAAAATCGGTAAAGCTCGCCGCACCGATAGCGGCACCGTTCGCAGACGGGTGCTGATGGATAATATCCGTCCCAATAGCGACATGCACCGTGATTGGAACATCGTGTTGGACCCCGGCAGCAAGAAGACTATACGCATTGTAGGGTGCGTTCATTTCTACCAGTTGTTTGCCCAATGCTTCGCCCATCCCGATGTCTGTGTCTGCAGCGTGTTGGATTGCCTCGTTCATCAATCGTCCAGTCTCCTCCCACATCCCGAACTGTCCGGTCTGAATATAGGCAGAGACATCCTCGGAAGTCTCGCCGATGAGGGCTATCTCGAAGTCGTGGATACCACTCGCGCCGTTGAAAGCAAACCCAGTAATCACACCGCGTTTCGCCAAGTCGATTAGGAGCGGACTTAATCCGCACTTGATGACATGTCCCCCCATCATTACGATGACAGGTTTCTTGTTCTCATGCGCTGCAACGATGTCATCAACGAGTGCCAAAAAATCCTGTCCCTTGAGGATGTTCGGAAGACTGGCTAAAAACGGAGCCAAGCCTGTTTCTGATTCTGGGAGCGTCGCGAAGTCCTGAACGGAGACTTTATTGATACGATTCCGAAGTGGATAGGTCTTCACGGAAGACATGTCAATCAGTTTCAAGGATTTCTTCATGTTTTTCGTCCTTAAGCAATTGTATGTAAAAGATTATGCCGATAATAAACCAGAAGAGCAATACTGTGCGTTGGTGTAGAATGTTGTCTGCGAGTCCATAAACGAGTGCGGAGATGAGAAATCCACTTGCTCCAATAAATGTTCCTATGCCCCAAAATCCGCTTGCCTGCTGCATAGCAAAAACCTGTTGACAGATAATCACTACCATCCACAAAAACAGCAAGAGTGAAGGAATACCGTGCTCAACGGCGATGTGCAAATAGATATTATGCGCGTGGTAGGGGACGTTATACTGCTCAGGCGGTCCATTGCGTTGATATTCATAGCGAAATCTACCCAACCCGATACCGGTGAGTGGATACTTCTGAATAAGATCAAGCGAAGTTTGCCACCACTGCGGACGTTCACCCATGAATCCCACCGGATGCTCAATCATCGTTTGGAAGCGCGCCTTGATATGTTGAGGCATGACGAATAACGATGCACTGAAAATCAGGGTAATTATAGTGAATCCTAACAGGACATGCTTCCACAGTTTTTCTACCGGTTCGAGTTTCCGGAGCACGTCCACAATAAGATAGACCCCAAGACAGCCTGTGGCGACGATGACACTCACCCAAGCGGCACGTGTAAGGGTCAACACGAGATTCACGCTCATTATAATTACGATGACACCAAGGACCAAAGTTGCCCATATTGGAATCCTCTGCTTTGGGTATTTCCGCCAACTTGCTATAAAGTAGCCTATCACGAATGGAAGACCGAGGGCAAGATATGCGCCTAAGTCGTTTGGCATCTTGAAGGTCCCGGTGAGTCGCTGCTCAATCATATACACCATAAGGTGCGCTTCATTCTTGCGAACCGCGTAGCGTCTGTCTCTCGCTGGATCATCAATACGCCATTCGTCTGGTTGCTTTGAAGGCACAAACGATGCGGTTTGAGACAGTGGGACGTTGCAGCTTCGTAATTCGGCGCGTAAGTCATCAGAAAACGCTTCGCCAGCATCAAATTCTTCCTGAAATTGTAACCCAATCCGTCCCATAAAATCAATTGCTAAACGGGTGTCATTCGCGTAATACCAGAGTCCGAGCGCGGAAGAAATCCCTGCCGCGGCGATAAACACAACAACAACATGTCGCCATCGAGTGCCCAAGTGACTGTGAATAACAGCATAAAAGAGCAGAACCGCTCGGAGGTGTTTCCAAAAATAGCCGAGGCTACTGGTGGCAGGATGTGGTGCGAGAAGCGAGGCGACTAATGCCAATCCGAGAAACAACGCGATCGAAATATCAAGTGGTGTGCGCTGCCAATCGAGTTTCCGTTCTGAAACGATCCGTCCAACCCATCCCAAAAGCACAAATGAAAGTCCAATGTTGAGGAATGCTGTCGAGTAACCGAACGGCAAGGCGAGCACAAAAATCAGGAATCCGATGTAAGTAGCAACGTTAAAAATTTCTACCGATGTAAATTGTGAATCTTTTAACTGCAAGTTTCGGTTTGCAATCTGCGCCAAAAAGGGAAGTTTTAATCCTGGCATAACGTGTGAACGAAACAAAAAATGGTTGAAAAATTCAACGAAAATATAATATAATATCTATTAATTAGAAAATCCGGCATGTGTAATAGAAAGTGAGATTTTCGTCTAACCGTGCCTGCGATAGTTAAAGGGGATTCCACCATGCGCTTTACGTACAACCTCATTGCTTTATTATTAGGGTTTTGTCTTATTGGATTGCTTTTCACGCCAGCTGCACCGGCGTTTATTGAACGCGAATATACGATTCGTGAAGTCCTTGATGCTTGTACAAACATTGTTTTTGGCGAAGTAAAGAGTGTTGACCAGAAGCGTTTACGGGGCGTTGTTACCGTCGAAAAAGATGTCAAAGGGAAAAGCGAGCTTAAGGAAATCAAGATGAACTTCGCTACCGGGCATTACAAACAGGGGACTTCGCCAGAAAAGATGGTCCGACTTCTTAAACCGGGAATGCCTATTATTGTTTTCTATCGTGAACATTACGGTATAGATAGCATGTGCTATATTGACAACACATGGTTTCAGATGCGTGCGTATCGTGGCAGATATAGTGGTACTTGGTGGACATTCACGCATATTGACCCGATGATGTCGCGGACCTTTGATGGCAAAACAGAGCCGTTCCAAAAGATAGTCCTTGACATGTTAGCCGGTAAAATGTGGGTTGCCGCGCCGAAAGATGCCGTAAAAGTTCTCGTCTTGACGGGAAATAGCACATCTCCGACATGGAGCCAAACGCCTGTCTATACGAACACTGCAACGTATGAATATCAAGCGGTACGTTCAATAAAAGAGGTTGGCAAACGTACCATTGCACACGAACCTATCAAAGAACACAAGTTGCCGCAACTGGAAAACGCCGATATTTTGTGGATCGGATACGAGGAGATTTCCAGTTATGGTCACTACCTCCTTTCTAATCAAGTAGAAGAAAAGATTAAAAACTTTGTGAAAAAGGGCGGCATTGTTGTCGTTACAGGGCAGGACAGTAGTGCTGAAAAGCCTTGCGGGATCGGGTGGCTACAGGGTAAATTGAAGGGTGTTGAAAGCCCGCCAACCCAACATTTCACCGTTACTAAAAAAGGCAAGTCTCTCTTCTCTATCCCCAACATAATTGAGTCTGGAAAAATCTTTATCGATGACGCATGGGTAGACTGGAACCGCCGTGATGAGGTTTTTGCAACTACCAAAGACAACAAGGAACTCGTTGTTGGCGTGAGACGGTATGGTAAGGGGCTATACATTATTACTAGTCTTCGCAACGATAGCCAATATACAACTTCGATGAATAAAGCACTCATGGAAAATATCATGCATTATGCTGTTAACCAGCTCAAGTAGGAAATTTTCATGGGGCGATTTACACACCTATAGGAATTTCGCCACAACCAGTGTAATGTCATCATTGGCACTTTCGTCTTGTTGGTGTGCCTGAAGGTCAGACAGAATCTCCGTCTTTATCTCTTCCGGTGACAAATGACGCTTTTGTGAGATGAGTGCTTTGAAACGCTCAAATCCATACATCTCAGCGTTAGGATTGAACGCTTCGGTGATACCGTCTGAATAAAGCACCAGCAAATCACCGGAATGCCATTCAATCTCAGTGCTGTAATATTGCGTAGGTGTAGGTGTCATTGAGATACCAACCGGTAGAAACGAGGATTTTAACTCAAGTAAGTCCCCATTTTCACTGTTGTTCCTATTCTGCTCTGCCCGATAGAGAAGCATCTGCGGATGACCAGCATTGGCGAATTCCAACCGATTGTCCGGGTGAATGATAAGATAACAGCAGGTCATGTAAATAAAGGCTTGCGCATCCTCTTCTGTGACTCGGGTAATGGCTTTCATGACTTCCGGCACAGAAGCATCAAAGCGGATCTGTGTTTGCAAACAACTTTTAGTCATCGCTGCTACCATCGCTGAATGATAACCGTGTCCCATGACATCACCAAGGAAGATGGCAACACTGTTGTCGGAAAGCTCCAGATAGTCGTAATAATCGCCTCCGACACTGTTCGCCGGTCGACAATATCCGGCAGAGCGGACACATGGATGTACTATCTCTTTGTTTGGAAAGAGAGACTCTTGAACTTCAGCAGCAAGACGCATTGATTCTTCCTGTGCAATCTCTTTGCGGATGGCACTCATCTGAATTTCAAGGTCGCGTCGGATTTTATCATTCAAGACCCGAAACATCCCACTGCCAATCCGCGGTTCTCGCGCCATAGCATTGTAAAAATCGTGTCTCGTGATTCTCAGGAATTGCGTGGGCTTCACCGTTTTTACTGTGGCACTTCGCGGTTTGTTGTCAATCAAAGCGATTTCACCGAGGCAGTACCCTTTCTCATCAAAAAACAACACCTCTGTCCCTGCCTTAATGATACTGACTTCACCATCAATCAGCAGATAGAGTGAATCGCCTTCGTCTCCCTCCTCAAATAGCGTTGAATCGGCTGGATAAGCAACTTCGCTTGTAATACAACAGATTGCTTTTAATTCGGCTTGAGGGAGTTCAGCAAAGAGTTCCGTCTTTTTTAAAAATTGTAACTTATCTTCTTCTGCTAACATTATTGATTCAGCCTTTGACTTTTTATACGAAATGTGTTATCTTTAATAGGATGTTTTGACTTGTAAACTACGTTTTGGGTGATTTAGCGAAAGATTAGACGAAATTCACAAATGGAGTTCTGCCGAACGCCTTTGTATTTTGGCAAACACCCTGTCAACGATCAGATGGTCTACCGTTTGTGCCGTAACTTTACGTGAGTTCACTGAGTATGTAGCCTCCAGGGGCATGCTCACAACCTCACACAGAAGTGTGCTCGAGCTACTAACGAATATTCTAATATTTTTCAAACTTTATGTCAATAACTGATTTTTTTCGAGGGAAAGTTCTGCTCATTACCGGCGGCACCGCATTTTTAGGGCAACCGATGATCGCGAAAATTTTGACCGCACTTCCCGATGTTCAAAAGATTTATCTGCTCATCCGAAGCCGTCCGGATACTGCTGGAAAACACATTTCTGCTCAAGAACGCTTAGAAAATGAACTTCTCACTTCAAATGTTTTTGCTTCCCTCCGACGCTTGCATGGTGCGAATTTTGAGGCATGGGCGAAGCAAAAGCTGACCGCTGTCGAAGGTGACCTCACCCATGAACGCCTTGGATTTAGCGATCTTGAGTACCAACAGCTTCAGGAAGAAGTTGAGGTCCTTATTAATATCGCGGGCCTTGTAGACTTCGATCCACCTTTCGATGATTCTCTACGGGGCAATGCGCTCGCGGCCAAACACGTCGTCAACTTTGCTACGGGCTGTCGGGATACCGTGTTTCTCCATGTCTCAACGGCGTATGTTCGCGGTGATAAGCCGGGGCGGGTTCCTGAAGAACTTCCAGTGCCCTATGAACAGTACGCGGCACAGCATCGGGAAAAGACTGGAATGGATATCCCAGAAACGCTCTCCGAGGAAATCGATGGGCTGCTTTCTCTAAGTACTGCTATCCATACTGAAGCCGATTCACCTGAAAATCTGGCACGCTTTCAGGAAGAAGCAAAACAGCAGAAAAAAGGAACGCGTAAAGGACTTGAAACACTCGTTGAAGAATTGAAGGAAGAATGGGTTGAAAACCGTTTGGTTGAGGCAGGACTGGAACATGCACGTTCGCGCGGGTGGAACGATACCTACACCTACATGAAATTTCTCGCCGAACAGATGATTATGGAATTACGGGGTGAGCTGCCAACTGCTATTGTGCGCCCGTCAATTATCGAGAGCAGTTTTGATGAACCTGAGCCTGGGTGGCTCGGAAAATTTCGGATGTCCGAACCTCTAATTGTCGGTTTCGGAAAGGGACGTTTGCCCGATTTCCCCGCTGATCCAGACATAATTCTTGACATTATTCCTGTTGATTTTGTTGTGAACGCTATGTTAGCAGCAGCTGAAGCGACAGCAAAGCGCGGCGGTATTGAAGTGTATCACATCGCAACTGGAACACAGAATCCTCTCTACTTTCGGGGTATCTTTGAGGCGACTTACGAGTACTTCCTCAAATATCCGATGCTGGAGGATGGAAAACCGATCGCGGTGCCAATCTGGAAGTATCCGAGTTTAGAAGAATTTCAACGGAAATTGGATAGCCGAATGCGCCAAGCGGATCTTGTCGTTTATGTCCTTGGTAAGCTTCCGATGCGCGCTGCGAAGCGGAAACGTCGCCAGCTTGTCCTTCAGCAGAGCGGTATCAAGGCACTCCTGCATTATATCAGAATCTATGCCCCTTACACGCGGACGAACTTTGAATTTGAAACGGAGAAGATGCGCGGGCTTTACGAGGCACTTTCACCAACAGAACAGCAACGTTTTAACTTTGATGTCTCGAAAATTCACTGGAAGCGGTATTTTCAAGAGATTCACATTCCGGGTATCAAAAGACATGTGTTGAAACTTGAAGATGAGACAACAGACGATGCAAAGGCATCTTCCTCAGCAAAACAAGAGAAGACAGGTTCACAGGATGAATCCGAGGAGCCAGCTGCGTCACCTGAACAGATCGACCCGAAAACAATCGTAGATTTGGTTAAAATGCAGGCATCGCGAATTCCGGATAGAATCGCGCTGCAAATGGCAAACGAGGACGAGTGGGAAGAATATACCTACGCGGAGACCTATACGCGCTCGCGTCAAGTCGCTTGGCAGCTATGGGAGAGCGGTTTGCGCAAGGAGGACCGTGTCGTTCTTGTCTCTGAAAACCAACCTGAATGGTGCATTGCCTATCTTGCTGCCGTCCAGATCGGTGCTGCCGTAGTTCCGCTTGACGCGCAAACCCCTGTCCACGAAATTTTAGCAATCGCTGAGTTCACCACCGCGAAATCGATTTTAGCCTCTGAAAGCGTATTAGAAAAATTCGGTGATGGACTGTCAACACCAAAAGTCCTGTTACAAAACATCAATAAGAACTGCGAAATTGTGGGTACCGACCGCGTAGCGGACAAAATTTCAACTACTGAGATCCCAGCCGATTTTCCGAATGTGGATGTTTCTCCAGACACCGTTGCATCAATTATCTTCACCATGGGAACCACTGTGGAAGCAAAAGGCGCAATGCTCACACACGGTGGTTTTATCTCCAACGTGCAAGCGGTGGCAAAAGCACTCCCACCAACAGACACAGAGCGCATTCTGTCAGCACTTCCGCTATATCACGCCTTGAGTTTCTCGTGTAGTTTGTTGATGGCACTTTACAGCGGCACAACAGCAACCTACGTCAATGCGCTCCGTCCTACAACGCTTTTGAAGACAATGCGTGAGGCGAAGACGACAGCCTTTATCGGTGTCCCACGCCTTTTTCAGATGCTCCAAGGCACGATTGAACGGCAAGCAGCGCAAGCAGACACACCGGGCGGCACATTGGTGGAAAAAGCACAAGCTGTCATGGGTGGGCAGATTCGTGTCCTCGTGAGTGGCGGTGCTTCGCTCTCCGATACGATTTACGACGCATTTCAGAAGTTCGGGATGACACTCTACCAAGGCTATGGAATGACAGAGACAGCACCCGTGCTCAGTGTCAATCCGTATCTAAAGAGTAAACAGGGGTCGGTAGGACCGGCAGTGGAAGGTGTAGAACTTAAGATTGAAAATCCTGATAGTGACGGCATTGGGGAAATCATCGCCAAGGGACCGAGTACAATGAAGGGCTACTATCGGAATTCCGATGCTACAGAGAAGGCTATCCGCAATGGATGGCTCTACACAGGCGACCTCGGTTATATAGATGCCGATGGTTATCTCTACCTTACTGGACACTGCAAAGACATTATCGTTCCTGCCTCTGGAAAGAATATTTATCCTGTCGAATTGGAAGCACTCTATCGGGATAATCCTGCTATCTCTGAAATATGTGTTATTGGCATTCCGTATGAAGACGGTTCCGATACGGCTGTCCATGCTGTGATTGTGCCGACAGCACCCGATGAAACAACAGAAATGGAAATTCAGAACCACCTCCAAACGCGGGCAAAGCAGCTACCGAGTTACCAGCAATTTCACAAATCTCATTTATGGGGCAATCCCCTACCGAAGACTGCGGATGGCACGATAGATCGCCAAAGTTTAAAGCGTAGTCTCGAGGCGCATCTTACATGCCTTCAGGAGGAGCCAGCGGTGGATGTGGAAGACGCTACGCCTGATACGCCGAGAGCGGATATACCGGAGGAAATTCTCACCACACTTGCCCGATTAGCACGTATGTCAACACACCAGATTCAACGAGAAAGTCGCTTGGATACCGATCTGGGGCTTGACTCACTCACACGACTTGACCTGTTGTTAGTTCTTGAATCCAGACTCGGTGGAACAATTCCAGATGCACTTCTCGCCAATTTGGAGACCGTCGGCGATGTTGTCAAATTAATTGAGACATTCCCCACAGAGACAGCGAGAGAAACAGATGAGGTTCCTAAAGACAAGAAACCAGAATTTAGACAGGTGCCGCGGTGGTATGCTCGCGCATTCCGCGCTGTGATTACCGGCATCTATAGAAATTATTTTTCGTTGAAATGCTATGGGCTTGAGCATATTCCGCAAGGCAAACCGTATATTATCATGCCGAATCACACAAGCCACCTTGATACGTTGACAGTGATTTCCGCTCTCGGAACGAAGGCATACCAACTCTGGACGCTCGCTGCACGAGATTATTGGTTTGCCACCCGCTTCCAAGGTTGGTTCGCTCGAACGTGTCTCAACGCGCTTCCGATAGAGCGGGAAGGTAATTTCACTGAATTCCTACAGGACCTCCGGGCAGCAAACGAGGTTATGACACAAAACAATGGGCTACTAATTTTCGCTGAAGGGACACGCTCGCTTGATGGTAAACTTCAGCCATTCAAACCGGGGGTAATCAGCTTGCTCATCTACGGTCCTAACGTCCCAGTTATACCCGCTTATATTGAAGGAACCTATCACGCGTTGCCGAAAGGGCAAAACTTGCCCAAGAAACATCCGGTTCGTATTATTTTTGGGGAGCCGCTTACTTTCCCGGAGAAAAGCCCAGCAGAAGCGTCGATTGACCCCGACAGATACCAAGAATTCTTGGAATTGGCACAAAACCGCGTTGCCGAACTTGGAGCAACGTTAAAACGACAGGAAGGATCTTAGGAAATTTTATCATGTCGGATCTGAACCCGAAACTTTTAAAAGCAAGTTTTGGCTTGCAAGCTACGCCAAAAACAGCCGCATTTTTTGATGTAGATGGCACCTTGTTGAAGTCAACGATCGTGCATTACTACATCTGGATGCGCTCTGCACAGATTCCATTCCTTCTAAAACACTTGTGGTTAATTGGGTTCCTTCCCAAAATTGTGTACTATCTGGTTTTGGACAGGGTGAGTCGAACCCGTTTTAATCAGGTGTTCTATCGGAATTATCGCCGGATGAATGTTGCCGATATTAAAGAGTTGTCCATAAGAATGTTCGAGGCTTACCTTCGCCCGAAAATCTTCTCTGAGGCGGTATCGCAAGTTCAAGAACACAAGGAACAGGGCACAGCCATCGTCCTCGTAACCGGTTCGCTTGATTTTATTGTCCAACCGATTGCGGATTACCTCACCGTTGATTCTGTACTGGCACCGCAGCTTTGTGAAGAGGACGGGCAATTCACAGGTGAACTTACAACCGACCCACTCATCGGGGAAGAGAAGGCAAAAGCGATACGAACTTATGCTGAGCAACACGAAATTTCACTGGAAGACAGTTATGCTTACGGCGATAGTCAATCCGATTTGCCGATGTTGGAATGCGTCGGAAACCCCGTCGTCGTGAACCCAGGAAAAGCATTCCGTAAGAAAGCACTTGCATCTGGTTGGGAAATGCACGAATGGCTTTGAATGGCTCTCGGCTATCAGTTATCGGCTATCAGCATGTGACGGTTGCGTACTGCTTTCTACTACAAACTGCCTTGGAAATCAACTACCGACGGCTCAAAAAGAGGAGAATACTCATGAATGTTAGACGTTATTTAGAATCCATGTCCGAACCCAACGACACCATGTTTGTTGAAATTGGAGATAGACACCGGTTCACCCGTCGCGGGGACGATTGGCTTAAATTTCGTGAAGATTTGATTGAACTCTTGGAACAGACGATTTCTGAGGAGTTGTCTACGGAATTCGCGGAAGCAACAGAGGACTGGACTTCGGAGGAGTAGTGGTTACGGCAATGGTAATAATGTCCCTATAGTCGTTCATTTCTTCACCTCCGAAATATCAAAAACATTAAAGTTCAGTGAATGGTTATTGATTCTAAGCGTTTTGAAAATCTTGCCAATCAATTCCCAACTGCCGAGCAACAGCATGAATCGTTCCCAATTTTATGTCACGGCTACCCCATCTGGAACAACAGTGCCTCGTTGGGTATTGGGATTAAACCATTTTCGGTGTGATCCACCGCCTCTTCTCTTACGTTCTTGACAACCGAGAGATGTTAACTTTCGGGAAACTTCTCGATATCTCACGAGGTAGATACCACCGTTTCCAGCCACATGGGTCCCTTTGCGTCAGGAATCTGGGTGTTTTCTGGCAATGAGCGTCCCATCTCCTGATATAATTCAAGAACTGCAGCAAAGGTATCTTGGACGTTTTCTAATGCCTCATTTAACGAATCACCCTCTGTGACTAACTCCGGCAACAGCGGGGAAGTCACTGTATATCCATCTTCAGGTTGAGGGATCAGAAAAAGTGGTATTTTGTATTCCATCAAAAACTCCCCAATACTCCTTGTTTAGTGTAGACCTTGTTCTAATGTAGAGAACTTTATATTACCTACTTTGTGGTTCTCCGAAAATCGCAGCCTTAATTTCCGGATCTGTTACCTCTTCTCTAGTAAGTGCTAATCCTACGATTGGAGTAGTTTTATATACACTAACAGCTGCTATGTAAAGAACCTTAGGATAAATAGTTGCTGATCCATTCGGAGAGTTTACCACATAACGCCAGTAAACCAAAGCTTTACGCGCTTTTAGAAATAGAGATTCTACATTATCCCAACCAGTAGGTAGTTTTATTGTTAACTTCTCTTCGTCAAATTTCTGTTGTATTTCTGCTTTGGATTCCTTTCCCAGGATTTTGTACAAATTGTCCAGATCGTGAGTATTTTTCTTAAAGGAGCATCCTTCTCGTTCCAACTTGTATTTCAGTAACAACTCGGTGCATTGGGCAGCAATCATAGTAGTGGCAATAATATTACCAAAAGCTAATGCGTCCGGATCACCTCTTTTCCATTCAAAATCATCGAATTCAAGAAGGGTTTGGGCAGACTTCAACATACCGGGCAACACGGCGGCCAATTTAGTTTCGTCAATAAATGGTTTTTTCCGTTTATCTTTTCTACCCATCAAACAAGTCTCCTTAATTTACTTCGCTTTCGTGTTATATCCATTTGGTTTACACGATTTCCTATTTGATAGCTTTTGGATTGTTTGTGAAATGCAATTTTTCCCTGTTTTTCTTGTTAGTTAAGTGTTAAATCTGAGGTGATTCTGTCGGCTGGCAGTTTCTTCAAAAAAAGTCGTTACTACGATATATATGATAACATATTTAAGTTAAAAATTCAAACATATTTTTTTATTATAATGGGATCCAGAAGCCTCATTGGCAGACGATAGGCGTGTTTCTGAAGTAGACACTATATAGAGTTAATGGATTCCATAGAAATGCTGCCTGAAAGTCTTCCAATGGATTTGTTACGGCACACGGAGTGTGCCTACTACTTTAGGAACGCTTGACAAACAAATTCTATTGGATTAAAATAGCAGGCAACATTTATCACTGAACCGGTCCAGGTGCTATAGAACTCACCTCAATAAAATCCAATAACGGAAGCACAATCCTTATGCCAAATTCAATCGCTGATGCACAGGCTTTAGAAGCCGAAGACAAACTTGCCGAAGCCATCCAAGCCTACGATAGTATCCTCAGCACAACAGATGACACATCAATCCTCGCGTTCGCTAATTTTCGGTTGGGGACAATCTATCGGACGTGGAGAGAACTCTTCACAGCGCAACGATTTTTAGCGAAAGCACATCAACTCGCGCCAAGCGATACCGACATCCGAGATGCAATTGAGGAACTCAATCAGCATTTTTCAGAAAATAAGGAGACGATTGCCGAAGAGATGACCCGCAAAAATAGCGACCAGATTGTGTCTCTTTTTCGCATCGCTACGGGCATTAAACTCATCACAATGGATAAGGCAGTTCAGGCGTATCCGTTGCTGAAGAGCCGGACCAAGATTTTTCCGAACGCTGCGGTCGCCAAGCATCTCCTCACCGATATCCAGATCACGGAGGAGGAACGAAACTCAGCGATCGACTTTCTGTTAGAGCGGGACTGGCTCGTCAGCACCGGTGTATCGCTTTACACGATAGCGGAGAGCGGACTGTTCGCTTTTTATACGGAACTTGCTCAGTTGCATGTCGTCAATGCGGCTTATTCAGAGGCAGTGACGTGTTATGAACAGGCATATTGGCTGGACCCGTCGCAGCACCATCTGCGCTATCAGCAAGTTATCTGTCACGCCGAAGCAGAGACGTGGGATGCGGCGGTCGAAGTCCTTGAGCAACTTCCAACTGAAATTCCAGAAAGCATAGATCTTGTGGCGTATCACACGGCTGTCGCGCAGAGTTACCATCATATCTATCAAACGACGCAGGACGAGGATGTCAAACGGAAAGTCATTAAAGCGTGCGAGGCGATATTGCATCTGGACAAGAAAGCAAGAGAGATTTCAAAACTCCTCGCGTCGTATCAAGGCAAAAAGAGTTGGTGGCGTAGATAGACATGTGAGAAAAACACGATTGACAAAAAGAGATGCGTCTGATAAAGTATCACCATATTTCAGATTTTCTAAATGGACTTACAAACGACGCTCTAAGATTTGTGGAGGGAAAAGATGCCAGCACGTTTAGCAATAGATGGCGGAACCCCCGTTATCGCAGAACCGGTCCCCGGCGGAATGCACGGACCCAGCGTGATAGATGAGCGTGAGATCAATGCTGTGACCGAGGTCTTGCGTAGTGGAAAACTCTTTCGGTTCGTTGAGGATTCAAATGTAGCCAGTTTTGAGAAGGAAGCAGCCGCACACCTCGGCGCAAAACACGCTTTGATGGTGAACTCAGGCACCTCAGCTATCATCTGTGCACTGACTGCGGTCGGTATTGGACCGGGGGATGAGGTGATTTTACCGGGCTACACTTTTATCGCAACCGCTGCCGCTATTGTCGGTGTTGGTGCGATACCAGTGATAGCAGAAATTGACGATTCACTCGGCTTAGACGTTGCCGATGTGGAACGGAAAATTACACCGCACACCAAAGCCATCTTACCGGTACACATGCAAGGCGTGCCGTGCCGGCTTGAAGCGATTGCCGAACTCGCACAGAAGCACGACCTTCTCGTTGTTGAGGATTGCTGTCAGTGTGTCGGTGGGCAGTATAAGGGCAAATATGCTGGAATGTGGGGGGATGCGGGTGCGTGGAGTCTTAATTACTACAAAGTGATCTCTTGTGGAGAGGGTGGACTCGTCTTTACCGACGACTATGATGTCTATGAACGCGCAGCGTTCGCCGCAGAACCCGGTTTGCCGATGTGGATGAGCGATTCTGAATGGCAGAACAAACCCTTTTCACGGCAGTGTTACCGGACGAGTGAGATTTTAGGAGCGATCGCACGCGTGCAACTTTCGAAGTTAGAGGACATCTTGGGACATACACGCCGACTCAAAAAGGCGTTCACCGCAGAACTCGCTGAGGAGCCGAAAGGCTATATCCGACAACACGTGGATGATCCGAGTGGCGAGTGTGGTATTAGTGCCGCCATTATCGTGCGCGACGTGGAACTCGCTAAGAAATATGCCGACGCACTCAAGGCAGAGGGGTTGAACGCAGGGACTGCCTATAACGAAGGTTTCCCCGACCGGCATATCTATACCTATTGGGATTCGATCCTATTCAAGCATTCACCAGACGCGTCTGGGTATCCGTGGAAGGATCCGCGCTACAAGGGAGATGTTGAATACTCACGAGATATGTGTCCGCAGACGCTGTCTATCCTCGGTCGTGCGCTACGGTTTGGGTTTAACGTGAATATGCAAGAGGAACACGCGCGATTGATGGCAGCTGCTATCAACAAAGTGGACGATGCCTTGGGGTAATTAAAGTTCTATTCTGGTGAAGCCGGAATGACGTAGGTGCGCCGCGCGACTTCGGTGAAGCCAAGTTTTTGTGCCACCCGAAATGAAGCGAAGTTGTCTTCGCCGCAACTCCAGGCAGGGACTTTACCTCTCGCTTGAATCTCTTGGGCGACGAGCGATGCCGCGGCGGTAGCAAATCCTTTTTCACGCCACGCCTCCAGTGTAGAGACCCCAATGTCAGCGTGTAGTTTCGTCTCAGCGTAGGTGTGCGCAACGGCGACGATGTTACCGTCCACAACGGCTCCAGCAGCGATACCTTCTGTCAGCATTGCTTGGTGTGTTTTGTAACCGTTTCCTTGAACTTCTGCAGGGGCTTTTGCCAGACGGTCTATATCTTCTAATGACAAGCGACGAACGCTGTCATTTGGATAACAGTGGACAGGTTCTAAGAGCGCGTGACAGACATCACCGTAATAACGAACAGGTGTGCGAGTGTTTGATTCGATAAGTTTGCCGAGGGGTTCAGCACACGCGGAGCCCACGTTAATACAACTCCATCCGTCAGTGGCTTTCAAAAGTTGCCACAGTGCATCGGCATCGGTGCCGAAACCGGACGGTTCGTCAAAGCAGTACGCATCAAAGACCAATGCGGCGTTAACATCCGGCAGTTTCCCGGCGACATAAGCCGAGCACGCTCCCTGTTTCAGGCGGGATGCAGAGATAACCGTCATCGGTGTATCACCGATGACATCAGCCAGAACGAGACATTCTTGAGACGTAAGTTTAGTCATTTAATAGTTGTTAGTTATTAGTTGTCGGTTATCAGAAAGAATGGCAGTCAGCAGGGATTGAAAGCGCGGAAGAATGGGTTGTTCCATCCTTCGTCCTTCCATCCAAACGCTGGACGTTGAAAATCATTAGAAAATCTAAGCAATTGGACTTAACCGAAAATCGGGTCCCCGCCTGTTACTGGAAAGGGGGTTTTGCTTGGATATTTTTCAGATATACGGGAACGTGCTGCTTAACCTAAGCACACCTAACCGAACCGCAAGGAAAATTAAAAAATGAAGGATTCTTGTTTTGTCTGCAGAAAGTTTGTAGTCCGTAATGAAATGGAGGACAGATATACGGGAACGTGCTGCTTAACCTAAATGCACCTAACCGAACCGCAAGGAAAATTAAAAAATGAAGGATTCTTGTTTTGTCTGTAGAAAGTTTGTAGTCCGTAATGAAATGGAGGACGGATATACGGGAACGTGCTGCTTAATCTAAACGTACCTAACCGAACCGCAAGGAAAATTAAAAAATGAAGATTACGATTTTGGGTTCAGGCACCTCAACAGGCGTTCCTGAGTATAAATGCGACTGCGAAACCTGCGACGACGCACGGGATGTTAACTCGAAAAACTATCGGACGCGTTCATCAGCCCATATAGAAAAAGATGGGAAACACCTCCAATTCGACCTCGGACCTAATTTCATGGATCAGATTGTCCGGAATCGGATTGAACGGATAGACGCTGTTATCTTCACGCACTCTCATGCCGACCATGTCAGTGGAACAAACGATATCGTAATGCCGTGCCGAAAACAGCAGATGGATATGCCGATTTACGGTCCCGAGCAGACAATGAACATCTTACAACGAAACTTCGATTATATGTTCACAAAGGAGACGTTCCAAGGTGGAGGGGTCGGCCATCTGCTTCCGAACGTCGTTGAAAAAGATGAAAAATTTTCGCTGCTGGGTTTTGACATCACACCGATTCCCGTTGAACACGGAAACGTTGACACCTACGGCTATCGGATTGATAACTTCGGGTATCTACCGGATGTGAAACGACTCCCGAAAGCATCGCAGGATTTATTAAACGGAATTGAGGTGCTGGTTATTGATGCGTTGAGTTTTAATCCGAGGCACCCAACGCATCTCTCAGTCGGTGAAGCATTAGAAATTAGCGATGCCCTGAAACCGAAGGAAACCTATTTTACACATATTATGCACCGGTTAGATCACCGTTATTTCCCGGAGCAGTGTAAAGAGGTGGATATTGAACTCCCAGATAACGCCTACCTTGCTTATGATACGCAGGTAATTCAACTGTAGTGTCCGCCTCGGTCCGAAGATCGAGGCAACAAACCCCTGGCCTTACCTTCCAAATCCACCAGGTGGTGGTTTCCGTTGCTGCAAAACAACGCGATCGCCTGCCTTGAGTCCACTTTTGATAATCACATGTGTTTCATTTTGCATGCCAACTTCAACCTCTGTACGTGTGCCTTTGCCGCCATTATCTAACATAACGGATTTACCTTTCGATATGCTAATTGTGGCACGTACACCGTCTGCTTGCTTTTTACCTTTCACGAGAAGGGACAGCGTTGTTGGCCCCGGACGAATACCGCGCTGTGAACCATCAAGGCTGATAGTGACATCATTCGCGCCAACGTTTGCCACAGTGCCTCTGAAGATTTTCTCGCTAATCGTCTGAACCTCAATCGGTCGATTTACCTTGTAGGGTTTGGTATCATCAACCTGCGCGATAACGGTCGCCGAAGGTTCATTTATAAGGGCATCAATCGGTAGCAACAAGACATCCTTTTCTTCGTAGGTAATAATGTCAACATCCGTGCTCATACCCGGGCGGAGTTCTTCTGGAGACCCACTAACTTCTATCATTACCTCGAATGAAATGATGTTATCTTGTTCCTGTCCACTGGGTGAAATTTCATAGACTTTGCCGTCATAATTTTTTGTTTGGTAAGCATCCACCTTGATTTCTGCGCGCTGATCGAGGCGGAGGCGTTCCATATCAACTTCGTTGATGAACGTTTTGACGACCATTTTGGAAGGATCGACGATGGTCATAATAGGTGGACTTTGCGAGAAGGCGGAGCGTCCAGACGTCACAATTTCACCCTCTTCTAACTCGAGGAGTGTAACGATTCCTGCCATCGGTGCCTTGATTACGGTCCAATCAAGTCGCTCTGACTGATTTTTCAGCGTACTTTTCCGTCGGAGCCGGTTCGCATTGGCACTGACTTTGGATTGTTGTGTCAACAATTTCTCATTGTCGAAAGTCTTTATCAGTTCCTGTAACCGAGTTTGGGAATTCTCGACGCGAAGTCGAGCTTCTTCCTCCGATCTCTGCCGCGTTCCTTTGAGGCTTTCAAGGTTCTTTTGCTCGTTTGCCAATGTTGTCTCACGTGAATTGATGGCAGTCTGACGTGTTTCTATCGTTCGCTCTTGTGAAGTGATCGCTTGTTTCTGTGAGTCCACCCGTGTACTGGCATTCTCGTGTTGGACTTCCGCATTGGTGTGTTGCGATTGTGCGTCTTCCAATGCCTTTTTGGAGACCAACCCCTTGTCAAAGAGTTCCGTGTTCCGATCAAGCTCTGATTTCGCGTTATCTAAGGAAACCTTTGCTGATCTGAGTGATGCTTCATTTTCAGATAACGTAATGTTTGCCTGTGCAAGCGCGATCCTGGCTTGAGCCAAGGCAATTCTATCCTGTTCAAGGGAATTCTTGGTTGTCTGAATATTTGTTTCTGCTTGACTGATCTGTGTAATAGTTGAGGCTTTGGTGGTCTCAAGATTCGCTTGAGCGATTTTCAGATCTGCGTCAGCCTGTGTGAGTTGGCTGTCAAGCCGCTCGTCTTTGAGTTTAATATTGAGTTCTGCTTGTGTAAATTGTGCTTCGGCGGCTGCAACATCCGCTTCAGCCTGCTTTTTCTCTTCTTGATAGAGTTCCGGATCGAGTTCCAAGAGCACCTGGTCTTTTTCAACGCGGTCACCGTTCTTAACGTGGAGTCTAATAACTTCACCTTCCACGTTAGATTTTATCTCTACATCAATGAGAGGTTCCAGGTTACCAGTTGCGCTGATGCGCATTTGGAAATCGCCGCGTTCAACAACCTCAATTTTCTGGTCTAATGCTGGATCTTGTCCGTTTTTCCCACGGCCCAGTACGACCCAACCGATTGCAACGACGAGAACCAAAACAACGGCTCCAGCAATAATTACTTTCTTCAAGGGTAATCCCTCCTATAGAATAGGAGTTATCAGTGGTCGGTTGTCGGTTATCAGTTAAGAGGTTTTCATTTAACTAACCAAACGCTCTTCTCTGCTAACTGACGACTGATAACTGATAACTCATAAAATAGATTAATCGGTCCGAAGTGCTTCGACGGGTGTGAGTTTCGCCGCCTTATTGGCAGGGTAAAGCCCGAAGAAAACACCGATGGCTACAGAAACGAGTAAGGCAATCACCATTGTTCCGAATGAAATCACTGAGGGCCAGTTGCTTCCTTCCCAGACAAACTTAGAGATGAGGGCAGCTGTTCCTTGCCCCATGAAGACTCCTGCAATTGCGCCGATAATTCCACCGGAGAGCGTCAGCACGGCTGCTTCAACCAGAAACTGCGCTAAAATGTCATTGCGGGTTGCGCCGAGTGCTTTGCGGAGCCCAATTTCCTTTGTCCGGTCAGTTACAGAGACGAGCATGATGTTCATCACACCGATACCAGCCACCATAAGCGCGATGCCGGCGATACCGCCCATCAATGCTTTCATCACTAAACCAACCTTATTGGCGGTTGCCAATTCCTCTGTAGCTGTCCAATAGTTATATTCTTCACCAGTGTTGTTGTGTTGCCTTCCCAAGATCTGTTTGGCATCCGCTATAGCCAGCGGAATCGTATCCACATCCACGGCTTCTATACGAATGCGCTCAACATCATCGCGTCCCTTAAAACGTTGTTGTAGTGTTGTTATCGGGATAATGAACCGGTCGTCCCAACCAGAGGTGTCCATCGCATCGCCTTTTTCTTCCATAACGCCAATGACCTTTAGACGAACTTCATAAAGCCCACCTCTTCCCCGCCAATAAGACCGGCGCGATGCCTTAATCTCTTTTCCAACGGGATCTTCGTCGAGGAAAACCTCTTCCTTAATTTTAGAACCGATAACGGCGACACTACTTGCATCTTCCACCTCTTCTGCTGAGAAAAATCTGCCCTCTGATGGGTACCAGTTGTGCGATCGGTCGTACCCAGCCGTTGAAGCAACGATGCGTGACTCCTTAGTTCTGCCCTGATAACTCACGCTCCAGCCAGGCATATCATCTTCGGCAACAACGTTGACGATTCCTCTGGCTCTCTCAAGAATTGCAAACGCATCTTCAGTTTCCAGGTCCTCGGCGCGGTTTCTTTTCCATCTGCTTTTTCCACGTACGACAGATCCAGCAGCACTGCTCAAGGTTCCCGACTGTTTGTCCCAATCATCTTTATAGATTTCGACCATTTTCGTGCCGCCTGTCCGTTCTATCTCTCGCAGGACCATGGCACTTGACCCATCACCGACAGAAACCATACTGACAACGGAGCCTACACCGACGATAATCCCTAAAATCGTCAGGGCGGATCGAAGCGGGTTTCGTCGTAAGTTCGAGATGCCGAGTATAATACACTCCATCAAATTCATACAAATTCCCTCCTAATCAGTCCTAAGTGCCTCAATCGGTGAGAGCGAAGAGGCTTTTATCGCTGGGTACAGTCCAAAAGAGATACCGATTATCGCTGAAAATGAGACTGAGATCAATATCCACTCTGTGGAGATAACCGAGGGCCATTCGGGAACGATTTTGACGATGTTGACAGCGAGCATTGCCATCCCTTCGCCAGCGAACATGCCCAATAAAACACCCAGCACACCGCCTACACTACACATGGCAATTGCTTCTATTAGAAACTGTAACATAATGTCCAAACGTTTCGCACCGATTGCTTTTCGTAAACCGATCTCACGGGTTCGTTCGGTGACAGCAACAAGCATCATGTTCATAATCCCAATGCCCCCAACAAGCAGCGAAAATCCGGCGATACTCCCTAAGGCGATTTTTATGACTTTACTGATTTTATCCAACTGCGCCATGCCTTCCCGCATATCCCAGATCGAGAAGAAATCGTCTTGACCTTTATGCATCTTTCGAAGGACGGTTTTCACCTCTTCAATCGCTTGTGGGATCTCTTCGACGGTATTCGCATGGACTGAGAGCATCACAATTCTATCGTTACCGGTAAAACGCTCCTGTGTTGTGGTGATCGGGATGAACATCATGTCATCCAGATTCCATCCGAACCGTAAGCTGCGTCCTCTGGTTTCCATTGTCCCGACGACAGTAAAACGTTCGGTTATCCGTTTTTGGTCTTTCCTTCCATACCGATCAAAACGTCCCCCGGGACCTTTGCCAATTTTAATTTCTTTTCCTAAAGGGGACTGATTTCCGAAGAGGGCGGCAGTCACCTCAGAGCCAAGCACACAAACCTTCGATTCATTGTCAATATCTTCGTCTGTAATAAAGCGACCCTGCTGAATGTTCCAGTCCATTGCCTCTGAAAATGATGCATTTACGCCGTTATAACCTGTCCGGTGTTCGGCACCACCGGCGGCTTGGACAAGCACACCTCGCCACTCCGGGATCCGTGGTACGACTAACTTTACAGATGGACACTCCGCTTCAATTGCCAACACATCGTCATATTGAAAATATTCATTGCTACGGTTCGGGACCCATCGCCTGCCCACTCGCTTATGACTGCTTCGATACATCGTAAACTGGTTCACACCACCGAGTTTTTGTGCGTCTTGCAAGACAATCGCCTTGGCACCATCACCAATAGCGATCATTGCGAGCACCGAGGCAACACCGATAATAATACCAAGCATCGTCAGCAAGGAGCGCAATTTATTGCTACGAATGGCGGAAATTCCAACGGTTACCCCCTCAATTATGCGCATTTCATGCCTCCAAATTAAATATATTCCTATGCTTATCAGTTAGACAAAAAGAGGGTGAATAAAGTTCGATTTTTTTTCGTAGCAATTTCTTTTTTATTTATAAGAGCGATTTCCAAATCGCTGTGCTTATGGCATTTGCTTAAGGTTAACTATTTTGTTAGACGCAATTAAGTGAAATAGGTTTACTGTTTGTTTATCGTGAACTCTGGTATGAAGAAGTGGAGATTGAAAAATTTAGTGGACAAACATGCTCTCAAAACACACCTCATATTGCGTGGATAACCCTGTTTTAATCCTTGCGTAGTGCTTCAATGGGGGATAGCGCGGAGGCTTTTATCGCAGGATACAGTCCAAAGGAGATGCCAATCGCGGCGGAAAACGAGACCGAAATCAGTATCCACTGCATAGAGACAACAGCGGGCCATTCGGGAACAATTTTAGCGATTTTGACAGCAAGCAGTGCCATCCCTTCACCGGCAAACATGCCTAAACCAACGCCAATTGCGCCGCCTACACCACACATTATAACCGCCTCTATTAGGAACTGAATTAGAATATCCAGCGGCTTAGCACCGAGTGCTTTCCGAAGTCCGATTTCGCGGGTTCGCTCCGTGACAGCGACTAACATCATATTCATAATGCCGATGCCACCGACAAGCAGCGAAAATCCGGCAATACTCCCTAAGGCGATTTTAATCATCTTACTGATTTTCTCTAACTGTGCCATGCCTGCCCGCATCTCAAAAATTCTGACGAAATCGTCTTGGTTTCTATGTCGTTTTCTGATGACGGCTTTTACCTCTTCAATCGCTTTCGGGACATCTTCAATGGTATGCGCATAAATCACGATGTCCTGAATCCGGTCGTTGCCGGTAAAGCGTTCTTGCGTCGTAGATATTGGCATAAAGACGAGATTATCGAAACTCCAGCCGAACCGAAGACTTCTCCCTCTTGGTACAAGTGTTCCAACAACAGTAAAACGTTCCGTGGATCGCTTACCCTCTTTCCGACCCCACCGATCATAATAACCCTGTCCCTTTGCAATTTTAATTTCTTGTCCTAAGGGCGATTTGTTCCCGAACAGAGCCGTCGCAACCTCATCGCCAAGGACACAAATTTTTGCTGCGTTTTCAACATCTTCGTCTGTAATAAAACGTCCGTATTTGATATCCCAATCCATTGCGGTTTTATAACTGGCATCTACTCCATTATACCCTGCACGGGTTTCCGCACCCCCTTCGGCTTGAATCAATACGCCCTTCCAGTCCGGGATTCGCGGGGTAACTGCACTCACAGATGGACACTCTGCCTCGATTGCCAATACGTCTCCATATTCCATGTATTCATTGCTGCGGATGCGGACCCACCTATTATTCTCTTGCTTATACCATGTGCGGTACATAGTAAACTGATTCGCACCACCGAGTTTCTGGGCATCTTGCATCACAATTTCCTTAGCACCATCCCCAATAGCAATCATTGCCAAGACAGATGCAACACCGATGATAATGCCGAGCATTGTCAGCAGCGAGCGCATTTTGTTTGAGCGAATCGCAGAGACTCCAACGGAGAGCCCCTCAACTATATACATGTTTTCTCCTCAAATGTTTTTGCTATAGATGCTTTATCTAACTTTAATTAGACGTTATGCGGAAAAATAGGTTTATTGTATGTTGACTGTGAATTTCGGGATTGGGAAAGGAAAATTAATAAAGAAAGGCGCGCTTGGAAAGCGCGCCTACAAGGACAAGTACTGGTTGAATGGCTCTGTTTTTTTAATCTTTGCGTAATGCTTCAACCGGTTGGAGAGTGGAAGCTTTTATTGCCGGATACATACCAAAGGCAATACCGATCACAGCGGAGAATGATACCGAAATCATAACCCACTGCATAGAGACCACCGAGGGCCATTCGGGAACGATTTTAGCAATTTTGACAGCGAGCATCGCCATTCCTTCTCCAGCAAAGATGCCTAACCCGATGCCGATTGCCCCGCCTACGCCACACATTATAACTGCCTCTATAAGAAACTGAGCTAAGATATCTAAAGGCTTAGCACCGAGTGCCCTCCTGAGTCCGATCTCTCGGGTTCGCTCCGTGACAGCAACTAACATCATATTCATGATGCCGATGCCACCGACGAGGAGCGAGAATCCGGCGATACTGCCTAAGGCGATTTTAATCATCTTGCTGATTTTCTGTAATTGCGCCATACCTGCCCGCATTGCCCGAATTCGGACGAATTCATCTTGGTTTCTGTGCCGCTTTCTGATGACTGTTTTCACCTCTTCAATCGCTTGTGGAACGGCATCAACATTATTTGCGAAAACCATAATATTCCCAACCTCATCGTCACCTGTGAGACGCTCTTGCACAGTTGATACCGGAATAAAGGCAAGGTTATCGTAACTCCACCCAAACTGGAAACTTGTCCCTCTTGGAACGAGTGTGCCAACAACCGTGAGACGTTCAGTGGATCGCCTTCTCGTTCTCCGTCCCCATTGATCGCGGTAGCTAATCCTTTTTACAATTTTGATTTCTTGTCCTATGGGAGATTTATTGCCGAACAACTCGGTCGCAATTTCATCTCCGAGGACGCAGATTTTTGTTGCATTTTGGACATCTTCGTCTGTAATGAAACGTCCCTCTTTAACGCCCCAATTCATTGCAGTTGTATAGTTAGCGTCTACGCCGTTATAACCAGCACGAGTTTCAGTGCCGTCTGGACCCTGAAATAATATACCTCGCCAATCCGCAATTCTCGGCGTGACGGAACTCACAGATGGGCATTCTGCTTCGATTGCCAATACATCACCATATTCCATGTATTCATTGCTACGGATGCGAACCCACCTATTGTTTTCTCGCTTGTATGATGTCTGGTAAAGTGTGATTCGGGTTGCACCGCCCATTTTCTGTGCATCTTGTATCACAATTTCTTTGGCACCATCACCGATGGCAATCATTGCCAGCACGGATGCGATACCGATGATAATACCAAGCATTGTTAGCAACGAGCGCATCTTATTTGCGCGAATCGCGGAGATTCCAATGGATATCCCTTCAATTAAACGCATGTTTCCTCCTGAACTTTTTTGTGTGTTTATTGTCATTAAATAATGTGTATTGCGATTGGTTTGACATAATTATCGTAAATAGGTTTATACAAGTTTCAAAATTCCAAACGGTCACTTCAAGCGATATGGCGATTTGGTTTTGAAAATCGTGCTAATTTTGTATTGAAGTTAAAGATAAATGCTCCATGTTTACCGCAACGCGCGTTGTTCTGAATCAGACGATAATTTTTTGTATTTAATTTGACAAACACGAAAAGATGGTGTATAATTTAAACAACGCTAACGAGAATTATAAGGGCAGCTGGCAAGCGTATATTACACTTGTAGGTGTAGTTGCTGACCGCCCATCTGTCGTTGATAAGTCTATGTTATAGGAGCATTTCGGGGCGTAGCGCAGCCCGGCTAGCGCGTCTGCTTTGGGAGCAGAAGGTCGGAGGTTCGAATCCTCTCGCCCCGACTCAGAACGAACGAACTTTGTATGTAACACGAGCGCCTATAGCTCAATTGGATAGAGCAACGGACTTCTAATCCGTAGGTTGCAGGTTCGACTCCTGCTAGGCGTGCTTTTCAGACTGCTCAACGAAGAATCGAAGCGTGGTGGATGTAGCTCAGGGGTAGAGCACTTGACTGTGGATCAAGTGGTCGTGGGTTCAAATCCCATCATCCACCTTTATATGCGTCCGTAGTTCAATGGATAGAGCAATAGTCTTCGGAACTATAAGTTGGGGGTTCGAATCCCTCCGGACGCGATATTTTTTGGATGCTGGGTGTATGTGTTGAAAGCACACCTACAATTAGCGAGTGGGCACTTAGAAATCGCGTCTACGGTAATAGTGGGAATCAACAGGCGCGCCGTTAGCTCAATCGGCAGAGCATCTGACTCTTAATCAGGCGGTTGAAGGTTCGATTCCTTCACGGCGCATCTTTAGTGTCATAGAGCAGATTCGGGCGGGTGCTGGAATTGGTAGACAGGATAGACTTAGGATCTATTGGGGTTACGCCTCGTGAGGGTTCAAGTCCCTCCTCGCCCATCGTCTTATTTAAGGGTGGTGGATAGTGGTAGGGTTCGACAGTTCCAATAAACCTGAATCTAGTGCGATCCCTAATAAAATTAAGATAATTAAGTTTTCCTTGGATTGCAAAGCGTTCTCGAAGAACTGCCTATATGGCGAGAATTCTGATTTCAAAATATTCGGGCTTTGAATGCCTAGCGTGAGGACAAAAAACTTGAAAGTTCAAATTGAAAGGCTAGACACCACGAGAGTCCGTCTGGACATAGAGATTCCTTCTGAAGACGTTAATGCAGCATTGGACGAAACTTATGAGTCGCTGCGCTCCCAAGTCTCGATCCCCGGTTTTCGGAAGGGACGCGTCCCCCTAACAATCCTCAAATCTCGATTTCCTGATTATGTCAACAGTGAAGCCATCCGCTATCTCGTTTTTCCTGCTTACGAAGAAGCAATCCATACCGAAAGACTGAACCCGCTGGCACAGCCTACTTTCACACCGTCGTTCAACGAATTGCAAGTCAAAGAGAACGAACCCTTCGCGTTCTCAGCCACCGTAGATATCCGCCCCAATATTAGTCTCCCAAACTATGATGAACTTGTAACCGATAAAAATCCAATTGATGTACCGCGCGAAGATGTGGATGTCTACATAACACGACTGCAGGCGCAATCTGCAACTTACGAACCGCTTGACGCTGAACGTCCAGTCCAAGAGAAAGACTGTGTACGTATAGACTGGGAATGCTCACTTGATGGCAAACAAGTCGATACCGAGTCTCGACAAGATGTTGACGTAGAACTCGGCATTGGGGCTATACATGAAGAACTTGAACAGGCATTGCTTGGGATGAAGATCGGGGAGACAAAAACTGTAGATATTGAGTTTCCTCAAGAACACAATGTTACGGAATTCGCTGGCAAATCCGCTGAATATAAAATAACACTGCACGCTATCACAGTCAAGCATCTCCCGCCCTTAGATGATGAGTTTGCGAAAGACCTTGGGTACGAAAACTATGCCCAACTTTTCGGTTTAATATGGAATAACCTTGTTGAAGAGGAAACAAGTCTGCACGTTGATAAACAGAAAGCAGAATTGTTGGAACAACTCATCGAAAAAACCGAAATTACCATTCCAGACCCCTTAGTTTCTCAATATGTTCAGCAAACACTTCAGAATGTCAAACAGCAGCTCGCCAACGAGCATAGAAGTCCTGAAGATGCTGGAATCAACATGGACACCCTACCGGATGAGTTACGCCGAGATGTCATTCAACAAACAAAACAGTCATGGATCTTCGAGACGATTGCTGAGAAGGAAGGCATTTCCGTGTCCGACGATGAATTGGAATATGAGATTCGGCGTGCTGCCGAGCAACAAAACCGCGACGCTCAAAAATATGCTACACTGCTGAAATCAAGCAACCGGTTGGAGGATTTCCGCGGGCAGCTACAACACGAAAAAATTTACCAATTCCTCATTCACCGTGCATCTGCCAAACAGTCACTCATAATTACCTGAAGAATGGTTGTCAGTAGTCAGTGATCGGTTATCAGTTAAGAGGTCTTCATATTCTTGGAGTACTCCAAGTTCGGTGAATTGTTACAAAAGAAGTTCGGTGAATTGTTACAAAAGAGTCTCTTAATCGACCACCAACAACTGATAACCGATAACCATTAGAAAATATGAACCTTGTACCTATCGTTGTTGAACAAACCAGCCGCGGCGAACGGTCCTACGATATCTATTCTCGCCTGCTTGAAGATCGGATTATCATGATCGGCACGCCGATTGATGATGACATCGTTGCAAATATCGTGACAGCACAGATGCTTTTTCTTGAAGGGAAGGACCCGGATGCAGATATTGTGCTCTATATTAACACACCCGGCGGTTCTGTTTCCGCAGGTTTGGCAATTTACGACACAATGCAGTATATCAAAGCAGATGTACAGACTTGGTGTTTAGGCAGAGCATATAGTATGGGAGCTGTCTTGCTCGCGGCTGGCGCGCCCGGCAAACGCTACGCGTTACCGCATGCTAAAGCACTTATTCATCAACCAATGGCAAGTGGTATTAGCGGTCAAGCCTCCGATATTAGCATTCATGCAAAGGAAATTTTACAAGAGCGAGATCGGCTTTACGCTATTTTAGCCGAGCATACCAGCCAAGACGTTGAGAAAATTGCTGCCGATGCCGACCGAGATTTCTACATGACTGCTGATCAGGCACTTGAATACGGTCTCGTTGATCATGTTGTCTTACAACGTGCCACACAGCAGGATTAATTCATACACATCTTAGGTATCGAACCTAACCACGAATAGTTTCGACAATAAAACTACAAAGGCGTATGCCATACGAACATGACTAAAAAGGGAGAAGACTTCTATGTCACAATCCGCCCATCGTGAAGTGTCCTGTTCTTTTTGTCAACAGGACAGCACGCAAATCCGCCTACGACTCCTTCAGGGCAGAGAAGCAAATATTTGTGTTGAATGTATTGTTCGCCTGTCAGCATCTACGGCGGATAACGCTTCATGCGCATTTTGTAGGCGCGATAATACTCACGTCGAAAAACTCTTTAATGGACTTGAGGCGAATATCTGCGAGAAATGTCTTGCCGAGTGTATTGATGTTTGTAACGATGTTCTCGCTCGCAGGCCAGATGGTAGCCTTGATTTTGTCATGGAGGACTTTGAGAGCGGAGAGACACGCGAACAGGACAAAACGGGTGGTCCCCAACAGCGACCTTCGCGAGCACGCGAAGACAGGACCCGTGAGCAAACGGAAACTGATACGGCAAGCACAACACACTCACAAACAGAAAATGAACAAGGCGCGCTTGGAGAACCACCTTCACCCGAAGAAATTAAAGCGAAACTTGATGAATATGTAATAGGTCAAGAAGATGCAAAGAAGACGTTAGCTGTTGCTGTTTATACGCACTACAAACGGTTACATCATAGTAATATGACTAATGCTGATGTTGAATTAGACAAAAGCAACATTTTACTTATCGGTCCAACTGGCACGGGGAAAACACTCCTCGCGCAGACCCTCGCCAAAGTTTTGGATGTGCCATTCGCTATTACCGATGCAACAACGTTGACTGAAGCCGGATACGTCGGTGAAGATGTCGAAAATATCATCTTGAAACTGGTCCAAGCCGCGGATGGCGATATTGCCCGCGCTGAAACAGGCATCATCTATATTGATGAAATTGATAAAATTACGCGAAAATCTGAAAATCCATCAATCACCCGCGATGTTTCCGGTGAAGGGGTCCAGCAAGCACTGCTTAAGATCCTTGAAGGAACAACAGCAAATGTCCCACCACGTGGTGGAAGGAAGCACCCACACCAAGAGATGATTGAGGTGAATACCAAAAGGGTGTTATTCATCTGTGGCGGGACCTTTATAGGGTTAGACAAGGCGATTAAGGACAGACTTGGAAAGCAGAGTATTGGCTTCGGCTCGCCTATCCAACCCAAAAGTGAAACAAAGATTCATGAAATACTCGCACAGGTAACGCCGAAGGATCTCATTAAATACGGTTTCATACCAGAGTTGATTGGGCGACTTCCAGTTGTCACAACGCTTCATGAATTGGATGCCCCTGCACTCGTTCGTATCCTCACCGAACCCAAGAATGCGCTGGTGAAACAGTATCAGCATCTTTTGGCTTATGAAGGTGTGCAATTCCACGCAAGCGATGCAGCGTTAACTGCTATCGCTGATGAGGTAATTGAACGCGAAACCGGTGCGCGCGGGTTGAGAGCAGTTTTTGAAAAGATTATGCTTGAGACGCTCTATCGTCTCCCTTCGCTTGATGATGTTGAAGCGTGCCATATTACCGAAGATTCCGTGCGTAAGAGTGAACCACCGCAACTCACTTACAGAAAATCTGAAGCACTTAAAACTGCTTAGGCACAGTTTTGTGGATGAGTCGTTTGCCAGTTTGGCAAAACTAATAGCATTTCATTGGTAGATAAAAAGTGCCAAAGACGGAATACCTTTCCGTTGGGGCGCAGCCTGCAAGCCCTATTAAGACGAAACATAGATCTTACCAGTGCACTGAAATCTAAAAAATGCTAGGATTTAACGCCTGGCACCAGGATAAAAAATATGAATCCGACAGCAACGCAAGAATACGAAACGGTAAGTTTGCCGGTTATTGATTTGCCCCCGGATTTCGATAGGTATTCTCCTTTTCCGAGGACGAGATCTCTTTTAATTGTCGCCCGTAGTATGGGGGTCCAGGCCACACATGCTGCGCTCCGCTCAAACAGGCGGATACTCCTTCTTCACCAAAAAGTGGAGTTGGAAGAAGGAGAAGAAGCAACCCCTGAACATCTCCGCGCCATTGGTTCTGTCGCAAATATTATTGAATCTTATGAGCCAGGGGACGGCACAATCCGCATCGCCATCGCTGCAGAACATCGTGCGATTGTTCTCCGCCATACAAAGACTGATGACTTTTTGAAAGCAGACGTGCAAGTTGCTCATGAGGAGATAGGTTTAGCGAGTGCTGCCGAATCTCTCATGAAAAATACGAGGAAACTTTTCAATGACTATGCGAAAACACGGCAGAAGGAGCAAATGCCAAACTCACAACCGCATGTCTTGACCTTGGAAGAAGTCAAACGCGCTATTAAGGAGCAAGAAGAACCTGGACATCTCGCAGATACTATTGCCGGGTTTCTCAACCTCACAGCACCGGAGCGCCAAGCTGCCATTGAAGAGCTTAACCCGATTAAAAGGTTGCAACTCGTTATTCAGTTTTTGAGCGAGGCATTGGAGCGAAATGAACTCCGCGATGATATTCACAATCAGGTACGTGAATCTGTTCAGAAGACACATCGTGAATTCTATCTTCAGGAGCAGATGAAGGTTATCCAGAAGGAACTTGGTAGAGATGATATCGCCGAGGTTGATGAACTCCGAGAACAGGTGAAAAACGCCGGAATGTCCGAAGAAGCCGAAGAAAAAGCTCTTAAGGAACTCGACCGACTCGCGCAGATACCGCCGCAGTCCGCCGAGTCTGGTGTTATTCGCACTTATGTGGATTGGATACTCGCGCTGCCGTGGAAAGAAAGCACCGAACATCAACTCCAACTGCCCGAAGCCCAACGAATACTTGACGAAGACCACTACGGATTGGAAAAACCGAAAGAAAACGTGTTGGAGTACCTGGCTGTTCTACAACTCGTCAAGCATCTCAAAGGACCTATTATCTGTCTTGTTGGTCCCCCAGGAGTTGGAAAAACCTCGCTCGGCAAATCAATTGCCCGCGCGACAGGTAGGAAGTTCGTCAGAATGTCACTCGGTGGTGTCCGAGATGAGGCAGAAATCCGTGGGCACAGACGCACCTATATTGGCGCAATCCCCGGGCGTATCATTCAAGGACTTCGCGATGTCAAGTCGAAAAATCCGCTGTTCCTACTTGACGAAATTGATAAGCTCAGTTCGGATTTCCGAGGTGATCCCGCTTCTGCCCTCCTTGAAGTACTTGATCCAGAGCAGAACTCCACTTTCCGAGATCACTACATGGATGTCGCATTTGATCTTTCCGATGTCATGTTCATCACAACCGCTAATACCCGCGTCACCATTCCGCCTGCACTTCAGGACCGGATGGAAATTATTGAATTACCGGGTTATACCGATTTTGAGAAGCATAACATCGCGACTTTTATACCAAATGGGCTTATTCCCAAACAACTTGAACGTCATGGGCTTTCAGGTGACAATATCACCTTCACAGACGAAGCCATCTTTGAAATCATCCACAAGTACACGCGTGAAGCAGGCGTGCGAAACCTTGAGCGGACAATCACTACTGTCATGCGGAAGGTTGCCAGACAGATCGTTACGGAAGAGACACCGGACCTCGACATCGAAGTAACGCCGGTGAATTTGAGCGACTATCTTGGACCTGCTAAGTGGACACGCACCAAAGCCGAAGAACGCGATGAAGTCGGGGTCGCTACGGGTATGGTATGGACCCAAATCGGCGGCGACATTGTCTCTGTTGAAGCAACAACGATGCAGGGAGAAGGCAAGCTGAATATGACCGGACAACTTCAGGAAGTGATGCGTGAATCTGTCCAAACCGCTGTTGCCTATATCCGCTCCCGCGCAGAATCTTTCGGACTCTCTGACAATCGGTTCGACCAGCAGGAAATCCATATCCACATTCCGGAAGGTGCTGTGCCGAAAGATGGTCCCTCTGCTGGGATTACTGTCGCTACGGCGATCCTCTCTGCTTTAACTGGGAAGTCCGTCCGAAAAGATGTAGCTATGACAGGAGAGATTACACTCCGCGGTAGAGTGCTACCAATTGGTGGTTTGAAGGAGAAGGCACTTGCTGCCTACCGCAATGGCATCTTTGACATCATTATCCCTGAAGATAATGAGAAGGATGAGGCTGATATACCGACCGAGATTCGGGAAAGCATACGTTTCCACAAAGTCAACGATATGACTCAAGTGTTGGAACAAGCACTGACGGATCTCATTGTGGAAACTGAGGCTCCGGTAGAAGTACCGGTCGCCACCCAACCTCCGGTATAGTTTTCATCTTTTCTGCCTGTTTTGGGTGCGCCCACGCACGAGATAGCATTTATGGATGAAGCCTTTAGAAAATGATGGTCGCCTGCAACAACGGCGCAGGCGACTCTTAAGCAGAAGTTGTTATTGAAACAATTGCTTGATTTAACGCTTTGTGAATCGTTAAAAAAATGCGATTAGATAAATTCCTGCAGGTTAGTCGCCTTGTAAAACGGCGAACAATAGCCAATACGCTCTGTAGCAAAGGTGCGGTCAGCGTCAACGGGCACGTTGCCAAAGCTGGAAAGATGCTCGCTGTCGGGGATGTCATCCGCTTGCCAGATCCATCGTTAGGTATTGAGGAGACCGCTGAGCCTGAATACGAGGTTCTTGAACTACCCTCTGGAAACGTCTCACGTGCCCGCGCTGCAACACTCTATCGTCAATTAAATCCGTAGCCTCCATCTCCTGATCGAGCACCGCTACACAGATGTCGCCCCTACAGAACTTTGACCAAAGTTCCAAAAACCGAACAACGAGAGGCTTGGATTCTCTAAGAGATGTTTCGTTCCAATCTGGGTTGATTGACCGCAAGGTAAATTAAAAAAATGATTCGCACAGAGGTCCAAATCCAATCCGAAGCCATTGCGCACCGAACGGGCGCGTCGCGCACCACAAGTAGACCGAAGGTTGGGATAACGATGGGTGACGCGGCTGGCATTGGTCCCGAAATCATCGTTAAGGCACTCGGACGCAAAAGCATTTATTCACTGTGTCAACCAATTGTCATCGGCAGCCCTGCTATTCTTCAGGATGCCTGTTCGCGCCTCACAGCACCCTGTGGGACCCCACAGTTAAAACTCAATATCATAGAAACACCGATACAGGCGAATGCAAAGTACGGAACAATTGATGTACTCGATGCTTCCTCAATATCGCCTCAGGATATCTCTGTCGGAACTATAGATGCTCGCGCGGGTGCCGCTGCTGTCGAAGCGATTGAAACAGGGACGCGCCTTGCGATGCAAGGCGAGATTGACGCAATCACAACTGCCCCAATATGCAAAGCCTCTATACACCGCGCAGGCATACCGTACCCCGGGCACACGGAAATGCTCGCTGCCTTCACTAACACGCCACACGAAGTGATGATGCTTTGCACGCCTGAGGCATTGATGTCCCAACACACTTTGGAGAATGACACGCACCCCTATTCTTCAGTTCGCTGTACCGATACCAATAACAGGGTTGCTTTTGCAGTCTCTTTCGTGACAAGCCACATCGCATTGGCTGACGTGTCGAAATACCTCTCCGTCCAAAGAATCGTAGAGGTCATCCGCGTTACTCAGCAAGTATTGGTACGTTGTGGTATCTCCGAACCGAGACTTGTCGTTGCTGGACTGAATCCACACGCAGGTGAAGAGGGCATGTTTGGAAAAGAGGAGGAACATTTGATTCGTCCAGCCATCAAACAGGTACAAGCGCACGGACATCCGGGTACAATAGATGGACCGCTCCCCGCTGATGCTCTTTTTGTAAAAGCGAGCCAAGGCGAATGGAACGCCGTTATTGCGATGTACCATGATCAAGGTAATATTCCGATAAAACTCCTCGGGTTTGGTGAGCTTGTGAATGTCACCTTAGGCTTACCGATAGTCCGGACGAGTGTGGATCACGGTACTGCGTTTGACATAGCAGGCAAGGGTATCGCGAGTGAAAATAGTTTGGTGGCAGCACTCAAATGCGCTTCACAGCTTTCTAATTTACCTTACGGTTCGTTTAGCGGAGTTTAGCGAGGACGTTCCTGCTCGTGTATCCAGTCCGGCGCGATGCTTGGGCTTACGATCTCTGAACACAGTAGAGAAAATGAAGTTTCTCCATACACATTACATCAAACAGAGTGAAACCCCACGCTTTTGTTGCGAAGTTTTCGGGATTCTGGCGGTATGAAGTTGGGTCTCGCTGTGTTCTTAAGTGGATATAACGGCAAGTCGGATTTCAAGCGTATTTGGAACACTTACATCTTCCTTTGTTGTTCCGCTCTACCCAACCTACAGGACTAAGGGATTTTTATTGTCCAAACTCAGTTGATTGACCACAAGGTAAATTAAAAGCATGAAAAAGATTCAAGTTTTTTTATTTCTATTTCTTATATTCACAACTGTCTCAACATCGGTTTCTGTAGCACAGACACAGTCGGTATCACCGCTTCAGATTCTTGCGACCACAACCGACACGCTTACGGCACGCTTTACACTCCCTGAGCTTCAGGTAACAGTACACCCTAACTCTACTGAAGGAGGGACTTCGGACCTGGTGACTGAAATTCATTTTGCAGGTGCAGATTGGACGCTTGACGTGGGCAAACCTCGTCTTCCTATCTACACACAACGCATCGGGATTCCTGTTGCCGGAACACCAGTTATCACCGTCATTCAGGCGCGTCCAGAGATAAGAAATGTTGAAAACGTTCGTATTACGCCCGATGATCCGATTCACCCCACTCTAACGACAAGCCCTCGTGCCCTTCAGCGGTTTTATCCGACGCAGCTTGTAGAGGTTATTCCAGCGGGTTTTGTGCGCGAGCAGCGTGTAGCGAGTCTACAAATCAACCCAGTTCAATACAATCCGACAACAAAGCAGTTGAGAATTTACGTATCTGTAACGTTCCGTATTGATTTTCCGCCTTTCTCAGGAACAGACGGAAACCTCGGCATGAGAACTTCTGCTGGCGGAACTGTTTCCGCTGTGTCCACCACTTTTCAACGGACTTCTCCGGCTTTTGAAGAATTATTTCAGGGAACATTACGAAACTACGAGCAGGCAAAGCCGTGGCGCAGCCAGCGGTTGACCCACAATGGTAGTCTCCGAGGAGGTGGTGCCCCCAAGGCACCTGCGTTGACAGTTAACGCGCGCCGCTTCAAAATTCCCATCACTAGAACGGATCTTTATCGCATTACTTATAATAACATCAAAGCCTCTGCTGGTGTTGAACCGGAAGATATCAACCTTGACACCCTTCAATTGGAAAACGGCGGACAAAAACAGGGCATCTATGTTTTTGATGAGAATGGAAACGATACGCTTGATAGCGGCGAACAGATTGTCTTTTATGGGCGTGCGTTGTCTGACAACAAATTTACCGACGAAAACGTTTATTGGCTCCGTTTCGTTTTGCGAGGAGAGCCGAGTACCGGCATCGAAACATCTCGTGTTACAGAGCGGGATGCAACGCCGAGGGCGCAAAACCTGATAGCACCAAGTGCCTTTTTAACACGTATCCGATTTGAAGAGAATATACATCACGATGTCTTAGCTGGGAACGACGTTAAGTCCGAGCTTGCCGACCACTATTTCTGGGCTGCCTTCCGTGGTGGGAATACTAACACAAGCCGAAAAGATTTGTTTATAGAATTGCCTAAGGCAGTACCGCGTCTTGCAATTGACCGCAACGCCACCTTGCGTATTAAGTTCCAAGGGGCTTCTCGCAGAGGAGCAGCACTTCACAGAGCGCGGATCGCCTTCAACGGACTTCAACTCGGCAGGATTGAGGAATGGAAGCGTCAAGGCTCACCAATTGCGGTCCGCAGTATCCCACACGCGCGTATCCATAATAACCAAGTGAATCTTATGCGTATTGAAGCATTGGATGCCAACCGCACCGACGCAGGAGCCTACGACTTCTATCTCGACTGGTATGAATTCGATTATTGGCGAAACTTTCAGGCGGATGCCAACCGTCTTGAATTCAATACCAATACCGAACCTCGCAACCGTGGCAAAGTCCAATACCGCGTCGAAAACATCTATAATGACACAATTGATGTATATGAACTTAATGAGAACGGTATTGCGAGTAAACTCACTGGCGGTGAGGTCACCCGTGTTGGCGCCAGTCATCACATTCTTTTTGAGGATACAGTCAATCGACATACTCGCTATTTCGTCATTAGTCGTACCGCCTATCGGAGCATCAATGCCCTCGTTCCGACACCACCAACACCGCTGCGTAATCCTGCTAACCAAGTCGACTATGTCGTCATTACACATCCAACCTTTACCGACAATATCCAACCCCTCGTTGAATTTCGGCGTTCACAAGGTTTGACAACCATGGTTGTTGACGTTGGCGATATCTATGATGAATTTAGCGATGGAATCTTTAACCCCCTTGCAATCCAAAGATTTCTCCGATACGCCTATACCAGTTGGCAACAACCTGCCCCAACTTATGTGCTTCTTGTCGGAGATGCCCACTACGATTACAAAAACGCTATCGTCGATCGTTACCGTCGCGATCCGACTTTTCGGGGCACCTATAACCTCTATCCGATCTTCGTGCCGACATACCATGGATGGGCACCCGAATGTGGTGAAACCGCGATGGATCACCGGTTCGTCAACATCAGTGGTGAGGACCCGCTCCCCGATATGCTTATTGGGAGACTCTCTGTTCAAACGCCAGAAGCCCTCGCGACGATGGTTGAAAAGATCATCAACTACGAAAAGAATCTCAGCACAGGACTCTGGCAAGGCACCTTGATTCAGGTAGCAGATGATAACACGGACAACCCGGGTGACGGGGTCTTTGAAGCATCGCGTAATGAGTTGATACGAGATATTATACCGGTCGGCTATGATACTCGCCAAATCTATCTCCGAAGGCTTAAAAGTCCTGAACGCACACGTGCTCTAATTCGTTCGGCTCTCAGTAGAGGTGCGCTTGCTATTGAATATACTGGACACGGTGGGATCCAGACTTGGGCGGATGAGTCTATTTTTCGTATTGAAGATGTTGTCAGTTTGCGGAACCGCCACCTCCCGTTTGTTATTACAACGACCTGTCTTAATGGGCAATTTGATAAACCTCAACAGGTTGGGAACTTCTGCCTCAGTGAGCAATTTCTGTTGGGAAAATACGGTGCGATTGCAGCACTCTCGGCGACACGGTTAACATACGGGACAGCGAATGCCGAGTTCGACAAAGACCTCTTTGAATCCTTTTTTGGTGTTGGTCGTGAACCAAAACTTGTTATTAACGGTGGTGGTAAACTTCCACCAACGGTGGGGCATATTGTTGCCGATGCTAAAATTAGTTTTATGACCCGCATTCGGAATCTACAGTGGATCCCCGGCACAGAGCAATACACGCTCTTTGGGGATCCAGCGTCTCGCCTCGCGCGTCCTGAACTTGACATAAAGGTCGAATTGGAACGTATCGCACTTAATAATACGCATGAGATTGTTATCAAGACGAACGAGGTAGGGACGATTGAAGGTGCGGGGATCGGTGGTACGGGAACTGTGTCCTTCACACGTGCGTCCGATTTTAGTACGGAATCACTCTCCGCTTTTGCAGTCTTCGCAAATAATTTTGACGATGATCTTAACAATGATCTCACATCGCGCACTCGTGGCAGAATCTGGCAGGGAGAATACGGGACTATTCGCATTGATGTTCCAAACAGTGCACGACCCGGTGGCGGTGTTGCGCGGCTCTTTGCTTATGACGATATTCGCGCCGCTATTGGAGGTGCCCGGTTTTGGGTCGATACACCTGTGGTACACGACATCCGAGAAACTCTTGATATTAAAGTCACCGATACGCTCAATATCAGTGTGCTCGTCGTTGATGATAAAGGACCAGGAGGCATACGAAATATAAGTATCTTGTGGGATGACACCGCTAACTTTAAAGACAATATAACACAGATGATCCCTGCACGCAAACCTCTCGGCGATGTGCCGCTCGGTGGACAATGGTATGAGCTTGAAAGACCTATTCCACTTCCACATGGTGGACGACAGGTGCGCTATCGGCTTCGCATCACTGATAGCACGGGGCACCAGATCGCTATTCCATCAAAAACGGATCGCAACATCGTCAAGGTCCCTGAAGGTCCTAACATCGCAATCGGCACGGATGAAGCGGACAGGGCACCTATCCGATATACATTTGACAAGGAAAAGAATGGCTACCAACTTGTCGCGGAAATTATCAACACCGGCGGTCGCCTCGTTTTAGCAGATATTGAGGTGGTGTTTTCCGAAGGAAATCTTGATGCGGAGGGAGATAGCGTAATTGATGAAGATGCCGACATCATAGGACGCGTAACTGTCGAACCTACCGATTGGACAAACGGCACGCATGTGTTGCAGCGCGCAACCGCAATCCTCGATCTCGACAAACCCCTCACAACAGGTGTCCACAAGATTTACGTCCTCGCGGACCCGGATGATCCAGGAATTGAGGACGAAATCCATGGAAACGTTCAAGAAGCACGTCAATTTGATAACAAGCAAAACATCTCCTTTATTGTCAATGAGTTTAACTATAAACCGCAGGAGGAGTTGACCGCGTTTAGTTTGGATAGAGTGTTCGACATCGATTTCCCGGCAGGCGCGCTCGACACTGAATCAGAGAATAGGATAGGTATCCCACTCTCCGTTTCTTCACAGACACCTACTGATCCGTCCCAACCGGATCTTCAATTCGCATCTATTCCTCGTGTCGCTGCTCTCCGGCGTGGGCTTATTCGTCAGGGAACGGAAGTCGCGCAGTACTACGAACCCGCCTTTCGCACAGGTGTAACAGAACTTAAAAAACCCGCTGAAGTCAAACTCCGCTTTGATGTCAGTGCTTTGGAAGATACCGTCCGAGAAGAGACCTTACTTCAGGATGATAATCCTGCATTTAAGACCGCATTAATAGAACTTGCGGATCAGTTGGCAATCTATGCATGGCAGGCAGATTTCTCAGCGTGGCGGCGTTTGCAATCACAGATTAGTTCCACCCCTGAAGGCGACTTTCTGCTCGAAAATTACGTCACCCCAACGCAAATGGAGAATGCAAGCGAACAGAAATTGGAGGCTTCTGCTATCAGTGTCAACCCAAATCTTACGCCTGCAGGCACTTGGGCACTGCTGTTTTTAGATGCTTCTGAATACGAGGTGTTTCTCAAGCGTAAAGGTGAAGCTTTCTTCCAAAAGCTTGATAAATCTGGGCAATTGGACAACCCGTTCAGGGAGGAAGGGTTTGGCTTGGAATTGCGGATTCCGAGGCAGGAGAGCACACCCCTTGGTGTCAATTACACCTTTGAATTTGCCGATATTCTCGTTTTTGAAACCGACTATAACAGGGAGGGCGATGTCGTCCTCACCAGTACATGGAACGCGAATCGCGGCAACGGTAATGCCACGGTGAACAGTCGCCCTGGACCTGCCGGAGAATTTGAGGTAGGCGATTGGTTTATCTTTTTTACCGGGCCCGAACGTTATGAACTCCGAGACGCTTCCAGCGAACCGATCCATTACCCTAATGGTGTCATAGTCCGAGGCAAGGTGAATCAGCGACTTTTCCTGAGTCACCTCGGATTGGATATTCTTGTCACTGGAAGTTCTGAAAACTTCGAGTTTGGCGATAAGGTGAAATTTAGTAGTGCCCGGGTCGGAACTATTACAGCAGAAGTTAGTGAACTCACACAATTTGCCTTGATGCGGAGTACCGATACCGAACCGCCTACCTTCAGTATATGGGTGGACGGTATCGAACCGCAAACCGGCAGTGTAATTCCGCCGCGCCCAAATATCTCTATCGTGCTACAAGATCCAAACGGTATTGATACAGAGTTTCTTACGCTCGCCAGACGGAAAGACGAAGGTCCATTTGAATTGCTCACCGACTACGAACTCCGCACGCAGGGCGGCATTCAAACTGTACCAATTGATTACCAGCCGGTTCTCTTTCCCGGCGAGTATACCTTCAATATCACGGCACAGGATTTTAATGGAAACGCCATTGGTGGTGACGAACGAATCGTCACTTACAGGTTCTTTGTTACCGAAGCTCCCGATCTCACACCGCCTACTATTGATATCCGGATCACTGCTCTCGGTACAGGTTCGACACGAGAGCCACTTGATGAACCTCTAATAGAGGGAACGGTACTTACAGAGCAACCCCGTTTTAAGATTACCCTTGCCGACGATAGCGCACTTGATGAAACAGCTTTTCGTCTCAATTTCGGGAGTGTGTATGAGACGCTTGAACCGCTGGACGCAAGCGATTACGCCGAGACCTTTGATCCTGCTGTCCCCGCAAACGCCGCTATCACTTATACCCCGGATCTTGCTAACGGAGAGTATCAACTTCACATCACCGCGGCGGATACCAGCGAAAACATGGCGGAACTTGTTACCACCTTCGTTTTAAATGAGGAGATCACACTCAGCGAGGTTTTCAATGTCCCGAACCCGACGCATGATGGAAAGACCTTTTTCACCTATCATCTCGCACAAGCACCGGATACCGTCACAATCAAAATTTACAGTGTCAACGGTAGACTCTTGTGTACACTTGACGATGCCAGTGCAAACCGGGGTCCCAACGAAACCTATTGGGATGGAAGGGATCAAACAGGAGTGCGGTGTGCCAACGGCGTGTATCTGTATCGTGTCATCGCCCACATAGCAGATGAACGCCGGATCGAACAGGTCGGAAAACTTGCCATCCTGCGCTAATTTTAAATTTACTTTGCAGATCGATAAGGCAGATGTCGCAGAAGTGCTTCCGCTGCGTATATCCAGCCCCGCCCATTGGCTGGGCTTACGGGTACTAACAAATTCAATTGGGACTTAATTTATTGCAATGGTGAATAATCCGTCGGCTCAATAATCTTTGAACTCGCCACATTCACCAATGGACCGCCGACTTCCGTGAGGCGTTTTGCCTCTTGCCACGCGGGATCGGCAATGAACGCGTCCCATGCACGCTGATAGTGCCCCAGATCTTCAAACGCAAGCATGTAGATCAGTTCTGTTGTTGTTGCCTCACCAATAGCAGTTTCCCAGAATCCAATAACTTTCATACCGTGCTTTTCAAACAGCGGAACGGTGATATTTGCAAATCGGTCGTTCAGGTTTTTCATCTTCCCCGGCACGACCTGATACGTGCGTAATTCATAAATCATTTTTTTAATTTTCCTTTTTTAATTTTCCTTGTGGTTCGTTCAGGTGGATTTTACGAAGAACGTTCCGCTCCGTATATCCAGCCCGGCGCGTTGCTTGGGCTTACGTACTTTTTCTGAAGAATTCGAGTTCCCTCCTTTTAATTTTCCTTATGGTTCATTTAGACGGGTTGTGACCGGAGCGTTCCGTTTCGTATATCCAGTCCTGCCTGTTAGTTGGGCTTACGCACGTTGGCAAAGGTTTTGCCAGCGACTATTCCTCACAATATCCCATATTTGTCATAAACTTCCCGCAGTGTTGCTCCATCGCGGAGTGCATCGCGAGTCCGGTCTTCACCGCTGACCTTTTCCACTGCAGCTGTAATTACCTCTGTTTCCACTGCTTTCGGAATAACAACAATTCCGTCTGCATCGCCGAACACGATATCCCCCGGATTAACCGTGACACCGCCACACTCAATCGGAACGTTATACGCGACCACATCACCGCGTCCGTTAGAGTCAACAGGCGACAACCCTGTTGTGAACACAGGAAACCCCATTGCTAAGATCTGGCGAGCATCTCGGATAAACCCATCAATGACGGCACCACGCGCGCCTCGTGCCCTCGCCGCTGTTGAAAGGAGTTCTCCCCAAATACAGTTACGGGTACTTTGGTTCGTAGAACAGACGAACACATCGTCCCGTTTGAGACTATCCACAGCTGCAATCTCCTGCTGATACGGTTCATCTGAAATCTCGTAGACATCCACACACAGCACCGGCATCGCACGTCCTACGACAACTGTCTCTGGGTGAAGGGGTCGGATGGTATGTCGCAGTGCTTGTTCGCGGTACCCGACTGCGTCAAGTGCATCCGAAATCACAGCGGCGTATAACTGCTCTTCCATCATATCAAACAGTTCTGTATCGTTATCCCACTTTTTAATTTTACCTTGCGGTTCGGTAAGGCAAGTCTGAGTCTTAGCGTGCCTTTCCGTATATCCGCCCTCCACTTCGTTATGGGCTGCTGAGATCCATCAAGAGTCTACGCGTAATGTAATGGAGTGCAGCCCAAGTGCCCCAAAATTAATAATTCTCGTAGCCGACTTCTTGGAGACGCTCTGCTTTCTCTGCAACGCCATCACTTAATTTCGTCTTATAGGCTAACAGTTTTGCTTCCAGTTCTGGGAATTGGAGTGCCAGAATTTGGACAGCGAATAGCCCCGCGTTCCTCGCACCACCGGAGCCAATTGCCATTGTTCCAACAGGAATACCCGGAGGCATCTGGACTGTTGCATAAAGCGCGTCAACACCGTTGAGTGGTCCACCGTCGATCGGCACGCCGATGACAGGCAGCGTTGTATGCGCCGCAATCACACCCGCGAGATGCGCTGCACGTCCAGCACCAGCGATGATAACCTTTCCGCCTTCCGCTTTAATTCTTTCTGTCCACGCCATTGTCCGTTCTGGCGAACGGTGCGCGGAAGATATCGTTATCTCAAAGGGCACCTCGAATTCTTCTAAAACCTTTGCGGTTTCTGCCATCTTCTCCAAGTCAGAGTCACTTCCCATGACAATACCAACAAGCGGAGCATTTTGTTCTTGTAGCGACATATCTGTATCTGTACCTCTTGGTGTAGTCGTCAGTTATCAGTACGGATTGCTACACAATCCTTTCGGTTATCAGTTACGCGCGTAGCGGTTGCTCAACGAGTTACTGCTACATGACTACTTTTAACTGATAACCATTTTACTGTTCTGTTCTATGGATAAATAATATGTGAATTTCTTTCAATGATAAGCGGTTCGGGACCGCCTGCTGGAAACTGATCTGCCCACTCGCTCGGATCGTAATCGCGAGTGACGAAACAGGCGCGATGCACTGGCACTGCATGCTGCAGTCCAATCCGCGTTGCCATTTTTACGCATCCATCGTAGAACGGGAACTCACCCTCAGTTGGATGATTCGTCAAGAAGCCGATGTCCGGTTTATGTGCCGCCACCGCTGAAACCAGTGCATCATGTTCTGCAAAATTATTGATTGGGTCACCACTGAAGTAGAGCGTTACACCGTTGCTGGCGATGACATATCCCAAGTGTGTAACATCTGGTGGGGCTATGTCAACGGAAGCATCGCCATCCGTTGGTTTCGCATAGACCGCATGCACGGTAAGATCGTTAAACGTTGCCGATTCACCGGCGCGAATCTCCGAGACGTTCGCTGCTGCTACATCTGTTTCCGATGCGATTTGGCGGACACTCTCTTCGGGTCCAACAAACCGTGTCGTATTGGAAGTCTCCCAAATACGGCGTATGGATTCCGGACAGGTGTGATCTCCGTGCGCGTGCGTTAAAAGAACGAGGTCGGTTGGAAGTGTCGATTCATCGAGTGGTGGCTCGGTATGAATAAAACGGTCAGCGGGACGTTCCCGCGGAAAATACGGGTCAATTTGGACAATAGTGCCAGCAGGGTCTTTTAAGGCAAAACTACTCTGTTCAAACCAATGAACAGCGATGGATCCATCCGGCACTTTCAATTCAACAAGTGGATGCATATTTTTTAACTTTCCTTGCGGTTCGGTCAGGCAAAATTCTTATTTGACGTTCCAAGGCGTAATCCGTCCTCCATTACATTACGGACTACGGTTTTTGGTACTAATTTTCATCAGAAACCCGATTTTGTTCTCACTGCAAAGCAGGAAAAAATCGGAGGGGAAACCCAATATTTAAAAAACCTTTTTTTTATAATAGAGATAGACCGCCAGCACTCCCGCGATTGATCCAAGCACATCTGCTACCCAATCTGCGATGGTTGCGAATCTACCGGGGACGAAGGTCTGGTGCCATTCATCGCTTGCGCCGTAGAGAATCGAGAGCACCGCTGCCGTGTGCCATGTGAACCGTGATGGCACTATTGAGGGTTTCGCCTTCACAAATGCTCGTGTTAGCAGTCCGCCGAGTATGGCGTATTCGATAAAATGGTAGAGTTTGTCAATTGTCAGCCACTCAAACTCTGGCATCGGGAGCGGTGGTTGCTCCAGGGACGAGATGACAAAAATGAGTGCCATGTACAGAACAGGCAGTACCCAATTTACTAATTTTCCTTGCGGTTCGATAAGGTTCGTCTGGGATTTCACGCTCGTCTCCGTAGACCACCTTCCACTTCGTTTCAGGCTTCGCGTTTTTTCCAATTTTTCGTGATACTTGCTTTCAGGGTTATGGGTTTAGAGCGTTGAGGATCGCGTCTACATCGTAAACGCAGCCACCCCATGTACCGCCGCCAACGGATTGCAACGCTGCCCAGAGCCGTGTATCATCTGGCAACGCTTCATCCGGTGATAGGTCTGGTCTCGGTTGTCGTTCCGCTAACACGCGTTCACCCGCTTCGGCACCGAAGTGCTCGCTCCCGTGTCCAACCAGATCAATGCTCCCTTCCAGTCGTCGGGTATCAACCTCAATCTGAATTATATCACCGTCAAGCACCTTCCCAATGGGACCCTCGGCTAGTGCTTCCGGTCCGACGTGCCCGATACAGGCTCCCGTCGATACACCGGAGAACCTTGCGTCCGTAATCAAGGCGATATTTTTGCCGAACGAAAGGTGTTTGAGTGCTGCGGTCAACTGGTAGACTTCCTCCATACCTGTGCCTTGCGGTCCACGGCAACACAGTACGATGATGTCACCGGGTTGGACGTTATTCTGGGTTTGTCCTTTCAGGGTTTGTATTGCCTCGGATTCCCGAACAAAAACACGCGCCGGTCCCGTCATCCGATAAACGCCGTCTTCATCAACGACGCTTGGGTCGATGGCGGTGCTTTTAATGACGGACCCTTCTGGTGCGAGGTTGCCTCGCGGGAAGGTGACAGTGCTCGTCAATCCTGCTGCTTGTGCGGCATCCGGATTCAGAATCACTTCATCAGGGACAATGTTATCTTTATCCTCCAGTGTTTGGCGGACGCGTTCGCGTCGTTCAGAAGTTGCCCACCAATCAAGGTTACTACCGAGGGTTTCGCCTGTCGCTGTTAGCACATCTTCGTTGAGACATCCCAGTTCGCGTAGATGGAGCATTACCTCGGGGACACCACCAGCGAGGAAGACTCTCACGGTCGGATGACCAACCGGTCCATTCGGCAAAACATCGACGAGACGCGGGACGCTCTGATTGACTTCTGTCCAGTCGTCTATTGTCGGACGGTCGAGTCCAGCGGCATGTGCAATTGCTGGAATATGCAACAAGAGGTTCGTTGAACCGCCAAATGCTGCGTGCACGACCATAGCGTTCCGAATCGCCTCTGGCGTAACAATATCGTTCATCGTCAACCCTTTTGCAGCCAGATTCACAACGGCACGTGCCGAACGCAAGCCCATATCCGACCAAATATTCTGACCGGACGGTGCCAACGCCGTATGTGTCAGGCTCATGCCTAATGCTTCACCGACAACCTGTGAGGTCGCTGCAGTTCCCAAGAATTGACAGCCACCGCCGGGGGTTGCACAGGCACGGCAGCCCATATCTGCTGCATCTTGCAAGCTAATCTCACCGTGTGCAAAACGGGCACCGATCGTCTGGATTTTACCAGCGTCTTCGCCTGTGGTAGGTGGCAATGTCACGCCGCCCGGAACAAGGACAGCCGGTAAATCCCGCATTGAGGCGAGTGCCATCATCATCGCGGGTAGCCCCTTATCACAGGTGGCAACGCCGACGACCCCCTTCCGTGTCGGTAAGGAACGGATGAGGCGGCGGAAAATTTGTGCTGCATCGTTGCGGTAGGCGAGGCTGTCCATCATACCGACGGTGCCCTGTGTTCGTCCATCACACGGATCGGAACAGTAACCTGCAAACGGAATCGCCGCGAGTTCCTTAAGTTCATGCGCGACCGCCTGCATCAGGAGTCCGACTTCCCAGTGCCCAGTATGATATCCAAGTGCTATTGGACTCCCATCAGGGGCACGGATACCACCTTGTGTGCTGAGAATCAGGAATTCTTCTCGTCGCAGCTCCGTCGGTGCCCAGCCCATGGCAGCGTTGTGGGTCAAGCCAAATACGTCCCCACTCGGTCGATTGAGGAGCATCTCTGCCGTGAGTGGTAGGCTGCCTTCGGGACCAGCGGCGTGCGTTTGGATATCATAGATTTCGCTATCGTCCGTTTCTAAGATGTCAGTATAGTTAATCGGTTTTGCCATTATGCTGTGTCTCCGTTTTTTCTTTCTTTAATGTTCGGATAGATCCCTATACCCACTGGCATTTTCTATTCAAACAGTTGCGCGACCGGACATGTAAATCCTTCGACAACATTCTCACCTGTCAGTGTGTCTTCACAGGTAAGTAGCGCGAAATCTGTTTCAGAGCGATAGACCATTACTGTCTTCGCAACCGGTTCGATAACCCAGACGAGACGTGTTCCCGCTTTTAGGTAGGCGAACGCTTTTTCAGTGACATCGTAGTGCATATCTGTCGGTGAGACTATCTCAACGGCGAGGTCAGGTGGTACAGGCGAACCCTTACGTCTGTTTTCCGGCAGCCGGTCAGTCGAGACAAACGCAACATCCGGCTTCACCATCCGATCTTCCAATTGAAACGTCGTTTCAGCAGTATACAAGCGTCCCAACTGATGCGTATAGACATGTAAGTCTAAATAGCGAATAACATTGATACTTATTTCACCATGTTCCATTGACGGTGGTGGCATTAAGACTAATTCCCCTTTTACATATTCATAACCCTCGAAATCGTTTTCAAGAAACTCTTCCGGCGTTATCGGAATTCGGTGTGCCGTGCTGTCTTGAATAGACTCAGGCTTCGTCTGCGAATCAAGCATCAGTTTCCACCTCCGTTGTAGGATCTATTTCTTATTATGTTTGGAGATAAGTTTTATAACCTCGGTTCTACCTGCTTTCACCGCTGCCTCGTCCACTTCCATTTGCAATAATCCAACTACAAACTGTGTCAACTGCCAATCGAGGCGCGCCACGTCCGTCGGAGTGCTACCGTCATTGCTCCGGAGCGTTGTATCTGCGCCGTTCTCAAGAAGTAATTTTACCGTTCCAATACGTCCGAGAAAAGCTGCCGAGTGCAAAGAAGTGGTACCGTCTCGGTTCCGAGCATTGACCTCCGCGCCCTTTTCAATGAGCAATTTAGCTGCTTCGGCCTGTCCATTGAGTGCAGCCCATCCCAAGGGGGTTATTCCGGATTGCGAATCCAATGCGTTCAGATCCGCGCTATCGCCTAACGCATCTTTGATAGCCGAAAGATCGCCTGCCGCAGCCGCTTTCCACAAATCGTGTGATTGGAGCGCATTATTCGGTTGTTCAGAGAGCAATTTTATAACTTCAACTCTCCCTGCCTTGACTTCTGCCTCGTCTACCTCAATTTGTAGCATACCGAGTATAATTTCGGTAAACGTCCAGTCTAACTTTGCACCATCTATTGCTGCGCTACCCATATTATCTCGAAGTGTAATATCCGCACCTTTCTCAAGAAGGAATTTCACCGTCTCAACACGTCCAAGGAAAGCCGCTGTATGCAGTGCCGTGCCACCGTCCCGACTTTTCGCATTGACATCGGCATCGTGTTGTTCAAGGAGCACTGCTACAACTTCCGTATGCCCCATCAGTGCAGCAATAGCCAACATTGTACTTCCAGATTGTGGATCCTTCGCGTTGGAGTCTGCTCCACCTGCCAATGCCTGTTTAACTGCCGCGAGATCTCCAATAAATACTGCTCCTGATAAATCTTGCGCGGAGGATATGTTTTTGCTGTCAAATTCTTTGACCCCGAAGAGTTTCGCAATTTCGTTCCTACCGCTTTGCATGACAGCGATATTTTTCTCGACCTCTACGCCTATCATACCGCCAATAAAAGTGGTAGTTCTCCAATCAAGATGCAGGGCATCCGCTGGTGTTCCGCCATCGTTGTTGCGTACCTTCAGGTTTGCTCCGTTCTCGACAAGAAGTTTCGCGACATCTGCTCTACCAAAAACTGCGGCACCGTGCAAAGGTGTGCTACCGTCATCGTCTTTTAGATTAACGTCAGCACCATTTTCGATAAGGAGACGCGCCGCTTCAGTTTGTCCATGAGACGCACTCCATGCCAAGGGAGATATGTTCAAATTCTCATCTGGTTCATTGACATCGGCACCTTCCGCGATGTAGCGTTTCATCGCTTCGAGATCACCCGTGCGAGCGGCATGCCACAGACCGTCCTCGGGCAATTGAATGAATTGTTTCATATCAAATCCGTCAGGTCCCATAACGAACGGAGGACGCGGTTTTCTGCGCCAGATAGGCATCCCATTGGCAATTTCCTGCTGTATGTCAATTTTACGAGTTCGAATGAAGTAACGAACTTTCTCGAGTTCGTTGTCAAAGGTCTTTTTCTCTCCTCTTCCGCCCCACTCTTCTCCTTGGAATTCACGTTGTTCGGGTAGCAGGTAAGGTTGGATTATTGCAGCAATCCTGTCCAGTTCGGCAAGCAGTTTCGTCTCGTTCCAGTGGATCTCAAGGAGTTTCTCCATCGTTTTGGCATACCGTTCGCGTCCTGCCTCAAGTTGATATAATCTGTATGCAATCAAGCCTTGCGTTTTGACTGAAGTCGGTGAGCGTGCATTTCTCCGAAAGTCCATGCTGAAATTTGTAAACAGCGAATCCGCGCCCCACGGTAAAAATTGGAACTTGTCGATTTCTGGATTGAGATAGATGAAGTAGTTGTTATTATTTCCAGAATAACCATCCCAGAAACCGAACAGGCTTTCCGTTGCCCAAAATGGGTAAAAACTATCCAAATCGACGAGTTCACCGATGGCTTCCTCCGTCACCTTGTCATCTGCGAGAACATTGATTAAAGCAATGATTTTTTCTCTGCCGAGTGCATCGTCGCCGCGTTTGTGTTCAAAACTGTGCTCCCACTCCTCGTTAAAATCGACAACAGTGCCTTCGTAGAGGGGACCGTTGTCATTTCCGAAGGCGCGTTTCAAGAGTGGTTTACGCATGGTTTCTACATGAGAATATATCCCTAAACTTTTGCCGTTCACCGTTACTTCCGCATACGCGCATCGCGGTGCTGGGGAACCCATCGCATTGAACAGGGCATACCCCATAAATTGACTCACTTGGCTTATATCCTGCTTGTTATTATTAAGCGTTAGATTCGTCAATCCCTCAATCCCACCCTCTTTGTCAATGTGATTTAATTTAATTTTTAGGGAAGGACGGGTGTGGCTTTGCGAACCGATAAACCCTTTTTTGCGGATCCCGACTTGTGGGAATACCACACCGTCAATGCTGACGCTCGCTTCAACGTACGTATACGGATGATCCAGCGGACCAAACTGCCGCTTCTCATTCAGGGCACTCATAAAATCCCGGGACTGATACCTGATTGTGTCCCAATCCCGTTGCGAGACCGTGATCTGCACATCTATAACCCGGTCAGTTGGGAAAATATCATCTAACATAAGTTCTTTTGCGCTGGTATTGTGAGCGACCGCACCTAAGCAGAGGACTATCGCTATACATAGGGTCCATTTTGTCATTTTTTTCTCCTATTGTTTAGATTCCGGTTTGTAATGCAATTAGTATAACAGATTTTGGGTTTTTATGCTTGCGAATTTTGAACAGAATTGGTATTATGTCTTGTAGGAGCGATCTCCTGATCGCGACTCTCAGGTCATAATATATTTATAGCCTTTTCCAGAAAGATAACATAATGTCAAAAGACTCCCGCATCCGAGATAACAATATGTACGGCACCGTTGCCAATTTTCTGAAGGATAAAATCCAAGACGGTGCGTCCCTTTCCTTCGTCTCCGCCTATTTTACAATTAATGCCTTCAATGCACTCAGAGATTCACTGACTGGAATCGATAACCTCCGTTTTCTGTTCGGTGAACCGGATGTCGTTGGGGGGATGGATCCCTCAAAAACAGAGAGCAAAGCATTCCGTCTCACTGAGGAAGGGTTAGGACTACGTAATGAACTTTCCCAAAGTGAGATTGCCAAGGCATGTGCTGATTGGATTGAGAAGAAGGTAGAAATCAAATCGGTATGCAAAACAAATTTTCTGCACGGCAAGATGTATTATGTTGAGAACGGTAATAGCGAAGATGCAATCATCGGCAGCTCAAACTTTACCGTGCGTGGCTTAGGGTTAAGCGAGAAGGCAAGCAACATTGAACTTAACCTTGAAGTTGACAGCAAAAGCGATTGCGCTGATCTGAAAACGTGGTTTGATAATCTCTGGGAGTCGGATCAGGTGGTGGATGTCACTGCCGAGGTATTACGGAATCTTGAGAATGCATATCAGGACAAAGATCCCGAATTCATCTACTACAAAACCCTCTACCACCTCTTTGAAGACTTTTTGACAGACGCAAGTGATACGCAGTTTGCCGAAGCGAATCCTTCATTCTTGCAGACAGAAATCTGGAAAAAGCTCTACGCATTTCAAAAGCACGGTGTGCAAGCGAGCATCCAGAAACTCAAAGCTTATGACGGGTGTATTATCGCTGATAGCGTCGGCTTGGGCAAAACCTACGAGGCACTCGCGATTATCAAGTACTTTGAGCTGCGAAATGCGAATGTTTTGGTGCTATGCCCTAAAAAATTAGAAAAGAATTGGACGCTTTATCCAATACACTATCGCAGAAGACGTAATCCACTGAAAGCTGATAAGTTCCGCTACAACGTGCTTGCACATACAGATCTGAATCGAGAATATGGGGATGCCAACGGTATTGATCTGGCACAGCACGAATGGGACGGATATGATCTCGTCGTCATTGATGAATCCCACAACTTCCGAAATCGTGGTGTCCGCTACGAAAAATTGATAGAAGATGTCATCCAAAGTGGCGGCAAAACCCAGGTGCTTATGCTCTCTGCCACACCGGTCAACAATCGCCTCACCGACCTTGCGAATCAGATATGTTTAATCACTGAAGATAGGGATGACGCTTTTAGAAAGAGTGGTATTCCAAGCATTAGAGGGACGCTCAACGCTGCACAAAGTCGTTTTGATACGTGGACAGCAGAAACCGAGCAGATCCCTGAAAAGTCTCAAAAGCAGGAAAGCCTTGCGGAAAGTCTGAACGCCGACTTTTTTGCCCTGTTGGATCGACTCACGATCGCCCGTTCCCGTACCCATGTCATAAACTTCTACGACAATGCGATTGAAGAGATTGGTCGGTTTCCTAATCGCGAAGCCCCAAAGTCCTTCTCTCCTGACATCGATCTGCTGGGTAAATTCCCTACTTACAAAACGATTAGTACTCAAATTGATGGTTACAAACTCGCGCGCTTTATTCCATCAAATTATATCCGTAAAGAATGCCGCCATCATTATGGCGAGCGACTTCTCCAGCAACGCGAGTTCAACCTTATCGGTATGATGAAAGTGAACTTCCTCAAACGGCTTGAGAGTAGTGTTCACTCCTTCACAACCACATTGGAACGCACCGTTAAAGAAATTGCCGAACTTGAATCTAAAATCGAAGACTTTTTAAATGGGAAAAATAAAAAAGAAGCGGGTTTCGATCCGTTGGCTGAAGCGGAAGCAGAATACGGTGATGATGAAGATTACGATCTACAAACTGGCATAGAAGCAGGAAAAAACCAGTTTTATCCATTTGAACACCTCGATCTTGACGCTTGGCTTGCCGATCTCCGGGACGATAGAATGCAACTGGATAAAATTTACAGAATTGGGAACAACATTACACCCGCGCGCGATGCCAAATTGGAGCAACTCAAGCAGCTGATTACCACCAAGGTGGAAAATCCCAGAAAAAACCGATGTGGAAAAGAGAATCGCAAAATTCTTGTCTTTACCGCCTTTGCTGATACTGCTAACTATCTCTACGATAAGCTGCACGAATGGGCAAAAAAGACGCTTAATATTGAATCCGCTGTCGTTACCGGTGGGGCAAGCAGAAACGATCTCGTTCAAAATGACTTTGACGAAATCCTTACCAATTTCTCACCCATCTCCAAAGAGAGAGACGATAGCGAAACAGAAGGTGAAACTCCCAAAATAGATCTTCTCATTGCTACCGATTGTATCTCCGAGGGACAAAACCTACAAGATTGTGATTATCTCATCAATTACGACATCCATTGGAACCCTGTCCGTATCATTCAACGTTTCGGACGAATTGACCGTATCGGCAGCAAGAACGAGAAGATCCACCTCGTCAATTTCTGGCCTACGCCTGAACTCGACGAATACATCAAGCTCAAACCTCGCGTTGAGGCACGCATGGCACTCGTCAATCTTACTGCTACGGGTGCTGATGATCTACTCTCGTTGAAGGAAAAAGAGAGTATGAAACAGGTCTGGACGCACCGCGATGAACAACTCCGCCGCATGCAAACCGAAATCCTTGATTTTGAAGATATTGAGGAGCAGTTGAATCTCAACCAATTTACGCTTGACGATTTCCGAGCGCAACTGCTCGACTATCTCCGTCAAAATGAAGCGAAACTCAGAGATGCCCCACTTGGCTTATACGCTGTCACCAAATCGCTTACACACGAAGGGATTCCTGTGAATATTAAATCCGGGGTTATCTTCTGTCTAAAGCAAACCCATGAGGTCGAGGACAATGAAGAAAGAAAAAAACTGAATCCGATTCACCCGTATTACCTTGTTCATATCAGTGAGGATGGAGAGATTTCTATCGGGTTTACCAATCCGAAGCGAATCTTAGAACGCTTCAGCGCGCTCTGTATTGGGAAAACATCTCATGATCAAGACCTCTGCAACTGGTTTAACGAGGAAACCGACAACAGCAACGATATGACGATCTATGAGATGCTACTTGATGCCGCGCTGAATTCAATTCGTGCGGAATACAATCGGAAGGTCAACGATCAGCTTGATGCAAGTGCTGATGCCCTGCTGCCCACTGCTGATAGTCAGATTACAGAAAAGACTGAATTTGAACTCGTTACGTGGCTCGTAATCGCTCAAGAATGAACTATCTCTCTTACGTTTTTGGGAATGGAGATTGACATGACTTCAGAGACAATTAAACATAATATTGAAGCTCATCTGAAGAACTTCGATCAGCAACCACTCAGGGATGCTGCAACCGCTTTCCTTAACATTCTCGGCTACGATAGCAAGATGGTCGGGAACGATAACATAGACAGTATCAGATTTGATCGTCTCACTGCAGCCTCTTTAGAAACTGCTAATCCATCCGATGGACTCCACGTTGAGGATTGGGAATCTTTTTACCAGATCTTACAAGTGAGGAGCGATGAGATTAACAAGCAGATAACGTCACAGCAATTGCTCTTTGAGAGTGGAACCATAGACGATGCCCTAAGGCATTCATATATGTTTGTCGCGATGCAACTCACGGGAGATACCTATACCCGTACGCAGCTTGCCAATATCACCCGCTTTATCAGCAAAAGTATTCCACAACCGATCATGCTCATGTTTCGATATAGCGATGTTCTTACCCTCGCTATTATCAACCGTCGACCTCATGAGCGCGACTCATCAAAGCAGGTACTAGAAAAGGTGACACTTATTAAGGATATCAACTTGAATTCTCCAAAGCGTGCCCATATTGACATCCTATCCGAACTCGACCTGCACCGACTGATTGAAAGTGAAGGTGTTCGTGATTTTGACACCCTTCACGATGCATGGGAAGGCATTCTTAATACAGAAGCACTCAACCGCCGTTTCTACTGTGAACTAGAGGCGTGGTATGAATGGGCAGCAAAGATATGCAAATTCCCAGATAATGAAAATAAAACACAAATTATTCGAATGGTAACCCGTCTCCTCTTTGTCTGGTTTCTGAAAGAAAAAGACCTTGTACCTTTGGATCTCTTTGATGAGAAAGGCGCGCAAAAACATCTTAAAAACTATGACTCAGAGACATCCAATTACTACCAAGCCATCTTGCAAAACCTATTTTTTGCAACCCTGAATACGCCAATAAATGAACGCGTTTTTAGCACGCGCGATAACCGGACCCATCGAGATCCAAGCAAATGTCGATATGCTGACTTGCTTCAAAACCCTGTCACGTTTTTGAAACTGCTCAAGCGAGTACCTTTTGTCAACGGAGGCTTGTTCGACTCTCTCGATTCGTTTGAGGGACAAAGGGCTGACGGTAAACGCGTTGATTGCTTTACAGACAACGAGGTTGACAGGCGAAAATTATATGTCCCAACAAAGCTCTTTTTTGAAAAAGATAACGGCATTTTTGAGATTTTCTCGCACTATAAGTTCACCGTTGAAGAAAACACACCTGTTGATCAGGAAGTCGCGTTAGATCCGGAACTGCTCGGACAAGTGTTTGAGAACCTCCTCGGCGTGTATAATCCGGAATCGGAAACCGCTGCTCGCAAAACCACTGGTTCCTACTATACGCCACGTCAGGTTGTCGACTATATGGTGGACGAAGCACTCATTTCCTACTTTCTCCAGAGGGTTGAATCTTATGATGGTGAGCAAAAGTGGTTGGAAGAAAGGCTCAGAGAAGACCTCTTCGCCTATGACAAACTTGGTGAGGTGGACAAATCCGATGACCATCTCATCCATGAAGACGAAATTGAACCAATAATCAAAGCAATAGATGAACTTAAAATCATCGATCCTGCTGTCGGCTCTGGTGCGTTTCCAATGGGGATTCTCAATAAACTGGTTCTAATCCTCAAAAAGCTAGATCCACAGAATGAGCATTGGAAACAGAGGCAACTTCAGCAGGTAGCAAGGATTGACGATCCGGAAGTTCGAGATAGTGCCGTTAAAGCAATTGAGCAGGTATTTTCCGAAGCGAACCGCTACAATGACTACGGTAGGAAACTTTATCTTATCCAGAAGGGCATCTACGGTATTGATATCCAACCGATTGCTATCACGATTGCCAAACTCCGATTCTTTATTTCGCTGATTATTGACCATGTGCCGAACGATAATCCTAATGACAATTACGGTATCCGTCCGCTCCCAAATTTGGAGGTCAAGTTTGTTGCCGCGAACACGCTTATCGGTTTAAACAGGAACGAGACGCAGCTGCTACTTGGAACTGATGAGATTGAAGTCATTCGCGAATCAATTTCTCGGATTCGCCAGCGCTATTTCATGGCGAACACTCGACAGCAAAAACTCAAACTGATTGAGGAGGAGAAAGTACGTCGTGCGGAATTGGCACAGGCATTGACGAATGCAGCAAAACAATGGATGTTGAGAGAAACAAGCGGGGCCCTTGAAATGGCAGAGAAAATCGCCTCTTGGGATCTGTATGACCAGAATGCAGTCGCCGAATTCTTTGATCCGAAGTGGATGTTTGGTATGGAAGATGGATTTGACATTGCTATCGGTAACCCTCCATATATTCGACAGGAAAAAATTCGACATATTAAACCTACCTTGCGGATTCAGTTTGGTAATTTCTTCACCAGCACAGCGGATATCAGTGTCTACTTCTATAAACGCGCTGCTGAACTTCTTTGCGACGGTGGTGTTTTAACCTATATCTGCACCAACAAATTTATGCGAAGTGGATACGGTAGAAACCTTCGGCAATTCCTAATAACAGACATGTCTCTTCAGATATTGTTAGATTTTGGAAGTGTTTCTGTCTTTGATGCATCTGTAGACACGTGCATTGTTCTTGGTAAAAAATGCTTGCCCACTTCAAATCACACGGTCCGCGCTGTAACGCTTAGAGGAACATCAGATGATTTTAACGTTTGGGAGGCGTTTCGAGATCAGGCATTTCCTATACGGACTGCGCAGTTATCTTCGGATGAGTGGGCAATAGCACATCCAGATACACTAGCGTTGCTAGAAAGGCTACAGAGTACTGAAAATACTTTAAGTGGATATGTTGCCGACAGACTCTATAGAGGTATAATAACCGGATGCAACGATGCGTTCGTGATAGATGCGGGCACACGTGACTCGCTGATTAATGCTGATGCTAGAAGTGATGAACTCATAAAACCTTTATTTCGTGGGAGAGACATTTCAAAATGGAAAACGGATTCAACGGACCTCTATATTATTGCAATAGCAAGTAGTGCGAACAGAGAGTGGCCCTGGTCGGATGCAAGTGATGAATGGGAAGCAGAGCGAATTTTTATAGAATACTACCCAGCTATCTTTGAGCATTTGAGTACTTATCGAGAGCGATTAATTCCGCGTGATGACCAAGGTGAGTTTTATTGGGAGCTTCGCTCGTGTGCCTATTACGCTGAGTTTGACAGACCGAAGATCATCTATCCAGATATTAGTTCATCTATGCGCGCGTGCTACGATACCACAAAGTCACTTTGCTTGCAAACTACCTACATTTTACCCACTAATGATTTCTCTTTGTTTGCAATTTTGAACAGTAGGCTTTTTGATTGGTATGCGAAATACAAATTCCAGAACCTTAATGATCCTTGGTCAGGTGGAGGTTTGCGCTTCATTGCTCAATACATGCGGCATGCTCCAATAGCCGATAGGACATCAGCTCAAAAAGCAGAACTCGCCGGTTTAGTAGAGCAGATTTTGGATGATCCAGAGAGTGATGGAGTCCCTGCACTTGAGAAGGAAATTGATGCGTTGGTGTATCGGTTGTATGGATTAACGAGGAACGAGATTGCATTAATTGAGCGGACTTATCGAGATGCGGGGATGGATGTGTGAAGAACCTCGCGTTTTTTTCTTTACAATTGAAACTTTTGGTTTACAATAAGCGTGAAATAGACTTTAAGGAGTTTGCTCTTTGTGCGAATTTTAGTGAAAAACATTTGAATTACTTATCAAATAATGGTATAATTTAATTTATGACAAAACGTCCTTATGAAATACGCGATCCTATTCACGGGTTCATCAAACTTTCTGAGAAGGAACGGGACTTGATTAACACCAAAGTTTTCCAGCGTCTTCGTCGGATTCGGCAATTGGCGATGGCATTTTTGGTGTATCCGGGTGCTGTGCATACGCGTTTTGATCATTCAATTGGTGTGATGCACATCGCTGGACAAATTTGCAAGCGGCTCAAGGAATTAGATCACACCGAAATATGTAACACGACAGTGGATCAGATTCGATTTGCGGCACTGCTTCATGATGTAGGGCATGGACCTTTTAGTCATCTCTCTGAAACTCTATTAAAAAAGTTCGCTCCTACTCAACAAACTGATATGGGGCAAGTTCTCGAAAAGATACACGAGAAAATTACTGTGGATATCATTCGTAACGATACCGAAATCAACAATATCCTTAGCCCTTGTGAACGTAATTTTGTAGTAAAGATGATTGAGGGAAAAGAAAAAAGACGGGACTGGCATCGCGATATTGTTTCTAGCGAGTTAGATGCTGATAAGATGGACTACCTCCTACGTGATTCCCATTTTACTGGTGTCAAGTATGGTGAATATGATTTGGAGAAACTAATTGAATCTTGTTATATTGGTGACCATCCAGAAACGCCACTTGCCATTAATATTGAAGGGATTTATGCGCTTGAGCAATTTATGCTTGCGCGATTTCATATGAAACAGCAGGTGTACTGGCACGAAGTCAGTCTCATTTCCGACGAGATGATTGTTCGTGGAGTTACCCTTGCAATTGAGGGTGGTAATAGAAAAATCGCTAAACTTTATAAATATCCTAAAAGAAAGAAAAAAGATAGCGATCAAGACTATCAAAAAAAGAAAAAAGGGTTCATTCAAAGCTACCTCAACTATCATGATGAAAAAGTAATTAACATTTTGAGGAATTGTAAACAAAGGAAAGCAAGTGAAATTTTTAATAGACTTTATAATCGTGACCTCTTCAAGACAATTATTGAACTTAGGTTCAAATATGAAGAAAAGGAAACCCGGGACCGCCTTCAAGAAATGGTAGAGGATCCAGTCCGAAAACGCCAATGTGAGGAAAAGATTGCAAGGTGTATAGATATCAAAGCTGATGCCGATTACGTTATTGTTAATAAGCCTCCGGTTCGGAACTTGAATTATGAGAGTCAGTCCAAAACTCCAGATCCGGGAGCAATGATGATTTTTGACGAAAATCGAAATAAACTAGACTCTTTGTCCGAGTATGAAGGTGAACTGTTTCTCGTGAGACCCACTGAGGCTCCCACTTTAGGAACCGTTCAAGTTTATGCTCCATACCAAGTGTCAGAAGAAAAAAAACGTAAAATTCAAGACATTTTGCGTTCTTCGTGAAAGGAAATAAAATGCACATCATTGATGCTCTTTTACTTGTTATTGCCAACGAAAAGGAATGTAAACTGCAAGGGAGAACACTCTTCCAGAAGAAAATCTATTTTCTAAGTGTGTTGCGCAAGGAAGATTTTGGGTTCTCCCCACACTATTACGGACCTTATAGCAGTTTCGTAGCAGAACACCTAAATGGTTTAGTGAATGATGAGGTTCTTGAGGAAGATACACAATTTTTTACAACAGATTCGATTGAGCAGAACGCTTTAGGCGAAAAGCGTCGGCATACATATTCTTTAACAAGCGTTGGGGAAAAAGTCTGGAAAACCATTCAACAAAAAGAAGACTTTCAAGAGTGGGATGAAGCACTTAAGAAAATCAACAATCAAGAAATTGCCAATGATTTTAATCTCCTCTCAATTGCAGCAAAAGTGCATTACATTGTTGATTGGGAAGGGGAAAAGAGTGCAAAAGAGGTACTTCAAACAGCCAAAGAATATGGATGGAGTTTTACTTTGGAAGATATTAAAAATGTCCTTTCCTTTCTTACTGGACTAGGACTTGTAACAGTTGATGAATCTTAGCACTTCAATAAACCAAAGTATAAAAAAAAGGATAAGAATGTTAGGAGAACGACTGAGGAAATTTAGACTTGCGCGTGGTATGTCCGTTGAGGATTTAGAGGCTGCTATTAATGAGGCGGTTAGTCGTCAGCCGTTAGCAAAGTATGAACGCGGGGAACTGCAACCAACAGCAAGAGTCCTCAATCGAATCGCTTCTGTCCTTGGAATTAAGTCTGCCCAATTGTGGGGTGAGCCAACCTGTGATACAGAAGTCAACCCCTTCTTAATCAGACGATGGATCCATCTACTGATAAACCACTTAGTGAACGTCGTAGATTTCTGCAATTACCAAAGGAAGAGAGGCACCGTATCCTAAGCGAACAAGCGAAGGAGATGGTGGATTTCTACGAAAACGATACAGAGTGGCGGGAATGGGAAGGCAGTACCATTGTCGAGTACGATATTCCGCTTGACACATAATAGGGTGCGGTTGGGAGACCGCACCTACCGTTTTGGAGCAGTGTCAATTCATATATGACATGTACCTACTACTTTGTCTTGAGTGCACCCCATGTCGTCGTTAATTTACCTGCAGCATCCATGGTCAGGATGTCTCTGGCACTCATGACTGTCTCAACCTCTGCTGCTGTTAATGCACGATCATATACCGCCAATTCGTCAAGTAAGCCTTTGTAAAGATTATCGCCACCGTTCGTATCGGGTCGCCCGCCAATTTCGATGTTATTATTGTTCCAGACCATCATGGGACCATTCTTTGGCACATCCTTCTCACCCGCAAGTTTCCCGTCAAGATAAACGTCCACTATTTTAATAGTCCTACCAATCTTTATCAAGGGAAAACCCGCATACCAATTTCTCATTCGGATATGAAAACCGGGAATAGAAAATTAAATTTTCACCAATCTGAAACCAAGTTGTAAAACTATCGTAATGTACTTTCATACATGCATGCATGTTTACATGTGCACATGTGTGGAGGCATACATTATATGAAAACAGTAGCGATTCTGTCAGGCGAGGACGAAGGTGCCATTGGAACAACACCCAAACCGACTCCGACGGTGCCGCCATCCCGTCAGGGGAAAAAGATGATTTCCGGACATTTTGATAAGGATGTGCATCGGCAGTTGAAAATGCTCGCACTCGAGAAAGATACCAGTATTCAAGGTCTGCTGAGTGAGGCGTTGAACGCGCTGTTTGAGCGGAACAATAAACCGCCGATAGCGTAACAAATTTTTCGGGGGGATACCATGATTTCAAGCACGGATTGGAGAATCTTAGAGAAAACGAACCAGATGCTGGGTTTGAGTTGGGAAGCACTCAGACGGGCACGCGAAAACGAAGATCACCATACAATCAAAATGGCTGAGATGAGTTATTTTCAGGCGTTGCAAAGCGTGATTGTGGCGACGCAGAATGCGGTTGCTCAGAATTCAATTGCGAAGTAAAGTCGCCATCTTCAGTCTTTTGTGTCTGCTTTAGAGTTGCAGGGGGAACAACAGGGTTGTTGTTCCCCTTAAGTTTTGATATCAGCGAGTTCTCATGGTACAATGGACTACCGAGCGTATATCGTCGCCGATGCATGAGTGCTATCAATTTCAAACTTCGGTGCTGGATGCTCCGCTTCTGCCAATAATCTTCTGGTTATCTGTATGCCTACGCCAAAACGTTGAACAAATCCAAAAGTCCTCATTGCTTCCGCCAGATTGGGATTGCGATAGTCAATAAACCCGGGTTTCCCAAAGTTTTCAGCCGTTATCGCACCGAATAAACCACCGGGACTTACAATTTCGATCCGGTGACCACACCCGCTTTCCCGCTGTCGCGCAGATCGTTGGCAAAGGCACAGATTGCCTCCCTAATTCTCTCCGGAGCACTGCCAGATAAAGACTCCTGAAACTCAACAGCATCAGATTCACCAGTTTTGATGATTCGCAGTAGCTCTTCATCAGTGAAATTTGACATCAAGATCCCCGCCTAATTTGGTAAAATCGAAAGTTTTCACAGTAAGTATACAGGGTGAACCTTGGTTTGTCAAGGTGTTGTGCAGATTCCCATTGCTGCAGCTATGAATGTGTCAATCAGAGCCGCTTTGGATGTCGGTTCGGTGCGGTTAGGAAACCGCACCATAGGTGTCAATTTAGGGATTTCGCACGGTATTTTGTAGGAATTTTTCTACAAATGCCGCCCCTACGGGGCTTGGGTCTTTGCTCAGACACGCTTCTATAAACATATCGTCCCTACGGGACTGAAGAGGGTTTCTGACGTGTCCAAAGTTTATGGTTAAAACCCGGCGCAGTTGGAAACAGCGCCTACCGGTTTGGGGCTGCGACGGTTATTTTTTCTAAAATTGACAGTTATGGTGCGGTTAGGAAACCGCACCATAGGTGTCAATTTAGGGATTTCGCACGGTATTTTGTAGGAATTTTTCTACAAATGCCGCCCCTACGGGGCTTGGGTCTTTGCTCAGACACGCTTCTATAAACATATCGTCCCTACGGGACTGAAGAGGGTTTCTGGCGTGTCCAAAGTTTATGGTTAAAACCCGGCGCAGTTGGAAACAGCGCCTACCGGTTTGGGGCTGCGACGGTTATTTTTTCTAAAATTGACAGTTATGGTGCGGTTAGGAAACCGCACCTACCGTTTTTGGAGTACGATCGGTGTAGTTGGAAAACCACATCTACTGTAGATTGCAAGCGCGCCGGAGATCAGTACAGGACATGGACCCGATTCTTTCCGCGCACCGTTTCATCTGGCATTGCTATTGGCACCTCAACGATGGCGATTAAGGTGCCATCCGTGCTGACTGCGAGTGTATCGTAGGGGAGTTGTCCTTCTGTACGGTAGGTATACAGATATTTCGCCAAGCCGCTGCCTCCCGCTGTCAGGTCAAACACCGACACACCGTGGAGACTCTCGTTCGGATCCTGAGTGCGCTTGGAGACAGACAACACGGCATAACGTCCCATCGTATCAATGCGTAAGCCTTGTGGCATGTTCTCAAGTTTCCACTGCCAACTTTTCTCACCGCTCCACGAATAGGCAAACAGCGTCATCCCATTGGGGTGTCCTGCCGAAGGTTTTTGCGCACCTTTTCGGAGATGATAGGGGATGTAGGTATCCCCAGTAACAAAGAGTGCTGCGGCATCCGTCGCGTCAATCGTGCCAGAAGTTGCCACAATAGGGATGCCACTTACCTCCAATGGTGTCGTCAAATTCTCCTGCCATATAGGTTCCGGCTTGTTTACATCGAAAATGAACGCACGTCCATCGTCGGTTGTCATGTTGATAAATTTACCATCGGGAGATATGCTGACACCTCGCCAGAACGTGACCTGTGCAAAATACTCGCGCAGCGGTTCAATATTCGTATGCCACTTCTCCGCTCCACCTTCTGCATTGAGGACAATGAGTTTCCCGTTGCCGCTTTCATTCGCAGTACTCCCTTGCAAATTGTGTCCTGCATCTGTTATGAGTGCGAGCGTTTTCCCATTAGCACTTGCGTCAAACCAGCGTATTATCCTTGAGGTCGCACTGTCGTGGGGCCATTTCCAGATGACTTTTCCCGTTTCACTATCAAGTCTGTAGAGTTGGGACTTCTTAAGCGGCGTGTCATTTTCTGTCCAAGAATGTACACTCGCAACCAAAAGGTCTCCGTTCGCCAGGGTTCGCATGCATGCTGGCCCGGGGTAGCTTACCCACGCGTAGACGCTATCAGGATTGCTCGGTGTGGAGGTTTCGATGTCGTCAGCGGTGCGGTATTTCCAGCGGAGTGTCGGTTTGTCGGTTGTTAGGTCGTAGCAGTAGATAAACCCATCTGCCGCTTGTTCCCCAATATAGAGCAGTGTATTATCGGAACTGAATGCTATCCGTCTCACGTAGCCTTCCGAAATACGGGTCTTCCAAAGCGTTTCACCCGTGACGGGTTGCAAAACCGCGAGATGTCCGCTATCTGTCGCGATTGCCAACTTCTCTGCATTCGGTCTACTCCCATGTCCTAAGGCAAGTGCAGTCGGTTTCGCAGGTTGACGAAGGTTTTCCATTAGCGATAAGCGTCCGTCTAATTCGACGGTACGGATGAGATAAGGTTCTGGCTTCAACGGCGAAGTCGCTGTTGTTACGCTGTCATTTAAGCGAAACTGGTAACTTTGGTTCGGTTGCCATGCGAATTGAAGCAGAACGCGGTTCGCGTCAAGTTGTTGGACTGTTGGGGTTTCTGCTAACGCCTGTGCTGTTCCATTAGATAAGGTTGCGACGTTGATTTTGAGATCAACATTTTGTTTATATTCCGTTTCAAGTACTGCCCCTGTCCGGACCCAAGTGACGTTTATGTCAGCCATCGCAATGCCGATAGGTAAGGCGATGAGCAGGTAGAGTAGCGTCAAAGATTGAATTCGTTTCATTGTAATGCTTCCTTATGTTTGTATTGTAGTTTTTCCATGCTGTCTGAATCTCGAATTTTTGGATTTCACAAATGCGATGGCTTAGTCTGCTACGCGCCATAAACCTCTACCTAACCGTCCACCGAGAAGCACACCGATGAACGTATAGACGAATCCTTCTATTAAGATTCGGAGAACGATATACCAATTAGCATAAAAAAGTCGATAGAATAGGATAGAGAGTTGAAAATCAACATAGACAGCGAGCGCGTCGCAAACGCCTAATACGACTGCCCATGCCAGCAGGCTGCGTCTTCGCACGACCAGAAATCCTGTTTCCAATAGGAGGACACTCGTGCCGGTGTAGACGATCGCCATCGGTGTAAAAAGCCCAAACGTGACACCGCCAAGAAGTAAACGCACTGCAGAGACAAGTAAGATTACACCGCTGCCTTTAACGCGTTTCCGATCCGTAGCCTCCGCATTTTCTGGGTCTCCGTTAATGTAGATAAGCAGTGCCGTCAGCAAAGCATAGTAGAGCGTTTCGTTGATTAAACCGGTTAAAAGCACCGAGAATGGACCCAAGACAGCGCGGATCAAGTTGAGGAACAGTGTTGACGGAACCATCACTGCCACAAAAACCGTTGTGCTGAACAGCGCAATTACGATTAACTGTTTTGTTGTGAAACCAGCGAAAAGTTGTTTATGAAGCCGCAGGACAAGTGCGCAGCCAATGCTACTACTGATGATCGCCAGTAGACTGACGAGCAGTGCCTGTTGATTTGGAACAATCAGGTGCAGCGGACGCGGTTCACGAAGAATTGTTGCGTCGCTTCCCCAGACCTTCACTGCGATGTCGCGCACATATTCCCCTGGAATTGCCTGTTCTGGTTGGTTTCCGTGTCTTAAATACACTGGATGAAAATAGATAGGCAACGGAATCTCTGTAACCGTGCCACCTTGCAAGCTCGCAAACGCTACACTCCGATTGGTCCCTCCGTTTGCTGTCTCTGGAGGCGCGAGAAATGGGATAATTTCGCCACTCTTCGTATCCGTGTTGGTTGATGACACGACTACATGAATCGTTTCTTCACCTTGGTTGCGGAGGCGGACTGTCTGATAGGTTGTTGGCTCAAACGCATTGGTTTGCGACGTTCGGAGCCAACTGAACAGTGGACGTGGGTAGTAGACAGTATCTTCTCGCTGTTTCCGATCCACTGTGCCTGTCGCATCTGTCGGCATATTGATAGATTCTATTGAGAGGTTTTCCGCGATTTCTGAAACGGTTGCGACTCGTAGCTGCACCGTTGCTTGCTGTTCCCATGTTTGTCCCGCGTCAGTTGTGAAATGGACAGTCCCCGAAATCTCTTGGCTATCCGAACGGCTTGTCTCGGAGGTTCTCAAAACTAATTCTCGGTACCACACCTCCGATGCGACACGAAATCTGTCGGTAGTGGAGAGGCAGGTTACAGTGTCAATTGTTTCGCTTTTCCAATCTGTTGGCAAGCGAACAACGGTTAGGGTTGATGGTAAACAAAGTTCCAGTTCAAAAGTTGTTGGCGTGTTCCCGTTTGTAACAAGAACCGTGGCTGTCATCTCGCTTCCACTTAGAACGAGTGCCTTCTGATCAGTTCCTAATGGACTCCCCGAATCTGCCTGTGTCGCAGCACCGTAGGGGATGGCAATCTCTAAATTGCCTTGTGTGTATGTCCGCGGGGCAGTTATCGTTTGAACGCTGATGTCCCCTGTAGACAAGGTCGCTTCAAATTTATAGGTTTCGCCTGCCTGCCATTCAAAATAGAGGGACTCCGTCTGTCGAGGCGGTACGGGGAAATCAAGTTGTGCCACTATCACGTCATTCGCATTAAAAGCACTCAGACGCTGAACCGGTGCCTCTCCGCTGAATTGCACCTTTGCCCCCAAAGCAAAGAACGTCACCTTCCATGAAAACGGCTCTTCTTTCGGAGTTGAGGCACAACTGATTAGAAAAACGAGCAGTGGCATGCACCAGAGTGCTTTTTCTATTGCTGTCATTCGATTCTGAGAATGCGTCATGCCGTATCCTTTGAGAATGCCGTTGTCTTTCTCATAGGGTAAAGATTGGAATCTCACCCGTAAATACGGGGCGCGGTTCTAAACCGCGCCCGCGAATGTTCAATTAGAGTCCTTGCCCTATCAGCACAAGGTCAAGGATATTGACGACTTCATCCGCATTGACATCGGCGATGATTCCTGCACCCTGATCGCCCAAGAACTGAGCCGCGATTACCAGATCCGAGATATTGACAATCCCGTCGTTGTTTACATCTTCGCGGCGCGAGATAATCTGCGCAATTCCGATGTTGTTGGTGCCGTGTCCGGCTTGGTAGGTTTTGAGCAGCGTCTCATCGGGTCCCATGACGAGAACAGTGGAAAATCCACCGCCGGTCCAGTCAGGTTTAGTAATGTAGAGATTCCCGTCTACTCCGAAAGTCATCCCAGATCCGCCAGCGAATTCGGCGAGCGCGTCTTTCTTGTCCCGAATCCATTTTTGAGTCGGCACATCGTAGATAAGTAAGCCTGGATTCTGCCAACCACTCTGAATAAACAGTTGCTTCTGTGGACTGATTGCAAATGCCCCAGGGGTCGTCTTGAGGTCAACTTTTTTGATAATTTCATCAGTAGTGGCATCAATGAGGACAATGTTACCTGAAATCAGATTGTAGTCGCCTGTCGTCTTTACAATCACTGTAGATTCGCCGTCGTTGAGGATCCCACCTGCATTTATGGGCATCGGGATAGATTTCAGGACAGTGTCCGTTTCGGTATCAATCACCGTGACACTGCTTTGATAATAGACGGATTCACCGGCTTCCGCGTCCCATTCCCAAGCCGGGTTGGTCACGTACGCTTTGCCGTTGAGAAGCGTTATACCGGTCGTTTTGTTGAAGGAAGGATCCGTAATAACCTTTGTTACACTGCGATTGGGGATGTCAATGACATGCACCTGATGGGCGTTATCGCACGTAACGTACATTTTATTTGGCTTAACAAGTGCAAGACTTTGTGGGTAAGCACTGGATTCAATCGGAATTTCACCGACAATCTCTCGCTGTTCCAGATTGACAATTAGGATGCTGTCGCTGAGAATCCCAGAAATCCAATCAAAACGGGAGATGTAAGCGAGGTGCCCGTGAATGAGAAGACCACTCGGTACATCACCGATAGTAAGTATCTCACGATCAACAGCCCGTTTCTCATTCGGTTCATCGAGATCTATAAGTGAGAGTGTAGAGGTGATGTTCAAGTCATCCTTATCCAAGGCATTGATGATAACGGCAAGATTTTGGACATCTGTTTGTCCAAAGGTTGGACTCGTGAGGAGTGTAAGGAGAAGTGCCCCTATCAGTAGGAATGCGTGTAGTTTGAGACACGGGGCAGGCGAGAAAGGTCGCCGAGAAACTTTTTTATATGCGCTTGCAAGCGGCGCTGCTACAACTTTGTTCATTAAAACCTCCGTAATGAAACAAAAAACCCCTGCTTCCAACGGAAAGACAGGGGATGCGGCGACACTTCGTATAATGCTAATCCTGCTGAATCCGACACTTCATACTTTACGCCGGTACTTCTATATTTAATCTAACAGGATACTGCTGCGTGCTGTTCCACCGCTTTCCCGCGAAAGCAGATGCATGAAACACGATCCAGGCAGGTCTCCTGACTTCCGATCTTTTGGTGTAGCTTGCAAACCAAAACTTGTGCTACACATTCCGCTGAACCTTCCCATCAGTAAATTGACAGTGGCTTTTTTAGCGGATATTTGCGATCGTTCACAGTGGCGGGGCCGTGGCGGATTTTCACCGCGCTTCCCTATTCTCCGACTTTCTCCGGCACCTGAACCGTTAATTTATTCAAATGTAATGCATATATTATACCACATTGCGACATTTTTTGCAAATTTTTTCTAAGTGAAGGTCTATCGTTATACCTGACTGACAGGCAAATAGTTTATACTCTATCGCACGTAAGACTTATCGAAAAAAGGGACCTGACCACCGAGGTGGTTAGGTCCCAAAAACCATCAAGGGCTATTCACTTGGTGGTGGCTCAACAGTATAGACTATGCCAACCGTGGGACCATCATCACATCTATAGCCTGCAGCTCCAGTTCCTCGTCCAAAAACATCAGATAGAACAATATCGATTGTGTCTCCGGCTGGGATAGTGATAATATGCCCTCCCCAATGTAGGGTGTGGTCAGTTGCGTCTGAGTTTTTAATTGTGATGGACTCTCCTTGCTCCACCTCAATAACAACCGGGTCAGGGGTACAGCCGGTAATGTCTAAAAGATTGACATTTACAGCTGCTGCCCTCACCGCCTCCCACCATTGATTTCTCTCTTCATCTGTCCAATCTTCCCCATCGTCCCCCGGGAAAATTAAAAGATCAATTGGTGGTTGCTCAACTTGTGGCTCAACAACATAGAATATGCCAACCGAGGGCCAGACACCATCACATACATAGCCATAAGCTCCAGTTCCATGAAAACCATTATCAGAAGATAGAACAATATTGATTGTTTCAAAGGCTGGGACAGTGATACTATTCTCCGGATCTAGGGTTAGGGTGTGGTCAGTTGCGTCATCATTATAAATCTGTATAGACTCTCCGTGCTCCACCTCAATAACAAGCGGGTCAGGGGTACAGCCGCTAATGTTTAAAAGATTGACATTTACAGCTGCTGCATCCACCGCCTCCGACCATTGATTTCTCTCTTCATCTGTCGTATCTTCCCCCGGCCAATCTAAAAGTAGATCAATTGCGGGTGTAACTTCTTCCGTCGGATCAGGCATTACGGTTTTCCCAACCGTCATTGCCCGATCGCACCCGGCAACAACTACAACAATAAGGACGATGGCAAGTATCGCCAGTCTGGCTACTCTTTCTGTTACTTTCAAGGCTCTCTCCTCCTGCTATTTTTATACAACTTAGTCTTATTTCCTAGAGGGTATTAACCACATAATGATGCGACAGTCCCTCTAAACTGGGCAGCATCACAACTAATTTTAGAGACTAACATATTTGACCAAAAGGTGTCAAGAAAAATATGCGATCCTTTGTTGACTTATTTTTCTCCTTTTTTGTAACTGAAAACGTGAGTTTGATAAAAACACCACACCTATGTTATCACCCTATTATTAAAGACACATTTTTTTGGCAAAACGTTACATCACGTGAAAAAAATATTTTGTCAGACCATGATTTACAACTGTAGAAGGCTCTCCTATTCTGATTCTCCCTCGCGACTCCCGCCGAAAATCGAGGAAATCACGAAAACTATGGTAGATTTTGGAATTACTGATACACTCTGCACCAGCGAGGTTAGGAAACCTCGCCTACCGGGGGTGAAAGTGTTTACTTATTTTTATAATTTACCATATATCACATCGCTCTGTTTTTTTATCAATGGTTGGAAAATACTAACAAGAAAATTTTTCTGCCATAAAAATTTGACAACACACATTTGATATGGTATCATTAATATTAATATCTGAAGTTTGGCACGGATAAATCCAAATATTTGGCGGTTGTTAACCGTTATTGAAAAGTGAGAAAAATGACCTTTGTAGATTCACACTCCAACTCGCATAGCGTATCCAACCATTGGCATTGGTGGCGGTCCAATTGCTTGCGGGGGAGTGTGCGCTCAAACGGATAACTAAAAAAGATATTGAAAATCGTCGTTTTTTATTTTTACGTCCTGTTGAAGCCTTATGCACACCGATCCCGGTAGCATAAGGTGTTTTTTTTGCAAAGTGCGCAGATTGACCTATAGTATTGGCTGTAGACAGGAACTCCGAGTCCTGACGCTTGCTGAAGGATTCCGCAAAAGTAAATCCGAAGCATGTAGCTCGTAATGAAATTATGCCTTAAATGGCATAATTTGTCTTTGTTTTACATTTGGAGAGCGGATTCGAGAGAGGAACGCTAAATCCCTAACCAACAATAGTTAACCGCAAGGAAAATTTAAAAAATGAAAATTTTGTCGGAACTCAAATATGACCGCGATGGTTTAGTCGCTGCAGTCATTCAGGATCGCACGAATAACGAAATCCTGATGGTCGGCTATATGAACGCAGAAGCGATAAAAGAGACATTGACTACAGGGCGCGTTTGCTTCTGGAGTCGTTCCCGCCAAAAGTTGTGGATAAAGGGGGAGACTTCGGGGCATACACAGACAGTTGAATCTGTTGCTGTTGATTGTGACGGCGATGCCCTGCTGATAAAGGTTGAGCAGAAGGTGGCAGCGTGTCATGTCGGCTATCGCTCCTGCTTCTTTCGGGAAGTCTCCCTCGACGGAGAGTCAACGCGTGTCGTAGGTGAAAAGATTTTCGATGCAGATGCTGTTTATTAGCCTCCAAGTCGTGGGTGGGCTTTATAAGCCCAATTTCGTATCTTAGCATCCGCTCGGAAATTATTTGATTAATAAAGATAAGGGAATAGCACCGTTCGTTGTAAATGCGATTTCCAACTGCTGTTCTTATGATGCTCGGTGCTGTAGCGTAAAAAACTTTGATGCTAAAGATATGAAAAGGAGCTATGATGTATTATCCGACGTTGGAAGATTTTCGCGAGGCAGCGAAATCAGGAAACACAATACCGGTATACCGATCAATTTTGGCGGATATGGAGACACCGGTGTCTGCGTTCTATAAATTGATGCCTGATAATTATGCGTTCTTGTTGGAGAGTGTGGAAGGCGGTGAAAACCTTGCGCGTTACTCTTTTTTGGGGAGTCACCCGTCGGTGCTTTTCCATAGTAAAGGGCATCAGGTGACGATTGAGTACTTGGAAAAAGGCGAAACGGTAGTTCAGGAATATGAAGATCCGTTGCGTGCGCTTGAGGAATTGATGCGGAATTACCGACCTGTTGACAATGCAGAGTTACCCAAATTCCACGGTGGCGCGGTTGGTTATATGAGTTATGACATGGTGCGCTTCGTGGAGGAATTGCCAGATAATACCGAAGATGAACTGCAGCTTCCGGATTGCTTTTTCATGATTGCCGAAACGATTTTGATATTTGATCATGTGAACCATCAGATCAAGGTCGTGGCGAACGTGCATATTGATGGTGATGTGGATGAGGCTTATGCGGATGCGCTTGCGAAAATTGATGCCTTGGTCGAGAAACTTACAGCTGCTTCCGAAGTGCATTTACGCACGGATAGTGGTGAGTATCAGGAACAGTATGATAAAATCATATCCGATCCGCAATCGAATTTCACAAAATCCGATTACGAAGCCGCCGTCAGGCACGCTAAGGAATACATAGCTGCAGGCGACATTATCCAGGTTGTGCCATCGCAGCGGTTCAGTTGTCCGGTGTCTGTAGACTCGTTCGAGGTATATCGTGCATTGCGAGTGGTCAATCCATCACCGTATATGTATTATTTGAAGTTTGATGGTTTTGACATTGTGGGTGCATCACCGGAAATGATGGTGAGAGTAGAAGATGGACTCGTCCAGACCGTTCCAATTGCGGGCACACGCCCGCGTGGCGCGACTCCAGAAGAAGACCAAGAGTTGGGACGGATACTCCTCGCTGATCCAAAGGAACGCGCGGAGCACGTTATGCTTGTGGATTTGGGACGGAACGACCTCGGTCGCGTGTGTGAATATCATACTGTTGAAGTCACCGAACTTATGATAGTCGAGCGTTTTTCACACGTGATGCATATCGTTTCACGCGTCATTGGACGGTTACGCGAAGACCTCACGGCTTTTGATGTGCTGCGCGCGTGCCTTCCCGCTGGAACACTCTCTGGTGCACCAAAGATACGCGCAATGGAAATCATTGATGAACTTGAACCGACGCGTCGTAGCACCTACGGTGGAACGGTGGGGTATTTCAGTTTTTCCGGCAGTGCAGACACCGCGATTACGATCCGAACCGCGGTTATCAAAGATGGCACTGCTTATGTGCAAGCAGGGGGTGGGGTCGTTGCGGATTCAGTACCTGAAACTGAGTATTATGAAACCGTGAGTAAAGCGCGAGCGATGCTCAGTGCTATTGCCTTAGCAGAACAAGGTTTCTTACTGTGAGGAATAATCGTCGATTTTTGTTAAAGGAATATAGAAAAAATGTTAAAGGAACATAGAAAAAAGGGTGGCTCTCTTCTCGGTTTCCAAAGATAGGCATCCTGTAACGAAGTGGAGGGCGGATCTACGGAAAGGTACCTCAATGTCTAAACCCACTTCATCGAACCGCAAGGAAAATTAAAAAAATGGTTTTAATGATTGATAACTACGACTCTTTTACCTATAACTTGGTTCAGTATTTGGGTGAACTCGGTGCTGAACTGGAGGTTCATCGGAGTCGGAAAATTGGCTTGGCGGCATTAGACGCGCTGGAGCCGGAACGGATTGTCATTTCACCGGGTCCTTGCACACCGAAAGAAGCAGGCATATCCAACGATACCATACAACATTTCGCCGGAAAAGTTCCGATTTTGGGCGTTTGTCTCGGACATCAGTGCATCGGAGACGTGTTCGGCGGTGAAGTTGTTAGGGCGGATCGATTGATGCACGGTAAAACCTCAATGATAGAACATAATGGTCTTGAGCTTTTTGAAGGATTGGATAATCCGTTTGAAGCGACACGCTACCATTCGCTCATCGTAAAGAAAGAGACGCTGCCCGATTGCCTTGAGGTCACTGCTTGGACGGATCAGGACGAAATCATGGGACTTCGGCATAAGAGTTTGCCCATCTGGGGTGTGCAATTCCATCCGGAGTCGATTTTGACGGCTGCTGGAAAAAATCTATTGGGCAATTTTTTGTCGCTATAGATATAAATTCGGAAAACTGAGAGGTTAATAATGACAAAACAGACGAACGGTGCAAAATGCACACCTGTCCTCGTTTCTTGGTCTTCAGGCAAAGATTCCGCATGGGCACTTCATACACTGCGCCAACAGCCTGAACGCTACAACGTGCGTGGTATCTTTACAACTGTCACGAAGACGTTTGACCGCGTTTCTATCCACTCGACACCAGCGTGGGTGTTGAAACAGCAAGCCGAGAAACTCGGAGTGCCGTTGTATGAGATACCGATTCCGTATCCCTGTTCTAATGCAATCTACGAAGCAGCGATGCGAAAATTTCTCGCCGAGGTGGAAGCGTTGCCTGAACATTTGACAGCGGCACATTTCGCATTCGGAGACCTCTTCTTAGAAGACATCCGTGCGTACCGCGAGGATAAACTCAAAGGTACCGGTTTCACACCGATTTTTCCAGTATGGGAAGAGGACACAACGCTGCTCGCTGAAAAGATGATTGCTTCTGGCATGCGTGCTATTGTTACTGCCCTCAATCCAACCAAAGTTCCTGCCGACTTTGCAGGTCGCTGGTTTGATGCCGAACTCCTCGCAGACTTGCCGGATGGTGTGGATCCGCTCGGTGAAAACGGAGAGTTCCATACGTGCGTTGTTGATGGACCGATGTTCAGTTCACCTGTCGCGGCGAAGCCGGGTAGAGTCGTCCAGAGAGATATCGTTTCCAAAAAGGATGATGATGACAAAATTCACACAAGCAGCAACACGGCACCGACTTATGTCTATGCTGATGTGGTACCTATAGATGAATAATTGGAAAAAAGCAGCTGTCCTGTGGACAGGCGGAAAAGATTCTGTGCTCGCATTTCAAGTCTCCTTAAATCTTTACGATATAAGGAGACTTGTCTGTTTTGTCCCACCGGATAATTGTTTTTGTTGCATATTTAAGTGAAAAAATGTATTCTAATTTGTAAGAGTTCTATCCACAATGCGTACATAAAGGTATTTACCAAACGAGATGAAAACCCCGCATCTTTTCGGTGCGAGACTCTTTTGTAACACTTAAGCACATCACAGTCGGTTTAAAGTGGAGGCTGTGGTGAGTGCAGCGTACCTCTAAACGCTGTTGCCTCTTCTTTGAATTTCCTAAAGATTAAACAAGGAGTCTGAAAATGAAAAGGCACCCCATTCCCATCTATGTTGCTGTTTTCTTAATAGGTGCGACCGCGCTTTGGTATTTTGGGCATCACCGTCCTGCTCAGAAAATACTGGAGGCTGAACCGAAGAGGGTGTATAAGAGCACTCCGTTACAACCAGAAGGTTTTTCGGTAAAACCAATTCCTTCTGACTCTATACAAAAACCTCGCGAAGAGGATACGGATATAGATGTTGAAAATGTAGATAATGCTGCAACGTCTGAAAAAATTGACGACAGTCATGTCCATAGCGAAGGCGCAGATTCTGAAGAACCCATGTCACAAGAGCTACTTTCAACTGAAGATGCGGCAGCTGCCGAAGCCTTTGAAAAATATGTTACGGCAGAGTCAGATTACCAAGCAGCACAAGAAAGGCTCAAGAAGGCATTTCCTTTTAAGAATACTGACCCGGCTGTGTCCGCAATCCAAGAAGCCAAAGAAGCACTTGCAGAGTCAGATCACCAAGCAGTAATAGAAGAACTCGGGAAAGTGCTTGTTTCCTTTGAAAGCATGGATACTGATCAGATTAAGTCTGCAGTAGAAGCATTCAGAGAGGCAGAGTTACGACGCAATGAAGCCTTGGAAAATCTTGCCGTTTACTCCGAAGATGCTGCAGAAATGTTGGCACAAGTAAAGGAAGCCGAAAGGCGAGAAAATGAAAAGCGAGCTGAATCTGAACGTAAACTAAGCGAAATTGAAACAAATTTACGGAACATTCGTGACAAGGTAGAAGAGTTAGAAAAGTCTCGGTAGCGTAAGGAGTGGTTGATCAAAGATATTCCACTTTCTTTCTTCCAAATGACCTTTAAGGAACGCTTTGGATAGTTTTAGCGTGCTGATTTTAGCCACTTTTGCACTCGCGCGAGTTTATCCGGTGGGATGTGCGAGGTGTTCGCGTCTGTAGGGAATGTGCCGTTTGCTACCTCTTCGTGATACTGACAGATCGCTTCAAAGGTCAGATGATTATAATCCTGATAACGTTTGGCGTGTTTGAAGGGCGGACCTATGCCTAATATATCGTTGATGACAAGCACCTGTCCATCGCAATACCGCCCTGCCCCGATGCCGATGGTGGGAATATCAACGGTCTCCGTTATGATTTGACTCACCTCTTCGGTGATTTTCTCAAGGACAATGAGTTTCGCGCCAGCGTCTGCGAGTGCTGCAGCTGCTTCAATGAGTCGTTTCGCTTTGGCAAAGGTCTTTCCGTGTGTTGCCGCTTTGGTACCGTGAATTTGTGGGTTATGACCGATATGTGCACAGGTCTCTATACCCTGTTCCGTGAGTGCGGTAACGATTGGAACTTTTTCTATACCACCTTCCAATTTAACACCGTCTGCTCCATCAGATAAGAAAAGTTTCGCATTGGTAACGGCTTGCTTCACATCGCTATCAGATGCGTAAGGCATATCAACGAGAAGGTAGGCATCTGTCACACCGCGACGCACCGCTTTGAGATGGTGACGCATATCTGCCATCGTCACCTCTGTCTCGTTTTTATAACCGAGAATATTGGTACCGACGCTATCCCCGACAAAAACGATGTCGATCCCTGCCTCATCTTGCAAGCAAGCGGTAGGATAATCGTAGCAGGTTAGCACAGTGATCGGTTGCTGCTGTTTTTTGGTGTGCAGGTAGGCGATGTTTTTCTTCATCTTTTAAATTATCAACTCTGGTCACTGCTCCACTACGTTTCGCAGTGGTTTTCGGTGAATTCCAACGGGGTTTCAATCCCAGCGGGCGATATGTTTATAGGTGAACGATGCCCAGATCTAACGAATTAAAACTTCTGCCACGGTCTCTCCAATAGTGGCGAGGCTGTCTGCAACGGTAATCCCGGCATCTTTGAGTGCCTGAATTTTATCAGCAGCGGTGCCTTGTCCACCAGAGATGATCGCACCGGCATGTCCCATCCGTTTGCCTGCTGGCGCGGTCTGCCCGGCAATAAAACCAACAACGGGTTTCGTCATATTGTCTTTGACAAACTGCGCTGCTGTTTCCTCAGCTGTACCACCGATCTCACCGATTAAAACAACAGCGTGCGTGTCGTCGTCCGCTTCAAAAAGTTTCAGGACATCAACGAAGTTTGTCCCAATCACTGGGTCACCACCGATCCCCACACAGGTGGACTGCCCGATGCCGAGCCGTTTCAGCTGATAGGCGGCTTCGTAAGTTAACGTTCCGCTTCGAGAGACGATGCCAACATTGCCTGGAGTGTATGCAAACTCAGGCATTACACCGATTTTGCATTCGCCGGGTGTAATCACACCTGGGCAGTTCGGGCCAATTAACCGGGTCGGTCTTCCTTTCAGGAATGCTTTCGCCCTCACCATATCAAGGACCGGAATGTGTTCGGAGATACAGACAATCAATTCGATACCTGCATCGGCAGCTTCCATCACAGAGTCAGCCGCGTTGAAGCGCGCAGGGACGAAAATCAGCGATGTGTCTGCACCTGTCGCTGCAACGCCATCCGCTACAGTATCATATACAGGAATGCCGTTTACATCAGACCCACCTCTACCGGGAACCGCGCCCGCAACGATCTGGGTGCCGTAAGCCGCACACTGCTCCGTATGAAAGCGTCCAGAACGACCTGTGATGCCTTGAACAATCACTTTTGTATTTTTATTAACGAGTATGCTCATATTTTTTTACAGATATATTGGTTCTCCAGATATAACCTTGATCTGGTAATCAAGGTTATAGGGTTCTTAACGAGTTTTGGCTTAGTAAGCGCGAGCAAAAATTGCGATGTCTTCCGCAGATTTACCGCAGACGATACACTCACCATCTCCACCGGGTTGTTCCGTCGGGAGGCATCGGATAGTCGCTTGTGTTTCCTCTCTGACTTGATCCTCACACGCTGCGTCACCGCACCAGCGTGCGTGTGCGAATCCTTCCTCAATAACCTCTTTGAACGCGTCGTAGGTGCTAGGTTTAAAGGTATTCGCATCTCGGAAGTCTGTCGCGCGTTTGAGCATATCAGATTGAATGGTGTCAAGCATCTGCGTCACCGTCTCAGCGGTGTTGTTGATCGGCACAAACGTTTTGCCTTCCTTACCCGGTATGTCGCGTCGTGCAAGGACAATTTGCTGTTTCGCCAAGTCACGAGGACCTATTTCGATGCGCAGCGGGACACCTTTGAGTTCCCATTCATTGAATCGCCATCCAGGTGAATGGTCGTGTCTGTCGTCAACGTGGTAGCGTACGCCTCCCAAGGTCTCACAGATTGCATCAACCGCTTGCATGACACGCTGTTTGTCATCCTCTTTGTTTTTCGGAACAATCGGCACAATGACGAGTTGCGTGGGGGCAAGTCTTGGGGGTAGAACTAACCCTTGGTCGTCCCCGTGTGCCATAATAATCGCACCAATCATTCGGGTACTTACACCCCAGCTGGTTGTCCAACAGTGCTGCTGTTTCTGGTTTGCATCGAGAAATTGAATATCAAAGGCTTTGGCGAAGTTCTGCCCGAGGTCGTGTGAGGTCCCGGCTTGGAGGGCGCGTTTGTCACCCATCATCGCCTCAATGGTATAGGAGGTCAGCGCACCGGGAAATTTTTCGCTTTCGCTCTTGCGTCCAGGGATAACAGGTATCGCAGCTTCGTTGACTGCAAAATCGGTGTAGAGGTCAAGAATGCGAAGTGTCTCTTCTTCCGCTTCCTCATGTGTGGCGTGTGCGGTATGCCCCTCTTGCCAAAAGAATTCCATCGTTCTTAGGAAAAGACGGGGACGTAACTCCCATCGAACAACATTCGCCCACTGATTGATAAGCACCGGCAAGTCGCGGTAGGACTGGATCCACTGGCTATACATATAGCCGATGATGGTTTCAGATGTTGGGCGCACCACGAGCGGTTCTTCCAATTTTTTTCCACCGCCATGCGTAACAACGGCGAGTTCCGGTTTGAAGCCTTCGACGTGTTCCGCCTCTTTCTCAATGAAACTCATTGGAATAAAGAGGGGGAAGGCGGCGTTTTGGTGTCCTGTCTCTTTGAAGCGGATATCCAGTTGCTCTTTGACGTTCTCCCAGAGAGCATAACCATAAGGACGCACTACCATGCAGCCGCGCACAGGGGCGTAATCTGCCATCTCCGCCTGACGGATGACTTGCGTGTACCATTTTGCGTAGTCTTCACTACGGGGAACTATTTTATCAAACATTTTTTTAACTATTAGATCTGGTCACCGCTCCACTTCGTTTCACGGTGGTTTTCGGTTAATTCCAATCGTCTCTGGGTTATAAAAAGTTTTTAATAATTCTGAATGACAAGTATTTGATAACTTGAATTAAAACCGCAACTCTCACAGCAAAACAAACGGAGCACAGCGTTCAAGTTTAAAGAATCGCTAAGAATCCGTTAAAGCAACGATGCCCGGCAGAGGTTTTCCTTCTAAAAACTCTAAGGAGGCACCGCCCCCCGTTGAGATATGTGTCATCCGATCCGAGACTCCGGTTTGCTGTATCGCCGCGACGCAATCCCCACCACCGATAATGCTTACCGACCCTGAATCTGCAATTTGCTTCGCAATCGAAATCGTGCCTTGGGCAAACTTCTTGAATTCATAGACACCTAAAGGTCCATTCCACACCACAGTTTTTGCTGTTGCGATCTGTTCACCGAACACTGATACGGTTTCGGGACCGATATCCAATCCCATCCATCCATCCGGGATATACCCTTTGCCCACAAGCTGCGATTCGGTTTCAGGGTCAAAGGCTTTTCCCACGACGTGGTCCACGGGTAGTAGGACAGAATCTGAAAAACCTTCCGTTTCGATGAGCGATTTTGCCACGTCAAGTTTCTCGGTTTCAACAAGCGAATTACCGATACTGAACCCCATCACCGACAGAAATGTGTATGCCATGCCACCACCGATGAGGAGTTTATCAACTTTTCCAAGGAGGTTCTCAATCAGTGTGATTTTGTCGGATATTTTCGCACCACCGAGGATAGCGACATAAGGGCGTTTAGGGTTTTCAAGACTTATACTGAGGTAATAGATTTCGCGCGCCATCAAGAGTCCTGCGACACACGGACTAAGGTAATGGGTCACTCCTTCAGTTGACGCGTGGGCACGGTGTGCTGTACCGAATGCATCGTTGACATATACATCCGCAAACGAAGCAAGTTGTTCGGCAAATGCCGTATCGTTCTCGGTTTCTTCAGCATAGAAACGGACGTTCTCAAGGAGCAGCACTTCCCCGTTACGCATCGACGCGACAGCACTTTGCACCGATTCGCCAATGCAATCGCTGACGTGTGCAACGCGTGTGCCGAGTTTCTGACTGAGGGCTACGGCGATTGGTTCAGTCGAGAACGTCTCCCGATCAGCTGCCGAACCTACCTCGGGCCTGCCCAAGTGTGTCACCAAAATGACTTTGGCATCCGCATTGATGAGAGCTAAAAGAGTCGGTAAAGCGGCGGTAATACGGGTTTCATCGGTGATTTTCCCATCTTTCATTGGGACGTTGAAATCCACCCGCACGAGGACGCGTTTCCCGGTAACCTCTATGTCCTTTAATTCAAGTTTTTCCATATTTTTAACAATTGGGTTTCTGCTCGGTTTTGTCCAATCCATGCTCAGTAACAGGTGAGAGCCACTGTCCAAAACCAGTTCCTATCAATTCGGACGGTTACGTCGCCAATTACGTTGTTTTTATGCAGGATTTGCCGCCGTTACTGCGAGTTGTGCTGCTTCAGAGAGTCCCTCTGCCTGTTGAACGTTCAGGTCCGACTCGGCAATAATTTGTTTTCCGAGTTCTACATTTGTTCCTTCTAACCGAACGACAAGTGGAACGTTGAGTTCGACCTGTTTTGCTGCTTCAACGATGCCGTTAGCAATTGTATCACACTTCATGATACCACCGAAGATGTTAACGAGAACAGCCTTGACGTTTTTGTCTGCGAGAATAAGACGGAAAGCATGTGCGACTGCCTCTACAGAGGCACCACCACCGACATCAAGAAAGTTTGCAGGTTCACCACCGTTCTGTTTGATAATGTCCATCGTTGCCATAGCAAGTCCAGCACCGTTCACCATACAGCCGATATCGCCATCAAGACGAATGTAGCTCAAACCTGATTCGCTTGCCTCTAATTCACTCGGATCTTCTTCGTGTGGATCACGCATCTCGGCAATATCCGAGTGTCGCCAGAGTGAGTTGTCGTCAAGGTTAACTTTGGCGTCGAGAGCGACGATGTCTAATCCATCATCTGTTGTTACGATTGCCAACGGATTAATCTCTACGAGTGAGCAATCGCATCCGATAAACGCATTGTAAAGCGATATGATGAGTGCAGCGGCGTTCGGAATAATCGGACGGTAGGTTGTATTGGTGATAAGTTTATATGCGAACTCCCGCGCTTGAAAATCTGTTAAACCGAAGGCAGGATGAATCTGTGTCCTAATAATCTTTTTAGGTGTTCGTGCCGCGACCTCCTCGATGTTCACACCGCCCTCTTCGCTTCCGATTAAGGTGAGTTGTGACGTTTCCCTGTCAAGCAATATAGCGAGATAGAACTCTTTCTCTATTTCTGCTGCTTCTGCAATAAGGACTTTTCGGACAAGTTTTCCTTCAGGACCGGTCTGCGGTGTTACCAGTTGCATGCCGAGGATAGTTTCGGCGCGTTGTTTAACCTCAGCGGGTGAGTTTGCGAGTTTGACCCCGCCGCCCTTCCCGCGCCCACCAGCATGGATTTGTGCCTTGATGACGTAGGTCGGACAATTGAGTTCCTGTGCGATGGCTTCCGCTTCCTCCGGTGTTTCCGCGACCCCACCGGACAGCGTATTAACACGGTAGGATTCTAGGATTTGTCTGGCTTGGTATTCATGAATATTCATCTTTTCTGTATAATTCTTCGGTAAGACTCCTTTGGCACTTGTAACGACTGGCGTGTTTTGTCAGCGTGTTTCGTCGGGTTAATATGTCAAAAATTATACTATATTTGAGAGAAAATTGCAAGTTTTTCAGGTTTGTTAACCTCGCTACTAAAGCCCGTTTGTACCTCACACGAAAATTTTACTATCTTTTTTCGTCTTAGGTGACTCTATATAAACAACCATAAGTGTCAATTTTAGAAAAAATAACCGTTGTAGTCCCAGATCCGGTAGGCGCTGTTTCCAACTGCGCCGGGTTTTAGCCATAAACTTTGTACATGCCAGAAACCTTCTTTAGTCCCGTAGGGACGACATCTGTGTAAAAAAACAGGACCTCACAGACCCAAGCCCCGTAGGGGCGGCATCTGTAGAAGAGCCACGACGAAATAAGGCGAAAAACCTCTAAATTGACACCTATGGTGACTCTATATAAACAACCTATATAACCTGAGTTGCCACCTTCAAATAAAAAGGATGATTTTTATCACCTGTTTAATCTTTTCGGGTGGCATCTGGTGTTTCTCAGTTTCGGCAGGCGTATACAACTTTTTTCTATCGTAACTTCGGTTAATTGTAGGGATATACTGTTAGAAAATTGCGGTTTCAGAACTTCACTGGAGGTGGAAACTATGTTGACGCAAAGATTCAAAACCAGTCTTCGGTTGCTCGGAACTTTTCTTCTGAGGGTACTATTAGGAATCGGGGCTGCTTACTTATGGATCACCGGATTGGCTTTTATGGGGCGCACTACAGTCGGTAGACTCTCCGACCGCTACATGGATGGTCGATATGACGGTCTGAGAGATACAGTGTTTTTTGATATTATATATCCTATCGGGTGGTATGGCGCATGGGTATTGGTGGGTATAGCGATTCTTTGGGGTTTTTCTCAAGGAAAGTTAGATATCCGAAGATGGTTAAGGAAACGGCATAGTTAAAAAAGTAGTGTTGTCCTCATGAGGTGTTTTTAGAGATCAAACCGTTGCTTAGCATTACAGGTTTAACTAGGTAGTGTTTACATTGTAAGTTATTGACATTTTGCTTAGGTTTTGGTAGAGTGTTTTGCATGCAACCTACGAATATAACTGAAACTCAAGACTTTCCTGTGATGATTAGTGATGCTGCGTGGAACAGCATCCTCCCATTTCTCAAAGCATTGCCCACCATCTATGTCGGCACTCCTGAAGACTGTAGACGTTTTCTCTCTGCGGTCGCCTGGATCACAAAAGAAGGTGCGACTTGGCGGGCACTGCCGAAAGCCTACGGGTATTGGAACACCATCTATCGGCGGTTCGGAAGATGGTCGGATGCGGGTGTTTTTGAAAAACTTCATGAACATTTCCATGCGGCGGGTGAAGTCTCTGCTCTCCTCGTGGATGCGACGGTCGTGCGGGCGCATTCTTGTGCGGCGGGTGCCCCGAAAAAAAAACGGAGGTCAAGAAACTGAGGCACTCGGTCGAAGTCGCGGTGGCTTTACCACGAAACTTCATGCGGCGGTGAGTGGAGACTTTCTGCCGTTGCGTTTCACCCTAACACCGGGACAACGCCATGACATCACGCAAGCACCCGCGTTGATTGCCGGAAACCCCGCGTGTGAATACGTTATCGCCGATGCTGCCTACGACTCGGATGCGTTTCGTGCCGAGATTATCGCAGAAGGTGCCGAGGCAGTCATTCGTCGGCGCAAGAGTCGTGTTGAAGACCGTCCTTATGACCAAGAGGTCTATAAACTTCGCAATGTGATAGAACGTTTTTTTCATCGATTGAAACAGTATCGCCGAGTCGCAACGCGCTACGATAAATATGCTGTCCGATACCTCGGATTCGTTTATGTCGCCCCTATACTTATCACTGCTAAAAAAATGTAAACACTACCTAACTAATAGACATTCGGCGTATATGTCTATTTTATCAAGTGGATGATGCAACAAAGAGGAGAAATAGTATGAGAACTGTTCAATTTTTGCGGAAATTCGTGAAAATCTTTGCATTACATTGGCAATATCATTGGTCATATCACCATCCAGAGACCAGCCAAAACGTACAGGCAATGCAGAAAGTAGAGTGTCTTCGGGATAAAGCCCGTTTTCGCATCAATGGCAGTGATGATATGCTTCGCGAACTTCTTGTTTTCAGCCCAAAAGAGAATGGACACAACACGGATTTTTTATTCTTGTTCGATGACATGACGAATACTTACGCGAGTATACCACAAAACTGGCATTTGATTGACTCGGACGGTGCTGAAGAACGCGGTGATGTTGTCGGTTTCTGGGATGGCAAGCACTATCTATTTGAAGGCGGATCCAACAAGTTGATCGCCGTGGCGGAAGAGTAAAAAAGATGAAGTCCAACTGATTGATCTTGACTACTGGACAGTGGTTATGTTAAGTCGTACAACCAAGTAGATAGATTTCATGGAAAGTCCCATTTCATTAGAATAAACTACATCTTTATAATTCCATTTCTCTCCAGACAAACTTTGTGTTATACTATTTGTGAGAAGTCTCAACATAGAACAGAGTAAGTGGAGTAAATTCTATGAAACAGATTAATAGTACTGTACGCGTAATGTCACAAACCGCCGAGGCATCTGCGACAAGATTGCTAAATATAGGGTCAAAGGTCGGATGTGCTGTGCATGAAACGGTTGTGGATACTTCAGGCACGGTAATCTCGCAGGTTGGTATAGTTAAAGGAAAGTTGCCAAACCTGAATCTGAAACAGATAAAACGGATTATCCCAGCAACAATTGTAGGAAACTTGAACGCAGCAACACCATGCACATTGAAAGATGTTGCAAAGTCTTTAGCTAATAGATCCGGCAGCATACCTTCACATAAACTCTTCGACCACATACCTACCGGTGTAAAATCTACAAAAAAGAGCACTATAGAGTTTCTAGACACTCACCATGTGAGTCATCTGGTTTCAATCAAAAATGACCCGACAAAGGCGGGTGATATTAACAACATCATTTTTGAGATTGCTTGGAAGAACCGCGCACGTGGATCGAAGAACATGACTCGGAGAGAATTTCAGAGTGCTCGGCTCAATAATACTATCACTGGCATAAAATGTGGCTTCAAAACCACCGTAGGCACTGCAGCTAAAGGTGCGCTATTTGGTGCTTTATTAGAGTTGCCCATAACAATCGTTGAGAATACTTTGCACGTCAAAAATAATCGAAAATCAGTCGGAGATGCCCGCATAGATGTAGCAAAAGACATTGGCATAAGTGCTGGATTCGCCGGAGTAACTGCAGCAGGTTTCACGGGTTTGAGCTTACTTGGAGTGACACTGGGTCCGGCTGTTATACCATTAACTATTGTTGGTGGTGCTGTGTATATTTGGTCAGCGGCAGACAGGATTTGGAGAGCCTTGGATGAAACAACATTGGATAAGATTAATTCCGAACAATATGAAACAGTTGCGGATCTGATTACCGCACGAGAACAAGAGGAAATCGCTGATATGCTCTCTGGTATCAGCATGGACGGTACCTCTGCCGAATTGATACGCATGCGCGAGATCCGTGAGAAAGCGAAAGCACGTTCAAAAGTCGCACAGGAATTGGCTGGAACCGATTCAAAAAGCGAAGCGGAAGAATTCCTCACCGCGGCACGCTCCTCCGCTACTTCTGATGAATTCGACACCTTGATTTTCGGGGCATAGCGGACTGATGCCAAAATGGAAACGGAGACAGAGGCGGAGAAGCAGACAGATTCCGATTCTGAATTGCCAGTATAACGCACGACATCAGAACCGCGTATTGAGAGACCATTGATAGATACTGACTTCTGAGTGCTTTTGAGAAATATCAGTGTATTCAAATAACATAAAGGCACTGTTTTAGTTACAGACTTATCACCTTCAAGGCAATCACTTAGGGTTTGAAGAGTCTCTTGGAAGACGGGATACAGGTCATCAATCTGAGGGTCGTTCTTGAATCACAGGAATCACGTAACTCCGAATTGTCAACCCTTCTAATGTCTCTGTCTCCACGCGCGGTTCCGGTGTGTTGCGATGGTCAAACACAACGTAGTATCCTTCTCCGGCACCCTCTGATCCGACGTACGCTGCAAGTTGCGATTTGCCTGCCTGATACCGAGAATCTCCACCCCAGATTTTTGTTTCAACGATGTATTTTTGGCTTCTGTGGAGAATCAAGATATCCATTCTACCGCGCCCTGTTTGCACCTCAAGATACATAGTTCCACCCACACTTTGGACAAACTGCTCAAGATAGGCAAAGAGCAGATGCTGTCCGACATATTCCTGCGGCGTATCCGGGACTTGTAAGATTTTGAAGCCTGCACGCGCGATAAAGTCGCGGAAGTTATCAAGGAGTGCTGTCATCTGAATTTGCCCCTCCGGTGTGAGATAATCTTCAAATCCTGCGCGATTGTCATCTGGTAAATATTCCTGTTCAAGTCCGTTCACTATGGGTTTGAATGCGTCTATGATGCAATAGTGATAAATTGGGTTGATAATTTTACACATACCGTCAGCACCTTCAGCAATAACACCGTAAGTAGTGAGTTCATTGATGTGTTCATTGTAAAGGCTAAATCTTACACCTTCATCGTAGGAGGCGATTTTCATGAGGAGTGCCTCAAACCGCCGATCCTTATGGATATTGGTTATCAGGTGATCAATATTCGTGTGTCCTTCGCGAAGGAGCTGCACATGTGCTTCTGAAAAGTGTTGTATTGTAATCGGTTCGCTTTTTGGAATATCTAATTCCTCGGTAAGAATTTGCGCGAATCGATTGACAAGCACAGGCTGACCGGCAGTCTGTTTGTGAATAGCTTTAATAGTTTCAGGTGTGATGGGTTGCCCAACTTCATCGGTATATTGTGAAAATAATTCTTGCACCTGTTTCAGTGTGAAATTAGGCAATTTGAATTCGTCTTGTATATTAAAGGGAGAGATGGAGCGATCATAGTTGAGTTGTGTGATGTTCTTGACCCCGACGATGCCGACGCTGTGCGGACACCGAGTCCGCCCGGAAAGGTAAATCTGACGAAGCGAATGCAGAAACCCTCTAATAGCATCTCGTGGAATGCTATCAAACTCATCAATAATCACAACAAACCGTTGTTTTTCCAACAAACGCCCAAGGTCTTCAAAAAACTCTCGCATTGAAACAGGTTCTGTTATCTGTACATCCACCAAAAAATGGTTGAGTCTATTGGATGGATTCTCGCGGCGTTTTTGGAAAACGTTTTTAATTTCTTTACAAATTTCTTTGCAAAGGGATCTATAAAAAGTATCGGCATCACTGTCCACGTATCCCTCAAAATTAAGTTGTATTGGGAAATAAATGCTCTCTTGGTCTTCAAGCGCGTTGAGCGCGTTTTGGAAGAATGTTGTCTTGCCTGTCTGGCGCGGCGCAAAGAGGACGATATATCTGCCTTTTTTTACTCGATCCATAAAATCCGCAAGTTCATCTGTGCGTGCGACGACGTAGTTATCCTCAGGATAGACAGGACCGCGGGTCTCAAACCATCTCATTTTTCTCTTCTCCTTTAAGTGGCTGTGGAAATTATATCAGATTGTGGTGTGGAAGTCTATAAGAAACAGGTTTGAAACAAGCCTATGGATCCTGATTCAGATATGGATTTATCATCGTCAAGACGTTCAAGCAAGGTTTGAACAGTTTCTTGAAAAACTGGGTGCACGACATCCGGGGCAATCTCAGCCAACGGGAACAGTACGAAACCGCGGAGATGCATCTCTGGGTGCGGAATGACGAGTTTCTCTGTCTCGAGACACAAATCTCCATAGATTAATATGTCCAGATCAATCTCTCTCGGACCCCAACGGATGCGGTGTTGTCTACCAACTTCAGTTTCGATGTCTTTTAAAGTGTTTAGCAAGGAAATAGGAGAAAGGGAGGTTTGAATTGCGGCGACACCGTTCAGAAACTGTGCCTGCGCTTCATAGCCAACGGGGTCTGTTTTATAAACGGAGGAAATCTTCTGCAGAATGATCCCCTCCGTTTTTGATAAAGTATGAATAGCATTTTGAATATGTGCCAGTCGGTCGCCAATGTTGCTTCCGAAGCCGATATATGCTAGGGGCATAGCGTCTCCGAAACACGTCCAGATGGACGAGGATATTAACCTGAAAATTTTCGGACAGCGATTGAGGTGTTATGTCCACCGAACCCGAAGGCGTTGGAGAGTGCGACCGAAATCTTCGCGTCACGACTCTCGTTGGGGACGTAATCTAAGTCGCAGGCTTCGTCTGGCATATCATAGTTGATAGTCGGAGGCAGATAGCCCTTCTCCATAGCACCTAAGCAGGCGATGAGTTCCACAGCTCCCGCAGCACCGAGCAGATGCCCCACCATCGATTTGGTAGAGCTAACGGGAATTTTGTACGCGTGTTCGCCGAAGAGCGTTTTAATGGCGTTCGTTTCAGCGACATCGCCGATCGGTGTAGAGGTACCGTGGGCGTTAATATAATCGACGGCATCTAGTGCTAACTCCGCATCTTGGAGCGCGAATTCCATCGCCTTCGCTGCGCCCTCACCGTTTTCAGGTGGACTTACCATATCGTGGGCATCCGAGGTCATTCCATAGCCGATTATTTCCGCATAGATATAAGCACCGCGCTTTTTGGCATGTGATAACGATTCAAAGATTAACACACCCGCTCCATCCCCCATAACAAAGCCATCCCGATCCTTCGTAAATGGGCGCGAGGCGCGTTCAGGTTCATGATTTCGCGCGGACATCGCTCGCATTGAACAGAATCCAGCGAAAGCTAAGGGCGTAATCGCCGATTCCGTACCGCCAGTAAACATTACATCTGCTTCGCCGCGCTGAATCATACGGAACGAATCACCCATGGAATGATTCGCACTCGCACATGCAGTGACAGATGTAGCATTAGGACCTCTGAGGTTAAAATGGATTGAGATCTGTCCTGCTGCCATGTTGATAATCATATACGGTACAAGGAATGGGCTAACGCGTTTGGCACCCTTTTCAGCGAGGATTTTCGCGTTGTCTTCAAGGACACCGATACCGCCGATCCCTGAACCGATCTGGACCCCCGCACGGTAGGGGTCAACTTTGTCGAGTTCCAAACCAGCATCTTCGTGTGCCATGATTGAGGCAGCAAGCGCGTACTGAATGAACAGCGGTAGCCTTGACGCAGCCCGCCGGTCCATATACTGTTCCGCTTGAAAGTTCTTTACCTCTCCAGCGATTTGGGTGCGATGCTCAGAGGCATCAAAATAGGTTAAAGGTCCGATTCCGTTTTTACCGACGGCAAGCGCATCCCAATATTCTTCTTTCGTGTTGCCAATAGCATTGACGACACCGATTCCTGTAATAACTACACGCTCCACGAGACCGATCCTTTTTTTAGGGGTTATCAGTTATCAGTCATCGGTTATCGGTCAGAGGTTCTTTGTAACAATCTACCCCATTTTAGAGTACTCCAGAGTAGGGTGAATTATTACGCCAAAGCCTCTTAACTGAAAACCAACAACCATTCATTAACCTACACATGTTCGTCTAGGTAACTCAAGGCATCCTGAACAGTCTGAATTTTCTCAACGTCACTGTCGGGAATTTCGATATCGAATTCTTCTTCAAGTGCCATAGCCAACTCAACGAAATCAAGTGAATCCGCACCCAAGTCTTCCATAAAAGAGGAATCTGGGGTGACGTTATTTTCATCAACGTCAAGTTGTTTCGCAATAATTTCAATGAGACGTTCTTGATTTGTTGCCATAAGTGTCCTCTGATTTTCTATAGAAATTTTCGTCCGCAAGATTGGGGTTGCAGTTAAAAAGTCGTTCTTATATCGCAGTGCGGTGAGTGCTCCAATTGTCTCTGTAATCCGGATTCACAAACAACGTCCTACAAAACGAGCAGGCACACTAACGAGGACTTATAGCGTGCCGCTACATGCCCTCCGACGATATATCCTAACTTACACATGTTCGTCTAGGTAACTCAAGGCATCTTGAACAGTCTGAATTTTTTCCGCATCACTGTCGGGAATTTCGATATCGAATTCTTCTTCAAGTGCCATGACTAACTCAACAGTATCAAGCGAATCAGCACCAAGGTCCTCCATAAAAGAGGAATCTGGAGTGACGTTATCTTCGTCAACACCGAGTTGTTTCGCAATAATTTCAATGAGGCGTTCTTGGTTTGTTGCCATAAGCGTTTTTCTGATCTCCTATAGAATTTTTTGCTCGCAAAATTGGTTGGAGCTAAAAATTTGTTCTTATATTACAGTGCAATTAGTGCCTCGATTGTCTCCGTAGTCAGGGCTTACAAGCAACGCCCTACAGTGAGACAATCGGTACCGGTTACGGGCATTGCAAGCAGTGCCCTGGTTGGAGGCGGATCAACCAACCGTCCTTCTTATAGGTGCGCTTAGGAAGCCCTAAGTGCCCTTTAATTACATCACCATACCACCGTTAATTACATCACCATACCACCGTCAACCTGAAGAGTTTGCCCGGTGATGTAGTGTGCAGCATCCGATGCTAAAAAACAGACAGCGTCTGCTACATCTTCTGGATGTCCAAAATCCTGTAATGGAATCAGTTCAAGCAGCTGTTTCTGATTCTCTTCCGATATTTGTGCCGTCATGTCCGTCGTGATAAAACCTGGGGCGATAGCGTTCACGGTGATACCACGGGCACCAACCTCTTTCGCGGTAGCCTTGGTCAAACCGAGGATGCCAGCTTTCGCGGCTGCGTAACTTGCCTGTCCTGCGTTTCCCATTAATCCAATAACTGACGAGATGTTGATAATTCGTCCACTTCTCTGGCGTATCATGGGGCGAAGGACTGCACGGGTACAGCGCATCGTGCCGGTCAGATTTGTCTGTAACACAGCGTCCCAGTCTTCATCTTTGAGACGCATGAGCAGCGTATCGCGCGTGATTCCTGCATTGTTCACCAGAATATCAATTTGCGAAAATTGTGCAATCGTTCTCTCAATAAGTTCTTCAACATCTGCTTTTTGTGAGATGTCAGCGGCTGTTGAGAGTGTGGTGTAGCCTTTTTCCTGCAGCGTTTCAGCAACTTGTGCGACTGCCTCAGCAGAACGCGAGCAGAGAACGACATTCGCGCCGGCTTCACAGAGCCTCTGTGCAATCGCCGCGCCAATGCCGCGTGACGCACCTGTAACAATAGCTGTTTTGCCGCTTAGTAAGTCTTCCCTAAAGGCACTCCGCTCGGTTGTCACATCCATTATATCTGTCCACCATTTCCATATTCATTTGTCACGAGAGACAGCGTCTTAACATCTTCAACATTCACGGCGTTACTTTCGGAAAGCGTTCGTTTTACCAAGCCAGACAAGACCTTTCCAGGACCCACCTCTACAAAATGCGTAATGCCGGTCTCCTTGATAGTGTACAACGTTTTCTCCCACTGGACGGGTTGCGTTATCTGTTGAAATAGAAGGTGTTTGATGCTATCCACGTCGGTTGCGAGTTCACCTGTTACGTTCATTACTATGTTGACCTGTGGCGGATGCAACGTCACTGGGTTGAGCACAGCTTGAAATTTTTGTTGTGCAGGTGCCATCAGTGGTGAGTGAAACGCACCGCTCACTGCCAAGGGGCGACATCTTCTCTCCCCAATCTCGGCTTTGGCGAGCGCAACAACACGGTTAACTGCATCAACTTCTCCAGAGATCACCAATTGTCCAGGACAGTTGTAATTGGCGATGTTCACAACGCCTTCAGTGGTGTCACAAAGTTGTTGCAGTTGCGCCGTTTCCATCCCGAGGATTGCTGCCATTGTGCCTTGCTGCGTTTCACCTGCCTCCGCCATAAGACTTGCGCGTGCATGCACCAAACGCAATGCGTCCGAGAAATCAAGGACTCCTGCTGCCACAAGTGCAGAATACTCACCCAGACTATGTCCGGCAACCACATTCGGCACGACCCCGTATTCCTTCAGGACTCGGAATGTTGCTACACTACAAGTCAAGATCGCAAGTTGTGTATTTTCAGTTTGCTTTAGGGCTTCTTCCGGTCCTTCAAAACAGAGTTGTCGCAATTTCCGTCCGAGAACTGCATCTGCCTCCTGAAAAATAGCATCAGCGACTGGGTAAGTCTGTGCTAATTCTGCTCCCATGCCGACTTGTTGTGAACCCTGACCTGGAAAAATGAATGCCAGTTCTGTCATTTTCTTCCGATGTGCCTGTGCTGTTTTCAGTCCCCGATTACAATCTAAAAAGAGTGCTTCCCCATGTCAAACCTGCGCCGAAAGTCACAAACAGGAGCAGATCACCGGGCTTTGCGCGACCTTCGCGAATTGCCTCATCTAACGCGATGATAACTGTCGCAGCAGAAGTGTTACCGTATTTGTCAACATTAATATAAACTTTTTCACGCGGCACACCGAGCCTGTCACCGACTGCCTCAATGATACGAAGGTTCGCTTGATGGGGGATTAAAAGGTCGATCTCCTCAACGCTGATATCCGCCTCACGAAGCACGCGTTGGGCGGCTTCCGGCATGAGTCGAACACCTAATTTAAAGACTTCCCGTCCGTTCATCTGAATTTTGTCTAACTTCTGGTCAATGGCTTCTTGTGTGACCGGCATCCTGGAGCCACCTGCGGGAATACCGAGGAGGTCGATGTCGGCGTAATCTCCATCCGACCCGATATAAGATGCGAGGATACCTTTCGGTTCGTCCGTAGCTTGGACAACAGCGGCACCTGCGCCATCTCCAAAGAGGACACATGTGTTCCTATCGTTCCAATCAACAATTTTGTTAAAAATTTCGCCACCGACAACAAGGATAGTGTTGTATCGTCCTGATCTGATCATTCCATCAGCTAAATCCAGTCCGTAAAGGAAGCCGGCGCACGCAGCGGATAGATCCATTGCGGCGGCGTTCTTTGCACCGATGCCTTTCTGGACATAGCACGCTGTTGAGGGAAAAAATGTGTCGGGTGTAACCGTAGCAACGAGAATCATGTCGATGTCAAGCGGATCGATATGCGCATTTTTAATAGCCCATCGTGCGGCATGGATGCAGAGATCTGAGGTAGCAACACCCTCCTCAGCAATACGCCTCTCGACAATCCCTGTTCGTTGCCGAATCCATTCGTCAGTTGTATCGACCATTTTCTCAAGGTCAAAGTTGGTAACAACCTGTTCAGGGAGGTAAGACCCTGTTCCAGTAATGGTTGCATGTCGAAGTTGCGTCATTATGTCTCTCTTTTGGCTGTCGGAAACCGTCGGCTGACGGCTGATGGCTGACTGCTATTGAAACGGCCAAACCAAAATTTCTGTAAAAATATATTCTTGTTGATTCCTATGCCTCGTTCGCGGATTTCAGCACGGGTCGTCCATTATAATGTCCACATCCAGAACAGACTCGGTGGGAAATAATCGTCTCCCCACAATACGAACAGATGCTTGTAGATTTTTCATGGAGCGCGTTATGGCTCCGTCGCATTCTCTTTTTCGATTTTGACGTTCTCCGTTTTGGGTGCGCCATGGGTTATCTCCTTTGTCTTACTTTAGTCTTAAAAGTCGCGATTCGGAAATTGCTCCTGACAATTCAATTATGATTTCAACTGTTTTTCAGCATTTTTGAGAGGACCGAAAATGGATTAGAATCAGGTACCGGTGTCTCACTCGTTATCTCACAGGGACATTCCGCCGTATTAAGTTCCGCTCCACATTGTGGGCATAGACCTTTACACGTTTCAGAGCAGAGGGACCATGATGGTATTTCAAGGACAAGTGCCCGCCGGACATCTTCTGAAATATCTAATGTTTCTCCGTCATAGTATCGCTCACCCTCTTCATCTTCATCCTGTTCCGAGGACTCATTATCAATAGAGAATAACAGTGCAAGTGCTGTTGTTATGTCTATCTCAAACGGGTTAATACAACGCCGACACTCTACCAAAAGAGTTGTGGTGACATCGGCTGTTACGTAAATATTGTCGCCACCTTGGCGAAAGAGGGCAACCGTACATGACAATGGACTGATAAATTCCGCCTCCTCATAAGTCAAATCGAGGGACGCGGACGGCACAAGTGCTTCGTATTCCTTGAAGTCCTCATGTCGAAAATCTTTCATATCGAACGCTAACGTATCTTTTATGCCTTCCTTCATATTCAATATCACCTCAAGTATCTGTTGGGGGCAGCCTTCAGGTTTTCCTTGCCAAGACAGTCAAACACCAAGGATAGGTGCCTCTATCCGTACATTATGAATATAAGTGCAACTTAAAAATCAACTTCTTCTTCGATTCTAATGAGTTGTGCTTCGTCTTTCACATCCTCAAGTGTGTAAATCTCTGCGAGCGCGGCTTTCATGTTCTTTTCCCGTGCCTTGTGTGTCAACATGACGAGCGACACTGTATCCATACCGTGTGGATCCTTTTGAATAACAGAAGCGATACTAATTTGCCAGTTCCCCAAGACAGTGCCGATTTTCGCGAGGACTCCAGGTCGGTCGGCAACCACAAAACGGAGGTAGTAGCGTGTCTCTATATCGTCAATGGGACATACACCGACTTCTGCCTGTGAGCCAGCGAACCATGCTCGTGAAATCGGCGTGCTCACACCTTGTTGCACAGATTTCGCAGCATCAATGATGTCGGCAACAACAGCACTCGCCGTTGGCATCTCACCGGCACCCTGTCCATAAAAGAGGGTCGGACCGACTGCATCGCCAATAACACAAACAGCATTGAAGGCACCGCCAACGTTCGCGAGCAAACTCCGTTCCGGCACAAGTGTTGGATGTACGCGTGCTTCCACACGATTCCCATCAGTTAACTTCGCAATAGCGAGCAGCTTGATGACGTAACCGAGTTCACGAGCGTACTGAATCTCTTTTTGGGTGATACTTGTGATACCCTCAACATGGAATTGCTGTAATGAGATGCTGCTCCGATAAGCAAGAGCAATCAGAAGGATGAGTTTTTGTGCAGCGTCAATTCCTTCAACGTCAAGCGTTGGATCGGCTTCAGCGTATCCTTTGTCCTGTGCAGCTTTGAGCACCTCTGAAAAATCCACGGCGCGTTCGTGCATTTCTGTCAAAATGTAGTTACATGTACCGTTCACAATGCCGTAAAGGGAATGGATTTGATTGCCTGCGAAACTCTCCTGCAGTGTCTTGATAATCGGGATGCCGCCTGCTGTGCTCGCCTCAAAATTGAGACTGACTTGATGCTCTGAAGCCAGTTGAAACAGTTCGCTACCGTGTTCTGCAAGGAGGGCTTTGTTTGCTGTGACGACATGTTTGCCATTTTGGATGGAGCGTTTGATGAGAGAGTGTGCTTCCGTAACACCACCGATAAGTTCAACAACAATATCAATATCCGGATTGTCAACGACTTCTGCGGGGTTCGTCGTCAGACAATCCGCAGGGAGTTCAACGCCTTCCCGCGTCGCGGGTAACGTCCGTTTCACTATTTTTTTTAGGCATAACTCTGTGCCACTATTTTTGGCGATGAGGGCATTCTGATTTATCAGGATTTTGGAAACGCCTGTGCCGACAGTACCCCATCCTAAGATGCCAACATTAATACACGACTTGTCCACTACTGCAACTCCCTCCTTTCTTTACTGTCTACTGCAGACCTAAGGTTGTACAGACAACACTTACAACCGATATTGCATATTCAAAGATCGGGGCGACTGGATTCGAACCAGCGACCTCTTGAACCCCATTCAAGCGCGCTTCCGGGCTGCGCCACGCCCCGTTAACGGGATTAAATCTTTTTAATTGTATCACAAGTCACTATGAATGTCAAATAAAAAAATCGTCCATTTCCAGAAACCTTCAGCGCGTATCAGCCAGATCGATCACTTCCGTATCCGAGCTAAAAGGACTGCTATCCCACTATTTAAATGACCATTCGATCCGGTATTTTCTGGAAAAAAATAAGGCGAGGTCTTCGTGTCTCACGGTCATTTTGATACACGTCGAATGAGTCATCTACGAAGACTCGCCCTCTATTCAAATCAATACAGTGCCTCTAAGCAAACCCCATCTCTTTCAGGTTTCTGAGGCTGATACCTAAACTTTCAAACGGGTCACGTTCATAACAAGTATCCTGCTCGATGATATACCACTCGACCCCTGCATAGACACAGGCATTCAGAATAGCCGACCAATTGAGGTTGCCTTCGCCGACTTCAGCATAGCGTTGTGTGGAGCCTTGCATCGCCATATCCTTAAGATGGATGATGTCAGCACGCCCTTTTAACTGGCGGATCCATGCTGTCGGGTCACCACCACCGTGCTGAATCCAGTACGTATCCAGTTCACTTTTAAAATAGTTCGGATCGCTTTCTGCATATAGGATCTCTAACCCGGTACGCCCGTTAAAGCGTTCCAACTCGAAACTATGATTGTGATAGGAAAAGGTCAAGCCGCCTTCGGCAAGGCGCGCTGCGACTTCGGATGCCTCTCTCGCAAATCTGGCGTATCCTTCAGCAGTTCGGTATTCACCGGGAAGTCCACCAATTGCGGCATGTTTACAACCCCACAATTGATGTTCATCAATAACGGATTGCGGTTCATCGCGCATCCTTTCGTAGCTTGTGTGTGTCGCGATGATGCTGATGCCTTCGCTATCAACGATGTTCTTCAGTGTAGCAGGCTCAATTGGACCAAGTGCAGAACATTGCACCGCCTCGTACCCGAGTTGCCGAACCTTTTTCATCGTTTCCACTATGTCGGCTTCGGTTTTGGTAAATTCTCTAACGGTATAAAGTTGCGCGGCGATTTGCTGCGCGGAAAGGGCGTTTTGTGTTGCCATAATCGCTCCTTCTGGATGGCATGTATTAGTTGTTGGTTGGTAGTATATCAAAAAAAGGTATAGCAGTCAAGTTAATGTAGAGTGTTGATTAGAAAATTTCGTCACGGAGTACCATAAACAGTAGGGTGAGCGAAAAACGCAAAACGCGTCCTTGCCGCTGTAAAGCACCTCATGAATTTCAAGAAAAATGTCGTTGAATACACAGAATTATCTGTTGCTGTGCACGATACAAATTCTTGCCCTAAATTGCCCTAATTTTGAGAAGCATAAATTGGAAAAAGAGCGATAAATGTAGGTGGTGACTAACTTAATGGAAATGTGGTGTGAAGCAAATTCTTGCCTCTAAGGGCAAGAATTTGAGGTTCGTTGGAGAAACACAAATTAACTTAAAAGACATTAAATAATTCTATTACGTTAACTTCAGCCTCAGAAAAGATCAAAGTTAGAAATCCCTCCCATATTATCCCATATTAGTTGTCAGCTATCGGTTGTTGGTAAACGCGGTTGGTCTTTTCGCTTACTACTCAGCGAAATATCTATTCATTTCTCAATTTTACAATAAAAAGATTTGCATCTAAAAAACGGGTTTGGTAAACTTTAAGGTATGTTCAACTCTTTTTTTTACGGTGGTAAAAGTCGGGGTCCCTTTCGATTTTTACGCCTCCTTCTCCATCTCCCAAACTTTGTCAGATTGACGTGGCGGCTGTTCATGGATGCGCGCGTTCCAATCTATCGGAAAGCGATTCTCATTCTCACAGAGTCATTAGCAATTCTGTTCGCTATTGCTTACTTAGTGAATCCGCTTGATCTTGATTTTCTTCCTGTCTTTGGTCGGATTGATGATCTCCTCATTGGTGCTTTTGTGATTCTTGTGCCCGGCGCGTGGCTGTTTATTCGGTTATGTCCAGAGGATATTGTCCGTGAACATGTGGATCGGATTTCACGTAAAGAGTGAAAAAATATCATCACACACGAAGCATTTTTTAGATGCACCGTTTTTTTGAACTTTTTTGCAACTTTTTTTTCCAATAGGTGTGTCTTTAGAACGTAAATACAAAAAACTTAAAAAGATGGTTTTGGTCGCCTCCGAGATCGGAACCATCCATGAACTACATTAGGAGGTTTATATCATGTTTAGACTTGGAACCAAATTTCAAATTCCAGTAAGAGTACTTTTGGTTTTAGTGGCACTCATTGTGGCTGCGGGGATTGTCATCAACCGAGGCGCAGATGAGTTCACAATACAAACCGCAATTGGACAAACGAACGATACACTTCAGACATCAGAAGATTTTCTGCACTTGGAACGCGCGAATCGAGCATTTATCGATTTGGTAGCACAGACGCGACCTGCCGTCGTGCAAATTACAACAAAAATGGAACGGAATAGACGCGAGGAATCACCAAGAGAGCAAATGTCGCCTGAGGACGAAGAACTGTTTAGACGCCTTTTCGGAGATGACCTTTTCAGACGCTTTTTTAGGGAACGCACACCAGTCAATCCAAATCCAGAACCTCTACAAGGTATTGGTTCCGGTGTAATTGTCAGTGATGATGGCTATATCCTTACCAATAACCACGTCATTGAGGGTGCCGATGAAATTACAGTCACCTTAGCGGATCGTAACGAGTATTCAGCAGAACTCGTTGGACGGGATGCTGCTGGAACTGAGGTCAGCGGCACGGATTTAGCACTTCTGAAAATTGATGCTGAAGGACTTCCTACCCTTCCGTTTGGTGACTCGGACGCACTTGAAGTTGGTGAGTGGGTCATAGCAATCGGGACTCCACTGAATTTCTCGCAAACTGTAACACGTGGTATCGTGAGTGCAAAGGGTCGGACACGGTTCAGAGGCATTCGGTACGGTAACTTTATTCAAACGGATGCTCCCATTAATCGCGGAAACAGCGGCGGTGCCCTTATAAACATCCGCGGCGAATTAGTTGGTATTAATACTTTAATCGCAACCAGTGGTTTTACAATGGGAAATATCGGTCTCGGCTTTGCGGTTCCGAGTAATACGGCACAACAGGTTTTACCAAAGCTTGTTAAGTACGGTAAAGTAGAACGCGCCTGGCTCGGCATTAGTATGGAAGATATTAATCAGGATTTGGTAGAAAAATTAAACTTTGACGCGCCGCGCGGTGCCCACGTCACGGCGGTAGGTAAAGGCAGTCCCGCTGAAAGAAGCGGTATCCAGCCTGAAGACATCATTGTTGAATTTAATGGCGAAACAGTTCGAGATATATCTCATCTAACACTTCTTGTCGGTGCAGCAGAGATTGGTAAGCCTGTTGACCTGACTGTCCTCCGGGACGGTAATCGGGAAGAACGGTTGACTGTCAAATTAGAGAAACGGACAGAGGAAGTTATTGCAAGACTCACCGAAGAACAACAGGAATTCTTTGCAGGTTTCCAGGTCCAGAATCTAACTCCTGTGATTGCTGAGCATTATGGTTACGCGTCAGACGAAAAAGGTGTGATTGTCACGGAAATTGAACGCAACAGTGATGCAGTCGGAAAAGGCATCAGAGTGGGATCCGTCATTCAAGAAATGGAATGGACACCGATTGACAATCTTGAGACCTATTCGCGTCTTGTTAACCAATTGACGGATGAAAAGAAAGAGCGGGTGCTCTTTTATGTCAAATCGCCACATGGACAGGGTGGCGGGTATGTTACGATAAAAGTTTCTACATCAGACAGATAATTAACACATTGGACCCACTATATTGTGTGTTCATGGATTAACGCTTGACAATAGAATAATAGGTTTCCCAATGCTTTAGCGTTGGGTCCAACTGGCGTGTCTCGCGCGTTTGTAAAAAAAAAACATTTGCATTTTCGGATGTTTTGTGGTATTCTCATAATATCATCAGTAGTTAGGAGTTCCAACACCGATACTTCCAATTTCAGTGTCCTAACCTCACCCTTGGAACGGTGTTTGCTGATGTTCTGGTGATACCGGGTCAATATCCACTTTAGAGTGCTTTGCAGTAGGTATCCGTCACAACGGGTCATGCTGCGGACGGAGACCAAAGCATTGAAACAATCTTTTTAGGGTTGGGGCATCAACTCTTGGATTAGCGGAAATCAGACTTCTCACTGCAGGGGCATTCTGCGTTAGCGTGCAGGAAACGCTTGAAAGCTACGATCCGCCAAAAGCGAGAGCAGAAGGAGACCTGTCTAAGAATCCCACTGCTTCAGCTGTAGGGAGTATGTCAAGTATAGTTGTTTTTGTGGTACACTCCTCGAAAACAACTATACTTTTTAAGAGGTTCAATATGAAATCACAACGGGTCGTTTGGCCCGATCGTGCCAAAGTTGAGGTTGAGACGTTTACGGTACCACCTGTTGGAGATGATGAAGTGCTTGTCGCTACGGAATGCACACTCATCAGTCCCGGCACAGAGCGCGCGTTTTTGTTAGGACTCCCAAATGCCCAAGGAAAATACCCATCCCGGCCGGGTTATAGCAATATCGGCACGGTGATAGAGGTCGGAAAGACAATCACTGACTGTGAAGTCGGGGACCGCGTCGCTTCAACACAGGGACATACCAGCCATTTTGTGACCTCGCCGAGTCGCTTGCTAAAGGTGAAATCCACCGATGTTCCGGCAGAAGAAGCGGTTTTCTTTAATCTCGGTGCGATTGCATTGCAAGGTGTTCGGAAGGCGCGAATTGAATTGGGTGAAGCGACATTAGTTTTGGGACAAGGACTTATCGGTTTGTTGGCAATGCAGCTCTCAAAATTGAGTGGTGCTCTGCCACTCATTGCCGCAGACCTTACCGATAGTCGTCTCGAAATCTCTAAAAGTATGGGCGCAGACCACACATTCAACCCAGAAGATGCCGATTTCTCCGAACAGTTAGGTAATGCTACTCAAGGCGATGGACCCGCAGTTGTTATTGAAGCAACCGGGCATCCGGACGCGATCAGCACCGCTTTAGACGTTGCGGGATGGGGTGCGCGGGTAGTGCTACTAGCGAGTACTCGCGGGGAAACCCCAAGTGTGAACTTCTATCGAGATGTACATAAAAAAGGTCTTATTCTTCATGGGGCGCACAATTCTATTCGCCCGCGTCAAGAGTCCTCGTCAAATTTCTGGACCCTTGAAGATGACAGTCTATTGCTGTTATCACTTATTGCTCAGAAACGGTTCAACGTTGCTCCGTTGATTAGTCACCGTGTCCCTGGAGAAGAGGCACCGAAGGCATATCAACTCCTCATGGAATGGAACCCAGGTTTACTCGGTGTTGTTCTTCAATGGAACAACATGTAAACACAGATCTGAAGGGAAAAATGGCACGCGAATATTCAATTGAAAACGTACGCAACATCGGCATTGCAGCGCATATTGATGCTGGCAAAACGACCACAACAGAACGGATCCTCTTCTATACCGGTAAAAAGCATAAGATCGGTGCAGTGGATGATGGGACCGCCGAGATGGATTGGATGGTCCAAGAACGAGAACGTGGTGTGACGATTACCGCTGCCGCAACAACCTGTTTCTGGCGAGACCACGCAATTCACCTTATTGATACACCCGGACATGTCGATTTCACGGTAGAGGTGGAACGTTCCTTAAGGGTTTTGGATGGGACTATCGCACTTTTTTGTGCTGTCGGCGGGGTGGAGCCACAGTCAGAAACTGTCTGGTATCAAGCCGAACGCTATGATGTTCCACGCATCGTTTTTGTCAATAAGATGGATAGAGTCGGTGCGAATTTTGAGCGCGTTCTGGAGATGATGAGAGAACGATTAGGTGCGAATCCCGTTCCACTCCAATTGCCGATGGGCGAAGGCACCGATTTTGAAGGGGTTATTGATCTGCTGACACAAAAGGCGATGCACTGGGATGAGACCGATCTCGGGCAGACATATTTGGAAACAGAGATTCCGCCTGAATTTGAGGATGAAGTAGAGCAGGCACGGGAGATTCTTTTTGAGAGTGTTGCTGTTGAAGACGAGGCGTTACTCGAAAAATATTTGGGCGGTGAAGAGATAACGCATGATGAACTATTAGTCGCTATCCGTGCAGCCACGTTAAGTGGGGCATTAGTGCCTGTGCTGTGCGGAAGTTCTTTAAAAAATCAAGGTGTTCAACCGCTGCTTGACGCAGTCATCGATTTTTTGCCATCCCCCCTTGAGGTCCCACCTATTGAGGGGACTACCCCACACGCCGCTTCTGATCGTGCACGCTCGAAGCGCGGAGAAGATGCATCCGCTGAGCAGGATAAAGTAACGCGTCTCGCAGACGATGCTGCCCCATTTTCGGCATTAGCGTTTAAAGTCGCAAGCCACCCAACAGTGGACAAACTCGTTTACTGCCGAGTCTATTCCGGTGTGCTTAAGCGCGGGGAAGTTGTCTACAACGTCCGTTCCGAAAAACGAGAACGCATTAATCGTATCTTACAGATGCACGCCAATAAAGAGGCGGTGTGTGATGCAGCCTACGCAGGTGATATTGTTGCTCTCGTCGGACTTAAGGATACCAAGACTGGTGACACCGTAACCGATCCAAAAGATCCTATTCTGCTCGAATCCATTACTTTCCCTGAGCCTGTCATTTCCATCGCTATTGAGCCTGAGCGTGCCAGTGATGCAGATGCTTTGGAGGAAACACTTGAAAAATTGATGGACGAAGACCCAACGTTCACCGTCGGAATTGACAAGGAGACTGGGCAGCGGATTATTTCTGGCATGGGTGAACTCCATTTAGAGATTCTTACAGATCGGATGATCCGCGAATTCGGGGTCAATGCTCGGGTGAGTAAGCTGCAGGTGGCGTATCGTGAAACTATCAGTACCTCTGCTGAGGCTCAGGGAACACACATCCATAAAACAGATGAAGAAGGCATCTACGGTGATGTAATATTGACGGTTGAGCCGTTAGAACGCGACGACGGGTTTCAATTTGAGGACAACACAAACGAGACACAGATCCCGCGGCAATACATACCATTTATTGAGAAGGCATTAGAAGGTGCGATGGGGACAGGTCCCCGCATAGGATACCCGATGCAAGACGTGAAGATAACACTCACAGGTGGTTCCTATCATCCAACAGATTCTTCGGAGATCGCATTTGAGGCAGCAGCAGTCTTGGCACTCGAGACCGCAACCAGAAAGGCAAAACCTTTGCTCTTAGAACCAATTATGCAAATACACATCACTGTGCCCGATGAATATGTCGGCAAAGTCATCGGAGATCTCAACTCACGCAGGGCACAGATTAACGAGAGCACAATACAGGACACATCTACTATAGGACCCGATTCACAGTCAGCACGGAATGTCATCAATGCCTTTATTCCACTGTCAGAGACGTTTCAGTACACGACGCGGCTCCGATCAATGACCCAAGGACGCGGCGCGTTCACACTGGAATTTTCACATTACGAAGTGGTTCCGTCTGCGCTTGCCCCCGACGCGAATCTTACAGGTTCCGCCTAGCACTCCTCAACGTCTATGTGCTTTCATCACCTTTTGCAGCTCCGCCAACGGAATCGCGTGCATTGTTCTGCCGTTGCGTCCTGTGGTTGTCGTTGCCATTGTCATTGAATTGACAATAGCCTCCTCTGTCGCTTCAATGACGGCTTGGAAAAGTGAACTCAAGCGTCCATTGACGAGCATCTTAATCTGGAAAGTACCAGTTTCAGTTCTGTTTGAAAAGATATTTGCAGTAGAAAATGCTATAACGAATTCGCCACTACCGTCTGTACTCGGTGTGCCTGTGCGGGCAAGCCCATGTGTTGCCCGGATTGCTAACTGTTTCAATTGACGGTGTGTCAGCGGTGCATCTGTCGCTATAACGATGATGAACGAACCGTCTCTACCCAGTTTTGGTGGGGATCCGACAATCTCTTTACCAACAGGAACTCCATCAATTCTCAATTGCGAACGACGCCCCCCGTTGGAATTAACAAGCACACCTACTGTCCAGCCGCCTTGTTCTTCAGACAGAACTCGGGAGGCAGTCCCGATGCCGGCTTTGAAGCCGTAACATCGCATCCCAGTGCCTCCACCAACACTTCCTTCAGTTACGGGACCGTCGGTGGCGTTCTCAATGGCTTCAATCGCATGCTGTGCCGTAACATGGAGTCCACTGATATCATTCAAACCACCATCGTAGCACTCGGCTACAATCGGCAGCACGATGTTGTTATCCGGATACCGCTTCACAATGTAACGCACAACGCCGTCATGGACTGCTCCAACACTAAGTGTATTTGTGAGCAAAATAGGGGACTCAATCCACCCAGCTTGGTTGATACGGGCGATGCCGGTTGCCTCACCGTTGCCGTGGATAGTATGTGCTGCGCCGAACAGGCGCGCCGTCCAAATGTCGTCACTCGGAAGAATAGCAGTCACACCGGTACGAATTGAATCACCTTCATTTAGCGTGACGTGTCCGACCTTCACTCCCGCTACATCGGTGATGGCATTGTGTGTGCCGGTTGGGATGTTACCGATCTGGATACCGATGTCGCGTACCCGTGCACGAGTATCTGTGTTTGTAGATTCAACGTTTACGCTGTATATAGAACATGCCAAAAAAACACCCATGAGAGCGATAAGAATCAACAATCTCATGTCGACCGAGGTTTCAATGCTTCGTATTTTTTTAAAAAATGTCTTCATTGTCCAATTGTTTCCTATAGTTTTCGCGAATTTGGTTAAAAATGGCGATATACGTTGGTGAACGGTAATCGGGATAACTCCATTCCCAAGGTTGAAACGTTTTGCGATAGAAACGGAGTGTGATTTCGGCGTAAATACCATCGCGAAGATAGATACGGTGCGCGTGATCCTTCGTTGATGCAAGCACCAGTTTTGCTAAGCAGATGTAACCCGCATCCAAATTGACGCGCCGCGCGACACCTTTGGAGCGTTTTATAGCGAAAGCTTGCTCCACTTTATTTGTGAATAACTTCATCTCCGCCAGTGTGCCTCCATCAATGAGTTTTTCAAAACTGATAAATTGCCGTTGGATATCCGGTCCCATCTCAGATTCATAGTAGGTCGTGCTGGTGAAAGGCAAAAGTTCACTTGTGAAGTCAATGGGACCGAGACGCTGTGTCAGTTCCGCATAGACGGTTGACAGGAGGCTGGGTTCCACAGTTAGCACGCCTATGATGGCTTTAACCGGTTGCGGCATTAGAATCGTTCCCATCTTGTCCTCTGTAACGGAAGCGAAAGTCGGAAATCGGAGTTCCCCTTTCCAGTAACAGGTGGGGACCCTCCTACAGGAAAACTGAATGTTTCTGTCCTTTTCTGAAAAAACTTGATTTTTGTTTGTATTTTTCGTATAATTATCAAATCTTCCGCTACAAAACCTCGCCTTTTAAGGCGGGGATGTAGTAGCGGTCCCTTGGGTTGTGTCAAGAAAAAAACTTGACAATCGGTTTAAAATGTGGTATCATTAGAGTATCAAGTTGGCAGACATGTATAGCGTTACCTCTCGGTAACGTGTCTGCCTACCCACTATACAGGGGTTAAAAACTTGAGACTTGATATACCATGCGAAACACAAAACATAAACTTTTTCATGATAAGACCTTGAAGCGTCTGCATGACGAGTTGAATATCTGTGGTGTTGTGCGAAACCACTTCATAGCCTTGTCTATGCGATATTACCGCAGATATGGTAAAGGATTGTCGTATGCGAAAATGTCTAAGCACTTGACGAAGCTCAAGAAACTTGCGAAGTATCAGCATTGGCATATCCCTTACTCGTGGGCATTACAAAATATCCTCAAACGACTTGCTCAAAGTTTTAGAGAAATTCGGACATTGAAAAGAGGTCACCCACAGTTCAAGTCATGCAAGAAACATAAAGGCATGACCTTTAGAGGCGAGCAAGTCTCTATAGAGAAGTTGTTAGACGCACAAAATCATGAAAGAAACCATCCAACGTATAAAATCCGTTTGAACGGGCGTTGGTATCGGTTCGCATTGCACCGTGAAGTCAAGGGACAAATCAAAGAGGTTCACGTTACACGAGACGCCCTCGGAGATGTGTATATCACACTCACTGAAGATTACTCGGAAGTGATACCCGACCCCAAGACAGGTAAGGCTGAAGGGTTCGATATGGGTATCAAAGACTTCTTGACTGGCAGTGACGGACACCGATATACTTCTCCTATGTTCTACAAACAGAACACCAAGAGGTTGGCAAAGGCACAAAGAGTCTATTCACGCAAAGTCAAAGGTTCTAACAACCAAAAACGGGAACGCAAGAACATTGCCCGTATCCACAAGAAAACTGAAAATCAGAGAACAGACCACCATTGGAAACTGGCGATAGAACTCTGCCAAAAGTTTGATATTCTGTTCTTTGAAGACCTGAACCTTAACGGCATGAAACGACTTTGGGGTAAACAAGTTTCTGACCTCGCCTTCGGTGAGTTCATCATGAAACTCAAATGGCAGGCAAAGAAGCGGATACGTGCTGTTCTGAAGATTGGACGCTGGACACCCACTACAAAGTGCTGTTGTGTTTGTGAACATAAAAATGAAACCTTAACGTTAGCAGATAGAGAGTGGACGTGTCCAAAGTGTGATACACACCTTGACCGAGACCACAACGCTGCTATCAACATTCTTAAGGAAGGGGTAGCTTCCTTTGGGTTAGGAGACGTAAGACCTATCGTTTTGCTTGGAAACCAGATAGTAGGCTACTCCATTGAAGCGTCCAGTTCGCTTCTGCATTCCACAAATGCTTTCGCATAACTTTTGCGGAAGCCTCGCCCTTTAGGGCGGGGTCTATCACAATATCGTGTTGGCAGGCGTGTCAAGCGTAGTCACTCGGCTATGTGCCTGCCTCTCACTTGACAGGGAATAAACACACGATACACGATAGTCAATACGAAACTATAACAAAATCAGAATACCAGTTAGACGATTAGAGGAAATTAACACCGCGCCCGCTTCTGTTTGGAATGCGTGTTTGAAACTCAAAGAAATGTAGGACTATGCCCAAGGGTATCAAGTAAATTTAATAATGAGTATAGCAGACAGCGTTTAACCTGTCAATGTTCCGTTCATTATCCATCAGGGTCATTCAATTGTAGGTTTTTTGTGTTATATTTTTCACGGGTGTTAATACTTCAGATAAGCAGAAGTCGCGTGACATTTCACGCGACTTCTGCTATACTTCACCATAAAAAGTAGCACACTTTTGAGGTGAAGTATGACAAGAACTTCTTCCTGCCACTTAGTTGATATGTTAGCAGAAGTGCCAGATCCCCGCAAGAAAAAAGGGCTCCGGCATCCGTTAGCCTCGATGCTTGCGCTCACGGTTGTCGGTCTCTTGTGTGGTCAACGCAGCTATACACAGCTTGCCAAATGGGCGCGGCTCCACCCTTGCCTTCGAAACGCCTTGGGGTTCACGGCGAAACAAACCCCGGCGGCATCAACGTTTCATTATCTCTATCGGCGTCTTGACATCGCCACTGTAGAAAAGACGCTCACGCAGTGGACGACACAGACTTTAGCAAGTTTGCGCATTTCCACATCTAACTTGAAGGGACTTGCGATAGATGGTAAAACCTTAGGCAACAGTCATCCCGAAGATGCCCGCAGGACCCATCTGCTCGCAGCCGTCTTTCATGAGTTAGGCATCCCTGTCGCAGAATGTGCGGTGAGTGAAAAGAGCAATGAAATCCCTGTTTCCATTGAACTCTTGAAAGCGTTTGATGTCTCAGGTCTCGTCATCACAACGGACGCACTTTTGACCCAACGTAAGTTCTGTCAACAAATCCTTGATGCTCAAGCAGATTACTGCCTCCCCGTCAAAGCGAATCAGAAGCAGTTATATGAGGATATTCGAGACCTCTTTGAACCCTTGGATGAAACAGATCCACCCGAAGTGGAACACCGCCGGTTTGAAAATCTTCACGCAGAAGTCGGCGCACATCTTCAAACGTATACGAATACAGAAGACGCAAAAGGCAGGATTACCACTCGCACCCTCACCACAAGCACTCTCTTGACCGAACATACCGACTGGCCGGGGCTACAACAAGTTTATCAATACACCACACACCAGAAACAGAAAAGCACCGCACACGTCAAGGGTTTCCACGTGCAGTATGGCATCACGAGTCTATCACCTGAACGCGCCTCGGCAGCTGACTTGCTCAAACTCCGACGCCAACACTGGACGATTGAGAATAAACTCCATTGGATCCGAGATGCCGTCTTTCAAGAGGACGCCTCAACCGTCAGAACAGGTGTGCTCCCCCAAGTCATGGCAGCTTTGCGAAACACCGCAATCTCCGTCTTACGATTCACTGGACATACTAAAATCACCGACGCACTTCAACTTTTCGCCGCAAAACCTATACTCGCAGTTAACATCATAAAATGAGAAATCTTAAAATTGAATGACCCTGCATTATCCATCGGGTTACTTACACTCTCCTACAGTTTAATCGCACACTCAGAGCACACTCAGATTTTTTGCCATAAGGGTGACCTCCAGATTGGACGCCAAGAACCGAGAATCTACAATCACTTGGACATTATGAATAGACGGGATTAGAAACCCCGCCAGCGGTGGAAGGCGTTGTTGTTTCGTAAAGTGTCAACATATTTTTGGATTTTACTCTAAATAACCTCACACCACCTTAAGAAATTAATGACTCAAACACACAAAATCAAATATTTTTCGACTAAGTCGCAAAAAAAAATATATTTTTTTCATTTTTTCTTGACATTTCCCGAATTATAATGTATAATATTCTGTTATGCTATGTCACCATATTAAGACGGAAAAAGCAGCTCGGGAAGCAGGCTTTTTCAAAAGTCTGTTTATAAGCTAGGCTGCGCAACCACCGCCAAATAGGGAGACTTCATGTCAGTGAACAAAAAGCCCAGAATTTCTTTTGCCAAAACGCAGGTTCGGACCCCGCTCCCGAATCTCATAGAGACCCAAAAGCTTGCATATGATGCCTTCTTACAAAGAAATGTCCCCCCCAATGAACGTTCAGAAACGGGCCTCCAAGCCGTATTTAAGGAAGTATTTCCGATCCACGACTTTTCGGATGTTAACAGTCTTGAATTCGTCAGTTACAGCCTTGGTACACCGAAATATACGCTTCAAGAATGTGTTGCCCGCGGTGTAACGTACCAAGTATCCCTCACAGCGCGTATCATGCTCGTTCTGCGTGAGACAGACTCAGATGCCGATGAACCGCACGTGGTAGATATCCGAGAATCCGATGTCTATCTCGGCGAAGTCCCTTTAATGACCGAAAATGGTAGCTTTATTGTCAACGGCAGTGAACGTGTGATAGTGAGCCAACTGCATCGTTCGCCGGGTGTTATTTTCCTTGAAAAATCATTGGCAACGGGTCGGCGCACACCGACTGCCCAAATTATTCCATATCGCGGTGCATGGGTTGAATTTGAAATAGACACAAAAGATCAGATCTATGTACGTATAGACAAGAAAAGAAAACTGCCCGCCACCATATTACTTCGTGCCCTTGGTTGGGCATCAGACGCAGATATTTTAAAACTCTTTGCTAAGACAGAACGGCTCGTGCTTACCGGGTGGCGCGTTATCAATGTAGAAGGACCGGTGAAGCAAGTCAACCCCGGTGATCTGCTAAACGCTACGGACTTTCGGCAGGCGAGCAAAGACTATCCCGACCTTGAGGTAGAGAATTGTTATCGTGTTACTGAAGTAACCGATGAGGGCTGCCCGTTAGAGATCGGACAAGAGGTTACATCTAAGGAGCGCACAAGCCTCCGCAGGAAATGGAAAGGCTTTGAAACCGAACTTTTCCGACGTGTCGTTGACACTCATGACAGTGCTTGTGAACTTGCTCCCGAACAAGTCCTAACGAACTCAGAATACCAAGAAGCGCGTGCCCGCTACGGAAGTAAAGCGTTCACGGCTGAACAGGTATCTCAAGACGGTCAGGAGAGCGTCGGTAGTGTCTGTGCTGAAGATATTATCCATCCGGAAACTGGTGAAGTGCTCCTCACAGCAAATACGCTGCTCACTGAAACAGAATTGGAACGTCTCACGGAGGCTGGTGTTGAAGCACTTACAATACTGGATGCAGAGGATTGCCAATATATCCGGTTTCTACGTAATACATTAGAGCGTGACCGACAGGCAGACTACGAAGAGCCGTATACCTTGCAAGACGCTGCACTGCTTACGATTTTCCGCACGCTGAGACCCGGGGATCCCGCTGGTATAGAGAACGCTCGTAAACACCTTGCGTGGCTGCTCTTTGATTCACACCGGTACGATTTAGGTGTCGTTGGGCGATATAAGTTGAATCGAAAATTTCATAATCTGTCCGTTTACGGGGAGCCACCGGAAGAGACATTTCGTACGCTTCGCCCCGAAGATATTGCCGCCACTGTAGATCACCTTCTTAAAGTGCACAATGGAATCGCCCAGAAAGACGACCTTGACCATCTCGGCAATCGCCGCGTGCGTGTTATCGGTGAACTACTCGAAAACCAATTCCGAATGGGGTTGTTCCAGATTCGCAGAACGACGCGCGAACGGTTGAGTACGAACAACGATATCGCGAAAGTCGTCCCGTCTTCACTCGTAAACCCGAAACCACTGATGATGGCACTCCGAGAATTCTTCGGCTCGAACCAGTTGTCGCAATTCATGCAACAGATTAATCCGCTTGATGAATTGACGCACAAACGCCGTATCTCAGCGATCGGTCCGGGTGGACTCCACCGAGATAGGGCGACAGCCGCCGTTCGGGACGTACACCCTACGCACTATGGGCGTGTTTGTCCTTTGGAAACACCGGAAGGTCCGTCAATTGGCCTCATTGTTTCTTTAGCTTGTTATGGGCGGATCAATCCCTATGGTTTTATAGAAACGCCCTATCACAAGGTTGAGGAGGGTTCGAGAGTCGGTTCAGTAGAGTATCTCACAGCGGATAGAGAAGACACAACTTACATTGCTGCAAAGGCGGCACCACGTGCTGTGTCCCAAGCTGCAGATGGTAATGCAGATAATTCGGAGCAGATCCTACCCGTCCGTAGTGGAGAGGATATCCTGTCACTTCCGATGGAAAAAGTGGACTATATCGGTGTCTCTCCACAGCAGATAGTTGGGATTTCAGCGGCGCTTGTTCCATTTTTGGAACATGAGGATGCAAACCGCGCATTGATGGGAGCGAACCACCAACGCCAAGCAGTACCGCTCATCCGTCCAGAAGCACCACTCGTAGGAACAGGGATGGAAGCCCCCGCTGCGTTGTATTCGGGTGCCCTTATCACTGCGACCCGCGCTGGCACTGTTACAAGTGTATCAGCTGACGAAATCCTCATCCATACGGGTGAAGCACTTCACGCTGACAAGGGTGAAAATACCTTCAGTGAGATGGGCTACGATGTTTACAAACTCCAAACGTTCAAACGGAGTAACAGTGGCACTTGCATCCACCAGCGTCCGATCGTTTCGGTGGGTGATAAGGTTGAAGCCGGACAGGTTATCGTGGATGGCACATCTACAGAAAATGGTGAACTTGCTCTTGGTCGGAATATCCTCTGTGCTTACATGCCCTGGGGTGGTCATAACTATGAAGACTCTATCCTGATAAGCGAAACACTCATCAAGGAAGATACTTTCACCTCTATCCACATTGAGGAATTTGAGGTGGAGGCGCGTGAAACGAAAGTGGGTCCAGAGGAAATCACCCGTGATATCCCGAACGTTAGCGAGCAGCGACTCACACAACTTGATGAAGAGGGTATTATTCGCGTTGGTAGTGTTGTTGGCGCAGGCAGCATCTTAGTTGGAAAAATCACACCGAAAGGTGAGAGCGAATATGGACCAGAGGAAAAACTCCTACGCGCAATCTTTGGCGAAAAAGTCAAAGAGGTAAGGGATGCTTCGACTTACGTTCGCCCTGGCGTTGAGGGTGTCGTCATTGATGTAAAGGTATTTGCCCGTAAGCCAGATGGTGCGTCACGCCGTGGAAGTTGGTCCCAAGGGGACTCAAACTTGTCAATGGCTGACAATTTGCGATATGAGTCGAAACGCAAGGAAATTGAAGAGACTTGGCGCGAACAGATCGCTTCTATTCGCCGTCGAAAAACTGAGGAAATCCATAACACATTTATAGGGTGTGAGCTTGCTGATTCGCTTTACACAGTTAATGGTTCTGGCGGTAGTGCCGATGCTGAACCCTTTGCTAATGCTGGCGATACTTTGACAGGTGAGGTTTTAGATGCTTATATTTCCGGTTTCACGGCGGACGAATACCATATAGTAACCGAGGATACAGCCACCGAGGCTTTTATCGCCGAAGCGTGTTATAGAGTAACACACGTACCTGATCCAATTCCTACTATCGTGGTCAACCCTCTGGATCCTTCAACAGAGGAAACAGAGGAACCGATAACTCCTGATAGCGACGAGAGTGAGAATGTTGAGCCGGAAGCAGTGTCTACTATTTCACACTCCGAAGCCATCAGTGCGGTGCAAGTATATCTTGGCGAAGTGTGTAAGCCACTCTTAGAGAATACCGAGCCACTTTTACAGGAAGAGGAACCTTTAAACGAAGAGATAGCGGATGCTGATGTTGTGCTTCGCGGTTACAACGGAAGTATCGTTGCTATTGCCCTATGTGCGGATACTTCTACTGACGATGAATATACTGAAGGTGGACCTCTTTCTGAACGTCTCTCGGAGATGCTCGCTGCGACGGACGCACGATTCGGCGTATTAGTACCTAGTGCGGACTCAGAGCCTGATAACTGGGATTTCTATGGACTCGTAGGCGACACCGTGTTGCAACCGTGTGATCGTTCTGAGTTCGAGACTGGAGTTGCTGCACAACTCGAAGCAGCCGGATGCCCTGTCGTGGAAACACAAAGACTAACACAACAAGAGTGGGAAAACTTTAGTGGAACTTATCCAGATTTACAAGTCGAGTTATTTTGGGACGTTAAGGAAGTCTTTGATCCAGCGTGTCCATTGACTGAAGGACAGGAGATCTCCGATGACGATTATCAGCAGGCATCTAAAGATTTTCCAGCGAGTCCTATAAAAGCCGGCCAGCGACTCACTCCGGATGAGTTAGAGCCGCTCATCCAAACCACCAAGAGCCTGAAAACCGATAGCACTTGGCACATTACCGCCGTCTTTGATCCAAAGTGTACACTGTCTGCCGGCGACTATGTTTCCGATGACGATTATCAGCAAGCGCGCAAATCATGTAGCTTGTCCTTCACGGACATCCATGTAACCGATGCCGATGCCAAAGAGCACATCCAGCGCGTTGAAGAGATGGCACAAGGCAGAATAAGCACTTACACTGAGGAAAAGGATCGGGCACTTCAGCAATTAGACATGGGTGATGAGTTAAAACCGGGTGTTATCAAACGTGTTAAGGTTTATGTTGCCAGCAAGCGACCGATCTCTGTCGGAGATAAGATGGCGGGCCGTTACGGCAACAAAGGTGTTGTTGCCAAAATTTTGCCCGTTGAGGATATGCCCTATCTCCCAGATGGTACCCCCGTTGAGTTAGTCCTGAATCCCTTGGGTGTGCCTTCTCGAATGAACGTCGGTCAGATATTGGAAATTCACCTTGGATGGGCGTGTCATGAACTCGGTATCCAGGCGGAATCCCCTGTGTTTGATGGTGCGACAGAGGCAGAAATCTTTGAAATGCTCGGTAAGACCGATCTCCCAGAACGCAGTAAACAGACAGGTAAGAGCATTCTCTTTGATGGTAGGACTGGTGAATCGTTTGCGCAAGAAGTGACGGTCGGATACGTTTATTTCCTCAAGTTGAATCACCTTGTTGCTGATAAGATGCATGCTCGCTCTACTGGACCTTACTCTCTCGTTACGCAGCAGCCGTTAGGTGGTAAGGCACAGCACGGTGGTCAACGGCTCGGTGAGATGGAAGTCTGGGCATTGGAGGCTTATGGCGCAGCACATACACTCCAAGAAATGCTTACACTCAAATCGGATGACGTTCTTGGCAGAAGGGAAATCTATGAGTCAGTTGTGAAGGGTTTAAACCCTGAACCGCCCGGTACGCCAGAATCGTTCAAAGTCTTGGTACGCGAGCTCCAAACCCTTGGACTCCACGTGTCCCTCAACAAGGATGAAGAATAGCATATTGGCTGTCGGTTTTCAGTTATCGGCTTTCAGTTAAGAGGTGCTTAGTGAACTCGAAATCCTCTTTACTGACAAGTTGACACCTGACCGTTGACGGCTAAAAAAAAAGGAGAACTGATGAACACGGCATTTGACAGCATCTCCATAAAGATAGCCTCGCCTGATCAGATTAAGGATGAATCGAAGCAGACCAGTTGTAGACGTCGGAATCCTGCCCAAGCAACAGATGGACCTTTTATCTGCCCTGAGAAAGGGACGTGTAGCTGCGGCGAGGTCAAGAAAGCGGAAACTATTAACTACCGCTCCTTTCGTCCTGAACCGGAGGGTCTCTTCTGTGAGGCTATCTTTGGACCCCAAAAGGACTGGGAGTGTAACTGCGGTAAGTATAAACGGATTAAACATAAGGGGATGATATGTGACCGCTGTGGTGTTGAAATCACGCAACAGCGGGTTCGTAGAGATCGACTTGGTTATATCCAACTCGCCGCGCCTGTTTCTCATATATGGTATTTCAAGGGTATTCCGTCTCGTATCGGGACTTTCTGTGAACTCTCCTCACGTGATGTTGAACGTGTACTCTATTTTGAGGGCTTTATTGTTGTTGAGGTAACCGACCCAGAGTGCCCGCTTGAACCTGGACAGGTGTTAACCGAGATTGAGTATATCGAGCACAGCAACAAGCATTGGGGCGGGTTTCGCGCTGGCACCGGTGCGGAAGTTATTCGGGAAATTCTGAGTGGCATTGATCTTGAAGAGGAGATAAAGAAGTTAACCACAGAGTTGGAGGAAACGACAAGCCATCAGAAAAAACTTAAAATCGCCAAGCAGCTGAAACAGATGGCTGACTTTGCGGAAGTCGGTCAGCGACCCGAGTGGATGATTCTGGATGTTATTCCGGTCATTCCGCCAGACTTACGCCCCCTTGTCCCGCTCGAAGGCGGACGTTTTGCGACCAGTGATCTCAACGATCTGTATCGCCGTGTCATCAATCGGAACAACCGACTGCGTAAACTGATACAGCTTCGTTCGCCAGAGGTGATTCTCCGAAATGAAAAGCGGATGCTGCAGGAGGCGGTCGATGCCTTCTTCGACAATGGGCGGCACGGTAGACGTGTCACCGGTCCGGGCAACCGTCCGCTCAAATCCCTTGCCGATGTTCTCAAAGGTAAGATTGGGCGGTTCCGTCAAAATCTGCTCGGCAAACGGGTTGATTACTCCGGTCGTAGTGTCATCGTTGTCGGACCCGAATTAGGGTTGCATCAATGTGGCATCCCAAAACGGATGGCGGTGGAACTGTTTAAACCGTTCATCATTGAGCGACTCCAAGCCTACGGTTATACGCAAACGATTAAGCGTGCGAAACACATCGCTGAACACGTTGACTCCAATTCGCCTGTGTGGGAAGTGGTGGAGGAAGTAATTGCGGATCATCCGGTCTTACTCAACCGCCCTCCGACGTTGCACCGACTCGGCATTCAGGCATTTTTACCTGTGTTGGTAGAAGGTAAGTCAATCAGAATTCCGCCCCTCGTTTGTAAAGCGTTCAACGCCGATTTTGATGGCGACCAGATGGCAGTTCATGTGCCACTCACTGTGGAAGCACAGGCTGAGGCGAAACTTTTGATGCTCAGTAGTCAGAATATCCTCAAACCTTCACACGGTGATCCCATCGCTGTTCCAGAACTTGACATGGTGCTTGGCCCCAGCTTCCTCACAAAGGAGCTGCCGGGACACGCTGAGGATGCGATGCTTTTGCACACCACATACACGACGAACGACACCTCTGCTTTTGAGGCGATCCGTGAAAAATCGTGGTATAACCGTCGCTACGCGCATCCAGAAGAGGCTATAACCGCTCATGCAGCAGGTCAACTTAAGCTGCACGACAGCATCCAGTTCTTCTGTGCCTCTAATGGAAATGGAAAAACCACGGAACCAATTCTCACAACAGTGGGTCGGGTTATCTTTAACGAAGTGCTGCCATCTGAATTAGTATGGGAAGACGAACATTCCCAACAGCATATTCCGTTTTTCAATGCCGAAGCTGGGGGCAGGCAATTATCTGACTTAATTCATCGGTGTTTTAACGAATTGGGTACACGCTCCACAACTGAAGTGCTTGAGAAAGTCCAAAAGCTCGCTTTTGAGTATGCAACGTTGAGCGGCATTTCGCCCGGCATCATGGATTACATTACGCCTGACAACCGAGACAAACTGGTGAATGATGCCAAGGAGCAAATTGATTCCATCCTTGAGGGTTTAGCAACGACCGAACGCGAGGAACATGAAAACGAGCAAGTTCGTATCTGGCTGCGGGCGATTACGGAAGTTGAAAACGAGATGTTCAAAGTCTTGCCCGAATTAGAGACCTCTCTCGTTGAACGAGGTGATCCACGGAAGATTCATCCGTATGTCGATCCAGATGGATCAGAGATACGCGATAAAACGGTGGAAGGCTTCAGTCCAGTACATATCATGGCAGATAGTGGTGCGCGTGCTCGGAAAAATCCATTTACGCAAATCAGTGCCGTTATCGGGTTGAAGGCAAAACAGACCGGCGACATTCTTATCCCGCCGATTACCTCTTCTTATCGTGAAGGTTTGGATGTACTCGACTATTTCAACTCCACCTACGGGTCGCGTAAAGGTCTCGTGGACACGGCGATGAAAACCGCTGCGTCTGGATATCTTACCCGGAAACTGGTGGATGTCGCTCAAGACGTTCGCGTTACCATTGAAGATTGCGGCACGCTGAACAACATTCAGAAGTTTACGACGGAGGGTGGGGACCTTGCCTTTAAGATTAGCGGGCGTACTGCCGCCGAAGACCTCCTCAACCCAGAGGACGGTGACATACTTGTTCCAGCGGGTGCTATCATATCTACACAGAATGCTGACAAGATTGATGCGCTTGGCGTGAGAGCAGTGAAAGTACGTTCCGTGCTCACCTGTCAAGCCGACGAAGGGGTTTGCGCAAAATGTTATGGTAACGATCTAACGACGAATGCCCTTGTCAACGTTGGCGAGGCAGTCGGTATCATTGCAGCACAATCCATCGGTGAACCCGGTACACAGCTCACCATGCGGACGTTCCACACCGGTGGTGCTGTTGAAGAGGTTGCAGAAGCGCGTCAGCGCAGAATTTTGTCTAAAGCCAACGGCACCGTGCATTTCCGAGATTTTCAACCCGGACGGACGGTCGAGAAAGAGGGTGGACTCTGGATTGCTATTGAAAACAGAGCAAACCTTGATGGACCTGCCTACAAGGTGCAACAGGTCAATCACCCCCACTGTCAATTGCGTGAAGGTGAATTGCTCAGTGAAAAGCAGTATATGGAAAACACGGAACGTTATAAAGGCTTTGATACGAAGACGTGGCAGTATGAAGTTACAGCTGTCTTAGATGGCAACTGCGATTTGAAAGTAGGTGATCGGCTGTCACAGGCAGAGTACGCTAAAGCACAGATGGAATACGGTTTTCAGAGGTTTGTAACGCCAAAATACCGCGTGACACGTGTCCAACATCCTAAACTCTCCCTGACTGTTGGTACTCAACTCACTGAGGAAGAGATAGAACAATTGAAAGCGGATACCCGGCAAGGAATTGATGGAGAATGGCATTACTTGGACGCAGAAACGGGCGAACGTATTGCTGTTGAGGATCTTACGACAATCCCGGGTAATGCTTCTCCTGAAGGTAATGGTAACGGAGAGAGCGAATCCTCCGATGCTGATACCACAAATGCATCGGGGCGCGATGCGAGTTTCAATCGTGTGTATTGTATAACCGAGATAGACAAGAAGACGAGCAAAGACTTCGGGTTTAAGGTAGGGGATGAAGTTGAACCAGAGAACATCGCTCCATTGCTTAATCCATTTGAAGTGGATACGAAGCCCGTTTACGTTGTACATACAGAGATTTCCGAATTCGAAGTTGACCAAACATTAACAGCACGTGAATACGAGGATGCGCGCACAGAGTATCAGCATCTTGAACACGCCTTTAAGGTTGAAAAACAGGATGTTGAAAGGCACTATGTAACACACGTATATCATAGCGAATGTCCTCTTAAGGAGGGCGAAGAGTTAAGTGGTGCAGCCTTAACACGTGCCCGTAAGCGGTTTACAGGTTTCAATGCCCAAAAGTTGCGGCACCGAATAACGCAGGTTCACCATCCTGATTGCCCGCTCAAACCAGGGGATCTGATTAGCGAGAGCGAGGCAAAACAGTTTGGTGAGAGTTACCCAGGGTTTATCACATCTCAGCGTACGCATACTATAGGTGGCTTTAAATCGGAACTCTTATACCGTGTTACGGCTGTCAATCATCCTGACTGTTCACTGGAAGTTGGCGAATTTTTGACACAAAAGGAATCATCCGCAAAACGCCGACAATACAAGGGATTGGAAGTGGCACGTCATTATGAAGTGACACAAATCGAAGACAGCACTACAGCGTTAAGTGCCGGTCAACGTCTCACTGAAATTGAGTATAAAGCACACCGAAAAACGGATGCAGCATTAGCCGAAAAGGTCACGAGCCTGTACCATGTCGTTAGTGTACATCACCCTGAGTTGAAGTTGGAGGTGGGTACCGAACTAAGTGACAAGGAGTACCGGACGTATCATCGACAATTCAAAGGGTTTGATGTTGAGCTCATTTACCGAGTCGTTGAGGACAAACGAGATATCGATACACAACTTGAACCCGGTACGATTCTATCCTCAAAGGAACACCGCGCCATTGAGAAAGCAAACTTGCTGGTGACCCACACTGTCACCGATGTTTATCATCCAAATTGTGAGTATGCTGTCGGCGACGAATTGTCGGAAGATTACGAAAGTGTGAAGGCGAAGTTCCCCGGATTTGAAATGGATGAACTCGCTTTACGGATGCGTATTGAAGTCGAGACTGCCGATGGCACCCGTGTATCGCACGTCATTCCGGCGGACTACTCCTTCTCTTTAGAGGAAGGCGATACCACCCGGAAGGGAGACGCACTGGCAGAACTCCACGAGAGAACAAAGAACGATGACATCGTTGCCGGTATCCCGCGTGTTACAGAATTATTCGAGGCACGTCGCCCGAAACGCGAGGTTGCGGCTCAAATCGCCGAAATCGAAGGTTATGTCCAGTCAGCAGGCACAAAGTCAGGTATTCCTACTTACCGGATTGAACATGAAGGATACCAGAGTCGCCTCTACCAGATTCCTGATGAGAAGCGGCGTGTTGCTGAAGGCGATTGGGTGAATGCTGGTGAACCCCTCACTGACGGTTTTCTCAATCCGCACGATATTTTGAGTATCGGGCGCACTACTATTGAAGGCGTGTCTGTCGAAGGTGAAGAGGCAGTCTGGTCATATCTCGTTGATGAAGTCCAGAAAGTCTATCCCAACGGCACTATCAATGATAAACACGTTGAGACAATAGTGCGGCAGATGCTGACGAAAATCCGCATCACTGACCCCGGCGACACAAACTTCTATCCAAACGATGAAGTGCAACGCAGACAATTTGAACGTATCAACAGTGAAATTGAGGAAAACGGTGGGACGCCTGCCACTGGTGAACCAATTCTCCAGAGCATTAGCAAAGCCTCTTTGAGCACAGATAGCTTCATCTCCGCTGCATCCTTCCAGCAGACAACAAAGGTCCTAACAGATGCTGCTGTTAGCGGACAGACCGATAGGCTCTTTGGACTGAAAGAAAACGTTATTCTCGGTAGACTTATTCCAGCAGGTAGTGGATTCTCTGGTTTCCAGAACTTAGAGGTTTCCGCTATTGAGTCGGAGATTAACGAAGCCGGCGATGATGATTAAGTAGTTGTCAGTACGGAAATCTGCATAGCAGATTTCCTTTCGGTTGTCGGTTAAGACGTGGTTTGGTTGAGTCAAACCCCTTTAACCGATGACCGATAACTGATAACCGATAATCATTACCGAAAATTGGGTCGTGTCATATCCCCCGGCACGACAAGTTCGTCAAAAGCCTCACCAGTTAGAGCCTCAAGCGCAATAGCAGCCTCACGCAGTGTGCATCCATGTTCATGTGCGTGTTGTGCGACTTTTGCTGCCCTATCGTACCCAATGTGTGGGGTCAACGCAGTCACAAGCATTAATGATTCTGAAAGGTGCCGCCCTATCACTTCAGTATTCGGCACGATGCCTTCTACACAATTCACGCGGAACGATTCACACGCATCACCGAGGAGTTGTATAGACTGTAAAGCGTTATACGCAATCACAGGCATAAACACGTTCAGTTGCAATGCCCCATTCGCCCCTGCAAACGCCAATGTTGTATCGTTTCCGATCACCTGTGCACATACCATCGTGACGGCTTCGCATTGGGTCGGATTTACCTTTCCGGGCATAATTGAGCTTCCGGGTTCCATTTCAGGTAACTGCAGTTCACCAAGACCACACCGCGGTCCCGAAGCGAGCCATCGGATGTCGTTTGCAATCTTAAAGAGGGCAACTGCCAATGTTTTCAGCGCACCACTTGCGCTAACAACAGCGTCCCGGCATGCGAGTGCCTCAAACGCGTTTGGCGCACGTTGGAGTTGATAGCCAGTTGTTTCTGAGAGCCGTGCCACGACTCGTTCTGTGTAATCCGGATGCGTATTCAATCCTGTACCGACGGCTGTCCCACCGATCGGTAGTTCGGAGAGGTCCGGCAGCGAAGTCTCAATGCGCTGTTTCGCTGCAGCAAGTTGTTGCGCATACGCACTAAATTCCTGTCCGAGTGTGAGTGGTGTTGCATCCATCAAGTGCGTTCGTCCAATCTTGACGATCTCTTCAAACGCCGATGCCTTTTCTGCAAATGCCTCTTGTAGTATACCCAAGCGCGGTAAGAGATGATCCCGAATCTGTCGTACCATTGCCAAATGAATGGCGGTTGGGAAGACATCGTTTGTCGATTGCGACTTGTTGACGTGGTCGTTTGGATGGATGGGGTCCTTACTACCCATCTCACCACCAAGCATCTCAATGGCTCGGTTCGCGATGACCTCGTTAACGTTCATATTTGTTTGTGTCCCACTACCTGTTTGCCAGATGCGGAGTGGAAAGTGATCGTCCAACGAGCCATCAATAACTTCTTGCGCTGCTGTGCTAATTGCCTCAGCAATCCGATTTTCGAGCAAGCCAAGGTCAGCATTGACCTGCGCGACCGCCTGTTTGATGGTACCGAGAGCCCATATAGCGGCGCGCGGTAGGCGTTCGTCCCCAATCTTAAAATTTTGGAGTGCACGTTGTGTTTGTGCCCCCCAATATCGGTCATTTGGAACGAGAAGTGTTCCCATACTATCTGTTTCAGTTCGCATCATATATTTATGCCTTTCATTAACATAGGATTTTGGTAATTCACGTTCTGTTACCTTATGCTGTATAGGCAAATTTTATCATATTTTGGATGGATATTTCAACTCCAATCGTAGTAGATGTCGAATGCATTCAGTTCTTCAGTAATTTCAATCGTCTGTTTGAGGGTTTTTCGCTGCAGGTGTAACCGTCCGTCCAAAACGGGCAAGAAACCGAAAATAAAATGCCCCAGCGCGCTTAAAATTTGCTATTTTCTCTTAGACATGGTATAGTTAAAGGATAGGGGAAATGTCAAGATTTGGGATCGCACGGCGAATTAAAGCTTAATCCTAACTGAGGAGTAGAACCGCGAGTGGATTCACCATTAGTCAATCCGTATCTGGTAAACGCCTTAACGACACCGCCACCGCAAAGTTATCGCTACAAACGCTGGCAAGAGCGGGGATATCATTCCGACCTACGTCCGCTTTCGCCTGACAGTGAATGTGGAACATTGATAGGGCAGATGGGCTGGGTGGGTGCGCATGCGCACGCTCACGATTATCTATGGGCAACCGCTGGCAATATGGGAGCAATTCTAACTGAAACGGTTGAGGAGACATCGCTTATCCCTTACAATACATCGCCGCGTTACCAATTGCCACCGCAGATTGTTGTTAAGGGATTAGCAGGAAGACACGTGCTACTCACGAAATCAGGTTCGCGTTTGGACATGATTGGCATTGAGCATCCTGCTCTTAACTTAACCCTTATTGAAGTTGAACCGGACGGCGTGCATTATCGGATGCGTTTTGGCACACCAGATCAGGCAATTTTGGATCTGGATCAAGATGGCATTGCGCCGCCAGCACCGACGAGTGAGATGTTCCATTACCTTCTTATCTTCGAGCAATTAGAGGAACACGGATTTAATGCGCTTGTTCACTTGCAACCGAAGTTTTTGAACCTAATCTCTCGGACAGAACATGGCGCGCCGGATCGATTTTACAATTTCCTCAGAGGGTATGAACCTGAAACGCCCATTATATACGACGAATCCAGCGGTATTGGGTTTGTAGAGGAACGAGCACCCGGCATCCCAGAATTATCTTATGAGAGTTTGCGGCTTTTCCAGAATGGTGGAAATGCGGAGCGTCATATTCTCTATTGGGTCGGGCACGGAACATTTTCACGAGGCAGAGATCTCCTTGATGCCTACAAACATGCCGAATATTTTGAAGCCGCGGCACGCATGGCATGGGAGGCGAATCAGCAACGTGTTGATGCCCAAGCCTATACTGAGGAAATAGTCAGCTGTATTTTACGCGAATTCAACGCAAACCGCGAAGCATCTGCTGAATCAGATCCAAGTTTCGAGGATGTCGATACCCCAAGACAGTCTGAGAACGTCTATAACTATCCTTAGACAGTATTTCTAACCTCGCCTGTGAAACGCATCAAACACGTATACCCTCAGCATGGGAGGAAAATATATGCAAACACCTATAGATGTCCAAGACCGGGAACCGGAACATGAACACGACACTGCAACCGAAACAGATTTAGAGCGACAACAACTGGAAATGCATCTCCGCGACAGTGTCATCGGAAGATATATTCGGAATTATAACAAACGCTTGCGGACACTCACCCAAGAATTGGAGCGAACCCGCCAGCAGGTCGATGACAAGATTAGAGATATAGAAAAACGCTTCGCCCAAGGAATAACAGAGGTTAAAGCCGATATCCGCAATCTTTCAGCGAAACTTGAAGACGACAATTCGGGGTTAACACTGGACAAAATTGACGCGCTTGTTGGCGCGCGGATTGATGTCCGGTTGGATGGAATCACTGGGCGTGACGAGGCGGATCTTCAAAAATTATCTACACTGATAAACGAGTTCGCCAGCGAATTCCAGACACAAATTGATCGGATTAGCAACGAAACGAAACTCTTGCGAGAACAGGCTCGTCGCAGCCAGGAGTCTCTGCGAGCAGACTTAGCCTCTGAAACTGAAACACTTGAAACCACGAAAGTTGACCGGATCGCTTTATCTGAAACCCTCATTGCACTTGGGGTGAAACTCAAAGAGGAAAACTTACTGGATGAATTGGACACGGACCTAACTCTTGATGATGTCTTAGAAGGTTCAGAAGAATCATGAAAATTAAGCGTCTTGAAAGTTCTATAGGTACATTACAACGTCAAAGGTTTCAATGCTATCTTTTGATTGGTAGCCTGTTGTGCCTCATACTCTTCGGGACGTTGCTCGCGGAACTTCCAGCGAGTGAGACAACTGCGGTTGATGAGATTTCAGTTCTTGCTGTCGGTGATATTACTGTGAGTGGTCATATGACACCGTTGATTGAAAGCGAGGGGGCTGGTGTGTTCTTTCAAGGAACTGCTGACCTGATTCAGTCCGCAGATGTCGCGACCGCTTCCTTGAACGCCAGCATCTCGGAAAGAGGCGAACCACGCTACGGCATTGAAAACCCATTTCGGGCAGCACCCGGACTTGGCAGAGCCATCGCGAACGCAGGATTTGATGCTGTTTCCTTAGCTACACCGCACATAATGGACTTCGGTTTTGAGGCGTTGGAGGATACGATCACCGAACTGGAGTGGTATGATGTCAAACCGATCGGTGCTGGTGTAGACGCTGAAGCGGCAAGACTTCCGGCATGGGTGTCAGCCAAGCGGAAGGGAGCTGAACCTGTACAGGTTGCGTTGTTAGCGTATTATCGGATGAATGAGTTCACGCGTTATACCGAGGACCCGCTCGCTTACGCCGTTTATAGTGAAATGACAACTGCTGTTAAGCAGGCGAAAACAGAAGCAACACTCGTGATTGTCTGGTTACATTGGGGAAGCAAGGGGCACGCTGCGGATGATACCATTGGACGGCAACGAATTTTTGCACAGGCACTGATCGATGCGGGGGCGGACATGGTGTTATGTCAGCAACTTCATACGTTTGGTGGTATTGAGTTATATCAAGGCAAACCGATTGTCTACAGTCTCTCAGATTTTATCTATGATACTTATGATAAACAGCACTCACACATAGTTATACCGAAAGCGACGTTTGGAGCTGGGCTTCTGAAGTCGATTGAGTTAATTCCGATTTTGACGGATCCGGCGAAAACGCCGGTGCGCCCTGGGAAACCTACGGAAACCCCAACACCCGACATTGGAAAGCAGTTTCCGAGTGTCCTAACGGAAGAGGCGGCAATAGAAACCTTGCAGAACTATCAACGACGTTGCGCAGAATTGGGGACGGAGGTGTTCATTGAAGGTGAACGTGGGTGGATTCGATAGATAATCGGAATAGAAGCGGTCTCCCGATCGCGGCACTTCGTTAGGAGCGAGAATCAGAGATATAACAAGCAATGAGCGGAGGATAGAAGTAATCTCCTAATAAAACGCGTAAGCCCAAGCAACGCGCCGGGCTGGATATACGGAGAGGGCGTTTTTTGCAAGATTTACCTGAACGAACCGCAAGGAACATTAGAAAAGGTGAACGCGGGTTAACGCTTAAGGCATTTTTCATCGCGATGCTCCTGATTCCTCTTAACGTTTTCTGGATTATCCAATTGGAGGTCGTCCGTTATACACACCCGACGCTGATTCATCCTCTTTCTAATGTCATCTTTATTATTTTTTGGCTGATGGTGTTCAGCGCGCTGTTAGGGAAATTGTCCTCAAAACTGCGATTGACACCGGCGGAATTGCTCACAATCTATGTCATGTTGTGCATCGTTTCTTCACTCTGTTCGCACGATATGATGGAGATCTTGGTCACAATACTCGGACATCCATTTCGATTTGCAACGTTTGAGAATGAATGGCAGCAACTTTTTTGGAAAGAACTTCCGACATGGCTAACCGTTCAAGACACTAGTGTTTTATCAGGGTATTATGAAGGGCAATCAACCCTTTATCGGAAGGCACATCTTACCGCTTGGGCACTACCTATTGTATGGTGGACACTTTTTATTCTCGTGTTGATGTTTGTTATGTTGTGCATCAACACACTCCTTCGCATTCAATGGACCGAGCGAGAACGGCTAACGTATCCGATTATCCAACTGCCGCTCGCGATGACGGAGACGAATACAAGTTTTTTTAAGAATAAACTGATGTGGCTGGGTTTCAGCATTGCCGCAGCCATTAGTATCTTGAATTTGCTGAACTCGATTTATCCGGCAGTTCCGTATCTGCCTGTTAAACGACAAAACATCCATCAATACTTTACCGGTCGCCCTTGGAACGCGATGGGAGGTGTGCGTCTCTCGTTTTATCCTTTTGCGATTGGGATCAGTTTCCTTATTCCGCTGGATCTGCTTTTTTCGTGTTGGGCGTTCTATTGGGTATACAAATTTGAGTTGATGGCGGGCAGTGTTCTTGGCATACGGAATTTACCGGGGTTCCCTTATGCTGATGCCCAGAGTTTCGGGGCATATATGGTCCTCCTCGCTACTGCTGGATGGGTTGGGAGAACACACGTCAAACGAATTTTTACCGGTGTTGTGGAGGGACTTCGAGGTACAGGTACTTCTCGGATAGATATGCAGCGTGAGCCGATGCCGTATCACATCGCTTTTCTCGGCATTGTCGGTGGAATGCTGTTTTTGACCGTATTTTCTTATAAGGCGGGAATGTCGCTCTGGGTGATTCCCATTTTTTTCGGGCTTTACTTCCTGCTCGCAACAATGATCGCACGACTTCGTGCAGAATTAGGATTCTTGGTCCACGATTTGCACAGGGTTGACCCGCACGGATTAATCGTGACGGCGTTCGGCACGCAGCGGTTGACGACAAGTACGAAGGCGGTTTTTTCGTTGTATATGTTCTTTAACCGAGCATATCGTGCACACCCGATGCCGCAGGAATTGGAGGCATTGAAGATTTCAGAGCGGCGGCAGATACGTCCGCAACACACCGCCGCTGCGATTCTTATAGCCACCTTGGTCGGTGCGATTGTTATATTCTGGCTACTCTTGGATAGTTATTACAGACATGGCGCAGAAACCGGCTATTACGGCCCGTGGGCATTAGGGTTCGGTAGAGGCGTTTATCGCCAACTTGAAAATTGGCTGAATTATCCGCAAGGCACCGATATCCCCGCCCTCGCTTTTATGGGTGGTGGTGTAGGAGTCGCTTTTGGGCTCATGGTATTGCGAACCCGATTTCTCTGGTGGCCCCTGCACCCACTCGGTTATGCTATGGCAAATAGTTGGGGTATGTCCAACCTCTGGAGTTGCCTCTTTGTCGCATGGATAGCGAAGGCAATTGTGTTGCATCAAGGAGGGCTTAAAGCCTATAGGCAAATGGTGCCCTTCTTTCTTGGACTTGCGCTCGGAGACTACATCAGTGGAAGTTTGTGGAGTATTGGCAGCATTTTAGCGAATACCACGTTGTATCAATTCTGGCCTTAATATATATCCGATGGTGTTACCTTATCTGCCCGTGTCAAGGGAATATTGAGACTGTACATCCATAACATCCATAAAAAACTGAAGGTCGATCAAAAGGAGCAATCGTAGCAAGAAATCCTCGGTAAAAATACTTAAAAGAGCAATTCATATCAAAAACTGACGATTGATTTAGCGGCACAATCGCAGCGACACATCTATTTCAAAAAGGAGAAAAACATGGGAACCAAAGAGAAAGAAGAAAACATAGACGAAAATACGACTGTGAAAGAAGAGGAAGAAGAACTCACACAGGAACTCGCCATTCTTCCCTTGGATGATCTTGTCGTTTTTCCATACATGCCGCCGGTACCGCCATTTCCGCCGCATCATGTCGCGCTCTCTGGGAAGATGGCGACCGCTGCCGTTGAGCATGCTATGGAACATGACAGGGGACTTTGCATCTTTCGTCCGAAAAAGGATCTCTCTAAGGAAGAGATTAAAGATATCAAAAAGAGTGACTTCAGCCCAATCGGGAGTTTGATTCACATCCTCCGTTACAAAACTGATGATGAAGATGTATTATTCCTCGCGCATGGACGAGAACGCGTCCAAATTGAAGAAATTTTACATACAGAGCCTTTTGTTAAGGCTCGCATCGGCATCATTGGTAGTGACGGTGAAAATCCCGCCGATAATACAGAGATGGACTTGGAAGTGGAGGCACTCGTTCGCAGCAATGATGAAATGTTCCAACGTATTGTTCAGATGTCATCGCGTTATCAGGAAGAATATGGCAGTCTGACCAAAACTATGATTGATGAACCGGGGCGCCTTGCTGACTATATCGCCGCTATGCTGGATCTGAAACCGCACGATAAGCAGCGCATTCTGGAAGCGGTGTCTGTTCATGAACGCTTAAATACACTTGCTGTTATTCTCGCTAAAGAACTTGACCTGCACGAATTAGAAAGCAAAATCCAAAATAATGCACAAGCCGTCATTAACAAGGGACAGCGTGAATACTATCTCCGGGAGCAACTTAAGGCAATTCAGACCGAACTTGGTGAAGCGGACGATCTTGGGCTTGAAATCGATGAAATGCGGGAGCAGCTGAGCGAAATTGAAATGCCCGAAAAAGCGAGGCAGGCAGCAGAAAAAGAATTGAAACGACTCTCCAAAATGCAGTCTTTCTCGCCTGAATCAACCGTTTCACGAAACTATCTGGATTGGTTGTTAAATCTCCCGTGGTCTGTCAGTACTGAAGATGCTTTAGACATCGCAGCGGCACAAGAGATTCTTGATGCGGATCACTACGATCTGGAGAAAGTCAAAGAGCGAATTTTGGAATACCTCGCCGTGCGTATGCTCAAATCCGATATGAAGGGACCCATCTTCTGTTTTGTTGGGCCGCCCGGTGTCGGGAAGACCTCACTCGGTAGGTCTATCGCTCGCTCAATGAACCGAAAATTTGTACGCATCTCGTTGGGTGGCATGCACGATGAAGCTGAAATCCGTGGGCATCGACGTACCTACATCGGCTCGATGCCGGGACGCATCGTTAAAGGGCTTCGGCAGGCTGAATCGAACAATCCTGTCTTTATGCTTGATGAAATTGACAAACTCGGATCTGATTTTCGTGGTGACCCGGCTTCTGCCCTTCTCGAAGTCCTTGATCCAGAACAGAATCATTCATTCACGGACAACTACCTTGATGTACCATTTGATCTTTCAAAAGTGATGTTTGTCACGACAGCGAATCAACTCCACACCATTCCACCGGCACTCCGGGACCGGATGGAAACAATAGAACTTCCGGGCTATACTGCTAACGAGAAGTTGATCATCGCCAAGCAGTATCTGATACCGCGTCAATTGGCAGAAAACGGGCTAAAAAATGCGTTGATTACTATCAGGAATACTGCAATCAAAAAAGTAATCGGTGAGTATACTCGCGAGGCGGGTGTGCGAAATTTAGAGCGTGAACTCGGCACTCTCTGCCGGAAAGTCGCACGCCGTGTTGCCGAAGGAAACACCGAACGAACAACGATTGCAGCGAAGGATATTCAAGGTTATTTGGGACCAGCGAAGTTTGATTCTGAAATCGCGAGTCGTAAAGCCGACATTGGTGTGGCGACAGGGCTATCTGTCACGCCTGCGGGTGGCGAAATCCTCTTCATCGAGGTCGCGTCTACGAAGAAAATGAATGCTCAGACGCAACTTCATATCACTGGACAGATCGGTGAGGTTATGCAGGAATCCGCACAAGCCGCACTCAGTTATGTCAAATCCCAATCCGATGCACTCAAATTTGACCCGAGTCTATTGGAAAACGACATCCATATTCATGTGCCAGCAGGGGCGATCCCGAAGGACGGTCCTTCGGCGGGTATTACCATTGCAACTGCCCTTGCCTCCATTGCTACACAACGACAAGTCAGTCCTGAAGTCGCCATGACAGGTGAACTCACGCTTAGAGGAAAAGTGTTACCTATCGGCGGTGTGAAGGAAAAAATCCTTGCAGCGAAGCAGGCAGGCATCAAGAAAGTCATTATGCCAAAAGGCAATAAAAAACACTTTATTGAAGTGCCCGAAGATATTCAAGCCGGTCTTGAGTTTCGGTTTGTAGGACATGTCACCGAAGTTTTCAGGGAGGTTTTCAGATGAAACGCATATTGACCCCAAATTCAATGTCCGCAACTAACAGGTTGCCTTCACCTTTCCTTCTGAATTCAATTGTTAGAAATCTGTCTATGTTGTTTCTGTTTGTAGTACTATTCACAGTGCAGGCGAACACGGCAGACAGTGCAAACCTCACTACCACGACTACTCCGCTGAATGTTAGTGAGGTTGACGAACCAGAACCTGCTATCAGATTTCTAAAAGACGTTGCACCTATTCTCGATAAACATGGATGTTCAGCTGGCATGTGCCACGGAAAATTTGGTGGACAGGGTGGATTAAATCTCTCTCTGTTGACCTTGAATCCGGAATCGGATTATGCACCAATCGTTCATCACAGTCGTGGCAGACGCATCAACCTGATTGAACCGGATCAGAGTCTCTTTTTTCTTAAACCCACTGGACAGATCGTACATGAAGGCGGTTTGCGATTTGACCCCAGTTCAGATGAAGCATTAACCATTCTCCGCTGGATCGAAGCGGGCGCGCCCTTTTCTGATAACGAACCGCGTCTTAGGAAACTTGAAATTCAGCCGAGCACTTTTGTCCTGTCTGATATCGGAGAGACCGCGCAACTGAAGGTCCTCGCCTATTTTTCTGACGGGTCCGTTGAAGATGTGACCGAAAAAGCCGTCTATGAATCTAAGGATACACCGGTCGCTGAGGTATCCCACACGGGTGAAGTAACGAGTGTCCGCTGGGGGGGCACTGCCGTTATTGCGCGCTTCTTAGGTGTTGTTACTGCGTCGTTTGTAACAATTCCGCGTGCAGAACCTCTTGTCGTTGCACAGCAGGAGGAATTTACACCCAACAACTTTATTGATGAGTTTGTCTTTGCGAAACTCAAAAAGTTAAATGTCCGTCCGTCTGCTCTGACGACTGATGAGACGTTCATACGCAGGGTTTATTTGGATACGATCGGTCGGCTTCCGACATCTGATGAAGTGAAAGCATTCCTTGAAGATACAGATCCCGACAAACGCTCAAAACTTATTGATACACTTCTTGACACGCCGGAATGGGTAAACCTGCGTACACTAAAATTAGCCGATATGTTGCGCATCCATCCTCGTCAGTTGGGGAATGGTGCATTCGGTGAACGCGGGGCAACGCTCTTCCACGAATGGGTGCGTGAGGCTGTTGCCCAGAATAGACCTTACGACACAGTTGTCCGAGAACTCATCACGGCACGAGGGAGTACTTATCAGCACGGTCCCACGAACTACTACCGCATTGAGCAGCAACCTGCGGGCAGAGCGGAAACGACCGCACAGGTATTTCTCGGCATCCGTCTGAGTTGTGCGAGATGTCATAAACATCCGTTTGACCAGTGGACGACCGATGACTATTGGAATTTCGCTGCCTTCACTGGAAAGGTAGGTGTTCGCGGTGGTGGACTCTACAACGAACAGGTTATTTACTATGACCCCGTTGGGCGTGTTATCAATCAATCGGTGCAAGGCAACCGAGGTGAAGTGGCATTGCCAACTTTCCTCGGTGGTGAATCGCTCTCTCCGGATTATCAAGGTGATGTCCTGCAAGTATTGGCAGACTGGATGACCTCTTCGACAAATCCATACTTCGCGAAGGCGACTGTGAATCGTATCTGGAGTCAATACTTCAGCAGAGGTATCGTTGACCCAGTTGATGATATGCGAGCGACGACCCCACCGAGTGTTGAAGGACTTCTGGAGGCGTTGGCAGACGATTTTGTGCAGAGCGGATTTGATACGAAACATGTGATTAAACGGATTCTCAATTCGCGGACGTACCAACTCTCTGCAGAACCGAATGAGACGAATCAGTTGGACGACCGATTTTTCTCGCGTTTCTATCCTCGACCGATGGTGGCACAGATATTATTAGATGTCTTGAACGATGTCACCGGTACCCAAGAAAAGTACGGACGCTACCCCGTTGGCACTCGTTCTGTTGAACTACCGCTGCCGGTGAGTTCACGCTTCTTGTCACTCTATGGACGTTCTGATCGGGAGTTCCTTGGTGATTTAGACCCGAAGTTGGAACCGACGCTCACCCAAGCACTCCACATGATTAACTCCAATGATGTCCATAAAAAGTTGAAGAGTCCTAATGGATCGCTCAGCCGCCTGGTCCAAGCGAAACTTGAAAATCAGGAACTTATTACCGAGTTGTACCTCAGCACACTCAGTCGATTCCCAACTGATGCGGAGCTTCAGACAGCTGAGGCTTACATCGCAGAAAGCCCTAAGCACCGCGTAGGATGCGAGGATCTCATGTGGGCACTTATCTCATCGCGTTCGTTTCTCTTTGTCCGATAAACGAACGCTGAACACTCCTTACGGCGAGGTTTCCGTGCCTCGCCGTTTCCACCCTTTGCTGGTGGGGTCTGCAACCCCACCAACCATTGAAATCCCCTTAAGAAGACTGGAAATTTATTTTAACTCTGGAGGACCCAATGACCATGCACTTAGAACGCTATTTCATATTCAGTTTCTCTATGCTGCTTCTGCTCGGTTTAGTGATACCAGCGTTGGGACAGGCGGAGAAAAAGGACGATCTAATTGGGCACTGGACCTTTGAGAAAGGTGCTGAATTGGAAGACTTGACGGGGCATTTTAGCGAAATTGATCTCTTGGATGCTGAGGTCAAAGATGGGAAATTGCACATCGGCAATAATGAATGGGCAATGACAACGGGCTATAAAGGACCTGACATCGGTCCTGATAAAACATTAATAACATGGCTCTATTTAGATGATTTGAACGTTACAAGAGGTGCTACACTGGCGGTGAATAAAAGCAGTGCGGACACTTTTGATGCGATCGTCTATGCGGAACGTCAACCAAAACGTTGGATGGCTGGCAGCAGCTTCTTTAGACGTACACAGGATGCCAACCCCGGATTTGAGGAAAAAGAGACGGGGAAGTTGATTCAGCTGGCGGTTTCGTATGAAGACGATGGCGGAAACGCGAAGATTATGATATACCGGAATGGCAAGGTCATCGGTGATTATACGATGGGACCCATCGTCTCTTGGAAAGCCGGTGATGTGGAAGCACTTTTCGGTCCTCGTGCTCTCATTGGCGGAACCGCCTACGGTTGGGTCGTCGCTCGCGTGGAGGATGCGAGAATCTATAACGCCGTTCTCGACGAGAAGGAGATTAACAACTTGGTTGCGGACACGCTGAATGTTGAAGCGCGTGGCAAACTCGCGACTGTGTGGGGAATGCTGAAGCTTTCCAAGTAGTGGTTTGGCAGATGGTTATCCGTTTCAAAAAGGGCAAGAACCAATGGAAGCACAAGCCTGATATGCTTACTTGTATTCGGGACGATGGGAGTGTCACGTGGACACATCTCCACCGTGGGTTTGTGCAACACGACTTCGCGCACTACGTTGTGGAAACGACACTCGGCTTTGACAATGCTTTTTTCGGACTCGTCGCAAAGGGGTACGATATCCCTGACTTCAGTGAACCGAAGGCAGAACGTCCTTTTGAAATTCCGAGAGAAGCAGTGGATACCGAGTCGATTATTGCCCTGCTACAGGCAGATTTGTTGGAAAATTTAGGATATAGTGGTGATAGTGATGGCATATTTCGGGACCACAGTGCCTCGCTGCCAGTAAACTTCACGGATGAGCAGCTGGAGGTAATACGACGGAAATTGCGCGCATTGTTGGGTCGATGGCGCGATTTACAACCCGGAGAGTCCATGACATTGCAGTTTAAAATGTAAAACGCCGTTTGGTATAGTAGTAGGCACGCTCTGTTGTGCCGGAACACAGAATACCGGACGGCGTTTTTTAGTCTCACGTAAATTAAGACTTACGCACCGTTCTTTGTCAGCCGTGTGACGATCTCTTCGACAGCACCCTCGGCGCGTTCCCGAATCTGATCTGGTGTCAAACTCTGGATCGGATGGGGGACGGTGAGCGGTTCCAAATCGCTGTGTCCAAGGACACGCGCTTGGACTTTCCCTGCAGCGAAAAAGACTTCCGTACAAACCGCGACGCTTGGCACACCGCGTTCCTCTAAGGCAGTTCCGTCGTGCATACTGCACGATATACAGGAGCCTCAGTCGGCAAGCCCTTCAATGACGAAATCTGCCTGTTCCGCGAGTTCAACGAGCAGCTCTGTCGGTGCCGGACGCGAGAACGTCGGTTTTTTGACGTTAATCACTTCGGCAAGGTCAAACCGTTCCTGCATTAATTCAGCAATACGGTCGAGAAAAATATCACTGCCGTTTTTCGTGATGTTCAGTAACCCCATCACTTTTCCGTCAAGGCTATCAAGTCGCGGTGCGAGAAATTTCGCCGATGTATCGCCTTGAGAGGTCGGATCCAGTAAAGTAGGATTTGGCATTATGAAAACCTCAACGTTTAAGACATTAGGTAGATGAATTGGATGCCTCGATCTGCAATTGCTGCGACTTTGCCATCGCATCTTCTGCTTCTTGGATCATCCCTTTTCGTTGGTAACACATGGATAAACTGGTATATGCAAGTGGATCCTTCGGGTTGATTTCTATCGCTTTCTGGACAGCCTCGATGGCTTCATCGTATAGGCTGAGCCGTTCATAGGCATGTCCTAACCCAAGGAATCCTTCAATGTAGTCTGGATAAATGTCGATCAATTCTTTGAAAGCATCGACAGCCGCTTCGAGATTGTTTTCAGCAAAATGAGTGAGTGCTGCGTCGTAAAGTTCCGCTTCGGTCAGCATTTTTTGTGTCCTTTGGGATATGGGTTTAACAAAATTCTATCAGAAAATGTGCTAAATGTCAAACAGAAAATGGTTCTGAAAAATCGGTTGCGTATTGGGCTGTTTAACGATATGCTATACGTATATTCTTTGCCAACCTTGTTGAGGAGCTCCGAAGTTTGCGCAATTACGCCGAAATTACAAAACGCCTGAAACATTTGGATGTGCCAATAGAACTGCTCGGCACCGTCCACGATTACCCGATATATCAGATTCATTTAGTGCCTTTAATAGATACACCGAAACATGTTCTTATCACTGGTGGTATGCACGGCGATGAGCCTGCCGGTGTTGAGGCAGTTTTGCAGTTCCTTGAACGGGACAACACTCCACTCCTGAAAAACTTTTCGTTTTTGGTAATCCCGTGTATCAATCCCTACGGTTATGTTCATAACACGCGTGAAACGCTTGACGGTATAGACATCAATCGCGCTTTTGAGACAGACAATGTTGCTGAAGTCGCTATCGTTAAAAAAGCCCTGGGACAAACCCAATTCTCGCTCACAATAGACTTCCATGAGGACTACGACGCGACCGGTTTCTACCTCTACGAGGGCAAACGTGACGAGAAATATATCGGTCCTCGGTTTGCCACTGCTGCCAAAGCAGTAGGGACATTAGATCCCGAGGACCCCGGCGAAGATGCTCCAGGTCTCGCAGAAGGGGTTTATAAAGTCGCCACCTCATGGGGCACCGAAGGTTTAGCCCCTTACCTGTTGCATTTTCACAGTGAACATGTTATTATCTCTGAAACACCAACGGTCTGGCAACTTGAACAACGCGCAGCACTCCACCTAACGATCCTGGATACCGCGCTCGACATCATATCTGGAAAGGAAGTATAAATGGACGATCAACAGATACAGTCAAATGTCAATACCGCTTCTCAACCTTCGGCACTAAAAATTACCGACATGCGTATCGTTCGGACCCAAACGGGGGGTCCCATTTTGAAGCTGGACACAAACCAAGACCTTTACGGTCTCGGTGAAGTTCGCGATGGCGCGAGTCCGACGTATGCACTGATGCTCAAAAGTCGAATCTTGGGTGAAAATCCTTGTAACGTTGATAAAATCTTTCGTCAGATTAAGCAGTTCGGTCACCATGCGCGACAAGGCGGCGGTGTCTGCGGGATTGAAATGGCATTGATGGACCTCGCTGGTAAGGCTTACGGTGTGCCGTGTTATCAACTCGCTGGCGGAAAATTCCGAGACAAAATCCGATGTTATAGCGATACGCCGTCCCTGAGAGATCCAGAAGAGATGGGTAAAATACTCCAAGATCGCATGGACAGGGGGTTCACCTTCCTGAAGATGGACATCGGTGTTGGACTGCTTCGCGGGACTCCCGGTACAATCTCTGCACCGGCAGGGAATTTAGAAACCTCTAACCTGATGCACCCTTTTACCGGTATTCGCCTCACTGAAAAAGGTATCAGTATATTGTGCGAATATGTGGAAACGGTTCGGGGTATTATCGGCTATGAGATACCGCTCTCAGTAGATCATTTTGGGCATATCGGTATTGAGGACTGTATCCGTCTCGCAAGGGCATTGGAGAAATACAATCTCGCGTGGTTAGAGGATATGGTGCCGTGGCAATACACCGATCAGTACGTGCGTCTCTCGAATTCATGTGCTACACCCATCTGCACAGGTGAGGACATCTACTGCAAGGAAGACTTCATGCCCCTGTTTGAGAACCGAGGGATTGCCGTAGCGCACCCAGATATTGCGACATCGGGCGGGATTTTAGAGACGAAGAAGATAGGCGATCTGGCGGAGGAGCACGGCATTGGAATGGCACTTCACATGGCGGGTACACCTATCTGCGCGATGGCGAGCGTCCACTGCGCTGCAGCGACATCGAATTTTATGGTGCTGGAGAACCATTCTGTTGATAATCCGTGGTGGGATGAAATGGTGACAGGCTTGCCGAACCCGATTATCCAAGACGGCTATATCAATGTGCCAGACACACCGGGTTTAGGCATTGATCTTAACGAAGAGGTCATCCGGGAACATCTGCATCCAGAGGAGACAGCATACTTCGCGCCGACGACAGAATGGGATTCCGAACGTTCGCATGATCGGCTGTGGAGTTAGAAGCAAAACCCGTCAATTCATCCCTCTTCGCTGGCGGGGTTTGTAACCTCGCCAATCCATAGCGTATAAGTAATTGTGGATTTTACTATAGCCCAGAAACCGTTTTAACTCCTTGTGGGAGGCGTTTGTAACCCCGATTTTAGAGAATTATTGCCCCAAAGCATTCGCCACAGCAACCAAATCTAAGATGTTCACCACGCCATCACCGTTGAGATCCGGGGCTGTTTTTCCAAAAGCGTTGGCGACCATCACTAAATCCAAGATATTGACAACCCCATCGGCATTGACATCCACTGTAGGAGGGGTTTCTAACCCCGACTTCAGATAAATCTCTCCGTCTAAATCAGCGAGTTCGTGCCAGTATTTCTCCTGCCTCCCACTCGCGACACCAGAGACTTGCTCAGGAAACTGGATATTCTGTGCTTTTCCAGAACGGTTATAGACCGCCCAGCCGTTGATAAACTCACGGATAAACAAGCCTTCCCGATTTTGATAGAGTGCTGCTTTCTCACCGATGGGTTGACCGAGGTTTGCATCCCAAAACTCATACCAATAATGGTCATGGTGATGATTATGTATTTCACCTCGATCATGTACTTGCTTATGCGTTATTTCAAAAACACGCCAATCATGCTCATGGTTGGGGAATCTGATGCCTGTAATGTAGAGCACATATCCATCGGAATGCGTCAGGCTCATCGTCGTGAAGACGCGCATCCAGCGTAGGTTAGTAGGACTGTCAGGTGCTTGGGATTTAACACCCCAACCTTCTAAACAATTTATCTGTGGTGAGCGTAAGTTTTCCTCTGCCCAAAGTAGCGTACTTTCGATCTCACGCAATCCTTGATGTGTGTAACCACCATCATGATCACGAACTGTTTCCATGAAAAGTCCGTTGATGTAAGGCGCAGCCCGTGTCGGTTTGCTACGGTTTGGGTTCACGAGTATCAGAAAATCATCGCCAACCGCGGCACGAATACGTTGAATAATCACCTGTCGAGCTTGCTGTTCTGCTGACAACCCGCGATATAGTTCACCGGTTTCATAGTTTGCAAGAACAGCCCAATCTTCCCTCCACCAATCTATGAAAAGTCCATCGTATAATCCACATTTTGCGATCGCAGTTGCTTCTTGGACGATTATATCTTGGACTTCTGGATGTGTGAAGTCAAGTAAAAACCCCGGATAATCAGGTGCTGCTGGAATTCGATTACCTGTCGTATCTCTTATCCAATAGGGCGAGTCCTCGTCGTTGTATTCTTCTAAAAGAGCTTCGCGCATACGAACGCCACTGAGGGAAATCATATTAGGATTTAGAGCAAGCAAAGCATCACGTTCTGCTTGAGCATTCTTTAGGTAGCCTGCCAACTGACGACCTTGAGATGTTTCTTGCCAACTTAAAGAAAAAGTGGGAGTGAAATGCAAATCGTGATGTGCCACTCGCTCTTGGTATGAAAGCGTGGGACGATTTAATATATCATACCACGCACGAACAATGGACGGAAAATCCCGGTCTTCAAGGCGCTCCTCGATTGCGAGTCTGGGAAGTTCACAAAACTCATCATATTCAAGATGAATCAGGGAGAGTGCATCAAGCGGGCTATGATCTGTAATCCTGTTGTTCTGAATTCGTAATTCTTTGAGCATCGTCAAATTTGCAAGGGGTGTAATGTCTTGAATCTGATTGTAATCAAGATGTAGGGATACGAGCTGTGTTAAATTGGACAGTGGCGAAAGGTCTGAGATATCGCAAGCTGGCATGTGAAGCGTTTTTAGCATAATTAGATTGGCTAACGGGGAGAGATCGGAGATGGGATTGCTCCAAATATATAAGGTTTCTAACTGATTCAGTTTAGCGAGTGGACGTAAGTCTCGAATCTCATTCCCACCAAGGGTAAGCCAAGTCAAGTTCATGGCATGCTCTAATCCCGTCAAATCTGTTATCTGACTGTCAGCGGCTTCCAGTCCTGTCAATTGATGCATTAGCAACCGCGTGAGCGATATTTCACTCGGTAAACTAAGTGCTTCTCGCACAGCATGTCTCAAATTCAGATCAGGTATCCTCACTACTACGGAAGCCAGTTCATGCAACATGCGAATATCAACATCAACGTGTGTCAGATTTAACCCAAGAAGTGGACTAAAGTCTCTGATGGCATTACCCTCAATCTGCAAGTCAGTCAAATTTTTTAGGCTCGCGAGCGGACTAACATCAACAATCTGATTGTGAATCAGCCACAAATCGGTAAGTTGTGTAAGATTTGCCAATGGTGTGATGTCTTCAATGCGATTGTAATGAAGATGAAGGCTCTTCAGCTGTATCAGGTTTGCAAGCGGACGAATGTCCGAAATCTCGCAGACTGCCATATTAAGCACTCTCAATAGAACAAGATTTGCAAGCGGTGAAAGGTCTGAGATTGGATTTTCTGCAAGCAACAACCAAGTCAAATTGGTTGCATGTTCCAGCCCTGTGAGACTTGTTATCTGACGATTCCCAGCCTCCAATGCCGTCAAGCGTTTGATCTCCAATTGTGTAAGCGGTATTTCATCTGGCAATTCGAGTGCCTCTCTTACCGCCTGACGCAAGTTCGGATCTGGTATCCACTCCTCTTGTGCTGATGCAATGCTGCACGCAATGCCAAGCAGAATAAAAATATACAGATGGTATCTAAAAATTTTTTTCATAGTCCTCACCTCACGGAATCACAGCAACATAAACCTGCGAATGCCCTGATACATCTGACGTATATACGACCGCGGTTTCGTCTGGACTGAAAGAGGGGTGTGGGTGCGTCCACTGCGGTCCGTAGACAGTGTCCACTTTCATCTCCATCCAACTCAGCGATTTTTCTCGATCGCCTGCTTGCTGTGCGGCTGCCCAATCCTCGGCGAGTGCGTATCGAGATGTTTTCCATTGGCTTCCGCTGGACGAACTTTGCGGATAACAAATAGGCGTATGTTCACCGGTTTCCACATTTACCAACCGTAGACCGATGTCAGGGTGGACAGTGTCGCACAACACCTTCGTTCCATCGCGGTTGCTGGCGATGTGCCACGCATTGAAATCGGCAATTGTTTGCATCTGCAAGGTTTCCAGAGACATCCGCCGAAGCGAGTATGGCCAATGCGTCACAATCAGTTCATCTAACGCGCCGAGAAAGGTTTCGTGGACAAGAAACTCGTTATTGTCGTGTTGATAGAGCGAAAGGTTTTCTGTGCCATCGCGCCGAATCGTCCACATCCGGGGTGCAGGGTCGCCGGAATAGGCGATGAGGTCAGGGTGTTTCGGATGGAACTGTGGATGGATAATCGTCTGGTCTGGAGACGTATAGATAACCTCGCCACCACTGCCATCAGTAGCAGTCACAGTAATGTGCGATTTGTCGTCGCGTTTCATTGCTGTTACGATAAACTGCTCGTCTGCACTGACACTGCATTCGCCAAGACCTCCACCTGAAAATTTTTCAAGCACGCGTTCCTCAAATGTATCAAGATGGATTGCCTTTATAGTGTCTGCTTGCGTGTAAAAGAGTTCGGTGCCGTCTTTGGAGATCACACCGGAGTAGCCGTGGATGTCGTCGGCATCCGTCAGTTGGATAATATCACCATTTGGGAATTCCAGTTTGAAAAAATTCGGTTTTCCTGAACGGTAGGAGGTAAAGATGAGATGTTCTTGGTCAGGCGTGAACGAGGAGACCAAGAAGTAGAGGTTATGGTTAATAGAGGTATCATTTGTGAGTTGATAGATATGCGAACCCGTTTGATCGTCTTGAAATTCACGTAGTTCTGAAGGATGAACGGACGCTTTGGCGTATTTTGGCATAGTTGTTCCTCGTGAGTCTGTTTATAGGGTAAGGATTATAACGTGAATTCGACTCCAACGCGTAGGTTGGGTTGAGCGGGAATCGCCTAAAAACGCATCCAGTTTGGAATGTTGGGTTTCGCTATATCCATCTATCTGGAAGGGCATCTGGGAGCGGGATTCTCTGTGTAGACCAAATAGATCGTTGTTTCTGACCGCTCAACCCAACCTACATCTATTCCGATTTTAGTGTCGAACTCACGTTCCTATAGAATTAATTGAATAAATAGTCTAACAACTGCGTGCCTTCACGGAAATCGCGGATGATGATGTCTGCACCGGCGCGGATAAGGCGTTCTCGTTTGTCGGCGTTCATATTGTACATATTGTCCTCAACAGATGCAACACCGACAGCGATTGCTCCAACCGTTTTCGCGTTTTCGATCTCCACGTACCCGTCTCCAACAATGAGCAATTCGCTTCCACTCAGTTGAAAATCTGTGATGATTTTCTGGATAACCATGGCTTTAGAGAACTTCTCGTATTCCCGCAGTGCACCGAAAATCCCACCGTCGAAGTATTCCGCAACACCGAGGAGTGCTGCCTCATTTTTGACGAATTCAACGTCCGTTCCACTGGCAAGGTAGCAGTTTATTCCCATCTCACGCAGCGTTTGGAGAAATTCGAGGGACATCGGCACGCGAAGTGGGTCGGCGGGCAATGTTCCTGCTGCGAGTCCAGCAATCCGTTCCTCAACAATGGGCAGCAATCGGCGGTTATATTCATCTTTGTACGCAAGCGGCTCTTTCGGTGTGCCACCACGTTTCTCAATTTCTTCGCTTAACTGCATCATCTGATAGATCGTCTGTTTACCTGTCAGTCTATCCACAAATTCAACGACAATCGCCTCAAGTTGTGCTTCTGTCTCGGTGGTGTCCGTTTCCGTCTGAAGGCATTCAACCATCAGCGGGACCATCACATTCTGCCAGCCGTCTCGGATAAGCGAGATTGTCCCGTCGAAATCGAAGACAACATGACGAATGTTCCCGGCTTGAATCTCACGGTGGATCTCAATTGCGGTATTGTCCAAAAATAGATTTTCCATAGTTATCCTGAAATTGGCTATCGGCTTTCAGTCGTCGGCAAAGAAATATTATGGCAGTTACGCAAATCGCACCTGCCACACACTGACTGCTGACCACTGATAAACACTAAAAAGGTGTTGAACCCTCTATTCTTTTGTGATAGTATAATGGTATTGCGATAGTTAAGCAAATCTTTTCCCTGATACTTGCAGGCTCCAACTTGCTATAAAAAACAGGGTTTGCGCAAAATCAACGAATTAGGTCTATCGTGGCGCGATCGGTGCGGTTAGGAAACCGCACCATAGGTGTCAATTTAGGGAAAATAAGTATGTTTTTCTTGTAAGAAAAAAGGTGTAAATCGGAAATACCTCTTGTATAATGTAGAAAAGAAAGTAGTGGTTATTTCTACAAAAAAGAGGTATCTCCAATGTCCATTTTACAACAAGTGCCAGATAAAATGCAAACGATCCTTGAAACCGTTGCAGATGAAGTCGCTGTCACTACAGGGTTCGTCAAGAGAAAGCGAAAACTTACCGGGAGTGCGCTGGCGCAAATCCTCGTCCTCGGTTGGTTGGAAAACCCAGAGGCGAGTTATCAGCAACTTACTGAAACCGCTGCGACGCTCGGCATACAAGTCAGCCGACAAGCACTTGAACAACGTCTGACCCCTGAAACTGCTAAAATGTTGAAACTCACACTTGACGCTGCGATTACAGAAATGCTTGAAGTTGCCGGTCGGCGAGAAGCCCTGCCTTTACTTCAGCAGTTTAGTGGTGTCTACATTCAAGATAGCACGTGGATCACACTCCCCGATGAACTCCACGAGACGTGGAAGGGCCAACCGAAAAAGAATCATCGGCAGAAAGCCGCTTTGAAACTTCATCTCTGCTTTGATATCCTTACGGGGAGGTTTCACGACTTCCAACTGACTAATGGCATGACGGCTGACAGCACCGCCGCAAAAGCAGCCGATCCACTGCCACAACGGAGTTTACGACTCGCAGACTTAGCATATTTTTCGCTCGATGAACTTGAAAAACTCACTGAAAACGACGTCTACTGGATTTCGCGTTTGAAAGCCAACTCTTACCTCGCTGATGAAAACGGTGAACGCATTGATTTAGGAAAGATGCTCAAAGCAGAAGTAGAAAACACCTACATCCGTAAGACGCTACGGATCGGCAAAAGAAAGCAACTCCGTGTTTACCTCATCGCCGAGAAACTTTCTGAAGCAGAAACGAATAAACGCCGACGCTCCATCCGATACCGTGCCAAACGTAAAGCCCAAACACCGTCAAAAGCACTCTTACGGCTCGCTGGATACAACCTCTATATCACCAATACCGAAGAACATCAACTCACACCGAAACAGGTCTGTGCCATTGTCGGTATCCGTTGGCAGGTTGAACTGATGTATAAGTGTTTCAAAAGTATCGGAAAACTTCATGTTTCTCGAAGTCAAAAACCGTATCGTATGCTATCTGAAATCTATGCGAAACTTATTGCCCTTCTGATCCAACATGCCGTCATGTTAGTCGCGGGATACCGACACATACAACAGAGTTTCATCAAAACAGCGAAGCATATCGCAGGTTATGCCAGACTCCTCACCTTGAGTTTTCATCGCTCAAAAACAGCACTTCGTGAAACCTTGAAAACCATAAGGTGTTCATTTGAAAATGGAGGCACTTTCCAGAGAAGCACTGGAAAAAACACAACCTTTTGGAAACTCAAAGAGGCTACCGAAAATCCCTAAATTGACACCTATGGTGCGGTTAGGAAACCGCACCTACAAGGGAAGTGTGTAAGTTCTAAAAAATTACAGCAGGAACACAACCGGTGAACGAAAAAGAGATACTCAAAAAAATCCAACGCATCGAAATATTTACCAATCGTCTCGTTAACACCGTCTTTGCTGGGGAGTATGAAAGTGTTTTCAAAGGACAAGGGATCACCTTCGATGAAGTCCGCGAATATCAGGTAGGCGATGAAATCCGCACGATCGATTGGAATGTCACCGCACGGATGGGGCAGGCTTACATCAAAAAATACGTAGAAGAACGCGAACTCGTGATGATGTTGGTTGTAGATATGAGTGCCTCAACCAGTTTCGGGAGTATCGCTGAGACGAAGGCAGAAATTGCCGCAGAAATTGCCGCACTCCTCGCCTTTTCTGCCATCAAAAACAACGACAAAGTCGGACTTATCTGCTTTACGGATACCGTTGAACACTTCGTCCCACCACGGAAAGGGAAACGGCACGTCTTACGCGTCGTTCGGGATATCCTCCATTTTCAACCGAAGCAGTCGGGAACAAACATTGAAACGGCGTTGGCGTTCGTGGATCGCGTGCTCAAACCGCACAGCGTTGTGTTTCTCATCTCAGATTTCAAGGATGCGGGGTATGAAAAGCAGTTACGCTTGAGCAGCAAGCGACATTCGCTTATCACCATCACCTTACAGGACAGGCGTGAGGTGGAGTTGCCGGATGTTGGACTCATCGAATTGGAGGATGCTGAGAGCGGAGAGAGGATCGTTGTGGATACACGTTCCGAGGAAGCGCGACGGTTGTATACCGAACTTAATCAGCGTGCCGATGCGGAACGCCGACAGGTTTTTCGGGCAAGTCAGGTTGATTCTATTCACATCAGAACAGATGAGTCGTATGTGAAACCGCTTATCCGATTTTTCCGTCAACGTGCCGCGCGAGGTTGAAGTCCGTGAAATTATGAGTAGATTAGAGGTACGGAATTTAACACAAACCTTTGCTCAGAAGGACACCCGATTGCAGGTGCTGGACGATTTAAACTTCGCCGTTGATGAAGGACAGTTTGTCGCATTATTGGGTCCTTCTGGCTGTGGTAAAAGCACGCTTTTTAATATCATATCTGGGCTGACTGTGCCGGATACTGGAGAGATTTATCTCAACGGCAGACGTATCTATGGTAACACCGGCGATTTCGCCTACATGCAACAGAAGGATTTGCTTTTACCGTGGCGAACGGTTCTCAAGAACGTACTCATCGGTCCAGAGATTCACAAGGAATCACTTGATACTGCAAAGGTAGAGGCGCAGGAACGCTTGGCGCAGCTCGGATTAAGCGGTTTTGAAAGTAGTTACCCGATGCAACTGTCGGGAGGGATGCGGCAACGCGTCGCGCTTGTCCGGACGCTCCTTTTCCGCAAGGATGTTTTACTTTTAGATGAACCTTTCGGTGCGCTGGATGCAATGACACGCACTGTCATGCAGTCGATTTTGCTCGACATCTGGGCAGAAGAGCGACAAACCGTGTTGCTTATCACCCACGATGTTGAGGAAGCACTCCTCCTCGCGGATAAAATCCATGTCCTGACAGCCAGACCCGCAACACTCAAAGCAGAAATTCCTGTTTCCTTGCCCCGTCCCCGTAGCATCACGGATGCTTCGCTCATTCGCCTGAAAAGTGAACTCTTAGCGTTATTGCAAGTCGAGATGTCACGGGTTTTCGATGCGGACTAATCCTCTTCCGCCTCTGAATCTTTTGTCAATGTTCGCCAAAATGAACGCGAGGGACGGTTCATGTTGTCAAACATCTCGTAATTTCCGTTCTTACAAAATTCGTAAAGTGCTTCGGTTAGCGGAGTTTCAAACCCGGCTGCTTCCGCTGCTGCAAGGAAATAGGGTAGTTCTGGATATTTGACGACGAGGTTTTTGCCTTCTCCGTCAATGATACGCTCGGCAATTCTATCGAACTGTCCGCGCCAACCATCGCCCATACCGACTGCTTCGCGAATTGCAGTTGGATCCACACCTGCACAAATGCCAAATGCCATCGCCTCCATGAAGGCAGCATCTCCAAGCCCCATCGCCAGTTGGTTTACGCCTTTGACGATCTGCCCGGAACCGCTCGGACCGCAATAGACCACATATTTCGGTTCTCCGAGAATTTCTAAGATTTGGCGACACTTCTTGACAACTTCTGCATCACCACCGACAAAGATACGAAGTGTGCCTGTTTCGGATCCGTGCGGTCCACCGCTCACGGGAGCGTCTATCAGCGTAGCACCTTTTTCAGTGAGCGCCGTCTCAATCTCCCGCGTCTTCTCTACTTCTGTTGTGCCTAAATCAATAAAGATATGACCGTCGCGAGCATTAGGGATGAGATGTTGTTCAGCGACGCTACAGAAAACATCGGAGGAGCGCAAACTGGTCATGACGACATCGCTGTTTTCAACAACTTGGGTCGTATCGTTTCCCGCGGTCGCTCCGGCTGCAGTGAGTGTTGTGCATTTTGCGGTATCAATGTCATATCCGATGAGCGGATACCCGGCGTTGTGGAGATTCTTCGCCATCCTTCCGCCCATATTTCCGAGTCCAATAAAGCCGATTGTGGGGAGTTTTTGAGATTTCATTTTTTTAACTATAGACTCCTAGACTTCGCTAATTGTCCTACCCCTTCGTCTCAAAAACTGGTAAACGGGCAGGCACAAGACCTATCCGTACGATTACGCTACCGTTGGGGTGATTGTCCATGCGTCTAAACTGCCTAAAATTGCTTCACCGCCGCGTGCGAAGATTGAGACACCGAGACTATCCTCACGCGTCGGATAGATACGCTGCGTTAGGCACAGTCGACTGTTGACGAAAACTTCCACTACAGACTTATCTAAGAAGATATGGAGTTTCAGAGGCGCCCCTTCAACCAGTTTAAAGGGTGCTTCCTGAGAACTTATCCAACGTTCGCCGCCATCCTCGTCTTGTGGTGTGAGTCGTGGATATTGGACTTCATCATCTAAAGTTGAGTTCGTGAGGTCGATTTTGAGGAATTCGTCAGTTGGTGAAAAGGCAATAGCGGTTTCCTCTTCGCCATCCGGGGACCTGCGCACCTTCACACCGAATTCTGTCGCACCTCGCGGGACAATCTCTAACTGAAGCTCAAGGCAGTCTCCGCTTACCGCTTCAATATTATGTTCTGTATCAGCCTTGAGTTGAATCGCCTCTTGGTGATGGTGCCCGATGCGGAGTTTTTCGAGTTCTGGCACGGGTTCAATGCGGAGGTCTCCATCTTCACTTAGCGACAGTAATCGCGGCAGCGTCATCACGGAAGCCCAGCCGTGTTTCTCCCAAGGACGGGCTTCACGGATCCAACCGAAGAAGATACGGCGTCCTTTGTCATCAAGGAGCGTTTCGGGTCCAGAGAGTTGTCCGCCTTGCCAATTCATACGTCCGTGTGTTTCGGGGTAAAACTGCTCATCGGCATAACGTCCGAGGTAGTAGTGCGCCATACCGTAAGGACGGTGACCGTGCATCAGGAGCATATATTTGTCACCGAGTGGAAAGAAATCGGGGCAGGCGCAATCCTCAACCTCATCTGTCCAGCGACGCGAGGATGTATAGAACGGACCGAGATATTCCCACTGGATACAATCGTCCGAACGGAAAAGGCTGGTCGCATCACCTTCGTATCCGGGTCGGCTATTTTTGTTCCCTATGAGTGCATAATAGGTGCCGTTTTCATACCAAGCGCACGGATCGAAAACATGGTACTCTTGTGGTTCATCTGGTATCGGGATAACCGGATTTGCAGGCGAAGGTGTCCACTGAATCAAATCGTTGTCGTCGCTGGTTGCGATACAAGTGCCCTGATTCGGCACATGATAAATTAGTGTTGGAACGGGCGCGTTTTCAATAGCGTCTCCACTGTATATCCCGCGTGGCATTGAGCCATCAGTGGTAGGTTTTATCGCGGGTGGATGGTGTATCCAATGCACCAGATCGCAGCTGGAGGAATGGTCGAGAACCGGGAGCCATTCATCTGCGTTTGGATTTGGCATCCGCCCGAGGTAGAAGACATGGTATCTTCCATTCCAAAAAATGGTGCAGTTTGCATCATTGAAAAACCCTTCAGGTGGGAGCAGATGATACCGTGGACGATGCGGATCCGCTGAAAGCAACTCCCGCAATTCGCGAGCATTGCCGATATATTCTTGGAGATTTTCGATTGTCGTTTCTGGGTTCATTGTGTTGCGCCTTCTCCACATATTTTTCTTGTTTCAAGCATTTTCAAACACAGGATACGGTGTCAGAGTATAGCATGTTATGTAAGCCTCTGCAAGAGAAATACGGTTGTGCTGAATCTATTTTGACGCGTCTGTAAAAAGTTTTCCTTGAGGTTTTTTATACCGTTTGCTATACTGCCGATGATTGGTTTCAGTACCATTCGGTCAGGTGAACTTTGCCTCGTTTTGCTAAACTTTCGTTTAACCCTATGGATCCGAACAGAGGAGTTAAAAAATGATGCATGCGATCAGATTTGCCTTGATTCTAACGATATTCGCTTTTGCGGTGTTTGACGCACCAGCGGAAATCTTGTTGCAGGAAGACTTTGAGGACGATCTGGATTTAACCAGCAAATGGAGGACAAACACTCCCAAATTTGTCTATCCGAAGGACGGCATTCTCTATTTGGACCAAGGGAAATCCGGTGGAGACTATGTGAGTCTTCGGTCTGCCCAAAACTTCAACGATGTCATCATCTATTATGAGTGGTTTATCATAGAATGGAGCGGACAAGGAGACGGGGGTGGTGCGTTACGACAGACACCGAACGGCTCTTATTGGATGCGCTGGTGGGGACGCAGCAATGTCAAAGTGACAACGAATAAAGCTGGACCTGTGAATGCTTGGCAACCCTTCCCAGCGAAGGGCGGACAAGCGCAGACGAATTACGCTCAAGGATCAGACCATTTTATATTGAAAGCAGCCTTAATGACGCAGGAAAAGCGCGTCACTGTTCATATATGGGATGTCACTGATAAGCGGATACAGGTCGCCGAATGGGAAATCAAGGACAATACTTACAAGTCGGGAAATATCAGTTTTGACTGCTGGAAGTTTGGTATTTATGGTGTTGATAACGTGGTTGTTGCCACGCCTGAACACGAGGCGGAAATCTTCGCGGACAACTTTGATCCGCACGGACTTGCCATTCAACCTGAAGGAAAACTCGCGACTGTGTGGGGACACCTAAAGTTGAATGATTGGTAAACAGAAAGGAATTTAGCATGACAAAATGTGCACTTATCAGCGGTAGAGGTATGGGGATGATGCACGGTGGGAACTTTCACGCCCATCCAGATGCGGAGGTCGTAGCTGTCTGCGATATGGATCCTGAACTCCTCGCGAACGCGAAAGAACACTTTGGCGTACCGGGGTATTCGACAATTGAGGAACTCTTGGCGAATTGTGATCCGGATCTTGTGCTTCTCATCGTCAATGAGACCCGACGTATCCCACCACTACGCCAATTGCTCGAAGCAGGGCAGAATGTGTTCACAGAGAAACCTCTCTGTGGATTAGAAGGACAAGCACGGGTCCGCGAGGAAGACCTCGGAATTGCGGCACCTGCTATTGGAACATGGCGTGACTCCAACCTCAAATTCGGAATCGATTTCAACTACCGGTTTATGCACCATTTCCGTAAACTGCACGACGATGTCGCAGAGGGACGGTTGGGTGAAATTCGTATGGTACACGCGCGTGCACATTTCAACTGTTGGTCCCACATCATTGATCAAATTCTCTGGACGGTCGGCAGACCGGAGTGGGTCAGCGTTGTCGGAGATCCGAATGAAAACGGCGGTTGGGGACGTTTGATTCATATCGGTTGGGAAAACGGTGTGATTGGTTCCCTGAGTGGCACAAACCTGTGGGGTTATGACGATCATCCACTCCGAGTTAAGGTCCTCGGCGATGAATTTTATGCGGAGGCAAAAGGATTGGAAGGCTCTTACGTCCGCAGAAAAGCGAATAACTCTGAGATAGAAGAAGTCTGGGAAGCAGAGGAAGGCAACCCGGAAATGCCGGAGTCTTTCAAACGGATGGCTGATGGTGTGATCAAAGCGATGCATGCCGATACAGCCTTCCCGGCAGACGGTGAAGCGGCATGGAATGAACTGTTGTTTGAGGCTGCCTTGCATAGATCGGCTTTGCAGAATAATGCGCGTGTGTTTTTGGCAGATGTGGAAGAAGACGCATTTGCGTAAGGTACTGTAGGCGCGGTTTTTAACCGCGCCTACGCCTCAAGGTGCAGCAGGCTGTAGAAGGGGTTTGTAACCCCGAATTACCCGTCAGTGCCCCCTTTGACAGCGATCTTGATCGCATCTTTTCCATCTAAGTGATAGCTGCCGTGCAGTGCATCGAAACCTTTGGATACATCTTCTAAGGGAAGGATGTGGCTGACGAACCCATCAAAGAGAGACGCATGTTTCTCCAACATTGGGATGGCACGCAGGAAATGCTTCCTTTCAAAGCCCCATCCGGCTTCCAATCGAAGGTTTTTGCGCATTAACATCTGGTTCGGATTGCAGTCGAAAGTTCCGACATCCACGAAATGCCCATATACAACGTAAGTTCCGCCGTACCTGATATAGTCCAAGCCTTCCGGGATAGCAGCGAGAAAACCGGTGCATTCGTAGACAACATCCGCACCCTCGCCTTGTGAAGTATTTTCTCGGACAATTTTCTTTCGCTCTTCTGGATCTGGCACTTCGGCGATGTCAATCGTGAGATCTGCCCCCAACCTTTTCGCCATTTCAAGCCTGCCCGGAGGTCCGCCGACAACAATAAGCCGTCCGGCACCGGAAACTCTCGCCCAATTGAGCGCAAGCAGCCCAATGGGACCGGTTCCTTGAATTACAACGGTGTCCCCAAATTCAATCTTTCCGCGTGATACACAGTGTGCTGCACACGAAGCCGGTTCCGCGAGAACAGCGATTTCCGGTGGCAGGTCGGTTTTAAGGAACATATTTGTTGACGGGTTTGAAAGGTAAATGTACTCACTGAAGCCGCCGCGCAGATACGGTGCTTCTTCCGACGGGGAAAAGCCGAGTCCGCCACTCGGAGAGAGCGCAATCCTGTCCCCCTTTTTAACCGGATTTCCGAGGTAGTCTGTTTCAACCCCTTCCCCTAAAGTCTCAATCACGCCAACGTTCTCATGTCCAAGAATAATATCGTGGTTGATACGCTGAAATTCCCAGTTGTGGAGATCGGTGCCACAGATACCGCCTAACTCCTGACGCACGAGTACTGTACCGGGTTCAGGATCAACTATTGGATATTCTCGGATTTCAAAATCTTTGCCACTCATCACGGTGGCACGTGCGGTTCTTGCCATTATGGAACTCCTTTTTTTAAGGCTATCGGCTATCAGCCATCAGTTAAAAAACCCTCGCTTAGTGGAAGTCCCTTTGCTGACCGCTGACTGCCATTTTGCCAATGCCGCCTCAATAAACCACAAGGAATGTTAAGAGACTTTAACAATGATCTTGCCGAGCTTCTCGCCTGTAAAAAGCGCGATAAACGCCTTTGGTGCATTCTCCAAACCCTCTATGATCGTCTCTTCCCATCGTATTTTACCTTCCGTTATCCACTGCCGCATATCGCTATAAAATTCAGGGTTCCGCTCCATGAAGTCGGTCACGATAAACCCTTGTAATTTAATCCGTTTGCCGATAGCAGAACTGAGATTTGTCGGACCTGGCGTGGGTTCAATATCGTTATATTGGGAGATCATGCCGCACAGCGGGATACGTCCGTGCATGTTCATCATTGCAAGTGCTGCCTGGAGATGTCTACCCCCTACGTTCTCGAAGTAGATGTCAAGTCCATCTGGGCAATGTTTCCTAAGTTCAGCTTCCAAATCATCAACATTTTTATAGTTAAATGCCGCGTCAACACCTGCTGTTTCAAGTAACCATGCGACTTTCTGATCAGAACCGGCACTCGCGACAACTCGACACCCTTTGATTTTTGCGATCTGGCATACAATTGAACCGACCGCGCCTGCAGCTGCAGACACGAAAACTGTTTCGCCTGCTTTGGGCTGCCCGATCTCCAGAAATCCGAAGTAGGCAGTGCGTCCGGGCATACCGACCGCGCCTAAAAACGACTGAAGGGGCGCGATTGTTGTGTCAACAGCGGTTACACTTTCTGCTGATGCGACGTAATGATCCCGCCATCCTAACATTCCAGTTACATAGTCCCCGACCTGAAACTGATCACTATTTGATTGCAAAATTTGACCCGCGCACCTACCTTCCAGTGGTTTACCAAGTTCAGCGGACCGCATGCCGCCGCGCATGTACGGATCTACTGACGTGTAAAGGTTTTGGACGAGTACCTCTCCTGCTGCGGGTTCTGGAAGGGGTGCCTCTACAATTTCAAAATCGCTTTCCTTGGGCATACCGACGATCCGGTTCTTAAGACGAATTTGTCGGCTTACAGTGTTTGACATCTGTTTCTCCTATCGGCTGATGGTCTAATCTTATTTGATAAGGTGTTGATGTAATGATAGCATATCGAAGAAAAAAGTCAAGATTAAGAGTATTTATGAGCCTGAAATTCATTGACATTTGGTAGTAAATGTGGTTTGATATTTGATGAGTAAAGTAGCAAATAACCTTATGTAAGGAACGCCCTATCTTCATCTCAGGAGGAAAAATGAACAATCTCGCTTGCGAGTTTCTTAGGACCGATTTTGGGCATGAGATATATGATAGTTGGTATCTTGAGCATGCCAGACACAATTTTGAGGCACCAGAATTTGTAGAAAAACATTTTCCTTTCTACGAAAAAGCACTGCTGTTATCTAAAGATGACAGGATATTAGAGGCAGGTTGCGGCATCGGCAGTTATTCGCGTGAATTTGCTCGGCGCGGCTATCATGTTGTTGGCATGGACCTGTCGCCGAACTTTCTTGCTGAGGCTAAAAATATCATGCACCGCGAAAATTTAGAAATTGAATTTATTCTCGGTGACTATAATGAAATGCGTTTTGAAGATAAGTTTTCTGTCATTTTCTTTGAAGGCTCATTTTTCTATCGTTCCAAGGAGGGATTGGTATCCCTCTTAAGCCGAATCCATAAAGCACTTACACCTAATGGCAGGCTCTATTTTGTTCATGCAAATCAATCAATAAAAAAACAGCGACCCCCAATGGCTAATTGGAGCGAAATTAAGAAAAACGTGTTTGTCCTGCAAAGTCAAGAATATAGCGAAAGTGATGACGGATCAAGATGCAGTTGGCTTAAAATAGATTTAGAAACGCAGAAACATTACAGGTGCGACTATTTTGTTAAGTGCCTCTCTCCGGACAAACTCAAGGACTGTCTTGTGGAAGCAGGATTTATGGATTTCCATTTTTACAAGAAGCGTAGGCTCGTAGACTTTCAGCCAGAGGATGATGGATTTTCTGTGGTGGCTAAAAAATGATAGCGACAGGAGCAACATGAGAATCGAAAAACCGAAAGAGAAATACGATCAATTAATCGCTGATGGTTACTGTGTTGTTGAGGATGTCTTGAAGGAAGAGATGCTCGTCCGGCTTCAGATGGTGACCGACGAACTACTTGATGCACAAACGGAAGATGAACGCGCTGCCCATCGCTCCTCTGGTAGTATGATCAGTGTGTATATGCATCCGCTGTTCGCGGAGCTGGTCGCTTATCCGCGGGCACTGCAGGCTCTTGAAGCTTTGGGGTTCTTGAGACCGAAATGGTCGTCGGGATATGTCATCAGCAAACCACCCCAGAGTCCACCCCTATTTTGGCATCAAGATTGGTGGGGTTGGAACGATCCGTGCAGCTACACAGCGCTGCCTCAACAGTTGTTCCTCATGTATTATTTGGTTGACACAACACCGTCCAACGGGTGTCTCCGAGTTATTAAAGGTTCGCATCTGAATCGACATCCCTTGCATGATATATTGCCCAATGCTCACGGTGAAGCACTCCAGCGCGTCGATGATGCTGACCATCCTGCATATCAACACTTTTCGGGTGAAGTTGACATATCCGTGAAAGCGGGAGACTTGGTTATCGGCGATTCTCGGTTGTTACACGCTTCACACGGCAATCAATCAGATGAACGCCGGACCGTGATTACGCTCTGGTATCATCCATTTTTTGCGCTGTTACCTGTAGAAATGCAAGCACATATTGGACGACTCCGGCAGAGTCTTGCTTGGTCAGATGCGGATTGGGCGCGAATTGCCGAACTCGCGCCGGTCTGTGAAAGTGACGTTGAACCGTTAAAATGGAATCGGAATCCGGGACCTGAACTGAAATAGCTAAATTCGGAGGGTTTCTAACTCTGATTTACCCTTAATACGGTATGTGTAAAGTTTTTGACATTCAGCAGATATTGTAGGAGCGATCTCCGAATCGTGCCCCGCCGGGAATCGGAGTGTTTTTGTTTAGGTGTTTCTTCCCTCCTACAGTCTCGCGATTGGAAAGTACAACTTGACAAGTGAAACATCTAAATGGTATAATCGTTCTGAACGGTATAGTTGTGTTACACAATTATATAGAGGAAAACCAGATTATTCTTGCTGCCTCAGGGATCAATACCTATCCGGTAAGATTCATTTTTGCGTAATAGCCAGTGGATAATTCGCTAGCTTCGCTTTGAAAATGATGAAGGAGAAATAAAAGATGAAAACCATAGTCACAAGGTTAAAACTATTATGTGTCAGTTTAATGGTTATGAGCCTGATGTTTGTAGGTATCAGCTCTGCTAAAATTGACTTTGGAGATTGCGTCGGCATGTGGCTCTTTGATGAGGGGAACGGTAAAAAAGCCGAAGATTCCTCCGGAACGGGCAATGACGGCACGATTGAAGGTGGTGCAAAATGGGTTAATGGCAAATTTGGCAAGGGTTTGAGCCTTAACGGTTCGGATGCTTACGTCGAAATTGCGCACGATGATTCTTTAAACGTTGGCGGTGAACATACGATTGCCCTTTGGTTTAAATTAGATAAGCCTCCCGCTGGCGGCATGGGTGTTGTGACCAAAGATGATTGGGCTCCTGGATTTTGGTGGGATGGGGGTATAATCCGACATCACACGCATGACCCACCCGCCACGCTTCATTATATCGATGCGCCTTGGAGTCCAGATACAGACTGGCATCATGTTGCCGCTATCTGGGATGGTGAAGAGTTTATAATATATCTGGACGCTGATGAGATTGGTGCTGGTGTAACTGGGCCAAATTTAGGGAGGAACGCGTTAACCGACAAACCCCTTTTAATAGGTATCTATCTCGCCACTGGACAACATGGTCAGTGGGGTGCGTTTCTCGGTGCAATAATTGACGATGTTGCCATCTTTAATGTGGCATTGAGCAATGATGATATTGAAACCCTCATGAATGACGGATTAAAAACAGCAGCTGACATTGAACCTTCAGGTAAGCTCACAACAACTTGGGCTGCCATTAAAGCCGATTGACCTACTCCGAAACCCAAAGATTGCGTTGGTTGGCAAGACCGAGTGGGGTTCAATACTGGGCACCCTCGGTCTTGTCGAAAGTATCATTAAATGGGAGGAGTTTTTATGTCACAACCCCCGATTTTTCATGCCTACACGTTTGGTGAACAGGAGCGGGAAAAATTAGATCGGGATGGACATTTTGTTTTGCCCGGCGTGCTCACACCCGATGCACAGGAAAACCTGACCCGTTCGCTATCGCATATTCATGAACTCTCTCGCACGCCGAAGGAAGGGCGTGAACCGAACCGATTTTCTGCAGAATACGACAGTTATCTCGAAAGTCTGATTGCACATCCACAGATGCTTGAACTTGCTCGAAAGGTGTTGGGTGATAATATCCGATACGATCATTGCGTGAGTCTTAATCGACCCGGCGGCAACGGTGGTATTGGCTGGCATAGCCACGGATACTCTGATGACGATCCGAATTTGGGGTTCGTCCGCATTTTCTTCTATGTCAACGGGTTTGAACCAGACAATGGCGGTTTGAAGGCTGTTCCCGGAAGTCATCTGTATCGGGATGCAAAAATCCAAGGACGAACGGATGAGGCACTGCGAGAAGGATGGTTGGCAGGCAAAACGCATCCAGAGACAGGGGAACACCTTGAAATTGAGGCGTTATCCGCACCACCGGGCACAGTCGCGTTGATGTGGACGCATGCGGCACATGCTGTGTCACCAAGAAAAGAGGATAGTGACACGCGCTGGTGCGTTGTCTATGCTTATCGCAATCCGGGCAAACCCTCCGGTGCCCGTTGGATCACCCCCGAATTTGAGCGAAAACCGATTCCCGGTGCGGAAGGCTTGATGTCTCTTTATTAGTGTCCGAGTAATCCTAAAGTCTACCATAAAAGTGTAAACTTAGGAGTTTTTATGTCACAAAACCCAATCTTTCATGATTACACCTTCGGAGGTCAAGAACGGAAAGAATTAGATCATGTTGGTCATTTTGTGCTTCCCGGACTTTTGACTACTGATGCTCAGCAACAATTGACAGAATCCTTGGCTCGGATTGAATCGCTCATACCTGGCTGCCAAAAAGGGTATGAACCGAACCGATTTGCAGCTGAATATGATAGTTATCTCGAAAGTTTGATCCCACATCCGCAAATGCTTAAACTCGTCCGTCAAGTCCTTGGCGAAGAAATCCGATACGATCACTGCGTCAGTCTCAATCGCTCCGGTGGCAATGGTGGTATCGGTTGGCACAGCCACGGATATTCAGATGATGATCCGCGTTTCGGTTTCGTCCGTATTTTTTTCTATGTCAGTGGATTCGATGCTGATGATGGTGGTTTGAAAGCAGTGCCCGGAAGCCATCTATACCGCGATCCCAAAATTCAGGGGGCAACAGATGAAACATTACGAGAGGGTTGGTTGGCAGGAAAAACGCATCCAGAGACGGGTGAACCGTTAGCAATCGAGGCATTATCGGTGCCGCCAAGAACGGTCATATTGATGTGGACGCATGCAGCACATGCAGTGTCACCAAGAAAACAGGATAGCGACACACGATGGACGGTCGTTTATGCCTATCGCAACCCCGGCAGACCGACTCGTGTCCGATGGGTCACACCCGAATTTGAACGAAAACCGATCCCTGGTGCAGAGGGCTTGATGTCTCATTATTAAAGTAGTAGAAACACTCCGTCGTGCCGTAACCCAAAGTAGTAGGCACGCTCCGCCGTGCCGTAACCCGTAACCGAAAGCAGCCATGCCAGAAAATAAACCGCACATTCTGTTTCTTATCAACGACGAACACCGTCCCGATGTTCTGCCGATCGAAGGAGACACGGCTATCCGCACGCCGACGCTCTCTCGGTTTATGGATGAGGGTATCTACTTCCGCAACGCCTACACTCCCTCCCCGATTTGTGTCCCTGCACGCCAAAGTTTTCTCTCAGGACTCTATCCGCGTAACTGCGGAAGCCTCAACTTTGGCGATCCGATGCCGACAGAGGTCCGAACGATTCCAGGACAATTGGGAAACTACGGGTACTATAGCTGCTGTGCGGGCAAGATGCACTTTGTCGGAACAGATGTGATGCACGGCTGGCAGGAACGGGTAGGGCGCGACATCATTGGTAATAACGGTTACCCATACCCCCTTGTTAAGGATGAACACTACGCACGGACCGAACGGGAGCCAGGGACTGGACCGAAGCAGAACAAGGTGATTCAGGAAGTTCGAGATGCCCAACCCGGTTTGGGACAATGGATGATTCATGACCAATACAATGTAGATGGTGCGCTGCTGTTTCTTGAGGAGTATTTCGTTAACGCCTCTTACGATCGTCCGAAGTTCAATCCACTTTGTATGGCGGTAAGCCTCATAGCACCGCACTATCCGTATCAGTGCCCACTTGATCTGTTTACCTACTACATGCAGCGAGTGGAACCGATCGTTGAAGAACCGAACGAGCAATTTGGATACGACGATTTTTTCAGGGTCCGGGTCGGAGAAGATGTCACCTACCGTCAGGCGCACCGAGCAACCGCGGCGTATTACGGAATGATTGAGTGGATGGACGCACAATTCGGTCGGGTTATTGAGAAACTGGAACATTTGAATGTCTTAGACGATTTCATCATCGTCTTTCTCTCTGACCACGGGGAGATGCTCGGCACAAAAGGACTTTGGGAGAAACAGAGTTATTTTGAGGCTTCAGCACGGGTACCGCTTTCTATCTGGTATCCGAAGCGGTTTGGACGAGAACCGAAAATCATTGAGCAGAATGTATCATTGGTCGATCTGTTCCCGACTATATGCGAGTTGACAGAGATTTCTGCACCGGATGAACTTGATGGAAGCTCTCTCGTGCCACTTATTGAAGGAGATACATCGAATTGGCATGATACCGTTTATAGTGAACTGTGGCGTGTCCAAAACGGTCCTTCTGTGATGGTCAAAGAAGGGAGTTTGAAGTACTTCCGATTCGACAATGACAAGGGATGGCCCGAACAGCTTTTTGATCTCTCCAAAGATCCGGATGAACGAAACAACTTGATTGACGCACCTGCCTATGCCGATGCCCTCTCAAAGCTGCGCGCAAAAGCTGACGCTTTGCCTGCGCCGCGCCGCAAAGATGAAAACAACAAATTCATTGACCCACATCGTCCGCTCACGTTATCAAATTAAAGTCGCACGCCGCAAATTTAGATGCTTCTATCTAAAGAATCTGTTATCTGATAAAAGTCACCATTTCTCCACTATAGGCATCTTTGATGCGTTGCGCGTGGTTCAAAAGCAGATCCAATTCTTGTATCTCTTGATAGGAGAAATATCCGTATTCGGTTGTTTCGCAACTCAGCCGGAGTTCACCACCCACAATTTCCGCTTCAAAGCATAGAGCCACCAACTGGATTCTGTTTCCGTCTTGATACACAACTAACTCATCTGGGGTTGTGTAAATGCCGATTAAGCATTTTATCGCAACTTGCAAACCGGTTTCTTCTTCCACTTCTCGAATGCACGCCTCACTCGCGCTTTCACCTGACTCCATCCCTCCACTTGGTAGACACCATTGGTTGTTATCTTCTCTTCTCGTTAATAAAACCTTTTCGCGGCTCTTATCAAAAATAACCGCCGAACACCCAACGCGGATTGTACCATTTTTTCCGACGCGATGTCCCCTAATGATTTCAGCCATTTCTATTTCTCCATTCGTTATTAAAAAAATACGCGTTCATTCAATAGAAACACTAAAATAGGTCGTTTGTCTCAATGAGAAAGACCTTCTCTTCTTTTACCCTCTGTTTGAGCGCGTCTGTAAAGCCGCTTGCAGAGAACAACAAATACCGCGGGTTTCGGTTCCATCGATCAGGCACTTTCTTGGTCTTTTCAACGAGATGATTTAGGACGTTTTCTCCGACTGGAGCATTCCACCACTTGCACTCACCAAACGAGTGGCTTTCGTCAATGTTTTCTGTCAATACGTCAATCTCGATGCTGCGTGCCCAATGTGCCCCGACCTGTTTGGGAGCGACCTTTAATTTTTCTGTCCAATAAAGGCTAATATATTGACGACAAATGTTTTCAAAAATCTCCCCCATATAGTGTGGGAGGTTCGGAGCAATTATCTCCTTATACACCAAATCTGCGTTTCCAGATTCGATGAGACTTCGATTCGGTAGCACGAACCGAAACCAGAATTTGACGTAGTTATCCGCGATTTTATAAAGTCCTTTTTTGCTTTTTTGAGGGGCTCGGTCGGTAACCGGTGTCTCGCGTTTGACTAACCTCAGTTCTCTAAGCACGCTCAGATATTTATTCACGTTCGTTGCGTCAAGTCCGACCCGTTGGGAAATCTCATTTAATCGCGTCGCGCCACCAGCGATCGCATGCAGCAAACTTGCGTATGTTCGCGGCTCTCTGAGTTCTGTGCGTAACAGGAAATTAACCTCGTCAAACAAGTATCCTTGAGGCGTGAGCAGTTCGTCTTTGATATGCTGTTCAAGCGTTCTTTGTGAATCGTTTGTGGAACGCAACGCAAATTGATTGAGATACGCCGGAATACCGCCGAGGATGCCGTAAGTTATTAGTTTTTCCTTGAGAGAATATCCCGAAAAAAAATATCCACTATCGCGATAGGACAGCGGCATCAACTGAAGTTGACCAGTGCGTCGTCCATATAGCGGTGATCGTTCCGCCAATACCTCTCGCTCCATGAAACTCACCTGTGACCCGCACAGAATCAAGAAGAGTTTACTGTTTTTTCCGTGCAGGTCCCAAAAGCGTTGGATTAGAGACGGGAGTGCGGCATTGTCTTCGCAGAGATATTGAAACTCATCAAGGACCAAAACAAGTCGTTCTTCTTGTGCTTGCTGTGCAAGGTAAATGAACGCCGATTCCCAGTCATCAAAAACGAGACTTTGCAGCAGTGGATCATTGATAACATGCCTTGTAGTTTCAGTAAACTGACGGAGGTGATCTGGCTCTTTCAACTGGCTGGCAAGGAAATAGATACTCCTTTTATCTTTGCAAAACTGCGATAAAAGTTCAGTTTTCCCAACCCGTCTCCTACCATATAACACGAAAAATTCCGCTATTTCTGAGTGAAACATTCGTTCTAAAACCGTGAGTTCTTGGTGTCGATCAATGAACATAGGTTTTTCTCCCTAAAGACTTCAAATTATTATACTCTAAAGTATTATACTCTAAAGTATAATTAAAATCCAATAAAGTTAATGGTGCTTGCAGATATTTCACTTTTAATGATATACTATTGAGCAATCTTGAGGATAGTAGGACAGACGTTGATGTAGGGCAGTTGACAATAGGTGAGCATCGGACATCACCCGTACAGAAGAAAAGATGGAGGAAACATTCTATAATGACACAGTTATTACCTTTGAATGCTTCAATATGGATTCGCATCAGTTGCTTGGGTCTTATAATACTCTTGTTGGGGCTAACAATTACACTACAACCTGCTGATGCTGAGAAACTTCGGTTTGACCGCGATATTCTGCCGATCTTGTCGGATAAATGCTTTGCCTGCCACGGTCCCGATTCGGCGGTACGGCAAGCCAACCTACGGCTTGACACTAAGGAAGGCGCGTTCTCAGCACCGAGTGGCTATCCGATCATTGTCCCCGGTGAACCGGAAAACAGCGAACTGGTACTGCGCATAACACATGAGAATATTGACCAGCGGATGCCTCCACAAATTTCCAATCGGCAGCCGACACAGGAACAGATCGACACACTCATCCAGTGGGTTGCTGAAGGTGCCGAATGGGAGGAACACTGGGTCTACAAACTCCCTGAACGGGTTGAACCACCTGTTGTCGAAAACGCAGCGTGGGTTCGCAACCCTATTGACGCTTTTATACTTGGCAAATTAGAGACAGAAGGTCTTACACCGTCAGCAGAGGCGAACAAACGGACGCTCATTCGTCGTTTAAATTTTGACCTGACTGGATTGCTGCCTACACCTGCTGAAGTGGAACAGTTCTTAAGGGATGAAAGCCCTGATGCCTATGAATCACTCGTCAATAGGCTTCTGACCGAACCACAGTACGGTGAGCGTATGGCGATGTACTGGCTCGATCTGGTGCGCTATGCGGATACGAGCGGTTACCATGCTGACGAAAACGTGAGTGTTTGGCCCTATCGGGACTATGTCATAAAAGCGTTTAATGATAACATGCCGTTTGATCAGTTCGCAGTGGAAAACCTTGCTGGCGATCTCCTACCAAATACTACGCTTGAACAGAAAGTTGCCTCCGGTTATAACCGCCTGAATCAGACAACCTCAGAGGGCGGCGCACAAGCGAAGGAATATCTTGCAATCTATGCAGCAGACCGAGTACGGACAACTGCATCCGTCTGGTTAGGCGCGACCCTTGGCTGTGCGCAGTGTCACGATCATAAGTTCGATCCGTTCACCGCGAAGGATTTTTATAGTTTCGCTGCATTCTTTGCTGATGTCAAGGGACCTGGGGTATACGGTGGTGGCAGCAAATGGGAACCCGTCGTTATGTTACCCACATCGGCACAAGAATCAGCACTGCGAGAAATTGACGACGAATTGGCAAAGTTAGAACAGGTGTTCAAGGCATCGTCTCCGGGATTGGAAGCGGAACAGGCAGCGTGGGAGAACGAGGTTCTTTCACTTCTCGAATCGACGGAATCTACTGATTTTGCTTGGGTGGACGATGCACAAGCGAACGGCGGTAGGACCGAAGGCACATGGACGTTTGTCGGCAAGAATGAAGCACCTGTTTTCAGTAAGCTGCTATCACGCCGCCAGACAGCGGAAGCCGAACAGACAGCCCAACATGCCTTCCGAGGTGCCAATCGAAAGTTCACTTTGGCAGAGGGCGACAAGTTATTTGCTTATATCTGGATTGATCCCGAAGCACCTCCAGAAACAGTTATGCTCCAATGGAACGACGGAAGTTGGGATCACCGCGCTTTTTGGGGTGAGGATAAAATTGAATTCGGTGGAATTGGCAATGATACACCTGCTCACAAACCGATGGGGCTTCTGCCAGCAGTCGGCGAATGGGTTCGTCTTGAGGTTGATCCAGCGGATGTTGGATTGGAACCCGGAAGTGTTCTCAATGGGATGGGTTTCGCGCAGTTTGGCGGCACCGCTTATTGGGACATGGCGGGTATCGCAACCACTCGCGGCTCAGCGGTAAAACACACCCATACGGAACAGGTCATTGCAGCACTTCAGGTGGATTCCTCTGTTAGAACGACAAGTCAGCGCGAGCAGATTGCGGCGGAGTATCGCCGAATCACGCCTGCACTTGATGGCATACGAAATCAGATGGCGGATTTGCGGAGGCAGAAAGCCGAGATAGAAAAAGAAATCCCTTACTCGCTCACGACTGAATCCACGCTACCGCGCACGACACGTGTGCTACCACGAGGCAACTGGTTGGACGATTCCGGTGAAATCGTCGAACCGATGATACCGGCGTTCCTCGGTGACTTGGGTATCAAAAACCGTCGTCCGACCCGATTGGAGCTTGCACAGTGGGTAGTGTCGAAGGAAAATCCACTGACGGCGCGCGCCTTTGTTAACCGTGTCTGGGCACTCTATTTTGGAACAGGATTGTCCCGCGTCTTAGATGACCTTGGTGCACAAGGCGAACCGCCGGTGCATCCGGAACTCCTCGACTGGCTCGCAGTCGAGTTTATGGAGAGTGGATGGAACATCAAACACGTCGTGAAGCTCATCGTCACCTCAAATACTTATCGCCAATCGTCGAAACCGACTGAGGTGCTACGCGAAAAAGATGCTTATAATCGCTTGCTGGCACGTCAATCAAGTTGGCGGTTGGATGCAGAGGTTGTCCGAGACAACGCCTTGCTATTAAGTGGTCTTCTTGTTCCCAAAATTGGTGGTCCGAGTGTCCGCCCCTACCAGCCGAAGGGATATTATTCAAACCTAAATTTCCCGAAACGTGTCTATGCCCATGATACAGGAGAAAGCCAGTATCGCCGCGGACTCTATACACACTGGCAGCGGACTTTCTTACATCCAAGTATGATGGCGTTTGACGCACCGAGCCGTCAGGAGTGTACTGCTGAGCGTGCAACCTCTAATACACCGATGCAGGCACTGACTTTACTCAACGACCCAACTTACGTTGAGACGGCGCGTGTCTTTGCGGCTCGGATTCTCAGTGAAGGTGGTGAGTCCATCACGGATCGTATCAACTGGGCGTATCAGTGGACATTATCTCGTCTACCACAGCCGCAGGAACTGGAGATTATGACAAATCTCTATGAAAAACATCAAGCCGAATACACTGCCAATCTTGATGCTGCCGGCGCGCTTGTCGCAACAGGCGAAGCACCCGTGACTGAAGACGTTGCGACCGACCAATTAGCAGCGTGGACTTCCGTGGCACGGGTAATACTGAACCTGCATGAGACGATTACGCGATATTAGGGAATCAGATTGTCTTGTTCAATTCAGCATGGTTTGCGGTTAATAATGCATTTTTGTTATTGTATTGTAATTAACGTGTTATTATAATTAACGTAAGTTTGAACTTTTGAATTATAATGGACACTCCACAGTGTGCCTACGGCGAAAATACTGGTAGGAGAAAATCATGCAAACAAACATCTTCACTTTACCGGTCAGTCTTGAACAGGTTGCTGCCTTGATTAAACGAATGCACCCAGAAGACCGACAACAGCTGCTAGCAATGGTACCCGAGTTGGCTACCGATGCAGTCAAGCAAAAAAAGTTGCTTGACGAGGCGAATCAAACTGTTGAGCAACTCAAAGAGGATCTTTTGACGGAATTCAAAGGAGAGCCGTTATCCTCGGATGAACCTTTCTTAGATGGATTCACCCTTGGACAATACCTTGAGTTATCTGAGGCGGAGCGAGCGAAACTTTGGAACGAATGGAGTGAATTAGCACTTGAAGACATAGAAGAGGTGGAGGTTCGTCCGGATGCGCTGCCTGCTAGATAAAGTTACAGCACGCCATATCATGGAAGGGATGCTAAAACTTGTCGAAGGACGCACAGTGACATCAACTGAGTTGTTTGCTCTTTACTTCTACCAACGTGCTCACTCCGATGGGATACTGAACCTGAACTTCAAGAGGCTTTTGAGGAAGCCGTGGAAGATTATCTGGAAACGTGTGAAAGACTAAATAAACGACCGCAAAAGTCATATTCCGGAAAGTTAAGATTGCAAATTCCGCCGGACATCCATTTAGCAATTGCAGAAGCTGCAGAAGCCAGTGGAAAAGATCTTAACCAATGGGCAACAGAGACCTTCACCCATGCCCTTGATGACGCTTTATCTGTTCAGTCAAAGACCTAAATTCCGTCAAATTGACGAAACTTTTTAGTGAATTCGTGCTTGCAAAGTGCTTCTATTGGAAAATTGAAAATAACGAACAGGAGGTATAGGTATGGCTATGGATATTCACGAAGAAACCAACTTGCGTCTTACGAGACGCACGTTTCTGGGAAAAACGGTGCGGAGTGTCGGTTCACTCGCGCTTGCTTCTTTACTGACACCATCACTTGTCAATGCTGCACCAGAGATTGAGCACTGGCAGGGCATTGTTACCACACCGCATGTGCCACCAAAGGCAAAAACCATTATCCATCTCTGCATGGCGGGCGGTCCCTCCCATCTGGAGACTTTGGATTACAAACCGAAACTTGCAGAACTGCACGGGCAACCGATGCCGAAGTCCTTCACCGAAGGGCAGCCGATTGCACAACTTCAGGGGCAAGCGGATTCACTCAAATGCCTTGGTCCAACACATGAATTCAAAAAATATGGCCAATCGGGGCAGGAGATGAGTACGGCATTTCCACATATTGGAAGCCTCGCTGATGATATTTGCATCGTCCGTTCCCTGAAAACCGAGCAGATTAATCACGATCCAGCACACACTTTCATGAACACTGGTACTGCAATCGCTGGTAGACCGAGCATGGGCTCGTGGCTGCTCTACGGACTTGGCAGTGAAAACGAAAACCTGCCGGGCTATGTTGTCCTTGTATCCTCTGGCGGGGGTCAGGACCAACCGATTGCAACCCGTCAGTGGCACAGCGGGTTCCTCCCCGGTCAGTTTCAAGGAGTCCAGTTTCATTCAACCGGCGATCCCGTTCACTATGTCACCAACCCCGGTGGCGTGAACACCGAACAGCAGCGTGACGTTGTGGATACTGTGCAAACGTTGAACGGTATATTTGATGAGACTGTGGATGATCCAACAATTTCAACGCGCATCAGTCAATACGAGATGGCGTTCCGAATGCAGACGAGTGTCCCGGAGTTGAGCGACATCTCTAAAGAACCGCAGCATGTCCTTGATATGTATGGCGCAACGCCGGGTGACGGCTCCTATGCATCAAACTGTCTGCTCGCACGGCGGTTAGCCGAACGCGGGGTGCGGTTTATCCAACTCTACCATCGTGGTTGGGACCATCACGGCGGTATTGAGAACGCCATTAAGACAACCTCTGGCTATGTTGATAAGGCGACCGCTGCGCTCGTCAACGATCTAAAGCAGCGCGGCATGTTAGAAGACACCTTAGTGATCTGGGGTGGCGAGTTCGGTCGGACACCGATGGCACAAGGAACTGGGCGCGACCATCATATCAAAGGGTTCTCGATGTGGATGGCTGGTGGCGGGGTCAAAGGTGGTATCAGTTATGGTAACACCGATGAATTAGGCTACAATTCCGTTGAAAATATCGTGCATGTTCACGACTTCCACGCCACAATGCTGCACCTCTTCGGGATTGACCATGAGAAACTCGTCTATCGCTTCCAAGGGCGGGACTTCCGCCTCACCGATGTCCACGGGCATGTCGTCCGCGACATTTTGGCTTAAAAGTAATTCGAGTTGCTACCCAATGGTTTCTATATGTTTGAACGCACGAATTATACTGTAGGGGTAGGTCTTGTGCCTACCCTTGTGGCTTCGTAAGAAAAAGTGAGGTTGCAAAGTTGAGAAAAACTGACAGGCTTTTGCTACATATCTCGTTCTTGTTGGTGCTGGCGGTATCTGCCTTCAGTCACGATCTCCCGATGGTGGAGCCTGAAGCGGTTGGGCTTTCTACCGAAAGGCTCTCAAGACTTGATAAAGTGATGGAAGCATATGTCGAGCAGCAGAAAATCGCTGGTGGCGTTACATTGATTGCTCGGCACGGAAAGATCGCACATCTCGGTACTTACGGTATGATGGATGTTGAAGCGGGAAAACCGATGACTCCGGATACCATTTTCCGTATTGCGTCAATGACGAAACCGATCACAAGCGTCGCTGTGATGATGCTCTATGAAGAAGGGCATTTTCGGTTGCATGAGCCGGTCTCAAAATTCATTCCAGCTTTCAAAGAGATGCCCGTGTTGCCGCCAGAAGATGCTGAAGATTCGGCATCACCTGTACCGGCAATACAGCAGATTACCATTTGGAACCTGCTCACCCACACCTCCGGTCTAACGTATCACTGGAACGAGCGGCTTGGTCCGCAATACAACGATGCGGGTATCACCCACGGGCTTCTGCAGGATGAGAGCACCCTTGAGGAGAAGATGAAAGTGTTGGCGACGATTCCGTTGTTGCATCAACCAGGTGCCCGAGTTGAGTACGGTCTATCAATAGATGTCCTCGGTCATCTCGTCGAAGTCGTATCGGGGATGCCGCTCAATCAGTTTTTCTCCGAGCGCATCTTCAAACCGCTTGGCATGAAGGACACACACTTTTTTATCCCAGAAGCGAAACGTGAACGACTTGCGACAGTGTATGAGCGAACTGGAGACAGTCCGATCATGCGCAAACCCCAAGAACCAACGGTGAACGGTTCGCTGATCTATTCAACGGACTATCCGTACAACGGTCCAAAAACCTATTTCTCTGGCGGTGCCGGGTTAGTCTCTACTGCCTCTGATTATGCCCGCTTTGCACAGATGATGCTCAACGGTGGAGAACTTGACGGTGTCCGATTGTTGAGTCGAAAAACCGTTGAATTGATGACAACGGATCGACTCGCCAAGATGGATGTTAATTACGGATTTGGCTTTGGCTTTGGCGTTGTCCGAAACGAATCAGACCTTTGGGATATTGGGTCAGTCGGGGCGTATAGTGGAGGCGGTTTTTTCTTTACCAGTTTCTTCATTGACCCTCAAGAACAGATGCTTGGTATCTTCATGTGTCAGCTGCATCCCACCGGTGGTTTGGATCTTGGAGACAGAATTCGCATCCTCAGTTACCAAGCGATCGCCGATTGAAATTTTTAATTTATGGATTCTTGGACTGCGCCCTATTACATTACGCGCAGGTTCTTGATCGGTCTCAGCAGCACATAACGAAGTGGAGTGCGGATACGGGAAGGAAATTGAATCTTCAACTCACCTCACCAAACCGCAAGGAAAATTAGAAAGTGCGAAAGCCTATAGAGGAAACCTGCGGGACAATGTTACGGGCAGCCTCTTAACTGGTCTCAGCAGCACATAACGAAGTGGAGTGCGGATATACGGGAAGGAAATTGAACCTTCAACCCACCTCACCGAACCGCAAGGAAAATTAAAAAAGGAAATTAATCAATATGCCAAGAGAACTCATTGCACCTGCCCAAGAGCAGGTCGCTTTCCGAGAATATGAAAGTCAACCCTTGCAAGCGAATGAAATTCGTGTCAAGAGCCAGTTTGGTGCAGCCAAACACGGTTCAGAGATGGCATCGTATAAGGGCTATGCCAGTCCACGCGGTGGCTACGATGGAGAATATAAGGTCTTTCAAGCAAACACCTCCGGAATGGTGCACTATCCTTCAGGACTTGGGAATATGTGTGTTGGTGAAGTAACCGAGATTGGATCGGACGTTACTGATGTTGAGGTCGGAGATCGAGTTTTTCGGCACAGCTCCTTTCGCGAGGAAAATGTCTGGGGTGCTGCAGGTGTCCGGAAACTGCCTGATGGTGTGCCTTGGCAGGCAGCTGTCTGTCTCGATCCAACAGATTTTGCCTTGGGTGCGGTACGTGACGGGAATGTCCGCATCGGTGATGCCGTGGCAGTCTTTGGAATGGGTGGCATTGGACTGATGGCACTGCAGCTTGCGAAGTTAGCGGGGGCCTATCCTGTAATTGGTGTCGATCCGCTTGAGTTGCGCCGCAATGTAGCCCTCGAATGTGGTGCTGATATTGTTATCGACCCCACAACAGATGATGCTGGTTTGGAAATTAAAAAAGCCACCAACAAACGTGGTGCTGATGTTTGTATCGAATATAGTGGTCATCATACGGCACTACAAGCGGCAATCCGCGGCGTAACGTATTTAGGGACGGTTGTTGCTGGAGCATGGCCCGGTATCTACCCAGCAGGATTAGATCTCGGTGCCGAAGCGCATTTCAATCGACCGACTATTGTCTTCTCACGCGCCTGCAGCGAACCGAATCCCGAATATCCGAATTGGAATGAAGGCAGACTCTTTGAAATCAGTTGGCGGCTGCTTTGCGATGGTAGTTTGAAATCTGAACCGGTTATATATCCTGTTGTCGATTTTGACGATCTATTGGACGAGTATCCTAAGATCGCAACGCATCCGGGTGAGAATGTAAAGTTAGGCGTTCGATTCGCATAATTCCAATTTTCGGAGTTTCACTCTTTAGGTTTGAGTGTTAGCATAAAAGAATTCTAAATTGTCCAAACCTGAGTAGGTCGGAGTACGCCTCAAAACTAACCAATGTCCATTTTGTGGCATTGGAGGCAAGAAGATAAGTTTGGAGGAAAGGGGAGCTATGACCGCTGGAATCGTGCTGGCTTTAATGAGTCTTGCATCAGCCCAAATTGTTGGCGATAACTTAATGGAAAGCATTGAAGTGACACCGAAAATCGAAATCGTAGAAATACCGAGCCAATTTTCTGCTTTCAGACAGGTAGGCTGTGACAAATATGTAAATGTTTTCGGCATCCACATCTTCGCAAGCCAAACGACCCCCGAAGATAAACTCTCTCACGCTGCAGGCGTTTTAGCGCAATACCTTGATAACGACGAGGACGGTGTTCCTGACAATATGCTCGTTCTCAGTCATCTGGTGAGCCGAAACGTCTTCATCATTATGCCCGGAACAGAGGCGGAGATGGAGCGGTTGGAAATGGATATGATAGCAGAGGCGGGCTATCGTTTTGGTCAAGATTTGTATGGTGAGGAAACCAAACCGGATTTCCTTGTTGATGGCAAAATCAACGCACCTAATGGTCACTACTACGACGGCGCATTAGAGGAAATTCTGCATCCCATTACACAACACGGTTATGCCAACGCATACCCCGAGGTGTTCGGGGAAGTACGGGGGTCCATCTTAGCGAAGTGCATGGATGCCGCCCGTGGCGGATATTTCGAGCAAGTGCCGAAAGGTGGACCCAAGAGCGGCTATCCGGCAGAGGCTTGGTATCACTATACAGATGAAACCTGTGATTATGGCTGCATGGTTACGGAGTATACCTACTGGGCTTTGACATCGATATTGGGGACACAGGACTTTCCTGGGCGACACGAGGCACTCGAAGTCGAATGGGAATTGAATACCAGAGAACGGGTTAGAACCGGGGATGCTGCAGTATATAAACTTCTGACAGACCCTCAGTACGGATTCCCAACCAAAGCACCAGATGGAAACTACAAACCATCGGCATTTCCTGTTACGGTTGTTCCTATTATCGCTATCGAAGATGAAGATTAATAGCAGTAGTGGTTTGTGAAACAATAGATCACAACACTACAGCAAGAGATGAAGGCACGCAAGCAAGGATGCATTATCTTAGTCCCGCCGCCCGCAGCACCGTTTCCTGAACTGTGAACTCGTGGTCGAGGGAGCGATCAGGGGATTTCTCACCGCGGATATCAGCGACAAACGCTCGAAGGCTTTCGACATAACGCGGTCGCCGTTCCACAGGCACTTTCTGCCAACCTTTAGCATATCCATCCCTTTCCTCATCAAGACACAACCGCAATTCTGGCGGTTCAAGCGGCTCAAGGATCGCGCTGCCGCGTGTTCCGTAGACTTCCAATCGCCTTGCTTTACCCGAATCAATTTCCAACGCCGTTGACTCAAGAATCGCCAATGCTCTGGGATATTCAAGGACAGCGGCCGTATTGTTGCGATACCACGGTACGTCATGTCCATCGTGCCTCGAAAAGGGTGTCACCCGTGTGGGTCGTCCTAACAACGCAACAATAATATCGGTGAGATGACAGGCGAGGATAAACATAATGCCGCCGGAGTGTTCACCGAGCGAATCCCAGCGTTGCCAGTGGGCTTCGCTTGAAAGACTTGATGAGATTCTTGCCCGAACAGAAAAAATATCACCGAGTTTGCCGGAGTTCGCCCAATCAAGGACAAACTGAAAGCCAGCATTATATCGGTACATATAGCCGAGTTGAACGAGCAGGTTTCTATCTCGTGCAATGTCCAAAACCTCTCGAAACGTATCGAGGTTATCCCCCGCGGGTTTATCGAACCAAACATGCTTGCCGTGTTCGAGGATTTCCCGTGCAAAGGTGAGATTCTGTGACACGCGCCCCTGCGCCGCAACCCCAACGATTGTTTCGTCCTCGAGTATTTCTTCTTTGGACGTAAACCAGTGAACGCCGTCATAGACTGCGCTTTGACCAAGGGTCTCTCGGACTTCCGGCGATGGCTCAAAGACACCGGCGAACTCAATTTCGTCACTTTCCTTCATCACGTTGGCTTTCCCTGAAGCGTGGTCGTGGGAAATACCGTATTGTGCAAGTCTGATTTTCACGTTTTTTTCTCCTGTTTGAAACCTATGATTGCCAAAAATAGCGGGTAAAGTTTAACATGATTTTATCATATAGTCTGTATTAGTTCATGCAAAAAATGGGGTGAGATTTTTGGTGACTTGTGCTAAACTCTGAAATATGGATTTTCCGATGCAACTCCAGTTCTACACGAAACCGGATTGCCCACTCTGTGACGAGGCAAAGGCAGTGCTGCAAAGTATCAGAACGAAAACATCGTTTATTGCGGTAGAGGAAATTGACATCACCAAAGATCTCAGTTTGTTTACGAAATATAAACATCTGATTCCTGTGCTTGAGTTGGATGGGCAAAGGCTTTTTACGCATCATGTTACCGGCTGGAAGTTAATCTGGCAGTTGCGATGGCACTGGATTCGGAGGCTTTTAGAGAAGTTTGCAAGTTAAAACTTGCTGAAGAAAATAATGAGGAGGGAAGCATGGCTTTTCCATCACACGGCACAACGCATCGATCCACTGTAACGGGTACACGCGGAATGGCGACCAGTGCGCACCCACTCGCGAGTCTTGCTGGCGCACGTATGTTGCTCGCTGGGGGCAATGCGTTTGATGCAGCAGTCGCAGTCGCTTCGACACTCAACGTCGTTGAGCCTTATATGTCGGGTATCGCTGGTAACGGGTATATGTTGATTTATAGTGCAAAGGAAAAAACACACCGCGTGATAGATTATCTGGGCACTGCGCCTTACGCAGCGACGCTGGATGTTTATCCGACACTCGAAAGTCAGCAGGTTGGTATCCGCGCAGGGATGGTGCCGGGAGGATGCGGTGGCTGGCTTGCACTCCTGGACCGCTATGGCAGTATGGATCGCGCCGACATCTTTGCCCCGGCGATTGAATCCGCAGAAAACGGATATGCCGTCACGGTCAAGAATGCGGAGTTCATTGCGGGCGCGCGTCCGTATTTTTCAGAGAGGGCGGAGGAGGTTATTGCCTCACGTGGTAGAACACCACACCCCGGCGAGCTTTTGGTGCAAAAGGATCTCGCCCAAACCTTTCGCACGGTTGCGGAAGGCGGCGCAGAGGCGTTCTATCGCGGTGACATTGCCAAAGAAATTGTCCGTTTTTCTGAAGAAACCGATGGGCTAATTACTGAAAAGGATTTGGCTGACTTTGAGGTAGAGTGGCAGGAACCTATCTCTGTTACCTATAAAGATTACCAAGTCTACTGTCCAGCGCCGCCGTGTTCGGGTTTTCAATATCTGGAGACATTGAATATTTTAGAGAACGATTCCCTAGGTGAACTCGGACACAATACCCCCGAATACCTGCATCTACTGATTGAAGCGATTAAGTTAGCGAGTGCGGATAGAGCCGAATACGCTCCGCGTCCGAACCCACCGATTGAACGGTTGTTGTCAAAAGATTATGCGCGTGCACAGCGAGAACGCATCGGCGAACAGGCTGCAGTCAGCGGTGGTGAACGCTGGTCAAAGGACAAACTTCCGGGTGAAATTGTCGCTAACGACTGGACAACCGAATGTACAACTCACTTTGACACGGCTGATGCAGAGGGCAACATCGTCGCTGTGACGCAGAGTCTTGGACAACCCTTCGGTTCAGGTGTGATTCTCGGTTCAACGGGAATGTTCCTCAACAATTTCATGAACTGGTTTGACAGGATTCCTGAGAGTCCAAACGCCGTTGGACCGCATAAACGGATAGAGATGTGCATGTCACCGTGCCAAGTTTGGAAAAACGGTAACCCATTTGCTGCAATCGGTACACCGGGCAGCCACGGTATCCTTCAGACGACACTGCAAATGGTGTTGAATCTGATTGAACACGGGATGAACGTTCAGGCAGCGATTGAGGCACCACGCATTCGGTTGGTAAACCCCGGTACACATGTCAGTATGGAAGGGCGCATTTCTGCTGCGGTCCGTGCAGCGTTAGAAGCACGCGGGCATGAGGTAGAGGTGTTACCCGATTGGACAGCAACTGTCGGAGGCGGGCACGGTATCGCCTTTGATACCGAAGAAGGAAGTTTTATGGGTGGTGCTGACCCACGGCGCGATGGATATGCGATAGGTGTGTGAAAATGGTTCATCCGAAACACATAGTTGCTGTCTCTGGATTGATAAGTCATTCCAACGGTAAAATCTTGCTCATACGTAGTCCGCGCCGTGGATGGGAGTTTCCGGGGGGTCAAGTAGAAGAAGGTGAAAACCTTATTGAAGCATTCCAACGTGAAATTCAGGAAGAGACTGGGGTTACGGCATCAATTGGGGCGTTAGTTGGTGTTTATTCAAACATCAAATCTCCGACTAAATTGGCATTTGGTTTCTTAGGAGATTACGTCTGTGGTGAATTAAGTACGAGCGACGAGAGTCTGGAAACCGAGTGGGTTGCACGTCATTTAGCTTTGCAGCGTATATCACATCCAGTTATTCGTGACCGAATGAAAGATATGCTTGATTTTTCAGGACGGATCATTTATCGCGTTTATACTACTGGCCCGTATCAGGTTTGTGAGCAATGTTTTCTGTAAAATCGAGGTAGGTCAGCTTCGTTAACAAAACAATTTTTCAAACTTTATATTCATCATAAAATTTTTAGAGAGGAAACATGAAAAGTTTACGTGTTTTGAGCAAATACCTTTTCTTAGCATTTGGACTATTTTTAATTTGTAGTTGTAATACGATTCAAGATGTCATTCTTTCTGAACCGTCGAGCGAAACGGATACTATACCGCTTCGTGTAACGATGATATATCCCAGCGATTGTGTTGGTTCCGCGGCTTACTGCACTGCATTCCATATCGGTGTAAGGGCTGCAGAGGAAGAACTTGGCATTACACTAACCGAAGCAAACGGTAATGAAAATGATCCGGTAGCGACAGAGATGCTCATAAGAGATGCAGCGCAAAATTCAGAACTTGTTTTGACAGCGGGTTATCAGATGGGAGCCGTGCTTGCTCGCGTCGCACCGGAATTCCCTGATGTCAATTTTGCGATATTTGATGTTGTGCTTAATATTCCAAATGTGGCTTCTGTGAACTATAAATCCAACGAAGGATCGTTTCTGGTGGGCGCAATTGCGGCTTTAAAATCGGAAAGTAACAAGATGGGCTATATCGGTGGTGCAGATGTCCCGTTGTTACAAGAATTTGAAGCAGGCTATGTTGCTGGAATTCACGCAGTCAATCCAGACGCGGACATTACTGTAGAATATATTAGCAAGGATGCAACGGGTTTCGGTCAACCTGAAAAAGCAAAAGAACTGGCTTTAGCACAATATGTAAACGGGATTGATGTAATTTACGTTGCTGCTGGTGGATCCGGTCAAGGGGTGCTCGAAGCAGCACAGGAACAGCAGAAGTTCATCATTTGGGTTGACTCCAATGGAAACCATCTTGCCCCGGGAATTGTCTTGACAAGTATGACAAAAGAGATTCCTGCTTCTGTGCAGCGCATCATCCAAGAAACCGCTAAAGACAATTTTATGGCGGGCATCCGATACTTCGGTATAGCAGATGGTGGTGTCAGTTATGCCCTTGATGAACACAACCAACCGCTGCTTTCGGACGACATCATAACGACTGTTGAGTCGTTGAAGGCACAAATCATTGCTGGTGAGATTGTCGTTCCTGATACAGTTTCGCTTCCACGCGAATAATTCGTAACAAATCTTGTGTTCCTTCAAAATGGAGAATTTTATGCTTAATCAACACCCGTATCCAGAGTATGAGGGCAAGCGAAATATCGTGGCAGGAATTTTGCTAAGTATAATCACTTGTGGTATCTATGGGCTTTATTGGCAATACAAGCAGATGGCGACACTCAATGCTTGGATGAAAAGAGATGAGTACTCTTTTTGGCTGTGGTTTTTTCTTTCGATCATCACCTGCGGTATCTTTGGTATCTATTATGAGTACAAGATGGCAAACGGCATTAATACCGTACAGGCTGACAATGATTTAGTATTCGATGTGAATCTGCCAATTATCTGTGTCTTGTTAGCGATTTTCGGTATTGGTATCGCTTCACTTGCTGTTCAGCAGCACCAAATTAACAGGCTCTACGAGCAAAATTCTAATGCTTAACCACACGTTTCTTTCGCGTCTATTCCTTATTGGATTGGGTGTAGTAGGGCTCTATACCACAGCGTCTGGATTAGCACCCAAAGAAGTTTCACTAATTCCGTGTGTATTTCATTCGTTGACGGATTTGGTGTGTCCTGGATGTGGGATGACGCGGGCGTGCATTGCTTTAGTTCAGGGGCAATTCGGTGCTGCCTGGGGGTACCACCCATTCTCTTTTTTAATTGTCGGATTGGCTATTGGGATGGCACTCTTTCCGCTATGGTTGAAGAATATTTGGGCCCGTTGTTCACCGGTCACTCAAAATGTAATTGCCATTGGTGGAATTGTGTTATGTCTCTCCATTTGGATTCACAAATTGTGGACCTAAAATGCTAAGGCACTTCTATTGATTTTACTATAGTATGGTTCAAACCTTAATAACTCCGTAGAATCGTTCCTTTTGCACCGACGATCCAACCGGCGTTTTTGAGGAGGTAAATGTCCTGCAAGTTGTGTTGTGCGGGAGTAGGATAACGGTTCCATGTGTTGCCGCTATTGGTTGTGTGAAGGATTAAACCTTTTTCGCCGACTGCCCACCCGCGTTTTTCGTCACGGAATGCAATGTCTCGCAGATTTTGATTCACAGGTGTTCTTTGGCGAGTCCATGTTATTCCGCTATCTGCGGTATGAAGAATCAGTCCGTTTGTCCCGACGATCCAACCCTGCGTCAGATTTACGAAATGAACAGCGAATAAGGGTTGCTCGACGGTGCTTTTCTGCCGAACCCATCGTTTCCCGCCATCTTGGGTGTGGAGCACTTCGCCTTCTTCGCCAACAATCCAACCGTGTTCCGGATCGACAAAATAGACACCCCATAGATGTTTATCTGATAAATCCAACTGGTTTTCCCAACGACTCCCGCCGTTTTCTGTTCGGAGCACAGTGCCTCTTCCACCGACTGCCCAGCCTTCCGTTGTGTTGACGAAATGCAGGTCCAAGATTCCGGGTGGTGTCCTGCTCTCACCACGTGCTTGATGTTGTAAGTTCCAGGAGGCACCGCCGCTGCCTGTATAATGCACCTTCCCAATACTGACCGTCCAGCCATTGTTCGGTGTCATGAAATTAACCTGTGTCAGCGTGTCTGCTGAAACCGATGTCGCTTTCCAATTCATTCCACCGTCAACAGTGGATAGTACTGTCCCTCCAGTGCCGACTGCCCATCCGTGTTTGGTATCTACGAAATGAACGCCATAAAGATGTTCGCCTGTGTTGCTTTCGAGTTTTCGCCACTCAAATTGCATTGAATCTTGCGTACAACCAAAGTAGGCAACAATTCCACATAAGATGATAAGCGCGAGGTAGTGTTTCTTTTGCATTTCAAGCCCCCTTTTTCAGAACAAAATTTTATTGCATCTGTTCTTTGAATCGTGATAGACTATATTATAAGAAATTTGTGGCGAGTTGTCAAGTCCTTACAGAAATGATGCTTTCAGGTCTGATGCTCCGCTGCCTTGACCTGAAAAAAGTCAAAAAATATACGATGACTTTGGCAGTTATGAAGGTTCGGCTTGGCACTCCGAACCCCTTGTCGCGGTAATACACTACTCTCAGTGATAAGCGGATCAAAACTCGGATAACTGCCAAACAACCAAAGGAAAGACGAAAATGAATCAAGACAAATTTGAAGAAATAGTGGTGTCTACATTAGAGAGCGTACGTGCCGACATTTCCAATATTAAGTCAGACATTTCATGGGTTAAAGGGAAGTTAGAGGGCCGAGCAGAGACACGTCATGTTATTTTAACAGCGATTTCTATTATCGTTGCTATCTGTGCTGTCGTCGCTATTTTGAAATAAGGGCGGAGACAGCGTGTGGATCCCAAGCATACTGTTTTAACAAACGTCTCTCAAATCCTGGCTTCCAAAAACTTTACACATCATAGGAGTGCTACATCCGCATATCATGTACATTATCGGCATTGATGGCGGCGGGACGAAAACGATTGGAATCCTGACGACAGAAACGGGCCAACACCTCGCACAAGCACAATCGGGACCAGCAAACTACCACGTCGTTGGCGAGGCGAAAACGCGAGAAGTTCTGGAAAGCATTATCAGTAAGCTCTTTGAAAAAGCAGGTGTTCCATCAACGAACTCCATCCGCTTCTGCTTAGGAATGGCTGGTTTGGGACGTGCCGAAGACCGAAGCGTAATTGGCAGGATTTGTGATGAACTTGGCATTAGCGAGGATCGTATCTTGACCCACGATGCACATATCGCTCTTGTCGGTGGTACGGAGAAACAGGAAGGTGTAATTGTCGTTTCAGGGACCGGTGCGATTGTCTACGGTATCAATGCCGATGGTAAGGAAGCACGCGCGAGTGGATGGGGATATCTACTCGGTGATGAAGGAAGCGGTTACGATATCGCCATAAAAGGACTCCGCGCTGTTGCGCGTGCCACTGATGGCAGAGGTAATCCGACCGAATTGACAAATCAGATTCTCAGTAGACTTGAACTCGGTGAACCAAGCGAACTGATTCGCTGGGTACATGCAGCGAGCCGAGATGCCGTTGCGCAGTTGGCAGAGATAGTATTTGATACTGCCCAAACAGCGGACACGGTTGCAGAGGGTATTGTTGATGGAGCTGTTGATGAACTTGTTTGTGCCGCGGCGAGCGTGATTAAGCAGTTGGAATTTATAGAGCTGTTTGATATTGTTCTCAGTGGTGGTAACCTCATTCATCAATCGATGTTTGCGGATAAACTCCGCCACCGGTTTCAAAAGATTCAACCAAAGGCATCAGTGCAACTCCCGAAGCATGAACCTGCGTATGGGGCAGTGTTGTTAGCACAAGCAAATTTGTAGTTTGGAATTATCATCAGCAAAGGGATGAATGCAGTCCACAACGGAACAGCAAAATCTGAAGTCTGTTGACATCGATCTGAAGTCAACATCGGAAATTGTTCGGATTTTTCACGAAGAAGATCGGAAAGCGGTTGCAGCAGTAGAAGCAGAATCTGAAGCAATTGAGCACGCTATTGATCTGTGCGTCAATGCGTTTCGTTCTGGTGGCAGGCTGTTTTATGTTGGTGCAGGAACAAGTGGTAGGCTGGGGGTCTTAGATGCCTCCGAGTGTCCACCGACCTTCAGCACACCCCCGGAGATGGTCCAAGGGATAATTGCGGGTGGGGATGTTGCATTGCGTCGCTCGGTAGAGGGTGAGGAGGATAAGCCTGAAAGCGGTGCAAGTGCTGTCCGAGAACGGCAACTTACGCCGCGGGATGTGATCATTGGAATTGCGAGCAGTGGGCGGACACCTTATGTTATAGGTGCCTTGAAGGAAGCACACGCTGTCGGTGCGACGACGATGTTTCTCTGTTGTGTTTCACCGCCTGAGCAATTAAGGGAGTGGGTGACGCATTTTATCACACCTATCGTCGGACCGGAGATTATCACAGGCTCGACTCGGTTGAAGGCAGGAACAGCCACGAAGTTGGTTCTGAACATGCTGACAACCGTTTCTATGATCAAGCTGGGCAAGGTCTACAACAATCTGATGGTAGACGTACACGCCTCTAATACGAAACTGGTCGCGAGGAGTATTCGGATTGTTCAAGCCGTCACTGGTGTTGATGCTGCAGTAGCTGAAGAAGCATTAGCGGAGGCGGGTGGTCGCGCAAAACTTGCCATTGTGATACTTACAAAAGGACTGAATCCAACAGACGCAAACGCACTCTTAGAAAAGCATTCTGGATTTCTGAGACAAATTCTTGATTAAAAGTTACGATCCTTGTAACGTGCCTTTTAGGCGCGCAATTTAAAGGAGAAAGTGATGGGTACCAAAGTTGGGCTTGCCAAAACCGGCAGGCGACGTTCTAATGTTTTTGAGGCGTTAGACAATATACGAGCGGAACTCACACCGAAGGTCCGTGAGCAGGTGCTGTTGAAACCGAATTTTCTCTCCAGCACAAATCAACTCGCTTCATCGCACGTTGATGCGATGCGAGGCGCGTTGGATTTTCTGTTGAGCACACCACAGCCACCGAAAGAGGTAATTATCGCCGAAGGCGCAAATGAAAAATTTTCTGGTGAAGCGTTCCAGATTTTCGGTTATGAGGCACTTCAAGCCGAATACGATATCCCAATCCGGCTTGTCGATTTGCATCAAGAAACCGAATGGGCAGAAACCAAGGTTTTTCTTGCTGAGCGTAATGAAGATACCGTAAGAATGCCGAAGATAGTCCTGGATTGTCCGTGCACGATTTCTGTCGCTATCGCCAAAACGCATGATGCCGGGGTCGTGACGCTCGCGATGAAAAACATGATTATGGGGACCCTGCACAAGGAAGACCGGATTAAAATGCACGGCTACCACAGCCATGCAGATCGGGTGCTCCCACGCGAAGCACAAACACTCAATATCAATCTGCTTCGTGTCTCGCGCCATCTCAGACCGGACATCGCTATCGTCGATGGCACTGTTGGATTACAGGGCAATGGACCCGGTGGCACCGACTCTGTTCCACTCGGTATCGCAGTTGTGAGTGGAGACGTATTTGCAGCCGACGCTGTTACGACGAAAACAATGGGATTTGAGCCGTTGGAGATTGGGCTTTTCCATTACGCAAATGAATTAGGCTACGGCATCGCAGATTTGAACGAGATTGACATCGTTGGACCCGCTGTAGAGACGGTCGCGACATCGTTTAAGCCGCATGAAACGGCTGAACTGCAGTTCCAATGGCAAGAGGCAAGCCCAGCGGAATATCTTGCTGCTGACTAACAAATACTAAAGTTTGGACAATTTTAAAAATTTTAGTGTGAAAAAGCAGAAAAAGAGGTATCCTTTCATAAACACACCTGTTTTGAAAGGACAGTAAAAATGGACCTCCTTTTCTGCTTAGGAGATATTCTATCGGATTTTCGTCATTTATTCAATCAACAAAACTTCTCGCTTTTCCAAGCGTTTATCTTTGGCTTCATCGCCAATAGGGGGCGTGGAACGCTGACGGAAGTTTATCAATGTAGTGGTTCAGAGACGAAGTATTGGTCCTTTCCGAAGTTCCTTTCGCGGGGGCAATGGAGTGCCGATGCTGTCGCATCGGTTCTCATCAGGCACATCCAACACCGCTTTAGGGATTGGGTTTATGTCTATGATGAGACGAAGGCTCTGAAGACGGGCAAATTCCAATGGGGTCTGCATTTTTTCCGCAACTCCAGTTATCAAAAGGGAGGCGTGAATCAATCGAAGTTTCATTACGGACACGAGTTTGGCGCGTTAGGTTTACTTTGTCAGACGGCGACACAGTGGCATCTATTCCCCGTCTGGGTGAAACTCATGACTCCCCAGACGCTCCGCGATAAAAGCGATGCGGTGTTGAAACGTATTTGTTCAAAGATCCTGCCGGGCCTTATTATCTTTGACCGTGGCTTCGCACGGCGAAAAGTGTTTACAATGGCATTGCGTTTCGGACATCATATCTTATGTCGTGCGAAATCTAATGCGGTTTTCTATCGTTTACCGAAACCCCCAAAACGTCGCCAACGCGGGCGCCCTCGGAAATACGGAGACCGTCTCGATATTCGCCGACTGCGATATAACGACATAGATATAAACGCAAAAAGTTATTCGATTGCCTCAAAGGTCGTTCGGACGCGGATGTGTGATGCTGAAGTCCGACTCGTCGTCATCCGAAACCGCCCGAAAGTCTCAGAACCGTATCGGTATTTCTGCGTCTTTACAACCGATTTGACGCTTGAAATCCCGAAGATTATCGAGTATTATCAACAAAGGTGGCAGATAGAAACTGCCTTTCGAGATGCCAAACAGCACTTCGGCTTCGATGCTTATCGCCTGAAATCTCGCAAGAGCATCAATCGGTTTGTGCAACTCAGTTGCGTCGCAGCAAGTCTTACAAAGTTGATATTCTCAACACCCGACGCACCGCAAAAACAGATAAGTGTTCAGGAGGTCTGTGAACATCTCGGCATTCATTGGTATCGCCCCGGAAAACTCACACAAGGTTTACGGGTCGCTTATCTCCGTTCGCAAATGACGATAGCCGCATTTTTTGCCAAGTTCAATGAAAAAACAAACTCGCAGAATATTAATGTCAGTGTTCAAGAGGATACACCCCTGCCTTTCGACAAGGCAGCATAAGTTTACAATATCGTCCAAACTTTAGTAACAAATAGATTAGGCAGTTTTATTGTAATTGCAGCCTGCGACAACGGCGCAGGCGGATATACGTCGATTAATGTTATTTAATCAATTCACCTGAACGAACCGCAAGGTAAACTAAAAAAATGAAACGTTTTTATAGTGTGTTAATTCTGTGTTCACTCATTCTCACGACCCCGGTATGGGCATGGTGGGGCGGTGGACACGATATCCTCACACAGGCATCCGTCAAAGCACTTCCCGAAGAGATGCCTGAATTTTTCCGATCTGCAGAAAAAATGGTTGCCCACTGCGTCTACGATCCAGATATATCGAAGGAGCGTGGCACACCGCACGCACGGCAGGCTGAATACGGCGAACACTACATTGATGTAGAATTGCTAAAAGGTCATCCGATTCCAGAGGGACGCGACGCGCATCTTAAATTATGTGCTGAACTCGGACTTGAACCACGAAAGGTTGGCACCCTCCCGTATGCACTCGCGGAGTGGACAGAGCGGCTCGCTGTTGCTTTCGCAGAGCATCGCAAGTGGCCCGATAATCCGATGATCCAGAACAAATGCTTTCTTTATGCTGGCTTCCTTGCACACTACGCGCAGGATATGTGTCAACCTTTGCACCTAACCATTAATTTTGATGGGATTAGGCAAGAGGACGGAACGCGCCTACATGCCGGTATCCATGAGAAAGTCGATTCAGCAATTGAGATGTTGAAGCTGAACCCAACAGAACTCGCGAAAGCACAACAGGTAGAAGCTGTCGGCGATTTGATGCCTGCAATAGTGAAGCAAGTCAAATCCGGATTCAGTTTGGTTGATGGTGTTTACGCACTCGCGGAAGATTGGAAAAACCTGAAAGACCCAACACCTGCCTTGGTTGATTTTACGAATGACCGAGCACGTGAATCTGTGCGTTGGACGGCTTCGCTCTATTTGACTGCGTGGAAACTATCCGAAGGCATCAGGCTTCCGGGTTGGCTTGACCGCGCAAAAAACGATGAGGAATAGTAACCAGTAATCAGTTAAGAGCCGCTTCCCCAGCAATCTATCCAAACTTGGTGTCCCACAAGAGGGAGCGAATTATGAGAGAAACTCTCTTTAGCCGACAACTGATAACCGATAACCGACAACTCTTAAAAAGGAGAAATAAATCTTGTTACAACAGTGGAAACCTGACCCGACTTTTTACCCATCGCCGAAGATGGCGATCGAAGCACCCGCTGAGGAGGTCGCTTACGTCGCTGCACCTCGGGATGACGGCAAACCTGATGCTATGTGTGTTGTTGACCTCAACACAGCGTCTGATACCTACGGACAGATCGTTCACAAACTCGAACTCGGTGTTCGTGATGAAATCCATCACTTCGGTTGGAACGCTTGTAGTGCAGCACTCTGTCCCTACGCACCACACCCTTATATAGAACGACGTTACCTCGTTGTGCCAGCACTGCGCGGTTCCAGTATCTATATCCTTGATGTCAAAGAGGACCCGAAGGCACCGAAACTCATTAAAACTTTGGATGCCAATGAAGTTGAGTCGCGCTCCGGATATACCCGCCCACATACAGTACATTGTGGTCCCGAAGGGATCTACGTCAGCGCCTTGGCTTCAGCCGGTTCAGAAGAAGGGCCCGGTGGGATATTCCTCATGGATCACTACAACTTCAACATTCTCGGGCAGTGGGAAGTGGAGCGCGGTCCGCAATCCCTCTCTTACGATTTTTGGTGGCATTTGGGCTACGATATCGCCGTCACCAGTGAGTGGGGCACGCCAGCAATGATTGAAAATGGTGTGAGCCTTGAAGACTTGGGGGAACGTAAGTTTGGACATAAAATTCATATCTGGGATATCCGACACCGCAAGAATATCCAAACATTGGATCTCGGCGAAGATTATCAGATGATCTTAGAATTACGTCCCGCACATGACCCAACCAAGGCGTATGGCTTCGTCAACGCCGTGTTGAATATGAATGACCTTTCCAGCTCCATTTGGACATGGTACAAAGATGGAGACGATTGGGGTATCCAAAAGATTATTGATATTCCAGCGCAGGTACCTGAAAATCCGGATGACTTACCACCGGCTTTAAAGGATATCGGGATGATTCCGACGCTTGTCACTGATCACATCCTCTCGTTGGATGACCGGTTCCTGTATGTCTCCTGTTGGGGTACTGGGGAGATGTTACAATACGACGTATCTGACCCGTTTAATCCAAAGCATACAGGTACTCTCGAAATAGGCGGGATTACAAAATCGCACCCGCACCCGGCAGCCGGACCTGTAAGCGGCGGTCCTCAGATGGTTGAATTGAGCCGCGATGGCAAACGTCTCTACTTCACTAATTCTCTCTATGTCGCATGGGACAACCAATTCTATCCCGATAACGCGAATGGATGGATGGTGAAGGCGGATGTAAATGTGGAAGATGGCGGATTGGAATTGGATCCCGATTTCTTCGTTGATTTCGGTGAGAGTCGTGCCCATCAGATTCGCTTGCAAGGTGGCGATAGTTCGTCCGATACTTTTTGCTATCCGTAGGAATTTCGTAGGGGTTGGGGGAACCCAACCCCTATTGTAAAAAATATTTGACGTTTTCATATCCAGAAAGGCGTTTTTATGGATACCATTTCATGGTGGGGTATGCTCGGTCTCGGAGCATTTCACGGTATTAATCCAGGGATGGGGTGGCTTTTTGCTGTCGCTTTAGGCATGCAGGAGAAACGGAGAAGCGCAGTTATCGGGGCACTCTTCCCAATGGCATTGGGACACGCAATTTCGATCGGGGTCGTAGTGTTAGTGTTCGCTTTAGCACAACAACAGATCTCGAAGAACGTACTTGGCATTGCCTGTGCAGTTATTCTGTTCGGTTTCGGGCTATACAAACTCTTCCGAGCAAGGCATCCGAAGTGGGTGGGAATGCGTGTTAACTTCAAAGACTTAACAATCTGGTCCTTTCTCATGGCTTCTGCACACGGCGCAGGTTTAATGCTCGCTCCGCTCTTATTGCGGATGCCAGTGGCAGCGGCGCATTCTGGACATACCCACCACGCATCTGAAACGATGACAGATAGTACTGCAGTATTATTATCCGCAATCGGTGTGCATACCCTCAGTTTTTTCGTTGTGACAGGAATTGTAGCGATCGTTGTTTATGAAGTCGTAGGACTTGCCTTGCTTCGCAAGGCGTGGTTCAACTTGGATCTGTTGTGGTCTATTGCTCTGATGATTGCTGGAGTTGTCACGGTCGGTATGCTTTTCTGGGGGCATTAAGTAAAAGTGAATCTGGTATAACTGCCTTGCTAAACATTGACTTTATACTTCAGATCGCTAACCTCGTCCCCTGTCATGCCACGAAAACCCCAGCAATGGGGAGCTTGTTCTTTTATCGTAATTTCGACATCTGTGGGGGAAATAGACAGCTGGCTTTCAATCTCTTTGAAAAGTGTTTTGATGAGAATTTTTTGTGTTTCTACTTGGCGACCTGCCATCATATTGATTTCAATGACAGTATAGGCATCCGTACGACCGCCAGGATAGTAAAAATCTTCTTTCTCCATAGGCACAAAGCGGTGTGCACGTTTATCCTCTGGCATCCCAAGAACGGACTGCATACTGCCGTGGATCACATCGGATAATTGTGCCTTTATCGGATTCAACTTCTCTTTGATTCCATATACAATAATCACGGTTTCTCCTTAATCTGTGCCGGGAGCAACGCAACACCGTATCTCTCTTGCAATGCACGTAGGTCAGCAAAGTCTGTGTTTTGCAACGTATATCCGGAATGTGAGCGCACTTGGTAATCCACCGACAGACACCGAACTTCCCGTCCGCCAATAGAACCTACAGCACTCAACTCCGATTCGGTGATGATCCAATCAATTTCCCCTGGACCGTAGATCGCGCCCCCATCCTTGGTCCGTTCGATGACATGAAAGTCAATCCTTCCGTGTAATCGGTGTCCCATCACGAAGTTTCGATCCTTACGGTCGTCGGTATGGATGTCAACAAAGCCGCGTGCGAAGAGTGCCTCGGTGAGTACCGCTGAGTCTTCCCATGAGATCAGAATATCAAGGTCTTGATGGTTCCGAGTACATTCGTCCAGCAGCGCGTCAACACCCCAACCACCATCGATCCAAACCTTGATACCGAGTTCATCGAAGAGGTCAAGAAACCAGTGAACCATGTCAGCAGTCATAGGGTTTTCACAAAACATGTAACAGGTTATATGATAAAATCTCTCGTCAAAGTGTCTTCAACGCGGCTTCATACTTGTCTCTAACGAGGTCTTGGACATCTTCTCGTAACTTCTGCCAACTCCGTTGGATTTTTGCCTTAACCCACACCCTACCTTCATCGATTCCCATGCCATGATGCATGTATGCTAAGTATAAAAGCGAAGGCGCTTGTTCAATATGAGACATCGCATCGGCATTGGCAAGACATGCACCTTCCGCACTCCGATGTTCAACTCTGACACTTGCTCTATGTGTTGCGATAGCGTTTTTTACTGCTTCTCTTTTTTCTTTTCGGTAGCCGAAACGCTTGAGAAGTTTCTCCGCTTCAATCGGACCATGAATATGATGATCCGCATAAAGTGCTTTGTCTTTTATACTGGCATAATCATGAAGTAACGCCGCAATTTCAACAATTTCGGGATCCGCATCAAAGCGTGAGGCGAGTTGTTTTGTATTTTCAACGACTTTCAGGATATGATGGGTCCAAATATCGTAACCGAAGATGTTGGTATCGGCAGCGCAAGCCTGTTCAACAATCTCCTCAATTCTGTTTCTCATAGTTTCAATCATGGGGTGTCCTCTTTATAAATCACGCGTAAATCAACTGCATTAAGCATACCATAAAACTGAGTTTGAGACAACTGAAAGTTGTGTCCGATCCAGGGTCATTCAATTTTAAGATTTCTCATTTTATGATGTTAACTGCGAGTATAGGTTTTGCGGCGAAAAGTTGAAGTGCGTCGGTGATTTTAGTATGTCCAGTGAATCGTAAGACGGAGATTGCGGTGTTTCGCAAAGCTGCCATGACTTGGGGGAGCACACCTGTTCTGACGGTTGAGGCGTCCTCTTGAAAGACGGCATCTCGGATCCAATGGAGTTTATTCTCAATCGTCCAGTGTTGGCGTCGGAGTTTGAGCAAGTCAGCTGCCGAGGCGCGTTCAGGTGATAGACTCGTGATGCCATACTGCACGTGGAAACCCTTGACGTGTGCGGTGCTTTTCTGTTTCTGGTGTGTGGTGTATTGATAAACTTGTTGTAGCCCCGGCCAGTCGGTATGTTCGGTCAAGAGAGTGCTTGTGGTGAGGGTGCGAGTGGTAATCCTGCCTTTTGCGTCTTCTGTATTCGTATACGTTTGAAGATGTGCGCCGACTTCTGCGTGAAGATTTTCAAACCGGCGGTGTTCAACTTCGGGTGGATCTGTTTCATCCAAGGGTTCAAAGAGGTCTCGAATATCCTCATATAACTGCTTCTGATTCGCTTTGACGGGGAGGCAGTAATCTGCTTGAGCATCAAGGATTTGTTGACAGAACTTACGTTGGGTCAAAAGTGCGTCCGTTGTGATGACGAGACCTGAGACATCAAACGCTTTCAAGAGTTCAATGGAAACAGGGATTTCATTGCTCTTTTCACTCACCGCACATTCTGCGACAGGGATGCCTAACTCATGAAAGACGGCTGCGAGCAGATGGGTCCTGCGGGCATCTTCGGGATGACTGTTGCCTAAGGTTTTACCATCTATCGCAAGTCCCTTCAAGTTAGATGTGGAAATGCGCAAACTTGCTAAAGTCTGTGTCGTCCACTGCGTGAGCGTCTTTTCTACAGTGGCGATGTCAAGACGCCGATAGAGATAATGAAACGTTGATGCCGCCGGGGTTTGTTTCGCCGTGAACCCCAAGGCGTTTCGAAGGGCAGGGTGGAGCCGCGCCCATTTGGCAAGCTGTGTATAGCTGCGTTGACCACACAAGAGACCGACAACCGTGAGCGCAAGCATCGAGGCTAACGGATGCCGGAGCCCTTTTTTCTTGCGGGGATCTGGCACTTCTGCTAACATATCAACTAAGTGGCAGGAAGAAGTTCTTGTCATACTTCACCTCAAAAGTGTGCTACTTTTTATGGTGAAGTATAGCAGAAGTCGCGTGAAATGTCACGCGACTTCTGCTTATCTGAAGTATTAACACCCGTGAAAAATATAACACAAAAAACCTACAATTGAATGACCCTGGTGTCCGATCAGAGACATTCAATTTTAAGAAATTATTGGATTTCACGTCCTTTTTAAACGAGCCGGTGCGGTTAGGAAACCGAACCTACCGGGCCTGGTAGTGAAGATTCGATCGAAAAAATGGATAATTGAATGGCTCTGAGTGCCTCTACCGAAAAATTTGCTTTTTTTTCCTATCTATGCTATAATGTCTTTTCAGTATACGGAAAGTTATGCCCTATTCCTAATTAATATGGGCTTGGAAGTTATGCCCATAAATTGAGACGATCCAGCTGCACCCAGAAGGAGAACCTTATTTAATGAACCTATATGGAGCAACGTATGACAGAATACAACTGCTTCGCCATATCGGAGATATATCGCAAATCGCCCATGCGAAAATGTATCAACTCACGGATGGCAATGAAAAAGGTGTTGACGCAATTGATTTCCGAACCGGTAGCGGCTTAAATTTCACCGTGCTACCGAGCCGTGGGTTAGATGTCTCTTACGCCGAATATCAGGGGATTCCACTCTGTTGGCGTTCAAGTACAGGCGATGTCAACCCGGCGCATTATGAACCTGGTGGACTCGGATGGCTACGCAGCTTCTACGGCGGTTTACTGACGACCTGTGGGATGCGACAAGTCGGTGTACCCAATGAAGATGGCGATGAGGCATTAGGACTTCACGGAAGGGTGTCGCACATCCCGGCAAAAAATGTTTGGGTCGACAGTCGGTGGGAAGGACAACGCTATATGCTATGGGCGCAGGGCAGGGTTAAAGAAACCGCTGCTTTGGGCGAAAACCTCTCTCGCACCCGCAGGATCTGGACGGAACTCGGATCGCGTACGTTGCATATCGAAGATATTGTTGAAAATTTGGGATACCAAGATTCACCACACATGTACCTCTTCCATATTAATGTCGGATTTCCGATTCTCACACAAGACAGCGAACTACTGGCTCCCTCCTCACAAGTCACACCACGAGATGAACAAGCTGCTGCAAACTTAAATAACTATAACCTCTGCGAACCGCCAACCGTTGATTTCCAAGAGCAGGTTTTTTACCACGAAATGGAACCCGATGTTGATAATCACATACATGTCGCGCTTGTAAACCGAAGTTTTAACAACGGACAAGGCATCGGTGTATCGGTACGCTACCACAAGACGCAATTCCCACGCTTTGTCCAGTGGAAAATGTGTGGTGAAGGCACTTATGTCCTCGGTTTGGAACCATCGAATTGTGGAGTAGAGGGTAGGGAAAAAGAACGTGAACGGGGCACCCTACAGTATATTGAACCCGGCGGACGCAGACACTACGAAGTTGAAATCGGTGTATTAACCTCCAACGAGGAAATTGATGCGCTTCAAGAAAAAATTACAAAAACTCAAAATTAATACCACTAATTTAGTGAGGATGTACCGATAGGTTGTCCCACGTCTCAGGAGAAATTAATGATGAAGAAATGTTTGTCTTTACCCCTTATTGTGTTAGCGCTACTGACGGCGTTTATATTTGTTGGTTGCGGTGCGAAAGAGACACCCCCGACACCAGCTATTGCTGAAGCACCACCCACACAAGAATCGGACGAGAGCCACGAAGAACGGGAAGCTGTAGAACAGAAATCAGAAGAAGCACACGAAGAATTACATACCGTTGAAGGGGAAACGGAGCACGAAACCAAGCCTGAAGAGGTGATGCCAGCGATAGAAATTCCGAGCAGCAGTGTTTTGCATCTGATACCGCAACAAACATTTGGGATCATTTATTGTCCGAGTTTAGCTGAATTGGACGATCGAGTTAATATGTTGGCAATGGACTTGATGCCGACCGCTGAAAATCCAGAGGTCATCGCCAAAATTTTGGCAGATACCTTCGGGGCTGGCTTCGAGAGTCTTGCTGAATTACAGGAAATTGGACTGGATCTGAATCAAGATTTTGCAATCTTCATGACTTCCTTGGACCCTCCTGATATCTCCGCAACCGTGCATCTAACAGATTCTGCAGCCATGAAACAGGTAATTGCGTCGGAAAGCGAAGGAAGTGCCCCCACAGAATATAACGGTGTAAGCTATTGGAACGCGGCTGGAGGTGGTGGCAGCTTCGCTATCATAGATGACATTCTCGTTTTCACTCGGTCTCCTGAGGTCTGTGAAAGTGTCATTGATACTTACAATGGAACGAAGCAGCCTATCACAATGGATCCGGCTTACAGTCCGTTTCTCCACGATGTTTCAGAGGGGAGAGCACAACTCGCGGCGCACTTTGATTTTGAGTCAATTGCGCCTGCCCTAAGTATTTCGATTGAAGAGCAGTCGGAATCAATAAAGGACGGTCTTGAAAGCGATCCCGCCGCCATGGCGGCAGCACCCTTTTTTGAGGGTATGTTTGCCACGGTGATAGACATGCTTATGCAGCTGGAATCTCTAAGCGCGACGCTCACAGTGGAGGGAACCGATGTACAACTCACACCGTTTCTGAAATTCAAAAGCGATGGTAAAATTCAGAACGTGTTAAAAGAGATGGTTCCTAATGAATTAACACGCCTCGGCGAACTCCCCAATCGGGCGTTTATGAATGGTGCTTTTCAAGGTAAACCCGAGTTGATAGTTCAGATGAGTATGTTCTGGCTAAAGATGTTTTCACAAGACACTGACCCAGAACAGGCTAAGATGATTGAGTCGCTTATTAAACAGTCAGAGGACTTTTATGAGGCTCTCGCTGAGGAATGGAGTTTCTCCGCTAATTTTGGCGATAGTCTCTTCCCCGACTATTTAATTGTCTATGGACTGAAAGACGAACAGAAGGCGAAAACCTATATGGAAGAGGAGTTACTTAAACAACTGAAAACCTCAATGGAATTCGCTCAAAAGATGATAGGAGATGTTCCCAGTCTTGGCATGTACGAAGGCGCGCATCAAGGAGAATCCACGATGCACAACGGCGTTGAGATCAAGAGTTACATCTTCCCTAACTTCGGTGCTGTCCTTGGAGAGATGCCACCCGAAGCCGCTGGATTGATGCCCGACGAATGGCACTGGTACTATGCTTTTGCGGATGATCAATTGCTGATGGCTATCGGAAGTCAGGAGTTAATAACGATGAGTCTGGATAACAGTGCAGGGATTGATACCGGACCTCGTTTCTCTGGAGAGCCAAGTTATGAAAAACTCGTCGCGACCTTGGGATTGGAAAATAACCTATTTTTGGCAATTTCACCAATGACCATGGTTAAAGACCTCTTACCGATTATCGCGAAGATGTCAGATCCAAATACTGCTGCGGGAATGCAGATGTTGTCCGGAATGTTTATGAATCTACCGGAGAACTACAGCATCGGTTTTTCCGCCAAAGTGCAGGGCGAGGGAATTGGAGCAACGCTGCTACTTACCCTCGGCGATTTCAAGCAGCTTATCCAGACCTTTGCAATGATGCAAGGTATGGGACAGATGCAATAAGTGCGTTTCTAACTCGCCCACAATCAGATTGTGGGCGAGTTTCTTATAAGGATTAGCATAAAGACCGAAGATATGTTGACTTTCTGGTGAACAACAACTCCACAAATGCCGCTCCTTCGCTGGCGGGATTTGTAACTGGAGTCCCCACCCATTACTGGGAAGCGAAAGGGCACCTATTTACATTGATTTTCAGCGTTTTGGTCGCATCCGTTCTACCTCACCCACGCTGTGATAGACACTTTTTCTCAGATTGAAACCTATGCCGCTAAGTCTTCCGAAAATAGCGGCGAATCACAAAAAGTTTTACAAGGACATTTATATTTTTTATTTTGGCACGTTTATTGCCCGAATTTCAAAGGGACGCACAGTTCGAGAATTTGTTATCTTCGTGCTTCTGCTACCGACAACTTTGTGTTTAATCTGGTTCAGTGCGTTTGGCGGCACTGCTATCCACCAGTTCCTCACTGAAGGCTACACCGGCGTAACCGAAGCAGTTGAAACATTTAATTACGAACTTGCCCTGTTCAAAATGTTTGAAGGACTTCCGTGGACAACGCTGCTCTCCTGCGTCGCTATGACATTAACAATCATTTTTTTCGTTACTTCGTCGGACTCCGGTTCTTTGATTATTGACATTATTGCAGCTGGCGGCAAGGTTGACGCACCGATACCGCAACGCGTGTTTTGGTGTACTGCGGAAGGCTTAGTCGCTATCGCACTGTTACTTGGTGGAGGGTTAAAAGCATTACAGGCTGCTTCCCTCGCAACCGGTTTTCCGTTTGCAATTGTCCTATTGGGGATGGGAGTCTGTGTCTGGATTGGACTCCGCGCGGAATTGCGTGAATCGGATTGATGTGCAAAGCGTGTATCAGGCGAGCGGATGTCAATAACATCCGCTCTTATCCAGTCATATTAAGGAGCAACAAAATATGAACGAAGGAGAAACACAGCTGCAACCGGAAACAGAAAAGCGTTACCAGGCGGGTCAAGATAATCTCCAGATATTCGGTCTGGATATTAACGCCCCAGTATTTCTGACCTCCAGTTTCACGATCATCGTTTTTGTCCTCGTAGCACTCGTCTTTCAAGAAAAAGCGACAGTCATCTTCGAGGATATCCGGAAGTGGATGACCTCACGCTTAGACTGGGTGTTTCTTCTTACTTGTAGTCTCCTTGTGGTATTTTGCCTGTATCTGATTATTTCGCCTCTTGGTAAGGTGCGCCTTGGGGGACAGCAGGCGGTGCCGGATTACTCCACGCTGACGTGGATAGCCATGCTCTTTTCGGCAGGCTTGGCTATCGGGTTGGTCTATTGGGGGATAGCCGAGCCCGTCCAGCATTTTCAGACTCCGCCGTTTAACATGACGAAGGTTTATGACCCGGAGCAGGTTTACGATGATGCACCGCATCTATTGCCCGATTCCACGCATCCGGATGTCAAAGCATCGCGAGATATGAGTTTTGCGGCGGTCGCTTTCCACTGGGGACTCCATGCGTGGGCAGGCTATGCCGTCGTTGGGCTTGCGCTCGCGTTTTTTGCCTATAACCGAGGATTACCGCTCGCACTCCGCTCAGCGTTCTATCCGCTTCTCGGAGAACGGGTCTGGGGATGGCCCGGGCACGTGATTGATACGCTCGCTGTATTCGCGACCTTGTTTGGGCTCGCGCCTTCGCTCGGGCTGGGGTCACAACAGGTGGCAGCCGGGGTCGAAAAACTGTTCGGCATCCCCGCTACCAGTACTACCGAAGTGGCGGTAATCGTGTTGATTACCGTCATCGCTACGGCTTCTGTGCTCAGTGGGATTGATGTCGGTATCAAACGGCTGAGCCAAATCAACATCTGGATTATGATAGTCCTATTCTCATTCGTCATCGTCGTCGGGCCGACAGGCGTGATTTTTAAGACCTTTTTTAAGGCACTTGGGGACTATGTCGTTGAAGTCGTACCGCTCAGCAATTGGGTGGGGCGCACGGATTCCTACTTTATCCATGACTGGTCCGCTTTCCACATGGCCTGGTGGATTACCTGGGTGCCCTTCGTCGGCACGTTTATCGCCCGAATTTCAAACGGACGCACGGTTCGCGAATTCTTGTGCTGTGTGCTGCTGCTACCGATGCTGATTACGTTACTGTGCTTCAGTACTTTCGGCGGGACTGCCATCCACCAGTTCCTCACCAATGGCTACACCGGCGTGATGGAGAGTGTTGAGACAGGGGCGTATGCGGCTGCACTCTTTGAAATGTTTGCGAAGCTACCGTTGGCGCAGCTCACTTCATTCGTCAGTATTGTGCTGCTCATCACCTTTTTCGTCACAACGTCGGATTCGGGGTCGTTGGTTGTTGACACGATTACCGCCGGCGGTAAGATGGAGGCACCTGCGAGGCAACGCGTATTTTGGTGTTCTGTTGAGGGGCTCGTTGCAATTGCACTCTTGCTCGGCGGTGGGCTCCGGTCACTGCAGGCTGCCACGCTTGTATCCGGCTTACCCTTTGCCTTCATCATTATTGGCATCGGAATCTGCACGTGGATAGCCCTTCGGCAAGCATCGCGCTGAATCAATTTGTAGTGACGCTGCGATTAAACCATAATGGTAAAGGGTCGAAAAATATGAACGTAACAGAGTTAGAATTTGAAAAATCACTCATTGAATTAGAAAATCATCTCACGCAATTGGAAGCCTTCGCGCAAGAACATCCTGAGTTGGACCTCACAGAAGGGATTGATGCGCTAAAGCAAAATGCCGATGTGCTTACAAAGCAGACGTTCCAAAAACTAAGCCGCTGGGATAAAGTGCGATTAGCAAGGCATCCGCAACGTCCGCAAGCCTCCTTCTACATTGACGCGCTCCTTGATGAACCTGTTGAACTCCACAGTGACAAACTCTACGGGGACGACCGCGCACTCATCGGGGGGTTCGCATGGTTTGACGAACAGCCGGTTGTTTATCTCGCGCAGCAGAAAGGCACAAACCTTGAAGAGCGACAAGAGATGAATTTCGGATACACGCATCCAGAGGGTTATCGCAAAGCGAGAAGGTTGATGCAGTTAGCAGATAAATTCAACCGCCCTTTAATCTGTTTTGTTGATACACCGGGAGCGCACTTTGATCTCCGCTCCGAGGAGTATGGACAAGCGATGGCGATCGCCGAAAACCTTGCAGAGATGATGACGATGCATGTCCCGATTCTCGTCGTTATTATCGGTGAAGGTGGAAGCGGTGGTGCGTTGGCAATCGCAGTCGGAAACCGCGTATTAATGATGGAGTATGCTGTCTACTGCGTCGCACCCCCTGAAGCCTGTAGCGGCATTGTATGGAAGGACAAAGGCGAACATGCACCAGAGGCAACCGAAGGCTATAAACCTACCGCCCCAGATCTGCTCAAGTTAGACATTATCGACCAAGTCGTCCGTGAACCACTCGGCGGCGCACACAGAGATCCAGAAGCCGCGGCCCGCAACGTCAAACGTGCGGTGCGGAAGCATCTCACGGAATTAATGCAGATGACACCTCAACAACTCATTCAACAGCGACACGAACGTTACCGGCACATCGGACTTTATGGCAAAGATTCTGCAGATATGGCATGATCATACTTTTTCTCTCGGTGTGTAACAGAAACGCGGCACCCTCCTTCCAGAAAAAATTCAGTCTTGTCCAACGGATCAAGACGGATCCGGTAAAAGGGGCTGATTTTATCGCAAAGTCTCACCGAACGCTTTGCGCCAATTAAAAAAATGAAAATCCGAACGATTACAACAGGCATTCCATTGCCTTTTGCACCTTACCAACTTCAACGTGCGGCAAAATTTAACGCCGCCTGCCAAGCTTGCTTTGAAGCGAATGGCTACGAAGTACAAACAACACGTGTAAGCAGTCAAATCTGGGATGAAAAAAGAGATATTGATGCAATCCTTGCATTAGAGTCCGATGCTCAGGCATTGGGAATTGAATTCCTTACCTTGGGGACAATTCTACCCGAGCAGCGATACACAGAAACACATCTTGCGCGTGTCGTCGATGTGATTGTCCAAAGTGAGATACTCTTCACCACCGCCACCCTTACGACACAATCTGGACATGTGGCATCGGATATCACTGAAAACACTGCAGACATCATACGGCAGATCGCGCATCGAACCGATGCTGGCTACGGAAACCTCCGCTTCGCAGCATTGATGAACTGTCCACCAAATACCCCCTTCTTTCCAGCGGCGTACTGGCACGACACTCGCACGAACTTCAGCATCGGATGGCAGGCGATAGACCTTGTGCAAGACGCTTTCAGAGATGCCCCGAATTTGGAAATCGGCTTGCAGAACCTGAAAATCGTCATGGAAGCTGAAGGGCAGAAGATTGTCGCACTCGCACAGACGTTAGCACAGGAGTGGGGCATAAAATTTGTGGGTATAGACGCATCGCTTGCCCCCATGGGTGATGAAAGCATCGCTTACGCTATGGAACAGCAACTCCCCGGTTATTTTGGCGAGCGCGGCACATTAACAGTCGCTGCCGGTCTGACCCGCACACTCCAATCCCTCGAACTACCGCTCTGTGGATATTCAGGATTAATGCTCCCTGTCCTTGAAGATGTCGGTCTGGGCGCGCGAAGTGAAGCAGGCTATTTTAACCTTGACAGTCTCCTCCTCTACTCTACCGTCTGTGGCACCGGCTTGGATACTATTCCTATACCCGGCGATGCTTCGACCTCCCAAATTGCTGCAATTCTAACCGACGTTGCTACCCTCTCCATACAATTAAGCAAACCGCTATCGGTACGCCTTTTTCCGGTTCCCGGATGCAACGCAGACTGTATGACAGAATTTGATTCCCCGTACCTAACAAATACCACAGTGATGCAGATATAGTCGGTAATCCTCCGTTATGAACAGAGCCATCAACTATCTCTTAATTTCAATCTTCCGCTGGCAGTTTCTTTGCTGATTGCTGACTGCTGATTGCCATTGGAACTTTTCCCTTGTCAATTGTCACAACTTTTGATAAGATGATGTGAGTGGAATTTGACGAGCCTTTTCCATTCAATTGATGTCCATCGGAGGTACTTCACAATGTATATGCGACATTGGTTACAGAGCCCTTCAAGCCTGACACACGGTAACATCATTAAGCGCGAAATCTTTAGCAAAAGCAATGGAGACTCCACAGATAACGAGGGAGCGATTCTGAGGTATGTTGATAGTTTCTCTCGATGCTATCTTGAACCGAAAATATCTTCAGTTCCGACGACATTGGATGACCGGCAACTTATTTTCTACATTGTTGACGGTTCCGGCGTATTTGAGGCAGGAGACTTGAAACAGCAGATTGGGGAAGGGGATGCGATCCTTATCCCACCCGGAATCAACCACGTTTTGAGTAACTTGGAAGATACACCGTTAGAGCTTTTGATATTGGAAGAGGTGCTCCCGGACGGCGTGGAGGCACCACGCAAGGATGCACTCATCCGAAACTACCGCGAACGTCCCTTGGGACAGGGACATTGGACACATCTCGTACATCCGATTTTCGGTCCGGATGACGGCTTGGTGACGCTGCATTCAGTGTTGATAGTGCGGATTGAAGCGATGCAAACACCTGATACGCATGGACACGGCCCCGATATGGATGAGGTCTGGTATATGCTTGAAGGCAATGGTATCCACGTTGTTAGCAGGAATGTTTATCGCCAGATGCCGGGGGATGCTGTCTCTGTGGCTTCATCAAATCCGGGGCATAGCCTCATCAATGACACGGATGAACCACTTAAGACCTTCTACTTTGCACGCTACGACCGCTAAAAGGAATGACTATGGCTGATAAACCACATGTACTTCTCATCTCAACAGATCATTGGCCCAACTCACTGCTCGGTGTCAGTGGACATCCGGCTATCCAAACACCAACACTCGACGCACTCGCTCGTGCAGGCACCCGTTACACGCGTGGATACAGTGAATGCCCTGTCTGTGTTCCAGCGCGAAAGACGTTGATGACCGGTGCGACAACGCGGACCCACAAAGACAGGGTTTTCAACGATCAAAAGGACACAGGTGGACTACCGACAATCGCACAGACGTTTCGCAATGCAGGGTATCAGGCTTATGCCGTTGGTAAGCTGCATGTGCATCCGCAACGCGACCGCATCGGGTTTGATGATGTGCTGTTAGGTGAGGAGGGCAGGTTACAATACGGCGCGGTTGACGACTATGAACTCTTCCTCGGCGACAGGGGATATGCGGGTCAGCAGTTCGCACATGGGATGTGTAACAACGATTATCTCAACAGACCTTGGCATCTCCCTGAAGACTGCCACGTTACAAACTGGAGTACGCAGCAGATGGTCCGGATGATTAAACGCCGCGACCCGACCCGTCCTGGATTCTGGTTCCTCTCCTATTGCCATCCGCATCCACCTTTAGCACCCCTCCAGTGTTATATGGACATGTACCGCGATATTGACGTGGATATGCCCTATTGTGGTGAGTGGGCAAAGGAGAGTGAGCAGCTACCGCTGCCGCTAAAAGGTCGCCAGAAACAGGACGAACACTTTAACGAAGATCTCGTTCGTTCGGCACGCCAAGCCTTTTATGCACTCTGCACGCATATTGACCATCAATTGCGTGTCGTTATCGGGACTTTGCGGGAAGAAGGGTTGTTGAACAACACGATTCTGCTATTCACGTCGGACCACGGCGATATGCTCGGAAACCATCGAATGTGGGCGAAACGGCTCTATTATGAAGATTCCGCCAATGTCCCTATGCTCTTGGTCGGGACCGCAGGCGATGAACGGGTGGGACACCATAGAGTCGACGATCGGCTTGTTGGGTGGCAGGATGTTATGCCGACACTTCTCCACCTCGCAGGAATTGAGATTCCAGATACGGTGGACGGAATACCGATGGTAGGTGACGCAAAACGCGAGTGGTTATACGGCGAATGTGGCGAAGGTGGAAGTGCAACCCGAATGATTCACGAGGGACGCTTCAAGCTCATATACTACGCCACTGGAAACTACCGACAACTCTTCGATTTAGAAGAGGATCCAAGAGAGTTAAACGATCTCGCCAATTCACCTGAGCATGCTGAAATACTTGAGCGATTAACGAACCTCCTAATCGGTGAACTCTATGGCGGTGATGAAAAATGGGTGGAAGATGGCAAACTGATCGGTTTGCCCGATCGTGAGTATCGTCCGTCTCCCAATCGTGCCTTATCGGGTCAACGCGGACTTCACTGGCCACCACCGCCATCTGCAGGGCGTTGAATGGCATCTCCAAAAGTGGTAGGTGCGGTTTTGCGGCGTACCATGACTGTCAATTTTAGAGCAAATAACCGTCGTGGTCCCAGGTCCGGTAGGGTTTTTGCTTGGGTGTTCCTTTACTGTTTCCAACTGTGCCGGGTTTTAGCCATAAACCTTAGTACACACCAGAAATCCTCTTTAGTCCCGTAGGGACGGGATTTGTGTAGCATATATGAGCCCCAAGATCCAAGCCCCGTAGGGGCGGCATTTGGAGAGTCTGTGGAAACCCCTAAATTGACCCACGGTACGATTTCCAACCGCCGCACTGAATCCACGTTATCTGTGTATTCGCACAATCCCTCATTCAGGCAATTACACCAATATTTTCCATTTATAATCGTTGAATTTCAATTTCAAATGTGCTATCATCTTAACAATGATTGATGGCAGAAACACAGTTAAAAAGAAGTGGTACATACATTGTTTACGGGTATTCGGGCGTAAAGCCCAATCCTTTAGGTTTGGGATATAAGTCCGCGAGTGACGTATTTCCCGAAATACATTTGACTTTTATGCGGAAACGTGGTATAGTCTTAGTATCAAGTTGGCAGACATGTTCAGCAGAATCGCCCCCTTCCCAGTAACGGGTGGGGACCCCGGTTCTGTGTCTGCCTACCCACTGAACAGGGGTTAAAGACTTGAGACTTGATAGTCCATGAAAACCTATAAGTATAAGATATACAATCAATCGAATACGCTACGTCTTGGCAACGTGCTTGACGATATGTGGCAAGTGCATGAATACTTCCATAAGTGGCAATCCCAAAGATACAAAGACGGCTTGTCGTATGCCCCCTACGCTGCAATGTGTCAACATGCGAAGGATTTGAAACGTGGCACGCACCCACATTGGAAGTCGTTGCCAAGTCAAGCGATTCAAGCAGAACTCGAACGCATTGATAATGCGTATCAAAGGTTCTTTAATAAACTTGGGGGGAAACCGCATATCAAACCTCGCCATAAGTTTAAGTCTATGTACTGCCTACGGTTTTTTAGACCACTCCCTAAAGGAAGATTGTGATATAATACAATCTCATTGAAAGGAGTATCCAATGGCGAAACGCAGAAAATTCACCCCTGAGTTTAAGGCTGAACTTGTTTTTGAAGTCCTTAGCGGTGACAGTTCCCAAGCAGAAGTGTGTCGACGACATAATCTCAACGAAAATCAACTCTCACAGTGGAAGCACCAGCTGCTTGAAAATGCGCCCTCCCTGTTTGCGTCTACGGATAAGCAGTCGAGCGATGCCGAGAAGCGTATCGCTCACCTTGAGCAGCTCGTTGGGAGAATGGCAGTTGCATTAGACATCGAAAAAAAACTATTGACGGAGTTGGACTAACGTTATCTGAAAAGCGATGCTTCATTTCGGCATTGCATAAGGAGCATTCCGTGCGAGATATTTGTGGAATCCTCGGTGTCAACCGGAGCAGTTTCTATTATCAACCCAAAGAAGATCCGTCCGAAGCGGTCTTGCGTGCTGAAATAGAGAAACTTGCCGGTGAGCATCCAAGATACGGGTATAGGCGTATCACGCAGTTGCTACAGCGTCAGGGATACACCGTTGGGACCCGACGCGTCGCTCGGTTGATGAAAGCTAATAATCTCTTGGTTGCTGTCAAGCGTGCGTGTCAAACAACAAAATCGCTTCAGGGGGATAAGCCCTGGAGCAACCGTCTCGAAAACCTTGAAGTCTCTCGTCACGATCAGGTCTGGGTGGCTGATATTACCTATATTCGTCTCAAGGGACGCTTCATTTATCTCTGCTTGCTCATGGATGTTTTCACCCGGCTGATCAGAGCTTGGCATATCAGCCAGCACTTGAACCACTCTCTGACGCTCAAACCGCTCAAAGAAGCATTCTGCCACAGCGTCCCGGAGATTCATCATTCTGATCAAGGCGTGCAGTATCTTTCAAAGGCCTATGTTACCACGCTCGAAGAACATGGCGTTGAGATTTCCGTCGCCCGTCGCGGACGACCTTGGGAGAACGGATATGCTGAAACACTCATCCGCACCCTCAAAGAGGAAGAAGTTCACATCAATGACTATCAAAGCATCACCGACGCGAGAGATCGCATCGGACATTTTATTACAAACGTCTATAATCAGAAACGCCCACATGCGGCGTTAGGGTATTTGACGCCTATCGAATTTCAACGACAAACCTTATCTTAACTTTGCGAAATCGTGGTCTAAATAAGCGTATGCACTTCACTATGACGCTTAAACAAACTGGGTATAAACTCACTAACAACCGTATTACACTCACATTTCGCAAGTGGGATAAGGGTAAATGGCGATTTGATAAAGTGCCTTATACGTTTCATAAGCACCGCCAGTGGCACGGCACTATCCGTCGTATTACAATCAAGCGTGATGCTTGTGGGGACTATTGGATTTGTATTACAACAACCTATACAGAATTCAAACCACTGCCAGCAACAGGTAAGAGCGTTGGGGCAGACTTCGGCATGAAAGACGCATACTTGACACTTTCCACGGGTGAGAAGGTGCAACACCCCCAACCTTTGAAACACTCCTTGAACAAACTTCGGTCTCTCAACAAAGCATTAAGCCGTAAAATCAAAGGTTCTAACGGTTGGTGGCGGTGTGTCAGGCAACTCGCACACCTTTATCGGAAAATCACTAACCAACGCAAAGACTTTCATTGGCAACTCGCCAGTAAACTTTGTAAACGATTTGATACGATTGCCATTGAAACGTTGAACCTTGACGGCATGAAACGCTTGTGGGGACGGAAAGTCTCCGACCTTGGCTTCTACCAGTTTGTTGAGATATTGGAATATAAGTGCAGTAAACATAAGCGTTTTTTCAAACAAGTCGGACAATGGACGGCTACAACGAAACCTTGTAGCGATTGCGGTTTTCACAACCAAAACCTAACATTGAACGACAGGCAGTGGACATGTCCCGAATGTGGTTCACACCACGACAGAGACATAAACGCTGCGATAAACATTTTGCGGGCAGGGATAGCCGTCCCCTGACGATATGCCTTGTATCCACTTCTTTCAGGATACAGGGGAAATGCCCGTCGGTGGAGCGAAAATAAGACGGTGGACGCTTTGAGTAAACCGCAGTCGCTATGAAACCGAAGCCCACGCCTTTAGGCGTTGGGTGCTATCACAGTTGTACCCTACTGATAACTCTCACTGCAAGGCAAACCGACAACTGATAACCAATATGGCAAGAAAGAAATCAGACACAAACACAAATAAAAACGGCGCAACGCTCGGTTTTGAAGCGACCTTATACCAAGCAGCTGACAAACTCCGCAATAACATGGATGCTGCTGAATACAAGCATGTAGTGTTAGGGTTGATCTTCCTCAAATACATCTCGGACACTTTTGAGGAAAAGTACAACCTCCTTCTTGAAGAGTTTGCCAATCCTCAGAGTGAATTCTATATTAAAGAGGAAATTGACCGTTTTGAGTACGCAGAGGACAGGGATGAATACTTGGCAGAAAACATCTTTTACGTGCCACAAGAGGCTCGCTGGTCACATTTACAAGCAAACGCCAAGCAACCAGAAATTGGAACATTGATTGATAACGCAATGCTTGCAATTGAAAAGGAGAACCCTCGGCTCAAAGGTGTTCTGCCTAAAAACTATGCGCGGCCCGGGCTTGACAAACAACGCCTCGGTGAACTCGTTGATCTTATCGGTACAATCGGTTTAGGTGAAGAAGAGAATCGCTCAAAGGATATATTGGGCAGAGTTTACGAATACTTCCTTTCACAATTTGCCAGTGCTGAAGGTAAAAGAGGCGGTCAGTTCTACACACCCCGCTGCGTCGTGCAGCTGCTTGTTGAGATGCTCGCGCCATATCAAGGACGGATTCTTGATCCGTGCTGCGGCTCAGGTGGCATGTTTGTCCAGAGCGAAGCGTTCGTCGAAGCACACGGCGGACAGCGCGACGACATCTCCATCTACGGGCAGGAGTCCAATCCAACAACGCGTCAATTGGCACTAATGAATCTCGCGATTCGCGGGATTGAGGCGAATCTCGGACAGGAACACGCTGACAGTTTTCACGACGATATGCATCCAGATCTGAAAGTTGATTACATCCTCGCCAATCCGCCGTTCAACAGCAGCGATTGGGGTGGTGACCGGTTACGTGAAGATAAACGTTGGGTCTACGGCACACCACCTCCTGGCAACGCCAACTTTGCTTGGGTACAACACTTTATCTATCACCTCGCCCCGAACGGCATCGCCGGATTTGTGTTGGCGAACGGTTCGATGAGTAGCAACACCGCAACCGAAGGCGAAATTCGCAAGAACATCGTTGAAGCTGACTTAGTAGATTGCATGGTAGCGTTGCCCGGGCAACTTTTCTATTCCACACAGATTCCGGTTTGTCTCTGGTTCATAGCAAGAAATAAAAACAGTAATCGCTTTCGCAAGCGAACAGGCGAAACGCTTTTTATAGATGCTCGTAGGTTAGGGAAGATGATTGACCGCGTACATCGCGAGTTAACGCATTCCGAAATGACGCGAATTGCCGAAACCTATCACGCATGGCGCGGCGATGAAGGCGCAAGTGAATATGCCGACGTACCAGGATTCTGCAAAGGCACCACACTTACAGAAATCCAAGAAAACGGTAACGTCCTAACTCCGGGACGCTACGTCGGCGCAGAAGTGCAAGAAGAGGACGACGAACAATTTGAAGACATAATGGCAAACCTGACTGAGAAATTAACCGAACAGATGGCAGAGGCAAGGCGATTGGATGATGCTATTGCGAAGAATTTGCAAATGCTCGGATTTGGAGATGAATAAGAGGGAAAGATAATGACAGTTAAAGAATTAATGGAATTTCTCGAAAAATATCCGGACGATTTACGAGTTGTTGTCAACGGCTATGAGGACGGCTATGACGACATCTTGCCAGAACGGATTGTCACCAGAAAAATAGAGTTGGACGCTGGAACCCCTGACTGGGAAGGACAACACGGCGATCCGCCCTATGAGAGTGAAGAAACAACTGATGACACCAAAATTGTAGAGGCTGTGGTTTTCTGCCGCGCTCCGTATTATTAAAAATAATTCTCAGAGATAGATTATGACATTTGATTTTCCCGATGGATGGCAACTTCAATCTATCGAGGATAGCATGAAAGCGATTATTGATTATCGCGGTAAGACCCCGCGCAAAACGCCTTCTGGTGTTCCGCTAATTACGGCGAAAATCGTCAAAGATGGTCGGATAATGCCTCCCACTGAATTCATCGCTGCCGAAGGTTATGATTCATGGATGAATCGGGGACTACCAGCCCCCGGTGATGTCGTCATGACGACTGAAGCTCCTTTGGGCGAGATTGCACAAATTGATAATCGTAAAGTTGCGCTTGGTCAACGACTCATCACTCTGAGAGGCAAACCAGATGTGTTAAACAATACTTACCTGAAGTTTGCGATGCAAGCAGCGTTTGTGCAAAACCAGTTGAAGGCAAGATCCACAGGCACTACTGTTTTGGGCATTTCTCAACGTGAACTTAGAAAGGTTGAAATTCCACTTCCGCCGCTGTCTGAACAACGCCGCATCGCTCACATCCTCGGCACGCTTGACAAAAAAATAGAACTCAACCGACAGATGAATGAAACATTGGAGGCAACGGCGCGGGCAATTTTCAAGTCATGGTTTGTGAACTTTGACCCCGTGAAAGCAAAGTTAGAGGGGCGCAAACCTGCATGCATGGACACCGAAACCGCTGATTTATTTCCATCCTCGTTCCAAGATTCTCCGTTGGAAAAAATCCCAGGAGGTTGGGGAATGGAAAAGATTGGCAATCTTGTTGAAATTGTCAAAGGAAAATCTTATAGAAGTAGTGAACTTGCAGAATCAGACACTGCTTTGGTTACACTAAAATCAATTATGCGCGGTGGTGGTTACCGTCCAGATGGTTTGAAACCTTATACTGGCAAATATAAACCTGAACAGATTATTACCCCTGGTGAACTTGTTGTTTCCTACACTGATGTCACACAAGAAGCGGAGGTTGTCGGCAAACCTGCAATTGTGCGAGGGGACGAAAAATATCAAACGCTCGTTGCATCTTTGGATTTAGGTATTATCCGCCCCTTGGAACCAACAGTTTCCATTTTGTTTCTCTATTGCCTTTTTCGAGAGAGGCGTTTTCAATCTCATATCTATGGATACGCTGATGGAACAACGGTCTTACATTTAAGCAAAGATGGTGTACCGAACTATCAATTTGCCTTACCCCCAGAAAAAATACGAAGTCTTTTTGATTCCGTTGCAGAACCACTTTTCGCAAAAATTGAATCTAACGAAAATGAATCCCGCACACTCGCTCAAACCCGAAACAGGCTGCTACCAAAACTATTGTCCGGTGAAATCCGCGTAGACGATGCAAAAGAGATGTTGGAGGGAACTTAGATGCCTCAACAGACCGTTCCGCACATTGAATTACTGCGTGTGAAAAACTATCGCGCGTTACATAATATAGAATTAAAACAACTCAAACCGCTGTCAGTATTCTTGGGAGCAAACGGTAGCGGTAAATCAACACTTTTTGATGTGTTTGCGTTTCTCGCTGAATGTTTCACAGTCGGGTTGCGTCAAGCATGTAACAAGAGAGGAGGACTTAAGGAACTGCGGACACGAGGCTCTGATGGACCGATTGAATTTGAGTTGAAATATAGAGAGAAACCTAAAACACCGGTTATCACCTACCACCTGTCTATTGATGAAGATCCTATGAAAGACCCTTTTGTTGAAACCGAATGGCTGCAATGGCGGCTCGGTAGTAGGAGAAAACCGGTTCGTTTTCTCAATTTTCATCAAGGCCGCGGAACTGTCGTCGCCGGTAAAACACCGGATGAGGCGGACGAACGGATCAATGAGCAGCTTGACGACCCGTCGGTCCTCGCTGTCAATATGCTGGGGCAGTTGGCAAGACATCCCCGCGTGAGTGCTCTTCGCCGCTTTATTACAGACTGGCACCTCTCCGACCTTTCTACTGATGCTACACGCCAAGCAACCGACGATGGACCGCAAAAGCGATTGTCCGCAACAGGGGACAACCTGCCCAACGTTATCCAGTATCTGCAGGAAAGATACCCAGAACGTTTGGAAAAAATTATCACTTCTCTGTCAAATCAGGTGCCCCGCTTAGAAAAGGTTGACACGGAATTAATGATGAGTGGTCATCGCCTGCTAAAGATTAAAGATGCCCCGTTTGACCAACCCATCTTGGCGAAGTTCGCCTCCGATGGCACATTGAAGCTGCTGTCGTACCTGACACTGTTTCATGATCCACAACCGCCGCAACTAATTGGTATTGAAGAGCCTGAGAATTATCTACACCCGCGTCTGCTGACGGGTTTGGTCGGAGAATGCCTTGAGGTGTTAATGTTCTCTCAACTCATAATTACCACACACTCACCCCGTTTTGTCAATGAACTTCGTGCTGAGGAAGTGTGGGTACTCTATCGGGATGAGCAAGGCTTCACGGTCTGCAAACGCGCATCAGAGATGTTAGGAATCAAAGAATTTATGGAAAGTGAGGGGAAGTTGGGAGAACTCTGGATGGAAGGTTACTTTGAATTTGGTGATCCATTGACCAATGCGGGCGGTCCAAAGCGAGGTGGACGTGCATCTTGAATTTTTGTTAGAAGAGCCTTCCGCAGAAGAAGAACTATCTTACCAAAGATTCTTTCAGGAAATACCAGTTCCGATTTTTTCGTCTTTAAAGGTAAAGAACATCTACTTAAGAAACTGCCAGCGCGATTGAAAACCTATCGCCAATCGATACCCGGCGATTGGCGAATTATTGTGCTTATTGATGAAGACCGAAGAGACTGCCACGAACTGAAGGCATATTTAGAAAGAGCAGCACACGAGGCGGGGTTTGTCACGAAATCCAGCGCGGCTCCAAACGAAGATTTTCGAGTCGTCAACCGGTTAGCAATTGAGGAATTAGAGGCGTGGTTCTTTGGAGATGTTGAGGCTTTGCATACGGCTTATCCAAGAATTCCGAAAACCCTCCAATATCAGAGAAAATACCGGAATCCTGACGCAATTCAGGGTGGGACTTATGAGGCGTTGGAACGTTTGCTGATACGACAAAACTACTTTAGAGAACGGATACCTAAACCTACAGTAGCGCAGAACATTGCACAACACATGGAACCTCATCGAAATAGATCAAAAAGTTTTCAGGTGTTCGTTGAAGGGCTCAAAGCATGCGTAGGAGAGGAATCGTTGGTGTAACTTGGTTAGGACAATAATATGAATCTTAACAAGATTTACGAATCCAATATAGAAGAAGCCTCTCTCAACTGGCTCGCTGACTTGGGTTATACCGTTTTACACGGTCCCGACATTGCCCCGGATACGCCTGATGCTGAACGTTCCGCTTACAACGAAGTCATCTTAATCAACCGTCTGCAAGATGCCGTTGCTCGTCTAAATCCAAACATACCTGCCAATGCACAGCAAGATGCGATCAGAAAAGTGCTTAACCCAGATTTCACCGCGTTGGTTCAGAACAACCGAGCATTTCATCTGATGCTGGTTGACGGTATAGAGGTTGAATATCGGCAGCCAGACGGTATAATCCGCGGTGAACGCGTGCGATTAATTGATTTTGATACGCCAGAAAACAACGACTGGCTGGCAGTTAACCAGTTCACAATGGTAGAAACAAGCGAACGCCGTCCGGATATTGTGCTGTTTATCAACGGACTTCCTTTAGCCGTGATTGAACTCAAAAACCCAACCGATGAAAAAGCCACTGTCTTAACTGCCTTTCGCCAAATCCAAACCTACAAACAGGAAATCCCTACGCTGTTTACCTACAACGAAGCGATTGTCATTTCTGATGGATTAGAGGCTCGTATCGGATCTTTAACCGCCGATACGGAGTGGTTTCTACCGTGGCGAACAATCGAAGGGGAGGACGAGGCATCATCAACCGAATTAGAGTTAGAGGTATTGGTTAAGGGAGCCTTTGAGAAGCACCGCTTTCTGCGTTATCTTAAACACTTCATCGTTTTTGAAGAAACCGAGGGTGGGACAATTGCGAAAAAAATCGCCGGTTATCATCAATTTCACGCCGTTCAAACAGCGGTGGAGACGACCCTAAAAGCATCACATCCAGAAGGAGATCAACAATGCGGCGTTGTTTGGCATACGCAAGGCTCCGGCAAAAGCCTGACGATGGCATTTTACGCTGGCAGCATCGTTCAACATCCGCAGATGGAGAACCCGACCCTTGTCGTTATCACTGACACAAATGACCTTGACGACCAACTGTTCGGAACATTCGCCCGATGTCACCAACTTCTACGACAAACACCCGCACAAGCACAGAGCAGACGACACTTACGGGAACTTTTGAAAGTCGCATCTGGTGGCGTGATCTTTACTACGGTTCAAAAGTTTTTTCCTGAAGATGAAGAAACCCGTTTTCCGCAATTGTCTGATCGGCGCAACATTGTCCTTATCGCTGACGAAGCGCACCGTAGCCAATACGGCTTTATTGACGGATTTGCCCGCCATATACGCGATGCACTTCCCAACGCCTCTTTTATCGGCTTTACCGGCACGCCGATTGAATTGACAGATCGTAATACCGTTGCTGTTTTTGGGGATTACATTAGCGTCTACGACATCCAACATGCGGTTCAGGATGGTGCGACTGTTCCAATTTACTATGAAAGCCGCCTCGCTAAAATTGAACTTGACGAGGACGAAAAGCCTCACATTGATCCAGAATTTGAGGAAGTGACCGAAACAGAGGAGACAACACAAAAGGAAAGACTCAAAACTAAATGGGCACAACTTGAAGCATTGGTCGGAACCGAAAAACGACTGGGGCTTATTGCCGATGATATAATCGCACACTTTGAAGAACGGTTAGAAACAATGGATGGCAAGGGGATGATTGTCTGTATGAGCCGTCGCATCTGTGTTGACCTTTACGATGCGATTGTCAAACGCCGTCCGAAATGGCACAATGACGATGACAAAAAAGGCAAAATAAAAGTTGTGATGACAGGATCATCTTCTGATGACGAATCATGGCAGCCGCATATCCGAAACAAGAAACCACGAGAAGAAATGGCAATTCGATTCAAAAATCCCGATGACCCGCTGAAATTTGTCATTGTCCGTGATATGTGGCTCACCGGATTTGACGCGCCGAGTCTTCACACCATGTATGTAGACAAGCCAATGCGTGGACACAGTCTGATGCAGGCGATTGCCCGTGTCAATCGCGTATACAGCGACAAACCCGGCGGTTTGATTGTAGACTACATCGGGCTTGCTTACCATCTAAAACAGGCATTACAGAATTACACTGGAAGTGGTGGAAAAGGAAATGCTACCGTTAATAAAGCTGATGCTGTTGCTGTGATGCTGGAGAAATACGAGATCTGCTGCGGACTTTTTCACGGCTTTGATTGGTCATCTTGGACGACTGGAAACGCTGAGGATCGGATTAGATTACTACCGTCAGCACAAGAACATATATTGGCACAAAAAGAAGGTAAAGAGCGTTTATTAGGCGTGGTTACTGAGCTATCTAAAGCGTTTGCCTTGGCTGTCCCACATGAAAAAACAACTGAGATTCGCGACGATGTCGCCTTTTTTCAGGCGGTAAGAAGCGTTTTGGCAAAACCCTCAACGACTGAAGAAGCACAGGCTGAAATGACAGAACAGGCGATTAAGCAGTTAGTATCCAAAGCGGTCATTTCTGAAAGAGTGGTTGACATCTTTACTGCAGCAGGATTGGAGAAGCCCGATGTCTCAATTCTCTCCGATGAATTCCTTGCAGAAGTCCGGGATTTACCCCATAAAAACGTGGCGGTTGAACTTTTAGAGAGGCTGCTGAATGATGAAATTAGAACTCGCTCACAGAAAAATGTTGTACAAGGACGCTCATTTGCGAGTATGCTGGAACACTCAATTCGCACCTACCAGAATCGGGCAATTGAAGCAGCACAAGTAATTGAAGAACTCATCCAAATCGCAAAAGAGATGCGTCAAGCACAAGAACGGGGTGATAATTTAGGGCTTTCAGATCAAGAATTGGCATTCTATGATGCACTTGAAACTAACGATAGCGCGGTCAAAGTACTTGGTGATGAGACCTTGAAAACCATTGCGATTGAGCTTGTGGACAGTGTTCGGAGAAACTTAACCATTGACTGGACACTTAAAGAGAGTGTTCGCGCGAAGCTCAGATTAGGGGTGAAGCGCATCCTTCGTAAACACCGTTATCCACCCGATAAACAGGAAAAAGCTGCCGAAACCGTTTTGGAGCAGGCAGAGGTGTTGTGTAAGGATTGGGCAGCGTAGGAGATAGAAAACAATCCGTTTTGAGGGCTAAGGTAATCCTTTTTTGCTTCTATTCAGCAGATATTGCATGTCCCAAAACTGGATAGTTCCTAAAAAGGCACTAAAAATCTTGACAAAGTTTTTAAAAACAACTATATTAACCTATTGAAAATTTCTTCGTTAGGGCATAATGCATAAGCCCCTATTAATTCTTAACGCAAACGATTAAGAAAGGAAAATAGATGTTAGCAGAAATACGTCAAAGAGAAGGGGTCATTGTTATTCGACCCACCGGACGCATGATCGGTGCAGCAAATGCTGAAATTAGGGAACAAATTAATGAGGAATTGGAGGAGCATTTTGACTCTCCAAAGGTTATCTTTAACCTTGAGAATGTTACCCGCATGGATAGTAGCGGTCTCGGTACGCTGGTCTCTGTGAACGTGACTGTTTCTCGCAAAGGTGGACGTACTGCGCTCGTCAATGCAGGCGCACACATCCGCAACCTTCTCATCCTCGGCCGCTTAATGAGCGTTTTTGAGAATTACAATAGCGAAGAAGAGGGAATCCTCGCCCTAACCTCTGAGGAAAGTTAACAAAAGCGGTGGAGCCATTTAGTTCTCGTTGACGCGACGATAGTTTTAATCAAGGCTAAATGGCTCTGACAGGTAAAGTGATTCCCCTTCGCTCTTAGAAAAGTTTTCAAGAGGAACCAAGATACGAAAAAGGAGATTTATGGCAAATCAGGATCTTCCGACGCTCACCGTCAACGCCGGCTTTCACGACCGAGACGGGTGTCCGGTTAGTGTTGGTATTGACCATCCCGGCGTGAGCCAACTTCACGATCATGCCGTCACCTTAACAGATGTTGCGTCCGGTGATGTCATCTCAGCGCAGTGTTACGCTGGCAAAGATGGCATTACTACTTTAACTTGGATACTTGATGGGCTCGCCGCCGGTGACTCGCGCACTTATACCCTTTCGGAGGGAAACGTCGCTGGCGAGACGGGTGTTCAGTTAAAAGACGAAGCCGAAATGATCGCTGTCACACTCAATGACCGGCACTTCACAACATTTCGCTATGCTAAAACACAGTTCCGCCCCTATTTCTTTCCCGTTCACGGTCCGAATGGATGCGAAGTAACACGTGGTGAAACAAGCGAAATTTCAAAAGATCACGTCCATCACCGCTCTCTCTATGTTGCCTATGGTGAAGTCAACGATGTTGACCTGTGGGGTGAAGGCAGTAATTCCGGACGAGTTGTACCTCAAAACTTCACACAAAAACAGGGTGGAGCTGTTGTCGGTCGGATTTATACCCAAAATAGTTGGCAGACACAGGCGGGAGACGTATTGATGACGGACAATCAAAACTTCCGCATCTACAACCTGCCTGAGGATGCTGCAATTATCGACTTGGATCTAACTTTTATAGCTTCTGCCGGGGATGTCCACTTCGGGGATACCAAGGAGGGCGGCATTATGTCGATCCGCGTCCATCCTTCGATGAACGCTTCGGATGGCGGACAGATAGAGAACGCTTTCGGTGGGCTCAACGAAGCAGAAACCTGGGGTAAACGTGCGAACTGGTGCGATTACTCTGGTGTTGTTGACGGAACGCCTGTCGGGATTGCTGTGTTTGATCATATTGTCAATCCACGCTATCCGACGTATTGGCACGTGCGTAACTATGGGTTAATGGGAAGCAATATCTTCGGGGGTGGCACTTTTGAAAGAGATCCCTCTAAAGATGGTTCCTACACGCTCAAACAAGGCGAAGAGATGCACTTCCAATTCCGTGTCCTTATTCACGCTGGCGATGCAACCGTTGGAAAAGTAGGACAGAAATATCACGATTTCATCAACCCACCCGTTGTTGAGGTTTCCTAAGCGAAATTACCCAGATTTGTAAAGAGATTGTGCTGTAACGCGCTTTGTCTTTACACTATACCTTTCGCTGCTATCCCCTTTTCCTACGCGGCTTTAGCGGAGAATTCGGGTAACGTTAACCTGGTGTTGGACTATTAAGGAGATTCACAAATGCCAATTCCTACTATTCATGTTGGATGCACCCATTTCGCGCACGGCCGCCTGCAAGCACAGGTTAATTCGCACGGGTTAGAACCCGTTGCCTGTGTAGACATCAACCTTGAAGAGGCACGGGAAGGTGTATCATCAATAAAAGGTGCGCCTGAAGGCTTGACAGAGCGTATCTACACGACGATAACCGAGGCGAAAGAGAAACACGATGCCCAAGCGTGCCTTATTTATGCATCAACAACGGTTCACGCCAAGCTAATTGTCGAAAGCCTGAATCTCGGCATGCATACCCTCTGTGTCAAACCGATCGCAACGACACAAGCAGAATTCCACGACATTATTCAAGCACACAAGGCGAACCGTGGATTAATGCTTGTCCAAGGGCAGAACAAGCGATGGAACCCCGCCGCCGCAAAAATGCGTGAATGGCTACGTGAAGAGGGTGGCATCGGTGAAATGTTAGCCGGTGAATGTCGATTTTGGATCCGTCAAAATCTGTACACCGGACCTGATTCTCGGCAACCCGATGCTTACGTTGACGGTCTTTTCTTCCACGCAGGCTGCAGCCATCAACTTGATCAGCTTGTCGCTGCGAAAGGACTTCCGAAATATGTCACCACACATATCCACAATCGCCGTGACCCCGAACTTGGGCAAATTGAGGCGTGGGGAACAGCAGGTGGCAACGCACTCATGGAGTACGCAAACAGCGCGCCTTTTTCTTATACCGGAACGCGGGCAGGACACGCCGGTCCCTTCGGTTGGAGTGGAAGCTGGAGCTTTCACGGTAAAGACGGTGATCTCCGACGAGATGCAGGACATCTGCAACTTTTCCAAATCGGCAAAACCATTAAAGATTTAACACTCCAAGATCTGCACGCTGGACTCATAGAGGACGACCGACTCCAATTCGATGCCTTCGCACAGGCGATTGCCAACGGCACGGATCGAGACTGGATGCAAGACACAACTCTCGGCACATGGATACTGATGGAAGCCTGCAACGAGTCTGCTCGAACGCATGAACGAGTTGATGTTGAAGCGTTCGCTAAGAAGATGCTTGCTTAGTGAAAAGACGAAACTTTCAAACTCTCAAATTTGTTCTCTTCTTGTTGTAAAGAGCGCGCAGCCTGTAATGAAATGGAAATCGAATATACGCTGAGAAATATCAAAGGTCAAATCCACCTGAACGAATCGCAAGGAAAGTTTCAGGGATTCAAATTTGTTTTCTTCCTGTTTTAAAGAATGCGTAGCCCGTAATGAAATGGAGGGCGGATGTACGGGAGGGATATCAAAGGTCAAATCCACCTGAACGAACCGCAAGGAAAGTTAAAATATGCAATCTCCACACGGCTCAGCATTCCGTCCATCTGTGATGGGTCGGAACGGAATGGTTACTTCTGGACACGTACTCGCCTCACAATCAGGTATTCAGACAATGATGGCGGGTGGCAATGCTGTTGACGCAGCCATCGCAACTGCCGTAGCTCTCGGTATGGTTGAACCTGCTGGTTCTGGACTCGGTGGCGATGGTTTTATTCTCATCTATTGGGCGGAAACCGGGAAGGTCGAAGCGATAAACGGAACTGGCCCCGCACCGAGTGCTGCAACGCGGGAAACCTACCTCAAGGATGGTGGAATCCCGATGAAAGGGATGCGAAGTGTTTCGGTGCCGGGGATCGTTGACGCATGGCTCCTCGCACACGAACGCTACGGTGCACTCAAATTAGAGGATGTTTTCGCGCCAGCAATTTCGCTCTGCGAAGACGGATTTCCTGTCAGTCATAGACTTGCTGGTGGGCTTAAAGGCGAGAACGCTCGCTTTGCCGCCGAACCAGACAGTCGCGCTGTCTTTACAAACGATGGCGAACCCATCCCCGCCGGTCAGTTCATCGCCAACCCTAATCTTGGCACCACGCTCCGAAAGATCGCGAAACATGGCAGAGATGTATTCTATAAGGGCGAGATTGCTAAAACTATTGGGGAGTTCAGCCGCGCCCACGATGGACTCTTGACCGCCGAAGACCTCGCTAACTACCATGCCCATTGGGCTGATCCAATACATGTCAACTATCGTGGATACGAGGTCTATGAGATGCCCCCCAATTCGAGCGGGCATATCTTGCTTCAAGAATTGAACATGGTTGAGCTATTTGATTTGCAAAGTTTGGGATGCAATACCGCCGAAAGCGTGCATCTGATGGTTGAGGCAAAAAAACTTGCGTTTGCTGATCGGGAAAAATATATGGCGGATCCAGAATGGGTGGATGTTCCGATAGAAGGGATGTTATCCAAATCCTATGCAGCTGAACAAGCAGAACGTATTGACTTAGATAACGCTGCATTTGATGTCCCTGTTGGTGGTCCAGAGGCACACGAGGATACAACCTGCTTCTGCACCGCGGATCGCGCCGGAAACCTGGTTTGTGTACTACAGAGTATCCAATCAGGGTTCGGTTCCAGCCTAGTTGCGGGCGACACAGGTGTCCTTTTAAACAATCGTATGACCTATTGGCATTTGGAAGAAGGTCATCCAAACTGTTTGATGCCGGGCAAACGTGTTCGCCACACCATGAATCCTGTCATTGTTACAAAAGACGGTCGTCCCTTCTTAACGTGTGGCACACCTGGGGCAGATACGCAGGTTCAGACAAATCTGCAGCTTGTTACGCATATTGTTGATTTCGGAATGACACCGCAGGAAGCGGTTTCCGCTCCGCGCTGGCGCAGTTTACAGAACCCAATGGAATCCACTATCCCACACACTTGCTCGAATGACCTCCAGTTAGAAACCCGATTCCGTTCGGATACCAAAGACGGGTTAGCAGAGAGAGGACATGAACTCCAAATTGTTGGGGACTGGGGCGGTCCTGGAAGTGCGCAGATGATAATGGTTCATCCGGAATCTGGTGCACTCATCGGAGGCTCCGATCCAAGAACCGATGGATATGCTGTTACCTTTTAGCCCATTCTTGGAAAATTCATAAAAGAGAATTAGAAAAATGCCCGCGAAAACGTAAGCACAAACAACGTGCTGCGCTGGCTCTATGCAAAGGGACATCAAACATGAAACCACACTTATCACTCCGCAAGGTAAATTAAAAATATGAAAATATTAGTTACAGGTGGCACAGGTCGTATTGGGTCCAATCTTGTCAAAAGACTGTTAGAAAAAGGACACGATATTCGCAGTTTTGTCTATCCGGGTGATGTCAATCGCGTTGGAAGATGGGATGATGCTGAACGCGTTGAGACTGTCCTTGGCGATCTGCGCGAATATGAGGATGTTAAAAAAGCCGTTGAAGGTGTAGATGCCATCTATCATATCGCTGCGGCGTTCGGGGGTCCCTTTGATAACCGTCAGTACTTGGCGATCAACGGCATGGGCACGCTTAATATATTAGAGGGCATCCGCGAAGTCAATCCAAACATTCACCGCCTCGTCTATGCCTGTACCGAGGCGATTTATTGGGAACTCACTGAAAAAGGTAGACTTTTTGATGAACTCATCACCGAGGACATGGTCGCCAAGTACCATCACATGCCCTATTTCCTTACCAAATGGATTGGTGAGGAACTGTGTATGACATATCACCACCAATACGGTGTGCCTTCGACAGTCTTCCGATTCACAACTGTCATTGAGCCGAGCGAATTCCTCAACGAAGACAGTTTGCCTAAACAGTTTGTCTTTAGTAATATCTATAATCGATACAAGAATTATAAAGGCAACGATCCTGCCGAGTTAGAGACCGCAGACGCTGTCAAGCGACTCTGGGATGGGCAAGAGAAATTTATACTCAAACGCAACTCTGACGGACGACCTTATAAAGAACATTTCACGGATGTCCGGGATATCGTGCAAGGGTTGGTTTTGGGGATTGAGAAAGATGCCGCTGTCGGTGAAGAATTCACGCTCGGCGGGAACGGTGTTTTCAAACACGAAGAGGTTATGCCATACCTATCTGAACGTTATCAGATGGATTTTGTTGACGTGAAACTCCCGCAATCCCTCTATTTTGAATTTGATTTAAGCAAAATCAAAACGCTGTTGGATTATGAACCACAACACGACTTAGCAAGTATCCTTGATGCCGCTGAAGCGATGCGCCGCGGTGAAGATGTCGGCATTATTCCGACAGGCGTTCGATGGACTTAATATCCGTTTTTCGACGATTCTTTTCTACGTTCAATCTCCGGCTCGTGCCTTCATGGCTTCGACGATTTGTCTTGATATTTTGTGAATAATAGGTTAAACTTAAACCTAAGAGTTGCACTCATCACTTTTTTGTGGCGCGCCTTATATGAATGCCTGTTCAATCTGATTAAATGCTAAATCAGGAAATCCGTTTGCCGTGAAAACATCTTTTCAAACTCCCATTCTTTACCCACTCATCTTGCTTGTTTTTGCCCTCTTGACGTTCGGTTGCGCCAAAACTACGGGCACACCGACACGACAGGTTTCGTCAAGTACGAAGCACCTGGACCGGCATATTAATGCTGTGCTTAAAAGAGAGGGGATTCAACCCTCAAAGATATCCGAGGATACAGAGTTTTTGCGTCGTGCCCATCTTGATATGACTGGAAGAATTCCGACTCCCGAAGAGGTCTTGGATTTTCTCAAGGACGGCTCTTCAACCAAACGCCAGAAAAAAATTGAAGAACTGTTAGCCAGTGAGGATTATCTTGATTATTGGACCGGGTTGTGGGTGAATTGGTTAATCGGCAGGCGCGGCGATGGCGACAGTCAGCGCCTCGGATTAAGATCTTGGGTCCGGGATGCCTTGGCAAAAAATATGCCATATAACCAGTTCGTTCAAGAGCTCGTCGCCGCCAATGGAGAATTACGGGACAACGGCGCAGGAAACTATATCCTACGTTACGAGCGTTCACCTGTTCTGCTAACTTCGCATACTTCTCGGCTTTTCTTGGGACTCCCTATGCAGTGTGCGGAATGCCACGATCATAAAACAGAAGCGTGGAAGCAAGAGGATTTCTACGGTATTGCTGCCTTTTTCACTGGTATTGAGAGTGAACAGAAAGGGTTCATTGAAGGTATGGATATGGTAGGTAATGAGAGAAGAATCGACAATTTTCTTATTACCAACAAACCAGAAAAATCAATCTGGGTAAAAGACCTTGAAAAGCAAGTCCACCCACACTTTCTGGATGGGACCGAATACAAAGGTTCACTCCTCAAAAAACGCGAAGCACTCGCACAATGGATGACCGATAAATCAAATTCCTATTTTAGTCAGGCACTCGTGAATCGTATCTGGAAACGCTTTATGGGACGCGCTTTTGTCGAACCGGTTGATGGTTTTGGAAAAGAAAATGAACCCACGAACACTGAACTCTTGAAGTGGCTCGCAAATGATTTCGTCATTCACAATTATGATTTACGGCATTTGATGCGGACAATCCTGAATTCAGAGACGTATCAGCGCACATCGCAAACGAATGAAAGTAACAAGGATGACGACCTCTATTACTCACATGCCTATGTCAAACCTTTGACTGCTGAACAGTTTTTCTATTCTCTACTACAAGCCACCGATTTTGAAAGGCTACAACAGGTTAAAATGGAAGGTATCAAGAAGCAAGGCGGTGAAGACCGCAGGGGAATGCCACGCTCTCTTGAAGAAAAGAAACGCGAACATCTCGAAAAGTTCCTCTTTCTACTTGAAAACGGTGAGATGGAGGAGATCGAAGCGTTCAATGGCACCGTGCCGCAGGCACTCATGATGATTAATGGGGATATGGTGAATGATAGTGTGAGTCATGAAGAGCACGGCGGCTTTGTGAATTACGTATTAGCAAAATGGCGCGAACCGATTGATCGGATGGAGTATATCTATCTCAATGTCCTGTCTCGATTACCAACTGCTAAAGAGAAAACTTATTTCCAACGATATTTAGATCGTAGTCTATACCGAAGCAAAGACTTGGCTTATGAAGATCTCTATTGGGTTTTACTCAATTCAGCCGAGTTTTCGCTCAACCATTAGTTTGCACAGCCTAACAGGCTATGCTACACGAAATACAAGTAATAGGAGAACTCTATTATGAACAGACGTAATTTGTTCATTGCTATTTGTACAATCACCCTCGGTATCGCCGCTTTTGCGATGTCGCAAACCTATTTTGAGGATAATTTCGATGATCCGAAAGAATCTGAAAAGAAATGGGTTGCCCTTTTTGGAGAATGGGAATTCAAGGCTGATGAATACCATCAGCTCCAAAATAGTCCTAATTGCATGAGTGTCATCGCTGATGAATTTTGGGATGATAAGTGGAGTGATTACACCTTTGAGGTAAGAGGCAGCAAAATTAGTGGTGCCGAAGGTTTCCTGATTATGTTCCGGTGTCAAGGCTTGATGCAACCCCGCGGTCAAGCTCTTGAAGACCACCCGCCACGTATGGAGAAACTCAAACCCTCATTGGAATACTGGTGGAACCTTGGTGGCTGGGGAAACACACGTTCACAGGTTGAATCCTGGGGCGGTAAAGGTGGTGCCAATAGCAATCACACCATCGATGAGAAGGATTGGTATAGCATCAAGATTGTCAATAAACCGGGCAGCTACACGCTCTTCCTCAACGACGAAGAAGTCGCGGAGGTAGACGACGACACCGAAGGTGGGGTCGGGAGAGTCGGTTTAGCGACGTGGAGCACAGTTGCAAAGTATGACGATGTTGTGGTTTACGGACCTGATGGACCGTCGTTACCAGTTGATGCAAAGAGTAAACTCGCGACGACTTGGGCGCACCTTAAATCCGTAAAGTAACTTTTAAAGGCTGTTCTGAACAATCTCTAGCGCGGGGTCTTGCTGCCTCGCGCTACATTTATTAATAGGGTCTTAGATTTTTTATCGTAAGTTTTTGGAACCTGAAAGTTACGCCAAAAAACATGAAAGAACACCCGGAAGTTTCCATTCCCACCTACCATACGCTCATCTCAACCCCGCATGGCAGAATAGGTGAACTCAGATTCAGTACCAACAATAGAAAACTCACTACACCGGTGCTATACCCTGTCATCAATTTCCTGACAGGCACAAGTACGCGCGGGGGTGGGGTCTGGAAATATATTCTAAAAATCCTGATGCAGCGACAGACACCTATGCTATCTCAGATCTTGCACTTTCTCGATTTTCCGCTCACTGGACGTTATCTCACAAATTGGCGTGGAAAGTCCATGCGGGAACACTATCGTGAACAGAATGGTACATATGAAGGTGCTCTTTTCTTAGATTCCGGTGGGTTCAAACTTCTCTACAATACTGGGCTGGATTTGGAAGAATTCGGAATCCACAAGGAAACGGAGGCAGAGGACATCCTCAATCTTCAATTAGGTTTTGAGGGTGATATAGTCGCCTCCTTGGATTACCCGCTCCCACCGAACTTAGCGCGCTCAGAAGCTGAAACTCGGATGGAACGAAGTCGCGCAAACGCGGTCCAGGCAGCGGAACGTCTGGCGACAAATACCACTAAGATGTGCACAGTGCCCTATCTCTATACTTGCTGTCATGGACAATCCAGAGAAGATAGTGAGGATTATGTGAGACGGCTTTTTCAACAAATGGAGAGCATACTACCTTCATTCGGTCTGGCTGTTGGGTCACTCGTGCCTTTGCGCGGTAAAGACGATTCAGAGGTGATGGAATTGGTTAAGGGTGTTGTCCAAGCGATCCCAGAGGATCGGCGGCAGACGACCCCTATTCACGCTTTCGGCGTTTCAGGCGTGCTGACTCCGCTCCTCGCGTATATCGGTGTTGACACTTTTGACAGTTCTGGCTACATTCATACGTCCCGGAGCCTTACATATTCACAACCACACACGCAAAAGAAACTCAGAATTATGGAAATGGATGAAACCGACTGCGACTGCTACATCTGTGAAGCCTATCCACTTCAGGAAATTCAGCAAGCATTTATGGATAAGCAGAGTTACAGAGCCACCTCGACAGGCAAGTTTAAAAGCGAGTACTATGCCGCTATCGCCCTTCATAACTTTCAGACGGAAGCCGATATTCTTGATGAAATGCGCACTGCAATTGCGGCAGACGATGCCCTTGAAGGTTTAGTCCGACACCTCGCTAAATACCAGAACTTTCGTGGCTTGCGGCGTGCAACAGCATGGCTCTCCGAAAACGATAATACGCTTGCTGTTCGATTAGCACGGAAGTCAATTCAGATACCTACATCTGTAGCAGCGAAAGGCGCGCAGCGAAACCCAAATCAGCTAACACTTTTTCCCAGTAGCGACGCTGAGGGTGGAAGTCCGATCACCAAAAAAGAGGCAGATCCCCAGACCATTTCACTGGCGTATACCCCTGATGACTTCCGAGTGCCTGATGATTATCAACCGCCAGTTGGAAAAGAAATTCTCCTTGCGATTCCATGCGCTGGTAAAAAGCCGTACTCCCTATCGCGCACCCACACGATGCTTGCGAACAGACTTGAAGCTGCCTTCGGTGAAAAACAGGAGCGCATCCATAAAATAACGCTTTCTGGACTTTACGGTCCCGTTCCTGAAGAATTTGAGACAGAGGATGCTGTTGTCCGCTACGATTTTCAGCTCTCCCCTAAAAACAAAGCGCAGATTGAACGATGCGCGACGCGTCTGGTCAACTACTTGGAAAAATATGGACACAACTATGCGCTTGCCATCGGATACGCGACGAGTCGGGCATACAGAAAGGTCCTTACACTTACAGAGGAGCGTTTCCCAACATTCATTTTGCTACCGGAGGAACTTAGGCAGAAACGCTTGTCTGAATTCTTCAGGCATACGAACTTAGATGCTTTGGTTGAAGTAATACAAGACAAATTATAGGAACTGACAACAGATGCAAAACTACTTTTTACCCCCACGAATTGAATTTGGCGATGGGACTATCCAAAACTTAGGTGAACACGTCAAAGCGTTTGATGGCAAGAAACCGCTCTTGGTGAGCGATGCTGGCGTTATCAATGCCGGTATTCTTGAGAAAGCAATGGATGCATTGAATTCAAGCGGCTTGTCACATGCGACGTATTCAGATATTGAACCGAATCCCACGGACATCAGCATCACAGACGGTGTGGAAGTCTACAAAGCCGAAGCGTGTGATGTCGTTATTGCTGTCGGTGGCGGGAGTGTGATGGATGCTGCCAAAGCCATTCGTCTCTTGACGACCCATGAACCACCTTTGGAACCATATTACGCTGATGTCGGTGGGCTTGAGCGCATTCGCGGCGATATGCCGCCGCTCATCTGTGTCCCGACAACGGCAGGCACCGGCAGTGAAGTCTCACAGGGTTCGATCATTACGGATACATCGTTAAACACGACGGATCGATGGCGCAAGCGGGCAATCGTTACGCCGTTCAATATGGCGAATATAGCACTCCTGGATCCAGGGATAACGCTCGGCATGCCGCCTGCGCTCACTGCTGCAACGGGTATGGATGCTATTACGCACGGTATTGAGGCGTATGTCGCCACGAAGTATCACCCTATCGCTGAAGGTGTTGCATTGCAGGCACTCAGAATGTTGAGCGCGAATATCCAAAAGGTCTATCACGACGGTGGAAATGTGACGGCGCGAGGCGAGATGCTCTTCGGATCGTGTATGGCAGCATTTTCGTTCCAGAAGGGTCTCGGTGCGGTTCACTCTCTGGCACATCAACTCTCTACGGATGCCCCCATACCGCACGGCGTGGCGAACGCGATTCTTCTTCCACCTGTCATGGAATTTAACTTTTCATACGCGAGAGAGAGATACGCCGAGGTTGCCCGTGCCTTGGGTATAGACACGAGTGGTATGGATATTGATGAAGCAGGACGTGCCGCCATTGATAAAATCAAGACATACAATGTAGAACTGAATATGCCGGTGGGTCTCGGAACTGCTGGATTAGACCGAAAGAAAATTCCGAAACTCGGAGCGGATGCGATGCTGGATCACTGCCACAAATTCAATCCGAGGGAATGCACAGAAGCGGATATGGTGGCGTTATTTGAGGCGGCATTTTGAAAAAATTTGATAAGCTCGCGAAAAGCTGCTAAAATGAAACAAAAAGAAAGAGGAGACATTGAAAATGAAACATACAGCAAAAATTGAACTCGCAAATAACGATGAACTGGTTGCGGTAAAATTAGGTATTATGAATCCTGAAGACGTGCGGCGAATTACCGTCGAAGATGCACTTGTTGATACCGGCGCAACACGGCTCGGTTTACCGCCAGCCCTTATTGAACAACTCGGCTTAACGCCCTTCCGAAGTGAGCCTGTGCGAACGGTCAATGGACTCACGGAGTTGTGGATTTATTCACCCGTCCAATTCACGCTCTTAGAACGTGAAGGAATCACGACCGTCTTGGGTGTACCTGAAGGCACGCCTGTCCTCATCGGACATATAATGTTAGAAGATCTTGACCTCTGTCTTGACATAAAGCAGGGACTTACCTATAATCCAGCACATGATGGCGAATGGATGTCGGAACTCTATTAAAAGTCTTATGTCTTGTTGAGACATGGCAGCCTTGGACCACAGACCAGGTTGGAAAAGACACAAAATTGCTTGATCCCCGAAGTGAATTTATGCTAAAATCGGAGTATCGGAGTAGTGAAAAAGTGAATTTTCTCAATTTTTTCGCGTAAAAAATTTGACAAAAATAGAGATTTTGGGTATAATTATCGGCAATTGGACACCCCACTGGGGAAAATGGCACACGCGCATTTTTGTGAGACCTTACAAAGGTGATGAACATGCAGAACGCAGACATCAATTTCTACAGTGACAAAGCGATCAGCTCCGCGTGCCTGTTCGGTGGGTCCGCGCGTCACTCTACCACGTCTGCCGCAAATACCACCAACTACTACATACGAATTACCCCCCCCCGTTTGATTTACGTATCATAAGTATTATACTTCATAGCACAGTCTCGGCGATAGTTTCTGTCGGTCTGTTTCTGTTATGCCTGCTCGCGCGCTGTTTGAGCATTCTGTCGCGGGCTTTTTTTGTTGTCGCATCGGATTTTGCCCGATGCATGTTATCCCTGCTAATTATAATGCATCCCCGATTCATTCTAAGATGTTTTGCTTGGGTGTTCCCCCGGAGCTACATATCCATCTGTGTGAGATTTGCCGCGCACACAGCACTGCCTCGTTGGACGATACTGCATTATAGGGCTATAAAAATTGAGGTTTAAGTAAAGCCCCGGTAGGGCGATAGGTAGATAGCACTGCCACAACCGAAGTGCCAACGGGGCGATTGGTGTATGAACTCATAGCGAGTACGCGTTATGAATGGTTGAAAGTTATCCGCAAGTTAATCATAGAATAAGCTAAATGGCGAAACCCTAACCGGGTCTCTTTGAGTTTATCGTAGCTCAGTGCGAGTCTTCGGTAAGTATCCTGCCATCCGAAAGTTCGCTCGACTTTATATCGTAGTTTGTATATGTCTTTGTTAAACCAGCGGAACATGCGCGCAATAACGATAGGTTCTTTAGCATTGCGCTTGTTGGGATAGATCACGGGGGTCAGTCCGTGTTCTCTAATGATCTTATGATTCGCCTTGGCATCAAATGCCGAGTCAAGCGTGAGTGCGGAGCCGCACAGGTCCATACCCATCCGTTGACTAAAAGCGATGAGATCCCTGAAGGCTTCGGGCAAAATGGTTGTATCATGTTCATTGATGGGTCTAATCGTTGTCGGGCCTATGATAAACCCGTGATTATCGGTAAGAGTTAGCTCTTTTTCGCCTTTCTGGTGTTTGTGTCCTGAATAACCGATGCCGGCACCCCCTTTTTTACGACCGTGTTCGACCCATCTCCATGAACGCAGGTCGTATCAAGTTGATCGGTATCAAGCAAGTGTATCACGGACGCCTCAAAAAGGTTCTCATACGAGCCATCTTTGGACCAGCGATGATGCCATTTATAGACATTCGACCAATGCAGTTCATTGCGCCGGGTTCGGAGTTGATTCCATTGAATGCCCGTATGTAAAACATAGAGGATATAGTTGAATATCTTATAGAAGGAGAGTTTCGGCTTCGGACCTTTGATACGTTTCGATAGATGTGGCAAGATATACTCATTAAAATCCTTGCGCGAAACCTGTTTCGGAATACCATTGTATCTCGGCGACTTTTGAGATTCAGCTGTCATAAGAGCACCTTTCATAAAGTAAATGGGTATCAAATGTGGAAAATAAAGGGACATAAAGTGTCGCCTTTTATTCCACTATTTTACAACATTTCTATGTTTTACTCAATATGACTTCTATTACAAAATAACCGCAGGATGAACAGGAAACCGATAGATCGGAAAAATCCTGGTAATCCTCTAATCCTCTAAATCCCGGTTCAGACGAACGCGCTGAGCCATAAACATATCGCCCTTATAGGGCTTGAAATTAGGAGGATGAAATATTGCTATAAACATCGCGCCCTTACAAGGAAACCAAAGGTTGAGATTTGAACAAGCCTTGGCGGGGTGCTATTCTGAGTGAGTAGTTTGCGGTCGTCACCGTATTTCATACAAGATTCGAGAGGTCAACTGCAGCTCCTCATGTACTATACAACTTCAAGAAGGTTTGCGCGGAACATAATGGTATGTTCCGCGCAAGCCATCTTATACTTATCTTATACTTAAGGAGAATTATCAATGCGAAAATATCAATGGATAGTAATTGTCATGCTAATTGGCTGCATGGTTTCCTTCACAAGTTGCGAAAAGGTACCGAAAATGATGGATATGATTATGCCGGATGCGGAACAGGTGGAACCACCAGAAGTGCCGGAACCAGCACCAGAAATGACAGCAACGGTGGAACCGCCTGCTGAGCCGATGGTAGAGATGGAAATGGAGATGCCTGAGACTATAATTGACGATAGCGATCCATCCCAGATTCTTTATCTCTCTTTCGATGAACTTGATGGCAACCAAGCGATGGATCACTCGCGCTACCATAATCATGGCATGTTGGTTGGAAACCCACAGTTGGTTGATGGTAAATTCGGTAAGGCTTTGGAATTTAACGGTGAAACTGACGCTGTCGAAGTCCCGCACCATAACAGTCTTACTGTTACAGAAGCCGTTACTGTGATGGGGTGGATTCATACACCGCGATCTCACCACCCAGCAACAAATTGGCAAGGTATCCTCGCGAAAGGAGACCAACATCCCAGATCCTATAGTTTCTATACTGAAAGGGGTGGAACTTTACAACTATCTATTGACAATGCTGATGCTAACACTGTCATTGAGGTTGATGGCGTACCTATACCACACGCTCCGGGAAACATTCCCAGCGAAGGAACATTTGAATTGAATGAGTGGCAACATGTCGCCGCGCGGATAGCGAATGGAGAACGTCAATTTTGGATAAATGGCCAAAAAGTAGGAACATCTGAGGTCGTAACACCCTTTCCAGGATTGGCTGATACTGCTTCGGTTCTGATCGGAAATACGCACGAAATCAATCGTAACTTCCTTGGCTTGATTGACGAAGTCCGTATCTGGAATCGCGCACTGAGTGAAGCCGAGATTCTTGAACAGATGGAACAAGGTCTCAATGCTGAATAAGCGCACGAAGGCAGATCGTCGGTTTGACGGTCTGCCTGTTGCATAAGTTGTTCATTTTTATTTCTTGAGGATATCGCGGTTGTTCATTGATTTCATTGGAGATACCAACCGCGATAATTTGGTTCCGCGATAATTTGGTTGGTTACACAGCCCAAAATAGGTGCTTGAGCAGAATATAGCGACATATTCTGCTCAAACCTACTTTATATGGGACTTACGCAAAGGTATTTGCGTAAGTCCTTTTCATGAGACCTCACTCACAGTCGGAAATTTTGGATGGCTCATTTAATATCAACAGGCACAATCCACCCCTTTGTCAGTGCTGGTTTATACGCGTTATCGCGCAAGTAATCTGATGTTTGCCACAAGCAGAGATGCTTACCGTCCGGCATCCAGACAACAGATGTCAGTTTCATCGGGGTGCGGGCGATAGGGAATTTCTCACCGCTTTCAAGGTCGTAAACCCAGACCTTCCAACGGATACCTACGCAGTCCTCACGTTCCAGATATGCCAACTGTTTACCTGTCGGCGACCACGACGGCGATGTATGTTTCAGGATTTGGCTCTGCGTTAAAGTCAACCCTGTTTCTGACAAGTGCAGCTGCTTATCAAGGAGTTGCCCCGGACGGTTACTACCGGATAAGACATACGCCAAGTGTGTTCCATCCGCTGACCAGTTTAGTTGATGTACCTGTTGATGCTGCGTCTGAACCTCTTTTATGCGTTGACCCTCTATATCTTGGATGCGGATACCAACATATTTTGAGTTGTTCACACCGAAGGCGACGCGAGTGCCATCAGGTGCCCAAGACGGCGCAGCCAAATAGGTATAAGCACGTTGTGGACGTTCAATTGGAACACGGGCAATAGCACCTAAACCGCTGCCATCGCTGTTGATTCTATAGACGACATCCAGTCCCCCAGTTAGAGAAAAGTCCCGTCTTCTGAACACCAAACGGTTGGACATCGGTGAGAAGGCGGGTCCATCTCCACGAGCTAACTGTCTAGTCCGTCCGAATTTCCAATCAACTGTGTAGATATACCGCTCACCCTCTTCATCAACCTCAAACGCTAAAAGTCTGCTGTCAAGCGACCAAGAGATGTATGGATTGTAAAACTGTCCAGCAAAGAGTTTTCGTGCCCGTTCCCCCTTCCTGTCCATAATCCATAATTCATTCGCACGCCAGTACCTACTGCCTAAATCTCCCCTTGTCAAAAATGCAATAAACTCTCCATCCGGACTCCAACGTGGAAATTCCGCCCCTTCAATTAATTGCACCCTACGCGGAACCGCAGTCGAGTAATCTTCCGCACGACAGAAAGTCGTGTTGAACATAATGCCGTCAGTCTCTTCAAATTCCCCGAAGGCGAATCTGTTCATCCATCCGCGGACCCTGTTCGGGAGTTCAATCTCGTACCATCCATCCGAAACTTGCACAATCGGCAGGCGCACCCCGTCGTTGAGTTCTAATAGCACGGAGGCTCCTCCTTTTGTTGTGTAAACGGGTGCAGCGTCCCGGGTCACAACACCGTGCTGCCGAGTGTCCTTCTGGGGTGTGTCTGCACGACTCCCGCTGGCGAGGTTTGCAACCTCGCTTGCATTTGTAAACGTATAAACGCTACCATCGCCAGATGCCGCGTAGAGGATGCCATCGGAGATAGCAGGTGCAGCACTCACAAAACCACCGAGTTGGTATGCCCAAGTTTCAGTCTTAGATGCCACGTCAAACGCGTGAAGCTGCCCATCTCGTGCCCCAATATAGACGAGACCATTTGCTGTTACAGGATAACTCTCACTCCCACCCGTCCGATCTCGCCATAAGTTCGCGTTGTGTTCTGGAAAGATAGGGCGGAACACGCCTTTTGCACACCCATATTCAATACCTCGAATGTGGACTGTCCGCTCACGTACCGCTTCAAGTTCACCTGTTCTTGCATTTAACAGACAGATTTTTGAGGGGAATACTCCGACATAAACTTTATTGTCAGAAACAACAGGCGGCGCATCCATCCAACTTTTCGTTTTGAATTCCCACAGTTTTTCGCCTGTTTTGGTATCCAATGCGTAGAGTTTGTTATTTCGGGCACTGAAGTAAACCTGATTCCCTAAGACCGTCGCTGAATGGCGGATCGTATCTCCCGCATCAAAAACCCATCTGATGCCCCACTGCTTCGCATCGAGCGCGTACAATTTTCCATCAGTCGAACCAATATATAAGATACCGTTTGCAATCACTGGTGAGGCATGAAGCGGTCCACCGGTCTTGAATTTCCAGAGCAATTCCAGCGGCGGCGCGAGGCTTGTATCGGGACTAACCCCAGAAAACCCTAAATCGTGCATAAACGTATGCCAATCTTCAGCACGCGGAGGGGGTGTGACAAGTTCCGTAGTTTCAGAGGGGGTCGCTTGCTGTGTTTCGGATTGACGCGTCTGCTTGGTTTGCTGTGAATCGCATCCCCACACAAAGAGGAATACAAGCAGTACTATGAACTTTTTAGTACAGCTCGCAAGCCAAAACTTGTTATACAAAAATCTATTCCAGAGATACACATTGAACCTTTCGTTTAAACCTTGGATCATGGGATTGGGGTTGTCGGCGGACTGTTGAGACATCTCATTATCTGTTATAGATTATCATATTATCGAATAGTGTGCAACTGAAATGCAATCTACCCAAGGATTATTTACGGTGAAGCCTGTAAATAAGTGGACATTTCATTTCACGTTTTTTGAAGGGAAATAGCACGAGTCGCGACTAAGAATAGAAAATAGAAGTATGGGAACCGCATCTTGATTTTATATTTTCTGATAAAAAGGAATTGCACACACCGCTTCCAATGAAAAGGCGGTGCCCGCGAAAATACCAGTTTTTCAATATCAAGTTCCCCATATCTGCGAGAATTACGAAAAATTTGAATTTGTGGCGAATCTGTGTTAAAATTTAACTCCTATGAATACAATACCATCTCATATTTTAATTGTAAGCGGTGAATGAAAATGAACACGTTGGAATCCAAATTAGGTGAAGTCGACCCGCAAATCGTTGAAATCACCGCCAAGGATCTGAAACGCCAGCAAGATTCTCTCATGCTGATCCCGTCGGAGAATTACGCCAGCCGTGCTGTTATGGAGGCTCAAAGCACCATTCTTGCCAACAAATATGCCGAAGGCTATCCCGGTGAGCGTTACTATAATGGGTGCAAGTTTATGGACGAAGTCGAATCACTCGCAATTGAGCGTGCCAAATCGCTCTTCGGTGTCGAGCACGTCAATGTCCAACCGCATGCCGGCAGCCAGGCTAACATGGCAGTCTACCATGCCTTGCTCGAACCGGGTGATACGATTCTCGGCATGTCCCTCAATCAAGGTGGACATCTCACGCATGGTGCTGGTGTTAACTTCTCAGGAAACTATTACAACATTGCTGCATACGGTGTGGATGCTGAAACTGAGCGTATCGATATGGAAGAAGTCGCACGTCTTGCCAAGGAGCATCGTCCGAAACTCATCGTTGTTGGGGCGACAGCCTATCCCCGGCATTTCGACTTCGCTGCGTGGAGACAAGTCGCCGATTCCGTGGGTGCCTATTTGCTTGCAGATATAGCACATATAGCAGGACTCATCGCAGGCGGTGCTCATCCAGATCCTGTTCCATATACTGATGTGATTACGACGACGACGCATAAAACGTTACGCGGTCCCCGCGGGGCAATGATTATGTGTAAATCTGAATATGCAGACAAGATCGACCGTGCTGTGTTTCCGGGTTTACAAGGGGGTCCTTTCCTCCATACAATCGCCGCAAGAGCCGTCGCATACAAGGAAGCGAGGGAACCCGCCTTTAAAGCATATCAAGCGCAGATTGTTAAGAACGCCAAGGCACTCGCTGCGAGGTTAATTGAAAACGGATTCCGATTGGTGAGCGGTGGAACCGACAATCATCTGATGTTGATGGATCTCACCTCCAAATACGAAAAACTCAGTGGGCGACAAGCCGCCGATCACTTGGAAGATGCTGGAATTATTGTAAATAAAAACGCTATACCTTTTGACAAAAGGAAACCGAGAACAACGAGCGGGATACGCCTCGGGACACCAATGATTACGACACGCGGAATGAAAGAAGATGAGATGATCCAAGTCGCCGATTTTATTGCGGAGACGCTTGAAAACAGACAGAAAGCCTCTATCAAACGGCAAATCCGCGAGAAAGTCAAGGAACTCTGTTCACAATTCCCGATTTATGAATATTTAAATTAGTTATCGGTTATCAGTTTTCAGATAAGAAGTGGATCTGTAACGATGGACACTTCTTAGCGTACACCAAGCTGCGGAAAATTGTTACAAAACGTCTCTTAACTGACAACCGAAAACTGACAACTGAAAACTATGGATTATAAAGCGGCACTCGCCTATATTGAAGCGTTTATTGACTATGAAAGAAGCCCCGATTTTTCACGGCAGGCACGGCTTTATAATCTAAACAGGATCACCCTATTACTGGAACTGCTCGGGAATCCACACGATAGATTACAGGTTATCCACATCGCAGGAAGCAAAGGGAAAGGTTCCACTGCTGCACTCGTAGCATCGGTGCTTACGCATGCTGGCTATAAAACGGGCTTGTTTACATCCCCACATCTCATTACGCCACGAGAACGGTGCCGTATTGATGGTGAATTAATTTCAAAGGCGGACGTTGCTTCCTATATTGAGAAACTCAAGCCCGCAATCGAAACTGTTTCCGATTCCGAATTCGGACGTGTTTCGTTTTTTGAAATATACACTGCGCTTGCGTTTTCCTATTTTGCCGACGAAGCAACCGACTTTGCTGTTATTGAAGTCGGCTTAGGCGGTAGACTGGATGCGACAAACGTTGTCACTCCGGTCACGACTGTTATCACGCCGATTGGTTTGGAGCACACTGCGATATTGGGAGAAACTTATACTGAGATAGCAGGCGAGAAAGCAGAAATCATTAAACAGGAATGTCCGGTGGCACTCGCACCACAACATCCAGAGGCACGAGCCGTATTTGAAAAGGTGGCAGACGAACGCAAGGCACCGATTGTTGAAGCCAAGGAAAATTCATGTACCTCAGTCCTTTGTCTCGTTCAAAATGCTGACGGGACACCTGTAGCACAACAATTTGACTTAGAAACGGATTCGGAACGTTATCCACAACTTACTATACCGCTTCTGGGACATCATCAGTTTATAAACGCGATGACCGCTATCGCAGCGATTGAATGCCTGAAACAGAAGGGATATGTAATTCCGAAAGCCAGTGTTTACGCGGGACTTAAAAATGTGCAGTGGCACGGACGAATCCAGCAAATTATGTCCTCACCGATCGTTGTGCTTGATGGTGCCCATTCCCCGGTCTCAATGGAGGCATTATGCTGTACAATCCGTCAGAGTTTTCGTTACACTCAGGTGACTTTTATCGTTAGTTTAATGAAAGATAAGAATCTAACAGCAATTGGTAATATTGTCTCTAAAATCGCGGACTCCGTGATTGCTACACAAGTCTCCAACAACCCACGTGTGATGCCAGCTGAAGAAATACGGGATGCATGGTCTGGTATATGTAAGAAAATTACAGCATATCCAAACTCAGAAAAAGCGATAGCGAATGCGTTAGCGTCCGCATCGCCGATAGATTTAATCTGTATTACAGGTTCGCTCTACCTTGTTGGTCAAGCACTTAAAATATTTAAATCGAATTTTTCAGCGAACAATCATATTGAAATTCCTCTTTCTTAGCGAAAGATAGTAAGCCCGTAATGAAATAGAGGGGTTTTTGCTTGGGTGCTTCTCCAGATCTACGGAAAGGAACGTCAATGCTCAAAAACACTTCATCGAACCGCAAGGAAATTAAAAAAAGAGAGGTTTTTAATGCGTGATATCACTTGCAAGAGAGGGTGGCTAAATTGGAAATCATTTCTGATACTCCTACCCATCCTAAATTTAGCCACCGAGGCTTTTGCCCAAACAGACTCCCAACCGGCTCTGCCATCGGTATGGTGGATCGCTCCTATCGGCGCGCTTATCGCTTTGGGATTTGCCTATCACTTTTACCGTGCTGTGATGAAACAGGACGAGGGCAATGAAACAATGCGCGAGATTGCGCAATCTGTGCGCGAGGGTGCGATGGCGTATCTCAGGCAACAATACAAAGTGGTAGGCATCGTTTTTGTTGTTCTCTGCCTTATTTTTATCTTCATGGCTTTTGTCCTTGATGCCCAAAACAAAGTTGTCCCGTTTGCGTTTCTCACAGGCGGTTTCTTCTCAGGACTCTGCGGTTTCCTTGGCATGAAAACCGCTACCAACGCCTCCGCACGCACGACAAGTGCAGCAATGCAAGGACTCAACGCTGGCTTAAAAGTTTCGTTCCGTGCTGGTGCAGTCATGGGATTAATAGTTGTCGGGTTCGCCCTCCTTGACATCACCGGATGGTTTCTCATTCTCTATTACCTTTTCCCCAAGATATTGCCCGGATTTTTAGAAGTAAACCCTCTACCGCAAATTACTGTGATTATGCTCAGTTTTGGCATGGGGGCCTCAACGCAGGCACTCTTTGCTCGCGTTGGCGGGGGTATCTATACCAAAGCGGCGGACGTTGGTGCGGATCTGGTTGGGAAAGTTGAAGCCGGAATTCCAGAGGATGACCCCCGTAACCCTGCTGTTATCGCGGATAACGTCGGTGATAATGTCGGCGATGTCGCGGGCATGGGAGCCGACCTCTATGAGTCTTATGCCGGTTCAATCCTTGCGACGGCTGCTCTCGGTGTCGCTGCTGTCGCAGCCAAAGACCACGAGAACCTTGTTGACCAGCTGAAATACCTCTCAGCACCGATGATTATCGCTGGCATCGGCGTGATTCTCTCCATTTTGGGTATCTATATGGTACGCACAAAAGAGGGAGCATCAATGAAACAGTTGATGGGTTCACTTAACTTTGGCATTAATGGCAGTGCTATAGGTATTGCGATCTTGTCGCTTCCAGTGCTTATCTACCTTGATCTCCCTAATAAATGGCAGGTGTGGGGCGCAATTGTCACTGGCCTTGTAGCAGGCTTAATCATCGGCAAAGTCACCGAAATCTTTACCTCTCACGATTATGCGCCAACTCGCGCTATCGCGAAGCAAGCACAGACTGGACCCGCGACAGTAATTATTGAAGGAATTGCTGTCGGTATGGAATCAACAGCAATTCCAGTCATAACTATTGTTGCCGCAGTTGCTGTTAGTTACTACCTCCCAGGTGGGGCAACCGAACCGTTGATGGGACTTTACGGTGTCGGTATTGCTGCTGTGGGTATGCTGGCGACGCTGGGTATTACCCTTGCTACAGATGCTTATGGACCTATCGCAGACAATGCTGGTGGAAACGCTGAAATGGCAAAACTCGATGAAAGTGTCCGAGAGCGTACAGATCAGTTGGATGCACTCGGTAACACAACAGCCGCAACCGGTAAAGGGTTTGCAATCGGTTCAGCCGCGCTAACAGCACTCGCACTTTTAGCCGCCTACTTGGAAGAAATCCGGTACGGACTAATCCACTTGGCAGGCATGGATACGCTGGAGATTGAAGGCGAAGGCACGGTCGAGACCCTTAAGGTCACCGTCAGCCAATTCATGGACTACTATAATGTCACCCTGATGAATCCACAAGTCCTCATCGGATTGTTCATCGGAGCGGTGATGGCATTCTATTTCTGTGCTTTAACGATGAAAGCCGTTGGGCGGGCTGCTGCAGCTATGGTCGCAGAGGTCCGACGTCAATTTGCAGAGAAACCCGGCATTATGAAAGGTGAAGAGAAACCGGATTACGCACGATGTGTTGAAATCTCAACCGCTGGTGCCCAGCGAGAAATGATTTTCCCGTCGCTCATCGCCATCATTGTACCTGTCGCTGTCGGTCTAATTTTTGATGTCGGTGGTGTGTTAGGATTGCTCGCAGGTGGATTAGCAACAGGGTTTGTTCTCGCAATTATGATGGCAAACGCAGGTGGTGCGTGGGATAACGCCAAAAAGTTTATTGAAGAAGGCAGTCACAAGGAAGAGTACGGGGAAAAAGGCTCCGACCAGCACAAAGCTACCGTTGTCGGTGATACCGTTGGAGATCCGTTCAAAGATACCTCTGGTCCCTCGCTTAACATCTTGATTAAGTTAATGTCCATGGTATCTGTCGTGTTCGCCGGTCTCATCGCTAAGTACGGCGGTCTACTTAATGACTGGTTAGGTATGTAACGGAATAGTTTCCAATGGTTGTGGTATCAAAACGAACGCAAATATGCAACTAAAAAGCGCTATTATATATACCTTAAGTGTCTTTATCTTCTCCATAGGGTGTCAGCAAGTAAATGATCAGATGAAGGTGGGGCCTGATGATACCTCATTTGTTTCTGTAGATAGTGTTAATCCAGACGAAATAGTCTACGGAGGCACTATTTTCATTGGTGATGCAGGCAATAGATTTGGAATTGACGAATATGTCTTAAATTCTGCTACCATCACAGACGATACCTTGGATATCAGTGTATCCTACAGTGGTGGATGCGAAGATCATCAATTCACACTCGTCGTTTCGGATACGTTTCTTGAATCGTTCCCGGTTCAACTACACGCTTCTATCGCACACAATGCTAACGGGGACACATGCGAAGCATATCCAACAGATAACTATCGCTTTGATTTTACGCCAATCAAGAAAATGTACCAGACAACTTACCGACAGGAAGCAGGAACCATCATTCTACGACTCAAAGATGCTCCAGACGCAGAACTCGTCTACGAATTTACAATGTAGTTGCGATTTTTAATTTTCGGCGTTGTAGGGAAATCGTGTTCCTTTGTCTCCGCCCTCTGCTTATTTATCAATTTGTAGGAGAACACAAATAAATGTCCAATAAGTTGAAACCCCGAAGTTATGCGATTACTGACGGACCCGATCGCGCCGCCGCACGCACCATGCTCATGTTCGGCGATGGCGGGTTATCACCCGAAGACCTTGACAAGCCAATTATCGGGGTTGCCAATACATGGATTGAGATAGGTCCCTGTAACTTTCACCTGAGACGGCTCGCTGCCAAGGTTAAAGAGGGTATCCGCGCTGCAGGTGGAACACCGCTTGAATTCAACACCGTTAGCATCTCTGATGGTATCACGATGGGCACTGAAGGTATGAAAACCTCGCTCATTAGCAGAGAAATCATCGCCGACTCGATTGAGTTAGTTTCCATCGGCAACATGTTTGATGCTGTCGTCGCTCTCTGCGGATGCGATAAGACCGTTCCCGGCACCGTCATGGCGTTGGCGCGGTTAGATATTCCATCGCTCACCCTCTACGGCGGTTCAATTATGCCGGGCAATTTTCAGGGACGCGATGTTACCATCCAAGATGTATTTGAAGCGGTCGGGCAGCATGCAGAAGGTACAATCACGGTCGAGGATCTGGATGACCTGATTAGTAAGGGGTGTCCCGGTCCCGGCGCATGTGGTGGGCAATTTACCGCCAATACCATGGCAACAGCCGTTGAGATGTTAGGTATTGCCCCCTTGGGAAGTGGAAGTGTCCCTGCTGTCGCAGAAGACAAGGATCAGGAGGCATACAAAGCTGGACAACTCGTTATGGATATGCTCGCTGATGACCGACGGCCGAGTCAAATCATTACCCGTAAGTCGCTCGAAAACGCTATCACCTCTGTTGCCGCGACCGGTGGTTCTACGAACGGTGTTCTCCACCTGCTCGCTATCGCATACGAGGCACAGATTCCGTTGACGCTTGAGGATTTTCACGCCATTAGTCAAAGAACGCCAGTATTGGCAGATCTCAAACCCGGCGGGCAGTTTGTTGCCACCGATCTCTATGAAGCTGGAGGTATTCCGTTCTTGGCAAAACGTTTGGCGGAGGCAGGTCTACTCCATACTGACGAACTCACTGTCACAGGCAAAACTATCGGTGTAGAAGCAGGCGCAGCCACCGAAACCGACGGACAGCAGGTTGTCAGACCCGCAGATGCCCCACTCAAACCGACCGGCGGCTTTGCCATCTTGAGAGGAAACCTCGCACCAGATGGGTGTGTCATCAAGTTAGCTGGCCAGGATAAAACCCTTCATCGTGGTCCCGCACGTATCTTTGAACGTGAAGAGGATACCTTCGCCGCGATCAAAGGCGGAGAGATCAACCCCGGTGATGTCGTCGTTATCCGTTATGAAGGACCCACCGGTGGTCCCGGCATGCGAGAGATGTTAGGCGTAACGGCAGCAATTGTCGGTGCGGGTTTGAGTGAAGATGTTGCCCTCTTAACAGACGGCAGATTCTCTGGCGCGACGCACGGTTTCATGATTTGCCACGTTGCTCCTGAAGCAGCAAAAGGTGGTCCTATTGCGATCCTCCAAGAGGGAGACGAAATCGTAATTGATGCCAAAGAACGACGACTCGACGTTCAACTCTCCGACGCTGAAATCCAAGAGCGTTTTGCGCAGTGGACGCCACCTGAACCGCGCTATGCTCGCGGGGTCATGGCGAAATATGCGAACTCAGTCTCTTCTGCTTCCGAAGGTGCTGTGACAGGGTGATAGCACCCACTACTTAAAGGATTGATAAATACCATCTTTTCTACTCGTAGGGACAAGTCTTCGCACTTGTCCCTTTTTCTTTTCTAGAGATTGACGCTGTGTCCATTCACTCCGAAAAATCTTGTAAAATCTCTCTCAATTTGTTAGAATATATCTCATGAATAAACAGAGACCAATCATCCTCGACCAAGCAGAACTTGACTGGGAAACTTGGGAGGATCCAGACCTCGTCGCCAAAAGTCCTGTCCGTTGGAAAAGCCTCATATCCGGTGAACGCGGACCCAGTGGTCAACTCTCCATGGGAATAGCAGAGATGACTCCCGGGACCCTGCTTCCGCTTCATCATCACGAACCCGAGGAGACGTATTATGTCATCAGCGGTCACGGATATGTAACAGTAGATGATAGCAAGGCATCACTTAGTTCCGGCGCATCAGTTTTTATACCCGCTAATGCGAAACATTCGCTTCGTTGTACTGGCACCGAGAACCTTATCTTTCTATTCACTTTCGCAGCGGATCGGTTCGATGAAATCGTCTACCATTTCGATGCGTAGTCCCTAATTACCCAGCAGTTTAAGAAATCCAGGAAGGTAAATTATTGAGATGTCAACCTCAAAAACGACAGATGCTAAACCTATCATTTCCAATGCGGATGCCAGTCTGGTAGACATCGGCGATGGTGTTGCTCGACTTGAACTTCATGGCAAATTGAACATCATAGAAGACGGAATGTTGGAGATGTTTGATGCCGCGTTGGATGCGGTAGAAACCAATTACGCAGGCATGGTTGTCGCCACAGAAGCGAAGCATTTTTCCGTGGGACTCAACCTCATCCTTCTATTGGAACGTGCCAAGAACCAAGATTGGGACGCGATTTCGGGAACACTTCGCAAACTGCAAACCGTCTGCACAAGACTCCGGACAGTATCAAAACCGGTCGTCGCAGCGACAGCAGGTATGGCACTCGGCGGTGGGTGCGAACTCGCATTCGGTGCGGATGCGGTGCAAGCCTTCTCTGAAAGTTCCGTCGGTCTCGTTGAACTCCGTGTCGGGCTTATTCCGGGAGGTGGTGGCACTAAGGAAATGGCATTCCGGTGCTTGCGCGGACAAACACTGCCTGCACCGATTCAGGATCTGTTTCCGTCCGTTAATAAGGCTTTTGATACGATTCGCGAATCCAAGGTTTCACAAAACGCTGCAGAAGCAGTGGAACTGGGTTACCTCCGTCATACAGATGCTGTCTCATTAAACCAAGAAACACATTTTGAGGATGCTAAGCAGCTGGTCCTTGCAATGCACGAAGCAGGGTATTCTCCATCCAAACCGCAACAGATATTTGTGCTCGGTGAAGAGGGAATCGCTCGTCTCAATCTACAAACACATCTCCTTCGGCAAGCGGGTACTATTGACGACTATACGCAGTACCTCGCCAATCAATTGGCTTACGTCCTCTGTGGCGGCACACTTTCGGCACCACAATTCGTCACCGAACAGCATCTGCTAGACTTGGAGCATGAGGTATTTCTTAGTCTTTGCGGAAAGCAAGAAACGCATGCAAGGATAGAAGCAACGCTCCAGAGGAGTAAAAAGTAATGCGAACGACACCGGACGTGGTTATCGTATCTGCAGTGCGCACAGCTGTAGGAAGAGCCGGAAGAGGAACACTGAGAAACACACGACCAGACGAACTCGCTGCTGCTGCCCTACGCGGTGTGGTTAAGAGACTCCCAGAACTTGACTTGGACACCATAGATGATGTTATTATTGGATGCGCTACACATGAGGGAGCACAAGGTTACAACATCGCCAGAATCGCGAGTTTACGCGCGGGGTTTCCTGTTTCCGTACCTGCTCTTACGATCAATCGGTTCTGTGCATCCGGTTTAGAGACAATAACTATGGGTGCTGAGCAGATTCGGTCTGGACGCGCCGATGTGGTTATTGCTGGCGGTGTAGAGAGTATGAGTCAAGTGCCGTTCGGCGTTAACCTCTCGCCGAACCCTGCGCTTATAGAGCACGCACCGGATGCCTACCTCAGCATGGGATTAACTGCTGAAAATCTGGTGCGAAAATACAGTATATCTCGCACTGCGCAAGACGCTTATGCGTATGAAAGCCATCGCAAGGCGATTTCCGCAATTGATACAGACAAGTTTCAGGAAGAAATCGTGCCGCTGACGGTAGAGGAAACGCATCTCAATTCGGAAGGTGCTTCTGAAACTAATAGTTCTGTCTTTGATACGGATGAAGGACCGCGCCGAGATACATCGCCAGAAGCGTTGGCATCTCTGAAACCTGTTTTTCACGTAGATGGAACTGTAACCGCTGGCAACGCTTCCCAAATGAGCGATGGTGCCGCCGCTGTTGTTCTCATGTCTGAGGCGGGCGCGGAGGCGGAAGGTTACGAACCCTTGGCTCGTTTTGTCAGTTACGCGACGGCAGGTGTTTCTCCCGAAATCATGGGAATCGGACCTGTGCCTGCAATCCCTAAATCCCTCGCGTCCGCAGGGTTAACATTAGCAGATATAGACGTTATAGAACTCAATGAAGCGTTTGCTGTGCAAGCCCTTGCCGTAATTGAAGAGGCGCAGTTGCCACCCGAAAAAGTAAATGTTAATGGTGGTGCAGTCGCCTTGGGACATCCGCTCGGTTGCACTGGCACAAAACTCACCGTGAGCCTGATTAATGAAATGCGTAGGCAAAATCACCGATACGGTATGGTGACGATGTGTGTCGGCGGTGGTATGGGTGCCGCTGGAATTTTCAGCCTTGCCCCAAGCAAAGAATAACTCAGATATTAAAATGAAAGAATGTAGTTACCTTACGGATATACAGAATTACATCAAAGACCAGATTGACCTGTAAAGTCAATCAGCACGGAGGACCATAGTTAAAAATATGCAAACGCATGTCTATCTCTCCATAGCAGGAGAAAACAGAATCGCCATTTACACATTTGATGTATCTAATGGCGACATTGAACTTCAGGAAAACATCAACGTTACGGGTTCTCCAGGTCCCTTAGCACTCTCACCGTGTGGTAACTACCTGTATGCCGGGCTGCGTTCCAGTCGAGAAATCGCCAGTTACCGTATTGACGAAGAGACAAAACACCTCTCACACTTGCGGACAGTCCAGTTAGACGCGGATACATGTTATATTACGCCAGACAAAACCGGTAATTTTCTGCTCTCCGCCTATTACGGTGCTGGTAAGGTTACTGTGCATACAATCGGCGACGATAAAACCGTTGAAGGTGAACCGCTTCACACTGTCGAAACCGACATACATGCCCACTGCATTGAAACGGATGCCTCAAATCGGTTTGCTTTTGTTCCACACACTGTCCCTCGAAACGCTATCTATCAGTTCCATTTCAATGAAAAGACAGGCACGCTCACACAGAATATTATAGGGAATCTCAATCCGGGTGCCCCGATTGGACCTCGGCATTTCTGCTTTCATCCGAGCAAACCGATCCTCTATTTCTCAAACGAAAATGGTTCAAGTGTTTCAGCGTACACGCTTCAAGAAGGAGGAGACCACCCCGGAATCTTAGTAGACTTACAGCCCGATCTCTCTACGCTCCCCGCAGATTTTGAGGCGGATAATACTTGCGCTCAAATTCATATCGATCCACACGGACAATTTCTCTATGTCTCCAATCGCGGGCACGATAGCATCGCAGGATTCGCAATTGACGAAGAGAGCGGCGCATTAACTGCCATCGGGCATCAGTTGACCGAACCTACCCCACGCGTTTTCAATATTGACGGAACCGGCAATTACCTCTTTGTCGGGGGTCAGGGTTCCGGAAGACTCGCTACCTACCGTATCAATCGGGAAAGTGGTGGCTTATCACCGCTCGCAAATCAGACAATCGGAGAAAGCCCAATGTGGGTGCTTTTTATTTAAAAAGAGGAAATATGGCACGACGCGGAATTTTTATTACATTTGAAGGTATAGAAGGAGCAGGTAAGACTACGCAATCACAACGCTTGGCAACTGCTCTGGGACCGAAGAAAGTTGTACTCACCCGTGAACCTGGCGGCACCCGCATTGCTGAACGGATTCGCGACCTCTTTCTAACATCAGACGGAATAACACCGATGACAGAGTTGTTGCTGATAGCTGCCGCACGCACACAACACGTCAACGAACTCATACGTCCCGCATTACACGCGAAGCGAACCGTCATCTGTGATAGGTTTATTGATGCTACTGTGGCTTATCAAGGCTATCGCGGGGGCATCGACCTTGGGTTTATTCACCAATTAAATCGCATTGCTACTGACGGCTTGACCCCTGATATCACCTTTGTCCTCGATCTGTCCCCAGAGATAGGACTATCACGCCAACAGCAAGGCGGCGTACACCGCGACCGTTTAGACAGAGAGTCGTTGGAATCTCATCAGAAGGTTCGCGAGGGATACCTATCCGTCGCGAAAGCGAACCCACATCGTATCAAACTTATAGACGCTACACAGTCTCCAGATGCTGTCCACGCTGCGATTTTAGCTGAATATCAAGATTACGTATGGTAACGATGAAACTCTTGTAAAGTGTGCGAAAGTTATCAAGTCTGTAAAGTTGAAAGAGGCTTCTGGTGCAATAACAACTTTAGATCACTTCACAACTTTCTTATTTCCCTCTTGGAAGGAAAAATGCAAAATCCAATCATTGGACACCAACAAATTATTGAACAACTCCAGCGAACTGTAGCATCGGAGCGTATTGCGGGTGCGTACCTTTTTGTTGGACCAACGGGTATTGGAAAGGAAACGGTCGCTCGGCATTTTGCACAACTGATCTTCTGCCAACAAGAAGCACAACCACCAATAGTATGCGGAACATGTCTCGCCTGCCGAAAGGTAGATTCTGGGAACCACCCCGATCTACAGTTCATCCGACCTGAAGGGAGTCTGCTGAAAATCGGACAAATTCGAGAGTTGCAGAAACAGATTATCTATGAACCTCTTGAGGCGAGTCGGAAGGTTTATATCTTGACAGACGCGGAACGGATGAATCCAGAGGCTGAGAACTGCTTACTCAAGACGCTGGAGGAACCACCTGCCTCCTCCGTTTTGATTTTGCTCACATCAAATCTCCAAGCATTGCTCGCAACCACGCGTTCCCGATGCCAAATTCTCCAATTCCACCCGATGCCGACACAAGCGTTAGCCGAAATCTTAGTGAATAAGTTTTCAGCCACACCAGAGCAAGCAACGATACTTGCAATTGCAGCGGACGGGGCAATCGGAAAAGCACTCACGCAACTTGAAAAAGGGAACGTACACACTGAAATCGTCCCAGAAGTCCTCAAGGAGACAAATCTATTAGCTGCTTTCAGACTTGCTGAAAACTTCAAGGATAACCCAGAGACTTTAAGTGAGTTAGTGACGTGGTATCGTGATTTGCTCTTTTTACAACAAGGCGCGCCCAGCGAACTTATAACACACATCCACTCCCTTGACGAACTCCGAGCGATTGTTCCGCGCTATTCTCGGCTGCGCATACAGCAAGCCATCCAGACTATCTTTGACACCAAATCTCTCCTTGACAACACAAATACGAATGCTACCTTGGCTTTAGAAGTAATGTGTTTAAAATTGCTCAAATATTAAGGTAGCAGGTTTGTATGAGTGCTCTTCATCGCACGCCAAATACCGGCAACTGTATATCCTTATAATTAGCGAAAAAACCCAGTTGACAAACGGGCTTTCTCGTGGTATAATTTCTTAACAAATGAGTCAATGCTGACTGAATGGGAGTCCCGATAACTGAAGGAAATACAATGAGTACATTTTACGTCACCACGCCCATCTACTATCCCAACAGTGAACCGCACGCCGGAAACGCCTATACGACTATTGCCGCTGATGTCTTAGCGCGATATCACCGTCTCAAAGACGATGAAGTCTGCTTTCTTACCGGCGTTGATGAACATGCTGCCAATGTGTATAATGCTGCGAAAGAGGAAGGACTCTCACCACAAGCTTACTGCGATAAGATCGCACCAACGTTTGTTAAGCTGTGGGAACGGCTCAACATCTCGCATGACATCTTTTTCCGTACAACCAGCGATTTACACAAGCGCGGCGCGCAAAAATTTCTTAATGTACTTTATGACAACGGTGATGTTTATAAAGGTAAGTACGAAGGGTATTACTGTCTCTCATGTGAGGAGTTCTTTTCAGAAAAAGAACTAACGGACGAAAAAATCTGTCCTGTTCATAAGCTGCAACTGCAATGGTTGGAAGAGGAGAATTATTTTTTTAGACTCTCCAAGTATCAAGATCGCTTACTCGCGCATATCCATGAGAATCCGGATTTCGTCTACCCCGCAGCTCGGCGCAATGAGTTATTAAACTTTCTGGAATCTGGATTACAAGATGTAAGTATTTCCCGTGCTTCCCTATCATGGGGAATTCCGTTCCCGTTCGATCCGGAGCATATTATCTACATCTGGATAGAGGCTTTAAGTAATTATATTACTGCCCTCGGTTATGAAACAAATAGTGAACATTATCAAACCTTTTGGCCCGCTGATGTGCACATGATGGGAAAAGACATCACCCGTTTTCACGCCCTGCTTTGGCCTGCAATGCTGATGGCTGCGAACTTACCACTTCCTAAACATATCGTCGGGCACGGTTGGTTGACGAAGGATGGCGAAGCATTGAGCAAAACACGGGGCATCTTCATTGATATGGATGGCGATATCGACACTTATGGTGTCGATGCGTTCCGTTATTACCTCCTGCGCGAATTTAGCTTTGGGAATGATGGTGATTACCGTCCTGCTCGTTTGCACGCACGCTACAACGCTGATCTCGCGAACGATCTCGGCAACCTGCTCAATCGAGTTCTCGGTTTAGTGAATAAGAACTTTGAAGGGATTCCTGCGCCGACAACGCCAGGGGAATTCGACGATGAAATCGAAGCGATGGCGCAGACCACTATTGATCAATTAGACGCGCATATAAGCGCGTTCGCGTTCGATGCTGCGTTAGAAACTATCTGGGAGTTTGTGCGGCGCATCAATCGATACGTCCAACAGACGCAGGTCTGGACACTCGCGAAGCCGGAGACGAAACCCAGAATGGGCACCATCCTTTACAATAGTTTAGAGGCATTGCGGTTCATCTCTGTGCTGATTTCGCCGTTTGTTCCGGACACCGCTGAAAAGATTCAGAAACAAATCGGTTTGCAGGAATTTGATACCGTTGCAGAATGGGGACGTTTACCTGTAAAACTAACGGTCAGCAGAGGTGAACCCATTTTCCCACGTATTGATACCAAACAGCAGAAACAGCCGCAACCGAAAGCAGCAGCCGAACCAAAACAGAAGAAAAAAGAAAAAACAACCGACTTGGTTTCCTTCACCGATTTCCAAAAGTTGGATCTTCGGGTCGCACGTATCCTCGCTGCCGAACCGATTGAAGGAGCCGACCGACTTCTCAAATTGCAGGTTGACCTCGGCACTGAAAAACGGCAAGTGGTCGCTGGAATTGCCGAACACTATACGCCAGAAGCATTGATAGGGAAACAGGTCATCGTCGTCGTGAATTTAGAACCTGCCACCATCCGCAACGTTGAGTCACACGGTATGATTCTCGCAGGAAGCGGGGACTCCGTAGTCTTAGCAACCCTCGAAACAGAGATGCCCCTCGGCACACAGGTCAGGTAGTAGGCATACGCCGTGTGCTGTGCCAAGCGACAAGATGCCAGATATAGAAAACACCCTTAAAACCCGCATTGAAAACGACAAGGCGGATACCTTTGTCGTCATCGTCCCGACCGACGCCGCTCGTTTGAAACGCCAGCGCGAATTGGTCGATTATCACCCCAACCGGGCAGTTGCCGATTTGCGCGTGTATAACATTGAAAATTTCGTGCAGCGGTTATACACCCAAGTCCGCCCGTCGAGACAGCACATCTCGCAAGGACTTCAAACCCTCTGGTTCCACGAGATAGCGAATAATACTGATACCTACCGTTATGAAGCGTTCCGACCAAGCCAAGACATTTCGGTGCCGGATAGTACACTCTCCCTCATCGCAGACACAATTAACCGCCTCAGAGAACGCGGCGAGACACCCCAGAACATCATAAGAGACAATCCAACTCGGATTGACCTCGCGCACATTTATAGTGATTATGAAGCGAAACTTGAGGACCGCTGGATTGATGAACAGGGTAGACACCTGCACCTTGCTAACAATTTTGATCCAAGGTTTATGAGGAACGCATTTCCTCGAGTCAATCTTGTTGTTGTTGAAGGCTTCACTGTGCTTTCGCAAGCTGACATCAAAATCTTGACGCGCATTGCCCGGATGTCTAATATAGAGATGTGGTTCCGTACCGACTGTGTCGAAGAAAATGAAAATCTCTATAAAAATATTACCAAACTCGTCTCGCAATTTAAAGCCATAGATGTCCAAATTGATACCACCTATGAGCGTGAACCCAGTCTGCACCAACACTTCGCGAATAACCTGTTTTGCTCGGATACTGCTCGGATAACTTCGGTTCCGAATTCCGATATGGAATCGCAGATTACGTTGTTAGAACCAGCCGACCGTTCCGAAGAGGTGGAGCAGATCGCACACCAGATCCAAAAACATGTCTCAGAAGGCACCTGTCAACTCAGTGACATCTGCGTTGCCTATTATAATGTAGGATATTATCAACAGCGAATTGCCGAAACTTTTCCGGCTTACGGTATTCCTTATTCGCTTGTTGAAAGCGTACCCTTAACAAAGTCAGAGGTCATCAAAGCGATCTTTTCTCGTCTTTCATCGCGGCGAGTTCCGTTAGGCGATGTCTATTTTGGCACATCTTGCAAGCCAAAACTTGCTATAGAAAAGCCTGATGTCGAGCCTGCATCGCACACACGTCTGTTTCAACCTATGGAGTTTCAGGCGTATGTTGGTGGCTTGCTTGCAGATGGCGCGGTTGTCCAGCACATTCTAAATCCTATGTTCGGACAGAACCGGAAAATTGTTGAAGGAGAGGTCGAGGCATATCGCCAATTCAATAGGATTGTCAAGGAACTTTGTGAAGTATTAAAATGGGAAGGAAATGAGATTGATTTCCTTGACAACTATATCGAAAAACTCTACTACATTGCAAGACATACAAATTATCAAAACAGAGCGACAGCAAACGGAGAGACTGTCAGGATTGTTCAACTCGGTGAGCTTAGAAGCTTGGAATTTGATACCGTCTTTTTAGGTGATTTTGTAGAGGGTAGGTTTCCAGAAAATTATCGTCCAGATCCATTACTACCAGAAACCCCTTATCGGACCGAGGATGAGCAACTGCACGATAATCGATTTATGTTCTATCGAGTCCTCAAGTCTTTTCGCAAGCGACTCTACCTGCTTGTCCCGAAACGTGAACGCGAATCGGAGTTAATACCTTCTCCATTCCTTACACAATTAAAGAAAGTCACCGACGTGAGAGAGATGAAAGTTAAGGATCCTTCACAGGGCAGCGTATCAGGTTTTCTCAGCACATACGGCGAGCATATATGGACAGCGGATACACCTTCCAATACGGAATTTCCGGATGCGTTAGTGAACATGCGTCCGCTTATAAATCATGTCGTCGCGGTTGAAAGGAGTCGTGAGAAAACGCATGAATGTTTGGCTTATGAGGGGATATTAACAGCTGAAGAGCTCTCTGCCCAAAGCCAAACACGGTTGGAAAATCGACGGCAGAGGGTTTATTCTGTTACAGAATTGGAAACTTACGCGAAGTGCCCGTTTCAGTATTTTGTTGATGGTGTTTTGAGGTTCCGTGTTGAAGAAGACGAGATAGAGGATGAGTTATCCAGCCTCGAAAGAGGGTCATTGCTTCATGATGTTCTCCGCGCATTCTACAACAGTCGCCGCGAACAAGGATATCCGAGTATTGGACAATGTAGCGTGGAGGTCTATGAAGACGCGAAAAAGCAATTAGATGAAATATTAAATACCAAATCTGAGGAACACCGCAGCCAACGCACTAAGACACCTATCGGCGAAGGTAATCTCTTTTGGGAAATGGATATAGAGAAACTTCGTGTTGCTGTGCATAAATGGCTTGAAGCGGAACGCACCTATGATTTACCTGCTATTCCGTACTACTTTGAAATTAACTTCGGTCAATCGGGTGATTCGGCGGATTCTGAACTCAGTTGTCCAAAACCAATCCGCATCGGTGACGTGCACATGAAAGGCAAAATTGACCGCATTGATCTTGGAAACGGTGCCTTTAATGTTGTTGACTATAAAACTGGCAGCTCCACAATTAGAATGCCGGAGATTCTTAACGGACGGAGTCTCCAACTCCCAATCTACCTTCAGATCGCCGAGAAACTGCTAAACGGGGATGACGCAGCACGGATAGACTCGGCAGCAGGGCTCTATCATAAAATCAGGCTGGACCAATGTACAGTTGAACTCGGTATCGGAAAGGAGTCCCTGAACGACGTTGCCTACAGTGCCTACAACGGGACTGCTTGGAAATCGGTAGGTTCCAGAAGCGGTCAGTTGTTAGAGAATGAACTTTTTGACGAGCGGCTCGCCCGGACCCGCGGCTATGTTCAACAGTACGTTGACAGTATCTCTAAGGGGAAATTTCCTCTCATCACACGCGTCAAGACATTTGTAAAGCCTGAAGAAGATACTGAACAGGATAACTTTGTAGAGCCTGAAGAATACGGTTTTGTAAAGACTGAGAAAGATGGCGATAAGCCTGTTGAACCTAGTAATAAAACACAACCTTGTAGTTACTGTAATTATAAACGTGTCTGCCGTGTTGGCGTAATCTCTGAAGCAAATCAATCAGACGACTAATTCCCTTTTACGATCTCCTCTGGTTAAACTTGAAACCCCACCCTTCAGAAAAAACTTGCACACTTCCGACAAATCTGTTATACTCTCTTAGATTTTTTAATTACATTGCTTGCACGCCCCTTAGCGCGCAACTTGCAAACGCATGTTAGAAAAATAAAATAGGAGGCTATTTTTAAATGGCACACACATTACCAGCGCTCCCGTATGCGCACGATGCTTTGGAACCTCACATTGACACACAAACGATGGAAATCCATCACGGCAAACACCATCAAGGTTACGTCAACAATCTCAACGCTGCTTTAGAAGGGCTTGGTGCTGTCGCGGACATGGATGTTCACGAACTGCTCGGCAACCTTGATCAAGTCCCAGAAGAGAAACGCCAAGCCGTCATCAACAACGGCGGCGGACATGCCAATCATTCACTCTTCTGGTCCATTATGAGCCCCAACGGCGGAGAACCGGGCGGAGAAATCGCTGCAGCAATAAGTGGTGCTTTCGGATCACTTGAAGCCGCGAAAGAACAGTTTGTAACAGCCGCAACCACACGTTTTGGTTCTGGTTGGGCATGGCTTGTGCTCGGCGATAGCGGCTTGGAAATCTATTCCACAGCGAATCAGGATAGCCCGATTATGCAGGGACATACCCCGCTCCTCGGAATTGATGTCTGGGAACACGCATACTATCTGAAATATCAGAATCTTCGTCCAGCTTACGTTGAAGCGTGGACAAACGTCATCAACTGGACACGAGTCAACGAACTCTACGTGGCGAATGCCTAACTTTTTGTAACAAGTTTAGGATTTTGGGAGGGGTAGGCGCGAACAGCGTTTCAGACCTACCCTTTACTCCCAAAATATCAGGCGTTTGCCGAATTAAGTTTTTCTTGACATCGCCCTTTAAATGTGTTATACTTAAAGCGTAAACATAATTTTTTGCATGTCCGTGAAACTTCATTAAAACGGCGTGCGTAATTAACAATTAAATAGATAAATAGATTACCCGAAAAAGCGTTGAAGGGGAGGAGTAAGTTGTTCGGGCTTGCAAGAGATGGAGACTCATGGGCTGAGAGGTCTCCTCAAGTTCCCACGACTGAAGGTCGCCTCGGAGCTGCTAATCTGAACGGTAAGTAGGATTAGTCGGTATGATGCCCGTTATCGCATCCCGAAGAGTGCTCTTTCTCATTCAAGGTGGGGCTTTGTTAGACAATGCCTTGAATGAAATGGGAAAGGGAATTGGAGTGGTACCACGGTAAGGTCAGTATAAATGTCCTTCTCGTCTCCATATTTGGAACGAGAAGGTTTTTTTCTTTCATAGAGCAAGTTTTCGGTTTGCAAGCTGCACCGAAAATTCAACTACTCCCGTAGGGACGACCCCTACAATTTATGAGGAAAATTGGCATGGAACTTTCAGGAGCGCAAATCCTTGTTGACAGTCTCAAGCGGGAAGGTGTCGAATATATCTTCGGTGTGAACGGTGGCGCGGCGATGCCGATTTTCGATGCCCTCTACAATGAGACCGAGATTAAATTGATACCAATGCGGCATGAACAAGGGGCTTCCCACGCCGCTGATGGTTATGCACGCGCCACTGGGGATGTCGGTGTTGCCCTCGCAACTTCCGGTCCGGGGGCAACGAATCTTGTCACCGGTATTGCAACCGCCTATATGGATTCGATTCCGATGGTTGCGATTACTGGACAGGTTTTTACCCACTATATCGGCAGTGATGCCTTTCAAGAGTGTGACGTTATCGGTGTAACGCGTCCGATCTGTAAGCATAGTTACCTTATCACAAATTGCGATGAGGTAGCAGATGTCGTCGCTGAAGCTTTTCACATCGCGAAGACAGGAAAACCCGGTCCCGTAATCATTGACATTGCCAAAGATGCACAGATACACGAAGCACTGTTTCAATATCCAGAAACAGTTGACATCCGTAGTTACAAACCTCAGGTACATGGCGATCCAGCACAAATTGCAAAGGCGGCGGCACTGATTAAAGAAGCCAAACGCCCCATGCTTTATGCTGGTGGTGGTGTCGTACTCGCCGATGCCAGTGAGGAGCTGCGACAACTCACTCTCAAAACCCAGATTCCAATTACTGTTACATTGATGGGGCTGGGAGCATTTCCCGAAACGCATCCATTGGCGATGGAGATGCCCGGAATGCACGGTTCTTGTTGCGCGAATTACGCCTTCACCGACTCGGACCTTGTTATCGCCATTGGCGCGAGATTTGATGATCGCGTTACCGGTGATCTCAGTAAATTCGCACCGAACGCAAAGAAAATTCACATTGATATCGACGCGTCCTGTATTGGAAAAAATGTACCAATAGATGTTCCCATCGTAGGTGATGCGAAGAGCGTCCTGACGGAACTGAACAAACAGGTTGATACCGCAGACATTGATCCATGGCGCGACCAGATTCAGGAATGGAAACAGAAATATCCATTTGAATATGAGCAGAAATCCGATAAGGTGATGCCGCAATATGTCATTGAGCAGATTTATGAGCATTACAGCGATGCCATTGTCGTCGCGGACGTTGGGCAGCACCAAATGTGGGCAGCGCAATACTTCAAATTCACCGAACCTCGGCAGTGGCTCAATTCCGGTGGTCTCGGCACAATGGGCTTTAGCCTGCCAGCCGCAATCGGCGCGCAGCTTGGATGCCCAGACAAGACCGTTGTTAATGTCAACGGGGACGGTTCTTATATCATGACGATCCAAGAACTGGTGCCAGCGATTACGATGAAACTGCCGCTTAAGATTTTCATCATCAACAATATGTACTTGGGGATGGTGCGCCAATGGCAGGAATTGTTCCACGGCAAACGCTACTCTGCTGTCGATTACCACGATAACCCGGATTTCGCCTTGCTCGCACAAGCATTCGGTGCCACGGGCTTGCGAGTTGAACATCCAGAAGAGGTTGAACCTGCATTACAGAAAGCGAAAGGGATTACCGACGGCCCCGTGGTCATTGACTTTATTGTTGATGAAGAGGAGAACGTATTCCCAATGGTGCCAGCGGGGGCTGGACTTGGAGACGTTATCCGCGGGTTATCCTGATCTTCCTAAACCAATTCGGTAGGTGCGGTTTCCAACCGCACCTCATGCATAATCCCAACAAAGAGGTAGGTTCCAACGCCGAGAATTTTGATGAATCCAGAAGAACGACACATTTTTTCCGTTTTGGTCGAAAATCGATTTGGAGTCCTCGCACGCGTCGCCGGGCTTTTCAGCGGTCGTGGCTTTAATATTGACAGTCTTAACGTCGCCGAGACACATGACAAAAGTATTTCGCAGATAACCCTTGTCACACACGGCGATGCCCAAATCATTGAACAGATCTACCATCATTTAAACAGACTCATTGACGTTATTGAGGTGACTGACCTCTCCACCGGTACCCATGTTGAGCGAGAACTTGTTCTTATCAAGGTTGCTACCGATAATCCCCAAAAACGCACTGAGGTTCTACAAGTCGCGGAAGTCTTTCGTGGACGGGTTATAGATATGAAACCCGCCTCCCTTGTCCTTGAAATCACTGGAGATGAGGGTAAATTGAAAGCGGCAATTGATATTTTCAACGTGTACGGTATCCTTGAGTTAGCGCGCACCGGCAAAATAGCGATGCTCCGCGGATCCGATCTTTAAATTTTCCTTGCGGTTCGGTCAGGCGAGTTTGGCATTTGACGATCTTCGACGTAGAACCGCCCTCCATTACATTACGGGCTACGCGTTTGGTGTTAAGAATGCAAAGGCTTGTCACAGAAATCGCGATGACGCGTGTCCACTGAGGTTTTCTAATCTCACCACCGGCATCCGGGTTGTCCGTTTTCATTAGAGATTAGGTAAATCCTACTATAATTTTTTAGAAAAGGAACAGACTTTATGGCAACGATTTATTACGATAGTGATGCCAACTTTGATCTACTAAAACAGCGCACAGTCGCTGTCGTTGGTTATGGTGCCCAAGGTCGCGCCCAATCACTGAACCTTAAAGACAGCGGCGCAAACGTGATCGTCGCATTATACGAAGGCAGTCGCTCAAAAGCGCGCGCCGAAGCGGAGGGTTTGACCGTCAAAACCGTTGAGGAAGCAGCGGCGATGGCAGACATCATTCAGGTACTCATTCCCGACGAACGCCATGCGGCTGTTTATCGCGACCAGATCGCACCAAATATGGAAGCAGGAAATATGCTTCTCGTCTCGCACGGGTTCAGCGTCCATTTTGGACAGATTGTGCCTGCCAGTGATATTGATGTCGCAATGATTGCGCCGAAGGGACCTGGCTCTCTCGTCCGTGAAGTGTTTGAAGGCGGTGGTGGTGTGCCGTGTCTCATCGCTATCCATCAAGACACAACTGGTCTCGCACGCGATGTCGCACTCGCGTATGCAAGAGGCATCGGCGGCACTCGCTCGGGCGTCATTGAAACGACTTTCCGTGAGGAAACCGAAACCGATCTCTTCGGTGAACAAGCCGTCCTGTGTGGTGGAACCGCTGCACTCATTAAAGCCGCCTTTGACACACTTGTTGAAGCCGGCTATCAGCCAGAGATGGCTTACTTTGAGTGTCTCCATGAACTCAAGTTGATTGTCGATTTAATTTACTCCGGCGGATTGAGCAAAATGCGGAACGATATTAGCAATACTGCCGAATTCGGAGACCTCACCCGTGGACCGCAGATTATTGACGACAGCGTCCGAGACAAGATGCGCCAAATCTTGAAGGACGTGCAGGAAGGTGTCTTCGCACGAGAGTGGGTCTTAGAAAATGAGGCAAATCAACCCGTGTTGGGCGCGCTCCGTCGACAGGAAGAAGAACTGGAGATCGAAGAAGTTGGCAAGAATCTGCGCAGTATGATGAGTTGGCTTGACGAGTAGACTGTCCTTTCCCAAACCCTGGTAGGTGCGGTTTCATGAAGATTAAGAATTTAATTCGGTAATACGCGATGTTTATTACCTGAAGCAGGATTTACAAGATTCAAGGATTTTCAGGAGTGGTTAATCCTTTTGACTGAAACTGCTTTTTATGGAATTACCGAAATATTTTCTTAAAGTTCATCCAACCGTACCGGTCACAACAATGGATGTACCCGACAACACAAATATCCATCCAGATCCGTTCTTCATTCGAGAGTGTTATCCAGCAGAGGCAGAAGCACTTCTCGCGTTGTGGCAAGTTGCTGGCACATCTCCGAGCGTCACAGATACGATCACGGACATCCGAAACACGATAGAAAGCCCCGCATCCGTGCTGATTGCTGAGGTAGATAGCCACATCGTTGGATCCTTAATCGCCACTTTTGATGGATGGCGCGGGAACATGTATCGAATCGCAGTTCATCCTGACTACCGACGACGTGGCATTGGACGCGCATTGGTCAGAGAAGGCGAGAGATTTTTAGTCGGACAGGGTGCTAAACGCATCACCGCACTCGTGGAGGAGAAGTATCCAAGGGCTGTCGCGTTCTGGTCAAGTGTCGGGTATGAGATAGAACCTGGGATAATCAGGTTTTTCCGCAATCCTTAAAGTAACGGGAAGCGCACGGTGTGTGCCGTTGCGTGGGGAGGTTAGTCGTGGAATTCAGAGGACATCTACTGGACAACACTTTCAAAAGCGTTTACGGGCTTGCCGTCGCCGATATAAACGGAGACGGACAACTTGACATCATCGCTGGCTCTACAGGCGAACCCATCATTGCTTGGTATGAGGCACCTCACTGGAAAAGGCATCTCGTGACCGATCAGGGCAGCGGACATATCACTATTGCGCCTTATGATCTGACCGACAACGGAACGCCCGATCTCATTGTGGGGAGCGGCTTTAATCGTGGGGTAAATGCTGCCGGCGGCTACCTCCACTGGCTTGAGGCACCCGCACAAGATGGACAGAACTGGAAGAGCCATCGCATCGCTGATGTTCCGTTTATTCATCGCATTGCACTGGCGAATTTCACCGGAAACGCGTCAACATCAGCTCCTTTCCTCATTGTCGCTTCAATCCGCGGTGAGGATGGCAAACCCGGCGAATGGCACAGTCCGGGTTCCCTCTGGTGTTATGAGCTTTCGGATACCCCACAAGACACAGCCTCTTGGCAATCCCACCTCCTTGACGATGCCCTCCACATCAACCACGGCTTGAGTATCAATGATGTCGATCAAGATGGACGCGATGATGTCTTAATCAGTTGCACAGAAGGATTGATTTGGTATGAGTCGCCTGCAGCACCGATGACTGACGACTGGGGCAAGTGGATTATCAGCGACCGTGAGTGTAGCGATACCTATGCTGCCGACATCGATGGCGACGGTGTCAACGAAATCTTAGCGATTGAACCGTGGCACGGGAACAATCTCGTCTGGTATAAAGCCACTGGAGACCTGCGAACCGATCCGTGGGAGCGTCACCTCATTGATGACACGCTCAACCGAGGGCATTCCCTCGCTGCCGTTGACATTGATAACGACGGTGTGCTTGAAATTGTCTGTGGATACAACGGGGAAGGGACGAGCCTGCACCTCTACCGTCCAGAAAATCTGGCACAAAACCGCTGGAGCAAAGAGACGATTGACGATGGTGGTTTGGGTGTTGGACAGATGCACGTTTTGGACATGAACGGAAACGGTAGATTGGACATCGTCGCCAGTGGGCTTAGCACTGGTAATGTCAAGTGGTATGAAAACCTATTCAGTTAAGAAATCCCTTGCCAGCGAAGTGACATTTCAAGGTAATCTTCAACCGCCTCTTCAAAAGCGGCTTGCAATTCGGCAACAGAGTCGCCATGAAAACCGACAATATCCCTGATTCCGGCAATCTCTCCGATAAGGCAACCGTCCTCAGTGCTATATTCAATCCGGGCTGTATAGCCTTTGTATATCATTAGAAAATAATTTTCCATCTCCGCTCTTGATACATCTGGAGATCAGTCCTATCGGCACAGTTACCTACCCTCAATCGCTTCAACGTTCGCGCGAGGGAGTGTCATCTGTTCGCCATCCGAGAGTTCAACCCGCAACACCCGTACCTGTGCCTCTGTCTCCAAGCTCTGAAGTTCTACCGGCAGTTCCGTGATACGTCCCAATTTGCCGAAATACGGTTCTCGGATGATGCGGACTGGGCTGCCGATTTCCAAGATGCCTTCCATGCTTCCATCCTGCTGTCCTTCTGCTACTTCTGCAGCTTCTGAAACAAGCGGAATCAGAATCTCTGGACGGACAACCCCAGCACGAATCTGTGTTGCGCCGTTGATGGAGGTTTTCATGCCTTCCCGCGTTTTCAAGAGCGCGAACGTCTGTTCTGCCATCGCAATCTCCCCGAACCCTTCCGTGATAACGAGTGTGATGCCGATCTCTTCGGAACCGGTAATCGCAACGCCGAGTTCATAACCGAGAAGTTCCCGCAGATCCGCGTCATCAATCCCACCAGCAATAATGCCCTTGACACCCTGTTGGATCGCTTTCTGAATTGCATCGGTCGTAACAAGAGAACCACCGACCACAATGTTATCTCGATGCTCAGGTAATATCTGTTCAGCAGTCAGTTCATCACCCGACGATTGAGAAATGACGACTAAGTTCCCAACTGTCTCACCACCAACCCCGAAGATGCCTTGGATATACGTGCCGTAAGTTTCCACTGTGACACCTTCATTTGGGACGGTCTCCGTTACCGTGCCATTTGTGTAAGCTTTGACTTCCACTGGGATGGGCGGTTCGCGAAGGATAACCTGTCCCGTCACATCGGAGATTGCCTCAATCGTGCCTTCAATTGGTGAAAGTGCTTGTGATTTGAAAAGCCCGAAAAGCCCTTTTGTTGTGGCGATAATCTCGTCTTCTGAGACAGTTTCGCCTACAGATTTGAGCATGTATTCCGCAACCTCTTCCGGTGGGACACTGAGCAGATTGGCAACGTTTAGTAGTTGGACGTTACCCGGCAGATCCGCTTTTGCAACAACATCTTCTGAATCAACTGTTGCCCCGGCTTGTACAAGGACCTCGCCTTCAAGCGGGAGCCGGCGTTCTTTTTCAATTGTCATTCCCTCGGTGACTTTAAGACCGGGCGTATATGCATGCGCCATTAAAAAGCCTCAATTTCAAAATATAATCTGTAGTATAATTTTTAAAAATTAGATAATCGGTTTGTTTATAGACAGATTTCTGGTAGCTGATTACCGACAACTGACAACCGATAACTGAGTCCCTAATATATTATACCATTTTAGTGGTGTTTATGGTAGAATGAAATCAGAATTTAGATAAGGTGAAACAACACATGTCAAACCAAGACGTAACCTACAAAACCGACAAAATCATGCCGTCGTGGGAACAACTCGCTGAAATGGGGCGCGATCTCCAGTTTTACCCAAGCGTCACCAAACATCCGAAGGTACTAACCCAAGAACAGTTAGCAGATTTCAACCGCGTCGGTTATATCAAAGGCATCCCTATTTTCGATGAAGCCGAAATCGGTGAACACCGTCAATACTTTGATGCCTTGTTGGCAAACGTCCTTTCAGAAGGTGGAAGTAGTTACTCGATTATTTCCGCGCACATGAAATACGGCAAGGTCTATGACCTTCTCACACACCCACAGATCGTCGCCTGTGTGAAAGACCTGATCGGTGAAGACGTGATCGGCTGGGGTGCGCACTACTTCTGCAAGATGCCTCACGACTCGAAAACCGTCGGTTGGCACCAAGATGCCGGTTACTGGCCCCTCACCCCTTCCAAAACTGTTACTGTTTGGCTCGCGATTGACGACGCAACTGTTGAAAACGGTGCGATGCGGTTTATTACAGGTTCGCATCATCTTGGACACTTGACACCTCGGCACAGCGAACTTGATGACAACAGCGTGTTGGGTCAAATCGTTGAAGACGCTGAACAGTACGGTGAACCCGTCGATGTTGAACTCAAGGCAGGTGAAATCTCTATCCATACCGATCTGCTTCTACACGGATCGAACGCCAATCCCTCACCGAAACGACGGTGCGGTCTCACATTACGCTACTGCACCACCGATGTCCAAGCATCCTTTCATTGGGATAAAGAAGGTGTCGTCGTGAGTGGAGAGGATAGAAACGGGCATTGGGGAAATCCACAGCGTCCTGCTGTCGATTAATCCAACAGATTGTAAGCACCCACAATTGGGCGTTTCCTTTTGTTAAAATTATTTAACATCAATTCTCATAAACACTAAAACTGCCGCCATGAATAGGAGGAGTGCGAGCGAGACTAACAACGTCAGGTCCAACAGTGCACCTCCAAAGGTGATACCCACAGTCAACTGTTCTGAAAACTTAGGAATGCTATTACAGGCAACCGGTTTTTGGGATAACCCTTCCTTTACGAGGTAGACATGGTAACTTTCGTTGTCGCCTCGATCCTCTGATTGGGTGAAGTCAACAAACTGTTGTCTGTAGCGGCGCGCTTGTTGAACAAACCTTTTATGTCTTGCAAATCCCGTACCAGCCAGAGATTCTAAGGCGTATTTGTAGATGGATGCCGGAGATAACCGCGTGATTTGTTGCGTGAACGTAATCTGTGCCATCTGTTTATTTAAGTGTTCATCATAAATTCTACTCTTGGCATCAGCATGTTCGTTTAGATAGTCAGCCCACATCCTTAACACCTCAATTTTAGGCGGTTGGTCAGAAGGTGAGCCTGTTCGATAAAGTCTATCTCCTTTTTTATGCCGTTGATCAATTTCGTCTTCTTTTGCTTTCTGTATCCGCGAAATTTCGCTTCTCGAGGACACTTGCTGGAAGCCGCTTGCCAATACTCCCATGGTGTTCGGGATAAGCACCACAAACACGATCCAAATTAACAGCAACGTCAGCAGACTGCTTGACGAATTAGAAAATTGGCTTGAGATAAACAGTCCAAGCCATAAAAATATTGAGATGTAGACAGCGGAAGTTACAAAGATTATTCCGACCCGCGCCCATTCGCCTCCGCTAAGCGATACCAATCTTGACGCATTGACGATCATTAAATTCAGCAGTACCCCAATAAACAACGGGATCAAGATCGTGAGAAACGCACCCATGAATTTTCCGAGAAGCACGGTCGCGCGTGACACGGAATTAGCCATGAGCAAGCTTAAAGTGCCTGTTTCACGTTCTCCAGAGATTGCATCGTAAGTGAACAGAATCGCCATAAAACTCATAACCAACCCGATAATGAACGTCCAATCCAATTCCGTGAAGTTTGGCAACGAATCGTTTTTGCGAGATGTATGCTGTGGGTACTGAAGCCACCAGTTTGCTGACCAAGAGTAGCTGAAACTAAAATCAGGTGTTGTCATACCTATACCATAGCCGCCACTTGGAGCCCCTTCAACTCGCTTGGGTAAGTTAGCATCCTCGCCCATTGCAATGAAGGTTAATGGACTCACTGGTTTGTGTAGATATCCTGGACCTTTTACTGCAAGTTCGCTTAAATTACTGCTTTTCATTTTTAGTGATTCGACGGCTTGGTTGGTATCTTCGGAATATTCCGCGATCCTTCTCGGATATTGACTACTAACAAATACTACAGCGTTCATCACCATTAGCACCATCACCAGAATCAGTGTGAGTGCGAATCGAAAACGCGTCAAATTATCAAGGATTTCTCGTTTTGCTATGTGCCAGATCATGTTGATTCCTTTACACAATCCTGAACCCCCACTATACAACGTCGTAGCGTAGGAATGAGATGAACGCGCCCATAAAGAACAGCATGTTTAATACCGCGAGTATCATAATATCCAATGACGCGCGTTGCAGACTGTTGCCGATGCCTTCGCTTTGCTCGTTAAATCTCGGAACTCTGCTTAAGTCAAAAGATTCCTTGAATTCAGTCGTAAACCATCTGCGCGAAGAGAATATTTTTTCATCCCTTAGATAGTCGACCCATTCACGGCGATATTGTCGGGTCTGTTCCATAAATCGCAAGAAGTTACCCAAGTCTGTTTCCGCAAGAATCGCAGCAGCATTGTAATAAACCGCTGCCGGAGATATACGGGATATGTTCAGTGCTAACAGAGATTGTCGGTTCGGATTTCTGTCGAGATACTCTTTGCGTATTCGCCATATCCTGTCGGCGTATTGCGCACGGAGATTTTCTTTGAATCCATAACATTCTTGAGCAAAGGGTACACCTTCTTCGTTCTCAAAACCACCCACTTGGACTGTCTCACCACTGTCATAGTCGTTGACACCTGAGCGAGCACCTACACCACCAAAATTGGAGCGATCGAGTGGTCCCTCAACCCCTCGCTTCTCTAAATAGTCTTTAACCTCAGCTTCATATTGCTTCCACTGGTCACGTGCCTGCTCTCTATACGGTTCCTCTGACTGTATCGGACTTGCATGTTCCACCAATAAAACTGTTAGATTTGGAACGATCAGCACGAAAATCACCCAGACGCACATTGAGAACATGAGCGTGATAGAAGGTCGGTCGGTTCGAGTGGAAAGAAAAAGTCCTATCAGGAAAAAGAGCGAGACGTAAAGCATGGATAGCAGAAAGATTAACAGTATCCGTCCCCAATCTGAACCACTGAAGGAGACATAGGGGGAAAATTGTATCACCAATAAACCTGCAACGAAACTCGCAATAAGCGGAAGCAAAATAGATACCATTCCGGCAATATATTTTCCCAGAAGCAGCGTAGGTCTCGGAACCGCGCAAGAGAGTGTCAACCTCAAGGTACCTGCTTCCTTTTCTCGCGATATTGCGTCGTAAGCGAAGAGTAGTGCCAGCAGGCTCATCACCACTTGGCAGATTACTGTGAAGTCGATAGAGGAGAAAATATTTATAGTGTCTATTAGAATTAAAGAGACATTTTTTTCATTTTGTAATAGAATGTGTCTATTATGGCATATTCAACAGATTTACGCAAACGCGTTTTAGATTTTATTGAAGCCGGCGGGAAAAAAGCCGAAGCCGCCCGTCGTTTTTCCGTGGAGCGTTCAACGATTTATAGATGGTTAGCTGCTGAAGACCCGTTTGCGACCCAAAAACCGGGTCCCAAAAACATGAGAGTGCTTGACGAGGCAGCACTGAAAAAACATGTCGCCGATTTTCCAGACTTGACGCAAAACGAGCGGGCCTCACATTTCGGTGTTTCAGAGTCTTCTATAGCTTATGGGCTGCGCAAACTCGGTATCAGACGAAAAAAAAAACAATCGGATATAAGGAGCGGTGCGATGAGAAACGTCAAGTCTACCTTCAAGCACTCGCCGAGAAACACACCGCTGGAAAAAAGATAGCTTATGTTGATGAATGCGGTTTTCGTGCTGAGAGTTATAGACGTCATGGCTACGCTCGGAAAGGTGAATGTGTTTTAGGTTTGATCTCAGGCAGAAGGACACGAACGACGACGTTGGTCGCTGCGCGTATCGGTTCAACTTTTACGGCACCTTGTTTGTTTGATGGAAGCTGCGATGCTGCGTGTTTCAACGCATGGCTTGAAGCCTATTTATGTCCACGGCTGTCTGTCTCAGATGTCGTTGTTCTTGATAATGCGAAGATTCACAAGACGCATCGGACTCGTGAGTTGATAGAAGCATCGGGCGCAGAAGTATTGTTTTTGCCACCTTATTCACCCGACTACAATCCGATTGAACACGACTTTGCCAATATCAAACGTCTCAGAGAATACAATGCTGATATAACCATTGATGAAGTTATAAACTTGTATCATTAATTCTAAAGTTTACTATAGATACGGGTTATCAGAACCGTGTTGTTCAGCAACGGCAGGCACATATCCGTGTGCCACCGTTACTGTATTTCCCTTTCTTTTATCCACGCCTTCGTTGAAAATGCTAAGTAGTTTCGGACTCCTATCACACTTTAACATATGAGTGAGTCCGAATTCAGAGTATCTCGTTACCTGACCTATCTTATCTTCATTTTCCCGAATAGCCGTTTGGTAGCTTTGCAGCCTATCTTCGTAACCTCTGGTCAAAACGAAGAGATTTGTCACAATCAGGGAAAAATAGATGAGCAATCCCATAAGGAATCTGAAACTTAAGATATTCGCTGTGATTTCTCTTCTAACAATTGCCCAAAGCATTACATGACCTCAGTTATAATAAGGTATAAATTGTTTTACCTCTATGTCTGCTCTCTCTAAACAGGTGCCGCTCGGATTCAAAAGTTTTCCGTGACGCGCCACGTTTCAATAATCGTTTCGTCAAGATAGGAGCTATGCGATTTATATGTGTACGTAGAACCGATCTGCAAAGGCAGATATTCTTCTGTCTTGCCCGGGGTTCTATATTCCATTAATTCTATCTCTGTTGTGATACCGTTGGCGTGCTCATAACGCGTTTTCACAAGCCCAACGCCTTTAGCAAACCACAAATAGCGTACCCCGTTAACAAACGGACTCATCTGTCTGTCCCCTGGTTCATAGCGTTTGTCGTTCGTAATAATAAGTGGGCTGTTCTGTGAATGAGAATCAATGTCGGTAAGAACACTTTTATGCTTCAGACACGTAGGGAAAACACCGGCAGGAACTTCTACTTGTTCGTGACCATCCAAGATCGTCTCCACCTGCGAATTCCAAAATCCTTCCTGAGTCCAGGTATCGCCTAAAACTATGGGAAACCTGAGAACGGAAGGCGTAACAGCCGTTCCAAGCAAGGCTGTTAGCACACACTCAAATTGACTGTCTCCTTCCCAACCGCAATTAAGACTTTTAACTCGCAAAAGGGCATCGTTTCTTATTAAGGAGACACTTCCATCTCCTGATTGATTGCCACTTTCGGTGGCGGCATTAAAACTGACCTTTATATTGCGTTCCATTTTAGCTACCTCACTTAGTGTCGCGAAAGTTTGAAAATTGTCAGGAGTAGATTGCCCTAAAGATTCGCGCTTCTTTAATCGCTGCCGCGCACGGCTGAGCCGACTTTTTATGGTATTGGTAGTTACATCGAAAAAAGCGGCTATCTCTTCGCAGGACATGCCATCAAAGTAATGGAGCGTAACGACAGTACGTTCACTTTCCCGCAATTTCGCAAGCCACTTTTTGATGGTTTCACGTAGTTCTTGGGTTGCCTCTTTCGCTTGCTCTCCCGCGAGGTATCCAGAATACGGATCGCCGTGTCTCATGGCGATGTTTATATTCTCAGCAAGTTCGGAATTCAGGCGTTTCTCACGAAACCACGCAAGACAACAGCGCGTGGCAATAGCGTTAATCCACGCAGAGAATCGATGCGGATCGTTCAGCGTTTCAAGTTTCTGATGCGCTTTCAGGAAGGTTTCCTGGACGATGTCTTCAGCAATGTGGAAATCCTTAATTGTTCGCCACGCGGTCGCGTGAACCTGTTTTTGGTATTTCTCCACTAACATCGCGAAGGCCGTTTCATCACCTGCAAGGGTCCGGTGAACCAATGCAACATCATCGTTTCTCATCGATCTCTCCTGTTCGGTACGGATAAACTTGAATTTCAAATCTCGGCACTCACCCGATTTTGACCAAGTGACGCGAATCGAGTGGGAAAGGTTGCATAATTCTGCAAGTTGGCGGATAGGAATGTTTTGTGGAAGGCAGCACCGACTGCTTGCAAAAAACAGGTGGCGTTGTGGATGTGAAGGCAGAAAGGGTCCATAAGGCAACCTACCACGGGTTAACTCTAAGGAACCAAACATCCACAACAGAGAGGGTGAAATGTTCTACGTTTAAACGGTATCCAAAAAAGTCAGTTCACGCAACCGATTGATCCAACGTTGCCGCCTTTCACTTCCTGCTGGATTTGCAACCCAGTGTGGATCGTAGAGTGAGGTGCCCGGTCGGTTAAAGTGTTCAGGACTCTTGGCGTTGCTTCGTGCGCGATTGCGTGTAGCGGCATCTTCTTCAGGGGTCTTTGGGTTATTGTAATAAACTATTGTGCACATCCGACGGTCATCATTGCCACCCCAACTTGCGTGCCAGCATCGCATGTCAAAAGCAACCACATCACCCGGTTCCGATTTGCAAACGTAACCCGGAACGTCACAAATCTCCAGTCCTAAATCGTTCAAATTCTCCCGCAGATCGTCATGAAGCGACCTCTTATGAGAACCTGGGATTAGTCGCAACGCCCCGCTTTCGGCATCGACAGGTTCCAAATAATATGCGAATTTCACGCCGTAGCAATCTTGGGTTGGATCGGCATTATGGTCTGGATGCCAACCAGTATTCCCAACGTAACGGTTTGCATCCGAAACAACGAAGAATACATCATCGCCGTACAGTTCCTCTGCGACCTCGGAGAACCGTGGATCTTCTGGCAAATTTGCGAAGAACGGTGTTTCCAGTCCCATCATCGGTAGCCAATGTCGGTGCGTTCCATCAAATGGCGCGTGACGGTATGCCGCCTCCATCGCTGCTTCAAACTCATCGTGTATCGTGTTCAACTCGTCTTGGTTAAACAATTGCCGAAAAACGAGGAATCCCAAGGTGTGAAAATGCTTGATTTGCTGTTGTGTGAGCATGATGTCCCTCCGCTTTTTATCGAGTTACGAATGCGGTTTTCCAACTGGTAATAAAATCTTTGACGCTGAAATCCGTGGGCATATCGTTCGGATTATAGTCAGACGACCGTTGGAAGCCGGGCTGATATGTCTCCTCTGGGAGTTTCAGTTTTTCATCAAGTCCTTGAAATCGCTGCCAGAGTTCGGCTGTCTGTTCAGGTGTAAAATGGTTTCCGAGATAGGTGATGTCTCGACCATTACCCCACAAAGAGGCAGGATTGGCAGTTGTCCGCTTCAAGTTATACAATTTGCCCGCCAGCTTTGAAAGCATGACAATGCTCACCATCTGATCGTGTGGTGACGGATGCAGTGCCTTTAATTCGATACGGAATCGGTCTGCATCACCCTTGATAATAGTGTGGAAGATAGCGGCTATCCGATCGAACTCCTCAAAGAAGAGCGCATCCGATGCCTCAAACTGTTCTCGTGCTAGGCTTGAAAGATGGTGATAAAACCCCGGTTCCCAGTGTCGCCAGTGGACATTGGGCAGAGCCGCAAATCCGAATGGACGGTAACCGGGATGAAGTGTGCGTCGCATTTTGCTGCTGTAGTAGCTGCCCCAGTGCAACAGCAGGTGTGTATACACGACACCGTCTCCAGCGTTCAGTTCAACAGATATGCCACCCGGCAATGGAACAGAAGGATTTTCTGCGAGTTGTCGGCGTTCATCGTCGGTGTTAACCCGACGATGACTGCGAGGGACAATCCAGAACACACTGTCGTCATATAAAGCGATGTTCCACTGAAGATAGCTGGGTCCGTGATGCTCCATGTTTGAAATCATGCCACGCAGTGGAGCAGGTTCACCGGGACCGATGTCACGATGCCAATGCATGGGACCGGCATCGCGGCTTCCACTGCAGATGCAGGCGAATTGATGCGGTACAACGTGCTCCGCTTCCATCAACTGCTGACCAACACCCAACGTATTTTCGTGAAGCAGAAATTCGATTGCTGAGGCAGACATATCATCACAATCGGTGTCAAATTGCAAACGCGGTTGGGCAGAACTCTCCCAATCACCGCCTTGCGGATCGGTTGGAAAACGCCGTTGCGCAGAGATCTCCTTTCTCCGATTGACCATGTGTTCGATACTACGGCGCAACGGTTCAAGTTCTGCTTTCGGGACGACCCCTCGCAGAATGTTATAGCCTTCTTCAGCGAACTGTTGCCGATCAACTTGCATGATGTGTCCCACTTCCTGAGGCAGGTTTATCGTGCCAATTTTTGCTGCAGTTTTGGGCTGTCTATAACATCGCGGTTGACAACATACGAAGGGATTTTCCCAGAAGCCACGCTGATGATACTTTGACACGCACTCTTGGCATTGCCTTCAAAGCATTCGTCCGTCCAACAGATACTGTGCGGGGTAACGATTACATTGTCTAAGCTTAAGAGCGGATCATCATCACTAATTGGTTCCTGCTCAAAGACATCAAGTCCTGCTCCTTGGATCCGTCGATTCTGGAGTGCTTCCGTCAATGCGTTCTGGTCAACAATTGGGCCGCGCGCTGTGTTAATCAGGTAAGCCGTCGGTTTCATCAGCCCAATACGTCTCGCATCAACGAGTCGCCGCGTATCTTCATTTAGGGGGCAGCAGATACACACAAAATCGGCGGTTTGCATCAGGGTGTCCAGATCGACGAGTGCTACACCAATTTCTTCTGCCTCAGTGGGTGTGACGTACGGATCGTAAGTAATATGGCGCATTCCGAAAGGTTTTGCCAGTTTGAACGCTTCTTTTCCAATGTTCCCCATACCGACAAGCCCCAGCGTTCTGCCGACTAACCCCATTCCCCTATAGTTTTGTGTGTTTCTCCAACCACCCGCACGAGTGAGTCGATCCTTTATCAACAACATGTGGCTCAGCGATAGGACAAAGGTCATAATAGAGGTCGCAACAGGACGGCGAACACCATCCGGTGCGATCGTTAGTAGCACCCCATTTTCAGTACAGGCTTCTACGTCCACTTTATCATAGCCGACACCGAATCGAGCGATGACAGACAATTTGTCTGCACCTGTGAACGTCTCTGACGTGATACCGGCACCCAATACTAAGAGGGCATCGTAATCCTGCACCTGTGGGGCTTGTAATACCGGCGTATTCTCTGCGATATATTCCCACTGTAGATCGGCTCCGTCAAAAAGGGGACCGGCAAAGTCATCTAAATCAGAGGTGCCATCGGGACCCAGAAAGTCACGCGTGACACCTACGCGAAATACGGATTTGTTCATTTGCTATTCCTATTCAGTTTTGTTGATGTTTACTCCAATTCGAGTGATGCGCTGCGGATGTATTTCCATCCTATTGGTGAAAGTCTGAGATTTTTAACTCTTCTGTCAATAACCAAAATCCGTTGCGCGTGTGCCAACGGCACCCACGGAATATCTCTGTGAAAGATTGCCTGTGCTTGCTGATAAAGTTGGATGCGTTCCTCACGAAAGACACTCATTCTGGCGCGTTCCAACACATCTTGCATCTCATCTTCATACTATTGCTCTATTCCTCAATCCAAATTTGACGGAAGTACTTTGAAGTTAATGGGTGGAATTTGAGATTCTTCACCTTTCTGTTTATGACCAAAATCCGTTGTGCGTGTGCCAACGGCACCCACGGCACATCTTTATGGAAAATCTGCTGTGCCTTTTGGTAGAGCGCAACCCGCTTTTCTCGGTCTGTAGTTGCTCTTGCCTGTTCTAAAGCGTTTTGCATTTCATCACTTCGATAAAACGCGATATTTCCGGCGGGCTTTTCCGCTGACGATTTACTTAAAAGGAAGTAAAGGAAGTTGTCTGGATCACCGAGGTCGGCACTCCAACCTAACATTGCCATATCGTGCTCACCATTCTTCGTTTTCTCAAGATAGGTGCCCCAGTCAAAGGTCACAATTTTAGTCTCAACGCCAATATCTCGGAGCTCGGATTGTAGCACTTCTGCAAGCGCGCGCCCATCTGGAATATAGGGACGCGGAACCGGCAGTGCCCAGAGTGTTGTTTCAAAGCCATCAGGATATCCTGCCTCAGCAAGTAGCCGCTTTGCAAGTTCCGGGTCGTAGGCGTAATCCTCAATTGTGTCGTCGTAACCCCAGAGTGTCGGCGGAATCGGATTCTTTGCGGGAATACCCATGCCCTGATAGAGGTACTCAATAATCGTAGCTTTGTTAATGGCGTGGTTTATCGCAAGTCGAACCTTTAGATTGTCGAAAGGTGCTTTATCCATGTTCATTGCCAAATAGCCAATACTCATACCGGGTTGCGAGATCAACTCAAGCATCTCGTCATCTCGAATCTGTTGTAAATCGTCCGGATTTGGGAACTCCATCGCGTGAAGACTTCCCTCCTGAAGTTTGATGAGTCGCACCGAATTATCTGGAACGGATTGGAAAATAATCCTATCTAAAAAAGGCTTACCTCCCCAATATGTATCATTTGCTTCAAGCACAATCTTATCGTTTCGATCCCACCGAACGAATTTGAAGGGCCCCGTACCAACAGGGTTATTGGTAAAATCTTCGCCCCATTTTTGCATTGCTGTTGGGCTAACAATGGAAAACGGAGTTATTGCAATCGTATAGATAAAGGGGGCATAAGCCGTTTTAAGGTGAATCTGGACGGTAAAGTCATCAACGGCGGTAATTTTATCTACAATCTCTGCTAAACCGGTGGCTATCCAGTAAATGTAGCCGCCGCCAATCTTATGGAACGGATGTGTCTCATCATGCTGTCGGTTAAGGGAGAAGAGAACGGCTTCGGCATTGAAGGGAGTTCCATCGTGGAAAGTCACGCCACGTCGAAGGTGGAAAGTCCATATCAAACCATCTTCCGAACTCTCCCAATGTGTCGCAAGTGCTGGTTCGAGGTCGGTGCTTTCATCTTTGTATTGAACGAGTGTATCGTAGATGTTGTCGCAGACTTTGAAGGATTCTCCATCTTCCTCGTGGGCAGGATCTAGTCCAACAGAATCTCCACCACGTCCCCAAATTAGGGTGTCACCGTGGTTTGAATGTGAATCGGCGAGTGCTGTGGAAAACGCTGTGAGTGACCATGTTAGAAAAGTGAATAAGAGGATTCGTGTAAAAAACCTATATTTCATAAATTTCTCCGGTGTTTGTTAATAAAGATGTGTGATTTATGATACAGAGTTTTCTGGAAAATGTCAAATGGTTTTCAGTTTTCGGTCTTCGGTTATCGGTAACAAGAGGCTTTTGTTAAACGAAAACCTCTTTAACCGACAACTGACACCTGATAACCAATATCAGGTTTGAAACCCTATTTCTATAAAAATCGTTTTATTAACCGGGATAATGTCTTAAGAGTCTTAAGAAGAATAGTAACACGGGTTAATTTGCCTAAAAAATTATGTTATCTTTTGAACAACTCATCCAGAATTTAACAGACACAACGCAACCGAGCATTGTACGCAGCAGTGCTATTGCAAGTCTCGTAGCGCAAGGCGACTCGCAAGGGATAAAGCACTTAATCGAGAGGCTTGCTGATTCAGATTCGGTGATACGGCGTGAAGCAGCGAAAGCACTTCAGCAACTCGACGCGACTCGCGCGGAGGCGTCATTACTTGAAGCATTGCAAGTAGAATCAAATGATTTAACACTTTGGGCAATGCTTGAAGCTATCAGTGAGTTGGGGACACCGAGTGCCATTCCTACGCTCGAATCACTCTGTACTTTTGATTCTATGCTTACGCGGATGGAGGTAAAAAAAAGCATCACCCGTATTCAGACTCGTTATGCTGGCGGAGGCACTTCGGCACCGCCAGAAATGCCTGAACCCGAGCTGCGTGGTGAACAGATAGAAGCAAACGAACCTTCGCCAAGCGTCGAAGCGATAGAACCGGAATCAAATCTTTCATACTCTCACAGTGAGCAAGGGTTTGAAACAGCTGCGTCTGACGATCCATTTATAGAACAGGTCGAAGATGGCGTGGCAAATGAGGTATCAGCAGCTGAATCTGATGACGGACAGCCAAGTGCCTCTGAAGGAGCAACATCCGCAGATCCGCCTATCAACCCAGACGAAAGGATCAGAACGCCACTAGAAGCGATAATTAATGCTACGAATTACACACAATCCACTGAGGAACCGATTGAGATTACAGATGAAGTGGAATCCGCAGATGAGATAACTGATGCTCCAGATGCCACGCACCCTGAACCTATAGACGAAACCGAACCTACAGAAACCGCATCGACTGATACAGAATCGACACAACGAGAAAAAGCGGATAAAGAAATAGAAGATTTAGCCGAATCCATCGCGCGCTCTTCTCATCTCGCGGGTTCTTCGGTTAACCTTCCTGTATTAGCACCCAATGCGGCGACTGTACCGTATGACACAAAGGGAACAGCACTTGAACCGCCACGTGCTAATTTTTTCCTTACCCTAATACATCCTGGCAGATACCTCTCTAAAAAATGGGTATACCGAACGCGCGTTTATTTACTGTTATGGGCGACTCTCCTTATCGCTATAATCGGTTTCACCCAATATCAGAAGTACAGTAACGTAGAATTAAACACACTCTCTCGCATTGGACTTTCTGATAGCGAGCTACCAGAGTTGGTAAAACGCTCCTTGGCAGAAGGTGATTTCTACATTCAAGAGGGTTATTATAGGAAAGCCATTAACTCGTACGAACTAAGTAAGAATCTCGGTATCTTACCGGCTAGTTTCTATAGAAAACTCGGATTGGCATATTTTAAGGAAGGTCAGTATGCCCTTGCCGTTGAGGCGTATGAACTGTTTTTAGAGGCACAAGAGAACACAAACCCCGATGTATTTGCCGCCGAAGCCTCACTCGTTGGTGTATATCCACTCACCTCAATAGGAAAGGGAACTACACGCGACTATAAAACCTACAATATCCTTGGCATAGCGTACATGAAACTCGGACGTGTCCTGGACGCACAACGCGCCTACGAACGGGCAATACGTCTCGCGCCTAAATATGGCGAGGCTTACAATAACCTCGCTCGTCTCTATGTGGACAATTATCCGCAGGCAACTTTTGACAACCCGCAAGTTTCAGCACTATTTCCCACAGGTCTCGTTTTGCAAACTTCACCCAAACTGCGACTTGCTGAGGCGTTAGCCTATACAGCGGTAACACTGAATCCGGATGTCGCTGCCTATCATGATACTCTTGGCTGGGTTTTATCGAAGCGGGGTCAGGTGAACAAGGCAATGAAAACTTTAGAACGTGCCATTGATCTGCAGAGTGATGCTGTTGAACCCCACTATCATCTCGCGCAGGTCGCACTAAAAGCCAACGAACGGAAGAAGGCAGTAAAAGCAATCCGAAACGTATTCAAACTCAACCCTGCTTTTGTACCGCTCAATGCAGCAAAGTAGCGACGGTAAGGGAAACTTAACGGATAATGGAAAATTTGCCAACACGCCGATCCGTTTCTGACGAAAGAACATAAACGTAAACACCACTACTGATACCAAAGAGCTCCCAAACCCTCCTATCCCTTTCATGCTCTGTCCGAGTAAATGAGGCAATACAGTTCCCACTGACATCATAGATATAAATGTTAGTTCCCGCTGGTAGTTTATCGAATGTAACCTGATTACACTCTGCCACTGGATTGGGATAGATAATCACCTCTGCAAGCGTTGGTGCTGGAAGCATTATTGTCAACATTCTGGCATCCTCTGCGAGATCGGCACCGTATATATCCGAAAGTTGCAATGCCTCAATCTGGTAACGATTACCTGTACGGAAGACTTCTGGAGAGAATGTAAGGACAACCCGCCTCTGTGCTTGGTCAAGGATCGCCGAGCGGGGCGCGTAGCTTTCCGAACCGTTTCCCGTGTTTCCGTGCTTGTGCAGGCGGTAACGTCCAGCGTGTGTTGCAGAGATACCCATCGGTTTGTCAAATTGCAGCAGAAGTTGACTCGGTGATGAAAGCGAAGCGGTAAGCAGTCGTGGGTGCTGGGTTGGGACAACAGATACCGATTTGGATTGCTCTGAAAGTCTACCGTTTGAATTCCGAGACGCAATTGCGTACCAGTATGTTTGTCCTGTTGTGAGTCCTGCGTCCGTGAAATGCGTTTCCCGAATCTCATCACGAATTTTTTTCAGTGAGTTTTCACGTTCTCCGCGATAGAGGGTGTATGTTACTGCATCCTGTGCTTCTTGCCAATTCAGATGCACAGAATGTTCATCAATCGGTTTCGCCGTAATTCCCCAGGGTGGGCTGAGCGGAACCCTCGACTGCACAGTTGCAGATGTAGGGGTCTCGAAAATGGTCAAGGCGTTATTGCTGTTAAACAGCAGGGCATTTGCCCCATTGCCATTCAGATCAACCACAATCGGATTGAAAGTGCTTGTCGCAGGGTGATGCCAGATAGGTCGATAATCTATCCCATCATACTGCACAAGGTAGAAGTTTGGCTGAGCAGCGATGCAAAGTTCATTGCGTCCATCGTTATTCGTGTCTGCAATAGTCATTCCATTTCCACCATCTCGCACGTCCCGGATACGTTGCCTCCACACAACGCGATAGGTATCATCACCATCCGATTTGAAAATAGTTAAAAGCCAGTGATGATAACGGATATCAAGTTCTGTAGTTCCGACTTCGGTTCCCGTCTTCGCGCAGATAGCGAACTCTGCGTTTCCATCACCGTCGATGTCTCCGGCAGCAAAGAGTTGTGGCGTGCCTTCAGGAAGCGTGCTTATCCACGTCTGCCTGTATTGGTTGTTTCCAATCGCTTCGTATATGAACACCTCTCCATCGTCATCTCCACCTAAAACCTCTACCCGCCCATCGCCGTCGAAATCACCCGTAGCAAAATTCGCACTAATTCCGTTGCTTCCTCTCGTTGGATTTTCAAGCGTGGCTATAATGTTATGGTTGTTATCTCCGACTGCCTCGTATACCGAAATCGTGTTCGTGACATCATCGCGCGCAAAGATTTCAGGTGTGCCGTCTGCATCCACATCTGCGATTGTTCGACTCCACTGCCCGCGTGCTTCCCAGATTCGTTCCGTTGGCAATTCGCCTTGCGTGGGTTGCTCCAGCAGAAATGTTACGCCCGAAGCGTTGCACAATATCTCTATAAGTCCGTCGTTATCTGTATCCGCTGCCGCCCAAGGCAATAGGGGTTCAGGAAATGAAAAGACCCGCTCGTATGTCCCATTATCCGCTATCTCAAGAATTTGCGCCGTACCAGTTGCCATTTCGGCGGCGAAGAGTTCTAATCTCCCGTTTCCGTTTATATCCACCGGTGAGGCAATAGCGTGAAATCCACTCTCAATTGATGCGACTTGCGAGAGGTGCGATATATGAATCGGGGTATCATTCACTTCAATCTGATATAACCTGCCGTTATTGTCATCGATTTGCAGCTCTCCGACGCTACTTTTCACCGCTAATCGATATAAATAAGTTCCGGGAGGTCCGCCTAAATCGGATATGTTGACGAAATGAAGCAGATTCTCTGCGTCTGAATGGACAGTTCTATTGATATTTCCGTTTGTCTCAAGAATTTGGATTTTGCCTGTAGTTAATGCTTCCGTTTCCCACATCACCACTGAATTGAATTTGTTCCCCGCAAGCCACGGTTGTGCTTCATGCTTTATAATAAGAGGTTCCTCGTGAGTTACGTCAACAACCACCTTGGCTCTCTTGATGTCTCCATTTTCGGATTTGACACTCAGTCGCAGCGTATACCTGCCTTCCACTAAAGCAGAAGTGTCCCACTTGTGTAGGCACGCACTAAACTTCGGTTCAGTTTGCACGGTTCCCAAAGGGTACCATAAATTCGGCACTTCGCCGATGCCGTATTCTAACCAGTACTCAGAAAATTCAGCACCGCCTGCACTCCCGATGATTTCAATTCTATCGAAAATAACCTCGTGAGCTATCTCTGCGCCGACGATTTCAACGCCACCGTGAGATTGTTCGCTACCGAGAGCTTGTTGCAATGTCCGTTGAGCATTAATTTTCGCAACAAGCGATGTTGAAGCCGCGAGTGCTGTGTACGCATCAAGTGAACCGGCTCCAACGAGTTCGGTGATAAAAAGCGGGTTCGCAGTCGCAATAAGTTTTTCTTGAACCTCTGTATTGGTGGTGTGTGGATTCTCGGACAAAACAAGCGCAGCAACGGCAGATACATGCGCAGCCGCCATAGATGTACCAGATCTCTTTCCGTATCCATAGTTAAGTTCCGTGCTAAGGATTTCTTCCGCCGGTGCAGCGACGCTAATTGTAGCACCAAAATTGGAACTGTCATACATCTGTTTTTCCCGTCCAAGTCCTGCAACGGAGATAACGGTTTTAAGACCTGCAGGATAATAAGACCCCGATACCGCTGAATTTCCGGCTGCACTGACTAAGACACACCCCTGGTAGTGAGCGTATTCGATCGCATCTTCTATAATGAAAGCGCGCACCGTATCTCCCCAACTCATGTTGATCACACCTGCCCCGTTATCCGCTGCATAGACAATAGCAGCAGCGGCATCGTCATTCTGAATATACGTACCACCTCCAAATTTGAAACTGGCTCTTACGGGCATTAAACGGCAGTTCCGCGCTATCCCCGCAATCCCGATCCCATTGTTTGCTTTCGCAGCGATGATACCGGAGACATGTGTCCCATGTCCTCCTTCGTCTTCAGGGTCGTTATCACGTTCTGTCCAATCACCACTGCCGAGAAGGGTTGGGGCATCGCTAAAATCCCATCCACTTCTGTCATCAACATAACCGTTTCCATCGTCGTCAACCCCGTTTCTTGGAATCTCACCGACGTTCTCCCAAAGCTGCGAACGAAATTCCGGATGTCGGGTTGCTATACCACTATCAACAACCGCTACTGTCACTTGCGGTTTTCCGTGTTCAATTTCCCATGCTTGCGGCATATTTAGTAAGGTTAAATTCCACTGTTCCGTATAACTCGGATCGTTCGGTGCCGTTTCCGCACAAAGTTGGTTGAGACGGTTGGTCTCAACTGCCTCAATCGCAGCATGCCGTTCATACCGTCGCCGTAAGGGTTCCAACGCCCATCCTATCGGAAATCGAATGAGATAATTGCGCCGGAGTCGTGGATGTTGTCCTCCGGGCGTAGTAGGTGGAAAAATAGGGGAAATAGATACAGCACCGAGTCGCCTACTCAACGTTTCAAGTTGCTCGCTGGACGCATTTGGATGTAAACGCACAATCAGTTCTCCCGGTGTGTCGGTGATGTTAGAAAAATCGTCTGAACTGCTTTGGGCAAAGACGAATTGTGAATTTACGAATAGGACGAGAATGTAGAGATAGATATTTTTTTTTGTCATAGTTGTTTGTGGCGTTGCTGTACGGCGTACCTTATATGTTTGCTACTTTAAAATTGTAATTCTAAATCCAATCTGTTATATTAATGATAGAGAATTCAGAGAGAAAAAACAAATTTTTCGTATGCTGCGAAAAACATAAGGAAGTGCATCTATGAAAGCGTCAGAGCTGATCGTTAAATGCTTAGAAAATGAAAACGTTGACTATATTTTCGGATTACCGGGTGAGGAGAACTTGGATTTAATGGATGCCTTATTGGAATCCAATATTCAATTTATTCAGACCCGCGATGAGCGCGGCGCAGCCTTCATGGCAGATGTCTACGGACGACTCACTGGGCGCGCCGGTGTTTGTCTCTCTACTCTCGGTCCCGGAGCCATGAACCTTGTCACAGGCGTTGCTGATGCTAATATGGATAGGGCACCTCTCGTTGCAATCACCGGACAAGCGAGCCTCGACAGAATGCACAAAGAATCGCATCAATATATGGATGTCGTTTCCGTCTTCAAACCGATGACGAAATGGAATACACTCCTCCACCTCCCTGAAATCATACCGGAATCGGTCAGCAAAGCCTTTAAGGTCGCTACGGCAGAAAAGCCGGGGGCGACTCACATTGATTTTCCAGAGGATGTCGCAAAAATGGAAGTCAGTGCGGAACCCGTACCACATGACTTTCCCAGTGAGGCGGAACCCGTTGCGTCCTGTTTGGCACGCGCAGCCCAGCTGATTAACGATGCAAAGCAACCTATTATCCTTGCAGGGAATGGCGTTGTCCGTCAAGGTGCCTCTCGAATTCTAACGCAATTTGCTGAACTGACGAATATCCCAGTTGCCCATACCTTCATGGGCAAAGGCAGTATCCCGTGGACCCATCGACTCTCACTTCTCAGTGTCGGATTGCAAGCAAACGATTTCGTCTCTTGTGGATTCGATCGGGCAGACCTCGTTATCGCAATCGGCTATGATATTGTCGAATACCATCCACGCCTCTGGAATCCTGATCGGAACAAGAAACTTATCCATATTGACACGGAACCGAGCGAAAGTGATGCCGCTTATGTTACGGATGTCGAAATGGTCGGCAACATTCGGCAGAGCCTTAGACACCTAATGGCACAAGAGATCTATCCCAAAGATTCAGAGTATGCCTCAAATACCCTGCGGAAAATCATACTCGATCAACTCGACCAACATCGCGATGATGCCGGATTTCCGATGAAGCCGCAAAAAATTCTAAGTGATGTCCGTTCGGTCCTCGCTAAAGATGACATTCTTATCTCCGATGTTGGCGCACACAAAATGTGGATTGCCCGCATGTATCCATGTTACCAACCCAATACATGCATCATCTCTAATGGGTTCGCCTCTATGGGCATCGCGCTACCGGGAGCTTTCGTCGCCAAACTTATCTATCCAGAACGTAAATGTTTGGCAATCTGCGGGGACGGTGGGTTCATGATGAACTCACAGGAACTCGAAACCGCAACAAGAACCGGTGTGCCGTTTGTCACGCTTATCTTCAATGATGAGGCTTACGGACTTATTGAGTGGAAACAGATGAACGGCTTTGGTAGACCTGCACACATCGATTTCACGAATCCTGATTTTGTTAAATACGCCGAAGCCTTCGGTGCCAAGGGCTATAGAGTTGAAGGGAGTGACGAACTGGTGCCCATACTCAAAGATGCGTTCAGTCAGAAGGTCCCTTCGGTTATTGATTGTCCGGTGGATTACTCTGAAAACCTGCGTTTGACCGACGAACTTGGGCACCTAACATGTCCTATTTAATGTCAGAGAACTGTACCGTGAATTTTGATTGCCCTGTGGCATGGAAAGTGCTATTATCTTTTAAACGCCAACCGTAGTCTTTTGTCTATTTACTTAGCAGGACACTTCGTTTTTTTTTACAGGAGGATACTGAACCCAAAAATGGCAGTTTCAACAATTGAGTGGGCAGATGGTAGAATTCGGATGATCGACCAGACGCTGTTGCCCAACGAATTCAAGCAAATTTATTGCGACGATCTTCCATCAACCTGGGAGGCAATTAAATCGCTACGTGTGCGCGGTGCCCCTGCAATCGGCATCGCTGGTGCTTTGGGTGCGGTCCTCGGAATATGGGATTCCACCGCGAAAACTTATGATGCTTTTGCCGCCGAACTCAAGTCCGCTACCGATTATCTGGCAACGTCGCGACCAACAGCCGTCAATTTATTTTGGGCACTTGATAGAATTACGCAGACAGCAGAAAAGAACAGCAGCCTTCAGGTTCCAGAGCTCAAAGAGGTGCTACTTGCTGAGGCTCTGGAGATTATTGATGAGGACAAAGCGATGTGTCGTGCTATCGGGCAGCACGGCATGGCGTTGCTAAACGAAAACGATACCATTTTAACGCACTGTAACGCTGGTGGATTAGCTACATCCGACTACGGCACAGCATTAGCTGTTATGTTCAGTGCACACGAAGCCGGTAAGCAGATTCAAGTTTATGCTGATGAGACGCGTCCGCTGTTGCAAGGCGCACGTCTCACCACGTGGGAACTTATGCAAGCGGGCATTGATGTAACCCTTATCTGTGATAACATGGCAGCGCAAGTCATGAAAGAGGGCAAAATCCAATGCGTTATTGTCGGAGCCGACCGAATTGCGGCAAACGGTGACACCGCAAACAAGATCGGCACCTATAATGTTGCTATCCTTGCAGAAGCGCACGGTATCCCTTTTTATGTCGCCGCACCAACTTCAACGTTGGACTTCGCGCTTGAAACAGGGGCGGAAATTCCCATTGAGCAGCGAGCAGCAGAGGAGGTAACAGAAGGATTCGGCAAGCTAACTGCTCCTGAAGGCGTGAAGGTTTACAGTCCTGCATTTGATGTTACGCCCGCGACGTTAGTCACAGCGATTATTACCGAAAAAGGTGTGGCGCGTGCCCCTTATACAGAGAACCTGAAGGCGTTACGGGACTCATAACCTACGCTGCTTTTGCAATGTTCGAGCGAGTGCCGCTTATATCAAAGCAGTCATATTGATTTGTATGCATAATCCGAGTCGCAAACGCCATCGCCTGTTTTTCCGTGAGATAACCGTCGGCGATTTCAGCTTCAAGTGCGCGTCGAATTTCGTTTCGTGCTTGAATTGCATACGCCATCGCGCTGGTGGGCCACCCTGTATCGCCACCGAAGGCGAACAATTTGTTTGACGGCACTGCATGGATACATCGGCGGAGGAAATCACGCGAACTGTAAGGATCAATGCTCCACGCCCAGCAGAAGTCGACCCAGATATTGCGATAGTGCTTCGCAAGAGCCACCAGTTCATCGTTGTAAGGGTAAGCGATGTGCATCAGGACAAACTTTGCGTCAAGATAACGAGCAAACAGGGCACACATATTACCCGCGGGGATCCGCCGCACTGGCATCCGATCGTTGCCAGCATAGTAGCCGGTGTGAATTTTAAAGGGGAGGTTGTGTTCAATCGTAAGCTCAACGCCTCTCGCCCAGCACCAATCTCCGAGACAGAGCCGTGTTGCTTCATCAACGTCTGCGGCAGGTTTTGTAAGTACGGCATTAAGCGCAGCAGAAGCCTCTGCGTCGCTTCTTTCGATCCAGTCGAGCGTCCGGTTGTAAGCATGCTGTGATTTTACAGCGATAGCGCAAGGCGCATGCTTAGCGAAAATTGCCTCCATGCCGCTTTTGAGAGAAGCGAGGTCGTTGACCTCAACACCTGTCTCGGAATGGATAGCATTTGGGTCAACCTGTCCATTACAGAATGTTGCCCACGAAAGATCATAGAGGAAAAAATCGGGACCGGATGTGTCCGGTGTGCACTGCCAACTGAAGTCGTCTGTTTGAATGTGATCAAGATTCGCGAGATCGTGTAGGATGTGCCGTCTTTTTCCTGGCGTGCGGATCGTTTTCAATTTATCCTGTGCAGACGCAAGAGCGTCACCGGTTAATTCATCGAGTCCATAGATGTGTTTAGCGATGAGGCTGACTGCCTCACCATATCCAGTAAACTGCGTCGCTTCCCACGCGTCATGGATACCTTCAAACCGCGATGCAATATCTTGAGAAGCGTCCATCAGGTTGCGCATTGCTTTTGGGGAGGCACCGGCTGTTAAAAGGTCGGCTGGAACATAGTTTCCGAACAAATCTTGGAGAATATCGGGACCGTTTTCCACCCATTCGGCTTCGCGCTTCATGTGTTCGTGTGTATCAACAAGGCGAATAGATTGGATGTGATGCGTTAAATCGGTTGCCATACATGGTCTCCTTTAAAAAGTTGAAACGAACTGTCTATAGTCTCGTACTTGACAAATGTGTTTGAATTATGGTTTAATATATAGTGTCTTGGCATTTACCGCTCTTTTCGGTCTTATAGGACAGAACTTACTACAAAGAAAAACAAGGTTCGCTCTATTATAAAAGAGCAGGGCGGTCGTGTCAAGAAAAACCTTACATTCGGCAGAACTATTGAATTTACAATTCTCTGCTGCTTTTAAGTGAAGTTTACGATCCCACGGTTGCTCGTGCACCACGAAGTGTACGAGGTTACGACAGTTGAACAGCTCTGACAGATTCGGGAGACTCCCCCACAGACTCCCTGATGAAAAAGGAATGCTCGCGCAGGAACGCGAATGGTTAAAGTCCCCTTCATGAAAAGGGATAAGACCACAGGAGCATATAATGCCTACAGGACGGATTAAGTACTACAATTTTGATAAAGGCTTCGGATTTATCGCACAAGATAGCAGTGATGCCGATGTCTTTTTACACAGCTCCGCAATTAAGCAGCCCGAATACGAAGAACTCCGAGTCGGGCAGCGCGTAAAATATAGTATTATTGAAGGCGAGAAGGGACTTGTTGCCCAAAACGTCGAAGTATTGTTAACACCAACAGAACGCCGATGGCTAAGGCAGGGAAAAGCGATTATTCCGCGCGGGTACGCTGGCTTCCCGGGACAGAATCAAGGACAATTTCTTAGTGATCAGGCAGTGCCCACCTCTAATTATGGCACCGATGAATCAAAGCCTGTTAGGAATCGTCGGGACCATGCTACATCCGTAGCACCTTTGGGGTCTGAAGCGAAGCCTCAACGCAGTCAACACACCTCAAAGAAAGATTTTGATGATTCCGCAGCACAGACACGAGACGGACAGGAGCCGTCTTCAAAGCAACTCAGCTTCGGTGACCTCTATATTCTTAAGCAGATTAATTTTGAAACATCTATGTTTTTTGCGTTGTATAATCACGTGCAACTTCCTGCTACCGTTCTTGAAATGACGCTCTCCACTTTGACCCTCAATAGCAATGGGACCGAACAACAGGTCGCTAAAACAGATGTTAAATATTGCTATAAAGATGTTGATGCGGAGAGAGTTCAGGCATCTGTCGATATTGATGATGCTGTAAAGGCACAGCAGTTGACGCAACTCGCCCCCGACGCACAGGCTCCTGAGATTGATACCGAAGCCGTTCAGCACGCCCGAAAAAATGCGGTCTTGATTGAGGTTAGCCTCCGAGAAGGGGAAATCTTTCGTGGGACCATAGATTGGGTCAGTCCATATGAGATTAAGCTCATTTTAGCGAACGGTTCAAAAGTTGTTATTTTCCGGCATGCTATCTACAGTCTTTCCTTGGGTTAGGAGCCGCTATGGAAGCATATCAGGAACTCGTTGATGAAATTCAACGCGATGTCGAACGCCTACGCGAGGAATCAGGCGGTGTGCCGTGCCCATCTGACTGCTTTTCCTGTTGCCGAAACACTTCAACAATGGCGATAAGCGAGGTTGAAGCGCGTGATCTGAAGGTAGGGCTAGAAGCACTCCCTGTCGAACTCCGCACACATATTCGTCAGAAAGCGGAACAGAGCATCAAAAAATTGAAGGCGCACGGCTACGATGCTGAAGACATAATGCCAGACGCTGGCATGAAAGCGATTGAAGTCGTAAAAGGCACACCTGAAGGTGAATGCCCTATGCTCATCGGTGGTGTCTGCTCTGTTTATGAACACCGTCCGGTCATCTGTCGCGTCTGGGGATACCCGATCCATAACGGAAATGAGTTAGCCTGTTGTCACAAAACCTTCATTGGGAAACGCCGCCAATTCCGACCGCTCAATTACACACGCTATTGGAGCGTGTGTCAGGACCTTAGCAAGGAGTTGGGGGCTACCCAAAAAACGCCAAACTGCTATCTCGTCTCTCGACTGCTATCGAAATAACACACGCTACGTCTTTCGCACTTCTTCTGTTGGTGAGGTTCTCAACCTCGCCTTTTTTACGTGCAGAACACATCTCATAGTAACCTCTAAATTATGGATCCGCCTCACTCAACTCGCGTAAGAACTCGAATGTATAAATTCCGGTACGATGTCCATCGTTCCATACCAATCGTACTGCATAGCGTCCGACGCGCTGAATGTCCACAAGAGATAGGTTTTCAAAAAAACCTTCAGAGGGCAGGATGTGAAAAGGATCTTTTCCTGATCGCGTGGCATCGCAATGGGCGCACGGGCATTTTTGTCGGAGAAGTCGGTAGGACAATTCACTTTGGTACGAATCTTTCCATTCGATTTTCAGACTTGTACTGCTTCTTTCAATGCGAGTTGGTTGAAAATTCTGCATGATGACTTCTCAAAAGGATTGTCTTCCGTTTAACAAAAAAACGGTTGTTAATTTGTGCGACCGCAGATGGTCTCGCAAATCAACAACCGTTCAGTAAGTCGCGGTCGAAGGATTGCTCCTACTCTCCGTTATTCAAAGTACTCCGCGTTGATATCAATGAACTCTTCCCATTCTTCAGGAACATCTTCTTCCATGAAGATAGCTTCGACAGGGCATTCAGGTTCGCATACACCACAATCGATGCACTCTTCTGGGTCGATGTAGAGCTGATTGAACTCCTCAAACTCGTCAGCGTCCGGTAGGGGGTGAATGCAATCCACTGGACACACATCAACGCACGAACTATCCTTAACGTCAACGCACGGTTCGCAAATCACATACGTCATGTTGGAAAACTCCTTTCCGCTTGATTTATAGTAACAACTTCACTCAATAGGCGAGGTTAACCGCTTTGATGAAGAAGGCGTAAAAAACATCGTCATATATAGCGGATTTTTTTTGTTATGTCTGCTGAGTTGCGCTCAAGACACAATAATAATACCACATGCACTTCATTTTGTCAAGTTATATTTCAAGCGAGCGTGTGTAAAGTTTTGACATTAACCGTGCCCGCCCTTGTAGGTGAGGGCTTTCAACCCGAGTGAGCCAGAATATCATGCACATATACGACATTGATTTGTAGGTAGGATGTTCATGGAAAACAATACCTTGACAGAATAAACCCCAGCGGGAAACCCCAAGTGTATAGCGGCTCCAAAGACACACAAACTTAGCCCAGCGAGGCAACGCGTGCGTCACTAAAAATATCCGTGGATTTCAAACAGAAGGCGAATTGTAGCATAAAATGTTAGTTTATGCAGTATTTTACACTTCACATAGAAGTCGCAAATGCGATAGAAAATTTTAGAGATGGTGTTAAAATTCAGATTTTTACGATTCTTCCATATTATGCACCCTTTCCACCCCAAATTTAGGTCTTTAATTATTAAAGGGTAGCGCAGCGTTTTAAATTTAAACCGTTTCAAATCTATTCACTAATCATGGAGAATCCTGATGGTAGAAAGCGATGTTCAACTGATTCGCAGAATCTTATCAGGCGATGACGAGGCATTCAGTATCTTGGTCCAGAAGCACCAAAAAAGTGTTCACGCGCTTGTATGGCGGAAGATTGGGGATTTCCATATTGCTGAGGAGATTACGCAGGACACCTTTCTCCGAGTATACAAAAGCCTCGCAACACTAAAAGATCCCAATCTGTTTGCTGGATGGCTTTATGTCATCGCAAATCGGCTTTGCATTAATTGGAGCGAAAAAAATAGGTCGGTGATGCAATCGTTGGAAGATACACCTATTGAAGAGATAGAGCAATCTTCTTATACGTATTATATATCGGAACAACGTGAGTCAGAGGTCTCTGATCGTCATTATGAAATCGTCCAAAGGCTGCTACAAAAATTGCCAGAGAGTGAACGCACAGTCGTGACACTCTACTATCTCGGTGAAATGACAGCAAAAGAGATTGGCAAATTCTTAGGTGTGTCAGTGAACACGGTTAAGAGTCGGCTGCGTCGCGCACGAGAACGTTTGCAGGCTGATAAAGAGCACTTAATTAGCGAAACTCTTAACGGCGTGCAATTGTCTACTAACCTAACTGAAAACATCATGCGCCAAGTTGCCGATCTGAAACTGACACCGCCTGCAGTTAAGAAACCGTTTCTTCCGTGGGCGGCTTTTGGCGTAGCTGCGGTTTTGGTTATTTTATTGCTCGGTGTTAGCAATCAATACCTCGCCCGTTTTCAGCAGCCATATAGTTTTGACGCGCAATCTGAACCTACGATTGAAATCATTGATGCCCGTATTACGCTTGATATTGACGCTAAACCAGCTGTACGAAATCAAGTTGGACGTGCTTCTATCCCCAGTAAAAGTAGTGGAAACGGTCTACAAGTTTCCGAGACAGTTTTATCAATCAATACGTTAGACAATTCCCCCAGGTTTTCTACTTCACAGTGGACCCAGACAGATGGACCCCAAGGTGGTACCGCCCTTAACATCTTTGCTACATCTGAAAAAACGCTTTACGCCGTTACACCATCAGGTATCTACAGATTGAGAAAAGAGGCAACTGCATGGGCACTCATCGACACCAGCATTCCAATCAGTGAGTCCCGGATGCCTATAGCAGAGTTCGAGAACACTCTCTATATTGTCTCTACTGATGAAGTGTTTACTTCAACTAATGATGGCGAAACATGGAATGAATTATGTCCGCGACCAAAGGGGCGTGCTATTCGATTGATCATAACAGATGAGGCACAAGGACACGGATCACAATCCCATCCTGCAATGTATCTCACCCTTGAAGATAAAGGCATCTTCCGCTCTACCGATGCTGGTGCACAGTGGAGACTTCTTAACAATGGATTGATAGATCAAACGATTACGGCGGTAGCTGCAATAGAGAACACAGTATTTGCTGGCACAAACACGGGACTTTACCGCCTCAATTCAGGCGTTTGGGAGCAATTGTCCGTGGCTGCGTCCGAAGTTATTCATTCTTTAGTGAGCCATGAGAACAACCTCTATGTCGTAACAGGTCACGATCTTTTTACTTTGGGATTGCTTGAATCAAGGCTGAAGGCTGAAGGGCGAATAGTGCGCGGTTACAACGCAAGTTCAAGCAGAGTTTTCTATTCGGCTGATTTGGGGGAGTCGTGGACTGAGATAACACCAAAAAATAAATCTCCGTTTGTGAGAACACCAACAGGTATAAAACTTGTGGTTGCTGGTGAGACGCTCTTACTATTGGGGATCGCCGAATTACGCTCAAGGGATGGTGGACAAACTTGGACAGATCTCGGACTTGACAGAGATTTGTTTACGCGCGGAGACTTTTCAACTGTAGCGATAGACGAGAATACGTTTTACAATGTTAGTGTCTCCGGTGTTTATCGGACCACCGACGGTGGTGAATCGTGGCAACCATTTATGAGCGGGATAGCAGGGACCAGAATGCAGGATTTAGTGGCGTTCAATGACAGACTCTACATGCATACCGGCAGCGACGTTTTCCAATCAACCGACGGGGGTACGTCGTGGAAAAATGTTCCGCTTAATGCGGGCGGCGTTACGCTTAGGTCAATAAAAAATGGACAGTCCCAAGGCAATTTCTCGCTTGATTCAAGATTAGTCGTCGCAGACAACGCGCTTTATGGAATTATACCTGAAGAGGACGACTTACGCGTTTTCCATTTACCTCTCAAGAGTGATGCGTTTGTTCCTGTTCACAAGATACCCGCTTTCGCAAGGCGATCACCATCCTTTAATGTGTGGACAAGAGAAGCCTTAGCCTATGAGTTATGGACGAGCGTTGAAGAAGTGAAACAGGATCACTTCGCTGATGATCCTGAAGAAGGTGACAGCCTACCAGTTACATTGTATTTTAGAAAAAAACATTGGGAAGCAGGTGGATTCGCTGTCAGTGACGGGGCATTCTACATGGAATGCCAACGACGGCTTTTCAAGTGGAAACCCGGTAGACGGGAATGGCGAAACACAGGACTGATAGATGCCAGTGAACAACCTGATAGCGAATTGGATAAAGGGTTCAAGTTAGCGGTTTCAGCAGAAACTGTTTACGTAGGTAAGCGAGATGGCACACTCTTTCAATCGCTTGATGGTGGAGACAGTTGGAGAGACGTTACATCGAGCCTTCCGCTTCGCTTTACGCATTTCAAGGAGATAATCTTTGTAGGCGCAACGGTTTACGTTGCAACTGATAAAGGCGTTTTATCCTCACAGACCGGAGAACACTGGCGCGTAATAACAGATAAAATAGGCACACCTATCGTCATAGACCGGTTCGCTGTGGATGGCACCACAGTTTACAGTGCTGGAGATACAGGTGTATATCGTTTAGAAGGCGAATGGCAACAGATTTCACCAGAAGTTCCGGATAAAGTCGTATCTCTCATTGCCAGCAACGACAGACTTTACATCGCTACCGAACAGCGCGGTCTATTTCACATCTCGCTTGAAGAAGAAGCGTCGGTAGGAATGATGAAATAACTTCCACTTTTTACAAGTAAAAGGAGAAACTATGAAAGTCTTAGTAATCTCCCTTCTTATCGTCCTACTTGTCCACCCGCTCGCTTTCGCGGCGGAAGATAAACAGACTTCTGATGTTACCAGTCTCTACCACCTCGCCAACATCTTAGGCATTCAAGTATCACTGGCGCAAGTCGAAAACACTTTCATTCAGAAGACTGAGGGGCATCATGACACCGATTTTGCGAATCTCATTGATGCCGCTAAGGAAATCGGACTCGAATTGCGAGAGCATGATCTCACTTATAAAGAACTTCGGGAGTTTAAAACGCCGGTCATTGCCCATCTCAAGACTACATTTGAAGACGAAAACCCCGCAAATGCGGACCCTACCACTGAACATTTCATCGTTGTTGAGTACGCAAACAAAAAGTGGGCGCGCCTCTTTGATACACCAAGCAGATTGCTATATCAGGCAGCCACCGTTGTCTCCCGAGATCGACTTTTGGATCTCTGGACGGGACGTGTACTCGCCCTCTCGGAAAGCCAACGTCAGCACAGGCAACCGGTTTTAAATGTTTCACCCACGGTGCTGGATTTAGACTCCTTAATCACACTGCAGCGCGGTTTCGCGGATCAAGACTTAGCAGGATATCAGTTCCCTGTCCGACTGAAAAACCGAAGTGATGCGCCGATACAAATCGTCTCTGTCGCAGGCAATACGTGACATACGGTTATCGCTGAACCAAAAACAGGTGTCATCCCTGTCGGGAAAGGTGCTGTTTTAGGGATCGGTTCGACTGCAGTTGCAGTCTATAGGACATCTTTTATGACTGTCCATATTCAAACGGATACACCGCAACGTCCGTACACTTTTATCTCTTTCGGGCGGGCTCGGGAGTTTTCTGTTGTCTTTGTTCCTGAGAACATCTATGTGGAAAGCACCGGTGCATCGCAGCCAAAGAAGGTTGTCGAACTAAAAAACCCCCGTGAGACGGCACTGATGATTCAGAATATTAAGAGTTCACAAAAGTGGATTCAACCCGTCCTCCGTAGTGCCAACGTCGTTTATCCGTGGCGGACAGCGGATATTGAACTGAATTTTGAAACCGAACAGATGCCGAAGGGGGGATTTAACGAGAAGCTCACGGTTGAATATATTGATCACAAAGGAGAAATGAAAACTATCACCTTACCCATATCGGGAGAGGTAAATCAGACCTACACACTTACGCCCAAGCAATTTTTCTTTGGTCGAATTAACCCCGACGAGGAGAATATAAAAGTATTGGTGCTTAACAATCTCACTAATACCGAACTCCAAATTGAGAAGATCGAAGCCGATATCGGCACAATTACGGTAAAACAGCAAGCGGACAGTAACCACTATCAATTAACGCTAACGTTGCCATCAGTTTTAGCAAAGGGTGTTCTGAAAGGCGAAGTTCGGCTTTGGACGAGCCACCCAAAGATGCGCCTTGTCAAGATTCCAATTTTTGCTTTCGTCACAAAGTAAGAACATTTCGCGTCTGAACGCTCTAAAAATATGTAAGGAGCTATCCCATGCAATATCTCAGAGGTACATTTCTAATAATTCTAATTGGCATTTTAATGACTCCAATCATGTTGTTCGCAGCACCGCACAAACCCTCACCTGCTGGTGGTGGTTGGCTTGAACTGAACCCTAAACTCGGGCAAGTCCAAACGGATGCGCCTTGGTTTCCTGAACTCACCGGGACGCTCACGATTGAAGCGTGGATCTACGTAGATGAAACGTTACCGAAGCAAGTCCGCTTTTCTCTCGTCGGCCAAACGGACCGATTCAGTTGCTTTATGATTGGGCTGCCTGTAGACGAAGATAGAGATAATGTGATGGATACTCGGATCGGTATCCTTTCCAATGGAACTAAAGACTTTTCAATGGTGACGAAGACAGAAAGTCTGCCGATCCGGCAGTGGGTACATTATGTAGCAACAATCGACCGCGGTGCTGCTATCGGCAGCGACGGTCATATTAGAGGAGGAGCTGATGGAAGCGAACTGCCAGTGCCAAATGAGAATCGTCTTGTGCTTGGCGGTATGCCAACTTTGACGGAAATGCCAGCACCTCTGGGTGACAAAACGCGTTTCGCTTCAGGAGTCTATATTGATGAATTGCGAATCAGCAGCGTTGTTCGCTATAAAGGCAACTACGACGTGCCAACACACGCATTCACGGCAGATACTGACACCATAGGACTCTATCATTTCGATGCGGAGTCAAACCAATCCTATAAAGATAGTTCAGGTTCCCAGATTCCCTTAATCCGAAGTGAGACAGATCCTGAGGTGCTTGCTGAAAATGAAAAAGCGACAGCCTCACCCGTGCTGTCAAAAAGTGAAGAGGAGCTGCTTCAACTCATCCGCGAAGGGATTACCTATTACGATGGGCTGCTTAAAAGCGGGCGCGTTGATTTTCTTCGGGAGACTACCAGTATTGCCTCTGATGGGCTCCCTGAAATGGGACGTGCCCCCAGCGGTACATGGAAAGGAACTTTCGAGTTTTCTGGACGCAAAATGAGATGCGTTGTGACACGAGATGCTATTCAGTACGAACCTGACCGAAATATCCCTATTACGGGGACGAAACAATACGCTTATGATGGTGAAACCTTTGAAACACTCCGGGAAACATTTAACGGTATTATGCTGAGTCGCAGAAGCGAAATCGTCGATGACCCATCTGATGATCCACGCTTCTGGGGATGGGACCTCAGTGGTGGAAAAGAATCTCTCGTAATGCTTATTGATGGACTTGATGTCCAAAGCATTGAAAAGGTACGTTTCAACGATAGTGATGTGTATCACGTTAAAGGGAATATGTTCGGTGTCGCAATAGAATTGTGGCTAAACCCAAAGAAAAGCTACCGGCCCGAACGCTATGTGTTTGCTAATCCCATGATTGCTATAACGAGTGATTACAAGTTCAAAGAGGTCGCCCCCGACCTCTGGTTCCCAGCATCTGCTAAGGCGGTTACGACTGTAATTGATATGAATACTGGTGCAAAAACCGATGTCAAAACTACAACGGTGCAATTCACAAATATTCAGATTAACCAACCTATTCCTGAATCCAGGTTTTCCATTAAGCCACCTCCTGGGGCGAGAGGGTATGACATGCGTACCCGAGAAAGTTTTGAAGTTCCAGTTTCAGATTAACGTGTTGCTTAGGCTCCTGTCGCGTTTGCGAAGTGTTCCTACCGGTAAAGGGAAAAATAGAGTGACATCGCAAAAATTTGACTTCCAGAAGCGAACCTGTTATAATGTAGTGTCAACGAATTGATCGGCTCCTATAAAACGTGTAATACTAAAATTGAAAACTGGACATCCAATAGGCAGATACCATAAAAAACGTGGGATTGGAATTTCAGTGGGATACTCATAAAGCCAGAGAAAATCTGAGAAAGCATAGCGTTTCCTTTCAAGAGGCAACCACCGTTTTTTCTGATTTTTTCTCGTTGACCATTCCAGACCCGCTCCATTCGCAATGGGAAGAAAGGTTAGTAACAATCGGGTACTCTGAAAAACAGAGGCTTTTAATCGTTGTTCACACAGAGAGAGGCGATGTCATTCGCATCATTTCTGCTCGGAATGCAACATCTTACGAAAGGAGAACCTATGAGTCAAGCAACATCCAATCAACATGATCCAGATATGCTCGATGAATATGATTTCAGTGAAGGAGTTCGAGGCAAATACGCGGAGCGATACCACGCAGGAACAAATTTGGTTCGGCTTGACGACGACGTAGCCGAAATGTTCTCGGACGCGAAATCCGTTAACGATGCCTTGAGAGCATTAGGAAAAATCATTGCCGAACACCAGAAAAAAACTTCATAAGTCAGAACCATAGCATAATCCTAAAAATCTCGATTCAGATAATTACCATCAGACATTACTCAATTAAAGACTTTACCTTTCCTGTCTCCAACACCGGTAAGAACATCATGAGAAAGCCCCCCTCCAAAAAGTGGCGGTTCAGAAATTCAGATTTTGAGAGCAGTTTAGCATTGGCATCAGAACTCGGTATCTCTCTGCTCGCTGCGCAACTCCTTATCAATCGTGGGATACAAACTGCTACTGAAGCGCACACCTACCTTCACCCAACTTTTGAAGCACTACATTGTCCCTTTAAATTAGCGAATATGGACAAAGCCGTAGAACGGATACACAAAGCAATCGCGCGGGGTGAGAAAATCTGTATCTATGGTGATTATGATACCGATGGCACTACCGCAACCGCGCTGTTGCTCAACGTTTTCCGTCAGATGGGTGTTCCCGCCAGTTACTATATTCCAAATCGGTTTGGGGAAGGTTATGGATTGAGCGAAGATACAGTGAAAAAGATCCATGAAAAAAACGACGCAAAGTTGCTAATTACTGTAGACTGTGGCATCACGTCCGTCAAGGAGGTCGCGTTAGCCAATCAACTCGGTATGGATGTTATTATCACGGACCACCACCAACCAGAGGAGGAGCAACCGTCAGCGCACGCCTTGATTTCACCTAAGGTCCCGGGAAATGAATACCCTTACACCGAACTCGCTGGCGTCGGTTTAGCTTTCAAATTGGCACAGGGCTTGATAGATGATAGAGCGTTTCTTGAGTCACTGCTGGATCTGGTAGTGTTGGGTACCGTCGTAGACATTGCTTCACTAACTGGAGAAAATCGGGCTCTGAGCCGTTTGGGGCTTGCGGAACTTAACAAACGCGAGCGTCCGGGGGTTAATGCTTTATGCGAAGCAGCCGGTCACAAGATTGACACGCTTCTTAATGGGTATGCCCTTTCTTTTAAGTTGGGACCCCGTATAAACGCTGCCGGACGGATGGATACCGCGCACAAAGTGGTTGACCTCCTTACCACCGATTCCGATGATGTCGCAACCCGTATTGCCTCTCAACTCAACGAGGCAAATCAGAGGCGACAGGATTTGGAAAGGCAGATCCAAGATCAGGCATTGGAGATAATTGAAAGCGAAGTAGATGATAATACGAGAGGCATCGTTGTTGCCAGTGATAAGTGGGACGAAAAGGCACAGGGTGTTGTCGGCATCGTTGCTTCCCGTTTGAAAGAAACCTATTACAAACCCGTCATTGTCCTTGCAATTAACGGCGATGAAGCAACTGGATCCGGGCGTTGTATAGAAGGAATGAACCTTGCTGATAGCCTCGTCAGCTGCACAGAATTGCTGGTGAAACACGGTGGACATGCAGCAGCAGCAGGGTTGACGCTCAAAAAGAAAAATATCCCTAAATTCAAAATAGCTTTCAACGAATACGCTTGCGAGCATCTGGCTGAGGAGGCACTGCAACCGAAACTGGACCTTGAGTTTGAAACGCGCCTTTCACTTTTAACGTTAGACACACTAAAGGAACTTGAACAGTTTGAGCCCTTTGGAAAGGACAATCCATCACCCCTTTTTGGCGCACGGCGCGTCAAAGTTGACGGCACACCCTCCCAAATGGGGAAAGAGCGAAATCATCTGCGAATGTTCGTCAGCGATGGTGCGGTAAAACGGCGAGCGATCGAATGGGGAGGGGGCGACCAACTTATCACCTTCAGGCGTCCCAACATGTCACTGGATATCGCCTTTTCACCCCAAATCAACGAGTGGCAAGGCACCCGTTCCGTACAACTCATCCTCAACGACTGGGAAGTCCATCCGGAAGGCAGAGACATGAACTGGAATGTGTTTCCTCAACTCAGTGATGAATCTTCTGTAAAACTTGTTGACAAACGAAACGTTAATAAAAAGAATTATCTTTTAAAGTTGCTTGAGAGAGAGGAATCTTGTATAATTTACGTACGGGATGAGGAGATGCTGGAGCTTCTGCTCACAAAACTCTTACCGGAAAACATTGAGGGAATCGGGCGACACGACGATGCAACATCAGAGGCAGAAGAAGCAGCGTTATTGAAACAATTAGAAAATGGCGAACTCCGGACGATCGCGTCAAGTAGCACTTTTTCGCATCTGAAAGCGTTTCCTTTTGTTAAACATATTGCTTTCTGTCACCTCGCACCGAGCGAAAATCTTTTCCTCAAGCGTTGTGAACCCGCTTTTGTAAGCACTGAGACCTCCTATTTGCATCTCATCTATAGCAATACGGATGAGGTGGAGATGCATAATTGGATCTCTAAAAAATATCCGACGGATGACGAATTGCGCCAGTTGTATGGAAATATACGGAAGACTATACAAGCCAACGGAGCAGAGGGGTATCCTGAGGCAGAAATGCTGAAGGGTCGATTGGGAGCACTACCAGCACTTCAAACTGGACTTGCTATCTTTGAGGAACTTCAGTGTATCGCACGCCATGGGGAACCCGGGCACAGACTTGTAAAACTCCTTTCTGTTCAAAAAAGCGACTTGTCTCATTCTCCAACCTATCTGAGAGGGGAATGGATTAAGCAGACAAGTCCCTCTTTTATAGAATTTCAGTTAAAGGAAAATATTGAATCTATGTGGGGGCGCATACTTTCTGCGTCAAAAAAATGAGTGTCAAATCGCTAATCAGTCAGATTCAGATCTATAACCCGGATGCAGAAGTTGAACTTCTGGAGCGCTGTTACCACTTCGCACGAGAGGCACATAAGGGGCAACAACGAAAATCTGGGCAACCCTACTTTACACATTGCCTCAAAACTGCTGAGATACTCGCTGAACTCCGATTAGATACACACACAATCTGTGCGGGACTCATGCACGATGTCCTTGAGGATACAGGCATCACGCGCGAAGAGATGCAGGTGCGGTTCGGTGCCAATATCGCCAATCTCGTCGAGGGTGTCACAAAGATCGGTCAGTATAAACTCGGTATCGCTTCCCAAGCTCCGGCTGCTAAAAACACAGTTGAACAGCGAGTTCATCGGAAACGCCAAGCCGAGACCTATCGGAAACTCCTGTTAGCGACGGCGGAAGACATGCGGGTCATCCTCATTAAACTCGCGGATCGACTTCATAACATGGAAACGCTGGAGTTCCTCTCAAGTGAAAAATGCCAGCGCGTTGCAAAGGAGACATTGGAAATTTATGCCCCGATCGCACATCGATTGGGGCTTTGGCGTATCATGGGCCGTCTCGAAGACTTAGCATTTAAGCATCTCTATCCCATCGAATACCGAAAAATTGCCGAACTTCTGAACCAGAAACTCACTGAGCGAGAGGCGTACTGCGAGAAGATGGTTAAGCAGATTCGCGGAGAACTCGAAAAACGGAATGTTTTTGCCGATGTCCACGGTAGAACGAAGCACATCTATAGTATCCATCAGAAGATGCAACAGAAGAAGACCCCCTTCAGTGAAATCCAAGACTTAATTGGTCTTCGAATCCTCGTTAAAACCGAAGCGGATTGCTACATCGCGCTCGGCGCACTTCATAACAAATGGAATTACCATCCCGATCGACTTCGAGATTGGATCGGGCAGCCGAAGAAAAATGGGTATCAGTCTCTCCACACCACGATTCTTGATAATGGCAGACCTATTGAAATCCAGATTCGCACGTATCAGATGCATAAGATTGCTGAAGATGGCATTGCTGCGCATTGGAGCTATAAGGAAGGGTTACCGACGAGCCAACAGGGGCGTTCTATTTTCGCGAGTTATAAGCAGATCCTTGAGGACATACAAGAGACACAAGATAGTCCTCATCATTTCGTGGAATCCATGAAATTGGAACTCTTCCAAGATGAGGTTTATGTCTTTTCGCCGAAAGGAGATCTCTTTAGGTTACCCGCTGGTGCAACGGCGATCGATTTTGCCTATAAAATTCATACGGATGTTGGGCACACCTGTGTCGGCACTGAGGTCAACGGTGCTGTTGCACCGATTCGACGTGTGCTTGAGAACGGAGATCAGGTCAATATTCGGACACAGCCGAATGGAAGACCGAGCCGGAGTTGGTTGTCGTACGTCAAAACGGCTACGGCACGGACTAAAATCAATCACTGGTTTCGTGAAAAGGATAAGGCTGATGCCCTGGAGTTAGGAAAGAAATTTCTCGCGGCGGAGTTGCGTGTCTCGTACCTTAATTGCCGTGATTATCTCAATTCCCCAAAATTACTTGATATTGCCAAACAACTCAATCTCAAAAGCCTTGAGGAACTTTTCGTCCGAATTGGCAATGGAAATGAGTCCGCTACGCACGTTATCAATTTGCTGAAACCTGAGGTACCGAAACCTGAAACTGAATCGGCAGAAGAGGTTGACTCGCGGCGAAAAAAGGATTCACCACCGGTTATTCAACTTGAAAACGACATTGATTTGGGTATGATGCGGATTATGAAGTGCTGTAACCCGATTCCAGGCGACCAAGTCGTTGGTTACCTCACACGGGGGCGCGGCGTTTCCGTTCATAGAGCTGGCTGTATCCGTATCCTTGATGAACCTGAACGACTTTTAGATGTCAAATGGCTCGAAAAGCCTCTCTCAGAAAATGGGGATCACCCACCACCCGTCTATCCTGTTAAAATCCTCGTTGAGTGCAATGACCGCCCGGGTATGCTCGGTGCAATCACCACTGCGATCGCACAATACAAGGTGAATATCCGCAGCGGAACCTTCCAACCTTCCGCTGTCCATATTGATGCTGAAGCCTCTGATAATTTGACGTTAGATGTGACAGGTGCCGAACAACTTGATAAAGTCCTGCAAGCAATTCAAGGTTTGAAAGGCGTACAACGCGTCACCCGCAAATTCTAAGTTTCTCCTATATCGCGGCTCTCTATACAATTTGGGGCATCCCTGAGATAACCTTAGTGACTTTTCCGCTCCGCAGACATTTTGTGCAAACGCGAACCCGTCTTGTTCCTTCCGCAGTTTGGATCCGGACTCGTTGAAGGTTTGGAAGCCAACGCCGTTTTGTGTGCCGCCGTGATTTACTAATCTGGTTGCCTGACATCGGGCGTTTGCTACAGATAGTACAGACTCGTGACATTGTGTCTGCCTCCTTTCTTCTTTTTCTCTAGAGTGTTGATTAAATTCAAACATTAATAATACCACAATTATAGCGAAAATGCAAATTTTCTTTAGAGATACCAGAACCCTTCAGTTTTCCATTTTTTATCCATCCCCTCGCTTTCACCCCTCAATCAAATCCTTAACCTTCATCAAACTGCCCTACTAATAACCGATAGCTAATGACTGACAACCGAAAATACACATGACTTTTTTTAGCAGATCTGTTAGACTATATCTCTAAGATTTGTGGGCCTATGCCCCTGCTGCGACATTGGGAATACATGCGTTTCACAGACACCGAGTTTACAAACCGCCGCAAATAGAGGAGAACCATTTTCGTTTCCTTAAAAAAAGAAAACATGAAAGTTGCTTATATTACCGCAGGGGCTGCTGGCATGTACTGCGGCACTTGTATCCATGACAATATGGTAGCCACAGTCCTGAAGCAGCAAGGGCACAATGTTGCCCTGATTCCAACCTATACACCAACCCGAACAGATGAGACGAATGTAAGCATGGATCGCGTCTTTTTCGGAGGGGTCAACGTCTATCTGCAGCAGAAACTTTCCATTTTTAGGCATACACCTTGGACATTGGATAAACTTCTTGACAATCCAACGTTATTAAACGGATTGGCACGGTTCAGCAGCTCCACAGATGCTCGCGACCTTGGAGAACTCACAGTATCTATGCTCCGTGCCGAGCAAGGGTATCAAAAGAAGGAATTGGCGAAGTTAGTGAGGTGGCTTGCCGAAGAAAATAAGCCAGATGTCGTCTATCTCACCAATTCTATGTTAGTGGGCTTTACAAGAGAGATAAAGAAAGCATTGGGTGTACCGGTTATTTGCGCACTTCAAGGTGAAGACATCTTTCTGCAAGACCTCATTGAGCCATACAAATCCGAAGCGTTAACCCTTCTCCGAGAACGTGCCGTAGATCCGGATGGCTTTGTGGCACCTTGTCGCTACTACGCGCAATTTATGGCAGATGCGTATCTTAACGTCCCTGTTGATAAAATTGCCGTGGTCCCCTTGGGGTTAAATACGGAGGGGCATGGGACACCTGTCCAAAAACCAGAACCACCTCCGTTCATTATTGGCTATTTGGCGCGTATCTGTCCTGAAAAGGGGTTACACATTTTGGTAGATGCCTTCCGTATCGTTGCCGAGGCATTCGGTGCCGATAACGTTCAGCTGCATGTTGCCGGATACCTTGGAAGGAAAGATGAACCTTATCTTGAGGAACTCGTGAACCAGATTCGCGCGTGGAACTTATCGGACAGTTTCGTGCACCACGGCGAGGTCACACGCACCCAAAAGATTGATTTCCTCAACCGTTTACATGTTTTTTCCGTCCCCACCGTTTACCGTGAGTCCAAAGGGTTGTCCATCATAGAGTCGCTTGCCAACGGCGTACCGGTTGTCCAACCTCAGCACGGCGCGTTCCCTGAAATGATTGGTGCTACTGAAGGCGGAATTCTCGTTGAGCCGGAATCCGCTGAAGCGGTGGCAGTGGGTATTATGGAACTCCTTAACGATGCCGAGCGACGTGAGTCTCTCGGAGAAGCAGGGAAAACCAATGTGCATCAGAAGTTTAACGATACAGTCGTGGCAGAACAACTCTTGAAAGTGTTTGAGAAATACACCTAATGTTTCAATCGCAAGCGCGCCTCGGAAGTGCGCTTGCCACAAAAATCAAAAAGGAAATGAATTATGACTAAAACATGGATTATTTTTGTTTTCATGACCGTGTCATCGTGGGGACTTTATGGTGTTTTTCTGCATCAGGGACAGGTGGCTATGGCGGACCCTGTACATGGACGCTACAAGGCGTTTCTTTTTGTAGGGCTTGCTTACCTTCTCGCAGCAGTCATCGGTTCAGCACTGATGCTCGTCATTAATGGGTCCAACTGGCAATTTACAGGAAGCGGAGTCTCTTGGTCGTTTGTTGCCGGACTTGTCGGTGCCATTGGCGCATTTGGTGTTCTACTCGCCTTTGGCGCAGGGGGTAGACCTGCTGTCGTGATGTCCATTGTTTTTGCAGGCGCACCGATTGTAAACGCTGTCGTTGCGACGTTATCGCATCCACCGGCAGGCGGTTGGGGAGCAGTCCGCTGGCAGTTTGTTGCAGGCATCCTGCTCGCCGCACTTGGCGGGTGTTTGGTGATGCTCTATAGACCTACTTCATAGCACATAGAAACAAAGCCGCTGGACCTCTGACACTCCTACGTCTTGGAAAGGCGGTTCAACACCGTACCTCTTTCCATCGCATCACTCACTCCTTTTTACGGAAAATACATTTTTCACTATCCTTTTTGTGTGACCCTGTCTCTAATAGGCAAGAAGGGAGAGTTTTCATGCCTATAGGCGAAACTGGCAAGCCAATATCACACAATCAAGAATTAAACGAGGCAAATGACGCTGAATTAGTCGTCGCCGCACTTGCTGGTAACACACAAGCATTTGATGTATTGGTAAACCGATATAGGCGCGCCATGCTGACAATCGCGCGACAGATTGTTCGGAACGCTACCGATGCAGAAGATGTCGTGCAGGATGCGTTTTTACGGGCTTTTGAGGCACTCCCACAACTTACGGATCTGAACCGCTTTGGAGCGTGGCTTCACTCAATTACGCGCAACCGTGCCTTGCGTTACTACAGAAACATCAGTCGCTACGAACCGCAGGAAGATATGGAGCCTTATTTAAATAGGGAAGCGGATACATCGGCTGCAGATCCCGCTCACATTGTGACGCGCGAATTGACGCAGGAGGGGGTCAGAGATGCAATTCAAGAGTTACCGACAGACTATAAGGCAGTTATTGAACTTTATTATTGGGCAGAGATGCCACAGAAACGGATGGCTGAATTCTTATCACTTCCACTGTCAACCGTAAAGTGGCGACTCCATAAAGCGAAAGAACTGCTCAAAACAATTTTGGAAAGACGAGGCTACAGTGAGGATGTGTGATGACTTTTCACTATATGTGGACATTTAAGAATAGGCGCACCTATCAAAGTTTCCAAATTCCCTGTCCCTGATAACGGAGATTTCGGGGGTTGGGTACTAACCGAAGATGTATAAGCAATTATAGAATTCACTATATAATGACGGAAAGGTGAAAATTATGGAACAGCAGAGACAACAGGAACTCAAAGGACTTTTTCACATGTTGGAGCACACAGCGAAGATCGCAGAAGATGCGGCGTTAACGGGGGCGTTCAGTGGTGGCGAAACGCGATGCATTACCCAATTCAATAACGTGCTCACGCGCTTAGAGGATCTCAACGCGGTACCTGATGGACTTTTTGATGAGCTTCACGGAGAGGCATCTTTTAGTCAAATCGGAATTGCCTGCCATCAACTCGCAGCGTATCTGAATGAGGAATTGGATACGACCTCAGATGTCAAAGGGTGGCTCGACAGCTTTTTTGGAAAACGATTCATGGAAAACCTGACGGAAGAACTGGCAGATAAACCGCTTGGGGATCTGATTCGCAAAGCTGTGCCAGACTTTTTAACCGAAAGCACATTGGAAGACATCGCTGAAGTGTTTTCTGTCGCTTCAGGTGGGAAACTAACGATTGATGCTGACTGCGGTGGGATTGATGTGCAGAGTGGAGAGGATGATACCGTTTCGGTTCAGGTCCGACGCACTGCGCAGATGAAAGCAAATCGGCGGGCAAGCGAAATCCTTAAGAATTTTGATGTCCAGATAGCACACGAAGCGTCCGATGTCAAAATTGAGGCGAAGTTTGAAGGTACCGCTAAACGGTGGAAAAAGATGAAAAATGATTTGGATATCCAATTTGACATTATTGTTCCGCGACACTATACCCTTGATCTGAAGACTGCAAATGCGGATATTTCCGTCGCAAATATAACAGGGGACGTGAAGGTAGAAACATTCAGCGCGGGACTCCATCTTCAAAATATTACCGGACGTATTGATGGCGTAACATCAGTTGGGAACATTGATCTCAAGGCGTTTGATGGAGACGTGATGCTTCAAACGAAGGGTGGAAATATTGCGCTTGAGGGTGGTACCGGCAATGTCAAAGCCAGAACCTCCGGTGGAAGTCTTCAGATTATTGATGTCACCGGTGCTGTGAATGGAAAAACCTCCGGCGGAGGTATCACGCTGCGCGACTCCAAAGGTGGAGCAGACCTGAAAACTGCTGGGGGCAGTATAGAAGTAGAGAACGACGGACCTGTCCTTGCGAAAGCAACTGGAGGCTCCATCCGCTGCCAGCTCCAAGAAGCATCTTCAAGTCAGAACTTGCTGCTGGATTTGGAGACAGCAGGTGGTGGTCTAAATGTCTCGCTCATTCCAGATATTGCTGCAACGGTGGAAGCAAAAGTGCTTGGTGGTTCAGTGACCACAGAATTTCCGGTCGTAGTGGAGACGGCAGGTGCTGTCAAGTCTAACGAGTTACAGGGGACCATTAATGGTGGAGGACCGCTCCTACGACTCCGTTCCATCGGCGGGAATATCATACTCCGAAAGACAGAAGCACACAATCCCACAGAGGTGTAATGTGTTAGACCATAGGCGAAGCGAGTTGATGTTAGTTGGACTGTTTGTATGGTTCATCTTGAGTGCAGTCGTTTTCATCGTGCTTGCCCTTCCGTTTATCATGCCGCAACATCAGTTAGCGCATCTTCTCCCGGAATGCAAATGGCAATCACAATTTCAGAAACCGTGTGTTTTCTGTGGGATGAGCACCGCATTCTATGTCATCTCGCGCAGTGATTTTGCCGAGGCACATCGCCTAAATCCGCTGAGCCTTTATATCTATTCTGTTTTTCTGGTTAATACAATCTTCGTAGGGATTACCCTAAAACGAAGCACACGTTTTGTTAAAAGTTCGGTCGCGCAGCTCCGTTGCCGTAGCGCATTGACATAGTTTGGAGACAAATCATGGGTTTACTATCAATTTTTAGTGTGGTGTGGGGGATATTGGCTATTATTGGAATGGCAATCGCCTTCATACCGTGCCTCGGAATCCTCAATTACCTTAACATTCCGTTTGCAGTATTTGGATTGCTTTTCAGCATTCTTGCTATAATCCTATCGTCAGAGAAGGAACTCGCTATTGTTGGGTGTCTGCTTTGTACTGCGGCTATCCTCTTTGGAATCATCCGGCTCGTTTTAGGCTTCGGAATTTTTTAATCCATTTGCTTCAATTCAATAAGATTTTCCCAATGTGTAAAAAAGAAAGGAACCGGGGGTAGATGAAACAAGAGATGCCGATTGACAGGTAAACACTGTTGGGATAAAATGGGTTTAATGAATCATATACCACACCGAAAGGAAAATAAATGAACTGTCTTGATTATGGACTTTCTTTTATCAACTCTGTTGGCAACGGGAATGCCCCCCGCTTTTGGGTCGAATCTCGATGTCGTATAATAGATAACACAGATGGAAGTTTCAGCGATTATTACCAATGTGGTTCGTGTAAGAGTGAACACACCTTTGCCGAGAAAAATCTCTTCATAAATCCAAACTATAACTTTCTCCCTGTTTTTGGCAAAGAACACATAGCCGTATTCAGAAGGCATGCTTACTGCAACGATAACTACGTCGAGTATAAGCCGGCGCGGGATTATTGGGGAGGTGCCTTGTTTGATGTTCAAGAGGCATCACCGGTCCAGGTACTTGATAGCAACGCAGCCATTTTTGAGGCGACACAAAAATGTCTACCCATCGTAACACACACAGAAATATGGGATACCAATACACATCAGCGGGCAATTATCGAGTGTCCGGTTAAAACGATGAACATAGATGAAAGCACAGGCATCTACCAAGTTGATACAGGAATTGTTCTATTTCCAGATCTGTCAAAGCGATACGATTGGCAGATTGAGATGTTCAGCCTCGCTTATGTTGCTTTCAACGCACCGCACTTCGCTGACTTCGTTATCGAACGCCCCACTGCCATCATTGAAAATGGAGTGGAAGTTACCCAAGTTTACCACTATTCCGAAATTCGGAGTTTAGAAGCAAAGAATACCGTGTTCTGCATCGGTGAACTTTGACAGACACTCCATAGGTATCGATTTTAGAAAAAACGCGTCATAGCATCGTAGGTTGGGTTGAGCGGAACCGAGAAAAATGATACGGACACTCCAAGCACATTTTACCACTCTACACCGCCCTATCAATCAAGGCGAAACCCAGCGGAAACCTGCCATGTTTGTTGTAACATTTGACGCAAAGAACGTTGGGTTTCGCTGGATATCTCTATGCCTATGCGGGTATATCAGGTTTAATTTATTTTGAAATATCTACCTTTGATTTTCAACACCGCTCAACCCGGGGTCCCCACCCGTTACTGGGAAGGGGCCTACAGTATCCCGGAAACCCTAAATTGACACCTATGGTGAACTTTGACAGACACTCCCATTTAGATAGATGCACTTAGGTCGGTTCAATTCCTGCATCTGCTACTGTAGTTTAGGATATCCGCACCACAAACAAATTTTCTTGAAAAAATTTTGTTGTCCGTTTATAATGCCTGCATTAAAGCACTGAATCTAACCGGTGCTGATAACAACTCGCATGATCTTTATACGGAGGACAAAAAATATGAAAAGTGTTCGCATAAGTCTTGTCTTAGCACTAATACTTGCACTTGCGTTTGTTAGTGCCCCGAAAGCTGATAACCATCAATCCCAATCCTTAACTGTTGTCTGGGCAGAATGGGATCCTGCTAATTATTTGCAGGAACTCTCAAAGGACTTTACCACTGAAACTGGCATCGCTGTTGATGTCATCCAGATTCCGTGGCCCAATTTCCAAGATAAAGTCTTCACTGCTTTTGTTGGAAAAAGCGATCTTTACGACATTGTCATTGGTGATAGTCAGTGGCTCGGTCGGAATTCGCAAGGTGGGAACTATATCAATCTAACGGATTGGATTAATGAAAATATTGATGTGGCTTCTATCTATGGACCCGCAATGACAGCCTTCGCTGAGTATCCGAAAGGCAGTGGAACATACTGGGCGTTGCCCGCAGAGGTGGATGCTGCTGGATACGTTTACCGAAAAGACCTGTTTGAAGACCCAAATGAGATGAAGGCATTCCAAGCAAAGTATGGCTACGCGCTTGCTCCGCCGAAAACGTACGATCAACTCCGTGATATCGCCGAGTTCTTCACGCGCCCGGATCAGGACCTCTATGGTATTGCAACATGGTATAGCAAAGAATACGACGGTATTACGATGGGATTCCAACAGGTAATGTGGAGTTTTGGCGGTGCCTATGGCGATGCTGAGAGCCATAAGGTTGCTGGGCACATTAACACAGAAGATGCCGTCAAGGCACTTGAATTTTACACCGACCTGCTCCAGTTCGCACCCCCCGATGCCCCGAATTACTATTGGGCAGAGACGCTGAACGCCTACAACTCAGGTAAGGTAGCAATGGCGATGAATTACTTCGCCTTTTTCCCAGGGGTGGTGAACCCGGAAGTGAATAAGATTTCTCACGACAAGAGTGGTTTCTTTATAGCACCCGCCGGTCCGAAAGGACACTATATCAGTATCGGCGGACAAGGCATGTCTATTTCTTCCTATTCTAAAAACAAGGATCTCGCCAAACAATACATGAAATGGTTTATGCAGAAACCTGTTCAGGAGAAATGGGCGGCACTCGGTGGATTCACACCGCACAAAGAGGTGTTGCAGTCGGATACATTTAAGACAGCATCCCCCTTTAATGAAGCCTTCGCCGCGAGTTTCCCGTACCTTCGCGATTTTTGGGCTGTCCCAGAATATGCAGAACTTTTAGCGGTTTGCCAGACGAATTGGAGTGAAGCCATCTCCAAAATCAAGTCTGCAAAGGAAGCACTGGACGCTATCGCACGGAAGCATGAGGAAATCTTTGAGGACGCAGGCTACTACGACGAGTAAAAATTGACAGGGTGGAAGGGTGGACGCGCGTCTTTAATATCCTTCCACCCTCCATCATAGATGCCATTTTCCGAATCATAAGGAGACAGCTCTCTAAAACACACGAGGTGGCACAATGCAGAAACAGATTAAGGCAGCACCAACAATCATTTATCCCGAATCAGATGGTAAACCTATGGCAGAAACTGATCGACACCGAAAACTCATGATGGATTTCATTTTCATGCTTGAAAACCACTTTGAGGATGTCAACGATGTGTATGTCTCCGGCAATCTACTGATGTATTATGAAGAAGGCAACATCCACAAATCTGTGTCCCCGGATGTGTTCGTTGTCTTCGGTGTCAGTAAGAAAGATCGGCGGACGTATCGGACGTGGGAGGAGGGACGCACTCCCGATTTCGTGTTGGAGGTCGCGAGCCCAAGCACTTATAACAAAGATATAACCGACAAAAAATCTTTATATGCATCCATTCTCGGTGTCCGGGAGTACTACATCTATGACCCTTATGGAGAAGTTCAGCCACATTTTCAAGGGTACCGTCTCGTAGAGGGTAGGTATGAAACGATAGCACCTGTGGATAGCCGTTTACCGTCCATTGTACTCGGTTTGGAATTAGGGGAGCGAGATGGTATTTTGAGTCTCTATAATGCGAGTCGTTCAGCGTGGGTTTCTCCGCCGAAGGCACGCGTATCAGACGCAGAAGCACGCGTATCAGACGCAGAAGCACGCGCTGCACAAGAGGCACAAGCACGGCAACACGCCGAAACGGAACTTGCCAAAGCTTTGGCGGTTATTGAACAGCTAAAAGAAAAAACACAGGACTGACAAATCGGTTATCGACTGTCAGCGTATTGGCCATTGGCTATCGGTTTCGGTAAGAGGTATTGGTGTTCCGAAGCCTCTTTTTTGATGGCTGATGGCTTCTTTGCTGGCGGCTTTCATAAACAATATGCAAACCAACCGTCCGTTTAAAGCGTCGCGCGGGATGAGCGACTACCAATTGAAGATGGCATTTATCATGCCCACCATGATTTTGCTCATCTTGATGAACATCTTTCCACTGCTGTGGTCGCTGTACTTGAGCTTTCATCGCTACAAAGCCTCGATGCCCACACCCCCCAAATTTATCGGTGTTCGTAATTATTCACGCCTCCTTGCTGATCCAGAGATTTGGGGGTACTTTCAAACCACAGCGTACTTCGTGTTACTCGCGGTAGCCGCGCAATTCTTTATCGGATTCGGATTGGCACTACTACTGAATAGAGACTTTCGGTATAAGGGCTTTGTTACGACGCTGCTCTTGATGCCAATGATGCTATCCCCCGTGGTCGTCGGTCTCTTTTGGCGTTTTATCCTTTACTCGGATAATTCTGGATTGCTGAACTTTTTCCTCATCCCTTTTCTAAAGTCACCTATCGGGTGGACGACCCATCCGAAGGTCGCAATGTTAGCGGTCGTTATCGTGGATACATGGATGTGGTCCCCATTCATGATGTTGATTGCCTTAGCAGGTCTGAGTGCAGTGCCGAAATCCCTCTATGAAGCCGCTGATGTCGATAGAGCCTCCGCTTGGTTTAAGTTTCGAGCGATTACGCTCCCGTTGGTATCGCCCCTTTTGCTTATTGCCCTCCTATTCCGAACAATGGATGCCTTTAAGATGTTTGACATTGTCTATGTTCTCACTCGTGAGGGTGGACCCGGTACTGCTACGGAGACTGTATCAATGAACCTCTATAAACTGGCTTTTCGGAACTATAACACCGGTAAAGCGTGCGCGATGGCATATATCTTGCTCATTATTATCGTTGCGCTGAGCAATATCTATGTAAAATACCTTAATCGCGTTAAGGGAGAGGCACAGGAGACATAATGCGCGGTCGGAAAAATTTTGTCCACTATCTCATATTAGTATTTGTTGCCCTGATTGTGATTGTCTATATCACTCCAATTTATTGGATTTTGGCGACATCACTGAAGGGCTTGGCAGATATCACCACAAAGCTTCCGAAGTTTGTTTTTGAAATATCGTTGGAAAACTATCAGAAGTTGATGCCCTCTGAGGGTGTACCGAGTGTGACTTATCTGTTTTTGGGAGAGGTGTTTGTCGGTTTATTGCTGTTTAGCTTCTTCTCCTTTTCTAACGTGAGGTTGCCTCGTGCCTTGTCGCTCCGAAATCTCGGCTTAATTTGGAATAGCATTTTTGTTTTAACCTGTTTCTATAGTTTTCTGAGTGTGCCGCCGCTGCAGAGTCGTCTCCAAACAGATGCCCGTTTTAATTTTCTACTGTTGATAGTCTGTACAGTTATCGCCTATTTTCTGATCGCTCCGTGGAAGAGAACCGGAGGGCTGGCATCGCAAACTCTGAAAAAACAGCGGCTTACCTTTGTGTTGCCAAGCATTTTTGGGACAATAGCGATTTGCGTGGCATTGGCAAACGGTGGCTCCAAATATTTTTACCAACTGCTCAATAGCATTATCATCGGTGGCGGTAGCACGATTCTCGCTGTCGGGCTTGGAACGCTTGCGGCTTATGCCTTTTCCCGATTCGATGTCGCTGGCAAGGACGATCTGCTCTTTTTTATCCTCAGCACGCGGATGCTGCCACCTGTCGTCGTTGTCATCCCCATCTATCTGATGTACAGTGCTCTTGGGTTGCGAGATACACACTTTGGACTGATTTTACTTTACACCACCTTTAATGTCTCGTTTGCAGTATGGCTCATGAAGGGATTCATTGACGAAATTCCGAAAGAGTATGAAGATGCTGCGCTCGTTGATGGTTACTCGCGGTTCCAAACCTTCACGAAGGTGATCTTACCGCAGTCCGTCACAGGTATTGCTGCAACTGCTGTATTTTGTCTCATTACCGCGTGGAACGAGTTCGCTTTTGCGCTCGTTCTCACAGAGGTTGGCGGCAGAGCCGTGACCGCACCCCCCTCAATTACGAGCGCGACCGGTTCCACCGGTATGGATTGGGGAAAAATCGCTGCAGGGACGTTTGTTTTTCTGCTTCCTGTTGCGGTTTTCACCTTCTTGATGCGGAGCCATCTATTGCGTGGGGTTACGTTTGGTGCAGTGAAGAAATAGGACTTGTTCTTGTGGGGCGATCTCCTGATCGCGACGCATTCGATAGAATCAACAGAACCCAAAAACTGAATGGATTTGATGGAATTTGAATTCCTCATCGATTTCTGTTATACTTATTGTAACAAATAGAGGAGGGCACGCAAATGCGCAAACATGCACTGCGACTCACTGATGAAGAGATGCGGGATTTCATCGTCAATGGCTATGTGAAGATAAAGACCGATTTCCCGCCGAGTTTCCATGAGAATATTCGCCAACAATTGGACACAATGTTTGAAGGGACTGGCAATTTAGGGAATAATGTGCTTCCGCTCATCCCTGAAATTCAAGAGATTTTTGACAATCCGATTGTTCACGGCGCGATGCAAGGCGTACTCGGCGAAAACTATGCGATGCACTCACACCGATACTGCCATTTCAATCAACAGGGCAGCGAAGGTCAGAATTTTCATAAAGATAGTTATGAAGGAGACGGACAGATTCGTCGGCACCGATGTCGTTGGACGATGGCGTTCTACTATCCGCAAGATGTCACAGAAGACATGGGACCCACCGCTGTCTTGCCCGGCTCACAGTATTATGAGACCGGTGAGAGTGCACACCAACAGCCCGATCTCGCACTTACTGGCGAAGCGGGGACGGTGACCATCGTCCACTACGACTTATGGCACCGCGCGATGCCGAATAGTAGTGCCAAGAAACGGTATATGTTGAAGTTTCTCTTTATCCGACTTGATGAACCACAGACACCTTCATGGAAGAGTGATACCGACGACTGGCACGCCCTCGGCAACGGGGAAGAATCCGAGCATCCAGAATTGTGGGAATCGCTGTGGAACTGGTCTTGTGGAAAACAGAACGGGACGAGCAACGGGGTTTCACACACTGAGGTAGATACCCTCGTCGAAACCTTGGATAGCGATAATGAGCGGGATCGGTTGAATGCTGCGTATCGCTTGGGACGGGTTGGTGCCGCTGCCGTGCCTGTCTTGAAGCAAGCGTTATACAGTAGATCTGATGCCATCCGCGAATATGCGGGATATGCTTTGAGTCTCACCGGTGCTGCCGCTGTTCCGACGCTTATTGATGCCTTGCAGGAGACAGATAATTCGGTGCGGGCAAGCGCGGCGTTTGCCTTGGCAGATATGGGGAAAGCCGCACAGGAAGCACTACCTGCGTTGACACATGCCGCACAAGATCCCGACGAATGGGTCCGACGACACGCCACAGAAGGATTGGGCCTCATCGGGCAACAAGTTTCCGAGGGTATTGATTTGTCCGAGGTGGTGCAGGTCTTAACAACCCGATTGCAGGATGATCATTATGCGGTTCGTGATAACGCAGCTCGCTCTTTAGCGAAATTGGGGACACTTGCTGAACCGGCGATTCCTGCACTTGTTGCGCAATTAGAAGATGAAAACCGATATGTGCGTTTTCACGCAACATTGGCATTGAAGGAGATTAAAACCCGCGAAGCGCAGGAGGCACTCTTCAATCACCTGTTTGCTTCCCGTTGGTGTGCCTTGACAACAAACGACACACCTTATTAACGAGTATTGGTCTTCTACAGTCTCGGTTTTTAGCGGTAGTTACGCATCAAAGTGTGGCTACCGCGTTTCTTTATATAGAAATCTACGTTGTGATGTTCATTGAACCACAGATAAGATCTTCTTCTCCATTGAACAGACCTCCTACCTCCTACATCATAAACCACATACCTATCTGTCCAGCGAGTATACCGAGGAGTGCTCCGGCGAGAACATCTGTCGGGTAATGGACGCCAAGATACACACGTGCGACTCCGACGAGGGTTGCCCAGCAAAAGGTGGGAATTTGTAGTACTGGGAAGGTATTCGCCAAAAGCGTCATCATTAAGAAAGCAGAAGCAGCGTGTCCCGATGGGAAACTGAACCGATCCGGTGGACGAACTCGAAATTGAACGTCCACAATATTTTCAAAGGGACGGTCGCGTTTCATTGCCTGTTTGAGAAAATGATATAGGAGCCTCTCAAGTGGAAATCCCAGTGCAGCTGACAAGAGAAATGGCTTACTAACCGCAGGACCAAATGTCAGGAATATGTAAAGTGCAAGAAATGGATAGAGACACCCGTTAGCACTCCAAGAGATACACCGGAATGAACGATTGAGAATGACGCCTTTGTCCCCCCAACTAAAGATGTGGTCGAACAGCAACCTATCCCATCGGGTCAGGTTATTTGTGAATTCTTTAAGCATATTTGGTTTAATTTTCCTATAGCAAGGCTTGCAATGCAGTCAGCAAGCCGATAACAACGGCTTGCTGTGCTTAAACGAGAAATGTTGTTTAGCCCACCGCGTCTTTTTTATACTCGGTGTAAGGACAAGTAATCTCTCTCTGTTGAGAGGATGATGCTTTCGCAGCGAGTACGAGTTGGAGCGCAGCAATTCCATCTGTAAGATTGACGCATGGGTCGGTATCATTTTCAATGCAGTCGATAAAATGTTTCATCTCTTCAATAAAAAGTGTATTGCGATCAAAACCGGTAGGCCCCTTGTGAAAAGTCTCTGTTTGCCATGCTTCCGCCTTGTCTTGGTACCAGTGGACCTCACCGTCGGCGTTATCCCATAAAATGCTTCCATGTTGTCCAGTAATACGCAATGTATGTGTCGGTGGGCGTTGAATGTAATCAAGATGCACCGTGCCGAGTGCGCCATTTTCAAATCGAAACATCGTGTTCGCTGTGTCCTCGACTTGGATGTTTAAACCGCCCTGCTGTGCTGTCATTGCCGAGACACTCTGAATCTCCCCAATGAGCCATCGGAGGTAGTCAAAAGGGTGGCAAAGTGTCAGTAGGACTCCGCCGCCGAGGTCTTCGCGTGCGGCATACCCTGCACGATGGTCTTCCCAAGGATGCCATCCGGGTAGATATTCACCCCAGTGTGCCTCTACAGATGTCACCGCACCGATTCCGCCACTGTCAAGAAGTTGCTTGATGCGTTGTAAACCTGGGTGAAATCGAAATTGGAAACCGGCGAGTACCTTGAGATTTTTCTGTTGTACAATGTTCGCCAAGGTAGGGACCCGATCCATTGTATGGGAAATCGGTTTCTCTAATAACAGATGACACCCAGCTTCCGCCGCAGGAATAGCAACATCAAGATGAAACGAGGTCGGATTGGAAATAACCACAGCATCGGGTTGGTGCCGTTGAAGTGCTTCTGTGATGTCTCGTTCAATTGGAAATCCAGCGAGATCATCGTCAGGCAGCGTGGCGCGTCCAGAGCGTAATAGCACCAATTTTTCAATATTCAGATCTTGCAAATTTCGCAGGTGGCACCGTCCAATAGAGCCCAACCCGGCAATTAGAATTTTCATTTATCTCCTGCATCTCCGACCCATTTCTCGCTAAAATTATAGTCGCGGTATGTTGCATAATTTTAACCAACGTATTTTTTTTATATAAAAAAGATTGAACAAAATTGTGTCGGTATGTGGGGTTTGGACACATTCAATTAATGTGCCTAAATCTCAAAAAGAGTGGGGATCCACATAGTCGGCGAGGTCTCGGAGTGCGATAACCTTGTAATCGTTTTCGGCGAGATGTGCCATATACACTTCAAATTGTTCTGGCTCTGTGTGAACCCAAGGGTGTTCCACATCCGGCACACCGTGGAAGGTAAGGATCGTGATATTCCGGTCGGTTGCTTGGGTGAGTGCCCACGTGAAATCGTCAAAGTCCCAATTGGGACCGGCAGCTCCTGTCGTTGGTATCAGAAGCGGATGATGCAGCGCGGGATTGTAGGTGGGACCGCGCTCCCCCTCCCCGCTGTAAGGAAATTCTGGTGCAACGCCGCGTCGAGCAAAATGAAAGCCGTGTTCAGCAAGCACTTGTGCCGCTGCTTCGCTGTGGCTGTAACCGGGATAACAGAACGTCGTCGGCTGGGGAATGCCATAAGCCTCGCAACGTTTATCAATGTGCTCTAAATCCACACTGAGTTCTTCAGCAGTTTGCTGCGTGACGTTCCGGTGATGACGGGTATGATTGCCAATTTCAAAACCGTCATTGTGTAACCCCTTTACTTCTTCCCACGTCATATAGGCTTCTTTATTGGTGAGGAAGTTGAGTCCTTCTGTAATATAGAAGGTAGCACCGAAGCCGTACGACTTGAGAAGTGGCCCAACGAAAGTCGCCTGCGATTTGCATCCATCATCAAAAGTAAGCACAACAAGTTTGTTAGGGATTGTTTTGTGTAAGATACTTTCCATACTCTAAAGTTTGTATCCATATAGGGTAATAAAAAAATTAGTACTGTCCTGAGTTGTTAATTATACATGTAAAACGCTATTTAAATCAAGGAAAATCTGATATAGGCGGTTCGCTTAGTTCTTCCGTAAATTTGACTTCTGAATTGCAACTTTCCGTATGCAAAGCAGAGAAGATCGAAGACTGAATCCGCTGATGACTATAAAAATCGTTGACAAAAATTTGGAACGTGTTTAGAATGTTTATAGGAAACCAAGGGAGGTATAAACGATGATTGACCGACGTGCTTTTTTAAAATCGATGGCAAGTTTGACGACAGGCGTTCTTTTGTCATCTGCATGTGCAGAAAGTGGTGAGGAAAATACAGCGAGTGACCGTTTAGGTACCCTCCTGCCGACACGAAGATTAGGACGTACGGGAGAAGCTGTGACGATGCTCGGTATAGGCGGGTGGCATATTGGAGACATGGAGGAGAAGGAAGCCCAGAAGGTGATTGAGACAGCACTTGAGGGGGGCGTGCGCTTCATTGACAGCGCAGAATCCTATCAAGCTGGTCGTAGCGAGACCCGCTTAGGAAAACTGCTTGTCCCAAAATATCGAGATGATGTGTTTCTTATGACAAAGACAAGAGCAGAAAATGCTGAGGACGCATGGAAACACCTTGAAGGTTCACTCACACGTTTGAACACCGACCACCTCGATCTTTGGCAAATGCATTCGGTGCAAAACCCTACAGATGTAAATGAGCGGATTAACAATGGTGTTCTTGATGTTCTGTTAGAGGCAAAAGCAACTGGCAAAACACGTTATATTGGGTTTACTGGACACGTAAATCCAGCTGCGCATGAGCGGGTCCTTGAGCAGAGTGATATTTTCGATACTTGTCAATTGGCGATAAATCTCGTTGATGTCAGTTACGAAAGCTTCATTGAAAGAGTGGTACCGATACTCATTGAGCGGAACATCGGTATAATTGGCATGAAAGCATTGGCAAACGGTGGTTTCTTCGGTGGTTCGCAGCACGGCAGGCACGGTCCAAATCCAAAAGTCGTCCCGGATCGTGTTAGTGTCTCTGAAGCCATTCGGTTCGTTTGGTCGCTGCCGGTGAGCACACTCGTTACCGGTCCAGATAATGCAAAGCAGATGCAGGAAAAGATTGACATCGCGAAAAATTTCACGGGCATGGAAGATGACGAACGACAGGCATTGATAGATAAGGTCCAAGATATGGCGGGAACAACGGTTGAGTTTTACAAATCCTGATGTCCACTTGTAGTAGAACTTACGCAGCGTCCTTTGCTGGCGAGGTTTTAAACCTCGCCAGCGGCGTGCAGGCCCTATGTAGGAGCGATCTCCTGATCGCGATGTTCCTCAAAATCTCTGTTCTCTCATCTGTCTTTGTTTCTCTCTGTATTTCGGCTGGGGCAGATGTGAAATTTACAGATGTCGCTGATGTGTCCGGCATCGACTTCCAGCACTTCACTGGTGCAACCGGTGCACGCTATATGCCTGAAACGATGGGGGCGGGCTGCGCCTTTTTGGATTACGATACAGATGGTAATTTGGACATCTTACTTGCAAATGGTACCAGTTTAACGCTTCCGGGTCCAACGCATACCCCTCGACTTTACCGAAACACGGGAAATGGACAGTTTGTTGATGTCACTGAGGTGGCAGGGTTAGACGTACCGATGTATGGTATGGGCATAACGGCTGCTGATTACGATAACGATGCCGATCTTGACATCTACTTTACAAATGTAGGCGAAAACCGACTGTTCCGCAACAACGGCAACCAAACTTTCACGGATGTCACCGAATTTACAAAGGTAGGCGACTCCGGCTGGTCGACCAGTGCCGCCTTCTTCGATGCCGACAAGGACGGTTGGTTGGATCTGTTTGTTTGCAATTATGTTGAATGGACACCTGAAACGGATATTTCGTGTACAGTAAACCTCGTCGGTGAAGCGCAGCAGCACCGTACCTATTGCACACCCACTGTCTATGCCGGACAATCCTGTCGTTTCTATCGTAATCAAGGCGATGGCACGTTCACCGACATGACATCACAAGCAGGATTGTCCAATTCGACGGGTAAGTCGCTTGGCGTAACCCTTTTGGATTACAATCGTGATGGTTGGCTTGACCTCGCAGTCGCGAACGATACCGAGCCAAATTTTCTGTATCGGAATAATCGGGATGGCACATTTACGGATGAAGCCGTTGTAATGGGAATCGCCTTCAGTGAGACAGGAAAAGCACGCGGTAGCATGGGGATTGACGCGGCGGATGTCTATAACAATGGTGGTACCGCAATCGCTATCGGTAACTTTAGCAACGAGAAGACAGGATTTTTCTACGCAAAACCGGAGGCGGTTTACTTCATCGATAGGACTGATAAAACAGGGATTGGCAATACAAGCCACCGTTCTTTGACATTCGGTCTCCTATTTTTCGATTGTGATTTGGATGGGGCACTTGACCTGTTTTGCGTCAACGGGCATATTGAACCAGAGGTGCTGCGTTATCAGCAGCATACGCCTTACGCACAATTGCCCTCACTCTTCCGAAATCAGGCGGATGGCACATTTCGAGACATCACCAAGTCTGCTGGACTTACAATCGCCAGCGTTGGGCGCGGATGTGCCTATGGCGATTACGATAATGACGGCGATCTGGATCTACTTGTGAGCAACAACGGCGTTACCGAAGATTACGGAAAGATATGGCTCTTGCGTAATGACAGCAATCGCTCATCTAATTACCTTCGAGTGAAAACTGTCGGCATCCGTAGTAATCGCGATGGAATCGGAGCGAGTGTCCGAGTAACTGTAGACGGTCGCGTACAGAAGCAGATCGTTCGTACCGGTGGTAGTTACTGTTCCCAAAGTGAGATAGTCTTAACCTTCGGATTAGGGCAAAGTGAGATCGTTGAGCACCTTGAAATCCTGTGGCCCTCCGGCGAAATGGATCAGTACGTGGAACTCAAAGCGAATCAACTTGTAGAGGCGATCGAAGGAGCATCCGAAAAATGAAACTACGAGTGTCCGGTTACCTCTTTCTTGTGGTTTTAATGCTAATCGGCGGATGCCAAAACAACGAACGGGTTTCCACTGAAAAAAAAACGGCATCCACGACACCCACAAAATCATCCGTTTCACCTTCCGCACAGGACTACAATAACAGTGGAACGGCTTACCAACGCGCTGGGAGGTTGCAAGAGGCAGCAGCGGCTTATCAACGTGCCATTGAGATAAAACCGACGTTAATTGAAGCGCATCATAACTTAGGCACGGTATATGTGATGCAAGGGAAACTCGCTGAGGCGATTGTTGCGTATAAACGCGTTATTCAGTTGCGTCCGGACATGGCGGAGGCTTATATTGATTTGGGCAGAGCCTATGGATTTGCAGGACGACTGGACGAAGCAATTGCTGAATACGAGAAAGCATTAACCCGCGACACTACCCTTGTTTACGCACACTATGGAATCGGTCTCGCTTATAGACATAAAGGCATGTTCCCTAAAGCCATCGTTGCCCTTGAAAAGGCGATGGTTCTCCAACCTGACTTCGCCGAGGCACTCATGCAACTTGGCTACATTTATCGGGAAACGGAGCAGTTCACCAAGGCGGTGGAAGCCTTCACCGCAATTGTTCAAATCCATCCGACAAACGCCATAGCGTATCACGAACTCGGCGTGTGTTATACAAAAACGAACGCGTATCCAGAAGCCATTAAGGCTTTTGAAAGAGCCTTACAACTAAATCCAAATGCTGTTGAGACACAGAATCTCCTACGGGTCGCCCAAGCGCGTATGGCACGTCAAAAGTAGTTTCACGAAGGGTTTTGTAAGGAAGTTTACTCACCTTGTCCTTTTCGTTTGTTGTTGAATCTGGCTTGTTGGTTTCCGAAATTTGCCGTAAAAAATCCGAACTTATTTATTAACAATCTGTCTAATTTAATACTAAAGTTTGGACAATATTGTAAACTTATGCTGCCTTGTCGAAAGGCAGGGGTGTATCCTCTTGAACACTGACATTAATATTCTGCGAGTTTGTTTTTTCATTGAACTTGGCAGAAAATAACGCTATCGCCATTTGCGAGCGAAGATAAGCCACCCGTAAACCTTGTGTGAGTTTTCCGGGGCGATACCAATGAATGCCGAGATGTTGACAGACCTCGAGAACACTTATCATTTTTTGCGTCGCGTGGCGTGTTGAGAATATCAACTTTGTAAGACTTGCTGCGACGCAACTGAGTTGAACGAACCGATTGATGCTCTTGCGAGACTTCAGGCGATAAGCATCGAAGCCGAAGTGCTGTTTGGCATCTCGAAAGGCAGTTTCTATCTGCCACCTTTGTTGATAATAATTGATAATCTTCGGGATTTCAAGCGTCAAATCGGTTGTAAAGACGCAGAAATACCGATACGGTTTTGAGACCTTCGGGCGGTTTCGGATAACGACGAGTCGGACTTCACCATCACACATCCGCGTCCGAACGACCTTTGAGGCAATTGAATAACTTTTTGCGTTTATATCTATGTCGTTATATCGCAGTCGGCGAATATCGAGACGGTCTCCGTATTTCCGAGGGCGCCCGCGTTGGCGACGTTTTGCGGGTTTCGGTAAACGATAGAAAACCGCATTAGATTTCGCACGACATAAGATATGATGTCCGAAACGCAATGCCATTGTAAACACTTTTCGCCGTGCGAAGCCACGGTCAAAGATAATAAGTCCCGGCAGGATCTTTGAACAAATACGCTTCAACACCGCATCGCTTTTATCGCGGAGCGTCTGGGGAGTCATGAGTTTCACCCAGACGGGGAATAGATGCCACTGTGTCGCCGTCTGACAAAGTAAACCTAACGCGCCAAACTCGTGTCCGTAATGAAACTTCGATTGATTCACGCCTCCCTTTTGATAACTGAAGTTGCGGAAAAAATGCAGACCCCATTGGAATTTGCCCGTCTTCAGAGCCTTCGTCTCATCATAGACATAAACCCAATCCCTAAAGCGGTGTTGGATGTGCCTGATGAGAACCGATGCGACAGCATCGGCACTCCATTGCCCCCGCGAAAGGAACTTCGGAAAGGACCAATACTTCGTCTCTGAACCACTACATTGATAAACTTCCGTCAGCGTTCCACGCCCCCTATTGGCGATGAAGCCAAAGATAAACGCTTGGAAAAGCGAGAAGTTTTGTTGATTGAATAAATGACGAAAATCCGATAGAATATCTCCTAAGCAGAAAAGGAGATCCATGTTTACTGTCCTTTCAAAACAGGTGTGTTTATGAAAGGATACCTCTTTTTCTGCTTTTTCACACTAAAATTTTTAAAATTGTCCAAACTTTAGTAATTTAATAGTTAAATGTGTTAATTTAGTTTCGTAAGTTGTGCTGTTTCTGTTAAGACTTACGTGCCACAATTTCCCGTATCCCCGTTTGAAAATGGTTTCAATAGTCGTGGGACGAAGGGTATTTATGGAATTCATAGCAATTCCAGAGGAGGTAAAAATGCGCCAAGTTATGCTTTTTACGATATTGATAGCGGTATTCTCCGCCTTAACTTTTCTTGTGAACGCTGCAGATATTGAAGATGGACTTTGGATGTATCTACCGCTGAACGAAGGAGCAGGGCAAGATGTCGCCGATCACGGACCTAATAGCTTCGATACGGAACTCAGTAAGAGCGCACCGAAATGGGTTGATGCCAAGCACGACGATATCAAAAAAGCGATGGAATTTGATGGCAAGGCAACCTATGTCAAAATTGATATGGCAGGTCAGAAGAAGGACATCGATTCGCACTTTAAAGAGAAGCAAGGCATGACTATCTGTGCGTGGGTGAAACCGCTAAAAGTTGGGACCGATGCCCACGGGCAGACCCGTCAACCCATTGTCATGAAGGGTGCCGGTGGACAGTGGGAGTTCGCCCTCTATATCTACGACAACTTCGGTGCGGGGATGTCGGTGTGGACATGTCCGGGCGCAGGGGTTTCAGAACCGAGTACAGCTGGTACGGCACCGCAAGGTAAGTGGATCCACCAATGTGGCACGTTTTTATTAGGGGAAGGTGTACGCGTCTACGTGGACGGGAAAAAAGACCCCGTCGCGGAAGCGGGTGATAATGGCAATGGACCCTGTGAGGCAGGCAACCGTCCTGTGTTTATCGCACACCGTGAAGATGGACAGTGGTTAAATGCCGTTATTGCTGAAGTCTATATGTGGGATCGAGTGATTGAGGTTGATGAGATGAATCTCGCTATGAAAACGATTGGCGGGTTGGCGGTTCAACCGGGAGGTAAACTGTCAACCACCTGGGGCAATCTTAAACGGCGTTGACCGTTTTAACTAAATAGGGGCGGCTTTCTGACCGCCCCTTATACTTTTCTTACATTCGCAGAGATCCACGATCCGTGCCACCTAAGCCATTATCTCTCCAGATTCTGGATTCATTTTGAATCCACCTGCCATAATGTTGTTATAAGGTTCTTCTGGGCCGCGTCCAACCGGGCGCATCTCCGGTTTGTGATACCCGAATCGAACCGCTTTCCGCCACTGCTCTGTCCTGTTGACTTCCGACCAGTGAATGAGGCAATAACTGAAGAAAATCACATCGCCTGCCTTCGCTGGGAGCGGAATGGAATCGATAAAATCCGGGTGGAATTTATCGGTCGGCAGATGCGGTGCGGTACCTTCACCCGTGATGTGTTCCCGCGGTCCCTCCTTGTGACTCCCTGGTACCACGCGCAGGGCACCACTTTCAAACGGAGCATCATCGAGATGGACGAGGCAATCCACAAAGTCGAGTCCATCGTGTGGATAGAACGGATAGTCTTGGTGCATCGGGAAGGGTGTACCTTTTTCTGGCGGTTTCGCGTGTAGCACAGTATGGTGCCACTGGATAGTATCACCGATAAGCGATTGCACTGCACCGGTCAGGCGTTCATGGAAGATTACCCTGCCCCATGTAGCGGAGTAAAAATGGGGGTTGTGCATAAAGACCGCCTTCGTCGTCTGCTGATCCTCTTCTTTGAGGTAGCGTGTCCGCCAAGGTCCGGGCCAGCCGATTGTTTCTTGTCCCCAATTGTTGATAATCTGCACCATTTCAGATGCCAGCTCTTCTGTTTCCTCTGTTGTGAAGAGCTGCTCTACCTTGAGATAGCCGTTCTCATGGTAAAATTCGACCTGTTCTTTCGTTAGCATGTCGGACTCCTTATTGCTAATAAGTATGTTCGCGTGAGTGGCAGAAACTGTTCATTGCTCTAAATTCTACTTTAAAACCGTATATTTTGTCAACTTGCTTTGTGCTTGAGCATCTAACAGGGTTATTCAATTTTGGGTTTCCTGTCCATTTTGTACCGCTGGCTGTTGCGGTTGAGAGACCCTGTCTACAGAAGCGGAGTCGGGATTCGGAGATCCCTCCTACAAGCGAGTTAAATGGTCCTAAAATTATAAAACAAATTCTTGCATTAATGTGCAATGTATTATATGATATTCGCATCCCGTATCAAGGAGAAAAGGAAAACAATGAGTCTTTTGGGTATTGATGTCGGCACAACAGGGTGTAAAGTTATCGCCTTTCGCGAAGATGGGACTATGCTCGCACAAGCGTATGGTGAGTATCCGTTGACCCACCCGCAACCCGGTTGGTCAGAATTGGACGCGAACGTCGTCTGGGAAAACATAGCGACTGGCATTCAACAGGTTGCAACACAAACAAAATCGGATCCGATCGAAGCAATCAGTGTTGCCTCGCAAGGTGAAGCGGTGACACCGGTGTCCGCCAATGGTGAGATTTTGGCGAACGCAATTACCACTTTCGATGCTCGGACAGCAGGTATCTGTGATAAGTTGAGGCAGCAGGTAACACCTTTAGAAGTGATGCAAATCACAGGCATGCCGATAAGCGATATTCATACCTTGGCGAAACTTATCTGGATACAACGGAATCAGCCTGATGTCTATCGGCAGGTCTGGAAATTCCTCGGCTTTGAAGATTTCGTCTATTTCAAGCTGGGTGTTTCGCCTGTGGTTGATTATTCTCTCGCTGCGCGCACAATGGCGTTTGACATTATCACCAAGTCTTGGTCGGAAAAGATGCTCGGTTTGGCGGATGTGGATGCAGCACTCTTTCCGGATGCCGCGCCATCTGGCACGCCGATCGGTGAGGTTAGCTACAAAGTCGCTGATGAACTCGGTCTTCCACAAGGTGTGGTATGTGTCACCGGTGGACACGACCAGCCGTGTGGTGCATTGGGCGCAGGGATTATACAAAGCGGCGAGGTAATGGACGCAACCGGCACTGTTGAATGTATTGCACCCACCTTCACAGAGCCTGTCATCAACCAAGAGATGATAGATGGGAACTTCGCCTGTTATCCGCATGTTGTTGATGGGTTATACGTTACACTCGGTTTTGTATCCAGTGGTGGTGTTGTGTTGCGGTGGTATAGAGACACACTCGCGCAAGCAGAGGTTGTCCAAGCAGCTGCAGAAGGACGCGATGTATATGATCTACTGATGGAAGAGCTGCCTGATTCGCCGGGAACAGCCATGGTGCTGCCACACTTCACCGGTTCGGGAACGCCACATCTCGATCTGGAATCGAAGGGTGCCATTGTTGGACTAACGCTTTCAACGACAAAAGGTGAACTCATCAAGGCAATTTTGGAAGGCATTAGCTACGAGATTAAACAGAACCTCACAATGCTCCAAGAGGCAGGGGTTGTGATAAATGAGGTGCGCGCCATAGGTGGTGGAGCGAAATCTAAAAAATGGCTGCAGCTCAAAGCGGATATGTTTGGGAAAAAGGTTATTGCCCTTGATATATCGGAGGGGGTTTGCCTCGGCACTGCTATCCTCTCTGGCACAGCAATAGGCAAGTATGATTCCATCGAAACGGCAGTAGAGCAGTTGGTCACACCCCGCGATGTGTACTATCCACGTGAGGAATTCGCGCAGCTTTACGATGAGAAGTTGAAAGCCTATGAACAGATTTATCCGGCACTGCGCGCCCTGAATTACCAGTTGTAAACTCAATTTTAAAGCCTGTAGGAAGCACACTTATGATGGAACATGTCGTGGGCATTGACATCGGTGGGACGAAACTTGCCACTGTTGTCGCTGATAGTACCGGACATATCCTCGGCAAGGTGCGTAAACCGACGCTTGCAGAAAAAGGACCGGAATATGCGCTTGACTTGCTGTTCGATATGGTGCGCGAAACTGTTAGTCTGGCAGGCTTGGAACAAGCATCTATTTCAGCAATAGGCGTGAGTTGCGGCGGTCCCTTGGACACAAAGACTGGGATCGTTTATTCGCCTCCAAATTTACCCGGGTGGGACGCACTACCGCTTAAGGCAAAACTTGAATCCGAATTTCAGGTGCCGGTAACGATTGAGAACGATGCGAATGCGAGTGCACTCGCAGAATTCAGGTTCGGGGGTGGACAAGGCTACAATGCCGTTCTCTATATGACCATGAGCACGGGTATCGGAGGCGGTATTGTTCTCGATGGGCAGATTTACCACGGAGCTAACGACAGCGCCGGTGAGGTAGGACACCAGATACTTCTGCCGGATGGACCGCGTTGTGGATGTGGGAAGCGGGGTTGCCTTGAGGCACTCTGCTCCGGTCCCGCTATCGCACGCCGCGCACAAGCTGCGATACGAAAGCAACTCGCAGACGAAAAAGCATCAACGACGATGTTAACCTTCACCGATGGACATATTGCAGATGTCAAGTCAGAGCATGTACTTGAGGCAGCGCGCACAGGTGATACCTTGGCTTTGAGACTTGTTGAAGAGACAGCGTACTACATGGGCTGGGGGATCGCAAATTTGGTAAACGTTTTGAATCCCGACATCGTTTTATTGGGTACTATTGCGATTGCTGCTGGTGATCTTTTGCTCAATCCGATTCGGGAGACGGTTTCAAAGTTCGCTATGACACGTCCTGCAGCAGCGGTTGAGATTGCGCCTGCCCAGTTAGGTGATACTTTGGGAGACCTCGCGGCTATTGCATTAGTTGTTTAAAATTAAAAATCATATACAAAACCTACGCAAACAAGCGATAAAGGGGCTTCTTACTGACAACCGACAACTGATAACTGACAACCATATAGAAAGGAAACTAAATGGAAAGAATTCAGAGTTATATTTCGCATCTGCAAGATGTTTTAGCGCAGCTTACATTGGCAGATGTACAGCGTTCCATAGATGTTATTATGGAGGCGTATTATACCGAAAAGCAAATTTTTGTGATTGGAAACGGTGGAAGTGCTTCTACAGCGTCACATATTGCTTGTGATTTGGGGAAAGGCACGAGTGTACCCGGCAAGCCCCGTTTTCGTGTTATCAGTCTAACAGACAACGTTGCAACAATGACTGCATGGTCGAATGATGTGTCTTACGAAGATGTCTTCGTTGAACAGCTGAAAAATCTTGTGAATCCAGAAGATGTAGTTATCGGTATCAGTGCAAGCGGCAACTCAGAAAACGTGATTCGTGCGATGCAACATGCGAAAGAAATTGGGTGCCAGACAATAGGATGGAGTGGCTTCGGCGGTGGTATCTTGGCAGCGATTTGTGATGTGAACGTCGTTGTGGATAGTAATCGCTATGGTCCCGTTGAAGATGTCCATCTCATCCTGAACCATATCCTTCACGCGTGGATTCATGAGGAATTGGCATCGGATTGAATTTAAATACACCTTGACGCGTGCGATTGCCTTAAGATATAATTAGATTAATCTATCAATTGTTTAAATTATTCCGCAAAAACACTTCAGAGTCAGAAAAGACGAAACTTGCAATCCGAACAAAAGGACAGATAAGGAGTGATTTTCATGAGACGCAGAACATATTTTCTCGTTTACGTGCTCCTTTCTTTAATAGGGTGTCTGTTGATGAATGGCGATCTGTCTGCTCAAGGCACCGCGTTGGTCTACGTGATTGACATTCGGAACGAGATCGGGAGTGGTCTCAGCACCTACATCAGTGATAGTATTCAAGCAGCCGAGGAAGCGGGTGCCGATGCGATCGTTTTCGATGTAGATACACCGGGCGGCAGGGTAGATTCTGCCGTGAACATCATACGTGCTATTCAAAACACACAAGTTCCGACAATCGCTTTTGTCAATCGCCAAGCTATATCTGCAGGAGCGATGATCTCCATCGCTTGTAATCAAATTGTGATGACTTCCGGGGGAACGATCGGTGATTCCGCACCTGTTAATATTCAGGGAGACGAAGTTGGTGAAAAAGCGGTTTCCTACATCCAAGGAACTATTCGCGCAACAGCGGAGCGGGAGAACCGGAACCCTGACATCGCCGAAGCGATGGTAGATAAAGAACTTGTCCTCGTTAAACTTTCAGATGGGCAGATTATTAAACTTCTGCCCGAAGAATATGCTGCGCGTGAAGAGGAAGGTGAAGAGATGGAAATCCTCTGTGGGCAAGGCAAACTTCTCACCTTATCAACCCAACAGGCGTTAGATTATGGATTCGTAGATGCACAAGCCGAAACCCTCACAGAATTATTGACCCAGTACGAAATTGTTGAGGTCGCTGGGACCAAGCTGCCTCTAACAGAGGACGGTATCGCTCGATGGCAGCGCGATCTTGGGGTTTCAGAGGTCAACCGTTTGAAACTATTGGACGGCGCGCGTACTGTTGAGGTTGAGGCGACACTTGCTGATAAGATCGTTTTCTTTCTCACGAATCCCCTTATCAGTTCGCTTCTCCTTTCATTGGGAGTGATCGGTATCTTCATAGAGATTCGCACGCCGGGTTTTGGTGTCCCCGGGTTCCTCGGTTTACTTTTTATAGGGCTTTTCTTCGGCGGACACATGCTGACGAAAATCGGTGCGGAATGGGCATTCTTACTTTTCATTCTCGGAGTTGGATTGATTGCCTTGGAGGTTTTTGTAATCCCCGGCTTTGGTGTTGCCGGAATTCTTGGTATTACCTTGATGTTGGGGAGCGTCTTCTTCGTCTTCGACAAGGCTTACGAATTCCGTACGGCAGTTATGTGGCTCTCAATTTCTGTGATTTTAACTTCTGGATTGGCGATTCTCGCTGCTTTTGTCCTTCCCGAGACGCAGCTTTTTCAGAGACTCGCTTTATCAACAGTGATGGACACTGAGATGGGATACCACTCGTCTAGTCCGGAGGATTTTCAGGGGTATCTTGGAAAATCCGGGGTAGCTCTAACACCGTTGCGTCCCTCTGGAACAGCTCGAATTGCTGATAAGAGAGTGGATGTTGTCACCGTCGGTGATTTCATCGCGCAGGATAGTAACGTCAAGGTCGTAGAGGTTGAAGGATCGAAAGTTTTCGTAGAAGCCGTTGAGGATGCTTGATTTTATTCACTTCAGGTGATGTGTTCTATCATTCGTTGTGGGTGTTGTGAAAATCCTGTTTTGCGATAGCAATATGGCAGTCTCTGCTGACCCGCACGGCGGGTGCACGATTTGGAGTAACAACTATGATATGGTTTCTCGTTTTCCTGATAGGCTTTGGAGTGCTGTTGGTATTTATTGAATTACTGATCCTCCCAGGGTTTGGGGCCGCAGGGGTGCCGGGGTGCCTTCTTATACTCATAGGTGTTGGTGTCGCTTGGTGGAAATTTGGCTTCCAGACGGCGATGACTTATGGGGGGATAACACTGGTGGCAGTCATCCCGTTGGCGATAATAGGGTTATCAGTGATGCGTTCAACGCCTGCCGGTAAAACCTTTATCTTAAGTACTGCTCAAAATAAGTCAGAAGGCTTTCATGCCCCTCCATCGGAATTGGTAAGTTTGGTTGGGAAGTCCGGCAAGGCATTAACGCCCTTGCGACCCGCGGGAGCTGCGCTCATCAGTGGGCACCGCGTTGATATTGTCACACAAGGCGAATTTGTTCCTGCAGAAACTGAGATCGAAGTGATTTTTGTGGAAGGCAGTCGTGTCGTCGTCCGTAGTTTACAATAGAGTGGTTATCAGTTGTGGGTAATCGGTTGTCAGTTGGTATCTTGTGATGTCAAAGTTTCCCATGGAGTCTACAACAAAACTGAATGCTACAGCAAAGTTACTGAAAACTGACAACTATTCGTAGGAGGCAGATAATGGTGGATGTATTTACCGGGGCGATTGCCCTTGTTGTCTTAATTTTTATCATCGCGTTCTTTTGGTTTGTCCCCGTTGGTCTTTGGATTGCTGCTATTGCAGCGGGGGTTCCACTCCGAATTTTTGACCTGATCGGGATGCGCCTCAGGCGCGTAAACCCGAACGTTATTGTGAAGGGTTTAATTAGTGCCCACAAGGCTGGGTTGAAGGTGGCGACTGTCGAATTAGAGGCACATTACCTTGCTGGTGGTAATGTGCTCAATGTTGTCAGTGCACTCATCGCCGCGGATAAAGCGAGAATCGAGTTGAATTTTCAACGCTCTGCTGCTATAGACTTAGCTGGACGTGATGTCTTTGAGGCGGTTCAGGTCAGCGTTAATCCGCGGGTGATTACGACATCGAGAATCAGTGCACTCGCTTTAGATGGTGTTGAGTTGATAGCCACCGTCCGTATCACAGTGCGTACGAACATCAATCGGCTCGTCGGGGGTGCGGGTGAAGAGACTATCATTGCACGAGTCGGTGAAGGCATTATTAGCGCAATCGGTGCCTCTGAAACCTATGAAGATGTCCTTGAAAATCCGGACATCATCTCAAAAACGGTACTCGACCGTGGGCTTGATGCTGGAACCGCTTTTGAAATCCTTTCTATTGATATTGCTGATGTAAACGTTGGCAAAAACATCGGTGCGGAACTCCAAGCGGAGCAAGCCGAGGCAGACTTGGTTGTCGCACAAGCGAAGGCGGAAGAGCGCAGGGCTATGGCAGTTGCTCGGAAGCAAGAGATGACGGCAAGCGTCCAGGAGATGCGTGCGAAAGTCGTTGAGGCAGAAGCACAAGTGCCTCGTTCCTTAGCGGGTGCGTTCCGTGAAGGCAACTTAGACGTTAATACAGAACAATAACCCAATTTAATTCAGCTTTCGGTTTTCAGCGGTCAGTCACTCGTTGTGGCAGTTAGAAACGTTCCACTCGCTCTAAGAGTCTCTTGTTGACGACTGATGACTGAAAACTGATGGCTATTTTATGGAGAATAGTAAACATGGCACCAACAATGGTTGCAATTATTGCTGTCGCGCTTATCCTGTTCATAATCGTTATTAGCTGGCTCGTTCCGATCGGCTTGTGGATTACTGCTATTGCAGCAGGTGTGAAAGTCGGAATTTTCGATCTTGTCGCAATGCGTTTGCGGCGTGTCCCACCGGCTGCGATTGTGGAACCACAGATTAACGCAACGAAGGCAGGGTTAACCCTATCCCTTGACGACCTTGAGGCACATTTTCTCGCTGGCGGGCGCGTTGCGAGCGTTGTATCAGCACTGATCGCAGCGGATAAAGCCAACATTTCTCTCGGTTTCGCACAAGCTGCTGCAATCGACCTTGCAGGTCGTGATGTCTTACAAGCCGTTCAGGTTAGCGTTACGCCTGAGATTATTGACATCCCAAGTAGAGACGAGGCAAGTCCGGGCATCACTGCTGTTGCCCGTGATGGTATCCAGTTAATTGTGAAGACGCGCGTTACAGTGAGAGCCGATATTGACAGGCTTGTCGGTGGCGCAACTGAAGATACAATCCGGGCAAGAGTCGGCGAGGGAATTATTACAACGATCGGTTCATCCGGAAGTCACAAGCAAGTTCTGGAAAACCCAGTTTTAATCTCGGAAACAGTACTTGCAAAGGGCTTAGCGGCAGGGACGGCATTTGAAATTTTGTCTATTGACATCGCCGATATAAACGTTGGTGAAAATGTCGGTGCAAAATTGCAGACCGACCAAGCACAGGCTGAACTCAAGATCGCACGTGCGAAAGCTGAAGAACGTCGCGCCCGTGCCCAAGCCGAAGAGGAAGAAAATAAAGCACTCGTCGAAGAGATGACAATCAAACTTATTGAAGCTGAAGCAGAGGTGCCGCTTGCAATCTCAGACACCTTTGATTCTCAGAGAATGAGTGTGATGACGTATTACGAACTCCGCAATATCCTTGCCGATACGGAGATGCGTCAGTCGATCGCTTCACCCGGTGGCACACAGGAAATAGACACAACCCGTTCAGCGCACTCCCTTGGACTTACGTAGTTGATATTGATAGGAGTCTCATAACTACCATAAAACTTGAAGGAGATATTGATGGAAAGTATCCTCCAGCTGCTCGCACCACTGATTATCGTGATTCTGATATCTATCTTGAGTAACTCGCGCCGGCGGAAAGCACAACAACGAAATACGGAAAGACAGACGGATGAAAGTGCGATGCCGGAAAGCGATGATGCGCTGCCTACTTTCATGGAAGATTTTCCGTTTGAGACGGAATTAGAGCAGCCGGTTTCACAACAGGACGAAGCGGAGGTGATGCCGGTTGCTGCTGCAGAACCACCGCGCCCTGAATCAGTACAACCAGATCCGGTTGTTGAGACCCCGCAACCACAACCGCCTCCAGTGCCTGTAGATTCTCCAACCGGAAGGCGGGCTGTCCCTGCTACATCGCTCCTGGATTTTTCGCCACAAACATTTCGTCAAGGCATCATTCTCTCAGAGATCCTTGGTCGTCCCAAAGGACGTAGCCGTCGGCGGTCAGTCGTCAGCCGTCGGTGAAGAGGTCTTTTGGTAACAAACAGACTATCCGTCTCAAAATCCAAAAGGCGCAGCTCGTAATGAAATGGAGAGCGGATATACGCAAAAGCATATCAGATGCCAAAACCCACCTCATCGAACCGCAAGGAACAATCATCAGCAGTTAGTGAAGAGGGCTTTGATAACAGACCATTCGTCTCAAAATCCAAAAGGCGCAGCTCGTAATGAAATCGAGAGCGGATATACGTAAAAGCATGTCAGATGCCAAAACCCACCTCATCGAACCGCAAGGAACAATCATCAGCAGTTAGTGAAGAGGGCTTTGATAACAGACCATTCGTCTCAAAATCCAAAAGGCGCAGCTCGTAATGAAATCGAGAGCGGATATACGTAAAAGCATGTCAGATGCCAAAACCCACCTCATCGAACCGCAAGGAACAATTAAAATATTTTATAAAATTTCTGTTGTCCCGCTGGTTCTTCTGCTATTCATCGGTTGTGCCCAACGTCAAGAACTGGTGGAACAGCAGGTTCCTTTTCACTTTGAGTTTCCACCTTACACCCGGCACCTTAAAGATTTCAAAATTTGTCTGGATCCCGGACACGGCGGACAAGCGCATGTCCCGGATTATAAACGCGGTCCAACGGGCGTTCGCGAGGCTGAAGTGAATCTACGAGTTGCCCTTTACCTACGCGAAATGTTGCAAAAGGTTGGGGCTACTGTCATTATGACTCGCGTTGATGACTCTTATGTGAAGCTGGCGATGCGAAGTCAAATTGCCAACGAAGGCGGTGCTGATTTTTTCATCTCGCTTCACCATAACGGGATTGATAATCCAAAAACGAACTATACTTCTACGTGGTATCACGGCGATGCGGACGGCTCACGCCAGAGTCTTGATCTCGCTCGGTATATTCAGCTCGGAGTCTCAGACGCACTGCAGTTGCCCACCTCCCCAGCAGCCGGACTTTATTCAGATAAGTTAGTAACTGCCGCTGGTTTTGGGGTTTTGCGACTGACCGAATGTCCAGCGGTTTTGTGCGAGGCTTCCTTTCTCTCGAACCCAGAGGAAGAAGCGAGACTGCAGGAGGACGACTACCTCAGAAAAGAGGCGTACGGTTATTTTCTCGGTATTGCCCGTTATGTGGAAGGCGGGTTTCCGAGAGGTGTTCTGGTTGAACCTCAACACGCATCAGTCATTCAGACAAAAACGCCACGCCTCCAGATTCAGGTGATGGATGGACTCCATGAGCGGGGTGCGTGGATGCTCAAACGTCAGCAGGTTTTTACCGACTCCATCCGGGTCAAAATTGATGGTGTAAGTGTTCCACATCACTACGATCGCGATGCGGATCTTATTACTGTTGTTATTGAAAATCCGCTATCAAACGGCACCCATTTTGTCGAAACTGAGCTGGTGAACTATTACGGAAATCACAGTCTCCCTTCACCACAGTGGTTTAAGGTGGCACCACCCGCGGTGGTGTTAAATCTCAACGCGTGGGTGGATACACTCCCTGCTGATGGGAAAAGTTACGTTGGTATCTCTGTAACCGCGCGCGACGCTGAAGGGATGCCGATTGCTGATGATGAACCAATTCACGCTGAAACCTCAAATGGCACACTCGCAACGACCCGTCAACTCTCAAAGGGTGGCTCATCGCACTTCTATCTGTCCGCGTCTGATACACCGGGTACTGCGACAGTAAAAGCCTCCTACAAGGAGACAAGTGGATCACTCACAATTCGCTTTTCAGACATTGATGGTGCTATTGTTCAAGGACGAATTTCTGATGCAAACTCTGGGAAACCACTTGAGAATGCCCAATTACACGTGCCTCCACAGTTGACCACGTCCACAGATGCTGAGGGACATTTTTTCATCATGACCGGTCGAGATCTGGAAAATCTGGGTGAGAAAGCACTTCATATCTCTAAGTCGGGTTACTACCCAGACAAGCGTGAGATTTACATTAAGCTGAATCGGTCAATAGTTGTCCGTTCTGAACTTCATCCGATTGCGGACGGTGCGTTTGCTTCGACTGTCATCGTTCTTGACTCGCAAAGTGACACGCCTGCCACCGAAAAGCTGATTAACACGTTGAGTGAACTGCTGGAACTCGCTGGGGCGAAGGTCTATAATATCCATACCCCCGGACTGAAAATCTCTGTGGAAGAACGGATAGAAAAGGTTAACACCATCGCTGACAGAGGATATTATTTACAAATTAATCACGGGCAGTGGACGAAGGGACAACCTGCCTTAGTCGCAGCACACTATCGCGGTAATCAAGGGACAGAGACATTTCTAAAGGAAATATTGAAAAGGTTCAACAAAACACTTTTTGAAACACCTATCGTCACTGTTCAAGATAGAACAACGCCTGAAATCCAACAGACGAATAAAATGGCAATGACACTTGAAATTAAATCTTTGAATCATCCAAGCGCTTCTGCTGTACAGGAGGCTTATGCAATCTTCTTCGGTGCGTGGACTTTCCTGAAAGGCGATGGAGAAATTGATGCCGAAAGCCAGAAGCGGTTTATGGCGTACTTGGAACAGATGCAACAGTCGTAGACCCAGTCCATAAGTAGAAATAGCATGGATATCAACATTACAGAATTGCAGCTCAAGGATCCGTTCAAGATTGCCCGCCGTGCGACCGACGCGTCCCGACAGGTTGTCTCTATAGAGATCGACGGTGGCATCGGTGAAACGGCACCCGCGCGATTTTATGGTGAAACCGTTGAAACAGTCAGTATGGCGTTAAAGACTATTGCGCCAGCACTTCCTGATAATCTGGATGCCATCCATGATGTGATGGAAGATGTTGAAACAACACTCGGCGGCAATTACGCAGCGAAATCCGCCATTGATATGGCACTCCACGATCGACTCGGCAAAAAATTAGGTGTTCCACTCTATCAACTCTGGGGACTCAATCCTCATAAAACCCCGTGCACGTCGTTTACCATAGGACTTGATGAACTTGAAGTGATGGCAGAGAAAACGAGACGCGCTGAGGCGTATCCGATCCTGAAAGTCAAACTCGGCACGCCTCGTGATATTGAGATAATTCAGAAACTTCGTGATGTCACAGATAAACCTATTTACGTAGATGCAAATACGGCGTGGGCACCGAAAGAGGCGGTTCGCAAGATCCGCGAACTTGCTCGATATGGTGTTGAATTGGTGGAACAACCGACAAAACCCAATGATCTGGCTGGACTCAAGTTTGTCCGTGAACACTCGGAATTACCGATTATTGCCGATGAGAGCGTTAAACGCACAAGTAATATTCCCGCACTCGCCGGATGTGTTGACGGTATCAACATCAAACTCGTCAAGTGTGGCGGATTGCTTGAGGCGCGCCGGATGATACACGTCGCTCGCGCACACGACTTGCTGGTTATGATCGGTTGTATGATAGAGAGTTCGATCGGCATTACCGCTGCTGCGCACCTAACGCCCCTCGTAGACTATGCCGATCTGGATGGTCATCTGCTCATCGCGAACGATCCATACACTGGTGTAACCCTCGACGAAGGTAAACTGATATTACCAAAACGCCCCGGTATTGGGGTTGCGTGAAACGTTTTTTGAAGTTATATATACAATTACCAAATACCAAACCAAATGGAGAAATTTAAAATGACACAACAGAACCGAAATGTCCTCATTACCGGCGGCACCGGTATATTAGGGAGTGCCGTCACCAAAGCCTACCTCGCCCAAGGCGACAACGTCGCTGTCACGTATCTGTTCGAGAACGAAGTTGAACGCTTTAAAGAGTTCAATCCGGAACTCAGCGAAAATGTCCCCTTCCTCTTTGCGAACGTGACAGAGGAGGCCGAGATTCAGAAAACCTTTCAGGAATTTTTGTCCAAATTCGGTCAACTGGATGTATTAGTGAACATTGTTGGCGGGTTTGTCGGTGGGATTCCGGCTGCGGAACTTGAAGAAGACAGATGGGACTTCATGATGAACCTCAACCTCAAATCGGTTTTTCTGTGTTGCAAGACGGTAATACCACACATGGCAGGGCGTGGCTACGGGAAGATCATCAACGTTTCCGCGCGTGCTGGATTAAAGGGAGAAGCGGGATTGAGTGCTTACTGTGTCTCTAAAGGTGGTGTCCGTACCTTGACAGAGTCATTGGCTGCTGAAGTGATGGATTCGGGCGTGAATGTCAACGCCATTATGCCGAGCATTATGGACACACCCATGAATCGGGAAGCTATGCCGGACGAGGAGCACGACCGGTGGGTAGCCCCCGCCGATGTTGCCAAAGTGATATGCTTCCTCACTTCTGATGACGCGACTATCATCAACGGTGCGGCTATCCCTGTTTACGGCAGAGCCTAATTTATCGAAACGGTTTTTTCAGTTGCGTCTGCATAAGTCGCTCTAAGATTTGCAGGCGCAACGCCGCTTCAACAGCCGCAACTTCAGATTTACCGGCGAGGTTCTGTGTTTCATCCGGATCGTTCCGCACATCAAACAAGAGATAAACCTTACCCTCCGCGTTGAGGGCAGCCTTCCACTCCTGATTTAGGAGCATAATCTCGCCCTCTATCTCTGAAATTGCAAATTCACGATGTGTCGTTTCGGGTTGTGTGAGGACTGGGCACAACGATTTTCCGAACTGACGATGCTCCAATTCGCCACCCGCCAATTCAACGAGCGTTGGACCGATGTCAATCCATTCCGTGGGACTGTCGCAAATACTACCGGCGTTTGTACTGTCAGGGGTTCGCACGAGCAACGGAATCCGAACGGCACCATTGAGGAAATTGCTTTTATAGATGAGTCCATAGTCCCCATTCATTTCACCATGGTCGGAGGTATGGACAATGATTGTGTTTTCAAGTTCGCCGCGCGCCTCAATTGCGTCGAGAATCTCACCGATCTGTGCGTCAATGAGTGTAACATTGCCTGCGTAATTCGCGCGGAGCCGCCCAATCTCACCGGGTTCAAACGCTGGATTGACACGCTGCATGAGTCTATCCAGATGTCCGTGAGGTCGTTCTCCTACAGGTGGGGCTGGTATTGCTGGCGGCATATTTTCAGGATCATACATACTTGCATACGGTTCGGGTGTATCCCACGGCTCGTGCGGTCCACCGAAACTGACCCAACAGCACCAAGGTTCCTCTCGTTCATAATTCTGGAGGTATTGCTTTGCTTGTTGCCCTACGTAGACATCGGCGTAGTTTTCGAGTCCTAACGTTGATAGACGCACGAGATGCGGTTTTGTGCTGAACCGTTCGCGATAATCAGCGCGATAGGCATCCCAAAGTCCCTTCGTCTCCCATTCTGCTGTCATGTGCGACAGCACATTCGCGCTTGCCCGCGGTCCACCGATTTCGTTCACATCGTCTAACCCGTAGGCGTTCATCAAACCTTCACGTTCTCGTAGATCCCCGTTGTGTGGGTGGAGATGCGTTTTTCCGAAGAGGCTCGTCCGATACCCCGCATCCCGTACGGCTTGCATCCATGTCGGCATTTCGGGAGGCATCTGATGGTTCATGTTGTTCCAGACACCAGTATTGTGAGGATACAAGCCTGTCGCCAGACTGAGCCGTGTCGGGATACAAACCGGTGATGTTGTAACACAATTGGTGAACTGAATTCCTTCACTCGCAATGCGATCCAGATTTGGGGTCTGCACCCAATCACCGCTGCAGCCCATAGCGTCCCACCGCTGCTGATCTGTCATAAGAAAAAGGATATTTGGAGTACTCATCACTATCCTCGTTCAATTCCGGCTTCCGTAAAGGCGTTTGACAGTGTCTGATATGAGAGCGTAGCGGCAGCAAGTGGATCGTAATCTTCGCGTGCCTGCACCATAAAACTCACCTCAGCAGTGATGAATCCATCGTACCCGTGTGCCTGCATCTCCTTGAGATAGCCGACATAATCAAAAGGACCTTCACCGGGAATGAGGAACTCGTGGTCAGGTGCAGTGCCACGCTGGTCCTTAACGTGTGTATGTGCCGATACCGCTGCTAACGCCGCCACCGTCTCTTCTGTCGGCATACCGACAATATCGAAATGACTGATGTCAAAGTTAACTTTGAGATAGGGCGAATTGACGATTTCCAAGAGTTCAAGCACCTTTGCCGGGGTGTCAATGATTGCACCGATGTGCGGTTCCATAGCGATGGTAACACCGCGCGATGCCCCGTAATCGACGAGTTCTCCCACCCGTTCTGCAAGAAAGTCTTTTTTAGTGTCCCACTCTTCCGGTTTTCCACCCGGTGTCGTATTGACAGCAGGCAATTCGTCCCCTTGTGCAAGTTCGACGGCAAGATCAACACCACCTTTCAGTCGCCACATATTTTTGGCATGCGTGTCCGGATCCATTTCCAAAAGACTGGAATGCGCAGCGATTGCGGGCAGTGCTAAGTTATACTGTTGCAACAGAGATGCAATCCGTTTCCGTTCTGCAGCGTCAAGCGTGCTAAGTTCGGTCGTGAAGCGTGGAATGATAGTGAGTTCAACGCCATCGTATCCGAGATTCGCGAGATGGGAAATGGCAGTGTCTATGGGGACGGTGGGCATTCCCCACGTGCTATATCCGAGTTTCATTTTTTAATTTTCCCTTGCGGTTAAATGATGTGGGTTTGAATTTTAGCATCCTTTTCTTAAGTTCGCCCTCCACTACGTTACGGGCTACAGATTTTGTAGTACTATGAAGAAGATTTCACGATGGTTTCTGGTGAAACTCACGTCCGACTCTAAGGGAACGTCCGATCCACCAAAAATCTGTGCGAAATGTAATGGAGTACAGTGCAGAAATTTAATAGTTAAAAGATGTCAAAAAATTGAACCGAGCCAATCCATTATCATACCAATCCAATCGTTTAGCAGAAAATCAATACGTTGAATGAGCAGTGCGACACGACCCATAACGGTGTTACCAAACGCCGCACCGAAACCAATCATGAGGAAGGCAATACCTACTTTTGAAAGCCATTTGACAGGACCTCGGTGTTCAACAGAGAAGAAAAAATAGGTGAGTGTACAGGCGACCCCAATGAGCATAAGAATTGCCTCAAGAATTCCCCAAGGAGAGAGAGTTCCTGCATTGATAGCTGCAAAAGGTTCAACCGTTCCGCGTGTCTGCTCGAAAATAAATGTCCGTAACATTAGTGGAATGGAGATTCCTGATCCAAACCCGACAAGAACAGCACTCGGATAGCGAATCAGCCATGTGTGCCGCGGAGACAAACCACCAAAGAACAAAAGTCCCAGTGCTATTGGAATCAATTTTATCAATCCTATCCAACCTGCTTCTCGAGGAATTCCTGGCCAGAAAGGTTTAACCGCCGCCCAAAACGGCTCCCAAGCGAATGGAATAAAGCCTTGGTGAATGTAAATGACGATGTAGTACCCAACTGATATTCCTATAAAGAGATATTCAGCAAACCGATAGAATGGATTATCTCGGTAAAGGAAACTGTAAATGCACAACGTCAAAAACGCCGCGAGCCAGATGCCAAAAATTTCCATAAATTTACTCCTCTTGCCGGTTTCGAATGAAGAATGCGATATTACCAAGAATGACTAAACCGACAATCAATAGATGCACAAACGATTCAATATTAATCCACTTCATTCCTTTTGCCGGAGCATCTATGAGGCGTTCATACTCAGCAGCTCCCGAAATACCCGCTATCAAGCCTACCAATTGTCCGGTTTGCAAGAACGGATACATCTGCGCTATAATAACTCCGGTGACACCTGAGGCAATTTGTAAATTGTATTGTGTATTCGCATAATTGATCCATTGCTCTGTAGTGCTCCCAGAAGCGAAGTCCACCAGAAGAGAGATTTGGTCGTAGTTTGTGATGTTTTCCATTATCGGAATTTCAGCAAGTGCTGTTCCGTTGTAGTCATTTTCAAAAACACCGGCGATACTGGTTCCCATTCCAAGCATAACCAGTGCACCTCCGGGTCGATAGCCCAAGAAAACATAATCTTCGCCAGCCATTGCTCCGCTCTCTTGGGCAATTTCTTCCATCAGTGTATTTGCTAAGGTTGGTGCATCGGGAGCTAATGTGACACCGATAACACGCACGTCTTTATCAAAGCACTGTTTGAGTACAGCCCTCCCCATCGGATGGAGTTCCGGTAGACCCGCAGGTCCATAATTAAATGCAATCATGATAGTTGAATCGGCTTCTAAGTTATCAATATAATCGTAGAGCTGCTGTGTGGGTTCAGAGACCGAAATGGGTAGATTCACCGATAGTTTCGTAGGGATGATAACTGCAAGGGCAACGAGAATAAAGACAATTCGACGGTCTATGTTCATCAATTTATCAAGCATCTGTTAATCTCCTCCCCCTAAGTACGAACGTTCAATTCCGAGTATAATTCGGATGGATTGCGAAATTACACCCAAACTTACTCCGAGTATAATCCCCCTCCTTGCTGAAAGGTTTGGGTTATTTAAGATCCACTGCTTCATGCTTGATGTCTCACTCCAAATTAAATCCCCAACCGGGACATTCCCCAGCATGACAATAATCGCGGTGACGAGAAGTAGAGTAGCCTCAAATGATCGAGCACGAAACGCTCGATATGCCGCCGACGCAATAAAGAAGGCTAAGAGTGAAAACATAGTGGCATCCATTGGCACCTGAATGTTATTGAATAACCATTCAAACGCAGGATACTGCGGTCCAAAGGGTACCCCTATGGCAACCATTGTGATAAGCCCAGCAAAGACAATAAAACTGTATTGCCAATACTCTGTACGCCGACGAATACGTGTCACATGAGCGCGGATGAGTGTCACTGTTGCCAAGACCAATGCGAAAGGCGTAATAATAAGTACCCAACTATTCACCTCTTCGTAAAAGAATTGAGAATATGGATGTGGACTAAATCGGGTCAGAATTGTTGCAACGCCAAAAAGAAAACAGAGCACTAAAGGTACTTGTCTTTTCATAAAGCCTCCTAACTCACCCTTTGTAAGAGGATTGTTATCCAATTGACACCGGACAACTCAAGAATCACGCCCAGAATCATAGTTATGAAAATGAGTACCTTTCCCCAATCCTGTCCTCTGAGACTCCCGAGTAGCATCGGTTCTCTGGACAGATAAGCACTCGCTGCGTATAATTCTTCACCAATTAAAGTATAGTCGCATGCAGCAATAAAGAATGGAAGTTGGTGCTCAGAGTCTGTTCCTGCAATCTGAATGGCACCAATAGAATTGCCTGTTTCGGCGAGAATGAGCGATTCAGCGTAAAATTGACCTTGTAGAAATATCGCAGCGGGTTTTTCACGAAGCATAATACCATCTACACCAGCAGCGTAAGCGAATTGGCTTTCGCTGACGAAGAAAACGTTTTCCTCGTTATAGACATCCGGACGTCCTTCATCAAGATATGCTGTTCGCACGACCTCACGCACAACATTCATAACAATTGGATCCCGACAAGGCACACGCAATGGCGTTTCATAATCAGCAGTTCGCCGTGCCACTTGCCCCAGAATCGTCATACTCGCAATAGTGGGGACCTCATCTACGCGTCCTAACCCTAAACTATAGAGAATCGAGCGTCCCATTTCGGTTGCTCTACCGATGGCTTCATCTACAGCCTCAAGTCCGGGGATACGGCGGATAAATATCTCCTTTCCGCTCCGCGCATAATAGATATTCCAAACAATTGCAGTGCCAAAAAGGAGCATAGCGACAAACAGCGGGATTTTGCCGGTGTGAAACCACTCACCTGTTCCTTTGACGGGGGCGGTTTGTTCGGAATCCACTGTTGCCTCTGTCTCGGTAACAGCGCGCACGATGTAGGCGTAAGCGTTCCCTCCTTCGATAGAGGAATCGACATAAGTGGTTGTTCCGACAGGCAACAGTTCACCGATTTCTTCAAGCTCGCCGTCTGCTATCCGCCGCAGGATTTGATACCCAGTGATACCACTATCTTCAGGGGCTGCGTCCCAGTTAATCGTGATGCTGGAGCCATCGTCGTTGGGGGTGTCCACTGCCGTGACGTTTGCCGGTGGGCTAAGCCCTTGGCTAAACGCTGTGCCAATGCTTAGGCACAGAACCAAGCAGACGAATATCCATTGAGTTGTTTTTATCATAAGTGTTATATTCCTTGTTTTGGCTGTCTGTTATCGATTAAGTGCTTGTGGCGGTTGCGTATTTCGTTACTGCCACAAACAATTAAAAATCCGAAAAATCTAATGAATCCATGATTCAGACAAGAAACTAACCACTACGAACGGCTCTTGCCTGACAGCCGACAGCCGATAACTGACAGCCACTCTCAAAAACATTGCGAAATAACTTCTAAAACATGCCGATCATCTACATCGTCACGGATAACGACTTCTCCAATACGCGTCGGCAGGATGAGGCGGAGTTTACCGCCTAACGTCTTTTTGTCTAAATACATCGCGTTACATAACGCTTCCGGGGTGAGGTCGGGTGGAAAGGCAATCGGCAATTTCGCACGCTTTAGGAGTGTGTGTTGCCGTTGAAAATCGGTTTCGGAGAACATTCCCAAATTCACAGCTAACTGTGCAGCACAGTTCATACCGATAGAGACCGCTTCGCCGTGTCGATACCTATTGTAGTGTGTTAATGCTTCAAGCGCGTGTCCAAAGGTGTGCCCATAGTTAAGCACCATCCGTAATCCACTCTCTTTTTCATCTTTAGCAACGATTTCTGCTTTGTTGATACATGCCTGCGAAATTATCTCAGTGAGCACTGTGTCGTCTAATTTTAAGATAGCGTCAAGGTTCTCTTCAACCCTCTCAAACAACGATTCATCGCGGATAACGCCCATCTTAATAACTTCAATAAGTCCTGATCGGATGTCGCGTTGCGGTAGGGTTTTGAGCGTATCTACATCAATGAGCACCAATTTCGGTTGATGAAATGCGCCGATGAGGTTTTTGCCCTTCGGGTGATTAATCGCCGTCTTGCCACCAACGCTGGCATCGACTTGTGCCTGTAATGTCGTTGGAATCTGGACATAAGGGATCCCGCGCATGTACACCGCTGCCGCAAATCCAGCCAAGTCGCCGATGACACCGCCACCGAGTGCAATAAGCGTTGAACCGCGGTCGAGTTGATGTGCAACCAAACTATCCTGTATGTGAGAAAACTGCGCCAATGATTTGTTTTCTTCGCCGGTGGGAACTTCAATTGTGCCCACATCAAGACCGGCATCTTCAAGACTCTTCAGGACAATGGGCGTATAGCTGGCTTTAACGAATGTGTCCGAAACGATGAGTACCTTATTTGACTTCGTATGTGGTGTGAGGAATTCGCCAACTCGGTCAAGCAGCCCTGTCCCGACAACAAGCGGATAACTGTTATCTCCGAGTTCTACGCGTAAGGTTCTCGCCATTTTGGATTCCTGGTGCTTTTTGTAAACACACGTTTGATGTGGGTGATGATTTCGCCGAATGAACGTCCCGTCGTTCTTATCATATAGTCGGCTTCCGCATAGTACGGACGTCGTTCTGCCAACATTGACTGGATCTTTGAGAGTGCATCGGAGGTCTGGAGCAGCGGTCGGTGTGTCTGATGTCCAACCCGCCGATAGATTTCCTCTGCTGTTGCTGTTAGACAGAAAACAACGCCGTTTCGCTTCAGCTCTATCATATTTGCTTCTTTCAAAACGACTCCACCGCCGGTGGAAATAACGTGGTTGTTTAGTTTTGATGCCTTACGGACAGCTTCACTCTCAAGTTCCCGAAAAGCAGGTTCCCCATCTTCTGCGAAGATGTCGCTGATACGTCGCTCACTATCCCGCTCAATAATGTCGTCTGTGTCCACATAGCGCATCCGGAGCTGTGAGGCAAGCCGTCTTCCAACAGAGGTTTTCCCAGTTCCCATAAAACCAACGAGCACAATATTGGGTCTTCTTTTGACCGGTCGTTTCACCTGTTTCCCACCTTTATTGTGAGTACCCGTTTCTTACTACAAATGATTGCCTCTCATTATAGCATTTTTGGAAAATATTGTAAAGGTTTTGCACCAATTTTTGAGGTGTGATATAATTACGAAAGTCTGGTACGAAAGTCTGGATATTTTGTGAATCTGGATTCGCGACATAGATAAAAGCGTGCAGCCTGAAACGAAGTGGAAGGGTTTTGTTTAAGAAACACCTAAGCAAAATGGTGTTTCTTCGGATTTCCCGTGCCCGCGACTTCTACAGATAAAACAGCAACGAAACCGTAGCCCGAAACGAAGTGGAGGGGTTTTTGTTTGGGTGTTTCTTCAGCTCCTGAGCGAAAAGTGCCAAAGCACAGACCACGTCGTTTAACCCCAAGGAAAAGTAAAAAATGGCGCGACAGCTTAGAATGGTACGCCCCAATTTAGAAGATTTACCGAAACTTGAACTCCCGACAGGCTACGGTATGCGAACCTATCGCGAAGGTGACGAAGTACACTGGGCAAATATCATCAGCGACTCGTTTGGTGGCAGAAAACGCACCGCGCAGGATACGAGGAATGAAATTACTGACAGAGATGTGTTTCTCCCTGATGGATTCTATTTCGCAACGTATCAGGGCACTCCTGTTGGAACCGCTTGTGCGTGGCGGCAATCTGTAGATGAGAAGGATGTCGGATATGTGCACATGGTAGGCGTTGTTGCTGAACACACCGGACACAAGCTCGGAAAATGGGTTTCACTTGCTGTCCTTTGCTACTTTCGGGACAATGGGTTCAAATGTTCGATGCTGGATACCGATGATTTTCGTATCCCTGCTGTTAAGACCTATCTGAATTTAGGATTCATACCTGTTTATGTTGAAGAGGGTCAGCGAAAGCGGTGGCAAGATATTTTTCAAAAGTTGGGGTTGCCGTCTATGTCAACGCAAATAGCGAACGTTAAAGAAACGCTCCCTGAGGAACTCTGGACGAAGGTCTCAAGTTAAAATATGGTGGAAGATCAACTCAAAATGGCTCGATATGATTTGGAGAATTTGCCGAGGCTTCGGTGTCCTGATGGTTATCATATCCGAACTTATCAGAGTGGGGATGAAGTCCATTGGGCGCGAATAATGGACAAAGCCTTCGTAGACCAAGGCAGAACCTCCGAGGATGCGTACACGAACGTTATTACCCAACCTAATTTCGATCCGAATGGATTCTGCTTCGTCGTTCATAAAAATGTCCCTATTGGCACGGCATGTGCTTGGAGTAGGTGTCTCCGTGACAAACCGATTGGTTACATCGATATGCTCGCTGTGCTTCCAGAGCACACTGGACACAAACTCGGAAGATGGCTGACGGTATTTCTCCTTCACTATTTTAAGACGCGATGTGTGGCATACGTAATGTTAGACACAGACGATTTTCGGCTGCCCGCAATCAAAAATTATCTCAACCTGGGGTTTGTTCCTGTTTATGTCGGTGAAAATCATGTGGAACGTTGGCGGACAATCTTTAAAAAACTCGGCGTTCTCCGTGGTATGATTGCATAAGACATCTCCGATTCTATTATAAAACATGAAATCGCTTGTTGCGGCGAGAAGATCCTTCAATCTGACAGACCGTGCTGGCTTTGTTAATAACCTTATTATGCCAACGGTTCTCGCGATCGGCTTTCTGCTCCGCCTCATCGGCGTAAACGTTGGCTTGCCCGATTCTCCCGACCCACGTGAAGTCCTAATCGCACAAGATGTGCTGAATCTCATCCACTTCACGGCACCACCCCAAATCTACAACTGGCCCGGAACAGCGTGGTTTTATATCATTGCTGGTGTAGGCAAATTGTTGTCGTTCGGTGGTTGGCATCTGACAGAAACCCGCGTGATTTTATTGGCACGCTGCATCAATGTTCTGTTGTCTACGGCAACGCTTTGGTTCACCTATCGCATCGGATTCCACTGCTACAACAGGCGTATAGGTCAAATTGCAGCAGGATTGCTCGCTGTTGCGATGTTACACGCCACTAATGAGTCCCGTTTTGCACTTGTTGACATCCCCGCAACTTTCTGTGTGGCACTGTTTTTTTGGTTCCTGACGCGTGCGCGCTCTTCCTCAACTGCGCTTACATTTCAAACTGCGGTATGGCTTGGAGTCATTGTGGGAGTCGGTTTCGCAGTCAAATTTACGACTATTTTTGTCGCTTTTTCGCTGTTATGCTTTGTCGGTAGCAAGTATTTTTATCGCAGGCTTGCAACAATCATTGGTGTTTCTGTCTTAACTTTTACCTTCCTCTGCCCTTATTGGCTCATAGATTTGGTTTCACCTGAATGGAATCTCTTTTTTGCAGACTTCTGGTATGAAGCCTCTCACTACCACTGGGGACATTTCGGTCTCATTAACACAGCAGAATCTGATTGGCTACATCGATTTACCTACCTGTGGACGCTTCTGAAATGGGGCATGGGATTGCCACTCGCGCTTCTCATGGGTTTTGGTGTATTGTTTGCACTTGTATCACTTATAGTGAAATCCGAAAATATGAAGGTACTTTGGAAAACACAAAACACCTCTCCTTCGCTGGCGAGGTTTGTAACCGGGGTCCCCACCCGTTACTGGGAAGGGGCACCCTTGCGTTGGTGTATAAGGAATTATGGGTTTTACTATAAAAGGAGCATTGGAAGATTTCCTATATTAGAAGCATCTTTACTTGCTTTCGTTATTCCTTATTTACTATTTATCGGGATACACAAGGTTAAGTTTGCCCGTCATCTGCTAATACTCTATCCGATACTCACTATGCTCGCTGCTGCAGCACTCAAACACTTTCCGAGTGTTGTAAAGACTCTTTTAGAGACAGGGCGTTCATATCCGACTGCGAACGCGCCACGCCTTACTGGAGCACCCACGTTCGAGAGATGGTTTCGCAGAATCCTGGGGGGTGTTATCGTGCTTTACTCGTTCGTTTATACATTCTCTTTTGCTTCTGTTCTGCTCACGCAACCCACCAGAATTGAGGTATCAAACTGGATATCCGCGCACATCCCTCAGGAAGAACCTATTGGAGTGGCTCCAGAAGGATTATTTGACTGGCTACTTCCCGAATTAGACCTAGTGACGGGTGAAGAGGTGAAATGGGTTCTTATCCTCGTGCCGGATCTTGAGGTGTTCCAAAAATACCGAGAGCATCCACAATCTTATCAAGATAAGGATTGGTATCCTCTCGGTGAAATTGCGTTGGAGGAAACACTTGCGTTTTACACGCAAGTTTTAGAGGAAGGAAGCCCGTATGAGTTGCACAAAACCTTCAGGCGTACACTAGAATTTCTCGGCATCCAGATATCCGATAGCGGTGCCCCTTTTCCAATGCGCGCACTCGCGCATCCTGAATTCCGCATCTATCGTCGTCTTGATTGAAGGGTGCTATGAAACATGTGAAACGTGGGACATTATGGAGTCGTTCACATTAGCGGTGCCATGAAATGTTTTTTTTGAATAGGCACGATCGCTGACAGGATTTGCTGAAGCACATCTGCTGCAATCGTGTCAGCATCAATGAGCCGAATTAGGTCCTGAGGATAGTGGTCAATCAGCGGTTCGGTTTCCCGTTTGTAAACATCCCACCGGTAGCGAACCACCACTTCTTCGGAATCATCAATGCGATTTTCCTTAAGTGACCTGCCCCGAATGCGTTTAAACATTACTTCTCGGTCCGCACAGACCATATAAATCACTTTAAAAACCTTTACATAAGGTGCTATCAAAGATGCTTGCGCGATGTTCCGTGGGATACCATCGAGGATGAGCAAATCTCTTTCTGGCGCGTAAGCCTGCTCTCGGACCTTTGCCGCCATGTAGTCTTGCCAGATTTTGACTGTAATATGGTCTGGAACAAGCTTACCGATACTTGCGTATTCTTGGAAGATTTGTCCGCATTTGGAATTGATATCAAGTTCGCGGAACATATCTCCACTGGAGACATGGAAAATACCCGGGATTTGTGCCAGCATTTTCCCTTGTGTTCCCTTGCCAACGCCGGGAGGACCCACGAGCATCACTGCTCGGTAACACGGTCCACCGGCCTCGTGTAGAGGGCTCTTATCCGTTGTCATGTTTGTTTTTGTCCTCTGCCGCCTTTGTTCGTCGTTGAACGAGCACACCTTACAAAAAAGATTTAGGTGCGCCTACAATAAACCTCACACTCCAAGGAGGTGTTCAAGAATGTAGAAGTCCAAGCCTTCATAGTCGCGGGCTGCGATAAACTCCTGTTCGACCTCTTTATCAAACGTCCTGACCTTCTCAAGTAGGTTAAGAAAGGTTCTGCGACTACTCAATAAATGTTTTGTTGAGATGTCGCGCGGTTGTGTTCGCATCACCTTCACATCTAATCCAATGAATTCACCGTTTCTACCATATCCGTTTTCTTCAAGGACCCGCACTTGGTTAAACGCTCGCCGCAAATTAACGGAACCGAATGCCTTATCTTGGTCGAATTTTAACCCGTTTTGATCGTTGAGATGGACACTCCAAAGTTTCTTATGATAGAGTGCGTACCCCATTTCATCAGATGGTTCTAACCCTGCGAGAATGGCGTGGGCACTTTCGATTAAGCCGCCAACGCGTTCCGGTGAATTGCTAGCATAAGCCAAACCGATAGCATGCCCAATCGTTGGGATGTAAGCGATATCCATCGGTTCATTCGGTTTTGGTTCAATTAGGATTCGGATTTCTGAATCGTACTCGAGAAGTGCGTTAATTGCGTCAAGGATCTGCCCGACTGCATCTGCTGAATCTTTCGTTTCCCGAATGTAGGTGCCTTCACGAGCAAGCCACAATACGAGGTTTTTACACCCGATTTCATTGGCAATATCCACACATCGTTTTGAGCGTTCCAATGCATACTGTCGTTCTTTTGGAGAATTAGAGGTGTAAGCACCATCAACAGTCTCTGGAGCTTCCCACAACCGTGGTGCCACCACTTCTGCTGTCAAACCGTGGCCGTCAAGTTGTGCTTTGACAGCTTTTGTCCGCGCTATCAGTTGGGCGTGCGTTTTCTCGTCAATATCCGGCACGACATCATCGTCATGAAATTGAATTCCAACAAAACCGAGATCGCGATAAAACCCAACCTTTTCATCGAAACTGAATGATTCTCGAACAGGGGGTCCGAAAGGGTCTGCTCCCTCGTGTATGTTCCATGGTCCAAAAGAGAAACAGTACTCTGTTGTTCCTTTAGAAGGTTCGCTCATCTTTTTCTCCTGTGCGCAGCGTTTCTTCCTTCTCCTTCGCTCCCAAATAATTAGCTTTCATCCGTTGGCTTTAGAAACGTTTTAATAGCGATGGAGGATACGAAAAAACTGCTTGACTTTTCTAATAAGTATAAAGTATTATTTAAAATGTGTCAAGTAATTCTGTAGTTATAGTTTTCAAGCCAATATTGCAAGGTCAGGCATGCTGGATTAAAAAGGAATTTTCTTGGAATGACCCCAGTGTTTCGCGCGATTCTCTCTCGTCTATATCTATTTTTTTTCTTCATGCTCGCGCTGAATCTATCCATCCAACATGTAGGTGCAGCGGATCCTGAAGTCGAAGGAGAGGTACCGCTTCCAACTGCCAACGAACCAACGAGCGAAGAGCATAACCTGATAGTAGGGACAACGTCAACGGACACCTTTAGTTTTGAAGACGTTTACCGGATAGAACTCAGTACGGATTTACCGGGAAACATTGACCTAGTTGCGACGGCGGGTGAGAACATCACCGTCACCTTTGAAAAGCAGGCACAAGCAACAAACACAGAACGGGATACATTAATTCGCTCCTATCTTGACAACATCGCATTAACAGGCATACAAAATGATAACACACTTCAGTTGAAAATACAAGTGTCAAGTGATTCTCCTGAAGCAGAATCCAATCAACTTTCTAATATAGGGGATCTGCAAGCAACGCTCCACAACCAACTTCAACTGAAATGTACGATCAAGACCCCCGCAGATGTATCTGTTAAGCTTCAGGCGAAAGCAGGGAATATAAGCCTTCAGCGTATCCGTGGGAAAATAGAAATTGCGATAGGGACAGGGGATGTCCATTTAGATGAAACCTTAGGCAATTATAACATTAGCGTGGTGAAGGGTGATATTGATGGGAAAATTCTGCTAACCCGAGGACAGAATAAACTGGAAACACAAAACGGCTCAATTGGGTTGGCACTACTTGACACCGTTGCCGCACCGATGGATATAACCGCCGAAGGCGGTAGCATTCGCGTTCAAGTCCCTGAAAATTACGATGCCGATGTCGAATTTGGAAGTGTGAAAAAGCAAATCGTTGTCAATTTACCCGCACAAAATGACCATGATACAGGGTTAACCATTATTAACAACGGTGGACCGCTGTTGCGGTTGAAAGCCACCGACGCGATTTCACTTCTGTCGAGTCCACCGAGTGACAAAGACACACCTGCGGATGCTGAACCGAATCCATTCGTTGACTTTGCGCAACCTGTTCCGAAAATAGCACAGCCACCGGTTATTGATGGCAATTTATCTGAACTCGCGTGGCAAACAGCTGCTTCACTCGCTCCGCTTCAGAATCCAGATGGCACTGATGCTCCCAAAAATCCGACCGAAACCTTTTTAATGTGGGATGTAGAGAATCTTTACATCGGCGTAAAGGCGCACGTGTCTGACTTCTATCTTTTGTATGTTTCACAAACTCAGCACGACTCACCGATTTGGGAAGACGAGTGTATTGAAATCCTAATCGATCCTAATCCGAAAACTGATATCTATTATCACCTTGTTATCAACCCGATTGGTGCGCGTTTTGATCAACAGGTTAATACATCTGGAGAACCCAATTTCCGGTTCGCGCCGCGTGATGTTCAAGCGACTTTGAATCAGAAAACGATGCAAACATCCTTCAACGCGGATCGCGTATGGAACTCAGAAGCAGAAGTTGCCACCCAAATTAACACCACTTTTTGGAGTCTTGAAATCGCTCTCCCGCGTAAAATGTTGGAGTCCTCTCCTAAGACAGCTTCGCAGTCTGCATCCTTTTTTGAAAGCAGGTGGCTTCTTAACGTCCACCGTAAGGTGCACGGTAGTAATACGAAGAGCCTTATACCTGCTACGTCCAGAGAATATAGTTATTGGCTGCCAATTTATGATAACGAGCATCCATGGTGGCCACACTCACCACACGAGTATATGGGTGCACTTTCGGGACGGTATGGACCAGCGATGGGTGTTTTGGAACTCGTAACGACGCCGCTTGTCTCTGAAGACTTTGCACCCGAAGCAAAATTAAAGGTTGCGGCTATCGAAATTAAAGGGAACACCAAGATTCCAACGGAGGTCATCCAAAAGTTCCTTCCAGTTCAGCCCGGGGATATTATCACAATTCCACAACTTTCTTGGCTAATCACAGAATTACGGGACCGGGACTGGCTTCAGGATGTGCGTTTGGAGACTAAGCAGGTCGATGTTGGTAGTGAAGAATCATTGGATTTTGCAGGTAGTGCCAGTTTGCATGTCCGAGTCACGGAAGCCCCTGTGTTTTTTGCGCAACAAATTAAGATTGAGGGGAATAGAAGTTTCCCTTCGCAATTCATTGCAGATTGGTTCCAGTTAAAATCCGGTTATCTCGCTGCTTCAATTGTTAGACTGAAACAACAATTAATTGCTGACTTTTATTTAAATCGTGGATATGAATTCGCCACGGTTACACATCAATTTGCCGACGATGTCCTTGAATTTAACATTGACGAAGGGACATTACATGAAGTTCGTTTCACTGGGAATACTCGAATCCCAGAGGCGGAACTGTTGGCAGCACTCAATCTGGAAATCGGGGCTGGTGGAGAACAGGGTTCGCAAACCTCAGATGTTTACCATCATAATCTTGGTCAATCAAAGATAAACCGCATGCGCAAGGAACTTAGTGAGAACAGTGAACATTTCAAGTCGGTTCGGAATTGGCGCGTTCAACGTGAAGGTGGAAAAAATGTCATGATTATTGACATCGAAGAACGTCCGTTCGCGCAACCCGGTGGTTTTCCGATACTTCAATTCAACCGTGTGCACGGGTTAATGCTCGGTGCAGGTGGGACGCTTTCGGCACGCGTCACGGGCAAACAACAGGTTTTCGGTTCAATCAGCCGTGGGTTTTCGAGCAAAATATGGAACTATCAAGTTGGTCTCGAGCAAGGGTTCTTTAAGCGGCAACCCCTTAAACTCGGTGGGAGTTTCTATAAACTCACCGATGTCAGTTCTAATATCTATTTACATCACGGTGATGCTACCCTGAATGCCTCCTATTATGGTTCCGCACTTCAAGATTATTATCAACGTCAGGGCTCTCAGGGATGGATAACCTACGCACCGTCAGAATGGAATTATCTCAGACTGGAATTCACAGGAGAAAATCACGACAACCTCTCTAAATCAACGGATTGGAGTTACTTAAACCGCAACAGACTTAAGCGGGGCAATTCACGAATTAATCGCGGGCAGTTGAGAAGTCTTGCCCTCGTTTATGCGTTTGATACACGGGATCACAGATCCATTAATAAACGACATTTTCACACACAGTTTAACGCGAATGAGCGGACTCGGCGTGGATGGCGCGGTCAATTCGCAATTGAAATAGCAGGGCAAAGTTTCGGTGGTGATTACGCCTTCAATTTCTATAGGTTTGAGTTGGCACGCTATACGCCTTTATCGGGTCCACACCACTTAAATGTTCGCGTTGCCGGTGATTTCTCCGATGCGGCCTTGCCCAGACAACGGTTCCTTCACCTTGGCGGTGGTAATACCCTGCGGGGTTACGATTTTAACACGCTTGCTGGAGATAGCCGACTCCTGCTTAACCTTGAGTATCGTCTTATCAAAGAGACAATTCTCAGCGAACAAGATGTTGTGCTCGGATGGACACTCAGTTGTTTCTTGGATACAGGTAGTGTGTGGTGGTATGATGAGGCCCCCTTTTCCGATTTTGAGGGTTTTATGACGCGACTCAAAACATCAATCGGCATCGGATGCTCTGTTTTTGCGGATCCGTTCGCTACCCCCTCACCGTGGAGCGTTGGGATTGAAGTAGCAGAACCGCTCGATTCATCTTTCTCTTTACGAAATCCAAAGATCATCTTGCGCCTGGATCGCATCTTTTAGTCAAAGAGGATCCCAACAGTTCCACCTGAACGAACCACAAGGAAAATTAAAAAAATATGAAGACAACACCACTCTATCCCATTCATGAACAATTCGGTGCAACCTTTGCGGAAAGGCATCTGGATTGGAATGTTGCTACACAATTTACCGATGTTGTTTCCGAACACTGTGCTGTCAGGAACGATGTCGGTATTGCTGATGTGTCCTATCGAGGCAGACATCGATTAACGGGTGAAGATCGGGCAAAATTTTTACATCGTATCATCTCCAATGATGTTGAAAGTCTCACAACTGGACAAGGCACTTACGCCACGCTCTTAACGCATCGCGGCAAAATTATAGCCGATTTGAATATCACTGTTCTTGAAGATGCACTCAGTATCGACACCGCGCCTGAGACGACAGACAGTCTCTTCAGCGAATTGGATAAGTATATCATCGCTGATGACGTTGAACTTTCTGATGTAACCGCTGAAACTGGGGCAATTGCTGTTCACGGTCCAAAGTCAACAGACCTTGTTCAGTCCGTGCTCGGTTTGAGCGAGCTTTCGGCTTTACCGGAACGACATAATTGTTTTCGTGAAGGAGATGCGGCTTTTAGACACCCAATTGTCTGTGTGAGGACCAATAGCACTGGCGAAATAGGTTATACACTGTATACCACCGCCGATGCGTTAGTGTCGCTTTGGGAAACGTTGATGGCGGAAGGCACACGTTTTAACGTTCAACCGGTCGGGTGGAATGCACTTGAGTCGCTCCGCATTGAGGCAGGCGTGCCCAGATACGGAACGGAATTAACCGATGCTGTTATCCCACTTGAGGCTGAATTGGAACACGCTATCGATTTTGAGAAGGGGTGTTACATTGGACAAGAGATCGTCGCTCGTATGAAATATCGAGGGCACCCGAACCGTCTCTTACGCGGTATTGAGGTTGATGCTAAAACATCACAAGACGACTGCAGGCTTCATCCAAACGCAACGGTTTTCGATGGAGACAAGGCGGTTGGTCGGGTTACAAGTTCCACTTTTGCTCCAACACTCGCAAAAGAGATCGCCTTGGGATACGTCCGCATCGCGGTCACAGAAGCAGGCAGTCGCGTCCAAGTTGAGACCTCAGACGGACGTGTTGATGCCACGGTCGTACAACTGCCATTTTCAGCATAATTTATCAGCCGATACTTGCTACACTAAGTATCACGATAAGGTTTCGATGCGCTGTTTAACGTTAATTTTCAGGTTTGGCACTACCAGCGCGCAGGTAAAACTGTAGAGGAGGAATTTTACTTTGGAACATTCAAATTTTTCCAAAATTCTGCTCGGTTTAGATGGTTCTCCGCATGCAGAAGCAGCAATTGAGTATGCATGTCAACTCGCTCTGAATCACAATGCAACAATTACAGGCGTCGCTATTATCGACCAACCCGGCATTCAATCCTCAAGTGGACCAGTGCCAATCGGTGGAGCGCACTATGACGTAAAACTTGAAGATCAGTTGTTGGAAGAAACACAAGCAAAGGCGAAAGCAATACTCGACGGTTTTGCGCGTATCTGCGATGAGCGGAAGATAAATGTCGTTTTACACGCCGATACTGGCAGCCCTGTTTCCGAACTTATTGAGGAATCCAAATTTCACGATTTCATTGTCATCGGGAAGCGAACTTCCTTTGAATACGATGCTAATGAAACTTATGGGACGCTTGAACGTGTTTTAAAGAATGGACTTATCCCCGTACTGGCTGTCTCGGATTCCGTACAGGAGATTAAGAAGGTCCTTGTTGCCTATGACAATAGCATCCCGGCTTCTAAAGTCGTACACATGTTTCTTTTACTCGGTATATGGAGTGCTTGTGATATAACGCTTCTTACTATTAACAATGATGCTGCAGCTGCACAGGAGTTATTAGGCAATCTTGGCGGTTTCTTTGAGAGTTACGGGATTAAACCGAATCTTGTCACACAAAGTGGGGATCCAGAAGCCGCCGTTAAATCCCATATCGCTGAGAACGACATTGACATGTTAGTGATGGGTGCTTACGGCAGAAAAAGCGTCCGTAAATTTTTCGTCGGTAGCGTTACACAGCATCTGATTCAGGAGACCAAGATTCCGCTGTTCCTCTACCATTAATGTGGATAAACTGTTATCATGTTTTCATCACGGTTCCAAACCGCGCCTATATTATAGGCACACAACACTTATAGGAGGTAAATTTAACACCCATGATATACAAAAAGTTTTGTTTTCATATATTTTCCTTACTCCTCCTCCCAATATTCTTAGGTGGATGCGGTCTTGCCAAATTGGCGAGGATTCAGAGCGAGAGTGACCTCGCTGTAGTAGAAACCACCCTCGTGAAAAATATCAAAACGCTTGAGCGTTTGGCGAAAACCGGAAATACTGGACTTATTGTCAAGACTGCACGGGCGCATTCATCTTACAGCGGCTTTATCGAAGATAAGATGGAAGACGCTGAAATAGCAGGCGATATGGAAACCGCTGAGGAGATGCGCGCACGTGCGATCGACCGCTATAAACGTTCTGAAGCGTACGCGTTCAAGGCACTGGCAAAGTCCAATAAAACCTTCAATGAGGCAAGAACTGTTGATCTGGATGTGTTTGAAAAGGCACTTCAGAAGTTGAAAAAAAAGGATGTTGAACCGCTGTTTTGGGCGGCTTATGCGATGGGACGTGGCATTAGCCTTCAGAAAGATGACCCAATGCAGGTAATTGACTTGGCGCGCGTAGAACTGATGATGCGGCGGGTGCTTGAATTGGACGAAACTTTCTACTACGGTGGCGCACATCTATTCTATGCTGTCTATTACGGCGACCGGTCAGTATCAATTGGTGGAGATCCAGAAAAGGCAAAGGAACACATCGCGCATGTAGATCGAATCAATGACGGTAAGTTCCTGATGAGTAAATTCTATCTCGCACGTTACTATGCCTATCCTAAACAGGACTTGAAGTTATACACGCGAGCGTTGCAGGAAGTTCTTGACGCACCGTCGGATATTTATCCTGGGGAGGAAGCTGCAACTTCGTTGACAAAATCACGCGCCAAACGCTGGCTCGCTCAGGCTGATGTTCTTTTTGATCCAGAATTGGAAGAAGAGGAGACTAAATAATGAGAGAAAAGAAAACAGGCTTTAAAGCACACGCCGCTGGTTTAGCAGGTGTGGTTCTACTGATTTTAGGAATTCTGTGTTTACCAATGGTCACGCTCGCCGCCGAATCTATTAAGTTCGCGACGCTCGCGCCAAAGGGTTCCACTTGGATGAACAATTTTGATGCCATGGCGAGAGAGATTCGCTCCAAAACGGATGGTGAACTCCGAATTCGCTTCTATCCGAACGGGGTACAAGGCGATGAAATTGATGTCGTCCGTAAGATGCGTGCTGGCCTGCTCCATGCAGGGGCTATGACAGCCACTGGACTCGGCGAAATCCAGAAAGAGGTCTTGATTTTTCAACTGCCTCGGATGTTCAAAACCTATGAAGAACTCGACTATGTTCGGGACTATCTCTACGAAGACCTCGACAAAGCCTTTATGGATGCCGGATATGTCCTGCTCGGTATGGGAGACCTCGGTCACTATTACATATTCAGCAATCAACCGATCAGAACTATTGCCGACCTGCAGTCCTCAAGCGTCAAGATGTGGGTACGTACGACCGACAAAATTGGGCTTGAATTCTACAAAAACGCAGGAATTGCGACTGTCCCCGGCGAGGTTACGCAGGTTATGGCTTCGCTTTATTCAGGTCGAATTAACGCGGTAGCCGTATCACCCTATGTTACCGTGGCACTGCAATGGTATGATAAATTCAAATATATGACAAACCTACCTGTCAGCGTCGGTGTCGGTGCAACCGTCATGACGAAGGAAAAGTTTGATCAGCTTTCTCCTAATCAGCAAAAGGTGTTGCGTGAAATCGCGAAAGCGTATCAGAGCGAATTAATTCAGAGTATTCGCAAAGATAATGATAGATCGCTTGAGGCACTCCAAAAGAAGGCAGGCATTGAAGTGGTTGAATTCGAGGAAGATTCCCAAAAAGCGTGGGACACCATCGCCGTAGAGACCCATAATGCACTTGTTGGTGAGATCTATTCACAAACCTTTCTTGATAAGATTAATGCCCTCTTACAAGAGTACCGAAAAGGCAAATAGATGAGATCAGCGTAGTTCTTCAGTAAACCTTTCCTGAGTAGGCGTGCTTCCAAGGCACGCCTATCCAATTTTTGCGAGTTCTGTTCTTCCAATCTCTGTGTTGGATAGTCATGTGATCCGGCATTGTGTCTGTCCGGAAAGTGAAATAATTTTCCAACATATTTATATCTTCTCTATGCTCACCTTGCTGGACCTGAAGAGCGCACTCCCAAAATTCATTTGCTATTTTTTCCTCTGTGTGGTATCATTGTATTTTTGAGGAGGCTTCAAAACTCGTGGCATCTATTAATGACATCGCAAACGAATTTATCCGGGAAGAGATTGAAGAGTTCTTAGAAGAACCCGATGAGATAGAACGGACGATTGAGATATTCGCGCAGGCAACCCCCGCCATGCAGGACATCGCTGCTGCGCTTATTGACGGTGCCCATCACACCGTTGATGAATTGACAGAGGCGGCTCTGGAAGAAGGCACAGAAGCGTTAGAGATTATGGATGACGGACTCATCGCAGGGATGGGTATCGTCGGCATCAAGTTCCGCGAGAATTTTATCTTTGTCCCAGAAGTTTTAGCCTGTGCACGCGCAATGAAAGCTGGAATGGCACATATTGAGCCGATTCTTTCGGATTCGGGCATTGAACCCATCGGCACAGTGATTATGGGCACCGTCAAGGGTGACTTACACGATATCGGTAAGAACCTGTGTATTATGATGTTGAGCGGCGCAGGTTTCGTGGTACACGATCTGGGTGTTGATACCTCTGAGGACGAATTCATTGAAGCCGTTGAAGAGTATGAAGCACCAATTTTGGGTATGTCGGCACTTCTGACAACAACAATGCCGAACATGGGAAAAACAATTGATGCTTTTATTGACGAAGACTTGCGGGAAGAGGTCAAGATTATGGTAGGGGGTGCTCCGGTTACACAGACATTTGCTGATGACATGGGTGCTGATGGATACGGTAAAGATGCCCTTGCATGTGTCGCACTCGCCAAGCAGTTTCTTGAAGCAACAGACGAAGAGTGGTAGGTAGTTATCGGTTATCAGTTACAAGAGGGTGCCGTTAAACGAAGGTCTCTGTAAGGACGAGGTAACCTCGCCCCTACGACTGAAAGGTTTTTCGGATGAAGTTTAAGAAAATATTTGGGTAATTCTATAAACAACAGTTCTCAATTAAGACGGTTCTATTATCCTGCAAATCCTCGAATCCTTTAAATCCTGCTTCAGACAGGGGTCCCCATAGCGAACAGTGTATGGGGCAACACCTACATTATCCGATTAAATTCTTAATCTTCATGAGAAAAACTGCCCCGACAACTGACGACTTTTAAAACTGAAAACCATTCTTCTGATAACCGATAACCAATAAACATGAAAAAAATAGATAAAGCGGAATACAAAAAGCGACTCAATAAAATTACACAGATTTTTGAAGGTTTGGTTGTCCATGCGGATGAACAAGCCACTTACCGTTGTCCCTACAAAAATCGATTTGACCATTGCACAGCGAAGTTTGGCTGCCGAAATCAACGGAAGATTGATGAAGGGACAGGTCTTCTCTGTGTCGGGGACGATAAGTTAGATTATCGGAGCGCGTGGGAGACTGACGCACCTGACGGGGCAGCAGAATCCCAAGGCACCATCACATGCGATGGAAGGATCTATCAACTCACCCCCGGAAAAACTATTTTTGACTATGCAGACGACTTAACCGTGCAAGTACCCACCTCCTGTTTCCGAACCGGACAGTGCCACGAATGTATCGTTGAGATTAAACATGGTATGGACGGTCTCCAACCTCCCAATGAAGCAGAAGCCTTCCTACGAGACAACTATCGCCTCGCCTGCCAAGCGGTTGTCCTTGATGTTGACGAGGACATTGAGTTTACCCCACTTCGACGTACACCTAAGATTCTGACACACACTGTCACGACAGACGGAGAAACACCAGAATTAGATCCGAGGGTTACCCACCGCGATGGAACTGTCTATTATAACGACGAACCTATTGACCGGTACAGAGGACATCTTTACGGGTTGGCATTGGACATCGGAACAACGACGGTGGTGGCAAATCTGGTGAATCTGGAGAACGGGGAAACCGTTTCCGTCAGTTCTTTTGAAAATCCGCAGCGTTTCGGTGGCAGCGATATTATGAATCGCATCACTTACGACAGCGAATTTCAGGGAGAACTGCGCCGTTCACTTATCGCCGCATTGAACAGCGAAATCATGGAGATGTGTACCCGCCACGACTTCGTCCGTCAGGAGATTTATGAGGTTGTCGTTGCTGGTAACACAACAATGCGTGATATTTTCTTCAAACAGGATGTCCAGAGTATTGGGCAAAAGCCGTATAAATCGCTGATTGAGCATGAGTATCGGGAGGGCACCCGTTCAACCACTTCGCTGACTGAAAAGACCCGCCGCTTGGGTATCCGCGCAAATCCGAAAGCGATGGTGTATAGCCTTCCATTGATTGCCAGCCATGTCGGTGCAGATGTTGCAGCGGATTTAGTTTCGATTGACATTCCGTCGCAAGATGAGATTGTTATGTTGGTCGATGTTGGAACGAATACAGAGGTCGTCGTCGGGAATGCGGAGCGAATGGTGGCTGCGTCGTGTCCTGCAGGTCCGGCATTTGAAGGTGGCGGCATTGAATACGGGATGCCCGCTTACCCCGGTGCCATTGAATCTATGAAGTGGGATGGCAGTCAGTTCAATTATGATACAATTGACGGGGAAACGCCACACGGGTTGTGCGGATCCGGACTGATTTCACTCCTTGCTGAGCTGCGCCGGAACGATCAGATGAGTCCAAAAGGCGTTTTTGCAGATAGGAAGCAACGTATCATGTCCCTTTTGCCCGAACACGGTATTACTTTCTCACGCGAGGATGCGAGCAATTTAGCACAGGCAAAGGCGGCAAACTACTGTGGGCAGTATATTGTGCTCCGACACTTCGGTTGTGTCCCCCAAGACATAACGAAGCTCTTTTTGGCAGGCGGCTTTGCTAATTATGTTAACCTACAGGATGCGGTTGAAATTGGATTTCTCGCGCCCGTACCCGAAGCAAATGTTGTCAAAGTCGGCAACGCCGCGGTAGCAGGTGCGACAGCTGTACTTCTTTCTGACAAAAAGCGCGTAAATATCGAAGCGTTCGTTAACAACATTGAGCATATTGAATTGGAGACGACACCGGATTTTTTTGACATATTCGTGGAAGGTTGCCAATTCAAACCGATGCCAGTAACGCTTTAAAGAAGGAAAAACGATGTTATTTCGTTTTGTTTCAATGCTGCTATTTATTGGAGTATTCGGTATTTCTATACCCGTATCTGCACAAGTAGCAGTCACGAGTTCTGATAGAGAAGTGCGTTTAGTAGACGCTCTTCTCTATCAACAGTTATTTTATCCAAACGTTCAACAAATTCAGCGAAAACCTGCTTCAGTCCCACGTAAGAATCCGTGGCTATCAGGTATATGTTCTTTTGTTGTTCCTGGATTAGGTCAATTCTATAATGAGCAGCCTAAAAAAGGATTATTACATCTCACACTTACATTAAGTGGTTATGTAGCAATCGCTTTAGCACTCGAGGATAATGTTACTATCACTGGTGTACCTATCTTTGAAAAAACCTCTCAAGAAAGTGGTTATATTAGGTATGAAAGTTATCGTTTTGATAAAGATAACGATAATATTATTGGCTACCTTGGTTTCGCTGTTTCAACTATTACACGCATATGGTCTACGATCGATGCGCCAATAGTTTCAAACAGGATAAACAAGCAACGTCAAAATCTATCAGTAGCACCTACTATAACCTTTTTAGCTTCAGGTGTCAAAGTAGTATACCAGTGGTAAATCAACCGGTGCTGCCTATTCAATTGAGTAGGCAGCATCTTTAACTGATGATAGTCTCTCTTTTGCGAGTTTGCAGTAAAAGGCAAAAGTCTGAACTATGATTTATAGGCTTCTTCGATTTCTATAGGGTTATAGGTTTTCAGAATAATCCTAAGCGCATAGCCCGTAATTTGTCTTTGCTTTACATTTGGAGGGCGGATATACGGAGAGGGACGTGAAACCATTAGCACGCCTCACCGAACCGCAAGGTAAAATTAAAATCTTTCAAGAACGATTAAAATCTAATGAACCGATTTTATACGATGGTGGATTCGGTTCGCAGCTATTCGCACGCGGTATAGAACTCACTAACAGCACACTCGCCAACGAATTGCATCCCACTGCTGTTATTGATATTCATTCGGATTATATCAACGCAGGTGCTGAGGCAATTGGCACAAATACGTTTGTGGCATCTCCACTTCACTTGGAAATGGCAGGACAGGACATATTGGGTGCGCAACGTCTCACACGACTCGCTGTTCAACACGCAAAAGCAGCTGTCGAACACAGCGGGAAAGAAGTGTACATTGCAGGCTCCGTGGGACCCTCCCCCGGCGCAATTGAAGCCGATAGTGGAGATACCACTTTCGGCATCCCAAATAAAGACGCGAGAGAAGCGCATAAATTAGTTATCCACACCTTGGCAGAGGAGGGTGTGGATTTTCTTTGCCTTGAGACGATGTTTTCTGCAAAAGAGGCTGCGATCGCTGTAGATGTTGCGCGTGAGACAGGTCTTCCGATTGCTGTGAATTTGACGTACAAATGGACAAAAGAGCGGCGGACCGGCAATATCGTCTACCGGACGGATTGGGGAAATTCCCCAGCAGATCTACTTGAGATCCTCATGAACGACGAACTTGCTGGAGGTGATTCGCTGTTAGAATCCGTTAGCATCATCGGTGTGAATTGCGGTGCCGAATCCAGACGTGATGAACATACTGGGATGCCTTATGCGATTGCTGGGATCCAGCAGCTGCACACGGCACTCACTGAGACAGGAATTGATGGTAAATGGATGATGGCATACCCTAACGCTGGCATGCCGAAGCTTGACGAAAACCATAACACTGTCTATACGCAAACACCTTCGGAGATGGCAAGCCACGTTCCCGCACTAATTGAAGCCGGTGCTTACTTAATAGGTGGATGTTGCGGTACAACACCAAAGCACATCGAAGCCTTCCGCGAAGCAATTGCGTCCCACCGTTTAACATAAAAGAACGCGCAGCTTGGAATGAAATGGAAAGCGGGTATACGGAGAGAAACTTTCAAGTCCCAATTCACCCGATCGAACCGCAAGGAAAAATAAAAAAAATGAAATGGAAAGCGGGTATACGGAGAGAAACTTTCAAACTCCAATCTACCCAAACGCACCGCAAGGTAAATTAAAAAAATGGAAACTGTAACACTTACCTATAAAAGACCACCGGACCGAGTTAATCACTTCCAACAGGAGCTGCTTTATCTGGACGACAATGTAATTGTCACGTCTCAGCGGGTTAAGCCATCTTCACCGATAGTTCAAAACGGCGAGATGGTTTTAGGCGATAACTTCGCCGCTATCTGGTTTGTGTTTACGGGACTGTGGTATGATGTCGGCAAAGTTTACAATCTGAATAACGAGTGGACCGGCTATTACTGTGATGTTATGAAACCCGTTAGGCGGAGCATGGATATAAACGGGAAACTTAATCGTTTTGAAATAACCGATCTGTTCTTGGATCTCTGGGTAAACCCGGATGGCACCTATGAAATTCAGGATGAAGACGAGTTTGAAGATGCAATTCAAAATGGCGCAATTGACGCTGAATTGGAAAGAAAAGCACGAGAGGTTCTGGATACATTGATTACTAAGGTTGAAGAGGGTCATTTAGAATCTCTTTTGCAAGAAGTGTTTGATAGAGCGCAGCTTCCAGATTTGCGGGATTATGTAGAAAAGTTACCTTAGGTATTGAAGGAGGATGAAAAGATGGCAACATTAGCAATAAACGGCGGTGAACCTGTCCGTACTGATTCCTATCCAACCTGGCCCACGCAGGATCCTGCTGATATCGAAGCGTTTGAAAGTATTTACAAAAGTGGACAATGGGGTGTCGGTGGACCGAAGGTCCCGGAATTTGCGCAACAATTTGCTAAATTTCAAGGGGCAAAATATGGCGTTTGCGTCAATAGTGGCACTTCGGCACTCTATATTGCCCTAAAAGCAGCTGGCGTTTGTCCGGGTGATGAGGTCATTACGACTCCGTATACCTTCCAAGCGACAGTCGTCGCGATTCTGATGACACACGCTGTGCCGGTCTTTGTAGACACAGCTCCCGACAGTTTTCTGCTCGACGCCTCTAAAGTGGAAGCTGCGATAACGGAAAAAACGAAAGCGATTTTGCCGGTTCATATCGCGGGATATCCAGCGGATCTGGACGCGCTCGTTGACATCGCAAATCGACACAACCTGAAGATTGTTGAGGATTGCGCTCAGGCACACGGTGCGGAATGGCGCGGGCGAGGCGTTGGGAGTTGGGGGCATTTCGGGTGCTTTAGTTTCCAGTCATCCAAGAATCTTTGTGCAGGCGAAGGTGGTATCGTCCTCATAAATGATCGGGAACTCTACGAACGCGCTTATGCCCTACATAATTGTGGACGCACACTACCTGATGCCGAGTTTGGAGAGGCAGAACCTTTCGGTGGCAACTTCCGCATGACAGAGTGGCAAGGTGGACTCCTTCTTTCCCGTTTAACTCGACTTGAAAGCGAAACCAACTACCGACATAAGAACATGCGATGGTTAGACGGTTGGCTCGGCGAGATTCCGGGCATTAAGGTCACGCCACTCGATCCGCGCGCCACGCGCGGTGGGTGCCACGGCTATAAAGCAATCTTTGATTCTGAAGAATTTGAAGACATTTCACGTGAGACATTTCTTCGTGCGATGCGCGCCGAAGGGATACCGATGGGATATTGGTATACCACCCCGATGTATAGAGCCTCCTTTCTCGCTTCTAATCTTTTCGGTCAGGATATCAATTATATCGATGTGCATTGCCCGGAGACTGAAAAAATTTGTCAAACAGGTCTCTCCTTAAGTCAAAATGTACTGATGGCAAGCGAAGAGGATATAGAGGATATCATTAAGGCAGCGATTAAAATCCGTCGGAATGTTGCTGAATTAAAGTCAGAAACCTCCTGAGCTCTCAATATACTGGTAGGTGCGCTTTCAAAGCGCGCCTATCTGCGATGCACCGTTAATTGTAAAATCTACTAATGTAAATTCGAGAATAAAAATGTCCGTATAGACGCAGGTGTCTTTGCTTGGGTGTTTCTGCGGATTTCTGCGGATTTCCCACAGGTTGAGCGGTAAATACTAAGATTCATCTGCTTTGCCCAGAGAATGGTGTTTTCCGATACTCCCTTCATATAGATACAGCGAAACCCAACAAACCAAACTGTCATACGCACATTCAGTGTTGATCCTCTACATGTTTATGTCTAACGTACCTTACTACAAATTTTCCACTATCCTTTTAGTTCAAGATGACTCTATATAGACAAGCCCGACAGACAGATCTGAGATTCATTTCGTTTTCGGTTTCTAGTTCTAGATCTCTTTGAAGGGAAAGATAACGGACTTTGAATTTTTTACTATCCTTTTCAGTCTTAACGGATTCTATATAGATAAATCCACATAAATAGGAGAAAATCATGTCTAACGAATGGGAAGCCCAGAAGGAAATACGTCGGATGAAGGAAATACGTCAGATTTTGCGGCTATTGGAAACAACAGCACGCATCATTGAAACTTCGGCGATTACAGAACAATTTTCAGATGGTGAGGAGCGGTGCGCTCGACAATTTAACAATGCACTTGTCCTCCTAGCCGATCTCGATGCGGTCCCCGACGGTCTGTTTGAACCCTTGGAAACGGATGCGGCTTTTGGCGATATTTGCTTTGCTTGTCACCAAGTCTCCGCCTTCGTTAAAGAAAGTTGCGCGGATGATCTCGACTTCACGCAAATCACGAAAACCATCGGTAATGAATTGAAGGATGTCAGAGAAGTTGTGCGGCAATCAATGCCCTCTTTCCTCAAAGATATGTGGAGTGGGCAAGCACAAGAAGATAATGTTGATACCGCCGAGACCGTTGAGGTCACCTCAGACGAAGATGAGGACGTAACATCTGTCGAACAACGTATTGCCAAGCTTGAAGGGCAGATGGAGACTGTTGTGGAGATACTCCAAGAAATTCGGACACAACAGGTTGAACAGAACAAGGAACTTTAAGTTATGTGTTGTTGGGAGCAGCTGCTGGGTTGTTCCCAATATGCTTTTGACTGTCCTTTCACGTGAAGGATTATGATCGCAACGCGCGAAAACAAAATCCTAAGACAAGAAGAAGGTGGAGGTCCTCAATAAAGATATTTACTCTTTTAACCTTTTTGTGCTCAGTATTACTTTTATTTTATAGTGCTGGCTGCCAATTTACATCTCTAACGGCGCGAAAACCTGTTTTGGAAAAGATTGAGAAGGCGTTTAGTGTCAAGGCTGGCGGAAGTTTGACTATTGTGTCGGAGTTCGGAGCAATTGATATTCAAACTGCTGAACAGGATAAGGTTGAGGTTGTTGTCACGAAAGAATCAAAACCCACATTAGTTAAGGCATCTCAAGAAGTACTTGAAGATTTTGAAGTGACCTTTGAACACAAGGGTTCCAATGTTAGTATTGAGGGAAAGTTCAAGCAAGGTCGTAAGCATTGGCAGAGTCGTAAGCATTGGCAGAAACAGTTGAATCGGCTGAAAATTCATTTTCTGGTAACGGTGCCTCGACAGTACAACATTGACTTGGACACCTCAAGTGGTAGTATTTCGGTAGATGACCTTGATGGTTATGTTCGGACAGAAACCTCGGCTGGGGGTTTACGATTTGGTAAAATCAAAGGCACAGTGTGGGGACGCACATCAGCAGGAAATATCAAACTTACTTCATGTGATAGTGCTGTTGATGTGAAAACGTCCGCTGGCAATATTGAATTGAAAAGTGTCGGCGGAAATGTAAACGCGAAAACCTCAAGCGGTTCTATCAGGACTTCTTTAGCAGGGCAACCCGAGAACGAGTGTAATTTTCGCACATCAGCAGGCAATATAACTGTTATCCTCATGCCAGATATAGCGATTAACTTAGATGCCGAAACCACTGCAGGGCTCGTTTCTACAGACTTCACGGTGACATCAACCATTCAAGGAAAGGTTCGTAAAAATTGGTTGAAGGACAGTATAAAAGGGAGTATAAGCGGTGGTGGTCCCCTGCTGAGATTGCGGACCTCTGCTGGAAATATTCGCTTACAGCAGGCAGAAAACTAAGGTGCTTTGAGCATTAGAATGACGCTTACCAATGTTTAAACGAATACATCCGTTGTCCGAGGAACAACCCTAAAATTGCCCATATACTCCCCATCACAAATTCGCCGAGCATTGTCCCTAAAAAGAGCGGCAGTGTTCGGCGATACGCACCGATCCCACCGTGGCGAATCAGTAGAGATTTTAGCACCCAAGCGATAAATACGGGAAACCAGAGCCTACCGAAGTTCCAATTCCCCGCAAGCGGATAAGCCAACGGATGTAACTGCCACCAGATAAACCGCAAGCGCATAAAGAGCGTCGTCAGCGTCAGCGTGATGCCGAAACCGAAAAATCCCATACGTCCCCAGTCTGTGTCGTTCGGGAGTGTTAACCAGCGTTGTAGATCGCTGAAAGCCTCCTGTCCGCGCCATGTCCCCAAACTTCCGTGCCGATAACCGGCGTGTAAGAACGCAATAAACCCGATAAGTAACCCAATGACCGTTGCTCCCCACATCACCCAAAGAATTTGACGCGAGTTAATTCCGCCTTTATCGGCGAGTTTAAATCCTTCCAATTGATTCGGCATCGGTTGCGAACGGTAGTTGCGGGTAAACCCATAGAGAAAGGCAAACCCTGTCAATGTTGGCGCACCAATCTTTCTGGAACCGAAGAGCGAAGTAAGGAAGAGTCCGGGACCGGCACGATAGAAATCCATCGTCGGGGTTCCAAGTTCAGCACGCATCCGGGTGAACGCTAAAACAAGTATGAATTGAATACTGAAAAACCCAAGTACGCCCCACCATGACATCCCTGCCTTCAGGCAAAATCCAAACACAACCGCAATGCTGAGCAGCAAGCCGAGAAACGCGCTGCGATACCCTATGGGTTCGCCTTTCGTGTCAAGGTTGGTTTTTAACCCTAAGATATTTCGGACAACCTGCCAGAGATGCTTGTGTGTTATCCAAAGCGCGAAGAAACAGAGCCCAAAGTACGCACCCGTCGATTGCATATCAATATGCGGATAGCCGGGGGTCTGGTTCATCCCGGTCATTGCTCCAAAAACCAGCTGCGCTTTCCAGAAAAGGTAGAACAGCCAGCAAGAGAGTGACAGATCCAACGGCATTAAGAAGCCTATGCCGATGGCGTAAGGGTTCAGATGAATAGGTGTTGAACCAATAGCACTGAACGGTTTTTCCGTGAACAGGAGTCCGATGTCGTAACGGATAGGGATGTTCGGTACATAAGGGTAGAGAAAACTGATACCATTGAGCAGATCGAGTCCACATCCGATGGCGAAGCCTATCCAAAGGAGTCGGTTTCGGTAGAAACTTGGACCTTTCGTCATTTCAAAGGGGAGTAAGATGATCGGATAACTCAGTTTTTCGTGTTCAATCCACTGTTTGCGGAGGATAACACTGAGCATCATCATGGAGAATGCGAGCGCGGAGAAGAAGATTAACCATACTAACACCGGCGTGAACCACGCACGGATGTGCTCCATTTCAAATAGGTTTGAGGTACCTTCATAATAGCCGGTTAGAGCACGCCGATTCATGACGGCAATCCAATCCGGGATATATCGGAAAAAGAGTGATTGCCATTCATTTTCTGGGGTAGCGAACCACGCTGCGTGTCCAAGGACGCACATTGTCGCCTGCAACAGATCGTGTCCGCAGACGACGCACGCCAGCGTTACCATAAGGTAAACCGTCAGCAGCTCCGCTTGTGTGAGCTGCCATCTTGGAAGATAACGCGTTAAGAACAAGTTGAGAAGTGCGAAGAGAAAAAGCGTAAAGACGGCGTTGAAGAAAATCGCCATCGTGGTAGGGTATTGTGTTGTCCACACTGTCTCTGTCTGAACAACAAGATAAATATTCAGCGGTAGCGATAGTAAACCTAATAGTATGGCTCGCCAAGTGACGTTTTCAACTGAAGTATGAGAGGATATGCCCATGCTTTCTGTTTTTTAATGGCTACCGATTATCCGTTATCGGTTAAAAGAGAATGCTGTGTCAGTCACAAACACTTCTTTAGCTGAAAACCGATAACTACTTAGAAGGTGCGCTCAATTCCCCAAAAGATCATCTGTTTGAACGCTGGTTCGGAGGGAGCATCAAGTGGAAATGCAAATTCAACGCGAAATATGCCGGCATTGCTGACTTTGGCAAACCCACCCCGTAGCCCGAATCCAACACTTCGTTTTGGTTCTGCCAGACTGAAGGTGTGATGACCGTTCCAGATGTAACCGATGTCCGTAAAGGCAGTGGCACTTATGACAAGCCCCAGATTAACAGAGCGTTTGATGAACGGCTTTGCAATGAACGTGGCAACTGCTTCGATGCCATCGTCAAATTTTCTGAAGAGGGTCCCGCCACAAACAGTTCGACTTTCCAGACGTAGGACCATCATTTTTTCACCGTTAAATTGTCGGTAATCGTAACCTCGCAATCCATTGAAGGCTCCGAGCATGACTTGGCTTTCACCGCGCCATCCAAACAACATCTCCGTTTTGAATTCCGCTACAAACGTTTGATGAAAATCGAAAAAACCGTTCTTACGAAATCCTTTGTCGACTGTGTAGATGTCGCCTGTGTTAAATACATCCGTATAATACCATGAGGTTTGCGTCTGAATGATAGAACGCTCAATTCGGGTTGTAAAGTATGTGCCAATATCTATAAGGATTGTGCCTAATATATGGTTTCCACCTGTCCATCCCGATCTACTGATAAGGTTTGCGTAAGTTTCTGTTTTGTCTGAACCGTATAAGGGGGAAGCCTGTCCGAGTGAGAACGCGTATTCGGACCCAGCAAAAAAATCTTCCTCGCGCCCCATCCTTCTGATGAACCGGGTTTTATAGTAGGTGACGCGCTTCCGCCCCACGGTAACACCAATCATTTTAATGTCACGGTTTGAAGGTTCCGCCATAGAGGCATAGCGTTTCTCAATTAACTCGTACTTTGAGCGGCGTGAAGTTGCCCAAATCCCAATATAGTTTTGCCGTTCCCGGTCACCGAAATATCGGCGGATTCGCCCTGCTGCTCCTTGAAGATTCACCTCAAATCTATCGGTCGCTTCCAGCCTATCAGAGAGCGGGATCATTTCATACCATGCGAAATCGCCCGTTGTTTCAGAGAGGCTAAACCTCGCGCTCCATCGGCTCTTCAGCGTATATTGCGGACGTTCCAGCACAACCCCCCATGAATCTCCTTCGCGCTTTTGAATATAGGCACCATCAAAATTCCAGTGTGAACTGAAAACGCGGGGCATCCTATACTTCCATGTGAGTAAACTTTTAGTTTTTTCGCCGATCTCGCTAATGCGTTGGTAGCGGACTTCGGTGTCATGACCCGAACCAAATACATTGGATTCCCGTATCCCTAAAAGAAATGTTCCACCCTGACTGTTCAACGCTGGATCGAATGAAGGGACGGGCGGCGACCAGAGTTCCGTGATATTGACGTGAACCGTAACCGTGTTTGCCTTGGTGTTCCAGAACGTTTCAATCCTTGCGGCTCCGATATAACTTTTATCTCGGAGGATTTGCTCGCTTTCTTCCTTATCCGCTTCTACATAGATATCCCCGACCACAAACAGGAGTTCACGGAGGACTACGTCTTTCTTGGTTTTCTCGTTACCGGATAAGGTGATTTCTCCAATAATCCCCTCGTCAACCTCAATGCCAAGATACACACCATCCGCGAATTGCTTCACAGAGATTTGCTCTTCGTCCACACGGGCAAAAAGGTATCCGTTCTTCCGATAAAAGCGTGTAATCGCTTCAAGGTCCGATTTCAGAACGGTTTTATCGTAAACACTCCATACATCCGTCTGCATCAACGCCCGGATTTCTTGTTCAGAGAATGATTGATTTCCACTGATTACAATACTGCGTACGGTGTTCGCTTCATCTTTTAAAGCGATTCTTTTGCGCTTTGCAGTGTCTACCGTCTCTGATGAGATTTCGACTTGTACGCTTATGCTAAATAAGACGATTAAACACAAAGCCCAAAACGAGCGCGCGACATACCGAAGACCTGCCATTATTTTTCACCTGCAGTGCGGACATTTTCGTCCCTTCCCAGTAACGGGTGGGGACCCCGATTGGAAAGAAAACTTTCAAGGAGCATGAGACCAATAACTAAGATAAGCAATTCACCCCAAATTTCCCTACCGTGTCGGTTGATATTGTAAGCATCAGCTTCTATCGTTGTTCCCTCGGCTTCCTGGTCAGTTGCTGTTCGGGCACCGACTCGCGCTGCAGCCTGTTCCAGCGGAATCTCTGTTAAATCTCCTTCGGTGGTGTCAACGTTGGCTGCAAAAAAGTCTCGTTGAATTCTATTTTGCGTTTGCACCTCAACTTGATAGATACCCGGACGTTCTATACCTCGAAACCGCAGGGTCCCGTCTTCGGCAATTGGCACCACTGTACCGTTGTCTGTCTCGGATTCATCAGGTTTTGACGTATTGTCGTCCCATTCACCAACCGTGCTCTTTAGGCGAATAGTCGCTTTCCCACCAGCACTCTGCGGATAACTTGCTGTGTAGGTGTCCCCAATGTGTCCCTCCCATGCTAAAAGATTGTTACTGGCTGTCGCTGTATAAAGCACGCTCTGTTGGAGCATTGGAAGGAAATAGGGGTTAACAAGTAGGTCGTTTGTATAAGCCGTGGTGGCGGTCGATGTGTCGTTTGTATTAGATGTCGTCCCCTGTTGTGTAAGGAGTCCACAATTGTAAAGTAGCACAACACTTGTTCCTTGACTTCGTTCAACGAGAAACGGCGTATCGTCACCGAAACGGGCAATAACGTTGGATTCCGACAACGGATATAATGTCACGCCGTTGTAAAACTGTGGTGCGTATTGCGTGGAGAATCCTTCGCTTGAAAAGACATCAAAGACCGGGTGTTCTTCCCGATACGTGTGAACCTGCTGTGGCGGTGTCCATGTCAGTGCGGCACCCAATTGGACAGGCAACCAAACATCGCTGAGGTCGTTGTAACTCTTTGCATTGCTGCGACTGCTCACGAAGGCGATGATGCTTTTGCCGTGACGGATGAACTCTTGGAGTTGCGCGTTCGCCTGGCGAGAGATTTTTGGCACATCCGCGAGAATGATGACATCATAGTCTTCCAATGGGAAGGTCTCAAACTCGGCGGGTGTGCATTGCGTTGGTAAAATCATTGTATCGGCTGTTAGCAGTCGGCTGTCGGCTGTCGGTGATCGACGGGCGTTAAGAAAATCTCTTTGCTGATCGCTGACGGCTGATTGCTGACGGCTATTTTTATGTGGATTTAGTGCTAATGTTAGGTATTCCGTCTCTTCACCCACACAAAGCACGCGCACTTCACCAAGAACATTCAAGGCGAAATACCGTCGATTATCAATGTTGAGCCGATCCTTTGTTAATGTAAAGTAGCCGATATGCGTGCCGGGTGTAAAAAAGTTGTATGTTAAAGTGGTATTTAGTGATTCGTTTGCTGCGACAGAAAAGCGCATCGTTTTTTCTTTTTCTCCTCCAATGAACAACGTTAGTATGTTTTCCTCCAAAGGGGCTACCGAATGATTCATCGTAGTCACATTCAATTGGAGCGGTAAATTCACACCTATTAGTTGATTGGAGGGACGAATTTCTTTAATACTTGTGTTATGTGCTTCACCCTTGGTAACGGGAATCAGAGAAATACGGGCACCAGAGCGATTCGGAAGCCTACTCCAGTTCTTCCATCCGTTTTGGGTGAAGTCTGAAATCAGATAGATCTCTTTGTTTAGTTGTTCCGATTCAGCGAGAATTTCGTGGGCGAATTCAAGGCTCGGTTGAACATTCGTGGTACGGTAAGAGACTTCCGTGTCGTTAATTGCTTCAGTGACACTCTCAAGGTCTGGTGTGAGTTGTCGAAAGACAGGGTTTGGAACGTCTGACATTAATATAAGAGCGGCACTATCACCGTGCCGCAGTGTGTCGAGAATATTGGTTGCCAAAGTTTTCGCCTTTTCAAACCTAACGCCATCAACATCTTGATACGCCATACTGTAGGAGTTATCTAAGACGATAACAAGGTCGGTTTTCGCACGCACGGACGCGACTGGCAATCCAAGCGTCAAAAAAGGCCGTGCCAAGGCGAGCGCAATGAGTGCGACAATTGCCATTCGCAAAAGCAAAATGAGAAGCTGCTTCAGTTGGAATCGGCGGGCATTTTCACGATGTGCCGCTGTAAGAAATATCAGACTGCTAAAGTCGATTGTTACAAAGCGACGACGGTTCCAGAGATGAATAACCAGTGGGATACCAGCGGCGAGAAGTCCGAAAAGAAAGAGTGGGTTGAGAAATGCCAATTTTTAATTTACCTTGCGGTCGTTTGTAAAGGTTTGGCGAAAGTTATTCTATTTTGAATCCAAACCACCTGTTGGGTGGGTTTCAAACCTTTTGCCAACGCTAAAAGACCGCTGCTGGTGACTCATTAAAATTACTCAACGATGGTGATTTCAAGTTGATTGAGCGTATGGAAAACACCCTCTGCGAATTCCATAAGGTTGTCCGACTCCATGACACCCCCGCCAAGTTGAATATGGTTCGCGTCTGCGACAACTTGGTCCAATGTTGGGTCCATTTGTACCCATTTTCCAACGTAGACTTCGGGCCAGAAATGGTAGTAAAAGGCATCTCTTGCGAAGACAATACCAGAGCAAATCCGTGCGGGTATTCCAGCAGCACGCGCGAGCGCAATAAAAAGCACAGTGTGTTCTGTACAATCCCCAGAGAGTGACTCCAGTGTCGTTAATGACGAACTGAAGCCTCCACTCATTTTCTTGTCGTTAATAGATGCATAAACCCATTGGCACAATTTTTCCGACGCGCGCCATGAGTTGACTTCAGCCCCCAAAATCTCCTTAGCCTTCGCTTGAATATCGGGGTGATCGACTTGAATATAGGCACTTGCAGCGAGAAATTCACCTTGCGCACTCTGAATAGGTAGATTCAAACAGTCTTTTGCTATAATTGATGGGACTTGAATGGAAAGTTTACCAACATGTTCGGTGCTTACTGCAAGTTTCTGTTGAGGATTGGACCTAAAAACTTCAGAGATGTTCCCTGTTGAGAGTTTCACTTCTGCCTCAAGGTGTTCTGATCTTGGCGTAGGAAGTTTGCCGGACGGGAGGATGCGAGTTTTTAAGATAACGTCAACTTCTTCAGTACCGCCAAGAGCAGTTTCCTTATCAGTTTTCATAGTTACCATGGAAAGCCCCATCAACGGCACCTCTGTTCGATAGTTTACGCCATCAGTGTCGATCCACAGCTTTGCCGTAATGCCGTTCATCATATCCATTGTCTGTTTCAAAACATAGACTTGCTTTTCCTCAGACTGATAGGTTATGGTCTCTTCCCCTAAAACCTCAATTTCTGTTTTCACTGGCTTCAACAGATCGAAACTGAACATGTGAAAAGTCCGTTTATCATCTATTTTAAGTTCCTTCTGGCTTAACAGTGATGTCACGCCTATGTGTTCAGAAATAGTATCCGGTGGCACTGGAATTTCCGATTCAGTTGTTTCGCCGTTGAGTGTTGTTTTAACGTAAGCGATTCCATCTACAATCGACCCCTCGACCTGTTTTAAGCCGGATTCGTTCGAGGTTGAGAGGAAATAGCGCGGCATTGCGTCGGGACCCGTATACTCAACGCGGGTAATTTCAACTGTCACACCAGTCCCAAGTGCCTTAAAATTCATAACTATATCAACTTTGTTCCGATCCACTGTTTCCCCTTGATACTCGGTTTTTTCTGTAGTTGTATGCATATAACCGATCTTTGTGTTCATCAAGGTGAGGTCGTACCAATGCTCTTGCGGGTTTTGTGACATGCTTTCGGGTAGGTTCTGTTTTCGGTGTTTTGGAGTTGAGGTGTTAGCATTCACCTTTTGAGTCATCTTGAGTGGGACGTATGAAATATCGCCGTTAACGATTATAAGACGTATTCCAACTTGCTCGCCATATCCTTCCTTGGAGATACTAATGAGGTAGCGTCCTGCGGCAAGTCCTGTTCGCTCATAGTTGCCATTCTCGTCGGTCATGGTTTCATATACTGTTCCATCTGCAGCTAAGATCTTAACCTGAACGCCTTCAATTGGATTTTGTGTTTTGCTTGCATCAACAATTTCACCTCGAACGGTTCCGCCATTTGCGACCTTATCTTGTGCGGAGACGGTGCTAACGCACATACCGACGCAAGCAATTACCGCTAACACAAAACTTAAACGGATCATCTATTATACTTCTCCTTTGGGGACTTGTTTAATGGGGAAGAAAGTTTTGAATGTTTGTTATATTTTCTATAGTGTTATAATTATACCTGACGGATGCGTCTATGTCAAATCTTTTGGGGTCGCGTTTTACAGTCGTAACACGCTTTGTGAATAGGTCGGTTCTCCGAACGAAGATAAAACTTTACACTTGCGTTGCCATCGCGACCGTATGAGTGTGCCGTTGTTTAACTTTCCGATAGTTCCCAAATATGCTCAGAAAGTTGCGTTTGATAAACGCTCGGAGTCCTGAGATGGTAACAACATAGAGTCGGCCGTTGGGTTTGAGGTGCTGTTTCGCGTCGGTAAGAAAAATCTGTAGGAGTTCCTTACCGACATTGGCAGGGAGATTGGAGGCGATAAGATCGAATTGAATGTCGGGAAGATGGCTAAACCCGTTGCTCAAGAGGACATGACAATTCTGGAGCTGATTCTGTTTCACGTTTTTACGCGCGTAATCAACTGCTACAAAGTCCTTGTCCACCATATAGACAGTTGCCGTCTGTGAACATTTGGCAAGTGTGACACCAATAGCACCGTATCCACATCCAAGGTCAAGGCAGGTATCGTTCTCTTGGATATCCAAATGTTCAATCAATAGTTGTGTTCCGGCATCGATTGCTCTTGGTGAGAAGAGACCCCACGTTGCGGAAAAAGTAAGGGGCACACCGCGCAATTCCGTCCGGAACTCAACTTCTCGTGGGAGGACATCTACTGCCATTTTATGAGAACTCCGAGCGCATCACCTGGAGTATTCCAAAGGAGGTCAAACGCAGCTTTCGCCTCAGTGTAGTGGAAACGGTGGGTAATCATTTCAGACGCTCGGATTTCGCCGTCCTGTATCTTTTGCAAGGCGCGTGCAGCGATCTGTGAACGCGGTTCGTCCGTTAGGATGCCAGCGACGAGACGTTTACTCATTATTTTTGAGGAATGTAAAGGGAGCGGTCCCTGTTGATAAAGCGCAATGAGTTGGATAATACCAAACTGGCGGGTCATATCTTGTGCCTGCTCAAAGGATTTCACCCCAGCGTACCCACCGACGCAATCTATTACCAGATCCGCACCTTTGCCATCGGTAAGGCGACGGACCTCCTCAACTGGATCAGCCTCATCGGCATTTATGACGACATCAGCACCGAGTCGCGTTGACAGTTCGCATCGGAGCGGTAGCGCGTCCACGGTGATAATCCGCGCAGGGTTATAGCCACGTAACACCTGCATCATCAGACTTCCTACCAAGCCTTGTCCCAAGACAACGACAGTATCTTCTGCTTTCACACCGGAGGAATCTGACCAAGCGACAGCACTCGTTGCCAGTGGGAGAAAAGTGCCCTCTTCAAAACTGACACCGTCAAGGAGCGGGACAATACGTCCATCGGTTATGTTAGGCTCAGCGACGGCATATTGCGCGTGTGGTGCTACGACCATAACGCGTTCTCCAACCTGATAGCCTGTTACCTCAGTTCCAACGGTGTCCACAGTGCCTGTGAGCGAGTACCCCATGATTGAAGGGGGGACCGCCTCTTCTCGGATGTATCGGCGAAACAGTTCAGAACCGCGGCTAATCAATGTTGTATCCGTCTCCACTCGAATCTGACTCGCATTTGTTTCCGGTATCGGCACCTCTTCTAGTTGGATGTTGCCGAAACCTTCTGGTTTGGTTACCTGAAGCATGTCGATTTTACCTCCGTTACTGTTGTAAACGTTTAACTAGGTCCTCACGAGTGACAGGTTCATCAAAAGACATCAGATAGATATGGAAAGTATCGCTTCTGTCGGAAACAAACGCGAGGTGCCGTCCATCAGGCGAAAAGGTCGGTTGGATAGATCTACCGATGTCGTTAGTTATTCGTCGTTCATTTTTGCCATCTGCATCAATTAGATAAATTTCCCAATCGCCGTCTCTCGCGGAGACGTATGCAATTGTTTTTCCATCAGGAGATACGCTGGGGTTGTAACAATCGTAGGAGGTTGGGTTAAAATGTACTTCATTTCGTCCATCAATGTCTATAGTGTAAAGCTGATTCACTTCGTTTCGCGAGGAGACGAACACAATGCGTTTTCCGTCGGGGAAGAATGCCGGACTTCCGTCATCAGTTTCGTTGAAGGTGATGCGTTTGTGTTTGACGTTTTCTGTAGTGAGTTGTGCCAAGTCAGCTCCCTCCAAATCAAGAAGGTATAATTCCAAATTTCCGTCTGCATTGGATTCATAAACAACCAGATCTCCAATAGGCGACGTACGAGGCACACGCGCACCAAAACTCACCGGTAAAACGGCTCGTGTGATTTTACTATGAATGTGCGTCAGGTTGAATCCCGCATAAATCGGTGTGGAACCGCTACTTTGGATGACAACTTGAACTTCACGAGATGATTTCGGTTCGCTGCTATAAAACAGATAGTTTGGAACTGTAAGGAACGCTGGTGAGCTATCGTTGAAATCTGTTGTAAAGGTCACACGGCGTTGGATGCGTCCGTTTAGGTCCATTAAATAGATTTCGCCGTTGTCGAGTCGAAATGATGCAAAGGCAATTTGGGTGCCGTCTGGTGAAAAGGTGGGTGAATAGTTATCGGAATCGCCGCGGGTCAGCTGCTTTGCGTGATAACTGTCTCCTACAAGTTCGATGACTTTGCGTAAGACCTCAGGGTCTGGCGTACTCCGCTGAACAAGCCGGAGCACGCGAAAAGCAGAACCTCTGTCACCGAACCTTAGATAGGTGCGCGCCAATTCAAGTCGTGCTGTAATCCGTTCTTCCGGTTGTGCGGCGTAGAGTTGTGAGGCTTTTCGTAACTCAACAACCGCATCATTGTAACGTCCCAGGTCATTATAGGCTTTCCCGAGCAACATTCGTGCCTTCGGTTCCTCAGGTGCTGTTTCAATAAAAGTCTCCAGTTCCATCACTGCATCTTGTGGGGTTCCAGCGTCTAAGAGTTTTTCGCTCTTTTTCAGGACTGCTGTGTTATCTTGGCACCCGATCACTAAGGCAACGAGAAGAAGGCCACATTGAATTATTAAGGCACAATTTAGTTTTGTGTTAAACTCTACCGTAAACATATCGCGCCAATCTATCATTTTTCCTGCTTAACGCAGCGTCTTGATTTCCGAAACTTGCTACGCGTATTTTCTAATCCTGCGTCCGCCTCTCCATCCGCTCCCAACTGCATAGAACCAACACAAAATACCTTGAACGGACGCACTGATCTTCAGTTTCCAAGAAGGACGATACATCAACTTTTCCCCATCGTCAAACGTCCAGAGGTGAATTGCATAAGGTTTCCGCATTTCAGAGTCTTCCGCGTTATCCGTTGTAGCTTTCTCTCTCGCAGCAGGTTTAAACCGCATTAAATCACTCCATTCCGTTACTGGCAGTGAGTTGACGTAAAAAATACCGAGAGCGGAAGCAAAAACGATGAGGATAATAATCCCCTTTGCGGATTGCCCCAAGTATAGTTGACCGAGTCCCGGTAGAATTGCGGACAGTATCATCGCAACATAGGAACGGGCAGGAGCAGGCTCACCTTGGGTATTGGGTTCAGTATGAGCAGTTGCCGGTTCTGCCATTGATTAAGACTCTCCTTGTGCAACGAGGTAGACTCCGATACAGATAATCAGAGCACCTATCATACGGATCTTGGGGATGGATTCTTTGAACAGCATCCAAGAAAACAGAATTGACAGCACGTACCCGGAGCTTAACATCGGATACGCAATACTCAGTTTAACACGTGACAGGATAACCAGCCAGACAAGCGTTGTGAAACCGTATATTGCAATCCCACTGAGAACATAAGGATTGAGAAATGCCTGTGTCAGTTTCTCCAAAGCGTCCCGGACACTGTTAATACGACCTACCGTGTTCATACCGTGTTTGAACAGGATTTGCCCTATTACTGTTAATAGAACGTTGAAGAATAGCAGTATAAAATCTTTCATACCTCTATTATATCACACCTCAATTCTTTTTACAATTTTTAACTTGGTACAGCCCAGAGATGGGAGTCGGGAATCGGAGTTCCCTCCTACAGAAGAGGAAATCGGGATTTAGAGTCTTTCCTGAAATAGGTGAACTCACACGAATAGACTATAAGTTATAGAGATACGTTCCCTTAACGACGATGACACGATTTTCCAACTGTAACTCGCGACGGGAGGGTGTACCAACGAGAGCGTCACCCCAAGCTTCATTATAGGCAATAAACAAGTGGCTCTTTGGACTATATTCCCATCCGAATAGAAGACTGAGTAGGTAGTTCTCATGAATTTCGGTGGATAGTGGACGTGCCCTGCTTGCCTGTGCAAACATTCGGAGAAACGATTCACGAGTAAACAGGTAAGTCGCACGCAGCGAACTAACGAAAAATCTGCCGTCAATGCCACCTTCCAAATCAAGGCTCTGCGCGTAACTACTGTCTAATTCTACAGAAAAATTGCTCTGTGGACGTAAGGTGGATTCAAAGGTGAGACCCCGCTGTTTGCCCGCTTGTTGTCGTCCGAAGTTAAAATAGTCCGAGAAGTCCATTCCAATGCCGATGGCAATTGGGTTTGTGGAGTTCGTATCAATCGAAAATCCATATCCGCTTGCTATAAAAACTTCAGTCAGTTCAACCTCTCGGCTTCGGTAATAGTATCCCATGATATCATCTATAAGGTTTTCCCTGAACTCCATTCCGATGTCAGCACTAACATTCCATCTGAACAGATCCTCGTCAAATTCAGGCGATAGAGATAACTTGGGATTGCGTTCCCTCCACTCAGTAAAGTATTCTGGTGTATAAAGACTTTGCGAGAGACGGGTAGTGACACCAGTAAAAAACTGACGACTGCCCCAGTACGGAGAATAAGAACTTCGCATGTAGATACGCTGCCAACCGCGATTTCGTTCTTTTCGTAGAAACCCTGTCTGGTTGATTTCAAAGTGTGGTGCGACCCGCTCAAATCCGATACCGCTGCTCCAAAGATAGTTGCGTTGCGCGAAGTCAACAGTATAAGCGAAGTTATCGCTATCCTCGCCCGGATGAAAACTTCCCGCATATTGTCCCGTGAGGTGATAAGTCTTGCCCAAGGCGAGGTTCATATCAACGCCGCCCACTCGACTGTGTTCCCAACGGTCGCTACCGGGTTGTTCCTTATTCACGAAGAGAATTCCGACATTTGAACGTTTGAGGATGTCGCGTTTAACACGGATTGCAGAGAACCATGCCTCCTCTTTTCCAGATGAAGTAGTGTCGGAAAAACCGAATTCGCCGGTTTGATTCCCCAAGACACCGATGGAATAGTTCCCAATTTTACCGGTGAGTTTACTGCCCCAGAGAATATTGCCACGACTCCCAATACGACGACTGAACATCAGGTTGTATGGTGTTTCAAAAAAACTGTTTCCTTCAACAAAAAAGGGGCGTTTTTCTGGAAAGCGCGTCGGAAAGCGGGTCAAATTGATTTCCAGTTGATCCGCTTCGACTTGTGCGAAATCCGGATTGACAGTAACATTCGCCTTCAAAGCACTCGTAAGACTGTATTGCACGTCCAAACCCGTTCCAAGTTGACGTGTTAAGTCGGTTTCGGCAGTCCCCGTTGTGCCCCCTAAAAGATAGGGCGAAATTTCAAAATTTTTACCGGTCTCAATACTTTGGATGCTTACGATGTGTCCTAAATCGGACATCCGCGTGACGACCCCTGCCTGTGTCAACTGTTTCCACACAGTGACTTCGCTTTTCCGGCGGTTCACTCGTTCCACATCGAAACCCCAAATCTGTGTCGGCTTGTCAGTGAATCGAAAGTTTGAGAAAGGAATTTTGAACTCGGCACTCCATCCCGATTCATCAATATTGCTTTCAACCCACCAGATCCCTTTCCAGTTGCTGTCGCGTTGTGTGTCCTCATACCGATAATTATCGCTTTGAACACCCGCTGGATTGGTGGCGAATTTATAGCCGGTGCGATGATCGTGGTGTGGGTCAATGAAGAAAGAGATGACATCCGAGGCGTAGATGTCGCCGCGTCGCGTCATTCGATTGAGAATTTTGTTGGGTTCGGCATCGTAACATCGGAATGCGACGTAGAGGTTATGCACATCGTAAGCGATACGGAATTCTGTGTCATCGGTTGCGGGATTACCGCGTGCCGGTTCGAGTTGAATAAAACCGCTGCGCGGTTCTGCCTTCTGCCACGCAGCATCGTCCAGTATCCCGTCAATTTGGGGTGGTTCGCCTACAATTCGGTGAGCCGCAACGACATGATCGCCTGTCCCTTCTGGATGTGCAAGGAGCAATGTTGGATATGAGATTATTAGCAGTAGGACGATTATGAGTCTTGGCATGGCTTAATTATAGTGCAGATACACTGTCTTGTCAAATTTGCCTCCCTTTTTACGGATGAAGTCCACATTCTCGCTTTCTCCGATCCTATAATTCTGACATCCGACAAAAATTTGTCACTTTTCCTTGAAATAATCGTTAAATTCTCTTAAAATTCTTTAACTTTGTTTAGAGAGATGGCTTTCAACCTTTTTGAGTATATATTTATTTATCGCAAAAATTTCCGTCAGCACGCCTCGTGCGACTTCAACGAAGAAGGATACAAGATAATGGTTGAACTTACACTGAAAGACATCGAATTTTTCAAAACTGAAGGGTACTTGGTAAAACGGAACGTCCTTGACCCGGAATTGATGGAACGGGCACGGGCAAGACTCTGGGAAGGCGCGCCCGAAGGACGCAGACGTGATGCCCCTGAAACTTGGGTAGGCCCCTTTAGTCCTGAAGAGGAAAACATTGACAAAGACAATAATCGACGAGGGTTCCGTTGGAACTTCCGTGAACCGGGCGGTGAAGATTGGATGGTCCAACTGCTCGCGACTGATCCAAACGTCTGGCGGATGGCGGAACAACTTTTGGGTAAAGGGAATTTGGTGCGACCCGACCGGGTGCGTGGCATCTATTGCACACTCCCTTACGGTGATGTTCCGAAAAAATCGATAGGATGTCATGTGGATGCGCATCCGTTCCATCTCGGTGCGGTCGGTTATATTGACGATGTCCCACCGGAAGGCGGCGGATTTACGGTCTGGCCCGGGAGCCATCAAGTCTTCTATTACGATTACCATTCCCAATACAAAAACGAGCCGACACCACAGTATGATGTTGATCGCGAGCGTATCAGCAGAGGTCCGGGGATTGAATGCTACGGCAATGCAGGGGATATTGTCTTCTGGCATCATCGCATCGGGCATGCTGCCGGACATAACTATTCACAGCAGATTCGGCAAGCGGTTCTATACGACTTCCGCAAGACAGAATTAGAGCAAACACAAGAAGAACCACCGAACGAAGATATGTGGCGAGATTGGCCCGGTATCAAGGCATTGGAATCGGATTAGTCTATTATTCCATAGGCGCGGTTTTCAGCCGCGCCGCCCTCATGTTACCGTAAACCTAATTCCTTCAATGTGCTTGCCATCATGTCATGAGCAATCTGCGCTTTCTCCATTCGCATGTGCGGAAACGTTTCCACTGAGATATACTTATCATACCCCGTTTTTCCTAAACTCTCCGCAAAGGTCCGAAAATCCAACTCATCTCCCTCTTCACCCGGAATCAAAAAGGTACTGTAAGGATACATACCAGTCACACCTTTTACATGACAATGTGCGGTGAGCGGTCCCAGTTTTTCGGTAACTTCGGCGATGTCCTCACCGAGATGATAAAAATTAGTGATGTCGTTGAGTGACTTCAACGCGTCGGATCCGACGTGTTCAATCAGAAGCGTCACTTTTGAAGATGCGTCGATTGTCGTTGCCTCATGATTGTGGATGTTCATTGTGATACCGAGTTCTTCGGCGCGTTGGCAGATCGGTTTCAACACATCAACGAGGAGTCGCCATGCGAACGCGTCGCCGTCCCCACCGCCATACCCAGTGAGGAAGTTAACACCACCTGCTCCAAGTGCGACCGCTACATCTTGCAGCAGCGCATAATGGTCAACTGCACTCTGTTGATCTGCCGCCGCCAGTTGGTATAGACCTCCTCCAGTAAACGGATTGATGACAGAGACCTTTAAGCCGCTATCGGCTACCATCGTTTTGACCTCTTTGAGCAAATCGTCGGTGACTTCATCGGAGGGGATATGTGCTTCTGGACCGCACATCATCTCAATCGCATCGTAGCCTGCATCGGCGAGAATCGTGATAACTTCTTGTAGGGGGATGTCTTTCATCCCACCAGCGTGATAAGAGATACCAATCATTAGTGCTACTCCTTTTTCTCTATTTGCTAAAGTTCAATGTAGAAACGATTGTTCTTAGGTGCTTGTTTCACTTTCTCGTTCTTCCTATTATATCCCATAGATGGACAGTGCCGTTAATGTGGCCACTAACGAGCGTAATACTATCAGGGGAAAATCTCAAAGTCAGCACTCCCTTCTCACCCACATCGCCTACATTAATGGTAGTGAGGAGTCGACGATTTTCCACATCCCAGATGAAAATCGTATTCCTCCACCAATGTTTGCCTGTACTGGCAAGTATTTTACCGTCTGGCGAGAAAGTTAATAGATGAACCCATCCACCAGGACTATTGAATGTGTGAAGTAGGTGCCCAGTGTCAGCATCCCACAACTGAATTTTTCCATTATTATTATCGTATGACCGGATTTCTCTGCCTCTACCACCACTCGCGAGGATTTTACTGACGGGTGAGAACGCCAATGCGCTGACCCGATAAGTGTCCGGTATGAGAAAGGACAGTGCTTCGCTGGGTCCCGTATTTAGTCCAATTCCAGGTTCGGCTACAAATCTGAAGTGAGTAAACCACTGTACAAACGAAAATCGACGGGGAACTTCCGTCCTTGGGATTCGGCTCGGCATGAAACTGCCAATTTTCCAAATCCAACGCGTAATGATTTTGTCCCCTGGTGAAGCAGCAAACGCAATTGTTCCGATCCTGTTAAGAATCCTGTCGTGCACAAACAGACCTAAATTATCTAACTCGCGGCGACCAGTGGCACTATCATATACATCGATAACGCCATTCTGACAGGCGATAAGAAGTTTGGTGCTATCCGGCGAGAATTCCAACGCAGTAAGAGGCGCAATAGACTCTGTAAAAGTCAATCGTGAAGTAGCGGTTTTGATATTCCACAACCGAATTGTATAAGATGCCATCTGATAATGTGCTATTTTCTGTATTTTCGCCGACGGATCCCATAATATTATCGGGTGGATGCTAATCCGTTCTCTATTTCTACTTACACTTGCCAATGTTTTCCCATCTGGTGAGAACGCTACTCCATGAACCCAGCCTTGGTGCTCCTTAAGAGTAGCCATCAGATCTCCAGTATTGACATCCCACAAATGAAGTTCTCGACCTCCACCAGCGACGAGTGTTTTCCCATCCGGTGAAAACGCAACAGTGTTGATGGCATCCTGCCATGCCTGGTGGGAATCCGTTCTGAAAGTGGCGAGATGTGTGTATTCTTGGGTATATTTCTTAGGTAAATACGGTGCATCGCTTAGCAGCATGGATATGGCTCTATCGCCGATGTAGAGTAGAAGCACATCAAATGCCGCACAGATCAATAGGATTGACGCGAATAGCCATTTCTTTCTCTTCAAGGTTTGCCCGGGCAGCGTGTCGCTCTCGCGCCACCTAATACGTTCACGGACGGATCGTCTCAGTCTCATCGCTTTCTCCTTTCAGGGGTAGCGCATACATTTTGGTGTTTACCCTTATAGAGACCTTCCAACCTTAAAAAAATAGAAAAAGCAACTTTCGCAGCACGAAAACAAAAAAGCCGAATCCTCCTACAGGTTCAGCAATTATGTATTGTCGTTTACCCTCAAACGAATTCGAGCGTTAGGTTCATTCTGATTCGATTTCTTCTTTTGTGAATTCACCGTTCCCTTACAAGAAGCGAACCGTCCTGCGTCGCGCATATAAGTTTTTCGCCGTCCGGTGAAAACGCCAATTCCCGAATAACACCCTCCTGGACAGGAAATATAGACATAGGATTACCGTCATCCACATCCCACAACTGAATGTAGTTATCTCTCCCACCACTTACAAGCAGCTCACCATCACCAGAGAATGCCAACGCATTGACTGAGTCGGTATGCCCTCTTAAGATGGAGAGCAGATGTTTACTGTCCAAATTCCACATCCGAACGAGCGTATCCGAACCGCCGCTCGCCAACACCTCGCGCTGCGGTGAAAACGCCAAAGCCAAAACAAGCCCGTCGTGTGCTGAAAAAGTGGAGAGTAACCTGCCCGTTTCAATTTCCCACAAGCGAATCTTGCCATCCGCACTCCCACTCGCGAGCATTATACCATCTGGCGAAAATGCTAAACTCCTAATTCGGCCCGGTGCTTCAGTAGAAGATGCAAGCAACCGTTCTGTGCGCTGATCCCATCCGGGGAGCGGGACACCATCGGGTGAAGATGACGCTAACGCGTTCATCAGATTAGAATCCCCAGCCAGCGTTAACACTTCGCGAGCAGTGGCAGTGTCCCAGAGTCGGAGCGTATTATCTTCGCTTCCACTGGCAAGCAGAGAATTATCTGGAGCAAATGCCAATGCCCGCATGTGTTCGGTATAACCTGAGAGCATCGCGAATTGCGCGCCACTGGCTGTGTCATATATCCAGATACGTCCGTCACCACCTGCGGCGAGCCGTGTACCATCTGGTGAAAAAGTGATAGCCATCACTTGCTTTTTATCGTACCTTGCTTTGAGTCCCGGAGGTAACTCAGATTGGATGCAATTCTGGAACATTTCTGTTTTCCCCATTTTTTAAACTATTTTTTCAATTATGGACCTCTGGGCACCGCTCCATTACATTTCGCGGTGGTTTCTGGTTAATTCAAGAACTCACTTTAAGATGATGAAAGGTTACTGAACTTAACCGAAAACTATGGTAAAACGAAGTGGAACGATGACCAAGAACCAATAGTTAAAAAAAATTCGGGCAGGTTTCTGATTCAGTCCACTGGGTTGGGCCCGTTTGCGGTCTCCAGTTTTAACCATCAACTTGTGCCTTAACATTTATAACGGAGGCGAATTAATGGTTAAAGTATTAAGACGAGGAATTCCAATCCAAAACAACACCTGTATACGCATTCGGTTCGTTGAGGAGACCGTCGTAAGCCTGCTTAATCTGCTCTGGTTTGAGACGGTGAGAGATTAAAGGTTCGACGTGCAGTTGCCCACGCGCCATCCAGTCAAAGATCGTTTGCTGTTTACTCCATTGAGAGGTTCGGTTACCGATGTCCGGATACATCGGCACACACCATTCCAATGCCCCACGAATAGTAATCCATCGCAGATGCGTTTCGGAAAGCAGATCGGTCAGGTTCCCTTGGACTTCAACGCGCGGTGAGCCGAGGATAATGAGTTGCCCATGATTAGCAGTGGCACGGAGTGCCTGCATAACAACGCCACTGTGCCCAACGGCATCAACAGTGATATTGCCGAGTTCACCACCAGTAATTTCCTCAACCTGTGCTTGTGCTTCGTCAGCATCGCCACCGACGGTATGTGCAAGCCCACACCGCTGTGCGAGTTTTCGCCTCTCTACCACTGGATCTACACCAACGACCCGACAACCGTGAATCTGAAACATCTGTGATGCCAGATTTCCGACAAGCCCTAATCCAAAGACAACGACCCACGGGTTCGTGCCGATTTCTCCGACAACGATAGCAGTCATAGCAACGCCTGCCATCCGCGATGCCGCAACGACAGCCGGATCCACTCCTTCTCTGACAGGCGCGACCAATCGATCTTGTGAGTATCGGATTGTTGAGGCGTGTCGTCCGTATGTGAAAACCCGATCACCGGGTGCTGCACGGTTGACACCACCACCAACTTCCCGCACAATGCCGACATTCGCGTAACCAGAACGCCACGGATATTCGCACCATGCACCTTTCTGGAAAACTTTCGGTTCTCTTCCGGTATAATTTGCGAGTTCTGTACCACTACTGATAAAGGTGTATTCTGTGTCTATCAGCAATTCGTTGGAAGCGAGCATTGGTGCGTCTATGTCGGCAGTCTGCAGCTCCACTTGGTTCTGACCTGTTACAACAACCTCTCTTATTTTCATGGTGCCTCTTTTTCTCCTAATTCTTTTAATTCTTCCTGCTTAATCTTGCAGATCAGTGCTTGCATCCGCTTGTACCTGAAAAGCCCAACGAAGAAGGTCGCTATGCCGAGTAAAATAAAGATGATACCGATCACCTCAACAATGTATGAACTAAAGATATCTTTGAGATGCACAAAGGATAAGCCCGCAACGAACAATGTTAACGCCGTTCGGATATAAGCGAGGAAAGTTCGCTCATTCGCGAGGATAGTCCGGTCTGCAGCGAGGTGATCTCGCAAGATAAGTTGGTCTTCCAGCCCTTTGTAAGGCGTCGGTCTATCTTGCATTTGTTCGTTTCCTTTTTTCTAATTTTCCTTGCGGTTCGATAAGACCAGTTTTGCCGAAAACGATCCACTCCGTATATCCGGTTTCCCGCCCGTTGGTTGGACTTCCGGGCTTTGATCTCCAATAAGGATAGTAAAGAAAGACTCACAGAGCCACAAACCCGGCATCGACTTAACCCGGAACCTGCCTGAAATGGAAGGCAGCTCAGATCCCCATAATTAAAAAACCTTAAAAGAGACTCAAAATGATGATGCCAGCGAGCCATCCGTAAAAAGTCCACAGGCACCTTAACCGCTTTACTGTCCGCCGATATTCCACCGTGTAGCACGCCGGATTTTGGAAGTAAAGCGTCAGTCGTTTCGGCGTGGACAAGTCAATTTTAGGCGTTAAGATGCTCATCACAACGGCACTTATACCAAGAAGCACAATATTGATTGTGGGCAAGATGCTAAGAACCGCCCCAAATGCTGTCCAACACCACTTAGAGACACTATGGGTTGCGTCAGCCCGTGCCGCGTGGATCAGCAATGCGGATGATATTCTTGTTTCTGGAGCCATGCGTGATATCCGGATTGGAACGCGAGGCTCTCCTTTCCCGGTCCTTTACGTTATAGAAACACTTCCGCACACAATACGCGTTAGCTCTCGTAACGCAGGTTTTTCCCGTTGTCGGGACCGCTTTGATGCCAAACCCAGACATTACGGAAATATGCCTGTTTTTCAGGAGGCAACCCTTCAATCACATGCTTCGGCACTGATGGTTTGTGAAATTGACACCCAACGAAATTATAACAATTGAAGATAGCTATCCGCGGTCGATCCGGATTCTGCCACGCAACCCCGGAATGACAAAGGTTTTCCGTAAAGATAATGACGGAACCTGGAGGACAACTGTACGTTTCAAAGAGCGGTGAATCCATCTGCCGATGGACATCAGGGATTTGGAAGTTTGCTTTGTGACTTCCTGGCAAGAATAACGTGCCTCCCTCACCCGCTTTGACTTCGTTTAACTCAAAGACCACTCGCGTCAGTGCGGAATATATTTTCCCGCCTCGACACTGGTAATTGAAATTAGGGTTTACATTTCGGACACCACCGTGCGGTGGGGGACCGCCATTTCCTACTGTGCGATAAGTAAACCAACTGGATTCCATCCGAACTTCTCCGAGAATCTCACGGAGAATGTCAATTACAACAGGATGATCGATTAAAAACGAAGCCGTCCCGCCCGGAAATTGCCGTTCGTATGGCGGCAAAGATTCAGGATCTGTTCGAATCGTCTCAATTTGCGTTTTCAGTGCCGCAATTTCTGAAAGCTTTAAAACTTCAGGAATTAGCAGGTAACCTTTGAGGTCGAAAATAAATTTTTGTTCTTCCGTCATAGCAAACCTCTCTGAGAAATAACACTTCCAATCATATTAATTATTATAGCAAATTTTGGGTTTAATTCAAAACCATTTTTTCGGAAGTACTTTAGTACTCAGTTATCAGTTGTCTGTTGAAAAATAAACAACCTTTGTTTGACACTGAAGTATTCTATGTGCTATATTAAAAGCATGCTATGTACAGCATTTTCGGTGCAGCTTGCAAACCGAAAACTTGCTATTCAAAAGTCGGTGCAGCTTGCAAACCGAAAATCGCTGTGTAAGCATCAACATACTGTTGAACTTTATTTTCACAAAAGAAATGGAGTGACCAATTTAATGGATTTCAAACAAGCGTTAGACAGCAAAATCTCGGATTATAACTTACTCAATCATCCCTTTTACCAAGCGTGGAGTGCTGGCGAGCTGCCAGTCGAAGCCCTACGATCCTATGCGCGAGAGTATGGTGCTTTTATTTCCATGATGCCAGAGGGTTGGGAAACCCTCAATGATACCGAAATCGCAGCGGAAGAAACCGAACACATTGATTTGTGGGCTGACTTCGCTGGCGGGCTTGACACGACTGTTACCGAAGCACACATTCCGCAAGTGAAAGCACTGATGGAAACCACAGATGAACTGTTTTCGGAACCTGCGACTGCGCTCGGTGCGCTTTATGCATTTGAGGCACAGCAACCAGCAACTGCCCAATCGAAACTCACGGGTTTAAAGGCGTTCTACCAACTCCCAAAATCGGTAGAACCTTACTTTGAAACACATTCACACAATGAGCATGAAGCAGAGAAACTGCTTGAGTACATCGGCGCGCTGCCCTCGGATTCATACGCCACTGTCGTACAGGCGTGTGAGAAGATGAGTGCTGCCTTGTGGGATGCTCTCACAGGAATTCATGATGCGGAATGCGCATGATACGGTGAAAGCATATTTTGACGCACTTATTGCTGGAGATGCTGAAACCCTCGTTGCAATGATGCTCCCCGCGGTCTACTACGTCAAGATCGGTACCGATACTGACGAAGTTGTTGAGGGGAGCGCGGGGCTCGCGACGTATTATCAAAACCACGTCGCGAGCACAGAGGATTTCAGCATTAAGTTTATCAATCTTGACATCCAAGAACGGGACGCTGTCGCGTGGTTCTACACACGTCAGGTCTGGCGACTCAAGTGGCAAGGTACACCAGAGGAATTCGTGATGCGGATGACGGGGGTCTTGGAAAAGACTGACGAGTCGTGGAAATTTGCGCAGATCCACGCCTCAATTGGTGTATCAACAACGGAGGACTAATTGTGATAACTCTTTCTAAAGAAATTCAACAAGCGATCAAGGATTCTCAGGAGACACCTGTACGGTTAGTGGATCCAGAAACAAATGTGGAGTATGTTGTGTTATCTGTTGAAACGTTTGAACGGATGCGAAAAGGGGTATACTACGACGACGGTCCAATAACAGAAGAGGAACAAACAGCCTTACTCGTTGAAATGGGACTCAGTATTGGTTGGGATGACCCAGAGATGGACGTTTACAACGACATGGTTCCACGGAGGGATGATGAGAGTTCAACGCGGTGACATAGTTCTGGTGGATTTCCCTTATAGCAACCACACGGGTAGCAAAATGCGACCAGCACTTGTTGTGCAATCGGACGTATGGAATCAGAGGCTTAACACTACGATGCTTGCAGGTATCACGAGTAACTTGCATCGGAGAGTTGGAGCTCCAACGCAGTATTTTATTGATCTTGAGACGACTGACGGACAACAAAGCGGACTTCATTTTAATTCTGTCGTTCGATGTGACAAACTAATTACATCGAATCAATCCCGAATTCAGGGCATCATCGGCAGACCCTCTGAGGCTTCAATGGCGGAAATAGACACTTGCCTGAAAGCCGCATTAGGCATTCCGTAAACGATGTTATCAAGGCCTTTTTGTAACGGAGAAACCCTTGCAAATTTCAACTATCTCTTTTGATGGCGACATGACCTTGTGGGATTTTCGGAAGGTGATGCGGCATTCACTCAAGCACACATTGGTGGAGCTGCGAAGACGGGTTCCAACAGCGCGTGTTTTAGAACTTACAATCGACGAAATGATTGCGATTCGGGAGCAATTTGCTGAAGAGGTAAAGGGCAAAATTTGGAACCTTGAAGAAATCAGGTTGCGTGCATTTGAGAGAACACTTGAACATGTCGGTTGCCCAGAGAAAGAACTCGCAGCCCATCTGAATACGATATATCGGAAACACCGTTTTGAAGATATAGAGCTGTATCCTGATGTCATTCCAACCTTTGACGCTTTGGCACGGCATTTCAAGTTGGGATTGCTCTCAAACGGAAATACCTACCCTGAACGCTGTGGACTTGAAGGATATTTCACCTTTGTTGTCTTTTCCCAAGATGTACAGGTTGAGAAACCGGATCCAAGAATTTTTGAGATAACTGCCCAGCGAGCGGGTTGTGAACTTGCACAACTGCTCCATGTAGGAGATTCCCTTGAAACCGATATTGCAGGCGCACGGAATGCAGGCGTGCCTTCTGTCTGGCTCAACCGAGAAGGCGTGCCGAATGATACAGAAACCCAAGCCGACTACGAAGTGGCTTCGTTGACCGAAATTCCCGCAATTTTAGGTTTGGATGGATAATAAGGAGATTCACGTTTGGTGTTATTGTATAATGTTCTCTCTGTAGTCTTGTAAGGGCAATCGGTTTGTAGAACATTTCAAGCGTCTAAAAAGCCCGAAAGTATATTGCATAAAACTCCTCCTTTATGCTATCATAAGTAAACATGGAGCACACGAACGGCGTTACAATAAAAAACATCGTAGATATCACGAAACCAAAGGAATCTCGGATTGCACTCGTAGAAAGCAATACGCCGGATGCCTTCCAGAAGCTCTGTCGAGACTACTGGACGTGGCATTTCGACGAATCGCTATCCGATGTCGCCCGGTTGTTGCTAAACACTGAACTTGGTTGGGAGGCGATGCCGCAGCTCACAACACCACCCGTCGGTGAAGTGATCTCCCCTCTCGGTTATGCATTGGCGCACGACGATAACAACATCCACGATGCCGCGCTACAAGTATTAGATGCGACCATTCATATTCCTGCGGGGACAGCCTGTATCGGCGAAGAAGGCGCGCCCTTGGAAATGGGCGGATTTGAACTCGGAGTCTATCCTGTAACGAATGCCCAGTATCAACGATTCATTCAAGAGACTGGACATACACCACCGCAGGATTGGACAGATGGCACCTATCCAGTAAACAGAGGCGATCATCCTGTTGTTTGGGTTACGTGTGAAGATGCAGAGACTTATGCTCGTTATGCCGGTGGCAGGCTGCCAACATTTCCAGAATGGCAATACGCCGCACGTGGTGCTGATGATAGACTTTTTCCGTGGGGTTATGAAATTGACAAACCGCGGTGTAACACCGCAGAACTCGGTGCGGGGACGACAACCCCAGTCATTAGTTTCAGGGATGGCATAAGTCCGTTCGGTTGCTACGATATGTTAGGCAATGTCTGGGAATGGACGGACACAACTTACGATGATGAAGGCAATTTCCGAGTGGCATGTGGTGGGGCATGGTATTACAATCACGACTATAGCACTTGCACCAGTTACGACTTTTTTAGCAATGGATATGCGGAGTTTGTTATTGGATTCCGCGTTGCGTTTTAATGCTATACAGTTCTTATACGGTAAAAACAGATGAAAGAGAAAAAAAATGATACAGAACGTGCCTTAACACCTGACGATTCTGCGGTGTCCTCAAACGAGACACAAAAAGAACTCATTCAGCGCGGACGCGTTGACATTCACACGCATCAGACCGCAGCGAAGCACTTGAAGCAGGGGGCGGATGCTTTAAACGTCCGAAATTACGTGAAAGCGATTGAAGAATTTCAGCAGGTAATTCAACATAATCGCGAATCGGCTGAGGCACATTTCCATCTCGGTTTGGCGCATTTCATGCTAGGGGATTATGAAAAAGCAATAGATGCCTACAAGATGGCGATAGCGTGCGAACCGAGCGAAGCCATGGCGCACCTCAATCTTGCCGCGACCTATCGTTTGCTCAAGCGTTACGACGAGGCTATTGACGTTTATACACGTGCCATCCGCTTTATACCGAGTCACCCTGAGCTGCATTCTGAACTTGGGGCAGTCTATACATTTCAAGGCAAGCGAAGTGAAGCAGTTGGCGCATACAAAACAGCGATGCGCCTTAAGTTGAAACTTCAATCGGATTTTGACCAGAACGCGTAAACCAAATCGGGGTCCCCACCCTTTACTGGGAAGGGGAGGACTGGCTGCGTCTACGGTGAAATGACTCAGCGCAAATCGTGCCTAAACGAACCGCAAGGAACATTAGAAAGATATTGTTTCATCGGGTTTTAACTAGAGAGCGTAAGCCCAACCATCGGGCGGGCTGAGTCTACGGAGAGATGACTCAGCGCAAATCGTGCCTAAACGAACCGCAAGGAACATTAAAAAGATGTTTGTTTCAGACGAAGATTTGATGGTCAAATGTGGTAAAGGAGATATGAGTGCCTTCGAGTTGTTGGTGCGGCGATATCAAAACCCTTTGATTAACTACATTCACCGTTCTATTGACGATTATCAACGCGCCGAAGACCTCTCCCAAGAAACGTTCCTTCGGGTCTTCAAAAGTGCAAGCCGTTATGAGCCAACGGCATCCTTCAAAAGTTGGCTTTATACGATCGCTACTAATTTGTGCCGAAACGAGATTCGGAATCGCGCTCGCCGAAATACCTGTTTTCTCGAGGACCTTGCAGAAGAAGGCGAAGATGTTTATCATACCGACATCATGCGAGATACCCGCTATCTGCCGGACTTACTCTTGGAGAAAAAAGAACAGAAACAGATTATCCGCAAAGCACTCGCGCAGTTACCAGAAAATCAACGCGTGGCACTAACGCTCGTTACATATCAAGACTTACGATATGAAGAAGTTGCGAAAATTCTTGGCTGTTCCATAGGGGCTGTGAAAGCATTGATTCACCGCGCGCGACAAAAAATGAAAAAACTGCTCATCAAAGCGGGAATAGGGGAGGAGAACACCGATGCGAAAATATAAACAGACCGAATTCCCATCCGTGTACAGTTCGGAATGCGAGGTACAATTTACGAGTCCAGATGAACTTTCAGCTTACATAGATAAAGAATTACCAGCATGGAAACGCCATCTCATCCGGCGACATCTCAAAAAGTGTGTTCCTTGTGCCAATCAGCTCCAGCGGTTGCAACAGACCGATAACTTCCTACGCCACGGTGGCGAAGTCGAAGTTTCTGATGACTTCTTAGGCAGCGTAATGAACCGTGTGTCAGAGATAAAAGAAGATAAAAAACAGCACGCTTCGCTCTGGTCCCGCGTCGAGCGATTCATTGAGGCATCGCTCGGGTGGGTGCAACACGGCTCAACACTGACGGACAAGCTTCGCTACAATATTCGGACACGCAGCCCAGTTTACATATTTGTATTGACCCTCGTTGTTTTTACGATGGTAGGAGCAACACTTTATCAACCCTTCAGTGACAGGTTTGGACAGTCGATGCACGCATTGAAGGAATCGCATGAACTGGATGGTGAAAAGTTAATCTCCTTTGAGGTTATTCAGCACGAACCGCCTAAACGTTTACTGACAACCTATCTTCAGCGGAAGTAAGCTACGTTTTCAGGAAGCGTTCCAATCTGTTTGCCATAGTTCCTGTGCCTTAGTGCTTCCGTAATACTTTGTGGTAGGACTTGTAAAATGAAATTAGAAACCCGTTTATATAGGAATTGGAAAACAAAGTCAGCAACCCACAAAGCATTATTCATTTCGCTGATATTCCATCTCTTTTTTTTCATCACGACATTTTACTTTGTGGCACGGAATCAGCCAATAGCATCAGAGAAGGCGAACCTAACGGCGGAGCTTATTTCAGTCGAAAATACTTCTCGACCGAAGTCGCCCGTGAAGAAGGTCTCGCCACGTCTTCGCGCCCTTGAACATGAATTTATAAAACCGGATGTCAATACCGGAGAATTACCGCCCTCTCTTGCAACGCCCGTTCCGGTGGATACCGAAACGCCGCGTCCTGCCTTAGGACGCAGTTTGCAAACCGAAGTTGAAACGGAAAATCCATCGACATCTCTGGATCTGTCGAGAGAAAACTGGAATGAGGTCAGCACCGCTGCCCGTACACTTCAGGATGTTGATGGAAATTTGTCGAAAACAGAAGCTGCAAGTCCGGCAGGCGATACGACCTTCGGGGCGAAACGTCCTGGTCCACCGAGGATTCAACGTGCCCCACAAGTTTCGACCCTTAAAATAGTGGAAGAGGAGGAAGGACTATCTCCAGCACAATTAGCAGAGGTTCAGGAAAAACGGGAGGTATTACCGCATGTTCCCTTTCCAAGACTTATGAAGAAACTCGCACAGGAGATTGTAGAGACAAGCGAGGGCGGCCCAATTGACGTGGTCTTTGTCATTGATGCCAGCGGTAGCATGCAGGATAATATCAAGTCCGTTGTAGAACATTTACACGAAATGGTGGATGTATACAAAGCCTCCAAAATAGATTACGCCCTCGGTGTGACAGAATTTTGGGCACGCGACAAACAAAACGTCATCAAAGTCGTCCAATTGACGAAAAGTTTCACGAAATACAAACGCACCCTTCAAGCGATTTATACCCATCAGGACGAAAACGCCTTAGATGCTATTGTGCAAACGGTCAAAGAACTCCGATTCCGCGCGACCTCCAAGCGGCATTTTATTCTTGTTACCGATGAACCTTTCACAAGCCAAGAGGGATTTAAGCTGAAAGATGCCGTTGCGTACTGCCGAGAGTTCGGTATTTATGTGAACGTTCTTGGACTCCCTTTGGATGAACATCAGAGACTCGCTGCTGAAACAGGGGGCAAATGGCATCTCATTCCCGAAGACCCAAAACGCAAAAAGCCGCAGCGACTCCACACGTCGATGCATCCAAGAAACAAAGCAGTATCGTTACGCCAAGCGCAATGGGCAAATGTTACAAAAGTCGGGGATACCGTGCTGGAACTGAGTGGCAACACACCCGTCGATATTGTCCTATTCGTTGACGGTAGCAAGAGTATGGACAATAAACTTCCGCATTTTTTGAAGCAACTCGAGATTCTCGTTCGTGATTGGGATAACGCCTTTGTGGATTATCAGATAGGTGTGGTGCGCTTCCGATCGCGCGCATCTGTGAACATGGTCAATGTTTTTAATCCGCCACAAACGCTGGAACAAATTCGGAAAATCATTGAACTGCCGTGCCGAGAAAATGAAATGTTATTAGACGCTGTGGCGGAAGGGCTGCGACGGCTGAAACTCCGATCAAATGCCCAACCCTATTTCATTCTGGTTACAGATGAACCTGCGAAAGGTGAATACTCGCCACTCGCGATTATCCAAATGTTACAGCAACAGCAGGTACTTGTCAGCGTCGTTGGCACTTACGATGATTTCCAACAACAGGTAGCAACCAAAACCGGTGGCATCTGGGTGCCTATTCCAGAGGGCCATACAACAAACAATTCATATTGGTAAAGGATCAAGATTGAAAATTGCAGTCCTCGTTTCAGGGAGTGGAACCAATCTGCAAACCCTGATTGAGCAGCTACATCAAGACGAAACAAGCGATATTGATATCGCCGTTGTAATCAGCGACCGACGGAAAGCTTACGCGCTCACACGTGCAAAACGTGCGGGCATACCGACCGACATTGTTAGAGTCCAAGATTTTGAGAGTCGCCAGAACTTTGACGCAGAAATCTCAAGGCGCGTTGAACATTATGGTGTTGAGTTGATTGTCCTCGCGGGCTTCATGAAGTTGTTTCAACCTCCCTTCGTGCGCAAGTACCGGAACCGAATTATCAATGTCCATCCCACACTTTTACCGGCATTTCCGGGCGCGCATCCTGTTACTGATACATTGGCTTATGGTGTAAAAATCGCGGGTGTCACCGTCCACTTTGTTGATGAAGATGTAGATTCCGGTCCCATCATCGCGCAGTCGGCTGTTCCGGTTTTGGATACGGATGACGAGGAAAGTTTACATAACCGAATTCAGGTCGAGGAACATAGACTCTATCCTGAAGTTATTAAGTGGTACGCGCAGGGTAGACTTAAGATTGAAGGACGGAAAGTTATCGTAAAATAACGCTTATGTAGGTTGGGTTGAGCGGTAAAAGTCAAAGACCACCTTGTTTGTAAGGAAGGTTTTGATTCTCAATATTCCGTTGATGTAGATGAACTATAGCGAAACCCAACAACTCAGACGCTGTAGGCGTGAGGATGTTGCCCCTTCCGAGTAACGGGTGAGGACCCCGGGTTTCACTCGTATTTTGATAATTTTAACCCAAGTTGCCACCTGTGTAGCATAATCTGTTAGATTGTGTTTCCTGCCAGGACGCAGACGAACAGTCTACGCTACGAAATATCTGCGAATAATCAATCCGTTCAATACAAAACGATGTTTGCACGCCAAAATCTTGTAAGTAGCAACTTAGGGTAATTTTAGGTTTCTCAATGCACCTTGAAGATCATTTTCTGTATTCGGTTTTTAGTAAGTGTTCGTTCAACCCAACCTACAAAACTTTAATAAAGTTAAAAGTAGGATGAGCCCGATCGTGTAAGCCCAACCAACGGGCAGGGCTGGATATACGGAGCTTTCCTGCTATGTCCCTCCTCAACGAACCGCAAGGAAAAATAAAAAAAGAATGTTAGCAATTTCGACAATGTGGAATGCCTTAAAACAGAAAGACGGCACTGTTCTATTTGATGAGCTTGAAGACCTCGGCTTCAAGGCAATTGAACTCAGTAGGCATCTCACGCCGGATCAGGTGGAGCAGCTTAAGCCGCCCCTTCAAAAAAGCCCACCCTGCTCGATCCACAACTTCTGTCCCATCCTTCCCGGAACGTCACAAGCAGAAGCAGAGAAAGACAAAATTTTACTTTCGAGCCTCAATACAGACGAACGGAAGGAGGCTATCCGCCGCACCTTCCAAACGATGGAGCTTGCTGTTGAATTGGAAGTTCCGATCGTAGTTCTCCATCTCGGTGAGGTTGATACCTACGATAGATCTTATTTAATGAGAGATCTATACAATTACGGCGAGCGCGAGTTTGAAGCCTTCGATCAAAAAGTAACCGAAGCCACTGAGTGGCGGAAGCGTAAGGAAGCAAAACACCAAGATGCTGTGTTACGGAGTCTTGATGAATTAAACGAATGTGCCTTGAGAATGGAACTCTGTATCGCTATTGAGAATCGTCCACATTATTACCAGATTCCCAATTTTGACGAGGTTGGGCTATTCCTTGAGGAGTTTTACGGCAGTCCAATGCGTTATTGGCATGACATCGGGCACGCTGCACTACAGGAAAAACTCGGCGTGTGCTGGGCAGAGAAATGGCTTGAGCAGTATACAGAACATCTCGTCGGTGTAAACCTGCACGATCTGAAAGGACTTGAGGCATATCATCCACCGGGAACCGGTGATCTTGAGTGGGACGAACTCTTTAACCAGCTGCCGTCAGATGTTTTGAAAGTATTGGAAATTCGTCCATGCGAAGCAGAACCGGTGATAGAGGCACGAGAATTGTGCGAATCCCTATCACAATCAGGTGAGCAATCCGATGTTTAAAGCAACGTCGAAAGCGACCTACTTTTTCACGCAGGTTGAACACGATATTCTTAAATCCGTGTGCGCGTATATGGTTGGGGTTCCGTGCGATACCGCATTGAATACTCCGGTCATCGCGATTGACGCTTTCGTCCAGCAACTACCCAAAACGTTGCGGAAGCAACTCCGTTTTGGATTACATCTATTCCAATGGGGACCGCTGCTTTTCATGGGGAAGTCGTGCCGTTTTACGCGACTCCCCCCACGCGATGCTGTGAAGTATATAGAGAGTTGGGCAAAGAGCCGTTTTCGGACCCGACGACGACTTTTCCGAGGTTTACGCGATATCGCCTTTCTTGGTTACTACAGTGCCACCTAAGAAGCACGGTGTACCTAATCACCTATCACTCGCTGGCGAGGTTTGTAACCTCGTCTTATAAGCATATTGATATAGGGATCAGTTTACTTCATTATTAACATTTTCCTTGTAGCCGCGAAATCGCCTGCGGTTAGCGTGTAAAAATAGACACCGCTGGCGACTGACTCACCCACTTCATTTTTCCCATCCCAATACGCTGCACGACTCCGATACTGGTAGATGCCCGCGGGTTGATAACCTAATGCCAACGTCCGAACCAAAACACCGCTCGCTGCGTAGATGCCCAAGGTAACTTCCGCGGGTTCAGCAAGTTGATACGGTATCCACGTCTCAGGGTTGAACGGATTCGGATAGTTCGGAAGTAACGCTGTCCTTTCTGGAATGAACAGTGCCAAAAGCTTCTCGAGGTTGGCAATACCTTGCTGGAAAGCGAGCGATCCGTCGTCTGCAACTTGGGCACGTGCTATCCACACCTGAATCATAGCAGGATCTAACTCTAAACCCTCTATAGCCACACTCGAAGGTGCTGCCGTCGCGCTTGACTCACCCAAACGCTGCGCCACAATGATTAGGTCTAAGACGTTAATAGTCCCATCGCCGTTCACGTCAGCGTGGCGGTTCACGGATCCATCGGAACCCAAGAGTTGTGCCACAACGATTAGATCAAGGACATTCACTTGACCATCCTGATTCACATCCCAAGCGGGGAATGCACGGTCCTCCACGGTAATAACGATTTGCGGACCCTCCGAAGAGAGCACATCACCGCTGCCAGAACCCGCGAAGAAATTGTCAAATGTTACCCGGGCTTCTCCAGTCGCCTTTGCCGTGAACGTGATTGATAGCAGCGTCCCTGAACCACTGACACCATCCCCAAATCGTGCTGTGCTAAGCCCTATGATTTTACCTGCTGCGTTATCAATCGTGCCTCCCGGAAAGAAAGTATCTCCACCCTTTGCCTTCAGAAAATCACCCTCGTTCACCTCAATTGCTTCAAGCACAGCAGGGTCGAATGCAATATCAGATTGCCACCCCGCTAAATCGGCAACATCTTTTGCACTGAGGCGAAGCGTGAAGGTATCGCCGAGGTGTACAGACGTTGTATCTGTGGAAAGGGAAAATCTGACATCACCCATATCCGAGACAGATGGTTCTCCAACAGTGATGATTATATCAGGTGGACGATCGGGAATTGCCTCACCGTTACTGGAACCGGCTTGAAACTCACGCAATGCCACCCGTGTTTCTCCGGCAGCTTTCGCCGTGAATGTGACGGACAGGAGTGTGCCCTCGCCGCTCGCTCCGCCTTGGGAGATTCGCGCTGAACCCACACCGGTGATTCTCCCTTCTGTGTTATCAATCGCGCCTTTCAAAAAGTGTGTTCGTCCACCGCCCTGCCCCAGAAAATTGCCTTCTTTTACGCTGTTTACTTTCAACACTGAGGGATCAAAGGTAATGTTAGCTTCCCACCCTGCTAAGTCGGTGATATCGTCTGTTCTGAGATAAAGGGTGAACGTATCACCAACTCCGATTCGTGCTGCTTGTGTGGACAAGGAAAATTGAGAACCAGAGGATGAGACTGTATATTCGGTATCAGGAGCAAACCCAAACTGCCCTGCTATATCTGCATGCCAATTGTGAACAGCAACTAACAAGACATTTTTCCCTCGTTTCAACGTGACAGGGAAAAATGTCTCATAATCACCATGCCAATTGTGATAATCTTCGTTAACCAATTCTCCATTGAGCCAAATCTTGGAACTAGTATGGCTTCCAGCAAACATTTTCGTTTCTTGTCCCCTTGGTGAATTCAAAATGATGGAACCGTAGACCACATTCTGTTTACCATCGGCTGGAGGGTTATCCAGTGTCCTCAACGTTTGGGTGATGTTAGCCCATCCCGAAGGCGCTATTTTACCAGAAATCCAGACCTTGTCGCCAATAGATTCCCTCTCCACTGCCCCATTGGTGGCAATCTCGCGTTCGGTTACATCGCCGCCACTTGCGCGTGCAAGCAAATCTCCATTCTCGAAGTCGTCAAATTGTGCTCCTGGAAACAGCATCCACAACCAGGGGCCCGTTATTTTTACTCCGCTTGTGGAGAGTCCTGGGTTATCAGCTAGATCAATGGAGGCTTTCTCAAACAACAAATCTAAAGGCGAGAAGTCGGAAATTGCATTGTTCTTGAGGTCAAGGCGTTCCAATTTGCTTAATTCAGCAAGCGGTAATACATCCGATATGAGATTACTTTCAAGATTCAGATGTGTCAAAGCCTTTAAATTTGCCAAAGGTGATATATCCTCTATCAAATTATCATTTAACGTTAATGATGTTAATTGCGTGAGTGCCGCCAACCCAGAGATGTCCGAGATACTGGTATGGTTGATCTCCAGTCGCCTCAGAGCTTTTAATCCTTTCAGAGACGGGATAGCCGATATTGACCTATCGTTGCCAAATTCTATCCATCTAAGTCTTGGTAGTTTTGCCAATGGGGAGAAATCTGAAATAGGCGTACGCCAGGCATCTATGCGTTCCAGGCTTAGAAGATTCGCAAGCGGCGACACATTGGCTATAGGGTTATCTGAAATCCCTATCCCATTTAATTTTATTAACCCCTTTAACGGAGATAAATCAGTGATCGCGTTCTCCTCAAGCCCCAACCAGTCCACGTTGGTTAAACTCGCCAATGGCGAGACATCGGTTATCCTGTTTCCTCGCAACTTGATGTTATTCAGGCGCGTTAAGCCCACTAGCGGTGATAGATCGGATATCTCATTACGACGGAACTCTATCCGTTCCAGATTTATCGCATACTCAAGCCCCGTCAGATGGCGGATGCCCTTTTCATCAGCCTCAAGACGCGTCAATCTCGCCATATCCTGCGTTGCGATTGAAGCACCGGGGGCTTTCCCAAGTGCCTCTTCAATCGCTGCGCGGAGATTCGCATCCGGGATGTAAACAGTACCCGTTGGGGTCGGTTGGGTGCGGTCTACAACTATTGAGGTGATACTGCTGAACTCGTCGGGAGAATTCAGTGCAGCAATCACTTCGTCAAACCGATCCGTCCATGTGTCGCGCTGCACGTTTCCGCCATCAATTAGCCCCGTCAAACCCAAGTTTTGTAAACTCGACTTCTCGCGAATCTCTTGAAGAAAAGCATTAGTTTCCAACCCGACAGCAGCCGCAGCATGTGATGCGTTAAGAGGATCGTGAAATACTTCATGGAACCGATGCACAGGTTCAATACCACCAGGGATACCTCCTGTCGCTTTAAGTGCTGTCTCGTAACGTATTTTATCATCAGCCACGTAAGCATCCATCACTGATTGTTCGACATATAATCGCAACGCTTGCTCTTTATCAAATGCCGGATTTCCCGCTCGTTGAACCGACGCACGCACCGTATCTTCAAACGTCTTCATCCCTTCTGTGTGGCAACCAATACACGAAAGCCCATTGTGCACCGCAGGGTCATCCGCAGCAGGGTTAGAAACGATGGTTGTCGGTGCTTCGTTAATACGGTTCCCTGAGGCATCGGAGATATAGTACGCTTGTAAACCGTTGGGGAGGTTGAAGATTATCTCACCACCATCGTGTTTGAAAGACAGCGGATGTGTGAAAATGTCTTGCGTGCCGACGTTTCCAGCAAAGTCGTAACTTTTCCAATACGCACCGTGTGGAGATCTGTGGCGCTCCACAACCCGATTGTTATTCGACACACCTGAATCGTTGAAACCCGCACGCCAGACGCGAACCGCCGGTGCAGCCTGGAGATTTCTCGCAACATCTATACCGAGTTCTCTCTCCAGTTCCCGATCAGTTTCAGGGAGATCCAAAATCTCGTGATAGAGCGGTGGCAACGACCCTGTCGCAAGAAACCAGTCAACATGCACGAACGGCACCTCACAGTCCATTTCTTGACGGAGATTCGCCAATTTCTCGGACAGACTCGCTTGTGTTTCTGGATCAAAGTCAATACTATACGGATATTCCTGCTCAATCTGCGTCCACACCTCGTTTCTATCCCACTCATAGTGGCGAAGATCGATGTAGAAGATCGTCTCTTGTAGGTCAATAGGCTGCGGGTTAATGATTTCAAATCCCCAAGAGAGACTATTCACGAGTTTCGAGAGCGCAACGCTATATGCACTTAGGGCTTCAGTCGTCTCGCCAGCATTATAGAGATGTGTTAGCGTGAAATAACGCGCGAAGGCGCGGTCAAAGGGCGCAAGAGATTCGACGTGATTCTCAATGGTTTCAAGCACTTCATTTGGCGTGATGAAATCAATATCAGGACGTGTAAAGGCAGTCCAGTCCGAGGCACCTGCTTGAATCCAGCGATGAATTGTGCTGAGTGCTTCTTGTGTCAACGGAGGCACATTGAGCGGCATCCGTCTTGCCGGATTGGTTTCAATTAACCGTTGGTAGAACTTGGAATCGTTAGGATTCCCGGGGATAATTGTTCCCGAATTAATAAGCTCTCGGCTACTTCGGATGATGAGTTGCTCTGTGAAGGTGCCGTGTTCTCCGTGGCAGCTTGAACAGTTATGTTCAAGGATCTCATACGCTTGTTGTGCGAGATTCTGTTGTGCCTCAACGCTTCCAAATCCTATCAGAATGGAGGTTAAGATAATTACAGTGTAGCACAAAATGTGAGTTTGTGACCCGGGGTATTTTCCGGTTTTCATGGTTTATCTCCTTTTATCATAGGACAGACGTAGCATCCTTTGCTGGCGAGGTGTTTTGCTTGGGGTTTTTGCTTAGGTGTTTCTGCGGATTTCCGCTAGAAACCTCACCAGCGGTGCGCGAGACGTAGGGGCTCATTAGTATTGCGTAAGTCCCGTATGAGGGAACTGCCTATTCGGCACCTTGTAGACGTTCAAGGGCTTCGCGCAGCTTTGCCAGTTCTGCTTCTGCTTCTTGGCGCGCATGGGATTCTTGTTCAGCGTGGGCTTCTGCCGCGGCTACCCGTTCTTGAGACGTGGACAACCACTCATCCTTAATAGGATTATACAACCGCAGAACCCCCGCACGCTCCCGCAATGCCAAACCTAATACCTCAGATGGAAGTTGTCCGTTTACAAATGTTATCTCCTGATAGTTTTCACCTACAAGGTGGAAACCGATGAAAGACGGTTCAATCTCATGATATGGATCATAGATGTAATACTCCTTGACCCGAAGGATCTTCGCGTAGAGTTCTTTCTTCATAGTGAAGTCTCGCTCAAAGGTACTCGGGCTCGCGAGTTCCAGCACAAAATCAAGCGTTGGTGGCTGTTCCCAAGTTTTATATGTTCGGAGTTCTTTTTTAGACAGACCGCGCACCATAAACACGTCCGGAGAGACGCTCTTACGGGGATTCCCTTCTTCATAATACATTAGCATGTTTCCACGGATATACACATCCGGAGTTTCATGGAAGTGGTTTCGCAGGATATCCATGCAATCTATCATTACTTGCTGATGTCTGGGAGTTTCTGCCATCGGTTCTCCGTCTGATTCGGGATAGACGAGGGTTGGGGCAGCACCTATTTTTTCTTGCATCGTGCTATCTCCTTAGTGGGGTTATCAGTCCTCAGCAATCAGCAGTCAGTAACTCGTTGTGGTTGCAAATACCTTTACTGCCACAAATCCCTTTTGCCCAAAATCCGATTGCTGAAAGCCAATTTATTTCCTTATCAACATCTTCCGCGTTCTCGTGAAATCACTAGTCGTGAGCGTATAGAAATAGACACCACTCGCGACAGGTTCCCCCACCTCATTCTTGCCATCCCAATACGCCGCGCGGTTCCGTTGATGATAGAGTCCAGCAGGTTGGTGTCCCAAATTCAGTGTCCGAACCAAGACACCGCTCACGCCATAGATACGCAAGGTGACATCGGCGGATTCAGCGAGTTGATACGGTATCCACGTCTCTGGGTTAAACGGGTTCGGATAGTTCACAAGCAATGCTGTTTTTTCAGGAATCAGCGATGCCAAAAGGCGTTGGAGATTCGCAATCCCCTGTTGGAAGGCGATCGAACCATCATTTTCTAGGTATGCCTGTGCTATCCATCCGCGTATCACCGCTGGATCTAATTCCATGCTGTTTATCACAAGCGCAGAAGGTGCAGCAGAAATTCCGGTTAGTTCGCCGAGGTGTTGCGCGACAAGGATAAGGTCTGAAATATTACGCTTTCCATCTTTGTTTACATCGGTTCGAGCGTTAGCAGGTCTGCTCCTTCCGAGGTCTTGTCCTACCAGAATCATATCCAGAATGTTCGTTAGTCCATCTCTGTTCACATCCCATGCGGGTGTTTTTATGAGAAATTTTCTATCGGGTGGATTTACTGTATATTCCGTGTCTTGTGCAAAACCGAAAAAACCGCTAAAGGCTCCATGTCCCCGATTGTCAACAGCAACTAATAAGACATTTACGCCTTGCTTCAGTGTGACAGGAAACGCATCTTGGAAATCGCCAGCACCACGGACCACGGGATTGTAGTGAACTAACTCACCGTTAAGCCATACCTTTACTTCATCATCGCTCCCAACAAGCATCGTTGTGTCCTGTTCACGCGGCGAATTCAACGTGAGGGAACCGTAAACAACATGGTCATATATTTCCGAACCTGACCCCCAGCCGAGCGCATCCGTCATTTCGTTGAGGTTATTCCCACCCGTAGGGGAGAGTCTGTGTGCTATCCATTTGCTATCGCCAACGGATTTCCCTTCAGTGGCACCAAAGGTAGCGACCTTTACCTCTGTTGCAGCACCGCCACTCGCTTTTGCGAGCAAGTCTGTGTGATCAAGGCGTGAGCCGGGCACAATTGTCCATAACCAGGGTCCTTCTATTTTGGGACCGGCTTCCGGAAAAGCGGAGTTAATGAAATTCGAGTGTGAGATAGATGTCTTTTCAGGGAATCTTTCTAAATCGGATACGTCTGTTATTGCATTGTCGTTGAGTCCCATCCAAGTCAAGTTGGGCAAAAGTGTAAGGGAGGATACATCCGTTATCGCATTTTCACTAAGATCTAACCAGGTCAAGTTATTTAGCTTCGCAAGCGGAGATACGTCCGATATTGCATTGTCATGGAGTTCTAACCATGTGAGGCTGCTTAACCCTTCAAGAGACGATAGATCAAATACTTCGTTATGTTTAAGACTCAGACGTGTCAAACCTGTTAACCCTTCCAACGGTGATAGGTCCGAAATCTCGTTATCAATAAGGTAAAGCTCTTTTAAACCCTTCGCATCCGCTAAAGCAGAGATATCCGATATCTCTCCGCCGCACACATTTATCTCCCTGAGTTTCGGCAATTTCGCCACGGCGGCAAGGTTCACTATAGGAGTGCCCCAAGAGTGATAATTATGCAGGTTAATCAATCCGTCAAGCGGTGTGAGGTCTGCCAACGGATTATGGCTCATCCCTATCCATTCCAGTTTTATTAAACCAGCGAGGGGGGATAAATCGGATATTGCGTTATGATGGATCGCTATTCCGCGTAAGTTGATTAAGCCTTGGAGCGGTGAAAGATCGGTTATCAAATTATGCGAAAACCGTAGCTGCTCCAAGCTGATTAATCCTTCAAGTGGAGAGAGATCAGATATAGCGTTATTTTCCAACTCTATGTGACGCAGTCTCATTAATCCTGCGAGTGGCGATATATCGGATATTAAATTGTCGTTAAGCCTTAAGTCATCCAGTCTTGTTGCAGTTTCAAGCCCTGTCAAATCCTTGATGCCTCTGTTATTCGCATCAAGACGAGCAGTTAACGTCGCCATCTCATCTGCTGTAATCCGGGCATTCAAGGCTTTACCGAGTGCTTCTGCTATTGCCGCGCGCAGGTTCGGGTCTGGAATGTTAACGGTTTGTGCTGATGTCGTCAATGGAAATATCAGGAACAGCGTCGCGCAAAGCACGAGCGTGTAAACGGAAATATGTTGTGTTTTAATTGGTTGCATTCGGGTTTATCTCCTTTGCTACTGCTGTTGTGCTTCGTGAGTACTCCGTTTCAAAAGTAAAATAGATGGTGCTCCGTGAGTCCCTTCTCAATAAAGTATACCTTAAAATGCGGGGTAATGTCAAGACATTTTTACGTTTTTAATTTGACAAAATTTCGGAAATTTTCAATAATAATTGAAGTGTATGATGTATCAGAAGTTTGAGGCACGGATATTTCTGCTTCAAAGACCTTAACCTCCGAATATAAAAGAGGAGGAAAATATTTAGGAGAGATAAAATGACTCGAGTCTTTATTTTTGCATTCTGTATTGTTCTGTCGCTGAGTGTATTATCTATTGTGCCAGTGGATGCACAGCGAGATGAAGCGACAGTTGCTGCAAACTGGACCTTTAACGACGGCAGCGCGAAAGATAGTTCAAAGAAGAATCTGAATGGCAATTTTGTTGGGGGCCCGAAAGCCGTTGATGGCATCGCTGGAAAAGCCTTGAAGTTCAATGGCAAAGATGACGGTATAAAGATTCCAGATTCCGCAGACATAAATACCGTCGGTCCCTATACCGACAGGACGGTCGCTGCACTCTTCAACTGCGATGATGTCGGAATTGACGATCGGAAACAGGTGATTTACGAAGAGGGTGGACGGACGCGCGGCTTAGTCATCTATGTATATGACGGTAAAGTTTATGTCGGCGGCTGGAATCGCGCCGAGTACAATTGGAATGGCGCATGGCCCTCTGCCGAGGTTAAATCGAAACGTTGGTATCATGTTGGCTTAGTTATTCGCGAGGCATCTGGTAAGGTAGAGAACAAAAAATTTGAGATGTGGCTGGATGGCAAACGCATCGCCCAGGAGAAAGGCGGTCAACTCCATGCACACGCGGACGATATCGGCATCGGGTTTACCAACCAGAATGCTGTCTATCATGATGAAGGCGGGAGTGGAACTAACATTGACTGGTTCGCCGGGTTAATTGACGAGGTCATTGTCTACGGTTCCGCTTTTGACGAAGGAGATTTTGCAGACCTTGCAAGCCCTTTAAGTGTTGAACCTCAAGGCAAATTCACCACAACTTGGGCCCACCTGAAAGCCCAACATACAGAGGAATAGTCTCAGTATCAAACTCGAGATTTTTAACAATTACAACCCACAAAGGAGATATACCACAATGGCAAAATATCGTTTTTTTCGCCACAGTTTACAAGCCAAAACTTGCTATACAAAATACCTTTTCAGCGTTTTACTCATGTTGGTAGTCCTAACGACTTACGCCGCGAGGGATGAAGCAACTGTCGAAGGCGTTTGGAATTTTGACAACGGCGATGCTGCTGACACCTCCGGGAAAGGTTTGAATGGAACGATTGTCGGAGACCCCGAGGTCGTTGATGGTATCGTTGGCACAGCACTGCTTTTTGACGGTGTAGATGATGGCGTTAAACTCCCTGATTCCGCCGGCATCAATACGATTGCGCAACCCAATTTCTACACAGATCGCACTATCGCTGCTTATTTTAACTGCACAGATGTCGATATCACCGAACAAAAGCAGACGATTTTTGAAGAAGGCGGACGGACCCGCGGGCTGGTCATTAACGTCTTTGATGGACAGGTCTATGTCGCCGGATGGAACCGTGCCGAATACCAGTGGGCTGGTGCTTGGCCCTCTGCGCCGGTGGAGTCTGGACAGTGGTACCACGTCGGTTTGGTTATTCGTGATGCCGATGCCGCAGTCGAACCCGGTAAATTCGAGATGTGGCTTAATGGAGAATTGATCGCAAGTGAAGATGGCGGCGCGCTCTATGGCCACGGCGACGATATCGGTATCGGGCACGTCAACGCCAATGCTGTTTTCCATGATGAAGATGGTTCTGGCACCAATATTCACTACTTCGGTGGTATCATCGATGAAGTGGTTGTCTACAACTCTGCTTTTGATGCCGCGGATTTTGCCGCTTACGCAGCATCCGTCGTAAGTGTTGAACCTAAAGACAAGTTTACCACTACGTGGGCAAGTATCAAAGCACAACGGACACGCCAATAGCATTTATTTCTATATGTGTTTGTGTTGTAGGGCGAGGCTTATGCCTCAGCCCTACATTGCTTTAAAGGACAGAAATATGTTGGGCGCGATTATCGGAGATATTGTCGGTTCGATCTACGAACCCAAGGACCGTCGGATCAAAACCAAAAATTTTCCTTTTTTCAGTGAGGACTGTCGTTTCACAGATGATTCAGTTTGCACAACTGCTGTCGCTGATACTCTCCTACACGATCTCCCGCCAGCAGAAACAATGCGAAAGTGGGGGAAGCGGTACCCAAGGTGCGGTTTCAGTCAAATATTTACAAACTGGATCCATTCCGAGGCGGACGCGCCGAACTGCACTTTCCGAAACGGCGCGGCAATGCGTGTCTCACCAGCGGCATTTCTGAACCGAGAAGATCTGAATGCAGCATTCGTCGCCGCTGACAAAGTGACCGTCATTAGTCACGATCACCCCGAAGGCGTAAAAGGTGCGCGGGCAACAACGCACGCTATCTGGCTCGCCTATCAAGCGGAAGATGCCGCTGCTATCCGCGAGGTTATCGCTACTGAATACGGCTACGATTTGACGCAGACGGTAGACAACATCCGCCCCGATTACGTTTTCGATATGACCTGCCAAGGCACGGTGCCACCGGCGGTCACGTGTGCCTTGGAATCAGAGAGTTATGAAGATGCTGTGCGGAACGCTGTCTCTCTGGGGGGTGATTCCGATACGCTCGGCTCAATCGCTGGTGCCATCGCTGAAGCACTACACGGAATTCCTACAGAAATTAAGGAACAGGCGGAAAGCTGCTATCTCGCCAATGCGCCAGACATTAGAGACATAATGCAGGAAATGTATCGCACGGTTAGCAATTAAGCCAGCGGAAGCTCTATACATATTATGGATACAATCGCATTTCGCGCGACTTCAAAGCGTGATAGGTTTTACCACGCTTTCGCGCGCAACCTACCGGTTTTGATTCTAACAATTTTTGTTCTATTCTTCTTTGTTCTTACACCCTACCCCGCACTACCAATAGAATCCGCTATTCGCTTTACAGATGTTACCGATACTGCCGGTATCCACTTTACACATACCAATGGTGCATCGGGCGAGTTCCACTTACCTGAGACCCTTGGTGCGGGCGGTGCATTTCTCGATTATGACAACGATGGTCATCTTGATCTCTATCTTGTCAATAGTGCTGCTCCAAGTGCCCTCTACCGAAATAACGGTAATGGCACGTTCACGGATGTTACGTCGTCTGCAGGTGTCAGCAATCAAGGACGTTATGGACACGGTGTTGCCTGTGGGGATTACGACAATGACGGTTACGTAGACATCTACGTAACCAATTTCGGTGCGAACCGGCTCTATCATAACAACGGAGATGGGACGTTCACGGATGTCACTGCTGCATCAGAGACAGGCGATACCCGTTGGAGTAGTAGTGCGACCTTTTTCGATTACGACAGCGATGGCGACTTGGATCTCTACGTTGTTAACTATGTCAATTATAGGTTGGATGCCTCCGCTCCGACCTGTTTTGAGAATCCTGCGTTCGGGGCAGCTGAAAAGGTTCGCGGTTACTGCCACCCTAAACACTTTGAAGGCACACCCGACAGACTCTACCGAAACAACGGAGATGGGACTTTTACCGATGTCACCGAGGCTGCTAACATTCGGGATCCGGGGGGCATGTTTCTCGGCAAAGGGTTAGGGGTTGTTGCAGCAGACTTTGATGCCGATGGCAATCCTGACCTTTACATCGCCAACGACGACACACCAAACTATCTCTTTTATAACAAGGGTGATGGCACATTCGCTGAAATCGCCATCCTCGCAGGTTGTGCCTACAGCGCGGATGGAATAGCGCAAGCGGGTATGGGGGTTGATGCCGATGATTATAACGGTGATGGACATCTCGATATCTTCGTCACCAATTTCTCCTATGAGACGAACACTCTCTATCGGAATAACGGCGACGGGACTTTCACTGATGTCAGTTATAAAGCACGGCTCGGTGAGGAGAGTTATCTCTTTTTAGGATTCGGCACCGGATTTTTTGATGCCGATAACGATGGACATCTTGATATTTTTGTTGCGAATGGACATATTTTTCCGAATGTTGAGCGTGCCACAGATGTGATCTCATATAAGCAACCGAATCAACTCTTTCGGAATCAAGGTGACGGCACGTTTGCCGAGGTGCAGCTTGAGGAACAGTATGCTGTCAGCCGCGGCATCCTTTTCGGAGATTACGATAACGATGGTGATACGGATCTACTTATCACACAGTTGAACGGCACAGTAACGCTCCTTCAAAATGAAAGCGCGACTTCCAACAATTGGCTCCGCCTCAAATTGATTGGGACCCGCAGCAATCGTGATGGCATCGGCACACGCGTAACGTTGACACTCGGCGATGAATCCCAAACGCGCGAGGTACATGCAGGGTCCAGTTATCTCAGTAGTAATGATCCAAGATTGCTCTTTGGGCTTGGAGAACAAACCGTCGTGGATAGACTTCGGATCCACTGGCAGAGCGGCGTTGCGCAGATATTAGAGGACATTGAGATAAATCAAGAACTCGTGGTAACAGAACCCTTTTCAGATGAATGAAAAAATCGAGTGATAAATTGGCGTGCTCAACCTATTTTTTCTGCCAGATTTGCGCATTAGATGCCAAAGTGGCACAAGCTTTACTCCTCGGTTGTTTGTGGAAATCTATCTCCTGATAGCGATTCGTCTTCCATAATCCTGTATGTCCGCTTTTCATCTACTCGGAGACTTCTTCTGATTCACAATTCCATTAAATCTCAACGTAAAGACGGAAATGGCATAGATCTTGCTACATCTATGCAGGACTGATTTGAAGGCAATTTGAATAAAATAGAAACAACGGAGGTTCATCATGAGATTTGATAGATTTACAATTAAAGCACAAGAAGCACTCGAAACAGCACAAAATTTAGCTACAGATGCCCAAAGTCCTGAGCTTGGGGTTGAACATCTGATGTTGGCACTTATTCAACAGACTGAAGGAATTGTCACGCCGATCTTTCAGAAATTGGGAGCCGATGTTGCTGGAATTACGTCAGCAATTGAGACTGCCGTTCAAAAAACACCGAAAGTGCAAGGTGCGGCTTCTGAAATGCGTATCGCAGCAGCACTTCAATCCGTTTTAGATACCGGATTCAAAGAGGCAACAGCACTCAAAGACGAATACGTTAGCACAGAGCATCTCCTAATAGCATGTGCTGAAACAAAGCAGAACGAAGTGGGTAAAATCCTACGAGAAGCAGGAGTAACAAAAGACAAGATTCTCAAGGCACTCGTCGATATCCGAGGGACGCAGCGGGTAACCGATCAGAATCCAGAGGACAAATATCAGGCACTTACCCGATTTGGTAGGGAACTCACACAGGAAGCCATTTCCGGTAAACTCGATCCTGTTATTGGTCGGGATGATGAAATTCGCCGCGTGATGCAAGTGCTCTCCCGCAGACGGAAAAATAATCCTGTGCTAATTGGTGAGCCGGGTGTTGGAAAAACAGCAATTGTGGAGGGATTAGCACAACGTATCGCTGATGGTGATGTCCCGGAAAGTCTTTGCGAGAAACGGCTCATTGCTCTTGATTTGGGTGCCCTCATCGCTGGAAGTAAGTACCGTGGTGAATTTGAAGACAGGCTGAAGGCAGTCCTTGCCGATGTTGAGCAGGCAGAGGGTCAGGTGGTTCTCTTTATTGACGAACTCCATACCATCGTTGGTGCAGGTGCTGCAGAGGGTGCTGTGGATGCATCAAATATGCTCAAACCCGCATTGGCACGCGGCGAACTCCGGTGCATCGGAGCGACAACGCTTGACGAGTATCGCAAACACATTGAGAAAGATGCTGCTTTGGAACGCCGATTCCAGCCAGTACAGGTTGAAGAACCCTCGGTTGAAGACACGATCGCAATTCTACGCGGTTTGAAAGAACGCTATGAGACACATCACGGCGTGCAAATTCAGGACAATGCCATTGTCGCCGCCGCGACCCTCTCAAAACGTTATATCTCTGAGCGTTTCCTACCGGATAAAGCTGTGGATTTAGTGGACGAAGCCGCGTCGCGCCTGCGCATTGAGATCGACAGTGTACCAGAGGAGATTGACGAGGTGGAACGTCGCATCATCCAACTCCAGATAGAGCAGCAGGCATTGGAAAAAGAGGAGGACAAGGCATCACAACAACGGCTTGAAAAACTAACCGCTGAGCTTGCCGAACTCAAAGAACGAGCAGATGCCCTCAAAGCAGCGTGGCAGAACGAAAAAGCGAATTTGACGCAGATTGGCGAGTTGATGGAGCAGATTGAGGGACTCCGCATTGAATCGGAACAAGCCAAACGTGCAGGCAATCTCGCCAGAGCCTCAGAACTTGAATATGGACAGATACCAGCACTGGAAGCACAACTCAAAAGTGGACGAGAGATAGTCGAAACGGATACGCAAGGCACACAGATGTTGAAGGAGCACGTGAGTGCGGAAGATATTGCTGAAATTGTGGCGAAGTGGACCGGTATTCCTGTTTACCGACTCATGGAGGGCGAGACCCAGAAACTGCTCCACATGGAAGAACGTTTATGCGAACAGGTCATCGGGCAAGATGAGGCAGTGAGTGCTGTCTCCAATGCCATTCGCCGTGCACGCGTCGGTCTCGGCGATCCTGACCGACCCCTCGGTTCTTTCCTCTTCATGGGACCGACCGGAGTCGGAAAGACGCATCTCGCTAAATCGCTTGCTGAGTTCCTTTTCGACGATACAAACGCCATAGCGCGGATTGATATGAGTGAGTACATGGAAAAGCACACGGTCTCACGATTGATCGGTGCGCCGCCTGGGTACGTTGGCTACGACGAGGGGGGTCAGCTAACTGAGGCAGTCCGACGACACCCATATTGCGTCATCCTCCTCGATGAAGTGGAAAAGGCGCATCCAGAGGTATTCAATGTCTTGCTCCAGATGCTCGATGACGGCAGAATGACAGACGGGCAAGGACGCACTGTCGATTTCAAGAACACGGTTGTTATCATGACTTCCAATATCGGCAGTCAGTGGATTAGCGACGCACTTTTGAACGCAAAAGAAATTCGGAACAAGGTGATGGAAGCGGTACAGGCACATTTCCCACCCGAATTCCTGAACCGTATTGACGATCTGATTATTTTCGACCGCCTCGGCATTGAGCCGTTGAAACAGATTGTCACACTGGAACTGGCGAAACTGAGCCACCGCTTTGCGGAGAAGGAAATGACTTTGACCCTCTCTGAATCCGCAAACGAGGAACTGGTGAAACGCGGATTTGATACAGTCTACGGTGCGCGTCCCCTTCACCGGACAATCCAACGCGATATTCTTAACCCATTAGCAATCCAGATGTTGGAAGGTACCTTCCACGATGGCGATGCGATCGCTGTTGATTTTGAAAACGAGGAATTTGTTTTTAGGAGGAACTGATAATGCTCAAACACATCATAGATCCCGAAGTTGAAGAATACGAAGATGTTTACGATGAGGATGAATACTTCGCAGCCCAAGAGTTAGATCAACAAGAGGGCGCGCTCTTGAAACAGGGCAATGAATTCAAAGCCTCTGTTTGGCTAACATCTGAACATGCTGAGGTTGTGATAACACTTGCTGAGGAACGCGGCATCCCAGCAGGTGAACTTATTGAGGAATGGATTCTTGAGCGTATTGATGAAGCGTTAGACATCGGAACCTAACCTTTTACACACCGACATGGTGAATTCCAGGGCTATTTAGTTTTCGGTTTTTTCGTCCAATTTTGACTCCCCAGGCCCGGTAGGTGCGGTTTGGAACCGCACCGGGCTTGAAAAAGAAGATTCAAAAATTTAGACAAACCGACAATTTATTTAAAACTAACGTGAACTTGATAATAAAAATTGGGATATGACCGTAGGTTGGGTTGAGCGGTAAAAGACTAAAAAGTCACCAGTTATACCGAGAACCCCGATGTGCCATAAACCCTTCATGGAGATAAATATAGCGAAACCCAACAATCCAACTCAGGTGTCAATAATGCGTTGGGTTTCACTGGGTTCTTGGCTGTATGTGCGGATATATGAGGTCTGATGTTCTTTGGGATACCGGCATCTGATTTTCAACACCGTTCAACCCAACCTACAAGAACCCATCTCTTTTATCAAACTCACGTTAAAACTAAATGACCCTGTGGTGAATTCAATTTGACATTGCCCAAGTTTGGTGATATTCTTTAGTTGGAAAGTCTCGGTCTCAAAATGTGCTTGCAACAGAAAGGAGGAACCAACAATGAAACATCCAAATTGGACGAAAGCCGATTCTCGCAGAGCCAAGAATATCTGGGCGGAGTACCAAAAACAACACGATATCACTGAACAGATTGGTCAAACAGCTGGCATTGATCCCAAAAGTGGACGAATTTGGTTCGGCGATTCCGCTCTAGAAATCGTCAGAAAGCGCGAAACTGAAGGCTTGACTTCGCCACTTTTCTTTCAACGCGTTGGTTATACTGCCTATTTCCGCAAAGGCAGGGGAAGCGATTCAAAAAATTATCAAACGACTTCAGGGACGCGTCTGTAGATGTCCTGCAATGGTAGTTCGCATCCGATCGAAGCGAGTGGTAACACGTCTTCAGGCTCGCGAAACTCTGTCCACCCCCATTGTGTCTTGAGAAGGCGATACTGTTCAACGCGAACCCTATCTTGTGAAACGAGGATATATTCCTGCAAAGAGGCGAGTTCTTGATAGTGCCTAAATTTTTCGCCTTTGTCATACGCTTCCGTTGATGGTGAAAGTACCTCTATAACAAGGATCGGGTTGAGAAGTGTGTCGAAGACATTATCCTCAAATTGAGGATCGCCACAGAAAACGACAATATCTGGGTAAAAATAGGCACCTTTCGCGCCCGTCTTTACGCGCATGTCGTTACTGATAACTTCACATTCCTGTCCTCTCAGTTGGATGTTCAGTTCAGTGACTATATCCGCTGTGATGCGAGTATGTGCAAGACTCGCTCCAGACATGGCGAGTATTTCGCCGCTAATATATTCACTTTTCAATGTGGCCTTACGCTCTAAAGCAAGATATTCCTCTGGAGTAAAAATGGTTTGTGCGGCGAGAGATGACATACAAGTCTCCATGAATATGGTGTATTTTGAACTTATTGATGTTAAATCATAGCATATCATAAGCAGAATTTCAACGACTTTCAATGTTATTAACTCGGCAAGTTCCACTTGACAATTTGATTCGTGCAAGGTATAATTGAAAAAACCTATTAACAGAAAGCCAAATCAATCATATCTATGAATCGAATTGACCAAAAATTTCAAGCACTCCGACACGAAGGTGTCCGGGCATTTATGCCGTATCTCTGTGCCGGAGACCCGAATCCCGAACTTACCTCTAAACTCCTCCTTACGCTTGAGGAAGCAGGCGCAGACCTCATCGAACTTGGTGTCCCGTTCTCCGACCCGATTGCAGACGGGCCTACCGTCCAACGTGCAAGTGAGCGAGCACTCACACATCGCATCTCACTCCAGCAGATTCTGGAGATGGTCACGACCCTCCGGACACAGACAGATATCCCAATTGCTTTGATGAGTTACTATAACCCGATCTTTCGGATGGGGGAGGAGGCATTTTGTAAAGCAGCACAAGACGCAGGCGTTGACGGTGTCATTGTACCAGACCTACCGCCAGAGCAAGCGCAACAGCTCCTTGAAGTCGCGCCGAACTATAACCTCTCGACCATTTTTCTCGTCGCGCCGACAAGTCCACCCGAACGGATGCAGTTAATTGCATCAGTCAGTACTGGATTTGTCTATTGTGTCTCAGTAACTGGCGTAACGGGGGCAAGGAGCATGTTGTCAGACGAAATTGCACCAATGATCGCAGAATTCCGAAAACACACAGACAAGCCAATTAGCGTCGGTTTCGGTGTATCAACACCTGAGCAAGCAACACAAGTCGCACAGATCGCTGATGGTGTGATTGTGGGGAGCGCTATTATTGATGTCATCGAGGAGAATATGAATAACGAAGCGGAATTGCTCACTGCCGTGAAACAATTCGCGTCAGATTTGGCTGCTGGCGTGAAAAAGTAAAAGTTGCCTACATTGTATTTATCTTTGAATCTGTCAAATTAAATGAAATGGCGCGGCTCCAAACCGCGCCTACAAGGTCTTCTCAGCATTCACTAAGCACATAGATCGCTCTAATCCTGAAAATTCCCTAATCCTGTGAATCCTGATTCAGATAATCTACATACCACGCCGAATACCAAATTCCGCCTCGAATGCCTCCCAAATGTTTTCTGGAACGTCAGCCGTTGCTGCTTTGTACCCGTCTTCCACTTGTGCTTTATCCGCAGGACCGAACATGACAACACCCTCTATGGGCGCGGCGAGACAAAATTGCATTGCCAAATGACGGATATTGACATCGCGTTCCTGACACCATTTCCACATCGCATAAGCCTTCGGTTCAGCATCAGGATTGCGTCGGCGTTCATCTTCAACATTCGGTTCCGCTCCAGTCAGACCACCCATGCCTAATGGGCTTGCGAGGATAATACCAACATCGTGTTCGCGTGCCAACGGCAGTGTTGTTTCTGCCACGGATTGGGATAACAGCGTATAGTCTAAGAAGGTAAGGATAATGTCAATATGCCCCGTTTCGATGAGTTCCTTGTGGAACTCATGGGAACGCACACCAGCACCGATATGTCGAACGGTCCCCTCCGCTTTCATCTCTAACAGCGTATCCAAAGCGCATCCCGGTGCCAATACGCTCTCCATATCAATCGGGTCGTGGATCAGCACGGCATCTAAGTAACCCGTGCGGAGGTCTTTGAGGCTGTTTGTGACGCTCCATCGTGTGCCTTCTGCGGAGAAGTCTTTCCGGCGTTCACGGTGTGTGCCTACTTTCGCTTGCAAATAGATTTTTTCTCTCAACCCATCAGAGAGTGCTTCTCCCCAAAGGTGTTCTGCATGACCCGGGTAAGTATCAATATAGTTGATGCCGAGTTCAATGCCGCGTCGGATTGCGCCGATGACTTCAGCATCCGGTTTCTGCCACAGCCATGCTGCACCGAGCGCAAGGGCATTTGGACGCATCTCAGTCCGTCCCATTCGTCTGATTTCTAATTTCTGCGCCATAACTGTTTCTCTTCCCTTTCTTGTCGGAAGGGAAAATGGAACTTCCAATCTTCCTTCCAATCTCTTATCCTGAAAATCCTTTAATCTTGTAAATCCTGGTTCAGACAATAGAAGTATGCCTTACTGCGCCATCAATGCTTCTTTTAACTTATGCGTAGATTCGGCGAGTGACTCTTGTAGATACGGGTAAGGAAAACCACCCCATCGATCAGGTGGTGGCTCGTGTGCTTCCGCGATTTTCAGACTTACAAAAGTAGGTCCGATTTCGCTCCAGATTTCCGGAAGCTCTGCTTCAAGTTTGTCTGAATTAGCGAATTCGTAAACCTGTTTAAAACCGACACCTTTAGCAATCACTGGCCAGCTGAAACTTGCATTACCATCAGGGACGCGCTGATTGCCTGTGACCTCGTAGGTGCCGTTGTCACAGACAAAGAGAAGATAATTAGGCGGCGGAGTGTTCAGAGCAGTAATCGTCGCCAATGTGCCCAAGCACATCAGCATGCTGCCATCACCGTTAAGGACAACCACCTTTTTGTTTGGTTTAGCGAGGGCGATGCCCAGTGCGAAATCGGCGGCATGCCCCATTGCACTGCCGACAGAGGCATAGTCCAACGGATGTGTTGACATTTTGCCCCACGGCACAGTAAGTCCCATTGTTGTGACAACGATTTCATCTGTCCGCTGGTTTGCAATAAGTTGCAGACACTGTTCCTTGATGAGCATAATTTTCTCCAATTCGGTTAACCAAAAACTCCAAGTCTCACCATTGATGAGACTGGATTCTCTCATAGATTCTCATAAACCAGACGCGCAGTATTGACCGCAAGGAACATTAGAAAATTTGAGGCTACTTTTCCTCCTCTTTCGGCAAAAACTTGATGCGTGGAGGGATCTTCAAGGCAGTTGTCGTGCTTTGAACGTGCTGCGCGAATTCCGTTTCGGTCTCGATTCCGTTAATACCACCACCCCAGATAGCGAATGTACGATAGTTGAGTCTACCTTCCGCGTCAGGGGTTAGAATAACTGGCAAGACGGATTTTCCTGAAGCATTGAGATCAACAGGAGTCCCTATATCTTGTGCATTGTTACTGTCAGGTACAATGAAAGCAATCCCGAGTGTGTCTATGCCGCTCGGATCTGTCCCCCAACTCCATACCCAACCCTGTTCCTTGTCCGCATCGTAAGCACCGTTCAGGTTCGGAATACCTGTGCCAATAGCGTAAGTCGTGGGCAGATCTCCATCAATGTGTATATGATGCTCAATCCATGCGTTTTCTCCGTAGATGAAAGTGGTTGACGTTAGTTGGACAGTTGAATCTCCTAATTGACTTTCTGGCAAAATCCGTTGGACAATAGATCGAATGGCACCGTCGGCGAGAATCCGGACGTAGTCTCCTTCAGTAGGGAGAGGGATCATCTCCTCTTTTTCTAGGTCCCAGAGCGCAATGCCACCAGAGCCTATTAAGCCTTCCGATTGGGTGAGCGTAACCATCTCAGACGTTTCGGGTTTAAGGAGCGCGTTCAGCGATAAGCCGATTGATTTGGTAACATTCAACTGTCCTTCTGTTTCAGCATCCTGACCGAGATCCATTTCGTTGTTGTGTGATCTTCGGATAAAGTAATTCTCTTGATTCTCAAGATCTCGGATTATCCACCGTTGCTCTGGTTTCTCTATCTCTATTTTAACCTGTTGGGAGAGAGTAACACCGTAGGTCTCGAAATGTTGTCTGAGTTCGAGTGAGAGCGGTTGGTTATAATCTAATTCGTGTTGAAACATTGCATCTACACTGAAAAGTTCCCTCCGCTTTTTGCCGTAGGCAATGTAAGCCCAATTCGGTTTCAGTATGTATGCGATCAAATTCGATTCTACTGCTGCTACGGCATTTAGTTCAGGAAGGATGGCGGCGCGCGTTTGCTTGTTGATGTCAAGCGTTAACGTCGCCTTGACATTCGGATCGTAAAGGATTGATATTTCTTTTGTCTCTTCCTCCTCTAAATCCAACAAGAAACAGAGCTGATCGCGTTCACCGTCATAGTCCAAGTCATCTGCTTGTGCCGGAATCATCACTTCGCGCGGCGCTTTTCCAGTGACGACGGAGTAGGCTTTAAAAGTGAAGTCGGGGTTCACGTTGCGGAGCTGCGCTCCGGTCAACACAATCGGTACTTTTTTCCGTTTGATGGGTAATGTGTTTTGGATGGAAAGACGGATTTTGTTAATCTTCTGATTGCCACCGGGCATGGTACAAGCACAAAGCATCAGCAGAGAGCCCAAAATCAATGATAGACAGATTGTTAGGATCCGTTTCGATGCGTGTGATTGAATGTTGTCTTGTATATGTATGGTTTCCAATTTGTTTTCCTTATTTACCTTATTGAGGTGGCTGCTGTTGCCCACCATTCGCCAAAGACTCTAAGTCTCACCAGCGGTGAGACTGGATTCTCTCATCGAGTGTTGTCTACCAGACGTACATAATCGACCGCAAGGAACAGAAAATTGGGATTACAAGTCTGGTAGCACTTCAAGCAGGCGTTCGACCTCAGATACCGTGTTGTAGAAATGGGGTGAGACTCTGACACCACTGCCCCGCTCTGCTGTAATTATATTTTCAGCATAAAGCATCTCATAGATTTCAGCAGGGGTGTATTGCTCACTTTCAAAGATGACAATCCCTGCTCGCTCTGCGTCTTCTTTCGGTGTAATAACTCGATAGCCTTTTGCTTCTAATCCCACTATTAAACCTGCTGTGAGTTCCAAGATGCGCGTTTCGATTATGGGGATGCCGATGTCAAGCAGCAAGTCTATAGCTGCCTTGAGTCCATAGAGTCCAACGCTGTTGTAAGACCCCTCTTCAAAACGGGTTGCGTCCGGTTTTTGCGTCAAATCGTAATTGAGAAAATCGCGCGGATTTACGACACTTGACCAACCGATATTGGTGTTGATGAGCTGCTCGCGTCTTTCGTCGGAACAGTAGAATATCGCTGCCCCTTCCGGTGCCAGCAACCATTTATGTCCGTCTGCGGCGAGAATATCAACGTTACAGGACTTCACGTCTACCTCAATCGCGCCGAGGCTCTGAATGGCGTCGACGATGAACCAGATGTTGTGTTCTCGGCACAGTTCACCGAGTGCCTGAATGTCGTTTCGGAAGCCAGAGGCGAACTCTACATGGTTAATTGTAAGGGCACGTGTACGTGTGTCGATCACAGAGGCAATATCTTCAATACAGATACATCCATCTCGCTCCGGTATCATACGTGTCTCAACACCATAGCGTTCCTTCAAACTCCACCACGGATAGACATTGGCAGGGAACTCAACTGCTGTTGTGACAACATTATCCCCTTCCTGCCAATCTATACCGTTCGCCGCGATGAGAATACCCTGTGTCGTATTCTTCATGAACGCGATTTCTCTGGTATCGGCATTGATGAGTTGTGCCGCCACTGTGCGACATACCTCAGCGGTCTCTGCCCAGTCTTCGGCATTCACGGCACCGTTCACGGTGGCATCTTCTATAAATCCTGCCATCGCTTCTCGGACCCGACGGGATAACGGCGCAACACCGGCGTGATTCATATAAATATAGGTTTCGGTCACCGGAAATTTGCTGCGCCAGTCCTGACGAGGTTTGCAATCAGAATCACTATTCACTATATATTACCCTTTCCTGACTTCCACTCTTAAAAAGAACCCAGTAGCCTGAAACGAATTGGAAGGGTTTTTGCAATGTAATACAAGGAATGGATTTAGTCTATTCTCAGACTAAATCCGGTGTTTCTTCAAATCTACGGAGAGGAACGCCAATACCCGAACCTACCTGACCGAACCGCAAGGAATAATTAAAAATTCAAAAACGTTTCAACCGTATAATCTTTCACCCGTTTTGCATTCGCAAACGTGATGAGTTCACCGAACAGCCCAAAGCAGAACGCCAGAATTCCACTCATAATGAGAATAGCACTCAGGTTCAGTGCTGCGACGTTCCACACTTTGGATAAAAGCGCACTAATGGACGAAATTGGGAGAACCCCACCGAGTATGAACAACGCCGCGCCAACGGGTCCAAAAAGCCGTATAGGTCTCCGCTTACATCCGAAAATAAAGAAATGCGCGAGTGCACCTAACGTTGGTGTTTCCTGTTGTGCTTGTCGAATTTTATCTTCTGTTATCCACCCAAGGGTTAGCAAAACTATAGCTAAACTGAAGCAGCTCAGTGCCACTATGTTCGCACTTCCGAACAAAATACGTCCCAAAACAAAGAAAGGAAGACTTAGGAATGCGGCGACGCGAAACGCTCTTTGCTTAGGTTTGAAAAGGACTGCTGATAACCGTTGCCACAGTGTCGTTTTTTCCGATGTAGAACGCTGCGCGAAGACAGAGATGATGAATTTAAACGCCATAATATCCAACATTACACGCCATACTCTGCCGAGTCCGTACTTACTTTTTCCAAAACGTCTCGGGTGATGTGTAACGACAATTTCAGCAATCCGCGACCCTACCACCGTAGACATCGCTGGGATGAATCGGTGCATCTCTCCATAAAGCGGGACCTGTTTGATAACCGATGCCCGATACGCCTTGAGTGAACAGCCATTGTCATGGATAGGGACACCTGTCACCTTGCCGATTATCCAATTCGCAACAATGGACGGGACACGACGTGTCAAGAATTTATCCTGCCGTTCTTTTCGCCATCCGCATACCAGATCGTAGCCTTCGTCCAGCTTTTGAAGCAGATTCGGAATGTCTTCCGGATCGTTTTGTAAATCACCGTCCATGCTGATAATCCGTTGTCCTTGAGCGAATTCAAATCCAGCTGCCATCGCTGCTGTTTGCCCCGCATTCTTTTGGAATCGGACAACTATCAGCTGCGGTTCCTGTTTACTCAGTCCCGAAAGCACACTGAAGGTTTTATCGCGGCTGCCGTCGTCTATGAATAACACCTCATAAGTTTCACCTATTGCCTCACATACTGCTTGAATCTTTTCAAACAATGGGCGAACGTTTTCCTCTTCGTTGTAAACTGGGACTACGATAGATAGAGTCGGTTTTTCCTCCATTTTTTTAATGTTCCTTGCGGTCCTCTCCGTATATCCAGTCCGCCCGTTGGTTGGACTTAAGGTCTCTAACTAATTTTGTTCTGTTCAACCGAACGTAGACGCGTTAGTGCCAATTGGAGGAATTCGACAAGATATGATGCGCTTCGGTGAGCGAGTCAAACGTTCCAGCGTCAACCCACTTGCCTTGCACAAGACTATACTCAAGCTCGGCACGACGAATATAAGCGTTATTGACAGCCGTTATTTCATACTCCCCGCGGGCTGAAGGCTCAACAGTGCGGATGATCTCAAACACAGACGCATCGTAAAAATAAACACCTACCACCGCGTAATTACTTTTCGGGTCTATCGGCTTTTCCTCAATCGCAACAATGCGATTTCCATCCAAAGTTGCGACCCCATAACGCTCCGGGTCATCCACCTGTTTGAGCATCACGCGTGCTCCGGTTTGTTGCGCATGGAAATCGGAAACCGCTTGCTGGATAGGTGCTTCAAAAATATTATCACCGAGCAAAACGACGATTTTGCCACCGGCAGCAAACCCTTCCGCTAACGCCAGCGCGTGCGCGATCCCTTTCGCCTCCTCTTGCACCCGATAGGTGAATTCGCATCCAAAATCTTTTCCACTCCCTAATGCGCTCACAAAATCCCCAACGTATTGCGGGTTAGTCACTATAAGAATATCAGTGATTCCTGCCGTTGTGAGCTGCTTAACACTGTGGAATACCATCGGCTCATTGCCAACAGGGAGAAGATGCTTACTCGTAACTTTGGTGAGTGGATGCAAACGGGTGCCGAGTCCACCTGCGAGGATTACGCCTTTGAGCATGGTTTTTAACTTATGGACCTCCGCGCTGCTCTCCATTTCATTTCGAGCAGGTTTCTGGTTAATTCGCGAATAGGACTAAGGACTCGGACGTTTTTAATTCTCTGGACCCCGTCCGGGGAAGGTGAGTTCAGCGATGCCAGACTTATCCAAATCTCCCAATCCAAACTCAATCATACGATCATACTGGTCCTTCGTGGCTTGTGCGAGCGGTAGGGAAACGCCTTCAGCATGTGCCAAGTCAAGTGCGATACCTGAATCCTTAGAGGCATGAGCCGCAGAAAAATAACACTCGTGATCACGAAGTTGCATGTCCTCTCCATCGGTTTCTAAAACACGGGAGTTTGCCCCAGTTTGTGAAAAAACCTCTTGCAACACTTCCAGATCCAATCCGAGTGCAGCACCTAAACCAAGTCCTTCGGCGAGGCCTGCTGTGTTGATATTCATCACCATATTGACGAGTGCTTTCACCTGTGCTGCCTGACCGGCTTCACCAATGTAACGGAGCGAGATACTCATTGAATCCAGAATAGCGCGTGTCTTGTCAAATGTTTCCTTTTTACCACCACACATCAGATAGAGTGTACCTTCCCGTGCTTGTGTGATGCTGCTCGCCATGCATCCTTCGAGGCTTTCCGCCCCATGCTTTGTTGCGATCTGTTCAATATCTATGTGAACTTGCGGACTAATCGTTGCACAATTAATAAAGACTTTGCCCGACGCTCCTTGAATTAGGCTATCATCAACATCTTCGGAGAAGATTTGTCGCATTGCCGCGTCGTCCGTGACGACGGTGATGATATAGTCCGCGAGCGCTGTAACCTTCGCGAGTTCTCCGGCTGCTGTTGCCCCGATTTCTATTGCGAGTTCTTGTGCACGCTCGCTTGCAGCATCGTATACAGCAGTCACATCAAACCCTTCGTCATTGAGATGCCGAGCGATATTCGCCCCCATTCTTCCTACACCTACGACACCAATTTTGTAATCAGCCCTATTTTGTGACTGTGCCATGTTTACCCCCTTGCTACTACTAACTTTCAGACTACAAGTCTATATTGAATAAGTCATCCCACGGTTGGAATGTCAACTGCTTTACGTCAGTTCAATTTTTACATATCTGCAGATGTTTGTCAAGTTTTTCATATTTTACACCAGAGCCATTCGGTTATCAGTTTTCAGTCGCCTGTTTTCACTGGGGATTTGGAAGGTCGTCATATCTGCCATAGGTCAGCCGATAGTTGACATCTATTATTCGTTACTATTCGTCGCCAATTGGAGTTCCCGCCTACAGGACTGTTGGTCGTCATTCCCGGTAAGAGCGATTTTGGATCGCGATATTCTAAGCACCTCCAATTTATCACGAACCTTGACGTACGGTCAATATGGATTAAAAATTTAAAAAAGTGTTGACATTTTTTGCAAATTTGGTATAATCCTCAGAACGATGAACAGAAGCCGGTTAGTTAGATTGTTCTAGCTGAAAATATACCGGCAGATTTCTATTTTCCTAAGGAGGACTCACGATGAAACGTTTTACAGACGGCTTCGGTCTCCGAATAGATCGAGCCCACTTTCTCATCCTCGCTTTCGCTTTCCTCGCAGTGACGATTCTCGGTTGCGGGGGAGGCGGCATTAGTATCGTCCCTCTCGGTGCTAAACTGCAGAACGCCGACACCGCATTTGACCGAGCAGAAACCATGGAAATACGCGACGATGACCCAGAAAAGATGGAGAAGAATCGCAAAAGGCAGCAGGAGCTTTACGATAGAGCGATGGCACTCTATTTAGAGGTCATTGAGCGAGACACAAAAGGCAAATGGGCACAACGTGCGCATTTTCAGATCGCCAGAATCTATAAGCGCCGCTACGATTGGGATAAAGCGACTGAGCATTACCAAGCCATTGTTGCTCTGGATCCCACTGGGTACTACGCAAACGAAGCGAAAAGTGGAACGGCGAATATTCGGAAGAACCGCGAAATCATTAAGACGAAGCGGGCTGAATATCAGAACTATAAAGCTATTTACGATGATTCGCCGACAGATGAGACCTTTAATATTGCTGCAGAGGCACTCTACGAAGTCGCACGTGCTTATGAAAGTTTAGAGAATTATACCGAAGCCATCCGCAATTACGAGCGAATGGTTGAAGAATTTCCTGAGCATTCAAAAGCACCACAGGCGCAATTTCAGATTGGTAACGTCTATTTCTACACGCTTTATGACTATCTTAGTGGATGGCCCGCTTATCTTGCCGTCACTGATAAATTCAAGGATTCTTATGAAGCGTCACAGGCTGGAACGCTTCTGAAGCAGACAGCTGACATCCTGCAGGAAATTAACGACCTCAAGGAGGAAATTAATAAGTTTCGTAATAAGAAAGCTGTCGAATACCAAAAGACTGGACGGAAGATTACTCCTGCTGACATGTGGGTAATGGGGATGGGCGACCAGGTCGTTCAGAATTTCCAGCAGATTGCAGGAAACTGGGAAAAACTTCGCAACTTCCCCCGTGCTATTAATGCATATAAGACGTTGGCAAGGGACCTGTCGCATAAGAAGTTTGCTGCAGCGGACGCACTGTACCGTACCGGCACCCTCTATCAACAAAATGGTGAGTACGAACGTGCAATTGAGGCATATAACTCCCTGTTTGAAAACGCGCCAGAGTCTACATGGCGGAACGAAGCCGTTTACCAACAGGCAGTTTGCTACCGTTCCATCCGTGAATTTGGGGCTGCTTATGAAGGGTTCAAAGCCTATATGAGCATTACAAAGGGAGATACACCCTACCTTCGCGAGGCAGAGCAAATTGTGCGCCAGTATGAACTTGACCAAGATGACGATGGATACAAGTTCTACGAGGAACAGGAAGCGGGAACATCCGACCAGGATGCAAGCTCTCATCCGGGAATGGGTAGCTAATCCTGACTTTAGGGAAACCACCTGCCCGTACCTCGGTTTCCCTGTGCTGCCTTAGCAGAAAAATGTGAATCGTGTGCTGTAGGGTGAAGTCTCCGGATTTCGCTATCGTTCATAGATGCAGGAAGATGGATGACACGGGGGCTTGTCCCTACAAACACAACTGAACATTACATTTTTAGAGGCTTGTTTGAAGTCTTTCCCTTGCAGGTGAGAGGATTACTCTGTTTACTGCAATGTTTGAGCCCGGAACGTCGTCCAATTGCTGTGTTGGATAGGCGTTTCGCTCGTTCTCGCTAAGGAAATAAAGAAGTAGAAGCATGCAAAACATATTGGAAAGTACAAGAGACACTGCCTCGATGCCTCAACAGCATTCGGGACTTGTGTCAAGCATGTTCAGAAATTATCGGAACAATTTCGGTCTATTTTGGCGAGTGATGTTACCACTGATTATCCTCAACTTCTTGCTCTATATGGGAATGTTTCTAATTATCAAATTAGTATCTCCCGAAGGGCAATGGACTATAAGTACGTCAAGCATCCTTGCTACTCACACATCATCTTCTCAATTAGCACAACCAACAAGTGTCGTATGGGGAACGAATTTCGGCTTTTCATCTATCTCTATCGGTTTGTTATGGTTGGCTGTATGTCCTCTCGCTTATACCATAGTGCAACGCCGTAACGGCATAGATCTGACTTTTAAAACTGCTTGGCAACGGACACTCCGCAAGACAACTTCTATTTTAGGATCCACTTTTTTAATCGGTCTACTTGCATTAGGTTTTCCTTTAATCTTTGGTTTCCTTGCTTTTGAAATATTTTTTAAAGAACTGGTGGCCTCTTCTGGTCCCACCTTATTTTTCGTATTCTCATGTATTACTGCTGCTTGGTTCGTTCTTGTACTCTATTTTGTTGTAAAATGGAGTCTCTACAACCAAGGGATTATTATTGAGAATCTGTCAATAATTGCTGCGCTTCGCCGAAGCAGTGAACTGGTACGCGGTGCATGGTGGCGGTTTTTCGGGATATATCTGCTGCTTATTTGGGCATCAACCGTGTTGACTTCTCTAATGCTCGGTTTAACGATAGGACTCCTCTCTTTTGCTGTTCCTGAGCTTATTCCTATACGTGAAGTATTGCAACCGGCTAAGTTAGTTAGTCTGCTTGTCGGTGGTTATGGAAAAATAACTTTAGGGGGTACTCCTAACTTTTGGACAATAGGGGTGATAGTTAGTGTATACACCCTGATACATGCTATATTGGCACCTATCTGGGCAAGTCTGACAACGCAGCTCTATATGGAACGAACAGGCGAACATGAGCAGCAGGTCTCAGCATAATCTGATTCTTTGGGATTAGATAAACAGGTGAACGCGGGAACGTTCCTCTGATGGTAAGTAATTGAAAACTTTTTGCCGGATAAGCTCTGGTGTATAACGGCGGGAGAAGTGCGTTAGGACAATATGTTCGCTCTCAACATCTGCCAACATCGAGGGTAGCATCTCAAGATGCAGATGCATTGTCTTTTTAGCACGTACCCGATGTTCCGGTAGGATAAATGTGCATTCACAAATCAGGACTTTGCACTGCTTGAGTAATGGATGTGCTTCAACTGGGATACTCCGTGTATCCCCCAAGTACGCGACCAGAGGCAGTTGCACCTCTGTTGTTATTTCGACCCCTGACTGTTTCAGTGCCGCTATGTCACGCCCTGGCAAATGCTGAAACTCCGGTTTCAATTTCTTGCGCACCTCACAAATCAGATAAGAGACCGCAGGAACACTGTGGTTGCCGGGTAAGATGTGCGCCACTAAATTTTGCCGAAACGGGATCGTGTCACCTGCCCGAACGGGTGTAATCTGATATGCCCAACTCCTACCTGTGTCCAACGCGGAGATCCTATCGAGAATGTGCATCAACTGTTTAGAACCGCTCCACGGGACGTAAATGTTTCCCGGCGGTATCCCGGAGAGCCAGCGTTGACTGATATAGATAGGCAACCCAAAGTAGTGATCTAAGTGGAAGTGGGAAATGAAAACATTGCCAATACCGATAAAATTCATCGGACATCTGCCTAAATCGAAAACAAGGTCTAGTTCTTTTACTCGAACGTAAGTAGCGACAGCGGAACTAGATTTTCCCTCAAGTGTTAAATTACCACATTGCAATAATGCCATATTAAATCATATAATAGTTGTTAGTTATCAGCTTTCGGTTCTCAGTAAGAAGTAAGAAACGCGTCTCTTTGCCTGATAACTGAATACTGTCAACTATTCCCTCTCTCTTTCTGGTAACTGATAACTATTCCTTGCGAAAGGACAAAAAATGCGTATCGGAATTATTGGCGGCAGCGGTTTTTATCAGATGGAAGGCTTAACGGATATCGAAGAAATCGAGATCGAAACCCCATTCGGTAAACCGAGTGATGCTCTTATTCTGGGCAACCTTGATGGGAAGCCCGTTGTTTTCCTACCGCGGCACGGAGTTGGCCACCGGATTCTCCCTTCTGAGATTAATGTCCGTGCCAATATCTATGCTTTAAAATCGTTAGGTGTTGAATGGCTCATTGCTGTTAGTGCCGTCGGAAGCCTGCGGCAAGATATTGAACCCCGGCACTTTGTTGTACCAGATCAACTCTACGATCACACCAAGGACCGAGAATCTACCTTTTTCGGCGACGGTATTGCCGCCCACGTCAGTCTCGCACATCCTTTCTGCTCACAACTGAGTACCTTTCTATCTACAGCGGCTACAGAAGCCGGTACCATTGTCCACAACGGCGGCACCTACATCTGTATGGAAGGTCCGGCGTTTTCAACACAGGCTGAGTCTGAACTCTACCAGCACTTCGGATTTGACATTATTGGGATGACCGCCGCACCTGAAGCCAAACTCGCCCGCGAGGCTGAAATCTGTTATGCTGTCCTTGCATGTTCCACTGATTATGATTGTTGGCACCCTGAACACGATAACGTGACAACAGAGATGATCCTTGATAATGTCCGTTTTAATGTAGAGACTTCCAAAAAGACAGTCAGGGCTGCTGTTGCTAAGATCCCTGAAGGTGAACGGACCTGCGCGTGTTCAACTGCGCTTCAATACGCACTCGCTACCCATCCGGACAAGATATCGATCGCTAAACGGCATGAGTTAAAGTTACTGTTGGATAAGTACTTGGCGTAGCGTCTCGAAGATCCTGTCTGCCTCCGCTTCTGTTAGAATTAGGGGTGGCGCGATGTAAATGATGTTCTCCGGTTCGTCGACAGCGTGACCGATTTTCCCAACGATGATCCCCCCTGTATCAAAGTCTCGCAATTGCCCCACAATTTGGTTGGTTGTTGCTGTTTCCAGATGCGTCCCATCGGCTTGGACGAGTTCCACCGCGAGCATCAATCCTTTGCCGCGTACATCACCGACAATAGATAAATCACGCAACGTTTCTAATTTCGAGAGTAGATAAGTGCCTACCTTTTCCGAATTTTCCCAAAGACGTTCCTCTTGTAGAATATTGAGGTTAGCGATGCCCGCGGCACATGCCACTGGATGCCCGCCATAAGTGCAGACTTGGGCAAATTCTCTATTTTCATCGGTTTCTCCGAGGAATGCATCGAAAACCGCTGTCGAGGCAACACAGGCACCGAGGGGCAGGTAACCACTTGTCAGACCCTTTGCCAGCGTGATGATGTCAGGCTGGACACCCCAATGCTCGCATGCGAACATCTTTCCAGTGCGTCCAAAACCTGTGATTACCTCGTCAAGGATGAGTAGCAATCCGTAATCGTCACAGATTTGCCGCAGTTTTGGGAAATACTCGTCTGGCGGGATAATCACGCCACCCCCACCGATGATGGGTTCCGCGATGACACCAATTACAGTTTCTGGACCTTCCCATTGGATCATCCGTTCAATTTCATCGGCACATTCAGTACCGCAGGATGGATAATTTAGTCCGATGGGACATCGATGGCAGTAAGGTGGATGCGCATGTAGAAACCCCGGAACGAGTGGCTCAAATGCTTTCCGTCTACGTGCTTGTCCTGTTGCCGACAGTGCGCCATACGTAAATCCGTGATACCCACGGTACCGACTGATAATCTTGTAACGATTCTCACCCGGATAGGTTTGCCTGCCGTACTGCCTCGCCATTTTGATTGCCGTCTCATTCGCCTCTGAGCCGCTGTTGGAAAAATAGACGTGGTTCAAATCACCCGGAAGGCACGCCGCGAGTTGCTCTGCTAATACGGTGGCAGGAACGTTAATCTGCGAATGTGGATAGTAAGGCAACTGTTGTATCTGTGCGTAGACTGCGTCCGCAATCTCCTGCCGTCCATAACCTACATTGACGTTCCAAAGTGCGGAGTAAGCATCTAAGTACTCATTGCCCTCTGCATCCACAAGCGTTGTCCCATGCGCCGATTCAAAAACGACTAACGCCGTCTCCTCAAGACGTTGATGTTGAAACAACGGGTGCCACACGTGTGCCTTGTCAACTTGTCTATAATCTACTGCCATTTGCGGAAAATCTCCCATAGGGGTGATGTTGGTTTAACTGCACACGGCGTGTGCATACGACTTTACATTGATTCCGGGGCGGAGATGCCCAACAGTGTCAGTCCATTTTTCAACACACTTTGCACGCACTGTATCAAAATCAGCCGTGCGTGCGTTTTTTCCATGTCGGTCAGGTCTAGGACCCGATGTTGGTTGTAGTATGGATGAAAAATTCCTGACAACTCATATAGATAGTGTGGAATGCGATGCGCTTCCCGTGTCTCCGCACTTAAAAGCACAGTTGATGGGAATTCAGCTAATTTCCGAATTAATTCGTGTTCCATCGGTTCTGTGAGTTGTTTTAGGGAAGCTTCTTCAATGGGCTTCGGTGTGATTCCCTGTTCATCTCCCTGCTCGAAAATACTATAGCACCTCGCGTGCGCGTATTGAATGTAGAAAACGGGGTTTTCACTGGCGTGCGTTACTGCTAATTCCATATTGAAATCAAGGTGAGTACTATTAGCACGCATGAGGAAAAAATAACGAGCGACATCCACTGCGAATTGCTCACCGACAGTTTCTGCGAGTTCATCAATAAGATCATCAAGGGTGAGAAACTGTCCGCTACGTTTCGACATGTCTACCCGTTTGCCTTCTGCATCGACGAGATTAACCTGTTGAATGATAGAGATTTCGAGCCAATCATCGGGTAAACCGAGTGCCTTCACAAAATTTTTGAGACGCGTAATATGTCCCTGATGATCCGGTCCGAGCAGATCAATTACCTTTGTGAATCCCCTGTCGAACTTATCGCGGTGATAGGCGGCATCTGGCACAAAATAGGTGTATTCGCCATTACTCCGAATGACAACGCAATCCTTATCGTCACCGAAATCTGTCATCCGAAACCATGTGGCACCTTCCGCTTCGTAGAGGTATGCCTTCTCCCGGAACACTTGGATAATTTCTTCCGGCTTCCCGCTGTCTCGGACTGCTTTCTCACTGGACCAGACATCGAAATTGACTCCGAAACGCTCTAAAGATGTTTTTTGTTGCGCTAAGATGTGTGCAATACCTTTGTCGCGGAAGTATGCGACCCGTTCGTTTGTCTTAAGCTGGAGATAGGTATCCGCCTCCGTATCAGCGATAGTTTGGGCGAACTCCTGCAGGTATTCTCCTTGATAGCCTCCCTCCGGAATTTCCAAACCTTCTTCACCGAGTGCCTGCCGATAGCGGACATCAATTGATTCACCCAAGCGTTCCACCTGCCCACCAGCATCATTGACGTAGTATTCCCGTATTGCTTTATAGCCGATGGCGTTCAGAAGATTGATGAGGGTATCCCCGACCGCTGCGGCACGTCCACTGACGATGTTAAGAGGTCCGGTAGGATTGGCACTGACAAATTCGATCTGGAGAGGCTTTCCAGCACCTTTGTCGCAAGTGCCGTATGCTGCCTGCATCGCTGTAATTGTGTGGAGTGTGTCATAAAGCCAGTTGTCGGAAAGGTGGATATTAATGAAGCCTGCGCCGGCAATGTCAATTTGGCGGAGGTTGGGATGAGCATCCAGATCAATGTGTGTGACAATTATCTCGGCTATCTTGCGAGGTGCCATCCGTGCCTGTTTCGCGAGTCCTAATGCAATTGGGGTAGCGATATCCCCGTGTTCAGGTGTTTTTGTTGGTGAAAACGGAATATCCGGCACCTCGGATATAGCGAGTTCCTCAGCGGCAACAGCGGCGTGGATTGCGCCTTCTAAGATATTGTGAACTTCTGTTTTGATTGTGTCCATATTAGCAAAATTAAGATATATATCCGTCATTTTCTGTTATGAGATTCAACATTCTTTGCAGTAACAGAATTATAGCATAGTAGGAAGCGTATGTCAAACATTCATTTGGAGGAGATCTGAGCCACGATTTTTCCACTTGCCTTTTAAGGACAGCAAGTTTATACTGAAGGAAACTTGGGAAACTCAATAGGAAAGGAAATAGAGTCATGCGAATACTCATCATGTCAGATATGGAAGGGGTCAGTGGCATTGTCGTGTGGGATCAGGTGAGCGGCGGCGCGGCGATGTTTGAAGAAGGACGGCACCTCTATACAGAAGAGATTAACGCCGCAGTGCGCGGTGCCAAAGCCGCTGGCGCAACAGAGATTGTCGTTGTGGATTGCCATGGCGCAGGACAGGGCTGGACTTTTAATTCGCTTATTCCTGATAAAATTCACCCAGATTGTGAATGGGTGGCACATCACGGATGGGGACGCTACGAGGATATGTGGAAGGAAGGTTGTGATGCGTGCTTACTTATCGGTATGCATGCTCGCAATGGGACCCCTGACGGTGTCCTGTGCCATACGATTTCCAGCGTGCAATACCGTAACCTCTGGTTCAACGATGACCTTGTCGGTGAAACTGGGGTGAACGCTGCACTCAACGGGTGCTACGGTGTACCCGTCGCGCTTGTCACAGGCGACGCGGCAGTCTGCCGAGAAGCCAAAGAACTCCTCGGCGATGGGCTGCCTACAGTCGCTGTTAAACAAGGGTTAAGCCGATTTAGTGCCCGACAACTTCCGCCGGTACGTGCCCGTCAATTAATCGAAGACGCAGCAAGAGACGCACTCACAGATTTAACGCGGGTTAAGCCTTACGTCCCCGATGCCCCAACAACAATCAAAATCGAACTCGCAAGCGTGGATAAACTCGCAGAATTCAAAGGACGACAGGGCGTTGAGATAACAGGTCCCGTCACCGTTGAGAGCCGAGCAAAAGATTGGCTGACGGCGTGGAACCAGTTCTGGCCCTATGTTTAAGATTCATCAAGAACATCGAGCGGATCGCCAGAGGCATCTGCACGTTCTAAAATTTCGACTTCGTAGCCATCTGGATCGGTAACGAATGCCATTTTCATTCCACCCGATGTAAATTGATCTCGCCATTCATCGGGCCAAATTTCCAATCCCGCTTTCTCTAATCCGTCGCAAAATTCGACAATATCAGGGACACCGATAGCAAAGTGCATTAGATCTTCTTGGACTTGAAGCTCAAAATCCGGTGAATAGGTTAACTCTAATGTGTGCGCATTGCCTGGGAGTTCAAGATGCACGATTTGGTTACCTGCCGGGGATTTATCACTCCGACTCAGAACTTTAAATCCCAAGTGATCACAGTACCAGTCGATAGAATTGTCAAGATCGCTGACGCGAACCCGTGTATGTAAAAAAACTGCCATGTCAGTCTCCTTTTTGAGAATTATGGAGACATAATAACATACACCGCAAATTTTGGCAAGAAATCGGGAACCTCATCTGCCCCCATTTTTTTCTGAAGTATAAGGTTATGGTCTGTGAGAGCGCATAGGTATGAGAAACCGATGTTAATAAATGCCAAAGAGCGTATCGCCTTTTCGCTGAAGATCTGTGAAAAATGAGAGGAGATACTCCGGATGCCAGAAGTCAGTAATCACGCGTTTGATGACATTTATGACGGAATACCGTTTTTGGTATCCATTGAAAGCTTTTGTCCAGCGTGTAGCTGACTTCTCATAAGAGAGAAACAGTAATCCATAAGCCAAACACGCCAGCAACCATAGAATAGCGACCCGTTGGTGAGTCGGTTTCTTCAAGACGAGTTTACCGAAGCCAAAACACGCCTTGATGTCTCGAAATCCATGTTCAATCTGCATCCTGCGTTTGTAAGTGTGATAGAGTTGATGTCCACAGACCCGGTTTGAAATGAGATACATTGGGTCTTTGGGGTTATTTCTTCGGACATAAAGTTGCACAGGTATCTGATGCGTTGTGTGGTAAAGCACTTCACCATGAAACTTATTTTCAAAGGCATCAAGTTTCTTGGCACTGCCTTGATACCGGATACCGACGTTCCGGCAAACACGCATGATAAAGGGGATGTCTCGGTCTTTGAGAAAGGCGATGACATATTTCGCACGGGCGAACCCTCGGTCAAAGACGAGAAGGGGCTGTCGTCCTGACTTCGGACGCCCACAGGCGACAGCGAGCCGATAAACTTTCTGACAGAACCGTTGAATAATCTGATTATGACTCTTGTATTTCCCAGCGTGTATCTCTTCATCTTTATAGATGAACCAAAACACAGGGATCGCACGGTGGCGGAAGGGGATCGCCGCAACGATGGCTTTCCACCCGTCAATGAGGTCGGTCTCATCGATAAGGATAAGGAAATGCGGATACCCCTTTGTAGAGCAGAAGCAGCCGACAACGAAAGTCAACCATGCTTTCTGAAGCCTTTCAATCGGCAACGGCGTATCAAGAAACCGCAGCAGGCGCTTTTGTTTCGATTTCTCTGTTTTCACCGAAATGGGTAAGCGCGAGGCGATCTCATGGATACGGAAAGTTTTCGCAATACACACAGCTATAACCGTCAACAAAAGATTTCGGAAACTCGGTTTTTTCAGACCGAGGGGTTTGAAGATTTTTGAAAAATGTGTTAGTATAGGTTTTGGATGGACCCGCTTTGGGGTATATCTACTTTTCATAAAATACCTCCTTACAGATAAACCTTGCCGGGTAAGTCAGACATTGTAAGGAGGTATTTTATCAGAACACCCCTGACTTTCCAACAACTTTTCCATCTCAAACCTTTCACCACAAAACCTCTACAAAAAATGGGGGCAGATGAGATCGGGAACGTTTTACGGACATGCGGCACTAATTGATGACCGTTTTTAATTGAGAATATGTGTGTTACTATGTATAATATCTTAAACAAGAGAAAAAGGAGAATCTCATGACACACACCTACACTGCACTTATTCAACAACGCGGCGAGTGGTGGATCGGACGAATCCAAGAAATCCCCAGCGTGAATTGTCAAGAAAAAACGCGGGACGAGTTATTGGACACGCTAAAAACCACCCTCGGGGAGATACTGGAAATCAACCGAAAGGAAGCTGTCAGCCTTGCTGAGAATGGGTATCAAGCAATCGCAATTCAACTATGAAACGAAGAACGTTGATTAGACATCTCAGGAGGCATGGTTGTTTTTTGATCCGTGAAGGGAGAAAGCACGCTATATGGGGAAATCCGGTCATGAACACTAAAACCCCTATCCCTCGCCATTCCGAGATTGATAATCAACTTGCTGCAGAAATCTGTAAACAGTTAGGGATCCCAACCCTATAAATTCCCTGAATACATCGTTCCCTGAATACATCGTTCCTACTTTTGGAACATAGATATGGAATAATATGAATCGAAAAACCGATAGGCCTAATGTTCTCTTTATCATGTCGGACCAGCACCGGTATGACTACCTCGAAACTGCTGAAAATACCCCGACTGCCCTCAATACCCCGAATTTGCGACGGCTAACAGAAGCAGGCGTAAGTTTTCCAAACTGCACAGTGAATGCACCGGTCTGTGCACCATCACGAATTGCACTCGCATCCGGTTTACAACCCTCGCGGATAGGGGCAGTGGACAACGGGAGTTTCTTACCTACCACCGTGCCAACTTACTATCAACAACTCCGCGACCACGGTTATCGCGTTGGGTGTGTTGGAAAACTTGACCTTGCGAAGCCGGATGGCTATAACGGACGCTACGGCGACCGTCCACGCACCTACAGTTGGGGATTCACGCATCCTGAAGAGTGTGAAGGCAAAATGCATGCTGGGAGTTCACCAACACCTATCGGTCCCTATACACACTATCTTCAGGAGAAAGGGATGCTTAAGGCGTTCCATGAAGATTATCGGAAACGCAGTGGCGGAGGCTGGATTAAAAACGGCTCTCACGATTCTGTCCTCTCAATCGAGGATTTTGCCGATACCTACATCGGTAGACGCTCAACTGAATTTATTGAGAACATCCCAGATGACTTTCCATGGCATCTGTTCGTCAGTTTCGTCGGACCGCATGATCCCTTCGATCCGCCTACGGAATACGGCGATAAGTATCGGAATGTAGAAATGCCGCCTGCTATCGTTGACGATATGGAAGGCAAACCTGAGTGGGTCAAACAACGCGTTGTTAATGTTAGTCCTGAGGAGATTACGGTAACACGACAACAATACTGCGCAGCGACAGAACTGATTGATGCTCAGATCGGAGAAATGCTTCAGGCACTTGAACGGCGTGGAATGCTTGACAATACCTATATCATTTACTCAAGCGACCACGGTGAAATGCTCGGTGACCATGGACTTTACACGAAGAGCGTCGCCTATGAAGCGTCGCTGCGAGTACCGCTCATTGTCGCCGGACCTGACATCCCAAGAAATCAAGTTTCAGACAGTTTGGTTGAACTGATTGATCTCAATCCGACAATATGCGATTTGGCGGATGTACCGGTATTACAGCGTATTGATGCACGCTCTATTGCCCCTGTGCTCCGTGGTGAAACTGAAACGCATCGTTCCGAAACCGTGAGTGCACTCCGAAACTTTCGATGTATCCGCACGGCAACGCATAAACTCATTGAAAACTATAACGATGTAACCGAGTTATACGATCTCGAAAACGACCCAGCAGAGCTACATAACATTGCACAGTCGGAACGTAAAATTGCCGGAACCCTCAATGGACGTTTGGGAAGACGATTCCGGTCAGAGTTGGGTAAGGATGGATAAATTCAAATGGGCACGAACCGCGCTTATGATGCAGAACGCGCATATCACCACATCACGCAACTCGCTTTTCCGAGGTTGGTGGGCAGTGCTGGTGAGACAGAAGCGCAAGATTATATCGTCCAGCAATTCAAAGCGTTGGGACTCGATGTTTCATGGGAACCCTTCTCATTTACAAAATTCCCCGCTGAGGTCTTGCCTCGCATCCTTTCTGCCCTTTTTGTACCGGTAGTTTTATCTGTGCCGTGGTTCGGTGCGCGATTTCCGATACCCGTATGCCTCGTCTGTCTATTGAGTCTTTCTGTAGCAATGTTCTGTACCCAGTGGCACAAACGGTTTGAAGGATTATATGATGTCGGTAGGAAACATCGTACAGAAAATATTATCGCAACAAATGATAGGAAACCGGACGATAATACCCCTACCTTTTTGTTCGTCACACACTATGATTCCAAATCACAGGTATTGCCAATTGCTGTGCGTGCGATATCTTACGGTATCGCAATTATCGGTCTTGTTGTATTGACAATCGCGATGGTCATTAAAGTCGGTTGGGGTATCTGGTTACCTGATTACATCGTCTGGGATATTGCTGGAATCACGACTCTTTGTTTGTTGCTCTTACAAATCAACTTGACGCAGAACCACTCTCCGGGGGCGTTTGATAACGCTTCCGGCGTTGGTGTTATGCTTGAAATCGCGCGTGTAGTGATGGAGAGCAACGAGAAAAGGTCCGTAACGTTTCTCGCCGCTGGGGCGGAGGAGTACGGCATGTGCGGCGCATTACGCTATGTCCAAGCACATGCCGATGAATATGACCGAGAAAATACTTTCGTTATTAATTTAGATGGACTTGGCGTTGGGAAAGGTGTTAACGTCGTTACACGCTACGGGATTCCACCTGTTCGGACGACGAATGCATTAATGGAAACGTTTCGGGTATCCGGCGAGTTCCTCAACATACAGGTTTCGGAACGTTACCTACCGATCGGCGTTGGGTTAGATAGCATTCCGATTGCAAGCCGTGGGTTTGAAACGGTTACGTTAACAGCCGGAGATGTGGGCAGAGCCGCTTTAAAGGTCCACTCGAAACGGGATAAGAGCGACTTGCTTAGTGTGGAAAGTTTACAACAGGTAGGTGAGTTAATAGTCAATGTTATTGAACGCACAGCGTAGGGGCGAGGTTACCTCGTCCCTACAAAAACCGAGTTCGGTCACAGGTGTTATCCTCGCGGGCGGTAAGAGTCGGCGGATGGGAGAAAATAAAGCGTTGATTCAACTTGGCGACGATACGCTCATCGGACGCGTTATCCGCTGCATGCGCCTTATCACGTCGGAACTCCTGCTTATCACAAATACCCCTGCTGAATACGCTCACCTCAGTATCCCGATGCACAACGATATTATTCCGGATACCGGGGCATTGGGTGGTATCTATACCGGCTTGACGTACGCTTCACATGACGTGGTGCTTTGTGTTGGGTGTGACAGTCCATTTTTAGTGCCGAATTTGCTCACCTATCTTGTCTCTATTTTGGGTGAATATGATGCGGTGATGCCTTATACTTACAAGGAAATCCCTACCTACAGCGACGATACACAGATAATCCTTCAAACGTTATGTGCTGCCTACGCTAAACGGTGCCTGCCTACCATAGAACTGATGCTGCACAAGTCGGAATTGCGTGTTCATGCCCTAGCGGAACACGCGCATATACAGCGCGTTTCGCCTGAAGTCTGGCAAATTTTCGATTCGGAAGGTATGTCCTTTTTCAATATCAATACACCTGAAGACTTTGAGAAAGCAGATTCCTATATGAGATCCCAAGCTACGTGTTAAGTTTCTTTCACACCTCGTCCGAATCGCACGCCTGTGCTTAGATTTTGTGTCCTTTGTATTCCCAGAAATCCGAATTTTCATTTTAAACCTTTTTGCCGAAAATTTTCCTCTTTGTAACTATAGTACCATCTACAATTACTTAGACATTGCAAGGCTTTGTTCATCAAAATTTCCATATATTTTTGGATTTTACTATAAAATATGCAACCTTCCTTCGTGTGATGCCTGTCACGCGTCACAAGGCAGTGTTATTTTTCTTAGAGAAACGTGAGTTTGATAATAAAAATTAAAGACTCCCGCAGGTTGGGTAGAGCGCGGAAAGACCAAGAACCCTTCAGTTTACCCAAAAAACGTGCTTTTCAAGGACATATTCATGGAAATAGCCAGAGCGAAACCCAACAATCCAGCGCCGCCGTCTGAGAATGTAGCCGGTTTCCAACTCACGTTACTTTTTTCAAACTCACGTTAGAGAATGCAGACGAAGATTAAAAATTACGAATTTGCAACCCTCTCACCTATAATCTCTGTCACGTGTCACAAGCCAATGTTGTTAATTGGAGGATACGCATGAAAAACGACGATGCGAAATGGATCGAACGCATCTTAGCAGGCGACGAGAATGCCTTCACTGCTCTCGTGAAAAAATACGAAAAGCAAATACACGCGTTCGTATGGCGGAGGGTAAGAGACTATCACGTCGCCGAAGAAATTACGCAGGATACGTTTCTCAGGGCTTACGAAAAACTCGGTACGTTGAGAGATCCAAACAGGTTTTCGGGCTGGCTTTATATGATTGCTACCCGCCGCTTCCTCACATGGTTCGATGAAAAAAGAATCCCAATGCAATCCTTGGAAGCGATGAGTAAAGCAGAAATAGAAGCACTGTTTTATGCCCAATACATGGCGGAACAGACTGAAAAGTTGGCGACGGAAAAGCATCGCGAAATCGTTGAATACCTCCTCCAAAAATTACCAGTCCGTGAACGGACAGCGGTGGTACTCCACTATCTTAGTGAAATGACGTGCGAAGAAATCGGTGATTTTCTGGACATATCGCCGAATACGGTTAAGAGTCAACTCCATCGAGCCCGAAAGCGGTTAAAGAAGGAAGAGGGGGTCGTTCGCGAGACTTTGCGCGGTTTCCGACACTCCGAGGACCTCATGGAGGGTATTATGAATTGGATTCAGACAAATGAACCCGGTGCGGTGGGGGTCGTAGGCATGCTATCCGTGACTTCGGAAGGGACGCTTTACGCTGTTATGGGGAACGAGCGTATCTACAGATTGACGAGTGAGGAAGAGGCATGGCAGCCGGTTAATACTGATTTTTTGCGTCCGGACACTCACGGCGATATGCCTATAGCAGAACACGATGGTACCCTCTATATTGTTCCGTCTAATGAAATGTTCGCTTCAACTGATGGTGGTGAAACATGGAATTTGATTGGCACTTGTCCTGAAGGACATGTCAGAGAATTGCTAATTACAGAAGATACCTTCTACCTCTGCCTTAGCAAGAGCATTTTTCGGTCTGGTGACGCTGGGAATTCGTGGACAGTTATGAGTGACGGTTTGAACAGTCACCAGACCGAGTACTACGATATTAGATCGTTAGGTGTGAGTCAAGGCACGCTGTTGGCAGGAACCTCTCTTGGCATCTACCGACTTAACACCGAAACTTGGGAACACTTGCAATTGCCTGTGGTGGATGACATTCTGAGTGTCAACGCTTTAGTTGTTTCTGATGATCTGCTCTACGCCGCAGTATCGGTGAATATTTTGGAGGGTGACGGAACCCCCGAAGAAAATTTCGGACCACTGTGGAGAGGCGAGAAACTTTCGTGGTGGATATTCCGGTCAACCGATGGTGGTGATTCTTGGACAGACATAACACCTATGGATGCCCGAAACCTAATGGGTATCCTACCCCGGATGACCCTGCTCACTGCCGGAGAAACGCTTTTGCTGATAGGAACAGATGATGGTATGGTGTTCCGCTCAATTGATTGTGGAAATACTTGGACATTCATAGAATCTTCGGGGATTACACCTATGCAGTTCAGTGTACATTGTGCCGTGCCGTTGGACGAAAACACGTTTTATACGGGCGGAAGCACTGGAATCCACCGCTCGACCAATGGTGGTAAAACGTGGCATCGGTTTAATACAAGATTTGAAAGTCGCGTAGACGGTTTAGTCAGTTTCATGGCGAGGTCAGCATCAAACAAGTCGCCGGCACTTTACGCGAGGGTAGGTCCAAATCTTGTCAAATCAACTGACAAGGGGCGGTTGTGGGATGCTGTCAACGTAATATTAGAAACTAAAAAACCCTCGTCCAAGAAAACGCCACCGTTTATTGTTCAAGTCGTAGAAGCTGACGGTATGCTCTATGCAAAAGGAATTCGAGGTAATTCCGAAACCGCGATTTTTCGGTTATCTGATGATGGTGATGTGTTAAGCTCCATTCCTGAGTCTCCTCCACCTTTTGATTCAAAAAAAATAATGAACCATGTATTAGGCGGAAGAAGTTTTAATTTTAAAGATGAACGGCAAATGGGGCAGGGATTCATAATTACCCTTTCTTCTTCACTTGATCCTTTATCAAGCGAGTTGATACAAAAGAATCCGGACTTTGGGGCAGAGAGTTTCTTAAAACAGTTGATACAAGTCCAAGCAGACTCCGCATTTGCATACGAATTGATGTGGGAGGGTTTGTGGGGCAGTTTCGCTGTCAGCGGTGAAACCCTCTACATGGAATACAACTATAAACTCTTCCGATGGCACCCGGGTGAAACTGAATGGTTCTACACAGGTGTGGAAGAGACTATCGAACTCTCTCGCGCCAATGTACGAAAAGGCTTTAAAATCGCTGCTTCAGGGGAAACTGTCTATGCCGGTAAACGGGATGGGCATCTCTTGCAATCGCTTGATGGCGGAGACAATTGGAACGATGTCACACCTAACCTGCCGCTGTCTATTGAGCACTTCAAGGAGATAGTCTTTACAGGTTCAACGGTTTACGTCGCGACTGATAAAGGGGTTTTCAATTCAAAAGACGGTGTTATCTGGAGTTTGCTTACCAGTGAGATGGAGGAGGGGCCTGTTATCATCAAGTCGTTAGCTACAATAGGGAATTCCGTTTACGGTGCTAACGATGAAGGTATCTATTATCTGCCAAGTGATAATGACACTTGGAAACAGGTTGCACCGGAAATTTCAGGTGTTGTGACTTCTCTCATTGTGGACAAAGATATGTTTTACGTCGGCACGGAACGACGAGGTGTCCTGCGTTTTGAACGGACCAGCAGATAAGCATATCCTTCCGAAGAAGCTTTTCCACATATTTGAGACGCAAAATGGTGAAGCATAGCATGTATGGCGTGAAAACTCACGTCATACATGCATACATGAAAACATAACTGATCCAAAAAACTTAAAACTAAATGCCCTAACGAAAGGAAATAGAATGGAAAAACTATTTGATTACGCAGTGCTATTTAGTGCGTTGATGTTTATCACAGCAGGCTATGCTGCGACAGACATCGCTGATGACCTCGTGGTTCACTTTACATTCGATTCTGTCAAAGGCAAGCGAATTCTTGATGAGTCCGGCAACGGTCTGGATGCCGAGGTTGTCAAAAACACTAAATTTGTCAAAGGCAAATACGGAAAAGCAATTCGTATCATTAGTGAAACTGAAGATTGCGTGAATATCCCATCCTCGGATGCCTTAGAAATTAGTGATGAAATTACGATGACAGCATGGGTGTATCACGAAGATTGGACGGGGAGTTCTTCCCAATGGTTTGATAAGGGGTGCTATTCTAAACCCATTGAATCTTACGGTATGGTAGCCTGGGGTAAAAAGGATTTTCCGGAACTCGGAGCCTTTGAGAACGGCTCAGTGATCTCAATGCTTGTTGGGGGTGCAGACTTGCAGCAAAGCATTACTACTCTGAACGAAATGAAAAATAGGACATGGCATCATGTGGTCGGAATCTATGGTGATAAAGCTTTGAAAATCTATCTTGATGGAGAAATGATTGCTAATTTACCTTCAGCAGCTGATGACTTCTCCGGCACCAACGAGGAGGATTTGCGGATTGGCTGTGCGAAAAATAAACCGCAGTACGCATTTGAAGGCGGTTCCATTGATGAAGTCGCGATATGGGGTCGTGCGCTCAGTGAAGATGAAGTCAGAACCGTAATGCGGGGTCCCTTGCTCGCAGTCTCGCCGAAGGGTAAGGTCACTACGATGTGGGGCGATATTAAGCGGAAGGGGTTTTAGTTGTCTGAATCGTGGATGACACGGATTTTGCAGATTTTTCGGATTATAGGGAGTCTTAGCCGCCAGCGGTGGTTACGGTCTGCATCAGGATCATAGGGACGTTAGTGGGTTGATGGAGATACTTTTATGTTGACACGGAACGATGAGGTGTGCTGCGTTTTGAACGTTCGGTATAAACCTATGACAACACTTTGGCTAATTATCCAACGAGAATTCGTTTCAAATGTTCTGACATCCCGATTTATGATCGGTTTTATCGTTTGCCTGATTTCAACGGCTGCTGCCGTTTTTGTTCAGGTTGCGGATTACGAAAAGCGATTGACGGCGTATCACGTTGCTGTTCGGGAACATCAAGAAGAAATCCGAACGTGGGACACCTATCGCCAAATTAACCCGAAAGCACACAGGCAGCCGAATCCGCTCAGCATCTTTAACGTCGGAACAGAAAAATCCGGCGCGGATATGGTGAGTATTCGGCTCGCGATACCTATTTGGGAGAAACAAGCACAGAAACAGGGTTCAGACAACCCGTTCCTCTCAATTTTCCTTGCCGTTGATGTCATCTTCGTCTTCAAAATCGTGCTCAGTGCTTTGGCGATTCTTTTCGCTTACAATACAATTTCCGGGGAGCGGGAGGACGGCACCCTAAAACTGGTATTATCCAATCCGATTCCGAGGGACACACTCATATTCGGCAAATACCTTGGCGGCATGTTGTCTCTGTTTCCAATCATTGTGATGAGTTTCACTGTCGGAATCGTTATGGCTTATGCCTCTCCGGCTACTGATTTTGATGTTGGCGATCTGCTACGCCTCGTTATGGTACTCGTTGTTTCGTTGTTATATGTGTCAATCTGTTATCTTTTAGGGATGTTCTTATCAGTGTGGACAAAGGAAGCAGCGACTACGTTGATACTTTCGATGTTTATCTGGGGTATTCTGACGATCATTCATTCAAATGTGGCAACGTTTGCAGTGACGAAATTCCCACCGGCCAAATCTCAACCTGAAAAAGAAGTTCTGCAACAGATTGGAAAGATATGGGAAGATTTCAGGGAAGAACGGGATGCCTATATCCTCAAGGAATTCGGTTACAGACACCCTATCCACGCAATTATGACTGAGGGAGAAATGTCGCTTATGATGGACACAAGATCACCGGGCGGAATCGGATTTGAAGAGATTTACACGCCTAAACCAATTCACAAGATGAACACCTCCAAATATCAGGAGATATTAGGTTATCAAGAACCCTTCCGGATTGACTATGCGAACAAAGCGGAGGAAATCCTTAAACAGCGAGAAAATATTGGCGAAAGGAATAGGCAATTCGCAGCAAATGTTGCCCGAATCTCTTTCGCGGACGTGTACCATGTTGCTGTCAGAACAATAACCGGCACGGATAGGGAAAGTTACAACGATTTTATCGGACAGGCGAGAACTTATAAACGTCAAGTTGTTGACTACCTCGCCGGTAAAGAGGCATTTTCTGCGCGGGCATGGTTTTCCAGTGATAAAGGAAAAGCCGAGTTCACAGATCTGCCTGTCTTTCAGCACCAACATAATGCGCTCTCTGAGAGTCTCTCTCGCGCGGCAGGAGATATTTTTATTTTGTTGGCGTGGAATATTATTTTCTTTATGGGCGCATACGTATCGTTCCTTCGGTATGATATGAGTTGAAGCTGTCAGCTGTTAGTGATACCACCCAACGCCTAAAGGCGTGGGCTTCGGTTTCGTAGCGACTGCGGTTTTCTCAGGGAGTCCACCGTCTGACTGTCGCTCCACCCGCAGGCTATTATTCCGTCTCTGCCGCACTCACGAAGTTGCGATCCAACGGCTTTATCGCGCATTGTTACGCGGGTACCCCAGCCTGCAAAATGTTTAGTGCAGCGTTGATGTCTCGATCATGGTGTGAACCACATTCAGGACATATCCACTGCCTATCTTGGAGTGTTAGATTTTCGTTGTGATGTCCACAAGCCGAACACGGTTTTGTTGTGGGCGTCCAACGACAGGCTTGTGCGAAAGTTTTACCATATTTCGCACACGTCCATTGGAGGATGAGAGCAAACTCACCGAAAGCAATATCAGAGATTTTCCGGCCCCAGAGGCGTTTCATACCCGCAAGGTTGAGGGTCTCTATCGCAAGTGTATCGTATTTACGCACAAGCCGAAGTGCCAATTTGAAGAACCAATCGCGTCTCTGATTTGCTATCTTCTTATGGACGCGGGCGAGGTGGCGCTTGGCACGATACCATGCGTTTGAACCCTTTTGCTTGCCGGAGAGTGCCTTGTTTGCTGAACGAACTGCGTTGAGACCTTGCTTGTAGAATTCAGGTGACCCTATCTTCGTACCATCTGAAAGCGTGAGGAATGTTTTCATTCCGAAGTCCGCCCCTGCCACATTACCGGTCAAAGGGAGTTTCTCGGAAGGTTCACAGGCCTCACAACTCAGGTATAGATAGTAGTCTCCTACATTATCACGTTTGATTGTTATCGTCTTTATCGGGTTTCCTGTCCAGTCTCGGTGTTTCCAAAACGTCAAGGACTTACCGAGACTGTTGATTCTCAACCGATTGCCTTCTATTTTGAAACCTGCTTGTGTGAACGTCAAGGAGTTATATTTATGATTCGGCTTGATTTTCGGTCTACCGACTTTACGTTTAGTTTTACCTGCTTTTCGGTCCTTGATGTTATCAAAAAACTTTTCGTATCCCAAGTGAATACGCTTTGCGACTTGTTGGATAACCTGACTCGGCAGTTGATGCCAATGCGGTTTCGTCCGCTGTTTCAACTTCGGGATATGACCGCAGATGCGAGAAAAAGACGCATATTTTCCATAGATACGATAATAGCGTCGCTGCAACTTCAAAAGGTGAACATGCACACCATGCAAATCGTCAATCAAATTGCCGATCTGTATCAAGTTAGATTGATGGTAGAACTCATATTTGTAGGTTTTCACGGACTTTCACGTATCACGCCTTTAACCCCTGACAAGTAGGTAGGCAGACACACAGCCATGCGACTGTGCTTGTCATGTCTGCCAACGTGATATTCTAAGTATACCACAATTCGGACGGAATGTCAAATATATTTTGGCGTTTTGGTCCTTTCCAAGAGGGCGGTTTTTCATCCCAAAGCTAAAGCGTTCGGCTTTCAATCCCTCAATTCCCGTAAAGAAGGTTTTCATAATCCTAAACCTCTTGTCACTGCTTGCTGACGATTTTAACAGGAAACGTAAAAGAACCCAAAACACCAAGCCTAAAACGAAGTGACAGGGTGTTTTGCTTGGGTATTTCTGCGGATTGCTCCAACTCTACGGAGAGCTACATCAGTGTCCCAACCACTTCAACAAACCGCAAGGAAAATTAAAAATCGATACGAGAACCCCCGAAAAAGCGCGCAGCCTGAAACGTAGTGGAAGGCGGATTTACGGAAACGGACATCAAACTCCCAACCACCTCATCGAACCGCAAGGAAAATTAAAAAAATGGTTTGGCATATTGCGAAAAAAGAGATATATCACAACCTCATGACGCTGAGGTTTGTTTTGATGATAATCCTTCTGCCTGTCTTGATGGTAGCAAACGCGCTCATATACGGCTTCGGCGATATCGGTTATAGAGAAGAAGCCAATGCGTATAATCGCGCGATGGAAAGCAGATTATCGTATGTCAAAAACAATGCACAGGAAAGTTTAGGCAGACTCGCAATGCGCGGTCCTGGTGAGATTTACAAGCGTCCGAGTCCGTTCAAATTCTGCGCCGATGGGACTGATGAACTCATCCCGCGTTCTGTTCCATTGTCAGAAAGCGCGGGCGGAGGCCGCGGCGGAGGCGTAACGACAGCCTACAGCTGGCGAGAACTATGGGCACTTGAATACCTTCCCTCAAATCACGGCAGTGACGCAACCACACTCATCAAAATCGACTGGGTTTTCATCGGTATCTTCATGAGTTTCTTTGTCATACTATTCACTTTCGATGCCATTGCCGGGGAACGGGCAAAGGGAACACTGAGCCTCATGATGTCTAACCAGATTTCCCGGGGACAGGTGCTATTCGCGAAATATCTGGGCGCGTTTTTTACCCTTATGGTACCGCTCATCATCGGTGTGCTGATGAATGTGTTGATTATCTATCTTTCAGGGAACATCCCCTTTAATTCAAATGATTTTCTCAGGATCTTGGGTATGGTGGGGCTTTTTGCGTTGCACATCTCTATCTTTATTTTTCTGGGGTTGTTTTTCTCAAGTCTGGTGTCGAACGCCATTACCAGTTTGGTGTGGTTGCTATTAACTTGGGTATGCTTGGCGTTTATCTTTCCGAGCCTACTCGGACTTTTTGTTGGCACCCTCGATCCGATTCCATCAATAGAAATAGTCTCCTCGCGAAAACGAGCACAATTAGCAAACATTGATGATGAATTTCGCCCGATGGAATTATTGGAGACAACAAAGTTAAGTGAAGCACCCTCCGTTGACAACCCATCAGCAGCACACCGATGGGCGACATACTTCACGAAAAGGCATGAAATAAAAACACGCATCGCCGACGAACATGTAGATCAGCAATTTAGGCAGGTGCGACTTGCCCGAGAACTCACCCAAATCTCCCCGATAGTGTGCTTCCAATATGCGATGGAGGGCCTCGCAAACACTGGGATCGTCAGTTATATGGATTTTGTTAAACAGGTGCGCCGTTATAGACAAACCTTTATTGACTTTATCAAAACAGAGGATAGGGACGATCCAGAGAGTTTACATATCTACCCTGTGCGGGAGGGGTTGTCTCAGAAACCGGTGGCCCCAAACGCTATACCAAGGTTTGAAGAACGTATTTCGTATCAAAGCGTGATTTTTCCTGTCGGACTGTTAATCCTTTTTAATGTTCTGTTCTTTACTGCAGCACAATTGTCCTTTCTGAAATGCGATTTGAAATAAGAACTCTTCTTTGACTATTTTCGTCAAATCTGCTATCATTTTGGCAATTGATGTGGGGGCACGCGGTTAAGAGTATCTTCACTGGTTCCGAAACCTGTTTATTTTTTCTAACCTCTCAAAAGGAGTTTATCATGAAAAGCGTTTTTATGGTTTTCGCAGTGATGGGCATATTTATCATTTTCGCACCGTGTAGTAAAGCCAATCCACCGGATGGATTAGTGCTGCATCTGAGTTTTGATAAAAACACCATTGACGGTGATACCGCAAAAGATCTGTCTGAGGAAGGCAATGATGGGATCATTAACGGCTCCGCAAAGATGGTCGCTGGAAAGCATGGCGACGCGTTGGAGTTTGATGGAAAGGATGACTTTGTTGAAGTACCCCTGGAAGATTCGATCACCTTTTCCACTGGCGACTCACTAACAGTCCAAGTATGGGTAAAAACAGACGATGAACCACCAAATAACGATGGGATTGTCGGAAACTATCGTCCGGGTACTGATGCGGTCTGGATACTCTCCGTTAGCGGTGACGATCCAGCGGCGCGTGGCAAAATGGGGTTTAGTGTCCGGGATAAGGGGCGCGCGAATAGTGCCGGGGTTCGGTCTACGAATTTTCTGAACGATGACAAATGGCATGTCCTCGCGGGTGTCCGAGACCAGAAAGCGAAAAAGATCCGATTTTACGTAGACGGTGAGTTGATCGGTGAAGCCGATGACAATACAAAGGACATTAACAGCGGGCAGTCAATTTGGGTAGGAGAGCATCTGAATCGATTTTATAAGGGACTGATTGATGAAGTGAAGGTGTGGAATCGTCCGTTGAGGGCTGAGGAACTGAAACAGTCGGAGCTGCAACCGTCTGCTGTTGATGCTACGGAAAAACTAACGACGCTATGGGGTGCGCTCAAAACAGCGCACCGTAAGCGTCAATTTTAGAAAAAACGACCGTCTCGGTTTCCAGGCCGGTAGATTCGGTTTTGCGGCGCACACGTCCAAATTTTGCCCACACGCGGCAAAATTTTGCTTCGCAGTGAGAATGCTTTACATTTGCGATCTGCATTCCAACCCAACCGGATTCTACGCGGAAACCTTGAAGACTGCAGAAACCTCTTCGGTCCCGTAGGGACTCAAGAGGTTTTCTGGCGTGTAGCTTGGTTAAATAACCAAAGTAAGAACTCGGGCAACTGACTCCGTTTGAATGTTGAACTTTAAGTTATCGAAAAGACGCTCACCCCACCCGCCTCGTCCCCAACAGCAATATGCTGGTCATTCGGTGACCAAACGAGGCTTGTGACCCCCTCTGCCAGAGCGGCTTTATGAACCGCCAGAGAACTGATTCTGCCTCGCAATTGCCAGACGTAGACCAGACCGTCGGTGCCGCCTGATGCCAGCAGTTTTCCGCGATGTTGAAAACGCACAACGCTGAGAAAATCCTGATGCCCGGAAAGCGTAATGGGTTTAGTACCTGCCGGGCCGCGACCGGAACAATCCCACACCGTAACTTCCTGACCGCCTCCGGTAGCCAAGTATCGACTCGTGGCATCCCATGAGAGTTCTCGCACTTTCGTCGGATAGCCAGTCATTTGCAAGTCCTCACCGGTAGACATAATCCAGAAGTGTACAGTCGAATCTTGATCTCCGGTGGCGATGTGTTTGCCGTCAGGGCTCCACGCAATCACCAGTGATGAGCCTTGCCATTCCAATCGGTGGAGGGCTTCTGACTGTTGCGGGTCCCACAGCGTGGCACCGCCGTAGGTAATCGAGGCAAGTTGCTTTACACGCGGTTTCCACTGGAGACCAGAAATCGTGCTCTGATGGTCGGGATATTCGCGAACAAGCTCACCGACAGCGTTCCAGAGTTTCAACTTACGACCCGCGGCAGAGGCGAGTATCGGTTTTTCGCCGCCACTCCAAGATAGGTGCTCAACCCATGCTGCGCCCCCGTCAAGCGAATGGGTCGCTTCGCCACTTGTCATATCCCACAACCGAATTTTCCCATCTTGTCCTGCGCTTGCAAGCACCTTGCCGTCTGGACGCCATGCGATCGACATTGTACCGAATTCATGCCCTTCAAAGGCATGGATAACCGCTCGACGATGCCCTTCAAAAATTGTCACCGGACCGAGAACCGACGCGGCAGCGATGTATTTTCCATCAGGGGACCACGCCAGATCAATGACGTGGTCGCTGATGGTTGCCGTCCAATTTTCGCGCAGTTGAGAGGGCTGGAGAATGCGGTTGCTCAGGTTGTTCAAGCGAGACATGCTTCAAACCCTTCAGTCAATTCGGCCCGGTCGAGGTTGCGCCCGATGAAGATGAGGCTATTGTAGCGCGGTTCACCATCCCACGGGCGGTCGGGGCGACCGTCGAAGAGCATATGAACACCTTGGAAGACGAATCGGTTTGGCTGCCCCTTGATGCTTAGAATACCTTTCATGCGGAAGATGTCGATACCTTTTGTCCGAAGCAGGTCGCTAATCCAATCGTTCAGCCGGTCGGCATCGAGGTCGCCGGGGGTTGTGATGCCAACCGATGTGACTTCGTCATCATGTTCGTGGTCTGGCTTAAATTCGCGTTCAACAACTGGCTTGACAAGGGCACCGCCGCCAAAGAGTTGTGCTTGAAATTCGTCGGGGTGATGCTCGGTAAACAGCGCGTAAGCACCGGGGCGGTCGATCTGCACATCAAAGCGTAATTCATCGGCTGTGAGATTCAACGCAATGAGTTGTCCACTCGGTTGAAGAGTGCCACCCGCCGAAAGTTCATGCTCGTCATCGGAGAAAACCATAACGACTGGCTCAACAGCGGCCTCCAAAGCTTCATCGGTTGACTCATTTACGGGTGCCAACGCGACTTTCATCGTCGGGTCAGGACCTTCTTGGAGAACCAGTTCATGCGCGCTTTCCGAAAGGTTATAAACACCAGCCCATTCAAATGGATACTCCGGTTCCATAAACTGTGGGTCAACCTCCATCGCCCGGTCGAGATCGAATCCGCCGACATTGAGAATCTTGTCCATTTCAACCACGGCGTTTTTCGTTCGATAAATCTTCGCTGCACCGTTCATGCCGCTAATTCTGGCTTCCAGTTGATCTAACTCTGTCTCGGTCACAAGGTCAATCTTGTTCAACAAAATGACATCGGCAAAGGCAATCTGTTCACGCGCCTCGTCGCTGTCATCAATGTGCTGCCAGATGTGTTTGGCATCCACCACCGTCGTGACGGAATCTAGTTGCAGTTTCTCCTGCATTTCGGTGTCCATGAAGAACGTCTGAGCAACTGGCCCGGGGTCCGCAAGCCCTGTGGTTTCGACCATGATGTAGTCGAACTTATCGCGACGCTTCATCAGATTCCCCAAAATACGGATGAGATCACCGCGTACCGTGCAGCAGATGCAACCATTGTTCATCTCGAAAATCTCTTCTTCGGCACCGATGACCAAATCATTATCGACACCGATCTCACCAAACTCGTTTTCGATGACGGCGATACGTTTGCCATGGTTTTCGGTGAGAATGCGGTTGAGAAGCGTGGTTTTACCAGACCCCAAAAAGCCCGTTAACACGGTGACGGGGACTTGATTGTTTAGCATAGTTGTGTTCATCTTTCTCTCCTTGTTGAATTTAGTCAGCGGTCAAACTAACGATGTCCGTCTGCTTCACCTCCGCCAGCGGTTTGTGAATCTTATACTGCCGGGGTTTTCCGGGTGTCTCCATGATTGCAATGACCGTTTCAATAGGCGGGCAGCCTTCTTCGGTGCACTGCAACTGAGTAATCATCACGGAGACATCTTCTGATAGGTCAAAGGCTTGAGAGACCCACGATTTGACTTGGACGAGTTGCTGTGGGTCACTCTGCTTTTGCGAATTGAAAAATTTCAACACTGTTGTATGGTCTCCTTTAGGCAGCACGTGCCGTGCCTTGATAGAAACCCGCTGGCTGGAATCCAACGGTTTATAACTCCGATTCTCCAATCAAAGCATGGACAATCGTATCAATATTATGTCGGATCATCCCGGTGTAGGTGCCTTCAGGGGTTCCCTCGTTTCCCATAGCGTCTGTGAAGAGCACACCCCCAATCTTCACATCAAATCCTTTTGACTTCACAGCGGCTTTCACGGCTTCGAGACTCCGTGAAGAGACGGATGACTCTACAAAAATAGCAGGGATACCCCGCTCCGCAATAAACGTTGCCAATTCCTGTACATCAGCGATACCGACTTCTGTCGCGGTGCTAACACCTTGTAATCCGCGTACCTCAAACCCGTACGCCTTTCCGAAGTAGTTAAAACAGTCGTGCACCGTCACAAGAACGCGTTGCTGAGATGGCACGCGTTCCACTTGCGACTTCACGTATTCATCGAGTTCCATGAGTTTCGTGAGGTAGCGTTCGGCGTTGCTTCGGTACAGGACATTATTATCGGCATCGAATTCACTCAGGGCATCGCGCACCTTTCCCACTGCTTGCATCCAAAGCTTCACGTCAAACCATAAGTGCGGGTCGTAGAGTCCGTCGTATTCTGGGGGTGTTAGCAGTAGACTCCGATCTACAGCGTCTGTTACGGCGACCGTCAGCGTGTCCGCCGACATCTTCGCAAGGATGTCCACCATTTTTGCTTCAAGGTGCAGCCCGTTATAGAAGATGATGTGTGCTGAACCGAACCTTTGAACATCTTTAGGTGTCGGATTGTAAAAGTGTGGGTCTACGCCAGGTTCCACTATCCCGGTCACCTCAACGCGCGTACCGCCAACATTTTTAACAATATCAGTAATCATACCGATCGTCGCAACAACGCGAAGTTTATCGTTTGTGGCAGCATCCGGTTGCCCCTTCAGATCACAGCCAGACCATACCAGTATACTTATTAAACACACTGAAATGTATATTCTCTGCATAATGTTATACACCTTCCAACTCGCATGTTGGGCAGGTCTTGCATAGGTGGCGATTGACAAGGTGTGCCGATGCGAGTAAGATCCCGCCTGTGCTGTAGAAGACCACTTCAAAAATGCCTTCAACGGCTGTCCGAGCGGTGGCGATGAATACCAATGCCACTATCAGTATCAACAATGCTCGCCATCTCCGGTGGTGTCGCACGCCCCAGGCTAAACTCCCGATTGCCAGTGCAATTGCGCCACTGATAAGGACCAATTCAGCGCGTTCATTCGCAAGGAAGCTCAATCCAATCAAAGGTAACACCGCTACTAAAAGCGGCATCGCAAGGCAATGGATCGCGCATGCGACAGAGAGACACGCGCCAGTAGTATCCACCCATTCGTGGTTAAAATGTCTTTTCAATTTCATCTCCTTAGAAAAACCGAGGGCGAGAAGATATAATCAAAATCGTTGCCCGCGTCCTACAGTTTTAAAAATTAAGTTTATAGAGAAACTTCACGTTCCGTCCGGGTTCCGGCATTACCGATTTGATTCGGGATAAATGTTCGCGGTATTCGGTATCAAAAATGTTTTCGATTTCAAAAACCAACATATTTGCCAACTGCCACCACGAAAAGTTGAGATAGCCCCCGATATCATAGACGAGATACCCGTCTGTTGGTTCTTCAAATTCACCGAGGCGGGTTTGGTTTCCTGAAAAACGGGATGTCACGTGGAAATGAAACGGATCAGGTGTGTAGGTGAACACGACTTTACCGTTGAGGGGTGGGATACGCTCCAACGGTCGCCGATTGGAGGTAAGAAATCCGTGGACGTAACTCATGTTGAGTTGTAGGTGAAATTTTGGGAACACTTCACCACCAGTCTGGACCTCAACCCCGTTCATCAAAACATCATGCCCCATGTATTGATAAATCCACAACCATCCCGCTGCACCGCTACCCCACTCCTTCTGACCAGTGTTCGTCGGAATGAGGTAGTTGTATATGCGATTCCGGAACAGGACAAAATTTAGTTTAAACCTGTCAGTTGTGTATCTGGTAAAGAGTTCCGCACCATATCCGTTCTCAGATTCTAACTCTGCATTCCCAATTTCATAAGAATAGACAGCAAGATGGGGACCATCGCTGAAAAGTTCTTCGATGCCGGGTGGGCGGAAGGTTTTCATGAAGGTGGTCCCGATGCTTAATTTATCTGTCCTCTGGTAAATTCCAGAGATAGCCGCTGACATGCCGTTAAAGTCTCGGCGTTGGACGGTTCCGGCGCGGATAACTGTGCCGGGTCTGAAAGGTTCTGAACGTCTCGTATCATAGCGAACAGCACTTTGTAAAGTAAGTTTGTCAAAGTTATGCTGATTCAGATAGAAGCCAGCAAGTGCGAGCTCACGGGTGTGTGGTGTCCAGTAAAATCCGCCTGTCGCATGGTCTCGGTACTCACCCGACATGCCTATGATAGCATTGCCAAAAGCGTGAGCCATCGCTGAGAAGTTGTAGGTTAGCAGACCAAATTCGACACCAAGTATCCCGTTTGACTCCAACTCTTGATGCTGATAACGGGTGTAAGCTGTCTGGAGTTTTATCTTTTCAAGGGTTGCCGTATTAAAACGGTACTCCATCTGCCCTTCGTAACGTTGTCGATCAAGTTCGATGTTAATACCTGTAATATGTCCCTCCGGTGAACCGGGAATACCGTAATCTGAACGGTAGCTGCTCCCAGAAACACCGATGAAGCCCCACGGTTTAATCAGGGAAGTGCCGCCTGAAAAATTGACATTTGAAAGGGCAGTATTTTCGAGTACACCGATCGGGGTCTGTGTATCAGACGCAAGACGACGATTCCACTCCAAGTTTCCAGCAAAATCACCAATTGGGACAGTGAAACCCGTTGTCCCTGTCAAACCTGAGTTTACAGATTCACTCTGGAAGGTTAGGTGCATGTTAAGGCGTTTTGGCAAGATTTGAGGGATATTGTTGCTTTTGACGTTAATAACACCACCTAATGTACTTGATCCGTAGATGAGCGATGCGGGTCCCCGCGTGACTTCGATCCCCTCGGCAGTCGTTGGGTCAATTGATACGGCATGGTCGGCACTGGAAGCAGATTTATCGCCGGTGCGCTCACCGTTTTCGAGGATGAGCAGCCTGTCGCCACCCAAACCTCGAATGACAGGACGTGCGACTGCTCGCCCCATCGTCCGTTGCGAAATTCCAGTCTCATTCGCCAAGGCGTTCGCCAAGGTCATCCCTAAATTCTTTTGCAACTCGGCATTTTCTAACGCTAAATCGGTTGTTTTCTCGAATTTTGAGAGATCACCAGTTGCATCCGTCACACGGATTTTTCCTAAGCGATACACAACGGTTTCCAATTCAACGTGGATATAAGACGTGGAGTCCCCGACATCAACCACTTGTTCAAACGGCTGATAGTCAGCCTTCGTGAATCGAAGCGTGTACTGTCCTTCAGGCACCGCGTCGAACTTAAACTGACCGTTCGCGTCGGTTTGTACGTCCTTCTCTAACCCAACGATACGGACAGTAACCCCGACGATCCGAGTCCCGCTCCGGATTTCAACGACCTTCCCTTCCAGAGTCTGCGTTGTGTCCGAAGCACTTTGGACCTCTTTGGAATAGCAAAATAGACATATTATTATCGCAGACACCAACACGAATAGGTAGGTGCACTTAAAAAGCGCACCTACTGAAAAAAGTCTATGTGTAAAGGAGCGAGTACCTAACATGGACATTTTTCCTCATTGAACGGTTACAGGGATCGGAAGTGCCGCTGTAAAATCCGGATGATCGCCGTGAAGGAATTGCAGGGTGATTTGCGTGGTGCCTGCTTTCAGCCCAACAACTTCAAACAGCCACTGCCCCTCCTCACCGTGTTCTTCTTCACCGTGTTCCTCACCTTCATGTTCCTCTCCCTCTTCAGGCAGGTGGATGTCAATAATAGCGGAATCGTAATCTGTCAAGCCCAAGGAGAAGGCCTCTTCTTCGTCATGGCCATGTTCGTCCTCGTCCTCTTCTTCACCGACGTGGACCACCGCGCCACTGGCATCGAGAAATTCGACATGGACCTCAATCTCCTGTCCAACTCCAACGGTGAGACCTCCATTATGGTTGCCTTGGAACTGACGATAAACCTCTACACCGTCGACTTCCAAGGTAAAGCCGTCGGCATCGGCGTGAAGTTGTGTTTCTTCTTCATCGTCGTGATCATCAACAATAGGGTTGTCATCTTCGCCGCAGCCTCCCATGAACGGAAGTACGGTGACAAAAGTTAGTAACATTAATCGAGAAATAGCGACAGAAAAGTCGCTCCTAAAGAAGTAAGTAAACATTTGTATTCTCCAATTTTTAAATCTGATAGCACACGGTGTGTGCCTATTATTTTTAACCTAAAAAAGAATTAATTTAACAATTTAACAGCGAATATGCCACGCGAAAAATATAAAACGCGCAAGGATATGCTATGCGGACCTCATGCTTTTTACTGCAATATGTCTCGTAGGTTTCCTGAAAGAGATACTATTAATACGCGCAATCAGGTGGTATCTGCTACGGAAGCACTATGTTATGTTGCAAAGCAAAAGCGTACAAGGCGCGGGACGCATATAGTTAACCCCGCGATCTTTGAACAATAAGAGATATAAGCAAAAAACAAAGTCTGCCTTTAAGCAGCAAAATTTGCAAGTTTATTGGAGAATACAGGTGGGGCACGACTTTGCGTGTTCGTGGTAAGTCTTAAAGGAAGAAAAACGGCTTCATAAAATGGGAGTGTAGTATTGAAAAGGAATGGAGAGATAAGTGCAGAAGATTCAACTACAACCGCACCATGCAGGCTGTTGTAGAAGCAGGCTGTACAGGTGTCTTCAGCATGGGAATGTTCGGTATGATCATGTGTGAGTTCAATGGCACTGAGCAGTACAATATAGCAGCATAGACTTATTGCAATGCAAATTTTCAAACCACGCCTAAATGTTAGCGTATTAGGAAAAGTCATGCTGTTTCTCATAAATCAGAACTTGTGTTATGATGAAAGAAAAGGTTGCCAATAAACTTGGCATAAATTATAGCATACAATTGTGTCAATGTCAAATGAAACTTGAAAAAGCAGTTAGCCATTAGCAGTCAGGAGTCGGTACGTATCACGACCGACGGATCGCTTGTAGAAAAGGTTGCCAATAAACTTGGCATAAATTATAGCATACAATTGTGTCAATGTCAAATGAAACTTGAAAAAGCAGTTAGCCATTAGCAGTCAGGAGTCGGTACGTATCACGACCGACGGATCGCTTGTAGAAAATGAAGATGTCTCGACTGGAAGATCGAAATTAATGCGGGGTTATTTATGGTAAAACCTAAAAATGAATAGACACTTTCGTCCCCGGGAGGTGAGGTTTCTGCCGAGTATCCGGTGCGGTTAGATGAAGTTTATAGTAAAACCCGAAAATAAGAGGGCACTTTGGAAAACACAAAACACCTCACCACCGCTGGCGAGGATTGTATCCTCGCCTCTTTGGAGTGTCTAATTAATTCTAAACTTTACTATAATAAAATATTTCGGTAATTGACGGGAGAACCATGAATGGTCTCCCTACTACAAACGGGCAGGTTCGTAGTCGTGCGATTCATCGCACGTTCCGATATTACCGAACTAAAAAATTAATCTTCATGAAACCGCACCTACCGGCATTGGGTGCGCGAGTGTCTCATCAGTTCTAAGATCCACTATAGTTTTCGGTTTCCCGTTGATATTAACCCCCTAAATCCCCCTTATCAGGGGGACTTGACGCACTTTTTCTGGAAAACTAAATGACCCAGAAATTAATGGACTTGCACTTATCAGTGTGATACTTTATTATATTCGGTACAAGATATGCAAAGGAGACAAAATTAGATGCTAAGTGTTGAAGAAGCCCGCCAACGGATGCTGGGTACTATTCCGGTTTTACCCTCGGAAAAACGGGAAATTCTGGAGTGTACGGATTATGTTCTGGCAGAGGAACTGCATGCCACGGAAAATATCCCGCCGTTTGACAATTCCGCGATGGACGGATTTGCCGTTCGGGCAGCAGATGTAAAGGATGCTTCCCAAGAAAACCCGGCTGTGCTTTCAGTTGTGGAGACTATCGCCGCGGGAAATGCCCCGACAAAACAGGTTGCGACAGGACAAGCAGCGCGAATCATGACAGGTGCGATGATGCCCGAAGGTGCCGACACTGTTGTTATGCAAGAGGTAACACAGCAGGACGCAGATGAAGTCAAAATCTTTGAGAGCATTGACAAAACTGGAAATGTCCGTTTTACGGGTGAGAGTGTTGCAGAAGGTCAGCAGGTCATGCGGAACGGAAAGCATCTGCGTCCGCCAGAGGTATCAATGCTTGCCTCTCTCAATTGCGCAGAAGCGACAGTACATCGGAAACCTACTGTGGCAATTGTTTCGACGGGCGATGAACTGACACCACTTGGTGAACGGCTTGAACCGGGAAAAATTCGGGACAGCAATCGTTATGGACTCTATGCACAGGTGGAAGAGGCAGGTGGTATACCGATTGATATGGGGATCGCACCGGACGATGAGGCAGAAACAGAACGAATCTTCCGTACCGCGCTCGCGAAAGCAGATGCGCTCATCACAAGCGGCGGTGTTTCTGTCGGTGAACACGATGTCGTAAAGACCGTCTTGGCGAAGTTGGGTAAGATTAACTTCTGGCGCGTCGCTATGAAACCCGGAAAACCGCAGGCTTACGGGATCGCAGACGGGAAACCGATTTTCGGATTGCCCGGTAACCCGGTCTCTTCACTCGTTGTGTTTGAACTCTTTGTCCGACCCGCACTTCTCAAAATGGCGGGACATACAAATCTATTCCGTCCAACCTTCAAAGCCGTCTTAGCGGAATCTGTCACGAATAGGGATGGTCGCGTTAATTATATGCGCGCAATCCTTAAAGTGTCTGACGGTGAAATCACCGCACAAACAACCGGACCCCAGGGGTCAGGTATCCTGCATTCCCTTGTGTTGGCAAACGGTTTAATTACGATCCCAACGGCTACAACGCTACAAGTTGGCGAAAAAGTGGATGCCCAATTTCTATTTTAAATAGGGTTTACGCAAATCACTTTGCAGGCGAGGTTTTAAACCTCGCCTGCGGTGGCGGTGAGTATTGAGGAGCTTTTTATGGTTGTAGACACGCACGTTCATGTCTGGGAAATAGATCCCCCAAAATATCCTGTTGGTCCCACTGCTCCGAGTTGGAATTCCTATCCAGATGAACCGGGTACGGCTGACGAACTCTTGGCGGAGATGGATGTCCACGGTGTGGATTGGACTGTGCTGGTTCAAACAAGTTGGTCGACTTGGGACAACGGTTATATAGCGGATTCGGTAGAGCGTTTTCCAGACCGGTTCATTGGACACGGCTTAATCGATCCGCAAAACCCGAACAATGCAGATCAGGTCCGCTATTGGATAAAGGAACGAGGCTTGGTAGGCTTTCGCTTCCATCCAATGTACTATACCGATGAAAAGATATTGCTAACCGAGCAGAACGGACCCATGTGGGAAGAGATTGCGGCATTGGATGCAGTCATCCAATTTCATTTGCGCGCTGAGTTTGCCGACCAAGTCGCGGTTATTGCGCAACAGTATCCGCATCTGACCCTGATTCTTGATCACATGGGGTACCCACAGGTGGATGCTGACGCAACTGCGTTTCAACCGATTGTGGGCCTCGCCCGATACGATAATGTCCACTTCAAACTATCAGATGTCGGAGGACGTTCTCATCAAGATTTTCCATACACGGATGTACATCCGTTCATTGAAAAACTGCTTTCGGTCTTCGGGGCAGCGCGGACGGTCTGGGGCACAGGCTACCCCGGACACCATAGACAAAAACACAATTGGCCATCTTTAGAACAGGAACTTCGGCTCATTCGGGAAGGACTACCGTTCCTGACAGATGCTGATAAAGACCGGATTCTCGGAGGGACAGCCGCGCACATCTGGAATTTAGGAACGTAGAATATCTCTTTGTAAGAACGACTCCGTTGGAACCACCCTACTATGACAACAATCGCAACAGATTGGGGCGAGATGGCTTACCTTGATTCAGGTGGACCGGGGCATCCTCTGCTGTTTTTGCATGGGACTGGCTGCGATGCCTCCGATTGGGTGTCAGTGGTTGAAAGATTACAGGGTAAGTGGCGTTGCATCACACTTGATTTTCGTGGGCATCGGCTGAGTAGTGTGCCTACCCAACCATTTACATTGCGGAGCCTTGCTGATGATGTGTTGCACCTTACGGACTTTTTGGAAATTCAAGAGTTGGTGATTGTTGGGCATAGCCTTGGCGGTATGGTTGCAATGGAGGTTCCTCGGCATTCATCCTGTGTTGTTGGGCTTGTTTTGCTGGAAGGATGGACAAGTCTTTCCTCGGCAGGCAGTGCTTTCGACCCCGGACGGTTTTACGGTTCATTGTCCAAAACCGAGATAGCACAAATTCAGCGGAAGTCTGAAGCGACGCGAAGCCGTTTTCAATCCGAACTCTGGCACGATTTCTGGGAATCTGTCAAGAATTTCGATGCCTATACCTACCTACAGCGCGCATCTATCCCTATCTATGAGGTCTTTGGCAGTATGGGACGGAATGATTTAACCGAACAGAAGCTACGCATTCCGCCCAATCCGAATATTCAATGGGTCTGGGTTCCCAACGCTGGACACTACCTACCATATGAATGTCCAACTGAGGTCGCCAAGGTAGTAGACAAAGTAGTAGGCACACTCCGTGTGCCGTAACTTTTCTCGGCGTGCCTAAGCTTCTGGAATCTCGACCGGCAAATCCAGCCGGTCACCCCACTCTTTCCACGAGCCAATGTAGTTGCTAACTTTTGGATACCCCAAGAGTCGCAATGCCAAATAGGCTTGTGAAGAGCGGTAGCCGCCCTGTCAGTAGCACATGACCTGTTTTTCCGGTGTAATACCCACATTTTCATACATCTGTCGGAGTTCATTAGCGGGTTTAAAAGCCCCAACTTCATCAAGATTGTTGAGCCACTCAATATGGATTGAACCCGGAATCGCACCTGCGCGTTCTGCGCGAGCAACCCTGCCATAGTATTCATCATCTGTACGCGTATCAAGCGGAACGAAATCGTCTCGGTTTAAGAGGACGCGGATCACATCGGCATCCATGTGTATATCGTGTAGTGGATTTATCGGAAAGGCTGGCACCTCTGGTGGTTCCGCACCTGCCGTACTCACAGGTCCATTTGCCGCCAACCACGCCTTAAAACCGCCATCCAACAGACGGGTTTCAGGATGTCCTAAGTACTCACAGAACCAGAATCCTCGCGAGGCGCGTGTTCCTGAGATGTCTTCATACCATATAATTGGCTTACTTGGATCAAGTCCACGTTGCTGAAATAGATATGCTATCATCCACATAAAGGCATCAAAACTCTCTTTTCGGGTATCGATAAGGCTCAATCCGAACAAATCCAAATGAAGTGCCCCAGGGATGTGCCCTTGCATATATTCATAAGTCGGTCGGGTATCAACGATACAGAAGGTTTGATCGTCAAGGGTGCCTTTCAATTCCTCAGCAGAAATAACCAGTTGTGGATTTTCATAACCTTTGTAGGTTTCCATTTATTGATTAACTCCTTTCTATTTTTTTGTAAGACGCGTTTGTCGTGCTTGCGTCCTACGCTACCTTCGGTTTCCTTTTAACGATTTTTATTGTTTTCCATCTTCCGGTACTATACCAGAACCACATCGCGATTCCTTGGACGACATTTGAAAGGGCGATGCCCAACCAAACGCCGTTTAGCCCGATGAAGTGCGAAAGTAGGATCACAAGCCCCAAACCGATGCCTACCTGTGCTGCAAGCGTAATCACCATTGGAGAGAAGGTATCCCCGGCACCGTTGAGTGCTTTTCCTAAGATGAGCGAAAAAGCAATGAATCCGAATGTTGGTGCAAGAAATCGCAGATAGAGGATGCCGATCTCGGTAACATCCGTCTCTGTGGTGAAGACCCGAATGAAGATTTGTGGAAAGACGAAAAAGACTGCGCCGATGACCGCCATAATTCCGGCACCTACAAGGTTTGCCACCCGTGTCGATCTTTCGGCGCGCTCTATCTGATTTGCGCCTAAATTCTGTCCAACTAATGGGGCAACAGCGTTTGCGATACCGAAACCCGGGTTCATTACCAAGATTCTGAGCCGCATACAGATCGTATATGCTGCCACGACGGTCTTGCCATACGGTCCAATGACCCATAGGAAACCGAGTCTTGAAATATGTCGCCAAAATCCTTGCATAGAACTATAAACACCGAGCCTTAAAATATCAAGCATTTCCACCAGGTCCGCCCGATACTGAACTCTCCGCAATGAGATAGGAGCGCGACCACTCCAGCAAAAATAGAGTAAGACAATTACACCAGCTCCGCGCCCAATAAGCGTCGCATACGCTGAACCTGCTACCCCGAGCTTCGGGAATCCCCACAATCCAAAAATCAACAACGGATCGAGTGTGATGTTGATCAGCGTTGAGAAGATCAGAACCATCATTGGTGTGACGGTGTCGCCACCCGCACGGAAAACAGAGCCGAGCGTCATCGACACGAACATTGTACTAATACCAGCGAGAATGATATGCATGTAAGTGGTACCGAGCCTTAGCACCTCTGGATCCACCATTCTTACGGCAAGCAAACCCTGCTCCGCCAACGGATAACCAACGAGTGTGACACCGATTGAAAAAAAAACGGCTAACAGGATTGACTGCATGGCGATATGTTCGGCTTGTGCAAGGTTCCTCGCTCCGAGGTTCTGTGCCACCATAATCCCGGCTCCTGTTGAGATGCCGAGCGAGAAAACCCCGATTAACCGGATGAGGTTCCCGCTCACGCCAACAGCTGCTATCGCTCCAGCCCCCAATCTACCAACGAAGATCATATCAACGATATTGAATGCTTCTTGGAGAACGTAGCTCAGTGTTATGGGACCTGCGAGCTGTAGCAGATGTCTCAGGAGACTCCCTCGGGTTAAATCGCCCCGTGTTTTTTTCATATTTTTGGCTTTTCGTGAGTCCTGTTTGGTCTCTGAGTTTCGATCCCTTTACCGAATTGAAATCTGATAACTGCGACTTTCGGATATGGTGTTTCTGGGCTTCACTATAGCAGAATTTTACTTGGATGCCAAGAGAAAAGTGGGCTTAAAAATATTTTTCTTTGACAGAATCATTGAAACCTGTTATAATGTTCTATATTTTTTAGGAGGCAAAACATGAAGAATGCAGTATTGATTTACAAGTTCTCCCATTATGGGATTGTGTGTTTCTTGGTAGCGTTGTCCATGATCTTCGCGCCGTTCGTTTCGGCTAACTTTGAAGAGGGACTTGTCCTGAATCACCATTACGATGAGGGACAAGGTACACTCGCTGCAGATGCGAGTGGACATGGACACGATGGCGAAATTTCCAATCCAGAGTGGGTCGATGGTAAATTCGGGAAAGCACTCAGGTTTGGTGGTGAAGGCAGCGACGTTTTCGTTACTGTTGAGAGTACGGCTGCCTTGAACGTGAACCAGTGTACGTTTATGGCGTGGATTAACGCCGATCATTGGAATGGGACCCGCCAAATCGTTGGTAAGTCCGTTCACGGTGGTTGTGCTGGTAGAACGCAATACGGACTATTTAGTGAAAGTGGTGTTTTCAAACTCCGCTTTGAAACTGAAAACGGCAGAGCCGATATTTCAACGGATCTCCCACCAACCGGTGAATGGGTTCATATCGCTTTTACCAACGATGGTGCAACGGCGAAAATCTATATTAATGGCAGCTCAGTTGTTGAAGGCGCGGTTCCGGGTCCATTAAATGCGAACGACGATCCGTGGCGGATCGGACAGGATTGTGAACGTCTCAACTACGTCTTCGCAGGTGCTATAGACGAGGTTCGTCTCTGGAACCGTGCGTTGACTACTGCTGATATTGGTGAGTTAATGCCTTCAGCTGTTGCTGTTGACGCTCGTGGAAAATTGGCGACCACTTGGAGCAGTATCAAAACTGCTCATTAAAACATTGTAGGTGCTTTAAGGCGCGCTTTCATGAGGATAAAAATCATTCGGTAATTGACGGGTAATGAATTGCGCTACTATAAACGCAGCCGCTTGTAGTTGTGCCATTCATAGTACGTTCAGAAATTACCCGATTAGATTCTTAAGCTTCATTCAAGCGCGCCCACCTCTTTCTCTGCCATCATTTAGTATCACACCTGCTCAAAAAAATATATCAGACAGCGGAGAAAAAAATGTTTTGGGAAGAAGTAAAAAAACATTATGACGCAGGATCTGCACATCAATTTCTACTCCATTTTAATGTGCAAGACTTGTTACACGACGATGTCTACGGATACTTGCCCACCTCTGAATATCTCTCGGAGCAACTCAATGTGTTGGGGTGCGACCTTGTCCTCGGCTATAATACGTCGGAAGGTATTCATTTCCCCAATATTGGGCGATGGCGTGCCACCCAAAGAATGTTAGAGGTGATTCCAAAGTATGAAAAAACCGGTGCTTTCCATTTCCAGAGTATAGCGACATGGATTGAGACATTTCGGCGTTTACGCGAAGTGGAAGACGCACATCTCGCTGATCAGGAAGTAGATCCACACATGGCACGCCGAAGAATCAATGCCAATTTGGCATTTGACGAACCTAACAAAGATCCATTCGTCAGTATTGATCCCGCGCCTTCGGATGAGTTGCAAGAGAAACTTAATCATCTATTGCATCAAGACAGAGCGAGAGTTGGGTTGATTATTAACTTTTTGGAGCAGCTCGCGCCGAACGATCCTTCCTTGAGCAGTGCCTCTAACGATGACCTGCAACGCTTTTTCAATCAGATGCAGAATTGGGCATCTGACTTGGAGGTACGAAAGCGGAAACATATCATTCTGCTCCTCACCCATAATACGTTTGATGTCCATTCAAATCTCACCACGAATCCTGAAATTCCTCTCATAGAAATTCCGTTCCCCGACTATGACCAGCGCCACCATTTTATTGAGTACCTCCACGCCATTTCGGATGTTTCGTCACAAATGCGGAAGAGTCTCGGAGATGCGCGCGACAGAGAAGTTTTAGCACGCGAGACAATAGGATTGAATCTGTTCGGTATTCACGATGTTGTTCAACAGGCAGAGTCCACACAGCAGAAGGTGGGTGGTGAACCGCTTGTGCGTTACCGTCGTGAGAACCTCAAGGCTTTCAGCCATGGGGTCCTTGAACTCGGCGAAACCCACACAAATCCCTCTGGTGATGGTTGGTATGTTATGCGGGTAATTCGGGATATCGCGGACGGTATGAGACATCGGGATCTGCGGCGTGTGCCACGAGGTATGCTCCTTCTTGGACCCCCTGGGACCAGCAAGGATTACGCCGCAAGGGTGCTCGCTGGTGAGGCAAACATGACTCTCGTCCAACTCCGCTACGCCAGTCAGGTGGGTGAGGTGACGATAAACATCAACGAGAACGGGAACACTTATGATCGGAATCTAAATGCCGCCATTAATTTTATCCGAGGCATTTCACCGACGGTTGTCTTTATGGATGGAATTGAGCAGGTATCACCACGTACCACGATGAATCCGGATGACTACCAACAAACGTTTCCTCAAGCCCTCGTGAATGCGATGAATGATGCGTCGTTACACGGCAGAGTGATATGGGTCGGGGCATCACAACGTCCAGACTTAATGCCGCCAATCTTTCGGCGGTATGGCGTTTTCGACACCAAATTAATCATGCTACCCCCTGTCGGTGCAGGCAGAGCAGAAATTCTAAGAATATTCTGCCAAGGACAAGCACCAGGCAACATCAATTTTCACTCGCTCGTCGGCGGTTCAGAAACAGACGGGTTAACCTGGCGGGACCTGTTCTTAATTGTCCAACGTGCGAGTAACATCGCAAAACGCGATGGGCGCGATACCTTCACTGAAGCCGAACTCCGTCAAGTACTAAACGACTTCATCCCGGATTATTCACGGGAGATGCAAATCTTCATGGGGTTATTGGCATTGCGAGAAGCAAACTCGCGTATAATGGTTCCGGACGGTTTGTTACCAGAGTACCAAGAATTTGTCGATGACAATCAAATTGATAAAACAGGGATTAATAGACGTTTGATGGAGCTGAGCAGTCAACTTGGCTTGAATATTTGATACCTAACAATCCTCTTATTTTCCTTCCGTAAGTCTTCTAAAACTGACCGCTGAGGGCTGACAGCTATTCTTCTATTTTTTCTTGACAGGTATTTTCCCGTTTGTTATAATACCTTATCTTTACCTATAAGGAGGAAATTCTGAGGATGAAATTAACTATTTGCTTATCCATCGCATTGCTTTTGATGGTAACACCCTTCGCGATGTCTATTGGTCCAGCAGAGTTTTTGGAAGGGTTGGTGCTATACCATCCTTATGATGAAGGGAAAGGGGACAAAGCAGAAGATTTTAGCGAAAATGAACACGAGGGTGTGATTGACAACCCGAAATGGGTTAATGGAAAATTCGGGAAGGCATTGGAATTTGGCGGTCCAGGCAGCGACGTTTTTGTCACCGTTGAAAGCACTCCGAAACTGAACGTGGATGAATTCTCGTTTATGGCGTGGATTAACTCCGAGGAGTGGAATGGTGTACGCCAAATCGTCGGCAAATCCGTTCACGGCGGATGCGGCGGTAGGGTCCAATACGGCGTGTTCAGTGAAGATAATGTCTTCAAAATCCGTCTTGAAACCGAAGCGGGGCGCGCCGATATTGCAACTGATTTGCCTGAGACTGGGGAATTTGTGCATATCGCTTTCACGAATGATACCAAGAAGACCAAAATCTACTATGACGGCAAAGAGGTACAGGAGGGAGATACGCCCGGTAAACTTAAAGCCAACGAGGATCCGTGGCGGGTCGGACAGGATTGCGACCGTCTCCAGTATGTTTTTGCAGGGATTATCGACGAAGTTCGCCTCTGGAATCGCGCATTGAGCGAGGATGAAATCAATACGTTTATGGATCAGGGCGTGGATGCACTCGCTGTTGAAGCAGCTGGGAAACTTTCCACAACCTGGAGCCGCCTTAAAGCAGGGCTTTAAGGTGGGATTAAAGTCGGAGTTCGTAAGATAATTTGTTCTACCAGCGAGGTTTAATGAAGTTTAATTATTTAAATCGGTAATCCCCAGGCCCGGTAGGTGCGGTTTGGAACCGCACCGGATGGAGACCAAAAGCACCACAATTATCCAAATCAAATTACCGAATTATTTTTTTAATCCTCATATAACCTCGCCTCTTTTCAAGAGGTACGCTTTCTGAGCGCGCCCTACTAATGAAAAAAATGGCTGAAACTTCAAAAACAGTTCCATGTAGAAATTGTGACGCACAGATCGCGGTAGAGGCATTTGCTAAAAATTTCAAGGTTTGTCCATACTGCGATTACCATCACTATATGAGTGCTTATGAGCGGCTTGATCTTATCGTAGATGCGGATAGTTTCGAGGAATACGATGCGGACCTTTATTCTATCGATTCGCTGGAATTTCCGGAATATCCAGAAAAATTGGAACGAGATGTCGCGAAAACAGGACTCAAATCCGAGATGCTTTCCGGCATCGCCAATATCGGAGGTTATTCAACTGCTATTGCGATTGGCGATGTCGGCTTTATCGGTGGCACATGTGGCTCTGTCATTGGCGAAAAGGTTACTCGATGTATTGAGCGTGCGCTTGAGAATCGGTTGCCGTTGGTGATCGTCTCCGTGAGTGGTGGAATGCGGATGCAGGAAGGCACACTTGCTTTGATGCAGATGGCGAAAACCGCTGCTGCTTGCGCTGAGTATGCTAAATCGGGGGTTTTTTATATTTCTGTTGTCACCGACCCAACGTTCGGTGGTGCGACTGCGAGTTATACTTCGCTCGGCGATGTGATTGTTGCCGAACCGGGTGCGAGGATCGGCTTTGCGGGTCCGTTAGCCGTTGCAAGTCTTCGCGAAGAACTACCCGAAAACTTTCAGAAAGCGGAGTCGTTGTTGGAGCATGGGTTCGTTGATGCTATTGTTCACCGCTCGGAGATGCGGCGAATGCTTACAGATATGATTGCCTTTGCCTCCTAATAAGTGGAACCATCTTCTCCTTTCTTTCCCTGTCCGAAAAATAGAACCTGTGTCTTGTATAATGTAACCCAAGTTGCCACTTAAAGCGTTGTAGATATTTAAACACCATTTCTGCTTGAAAATCCACGGGAATTTCAGTTACTATACTATACACCTATCGCTTCTTCAAGTCTGATGAGGCTGCTACATAGGTATGGTTTCGCTGCGGTTAGAAACCCTGCCAGTGAAACCATTATCAACATGAGACGTTAATGAAAATGTGTAGTCATGCAATATTGCGTGCTTAAATAATGAGTGCCTCTGGTATCACACCCTACACATTTAGCTTTTGACGAGAACTACTGATATTCAAATCGAAAACTGAAGCACACGAAACCGTTACACCTAATAATTCAAGTAGAGAAAGAATAAGGATAAAACATGCCAAAGTCACTCGTCATTGTTGAATCACCCGCAAAAGCAAAGACAATCGAAAAGATTTTAGGTAAGGATTACATCGTTGAATCCTCCGTTGGACATATCCGGGATCTGCCGAAAAAGGAACTTGGAGTTGACCTTGAGAATGCCTTCGCACCTAAGTATGTTTTGATTCGAGGGAAAGGGAAAGTCGTAAAGTTGCTCCAGAGCGAGGCGCGTAAGGTTGACAACATCTATCTTGCTGCGGATCCGGACCGCGAAGGTGAAGCGATCTGTTGGCATCTTGCCGAGGAACTCAAAAGGGCAAAGAAGCCTATCTATCGGATAACCTATAACGAAATTACCAAAAACGCGATTTTAGAAGCGATCAAAGATCCAGGCGAGATTGATATGGCACTCGTTGATGCGCAACAGGCACGTCGTGTGTTGGACCGGCTCGTCGGATACCAGATCAGCCCTATTTTGTGGCGGAGCGTTAAACCGGGACTAAGTGCCGGCAGAGTCCAATCTGTCGCGGTGCGCCTTATCTGTGAACGTGAGGCAGAAATCGAGGCATTTAAACCGGAGGAATACTGGACCCTCACAGCAACATTGACCCCGACTGAGCTTGAGCATTCTTTCCCAGCAAAGTTACATAAAATCGGGACAAAGAAGGGTGAAATCAATAACTACGGTTTCCGCATAGACGAAGCACGCGCTAATGAACTCGCTGCAGACGCAAAGAGGCACACATATCTCGTCGAAAAGGTCCAAAAACGGGAGCGAAAACAGAATCCAGTTCCTCCGTTTATTACGAGTACCTTGCAACAAGAAGCATCCCGGAAACTCCGTTTTGTTGCGAAAAGAACGATGCTTGTCGCCCAACAGCTCTACGAAGGATTAGAGATTCACGGCGAAGGTTCAATCGGACTCATCACCTACATGCGTACCGATTCGACGCGTGTTGCCCAAGAAGCACTTCAGGCGGCGCGAACGTACATCGAAACAACGTATGGTGGAGAATATTTGCCGAACCGCGCCGTTAATTATCGGAGCAAAAGAGGAGCACAGGACGCACACGAGGCAATCCGTCCCACTGTACCATTGCGAACGCCTGCTGAGTTGAAACCCTATCTGAATGATGAACAGTATCGACTCTATGAACTGATCTGGATGCGTTTCATAGCAAGCCAGATGAATCCCACTATTCTTGATGCAACGACAATTGATGTCAAAGCAGGTCCTTATCTTTTCCGAGCCACCGGTTCAGTTGTCAAGTTTGATGGGTTCAGGCGTATCTACATGGAGGGGAAAGATGACCCGATTGCCAATTCAAGTGAATCAGAGGAAGAAAACGTCAACTTGCCTATCGTTAAAGAGGGTGATGCGCTTGATCTGCGCAAATTAGAGCCGAAACAGCATTTTACACAACCGCCCCCTCGCTACAACGAAGCAACACTTGTCAAGATGTTGGAAGCAAAGGAGATCGGACGACCCAGCACCTATGCGTCTATTCTGTCAACGATTCAGGACAGAGGGTATGTCGCCAAAGAACGTGGGCGACTCTTGCCTACAGATGTTGGCAGACTCGTTAATGAACTCCTGATACACGGATTTCCGACGATCGTTGATGTTGAATTCACAGCGAAAATGGAAGATCAACTTGATACCATTGCCGATGGAAAAGTCAAGTGGGCAGAGACGTTAGAGCAATTTTATCCACCTTTCCAAACCGCCCTCCAGGAAGCCCCTGATAAGATGTATGAAGCCAGAAAGGCGATGGAAGAACAGTCAGACGAGAAATGTGAAAAGTGTGGGAGCAATATGATTGTGAAGTGGGGTAGATATGGGCGGTTTCTGGGTTGTGCTAATTATCCAGAGTGTCAGAATATCAAACGTTTAACCGCCGCCGATACCCCCACTGCGGAACCGGAACCGACTGATACTGCGTGTGATAAGTGTGGTGAACCGATGGTTATCAGAGTGAGCCGCGCTGGCGCGAAATTTCTGTCGTGTAGTGGATATCCAAAATGCAAAAATGCAAAGCCGGTGCCAATGGGGATCGACTGCCCAGAGGCTGATTGTGATGGCTATCTTGGTGAACGCCGCAGCCGCCGTGGGAAAGTCTTTTACGGGTGTAGCAACTATCCGAAGTGTGAATTCTCTACATGGGATAAACCTATACCGGAACCTTGCCCAAAGTGTAACACCCCCTTTCTTGTTGAAAAAACCAGAAAACTGAAAGGCAGTGAGACTGTAACCGTGTCACTGAGTTGTCAATCATCGGATTGTGACTATACGAAAGAATAGTTATCAGTTACCTTGTTGTGGTCCCAAAAGTTTTGTGGACATTACAGCATATCTGAACACCATAGCACATTAACTGACAATTGAAGACTGATAACCGACAACCCTAAAAATGATACAACTACACCAAGTTAGTTTCAGTTATGACGATCTCAGCGTGCTCGAGAAGGTGAGTTTTCGCGTGGAACGCGGCGAATTTGTGTTTCTCGTCGGTCCCAGTGGCTCTGGAAAGACGACGCTGTTGCGGTTGTTATATGCTGATTTAGACCCAGTGGGTGGTGATTTGAGTGTGGTTGGTCAACAACTTACGAGATTGGACAAAGTCAGTCTACCCTATTTCCGACAGAAGATAGGACTTGTTTTCCAAGACTTCAAGCTTTTGGCAAATAAGACAGTCCAGGAAAATCTAGCACTACCACAGCGGTTAGCAGGGACCCCACCACCGACAATCAAGGAAAACGTGAACAAGCTTCTGAACCAGATGGGGCTACTTCACCATCAAAAGGCACTCCCAGCAGACATATCTGGCAATGAGCGGCGACGGCTTGCTATAGCGAGAGCTGTTATCAACAATCCTTTGTTATTACTTGCGGATGCCCCCACAGAAGGTTTAGATTTGCGTCTCTCACTTGAGGTGATGGCACTTCTCGATGCGCTTAACTTTCAAGGCATGACTATCTTCGTGGCAACCAGCGACCGGCAACTTGCTGAAAAATGCAATAAACGGATTATTGAACTGCGGGATGGTGGCATCCATTGAATTCCTGCTTCCGTTAGTGCAACGTAAAAAACATACAAAAAATGCGTTACCACTTTAAGAATGCGATATCTCATATAGCATGTGCTGGCAGTACGAGTATGATGAGTTTCATTGGGATCAGTTTCGTCACTGTCTTACTTGCGACTTTACTATTAAACCATTCTTTTATATTACAACAATCTGAATTTAAAAGCCATGCCCCTACCCTTGTTGCATTTCTAAAAGATACCGTCAATGAGTCGAAGGGACGCGCCTTAGTCAGCCAAATAGAGAAAAACGGGCAAGTACTCGCTATTAATTATGCTTCAAAGGCAGAGAGTCTCGCTCGTGGCGAGACCCAGTTTCAGGATTTAGGGATCCTCATTAAGGAAGCGTTTGCGGAGACAAGAGGTGTAAACCCCTTTCCAGCATCTCTCAAAATTTATGTAGACGAAGAATTGATAACACGTAAAGCATTGGAACAGATCGCGTTGGATATTAAAGCACATGACGAAATTGAAGATGTGTTATTGACCGGACAGGGACAACTGAATGACCGCTTGCGAGATTCAGAGCGCACAACCTTAATCGCTATCGGGGCAGCAATTATTGCCATCTGGCTCATTATCGGTTCCATTATTAATAAAACAGCGATTGCCCGTTCTGAAGAAATAGCTCTCATGAAACTCCTCGGTATGTTTCGCCAGTACCTCCTCGTTCCTTTTATCGCCCATGGACTTTTCCTCGGAGGGATTGGTGCACTGTGTGGGCTTGGTTGTTTCTATGGGATGTTTTATGTATTCAAACCTCAATTAGGTGCAGTCGGTTTTCTAAGCATTTATCAATCTATTTTGGTTGTTATAGGGGCAATGGTAATTGGGCTTTTCGCGGGTTTTGCGGCGCACCGTAAATTTGTGTAGCAGTCCATACCTACGCACACAAGCCCAACCGGGGTCCCCACCGGTTACTGGGAAGCGGCGGGCGCGCTGGATGAACGGAAGGGATCCTTCTTGACACAACCTACCTAACCGAACCGCAAGGAAAAATAAGAATATGACAAATCGTGACATCAGCGCTGTGTTCCAAGCGATCGGATCTCTCCTACAAATCCGAGGCGATGATGCATTTCGCTCGCGAATTTATGAGCGAGCAGCCGATATAATTGAGGAATTTCCCGATGAATTGGCTTCTGAAAATCCTCAACAGAGCTATAATAAGGAGGCGGTGGAAAAACTTCGGGCTACACCCGGCATTGGAAAGGCAATCGAGGACAAAACCATTGAGATGCTCGAAACCGGACACTGCAAATTCTATGATGAACTCGCGGCAGAAATGGGAACAGAGATACTTGAATTGCTTGCACTCCGAGGTATTGGTGTAAAAACCGTAGGGCGATTCTATCGAGAGTTTGGTGTCAGAAATCTTGAGGATCTCTCGGCGTTGATTGAGAGTGGGCGGATTAGAAACATGAAAGGCATCGGACGGAAAACCGTCCAAATGATAACTGAGGGTTTAGCGTTTCAAGCGGAACAGAGAAAGAAACGTCCACTCTGGAGTATTTTGCCCACCGCCCAAGACATCTTGGATCACCTTTCAGCGTTAGCGGATGACGGATGGATAAAACGCTGCCAATTCACAGGAGATTTACGGCGGCATGCGGAGGTCTGTCAAAGCATAGAATTGATTGTTGAATGTGGGAACGAAACAGCGTTTCGATTTGAGAATGACACCATACCACCCCCGCTACAGTCGATCCTCGCACTCCTTTCACAAGCCCGATTTAGCCCAACGGGTTTGCAGCAAACATCAGATGATCCGAGTTCGCTGATACTTTTCAAATCGGAGAATCAAGTTCAATACGTGTATGACTGCGAGCGCGCGACTCTCGTTGAAAAAGAAGGAAGCGAGCCAACAGATGATGTCCGCTATACGCTTCCCGTAATTCAGTTCTACGTTGACAAGGATTTTCCGGTATTTGTCTATTTATGTACTGCTGCTACCTACGATGCCACTCTCTTTTTAACAACAGCGACAGATGCCCACTTTGACGCGCTTCCCGACAGTAATTTTCTGAAGCCAACCGACTTTTGGCACGAGGCACGTAATCTAACAGAAGCAGGACTTTATGAAAAACTTGGGCTCTCCTATGTTCCGTCGGAACTTCGGCAGGACGGTGTTTCGGTCACAGCCGCCAAGGAAGGCACCTTGCCGACCCTCATTGAATTCACCGATTTGCGAGGCGACCTACACGCACATACTGACTGGAGTGATGGGCGACATACGCTTCGAGAGATGGTAGAGGCGGCGAAAGCACAAGGCTTTGAGTATATCGCTATTACGGACCACTCTGTCTCCTCAACGGTCGCGAATGGCTTGGATCAGAAACGGCTTTTAGAACAGGTGGCGAAGGTTCGGGAATTGGATACGGAGATCGACGGGATAAAGGTCTTCGCTGGTTCTGAGGTAGATATTCGGCGGGACGGCAAACTCGATTTCCCAGACGAGATTTTAGAACAACTTGATATTGTCGTCGCAAGCGTTCACAGCCATTTCACCCTAACCGAAGTAGAGATGACACAGCGTATCATTCGTGCGATTGAGAATCCGTTCGTCAACATCATTGGTCATCCGACAGGTAGGATGCTTGGACACAGACCGATGTATCCACTCAATCTTGAAGAGATTATTGAGGCAGCTGGAGAAAATAGAACGGTTTTGGAGATTAATGGCTCGCCGCACCGTTTAGATCTGGACCCTAAATTTGTTCGGATGGCGAAAAGCGCGGGTGTGTTATTATCCGTCAACACCGATGCACACGGTATTCAACAGTTAGCGCGTCGTCAGTCTGGGTTGAATGTCGCCCGTCGTGGGTGGTTGACAAAAGACGAGGTTATCAACACATATACTTTAGAAGAATTGCGCGAGAAATGTGGGATCGGCGCGCGCGCATAAAACGCGCACCGATTTTGTTTACTCTAAAGTGGCGAGTTGGGTCAAATGCCAATTCGGATCCACCAACGCTTCATAGACGACCCCGCCTTCCACGTTGTCAGGCATCGGGAGTCCCAATAGATAACAGAGCGTTGGTGCAACATCAACGACACGAACCTGCCGTTGCAATGCCACGCCTTGCCGAACCCCTGCCCCCGACAGAATGAATGTGGAGTGCTGCCCGCCGATGCCGAAACTCACGGAAGGCAACTGCTTACCGTGTGCGCCATCAAACTCTGGACGCAGCGCATAGACAACATCACCGACCAAGTCCCCGTGTAAGTTAAACATTTCTGCATCTGCTCGCGTCACAGCTAAGGTGAAGGGATGCCGTCCGGTTTTTTCGTCTTTGTAGGTATGTAGTGCTGCAATAAGCTCGCGTTGTGTCGCTTCGTAGTCCTCAGGAGCGACAATCCCATCTGGTTCACGTCCCGCTAAGTTAATGAAGATATGCACTAATCCAACATTCACTGCGCGTGTTTTTGTCCAGTCTATCGCCCCATCTGCGTCTCTAACAATGAACCCCGTTTCTTCCAGCACTTCCTCAATGTCTATGGCACGAAATTGGTTTGGGGTGCCGCCGTGGTCGGAACAGACAAGGACAACGGTTTCTTCATCAGCCTGCTCCATCAGTCTCCCAATCATCCGATCTACAGATTCATACGTCCGTCGCAAGCCCTCAAGACACCGGTGCATTGTTTCGGGTGCTGCGCCGCTGATTTCATCCGCTTGACTCAGGAAGAAATGGCTGGCGTAGTCCGGCGCATGGCTTTCCACCATTAGGATGTCCCAGTCATTGTTTTTTGCAAGATGCGTCGCGACATCAGCGAGGCGTTGGTGGTGGTATTCAAGCACCTCAAAATAGGTATCGTCGTCCATTTGCCCAAGGGCATCGCGAGCCGGATTTTGAAGGAACGAACCGATTTCCGTGTCAATCGTGGCGGCAACTTTATCCGGCACCGTGTATCCGGTTCTGGGCCAGATTTGTGGTACAAAGAGTTCAAAGTCATCTGCTGTAGATGTGAGCGTCACGAGTTTCATCCGGACATAGCCTTCCACCTCGGCACCTTCAATTTCAAAAGTATCCAACCACCACTCGCTCCACTCACCGACCCCCAAATCCGCGACGGAATCGTCTCCAGACCGACTTCGACAGATTCGCACTCGGTCGTAACCGTTATCACCGGAAGCATAAATCAACCCATAAAAGGGTTTTGGGACGCGTGTCTCATCGGAGGCTTCACCTTTTGAATAGACTGAAGGCATCACATCTTCTCTGCCGCGTGCTAAAGGTTGGATGGTTAGCTGAACTTCTCGCACGGGTTCTGTGGAGTTAGGCAAGGCTTCCCATTCCGCATTCTCAACCGGTTCAATAGTGACCGGATCGATATGTCGAACCTTCTGTAACGCGCTCGGATCAAGTGTCTCCGGGTCGCGCTGTCCGCCGATGGGACGCGGTGCCCATTTTCCCGCGACAAAGAGATGATAGCCAGCAATCTGATGGTGGTTCGAGACACCCGGTCCTGTTCCTTCGACCTGAATTCCGGTTTTGACAGTGGGGGGCCAGGACATTTCCCACTTTACCAGAATCGGTTTTCCACCGACCCGTTCTACGAGATTCCAGAGGTATTCGGATTGACACAAGCCTGTGTTGATGCCCCATGTCGTTTTATCAAGACGTTCCCCCAACGCGCGAATGTTAAAGTCCATCACCCGATGTGTACCGGGCCATGAACCGGTAGAGAGCGCGGTCCATCCCGGTGGTGTCAATGTCGGAAATACACCTATCATCGGACGATAGACCCCCGTCTGGACCAATTTCGCCATAGAGGGTGCATGGCCCCAATCAATCATATTTTTAACGAGTTCCATGCTCGCGCCATCCATTCCGATAACAATTGCGCGTTTGGCTGGAGCACGTTGCGTGCGTTTTGTCATAAAAATTCCTTTTATATTTCTGGGAACACCCTATTGCCAGAACGACTTAATCAGCGATATGATGGCTGCTAATGCAGAGCCGAGTGCTATCCATATTGCAGTCTTTACGTCTTTGTTTGATGTCGCTTCTTGTCTTCCCTCTAATTTACCTCGAATCCATCTAACGTCCCCGTGAAGATTAGTTACATCTTTTTCCACGGATGCTAACCTACTATTTATTTTCTCGTTTACTTGTTCTATTCTGCCTTCTACGCGTTCTATTTTGTTTTCTACGCGTTCTATTTTGTCTTCTACGCGTTCGGTCGTGCGCTTGAGGTCTGCAATGGCACTCAAGACTCGTTCTCTGAAATCCTGGTCTGACATGTTTTCCACCTCCTTTGTTGTATCTATTATGACATAGAAAACAGAAAAAGTCAAATCTATCTATTATGGAACACGTTGAATGTAGATGTCATAGTCTTGTCCACGCGCATCACTCCAGACTATGATTGCCGCACTACCATCTGTAGACACGGCTTGCGGCGTGATTTGCGCTTTCGGTGCCTGACAGACAGGGATGCCATTGATTTCCCAAAGCGGTTTCCCATCAGCATCAAGCAGTTGCGCATAGATTGCATCCTCGGTTGAATCCCCGAAGTCTTCGCGGTAATCCAGCCAATAAACGACGGTTTCCCCTGCCTCACCAGTGGCAACGAGTTGGGGGAGACGTTGAACACCTGCTCCGGTGCAGACAGGGACACCGCTCTTTTGCAAGGACGCATTTTCTTCGTTCCACAATGCCTCCCCATTTTCGTTAATACGTTGCGCATAGATGTCAGCGAAAATATCACGTTCGTCCCACCATGTAACGATGAAGCCACCACTTCCGTCGGAAATACAGAAGGGTTGTTGTTGGTTGACACGCAGTTCACAGATAGGGATACCGTCCTTTTCCCATAACGCGTTACCTTCAGCCGTTATGTGTTGTGTATATAGCTGCGCGCTCGTATAGAAATTCGGGTCGTTGCGGTAGTCCGACCAAACGAAAAACACGCCCCCATTCTCATCGCTGACTGCAGACGGCGCGCCTTGGTTGCCGATTGCTGTGCAGACGGGGACAGGGGAATTTTCCGTGTTATCAGTTGAATTCCACATAAGTCTACCATCTGCTGACAGCCGTTGCGCGAAGATGTTCCAATCTGGGGTGCTAATGTCCCACCATGCGAAAATAGCCCCACCTTGTCCATCCGAGATTAAAACCGGATCGTACTGATCACCATCGCCACTATAGACCGGAACGCCATTCGCTTCCCACAGTGGTTTTCCAGTGCTGTCAATTCTTTGGGCATAGATATCTTGATTGCCATTTCGCCAATCCTCCCATGCGACAATTACACCACCTTCGCCATCGGCGATAGCATTCAGATCGTCTTGCAGCGTTGGATGGGTGCAGACGGGTACACCCTCGGGATCCCACAATTTATTGCCGTTTGCATCGATGCGTTGTGCGTAACTATCTTGATTGCCGTGGCGGGTATCACCCCAAACAAGAATAGCACCGCCCTCTTCGTCGTTGACGATTAGGGGCCAACTTTGCGATGAGGGCAGATCGCAAATCGGGATGCCGTTTGCTTCCCAGAGCATATCGCCCATCGCACTGATCCGCTGTGCGAAAATATCTCGATTCGCGTGCCGTGCGTCACTCCACGCCACGATAGCCCCACCTTGTCCATCCGGAACGAGAGCAGGGAAATGTTGTTCGTTCTGTGCTGTGCATAACGGAAGGTTTTGTGTCGGTGAAGATGACCATTCCGCACTTGCCGTATCTATTACAACAAGCACAGAAAGGAGAGTGAGAAGGAGGCATATCGAGAATTGCAGGAGAGAACAGCGATTTGAAGGCGTACCAACAACATCACATACAGGATGAAGAAGATGATTCATTTTATTAAAACGGTCATCAGAAGCACAGTTATCAGTTAAGACGTTTTCTGGTGAAGTGACAGCACGTTGTCCCTGACTGCTGATAACGGACAACTCTTAAAACTGAAAACTGATAACCGATAACTGACAACTATTTCAGATGAGCAGTTCGTCTCCAATTGGGAAGAATTGGTCGGCGATTTGTTGTAGATCCATGGAGGTATTGTGTTCAAAAGCGACAACCTCCACCCGCTTGTCTTGTTGCTTGATAAGTTCAGCGAGCGGACAAAAATCGCCATCGCCACTTGCCAAAATAACAACATCCAATGAGCCGAGCATTGAGACGACATCTACAGCAATGCCAACGTCCCAGTCTCCTTTCGCAGACCCGTCTCCACGCAAGCGCAAGTCCTTACTCTTAATCGTGTAGCCGTTGTGTTCAAGTAGGGATAAGAAACTGGATTGATTGATTTCGGGTATCTGGACGACATAAGCATAGGCTACCATGAGATACCGCGGTCCAACTATCAAGTCCAGGAGTTTGATATAATCAACTCTCCGTCCAAAACGGTCTTTAGCGGCGTAAAACATATTTTGCACATCGACAAACACACCGACGCGAGGTTGTTCAGACGTTAGATTGTAGGGACCTTCACCTTCAGTGAGTTGTTGTGTATCATCTAAATAAGTGAGGGTTTGCCGAATCTGGTTCAGCGCGCTTCGCGCCGCTTGATGACAATTTTCCAAGGTGTCAAAGTGGTTGTCTAAACTGGTTTGAAAGTCTTCAAGCCCTTGGTGCCCTTTGTAGACCGCCTCCTCAACCAACTGGAGGTCAGTCGTGAATGTTTCCTTAGCGGATTTAATTTGCTCGTATTCTCTTAATTGTTCTGCCATCCGTTCCTTTTCTGCGAGGAGATGGTCACGTTCATTCGCGAGCTGCTGTAACTCAGTGGCGGCTTCAATATGTTGTGCTATCTGTTCACGGAGGATTTGATTTTCCTGTTCAAGAGCCTTCAACCGTTTCTCATTTCCATTACTCACTTCGGCTTTCGTTTTCAGCCCCCTGTTTTCCTCTAATAGGAAAGCCCGTTGTTGATCTAATCGACTATGTTTCTTCTGAAGCGAAGTATAGTCCGCTTTAGAGTCGGCCAATTGTCGCTCAAGGTACTCAATTTCTCGCACGGGTGCCTCCGATTCTTGATGTTCGCCTTCTAAGTTCTGGGCGTACTGATCACCAACTAACGGCTCAATACTTGAGCGGTCTGCGCGCCCGTTTGTATATGCGACTTCTACAGATGCGTATGTTGTGTTGAGGAGTTTATAGCCGTGCTCAACGACTGGGGTCCGTTCATCAATGAGGAGTGCCCAGACGACTTCGCCAAAGTCGCCTCCGTCTATGAGGACATCGGACGTTTTGAAGAACGTTTCGATTTCGGAAATTTCCATATAGCCGACCCGTGAGATTGCAGCCTCCGCCTTTTCAGTAAGAAATTGGCTGACTAATGCTTCGACTGAGGTTTCTGAATTTGTTATCTCAGGTTTCGCTGTGCCAATCACACCCAAAAATACGTTGGTTAAATTTACAAGCAGCTCCCGTCTTGATAAGGCGTACAATCGGTCTACATCCGGGATAATGCCGGTAGAGGCACTTAATTGGAAAATTTCTTTTTCGTCTAAAAGTAAGTCTAGAAACCACGTAAGTTGATCTCGCTGTATATGCAATTTTAGATTTGAATTTGTCATTATTATCTCCGGTTTTTCACAGCAAGTTTAGTCCGTTCCGAGTAACCGGTGGGGACCTCGGCACTGCGAGCTGCGCTAGTTTTTGTATAACAAGTTCAGTCCGTTCCCAATAATGGCCAGGGACCTCGGCATTGCAAGCTGCGCCAAAATGAATTAAATTTTAATGATTTTTTCCTGTCCTTTCTTTACATCACGCGTTGCGTTACGCGTGTCAACAACTAATTGGGCATGTTCCACGATCCAGCCGTAATCTATGACATCGTGGTCGGTTAAGATGGCAACGCAATCGGCATTTTTTACCAGGTCCGCCGTCAAGGGTTCCGAGTGATAGATGTTTCTGTCATCAAGAGATAGGTCTCTTACATGAGGGTCATGATATATAAATTCTGCTTTTTTGTCAAGAATTAAACGAATTACTTCAAGTGCAGGCGATTCGCGAATGTCACCAATGTCCTTTTTATAGGCGATACCTAAAATTAATAATTTTGCGCCGTTCAGTGGTTTACGTTGAAGGTTCAGGGCATGAATGATTTTGTCCACTACATATTTCGGCATTTCGCTATTAATTTCGCTGGCGAGTTCGATGAATCGGGCGTGGTACTGATACATCTGCGCTTTCCAAGAAAGATAATGCGGATCAATCGGGATACAGTGCCCTCCAAGTCCGGGACCTGGATAAAACGGCATAAATCCGAAAGGCTTGGTGGCAGCAGCATCAACGATTTCCCATACGTCCAGATCCATCCGATCACAGATGAGTGCGACCTCATTGATTAAGCCGATATTGACGCTTCGGAACGTGTTTTCCAGGAGTTTCACCATTTCTGCTGTTCGGGGCGAGGATACTATATGTGTTTTATTGATAAACTGCGCGTAGAAGGTTTCAGCGACATGGGTGCATTGCGGCGTAACACCCCCGATAATTTTGGGAGTGTTTGTCATAGAATAGGTGCTGTTTCCCGGTTCAATGCGTTCCGGCGAGAAAGCGAGATAGAAGTCACGTCCTACTTGTGCGGTGTCAGGAGATGTATTTTTGCTAAAATCGGTGTTGAGTTTTGGTAGGATGATTTCTTCGGTTGTACCGGGGTAGGTGGTGCTTTCGAGGATAATCAATTGTTCGGGGTGAAGGTATTGCGCTATCTGCTCTACTGCTGCGGTAATAAATTGCATATCGGGTGTTCGGTTTTCACGCAAAGGGGTCGGCACGCAGATGTTGACCGTATCTAATTCCCGAAGCACGCCGAAGTCCGTTGTTACCTGAATCTGCCCGGACCTAATGAGGGGCGCGAGGACTTCATTGGCAACATCAGGCACATCGGAGATGCCCTGTTTCAGTCGTTCTATTTTTTCTGAACAGATATCAATGCCTGTAACTCGGAACCCCGCGCTTGCAATAGCGACTGTCAGTGGCAGTCCGACATATCCAAGCCCGATAACACCAGCGCGAGCCGTCCGAGTTTCTATTTTTTCAAGAATCATTCTTTTAATTTTTCCTTGCGGTTCGGTCAGGCAAGTTGGAAATGTGGCGATCTTCCCCGTAGAACTGAAGAAATACCCAAGCAATACGCAGAAATACCCTATCAAAAACACCCCTCCACTACGCTACGGGTTACAATTTCAGTTTTTTATTTTTTTGCTTTTTCAATAGCCAGCGCGTTGCTGTGTAAAGATTTGTGAAGATTTTTTCGGGGCGGTATCCATTCTGATCCGTGCGTCTAATATAGTCGTAATAACTCTCCTGTCCAAGTCCAGTTAAAACGAGAAATGTTGTGGCTCCGACGCTTTGCCCTGCTTCAATGTCTGTCGTTGTATCGCCAATCAAGTAGGTATCTGATAGTTCTATATTGTGTTCGCGCGCAGCACGTGTTAGCATACCGGGCTTCGGTTTTCGGCATTCACACCCCGCCTCTGGGTGGTGTGGGCAGTAATAAACAGCCTTAACTGTTCCGCCCGCTTTGTTAATTTCAGCGAGCATCCGTTCATGAATATCTGTCAAATCCTCTTCTGAATAGAGACCTCTTCCAATTCCTGATTGATTCGTTACGACGATGATGCGATAACCGCTTTCTGTTAATTCCCGGATCGCTTTCCGAGCGTTCGGGATGAAGGCGAATTCTGCCCATTTTCGGACATAACCTTTATTTAGCGGATTCCGATTGATAACACCATCCCGATCGAGAAAGACAGTCTTCACTCTTCTGTTTCCTTACAGTTTAGGAATAGGTTCCATGTTCTCAATTGCACTTAGCAATTCCTTCGGTGCGACGGTCGCACAGCCCATCTTACCGACAGCGATCCCCCCTGCGAGGCTGGACAACAAAGCAGCATTATGAAATTCTGCGTTTGCCGCGAGCGCGAGCGTGAATACAGCAACAACGGTATCGCCTGCGCCTGTCACATCCGTCACAATACTTGAATTTGGCGGTAGATGTTCCACTTTGAGGGTGCCATCCGGCTTGCGTTGGAATAGAGACATCCCCTTCGCATCGCGCGTAATTAACAACGCTTTGAGTGATAACTGATTTAAAATCTTCTCACCAACAGCGACAAGGTGTGGCACATCCGTAATTTCTTCATGCACCGCGGTCCCCGCTTCTGTGTGATTCGGCGTGACAGCGGTTATCCCTTCATAATGCCAGAAGTTGTTTTGCTTCGGATCTGCTATAATCGGCATACCGTAAGGCTGAGCGTGTTTCACCACATCTTTGATGAGTTGGGCATTCACAACCCCTTTGTCGTAGTCCGCGAAGATAATTGCATCACTCGTTGGCAATTGAGAAACGATCGTGTCCAATAACTGCTTCCGCATCCCGGGAGAGATTTTCTGTTTGGATTCCCTATCAATGCGGAGCAGATGGTGTCCGGAATCCGGTTCGCAACTTGTGAAGGTCGTGTTAGCACGGGCAATCACACGTGTTTTCGTGCTTGTCGGTCGTTCGGCATCAATACAGACCTTGGTGGTAACGAGATTCGTCTCGGTTAGCATCTGGACTAAATTTTCGCCTTCGCTGTCCTTGCCGATGACACCGACCAAGATGGCGTTGCCGCCTAAACTTGCGACGTTCTGTGCGACGTTCGCAGCACCACCACATCCGGTCTCTTCTGCCTTCGTTTCAAACACTGGCACAGGGGCTTCGGGCGAAATTCGATGCACATCCCCCCAGATATATTTGTCCACGATGACATCACCGATAATCATTACCCGTTTGTCTTGAAGTTGTTCAAAAACGGCTTTTAAGTTCACAACACTATATTAGCATAAATCCGAGAGTTAAGGCAATAAACATTATAATGATTTGTTGTAAGCTTAGTTGGTCTATGGTAAAGTCAAAAAGCAAAAAGTGCTGTAATGTCCATCTGAAAACTCCTTTTGGGTAAAGAAATGTGATCACTTCATTATACCAAAAGGGTTCTCTCTATAAAAGAATTAGTCAATTATTTATCAAACTCACGTTATTTTTACCATTCACCATAGTTTTCGTGATTTCTTTGATTTTCGGAGGGAGTCGCGGGGTAGAATCGGAGAGCCTTCTACAGTTGTAAATCATTGGCTGACAAAATATTTTTTTCACGTGATGTAACGTTTTCCCAAAAAAATGTATCTTTAATAGAAAGAATGTATCTTTAATATTGTGATAATATAATTGTGTGGACTGTATTGCATTGCACAAAGCCCGATACTCAGTGCCTAATTAGATATTTCAGTGGACGTCAATATAACTGAATCTGTTCATGAGGAGAGACCCCGTGGAAAGAGAAGACGATGTTCAATTGATTCACGCAGTTTTATCAGGTGACGACTCAGCATTCAACCGTTTAGTTGAAAAATATCAAAAAAGTATTCACGCCCTTGCGTGGCGGAAAATCGGTGATTTCCACTATGCAGAAGAAATTACGCAAGATACCTTCCTCCGCGCGTATCAGAATCTTTCAACGCTCAGAAATCCCAATCAGTTTTCTGGGTGGTTGTGCGTCATTGCGAATCGGCTTTGTCTGCATTGGCTGCGCAAACATAAGTCTGCGAATCAATTGCAATCGTTGGAGGACACACCTATGGAAGAAATCGAGAAATCTGCTTATGCGCATCACGTATTGGAACAGCGCGAAACAGAAGCAACTGAACATCGTTTTGAAATCGTCAAGAAACTCTTGGAAAAATTGCCGGATGGTGAGCGTACAGTGATGACGCTCTATTATCTCGGCGAAATGAAAACCAAGGAGATTAGCAAATTCTTGGGGGTGTCGGTGGAGACAATAAGGACTCGGATGCATCGTGCCCGGAAACGGCTACAAGAAGAAGAGAAACTCTTGATCCAAGAAGTGCTCGGTGGCGTGCAGATATCAGCGAGTATAAGGCAGAACATCATGCGCGAAATTGTTGACATGAAACCAACACCCTCTCCGAAAATGGAACCGTTCTTGCCGTGGGTGGCTTTTGGAACTGCTTTGGTTGTAGCAACCCTATTGATTCTCAGTGTCAGCAACCAATACCTTGAACATTTTCAGAAACTTTACAGTATTTACTTTGCGCGTAATGATGAAGACCCAAAAGATGAAAAGGGGTTCGCTGCTGATTTTACCATAACACTCGGAACCCATAGGAGTGGTGCTGATCTTTTAGATACACTGATCGAAGAAAAATGCAGGGTCAGCCTATGGTCCACGCAAGCCCTTGAAAATCCGGATTTTCCGGTGGCGGCAGCGGAAATAACGGTTGATATCGTTGTTGTTTCTATGCTGGAGATGGGGTTTGCTGAGGGTGAGCGCGCCACCCTTGATACGATTTATGATCGCGCAAAACAGATGGGACTTGAAACTTGCCCGGTTGAGACTGCCGCGCAGCTGCGTCTGCAATTTCTCGACCAGCCAGACTGGACAACCGAAGAGCGGCTGGGGGTTTTTTTCGTCGCGAGTGAACCGTTTGTTCTGACGCGTGAGGGCTCCCCGAAGATTTTCAGTGTCCTGCGAGATGATAGATACCCGCACCTTGAAACCGGTATCGGTCTATGGCTGATTTCAAATGGTACCGTTGATGTCGGAAAAGGGGAACCCCTTGGCAGACTGTTTGATGCATCCGATCTTCGGGGTCGTGACCACGGAGGTCGTTTTGCATTCGTTATTCCCAAATAAATAGGACACAGCCCTTACTTAGCAAAGATACAATTGTGTTATGTATAGAACTTACGCCATAATGTTTGACCTAGACGCCAGAAACCCATAATATGGTGTGCGAGGAGGTTGATAAAAATGGTTAGACCGACACGGCTGGATTACTGTCAATATCTACTCAGCACGCCGATCAACTATACGCTGGCTCATTTCGCAGACCCCTCTGAGAACTTCAGTCATGATCAGATCACCCGTTATCTATCAGGTGATCGTCTGACACCGCGCATGCTCTGGGAACATGTCAAGACCGACTTGTGGCGGATGCTGATGGATACCTTATCTTTGATGATACTGTTATTCATAAACGCTATGCCAGGAAGATAGCCCTCGCCAAGAAACAATATTCTGGCAATGCTGGGGGTATCGTCAACGGTATTGCTATTGTCACCTGCGTCTATGTCAATCCGAAAGTAGACCGATATTGGTTGATTGATTACCGTATTTACGATAAACAAGGCGATGGTAAATCAAAGTTGGCTCATCTCCGAGATATGCTCTCGGTCTTAGTATATTCTCGCAATGTTGCTTTTTCCAGGGTGCTGATGGATGCTTGGTATGCTAGCAAATCGCTTTTGCTCTACGTTGAAAGTTTAGAGAAAACGTATTATTGTCCCTTGAAATCCAATCGTCTCGTTGACGATTCTAAGGGTAGCAAATCTTACCAACGTATTGACACGCTACAGTGGACAGCCCCTAAACAGACTTTTGGCAAATGCGTGAAACTCAACAAGTTTCCCAAAAATCACAATGTGAAAGTTTTCGGGGTGGTGTCTTCACGACGCACGGATTATGTTGTGACCAACGACTTGAGTCAATCGGATGTCTTCGTCGTGCGAAAGGTGTGCGGCTTGCGCTGGAAGATTGAACAATTTCATCGTGAAGCAAAGCAGTTGACGGGTTTCAAAAAATGCCAATGTCGTCTCTCGCGTATCGTCCGCAATCACATCGGTTCAGCGTTTTTGGTTTGGGTTTACCTGATGCGGAAAGCCTCCGAAACCGGTCAAACGCTTTATCAAGTCAAAGATGGGGTGCTCTCTGAGTATCTGAGTCAACAACTCAAATCGCCTGCATTAAAAATTAATGCTGCGTAAATCCTAAGGAGTTAAATTTATGGTAACGAGACTGACAACTTGTGTACTGTGCCGGTGCACTGTTTTTAACTTTTTGTTGATGTTTTTTTCATGTCAAGTTTCCCGCTACTCCTCTCTTGTGGCGGGTTGTCAGAGGATCAAGAAGAAATTTTACGGTCGGATCCGTGTGTTCAGGATCTCCTCAACGGAATTCCTCGTACTTTTTGGACAGAAGGCTCTTTTTTTAGGCAGAGCCGGACAGAAGCCTACGCAGGCGACGTGTTTTTCTTAATTGCCTACGGGAAGGCGATACCCTCCGGTGTTTATGTCAGTCCAGGATTTCCACAAGACGTACACGATGTTCTCGAAGATCCAGAATGGGATGAACTTGAGCAAATATTTAACAATAGCGGACTTGAGGCGGCGTATCGGGCGTGTTACGCCGGAGAATTGGTGAGCTCGATATTCGGCTCAATTGATAGAGTCACTGCGGCAGAAATTGCCCAAGCAATGTTGGCAGTCAGATTGCCGTGGGAATAATAGATTTTACCGAGGGCTTCGATTGCCTTTATCACACGCATTGAAGCATACCAGGAATCTATCAACACCGTCCGAAACGCGAGACGTTTGAAGAAATGCGCATTCTCCAATATCTCTTGGAGATGCTAACGTCCAAAACCTATTAGGTAGCAACTTGGGTTAATTAAAAGGAGATAAATTGATGGTTTCTATGAAAAACCTGCTTTTTCCAAGTTTTTTAACACTGGTATTCGCGCTGTTGTGCTTACCAGGTTGTGCCGGCAAACACGGCAAACTCATGGAAAGCGCGCAGGCGAGTTATCGAGTGAACCACTATGAAGCCGCCTTACGCGATGCGGTGATGGCTTTGAAACACAAGCCTGATTATGATAAGGCACAGAATTTCGCCCCTACATTTTTCAATGCTGCCGTAGAGGCCCGTCAAAACAAGATTAAAGCTCTTGAGTCAAGTTCGGATAGATTCAGATGGGATGGAATTGTTGCTGAGTACAAAGGCCTTATCGAAGTCAATACCTTGGTAAAGAATTTACCACCGTTGATTCACAAAAAAACGAAGCAACGGATTACCTTTGAGACGCAGAACTATTCAACTCCACTTCGTCAAGCTTCTGACAGTGCTGCCGAGGCACACTATCAAGAAGGTCTCCGCATCGCCGACTCTGGCGGTGATGTCGAAACCCAGAAGCGAGCCGCTAAGGAATTCAAGAGGGTCGAAGAATTCGTTCCTGGGTACAAAGATGTCCGAATCCGCTATGAACAGTCCAGAAACGCAGGTGTTAAGCGGATGGCGGTTCTGACGTTTGAAGACAAAAGTGGAGAAACACGTGCTTATGGTGCTCTTAACGAAACAATCACTGACAATATCATCAGCAACGTGCTAAATGATTCTACAGCGACTGAGTTTTTGGCGATTATTTCGCGGGACCAGCTTGAGCACATCATGTCAGAACAAGACTTAAGTTTTACTGGACGGTTTGATACCCAAACAGTGGCGAATATCGGTGGTGTCGCCGGCGTGCATGAACTGGTTATTGGGCAAATTACACAGATCATTTATACGCCTGCACGGTCCAAACAGACCGTATGGAACCGACAATCTACCATAAGAAAGAAGACAGGAACCGAACGCTACGTTGATAATAAGGGGAACACTAAAACGCGAGCCAAGTATTCAAATGTGAGGGTATCGGCGAGGGTTACGCTTACGCAAGTAGAATCTTCAGTCTCCATTATCGGTTCCTATGAGATCCTTGATGTGGAGACTGCGGAACTCAAGAAAGCGGATAATTTTACTATAAAGCATGAGTTCAATGCGGAGTGGGCAAGATTTACGGGTGATGAGGAAGCGTTAAACAGATCTGACCAAGCACTCGCCTCGCGTCCAGAGGAACACGCGCCCGTTGAAGATGAGATGGTGCTTGAAGCAGCGAATCAACTCGCAAGTGAACTCGCAGAAACGCTGAAAGCGTATGCGCGTTAGGGGTGATGCACTTTTCAAGTTGGGGTGCCGGTTAAGTACGGAACCGGTCCCCCAACTGATTGATCTTGGAGGGTTTTCGGTCAAATAATGATATTAGGTTCCACTTGTCCAATCTTGAGGATGTCAATGACATCTCCATTGACTCGAAATCTCGCAAATAAGGCGACCCCTAGTAGTCTTTCAAGTTTGAACTTGCGGGAAGGTTCGTAGTCGTGCGATTTATCGCACGTCAGAAACGGGCAATGAATTGCCCTACTACGAACAGGATTACCTATAAACTCAACATTGAAAAACTACTAGGTTCAGCATCTCTAAGCTTTTGTAAGAGGAAAGTCTTTTGATTCCTTGGACCCAAAAGTTTATGTTACAAAGATAAATCTCTGCCGGTTTTCACTGGGAGAAATTTTATTTGTTTTATTGGAGGATTCTCTCACAAACGGAGGCATATTTATGAAAAGGCAAATTTTGATGTCAAAACGGCTCGCTTTAATGTTCGTAATGGTCTTGATCGGCTTTAGCCTACCAGGTATAAGTGATGGTGTCCCTGAAGTTCACATAATCGACCCCGATAGCCCACCGATATATTGGACGGACAGTGGCACGGATAAAATCCAGCGTACGAACTTAGATGGCACAAGCGTCGAAGACCTCATCCCGCCAGGATTGATTGATCCAGTCCGTATAGCGTTAGATGTTGTGGGAGGAAAGATGTATTGGACGGACAGGGACACGAATAAAATCCAACGTGCGAACTTGGATGGCACACGCGTCGAAGACCTCGTCACTGCAAGGTTTGGGTTGGGGGATCCAGCCGGTATAGCGTTAGATGTTGTGGGAGGGAAGATGTATTGGACGGACAGTGGCACGGCTAAAATCCAACGTGCGAACTTGGATGGTACACGCGTCGAAGACCTTGTCGCAGGGTTGGGGGATCCATACGGTATAGCGTTAGATGTTGTGGCGGGGAAGATGTATTGGACAGACTCTGGCGTGGATAAAATCCGGCGTGCGAACTTGGATGGCACCAGCATCGAAAACCTCGTCGCAGGATTGAGGGATCCATCTGGTATAGCGTTAGATGTTGTGGGAGGGAAGATGTATTGGACGGACAGTGGCACGAATAAAATCCAACGTGCAAACTTGGATGGCACCAACATCGAAGACCTCGCCACGCACTGGCCGGCAGGATTGAGGGATCCAGTCGGTATAGCGTTAGATGTTGCGGGAGGGAAGATGTATTGGACGGACCAATACTATGATCATATCCGGCGTGCGAACCTTGATGGCACCGACATCGAAAACCTCGTCACTTCAGAGTTTGGGTTGACGGATCCATCCGGTATAGCATTAGATGTAGTAGCAGGGAAAATGTATTGGACAGATGATGGGTGGAGGGATAAAATCCAGCGTGCGAACTTGGATGGCAGATACGTCGAAAACCTCGTTCCCACAGGGTCGAGGGATCCAGTCGGTATAGCGTTAGATGTTGTGGGAGGAAAGATGTATTGGACAGACTGGTACACGAATAAAATCCAACGTGCGAACTTGGATGGCACACGCGTCGAAGACCTCGTCACTAAAGCAGGGTTAGGGGATCCAGTCGGCATAGCGTTAGATGTTGCGGGAGGGAAGATGTATTGGGCGGACTGGGACACGAATAAAATCCAGCGTGCGAACTTGGATGGCACACACGTCGAAAACCTCGTCACAGAGTTGGGGGATCCATTCCGTATAGCGTTAGATGTTGCGGGAGGGAAGATGTATTGGACGGACGTGGGCACGGATAAAATCCAACGTGCGAACTTGGATGGCACAGACATACAAGACCTCCTTACTACAGGGTTGGGGAATCCATCCGGTATAGCGTTAGATGTTGTAGGGAGGAAGATGTATTGGGCGGACAGTGGAACGGATAAAATCCAACGTGCGAACTTGGATGGTACAGACATACAAGACCTCCTTACTACAGGGTTGGGGGATCCATACGGTATAGCGTTAGATGTTGTGGGGAGGAAGATGTATTGGATGGACTTCTACACGGGTAAAATCCAGCGTGCGAACTTGGATGGCACAGACATACAAGATGTCGTCACTGGGTTAGAGACGCCACGCTTTATTGCCCTCGGTATCCCGAAAGCCGTTGGCGGCAGCGATCCGCAGCAGCCGGATGCGTCTGAAGTTCACATAACCATGCCAGACACGGATCCAGTTGTCACGACTCATCCGCTAATAGACGCTTCGGATCTCCACTTAGATGGACATACAGGCGATGTTCGATGCGTTGCCTATAGTCCATCGGGAGTCGTCCTCGCAAGTGGTGGCACAGACAATACAATGCGGCTCTGGCGGACGAACAACGGAGAAGCCTTGTCCACCTACGAACACGGTGGGGATGTCAATAGCATCGCGTTTACCGCAAATGGCACCTATATCGCTACTGGCAGTGATGATGGGGAACTACGCCTCTATAAATGGAGTGCGACTGCGGACACCTGGGAGCAAGACCAGGTCTTTAATATGCCTGGTGGTCCCTTCTCTAACAATGTCAAAAGTGTTGCTTTTAGCCATGATAACACCATGCTGGCATGTGGCACGAGTGGAAACAGTGTGCGTATCTATGATTACGATCCGAACCTGGACGAGTGGGTCTACCGCGAAACGTTTCAAGGACATAGTGGCAGTGTCAATAGTGTTGCTTTTAGTCCGGGTGGTGTTGTGCTGGCGAGTGCAAGTGCGGACGGAACCGTGCAGCTGTGGCGTGCGCGCACGGGTGAACTGTTGAATACACTTGATGGGCATACCGCGGATGTCAACAGCGTTGCTTTTAGCAGCGATGATGCTCTCATTGCGACCGGTAGTGATGATGACACCGTGATCCTCTGGAAATGGAGTGAAAGCGACAATACTTGGGTGTATGACCAAACACTTGAGGGGCACCATAGCGGGGATGTGCGCAGCGTTGCCTTTAATCCGAGCGGGACGGTGCTGGTGAGTGCAAGTGCGGACAAAACGATTGGTGTGTGGGATGGTCGGACAGGAGCCCACAAGACCTCGCTGACAGAGCAGCATACCCAGCATACCGCTGGTGTCAATAGCGTTACCTTCGCTTTACAAGGCAATGTGTTAGCAAGTGGCAGTGATGATGACACAGTCCGGCAGTTGACACACACAGAATCAACGGACATCGCAGAACAAGGAATCAGTCTGACGGTGCCGCCGGATCTCATCTCGGATGTCGCGTTTGCCCCTGACGCTACCTACTTTATCTTGAATGTGCAATATCCAACGGTGACTGGGGTGCCTATAGCGGATGTCAACTACAAAAAATGCACAATCACGGTCGACATCCCGGGGGTACCAGATAAGGCAGTCCGGTACACAGATATCATCAACAATCCACGCCTCAACAATCCCGGCTACTATATGTTCCCGATTAAGTCACCTGCATATAGAATTTCGGAGGTGGGTGAGGAGGTGATTTCCGACTTATTAGTTGAGAACGTAATTGAGTTAGCTGGATACATCCCGATAATCGGTCCTTTTGTAGGTCCTGTATGGAAGACAGGAGAAGTTGCCTGGGCAATTCACACTATTCTGCAATCGACCGCAGATCCCCATGTGACGATAGGGGATGCTTTAGATTTCCTTCAAGATGATAGCCTCCCTATTCTCTTTTTGATCACAAGTCAGGTCTCCAGCGTAGGCATCAAAGTAGAGCAAGAGTTCAGCCTTAAAAGCAAGACGAATCAGTTTTGGTTTGATCCGACTTATACGGTAACATATCAGGGGACGTGGAATTTGGCAGATGGCACCTTGGCGGCACCGAATGCGCAGCCGATGTCACTTGCGGACTATCCGCCATTTCAATTGTTGCCGGTGGAAGTGCAAGAATACCTCCTCCGTCACTTTGGAGCGTTTGCAAATACTGAGGCGTGGCAAATTCCAGAAGTGACATCTCTGTTGCCGAATTACCCGAATCCGTTCAACCCAGAGACGTGGATACCGTATCAGCTCGCTAAGTCTGCGGATGTGACATTGACGATCTATGACATCCAAGGCCGCGTCGTGCGCGACTTAGACTTAGGGCATCAACGCGCCGGGATGTATCACACTCGGAGTCGTGCGGCGTATTGGGATGGCAGAAACGCACAGGGGGAGCCTGTCGCAAGCGGTGTGTATTTCTATGCGCTCACCGCAGGCGATTTCACTGCGACCCGGAAGCTGTTGATAAGAAAATAGTATCATATGACCAGAGGATCGCTGGGATGCTGATGTTTATTAGCTTCCCAGTGATCATTTCTCAGTGGGTTGCGTTGGATTCGCTGGTATCTTCTTCAAAAAATGATGTGCTGAGCGATCAACATGTCACAAGTATAGCAAAACCGGTAGGGGCTACTTTTTTTATTTTCACTCATCTTGTTTTAAAATTAAAGGAGGAAATTCAATGCCAGCTTTAGCGAGTGCTGTTGTAGCACTAATTTTTGCCGGGTCTCTATTATTTGGTTGTGGACAAGGTGTCCCAAGTCCAGACAAAGCTCAAGGTGTCATCCAACGGTCTATTACTAAGGAATCGGATGGACGCGTTGAAGTTGCAAAGTTTAACAAGACGGATGGTCAAAAACAGAATATCCACGGCAGATATGTGCTTGAGTTTCAGGCTGAAGCGATAATTCTTGAGGACTGCTGGGCTTACAAAGACTTTATTCCTTCTGGGGGGTTCGCTTCGTTCTTTAATGTTGACGGGGTTTCATTTGCAACTAAATTATCGGGAAGTGACTGGATAGGTCAACCAATTCACAGATCAAAGGGTGATAAGACCCCCATACATGGGTCAGTTACCTTTGAGAAAAAAGAGAGTGGTTGGGTGGCTATAGATTACAAGATTCGTATAGGGGCACAACATTAAGATTTGAGATTAAATTACTAAAGTTTGGACAATTTTTTTCAAAAGTGAGTTGGATATAAGAAATGGGTTCATCACATCTGTTGAATGCGACGAAATTAAGACCCAACACACTACAGAAAACCTCTTTGCTCCAGCCGAGCAACATGTCTATAGCAGCAAGACGAACCAAAGCATAAGCATGCTGTGAACCTACAAAAGAAGGAAGGGAGGTAATTTTATGCGATATTTACGCGGCATTGTAACTTGGATCGCTCAGTTGGAATCCGGAGGCCAATTTCGGCTGTGGATTTCGGTGGTTGTCAAAATCCTTGGCGTGCTACTTTTGATTGGCACTCTCGTGGGGACTATCGTTACGTGTGTCGGTGCGATAGCTGCGGGCAGTGAAACTGTGTCCCAGATGCTTGCTGTCATTGGATCCATTCCAACACTTCTCATCAACATCGTTTTGGGTGTCCTGCTCATCATTCTATTTTATAACAGAGCCAATGTCATCAGCACGCTTGGCACCGAATCACATTTGACTTTACTACCGATTACAGTTGTCCTAATCCGACTCTTTGGGGAAGCCAGTTTCCTTTCACTTGTTGGGACAGGCATTCAAGGGGTAGTGTCTTCCATCTTCGGATGGGGGTTTATGAGTTTGGGGTTTATAGATTTATTGGATATTTTCCCGAGGGATCTGCAGGCCTTCAGTTTTATTTTTGGTGTGATTGTGTGTGTTAGTTCCATTATCTCTGGGATTGTGATATTGGTTTTTACGTATTTTCTGGCAGAGTTAATCAATTTACTAACGGATATGGCATCGAATTTGAAGAAGATTGAGACTACGGTGTCTACTGAGGAATCCCCTGAGGAAACCTGCGGGAATGAATAAAATATTGAGGATATTGCTGGAGAGGAGGCAAACCAATGTTAGTAGACAAACGACTATTTTTAGTAGTTATCCCCCGTCAAGGCTAGTCCGCCAGTTATATTGTCAATACGTCGTTAAACCCACCTAAATTTAGAGGCTTGAAGCAGATTGTCGTTTCGCTGAGCGTTTCAGCGAAGTCTGCTGTAACTGAACAGCGTGCAAGAGATTGGCGAGCCAGTCGCTGGCACGCAAATTCAAAAAGGAGAAATAAAGTGAAAATACGTTCAACGTTCCATATGTTAGTTTTTCTGATGGCAGTGCTGACTTTCAGTATGCCTTTCGTTACGCTCGCGCAGCAGAATATAGGATCGGCTGAAGCCACAACGGATGCTGAAAGAGCGGCAATGGTGGCTAAAGCCGCGGCCGACGCGGAAAGAGATGCCCAGGCTGACACGGATACAGCTTTTTGGTTCATTGTCGGTTGTTTCGGAAGTGTACTTGGATTTCTGTACGCTAATTATAATGTTCCGACGGTCCCTGTGGATCGCCTTATCGGAAAATCACCGGATTATGTTACCACTTACTCATCTGTCTACGTCCGAGAATCTAAAGCAATTCGACAAAATCGAGTTGTCACGGGTTGTGTGACAAGTGGAATAGTTGGAGGAGCTATATATGGTTGTTTGATAGTGACAGTACTGTATTAACCAACTGTTCGGAATACGTCCGTTTTTTTCGCCAGTAGATACGGTGTAGGTTGGGTTAAACGGATTGTCGCCGAACTGTCTCAAGCACAAGAAAGTGTCGATGGCTTCTTCAGAGTCTTCTGTCGACATCGAAATACCAAGTGAAGCCCAACATTTGCGCGATTTGGCATCCAGTGAAGTTGGGCTTCACCGGTATCTTGAGGGACAATGCGTACGTCTCATGTTTCACGCCGCTTTGGGGTGTCCAAAAGGGATTGGTGTGCCTCCGTTCAACCCAACCTACTGAAAGTTGTCCAAACTTTAAGTTCGCTGAATCCATAAGGGGATATATGATGAAATGTACTGCCATCGGAAATTAGGGCCACCCTCTAAACCAAGATTGTAGTATAATACAATCTTACTGAAAGGAGCATCCGATGGCGAAACGAAAGCGAAGAACCTTCACCCCCGAGTTTAAAACGGAAGTTGTTCTTGAGGCACTTACAGGTGAAAGTTCGCAAGCCGAGTTGTGTAGACGACACAACCTCAGCGAAGATCAGGTCTCAAAATGGAAGCAGCAATTCCTTGAAAATGCTGTCTGTGTATTTACTGCGACGGATAAGCAATCCGGCAAGGATGCCGAGCGTATCGCTCACCTTGAACGCCTCGTTGGGAGAATGGCCGTGGCAATGGATATCGAAAAAAAAGCATTGATATTGTTGGATTGATGCCGTCTGAACAGCGACACGTCGTTGAGACGTTGCGCAAGGAGTATTCCATGCGACAGATTTGTGAGGTGCTGGATTTCAACCGGAACCTGTTCTATTATCATCCGAAAAGCGATCCTTCTGAAGCGAGGCTCCGAGAGGAAATAGAGCAGTTAGCGGTGCGATACCCAAAGTATGGGTATCGGCGTATCACGAAGTTACTGGTGCGTATGGGATACCCCGTTGGGTATCGCCGGGTGGCTCGGTTGATGAGAGAAGCGAATCTCTCGGTATCCGTGAAACGGGTCTGTCAAACCACGAGATCCGTTGAAGCTGAACACAACTGGGGCAATAGAGTTCAGAGTCTTGAGATCCGTCGAGCGGATCAAGTCTGGGTCGCCGATATTACCTACGTCCGACTCAAGAGACGCTTCATCTATGTCGCTTTGCTGATGGATGTCTTCACCCGAATGATAAGAGGGTGGCAGATCGGTCCACATTTGAATACCTCTCTGACGTTGAAACCGCTACAAGAGGCACTGTTGGAAAGCCGGTCTCCGGAGATACATCATTCCGATCAAGGCGTGCAGTATCTTTCAACCGCTTATCTCTCGACACTCAAAGAACAAGGTATTGAGATTTCATTAGCACACAGAGGCCGTCCTTGGGAGAACGGGTATGCCGAAAGGTTGATCCGAACCCTCAAGGAAGAAGAAGTTCACCTCAATGACTATCAAAGCATCACCGAGGCCAGAGATCGCATCAGGCATTTCATCACACAGGTGTATCACCAAAAACGCCCGCATTCGGCGTTAGGGTATCTGACACCTGTCGAATTTTCACAACAAAACTTGTCTTAACTTTACGAAATTTTGGCCCTAATTAGCGTTGGCACTTCACAATCCTCAATTTAGCTTCTTTACTGGTCCTACAACCACTACTGAAACACTTTACTCTAATGCTATTATTATAGCAGCAACTTTTAACTACTATTTCTACTAACGTACTTAGGTAGTGTTTACATTTTAAAAGTATTGACATTTAGTAATTGATTTAGTAGACAAGGTATCTCGGATTTGTCTTTTTCACAGCAATGCTCATAACCGCTAAGAAAATGTAAACACTGCGTAGCCACGACCTTTGAAGACTGAACCTTCAATTCTTAGAAAAAGAGGAAATTTTTCATGAAAACGAAGATGTTTTCGATTTTTTTCATCTTTCTTCTGTTTTCAACTGTCTATCTATTGGCAGGTTTCGCTCAAGAATACACCCGATTCAGTTTACCTGAGGCGGCTGATTCAGACCTCAAGGAAGGCAGGATTACTGCTATACAATATTCCCGAGACGGTCGGCTGCTGGCAATTGCGAGTTCCATCGGTATTTGGTTATATGATACAGACAGTGGTGAAGAGGTACCTCAACTAACAAGGCATATAGGTGGTGTCAGCAGTGTCTCGCTCAGTCCAGATGGAAAAACACTAGCAGGTGGAAGCGGAAGAGAAATCCGCTTGTGGGATGTAAAAACTGGTAGGCACAAGCGAACGCTCAAAGGGCATACGACTTTTGTCTGGAGTATCTCGTTCAGTCCGGATGGGAAAACACTCGCAAGTGGGAGTAGAGACAAAACCATCCGTTTGTGGGATGTAAAGACGGGTATGCACAAGCGAACAATCAGAGGGCATACGGATGAAATCTTAAGTGTCTCGTTCAGTCCGGATGCGGAGACGCTGGCAAGTGGCGGTTGGGATGCCACGATTCGTTTATGGGATGTGAAGACGGGTGCACTCAAGCGAATAATCAAGGGACATACAGCCACTGTCAATAGCGTCTCGTTCAGTCCGGATGGGAAAACACTCGCAAGTACAAGTGGGAAAGAAATTCACTTGTTGGATGCGAAGACGGGTGCCTATAAGCGGAAACTCAAGGGACATACAGCCACTGTCAATAGCGTTTCATTTAGTACGGATGGGAGGACGCTGGCAAGTGCGGGATGGGACAAAACCATCGGTTTATGGGATGCCAAAACAGGTGCGATTAAACGGACGCTCGAAGGACACACCAGTAATATCAGTAGCGTCTCGTTCAGTCCGGATGGGAAGACGCTGACAAGTGCAAGCGGGAGAGAAATCCATTTATGGGATCTCTCAACAATCGTGTATAGTGCCAGAGCAAGGATGTTCAGTACCAGAGCTGACCGTGAAGGTTTTATCTGGGGAATTGGTGTCGGCACTGGGATGGCGAGTTATACCCAATCTTTTGTCGAATATTGGGGGGACGCGTACGCAGGACCCCGATTGGAGGCACGAGGCACGGAATCGGCTTTTATAACTAATTTCAGAATGGGACACGGCTTGACAGATCAGGTTCTGTTTTACTATACAAGTCGAATCGCATGGATACCCTTACGCAACCTTTATCGGGACACGGTCATCGCCAATGGCACAGCAGGCTTGGGCGTGACGATCTATCCTTACTACAAATCAAATTTTTATCTTTCAGGTTCTGTCGGGTTATCAACCTTAGCAACTTGGTTTCCGCCGCTTGAATTGGAAAAGGCGCGAGCAACAGGACTCGCAGTTTCAGCAGGAATCGGTTATGAGTTTTTTCCTCACAGTTCTGTTGACCTGACAGTGAGTTTTGGAAATGCATCCAGAACGGAAATTGATGAAAGGAATTACATCGAACTAACAAATGAGGTTATAACTGTTTTACTGACTCTTAACGGGCTTGCTTATTAACCCATTTTGTTGAGGTAAAATCATGAATAAGAAAGAAATATCACTGTTTTTTGTGAGGGCAGTGCCCGTGATAATCCTGTTGGCAACCGGCTTTGCAAGTTTGAATCTTATCAGTTGCGGCGCAGATGAAACAGAAACGGAGGGCGGAGAAACACAACTGACAGCAGAAGACCGAAAAGACCTTGCCCGATTTGTCGAATACGTCTTCTTTCCAACATCTCCTTACGTAGATAAATCGTGGATAGAGACAGGTGTGCCAGAGGCGGAATTGGCAAGCAATCCAATTGACTTTCCTACAGAAACAGCAGCGATCCAACGGATTTATACCGAAGTTTATAATGCGTGGGAGGCAAGGGATTTTGAAACCGTCGCAGCGCACTTTTATCCTTCTACGATCAGATGCGTCTTTATATGCTCCGGGGGTGAGCTCGCCGAAGGTTTTGCGCGTAGGGTATTGAGCAAAGCCTCGATAAGAAACCCCTATAACGTGTGCAATGGAGGTTTTTTTAAATTGAGTTCGACCCCTGAGTTGACAGAATTTTATATTCGCCGCGAGAATATCCAATATCCCCGGCCTGAAGCAAGCGCGAAAACGGCTGATAAAACCTATCTCTATCTGATAAAATGGGGAGATACCTGGTACATGAATGAACTCGTCGTTACGGATAATCATTCATATACGGATAAAGGGGATACCAGGAAATACTTCGACGATCCGAAATACAAAGCCCCGGAGTAACCGTGAAATTCAAGGCATGCCGAAAATCTTATAAGTCACAACTTATACCATCTCTAAGAGTTTATATTGCATTAGCAACGTCTATGAAATGTGAGAATCCTATAATTTTAGCAATCTCGGTATCCGAGTAGTTATTAAGGATTTTGGTAACTTTCGCCTGCAGCGTTTGCAAAGGTTTAAAAGAAGGAGGAGAGATCCTTGAAAGCAAAATTGGCTATAATTGCCGTTACTCTTATTATTGTTACCATTGTCGGCTGCGACGAAGCAGCCATGATTGACGACTTAGTCATCAATGGTTTAACTGAAGAAGCAGGAGAAACAATCCAGTTAGCCGAGCTAAAGCAGACTGGAGATGGAACAGCCGCCGCATCAACCCATCCCAACCCCAACCGTGAAAAAATTTTAAGTTTTCCCAATCCGGGCGATGAGGGATTTGATGAGTGGTACGAACTGGTGTTGGCAAACACTGTCAATGTCAATGTTTTAGACATTGCTGGCTGTACTCCGAATCCACTAGTTATTGAAGTGGGGCATGGAGAGGTTATAGAGATAAAAAATTCAGATTTCACCATAAGTCACACCTTGGGTTCCCGCGGGAATAGTATTACTATCCCGGCAGGCGGTAGCCGAGGAATTGTGGTATCTGAGTTTGTCAAAGTTAGAGAAGGTGATGGAACTGCTGGCTATACCTGTGGCTATGCCTGTATTGATACTGGCTATGCTGATCGGGATAAGTTGGCTGGTATCTTCCGTATCAACTCTAAGCTAACCGTTAAACCGCATGAGAAACAGAGATTTTTCACGGTTAAGGTAATCGGTTTCGTGTTTCCAGACGGTATCAATAGCCCCGGCCTAGAAGGGGTAAGGGTAACTACTCTTGAAGGAAAAGAGGTGACCAAAAAAACCGCCATAGACGGCACTGTCTCGTTCAAAAGAGACCTGCCCCTAACCATCCAGCTTGAAAAAGAGGGTTATACTACCACCGAGGTAACCGTAACCGAAGAAGGTGAAGAAATTCTGCTTCCCAGCGAAGAACCAACGGTATTGTCACCGAGACGGTTACCTCGGTGTGGGTATGAAGTGGTTGAATGTGGCGATTTCACAGACCCATTCACGCAAGTGGAGCCTATAGGCTGTGATGGACAGAGAATAACTGGCCATAGAGTGTTGGGTGATCTTGATCAGTGGAATCAGAAGACAGTGGCAATTGAATTTTACACGGATCAGCCTACACCAAAGCCATTGTTCGGGTTCATGCCGAAAGCCGTCGTGAGTGGGAATGTAGACATCGTCGACATGTTCTGCGTGCACTGGCGAGATGAGGTTGACTCCAATTTGAAGTCAGCTTTAGCAGGTAATAGAGGGGGTCTCTTGGCATTGTATCGGTCAAGTCATATTGACCTTGAACCCGATGAGAGATTGGTTATGGTATACCGGCCCTATAATACAGTTCAGGGTCAAGATGGGCAACATAGTGTCAGAGAGATGAATCTTCACGTGGCCCTGGTTGACTATCTTCACCAAGAGTTTAAGGTGAATCTTTTCAACGTGTATGGTGGAAGTGCCGACGGTGTTGTTGCGATAGCGGTCGCGCAACATCGCCCGGAACTCGTCGCCACCGTTGGTCTATCAGCGCCAAGTTTATCTGTTAACACTTGGGACGGTTACAATGAGGTGGGTCCAACGTTTCCGTGGGTTTATGATCCATGGGACTATGTTGAGAACCTGCCCCCAGACCTCCCGATTCTCACAGTGTACGATTTAAAAGATAAAGTCGTGCCTAACGAAGGGATACTCCCCTTCTTTGAGAAGGCAGATAAGCTCAACCTGCCTTTGGTGAAACTCGTTTTAATTGACAGTGATGACCAAATAAATCACCATGGTGACATGGTGCAGCTTTTTGAAATTCTCACAAGGCCGGAAAACCAGGATTTTCATCCGGCCAGATGAAGTCCTTAACGCCGAGTGAGGGCGTTTCTATTTATAATATTATTGTTATAGTAAAATCCGAAAATATATTTACAGTTTGCCAGTGAACAAAACCCACCGCCGCTGGCGAGGTGTTTTTGATAGGGTGTTTCCCTCCTAACCTCGCCACATTACAGCGTGTAAACTTAATTGTGGACTTTACTATAATATAGTCTGACCAGAACCTAAACCACTGTGGCTTGGGTAAAAATAAGTTCTTAAAGAAAAAAGGAGGAGAACTCCTTGAAAGCAAAATTGGCTATAATTGCGATTCTTATGACTGTTGTCGCCAGTGTCGGCTGCGATGAAGCCATAATGGTTGACGACATAATCACCAATGGCCCTGTTGAGGGTATTGTCCAAGTCGAGTTAAAGCAGATTGAAGGCGAGTCAGCTGACACGCCAACTCACCCAGTCAACCGTGAGGAGATTTTAAATTTCCCTGGTGAAGATGCCACCGATGAAGAAAGGCAAGCGCACTGGGATTTGGTAGTTGCAGCAGCAGTGAATGTTAATTTCTTAGACATTAGTGGCTGCACGCCTACACCTCTGGTTATTGAAGTGGGGTACGGAGAGGCTATAGAAATCAGAAATTCAGATACCGTCTTCCCACGCACGCTGTGGCATGGAGGGGCTAGATTCACTATCCCGGCTGGCAGTACCAGCGGAATGGTGGTAACTGAGTTTGTTGGAACTGGAGAGGGGGACGGAATTGCTGGTTATGGCTGTCATGGCTATCAAGGCGGCATATTCTTCGTTAACTCCAGATTAGGGAAACATGTCGCTTTCCGGGTAGTACAGTTTCTGTCTCCAGACGGAGGGAGCGGTCCCGGTATAGAGGGGGTAAGGGTTACTCCGCTAGAAGGTTCTAATGAAGGAACAAAAGAAACCCTTGCCGATGGTTTTATTTCCTTCAGTGGTGACCTCTCTCTAACCGTGCTACTTCAGAAGGAGGACCATATCACCACCGAAGCAACCATATTGGAAGAAGGACAAGTGATTGCCCTTTCCAGCGGGAAGAGAAATATATCTTTTCGGGTGATAGAGCCCCCGACCGAGCCCCTGAATTTTGACCCAAATCTTCCGAACATAAACCCCGGGATAGAAAGAGTAACCGTTACCTGTCTTGAGGGTTCTCATGAAGGTCCAAAAGAAACCGACAAAGACGGCAGTGTTTCATTCTTCGGTACGCCACCAATTACGGTGCGGATTGAAAAATCCGGCTACATTACCACCGAAGCGGTAGTGGGCGAAGGAAGCAAAGTTGTTTTCCCTAATGAATGGCCGGAAGAGGCGGCTGAGGCCATTCGTCAGCTTGGGTTAACGGAGATGATTGCTTCCGGTAGGCTGATTCTAAGATGGGGTGATGAAGAATACTTGGACGCTCTTGGCAAGAGACTGGGTAATAATCATATCGAGGGACTAAACCCCTGCCCAAATATTATCGTTAATAAAGTATGAGGACAGAGACTTCATGGTGTGGATTCTCATACATGAGCTCATGCATGCCTGGCAAGGTCTAAATTCCACTAACCCTCCCTGCGGTACAATGGGGGGTAGTTGGCTTCGGCCCGAAGAGGCTAAGGCCTGGATTGACGCTAGGGATAAGGACCTGCTGGAGTTTGGTCCCTTTCCCGGTCTTGACGACAGGGAATGGGCTAAGCCGCTGGAGGAAAACCAAGCCGGGTTCTATTCCTACTGGTATATGGGTCCAGAGACAGATGTCCTGAATGAAAAATGGGATAGACCGGCGGAGCTCAAAAAACTCTACCGATTTGCCCCCAATCGTTGCAAATATATGGAGGACCGCTTTGGTCCACCACCGCCAAGGTAATACCTTTGGTTTTGGGCTTTAACCACTCCGTGGTTAAAGCCCTTTTTTGTGTCGTTTAACAAAAAACATATACATGGTAAAGTCGGGCATATACCATGTTCGACCTATGATGTTGCTTCTTAATAATGATGTCGGGAGAAAAGAATATCCCAAACGCATTTTGCCCAAATGTGGCAGCCAAGCCAGGTATTCTTGATCTCCCCATTTTATAGTAAAGTTTAGAATTAATTAGACACTCCAAAGAGGCGAGGATACAATCCTCGCCAGCGGTGGTGAGGTGTTTTGTGTTTTCCAAAGTGCTCTCTTATTTTCGGGTTTTACTATAAGATAAATTCTCCTGAGGCAATAACTTCAGCTAGCCCGAGCTGCCGAATGACTTCTTCTGCCTCCTGTGGCCACTCGTTGCGGAAGATAATCTCTATAATGTCTAATAAACGTTCTTATGGATATATTCGGTTTTCTGAAAATATCCTTCTATCCCCGATTGATTTTCGGTGGATTTGATATTTTTTGAAGAGAACCGAAACGATTTACAACGAACGTAATATAATTGAAACGTCAAGAAGATAGGGAATAGCGCATTCTTGAATGGTATGACTATGCGACACCGGATCCATAAGAATTTCGATCGCTTATGGCTGTTCATGAGTTATGAAAATCGATAAAGATTTTAATGGACTGTTAGAGTGAAAACGCTCCACCACTGCTGGGACTTATTCTTGAAGCGGACAGCGTTTCTATACACATAATTTTGATAAGCCTGCGGAAATATTATCCAAATTGTCCAAACTTCAGTTAAAATGAGGAGGATATTTAATCATTATGTTCAGAACTTTTGCGAAAACCATTGGCGTATTCATCTTACTCATAGGTTTTATGGGGTGTGGAGACGCTGGCAAAGTCGGTCAGGTTCTACCTGAAGAACTCCTTCAAATCAATACAGCCTTAGACCGATGGCGGCAAGGATATGAGACAGAAGATGTTAACGCTTACATTGACACTTTCTGGGAAGAAGGTTTCCTTTATGTTTCCGATTGGGGAACAGACGGCGACAAAACCGACGATCTGGAGTTTGATGACATTCGACAGGAACGGGATGCCGCTATTCGAGTCTTTGAGAAGTTTCAGGATATTGAGATAGAACTCTCTGTTCCACCAGAAATTTCCATGAATGAGGATGGCACGCGGGCAGAAGTGCGGAATCACTATAGGATCCAACTTTTTATATCGGATGGTCACTCACTTGAGGGTGGCTTTAGTGGCGTATACGCTGAAGGTGACAACCTCTTCATCTTTGAAAAAAGAAACGATGAATGGCGCATCACTGAGTGGCATGACGAAGCCTTTAATGAGGAAGAGATTCGCCTCGCCAATAACCTATAAATGCTTTATGTCAGTGCGATTTTCCCTTGCATTTTGGGCAAATACCTGTTAAAATATTCGGCGGTGTTAAGAATTAATTAAAGGACTTGCCTCCGAGAACCAACAAAAAGGCAAAATCTTCAGAAAAAAGGTTAGCAGTGAATTTCCATGAGCATATTTTCTTTACGAGAACGATTTTTTGGCGGCGTTTGTGAGTTTCCAAAGTTTTCTATTATAAGTTTTTTCCTATTTTTGCTGGGTGTGTTACTCCTCAGTCTTTCCACCCCCGTTTCAGCCGTAGATTCCCCTGCCGAAAATCCGACGACCAGTGCAGAAGTTACGCCAAAAACTACAAAGCCCCCAGAATTTTCTACATATAGACTGCAAGTTGGTGACAGTTTTATTGTCACCGTGGACGGCTATCCTGAATATAGCAAAGAGCGGATCCCAGTGCCTGTCCAAGAAGATGGTTATGTTTCCTATCCGCTCATTGGACTCATCAAGGTGACGGGTCTCACGGTTTCTGAACTTGAGGTTCAGATGCAGTCGGCTTTCTCAAAACATCTTCCCACAGCACGCGTATTTGTAACGCTCATGAAACCGAAACGGACGATTCTCGTGTTCGGCGCGGTTGAACCACGGCCACGCGGAAACCTCCACGTCTTTGAAGTCGGACAGGTTTATCTCCTTCAGGCACTCGCATCCGCTGGAATCAACTATGAGGCTGCGGATCTTACGGACATCTCTATCTGGCGTGACGGGAAACTCTACAAAAGGATTGATTACCTTCAACTCATGAGTTTAGGCGGACCGGATACTCCGTTGAAAGATTACGATACTATCTACGTTCCGTCTATCTTTCAACAACGCCCCGTGCGCGTTATAGGTGCGGTGGTGGCACCTGGTGTGTACCCTATAATGGCACCACAGGTTCCAGCAACTCAAGTGTTGAAAATCGCTGGGGGGTCCAGAGCTGATTTCGCGGACTTACACAAGTCGGAAATTCTCACGAGCAAAGAACGCATTTTAGTTAATCTGGCTGCAGAGAACGTTAGTGCAATGTTGGGACCAGGTGATACGTTGTATGTCCCGTTGGCGGAAGCGAAAATAAGTGTTACAGGTGCTGTAGAAAAGCCAGGACAATATGTGATCACCGAGCCAGTACTTCTGGGACAAGCCATCGCGATGGCAGGTGGATTCAACGAAGAAAGGGCAAACCCGAAAAAATGCCTACTAACACGAGCAGATGGGACAGAGGAAGAACTGAACTTTGACCAGGTGCACTCGGAGGTTTATCTAAATCCGAAAGATCAGCTCCGAGTTCGTGAGCGAACGCGCTTAGATTGGCGGGTCATTACCTTCGCAACATCATTTGTGAATCTGCTTGTCACCGTTTTGATTAGATACAATTGATTGCGAGATATACGCACGTGGAAAACACACCTACGAGGCAGTAAGAAAAAATATAACGAGGTTAGAAATGCCAGAGACAGCCGATAGGCAGCTTGAGGAAGTTAGAGAAATTCGATTGTCAGACTATTTTTGGATTCTCTTTCGGAATAAGTGGAGTGTCCTTCTCATTTTTTTCTTTTCCATTTTCGGGGCATTCCTCATTACCGATCTCACGCCACAGGTTTATCAATCTGAAACAACACTTCGGATCTTAGATGGACAACCCACGCCTTCGTTACTCTCACAGTTGCCTATATCAGGATTATTGGGCAGCACGTCGTTAGGGGCTTATGCTGCACAGATACAATCGCGCGACCTTGTAATCACGCCGGCTGTCCGTCAACTTAGGGAAGAGGGACTGCTGGATCCATTGCCTGTCCATCGTGGGCGCGTTGTCGTGTGGGTTGCAAATTTGTTGAATATTGAACTTAATCAAGATGCAACAGAACAGGGCAATCTCACGCTCACAGAGTGGGAAGATTTCTTCGTGAAAACCCTTATTGACGAGCAGTTGAAGGTCGAAGAAACACCGGACGGAAGCGTAATTACTGTGACCGTGCAACAACCAACGCCAGAACGGGCACAGAATTTAGCGAACAGAATCGCGGCGGTATTTCAAGAGGCTGTTGAGGCGGAAGCCACTGAAAGAATGGAGTGGTGGGAAAAGCCCCTCCCCCAGATGATGCTGAATCAGACAAGGGATGACCTCACAAAGGCTGATGAGGCGTTCTTTAAATTTCAACAAGAGTACCCAGAGATAACTCTAAATGCAGAGGGTGCAATACAAGCGCAAATCATTTTAGCACTTCAGGTCAAAGAAAACGAATTGATAGATCTCTTGGCAGGTGCTGAATTGAGACTGGCAACCTATCAAGCAGAATTAGACAAGTCGTCAGAAGAGGTCGTCTCAGAAACGATCGCTCGAAATCCTTCGCATTCCAAGTTACAGGATAGTTTAAACCAATATGAAATCGACAAAGCGGAACTACTCGGCAAATACGATGAAACACATCCTGAAGTGACTGCGCTTGATGGGAAAATTAGGGAAACAGAGGCGCGCCTCGCCAAAGAGGAGAAGGAGATAAAAAGCACGACTTCCTCTTACAATCCGCTTCATCAAGCCCTCACAGAGAAAGTAAATGAAACCCAGGCATCTATTACGAGTCTCAAGCAACAACAAGCGAATGTCGCTGCCCAAATTGACGAACACCACGCGAAACTCGGTGGTTGGTCAGACGAGCAGCTACGGTTCTATCGTCTCAAGCGAGATGTTGAGATTAACAACGCCCAAGTAGTCGCTTTGGAAACGAGAATGCGGGAAGCAGAAATTTTTGCCCAAGCACGCTCAGAAAGCATTAAGGTTTTGGATAAAGCACGAGCACCTGAAGAGCCGTTGAAACCTCGCTTGAAACTAAATCTCGCTTTGGGTGCGATGGTGGGTATGCTACTTGCAGCGACGTTTGCTGTCGCCAAAAATTACTTTAAAGACACATATCTCCGGTTAGAAGAGGCTGTGCGTCAATTAGGTGCGCTGCCGGAGTCACCGAGTTTCCTCGGTGTGCTTCCCTCTATCAAAAAGCGCAGTGCCTATCGACTGCCACTGATTGTTCACGATGCACCCACATCGAGGTCAGCCGAAGCATTTCGCGTCCTACAAGCGAAATTGCCGTTTCTGAATCCAGGGGCACCCGTGCAAACAATTCTTGTCACAAGTGCTACTCGCGGGGAAGGGAAAAGCACAATCTCCTCTAATCTTGCCGTCGCGCTTGCACAAAGAGGAAATCGGGTTTTATTGATAGATGCCGATATGCGCCGTCCCTCACAACACAACACCTTCCCGGGAGAGCAACCTTCTCAAGTAGAGGACGCAGCAGCGACATCTGATTCTGAATTCCCCATTGCTCGCGCTGATGTCCGTAAACCCGGTTTAAGTGAAGCCCTTATCCATTTAAACTCGGAAAACGGGTCTGACATACTCGAAGCAACAGTCAAGCAGACCGACATCCCTAATTTACATCTGGTGCCGAGTGGGACAGTGCCACCGAATCCGATTGAGCTTCTGAACTCAGAAATGATGACAGAGTGGTTGGAACTCGCGAAATCGGAGTATGATGTGATTGTGATCGACTCACCACCTGTGCGTGCCGTCGCCGATCCGATGATCTTGGCAAATATCGTTGATGCCATCGTTTATGTGTTTGACATCACGAAAACCCGACGGTTTGACATCCTTACGGGTATACGGCATTTGACAGAGGCTTTCCCTATGAAAGGTATCGGCGTGCTTTGCAATATGATTAATCCAAGACATGCGAAGTCTTATGGATACTACAGCCGTCATGGGAGCTACGCTGATCTGGCAGATGAAGGAACCGAAAGTTGATTAGAAGGTGTTGATAGTAAAGCCCGAAAATATGTAGACAGGTGTTCAGCAAACGGCCCCCGCCCCACCGCTGGCGAGGTTTGCAACCTCGCCTCCTGCTAATGTCTAAATAAGTGTCTGTCTATAGCCAGAGCATGTAAGCGCAACCATCGGGCGCGCTGGATATACGGAAGGACATATCTTTGGCTCTTATGCCCTCACCGAACCGTAAGGAACATTAGAAATTCGTTTTTCCTAAACTCGCGGGTGGGCGCGATGTGCCTACTAATCCGGCGAGGACGACCATTGTTAAGACATAGGGTAAACTGTTTAAGAGTTGTCCCGGAATGTTCCATCGGTTCGCGAGTTCTAAAGCGGTGGCAAATCCGAAAAGAAAGCATGCTGCTACACCACTCAACGGACGCCAATTCCCGAAGATAACAGCTGCAAGTGCGAGATAACCCCGTCCTGCTGTCATCCCCTTTGTGAAGTAATGAACTTCTGATGCTAAAAAACAGCCGCCGATTGCTGCTAAGATACCACTTAAGAGAACTCCAAGGTATTGCCATTTGACTCGACTCAGGCTGAGTGCTTCGAGTGCCTCGGTCGATTCACCAGCAGCACGTAATCGCAAGCCCCACGGTGTTTTGAATAGGAGAATGTGGCTCACCACCATCAGGACCGGCAATAAATAGACGACGAAACTGTATGAACCGATAAACGGCACCTGCCAATGTGGAAGACCTTTGACCTGTTCAGAGGTGGGTAAAAGGTATTCTGTAATCCCTAACGCGAGAATGTTAATGCCGACCCCCGTCACAATCTGTTCCGCCTGAAAAGTTATCGTTGCAACAGCGTGGAGTAGTGCCAACACTAACCCAAAACTTATCCCTACAAGTAACCCGATCCATACTGACCCCGAAGCTTGTGCGCCGATAACATAACCGAAAGCACCTATGAGCATCATACCTTCCAGAGCGAGATTAATTACACCGGCGCGCTCTGAATAAATTCCGCCGAGTGCGGCGAATCCTAACGGTGTTGCCATTCGTAAAGTGCTTGGAATCAATTCAAAAATCATGTTTTTAATTTACCTTGCGGTTCGGTAAAGCAGGTTTGAATTTTGAGCGACCTTTTCGTAGAGTTGAAGAAACACCCAAGCAAAAACCCCGCCACTTCGTTTCGGACTTAGCCTTCTTTTTTAGACAAACAAGTTTCTTAGCTGGACATCACACACCGGCGCGGTTTAGCGCAGCCTCAAGACCCATCCGCTACCGGGGGAGGAAAGTATTCATTTTTCGTGAAATGCGCTCCATGCTAACTAACCAGATAATTAGCATGCCTTGACCTGCAAGGAACAAACCGCGCCGAACCTCCAGCAAAATTTCGATATCCAAGGCGACTTTGTTCAGGAGTCCAAACAGAATGGCAGCGGCTAAGATGCCAAAAGGATTGTTTCTACCCAAAAGTGCGACCGCAATCCCAGTGAATCCCCACCCCGATGAGAAGTTGTCCAAAAACCGGTAACGGTATCCCATTACGTCAGTAACACCGGCTAATCCTGCGACAGCACCGCTCAACGCCATTACCCATATCGTCACAGCATAAGGACTTATCCCACCGTAAGATGCAGCATCTCGCGCATTTCCTACCAAGCGGAGTTCATATCCCCAACGGGTATATATTAAGAAGATATAGCAGAGTACAACACACCCACAGGCGAGCAAGAAACTCACATTTAGTGGGTTGCTTTGGGGAAGACCGGGGAGCAAAGATGCCAATCGTGGGAACTGCGCTGCTTCATAAATTTGCCGTGTATGTGGGATCATCTGGTTAGGTTCTTGGTAGACAGACGTAACGAGGTAGTTCATGAGGGCAAACGCGATGAAGTTCATCATAATCGTATTGATAACTTCATGCGCGCCGTACCTCGCCTTTAAGAACCCTGGAATTGCCCCCCATGCAGCACCGGTAACCATCGCCCCACCTACACAGAAAGGAACCAACAGAAAAGTAGGGAGATTCAAGTGTATACCTATCCATGCAGCGGTGAACGCAGCGATGTAAAGTTGTCCTTCGCAGCCGATGTTAAACAGCCCACTTTTATAGGCGATAGCGACAGCGAGTCCTGTAAATACAAGGGGCGTTGCGTTAAACAGAACGTAGCCGAAGTCGTCAAAACTTGCAAACCCGCTGACGAGGATAATGCTATAGAACTCCAATGGATTCTGTCCTCGTATATAGAGGACGAGTCCGCAGAGAAGAAAGAATCCAGAGAGCGCGAGAAATGTGGGTATACAATTAACGAATAGGCGTTTAATTTGAGGGATGCCGTCTCGGAACAGCGAGATGGACACTTTTCGGATATTCAAGATGCTCTCGATTTTCCTACTAAAATTTGACAAAGGTTCTCGAAACGTGTTATTATGGATAGTGCTGAATCTACGTGGAACACACCTTGAGTATAGCACAGGTGGCGGATTAAAACAATTTACCGGTTGAGAGAAAGACCGCAAGGAGATCGACATGGAGAGAAACAGTGCGAAGTTGTCTCATGTTAAAAATGAGGCTACCCGAACAAATCTTCCTGCTCTTTTAGGAGGAACGCCAGTCTTTGAAAAGACACCTGATGTGCCTTTTCCAAAACTGGAGCAGTGGACTCAGGTGACAAAGGAAGAGGCACAAGTTGTTTATGAGATGACCCTTCGCAACGAACTCTCTGGTATATCTCCCACCGTTCAGGAATTTGAACGAACTTGGCGTGAACGCCACCAAACCGAATATGCCTTGAGCCTCACCAACGGGACAGCAGCACTACATAGCGCAATGTTTGGGCTTGGTGTGGGTCCCGGCGATGAGGTTATCTGCCCGACATATACATGGATGGGTTCAATTACGCCAGCGTTGACGTTGATGGCGAAGCCGGTTTTTTGCGAAGTTGATCCGAAGACATTATTGATCGATGTGGCTGATGTTCGGCGACGCATTACATCGCGAACCAAAGCGATTGTGGCGGTACATCTATGGGGTAATGTATGTGACATGGATGCGTTGATGGCACTCAGCGAGGAGACAGGGGTGCCGGTCATAGAAGACTGTTCCCACGCGCATGGAGCGTCTTACAAAGGCATACCGTGTGGAAGCATCGGACAGGTCGGTGCGTGGAGTTTGCAAGGCAGTAAACCTGTTAGCGGCGGTGAAGGTGGGATGTTGGCTACGAACGACGTAGCCGTTTTTGAACGGGCGTGTCTGCTCGGACAGGTTAATCGTCCGCCCGGTATTACAGATGAAACGGCAGCATTGCGCTACGCACATCTTCCACCGATGGGGCTTGGCGTTAAATTTCGAGCGCATCCGCTCGCTATCGGCATCGCTTCAGTGCAGCTCAAGAAGCTTGATGAACTCAATGCAGGTCGCCGTGCCTATATCCGGGCAATCTCCGATGGATTGCAGGAGATTCCGGGCGTTTCTCCTATTGAAACATCAGATGGTGCTGAGTCAGCTGGATTCTTTGGATTCCCCATCCACTATCACGCGGAAGAGATGCCCGGACTTCCTGCACCGATTTTTGCAGAGGCACTTCGACAAGAGGGTGTTTTGGCAAACAATAATCCTTATCCACTTCTCGTTGGTGATGGCGTGCCTGTGTTTTCAGGCGGTCTACCGACGAATAGCAATCCGTATCCACTCCTACATACTTTACCGCTTTTCATGCAGGGACTTGATATGTACATGGAGGGTCGAGGTGTTCTCTGTACTGCTGATATGGGTGGAGAGTTTGAAACATACAAAGCAAGCGACTTCCCTGCGTCTGAAAAGGCGTGTTCGCAGCTCATATTTTTACCGCTGTTAACGGAACCAGTGGCAGGTGCTGTGTCAGGAATTTTGGATGCTATTCGTAAGGTCTCTTTACATAGCCATCTAATAAATAATTAGACGGACAAAATGCCAACAGAATTTTCAGCCCGAACTCGCGCACAGAATATAGAAACTTTCAAGACTGAACCTTTGGATGTTTTGGTTATCGGTGGCGGTATCGTCGGGGCGGGTTTAATCCGTGACCTTGCGCGCAACGGGGGCATCAAAGCAGGCTTGATTGAGCAAGGCGATTTCGCGAGTGGCACAAGTAGTGCCACCTCCCAACTTGTCCATGGCGGGTTTCGCTACCTACTTAAACGCGATATTGACCTCGTCAAGAATTCCCGCAAGGAACGTGAAATTCTGCGACGCATCGCACCGAATCTTGTCAAACCGATGCCAATAGCAGTGCTCAGCTACAAAGGCGATCCGTACCCGTTGATGGGGATACAACTCGCTGCACATTACTACAACCGTCTCTTTAAAGCAGATGAAGCGGAGAAAACGGTCGTCATTCGTGATGGGCAAAAAGTGCAGCGTTTGGTAGGACCTATCACCGCGGATACGCTAAAAGGATGTGTCCTATTATGGGATAGCACTGTTGATGACGCAAGGTTGACACTCGCAACACTCCAAGATGCACACCGGCACGGTGCTATCATCGCAAGCTATATCCGTTTCCTCGATTTTGTCAGGCAATCAGATACTGGTGGTGGAAATCGGGTGTCCGGGATAATTGCTGAAGATGTTATTTCCGGGCAACGTTTCGAGATCACTGCCCGGAAGATTGTGGCAGCTACAGGTCCTTGGAGCGACAAGGTGTGGTCTAAAGACCCAAGTTATGACGGGGAACCACGCTTGGTAACGAAAAACGCGAAAGGTATTCATCTTGTCCTGCCGCGATGCGGAAAAGAAGATGACTCCGAAGCGTACGGTTTGATTGTTTGTACACGCTCGGAAAAACAACGCAAACGTAATCCGCGTGTTATTTTTATTTTGCCGGGTGCTCATAATACTTCTATTGTCGGCACCACTGAAACAACACCGCAGGAAGAACTGGCATCAGTCCGTCCGTCGGTGGATGAGGTCAACTATCTACTTTCGGAAACGCAGCGAATTTTCCCAGAAAAAACACTCAACAAAAATACTATCATTGCTGCTTATGCTGGAACCCGACCGCTCATCGCGGCAAATAGACATGAGCGAGGATTTACAAGAACGAGTTTTGTTTCAAGGGAACACTTAATCACAGAGAGTCCAAGCGGGATAATGTATCTCTATGGTGGAAAACTCACGACACATCGCCAGATGGCAGAAGAGACTGTAAACTGGCTTGCGAAGTTTTTAGACGTTCCTCGCGACTGTAAAACTGCCGAGCATCCGTTGCCTAATGCGATCGGGGAGGCACCCGACGCTAACACGGAACGTCTTGTTAAACGATATGGCGAAGGGTATAGGACCATTCAAAAGTTCATTGCCGAGGACGCGACGCTTGGAGAACCGATAACATCATCTCTTCCATTCACAAAAGCGGAACTTCTCTACGCCTGTTGGGGTGAAATGGTGATGACACTTGAAGACCTCCTCTGGCGACGCACCCGTATCGGTTGGACACCCGGTCAAGGTGTTGATATTGCCCCTCAAATTGCGCAGTTTTTGGGTGAGAAGAACAATTGGAGTGATGTCAGAATCACGGCAGAGGTCGAGACATATCGAGAACGTATTGAGTGGCTGAATTTTAATCTGTAAATGGAGTTGTCCGTTGTCAGTTATCGGTTTTCAGTTCCAATCTTTTAGGCGATTATGTTAGCCCGAAACGAAGTGGAAGGTGGATGGACAGAGAGGGACGTTCTTCGCGAAACCCGCCTGAACGAACCGCAAGGAAAATTAAAAAAATGGAAGTTTACCGTTGGGAAGACCGAAAATTCGGGAAGTTTGAACCTTTGCGCTTTGGCGAAGAACGCGACTTCGAGGATCTCCTTGAAAAGGATGCAACGCTGGTCCTTGGTGAACCCCTCTGCGTTATCAGCAGACAACCGCCCCTTAGCACGTCAAAGCAGAAGATTGACTTGCTCGCGCTCGACCGACAAGGCAATTGTGTGATTATTGAGCTTAAGCGAGGAAAGCCTTCGAGGACAGCAATTACACAGATTTTAGAGTATGCCGCTGGGGTTTCCCAACTCTCTTTTATCGAATTGGAGCAACTCGCGTATCGTTGGTGCCAACAACAAGGTAAGGAATTTTCCTCTCTAACTGCACTCCACAGTGAATTTTTTGAATATGAACCTGGCGATATTCGCAAATCGGCGTTCAATCAACGCCAGCGGTTGGTGCTTGTTTCTGAGGGAGTGGACACGCGCGTCTTAGAGGTCGCCGAATATCTGCGAGCCTTGGGTCTGGATCTTACCTATATCTCCTATTTTTCCTACCACGCCCCTGATGAAATCTTAGTCGCAACCGAAACCGTTTTAGGTGGAACGCTCGTCAAGGAAGAAGAACGGAGTTATGGGCACACCGCTCAGCAGTTTATGACGCTCGTGTCGTTCATTGAGACGCTGCAAGAGAATGAAGAACTCTTGCAGGTTGCGCGTGAATTTTTAGCGTATATTGAGGCGTGCGGTGCAACACTTCGACCCCGTATAGCGAAACTTAGGCTGACTTTCGGGGGGCACTGGTGGCTTGACACATATCCTTCAAGAAGGGCGACCCATTTCCGAGTTGATGTCCACGGCGACTTCACGCCCCTCCATGTTGTTGAATGCAGAGCCAACTTGCCAAACGTCACAGTTAAGAATTTTGGGATCTCTTTTAACATCGCTTCCAAAGCACATCTTGACTATGCGATTGAGATTTTTGAACGCGTCCGGAATTCCATCCTATCTTTATAGTCCAAACATTGAAGGTCTCCTGACTTCACCAGAAACCGTTGTGAAACGAAGTGGAACAACGCCCAGAAGCCAATAAATTAAAATATGCGTTTTGCCCACCCTGAATTTCTCCATTTTTTATGGGCAGTGCCGCCTTTGATACTGTTGCTTCTCTTTGGATTACAACAGAAACGGAGAGCACTACTGCGATTCTACAGCAATGTGGATCCCGCGCACCTACAGCGACACAAGATTCAAGCGGGATTGTTGCTGCTCGGGTATCTCTTACTGACATTCGCAATCGCGCGTCCACAGTGGGGTGCCAAACCCGAACCGGTTGCAGAAAGATTAGATGTCATGCTCGCTCTGGATATTTCGACCAGTATGCTTGCAGAAAGTGAAGAATCGATTCGGCGATTGACCCGCGCCAAAGAGGTTATGTTTTCGCTGTTAGAAGAACTCGAAGGCGACCGGGTTGGATTACTCTACTTTGCTGAAGCAAGTTTTGTGGTATGTCCGCTAACGACCGATACTGCTACCCTCAGAGAATTCTTAACGGCGATAACTCCTGAAACACTTACCCATAGCGGAACTCGTATCGGCAACGCTATTGAGACTGCAACCGATCGACTCGGCGCAGATCAGGACGATACAACAGCAGTAGCATCCGATTTTGGAGGACAGAAGGTCCTAATACTATTTACAGATGGGGAGGACCACGGGGAAGATGTTATTGATGCAGCAGAAGCGGCAACCCGGGAAGGTGTGCGCATCTATTGCATTGGTGTTGGCAATGCTGTTCAATCCGTGCCTATTCCCCTTCAGGGGGGTATTGATGCAGAAGCTACACCATACAAACGCGATGCTAATGGACAGTTGGTACTGACAGCATTGAATGAAACTCAACTGCAAGAAATTGCCGAAGCGGGGAAGGGAAAATATTACCATGCAAACACGGGAATTGCCCAATTAGTAACAGACTTAGCACAACTCGAAAAGCAGAAATTCAGGGTACGTTCAGGCGGTGAATATCAGGAACGCTTCCAGTTGTTCGTGGCAGGCGCATTGATTCTGCTTATCTGTGAGTTGCTTCATTTTGCGGTATGGAGGCGCAAATTGCGCTCTTAACTTTTTGATGTAGTGACATTATGCTTTTTTAAAGATTAAGCCCTCTGGGCGGTAGCGCATCAGCAAAACTAAGATGATGCCGAAAATCAGATAGCGTGCACCACTAAATTGAGGGAAGTTGGAAAGAATTTCTCGCAGGACTTCACTTAAGGAACCAAGGATGATTGCTCCCAGAATCGATCCTTTAATGCTGCCTTTACCGCCGAGGATTACCATACAGAGGATGAGGATGGATTCCCAAAATTCAAAGGTTCGTGCGCTAATACTTGACCAAAATGGTGCTAAAAAAGCCCCACCGAGCCCGCCAATAGCTGCGCTGACAGCAAAGGCAAGCGACTTGTATCGGCTGACGTTGATTCCCATAGATGCCGCGGCTTGTTCATCTTCTCGGATAGCAACCCACGCTCTTCCCACGCGGGAATGCTGCAACCGGTAGGTAACGAATATGACCAAAGCGAGTAAGATGAGAATATGGTAATAGTGATGCCAATTCTGATTGAGCTTTATCCCAAAAAGCGTAACATGCGGAATATTTTTGACAAATCCGTTGATGTCCCCAATCAACCATATCTCATTTTTCACGATACGGAAAAGCAATTCAGCAAACCCAAAGGTAACGATTGCGAAGTAATCGCCAGTGAGTCGTAAGGTAGGGGCACCGCGCAACAAACCCCAAAGTGCACCGTTGAGAACCGCTAACGGTAGTACCATCCAGTAGCTGAATCCGAGGCGTACCATCAGAAGTCCTGCGGTGTATCCCCCCACGAGATAGAACCCAACGTAGCCGAGGTCTAACAGCCCTGTAAATCCACAAACGATATTTAGACCGACTGCGAGGAGCGTGTAGAGACCGATTTGAACAACAATATAGAGAATATAATCCCCGCTCGGTGTTGGGAGAAAGATATCCCGATAGGACAGTAACTGGCTAATGTAATCCACCGCATACATAAGTAGCGGGAAGAAACCTACTATGGCAAAGAAGATTATATTTTTCGGTGTTAGTTTATCTCGCATGGTTTTCTAAGGGCATAAACGTAATTCTATCCTGAACCTCAATAACTTAGGCACGAGTTGCGGTTGATTTCCCAAATAATCCTGAAGGACGGATTATAATGACAGCAATCATGACGATATAGGCAATCGCCACCCGATATCCAGAACCGTAGCCGTAAGGGATATAGCCTGCCCCAAAGACTTCGGCGAATCCTATAAGGAGCCCTCCCAGCATAGCACCAGTGATGTTTCCAATACCACCAAGAACAGCCGCCGCAAACGCTGCAACGCCCTTATAGTATCCCATCGTCGGTTCAATAATTTCGCGCACGCCGACCATCACTCCCGCAACAGCTCCCAAAGCAGAGCCGATAGCGAACGTTATAACAATGACACGATTGGTATTGATACCCATCAAATTGGCGGCAACCCGATTTTGGGCACAAGCCCGCATCGCTTTGCCAATCTTTGTTAGGGAGACTAACCGATTTAAGGCAATCATTAGAACGAAGGCAAGAAGAATAATAAATAAGTCCCGGTAAGGTAGGTAAGCACCACCAGGGAGGGCAATCGCCGTCTCGGTCAAAGAAAATGCTGGTAGGGATTCAGTTGGAGGGATGCCCTGCCTTAAAAAAGTCGGTAGCGATTCTGGTGGGAAAGGACGTTGCCTTGCACCCCAGATAATTCGGGCAAGGTTTTGCAGACCGATTGAAACACCGATCGCTGTAATTAATGCCGAGAGGCGCGCTGCATTACGAAGTGGACGATAAGCAACCACGTCCATCAACATTCCGATTCCGGCACAGAGGAGCATACTAATAGGGAGTGCTAACCAAAATGGCAGGTTAAAAACCGTGACCAAGGTGAACGCGAAGTAGGCACCAAGCATGAAAATTTCGCCATGGGCGAAGTTAATCAACTCAATAATGCCGTAAACCATGGTATAACCGACAGCAATAAGGGCATAAATTCCACCGAGCACAAGGGCATTAATCAGTTGCTGTGAAAATTGCTCCATAATTCTTATAGTCCTGTTGTTTGTCCTTTAAAAGAATTTGCGAAAATCTCAGTGTTCAAACTTGAGATTCTCAATCGAGCACTTGCTGAGGGGCGATCGTGAATTCACCACCTTTAACGATTTTAACATAGGCGGGTTTATTAACAGTGTCCCCGTTTTTGTCAAAATAGGTTAACCCGGTAATCCCTTTGTATCCCTCTTCTGGCGTATCTAATGATGCCAAATGGTCGCGGATGGCTTTTCGATTTTCGGCGAGAGTGGCATCCTTATTATAGGTTTTTTCAATTGCTTCCGCAATCATGCCCACCGCATCGTAAGTTAGCGCGGCCCATGTATCTGGCAAAACGCCGTAGTCATTTTCAAACGCTGTAGCGACCTGTTGTGCCTTGTCTCCACCTAACTCAAACGTAAACGGTGTCGTTAAGTATGTTCCCTCTGCGGCAGCACCTGCGATTATGAGAAAATCTGGAGAATCCACGCCATCAGCTCCGAAAAACTGAGCGGTGATCCCTGTCTCACGTGCCTGTTTCGCGATGAGTCCCGCTTGACTGTAAAGACCGGAAATGAAGATAAGGTCTGGATTCTTTGCTTTAATACTCGTGAGTTGCGCTTTAAAATCCGTATTGTCTCGGTCATAGGCTTCAGAGGCAACAATCTCGAGTCCAATTTCTTCTGCAGCGGCACTGAAACCGTCCCGAAGTCCACGTCCGTAATCGTCATTATCAAATAGAATGGCGACGGTCTGAAACTTCTTCATGTAATCCTTAATATATTTAGCGATGAATTCTCCCTGAAAATCGTCTCGATACAAATTCCGAAATGTCCAATCGCTCCCTTCACAAACACTGACATTCGTTGAACCCGGGGACAATTCAACGATCCCATTATCTGCGTAAATGGGTTTACCTGCTAAGGAGCATGCGCTGTTAAAGTGCCCGACAACCGCGAGGATCCGCCGGTCAGTAGCGAAGCGCGTGGCAACAGCTTTTGCTTCCTTTTCTGTACCGGTATCATCTCCGGGAATGAGCGTCAGTTTCATGCCGTTGATGCCGCCAGCCTCATTGATCTCTTTCGCTTTGAGTTCGGCACCGCGTTTAATCATCTCGCCAAATGCTGCTGCGTTACCTGTAAAGGGGCCAGCGACAGCAACTCTTACCTCTCTCTGAGGTTCCTGTTGGTCTTTACTTGCAGGCTGACATCCCCAAACAGACACAAGCCCTACTATTAATAATCCGACAAGCCAATTTCTCATTTTGCTATATACTCCCTTCAATTATATAACGCAATAAGTCGTTTTGGGATTAAACTTAACTTAAACAAAGGAAATTTAATCATTTTCTTCCACCAATTATATGAATTAAATCAAGCGAAAACCCTTACAAATAAAGGGTTTTCGCAAGTCCAAAACGACTCATTTCGTTGTTAATTGCTTCCACAATTTTGATACGCATACCCGAGAACATAGCCTCTGCATTTATCCTCGCTGTTCCCCATCCAGAATATTGGAACTTCCCATTGATGTTGATAATGTTGTGAATTACCACTACAAAGATATACGCCATACCATATATCATAGTGTTGTGCGTCCGGGGGTAGATCACAAGAGTTACACTTCTCGTCTTCGTCTGCTTCTATTTCTAAGATAGGTAGTAATGATACGATACACAGTGAAGCAACTACTGCAAGAGACAATATGAATATCAGCCTCTTAGTTTTTGAAACGCCTTTCGTCTTAACAATACAAATTAAGCCATTGCGGTTATCGTTATTTTACGGCAGGACCTGCCTGAAATCAATTTTAAATTCAACTTTATTCTGTTTACCGTTCTGGATTATCCAAACTTCAGGTAAAACGATTCTGAGGTCAACCGCACTACTCTCAAGCCGATCAAAAATTAAGAAACCGCTCCGTTTTGCACCGGAGAACAACTTTCCACCTTCAAAAATGCTGTCTTCTATTGCGATTCGTCCCCACTCTAATGCTTCAGCATCTATGTAGGACTGATAGTGACCATAGTATGGATAGTAGCCGTAAGTCGTAGGCGTATAAGGGTAAGCTGCTTCCCGAGGACCGCTGTTCGGGCGATCTACGTTGTCGTAGAGTGAGTCGAAGTAATCTTTGGATAGATTGGCGTATTGCACGCCACTTCCATCAATGAGGATCGCTGCGTCATCAACAACAACACGACGATTATCCCTGTTGTGGACTGTAACTTCAAATACCGTATAGATGGGTTCAACAGCACCGTTTCTCTCGACGAGAAGATACGGATTCAGCCTCGGTTCCTCAGTGAGTGAGAATAGTTCTATCTCATCAAGCGGTTTAATGGTAACGGCAACTCCTTCTTTTAGGACAGTTGCTGCTCCTGTTTCCACATCAATATGGGCGTTAAAGCGTCCTTCGACCGGTTCCATGTAGACATCAACCAAGGGTTGTGGTGCAACAGCACACCCGGCCAACAAAGTTCCCATTAAGAGGAATATACCGATCCTATCAATAATCTGATGTCGGAAGTGGATGCGATCTTTTGCATAAATCACTGTCTTACCCTCCTTATACAATTATATTTTACGCAATGTGAATTTTATTGTCAAGGGTTCTAATTTTCTAAGTCGGGAATCGGGGTTCTTTCCTACAATGCTTATCGGTTGTTAGTAGACAAGAGGGAAATCGGAGTCTCCTACCGGAACTAAAATTCCCATTCTAACAGTGTTGCACGGTTATGCCAGACGAGCATCCCCATTCCGGTGCCGATTGCCGCTCCAGTCAACACATCTGAGATATAGTGCCGTCCTAAATAGATACGCGAGAAGCTGACCAACCCCGCGCCGATATAGAGTGGGATGCGTAGTTTTGGATACCGATACCCTAAAATCGTGGCAACACTGAATACAATCGAGGCGTGCCCTGAGGGTAAAGACGGATTCCCCAATACTGTATCGAGGGGTCGCTTTCTGCCTATTAGTCTTTTCATACCATACGTTATAACCCCTGCTCCCGTATATGCAGAAAATAAAAGTTTTCCGGTTTCTCGGTGCGAATCATTTCCGTACGCCATGAGCAGCGCTGATGCTCCGATTACTGCGCGATAATCTCCGAAATCCGAGATCGTTTCCATGAGTGTCCATGTCGGTTGCTGGCGTGGTGGTGCATCATAGATACGATCAAAAAGTTCCTGATCCCATCGCGATACGAAGTTTTCGGCATCCGCTTCTAACCCTGTTATGAAAGCACAGAAAACCAATGCGCATATCAACCACGGTTTAAGAGATTTCGCGAATGTGTAATTTGGACATCCATACTGCATCAGGCAACTCGACTTTATCTATTACGTTGTATTTTCTATGATTTTATAGTAAAATCTAAATTACGTGAACCTTGTGGACGGAAGAGATTAGAAACCCGTTAGTGAAGTGAACCGATCAGTCTATATGCTTAAGTTGAACTCGCGTTAAAGTCCCAAAAATGGAGATGAGAAGATGCGAATGCGCCATGCCGTCGTTGAGTATGACTTGGAAGAGGCAGCAGCGATGTTGGATCTCTCACCGTCAGATCTCAAACAGGCAGTCAGTGCTGGATACCTCCAGTGTTATTATCAACTCGGCGAAGGTGATTATCGGTTCCATGAAGCGAGTCTCCGCGTTAATAAAGATTTGCTCTCGGAGGACGATTACCTCGCTGAAATGCTAAAGGCAAATTCGCTGTCAGAGGTCACCACGGTGCCTGACGAGGTGGAAGAGGATCCACCGTCCACGCCATCCGATCCATAACCCGTTTTTGCATTTTCTCCAGGGGGACTACGCGAATTTAATAGGCGCGCTTCATCAGCGCGCCTACCAGAAAATGATTTGAACCTACTCCATTTTCGTTAGTTCGCCTTAAGCCTGCCCCAAGTCGTTGCGAGTTTACCTTGCGCTTCCACGGCAGTGAGTGTTGCGCCAAGGCCGTTGTTCATGATATCAGTGACCTCTTCAGCTGTCAAACCGCGTTTCCAGAGGTTAAAGTCATCCATGAGTCCGGTGAAAGGGCGTTGATTGTCGATGTTAAGGCCGACCCGTGCCCCCTGCCCCCAGTTGTCTGCGATAGGCGTGTCAAGGCGCGCATTCTCTTCACCGACCTTTTCACCGTTGATATAGAGCACAGCTAATCCGTCTGCACGACTGTAAGTGCCAGCGTAATGTTGCCATTCGTTGGCTTTGTTTTCACCTGCTCGGACATCAAATATCGTCCTACCGGGGTTAGGTCCCCGATTGAGCCAACGGAAATTTCCGTCCCCACGTGCTTCAGGGTGTACAAGCCACGTGCCATCGGTTGCGCGGGCGTTGAAAAGCGCCATATCCGATACGGATGCAACGTTAATCCATGCGATAAGACTCATGCCTTCAATGGGAAGGTCTTCAGGCTTGACATTGGGACCATCTAAATCCAAGAAGCTGCCAGCTGCGAACTGAGCGGCTTTGCCAAACTTCCCGTCATCGGATTGTGTGACATTGCCATTAATCTCGCCATCGTAGCCACGTCCAGACTTTTCAAGGACGGTATTTCCGTCGAAATCCTCGTAGTCGAAATACAGCACTAAATCCGGATCTAAAATCTGAGCGGATGCATCCTGAATTCCTGCTATAACCATACAGAGCGTGCCTATCAGAAGTAAGCACATCAGATTAGTGGTTAGTATAAAGTTCCGTTTCATCTTTCAAGGTCCTCCTTTAGATGAATTATTCCTTTACTTTCTTACAACATATAGCCACTTTCACGGGTTTCGCCTTACTTTGATGCTTTAAGGTTTCCCCACGTAGTTGTGAGTTTACCGTGTGCTTCCACAGCAAGAAACGTTTCGACACCGTCGTTCATAATAGCATCAACTTCTTCCGCTGTCAAGCCACGTTTCCAGACGTTAAGGTCATCCATCAGTCCAGTGAAAGGGCGCTTGTTGTCGATGTTAAAGCCGACCCGTGCCCCCTGCCCCCAGTTGTCTGCGATAGGCGTGTCGAGGCGCGCCTTTTCTTCACCGACCTTTTTACCGTTGATGTAGAGAATGGCTAATCCATCTGCACGACTGTACGTGCCAGCATAATGCTGCCATTCGTTGGCTACGTTTTTACCTGCCCGGATATCAAATATCGTCCTATTGGGGTTAGGGCCCCGATTGAGCCAACGGAAATTTCCATCGCCACGTGCTTCAGGGTGTACAAGCCACGTGCCATCGGCTGCGCGAGCGTTGAAAATTGCCATATCCGATATGGCTTCAACGTTAATCCACGCGACAATACTCATACCTTCGGTCGGGATGTCATCAGGATCAACGTTGGGCCCATCTAAGTCAAGGAAGCTGCCGGCTGCGAACTGAGCGGCTTTGCCAAACTTCCCGTCATCGGATTGTGTGACCTTCCCATTAATCTCACCATCGTAACCACGTCCGGATTTTTCAGCGACAGTGCCGCCTTTAAAGTCCTCATAATCAAAATACAGGACCAGATCCGGATCTAAAGCCTCAGCGGACGCGTCCTGAATCTCTGCAATGAGCATACAAAGCGTGCCTACCAGAAGTAAGCACATCAGAGAAGAGGTTAATATAAGGTTGCGTTTCATCTTTTAAGATCCTCCTTAGAGATGAACTATTCCTTTTTCATCTTACTTTGATTTTCATCTTACTTTGAGGCCTTAAGTCTTCCCCAAGTCGTTGCCAGTTTACCGTGTGCTTCCACAGCAAGAAACGCTTCAACGCCATCGTTCATAATGGTGTTAACTTCTTCCGCTGTCAAGCCACGTTTCCAGACGTTAAGGTCATCCATCAGTCCAGCGAACGGACGGTTGTTGTCAATGTTATAGCCGACGCGTGCCCCATTGCCCCAGTCTGGTGCAATAGGCGTGCCGACACGGGCTTTTTCTTCACCCACATTTTTTCCGTTGATATAAAGTATGGCTTTCCCATCCGCGCGGCTGAACGTGCCAGCGTAATGCTGCCATTCATTCGCCTCGTTATCTCCAGCCCGAATGTCAAAGATAGTCGCGCCGCCAGGACTCCTATTGAGCCAACGATACTTGCCACTACCGCGTGCCTCTGGATGTACAAGCCATGTATTATCCTTCGCACGCGCATTGAAAATCGCCATATCTGCAACGGCTTCAACGTGGATCCACGCGACAATACTCATACCTTCGGTAGGGATGTCATCAGGCTTAACGTTGGGCCCATCTAAATCAAGAAAACTTCCGGTCACGAAGTGGGCGGCTTTGCCAAACTTTCCATCATTGGATTGTGTGACCTTCCCATTAATCTCACCATCGTAACCACGTCCAGATTTTTCAACGACGGTACCGCCTTTGAAATCCTCATAATCAAAATACAGGACCAAATCCGGATCTAAAACCTCAGCGGACACGTTTTGAATTTCCGTTGTAGGCATACAAAGAGCACCTATCAGAAATAAGCACATCAAATTAGAGGTTAATATAAGGTTGCGTTTCATCTTCTGAATCCTCCTTTAGATGAACCATACTTTACTTTATTTTTCACACCTAACCACTTGTATTTTAAGTTTATCACTTTTCCATTCATGTATGCAACTGAAAATGGAAAAAATCTTGATTTTAAGTTCGCTTTGGGTTAAACTGATTTAGAATACGAATAGAAAATACATAGGAAAGTCTATGGTTTTGTGAGGGAACGTGAGGTTGAAAAGTGTAGGAATTATCCCAGCTCGCTATGCCTCAAGCCGTTTTGAGGGCAAGCCGTTGGTGAATCTTCTGGGGAAACCGATGGTGCAGCACGTTTATGAAAGCGCGTGCCGTGCAAAGACACTGGATGAAGTGATTGTTGCTACGGATGACCGGCGGATTTACGATGCTGTAAAGCAATTTGGCGGAAACGTCCAGATGACGGGTGATTGTGCAACCGGTACTGAGCGGGTCGCTGTTGTCGCAGAACGGTTGACGTGTGATATTGTTGCCAACATCCAAGGGGACGAACCGCTGCTTGAGCCGGTACAGATAGACATGATGCTGCAGCCTTTCATTGACAGACCGGATGTGCAGGTTTGCACGTTAAAACAACGGGTTGAAACTGACAAGGATTATCGGGACGTTAACGTCGTTAAAGTTGTTACAAATCTTCAGGACGATGCCTTATATTTTTCACGTGCATCTATGCCCGGGAAAATCCCTCAAACCGAACTGCACAGATTCCCTGTGTATCGGCATGTCGGTCTGTACGCTTACCGTCGCGAGCAGCTCCTCGCTTTCACAAAGTGGGACAGCACACCTTATGAACTTGCGGAGGGGTTAGAACAATTGCGCTTTTTAGAACACGGTGTTCCTATTCACGTCGTTGAAACAGATATCCCTCTTATTGGGGTTGATGTTCCTGCTGACTTGGAACGGGTTAAACAAATTTTGGAGGCTTCATAAAGAAATTTTCATGACAAAGTACATTTTCGTAACGGGTGGAGTTATCTCAGGGATTGGTAAAGGTATCACAACTGCGGCACTGGGCAGATTGCTCATCAATCGTGGGTTTAAGGTAATTGTTGTCAAAATTGATCCGTATCTCAATGTGGATGCGGGTGTGATGAACCCGTTTCAACATGGTGAGGTTTTCGTCACTCGTGATGGTGCGGAAACGGATCTCGACCTAGGGAATTACGAAAGGTTTCTTGGCATAGATCTGAACAAGTACTCTAACTTTACGACAGGCTCCATCTATAGTGAAGTAATTGCGAAGGAACGGCGGGGTGATTATCTCGGTGAAACAGTGCAGCTGATTCCGCATATTACTGATGAGATCAAACGCCGTATCTATCAGATTGGGGAGGATAACGAAGCCGAAATCGTCATTACTGAGATAGGTGGAACGATCGGTGACTTTGAGATGCCACCGTTTGTCGAAGCCATCCGACAAATGGCAGTTGAGGTAGGACGCGAAAATACGATGTTCCTCCATGTATCGCTTATTTACACCTTACCTAACGGTGAGAGCAAAAGTAAACCGACACAACATAGCATCCGTAAACTCCAAGAGTTGGGGGTCCAGCCAGATGTGCTGCTTTGCCGCACCAGCCAGACGTTGGATGAAGCCTTCCGTCAGAAAATTGCGCTCCTTTGTGGTATTGCTGAAGAATGTATTTTTGAAGGACTGGACACAAAGTGCGTTGATGAAATCCCGCTCAATTTTGAACGGCAAGGGATGGGACATCTCGTTTCAAAAAGACTTGGACTTGAGGCGCGCGCACCGATGGATGCTGAATGGGTCGCGATGGTCGAAAAACTGAAAAACCCAAAGCAGGAAGCCCGAATTGCGATTGTTGGAAAATACACAACCGGCAGCGATGCCTATATCAGTGTGCAGGAAGCCCTCAAACATGGCGGAATCGCCAACGAAGCGGCTGTCGAAATTGAGTGGATAGAAGCGGAGTCGCTCACAGAACATCCAGATCTTGATAGTGTTTTTGAAAATGTCGATGGGATACTGGTTCCAGGCGGATTCGGTTATCGCGGAATTGAAGGAATGTTGGTTGCTGCACGATACGCCCGTGAAAATAACATTCCGTATTTGGGATTATGTCTTGGAATGCAGTGTCTCGTCATTGAGTTTGCCCGGCACGTCGCGAAATTAAAAAATGCAAATAGCACAGAAGTAGATGAGAATACACCTTATCCCGTTATAGATTTAATGCATGAACAGCGTGCAGTAGCTGACCTCGGCGCAACAATGCGACTCGGACATTATCCCTGCGTCCTCAAAGAAAACACCAAAAGTTATGATGCCTATCAGCAGCCTATTATTTTGGAGCGTCACCGTCATCGCTACGAATTGAATAACCAATACCGCTCACAATTGGAAGCAGCGGGTCTCTGTTTTAGTGGGATGTCGCCGGATGAAAGCCTTGTCGAAATCGCTGAGGTAACCGATCATCCGTGGATGGTAGGTTCACAATTTCATCCTGAATTTCAATCGAAACCGCTTGAACCGCACCCACTTTTCCGGGAATTTATCGCAGCGGCGCTCTCCCATCAGTGCAAAGATGAAGATATAAAATGAGTAGTTCCTAAATAGTTTTTTTCTATGTTTCTGTATGTTTTTCTTCACATTTCGTGTAGAAAAGTAGTATAATGATAGTATCTCGTGGCGAGGACTTGTCAGCCGCACGCAAGTGCGGTCTCCTCGCCGACCGACTCTGACAAGCGGTAAAAACGAGATACGAGATATACCCAAATGGCATTAGAAGCACACAAGATAGCGTTGCGCGCTACAGCAAAACAGCGGTCATGGTTTGCCCAACAATGCGGTTATGCGCGTGTTGCTTTCAACTATGGACTCTCTGATTTCAAAGACGGTTTGTCGAAAGACGAATGGCGTTCTGCTCGGACGTTGCGCCAACGGTTCAACGCCGCAAAACGTGAGAAGTTTGACTGGTGCGGTGCCTGTGATCAGCGCGCCTCTGCGTATGCGTTTGAGAATCTTGGTGATGCTATCAAACGTTGGAAGCATGGAGTAAATAAGTTTCCGAAGTATAAAAAGCGTTCACACCGCCAGTCCTATACGATTGAAGGTGCAAAGGTAAAAATAGAAAACAAACATATCCGTCTCCCGAAAATTGGGAAAGTTCATATGTTTGAATCATTGAGATTTGAAGGTGAAATACGTCAGGTTACTATATCAAGGAAAGCCCATCGTTGGTTTGTCTCTATTCTGGTCGAAACAGGAACACCTCATACTCCGCGTGAGACACGCGGACTCCCTGTCGTCGGAATAGACGTAGGTATAAACTCACTTGCTACACTTGATAACGGTAAACAGTATCCAAACCCAAGACCGCTGAAAAGGTATGAACGCAAGTTAAAGCGTGAGCAACGTAAAATGAGCCGTAAAGTATTTCTATCTAACAACTGGTATAAGCAAAAACGTATAGTAGAACGTATCCACTATAAAATTGCTTCTATCCGTGAGGACGCACACTATAAAGCGACAACGGAGATAGTTAAGAATGCGAGTGCTATCGGTATTGAAACGCTGAAGATTACGAACATGCTCAAGAATCAGAAACTGGCGAAAGCCTTATCGGATTCAGCGATCGGTGGTTTTCTGGCGAAACTCAAATCCAAAGCCGAAGGGTTGGGTATACCTGTTGTAGAAGCCCCGCAGTTTTTCGCCTCAAGCAAGACCTGTAGCCGCTGCGGTGATAAGAAAGAAGATTTATCACTATCAGAAAGGCAATATCATTGCCAAAGTTGCGGTTTCACAGAAGACCGCGACGTAAATGCTGCTATCAACCTAAGAACCATCGTGTGCGGTTCGCATGAGATGTAAAACGCCTGTCGAGTCCGTGTAAGACCTCGTTGGAAGGCAGTGGACGCTGAAGCAGGAACACTAAAACTGATGTTTACATTCAGAAACACAGTTTTGAAGGAACAGGAAACACGTAATGGAAAATACAGTTACAGTCCGCTCCCGTGCTTGGTACGGGGATGAGGAACTGCCGCTGAACTTTCCAACCGGTTGGGAAGTTGAGGTATTAGGTCCAAAGGATGCACCTGAACTTTCTGATACCCAAATTGAACAAGCATTTGCTGAACTGATCGGCACCCCCCGTATTTCGGAACTCGCGAAAGGCAAAAAGAGTGCTACCATCATCGTCGATGATCTGAGTCGTCCGACTCCCGCTGCAAGAATTATTCCATACATTTTACATGAGTTAACCTCGGCGGGTGTCCCGAAATCAGAAATTCGGTTTGTTGCTGGTGTCGGTGCCCACCGACCTCTCACCGATGAAGATATTGTGAAAAAGGTTGGCGCAGATATTGCTGCTGAGTACGAGGTAACCAATCATAACTTTATGAGTGGGGACCTACGTGCGTTTGGCAACCTTGAGAATGGCACGCCGGTGTATCTCAACCGTATTGTCGCGGACGCGGATTTTAAAATCTGTCTCGGCGGTATCTATCCACACAGTTCCGTCGGTTTTAGCGGCGGTGCGAAACTAATTGTCCCTGGTATTGCCGGATTTACTACGATGTATTATTTCCATACTTTTCCACCCGGGCGCGGACCCGCCATAATCGAGGGACAGAGTAGTGAACCCGATCGCCGCGACACCGCTGAGCTGGCAGCAGGTGTTCTCGGTCTTGATATGATTCCCAACGTTGTGCTCAATAACCGTCGTGAAATCTGTGGGCTGTTTGTTGGTGATTTTATCAAGGCACACCGTAAAGGCGCGCATTTCGCTATGGATACCTATGGGACAGTGATACCGGAAACAACTCGAAAAGAGACAGATCTGGTGGTGATTAATTGCTATCCGCTCGATGCTGATGCGATTCAACTTGATAAAGCATTGGCGGCTTTAAGCTATTTTGAAAACGCTTACACCATAGCACTCTACCCTGCAAGCGATAGCAGCTGCTACCACGGGTTGTTCGACAGACTCGATTACGCACGCTATCTCCGACAACGAGCCGAACAGACACCACCGGAAGCCCCACCGCAGCAGATCGGACGGCGTGGACAACTCCATGTTTGGTCTGAGCATTTTTTCGCAGATGACTTCTATAAGGAGTATCCGGCATCGCTTCTTTTCCGCGACTTAGAAGGTCTGATTCAACTGTTCTCGGAGAAACTTCCAGAGCGCGCAAGAGTTGCCGTTTTACCTGTAGGTGGAATCCAGGTCCTCACGTGAATTCTCATTCGTAAGTCGCTATACAGATGCCGCCCCGCTGGGGAAGTTTATAGTAAAACCCGAAAATAAGAGGGCACTTTGGAAAACACAAAACACCTCACCACCGCTGGCGAGGATTGTATCCTCGCCTCTTTGGAGTGTCTAATTAATTCTAAACTTTACTATAAATATCCGCGGAATCCGCGTTTCAAAAATGGAGGTTAATTGTGAACAACACTGCTACAGTTTGCTCCCGTGCTTGGTACGGAGATGAAGAACTCACACTGAATTTCCCAACAGGCTGGGAAGTAGAAATGTTGGGTCCGAAAGACGCGCCCGCACTTTCTGATACCCAAATTGAACAGGCATTCGCTGAACCGATCGGCACCGCCCGTATTTCGGAACTCGCGAAGGGTAAAAAGAGTGCTGCTATTGTTGTTGATGATCTGAGTCGCCCAACACCTGCTGCGAGCGTTATACCGTTCCTCCTACGCGAGTTAGCAGCGGCAGGTGTTCCAAAATCGGAGATCCGGTTTGTTGTCGGAGGTGGATCGCACCGTCCTCTCACTGATGAAGAGGTGGCAAAAAAGATTGGGGCAGATGTTGCTGCTGAATATGAGGCAACAAGCCACGACTTTATGGGTGGCGATCTGCGCGCCTTAGGCAACCTTGATAACGGTATGCCTATCTATCTCGACCGTGTCGTTGCGGATGCGGATTTCAAAGTGTGTCTGGGTGGCATTTATCCACACGGCTCTGTTGGCTTCGGTGGTGGTGCAAAATTGGTTGTACCGGGTATTGCTGGTTTTGCGACGATGTTCTATTTCCATACCTTCTCACCGGGTCGTGGGCACGCTGTGATTGAAAGAAAAGGGAGTGAACCTGATCATCGCGATTTCTCTGAGGCGGTCGCTGGGGTTCTCGGACTCGATGTGATTGTCAACACTGTGCTCAATAGCCGTCGTGAAATTTGCGGGTTGTTTGTCGGTGATTTTGTGCAGGCACACCGTAAGGGGGCACACTTCGCATTGGACACTTACGGCACAGAGATACCGGAGGCGAGCCGAAAAGAAACCGATCTGGTTGTGCTTAACTGTTACCCGCTTGATAGCGACCCAATTCAAACGGGAAAAGCATTATGGGCACTGTCCTATTTTGAGAAAGCGCATAGGTTGGCACTCAACCCCGCAAGCGATGGCATCTGCTACCACGGGTTGTTTGAACAGATTGATTATGCACGCTTCCTACAGCAGAGATCCGAAAGGACTGAATCTGAACTGCCAGCACCCCAACTCGGAACTCAAGATCAGCTGCATGTGTGGTCGGAACACTTTTTGGTAGACGACTTTTACAAGAAGCATCCAGGCGCGCGCCTCTTCCGAGATCTCAATGAATTAATTGCGTTGTTCGCGGAAAAACTTCCAACACGTGTCAAAGTTGCTGTGCTGCCCGCCGCCGGGATTCAAGTGTTAGCACCGGAGAAGTAGATGCTGAAAGAATCGCCGACCGAAAACTCTTTCCTGCAAAACGTTAATACCTTTCTTGGTAAAATCGAAATCGGGTTGCTGTGCTTGATTATTGCAATGATGCTGGGACTTGCGATCCTCAAAATTGTCCTGCGTTATGTGTTCAACGTCAGCCTGTTATGGAGCGATGTGATGCTTCAGCACTTGACACTGTGGCTTTGCTTCTTGGGTGCCGCCGTCGCTACCTGTGAAAGACGACACATCAGTATTGATGTCCTCAGTCGGATACTCCCCGGAAAGATTACACGATGGACGAATCTCGTTGTCGATTGCGTCGCTTTGATTGTCGTCGGGATTTTAGCCTATTACGGCTTTATCTTTTTACAAGATGAGAAGTCAAGCGAGGCTGTATTAATTGGAAGTGTCCCTTTATGGTGGGCGAAGGCTATTATCCCGTACGGTTTTGTCCTCATTGGCATCCATATAGCACTTCAGATAGGTATTCATTTCGTAGGGGCGAGGTCACCTCGCCCCTACGTCGAAGGAGAATCGGATTGATGGGATTCATAATCGGTATTGGATTAGCAGGCTTCGCGCTTCTCGGCGGCGCCCTCTTTGTTTTGCTCGGTGGTGCTTCGATTATCGGATATGCCGCGGCGGGTGAACCGATTTCAACAATCCTGATTGATTTTAACCGACTCACTCGGAATTCAACGATTCTGATTATCCCTCTTTTCACATTTGCAGGGTATATTATCGCTGAGGGAAAGGCACCGCAGCGTTTGGTTGCATTCGCGCGTGCAAGCGTTGGTTGGTTACCCGGTGGTATTGCAGTAGTTGTTCTCGGCACGTGTGCTTTCTTTACCACTTTCACTGGGGCATCCGGTGTAACGATTATCGCTCTCGGTGGGTTGGTCTACCCGATTCTGCGGCAAACCTATAACGAGAAGTTTTCGCTCGGCTTGATAACGGCTTCTGGGAGTATCGGACTTCTGTTCCCACCGAGCGTCCCTCTGATCCTGTACGCAATTATCGCCCAAGTTCCTATTGATACGATGTTCCTTGCGGGTATTTTTCCCGGTCTGCTTATTCTGGGTATTCTGAGTTTTTACTGTTGTGGTAGGAGCCTTATCAAACGCACGGAAACCACACCATTTTATTGGGACGTTTTTCTACAAACGTTTTGGGAAGCGAAGTGGGAACTGCTTCTGCCGTTTATTGTGTTAGGCGGTATCCTATCTGGTATCGTTACACTGGACGAAGCGGCTGCGTTAACAGCGATCTATGCCTGTGTTGTGGAGATGGTCATCCACCGTTCGATTTCGTTGAGAGTGTTGCCGCGCATCGTCAAGGAGAGCACATTACTTGTGGGCGCGATCCTTATTATTCTGGGTATCGCTTTAGGGTTGACAAATTATCTTATCACGCTTGATGTGCCTACAATTATCCTTGACTGGATCCAATCAACGACAGAAAGCCGCGTCATTACGCTTATCGGACTCAACATCTTCCTACTCATTGTTGGGTGTCTGATGGATATTTTTTCAGCGGTAATTATCGTGGTACCGTTGCTGCTGCCTATCGCTGAACAATTTGGTATTGACAAGGCACATCTCGGCATTATTGTCTTGACGAACCTTGAAATCGGCTATTTGACACCACCGATTGGAATGAACTTGTTTATCTCAAGCATGAAGTTTGATCGGTCCGTCTTGCTGCTTTACCGCTCTGTGCTATTGTTCATTGCATTATTGCTGGTGGCTCTCGTATTGGTGACGTATGTGCCAGCGTTAAGTTTGTGGCTACCAGAGGCTCTTGGGAAAACACCACAACCGCTTCTCTGAATGGTAGATGGTTGCGGCTGTTCGGAGTCAGGGATCGGAGTTCCCTCCTACAAGAAACTATCGTAAAATCTACAATTATTTGGGCATTGTGGATAGGCAAGCGCGAAATAAGTCTGGCGATAGAATCACCAGACTTATTTAACGTTTGTGCTGTGAAAACGGAGGGCACAAAACCAATATTCAAATCTGTTATTATTGCCTTGCTTTCAATTCACCCCACGTGACAGCCAACTTTCCAACGGCTTTGACATCCAAACTGATATCCATCATTTCACCAATCTCTTTTTCCTCAAGGGCACGTTCCCAAAAAGAGATTTCATCAATGATACCCTCAGCACCATTGGTCAAAGCGATGTACTGAATCGTTTCCCATCCGAATCTCGGTTTTTCGTGTAACTTCGGGAAACCACCGCCCATCTTCTTACCACTGGTTGCCGCTTCTTTTCCATCAATGTACAGGAACGGATTTCCACCATCGAAATCCCACGTCGCTGCAACATGAAACCATTTATCCTTCGTTATGACACCTGCGGGATCAAATTCAACATCTTGCCAATCTGCATCATCAGCCGCTTCAAAATAGAAGCCGAAGTCTTCAGGGTTGATGTCCGCGTGGTTAGCACCTTTGGAGACAAAAAAGTAGATAGGTCCAAAACTGGCATCGAAAATCCGGTAATCGTCGCCGTCTTTGCCGTTCCAATCGGGTTTGAACCAAAAAAGCAGACTTCCTGCCTCAGTGATAACATTAGGAACTTCAAGGAAAGTTTCCTTGCCTCTAAGGGAAATACCAGCGTTATATTTGCCGTCTGCAACCCATTTTGCTGCGCCGCCAAACGTCCCATCGTTTCCGTTACCGGTGCCGTCAACTGCTTTGTTACCACTGCCTTCACCAATCCACAAAAGTAGATTTTTGTCGTCAGGGATTCCTGCGAATGCAGAAGCGACAACAAATGTACTAATCAGTAGAACCAAGTAAACTTGTTTCACTGTCTCTAATCCTCCCAATGTTTGAATTTTGAGAGGATTTTAGCAAAATTCGGAAATTAAATCAACTGGGATTTCTCAAAAGCACTCAGAAGCTACTACCTATCAACGTTCTCTCAATACGCGGTTATGAAAATGCTAAAAAATGCTCATTGATAAATTTTCATTACGTGAAAAATATACCTTATTTTCAATACAAAGCAGAATAAAATCGTCCATTAAATGGTTTTTTTATAGGTATTTCGTATTGATATTATTAGGTTTAGAGGAATTAGAAAACTTTCACTCCTGTAAAATATGTGTGCGTTTGTTTTCACGAAGTCAATGATCATAGGGGTTAAAAGTTGCATTTGCACTCATTTTTTACATGATCCGAACAATTGTGAGAAATCCCAGATCAACTACTTTTCTGCGCATCCGCGGCTTCTGACTCAGCAGGCACCTCTATTGAAGTATTTTGCGCCAGCTTTGTGGCTGCTGACGCGGGTGCTCGTTTCCTTGCAGCCGGTTGTGGCTGGCTTAACTTGGGACGCGCCCGAAACTGTGGGAGCGGTCCCGGTGGTTCGTAGGTCGTATGTATTGGACGTTGACCTATTGAATGTCCAATGACGTGTTCTCTGGTTTCAATGGGTTGCTCTTTCATACGATCATATCTCCCATTTGCTGATTCAGTTTTTCCTGAACTTTCTGCCGTTGTCGGCGTGTCAAAAGGAAATCATCCTTTAACATTTGCGAACCGACCAATAACCATTCTCGGTACTGTTCAAATGTGACTTTGAATTGCTCTAACGGAAAATCTGGATTGACTTCCATGTCATAGATGAACCGTTCGAGATTAAGGCGTAAACTTTTGAAATATTGAGCGTTATGACTCAAGTCCGCTATACGGTCCGATATTTTAAGTATGACGTGCGAGAGGGCTAAGAATGCGGCACATCCAGCTATAATTAGCCATGTTAATTTTCCTGTTGGTGTCCCCCATGATATCCAACCTACCATAACTGAAGCGATGGTAGCAATAGTCACAATGCTTTTGATGGCGGCATCTACGGGTCTCCATTTCTGGAGCACCGAGGTCATCAGACTTTCAGAATAAGCGACGCGATAGAAGGTTTCAAGTGCTGTCTGCCAGAGGAGGTCTTTCTGATAGTCTTCCGCTGTTCTGTCCATTATTAGGATCTCCTTTCGGGAATGCATTCCATTACAATAGTAGGTACCTTGTGTGCAGTCACATAGATCTGTCACAGAATTAAGTAACGAAAGAAATACGGAATAGGTAACAGATTTTTTCTTTTACTGAGTGGAAAACAAAATAGGGATGTAATTACTTTTACCGAATCACACACGGTAATGCTTCAGCAGTTCCCAATTCGGAACAAAACCGATACCAGGTCGGTTCGGAACTGCGACGTGTCCATCGGACTCTAAAACCATCAATGGGAGGAACATTTCGCCGCGTAATGGATCAACGGCGGGTGGGTAATATTCTAACATCAGACCGTTTTTTCGGCTCGCCGCTATGTGGATTTGCAATTCCTGTGCACCGTGTGGAGCGATTAATTTTTCGGCTTTCAACGCTTCTTCTACGACCTGTAATGCCGGCTCATAGCCCGGAAGGATGGCGACATCAAGATTGAAAACATCGGCACCTTGATAATCAATGAGTGTTTGGAAATAGTGTGCCCCATATCCGTTTTCTCCAGTCGCGATTTGGATGCCATAATCTTGCGCCATCGCTCGCAATATCTTATGCCCCCTATAATCGTGGCTGTGAATTGGTTCTTCAAACCAGAAAATGTCGTTTGCCTGAAGCGCAGGAAGACACTCGCACGCCTTTTCGACCGAAAAGGCACAATTCGCATCTACCATTAGTGTTATATCGGGACCAACCGCTTCCCGGACCGCCTCAATCCGTTTGATATCTGTTTCAAGTCCGGCATCCGGATCTCCTATCTTCATCTTGACTGCGGTGGCGTTGAATTCATCAATGTTGCGCGCCATCTCTTCGCGGAGTTCGTCAAACCCTTTGCCTCTGCCGTAGTAGCCACCCGCGATATAGGTGCGAATGCGTTGTTGTATGCCACCAAGTAAGGCGTGAACCGATTTTCCTTCTATTTTCCCACGGATATCCCAACACGCTTGATTTATCGCTGCCAAAACCTGTGTATGATACCCACCAGGTCCATAGATTTTGTAGTTCTCGGCTAATCGCGAAACATAGGTGGTGTTTGTTACATCGTGTCCAATTAACGCCGGACGAAACAGATCTACAAACGTTGGGAATAGATGAAGAGGACGGGTCGCAGCGGTTCCGCCGTTGAAACCGTATCCGATGACTTCTTCTGACCCGTTTTTTGCTGTCACCTTTACCAAATGGAGCCTGCCCTTATCGTAGACGTGCATGCCGTTCCAGATAGGCGGTTTGTCCCATTCGTAGAGTTCACTTTCAATAGCAGTGATTTTGAAGATGGGCGTAGACACCAGTTTTACTGTTCCTCTGTTTCTTGTGGCGGTTTTGCTGCAAAAATTGTCAAGCGCAATTCTTCGTCAAAGAGTTCGTATACAGGTGTTTTTCCGCTCAATGCTTCACTCTTGTTCAAAATGATGCCAACACCTTCCCTTCGACGTTCTAAAAAGTGTCGTCGAACGACCTGTTTACCCATATCATCGTCTAACGTAATTTCCGAAAGTAAGCGAGCGAGCAGTTCATTACGTGTGGCTTGGCTATAGCGTAGGTTGTCCACTGTAACCGTATTTGCCAATGCACCAGGTGAATAAAGTTCCAATCGGTCAGAAAACATAAAAAGACGAATTTTTGAGCCTGTTTTTGAATAATCTCTATGCACAACGGCGTTGACTATCGCCTCGAATACGGCGCGCATACTATATTCAGGGTAGTCTATCCTACCAATATCCTTCCGTGCTGCGACTGCGTTATATCGTTTAACAAATTTCATGGCCTGTATAATCTGTTGGTCAAGTGGCCCCTTAAAGTCCTGTGCATCAAGTTGGTGGTTTGCATCCTTTTCCTTACTAAGATAAAAAACGGCTTGAATGAAACTATTATAGAAGTAATCATCGGGGTTCTCATGACACATCAGCACGCCAGCCACAGAGGCGCGGTTCTGCTCTCCATCTTTGACCAGCAAACGCCTTTTAAGCAATAGGTCTTCTATCTCATCCTCAGTGGCTCCATCTGTAATAAATCGCTGGTAGAGGTCTTTGTTTAAGGTGTCTTTATCCGTGTTCGGTACAAACTGTTCATCGAAAGCGATGATACGTGCCTGTGAGCGGGTTTGAAACAACCGCGCCAACTGCTCAGTGGGCATCTCCCTTTTGCTACTTCCTTGACGAATGAAGTAACCGTTAGAAGTTTTGTGAACAAATAGACTTCTCGACACCTCTATTTTTAACAGGTTTTTGTCGTTGATCCGCAATTTTTCCGTAAAAATAAGAACAATTGGATCAATGCTATCCTGACATACCTCAACGACTGTTTTTTCCGCCTTATTCAGTTCCTGCCGACCAACCCCCACGATTTCACCTTCATCATCAACCCCAATGAGTATCACGCCACCTCTTGAGTTGGCAAAAGCAGCGATTTCGTCAGCAAGGCTGTTTCTGTGTGGTAGTTCTCTTTTAAACTCAATCGTTGTGTCTTCACCAAGGTGTATTTTTTTAATGAGTTCCGTTAAGTTATCAAACATCGCTAATCTCACAGTGGTCATGGCTCAACTTCGTAAGATCGGATAACACCAGTAATGCGGTGATTTTTCGGTTGGAAAAGTTTTGGCTCTATTGGCTTCGGTATGCAACATCATAACACAAAAAGGGAAAATGTGTGAGTCCCAAAAGTGTTAGGCTTCACCTTCAACTCAACCCGACTTAGGTTTATGAGATTTTCAGTGCCAGTGCGGTTGGAAAACCGCACCTACCAGTCGTAGGACATCCGTACAAGATTGGGAGTGAAGAGTGACATTTGAATGGAATTCAGTGCACTTAGGAAACCGCATCTACCTTTTTAAGTAGTGGATTTGTCAATCTAGTTCTTTAACCCATTCGCTGAGAACCCGTGCCATCTCTACGAAAACGTCTTCCTCTGTTTTACGGCGTTTGAGCACTTTGAACCCATGGTCCGCTGTGTCCAACAGATGTAAGGTTGCTTTATCACCAAGTTTCTCGCAGACCGGTTCCAATAAGTCAAGCACTGCCAACTTATCGCGGGTCCCAGAGAGGAATAACATCGGAATTGTAACATCAGCAAGGTGTTCCGCCCGTTCTGTGCCTTCTCTGCCAGATGGGTGCAATGGAAATGCGAAAAACACAAGCCCTTTGACATGCGCAATCGGTTCCTTCGCTGCGGACATAGAAGACATACGTCCGCTGTAGGAATGTCCACCGATGAGGATGGATAAATCGTTTGCGGCTTCATAAGCTGCAGCTGCAGCAGATCGGACAGTTTGGAGAGCAACTGCCTCCGATTCCCTACCGCCACCGCCCCGTTCCATGTAAGGGAACTGGTAACGGAATGTTGCGATACCTATATCCGCTAACCGTTCAGCGATGGTCTGGAGCGTTGAACTTCGCATATTTGTACCCGAACCGTGTCCGAGCACAAGCAGCCATTTCGCGCCGTCTGGACGGATCAGGATTGAGGAGACCTCGCCTTTTTCTGGCGTTGCGATAAACTTGGATTCAATTGCTTCATAACTCATTTTCTACACCTCAAATTCTTTGTTGTAAAAGGTATTATAGGTGAAAGTTGTAAAGTGTGCTAAAGTCTGTAAAGTTGTGAAGTTGTTAGGGATTTTGATTGCGCCTAAAACATCTTTCCAACTTTAGCATGCGTGCGGATTTTTTTAGTTATCAGTCGAGTTTTGCATTTGCTGAAGTGAAAATACCCAGAATCTCACTGCATTCTTCGTAGATCGGTTTTACTACTTCCCACTTTAGCATTTTTGCATCAACAATGACTTCAAGCCAGTATTGTGTCTCGGAGCATTCCCCTTCACAAATATGCATTTTATTGCGGAAGTCCCGGCGGCTTCTCGCCCGATTCGCTTCTCGATAATTGGCACCGACAGAAGTTCCAGAACCCGTTAGTTGATCTCTGATTCGTCGCCCTTCTGGTGTATGCGGGAGTTTTTTAGAAAGAAGAACAATATTTGCAGCGAACTTTTGCGTCCGTTTCTCTAACCGTTTCGCAAATTCTTTGTTGTTCATAAAATAAAGTGTGTAAGATGTTCTACTAAAATATGCTGAGACTTCTAAAAAGTTGTAAAGTTGGTAGGAACTACTTGATTTACATCAAACATTCCTTGCAAACTTTAGCACACTTGCAAACTTTTCTTACTTAATGGATCACGCACTGTTGCACGATGTCTCGGTAGGTTTCTAACTCCGCAATCTTTAATCCTTTTACCTTAGCCAGATCGTCCCACCGCCGTAAAGTAAGCGCGTCTTGAAAATGCGGAATCTGTTCAAACGCCTGGCGTTCCTCGCCTGACATGATACCCCCCTGAACTTTGAGACTCCTTTTTGATGCCTCGGATAGTCCGTCATAGTAAGAGGCATCGGTTTTGCACAGATACCTTTTGGCAGGAACATGCAGTCGGATCGGTGTTGTGACTGCTTCTGGAAAAAAGGGTTTCAGATACTGCGCGCCAATTTCTTCATGATTCAGATCCATGTCAAGAAAGGCTTTATCAGCATTATGTTCGTCTAAAATGATATGTCCGATGTCGTGGAGTAATGCCCCCGTAATTAGTGTGTGGCTTGCGTTGTTCTGCTTTGCAAGGGCAGCACATTGGAGCGCGTGTTCTAACTGCGTTACGACCTCGTCGTAAAATGACTGTCCACGCTCCTCCATATAACTGAAGAGGGCATCGACCTTTTGTTGGGCAGTCGCATCTGTCATTTCCTGTGCGAGGCTTGGATCAACGTAATTTTCCATGGTTTACTACTTTTCCTTGAAAATGTGCGATTTTGCTAATTTGTTTGTCTCGGTTTGAGCCGTCTTTGGCATATTTTGAGAAAGCCTGCCGTTTGTCGGCATAATACTGCTCACGCCAATCGCCTTGCGAACTGGCATTGTAGGTGAGATAGACAATTCGTCTCGGCTGGTCGGAGCGGTTCACTGGACTTTTGTGTGGGATGTAAGAACCGAAAAGGAGAATGTCCCCAGGATCTGTCGGCACCGAGACCCACTCCATTGCTAAAGCGGTTTCGGGCGCGACGCATCCCTTTTCGTCCAGCGCGATGAATCCTTCCTGATGTCTGCCCGGCGCGAAATAGAGGCAACCACTTTCCGGTGTCGCTGAATCCACCGAGATTAGACAGGTGATATGGAAATCAATAAATTCGTAAGCGGGCGCATCCTGATGCGCAGCGTAACCACCACCACCGGGATACTTGTAATTGATTTTCTCTTTGTAGAGGACTGCCTGTTCTTCCATCAACTCAGAAACGACATCTAACACTTTGCCACTCGTCACAGTGGTTTTCATACCGATGTGATACGGCACGAAATTTTCCGAACGGGAGAGGCGCGGTCCGGCTGGCGTGGATTCGTAGTGATGCATCCATTTGTCGGATGTCGGTTCCCATCCCGATATTTCAGAGACCCATGCTTGTAAATCGTCTACCTCTTCGGCGGAGAAAAAGCCGGGGATTTTCAAGTAGCCGTTGGTTTTCCAATCTCGGTGGCGTTCGGAACTAAGGTAAGACATAACCCTCTTCCTTGCGAATAATCCTATTGTATGTCAGTATAGCGCAGCGGAAATCTTTTGTCAAATTTCAGGGCTTCGGTGCGGATCCGATCGAAAAGGAGTGCGCGTATGACACCCTAACGGATTCAGAGACCGCGCCAATCTGGAACATCAAGGTCGATTGTCTGAATCAGGATTTACAGGATTAAAGGATTTGCAGGATTATAGCACTTTCTTGGTTGAAAGATGGACGAATTTCTTATATTGAACTTATGATAATAACGCCATACGAATGATGTGTCGCAGAATTATGACATAACTACGAAATTTCTATCCTTATACAGCAACAATTTTGTAATCAATTTGCGAGATAAGTTTCATATAAAACATAAAACTATGCAACACGGAAGGCGTAAAATTTGTAGACAATATCGCACTGTGTGAGGTGGTTTTTCCCTGAGGCAGTCATAACAGGTGTCTGCCGTGATTCAACAGATGCAAAGTTGAGGGTATTCATTTATGGCAACAATATTTTATAGTCTTTCTGGCGAAGGACGTGGACATGCAACACGGGTTCGCGCTGCCGTCGAACAGTTGCGGCAACAGCACCGGGTTGTCATCTACGCACCGGGGCATGCATACGAACTGTTGCTACCGGTTTACGAAGGAACCGAAGTCAACGTCAGACATATTCCCGGACTCGCCTTCCATTACAAACATTGTCGCTTGACGGGCCGCCGACAACTTGATACATTTAAAACAGGCATGGAGGGTTTGCACTATATTGCTCAATACACCGAACTCTCGCGACGGTTGCAAGACGACATTGAAACGGAATCGCCAGATTTAGTGATTACCGATTTTGAACCTGCGTTACCGAGGGTTGCTCGACAGGTAGGCATCCCTTTTATCAGTCTCGATCATCAGCATTTCCTGCTTGTCTCGGACCTACGTAAACTTCCGGTGGATTTGCAACGGCATGCTTTTTTTATGGCTCAGGTCGTGCGTGGTTATTACCATGGACAGGTCCAAACTGTTGTCTCCTCGTTTTATTTCCCGCCGCTGAAACCGAACACACAAGACGTTTCACAAATCGGCGTGCTACTGCGGGATGAGATTCTTCAGGCGACACCAGAGCATGGTGAACACATCGTCGTCTATTTGAGACGGTTTGGGTCTTCTGAAGTTTTTCGCGCGCTTGAAGCCTGTGGATGTGAGGTGCGGATCTATGGTCTCGGTGCCCAACGCTCTATCGGACGTTTGAAGTTTCGCGAAATCGATATGCACAGATTCGTCGATGATTTGGCAACGAGCCGGGCATTAATTAGCACTGCTGGAAACCAACTTATTGGCGAAGCACTTTATCTCGAAAAACCGGTGCTGGCGATGCCGGAATACTGCAACCATGAACAACATATCAATGGACATTTTCTCCGAGATTCTGGCGCGGGTATGACTGTTGGTATGGAACAGATGACCCCGCTATACACCCGTTATTTTATGAAGCATTGCGAAATGTTTCGTTCGCGTATTGATCGTCAGAACATACACGGCAACACAACGGCGTTGAACATTATTAACCAATACTTACCGGGGACTGCCTAAATTTTAATTTTTCCCTGCGGTTCGGTCAGGTGAGTTCGCTGAATAACGTTGATCGTCGTATATCTGAAGAAATTCGCAGAAATCCGCAGAAAGGGAAACACCCTATCAAACACCCCAAGCAAAAACACCCTGTGTTGATGTTGCGGGCTACATTTTCCCACAATAAGGAATTTATCCCATGAATCGTGTGCTATCATTTCTATCCACTGTTTGGCGAACACATCACCGTCACGTAACGCAACCACGCTTTTTGACATACACGGTCACCTTTTCATGTAACGCCCGTTGTATCATGTGCGATTCGTGGCGCAAACCTTCCCCGAACGATTTAAGCCTGCAAGAGATTGCGAACATTTTCGACCAACTCCCACAGATGGATGCGGTGCGACTGACGGGTGGTGAACCGTTTGTGCGGCGTGATATGCTTGAGATCGCACATCTCACACAAGAAAAGTTGTGTCCTCTCATGCTCCATGTCACCACAAATGGGTTTCTCACCGATCGGATTGTAAAATTTTGCGAAGAACGGAAACGGGATGTCCCTCTGAGTATGCTTATTTCGGTGGATGGAATGAAGGATAAGCACAACGCAGTCCGCGGACACGATAAGGCGTGGGATTTCATCGTCAAAACCCTTGAAACCCTTGCTCCGCTCCGGAAAGAATTACGGATGAACCTCGCAGTGAATCAGACAATCGTTGACGCTGAGGGGGTTGAACACTATAAACGCCTTCGGGATTTCTTGAAACCGATGGGGATTCGGAATAACGTCGTGATGGCGTATGATGTCAGTGCAACCTATAATCTGGAAGAAGAGATTGATGTTGCGCCTACGCAGATAGGCGAATTCGCAACATTTGGCGAATTCACGCAAGAACACTTGAAAGAACTCTTCGATGAGATTGAAAAGGATTTACCGAGTTACCGCCTCTTAGACCGAATTGCGAAGAAGTATTACCTCCTCGGTATCCGAAATCGGTTGCTCGGTGACATCGGTGCACCGAACCCGAAATGCGTGGCATTGAACTCGCATCTCCGCTTGTTCCCAGACGGGCGTGTTCCGACGTGTCAATTCAACACAAGTACGGTCGGTAATCTGCGCGATGAAAAGTTTGCTGACCTATGGGCAAACGCTAAGGTTCAGAAACAGCGGGAGTGGGTAAGTAAATGCCCAGGGTGTTGGGCGGAGTGTGAAGTTTTACCGAGTGCGATTTATACCGGTGATCTCCTACAACGAACATTTTTTCCGGGTAGTCGTACTTGAACCTGCCGTTGCCATTTTTCAATTGGGGTCCGGGATCGGTAAAACGTCTTGATAGACGGGTTCCATCTTCTCTGAGTATGTTTCACCCCGAACCCACATGACCGGACGAACATTTTTTCTATCCTTTTTTGGTATACGTTCTGCATTTGCACTGATATAATGGGCAACATTACACCGTCGAAAGCGGAGACTGTGGTTATCTGTGCTCTTATGGAGGAGTTGGTTGTTGAACCAAACGACTGCTCCAGGTGGCACTTCAACGGCAATACCATCTTCGTCCTTGGCATCACGTGCTATTTTAAACTCATTCTGTTGTGAGCCTTCAAGGTCACCATGCTCAAGAATCCCATATTTATGACTACCGGGAATCACGTATAGACACCCATTCTCTACATCCGCTGCATCTATAGCCGTCCACGTTCCGACTGTCATTTCAGTTTTATATTGCCAGTTAAAATACCATTTATCTTGATGCCACGGGAAACCTAACCCAATCTTAGGTGATTTCCAGATATACAGATTGTTGAGACCCAATATATTTGAGCCGAGTAGGTCAACAATTGGATCTGTGAGACGCGGGTCACGGACACGTTCAAGGAATTCTGGGCAATAACAACTCACATGATGGATTTTATGCATCGCGTGGATACCGGATGCTTCAACCTTTCCATCTCTGGCCAAAGCGTTTTGATCAATATTTTCTGTCGGGAACGGTCGTTTTCTCTCGGCAATGTCGTCAGCGATTTGACGTAGCACGTCGTTTTCTTTTTTGGCGAAAACGTCGTAACGGACGAAGTATCCGTTTTCCTTCCATGCTGATTGTTCATCAGGTGTTAAAGCAAATTCCGGTTCCTTGGGCGTTGTATTCGTGTCCATTCATTCTCCTATTGATGTGGTTCGGTCATTCCTTTGGGAACTTGTGCTTCTCTCTCCACCGTGGGTACTCATCCACGAGGAGCTTGGCGGCCCAGTCTCCGTAGTAGGCGTATCCAGTGCGGCGTTCCTGTCCGATCTCGGAAAACGAATAGCGAACCACCGAGTCGCGGTCGAGAAAGATTGGACGGTTGCTGCCGAGTTCGTAGAAACGCGCCCAGAGCGGTCCCGCGTCGGAATCCGCTACGATCCGCTTATCGTCCTGCCCTTCCGCGTTGATGAACTTCTCTTGGCGCATGCCGTTGATAGCGACGCTCCTGAACCACTCGACGGATCCTTCGACAGCGGCGATGATTTCTGGCGTGGGTTCTTCGACTGACATCAGGAATCGCACGATGCCGACACTTTCGGCACCAGAGAGCGACGGTGGCTCATAAGAACGTGCCCACGCAGGCGCAAGCGTTTTCTCGTCATGCTGCGCGCACCAGACCGTGAGTTTGCCATTCTGCTTGATTTGCGTGCGTAGGATGCAGTCAATGCCCTTGGTTACAGCAGTTTCAACCTTAGCGCGGTCCTCCGTTTTCAGGAACCGATAGTCGGAAGATTCAAAGACATCTCGGAGAAGTTCGAGAATGCGGACCATAGCATTGTCATTGAACGTGATGTGACGATGGTAACCTTTGCTTAGTGGATAAAACTGTGGCCACCCGCCATTCGGGTATTGTGCTTCAAGGATATGAGAAACACCTTTGAGAAATGCTTGTTGGTAGTGAGGCTCGTTTGTCGCACGAAACGCACGGGCAAGAAACCGTAGTTCGCCAGTGGTCGCACTGTTGTCGAACGTTGCGCGCAGATCCTCACTTTTACCATCAAACGGCTCAGACGCTGTGTCTCTATTCTTGGGCCAACCGCCGTGCGGTGTCTGCCAGGTGAGGACGTTGTCGGCAATACGGCGACCTTCCTCGCTCTGGAACCATTCAACGGATTGCTTCGCGTATTGGGAAGGAACGGTTGCGTCGGAAGATGACAGAAGCAAAAGAAGTAAGACGTAGACGGTAACAAGTCGTAGTTTCATGATAGTGTCCTTTTAGTAGTAGTTAATCGGATTATAGAATTGAAATAACGTCACGTTGAACTTCATCTGCCATACCGGGATAGGTTTTACCCCGAATCCACATCGGAGGTCGTTTTTTATTGACAGCCTCAGGACTTGTCCATTCTACTTTGGCACTGATATAATGTGCGATGTTCGCACGTCTGAAACGCTCACTGTGGTTATCAGTGCTTTTATGTAGGACTTGGCTATTAAACCAGATGACCGCGCCAGCAGGGACTTCTACCGCAACACCATCTTCATCACGAGCACCTTCTGCCTGTTTAAACTCTCCTTGTTGTGAGCCTTCGAGTTCCTTATGTTCACGAACACCGTCCTTATGGCTACCGGGGATAACGTATAGACACCCGTTCTCTACATCTGCTGCATCAATCGCAGACCATGTTGCGACTGTCGTTCCGGTTTTGTATTGATGGTTAAAATACCATTTATCTTGATGCCACGGGAACCCTAAACCGATTTTCGGCGGCTTCCAAATATAGAGGTTATTGAGACCGAGGATATCTGGACCGAGGATGTCAACAACGGGGTCCGTTAGACGAGGATCGCGCGTACGTGCAAGGAATTCTGGGCAATTACAACTCACATATTGGATATTGTGCATTGCGTAGGTGCCTTGTGCTTCGACTTCACCGTCTCTGACTAAAGCGTTTTGAAAGATATGATAGTCTGGGAAGGATCGTTTTCCGATGGCAATGTCATCAGCGATTTGCGCTAAAAAGTCGTTTTCATCTTTTGTAAAAACGTCATAACGGACAAAGTATCCGTTTTCGTCCCAAGAGGATCGTTCTTCAGGAGTCAGTCTAAACTTACGTTCCTCGGATGTTGTTTTTGTTTCCACGAATTCTCCTATTAGTAAATTTTATATGGAACTATTGCATTACAATGTAGTTCGCTAATGATTTGTAAAAATTGGGTCCTATTGGACTACATGGGTAAGAAAAAATAGGAGGAAATCGACGGGGCAAGTTAAAGATGCGTCCAAGTAGTGTCTGTAGTTACCACAGGCAACTACAGACATCAATACTTTACATCGAAAAGTCACCGACAAAGACGTTGTTCTCTGCGCCGCTTTGCTGCCACGTCACCGGGAGGTGGGTGTCTTTATAGCGGTAGACTTCAGATTTACCAACGATGGCGTTCTGAATCGTTGTCAGCGGTTTATACCAGATCTGATGTGGCTGTGTGCATCCGGCACATGGATAACGGTTCGCTGACAGTGCGAGGACCTCTCCAACCTTCACGTCATATCGGGTGCCTTCTTTCGAGAATTCGATGGAGGCGGTTTGCGTTGCAACGACTTCGCCTAAAACGTCCGAGCGTTTCGTTGTTAACATGTCCTTGAGGGCAGCACGCTGTTCGGGTGTGGTGCTCAGATCCATATACAACACGCTCTTGCGCGTTTCAGTGTCAATTGCCAAGTTGCTTTTGGCACTGATAACAGCGACAACAGTTAGATTCTTCAACGAAACATCGTTCCAACTTCCGCTCTGAATGTTCCAGACGGCGGTTGCCTCTCTGCCACCTTCCACATACTCAGAACCAAAGTGGCACGCTCCAACATAGACACTCGCGGAACGAGCTTCAATATATTCGCCTTGCACGGTCGGTGCTTCAGTGGCAAGCGCGAAACCCGCTATGAGGACCAACGCGAGTGTTGTTAAAACAAGAATACCTTTCATGAACTCTTCCTCCTTGCGCTATACTTTAATCCAAATGTAGCCTGCAAATCAAATTCGCGTTACCGGTCGCGAACTACAGTATTACACCAATTGATGTTATTATACTGTAACTCGTATAGAAATGTCAACTTTTTTGCCAAATTTCCCAGAGCCGTTCCGTTTTCAGTTTTCTATGCGTTTTGCGTTAGGCATCAGGATTTGGAGATTCCTCTATGGAAAAGCAAGTGCCCACTGCTGCAGTAGTACCTGAAACGAACGTGCTATTTGATACTAAATGCGCGTTCAAGATTGTCCTTCAGTCGGGCTATGATTGCTGCCTCTAGTAGTTTGTCCAGTCTAAAATTATAGTTCTGGGATTTCTCACAATTGCTTGGTTCATGAAAAAAATAAGTGCAAATGAAACTTTTTACCCCTATTGCCATTGACTTCGTGAACACAAACGCACACATATTTTACAGGAGTGAAAGTTTTCTAATTCCTCTAAACCTAATAACATCAATACGAAATACCTATGAAAAAACCATTTAATAGGCGATTTTATTCTATTTTGTATTGAAAACAAGGTGTTTTTTTCACGTAATAGAGGTCTATCAATGATCGTTTTTTAGCATTTTCAGAACCGCGTATTGAGAGAACGTTGATAGATAGTGGAAACTTCTGAGTGCTTTTGAGAAATCCCAGTAGTTTTATTTTTTGTTTTTCAAACTCTTGACATAAAAAAGTGTATCTCTTAGACTGTTAGAAACGACTTAGGAGGTATACTGACTTGAAGAAGAAATACGTCGTAGATCTGAGCGATTCACAACGCGAGTTATTGAAAGACTGCGTGGAGAAAGGGCAAACGACAGCCTATAAGATCCGGCATGCTCATATTTTGTTAAAAGCAGATGCCGGGTGGACAGATGCTCAGATAGCCGAAGCGTTTGGGTGCCACCGGCAGACAGTTTACAATGTGCGTCGACGTTTGATGGAAAAAGGGTTTTCGGAGGCATTAGGTCGGTCTGAGCGTCAAGAGCCGCCTTGTCAGCGTAAACTCGATGGTGCCGCCGAGGCGCGTTTGATAGCGTTGAGTTGTGGTCAACCGCCCGCAGGTTTCCGAAGATGGACGCTGCGGCTTCTGGCGGCTAAACTTGTTGAACTTGAAATAGTTGAGAGTATCTCCCCGGAGACCGTGCGTCAGACGCGAAAAAAAATGTGCTCAAACCGCATCTACGTCAGCAATGGGTGATCCCCTCGGGAGACAATGCAGCGTTTGTTGCGTCTATGGAGCATGTGCTGGATTACTACCAGAGACCTTTAGATGCTGAGTTTCCAGTGGTGAATATGGATGAGCAACCTGTGCAGCTGAAGGCGGACTTGCGGGAAAGTCAACCGATGCAGCCCGGTCAAGTCGAGCGTGTGGATTCGGAATATAAACGCAAGGGGGTCGTGTCGCTTTTCCTATTTACTGAGGCACTTTCTGGGTGGCGACGGGTATCAGTGCGAGAACGACGGACGGCTGTGGATTGGGCAGAAGAGGTAAAAGTGGTTTTGGAGGACATCTATCCGGATGCACAACGAGTGATCTTGGTGTGTGATAATCTCAATACGCATACATTTGCGTCGTTGTATAAAGCCTTTCCTGCAGCGCAGGCGCGTCGTTTGTGTTCGCGTTTGGAGTTGGTGTATACACCCAAGCATGGGAGTTGGCTGAACATTGCTGAGATCGAACTAAGCGTATTGACGCGGCAGTGTCTGTGTCGTCGGATCCCGGACTTAGAAACGCTACGTTCGGAGACGCAAGCCTGGCAGAAGCAGCGAAATGCCGAGGCAAAGGGTGTTGACTGGCAGTTTACAACTCAAGACGCACGCACTCGACTCAAACGGCTTTATCCACAATGTTAGACTGGACAGACTACTAGTAGTTCATCAACATTGAGTTTGAGGTAAAGTGTGTTGACTTTTTGAGATGTTCTGTGATATATTCTTCCTATGATTTGAATCTCATTTCCAAGAGGTCTGCGATGAAAAAACATAGAGTTGAGCTGACGTGTGAAGAGCGTCAAACGCTACAAACATTAGTCCGCAAGGGACAACACAGTGCGCTGAAACTCATGCGTGCCCACATCTTGCTGAAAGCAGATAGCCATGGACCCGGCTGGACGGATGCGCAAATCGCCGAGGCGTTTGGGTATCATGAGCAAACCGCCTACAATGTTCGCAAACGTTTTGCGACGGGCGGGAGACTCTCCGCCTTGGAACGCAAACCCCAAAGTCGCCCCTCTCACGTGCGGAAACTTGAGGGTCAAGGTGAGGCGCGTTTGATAGCCTTGGCTTGTAGCGATCCGCCCGAAGGGTTTGCGCGCTGGACATTACAACTCCTTGCTGATGAACTCGTTGAACTTCAGATTGTTGAAAGTATCTCTATTGAAACGATCCGACAGACCCTAAAAAAAACGCCTTACGTCCGCATCGGTCGTCCTATTGGGTGATCCCGCCGGATGAAGACGCAGACTTCGTTGCGGCGATGGAGGCGGTCTTAGAGGTTTACCAGCGCCCTGAAGACGCGCGGTTTGCCGTTGTCGCTATGGATGAACGTCCCGTGCAGTTGCTCAAAGACATCCGGTCCCCTGTGCCTCCGAAACCCGGGCGCATCGCACGTATCGATTACGAGTATAAGCGCATTGGCGTGGTTTCTGCTTTCTTATTTACCAACCCCCTTCAAGGGTGGCGACGGGTCTCGGTGCGTCAACGCCGCACGGCCATAGATTGGGCAGAGGAAGTCAAGTATCTCTTGGAGAAAGTCTATCCGGATGTTGAGCGAGTGACATTAGTTTGCGATAATCTCAATACACATAAACTTACCTCTCTGTATAAAGCCTTTCCTGCCGAGGAGGCACTTGGGTTGTCTTCACGTTTAGAGTTAGTTTACACCCCGAAGCATGGGAGTTGGTTGAATATCGCTGAGATTGAGTTGAGTGTATTTTCAAGGCAGGGTCTGAACCGGCGGATCCCTGACTTGGAGACGCTTCGGTCAGAAGCAGAAGCTTGGCAGAAGCATCGCAATCCGAACGCAGGTCGCGTCGACTGGCGATTTACGACACAAGACGCACGCATCAAACTCAAACGACTATACCCTAACACTCAATGTTGATGCACTACTAGCTTCTTGTTCAGTCATCTGTCTTTCCTCCAAGGAGTTCTTGCTGCACCCACACACCAATGATTCAGGTTGGCAGGGATTCGCGAACATCGGTTTCTGACCAATTTTTCAAATTTGAGTAAATTAACATGAGTTCAACTTAAGACTTTAACGCATAAGATTGAATCACATTAGTTACTACTAAGCTAAGCAAATTTAAGCTAAGCAAATTTCATGCCAACTCCTCTAAGGAACCGCAAGATTTGTGTTAAAACACAGGCACTGATCGGGTATAGGTTAGGTTAAGCAGTAAAAAACGAGCCTCTATCAACACAAATACAGGTTTGGTTTTCCCACAAGACGCTCGTGGAGATAACTCTATGGAAACTCAACATCTCAATCCGATTGACGAGTATGTTATGAAAGGTTGGGATTCATTCACTTTTTGCAAAAAACATCAAGAAGTATCATGGAAATCTGAGGATTTTTGCGCTGAATACCTCTGATATGTCATCTATTTCGTGCGTACAAGAATTAATATGACGATAATGACACAGAGGATCAGGACCCAGAACATAGGGACAGAGCCTTGGAAAAAGTCCATAATAGTGTTCTTTTTCGTCATCTTAAGTGGCACGAAATGATCTCCGCCATTAACAATCGTAACAGGTTTGCCAAGCCGATCACCGTATCCCTCTTTGTAAATGCTGATCAGATACCGCCCTGCGGGGACGCCTGATTTTTCATAATCACCATTCGCATCTGTCTTTGTTGTAAATTCCGTGCCGTCTTGGGCAACAATTACGACTTCAACGCCCTCAATCGGGTTCTGTCTTTCGGTTGTATCAACAATCTGTCCACGGACGGTGCCTCCGTGTTGTGCGAAGACAATTCCCACAGATATAATCGTATAGGCAACGAAAATTAATGCTAAACTTAAACGCGTCATTGCTCTATTCCTCCTTGGATCGGAAACTGTGGTAGTGCTATTTTCCAGCGTTCGCGAGTAGGCGTTGGAGCGTTCCTCCCAAAATCTCTGCCTTGTCTGTTTCTGGAACAAATGTACAGTGTGTTCGGAACGCCTCAAGCGCGTGCTGGTACGTCATAAAGTTGCGAACGACCGGATAGTCGGACCCCCAGCAGAGACGACCGGGTCCAAAATGTTCATAGAGGGCACGCACAATCCAATGCGTATCCGACTGCGGATAATCCCACGAGGCCTGTGAAACATAGGCGAATCCTGACATCTTGATATGAATATTCGGTAGATCTGCCGAGGCAAGCACCTGCTTCAGTTGCGGATACGGGTGTTCTTCACCCGCTCGTGCGCCACCCATGTGATGGCAGAGAAATGGAACTGTGGGGAACTGCCCGGCAAGTTTTCGGAGTGGTTCGTGCTGGTGGCTTCCCATAGCTATGCTGGCGATGAGTCCCATTTCAACTGTTGTCTGAAAAAAGCGTTGTCCATCTTCAGAAAAAAACCAACTCCCATCGTCATCGCCTCTGAGATAGTGCGTGTAGCCTTTGAGGGTGTATGTCTCTGCAGCTGCCTGCAGGCGATCAGCTGCACCCGGCGTGTGGTATGTTTCTGTCCATGAACAATCTACATCGGCAAATTGAATCAACCGCTCTGGATAACGTTTGACGCACGCTGCGACGTAATCGTTATTTTCTGGATTTCTGTCAATGCGCGCACAGATAAGCACTGCTTTGTCAACGTTGTGCAGATCCATTTCGTGGAGGAGTTGTTCGACTTTGCCGCGACTCTCATCATCAGGGACAGGGGGTTGATAGGGCCAGCGGGACCAGGCATGTGTATGGGAATCAATTATCATTTTTTTCTCCTGAGAGAGTTTCCTATTTGCTGGCGAGGTTTCTAACTCCGTTTAATTTAACCCCAGCATTAAGGCACCCAATTCTTGTTTGTTCGTTTCTTCGGGTTTTACAGTCCCGACGATTTTTCCGTTGTACATCACCGCGATTCTATCGCTGAGATGGAGTAGTTCGTCTAATTCGGAGGAGACGAGTAAAACAGCTTTTGCACGATTGCGCGCCCGAATAAGCCGCGTGTGGACGAATTCTGCTGCGTGAATATCTAACCCTCGCGTCGGGTGTGCGGCAATAATTACTTCGGGATTCGCTTCTAATTCACGGGCAACAACGACCTTCTGCTGATTTCCACCGGAGAGTGTCCGTATCGGATGTGTGATGTCCCCAACACGAATCTGGTATTTATCGAGTGCATTTAGGGCAGACCGCTGGATTGATTTACGCTGGAGTATCCCGTGCCGACAGAACCGTCTGTTTCTGTGATGTCCAATGATGAAATTGTCATCAATTCGATCGTTCAAGCTAATTCCATGCCTGTGTCTATCGGCGGGGACGTGCGCAATCCGTTCACTGTTTGATGTAAGCGTTCCACTATCAATTTGCCGTAAACCTGTTAGCACTTGAATCAGTTCTGTCTGTCCGTTTCCTTCCACGCCTGCTATGCCGACAATCTCACCAGGGAAGACTTCAAGGTTAATTTCGTCAAGGTACCGTTTGTCGGACTGCCTATTTGTGATTGCGTTTTTCCATTTACGTTTTCTTGTGGTGTTTACACTTCCAGAAAGCGTAACGTTTTCTAGGCGGAGCAACGGCGTTGTATTTTCAGTGTGCTCCCGCGTCACGGAGGTTGGAATAACAGGCTCACCAAGAATCATTTCCGCCAATGTTGCCGGATCGGTGTCGGAAATAGGACAGGAGGCGACGGTTTGTCCGCGTCTCATCACCGTGACGGTATCGGCTATTGCCATGACTTCATCAAGTTTGTGTGTGATGATAACGAGACTTTTCCCTTCACTTTTGAGGCTACGCATACAGTTAAAAAGCCCTTCTACTTCTTGTGGTGCAAGTACTGCTGTCGGTTCATCCATAATTAGGATATCCGCGCCATGGTAAAGAACTTTCAGGATCTCGGTGTGTTGCTGTGCCCCAATTGGTAGAGATTCGACAGGAACGTTCAGTGGGACATCAAAACCGAGCTGCGCCGCGAGTGCCGCAATCCTTTTTTCTCCCTGTTGGTAGTCAAGCAGTGCGCCGAATTTGCGCGGTTCTTTGGCAAGGATAATGTTTTGAAGAGCCGTAAAAATGGGGATAAGTGTGAAGTGTTGCTGAACCATTCCCAAGCCGAGGCGCATCGCACGCCGCGGAGAAGGGATGGCTACAGAGTCTCCATTGACGAAAATCTCGCCTGTATCGGGTTGATACAGTCCGTAGAGAATTTTCATCAGTGTAGATTTGCCTGCCCCATTTTCACCAACAATCGCGTGAATCTCGCCGTGCCGGAGTGTAAAGTCCACATCGGCGTTTGCCTGTACGTGTCCAAACCGCTTGCTGATGTCGTGCATCTCGATAATTGGAGCTACCATTTCTACTACCGTTCGTGCGGAACAACGATGTCGCCCGCGATAATTTTCGCCTTGAATGCTTCAACCTGTTTCAAAATTTCGTCCGAGAGAAGTTCGCGGTTGATGTCATCAACGATGTACGCAACCCCACCCTCTTTAAGCCCATAATCTTTTAAGCCTCCAGAGAAGTTTCCTTCCTGGACACTCTTTATCGTTTCATAGACGGATATTTCCACACCTTTGATAACGCTCGTAAGCACTAATCCCGGGGCAAGGTGGTTACCGTTAGAATCAACCCAAATGATCAATTTTTTTGTGGCTTTCGCAGCTTCAAGCACGCCCAAACCACTTGCCCCTGCAGCAGCAAGGATAACGTCTATTCCACGGTTGTATTGCGTGAGGGCGAGTTCTTTGGCTTTTGCCGGATCGTTGAAGGCTTGCGGTGTGACACCCACATAATCCGCCATGAATTCAATATCAGGGTTCGTTGCCTTAATGCCAGCACCGAAACCGATTTCAAAAGCCTCGACCAGTGGTACTTTCATCCCGCCGATGAAACCGATCTGCTTTGTTTCTGTTTTCAACGCTGCAATGATACCGGCAAGAAATGTTCCTTCATGTGCTCGGTAGGTGAGTGACGCGACATTCGGTTGTTCTATGACTGCGTCAATAAGCGCGAACTTGACATCTGGAAAATCGCTTGCAACACGCTTCATCGGTTCTTGAAAGAGAAAACCAACGCCGATGATAAGATCGTATTTCAGTTTCGCGAGCCTGCGAAGCGTCAATTCGGTGTCTGTGCTGAGGCTTGGAGTAACCTCTGTGAGTTTAAACCCCCATTCGTCTTTTGCTTTTTTCGCGCCTGCGTAGGCGGCATCACAAAATGAGAGATCACCGCGTCCGGTGACATCGTAGATGAGACCGACTTTCAGTGCCGCCGGAGCCGGCTCTATCACGGCAAAACAGACAACAAAAACCGTAACCAAAATCCTTATGTGCAAAATATTCTCCTTTCTACTCTCATAACTTTTGATAAATAGGGAAGGACGCGACTCAATACTATCTGTGATAGACCCCGCCCTAAAGGGTGAGGCTTCTGCAAAAGTTTTACAGAAGCATTCGTGCGATCAACGACCACTGCTTTGAGTCAAAGACTTACGGAGCCTACTGCAACAGACGCTACCCTCGGGGAAACACCCTATCAAAAACACTGCGACACAAAAGTGTCCTTACGAAAAGTTTGATACACGATTTCAAAAGGAATTCAGCATTACCTGTCTTTTCCTACTGTGTATGTCGAGCTACGATTGAGGATAGTTCGTTTTAGAACTTTACACTATAGAAACGCTATCACAAGCTACGTAACCAAAGCCTCTATAGCAACCACTCTGGTAGTATTATACCTTATTTATAAGGTTTTTTCAACGCAAAGCAACACAGAAGGACACGCCTACATCGCCGCGCTAAATCATGGGGTTTTGGCGTGAAGAACTGATAATATATCATAGCAGCTTCAAATGCAAGTGTTATTATTTTTAGGACTTACGCAATTTTTCCATGAAACGCCACGTATTATACCAAATTCATTTGATTCATCATCTTCACATACCGCTCCGCTGGAGCGGAAGATGGCAAACTCCACGTGTACTATAGACATACCGCTCCGCTGGAGCGGAAGAGTGGAAAAAGCACTGGAAAAACGAGACGAATTACGTTAATTTGGTATTACACCACTGAGCGAGGTTAAGAAACCTCGCCAGCAAGGGGGCTGCGTAAGTCCTAATTTTTTGAAGTTCCTGTTGACTTTTTTATTTTTTAAAGGTATTCTATTTACAAAATTCCCACTGTTGTAATAGTGAGGAATGGATTGGCAAATGTCTAAATTAGATTGACAAAGAAGGAGGAGAGACTATGAGAACAGTTATCACAGTACCGAAATTAGCGGCATTAAGTCTCATTGTGCTTTTCGGTGTGGCACTTTCACTACCAACGTACGCAGGTACCCAATTGTGGGATTTTGAGAAAAAGCACGATGACTGGAAAGTTGCCAATGGAAATTGGGAAATCAAAGGTGGAGTCTACCATGTAGACAGGGGTGGAAGAGCTGAACACTCTCTCGTTGGTGAAGAGAAGTGGGACGACTACACCATTGAAGCAAAAGTCCGATTGGATGAGCACAATTGGGCAGGTATCGTTTTTCGAGCGCAGAGCGAAATGGAGTACTACGTCTATTACCTCAACGTTCCCAATAACATAGTAGAACTTTGGCGACACAAAAAAGGTGACTGGACTGCCCGTGACAATATCGTGAAAACCCCTCCTGTTAAAGGGGACAAGATAGAAAACGGCAAATGGATTGATATGAAGGTCGTCGTTGAAGGCAATGAATTTGCAGTGTATCTCAACGGTAAACTTCAGGCTGAGAATAAAGATGATGTCTACAAAACCGGTCAAGTCGGTGTGTGGGCATGGGAAACCGAGGCAAGTTTTGATGATTTCACCGTTAGCGGCGATAATATCAAGGATACCCTTGCTGTTGACCCACATCGGAAATTAGCAACCACATGGGCGCGTCTCAAACGAGTTTACTAATTTTTTAGAGTTCCACCTCAGGCGTTTTCTGTGTGAAACCGCGTTGAAACTTTTGAGGCAATTTTAATAATTTGTGCCTGTAGGCGCGCTTGGGCGTTTTCAAAGTGCGTCTACAGATAGATTGTCATAATAGTGAGGAATGTTTTGACGCGTTCCGAAACTATAATTGATGGAAGGCAATAAGGAAAGAATATGAGAATATCTATCAGATTGCCGAAATTAGCGGCATTGGGTTTAATTGTGCTCTTCGGTTTAGCATTTTCACTACCAACGTACGCAGGTACTCAATTGTGGGATTTTGAGGAAAAACACGATGACTGGAAAGTTGCCAACGGAGAGTGGGAAATCAAGGGCGGGATCTACCATGTTGACAGGGGTGGACAAGCTGAACACACACTCGTTGGTGAAGAGGACTGGGATAATTACACCATTGAGGCGAAAGTTCGATTAGACGCCGGCAATTGGGCAGGTATCGTTTTTCGCGCCGAAAGCGAGATGGAATACTACGTCTATTATCTCAACGTCCCGAATAACAAAACTGAACTCTGGCGACACAAAAAGGGTGGCTGGGCTGCCCGAGACAACGTCGCGCAAATCCCAGCTGTCGAAAAGGTCCAGATAAAGAACGAGGAATGGATTGATATGAAGGTAGTCGTTGAGGGTGGTGAATTTGAGATCCATCTCAACGGGAAACTTCAGGGTGAGCATAAAGATGATACCTACAAAACCGGTAAAATTGGTGTGTGGGCATGGGAAACCGAGGCGAGTTTTGATGACGTTACGGTTACCGGTGACAATATCGTGGATACCCTTGCTGTTGACCCGAATCGCAAATTAGCAACCACATGGGCGCGTCTCAAACGGGTTTACTAATTTTCTGTAAGATTCAGCCTCAAAAGTTTCTACGTGAGAACCTCGTTGAAAACTTTTGAGGCAACTTTAATTTCTGCCTATAAGCACATTTGAGCGTTCTCAAAGCGTGCCTCCGGGCAGATTATCAAGTATAATAAAAAAGGAACAAAATTATGAAATATTTGTTTTCAGCTGTTGTAAGTTGTTGCCTCATACTCGCGGCATCTTTCGCTTTTGCGGGCGAACAGACATGGTCATTTGAAGCAGATGCGGATGAGTGGGCACCTGCTAACGGTGATTGGAGCGTCGAAGATGGCACTTATAAACTTGCTAAAGGTGGTAGAGCCGAGCACTCCCTCATCGGTGACGTTGGATGGGAAGATTACACAGTCGAAGCCAAAGTTCGGCTTGATGACGGCAATTGGGCAGGCGTTGTCTTTCGCGCCCAAAGCGAGATGGAATACTATGTCTACTATCTCAACGTTCCGAATAACAAGACAGAGCTTTGGCGCCATAAGGAAGGCGCATGGGACGCTCGTGACAAGATCGGCGAACTCGCAGGGAAGAACATCACCGTTGCGAACGGCGAATGGTTTGACATGCAAGTCGTCGTGGAAGGTACTTCAATGAAACTCTGGATTAACGGTGAAGACCAGGGTGAACTCGTTGATGACACCGGTGCCGGATACGCCGCTGGTCAAGCCGGTGTGTGGGCATGGGAAACCGCCGCGAGTTTTGATGATGTCACGGTCTCCGGCGATGCTATTGCCGGGCTTACCCCAGTGGAGCCACAAGATAAATTGGCTACCACGTGGGGTCGCCTCAAACAACGTTTTTAAGTGGTAGTTTCGTTTCATCGCTGGGACGGTAGCAAGTGGTACGGAAACTTTCCTATTACACAGTTGCGTTGGTGGTACTCGTAGGGTACCACCTTACCTTCTGGCAGGTTCCAGACGCGTTCTGCCAAGAAACAGGTGCTGCAGACATCACAGCGCGGATTCGTGCATATAAGACGCAATTGGCTGCAGATGGCACTCAGGTCGGAATTCGTCTGCAACTCGCAAAAGTGTATCTCCAAATTGAGGCTTACGCCGAATCGGTTGATGAATATCTACAGGTGATAACAACTGTAGAAACAGACACAGGTTCGGGAACCCTTTCGACCTCGCCCAATTCAGGTCTTCCGGCTGCTTACTACGGTTTAGGGTTGGCATATACTGGGCTTGAAAAGTTTGAGGATGCTATAACAGCGTACCAACGCGCAATTGCCTATGCTCCCGATTGGGCTTATACCCATGCTGCATTAGGGAGTGCTTACGCCAGTACACACCGCTACGCCAACGCACTTGACGCTTACAAAGTCGCGGTCGCGTTAGATTCAGACGATAAGATGATTCATCATCAAATCGGGAATGTTTATAGTAAACGTGCGGAACACGCAGCAGCTATCCGGCATCAGCTACGAGCAATCGCTATCGCACCGCAATTCGCAGCTGCACACTATCAATTAGGACTTCTCTACGCACAAGAAAAACGGTGGACTGACGCTATCAACGCTTATCGCACGGCGTACGCGAACGATCCGGCACTCGTTGAGGCACTCTATAATCTGGCACAGGCGTATCTCCGTACCGGAGATACCGCAGCCGCGCGTGAGCAGATGGCACTCTTTGAGGAACGGAAAGCCACACTCACACCGTTGCACGAGTTGCGTGGCGCACTACAGCGGACACAAGGCACAGCTGAACGTGCGCAGATTCTCACGAATATCGGTAGATTTTACCTCAAAGACGGGCACTACGAGAAAGCAGTCTCGGAGTACCAAAAAGCAATCGGGATGGATCCACAACTCGTATCTGCCTATAATGGTATCGGTGTTGCTTATACAATGCTTGAGAGATATGAAGATGCCGTAACTGCACAACAGAAGGCACTGGAAATTCAACCGAATTTCACGAAGGCACACGCAGGGCTTGGTTTAGCATATTTCAGGCAGAATGCATTGGAATCCGCACTGGAACATTACCGGCGCGCAGTCGCGTTGGATCCCCAATTTTTAGAGGCACATCTAAAGATTGCGATGATTTTGCTGGATCGAAAGCACTACGTGGAAGCTACCAACGCGTATCTCACGGTTATCTCCATGAGTCCGGACGATGCCGAGGCATATTACAATTTGGGCTTATGTTACGCGTATCAGGCAAAAAATGACAACGATACATCAAAATCCGCCAAGGATTTGACAACTGCAGCATTGGCAGCACTTGAAAAAGCGGTTGAGCTTTCGGTATCTGACTTTGGTGATTTGAGTAAGACAGAACAATTACCTGCTCAGCCACCGTTTTTGACTGAGACTTATTATCTTATCGGTGAACTTCAAGCGAGTGAAGGCAATTTTAGCGCAGCGGAGAAGGCTTACTTAGCATCCGGTTTGCCGAAGGCATATCATGCGCTTGCCCAGTTAAGCGCGAGATTCGCGACCCAACACAAAGAGAATACCAAACGCGGTTTAGAAACGGCGCGGCGTTATGCCCAAAAGGCGGTTCATTTGGATCCGAACATCGCCAGTTATTACAACACACTCGCACTCATTGAATTCCGGCGCGGCGATTATCAGCAAGCCGAACAGGCGATCCGAAAGGCATTGGAACTTGAACCGAAAAACCCTAACTATCAGCAAGGACTAAAACAGATTTCTGGTAAATTGACAGCAGACTAAGCAATACAGCACCACGCCAAACAATTATGGATCACCCGCAATAAAACAGAAAGGATGCACATGGCATACAATAGCCTCGCAGAGTTTGTGAAAGCCTTGGATCGCGCAGGCGAACTCAAACGCATCAAAACGACTGTATCACCGGATCTCGAAATTGCCGAAATCACCGATCGCGTGAGTAAAGCAGAGGGTCCCGCCCTTCTGTTTGAAAAAGTTGAAGGCAGCCGGATGCCGCTCCTTATCAATACTTACGGCTCTTATGAACGGATGGCGATGGCACTTGGTGTTGATGATCTCGGACAGGTCGCATCCGAAATTGAGAGTATGATTAAATTGGATGCCCCTGATACCCTCCTCGATAAAATGAAAATCCTCCGGATGCTGTCCCAACTGGCGAACTTTCCACCGAAGACAGTCAAAAAAGGTGCCTGTCAAGAGGTTGTTCTGACCGGTGAGGAGGCATCTTTAGATGTCCTACCACTCATTAAATGCTGGCCCCTTGATGCGGATAAATACATCACCTTACCCCAAGTTTTTACACATAGTCTCAAAACCGGTCAACGAAATGTCGGAACTTATCGTTTACAGAAGATAAACCCGCACGCCTTAGCGATGCATTGGCAAATTCACCACGATGGTGCTTCACATCATCGAGAATATCGACAAGCCGGAGAGCAGATGCCTGTGGCAATAGCACTCGGTGGTGATCCGGTGATGTCTTACATCGGCACGGCACCGCTTCCGTCTGGAATTGATGAACTCCTGTTTGCAGGGTTTCTCCGAAAGTCGAATGTTGAGATGGTGCCTGCCAAGACGATTGATATGCTTGTGCCTGCAGATGCGGACATTGTGATTGAAGGATACATTGAGCCAGATGAGACCTGCATAGAGGGACCCTTCGGGGATCATACGGGTTTTTATTCCTTGGCAGATGAGTATCCGCTCCTTCACATCACAGCAATTACGCATCGTAAAAACCCCATCTATCAGACGATCATCGTTGGCAAACCGCCAATGGAGGATTGCTACATGGGCAAGGCGACTGAGCGAATCTTTATGCCGCTGATTAAGACGCAGCTGCCGGAACTCGTTGATATGAATCTACCGTTGTTTGGTGTATTCCATAATTTCGCCTTGATTTCTATTGACAAACGCTATCCGTATCATGCCAAGAAGATTATGCACAGTTTCTGGGGACTTGGGCAGCTGATGTTCAGTAAAATCATCATCGTTGTTGATAAAGACGTTGACGTTCAGAACGTCGAAGAGGTGCTTTTCTACGTTGGAAGCAATGTTGATCCAAAACGGGATGTGACAATCGTCGAGGGACCTGTTGATGTGTTGGATCATGCGTCCCCACTTATGGGTGCCGGGTCTAAGATGGGTATTGATGCCACAACGAAGTGGGCAGAAGAAGGATATGAACGTGAATGGCCTCAGGAAATTGAGATGTCTGACGAGGTAATTGCGTTAGTTGATGAGAAATGGAAGAAATATGGGTTTTGAGGAATAGGATTTAGATAGGCATCGGGGATACAAATCCCTCCAACAATGAAACCTTCTCACAATCAAAATCCGTTCCACAATGAAAAGTTAGGAGCAGAACGATGAAAGAAACGATTTACGATGTCGCAGTCATTGGCGCGGGACCTGCTGGCACGCAAGCAGCCGTCTCAGCGAGCCATCAGATGCGTCATGTGCTTGTACTGCACTCAGGAAAAGTCAGTTTTAGTCGGGGTCGCGCGTATTGGTCGAAGTCGGTAGAGATTGAAGATGCACCCGTCTTTCCGGGTATCATCGGTCCCAATTTTGCCAAAGAGCTTATGAAGTGGATGGAGAGCCGACCTGTCGTTGATTTCATGCTCGGATCGGAGAAACGGAAAACTGGAATTGACATACGCGACGGATTGGCACAAAAACTCACAAGGAACGGTGATCTCTTTGAACTCGAAGCATCCACAAAAACACTCAAACAAAATACACCTTTAGAGACAGCCCTTTTTAAATCTCGCACCGTCGTTGTTGCCGCTGGGTTTGATGACAAGTGGCCCGATATTGAATTTGAAGCCGATGCAGCGCGATTGTATAAGCAGTATGCGACGGTTTTTCGTTATGCAGGTAACCGAAAGGGATGGCACGTCTGCATCCGTTGCGATGGGCATTTGCATGTGAATGAACATCTGGCGATTCTCGGTGTCGGCGACTATATCTATGAGGCAGCGATCGGCGCGCAAGACTTTACAGATAAAATTACGATCCTAACGAACGGTAGACCGCACGGTATGTCACCGTCTGTACTGGAACAGGTAAAGGCACGTAAAATTAATATCATTGAAACAAAAATTAAACGGCACATTGGTGAAAAAACAAACTTATTGGGATTTGAGATGATTGATGGGAGCGAGTTATTTTTCCACGGTTTCCTCGTTGATGAAGGGTTAATCCCAAATACAAAGTTTCTTGAAGGATGGGACTACCAGAAAGATGAGGAAGGCTTGATTGTCGCAAACGAGGATATGCAGATGCTGGACAGCAATGGAGATCCGATTCCTGGGCTGTTTGCTGCCGGGGACATCATCTCTGGTGAGCGGAACCTGATTGCAACGGCGTTCGCACTCGGACAGGAGGCGGGTTTGTCAGCATCAGACTCCTTGCGTCAGTGGCATTTTCCGGATTAGGAGGCATTCATAGAAATAATGCAGAATGGGCAAAAAGACACTGTCTACATTATTGATACGCACGCTGAAATATTTCGGGCGTATTACGCGATTCGTGGTGGATTGACAAGCAGTATCACGGGTGAAGCGACACATGCTGTGTTCGGGTTTGCCGGGACACTGATTAGAATTTTAACCGAACTTCAAGCAAAATATATCGTTGCTGCGATTGATACGCCGGGGGACACATTTCGTAATGAACTTTATTCGGAATACAAGGCAAATCGCTCCCCAGCACCTGATGATTTGGTGACGCAGATTCATCGTATTCTGCAATTACTTGATGCGTTTGGTATCTTGACACTCGGCAAACCTGAATTGGAAGCGGACGACATCATTGCTTCTGTTACGCAAGCAATACTTGACAATCCAGAGGCCGGTGATGTTGATATCACCATCATTTCCAGGGACAAGGACCTGGAGCAATTGCTCGGTGATCGGGTAACAATGCTTGACCTCCATAACGACAAGATTATTGATGTTCGGTCACTGTGGGAGACGAAAGGCATAAAACCGTCTCAGGTCGTTGATGTCTTGGCATTGATGGGTGATACTTCGGACAACGTCCCCGGTGTTGAGAAAATCGGCTTGAAAACAGCGGCACAGTTGATTCAGCAGTACGGTTCCGTTGAAGGTATTTTTGAGAATATTGATGAAATTAAAGGGAAACGTCGCGAGAATTTGGAGAAGGCGCGCTCGCAACTCTCGCTCGCGCAGCAACTTGTGACTTTGAAGCGAGATGCCGCTATGGATTTTTCTATAGAGCAGGCACGCGTCAAGCCTTTTGATCTCCAGAAAATTCTCCCGCTGTTTCAGGAATTGGAACTCAAACGTTATGAACAGGTTGTAAGGGAACTCGCGGGTGGAGATTCCGCGTTCGTAGCGACCGCGCCGACAACACGCAAAGAACGGGTTGCGGAATTGGCACAAAAAACAGACTCGATTTTGGACAAAGGAGACTATGATACCGCCGAAACTGGTGACTATTCAGCGGTTGTTACGTCCTCCGAATTGAAAGAACTCGTTGACACCCTTTCGGCGCAGGAGATTATCTGTTTTGATACCGAGACAGATGGTTTAGAGCGTGAGTCTACGCTCTGCGGATTAAGTTTTTCATGGAAACCGAAGCATGGTGTTTATGTGCCTGTTCGCTCACCGCATCCTGAAGATCATTTGGATACAGAGACTGTGCTTTCAGCCCTCAAACCGATTCTGGAAGATCCTAATTTGCCGAAATGTGGACATAATCTGAAGTTTGATGCAGGTATCCTCATCCGGAATGGGGTTAAACTCCAAGGAGTCGTTTTCGATACACTGCTTGCAAGCCAGTTGGTCGATGCCCGGACACCATCCCACAATCTTGATACGCTCGCACTGCTCCATTTGAACCACAAGATGATTTCCTTTGAGGAACTAACGTCGACTCCGAGTGATACAGCCGATGTGGACAACGCCGATGCGGAAGCGGCGGACTTGGGCGGACTGTTTGATGCGGATCCGACACGACAGAGAACAATTGATGAAGTTCCGTTGGAGCAGGCTACAGTTTACGCTGCAGAGGATGCCGATGTCGCGCTACGGCTCTATCATTTTCTTGTGCCGAAACTGAACGAGATGGGCATAACAGCATTGGTGCGCGATATAGAATCGCCGCTCGCGCCTATTCTTGCTGAAATGGAATATAACGGCATCGTTTGCGATAAGGCGGAGCTCAAACGTCAAAGTGGTGTGATTAGCGAACTCGTTGAGGCACGGCAAGCACAGATTCACGAAATCGTTGGTTATCCGTGCAACATTGATTCACCGAGGCAGCTCGCGCAGGTGTTGTTTGAGGATCTCGGTTTTAAATCAGTGAAACGGACACGCGGTGGTAAAGTTTCGACAGACGTGACTGTGTTGGAAGCACTCTCTCTCAGAGAGGATATCAACGACCCAAAGACCAGCGTGCCGCGCTTAATAATTGAATACCGTCAGTTTCGTAAGTTACAAAGTACGTATTTGGCACAACTCCAGAGTGCAATCAACCCGAAGACGGAACGTATCCACACACATCTTTATCAATTAACGACAGCGACAGGTCGTTTGAAATCCGATGGTCCGAATCTACAGAACATTCCGGTCCGAACTGAAATTGGCAGGCAATTGCGGGGGGCATTCAAAGCTCCAGAAGGGTATAAGTTAATCTGCGCAGATTACTCACAGATTGAACTGCGCATCCTCGCTCACTTTAGCGAAGATACGCAATTAATTGAGACTTTCACACAAGATTTGGACATCCACACAGCAGTTGCTTCACAAGTGTTTGAGGTGCAGACAGCATCGGTTACTCGTGAGCTTCGGGATAAGGCGAAGACTATTAATTTCGGTATCATCTACGGAGTATCCCCCACCGGGCTTTCACGTCGGATTAAAGGGATGAGTGTAAAAGAAGCCGCTGCCCTTATTGATGATTATAAAACACGTTTTCCGGGGATAGATCGTTTTCTGCAGCAGTGTGTCCAACAGGCATTGGATCACGGATATGTGAGTACACTCACTGGCAGACAGCGTGCGATTCCTGAAATCTATGCCACCAACCGGAGTCGGCGCAGTCTCGGCGAACGGCTAGCGATTAATACTGTCGTGCAAGGCTCCGCCGCGGACTTGATGAAAGCAGCGATGGTACGCGTGCAGCACCGAATTGATGCGGACAAATTACCCTTAAAAATGCTGCTACAGATTCATGACGAATTGGTACTTGAAACGCCAGAAGCACTTGCGGAGACGCATGTCGCAATTGTCTGTGAAGAGATGGAGAATGCGATGTCGCTTCGGGTGCCGCTTCGGACAGAGGCAGGGATCGGCGATAACTGGATGATCGCCAAGTAAGATTTTTCTCTGGATTCAGGACTATTTGGTTTTTTGTCAACTCTACAAAATAACGCAATTTCCCATCTTTGTAGCACAATCTAACAGATTTGCGGCGTACTCGCCCAGATGCGACGTGCATCATGCTACAAAAACCCCGCAGAACCTCAATAATTTTCAGCGAAAACGGTGTCTGCATACCTAAAATCTTATGCGTAGCAACTTGGATTAAAATAGGAAAATAGGTCGCGAGTCAGAAATCATTTCCTACCGCGCGCCCCGCTGGATTCAGGGGTTGTTCCGATAGAAAAACCAAATATTCACACTGTGGATAAAATTAAAATTGACAAGTTATAGAAATTATGATATAATATAATGTAAAGTTAAGGGAAATGTGGATTGTGTCCGCTGGCAAAGTTACGAGTAGTGTTTTGACAGTTTTACGGTTTGGAACCAGAAACATTTTGTTTATGCGATGTGACAAGGCTTCCAACAAGAGATTGATGAGAGCTAATTTTTGCCAATCTTTGCAATATGGATATTGCATGCAATGTCCTTCCACGCTTGCTGCCAAATTTCTGCCTTTGAAAATGCTGACAGTGCTCAGTTTTCTCATTTTCCCGTATTTTTATTCCTATTCTGGTTTTTTGAAAGGTGCCGGTTCGCGTGGATGTACCGGTTGGTTTCATAATACTGGATTAGGGTGCATATAATTTCCAAAAGGAGAAACGAGATGAATATCTACGTTGGCAACGTGCCTTATGCGGCCACGGAAACCGACCTCGAAGAACTCTTTGGTGAGTATGGTCCGGTTGCTACCGCTACAATTATCCGTGACCGATACGATGGTCGATCCAAAGGATTTGGCTTCGTTGAGATGGAAAACCAAGAGGATGGCGAGCGAGCGATAGAAGCGTTGGATGGTCAAGACATGATGGGACGTCCGCTAAAAGTCAATCCTGCGCGTCCTCGCACAGAACGTCGCGAGCCACGCCGCTATGACGACGCGGAAATATAGTCTGTCTCTTATCGGCTTCAGTGTTGTTCCACTTACATGAACTGCAGGGAGTCGGATTGAGAAAATGCCGCGATTGAATAACAACTGTTATTTTGTGTTCGACTGCGGCTTGACAAATTTTACCCCGGTTCTGAGATCTGTTTTATTTAAAACAGGTCTTGAACCGGGGTTTATCTATTTAAAGTGACAGCAAACAGACTGGGGATACGGCGGTCAGCACCGCTTCCCCAGAATTTCTGTCCTGTACTGGAATTGCCTAATAGTCTTTCCGTTTGAGTAATCCCCAAGTTACTGCGATTTTCCCTGCGGGTTCCACCGCGACCCCTAAGGCAGTCAAACCGTTATTCATAACATCAGCAATATCGTTGTCTGTCAAAGGTGCGTGGAAAAGACCTACTTCGTCCATTGTCCCTGTGAACCAATTGCCACTGCCGTCCCAAATACCACATCCGCCGATATTCACATTGAAGTCAGATCTGCCGTGGTTGGGCCAACTTCCTTCTACCGTCGTGGCGTTTCCATCAATGTAAACCTTCGTAAATTCACGGGTAGCAACAGCAGCGACATGGTGCCACTCGCCGGGTGGATGTTCGTACGCATTGTTATTACTACCAGCTGTCGGAGTCCACAGTGCAACAGTAGTGGGGTTAATAAAGCCGAATTCCGGTGAATCGTTCTGTCCTATCAATCCGATGCGATTGGAGGTGATATTCCCAGGCTTTACCCAAGCAACAACTGTGAATTCGCGTACGCCGTTGAGAAGTTTTTGATTTGTATTCACACAGTTACCTGTGCCATCAAATGCTAAGGCACCGCCGAATCGTCCATCAACCCAAATAGGCGCGTTGACGATCGTCCCGTGGTTATTATTTCCTGAGGAGTCCATCGCTGTGGTTCCTGTCCCGTCGTCGAACAGCCAAAGACCGACAACACTACTCTGGTCAATGGCGGCACTACTGGTGTTCACAGCAACGAGACTAATAGCCATCAGTCCAAGACTAAACAAGATAATTGTTAAAGCATTAAATTTCATTTGAATCCTCTCACTTTCTTTAGAGATTTGCCGCGCTGCAACGCGGAACTATTTCGTGGCCCTACTCCGCTGTCTGTAAAACTATCAACACGTGTTGATCGCGTGATGTTCCTCGCAATGTCAGAAATAGGAGATAAATACATTATGACACATTTTGCATTAAAATGCAAGTTTTTTTTCTGGCATTGCTATTTTATCATTATAGTATATCTGCACAATGGTTTTAAACCAAATTAATTCTGAGGTGTTGAACGCAGTTATACCCATTCACTGAGAAGATTGACATCTTTCCAGTTTTGGGATAAACTTAAGGGCATAACACCGACATTCCTTTTTCTGCAAGTGCTACAGAATATAATTACGTGAGTTTGATGTAACAGATACGAAGTTTTATAGTCACATCTACAGTAATTCTGTAAATACAGACAGAGAACATCCTTTCCAATTTTAGGAGAACTTTTTTATGAAAACAACATTTTTCTTCGTCTTTATATCTCATATCCTGTTTACAACGCTGGCGTACACACCACACAGCGTTGCCGAAGATTCCCGACAATGGCATCTGCCTGAAGGTGCCACAGCACGCCTCGGCAAAGGCTGGCTCTCTGAGATTGAGTATTCCCCTGATGGAAGTCAACTTGCCGTCGCTGGAACCATTGGCATTTGGATTTATGATACAGCCACGGACCAAGAAATCGCCTTCATTGCCGCGCACGAGTCTGGACTTTGGAGCATGGCATATTCTCCCGATGGAAATATGATTGCTGGCGGGAGTACGTATGGTAGCGTCTATTTATGGAATGCGACAACCGGTGAACTTTTGCATACCTTCACAGGACATAGAAGGAGTGTCCGCAGCCTTGTTTTCAGTCCCGATGGGTCTATACTCGCCAGTGGAAGTAGAGATGCTACCATTCGTCTGTGGAACCCAAAACGGGTGAACTTCTGAAAAAACTCGAAGGACATTCGGAAGGTATCAGGTGCCTTGTTTTTAGCTCTGATGGCAGCACACTTATCAGTGGGAGTCGAGACGACACTATCGGTATATGGGATGTTGCTACCGGTGAACTACAGCAAACACTTGACGGACATCGTGACGATATCGCCACGGTTACACTCAGCCCAGATGGTACCACACTCGCCAGCGGGGACTTGAACGCCGTCATCCACCTGTGGGACGTTGCCACAGGAGCGATTAAGGAAACCCTCATCGGACATACGTCTCACGTCTATCACGTTAGGTACAGTCGCGATGGAAGTATTCTCGCAAGTGCAAGTGAGGACGATACAATCCGTTTATGGGATGCAACCACAGGAACTCACCTCAAGACACTTACTGGACATACCGCCGATGTTTATAGAATCGCTTTCACACCTGATGGCAGTGGAATCACCAGTGGCGCTTGGGATGCCTCAATCCGTTCATGGGACCTTGCCACAGGCACCCATTTGAAAACCATTACTGGACACACAGACTCAGTCAAAAGCATTACATTCAGTGCGGATGGCACAACGCTTGCGACTCGGAGTTGGGACAAAACTATCCGCCTGTGGGATGCTGTTACCGGTGAACTTCAGCACGTCCTCATTGGACACCAAGGTGATGTTGACGTTGTTGTGTTCGGTCCCGATGGACGCACCGTTGCAAGTGGTAGTCAAGATGATACCGTCCGTTTATGGGACGCTGTCACCGGTGAACATATAAGGACACTCAGAGGACATCACTCCTACCTCATAAGTTTGGCGTTCAGTCCCGATGGCAATATACTCGCCAGTGGCAGCGAGGACGATAGCATCCGTTTATGGGATACTACCACAGGCGCACACATAGCAACCCTATGGGAACACGAGGCAGGCGTTGAAACTTTGGCATTCAGTCCCGATAGCAGTATACTCGCCAGTGGCAGTCGAGATAATACCATTCGCGTGTGGGATCTCGAAACGGGTGAAGTTTCACACGTCATTAACGAACATGACGCTGATGTCAGGACAGTCGCATTCAGTCCAGATGGCAATATCCTTGCAAGCGGCGGTAGAGACAAGGTCTCCCTATGGGATGTTGAGACAAGAGAAATTCAACATACTTTTCTTGAACCTGTCACTACTGATGCTACAACGGAGGAATTGGGAGATACACCTACAGAGAGTCCTGCCAATGCTACGAGCCTCGTATTCAGTCCTGATGGGAATGTGATCGTAAGTGGAAGTCACGATGCAACCATCCGCTTGTGGGACATACACACCGGAGAGCAGTTTGCAACATTTGAAGGACATACGTGGCCGGTTACGAGCGTTGCTGTCAGTCCTGACGGCGGCACAATTGCGACTGGAAGCATTGATGGCACTGTTCTCTTATGGGAATTTCCGATGCGACTGAGTTCCGAGGAACTCGTTGCTGATGTAAATGGTGATGGGGTCGTTAATATTCAAGATGTAGTCCTGATCGCAGCAAGTTTCGGAGCGTCTGGTGAGAACAACGCCGACCTGAATGACGATGGGGTCGTCAACATTCAGGATCTCGTTTTGGCTGGCAACGCGTTAGGAAACATAGCAGGCGCGCCTTCTATGCGTTCGCTGTCAGCAGCGCAGGTGGAGCAGTGGCTGAAACTTGCTAAACGCGAGACTTCATGGAATGTCCAGTCTTCAATACGAAACGGGATTTCCTATGCGCGCGGGATTCTGGTATTAGAGCAACTCTTGGAAACTTTAGCTCCAAGAACAACAGCACTCCTGTCCAACTATCCAAACCCGTTCAATCCAGAGACGTGGATACCGTACCAATTGGCTGAATCCGCGGAGGTTACTTTGACTATCTATGCCACAGACGGATCAGTGGTTCGGAGCTTGACATTAGGACAACAGATTGCAGGCACCTATGAATCCAAGAGTCGTGCTGCGTATTGGGATGGCAGAAATGAACTCGGTGAGTCAGTTGCAAGTGGTGTTTATTTCTATACGTTAACGGCGGAAGATTTCACTGCAACACGGAAGATGTTGATTCGGAAATAGTATCAAATGACCATAGGATAGCTGGAAGGTTTATGTTTATTGACTTCCGAGCGATCGTTTCTCAGTGGGTTGCGTTGGTTTCGCTGGCATCTTCCTTGAAAAATGATGTGCTGATCGATCAACATGTCTCAAGTATAGCAAAACCGGTAGCGGCGTGTCAAGCCTATTTTCAAGGCGACTGCCCGGTTTGCCAAGTCAAGTGTGTCGGGAACAACGGATTAGAGGATCATTGGGGTTCTCCTTGCTGATTTGCAGCTGAATTGGAAAATAGGTTTGCATCCATAGTTTGAAGTTGGTGCTGTGGGATGAGGTCGAGATATTGAGAGATGACGCGTTTAGAAAGTCGTGTAATGTGTGAGATGTTGTCAATATCAGCGGTAGCAGTGCGAACGACTTTTACAGACTCATAATCGCGAATGTATCTATCAACAGCCTCCTTAGAGTGTTTGGTCTTTGCGGCAATACTGGGGGTCAGATGCCCTTGAAGATAGAGGGTTATGATCTCTTTCTTGTGGGTAATAGCCCCCGATAAGTCATGGATATTGCCGCGAGTGGGTAAGATTTCGCCGGTGGTTTTTTGCCATTCATTGACATAATCACAGACGACAGCATCACAGACGTTGAGCAAGACTGCCAAGTCGAGTTGTGTCAATAATGCGCCTTGGTCATAAGCTTGATGACACCAGCGGACCAAGCGATTGATCCTGAGTTGTCGGGAGGTAAATCCGTTGCGAAAGGATTCAATATCCTCTGCGGCGAGGTATGTCAGGATGACGGGTTTCATACGAGTTTTGACGATGGACTTGCCTCTCTCTGGATGCTCTTCAATAGGAACAGCCATCCAAACGAGGTGTCCATAACTCAGGAGTCGCTCCTCCGGGAGTGCGTCGCCCGTGGCGAGTTTCTCCAAAGGGAGGGTAATGACGAAATAGTCTTCAACGGTCGTAAGAATATCATCAACAATAGCGGTGGCAGTGACTTCGCCTTTGTCATAGCCGTAGTCATTGAGAAAGCGATGGATGAGCAACTGTCGTAGCGATTTATCGTTGATGCGCCTGAACTTCTTCTCGTTGATCTGCGTGCGCGTCAAAGGTTTGCTCATGAGAGTTCCCCTTTTTTGGATCCGCTGGCTCTGGGTGAAGGAGCTGGGTCATTCGGTCCGTGTGCTGGTATTCCTTATACAGCGCGAGATACTCGCGTATGAGTCGGTCGGAGAAGTGAGTGATGAGCCGTATCTGTGCGTCAGGAAAGCCTTGATGATGCAGTGTTGCGACTTGTGTGAAGTCTTTCAAGTACCGATAGACAGCGCGTTCAGAATGGTTCGTCTTTTTCTCAATCTCGGTGAAGGTATACTCCTTGAAATATAACTCCAAGATCTGGGTTTTATGAGACGTGCCGGGGCCCATGTCGTGTTTTGCCCCGCGCGTCATCACGAAATACCCCGACTGTTTCAAGGCTCGGATGTCGCGTTTCACCGTGGCAGGACTCGTGGTTAATAACACTGCTAAATCTTCGTAGCTCAGCAAGGCATCTTGGTCATAAGTTTCTTGGGTCAATCGGAGGATCCGATGTCGTCTGAGACCTGCGAGTCCATAAGTGCCTAAGACTTCAAGGTCGGTTTGGACTTCATTGAGGGTCAGCCGACAGGAGACTTTCTTCGCTAAAGCGATATGTTTGCCTGCCGGTTCCTCGGCGGCGACTGCCTCATAGCAGATTTGTCCTGATGTCAGTTGCACATCGGCATGTTGAGCGAAGTAATCGGAAATCTGGTTATAGTAGGCTTCAGCAATCAGAGGCATGAGATTAAAGTCTGCTGAAATCTTCTCAATAATAGCCGCTCTGGCGTTCTTGGATTCGAGGCGATTGATACCATAGGCGGTATCCTTCTTACGGTCCATAGTGACCTCCATGAAATGAGTGTCGGTGATGCAAATACATCTACTCGTTAAGTTAACTCATACTATTAGTGTAACTCATGGGGTCATTTGATACAAACTATAAGTAGAATCAGGATTAGAAAAGCGAGGTGGCAAGGCATTGTTGCCTTGCCTTTCGTTTACGCCCTTACACCGACTGCCTTGCGGACCTTCGCCAGAATCGGGATAGCGATATCGCGCGCTTTTTTCGCACCCACCTCAAGTATCTTATCCAATTCATCGGTGTTGTCCATCAACGCATTATATCGGTCGCGCTTGTCAGAAAAAGTAGCCTCCAGCAACTTGAACAGTTCCTCTTTCATCGCACCGTATGCAAGTCCACCTTCAAGATAGAGTTTCCGCTTCGCAGCAACGGCATCAGCATCTGCGAAGTGCTGATAGATTGCGAAGATGTTACATTCATCGGGGTCTTTCGGTTCTTCAGGTCGCCTGGAATCTGTTACAATACGCTTGACAGGTTTGAGGACTTCGTTAGAAGGTGCAAAGATCGGAATAACATTGTTGTAACTTTTGCTCATTTTTCTGCCATCAATTCCGGGAATCGTCATCACCTCTTTCCGAATTACCGCTTCCGGAATCGTCAAGACGTTACCGTAATTTTTGTTGAAGGTCAGGGCGACATCACGGGTAATTTCAAGATGTTGCTGCTGGTCAAGCCCAACCGGCACAAAATGTGTTCCAAAGAGTAAAATATCTGCCGCCATCAAAACAGGATAGGTAAAGAGTCCTACATTAATGTTCTTGTCCTCTTCACGTCCGGCTGCGGTGTTGTCGTCAACGATCGCCTTGTAGGCGTGCGAACGGTTTAATAAGCCTTTTGTTGCGAAACAGGACAGCGCCCACGCCAACTCGAACACCTCTGGAATATCAGATTGGCGATAGATAATCCCCTCATCCGGATTTAACCCCAGTGCTAACCACGTTGCTGCTGCTTGATAGGTGAGATTCGCCAACTGTTTTCGGTCCCTGACAGTTGTGAGGGCGTGATAATCCGGTATGAAATAAAGTGCCTGAAACTTTTCCGCGAGTTCCAACGAGGGCTTAAGCATGCCGAGATAGTTGCCGATATGCGGCGATCCTGACGGTTTAAGCCCAGTTAAAGCAATCTGTTTCAATTCGATCTGTGCTCCTTCTTGTGTTAAGGGCTGCTACTATGATAAGTTTTCTTTTAAGCGAGCGAGTTCCTCGCGAAGGTGTGCAAGTTCAGTTTCAGCGCGTTCAGCGCGTTCCCTATCGCGTTCAGCGCGTTCTCTATCGAGTTTCGCGCGTGAATTTGCTGCCTCCTCCGGTGTCTGTAACCACTTCCGTGTTACCGGGTCGTAAATCTCGAATCCATCCGCTAATAAGTGAAAATCTAAGCCCAGAGTCTCAGAAGCAATTCCACCATCAGCGTTGGGGGCAATCTCAACATACTCGCCATCAATCAACCGAAAGCCCATCAACGGCACGGGCAAATAGCGTCTATCAACATCATAGAGGAAGTATTCTGAAATCCCAAGCCTCGCGTAGAGTTTCATCTTATTGTTTAAGTCATTTTGCACGGTACCTTTACTTGAAAACTCGACCACAAAGTCAGGGGGTTTTCCTTCTTCCCATATCTTGTAGGTGCGGCGGGGTTTTTTACCCACTCCGAAACAGATGAGTATATCTGGAGAGACGGCTTTTGGGGGTCTGGTATCTTCGTAATACATCATGAGATTGCCGGAAATGTAGACATCGGGCGTGTCTGTGTAGTAGGCTCTGAAGATTAACCGCATACGGAGTATTGCTTCTATGTGAAGATCGGTTTCAGCAATAGGTTTCCCATCTGATTCAGGATAGAGGTCCACTGTTTCGGTCGGTGCGTAAGAGGTTCGGAGCGCGTTTGAGGAAGTTTCCATGAGAGCCTCTCCTTTTGTGTAGTGTGTCACCAGATATGTGTTAGTTAAGTATACCTAAAAAAATTGAGAATGTCAAATTTTTTGACAGGATTTACCAACTTTCCGTATGACGATGACATCCCCCCGTTTTAAGCCTAATTGCTTGTCGGCGCTGCCGCTATTTATAGCAATTTCTAACAACCCAGAACTTCCGATGATTGCCAGAGGCTTGCCGACTCCAGATTCAGCGTAAGCACGGTTGAATCGATTAAGTCTCACACTTCCAATTCTGATTTCATAAGCAGAAATCTCTCCGGTAGACGCGCTTTCCAAATCGGCAATTGCGTTTTCTGAAATATTTGTTATCGCATTCCCAAATCCATCAATTTTGACGATTTGCCCTGTCAGTGTATTACCGGATAACTCCGGTGCTTGAATCGGTAATTGAACGAGCATTTGCACTGGCGGCCCGATGTCCGCAAGTGGCACACCCAGGGATAGGTGTGCCGCGACAGGTGCGAAAATATCCCTACCGTGGAATGTGTTACTCACTTCTGGCAGATGGTATGCTTTATTCTGAATCTCCACGGCATTTATTGATTGTGCTTCTTCGTCCTCAGTGCTTTGCAATAGGTAACTCAGCACGCCATTGTCGGGACAGACGAAAGATGCGTTGTCCGTTTGGCAAGCGATCGCGCGTCGATCACTCCCGACGCCCGGATCAACTACGATAACATGAATCGTTCCTTTTGGGAAGTAGTTGTGGACAGCATAAATTGAAAAAGCGGCTTCGTAGATATCTTGTGGTGGGACAGCATGCGTGAGATCAACTACTTGCACATTCGGATTGATGCCGAGGATGACTCCCTTCATGATTCCAACATAAGTATCGCGTATACCGAAATCCGTTGTTAGCGTGATGATCGGAGATGGTTCACTCATTTGATTAGAGGTTTGCCTGCATCCAAGCGAAACTTTTTCGTTGTCCTGTGCCGTCGTTTTCCCTGCCTTCGTATTCACAGCACCAGACTCCGTCATAGCCTGCCTCTCTCAGACATCGGATTGCCTTCGCGAGATCTATTTCGCCTTCGCCGAGTGCCTCGCCTCGGTAATCCCCACGTGCCCCGGTGCCATCTTTTAGATGCGTGTGCAGTGTATAAGGCGCGACGATCTCGTAATATCTACCGACCGTCTCTAAGTCATGACCCGCCCATCGGTAATTCATCGTGTCCATATTCGCACCGACATACTTAGAACCGACTTGTTCAAAGAGTTCTACTTGCAAATCGCCATCGTTTGTAACGATGCCGTGGTTGTCCACTGCTAAGTAGACCTCGTCACGTTCGGTAAATTCGAGGCATCGTTTCAGACAGCCAGCCATCGCTTCCACCCATCGGCTTTCTGGAACAGCGTCCTTTGCAGAGCCACCCTCCGTGCGCAGGACTGAGGTACCGAGTAATTTGGCAAGCCCTGCGATGCGTTCCATCCGTGCGACTTGGGATTGGATAGTTTCCTCTTCCAGCACAACAAAATCGTTTCCTGCAGCGAGGGCGGAGACTTGCAGTCCGTAACCTTCAACCTGCTTTCTCACGGCTTCCGCGTTTTGTTCCGGATTAGCCGTTTCCGAGTTCCATACATCGCCGATCTGGAGTTCAACGTAGCTGAACCCCGTTTCACTTGTAAATTTCAAAAAATCGTCAAGCGATTTACTTGCGTAGTTGTAATGAATAAGTCCTAATTTCGACATAAATTTATTTTCTCCTCTCTGATATCCAAATCCAATAAGAGATGTTACAAACCACTCTTACTGTGTGGCTGACCGCTGACTGCTGACAACTTAAAAAAGACTTGCCTCTTTAAAGTTGTTATGCTATAATACCTTTGTTGCAAAATAAGTGTCAAGCAATTTTTCACTTTCTATGGCGAGTTTTTGCTTGCGAACTTCGCCCAAAAGTTGATAACCGATTAGGATAAAGAGATAATGGAGAACTATAGTCGTTTTACGGACCCGAAGTTGCCTGCTATCTATGAAAAAGTCAAGGCAGAACAACGGCTTTCCTTTGAAGAAGGTGTTGCACTTTACGAAAGTCCGGATATTACGGGAGTTGGGTTTATTGCGAATCATGCCCGTGAACGTCTGAATGGGAACGTCGCCTACTATAACATCAACCAACATATTGATTATTCAAATGTCTGTATTCTGCACGCCCGATGCCACTTTTGTGCGTTTGCTCGAAAAAATATGCAAACGGAGGGCGCGTGGGAGATGAGCGTTGATGAATTTTTAGACAAGGCGATGTATTCTATAGAGAACGGATGCACTGAGATTCATAGTGTGGGTGGCTTGCACCCTAAACTACCTTTCGATTATTATCTGGACATCATCCGTGGACTCAAAGAACGGATGCCACAGGTACACCTCAAATTCTTCACTGCTGTTGAGATTCACCACTTCTCACGTATCTTTAAAATGTCAATAGAGGAAGTCCTGGTAGTATTGCGGGAGGCTGGTTTGGATTCGCTGCCCGGAGGCGGTGCCGAAATATTCGCGGAAGAGACGCGTGAGAAAATTTGCCCGGGGAAATTGAGTGCAGAAGGTTGGTTAGAGGTTCACGGTATTGCGCATCGCCTCGGTATTTCCACAAACGCTACAATGCTTTATGGACATCTTGAAACAAACGAGGATAGGGTGGATCATTTTATTCGGTTACGGGAACAACAGGATAAATCCGGCGGTTTCGTGACGTTCATTCCGCTTGCGTTTCATCCTGCGAACACTCGTATGGCATATCTTCCATCAACGACCGGTTTGACTGATCTCCGAAATATTGCCGTCGCACGCCTCATGCTTGATAATCTGCCACATATTAAAGTTTACTGGATTATGACGGGTTTGAAAACAGCGCAGATCGCGCTCCGTTTTGGAGCTGATGATATTGACGGGACTGTAACCGAGGAAAAAATCACACACATGGCAGGTGCGGACACGCCGGAGGCTGTTTCTGTTTCGTCACTGACGCACCTCATTGAGGAAGCCGGTTTCGTGCCTGTTGAGCGCGATACACTTTACAATGAAATCGTTCGAGAGGGGAACCGGTGGTACAGAAAGGCCGCTTGAGGGTAGGCGCGGTTTCGTTTTTGAACACTAAACCGCTCATTTATCCTCTTTTGAACGAAGAAATCCAGACGGATATTGCGCTCAGTGTTGATGTGCCAAGCCGCGTCGCAACATTCTTAAGTGAAGGTAAACTTGATGTCGGGTTAATCCCGATTATCGAATATTTTCGTGCGAAACCTTCGGATACGAATTTTTGCATTCTACCAAATATATCAATCGCATCGCACGGAAGTGTCAAAAGTATCCAACTGTTCAGCCGCGTACCGATTCAGGAAATTCGCCGCATCGCTCTTGATACGAGTTCCCGTACCTCCGTTGCCTTATTGAAAATTTTGCTCGCTGAAAAATATGGAATTTCGCCAGCGTTCACAACATGTGCCTCGACGGTGATTCCAAGTACAGCCCTGCAAAACCGGCAATATCCACCTTTTGAAGCAGTTCTCTTGATTGGAGATCCGGCACTTAGACAGCTTGGTTCAACTGACTACAGTATTGATCTCGGGGAGGCATGGCATAAGTTCACGGGTTTACCTTTTGTTTATGCGTGTTGGACTGCAAGGAAGGAAGCACAACTGGATGATTTACCGGAACTGCTCCTTGAATCGAAAACACGTGGTATCGCACAAATCCCGGAAATCGCACGGATTGAGGCGCAAAGGCTCGGTTTTCCCGAAAAGCTCTGCCTCGATTATTTACAACATAATATCAAATATGACTTGGGTGAATCTGAGATTGCTGGCCTTGAGCTTTTTTATAAATATGCCGTGAAGAACGACCTTGCACCACCGTGCCGTCGCCTGTCTTTTGCTGGTAGTTGAGAGGGTATAAAAAATGGAAGCCGTTGAAAAATCCACCAACAATACTGAGTTTGAAAAGCAGTTTGAAGACTATCTCAAAAGTTGTGGACTCCGTTTGACCCAAAAACGATTGGATGTTTTAAACCAAGTCTTTGACTATCCTGGCCATTTCCAAACAGAAGACCTTTTGGTTCAGATGCGTCGTAACGGCTATCTCGTATCGCGCCCAACGATCTATCGGACATTGCCGCTGCTGGTGAGAAGTGGGTTATTAACAGAATTTATTGATGCACAGAAAAATACTCGCTACGAGAGCATCCATTCGCTGCGAGAACATGCACACCTTATCTGTCTACGGTGCAGCCAGATTGTTGAGTTTAAAGAGCCAGAGATTGATGCCTTACAGAAGGCAGTGTGTGAAGCGCACGACTTTAAAGCCGTACGCTTCCGTAATGAGATCATCGGTTACTGCGCTGAGTGCCAAGCAGAATTAGAACCCAAAACGCCCGATGAAGACAGCGAAGCTACTGCTTAAGCCGTGCCCACGTTGTGGTGAGCAGCCCCTCGGGATTAACGTCTGTAAGCCCGCTGCTCGCATTCTCATAGTCTTCGTCTGTAGGTTCATAATCTAAGTCGCTTGACCAGCAAATAACGTCGTACTGGGTCTGGTTCGAGCTCTGTCGTGTCCAGATCATCATAACGTTTTCACCGTCTTGTAATTTGTTGACCGTACCACCGTCCTGTCCAAAATCGCCTGTCCGCAGCCATGCCCATTCGGGAACATTTTCTTCAAGGATGATGTGATCCGGACGAGCAAAGGCGGGTTTGTCCGTTGGAATTTCATCGCCATCGTCGCCCAAAACCCACAACCAATCCGAATGGTTGCTCGGATTTATGACGTGCACGATGAACCGCCAGTCCCCTGCTTTTCCATCAGCGGCACTGATGTCAAACCTATAGAGTAACCAACCTTGTCCACCGGCGTTCGTGACGATATCGCCGAACGCACCTTCCGTGGGATCAAGTGCCCCTTCACCCTTGCCTAATTTATAGACATCCGCAGAGTCCCTTTCATCAAAGGCTTCTGCTTCAAACCATATTTGTTCGCCACTCCCATATTTAGAAACTCTAAAGTCTTCTACGGCAAAGCCTGTAAACGGCTGTATCAACAAAAAACAGAAAACTAAGCCAAAAGTTAACTGACATTTTTGAAACATAATAATCCCCCTTCATCGTATTTTTATACTATTTTAAAGAAGTTACTGCTTAAGCCGACTCCACGTTGTGGTGAGTAACCCATCAGGTTCTACTGGCAGCGTTTTATCTTTCGCTTTTTCGTAGTCTTCGTCTGTAGGTTGATACTCTAAGTCACTTGACCAGCAGAAAACGTCGTATTGGACTTGGAGCGAGCTCTGTCGTGTCCAGATCATCATGACATTTTCACCGTCTTGTAATTTGTTGACTGTGCCACCGTCCTTTCCAAAATCACCCGTCCGCATCCACATCCAGGTAGGAACGTTTTCTTCAAAGATAATGTCATCGGGACGGACAAAAGCAGGAGCCACCTTTGGAATCTTATCGCCGTCGTCTCCCAAAACCCACAACCAATCGGAGTGGTTGCTCGGATTTATGAGCCGTCCGATAAACCGCCAGTCTCCAGCCTTTCCACCGGCACGACTGATGTCAAACCTATAGAGTATCCAACCTTGTCCACCGGCATTCGTGACGATATCACCGAACGCACCGTCAGCAGGATCTACAGCCTTTTCGCCTTTGCCCAACTTATAGACATCGTCGGAATCCCTTTCGTCGAAGGCTTCCGCCTCAAACCAAATCTGTTCGCCCTTTCCGTTCTCCGAGACCTTGAATTCTTCTACGGCAAAGCCTGCAAACGGCTGTATCAGCAGAAGGCAGAGGGCTAAACCGAGCGTTAATTGACATTTTGGGAGCATTGTGCATCCTCCTGTTTGCTGGCAGGATTCCTAACCCCACCACATAGAGTAAAAAACGAAATCTTGACAATCTTTGAGGGTTTCGGTTAATAATGGTGCGTGAATTAGCGGTAATCTTCCTAACCGCTCGGCACCCTATCAACTACAAAAATGATAACATATTTTACTGAACCTTACCAATTGCTTGCAAAAATGATAACATATTTCACCGAAAGCATCAAGTAAAAGATTTCCAAATCTTTGCTTAACTTCTTTCAACAGACATTGTATCTTTGACACAGAAAAACAATCAACCCACCGAAAGCATATTGCCCGCCATTCTACCACATTCAACAAGGCAAACGCGACATCAGTTCGCACCGATTGGACTTCCATCCCTTGTCGGTGTGGTTTGTAAAGCAAATTATAGCATATTAAACACTTAACTTTACAACATCTTGTTTAACAATTTCTTTCGTATGTCCATAAGACGCGGCTTCCACCAGTTCCTGAACTTCAGGTGTTAAGCGGTTGATAATAGTCTCTGGCAAACTTGGCTGTCCCTCGTATTGCGGACGATAGCGTAGAATCAGGAAGCGGCGATCTCGATCTTTCGGTTTCCACTGCAAAACGCCGTGTGTCAAGAGTTCAGAGATAACTACAAAATCACCTGCCTTCGGAGTAATATTGGTAAAAACGTCGTCTGGCTCAGGGTTGATACCGTCCGGTCCTGGGGTGAGGAGGTCTTCAGGTCGCTCGAATTTGCTCTTATGCGAACCGGGGATAACAATAAGCCCTCCATCACCGGGTCGCACGTCTGTCAAATAGAAGAACGCCACGAAGTCGTTGCAATAGATTTGGCTATTCTGAACTTCGTAGCGGGTGAGCCAGTGCCGTCCCTCGCGCGCGCAGTGCAAACCTACTGGATGTTGCCTGACTGGATGGTGTTGTTCGAGTGTGAGGGTGCCAGTGACAAACCGCGGTTTATCGTAGGTAAACTCTTTGATAAGGGGCCAGATAGCTGGATGCACCGTCATCGCCTCAAGCGAACGGTCAAAGGCGAACCCGTGTTCATATCTTCCACCTTTGCCTGGCTCTAACTCACGGGGGCGCGTCGTAAATCCTTCCGGACGTTCATCAAGCGGCGTATGAATATACCGATCCACCGCCTCTTGTGCTTCCTTGAGTGCATTTCCTTTGACTGCTCCTTCGATGTGCAAATAACCTGTAACATCAAACAGGTAGCGTTGTTCTGGTGTCATTTTCGATTCCTTTCAAGTTAACCGGACATGTCCCTTTTGACAATGTCCTTGATATGGGTATAAGATGCGGGTTGCACGAGTTCAATGGTTTCGGGGGAAAGTCGCTCCATCACTTCAGGTGGAAACGGGACCCTTTGTGCCCTTGCATCTTGGAAAAACTGTGTTGTGTAACGCAAAATGATAAACCGCCGATACCGGTCCTTCGGTTTCCAAATGAGAACCCCATGCGTCAGCAGTTCGGACAGGACAATCGCATCGCCAGCACGCGCTGTCACATTCACTAACGCAGGATGCAGTTCCTCGGGTGGATCTTCTGGGTCTGGAAAGAAGATCCCCTCCGGACGTTCAAAGTTTGCTTTGTGAGAACCTGGTAGGACAACTAAACCACCATCACCCGGATAGACATCGGCGAAATAAAAAAAGACGACGAAGTCGTTGCAGTGAATCCGTCCATCCTTGGTGTCATAGCGGCGTGTCTGCCATCCACAATCTTCACGGGCACAGTGCAGCTTGCCGATAACCTGATCGTGCTCTGGTCCCTTAGCAACGAGGCTGCCTCTGTTAAAACGGGGTTTATTATCGGTAAGCTCCTTCACGATTGGCCATGTTTTCGGATGAAGTGTGAGTGCTTCAAGCGATTTGTCGAAGGAAAAGCCGTTGGAATAACCACCGCCACCATAACTGATACCCGGCGGGAGTTCATCTTCCGGCGTTTGGACGCATCGCTCGACGGCATCCTGTGTGTTTTTCAATTCTTCATCACTGAGGACGTTTTTGAGGTGGATATACCCCATTAAATCAAAAAGGTATCGTTGTTTGGGTGTCATGTATCCTCTCCATCTAATTTAGAACTTAAAACTTGACATGCGTCTGAAAATATTGTATAATTGAGAAATACGCTTCTTTCAATGGGATTGTAAATTACAGTTTATCTCGTGAATCGTGGCACGGATACCTTGTAAGCCCGATTTGCAACGTCTCATGTATACGCCACAGGTAACCGAACATTACGAAAACCCGCGCAATATCGGAACGATCGCTGACGCAGACGGTACAGCTACTGTTGGTTCTCCTGCTGACGGTGAGATGGTAAAACTGACCCTCAAGATAGCCGACAACGTCATTATTGAGGCGAAGTTCCGAGCGTTCGGATGCCCCACCGCTATCGCGAGTGCGTCTGTCCTCACCGAACTGGTTACAGGAGCGCAGATTCCAGAGGCGCAAGAAATTACCGCGGCGCAGCTTTCTGAAGCACTGGGAGAGCTGCCACCAGATAAACAACGTTACGCCAACGCTGCTGAAAAAGTCCTAAAAACCGCAATTGCTGATTTTCTGTCCAAGAAGGAGGTGCAAGCACCATGATTATTGTCACAGAATCTGCCGCACAAAAAGCGGCCACACTCATTAATAACAGTGAAACCTCGACTGAATCCGATCTCGGTTTGCGGATGCAAGTTGTCGGTGGTGGATGCTCCGGGTTCCAATATAACCTCGAATTTGGTGCCGCGAAGGACACCGACAAAGTATTTGAATTTCACGGCTTAAAGGTTTTCATCGATCCGCGCAGCACACTCTACCTCGCAGGCTCCGTGCTGGACTATAACGATGGATTAATGGATTCAGGCTTTAAAATAACCAATCCGAACGCTAAAAACACATGCGGTTGCGGTGAGTCGTTTAGCGTTTAGCAAGCTTCGTCTGTTCTGTTTAGCAAGCTTCGTTTGTTCTGTAGACGTGCTGTGCAAGCGCGTCTGTAAAAGATAATCAATCTAAATATAGATCTTCGTTTAAGCGCGCCCAGCAGCTACTGTGGTCTTGCAGGCGCGCTTTTTGGCGAATTGGGTTTCCTTCGTTGGATATTACACCCATGAAGATCTTAACTCATGCACTTTTAGTGATACTAAAGTTGCTGTGCTTCCCTCCGCGTAGATTCCGATATCCGCATTGTCCAGATCTGGGAGGAAATAGGAAGTCATCGACAGTTCCCCGTCGTTACCGAACGCCTCAATAGAGATACGGTCGACCAGAATTTGCAAACGGATTTTCCCATCTTGTGGCGCGAGGGGTCCGCTTCGTTCCAAGTATGTCAACTGTTGCGATGCGACATCGTAGCGGATATCCTGTCCGCGAATCTTGAAACCTACAGCGGCAGCATCGTTCAAGGCTATTTCAGCTCGGATATCAAACAACTCACCCGTTAATCCTGCAAGTGGATCTTCATCTGGTTTAAGCGACAGGTCGCTCCACGCATGCGTGTATGTGTGGATATTCTCGATCTCCGCGACCGGTTCTCGATGTAGACGTATCCCTTCCGAAGTTGTCCGAAGGGTTAACTCACACGGGAAACTCATCTGTTGATTAAAGGGCATATCCGGTGGTTTACTACCGCTCATCCAAGCAATTTGAATGCGTCTGCCATCGAATTCTGGCACATCACTCCATGTTTGTGCTGCGTAGAAGTTGGCACCGTGGTCAGCGCGTTGTGCGTCGTCCTCCGGTGTGAAGGTCGTTCCATCGAAGTTTCCGACGTAATATTTCCCCGCCGCGCCCCAGAAAACCCATTTGGTATTATCTGGATCATCGTCAACCGGAAGCTCAAAGATGTCAGGGCATTCTGTATCTGGAATTTGTAGGTCAGATAGACGGGTCCACTCTTTAAGGTCAGTTGAACCGAACAGCGCATAGTCATTTTGGTCGAGATAGAGAGCCATCACCCACTTTTGCGTAGGTTCATGCCAGATGACCTTGGGGTCGCGGTTACTCCCGACGATATGCTCAATTACAGGGTTCCCTTCATATTTTGTCCAACTCCGTCCGCGGTCGTTGCTGTAGGCGATGCTTTGCGTAAACGGGACCTGTTCCGGCGCATGGCTGCCAGCAGATGTGTAGAAGTTGACAAGCACTGACTCGTCCCCCGCCTGAAAACCGCCGGTATTTTTCCAGTCCACGACCCCTGAACCGGAGAAGATTGTGCCGAGTTCGTCTGGATGGATGGCATGTGGAAGTTGCTTCCAATGAACGAGGTCTGTGCTGAAAGCGTGTCCCCAAGTCATGTTGCCCCAATCGATGCCAAATGGATTGTGTTGAAAGAAGAGATGGAACTCGCCTTTGTAGTGGATCAAGCCGTTCGGGTCATTGGTCCAATTGGTTTTCGGTGTAAAGTGGAACTGTGGGCGGTATGCTTCTTGATAAGCCGTCTGAATCATTAACTGTTTCCTTTCGGTTTTAATCGTTGCAAAGATATAGGTGCTATTGCTTTTGTTTTGCAGGTTATTCTATGTAGATCTTTTATTTTGTCAAGAACACTTTCTTATGATTGGTTATCAGTTACAAGACGTTTGAGGACTGAAAACTGACAACTCTTAAGGTCCGGATTCGGAAATCCCTCCTACAGAAGAACTGAATGCCTTTGATCCATTAGCGAAGGTGCATCCGAAAATGTGTAATAGTAAAACCCAAAATATGTGGACACTTGGTTAGTCAACGAACACCCAACTGCTGCTGGCGAGGATTGTATCCTCGCCTCATCGTAATGTCCAAGTAATTGTAGATTTTACTATAAACGGTAAAACGGGATATTCCTGTTTTACCGATAATCTTCTGGGAAGGCATGCTACATCAAGCGTTTCAGGCAAAATTACGCAACTTTTTTGACCGAAATTCGCATCATCGTATTTTGAAGTAAGAACTCAAATTTTGGTGAGGGAATTGAAAATGGAAACTCTTAATACCCATAAAGAATCAACAACTAACAAAATCATGCTCAATCTTGATAGCGACGCAGAAGTCTCTGTCAAAGGTGTCATCGCCCCGATTGAGTATACACAACGCAACTACCACGTGGAGTGGGACGAATTGGCGAATCTTCAGGTTACTGAACCAAAAAAGCAGTATTCCACATCGGTTTTTCAAGCATTTCTGCCGTCAGGAACGGTTTCTGTGGGTGAATGTTGGAAGATTGAAGAAGAAGGTGTGTTAACACTGTTGCGACAACTCAGTCCAAACCCACAATTGGAGTTGGACGTTAGTGGCGCGGATTCTTACGGTTTGTGGGCATGTCTACACGCCTACAATAACGAGTTCGCTGAAGTTATGTTCCGTATCCACGCGGAATTTGTCTTAGAAAAAGGTTATTTTGCACCATCACAGTTTGCCGGACAGGTGATTATTAACCGGATAGAACGAAAGGTTGTCTTCTTCAAGATGCACGTTCCGGAAGCCACATTGAATTTTGATGCACGGTGGAGAATATTTGGAGACGAACGCCTTGCGGCAGACATCGGCTTTTGTCCGCAAATGGAACTCTGTGCAGGCGCACAAGATGTTTTACAAGATGCTAAATTCACAGAAGCGATCACCCAAGCGGAAGCATTGCAAGCACTGATGTTACGTTTTTACAAGTCAGCGCAAATTAACTGGGTATCGCTGGAGAAAGCATTGGAATTAGCACCTATATTGCAGAAACCAATCCACGCGATTTCATCAGGTGGACCGCTTGCAGACGAGTCGTGCTGAGGGAGTGGCAAAAGCCTGAGAGCAGGTGCTCTCTCTGACGATCAGAACATTGAATTCCTGAACGAAAACTTTATCAACACGTGGATAGCAGATGCTGAATTAGGACGTATCCATAGTCTGCAAGAACCGATTGCCAAAAGACGCGAGCGCGAGGGTCAGATATTCGACACGGGCCATCCGTTGGCACAAGCGATTATAAAGGCGTGGAAGACCGGACCGAAAAAAGGTTCACCGGTGGATTGTCTGGTTATATCACCAGAGTTTGAACTGATGGGCAGACAACTTGTCAATGAATTCTTCAAGGACAATTGGGATAAAAAACTCCGAGACGAGGAGAGTTATCTTATATTTCTTAAGGAAGCTTTGGAGGGAAAGCAGCCCGGGTTGGGTAATATTATCTTGAACAGTGAGGAATCTTCTCAAGAGGTCATGGATGTTTTCCGAACACCGATGGTTGGGTATAAGGATTACACAGTAGTTGTAATTGATACAAGGGCGTTTGAAAATGGTGGCACGCTAACCGTTGATATTGAAGTCGGTAGAGCCGATGCAGAGGGTGCGTTCCTTTTATTTCATGGTGACAGCGAGCTTCCTATGGATGAATGGGTCCCTAAAGATAAGAGACTTGACTATGCATGGATCGAACCGGATGAGACAGGGAAACTCACACATCGCTTTGACCGAGGTGAGTTTTTTAGATTAGGTGCTACCGGGCATCACCGTAGGAATGAGAAAGGCAGCACCAATGCTTTTAAGGCAAGAATTTCTGTGAAATCTGGATCGGAATAGTTGGAAGAATGGAGGTGGACAGTGATAAATCTTTGTAACGTGCTAAAGAGTTCGACCAGTCTACAGGTGCATGCACATTGGGAGCCGATTGCGGATTCTACATTCAGTATGCACAAAGATTCACCAGAACTCGTTGAGTTGTTTAATCTGTCACCAAATCAACTCGTCAAGGAATACGGGACAGATGTCTTCAATGCATTTCTTCCGCCATCAACTGTAGCGATGGGAGATGTCTGGGAACTTGATCCGAACAGTCTGATTACCTTCCTGCATCAGTTCCATCCTGGGGCAAGCACAGCCGTATATCACGGTGTGGAAGGTGCGTTCGCATGCTTACGTGCGTTTTCGTCGGATTATGCTGAAGTCGTTTTCCGAATTCACGCAGATTTCACGTTAGAAAGCGTCGCTTATGAGGCGTGGCGGGACGCAAACTCGTCGGAGAACGATGATAATAAATCCCGTTTTGTCCCCTCTCATTTCGTCGGACGTTTGTTAATCAATCTGAAAGAAGGGACGGTTCGGGCACTTTCGCTCCATCTCCCGCCGCGCAATAGTAATGTTGTCATCAGTGCCTTCGGCGGTATTGACATGGTGTTTGTGCCGCGCATGGAACTCCTCGCTACAGACGAGACGGATCAGAACGAAATCGTGTGGGACGCTGTTATCACGATGGAAAAAGCATATCGTGCTTTGGAACTAAAGTTCTACAAGTTCGCGGAGATCAACTGGCTGCCGATTGATGAGGCGGTTGGATTGGCGAAAACAACCAACCGTCCGATCCATGCAATCCTTGTCTGGGGGTGTTTAGACGATGAATCGTGCTGAGCGAACGGCAAGTATTTGAGGGCGGGTCCGCTCTCCGATCCAGAGGTGATAAGAACGCTCAGTGAGAAGTTTGTCAATACGTGGGTGCTCCTCCGAGAATTACCCGAACTGATAGGCGGTGCAAAAGGGGAAGCGGTCAGCCTTGTCGCTAAAGAGATGAAACGTCACTACACCGACTCTGTGGATATTCTGGCACTGACCTCCGATGCGGAAGTTATCATGCATCAGCCGGAAATGGCACTGCCTTACAAAAATCAGGAGCGAGCCTACCTATCAGTGTTACAGCATGCTGTGGATGCGTTTGAAGGGAGACGCGTTCGTGTCGGAAAAAAGTCAAAATTAGATGGAAATCCGATTAGTTTGGGTATAGAATTGATGGAGGTTTTGCAAGTTTTTCGCGCCTCTGGCACCGATATTCCGGATTACACGGTCGTTGAGATTGATACGACACCCTTTGAACGCGGTGGGATACTTCACATTGAAATACAGGTAGGTGCCGGTGAGGCGGCGGGAACGTTTGAGTTGTTTGATGTCGACACCGAAATTCCTACGGAAGATGATGAGGACAAAGCACTCGAAGGTGCATGGAATGTTTCGCCCGGTGGTATCGGGCATATCTTCCACAATTTTAGCCGCGGTCGGCGTTTTAAATTGGTCGCTACGGGTTCGGATAATCAGGCGAACTGCACCAATGCTTTTCTGGCACGTGTTTTTGTCGTCCCTCCATTTGAAAAATAGAATATATTGTCTTAACCTACCTGTCAACGTCGGACTGCATGTCTACGTTTTTATTAAACAAGCATGAGTTCGACGTTGATTTTCAACATTTACCTCCGTTTTTATTGTCAAATGTACAAAGTACACAAGTACACAAGTACACACCAAATTGGCAATTTTGTGTATTTTCTACCGGATTTGTGTCCGATCTCCCGATTTTTTGAAAAAGTAGGCAACCGTTTTGTCTGTCACCCGCGTCACTATATATCAAGATGAGAACCTACGCGAGCAGCAACTTTTTGTAGAGAAGATGTTTGCAGAGTGTATTCCAACAAATTTTAATTGTAAGGAGATTTGAAAATGAAAATCTTAGCGATTGGACTGCTCATTGTAATAATAATGGGTGGACAACTTAACGCCGACAACCACTCGGCAACGGACAAGAAAATAACATTGAAACTTGATGTCACTTCAGAGGTGTCTGTCAAAGGGTTCATTGCCCCGATCGGAGATACGATGTCCAATTCTTTCTTTAAGGAATGGAACAATTTGATGAACCTGCGGGTTGCTGAACCAGAGAAAAGGTACCCGACATCGATTTTTCGTGCTTTTCTTCCAGATAAATCGGTTTCAGTCGGTGTCCTCTGGCAGATTGATAAGGAAGGTGCCTTGAAATTGCTGAAGCAGCTGCATCCCAATCCAAGCCTGGAAATGCACATCAATATGGGAGATTCTCGTGGTTTGTGGGCATGCCTACGCGCTTACAACGATGAATTTGCTGACATTGTATTTCGTATCCATGCAGAGTTTGTCTTAGAAGATGGTTGGTTCACACCTTCTCAGTTCGCTGGGCATCTGATTATTGATCGAGTTAAAGAAAGCGTTGCATTTTTCAAGATACACGTCCCCGAAGGTCCGGTAAATTATGATGTCAATTGGAAAAGGTTTGGCGAGCGTAGGATAACAACTGCTGGTTTTTGCTCGCAAATAGAACTCCGTGCTGGGACAGAAGATTTGCTCGAAAACGTTAAATTCACGGAATCCATTAGACATTATAACGATTTAATTGTAAGTTTAGTTGGTCTATGGTAAAATCAGAAGAAATCCTATTTTGGAGACCCACTGATGACCCGTTATGAAATACTGAAAGATAAACCGAAACGATTCTTGTCGTTGACAGGTTATACACTCGAAGAGTTTTCAGCACTTCTTGCGTCCTTTTCCAAGCGATTTCTGGCGTTCGTAGAAACACAGACGCTTGATGGCAAACACCGAAAGAAACGTCGGTATACTCTCTATAAGAACAGTTGCTTACCGTCTCACGAGGATCACTTACTTTTTATTTTGATATACCTCCGAAAAGCGATGACGCAAGATGTGCTTGGTGAACTTTTTGGGATGTCTCCACCCGTCGCTAACAAATGGATTCATAGGCTCTTGCCTGTGTTGAACTCTGCTCTGGCAGACCTTGAAGCGTTGCCATCACGGGAAGCAGTCGCTTCAACTGTTGACGCATCGCCGCAGACTTCAACAGATCGTCAAGATTCAAGTCTCTTTTTTTCATGATGGTACGGAGCGTCCGATTCAGCGTCCAAAAGACCGAGAAGCACAGCAGGCCTATTATAGTGGTAAAAAGAAGCAACACACCCTCAAGAATAACCTGCTGATCAATGCGGATAGCAAAGTGTTGTTATTGACCCCCTCCTATGAAGGCAGGATACATGACAAGCGCATTGCTGATATGACGGTCTATCTCCTGCCAGAGGGCAGTTGTTTGTATCAAGATTCAGGCTTTCAAGGTTTTTCGGTTCCGGGTGTGAAGATGATTCAACCTATGAAGAAACCGAAAAGTCGAGACCTGACGGATCAAGAGAAAGCGAAGAATCGTGAGATTTCATCCATCCGCATCCGCATTGAACATGCTATTAGGGGTATCAAAAGATACCGGATCGTCAAAGATAAGTTGCGCACCTCTAAAAAAGGGTTTGCCGATTTAGTTATGGAAACTTGTTGTGGGTTACACAACTTTAGGTTAAACTTCAGACCTTGGGTCTATCCCGAACTTCAACATTAAATTGTTATAATGTCTATTACCCAAGCAGCTGCCGAAGACGCACTGATACAAAGTTTCTACAAATCGCAGCAAATCAATTGGGTGCCCCCGGATCAGGTGTTGGAAATGGTGCAAGCACAGCAGAAGCCGATTCATGTTATTTCCATAGATGGACCTTTGACCGATGAATCGTGCTGAGGGAGCGGAAAAACCTTGAGGGCAGTTGTCCTCTCTGACGAGCGAAGCATAGCATTCTTGAACGAAAATTTCATCAACACTTGGGTATCAAATGTCGAATTAGAGCGCGGGCCTAATAAGCAAGCCATCATGGCATTGCGCCGTCAGCAGGGGTTTAAGCCGTTTGACAAAATGCACCCGTTGGCACAGGCAGTCATGAAAGGGTGGAAGAGGGGTTCACCGGTGGATATTTTGGTTATTGCGCCGGAACTTGAACTGATGGGCAGACAACCTGTCAATGAACTTCTTTCGATTTCGAGTGGTGGTATTGTCCAGAATTACTTGGCATTTCTCCAAGAATCCTTAGATGGAAAACTACCCGGATTTGGTGAGGATACCTCGAAAACTTCACCGGAACCTGATTCAGAGTCTCTTTCTGAATTAGATGTTGCTGTGCCAGGGAATTTGAAAGTTATACTCACGAGTGAAAGACCTAAGCGGGAAGTTCTTAACATTTTTCGGACACCAAAATCAGGATACCAAGATTATACTGTCATTGAGATTGACACGACAGCGTTTAAGGGCGAGGGGCTACTTACTATTGACATCTTGGTAGGGAGTGCTGACCCCGAGGGCTCGTTCGACCTTTATGATGGTGACACTGAACTCCCTACACGGGGTACGCCTCACAGCGCGCTCGCCTCTGCTTGGGGTATTCTCCCCGGTAAAAAGGGAACAATCAAGTATCGTTTCGACCAGGGGAAAGTTTTTAAGTTGGGCGGTACTGGCAGTTGGTTCAGTGAGGAAGGGAGTATCAACGCTTTTTTGGCGGAAATCTCTGTTGCATCGGATCAGGAACCAGAGCCGAGCAAAGAGGCATTGACGCGCCCAGAGCAATCTGCGGAAGATGTGATGAACACTTTTGTGGAAGCATTTAAGAATCTTGACGCAGAGACAATACTCCCGATGCTTACAGAGGATGCCAGAGAAACATTTGGGGATAATTTTCAGGATATGCCAGAGGATGTACGTACTCAGATGCGTCAAATATTGAACCAGATGGAGGTTTTGAGCAGCGAATATGTGGGCGATGAATTCCACTTTCGATTAAGAGTGCCGATAGCACAGCCGCCCGAGAAATCTGTTAAAATGCGAAACGTGGAAGGTATCTGGCGCATTTATGATATCGAGTGATTCAAGTTCTTTGGAGGTAACGGATGAAGAACGACGATGTTGAACTGATTCAAGACAGTCTCACAGGCGATGAAAACGCGTTTGCTACGTTGGTGAGGAAATACCAAAAGCATGTCCACGCGCTCGCGTGGCGGAAGGTAGGCGATTTCCACGTCGCTGAAGAGGTTACACAGGACACCTTTTTGCAAGTCTATAAGAAACTCGCAACGCTAAAGGATCCGCATCGTTTCGCAGGATGGCTTTATAGAATTGCTTCACGTCAATGCCACGCGTGGCTGAGAAAGAAGCGGATGCAGACGCAATCGCTTGAAGACACGGATGCCAATCTGATAGAAAAGATGACGTATTCTCAATACATTGCCGAGGAGCAGGCGAGAGCTGCGACTGATGCGCAGCGCGACATCGTTCAAAGATTGCTTGCCCGACTGCGGGAGAGTGAGCGTACCGTCGTCACACTCCACTACTTCGGAGAAATGACGGTTGAAGAGATTAGTCGGTTTTTAGGTGTGTCGGCGAGTACCATTAAAAGTCGGCTCCGTCGTGCACGGCAACGCTTAAAGAAATCGGAACCGATGATCCGAGAGGCACTGGAAAGTTTCCAAATTAGGGCAAATCTCACCGAGAATATCATGCAAGAGATTTTCCGTATGAATCCTACACCGCCTTCCTTTGGTAAACCGTTTGTGCCGTGGGCGATTGCTGCTTCGACTCTTGTCCTCGTTGTGATGGCGTTAGGAGCCAGCAATCAGTACCTAACACGTTTCCAACAGCCTTACAATTTTGATGCACCATCGGAGATGACGGTAGAACTCATCGACACACCTATTGTCCTGGATCTCACGTCGAAACCGGATGTGCGGACGCAACTCGGGAAGTCTACGGAAACCCCCAATAAAGGCAGTGGACTTGCCCCGAACACAGATCGCCCAGAATATGTGCCGAGATTTCTTTCAGCACAAGCGAAGAAGGTTGTCCTCAGTGATCAAGAACCTTCACAAGATGTCTTGAGCATTTTGCGAACACCGGTGGCGGACACTCAAGATTACACTGTCGTTGAAATCGACGCGACAGCGTTTAAAGATGGCGGTGTACTGACGATTGATCTCTGGATTGGGAGCGCAGAGGCTGCTGGCGCGTTCATTCTGTTCGCAAACGACAGCGAATTCTCCATGGACGGTATGCCTGAAGTTGTACTCACCTCGGCATCAGGGATCATCCCCGGTAAAGCCGGAAGGATTACACACCGTTTTGAGGAAGGCATGCGCTTTAAGTTAGGTGCGACCGGTAATTCGTTCAGTGGGGAAGAAAAGGTCAATTCTTTTCTCGCAAAAATCTCTGTGGACGCGAAATAAAAAGATAGTCAGTGAACGAGGGAAATCCACAAAAATACGCAGCCCCCCTAAGCAATACCCAGAAATACCCAAGCAAAACACTCCAAGCAAAAACCCCCTACGGGGCTTGTTTTTTTAGCCACACGCTGCTATAAACATGCTGAAGAAATCCGCAGAAACACCCAAGCAAAGACACCAAGCAAACCCAGAAATATCCAAGCAAAACACTCCAAGCAAATAAACCTTACCGGATTCAAGGGGTTTTTGAAGGAAACCTCAAGGTTTCTGTGTAAAATTCGGTGCGGTTACATGAAGATTAAGAATTTAAACGGGTAATACGGGTATTAATTGTCTGAATCAGGATTTACAGGATTCAAGGATTTTCAGGATGATAGAATGTTCTTGATTGAGAACTTTCTTTTAGAGGATTACCCAAATATTTTATTAAACCTCATCAAACCGCACCTACCGGGCCTGGGATGTCCAAAGGTGGGCGAAAAACGGAAAACTAAATAGCCCTGAAATGACCTTGAGTGCGCCTATACTTGTAAGTCGATTCATGGTATAATTCCGCTAATAGATTTGTTTATCCGAATTTGGTCTACAAGTAAATCAAACCCATTTCCTATGATATTTATCCATTTTTTTCAGAATTATGCACCCTTTTTATTCCTAAACATCGTCACTGTAGGGTAGTCGGGTCAAAATTATGTTCTGATTTACTGATTCAGGAATTCACATTCTACCCGTGGTATAATATTTTTTTCAGAATTATGCACCCTTTTGGTTTTTAAGTAGCGTCACTATAAAGTGATTGAAGGTGATTCTTGGAATGAAGTGGCGGGTCTATATACGGCGTGGAACGATTCCATCATACCTGCCTGAACGAACCGCAAGGAAAATTAAAAAAATGAAAAACAATGATGTTGAACTCATTCAGCAGATTCTTGATGGTGATGATAATGCTTTCAGTGAGCTTGTGAGAAAATATGAAAAGCCGGTTCACGCACTTGTGTGGCGGAAGCTTGGTGATTTCCACACCGCTGAGGAGATTACCCAAGATACGTTCCTGAAAGCGTATCAGAGACTTGCGACGTTGAAGAAGCCGCAACGTTTTGCGGGTTGGCTTTATGTCATAGCCGCGAATAACTGTAGTACATGGCTTCGTAAAAAGCGTTTGCGGATGCAGTCATTAGAGGAAACGAGTGTCTCACAGTTAGAAAAAGCGACATATTCGGGATATGTTGTTGAGGAAAACGAGCGGACAGCGGCGGAAGTGCAGCGTGAAGTCGTGAAAAAGTTACTTGCGAAACTCCAAGAGAGTGAACGCACGGTGATGACCCTGCATTATTTCAGCGAAATGTCGGCTGCAGAAATCGGTGAGTTTTTAGGTGTATCCGTAAATACGATTAAAAGTCGTCTTCAGCGTGCCCGGCAGCGTTTAAGGAAAGAGGAACCACTCATAAGAGAGGCATTGGAAAATTTCCAAATCACACCGCATCTAATGGAGAACATCATGCGAGAGATTTCGCATATCAAACCCGCTGCACCGTCTGGTGGTAAGCCGTTAATGCCGTGGGCAATCTCTGCAGCAACAGCCATTTTTATTTTTCTCATAATGGGAGTAGGGTCTCAATACCTCGCCCGCTTTCAGAGACCCTACAATGTGGACGCACAATCAGAAACCACCATTGAAATTATTGACGCGCCCATCGTCCTTGACACGCAGGCAAAGCCCGATTTACGGAACCAAGCGGGGCGTTTTGATACCATTGGCAAGAATGTCGGTGCTGGTGCGCAACTTTCGGAATCTGTTACACTTGGTGCAGCGCAGATAGAAGAAGAGACGCGACCGTCAACGAAACAGCAGTGGATACAAGCAAGTGGACCGGAAGGCGGTTCGATATCGGGTTTGCTGGCAAGTTCCAGCGGAGATGTCTATACTGCCTCATCAATTGGTATCTATAGGTTGAGTCCAGATGCACGGGCGTGGACGCTTGTCAACACCACCGTTCCGACGACCGATCCATCAAATTCTGGGTACTACGATCTAATGCCAATGGCGGAGCGAGGAGGCATCCTTTATCTTGTTTCCATTGATGAGGTATTTGCCTCGATTGATAGAGGCGCGACATGGAAGTCCCTTGGTGTGCGTCCGAAGGGATCTGCTGTCGGTTTAGTGGTGACGGATAAAGCATTGTATCTTGGGCTTCGAGAGAAAGGTGTTTTCAGGTCCACTGATACTGGGAAGCAGTGGACTTCTCTAACTGATGGGGCATTGGATGGAAAAATGTTCGCACTGACTGCACTTGAAGACACTGTATTTGTTGGCACGAACCGAGGTCTCTATCGCCTAAGCTCAGGCGTGTGGGAAAAGTTATCGGTAGAGACTACCAAATCGGTTCAGTCCTTGGCGGTTTCTGGAAACAATCTCTATATAGGGACAGGACCGGATCTCTATGAATTCAATGAGGATATTGATCCCGTGGCAATGGGACAGTTGTTCGGAGAAATGCTCATGAGTGGCAAAGGAGCATACGAGATTTTCCACTCAACCGATTTGGGAGATTCGTGGACTGAGATAACGCCCACAAACAGATCTGTTACCAGAATAATATCGCTGGGTATCAAAGTCGTGGCTGCTGGTGATACCCTCTTGGTGCTTGGGATGGGTGGATTTCGTTCAACCGACCGTGGACAAACGTGGACAGAATTTGCCCCCAATGAGAATTCAATGACCTTGAGTATATTTCCAGCTGTAGCGGTAGACGAAAATACTTTTTTCAAGGTGGGCCCCCTCGGTGCTACACGTTCAAGTGATGGTGGCGCATCATGGCATCGCTTTATGGCAAATATGGTGGGGACCAGAATACTGGATTTAGTGGGATTTAAAAATGGTCTCTATGCCAATACCGGCAGAACTGTTGTCAAATCGTTTGACGGTGGGGAGTCTTGGAAACGTGTTTTTGTTGATTTTAGTGTATCCGCACTTGAACCGATAGAGAAGAAAAACCTCATAGATCGAGTCCACCTTCCAAAGTTAACGGTTGCCGATGGTGTGTTTTACATTGTTACACCGAAAAAAAGCAAACTGCGCGTTTTCCGTATGTCTGTTGACGGCAACACACTAACTTCAATTGCAGGCATGCCCGTTTTGGGAAAAGATGTTTCCAGAAATGTGCAAGAGGCCGAGCTGGAGAAAGCGTATGAAGAAGTTATGGCAGATGATGCCACTAATGCCAGCGAAAAAGCAGGTAAGGTAACTGGTATTTTCAGCGATCTCCTTGAAGGACTACAAGAAGAAAAGGAAGAACTGGAAGTCGATGCTGGTGGATTTGCAGTCAGCGGAGACACATTTTATCTTGAATATAAACGAGGGCTTTTCAAATGGGAACCGGGCGAACTGGAATGGATGCATACAGGGTTAATAGATGCCAGTGAACAACCTGATGATGAATTCGACAGGGGATTCCAATTAGCGGTTTCCGGGGAGACGGTCTATGTAGGAAAACGCGACGGTCATCTTTTTCGATCACTCGATGGCGGGGATACATGGAAAGACCTAACATCAAACCTGCCGCTTCCTTTTGCCCGTTTCAATGAGATAGTTTTCGCGAATTCAACGGTGTATGTCGCGACGGACGCAGGTGTTTTGGCATCACAAACCGGGGAGAATTGGCGTGCGATAACCGATAAGGTCGGGACGCACATCATCATAGATCGCTTGGCTGTGGCAGGCGCGAAGGTTTATGGTGCAGGTAAGGCTGGGGCTATCAGTTGAACAGTCGAAACAGGTGGGAAAAAATCTCGCCGGAGATTCCAGATAGCGTCCATGATATTGTTATCAATGACAATAAACTTTATATAGCGACTGAACAGCGCGGGATGTTTCACGTCTCGCTCGAAACAGAAAACGATTCATTAACTCAATAGGACTTACGCGCAATTGAGTCGGAACGCGTCTCTTGCTATGAGATATGACAGTTACCATCAAGGCTCGGTGCGGTTGGGAAACCGCACCTACCAGTGAAGTGCGTAAGTCCTACTCAAAAAATTAACATCCAAACATGGAGTAGATGTGTTTACAAACCTCACGCTCCTAAGGAGAGAACAATGAAAAAGCAATGTTTACGCTTATCCTTCACCGCATTGGTGCTTCTGACAACGTTTCTACTTGCCGGTTTTAATGTGGCAGAATCGGAACAGACACCCACAGATACGCCTCCGCAAAAATTTGAAAACACACGGGGTGTTCCGAACAACAGTGTTCTGAACCTAATTCCAACAGAGACTTTGGGTGTTGTCTACTGCCCCAATATACTGGAAGCGGATAATAGAATTAACGCACTGATGACTGAACTTTCCCCTGAATCCGAGGCACTCGAAATACCGGCGAAAGCCTTGGCACATATCTTCCCGGCGGAACTTTTGACGGATATTTTCGTGGATAAATTTGAAGGTTTAAACGATTTTGAAAAAATCGGATTGGATTTAAATCAAGACTTCGCAATTTTTATTACCAGTTTGCAGCCACTGCATCTCTCCGCACTCATGCGTCTGACAGATCCCGGGGTAATGAAACGGGTGATTGAAGCGGAAGGAAGCACACCGACGGAATATAAAGGTGTAACCTATTGGAACACCACGAAAGGGAACCAGAGTTTTGCTATTTTAGGGGATACCCTCGTTTTTTCAATGCCCGCTGGGGCTTGCGAAAACGTTATTGATATGCACAACGGAACAGAGCAGAGTATCATACAGAACTCAAATTACAGTGTGTTCCTTACCGACATTTTGGAAGAAACGGATCAATTGGGGGTCTGCTTTGATATTGAGGGCATCATTGCTACCCTCGATCATCCACTTGGAGAAGAATTGGAATCAATAGTAAACACCATAAAGGATGGTAATGAAGCATTTCAGGTAATTGTGCCTTTCCTTGATGACCTACCGGAAGACATCCCTGAAGAAGATATAGAGTCCATTGAGAGAATTCAATCTATCAGCACGAGACTTAAAATAGAGGGGACCGATGTGCAAATCAAGCCGTTTCTAAAACTCAGGAGCGATAGCGAATTTCTGAAAACGTTAGAAGAGGTGTCTGCTGAATTGGCTTTCCTTGACGAACTTCCAAATCGTGCGGCTATGAACGGTGCCATTCAGGGGTGCCCGAAGTTGCTGGTTGCGCTAAGCGAGTCTTTGTTGGGCACTTTTCCACAGAAAACTCCAGAACAACAGGCAAAGCGGGATCTGCTCGCTGAGCAAATGAAAAATTTCCATGAATCTCTCGTGGATCGGTGGAGCGTCTCCATCCATTTTGAGGATGCCCTTTTCCCCAATTACCTGTTCATCTACGAACTGAAAGATGAACAGGCTGCGAGAACTTATATGGATGAGGTGTTTCTGGAACACCTTCACGAGGGAGACGTTTATGTGGGTAAATCGATAATGCACAACCGCGTTGAAATTAAAAGTTATACCTTTCCTGATTTCACAGAGGAGCTTCCCGAGGAATTCCCTGAGGAACTTGCTGGTTTGATGCCCACTGAATCGCACTGGTATTATGCGTTTACTGAGGGGCAACTGCTTTTTGCAACGGGTACGGGTCCAGAATCAATTCAAATGGCACTTGAGAGGAGAATTGGAAGCGAGGAGAAGTTTTCTGACCATCCGAGTTATCAAGAGCTCGTTGATATATTAGGGACTGACAGCAATATTTTTGTTGCGCTGTCACCGGCTATCTCGGCTAAAAGCATCGCGCCGTTATTGGGAAATGCGGATCAAGCGAATGCAGTAATGCAAATAGTCGCTGGGCTATTCATGAATCTGCCGGAAAACTATAGCATCGGTCTTTCCGCCAAAGCACGGGCAGGGGGCATTGACGCGAAACTATTCCTTAAACTTGGTGACTTCAAGCAGCTTACACAAATGCTTGTAATGATGTCTCAGGCAGGACTGATGCAATAGTTTCGGAAGAAATTGAGGTTAGTTATCAGTTGTCAGTTATCGGTTGTCGGTAGGCGAGGTTAGATGAAGATTCAGAATTTAATTCGGTAATGCGCGATGTCGCCCCATACGCTGTTCGCTATAGGGGGCTGTCTGAAGCAGGATTTACAAGATTCAAGGATTTTCAGGATTGGTCAATCCTTTTGTCTGAAACTGCTTTTTATGGAATTACCGAAATATTTACTTCAACTTCATGAAACCTCGCCAGCAAGAAGAAGGTTTCTCCTTTTTATAGCAACATGTTTGTATTTTTTGCAGAATTATGCACCAGCTTCACTTCTAAGTCGCGTCACTATAGGTGATCGGAGGATGATGTATGAAAAACAGTGATGTTGAACTCATTCGCCGCACACTTGATGGCGACGATACCGCTTTCACGCAACTTGTGAGGAAATACCAAAAGCCGGTTCACGCGCTTGCGTGGCGGAAACTTGGTGATTTCCATACCGCTGAGGAGATTACGCAGGACACCTTCCTGAAGGCGTACCAGAAATTGGCAACACTGAAGGAACCGCAGCGTTTTTCGAGTTGGCTCTATGTGATCGCGGCGCGCTCCTGTGTTGCGTGGCTTCGTAAAAAGCGTTTGCTGACGCAGTCGCTTGAAGAAACGAACCTCGTGCAATTAGAGCAAGCGACGTATTCAGGATATGTCGTTGAAGAGAACGAGCGAACATCTGCGGAAACACAACGTGAAGTCGTAAAAAAGTTGCTTGCGAAACTCCAAGAGAGTGAGCGCACGATTATAACGCTGCATTATTTCAGTGAAATGTCCAGTGCGGAGATCGGTGAGTTCTTAGGCGTATCGGCGAATACGATTCGGAGTCGTCTGCGTCGTGCACAGCAACGTTTGAAGAAGGAGGAACCGATGATAAGAGAGGCTTTAGAGAATTTCCAAATCACACCAAATCTCACTGAGAATATTATGCGCGAGATTTCGCATACCAAACCTGCTGCACCATCTAATGGTAAACCGTTGATGCCGTGGGCAATTGCTGCATCTACGGTAGCAGTTGTTTTTTTGATGTTAGGTGTCGGCAACCGATACTTGGCGCGTTTCCAGAAACCTTATAATTTCGATGCGGCTTCGGAGATGACAGTGGAACTTATCGAGGCACCTGTTGTGCTGGATCTTGAATCTAAACCGGATATTCGGACACAACTTGGGATTTCCACTGCTTCCGGGAAAAGTGATGCCTCTGAACAACAACTTGATAATGACACAGCGTTTCAGAACAGTCAGACGTGGAATTTGCCGGAAAACGCGGTTGCCCGTTTCGGCAGGGGCGTTATGGGTGGTTCAGACCGGGCGGTTGCCTTTTCACCCGATGGAAAACGTCTTGCTGTTGCAACCGGTGCTGGTATTTGGATTTACGATGGACAGACCTATCATGAACTGGCCCTGCTGACTGGACATACGGACGTTGTCCGAGCGGTTGCCTTTTCCCCAGATGGAGAGAAACTCGCGTCCGGTGGAGGAGATGGTGCACTCAAACTCTGGAGTCTTGAGACTAGGGATGTTACCACGCTTGCTGGACACATGTACTATGCTGATGCTATAGCATTTTCACCTGATGGGAAGAGGCTCGCCTCCGGTTCGTGGGATGGGACTGTCAAATTGTGGGACACAGAAAACGGACAAAATCTTGCTACGTTCGCAGGACACAAATTGTGGGATACAGAAAATGGACGGAAAAAATTTGTAGGATACCAATCCCGGGTTTTCTCTGTAGCGTTTTCACCTGACGGTAAGACGGTTGCCGCCGGTGCAGAGGACCATTCCATTCGACTGTGGGACATTGAGACAGGACGAAATATCGCGACGCTCAACGGGCATAAGAATGGGGTTTTTTCGGTGGCGTTCTCGCCGAATGGGAAAACCCTCGCATCGGGAGCATTGGATGACACAGTGAAAGTGTGGGATGTCTTAACAGGACGAAATCTCCACACATTCAAGCATCGCGAGAGAGTTTTTTCGGTAGCGTTTTCGCCGGATGGCAAACGCCTTGCCGGAGGATCGTGGAGCGGAATTAAACTCTGGAATGTTGAAACAGGCAAAGAGGTTAATGTGCTTAAAGATCGTGCGAAGGTTAGAGCTGGATCTATAGCGTTTTCACCCGATGGTGCAACGCTTGCCTCGGCATCAGTAGATCGCTTTGGAGGGACATCCGGAGCGGTTACACTGTGGGATGTAGAAACCGGAAGAAATCGGACCACACTACATGGGCATACCGAAAGAATTTCCAACATATCGTTTTCGCCCGACGGTGCGACCCTCGCCTCTGGGGTGAGAGATGGAACCGTCAAACTCTGGGACATCAAAACTGGGAAAACTATGCACACCTACAACAGAGCAGGTAGTTTAGGGCTATTCTCGCCTGACGGCAAAACGCTTGCTTCAGCAGGGTGGCGTGGTATTGAACTCTGGGAGGTGGGAACACATAAGAATATTTCTTCCGTCAAAATGCTTAGAGCAGATATTCGTTGCTTGGCGTTTTCATCTGACAGCCAGATACTTGCTTGGGGGCGTGAAGACCAGGTCAAACTGTGGAAGCATGCGTCCGGATCACTGCTTGGTTTTATAGGGCTGGGCATAACTGCCCTAAAAGGGCATACGGATGAGGTACGCACGGTGGCGTTTTCGCCGGATGGCGCAACCCTCGCTTCAGCAGGTATGGATAAGACGGTAAAACTATGGGATGTTTCCACTGGACGAAATATCCGCACGCTTGAACATGTGATGCCGGTCATAGATATCGCCTTTTCACCCGATAGCGCAACCCTCGCTGCAGGAAAGGTTGGTGGAGCAATTGAGCTTTGGGATGTCTTCACTGGGCAAAATCTCGCTACATTTGGAGAGCATGGGGGCGCGGTTTTCTCCGTGGCGTTTTCACCCGATGGCACGATCCTCGCCTCAGGGGCTGGGGCCGGAGAGATCAAACTTTGGGATATAGAAACCGGGCAAGAAATTGCTATATTGGAAGGGCATCCCGGTATTGCCTTTTCTGTCGCGTTCTCGCCTGATGGAAAAACCCTCGCCTCTGGATCTCAAGATGGGACAGTGCTGGTATGGGACCCCAAACGAGCGATTGATCGCTAAAATTCCGAATTTCAGCAGTCTTATGTTTTGTACCATATAAAATTAGTGTATCTTGTCAGGGCGGTGGTAAGTGCCGCCCTTCCTACCTCTACCCTCTTCTTTTCCTTAAAAATTTTTCTTTTTTGCGGAATTAAGCAACCGTTTTGGCCCTAACTTGCGTCACTATAGTTTGATATGTTACGAATCAAACTATCGCTTTCTGGAGGCGGCTGATGAAAAACGACGATGTTGCACTTATTCGGCGAATTCTCGCGGGTGATGAGATCGCTTTTGCTGAGCTTGTGAAAAGATACCAAAAGCCGGTTCACACATTGGCGTGGCGAAAAATTGGAGATTTCCACATCGCCGAGGACATTACCCAAGAGGTCTTCCTGAAAGTGTACCAGAGGCTTCACACGCTGAAAGATCCTCACCAGTTCTCTGGGTGGCTCTATGTGATTACGGCAAATTTATGTGCTACGTGGCTTCGCAAAAAACGGATACAAACCCAACCTTTGGAGGACACAGAGAGAACAATGCCACAAAGAGATGCTTACTCACGATATGTCGCGGAAGAGCACGCAAGCACTGCGGCTGAATCACAACGCGAAGTGGTTAAAAAACTGCTCGCGAAGTTGAAAGAGAGCGAACGCACAGTGATGGCACTTCACTATCTTGGTGAGATGACGGTTGAAGAGATTAGCCGGTTTTTAGGCGTGTCGGCAAGCACAATTAAAAGTCGTCTGAGGCGTGCCAGACAACGTTTACAAAAGGAGGAGACAATGATTAGGGAAGCACTCGACCATTTTCAGATATCCCCGAACCTAACCGACAACATCATGCAGGAAGTTGCACGTATGAAACCTGCCGCCCCATCTGGGGGTAAGCCGCTTGTGCCGTGGGCAATCGGCATTTCTACGTTAGCAATGGTATTGTTGATGTTGGGGGTAAGCAGTCGATATTTAGAGCGTTTCCAGAAGCCGTATAGTTTCGATGCGACATCGGAGATGAAAGTTGAACTGATTGATGCCCCCGTTGTACTGAATCTTGAATCTGAACCAGATGACCGGACACAACTTGGAAATGCCAATGCGCAGGGTAAAAACAATGGTGCTGGCCAGCAACCTGATGAGATTTTGTTTGCTGCCGCGCAGACAGAGGGTGAAGACGTTTCTATCTCGAAACAACAGTGGGTGCAGGCGGAACCTGCTAGAGGCACCTGGCTAACTACGGTATTTACAACACCTGAAGGCGAACTTTACGTGGTTGACGGGGACGTGAATATGCACAAATTATCAGCTGATGGAAGGAAATGGCAACATATCTCCCGCATATCATTGGATACCAATTGGGCCGCAAGATCACTTGTCGCAAAGTGGAATGATACTTTCTATGTTGTTCCATCTGACCAACTTTTTGCTTCAACAGATGGTGGCGTGACATGGGATTTGCTCAACTCCTGGCAGGAAGAAGAGAAGTATTGGAATCCCGTTGAATTGGTGCTAACGGATCAAGCGTTTTATCTCGCTTTTGAAAACGGTATTTTTCGTTCTGAAGATGGCGGTAAGACCTGGGAGGCGATAAACGATGGATCGGCAGGCGAAATAGTATCCTTGGTGGCGATCCGGAATACACTGCATTTGGGATCACCGCCAGTGTTTGCTGGAACGGAGGATGGACTTTACCGGCTCGAGGGTGGTGGTTGGCAACGCCTGGAATTCCCCGGACCAGCCAAAGTCATTCGGGGAGTCGCAGCGACTGAAAAACGACTCTATGTTTCGGTAGAGTTGGGTTGGGACCAAATAGATCTTCAGAAAGCAGATCGTGAACAGCAGCGGACGTGGTGGATGTTCCGCTCGACCGACTTTGGGAATTCATGGGAAGATATAACACCAACCAATGCTTGGCCCATAAAAGGGAGAGCACCTTGGATCCAACTCGTTGCTGTCGGTGAAACGCTTTTGGCGAGCGAGATGTACGGAGGCATAGTGCGTTCTACTGATGGTGGAGGGACATGGCTAGCTCCGCAACCACCGGGGACTTCTTTTCCTTCGTCCCCTATATACGCCGCTGCCACAGTGGCTGAGAATACCATTTATGTTGCCGGAAATGCTGGCCTCTATCGTACCACTAATGGCGGTGAGTCGTGGGACCTTGTCAATATAGGTCGTCATGCACAAGTCCATGACCTGGTCGCCTTTAAAGAAACCGGTAACGGACGGGATACGCCTACGACGCTTTATGGAAGAGTTAAAGAAGAGATAATGAAAACCACCGACGCTGGGCACTCTTGGAAAGCTGTTCATGCGGAGATACCGATGAAAGTGCCTGTTAGAAATCCACATCCACTTATAGCACACGTAACCAAATCTGGTGGCGTGCTTTATGCAAAAGGTAACTCGCCTGATGATATACACCTGTATCGCGTGTCTGTGGATGGTAATAGGCTTGCGCCGGTTCAAGAGATACCGCGCTTTGACTCGTCAATGTTGAGGAATGAATTGTCTCTAAGAAGAATGGGCCGTTTTGATATACTAAGAGAAATGGGTCGTCTTGATTTACAAGGTGGGTCGCTCGCTGAACACTTACAAAAAAGTTTTCCGGGAGCAACCCAGTTCTTCAAACAACTGGCAGCGGATCCGAGACAAACTAATCGACTTGTCCGTGGAGGTTTGCGTGGCGCGTTTGCTGTCAGCGACGACACGTTCTATATGGAATACAACTTTAAACTCTTCCGATGGGAGCCAGGGGATACAGAATGGTACGACACTGAACTGGAAGAAACCGCTGAGCTTGACGTTGATGTATGGCATAAGATAATGGAAGGGTTCAAACTTACCGTTTCAGGGAACACTGTCTACGTCGGAAAACGGGATGGGCACCTCGTTGTCTCATTTGATAAGGGAAATAATTGGATTGATGTCACTCCAATCCTGCCATTCCCTGTTAAGGTTTTCAAAGAGATTGTGTTTGCCGGTTCCACGGTGTATGTGGCAACAGACGCAGGTGTTGCTACGTCAAGCGACGGAAAACGTTGGCGTGCTATCACCGATACAGCGGGAACGCATCTTATCATGGAACGATTGGCTGTTGATGGCACAAATGTTTATGGTGCTTCCGAGACAAGTGTCTATCAGTTGGAGAGTGATGGTGTCAGATGGAAACAACTCACACCGGAAGTGCCAGATAGAGTGACCTCGCTTGCTGTTGATAGGAACGTGTTGTACGTCGGGACACAACGTAGCGGTATGCTTCACTTCACCGTCAATGAAGAGTGAGACATATTTCAGGGCAGTAATCACCTGGTGTTGCGAACGCGATGCTTCCCTATAGGAGGAAAAAATGCTAAAAATTTTTGCCAAATCAATCCTTTCGTTTATGACAGTGACGCTACTACTTTCTGTTATTAACATGGAGTGCAGTGCAAGGAGCCTTGAGCAGAATTCGCAAAACGTTCCTGAGCAGCGTCAAAAAGCTGTTTCTTCTGCAAAACCCAAAGAGACGTGTATTTTCACTGTCATAGAGATCGAAGACTTGGAATATCCAACACTCGCGGCTTCTATCCAATTACCCTTTCGTGTTCGTCCAAACAACACCGTCATCCTCTCAGGAAAACACGTATATCTCACGACCGAACGACACCTGCACGTCATTGATATTTCTATCCCACAACGTCCCTCTTATCTGACCTCGCTCGCGTTTCCTGATAAAATCGGCAAAGTTCTTGCCTTTGGAAACTCTCTCGTTGTCGCAAGCCGAAAAAAGTTTCATCTCGTCGATGTTTCACAACCATCAGTCCCGGTGCTGCAATCTACCCTGTATTTGCCCGAGCGAGACGCGATCAAAGACATCGATGTTCTTGATACTTACCTCTATATTATAGGCGAGAATGACTACTTGTACGTCTTTTCCCTCGTTTTCGGACAGGTACGGCTCGTCAAATCCCTTGAATTGGAGAAACGCTGGTGGTTGCTAAGCCCGGAAACTGGCAGTGCTGAGGTGAAACAGATTTCGCTCTCGACTTCACACCCCATCCTGGAAGATCTCTTGAACCCACCCCTGTCACAACGCGGATTTTTACAACCCAGCAGCAGAGGAGAGAAAGTCCGCGCCTCATCTGAAATTCTGGTAGTCGAGAGTTTGAAGGATCCGATGTATGATCTGTTCACTTTCGATGCACACATTATTAATGATCATCAAACATCGCTGGGTAAGGGTTACCATAACGTAGAGCGGGAATATCGCGACTATCTCTCCGCGATAGGAGAAAAGACGCTTACTCGCAGAAATCCGAAAATTATGTATACCGTCGTTGCTGGAAAGATGCAACAAATTGCTCAGGATCCATCAACCGAAAAGATAGATGTCGCTGACAAGCGATTATTGGGACCTGTCACAGATTTTCAAATTTCAGGAGGTCTGCTTTACGTCGTCAACGCAAAGGGGTTCTTTTCTATAAAACGCCTTATCAAATTGCTGCGTAGCGTAGATGAATTGCGGGAGATAAATGAATTGCGGGAGAATTGGTTTGTTATATCTGCCACGCCGCTGCAGCCGAATCGCCCGATAAGTCTGGCAGTTGCGGAAGGCTACGCCTGCGTATTAGCCACACCGGAAAAATCACAAAGGTGAACCCTTGTCCTGATTGACGCACCGTATTACAGAGACGATCTCTATTGGTTTCCTGCTGCGTCCTCCAATTTTTTCATAGGTGTATAAAGTTTTTGACACCCACTTACGAGAAGTTCTCCGTTGTAGCATAAACTGTTAGTTTGTGCCTCGTATTTCATAATTCTAAAAGCCTATACGCCTAAAAATCCTCCCGTTGACAACCCGCCGCCAAAACATTTACACACCCATTTTTTCATACGGGTGTATATTTTTAACTGGATTTGTAGTATAATTCTACGGACAAGAAGAAACGGAAGCAAATCGGATAATTGTAAACCCTCCTTACCTCTCATTATCAGCAAAATGGAATTTTAACATTCTTTCTCCTATTTTTTGCAGAATTCTGCAACCGTTTTGCCCCTAAGTCGCGTCACAAGGTGTTAATGTGAAATGCTGAAATTCCCCTTTCTGGAGATGTCTGATGAAAAATGACGATGTTGAACTCATCCAATGTGTCCTCGCAGGTGATGATGCGGCTTTCGCTGAACTTGTGAAGAAGTACCAGAAACCGGTTCACGCGCTTGTGTGGCGGAAGGTTGGAGATTTCCACGTCGCTGAGGAGATCACGCAAGATACTTTCCTGAAAGCCTACCAGAAACTGGCGACGCTGAAAGAGCCGCAAAGTTTTGTGAGTTGGCTCTATGTGATAGCGACACGACGTTGCATTGCGTGGCTTCGTAAGAAGCGTTTATGGACGCAATCATTGGAGGCAACGAATAGTGTGCAATTTGAAAAAGCGACGTATTCTGGGTATATCGTTGAGGAAAATGAGCGGATAGCGATAGCGGCACAGCGCGAAGTCGTCAAGGAGTTGCTTGCGAAGTTACAGGAAAGTGAACGGACTGTCATGATACTCCACTACTTTGGGGAAATGACGTGTGAAGAGATAAGCAAGTTTCTGGGTGTGTCGGTCAGTGCGATTAAAAGTCGTCTCAGCCGTGCGCGCCACCGTTTAAAGAAGGAGGAACCCATGATTCGAGAGGCTTTAGGAAATTTTCAAATTACGCCGAATCTCACTGAAAATATTATGCGCGAGATCTCACATACCAAACCTGCTGCGCCATCTAATGGTAAACCTTTAGTGCCGTGGGCAATCGGTGCTTCAGCATTAGTCGTCGTGTTTTTGATGTTAGGTGTCGGAACGCAATACTTATCCCGTTTCCAGAAGCCTTACAGTTTCGATGCTGCATCAGAGATGACGGTTGAGCTCATTGAGGCACCTATTGTGCTAAACCTTGAATCCGAACCTGATGTCCGGACACAAATTGGAAGTTCCACTGCTTCGGGTAAAAGTATTGTGTTTGCGCAGCAACCTGATGAGGGACCCGTTGTATCCGCAGCTGCTGAATCGGATGAAACCTCTGAAAATTATACGCAATGGGAGCTGCCCAAAGAAGCGAAAGCGCTTTTAGGAAAAGGCGGCATTAATATGATTGCGTTTTCACCTGATGGGACACAACTTGCAGTGGGGAGTAACATCGGTGTGTGGCTGTATGATGTTGAGACAGGTGAAGAGAAGTCCGTGTTTATGGGCGGGTGCCGATCCCTCGCATTTTCGCCGGATGGTCGTTTCCTTGCCAATGGTGGTGGATATTCTGATGTGCCGAAAGTCGAATTGTGGGAGATAGCTACCGGACGTGAAGTGTTGCTCGCTGATGCGTATGATTCTGCTTCAGTATTACGGTTCTCTTCAGATGGGAAAACGGTTGTCAGTGTGAGTGGTGCGGGGGATTCAATTATCAGTTTGGATGTTGAAAGTGGAAAGGCGTTTGCAAGACCTTTCAAGAGTAACCCCTTTGGCGAGTTTAAAGGGGGAAATGAAGTGTACGCAATCACACGTGGTAAAGTCGCGATTGGGCAGATGGATGGGAAGATTCAGTTATGGGACACGACAACCCACAAAGCGTTATCCACCCTTAGAGGACATACAGATTTGTCGCTTCAACCGCTGAGTAAGTCCTCTCCTCGTAGACGAGCGTTTAGGCCGAACCGAAAAAATCAGGTTTTAGCGTTGGCATTTTCGCCTGATGGCACGCGTCTCGCCAGCGGAAGTAAGGACAAAACGGTGCGATTATGGGATCTGACCAGCGAGGATGAGTGGATTACCCTCCAAAAACATACAGGTTGGATAAACGCGTTAGCGTTTTCACCAGATGGCACCACGCTTGCAAGTGGGAGTACCGATAAAACGGTGCAATTGTGGGATACTGCCACTGGAGAACCGCTCGCGACGCTCACTGGACATATCAACGGTATTACTACGTTAGCGTTTTCGCCAGATGGCACCACGCTTGCGAGTGGTAGTGCAGATGGCACCATCCGGTTCTGGAATACAGGAACTGGAGATCCGCTACCTGACCGTATCACTGAACACACGCAGTTGGTGAAAGCAGCGACTTTTTTTGAGGATCGTGGGGGCGAGATGACCTCGCCCGTACTAGCGAGTGTGGCATTTAATGGTGTAATCACCTTCTGGGATGTGAAAACATCGCAAAAGTCCACGATCCAAGCTGCGGGACATCGGGATTGGTTCCCAACTTTAGCATTTTCACCGGATGGCACGAAACTCGTTAGTGTAGGGGCAGAAGGGACTATAGTCTCTTGGCGGCCGGATCATCTAATTCGCCTGACGGATGTAAAGACAGGTCGTGAACTGGCAACCTTGCAGTATGTTAGTGGTGTCGATAAACTCACCTTTTCACCGGATGGCAAAACGGTGGCGTTTAGTGGTTTTGGTGAAATTCGCTTGTGGAATACGGAAACCGGTGATGAACAGGCGATCCCTCTCACTGATCTGAAAGCTGGTATGCCTCACAATATACCAATAGTTTCGGCATTGGCGTTTTCGCCTGATGGTAGATGGATCGTCAGTGGAACTCAAGGCGGGAAAATTCAAATGTGGGACGTTGCGACCGGTGAAGCCTTGGTTGCCTTCGCAGCACCGACGGAGCAAGAGAATCTTGGGGGTATCTCTGCGTTGGGATTTTCGCCAGACAGAACCTTGCTTGCCGTTGGCACACATAATCACATCCATTTATGGGATGTGAATACCGGTCATAAACTTTTTTCGGTTAGCACCTTGCATAAGCGAGGTAATATGAGATTCTATGGCAATCCTGAACCGTTGGTTTTTTCGCCAGATGGAACGATTCTTGTTAACGGACTTAACCACGGTGCAATTCAATTGTGGGACGTTACAACAGGAAACCAAATCACGGTTCTTGATGGACACACACAGAAAGTGGAGACGTTGAATTTTTCTCCTGATGGGAAAACACTCGTTAGCACAGCCATGGATGGTACAATCCTCTTGTGGGATTGGGATGAAGTCCTCACGGATTCATCTAAAAACAAATAATAGTAAAACAGATTGTAGAGGCGGTAACCACCTGCGGATTGCGAGTGGTTGCTGCCTTATTTTTGTCCCATTCAAACGTCCAATTAACCCCGCACACCTCACGTTAAATCTCCGCGCTACTGTCATCTCCAGACGGTATTCAAGTTTCCACACGAACGAAATCTACTGAACTTACCTTAAAAGCAATCTCTTTTGGAAATCTGCTTTTCCGAAGTTATATTCTTTTAGCCAGATTTATGTTATAATTCTGCTAACGGGAAAAGACAGAAGCAAGTCTGGTAACTACAGCTATTCCTTACCTCTCGTTATCAAGAGAATAGCACTTCAACCCTTTTTTGATGAACCTGCATCCTCCTGCAAAGCCTGCGAAATAAAAGTTTGCAGAATTGTGAAACTTTTTAACGGCTCATCGCGTCACTAAGTGTTGATCTAAAATAATGAAACTTCCCTGTCCAGAGGTGTCCGATGAAAAACGACGATGTTCAGCTTATCCAACGCGTCCTCGAAGGCGATGATACAGCGTTCTCTGCGCTTGTGAGAAAATATCAGAGATCCGTTCACGCACTGGCGTGGCGGAAGATCGGAGATTTTCATATTGCCGAGGATATTGCACAAGATACGTTCCTGAAAGCGTATCAGCGACTCTCAACGTTGAAGGAGCCGCAGTCCTTTTCAAGTTGGCTTTATGTCATAACCGCCAATCATTGCAAAGCGTGGCTTCGGAAAAAGCGGACATGGATGCAGTCATTGGAAGACACAAGCACCGCGCAGTTGGAAAAGGCGACCTATTCTGGACATATCATTGCGGAGAACGAGCAGATGATAGAGGAAACACAACGCGAAGTCGTCAAGAAACTACTGGCAAAATTACAAGAAAGTGACAGGACTGTCATAACGCTCTATTACCTCGGGGGAATGACTTACGAGGAGATTAGCAACTTTTTAGGTGTATCGGTAGGTGCGATTAAGAGTCGACTCCACCGGGCAAGGCAGCGCTTAAAGAAGGAAGAGCCGATGATACGAGAGGCTTTAGGCAACTTCCAAATCACACCGAATCTGACAGAAAATATCATGCAAGAAATCTCGCGTCTGAAACCGATTGCATCACCTAATGGTAAACCGTTCGTTCCATGGGCAATAGGTGTTTCCACATTAGTAGTCGTGCTTTTGATGTTAGGTATTGGCAATCAATACTTAGCAAGTTTCCAGAAACCCTACAGTTTCGATGCGACTTCGGAGATGACAGTGGAACTCATTGAAGCCCCCATCGTGCTAAACCTTGAATCCAAACCTGATGTGCGGACGCAGCTCGGGAATGTTGATACGCCAGGTAAGGGCAATGCCGCTCATCGACAGCCTAATGAGGTTTCAGCACTGGTTCCTGAAGTACAACCGGAGGAGAGGGATAAAGACTATTCACAATCGGAGCTGCCTAAAATGGCAAAAGCGCGTTTCGGAAAAGGTGGTATTAATGCAATGCAGTTTTCGCCGGATGGAACACAACTCGCTGTGGGAACGGATATCGGTGTGTGGTTGTACGATATGGAAACCGGTGAAGAGAAGTTTCTATTTCGGGGGATGTGCCAATCCGTTGCATTTTCACCGGATGGTCGCTTCCTTGCGAATGGCGGTGGCAAGTTTCCGGGACAAGAACTCCAATTGTGGGAGATAGCTGCAGAGCGTAAGGTACCGCTCATTGGTGGACCTTTTGTCGGATCCGTATTGCAGTTTTCTGAAGATAGCAAAACACTTGTCAGTTTAGGTAACGTGGGCGACACAATTGGTTGGGTAGATGTTGAGACTGGACGGGGATATGTGAAGAAGACCGAAGCACAATTTGGCATGGGGACACCTTATCCTGTGGTCTTCGCGCTCACAGAGGATAAAATTGCGATTGGATGGGATGATGGGAAAATACAGTTGTGGAACCCAAAAACTGGTAAAGCGTTATCAACGCTCAAGGGACATGTAATGTCAGCGGATATGCCGGATGATCCACACGTCTTAGGATTTATGCGGGAAGGTCCCCAAGTCTTAGCATTGGCATTTTCACCGGATGGTACTCGCCTCGCCAGTGGAAGCAGGGATAAAACCGTCCGATTATGGGATATCAACACCCACGAATCAATGTCCCTTGAAAAACATACCGGATGGACAAATGTGTTAGCGTTTTCACCGAATGGTAAAATGCTTGCCAGTGGGAGTGTTGATAAAACAGTGCAGTTGTGGAATACTACCACGGGTGAGCCACTCGCGACACTCACTGGACATGCCAACGGTATTACTGCGTTAGCGTTTTCCGATGACGGCACCACGCTTGCAAGTGCCAGTGCCGACGGTGCCATCCGGTTCTGGCAGACAGGAACTGGTGCGCCGCTACCGCCCCATATCACAGGACATACGGCGTCGGTAAAAGCAGCGACTTTCTTTCAAGATCGTAGGGGTGAGGTGACCTCGCCCCTACCGGTAAGTGTAGCCTTTAATGGTGAAATTACATTTTGGAATCCGGAAACACCACAAAAGTCCACTGTTCATACGGCAGGAGATCAAGATTGGTTAGCAACTTTAGCATTTTCGCCGGATGGCACGAAACTCGCCAGTGTTCGTGCTGTGGGCGATGTAATCTTCAGGCCAGGTTTCAACCACGCGCTTTGGCGTTCAGATTTTTCGATGCGTTTGACAGATGTCAGCACGGGGATCGAATTGGCATCCCGTACAGATATTCAAGGCTCCTCGCATCTGACTTTTTCGCCTGATGGAAAAACAGTAGCTTTCAGTTCTGAAATTAAAAAAATTTATTTGTGGAATACAGAAACCGGTGATGAATTAAATATCTCTCTCGTTGATCGGGCAGCCAATCTTCACAGCATGCCACGCGTTACCGCTTTGGCGTTTTCACCGGATGGCACGACCCTTGCCGGTGGGACCAAGCAAGGCGGCATCCAAACATGGCGTGTTGCAACCGGAAAAGCAGTAGCAGTCTTTGCGAAGCCGACAGATCAAGAGGAATTTGAGGATATTTTAGCACTGTGTTTTTCATCAGATGGGACCTTGCTTGCTGCCGGTTCGTATGAACTAATCCGTATATGGGAAGTGGATACGGGTAATATACTTCTATCAGTGAACCCTGATGAGGGTCAGCGAGGTAATACATGGACGTACAACATCCATCCCGAATCGTTGGTATTTTCACCAGATGACACAATTCTTATTAGCGGACTCTCCGGCGGGGCAATCCGATTGTGGGAAGTTCCAACAGGAGACAGGATCGCTGCGCTTGATGGGCATACACAACAAGTAGAGACGTTAGCATTTTCATCGGACGGTAAAACGCTTGTCAGCACGGGGGCAGATGGCACAATCCTCTTATGGGATTGGAATGAAGTCCTCACGGGTGCATCCAAAAGTGAGTAATGGTAAAACAGATACGCGGACGCATTGAAGGATAATTATGCTAACAACACTCATCCGTCGAGAACTCCTTGACAACTTAATGACGTTCCGGTTTGCGGCAGCCGTCTTCATTATATTGCTGCTTGTCGTCGCAAATACCTCGGTGCTCATCAAGGATCACGAGCAACGCTTGGCAAGCCATAACGCCGCTGTCAAAAGGTATCAGCGTCAACTTCAGGAGAAAAAAACGTATTCCGCAGGGATAGAGAAATTATTTGTGCACCGGTCCCCAAACCCGTTAAGCATTTTCAATGTCGGGTTCGATAAACAACTCGGAAACGAGGTTCGGGTATCACATACTTATGTTCCATCGCTCTGGGATGCCAGAAAGCATGGATCGGATAATCCGTTTATGGATATGTTCGCCTCAATAGATATCACCTTTATCTTTGAAGTTATCCTTAGTTTGTTGGCACTGATTTTCGCCTACGATACCCTCGCGGGAGAACATGAGCGTGGCACATTACGTCTGGTTTTGACATCGCACGTCCGCCGCGGGCATATTCTGCTTGCGAAATACATCAGTGCGATGCTCTGCTTACTCATGCCATTGCTAATGAGCTTGCTTCTCTCTGTCATCTTGCTGACGACGACTTCCTCCATTTCTTTGAACGCCGATGATTTTTTGCGGATTGGCGGGATTATTTTAACAACCGTCGTGTATCTTTCCATATTCTATCTCATCGGTATGCTGATCTCGGCGGCGACGCGTCGAACACGTACTGCATTGATGCTTTCCATGTTCGTGTGGGGATTTTTAGTTCTCGTCTATCCGAATATGATTCTTTTCGTGGTCCCGCAGCCGGAGGCACCACAGGAGCGTCGTGCATCTGCTTTTAATCAAATTGAACAGATGTGGGAGGAATTTGACAGAGAGCGGGAACACTTCCTCGCCACTGACGCTTTCCCTGGCAAAGATTGGCATTTTAAAATTGTGGGGTCTGGATGGTATGGAGCATATCTTTGGGGTAGCCCCAGACACCTATTCTATATCTACGAAAGCACAATAGCGGCTGATACGCTTGGCAAAGAATCTGAACCCAAGGTTCCGCACGCTCAGAATTACTTCGGTTTCCTGGGTCCCAAAGTTATCGGGACAGCAGACCGAACGTGGTTCATTCGAAAATCGGCACTCGAAGACCTCTTCATTCAATCTGCAAATGTGGAGCGACGCTATCTGAAACTCTCACCTGTAGGGCTATATGATGCCGCAACACAAGCCTGGTCCGGCACTGATTTACTCGGCATCAGGGATTTTTTCGACGCTGCGAGACAATACAGACAGCGCGTGATTGACTATTTCTATGATGAAGAGGTCTTCAAGGCTCGACAGTGGTTTTCTGCGGATAAAGGTGCAGCAGATTGGAGCAATCTACCACAGTTCTCTTTTCAAAGGGTCGATGTGAACACAAATGCCAAGCGGGCGTTACCGGACGTAGGTCTACTGTTCATGATTAATGTCCTTCTGTTCATCATAATATTTCTGATTTTCATCAAAAGTGAGGTGTAGAATAGTTGTCAGTTATCAGTTATCAGTTGTCAGTTAATTCTTGTGGCGGTTGCGAACCATCTGCCTGCCACAAGCCGTTTTCATCCGACAATCCTTCTGCATATAATCGTATCCAAAAGATGTAATCCGACCCAACCGGTCGGATAGATATACGGAAGGCTTCGTTTTTTCCAGAGATGCCCTGAACGAACCGCAAGGAAAATTAAAAATATGTGGCATATTGCGAAACGCGAACTTTACGATAATCTCAACAGCCTCCGATTTGCGCTTACAACTGTGTTGTTGCTGGGCTTGATGCTGACCAACGCGATTGTGCATCTCCGAGAACACCCGAAACGCATCCAGAATTATCACAATGCCATCGCCGGGTATCAGAATCGCTTAGCATCTCACGCTGAGGACAGTTTATATAAACTCGCGGAGCAGGGTCCCGGATACCTTTACAAGAAGCCATCCGCCCTCCGTTTCTGTGCAGAGGGTGGCGAGACCTTTTTGCCAAGCAATGCAGAAGGAGGGTTCCTCCGTTGGGGGAAGGGTCCACCCTTAGAAGAAAGTTTCTGGATACTCGGATATCCATCGGCTACCCCCGATCTACATAACGTGCGTCCGAATGTCACCAAAGTGGATTGGGGTTTTATTACCGGTTATGTCTTAAGTCTCATCGCGCTCCTATTCACCTTTGATGCGATTTCCTATGAGCGCGAGCAAGGGACGCTGCGATTAATGTTCGCCAATTCGATCCCGCGGCACACCGTCCTAATTGGTAAGTTTTTAGGGGCATTAATCAGTATAAACATTCCCTTCACACTTGCCGTCTTGGTGAATCTCTTAGTAATTTCCACGTCGGGCGATGTACACCTCAGTGCGGAGGCTTGGGGACGTTTAGGTCTCATTTTCTTTATTACACTCCTGTACATAAGTCTGTTTCTCGCATTGGGACTGCTCGTGTCGGCACGTGTGCAGCGGAGCGCGGTGAGTCTCGTGATACTCCTCTTGGTTTGGGTCACTTTTGTCGTTTTTATGCCCAGCACGCTCGTTTCAATTGCAGGGCGTTCCACACCGCCAACGTCTACTCTCGGATTTTATGAACGCAGTGATCAACTTGCGGAGGAACTTGAGCGCGAATACCACACGCTGCGGTATGATTCGGATAAGAGTTGGACTCAAATACTACAGGTGGCAGGTGAGTATGTCACCAAAGACGCAGCAGCGCAAGAACGTCTGCATGAAGAACGTTTAAAACAGCGGATTTCTCAGGTTCGCCGGGCACGTGCGATCACCCAAATTTCACCTGTCACCATTTTCCAGCACCTCCTTGAATCCTTTGCCGGAACGGGGTTTGAGCGGCATCTGCAGTTCTTAGAAAACGTTAAATCCTACGCTCGGCAATACCGAGAATTCATCACTGACACCGATCAAGCTGATCCGGAGAGCCTCCATATCTTTGGCGTTCGTGAAGGGATGTCGCAGAAGCCCGTCAGTCCAGAAGCGATTCCGAAATTTGAAGATAAACTGAGCCTAAGCAAGGACTTCAACACAGCAGCGATAGAGCTGCTGCTATTAGCACTGTTTGTAGTGGTGCTGCTATCAGGTGCTTATCTCACCTTTGTCCGTGTTGAGGTTTAGCGCAGGTAAATTTTTCTTGTTTATAGTAAAACCCGAAAATAAGAGAGCACTTTGGAAAACACAAAACACCTCACCACCGCTGGCGAGGATTGTATCCTCGCCTCTTTGGAGTGTCTAATTAATTCTAAACTTTACTATAAATACTATTCACCAAAAGCAAATCTCTCCTGAAATCCACCTTTCCCAATCTATATCCTTTTAGCCAGATTTATGCTATAATGCTACTAACAGATAGTAACAGAAGCAAATCGAATGCCTACAAGTTTCCTTTATATCTCATTATCACCAGAATGGAATCTCAAACGTCTTTTCATTAACCCGCATCTTCCTGCAAGGCTTGCGAAATAAAAGTTTGCAGAATTGTGAGACTTTTTCATCTCAAGTTGCATCATTAAAGGTTGATATGAATTGATGACGATTTCCCATTCAGAGGTGTCCGATGAAAAACAACGATGCTCAACTCATCCAACGCGTTCTTGAAGGCGATGATACGGCGTTCTCCACACTCGTGAAAAAATATCAGAGATCCGTTCACGCACTGGCATGGCGGAAGATTGGAGATTTCCACATCGCCGAGGATATTACACAAGATACGTTCCTGAAAGCGTATCAGAAGCTGTCTACGCTAAAGGAGCCACAGTCTTTTGGGAGTTGGCTGTATGTCATAACCGCAAACCAGTGCAAAGCATGGCTCCGGAAAAAGCGGACGTGGACGCAGTCGTTGGAAAACACAAGCAGTTCCCAGGTAGAAAAAGCGACTTATTCTGGATATGTTATTGCGGAAAACGAGCGGACAACAGCAGAAACGCAGAGCGAAGTCGTCAAGAAGCTACTTGCAAAACTTCAGGAAAGTGAGCGGACTGTCATCACGCTCTACTACCTCGGGGAAATGACGTACGAAGAGATGAGCGAGTTCTTAGGGGTCTCGGTCGCTGCGATTAAGAACCGTCTCTACCGAGCACGTCGCCGCTTAAAGGAGGAGGAACCCATGATTCGAGAAGCTTTAGGCAACTTCCAAATTACACCAAATCTGACAGACAATATCATGCAAGAAATCTCGCGTCTGAAACCCGCTACTCCGTCAGCGAGTAAGCCGTTAGTCCCATGGGCAATAGGTGTTTCGGCGTTAGTCGTCGTGTTTTTAATGTTAGGTATCGGTAATCAATACTTGTCGCGTTTCCAGAAGCCTTACAGTTTCGATGCTGCATCGGAAATGACAGTGGAACTCATTGAAGCACCGATTGTGCTAAACCTTGACTTCAAACCGGATGTTCGGACGCAGTTGGGAAATGTCAACACGCCGAGCAAAAGCGATACCACCAACCAGCAGCCTAACGATGTTTCGGCATCGGTTGCAGACGCACAATCAGAGGAAACGGATACAGACTATTCTCAATGGGAGCTGCCCAAAGAAGCGAAAGTGCGTTTCGGAAAAGGTGGCATTAACGTAATTGAGTTTTCGCCGGATGGCGCACAACTTGCAGTGGGGAGTAACATCGGTATATGGCTGTACGATGTGGAAACAGGTGAAGAGAAATCCCTGTTTAAAGGTGCGTGCCGATTCCTTGCATTTTCGCCGGATGGTCGCTTCCTTGCCAATGGCAGCGAATATTCTGACGGCTCGAAAGTCCAATTGTGGGAGATAGCTACCGGACGTGAAGTGTTATTTCCGAATGTCTATGATACTGCTTCAGCGTTACGGTTCTCTTCAGATGGGAAAACGCTTGTCAGTCTGGGTGGTTCAGGAGATGCAATTATCAGTTTGGATATTGAAACTGGAAAGGTGACTGCGAAGCCTCTCTTCAGGCATGAACCAGTTGGCGTGTTTGGTTCGGAAGGTGGTGTCTATGCAATCACGCGAGATAAGGTCGCGGGTGGGCGGATGGATGGGAAGATTCAGTTATGGGACACAATGGCACGCAAAGCGTTACCCACCCTCAGAGGACATATAGATTTGTCGCTTCAGCCATTAGATAAACCTATGCGTCGCGGATCACGGTTTGAAAATCAGGTTTTAGCGGTGGCGTTTTCACCCGATGGCACGCGCCTCGCCAGTGGAAGCACAGATAAGACAGTGCGATTATGGGATCTCACCAACCGGAAAGAATCGATTACACTCCAAAAACATACCGCTTGGACAAATGTGTTAGCGTTTTCACCTGATGGGGGAATGCTTGCCAGCGGGAGTACCGATAAAACAGTGCAGTTGTGGAACACCAACACGGGAGAATCCCTCACGACATTCACTGGACATATCAACGGTATTACTGCGTTAGCGTTTTCACCTGATGGCACCATGCTTGTGAGCGGCAGCGCAGATGGCATGATCCGGTTCTGGCATACAGAAACCGGTGCTCCGCTGGCTGACCGTATTACTGGACACACGCAGTCGATGAAGGCAGCTACTTTCTTTGAGGATAGTTCTACACTGGCAAGTGTAGCATTTAATGGTGAAATTACCTTTTGGGATGTGGAAACATCGCAAAAGTCTACTGTCCAAACTTCAGGACATCGGGATTTGTTCCCAACTTTAGCGTTTTCACCTGATGGCACGAAACTCGTTAGTGTCGGGGCAGAAGGGTCTACGGTCTTCGCGACAAATTTCAGCTACCCCCTTTCTACTTGGCGTCCAGATCATCTGATTCGCCTGACGGATGTAAAGACAGGTCGTGAACTGGCGACTTTGCGGTATGGTACCACTAAAAAATTGACCTTTTCACCTGATGGTAAAACGGTGGCGTTTAGTGGTTTGGGTGAAATTCGCTTGTGGAACACGGAAACCGGTGATGAACAGGCGATCCCTCTCGCTGATCTGAAAGCAGGTATTCACAATATACCAACAGTTTTGGCATTGGCGTTTTCGCCTGATGGTAGATGGCTCGTCAGTGGAACTCGAGACGGGGAAATCCAAATGTGGGACGTTGCGACCGGTGAAACCTTGGTTGCCTTCGGAGCACCGACGGAGCAAGAGAATCTTGGCGGTATTTCTGCATTGGCATTTTCGCCAGACCGCGCCTTGCTCGCCGCTGGAACACGTGGTCACATCCATTTATGGGAGGTGGATACCGCTAATAAGTTTTTCTCGGTTAACACTGAGCATAGGCGAGGCGACAGGCCTTTCAGTGGTTCTGCCGAACTGTTAGTATTTTCGCCGGATGGCGCGGTGCTTGTTAATGGGCTTGACATCGGTACAATCCAATTATGGGACGTTACGACAGGGGACAAAATTGCCGCTCTTGATGGGCATACGCAAGGAGTGAGCACGTTAGCATTTTCACCTGATGGTACAACGCTCGTTAGCACTGCCACGGATGGCACAATCCTCTTGTGGGATTGGAATGAAGTCCTCGCGGATTCATCTAAAAGTGAATAATGGTAAAAAGAAATCAATACGCTATACAACTCAGAAGGATTGCCACAGAACACAGAACACCTTCTATCCGTATCAAGGTGATCCTCGAAAAATAAAGGAGAGTTTACAATGAGTATGAAGACTTTACTCGGATTTTTTATCCTCATTACCTTGTTATCCGGTTGCAGCGTGAGGCACGTTGATGAGCCTCTCCAAAACACAACAACCGTCACTGATAAACAGGAGTCCGCAGACGCTGCCCCGCTCACGGCTAATCCAGACAATCCGTTGATAAAGGAGTTCGGGGATATCCGAGAGGTCCGAACCTATATCCGCCTCCAGAAAAAACTCGAACGCGGCATTGGACTCACCATTGATGAGGCAATAGAGTTCTATACTGCAGCTGTGTACCTATATCCCACGCCTGCTACAAAGGAAACGTTAAAAGATCTGAAAACGGACAAAAAGCGATATGAAAAACTCGGAATCCCAACCGATAGAGCTGTATTGACGGAACGTGGTGACAGTGTCATCCCGCCACCAGATTTTGTGCTCGTTCACCCGTTCAAGGATGATCCAGACAATCCGAGTCCCCACAACCCTTTCATCAAGAAGTTCGGGGATATTCCAGAAGTCCGAACCTATATCCGCCTCCAGAAAAAATTCCGATACGGCATCGGACTCAATGTTAATGAGGTAGTAGAACTCTATACGGTAGAGGCACATCTCTATCCATCTCTTGAAGCAAAGGCGAGGTTAAAATCGTGGATAAAGGACAAAGAGCGATACGAAAGACTGGGCATCTTAACGGATGAACCTGTAATGGGGTGGAACACTAAATCCGATACCGGTGCCGAAGTACGTGAAGTCAATGAAAAGTCGGATTAATGTCCCTCAACAGTGTTCAACATCTCAACGCTACTTAAACAGGACTTACACAAAATCACGGAATTACGTTTATTACCACGCTGGTAGATGTGGTTTCCTAACCGCATCTACCAGGTTTGGTTACCAACCACGTAATAAAAATCGAAAACTATAGTAAAACCCGAAAATAAACGAACACTCTCAAAAACATAAAACCGCTCACCGTCGCTGGCGAGGATTGTATCCTCAACATAAAACCGCTCACCGCCGCTGGCGAGGATTGTATCCTCAACATAAAACCGCTCACCGCCACTGGCGAGGATTGTATCCTCGCCAATCTTTGAGTGTATAATTAATTGTGGGCTTTACTATAAATAGTCCTACTCCATTTCCATTACGCTTCTTCTATCACCAAATTTGTGCTATAATTCCACTAACAGAAAGAAGCCACTACAAGTCCTCCTTACCTCTCTTTTACACCAGAACGGAATCTCAAGCTCCTTTTCATGAATCTGTATCTTCCTGAGAAGTTTGCTAAATAAAAGTTTGCAGAATTGTGAGATTATTTTTCTGCTTGTCGCGTCACTATATGTTGATATGAGACAATGAACATTCCCTTTTTAGAGGTGTCCGATGAAAAATGACGATGTTCAGCTTATCCAACGCGTCCTTGAAGGCGATGATACGGCGTTCTCCACACTTGTGAGGAAATATCAGAGATCCGTTCACGCACTGGCGTGGCGGAAAATTGGAGATTTCCACATCGCCGAGGATATTACACAAGATACGTTCCTGAAAGCGTATCAGAAGCTGTCTACGCTAAAAGAGCCACAGTCTTTTGCGAGTTGGTTGTATGTCATAACCACGAACCACTGCAAAGCATGGTTTCGTAAGAAACAGTCGTGGGCGCAATCGTTGGAAAACACAAGCAGCATCCAAGTAGAAAAAGCGACTTATTCCGGATATATCATTGCGGAGAACGAGCGAGTGACAGAGGAAACACAACGCGAAGTCGTCAAGAAATTGCTTGCGAAGCTACAAGAGAGCGACCGAACAGTCATAACGCTCCATTACCTTGGGGGAATGACTTACGAGGAGATTAGCAACTTTTTAGGCGTATCGGAAGCGACGATTCGGAATCGTCTCTACCGGGCGCGTCGCCGTTTAAAGAAGGAGGAACCCATGATACGAGAAGCTTTAGGCAACTTCCAAATTACACCGAACCTCACGGAAAATATCATGCGAGAGATCTCACGTCTGAAACCGGTTACGCCATCTGGCAGTAAACCGCTCGTGCCGTGGGCGATCGCTGCGTCTACGTTGGCAGTGGTACTTTTGATGTTAGGTGTAGGCAACCGATACTTATCGCGCTTCCAAAAGCCTTACAGTTTCGATGCTGCCTCGGAAATGACTGTGGAACTGATTGAGGCACCTATTGTGCTGAATCTTGAATCTAAACCGGATGTTCGGACGCAATTCGGCAGTTCCGTCCCTACATCGAATAAGAACAGTGTTTCTGAAAAGCAACCTGATGAAGTACCCGTGCGATTTGCTGCTGGGGAATCGGATGAAATCTTCAAAGATTGGACGCAATGGCAGCTGCCTGAAAAGGCGAAAGCGCGTTTGGAAAAGGGCGGCGTTAACGTAATTCAGTTTTCACCGGATGGTGCACAACTCGCAGTCGGTAGTAATATCGGGGTCTGGCTCTACGATGTAGAGACAGGCAAAGAGAGGTCTCTGTTTGCTGGTAAATGTTTATGCCTTGCGTTTTCGCCAGAGGGTCGTTTCCTTGCCAGTAGCGGTGGATCTTCTGGAGAGACAGAAATTCAAGTGTGGGAGATAGCAACCGGACGTGAAATGTCGCTCATTGATCGGTATGCGTCTGCCTCGGCGTTACGGTTCTCTTCAGATGGAAAAACGCTTGTCAGTTTAAGTGACTCAGGAAATGCAATTAGCAGATTGAATGTTGAGACTGGCAGAGGGAAAACAAAGCATCTCAAAACTGGGCTATTCGGCATCGGTCTGTTTAGTTCAGAGGATTTTAGTGGTGTTTACGCGATCACACACGATAAAATTGCGATTGGAAAGGCGGACGGGAAGATTCAATTGTGGGACATAGCGACCCGCAAGAAACTATCTACCCTCAGAGGACATACAAATTTGTCACTTAAACCGCTTGATTTGTCGCTTAAAGCGTTTGATAAAGCCCAGCGCCGCAGATCACCGTTTATACCGAAGGTTTCAGCAGTAGCGTTTTCGCCTGATGGCACGCGTCTCGCCAGTGGAAGTACAGATAAGACGGTGCGATTATGGGATCTCACCAGCAAGGACGAATGGGTCACACTTCGAGGACATACCGGTTGGACAAACGTATTAGCGTTCTCTCCAAACGGAGAGATGCTTGCCAGCGGGAGTACCGATAAAACAGTCCAATTGTGGGATAAGACCACCGGTGAACTGCTCGCGATGCTCACTGGACATGTCAACGGTATTACTGCATTAGCGTTTTCACCCGATGGTAAAACGCTTGTCAGCAGCAGTACGGATGGCACGGTACGTTTCTGGCAGACGGAGACTGGTGCGCCGGTAGATAACCTTATCACTGGGCACACACAGTCGATGAAGGCGGTGACCTTCTTTCAGGGGGGTTCCACACTTGCGAGTGTGGCGTTTAATGGCGTAATCACCTTCTGGGATATAGAAACATCGCAGAAGTCCGCTATCCAAGATGCTGGGTATCGGAATTGGTTCCCAACCTTGGCGTTTTCACCTAATGGTACGAAACTCGCCAGCGTTGGTGCAGACAGCACTGTGATTTTCGACGGAAGTTACGGTATCTCTCTTTCCAGCGGGCGGTCAGATCATCTAATTCGTTTGACTGATGTCGGCACGGGACGTGAATTAGCAACACTGCCGTACGGTAAAGGCACCGATGCCCTGACCTTTTCGCCTGATGGCAAGACGGTGGCGTTTAGTGGTGTTGGTGAAATTCGCTTGTGGAATACGGAAACCGGTAATGAACAAGAAATCCCTCTCGCTGATCTGAAAACTGATGTTTTCAGCATGCCGAGGGTTACTGCATTGGCATTTTCTCCGAATGGCGCACGGCTCGTCAGTGGAACACACCAGGGGAAAATCCAGATGTGGGACGTTGTGACTGGCGGAGCCTTGGCTGCTTTTGAAGAACCGACAGCGCGAGAAAATCTGGGGCATATCGCTGCGTTGGCATTTTCTCCGGACGGGACCTTGCTTGCTGTCGGCGCACATCGTCAAGTCCATTTATGGGACGTGGATACCGGTCATAAGCTTTTTTCCCTTAGCACTGTGCATAAACGAGGTAGAGTGACATTCCATAATTACGCCGAACCTTTGGTGTTTTCGCCCGATGGCGCGATTCTTGTCAATGGAACGAACAACGGAACAATCCAAGTATGGGATGTTGCAACGGGAGACAAAATCGCTGCGCTTGATGGACATACGCAGAAAGTGGAGACGTTGAAGTTTTCGCCAGATGCGGAAACACTCGCCAGCACAGCCATGGATGGCACAATTTTCTTGTGGGATTGGGATGAGATCTTCAAAGATGCATCCACAGTCAACAAGTAGCACCCAATCCAGTAGGGGGTTTTTGCTTGAGGGTCTTTGCTTGGGTGTTTCTGCGGATTTCTTCAAGGTGACCTCGCACCTACAATATTCTCTGCAGACTCTGGCAAAGTCGAATCATTTAGGAGACTAAACAGAATGAAACGATCATTTCTCTATTCCTCACTCATCGCTCTGGTGCTTATCACAGGCGGATATGCAATCGCAAATCTTGATAAAGGGCTTGTCGTTTACTTTACGTTCGACAACATCAAGGGTAAACGGATTCTCGATGAATCTGGCAACGGACTTGATGCTGAAATTGTCAAAGACACCAAATTTGTCAAGGGTAAATACGGGAATGCTGTTCATATTACGAATGATACCGAAGATTGTGTGAATATACCTGCCGCCGATGAACTCGAAATCAGTGAAGAGATCACAATGATGGCATGGGTATATCACGAGAATTGGAAGGGGAGCTCTTCTCAATGGTTTGATAAAGGGTGTTATAGCGCGAGGTCCAATAGTATGTACGGTATGGGAGTTTTCGATGAAAATGATGATCCGGATCTCGCATTCTTACCTACTGGTTCAGGTGTTGGAATTATTTTAGGGACGCGAGAATTTCATTTGCGAATGGCGGTAGAGCACAAAATGAGGAATGGAACGTGGCATCATATTGTCGGAGTATGTGAAGGTCTCAACGTGAGAATGTATCTTGATGGTGAAAACATTCTTGAAAATGATGAGAAACCACCATTTATTTTTAATGGCGTAAACAAGGAAGATTTGCGGATCGGATGCGCCAAAGGTAAGCCGGAGTATGCGTTTGAGGGAGGTTCTATTGACGAAGTCGCGATATGGAGTCGTGCGCTCAGTGAAACCGAAATCAGAGCTGTGATGCGGGGTACCTTGTTCGCGGTTTCGTCGAAGGATAAAGTCGCTACGACGTGGGGAAATATTAAGGGGCGATTGGACTCGCGTTATTAAAGTTCCGCACTGACTGTCATCTCCAGACGGTGTTCGGGTTTCCGCTGTTTTGTGGAAAGCAAGCGGTAATTGAGCCGAAACAGCAAATCGGTGAATTTTCGTAGTCTGTAATCTGCTGTCGTACGGACTTCATGACTGATGCCTTCATAGAAAGTGTATTGCGCAAAGGGTATCCCGCCGCTGCTCTCGCCATAGCCGAGTTTGTAGTTGACATCAACACGTCCTTTGCCGATGAGACTGTAGGTGATGCGGTTTTCAAACGAGAAAGTGCGCGTTTTCGCTTCAGGTTCCTCGTCAAGTTGTTCCTCGTCGATTGTCCGTTTATATCCGCCAGTCCCACTCCATCTTATTGAATTGCTCAATTCATACCGGAGGTTCAATTCAGTCGTCTGCTCAAATTGGCGTAGGTCTGAGATGGGCATTGGTGGCAATTCTGCGACGTTCTCCATAAGTTCGGTTTCCCCCGCGAGTTCTTCAAATTGGAATTGACTATATTTCTCGGTTTCGCGGCGTTGTTCCCAGTTCGCACCGACAGATAAGCGTTGTGTTGGATTTACGGAGAAACCCACATCATACGTGCGATGGTGTCTATGTCGTTCTTGGTTATTGATTCGCCGGTTGAGGGTCTCACCTGCTCGAAGGTTGATCTCGAAATTGAACGCCGGTGAGGGGGAAAATTCGAGTCGATGGTGCTGGTTCAACCGCCCGAAAAGCGTTTCTGAGCCTTGTAGGCTTTGGAGCAGATAGAGGGATGCCGCGTCCTCTACTTCCTGTTCTTCGGTCAACCACAACCGCGTTTGACCTCTGAGAGCCTTCAGAAACCACTCTAATTGGCTGTCAGCTGTCGGCTGTCGGCTATCGGTAGACCGTGTGGCAGTTGCAGACGTTTTATCCGCCATAATGTTTTCTTGCTGACGGCTATTCGGACGTAAACTATCACGCGTCCGCATTAAGTCCCGTTGCCGCTGTTGTTCTGCTCTGGCACGCCGTGCGAAAAACTGACGGGGTTGAAAGCGCATTCGGAATTCTGCCTCCACCGCTGTTGTCGGTTTATCTCCGACATTTTGATAGATTTTGATGTAGGTGCCTTCTTCGGGATCCTCCACGTAGTGTAGGTCATCCAGTTTCACGTAGTATCCTTCACCGGGTTGGAGCATCACACCGGTGTGTGGATGGATATCGGTGTAGATTTCGCGGCGTTGGCTTGTCAGTTTTTTGTCCAATTCATAACTGATTTCTATATCAATTGCGCGGCTGAGCGGCGTGAGTTGGAGATTGACATCCGCGAGTTGGGTCGTCGTATTCGCGCCGAGATCGGTGTGCGCTTTTAACATGCGGCGCGCAACGTTTGCAGTCAGGCTCACCCCTCCGTTAAGAAAGGATTCCTGTTGCGATAAGACCCCGATTTTCCAAGTCCGGGCGGTCGTACTTCGCTGCCAATCCGACAAACCAATGGGCTTATCATCCACGGTGAGTAACGGTTCTTTCGCGAAAGCCTCCTCAAGTTCATAACTGGTATTGAGAGATGCCCACTTGAATTCAGCAAGGTCAATACGTCCAGTTGTCCGATTTCGCTTTCGGTTGAGCGTGGCATTCCGCGCCTCGTTCGATTCCACGCGCCCCAGTGTTCCTAAGATTCTGAACGGACCGAGAGGATAGGACAAATTGCCTTCCTGTCGTGATTTCTGCAACGACTGCGTCCTTGTTGAATCTACACCTTCTGTCCGCGAATTACTTCGATAGTCGTCCCAGCGGAGATTCGGTAACTTCCTCAGTAGCTGCGTTCCTGCAGATGTGCGCTGTTCCGATGCCACAGGCTCCTTTTCTTGTCTGTTTATGCGTGTGCTTGCCCGTACACCGGTAAGAGGAGCAACCCCACCGCCTGAACGCCGATTGAAGTTGACTCCCCAGTTGAAATTGTTGCGGATGGTTGCGTTTGCGGTTTGTACGGGCGAGGTGACCTCGCCGCTACGAGCGTCTGTGGGTTCTGTCACCTCCTGAACGGTATTTTCGCGTTCTGGCTCTCTCTCCTCACTCCTACCGACACCGGCATCAACCTCTAACCAATCTATTGGAATCATCCGAATGTCGAAGTTTAGATCTCTCTCATCTCGAGGCGTTCCCGAAGCTCCTTCGAGATTGAGCAGAAACGCATCATCAAACCCCTCTTTGGCGTATTGTGTTTCATAACGAGAACGGGTGCGATTGCTGCTTGATGCACCGACAGGCACGAAGCCAGCATCCATCGACCGGATGTCGAGGTTTGTGGTCAGTAGGGGCGAGGTGACCTCGCCCCTACGCTCCGACCCTATTGCAAAATCCCAATCAGCATAACCGTTTAGTTTCCATGCCCGACTCACCTCTTTCCGATCAACAGTAGAGTAGGTGTTTTTATCAAGATTACTGTAAGCGAGTTCACCTTGAATCCACGCTTGTTCAGTGAAGTTCAGACGACTTTCCAGTCCCCATACAGTGTGCTTCTGCGGTGCTGTGAGCGGTGATCTGTCTTCCTCTAAATCAAGGATATTTTGGCGAAGTGCTTCCAGTTCCACATCGTCAAAATCGATTAAAGCCTGATCTGGTTGATTCAGATCTGCCTCAACAGCGTAGGATGCTCCGAAGGTTAGACGCTCGCCGGGCAGTGTAAAGACACTACTAAGTCCGTAAAGATTCTGTTGATATGCACGTTCTTCGGGGATGTATTCAAAGTCGATCCGAATTACGTCGTTGCTTGTTATTAGATGTTTGCTGTTGAACTCGACAATCGGATCCCCATATTCGCGGATGACATAATCGTTGTTTTCGCCTCGCCGCATCCGCTCGCCATTCAGCCAGACGATTTCACTCCCTGCTTTCACAATAACATATTGTCCATCAACCGTGAGCCGATATTCACTCCGACCCTCCTCGCCCTGAAGAACTAAGCTTGTAGATTGTCCCTTCGGAATAGCACTCGGAATAATGTGAAAGTCTACCGACTTGAAATCCCCCTCAACCTGTACACCTTCTAAGGCACGTGGAAAGAAAATAAATTCCGATGGACCGAGCACCCCTTCAAAGTCCCCCAAGGTGCCCTTCATGTTCGGATGTGTGATACGAATCAACTTCTGATCAATGTCTTGGATATTTTCGGTTGTTCCTTCCGGTTGGATTGGCAAATCTTGATCGGATAACAGTGCAAGAACGCTGATATTTTCAGAGACTTTGCCCTCTACGTTGACGCGGAGTTCCTGGTTCTGGGTCACGCCACGGTTGCTGCCAACTGAGATGCCAAATGTTTGACTTCCAGAAACTTCCAGTTGCGACGCTCTGTCGCTTGTAGCGGGAGTGATGCCGGGTTCACCTGTTTCAGAGGGTTCGCGAGTTGTCTCTATTAACGGATTCTGTTCACCGTAGAGGTCGCGTTTATAAACCTGTTTAATTGCGAAGGGCAGTGTTCGATAGGTTATCTCTAATCTGTGCGGTCGATCTGTGGACGATTCGGACGTGGAGTGACGCTCTCCTAAAGTGATTTTTCCCAAATAGAAATCGATCTGGTAATCGACACCCCGCACGAGCACTTTTCCACCTGCTTCCGTTATCCGTTCACTGTTTGGAAGAATCGGTGGATACTTCACCGTGAATTCCTGCGTTTCTGCTTTCAGTTCAAAGCGTTCCGCTTTCTGGAGGACCGAAAAGGTAGGAAGTTCAAGGAATTTTTCTCTATCGTCAGGGGGGGTTTGGGCTGTCCTTCCGAGACCGGGCAGTATACACAAGCAGAACGCAAGGAGTAAGAGTGAAATACGCATTTTTTAATTTACCTTGCGGTCAATCGCTCCTGTCTTACAAACAGAGATCCACTGGAAAATCCAGTCTCACCGATGGTGAAACTTAGCATCTTTGACTGAAGAACTGAAAGCCGAACAACGTGAGGCGTGGATTCTGAAAAGGAGGCTTTTTGCGAACCCTCTCTGAATAACCGCAAGGAACATTAAAAAACTATTTTTTACGAAAAACCTGAAACACCTTTATGTTATTCGCTTCGGTATCGCTTACGAAGATGCGTCCTGTTTTTGAGACGGCAATGCCTGCTGGATCTAAGAGTTCAGCGGTGCTGAACTCTGTGATGACTTTGCCATCAGGAGCAAAGACTTGGATACGCCGGTTACCGCTGTCTGTTACATAAAGATAATTCCATTCGTCTAGAGCGATACACTTCGGCTCCCGCAGTTGTCCAAGTGCGTCTCCTTCGCCACCCCATGTATTGATAGGGTTGCCGCTGAAGTCGTATTTTTTAATAAGGTGGTTGCCTGTATCAACAACATAAATATTTCCGTGAGCATCAACGTCCAAGTCTGTTGGATTCCAGAGTTGTTCCTTACCACTCCCGAAGCTTCCTCGTGCGACAACGGGAACCCCTGCAACATTAAATTCAATCCAGCGATGATTGCCTGTATCAACGACGTAAACCTCGCCATTTCGTCCGATACCGATGCCTTCGGGTCGGTCCAATAGAATATCATCTATACTTTCACTAAGTGGATAAAAAATGCGGTCAACGAAATTGCAATATTGAACGCGATTGTTGCCTGTGTCTGCTACATAGAGGCGATAACTACGTTGGAAGCTTAGGGCGATGTCTGTTGGATGGTCAAATTCCCCTACCCGCCATCCGCGGCCTCCGAATTCTGCCATGAAATTCCCAGCATCGTCAATCACCTGCACCCGATTGTTACCTGCGTCGGCGATGTAGACTCTGCCTGCCTCATCTATGGCGAGTCCCAATGGGGTCCGAAATTCGCCCGCTCCTTGTCCAGTCCTGCCGAGTGTTTCAATATAACGGACACCCAATATAGGCGGTGCATTCCGTTCACGATTTGAAAATAGAGTTTCAACCGGCTGTGCAATTTCACCTTCGGGCAGGCTGCAGCTCGCACAGAGCACAAAGAGGAAACAACTGAGACTTCTAATGGCATTTTGGGCGGACTTCAGGAGTGATGTTTGGGATTTCACTTTTTTAGTTATCCGTTAATAGTTTTCAGTTTTCAGTTAAGAGACTCTTGTGGCAGCTACAAACGTTTTGTCCGCCACAAACGAGTAACTGATAACCGATGACTGACAACCATTCTTGTGTATTTAGCCGCGTTGCACCCTGAATTTGAAGACGAATGTCGTTTGCTGTTCATTAAAATCACTTGTGATTCTTGGGACAATGATCCGCAAGTTGCTATAGTTAATGCTTCGTTTACGGAAGTAGAGGAAGAATCTCGCATATTGGCCCGGCATCACTGTCGTTCTCTCAAGGTCTTCTCTGGGAAGAACTGCTGGGCCGCCTTGTATCCGAATGGTTTTGTCCCACCGAAACACTTCTGCCCCAAACTCAGCCGGCAGCTTCGGTCTGAAATTCTTTTTTAAGTAAAAGGATTCCTGTGATTTATCGATCGGCTTCGTAACGTTCCCTGTTCCATCCAGCATCTGACAGTCCTTCTGTTTGAAAGAGATCCAGTGGTCGGTCCCGTTATAAATAAAGATACCGAATGCATCAACTGCCTTTACGTCGTTAAGAGGTACTGCCATTGCCTTCACACCATTCTTGACATAGCCGATAGTCCCCGTCTGCGGCATAATGTGAGCGTCTGGGTCGAACACAGGGACAATCATTTCTGGTTGGAAAGTGTCTTTGATAAAATCCGGAACTTTCGCACAACTCAACGGAATTAATGACAAACAGAGTACCGCTAAAATTTGTAACAGATTTATTTTACTTTTCATTTCTTTTCTCCATGGTATAGGTTTATGGGAACCTGCGCGTTGCGTCTTACAATGCCGGCTTCTGACTTTCAAAGGCGAGCATCGCGGCCCCCACAATGCCAGCATCGTTTCCGAGGTGTGCCTTTACGATTTTCATTTGCGCGGGAATGTCCATAGCACGTTTAGAGAGCTCAGCTCGGATCGGTTCAAAAAGTAGTGTTTCACCGGCTTCCGCGATGCCACCTCCAATGATTGCGATTTGTGGATTGAGAATATGCGCTATTGAGGTGAGCGCGATGCCAATGTACCGTCCTGTTTCAGCAAAAATTTCCATTGCGAGTTGGTCACCTGCTTGGGCTGCCTCCGCAATTTGCCGTGGTGTTAGTGATTCACCGTCCTTTGAGGCTTTGACTAAAATCGTCCGTTGCCCTGTTCCGATCTTCGCTTCGGTGCGTTCAACGATATTTTTCGCACCAGCATATGCCTCAAGACATCCCTGATTGCCACATCCGCAGTAACGTCCGTTCGGTTCAACAATAGTATGCCCCAGTTCCCCCGCAGTATTTTGACTTCCGTGGTAAAGGTGCCCATCAATGACAACACCACCGCCCACACCTGTACCGAGTGTCAATGCGACAATACTTTTGTATCCGACACCAGCACCGTGACGAAGTTCACCGAGTGTCATCACGTTCACGTCGTTGTCCATACACTTTAATATGAGTTTGTAGTTCTTATGAGCAGGCTGTGATCTATGCTTTGCAACACCGTTCGGAATGTCCAGTTTCGCCAGTTCTGCATTCACATAGTCAACGAGTGGTATATCGCTCCAGCCGGGGAAGTTAGGTGAAAAATGGACAACGCCTGTTTCGGCGATGATAAGTCCGGGTGCTCCTAATCCGATCCAAATCTCGCTTGTGTCACGGTGATTTTCAGGTGCTTTCACAAGCACCTGACGAACGGCTTCCGCAATTCGAGCTGCTACAAATTTAGGACCGCCTACTTCAACATCTGTCGGAAGAACGACGCGGCAAGAAATATCGCCTATTGATGAGACTAATCCCGCCTTAATATCTGTTCCGCCGAGGTCAACGCCGATGCTATATTTCATTTTTTCTTTTTAATTGGCTGTCGGCTCTCGGCTATCAGCCATCAGTGAAGAGGTGCTTGATTCATCATAACCTTCTCTTTGCTGACCGCTGACCGCTGACTGCTGACCGCTGATGGCTTCTTTATTCCAAAAAACTTGTGCACCGCCACTGACATTACAGAGATAAATTTCAGGTTCAATGCCGGTCTGTTTGCAATATTCTGTCATCACACGCGTTCGGAATGTTTCTAAAGCGTCTTCATGAACGATGCTGACTGTACATCCACCAAAACCAGCACCTGTCATTCGGCTTCCGATCACACCTTCGATGCTGCGTGCAAGGTCAGTAAGCAAATCTAATTCTGCGCAGCTAACTTCGTAATCGTCCCGCAACCCGTTGTGCGATGCGTTCATGAGTCTACCGAATTGTATAAACGATTCGTCTGTCTTTTTTGCTGTTTGTGTGTGTCGCATCTTAAGCGCGGAGACGGCATCAAGGACGCGCGTGTTCTCTTCAATCACATACCGACACCTCTTTTGTGTTAACGCGGGAAGTTCATCTTCATATTTTTTGAAATCTGTTAACAAAATATCGCGAAGCGAAGATATGTCGGGTAGCCATTGTTTGAGGATGTCAACACCTCTTTCACATTCGGCACGCCGTTTATTATATTCAGAAGCAGCAAGTTCACGTTTTACTTTCGTGTTGCAAATGGCAATGTAATGCGCTCCCAAATTGAGGGGAACATGTTCGTGTTCAAGCGAGCGGCAATCAAGGAAGAGTGCTTGGTCCTCCCGCCCCAGCAACGAGATGGTCTGGTCCATGATGCCACACTTGACACCAGCAAATTCGTGTTCTACCTGTTGGCACAATGCGGCGAGTTCTTTATTGTCAATCTCTAGTTTTGGCGGATTTTCAGGTGATGAGTCTTCAGGGCTAGTGGTTAAGAAGGTAAGTGCAGCTGAGACTGAAAGCGCAGCTGAGGAACTCAAGCCTGCACCGATTGGGACATCACCTGTGATGACAGCCTCTATCCCCGATACTTTTCTGCCGGATGCCTGTAGAAGCGACGCGACACCGATAAGATAATGGCTCCATGCGGGTGCCTGTTCGATAGACGGAGGTTTATCAAGGTCGAATTTGTAAGAATCGTTGACATCTAAGGCGTGTAACACCACGCTCCTATCAGATCGCTGACGCGCGGATAGGTTGAGATACTTATCAATCGCGACCGGAAACACATAACCGTCGTTGTAATCTGTGTGTTCACCGATGAGGTTCACTCTGCCGGGGGCTGAAGCAGTGAATGTGGGTGGGCTGCCGAAGATCTCTTTAAATTTTTGTGTCGCGAGGGAAACGCGGTTTTCAACCGTGTTGGTTGTTATCATGACAATATCCTTTATGGAAGGCGTGGTTCCCGTGAGTTACGCTGAAAAGAATTTCAGAAATAATCCCAGCGTACTCGGCAGCTCTTCACGAGGGACATAACAATCAACACTTATGTCAGGTTCCACGTCTATTTCTGATGTTGGTGTTTGCGTCAGAAGTTGTTCTTCGGGTGCATGCAGCGCGGGTTGTAAATTCGGTGGTTCTGTTTTTTTAGTAGGTGCTGCGCCCTCCGCGATGACTAACTCACCGACAGGGAGGTGTGTGGCGAGTGGATACACCTCTGTTTCGGTTAAAACAGTGATGTGAGGAAGGGAGACCTCCGCTAACCGCTCCATTTGCATTGTCAAATAGGTGATTTCTGTCAGAGCGGTTCGCGACCCATTCGGTTGGCACGCAATAATTGTAATCAATGGAATCTGTTTCTGTAAGGCACTTTCAATCGCAGAAAGAAAAAAGGACACATCAATCTCTGTAGGAATCACATCTATATCTGCGATGAAAAGACAGGCGGGGTGTTCTGAAATCGTCCCTTCAGCGATGAATCCGGTGTCTTGGGTAGATTTGATTTCCGCCGTTGATGGATCGTCTAACAGGAACTCAAGCCGTTTTTCAGCGAGTAGCGGGAATAGGGCACCACAATATGAGCAAACATAGAGGTTGCGTTCGAGTTCACTTCTAAAAGCGAACTCTTGGCACTGGGTGCATTTATACCACAAGCTGACGCTCTGTTCAGTATCCGTAGAGATACGTGTTTCCATATTTTTGTCCCACTGTTAGACATTTAAGTCTGTATAATTCCAGCTATCGCCTCTGCTTCTGTATTATAACAGTCAAAAATTGTCATCAGTTTTGCCATCACAATGAGGCTTCTGACGTTACCACCGAGGTTCAGAAGTACGACGTTCCCCCCATCTCTTCGGATGGTAGTATGAGAAGAGACAAGCACTCCTAAACCGGAACTATCCATCATCTGGACCCGTTCCATATTTAAGATCAAATTAAGTTTCTCCTCATGTTCCGCTTCGTTAGCCACTACTTGAATTTGTTGGTCAATGATGGCTTTGAGAGCTAAGGAATCTGGTCCAATAATATTTCCCTCAATATCTAGGATTGTAATGCTACCTTTGTGTCGAAGGTTGACTTGCATAAAAATTCCTTGAAAATTTAATATACTCCCAAACCTGAGGATACAACCTCGATTCTTGACTCCCTGAATATTTTTCTCTGAGATAGGTTTAATGCTTTCCTAAATTGTGTTATTGAGGCACAATTTGTCTTTGCTTAACATTTTGAACCTTACGTAGAAAGAGGTTTGGACGTATTGAATGCGAGGTGTTTTATGCCCTCTTTTCTGATTCGCTTAAGATCGCTAAATTCACAAAAACCTGTGGGTGGATGTAGCTATGGTTCTGGGGTTTTCTTATATTTAATCATCTTGATGATGGTCCCGTTGGCTTCGTAAGTGACAGAGTCCATATAGGCTTCTATCAAAAATAAGCCTCTACCACTGCTTTTGAGCAAATTCTCTGGATCAAGTGGATCGGCTACCTCTCTGCGTGTAAACCCCTCCCCTTCGTCTCTAATGGCAATCGCTAGTTTATCCTCAGCAAGAATCAACTCAATGGTCGCCGTTTTGTTTGGGTCTTCTTTGTTACCGTGCTTGATAGCGTTTGTACCCGCTTCAATGACAGCAAGGTTAATCTGCTCTTGCATGTCCTCGGTAAAATCAGTCTCTTTTAAAATCTCGCTGACGACAACGTCGAGTAAGTAAACATGTTGCATTGAACTTGGGAGAGAAAGCGTAACAACTTGTTCAGTTTCAGTCTCTTTGGGCGTAAACTCCTCGCCTTCGTCCTCGGTGACAATGGTTAGTTTCTCCTCGGCAAGAATCAACTGAAAAGCCGTTTTTTTGCCTGGATCCTCTTTATTGCCGTGCTTAGTCGCGTTTGTACCCGCTTCAATGACAGCAAGGTTAATCTGCTCGTGTATGTCTTCGGTAAAATTAGTCTCTTTTAAAATCTCACTGACAATAACTTTGAGTAGATCAACATGTTGCATTGAACTTGGGAGAGAAAGCGTAATAACCTGCTCAGTTCTCTCGCCCACGTTTGAAACTCCTTCTCTGCACACTTGGATTTTTCCAAGGGCAGCTACAAGGCGAAGTTTAAGAATACTCCTGCCTTTCGTTATTTCTCTGCCAAATTTTGGCACTGTTAAAATTCATTATGCCAAAAATACGTTATACGGGCAGTCTCACACCGTACGCCCGTCCTGATTTACGTGTCTCGCTTGACAATAATTAATGCTCTGTCATCATGAGGAGTTGTGCTTCCGCTAAACAGTGCTAAGTCGTTAACAACCGCTTCGCATAATGCTGAGGCTGACAACGCTGTGTTTTCAGAAAGGCAGGCGGCAAGCCTGTCTCCACCGTAGAATGTATCCATCGGTATTGCATCTTCGGGCGTGTCACTGTGTGCTGAATTTGTAAGTTCTATCTGATCTCCACTGAAAACCGCACCGTTTTTACCAGCCGTTTCAGTGATACCGTCCGTATAAAAAACGAGTATATCGCCCGGAGATAAGGAACAGACCTCGCTTGTAAACGTCGCTTCCTCAAACGCACCTATCAACATACCGCCTGTCTTTAAGACCGACACCCCATCCGTATTTTTCCAATGGAATGGATAGCAGTGTCCTCCATTTGAATACGTAAAAGTTGAAGTCTCTGTGTCCAATATACCGTAAATCATTGTTGCGAACAGATCTGCCTCGGTGTCACGGACTACTAAGTCATTAATCCGTTTGAGGATTAACGCGGGGGTATCTTCCTCATGACAGAGTAAGCGGAGTGCTGTCCGGATCATCACCATCAACAGGGCTGCTGGAATACCGTTGCCCTTTACATCACCGAGAACGATTCCGATCTGTGTTTCACTCAAAGGTATGAAATCATAAAAATCGCCAGAGACGGATGTTGAACTTTGAAGCAGGGTTGTAATGTCAAATCCTTCAATATTTGGTGCCTGTTCCGGTAATAATTTCTTTTGAATAGCAGCGGCGGCTTGGAGATGCCCCGCGAGTTGTTGCACACCTTCTTCGCTAAACCGATCTCCCATGGCATGCATTAGCGGATTGATGTATTTGATGGGTCGAGTTCTACCTAAGACTGCTTCGACCCGCGCGGTTACCTCGCGAAGATCAAACGGTTTCGTAATATAATCGTCTGCGCCGGTGTCCAAACCGTGAACTTTATCCTCCGTCTGTCCACGTGCGGTCAGTAAAATGACTGGAACGTTTTTTGTGTGTTCTATATTTTTCAGTTCCTCAATGACTTGGAAGCCATCCTTATGTGGCATCATCACATCAAGAAGAATGAGATCCGGCGGATCTATACATACACTTTGTACTGCCCCCTCACCATCATTTGCAGTCCGTATGTTGTAGCCCTCCGGTTCGAGGTACATCTTTAGCAGTTCAAGGATATCAAGATCGTCATCAACAACCAAAATCGTTTCAGCCATTTTTCCTCTTTTCCAACGGAATAAAGAATTGGAAGTTGGACCCCTGTCCATTATCGCCGGTATCCATCCATAGCCGTCCACCGTGTGCTTCAACTATCCCAGCGGCAATTGAAAGCCCTAAGCCAGTGCCGCCGTATGGTTTCCGAGTATGGACGCTTCCGAGTTGTTGGAATTTATCAAAAACCTTTTCCCTATCTTCAGTTGGGATTCCCGGTCCTGTGTCAACGACTTCAACGTGAAACCCATCGGTTACCTTCCCGTTCTGCAGAGATTTTGATATTCGGACCGTCACCTTTCCGTTATCTGGTGTGAATTTGATAGCATTCCCGATGAGGTTAACAAAAATTTGCCCAATCCGATCTGAATCCCCAACCATTCGTGGTAGATTAGATTGTGTCTCCAAGAACAGAGAAATCAATTTCTCGTCCGCCTGTGGGCGAAGTTCTTCAATTCTCCCTTTGGCTATCCAGTCTATTTGTACTTGCTCCTGCTTCATTTCAATGCGTCCCGCTTCAATTCGGGAGACATCAAGCAAGTCGTTAATAAGAGCGGCGAGTCGTTTCGATTGACGATGTGCACGACTCAGACTCTCATGCTGTTTCTGATTAATTTTGCCGGTTTTTCCATCAAGTATTAATGAAATAAATCCAATGATGGACGTTAGTGGTGTTCGCAATTCGTGTGACACAAGGGAAACGAACTCCGACTTCATCTGTTCTATTTCGTGTTCATTCGTGATATCATCAAAGACATAAACAGTGCCAGCAACGTTATTGTGTTCGTCAGAGAAATGGCTTGCTATAATGCGGAGGACCCGCGAACTGGCACCGTTTGATTGATTCCCGTTGACATTCGCCTCGACAATCACTGTTTGGTGTTGCGCCATTTCACGCTGAGAGGAAGACAGGATTTTCATATCAACCGTTCTTGCCTCTGTCTTTGGGACCTCGGCACTTTTAGATGTTTTCGTCCAGCTGATTGTACCGGTATTTGTGTCGACAGCGATAAAGTTTTCGTAATCAGCAGTACTTCCGAGATTTAAAAGGCGTTCAGCAACAGGATTAACGTACAGGACCCGCCCAGTGGGTTCAACAACAATCAGACCTTCGCCGAGATTGTCTACGATAGCTGTAAGTTTTCTTTCCTCCTGTGTGAGTCGATCAACTGCAGTTTTCAGGTTCCGACGCATCTCATTGAATTCTTCGGCGAGGACACCGACCTCGTCGTCACTGTCAACGGTAATTTCGCTGTCGAATTTGCCTTCCCCAACACTACGCGCTGCTTGCGCAACTTTCAGTATAGGTGTTGCTATCCGTTGTGCTGCCCACCATGCAATTAGTATAACGATGCAACTTGACCCAATGGTAACATAAAAAATATACCTGTTTAGTTTAGCAACACCAGCATAAGCGGAGGAAATAGGACGTGAAGTAAAGACTATCCAGTTACTAAAGTTCTGTTGAACCTTCCAAGGTTCCATATTTGAGAGTTGCGTCCGCGCCCAGCCATAGATGCGAGGTTCAGCGAATGCATCAGCTTCGCCTTCCGGTTCATAATCGTAATACTTTCCGTCAACACCCCTTTTTCCCTCAATAATCGCTTCCTCCGCAGCGTTGCTCATCTCTATGTAACTATCTACTTGATACCCGCTTTGAGGTGAAGCGGCGACGATCTTACCAGATTGGTCCGTTAAAATCGTGTACGTTTCTGCCAATTCCGGCCTCGATTCAACTAAACTGGCGAGTTCGGGTAGAAACAGAAACGTTCTCAGTACACCCACCGTATTATTTCTTTCGTGTGCAACGGCACCTTTGGAAGTCATGCGTATTGGCAGTGCAATTGGGAGAAGATGCACGTCCCGCGTTTCATCGTAGATGACCTCCTCCACAAATGGATAACCTATGCCGTTGTTATAGGCTCTTTGCCACCAATGCCTATCCTGCACTTGGTGTGGGAACATTTTTCTCGTATCGTAATCCAGTTGTTGGTTATTTGAGCGAAGGACATACCCGGAGACGTTCGTAATAGTTACTTCGGTTTTATACCCCGCATAAGTCTCAAGCAAGCGGATACTATCTTCGAGTCGTTCCCATACACTGAAAAATACGCTCTGATTGTCGTTAGCAGTATTTGAATATACGACTGCTGCTTGGATATTTGGAAGTTCTGCCCGTATCTTTGCAATTTTTTCGGAGATGGTATTGTCCGCGCGAGCGAGTTTCTCCTGTGCAAGTAGAACAAGACTTTTGCCAACAGTCTCTTTCAGTGCATTTTCACCCAGAACCTTGATGGTTAACGAAACGATGAACAACGGCATCAACGCGACTAACAAAAACAAGACGACCTGTTGACCGCGTAAACCCACCTTAAACCGAGAGCGCTTCGTACGATTTTTATCTTTCATGTTGGCCACGGTAATTTTTGCTGGCGCGTTTTCTGTTTAATACCACAAACCTTCAAGTAACACCTTACATGTTGCCCTGGATTACATCCGCTACACGAAAGCAGCGCACGCGCCCTCCTCTGTATCATAAATCTCGATGACGGTGTTGAGCTGCGTTACCTCTAAGACTTCCCTGACGGCTTTCTGTGGGTTGAGTAGAACTAACTTTCCACCTGATCGCTGATAGGATTTCAAAGTGACTACAATTGCCCCTAACGCGCTGCTATCGATTAACGGAACGTTCATTAGATCAACCACTAACCTATCACGTCCGGTCTGAAGTTGCTCGTTCATTTCTTTGCGAAACGCGTCAGCCGCGTTTCCAAGAATTTTTCCTTCTACGTGAAGAATGGAGATGTTTTGTTCCCCGATCGTTGTCTCGAAATTCATAGGATTTTCCTTGGTATTCTTATTTAGGGTTCTGTATTTTTTATAATTTTGCCTTGATTCACTGTAATGTGAGATACTATATTCTATAATTTATTTGGAACGATGGAAGCATACAAAAAGATTACGGTGAATTCTGTAATTACTTATACACCCTTAATTCGCACCCAATCCCCTAAATCCGCATTATCAAGCAGACAGGAGCGATTTGGAAACTTCGCGGTGCACCTATTGGTAAAGGTCTATACATTTTAATGATTTACCATAGCTTTTCCGACCTATGGTTTGAGGCGATGCATCACGATATAACTCCGATCGAACCTTGGGTTTTGGAGGACAGCTTCAACTGTTCCACCAAGTGCCCTAAGACACGTAGCACTTTCGTCAATTTCAGTTTTGATTGTCTCCTCACCAGACTTGTAAGCTACCCACTTTCCAGTCGGTTTTAGCAAAGGCAGGCAGTACACCGCCGAGTCCCGAATAGCTGCGACATAACGGGTGAACACCCAATCGTACACCCCAATATGTTCCTGCTGTTGCGAACAGACCTCCGCACGTTCTGCGAGAACTTCAACGGTTATCCCTCGGTGTAGATCCAATTGTGGGACCAGAAATTTTAGAAAGCTCGCCTTCTTTTTTGACGATTCAACGAGTGTTAACCGTATGTCAGGTATGTAAATTTTCAACACAATCCCAGGGAATCCAGCACCTGTCCCGATATCAATTACAGAATCACCTGTTCTTAGTGAGATGTGCTCCAAGACGCTCAACGAATCAAGAAAATGTTTATGAATAATTTCATCGTCATCTGTGATTGCTGTCAGGTTAATGCGTTCATTCCACCGCAGCAATTCGGTGCGATACCGATCAAATTGCGCTACCTGATGCGCAGTTAATGGAAATCCGTAATGATTGAACGTCTCTTTTAAATCTTGCTCATGCTTCGCCAATTGCTACGTCCTTAGACTATCGCGCGTTCCGTTGATGAAGGATTACCGTCAGAATCGAAATGTCTGCTGGCGAAACGCCCGGCAAACGTGACGCTTGCCCAATAGAGGCGGGTCTAATCTTTGCAAGTTTCTCTCGCGCTTCTGTTTTTAATCCGTGAACATCGGTATAATCAAACGTGTCTGGAATTCGGAAATTTTCCAATTTTTTGAATTGTTGGATCTGTCGCTGCTGTCGTTGAATATATCCATCGTATTTAATCTGAATTTCCACCTGCTCTGCCACGGCTGGTGCCAAGATTTCAGGGGGCGGAACAATCTGGCTTATCTGCTCGTAACGAAGTTCCGGACGCCTCAGAAGTTCTGCCAACGATGTAGGTCGCTTTAACTCACCCGTCTCGCGAATGCTCGCCAAATTATTCAGGGTCGTAGTGGTTGGTTTGAGACGTGTCTCTTGTAATCGTTTTAATTCTGCCTGGATGTCCGCCACTTTCTTGTGGAACCGGTGATATGTATTATCATCAACGAGTCCGATCTGCTTGCCAATTTCGGTGAGTCGCAGATCTGCGTTATCTTCTCGTAGTGTTAGCCTGTATTCAGCACGTGATGTGAACATACGGTAAGGTTCTCGGATGTCCAAGCTGACCAGATCGTCAATAAGTACTGCTATGTAGGCTTGCGACCTGTCAAGGATAAGAGGTTTTTCACCCTTGACCTTTAAGGCGGCGTTGATTCCTGCTATAAGCCCTTGCGCGGCGGCTTCCTCGTAACCCGTAGTGCCGTTGAGTTGTCCTGCGAAATAGAGTCCTGGCACCCGCTTTGTCTCAAGCGTGGGCTGCAGCTGTGTCGCTGGTGCGAAATCGTATTCTACAGCGTATCCGAAGCGCATAATCTCGGCGTTTTCTAAGCCTTTGATGCTATGTACCATCCCCACCTGCACGTCTTCGGGCAAACTCGCGGAGATACCGTTAAGGTAAATCTCATCGGTATCTCGTCCTTCCGGTTCCACGAAGACCTGATGCTCTGTTTTTTCTTCAAACCGAACGACCTTGTCCTCAATTGATGGACAATAACGGGGACCGATGCCGACGATACGACCGCTGTACATTGCAGATCGGTGAAGATTCTCGCGGATGACATCGTGTGTTTTTTCATTTGTGTAAGTTAGGTAACACGGGAGTTGCGGCTGTGTAATTCGTTCGGTTGAGAATGAGAAAGGGAGAGGGTTTTCATCACCCGGTTGGATTTCCATCTGATTGAAGTCAACTGTCTGGGCATTGACGCGCGGTGGTGTGCCGGTTTTGAGTCTGCCGATCTCAAACCCAAGACTCAAAAAACTTTCTGAGAGTTTTTCTGCGGAAGATTCGCCTGCCCTACCAGCACTATATGATACGTCACCAATGTGAATTATACCTTTCAGGAAGGTACCAGTCGTCAGAATTACAGTCTCTCCGAAATAAGCGGTTTGCGTCTGACTGAGGATTCCGACACATCGTCCATCTTCCACAAGCAGCTCTTCAACTAATACCTGTTTGATGTCAAGCCGTTCTTGCGCTTCTAGGACCCGTTTCATCTCGTCTTGATATGCTTTTTTGTCGGCTTGTGCGCGGCTTGAGCGAACTGCTGGTCCCTTTTTAGTATTCAAACGCCGGAATTGGATCCCAGTTTTATCTATGTTTTTTGCCATCTCACCACCAAGCGCGTCTATCTCTTTAACGAGATGCCCCTTGGCTAGTCCACCGATCGCCGGGTTGCAAGACATTTTCGCGATGGTATCTAGATTAATAGTGACGATGAGCGTTTCGCAGCCCATTCGCGCGGCAGCAAGCGCAGCTTCGCACCCTGCGTGCCCCGCACCGACTACGATAACATCGTAATGTTTGTTATAAGCGTTCATCTTTTTTGTCCTAGCTCATGTCAAATAGAATTTTTGGAGCAGATCTTGGAAAACTGCCGCGTTCCAGCGGAATCACACGAACTAATTAGAGTCCATCATAAACGATACTAATAACGAGCGTAGCGACGACTTCTAAACTTTTCGGACTGCATTTGTCTACTGTATCTTCGAGCGTATGCCAATATGGATAAGTGAAGTCGATAATATCAACCATCGGGATGCCTACCTCGATTAACGGAACGTGATCGTCCATAATTGCATCTCCTAAGCGATGTTGAAACGGCGTTAAACCGAGTGTTGCTGCACGCCTCCAAATTGCCTCCGTGAATCCGCGATTTGCGTTCCAAGAGTGGCGTTCTATCGGGAGCGTCAAATCCTTATCTCCAACCATATCCAGCAGAATGCCATAGTCCGGCTTCCATTTTCCCAAGTTTCGTGCAAAAAACCGGGAGCCGATAAACATATTCTCAACGGATCTGCCGTAATCCTCACCGTCAAAAAGAACAATAACAACTCGGCGTGGCGGCGGGTGTGCCTTTAAAACCCTCGCGATTTCAAGGAGGACAGCAACACCAGAGGCACCATCGTTAGCACCGAGGATCGGTTTGTCGCGATTTTCTGGCTTTGGGTCCCTATCGGCGAAGGGACGCGTGTCCCAATGTGCTGCGAGCAGGAGTGTTTCCCCACTCCTTGGTGGTCCGAATTCTGCCAAGATATTGTTTAGGTGAAGCGTTACCGTTTCTGTCTTATACTGATGCGGTTGAAGGACTACACTATTCGCATGTTTCTGGAGTTCCGTGAACAAATAACTCTGGGTTTCTTTATGTGCTGCGGAACCGGGTGGTCGCGGTCCGAATTCGCATTGCTTCTCCAATATCGCAAAGGCGCGCTGCGCATCGAAAGTAGCACTCGCTGCGCGCGAAGTGCTCGCAAGACCGCGAGCAGTGTTTCCCAATTCTGCGTTTGGACTATCTGAATCTGACTCCACACATGCGATGCTGCACATGCTGACTAACAGGACTATGAACCACTGCTTTCTCATTAGGCTTTCCGTCTGCCTTCTAGTGCTTTTGCGAGGGTTACCTCATCGATGTATTCCAAATCGCCGCCAACAGGGATACCGTAAGCAATTCGGGTGACAGCGACTTCAAACGTTTCCAAATGTTGTGTAAGATAAAGAGCGGTCGCTTGTCCTTCTGTTGTCCAGTTTGTGGCGAGGATCACTTCTTGCAAGGGTTCTGCGTTTACAGCGGCAGTCCGAATTCGTTGAAAAAGGGTGTTGATTCCGAGTTCATCGGGGCCGGTTCCATCTAACGGTGAAAGAACACCCCCAAGCACATGATAGAGCCCCTTGTAGCCGTTAGTTCGTTCAATCGCCCAAAGATCATCAGACTCTTCAACAACGCAAATTACCTGCTGATTACGGCGTGGATTTGTACAGATATAACACGGATTTGTGTCTGTAATAGTGCCACATACGTCGCAGTAACATAACTGTTGTTTCACTTGCGCGATGGCTTCTGCAATTTGGGCAGTCTCGCTGTCAGGTAACTTTAGCATAAAAAACGCTAAGCGTTGTGCTGTCTTCTGACCGATCGTTGGCAGCTTTTGGAGTTCTGTGATGAGTTTCGCCAGCGGTTTTGGGTATTCTTGCATAAATTTTTTGTGCTAATTCCTGCAACGGGGATGCAGATTAAAAGAGCAATAGGGTAATTTCATAACGATACCCAGTGCGGTTTGGTAAAGACCTACCCTTGTTTGAGTATCAGTGAGATTACCCGTCTAAATTCTTAATCTTCATGCTAAGATAGAGGTACAGGTGCCTCTACTTTCTACTATTCTCGTTACGGGAGCCCTGGAATTTTAATGCCACCGGTCAATTTGCTCATTTCTGCTGACATCATTTCTTGCGACTGTTGCAGTGCCTCATTGACTGCCGCGACGACTAGATCTTCGAGCATTTCTGTATCTTCTGGATCAACAACTTCCGGTGTAATGCGGAGTGATACAACTTCCTGTTGTCCATTGACGATGGCGGTTACCATTCCGCCTCCGACAGTTGCTTCAACGGTGCGATTTGCGAGTTCCTCTCGAATTTCAAGCATCCGCTTTTGCATTTGCTGTGCCTGTTTCATCAGGTCATTCATTTTCATAATTCTGGTCCTGTCCCCAAGCGACTCTGTATTCTATCTGTGTAGGTTTTCGCCTTTTTACAAAAGTACTTGGAACGTTAAAAATTTCCTTATGGAATATGCTTTTCCAATCTCGGAAGAAGCAATTATTGGGTTTCAACAACTGTTGCCTCAAAAAGTTCGAGTGCGGTTTTAAGTTGTGGATCATCTTGGGCTTCAAGTCTACGCATGAGCGGTGTCTTTCGTGTTGCTTCCTTCGCCGCATCCTCGGGTGTCGTTGGTTGGGGGACGGTATCTAAGGCAACTAACTCAATTTTCACTGGTTTACCGACTTCCTGCGTTAGCGTTTCGGCTATGGCTTCTTTGTCTCTCTCTGCTATCATGGAAAGATATGAGGGCGAACACGCGATTTCGACTATGTTTGCGCCGTTCACAGTAAGGACAGATCCCTCTAACAAGCCATGTCTGAGTTTTACTGGGAGTTTTGATTTTACCGCGTCCCAAAATGACGGAAGATCTGCTAGATCTCGGTGTCCATGTGAAACAGACAAAGGAGTTGACTCGTTCAAGTCCAATGAAGGCACTGTTGAGGTTTGCTCTTCGTAATGCGTACCTGCTGTTTCCTTTGCTGGTTCGGATTCGGCAGAGATAGGGGTATCCTGGCTTGTGAGAAGAGGCATCTCGGGTGATGTATCTTGTGAATTTGGTAGCGATCTGAACGCTTCCTGCTGTGGTGCGGATTGCACCGTTGCGGAAAGCCCCGCTGAATCAAACTTCTGTTCCAATACAGACAATTTGTTGATAATTTCTTCAAGTGGGATGCCTTCTTCAAGTGAGTTCAGTTGAATGAGAGCTGTCTCTAATTGAAGTTGCGGGTAACCGTACTGTTTGATGTCGCGATTGGTGTACATTAGGATTTTGATAATTCGTGATAGCCTACCTACTGACATCCGTTCTGCCTCCTGCTTGAGTTTGGGCAGCTCCGATTTAGGACTCTGAATCTGTTCACTGAGGGCGTTATCAATTGCCAGAAGTCGTAAGTCTCTGAAATAACCAATTAATTGATCTAGACATTGCGACAGATCAGTACCTTGTTTCATCAGGTTATCTAGTGTTTTTAGCCCTTTTGCAAGATCCCTTTCCGTAATTGCCATCGTAAGTTCCTGAAGAAGAGAACTCGAACTAAGCCCAATAGTCCGCTCAACGGTTTCGACTGTCAAACTGTTACCACCAGAGGAGTCAACAAGTCGTTCCAATAGGTTTTCCGCATCTCGTAAGCATCCTTCGGATTGGCGGGTGATGAGCGTGAGCACATCCAGATCTGCTGAAATATTTTCTTCTTTGACGATTAATTGTAAACGTTCGATTATCTTTTCATCTTCCAGGTGTCGAAAATCGAAATCTTGACAGCGAGAACTGATTGTCTTCGGGATTTTGGCGTGTTCAGTTGTTGCCATAATGAATATGACATGCGAGGGCGGTTCCTCAAGCGTTTTGAGCAAGGCGTTAAATGCCTCTGGCGAGAGCATGTGCGCTTCATCTATGATATAAATTTTGTAGGGGCAGGCAGCTGGCGAGAGTTTGACGTTTTCACGGAGATCTCGGATTGTATCAATGCCGCGGTTGGAGGCAGCATCCATCTCTCTCACGTCGAAGGATCTGTCTTGCGATATCTCATCGCAAAATTCGCATTGGTTGCAAGGCTCGGCGGTCTTGATAGAGTCGAATTCGGTTTCTTGGATACGGTTGGGACAGTTGACGGCTTTGGCGAGAATACGGGCGACTGTGGTTTTACCAGTGCCACGGGGTCCCCAAAAAAGGTATGCGTGCCCGATACGCCCAGATAGGATCTGATTCTTTAGCGTTGTCGTAACGTGCTCCTGTCCGACAACGTCACTGAAGTTTTGGGGACGCCATTTTTGGGCGAGAACCTCGTAAGCCATTAGGCAATCCTTTTTTATACGACCTGGGTTTAGGAATGGAGTGTAGTCAGTCCAACGAATACGTCCGAAAGATGACTATGCACCCAGGGTTGACAAGCTTCTCCAAGCGTTGCCCATGTCGTTAGCTCAGGCCAGGCACCCTTGCGTCACACGAGTAACTCATCTACCGCTGCTTCCTTCCGGACCTGACGGGGTTCAACAAACACTCGTTGCTCAAGACCCAACCATCAACACCACGTGCACGGGACAGACCCCACAGAAACAGGCCGCATCCTGGGGATTCAGTTCTGCTTTAGCGGATTGCAGATACAGGGCACCGCTACCTCCCCACCTAGCATAGCCAAGGCGTTAATTATTTAAAAAAACTGGCGGAGAGAGTGGGATTCGAACCCACGGTACTGCAAAACAGCACACATGATTTCCAGTCATGCCAGTTCAACCAACTCCTGCATCTCTCCGTTTTATAGTTTTCAGTTATCGGTTGTCAGTTAAGAGCGAGTTTAGCTCGACAAGCTCCCTCTTTAACTGACGACTGACAACTAACAACCATTAAGTATGGAGCAGACGGGATTTGAACCCGTGACCTCATCCGTGCGAGGGATGCACTCTCCCAACTGAGCTACTGCCCCACAAGTCGCAAAACTTAAACATTTTGCGACAGTTAAATCTTTTTGAATCCTAACCATTAAGCGAGAAAACGGAGAGAGTGGGATTCGAACCCACGGTGACTTGCGCCACAACAGTTTTCGAGACTGTCCAGTTCAACCACTCCTGCATCTCTCCTTCTGATTTAAGCCATTTACCCCGTAGCGACCGGACAGTGCACACGTCCGACCTTTGACAGCCCTTCTTACATCTTACAATTGACGGCGGCGTTCTTGAAAAAAGGATTTTAACAGGGTACTGCTCTCTTCTGCTAACACGCCACTCACCAATTCAACCCGATGGTTCAACCGTTCATCTTGGAGGATATTATAGAGCGTTCCGGCTGCCCCGGATTTGGGGTCTCTTGCGGCGTAAACCACCTTTGGGATACGCGCTAATACGATCGCGCCAGCACACATCGGACAGGGTTCTAAAGTTACATAAAGGGTCGTATCAACGAACCGCCAGTTACCGATTTTTTCGGATGCTGCTTGTATGACCAGCATTTCTGCGTGAGCAATAGGGCTGCCACACGTTTCTCGCAAGTTGTGCGCTTCAGCCACTAAGACATCGCCACTCACAAGCAAGGCACCAACAGGCACTTCGCCCTTTTCGCCTGCTTGTTGCGCTAATTTAAGTGCTTGTCGCATCCAGAAAGAATTACTATCCAAATTCTGTCCAACAAATGCATTTGAAGCGCCTGAGAGGATTCGAACCCCCGGCCTTCTGATCCGTAGTCAGATGCTCTAATCCACTGAGCTACAGGCGCGCATTTACATCTCCGGCATTAAGGTGTAGGGCAAGGTCTTCTGTCACACCCCTTTATACCTGATTCTCTGTTTTACATTACAGACGGAGAGGGTGGGATTCGAACCCACGATGGCTTACGCCATAATCGCTTAGCAGGCGATCCAGTTCAACCACTCCTGCACCTCTCCTTGTGGCGGTGGGAGTAGGATTCGAACCCACGATGGCTTACGCCATAACGGTTTTCAAGACCGCCGCATTCGTCCACTCTGCCATCCCACCTGGCTACTCAATTTCGGTATTAATTATACGATATATAAAACGTTGTGTCAAGGAAATTGTCACTTTTTTCAGTGTTGTGGCGTTTTTGCGTGTATTCTAAATTAACGAATCTCGACTTTACTTAAATCTTAGGGCAGTAACGGGCGGGTACGTAAGACAATTTCCTTGATATACCTATTTCGGTATCTACTAAATTTCTTCACGCCACTCCAATGATTCATTTCGTAAATAGGGGAGAAGCATGTCTTGGAGCCGCCGGTGTGCGTGATGCAAGTGTGTTTTAATTGTGCCTTCTGATCTATTTAGCATCACTGCAATCTCTTTAATCGCGAGCTCTCTTCGGTGCCGTAGATTGAAAACGCGACGCTGACCCGGTGGAAGTTTACGCACTGCTTTCCGAATGATGCGACCAAGTTCCTTTTCTTCAAGAAGTTTCTCAGGCGATGGGTAGGAATCTGTCATCATTAGGACATCGTCTGCGTCAAACGGTAATTCCTCAAACGTAAGAACTTTGCTACGGTTACGCTGCCTCTGAAAGTCGATACTGCAGTTGATAGCAATCCGGTAAATCCAGCTGTAAAATGCAGAACCTCCTTTGAAACTCGGCAATGCCTTAAACGCTTTCAAAAAAACCTCTTGGCAGAGATCTCTTGCTGTTTCACGATCGCGAACGCGTTGGTACATGAGATTGTAAATTTTCTTTTCGTATTTTAGGACAAGGGGATTAAAAGCGTCTGTGTCGCCATTCTTAAATTGATTGACAAGTGCATTCTCATCAATCTGTTCAAGCTCTGATTCCGTGTACACAGTGGCCAATTTTTGCGGATAAGCCATGTTTATTTTCTCCATATTGAACGACATTAAGTTTTGAGGTGCCTTGGTTTGTAATACCATAACCGAACAAGAAATGGCTTAAAAATTACACACCAAAAGTGCTAAAAAGTTCCCGTTTTCCTGTGTTTTTATAAAGTATCCATTTTTTCGTATATTAGACACATTTGGTTGGGTTTTTGTTCGTTTTTTTGAGTTATCAAGGTCCTGTTAAATCTGTTTTGCGATTCGGTGTCGGATGTTGACATGTCAACTGTTTTGAGATATACTAGCAGCAACCTTGGCATTTTGGAGTGGAGATAGATTTCAATTGTTAATGACGCGATTTGTAGGCAAAAAGGGTGCATTAATTTCAAAAAATCAGAATCTTGTTGTCAAAAATTAAAACCTCTTATACACGTACCAGTTTGCTGGCGGAAATCCATGTCTAAAAAGTCTATAAATCTACGGATAGATGTAATGTAAGAAAAGAGGGTTCTGATGCGTCGATATAGCATTCAAACCAAAATTGTTCTCCCATTTCTGCTCCTTTTTGCTTGTGTCACCATCTTTGTGCCTTTGCTAACGGTTGAGCTTTTCGCGTGGAAGTACAGTGAACAGTTTACAAGTGAAACCCAAGGTTGGCTTGACACAATTGTAGAGACCGGATTTATTCGGGAACCCAGTGAAAAAATCAAGAAAGCATATAGTGTAGAAATTATGGTTTTCGGTTCCGATTACACGCTTAATGATAGTACATTAGTTGGACTTTCCGATGCTGAGCAAGATTGGGCAAATTTGGCGGAAAAGATGCGATTGAGTGAGGTAAAAAAGCACTTCCAAGAAGCGGATGGAACGCTTTTTACACATGATGTGACGCTCGTTGGGAAGCCTTACAAAGTTTTTTATCTTTTACTCAACCCTGGGCGCTTATACTGCTTGTTACGTCCGATGGATAAAATCGCCGAAGCGAAGCGAACCCTGACGTGGTATATGTTAGGCATCGCTGTTCTCGTTATGGCACTGATTGCTTTCATCAGTTATCGTATCGGGAAAAACTTGACGAATCCTATTAAAGTTTTGGTCGATTCTACAGCTCGCGTCGCGATGGGCGACTTGGATGAGCAGTGTGAGATTAAAACACACGATGAAATCCGTGATCTTGCCGCTGCGTTTAATCAGATGACGAGGGACCTCAAACAGTCAAGAGACCAGTTAATTCAAGCGGAACGTTTAGCGACAGCAGGAAAAATGTCTGCCTCGTTTGCGCACGAGATTCGTAATCCGTTGTCGTCTATGCGGATGTTGGCGCAGATGTTGATGCAGAAACCCGAAATGTCAGAGGAAAGGCATCAGCAGTCTCTTCGTTATATCCTTGAAGAGATTGAACGGATTGACAGTATTGTTAAAGGGTTAATGGACTTCGCACGTCCGGCGACCCTTAATCTCGAACAACAATCGCTCGCCCCGGTTCTACAAGCCGTTTTGGATTTGATGGAAGCCAACTTGGCGCATCACAATATCCAGTTAGTCTTAGACTTGTCACCTGAAACCCCGGAAATCCAATTTGATTCAGATAAATTGAAGCAGGCATTTATGAATGTGGTGTTAAATGCAATGGAGTCAATGCCTCAAGGTGGTGTGCTCAAGGTGTTCACGCTTACGGAAGGTGATAGCGTGTGTATAAAAATCGTGGACACTGGCGTTGGAATACCACCGGAAGATTTAGAGCATCTCTTTGAACCCTTCTTTACACGAAAGACGAGGGGGACAGGTCTCGGATTGGCGAATGTCAAACGGATTCTTGAGGAACATGGCGGTAGCGTTGAAATCGAAAGTATACCGGGTGAAGGGACACAGGTGTCGTTGTGGTTGCCGGTGGATGCTTCTGCCTGAATCTCGGATTTTTGCTGATGATGTAAGCACGTTTTCCAAGCGAGTTTTATTGTAGGGGCAGTTTTCCGTAATGCCTGCCCGCTCATCTTATAGTTAATCCAATTGGCGAGACAAGGTGACCTCACCTTATACAACTAACGCGTTTGTCCATGTGCCCATTATAGTAAAGCCCGAAAAGTTGTTTACTACTCAGTCAACATTGCGGCGATGTCTGAAGGCAATTCAATACCTATTTCATTCTCAAAACTTTTAACACTGTCATAATCGTTACGGAATGAAGCAGCGATATCAAACCTATTGTCCTTAGCAAAACTTAGATCCTTCCTTGCTTCCTCCCATTTTTGCAAATGTAAAAAAGTTTCTGTAGTGCATACGCTTATTTAGACCACAATTACGCAAAGTTAAGATAAGGTTTTTCGTTGAAATTCGATAGGCGTCAAATACCCTAACGCCGCATGTGGGCGTTTCTGATGATACACCTGTGTGATAAAATGACCAATGCCATCTCTTGCTTCATGAATGTCCTGATAGTCGTTGAGGTGAACTTCTTCCTCCTTGAGGGTTCGGATGAGTCTTTCAGCAGATCCGTTCTCCCAAGGACACCCTCTCCGAGCTATCGAAATCTCAATATCGTGCGTTTTGAGCACCGAGAGATACGCATTTGAAAGATATTGTACACCTTGATCGGAATGGTGGATCTCTGGCACCCTTCGGCATAAGGCTTCCTCCAAGGGTTTCAAAGTCAAAGATTGCGTCAAATGTTGACTCAGATGTCATCCTCTTATCATGCGAGTGAAGACATCCATGAGCAGAGCGACATAGACGAAGCGTTCCTTGAGACGGACGTAGGTAATATCGCCAACCCAGACCTGATCTTGTCGAGAGACCTCAAGGTTCTGAACTCTATTGCCCCAGGGCTGTGGACCTTCAAAGGAGCTTGTCGTTTGACAGGAAACCCGTTTGACGGAAACCGAAAGATTTTCTTCTTTCATCAATCGGGCAATGCGTCTATGCCCAACGCTGTATCCCTGACGCACCAGCACCTCGGTGATACGCCGATACCCGTATGTCGGATACGCCGCTGCTAACTGCTCTATTTTATCGCGTAGGACTTCTTCACGCGGGTCAATTTTCGGTTGATAATAGAGGGTGCTCTTGTTGAAACCCAGCACCTCACAAATCTGTCGCACCGAATACTCCTTACGCAACGTCTCAATGAGGCATCGCTGTTCAGATGGATTCAATCCAACAAAGTCGATGCTTTTTTTTCAATCTCCAACGCCAATGTCAACCGGCCAACGAGTTGCTCAAGTTGAACGATCCGCTCCGCTGACTCGCTTGACTGCTTATCTGTAGATTCAAAGAAGGTTTCGACATTTTCAAGAAGTTGGCGTTTCCACGTTGAGACTTGGTTTTCGCTGAGGTTATAGCGTCGACACAACTCCGCTTGTGAACTTTCACCGCTGAGGGCTTCAAGCACAACTTCTGCTTTAAACTTAGGGGTAAATCGTCTTCGTTTGGCCATCGGATACTCCTTTCAATGAGATTGTTATTGTAGCACAATCTTCCTTTAGGGAGTGGTCTAAAAAACCGTAGGCAGTACAATTGTCTCCTTTTCTTTCGTGTAACACTACCATTAAGATGTTAAACGTGAGTCCGATTTAAAAGAAATCGGATAGGGATTCCGTTTATCATCATTAAAGACACAATTTTTAGGCGGAAATCGTGCATAATTTGAAAAAAAATGAAAAAATCTGAATTTTTATCTATAAAGTTGGTAAAATTACTTGAAATCATGGAAAGGTTTCGTGAGTAAAAATGATTTTTTCTTATCTGAACTCGCATTATAAATGCATCATGGATTGACAGAATTCTTCTATGAAAAATGAGAAGACTGTGTTATAGTATGCAGTACTAGTAGGGTAATCTGTAGAAACCTGCTTTGAAAGGCAAGAAATTGATTCAGGAACGAACACGAGATAGTCTCACATGGCGTGCTGTGCTAATCGGTTTGGCGTGCGCCACGATTGAGTGTCTCCTCGCACCTTATAACGATTATGTCATCCGCAATATCTTCCTTGCAGGCGGTCACTTCCCTGTCGCTCCCTTCTTTGTCCTAACAATCTTTGTATTGGGCATCAACGTTTTCCTGAAGCATTTCCATCCAACTTCGGCGTTCTCGCCTGGGGAGCTCGTCACGATTTGGTGTATCATGCTTGCGCCCGCAGGCATCCCATCTTCAGGGATGATGCGCTATGCGCTCAGTCCAATGGTGGCGTATCAGTATCTCGCGACACCGGAAAACGACTGGGAATCGTTGTTTCATCACTATATTCCACACTGGCGGGTGGTGCAAGATCACACCGCTGCAAGTTCCTTCTTTGAAGGATTATTCGCAGGCGAATCCGTGCCGTGGGGTGCATGGATAGTTCCTATCTTGACATGGAGTGCCTATGTCCTCGTTGTCTACTTTGTGATGATCTGTCTGTCTGTCCTACTTCGCAAGCAGTGGGTGGAGTACGAACGCTGCGCTTTTCCACTCGTCAAGTTACCTGTGGAGATGGCAGCACAAGGCAGAGGTAGCCTCGGTCCCCTTTTTAAGAGCAGCGCGCTCTGGTTTGGTTTTGCCTTTCCAGTCTTCCTGCATACGATGAACGGCTTGCATACGTTTTTTCCTAACGCTCCACATATCCCACGCGATTTTTGGCTCAACCAGTACCTCGTCGAACGCCCTTGGAGTGCCTTACGTCCATTTCAGATTGTTATTTTCTGGTCAATGGTTGGGTTTAGTTACCTTTTGACCTTAGAGGTGTCGTTTAGTATCTGGTTTTTCTTCATTTTCTACAAACTGCAATGCCTCTTAGGTGTGATACTCGGTTTTCAACTCACTTCGGGACCTGGCGTACAATGGACGGGTAAGTCATTTAGTGCGGCGCAAGAGGCGGGAGCATGTCTGGCATTTGTTGCTATCGCACTCTGGAAAATGAGGCATCACATAAAAAACATGTTGCAGTTCAGACCTTCCGATGAAGCTTTGCCGCATGGCGTTACAATCTTCGGTCTCCTCGGTGGCATCAGTGTACTCGTGTTTTTCAATCACATGATGGGTATGTCCCTCATATTTGCGCTCGGTTTCGTGCTATTTCTACTCGCAATGTACGTCGTGCTGACGTGGCAAGTGATTAACGGCGGTATCCCGTTCATCAACCCGTCGTTTTCACCCCAGAGTTTTTTCCTGACAACACTCGGCACATCAAAAATCCACCCTTCCACCCTGACTTCAATAATGATGCATCCGGTGTGCCTCACACTTGATCTCCGAGAATTCATGATGCCAAACATTATGAACGGGTTGAAAGCAGCGGACGAGGCGCGCGTCAAACGGCGACAACTCCTTGTCGCGATGGCAGCTGCGATGGTTATTGGGCTTGCTGTTTCTTACTACTCTGCAATCAAAATTAGTTACGCACACGGTGCGCCTTATACCGGCGGCAGTTGGTTTATGCGACAACTCGAAGGACTTCTGACAAGTCCGAAGACAAACACAAATTGGACAAACACCGGGTTCATGATATTCGGAAGCGGTTTCACGGTCTTTCTGATGTGGATGCGTCAAACCTTTGTGTGGTGGCCCCTGCATCCGCTCGGTTATACAATGCTGAGTTCGTGGGCGACATTTAAACTCTGGTTTTCTATATTCTTGGGTTGGGGTTTGAAATTTAGCATTGTGAAATACGGTGGACTGCGGGCGTATCGGAGCGCGAGACCCATATTCCTTGGACTCGTTATCGGAGAGATGACGTGCGCTGGGCTTTGGGCGATTATCGGAATGATTACGGGGATTAGTACAGGGTATCGGATTTTACCAGATTAGAAATCTAACGGTTACGGGCATTCTTTGTAAACACACGGTCTGTGCCCAGAACATTTCCTTGACATTCAGATAAGTACCGTGTATCATATAAAAACAATCCCTCAATTAAATAAAAAATTAAAATTAGAACATTTTAGGAAATTATGAAAAGATATATCGTTATCCTACCACTTCTATCCATTTTCTGTTCACTATGCCTTGGGCTGAATTCGGCTTTTTCGGTGGATTTTATCCAATTAGAGCGTGAATTTTCCGGTAAAGGCTCCTCACAAGGACGGTTTGGCAAGGATATTCATCTCGCCTTTGATAACCAAAACATCTACGTCAGCGATACCCAGAATCGGCTTATCCAGAAGTTGTCGGCGACCGGAGAATTTCTGTTTCAAATTCCGGAAGCACCAGAATCCGCGGATAATATCTTACGGAAACCGGGACATCTTGCTGTAGGTAGTATGGGGAATATTTATGTTGCCGATGTGACCGCGCATCATATTGCCGACAGCACGGATCCGAAAGTTTACATGTTCGCGCCATGTATCTACAAATTCAGTAGGACAGGTGAACTGTTAGACACCTACTTTGTTGATCCGGTGGATGTCCATCCGAAAGTCATTTTGCCAGCGAACCTTATCATTGATGAAGAAGGAAAAGCCTCTTTCGCTATTCAGCCGAAGGGGCATGACAGAGCTCTCCGCGTCGCGCTCAATGCCCAAAATGAACTCTACGTTTTAGACGCAGAACTGGGGCATGTCCATAAGTTCAATGCCGAAGGAGAAAAGTTGATTACCTTTGGTAGGTATGGCGCAGGTGAGGGTGAATTTGATACGGATGCCGCGGATATCGCTATTGATGCGCGAGGAAACGTCCTTATCGCAGATACCGGTAACCACCGTATTGTGAGGTTTGATGCAGCAGGGAAGCCACTTGACAGTTTCGGAAGAGAGGGGCGAGGCAACGGTGAGTTCATGAAGCCGATGGCACTTGCCACATTGCCCACTGGCGAAATCCTCGTTAAAGATGCCAGCCAATTTCGTAGAAAAGTCGGCGGACTGCCAGAGGTTATCGCGCTTTCGCCTACATTGACACAACTTACGGAGGGTACGCCAGGGCAAGCGGAACTCGCTGATACTATTGTGAATGCAACACAACCGAGATACGGTCCGTTTGCACAGAATGCTGCGGCTGCCGACGCTGCTGCCTTGAATCGACGCGTGCGGTTGCTTGAGGAAGCGGAATACAGCCGCTACTATGCCGATGAAACCGATGAAGAGGACAAAGAAGAACTTGCTGAAGAACTCAAACGGAAAGACATTCGCTTAACGCTTTTCCATAATGTTATCTCACGCATTCAGAAGTTTGATCTCAACGGGCGATATCTGGGACGGATCGTTTATGAGACCGATCAACTCAGCGAGGAAAAACACGACCAGACTTTCTTGGATTTGGATGCTGCAGGGCACCTCTATCTACGGGACGCAAGCGATTTTACGATCGCGCAATATTCTGTCAGTGGATTTACCGTGAAGCCTTCGCACATGAATGGGTTTTATAGCGTTCGCGCTGCGAGGTTGAACAACAACTATCTGGAAGATTATGAAGACATCGATTTTTCAACCGATGTCCAAGATGAACTCAGCCAATTAGAACTGAAGAATCTATTCGGATGGACCTATAGCCTTTCTGAGCGGTGGCACTTGACGTTCCTTGACGAATTTACGTATAACGAGCAGGATGAACGTTATGTTACGCCTGCTAAGGTAGAGGATAGCTACGATTTTGAGACACAGGCGTTAGAGAATGCGTTCGCCGCGAATCTGAAGTTTATCACCAATCCGAACCCGTATCGGTATAAGGAACTCAATTTATCTGTTGGGCGTGTCGATGGCACGTCTGATTTGATGCAGGACGCGCTCTTTCCCGATCTCAACAAACAGCGCAGAGTGGACACCGGTGATGCGAACTCTACGGTTGTTGAACTCAATTGGGATATCTGGTCAAGGGCAAATCTGTGGCTTCGTTATGCGGATCTCAATCCTGCTGAAACGAGTCGCAATTTTATCCGTCGGTTTTACGATGTCTCCGGTGACCTCTATGAGGTGTTTGGGAGCCGCAATGAGGCGCGCCAGTTCCTTGGCGAGTTGACCATAAAGTTTTAAAAGTAGTAGGCACAGTCCTTGTGCCGTTGCCAAAGTGAGGTCTATCTATAAAAATGGAGTTTCGCGCCCTTTATCCCGAAGAGTTGGAGGCGTGGCTGGACCATGTTACGACTGTCTTTACAGGGGGTCGCCAATATTTTTCTAATCATTGGCATAACGATCCGTGGAGAGATTCTGAAGGTATTCGCGTTGCGGTTGACGATGGTACTATTGTTAGCACAGTGCGCGTCTTTATTCGGAAGATGTTTTTGCACGGGGAACCGATAACTGTCGGTGGCATCGGTGAAGTTAGTACGCGCCCAGAATACCGTCGGCGTGGACTTGCTACACAACTTCTTAAGGATTCGATCCAGTTCATGGAGTCACACGATATTGCCGTCTCTTCCCTCCACGGAAGCCAACGTATCTATTCAATTGAAGGCTGGGAGAGGGTGCCACGCTACTACGCGAGACAACCGTTCGCTGCTCGAAAACGGGTGGAATGGGAAATCCGTCCCATCAATTTTGATGATGAAACCGAAATGAAGCGGATCGCTGCACTCTACGACAGATATGCCCGTAAATTCAACGGTACCTTCGTCAGAGATGACATGGCGTATTGGACAGCGTGGGTGCGGACTGAATCTCCAAACGCTTGGGTCGCTGAGCGTGACGGCAACATTGAAGGTTATGTTTCCGTCACCCGACGTGAAGATGAACTCACTGTTAAAGAGTTTGTTGCGTCAGAAACAGCCTTCGCGCAGAAGAGAGGTGTGCAACTTTTTGAAAGCATGCTCTCTAATGTTATAGCGCAGATGGATTCGGAATCGCTTGAGGTCATCTATCCGGCACCTATCGCAGATGGTTTCAATGCTCCGAAGATTGATGAACATGGCAGTACCATGTATCACATCATCCAACCCACTGCCCTTTCCAATTCTTATGATTCAATCCCGAGTCTGTTACACAATCAACCACAATCTTTGGCACAAGGCATCAGATCGCATCATATTTTTTGGTATACTGATGGGTATTAGGGACATACCTTACACTATTTGGATATTTTCTCGCGTGTTTGCTGTGGATACGCCTTAGAAGATTTGCTCTCCCTAATTGATACGATTTCCCCACAACGTTTTTATCTCAAAATGAAACTCAATCCAGAAAGGACTACATGATGAAACATAACAAGCAATTGTTACTGCCTTTCATAGGTTTGATACTTCTCCTTTTTTGTGGAATAGCTGCGGCAAATGCCCAAAGTCCCCAGCAAATTGCCAAAAAAGCATTGGATTCCACAGTTCTTTTGGTTATGGAAGATACTAACGGACAGCCGCTTTCACTCGGTAGTGGATTCTTTGTCCGCAATGGTCAGGTTGCAACAAACCTTCATGTTGTTAAAGGTGCCTCGCGAGGTTACGCGAAACTGGTAAGCCAGAAAACAAAGTATGACATTGAGGGCATTACAGCGGTTGATGCGGGACGTGATCTGGTCATCCTAAAAATTTCAATACCTGGAGCACAAGTAATTTCGCTTGGCGATAGTGATACGGTTCAAGTTGGCGCGCCTGTTTACGCCGTGGGCAATCCACGGGGATTGGAAGGTACATTCTCACAAGGCATTATCAGTAGTATCCGAAACGTTGGAACTGATAAACTTCTCCAACTTACTGCTCCTATTTCTCCGGGGAGCAGTGGGGGCCCCGTGCTAAACGATAAGGGTCAGATCGTCGGTGTTTCTGTGGCAACTTTCCGTGGAGGACAAAATCTCAATTTCGCTATTCCTTCAAATTATCTTAAGAAATTGATCAAACAAATAGTCACTGCGAAACCGTTGTCAAGAGCTAAACCTTACGAATTAAAACATTCCATATTAGCAGACTTGGGAAGTAGAAGCTCGGAAGGTGTGATCGGCAGTAGGTTAACATGGGATCATGCCTATTCTCAAAGCGGTTACTACTCGTTTTCACTTCGTAACCAACTGCGCGAAAATGTAAGGAATGTCTATTGTTTCGTGATTTTTTATCATGCTCAAGGCGACCCAATTGAAGTAGATGTCATACATTTTCGAGATACCATACCTGCTGGTTTGGCAAAGCGAGTAAATAGTAACGTTCATAAGAGCATCCAAGAATTGACAACACATGATAGAGCAAAGACTCCTCACACTAAGATTGAGCTTAGAATACTTGATTTCGAGATAATAGAGTAATGGTGTTTGACAATGGTTTTCTATAAGTACGTTTCAGCAAAACGAATTTCTATTTTCCAAAATCGCTTGATTCGATTTACGCAACCTCTCGCGCTAAACGATCCTTTTGAAGCGAAACCACATTTCTATAAGCTCGGATCAAAAGAGGAATTCGCGAAACACTATGCCGAGGCAATTAGAAGGTTTATGTACCGTGCTTGGGTTGACTACTGTAGAGCGTTAGGAAACGATCCGGGAAGGTTTGCATTAGCAAAAAAAGTTGAGAACGACCCCGACTACGCTGAATGGCTATATAAAAATCTCCATAAGCAAACCCCACAGGATCTTCTGCCTAACTTACGGGAAAGATTTTACAAACTACATAATACAGCTGGCATTCTGTCGCTTTCTGAAACACCAGATAATTTGCTCATGTGGGCACACTACGCTGAGGGACACACTGGCTTTGTTCTTGTGTTGGACGGTTGCTATGATTTCTTCAAAGGATCTGTTTCTTTGCCAGGATTTACTAAACCTGAACGTGTTGAATATAGTTCAGAACGTCCGCGTATAACAGCAGAGGAAACAAGTGAAGAAGCTGCTATGCAAAAGATCTTTTTCGTTAAGGGTTCTGAATGGGAATATGAAAAAGAGTGGCGGTATCTGAAAAATTCCACGGATGCACACAAGAAAATCGTAGTTACCAATGGTCATGATGTGCATCTTTTTAGGTTACCTCCGAAGTGTATAAAAAGTGTTATCTTGGGTTGTTATAGTTCTGAAGAATTGAAAAACAAAATCGTTGAACTGTGTCGTGATGATCCTGAGTTTGGACACTTGCGAATCCAACAAGCGCGTATATCCGAAACGCACTATTCCATAGCGATTTAAGCCGCTTCTGTTTTGTCTAAAGGCGACGGATCCGTAAGTGTCCAGATTGGTAAACGGCAAGTAACGGCGGGGTCCAATCCACCTGCTTGTTGAGTAGGTTTTGCAAGTCGGCAATAACTTCTGCCGCCGTACGCCCACCTGGCCGCAGATGGATGATCCCAGTGCTCGGGTGTTTCTGGTGAACAACAAGTGTCCCAAAATCGGAATCATGTGTTAAAACGAATCGGTTCATCGCGTGTGCCGTTGTAAGAATATCTTCGTCCTCGTAAGATCCCCAACCCTCTTCACAAGCGCATACTATATCAACACCCTGCGACCGCAGAAATTGAACAACCCGAGAAGCGATGTTCACATCAGCAACAAGTGGTGGGAGCATCCTTAAGAATCTCCATCCGAGTAGGAGACAACGTCAATAAAAATTTCATTGCGGAGGGCTTTTGCCGCATAGGCGAGCACCGCCCGAATGCTTTCTTCTGTTAAAATCGGATAATCTGCAATGATTTCCGCGTGTGACATACCGCTCGCCAATAACCCTAATATGTGCTCCACGCTCAAACGCGTCCCTTCAACAATCGGTTTTCCACCAAGGATCCCCGGATTAGCAACTATTCTGGCCATAATTTTTACCTCTCTATTGGAATTCGTTAATCTCACGTCAATATTTTACCATGATTTAAGGTTCATATCAAACCGTTTTATTGAGTTTCCTTTCGATTCCCAACAAAAAATTTGACTTCTAATCTGGGACGGTATATAATCGTTTCTGTGACAAAATTGTGAATCTCATAGCCATTTCGTTTTCGGTTTTCCGTAGTTTGAAACTATAGGATAGTGGAGGATATAGACATGGCAAATCTACGTGTTGGGGTTATTGGCTGCAGTGGTATCGGCACAACACACGCGTCGGGATTAGTGGGTATGCCGAACGTTGAACTGGTCGCTGGCTGCGATTTTGTTCAAAGCACATTGGATGCTTTCAAAGAAAAGTATCAGGACAATTGGGACAACATTGCCTTGTATACCAACCATCAGGAGATGCTCGCCGATGCGAATTTGGATATCGTGACAGTGGCGACTTCTGACCATCGACATGCCGACCTCGTTGTTGATGCAGCAAACGCTGGTGTAAAGGGTATCTTCTGTGAAAAGCCGATGGCAACCAGTGTTGAAGATGCGGACAGAATGCTGGAGGCAACGGAAAGGAACGGAACTATTCTGTCGATTGATCACACACGGCGGTGGCAGCCTTTGTGGCGGCAGACCAAAGACGTTGTGGTCGGAGGCGGACGCATTGGAGATGTCCAGTATGTCATCGGCACCTTAAGCGGTGGTCGCGCAATGCTCTTCCGCAATGGGACACACCTTGTTGATGCCATCTGCTATTTCGCCGACTCGGATCCTGAGTGGGTTTCTGCCGAATTAGAGGATGGCTATGAAGACTATAACGAGTATAAAGGTGATGGCGGACACGTTCCAGCAACAGAACCATCGGCGCATGGATATATCCATTTTGCGAACGGTGTACGCGGCTATTATGCTGGTGGACCGAAAACTACCCTCTCCGGGTTCCGCGTGGAGATTGTCGGGACCAACGGCTATATTCTCATCAGCGACAAAGGAGCAACACTCCATCAAGACGATGTTGTTGAGACGATTGAGGCACCCACGTGGGATATAACTGGCATCCCTGCCGGAGTCAGAGAGTTAGTAGGTATTATTGCTGAGGGTGGAGAGCCTGTCTCGCCTGGAACTGAAGGATATAAAGTTGTCCAGATTATCATCGGTTTCTTGACCTCGCAGCAGCGTGATAATGGGAAAGTCAAACTGCCGTTGTCTGGTGGTTAGGCTTTGTCAGCGTTTAAGACAATAGCATTCTCAGGTGTCCACCGCAGATAGACCTTATCGCTGCGTTGAAAACGATGTGTGTCTTTTGTGCCTGTATTCTGTTGGTGAACGATGAGTGGGGTTGGATAATCGGTCTGCACCGTGTACTGCAGCGTTGTGCCGAGGTAACTTTCGTCCTGAATCGTGCCGTGTAAGTGATTTGTGGCATCAGAGGTAGGCGTTGTTGTCAAGTCGATGCGTTCTGGACGAATTGCAACGGTGACAGGCGTGTTCAATGGAATATCGCTGGTTGGTGTGCAAACGATTTTAGACGGTGGTTCCATTGTCAGCGCAACCTCACTTTCACTGATAAGTGTCCCGTCAAGGAAATTGGAGGTGCCGATAAAGTCAGCGACGAAACAACTCTGCGGTAAGTCGTAGATTTCAGCCGGCGTTCCGACCTGAAGGATTTTCCCGCCATTCATTACCGCGATGCGATCAGAGAGTGCCAACGCTTCACCTTGGTCGTGCGTTACGTAGACGAACGTGATACCGACCTTGCGTTGCAGTGCTTTTAGTTCCGATTGCATCTGTTTTCGGAGCTTTAGATCGAGTGCTGAGAGCGGTTCATCTAACAATAAGATGGTGGGTTCATTGATTAACGCGCGCGCGAGTGCCACGCGTTGTCTCTCACCACCGGAGAGTTCGCTCGGTTTCCTATGCCCGTACCCTGGTAACTGAATTAAATCTAATGAACGTTCAACGGCATCTGAAATTTCTGATTTCGATGCCTTTTTCATTTGTAGTCCAAATGCGATATTCTGTGCGACGGTTTTGTGCGGAAACAAGGCGTAATTTTGGAAGACGGTGTTGACAGGGCGGCGATAAGGCGGTGTTTCTGCCATCGATTCATCGTTGATGTGAACCTCTCCAGTGGTAGGGTACACAAATCCGCCGATGATGCGAAGCGTTGTTGTTTTTCCGCATCCGCTCGGTCCGAGCAGGGAAAAAAACTCGCCACCCTCTATCTGTAACGACACATCACTGACTGCGACCGTGTCGCCGAACCGTTTTGTTACAGATGTGAGAGTAATCTGTCCTACAGACATGTATGAGTCGTCCTTTGGCAAACGACGATGTTCTCTTCGTGCATTGTTGTGGAGGTTTGACCTGCAATGTTGGAGGGGCTGTTCTTCTTTGGCATCCGTTTGTTTGGAATGTTTCTGACAATAGTCGCCTTATGGGTAAATCCATGCTGGTGAAACGCAGAAACGATAAATGCATCGGTCGGCAGCATAACCTCTTTGACTCGGCGATTCCCGACGACATAGCAAATTGTAGCGTTTGATGAAAGCATTTGTGCCACTGAATTGATGCTACGTTCAAGATCGATATAAAACGCTGACACCTCACACGCTCGTTTTTTGTCAACCGAACGGATTTTCTCAATGGCGGACGATACCGGTGAATCTGTCAGCGTTTCTTTTGAACGCTGTCCACCCATTGCGAGTTTGTCGACTTTGCGGGCATTCGGTAAGCCTATCCATTCTGCCGCAAGCCGAGAAAACTGTCCATAAGCCACTGTGGTATGCGAGTCTCCATACGGCGGAGATGTTATAACTAAGTCATAGCCTCCAAGCGGACGCGGCATCGGAAGTTCACCTTGAACAGTGTTTGCATCGGATACTGATGTCTCAACACCTTTTCGTTTTTCGAGAAACGCTGCCAAGCCATTCCGGTTTCTGTTGAGTTTCTTGCTGAAAATCCCGAAAACATCTGGATTGAAGTCGTCAAGCTTGTTGGTGGGCATGCGATATAATTTAAACTCCCCGTTCCGCGTATAGGAGACTTCACGAACCATTTCCGAAAAAGCGACCCGTATGAAGTTCCGCACTGCTTTATCTTCCACGTCCTTAATCCGATTCCTCAGATAAGCGAGAGACTTGATAACTTCTTCGGAGAACCAATACGTTAGGTTGAGAATGTCAGGAATCGGTGCGTTTGGTATTTTGCCCGTCCCGAACTCAAGTTGAAATAGATCGCTGTTCAACTTGTTTAGCGTTTCGTCTAAAGTAGATAGGCAAATCGGGGTTGATTTGGCAGTTGCTATCAGGCGTACAAGCGGATTAATGTCACATCCGACACTGTGCATGCCGAATAGAGAGGCCTCAACCAGAGAAGTGCCAGTACCACAGTAAGGGTCAAGAAGCCATCCACCTTCTACCCCATACGTTTTAAGAAGTTTCCGTGCGATTTGCGGGATCATCATTGCCGGATAGGTGTGGAAGCAGTGGGTGTACTCTTTGGTGTCAGCGTTTTGAAGATCCCAAGTTTCGTCCTTGTATTTTAAAGATCCTATGCACATTTCTACAGATTCTCGTTAAAAAATAGCAGCAGGAGGGTATGCGTCAATTCTCAAAGATTTCCGTCCCGTATCCCAAGTGAGTGTGACACCTACAGATTTTATCTGATATTTACGTTCTAACGGCTCTGTTCTAATAGGTTCATCTGTTGGCATAGTCCGATGTTCTATCTTTTCTATTGGAAACTCAAAGAGGAGTGTCACGACCTTATCCGTTTGTTCCCAATCAGCCTTTACCCAACGTGGTTGCCAGAACGGATATTGGATATCTGTAGACAAACGCTTAAATTCAACTTCTAAATCAATAGGAGCAGTCGAAAAAACAATATCAACTTCTGCATGCCATGTCTCATTATTCGTATTGCCATAGGTGCGGGGAGATTTCACTTCCACAATTATTGCGTCTTCTGCTAATTTTATATCAGAATCACAACCCATTAGTATCCAGACAATAATTACAAGATAGTAGGGTTTGCGATTGTGTAAAAATTTCTTCAACATTGATGGAACTCTTAAGATTGAAGATCTCTGTCATTATATTCATGGCAAAATAGACGCTATTGCTAATCCAATAGTACCTAAGTTGACAATAGATCAGATCACATTTCCGGTGTTAAATGAACTCTGATAATGGAATTGTAAACGGCATCTGTAAGCCCAAAGATCCATATCTAATCCTGTTTCTCCAAGTTCGATGCCTGAATAGGGAGATAAACGAACACCGCACAGCAAATTTATCTGAGCAGAATATAATATCTACAAGGATTCTCAGGATTAAAAGCTCATAATAGCCTTGGAATTACAATTGCTTTGGGTATATCCAAGTCTTTTCATATTAATTTCTTTGATCAGTCTCCAAAGAATCAATATACTCTCTGCCTTTATTAGTTAAGAAAAGATAAACCGGAGACATGTTCATTCCTGATATCTCAACTGAACTCTGTGGTCGTTTTACGTCTATGTACTCAGCATCCAATATTCGATTGATCAAGATCATCATAAACGAAGGAAACTGTAAACTGGAACTGCCTGGTTCCTTGTACAATATGAAAAGTATATCAACTTCTAATCGACTAAATTTATCATGTGCGTAACTAAGATTAACTTTATAGATTCTTAAGGATTTTCGATCAATTTCGCCCTTATCAGCCCTGGCGTGGCAGTTAGGACACAAGGCAATTAGATTTTTATACTTGTGCTCTTTACATTTTGCCCACGGAATAATATGATGAATTACAACATGGGGATATCTACACTTAGGGATTGCACAGCGGTGTCCTGCTTCAATTAGAACACGACGTTTCAGTTTTTCTGGTATGTGTGGGCGTGACATCGTTACTCCTTATCGTCCCATAGAGATTTTCACTATTATTTTTTCTGATGAGCTCGTTATAAAAAATGGAACGTGTAGCATCGGGAACCTCATAGTAATCAAATCACCAAACCCTTACCAAAAGCAAGTTTTGCTTAAATAATAATGATGCCCAACCTCAATCTGTTGACAAAACCTTCGTCAGAATCTGATTCACGAGTTGCGGGTTTGCCTTTCCGCGAGTAGCGCGCATTACTTGTCCCACGAGGAATCCGATCGCTTTTTTTGTGCCGTCTCGATAATCCTGGGCAGGTCCAGGGTTCTCCTCTACAACCTGTAAGACGATGGCTTCTATCTCCGAGGTATCCGTAATCTGTGCCAAACCCTTTTCCGAAACAATCTGTTTCGGCATTTTACCCGTTTCAAAGGCATCGTCAAGCACAGATTTAGCGATTTTTCCACTGATGGTTGTATCCTCGATTAACTGGATGAGTTCATTGAGGTGTGCTGGCGTAATCTTCGAGCCTTGGATCTCAATTTCCGCCGTGTTAAGTAGACGAGTCAAGTCCCCCATAATCCAGTTTGCACAGGCAGTGGGTTCGTCACTGAGTTGGGCGGCTTCATCGAAGAATTCAGCGAGTTGTCGGGTGCTGGTCAGGAATTCGGCGTTTTCGGGCGAGATATCATAGTCCGAAATGAAACGTTTTCGACGAGATGCGGGGAGTTCAGGAAGTGTTGGTCGAATTTCCTCGATGCATTCATCACTTATCTCTACATGAACGAGATCTGGTTCAGGGAAGTAGCGGTAATCATCTGCTTCTTCCTTGCCACGCATCGCTACGGTCTTGCCCGTGCTTGCGTCAAATAAAAGCGTCTCTTGGACAACCTCCTCACCCGCATCTAAAATTCGTGCTTGTCGTTTCACCTCATACTCCATCGCTTCGATTAACTCTTGGAACGAGTTTTTGTTCTTAATTTCTGTGCGCGTGCCGAGTTCTTTACTGCCCTTGGGACGCAAAGAGAGATTCGGTTCGCATCGCAGGCTTCCCTCTTCCATGTTGCAATCGCTGACTTCAATGTATTCCAAAATTTCCTTAACGGCGCGACAATAGGCAATAGCCTCCTCGGGAGAGTGGAGTTCCGGTTCGCTGACAATTTCGAGGAGCGGCACGCCAGCGCGGTTGAAGTCCATGAAGCTGCGGGTCGGGTCCCCTGTGACTTCGGCGTGAATTGATTTTCCTGCGTCTTCTTCTAAGTGAATTCTTCGGAGTGCGACAGTGCGGAATTCTCCTTCAAATTCAAACGTTACCTCTCCATTTTGGCACAAGGGGATGTCATATTGCGAAATCTGGTAGTTCTTTGGCAGATCCGGATAAAAATAGTTCTTCCTATCGAACTTACTGGAATCCGTGATTTCACAATCCATAGCCAAGCCCGCACGAACCGCAAACTCTATCGCTCGTTTATTGAAAACCGGCAATGTTCCAGGCATCCCTAAGCAGATTGGACAAGTGCAGTCGTTTGCCGATGCACCGAAAATATAAGCACAATTACAGAAAAGTTTACTCTCTGTGCATAATTCGGCGTGAATTTCCAATCCAATAACTATCTCATACTTTTCCATATTTTTAATTTACCTTGCGGTTCGGTAAGCGTGGATTCAACTGCCAAGCACCTTTCCGTATATCCGCCCTCCACTGCGTTACGGGCTACGGTATTTGCCGCAGATGCGCCAACCTACTAACTCCGCATCTTTAATTTACCTTGCGGTTCGGTAAATGTGGATTCAATCTCTAAATGCCTTTCTCCGACAGTTCGTTAACAACGGCAACATTTGCTTCCACTTCACTCTCAGAAGTCATGCCGATCGTCATAGCGTGAACACAGGGGAGTTCCATCACAAATTCAATTGCCTCGCGTTGGCTCTCCGCATCTTTCGCCAGCTTGCCCATGCCTAAGACTTTCATGCCATAAATACCTTTGCCAGCAAACGCCATCTGTTCCATCGTTCGGATGACATCGGCGGGGGATGCGTCCATGCTAACGCCGGCGTGGTTAATCCGAGCCAATACAACTTCGACCCATTCCGTCATGGCAGATGTCTGGAAGGCACCAAAATCGTGACAGGATACACCGTGGGCGCGGATTAATCCCTGCTCCTTACAACGGACGAGTGCTTCCATGGCATCTGGATATCGTTGTGGCCAGTCTACCTGTGTGAGGCAGTGAAGTAACACAATATCCACATACTCAGAGCCGATTTCTTTGAGAAATCGCTTCACATCTGCTTCCACAGTCTCTCGCGTCCGAGATGTCGTCTTTGTGGTGATAGTGACACTCTCACGTGGTAGTTCTTTGAGTGCTGCCTTGACGTGTCGGTGACTTCCGTACTGGTCCGCGGAATCCCAAAACGTTACGCCTTTCCCGTGTGAAAACAGCAGTAGGTCGCGTAGACCTTCAAACCCCAAATCAGTCTGATTCGATCGGCCATTCCAGCCATTCGATCCAGTTCCAATCGAGAGCCGTGAAACATTTAAACCTGTTTTCCCTAATGCTACAATTTCCATCGCAATTTCTCCTTTTATTTGAAGGTGGCAATTTGGGTTAACTGCAGTAAGTATAACATACATATATCCAATTTGGCAACTGATTTCTAGAATTCGTTAGCGGAATGCGGAGTCGCGGTATGGATATCGCTTCTACAGTAATACGTTGGGATTTGGATATCCTTTCCACGGTGGAGCCAAATGCTCCTGAGAATTCGCGAAACTGAGAGGCACTGTTCACTTTTTTGTTGCTTTTTGATTTCAGAAAACGTTACAGTAACAAATGTGAGTTTGATGGAATAAATGCAAAGCTTTAATACCTCGCCAAACACATAGCACATCTACAGAGTGCCGGAATTTTACTTAAATTTTTAAGTCAAACTTGCGTTATAATACGAATAAAGGAACATCCATTTTTATTTCGACTGAATCCACAGCAACTGACACGGGGAGGACGAAAAGAAAAGGAGAAATGAAATATATGAAGTTTTTTAGCAGAAGCCGAATGCAATCCAGTCAAAAAACGGATTTAGGTGCTGTATTAGATACTGTAATAATCCGAAAGTTTTTTTTAGGTTTGTTCGCGCTGGCTTACGGTTGCTTCGCCATGGGAATATCGGTTTCGGCTGATGAAGGTCACAGTACTGCATGGCAAGAGGCTTTCGCATTGGTTGATGAAGGTAACCGCAGAAAAGCAGTCTTGAAACTAGAGGCTTTATTGCAGACTGACTTGGCTGATTCACAAAAACTTGAAATCCATCACGCACTCGGCTATAACTATGAGAAACTTCGGAACCGTCCGAAGGCAGTTAGGCACTATGCACGAGTTGCCTCGCATAGTTATCCACTAGCGGATTGTGCGGTTTATCGCTTAGCAAAACTTTACGAAAATATGAATAACAACGCGCGGGCGATAAAATGGTATGGGCAGCTTGTCGAGGATTATCCGACAAGTTTTTATTTTTCAGAAGCGAAATGGGCTTTAGTGCAGCTTCACTTGAAGAAAAAGCAATATGAAGCAGCGAAGTCGCACTTAGTGGACCTTGTTGATCATCCGCGCTATGCGAGAAAGGTCAGTTTCGGTTTGGCACGCTGTAATGAAGAGTTTGGCGATATTCCCACCGCGTTCAAGACGTATCGTGAACTCATTACAGAAAAGCACTCAGATAACGTGGCAGAGGAGGCATTTGGTCGACTCAAGCAGCTCGTGAGAAGGAATAAGACGCTAAAACTTACCCCAACGGATCGGCTTAATTGTGGCTTAGTACTTTTTTCTCATAGACAGTGGAAAGCCGCCGTAGCAGAATTAGAATTGATCCCTAAAACTGTGGATTTTGATCTACGGGCGCATGCGCTCTATCTTATCGGACAGAGTTATCAGGGACGGAAGTGGTATAATACAGCGATTAAGAGATTTGAGGCTGTGATTGCGCTCGGTGATGAGAATAAGTATATTACGCGTGCTACTTATCAGATAGCCCAGTGTTATCGTCGGAAAGGACATATTCGAACCGCCATCAGCCGGCTTGAGACTTTCGTGAAAAATTATGCTTGGAGTGAGTTGGTGGACGATGCCCTCTATGATATTGCGCAACTCCGCGAAAAGCAAGGTAAATCAGAGTTAGCACTTGATGCGTATTCACGCTTAATTAAGGTCGCACCTAAAAGTCCGGACGCGGACGTTGCCGCATGGCGAACGGGTTGGCAGCGTTTTGATGAGCGTCGCTATGAGGAGAGTTACAATGCTTTTAAGGTGTTGAAGGAAAATTTCCCTGGAAATCGCTATGCGATGGGAGCACATTTTTGGATGGCGAAGATCCGCGAACGCCAAAACAAACCTGAACTTGCACGAAAGCTGTACACGGAAGTGGCAGAGGCAGGATATTGGTACTACACAGCAAGAGCGAAGGCGATTTTAGATATCGCTATACCTGAATTAGATCCGAAAGCCGTTCGGGATGCAGAATTGCCGGAACGTGGCGGGTCTCCGCCACAGGTGTCAGCACTGATGAAACTCAGGCTCTATGAAGACGCTATTGCCCAGTTAGACGAGCACATCAACACAACTTCGCTCTCTGAACGAAAGTGTTTTTATGATTTGATTACTTGTTATGAGGGACTCTCAATGTATGATAAAGCACGAAAAGTAACGGAACAGTCCCTTGAAAATCCTGCTTTTGCAAATGCAGCGCGTGCGGATTTAGAGAAACTCCGACAGAAACTCTATCCGCGTTACTATGCTGATACGGTTGAAAAATATGCGAAGCTGTATAACGTAGACACTTTCTTGATTTCTGCAATGATTCTGGAGGAAAGCCGATACAACGCGGAGGCAGTTAGTTGGGCAGGCGCGATTGGATTGATGCAGATTATGCCAGCCACAGGAAGGGAACTCGCCCAGCAACTCAAAATTCGTCGTTTCCGAACCTCAATGCTCAAGAAACCCGAAGTGAATATTCAGATGGGGACGAAGTATATTGGATACCTCAACTCGCTGTTTAATGACAACGCGATGCTGGTGACCGGTGCATATAATGGGGGGCCCGGGCGAATGAAACGATGGGTGACATCGAAAAATATTGCGGACATTGATGAATTCGTTGAGAAAATTACTATCCGAGAAACCCGACTTCATATCAAGAAGGTTATCGATAGTTACGACCACTATGTTAAACTTTATAGGAAGATGGACGAACCACCTGCCATGAATTCAACAACGGTGATCGAACAAAAACGGTTAGAGGGTTTTTGAAGAATAGTTGTCGGTATTCAGTGATTTACAATCGCGGTGTGTTCTACTACAAGGGGATTATTTCTGGTGAGTTATCGCGTGTGATAAGGATACGGCGGTGCCAGTCGGTATCGTCTTGTATGGGGAAGTCAGCACGGTAGTGTGCACCGCGACTTTCAGTACGCATAAGCGCAGATTGCGTTATCATCAAAGCAACATTGAGCATATTAGCTGTTTCGATGACTGCTATATCCGTTAGTTCTGGTGTCGTTCGCACATCTTCTAAATTTGCTGTTAAATCTTGTAATTCGGCGAGGGTTTGTCTTAAACCTTCGCCGTTTCGTTCAATACTCACATTTTCCCAGAGTGTTTCCCGGATTACATCCTTTATCGCTTCTATAGAATAGTTTCCAGTTTTCAGTTTTTGGTTATCAGTTAAAGAGTCCCTCGTAGCAGCCACAGAACCCTCTTGTAACTGACCACTGATAACTGATGGCTGATGACTATTTGCAAAAGTTGCTGCGTTTGTGCCAGCACGAGCACCATAGACGAGGCATTCCAGAAGAGAGTTACTAGCCAAACGGTTTGCCCCGTGTACGCCGGTGCATGCCACTTCACCACACGCATAAAGTCCTTTGAGATTCGTTTCTGTATCGGTATTTGTGCGGATGCCACCCATCATAAAGTGAGCACCAGGACGAACAGGGATTAAGTCAATGTTGATGTCTAATCCGTAGCGTTTTGTAGTATCGGAAATGGTTGGGAATCGCTCAAGGATAAACTCGGCGGGTTTGTGTGTAATGTCAAGATAAACGCATGGGAACGCAGTCAACTCCATCTCTTTTTGGTTGGCGCGGCTGACGACATCACGTGGTGCGAGTTCGCCTTTCTCGTGGTATTTTTCCATAAACCGTTCACCACGGATGTTGATGAGTTGACCACCTTCACCACGGACTGCCTCGGAGATTAAGAAGTTGGGAGCACCATCTAAGTAGAGCGTTGTCGGATGGAACTGAACGAATTCCATATCGACCATCTCGCATCCGGCACGCCATGCCGCAGCGAATCCATCGCCAGTTGCCACCTTTGGGTTAGAGGTGCAAGGGTAGACGCGTCCGAGACCACCGGTCGCGAGGATTGTAGCTCGCGCGCGAATGCACACTACTTGTTCCCCTACAATCGCGGTAACGCCGTGGCATGTGACAGCTTCCTCGTGCTCCTTCGCAGCGTCTGCATCCGTCAACAGATCGATAACAAATGTGTTTTGCAAGACATGAATACGTTCAGTGTTAAGCACGCGCTGAATGAGAACATCAGTGGTTTCACGTCCGGTTGCGTCCCCTTTATGGACGATACGGCGACGACTGTGCGCGGCTTCTTGTGTGAAGCGTGGGAGTGCGCCTTCCCAATCAAAGTTAGCACCCCAGTCCAGGAGTTCAGCAACGCGTGGAATGCCTTCGGATACCATCATCTCAACAGCTTCGACATCACAGAGTCCAGCACCGGCATCGCAGGTATCCTTTATGTGCAAGGCAATCGTGTCATCAAGGTTCATTGCGACTGCAATGCCACCTTGGGCATAGTGTGTATTGCTCTCTGTCAGTGTAGTTTTGGTTACTAACGTCACATTCGCGTGCTCACTCGCAGCGAGGGCAGCGCGTAACCCAGCGGCACCACTACCAATGATGAGGACATCCGTGTCCCAACTCGACTGTCCCTCTGGATTCATCTCAGATGTTGAATTTTCCATAAATTTCTTTGATAGACAGGAAAACCTTAACGCATTTTGTGAACGGACGAAGTTTGAAGCTTCGCTGGACACAGGTATTCCTTCTACTTTCCTGCCGCACGTCCCTTGACAAACTCTTACAGCGCCGGTGTCTTCGGAGCGAAACTCTCATTGACCGGCACTACCTTACCCGTACCAGTGGCGATGAGAGTGCCGTCACTGAGCGTAACTTCTGCTTTTGCCTCCACTAACCGTTTTGAAACCTTAATACGCTCCGCACATACGTGGAGTTTCACGCAGGTCGGTGCTGGATTACGAAAACGGATTTCCAGTTGTGCGGTTACTGCAGGCTGATCAAAAGTGCTTATGCCGACATAGGTAATCGCTTCATCTAACAGAGTACTGAGGATACCACCGTGCAGAATGTTTGCCCAACCTTGTAAGTGTTCAGCGGGCGTACATTCAATGCGAACAGATGCCCCACCATCAGTAATTTCAGGTTTTACCTGAAAACCGAACGGGTTTTTCATACCGCAAACAAAGCAGTTGTCATTGTTTTCAATCGCCATTTTCACTCCCCGATTCGGTGAGCATTGTGAGGCTCCGTGCTAATTTTTCCTGTTCCACCAGCAGCCGTTCAAGCTGTGCTCTTTTTTGTTCGACAACCTTTTCCGGTGCACGCTGAATGAAGTTTGGGTTATCTAAAGTCTTCTGTGCCGCATCAACATCCTTAACTGCCTGTTGATGCCGTTTGCTAAGCCTCGCATGTTCTGCCTCCAAATCAATTATATCGGCAAGGGGAATGTAGATAGCGAGTTCACCGATAACAGCTTCCGCCGAGGCATGGGGTTTTGGCAGCGATTCAGCAATAGTAATGTCCGCTAACCGTGTGAAAGCGGGTAAATACTGTGCGAGGTATGTTTCGAGTCGCTCACGCACTTCAGTATTTGGTGATTGGATGTGAACTTCCACAGATGCACCGATTGGAACGTTCAACTCGCCCCGTATACTTCGGATGCTATCAATGACTTCCATTAGGGTTGTCATTGTGGCTTCCGCTTTTGGATTTTCTCCTATTGGTTCTGGCCAGGAGGAAACTGTTAAGGAGCCTTCTCTTCTACCGCCACCGTGTGGAAGTTGTTGCCAAATCTCCTCGGTTAAGAAGGGCATTAGGGGGTGGAGGAGTCGCATTGTCTGCTCTAAAACATCAGCGGCTACCCAGAGTGCCGCTGGTTTATCTTGCGCGATCCGCTGTTTGACAAATTCCAAGTACCAATCACAGAATTCATGCCAAAGGAAGGCATAAAGTGTCTGTGCTACTTCATGGAATCGGAAGTTTTCGAGCGCATCAGTTGTTGTTTTGATGGTGTGACTAAGACGACTCTGCATCCACGCGATTTCTGGCGTTTCCTGTTTTGTTTCTACAGCATCCGTTTCTTCCGGAACGGGATATTTCTCTAAATTCATCAAAATGAACCGAGCCGCATTCCAAATTTTGTTTGCAAATCGTCTGCCCGCCTCAATCTGCGATTCTAGAAGCGGAACATAGGGGTTGGGGGTGCTTGCGTTTGTGAGTGCGAAGCGGAATGCATCTGTCCCGTAGGTGTCAATTGTTTCCAGTGGATCAATGCTATTTCCCTTCGATTTGCTCATTTTCTGTCCCTTTTCATCAGCAACAAGCCCGTGCAGATAGACGGTGCGGAACGGGACTTCATCCATACACCCAAGCCCTAACATGATCATTCTCGCAACCCAGAAAAAGAGAATGTCCCAGCCAGTTACGAGAACGGAGGTCGGATAAAAGGTTCTCAGTTCTTCCGTCTTTTCTGGCCATCCCATAGTGGAGAAGGGCCACAACCCGGAACTGAACCATGTGTCTAGAACATCTTCTTCTTGACGAAAATCGGAGGCACCGCACTCGCATTGCTGTGGTACTTCCATTGCTGCGGTGACTGCTTCGCATGCGTTACAGTACCATATTGGGAGCCGATGCCCCCACCACCGTTGGCGTGAAATGGGCCACGGCTCGATGTTTTCCATCCAATGGTAGAAACGAGCGGTTTCCCTTTCTGGGATAAACTTGACTTCGCCTTTTTGGGTTGCTTCAATAGCGCGCTGCGCAAGTGGACGGACATTCATAAACCATTGCAGCGATATAGTCGGTTCGACGATCATGCCACACCGGTCATGATGCCCAACGGCGTGCCGATGCGGGACAATTTTGACGAGATAATCTGCGTCCTTTAAATCTTCGACGACATGTTTGCGGCAATCCCATCGGGATAAACCTAAGTACTTCTCAGGGGCATTTTCATTTATGTATCCATCTCGTGTGAAAACAATTCGCTGTTCGAGGTTGTGCCGTAAGCCGATTTCATAGTCATTGGTATCGTGCGCGGGTGTAACTTTCAGGGCACCGGTGCCGAATTCTCTATCCACATAAGCATCTGCGATTATCGGAATCTCTCTGTCACAGAGCGGTAGGAGTGCTGTTTTTCCGATCAGATGCTGATAGCGTTCATCATCGGGATGCACAGCGACAGCAGTATCCCCCAACATCGTTTCAGGGCGTGTTGTCGCAATTTCAAGCACAACATCACTGTCCTTAATTGGGTAATGGATATGATAAAAGTTGCCGTCTATCTCAATAGGTTCAACCTCAAGGTTACTTAAGACAGTGTTGCAGTTCGGACACCAATTTGCCATGTAGGTATCACGATAAATAAGTCCTTGATTGTAGAGATTAACAAAGGCCGTGCGGACGGCTTTAGACAAACCTTCATCAAGTGTAAAGCGCTCGCGTTCCCAATCACAAGAGCATCCGATTTTTTGAAGTTGTGAGACAATATAGCCAGCAGATTCGGCTTTCCACTGCCACATCCGTTCGATGAATTTTTCGCGTCCGAGAGCGGTCCTACTGGTACCTTCTTCAGCGAGTTGCCGCTCCATAATAAGTTCCGTAACGATACCAGCGTGGTCTGTACCGGGCATCCAGAGCGCGTTATAGCCTTGCATGCGTCGCCATCGGATGAGGCAATCTTGGAGTGTATTATCAAGCGCGTGTCCGATATGTAGGCTGCCCGTGATATTCGGTGGCGGGATTACGATCGCGTAAGGCAATTTGTCGGAGGTTGCTTCGGCATGGAAGTAACCTTTTTTCTGCCAAAATTGGTACCATTTCCCCTCAATTTCCTGAGGGCTATAGGTTTTCGGAAGATTTGTCATTTTTTTAGTTGTCAGTTATCAGTTGCAGTTATCGGTTAAGAGATTTTCGTTTAAGAACGGTTTCCTCTTGTAACTGATAATCGATAACCATTCCTCATATTTACAGTTATTAGTTGTCAGTTGTCGGTTAAGAGTGGGCTGTAACAATTGATCGCTGCCCTGAAATATTCCAAGTGAGCGGAGATCGTTACAAAGAAACCTCTTAACTGAAAACCGATAACCGATAACCATTAAGCAAAGAGGGGCTCTACCCACCCGTATTTCCCCTTTTCCATTTCATAAAGTAGATTTACTTGACTCGTTTCGGCGTTTAAAAAGAGAAGAAATCCCGCATTTGAGGCTTGAAGTTCTACTGTAGCTTCCGCTACAGTCAGCGGTTTTGACGCAAATTTATCCTGTGCTGACAAGACAACGGGACCATCAACAGCATCAACTTCTGACGGTGTTTCTACAACGTCCGGATTGAGTCGTTCCACGACCTCTCGGTGGGGGGCGTTATGTCGTCTGTCTTTCACCCGATCCTTATATCGTCGGATCTGACTGATGATCTTATCTATGGCATTGTCTAGGGCGGATAGGATCTCATGCGTCTCGCTTTTCGCATAGAACGATACACGTGGTGCTGTCACTATCACCTCAGCGTCGAACCGACGCTTCTCGGATTTAAGAACAACATTTAGTTCCTGCATCCCATCGAAGCGCGCTTCAATTTTATCGGCACGCTTGAGAATGTATGCGTGAATGTCATCAGTAATTTTTAAGTTATGTCCGGAATACGTTACTTTCATTTCAAGCCTCCTATTTTTCTTTTATGAATGAAGTTATATTGAGTAAAACATAAGGAGGTCGTCAGATAGGGAAAGAAAGGGAGATAATTTGCGTCCTTTTCTTTCCGCTTCAGATCCCCATTTACTTTGAATTCTTAGCTCTTACTCGCTATGAGTTCAATAATTCCAAAAAATGAATCCGTTCTTGTTGGGACCCCGAAGTCAATTGGTGCGCGGCCTTTCGAGTGCAGCGGACCTTTCACGTGATGTTGGGATGCCTAATTCGTCACGATATTTTTGGACGGTTCGCCTCGCGAGCAAGATACCCTTCGCTTTCAGAGCGTTACTAATCGCTTGGTCGCTAAGTGGTTTCTTAGGTACCTCAGCATCAACCATCTCTTGAATGAGGTTTTTCACCTGTTTAGCAGAGACAGCTTCTCCCTGCGTGGTTGCCAGTTCATTACTGAAGAAAAATCTGAGCGGATATATGCCGTGCGGTGTTTGTACGTATTTATTGCTCGTCACTCGGCTGACAGTTGATTCGTGAATGCCGACTTTTTCAGCTATGGTTCTCAGCGTTAAGGGTTTAATGCTTTTAACACCTTGTGTTAGAAATTTTGTTTGCACCTCAAAAATTGCTTCGGTGACCCGTGCGATTGTGCTACCTCGCTGTGCAAGACTGCTGAGCAAATTTGTGGCATCACGATACCTTTTTTCTATCCACCCTTTTGTTTCAGCATCTAGCGTGTCTTGGCGATTCCGCATCAGATTCAGATAGTAAGGGTTCATCTGTAATCGTGGTATGTAATTATCGACAGAAATAGCTTGATATTTTCCATTAAGGTATTGTATCTCCACATCCGGTGTAATAAGCTCCATAGTGGAGGATTTTTTGAGCGAGTTAGTTGTTGGATCTGCAAAGTAACGACCCGGGTAAGGCGATAGTTTTCCTATCCATTGAGCAGCTGTATCAATCGCTGTAATGTCAACTTTCAGTGCTTCTGCTATACAGTTCCATTCCTGATTCAGAAAAGCATTGTAGTGATTTTCGATGATTTCTTGGGCGAGGCACTGCCAAGACACGTTTTTATATGAGAAATCACTACTCTGTGCCCTATATTCTGATAAGCAGTTTGCGTTATTCTCTCCATCGGGTGTAATGTCTGAAATCTGCGAGTTGTATGCTACATCCAATGCTTTTTCTGGTTTCTGATTACGGATCTGGATGAGTAATGCTTCTCTGACATCTCGATGTGCTATGCCGAGAGGTTCAAAGGTGTCCTGCATCTTGCGAAGAACAGTTTCAACGAGTTGTGTATCACAGCCAACTGCGTCAGCGATATCCTCCAATGTCAATTGATAGAAGTTGAGAACTGGTTTATGAGTGCCTGGCGTCCGTTCGTATAGAATGGTATATATTTTTTTATTGTCTGGATCGCTAATTTTCCATGTGCGATTTGGACATGTGCCCTCAGCTTCTGGAAAGGTGGACGCGGGATTTTTCAAGGCAATTGTGGAATTTTTTGAGAATTGGACATTACTGTTGCTGATCGCCGTTTGTAAATTTTTTTGGATAACAGTGTATAGTTCCACTGAAAGATTTTCTTTCTCCAAATCTGTCACGAATTCGCATGGGATTTGAAATAATTTGAGTTCTAATGTGCCGTCATCGTTTAGATTCCCAAGAATCTGTTCTCCAATAGCACGTTCCGTTTCCGATGCTATAATGTGGGGCGGTGCGAGTTCTAATTGCTCGGCGAGATGTTCGTGCAGTGAGCGTTCGTATGCAAGGTCCGAGAGTGGCTCGTCAGTGTCCGAGTATTTGGAATTTGTCCGTTCACTGAGTGAAACACGGTCCTCAAAGGCGGTCTCCCAATCAATATCAATAGAGTTATCTTCTCGGTCTATATTTTCTTCGGATTCATTCCACTCAAGTGCTGGATCAAGTTCCTCGGTGGGAAGTGCTGCTTCGTCTTCTTCTTCGAGTTCAAGGAGGGGGTTCTGTTCTAATTCTTGCGCGATGAATTGCGTCAGTTCCTGCAGCGGCATATTTAGCACTTTGAGTGCCTGTTGTAACCTCGGTGTAATAGACGTTTTCTGTGTCAGCTGGGGTGTTTGGGTAAGTTGTGCTTTGTACATTGCCTCAAGTCTCCCGATTATTAGTTATCGGTCATCCCAAAAGAGTACTCTCCTTGGTAATAACTAGTAATCTGTCGGTGTTCCAGCAGCGTTGCTACCCTAGCCGATAGGAAAAATTGGGTCCAAAATAGAGATCTCTCGCAGTTTCACTGTTAATCAGTTCTATAGGCGTTCCAGTGAGCGTAATTTTTCCATCAACGATGATGTATGCCCTGTCAACAATGTCGAGGGTTTCAGCGGCATTGTGATCTGTAATAAGCACCCCTAAGTTGCGGTCGCGTAAATGCGCGATGAGCTGCTTAATATCAGCGACGGCAATCGGATCTATTCCAGAAAGCGGTTCATCGAGCAAAATGAAATCGGGTTGTGCAGCGAGTGCTCGTGCTATCTCTGCGCGGCGACACTCACCTCCCGAGAGCGTATATGCTTTGCGTGGTAAAAGGTTAGAAATTCCGAGTTCGTCTGTCAATTCGCGGATACGTGGTTCCCGCTCCGATTTCGGGACACCTTGCACCTCAAGAATTGCCTCAATGTTCTGTTGAACCGTCAGTTTACGGAAAATCGATGTCTCTTGCGCAAGGTAGCCGATGCCGAGCCTTGCACGCTTATACATTGGGTAGAAGGTGATGTCCTTATTGTTGTAGGTGATCCTACCAGCATTCGGACGGATCAACCCAACTACCATGTAAAATGTCGTCGATTTTCCGGCACCGTTGGGACCGAGTAAGCCGACAACTTCGCCCTGCTGTACTGACAGGCTTACCTCGTTAACAACGATGGGACCGCGCCGTGTATAGCGTTTTACGAGTCTGTGTGCTTGTAGTTCTATTGCCACGATTTTTTAACTATGATACCTCGCTATAATCAACCTATTGGATTAATCTATCTAATGTGAATGTGAAGCAAAAACAAATTGTGCTTTATCAATAGGATAACTTGCTTTTATTTTATTTTTCTCCATCAAAGATAATCACACTTTCCACTGCATCGAGAAAAAACCTATGAAATTTATAACGTTTTAAAACTACGTAACGCATCTATCGTGCGAGGCGTTGACAAAAAGTTTCCAAAAGACACAAAGCCCTCGGATAACACACTTGACTTAATTGTCCGAGGATTCTTCCGTTTCGGGATCTGAGTCTGCATCATCGAGGTTTCCAGTGTCCGTATCAGTTTCCTCTTCCGAATCCGCATCTTCAGAGTTGTCAGCATCTGTACCAGTTTCCTCTTCTGCGTCACCGTCGGCATCATCAGTCTCAGGGTCCGGGTCTTCTTGCGCCGAATCTTCTGTCTCCTCAGGAGCAGTTGCGGAGGTTTCTTCCTCGCCGTTGCTTTCACCAGTTTCGGCGTTCTCATCTTCTTCTGGACTTACCGGTGCCACTTGTGTAACGGTAACCTTAAATTTAACATCACCCTCAGCAGTCTGTTTCCCAGTCAACCGATTGAAAGTGAAGAATTTGGTTTCGAGCCGATCCTTGTTTTGTAAGACGACAACGTTATCTTTAAGCGTAATGGTACTTGTGAGGTTGTCCATGATAGCATGGTCACAGGTAGCAAAAATATCTTGATCTCGGATTTCTACATTGCCCTCAGCGACGATTTCTGTTGTCGTATCAGTTTCTAAATCGCGCTTGAGAGTGATCTTGTCAGCGTTGAGAAACCCAATTTCAATTCCTTGCTCGTTACGCCGAACCGTCTTGGCTTCGTCAATAAGAATCGTTATACCTTCCTGCTCATAACTCTCCATTCTCTTTGAAGTGCCGGTAATTGTTTCTTGAGTCATTTCTGCTGTGGCATCCGTGTTTTCAGCAGTGTCGGTTTCTTGAGCGGTGTTCTCTGTCGTTTGCGTTCCCGTACTGTTAGCGGTTGAACGAGGTTCTTCTGTTTCCGTATCCTCCGCCCCAAAAGCTAGGGAAATAAGACAGGCAAAAAGTATTAGGAAACCGGCGTACGCGCAAGAATTGCAAAATTTGCGAAGCTGAAATCTATGTTCGCGTCTATTCTGGTTCAATCGAGGTTTTATGATGTTCATGCGTTTTCTCATCTTTTGGATAAATTTCAAATTGATTGTTTTTCATTTCTACGGTTTTAAGTGTCGGATTTGCATACATTTGTGTTCCGACCCAAGTGGAATCTCCACGTACGAGTGTAGCTTCGTCCGGAGCATATAGTCTACCCATCTGGTCTTGCCAATCGAGTATCTCAGTATATAAAGTGCCATCTTTGCTGACACCAACGACATTTCCTGTGAGGTGCAGATTGTCCCTTTTGCTACCCGTAAGAAGGTGTTTACCCTTTTGGCTTCTCAAGGTAATAGAAACAGCACCGTTTTCAAAAATCTCAACAGTCGGATTTTCCACTTCAATATAACTTCCGTGAAACGTTGAAGAGTCTCCGACAAGTGTCCATTTGATGATGCCTGCCTCGGTGTGTTGCGTAGAAAACCGCTCCAATTTCTGTGTTGGGACTGTTTCTACAGATTCATCAGTTACACCGACCGGGGTTTCTGTATTTTTACAACAAATTACGCAAAGTAGCAGACAAAGATACAACCACGTGCTACTGATTTTGCTAAGGTTGTGTTTTCCACCGTCGATGCATCCAAATCCACTGCGCTGGGTATTGTCGAATGTAAGATTCAATGATTTTTGTGAATCGTTGTGTATTGATAACAAGATCTTTCTCTCTCACATGTGTCCGTTTCAACGCCAAGGGTGGTTCAATAATTGCGCGGTGTGAGCCATCGGGTTGACGGATAATGAACGTTGGCAGTATTGCCGCACCTGTTTTGAGCGCAATGGCAACCGGACTATACGGTGTATAAGCATGCCTACCGAAAAAATTGACAAAAACACCGTTCACGGCTGTATCTACGTCTGCGACAATTCCGAGCAGTTCATTACGTTTGAGACACCTAAGTGCGTGGCGCACCCCTGTATCCCGGTCAATGGTAGCATACCCCGCTCTCTCTCGGTAACTGGAGACCAAGGCGTTTAAACGGGGGGAACGCAATTCACGAACAATAGGTGTGAGCGGAGCAACTGTGGCAGAAATGCTGGCAGCAAGAAGTTCCCAATTCCCAAAATGCCCTGTTAGAATGATTGCGCCTTTCCCTTGTGCGAGGGCGTGCTCCACATGTTCAGTCCCTTCAAAAGTAACATATCGTTGAATCTGCTTCCTATCTAAACGCGGGAACTGCATGAATTCCACGACAGTTTTACCTAAGTTTTCAAAACACTGTTTTGCTATTACTTTGACCCGACGTTCGTCCGAGAGCGTCAGACTGTGCCGTAAGTGTTCACATGTCAACTCTCTTTGCTGCGGTGCCAGCCAAAATACTAGGGCACCTAACCACCCACCGATAGTCAATGTTACGGGGCGCGGCAGTCGAGATACACAGAATCCGATCAATTTGGCAGCAAACTCATAACACCAGTCTTTCATTGGTTAAATAGTATACTAGATTTCTCGCAAAATTACAAAGAAAAATGTAAAGGGACACAAATCCTCCCGCGTATCGGCAGAATTTGGTACTTTAGTTGCATTATAGGTAGATTTCCTTTATTTTTTAGAATGTCCCATCGTCCATAAGGCGACACATTTATGCAAGGTATCGCGACTATAGTGAAGGGATCCCAAGCGGAGAATTGAAATTACGAGAGAACGCAACGCATCTGGTTACAGATGAAATATCGCTTGATTTGCATCGTAACCTGTGATAAGTTATAGGGTAGAAACGGAATGGAAACCCCTATGCATAACCCCCAAAACATCAATAAGCAGATCTACCGACTGGCACTTCCCAATATCATCAGCAACTTCTCTATTCCTCTTTTAGGCGCGGTGGATACTGCCTTAATGGGGCGATTGGAATCCGAACACTACCTCGGTGCGGTCGGTGTTGGTAGTGTTATTTTCAGTTTCATCTATTGGGGATTTGGGTTTCTCAGAATGGCAACAACAGGATTGACAGCACAAGCCTTCGGAGAGAACAACATCCCTGAATGTGGACGTTTGCTTTTGCAAGCAACTTTCATCGGTATCACATCAAGTCTGCTACTTTTTATCTTTCAATGGCAGCTTATTGATTTCAGTTTCTTACTTATTGATGCAAGTCCGGAAGTTGAACATCTTGCCCGTGCCTATTTTCACGTTCGGATCTATGCTGCTCCCGCGACATTGTGCCTACACGCCTTTCACGGTGTTTTTTTAGGTTTACAGAACGCCCGTTATCCAATGCTATTGACCGTTGTGGTGAATCTCATCAATGTCGTTTTAAATCTGGTGTTTGTGCAGACACTCGGTATGAAGGTCGTGGGTGTCGCTTTAGCGACTGTCCTTGCACAGTATATCGGATTATTCTTAGCAGTCCTGCTCTTTCTAAGGTATTATCGAGGCATCTTGACCTCGTGGAATTTGCGAGAGGTTTTAGTGATTCCAAAACTCAAGCGATTCCTCAGCATTAGCGGTGACATTTTCATTAGGACCTGTTGTCTTGTGTTTAGCCACGCCGTTTTTACAGCGAAATCAGCGGCTTTGAGTGATACTCTCCTCGCGATTAACACGATCTTGCTTCAGTTTATCAATCTCTTATCCTATGCGATTGACGGACTCGCTTTTGCGGCGGAGAGTCTGATTGGCAAGTACACAGGGGCACAAGATATACAGAATTTGAAACGGACGACGCGTCAAATCTTCCTCTGGGCGTTTCTGTTTGGCGGATTGCTTATGTTAATTTTTGTGCTGTTTGGGGAGCACTTGTTGCACCTTTTCACCAATCAGATGCCACTTATCGAACAGGCGAAACCTTATCTCATTTGGATAATCATCGCTCCTGTTGTCAATGTCGCTGCCTACATTTGGGATGGGATCTTTCTCGGAGCGACTGCTTCTAAGGCATTACGGAATTCTGTTATTATTTCAACACTGCTCTTTTTAAGTGCTGTTTATCTACTGATACCTTTTGGCAATCACGGTTTATGGGGTGCGTACACACTCCTTCTGATTGCCCGCGGTATCTCGCTAACGGTGTTAGCACCAAAATACTTGTTTAAACCCGGGAGTTCTGGATAATTAGCGTTTGTCATCATGCATTCACCTAAAAACTTGACGAAAAAAAGGATTTGTGATATTTTATAATTTAGGATACCACTTTAGTAAACGGCGTTGCTGCCATCTTAAGTTTGTTCTTTGGATTGCGCTATTATTGGCATACCGAGGCGTTTTAACAACATAAAGGGGTTCGTAAACCAGAAACACGAAATGTAAGAGACTCGTGAAATTGGAAACCATCGGATATCGGCGATTAGCAATCAGTATTCCACCGTTGACGGTAGAACTTTCTCACTACGATTAGAAAGTTTTCAAAGATATATCCAGAACTGATGATGCATCCCGCCGAGAGCCACCCCAACCCGACGACACAAGGTGCTACGCCAAACAATTATGTACCACCGTCGACTTAAATTATGGATTTCTTAAAAGATATCATTCAGCGTTGTCACCAACGACACAGAAATTCGCTTCGGCAGCGGAAAACAATTATAACACCTGCGCTGTACAAAAGCCTTCCTTATCACTTCACGGTCTATTGCGCGTGGAGATATCCTGTAAGACTCTATGAACTTGAGCAGGCAGACATCTCCTTCATGCCGATAGGACGCGCACCTCAGCACGACCACGGTCCGAGAAATTGTGGCGGCAAACGGTTCTTAGAACGCCAAGGCATAGAAGATTAGGAAATCGGACGGTGGAACAAATCGTGGGGAATTCAAGTATATACCGGTGTCCCTTCCGAAAGCGATGGTGCACAGTGGCACGACATTAATTTTAAATATGAAGCGATCTGTACCGCACCCGATGCTGTTTTAACTTGTGTTAAAGCACTTGTCAACGCTGTTGCGAATCCATTATTGACGCTATCGAAGTCCGGTGGTCTCCGTTTCTCTTGCAGAGTACAAGATTACCTTCATCCGAATACTGATGAAGCGAAGCCGTATATCTATAAACATGCGCCGACAACAGAAAATCCATACCATCGTGATGTGTTACTTGAAGTCTTTGGTGACGAAAGTTACAGCTGCTGGGATGCGCGCTACGAGATCCTGCGTGGAAATCTCTTAGATCCGCCTATCATTTCTAAAGAGGTACTCTTCGCTCCTATTGATACACTTCGCACTACACTTCACGAACCCGCACCACCTGGACAAGACCAACTAAACCTTGCTCCGCAGACTACCGTTACGTCACCATCCTTCGATTCATATAATCTTGATCTCGCAAAGGAAGCATTTCTGAAGCGCGGGTTTTCCTACGTCCAACGAAAAGATGGTATTTACTACTGGACGCTACCCGGTGGCAAAGTAGGCGATGAACACGTATCGCTATGGGAGCAAGAGAGGACTGTGTGGATCCGGGCATCTACGCCTGATGCTGGACTACCGACAGAAGCAACACGGATAACAGATGTCTGGGACGATACTGGCATTCTTCCACAGATATCAGATACTGGATTACCTGTAATAGATAAGGTGCTTGCTGTGCGCGAAGGCGAACTGAGTCCGATGGCGGTGAAGCGTCCATCTCCGGTACTGCATAAGCAGGAACGCGAAAACAAGGTTTACGGGACACTTGAAGAGAACGCCGCTCAGATGGAGCATGTTTTCAACCGAGATGCGCGTATTCTCGGACTTATTGCTGAAACAGGATCAGGGAAAAGTTACGCGGCAGAATCTTATGTCCTCAACGGTGGCGCAATCAGCTTAACGGCTAAACCTTTGTTAGTTGAAGAAGTGGAACAACGCTTTCAAAATCGGAACTTGCCATCGGTTGTCCGCAAGAGAACTCGAAGATACTTGTGGGAGCAGGTGAAGGAGATACCCGTTGAGGTACGGATGGCAACCCCTTTCCAACACGGCAATGTCTGTGAGGATCCCGAACGATGCGACGCGCTTGAGAAAAAGGGTGGAGATCCGAGTGAAAGCATCTGTCCGCAGTGCCCTGTCTATACAGAGTGTCAGCAGCGTGGCTATCTGTCGCAATTTGCCTCATTAAAAAGTGCTAAGGCACAGATATCCGACCCAGCTAAGCTATTTTTGGATCCAAAACACTCAAGAATAGTAGAAAAAATACTTGGGCAAGTAGGCGACACAGAGCGGCTTTGTATTATTGATGAATTAAAAGTACATAGAATATTTTTAGGGTGTGATATATCAAAAAGCACCTTGGAAGAGTGGCGCATGAACTGGCAAGGGAATGCCTTGGGTAACTTTGCTAACGCCTTGCTAAACGCATTAGAAATCAAAAGCGGATTTGATGATAATGCTATTGGACGGGTTCGTGCAGCGATGCAGGCATTTGAACGGCAGGAAGAAACACTCATCCAACAGATGTGCCAAGTCAACATAGCCGGTAAAGTAGTGACGAGCAATTTTGTTGATGATGAATCCGGCGAGGTGTTGGCACGCTTTGCCCTTAAGTTTGAGAGTGGTGCTTCTGCTTACATTCCTTTGGACACTAACGCTACTAATAGACTTACAGGGAAAGAGCTGCCGGTTTTTGAACTTGATGCCTTTGAACTAAACGAAGACGTAAAAATCCCAATGTCAATGACACAAGCGATAGAATTAGGCATCTTGGACGCGTCAACCGTGGAAAATATTCGAGCATTCCCGACAGTCTATAAGGATTCAAACTGGACGTTTTGGCATCAGCTCAAACGTTTTTTTGCACATTACACATGGGATGCTGACGCACCGATGTTGTGGACTGGCTACGACATGAAGTTCTGGATACCCCCAGTGTTGCATCCCAGCGTTAAACGTCTTCTGTTCATGTCGTCAACGCTTTTTGAGCGAGAACTCCGACGGGCGTTTCCAGATGAGGAGATTGAAGTCTCCCGCATCAAACCGACAGCGTGGCTCCCAGAAAATCGGGTTTTTCAGATTCGCACAGGTATCTATCCACGACAAACGATTTTAAACTACGACACTGACTGGAGTGTTGTCGGCATGTCTGAAATAGGGCAGCGCTTCTTTCTCGGTATTCAGGCGGAAATTGAGAAGGATCCGAACGTTAAGCATGCAATTATCACTACTGCACCGGTAACGCAGCATTTGCGCAGCATCGAGGCAAAGGAGAATGTCTGTTTTGTGACAGGTTTGAAAAAGATAGAAGAGTCAGACACGCCTTTTGAAGCAGCGGAAGTCATTTGGATAGTCGGTGTACCGTACTGGCCACCCGGTCTTATTTGGAGATGGACGCAGATTTTGTTCGGAGACGACGCAAAACCACTCTGTTATGATCGGGAAGTGGAATCTGGTATCTACAAAGACAAACGCGTCCAGAGTGTTCATGAGCAGAGTTCTGCCGATTTACTTACACAGATTGTAGGTCAAGTGAGGTTGAGCCGCTTACCGAACAAGACGGTAGTATTGCTCGCAAGTACACCATTGCCCGACATCACTGATAGGCCTGAAACACAGCTTTTCGATTGGGAGGACTTTGAGGTCGCTGGTGGATTGGATAAACTTGCCGAGACAATAGCCACACGCGAGCGTTTTGAAGCAGAACGTGACAATCTTACTGCAGAATCCAGTAGGGAAAAGGTGGAGCATGTTTTGGGAATCTCCAAAAGCCAAGCAAATCGTGTGTTAATGAAGCTTAGAGGTGGGAAGCGTAAACGTAATCCATTCCGCGATCAGATCTTCTCGCTTCTCTCCAATGGCGAGAAAAAAACAGCCGAGCTTATTGACGCTATTGATGGACATCCGGGTTCCATAAAAAATGAACTCAAGCGTCTTGTTGATGCTGGTGAAATTGTAAAAGTTCGGCGGAGTATGTATGCCCTCCCATAGGTATCCCCACCTGAGTCATAAGTATGGTTTTCAGTGGTTATCAGGGAATTAGTAAAATACCTTCTCGTTCAGAAAATTGTAGTTTTCCCGTTCAATGTGTAATATCCATTTCTGAATCAAGATCCCACCCGTTACGGGGAAGTGAAGAATGGAAATTCACAAGATTAGAGGATAGACGTTTCTTGGTTGAACATTGTCCTTCATAGAATTACGGGAATATTTTCCTAGACTTCATTAAATCCCGCCAGTAAGAATTCACGCTCACTGTTACATTTAGAACTCGCCCTTACCGTGTGTATGTTTACGGCACACGCCGTGTGCCTATTACTTCGCAGAACTACCTCCGGAAAGCTCTCCGAAAAAACTTGAAAACGCTTTGCCATTTATGCTAAACTAAAAATATTATACGCTATTTAAGGAGAACAACACATAATGCCAAAGTTTGGTGTAAATTTATTACTCTGGGCAGATAAGTTTGACAGAGAGACTGCAGACTTGATTCCTAAAGTTGCTGAAATGGGCTTTGATGGTGTCGAAATCCCTATCTTTGACCCGGATACGGTGGACATCCCTTATACCCAAGCATTACTGAAGGATACAGGTTTAGAACCCATCGGATGTAATATCATGGCTGGGGACAGAAATCCAATTGACGAGGATCCCACTATTCGCGAAAACGGGAAAACCTATCTCAAGCGTTGTTGCGAAATTGTTGCTGAATTGGGTGCCGATACGCTTGTTGGACCCATGTATAGTGCTGTCGGTAAACTCGTTGGGCGCGGTAGAAACGAACAGGAATGGAAATGGTGTGTAGAAGGTCTACAAGAGGTTTGCGAATTCAGTGGTAAATATGGTGTCACGCTCGCGAGTGAACCGCTCAACCGGTTTGAAACCTATTTCGTCAACATCGCTGCAGATGCTGTTAAACTTTGTGAAGCGGTGGATAGTCCATACTTCAAGGTGCATCTGGACACATTCCACATGAACATTGAGGAAAAAAATCAGGCGGATGCTATTATTGCAACCGGTGATTTCTTGCATCACGTTCACTGCTGTGAAAACGATCGCGGTACGCCGGGCACAGGGCTTGTAGATTGGGACGGTGTGTTCGGGGCACTTGCGAAAGTGAACTACAACAGATGGCTCGTGATTGAATCGTTTACACCGGCTGTGAAGGAAATCGCCGCTGCAACGTGCATTTGGCGCGACATCGCACCGAGTGCTGAGAGTCTCGCGACGGATGGACTCGCGTTTCTCAAACAGAAGGCAGCTGAATACTTATAGCATAGACAGGGACCAAAACCGTACAGGTTTTTGTGGTAAGTTAGGTCAAGAGGGGGAGGGATTGAGATGCGTTGCATCAGATGGATCGGTTTTTTCTGCGCGATATTCTTTGCTGTTTTTCTAACAGGCGAGGTGCGAGCACAGCACGCGATACCGGACGAAACAGAGGTAGATTTTGCTGGGGAATCCCAATTTCTCAGCAATATTCGACAACTCACTTATGATGGAAAACGTGCTGGCGAAGGTTATTTTTCCGAAGATGGCAACGCCCTTATCTTCCAAAGTGAACGTGAATCGGGCAACCCGTTCTATCAGATTTATCTTCTGGATTTACTGACCGGTGATACCCATCGCGTCTCCACGGGTATTGGTAAAACGACCTGTGCCTTCTTTCGTCCAGGGACCGATGAGGTGCTTTACGCTTCGACCCATCATGACGCTTTTGCGAAGGCAAAACAGGAAGAGGAATTGAAATTTCGGGCATCGGGAGAAGAGAGACGCTATAGTTGGGATTACGATGAGGCGATGGACATCTTCTCGGCGAACCGAGATGGCAGCAACCTCAAGCAGCTAACGAACGCCCGCGGCTATGACGCTGAAGCCTCATATTCGCCTGATGGGAAATATATCGTTTTCTGTTCACTGCGGGATGCATATCCTAAAAGTCAACTTTCTCCGAAGGAACTAAAACAGTTGGAAGTGGATCCTGCCTATTTCGGTGAAATTTATCTGATGAATGCCGATGGATCAGGTCAGGTACGGTTGACGGATTCACCCGGTTACGACGGCGGACCTTTCTTCACACCCGATGGGCAGCACATCGTCTGGCGACACTTTACAACTGATGGCAGTCAAGCGGACATCTATACGATGCGGATAGATGGCTCAAATGTGAGACGGTTGACCGATTTCAAGAGTATGTCATGGGCTCCTTACTTCCATCCGAGTGGCGCTTATGTTATCTTCGCTTCTAACAAACTCGGATTTTCTAACTTTGAGTTGTATCTCGTTGATGGGAGGGGTAGACACGAACCGGTTCGAGTTACTTCAACCGATGGTTTTGATGGGCTTCCTGTCTTCTCACCAGATGGCAACCGCTTGTGCTGGACCTCGAATCGAAACAGTCAAGAGATCTCACAACTTTATCTCGCGGGATGGAATCACCAAGCCGCTTTAGAAGCAGTGTTGGATGCACCGAGAAGCCAGAATTCACCTGTACATCCTGTGCGAACGGTCGCTGACACTGAATCTTCTAATAAAACCAAAATGAGCATCCGACAGCACATCGAATTTCTGGCTGACGACGCGCTGGAAGGTAGAATGACCGGTTCCAAAGGAGCAGAACGGGCAGCGGAACATATCGCTGCTCAATTCTCACAACTTAATCTCAAGCCAGTCGGCGATAAATCGGATTATTTTCAAGAATTTGAATTCACCGCGGGCAGACGGATTATAGCAGAAGAGAATAAATTTCATATCACAAGTCAGATGCACGGTTCCGAGCAAATGATGGAATTCAGCGTGGAACAGGGCTTTCAACCACTCTCCTTCTCTCGTAACGGTGTTGCTGAAGGCGAAGTGGTTTTTGTAGGATACGGATTGTCCGTCCCCGGCGAGTTAGGTGAAGGTTATTATGCGTATGCTGGCTTGGATGTGGAAGATAAAATCGTTGTCGCCCTCCGCTATGTTCCTGAAGAGGTTGAACCCGAACGCCGTCAACAACTGAATCGGTACGCGGGACTCCGCTACAAGGCGATGCAGGCACGCGAGCAGGGAGCAAAGGCGTTTCTCGTGGTTGCCGGTCCAAACTCTCCAAATGCAGGCAAATTGATTCCGCTCAATTTCGACAGTAGCCTCGCGGATTCAGGAATTGTCGCCGCCTCAATAAGTGATACTGTAGCGAATGCACTCTTTGCACCATCTGGTAAAGACCTGAAAGCGGTTCAATCCGGACTTGATGTAGAAAACCCTCACTTTCTCGGACAGTTTCCGTTGCCCGATGTCAAAATCAAGATCGTCGTTTCAGTTGAGAAGGTTAAGAAAACAGATAGAAACGTGCTTGCGATGCTTCCGCCACCACAATTAACAGACGAAACCGAGTACGTTATTGTTGGTGCGCACTACGACCATATTGGCTACGGTGAAATTGGTTCGCTGGCTCGGAAGGGGGAAGAGGGACAGATTCACAACGGGGCAGATGATAACGCTTCCGGTACTGCTGTCGTGTTAGAATTGGCGACGACACTCAGCGAGGCGTACCATAAACATCCCGAAAAATTTCATAGAGGTATTGTCTTTGCACTCTGGTCGGGTGAGGAGCTGGGACTCATCGGTTCTACCCACTTTGTTAACCATTCTGTCGTTTCCTTAGACAAAATCGCTGCGTATATCAACTTTGATATGGTTGGGCGACTCCGGGACAACAAACTCATCTTGCAAGGTGTCGGTTCATCTGCTGTGTGGACAAAACTGATTGAAAAGCGAAATGTGCCTATCGGCTTCAATCTGACTTTACAAACCGATCCATATCTACCAACAGATGTGACTGCTTTCTATCCGAAAGAGGTACCGGTGCTCAGTTTTTTTACTGGTGGACACGAAGACTATAACCGCCCAACGGACGATCCAGAGGCGCTTAACTATGATGGCATAGAGCGAATTTCGGACTTAGCACACGGTATCATTATAGACTTAATCGGTGCTACTGAACGTCCCGAGTACGTGCGGGTTGAACGGAGTCAGTCAGAGGAAGGGAGTCGTGATACACTGCGGGCATATCTGGGGACTATCCCGGATTACACAACGGAAGGCACTGGGGTCAAACTCTCCGGTGTTCGTGCTGGAGGTCCCGCCGATAAAGCCGGTTTGAAGGGTGGCGATGTCATCATCGAATTCGGTGGACAGCAGATTGCCAATATCTACGACTACACCTATGCACTTGACGCTGTGAAAATTGGAGAACCTGTTGAAGTTATTGTCCTACGAGACGGGAAACAGGTGAAGTTGACAGTTACGCCTGAAGCACGGAATTAATCTTACTGAAACCTATTTTGGTGTTATATCCTAACATTTGGAATTATTTACGACTTTACGGTACACGTTGTCCGCCTAACATTATAGTTACGCTAAACGACGTGTGCCTATTTTTATCTCGCCTGATTACGTATTTTGAATTAATTATTGATGATACAATTTGATTTCAAATCACGAAAAATCACAATTAATCAATTTAAAAAAATTCATTTTTTCAATATTATGTAGCAACATAATCGCCCTATAAACCCTTACCAGAACTGGATTTTCTTGGCTTAAATTATCAATAAAATTGTAACTACAAAAAAGAATTAATGTTAGTATATAATACTACAATTTCATAATTGAACAAAGTCCTTGTCACTGAATTCTAAAGACAACATTAATAAAGTTTATACCATTGCTTTAGCAAATGGTATGTACCTACTATTATTTATTATTGAATATAAAGAGGAATTTTATGAACGCGAAAATTTTTAAGTTTATCCTATGCGCATTCCTTTCACTCTCGGTCGCGTTGCTGTCAGGGTGTGATCGGATGCGTGACATGGGGATGACTGACCAGATGGTCACTTCCCCTGATACCGATACTATGCCTATGCTTAAAATCGGGGTGATTCGTCCTCATCCACTTTACTTTAGTTTTGGCGAAGGTGCTGAACTCGCTCAATCTGAAATCAACCAAGCCGGTGGAGTCCTCGGTATGCCGGTTGAGTTTGTCTATAGAGAGGAACTCACAGAAGACGTTGTTCAATCTGCAACAGAATTGATTGAAGATGAGAATGTGGTCGCGCTTCTGGGTCCCCTATTTTCAAGCCACGCTGTGAAAGTTCGACCTGTCGCGACTGTCCCAGTCCTTTTAGGGGCAACGGGAGCAAACGTAACGGAAACAGGTGATTTTCTCTTCCTCGTTGCGAGTTCCAATGCATTGCAGGCAAAACTCGTGGCACAATTCGCAGTGAATGAACTCGGTGCGAAAAGTGCCGCAATGATTTGGCAGAACAAGGATGTCTATTCTATTGGCTTCGTTGAAGCATTTGATGCCAATTTCCAAGCACTCGGTGGTAGCATTGTTGCTAGCGAAGTCTATGAAAAAGGCGATACGATGTTTGAAATGCAACTCTCCACAATCAAAGAAACGAGCCCAGATGTTCTTTTTCTTGCAAGCTTCCCGCCAGAGAACCCGCTCATAATGAAGCAGGCGAGAGATATGGGGATTGAATCCACCTTTATTGGAAGTGACGGCATGGATGACTCACTGATGTTTGAGGTACTGGATGACAATGCACCTCTTGAAAACACCTATTATTGTACCAACTTCGATCCAGATGCTGTAGAATTTATTTCTGCTTATGAGGTGATGTTTACAAATCCTGCCAACGGAATTGCTGCCTCCGGTTACGATGCTATGAAAATCTTGGCAATCGCAATTGAAACAGCGGGGTCAACAGATCCAGTTGCAATTCGGAACGCAATCGCTATGATTACAGACTACAAGGGTGCGACAAGTATCTCTCATTTCGATGAGAATCGCCATCCTGACAAGAGCGTTGGTGTCTTCCAGATTGTTGATGGACAGACGCAGCCTTATAAAGTTATAGGGACGGAAACAGCGTTCGAGATTAGCGGAGTTGAGTAAATACAAAACTTTTCCAAGACAGTCCTATTCAAAACCATGTACGAGTTCTCATCTCGGTGAGAATTCGTACACCGTTAAAGATGTAGCGAACAGGAGATTAAAGTGAAGATTAAAAAAAGTAGCACTTTTATATTTCTATTCATTATCACTGCTTCCTTGATTGTGAGTTTGATTGGCTGCGAGCGAGTGGCACAAATTATCGAGCCCACCATTCGGCCAGTGGATCTCAGTGAAGAAATTTCCATCGGTGTCGTCTTGCCCCAGACGGGAGACTTGGGACCAGGTGAATTCGGTCCAGGTGTCTTAGTGATGGAAAATAGTTTTAATATGGCTCTTGAAGAAATCAACCAATCGCAGCTGCTCGGCGATGTAAACCTCAAGTTCATCATTGAGGACGATATGAGCACTGTAGACGGTGCCGTTGCGGCTTTCGATAAACTTATTCATCAAGACAAAGTTCCTGTTATCCTTGGTGTTTGGACTTCACACGTTGCCAAATCCGTTTTCCCGATTGCACAAGAGAACAAAGTTGTGGCTTTTAGGTAGTGTTTACATCAGGGTCATTCAATTGTAGGTTTTTTGTGCCATATTTTTCACAGGTGTTAATACTTCAGATAAGCAGAAGTCGCGTGACATTTCACGCGACTTCTGCTATACTTCACCCTAAAATTCAACAAGTTTTTCAGGTGAATCATGACAAGAACTTCCTCTTGCCACTTACTTAATATGTTAGCAGAAGTGCCAGACCCACGCAAAAAAAAAGGATGTCGGCATCCGTTAGCCGCAATGCTCGCACTCACGGTTGTCGGACTCCTGTGTGGTCAACGCAGCTATACACAGATTGCCAAATGGGCACGCCTCCACCCTTGCCTTCGAAACGCCTTAGGGTTCACGGCGAAACAAACCCCCGCAGCCTCAACGTTTCATTATCTCTATCGGCGTCTTGACATCGACACTGTAGAAAAGACGCTCACGCAGTGGACGACACAGACTTTAGCAAGTTCGCACATTTCCACGTCTGACTTGAAGGGACTTGCGATAGATGGCAAAACCTTAGGTAACAGTCATCCCGAAGATGCCCGCAGGACCCATCTGCTCGCAGCCGTCTTTCATGAGTTAGGCATCCGTGTCGCAGAATGTGCGGTGAGTGAAAAGAGCAATGAAATCCCCGTTTCCATTGAACTCTTGAAAGCCTTTGATGTCGCAGGTCTCGTCATCACGACGGACGCCCTGTTGACCCAACGCAAGTTCTGTCAACAAATCCTTGAGCATCAAGCAGATTACTGCCTCCCCGTCAAAGCGAATCAGAAACAGTTGTATGAAGATATTCGAGACCTCTTTGAACCCTTTGATGAAACAGACCCACCCGAAGTGGAACACCGCCGGTTTGAGAATCTTCACGCAGAAGCAGGCGCACAGCTGCAAACGTATACGGATACAGAAGACACAAAAGGCAGGATTACCACACGCACCCTCACCGCAAGCACTCTCTTAACGGAACATACCCACTGGCCGGGGCTACAACAAGTTTATCAATACACCACACACCAGAAGTCTAAAAAGACAGCACACGTTAAGTGCCACGTGCAGTATGGGATTACAAGCCTGACACCCCAACGCGCCTCGGCAGCTGACTTGCTTAAACTCCGGCGAGAGCATTGGACGATTGAGAATAAACTTCACTGGATCCGAGATGCCGTCTTTCAAGAGGATGCCTCATGTGTCCCAACCGGTGTGCTCCCTCAAGTCATGGCAGCGCTCCGAAACACAGCAATCTCTGTTTTACGATGCACGCGACATACAAAAATCACTGACGCACTCCAATATCTCGCAGCGAAACCTATACTCGCTGTTAACCTCATAAAATGAGAAATCTTAAAATTGAATGACCCTGGTGTTTACATTGTAAGTTATTGACATTTTGCTTAGGTTTTGGTAGAGTGTTTTGCATGCAACCTACGAATATAACTGAAACTCAAGACTTTCCTGTGATGATTAGTGATGCTGCGTGGAACAGCATCCTCCCATTTCTCAAAGCATTGCCCACCATCTATGTCGGCACTCCTGAAGACTGTAGACGTTTTCTCTCTGCGGTCGCCTGGATCACAAAAGAAGGTGCGACTTGGCGGGCACTGCCGAAAGCCTACGGGTATTGGAACACCATCTATCGGCGGTTCGGAAGATGGTCGGATGCGGGTGTTTTTGAAAAACTTCATGAACATTTCCATGCGGCGGGTGAAGTCTCTGCTCTCCTCGTGGATGCGACGGTCGTGCGGGCGCATTCTTGTGCGGCGGGTGCCCCGAAAAAAAAACGGAGGTCAAGAAACTGAGGCACTCGGTCGAAGTCGCGGTGGCTTTACCACGAAACTTCATGCGGCGGTGAGTGGAGACTTTCTGCCGTTGCGTTTCACCCTAACAGCGGGGCAACGCCATGACATCACGCAAGCACCCGCGTTGATTGCCGGAACCCCCGCGTGTGAATACGTTATCGCCGATGCTGCCTACGACTCGGATGCGTTTCGTGCCGAGATTATCGCAGAAGGTGCCGAGGCAGTCATTCGTCGGCGCAAGAGTCGTGTTGAAGACCGTCCTTATGACCAAGAGGTCTATAAACTTCGCAATGTGATAGAACGTTTTTTTCATCGATTGAAACAGTATCGCCGAGTCGCAACGCGCTACGATAAATATGCTGTCCGATACCTCGGATTCGTTTATGTCGCCCCTATACTTATCACTGCTAAAAAAATGTAAACACTACCTAGTCCAGTCGTCGTCGCCTCTGGTTTGGCTGAGATTGGCGAATTTATCTTCAGAGCGAGTCACTCTACAGATGTACTGATTCCCGAAGGAATTAGGGTGACCCAGGAGAAACTCGGTTACCAACGAGTAGCGACGATAGCAGATACGGTTGATCACGCATCTCGGAGTAGCGATGAGGTGCATAGGAAAGTCTTTGCTGATAGCGGGATTGAAGTACTGATCACAGAGACTTTTGAAACGGGTAACACTGACTTTTCCACCTAACTAACTCGGATAAAAGAGGTGGAGCCGGATGCGATATTCATCTCCGCGCAACAGATAGAGGTTATTAAGATTCTCACCCAAGGACGCGAACTGGGGATTCCTACTGATATTCCCTTTATTTCTCATGTCTTGTCCATAGATGAGATCCAAAGTGCAGGCAATGCCGCCGAAAGCGCGATTACTTTTACGAGTTGGGTCAGCACGGCTGACATACCCGGAAATCAGGCTTTCGTTCAGAAGTACACCGAAAAATATGGTATGGAACCGAGCGTTTGGGCCGCGCAATTCTATGCCGCTGCCTATATCCTCGCGGAAGCAATCAAGAACGCGCAATCCACGGATTCAGCGGCGACGGATTCAGCGGCGATTGCTGCTGCGCTTGCCGAGATTAAAGATTTTGACACCATTTTGGGTAAGTTTTCTTTTAACGCCATCGGAGACGCTGTTTATGATCCAGTTGTTCTGATTGTTAAAAACAGTAAACTTGAGGTTTTTGAATAGAGGCGTATCTGCTTAAACGTAGAGCGCGCTGCAACGGATTTTTAAATCCCCATGCAGCGCGCTTTACTTTTTTAGGTAGCCAAGCCAGCTCGCTACTCAAATGCGAAATGTGCAACGACCCCTGCGTGGTCGGAGGGCCACAACCCAGAGGGTAATCTTTCTGAAGGTGTATCCCCTACGGTATGTGTCAAAACAGAAACGGGAAGTTCCAGGTTTCGGACAAAGATCTGGTCAATCCGTACAGAGAGATCACTCATCTCGTTTAGGATGTCATCGTCTTGACAACAGGTATTGCCAGTTCCCTCGGAGTCCATCTGCCAAACGTCAACATACCCCGCCGATAGCAAAATTTGATAAGCAGTGCCGTTAGGGGCTCTTGTATTGAAATCCCCCAACACGATAATTGGTAAAGCCTCCGCGCTAAGAACATCCACGAGTTCCTGCATTTGCGCAACCCGATTTTCTTCTGCAAATGCCTCCAAGTGTGTGTTCACAAAGCGATAAGTGACACCAGCAACAGTAGCATCTACGGCAGTATAACCCCTCTGAATTTCAAGCGCGAGCGTCTCAATTGTAAGTATATTTGTGAAGTTTGCGGTCATGGAACGTGACACGGCAACATCGCTACGAGCCAACAGGACATCATAATCGGTTAAGCGGACATCATTAATACCGGTATCTGTTAACATCGGCATCTCAATATCCAGATTTTCGACTTGGGCAGCAACTTGATAACTTAAACCTTCCGCTTGTAGCGCGTCCATCAAAATTTGGAGATAATCTAAGACGACCTCTTCAGCATCAGGCGTTCTTTCTGTAATTGAATTGCCTGGGCTTTGTGTGCGGATGAGTGAAATTTCTTGTAAACCGATGACATGTGGCTGATATGTCTTTATAGATTTGGTAATTGCCGTAGCGCGTCCCGGAAAATCAGAGGCAATTACGTTGTTGTACATATTAGCGACTTCTTGGGGTACCTGTAGTAGATTCTCTACCGACAGAAGTGGTTCTGCACTGCTGCCAACGTAAACATTGTAAGTCATTACTGTCAGAGGTTCTACGTCTGGAATGCTGGTCTCCGGTACCATTGGGGATTTTATCTTTTCACAACCTGAGAGGCTCAATAGGATCCCGAATAGCAGGAGCATAATTTTGATGGAACTGACGGATTTTGAAAACTTGCTGTAAAAATTCAATTTTTTTAACGTATTCATCTCCAACGCTTCAATTTTTAAATCGAGGCTACCTTCCTGTCCAAGCGATTTTTAAATCGCTACCTGTATTAATTCATTACTACATGTTTTATGAAGAAAATCATGTGAAAAAGAGAATAGCATAAATCTGCATACACGTCAAACGAAATTCGATTGTCACCTTCTTTTACTTTCGCTTGACATTTACCTACCTTTCTACTATACTTAAGGCAGTTTCTAAAAGATTCATGGAGGTATATATCGTAGTGAAATTCTACTATCAATTCAGTTCGTGTTATTATTGGAAGTTGGTGTTTTCAGGTATCCTAATAATGGCAGTATTTCTCATCGGATGCAGCCAAAAGACCGGTGCGCCGGAAACCTCTCAAATGACATCGCTCACTGGGACAATTGTTGAAATCGACGATCACGGTAATGCTGTGACCGATCTGGAAATTGCTCCGTTTACCGAACGCGGTTGGAAGCTTGGTGACACGCTTGAAGCAACGTTTGCAACAGGACAGAAAATCGAAATAAAATTCGTTGAAAACTATGGGGATGTCCCTGTCGGAGACTACTTGGGAAGGTTTTCGACCTCTACCAAACAATTTAAGATTGCGATTAATATGGGAAACATCGCTGAAGCCTTGAAGTTGGAAAACCCAAGTAAAGTGGTGCTGCAGAAAGTAGAATCGTCTTCGACAGATTGAGCGGATCTGCTACAGTGGATAGGCTTTTTCTACTGTCTAGATGCAGACTTGCTTGCTAACAGACGAATAGCTAGTGCGAGGATAAATATAGAAAAATGCTCCTGACCCTTAAACAGGCAAGCCAATGGGCTTCGGAACATCTTAATAAAAACGTCACACCCGCAAATATCACCTATTTAATCCAGTATGGGAGGATTGAAACCGTTGTTGAGAACGGGTCAACGTTAATTCCCATGCAAAGTCTTGCGGATTACTACAACCTGAATCGTCGAGAGACACGGTGGAAAGATGAACTCGGTGATGATTTAAATTGGATGCTGTCTTTTGAAGGCGTGAAAGAGGCGGAAACAACAAAACATGTCCATCGGTTACATCCATATAAAGGCAAATTTATCCCACAACTGGTAGCCTATTTTTTAGATTTGCATACTGACAACTTTAAGCAGGATGTCTATTTTCAACCCGGTGATATTGTCCTTGACCCTTTTTGTGGAAGTGGAACTGCTTTAGTCCAAGCAAACGAACTCGGGATACACGCAATCGGCATTGATGTTTCGGCTTTTAATGCTTTCATTGGCAATGCCAAGGTGGCGACATATAACTTGACTCGTTTGTATGAGGAGAGCCGGAAGATTACGGCAGCTCTCAAAAATTTCGTTGCTACATCTGGGATAGTCGAATTTGAATCTAAACTCGCGGAAACGCTTGTAAGTTTCAATAATCAATATTTCCCAGTGTCTTTCAAACGCCAAGTGAGGTCAGGTGAGATCGACCAGAAGCAGTACGGATGTGAGAAGGAAGCTGCTTTCTTAGAGACCTATCGCGAACTCGTAGCAGAGCACCAAATTGATGTGCAGATGCCGGTTGACTCAGCTCGTTTTATAAAGCGTTGGTATCTTCCAGGAGTCAGAGCCGAGATTGATTTTGTTCACAATTTAATTGGCGAAGTAGAAGATCTTTTAATACAAAATGCGCTGCTGTTAATATTAAGTCGGACTATCCGTTCTTGCAGAGCTACAACGCACGCTGACCTAGGCACATTGCGAAAACCGGTAACGACAACCTATTATTGCCGGAAGCATGGCAAAATTTGCAAGCCTCTCTTTTCAATCCTCAGTTGGTGGGAACGATATTGTAAGGATAGCATAGGACGATGGGCTGAGTTCACCAAGTTAAAAACGAACACTTTTCAGCACTGTTTGACCGGTGATTCGCGGACAACTGACATCTTTACAGCACTGAAACAGACAAATCCGCAGTTCGTAGAGTTTGCCCGAGAACAGCGTATTAAAGGTATCTTCACAAGTCCACCGTATGTTGGACTCATCAACTACCACGAGCAACACGCCTACGCCTACGATCTCTTTGGCTTCAAAAGACTGGATGAATTAGAGATTGGTCCCTTGTTTAAAGGTAAAGGGCGAGAGGCGAGGGAGTCTTACGTTCAAGGTGTGGCCGGGGTTTTCAAGAACTGTAAGAGATTTTTGGCTGACGATTACGACGTCTTTGTTGTTGCAAACGACAAATTTAATATGTACCCGACTATAGCTGAAATAGCGGGGATGCACATCGTTAATCAACACAAGCGACCTGTCTTGAATCGGACGGAAAAGAATCGGGAATCCGCGTATTCCGAGACAATATTCCACATGAAAGAAAAAGAGAAGTGACACATGTCTTTAGAACGACAGTTGATGATAAAAGAGAAAATTAAGGATTGTATGCGCGCTAAATTCCAGTCCTATAGTCCTGAGACGCGTTATATGCCGTTTCACTACCGTTTGCTTGGTAAAGATAGGATGGCTTTATATTCCTTTATTCAGTCTTTGAATACAACATTTGGGATATCAATTTATGAGCCAATAGCTATTACGTTAGCGCGTGAAAGGTTTAAGGTCGTAGAAACCCAAGTCAAACCCTTTAACGAAATCAGTTCTGAGGCACATCAGCGAATTCAGATAATAATGAATGAACTGATGGCGGCTAATAGAGAACCCAATAAGTTTGCCGAAATCGAAGAAATTAGAGAAGTCTGCCGAAACGGAATCTTAAACCAAGTAAAACTGACTCAGGTAGATGTCTGGTTAGAAAATCGTGAAGGCGAGTTGTTTTTATTTGATCTAAAAACTGTGAAACCTAACAAAGGTAATTTTGAGAAATTCAAGCAAACTCTATTAGAATGGAGTGCTGCTGAATTAGCACGCGATCCAGATGCTGTTGTAAATGCGATGATTGGTATCCCTTACAATCCTTATGAACCGGAACCGTATAAGCGATGGACGCTGAAAGGTATGTTGGATCTGGATCATCAGGTTTTGGTCGCAAAAGAACTCTGGGATTTTATCGGTGGCGAAGGAACTTACACAGATCTGTTGGATGCCTTTGAAATGGCAGGTATTGAGTTAAGGGATGAAATTGATAGTTATTTCGAGAAATTCAAATAATATTTTCGATCTCTAATTCAGGTTCGTTGGTGTCATATCACTTATGAAAGTCGATAATGTTTTTGATAAAACGGAATTACTGCAACACCTCAGCACGGCTTATGGTTTACCTTTGCAATCCATAACTTTTTTCCCCGAAGGCGAGGACAGTTATGGCTACATAACCGGGTCTGAAACCGGCGAAAAGTATTTTGTCAAAGCCTCCACTTCTGTACCAGATACCTGCCTGCAAGTTGCATCACTTCTACGGCACCAATGCAACATACCTGGCGTTGTTGCCCCTTTGGAAACGCGGGACGGCATGCTGAGCATTCCGTGGCAAGATTTTCGTGTCTCGTTGTTTCCGTTTATTGAGGGAAAAAGCCGCTGGGATTTGTGGAAAGTCGGAAAAGACTTCACCGATATAGAACTATCGCAGACCGGAGCATTACTTGCGACGATTCACGAATGTTCAGATACAATTGCATCTGATGGCCTTACGGTAGCAAAGTATGACCTACCTTTGCGAAGTGAACTTCACACAGTCCTTGAAACGTCCGTGAGAAAGATACCGTCTCAGAATCAATACCAGAAACAACTACTTGAGGCGATTAATCAACACAGACCAGAGATCCTACAAACGTTAGATAGGTACGATGACCTCGGGCGTTCGGCATCGGCACTGCAAACGCCGTTTGTGGTTACACACGGCGACCCAACTCCGGGTAATCTCATCTTCGATACTGAAAACCAACTCCACTTGATTGATTGGGATGGGGTCTGTTTAGGTCCACCTGAAAAAGATTTAGTCTCTTTTACAGGCGAGCGATTTGAGGCGGTTTTGGAACGGTATTTCACGGAGAGACAGGGCAATATCTCACTGCACGCAAAGATTTTCGGTTTCTATATCTACGAATGGACGCTTAATGAAATTCGGGATTACGGCACCAAAATCCTCTTTAAGAACGACGACGCGAAGCAGAACGAATACGACTGGGAAAGCCTGCAAGACTACCTTCCACCCAACATGGAGTTGATGGAAGATGGAATCGCGGCTGTCCGAAGCACACTAACACAGTATCACAATTTTTAGTGTATCTGATGTTTTAAAATGAGCAGGGCAGAGGCATGAAAATCGTCTCTTGTCCAACAGGCAATATGGAGGTTTGCAATGTCTCAAATCAAATCCGTGCTACTTTGGGAGAACCAGCGGCGATATTTCCGGGAGGCGATTGATGCTGGAACACTCAAGGGAGCGATTATCCCAACAGGTAGTACAGAGCAGCACAACGAACATTTGGCGATGTATCATGATACGCAAAGCGCGGTATATGTCTCCAAATTGGCGGCTGAAAAGTTGTTTCCACAAGTTATTGTGACAACACCTTTGGCGATTGGTGTATCGGAACACTGGATGGACCATAAGGGGACTCTCACGCTTCGCGCGGAGGTCTTCGGTGAGGTGCTTTATGATGTCGCTGATAGCATGCGTCGGCACGGGATTGACAATATCCTGATTGTGAATGGGCATGCGGGCAATGCCGGTCCAGTACATCAACGATTAGATGGCTACCGAGAGAAACTCGGTATCAACATCGCATTTCACTCTTATTGGGAAGCATACACGGAGGAGTTAGTCAAGGAGCAGATGGAATCCGGCGTTTGTCCTGGACATGCCGCGGAGTTTGAGACAGCATTTGCCCTCGCTGCTTTCGCAGAAAACGTGGATTGGAATGGGGTGGATTACGACAGCGCGAAACTCACCATCTCCGATGCCGGACAGGCGAAATCTGACCGAGAATATCATCATCAAGCGAAGTTAGCAACAGCCGAAAAAGGGCAAGCAATGATCAATGTCGCTGTAGACTGGGTCGCAGAAAAGATGCGGGCAATGCTTTAACAGTTATCGGTTATCAGTGGTCAGTTAAGAGGGGCGTTTGTTGAACCAAATCCTTCTTTAACTGACTACCGATAACTAACGACTGACAACTATTCTAATGTCCTTCGATCGCCTTCCGTAACCCATCGCCGTGTTCCCGCCACCAACTATAGAGAATGGAAATGTCGGTACCGATGCAGAAATGTCGAACCCCCATATCGAGGTAGTGTTTCGCATCATCAGCACTCCCAATTTCGGCACGCGGTGGCACACCCATTTTTATCGAGGTCTTAAACACTCTTTCCTGTGCCTCACGGATTTCCGAAGCACCGCGCTGACCTACCATACCGATACTCATCGAATAATCTGAACCACCCCACTGAATCATGTCAACGCCTTCAACAGACAGGACCTCTTCAATGTTGTCAACGGTGCCTTTCTTCTCAATCATAATGACGACGACAACATCGCGGAGTGCTTGGACGTATTCTGGACCGCCCCCGTAGCCCATATAGGAAAACCGGCGAGTTGCCACGCCATAACTACCACCATCTTCAGGCGTATCCGCACGCGTGATCTTCACACATTCTTTCACGTCTTCGACGTTTTGGCAGTCAGCGTAGAGCACACTTTGGAAGCCAGAACCAATTGCACGTTGCGCGATGAAGCCACGTGGCTCTTGGTCAACTTTAATCATTGTGGAAATGTTGTGAAGTTCAGCCGCCCGACACAGGTTGTCCAGATCGTGTAGGTCGAATGGCCCGTATTCTCCCACAAATTCGACGTAGTCATACATTCCTGTGTGTCCGATCGCCTCAACGATGGAGGGCCAAGTGGTATGGATATGCGTGCCAACGGTGGGTTTGTCAGCGTTGAGCAACTCCCGAAAGGTATTTGTTCTCATCAGTTTCTCCTCTGTTTTTAAGTGTAGGACGTCCTTTTGAATATCGGCTCGCAAGCTGCGCCCTAAAGCAAGTCCATATTAACATTAGCAGAGATCTGCACTTTTTTCAACAACTTTTGACAGCAAATTTTGGCTTACTAACTACGCTCAAAAACGCTTGCTTATCAACACTATTTCTGCTAAACTTATATTATCCACCGGATTTATTGATTTATCCCAATTCCCTCCTTTTGAGATGTAGACGGAGGTTCCTCATGAGAAACTTGATTACATTACCAACAAATTTCGCTGATTATTTGACGATTGAAAATGCAGACCTCCGTTTTGCGGAGGCAACTGAGGTTGCAGAGCGTGCCATCGGGGCAGGTGTAGAAATCTATCCAAACATGGATCACGCCGCGATTTTCTGTGATCCACCTCATCTTGTCGCCGATGGTTTGAAACAACTCGGTTATGTCAATGGGTGGGATGCGCGGTGTTATCCGTCGCCTATTGATGGCTGTGATTATATCAATGTCTCTGCGCAATTATCTATGGATAGTACTGCGCGCGGTGAAGGATGGTTCGATTACGTCGCCGTTGTGCATCCTGTTGACAGAGCAGCACTACAACACATGCTCGGTCAAGGATACGGAAATCCGTTTATCCATCATCTGACGTGGGGGCTTGTGCCACCGGAACGCACCACTACTGATGATTTTGAATATGCGAACAGCGTTGTGCCATTCATGGTGGAGAAACGAGAGGCTATTGGGGAAGCGATCGGTGATGCCCCGGGGACCCTAATTATAGCGTTGCCGGAAAATGTTCTTGCACACCCGGAATTTGAAGAGATTTTGCCGAGATGGCTTGGTGATCTTGACGAAGAGGACTATCAAGTTGAATCAATGCAAGGGGGTGGTTTTCTGATCCAGTTCTTTGTGCTAACGGGTGGCAGGATTGAGGTGGCACTCCGTGTAGATACAACACAGACCTTCAATCCGAAAAGTGTCCACAAGATTTCCGAGGATGAAATCAGTGCCGTGCAGGGGAAATGATCTTGTACAAAATAAGCAGAGGACTTGCGCGGTGTTGTTGCACAGAATGACAGACACATGAGTGCAGTGGCGATTCCATCTAGATATATAAACTTGCTGTTGTCTGCATCACTGTTGAAACATTCATAATCCGGCGGATAAGATAGGCGTGGAGGAGAAAATAAAAAAATTTGCAATTAACATATAAATATAGTATAATATAGAAAAATAAGGTGTTGATGTCAAGAAACCCTTTTTAATCCAATCCAGAGAGGTTGAAAAAAGGATGCAAGATCAGAATTTGAATCGGACGCAAAATTTAGACTGTAAAATGGAATCGGTTGAATGATGCCTTTCTCGTCACACAGACGGGAGGGGCTTTTTTGTTATTAAGAAACTTCATAGGACAAAAAATGGAAGAAATGCGTGAAAAAGCACAGGTGATGAACGTTGAAGAGATTCGCCGCGCCTTGCTCAGAATCGCTCATGAAATATTAGAGCAGAATCATAAACACATCAAAGATCTCGTGCTCGTTGGTGTCAAGAGTCGAGGTGATATCCTCGCCCATCGTATCGCTGAAAACCTCGAACGTATTGAAAGGATTGAAGTCGATGTTGGAGCGATTGATGTTACACTCTATCGTGATGATATCAATCTCCATGAAACGCAAATCCAGGTTAACAGCACTGAGCTGCCTTTTGACATTACCGGCAAGCGTGTTATCTTAGTAGATGAGGTGCTCTATACGGGCCGAACCGTTCGCGCTGCGATGGACGCTCTCATGGATTTCGGTCGTCCAGCTGCAATCCAATTGGCTACCTTGATTGATAGGGGACACCGAGAATTGCCAATTGCCGCCGATTACGTCGGGAAAAATGTGCCTACTTCCCGAAAAGAGTTCGTCAGGGTGCAGCTTGCCGAAGAAAGTGGTGTAGATTCGGCGATAATCTATGAAAGGGATGAGGAATGAGCGACGCGTTTATCACTAATGGACGTATTATGGATCCAGCGAATAATATTGATGAAGTCGGTGCCCTTTTTATCGCCAACGGTAGAATTGCTTGGGTAAATGGTAGTGGAAAACCACCTGAACCGCAGACAGCAGATGTATATAATGCAGCTGGTCTCGTTGTTGCACCGGGCTTAATTGATATGCATGTCCATCTCCGTGAACCTGGGTTTGAGCATAAAGAGACGATTGCTACTGGCACGGCAGCAGCTGCCGTTGGCGGATTTACCTCAGTCGCCTGTATGGCAAACACATTACCGGTGATTGACACGCCTGAAAAGATTGAGCAAATTTACGACATCGCAAACGAAACGGCAGAGACAAGCGTATTTCCTTTCGGTAGTATCACCAAAAATCTCGTGGGTGATGAACTTACGGATATGCGCGGAATGTATTCCGCTGGTGCGGTCGGCTTCAGTGATGACGGCGTTACTGTCATGAATTCTGCTCTCATGCGCGATGCGCTCACCTTGAGTGCGGAGCTCGGTTTTCCGATCATGGTTCACTGCGAGGAGCACAATCTCAACGCAGGAGCAGTCATGAATTTAGGAGAGACCTCTCGCAAACTCGGTCTTATCGGTAGCCCAAATGCTGCGGAGGACATCATCGTTGCGCGCGACATCATGTTAGCAGAGATGACAGGAGGTCACCTCCATGTGCTTCACGTCAGCACTGCGGGAGCGGTTGAGTTGATACGCCAAGGAAAACATCGTGGTGTTCATGTGACTGCCGAGGCATGTCCACATCATTGGGTCCTAACGGATAAGGAAGTGGAAAAGCAGGGAACGAATGCGAGGATGCATCCGCCCCTACGTACGCAATCCGATATTGACGCGATTATTGAAGGTTTGCGCGATGGCACAATCGACGCGATCGCTACTGACCACGCGCCACACACGCCACAAGAGAAGGCACAAGGGATGCTTGATGCCCCCAACGGAATCACTGGCTTAGAGACTTGTGTACCACTTGTGTTTACATACCTTGTTCGACCAGGACATCTCACAGTGTCAGAGGCAATTGCGAAAATGACCTCTATTCCAGCAAATATACTGGGTATCGACCGTGGGACACTCTCTGTGGGGGCAGCCGGAGATGTCACTGTGATTGATACAGATTTAGTTAATCAGGTTGACGTGACAAAATCTCGTTCAAAAAGTCAAAATACTCCTTTCGCAGGCTGGGAACTTAACGGGTGGCAAACTTTTACACTTCGGGAGGGCAACAGAATAGGAGTACGCCCCAGATCGCGATAAAAAAGCGCGTAGCCTGCAACAACGGCGCAGGCGGATATACGGAGAGGACTGTTCTTCTCGCAATCCGTCTGAACGAACCGAAAGGAAAATTAAAAAAATGACAGCAATTCTCGCGTTAGCAGACGGAACAATTTTTGAGGGCGAGCAGTTTGGTGCGACGGGTGAAACCCTCGGCGAGGTTGTCTTTAATACGAGTATGACGGGCTATCAGGAAGTCTTGACCGATCCCTCTTACAAAGGACAAATCGTGACGATGACATATCCGTTGATTGGCAATTACGGCTGTAATGAAGCAGACGTGGAATCTATCGGTCCGCAGGTAGAAGGGTTTGTTGTTCGTGAATACAGCGCGTACTATAGCAACTGGCGTTCAAAATGGAGTTTAGATTCCTACTTATCGGAGCACGGTATTATCGGCATCCAAGGGATTGACACTCGCGCACTGACCCGTCGCCTCCGGGTCCACGGTGTGATGAATGGATGTCTCTCTACAGAGGATCTGAATCCTAAGCATCTTGTTGAAAAAGCTAAAGCGTGGCGCGGCTTGGTAGGTTGGGACTTGGTACAGCGGGTGACGTGTCCAAGCTCGTACGCATGGCAGAAGAGTTGCCAGTCATCAGTTATCAGTCGTCAGTTACAAGAGGGATCTGTAACTTCCACAAATATCTCTTTAACCGAAAACCGAAAACCGAAAACTGAAAACTATAAAGTTGTTGCTCTTGATTTCGGTATAAAATATAACATTTTGCGTCAACTCACTGAACACGGATGTCAGGTGCAAGTGGTACCAGCGAAAACAACTGCTGAAGAGATTCTCGCTGCAGAACCAGATGGTGTATTCCTCTCAAACGGTCCGGGTGATCCAATGCCGGTTGACTATGCGATTGAGACCATCCAAGGATTGATAGGCAAAAAGCCACTTTTTGGTATCTGTCTGGGGCATCAGCTGTTGGGACTTGCCCTCGGTGGGAAAACGTTCAAACTGAAGTTTGGACATCGAGGTGCGAATCAACCTGTCAAACATCTTGAGACTGATCGGGTTGAAATTACCTCGCAAAACCATGGGTTCTGCGTTGATATTGATTCACTACCAAATAGTGTTGACGTTACACATATCAATCTAAATGATGACACGCTTGAAGGGATACAACATCGGGCGTATCCCATTTTTTCTGTCCAGTATCATCCCGAGGCATCCCCCGGTCCACACGATGCCAGTTATCTCTTTTCACGCTTCACAGAGATGATGGATGAATGTTAGCCAATTGAGGGCAGCCTGTAGTCGAAGGCGAAAGGCGGGTTTTGAGAATCCGTTCCTCTGCCTAAAGGGGCCTGATAGACCCCGTTAGGGCCAAATTAAAAAATGCCAAAACGAACAGACATAGAAAAAATCTTAATTATCGGATCCGGTGCGATTATTATCGGGCAGGCGTGTGAGTTTGATTACTCTGGAACGCAGGCGTGCAAGGCACTTAAAGAGGAAGGGTATGAAATTACCCTTGTCAATAGCAACCCTGCTACTATCATGACCGATCCGGATTTTGCTGATCAGACGTACATCGAACCGATTACAGCGGACACGGTGGAACTTGTAATTGCCAAAGAACGTCCACAAGCATTGCTGCCGACACTCGGTGGACAAACCGCTTTGAACGTATCTGTTGAACTCGCAGAATCGGGTGTGTTAGAGAAGTACGGGGTTGAGCTTATTGGTGCGAAGCTGCCTGCTATCCAAAAGGCAGAGGACCGTGCCCTTTTCAAAGAGGCAATGACAAAAATCGGGCTGGCGGTTCCACAGAGTGGCATCGCGCACTCCGTTCAAGAGGCACTCGCGATTATTGAACAGATCGGCTTCCCAGCGATTATCCGCCCCGCGTTTACCCTTGGTGGCACAGGTGGTGGCATTGCTTACAATATCGAAGAATACGAAAAAATGGTCACGGCGGGACTCGCCCTAAGTCCAATCAGCGAACTACTCATTGAAGAATCTGTCATTGGGTGGAAGGAATTCGAGTTGGAGGTAATGCGAGATGGAGCAGATAACGTTGTCATAATATGTTCCATTGAAAATGTTGATGCCATGGGGGTCCATACTGGCGATAGCATTACCGTCGCACCCATTCAAACATTGACGGATAAGGAATATCAGTTGATGCGGGATTCGGCGATTAAGATTATCCGTGAGATTGGTGTTGACACAGGTGGTTCCAATATCCAGTTTGCTGTCGATCCAAAGACTGGAAAACAGGTCGTTATTGAGATGAACCCCCGCGTCTCCCGCAGTTCAGCACTTGCATCAAAAGCCACTGGATTTCCGATTGCAAAAATCGCGGCGAAACTCGCTGTCGGTTATAATTTAGATGAAATTCCCAACGATATTACCGCAGAAACGCCTGCCTGCTTTGAACCAACAATTGATTACGTTGTGGTCAAAATTCCGAGATGGGCATTTGAAAAGTTCCAAGGGACTGATGAGACACTCACGACACAGATGAAATCCGTCGGCGAGGCAATGGCTATCGGTAGAACCTTTAAAGAGGCATTACAGAAAGGCTTACGCTCGTTAGAAACCGGATGGTCCGGTTTAGATAACCACCCACTTGATGCCCTCCCTCTGTCTGAACTTCCAAGCAAACTGAGTATCCCCAACGTCAAACGTATCTTTTATATCAAAGCTGCCCTTGCACGTGGAATGAGCATTGAGGAGATTTACGCCTACACGCATATCGACCCATTTTTCCTCTACAATTTGAAGGAAATCGTTGACTTTGAAAAGATTTTGTCCGAACCTGATACACGGCAACATATAGAACAACGCTTGCAAGGTTCTGGGATAAGCCACGCACCGTCAGATTATGAAACAAATGGTGCCGTCACAAAAAAACTCCTTCACCAAGCAAAACAGTTCGGATTTTCCGATCGACAGTTGGGGGATATCTATGATGTGTCCGAAGAAGCCATCCGCGAATGCCGAAAAGGACTTGGTATCGAGGCAACTTTCAAGACTGTTGATACTTGTGCTGCCGAGTTTGAGGCAGAAACACCCTATTATTACTCTACTTGCTCAAGCGAAGATGAGGTACGTCCGTCTGATAAGCCTAAAATCATGATTCTCGGTGGCGGTCCGAACCGTATCGGGCAGGGTATCGAATTCGACTACTGTTGTGTCCATGCTGCCCTCGCACTCAAAACTGATGGTTATGAAACTATCATGGTAAACAGTAATCCAGAAACCGTTAGCACGGATTACGACACCTCTGATCGACTTTACTTTGAACCGTTGACGTGTGAAGATGTTCTGAACATTTATCACAAAGAAAAACCTTCCGGGGTCATCGTTCAGTTTGGTGGACAGACACCCTTAAACCTCGCTCTTTCGCTTAAAGATGCAGGCGTGCCGATAATTGGTACAAGCCCTGAAGATATAGCGCGTTCCGAAGATCGGCAGCTCTTCAAAGCGGTGTTAGACGATATTGGATTGATGCAATCTCCTAACGGAACTGCGACTTCAAGTGAGGAGGCTGCACCTATTGCGGCTGCACTCGGTTATCCAGTTATTGTCCGTCCGTCGTATGTTTTAGGTGGGCGTGCCATGCAAATCGTTTACGACGAGGAGCTCCTGCATGAATACATGCAGACTGCTGTTCAAGCTTCACCGGAACATCCTGTGCTGATTGACAAATACCTTGAGGAAGCAATTGAAGTTGATGTTGATGCGATATCCGATGGAAATCTTACTGTGATCGGTGGTATCATGGAGCATATTGAAGAGGCTGGCATCCATTCGGGGGACAGCGATTGTGTATTGCCACCGTACACGCTCGTAGATGAACAGATTGAAAACCTTAAGACCTTCACCTATGCCTTGGCGAAAGCACTGCGCGTGCGTGGCTTAATGAACGTCCAATATGCCATAAAGAACGATGAGATTTATGTGCTTGAGGTGAATCCGCGCGCTTCTCGAACTATTCCGTTTGTGAGTAAAGCAATTGGTGTGCCGTTGGCAAAACTTGCGGCGCGTGTGATGGCGGGTAAGACGCTCGCTGAGGTTGGATTTACGCGTGAGATTGAACCCGCGTATTTCAGCGTCAAGGCACCGGTATTTCCCTTTAACCGCTTTCCCGGTTCAAACACGCGTCTAGGACCCGAAATGAAGTCAACCGGAGAGGTCATGGGAATTGATACAGATGTTTCTCGCGCCTTTGCGAAGGCACAAAAGGCGTGTGGCTACACTTTGCCGCTGAGTGGCAAGGTCTTCATTAGCGTTAAAAATAAAGACAAGCGTGCAATTATCTTCATCGCCAAGAAACTTACTGACATGGGCTTTGAACTCATCGCGACGCATGGAACGGCAAAGGTGCTGCTCCGCAACGGGATGGAGTCAGAACTCGTCTTCAGTATCGGTAAAGGCAGACCGACTATTCACGATTACATCAAAAATCATGCAGTAGATTTAATTATCAATACACCAACTGGTGATTTACATCGTCCAAATGAACTCTTGATTCGCGAAATGGCGATCGCGCATGATATTCCAATTTTCTCAACGATACCCGGTGCTGCTGCCGCTGTTAATGCCATTGACGCGTTGCAGCGTGGAGATATTACAGTCACGCCGCTTCAAGATTATTTTCAGATGCTTCAGTAGTTTTGTCTTTTGGAGTTCTGTTCCTTGTGCCGAGGACAAAAATTCAAAAAGGATATACAAATGGCGAACGATTCTATACAAAGAAACACTCGGTGGGTTCAGACCTTTGATCGAATTCTTGAGATGCTAAACCTCGACGCGGAGCGTCCGGTGAGTGTTCTGCAGATTGAAGACGGTAGAGAGGTTGTCGTCGTGCAACCCAATGCCTTCACTATTTCGCGTATGTACGCGACGGGCCGGCCCGATGGTATGCGTCCACACGGTGTGGATTCCTATTACGATTATTTCTTCGAGAAATTGCGAGCGTATGAAGAAGAACACGGCACCGGTGAAGGCTTCCAATTGGAGTCAGAGGAGTGGGAAATGCTTTTTGAGGAGTCTTTTCATCGATATACCCGTTATCTTCTCTTTGCGGGCATCAAACGGTGGGAAGATGTCCAGCGCGATACTGCTACCAATATTGCTGTAACGAATTTAGCACGCCAGCACGCGCCATCCGAAATCGCTTGGCGGAGTTACCAATATAAAGGCTATATGCTCATGATGAACAGCATTGCCAACGCAGAATTAAGTCTGCAAGAAGACGACGCAGCGGCAGCGCTACAATATATTGACACAGGGATTCAACAGATTGGAGAATTCTGCGGTGAATGTTTACGCGAGGAACACGGTGAGGCAGAAAACATCACGCGTGAACGTTATCTCAGTAACCTTATAGAATTTCGGTCCGATTTGGAAGCACTTGATACAGAAACAACTGATGCAGAAAGTGACGAAGAAGATATTTTGGCAGAACTGGAAAGATTACTAAATGAAGATGATGCCTAGTGCAAGGTTCTGCTTCGGGCCCTGAATGGCAAATTGGTGCTACTGTTGTTGCTGAAGTGCCCAGACCACTTGCAAGCCAATACTGCGAGATGTCACTGCTTCAATTCTACCACCTACTATGCCTCGTCTTCGTATGGTGCCTGCACTAAGATACCGCCAAGGAACAAAAAGGCGATCCCTCGAATTAGTACATGCAAGTGTATCCCAAGATTTAAGAAAATGCCTACTGGAAAGGCGATTATCGAAATAAAGAACAGGTACCCAGCAATCGAATTGCCCCATGAATGGAGTGCCGAACCGTAACAGAGTGCCAACAACGCACACAGGAACGCACTCGTCATAAAAAGTGCTTCGCCCCACTCTGCCCAGAGGGCATAAAGTGACGTGCCAATTGAAGCAGTGGTGGACTCGCCCACCAATTCCGATAATGGTCCTAATGGAGCAGTCTGCGAACAATGGGCTATTAATTCTATAATAAGCCAAGGGATGGCGAAACTAACTCCTAAAGTACTTCGTGAATTCGTTTCGGAAGAGAGTAAACCGTAGCCAGCTAACACGGTTGGCACAAGGAAAATAATCGAAACAACTCCTATTCCGTGAAAAATCCCGATTTTTCCCATGAGCTCAAAATGTTCTTCTGATGGAAGAGAAGAAATAGATGATAAATCGAAAATAAACCAAACACTTGACGCGAGCATAAGGAAGCCGCTCAAAGTGCCAGTAAGCCCGCCGAGTCTATACAGCGAGCTGAATTTTTTGTCCATTCATTCCTCCGAAAAAACGCAAATAAAATTCTTCGTAATAAATCCTGCACATCGTATATTATAATCTTATAGTTTACCTGAATTTGCAATTTTAAACAAATATTTTTTACAACGAGACATCCTGAGTGGAATCTCAAGAATATTTTTGGAAGGTGCTCCACCATGAACGCGCAGAAAACCGTACTTATTGTAGATGCTGACCGGGCCGAACGTGAGCTTGTCTGTGACACACTTGCTGGCAAAGGACTTCGCCTCGTCGTTACAGGTAACATGTATCAGGCGTTTCACCAAATTGAGCACCACAAAGTAGATATTCTCATTGCACAACTGAAGGCAGAGCGGATTGATGGATTAACACTGTTGGAAGCGGCGGCACAGCATCATCCAGATGTTGGTGTTGTTTTTATTACGGAACCTAATATTTTAGAAACCGATATCGGCATCAAAGCGATGCTCGCATACAAAGATACCTATTTCTTACCGAAACCAGTGAATCCTGTTCATCTGGCGGCACTTTTACATAGAACACTGGAAAATCAACGCCTTGCCTTTGAGAATCGGCAGCTACAGTCACAAATAGATGAAAGAGAAGGTTTACGCCGTCTCACAGGAAATTCGCTCGAAATCACCAGAACTCGCGACATGATTACTCAAATCGCACCGACAAAAGCGACCGTGATGATTTACGGCGCACGTGGGACGGGCAAAGAATTAGTTGCCCGTGCGATTCACCACCGGAGTTTACGCCGTGGTTCTCTCATCGCCTTTAATTGTGCGACACTAAACGAAAACCTCGCGGAATCTGAACTCTTCGGGCATGAGCGGGGAGCGTTTAGTGGGGCGTATTATCAGCGCAAGGGGAGATTTGAACTCTCGCATGGCGGCACTCTATTTCTCGACGAAGTCTCGCAGCTGAGCTTATCCAATCAGGCACGTCTTTTGCGTGTCCTTGAGGAACGCGAATTTGAGCGGGTCGGTGGTGACAAAACAATCCAGGTGGATGTCCGTGTTGTATGTGCCACGAACCATGATTTGGAAGCCGCATCAAGCAAGCGAGAGTTTCTCCCGGACCTCTATGATCGACTTAACGTAGTACCTATCCATCTCCCGACGCTTCAGGAACGCATTGAAGATGTTCCATTTCTTGTTAAAGATTTTCTTGAAGAATTTTGTCGACAGAATGGCAAATCTCCAATAGCCATTGAACCAGAAGCTATCAGGACGTTAATGAAATATGACTGGCCAGGGAATGTACGCGAATTGAAAAACTGCATTGAAGGTATCGTCGTGATGTCTACGCAATCAATTATCCGACAGGTTCACCTACCCGAACGCATTCTTAAGGCAACCGGAACAGAGTTTTCAAACTTACTTTCAGTTCCCAATGTTTGGGAAACAGTTGATCCAATTGAGAAGGGTCAGCGTTTAAATGTGAAAGTTGGCATGTCACTCGATGAAATTAACCGAGAGGCACTGCGAGCAACCCTTGAATCCGTAGACAATAACAAAGCAAAAGCCGCAGAAATTCTCAAAGTAAGCCGAAGAACAGTCCAACGGAAGGCAAAAGAATACGATTTGCCCGACGAATAGAACTATAACATCGTATTCCTATTTTTATCCCTTGACTTGGATTTTAAAATTAATGTTCTTGAGACAACAGCTTCTGTTTGTTTGCGTAGACCTGCTTGTAATAGTCTACGCGTTTCAAATTGGAAGCCGCCGCCTCGTCAATGACAACAACTGTTCGTGGATGCATCTGCAACGCCGATGCTGGAACTTCTGCTGTGATTGGTCCCTCTACAGCGTGGGCAATCGCTTCCGCTTTCGATTCACCGCGCGCCATGAGTAGACACTGTTTTGCGTCCATGATCGTGCCTACCCCCATCGTGATCGCCATTTTGGGTACTGCATCGACAGTTCCACCGAAATGTGGTGCGTTCGCCTCCAACGTGCTCTGGGTCAGCGTCTTAATACGAGTCCGAGATCCGAGGGACGAACTCGGTTCATTAAACCCGATGTGTCCATCTTTTCCAATGCCGAGCACTTGGATGTCAATACCGCCCGCATTCACGATTGCTGCTTCGTATTTCTCACAGAATTCCTCGTGTGCCACAATCGTACTCTGTGGAATATGGCGATTTTCAGCGGGAATATTAACAGCATTAAAAAAGTGGGTCGCCATGAAGGTATGGTAACTATATGGATGACTCGGTGAAATTCCAACGTACTCATCTAAGTTAAAAGTTGTCACAGATGAGAAATCAAGACCTTCCGTTTTGTGCATCCGTGCCAAGGCTTCATAAAGCCCAATCGGTGTGCTGCCGGTGGCGAGTCCCAAAACGAGGTTCGGCTTTTTTAAGAGCGCGTCTCGGATGATCTCTGCCGAAACGGCTACAAGCTGGGCATAAGTTGGTTGAATAATAACTTCCATTTATTGTGATTTAAACGTTTCCAGCGATAATTCTGTCCATATCATCGCTAATGCCATGGACCCTGCCTTCTGGATTGTCTTGGTCAACGGGCAGCTCTGCTGTCATGTAGTCGTCATATCCGATCTCTTCAAATGCCATCATAACGGCATTCCAATCGATTGTGCAGTCTTCAATTAGATAGGTAAACCGACTTTCGTTTGCGTTAAAGCCTTTGACATGTACTTTAGAAATACGCTTTCCCAGAGAACGAATCCAGTGCTGTGGATATCCATACAGCACAATATTGCCGACATCGAAATAGGCTGTTATTGTCTCACTCTCGAATTCATCAAGGTACTGCGAAAATTCTATCGGACTGAGTAGAAATTTATTCCAAACGTTCTCAAGGGCAATTGTGATACCTTTTTCGGCTGCTGCTGGAACCAGTTTACGAATTTCTGCTTGTGAGCGTTCATACGCTGCTTCATAGTTAGTTTCTGGATTGACAACAGCAGGAACGAGCAAAACAGCGTTTGCACCAACGGCCGCTGCGGTTGCTATGGAATCAAGCATTCCGTCTCGCGATTCGGCGCGTACCGCGTCATCTGCATCGGAAAGCGGACATGCCCAGTGTTTGCTATTCATTACGCTGAACACTTCCAACTGATGTTGTGTTGCGATCTCTTTTGTTTGCAGTCTATCGGTATCGTTGTCAAGGGTGCCAATTTCAACGCCGTCAAATCCTGCTTCTTTCGCAAGTTTAAATCGCGCTTCGGTCGAATTGCCCGGTAATGAACCTATACATATCCCTTTTTTCATTTATTTTTCCTTTGTGTTTTGTTTGCGGCTTGCGCTGCCTGAATTTTCGATAGTAGTTTTGCGTATGCGTCTGCCTCTGGTGCCAACGCGATGGCTTGATGAATTGCTTCTAACGCTTGAGCATATTGTGCGTTGCGGTAATAGGTATACGCGAGCGTGTCGTAGTGTCTCGCAGTTGGAGCCAAGGAGACAGCATGTTTAGCTAAGTCAATTGCCTGTTGCATCTCTTTACCAAGTCCCGCATAGACACGCGCCAAGTTGTTATACCCTTCTGCTGCTGTTTTGTCTACAGCGATGGCTTGTTTGAATACCGAAATTGCTAATTCAAACTGCTGCTGGTTGATATAAATGGCACCTAACTTCAGCCATATCTGGGCATTGTCTGGGGTGATTTCAGTGGCTTTCTGGTAGGCAAGAGCTGCTTCTTCAAACGCCCGCTGTTTGATGAACACTTCGCCAAGATGAGTGTGTGCTGACAGATCAGACGGATGCACCTGTGTGGCAATTTTGTAAACCCGGGCTGCCGCCGTTAAATTGTTATATGCCTCGTGAAGTTCCCCTAATTTGATGTAGAGCATCGGCAGGTTCGGATTTTCGTAGAGTGCCTCCCGAAATTGGTGTACCGTATCCTCGTAAGTTTTCAGGTGCTGGAACTGTGCCATAGCGACCTTGGCTTGTTCGCTATCTCCAAGCTTCCGATACGTGAGGGCGCGGCGGTAATACGCTTGTGCCCAATATTGGTTTCGCACGAGTGCAGCGTCGTAATATTCCATTGCCTGTTGCAAGCGGTTCTGCAGTTCTGATACCCTTCCCAACCCATAGTAGGTTTCAGTATGGTCGGGGTTTAAACGGATGCCTTCACGATAAGCCTTTTCGGCTGCATTCAGTCGATGTTGAAGCACATACACATCCCCAAGATGGATATGGACTTCTGCAGTTTCGGGCAACAGTGTGAGTGCTTGTCTGAGGTGGTTCTCAGCAGACGATAATTCACCTTGTGTTTTGTAAACGATCCCTAAATGCAGGTGGGCGTTCCCGTACACCTTTTGTGGTGCTTTCAGTGCCAATGCCTTGTGATATGCCGTCACCGCCTCGCTCAGACTATTGAGTTCTTGATAGACGATGCCAGTATAGTATTGGGCGAGACTCCCAACGCTCTCTGAGGTGGCATATTCTTTTTGGATAGATTGAAATTCGGCGAGTGCCAGATCGTACCGTTCCGCATCAAGGTAGCGAACACCGCGTTCAAATCTGCTATTGAGTTCCTGCTCAGCGTCGCACCACCCTTGCATCGGTGAAAACGGAGCGAGTAGAACGAAATAGAGCAGTAGGCTTTTGAGGGACAGGCGACATTGATGCGTAAACATGCGGGGATGAGAGAGTAGATGTGGGACGGCACGAGAGCCGTCCCTACATTTCAGGCTGTGAAATTAGTCACGACGCTTTTTCAGTTGCCCCCACGTAGTGGCGACCTTGTCCTCAGGTTCGACAGGGAGCAGCCCTCCGTCCATAACATCTGCGACCTCTTTTCCACTGAGAGCTCTATCGTAGACGTAGAGATCATCGATATAGAATTTCGCAGCGTTATAACCCGTTCTACCGATGTAAAGTTTCTCGGCTCCTTGCGCGTGATCCTTCGGAACCGGGTATTTTTGGATTTCCTCACCATCTATATAAAAAAAGAGCTCCCCGCCCTCTTTAACACCAGCAATGTGGTACCATTTACCGGTGTCAAACGTATCGTCTTCTCCGCCGGGACCGATACAATGGCTCCCCTGGTTTCCTGGATTGAACCGGTAGTGGATGTGCAAAGGTACACGGTTACAGGTCCAGATACCGGGTGAACGGTCAGAACCGGGTGCCTTTTTCGCTATAATTTGATCCCAGCCCCCAGAGTTCGGATCCGTAAAGTTGAGCCAAAAGAGATAGGAGTTGTCCCCATAATCTTCTAATTCTTTGAAGGAATCGACTGTCACACTGTCCCCGGGCTTTGCGAATAACATTGAGCCTTTACCGTGGACGACTTCATCCTTAACAATCTTCGCGCCATCAACTATTTCTCCATCATTTCCGCCACCGGTTTCATCTTCAAGCGTTCCACCTTTTGCTTCATCGAAACTGAAGTAAAGGATTAAACCTTTATCTTCGACCTTTGCGGCATCTGTGGAGAGCGCGCTGCCTATTATTAATAGGGCAACGGCGAGGACATACATAACTAAACGCATGAGTAACCTCCTCATGTCTTAAATTAATGTGCTATGCGAGTACCTACATTTGGATAGAAGGACTCGCGTTTTAACCCACAAAGGCATTGTAAAACAAACCCTTAAATCTGTCAAGAAAAATTTGTGTCTGGAACTTTATGATTCCGCTATATTAAAGAGGGATGAAATTCAAGGGATTTAGCGTATTGCTGCGGATTTTCGGGTTCGTGTTTATCTGCTGTAGTAAAAACTTCAACGAACAGACGACACAGGTGGGAAAATAGATGTGGGATGACATGAGAGCCGTCCCACATTTTGTGCTGTGAATTAATTACGATGTGTTTTCAGTTGACCCCACGTCGTGGCGAGCTTGTCTTGTGGTTCCACAGGCGTGAGAAGACCACCCTCCATGACAGTTGCCACCTCATCAGCACTGAGGGCTCTATCGTAGATATAGAGGTCATCAAGGTGGAACTTCGCAGAGTTATAACCCGTTTTACCAATATAAAGTTTCTCTTCGCCTTGCGCGTGACTTTCTGGAACAGTCTGTTCGTCAACCACTTCGCCATCAATGTAGAACTTGAATCCGGTGCCTTCTTTTACACCAGCAATATGGTGCCAGTCACCGGTGTCAAAGGCATCACCTTCGCCTTCAGGCCCGACACAGTGGCTTCCCGCGTTGCCCGGATTGAACCGGTAGTGAATGTGCAAACTTACGCGGTTACAGGTCCAGATACCCGGGGAACGGTCAGAACCAGGAGCTTTTTTCGCTATGATTTGATCCCACGCACCGGAGTTCGGGACAGTGAAATTGAGCCAGAAGAGATAGGAATTATCTGTATAATCTTCTAATTCTTGAAATGATTCGACCGACACATTGTCACCGGGCTCGTCGCATAGCAACGACCCTGTGCCGTAGACGACTTCGTCGGCAACAATGTCTGCGCCATCAATTGAGCCATCATTTCCGCCGCCTGATTCATCTTTAACTGTATTACCGGCTGCTTCATCAAAACTGAAGTAAAGAATTAAGCCGTCGTCTTGGACTATGGCGTGTGTGGTGAACGCGCTGCCTACCATTAGGAGTGCAACGACGAACAGATACAACATTAAACGCATGAGTGAACCTCCTCATGTCTGAAACAAAATTAGTGAATCGTGCGAGTCGCTTGTAAACGCATAACTTGCAAGCCCATTGTCAAAATAATAAAGGGACCCGCGTTTTAACTTACAGAGATATGATACACGAAAAACCTTAAATATGTCAAAGAAAAACTGTATCAACACATTTTGCATTTTTCGTTGGGAATGGGTGATGTCTGATTTCAGATATGTTAAAATTAATAGGACTTACGCATTTCCTCTTAAAGTCCCCCTGATAAGGGGGATTTAGGGGGTTAAATCAAACGAAATACTGATTTTTTCGGGTGAAATCTCTTGTCATTTTACCAATTTGCGTAAGTCCTGATTAAAAGATTCTGACTCCACTGGCACATAAAAATCCTTTGACATACCGTTATCTCTATGTTATCAAATTCTTCAGCGTCAAAACTCCTGCCTTCAGGCTGGAGATGTAGACGCTGTCTTTCTGAAAAAAAGTTGTTGATATTTTCTGTAGTCTGTGCTATACTCTGAGTATCTACAGAAGGAGAGGGTTACACTTTGGGCGATCCCGCTCATTGCTCTCATTCACCCTTGTAACCGGGCAGTATAGATGTAGAAAACCAAAAAACTACAGAAAAAAGACGCTAAAGTAAGATTAAACTACAGTGAAAGACCTGTAATATCTGAAAGATGCGTTAAGTTTTGAAAACGCACATGGCATCCAAAGTATCGGTCGACTTCGCGAGATACGAAGTTTTCCGTAGCGTGCCCTATGACCCGCACCGCAAGTGTAACTTGTGTTGCCCTGACTTGAGCAGGGAACTTACTCCAGAGGACTCCGTATGAGCGGTTAAACCTATTAGAAGTGAGAAGATGACTCCATACATACGTAACCCCTAATATCTTGGACAGAGAAGAATCTCCGTCCTTTAGGGCGGAGAGCGGTCAAGCTAAGATGCACTTCAGTAAGTATAGGCGAATAATACTAAATCGACTCTGAAAGGGATGCCCAAAATGAAGGGGACCAATAATCAGTCCATCTATGTCGTTGCGATTTGTGGGAGCCTACGGCAAGGCAGTTCAACGCACGCTGCACTCCAAATCGCGCTTTCCGCTGCGAAAGATGCAGGGGCCGAGGTTGAATTACTTGAACTCAGCAAATACGACCTTGTTTTTCAAGGTTCCGTTGCAAGCGAAAGCGAATATCCACAAGGGGTGTTCAGACTGCGAGAAAAGGTAAAACGTGCACACGGTATACTTCTCGGATCACCCGAATATCATGGCAGCTTCAGTGGTGTCCTTAAAAGTGCTCTTGATTTAATGGGATTTGATGAATTTGAGAATAAGGTTATCGGACTCATTGGTGTGTCCGGTGGACGAATGGGTGCGGTGAATGCCCTTTCTATGTTACGGACGGTAGGCACCGCCCTTCACGCTTGGGTTGTACCGAATGATGTATCAATTCCGAACTCATCTCAAGCGTTTGATGGAAATGGTAATTTACATGATGCTGAATTAACGACGCGGGTCAAAGCAGTAGGCAAACAGGTTGTCGAATTCGCTGCACTTCGGAATTCAGCTTAATAGCAGGCGGCTCTCGGGTATCAGCCGTCGGTAAAGAAATGTTTGTGGCAGTCCCAAAAACCTCTTGACCGACAGCCGAAGACTGAAAGCCGATACCTCTTAAAAATGAACGCTATACACAACTGGAATGCATGGATCGGCACAGACGAGGCAGGAAAAGGTGATTATTTCGGTCCGCTTGTCGTCGCGGCGGTTTACGTGGACGCTGAATGTCGAGAGACATTCTCGGATTTTGGTGTTACTGATGGGAAAAAACTATCAGAACGTCGTGTCCGGAGCATTGCGGAATTGATACGTTATCACTATGAGCAACATATCGTCGTCGTGGAAAAGATGCCCGCAGCATACAATTCCCTTTATGCCAATCTCCGTAGACGCGGTCAAAATCTAAATCACCTCCTCGCATCACTCCATGCGGAAGCGATTCATACCTTGGCAGCCCGAGTGGATGCGAAACACGTTCTTGTTGACAGGTTTTCTAAAAACGATCTCATCACACAGCAGCTTCGCCAACGAGTGAATAGAGAACCGCATTTACAGCGTGCAACCTCTTCACCACCTCAACGTGTATTTTCCGACCAAACACCCTTAGGGATAGAGATAATACAGGTGCCAAAAGCGGAGCGCGACATCGCAGTCGCTGCAGCGTCTATCATTGCACGCGATACTTTTCTGAGTGGGATGGAGATGCTGTCTGAAAAATATAAGATCCGCTTACCGAGAGGCGCGTATCAGGTCGTGGAAGCAGGTAGGGAATTTGTTACGGAGCATGGGAGTGAAGCATTAGGGGATGTTGCGAAACTCCATTTTAGTTTAACGGATGTTGTCTGTGCTTTGAAGACCGCTGATCTATTCTAAATTTTTATGGTGCGAGAAGAGTTATGGAAGAATTGTTTAGTGTTCATTACGCCGAGGTTGGGCTCAAAGGGAAAAATAGGGTATTTTTTGAGAAACGCCTCGTGAATAACATCAAACTCGCGCTGCGCGGCACGGGATATGCAGAAGTAGAGCGACTTCATGATAGAATTCTCGTGCACCTTGGACAGGACACCAACACCACGGAAATTAAGAAACGTTTGCGGCAGGTTATGGGCATCGCCTATTTTGAGCTCTCTTGTCTTGTCGAAAGAGACATCACCACGATTAAAGAGATGGCACTACGGCAACTTCAAAATGCCTGTTATGAATCCCTTAAGGTTGAGACGAGACGGACAGATAAAACATTTCCGTTAACCTCTCCGCAGGTGAGTGCGGAGGTCGGTGGATATCTCATCAAAGAAACAGGTGCGCGTGCCGATATGCACAATCCCGACCTCGTTTGTTGGATTAAGATAACACAGGATGGTGCTTATATCTCCACAGAGAAGATTCAAGGGATTGGTGGATTGCCAGTGGGCGTGAGTGGTAAAGTGCTCGTTATGTTGTCCGGTGGAATTGATTCTCCAGTCGCTGCATGGCAGATGATAAAACGTGGTGCCAAAGCCGTTTTCATTCACTTTTATAGTTATCCGTATACCGACAAAACTTCTTTAGAGAAGGTCATCGAACTCGCTCAGATTTTGGCAGTGTCAAACTATCGCAGCACGGTCTATCTTGTTCCGTTTGCTGACCTGCAGCAAGTTATTGTTGCTGCAACACCTGCTCCGTTCCGAGTGGTGTTGTATCGGCGGATGATGACGCGAATCGCTCAGCGCGTTGCGGCTATGGTCGATGCAGAGGCACTCGTCACTGGCGAAAGCCTCGCACAGGTGGCTTCCCAGACTTTAACGAACCTCCGTACGATTGAAGCAATTGCCGACATCCCGATTCTGCGTCCACTTATCGGCGAGGACAAGGCTGAAATTATCGAAAAGGCACAACGGATAGGCACTTTTGACGTATCCACACGCCCACATCAGGATTGTTGTTCTCTTTTCGTTCCCAAGCACCCTGCCACCCGTGCTTCGCTTACCGAATTAGCGGATGCAGAATCAGGTTTGGATATAGAAACACTGGTTGAAAACGCATTGAACAATCTTGAGAAGATAATTGTCAGTTAATAGTAGGACTTACGCATTCCTTCTTAAAGTCCCCCTGATAAGGGGGATTTAGGGGGTTTAAAGGATGGAAAGTACCACTTTTTGCGTCTAAATGTCCGATATTTGCTCAATTTGCGTAAGTCCTGAATAGTTTTCAGTAACCCGTTTGTAGAAGGAAAACGTTTGCAACTCGCTTAACCGAAAACTGATAACCGAAAACCGAAAACTATGAGAATACTCCTCATTCGGCTCAGTTCCCTTGGCGATATTGTGCTTACAACACCGGTTATCCGAGCTGTCCGCGCTCACTTTCCAGATGCGTACATTGCTATGCTTGTCGCGAAGCAGTCGGCAGATGTTCTTCAAGAAAATCCACATCTCGATGAAATAATTACGTTTGATCGGCTCGCTAAAAACAAGGATACGGGTGAAATGTTTCGGATCGCCCACATCCTACGCGAACGGAAATTCACACTAACGATTGATCTCCAACGAAAGTTTCGGACTGAACTGCTAATGTATCTCAGCGGTGCTGTCAAGCGTGTTGGTAAAGGTAGACTCTGCACCGTCCGCGTGCCTGAGCAGGGTAACAAACACGCCACAGCACATTACTTTGATCTATTGCATGCAATCGGAATTCCGGCGATAGATCCGAGATTGGAAATGTTTCTCGCGGCATCTGAACGCGCAGATGCCACACAGCAATTTGATGCTGCGGGTGTTAGCAAGACAGGTTTAAAGGTAGGACTCTTTCCAGGTGCGGGGTGGAAGTTACGCGAATGGATGCCGGAACGCTTCGCAGCCATAGGAGATAAGCTAGTAGAAGATTTCAACGCTGATGTCCTGATTTTTGGAGGGCAAACGGAGACAGAGCTCGTGCATACTGTTGCTAATCTGATGGACGCGCGCGCCGTTACGTTTGCCGGAAGTCTTCAGATTCGGGAGTTAGCTGCCTGCATTGAAAAGTGCGATCTCTTCCTCACCAACGATACTGGTCCGATGCACATCGCCGCAGCGGTGGGAACACCTACAGTGTCGCTGTTCGGTCCGGGTAATCACATCCGTTTTCAACCGCTTGGCAAGCAACATCAAATGATCCGCCACAATGTGCCGTGCAGTCCGTGTAAACAGTTCACGGATAAGTGCAAAGACAATATCTGCATGAAAGGGATTGGTGTAGATGTGGTATGGCAGTCCATCTCTCGCGCCCTTACAAAAGTTTCCTAACTACATCTGAATGAGATACGAACCTAAACCCATCATACTGAGATTGAAAATTCCATGAGCAAGTATACAACTCTCTAAACCATATTTTTTGAAAAGGAATCCTAATGCTATTCCTAAAGGGAAAATCTGAACAATTTTCACCCATTCTGGATTGAGAATGTTTGCATGAGCAAGGGACCAGAGACCTGAAGTTAAAATAACAGCCACCCAATACCTATTTCCAGTGAGTCGAAATTGCTTTGCTAAATAGTTCTGAATACCAAGTCGGAAGATTATTTCTTCACTAAACGCAAATGCTACAACAATGAGAGCCAGCAATACCGATGGCTCCTCACTAATTCCTAATTTGACTCCCTGACTTTCCGATAATTGTTTTACAGCATCCGATAGACCTGGAGAAGTTAATTTAAACAGAATAACAGAAAATAGTATAGCACTAGCGACCACTCCGATTATTATAATAATATACTTCCGCCCCGTAAATGGTTCAAAGCCATCAGTTTTACCAGAAAGCCTTTTTATCAATGGAATCTCTACAATCCCCAGTGTTGAACAGTAATAGATTCCCATGCACGTGAATATTACGGTTCTCACAAAAACAATCGCATCCACTATGAGCAATTGATAAAAAGGCATGACTTCAAAGAAATTTGGAATCAACACGACAATCGCAATGTCAAAAGTAAGAAGGATAACGGCAAACAAAATACCATATTTCACATAAATATTAATTTCTTTCCTATACCGAATGCTATTTATAAGAAATATAACGGCTAAAATGAGTATCAGAATCCCATAAACAAGAGATAGCATCATTCAAATCTCCTATGACGATTGTCTAACGACCAAAGCATCGAATCGAGGTTACAGCAAAAACCAAGCAAATGCCTTATCCGCACGCTGCCTTAAAGACGCGTAGGTGGTTTTCGCCAAGCACTTTTCGGATGTCTTCATCGGAATAGCCTCGCTCACTCAAACATTCTGCGATTTTGACGAATTCACTGGCATCCTTGAGAAGGTCGCCGCCACCATCAAAGTCCGAACCGATACCAACATGGTCAATGCCTGCGATGTCGATTGCATAGGCGAAGTGGTTGAGCAGTTGCGCCAATGGCGGCATTTTCGTCCATCCGTCAGCGGTGATGAATCCTGGGACAAAAGTAATACCGACAACACCACCATTAGCTGCCAACGCCTTCAGCTGCTCGTTACTCAAGTTCCGTGGGTGACGGCACAACGTTTTGCAGTTGCTATGAGATGCAATGACAGGGTGTTCTGAGATTTCCAGAACATCCCAAAAACCACGCTCGCTAATATGCGAAACATCCACGAGCATTCCGAGGCGGTTCATCTCTTTGACCAACGCAATACCAAACCGCGTCAAACCGCCTCCCATGTCCTCTTCATCGTTTCCTGTCGATGCCCATGTATTCAGGTTATGTGTCAACCCAATTGAACGGACACCAAGCATATACAGTGAACGGAGGATATTCAGACTTCTTTCGACGGCTTCGCTGTTTTCAATGACGAGGACTGCAGCGAGTTTGCCTGAAGCTTTCGCTTTCTGAATATCGCTCGCCTTCCGTGCGATACAAATATCGTCGGCGTTGGCTGTCACTTCTGCCTCGAACCATCCAAATGCGTCTAACGCGTACGCGAGGTGATTTTTCCATGCGCGTGTCACGTCAACGGCGAAAAACGCGGCATCAATGCCGCCCTGCCGCATTTTTGGAATGTTGAGTTGGATGCCGATGGCATCCTCTTCAGGGCGGACAGGACCACGGAGATACGCGATAGTGCCAGTCGGCTCCGTAGGGTTTTGAACGTTTTCGTCAGCGAGACTAACATTGCCTCGACGAATATGTGCCACGATGGCATCATTGTGCGAATCAATGACGACGGACTGTTCATGCAGTGCCGAAACCTGGGGGTTTAATCCGGTTTGTTTGTTTTTGTTTTCCATAGTTTTTGGGTCTAATCTAATATCGTTTGTATCGTCCGATCAGCGATATCGGGGGTAATTCGTAAAGTCGTTGCGACGGTATATGGCAATTGATGTTGCGCGACGTAGTCGAATAAATCAATTAGTGTTTCAGCAATTGCATCACGGGCAACAGCCGATGGGCGGTAGTTAATCTGCAAACACTCTAACGCATGACGGTACTGCATCCACGGCTGCGATTGTAGCGCAGCCATCAGTAAGATACCGAGTCCTACCAATTCGCCGTGTAAAAGTGGTTCTCCACCTATTGTCTCGCTTTCAGTGTGTGCTTTGTCGTAGGGGTTGGGTAACCCAACCCCTACATGGTTCTCAATCGCATAGACAAAATAATGTTCGCTGCCTTCTTCAACACGACTATGTCCACATAGATAGCAGAGCTGCACCTCCATACAGAGCAGGTCAAGCAGAAGTTTCAATCCTGTAGGAGTTCCGCTGCCAATTTCTCGTGCGTTTTCCAGAAGCGTTTGGAGAAGGGTGCTTCCTATACCAATTGCTTGCGGTGTAACTTGCTGCGTTGATGGATTCGCCCCCATCTTTTCGGCTTCCTGCCAATCCCACATTGCTGTTGCAATTGAGAGGACATCTGCAGCACCACCGGCTCGCATTGAGGCGGGAGCACTGCACAAAACATCCATATCTATGATAACGGTGTCAGGTGCTTTTGATCGGAGGTAGTGGACACATCCATTTTCCCTAACACCTGTTGCATTCGTGAGAAAGGCATCTGTTGACAGAACAGTGGGGAGGGCAATCAGTGGTAATCCATTTGCTGCCGCAACGTATTTGGCAGTGTCAATCGCCAGACCTCCGCCGATGCCGTAAACGACTTCACCCTCACACGCTTCTGCGAGTGCGGTCATATCTGCCTTTGTATTCCCGTCAACATAGATCAGTTGCGGATGAACATCAAGGTCCTTGACCACGTCCCATGCCGGTTCTGTCGTCAAAACAACTGCTTCACGCCGTTCTTTAATGTCTGCAAGGGAGCAACTCACAATACTTGGCAATCGTCCAATTTTTTCATGAGAACAATCATCTGGTAACATCAGAACCCTCTTATGAGATTCAAGCGACTTTACTCCATTGACGGCGGTAACTCCACGAGGTATATCTGCCGGGAACCTTCATGAACTGAGTCAAAGGTAATCGTTTTTCCATCGGGTGCCCAGCGCGGGTGTAAATCACATCGGATATCTCCAACAAACTGTTCTTCGTGATGGAACTCACCTAAGACAACTTTTCGGTCTTCAGCAATATTATAAACCATGAGTTGCGCCAAACGTTCCGGAGCGCGTGGATACGTATCGCAAAGCAACCATTCTCGATCTGGTGAGAAGGAAGCGTGTCCATCGCTCGGCAAAACTCCGTGTCCGAGAGGTGTGAAGTCACGCATCCCATCTGTAAATTCAACGAACCCCATCTCGCCAGATATATCTGAAGAAATAAGAATTCGACTCGAGGTTCGCCAATCGAAATGAGAAACTTTGTAACCAAATGGGATTTGCATTTCCAAGTCCGAACCGTCAGGGTTGACAGTCCAAAGTGAAGTGTAGTGTCCTGTCTCCCGTCGGACTCGACAGAAAAATAGGAGACGCGTGCCATCCGTATTAAACAGGACGTGATTAAACCATGTCCGTTTGCCTGGCATCCGTTCGTCCCCACTTGCTCGGATGACATCAGCGATAGAGAGAACCAGTTTTGAACTCCCGTCTTGGAGGTTGAGTTGATATAAACCATCCTCCTCCGGTTGTGCTTCAACATCGGTAGATTCGCTGTGTGTGGCGTAACCAACGACGGCGCGGCAGTGTGCCATTCGTCTGTAATTCAAACCAATTGCGAGGGGTGCAGTCGGTGACACTGCAGCGATCGCGCCCCGAATTGTTCGGACAGTACCTGTGGTCGGATTCAATGCACGTGATACGAGTGTGCCATCTTCCCAATCGTTAAAGGTGAATTCCATATTAGCAGCGTTGCGTGTGTCCAGCTTGCTGCCGTTAATCCAGTGCATCATGCTTCCCTGCTGGAGATTAAAAGCAGCAGTTTCTGCGTGTGGGATAAATTCATGCGTGTCGCGATGGATTAGCCCAACTGTCGCGACATCTTCGGGTAATGGACGGTGGGTATGAAAATCTGTCTCTAATGCGAGATGATACCTTGTCGTGCTATCCCACGGATTAATACCGTAATACCCAAAAAAATGGTGCTTTGGACTCGCAGATAACCTTTTTACGTTCATATGAGCTAATTAATTTGACTTATGAGTTACACTGTGGTATATCATCACACTGAGACATTAATTTCAGATAATAGTATTATCGAAATAGCCGTCATAATATCATTATTTTTATTGACTGGGAGCGAATTTTGAAACCGAAATATAATTTCTATCGTTTTCTGATTTAGTTCACGCTAAAAAAGACAAAGTTATGTGGTTCCTTCTGAATAAATTCGGCACCTTCCCTAACATAGCGCGCCAAGCCTTTTCGTATTCTTAACCACAAACGACCCGGGCGATACAAAAAATGCAGTTTATAGCGAAAACAGATACAGGTAAACTTCGTGAGCGAAACGAAGACCTATATTATTTTGATGCGCAACTCCAGTTGTTTGCCATTGCTGATGGCATGGCCGGGCATGAAAGCGGGGACATCGCAAGCCGTATTGCTCTTGAAATTATTCAAGAGTGGGCACAAGCCCAAGTGTCTCCACATAGCGATTTGGGTCCAATGAAAAGACTTGAGGTTCTCACCGAGCTTGCCGAGGAAGCGAATCAGCACATCTATAGTGCCTCTGAAAACAGTAGTAAAGCACGCGGTATGGGTACAACTCTTATCGCAGGCTTCGTTACCTTCAGTTACCTCACTTATGTTCATGTCGGTGATAGTCGGCTCTATGTTTTACGCGATGAAAAACTCACACAGATAACGACAGACGACTCTGTCGTTCAAAAAATGGTTGAAAAGGGCGAAATCACACTGGAAGAAAGCCGGACGCATGAAAAACGCAATATTATTACAAAAGCCATCGGTTTGATGCCAACCGTCGCCGTCAACGCCGATGCCTACCCACTTGTGCCGGGCGACATTGTTCTCGCTTGTACCGACGGCTTACATGACTTAATCATCGATGACCGCGAGATTGCTGAAATTATCTTGGCTGCCGATGATATTGAGAAAGCAGGCAAGAACCTCATCAACAAGGCACTCGATTATGGCGGCACCGATAACGTCACAGTTCTCCTTGTCGCTGTCGATTAATCTACCACCCCGTATGTAACAGGACTCTCCTCTTTTCTCTTCTACAGATTTCTAACAACGTGTTTCACCAAAACGAAATTTACGCCTCTGGCGTGTCCTTCTCGTGTTCACCAAAAACCAATGCCCCATCTGAATCTATCTCTTTTTCCCATGTCTCTTGATGTGCCGGCATCGTTAATTCTGGCAAGTCAATCCTGCCTGCTTCAGCCCACAAGCGTTCAAGATTATAGTAGGTACGCCTCTCGGCAAGAAAGACATGCACGACAAAATCAACGTAATCTAACAGAATCCAATCCGCTTTGCGCTCCCCCTCCTGATGCCAAGGTCGCTGTTCCCAGTTGGCTTCAAGTTCCTCAAGAACGGCTTGTGAGATACCTTCCACTTGTATATCGGAGATACCGCTGAAGATTGCAAAGAAGTCCGTAAAGCCATCAAGTTCGCGTAGATCGAGGATAACTCCATCCTGTGCGCGTCGGCTCATCGCCGCGGCTGCAGCGGCCTTTACCATGTCCAATGTGTTTTTTTCAGTTTCCATTATGTTTTCCTTACGGGTCTCAATCCGTATACGGTGGCACGCGAAGACCACCCTTATTTTTGAATCTCACTACCCTCTAACGTCCTGTTGTAAGTATGAAGCGTATTTGGGTGAATCAGCACCCCTTTTTCTAAGAGATACGCAATCTCCGTACGCGCTACGTAATGTACCGCCCGATGCAACGATGCATATGCCAACTTCCTCGCGACAGCGGCTTCTTTATGGGTCCGTGTTGGTTCCGCAAAATCAGCAACGTACAACACTTGTGAAAGAACTCCCATTGATGGACTACCTGTTGTATGGTTACGAATGGCTTCGAGCACCTCAAGTTCGGTTACAGTAAATTTCTCAATTGCAAGTTTTACACCGATGAGCGGATGCAGAAGCGATGGATTCGCCTTTTCAACTGGATCGAGACGAATTCCGTAGCGTTCTACTTCACTGTATAATTCTTTGGTACTCATCCATTTTGCGCTGTCGTGTAGAAGTGCAGCGAGGTTAGCCTGCCAAACATTTACACCGTGAACACGTGCAAGGTCAACCGTCAGTTCTTGTACAGAGAGGACATGCTGGAAGCGTTTCTCGCTCAGCTTGTCTGAGAGGTACTGCTGAATTTCGATTGACTTCGGGTGTGCCCGGATTTCTGCTAATGTACAATCCATATTTCATATTAAAGTCTTGAACTTCATTAACCCCACTTAGTCCACTTAGTTAGTCTATATCATCATCGTCAAGGTCAGCGCCGAGTTCAACAAGGAGTTCTCGTTCAGTGTCTGACAATATCAGGGAGGGCAAGGGACTACTAATAGCGTATTCCTCATTCAGCCATTTTGCCAAATCCGCTGCCTTACACCGCTCGCTACAGAAAGGGAAATTTTTCGGTAAAGGAGTCCCCTCCTTCCAGACAAAATCGTAAACTGTTCCGCATATACTACAGGTGTGTTGCACGTTTTTAACGTCCTTATTTTCTGATTCTCAGCGCCTTAAACGGATTTTTGCCGTTATTGATACAACCGATACCGACGAATATAGGATTGAACCCGTTCCGGTACAAGATACTGGATTGAAAGCCCTTTCCGAACCCGTTCCCGAATGGCTGTAGCGGATATATCAACGCCTGTTACCGGAAAAGTCGTAACCCTTTTTCTGATTTCCAATGGGACTCGATTCAGGTCGTAATTCGGACGTGTTGTTGCGATCATAACGCATCGCGCCAACACCTCGTCGAAATCTCTCCATACCTTATACTCAATGAGCGAGTCTGCCCCGATAATCCATGCCAGTTCGGTGGTTCCTCCGTAAAGTTTTTTCAAGTCTTTCAGGGTCTCAATAGTGTATGACGGACCGGCGCGTTCCAATTCAATTCGTGACACTTCAAAATGCGGATTCTCTGCAATTGCTAAGAGGACCATCTGATACCGATGTTCCGGTTCAATAATGTCAGCGTCTGCAACTTTATGTGGCGGTCTAGCAGAAGGGATGAATAGAATCTTGTCGTAGTCCAATCCAGTCCGAACCTGTTCGGCACTAATCAGATGCGCGTAGTGAATTGGGTTGAATGTTCCACCCATCACAGCGATTCTTTTGGTGGTTTTCTGCATCGGAACGTCCATCGGATGCGAACTTGCTTCAGGAAATCCGGCATTTCTTCGTGCTTCTTAAAGTATACGGATTTGCATAGGAAAAGTCAACGGAAAAATCGTGTTGCGCTAACTTCCCTGTACGCGAGCTTTGTAATCGTTATAAGCCCGCTCAATCTGCTTCGCTGATTCTTCGGGACCGAGGAAATGTGCCCCAGTCAGTACAACAGGCGGTTTCCCGCGTTCTGTCAGGAGTTCAGCGACTCGGCATTTAATTGCATTGACGATTGAAAGCGTCCCGATGCTGGATGTAGGACCGACTGGATATGCCAGATTCGGGATGTCTACGACGGCATCGCCCGGTGGGTTGCAGTTGTCAATGGTTAAATCCGCGATTTCAAACAAACGTTTGCCGGAGGCGTGTTTCGATGTAGATGCGCTGCTGTGCGCAACAGAGGTCACCGCGATGACAGCCAGGTTTTGCTCTCGCGCCCCCATCGCCATTTCAATAGGAAGGATATTCGTGCCAGAATTGGAAAACACCATCAGGCAATCGTGAGGACCGAAGGTAAAGTTGCGTAAGATCACCTCAGCGTACCCTGAGACGTTTTCCAGAAAGAGTGCTTGGCGCTGCCCGTTGCAACCGACGACTTGGTTGTGGAACGTAACTGCCAATTCAACGATGGGAAAGAAACCGGGGTAACTACCGTAACGAGGAAAAATTTCTTCGACCGGCATGCGGGAATGCCCAGAGCCGAAGAGGTAGACGAGACCATCTGCGGCTATTGTCTCTGCGCACATCTCAGAGGCTTGTGCAATCGCATCGGTTTGCGTCGCCTCAATCTGTTTCAGAACATCTTGTGCAACGTGTAGATAACGTAGATGGGAAGTACTCATAATATTTTTGTTTGCTGTACCTTGATTAATTTATGGATTCTTAATAGGGCGTTATAACGAAATGTGGATGTTTATTCTATCATGATTCGCACGCTGTTGCAATCTTTTATAGTGAAATCTGAAAATATATGAACAGTTGTTCACTGAAAAATCACCCTTTCTTGGCGAGTGGAAATGACCAAAAAAAGGCGAGGTTAGAAACCTCGCCAATGAATTGAAAATCGCCACGCGGTAGGAAATCGCGCGTGCTTTAATGTAGACCGTTCTTCTATAAAGTAGACTTTGAAACAACAGTGACGTTAGAAGAGAATTTCAAATGATAGCGATGATACATGTGTTGCCCTCTAAGGTTCTGTTTTTATGTACACATGCATCCAGTATTTCGTTTCGTCACTGTACAGACAACCGCTCTGAAACCGCATTTTGCGTCGCTGCCATAGCACTCCGCAGGGAGTGGAAATAATTCCTCTCGGCTCTCTTTATCCGTTCTTTGTCGCCTTCAGTGCGTGCTGCTACGAGGGTTTCCCAATTTAATGCCAGCATGCGGTTTGATTTCTTTAGGACTCGCCAATACGCTTCTGTAGCCATCGGGTTTCTCCTTACAGTATTGGTGGTTTGCTACGGTTAACACATAGAGCATTGCTTCCGGTTTGACCAGATCTTCTCCTACAAAAATAAAAACGTTAGAGTGAGGGTTTCGGTTTCAAACGATCTGTAATAGCCAACCATTGAGAACCACCTATTAACTGTCAACCACAGTCCTACAGCGATGATATGTTTATAGAATGGATCTCCAGTCATAAAATGGAACCTTGTAAGGACAGCGTGTTTTTCAATTTTTGCAGGGCACGTTCATTATTTGCGATACATCATACAATTTTTGCGTGTTGGCAATGGCATATCCATTACAAATCACTGCGGTTTTTTCAGTTTTTGAAGCGATAGTGAACAGCCACACCTACCTCGATAAATCCAATGTCTATATGTGTTTTCGGGCTGTTTTGATGTTTTCGGATTCCGGCGATTTTAACGCGATCTGGATTTTCTTGAGAACACTAGCACGAAATTTGCTAGAAGTAGCGCGAACTATTCAAATTATAAATAGAATTTTTAAAGTGCGTATACATTACTGATATTTCTCAGAGTTATCAAGGAGGCAGTAATAATCAAGAGATCACAGGTATAGCAAGGTGAAAATGCGATGTTTTTGAAAAAGTTGCTTGATTTTTATGGCATGAGATGACATCCTAATGACTTAAAGAACCACCTTTGAGTCATGAGGAGGACATCTCATGCGTCATAAGATTATCAAATCTACAATCTTTTTTCAAGACCTGTTTTCTTCTTACTTTCGGCGGATGCGGCAGCAAATTATTGAGACGTTACTTCTGCTCTGCGTTTGCCATCTCTTTGGACTTTACAATCCGAATCAAGTCGCCGATGCCTTGAAACTTCCCAAAGCACGTCTTTATCGCAACCTTGGCTCTCTGAGTCTTTATCACTCGAAATGTTTGAATCTGCGACTCGGTTGTGCGATGGCAATAGATTTCATCAAAGACACGGAAAGTAAGAGTGCTTCAACGCGATCACGGCGGTGTATCCCCGTCAGTGTTGATGATACGAATCTACCCCGGGACGCAGAGACACTATCTTATTGTTCAAACTACTACTCGAAAGAACACAATACCGCGATCTGGTGTCAAAACGTCTTAGGCATCACACTGAAGTGTGCGGATCGCGTGATCCCCTTAGATATGCGTCTCGTCAGTAAACAAGGACGTGGCAACACAGATAAACCGACGCTCCTTATCACCATGCTCAAAGAAGTGTTAGAGTTCTTTGATACCCAAGGCATAGACCTGAGAAAGTATCCGATCACCTTCGATTCATGGTATGGCAGCCGTAAACTTGTTGATGCCTTATCGGAGTTAGGGTTTACCTCTATATTGGTTCATGGAAAAAATAACTTCGTCATGACCATCGCTGATACAAAAGCGAAACTTTCGGTGCATAAAAAGAACATAGAGTTGCGCGAAGAACAATGGGGGTGCGATAAACCTGTCTGTCGTGCCAAGGCAATAAGTCCAACATTTGGCGAATGTATCGTCATCTTCTTTCGCGATAGAGGCAAGATACGAACACTCTTGGGCTTTGGAAAACCTTTACGCACTTCTGAAGCAATGAGGATTTGGTCTCAACACCATGGCATTGAACAGTTTTGGCGGTATTTGAAATCGAATCTGCGCGTTTCTGCCATGAGCCTACAAAGCAGAGAAGGTGCCTATGTCAGTCTCGGTATAAAAGTCATCAGCTACCTCATCTTGCTCCAAATCAGTATTTCAGAGAGACGCACATTTCATCAGATACAACTTCAACTCACCGGAGAAAGACAGACACTTACGGACTTCATAACGCATTTTCATACAATAATACCAAAAGAACCTTGATAATCACTGCTTTACAATAACTTTTGAGAAATATCAGATTACTTAAAATCGCACTAATTTCAATAAAGATGTTTTACCCGGTGTACGCATAGAACCATATTATAAGCGACATTTCCCAAAAACCTTCACACCCGTATGACCGTCATACTTATTTTTATAGATACAAAACTAAAATTTTTAATTTTTGTCATATTATGCACGTTTTTTACTCCGAAACTGTGTCTTTAACAAATGGTATGGTGGCAGTTTAAATTTAACCACCTATTGAACCCACATTTTCAAAGCAAGATTCTTGCAAGAAACTGATATCTGTAACTAACCCCAGGAGATAATGAAAATATGCACACAACGGTTTCTAATTATTGTTTTTTACTGTTTTTAGCACTCGCTCTTGTAGCGAGTAATTGGTTTATTCAGAGTGCATCTGCGCAGGACCCAAGTGGAACTTTGCAACTCGTTGGACCTTCCCCGGATGCGGCACCGGACGAGGAATTTGAGGTGAGTGTTGAAATCTTAAACCCTCAGAATGTTTCTGTATTCACGATAGTCGTTGAGTACCCGAATGCTTTTGACTATAGGGAGTTTGAACCTGGAGAGGGTCAGTTTGATGCGAGCGATCTGACGCTTGGCCAGGAGATAGGTTTAGTTGGAAATAGGATTAAGAGACAGTTTCTTTTGCGTATAAATTACGATATGGGCGAGCCGGTTTTTTTCTCTGAAGGAACGCTCTTCACTATTACATTTCAAACATCGGAGATCGGAAATCATCAGGTCGAGATTGTAGGTACTACACACCTTCAAGATAGCGGAGGCATTGTAACTGAGCTTGCGAGCAACGAACTTCCTAGGATTGTTGTTCCCGTGCGGAGTTCGACGATGCAAGGGACAGTCAACCTCGTTCCGTCAATAGGGACTGAACGCGTCGGTGAAACGTCGTTTATTGATATAGAGTTAAAGGATCGTAGGAGGGCACATCGTTATGAAATAACAGTTGACCCGAGTGCAAATCTTGGAGCATTGACGGTCTCTTACAACGCAGATGATAGCAACGGCACTGCTATTACCAATCATAACGCAGGTGATCCAATAACAATCGGTGCAGATCTCTGGCTAACCAGCGATCCTTTCATCATAGACAGCGCGACTGGGCGTGTAGACAATAATGACTGGCGTATAACGCATAGCGACTCTATAGTTACGACGGTGTTTTTTACACCAACGGCTGGTGGAGAAGGGAGTTTTGAAATCACCGAAGCGGAGATCTTCGATGCAGACGACACAGCACTAACACTCTCGAATCCAGACTCACTAACGTTTAACATTGCCAGCTCAGAAAGGCGGAATGTTGTCCACCACAATACAGGTGTAGACCCGACACCGATCATTGAGGTGGACGGAGGAACGAAAGATGGACCCTTTGAGATCCTGATTCACTTTCAATCCGAGAATTATATTGAGCAGCAACATCAGCGTTTAGAGAACGGTGAAGTGGTTGAAGTGATTGCCACCTTTAGATTCCAACGCGGTGTTTACGGTTTCGCACGCGATGAGATAGATGTCGGTGGCACCGCTGGAGCATCCATCGCAACGAGACTCTGGGAAGCCGACGGCGCACAAGTATACTACGCCAGAATCAATCCAACGGAAACGGGTGCTCGCCAAGTGACGCTTCAGGTGCCAGCCGGTGTCGTCCGTGAAGTCGGGACCAATCTGCTGAATGTTGCTTCAGAAACAGTGACCGTAAGCACCAATCTGGAGTATCCGCCGTGGGATGTTGATGAAAATGGGAGTGTGCAACCAACCGATATCGAGTTCATTGAAGCAGCGCTGGGTCAGGGACTGGAGGAGAGGGGTAATTTTGCGTTGTACGTCAACACGATAGAAAACCCGCGCACGGATGTCAACGGCGATCAATATGTTAATCAAGTAGACGTAGACTTGGTGAGGATGCATATTCCCGAGGAGGACGGTGCTCAAGGACAAGGTGGTGTTAGCGGTCAATCAGAAGAAACCCGTCAGGCACACAGCGTAACACCCGAACCGGATGCGTCCATCTGGATGCCCGATAAGAACCTGAGGAAGGAGGTACGAAAAAAATTCGGCATCAGAAATGACTCGGAACTCACACAAGCACGAATGAGCCACCTAACGAGTCTCGGCTTCCGCAATGACAAGATATCCGATATCACCGGTCTGGAATACGCGATCAATCTAACTGCCCTCGTCATCAGGAAGACGGATGTCAGTGATCTCACACCCCTCAAAGACCTGACAGCTTTGAGAAGTTTGAAAGTGGTAGATAGCAATGTCGGTAATGTCACCCCGCTTAGTGGGCTGACCGACCTAACGTTTTTGAATGTATCAAGGAATAATATCAGTGATGTCACTCCTCTTGGCAACCTAACGAACCTCACTGAATTATGGGCAATGAATAATAACATCAGAGATATTACGGCACTGGCAGGTTTGACGAAGTTGCGGAAGTTACGGCTTCGGGGCAACTCTATTCTGGATACATCTCCTATTTATCCGCTCACACAAGATATACTGAGAAGTGTGGATATAAGTGTATCGGAATATCCACCGTGGGACGTCAACGAGGATGGGAGCGTAGATGCGACCGATTCGGCACTCGTTACAGCGGCATTGGGGCAATCTGGAAGAAGGATAGTCGACGATCGGACGGATGTTAACGGTGATGACACGGTTGATAACATTGACCTCACGTTGGTCACTAACAACCTTGACGCCGATGGTGGTGCCCCTTCAAGTGTCAATGTATTTGACCTGCTGGATCAAGAGACGCTTGAGAATTTGGATCGAACTGTGTTGGAAGGATACCTGAACATTTTACGTGCCGAAAGCGATGGCTCTCTGAAGTACCAACAGGCGATTGCTTTGCTGGAGCGTATTTTAGCAGCAATACGTCCGACGGAAACGTTGCTGCTGGCGAACTACCCGAATCCGTTTAACCCAGAGACATGGATACCGTATCACTTGGCGAATGCCACCGATGTCGTAATTACCATCTATGATACACAAGGTATCATCATACGGCGTTTAGACTTAGGACATCAACCCGAAGGCTACTATACAAGTCTAAGTCGCGCAGCACATTGGGATGGTCGCAATGATAGCGGTGAGCGTGTCGCGAGTGGTATCTATTTCTACCAACTCCAAGCGGATAATACTTCGCATCTCCGCAAGATGGTTATCCTAAAATAGTATCAAATGACCTTATGATAGCTGGAGTGCTGATGTTTATTGACTTCCCAGCGATCGTTTCTCAGTGGGTTGCGTTGGTTTCGCTGGCATCTTCCTTGAAAAATGATGTGCTTAGCGATCAACATGTCTCAAGTATAGCAAAACCGGTAGCGGCGTGTCAAGCCTATTTTCAAGGCGACTGCCCGGTTTGCCAAGTCAAGTGTGTCGGGAACAACGGATTAGAGGATCATTGGGGTTCTCCTTGCTGATTTGCGGCTGAATTGGAAAATAGGTTTGCATCCATAGTTTGAAGTTGGTGCTTCGGGATCAGGTTGAGATATTGAGAGATGACGCGTTTAGAAAGTCGTGTAATCTGTGAGATGTTGTCAATATCAGGGGTTACGTTGCGAACGACTTTGACGGACTCATAATCTCGAATGTATCTATCAACAGCCTCCTTAGAGTGCTTAGTTTTCGCGGCAATCCTGGGGGTGAGATGTCCTTGAAGATAGAGGGTTATGATCTCTTTCTTGTGGGTAATAGCCCCCGATAAATCATGGATGTTGCCCCGCGTGGGTAAGATTTCGCCAGTGGTTTTCTGCCATTCATTGACATAGTCGCAGACGACCTTATCACAGACGTTGAGCAAGACTGCCAAGTCGAGTTGTGTCAATAAGGCACCTTGGTCATAAGCTTGATGACACCAGCGAACCAAGCGATTGATCCGCAGTTGCCGGGAAGTAAAGCCGTTGCGAAAGGATTCAATATCCTCTGTGGCGAGGTATGTCAGGATGATAGGTTTCATACGCGTTTTGATGATGGATTTTCCTCTTTCAGGGTGTTCCTCAATAGGCACAGCCATCCAAACGAGGTGTCCATAACTCAGCAACCGTTCATCAGGGAGTTGATCACCCGTGGCGAGTTTCTCCAAAGGGAGGGTAATGACGAAATAGTCCTCAACGGTCGTAAGAATATCATCAACAATAGCGGTAGCCGTGACTTCGCCTTTGTCATACCCATAGTCATTGAGAAAGCGATGGATAAGCAGCTGTCGTAGCGATTTATCGTTGATGCGTCTGAACTTCTTCTCGTTGATCTGCGTGCGCGTCAAAGGTTTGCTCATGAGAGTTCCCCCTTTTTTGGATCCGCTGGCTCTGGGTGAAGGAGCTGGGTCATTCGGTCCGTGTGCTGGTATTCCTTATACAGCGCGAGATACTCGCGTATGAGTCGGTCGGAGAAGTGAGTGATGAGCCGTATCTGTGCGTCAGGAAAGCCTTGATGATGCAGTGTTGCGACTTGTGTGAAGTCTTTCAAGTACCGATAGACAGCGCGTTCAGAATGGTTCGTCTTTTTCTCAATCTCGGTGAAGGTATACTCCTTGAAATATAACTCCAAGATCTGGGTTTTATGAGACGTGCCGGGGCCCATGTCGTGTTTTGCCCCGCGCGTCATCACGAAATACCCCGACTGTTTCAACGCCCGGATGTCGCGTTTCACCGTGGCAGGACTCGTGGTTAATAACACTGCTAAATCTTCGTAGCTCAGCAAGGCCTCTTGGTCATAAGCTTCTTGGGTCAATCGGAGGATCCGATGTCGTCTGAGACCTGCGAGTCCATAAGTGCCTAAGACTTCAAAATCCTCCTGAATGTCATTGAGGGTCAGCCGACAGGAGACTTTCTTCGCTAAAGCGATATGTTTGCCTGCCGGTTCCTCGGCGGCGACTGCCTCATAGCAGATTTGCCCCGAGGTCAGCTGAACATCGGCGTGTTGAGCAAAGTAGTCAGAAATCTGGTTATAGTAGGCTTCAGCAATCAGAGGCATCAGATTAAAGTCTGATGAAATCTTCTGAATAATAGCCGCTCTGGCATTCTTAGATTCGAGGCGATTGATACCATAGGCGGTATCCTTCTTACGGTCCATAGTGACCTCCATGAAATGAGTGTCGGTGATGCAAATACATCTACTCGTTAAGTTAACTCATACTATTAGTGTAACTCATGGGGTCATTTGATACAAACTATAAGTAATACTTGCTCAACCTTGTTAGGAACGGGTTGTATTAGGGCTGACTTACTTTATAATAGAGTGAGACATAAGACTTATTACTCAAAATGGCAGCGGTGAGATGATGCAACGTAAGGAGAAAATACGCCGGCGAGAATATCCTTGAAATCTGAACGGAACTGTGAGAAGGGAGGCGTGGAAGGACGGAAGAGTGGGAAGACCTTCCCTCTTCCAGTCTTCCGCGCCTATCTTGTTCATTTTGTGTTAAGTAGCAACTTGAGTTAATATGAGGGTGTTTCATAAATAAAAGTTGGCAAAAGTCAGGATAAAGGGTATCCTTTGAATTCAATTTTTTACCACTAAGAAATTAGATTCAAGGAGATACCCATGAAATATCCTGACCTGATAGAGTATATCACATTTCTTTTTTTTTGTTAGATGAGTTTTCAACTACTGAAGCAAACGTTTCAAAAAGAGGGAGCCCCCAGACGTATCCGGACGCTTCCCTCATCGTCTTTTACGCGGTTATGGCACTCAAGGGGATTACGGCTATGCGCGCACAGCAAGATTACTTATTTCACCACCCGATCTGGCTTGAAAGATGTCGGCTACCGGCGTGTCCCTCTCACGTGACGCTTGGACGCAGATACAAAGCGTTGACACCAAAGCTCGAAGCCTTCACAGAATATGTCGCCACATGGAGCCTCAGCCATGGCGGACACTTTCGGCAAGAAGTCGTTTATGAAGATAAAAGTTTGTTCAAAGCGGCGGGTCCCGTCTGGCATCAGAAGGATCGCCTCAACAATGAGATACCCAAAGGCTTACGCGGTGTTGATACAACTGCCACTTGGTCGAAAAGTGGGTATCACGGATGGGTCTATGGATACGGACTGCATCTCACTGCCACCCGCAGTGGCTTCCCTGTTATGTTTCAGGTGCTACCCGCCAACATCAATGAACGCACGGTATTGGATACCAAGAAAGAGAAACTCATTGACCGAGGCACACGGTGTATCGTTGCCGATAACGGATATGTCGATAAAAAACGCGCCATAGCTTTCGCCGAGACCAACGTGCTTTTGCTGACACCCAAGACGACTTTAGACGAAGCTAACGCACTCTTGGGGGCAGACCCCCTCTATACAGCAACGCAAGTCGCTACCTACCAAGGGGCGCGAAAGATAGCCATTGAACCTGTCTTTGATTTGTTGAGCAAACTCTTGTCGATCACAGGCAAGCATAAACCTTTACCCGTGCGAGGCTTGGCATATGTTTCTACTTTTTTGGGACTCGGTATCCTACTTTTGCAGGTATCAATGCTAATGAATCTCCGATGCCGGATACCTACACGAAATGTTTCTTACATTAAAACCTGTTTTCGATGAAAAATAACTATTTATGAAACACCCTCAGTTAATATAACGCAAGTTGCCACCTTTGTAGCATAATCTGTTAGATTGGGTTTCCACTAAGCACGCAAACTAACAGTTTACGCTACAAAAACACACAGATTCTCAACGAATTTCAACGAAAACGGGCTCTACATGCCTAAAATCTTGTAAGTAGCAACTTGGGTTAATATAGTCGGCGATGATTGCAATTATCCTTAGGAGATTCGTAATATCTGAGAATTGTCCCTTAAACTTCTTGTTGGGTTGTTTTTAACAAAAATAGCGTCACTAACAACAATGGCACGATGACCGCAGCGGAAATAGTGATAGACACCTGCGCACCGATGAGACACGGAAAAAAGAGAATTGAACCTACCATTGAACCCTTCAGCGCGAAGTAGCCGTTTTTTTCGTTTGGTTGAAGATAGAGTGAGATACGGCTACCAACAGTAGCAATGATGCCCAGGATTACCCAGACGATATAAGACTTTTGGAGATCTGGTTCCATCCAGTATGGTAAAAAGGCGATGACGAAAGCGAGGACAGTGGCAACCGCAGAGACAAAAAGTGCGGGACGGATACCGATCTGGAGGGGTGTCGTTACAATGCCAAGTTGTTCGTCCCGTGAGATGTCTTTGAAGGTCGTCGTAATGTGTGTGCCAAGGTCGTAAAGTGTTGTCGCTGCGAAGGCATACCATACTAAGCGTGGGACGGTACCGCTCACGGCTAATGCCCCGAAGATGCTCAGCGCCCCAATCCCCAAAGGCAATGTAAGACTGCCTAAGATACCTTTCGCTTTGAAAATTGCATTGTAGAGATGCGAAATTGCAACTAAACCCATCACCAGCAAGCCTGCTTTAATATTGAGCCAGAAACCACCGATGACACATAACCCGTAGATGGTACTTGCGGGGATAATTGCCTGCCGCGGTGTTAGGCGTTGTGATGGGAGGGGACGTTCTGGGTTCGTATGCTTGTCTGTTTCATGGTGAAAATAGTCGTTCTTTATCATTCCAGCAAAGTAACCGCAGAGCGCGATGAACAGTGCCGCTGCGACCCGCCACGTTAGGTGTCCTTCGCTCGCAATGAGTGCACCGGGGAGTGTTGCGACAATCGGAATCGCAAAGAGCGGATAGCGGATGAGTTCGAGATAGGCTTTGAAGCGACCCATATATCAATTTCCTGTTAGAAATTTTCTCGTAGCACGCCTGCTTCTGTTACCGGAGAATTTCTCGGTTCAAAGGCTTCGTCTACGCCGTAAAATTGATCGCTTTGTGTTCCGACACCGAGTTCTGTTATGTTGGGTCCAACCTGTTTATTCCCTTGAATAAAATTGTCTCGGAGCCTGCCGCCGTCGTAGACTGCCCAGCCGACGTTCAGTGTGATATTGTTGGAGACTATCTCTGGTGAGGCAGTGGAATAGCAGACAATAGCGTTCTCGTAATTGGCACGGAGATTATTATACTGAATACGGGGTCGGGCATCGTCTTCACAGATGATTCCGTAATTGTTGGCTGTGAACTCGTTGTATTCTACGTCTGGTGATGAGCTTCCTTGGAATCGTGAACCTGTGCCGTTTCTATTAAATTCGTTGCTGGTGATGGTCGGATTCGTGCTCTCAGAGAGTACTCCGGTTTTGTTTTCGCTGAGAAGGCACCTCTCGATTTGGACAGCGTCTGTTCGGCATGTGATACCGACATCCGCATGTTGGATGCGGCAGTATGTTAGGCGACTATTCGGGCTTTCCGCTTCGATCTGAATTCCCCACCAATCCCCTGCTTTTGGTGGATCTGCTGTGATGGTTCTCTGCGGTTCAGGACTGACATATTCGTTTATGCCTGTTGTGAAACCGGTCGCTATTGGATCAGGCGTTGTACTTACTTCAGGTGCTTGTTGACGCTCACGTTGTCTCCCTAAGGAGCCGAAGACAATCATTCTGTCTGGCGACCCTTCTGCGTAGAGTTCGCCATGCACAATAAGTTGGCTGGGTGTATCCATCGGTTCAAAACCGACGATGGTTCCTGATCGGATCGTCAGTGTAATGCCTTCTGGAACAACGAGGGTGCCAGTAATATAGATACGGCCGTCCCAAACCTCGTTCTCTGTGAGTTCGCCGGATTTCTCTATGATTTCTAAAGCGGTGTCGCCTATGTCAAGATTAAAGGTCTCGCCTTGACATCCACAACAGAAGATGGTTAAGGCGCAGATGAGGAGAATTAGGGTTTTGTAGAACACAAGTTTCCAGTATTTTTGTGTGGTGGTTGCTATTTTCATACTATATTTTTACCATAGGTTACAGGTTTATGTCAAGTATGAAAAAAAGTTTGACATTAGCGGTTAAATTTGCTATAATTGTATAATTGGGAGTTAATGTATCCTTGCGCGACTTTACAAGTCAGGACTTACGTAAATTGATTTGGTAAGCGGACTTTGATAGCATTTCAAAAAACGGGTCGATAATTACACGTTTTGGGAACTGAATGCGAGTCGCGGCGCAGTTCACGCCTCTAAAAAAAGGAAGCAGGCATAATGTTTGAAAGTTTAGGTGATCGTTTACAGAGCACCTTCAAAAAACTCAAGGGACAGGGAAAGTTGACGGAGAGTAATGTCTCCGATACGCTGCGTGAAGTGCGGCGTGCTTTTCTGGAAGCAGATGTTAACTATAAAGTCACACGTGAGTTTATAGATCGAATTAAGGAACGCTCCCTCGGTCAAGAGGTGCTGGGTAGCCTTACGCCTGAGCTGCAGATTGCCCGGATTATTGGTGAAGAACTCACCCAATTGATGGGTAGCAAGGCGGAAAAGATTAACATTGCGCCGGGTGGTCCAACAGTGGTGATGCTTGCTGGATTACAAGGTGCCGGTAAAACGACAGTCGCGGCGAAATTAGCCCTTAAGTTCCGTAAAGAGGGGCGTAAACCGCTTCTTGTTGCGGCTGATGTATATCGTCCGGCTGCCATTAAGCAGCTCCAAGTTCTCGGTGAACAGACTGAGACACCGGTGTTTTCGATGGGAACAGAAGTTTCTCCTGTTGAAATCGCCGAGACATCTGTCAAAGAGGCTTTGGCGCACGGACATAACTGCGTTATTATTGACACTGCTGGACGTTTGCACATTGACGATACATTAATGGGTGAACTGCGACAAATCAAAGAGCGTGTCGAACCTACTGAGATTTTGCTGATTGTTGATGCCATGACAGGGCAAGATGCAGTGAATGTCGCCGAGAATTTCAACAGCGACTTGGAGATTGACGGTGTTATCCTCACGAAAATGGATGGGGATGCTCGTGGTGGCGCAGCGCTTTCGATTCGGCATATTACACAGAAACCGATTAAGTTCATCGGGGTTGGTGAAAAAATTGAGGCAGCAGCGTTAGAGGAGTTCCATCCGGAGCGGATGTCTTCGCGCATCCTCGGACAAGGTGATTTCCAAACGTTGCTTGAAAAAGCCGAAGATGTTTTCAGCGAAGATCAGGCAAAAGAACTTGAACGTAAACTTACAGAACAAAAAGGGTTAGATTTTGACGATTTCCTCACACAACTGGAGCAGCTTAAAAATATGGGTCCATTAGATCAATTGATGGATCTGATGCCCTTTAAAAATCAGTTGCCGGCTCAAAACCTTACACCCGATGAGAGCCATTTGCAAACGGCAAAAGCGATCATTCATTCAATGACGCTTGAGGAACGAAAAAACCCTCGGTTATTAGATAGAAGTCGGAAGCTCCGCATTTCCAAAGGTAGCGGGACGACGGTGAATCAGATAAATATGCTGGTTTCGCAACTCCAGATGATGAATCGTATGTTGAACCAGCAAGCGGCGATGGCAATGCCGCAAATGGGGCAGAAAATGGGAGCGCTTCCTCGTCCAAAGCGGAAGGCAAGAAAGCCCCGAAAACGGAAACGCCGCAGATAGCGATAGGTGAGTCCTTAGTAACTCGCCTTTCTTATAAACGCGGCATGGATGCCTTTAGGAGGTATTTTTTGGCAGTTAGAATTAGATTACAACGACACGGTAGGAAGAAACGTCCGTTTTATCGACTCGTCGCGGCTGATGCACGTGCCCAGAGGGATGGCGTGTTTTTAGAACGCCTCGGTCATTACAATCCTATGACGGAGCCGGCAGATGTTTTGATTGATGAAGAGAAAACCTTAAAATGGTTGAGACGAGGTGCACAACCTTCTGATACCGCAAAGCGTCTGCTCAGTGAAAACGGGATTCTGATGAAATTCGAGTACGAGAAGTTGGGTAAACCGATGCCGGAACAGGAAGCCGTCGAGGCAGTCGCGAAAACGGATGATCCCGAACCTACCGAGACACAAGAGGTAGCGTCTGAAACGGACACCCCGCCCACTGAAGCAATACCTGAATCCGTTGAAGCACCTGAATCTGAATCCGCTGAAGAAGAAGAGTAACAACTACTTCGATAGGCTTCGGAAACGCAAGCAGCAGGCACATCTACTGAAATCTGAAAGTCAACTATGTTCAAAGAATTGATTGAATACATCGTAAAATCCCTCGTTGATCATCCCGACCAGGTAGAGGTTAAAGAAGTAACGGGCGAAACGGTCGTTATTATTGAGTTGACTGTCACGGAGGAGGATCTGGGAAAGATCATCGGTAGATATGGGCGAACACTTAAAGCGATAAGAAGTGTTCTCTATACTGCGGGCTTGCAAGCAAATAAAAAGGTTATTCTTGAACTGATTGAACACCCCAAGCCAGATGAGTAGATTGGAGAATAGCAGTCAGGACGGAAAACCTTTCAGGTTTTCCTTTCAGCGGTCAGCAGTCAGAAAAGACGTTAGAACCTATCATATCCCTCTTTAACTGATGGCTGATAGCCGAAAGCCGAAAGCCAGTAAAGATGAAAATCGATGTTCTTGCCCTGTTTCCGGAGATAATCGCACCGGCGTTAGAGACGGGTATCCTCAAGCGCGTTCAGGACACTGATAAACTTGCCGTCAATCTCCATAATCTGCGAGATTGGGCAACCGACAAACATAAGTCGGTTGATGATTACCCTTATGGCGGTGGCGCGGGGATGATTCTTAAACCGGAACCTATTTTCGCAGCAATTGCAGCGTTGAACCCAGAGGTAAATGCACACGTTATCTATCTGACCCCGCAGGGTGTTCCTTTGACACAGGGATTGGCGGAATCACTCTCCTTAGAAACGCATCTCATTCTTTTATGTGGACGTTATAAAGGTGTTGATGAACGAGTGCGTCGCCAGGTGGTGAAGACTGAGATATCTATTGGAGATTATGTGTTGAGTGGTGGGGAAATCGCTGCCCTTGTTTTGATTGATGCTATTGGTCGTGTACTTCCCGGTGCCCTTGGCGATTACGAATCAGCACACGTTGATTCGTTCAGTCATGAATTGTTGGACCATCCACATTATACGCGACCCGCTGAATTCGCTGGGATAAATGTCCCTGAAGTGCTGTTGAGTGGACATCACGAGAATATTGAGAAGTGGCGGTATGCGGAGGCACTCAAACGCACTGCAAAGTACCGTCCGGACTTGCTGCAGAAAATGGAGTTAAGCGAGGAAGATATCGAAATTCTCAAAACAGCAGGATTGGTGGAGTAAACTAAAAATTTGATTCTTAGGTCTTTAGGGACTTGTAAATTTATATCAAGTGTATAGCAGAACTTATATTATATAAAGGAGGAATAATAAGGTGAATTTAATTGAATCTGTTGAAAATCAATATATGAAGAGCGACATTCCTGAGTTCGGACCTGGCGATATTATCAAGGTGAATACCCGTATCCGAGAAGGGCAAAAGGAAAGAATTCAGACTTACGAGGGGACCGTGATTCGTCGCCACCATGGTGGATTAAAAGAAACGTTTACGGTTCGGCGTGTTGCGTTCGGTGCTGGAAGTGAAAGGACGTTCCCGCTCCATTCGCCCAATATTGACAGTATTCAGGTTGTCCGATATGGTGCTGTTCGGCGCGCGAAATTGTATTACTTGCGTGAGCGCACTGGAAGATCCGCACGCGTTAGAGAACGTAGAAGATAACCTGATGGTGATGAATGCTTTTGAGCTTGCTTGCCTACGAAGCGGCTATAAACAGATTGCAGGCATTGACGAGGCTGGCAGAGGTGCTCTGGCAGGTCCCGTCATTGCCGCTGCAGTCATTTTACCGATTCATTGCGACATTAAAGGCTTGAGGGATTCAAAGCAGTTATCACCGAAGCAACGTGCCCGCCTATTTGACGAAATCCACAACGTCGCTGTGTCCGTAGGTGTCGGTGCCGCGGATCATCAGATTATTGATCGTTCAAATATCCTTAAGGCAACGCTGTTAGCGATGCAAGAGGCAGTTGAAAAACTAATCCCACAACCCGATTATCTGCTCGTTGATGGCTTGGATTTACCTAAAGTAGGTATTGTAGGTGAGGCAATTCCCAAAGGCGATAGCCGAAGTTATTCTATTGCGGCAGCCTCCATCATCGCCAAAATCACCCGCGACCGACTCATGATCGAAGCTGATCGTAGCTACCCGAACTATGGGTTCCCAAAACACAAAGGGTATCCCACCTCCCAACATCGACAAGCAATTGCCCAGTTTGGCGCGTCTGAGATTCATCGTCTCACCTTTAAACTCCTTCCTGATGATTAAACCCGCTTATCGAACTCCAAGTTAGAACGCCCGATTTTCCTCGCTCATCATGCCAAAGTACTCCTTGTTATAGTAAAGCCTAAAGATATGTGGACAGTTAGTTGGTCAGTGAACTAAGGAACACCCCCACCGCCGCTGGCGAGGGTTGTATCCTCGCCTTCCCGAAATGTCCAAATAATTGTGGATTTTACTATAAAACTATCTCGTAAATCCTGATTTGTTGGGTTAGGTTTCTACCTAAAGGATTTCTAACGTTCCTTTACGGGATGGATTATAAACAACCTCATCTAATCAATAGAAACGTTTGCGAATGCTGCAAAAATCAAATTTTTTTGATTTTTTTTAAGATTATGCACCCTTTTCGCCCTAAAATTGTATCATTAATAATCAAGTGGTCAGGTAACGTTTTAAATTTAACAATTTCGGTTTGCTTCTGCCGTGTATTTTGACCGGACTGATAAGTGAGTGGATCCATGTATCGCGAGTTACGACAGAAGAAACAAGGAGTTGCTGTCGAGGTAGGTTGATACTGACACATAAATCACTTCGACTGCAGCACACGAGAAGGAATGCAATCATGAAACGCCATCTGTTTTTGCTACGAGAAGTTTGTCAGGGATTTTTTATCAGATTTTCGTACTCAACCGTGCCTGTTTATGTTACGCTGCTCGTATACTTAGTTTTGGTAATAGGTTGTGGTCCCGCACCTAAAGGGCCGTATCACGTTCCTGAAACGGCGATTGCCGCTGCTGCAAAAACAGCACCGGAGCAATCAATGGAGACTGAGGCGCGTTTACCAGAAGCTGCTTCAATTGATGTGCGCGAAGTGCCTTACGTCAGAAATGTTTTTAAAGAATCCCCGCGCATTAGTGAAGGTGGACTTGATGATTTTTATGCAACGACCCGCGGCACAGTGCAGCATATCGCGATTATTTCTAACGCTTCGTTTGATGTTTTAAAGGCATTTATTGCGGAAGGGTGGGGTCCTATTGTGATGGTTCGGTTGCAAGGTCGTAGTCCAGAAATTTTGCCCCTCTCTGCTTACAACGATCCGATGAGCGAAATCTTTCTCCAAAACCCTGTTGATTTTGGAGAACGTCGAGTGAGTTATAAGGATTTTGAGATATATTGGGCGGCGAGTTCGCGGAACAAATGTGTCTTAATCACGCCACAGCTGCTCACGGAAGCAAGCGTTCGGGAAGTGTTGGGGAGATATTTACCTGCAGAAGCGTTCCAGCGTATTCGTGTAAGAAGTCGCTAAAGTACAATCTAATCCAACCGGTGTGCTTAAGTCGAATTCACGCTGAGTTCAGGTGAATGTAAACACAGTTCCATCTATTCATCGTTTATAGTAAAACCCGAAAATAAGAGGGCACTTTGGAAAACACAAAACACCTCACCACCGCTGGCGAGGATTGTATCCTCGCCTCTTTGGAGTGTCTAATTAATTCTAAACTTTACTATAAATGTTTGGTAGGATAGCCTACATTTCCTCAATCTGAAGGAGATATACAATGAAAGCATATAAGGGTTTATCTGGATTGAAGAGAAATTTAGTGTTGATTCCAGTGTTTCGTTCTCTGGGGTGCGCGAACCTTGGACCGATGTTGTCCGAACCGAATGAGACTTACCATAAGGCACTAGGGGTTGTTCCGATGTCTGCTAACGCTAATCATGGAGAATTCTGATGGTAGAAAATGATGTTCAACTGATTCATAGAATTTTGGATGGCGACGATGAGGCTTTCAGCACCTTAGTACGGAAATACCAGAAGAGCGTTCATGCCCTTGCATGGCGGAAGATTGGGGATTTTCATTTCGCTGAAGAGATTGCCCAAGACACTTTCCTCCAGGTACACAAGAATCTTGCCACGCTAAGGAATCCCAATCAGTTTGCCGGATGGCTTTATGTCATCGCAAATCGGCTTTGTATTAAGTGGATGCAAAAGAATAAACCTACAATGCAATCGCTGGAGGACATGCTTGTGGATGAAATAGAGAAAGCCTCTTATGATCGTTATGTTTCGGAACAACGTGAGACGGAAGCGACCGGACATCGCCATGCAATCGTTAGGAAACTGCTGGAGAAGCTACCAGAGAGTGAGCGGACAGTGGTAACGCTCTATTATTTGAGCGAAATGACAGCAAAAGAGATAGGCAACTTCTTAGGTGTTTCAGTGAATACAATTAAGAGTCGGCTGCGACGGGCACGAGAGCGTTTAAAGAATGATGAACCAATGATCAGCGAAACGCTTGGAGGCGTACAACTCTCTACCAACTTCACCGAGAATATCATGCGACAAGTCGCTGACACGAATCCGACCCCGCCTCCACCTGGGAAACACATGCTCCCGTGGGCGGCTTTTGGGACAGCCACTTTATTGGTTGTATTGCTGCTCGGTGTAAGCAATCAGTACATTGCTTCCTTTCAGAAACCGTATAGTTTCGATGCACAATCTGAACCTACAATTGAAATCGTTGAGACCCCTATTGTGCGTGATATCGCATCGAAACCTGCAGTCCGAAATCGGATTGGACGTGCTGCTATTCCTGGCAGAAACAATAGTGCTGGCTTACAAGTTTCCGAGACGACTTTATCATCTGATCCATCGGGAGATTCCAACAAGTTTTCTGATTCACAGTGGACGCAGATGAATGGACTCCAAGGGGGTGCCGACATCAATCTCTTTGCGACATCCAGAGGAGATCTCTATGCTGTGGCATCAACAGGTATTTACAGATTGGCAACGGATGGAACTGCATGGACGCTTATCAACACAAGTATCCCAATGTGGTCGTTCTTGCCTATTACGGAGCATAGGGGCACCCTCTATCTTGCTTCTTATAAACTGTTTACTTCAACGGATGATGGAGAGACGTGGGGCGCATTTGGTAGTTTCTTGCCAGAGGGATATGTTACCGGACTCGCCATCACGAATGAGGCACAAGCGCAGACTGCGATATATCTCGCCCTTCTGGATGGGCGTGTTTTCCGCTCTACGGATGCTGGTAATCACTGGGGATCCTTTAATAATGGATTAGCAGGCAAGAGAATTTATGCGATGGCTGCGATTGGAAATACTGTATTTGCTGGCACAAACAACGGACTCTACCGTCTCAATTCAGGTGTTTGGGAACAACTGCTTCTGGACACGTCCGAAGCTATCCATTCCTTAGATGTCTTTGAAAACAACCTCTATGTTAGGACGGGGCCCGACCTTTTTACAAGGACAAAGACCGTAAAGGAAATAATGCGCGATAACAATGCAGGTTCAAACAGGATTTTCCATTCAACCGACTTGGGTGCGTCGTGGACTGACATAACCCCTAAAGATGGATCTACGTTTGTCCGGACACCAACCGGTGTAAGGCTGTTAGCGCAAAGTGTTACCGAATTCCATTCAGAGGATGAAGCGCAACCTCGGGCAAATCTTGGATTTGACCCGCATTGGTCTGCACCGGTTCGTTTTCCAATTTGGGCGGTGGATGAAAGGACGTTTTACAGATCAGGGACATTCGGTATTTATCGCACAACCGATGGTGGGAACTCATGGCATCCATTTATGAAAGGGATGGTGGGCATCACGACACGGGATCTGATCGTGTTCAACAATCAGTTCTATGTGCATACCAGCGAAGGGATTTATCGATCAAGTGACCAAGGGGCATCGTGGAAGGGCGTTTGGGACGGTTTATTTGCGTTTTCAAAGTCAAAGATGGTCATTGCTGATAATGTTCTCTATATGATTGTGGATGAAGGAGACAACTTACGTGTTTTCCGTTTATCTGCAGATGACGACAAGTTTATACCGGTTCAAGAAATACCGGATTTTGGTAGCGAAACACTCGTCCTTGAGTTTTGGACAGAGGCACATTTTGAAGAACTGAAACAAGCGGACTTAGCGGCGGGTCGTCCGGTAATTGATAATGTACCCGCTACGCTGTACCTTCTTGACACGTACGGCGGAGTTGGTGGGTTTGCCATCAGTGGCGAGACGTTCTATGTAGAATATCTGCGACGACTTTTCAAATGGAAACCCGGTGACTCAGAATGGACAAACACTGGGTTAGTAGATACTGGTAAACAGCCCCATAGCGAATTGGATAAAGAATTCAAGTTAGCGGTTTCAGCTGAAACCGTCTATGTAGGAAAGCGGGATGGTAGACTGTTTCAATCGTTTGATGGTGGAAACAGTTGGAGAGACATTACATCGAGCCTTCCACTTCGCTTTGAGCGTTTTAAGGAAATAGTCTTTGTAGGTTCAACTGCCTACGTCGCAACGGACAAGGGGGTCTTAGCATCGCAAACCGGCACGCATTGGCATGTGGTAACCAATAAAATGGGGGCACACGTCATCATAGACAAATTCACTGTGGATAGTACGGAAGTTTATGGTATTGGTGATACTGGCGTCTATCGCTTGGATGGTCGTGGTAAATGGCATCGGATATCTCCGAGCGTTTCAGATGAAACTACCTCTCTCGTCGCCAGTAACAACAGTTCTACACAAGAGCCTTGGGAGTTTGATCCATCCGATACGGATAGGATTGTCTCTCTTGTTGTCAATAAGGATAGGTTGTACACTGCTACCTACCAACTCGGTCTCTTTCAAATCTTGCTTGAAGGAGAATAGATAAACATCACGTTACCAGAACAGGAGTAGAATTATGCAATCGGCATTGCTTAAACAATTTACACGGCTGCATTGTGGGGCGCGATTAAATATAATCGGGCACGATGAAGTTTCAATTATTAAAATGGATTGCTTCTCGGCTTTGCGAAGAAGCGGAGCAATGAGAATCCTATTGACTTTGCAGAACAATCTGCAAAAAGGATTCATTGTTTTTATATTTTTGAGTGCCTTACTGTTGGTAAGTGTAACACGATGCGCTGAGGCTCAAATCGCCTTTATGTCTGGCAGTCTTAAAAATCCAGAAATTTATACGATGACTCCTGACGGTAAAAATGTTAAACAGCTTACCCACCACGAGTCGTATGACGCGGAACCGACTTGGTCTCCGGATGGAAAACAGGTCGCTTTCGTATCGGAACGAGAGGGATTTTTCTTTCAAATCTATGTAATGACGGTAGGCGGAGGGAAACCGGTTAAGCTAACCCAACATCCGGCTGATCACGGTGGTCCCGCGTGGTCGCCAGATGGCACACAGATCGTTTTCACATCAGAGCGGGATGGGAACACAGAAATTTATGTGATGAACGCCGACGGTACAAACCAAATACGCATCACCAACCATCCAGGTTTAGACAGCCAACCTGCGTGGTCGCCAGATGGCACACAGATCGCATTTGAATCCACTCGTATTTCTGGATCGGACATCTTTATTATGAATACTGATGGAACCAACGTAACACGCGTCACTGACTCTCTGTTTTGGGACACACAACCTGCGTGGTCGCCAGATGGCACACAGATCGCATTTGCGTCTTACCGCAACAAAATCTTTGATGTGTATATCATAAATATAGATGGCACAGATGAGAGGAATCTGACGAATAGCAAATCCCGGGACCAACATCCGACGTGGTCGCCAGATGGTACACAGATTGCTTATTCATCAGAGTGGCAGAGGCTTTACGGTATATACGTGATGAATGCTGATGGTAATGGCGGTGTTCCTGTTGTTGAAGACTTACAACTAGCTCTGACACCGGCTTGGTCACCAAAACCCTTGTCTATTTCTCCGAAACAAAAATGGTCAATCCTATGGGGAGCTCTGAAAAAGAAAAAGTAGTAGTGTTTCATATCTCATAGACACTTATGGGCAGAGAGGAGGAATGGAAGATATAAATGGATCGTTCACGCTTGAACATCGCAAAGCTTGGTGAGTCGTTGGCAGTGAAGCACCTCAAGGCGCATGGATGTGAAATCCTTGCGCAGAATTATCGTGCAAGACGCGGCGAAATAGATTTGATCGTGCAGGATGGTGAATTCACTGTTTTTGTGGAAGTGAAAACGCGACGAAGCCTCAGATTCGGCTTACCACAAGCGGCTGTGACCCTACAGAAACAGCGGCAGATCTCGAAAGTTGCTTTGGCATATCTGCAATCTCACAATCTCTTAGACGCGCCCTGTCGTTTTGATGTTATTGCCATTCATTTGTCCCCCCAGCTTGAGTTGTTAAAACTTGAGCAGATCAAGAGTGCCTTCGCTTTTCAAGCCGAGACTTGATTCTGAGCCGCTCTCATAACTTACAGGTCGGGGAACCGTAAAATCCGTTTCGCATTTCCTCCCATGATGTCTGCCAGTTCCGCTTCAGATAGATCTGGTAGTAATTCTTCTATAACCGTAGTCAGTTTCCCATAACCCGGTTCTTCCAATATCCATGGAAAATCGGTTGCCCACATCAATCGTTTTGCCCCAAAACCTGTCAGAAGCCCCCGGTGCCATCCCGCCAAATCTTTATAGGGGAATTCTTCCTGACTAAAGGCGTACTGACCTGAGAGATGCACATTAACATTCTCAAAGCGAGCGAGTCGATAGGTGGTGTGCATGGTGAGGTTGTAGCCTGTGACCTGTATCTGCGGTCTCCCGTATTCGTCCCAGCTAAATTTGCCTTTTCCGGGGCACACGGCGAGATGATTTAGTACAACGCGAACCTGTGGAAATTCTTGTACCAAGTATGGCAGAAGGTGTGCGTTGATGGCGTTCGGATAGAGCCACAAGACATAGTCACGTTCGGCAGCGCACTTCCAGATGGGGTATGCGTCAAACTCTCGGACGTCCATCTTCGCAAAAATATCACGCGGTCCCCCAAATGTAGAAAATCGGAATCCGATAATCCCAGTGTTATCTGTGAGTTCCGCCATGTGGTCAGTAGGGTTCGGATGTCCCTCTGGTACCAATCCAATCCCTAAGAATCGGTTCGGATACGCTTTGAGACAGCGTAGCAAGTAACGATGGTTCGCTATGCTCGCGCCAGCCATCTGGACAAGGACCGCCTGATCGATCTGGTGTTTCTCCATTTCCTCTAATAGCTTTTCGACAGGCTCTTCCCGTTCTGCGGGCCAAACGTCTGATATCTCCCTCGGAAACTCGGAGGAGGCTTTTGTGAATACGTGCAGATGCGCATCGATTCGTGGCATGGGTAATCCTCCTTTGATTAGCCGTCCAAACTAAACAATTTGCGACGTTCTGGGGTCTGGCAATACTCCGAGATGAAGGCATACTGTTCAGGTCCAATGCGTCCCGGTGTTCGTTTTTCGTAAATTATGATAATTGATTTCCGAGGTACATCGGAGTGATTGTCCATCGAAACGTGCCAGCCACACGAATTGAACATAATCGCTGTGCCGGCTTTACCGGGGAAAGTTTTGTGTCCCGGCATACTCTCTTGCCGCATCGGACGCGTGTAGGGACCAGCATCGGGTTTATGGCTGCTTGGTACAAAGCCGAATTCCCCACCTCCCGCTTCGACATCGTTGACGTAGATTTGCACCTTAATGTGGAGTGGGTTGCTCTGTGGGACATCAGGGTGCCATCCCGTATAACTCACTGGCCACGGTGCCACGCTCCGGACCTGAGGTGCCAATAGAATTAGGTCGTGGTCGGTGAACTCCATGAGTGCACCGTAGTAGCTTGGATAATCGATAATATCGATAAAAATCGGATCTTTTTCAAACGGGTTCGGAATGTCGTAAAACGTCGCTGCGGCTTCGCCTGCTTCGACTCTATCTAACCAATCTGCCTTGCCTGCGTCTGCCCAGTAGTCGAAAGCAGTTTGGAGTCGCTTAAGATCTTCCCCCTGAATCGCGTTTTCAAAGACGAGATACCCTTCTTCTTCCCACTGTTTCTTTTCTGCCGGTGTTGGTAGAATCATGATTTATCCTCTTCCTTGATTAAGGTTATATGAGCAGGCGACAACGGCAGCCTGCGGTTCTTAGATGGAAACCGTTGGTGATCCAGAAACACTGCTTTTCACGCTTGTGTCAAATTATACTCTTTTATCCTGTTAAAGTGATGTGAGCAGGCGACAACGGCAGCCTGCGGTTCTAAAAAGAGAACCATTATTGGGCTAAAAATTGTTTTTGCACGCTTCGCGGTAAATTAAAATACTTTGCCTCTGCCAGCAATTTGCCAAGTTACTTCAACTGTATCGCCTCGAACGCCTACCAGTTCGTCATGAAGATTGCTTGTCATACCTTGATGTAGTGGAATGACTGAGAGTTGTTCTCCAACCTTAAATCGGTGTGAACATTCACTGACATCGACATGTCCATGTTCGACCGACATTCCGTAAATCTTTGCGTCCGGATGTTCAATGATATGTCCGTAAGGCGTTGGTGGGTAACTGGCGAAAGTCTTCATCCCGCCATCAATGATAATCCGCTCAGGTGTTGGCGTACTAACAACGGTTGTGATGACACGCAACACACACCTTTTGGGCGTTAACATCTCCGAGTTCCCAACCCGTGTCATCCCTTCGTAGACATAAGAGCCGCTACGGGTTTCCGTGCAGCCGAGTTCTTTTGATGCTGCCTCCGAACCTGTACCGCCGCCACTGATGATGTTTACAGGGATCCCGTCGCTTGAGAGCCGGTCAAGCGTTTCTTCGATAAACGGCTTCGCTCGGGTGTTGCTCGGATACGTCATCACACCTTGGAAATCGATGCCTTGCATTTTCATAATCTGTTGTGCGAGGTGTTGTGCTTTTTGGGGGGACTGCACACCGCAGCGTCCACTTCCGGTATCGAGTTCCACGATAACAGGTACAACGCAACTGTCAGTAATTGCTTGTTGGGAGATACCGGTTGCGGTCTCCTCTGAATCAAGAGCGATGATAACCTTGGCACGTTTTGTAAGTGCTGTCAATCGCTTGAGTTTCGGTTTCCCAACGATATTATAGGGGATAAGGATGTTGTCAATTCCAGCATCCACCATCACCTCTGCCTCGCCTAACTTCTGACAGGTGATACCTTGAGAACCAGCGGCGACTTGCAACTTAGCGATTTCTGGCACCTTATGCGTTTTGGTATGCACGCGTAGTGGAATACCGAGTTGATCACAGTGGGTTGCCATCCCGTTGATGTTCCGTTCAAGCACATCCAGATCAGCAACAAGAGTCGGTGTGTCTAAGTCAGTGATGTTCATAGTGTCCTCGTTGTGTATGCCTTAATCAGATGAATCTCTACGCTTAATTTACCGCTTGTGCATTTTTCTGTCAAGCATTCAGATTACGATCAGGGCTATTTAGTTTTCGGTTTTTTACTCCAATTTCACACCCCCAGGTCCGGTAGGGTTTTTGCTGGGGTGTTTCTTCACGGTTTGCAACCGCACTCTCCCAGGTCCGGTAGGTGCGGTTTGATGAAGATTAATTTTTTAATTCGGTAATACCGGAACGTGCGATGAATCGCCCGACTACGAACCTGCCCGTTTGTAGTAGGGCAATTTATTGCCTGTCAATTACCGAACTATTTTATTATAGTAAAGTTTAGAATTAATTAGACACTCCAAAGAGGCGAGGATACAATCCTCGCCAGCGGTGGTGAGGTGTTTTGTGTTTTCCAAAGTGCTCTCTTATTTTCGGGTTTTACTATAATCTTCATTAACCGCACCATAGGTGTCAATTTAGCGATTTTTCAAGGTATTTTGTAACAGCCTTTCTACAAATGCCGCCCCTACGGGGCTTGGTTTTTTTGGTCACACGCTGCTATAAACATGCCATCCCTACGGGATTCAAGAGGTTTCTGTGTAAAAATCGGTGCGGTTTGCAACCGCATCGGGACTGAAAAGGAAAAATCAAACATCTATGAAATCCAATAATTTATCTAAAACTAAATGCCCCTGGGTTCCGGTGGTTTGTCCTTGAAATTTTATCAAAGATGGATATAATAGGTACACTTTGCAAGGCACACCGTTTGAAGTTTGAGCATGATTTTCTCAAGGAGAATTTAATACATTGAAACGATTAATTGTAGGAATAACCGGCGCGAGCGCAGGCGTATATGGCATTCGATTGCTTGAGGTTCTCACAAAGCAAGAGGATATAGAGATACATCTAACGATTTCTTCATCCGGGGGGCGTGCCTTGTCGGAAGAACTTCAGATTAAGGTTGACCTTGACGATTTCAAATTGGAATCGCTCATCGGTATTTCTTCACCACGAGTTATTTACCACCATGAATCAGACATTGCTGCACCGATTGCCAGTGGTTCTTTCCGGACTGAGGGGATGATTGTCGTGCCTTGTAGTATGGGTAGCGTTGCCTCTATCGCTGGGGGCATGTCGCGCAATCTTATCCAGCGAGCGGCGGATGTGTGTATCAAGGAGAACCGCAAACTTGTGCTTGTCCCGCGCGAAACGCCTCTCAGTTCGATTCATTTGGAGAATATGCTCAAATTGTCACGCATGGGTGTTTGTGTCTTGCCAGCGATGCCGGGGTTCTATCACTTTCCAAAAAACGTGGACGATCTACTCAACTTCATTGTCACAAAAATCTTGGATCAGTTTGGGATAGATACGGAGTTGATCCAACGATGGAAAGAGTAGACGTTCCTTCGCTAAAATTTAACGCGATGTCCTTTTCAGTTGCAGACATCTATTTTTGGTCTACCCGACTGTGATGTCTCTGCCACAACCACCACAGCAGCGCTGGAATAATGTTTAGAGCTGCCATTCCCCATAAAATCATCTGTATTTGAAACCGATCTAACAGTGCACCAATGATCAGTGAACTGGCACCGCCCATGAGTGTAAACAGGGCAAATTCGGTGCCGAAGATACGTCCTCGAATCTCGTTCGGGGCGCGTTGCAGCAGCAATTGCGTTGAAAACACCCATGCGATTCCGCCCCCAACGCTTCGGACAAGTCCACCGAAAAGCACAGTTCCGAAATTAGAAACAGGAGCCATGATGGCTATTCCGATTGCTGCAATTACGTAGCCGATGCTAATGCTTGTCCGAAGGGGTTTGTCTCGGTCGCCTGTCCAACGCCGCGCGAAAATCGGTCCAACACCACTGCCAACGCCGTTCATACAGTACATCATCCCTAAACTGAACGCGCCACCGACCCCAATAACGAAATAATTTTTGGCGATTTCAACCAATATGACCTGAACACCGGTAGACATTAGAAGGGATATCGCTGCCTTATGCATCGCTATGAAGAGAATATCGGGATGCTGAAGCATATAGCGCAACACCGTTAACTTCGCACGTCCAGGGGTTTCTGACGTTCCAGATGATGGACCCGGCAGTCTAATCTTAAGCAGGAGTCCTGCTGAAATAGCAAAGGTGAATCCGTCAATAACGAAGGCTGTCTGACTGCCAAAGAGTCCTGTTGTTAAGCCGCCGATGGCAGCACCGACGGCAAGCATAACAGACCAGGTTGCAGCACCGAGCGTATTGGCAGTGCTGAGTTCTTGTGCGGAGGTGATGTCTGGTAGGATTGCGCTCCGTGCGGGACTGAAGAAACCGCTTACGCCGAACAGAATGACCGTGAGGGTGTAAAGCAACCAGATATCGTTTGCGTCTTGGACAAAGAGAAACCCAAGAACAACGACGGCACGCACGAGATCGGTGATGATTAACAGATGCTTCCGGTTGTAGCGGTCAGCACATATCCCTGCGAGTGGAGCGATGACAAACGGTGCCAACATCCGGATTGTAAACAGAACGCCTACCGCGAGACCAGACCCGGTTAACTCAGCAATCAATATTGCCGAAGCGATGAGATTAAACCAATCCCCAAGCAGGCTGACAACTTGTCCACCCCAGAGCCAACGGAAGTTAGGGTTCTGTCGCATGAGTTGAAGATAGCCGACTGATTTTCCGATTTCCCGTTTTTCTTCCGTTGGCTTTATTGAGGGGCGTTCCTGTTTAGACAATTAGAGGTTCCACCGTTCGTTAATCGGTTTCTGGTAAACTTCGATATTGCCTGCTACGATCTCCTCATAGTCAACTGCTTGACCACAGGCATTGGACTCGTAAATCGCTTCGCAGATCGATTTCGCACGTAATCCAACCTCTGCATCGAGTTCAGGTGGACGGTTGTTCTCTATTGCATCCGCGAAATCGTAGCATTCAAGGACTACGCCATCGGTGAAATTATGTGGGAAGAGCCGTGCTGCCTCTTCGTCTGAGAGACTTGCCATATATTCACGGATGAGGCTTTCCATACTATGGCGAGTGCCATCTTTGAGGATGACTTCCGCGCCATCGAAGGGACCGTGGAAGATGTCACCATCATCAAGCAGACAGCCCTCGCTGCCGTGGTAGACAACATGATGGTAGCCGTGTCCAACTGCCGCCCATGTGCAGGTCCAGAGTCCGATGACTCCATTTTTGAAGTTGATGGTTGCCACCCAGGTATCCTCTTGCTCGTTCTTGACAAGTTCTCCTGCCTTGGTAACTTGCAAATCCTCAAATTGACAGACGCGTCCGTACACGGTGCTCGGATCACCAAAGAGGTAGCGGATGGTATCACAATAGTGAGCGCCGGAATCCATCACCATCCCGCCGCCACCGAGCGTTAGATCGAGTCGCCAATGCCAATCGCTTTGCGGATTTGGTGCCCGATAGCTAGCGTGTTGTGCGGAAAACATCCGTAAATCTCCGAGCATCTGCTTTTCGTTCATTAACCACTCTGCTGTACGGCGACTCGGCATCCGACGGATATTCTCAGCGGTTGCCGCGATTTTATTATTGGCTTTCGCTGCTGCGATAATCGCGTGACTCGCTTTGACGGTAACGCCCATCGGTTTCTCTACCATGACATTGACACCGTTGTTGAGGCATTTTATCGCGTTGATATGATGGTGCGCGTGCGACGTGCAGATGTCTGCCCCGTCTAAATCCGCTGTTGTGAGCATTACATCGGTGTCATCGAACACCGCGGGCTTTTTACCTGTCACATCTTTGACTCGGTTCGCGAAGTCATCTGCGCGTTCTTTAACTTCATCGCACATCGCGACGAGTTCCACTTTTCCGGGTTCTGTTTGATGTATTGTAAGATAAGCGTTGAGATGTCCATTTGCCATTCCGCCGCATCCGATAATTGCAATTTGAGTCGCCATAATTTGCCCCTTTTTGGTAAAAGTATCTGATGTATTACAATAGCATGGATGTTTTTTTTTAGCAAATTAGGGTGATTTTTTAAAAGTTCAGGTGTGGGTTAATAGAAGCGATTTCTGAATGCTGATTTCTATGCCCCGCTAATGTCTGGAAAGCGTATCGCAGCATCTCTGCTTTAAGTTTGACAAAATGGTTCCTGCTGTATAATATATACTCATTGCTTACTTGGATTATTTTATCTTTTGCTTGGATCACGATGTCAACATAACTTATTCGGCGGTGCTGAGTTGGGAATTCCATTATTAAACCTATTTAAAAGATACTCTCAAAAGGTAGGTCAGCCTCCGGGTACCCTGGCTTACCTTGGTGAAGAGCCAACGGAGCCTGTTCGGATTACTATCATTGATTACGATGAAACGCGCCTTCAGGAAGAGGAAGTTCAAACAGTTGCGGCGTGCGTGCCTTTCATAGATACTGAAACTGTAACATGGATTCAGATTGAAGGGATTCATGAGACAAACATCATTGAAGAGATCGGAACGCACTTCGGAGTTAATTCCCTTATTCTTGAGGACTTGATGCGTCCAACCCACCTCCCGAAAATAGAGATTTATGAGGACCATGTCTTTATTCTCCTCAAGAGCCTTGACTATGACCCCACATCTCTGAGTGTCTCCAGAGAGCAAATTAGTCTTATTATTGGTGAGAATTTTGTCATTTCTCTCCAAGAAAACCGTGGGGAACTCTTCGCCTCTATTCAAAACAGGCTCCGAAATACTCAGGGCAGAATCCGGAATATGCGATCTGGCTACCTCGCGTATGCGTTGATAGATGTCATTGTTGACCACTATTTCATAGTATTGGAAAAACTCAGTGAACGCATTGAATCAGTGGAAGAAGAAGCCATCACGAATCCCACATCAGAGGTTCTTGGAAAAATTAATGCTTTAAGAAGGGAAATTCTCATTCTACGTAGACCGATCCTCCCGTTACGCGACGTTATTAATGAAGTGTTAGATGATGAAATTCCGCTACTTGTACAAGACACACACCTATATTTTCGAGATGTTTATGATCATTTGCTTGAGGTGATCCACACATTAGAGGTGCTTCGGAGTGTGGTTTTAGGGTTGTTTCATACCTATACCTCTGCCGTGAGTCATAGAATGAATGAAGTCATGAAGGTGCTAACCATTGTTGCGACATTCTTTATCCCTCTGACTTTTATCGTCGGTATTTACGGCATGAATTTCAAATTCATGCCCGAACTTGAAACTCGATGGGGTTACCCTGTTGTTTTGTTAGTTATGGTGGGCATTGGAATTGGCATGCTTATCTATTTCAAGTTCAAAAAATGGATCTGAATTTTTTGAATGTCCAAGAAAAACGCTTTCGGTACAATCCATTATTGTAGTGGTGTGCATAGCATCTTCCGATTGTTAGCCCTTGAAAAGGAGATATATTTTGAAGATTTCAACCCGGCGGTTTTACTTTATACAACTGGTTATGTTCCTTTTGTTAATCTGTCAGTTGCTTGTATTCAGCGGTTGTGCGGAATATGAGAGATGGCGAAACGGTCCTCCTGAAATCAAGACTTTCAATGTACCAAGGGAAGTCCGCTACGGTGAGACCGTTGTGTTCAGAGCTGGAGTTTCTGACCCTGAAGAAGACGATCTAACTTACTTATGGGATGTGTCAGATGGTACCTTAAATAGAGAAATGGAACCAGAAGTTGAATGGACAGCACCTGAACTCCGTGACGCGATTGCGCCGGATCAAAGTGTTACGGTTCATCTATCGGTCAAGGATGGAGGTGAGGAAGATGTCTCCCAATCAACATCGGTTACTGTCTTTTCAAAATCTTATAGAGTCGCCGAATCACTCAGTGGTGTATATGAACTCGTCCGCGCCCAAGTTGCTGGCAAGTCTGTTGAAGAACTCGGATCTATGCGACTGACGACGACAACATTTACCAGAGAATTTCAGGGTAGTGATAAATTTCTATTCGGTTCGTACAAGTTAATTGAGCCATTTGATGAGAAAAAAGGGACTATCTACTGGTTTTCTGATGAGAGTCCTGATCCTATTGTGAGTACTTATACATGGGATGGCGAACTTTTGGTCATTTTTCATGCTGCAACTTCTACGGGACACGTTTATCAGAAACGGAATTAACGCTGGACTGTTCTTCGCGTGTCACGGTCAACAAAATCTGTTGCTAATGCATACAGATAAAAAGGGGAGAATAGTGAAAACAAATTTCCATCTTAATCTATGGGTACTTGTGACAGTTATCTTCATGTTTGGTTCATCTTTTGTGGGTGTCAGCACCGCAGACGAACGAATCTCTGTAAAGGTGGATGGAGTTCCGAAACAGTACGACGTTATTGAGACGAAACGGTACGAGATTGTTGAGGTCGAGGACTCACCTAATACGCCGGATGCTCTACAATCTGTTGCAGTGCAAGCTATAAGGGATGCTGAACGAGACGCAGCGGCACATCTCAACAAAACTTTGTGGTTTAGCACTGGATGTTTTTTGTCTTTCATTGGACCTGTTGTTTCGCAGTGGTATCAACCTTTTATGCCTACTGCAAGAGTTCTGGGTAAGTCTCCGGAATACGTCGCTTTCTATTATGATGCCTATAAGGTTAAAACAAAAAAAATACAATTTAATTGGGCTTTGGCGGGTTGTCTTGTCGGCACGCCTATAAGTGCCTATTTACTCACTCTTCTCTTTAGAGACTAACTGAATTTGGAACTCGTATGGTGGGGAGCGTTATATGTTAGTAGGGGCACTATAAACATGGTGTTTATAATAACTCTCTTTTCACCATAAACCTTTATACCAAGTTAAGGAGAAAATGGAAAATCTGGCAGAGGTGATAGCACTGCCTACTGAGTACACGCGAATCAGCAAACCGCGTATGCTCTCACTTGCAGTGCTTTTCTCAATTTGTTATGTGATGCCGGCTTACTGCCAGTTTGCCGATTTGCCGCAGGATGCAAAAACAGTAGATATCGGTGTGAATGGCGACGGGGCTTCACAGACACTCAGCCTAACTGCTGTCGTGCTGCTTCGTAGCATTAATGGCTGGGCGGGTGTCTTTGGTTCCCGCGCTTCTGGTGAAGGAGAAGTGCTTTCTGAAATCGCTAAGGCACGCGTACAGGGCGGTTTTCGCATAGGTACATTCGGTATTGAGGCGTTTACGGATTTAGAACGTAACATTACCAAGGGCAGTGCCCTAACCTCGCAAATTGGCAGTTATATCCGTCCAGCGATTTATGAAAAAGGCACGCTCCGCGTCTCTGGTGGTGTTGGTGTTTTCCTTGAAAATATCCAACCCCACAAGGATCTTGTATTAACGAAATTCGACCCAACGACGTTTCGGTGGTTAGTGTTTTCATCTATTGGGTGGCGGCGGCTCAATACAGTGTTAAAGTTTACACCGGAAGTGGGCTTCAAAAACTTCAAATTTTCGGCAGAACCTGCTATCACGTTTAGCCTGTCTGCCCGATTACGCTTGCGCTTAAGTGGTTCTATGACTTATAATAGTGAGCCATTGACAGAGAAGTGGCATTACAAATATTTATCAATATTGCGCGTTACCTTGTAAGAACGTAGTGCCTTGTTTGAAATTTCAACACCGTACGGCTACCTGTTTTATGCAAATTTTTTTTTATTTAAACTCTCTTAATAAACGAAAGGGAAACCGACGATGCTTTCAAACTCAGGAAAACGGTCTGAATCCAGATTTGGCAGCGGTGCTCCCGGTCCCCAACACGGACACGGCTTCGGCACCGCACCAGTGTTCCTCGCCTCAATTAGTACGATTCTTGGTGCAATTCTCTTCTTGCGATTCGGTTATGCTGTAGCACACGTTGGGCTGTGGGGTAGCCTGATGATTATCGCGCTGGGTCATCTCGTAACCGTTCCTACAGTTCTGGCAGTTTCCGAGATTGCGACGAACCGTCGTGTAGCCGGAGGCGGTGCTTACTATATTGTCAGTCGTTCCTTCGGCGAAAGTATTGGGGGCTCTATTGGAATTGCGCTGTATATCTCCCAGGCGATCTCGGTCGCTTTCTATATTGTCGCGTTTGCACAATCGTTTCAACCTGTCTACGATTGGGTTTCAGCGACGTATGGATTGATTCCCGACCCGCGTTGGGTAAGCCTACCTTTCACTGTTTTGCTCCTTGTGCTTATGCTAACGAAGGGGGCTGGCGTGGGGGTTCGGGTCCTGTGGGTTGTCTGTGTAATCTTAGCGGTATCAATAACCTCATTTCTTTTCGGAACCGGACCCGAATCAATCCAACCTGAAGGGTTGAATCTTACGGCGCGTATTGAAAACCCTGATAGTTTTGGCACGGTGTTCGCGACGTGTTTTCCTGCTTTCACCGGTATGATTGCGGGCTTGGGGTTGTCCGGCGATCTAAGAAACCCTCAAAGGAGCATACCGCTCGGGACAATCGCCGCAACGTTCGCAGGCATGGTTATATATGTGCTTGTCGCTATTAAATTAGGACAGAGCGCTACTCCTGAAGCACTCGCTGCGGACGAGTTTATTATGGCGAAGATCTCCCTCTGGAGTTCTGCAATCTACGTCGGATTGGGTGCAGCGGCTTTCTCTTCTGCGCTTGGTTCAATCATGGTAGCTCCCAGAACATTGCAAATGCTTGCCCGCGACAGTGTCCTACCTATCCCTAAGCTGAACCGTCTCATGGAAAAAGGTATAGGAGAAACGCAGGAACCCGTGTATGCGACATCTGTATCCGGGATAATCGCGATCGTCTTTGTGGCGATTGGGGAATTGGACTTTATCGCCCAAATCCTGACCATGTTCTTCATGGTAACTTATGGGGCACTGTGTGCCGTGTCGTTCCTTGAACACTTCGCAAGTAATCCGTCCTATCGTCCTACTTTCCATTCTCGTTGGTACTTGTCTCTGTTAGGCACTGTGATGTGTGGTCTTATGATGTTCCAAATAAGCGCACTGTATGCCTTCATCTCAATCGGACTCATGGCGGTAACTTACCTCGGTCTCCGTCGGAGTTATCGCGGACAACGCGACTTGACAGCCATCTTCCAAGGGACAATGTTTCAGTTAACCCGATGGCTTCAGATTACTTTACAAAAGAGCCGTGTTATCTCCTCTGAAGGCGGGTGGCGTCCGTCGATTGTCGCAGTGACCCGATTCGGCGAACGACGGCTTGGGCATTTCGATTTGCTCCGCTGGATCTGCCACAGACACGGGTTCGGACACTTCATCCGTCTGTTCCACGGTGACTACTCATTTTCCAGCGAACTCCAGGCACGTATCCATGTTGATGAATTGATTAAAAGGACAGAGGTTAGCAGAGCTGGCATCTTCGTCGATTCTGTAATTTGTCCGACGTTTAAACTCGCTCTGGCACAAATACTACAAATGCCCGGAATTTCTGGTTTGCCAAATAACTGTGTTCTCCTTGAGTTTGATCGGGACAACCCTGACGAAATCGAGGAAGTTCAGGAAGGGATCCGCCTTGTTGCGAATTCGTTGTTCAATGTCCTCGTCCTACGATCAACGGGATACCGCTTTGGATATCGTTCCACGATTGATGTTTGGGTAACAGAGGACAACCTGAAGAACGCTCCGATGATGCTGCTGCTCGCTTATATTATTGTGGGACATCCAGATTGGAGACGTGCTGAGATTCGGCTTTTCGTTTGTTCCGAGGCTACGGATGCTGAGCGTGAGGCGGACAGACTCTCGACGCTTATGAAAGAGGGACGACTGCCGATTTCAATGCATAATGTGACTTCCGTGTCTTACAGCAGCCAATCAGCCTTAGAGCAGGAGGTAGAGCACCGATCATCCCAGACGGATTTGGTTATCGCGGGCTTGACGGGGGAAGATCTCGGTTCTGAAAAATTAGGGCAAACCCTGCGTTCCTATGCAGATGCGAACGATGTCCTGTTTGTTCATGCAATTGAGCAAATCTCGATTGATTAGCGAGAGATACTTACCAATTCTGCTGAGTGGGATTCAGTTCGTTTCCATTGTCAGAGTCCGGTATCTGCAAACCAAGCGTTTTCGCGAACACACAGAGGTAAGCGAGATAGCATTAGATGGATGAATTGATTCAACAATTTCTTGATTTACTTCAAACGCGGGTCATCACTTTGGGTGAAGAACCTGTAAAGGTTATCCAAATTGTTTTGTTGGTTGGAACCTTGGCAGTCACGTTGACAATCGGAGGCTTTTTACGTCGGTGGTTTCGTCGTCTTTTCAATAGGTTCAGGATGTCGGAAAACCTTAGAAGTCGATTACTCGCAATCCTGTTCCTTATTGTTCTAATTTTTGGAATTGGTTTGGCATTCCAGTTTGCGGGAATTAGCACAGGGTTCCTTGGCAAACTTTTCAATTATCCACTTACTGATCTGTTTGTACCTCTCCAGCAACCTGTTGAAATTGATGCTGGTGGGGAAAAAACACCTGGTGAAGTCCACGAAGGTGATGGCAAATTAACTTTAGCGAGGCTATTTTATGGGTTCGTGATTGTCTTCGGGATGTTTATCCTGTCTAAATATGTACAGTGGATACTACGGCGACAGGTGCTACAAGTCTTTCAAATTGCGGAACATACCCAATTTATCTTACTCCGGTTCCTTCATTTCAGCCTTATCATTGTCGGGGTGATTATCAGCCTCAGCACTATCGGCGTGAGTTTCACAAGTTTAGCGATAATTTTTGGCGGTTTGAGTATCGGTATCGGTTTTGGCTTACAGAATATCGCCTCAAACGTGATTTCAGGGTTTATTCTGATTTTTGAGCGACCCATCAAAATAGGAGACCTTGTGGAGATCATGGACGTTAACATATTTGGCAGAGTCAGTAGCATTAATCTGCGTTCAACAGTTATCGTCTCGCTTGATGAGAAGGAAATTATTGTTCCGAATTCTCAATTGATTACGGAATCGGTACATAATCTCACACATGCGAACAATCTGTACCGGCTTCGTATTCCGGTAGGGGTGTCGTACGGTTCAGATGTGGATCTTGTCAAGCAAGTGCTACTTGATGCTGCAGATGAGCATCTCGGCGTGATCAAAGAACCCATTCCGAGCATCAGCAACGTTACTTCTCCTTTCGTTCGCTTTATTGCTTTTGGGAATTCATCCTTAGATTTTGAGTTATTGGCTTGGATTCCGGACTCTTTTCAGCGTTTCGATGTTGCGAGTGATCTCCATTTCATAATCTGGCATAAATTTAAAGAACATAATATTACAATCGCATTCCCACAACTCGATGTCCATTTTGATCCGACAGAGACTGAACAGGAATCTTGACACCGGAGTGTCTTATTAGTGGTTTAGGAGTGTCGGATGACATCGCCTTTGACGAGGTAATAAACCTCTTCGCCGATGTGTGCCGCGAGGTCGCCTATCCGTTCCAAATGTCGGAAGAGAAGCAGAAGGCTGATACCCGGTTGGATAAGTTTAGGGTGTTCGCTCAAAATGGTCAGAAGTTCATTCAGCATTTTTTCATAGATTTCATCAACCTCACTGTCCCGTTCTCGAATTTTTAGCGCATATTCGGCATCTCGATTGACGAACGCATCCAGTACATCCTTTACCATCGACTGAATCACTTGTGCTGCATACGGCAGATCTACAAACGGTTTGACCGGTGGATGTTCTGACAACTCGATGCTCCGTTTGGCGATGGCAACGCTTTTATCCGCTATTCTTTCGATGTTGTGGTTAACTTTCATCGCTGTTGTGAGAAATCGGAGTTCTGTCGCGACTGGCTGATGGAGCGCGATCAGTTGGATGCACGATGATTCGATCTCGTTTTCGAGCAGGTCAATCTGATCATCTGTAGCAACGACGGTCTGTGCTAACTCATTATCCCGTGTTAAGACAGATTCGATAGCTTGGCGCAGCATCTGTTCCGCAAGTCCTGCCATTTCCAAGATTTTATGTTGAAGTCTGGTGATTTCATGTTCTAACATATCTTCGGTGGTCCCTAACCTAATCTTCCTGTCACATACTGTTCTGTTCTGGTATCCTGTGGATTTGAAAAAATCTTTTCCGTCGTCCCAAATTCGATTAATTCGCCACAATAGAGAAACCCAGCGGAATCAGAGACACGTGCGGCTTGCCTTCTTTTGTTAGTGACAAAGATGAGTGTGTAGTCGTTTGTCAAATCCCGTACGAGGGTCTCAATTTTGACGGTCTCAATCGGATCAAGTTCGCCACACGGTTCATCAAATATTAGAATCTCTGGTTCAACTGCTAAGGCACGCGCGATACAGAGAAGTTGCTGCTGCCCTGTAGAAAGTTGTTCTGGTGTTCCGTCCAAGATAGGTTCAATCTCATCCCAGAGTCCTGTTTTTTGAAGGCTTTTCTGAACGATAGTATCGAGTTGTGAGGTTCGGTTTATGCCTGAGATCCGAGCACCATACGCCACGTTCTCATAGATAGAACACTGGAAAGGTCTCGGTTTTCGGAACACCATCCCAACCTGTTTCCGAATAGCGGCGGTGTCTGTCTTTTTAGCATACATGTCGCTGCCTTTGAAAAGTATTTCACCCGTGAACCTGAAATCCGGTGTAAAATCATTCAAACGATTAATGCACCGGACAAGCGCGCTTTTGCCACATTTCGTAGGTCCGATAAGCGCAGTCACCTGTCTCTGCTGAACCTCAAAGGAGAGGGACTTCAGAATCTGATTATCACCGTACCATGCATTTAGGTCGCGGATGCTCAGGATGGGTTGCTCTTTTTCGGTTTGCATCACTGATATCGTAAGAAAGTTAGTCTCGCGCCTCCGAATCAATTCTGTTGTGTCGAAGCAGGAACATATATTTCTGTCAGAAAACTGGAGGCGTTACTTAATAGCAGCGCGCCTCCTAAAAATAGCATGAATCTGTCGGGGAGTCCTCTAAGTCCTGTTGTGTGACTCCATATATGGATACCGGTGAGCAGTGCAGCTGCAGCGAATGCTTGAGACATTGCCCTACATCCTCCGGCAAGCATCTGTGGAAAGGCGCGTGGTATCACCTGTTGTGTTAATACTTGCCATCGGTTGGCACCAAGTGCGTAAGTAGATTCACGGATGGGTGTTTCCACCGAGCGGAGTGCTTCTTGGGTTGCCTTGATGGCTACTGGTATCACCATCAGAATGAAGATTAACATCTCTGTGTAAAACAGCGCGGTATTGTGCTGAAAAGTTGTCCTGGTCGCCTTGAAAACACCGGCGTAACCGAAGAAGATAATAACTGCCAGAAGTCCATACAAAAGTGAAGGAATGCCGGTCAAAAAGGCGACTTGACTTTCGATGAAACGCCGAATCCAGCTTGTCGATGAAAGCCACTCTTCAAGATAGAAGGCGCACACTATCCCAAGTAGAATCGCTAAAAGACTCATTGGTAGAATAAGGTTGAGATCGCTGAGTAGATTTGGTAATGCGTCTGAGGTGCGCGACGCTGACGACGCTTGCATGTGAGTCGCAGCTGTTTTTCTTAAGACGCTCCAAAAGAAAATGAACGCGACACCCTCTATTATGACGGTGATGCTTAGCAAAACGATTTTTTTTCTCAGTTCCGGACGAGTTGTCAAGGCGTTCATAATTTAAAAATCTCTTGTGGGGTGTCATTTGGTAATCTGCCAAAGCAAATAGCGTTTTCTAATTTCTCTGGGATTTCAGTTAGTACCAAGGGGATTTACAGGTTTCCCTAACCGTATCGCATCTGTACGTAATCCGCCGTTTTGGAATGTTCGGGTGTTTCAAAGAGGGCTTGCGTCTCTCTGTGTTCAATCAGTTCACCGAGGAACATGAAGATACACTCTTTGCTGACGCGCCGCGCTTGTGCCATATTATGTGTCACAATTAGAAATGTATAGGTCCCTGCGAGGATTTCCATTAATTCTTCAACGGCACCTGTGCCTTTTGCATCTAATGCTGAGCAGGGTTCGTCCATCAGAATAATTTTCGGTTTCAGCGGTAACAGGCGGGCGATACAGAGTTTCTGCTGCTGTTCAAGTTGGAGGGATGTCGCTCGCATCTTTAGGTTATCTTTCAAGTCCTCCCAAAGGAAAACGGATGTTAGGGCTTCCTCAACAATCTGATCCGATTCTGTCCGTGTCATACTCCGTATTGGCGAGTGGATTCGCAATCCAAACAAGACATTTTCGTAAACCGAGATCGGTAAGGGGTTCGGTCTCTGAAACACCATGCCGACGGCTTTCCGAAGTTCGGGCAGAGAAACATCGGCATCGTAGATGTTTTTCCCTAAAACCTCGATTTTGCCCTTTGTCGTAACGTTACCGTAGCGTTCGTTGACGCGGTTAAAGCAGCGAAGTAATGTTGTTTTCCCACATCCAGAGGGACCGATAAGTGACGTTATCTGACCGTCCGGTATTTTCGAGTTGACATCAATGAGTGCCTGAAAATCACCATACCAGAGGCTGAGATTTTCAGTTTCAATGCTATAATTCATATTTTTTCGTCTTCAAGGGGTTGAGTTTTCCAACCCGTGTGGACGTTGGGTTTCCCAACCCGTGTGGACAAGCGGACCTCGCCCCTACTCTTCTGATTGCCGACTACTGACCGCTGATAGCCAATTTACCCAAACGTCCCATTTACGTAGTCATAGGTGGCTTGATTTGCTGGATTTTCGGAAAAGATTACATCTGTTGTATCAATCTCGATAAGATCGCCATTGAGAAAAAAGGCGGTGCGGTTCGCCAAGCGTTTCGCCTGTTGCACTAAGTTCGTAACAAGCAAAATCGTCATTTCCGCCTGTAACGTTTTCAGCACCTCTTCAATGCGCATCGTTGTAACAGGATCGACAGCGATTGAGAATTCGTCGAGACAGAGAATCTCCGGTTGATGCGACAGAGCACGAGCGATTGTCAAACGTTGTTGTTGTCCACCTGATAATTTGGTGCCAAGTGAATTTAATCGGTCTTTCACTTCATCCCAGAGTGCCGCTTGCTGCAGGCATCGCTCGACGATTTCATTCAGTTCCGATTTCGCTCGAATCCCCATTGTTCGAGGTGCGAAAGCAACGTTATCGTATATGGAAAGCGGTAGCCCAACTGGCAATGGGAGAACCATGCCGATACGTTGACGTAAGCCGTAGACATCGCCAATTGTATCGATGTCTACACCATCCAGTTTTACAGTGCCTTCCACGGTTGTATCGGGTGTAAACTCAAGTGTCCTGTTGATAACTTTTAAAAGTGTCGTTTTACCGGATTGTGCGGGACCGATGATACCGAGGATCTCATTTTGGTGAACGTCAAATGAAATGCCATTCAAGGCGGGACTATCGCCATAGCGCACCTTCAGGTCGGTAATCTCAATTACAGGTGTGTTTTGCGAACCGTTTTGGCTATCTGTTTGCATGTGTTTCGTCGCTGCCTTCCATGGATTGATTTTCTGCGCTTTTTTTTCTTTCCTCTATTTGTTCGCGTTCCACCCGTGATTCCGTCAAAACGGATGCTAACAATCCGGACGGAATTGCGATTAAGCCTACCCCGACAAGCGCGACGAGGGCGGTGAAAAATCTCCCGCCAGGGGTCGTCGGATAGACATCCCCATAACCGATTGTGGTTAATGTCACGACAGCCCACCACATTGAATCAAGAATAGAACCGAACGCTTCAGGTTGTGCCTCTCTTTCAAAGTAGTGGATACCGCACGCAGCGAGGTAGACGAACATCAATGATAAGATTACCAGGGCTAAGAGTTCCTGTTGGATCTCATGTAGTGCCTCTGTGAGTCGGTCTACCGCTAAAATAAACCGCGTCGCCTTGAATACCCTGAAAATTCGCAAAAACCGAAGGATCCGCAATACGCGAAAACCTGGCACGAGGAACAGAGATGGTAAAATGGCAAGCAAATCGATCATGCCATAGAAACTAAAAATAAAATCACGTTTCCTTGGCTCAATATAGACGCGCAGGGCATATTCTATCGAAAACAGGACCAGAAAAGTCACATCTAAAATAATGAAATGGGTTGCATAAGGATCCACCTCTAATTGTTGTCTATCGGATTCAATCACAAAAGTGACAGCAGATGCAAGAATCAGAAATTGGATAAACCCGCTGCAGATATTCCCTTCAATGATTGTGCGTAATCTGTCTTTATTCATGTTTTTAGAGTTGTCAGTCATTAGTCGGGGATATTATGGTATGTTATTATTACGCTGCCTGACACAAGTCTCTTTAACTGACAACTGATAACCATTCTACCACTTCTTCCGAGTTCTGAGATACACCCTTAGCACAATCGCTGCTGCATTGACGAGTAAGACACTGCCTACAAGGACAATGGCGGTCCCGTACGGAATGCCTTCTGTGACATCGGGAACCTGTGTTGAGATCGTAAAGAGGTGTAGCGAGAGTGCCATACACTGTTCTGTTATATTATAGGCGAAAAGGTTTCCTTCTGCAATAGCTTTATAAAAGACGGCACCCGTAAACATAATAGGTGCAGTTTCGCCTGCTGCGCGCGATACTTGTAGTATAACACCCGTCAAAATACCACTAATGGAGTTTGGGATAACAATGCGACGAATCGTTTGCCATCGGGTCGCACCAAGGTTCCAACACGCCTCCCGGAAAGACATCGGGACGGCTTTGAGGGCTTCCGTTGTGCTGGCGATAATTACCGGAAGTGTCATGATTGCCAACGTGAGCGAAGCTGCTAAGATGGATTCACCTAAACCCGCAAAGAGCACAAAGGCACCAACACCGAACAAGGCATGGACGATGCTCGGTACACCCGCAAGATTGACAACGGCTAAATTCGTAATACGCGTGAACCAGTTTTCACGGGCGTATTCATTGAGATACACTGCTGCGAATACACCGATGGGTGCCGATACTAATAAAGAAACCACCACCAAATAGATTGTGCCTAAGAATGGTGCCCAGAGTCCACCCGCTCGCATGTTGTCCTTCGGATTTGTGAATAGAAACTCGAAGGAGAGAACCGGCAGTGCTTTATAGAGGAGGTAACCGATGATGAGAAGCAGCGGAATAATCATGAGGCTTGTCATCACAAGGAAGAAAACTCGCATTCCGTTCTCTATCCAACGCTTCTGTTTGCCGATTTCTGTCTCCGTGAACATTTTTTAATTTTTCCTTGCGGTTCGTTTAGGCGAGTTGGTGGTTTCACGTTCCATTCCGTATATCCACCCTCCACTTCGTTTCGGGCTGCGTGCTTCTATTTCTGTGAATATATTTTAATTTTTCCTTGCGGTTCGTTTAGGCGAGTTGGTGGTTTCACGTTCCATTCCGTATATCCACCCTCCACTTCGTTTCGGGCTGCGTGCTTCTATTTCTGTGAATATATTTTAATTTTTCCTTGCGGTTCGTTTGGATGGATTGGTGGTTTCACGTTCCATTCCATATATCTACCCTCCATTTCGTTTCGGGCTGCGTGCTTCTATTTCTGTGAATATATTTTAATTTTTCCTTGCGGTTCGTTTAGGCGAGTTGGTGGTTTCACGTTCCATTCCGTATATCCACTCTCCACTTCGTTTCGGGCTGCGTGCTTCTATTTCTGTGAATATATTTTAATTTTTCCTTGCGGTTCGTTTAGGCGAGTTGGTGGTTTCACGTTCCATTCCGTATATCCACCCTCCACTTCGTTTCGGGCTGCGTGCTTCTATTTCTGTGAATATATTTTAATTTTTCCTTGCGATTCGTTTAGGCGGGTTGGTGATTTCACGTTCCATTCCGTATATCCACCCTCCACTTCGTTTCGGGCTGCGTGCTTCTATTTCTGTGAATATATTTTAATTTTTCCTTGCGGTTCGTTTAGGCGAGTTGGTGGTTTCACGTTCCATTCCGTATATCCACCCTCCACTTCGTTTCGGGCTGCGTGCTTCTATTTCTGTGAATATATTTTAATTTTTCCTTGCGATTCGTTTAGGCGGGTTGGTGATTTCACGTTCCATTCCGTATATCCACCCTCCACTTCGTTTCGGGCTGCGTGCTTCTATTTCTGTGAATATATTTTAATTTTTCCTTGCGATTCGTTTAGGCGGGTTGGTGATTTCACGTTCCATTCCGTATATCCACCCTCCACTTCGTTTCGGGCTGCGTGCTTCTATTTCTGTGAATATATTTTAATTTTTCCTTGCGGTTCGTTTGGATGGATTGGTGGTTTCACGTTCCATTCCATATATCTGCCCTCCATTTCGTTTCGGGCTGCGTGCTTCTATTTCTGTGAATATATTTTAATTTTTCCTTGTGGTTCGTTTGGATGGATTGGTGGTTTCACGTTCCATTCCATATATCTGCCCTCCATTTCGTTTCAGGCTGCGTGCTTTGAATGTCTTTGAAGAATGGCTATCTGGTGTTGTTATTCTTGGCGGATACCTTTAATGACTAAATCGGCGATGAGGTTCACCACAAATGTGATGGTGAAAAGCAGAATACCGATGATAAAGAGGACTTGATAGTGTTCATCACCTCTCGCAACTTCGCCCAATTCAGCGGCGATTGTTGCTGTGAGAGTGCGAATCCAAGAGAGGGGACCTGACGGAATGTTCACGGAGTGTCCCGTTGCCATAAGGACCGCCATCGTTTCACCGATAGAGCGTGCGGCACCGAGCAATACTGCTGCAAGTAATCCGTTTTTTGCTGCGGGTAGGAGCACACGATAAACCACCTGCCATCGGGTGGCACCGAGTGCTTCTGCTGCTTCACGATAGGAATCCGGTACAGCCTTTAGCGCGTCCTCCGCTATAGAGACGATGATGGGAACACTCATCAACGCCAGCATAATGCTGCCGTTCAGCATCGTTAACCCGATTGGGACATTGAACACCGCGATAATCAGTTGATTCATCAGGGTCAATCCGATGAAACCCCACACAACAGAAGGGATAGCGGCGAGCAGTTCGATGATAATCTTAAATGTTTCTCTTAGTTTTGGACCACAGAACTCGGATACAAAAATAGCTGCCCCAAGCCCAAATGGAACAGCAATACACATCGCTAACGTAGTAACGCTAAAAGTTCCCAAAATCAAAGCGAAGGTACCGTATCTTTTGTTACTCAGCGAGGTTGGGTACCATTCCGGGCTGGTCAAGAATTGTCCTAAATCTAAACCATTGAAAAGGAAACCTGCCCCCTCCCGAAACACGAAGAAGAAGATACCGAAGACAAAAATAATACAACTAATTCCGCATAAGCGAATAAACAGTTCAATTACGGTTTCAGAAAATGGAAGATTCGCCGCCCTTCTTTTTCGTAGGATGTTCATATCTTTTAGCTGCCCGTTAACGGTACAAAACCAAGTTTCTCAACAATCTTTTGACCTTCTGCTGACAGAATCCAATCGAGATATGCCTTCACTTCGCCCATCGGTTCACCGAGGGAATACATGTACAATGGACGTGCGATCGGATATGTTTTGTCAAGGACATTCTTAAGATTAGGCGCGTAATACGGTTCGCCGGGTGCTGTAGCAACTTCTAACATTTTTACATGCGGAGTCGCATATCCCATACCACTATAGCCAATAGCACAAGGCGTTCTCCCAATGACTTCTACCACGTCTTTAGAGCCGTGTAAATCCAGAGAACCGAGTCCAAAGTCGCTTGATTTACCAAGCAGCGCTTCTCGGAAATAGAAGTAGGTGCCGGAATTAGATTGCCGACTGATGCGGATAATCTCGTCGCTTGGACAGTTGTTGTGTGAAATACCGAGGTCGCTCCATTTGCTTATCGTGCCATCTTCACCATATATTTCCGCAAGTTGCGTGATCGTAATTTTGTTGATGGGTGTATCTTGATGAACATAGACTGCGAGTGCGTCGTAACCGACGATGAATTCTTGGGGGATTTTACTGTTCTTTTGCGTCGCGAGTTCTAGTTCTTTCGGTTTGATCTGGCGACTACAGTTCGCAATGTCTACGGTGCCATTAATGAGTGCAGCAACGCCCGTTCCAGAGCCGCCACCTGACACTTCCACCAGTGCTGTGCTGCTAACACCAGTGTACATTTCTGCCCATGCTTGTGCCAAATTCACCATCGTATCTGAGCCTTTGTTTTTAATGGTGTGTGTTGTCCCTTGCTTTGCAGCACTTGCCTTGTCTGTGTGTGAACAACCGCTCATAGCAAAGCTGCATGTTAAAACGACAAGGAAGCATATAGTTGTGTAACCGATCCGACTGTTTATTCGCATTAATCTGCCTCTCTTACTGAATTCTAACGTAAATTATAACATGCAATTGTTACGAAAATAAGACAAAATTCGGAATTCTTATTGATTTGCTATCAAACGTTTGAAAGCGATCTGTCGTTTTTTGCGTAGGTTAGCGAGCATCTGGTTAATTGTTGTGAAATCAATTGATTTTTGAACTTGGTTGTGGTAGAATGGTGAAACGAATTTCATCAGGAAATACACGTATCAAATATACTATAACGCAACGGAATAGGGGAAATACTGTGCAATCCAAATTTCAACAACTTAAAGCCCGCCTGCTTGAAGCGAACGATATATCGTCCGCTGCTGGATTGCTCTATTGGGACCAATCTACCTACATGCCGCCCGGTGGAGCTGCCGCTCGTGCCCGTCAGAGTGCTACGCTGCGCCGATTGGCGCACGAAAAATTTACCGACCCAGAAATTGGAAGGCTGCTTGACTCACTCCAGCCTTACGAAAAAAGTCTCGGCTACGATTCCGACGACGCGAGTCTCCTCCGTGTTGCGCGTAGAGGCTACGAACGCGCGACGAAGATACCCGCTAAATTCATGGCGGAGGTAACGAACCATACATCAGAATCCTATCAGGTGTGGACTGAAGCGCGTCCGGCGAACGACTTTGAGAGGGTGCGTCCCTATCTGGAGAAAACACTGGCGTATAGTCGACAGGCTGCTGACTTCTTTCCGGGATATGAACACATCGCAGATCCGCTCATTGAATCCAGCGACTATGGCATGAAGGCGACAGATGTGCGGAACGTCTTTGCGGAGCTGCGCCAAGAACTCGTTCCAATTGTTTCTGCTGTCACATCACAGGCACTCGCCGATGACTCGTGTTTGCACCAACACTTTCCTGAAGAGAAACAGCTCGCGTTCGGCTTAGAGGTCGCCCAGAAGTTTGGCTACGATCTGAATCGGGGTCGGCAGGATAAAACACACCACCCGTTTATGACGAAGTTTTCACTCGGTGATGTGAGAATCACGACCCGTACAAAGGAGAATTTCCTCGGCGATGCGTTGTTCAGCACACTGCACGAAACCGGACACGCGTTGTATGAACAGGGTATCCGCATGGATTTAGAAGGCACACCGCTCGCCGGTGGCACCTCATCGGGCGTGCATGAGAGTCAATCGCGACTTTGGGAAAATATCGTCGGACGCAGCCGAGGGTTTTGGGAGCACTTCTATCCGCAACTTCAAGCGGTCTTTCCTGAGCAGCTCGGTTCTGTCCCGTTAGATGCGTTTCACCGAGCGATCAATAAAGTGGAACGCTCTCTCATTCGCACGAATGCAGACGAAGTTACCTACAACCTACACGTTATGTTGCGTTTCGATTTTGAATTGGCACTCTTAGAAGGCAACTTAGAGATTCGAGATTTACCGGATGCGTGGCGTGAACGATTTGAAGCCGATTTTGGCATCGTGCCACCAGACAACAAAGACGGTGTTTTGCAAGATGTACATTGGTATTTTGGGTTGATTGGTGGCTCATTTCAGGGATATACGTTAGGTAATATCTTGGGGGCGCAGTTCTTCTCAGCTGCACGCGAAGCGCATCCTGAAATTCCATCTGAGATTGAGAATGGCGAGTTCAGTACCCTCCACGATTGGTTAAGAGGGAATCTTTACCAACACGGATCGAAATATACGGCACCGGAAATCGTCCAACGCGCAACCGGAAGTCCTCTGTCCATTGAACCCTATATGGCATACCTCCGAACAAAATATAGCGAGTTATATGACTTGGGGAATTAGGACGTAGCGGACACGTTCAGCTGTGTAAGGAGACTGAATTATGGGAAACATACGAGTGCTCCTCCTTTTACTCCTCTGCGGTTTTTTGCAAGCCTGCGGCGGACTCAAACTAATTGACGTTTCCAAGAGTTCCACTGCATTGCAACTCACGACGGTGCAGGAGCAAGTGATTCATCCGAAACTGAAGCTTATTCGCGACATCGTTGAGGATTACGATTTTGAGAAGAAACAATTAGAGGTGGATTATCAGGTGTTTCGTGCCGGTATAACGCAACGACAGTACAGTCGATACGAAGATGGGTTTATGGATTCACGGAGCCGTCGGGAACTAAATCGATTTAGGGACGAGGCGCGGAAGTTTCTGAGGCAGCGTGCCATCTATCTCGACGAGATTAAAGAGCTTGTTGAGGAAATCGCTACGGAACTTACCGCTGAGCAGCGTATTAAAATGGCTGAACTGAAACTTCCGAAGTTGGAGGTGCCGATGATGCTCCAGCGCGACCCGTACAACGACCTCCGTTATATTCCAAACCATCCGCTTGGCGGCGTGAATGTATTCTGAGCGTCTCCAATGGATTACTATGTTAGTTTGCTCGGTGATGATTCTAACGTTGGCACGTCCAAAACGTGCCCGTGGCGGAGTGTCGCACGGGTAAATGCAGCGCAGTTGTTACCCGGTGATTCCGTCCGGTTTCACGCCAATCAGACCTTCGTTGGGAATCTTTGTCTGACAAGTGAAGGGAAAAATTTGGGGAACCAACCGATCACTGTCGGTTCTTATGGCTCAGGCAGAGCAACTATTGATGCGGGGTGCGGCACCGGTTTTTTGGTGAAGGATATGGGAGGGGTCCATCTCGTAGGACTTAATTTTGTCGGTGCTGGCGCGGCAAAGAATGCTGGCTCCGGCATTTTGTTTGTCAATACGCTGCTTGGCGGAGTTAAGTTGGCGGATATTCGGATTCATTGTGTAGATGTTAGCGGTTTCAAGGATTCCGGAATCTGTCTCAAGGCGGAGCCAAAAGATGGGAGTTGGAGTGGGTTTCGTGATGTTAGAATTACGTACACCACGAGTCATGACAACGGCGATGCGGGGATCATTTGTATCGGGGCTTGGAATCCGAAGCGAGAGGGTTACTCACATGCTGACTTTTATGTTGGTAGGTGTAGTGCGTATAGAAATGCCGGCATCCCCGGAAAAGGGAGTCATTCGGGAAACGGCATTGTCCTCGCACAGGTTGAGGGTGCTCTGATTGAACGCTGCCGTGCTTACGAGAACGGGGGATTGAACGATTATGATGGCGGTGGACCTGTTGGGATCTGGGCATGGGATGCAGATCGTGTTGTTCTTCAGTTCAACGAATCCCATCACAATCGCACCGGTAGCAGCAAAGATGGCGGTGGGTTTGATCTGGACGGCGGTGTGAGAAATTCGATTGTTCAGTATAACTATTCGCATGACAATGATGGACCCGGGTATCTGCTGGCGCAATTCAGCGGTGCCCGGGCATTTTACGGTAATGTTATTCGCCATAACGTGAGTGTGAATGATGGTAGGAAGAATCGCTACGGCGGCATTCACCTCTGGTCCACTGGGGCAAGCGGTGGCATCACGGATACGACTTTTTACGCAAATATAATCTACATGGCACAAGCTGCCGCCGGCTCCCCCGCTGCGGTTGACTGTACGAGCAATGGGATTCGTAATATTCGCTTCCATAACAACAGTTTCCAAACCGATGGGAACACAGCATTTATCCGTGGCAAGAGCAATCAAAATGTAGTATTTGAATATGATCAATTCAGGACAAACTGCCAGTCTCCGAGATTTCCTATCGCCGCGGATATAGAGCGGTAGTGTTTCACCGAAGTCGCTCGAAAAAGATATCTAAGAACGCCTCGGCAGCTACTTTAACGCAGACCTTGGCATTAGGATTGGAACGCTGGTGCTCACGCCGCAGATCGGCAACTGTCATGCCATTTGTTAAATTACCTGTGGTTTCGACTTGTACGTTCGCATCAACACTTTCAAAATGGGCTGGATGCGTTAGCATAGCGATCGGAAGTGCATCGTGGATATGAAGGCCCCAGAATCCAACGCGTCGGCGGTAAAATTCCATGCAGGCTTGTGTAGCATCCCAGAGGAAGCGCGAAACCGTATCCTCTCTATTCTCAATTTCGGCGTGCAGCCGTTCACCGGTTAATACAACTTGGTGCGTTGCATCAAGCGGGAAAATATGAATAGGCACACCGAATTGGAAGACCTCATGGGCAGCATGCGGATCGACAAAGATGTTAAATTCTGCTGTTGTTGTGACATTACCGTATGTTTCAAAAGCACCGCCCATCATCACAATCTTCCGAAGCCTTTGCATCTTGGTAGGATCTTTACGGATCGCTTTTGCCAGATTCGTCAACGGACCAAGCGCAACAATGATGAGTTCATCAGGATAGCGTGCTGCCATCTCAAGAATGAGATCAACACCTGATAGTGATGAGGGGTCTATGTCGGCAGGAATATACACTGGGTTGTCGTCAGCGTTTATCAAGTAATTCGTATTGCCTAATCCGTCATCACCATGAACATGCGTCGCTGTCACGAGAGGTGTTATGAGCGGTGCCGCTTCGCCTTGGGCAATAACGGGATATTCATTTAAGTCAAGCAACCCGAAAATAGTGAATAAATTCTGTGTCGCTTGCTCAACCGAGACATTTCCACAGACAGTTGTTATTGCTTCTATGTGTAATTCAGGTGAACGCATTGCAAAGAGAATTGCGAGTGCATCGTCTACACCCGGATCTGTGTCTATAAGGATTCGTTGCATTGTTTGTCTTCCTCTGTTGTGTTTTGTATTTTCTTTAGCGATTTTACCATTACGGAACGATTTTGTCCAATGAACTTTGCTAACGATGTCTCCAGTCAGGACAGATATAGACGAATTGTGGGTATCTGTTTTGTCTTGCTTATTGTCTATTGCCCTCCACTTGTCGCACAGGTGAATATCTTCACGGGTGAAACGATGCGGCAGATGCAGTTGAAATCCGGTTGGTATAATAGCATCAATTTGGATTTAACCTACCGCTCTGGCAATTCAGATCTGCTTACGACACGTACCCGATTTCGTTCAGATTATCTCACAAAAACGTATCACAGCTTTGTTTTTGGAGGTCTCCAGCAGGGGAGAAAAGATGATGTGTTTTTTGTGAACAAGGGTATGGCACATGCGCGGATTATCCGAAGCCTCACACAGCATGTGCTTGTTGAATCCTTTGTCCAGAAGCAGTTCAATGAATCCATTCTACTAAACGATCGAAACTTAGCAGGTGGTGGTGTTCGGTTCGCCTTGCATCCGCGAAATTCCCGATTTAATGTGTATCTCGGTATTGGTGCGATGTGGGAGCACGAACGTATTAATGACGCAAAGCGCGGCGAAGCCACAACTCGTATCGTTCGGTCAACCAACTATATCAATTGGACCGGTAAGTTGGATGAACGTATTACGACGAGTGCTACAGGCTATTATCAGGTCGATGTCCGCCGTTTTCAGGATTATCGCATTCTTTTTGAAGGGAGCATCACATTCAGTCTAACAACAAAGTTAGCCTTTCCGCTCCGAGTGAATCTCCGATATGACAGTGAACCTCCTACGGGTATCCGAAAACATGATGTAGAAATTTTTAACGGATTGCGGTATACTTTTTAATGGCTATCGGTTATCAGTTAAGAGGCTCTTGTGGTAGTTGTGAATTTTGTTGATTCCACAAATATCTTGGGTCGGTTAACTGGCACGAATAAAAAAAGGAGCATCTTATGCAGAAGGTGAAAATAATCGTCTATATCGGCGTGTGTCTTATCGCGCTGTCGAATGTTGCGTGGGCAGATGGGCATCTTCAAATCAAGGAGAAGGAGAAGAAGCTTGTCTTAAAGGGTAAAATTTCTGAAGCACTCGGTGAATACGATTCACATTTGAAGGGTGCCGTTGAATATCTCGTTTGTGGACGCAACGGCAAGGAATATGAGAGCATTATCGTTGTTGATGCGACAGCGAAGGAAATTCACGACGCTATTAAAAAACTCGGTGTTGAGGTAGGTACGCCTCCCGGTTACGATGCGGAAAAGGATGCGCCGACATCAGCAAAAGGGACAGAATTTATTATCTATGCCGAATGGAAAGATGGTGATAAGGCGAAAAAAGTTCGTGCCGAAGAGCTCATTTTCAATGTGAAGACCCAAAAGCCGATGCAACAGGTTGCTTGGATCTATTCCGGCTCGCGCGTCGTGCCGGACTTGGATAGCGACGATGAAGATGCGATGATCCCGCAGGCATTTATGAGTAATGACCTTGTCGCCTTAAAGCGGTTTGATGCAAGCGCACTCTTCCAGAATCCACTACTTGAATCGGAAGAGGAGAACATCTATAAAAAGAACGATGCCTTGCTGCCAAAACTTGGGACACCTGTTATGCTCACGATTGAGGTCAACCGGAAAATGCAACTGTTTGTGCTCATCACTGGCAAGGTGCAAGGCGTAGGATTCCGCAATTTCACACAGATGAACGCTAAGCAGCTGGGTATCAACGGCTATGCTAAGAACCTACCAAACGGTAAGGTTGAGGTCGTCGCAGAAGGCGATAAGGCGCAGTTGGATGCGTTAGTCGCTTTGTTAAAGAAGGGACCGCGCTATGCGAGAGTGGATTCGCTGCATGTTGACGAACGTTCCTTCACTGGGGAATATAAGAGTTTCGGCATTCGGTATTAAATCATGACGTATACGCCACCTGCCTTCATATCTGGGATACTCCTCGCAGCTGGGCTTTCTACTCGGATGGGGGAACCGAAGCAGCTGCTCCCTTTTGGGGAAAGTACGATCGTTGAGACCGTGGTGGACAGTATGCTGGGTGCCAAGTTTGACGAGGTTATCGTCGTTGTTGGGCATTGCGCAGCGGAAATTCAAAAGCAGCTGGGGACACGTGCTATCAGAACTGTGTTTAACGCTGACTACCGAGAGGGTATGTTAACCTCCGCTCAGACAGGTGTTCGGGCACTCGAAGCAAGCGACGCATTTGCGCTCATGTTGGTGGACCAACCCTTCATTACCTCTGCATTAATTGATCAGGTTATTGATGCCTACGTGCAAACGGACAAAGGTATTGCCTTACCGAGTTATAATTATCGACGGGGGCATCCAGTTCTTTTCCATCGACGATATGCTGACGGTATCCTCGCCTTGGGTGCGGAGAGTGGCGGTGTGCGAGTGCTTTTCAAAGAGTATGGTGACGATATTCACTATGTCCTGGTAGATACAGATCGGGTGCTACGAGATATTGATTACCGTGAGGATTATGAACGCGCCCTGCAGGAAAATTGAAAGGTTGCCATGTAAACACACGAGGGAGGAAGAAAAAATGAAAGAATCTCACAAAAACACGCCAGAAATTCCTGAGTCAGTGCCTACCACGATGACGTTAGCAGAATTTCTTGAGAACGATGTTCCAGGATATGAATACAGTGAAGGCAAATTAGTACTGAGGTCACCGCCAACAGTTCCTAAGTCAGTGCCTACCACGATGACGTTAGCAGAATTTCTTGAGAATGATGTTCCAGGATATGAATACGCGAAAGGAGAATTAATACCGATGTCCGCAGCGACGAGAAGACACGGTAAAATTAGTGCCAAGGTTATTTGGCATCTGTACTCGCATATTTACGAAAATGGGCTGGGGGAATTGTATACAGCAGAGACGACGTTCCAGGTTGGCGAACGTGTGATGAAGCCGGACGTTGCATTCGTTTCAACCGATCACTTGGATGTTGACGAAGACAAGGGGTTTCCGATACCTCCCGACCTGGCGATTGAAGTAATTTCTCCGACAGATGTTCACTCGCGTATTGTCCGCAAGGTGTTCGACTATCTGGATGCAGGGACCCGCCTCGTTTGGGTACTTGACTCTGTTGCCAAAGCGGTGACGGTGTATCGTTCTAAAAGCGACATTGAAATACTGACGCACGAGGCCATGTTGACAGGTGAGGATGTCGTGCCAGGGTTTACCTGTCCCGTGGGACAACTGTTTGAGTAACGTCAGTTTGGTATCATACGTCCAAAATTGTGCAATATCAAGAGGAGTCTATCGATTAAATTTTTATACAATGTTCAAATCTATTGAAAACGTTCAAAACGTGTGTGAAAAACATGCGTATATCGCGGATAGGGGTTTAGCAACAACCCTCTACCTCGCCCATCATCTCAAAAAACCCATTTTTCTTGAAGGCGAACCCGGTGTCGGTAAAACTGAAGTCGCTAAGGTGCTTGCGGATTCAACGGGTGCGAAACTCATTCGGCTGCAGTGTTATGAAGGCTTGGATGCAAACAGCGCGCTCTATGAATGGAACTACACACGGCAAATTTTGCAACTCCGCATTGACGAAGCACGTGGACGAGACAAAGAAAGCATCGGGACCGACCTGTTTAGCGAGTCATTTCTGCTGAAACGTCCGCTGCTGGAGGCTATCCAGAGCGACGATGATGTGCCACCTGTCTTACTCATTGACGAGGTAGACCGAAGTGATAGTGAATTTGAAGCGTTTCTGCTGGAAATTTTGTCCGATTTCCAAATTACGATCCCGGAAATCGGCACGATTCAAGCGAAACATATTCCGTATGTTGTGCTTACCTCAAACCGGACACGCGAGGTGCACGAGGCACTCAAACGGCGTTGCCTTTATCAGTGGATTGATTATCCGAGCGTGGAAAAGGAATTGGCGATCATTCAGGCGAAGCTGCCGCAAATTGAGGAACACCTTGCGCTGCAGCTCTGTCAGATGATGCAGCTGTGGAGACAAGGGGATTACTATAAAAAACCGGGTGTTGCGGAAACCTTAGATTGGGGACTCGCGCTCGTTGCACTCGGTAAGGCGCAATTGGATGCGGATGTCGTCGCTGAGACGCTTGGCTGCGTTTTCAAATATCAGGATGATGTCCAACGTGCACGCGCAGTGGAATTATCTGAATTGGGACTATAGGATGAACCAGATCAAAAAAACGCGACACGTTGAAACAAAAATTTTCAAAGGTATCGGTTATCTCCTTTTAGTAGGTGCAGCCTTCTGCACGATGATACCACTGTTATGGCTGTTGACCTCCTCTTTTAAGACTGCTAACGAAATTTTCGCTGTCCCGATTCAATGGTTTCCAAGCTTTCCCCCGCGCGTCGCAGCCTCGCCTTATATCGTCGAAAATGCGTATCCGAAGATTGAAAAACCGATGGCAGTAGATGAAACAGTGTGGGAAACGCTGCAACCTGAACTTACAGAGGCGATTTGGACGGAAACGCAGACGCACATCGCAGCGAATGCGCAACTTTCCAATTACGTTCCATCCGAGGAATTGCAGAGCGAAATAATAGAAGGATTGTGGCAGCAATTGGTCGCGAGTTTACCGGATGAAGTCTGGAGTGGCACAACGGCATCTATCGTTACGGCGGTGCAGGACGCGATTATTCCAGAAGCGGTTGACACGATCTGGAGTTCGGTGTATCGTGAAGTTGCGGTTGGGACACTCCAGATAGAAGATCTTGACTTCAATCGGACACAGATTGCGTCTGTGGATTGGGAAGCGAAAGCCGGCACTTGCATTCGTCCATCAGACGATGCCCAGACAGCTGCAAGTCTATCCTACGATTTCCAAGACGCTAACACCACCAACATAACGGTTACGGTTGCCTCACCTATTCCAATTGATCGGATACGACGCATCACGCTGCCTATACGTGGCGATGCTTCGTATCACCGTCTCTCTTTAGCTGTGTCTGTCGGCAACGGGACTACGTATCAACCAGCACGTCCTTTCGTTTTAGAGAGCGCATTGTGGAAAGATGCAGTGTGGCGACTCCACGGCATTCCCGGTGAGTTGGAATCATCACACATCACGATGCAACAGGTGAAGACAAACCCCGCAGTCCAATCCACTATGGAAGCCGGTGTGGAGAATCAATTATTCCTGCAACTTACAATTCATCAACCGGCTTATTTGTCGATTGTGTGGGATAAGTTCACCTCAAACTATCGGAATCTGTGGAAGACGGTGCCATATAATCGGTATTTTGTCAATAGCGTTTTCATTGCCACGGCTTCGACACTGCTTACGCTGTTTTTCTGTTCGCTTGGCGGTTATGCCTTTGCCAAGTATCAGTTCCGAGGTCAGAAAATCCTGTTCGGTATCCTTCTTGCTTCTATGATGGTGCCTTTTCAGGTGTTGCTTGTTCCCTTGTTTGGATTGATGTATGATATCGGTTGGCTCAATAGTTACAAAGCGATTATCATCCCATTTTCAGTGGGGGCATTCGGCGTGTTTCTGATGCGCCAATTCATTGTCACGATTCCGTCCGAACTGCTTGATGCAGCACGTATTGACGGTTGCTCCGAGTTCGGTATCTATTACAGGATTGTCCTGCCCATTATTAAACCCGCGCTGGGTGCGTTGACGATCTATTCTTTTTTAGGTTCTTGGAATGGGTATCTTTGGCCCCTCATCATTTTACGGGATGAGGTGAAATACACGCTACCGATCGGTTTAGCGAATCTTGTCGGCATCTATCGGCAAGATTACGGCATGTTGATGGCGGGAACGCTGCTATCGCTCATGCCGATTGTTATTCTGTTTTTAGCGATGCAACGTGAATTTGTGCAAGGGATTACTTTAGGAGGCGTCAAGGAGTAAACGAAAATGTCAGATTACACAACAGTTACGAAAACGAAAGCAATACGAGAGGGGCGCGGAAAAGCGTTTACTGTCAACGGAAGGCGGATCGCCATCCTCAATGAAAATGGTGAGTTCTGCGCTGTAGATAATACCTGTCCGCATGCCATGGGCTCCCTCGGCAGAGGTAGGATCCGAAACGGCATTGTCGTGTGTCCTGTTCACGGCTACGCATACAATACGAAAACGGGTGAATGTCAAACCGACCCACGTCTGCGTATCAGGACCTATCCTGTGGTCATCGAGGATGATGAAATTAAGGTTGAAGTAGAATCGTGAAATCCAGTTGGGTATCCGTAATCCTTTTGGGTATTGTGTTCTGTTTCTGTCCGATTTTTCTGAACGAATCGTTTTGCGAACCCCAAAAATCCGACGGTAAAATGATGAAAGGAAATACCGAAGATGTTTGGGATGTGTTCTCGAATCTGCACCACAACGATAGAGGCAAGTTGGAAACCTATTGGGCGAGCGTGCCTGAGTTTCAGACGGTGCTATCTGACTACCTAAAGGCAAAAATTGATGCAGGCGTTGTTAATGGAAAAACGTCACTCCCGCCCAATCTCGTTTGGTACGAGTTCGTTTGGAGTTTTCCTGAGGCGTTGCGTGAGGATTTGTATGCGCATGCCCGAGGGGTCTTGGAAAGCAGCCCCGACAATGGGGCAGCCGCAAAATTTGCGGCTATAATACTCGCAGGAACCCCGTGGGACATACCACGTGATGATTTCTGGGATGTTGTCGAAAAGGCAATGGTACTGCTGCCAAACGGTGTTGAAGTCTGCTATTTGGCTTTTGAAAAGGCTGGCTTTGATTATCTCCATGAAGAAGCCGTCACCGCGCTTGAGAGACTCTTTGAGCGACATCAAGAACATCAAACACCTACTGAGACATCTCCTTCTCAATGGAACGTGCAGGAAAATGGAAAACCTGCTTTGTCACAATGGGTATACCGGTTTTGTTATGATTACGAGTATGTAACAGAAAGGCCTAACGATTTTTATCAGCGGCTTGAAAGCGACCATCCGCTAAGGGAACGATGGACTACAGTGCTCGGCAAGATTCAGTTCGTTTTTGAAGAACAGGTAAAACTGACCCCTGACGAATGGATTCACACAAGGATGTTGGCTGAAATTCACGAAGTTTTAGGGAATACTGAGGAAGTTCAAGCGGTTTTTCAGCGGTTCCAGTTGGTGCTTAAAGATCATTTAAAGCAGAATCCAGATGACCGAACTCCTTGGTCCGGCTTAGCTAACCTCCATGAAGAGTTAGGCAACTCCGAACTCGCACACGCATATCGGGTGAACGCCGATCCTCCCCTCGCATGGGTGGGTAAAGTCTTGCCCGATTTCTCATCCACTGTTGATTTGGATGACAAACCGATTTCACTTGCCGACTACCGTGGTAAAGTTGTACTGCTTGACTTTTGGGCAACGCGGTATACCGATAGGATACTGACACTCGGAGCCGTATACGAGAAATATCATAGCAGAGGCTTTGACATTATTGGAATAAATCTTGATGTAGATGAGACGGTGTTGCGCGAATTTATTGAGGAAAATCCGTTGCCGTGGCGACAGATTTTTGACGGCAAGCGGTATGAGGGTCCCTTGGTACAACGATATGTTGTTCGTAGTGTCCCGAGAATGTTTCTGCTGGATCGAGAAGGCAAGGTTATTTCAGTTAATGTAAGAGATAACAGCCTCAGTAAACTTGTTGCTAAGCAGTTAGCCATTGAAACGGATTGATGTGTTTTTGATTATGGGAAGGAAGGGTGCAGGTAGGAGAATCTATAGATGTCAATTTAGGGATTTTCGTTGCATTTTGTCGTAGCGTTTCCGCAGATGCCGCCCCTACGGGGCTTGGAAAATTTGGGATGACCAGTTCTATAGAGATGTCGTCCCTACGGGGCTGCCGTGATTTTTGTTATACCATTTCTAAAAGTTTATATCGCATTAACCGCGCCGTTCACCCAGACCCGGTAGGTGCGGTTTTGCGGTGTACTCACCCAAATGCGATCTGCATTCCTAACCGCACCGGGCATGACCAAAAACATTAGACACTTTTAATAAAAATCATCAATCAGAATTGGTATTAGGTTTTGTTCAACCTAATCTACGTACTTAAGTCGAACTCATGTTATATTATGTAGGTTAGAGGAAACAAGACCCGCAGAGAAATCAAAGTAGCCCTGTAGGGGGTTTTTGCTAGGGTGTTTCTTCAGCATTTGTATGGCATCGAGATACCAGCCCAAGATATATCGGTGAATGTTTCGACGGAAGGTTTTATACCGAATTCACGTTTTTAAAATTGACACCTATGGATGCAGATAGGAACCCGAAGAACTACCCCTACAGACCTAACACCCGTGGTCCGCGTACACTATTCGCTCTAACATACCGCCCTTACAGGGCTGGATTCTTTCCTCAATCGCTTCTATAAACATACCACCCCGCTGGGGCTGATAGACCTTCTGAGGTTGTGCTCAATCGCGTAAATATCCCTGCGCATTCGGCATTGATGCCCTAAAAATCCGTACTTAGACCTACCATAAACGAAGTTTTGTGAATCGGTTCAAATTGGGAGATCCCTTCTGCTGTTTCCACACGGCGGAACGTGTATTCACGGGTAACAATTGATACAACCGGTGGAAAGACTTCATAGCGGACTTCTAAACTGAATGCTGATTTTTCATCCAGATCGAACAGGTCTCCAAAGAAGTTCTTCTCGGTCCCCTCGCCGATATCGCGTTTTGTATAGAATGCGCGCACAGAGAAACGCGGCACGAATCCTGATTCTGTAATTCCCATGTAAAGTTTGGGTTCACTATTGGTGTAATCCTCAAACGTCCCCATGAAATGAATTTGTGGCAGCGGATGCCAGATAAGTTGTGAGAAAAAGCCGCGTCTCGGTTCTATGTTCGTCTCCAAACCCAAGAATTGAGGCATGCCGGGTTGCGGCGATAGCGATTTCTCGGATTGGTATGTATAATCGAACACGGAGGGGATATACCCTTCTCCAAAGGTGCGATATTCTATTTTGAAGAGCGTCTGAGTAAAGGAGAAGCCGACACCGACGGCGTTCCCCCATGCGAGGTCTGTTGTTACACTGTTTTCTTCTGTAAGCGCGATTTCTGTCTCTGAATTGCTATTTTCTAACGTATTGAGAAAGGCAATATCGTCATAGAGGTCTAACCGAAACGTGCTCGTCTCAAAAATTGGAAATCCTACGTCAAGTCCGACCGCACTCAGCGGCTTTTCTCCTTCCTCCTGTAAATTCGGATTGATGTCCGTGAGATAAGTTGCACCGAGTTCAAATCGTGTCAGGAGGTTGTTATTCTCAGTGCGTTGAAACGGACGCAGGAACGCGCGTCCTCCAAAAATTGTGGGATTGCCGATGTCGTTCATCATCGTTTCGATGCCGTAGCGGTTTTCGGAGTTTCTGAGGTTCAGGCGTAACCCGCGTCGGTCGTAATTGGAATAGCCGGACATAATCGAACCGTGTCCGATTGTTAGGTAATCCAATTCCCCGAAGCGAAAATGGAAAGGATCATAAGGGTGCGCGTAGCGGACGTAACGGATGAGTCTTAGCCAAGTGCTTGGGTTATCCCACATTTCGCCATCCTCGGCGAGGATTTGAGGCTCATCTCCCTCCGCGTAAGGGTTGTAAAGGAGAATAAAGTCTAATCCGATGCCAATTTTTCCGAGCGGTATATCGGGCTGGAGTTGAAGTTGAATGTAAGCATCGCCGCCGATGAAGGTCAAGCCGCCACCATATAATCCGCTCGTTAGGAAATCCGGTTGCGTGACTTCATTTAGGGCTTTGTCTTCTTCGATGGGGGTGGATTGCGTGTCGTCTTGGGCAAAGGTCGGTAGGATGAGCAGGAAAATAAAAATACTGATTATTGAGGCGAAGATACCTCTCCAATAGTGTGTGAAGACGTTGTTTCTGTTCATGCATCGACAATCCTTCCGTCTTTCATCTGGATGACGCGATCGGCGTTCTCTTTTAAGCCTTCGTGGTGCGTCACAATCGCAATGGTGGTTTGATGTTCTTGGCGTAGTTCTTGAATCAGGTTCATCAGGTTATCGCTTTGGCGACTATCTAGGTTCGCAGTGGGTTCATCGGCGAAGATAATCTTCGGGCGGTTGGCGAGTGCTCGCGCAAAAGAGACGCGTTGCTTTTCGCCACCGGAGAGTTGGGCGGGACGGTGGTGCAGCCGTTCACTTAAACCGACTTGTGTGAGCAACTCGGTTGCGCGGTTCTCGGCTTCAGCCGTATTTTTTCGGGCGAGATCCATGGCGACCATGACGTTCTCTTGTGCCGTAAGGTAGGGCAGTAGGTGGAACAGCTGAAAGACAAATCCGATCTTCTCGCGGCGGATCACGCTCATGTCTTGCACTTCGGGATTAATCGGTTCGCCATCAATTCGGATTTGACCGGCATCCGGCGTTAGAATACAACCGAGCAGGCTGATGAGTGTCGTCTTCCCGCAGCCGCTGTCGCCCATAATCATCACCAGTTCACTCTCTTCAATGGTGATGTTAACTGAATCAATCGCGACGACGGTTGCATCGCCTGTGCCGAAGCGTTTGGTTAAGCCGGTTCCTTCTACGATTGCTGCCATTTAGATTTCCCCCCGGAACGCTATCATCGGATCGACAGCGATCGCTTTACGCGCTGCCAGATAACCGCTACCGCAACAGACAACGAAACTGATACACGCAACGATAATTGATTCAACGAAATTAATCGCAACGAAGATCGGTGCTGCCGCCGCAAAAACGTAAGATAGCATAAGCCCAAGCAACACGCCGACAGCGGAGATCAGAACAACCTGTTTTAGTAGGAGTCCCATCACATAGCCGTTTGAGCCTCCGATTGCCTTCAGGACCCCGATCTCTTGTGTTTTTTCCAGCATCGTCACATAAGTAATCATTCCGATGAGAATACCCGCCGCTAACCACAACATCACTCGCAGGAATTGCACCGCCTTCATCGGTTCATCAACGTAGTACGCAATGATGTCCGTAAGCGTCTGTTTTAAGGTGCGTACTTCAATGGTTTCTAATGCGTCTAAATCGGCGGCGATCTGTACGGGTTGTTCGCTCTTGTTTGTTTTGGCGATCATCATATTCACATGTGGTGTGTTGCCGAGTAGAAGTTTCTGAGCGATACGGACATCCATAAAGAGCAGCGGCGTATCCAAGACAAACATGAGGCTTTTCGCTTTTCCGACGACTCGCACTTTTTCGTTCCCAAGGGTAATCTGTTCTCCGATTTCCAATCCCATTTTCTCGTCAACGACCACCTCGTAAGGGACTGGATCTTCAGGTCTATAGTCTTCAAAATTGCTCCGAGTGAACATTCTGCCCTCAACGGTGCTCTTGGGTCCGCCGAGTTGTCCCAACTTGTATCCGACAACGATTGCCTTGGTGGATTTTCCGCGGACGGTGGGACGGGCTTGCGCAAAGACCAAAGGGGAGGCAGAGTCTGGCACTAAGCCTGGTCCTGAATTCAGAAATGCCATGTATTCCTCAACGACCATGGAAAACCCAATGAATGCGCCGCCGGAGCCTTCAGCGGAGATCCAGACATCCGCATCGGTGGATTCGACGTATTGTCGCGCTTGGATACGCATACCGTTCATGATGCCGCCTAATAGCAGAATCAGCGAGATCAGCACGGTGATGCCGAGTGCTGTTAGCACAACTCTCGCTTGGCGGTAGCGCATGTCTTTGAGGAATAGCGTTTTCATGTTTTTAATTTTCCTTGCCGTTCGGTGAAGTAAATTAGGTATTGTAGTACCACTCCGTAGAGCTGCCTTCCACTTCGTTTCAGGCTACAAACCTTGGAAAACTTAGTCAACGTTGTCGCCTACTACAACCTTTAGAAGAACCGTTCATGCATTGTCTGTCGTTTGCGCCGATGCAATTGGACGTGTTCCAGGTACGCACCTTCATCTGCTTCAACGCCTGTCTCGCGCTCTAAGAAGAGTGGGAAATCGGACGCGGGCGGTTTGGCGTTGTGATACGCATTGCTGTAGCTGCGCATGATAATACGCTGTTCTCGGTTAAGCGTTTCCAACCATTCTGGTGAGGAATGAAACCGATCCGCAGGCGTGAGCCATGACGGGCAGTAGGCGACGAAAATGTTATAGCGGACGACATCGCTCTCGTTCGGTTCCACACGATGCCAGATACTGGAGTGCATCACCGTCATCGTCCCTTTACGCGGACAGACAACCATTTCACCTGGAATGCTTTTATGAGTATCGTAGCCATCCATGTACTGATGCCGATGGCTTCCGGGTAACACAACAAGGTTGCCCATCTTCTCTTTCGGTAGATCGGTCAGCCAATACCCTATCTTGATTTGCAACGGGAGTTTGGGTGAAAAGACCCCGTAGGGCAGCGCACGTGCGCCGTCCGGATGCCATTGGTTGTACTGGTTGCCGCCGGGTGGACGCAGGAAAAATTGGCTCTGATGGAGTTTGAGAAGTTCCGCAAAAAGGTCGTAGGCATAACCGACATGCCGCTCGTGATCAATCAGGTTCGTGAACACGGGATCGCGTTCGACGATGTTCTGCATGCCGAGATACCCACCTGGCGTATATTTCGGATTGGTCGCTGCGACGCGGTCTATCGCGTCAATATAGGTTTGGGTGTCTTCGTCTGAGATCGCATCTTCGATGAAAATGATACCGTCTTCGTTAAACGTCTTCCACTGTTCTGCTGTGAATCCGGGCGGTGCAACACGATATTTTTGTTCGGTTCCCATTGGGTAACTCCTTTCACTTGGTTTTGTAGCAAATCCCGTGCCAGTCTGGACAATGCCACACTGGTTAGGTTCTTTGTAAAATGTCCAGAAGTAACTGCACAAAATAGGGCAGATTTTGTATCCAATGGCACGGAATGGGGCAGTGCAGAGTTGGGTTTCACTTTCAGTTCAACCCAACCTACATCAATATTCACTATACCGCAACTGCTGTTTCGCAGACATCGCTCTGAAGTAGCCATGCTGAAACCGCTTGAACGATGATTTGATTTGCACGTTCAACAATCGGATTTAATGATGGGATATGGTCAAACATTTTTTGTGCTTGATCTTTCAGGTTTGTGATTGACGGAAGTTCAAGGATTTTCATCTCTTTGAGAAATGCTTCAACCTCTGCCTGACTGATGCGCGCACGGTTACGCAATTCTTCTAACTTTGGTGTGTGTGTCCACGCTTTCAAAACCGTTTTGCCAATGTGTTCAGTCGAGAAGCTTGCAGCGAGCTGTTGTGCTGCGTTTTCGATGGTAGTTAGGGACAATTTACGTTCACCCTCAACCACATGTGCTGGCGGTAATCGAAGGTCCCAGACGATTCTAAAAACCGACAAAGCTTTCAAGATATAATATGTGATATCAATCTGCCACCAATGAAAGCCTTGCGGTGTCGCACTTGGGAAGTGGTGGTGATTGTTATGCCATCCTTCGCCTAACGTAATGATAGCCAGAAACAGGTTGTTGCGAGAACTGTCGCCGGTGACATACGGCTGTTTGCCGAACACGTGTGAAAGCGAATTGATTGTAAATGTGCCGTGAAAAAGGAGCACTGTACTCACGAAGAAACCTACGACGAGTCCCGACCAGCCTGCAATCGCCCAAACGAGAACACCTAATAGGATTGGCGGTACTCTATCCCATTTATCAAGCCAAACGAGCTCCGGATATTTCTGGAAATCCTTAATTGTTGTACTGTAATCTACGGTTCGCCCGCGTTTAGAGAAAATCCAAAGCACGTGAGAATACCAGAATCCGTGTTGGACTGGGGAATGTATATCTTCTTCTGTGTCGGAGTGTTTATGGTGTTCGCGATGTTTTGCTGCCCACCATAAGGTGCCTCGTTGCGCTGAACTCTGACCCAGAAACGCCAGAAAAAATTGGAATCCACGGCTGGTTTTATAAGAACGGTGCGAAAAGTAACGGTGAAATCCCGCCGTAATGCCGAACATACGGATAACGTACAATGCGCCACATATAATCCAGTCGATAGGTTGAACATCTACCCAGAAAATTGCGAGGCATGTGAGGTGAACGATTATGAAAGGTAAAACGCGAGGGTGAATAATGTCGCCCTGATCAGCTGGACTTGAAGAACATGGTTCTACTGACAATTATATTCTCCTTGTTATGTATAGTGGTTAAGTTTTGTGTGTTGAGATTTTCTTACGGGGCATCGACAAATATTCGGACGCGCCATAGGGTTAACGAGATATTAGAATCGTATTAAGTATACTACATTTTAACTGTGGAGTCAAACGCTTCTATTTTCTTCATTTAGTTTTTAACGTATTCTGGTGGTTCGCAATCCGCAAGTGGATTATCAATATACAACTTCCACCCAAAATCAATTTGAGACTCATGTCGTTGATTGCTAACAGCATCACTAAGTGTAATCTGGTCTGGTCTCCAGTAACCAGTTGCTGCATATCGAGATAGCGTTGCATGTCCTCGAAACGTATGTCCCCAATCGATTATCTGTCCATCAGGTCCAATAGGATTAAGTCTTATGTCAAAAAAGGTGCCTTTGTTACTGAAAACTCGAATATATGAAAATCCAGCTGAGTCATACTCGTTTGTCTCATGGATTTCCATTTCTACCATTATGTTCTTATCTTCTTCTGGTTTACCAGTAACCTCTATGTCAATACGTATGATCCGTCCCGGATAAACATAATCAGGGTAGAGATTGTAGACTTCAAACGTCAAATCTTCGCGTATCTTTGAAATATAACGAGTGCCGTGCATAACTCGGTTTTGTATAAATTCATATTTCGCGGGTGAGCGCGAGCGAAGTTTATCAGGATTTACGATGTAGTAACTGATGCTCTCTGCCATATCCTCATTTGGATTTACACCGTGCGCATAAGCGGAAACAAACTCAACCTGTTTCGTCGTAGACCAACCGTCAACGTCGTCTGGATTTTCATACCAACCACCCAGTTTTATCCAATCCTATTTGAGTTGTTCATCAAAGAGATGTTCCCATAAGAAGTGCGCTTTCTCATGAAGAATCAATCGGTGGATATAGTCGGGTCCTTGCTCCCTAAAAGCAGATTCCATAAATTCAATGTAGCCTGCACTGGGCCATGCGACCGCTGGCGCGGTTAGATAAAGGGGATGTGGGGTTCCATCCAACCGTCGGACCATATAATTGAGCTCTGGCGTTTTAATCATGCCCGGTGGGAATTTTTCAAGCATGGACACCAATGCTATCAATTCTTCATTTTTAAATTCAGAAAAACGTCCTGCGTGTTCATCGGTTGTATATCGCGTTAGTTCGGTATAATCGGGAATGTTTATGCTGACAGCGTAGCGTTCTTGTAGTATTCGCTCAAGCGCGTATCTATCTGCGCCATTGTCAGTTACAAACCGAACCACGGCATGATGAAGCCGTTTGGAGAAATACCTACCCCGCACGCCTTCAATTTCCGCTAACAGTGGTTCCGCATGCACGAATGCTGCTTCAGCGATGGTGACAATTCGCTGTCCGTCTCGGTATTCCACCGAAATATCATCTTGAATATGACGGTTGCTTAGTCTCCAGACAGAAGATGCCACTCCGGGACTTCCAGCGTAAAGATTGTTCGTTTCTTGCGGTATGGATTCAAAAGTTTGGAGTAATCGGTAGGCATGCCCCGGATCCCATTCGGGACCCAGATGCACAGAATACTTCCGCATTAACGCTAAAGACGCGCTATGTGATGCTACTTGTATCGGTTCATCCAGCAGCGTCACTTGGATAGGCTCAACAACTGTCGCGCTTTCGCTGCCTTCCGGAGTTTCGTCTATCTCCCAATGGTAGGTGAACGCATTACCTGGAGAAGCAATACTACTAAACAAAAAAACTGAGATTAAGGCAAATCTTAGAGCATTCATTATGAAAAATTCTCATTTCTTTATCGGAATGGTAGGAGTCAAATTATTGTTTTTGGTGGTATTACCAGCACACCGAGACACCTTTATTTTACGCTAATATTTGATTGTAGTATCTGCAGCACCAAAACTTCTAGGTACATCAAAAATTATATCAGTGCTGCCACCTGAGTAGTAATCATAGATACATTGCAAAATATTTCCGATTGATTCTAAAGCATCCGCTACATCATGTATAGTAAAGCCGGGCTCCGCAAGAAGAGGGCCACCTTCCAAGGCCGTAAAATCTTTATGAGCAATGAATTGATCCCTAACTGGCTTAAACAAATCGGTTTTTGCTTTAGCAATTTCTATTAAATTTTCTACCTTCTCTTTTAAATCGTCATCCAAATTGAGTTTGGAAAATTGGCAAACCGATACGGATTTGCTAGATTTGTCTGTGAGTCTAATTGTTCTTAGTATCAAAACTTCTGTCCAGAGGGATAATAAGTCCGCGAGGACTTCACACTCTTCGCTAGCTAAACTGATGGTATTCTTTTTTGTATAAGAGCATCCATAAATGTTTCATATTCTATAAACATCTGAAAGTTCTGAGTATAGAGCACAATAAATGTGTGATAAATCTTTCATCCCTTCAAACAATTTATCGTGTTCTTTACGAAAATCTTCGCTCGGTTTCATAGAAATTAACATTAAACGTCCAATTCCTGGGACATTTTCCGGATTAAAAAACATCTGCAAAATCTCCTTTCTAATTGCTTCAAATGTTTTCCAAGAAACTTACAGCCCCAAGTAGGGATTTGCACGAATTATAAAATCATAAATTTCTCTCACTTCCTTTGGATTAGTGAGAAACCACTCTTTCTTTAGGTGCCTGCTTCGTACAGTCAGGATTCCGTGTATCGCTTTCTCTAATGCAGAGTGTTCATCTGTTCTGAAAAGAAGCCCGATATGAGGAGGGACTAGAACACCGCTCGTTTGGGCTTTAACTCTGGCTTCAGGCTCTTTATCAGCTTTGCCAATTTTACATGGCCAAAAAAGGAGATCCTCATCGTCATAAGGAGACATGCTATCGGATTTCGCTTTCTTTTTCTGTGCATCAAAATAGTAGAGGTAGACCCAATGTTTTCCGGATCCGAAAATCTTTTGATAAGAATATCTAGGAATTATCCAAATGTCGGTGTCATCGGAAATCCTGTTTGCCTCTCCACTCTAGCTCAAATACCGGAGTGCACTCTCAACTATATCTTTCAAGTCTTTTTCTGCTGGTAATCCACCATCTTTCTCATGGGTTTTACGCACATGTTCTGCGATTGTAGTTACAGAACTGCCAGACGTATATGTTTTAGTGGAGATAATTTCCTGAGCAACTGACTGTGTGAGGGGTTTTTCTTTATGTAGATATGATTTATTATTCATAACTTACCATTCTAATTCATAACTTACCATTCTAAGAATTGGAGAGGAAAAGGATAAAGGATGTACGCTTCTATTCTCTCCATAGAAAATCCTCTGTTAGATATGAGTTCACAACTCATCAATGCCCATCTTTTTGATGCGATTGGCTTTAATATCAGCCCGGACTTTACGCGCAAGTTGGGCAAGTTTATCTTGTGATTCAGCAAAAGCCTTATCTCATAACCTTTCATCTTCGAGTTCTTCAAGAATCACGGCAGCAATAGTGTCCTGTTTTTCTGGTGGCAATTTATAAACCTCAATAAGCACTTTTTCAAGAAGCTGTGTCATAATTGTTCCATCCTTTGTGAAATCCCGCTGTTCACAAGTATAGACTCGGGTATTTATGAACCGCCCTCGTGAAGTATCCGTGCGAAGGCTTCAAGGCTTTCCGTTTCAACAGCAGCAGGCAGCAGCTGCTCAAGTCGTTCTACATCGCTTATATTCTCAATCGCAGGCGTTAAGACATTGACAATATCTGCAGAGAACTTCGTTTTGAGTACTACCAAGATGTGTCTGATAGCACTCTCTCGCCTCTCTTGTTCAATGCCTTGTTCAATGCCTTGTTCAATGCCTTGTTCAATGCCTTCTGCTCTACTGCGTTCAATGATTGACTGTGCCATCGTTTCTACCTCCATTTCATCTATATGCCGGTCTACAATGGTTATCAACTCTTCGTGTTCGTCTGCTGGTCTGTGGTGCAGTATCAACAACAGCAGATAGATAAAAACCTGCTGCTTTTGCTCCGCTTCTAATGCATCAAGCGTATTGAGATGCGACATCGCTCGCTCTAATGCGCGCTGCATCGCCGCTTTGTCCGCGTTTTCTTTCTGAAGAACGGTAAGTAGCCATCCAAACGGATGGTCTGTTTTCGTGAGTGTTGCTTCATCGGTTTCCTTCACGTTGAGAAACAGCGTATCAAACGTCGGGACAAATCGGGAGAGCTCCTCCGGGATGTCCATTATCCCCGCGAGCGTTAAAGGTGTGTTCCAACGCTGCTCGCCGGTGTAGAACATGATCGGAAGAATCAGATGCAAACGCCTCTCACTTCTCGGGACGTTGTCCGACTCCCACACTCGCCGTTGTGCAGCCCAGAGCTCCGTCATATAGGAAAGCACGCGAACTCCCATTGTTACATCCACTGTCGACTGATGTTCTATCAGAATATAGATAAGCAATTCTTCAGTTTTCGAGCCTCTCCGAAATGGCACGCTGAACACGATATCGGATTCCTGTTCCCGCAGCGTGTCGGAAATAAAACGCCTATTGAGCGGGACGAGTCGGCTAAAATCAATAGATCCCACGAGCTCAGCTGCCACGATTTCTAACAAACCTCGGACGTTGTGCGTGTATTGGAAAAACCACCTGGCACTTCTATCAGGGAAGTGTTCGATGGTAAAATCGGGAAGTTTTTGTATTTCCGTTTTTTGGGTTGGCATAAGGGCTCAATTTAGCAAACGTATTCGTGTTGTAGGGCTGAGGTAGAATGGTCCAGCTCTACAACACGTGTTACGCTCCTCTATTGCTTCTCACGCAAACGGGCTTCTAATGCCGCCAATTCATCGGATAACGCTTCTGGTAGCGTTTCCTCAAAGCGTGCGTAGTGTTCTCGAATGGATTCAATTTCGTTGAGCCATTCTTCGACATCAACGTCCAAGAGTTCTTCCATCTGTTCATCTGTTACATCCAATCCACTGGTATCAATTGCACCGGATGGTGGTAGATAACCGATAGGCGTTTCGACTGCCTCTCCCTTTCCAGAAACGCGTTCCACGATCCACTTCAACACACGACTATTTTCACCGAAGCCGGGCCAGAGCCATCCGCCATCGACATCCTTACGGAACCAGTTGACGTAGAAGATTTTCGGAAGTTTGCTGGCATCGGTGTTTTCACCCATCTCCAACCAATGTGCAAAGTAGTCACCCATGTTATAACCGCAAAATGGGAGCATCGCCATCGGGTCGCGTCGTAGTTCACCGACTGTGCCAGCAGCGGCTGCGGTGCGTTCAGAGGAAGCGATGGATCCGATAAAGGTGCCGTGTTGCCAATCAAAGGCTTCAAACACGAGAGGGACAGTAGTCGCGCGTCGTCCACCGAAGAGGATCGCCGAAATCGGCACGCCATTTGGGTTCTCCCAATTCGGATCGATAATCGGGCATTGCGCCGCGGGGGTTGTGTACCGAGCATTCGGGTGTGCTGCAGTCTTTTCGTCACCCGGGTGCCACTCTTCACCGAGCCAACTTGTAAGCGTTTCGGGAGGTTCTTCGCTCTTCTCTTCCCACCAGACATCGGTATCCTCTGTGAGGGCGGCGTTCGTGAAGATTGAGTTTGATGCAAGCGTGTGCATGGCGTTCGGGTTGGTGTCCATTGACGTACCGGGTGCTACACCGAAAAAGCCCGCTTCTGGGTTAATCGCGTAGAGCCGTCCGTCTTCACCGAACTTCATCCAGGCAATGTCGTCGCCGATAGTCTCTGCTTTCCAACCGGGTATTGTTGGCGTGAGCATTGCAAGGTTCGTCTTACCACAAGCACTCGGAAACGCTGCTGCGATATAGGTTTTTTCACCTTCGGGACTGGTTAAGCCCAAAATGAGCATGTGTTCTGCCATCCATCCATCATTCTTTGCCATTATAGAGGCGATGCGGAGGGCATAGCATTTTTTGCCGAGCAGGGCGTTCCCACCATAGCCACTACCGTAGGACCAGATGGAACGTTCCTCGGGAAAATGAACGATATATTTATTATCCGCATTGCATGGCCAGACAACGTCATCTTGTCCGGGGTCGAGTGGCATTCCGACGGAGTGCAAACACGGCACAAAATCACCTTCTTCACCTAAAATATCTAACACTGCGCTACCCATGCGTGTCATGATCCGCATGTTAACGACGACGTACGGGGAATCGCTGATTTCGACACCGATATGTGAAATAGGTGAACCGAGGGGTCCCATGCTGAACGGCACAACGTACATCGTCCTGCCTTTCATGCAACCCTTGAAAAGCCCTTTGAGCGTCGCTTTCATCTCATCTGGATCGTGCCAATTGTTTGTTGGTCCTGCTTCAAGCGGTGTTTTCGCGCAGATGAACGTTCTGTCTTCAACGCGTGCGACATCAGCAGGGCTGGAACGCGCCAGATAACTGCCCGGGCGTTTCTCTGGATCTAATCGGACGAAAGTCCCTTTTTGGACTAATTCTTCACAGAGTCGATCGTTTTCTTCTTGAGAACCGTCACACCAGTAAATAGAATCGGGTTGGCAGAGCTCGGCTGCTTCTTTGACCCAATTCTGTAATTTCTTGTTTTCCGTCATTTAAACCTCCACTTGTTAGTTAAATTAACGTGAGTTTGAAAAAAGTAACGTGAGTTGGAAACCGGCTACATTCTCAGACGACGGCGCTGGATTGTTGGGTTTCGCTCTGCCTATTTCCATGAATATGTCCTTGAAAAGCACGTTTTTTGGATGAACTGAAGGGTTCTTGATCTTTCCGCGCTCTACCCAACCTACGGGACCCTTTAATTTTTATTATCAAACTCACGTTTAAATTACGTTTGTTACTGCTCGTATATATTTTATAACATATTTCTTCACTTGGCAAATTTTAAAAGAGTAGGGTAATTTGTGGTAGATTTTAGAATTGCTAATACACCATGGTTTTCGGTTTTTTATTTGTCTTAGGCGCGAAGTCGCTCCTATAGAAAAAGGAGTCGGGACTTGGAAATCCTTCCTACAGGGGAGTTATAAGAAGAAGGCTAAAACGCCGCGCCTAAGTTAACATGGATTTTCCCTCGCAGTGGGGAATCTCCTGCGGCGAGTCCGTAATTGATGCGTAAGATGCCGCCTCTGGATTCAAGTCTCGCCCCAAATCCGTAGCCGACTCGGAGTTTGTCGAAGACAGATGGGGTTTCAATCAGGGTGACAGCACCTAAATCTGTGAAGACGAAAATTTGCGAATCGGGTCCGACGAGGAATCGGTATTCAAGGTTCGCGTGTACACGCCGCGGTCCAGAGAACCAATCTTCATCATATCCGCGTAACGTGGTCGCGCCGCCAAGGTAGAAAAGTTCGGTTGGTGGAATGTTGACACCCCACGCCGCTGCGCCGTGGAGTTCAACGGCAATCGTCTGTTTCCGCCATGTTGGGAAATATTGCTGCAGGGAGAGCCATGCTTTCCGAAGACGAAAATCGCTCCGCGACACTTCAAAGGCGATGCTGTCCCGTCGTCCACGTGTTGGGTTCAGGAAGTAGTCGCGGGTATCCCGTGTCAGCCGGAGGGTGAGGCTATACTTCGTTCCACTATACGCATCTGTTTGGATTGATGTAATGGGACTTGGATCGGAAAAGAGCGGCGTTTGGGTGTTGAGTGGGGGAATTGTTGTCGGAGGTAGACTGGCAGAAGTTGGTACGTTAATCTGTTTATATCCTAACGTCATGGTTCCTTCAAAGACGCGTCCGAAGTTCGTCGTCGCGCTCACATTTCCCGATCGTTCTTCGGAGACTGTTTCAGTGGTAAGTTGTTCTCTGTTTGAACGCTGCTGTTTGAGTTGTCCATACTCTATGCCGATTGTTAAAGGTTTACCGAACATCCACGGCTCTGCGTAACCGAGCCGAAAAATCTTGAGCAGACCTGATTTCCAATAGAAGTTAAACTGTCTCCCCGTTCCTAATAGATTGGTTTCTCTGGCTTCAGCCACCCCTGTGAGTTGTGGTGCTGCATCCGTTTCAGATTCTGGTGGTGCGTATCCGATGACAAAACTCAATTGTCCTGTCTTTGCTTCGGTTACCCGCGCATGGAAGTTGATTTTATCTTCTGTGTTGCCTGCTTCCAACACATTCGGATTAACTTGATAGAAATACCCTAAATTTCGTAGACGACGATAACTTGTGTCGATGTCGCGTTGATCGAAGTTTTGGTCCGGTTTCACCCGGATTTCTCGCAGGACTACCCTTGTTTTTGTTTTTTCGAGTCCGCTGACTTTGACTTCGCCGATCCTCACCTGTGCGCCTTCGCGGATGTTCAATTTGAAGTCAACAGTACCTGTTTCCGATGAGAATTGGAAGTCTTGCGGGGCAATCTCAACTTTCGGGTATCCGTGTTCGCTGTACAGAGCTTGAACGCGTTCAATACTACGTTCCAATGCGACCTGTGTAAAAAGTTTTCCCTGTTTTAAACCGAGTTCATCACGAATTTCAGTTTCCGAAAAGCGTTGATTTCCGGTGAGTGTGAGTGTGCCTGTGCGGATCTGTTTACCTTCGACAACTTCTACTGTAATAGACACGTGGGCTTCGTTATCGGACTGTCCGATTCTCGAAGTTGGCGTAACCTCAGAGGACGTTTCTGCGAACACAAAACCTGCTTCCTGATACGCCGTGACGATGCGTTCAAACCCTTCTATAATCTCCGAACGCGAATATGCTTTTTCTTCTTCCCATCCGAATAGATTTTTCAATTTCTTCTGGTTTAAATGTTCGTTCCCATTAAAACGGAGTTGATGAATACGGTAGCGTGATTCAGCCTTGTCTTCTGCTTCCGTGTCGGATGTTGCTATTTCTGTGGTAGTGTCCTGTTCTATGCTATCGGAACCGTATAGCGTTTCGGAGGTACTCATTAAACAAAGAAGTAGTCCGCTGAAAAGTAATATGATTCGTGGGAGTTGGGGACTAAGCATCTATTATCTCCAGCAAACCTGTATCTATATCAAGGAAGTATTTTAACATGTGCGATGTGTTAAAAGCAAATGATCCGTTCGTGTAGGATGGACCTCCCGGTCGCGATATCCACTTTGTAAAATCAATTTTCAGATGGCAATTTAAAGGATATGTTCCGAGTAAACAAGAAAAAATTTGATAAAATTCCGTAAATGTGGTATCATATTAAGCAGAAATTGTTAGATTTACGACTTGTGCTAGTTGTTTTCTCGATCCTTTGTGAATCAAGGGTTCGCTCGTTCCGTGATAAAATTCAAAGATGTCGTTCGCGCATAAGCAAACTCTATAAAGACAAAATTAACTAGCACAGCGCGTTAGATTTATAATTTATTCAAGAGATTTCAACACGTACCACGATCATGAAAGTTACGCCCACAAGGAGATAAGTATATATTATGCCAAATGCTTTATTTGTTTATCCGAAGTTTCCGCCGTCTTATTGGGGCTTTAAGTACGCCTTGGAATTTCTTGGTAAGAGATCATCAATGCCCCCACTTGGATTATTGACGATAGCCGGAATGTTCCCCGAAAATTATGCGTTAAAGGTCGTTGATATAAATATTGAACCGCTGACTGATGCGCATCTCCAGTGGGCAGATGTTGTACTGACATCGACAATGATTGTTCAAAAAGACTCGCTCTATGAAGTCGCGGAGCGTTGTAATCAAGCCGGCGTACCGATTATTGCTGGTGGTCCACATCCGACCTCCTACTATGATAACATCAAAGAGGAGACTGATGCCGAGATTGACCATTTTCTCTTTGGTGAGGTTGAAGAGATCTTTGAGGACTTCTTAACCGATTTTGAGAGCGGTAGTGCAAAGGAGATTTATCGCGAGACCCGCAAACCGGATATCACCATAACGCCTCCGCCTCGTTACGATCTCATTGATATCAACGCTTACGGGTCGATGGCACTCCAGTTTTCGCGTGGATGTCCTTTCAATTGCGAATTTTGCGATATTACAAAGTTATTCGGGCGCGTGCCGCGCACGAAGAGCAATGAGCAGATGCTTGCCGAGTTTGAAATGCTCTATAAACTCGGTTGGGATGGTGCTATGTTTGTTGTTGATGATAACTTTATCGGCAACAAGCGCGACGCGATGCGCTTACTTCCAGCTGTCAAGCAGTGGCAAGAAGAACGCCAATACCCGTTCTCACTCTTCACTGAAGCGACTGTAAACCTCGTTGAGATTCCTGAGATGCTTGACGCGATGAGTAATGCCGGGTTTAACATGGTGTTCCTCGGCATCGAAACTCCTAATGATGAAGCACTCCTCACCACTTCCAAAGGACAGAATACCAGCAAAGAGGAGGACGCGGGTAGTTATCTCCTGCGTGCTATCAGGAAGATACAGAGCAAAGGAATAGAAGTCACAGGCGGATTTATCATAGGACTGGATGGCGATACCGAGTTTGATTCTCACATCAATTTTATTCAGAAAGCCGGTATACCAATGGCGATGGCAGGTTTGCTCACTGCTTTGAAGGAGACAGACCTTTGGCATCGGTTGAAACAGGAAGACCGATTACTTGTAGAGTCCAGTGGAAATAATACCGACATGAGCCTTAATTTCGTGCCGGAAATGCCGCGCGAGGAACTCCTTTCGGAGTATCGGCGTGTGGTTTCTACACTCTATGACCCCACTTTGAAGAACTATTTTGCTCGGTGTTTAACCTTGCTTGAGCATATGCCTCAGACTTCACACAATGTGAGACCTATTCAGATGGAGGAGTTGCTCGCATTTATCCGTTCAGTTCGGCGACAACTTTTTTCCAGACAGGGTTTGGAGTACGCTCGGTATTTAGTGAAGACCCTCAAAGACTATCCGAAGATGTTCCCTGAAGCGGTGCGGTTGGCAGTCATGGGTTACCATTTGGAGAAGACGACGCGTAACACTATTGCTGTTGAGGATTTCAGGAAATTCTTGGATCACGAAATGGATACGTTTAAGGAAGAGGTTTCGCAATTCGCTCAAGCCCAGGGTGACCGGATGAATGAGATGCAGAGTTATTCGCGGAAACTCTTTACACGCGTGAGGAAGGAATACGATTCAATTCACGAGGATTTTCGATACGCGGCGTATAGTGCGCTTGCCGGTTTTCAGAAATCGATGTTCAAGGAATACTTGGACGCAGAACTGAGTGCTTTTAAAGATGCTGTCAGCACTTTCGCGAAGGCACAGACTGAAAGGCTCGGTGAACTCCAAACGTATGTCCACAATCTCTTTGCCCGCGTCCGTGCCCAACACGAACAACTCCATGACGATTTCAAGCAGAACGTCCAGGAAACCTTTGACGCTTTCCATGACTCCGTCAATGGGCATTTAGAACAACTCTTTGGCTCTGTTCCTGTGCAGATTGAGGGGCTTAGCTAGCGGGATCATGGCATTTATTGAGATAGAGAATCTCGGTTTTACCTACCCGAGTCGTGATGCGCCGACACTACGCGACATTACAGCTCACGTTCCTTCCGGAGCGTTTGTGCTGTTGACAGGTCCAACAGGGTGCGGTAAATCCACTTTGCTGCGGACGTTGAATGGCTTAATCCCACACGCATCAGCAGGAACGCTTACAGGGGCAGTCTGCCTCAATGGCAAGGATGTCGCCACACAACCGCTCGTTACCACATGCCAACAAGTAGCACTCCTCTTCCAAAATCCCGACGATCAGCTTTTTTGTACGTTAGTTGAAGATGAAATTGCCTTTGGGCTTGAAAATCTCGGTTTCCCCCCGGAAGAAATTAAAAGACGAATTACTGTTGCCTTAGAACAGGTAGGACTGCCTGAATTTGCGTCGCGGGAGATTACCTCGCTTTCCGGTGGTCAGAAGCAGCGTGTTGCGCTTGCTGCTGTCTGTGCAATGCAGCCACAAGCCTTGCTTTTAGACGAACCGACGAGTCACCTTGATCCTAAGGGGACGCGTGACATTCTCGATATCGTTAGGCATCTCAATCGGGAAATGGGTATAACGGTCATCTTGGCGACCCATCGAACGAAGGAAGTCGCTCCCTTGTGTGACCGTGTATGGCTAATGGATGAAGGACAACTGTGCTTGGATTTACCGAAGACGGAGGCGTTTCAAAACTTCACCTTATATCAGCGTTTAGGTGTGCAGATACCAGAAACTGAAAATTCACCCGTAGATACTCTTCTTAAACGCAATCACGAAGTAGCATCACGAGACCCTCTCCTCAGTATCCAAGCGCTTGAGTTCCGTTATCCAAACACTGATGCCGATGCGGTACGTTCCATTTCTTGTGAGGTGTCTTGCGGAGAAGTCGTCGCTATTATGGGGGCGAACGGCTCCGGTAAAACAAGCTTGATTCATCTCATTGCTGGCTTGCTACGTCCATCGGCGGGCGAGGTGGCTATTGCTGGAAAGTTATCCCATCGTGTGAAACTTCATCGGTTAGCTGGCAAAGTCGGTATTGTTTTTCAGAATCCTGATTTACTGCTGCAGGCGGAAACTGTTCGTGATGAGGTCGCGTTCGGTCCTAAAAACCTCAAGTTCTCCACGCAGATTCTTGAAGACCGAGTCAACAGGACGCTCACCCAGTTTGACTTAGACAATTTTGACTCAGAGGCACCGTATTCGTTATCGCGTGGGCAGCGTCAGCGGGTTGCTGTCGCAGCAACGTTTTCATTACATCCGGACCTCTTCCTCCTCGATGAACCTACGACGGGTCAAGATGCACAGCATCTCCATCAGTTGATGGACGAACTCTGTGATGAAATCCAGCAGGAAGATAAAACCCTCATTTTCGCAACGCACGACACGGAACTCACCTTGAAATACGCGCACCGCGTTCTCCTATTACGCGAGGGTGAATTAATTTTTGATGGTGCACCCCGGACCGCCTTTGCTAACCCGGAACTCCTACAGCAAGCGTCACTATAATTGCTGCCTTCCTACTCGTTAATAAGTTTCCAACGGCTATAAAAATTTCATTATAACTCCCTTGATGGGTTCTGTTCATTGTCATGTAATGTAAACACAGTCTATTGCAGAAACGTTGTAACAGATTAGATGTTCTTGGGTTGGACGTGCTGATCGAAGGATAACTACTTTGAATTGTGGTAGATGAATCGACTAAAAAAGTAGAGACATTTTGTATGCATACCTATTGATGATGTATTATTATAGTAAAGTTTAGAATTAATTAGACACTCTGCATCGGTGCGGTTAGGAAACCTCACCATAGGTGTCAATTTAGCGATTTTTCCGTTAATTTTTCGCCATAAATCTCTACAGATACCGCCCCTACGGGGAAACCTAGGTCTGTGAGGTCCCGTTTTTCTACACAGATACTGAAGAAATACCCAAGCAAATAAACCCTACGGGATTCAAGAGGTGTTTGAAATCTTCAAGGTTGCTGTGTAAAACTCGGTTCGGTTAGGAAACCGCACCTACCGGTCTGGGACTGCGACGGTTGTTTCTTCTTAAATTGACAGTTATGGTGCGGTTAGGAAACCTCACCATAGGTGTCAATTTAGTGATTTCGCACGGTATTTTGTAGGAATGTTTCTACAAATGCCGCCCCTACGGGGCTTGGGTCTTTGCTCAGACACGCTTCTATAAACATATCGTCCCTACGGGACTGAAGAGGGTTTCTGGCGTGTCCAAAGTTTATGGTTAAAACCCGGCGCAGTTGGAAACAGCGCCTACCGGTTTGGGGCTGCGACGGTTATTTTTTCTAAAATTGACAGTTATGGTGCGGTTAGGAAACCTCACCTACCGGGGGATGAAAGTGTCTATTTATTTTTAGGTTTCACTATAATTGTACTAAAGTTTGGACAATATTGTAAACTTATGCTGCCTTGTCCAAAGGCAGGGGTGTATCCTCTTGAACACTGACATTAATATTCTGCGAGTTTGTTTTTTCATTGAACTTGGCAGAAAATAACGCTATCGCCATTTGCGAGCGAAGATAAGCCACCCGTAAACCTTGTGTGAGTTTTCCGGGGCGATACCAATGAATGCCGAGATGTTGACAGACCTCGAGAACACTTATCATTTTTTGCGTCGCGTGGCGTGTTGAGAATATCAACTTTGTAAGACTTGCTGCGACGAAACTGAGTTGAACGAACCGATTGATGCTCTTGCGAGACTTCAGGCGATAAGCATCGAAGCCGAAGTGCTGTTTGGCATCTCGAAAGGCAGTTTCTATCTGCCACCTTTGTTGATAATACTCGATAATCTTCGGGATTTCAAGCGTCAAATCCGTTGTAAAGACGCAGAAATACCGATACGGTTTTGAGACCTTCGGGCGGTTTCGGATAACGACGAGTCGGACTTCAGCATCACACATCCGCGTCCGAACGACCTTTGAGGCAATTGAATAACTTTTTGCGTTTATATCTATGTCGTTATATCGCAGTCGGCGAATATCGAGACGGTCTCCGTATTTCCGAGGGCGCCCGCGTTGGCGACGTTTTGCGGGTTTCGGTAAACGATAGAAAACCGCATTAGATTTCGCACGACATAAGATATGATGTCCGAAACGCAATGCCATTGTAAACACTTTTCGCCGTGCGAAGCCACGGTCAAAGATAATAAGGCCCGGCAGGATCTTTGAACAAATACGTTTCAACACCGCATCGCTTTTATCGCGGAGCGTCTGGGGAGTCATGAGTTTCACCCAGACGGGGAATAGATGCCACTGTGTCGCCGTCTGACAAAGTAAACCTAACGCGCCAAACTCGTGTCCGTAATGAAACTTCGATTGATTCACGCCTCCCTTTTGATAACTGAAGTTGCGGAAAAAATGCAGACCCCATTGGAATTTGCCCGTCTTCAGAGCCTTCGTCTCATCATAGACATAAACCCAATCCCTAAAGCGGTGTTGGATGTGCCTGATGAGAACCGCTGCGACAGCATCGGCACTCCATTGCCCCCGCGAAAGGAACTTCGGAAAGGACCAATACTTCGTCTCTGAACCACTACATTGATAAACTTCCGTCAGCGTTCCACGCCCCCTATTGGCGATGAAGCCAAAGATAAACGCTTGGAAAAGCGAGAAGTTTTGTTGATTGAATAAATGACGAAAATCCGATAGAATATCTCCTAAGCAGAAAAGGAGGTCCATGTTTACTGTCCTTTCAAAACAGGTGTGTTTATGAAAGGATACCTCTTTTTCTGCTTTTTCGCACTATAATTCTAAAAATTGTCCAAACTTTAGTATAATTGTAGAATCCACTGTAAAAGGAGAATGAGAATGCAAGTAAATAAAAGATGGATTTGCGTGGTTTTCTTATCCCTGCTACTTCCTGTTACGGCGTATTCTCAAACGAGTTTATACGAATTGCCACAGGGAAGAAAGGCTGTTGGACTTGGTTTTACCGGAATTGACTTTAGTAGCAGTCAAGACGCTATTGGGATAGGTGGGAGTTTGGGTTACGGTGTTAGTAGTCGGACAAAGATTGCTCTGGGAACAAATATAGGTATTATTGACAAAGAACGGTACGGCGGTTCAGGAATTGATATTCCGCCGCCTGTCATGGTAGGTATTGGGTCATGGCATGTTAGCCCTTTAGGACAAACAGGCTTAGATTATTTTTTTTCGGGAGGCACCTACACCTCATCAATCTTCGGGCAGGAGACCCAATCCTTCAGGTTTGGGAGGAATGCCCGCTCCTGTATTGTGTGGAAAAAATATTTGAAATTCTATCGAAAATGTGGTATAATGAGAGTATCACGTTGGCAGACCTGAACAGCGTCCCTGCTGAGTGGCGTGTCTGCCTCCCCACTGTTCAGGGGTTAAAGGCGTGAGACGTGAAAACCGATGTCAAAGCAACGCCAGCGAAAACAAAACCGCGCGCGTCGGACGTATAAATATCAGCTACGCGAGCATCGGCAAAATATGCGACTCGGCAATCTGCTTGATGATCTTGCGGATGTGCATAACCATTTTTTGCGACTTGAGAACCGGTATTACCGTAGATATGGCAAATATGCGGGACGTTTTCGGTTGCAACCGCATCTGACGAAGTTGCTTCAACGCACCCATAAACATTGGGCTTGGATCCCGCGCGATACGCTTGACGAAGTAATTATCCGTATTCACATCACGTATGAACGCTTTTTTGAGGGTCTCGGCGGACTGCCGAAGTTCAAACGCAAAGACCGCTATCGCTCTGCGAAGTTCAAAACAGGCTACAAACTTGACAACGGACGTGCGAGGCTCTCTTTGAAAGCGTGGAACGCATCCACACAACGATTGACGTTTAATAAACGCTGGTTCTCTTTCCATCAACACCGCGACTGGAACGGAGAAGTCCGCTATATCCAAATCCTGCGTGATGCGGTCGGCACCTATTGGCTTTACATTGTCACTGACGATGCCACGACTGAACCCTATCTTGCTACAGGTGAAAGCGTAGGGATAGACTTCGGTATGGACACCTACTTGACTCTCAACACGGGTGAGAAGATACAACATCCGCAACCCTTGAAAGCGTCCTTGAAACAACTCCGAATCCTCAATAAAGCCATCAGCCGAAAGGTCAAAGGCTCTAATAACTACTGGCGGGCTGTCCGTGAACTCGCACGTTTCTATCGGAAAATCACCAATCAACGCAAGGACTGGCATTGGAAACTTGCGACTGATTTGTGCAGGCGTTTTGACCGTATCGCTACCGAGACGTTGAACCTTGCGGGTATGAAACGCCTTTGGGGACGCAAGGTCTCTGATCTCGCCTTCTCCCAATTTGTTGAGATATTGAAGTATAAGTGTCAAAAACATAAGCGTGAGTTGCGTCAAGTCGGACAATGGACGGCTACTACGAAACCTTGTAGCGATTGCGGGTTTCATAACCAAAACCTTACACTTTCAGACAGGCAGTGGACATGTCCCGAATGTGGTTCACACCACGATAGAGACATCAACGCTGCTATAAACATCTTGAGGGCTGCTTGTGATCCCTCTGTGGAGACGATATAAGTCGATTTTTCAAGAATCGCTGTTGTCTACGAAGCACAAGCCCCGGCCTTTAGGCAGTGGGTGCCTTGACTGAAGGTGCTGTCAAGAGTTAAGTGAGAGTTCCTACAGTAATTCGAGAACTGGATTTGATAGCCATCGCGAAATATGTTATACTTCAATTAATAAGGAAGGCTCGTATGGTTACCCGACAGGAAATCCAGGCTACATGTGAGGACATCGTGCGCGAATTTGCGCCACTACAAATTATCCTCTTTGGTTCCTATGCTTATGGCACTCCGACGGAAAACTCGGATGTAGATCTGCTCGTCGTGATGGACATTCCAAAGTCGGAGTTTATCAACAAGGCTATAGAGATCCGGCAACGTATTTCATACCGTTTCGGTTTGGATCTGTTGGTGCGTTCGCCCGAAGAAATCGCTTATCGGGTTTCGCATAACGATTGGTTTCTCCGCGAGATCACCGAAAGAGGCGAAGTGCTTCATGGCACCAATGCCTACTACAATATCAAGTATCTACAAGACACGCATTATGGCGTGAATGTTCTGAAAAAGAAAAGGGACTGCATGAACCCGTTAACGCTGGAGTGGATAGAGAAGGCTGAAAACGATTATGCCGCTGTCCAGCAGCTTCTACAAGCATCAGATCCATTGCATGACATTATTTGTTTCCACGCCCAGCAGTGCATTGAAAAATATTTGAAGGCGTGGCTGCAAGAGTCGAACATTCCTGTTCAACGGACACATAACCTCGAAGAATTGCTGGTGTTGATTATACCTACACTACCTGCTTGGTCCGATTGGCAACCTGACTTTAAGATAATAACTGCGTATGCGGTGGATCCCCGCTACCCCGGAGATTCAGCAACCACTGACAATACACAACATGCAATGCACATCTGCGGTGCGGTGCGTCAGGCCGTTCGCACGCAGCTAAAACTTGAGATGCGTGATTGATATTGAAACGAAACCTTTCCTATTGTGCAAGGAAATTCAACTTTTGTAGGAAATAAAGTACAAGTCAACTTGTAATTCTTAGGACTTACGCAATATTAATAGAAATAACAGGATTTTCGAGTTGTTGTCGTATGTAATCATCGAATAAACTCTCTTTGAATCGATAAATGGTTTGACCCGCTGCACGTGCGGCACGCGTCAGACTCACCCAGACCCACAAACAACAAGCAATATGATTCCGCTGGGCACGATGTTTACGACTTTGGCATTTACCGATACCTGTGGTTTGTTTCAATTCCCGATGAAGTTGCTCAATCTTCCAACGCAGGCGACATGTTTGTCGCGTCGCCTCAGCATCACATTGAGATAAATCGTTAGTCACAATATATTGCGTGCGCCCGGAGCCGGACACTATCCGAAACAACTTCACTTGGTAGCCCTTAGGAAACTTTTTGATGTGCACAAGTTTACCATGTCTCATTTCTGCTGCTGTCCATGTGAGTGCGTCAACGCGCATGTGTGGATCAACACCGTCAGAATCGTTGACGAGACGATTGCTTTTCAGAGGCGCATAGTAGATTTTAGAAAGTGCTTGAATCGCCTTCATCACGTCCATTGAAGCATACCAAGCATCTATCAACACCGTCCGAAACGGCAGGCATTTGACGAAGTAGGCATTTTTGAGCATATCCTGAAGATGTTCAAGTTTAGTTTTACCATCACGATCGTAGTCGTAAATGCGGTAATCAATGATCCAATAGCACTGCGTCTTTGGGTTGACATAGACGCATGTCACAAGACCTATGCCGTTAATGACGCGCTTTTCCCAACCGCTCCATTGTCGGCGAACGGGTTGAATCTCTTTGGCATATTGTTTTGAGATAACCGTATCATCAAACAGCAGGTATCCGTCTTCATCAAACTCAACGTCGTTTCGCACCGATGCCCAGAGATCCCGGGCAGAAATGCGGTGCGTATTCAGCAAACGATTGAGTTGATCATGACTCCACTTCTGTGTATGATCCGCAAAGTGCGTCTGTGTGAAGTTCCGCAAACCTGCTGACAGAAAATGGCAATAATCCAGTAATAATGGTTGTCTCTTTTCTGAAAGATTTATGCTTTTCATAATCACAGAGTATAACACCTTTTTCTACTATTGCGTAAGTCCTAATTCTATTAAGGAGAAATACAGGTGAAAATGAATTCAACATTTCATGTTCTCGTGTTTTTGATGGTAGTGCTGACCTTCAGTATGCCTTTTATCACCCTCGCCCAAGAGAATTCAACTCAAGTTGGCAGTAAAGATGTAGTTCATCAAATTCCTGTTGATGTATTGGCAAAAGCATCCGCTGAACGTGATGCTGCAGCTGATGTCAATCAATTTCTGTGGGGTGCTGGCACCTTCGGTTTAGCAATAATAGGTGGTTGTCTATTGGGTTCAATTGGACTCCTTGGTTCTTATCTTTATGAACCATCTCCACCCACATCGCGACTTCTCGGGAAATCGCCAGAGTATATTTTATTTTACTCGGATGCCTATAAAGCAAAAGCCCGAAGCGTTCAAGCAAGAGCTTCTGTTTTAGGATGCCTCGGCGGATCTGTTGTAGCAATTTTCTTATGGGCACCTATTTATAATCAATAGAAATGCAAATCAATGTAGTGGCAAACATTGGAAACCAGCCGCTGCACCACTCATAAAGAGACAGATGCCTAAAATTCTTCAATTCGCTATAGCGTTGCTGTTTATACTCCTCTTCACCCATGTGCTCTACGCTGCGCCGTTAAAAACGCTCTCCTTAGACTTTACGCGCGAATTGACCGAGGATAACAAGACAGAACATATCGCAGGCACACTCCATTACGATGTAAAGGCAGCACGGGTCGTTGTTGAAGTCACCCAACCGCTCAAACAGATAATGGTCGTAAAGGACAAAACGTTGGAAATCTATTATCCTATAGAAAAACAGGCATTCCGTTTTATCTCCAAAGGACGGATTCCGCTTCCGTTTGTCGAATCCATCATCCAGTCCACGCAAGCAGAATATGGATTGACAGCAGTCGGATATTCTTTGGAAAAACATGATATTGTGGACAAGGTGCTTTATAGCTATTGGACACCACCTGAAAAAGCGAAAGAGAAACTCGGCACCGTCATCCTCGGCATGCGAGACGACCGGCTTATCTCCGCCGAAGTCAAAAACCCAAAGGGACATATCATCGCTAGATCACACTATCAAGATCACAGCAGAATCGGCATTAACTATATTCCGATGAAGGTCATCTCCAGCGCGTATGGACCGAAATCTGAAGTGCTTCAGTCTGAACACATCCTTTATAGCAACCCGCAGGTGAACGTGGATTCACCGAATCCGATGCTAAATTTCACAATCCCTGAATCGGTGGAGGTTAAGGAGATCAAATGGTAAATCGTTTTGTTCTTTTTTTTGTGTGCTTTTTATCCGCTTTGGTTTTTGTTTTGCCCGCATTTTCGGGTGAAGCTGCTGACTTGGCGTTCATCCGCAAAACCAATCCAATTGTAAAACCGAAACCGCAAGAGGTTGTCCGCTTTAATCCGCAGGAAACCTCGGAATTGAAACTTGTCGCGACGGGACTGATTCGGCTTTACCAGAAATTCATCTCTAGTCAAGATGGACCGGCATGCGGCTTTCAACCGACCTGTTCGCGTTTCGGCATGGCGTGTATACAGGAGTACGGTATGGTGCGCGGTTTGATGCTTACTGCCGATAGGTTGCTCCGGTGCAATGGGTCGCAGTGGCAGCATTACCACAAAGATAGCGTAACGGGTAAATACGTCGACCCTATTTCAGACTATGCAACGTTTAAATAGTTTTACCTTAGCATCTGGTAGGTGCGGTTTCCCAACCGCACCGAACCTGAGCGATAAATTGAATTACAAAGAAGGTTAGGTTTCTCCACCATACGGACTCTATGAACACTATGCACATACACAATTTCCTGCTCATAATTTTCCTCACTGTTACTCTTCTACCCTCCGCAGTTGCCGAAGAACCCATTGAATATTATGCGCCCGAAAACGTCCGTAAATTCGCTGACTTTCTATATGAGGAAGGCGATTACCTCCGTGCCGCAGGCGAATACCAACGTTATCTTTTTTATAGTTCGGGGTCAAAGGCGCGCTTAGAAAGCGATCTTACCGAAGAAGGGACAGATGGCGAGCAGATTCGCTATAAAATTGCCGTCTGTTATCGCTTTGCTGGTCAAACTGATCAAGCAATTCGAGGTTTTGAAACGCTTTTGCGAACGCACCCCGAAGGTCAGTTTGCAAGCCGCGCATATTATCAAATCGGTGCTACTTATTTTCTGATGGATCAGTTTGAGCAATCAGCACAGTTTTTGCGTGGAGCACTGCCGTACATAGTAGATACACGGCAACACGCCGAAGCCGAGCAACTTGTTGGACTCTCTTATCTGATGCAGAAACAGTGGTCTGAAGCGGATGAAGTTTTCAAGACATTGCAGGAATCGGATGTGCTCGTGGTTAGCGAAAAAGCAAAAGTATATCACAAGTATGCGGAGGCAGGGGCACGTCTACCCACCCGGAGTCCATTTTTGGCAGGTGCTCTCTCTACGATTGTGCCTGGGGCTGGACGACTCTATACCGACCGCATTGGCGATGCGTTGAGCTCTCTGGTCACCGTGGGTTTAACAGGTTGGCAGGCTTACGACGGTTTCCGTAGAGATGGACTTTCATCGGTAAAAGGGTGGACATTCGGCACGCTCAGCACTATCTTTTATGTGGGCAACATCTACGGCTCGGTAATTTCAGCCCGCGTTTACAATCGCCACGTAGCGGACGAGTTCTTGGCGACGTTGTTTGTGGAATTACCGTATTGATTGAGAAACCACATATCCTGTTCATCGCCTTGCGACGAATTCTGGTTGTGCAACTTGCATGCGAATTGGTGGGAGTCCCGCTGTAATGGTTTCAACGTCATCTGTAACCATTCTGCCGATGTCAAAAAGCGCGTGATCAATGGCACCCGCCATGTGGCATGTTAGCACTGTATTTTCTGTCTTCCGAACTGGATGATCGAAGGGTGTGGGTTCTTCCGGGTAGACATCAATCGTTGCTCGGAACCTGCCTGCATCTGCTAATTCAATAAGTGCGTCAAAATCAACGAGATGCGAGCGGCTTGCTAAAACGAGCACCGCTCCCGGTTTAATCTGTTCCAGTTTTTCGCGGGTAAGTAATTCCTTGTTTTCCTGCGTCGGAATCGCCAAAACAAAGGTCACGTCACACGTTTGGAGGAGTTCTTCTAAACCCATAGGTTTTATGCTCTGCTGCTCTAAATGCGTGTCGGGCAGCCATGGATCGTAGGCGTGTAGTTTACAACTAAAGGGTGCCAGCAGCAGCCGCAGTTCCCGTGCGAGGTTTCCATATCCAATGATACCGACCTTTGCGTTATAGAGCGTGCATATATCGGCTTGTCCACGCCATCCCCATTTCTCATCGCCTTGTCGCATACGTCGATCTGCATCGACGATGTTCCGTAGGGCAGCAAGCGCGTGTCCCAATGCCATTTCAGCCACCATTTTGGCGAAAGCAGGTGCACAACTCAGTACCCGAATACTGCGTCTGAAGCAGGTTTCATAATCGACTTGTCCGCGTCTGGGGTGTGCGCCGCCAACCTCCATAATCACCTTTAGATGTGGTGCGGCATTTTCGTCAACATCGCCGACTCCGTAGCTGGGAATACCGATGAGAATTGATGCCTCTTTTTTCACTTGCGTCCACGCCTCTTCGGGCATCTGTTCGTCTTTACCCCATAAGACTTCGACGGTATTTCCGAGGCGTCGCAAATCTTCTTGTGTAAAAATTGTGTTGAGTTGTCGTACTGGACGCGTGTGCAAAATCGCTTTTAACATTTTCGATCCTTGTTTTAATTTGTGCCAGTTTTCAGAAAAATATCTCCGTCAAAGTCTGCGACTTCATGATGCTGTTGACGTTTGCCGTTATTGACACCGATGGTGTAATCAGCGAAAGTGACAGTCTGCGTGGAACCGCTACGATTATACACCGTCCAACCGTTTTCAAATTCACGGATGAAGAGTCCTGACACGCCTTGATATTGGATCGCTTTCTCTTGGATGGGTTGTCCCAAATCAGCATCCCAGAAATCATACCAGTTGTGCAGGTGATCAGGGAACGGTATGGCGTTATCGTCACCAAAGAGAACATACCCGTCTGAATGTGTTAGACTGAGTGTGGTCATCATACGCATCCACCGCAGGTTTTCTTCGCTGCTTCTCTCCGCAACCCGTGTGTTGAGGTCTCCGGTATAATCTGTCACGACTCGCCAGCCTTCTAAGCAGTTGGTTCTCGGCTCTCTCAGATGTTGTTCTGCCCATAGAAGTGTCTCTTCTATCTGTAGAATCTGATTGAGACTGTATCCTTGGTCGTGTGCTCGTTTATAACACTCCATGAAAATGCCGTTTATGTACCGAGCGGATTTTGGAATTTGACGCATATTGGCATTGACGAGGATTAAAAAGTCGTCTCCGACTTTTGCCCGTATTTTACGCAAGATAGACAATCGCGCTTCTAATTCAGCTTCTCGTGTGAGAATAGTGTCTGACCAATCATCAACACCGATTGAACTGGTCGCATCATCCTCGTTCCACCAATCCAACAGGATGCCGTCAAAAAGTCCAGACTTATCCAGTGCGACCGCTTTATCGACTATCAAATCCTGCACTTCTGGATTTGTAAAGTCTATGAGAAAATGAAGAACTGTATCGTTTTCGTCAATTTTCCCATCGGCGTTTGTATCTTCACCCCAACCGATGACAGGGTTACCTTTCTTGCCCCTGAGCCAGTAAGGTGAATCCGGCGGATAAAAACCGACTGCCCACCAGTTTTCCACTTTTGCTTCGTTTTGCCGAGAGAGATATTTCGCATCTCTGTATCGGATTTCGATAAGGAGTCGGATGTGAGGATTTAAGGATAGGAGTTCCTGCTTTCTTTCACGGGCAGCATTAAGTTGATTCGGATTCAACGCTGTTGCCAGTCCTGAATAGGGCTGCTCTTCTGATATATTCCAAGCAATTCTTAGCAGTGTGTAAGGATGGGCAAAAGCGAGATCGTGTCGAGCCAATCGGTGCAGTTCATCTTCATCGGGTCTGTTTTCGATGCCGTTCCATGCCTGAAAGATCGAAGGATAACTCCTATGTATTTCCTCTGCTCTTGCCGCTATTGCACCGAAGATGAGAAGCAGCATCAGACATTGAGCCTTAAATGTTTTCACTGCTATTGTGCGAGATTTGACTTCAGTTTTCCCCATGTTGTTGTCAACTTGTCCTGTGGTTTTACAGCCAATACACCTTCGATGCCTTTGTTCATCAGTTCCTGAATTTCTTGCTCAGAGCGTGCGATGTTGGAGATTCGGACTTCGTCCATCCGTCCTTGTAAAAATGGACCGGCACCGCGTCCGAGCCACAAGACATCGTCATTCGGGGTAATATTGCCACCGATATTGCCTTCGCCGTCTAAGACCCCATCGATGTAAATCTTGGCATCGCCAGACTTAGCATCGTAAGTTCCAGCAATATGCGTCCATTTCTTCAGCGGCATATCCGTTTTACCGGCAGCAACTGCGGCTCCCCAGGCATGTTTATCCGTGGTCATCCGAATTAGCACCTTTTTATCGCTCCGCGGTCCCACTTTGTAGGTCGTCTCTTTGGTAGCTCCTGTGCCACCGGCGGTTGACCACGCCTCAAGATAGAGCCACATTTCGACGGTAAGCCCTTCAACCAAGTCTAAACTCTCGCTATCAGGAATTTCCACAAAATCTCTGGGAGCGTTTCCACCAAAGGTGAGTCCACCGCCGGGGTTACCTTCACCCCATTTCGGTCCCATGAGTTCACCATCGTTTTTGTTGCCAGAGAGATCCTTGACGGTCTTCCCCGCTCCTGACTCAAAGGTGTAGAGGAGGACGGTGTGCTCATCTTGTGCAAAACTGAGTAGACTTCCGACGGATATTAACAGGAAAGTGGACATTAACCAGCATAGTGTGTTTATAGTGTTTCGCATGATAAACTTCTCCTTCTTAAGTATGGTTTGCCATTTTATCATGGATTGATCCAACCTACAATTCAAAAATGGGCATGCCGTATTAATAGAATTGTTCTTGCGTTATTTTTTTTTAGCGTTATACTGAAATTATGAAACATGAGACAACGAGTTTCGCCCTTTTTTCTATAGAGACACTCAAAATTGGGACTTGACATGCAATACACATCACAGCAAAATGATTGGTTGGTTCATCCCTTTCGTCAGCCCGCTTCAGTAGAAGAAAGGGGCAATCAACTTATTCTTGATAATGGACTCATTCAGCGAACATTTGTTACCTCATCTAATTTCACAACAGTTGATTATACCAATCAAATTACCGATAATAGTCTTCTTCGTGGCATTAAACCGGAGGCGGTACTTACGATTGACGGACATCAATTTGAGGTGGGTGGTTTGAAAGGGCAGCCCGACTACGCCTATCTGGATTCGGATTGGATTGCGGATTTGACCAGTGACGAGAATGCATTTCAGTTTCGCGAATATCGCGTCGGTGAACCTGAAATCCGCTACCCGTGGGTACGCAGGCGTTCTACGACACCGTCAGTATATCCGCCAGCGGGTGTGACACTGACGGTTGCGTTCTCCCCGCCGCCATTCGTTGATTCCCTTCAGGTTTATGTGCATTATGAACTATATCAAGGCATTCCGGTCCTGTCCAAGTGGATCACTATTCGCAATGAGGGTCAAAAACCGATTCAATTGGATGCCTTAAGTTGTGAAATCCTTGCTGTCAACGAACAGGAGAAACATCGGCTCCATGTTGAGAGCGATTATGCCTTCAGTGGAATGGAAACGACACAGTGGGGTCCAGATGTGGATTACAAGACGCAAGTCGATTATCGCTATCAAATGCCACTGTTGATGACAAGTCGCTATCCACTCGGTCCGGGAGTATCTCTTCAACCGGGAGAGGCTTTCAGGAGTTTTCGCACCTTCGAGATTCTGCATGATAGTGATACGCGTGAGCGAAAAGGACTTGCACGCCGTAAGATGTATCGCACGGTCGCACCACAGGTCACGGAGAATCCAATTCTAATGCACGTTCGGAGTGCCGAGCCGGACGCGGTCCGTTTGGCGATTGATCAGTGCGCCGAAGTCGGATTTGAAATGGTGATTATGACCTTTGGGAGTGGCTTCAATATTGAGAGCGAAGACTCGGAATACATCACTACAATGAAGGGATTGACCGATTATGCCCATAGTAAAGATATTCAACTCGGGGGTTATACGCTGATGTGTGCTTCACGGGGTGTGGGTGAAGACTTCAACTGCATTGATCCAGACACCGGACAACCCGGCAGCAAGTTTGGACAGAGTGCTTGTCTTGCGAGTGGATGGGCAGACGGCTATTTCCAGCGAGTACTGAATTTCATGGATGCCACTGGAATGGATATCATAGAGACTGATGGTCCTTATCATGGTGATGTTTGTGCCGCAACGACACACGAGCACCATAACGGCTTGGCGGATTCGCAGTTGCGCCAGTGGGAAGCGTGCGTTCATTTTTACTATGCCTGCCGGGCACGCGGTATCTATATCAATTCGCCAGATCGGTATTACCTCAACGGTTCAAACAAATGTGGTATGGGGTATCGCGAAACGAATTTCAGCCTGCCCCGCGAGCGTCAAATTCTTATTGCCCGGCAGAACATCTACGATGGCACTTATGAAAAGACAACGAGTATGGGTTGGATGTTCGTCCCGTTGGTCGAGTATCACGGCGGCGGCGCAGCCGCGACATTTGAGCCGCTTTGCGAGCACCTCGATGACTACGAATCACATCTCGCACAGAACTTCGGTAGTGGTGTGATTGCGTGCTATCGGGGTCCCCGGCTTTTTGATACTGAACAGACGAAAGCGGTTGTTAAGAAATGGGTTGACTTCTACAAAAAGTATCGCCCAATATTGGAGTCTGACCTGATTCACGTGCGCCGTCCAGATGGTCGCTCCATTGATTGTGTACTCCACGCCAATGCACAAATCAGTCCTTGTGGACTCGCGATGCTCTATAATCCAACGTGGACGGTACAACAGATGACTTTGAAATTACCGCTCTATTATACTGGGTTGTCTGAAGTTGCCAAGATTCGTGAAGAAGAAGGAGAACCGAAACGATACAAAATCGATCGGAATTACAACGTTGAGATTCCAATTGAGATGGCAGCAAAGCGTGTTAGTTATCTCGTTATTGAACCTGAAATTTGAGTCCGCCCGAATTTTTCGGAGGGTATTGACCGTATAATGTTTTTCCTCGAAAGAAACCCCTAAATCCTTCTTATCAGGGACTTTGAGAAACGTCCTTAAGCACGATTTGTTCTGCCTTGAACACAATAGTCTGTGACGAAAAACAGCGTAATCGGTAATGAAACTGTACATTCACAAATGGAGGTCAAAATGAGAGGAATCCAATTAGGAAAAGCAATTTTGGTATACGGAGCACTGATCTGCATCAGTTTGATGATTTCAGATCTAAGTTCTGCCAAGCTCGATCCGGAAGCACTTTTGGGGATATGGTTCTTTGATGAAGGTAAGGGCGGTGAGGCAAAAGATTCTTCCGAAAATGGCAATGACGGAGAGATTGTGGATGCCCAATGGGTCGATGGCAAGTTTGAAGGAGCTTTAAAGTTTGAGGGTGGTGCTCATGTTGCTGTCGGTGATTTTTCTGATTATGAGGACGAAGTGTCAATCGTTGCTTTGATTAAAACGCCTGCAGCCCCCGCATGGTCTGACATAATCGTAGGTCCGTGCAGCGACGTTATCTTGACATTGCAGAACCACAAATTAAATTTCGCTGGACAGTGTGGACAACCAATTCCGCATAACACGTGGTCTGAAACCTTGTTGAACGATGATGAGTGGCATCAGATTGCGGGTACTTACGACGGTAAAAAAGTGAATGTCTATGTCGATGGTGAGTTAGAAGCATCCAATGCCGCCGCAGGTCCATTTGTAGCAGGAGCCAAGTATATCGGTTCCAGAGACGACAAGCAGGAGGCTTTCACAGGTCTCATTGATGAGATCGCATTTTTCAATGTTGCACTTTCAGATGATGATGTGAAAGCGATTGCGGACAGTGGATTATCTATTGCACTCGGTTTTGCAGCGGTTTCTCCTCAAGCGAAATTGACTACGGCTTGGGCGAAATTGAAAAGCGAGACGGTAACTCGCTAAAGATGTCAACTTTGTTATTGGACGTAAGTTCGACTAACGAGATGTCAAAAAGCAAGCCTATTTGGTGTAGAAACCCAGACTTCCAAGTCACTTGACATCTTGAGCATCCGAGTGAACCCAACACTTCATCGCGCCTTGGCTGGTGAAAGTGTTGGGTTCACATGCCAACCTACCAGAAAAACACCGTTTTTTCATGTTGATGTGCCTTGTCTTTCCCAATTCAACGTAACCTGCAGCGACTTCGGTTTTTATTATCGAACTCACGTTTTTATAGACTTCTCATCTCAACCCTTTAGGTGCCAATTCCCCAATGGAACTTTCCAGAATATCGGATGCTTCGGTGGGTATATACTTAGCCGTTGGTGGAAGCGGCGTATCAAAAAAGTAGTCTGGGTTGATTTTCTGCCGTTGCCAAGTTTCTCGCATTTCTCGCCAAGCCCCGAAGAGCGTGCGCGGTTCGGGTATATCTTCAGCAATCAGATGATGCAATTTTTTCAAATTGTAGCAGGGCACTCCGGCAAACATGTGATGCTCGGTGTGCCAATTCATACGCCAATACAAAAACTCTGCCACCGGATTGAGCTTGATTGAGCGTGTGCATTTGCGGAAGTCAGGGTCATTTTCCTTTAAACCGCAATGCTGGGGCAGAGAAACGACATAGGATCCCCAGTTTGCAATAAATGCGCTGCCAGTGATGATGATGGGAAAAACCCAATAACTTGTGGCGAGTGAAACCACAAGCAGGACACCGTGAAAAAGGAGTAGAATCCGAGACCACCAAATCGAATTTTTATGCTCTTCGGGTTGGTCGGCATGTAGTGATGCCAGCCATTCCTGACTCGGGATATCTGGCGAGCCTTCTTTGCCAAAGGCACTGCGGATGGTGCCGATAACTGCAGCAATAAACCCACCTTTGCTAAAGGTGCGCCCGGGCTGCGTGAGCAAATTTATGGTAAACAGTTGAAGAACGAACAAGGAACCCAACTTTGGTTCCAGCGGGAGAAGGTTTTCGCGATCCCCTTCGGGGTATAAGGTATAGCGATGATGGTAGGTATGACTACTGGCGTAGTCGAAGTAATCCCACCAACTTATGAGGCTAAATAGGTGAAGGAAAAATTTGTTCAGCCACTTAGTATGAAATACGGTGCTGTGTCCCAATTCATGATTGGCTGTTCCTTTGAAAAAACTGGCGACCGTGCCATGCACAAATAGCGCAATGAGAAAGCCAAACCACATCGCTTGCGACCAAAAAAAGTAGACAAAACTACCCGTCAATAGCCAGAGGGCAAGATGCCCGCCTGCCTGAAACCAGCCTTGCAAGTCACTTCGTTTTGATAGATTTCGTAAGGTTGTGTGGTCTACTTTGCTCCGGTACCATTTTACCCGGAGCGTTTTTCGTACTTCAGCAAGGGGCTGATAAGTCATTTGAATATCCTTTTTACTATGAACTCATAGCAAGTAAGAGCTAAGAATTCAAAGTAAATGGGGATCTGAAGCGGAAAGAAAAGGACGCAAATTATCTCCCTTTCTTTCCCTGTCTGACGACCTCCTTATGTTTTACTCAATATAACTTCTATATGATACCGGAAAAAAGTGTAAATGTTAAGCGTTTTCTGATCCAAGCCTAAAGACTTGGAATTCTAAAGAGGTCCTTTCAATAATGAAGTCGGTGGTGTTTTGTGAAGTGTAGGGAACACTCCGGACTGCTGAGCGAATAGCGAGTAGAACCTTCGATTCGTGTCTTTCTGTTTTTACTATAGTTTGGACAGTTTCTGTCGGCCTCGCGTGGTGTTTTCAAGGGTGCCTCTATTTTCCTGATAGTTTTGGGGTGGGTATAACTCACTGAAAAGCGCGTTTATGTCCAAAAGGGGCATCTTGACATAGCACGCCAGCTGAGTGCTATGTTTAAAAATTAAAAATTGTCCAAACCATAGTGTTTTTAAGTAGGGGCGCTATTTTTTCTGAACAAATCTAACCCTTATCTGCCTAATCTAATAGAGGAAGATGGACCAAAAAATTCTAACTATTAGTGGGGAGATCCATGAAACAAAAATACTTTATCTTAGCCCTTTTCGCTTGTGCGCTAATATTTTCAACAATAGTCGTTCTAAATACTTGGACAGAAAATAAACTGTCGGTAGACGAAAAACGGTTCGACCTTGATCAGAATGATGAACTCAGCGAAGCTGAAAAGCAGCTCATGTTTAGAGTGATGAGGCTTGAAGCGGCGAGAGGAAACAAGTTCAGCGCGCAAGAGATCCGTGAAATGCAAGGCGGGCAGGGAGACAGATCGCGTGGCAGAGATGGATTTGGTAGAAGACGAGGTTCCAGAGAACCTTCAGGACCACGTCTCGATCCAGAGCAGGTCGCATTTAAAGATGGTGCAGCCACAATTCCCGACCGAGAGACTTTCAAAAAACTATCATATCAGGGAACAGAGGTGCGCATTGACACCCAACTTATCGGAATTGAATTTGTAAAGTTTCAGATTGAGAACACGCATACACAAAATCCACAACTTTATTTCATGAACACGGAGACGCATCGCTCGCACGGGAGTTTCATGGGTGCTGCAGGTTTAGGACGCGGTCAAGGACAGATGCGCGGTGTATTGAGTTATCGTCCGCTCTTCACAGCACCGAATGGTGAACCGGGGGTCTACACCTTCGAGTTTAATCCAAACGATGCGTTCCCTTTTGAAGAAATTAAGCTCGCACACGATCTGCTTGTGTCGAAAATGCCGATACTGAAAAATCGGCTCGGTTATTGTCCGTTATGGGGAGCCATCGGTATTTATAACCGCGAAAGGACACGCTATGACGCGGCGGAGTTCCCTGTCTATTTTGAAGATGACCTTTACGCCAACATAGGCTACCTCCCACTGAATCAGGCAGCGTCATTCGGTCGCCTACGCGTATTAGAAGCGGATGAACGTCCTACAGTTCGGGACATCGTCATCTGCAAAACTTTACCAAACGAGATGCCGCGGGTTGCTGGCGTTATCACTGGTGTTCAGCAAACGCCTCTTTCGCATGTCAACCTTCGTGCTATCCAAGACAAGGTTCCCAACGCCTTCATCGCTGAGGCGTGGAAAAGTGAAAGGATTGCACCGCTCATCGGCAAGTACGTCTATTATGAGGTGAACGCTGACGGCTTTGAAATTAGGGAGGCGACGTTCAAGGAGGTGGAGAGTCATTTTTCCGATTTGCGTCCCACAGAGACACAGAAACCTGAACGCAACCTCTCTCTTACAGAGATTCTACCTCTTGATAGTATTCGTTTCGCAGATTCATCAGGTTTTGGTGTCAAGACAGCTAACGTGGCGACACTCCGAACATTCGGGTTTCCTGAAGAGACCGTGCCGAACGGATTTGGTGTACCCTTCTATTTCTATGACGAATTCATGAAGCACAACGGTTTCTATGAGCAGGTTGAGAATTTGCTCAGCGATCCGATGTTTCAGAGTGAACAGGACACAAAAGTTACGGAACTGAAGAAGTTTCGAGCAGAGATTGAGAAGGGTGGAATGCCAGCGTGGATGATGGACGCACTTTCGGAATTGCAAAACGCATTTCCAGAAGGCACATCTCTCCGATGTCGCTCCAGCACGAATAACGAGGATCTGCCCGGTTTCAGCGGTGCAGGTTTATACGACTCTTATACACATCACCCGAACGAAGGACACTTATCAAAGTCGATTAAGCAGGTGTTTGCGAGTCTCTGGAATTTTCGGGCGTTTGAGGCGCGTGATTTCTATCGAATTGACCATTTTTCAACTGCTATGGGTGTGCTTGTCCATCACAATTTCGCAGACGAATTGGCGAATGGGGTTGCTGTAACCGATGATGTTGTCTATCAAACGATAGGCAATTATTATCTCAACACGCAGGTCGGTGAGGACCTCGTGACGAATCCTGAAGAGCAATCCGTTCCAGAAGAGATTCTCATGGATTGGTGGGACAGCAGTAACTACAGAGTTGTGAAAACTTCAAACCGAACAACGGACAGCAAACGGATTCTGACAGATGCCTATCTACGCGAATTGAGTCGTTATCTCGGCATGATACACAATAAATTTGGTCAGTTGTACGCGCCTACTTCACAGACGGCGGATTTCGCTATGGAGATTGAGTTCAAGATTACGAACGACGGAAAACTCTCAATCAAGCAAGCGAGACCGTGGGTACGGTAAATGGATAGGTGTCAATTTAGGGATTTTTCAAGGTGTTTTGTAACAGCCTTTCTACAAATGCTGCCCTTACGGGCTTGGGTTTTTTTGGCACACGCTGCTATAAACATGCCGCAGAAATACCCAAGCAAATAAACCCTACGGGACTGAAGAGGGTTTTTAGCGGACGAGCGTTTTAGGTTTAAGTCCGGTGCCCCTTCCCAGTAACGGGTGGGGGCCCCCCTTCCCAGTAACGGGTGGGGGCCCCGGTTGTAAACCGCACCTACCGGCCTGGGGATCGGGGCAGTCTTTTTTCTAAAATTGACAGAGATGGTGTGGTTTCCCAACTGCCCCTACAGTGGTCATGTATCACTAATTTAGAGTTCCAATTCCGAATAAACTCTTGCCGTTAGTGTTACTGGGCTTCCATCCCGCATCAGTGATTGTTTCGTATACTTTGACAGTTCTCGTCCGGGTACCTTAAAACCCACCAAACCCATTGCCACCACGTCTACGGCCACCGCCAGCCCCACTGTCTCCACGCCTGCGGCTACCACCAAGGGCAGCACCTCCGGTTTCAGGCAATTCTAAATGAGGTAGTTTAATACTGGCAAACGCGTCACGCTGTGCGTCGTTAAGCACCGCTTGGATTTCAGTAACTAATGTGTTGATCTGATTCATAAACCTGGTTCGTTGTTTATAGAATTCTTGAATTTTGGTTTGAAACTCAGTGCCGCGTGTTCCACTTCCTTGTCTATTTCTGCGCATTCCGCTACCACCGAGGCTACCGTTGGTGCTTAGCTGATTTCGTCTCCCTTGCATTTCAGACTCAAGCGTTCTTTTCGCAGATTCGTACTCCTCAATGATTGCTGCAATTTGCTTAACCTTTGGCTTAATAGTTTCGTGTTGTGTTTTGGTGAAGTTAAGTTTCGTTGAAGTCTCGTTGAGATCCAGCAACTTTGTGCTGCTACATCCAGATACGGTAAACACTGTGAGCATAAAGAGAAGGGGCGTGTATAGGGTTCTACATTTCATTTAATTTTATTTCCTTTTGATTCTTTAATAGGGTCAGTCTGGGATTGTGCCTGACCTCAGCAATGTTTTTGCATGTTTGCTGAGGGGTGTCGCGACTTATTAAAAACATGCCAGCCTAAATATGTCTAACATTGTATAACAACGCAAATCGCTTTAATTTATAGTAAAGTTTAGAATTAATTAGACACTCCAAAGAGGCGAGGATACAATCCTCGCCAGCGGTGGTGAGGTGTTTTGTGTTTTCCAAAGTGCCCTCTTATTTTCGGGTTTTACTATAGTTTACATTTATTACATTGGGACTTTTATGATAAGTCCACAAGAAAGTGTACACTGTGGAGGTGGCGTGGTATTTTTGCGGATTTCCCAATAGAGCATCACTAGCGGAGATGATGCATCTGCATCGCTCGCGAAAATAACTACTTATTTGAGAACAGCTTATTATTCGTAGGATTTTCGTATCGCAAACTGTTAGTTTTCGGGAACCACCAGACGCTATATAGAAGATCGTTGCGCGCAACGAACATGAACCATAGTAAAGTCCGAAAATATGTGAACACTCGGATTTGGGGACCTCTCGCCTCGCCAGTAAATGTACGGACGATGCATAAGTTCTAACTAATTCGCTTTTTTAAATTCACCCCAGATTGAGATAAACTTATTTAGTGCTGCAATGCTTAGACTCGGTGCGAATTCTTCAACGGTTGGAAGAATCGCAGGTCCCAAGCCTTCAGCGACCCCTCCAACAGCATAAATTTTATCCTTCAGGTTCCCAGCACCCAAGAAGACTCTCGCGGTTGGCATTGCTGGACTTTTTGTCCATGTATCGGTAACTGGTTCATATACTTCGACAGTTGCCAATCCGGGGCCTTGCACCACAGATGTCCCACCGATGGCGTAAATTTTTGAATCCACCACGCCGACAGCCAAAGCGGTTCGAGGTGTCGGCATATCTGCTTTCTGCGTCCATGTATCTGAGCTCGGATCGTATTCTTCAACTGTTTCAAGAACAGGACCTTGCACAGTAGGTGTGCCACCAATGAGGTATATTTTATCATCAATGCTTGTGGCTGCCATTCCTGAACGGGCGTTTGGCATATCCGCTTTTTGGGTCCAAGTGTCAGTTGTGGGGTCATATTCTTCAACAGTCGCCAACACGGGACCGACATTCTGGGCGACACCACCAATCGCGTATATTTTATCAGATGCAACAGCCACTGCAAAAAACGATCGTGGCGTTGGCATATCAGCTTTTTGGGTCCAAGTGTCAGTTGCAGGGTCATATTCTTCGACCGTTCCGAGTGCCGGAGATTGTCCGCTCCATCCGCCAATCGCATAAATTTTACCACCGACTACGCCGGTTACGACCCCCGCGCGTGCTGCTGGTAGACTCGCCTTCTGGGTCCACTCGTCTTTATCTGGGTCGTAAGCGTCAACAAAGTCAACAGGTTCAGCAAGCATCCCACCGATAGTATAGAGTTTGCCATCAACCGTAGTTGCGGAGAAAAAAAGTCTGGGAATCGGCATATCCGCTTTTTTAGTCCATTCTTCGGCACTGACATTGGACATCAAGGTGAAGGTGAATAGGATGGTAAGTAGCCAGCCAGCGTAAGAAAATAAAGGTTTGTTTGATTTCGTTGTAAATTCCTTTTTCATTAAAATCCTCAAAAGTTACGAATTCCTGAATGGAATTCCTTTGGTATAGTTCATTAGTTGCGATATCCACTCAGAGCATTATAGTATGTGCCCGCAGGAATACCGCGATTTGTTAGAAATGTGAAAGTCCAAGAATACGCGTTTACGGGTTCCACCAATACGTCATTTTCCCAACAACCGTCCAACCGAGAAGCTTGATGCCGCCGTCACGGGTATCGTAACTCTGGTCGAAGACGAGGTAGAAATCGCTGCCGGGACGGTAGATGTAGTTCACCAAAAAGTTGGCGGAGAGTACATCTCTATCGGTACTCCATTGCGTGAACAACTTCGTGAAAAGTATTGTTGAGAAGGAGTAACTGACACGTCCACCGAAAGCATTCGCATCGAATTCTTCACCCAGCAGCGTAATGCGGTTAAATTCGATGAAGGGTTCTATACTAAGTTTGGCAGTCGGTCTGGCAGTTGCGTCTATCAAAAAGCCGCGTCTCGTACCGCTATAAAACTCACCGAATTCCACTTGTAATTGTCCAGAAATCATCCGACTGCTACTGGTCCGACCTGATACCTGAAACGATGTAAAATTATAATCACCTTCTGGAATTTCCTCCCCTTGAAGATTGAATCCTACATCCAAATTTTCGATTGTATTCTTGACTTCAAACCCGATGTCGTCTCCAGTTTCAAATTCAAATTGGGTATCGAAGGTTATCTCCTGAGTTTCCAATTCGTTTCCTTGTGTCAGCACGAGATCGATTTCCGGTCCGATCTGAATTTCGCGGATGCCAAATTTGTCGGGCCAAGGTGTATAACTTCCGCCACCGCGAAAGCGACGTACATCTCTACGTTGAATATAACCGACTTCCGGGTTGAAATCCTCGCCGATGTCTGTGTATGAAGCATCAAGTCGAAACAGATTTGTGCGCCAATCGCCACCAATAAAGAAGGCGTTGCTGTTTCCGAGGATATCCGCTTCAAAGGTGCGTGACCATAATCCTTGAATGTTAATCTCTCGCGTCGGGCGGTAGGAGAAGTCGAGTCCTGCTGTGCGGTTATATGCGTCAGCGTCTTGCTTATTGATAAAGATCCCTCCAACAGTTGACCCCTTTAAAATGTCTCGATTCACCCGCGCGACTGAATAATTTGTGCGCGGCTCTCTGAATACGTTCTTCGGAGAGACTCCGGGTACGGACTCTTCAAATTTGTTCGTCAATACGTTCAGAATCCCTATGCCGTAAGGTCCAATTTTTCCAGTCATTTTACCACCGCCAAGAATCGGAATTGCAAGTCCGTCCGCAAGCCCGATGCGGCGGCTATAAAAAAGCAGTAAAGGGGGTGGTCTACGGAAACTCGGACGCGGAATCCCGACATCAAAGATACTGGCACCCTCTAAGAAGAACGGGCGCTGTTCAGGGAAAAAGAGGCTGAAACGCGTGAGGTTTACCTGTTCCTGATCCGCCTCTACTTGGGCAAAATCAGTGTTAAAGGTCAGGTCGGCAGTCAGATTCGGTGTTACGCCATATTTAAGGTCCGAGCCAGCTTCAAATACACCTTCAGTTTCTTCTGTTGATGATCCATAACCTGCACCCGGTAGGACATAAGGTAGCAATTCCAGATGCCTTGATGGCGTGATGCCTTCTAACCCTTCAAGCGTGCCGAAGTATGCGGTGCGGTACTTTGCCAATCCGCCGTATGTCTTGGGTGCCTCATTCCATGCCGCAATTTCTCGTTTCCGTGCGATTTCGCGCCCGAAATTTAATCCCCAGTTCATCACATCGCTACGTTCAAAACGGAGTTGGTTAAACGGAATAGCGATTTCTGCTGTCCAATTGTCTTCATTGATTCTACAACGGCACTCCCAAACAATATCCCAGCTTGTATTGAGACTCCCACCACTGTTGGAGACCGCCGTGTCTTCCATGCCACCGACAGGGGTAAATCGGAAGAAAACGGCGTTTCGCCGGTCGTTGTAGGTGTCGAGCAGCAGAAAACCGTAGTCGTTGGAGCGCAGCCCTGACGAATCCCGACGCATATCGTTAGCGACAATCTTATCCATCTCTGAATCATAGAATATAAACCCGAAGTACAACTTTTTGCCATCATACATAATTCGCACTTCGGACTGTTCTGTTGCCGGCTCGCCTTGGTCGGGTTGGATTTGGTATAATTGACGGATCGGCTCGACGCTTTGCCAAACGGGTTCGTCAAGAATTCCATCAACCTTGATTTCCTCAGAAGTCTGGTGTACTGACATGCGTGGTAACTCTCGTTCAGTTTGTGCCTCGGCACCGATAGGAGCGAATAGCACGCACATACACAGTAACGTCCAAACTTTCGCCTTTTGCCAACATTGTGGGAATAGGAAGTCAATAGTAAGATGTAACATCATGGGCTAATGCCTCCTTATAACAATTTCAGTGTGAAGACCGGACAACCCACCCAGCAATTCCCGTCTCTTAGATTAACGACGATAGATACTGACCTCCATGCCGTCGCGTCTACCGGGTCGCCGCCGACTCTCAAACCAGTGTGTTTCAGAATCGTAGTGTGAACGGACGTGTTCCAAATAATCAGCCATCTGGTCTGCTCTACCGACGTTGTCAGCGACAATAGTCGCTGGATTGGTTAGGCGTGACTCAATCGCTTGGAAACAAGCGAAATAGCCGTCTTTGTTGTTGTCAAGGAATAGAAAATCCACTGGCTCTTGGATGGTTTTGAGGACTTCTGCAGCATCCCCGATACGAGAATCGACAAGGTCTGCCACGCCTGCGCTTTTAAAATTTGCGCGTGCTCGCTGTGCATTGGTATCTTCTATTTCCACTGTTATTAGACGTCCTGCACCTAAGGTTTTTAGCACGCGTAAAATCCATAACCCGGAGTAGCCGATGGCGGTCCCGCACTCTACAATTAGAGAAGGTTTTGCCTTCTCAACGCAACTGGCGAGCAATTTTGCCTTGTCGGGTCCCAGCATCGGAACTCGTTCTTCTCGACACTGTTCTTCGACTTCTTCTAAAACCTGATTTAACATTAGTGTGTCTCCGTATTATCCGGGTCTTGTGGACCGGCGATGTGATAATCAAACAATTCGAGAACTATTTTGTGATGATCGGCGGAGGCATAGTGTTCCAAAAGCGTTTTGGGACCGTGATTCAAAGCGAAAATACCGTAGTCTTTTCCATTCGGCGATCGGGTAATGGTATGGATATGGTCCAGATTGGCTCGACCACGACCTCGCCTCCGGCTGCCCCCGGCTCCACCTTCGTTGTTGAATTCGATCCAAACGGCGGGATTGAAGACACGATAGTAAATCGGATCGTCTGTTGTCGTGCCACCAATCCAAGCGAAATAGGTGTCGTCGAGTCCTGCATCGATATCTGCCATCCAGATGTCAGCAAACTCGGTTTCAAGATTGTAGACGTAAGTCTTGATGAGGTTCCGAAGGTTTTCTTTTTGCGTGTCTTTCATATCTGATGCCTTCAAACCGATGCCCATAAATTCGGAATAGTCGTAATTCAGGAAAGGATCTGTCGATCTGCCAGGACCGACTTGAAGTCTACGACGATCTGTTTGAATCGCTTTCTCTTTTTGATTTGCGTCGAGGCTGTTGAGTAAAGTGAAGGCGTTGCCTCTTTCATCTTCAAGGACTTCGATGCCGTTGATGGTTGCTGGTTCGGATCCTATGAAGGCGGGGACGATAGAGACTTCATCACCGTGCACCAAAAAGTTGAGTGCCAAATGGTGTCCATCTAACTGGAAGCCCCACGAACCATCTGTCTCTGGGTTTCCAAATAAGGCGATATGATAGGCGTTCGGATCCCAAAAACCGGGTCTAATATTGCTGAGATGCATTTCAACGTCTTTCGTGATGAGAGAAACTTTGGTATAGCCGTCGTCACTCAAAAAAGCATTTAGAACTTCATAAAAAAGGTTTAATTGATCCTCGGACAACTCACCGAAACGGATACCACCGCGATCGCCGCCCATACTTGGTGGGGTATTCGTCCATGAGTAGGACTCCTTATGTCCGAGTGGGAAAGAAGCGTCGGCGAGGAGTTCGCTGCTCAAGGATGCGCGAAAGTTTTTCATGACCATCGCTAAAACTACAATTGAGGGGCTTGTGGAAATGTCGGTGGTTCCTTCTGTTTTTTCTGCTTCAACGGTTGGGGCATCCAAAATGTTGAGTGTAAGTGCTACCATGCAGGATGTGGATACTATAATAAATGTAATTAAGATTTTACGCAACATGAATATCCTTTTAAATTTTTATTTTTTCGTTATCTTACTTGCCTCTTTGTGATATAATAAGTGTAGTTAGATTGAAGGGACGCTCAGAATTCCATCAGTCGCGTCCCTCGGTTTGATATGTTAGGGAAATTCGCGGGTCAGAAACCTGTGTATTCCCCTTTTGTTTCGGCGCAACTTACTGTAGTAAAGCACCGATAGTACTTTATTCAAGCGAGAGTTCCACCTCAACCTGCTCTCCGTTTCGCAGAAGTTTTATGGGTAAAGCCTTCGCTTGAGGTTGTTCCTGTAGCATGTAGGCAATAATACCGCTCTCTGTCAACCGATCCGTCTGGTCCCCGTAACCAATGATAATGTCGCCGCGACGGATACCTGCCTTTTGGGCATTGGTTTCTGAATTTGAACGACGTGAGCGACGACTGACGGTTTCAACATTTAGTGCCATTGATGTTTCATCGATACCTTTGCGTTGGCGTTCAGCATTGGATAAGTCTTGAAGCACCATTCCACCGAGTGCCACGAAGCGTAATTCGCCTGTTGTCGTACGCCAAGAGATGTCGCTTCCCTTCCGCCAACCCGGATTGAGCGTGAGCATAAGGTTAATTTCTTTCCCATGTCGATCAACTGTTGCCGGCAATGTTGTGTCTTCCGGTGCGCGGTGTAACACCCACTGCACATCAGCAATTGAGATAATCGGTTGTCCGTCAAGCGTTAGGATTTCGTCTGCGCGACGAAAACCGTCTTTCTCGGCGGAGGAGCCTGATACTATTTTACTAATCTTCGCGCGGTGCTTCGGTGAAAAATGTAATCCCAAGACATCTGGCATTGGAAATGGATAAAGGATTGCATCCGGAATTGGCTTCCGGTCATACCAATGGATTTCCCGTTGTGCCTCACCAATCTGGTGGCAGTGGATGCACTGTCCTTCAATTCGTCCATCAAAGTTCAAAGTTGACGAGTAGCGCAACAACGCTGGGAAAGCCTCTGGCGTTTTCTTTATTGGCTCAGGTCCGGTCTTCGCGACTAAAACTGCCTTGTTGTCCGGGTATCCCTCGTGTAAATCAAGGGCGGCTTCGAGTGCTCCTTTGAAGCCCTCAATTGAGATATCTTTCGCGGCGTTTTCGTATTCCGCACGTGTGCCGAAACGTCCATAAATGGTTTTATCGGCATTCATAAAGAATGTCGCGAAGGTGAGATCGTAATCAAATTGGAACAGCGATAGGTCTATACCGTTACCTTGCACGATACGGACGCGCACGAATTGCTCCATCAATTCTTTGATTTGTTTGTCGTGACGAACAACCTGTTCGTCGAAGCCTTGGCAGGACTCTCACGGCACTCAGCGAAAAACAACGAGTAAGGGTTGTCCTGTCTTTTCTGCTTCGGCAATCCCCTTATCGAGGTCGTTATAGATCCAGTAACCGGTTGATTTTACGGTTATTTGATCCTCTGCGACCTCTTCGTCACCGTGCCCGAAGCAGAGCGATGTGCCTAATAGTAGTATTCCGAGTATTAGGCACGGAATCCGAAATTTCATCAGAACATTCTCCTTTCAGTTTATGTTTATGGTAGATTTTAGAATTAATTAGACGCTCTAAAGAGGCGAGGATACCTGCCCCTTCCCAGTAACGGGTGGGAACCCCCCTTCCCAGTAACGGGTGGGGACCCCCCTTCCCAGTAACAGGTGGGGACCCCGGGGTGGGGCCCCCCCTGCGCCAGCGGGGTGGAGGTTTACTTCTATTGAAGTGTCTACTTATTTATAGGTTTTACCATAAATTAAAATTTTCAGGATTAGAGATTACCTCTATACCTGAAAGCCGTTGTTCCCAAAAATTAGAGTGGGAACTTCTCATTAATTAGCATGAGCGGGACCTGACCCGCGAACACTCGGTAGGCGCGACTGATGAACGTCTTGCCTTCAAGATGTTCAATAGCAGGCGGTAGGTCGTTTAAGGTTTCCATACCACACCAGAGCAGCTCACGCCGAGTCTCTAAACCACTGTCCCGCAAAAGTCCACCGAGTCCCTGTTTGTCGGACTCTAACCGGTCCAAAAAGGGTTGTGGCAGACGTTGTGGCACAATTAGCGAGTCTGCGTAGGCATGAATTGTCGGAGATGGTTCATCCCGTGAGTGGATTTGAAGAACAACTTGCCGTGAGATGACCGCTTCGCCCGCGGGGAGTTTAAGCCAGATATGTTCGGTGTCTAATGTTTGTTTTTCTTGCTGGAGCAGCACCACCTCCACCGGCGAGAATGTATAGGTTTCGATGAACCTTGTCACCGTTCCGTCCGTAACGAGCAGTCCGCGTTGGAATGGCGTGAGGCGTGCAAGATTGATTTTTCTTAATGTTGGGGGTCTATCTTCTTGTGCGGTAAAGAGTGCCTTCATCCGTGTGTTAACGAAGGTTTCCGGTTGTTTAGTTGCATCTGTTTTCATGATGGTGATTCTCTTTCTTTTAGGAAAGGGTGTGTTTGTGGTAGATTTTAGAATTAATTCGACATTATGCCCGATGTGTTTGCGGGCACCCACAAGATGTCTACGTATCTTGATAATCCACTATAGTTAAAAGCGGCATGTAATATTTAGGTTTGTTATACAATTTAGACACACGATCCTGAAAAAGGTTCGCGGTTATCTAAAGTTTCGGTACTAAAACCCAATCCTTTAGGTTTGGGATACAGAACCGCCCTTGTGAATTAGACCAAATGTTTCCTAAAAAAGATTTGCAATTGGGTCTAAAATGTAGTATAATTGTAGTATCAGGTTGGCAAGCTTTACAAGCGTAACCGCAAGGTTGCGGGCTTGCCTCCCACTTGTAAGGGGATAAATGCCTGATACCTGATATACCCTGCGAAACACAACTCATAAACTCTTTCATGATAAGACCTTGAAGCGTCTGCATAACGACTTGAATATCTGTGGTGTTGTGCGAAACCATTTCATTGCGTTGTCTATGCGGTATTACCGCATGTATGGCAAGGGGCTTTCGTATGCTAAAATGTCTAAGCATTTGACGAACCTTAAAAAACTTGAAAAATACCAGCATTGGTCTCTCCCGTACTCGTGGAGTCTGCAAAACATGCTAAAACGCTTGTCACAGTCCTTTAGAGAAATGCGGACACTTGGTAGAGGGCACCCGCAATTCAAGAAGTGTCAACAACACAAGGGTATGACATTTGACGGCATACAGATTGCTATAGAACCAGTCTGTGATAGACAGAAACACCATAGAAACCACCCAACCTATAAAATTCGCCTTAATGGGCATTGGTATCGTTTCGCTTTGCATAGAAAAATACAAGGACAAATCAAACAGGTTCAAGTTACACGAGACGCTCTCGGGGACGTGTATATCACGCTCACTGAAGATTATAGTGAAGTCATACCAGAACCTAAGACAGGTAAAGCTGAAGGGTTCGATATGGGTATCAAAGATTTCCTGACTACCAGTGACGGAGAACGATATACCTCTCCAATGTTCTACAAACAGAACGCTAAAAAGTTGGCGAAAGCACAGCAGGCGTATTCCGGCAAGGTCAAAGGTTCTCATAATCAGCAACGAGCGCGTAAGAACGTGGCTCGTATCCATAAAAAAACTGCGAACCAAAGAGCAGACCACCATTGGAAACTTGCCATAGAGCTCTGCCGAGACTTTGATATAATGTTCTTTGAAGACCTGAACCTTAGAGGCATGAAACGTTTGTGGGGCAAACAAGTCTCTGACCTATCCCTCGGTGAGTTCCTTCAGAAGCTTAAACACCAGAGCAAAAAGCGGATACGCTCTGTGCTGAAGATTGGTCGGTGGTCTCCGACAAGTAAATGCTGTTCTGTTTGTAATCATAAAAACGATACGCTTACATTAGCAGACCGTCAATGGCAATGTCCAAAGTGTGATACACACCTTGACCGAGACCAGAACGCTGCTATGAACATTCTTAAGGAAGGGGTAGCTTCCTTTGGCTTAGGAGTCGTAAGACCGATTGTCCTATTCAATAGGATTCTCGGCTGCTCCGTTGAATCGTGTAGTCCGATTCTAAATTCCACAAATGCTTCTGCTTAACATTTGCAGAAGCCCAAGTCTTTAGACTTGGGTCTATCACGAGGTCGCACACCGGAAGCTGAGCAATCCAAAGGATGCCACGGAGGTAATGGAGGAAACGTTTGCAAAGATCCGAGAACATATTAAAGCGTTTCAAGGTCGAACACCGTTTGGAACGTAGGTGTATCGGATTGCTGTCAATCTCTGTCTTGAGTATAATCGCAGTTCCAACCGTTTTGCTGGTGAGGTTTCCGAGTGGTAAGGTCTTGAACACTTCTATATCTCTTTTCTTAATCAGTGCCCTTTTACTTTTCTGCGGTTCCACAGCAATTGCAGAAGAACTCCCTTTATCCCTTGGCAGACATCTCGCTACTCAGGGCAACTACGATGCTGCCATCACCGAGTATAAACGTTTTCTCTTTTTCCATCCTGACGATGTACGTGTTGGTGAGGTATATTATAACATCGGACTCACCTATAGAGCACAGGGATTGTGGACGGAAGCAATCACTGGTCTCCAGACCGCAATGCATCTCGCCGCAGATAGTGAAGCGAAATCGGAATACCAACTGGAGCTCGCTGTGACGTTGATCGCCGCGCAGGACTATGATCTTGCCCGTCTGGAATCGATTAAGGTTATGATGCGTTCCCCTTCCACACGACTGTATAGACGGGCACTTTTCTTGCAGGGTGTTGCTTGTATCTACCAGTTCCGATGGGAAGAGGCGCGCGAAACACTGCAAGCGTATACCACAGATGCAGGACTTAGGACACTTTTTGAGGCGGCTCTTAATATGCCTCAGAAATCTGTCGGAGTTGCCAGCGTATTGTCGAAAATCGTTCCGGGGATGGGACAGATCTACGTAGGTAATTGGCGGGATGGGTTAAATGCGCTTGTGTTGAACGGTGTGCTCGGTTTTCTCACTGTTGATGCGGTATTGGATGGACACTATGTAGATGCAGCGTTGTGGGGTGCATTTATTTTCTGGCGGTACTACCAAGGGAATACCTTCCGCGCTGAGCAGGTAGTTGAGCAGTTCAATCTGCGAACGTCTCGCCAGATGGCAGATAGCATTTTGCAACGGCTTCAAGAGATCGTTGACACGCCTTGAAAACCAAGCCTTATACCTCTGATCGTTTCTGAAGGATGTAGACGACAGCAACTATTATGATCGCAAGGACAAACGTCCAGATGTTATAGATGTATGCGAGAAACGCCGCGAGTGCAAGTAGGATCCATTCATACCAGTGGGTTTTACGGACGAAGTAACCCATTGTGACTATCGAGAAGATAACGGTTCCCACAATAGCGGATACCACAGACAGCGCGTATTGAACCGGTGTGCCTCCCGTGAATAGAATGTGCGTATACGCAAACAGCAGCGGCATCACGTAAAGAAGTTTCGAGAATTTGAAGCATGCCCATCCTGTCTTCCACGGATCGGCGCGAGCGATGGCAGCACCTGCATAAGCTCCGAGTGCGACTGGTGGTGTGATATTGGAATCTTGGCTCAACCAGAAGATAATCAGGTGTGCAGCGATAATCGGTATGCCCATCTCCGGGGTCGTGAGAATTGGCACGGCGAGTTCGGAGGTGATGAGATAGGCGGCGGTCACAGGAATTCCCATGCCAAGTACAAGGGAAGCTGCAGCGAGAAGCAAAATTGCGATGGCTCGACTGTCCCCCGCAACAGATAGCACTAAATCTGGGAAGATTCGTCCTAAACCTGTCAAATCTATGACAGCAACGATGATGCCGATAGTGCCAACTGCCCCACCAATGGCAAGCGAATTCTTTGCACCACTTACCATCGCTTCCCAGATTCGCTTCGGTGTTAGCCTTGTCTCTGGACGGAAATAACTTACTACGATTGTAACGAGGATCGCGAAGAATGCCGCTTTGTAAGCAGTATATCCGGCGATTAAAATCCCGATGAGGGTGAGCAGTGGCAATAAGTAATACCAACCGCTTTTAAGAAGGGAGAAGAATTTCGGGATCTCTTCCTCAGGTATCCGTTCAAGCCCCTCCTTCTTTGCTTCAAAATGCACCATCACCCAGACAGATAGGAAATAGAGAATTGCTGGCACGATGGATAAGAGCGCGATTTGGCTGTATGGCAAGCCTGTTCGTTCCGCCATTAGGAACGCACCTGCCCCCATCACTGGTGGTAGGAATTGTCCACCTACAGAAGCAGAAGCCTCGACTGCACCGGCGACGTGCGGGCGGAAGCCAGTGCGTTTCATCAGTGGTATGGTGAATGTTCCAGTAGCGACTGTGTTTGCGATAGCACTTCCTGCAACAGACCCGAAAAAGCCAGAAGTCATGACGGAGACTTTCGCTGCACCGCCTATCGAACGCCCTGCTAAGGACATCGGTAGGTTAATAAAGAATTGCCCGACCCCGGATTTCTCCAGAAACGCTCCGAAAAAAATAAAGAGAATCACATAGGTCGCCATCACGTTCGCCATGATGCCGAAGACACCCGCTTGACTGAAAAAGCAGTATTCGATAATCCGTCGTAGTGGGAGTCCTCTGTGCGCGATAATATCCGGCATAGATCTGCCGAAAAGGGCGTATAGAATACCGATTACGGCGATGATTGGGAGTGCCAACCCTACCGTCCTGCGGCTCACCTCAAAACTAATCAGAATCGCGACTGCACCTACGAAAATATCAAGTCGGTTGTAGTTGCCTGCCCGATTGACAAGATCTGGGTATTCTACAATCCAGTAGCTGATAGTAAAAATGCTGAGGACGATCAGGAGCATATCCAATAGGGATGGACGGGAGGCGGGAGAGTTCTTACGACAACGGTAAAAGATACCGATGAGTGAAAAGGTCAGCAGAAGATAGAAACCGAGATGGTATTGTTCATTGGCACTACCGAACCCTGCGCTATAGATATAGAAGAGAACGAGCGCAGCTGCGCCGAGTTCAAAAATCCATTTATATACTTTTTTGAGTTCAGTCCGCTGCAGGGTTTCAAATCCAACAGCGTCTTGCGTTTCAGTTTGTGTCATCTTTCCTCCACTAATAATTTTACATCAAATTGGGGTAGAAGGCAAATAGTTTTCGGTTGAATAGGGCAATTTAGTTTCTTTCTATAGATACTTCAGGCTCGTTGGTTTGTAGTACGGTAATTTATTACCCGTTATATACACCTTTGGAACGTGCGATGAATTGCACTACTACAAACGCATTTAAATTTTTAAACTGAACGACCCTACAATTAAATGCGGTTGCTTGCCAAGAAAAATCAGTTGTGGTAGAATAGCGGGACATCAACTGACTCAGGGAGGAGACACGAAATGACAATAGGATTGGGCGTTATTGGGATGAATCCCACGAATATGGGTTCAACTGCAACCTTGTTAAAAGATGTGCCAGACCTAAAATATGAACTCCGAGGTATCTGTGCAAAGCGGGCGGATGTGCTTGAAAACTACGCCAACCAAATTGGTGTGGATTTTTGGACGACAGATTATCGAAAATTGGTGCAGCGTGACGATATTTCTGTTGTCGCGATCTATTCCCCGGACCATTTGCATGCTGAACATTGTGTTGCTGCGATTGAAGCAGGGAAACATGTCATTTGCACGAAACCGATGGTGACCAAGTTAGACGACGCACAACAATTGGTGGATCTGGTGCGCGAGCATAAAGTCAAATTCCTTGTGGGGCAGTCGATGCGGTTTGATCTCCAGTTTTTGACGATGAAACAGTTCCTTGACGACGGTGATTTAGGCGACATTATGCTGGCGGATGCCTATTATGTCCACGACATGCGCGAGGTCTACGATTTCACGCCGTGGCGACTCCATGAACCGCAAGATTTGATGTTCGGCGGTATTGTGCATCCTGTTGACCTATTGCGCTGTCTCCTCGGTGATGTAGATGAGGTGCACGCCTATGGGACGAAAGGCTTACTCACACCCGAATACCCTATAAAGAATAATTTCTTTCTCAACCTGAAGTTTAAGAGCGGGCAGATTGCGAGAGCGATGGGGCTTTACGATATCGTCCATCCTCCGATGCCGATGCAGCAGATCTCCGTTTTCGGAAGTAAAGGGACGGTAATTGGGGACTTTACGGACAACAAAGAGGGACACGTCAAGTTGATGCTCGATAAAATGGCCACTAGAGAACCCTTTGAAGTGATATGTCCTCCTGAGATAGATACAAGCGTTTATGGACACGGACAAACGGTTATCCGATATATGCGCCATTTTCAGCAGTGTCTTGAGGAAGATTTAGAACCGGCACCGAATGTGATTGACGGTGCGAAGTCTATTGCTGTTGGTGTAGCGGCATGGGAATCTATTGAGACGGGACAGCCTGTAAAGGTATTCAACGAATTTTGAGAATAACCAAACCGGCGCGGTTGAATGAAGTTTAATAAAATATTTCGGTAATTCTATATTTTTTCCCGGGCCGGTAGGTGCGGTTTCCTAACCGCACCGGACTTCCCTAAAAATTACCGAATTAAAAAATTAATCTTCATAAAACCGCGCCTACCAGATCTTGTTATTTTTTCTTGACAATTTTCTTTGCATTGTATATAATTTAGGTATGCCTAAAATAATTTCTCAACGTTTCTAATAATTTTGGCACATAGTGCCTAAAACTGGGTGGGTGAAAAGCCCGCGTATTTACCGCAGAGAGAACAAAGCACGTTGTTCGTGCCTCTTGCGGATTGGAAGAAGCAATGCTTACACATGCAGCTGAGGACTACCTCAAGTCGATCTACAAGTTACAAGAGAAGGGTGGTAAGGTCTCGACCGGTATTTTAGCGGCGTATCTCAATGTGAAACCTGCATCAGCCACCGGCATGATCAAAAAACTAAAGACGATGAAGTTAGTGAGCCATAAACGCTATCAAGGCGTTACACTCACGGATGCGGGTAAGGCGATTGCGCTCGAAATCATCCGACACCATCGTTTGTTGGAACTTTATCTATTCAAGGCACTCGGTGTTCCGTGGGATGGTGTTCATGAAGAAGCCGAAAAATTGGAACACGTCATTTCAGAAGACGTGGAGGCGAGGATGGACGAGTTTCTGGGTTATCCAACCGCTGACCCGCACGGTGCCCCGATACCCGATAAAAACGGTGTTGTGACAAAGATAGCACATATTCCGATGACAGACTTACGTGAAGGGCAATCCTGCGTTGTCGCTGAAGTGAGTGACTCCGATTCGGCGTTGCTCCGGCATTTGGGGGGTTTCAATCTTTACCCCGGCACGGCGTTCGGGGTTGTGGAGGTCGCTCCGTTTGAAGGTCCCTTTACGATTAACATTGCGGGACAACAGGTTGTCATTGGGCGTGAAGTTGCGAAACATGTTTTTGTTGATAATGTGGAGGAGTAGTTATCGGCTGTCGGCTGTTGGCTATCGGTTAAGAGCCGTTTGTTACAATCTTCCCCAACTTGGAATACTCTGGGAAGTGGTGAATTGTTACATAAAATCTCTTAACCGACAACTGATAACTGACAACCGACAACCATAAAAAAATGGAACAGCAAAAACCGGCTCAACCGGATAGTAAAACGGTCAAAGTATGGAAACATCATTTGCAAGATGAAATTGACGCGAGTTTCCTTTATGGCGTTTTCGCGAGTCTTGAACCCGATGCCAAGCGGAAAGAGATCCTCGATGGGCTTGCCGAGGTGGAAAATCGGCATGTAATCCGTTGGCAAGAGATGCTTATGGCATACAATGTAGGGGTCAGGAAACAGCAGCGCCCAACGTTGAAGGCGCGCTTGATGGCGTGGTATGCTCACCGGTTTGGGAGTGCGTTTCCGCTCTCGCAGATGCTTGGTGAGGAGGCTAACGAAGTCAAAGACTATCTAACACTTCATCGGAACAGTACCTTGGCAGATGCGAAGGAGACAGCACTTATTTTAGCCAAGGAATCTGCGCAACATACAGAGAGTTTGCAGGAGCTTACTGGCACGGTTGGCGAACCGTGGCACAAGACAGAATCCGGGGGTATGATCGGCAACATCGTTTATGGATTTAACGATGGTTTGACGGCAAATTTCGGCTTGGTTGCTGGTGTCATCGCTGCGACATCGAACGTCAACACAATTCTTGTGACCGGCATCGTCGGGACGGTCGCGGACGCGCTCTCTATGGCGGCTTCGGGATATCTTGCGGCGAAGAGTGAACAAGAGGTTTATGAACACGAAATTGAGATCGAGAAAGAGGAGATTCGCCTCATGCCCGATCTTGAGGAGGATGAACTCGCACTCATCTATGCAGCGCGCGGTATGTCGAAGGAGCAGGCTCGGGAACTTGCGCAGGAGATGATGAGCGACCCGGAGTTGGCACTGGCGGAGAAAATCCAAACCGAACTTAAAATCGGGGAGGTCTATACAACGCCGCTCAAAGAGGGTTGGATTACAGGATTTGCGACCGCCATTGGTGCTTTCATTCCTGTCGCGCCGTTTCTCTTTACAGAAGGGATGCTTGCTATTTGGATCTCGTTTACACTGGCGATGATGTCTCACTTTGCTGTCGGTGCGGCACGGAGTTTCTTCACCGGACGTAGTTTATTTCGGAGTGGTATTGATATGTTTGTCGTGGGACTTGGTGTTGCAGGTGTTGGTTACCTCGTCGGCAAACTTTTAGAACGTTTCTTTTTTTAGGAATTAAAATTATGCAGAAAATATATATATCATTGTGTTTGGTCGTTTTACTCACAGGAATTGGTTGTGATCCAAAAGAGAAACCGGATCCATTGGTCGCTGAGAAATACCGCGTTGTCACAACAATAGGGATGATTACCGATATCGTCAAGAACGTTGGTGGGGAGCGCGTTGAGGTGATAGGCTTGATGGGACCTGGCGTGGATCCGCACCTCTATAAGGCGAGTGCGGGTGATGTTCAGAAGTTCAAGTCGGCAAGTCTTATTTTCTATAACGGGTTGCACCTTGAATCAAAAATGGGCGACATCCTTGCTAAAATGTCAGGGGATACCAAGACCATTGCCGTGACAGATACCGTTGACCGAAGCCTGCTGTTAACACCACCGGAATTTGAGGGACAATACGATCCACACCTATGGTTTGATGTGACACTTTGGATGAAAGCGGTGGGAAAGATTCGCGATGTTCTCAGTGAATTTGATTCGGATAACACACTAATGTACTGGAGCAATGCCGAACGCTACCTCGCAAAACTTACCGAGCTGCATGAGTACGTAAAGGAACAGGCGGAACGCTTACCGTCAGAGCAACGGGTGCTCGTGACAGCACACGACGCTTTTAACTATTTCGGGAAGGCTTATGGGTTTGAGGTGCGTGGACTACAGGGAATTAGTACCGCGACAGAGGCTGGTATCGCTGATGTGCAGGCGTTGGCAACCTTTATCGCAGAGCGACGGATCCCCGCAATTTTTGTGGAGTCGTCTGTTTCTACGAGGAGTTTGGAGGCGGTGAAAGCTGCTGTGAAGTCAAAAGGGTTTGAGGTGGAAATTGGGGGTGAACTTTTCTCGGACGCTATGGGGAACGAGGGAACACCTGAAGGTACCTATATCGGGATGGTTCGCCACAATATTGATACGATTGTGAAGGCGTTGGTGGGAGAATCGACGGCCTCCTCATCTTCTACAACGGAATACTAAATTGCAAGCACTTGAAACGAAAGCTATTGAGGTGACCGATCTCACGGTCGCCTATCAGGACAAACCCGTCTTATGGGATATAGATCTTGACGTACCGCCCGGCGTGCTTTTGTCAATTGTAGGTCCGAATGGGGCAGGCAAAACGACGTTAATCAAGGCAATCCTTGGGCTGGTGCGTCCTGCTGCAGGCAACGTCTTAATTTACGATAAACCCTATGAGGCGCAACGACGGATTGTCGGCTATGTCCCACAGCGAGGCACCGTTGATTGGGATTTTCCGACGAACGTTTTGGATGTTGTCATGATGGGACGCTATGGCGCGCTTGGATGGATAAGGCGACCGAGGAAGCAGGAGCGGGCACTGGCGATGAACGCGTTGGAGAAGGTTGGTATGGAGGGCTATGCGACTCGGCAAATCAGCCAACTCTCCGGTGGGCAGCAACAGCGTGTTTTTCTCGCACGCGCGCTCGTTCAAGATTCTACAGTCTACTTGATGGATGAACCCTTTCAAGGCGTTGATGCTACCACAGAACGCGCAATTGTAGACCTACTTCAAGAACTCCGGGAAAATGGGAAGACAGTCGTCGTCGTGCATCACGATCTGCAGACTGTAACCGACTATTTCGATTGGGTGATGTTATTGAACATTCGCCGGATTGCGAGCGGTCCCGTTGAAGAAACGTTCACACCTGAAAATTTACGTCAGACTTACGGCGGACGCATCGCGTTCATAAAAAACGAGTAGATAAAGTAGTAGGCATATTTCGTACACTGTCCACGGATTTAGGTTATCTGTTCTTTACTAAAGCACGAAAGCCCAAACAACGTGCCGGGCTGGATATACGTACAGGAGCGTTCTTATAAAATCTTCCTCAACGAACCGCAAGGAAAATTAAAAAAATGGAGAATTTGAATATTCTCGCCCGCTTTGATTATACGCTCATGGTTGTTACCATCGGTGCAGCACTGCTCGGTGCGGTGAGTGGTTCGCTCGGGACCTACGCTGTTTTACGTCGTCAAAGCCTTCTCGGTGATGCTATCTCGCATGCTGCACTTCCCGGTATCGCCATCGCGTTCCTGCTTACAGGGAGTAAAGCACCGCTGATTCTGGTACTCGGTGCAGCGATTGCGGGATGGTTAGGTACGCTCCTCATTATGAGTATTGTGAGGTTAACGCGTATCAAATACGATAGCGCGCTCGGCATTGTGCTTTCCACCTTTTTCGGATTCGGTTTGGTGCTGCACACCCTAATTCAGCGAACCGGGAATGCGAATCAAGCGGGGTTGGATACGTTTCTCTTCGGGCAAGCCGCCACGATTCTGGCGAGCGATATTTTGACAATAGGTGTCCTTGGTGGTGTTGCAATCGTTATCACGTTTATCTTTTGGAAAGAATTAAAGTTGCTTGTTTTCGATGAGGGTTTCGCTGCATCGCTTGGGTTCCCACTCCGCACACTTGATATTCTCCTAACCAGTCTCCTTGTTATAGCAATCGTCCTCGGTTTGCAAGCTGTCGGTGCTGTGTTGATGAGTGCGATGTTAGTGGCACCAGCAGTTGCGGCACGGCAGTGGACGAATAAGCTTGGCCTGATGATGTTTCTCGCCGCGTGCTTTGGCGCGCTTGCTGGTGTGAGCGGTGCTATTATTAGCAGTACGGCTTCACGCATCCCGACCGGTCCGACGATTGTGCTCTGTGCAACGGTTGTGGTTGGATTTTCAATTGCTTTTGCCTCGAATCGAGGGCTATTGTGGGATTGGATACGGCAGAAACGGAATAGACGCAACCTGAAGATGACAGAACAACCATAGCAAAAGAACGATTAAAAACAAATGCTACAAGGTCAGCTTGAAATTCAACTCATTGCGATTGTCACAGCGGTGGCGTGTGCGCTCCCTGGCGTATTCTTGGTGTTACGGCGGATGACCTTAATGAGCGACGCGATTAGCCACGCCATTCTCCCTGGCATCGTGCTCGCCTTTTTCCTGACGGAGAGTCTATCGTCGCCGCTCCTGATCCTTGCTGCTGCAGGTACCGGTGTGCTTACTGTTGTTTTCGTTGAATTGCTACAACGGACGAAACTTGTGAAAGAGGATGCCGCAATCGGTTTGACGTTCCCTGCCCTTTTCAGTATCGGCGTGATTCTGATTTCTCGGTTCGCCGGTAACGTTCACCTCGATATGGACGCAGTCCTTCTGGGTGAACTCGCTTATGCACCACTCAACCGATTGGAGACTTTCGGAAACGACTTGGGTCCCGTTTCCCTGTATGTGATGGGGACAATTCTTCTGTTGAATCTCGCCTTTATCCTGCTGTTCTACAAAGAATTGAAGTTAGCAACTTTTGACGCAAGTTTAGCTGCCACGTTAGGGTTCGCACCTACCCTTATCCATTACGGACTGATGACGTTGGTATCCGTAACGACAGTCGGTGCGTTTGACGCGGTCGGTTCTATATTGGTCGTTGCCCTCATCGCTGGACCGCCCGCTACTGCTTACCTTATGACAGACAGACTTTCACGTATGCTTCTCCTGAGTGCGGTTGTCGGCGGTGTCAATGCTGTGAGTGGATATTGGCTCGCGTTCGCCTTTGATGTCTCTATTGCCGGATCGATTGCGACGGTGACGCTCCTCATGTTCGGACTGACTTTCATGGCTGTTCCGAACCGAGGACTTATCGCTATTGCGCGTAGACGCGCTTGCCAGAAATGGGAGTTTGCCCAGACGATGCTGGTCATTCATCTCTTTAATCACGAAGGGCTTCCGGAAGCAGAAGCGGAATCAGAGATAGCGCACCTCCATGAGCATCTTCGCTGGGATCCAGCGTTCGCAACCCAAGTCGTGAAATATGCACTGAATAACCGCTTTGTTTTACAAAAAGAGACGCAGCTAACCTTAACACAGCAGGGACGCACGATCGCACAGCAGGCACTTGTGCAATAATTGGGTTGCGTATCCTTCGGGAACGTTTGTGTGCCGAGCCGAGTATCCACGGTGGGAAGAAATCGAGGGTTGTTTTGTAGAAGATACTCAGGCTAATGTTGGAAAATTACTTGACAAGCAGGTTTTGTTAAGTTAAAATATTACTTAACATTTATTATTCAAACCAATTCATGGTGGGACGAACGCTAATACAGTGTTCTGTTGGGGGGATTACACTCATGAAAAAGTGGTTGCCATATTTCACAGATGGTTTACTTTCTGGAATAATAGGAGCGATAATAGGTGGTTTCCTAGCTCTCATCGCAAAACCAGAAGGTATTGTCATCAACGTAAACATAGAGTTTCTCGTTATTCTGCTAACGATTTTGGGGTTGTGTTACCTTTTGTTACGTTTGAAACTTAAAATCATGCAATTGGAAGACGAAGCAAGACAGAGATCCGGCGATTGGAGTTAAAGCGTTTTAGCTGGGGGCCTGTACCTCAAGATGCACGCCTACTTCATTGAGATTCTATCGTGGTGGCCAAACACCAAAAAACGACAGGCAGCCTATTGTGTATGCCTGTATTCGTTTAAAGGGTTCACATGAAAAAATGGGCCATGAATTTAACAAGCGGCCTGATAGGAGCAATACTGAGTTATTTAGCAACCGTTGGGTTTGTACCACTAAAAAACGTTGTTGTAAATGTTGACAACGAAACCCTATTTACACTCGCTATTTTTGGTCTACTCATATTATACGTTGAACTTAGGTTTCGCGGGCTAAAAAACTCCATGGAAGTAAGGATTATGGCGTTATCACAAGAAGGAAATAAAAAAGGAAAGAAATCTCGGAAAAAGAGAAAGTAATGACGTACAAAGAATATATTGCTCAGATCGTCTATAGTGAAGAGGACGGTTGTTTCATCGGAGATATTGTAGGTATTCGTGATATCGTCTGTTTTCACGGTGATTCTCTGGAAGAGATCCGTACCGCTTTTGAAGAATCTGTTGACGATTATCTCCTAACGTGTCAAGAATTTAACCGCTTACCACAGAAGCCTGTTTTTCCAAAAGAACGGCAGCAGACTGATGAAGAAATTGAAATATCCTTTCTTCACAATGGACATGAAAATAAATAAAAAAGCCATGAAACAAATCAGCTGGAGATGGTTTTTAGGTTGTATTTTCTTGCTCAATCTCACATGGATAGCGGGAGCAGATGAAGCAGCACTCAAGAACCCAGATGGCTCGTGGAAATGGACCAATCGACTGGTCCATGAAACCAGTCCCTATCTGTTGCTCCATGCACACAATCCTGTAGACTGGTATCCGTGGAGTGATGAGGCGTTAGAATTGGCACAGAAAGAAAATAAATTGATTTTTCTCTCTGTTGGATATTCTACATGTTATTGGTGCCACGTGATGGAGCGGGAGGTTTTCTCAAATCCGGAAATCGCCGAGATGATGAATAAGAACTTTATCAATATCAAAATTGATAGGGAAGAACGTCCCGATCTCGACGAAATCTATATGACAGCGACGCAGCTGCTGATTCAGCGTGGCGGATGGCCCAACTCTGTCTTCCTCACGCCTGATTTGAAGCCGTTTTATGCAGGGACCTATTTCCCACCGACTGATATGCCGGGCAGACCGGGGTTTCCAACAATCCTTGACGCAGTACACGAAGCGTGGGTAACACGAGAGGCAGAAGTCATTGAATCCGCAAACCAAATCTCGAAAACAATTGAGATGGCGATAAGCAGGGGGTTCACAGCACTTAACGCCAGAGCACTCGACAGAGTGCTTGTTACTGCAGCATTGGATTATCTCCGAACCAACTATAGCCACGCCTACGGTGGGTTCGGCAGCGCCCCAAAATTCCCAAGTCCTGCCAACCTTGAATTCCTACTAAGTGAATATGAACGAAAATTGGGGTTACAAACCGCTCCAACAAAAGATGAGTCGTTATTGAAAATGGTAATGCACACGCTGGATATGATGGCTTACGGCGGAATGTATGATCAAGTTGGTGGTGGGTTCCACCGATATTCTGTTGACGCGAAGTGGCTTATTCCGCACTTTGAAAAGATGCTTTATGACAACGCACAACTGGCGAAAGTGTATCTCCACGCCTATCAATTGACGCAGGCACCACGCTACCAGCGCATTGCTGAAGAGATTTTCAGTTTCATTTTCCGGGAGATGACGGCACCCGAAGGTGGATTTTATGCAGCGTTAGACGCTGAGACGGATGCCGAAGAGGGGAAATATTACGTCTGGACTGATGATGAGATTCGGAAGGTTCTCGGCAAAAAGGGCGCGGAGCGTTTCGCCGATGTTTACGGTGTGGATAAGGGACCCAATTTCGAGGGTAAAAGCGTTCTTTACGTTCCTGAAGCGTCAGCAGTGGAAGGTTCTGTGAAAGACTTATCAGCAGCGAAAGAGAAACTCTTAAAGGCGCGTGCTGAACGTGAGTATCCTTTGCTGGATACGAAAGTCATTGTGAACTGGAACGGTTTGATGATAGACGCGCTCGCCTACGGCTACTATGTCCTCGGTGAGGAACGGTATCTTGCTGCGGCGTCAAAGGCTGCACAGTTTGTGCTTGACACTTTGAGAAAACCTAACGGCGAGTTGTGGCATACCTATACAGCCGGTGTTGTGAAGCAGGATGCTTACCTTGATGACTACGCCTTTTTTGTGCGCGGTTTGGTTGGATTGTATCACGCTACAGGCGAGGAAAAATGGTTGGATTCAGCAAGAACGCTCACTGGGACGATGATCCAACTTTTTTGGGACGATAAAAACGGGGGATTCTATTACACGAGGCCGGATGCGAAACATCTCATTGTGCGGACCAAAAAGCCTTATGATTCCGCAATTCCCTCTGGCAACGCTGTCGCTGTCAAAAACCTTTTGGCCTTCGGGGCAGATTATCGGAATTATGCTGAAAAGACGTTGCGTACCTTTTCTGATTCTATGGCACAAAGTCCGTCATCCTTTATGCATATGCACTTCGCACTGAACCACTACTTGATGACCACAGAGAAAGAGTTTGACGATGCAACGCCGTCACTGGTGACTGCAACCCCTACAATTAAAGCCGAAAACGACGAGATATTTGAAGTGGAACTGCAACTCAAAATCGCTACCGGTTGGCACATTAACGCAAACCCGGCAGGGCAAGATAATCTGATTCCGACAACCCTTGAAATGGATACGGATATGCCGGTCGAGATTGTTGATATAGCGTATCCGAAAGGCAGATCTGTGCGTTTTGAATTTAGTGCCGCATCCTTGAACGTTTATGAAGGCAGTTTTACGATTCCGTTGAAATTGAAACGGAAATCGAATGCAACGGGAAGCTCCAAGGTCACTCTAAAGCTTACCTATCAACCGTGTAATGACACCGAGTGCTTATTTCCAGACATGTTGGAGATTCCATTAGAATTACCGTAGTTTCACTTATGAGCGCACGTTCCATAATTTTCTTGATAATTAGATGCTTATGTGGTATCCTAAATTTTGATTATCAATCTCTACCAACACTATCCAACTGGACACTGCGAAAAAAGACATAGAACGTCATTGTTGCGTCGTCTTGTCCTTCCGGCGAGAGTTTTATTTTGTGTTGGACCCTTTAATGTAGGTGTCAATTTAGGGATTTTCACGGTATTTCATGGCAGCGTTTCTACAAATGCCGCCCCTACGGGGCTTTTTCATGATTTGGCCCGCGCTGCTACACAGATGCTGAAGAAATCCGCAGAAACACCCAAGCAAATAAACCCTACGGGACTAAAAACCGAACATGCACATCACATTTTTTGCTCAATACAAGAGGCGTTTTGACTTCAGGGTGTTTCGCTTACAGCAAAAACACACCTATTTTCTCTAAAATTGACACCTATGGACGCTTAATTATGAAATTCCAACCTTAGGAGGAACCTAAAATGAGATCCGTTATTTCGATCTACACCACCATATTTTTCGTTTTGATTACGTGCGCCATCGCCTTTGCCAATGTCGTTGAAGATCCTGTGCTCTATCTTGATGCTTCTGACAACCCCGCCCACCCAAAGGCATGGGAAAATCTCGGCACCGAGGGCGGTGAATTACTCGCTGCAGACAAAGCACCTGAACTGGAAGAAGGGGCAATTAAAATTCCTGCGCTTGGTATTGACGAACAGAACGTAAAGTATTACACAACTAAAGAGTCCCTTCAAACCTTTGGGGGGCCGCCACAGAAAAATACGCCGATCTTTTTCGAGGACTGGACGTTGGAGTTCCTTTGTAGGCGCAACGGCGATTTCTTTGTTGAGGAGCATCACTTTGCTGGTTTCCAGAACAGCCCAAGGGAAGGTAAACAGGGAATTCGGCTTTGGATCGTCGGCGGTCAGAAACTGGATATGTCTATCCATGCTAAGGGAGCTAAGCAAGGTGTCCAAACGCTTAACCTTCAACTGAACGAAGGTGAGTGGACCTGGATAACAGTCGTCGGTACGAGCGGCAAGTCGATTGTAGCGTATCAAGACGGTAAAGAGGTCAGCGAACAAGCCGGTTTTGAGTTTGACAAGACGTTACCGATAAACGACATCTCGATCGGTGCGAATTCTTATGATGAGCGTCGTCGAACTTTTAACGGTTCATTTGCAATCGTCCGGGCATACGACAAAGCGTTGACTGAAGCGGAGGTTAACCAAAATATTGCCGGCACATTTGCTGTTGATCCGGCGGACAAACTCTCAACGACTTGGGCAGAGGTAAAACGCGGGTATAAATAGAATCGAAAGTCTATATCTACCTTGTAGGATTGACCTTTTGGTCGCGATCCTTCTCTCACTGGCGAGGTTTTCAACCTCGCCACTTCTAATTATAGATACGGTTTCCTAACCGCACACGCATAACACTTTTCAATACAGCTTGATAGAGAGAATAGTAATGTCTAAGCATCAAACTGTTCGGACACAACTTCGAGAAACCCGACACCTTGTTCTGGATGATCGCCTTATTGATGAGGTTATAGCGGCGAAACTCACCCTTGGAGAGATCAGCAAACATCCCCGGAATCCGCTTTTTGGTGAGGATAAACCGTGGGAGCCGCGTTTTGACAATGTCTATGCTAACGTCATCTATGATACGGAGGATCGGCTTTACAAATGCTGGTACAACCCGTTCATCATAGATAAGCGAGTAACGCATACACCGCCTGAAAAACGGCATCCGGATTGGTGCAATTACATGGATGTAAAGCCATCGGATCGGGAGATGGGGGTCTGTTATGCTTTCTCGGCAGACGGTCTTCACTGGAAGAAACCTGAACTCGGACTTGTTGAATTTGAAGGTAACACACAAAACAATATACTGATGCGCCGTGTAAACGGCGTAGGTGTATTCAAGGATGAACGTGAAACTGATCCGGCAAGACGTTATAAGATGTTTTTCTGCGGAGAGCCACAGATGACAGTCGCGTTCTCTTCAGATGGATTGCACTGGAGCGAACCGCTTCCGATCCTAGAGGTTGAGGCACACGGCACACACCCCAACGTTTTTTGGGCGGAGACGTTAAGCAAATACGTCGGTATTACCCGTCAGCATGCTGGTAGTATTCGCCTCGTAACGCGGACAGAATCCCCCGATTTTGTGCAGTGGACACCGGACGAAACTATTCTTGAAGGTGTCAGTCCGCGTCTACAGACGCATGATATGATTGTATTCCCGACGTGTGGGATTTACATCGGGTTGCTCGGTATAATGGTCTATCCGGGGGACTCCAATGCTGAGGTGAAGCAGCATGTTGAGTTGGCTTGGAGTCCGGACACCCTCGAATGGCACCGCATACAAGAAGGAACTCCATTTATGGGGCATACCTCATCAAAAACGGGGCGTTATGGCGCGCTGCCTTACGATTGGGGAACGATTTTTCCTTCTGCCCCGATTTTCTTTGACGATGAGGTTCGTATCTATTACGGTGCTGGAGACGGCTACTTTTTCAACTGGCGCAAGGGCTATCTCGCACTTGCAACGCTTCGACCCGACGGTTGGGCAGGCTATGAACCGGTCCGCGCAGATACGCCAGCTGTCATAACAACGCAGCCGTTACCCTTTACTCATCCATCCGTTGGCATCACGGCTGATGTACGGGAGGATGGTTCGGTGCGTGTCGCCGTTCTGGATAAAGCAGGTAGCCAACGTGCCGTTAGCAAACCAATTCGCGCTACTGGAACGGATTCCCAAGTGGAATGGGAAACGAGTCAAGATTTAGCCAACCTAAGTGGCGAGCAAGTTCGGCTCAGATTTCAAGTTCACAATGCCAAGTTGTACGCCTTTCAAATCGGGACAGAGAATGGGTGACACGTAAGGCAACATCGGCTACAGTTCATGAACGTGCGCCCGAATCTTCTGGAATGCATCTAAAATCAGTTGCATGTCGTCTGTGTCGCCTAAAAACATGGAATGTCCGAAGCTGCAAACTTCTTCGCGGTACACCCGTTCTGCTTCTGGACAATTGAGCGCGCTGTAGTTGATCGCTTGGTCTCCGAGATATTTGCGTGGCAATCCGAGTTGGTCAAATAGTTCGGGGTTGCCGAAGGGACCTTCGTTGTAAATAGGTTCGCCGTGCGCACCGACACCACATGAGATGCCCTCCGCACTGAGTGCTTCCATGAACCTTCCGCGTGAAATACCACCGAACTCCTCGGAGACAAACCGGAAGTCCCAATAGTAGAAACACCAGCGTGTGACACGCTCGTCCCGTGGAATTGGGTGAAGTCCCTTTATCGCTTCCATACCTTTGGAAAGGTAGGCGATGTTTCGTTCGCGCGTCTCTACCTGCTCTTCAAACCGTTCCAGTTGGTTCAACAGAAGTGTTGCTTGGAAGTTTGTCATCCGCATATTCAGCTGTGCGAAATTACCTGCCTTTCCTGCGAGTTCTTCGTCGTTTGTTATCACCATTCCGCCTTCGCCACAAGTGAGTGTCTTTCCCATCTGGAAACTGAATGCGCCGAGATGTCCGATTGAACCCATCCCTTTTCCGCGCCACTGTGAACCGTGTGCATGGGCACAATCTTCAATCACTTTGAGATCGTGCCTTTCGGCAATCTCCATAATCGCATCCATATCCGCCGGATAGCCGCCGTTATGGACTGGGATGATTGCCCGTGTTCGCGGTGTAATCGCTTTTTCAATTACATCAGGTGCGATATTATAGGTGAGCGGGTCTATGTCAACAATCACCGGCACGGCATTGACGCAGACAGCCGATGTTCCTGTTGCCACAAACGTGAGTGCTGGAACGATGACTTCATCACCCGCGGTGACCCCAGCAGCCTTTAGTGCGCACTGTAGTGCCACGGTGCCGTTTGCGAGTGGAATCCCGTATTTTGCGTCCTGAAACGCTGCGAACTTTTCACCGACTTCATCGACTTTCTCGCGTCGGTTCCACGCGCCGCTCCGCAGGGTCTCTAACAGTGCGTTCTCTTCGGTTTCATCAAAAATGGGCCAACTTTTCCCTAAACTCCCTTTGACGACAGGTTCACCACCATTGAGTGCTAACTTTGCCATGTCCATGTCCCCCTTGTTATATGCTCCAGTGTTATGAATAGTTCTGATTTTAGCAATGCGTCCCTTTTTTGTCAATTTCTTTAGCACCGTTGGGGGCACAATGTTTATGGCATTTTGCTTGCAGATTTAATCGGGATCCCTTATAGTAATCTTCAGAAACCTAAAGCACCGTGTAAGCAATGGAATCAACGAACCAAACACTCACAGCAATAGATGGAATCAAGGTTGGACATGCCACCGACGCAACTGCTCGGACAGGATGTACTGTTGTCCTCTGTCCAGCCGGAGCAACAGCAGGTGTTGACGTGCGTGGTGCTGCACCCGGTACACGCGAAACGGAAGCACTCCGTTCCGGACGCTTGGTTCAGAAAGCACATGCCATTCTGCTGACCGGTGGAAGTGCCTTCGGGTTAGATGCTGCAGGCGGTGTCGTCCAGTATCTTGAGGAACAAAACGTCGGTTTTCCTGCCGGTCCTGTGCGTGTGCCGATTGTTCCTGCTGCTGTGATTTTCGATCTGGGGGTTGGCAACGCAAAGGTCCGTCCTGACCGAGAGATGGGGTATCAGGCGTGCCGGAATGCGACAGGTGAACCCGTAGCGATGGGTGCTATCGGAGCGGGGACGGGTGCCACAGTCGGTAAGGCTCCAGGGGTTTCATCTTCTTCAGGGGGTGTTGGTTCAGCGTGTATGCGTCTCGATTCCGGTTTGATTGTCGCTGCGGTTGTGGTTGTGAATGCGCTGGGAAACGTTGTGCATCCCAAGACTGGCGAGATTCTCGCGGGTGGGAAGGAGAACGGTAATTTTGTGGACATTACTGAACGGCTTTTAGATGCCAATAATATCGTTCGTGGAACAAACACAACTATCGGTGTTGTGGCAACAAATGCTACGCTTACTCCCGCGGAGGCAAACCGGGTCGCAGAGATGGCGCACGATGGGATGGCGCGAGCGATTCGTCCTTCACATACGATGTTCGATGGGGATACGCTTTTTGCCCTTGCCACAGGGACGTACACGGGGAGCAGCGTGAATGCTGTCGGTATCCTCGCTGCGGAGGTTGTCGCGGAGGCAATTGTTAACGCGGTGAGGACGAGGTAACCTCGTCTCTACATCGGTTTCCCTTGCATTGCTTCTGGAATGTCAATACCGAATTCGTCTAATACCGTCGGGGCAATGTCGTATATACGTTTTGTAGGTACTTTTCTGAGTTGTCGTGATTCTACGGAGGAATGGGACGCAGATTTGAGTATGAAAATTCCCATCTCCGCGTGATTGCAATCGTCGGGCCCGGTGTCGTTTTCGTAGGTATAAATGCTGTTATATCCTACACTTCCGACCGAACGCCAAAACAGATTACCAAAATAAGCAATAAGATCTGGTGCGATGTTCCGGCATTCTCGGTAAACCTCTTCGGGTTTGAAGACGCGCGTGTTGATGTTATTTCCGTTTTCGTCTGTAATTGCTTCGAGTTGTGCCTTCAACTCATCACGGATATTTTCATAGTCTCCCGCGCTAACAGTCCCGCGAGGTTCTCTGCCTTCAACGTTTATAAAGATTCGCCCGTAATATCCACCTTCTCCCCACGCCTTTGTTTTTTTCCAGTCTACCATGTCTGGTGTCCACCGTGTGATTCCTTGCGGTTCGGTTTTGAGCGTCAGATAGCCGTGTTGCCGGAGCCATTCGTTGACACAGATACCGCCGTCCATCCGTTTTGCCCCGTGGTCGGAGACCACCATAACAGTGGTGTCTTCATCGACGCAGGCTAAGGTCTCTCCGAGTTCTGCGTCGAGGGCGCGATAGTAGTTCCGCATCGTCTCCGAGAACGGTGAATTCGGTTCATATTTTGGATGCGTTTCGTCCCAAAACCGCCAGAAGGCGTGGTGAAGCCGATCGGAACCCATTTCAACCATTGTGAATAGGTCCCAGTCTTTTGTCTCAATCAGATAGCGGGCGAGTTTGAAACGTTCGGAGGTCATTTTTAGGAGTTGTTGCTCCAGTTCGGCGCGCCGGTCTGTCCGGAAGTTCGGGATATCGATCATGTAGTCGCTTGCGACTTGTGTGATTTCTCGCGATAGTCGTCTTGGGAAAGTCCATTGCGAATCACGAGTCGGTGTGAGGAAACTGGTAACCATCCATCCGGGGAATGGCTTGGCGGGATAAGTGAGCGGCACTCCCAAAACGATTGATTTCTTTCCGGCTTGCCCTAATAGATCCCAGAGTGTTGGTACTTTTACGGCGTGTGCGTTGGCTATGGCCAAGGCATCGTAGGAATAGTCTTTACGGTTGCGGAACCCATAGACACCGAGTTCACCCGGGTCACGGCTCGTCATCATGCACATCCACGCAGGCACGGTGATAGGTGGGATTGTGCTTTCCAATTCGCCGTAGATGCCTTCTTCCATCAAGCGATGCGTATTGGGCATGTCGGCTTTAAACGCATCGAAAACAAGCTCAGGTGCTGCACAATCCCAACCGATAATAAGGACACGTTTCTTCATATTTTAAACTATAAAATCTGGTCGCCGTTCATTTTATGGTAAAATTCACAATTATTTCAACATTATGGGAAGGCGAGGATACAATCCTCGCCAGCAGCGATGAGGGTTTCCTTTACTGAAAAACTGTCTACATATTTTCGGATTTTACTATAAATCACGGCTTGTGATCGGTATTAACAGGTGGTTCGTCGTTGTCAAGGAACCGTTCAATCGTGTTTCTTGTTGCCGGACGCGTCCGGAAATCCGCAACCCACGGTTCACGGAAGTACGCCTGCTTTTCACGCGGTAAAGCAGACAACACTTCAGGTGGGATCGGTAGACGGTGCCAGTGTGTCGCGAGATGCGCATAAGCGTTTAGCACTGCGACACGCGGTGTCTCCCGTTGCCACACGGGACCGGCGTGACATAGGTTTTCCGTGAAGAAGATTGCACTGCCAGCGGGGCATTCGTAGGTCATAAGGAACGGACTCCGCTTTCCGTCCTCTAATGACATGTGGTCAGGATGCATCGGGAAGTTCGATTTGTGACTACCGACTATAAAGTGCGTCCCACCATCCTTTTTGGAAATATCTGTCAGTTCAAAGACGACGCGCACCATTCCAGCGTGGATCTGTCCATTGTTGGCACGGTATCCGAAGATCGGATCTGCCTGTTGCGGTCCACCACCGTGGAGTTCGCCGTGCCTCCGCCCTTTTTCGCGCCAGACAGAGTAGGAGTGCTCTAACCGGATCTCAGGTCCGATGATTTCGTGTAGCACATCGAGGACTTTGGGGTGATCAATCAAGACGCTCGCGGGACCACCCGGGACGGCACTGTGTTCCGGCGGTAAGGATTCTTTGTCATGATGTATCCGGTCGATCTGATCAACGATTGCATCTATTTCGTCGCGTTCAAGGATCGCAGGACGAACGAGGAATCCGGTTAAGTCAAACCGAAATTTTTCTTCATCAGTCATAGGTTGATATCTCCTATGTTAGCTTTGTGGTAAAGCATAAAATACGTAGATATTTCTGATTTTATCATGAAATCAACTACAACGCACAATTAAATCCTTGTAAGGTCTAATATAGTAAAGTCTACAATTACTGGGGCATTGCGGGGAGGCGAGGTTAGCGGGGAAACACCGCAGCAAAAACACCTCGCCAGCGGCAGTGGAGGTTTTCGCTTCTTATGCCCAACGCGGATTTCTCCCACCAAACCGCTGCTCGCTGATGTTCCATAGCTCTGACAGACCGAGTTGTTGAATGTGTTCCAATCCGGGTAGACATGGATCGTTTGTACGGGTCAGCCATCGTTGGAGTTCTGCTTCCAGTTCTGCTCGGAGATTCTGTGAATCCTCGTCGTCAATGAGGTTGTTCATCTGATACGGATCGTTGTCGTTATCGTAAAGGAGCCAACCCGTTTCATCGTAATGACGTGCGTAGGTGTAGCGATGCGTGCGGACACCTCGCCACTCGCGGATACCGAAGTTGAATCCTTCACTGCCGTGTAAAGGCACTTCGAGCAAGACAGACTGTGGTTCATCGATGGTGTTCCCGAGCATCGCCTCTGAAAGGTCAATGCCTTCGACACCGTCTGGAATCGGTAGATCGCATAAGGACAACATTGACGGCATAAAGTCGACGAGACTTAGCAAGGTATCACGGGTAACACCTGCGGGTATTCTGCGGGGCCAGCGGATCATGAAAGGGATACGGGCGGATTCTTCCCATGGACGTTCTTTTCTGACGTGTCCGTGGCTGCCGAGCATATCGCCATGGTCGGACGTGTAGACGAGGATGGTGTTGTCAGCGATACCGAGTTCGTCGAGAGCAGTCATCAAGCGTCCAAGATTTTCATCCAGAGCCGTGATATGCGCGTAGTAGCCGGAGATGTCTTCCCGTGTTGCGGGCGTATCTGTCGCGTTTGGACGCAACTGAATCTGATCCGGCGGATACATCTCCTTGTAACGTTCCGGGACGTGTTCATACGGGTTGTGCGGCGGTCCCCAGCTCATGTAGAGGCAGAAGGGTTCGTCGGTGTGGTCTTGGCAGTATTGAATTGCCTGATCGGTCTGGAACTCCGGTTCGTAGCCGTCAATTTGCATCTGATTTCCGTCGGAGTCGTGATAAGGGGCATTGAAATAGTTATGGTGACAATTCCATCCGATCCAATGATCAAAGCCGAAACGCATCTCAGGCGTGATAAACTTATCTCTCGGCATGCCGCCGAGGTGCCATTTGCCGATGTAGCCGGTTGCATATCCGTCTTCTTTGAAAACTTCCGCGATGCCTGTTTCCGTTAAGGGAAGCGGTAGATCGTTGGAAACGGCTTTGTGGTTCAACGGGTATTTGCCTGTCATCAGGCATCCACGCGCAGGTACACATATCGGGACGTTCGTGAAGGTTTTCGGGAAAAACATTCCTTCTTGTGCGAGTTGATCCATCGCAGGTGTTTGCACTTGAGGATTGCCAGCACACCCGACATCGCATTGACGATGCTGGTCGCCGAAAACAAAAATTAAATTGGGTTTACGAGTCGTTTCCATATTTTTAATTATTGGGTTTCTGCTCCGATTTTTCCGTTGTCAAAATCGGGTTTGTGTTAAGCGGATACCCACTTGCAACGATAGCAGCAAATGGACAAGAAGAACCCATGATTAAAAAACCGGTATTCTCTGTTATACACTGACAGGTTCTTGTTCTGTTACCGCTCTACCCTACCAACCTCCATACTTACATTTTTATGATTGAACTTATGCTGCCCTACAGTGCTATTGGGTCTAATTTTCGCTATTGCATCCACGTATAAATTTGGCGGAGTGCCCCTTCACTCTGGGTCCACAGTGCCCTTTTCAGTGGTGAAATGACCTTTGTGTAACTGGCGAAATCTGTGCCGATGGCGCGATACTGTTCTTTGTGCGCAATTAACCCAGTGTTTTCTGGCGGCGATGCGCCGAAATCCACCCATTCATATTTTTCACGACACGCTTGTGTAATGATATAGTGGAAAATCGCGTTGTTAGGGCGGTATTTTAAGAATTCTGGTACGGATGCTTCGCACCATAACGTTACGGTCTGGCTGAAATGCAGGTAGAGTAATCCAGCGATAATTGTGTCGCGATATGTCGCAATGGCAAGTCTGGCGATTTTCTGCTGTAAAAGCGTCTGCATGAGTGCTCGCGGCTTCGGTGTGCCACCTAATCGTTTTACCGTTGTGAGGTACATGTCGTAGAATGTGGATAACGCTTCTGCACTGTCCGTATTCGTAACTTCTACACCCGATTTTTCCGCTTTCCGGACTGCTCCCCGCACGCGTTTGTTATAGGCGTGCCAGAGTGCATCGATGTCTCCGTTTGTCTTTAAAAGATGTGTGAAGTGATTTGTGCACTCATAACCCGTTTCGGTAAGAAAGTCACCGTAGATAGCGGTATGTTCTGGTGTCAACGTCCAGCGGATCTCACACCACCCTTTTTCCGCTGCTGCGTTTTCAACGGATGCTATCAACGCTTCAGGGTTCGTCTGTGATGAATCTATAAGATGAACACCGCCGAATAGGTTCCACGGCATTGAGTGCCATAAACTGATGCCGGGTATTGGCTGAAAGACGAAAGCGGGCAGTCCACCTACTATTGCGTCTTCTTGCTTAATGAACGAATAGACCGGGGTGAGTTGTTTGAACGCACTCGCTAATGCATCTCGCCACGCGAGGCTTTGGAAGGCAGTACTCCCCGGACATTGCCGAATAATGGTGTCCCACTCGTTCTGGTTTTGAGGGGTAAGGGGTTCTACTGTGTACACATGCACATTGTTGTCGTTGAAAACTCTTTTTCGCAAGTATACACTAAATTTCAATCTATGTCAAATCTTGTTGACTGGCTTTTGCAAAATAGATTGGCACACGTTCGGTTTTGTGTTATAGTTTTAATAGAGGTGGTATGATGCAAATACTTAAAACAGATAAAGAATTTCTTGAAACATCCGGGCAGAAGCAGGAACCGGTCGTAGAGGGAATCCAGCCAGATCTTTTTGGCACCTCTTTAAAAATCCTGTTTTTGGATTCCTTGAGAAGTCAAGGCAAATACAAATATTCACGTTACAAAGGGTTGCCGCTCCGCTACGCCGGTGGAAAAAGCCTCGGCGTAGGATACATCTTAGAACAATTACCTAATGGTCTGGAGCGACTTGCCTCTCCCTTTATGGGAGGCGGTGCTGTTGAGATAGCCTCTGCCAAAGAACTGGGAATGCAGGTCTTGGCATACGACGTTTTCGATGTCCTTGTCAACTATTGGCAGGTCCAACTTTCGTCGGGCAATGAACTCGCTGATCGGCTTAAAGACTGGACTCCGACAAAAGCACAATACGCAGAGATTAAGAGCCGACTCAAGGCACATTGGATGAATGAAACACTTATTGCAGATCCAATAGAGTTAGCAGCACACTATTGGTTTAACCACAATCTCTCTTATGGCCCTGGATTCCTAGGTTGGATGTCCAAGATTTATGAATCGCCAGAGAAATACATACGTGCTGTAAAGGCGGTTCGCAACTTCCGATGCCCGACTCTCTCTGTACACACAGGAAGTTTTGAGGAGACGATTACTCGTCATTTGAATGATTTCCTCTACTGTGATCCGCCCTATTACCTTGATGAGGGTAAGATGTTTCGGGGCATCTATCCGCAACGCAATTTTCCAGTGCATCATAAGGGATTCAAGCATGAACTCCTCCGAGACTTACTTCATAACCACAAGAATGGCTTTGTTCTTTCTTACAACGATTGCGCGACTATCCGAGAGTGGTATGCTGATTTTCAGGTTATCGAGGTTCAGTGGCAGTATACCTTAGGGCAAGGCGAAACCCGAATTGGCAAAAATCGGATTGAGAATGGGACAGGGCATGTCAAGCAATCTCATGAACTCTTGATTGTAAAGGAGGGGTAATGTCGTGAGAAGAAGGGCGATGACTTCGGAACAAGCATCATTAAAAAAGATAAGCGGACATGTCAACGAATATGATTTTGCTGAGTTAATTGGCGGAGAGGTTAATTTAGGTGCTCCAACTGACAAAAAAGATGTGATAGATCGGCAACACCGATCTCATTCCGTCAAAGGAGGAACATGGTGGCAAATTTTCCTGTATGCCAGATCTCGTCTGTTACACAACACTATATTTCGGGGGATAGGAAATCTTGCTGACATCATGATACAGTGCATAGATGCTTTTCCTGAAAATCGTAGTGATTATCTTGTGGACAAACAAGCTGCGAAGATTCGCCTGCAGGAGCCAATGCGCCTTCTCAGACAGGAAATTGAAAGACCTGATATTTTTCCAGCATTGCTTGAGAAATCAATTTTCAATGGTGGTACGGATTTTTGAAGATTATACCGCCAACGCTGCGAACAGTGCCTTAATGTAGCCAACGGAATAGGCTAACCCGACATCACCTTCTAATTTTGGGATGTGATCGGCGTTGATACATCCGTCGAATCCGACCTTTTGTAGTTCTCGGACAATTTTGAAGGCGTTCATATCGCCATCGTCAAGGAGGACTTCCTCAAATGCACCCGCTGTCGCGAGACTTCCACGGACGTTTCGCAGGTGAACCATGAAGATGCGTCCTTTACGTCCATAGTTGTTGATCTCGTCAAGAACTATGGTGCTACCACCGGCTTCAGCGCGAGTGCCGCAGCAGTAAAGGTAGCCGACATTCTTGCTTGGAAATGTATCGATGACACGGTGAAAACCGAGGCTGCCGAGTGGTGTATCCGGGTTCGGTACGTCTGACGGATGGATGGCGAGTTTGATGTCGTGCTCATCAGCAATTGGTACGAGCGCGCCGTAAACTTCGGTAAAATGTTTCCACCATTCGTCAAGGGTTTCCATTGTCGGTGTGTCTGGTGGGTTTTTGGTGGCGGCACGGCTTTCACCGCGTGAGGTATACCCGCCTCTATGAACAGATGGATAACGCGTCATGAGATAGTCGAAGGTATCTCCCCAGAAGCGTTGACGGGCGATAGGTACACCCGCTTCAGCGAAGACCCGAAGCGCATTACACGTGTTCTCCAGTTCCTTTTCACCCTCCGACTGTCCCGTCATAAACTGCTCTGTGATGTTTGGAAGCGTTACGCGGTTGATGTCAAGTCCCCATGAACGGATCCGTTTTTTGATTTTCAGCAACTCGTCCAAGTCGGGGTAACCCTGTTCACTAACGCCGGGGAACGCGCCGTCGTTTCCGAAGTCGATGCAGTCCGCACCGAGTTGTGTAACCTGTTTGAGATAACTCTCTGAAAGTCCACCATCCCAGACTGAAATTTTCATTTTTCTAACTTTCCTTGCGGATCGCTTTTTTAATTTTCCTTGCGGATCGTTTAGGTGGGTTTGACCCTTGAAGTCCCATTCCGTAGATCCGTCCTCCATTACATTACGGGCTACGGTTGCTCAATATTTTTCATCGGAAATCCGATTTTGAGAACGGAAAAATCGGAGCAGAAACCCGATATTTAAAAAGCCATGTGGTTCGGTGAAGTAGATTAGGCATTTTTTTAATTTTCCTTGCGGATCGTTTAGGTGGGTTTGACCCTTGAAGTCCCATTCCGTAGATCCGTCCTCCATTACATTACGGGCTACGGTTGCTCAATATTTTTCATCGGAAATCCGATTTTGAGAACGGAAAAATCGGAGCAGAAACCCGATATTTAAAAAGCCTTGTGGTTCGGTGAAGTAGATTAGGGCATTGACATTTATCTCCATGTGCGATTAAAGAGGTAATGGAATGGGTTGTCCGCTCTCAACAGATTGGTATGCAGCGAGTGCGATTTCGACTGCTGCGCGACCGTCTAATCCTGTAATCGGAGGCGGGGTATCGTTACGGATTGCATTCACGAAGACACGAATCTCTTCTTGAACCGGTGGCGGTACCTCAATGTCAGAAATCTTGATCTGCCGTCCTTCACCCTCAAAAGGTTTGATCTGGATAGTCGCATTGCCGCCCCAGGTCTGTGGGAAATATATGGAACCGCCTTCACAATCGACACGTCCGCCATATCCACCAACAGCAGAAATATGACTGGAGTGGAGCAGCCCCACTGCGCCGTTTGCGAACTGTAAGGAAGCAAGCACAACATCTGGATAGTCGCTCTCTTTTTGGACGTATTGACCACCAGCCCCATAAACAGAGACGACATCGCCGCAGGTCCAGCGCATAAAGTCGATTTCATGGGCGTTGATTTCCATGAGGCTTCCACCAGACTTTGCGCGTTCTAATCGCCATGGAACATAGCTCCCACCGCTACGCCACGGTCCACCGATCCGATGGACCATCATACAGGCAGGCGCACCAAGTTCGCCGTTCTGCACAACTTCGCGAACTGCAGAGTGCGTCGCATGGTAACGACACACCAAGCCGATGGTGAGTTTAACACCATTTTCCTCAGCGGCGGCGATCATCGCGTCACAATCCGGCAGCGTCGGTGCCATCGGTTTTTCGGAGAAAACGTGTTTGCCGGCGTTTGCAGCATCGACTGCCATCTGTGAGTGCATAAACGGTGGCGACGCGATTAGCACTGCTCGAATCTGATCGTCGGCGAGTAGTTCGTGATAGTCCAATGTGTAGGAGGCATTGAGGTCTGTGGCAAGTTTTTCTGCCAATGCTTCTTGCAGATCGCTGACGCAGATAACTTCTATGCCTTCAACGGCGTGTGCACTCGTCGCAAGACTTCTGCCCATGCCACCGCATCCGATAACGCCGACTCTAATCGTTTCCATAATTCTTTACTCCGTTGAATTAAAATAAAATGCCGCTGGGGGTAGTAGGTGTTCGATGAGCATGTGTTGAATTTCTTCTGTAGGGATATTTCGATCCATGCCATAGAAATCATATTTACCAGCATTCACCGCATCAGCGGCTATCTCTCGCATGGAAGGCGATGTCGCAATTAACACCGCCTTAACTCGATCATCAGCGAGCAATTCATGGTAGTCCGATGTATAGGATACACCAAGGTCTGTGGCAAGTTTTTCTGCAAGTACTTCTTGCGAGTCGCTAACGCAAATGACCTCTAAACCTTCAACAGTATGTGCACTGGTCGCGAGGTTTCTGCCCATATCGTCGCACCCAATAACACCAATCCCAATCGTTTCCATTTTTTAATTTATTGCTCCTGGGCTGTGCTCCACTTCGTTTCGCACAGGTTTCCGATTATCCCATACGGACTTTTTAAAATCACGGAATTTACGCAATCCTATTGTTCACATTTGGCTGTTCTCACTCCGTAGCATCTACGGACAATTAAAAAAATTCAGAGCACGTAGTCCGTAACGTAGTGGAGGACGGATTTAAAAAGGGAACATTAATTGCCAATTCCATGTTGTTTAACCGCAAGGTAAATTAGAAAATTATCTCCGTCTTGCTTTGATGTGTCCCCATGTAACGCTCAAGTGGTTCGCGGAGGGGCTAACATCAAGTCCTGTGGCATTCATGTTGTTCTGAACTTCTGCTGCACTCAGGACGCGGTCATAGACGCGGAATTCGTCGAGATATCCCTGAATCGTATCGCAATCGCATCCATCTGAACGGTCTCCAATACCGAGAAGAAGCCCACCTTTCGGAATTTTACCGCCCTTCATGGCGTACCTTTTCTCCTGTTTTCCGTTCACATAATAGTGAACCGTTTCACCGTCGTAGGTGCCGGCAAGGTGCAGCCACTCTTCAATAGGGATGTCCTCCAGGACATTGTCTTGCGCTGCCACTGTCGATTTGCCACCAGCTCTGATGAAGAAGCCGTGTTGGTTGTCATCATCATCGTAATAGAGACTGGCAACTGCACTGTTTGTTGGCATATCGTCGAGTGAGATAATCCGATTCCAACTGTCATCCAGGGCGTTGATATAGACCCAGCATTCCAAGGTAATCTCATCCCAATCGCGATCAATTGTAGGCGGTTTTGAATCTTCAACAAGGAACCGATCAACACTGCCATCGAAAAGAATGCACTCGCCGACTTTGCAATCCGAGGCGGGTGCGAGTTCTGGGTCACCGTGGACAGCAGCAACGAGTCCTGTTAGTACATCTGCTGCCTCTGTTTTAATCTTTACCGTATCTTTGTTAAAAGACCAGTAAGCCACTAAACCATCTTCAACCGCACCGACAAGGGCATCGGCAGGCTGCGCGTTCCATACAAGAAGCGCGAGAAGGAGAAAAGTTATTGTGAAGCATTGTGAATTTTTCACAAAATGTCTATCCTGAAAACGAGCACCGCTTTTTAGATACATGATGCGCTCCTTCCACCTATTAAAGTGGTATTAGATAGCCGAGGTATGGGTGCCTCGACCCATAGTTTCGGTTCATTCAAGCACTATGTACGAATGCTTCGTGTTCCACTGACAGAAATAGATTGTTTAGAACATGTCACGCATCGCACGTTCTCGCCGATCGGCGATTTGACGTTCGCGTTCCTCGTCGGTCATTTGACCGGGTTGTACAGCGGTAATGGGACGGTATTCGGCGACCTCGCTTTTCCGCTTGAATACCCTGAAAAAGTCGAAACGGGTTAAGGTTGGTGGAATGTTCCCTGGACACAGGGAATGTAGTCCAACATGTACTGAGTTCCCCATGCCGACATTCGTTTGTCCACAGCTTTTCCACTGAATGCCGTCATCGCTGGCGAAAGATGAGAATTGGTTTCCTCTGCGTTCCATACGTAAGAAGAGTTCTCGCACATTTCTAAGCCCACTGCTGCGCCCACGCAAATTAAAGGAGCGTCCAACATGGCGTTCAAATCGGACATCGCCTCTAAAGGCATGCGGTCCTGAGGTTTTCTCCAAACGGAGGAACCTGTTTGGATTCTTCCATACTATTATGCCGCCGTGTTCTTTGAGTTGTGGTGAGATTCGCATGCGGGTTTCGATAGCGAAATCACCTACGACTTCCATGATAAGACGTGGTGCACTCATATCACCGCTTCTGCCATCTGGCCCGTGCCAAAGATCTTGTCCGGGTTCAGTTCGCATTTCCAGATAGCCTTGGCGTTCTGACCATGCCCCGCCACCTTTCGGATCCTCCCATCGCCATTCTGGACGCATATTGTTTCCAATGAACTCATCTTCAAATACCATCTCTGTGAATTCGCCAGAGGATGCCCATCCTTCAATCTTCACGGCGGAGATAGAATCCCCGAAGTTTTGCGGGAGTAAATGGAGGTTCGGTAACTCCTTTTTATATTCCGAGGGTTCCATCCGGATCGGTAGGGGTGCGCCTTCAAAGTCAGGGTGTTCATAGAAGACGACTTCCGCGCCATCTCGTGGGAAATCGGGACCTTTAAAGATACGAATTGAGGAAATCCGGTCTTCAAACCAAGTCCCGCCTTGTGCATCCCGTAAGTTGGCAATATCCCGCAGGATAGTGATTTTTCTACCGCGAAATTCGACGTGCTCATAGCAATCCACAATCAGCGGAATAGTCCCCCACTCGGGTCCAACGACTTCCAGTGTGGAGCCAAAGTTAATCGAAGAGATCCTGTCGGCGAAATTGTATGAGGTATCGTGCAAATTCGGGTAAAATCCGGGACCGAGTGCCAATTTTTTACCGCGATAGTTAACGTGCTGATAAAAGATGGCTTTATAGTTCGGATTTGACGAGAAGTTTGGACCCTTATAGATACGAACAGAAGAGATATTGTCTTGAAATCCAATGGTGCGCGTATGCTGAACAGGTTCAACAACATATCCCATTCTGCCTCGGAAGTTTGTATGTTGGAACACCTCAACAATAAGGCGCGGTATGACGATTGGCATTTTTTATCTCCTTTTTTGATGGCTATCAGCAGTCAGCCATCAGCCATCAGTAAAGAGGTTTCTGGTGCATGAAGTTCTCTCTTATCTTAACTGATAGCCATTCTCAAGTTTTGTTTACGCCGACTCTGTATGAAGTCGTGATTTAGAGAGCATTTCTACGTATCGTTTATATTTTCGATCAATGTTGGGCAGTTAGCTGTGCTATGTAGCTATTTGTCTTTATGTGTTCCTGATGGTTGCTTCGTAGATTTGAGCATACCCGCTTCGATCTGATGTGAACACAATATACCGTCCGTCTGGACTGAAAGACGGATGTGGATGTGTATGCTGAGGCGCGTAAACGTGAATCGGACCCGCAGCATACGGAAAGGGTCCGTTCCAATGTTCACCGATAGATGAAGCGTTAGGATAACAGAGTGTTTTCGGTTCGCCAACGCCGTCACGCGGGTCGAAAGTTTGAATACCAATATCTGGGAAGTTGGTATCTGCGACCATACGTGTTCCAGCAGGATTGCTAATGGCGTGCCACGCGTTGAACGTTGTCACCTGTCGAACTACACCTGTATCGGCATTGACACATCTCACGCCTCGGGGCCAGTCAACGAACGCGAGTTCGCGCGTCCCCGGAATCCATGTTTCATGTGTAATCCACTCATTCTTTTCGACGTTTTGCGCGTAAAGGCGACGGTTCCGACTTCCGTCGCGATGAATGACCCATACTCGGTCGGTGAGGGGACCTGCGTAGTAGAGTAGGTCAGAGTCATCAGGGCAGAATTGAAGGTGTCCGATGCTGTCCCTCTGTAAGATAATGTCATGCTTACCGGTATTTGTATCTATAATAGCGAGTGATGACTCCTTGCCAATGTTGAATCTGACTGCCCACCACCGGTCATCATGGCTGATGGCTGTTGTTCCCATCGCGGCAGCAACCATGCCTTTTTCTTTCATCGCTGTTGCGGCGAAGTTAACAAGTTCTCGTTCTTCCAGTGTGTCTAAATCGAGTCGCCATCCGCTTGTACCAGCGGTGAAGAAGACCGCTTTTCCATCTCGTGAGGGATGCACAGACCACTCTCCGATGTCAGGTCTGTCTGTTAGTTGGCGAAGTTCACCCGTGGCGCGTTCTTCTGCGAATATCTGTGGCGTGCCGGTTCGGTACGAGATAAAAATCAGCCGCTGCATCGCGTCATCGTACGCTGGTATGATGAAAAAAGGGTGGTGATGCAGAGCGGACGCAGTCGTGACCTGTCGGATTTGCGTGCCAGTGCGTTGATCGTAAAAGGTCCGAGATTCGGAACCGTAAACCGTGCCTTTCGCCATTCTTTTAATTTTCCTTGCGGTTCGATGAGGCGTGATTAGGAAATTGACATGCCTTTCCGTAGCGTTGAAGAAACACCCAAGCGAAACCCTTCCATTTCATTTCAGACTACATTTTGTTTCTATTTTAATTTGGACACTTGATAACACAGAGTGTCCTTAAGACATGCTAATAATTATAGTGCAGAATCGCCACATTTAAGGGGCGGCGGGGATGTTGCCCCGCCGAAACAGTGTTTAAACTTCTTATTCTTCAAAGGCAGCATCAAATGCGACAGCAGAGGGTTCAAAATCATAGCCCTTGACGGCAGCACAAGATTCACGGGCACCGTGTTCTCGATCCATCCCGCTGTCTTCCCACTCAATGGAAAGCGGACCGTCGTATTCCATATTGTTCAAGGCTCGGATAATCTCTTCAAAATTGATACTGCCGCGACCGATGGATCGGAAATCCCAGTTTCTTTGAGAATCGCCGAAGTTCAGGTGTCCGCCGAACACACCGGATAACCTCGGTGTATCTGCCCACCAGACATCTTTCATGTGGACGTGATAAATTCGGTCGCTTAACCGTTCAAGGAATGCAACGTAGTCAACCCCTTGGTAACCGAGATGGCTTGGGTCGTAGTTGAATCCGAATGCTTCTCTGCCATTGACTGCTTCAATCGCGCGTTCTGCAGTGACGATGTCGAAAGCGATTTCAGTCGGGTGGACTTCGAGTCCGAACTTGACACCAACCTCATCAAAGACATCGAAAATCGGGTTCCAACGGTTCGCAAAATCTTCAAAACCGGCATCAATTTGTCCCGGATCGTTGGGTGGGAAAGAGTAGAGGAGATGCCATATAGAGCTGCCAGTAAATCCGTTAACAACATTCACGCCGAGTTTTGCGGCAGCGCGCGCCGTGTTCTTCATCTCTTCAGCGGCGCGTTCTTGAACACCTGCCGGATCGCCATCGCCCCAAATAGCCTCTGACAAAATGCCTTGATGCCGACTGTCGATATTATCACAGACGGCTTGTCCAACAAGGTGGTTGCTGATTGACCAGACCTTTAGTCCGTATTTCGCGAGGAGGTCATGCCTGCCTTGGCAGTAGTTATCGTCTGCGAGTGCTTTATCCACTTCAAAGTGGTCACCCCAGCAAGCGAGTTCTAAGCCGTCATAGCCCCATCCGCTCGCTTTTTCTGCTAATTCTTCCAACGTTAAATCTGCCCATTGGCCTGTAAAGAGTGTTACAGGTCTTGCCATAATAGTGTTGCTCCTTCATATTTTTATTTTTCCGTGCGGTTCGTTTAGGAGGGTTTAGTAAGAACGCTCCTAATATCCCAACTTAGGCGTAATTTCTGGTTTCCAAGTGCTGTTTTAGCGAGTCAGAAAGAGAGTCCAGTTTTACAATCCTAAATTGTGCTGTGAAAGCACAATGCCTGGAGAAAAATTGAGATTAACTGCGTGCTTTCAAGCGTTCGAGCTCTTCTCGGAGTTCTGTAAGTTCTGCCTCGGCTCTCTGGCGTGCAGCGGCTTCTTGGTTAGCGCGTGAGGCTTCTTGGTCAGCGCGTGTTTCAGCCATGTCAGCGCGTATCGTTTGCAGCTCAGCACGTGTGGCTTCTCGATCAGCGCGTGCGGTTGCTGACTCCGCGGGTGTTTGCAACCAAGCACCCGCAACCGGATCATAAATACCTAAACCGACTTCGCCAACAGAGAAATCTAAACCGAGAGCAGTGGAGTGCAAACGTCGATTTGAAATTTCCAAGATTGGTGTATACACACCATCAACCAAGGTAAAACCCATTATAGGCGATGATAGATATAGACCCTCGGCATCATATAGAAAATAGTCTCGGATTCCGAGTGAAGCGTAGAGCTTCATCTTGCTTCCTAAGTCGTTGCGATAGGTGCCTTTGCTCGAAAACTCCATCACGAAATCAGGTACCTTTCCCTCTTCCCAGACGAGATACGTCCGTCGATTTTTCTTACCCATTCCGAAAGTGACCAGCACGTCTGGTGCAACCGATTTACGTGGATCACCCTCTACGTAATACATGAGTATATCACCGGAGACGTAGACTTCCGGTCTCTCTGCAAAATGGGTGTCAAGGACATCCAAAGTTCGTGTAAGAATACGTCTGTGAAGGTCACTAACTGCCATAGGTTGTCCATCCGAGTCAGGGTAAAGTTCCTCCGTTTCCGTGGGCGCGTAACGGATGTGACGTTGGTCTCGGTAGGTTCCCATTAGTCCCCTCCTTTTCCGTTTTAATAGATCCTCCACATAAAACAGAATTTGATTACGTAGGTGGTGTATAACTCGCGTCAATCCATGCCCGCTGTTTGCCGCTTTCTACAGCAGCGTTGATAAAATACACACCGCGTGCACCGTCTTGGACGGTCGGGAAATCCGTGTCAAATTCAGCTGGGGCTTCGCCTGTGATTTTCGCCGATATTGTGCGTGCAGCGTTTACATAGATATTCGCGAATGCCTCAATAAATGCTTCGGGATGTCCAAAGGGTATCCGTGAGTTGTGTTGGACAACCTCCGACAAATAGTCGTTTCCACGTTTGTAAACCTGCTCGGGACCGTCTGGGAAACGGACAGAGAGATAGTTCGGGTTCTCTTGATGCCATTCCAGTGAAGCCTCTGTACCATAAACACGAATGCGTAGATTGTTCTCTTCACCGACTGAGATCTGTGAGGCATACAGAACGCCGCGGACACCGTTTTCATAGTGTACCAGTAGATTTCCGTCATCTTCCAACAAACGTCCCTCTACAAAAGTGGTCATGTCTGCACAGAGTTCTTCGATTTCCAGTCCTGTGATGTAGTGTGCTAAGTTCTCAGCGTGCGAACCGATGTCTCCGATACATGAAGATGCGCCTGCTTGCTTAGGGTCTGTGCGCCAGACGGCTTGCTTCGCGCCTTCGTCTTCTAAGAATGTGGCGAGCCAGCCTTGTGGGTATTCTACGACGATTTTGCGGAGCGTTCCGAGTTTCCCCTCTTTTACGAGTTCGCGCGCCTGCTTCACCATCGGATAGCCTGTATAGTTGTGTGTCAGTGCAAAGACAGCGTCGTGCTTTTTGACGAGGTCGCAGAGTGCTTCAGCATCGGCAATCGTCGTGGTCATCGGCTTGTCACAGACGACATGGAATCCAGCTTCAAGAAAGGTTTTGGCGACATCGAAATGGACATGGTTTGGTGTTACGATTGAGACGAAATCGATACGTTCGCCTTCGGGCAATTGACTCTCTTTTTCTGCCATTTCGTGGTAAGAGCCGTAAACTCGGTTTGCGTTGAGGAAGAGTTCAGCACCTTGTTGGCGGGATTTTTCGGGTGATGATGAGAATGCGCCAGCGATGAGGTCAATTTCCCCGTCAAGTGCCGCGGCTTTTCGATGAACAGCACCGATGAACGCATCCGGTCCGCCGCCTACCATGCCGTAACGTATTTTCCTGTTTAGTGGCATCTTGCGTATTTTCTCCTTTGCTTTGTAATTTGGGCTTGCAAGTTTCGCCCTACAATAGATATTTTAATTCCAATATACATTATCTCATATTTGGGTACTTTTTTCAAGATTTTTTGTTTTAGCGGGGTGTGTAAAGTTTTTGGTAAGAGGTGGAGACTGTGAAGCGTTGGAAGAATGGAAGGAAACGATAGGTGTGCCAAGATTTTGCCAATTATCTGAATCACAGATTATTGCGGATTACACGGATGACGCGGATTGAAAATCTGTAACATCAAGCAATCCGCTAACGGGAGAACTGAATGACTCTGTCTGTGTTCAGGGTTTGTTTTCTAAATGGCGATTTCTCTGTTGGTTGTTGGCGTTTAATCCGATTACCGCAGGATAAATAATCCCGCATTTGCGTTCCTCGCAAATTCTTTAATATCAGCGAAATGCTTTCTCAAATTGTATTCGACAGCACTTGTCGAACAATTCCCTATCCTGATCCAAATCACTTTTGGCGGATAACCGTGAATAACGCTCCTATTCCTAAAGTCTGTATCCTTTGAAACGATGAGATAGTCGTTATCACGAGCGTAATCCCATAACTCGGTATCCGCTGCTGTATTTAACCCTATCGTTTTGACATGGGTAGAATTAGGAAACAGGTCCGTCAGCAGCGTCACCAGTTGGTCGGATAGGTTCTGATCGAATAGAAGTTTCATCTGTGTAAACGACCATCTGCGATTTTTCCTTGTCCGCAGCGTAAGCGAAACAGGCGCGAATATCTGTCTCGGTTAACTCGGGAAAATCGTGAAGCACTTCCGCGACTGTCATACCCGATGCCAGATATTCAAAGACATCGTAAACGGTGATCCGCATTCCCCGAATACACGGCTGCCCGCTGCGTTTCCCCGGTTCAATGGTAATAATGTCTCTATAGTGGTTCATGGTATCCACCTCTTCCTATAAATAGTTGAGAAAAGTATACCACAACTCGCGTCGGTTATCAACGGTTTTAGTGGCAAGTTTCTAATCGGCAGGGTTAGAGTTTGGCGTTTTCTTATTATCTGAATCGCAGATTACGCAGATTATTGCCTTTGGATATCTGAACCTTGCTTCACAAAAGTACTCGTCTGAATTACAGATTTTGCGGATTGTTTTCTGAATCTCGGATTAGGTGGATTTCACAGATTTCGCGGATTTTAAGTGTATTGTATCAGGGCAACCCCTCGCACGCGTGGACATACTATTTCTGCAACCTTAGACAATATAATTTGACGATACCAGTGTCAATAATCCGCGTCATCCGATAAATCCGCGATTCAGAAAGAAAAGCAGCGTCAACTGCGTCTACCCGGATTGGGTTGTGAGAGAATTAGTCTTTTGTAGTTTAAACTTTTCTCACCGAAGTTGATTAATAAACCGACTTCCAATCGATACGCTTTCAAGTAATTTAAGAGTTGTGCCTCATGCACAGCCTCCAATTCAGTAATCGCCTTCAATTCAACCAACACTCTCCCTGCTACTACAAAATCTGCTCTACGCGTACCGATAGGCTTCGGAAAATCTTTGTAGTAAATATCCTGCTTAATTTCCCTAACAAATTCCAACCCCGCTTTTCTCATCTCAATTTCTAACGCTCGCTGGTAAATTACTTCTTGGAAGCCGTTACCGAAAAATTTATGTACCTCAAATGCTGCTCCAATGATCTTTTGGGTTATGTCTTTATGTTTCAGATTAGTGTTCATTTTTGTAGTGTTCTTGTGTTTGTTCGCGCGTCTTTTCTGAATCGCGGATTAGGCGGATTATACGGATTATTTTTTTCTGAATCGCGGATTGTCGCGGATTGCGCAGATTACACGGATTTTTGACTTTTGTGTCATCAAGTTGTATTCTTATGTTTACCAATATGGAATGTTGAGGCACTCGTAGGTCGTTGGGATGCGATGCCTTTAAAATCTGCGTTACAGGATATTATGAGTATAGCAACGGACGCTCTCATTTTCAAGCGAAACGTTAAGATGAGCAGGGTCATTCAATTTTAAGATTTCTCATTTTATGATGTTAACTGCGAGTATAGGTTTTGCGGCGAAAAGTTGAAGTGCGTCGGTGATTTTAGTATGTCCAGTGAATCGTAAGACGGAGATTGCGGTGTTTCGCAAAGCTGCCATGACTTGGGGGAGCACACCTGTTCTGACGGTTGAGGCGTCCTCTTGAAAGACGGCATCTCGGATCCAATGGAGTTTATTCTCAATCGTCCAGTGTTGGCGTCGGAGTTTGAGCAAGTCAGCTGCCGAGGCGCGTTCAGGTGATAGACTCGTGATGCCATACTGCACGTGGAAACCCTTGACGTGTGCGGTGCTTTTCTGTTTCTGGTGTGTGGTGTATTGATAAACTTGTTGTAGCCCCGGCCAGTCGGTATGTTCGGTCAAGAGAGTGCTTGTGGTGAGGGTGCGAGTGGTAATCCTGCCTTTTGCGTCTTCTGTATTCGTATACGTTTGAAGATGTGCGCCGACTTCTGCGTGAAGATTTTCAAACCGGCGGTGTTCAACTTCGGGTGGATCTGTTTCATCCAAGGGTTCAAAGAGGTCTCGAATATCCTCATATAACTGCTTCTGATTCGCTTTGACGGGGAGGCAGTAATCTGCTTGAGCATCAAGGATTTGTTGACAGAACTTACGTTGGGTCAAAAGTGCGTCCGTGGTGATGACGAGACCTGAGACATCAAACGCTTTCAAGAGTTCAATGGAAACAGGGATTTCATTGGTCTTTTCACTCACCGCACATTCTGCGACAGGGATGCCTAACTCATGAAAGACCGCTGCGAGCAGATGGGTCCTGCGGACATCTTCGGTATGACTGTTGCCTAAGGTTTTACCATCTATCGCAAGTCCCTTCAAGTTAGATGTGGAAATGCGCAAACTTGCTAAAGTCTGTGTCGTCCACTGCGTGAGCGTCTTTTCTACAGTGGCGATGTCAAGACGCCGATAGAGATAATGAAACGTTGATGCCGCCGGGGTTTGTTTCGCCGTGAACCCCAAGGCGTTTCGAAGGGCAGGGTGGAGCCGCGCCCATTTGGCAAGCTGTGTATAGCTGCGTTGACCACACAAGAGACCGACAACCGTGAGCGCAAGCATCGAGGCTAACGGATGCCGGAGCCCTTTTTTCTTGCGGGGATCTGGCACTTCTGCTAACATATCAACTAAGTGGCAGGAAGAAGTTCTTGTCATACTTCACCTCAAAAGTGTGCTACTTTTTATGGTGAAGTATAGCAGAAGTCGCGTGACTTTTCACGCGACTTCTGCTTATCTGAAGTATTAACACCCGTGAAAAATATAACACAAAAAACCTACAATTGAATGACCCTGTTAAGATGAGGGGTGCGTGTTCAGAAAAGCAGTGGGTTTGTGTGTTCCGGTTTTTTTTTTCTGAATCGCGGATTTTCGCGGATTACACGGATGACGCGGATTGGAAATCTGTAACATCAGGTGATCCGCTAAGGGCAGTTTTTTGTTTTGCAGCTATGCCTGCGATGGAGTTAGCATCGCGGCGAGGTCTTTCGGTAGTTTAATCTCATGTTTCTGTTCAAAGTCGGCAACGTTTTCGTATTCTTTGCGGAACTGTTCAAGGATGATATTTTCCTGCTTGTCTCTGGCAGTTGTCAGGTCTTCTTTGGCTTTTTCCCATTCTTGCAGAAGTACAAACACCATACCGCGATTGTAGTATGGCTCTGCTAAATCAGTATTGCGTTCTATCGCTGCGTTATAATCTTTAATGGCACATTCATACTCGCCTTTTTTACTATAAACATTCCCGCGATTGTTATAGGGATGGACAAGGTCTGGCCTCAGTTCTATTGCTTTGGTATAATCTTTAATGGCGTGATCAAACTCTTGTTTTTCGTAGTAAACAATACCGCGGTTGTAATAGGGATAGGCAAAACTTGGATCAAGTTCTATTGCTGTGTTATAGTCTTTAATAGCGGATGCTATATCATCTTTGAGTTTATAAACTATCCCGCGATTGTTATAGGCTTCTGGCAAATTTGGGTCAAGTCTTATTGCCATGTTGCAGTCTTTGATGGCGCGGTCATATTCACCTTTGAGGCGATAGACACCACCGCGATTGCTATAGGCTTCGGCATAGTTTTCTTTGAGTTGTATTGCCTTGTTAAAGTCTTCAATAGCGCGGTCAATCTCGCCTGTATTCCCATAAGCAATCCCTCGATAATTATAGGCTTGGGCAAAAGTAGGTAGTTCTTTGATTGCTTTGTTATACCGCTGGATAGCAATTTCATAAGATGCTGGATCTGTTTGTGCCTGCATATTTTAAATCTCCATTGTTTCACTGGATCAAGACCGATCTTGCAATAAGAAATCCTTATGCTGTGCTGGTTCACTTTTGTAAATTTCTATATATGTCCTCTGGTGGGCACTCTGATTTCTAATGAATCCATGTAGATCGTTATAGACGGTTTTTGTTGAAATGCCGTGCTGTTTTTGAAGATGATTTAACATCGGTTCTTTGAGTAATCCGGGAATGTCTATTACAGTGAAGTGTTCAGGTTCAATAAAGCCCTTTGGTGGCCGAACAAATATGCTTTTCTGTGCTATAACACGGTTTCTTGGGTTTTGTGGTTCCTTAATTTTGTACTCTTCATTTGTCTTTTCAGTTCTTTGAAATAAAATTATCCTGCCGGGTTTTTCTGGGAAACCGTCGCATGCGAAGAAAAGGGCTATATGGTTGTCGATTGTAAAGTCTATAAGATTGGTATGACCACCATAGTGTTGGAGTTCAGTTAAGATTTCAAAGTTATCTTCTTCATGGTGAGTATAGTCTTTAGCCACTGTCAGCATTCGCTGTTGGATGGTTTCTATATCAAATTGCTCTGCTCCAAATACTTTATCGCATTCACGCCACAGGCTTGAGGATACTTTCTCATAGTGTTCAGGCTCACCACGATAGATGAAGTCGCCATCAGCAGTTGTTTCTGCTATCCTGCCAATTACCTCTAAAATCCTGTTCAGTTCAATTCTTTGTGTGTTCAAACGCTGTTCTCCAATACGGATTCTCCCAGATGTTAAATCATACCATGTTCGCGCCCACTTGTCAATTTCAATTTTGGGGAACTGTCTGAATCGCGGATTATCACGGATTTCACGAATGCTGCGAGTTTTTGGGTCTCTGTGTGATGGTGTTTTGTGACCAGCATTGTGCCTGACTGTGATTTTGAATCCGACAGAAAACGTATCTACATTTAGATTGGATTTGATGAACATTTTTAAAATCCGCGTAATCTGCGTAATCCGCGCAAATCCGCGATTCAGACGCTCCCCTCCACAATCGCAATCTCATTTTCCGTTAAATTATACAATAGAGATTATAATGATTTAGTTGTAAATCTGAGTTGGTCTATGATAAGCTGAGAAAAAACAAACGATAGGAGACCAACAGATGATTCGTTATGAAGTCCTCAAGGATAAACCGAAACAACTTCTGTCCTTGACGGGTTTTACCGCTGAAGAGTTCTCAGCACTTTTGCCGTCTTTCTCCAAGCGATTCTTGGAGTTGGTCAAAACCAAGACGCTTGAGGGTAAAGACCGGAAGAACCGGCAGTATACGCCGTATAAAAATAGTTGCTTGCCAAATCCTGAAGACATGTTGCTCTTTATCTTGATGTGCCTGCGAAAAGCGATGACGCAAGATGTGCTGGGTGCGATCTTTAGTATGGCTCAACGTGTTGCCAACAAGTGGATTCATTTGCTTTTGCCCATCGTCAATGAGGCGTTGGCAGCCCTTGGGGAGCTGCCGGCTCGGCAACCAAGAGAACCTTCAGTTTCTGATGAATCGTCGGAAACTTCAGTTGACGCTCCGGTTTCCACCCCTTTTTTTTCAGGATGGCGTAGAACGTCCGATTCAGCGTCCGAAAGATGCCGAAGCCCAAAAGGCATATTACAGTGGGAAAAAGAAGCACCATAGTATCAAAAACAATATCCTAATCAATGCCGAGAGCAAAGTCGTGTTTCTTACACCTTCGTGTGAAGGTCGCATCCACGACGAGCGTATTGCTGACATCGCAGGTTATTCGCCACCCCCTGGGAGTGTTTTGTATCAAGACACAGGTTTTCAAGGGTTTAAGTGTCCGGGCCTTAAGATCATTCAACCCAAAAAGAAGCCGAAAGGTCAAGACTTGACATCTGAAGAAAAAGCGAAGAATCGCGAGATTCCATCAATACGCATACGCGTTGAACACGCCATTGCGGGCATCAAAAGGTTTCGCATCGTCAAAGATAAACTGCGAAACTTCAAGAAAGGATTCGCTGATTGCGTCATGGAAACTTGCTGCGGCTTACACAACTTTAGACTCAACTTCAGACCTTGGGTTTATCCGATACCTCAAGATTAAATTAATATAATGTCTAATAGATGAGTTCTGGTGGGTGATCTTGCCCTATCTGCTTCAGTTTTGCGAGTACTTTATTTTTCACATCTTCAACGAGTTTATCGTTATTCCAGAGTTCATCAAACCATGCTTTGAGGTCAGTTCGGTCTCGGTCGCTATCCACCTCAAGATTAAGTTCAATGTTGCTATTATTTGAACTGAGTCCGAGTCCGCGCACCGTAAAGTTGGAGCTGCCGAGAATTGCTTTGTCAACGCCGTTATTGGCGATATGGTACATTTTCCCGTGTATCAGATTTGATTCGCGGGTCGTGCGGATTTCTACCTTCTCTTTTATCCATTTGGCACACGCTTTGGCAATCGGTTTCTGTCGAAGTTGCTGGTTGAGTTCTAAACCTGTATCCGTTATGTCAAACGCTTTTTTATCTGAATTATTCGGATCCATGCGTTTGATAAAATCAGGGTCACCAAAAAGAAAACGAAGTTCCTCTATTTTGTTGAAGGAGTGTTGCATCTTTTCATAGGCATAGATGGTGAAGTAGGCGGATACGATGGAGAGTGCGGAACCGTTCTTAATTTCTTGTTCTAAGAAATCGTGAACTGTTTCACGAAGAAGGTTATCTCGGATGCCGGATTTTAGGGATGTATTTTTATTTGACATAAATATCTCTATTTGTAGTGTAATTTGATTTCGACGAAATCAATAGTGTTGTGCCCATTCAGATTTTGTTGCGTAACATTCTCAACAAGGAGGCGGTTCCTATACGGTTTTCCAAAACACTAATCAGGAAATTTGACACGTTCGTAAATTTCTTGTAAGGGCAGTTTGCATTGGATGGTGGTGAGGGGGTTGCCATGATTTCCTCCGGTAGTGTCCTGAATAATTTGCATTATAGCGTAACGCCGAGAAGATGTCAAGGATGGTAGGATCATTTTCGGAGCGATTAAGTCAAGGGATTGCGAAGAAAAAGGCGAGGTTAGAAACCTCGCCAGCAGCGGGTAAAGCGGTTTAGATATTCCGATGCGGTTACGGAATCGGAGAGTTTTTGCTGGGGTGTTTCCGCTGTCCTACAGGCGAACTGAATGCCCTTGGGTTACAGATAGATTTTCTGTGTACAACTTCTCAATTTGTGGTATACTATTACGGAAACTGAAAGCGTTCTGCTGTTTAGTACAACTTGGAGGAAATTTGCATGAATACACCACCAGAAAGAAAGTGGGATGGGACGGTTGTCCGCTATCCGGATCCGGCGATTGAGGTGCTGGATCCTCGTTTTGGAAAATATAAAATCGGGAATTCCGTTGTTGAAAAATTGTGGACGGGGTCGCGCTGGACAGAGGGACCTGTCTGGTTCGGTGATGGCGGTTATCTGCTGTGGAGCGATATTCCGAACAATCGGATTCTGAAATGGGAGGAATCCACCGGTAAAGTGAGTGTCTATCGCAAACCGTCTAATTATAGCAATGGACACACCCGCGATCGGCAGGGTAGACTCATCAGTTGTGAGCACGGTGCGCGGCGCGTTACACGAACCGAGTATGACGGAACGATTACCGTACTGATGGACAGCTTCGATGGAAAACCGCTCAACGCACCGAACGATGTGGCAGTCCATCCTGATGGGGGTATCTGGTTTACTGATCCCGGATATGGTATCATGCTCAACTACGAAGGACATATAGCCGAATTTGAACTGCCAACCTGTGTTTATCGTCTCAACCCAGATACTGGAGACGCAACTGTGGTGATAGATGAGCTCGAAAAGCCGAACGGCATCTGCTTTTCACCCGATTATGATAAACTTTATGTCGTTGATACGGGTGTTACACATAAAGAGGGAACACCGCGGCATCTCTTCGTCTACGATGTAATAGATGGTGAGCGATTGGGCGACCAAGAGGTCTTCTGTGATATGTCACCGGGGATTGCTGACGGTATTCGATGTGATGTTGATGGAAATTTGTGGGCAAGTGCGGGTTGGGTTGGCGACGGATACGACGGCGTGCATGTCTTCGCACCAGATGGAACACGTATCGGACAAATTCACCTCCCAGAAATCTGCGCAAATCTCTGTTTCGGCGGTGTGAAACGGAACCGATTGTTTATGGCGGGGAGTCAGTCTCTCTACTCGGTTTATGTAGAAGCACAAGGCGTGCCGCTATTTTAGTTTACGGCACGGAACGGTAGAGTTCATGAGCACGTTGGAACACATTGACTGCCCCATTTGTGAGCGCGATGAGACGGAATTGCTTTTTAACAAAGATTCCCTGTCAGTAGTTGCCTGCAAGCGGTGTCGGTTGAGATATGTCAATCCACGGGTTGATCGTCAGACACTTGAGGTGGGTTACACTGAGACTTACTATCCGCCAGATAAAGTGGAACGCATTCGGACGGATAGCATGGAATGGTTGCAGATGTCAGAGCGTCTCACGGAGTTAGAGAAACAGCATCAAGGTAAAGGAAGACTGCTGGATGTTGGGTGTGGCATCGGTACCTTTCTTCATCTCGCACATGAACGGGGTTGGGAATCGCACGGTGTTGATCCCTCCAAGAGCGGAAGTGATTTTGCGCAAGAAGTCCATAAACTGGATGTGCAGTGTGGAGACCTCTTTGATGCGGATTTTCCGTCTGCACATTTCGACGCGATTACACTCTACCATGTGTTAGAACATATCTCTGAACTAAATCCATTTCTCAGTGAATTACGCAGGGTTTTGAAACCTGCAGGGAGTGAGAAGAAGGCGAGCACTTTGGTCATCGAAGTTCCGAACGGTGAAGGACTGCAGAGCCGTCTCCAGAAGGCGGATTGGCCCTACGTCCATCCGCGCGATCATCTCTACTATTTCTCTGCGCGTTCCTTGCCAAGATTACTTGAGAAGCACGGTTTTGGGAACATTACGTTGGGGAAACCGAGGCGCGTTAGTCCTTCAGCAGGTATCCATTTCGCACTCCGTCAAGCAGCGACTGCCACACTCGTTCGGTTTCACTTAGGCACAGTGATTCGGGTGTACGCAAGTTAGTAGTCATGCGTTATGATGATGGTTTTTCATAAGAGAACGTTTGGATGACATCGTTCATGAGAAGACGCTGCGCAATTGTCTCAAGGATTTCAGCATTCAGGGCACCCATCAGCCAGTATTTATGTCCAGTCTGGACGGTGGTGACACCTGTGATGCCTAAATCTTTGATGCCTTTGACAGTGCTATCGCCCACTGCGTCAGTGACACCGGGTTTGAATTGCACTTCAAGCGTCCAACCTGCTGCAGTGTCATTTTGAGCATCGAAGGTATATGCTTGTGTAATAGGATCGGCGAGGAGTTCAGTGCCTATTCGGTCAATAGTTTGGGCATCGAGAGAACCTTCAATCCAATAAACCGTGGCTGTGCGGACAGAATCGATGCCACTGATACCGAGGTCGGCGATGTCTTCAAGAATGCCCTGTCCAACTGTGTCAGGGACTTCGGGTTTATAGTAAACTTCAACTTTCCAGTTTCTCATATTTTTAATTCTGGGCTTATCTAAGCACTCTTTCTCCGTTGTCGAAAAACGGGCGTTGAATTCGGTTTTGGACAACGGACAAAACCGAGCAACCTAATGGTAAAAAACAGATGAATATTTTAGTTTTCGGCGCACATCCCGATGATTGTGATATTAAAGCGGGCGGTGTTGCTGCTCTATATGTGCAACAGGGTCATCACGTTAAATTTGTCTCTGTTACGAACGGCGATGCTGGTCACCACGAAATGGGTGGTGGTCCCTTAGCTCAACGGCGATACGCTGAAGCACAAGCTGCCGCTGAAGTTATCGGTATCGAATACGAACTGCTGGACAATCACGATGGCGAACTGATGCCGACGTTAGAAAACCGATATAAGGTTATTCGCACAATACGTGAATTCCGTCCGGATTTGATTATGACGCACCGCCCGAACGATTATCATCCTGACCATCGGTATACGTCAACGTTGGTACAGGATGCGGCGTATATGGTTACCGTGCCGAATATCTGTGCGCTCACGCCCGATCTGAGAAAAAATCCTGTTATTGTCTATTTGAGCGATGGCTTCATGAAACCTTATCCGTTCACACCGGATGTTGTTGTTGGCATTGATGCTGTTGTCGAACAGAAGATTGATATGCTCCACTGTCACGTATCGCAGTTTTACGAGTGGCTTCCGTACAACGGCGGCACATTAGGCGCTGTTCCTACTGACGCATCGGCGCGGCGCGCATGGCTTGCTGAACGGCTGTTGAACCGTTTCCGAGATACCGCTGAAAAGTATCGAGATGTGCTAATAGCACTCTACGGCGAAGAAGCAGGGGCACAAGTCGAATATGCTGAGGCGTTTGAAGGGTGCGAATACGGGTCTTCGCTCACAGCAGAAAATATCCCAATCCTCTTTCCATTTTTTCAATAAGGAGTCCTGTTTTAACTCTATGCCGACAGAACAAGCCAGTGCCAGGACGCTCATGGTTATTGTCAGCGTTATTGGTCTCATCTTTGCGATTGTTATGGTTATTCTCTTTTTCAATGCTGCGCCCGCGCGTTCTAATATTGAGGTGCATCGCGGTTCAGAGGAAGCGTCTGAGTGTCTGAAGTGCCATTTGAGAGGCGATGAGAAATCGCCGACAATGCCGCATCTCAATGTAGGTCAGTGTAACCTCTGTCACGGACTATCAAAGGAGAAAGCGGACGTTAAATAAAGTGAATTTCATAATAAAAGCATGGTAGAAAGAGAACCCTTTTGGTATAGTCAAAAACCTCTCACAGAAGGCGTTCTCTATGGATATTGTATCACTTTTCTGTGAAATTGACGACTTTTTTCTTCCGTTTGAAAAATATAAGGCACGACGACTATCAAAGCCCCTAAAAAAACGGGGTCGCCCCCGAAGGCTGTATCCCAGCGTGGTAATAGTGATCCTCGTCAACTTGCATCAGAATCAGTTTATTAGGCATTTCTGAATAGCAGACATGGAGGAGATAAAAATGAAACGGCCCCTGACTTATATCATGTTCGGAACGACCCTGTTTTTGTTGCACTTTATGTTTTCGGTAAACCTCTATGTCTACGCATCCGATGCTCCGTATATTGCTTTCAGTTCCAACCGAGATGGAGATTATGATATCTACATCATGGATATAAAAGGAAAGAATCTCCAGAACCTAACAAACAGCCCAACGCATGAGTTTAAACCAGCGTTTTCGCCGGACGGACATCAGATGGCTTATGTTTCCTCTCGGCATGATGGCAATCCCGAAATCTATGTGATGAATCTCAATACAAAGGTATCCTACCGCTTGACGAACCATCCCGGGCATGACGATAATCCTGCATGGTCCCCAGACGGACGATGGATTGCGTTTGACTCCTATAGAGAAGTGACGTATGACATCTATAAAATCGAACCGGATGGCGAGAATCTACAACGCTTGACGCACGGGGTGGTGGATAGAAACTACAACGCGACTTGGTCCCCTGATAGTCAATCAATCGCTTTTGCTTCTTTCAGAGCGGCTCCTGGCATCTACATCATGGATGCCGATGGCGGAAATCAAAGACGACTCGAAAACCAACCGCTGTCGGGACACATGCCCTCATGGTCGCCAGATGGAAAACAGATCGCTTTTAGTGATATGATTTTAGGCGGACATCGGGATCCCCTTTTCGGAGGAAGTCGGGATATCTACACGCTAAACGTTGACGGGAGTAATCTCAGGCGGCGGACACACCATCCAGCTATGGACATATTTCCGGATTGGAGTCCTGATGGACGATCGATTGTTTACTATTCCAGGTGGAATCAGAAAACTGACATTTATCTTATAGAAGGTGGGCTTGGACGACATGGCGGTCGATCGATTGACGCGCCATCCAGCGGATGATAAGTATCCAGCGTGGGTGCCTGCGGGTTCTCTCTCTATTTCTCCAACCGCAGAGACACAAACGACCTTGTGGGGCAAACTAAAGCAGTCTGGGCAGGACTAAATGAGACGCGTCTAATGCCACAACACGGTTGGTTCCTGTCCTCCACCACTTCGGATTAGACAACGCGCTATAGAACATCTATAGATTGGAACACAGCCTTGATTCCTACCCAAGTGATACTGTCTTCCGCCTCGCGCATAACTTCAAGGCATTCAAACCGATTTGCCTCTAAAGCCGATTTGACCTGCGCAAGCTCCGTCTCCAAAATCCCAGAAAAAATGACGATCCCTTCAGGATGTAACCGCGGCGCACAGTGCGGAATGATCGGGAGAATCGCCTTCGTTAAGATATTTCCAATAATAAGATGGTATTTGCTCTCTGTTCCCTTGAGTCCATCGCCTTGAGATAAGCACACCTGTGATGCTACACCGTTCGCCTGGAAATTCTCTGCTGCGACAGGAATTGCTGTCGGATCGAGTTCAATCGCGTCAACGTGTTTCGCCCCTAACTTAATAGCAGCGATTGTTAATATACCTGAGCCGGTCCCGATGTCGGCAACGCTGTGGTGCAGTTCGACGGTGGATTCCAATAGGTCGAGGGAGAGCCGTGTGGTCGGATGGTAACCCGTGCCGAACGCCATGCCGGGGTCGAGTTGAACCAGGATGTCTGTTTCGTTGGGACGAGTATCGTGCCAGGTCGGTGTGATGAGAATCCGTTTTCCGACCCGTTGGGGGGGAAAGGCGGCTTTCCAAGTTTCCTCCCACTTTTCAGATTTGACATGCTGTAAATCAATTGTGGCGGGATGTGGTTCTATGCCCCACGTTGGAAGTTCCGCGAGGAAGTCGCGAAGTCTCTGCATCCGTGCCCCGACTCTATCATCTAAAGGATAGTGCGCGATGAGGTTTATTGTGGACGTAGTGCTGTCTTTGAGTTCAACACCGGTTGCATTCATTTCAAAGAGACAGTGTGCGACAGCTTCGGATGCCTCTTGAGAGGTTGTTACCGTGATCTTTGCCCAATTCATTTTTTCGCACCTACGTGCTCGCTCTCGGAAAACTGAACAACACTTTCTATTCGTCTTCTTCGTCTTCGTGTCTACCGAGCAATTTATCCCAGAATCCACCGTGTTCGGTTTGATGGGATTCTCCTCGCAATTTTGCAAATTCTTCCAATGCTCTTCGCTGCTCGGCATTGAGGTGTGCTGGTGTCTCAATCTCCATTCTCACAACCAGGTCGCCTGAATAGGAGCGCTTATAGTGCGGAACCCCTTTATTAGGGATACGCAGTTGGGCACCGTACTGTGTACCGGGCGGAATATCTAATTCTTCCTCTCCATCAATAGTTTTAACTTTAATTTTCCCTCCGAGAGCGGCTTGGACGAATGAGATTCTGGCTGATGTAATAAGATCGTTTCGGTCGCGTTGGAAACGCGCGTGTGGCAAAACATTGATAACGACGAACAGATCGCCCGAAGGTGCGCCGTGTGCTCCTACCTCGCCTTCACCTCGCAATTGGTATTTGAAACCGGTATCAACGCCTTTTTCAACGTTCAATTTAATGTCACGCATATTTCGGACAACCCCTCTCCCACCACAGGGTTGGCAGGGTTCTTGAATAATTTCACCTTCGCCACGACATCTTGAGCAGGTGCGAGACATTGTGAAAAAACCTTGTGACTGGCTGACTTGTCCTCTGCCGTGACATTGCGGACATGTTACAACGCTTGTCCCTCTTTTGGCACCACTACCTTCACATTCGGGACACGATTCAACCCGTGGCACCTGAATTGTGACCTGTTTACCGTGGATGATATCTTCCAGTGTGACCTCTAAGTTATATTGTAGACTACGTCCGCGTTTGGGGGCGCGCTGGCTGCCGCCGAATCCTCCCAAGAGATCACCAAAGACATCACCGAAGATGTCATCGAGATTTACGCTAAAGCCTCCGAAGTCGGGACCAAGATCGTCTAATCCTGCGTGGCCGAACCTGTCGTAACGTCCCCTCTTCTCAGGATCGCGTAGGACTTCATAAGCCTCTGTGGCTTCCTTAAATTGATCTTCAGCTTCTTTATCGCCTGGATTTTTGTCGGGGTGAAATTGAATAGCGAGTTTACGATAAGCCTTTTTTATCTCGTCTTCGTCGGCGTCACGATTCACACTCAAAATTTCATAATAGTCGCGTTTTTGTCTCATATACTCCGCCTCCTATACCCTATTCAACAGCGTCAGTCGCTTCCGTATCGTCGTCTGATACGTCATTTGGTGTTTCTTCCTCCTCCTGAGCAGGTCCCTGTGAGACTACAACTTGTGAGGCACGTAGAACACGGGTGTGCAACATATAGCCACGCCGAAATTCCTCGATTATTTTCCCTTCCGGTACATCATCCGATGTTGTGACAAGGAGTGCTTCGTGCTGATTCGGGTCAAATGTTTCACCGACTGCTTCAATTGGGGTAAGCCCGTGAATTTTGAGCGCATCCAAGAGTTGTTTGTGAACGAGTTCCACACCTTCCTTGAAGCTTGTAGACTCTGATGGAGCATCGTCTGCTTCAACTTTCTCGGTTACGCTTTTAATTGCAGCTTCCAAGCTGTCCAAGACCGGAACCATTCCTTCAAGGATGCCTTCGTTGGCGTACTTAAGCTGTCGCTGATAATCGGTTTGCAAGCGTTTTTTGGTATTTTCAGCTTCTGCCGCTGTACGTAGGAGGCGGTCGCGTTCCTCTTGGTGTTCATCATGCACTTGTTGAACGGCAGCCTTTACCTCTTTTTCGATTTCTTCGCGCAACAGATCTTCGCGTTCCGATTCATATTGCTCCCGTACTCTCTGTCCGATAGCTTCTACCTCTTTCTTAACTTCCGATTTGAGGTCGACGGCGGTTTTTTCGACACGCAAAACGCGCTCTTCTATCTCTTTCTTAACTTCCGATTTAACGGTGTCAAGTGCTCCTTCTGCCATTTCTCGCATGCGTGTGGCGAGTGTTTTTTCTTTGTTGTCAGTGGAATCGTCATCGGTAGACGCTTCTTCTATTTCTGCTTTTATGTGTATCTTTTTAACTTCAGACATGATGGAATCCTTTTGTCTTTCTGTGAGTGTGGATTTGTATGAAGATTAGAAACTGAGACGGATGACTTCGTCTGTTTTAGCTGTGAATGGCGTTAGCGAATGCCTTCATAAGTTCAAAGGAACCGTTTTTTTCAAGAATATTGCCTGTGACGATGAAATCGGCACCTGCTTCTACTTTCTCTGCGGCGATTTCTGGTGTACGAATACCACCACCGACGATTAACGGAATGCTGATTTGATCTTTTACCACAGTGATCATATCATCTGGAACAGGGTGTGTCGCCCCACTTCCTGCCTCCAAATATACCATCTGCATACCAAGGTACTGTGCGGCTAATGCATGCGGTCCCGCGATATCTGGTTTATCACGTGGGATGGGCATTGTGCCGCTCATAAATTCAACAGCGGTTTTGTTGCCGCCTTCAATAAGCATGTAGCCAGTAGGAATAGGTTCAAGCGCGTAACGTTGTATCCACGGTGCAGCTTTGACCTGTTCGTTAATGAGATAGTTCGGGTTGCGCCCACTTATAAGGCTGATGTACAGAATCGCATCAGCGTGGGGCGTGAGGTGCATCGAATCACCGGGAAACAGAACGAGTGGGAGCTCTATTGCCTGCTTAAGGGCTTTCGCAATAGAGTGCAAATCGTTCGTTAAAAAGCTGCCACCGAGCAAAATCGCATCTACGCCCGCCTGCTCAACTTCCCTCGCAAGCTTGACGCATTTTTCAATTTCGCACTGCTCCGGATCGATCAGAACGAAATAGCCAGCATGATGTTTTTTCAGTACCTCGTGAAAGTAGTTAAGAACCCAATTTGATCTCAAATGCAATTTTCCTTTTTTACCCGTATTAACCCTCGGTTTGCCAGCCATGCCTTTTCTGAAGTTGAGGGAGTCGTGAATCGACGGTTACGTTAAGAATTTTAACACATTTATGACAATTTGTCAAATTCTGTGTTGTCGTGTTAACTCATAGAGTAAAACGCCTGCCGCGACACCTACATTAAGTGATGATTGTCCGGGTGCCATCGGAATGCGGACTAATTCTGTACAGTGTTCACGTGTTTCAATGGTGAGACCTGTGTTCTCATTGCCGACAACGATAGCCGTAGGCAACGAAAATTTTACCTCATATAACTGGTTTTGGGCACTCGCTGTTGCACCTAATACGCTCCAACCTGTGGAACGAAGTGCTTCAATTGCCTTAACGGTGTCCGGTGTATAAAATAAGGGTAAACGCCCAACAGCACCGCGGGAAGCGCGAATGCAGTTTTTATGAAACGGGTTGGCACCTGACCCACTCAGTAGGACAGCGGATACCCCCGCCGCGTCTGCTGTTCGTAGCGTCATTCCAAGATTGTCAGGATTTCCGATATCCTCCGCAATGAGTAACGTACATCTCGGACTGAAGTGAAAATTGAGACTTCCAGATTCTGAGAGGAAGTGCGGGTAGTTAAGATGGACCGAAGCGACTATTGATGGCACAGGTCTTGTCGTTGTAACCGAACCCATCACGCCAGTGCTTACCTGATAAAAGGATAGATTTTCTGTTGCTGCACGTTTGAGGAGAGCGTGCCCTTCTGATGTGGCAACAAATTCAGTGGTATAGAGCAGCGTTTCAATCGGAAACCCACCTTCCACGGCTCGCTCCACTGTCAGATGTCCTTCAATGACGAATTGGGCATGTTCAAGTTTTCCTTTCAAGGAGGCTAATTTGCGAAGATGCGAAACGACTGTATCTTTCCGTTTTGAGACAGCGCGTTGTTCTGATTTTGTGCTGCTGCCGCGTTTGGTCCCTCGATAGAAAGAATCGGTACTCGTCTGAACCACGTCCCCATCTAAAAGGTCCTGAAATCTATCTTCTATCCACTTCTCTGTGAGAGGGAACAGACCTATGCGACCTCGTGGAAATGCGAGCAGAAGTTCTCTCAAACCGCGTTCGGTTGTCGTTGTGAGATGAACTTGGTAATCACTGTTGAGTGTATCCACTGGTTCCAGGAGCATAACCCCGTCGAGCTGCTGCCAGCCTGTAACAAATACCTCATAGGCAGGATGCCATTTGCCCGTTTCTCGGAAGGTATGATACGCCTGTTTGAAACGTGACACCGCGTTTGCGCTCAGGTTCTCTCTTTCTAAGAAATCAAAGACTTTATCGTAGTCTATCATAGAAATGTCCCAAGGTAAATTGCTCCGAGTCCGATGAATATATCCCATTTCATCCAGCGTTGAATGAACGCACAACTTTCTCTGGATACATCTCGCCACAGGCGAATTGCCAAACCGATGAGCACCAGATCAACACCCAGTACGACGACAATCAGATAGTGCCATGAATACCATCCGAATAGATAGGGAATGAGGCTAAACAGAATAACCAATGTCATGAAGCTAATGGCTATCCACACGGCAATCCGTGGATTAAGCGTCGCAAGCGTTTTCACATTGTTTTTCAGATCGCCTTCTGTGTCTTCAAGGTCTTTGACAATCTCTCTTGCCATTGTGAACAGGAACGCAAAGATCGCTGGAATCAACGTGCCTTGTACCGAATCTATAGCGACACCACCAGCAATGAAGGTTAAACCGGTTAATCCACTGACGACTAAATTGCCGACAAAAGGGGTGCGCTTCAGCCAGAAAGCGTAACTCACAAGAGCGACAAGCACGAGGATTGCAATACCTGTTGCAGTTTTGCTAATAAGTGTACCTAACCAGATGCCGATTCCGATAAGCACTATGGCGAAAATTAGTGCGTTCAAGCGTCGAATTCGTCCGGAAGGGAGAGGTCGCTGAGGACGATTGATCCGGTCAATTTTATAATCGCAGTAGTCGTTTATGGCGTTTCCAGCAGAAAGCAGAACGAGTGCGGAGACCGAAACCAGCAGGAGCCGGATGTCGGCAAGGTTTTCTATGTTTCCTTGACTGGCGAACATCCCGCCGAGCCATGCGGAGATGAAAGCGATAATTCCGTTAAGTGGACGTGCCAGTTCGAGATACGCGATCAACGTCTTCATTTTTTTTAGCCTTGATCCGCTGAATGAGAAGCTTGCTAAGGACAACGGATACCGAAGCGCGCCCTATAATACCAGCGGACAGATAGTCGTATTGCAACAAACCAGAGTAGATATATTGGAAATAACAAGCCTGCGCACGGAGTAGGCAAATCCGAGTATGATTGATAACGAAATGAGGGTAAGATAGGCGAGATTTCTGGGAAAAACGAGCAGGCTCAGGAGAATTGAGAGCGTCATCAGGACACCAATTTGCCATTTATAGTAAAGTTTAGAATTAATTAGACACTCCAAAGAGGCGAGGATACTAGCGGAAACACCCAAGCAAAAACCCCCTCGCCAGCGGTGGTGAGGTGTTTTGTGTTTTCCAAAGTGCTCTCTTATTTTCGGGTTTTACTATAAACACCGTTAGTTTAACATAACCTCGCGCAACGAGATATAACTTGTTATTGACTGCATCCGTCTCCCGATCTGTTATCTGATTGACGATGTAAACAGGTCCAATAAGGAGTGCGTAGAGACAGAGCGTTGTCCACAACCGTAGGGGTTGAGATGCAGTCGGTGCTTCTGGCATCGTACTTCCGTGGTGATAGCCTAAAAGGACGAGTGTCCAGACCGGCAAAAGGAGTGTTGGTCGCAAAACCGCCACAAAGTCGAGGCATTGAAACATCTCGTTTCTAATAGTGTGTTTACGATTCATCCTCCAACTTTTGAAGTTTTGCTTCTAACTCCACCACCCGTTTTTGGAGTTTCGTGAATTCAGGGAGCAATTCTGGCAATTTTCGAGTTGCGGCGTGGATTCGCAATTCCTGCTTATGCGGGCGCGCGGGAAATCCGGAGAGATGGCTTCCGGCGGGCATATCCTTTGTAACTGCGGATTTTGCGTAGACGACACTATCCTCGCCGAGTGTTAAATGTCCTGCTGCACCGCCATGTCCTGCAATATTGACTCGGTCCCCTAATATTGTACTGCCGGCAATACCGACTTGTGCAGCGAGGCAGCAATCTTCGCCGATGACAACGTTGTGTGCGATTTGAACGAGATTATCCAATTTGGTGCCGCGTTTGATAAGCGTTTCGGAGAGTGTCGCTCTATCAATTGTCGTATTCGCCCCGATCTCAACATCGTCCTCAATGACGACGGTGCCGATCTGCGGGATTTTATGGTGGCGGTTGCTAACAGGTGCGAATCCAAAACCATCGCTTCCGATAACTGCCCCGCAATGGATAATCACCCGATCGCCGATGGTTATCTCTTCTCGGATATTAACGTGTGGGTAGATAAGTCCATCAGCCCCTATCTTGCTTCCTTCACCGATGTAGACAAAGGGTTGGATAACAGTGTCATCTCCAATTTCAACATTGTCCCCGATGTAAGCGAACGCTTGAATTGAGACGCGCTGACCGAGTTTGACGTTCTCTCCCAAAATTGCGGTCTCATGAACCCCAGGAAGTGCTTGATGGTTTTTGTCCCATGCGAACATTTCCAGAACTTTAACGAAAGCCCAATAGGGGTTTTCAACACGGATCGTTGGCTTTCCATTCCCGTTAACACCGTGGCCGATGATAATAGCACCCGCTTGCGTTGTGGCTATAGCGGCGATATATTTCGGATTGGCAACGAAGGTAATCTGAGTCGGGAGTGCCTCTTTGATTCCGGAAACCCCTGTAATCTCAATATCACCATCCCCAGAAAGATCGCCATTCAAGCGTTCACAAATTTCCTTGAGTTTCATACGTATCTAATCCTAATCCTTTCTCCGTAGAGGTAGTGGTTATTCGGTGTTACAAACCCCATCCACAACAGGAGTTTAGGCGGTGCAACATTATTCAGGATTTTCGTCGTTTTCGCCATTCTTGTTGTCTTTATTCAGTAAGCCGATTAACTGCTGAGTCAAGTCATAGTCTTTTTTGACGTAAAGTGTGATAAGCCGTTTTTCGAGGATGATGTCAAAGTTTTCGGCTTCACCAACCTTGATAATGAGTTCTTGGAGGCTGTTATAAATCGGTTCCATCAACTCTTGCTCTTTTTCAAGGAGTGCCTGTTGACCGATTTCGACCTCACGTTGGTATTCCTGTTGTTTGAGGCGAATTTCGTTATCCAAATCCGCGGTCTGCGCTTGTTCCACGAAGAGCTCGGTTTTTGCCTTCTTTTCTTGTAGTGTTCTGATTTCGTCTACAAGCTGTTGTACCTTCGTTTTCAGGCGTTCACTGGCTGCTTGGAGCAGATCAGTTGCGTCCTTTGCTTTTGCAGATCCTTCTAAGACTTCTTGTGTGTTCACTACACCAATTTTGAAGGCTTCCTGCCCAATACTTCCGGTGTTGAAACAAAAAGCTGTGAGACCGATAATTAATAAAGTTAGGCATACTTGACAAGCACCCAACCGAAATGGTTTCATAATTTAAATCCTTTCTTTCTTTTGAGAAAGAAATTAGTAGCCTCATTTTCTGAAGTTCTGACATTTTCTGCCAGAACTTCCAGTGTATGAGTTTGTCCATGGTTTCCTCGCTCTCCAGAGCGAGAACTTTAAACGAGTGTTATTGCCACCCGTAACTTTGGTATTTTACACGAATTGAACGCTTGAATCCTTCTATTAGAATCCAGGTCCAACTGTGAAGTGGAATTTACCAGCAGGTTCGCCGGTAACACGGTCTAAGCCATATCCCCAACCTAACCGAACTAACATACCGAGCATGGTAAACCGAGCCTCAAGACCGAGCCCTCGTTTTGGGTTGATTTGGCTAAAGACATTTGTAACGCTTTCATCCCACACTTGCCCTATGTCGAAAAACAGAGCTGCTGTGAGCTGCTGGGAAACGGGGATGCGATACTCAAGGTTAGCGAAGAATATCTTGTCACCGCCATAAGGATTAGGAATACCCGATTCATCTGGATCAGGGTAGATTTCCCAATCTTCGTAACCACGAATGCTATCTACACCACCGAGGAAAAAGCGTTCATAGAATAGGAAATACGCATCAGTGCTTTTACTGTGCATGTAACCAGCCCGGGCATGCGCGGCGATGACGTGGTTCCACCATCCACTATAGAACCAACTCGTGTCTGCATGATATTTTTGGAATTTGTTGTCCGCTCCCAGGAAACCACCGGAGTATTCATAGGAGAGTGTATTAAGTGAACCTGCGGTTGGATCAAACAGGGAGGTGCGGTAATCTCTGGTATCCCTTCCAAGAGCAAACAGAATACTTCGCGTGGAGCGGTCGTATAGTTTTTCATCAAGGTTGTATGACGCCACACTTTCGTTCCGAAAGCGCACGGACAGATCAATGTCGTGTGCGATTGGTCGTCCGAGTGTTAGTGATGCCCCTCGTCTTGCCCAAATGTACCGATCATATATGGAATTGCTTCCTAAACTACGATTATAGAGAGCACCGATCGTTCCATAGTAGCGGCGGAAGCGGCGGTTGTCGTAGAGCCTTGCATTAAGCCGAGTGGGTGTTCCCAAGATCCAAGGGGTTCCAAAACTGAGTTCAGCTGTATGATGGTCACGGGTGCCCAATTCGCCTTTTACATGGACCCGATAAGCGCGTCCGCGGAAATTATTTTGCCCAACTTCTGCGACACCGAAGATACCTCCTTCACTGCCGTAGCCACCACCAAGGCTTAACATTCCTGTTCGTGGCGTTTCCGCGATGTTAACTCTTAACTCTTTTCGGTTTTCTTCGTCTGTATCACTTGGGACAAAATCGACAGCACGGATGAAAGAACCCATCTGGAACAAACGTTGCCGCGCTTTGCGTAGGGATTTCACATCTAACAATTCATCGGACCTGATCTTCAGGAAATCCAATTCACGTTTGACCACATGTTCTTTCGTTTTTTCCAACCCGGTAATAACCACCTTATCGATAATTATCACATCTCCTTCGTTAATCTGCAAGGTGATGTCAACGACACCCTCTGTTTCATTGAAGGTGGGAGTCGGTAAGACTTCCGAAAGTAGGTAGCCTTTATCGAGATAAGCCTGCTGTAATTTTGCGATTGATTCGTCGAAGGTGCCACGATTGAAAACCTCTCCTTCTGCTGGGTCGAGCATTCCACGAATCTTTTTTTCCGAAAAAAGGGTTTTAGCACCGCCTTCTACTTCAAGTGTGTAAGTTCCTATAATAAATTCAGGACCTTCGTCAACGGTGATGTCAAGCATTAAGCCGGTCTTGTCTTCTGTGAACCGTTTTTCATACCCATGAACTTTCACTTGTGCGAACCCTCGATCCTGATAGTAGTTCCGAAGGTTGAGAGATAAATCCTCTTCCTCAAAGAGCATCTGATCGAAGGGCTTACCGGTACGGGTTTTGAGTTTTTTCTGTAGTGTGTTGGCGGAGACCTGTGTATTTCCGATAAAATTAATCTCCTCAATTCGCACCCTTGGTCCTTCGTTTATTTCAAATGTAACCTGAACAGTATTATTCTCCTCGTCTTTATCTCCAAGATGGGTTTGGATGCCGACGAGATAATATCCCTTTTCGTGGTAAAGATTCTGGAGTGCTTTCTCACTCTCCCATCGTCGCCGATCGCTATAAATTTCTGAGGGGCGGAGCGTAATCTTATCCTTAAGTTTGCCGGTGCCCAAATTTTCGTTTCCGATAATGTTAATTCCAGAGATCTTTGGGCTTTCGACGACTTTGTAGATAACTTCCAATCCACCGCCTTCAACGGGTTCGATGTCTACCTTTATTTCAGAGAAGAAGCCTGTATCTTTGTAAAGACTCTTCAGGTCCTCCGTAAGGAGTTCTTCAGAGACTTCGGACCCAATCTGCGTCTGTATAAGGGTGCGCAGCATATCTTCAGAGGTGGTTTTCACGCCTTCAAAAGAGATTTTCTTGACAAGGAATATCGCGTCAACAGGCGGTTTAGTAGCACTTGCTGTAGTGTCTTTATCAGTCTCAGATTTTTGTTCTTGTTCGGCGGTAGTTGCTGCCTTAGGTCCGAACACTGTATTTGTCGTTTCTTCTGAAAAAGCGGTGATTGCTGCAAGTCCAAAGATTAGACTTATCAGAATCAGGATGCCTTTTGATGCCTTCATGATTAAATGACCTCCCGTGTGTTATCTGCCTCCACGCGCGTGCAGACGCTAGTCTATAATACTTTCATGCCTCAGTGGTGTAGATTGGGGTGCCGCAGCTATGTGCGAATTTCCGAAATGCAGCGATTAATTTCTCTGTTATTTGTCCGGGTTGTCCGTTTCCGATGGCACGACGATCTATTTTCACGACAGGTATAACCTCGGCGGCTGTACCCGTCAGAAAGCATTCATCAGCGATGTAAAGGTCGTGTCGTGTAAAAACACGTTCCTCAACCTGGATACCTGCCTCACGAGCGAGATCAATAACGCTGTTTCGGGTCACACCCTCCAAAATCCCCATGTGAACGGGGGGTGTGACAAGGACACCGTTCTTTACCCAGAAAATATTATCGCCGCTACACTCAACGACATAGCCTTCCGCATTGAGCATCAGCACCTCTTCTGCGCCGGACTGTTTGCCCTCAATTTTTGCTAAGATATTGTTTAGATAGTTCAACGACTTGATACGCGGATTAATGGCTTCTGCATAATTTCGCCGGACAGAAGCGGTTACGATTTCTAATCCCTCTTCATAGTATTTTTGTGGGTAGAGGGTGATTTTATCTGCAATAATAATGATACTTGGCTTTGGACATTTATCCGGATCGAGTCCGAGATCCCCTATACCACGAGTTATCACCAGTCGAATATAGGCTTCTGTGAGGTTGTTTCGACGGAGTGTTTCCAGAACCGTTGACTTCATTGTTTCAATGGATATTGGGATCTGTAACATAATCGATTTCGCAGAATCGTAAAGTCGTTCGAGGTGTTCATCGAGTTTGAAGACTCTGCCGTTATAGGAACGGATGCCTTCAAAAACACCGTCACCATACAGCAAACCGTGGTCAAAGACCGAGACTTTCGCTTCTGCTTTTGGTAAAAATTCTCCATCGATATAAATCAACATTTTTTAATTTTGGTCTCCTGAGCTAAAGAAACACCCAAGCAAAACCCGTCCATTACATTTTGGGCAGGTTTCTGGTCATCCTAGGCTAATATTATATAGTCGTGCAGTTAATAGTAAAGTTTAGAATTAATTAGACACTCCAAAGAGGCGAGGATATAATCCTCGCCAGCGGTGGTGAGGTGTTTTGTGTTTTCCAAAGTGCTCTCTTATTTTCGGGTTTTACTATAAGTAAGTAAAGAGAAAACCGTTCAGATCCTTAATACGGTTGAAATTCACTGGAAACCGGGGTCCCCACCCGTTACTGGGAAGAGGCGCGAAATGTAATAGAGTGGTGTCCAGGATACCCATAGTTAAGAAACCTTTCCATCAACGAGTTGAACAACCCTATCCACTCGTTGAGAGAGATCTTGATTATGCGTTACGATGACAAAGGTCTGCCCAGATTTCGAGTTCAAGTCCCATAAAAGTTCCAGCACTGATTCGCTACTTCGTCGGTCAAGGTTGCCAGTCGGTTCATCGGCGAGGACAACCTTCGGTTGATTGATTAGCGCACGCGCAATAGCAACGCGTTGCCGTTCACCTCCGGACAATTGGCTTGGGTAATGCGAAAGCCTTTCGGAGAGTCCAACATAGTCCAGTAGAGCCTCTGCTTCCTCGTAAACTAATTTATTATTTCTGGTCGTGATTAAAGCACCCATTGCGACATTTTCAAGTGCTGTAAATTCCGGTAATAGGTGATGAAATTGAAACACAAATCCTATTTCCTTATTCCGGAATAGGGCGAGATCTGTATCAGGCAGCGTGAAAATGTCTTGTTCGTCATACAAAACGCTTCCTACTGTCGGTTGGTCGAGCGTTCCAATAATATGGAGCAATGTGCTTTTACCGACTCCTGATGCGCCGACGACTGCGAGTAATTCCGACGTATAGATTTCAAGATCGATACCTTGAAGTACTGGAAGTTCTACCTCGCCATCATAGTAGGACTTGTGTAAATCTATAACGCGGATAAGTGTTTCTACTGTGTTTCCCACTTTTTAAATTTTCCTTGCGGTTCGTTGAGGCAAGTTTGAACATTGACGTTGCTTTCCGTAGATCCACCTTCCACTTCGTTTCAGGCTATGTTCCAGATGTCACGGTTGCCCTCCACTTCGTTTCATTATTCATGTTGCAAGGCTTCGACCGGCTTCAAATTTGCAGCCTGCCATGCTGGATACAACGTTGCGAGCCAACAAATCAAGAATGAAAGCGCGTTGATGAAGATGACAAAAAACCAATTCACCTGTACCGGTAATTGATGCATCTGATAGACTTGACTGAGCCCAAGATCTACGAGCGAAATAGGTCTAACAGCACAATAGAGAGCAAACCCTATTGAAATGAGCCATAAAACACTGAGTCCAAACTTCCATCCGCCGCCGCGTGGCAGTGCTCGCCGTAATATGATAAACACCTGTAGCAGAACCGGCACAATAAGCGCGAAAGTGTACCAGTAAGAGGGCCTCACACTATTGGAACTCAGCAGCCAACAGAGCGAGAGACCTAAGGCAGTGCCGAGTATCGTTCCGAGTAACCCGATAACGCTGCCCTGAATCATAAATATTCTCATGATGTTTCCACGTGATGCCCCAAGCGTCCGCAACGTGCCGACCGCCTTTGTCTTTTCCATCACAGTCATAATTAGCGTGCTTGCGATGTTGAACGCCGCTACGAGGATGATAAGTGCCTCAATGACAACGGTTAGGATTTTTTCCATTCGAAGTGCCGAGAAGAGTGGTGCTTGTAGCTCCATCCATGTTCTTGCATCCGGCATCCCCTCTAACACGCTGAACTGAACAGTGTCCTCAATTTGTCTGGCGATCTGTGGTGCCAAGTCAGCATCAGTGAGTTGGACGAAGATGGTATTTACCCGATTTGGTCTGTTATACAGTTTTTGGGCAGTATCTATATGAACAAACCCAAAGTTGTTATCGTAAACCGCCATCTCGGACTCATAGAATCCAATCACAACGAAGTTCGCCAGATCCGGCACGAGCATTGACGCGTGCATTGGGCTCTCCACCAGTTTAACGATGAGCCGCAAAACATCGCCTTTAATAACACCGAGTCGGGCTGCCAAGCGTGCCCCGAGAATAATGCCGCCGGTGATGGTTTCATTTCTGATGAGCCGAGCGTCTTCAAGAAATGTCGAGTTTAGAAAATCGGTTGAGCCATCCACAAATTTTGAGAAACCCGTGACTTTGTCTTCCAAAACTGGATCGACACCTTTGATGTGGATTACGTCCTGAATAGAGTCACTATGTTCCGGAAAAACAGCAGTCTGCGACAAAACAACGGGCGATGTGGCTATGACTTCATCGATTGCTTCAATCTGCTCAATTCGCTTTTGGTAATTATCGAAAAAACTGTAATTGTGCAAGTGGAAGACGATATGTGCCTCATTCGCAAGAAACCGATCCTTTAATCCATGCTCAACACCGTTTAAGACAGCAATCGCAAGAATCACGGTTGCGACACCGAGTGCAACACCACCGATGGAGATGATGCTGATAATTGAGATAAAAGACTGCTTTCGCCGAGAACGCAGGTAGCGGGAGGCTACGAACCATTCAAATTTCATTTTTTTAATTATTAAATCTGGTCACCATTCCACTTCGTTTCATGGTGGTTTTTGGTGAAGCCCATCGGTCCTTCGCATTTTTGGAAGTTAGATAATTGGACCACCGTTATATCCTAAAACGAGATGGAAACTAATGAATCATAGTCCGCTTTTAGCATCCCGTATCCGATTGAATCCTCAAAGCTTCCCCATTTTTTTGTATGTTGTCGGCGGCACCCTTCATAGTGCATTCCGATTTTTTCCAGCACCCGCCCAGAGGCAGGATTTCGTGTGAAGTGATAAGCATAGATTCGGTTCAACTTCAACACTTCAAAACTGTAGGCGACAACAGCGCGCGCTGCCTCAGTAGCATAACCAAGATTCCAGTAAGGTTTACCTATCCAATAACCAAGCTCGGCTCTCTCGTTTTCTTGCTCGAGTTCAAGTCCTATAGTGCCGATTAAGTTTCTGTCTGTTCTCAGTGTAATCGCGAAGTTTATTGCTTCGTCTTTTTTATACGCGTCAGCACAGGCACGAATCCATTCTTCAGCCATGTCATCTTCATAAGGGTGCGGAATGCGGAGAACCATTAATGCTATATCGCGATCACCAGCAAGGCATTGCACATCCGCCGTATCTTCAAGTGTAAGCGAACGAAGTAGCAATCTTTCTGTAAGGAGGGGCGGTGCGGACCTCATTTTTCTATGAACTCACTCTTTAAGATTTTGTAACGAATCATATCCTTGGAAGAATCGTCTTCTGGGTCTTTGGGTAAATCATAAGCGTAGCGCATCCCAATTTTTTGCATCACCCGTCCAGAGGCGGGATTTCGATTGAAGTAATCGGCGTAAATCAGATCAAGGTCATGCTCACGAAATCCATAAGCGACCATAGCCTTTGCCGCCTCTGTAGCATACCCACAGTTCCAATAGGGTTTTCCAATCCAATAGCCAAGTGACGCATCATTATAAGGTAGGTGAATCCGGAAGGTCAATTCAACTGTGCCAATCAACGTTCCATCCATTCTAAGTGTGATTGCCAAATTTGCGCGTTCGCCGTCTTCAAGCCATTCGTGACACCACCAAATCCACTCTTCCGCCGCACCCTCTTCATAGGAACGTTCTATGAAATAGGTTGCCGGTGCTACGTCAGGATCGCTGGCAAGGCGTTTCACATCGGCTGCGTCTTCAAGCGTAAACGAACGGAGTATCAACCTTTCTGTGTGAAGTATCGGTGCTGTTATCATATTAACTTTCCGGGCGCATCTGAGGAAACAGGATTACATCGCGGATAGAGTATTGGTTCGTTAGCAGCATCGTCAACCGGTCAATACCGATACCGAGTCCACCTGTTGGTGGCATACCGTACTCCAGTGCGCGTAGATAGTCCTCGTCTACCATAAAGGCTTCATCATCGCCAGCCTCTAAACTGCTCGCTTGCTCAAGGAAGCGTTGGCGTTGGTCTATCGGATCGTTGAGTTCACTAAAAGCGTTTCCAACCTCCATCCCGCAGATAAAAAATTCAAAGCGTTCAACAAACTCCGGATCTTCCGGCTTCTTTTTCGCAAAGGGTGAGACCTCGATAGGGTGATCCGTTATAAATGTCGGCTGGATCAGTTTTGATTCCACAAATGTGTCGAAGAGTTCAGCTATAATTTTGCCTTTCGTCTCATCACCCGCTAAGTCAATCCCTGCGTCAACTGCTGCTTTGTATAGTTCGTCGGCTGATAATGCTGTTGGGTCAATACTGCTATACTCCCGAACTGCATCGACCATACTCAGTCTACGCCACGGAGGAGTCAGGTCGAGTTCATGCTCTTGATAGGGAATCTTCGTTGTCCCGTGAATAGTTTTTGCTGTATTCGCGATTAGGTTCTCAGTTAACTCCATTATCTGAATGTAGTCAGCGTAGGCTTGGTAAAGTTCAAGCATCGTAAATTCAGGGTTGTGGTCTCTGTCCATACCTTCATTTCGGAAATCGCGCGAGAATTCGTAAACCCGATCGAAACCGCCCACGATCAAACGTTTGAGATAGAGTTCATTTGCGATGCGTAGATAAAGTGATTGCTCCAAAGTATTATGATACGTTGTGAACGGGCGAGCGTTTGCACCCCCATAGATTGGTTGAAGGACTGGGGTTTCAACTTCAATAAAATTTTGAGCATTGAGCATGTCGCGAATCGCTTGGACAATTTGTGTTCTTTTAAGAAAAACGTCCTTCACCTCAGGATTCATGATGAGATCGGCGTATCGTTGTCTATAGCGTGTCTGTTTATCTTGCAAACCGTGCCATTTTTCGGGGAGCGGTCGGATAGATTTGGAGAGGAGTTCTATGGAATCAACGAGCACGGTTAATTCGCCTGTACGTGTTCGGAAAACTGTTCCTTCAGCACCAACAATATCACCTGTATCAAAGCGTCGATAGATTTTGTAGGGTTCTGCACCGACTTTATCCCTGCGGACGTAAATCTGAATTTTGCCTTCACTATCCTGTAGATGTGCGAAGCTGCTTTTCCCGTGGTCTCGCTTCGTCATAATTCTGCCTGCGACGCGAATCGTTTCGGTTTCATCGGGCTTTTCTTCAATGTCAGCAAAATCTTGATGGATTGCGGAAGTTGAGTGCGTTGGTTCGTATTTATGCGGATACGGTTCAACACCAAATTTGCGAATTTCGTCCAACTTCTCGCGACGCTGTTCAATTAAATCCTTTGTTTCTTCCACAATTCTTCCCTCTTTTTCCATTTTGTTTTGTATTACAGCCTACTCGTTTTGTCAATACTATGCTCTTAATATCTTAACAATTATACTTCAGTTTTGCGTATAAAGCAACCAAAAAAGCGGTGGTGTATCGGCGTAGGATATTTCGTTGAGAGATTCTGCTCTGAATCCTGGACTCAAGGCACTTCTATCGGATAGATGCCGCCCCTACGGGGCTTAGAGAGTTAGGTGCCATTGGTTCTATAGAGATGTCGCCCCTACGGGGCTGCTTTTCTGAAGACTCTGTTCACGGCATCTATATATCGATCATTGTATTGAATTCAAGTTAAGAACTCATAGCGAGTAAGAGCTAAGAATTCAAAGTAAATGGGGATCTGAAGCGGAAAGAAAAGGACGCAAATTATCTCCCTTTCTTTCCCTATCTGACGACCTCCTTATGTTTTACTCAATATAACTTCTAAGATAAAAATCCAATTCTGAGATAGAATGAACGACGAATACCGGACAGAGCACTTTTTGTGCACTAACCGGTTACGGTTTTTGTTGTGCTTTCATTTTGAGATAACTTTCGATAAACGGATCTAAGGCGCCATCTAAGACGGCGTTAACATTACCGGTCTCGACGTTCGTACGTAAATCCTTAACGCGTTGGTAAGGGTGCAGCACATAAGAACGAATTTGGCTTCCGAAGTCGATGTCCAGACGTTCACTTCGCTGTTTTGAAATTTCTGCTTCACGTTCCGCGCGATACTTCTCATGAAGACGCGAACGGAGTAGTTTCATGGCGATTTCTCTGTTCTTATGCTGTGAACGCTCATTCTGGCACTGCACGATAATCCCAGTCGGTTTATGTGTAATCCGAACCGCTGAGTCTGTCACATTGACATGCTGACCCCCTGCACCACTTGCTCGATAGAAATCTATCCGCAGATCTTCCTGTTGAATATCTACCTCCACGGTGTCGTCAACTTCCGGCGTAACGTCGATAGCGGCGAAGGAGGTGTGCCGTCGTTTGTTGAAATCGTAGGGGGATAGGCGAACAAGACGATGCACGCCGGCTTCAGATTGGAGATAACCGTAAGCGGATGTGCCTGTAACGAGGATAGTTGTGCCTTTGATACCAGCTTCATCTCCGGCGGTGATGTCTATGATTTCGGTCTGATAGTCACGCTGGTCACACCAGCGAAGATACATCCGCATTAACATCCCCGCCCAATCTTGTGCGTCAATCCCACCCGCACCTGAGTGGATATTGAGAATGGCATTATTTTCATCAAATTCACCGGTTAGCATTAACCGGAGTTCCATCTGCTCAAGGCGACTTGAAACGCTATCCAATCCGTCTATAATCTCGGTTTGTAGACTTTCATCGTTCTCTTCAGTAGCGAGTTCAATTAGTGTCTGGATGTCTTCAATTTTGAGGTTAAGTTCTTCGTACGCCCCAACTTCGTCTCGGAGAGCAGCAATACGCTGGTTAACTTTTTGGACCCGTTGTGTATTACTCCAGAAATCCGGTGCGATAGTTGCTTCTTCGAGTTCCGTTAATTCTTTCTGTTTTTCAGCCAGGTCAAAGATAGCCTCTGAGTTCTAAGAGACGAGTCTGTATCTCTTCGACCTGGATTTTCAAATCTACAAGCATTTCGTTCCTCATGAATAGTTAGGAATGTCTATGGCGGAATCGGAGGACGATTTGACGACCGAACCATCCAACGCAAATTAAAGCACAAAAAATCGGAAACCAATCACCGTAGCGGGTATAGAGTGTCTGTTCACGTTCCTCAGACGAAAGAAGCGGAACGGGTGCGATAAGCATCTCTTCGGTGGTATCTGGTGTAATCAAGGGCGTCGTTGTCCGCCCCAACCTATCCACTACACATGTAAATCCACCGTTTGCACATCGGAATACTGTGATTCGATTCTCGATCGCTCGGAAAGGTGCCATTGACAAGTGTAGTTCCGGGAAAGCCGTCCCTTTGAACCATGCATCGTTTGTGAAGATTCCCATGACCCTGGCACCTTTTTGGACAGGTCTGCGAAATTCGTCTGGAAACACTGACTCAAAGCAGATTGAAACACCAATCTCTATTTTCTGCGGATCCGTCTTATCTTCAGCATTAAACACCGCCTCCTGGTACGGAGGTCCCAATCCGTTACTGGCAATTTCCGTTTTATCTTTAACGTTAAACACCGGTAAAAGGTTTACTGTTTTTCCCGGAGTAAAGGGTTTAAACTGAATAAAATTAGGGATGAAATCTGGAAGAAGGTGTGCCAGAGGTACATATTCGCCGAACGGAACCAGGTGCATCTTTGCATATCCACCGTGTATCTTTCCGTCTGCGGATATTGAAAGGACACGGTTGTATATATCTTTACTCTTTTTGGTGTTCTTGGAAAATTCACCTATTGCCTCGTCTATCTCTGCTCCCACATTAGCGGTGCCAATCAGCATCGGAATTGCAGTATTGCGAAGCATTTGTGAGAACCTACCGTAGTATGTCGGCCATGCGCCTGTCAATGCTTGGCTTCGTACCGCTGTCTCGGGCCATACGATTATATCCGGATTCTCTCTGCTTGCTTTATAGGTCAATCTAATATAGCGCTGCAAGATCGCTGGAAATTTATTCTCATTCCATTTGTCAAGTTGTGAGATATTACCCGGGACGAGCGCAACGTTTAACGTTTCGATGTCCGTGGGAACCACGGCGTTCGACGACTGGTCTATAGGGGAAGCACTTCCGAGTTGAAAGGCACCGTAACCGAAGCAGAGAATCGCCAGAATTAGAGGGAAAACTACAGCAGGTATCTCCTGTCGCCACTGGTGACGGTTGTAAAGCAAGGTAGCAATACCAGCATTGAATAGGACAATGACGAAGCTGATACCGTGTACACCCACAACGGAGGCAATCTGTATTCCGGGAAGATTGTTCCATTGCGAGTAACCGATGCTCCCCCACGGAAACCCTGTTATCATCCAACTCCGCACCCACTCGAGTGCTGTCCAGATACAGGCAGCTGCGATAGGAAACAATACGCCGGAACGCCACGGCACGAACCTCATCAGCACAGCGAACGCAGCGAAATAGACAGCAGTATATCCAACTAATAGGAGGTATCCCACCAGTGTTGCGAAGATATTTGCGTACGGATAGAGAAGGAGGATGGCAGGAAGCAGACCTGCGAAAAACAGGAACCCCGTTAGGTAACCGATCCAGAAAGCGGATTTCCAGTCCGTTGCGCGCGTCAATGCAATGAAAAATGGTACCATCGCAACCCAAGCACACGGAAATAGATTTAAATTCGGGAAGCTGAGAAACAACAATAGTGCTGAAAGTGCCGCAAGTATCCAATGTTGGTAGCGTTTCAAAAAGTTTTCCGTGGGGATACCCTCCATTTTTCGTATTTGGCTCACTTTAATTTTATGCTATGGAATCGGCATCTGTCAAGGGAATTCTATCAGAGCTATTTAGTTTTCTCTTTTGTGGCGTATCCTGTTAGGGTGCGCCTCATACACGCACAGGAAACCAACAGTCTCCTAACCTACGTTATACCGAACTCACTTTTTTATTAAACTCACGCTAATTTGACATATACGTCAGAAATGTGATATAATTCATTCAATATTGCTTATACGAATGATAAGATTAACCCAAGTTGCCCCTTTGTAGCATAAACTTTTAGATTGTGCTTGCGAGGACACAAACTAAAAGTTTACGCTACAAAATCCTGCGGAGAGTCAATGACTTTCAATGAAAAATGGTCTCTGCCTGCCTAAAATTTTGTAAGTAGCAAGTTGGGTTAAGATTAATAGAACTTACGCAATTTACTGATGAGTCCCTACGGCCCGCACGCCGCTGGCGAGGTTTGAAACCTCGCCAGCAAAGGACGCTGCGTAAGTCCTAATTAATTTATTTGTTATACGTGACGTAAGATGTACGTAAGATGTAAAGAATCCTCTACACCTCTCAGCGAGATATATTGGACTTCACAACATTTAGGAGATGCCACGATTGAAACGTTTTCACATCCGCCGAGGGCTCCCGGTTCTGTTCCTCGTGCTTTTTCTCATCAGCTGCGGCGACACAGAAGACCCGCTGGACCCTGAGCCGAACACGGCAACGCACACGCTCGGCACCCTGAAAATCACAGGCGCGGACACCCCCGGTGCGCCAGCGGCACCCGGCGCGGGGGTGCCGTTCGTCAAAGAAGTCGGCTATTACAAAGACTGGAAGCTGACAGAGCCACTGTCAGGCACAGTTAAGCCGGGAACCACCTTCCGGGTGAAGATAGTGTTCTCTGAACCGATGAAGTTCAAACCGGCAGACAACGACGATGCCCGCCCGATCCTCTACTATCGGCTCGGGAAAGAGCAGCACCGCTTCAAGGTCGCCAAACACGGCGCGCGGGACGAGGACTTCGTCTCCGGCGATGCCAAGCCGCTGGGCAGTGGTACTGACGACTTCGTCTGCAAGTACACCGTCCCGGCAGATGCAACAGGAAAGTTCCGTGTAGAGATTGGAAAATTCAACGCTGATCTGGACGGCAACAACCTCGCGGCGTTCTATGTCCACGATACAAAACTGATGTTAGGAGAACAGACCCCGCAGCCACCGCAAGAACCGGTAGCCCCCACGCCAGCAACATCAGAAGACACCACGCCGCCGAGCGTTGTAGAAGTTGGCTTCTATCGCAACGCGCAGGTGAGTAATCCGATCACCAGCGAGGCTGTCCACGCTGGAGACACCATCTACACCAAGGTTGTATTTTCCAAACCGATGCAGCTGGTGGCAGGCAGCGGTGCCGCGGCGCGTCCGTCTCTTTTTTTCGTCATAGACGGTGTAGCGACCCCGTATCGGATGAAAGAGAAAGGTGCCTTCGCTTCTGGCGAGTGCAAACCGAAATGGGCAAGCAGGAACATCTATATCTGCAAGTATACGGTGCGCGGTGAAACCTTAGGGACGTTCAGCCTGAAGGTCGGTGAGACGAGCATAGACACCACAGGCGTGGCAGTGGCGGCAGCCTATGTCCACCCGGCCTCGCTACTGAAGTCTGCTGAACGTCCCAATTATGATGACGTGCTTCCGCAAAGACGGCAGGCACCCTTCCTGCAAAGTTTGTGTATTCGCCAAGCGGTCTGTCGGGGTATCTTTCAATTTGAATTTTCTTTTTCAAAACCGGTGCGGTTAGATAAGGTTTAATTATTTAAATCGGTAATTCTAATTCCCCTAGACCCGGTAGAGTCTTTCACCTAACCGCCCCATAGGTGGCAATTTTGGAAAAAACCCATCATAGCATCGTAGGTGTTTTTGCTTGGGTGTTTCCATCAGGTTGAGCGGAACCGAGAAAAATGATATGGACACCCCAAGCACATCTTACCACTCTATACCGCGCTATCAATCAAGGAGATAGTGAAACCTGGTTATCGTGGGTCAAGACCTTCCGAAGCTGTGGAACCGCGCTATCAATCAAGGAGATAGTGAAACCCAACGTAAACCTACTGCCATGTTTGTAGAAACTAAAAAAGGTCTGTTTTCAACAGATGCGCGATTTTGATGAACACAATTCGCTCAGTGTCTCCTTCTACGTCCCGGTTATCGTTGTAGACGATAAACAAATTGCTTTCAGGGCGGTACTCATAAGCGAAGAGTGCAAAGACTCGGCGTTCTCTCTCTAACGTGAATTCCGCACTCGCTCTTGCATACATTCGTTGCGCAAACTGATAGTTTACAATAAAACGGCGCGTCCATTCTGAAAGTTCCCATTGTGTTCCATTGGGTTGTTTCTCGTGAAGCCGCTGTAAAATAAACTCGAAACTGAGTTTTGCCGTGGGTCGGATGGTGATCTCAGGGCGGATGAAGACAGTGTTTTTATCATCACGGACACCGAAGCGACCTGTGTTTCGGATCTGCACATATTTCGGTGGGAACCACCCCGCGAAGAAACGGACGGTTCTATCAGTAAAGGGTTTGTTGTCCTCATCAACATGATAGTACCATTCAGGTCCGAGCAGGAAAAAGAAATTGTAAACCCCGAAGAGTCCGCTAAAACTTGATCTGTGATTTGTCAGTTCACCTGCGTGGTTCGCGAGGCGTTCATACTCAACCTCCCCCCGCAACCTTTCGATTGCCCCTTTGTATTGCTTATTATAGCGACTCCTGATGACAAATCCACGTCTATCAACGCGTGGAACGAAGCCGGTTTCAGGGTTAAAGTGCTCCCCGAAATCTGCATAAATCGCGTCGAGTGAGAAGACATTCGTACGACGGGCAAGTTGGACAAAAATAAGGTCATCCGCAGTGCTCTCTGCCATATCAAGCCCTCCTGCCTTCCATTCCCTTGCATACTCCAAATTAAGATTCGTAGCGGCGGGAAGTTGGATGCGGGCATCAAGCCCTCCTGCGCGGTCATACGTGGCACCGCGTTGCTTGTTCACACCCAGAATGCCCACAGATGAGGTTTTTCCGACTTCCCGTTGTAGTCGCAAAACGGAGTAGTTATAGTTCGCGAGCGGCAATTCACCTGCTTCTATCTCTTTATCAGGGTTTTCGGGACCCGCGACTGCTCCCATGAAGGCGAGATTATACTTGCTGAATTTTCCGATGACCTTTCCACCACCGATCAAATCTTCGACCCGTCGGCTATAGAATAGGTCGAGAGGCATTTGGAAGAGTTCGTTCCCTTCAAGGAAAAACGGACGTTTTTCGGGAAAACGGAGCGGGATATCGCTGAGGTTCACGAGGTCGGGATCTGCTTCAATTTGTGCGAAATCAGGGTTTAACGTCAAATCGATTGTAAAATCTTTGATGGGATACCGTAGATCGAGTCCAGCGTCCGGTTTCACGGCTGTTGTCGTTTCACCGTCTTCTGATTGCAGTATTTGTGGCTTTAGCGTACCATACGGTTTGAATTTCACGGGTCGTTTGGTAACCAAGTCTGCAATTGGAAGATTTGTTAGACGTCCGAATTTTGAGACGGCGTACTGTCGATCGCCTAAATCCGCCCATGTCTGTTCTTCCGCGGGGACTTCATCATTTCGCCAAAAGTTGATACCCCATGTCGCTGTTTCCATTCCCTTTGAAAATCGGAGTTCGGCGAACGGGATAGCAAATTCTGCTGTCCACTTGTCTGCTGCCTCGCTTGCTTGACCTTGCCAATCGCAATCCCACGAAATTGCAGTGCCGATCGTAGACTGCCCTGTGCGTCTGTTTGCGCCTTCATTAATCAGACGCCGATCGGTTTGTGTGCCAAGAGGGTTCAAGGCAAACGTATAGCAGTTCCTGCCATCAAGAAATGTATCGATGAGCACCTCGACATGATCATCGGAGAAGAAAAAGGAGTCGCGTCGCGTCTGATTTGCCGCGAGATTATTTATGTCCGTTTTAAAGCATTCAAATGCGACATAGAGTTTGTTTTCATCATAGGTGAGATAGACGGTGGTTGGCTGAGTTGCGGGTTCACCACGCTGCGGTTCAAATTGGATGAGTTCGCCGGTTTTGGCACTATTTTGCCAGCAGGCATCGTCCAATTTTCCATCGATTTTTGGAGGTGTTTCTGTTCGGACTGCTCTAATTTCTCTGTTCGTCTGAGTTTCGGGGATCTCTTGATCTATGTTAGCAGGTAATGCATTAACCCCCGACAGACAGAGCATGAGATAGATGAGTAACGTAAAAAAGTATCGGTTTCCAAGCCGTGCCTTAATTGTTCGCATCGGTTTATCTATTCAGAGTCTCCTTTTGATGTCGGTCTATTTAGGATTTTAGCGTTGGTTCGTTTTTTTGTCAATATCAAAAAGAGACGGAACGGGTCTTTTTGTGTGCGCAATATTTTTAAAGTAAACCAAATTAAAGCGATTTGCGTTTTTAAGGCAAATTGCGTTATTATATATAAGCGCAAACAGATAAAATCAGAATAGCATTTATAGTAAAATTCGTAATTATTTGGGCATTGTGGATAGGCGAGGATACAATCCTCGCCAGCGGTGGTGAGAGTTTTTTCAGTGAACAACTGTCCACATATCTTCAGAGTTTACTATAAATCTACAAGAGGAGTTACATTTCAGTGTGCTTTTTTACACGTAAAACCTTTACACTACTTATATGGATCGCTGTCTTTTTCCCAGTTACGGCACTTGCGGGACCCGGGCGAACAGGGGCACAAATTTTGAATCTTGGCGGCGGTGCACGAGCGAGATCCCTCGGCGACGCATTTTCTGCGATGTCTGGTGATGTGACGACATCGCTCTGGAACCCAAGCGGGCTTGCCGATATGCCCGATAGTAAATTCCGATCTGGCAAAAAAGCGACACAAATCTCAACGTTTTATACAGATTACAGTGCCCCTTTTGGGGAAGCCGGAGAAGGGTTATATTATACTTTCATCTCTGGTGCAATGCCCCTCGGTGAGATTGGAACTATCGGGGCAACACTTCAGATGCAAGGGCAAGGCACAATAGCGGTGACAACTGATTCTCCCGATGTCCTTCGTGAGGAAAGTCTCGGGACCAACTTCGCATTCACATTTTCTTATGCGGACCGAATTACAGAGTCTCTATCAGCGGGGATCAGCGGTAAAATGATTCGGATGGTTCTCGGACGCGAGAACGGAAGTTCTTATGCCGTTGATTTGGGAATGCAGTATCTCTTTCCTTTTGATCTTTTTCCCACAACACTCGGTGTTGCCGTCCAGAACATTGGACCGGGTATCTCTTTCATTGATGAAAACCAAGCAGATCCATTACCACGGTTTTTGCGGCTTGGCACTTCAGTAAGTCTCTATCATGATCGATATAACCACGTGCGTTTGGTTAGCGGTCTCACCGCCTATATTGATAAATTGGCAGAAGATGAAGATGAATTAGCCGTTGATTTAGAACGACTTAACCTTGAAAGAGAGGAAAAACTGACGCGCGAGCAACTACTCTCTGACCGCGGAGTGGGTGTCCGCGCATTTGAATGGCGGCATCTGCAAAAGAATGTCGGCTTAGAGTATTGGCTCGGCGATCTACTTGCGCTCCGAGTGGGCTATAAAGTTGAACCCGGTATCCATCTCGCAAATTGGACGGATTATTTTACCGGTGGTATCGGTGTGAAGATATACCTATTCAATCTGGATTTGAGTTACGGTCCCAGTTTTGGTCCAAACAATCAGCGGCTCATTGAAGTAACAGGAATAGTCGCCTTTTAACTAAGAAGGAAATAACGGAAAGTGAAATTTAACGCCCAAATTTTAATACTTGTGCTGCTGTTGTGTTTATCGTCTGGTGTATGCCTCGCTGCTGAGGGTCTTAATGCAGAACCGTTTACAGCCTTCTATCTGGATTCTACTCTTGGAAATCGTTCGCTCGCGAATCAATCTGCTGTCACTATGCAGGCGACCCAAAACCTCCAACCCCAGAAGTCTCCAAATGAAGCGTTCCTTTATTCGCTCGTCATTCCGGGTATGGGGCAACTCTATACGGGTGCCAAGCGTGGCTATTTCTACATGGCAGCAGAGGGAGTTTTGCTCGCGGGCTATTTTATTTTGTGGAACAATGCTTCAAACATTCGAGACGACTATCGAGATGTTGTCAGGCAACATGTTGTTTTTATCGGTCCTGGTTCGTTTGAGGATTGGGATCCTGTTGAGGATTTTGAGCACGCCACGCAGTATGAAACATGGAACCATGTCTATGATTCAGAAGAGACCCGAACACGGACTGGCAAGTGGTACTGGGGCGATCTTGACCCGACACTAAAGAACGAGAAACACAACGAAATTGAGACTGCAGGTATTGTTTCAAAATACCGATCGGAAGCTTTTGATTTACGGCAAAAAGCGAACAATACCTTTGAACGCGCGAAGTTCTTTTTAGGTATGGCAATTTTGAACCATGTTGTTAGTGCTGTGGAAGCGAGGATTACAACTAAACGTTTCAATGCCCGCTTGCAGAATACACCTATGCAGATGAGAGCCAATGCTTTTGAAATAGATGTCCAAACTGACATGTCGGCAGGTGCGCTAACAAGTGCGCTTGTGATACGAAAAAGGTTTTAAGAAGGAGGATTCTATGCCATTAGACTTATCACTACTTTTGGAAGCACTCAATTCGGTTACTGCGATTCCTATCATCCCTTTTAAGGGCGACAAGATTGATTACACCGGACACGCCAAAAACGTTGACTATTTGATGCGTAACAACTATCTCGATGAAGGGCGGCAGCGGGTCATTGCTATTGCCGGAACAAGTTTGATTCATCACATCAGTGAAACCGAGCAGCTTCGCCTTATCGACAAAACTGGACAACAGATGGGAGATGATGGTATCCTCATGTCCGGTATTGTCCCCAATCCAATTCGTCAGGCTGGGCAGCTTATTGAGGCACAAGCCGAACTTCGTAGACCGCCAGATGTGTATTTGCTCATGCCCTTGACTGGTGTCTCCAGTCCGGAGGGTATTTATCAAGCGTACATGAAATTCGGAGAAGACTATGGCACTGCCTGCGGTGCGAGGTTTCTCTACTATTTCCGTCAGAAACGCGACATGGCAGCGGTCATCCGTCTCTTAAACGATTCTCCCCATTTCGTCGGTGTGAAAATAGGGACAGGTGAGAAAGATGTGACACCGCTCGTGGAAGGGATCGGGGACAATGGAATTGTGATGTGGGGCATCGGGGACAGATGTACCCGTCCTGCGCAGTTGGGGACGAAAGGGCATACTTCCGGTATTGCGGTTGCCTTTGCCCGCGCTTCCGATGAGATTAACAATGCGCAACGCAAGGGCGATTACGAGACCTCAGCACGTATTGAAGCCGACATCGCACCGCTTGAGGAGATCCGTTTCATGAACGAGCGTGTTTATAATTATTCTGCTGTCATTGAGGCGATGATCTTAAGCGGTTTTGATGACATCGCTGCTGGGACTGGAGGTCCGTTTAACCCGCGCGTTCCATCAGAAATTCAAGAGCAGCTCCGCGAGGTGGCACAAGAATTAAAGCGGTATCATTAGAAGTCAGGGTTAGGTTGATTTCTGTTTTACATTGTTTCAAATTCCTGTGGAGTGAGTCTACTGTTATATCCATCTATAGAACAAGAGTCGGAGATCGCGGTTCCTTCCTATAGGAAGACTGAATACCTCTGGTTGATTTGACAACGGCATTGCTTCATGATACAATAAATACTATTGGTCAAGGCACCCACTGCCTAAAGGCAGGGGCTTGTGCTTCGTCGCAGTTAGCATTTCCGAGGAAACGTCTTACATCTGCTCCACAGAGGGACCACAAGCAGCCCTCAAAATGTTTATCGCAGCGTTGACATCTCTATCGTGGTGAGAACCACATTCAGGACATGTCCACTGCCTATCAGAAAGAGAAAGATTTTCGTTGTGGTGTCCACAGTCCGAACACGGCTTACTCGTAGCCGTCCACTGCCCCACTTGAAAGAACTCACGCTTATGTTTTTGACACTTATACTTCAATATCTCAACAAACTGGTAGAAGGCGAGATCAGATACTTTGCGTCCCCACAAGCGTTTCATGCCGTCAAGGTTCAGCGTCTCGGTAGCGATGGTATCAAAACGCCTGCACAAATCGGTGGCAAGTTTCCAATGCCAATCTTTGCGTTGGTTGGCAACTTTGCGATAGAAACGTGCGAGTTCACGGACAGCCCTCCACCAGTTATTAGAACCTTTGACCTTTCGTCTGACGGCTTTATTGAGGGTTCGGAGTTGATTCAAGGATGCTTTCAAGGGTTGTGGGTGTTGTATCTTTTCACCCGTGCTAAGTGTCAAATATGCGTCTTTCATACCGAAGTCTGCCCCAACGCTTTCACCTGTTGTTGGCAGCGGTTTGAAATCTGTATAGGTTGTTGTGATATAAAGCCAATAATCTCCACAACTATCACGCTTAATCGTGATACGTTTAAGCGTGCCGTGCCATTGGCGGTGTTTATGAAACGTATATGGCACTTTATCAAATCGCCATTTACCTTTATCCCACTTGCGAAATGTGAGTGTGATACGGTTGTTAGTGAGTTTATACCCAGTTTGTTTAAGAGTGATAGACTTAAACTTATGGCGAGGTTTGATATGGGGTTTACCCCCACGTTTATTAAAGAACCTTTGATACGCATTATCAATGCGTTCCAACTCTGCTTGGATCGCTTGACTCGGCAATGCGTTCCAATGCGGGTGCGTCGTCTGTTTCAAATCCGTCAGGTGAGCAGACATAGCATTGTAGTTCGCATACGGCAGCCCGTCTTTATACCGCTGACGCTGCCACTTATGGAAATACGCATGCACTTGCCACATATCATCAAGCAAGTTACCCAAACGGATTGTATTAGATTGCTTACCTATTTTATATTTATACGTTTTCATGGACTATCAAGTACCAAGTCTTTAACCCCTATACAGTAGGTAGGCTGGCACGTCACCAAGAGGTAACGCTGTATATGCCAGCCAACTTGATACTTTAATTATACTACATTTTTAGGCAAAAGTCAAATGTTTTTCTTGACACAAACCTAATGCCCGTCTACATCCCGCAAGCTAAAGCATGGGGGCTTGACGGGAAGATTGATAACGTATGTTTGTTTTAATGAAGAGAGATCTCCACAATGTCGTATGATAGTTTAGCACTTCGTCTGGTTGTTGAAGAGTTGCGTGAAGTCCTTTTAGGCAGTACAATCCGACACATTGAACAGGCGAACCCCCATACCTTTTCGTTTAAAGTCGGTCGCGCTGCCGAGACGCAGTGGCTTACTTTATCCGCACATTCATTGCATGCCCGCGCACATCTCACCCAGAAACCTGCGCCGGGGCAAAAGCAATCTTATCTGGCGGATTTCCTCACAACACATCTCAGGCGTGGTACTATTACTGCAATTGAGCAACTCGGTTGGGATCGGATACTCAAGATAACGGTTCAACCCACTTCCGATGAACCGATACAACCACCCCCCAAAGCGATCATTGCTGAATTTATGGGTAAGCATAGCAACATTATTCTCATTGATGCCAGCGATGATAGGATTTTGGAAAGTCTCAAGCGCATTGATGAGACAATGAGCCGACACCGAGAGATTTTACCCGGTGAAACTTACGTTTTACCGCCACAGCAAGATAAATTAAATCCCTTGACCTTAGACGAATCGGCGTTTATCCAACTATTTGGTGAGCGAGTAGAGGTGAGTTGGCGACAACTTTTTAACAAAATTGACGGTCTCAGTCCTACTTTAGCGAAAGAGATTATCGCGCGGGCAGCGCAAACAGATCTTTGGAGTGCCTATCAGCAAGTAATCGCCTGTTTCGATCCGGGAAACGCTTCACCGCAGCTGCTCATGGATGAAGATGTGCCTCTTGCGGTATCACCTATGCCGTTGCATCAATTGCCGGACGCAACCTCTCAAACGTTTGACACGATGAGTGACGCTCTCACTGCCTATTACGATGCAATCACTCTGAATGAGAGTATTGCTTCGGAACGCCGCTCCCTCACACAGGCGTTGACAAAACAGGAGAACCTGCTCCAACGAAAGGCGGAAGGGCTCCATACTGACCTTGAACGGGCAGAAAAAGCGGATGATTACCGTATTCAAGGCGAACTGATTCTCGCTAATTTACATGCTATCACCCGAGGACAGAAACAGGTTGAGCTACAAAACTACTATAGTTCTGAGCTGGAGATGTTGTCCATCCCGCTCAATCCGGAGCGAAGCCCTTCCGAAAATGCTCAGGCTTATTTCAAAAGATATACAAAAGCGAAACGGGGGCGTTCGCGTATCCAGCAGCTCATTTCAGATGTAGAGGCGGATCAGGAAACATTGCGTCTTTATGCGTCCAAGTTAGAAGCCGCCGACACTTTAGAAGCACTACAGCGTCTTCGCACGGAGTTTGTCGCGAACGGCTATCTTAAGGCATCGCATCGCGGTAAACAGAAACAGGAGGTCGGCGAAGGGGCTTTCCGAAGATATACCTCCAGCAATGGATTCCAGATATATGTTGGACGCAACAGTCAGTCCAATGACCTACTCTTACGTCAGATCGCTAAGCCGCGCGATATGTGGCTTCATGCGAAGCAGATTCACGGCTCACATGTTATCATCCGAAACCCGGAGCATCGTCAGGATATTCCGATGCCGACGTTATTACAAGCCGCTCAACTCGCTGCTTACTACAGCAAAGCACATCATGCCAGCAATGTGCCTGTTGATTATACGTGGGCGCGGTATGTTGTGAAGCGGAAAGGCAACGTCGCGGGTTATGTGCATTACACGCGTGAAAAGACACTATATGTTGAGCCTGCTGTGCCAACATCGAAAGGATAGAAAGTTTTGTTTTTTGTCGGAGTTATGCTATGATGGAATATAAAGGTTATATGGGGGCTATCGACTTCGATCCAGAAATCTACCTTTTCCATGGAACAGTCATTAATACCAGTGACGTGATCACGTTCTATGGAGCATCTGTAACTGAACTTCGCGAAGAGATGGAAAAATCCGTTGAGGGTTACCTTGAATTCTGCCGAGAACAAGGGATAACACCAGAAAAACCTTTCTCTGGTAAATTCACGATTCAGATGAGCCCCGAGATGCATTGCAAACTTGCTTTGAATGCTGAGCGGCTCCATTTAGATTTCGATGCCTATCTCCAAAAAATTTTGGAGGATGTCACTTCGGCATAACAGATGTCGCCCGTACGGGGCTGTTGCGATTTTTTTATGGTTTCTGGTTAATCTAATTTGTGCGCTTAAGTTGAACCTACATTATATTGTCTTGCAGATTAACATAGGAGGAATTTGTTATGAAACTGGTTAAGGTGTTCGTACTGATTGCTCTGTTTTGTGGCATCAGTCTTTTTTCAGTAGGAATTGCTACAGCCTTAGACGAATGGGTACATATTGATTTGGAACCCGTTGTCAACACAAAATTGGTTGACCACGAATGGTGGACACTGAACGCTGGGGACAGTACGCTTTCACGTTTGCCTATTGGTGAGGTCGGCGAATTTGAGGGACCAGATGGAAAGGTAGAGTTTCAAATTATAGACGGTGCCATTGTCATCTTCGGCACCAATGCCGCGAAATGGCCCAAGGCGGTTAACGATATTGTCATTGGGGGTAAGGCAAAATTCGTCTATTTTTTTCATGCGACCGGGTGGGAACAGAATGGTGTTCCAAGTTACAAATTTGTGATGCACTATCGGAGTGGCAAGAAAGAGGAACTTGAGATGATCTCGGGTTTTAACTCCGATGATTGGTGTCACGATGATGCTGCACTCGAAGACGATAATTCTGTCTGGGGATGGGTTAAGAAGGAAGGCGGTCCTTGTGGACACGCAGGGTTAATTACCACAAAGTGGGAGAACCCACGACCCGATGATTGGATTGAGACAATAGATGCCGTCTCTTTGGAATTAGGTTCGGTGCCTGTCATTCCAGCGATTACCTTAGGTGAAGCAACACTCGCAGTTGACCCATCGGCAAAATTGGCTGTTACATGGGGTAGCCTGAAAAGTCCACGTGGACTCTAAGAATCGCTTTAACATTAATCGCAGGCGAGGTTTTCAACCTCGCCTATTTTTATTTTTACGCGTTCAAGTAGAGCTCTTTCGCCATTTTTGTCGGAAAGTCGGGAATCGGGGTTCCTTCCTACACAAAAAATTGACTTTACGGGTCGTCTATGCTATAATTATACCAGCGATCTGTAATCGCAACACTTTTTATATCTAACATTGAAACACTAAAATTTATATAGGAGGAATTCAATGCCAGCAAAACAAATTATCTTTGACGAAGAAGCAAGGGTGGCACTCAAGCGCGGCGCAGATGTGCTTGCCAATGCCGTGAAAGTCACCCTTGGTCCCCGTGGAAGGAATGTTGTCATTCAAAAATCTTTCGGGGCACCGCTGGTAACATGCGATGGTGTCACCGTCGCAAAAGAAATTGAACTCCCGGACCCATACGAAAATATGGGTGCCCAGCTGCTCGAATCCATTGCAACGAAAACAAATGATGTTGCTGGAGATGGTACTACTACTGCGACCTTGTTAGGTCAGGAAATTCTTCACGAAGGTCTCAAAAACGTCACTGCGGGTGCCGACCCAATGCAGTTGAAAATCGGCATAGACAAAGCCGTGAGCACTGTCGTTGACGCAATCACCGCACAGAGTCGTGCTGTCAATACACACGAGGAGGTTTTACAAGTAGCCTCAATCGCAGCCAACGATCCGGCGAATGATAGCAACATCGGTACTATTGTTGCTGAATCTCTTGAAAAAGTTGGAAACGACGGTGCTATCACTATTGAGGAAGGGAAAACCTCAGAAACGACCGTTGACATTGTTGAGGGTATGCAGTTCGATCGCGGTTTCCTCTCACCCAACTTCGTAACTGATGTGCAGGAACAAGTGGTCGAATTTGAGAATCCTTATATTCTTATCAATACCGAGAAAATTACCACAGTGACCGCTCTCGCACCGATTCTGGAAAAGACGATGCAACTCGGTAGACCCTTGCTTATTATCGCTGAGGATGTTGAAGGAGAGGCACTCTCTACATTAGTAGTGAATACACTTCGTGGCAACCTTCAAGTTGCCGCTGTTAAAGCCCCCGGTTTCGGTGACCGACGCAAAGAGATGTTGGAAGACATTGCGGTCCTAACGGGTGGTCAAGTCATCTCTGAAGAGACCGGCATCCGTTTAGAAAACATTGTTGTTGGTATGCTGGGAACAGCCCGACGTGTCATTGTTGACAAGGATAATACCACAATCGTTGGTGGTAGTGGTGCCAAAGGTGACGTTGATGGAAGGGTCACACAGATTCGTAGGCAGATAGAAGAGACGACTTCTGAGTATGACCAAGAAAAGTTGGAGGAACGGCTCGCGAAACTCGCGGGTGGTGTCGCAGTTGTCAATGTCGGTGCCGCTACAGAAGTAGAAATGAAAGAGAAGAAGGCTCGATTTGAAGATGCCCTCGCCGCAACGCGCGCTGCAGTCGAAGAAGGCATAGTCCCTGGTGGTGGCACGGCACTTTTACGAGCTGCGTTGGCACTTAACACGTTGGAATTGGAAGGCGACCAGGACACAGGACGCAACATTATCCGACGAAGCTTGCTCTCACCTATCCGTGCTATTGCAGAAAATGCGGGTATGGAAGGTTCGGTTGTTGTCGCGAAAGTCCAAGAAGGTGAAGGCAATTACGGGTTCAACGCTGCGACAAACGAATACGGCGACATGCTTGAAGAAGGGGTTGTTGATCCGACGAAGGTTGTCCGCTCGGCACTACAGAATGCCTCCAGTATCGCAGGCTTGTTGTTAACTACGGAAACCCTCATTACAGAAATTGAAGAGCCACCGGATCCAGCTGCTGCCGCTGCTGATCCGCACGCTGGTCACTTCCATTAGGTTCATTTCTCAGTAGGCGCGCTTCCAAAGCGCGTCTACTTATTACTGCACAACGCTACCTACTATTCTACTTGACGCTGCGGTTGATACCGTGCCTCCATCCCACTGTCCCAATCACAATCGAGACAAAACATCACTTTCGGTCCTAAATACTGAATGTTTTCGCTTTCACACTCTGGGCATATTTTTATCGGCTTTTCCATTTCCTCCCTCACATCGTGTTGGAAAATATTCAGATAGTATATCTTCAACTCACCTGGGTAACGGTGTCCCATCGGACAACGAATGAGATTGGAGCTATCCTCAGTAAAACGTTCCATTGTTTCCCGAAGAAACGTCAAGCGGTGCTGACAGACGGGACATGGATTAGGGACCAATTCTTTCACGATGACCAAATCGGTATCTTCTTGTTGAATAGAGACTGTCAAGGCAAGATGATGCGCGAGTTGCAAATGCGATACGCCTGGGGACCCAAGTTTTTCAGCGAGTTCCGAAGCAATTTCTGCGTAACTTTGCGGGCTTAGTACCAATTCCGCTGGAATCATCGTTCCGCCCTTTAAACTGGAGAGAAGCCGATAGATGCGTTCTAAAATGGGCAGCCACCCCCTATAATTTCATAGTGGAAAGAGAACTAAACTGTCCTGCCCTCAGCCGGTTCAGAAGCCAAAGGTGTTGCACTATTCCGGGCGAGTGGTGATGATGATACACCTCTCTGGGAGCGGTAAGCGTCAGCGGGTTGGTTTCGGATCAAAATCAGGTCCTCCCCATCACGCTCAATGATATCGTTCTGCATTAACGTAATTTCAAACTTTCGCATACTGGTCATAAAGTTGATGGTGACGCGTGCTGATGCTTCCAACTTAATCTGCCAGCCTGTTTCCGTTTTGGTACGAGTGAACCGATCGCTAATATCAAGAGACTGCATTTGCGCCGCGTTGATAATTACGCCGCTTGTTGCTTCGGTCTGATCTTCGGTTTCGACAACGTTCTCGTTATTATTTTGTTCCGCCATGTTCTGCTCCACCTCATATAAGATATGAATTGAGCATATTTTAGCATAGAGGATCTTCTATTGTCAAAACTATTTTTTTATTTTCGCAATAATATATTCATGTGGTGGTCAGCAAGCATCGTGAGGCTAAAATTGGAGTTCGCTCCTACAGAAGCGGAAAATCCGGTTGACATCAATCCCTGAATTGGACTATAATATGTTGTGAAAGGACTGAAACCAGATATGCGATTCACCTATTTTTGGCCTGGATGGGCAGTTACGCTCGGTATTTGCATCGTCATCGGTATAACCGTATTCGTTTACTTGCGAGTCGCGCGTCCGATAGATCCAAGGTATAGATTTTTACTCGTCGTACTGCGGGTCGTTGCAGCGTCAATTCTGCTTGGGTGTCTTTTAGCCCCCGTTGTCATTGAAAAGAAAGATGTCACACCGTCAATGCACCTCTCCATTTTGGTGGATACGTCGCGAAGTATGCAGCTCGTTGATACTCCTATGCGTGAGATGTCCGAGTCGAGACTCAGTCAGGTGAATCAACTACTATTCAGCGTGCCAAGGCAATTCCTGCAAGCCTTACAGGACAGGTTTGAGGTTCATCTCTACCCTTTCGATACGGGACTGCATCAAAGTGTTCTATTGGTCGAAGATGATGATTCTCCTATGCCAACGTTTGAACCGGAAGGTGCGCTCACCGATATTGGAACCGCTGTTCGGGAAGCGGCAGCAGCGTGGAAAGGACAGCAAACCGCGGGTATTTTACTTATTACAGACGGGGCACATAATTCTGGACAATTTCCTTTGGAAAAGATAGCCGCGTTGGAGGTGCCGATCTATTCAATAGGTGTGGGTTCCGTGGATCCGCCAAAAGATATTCAGATCCAGCGTGTTGATTACACGCCGATTGCTTACACAAATCATGAGAGCACTGTTCGTGTGAGTGTTACACAAACGGGCTACACTGGTAAAACGACACGACTTTCTTTGCGAGAAGCAGATAGTAAGCGTTTCATAGATGACGCGACGTTGACTTTTGAACCACATCAGGACTCGGATTCTACGAGTGATCGTACAAAACAGGTTGTTGAATTAAAGTTGACACCGCAGACGGAGGGGAACTTTCAATATACTGTCGTGCTTCCAACACTTGATGGAGAACTCACGGAGGCAAACAATCAAAAGACTTTTTCGGTGAAGGTTGTAAAAGCAAAACTCAACGTTTTCTATCTGGAAGGCAAACCGAGATGGGACTACGCGTTCTTAAAACGAGCACTGGAGCGAGATCCAGATATTGAGGCTACCTGTGCAATCTTATCGCGTAAGGGATTAGAGCAGGCACTTGCGGGGACTGCACTCAACCGCTTAGATGGCTATTATCCACAAACAACTCCGGTATCGGAAACCCCACGGTTCCCTGAAACACTCACTGAACTTTCCAAGTACGATGTGCTGATTTTAGGAGATTTAGAGGCTGAGCATCTTACCCGGACGCAACAACGTGCAATTATTGACTTCGTTGAAGTTCAAGGGAAACCAATTATCTTTCTGCCCTCTCGGAACATGCTCGGTATCAATGGACTCGGAAATACAGAATTGGCACAGCTTTTGCCGATTGATATTCCCAAAAACGGATGTCGTGTAGAGGATACGGAATTCACTGTACGTCTAACCCAATCTGGGGTGTTTCACCCAATGCTGCAGCTTGGTGAGACGCAAAGCACACAAACAAACCAGATCGCAGCATTAGACAGAAGCAATGCGACCTTATGGCAAAACATGCCAGCGTTGTCGAGATCCTTCAATGGATTCCGTCTCAGAGGTGGAACTACCGTTCTAATGGAGAACGGAAAAGGGAGACCTATTCTGATGCTTCAGAGAACTGGCTTAGGTAAAAGTTTACTCATTGCAGCAGAAGGCTTCTGGAATTGGGATTTCGGGGTTAGAACCTTTAAAGACACTCGCTATCACACCATCTATCCACGTTTTTGGGCACAAGTACTGCGATGGATGGCAACAAACACCGATGACAAGAATGTATACCTTACGACAGATGCTTCCACTTATACAATAGGAGATACCGCGAGGGTTACGGCATATTTGTACTCTGAGACTTATCAACCGCAAGCAGGCGCGACAGTTCAGATTGAAGTGGTGCCTCCTGATGGAGCTACCTTCCAACTCCAGATCCATGCAGCGGTTGAAAACACGAGCGAAGCACCGTCAGAGCAAGGCATAACTGCCGATATAGGCAACCTCTATACTGCCCAATTTGCGCTACTACAGAAGGGAAACTACCGCATTCGGGCAACCGGTAGGAGTGGCAATCTAACATTAGGTGAGGATCAAACTGATATTTACGTCCATCCACAGCTCGCTGAATTGGAAACACCACAACTCAATGAAAACTTGCTGAAACAACTCGCCTCGCAAACCGGTGGTGCCTATTTTACTATAGCGGATGCGGAATTAGTACCTGAAAACATTGCCGATGTCCAAAACCCTATATTTGTTGATGCAGAACGCGAACTCTGGGCACATCCCTTAATTCTTATTACGGTTGTTGGATTGTTGGGGACTGAGTGGTTTTTACGCAAGCGGATTGGACTGACTTGAGGAATAGTTGTCAGTTATCAGTTATCGGTTGTCGGTTACAAGAGGTATCTGGTTAAATTACATCCCTCTTTACTGATAACTGAAAACCGAGAACCGATAACTATTCAACTAACGATAAAATATGATACTATCAATCAGATGGAAACTACTTTTGGTCGGTTGTCTCCTATTTTGCACGGTGATTGGGATACAGGAGATGCGAAGTTTGCAAGCCTCCAATATCCCATTGACAATCGCCCAAATCCACTATGGCGGGGGTGGCGATTGGTACGGGGACGCGACGACCATTAAGAATTGGCTCCGACTCCTCCGAACTCGAACAGGTATTGAGACTGCTAAAGACAGAGTGATCCTTAAGTTGACAGATCACATGCTTTATCAATACCCGATGCTCTACTTGGTGGGGCACGGGAATATTCGGTTAACCGAAAGTGAAGTTGAGGCGTTGCGCGATTATCTCAAGCAGGGTGGTTTTCTATTCGCCAATGATGATTACGGACTTGATGAGAGTTTTCGCCGTGAAATCCGTAGGGTCTTTCCAGAACAGGCGTTACAACCGATACCAAATACACATCTAATCTATCAGTGCTTCTATGAACTACAGGGTTTGCCGAAAATTCATGAACATGACGCGGAACCTGCACAGGGATTTGGACTCTTTCACGATGGACGCATGGTTGTTTATTACGCTTACAGTGCGGACATCGGCGATGGACTTGAAGATGCCGACGTACATCCAGAGGATACGCCTCAAGTACGCGAACTCGCGGCAAAGATGGCGGTAAATATTGCTGTGTATGCTCTAACGCACTAAAAAATCTAATGCGACTAGATGCTCGCATCGGTTGTTATAGTGAAGCCCATAATTACTTGGACATTGATAGTAGGCGAGGTTAGAACCTCGCCAGCGACGGTGTGGGATTCGTTGGTTGAGCAACTATCTACATATTTTCGAGCTTTACTATCAAAGCGAACCTTATTGACCGCAAGGAACATTAAAAAGATGGAAACACAAAATGTGAACCGCGCTTACGAAAACATTATGACTCGCCTGCGCGCCATTCGGAGACAGTGGCGATGGCTCATTTTCTCCGAAAGCGTGCTAAAATGCTTTGCGATTCTTGCACTTCTGATGGCAAGCACACTTATCATTCTAACGTTTAGTTTCCAAGCATGGCAGTTTCCTTTCTCGCGTTGGATACGTATTGCAATCCTTTTTTTGGCGATAGGGGGTGCTATCTACGCGGTAATCCGAACGCTTATTCTACCTCTCAGCAGTAAATTCACGGATGCTGCGGTCGCAGTGCGCCTTGAGTCAACACAGACAGAAACGGAGTTTGCATCCCAAAACCGAATTCTCAGTGCTATACAACTTCGGAAAAACTTGACGGATAATCCACTCGGATATGCGCCTGAATTTATTGAACATCTTATTGTGCAAGCCGGTCAAGATATAGAACAGATCCAACCCAAGCGGGTGTTCCAGAGCGAGTTTCAGAAGATTAAACGAAGTGCTGGTATCGCTATCGCAGGTGCGGGGCTTCTCTTGGTTACACATCTTTTCTTACCTACTGCTTTCATGGGTTTTGCACGGACCTTTGAGACTTTACCAACCGCACTGCAGGAAGATTCCGCGTATCTGAAAGACTCCATTCAGATTACAGAAATTCAGCCGGGTAGTATTCAGATTGAGCGTGGGAGCGATGTTAATGTGACTGCCGAAGTAAATGGGCACTTCGATGCACCTGTCTCACTTTACTATCGCGTTGGAACTGGTGATGAGGTTACAGCAACTGCTGAATGGCAACCGCTACCGATGCACCGTAACCCGATTGACACTGGGCACAGCGCGCAAACTTCCGAGATTCTATCTCCATACCAAGCGACGCTTGAAAATGTGACGCGTCCACTTCAGTACTATATCTCTGTCAATGAAGTGGCATCGGGGCAGTATCAGTTAACAATTAGCAATGAACTAATTGTCACGCAGTTCCAGTATCGACTCAATTACCCAGCCTATACACAGCTGCAGTCCCAGACGCTTCCGGCAGATATCGGAGACATCCAAACGCTTTTTGGAACAGAAATTGTGTTCACTGGAGAGAGCAACAAACCTCTCCAGAAAGCGTCCCTCGTCTTTGAAGGGGCAGGTGATATGCCGTTGGAGATTAAAGGACAGCAGTTACAGGAAGCCACGACCGAATTGGTAGAGGATGGACAGATACAGGAACCAACTCGAACACCGCAGATAATGCGAGGATCCTTTATTGCGCAACAGAGTGGAAGCTACCATATTCAGATTACCGACGTTGAGGGTTTCACAAATCGGGACCCTGTTAAATATATGCTCACTGTTCTTGAAGATGCCACACCAGATGTTACGATCGTCACGCCTGCACGGGACACTGTCTTGGATGATGCTATGCTGGTGGAGCTAAAGGTAGAAGCTGCAGATGATTACGGTATCCAGGAACTCCAATTGGTATATCGCGTTGAAAGTGAAGGTGCTGAGGAGATAACTGTTCCTTTAAAGCGTTGGGACTCAGGAGGTGCTGCCGTACGCAGATCGGTTTCTGTGGCATACACATGGGACGTGGATCGGGTAGGCATTTTTCCGGGTGAAACACTCGCTTATTACGTCCAAGCATTGGATATCGACAATGTCTCGGGACCGAATATCGGCAAATCTCATACCTATACGCTCCGTTTTCCGTCGCTCTCCGAATTATATGACGCGATTGCTTCCGATCAAGAGGTTGAACAACAAGGACTGGAAGAGCTTGTTGACGAACAGGCGGACGCTACCGGTTTGGTTGACACACTCCTTGATAAGATCAGGAAGAGCCAAGAGCTTACCCTCAACGATGAGAACCTGATGCAGCAGGTGCTTGAAAATCAGAAACAGATTGAGGAAACCGCCAAGCAGTTGATCGAAGATATGAAGCAGACGGCAAAGGAGATGGAGCAGGATCAGCTCTTTGATACTGAGACTATCGAAAAATATCAGGAACTGCAAAATCTGATGGAGAAAGCACTTTCTGAAGAGCATAAAGAACTGCTGCGGAAACTTTCAGAAGCACTGGCGAAACAGCAAATGAGTGAGCAAGAGCAGTCGATGACGGAAGCGAATCTCAGTCAAGAGCAGTTTTTACAACAATTGGAACGTGCCAAATCGCTTTATGAACAGATTCTCCTCCAACAAAGACTTGAGGCTGCTGCCAAACAAGCAAAGGCTCTTGCTGAACAGCAAAAACAACTGATGGATACGTTGGAATCGGAGGCACAATCCGCTCCTGTAAATGATCTCGCGCAAAAGGAGGACAGCGTCGCAAGCGAATTTGAACATCTCAGCGAAGCGTTAGATGAACTCGGCACAGAGATGAAGGAAATGGCTCAAAACAGCGAGAACGCTCCACCACAAATAGAGCGACTCGCAGATGAGATCAAACGGCTCAATCAGTTTGCACACGATCAGAAATTGTCTGAGATGCTTGCAGAAACCAGTGAAAGTCTGCGAAGTGGACAGAACAGTGAAGCACTCGAATCCGGACGCGGCGCAGAACAGACGCTCACAGAAGTCGCTCAAGGTTTGGATAACGCGCTTGCATTCATGGAAGGTGCGAACGCGAACGAAACGTTAACTGCACTGCAGGAAGCCGTTGAAAGTGGACTTCACCTCTCACATCTTCACGAAAAGGTCCTCACCCAAACCAATGATGTTCTCATCGCCGGACAAACGAATGCTTATATTTCGAGTGAAATTGTGCGTTTACAACAACTCGCTGCTGATGAACTCAGTACAGCAGAGAGTGTTACGCAACTTTCCAGTAAACTCTGGGAGTTAGGTAACCGACAGATGGAAGTTCCACCTGAAGTTATATGGCACCTTAACGCCTCAAACGATGCGCTCTCGCGTGCTGCACGGGCATTGGAGGATAGACAGCCGAGCCTCGCGCTGCCGATCCAAAGGGCTGCACTTGCCGATCTCAATCAAGCTATCTTTGAACTTCTTGAGGCGATGGCACAGATGAACCAACAGATGGATGCCAGTGGATTTGAGAACATGATGGAACAGTTGCAACAACTTGCTGAAAGTCAGGAGCAGCTAAACGAGATGGCACAGAACCTGAATCAACAGCTGCGAGAACAGGGACGCACTCCCGGACTTGAACAGATGATGCAGCAACTCGCTGACCAACAGCAGCTTATTCGAGAGGCAACCGAACGACTCGCTGAACGGGCAGAGCAGATGGCGCAAATGCTTGGCAGTCTTGAAGATGTTGCTGAGGAGATGACTGACGTTGAGAAGTCACTTCGCCAAGGTGAACTCGGCAATCAGGTGCTTGATAGACAAGCGCAAATTTTGACGCGGATGCTCGACAGTCTGAAATCGTTGCAGAAACGGGATGTCGGTAAACAACGCAAAGCGGAAGTTGCGGAAAATCCTGAGGCACCTGCACAGGAAGTCCCACCTTTGCATCCAGGATTGCTTGAAATCGTTCGGAAGTTAGAAACGACACCTCACGCAAAAGAGTTTGAGAACATCCCGTTCCAGTATCGGGAACAGCTGCGGAAGTATTTTAAAGCACTTTCGCAGAAGACACAGTAAGCGAGTTTGTCCAAGATAGGACTTACTCACTTCCCCGGTAGGTGCGGTTTGGAACCACACCGGTCCTATAATGGTAAGTGTTTGTACTGTCCGAAGATAGGCATTTCGATTCAATTTTGCGTAAGTCCTACAAGATTGGGTTCTGTTGAAACAGTGTGGTGGAGAAATTCATGAACCGTAGAAATTTTTTAATTAACGGAAGCACCGCATTGGCAGGACTGTTCCTCGCTAACGGCACCTCGCGACTGTATGCGAATTGCCATGAAACTCATATTGACGAGTCTATAAACGAAAGGGAAAAATCAATGAAGACAGCAGTTAGTATTGTTGACGATGCGTTTTATATCAACGGAGAGATCACCTATCCGGGACGTTTCTACCAAGACAATAAAATAGAAGGATTACTTATTAATACCCGCATGGTGCAAGGTATCTTTGATGATCGGAACCCAGAAACTATTCATCTGTGGGAATATCCAGATACAGGCGAATGGGACGCTGAGCGCAATACACGTGAATTTTTAGCCGCAATGCCGACATGGCGTGCCCACGGTGTGTTAGCATTTACCATCAATCTTCAAGGTGGTAGTCCCGAAGGTTATTCTAAAGCGCAACCGTGGCATAACTCCGGTATAGAAACCGACGGCAGCCTCAATTCAGATTATCTGTCTCGGCTTGAACGCATCATTGATTTTGCTGATACACTCGGTATGGTTGTTATTCTCGGTTATTTCTATTTTGGGCAGGACCAACGAGTTCAGGACGAAAATGCCGTCAAAAATGCTGTTGACAATGCAACCGGTTGGCTCTTTGACAAAGGATATACCAATGTTATCGTTGAGGTGAACAACGAATGCAACGTCAGAGCGTATACCCATGAAATACTAAAGCCGCAACGGGTACACGAATTAATTGAAAGAGTGAAAGCGATGACACGCGATGGCGATAGATTTCTTGTTGGCACTAGTTACGGTGGTGGTAAGGTGCCGCTTGAAAATGTTGTCCGTGCCTCCGATTTCCTGCTTGTCCACGGAAACGGTGTAAGCGATCCGAACCGCATTGTTGAGATGGTACAACAGGCGCGCGAAGTGCCGGGCTACCGTCCGATGCCGATTCTTTTCAACGAAGACGACCATTTTGATTTCGATAAACCACTAAACAACTTTGTTGCTGCTGTGAGTCAATACGCCTCATGGGGCTACTTCGATCCCGGTGAAAATGACTATTGTAACGGTTACCAATCCGTGCCAGTGCAATGGCAAATCAATACACCGCGCAAACGTGCTTTTTTTCAGAAGGCTCGCGACATCACTGGCTTCAACTCTTGATAGCATCAGGAACCGAGCCTAAAACGTTTTTTAAAAATTGGTCTCTGGGCATCGCTTCACTACGTTTCGCTATGGTTTCTGGTGAAACTCACCTCTGGTTCTAAAAAGGAACGTGCGATTCACCAAGAACCTGCCTGAAATGAGAGGTAGACCAGAGACAGATAAATTAAAATCCTGTCCGAAACGAAGTGAGGGCAGGGCGGAGGTTCATAGTTAGAAAAAGGAAAATTAAAAGTATGCCACAAATTGATCCACTTTATTTTGCTATTGTTATTGCAGTTGCTATTATGCTTGGGACGAGCGTCCGGATTCTTAAGGAATATGAGCGTGCTGTTATCTTCCGTCTCGGACGATTAACGGGGACCCGCGGTCCCGGGCTTGTGCTTATGATACCGTTCTGGATTGAGCGGATGCAACGCATCAGTCTACGGGTTATCGTCAACGATGTCACGCCTCAAGATGTGATTACAAAAGACAACGTCTCCGTGAGCGTCAACGCAGTGCTCACCTTCAGAGTGACCGAAGCGGACAGGGCAGTGATCGAGGTTGAAGACTTCGGTTTTGCCATCTCCCAAGTTGCACAGACGACGCTCCGTAGTGTGCTTGGACGTGCTGAATTGGACGATCTGCTTTCGGAACGTGAAAAACTGAATCAGGACTTAGAAGAGATTATCAAGAAACATTGTGAACCGTGGGGTGTTGAAGTGCTGGCGATGGAGATCAAGCATGTGGATTTGCCTGTTGAAATGCAACGCGCAATGGCGAAACAGGCGGAGGCGGAACGGGAACGTCGTGCCAAGGTTACACATGCCGAGGGTGAATTTGAGTCTGCCGAGGTTTTAACCAATGCCGCTGAAATCCTCAGCAAAACCCCGACTGCTGTGCAGCTCCGATTCCTTCAGGCTTTGGTGGAGGTCAGTGCAGAGAAAAACTCAACCGTTGTCTTCCCCATTCCGATTGATCTGTTGAGTCCGTTTCTTGAAAAAATAAAGGGTAAAGAGGAATAGAGGCTTTCCCTTTACCAAGGTAGGTGCGGTTTTATGAGGATTAATATTTTACTTCGGTAGTGTGTCGCGTCCATTGTCTGAAGCGGAATTCACAGGATTAGAAGATTTATAGGATTGTAGATGCTTTTTGATTGATCTCTGTGTAGAAAACCGTTACTTCAATCTCTTGAACCCCGTAGAGGTGACATCTATGTAGAAGTAGGTATAATGAAAAATAAAAGCCCTGTAGGGGCGGCATTTGTAGACTGCTACAAAATGCTATGGAAATCCCTAAATTGACACCTATGAATTAGATATTCTGAAGGAGTAAAATGTGGAGCACAATGTTGTATGAAAAGTATACATGAATAATAGGGAGATTGGCACGATTGAGAACTTCTTATACAATGACTAACTATCTGTCGTATTTGTGCCAAAAAATGAAAATACAGATTTTTGTGGATCATTCTAGGCATCTCAGGGGGACTCGTCATGTTTGCCCCCTTATTCTTGTCTTGTAGGTGTCCTAAAATACCTACTCACTGAGGCCTTTCGCTTTGCCTTGTGCCTTGTTTTCTGCTGGGATTTGGTTCTGGAGTGCTAAATAATCTCTACAGTATCTGATCATATTAACACCTCTTTCAATAATAGTTTCCGCTATCTTTCCTACTAGAAATGATTGTGGAAGGTTCGTGATAATAGTATCAAACGCCTCAAAAAAAGTTTCACTGTTAATCCAGACTTCTTGCAGCAAGATGCTTAGGGCACATATCAGCACAGGTTTCGCGAAAGTTGCCAATGTACTCGCGGCACACTTTTTGTTTCACCGGTGTTTATCTCGTCCACCGGTGTTTCATAATTGTAATTGTAATACATTTTTAACACCTTGTCAAGAAAATAGACGAGATTTCCAACCGCACCGAGAACTGGAAGATTCTCCTCCTCAATACTGCCAATCTTCATGTGCCAAGGGGGCGCGATTGAGTTCATCGCGATAGGCGCGCCATTGTGGTAGAAACCCGTCCATCAGTGCATGAAACCGATCGTTATGCCTACGCTCCAGGAGATGCACCATCTCATGCACCAAGATATACACCAGACATAATTCCGGCTTCTTTGCGAGTTCGAGATTGAGCCAGATACGTTTTGCTTCAATATTGCAAGACCCCCAGAGCGTTTTCATCTTCTTAATCCGTACTTCATTGACCGATACGCCTATTTTCGCCTCCCATTTCTCAAGGAGCGGTGGTAGCTGCGCCCGGAGATGCTGGCGATACCAGCGATGCATCACCGCCTCCCGTGTGTCCCGATCGGAGCTGGGACGGACACTGAGCGCGATCTTTGTGTTGTTGGGTAGCCAGACCTTCGGTGGAACGTCGCGTTCTATGACATCGAGTCGGTAGCGTCGTCCTGAAAGATAGTGGCTCTCGCCTGTTACGAACTCACGTTGCGATTGCCGATCCTGCTTTGTGAAGTTTGCCTGTTGCCGTTGGATCCAGCCGAGCCGTGAAATGACTGCCATCCGAACGGCGGTGTCGTCAAATGCTAAAGGTGCTGCTACCCGTACCCGACCGCTCGGTGGATAGACCCCGATGTGTAGGTTCTTGATGTCCTTGCGGATGACCTCTACGGTGATCCCGCGGATGTTGATGTGGGACCTGTCGGTTTTAGTAGTCATTCTGATTCATCACAAGCTGAAAGATGGCATTGATGTTAAGGTCATCGTAATCACTGAATTCTTCATCAATCAACCTCGCAATGGCATTACGGACCTCGCGTCGCCTGAACCTGTTGTTTCTCCAGTCGGCTCTTCTCGTTCTGCGGACGGTGTCATCAATTGCACGTGCTACCGTCTCTCTACTATCTTCGGGGAGTGTGTCTAAGTTGTCGAAGAGTGCGCGTAATGCGTCTGTATTGATATTGGAGGGGTACCGCTCTTGGTTTTCTGGCTCGGTGAGCTGCCAGCTGAGTCCTTCGATTTCGGAGAGGTATGCGCGATAATCCAGTCTCTCGTCTCGTCGTCTGCGGATAATGTCATCCAACAGACGTGAGATGTGTTCGTAATACCTCGGATTGACCTCAGACCTGTCGACGATGAGCCTACGGATATTGTTTTCTATAGTTGCGGCTGTCGCTGCTTCATTGCTGCGAATGCCTTCAGGGAGCAGATCCATCGCTTCAGGACCGTTTTCAACGATCAGTTGGATTAAGGGCGTATCGCCGAGTGTTGAGAGGGTTTCGCTCTCCTCAGCGCGGATGTATGTATCGATGAGATGCCGCATATCGGGTTCGTATGCCTTCAGGTCGACGTAATCGCCGCTGGCGAGTTTGATCTCTTGGCTGACGTTTTGGTAGTGCCTGACCTCTTCTTTGATTTCCTGTGCCTCGGCATCGCTATAACCTGCTTCGTTCATTTCGTTGGCGAGGTTGGCGTAAGCCCGCACGAATGCGGCTGTGAATTTGTAGAGATTGACGCGTTTCTGCTCGCTGGCTTTGAGTTGTTCGAGATTCCCGTCTTCTCGCGCACAGAAGAAACGGATGTAAGCGGCGGAATCGCGCGGTGGCTCAACGGGTTCGCACAACGCTTTAACCTTCTCGCGTGTCTCCTCTAAGCGTTCTCTCCCTTTTTCGAGTCTATCCTTCAACAATCCTTGGACATCCTCGGCATCGAAGTTTTCAAAGGCTTCACCCGTATAGTCGGTAATCGCTTGCTCCAGGGACCGGAAGAGATCTTGATAATCGACGATGTAGCCAAATTCCTTGTCCTCCGTGTCGAGGCGATTGACGCGGCAGATGGCTTGGAAAAGCCCGTGATCTTGCATGTGCTTGTCGATGTAGAGATAGGTCGCCGGTGGCGCGTCGAAACCCGTGAGGAGCTTATCGACGACAATGAGGAGCTTCATTTCCGCTGGCTGGTTAATAAATTTGTCCTTGGCTTCCCTCTCAAACTGATCGACTCTATAAATCGCTGTGTTTTCAGGTTCGTCGAAGTAGTCGCCGAGCATCTGGCGGTAGACGTTATATTCTGTTTGTCTGTCGGTGAGTCCTTCCCCGGTTTCCTCTCTTGCGATGGATTCTGTAGTGGGTCTATAGGAGGTGATGATGGCGCATTTGCCTTTGAGGGGTGTTTCCTGAAAGAGTTGATAATACCGGCAGGCGGAAAAGATGCTATCGGCGACGAGCATGGCGTTGCCGTTTCCGCTTTTAAGTCTGTCGCGGTTCTCCATGTCAAGGACAATATCGGCGACGATTTTATCCAAGCGTTCGCGTGAGCTGAGCACATTCTGCATCGTGCTCCACCGCTGTCGGAGCTGTGCTCTTGCGGTGTCGGTGAGTCCCCTGGTCCTGCTCTCGAACCAGTCGTCGACCTGTTCCTGAGAGGCGAGATCTTGGTTAACGTCGCGTGCCTCGTAACGGAGGTCTAACACGACATCGTCTTCAACGGCTTCGTTATACTTGTAGGTGTGGATGTAGGGACCGAAGGTTTCGATGCTGCGTTGCTTGTCGCCTTTCAACAACGGTGTACCTGTGAAACCGATCAGCATGGCATCAGGGATCAGTTTCTTCATCGCTCTGTGGAGTTTGCCGGATTGGGTGCGGTGGCATTCGTCGACAAAGACGAAAAAATCTCCCCTCGCTTGGAAGCCGTCGGGTAGATGTTGCTGGATGTCGTCAACGTAGTCGTCATAGCCGTCAATATCGGCATCTTCGTCTGTTATCTCACCTGATCTGCCGAATTTGTGGACGAGTGAACAGATTAATCGCTCGGCGGTATTCGTGAGGACTTGCAGGAGATGCGCGCCGCTCTGTGTGCGCGTGATGTTTTCGTTGGCACCACTGAAAACCCCCTCAATTTGTTCGTCGAGTTCGGTGCGGTCAGTGATGATGAGCACGCGTGCACGCGGGTTGGTTTCGAGGATCGATTTTGCGAGCCAGACCATCGTGAGACTTTTCCCACTGCCCTGGGTGTGCCAGATGATGCCGCCTTCCCTGCGGTCTACGCGTTCTTGCGCTGCTTTCACACCGAAGAATTGGTTGTGTCGGCAGATTTTCTTGACGTGTCCGTCGAAGACGATGAAGTTGTGTAAGAGATCGAGCATCCGCGCCTTATCGCAGACTTGACTGAGTTCTCGGAGCAGGAAGCTATCGCCTGCATCGGGGTGGGCATTCGCTTCTTTCCAGCGCAACCAGTGTTTCTCTGGCGTTTTGATGACGCCGTAGTGTAGTCCTTGGCTTTCGCTGCCCGCCATGACGAGTTGCACGGTGGCGAAAAACCATTCGATGAAGTCTTTGTCTTGGTTGGTAAGGTTCTGGCGGATGCCTGTGGAAACGGAGGTCGTGGAACGTTTTAGTTCAAGGACGCCGACGGCGATTCCGTTGATGTAGAGGACTAAATCGGGGCGTTTGTTGCCGTACTCGCCTTCGAGGGTCACCTCTTCGGCGATACTAAAATCGTTATTTTCCGGATTTTTCCAGTCGATCAACTTGACGGTGACCCGGTGTTCACCGGTGCTCGGTTGGACGTTGACACCGTAGCGTAGGAGTCTGTAGACCTCTCGGTTTGCGTCAATGAGGGTCTTGGTGCCACCGATTGCGGCGGCTTTTTGGAGTGCCTCCACTGCCTTTCTGATGACCTGATCGTCGCGCTCTCTGACCCGCAACCAATCGGCAAGCATACGGGTTTCAATGTTGCTATTTCCTTCTCGATCTTGCCAGCGTCCGAGGTAGAGATAGCCGAGTGTCTCACGGAAGAAGTTGATGACGCGTGCTTGTGTTTGTTTTTCTCTTTCGCCTACGGTGTTCATAGTAGATTTTACAATTAACATTACATCACTGCCCCTGATAAGAGGGTAATCTTTGTACCGCAAACTTTCCAGTTCGCGCTCTAAGCCGGTCAATGTTTCTTTATGCCCTCCTGATAAGGGGGTTGGGGGGTTATCCTGATTCTGACAGAAAACGCGACACACACCAAACACCCTAATCCGCGTCATCAGCGTCAATCCGCGACTCAGACAACCGCACCCGCCCCGTGAGGAGCTGCTGCATCATTCCCTGTTTGATGGAAATGGTTTTGTCCCGACGCTGCTCCAACGCCGCAATCTCGGCATCCATATCGGAAAGAATGCGAACGATAGCGTTCTGTTCTTTGACGCTCGGCATAAGGAAAGTAAAGTTTGCCATGTCCCGTCCATATAAGTGATAGACAGTTGTTCCTGATACAAGTTGCATCACCTGACTATGATTTATCTTGATTACGTATGCGAGGAATGTTCCATTGAGGACATCAGCTGGAACGCGAATCACTAAGATATCGCCTCCAAGGATGACATTGGACATTGATATACAACTTGCTGTTGCAAGACCATTAGGAGTTACATCCGATCCTGGCATCAGGACATCATTGGAGAGAGAAAGAAAAAACGTTCCTTCTCGATCAGTTCCATGTAGAACTTTGGTGATACATTCGTCATAAGTTGTGAATAATTCTCCATAGTGGATACATCGCCTTTTCCCGTCAGGTGATAGGTCCGCTTTCGATAGACCTGAGCCTTTAAAAAAAGATGAAATCTCGCCCAATCGCTTCACCTCCCACGCCCCGCTGAACCTAGGCAGGCGCGTCTGACCCGTCAGCAGTTGCTGCATGGTGGCTTGCTTGATTGCCTGCTTCTTAGCGATGAGTGCGTCCAAGGCGTTGAGCAACCCATCCACATCCGACAATGCCTCGGCGATGGCGTGTTGTTCTGAAAGAGGAGGAAGAGGAATCTCAATATTCAGTAGGGTTCCCTTTGTAATTTCCTTAAATGTACTACCACTTGCAAGATCATTTAACTTCTCTTTTATATATCTCAAATAGTAGGCGAGAAAGACATTTAATAGCGTCTCATGGCAAATAAAGTTAGCAAACCCTTGATTTGTCGCTATTGGAACGGTAGCGATTGCAGTTTCGCCAATTGTTGCTCGGCTAGTTAATAAAACTGTTCCCGCTGGTAGTAGTTTTGCAGCACTTTTACCTAATGCTTCTTCTGAAATATGTGTTGCTGTGTCATCAATGTACAAGGCGGAATCCAAAGCGGTAATGTCAGAAGGGATTGCCCAAGGAATATTGCCTCGAAAATATTTCACCACATCACGCTTTGGTGTTCCGCCTTTGGCAATCTCTGTTACCTCTCCTAATCTTACTACTTTCCAATGATCCTGTTTTGATTTTGCGCTCATTAGAGTTCTTCTCCATTGGACTTTATGGAAATATGAAAGCGGTAAATTCTTACACTTAGATAGCCCCTATCTTTCTTATATGTTCCAGAACTTTCATGCTATATCCATCCACCTCACGCGACAACGCTGGCAATGGACTCGCGTAACGCTCCTCTAGTTCTTGGACACGCCCCGTCAGTTCCTGCGTCCCGCGTTGGACTTCACCCTCAATTGCCGATCCGATACTGGCGAGCCACTTATTCCCAACCACAAGTGTCTTGACTTCGTCCTCAGTAAGCGTCGCATAGCGAGCCAACACCTGTGTATCCAACGCGAGTTGGGCATCTTTGACTGCCTTGTCCGCTTTCGACTTCATCTCAAGCAGGGATAGGCAGTGTTCAAGGGCATCCTGTTCATCGTCGTTGTCTTGTGTCTCATGTAGCGTTGTGAGTGCCTTGAGTCGTGCTTTCACACTGCTGGCGGTAATGTTGCCGCTGTCGTTGGTAGCATCGGCGAGCAATCCGTTCTCGCTGGCGTGTTCCTCGATGTATTCCTCTAAGGTTTGCACGGCAACTGCCTGTTTCGCTTGCAAGGCTTCAATCGCACCCTGCGCATCTACGAAATAGCGCGCGACGATCAACACCGGTGGAATCAGATCCATCTTGTATTTGCTTTTTTTGATAACGAGGTCGGGTGTCTCCTTCATCTGCCTATCCTGGATAACCTCACGCGGTTTTGCGGCTTCCACCCATCCATCCGTGCCGATGAGATAAACATCGTCCTGCATGACCTCGTCCCAGTAGTCCATGAGTTTCTGATAGACATCATACCGATCAAGTAGAAGCAGATCTCTGAAACGGGTGAGGAGGTCTTCCGATAACGTCTCAACGATGTTTCTGGGAACCGTGCCGACATCAATACCGAGCAAGCGTGGTTCGTGTGCCTCGCGCCATTCGGTAAAGACGGCATCGACGTGATGCTGGTAAACCTTGAATTCGGGATGCGTGAGGATCGTCGTTTTGACATGCTGTGTCTCCACGAGCGGATCGCTGTATCCCGGTCTACCGTTGGCTGTGAACAGAGCGTTACGGAGTGTCGGGAAGACCGTCCAATATTTGTCAAGTGCGTCGATATCGGTGTCAGGGATGCCTCCGTTGAGGTGTGCGCCGAGGTCGTGGAGATCTTCGGGTTCGCTCGCATCGATATAGCGCGGGATATTGAGATTATAGTCGTTGGCAGGATCGTCAATCTCAGAGATGGGTACCATGCGCGAGTAGCACTGCAGTTCTGCGTGCGCATTGAAAACCGATACAATTTTGTGAATATCTTGGGCGCGGAGACGGTTTTTGTTGCCATCCTTGAGGAACCCTTTGCTGGCGTCTATCATGAAGATACCACTGCGGATGTGAGCGTTCTCTTTGTCAATCACGATAATACAGGCAGGGATACCCGTGCCGTAGAAGAGATTTGCAGGTAGACCGATGATGCCCTTGATATAACGGCGACGGATCAGTTCCCTGCGGATGTCTGCCTCTTTGTTGCCACGGAAGAGCACACCGTGTGGCAGAATGATCGCGCCTTTGCCTCTGCTTTTCAGGGACGCAACGAAGTGGAGTAAGAAGGCGTAATCGCCATTTTTCGCTGGCGGGGTACCGTATTCAAAGCGGTCGTAGGTGTCGTTACCGGGATCAGAGTCGAATCCGTTGGTCCAGGCTTTATCGGAGAATGGCGGGTTGGCGACAGCGAAATCGAAGGTTTGGAGCCTGTCATCGTCCGTGAAAGCGGGTGCGACAAGCGTGTTACCGTGCTTTATGTCCGCACCGGCGTTGTCATGGAGGATCATGTTCATGGACGCCAGGGCGAAGGTGGCATTGTCCTTTTCCTGTCCGTAAATACTCAACCCGTCCGGTGCTTCGTCGTCGGTTCGCAGTAGGAGTGAACCCGAACCGCACGTCGGGTCATAGATCGTTTTATCCCGCCGGGTATCGGGACCGATACCGATCACTTTCGCCATGACGCGCGAGACTTCCGCGGGCGTGTAAAATTGTCCTTTGCTTTTGCCGGATTCAGTGGCGAAGTGGCGCATGAGGTATTCGTAAGCGTCACCTAAGAGGTCGTCGCCTTCCACTCGGTTGGCTCGGAAATCGAGGCTCTCAAAGATGGCGACCAGTTTCGAGAGCCGATCCTGCATTTCTTTGCCTCTGCCGAGTTTGCTGTCGTCGTTGAAATCAGCCTGATCGATGATGCCTTTGAGATCATTATTTTCTTCCGCGAGTCTCCCGATGATCTTGTTGATTTTGTCGCCGATCTCCTTGTCGCCGAGGCATGCAACCATATCCGCGAATCCGCCGCCTTCCGGAACAACGATTTCTGTGTAGTGATTATTGTCGGCTTTGTCGGAGACGTATTTCATGAAAAGGAGCGTTAGGATGTAGTCTTTGTATTGCGAGGCATCCATCCCGCCGCGGAGTTCGTCGCAGCTTTGCCACAGCGAAGCGTAAAGTTGCGATTTCTTTATTGCCATACCTGAATCCTTTCTTGTGATATTGACAGCAATATACCAAAGGCGGCCGATTAAGTCAACAGGTTCCTGCTTTATACCGGAGCCGTTCAGTTTTTAGTTTTTTGTCGGTTATACGGGGAACTAAGTTGAAATCGGAGTGTTTTGCTTGGGTGTTTCTGCGGATTTCCGCCCCTCTTACAGAACGCGGAGGGCGAGGTTCCAAACCTCGTCAGCGGCAAGCAAGTGCCGAGATGAGAAAGAAATAGGGCGGGCACGGAACCCGCCCCTACAATAGATATAGATTTTCCTGAATCTACCAATCCTCATCAAAGAACGGTGTGCTTGGGTAACTGTAGACGTTGCCCTCGTAATTGCGGAGTTGAATTTCATCATCGTCGAAGGTGACAACTGGATCGGGGATCAGTGCGATTTTTCCACCACCACCGGGAGCATCGACGACATAATGCGGCACACCAAGCCCAGATATGTGTCCACGCAACGCTTCGACAATGTCTAATCCCGTCTTTACTGCTGTTCGGAAATGGTCGGTTCCTACGACGAGATCTGCTTGATAGATGTAGTAGGGCTTAACCCGGATTCGTAACAACCCTTTCATTAGTTCCACCATTACAGCGGGATCGTCGTTCACACCTTTCAGGAGGACGGTCTGATTACCGAGCGGTATGCCTGCATCGGCTAACATGCCACATGCCTTTTCAGTCTCAGGTGTGATTTCGCGTGGATGGTTGAAGTGGGTGTTGATGTAAAAAGGGTGGTTCCGTTTCAAAATTGCACACAACTCTGGGGTAATGCGTTGGGGCAACGTTACTGGGACGCGTGAACCGATTCGGATGATTTCTAAATGTTCAATTGCCCGTAATCCGCCGACAATCATCTCGATTTTTTTATCCGTTAGCATGAGCGGATCGCCACCTGAGATAATGACATCACGGATCTCTGAATGTGCTTGGATGTAGGCAAGCCCTCTCTCAATGTTATTTTCAGAGATCGAATGCGGGTCGCCAACTTTCCGTTTGCGGGTACAGAAGCGACAATAGATTGGGCACATATAGTTGACATAAAAGAGTGCCCGATCTGGGTATCGGTGCGTAACGTTTGGTACTTCGCTATCGTCTTCTTCGTGGAGTGGGTCCTCTACACCGGTGCTAATCAACTCTTTTGGGTCGGGAACGACCTGTTTCCAAATCGCGTCGCCCGGTTTTTCTATGAGACTAAGATAATACGGGTTGATGCGGATCGGAAATTCTTTATGAATGCGCCGCATCTCTTCTAAGTCAACATCAAATGCAGCGGCAAGTTTTTCTGGCGTGTTGACAGTATCTCTAACAAGACGTTTCCATTCTTCCATCGATTATGTCCATCCTTTCCAAATTTCCGCTGTTATGCTTGTTGCTCCGTAGGCGCGGTGCAACGTGAGAAACTCGTGAGCACTGCTTTGTTTTATAGTAAAGCCCATAATTATCTATCCATCAACCAAAGGGCGAGGATACAATCCTCGCCAGCGGTGGTGAGGGTTTTTTGTTTCCCAAATGTTAACTTATTTTCAGACTTTACTATAAGACTGTGGTGCGCGGAATTGATGAGATGTGCTACGGTGCTTCCGTGTAGTTCTCAATTGTTACCTTGTTCATTACATCACGTTCGCGTAGGGCATCTACTACATCCATTCCTTCAATAACCTTTCCGAATGTGGTATAGCTGCCGTTAAGATGTGCGTAAGGGCTTGGATCTGAACTGATACAGATATAAAACTGGCTTCCAGCGGAGTCAGGGTTCTGTGTCCGTGCCATAGCGACGACACCTTTTTCATGAGCTGGCATCTTTTCACGAAGGTCGGGGTCTTGGAATTCTCCCGGAATTGTCCATCCCGGTCCGCCTCTACCTGTCCCTTGTGGGTCGCCCCCTTGAATAACAAAACCGGGGACATGCCGGTGAAAAATCACGCCATCATAATATCCGGTTTGGATCAACTGCGCGAAGTTTGCCACTGTGGCTGGAGCGGCTTCCGGATAAAGTTCAATAATAATGTTTCCTTTTTCGGTTTCAATCGTTACATTGGGTAATTGATCAGTATTGCATGAGACAATCGCCGCGAAACACGCGCCTAATAAGCTAAATCGCATAGATTTTGGTGTGAAAATTTGTGAATCTTCACGAATTCCTTTTTGGGTTTATCTTAATGTCACAAGGTTTACGCGAAATTAATTTTGTTCAGTAAATTCTCAACGTCAGCCTTATGTGGATTATATCAGAAATCTTCGAGGAGCGTCCTCATTCATACATAAATTCAGAAATGACGCTCTTAGCCAAGGCAAAAAGTTGATATACATTATACACTTATTTGTGCGTGAAGTCAAGCAAAATTTTGAAGGCACTCTGTTTTCAGGTTTCTGTAAACCTCGCGTTTTTTGAAGAAAAGTAAAGCGATTAGCAATAATCATAACGAATTGAGTTGACATTATAAAATTCATTATATTGCCCAGGGAACCTGTATTCCAAAACAGGGTGTTTCTGACTCCGGGAGAATTCGCCTTGACGCTGCAAGTTTGGACATGGTACCCTATTAATTAGGAGGTGGTTGCAGTGCCAAACATCTCGATGGAAAATCAGAAAACACGCGAATTATTTGCGACGCTGAAGTTGCTGTCACCAGGTACTTATCTGAGGGAAGGTATTGATTATATCATCCAAGGCAAAACGGGCGGACTCATTGTGATTGGTGATACGCCAGAGATCCTGGATTTGACAGAAGGTGGCTTCCGGATTAATTGCCCATATACACCGACACGCTTATATGAGTTATCAAAAATGGATGGCGCAATTATACTTTCTGAAGATATAAAGCGCATCGTGCGTGCCAATGTGACGCTGCGAACAAGCTCCTCTGTTCCTTCTACTGAGACAGGACTTCGCCATCGCTCGGCGGATAAGTTTGCTAAAGAGATTGAGCATATCGTTCTTGCTGTATCACAGAGTCGTAATACTCTCACCTTGTATCTCAAAAATCAGCATTATATCTTCCGGGAATGTCCGACGTTGCTTTCCGGTGCGAACCAAACAATGCTTGCACTCACACAGCACCTCAAGGCACTGCAAAGTGCCATTGCGATTCTCAATTGGGCAGAGTTACGTGGGAATGCCACCTTAGCGGATGTTATCACTGCTATCCAATTGTGTGAACGGGTTCGCCGCGCTGAGCGGGAGCTGATCCGCTACAGAATTGAACTGGGGACGCAGGCGGAATCGCTACAACACATTCCCGAACTTACAACCGAGATTGAAAGTGGACTTCTGATTACAAAAGATTACTATCATGAAAGTCTGCGCGACGCATCTGAAGCGTTTAAGAAGATTCTGGGACTTGACGCAAACAGTCTCGCAAGTCAGGGTAATATTAGTGAAGCTTTGGGATATCCAAGTGATATTCCGAACACTTTTGATGTTCTTAAACCGCGTGGCTACCGGATGTTGAGTCAAGTGCCTTGCATTCCATTCACTACAATTGAAAACATCGTTCACAAGTTCAAAACGTTGGACGAAATTTACACAGCTGCTGTTGACGAACTTCAGGCGGTTGATGGGGTAGGAAAGGCGGAAGCAGCAACTATCAAAGACACACTCGCACAAATGAAAACAACGAGTGTCCATCCTCATGTTCTTGCTTTGTCAGTGCCAAATGGTGAAAAGAGAAACCAACCCTTGAAGGATTGTGTTTTTTAGAAACTCGTAACAAATCGGAGACACGCGGCGCACGTCTATTTTCGTGTATTGTGGTGTTTCCGCTTAGAAACTTCAGAAGAAGGACAACGTAATCCTTCTTCTCCCTTACATTATAGCGATGCTATACAGAGAAAAAATTGACAATTCGACTGGAACCATGCACACACAAACAGATAAAAGGAGTCAGAAAATGAAAGGGTTCATCGCTTTATCGCGGAAGGGCAATATTGCACTGGGTAGAATTCTACTCATCGCTCTGATTCTCGCTGCGTTCGGTTTGACAGGATGCGGTGGGAAACTCGGAAAGATTGAAACATCGACGGTTGACACGGCGATTGCGGACGCTGACACGGCGATTGCAGCAGCACAAGCCGTTGATGCACCTTCGCTTGCGTCCGATTTGTTTGAAGCCGCGAAAGCCAATCTTGAAGCTGCCAGAACAGCACTCACGGAAAAAAGAGGCAACGATGCACTTCGCCTTGCATATCAAGCGACTGCTGATGCTACAGTCGCAAGAATGAATTCCGTCAACACCACCAAAAACTCGGAATTGAATGCGTCTATACTTCAGAGGGAAGCTGAGGCAGAAGCACTTCGCCATACGCTCGGAAATAAAGAGCGGAAACTCGCAAGGGTTGAATCTGAAATTAAGGACATTCACAAAGAGGAAGAGCAACTGAACCAGAAAGTTCGGAACCTCCAGAAAGATAACCGTCAGTTGAGAAATTCACGGGAAACTTTTGGAAAACAGGTGGCGCAGCTTTCTGAAACTTTGGAAGAAATTCAGGGACGTGCCCAACGTGCAGAAGTCGAGATCGGTAATTACGGCAAGGAGATTGCAGCACTCCGCCGGAAACTCGAAGTCGCCGAAAGACGGGTGAAAGAAGAAGGGCATCAGAAACGAGCGGTTGTTTCTGAAATAGATTCTCTGAGGAGGCAACTCCGCGAACAAGCACAAATCTATACTGAGAAACTCGCTCAGGCAAATCAGCAGAGCTCAGACGCGGTGCATGCAGAATATCTCAAACAGAAGGCACAAGAGGCGCGCTCCTTTGTTGACAGTCAACCGCCACTTCACCCTGCTAAAACAGGACGTATTTCTCTCTCTGCAGAACAGATCGCAACTGGTAAGGCTGCGCTTGGTAATTGGGAACGCGCATGGCATGCGAAAAACCTCAGCGGACATCTTGCGTATTATGAACCCAATGTTATTGCCGACAAGGTCGTGATCCGCGAAAGCAAAGAGCAGCGGAGCAAAATTGATCTGCAGCAATTGGAATCCGAACTTCATCAAATGAGTGCTAACGGTTGGGGCAAAGCGAAAACTGACACCGAGGTTGAAGGTGAAAGCGTCATAGGTATCCACCGGCTGACCCAATTGGCTACGCCCGCAGCAGACGAAAACGCTACGGCACTCTACAATATCTGGATTCGTGAAGTTTGGATGCATCAAGTCGGTAACGACTGGAAAATCCATCATGAAATCTGGCAAATCTATGAGAACGTGCCGAATTTCTAAGCACCAATCTCAACCAAGAACGGAGGTTAAATTGTGAACGACGCACAGAACCGGCAAGACAGCCAAAAGAAATTCACTATGCCCCGGAGTTTGATTTGGGGTGGTGCCGTTGCGGCAATCGTTATCGCTTTTGTATTATTTCTTGTGGTCTTCATGAGTTCCACTGAGATGCCTGCTGCCTTTTTAGCGAAATGGAAAAGTTCGCTTGAAACTGGTGATGTTAAAAGATATGAATCACTCTGGGTGAAAAGTGCGCGACAGCGCGCCAGTAGCGGTTATCAAGATACAGCGAGACTCCTTAGAGATAAAGTAGACATCGAGGTTAACCTTGGAGGTGCTAGCCAACCGTACCGAGTGCCACGTTACACGAATCGTTTCCGGATTGAAGCGATTCCACTCATTGTCTCTTTCCCCGGCGAAACGCAACAGCAGATGCGAAATCTCGTCATTGAAAAGAGGGGTATTATCCAACAACGGTGGAAAATTGTCATGGATGAGATAGTTGGCAGCGAATTGACCGCGACACTTCCAACTTCTGATTTCACACAGGAGACCGAAATTTCAGAACAGCCAAACAGCCCTGTAGTTCCGTTGGTTATGGCTTGGAAAGGCGCAGTAGAATCCCAAGATTTAAAGCAGTATACCGACTTGTGGGATAAATCCGCCCGAAAAAAGCGAGCAGCAAGTTTTGGACGTGCCACGGAACTGATGTCGCAAATCCATGTAATAGATCTCGCTGGAGCTATGTACACCGCTGTCCCACGGCATAAAAACCGGCACGTGGTTGACAACATTCACGTAACTCTGCAAGATGGCGGCGATATTATTGAGACACACATCCGCACACTTACTATTGAGAAAAAAGGGTTTTTCAGAAGAAAATGGAAACTCATTAACGATCAGATTGGTGTCGTGTCTGATTCTATTGCTCTTGCATCAGATGTATCAGGCGCAGACACTGTCTCCGGTGAGGAGTCGGGTGGTGCTTTCGATGGAAACGCCCCACTTGATACACACCTCAAAGTGAGGCAGGTCTTAGGGAAATGGCAGACAGCTTGGGAAGAGAAGGACCTGCAAACTTACATGTCCATCTATTCAGAGAGATCTCGAATTACCCGTGTCAATGTGCGTGGTGGAAAGGAAACTAAGGTTCATCTCTCGAAAGGGCAGCTCCGCAGCAAGATGAGAAAACTGAATACCATGTACGCTGATATCCAGGTCTCCATCTCTAATTTACAGGTTAACGGAGATCGGGCAGTGGCAGATGTCAAGTTTTTACAAAAATTCAGTGGTACACCTGCGAGCGGTAGCCGTCCCGCCTACTCCGATTACGGCACCAAAAAGCTGAATCTCATGGTAGATCCGGCAGATGGACATTGGCGAATCTACTCCGAGACATGGAGCCGCTACGAGGATGTACCTGATTTTCCAAAGATGTAGTCATGTGAACATTTTGCGGTTGGCGCGCTTGCAAGGCGCGCCAACTTGTATTAAAGATAACCGAACATGTCCACCGAGTACCGAACCAAGCGTAGAATCGAGTTTACTGATACCGATATGGCAGGTATCGTCCATTTTACGCGATTTTTTGTCTTTATGGAGACTGCGGAGCATGAATTCCTCCGCAGTTTAGGGACGAGCGTTGCCACCGAATGGAACGGCGATAAAATCGGATGGCCCCGACTTGCTGCCTCTTGCGAATATTTAAGCCCGCTCCGGTTTGAAGACGAGGTGGATATTCATCTTGTGGTCTCCAAAAAAGGGACGAAATCGCTTACCTATCAATTCCACTTCACACATCACGGAGAGGACATCGCACGTGGGCAACTCACAACAGTCTGTTGTGTGACAAATCCGGGTGAAAAACTACGTGCAATTCCTATCCCCGATTTCATTGCTAACCAGATACACTGTTCACCGTAGATGAGCCTTCCCACCTCACCTCACAGGAGATTACGAAGATCATGAGACAATCGCTTACTGGCACTTTCTCGCTTAAAGTATCCAATCTATCTAAAGACTTCGGGACAGTTCAGGTATTACGAGATATTTCATTTGACTTCACAGACGATGTATCTGTCGCTATCACCGGTCCCTCCGGCTCCGGTAAAAGTACACTTTTACATATCATTGGCACTTTAGAGAAACCCTCTAACGGACAGGTTAGGATTAACAACACGGATCCGTTTGCGCTTTCTGAACCTGAATTGGCACGATATCGGAATTCCGTGATAGGGTTTGTGTTTCAGGACCATCACTTGCTCCCGCAATATTCCGTGCTTGAAAATGTCCTCGTGCCTACACTCGCCTTTAAACAGGAACCTGACGCTACCGAACGGGCGCATGAACTCCTTGATCGGGTCGGGCTTACGGATCGTATATGGCATCGACCTGCTGAGCTTTCAGGTGGCGAACGGCAACGCGTCGCTATCGCGCGTGCACTTATCAACCAACCGGATATTCTCCTTTGCGATGAGCCGACAGGTAACCTCGATACTGCTACTACTGAAACTATCGCCAACCTGCTCTTTGAACTACATCAAGCCGAAAAAAACATATTGATTGTCGTTACACATAATCTTACGCTCGCTTTGCGTTTTCAGGAACACCTCCAGCTTGTGGAAGGCAGGTGCAGCATCGAGGGCAATTCCGAATCGTAATGTGAAAAAGAGTATTAAAGAGATATTAGCAAACCGATAAAGGAGGTTTGCGGTCTGAACCAAAGAGCGTTTAGAACCAATTTTTTCAATGTGCTTGCGTCAATTTAAAAAATCCTTTAGATACTTTTGGCAAATACATCTTACTGTTGCACTCTGTACTGCTGTAGCAACAGGCGTACTTGCTGGCGCATTAATTGTCGGGGATTCCGTGCGTGGGAGTCTACGGAGTCTCACAACTGAACGACTCGGCACAATTCAACATGCCCTCCTCGCAGACCACTTTTTTCAACCCAACCTATTAAATCGACAGGATAAGGTATCAGCGATTCTATTGAATGGGACAATCGTTGCACCACAGAAGCAGACGCGGGCATCAAAGGTGAACATCCTCGGTATAACGGAAAGTTTCTTTACGTTCTGGGATGCGGACACTGCGCCAAATCTAAACAAAGCAGCTGGACAACCCTTCAATGCGATTGTCATTAACGAGGCACTCCAAAGTGAACTGAACGCCCAAGTCGGCGATACGCTTCTGGTGAATATACCGCAAGTGGCTGACATCCATCCAGAATTCATCCTCGGTGAGCGCGATGCGTCTGAGGCTATCCAAAGCCTTCGTTTGGTTATCGGCGACGTTGTTCCCGCTGAAAACGTCGGTAGATTCAGTTTGCGAGTACATCAAAGCCTTCCGCTAAATGCCTTTATCGCACTTCCAGTTTTACAAAAAGCACTTGGACAGGAAAATAAAGTAAACGCCCTTTTTACAAAGCAAACGGCTCCGATTTCATCTGACGAGCTTGTATTAACGCTTGAAGCACTCGGATTGAATATTCAGGAGCATGAAACCCATTTCGATCTCCAAAGTCAAGAGTATCTTCTTAAGCCGATCTTTTCAGAGGCTGCGTTGACGGTTGCAGTGCGGAACCAGATTCCAACCTTTTCGACGCTCACCTATCTCGCGAATACGATTTCTGCGAATGGCAAAACCGTTCCATACTCCACAATTGTTGCACTCCCGACTGACCAAGGAACGTTTGCGGAATATCTCGACAGGCACGTGACTGAAACAGATATGTGGGCGTATGGACAGGCATACGATCAGGAAATCAAACGGCGAGAACCGGAAATCTCTGAAGAAAATAAAAAACTGGACGAAAAGATAGACAGAATAACAAAAGAAGTGAACACGTTAGCGGAAACAGGGTCGAAACTGAGCAAAACAGAATACAAGCAACGACTCGACGAAGCTGATATTGCCTCGACAGAAGTTCAAAACGCATTAAAAGCACATCGCGCTCGGAGGAAGCCTGGTGAGATCGTCCTGAATACATGGACGGCAGCGGATCTTGGGGTGAAAGTCGGCGACGGAATCAATATCACATATTATCGTGTCGGGGCGAGTGAGGAATACATCATAGAAACGGCATCTTTTCTGCTGAAGGGAATTCTACCGATTGAAGGCATCGCTGCGGATAGAGGTATCATCCCCACCTTTCCCGGTATCCATAATACTGCCGATATGTCCGAATGGGAATCGCCTTTTCCAATTGATTACGCCCTTATTCGCGACAAGGACGAGGCGTATTGGGATGAATACGGTGCGACACCGAAAGCGTTTATCTCGCTGGAAACCGGTCAGCGGTTGTGGCAGAATCGATTCGGCACCCTCACAAGTATTCGGATGACCACCGCACCGGACACAGACATTCGTGAAACGCTCACCCGTTTTGAAACCGAATTCCTCAAAAAGATTCAGCCAGAGGAGGTTGGATTTCAATTCTTATCGCTTCAGGCAGATGGACTTCAAGCCTCTACGGGCGCGACGGACTTCGGGATGCTCTTTGGCAGTCTGAGTGCCTTTATCATTATTGCGGTTGCCTTGCTGGTGGGGATGCTTTTCCGAATCGGTGTAGAGCAAAGATCGCGTGAAATAGGTATCCTACAGGCTATTGGTTACCCGCTTGTCAAGATCCGCCGTCGTTTCCTATATGAGGGGGGCATCATCGCTGGTATCGGTAGTCTCATCGGGTGTCTGCTCGCTGTAGGTTACGCACAGCTGATGATATTTGGGCTACAGACGTGGTGGTTGCCTGCCATTGGGACTCCGTTTATGGAACTTCACGCCAGTCCGTGGAGTCTACTGAGTGGCGTGCTTATCTCACTGGCTGTTGTGATGATTTCTATCCGTGTGACTGTCCACAAATTGGGGAAAACTTCGGTTGTATCGCTCCTCGCCGGTGGAACCGATTTTGTTGATGCAACGACAACAAGCAAGCCCAAAACTCGGAAAGCAGGACCCTTTCTCTTTTTTGTCGCCTTGGTTGGTATAGGTGTAGGCATATTAGTGGGGAATCCTATAGTTCGTTTGCTATGTGTTGCACTTACTATTATTGCTATAGGGGCGGAGGCATTCGATAGATGGTTAAAATCACAGAATGCATCAAAACGGTTGAGTAGGATGCGATTTGCCGTCAAAAATGCTGGGCGGCAGCCCGGACGGAGCACAACCTGTGTTATAACAGTCGGGATCGCGTGCTGTATCATCGTCGCTGTAGGCGCGAATCGACACGACGCACCGCCAGAGACAGAATATGCTTTTGTTGCTGAGTCCTCGCTCCCGTTACATCACAGCCTCAATACACCGGACGGCAGATTTGAACTCGGCTTTTCTGAGAACGCCTCCGAACTCCTCAGTGCGTCAGAAATAATTCCGTTTCGTGTTTTGCCGGGCGAAGATGTGAGCTGCCTCAACCTCTATCAGCCCCAGAAACCACAAATTTTGGGTGCCTCTGACACCATGTTAGATGAATTCCCTTGGCGCAAACTCAAACTAAAACTCAGCGAAATCGGTAGAGTCCTTGCTATCGGGGACGAGAAGTCGCTTCGTTGGATTTTACACCATGACCCGAAAGACGATTTTCTCGTCCAAGATGAATTTGGAAAAGCACTCCGTCTCGAACTTGAGACGGTTGAGAACAGCATTTTCCAAAGCCAATTGATTATCTCTGAGTCGAATTTCACGAAATACTTTCCGAGCCAAAGCGGATACCAGTTTTTTCTCATCAAAACGCCGCCCGCGCTGCGGGAGGAAACCGCACAGATTTTAGAGAAAACACTGAGTGATTACGGGTTTGATCTTACGTCAGCAGCGGCGCGGTTGGCAAGTTATCGAGCGGTTGAAAACACCTATATTTCCACTTTCCAGAGTCTTGGTGGTTTAGGGGTGCTCCTCGGTACATTCGGGCTGGCACTGGTACTGTTTAGGAATATCATTGAGCGTCGCGGGGAATTGGCGACCCTACGCGCCTTCGGTTTCCAACGACGATTACTCTCGCGGATGTTGTTTCTTGAAAACTGCTTTCTTCTTGTAATCGGGATGTTCATCGGAATTGCCGCTGGGCTTGCCGCAATTCTCGCTTCGCAAGGACATCTCCCTTCCTTTCCATGGTTTTCCCTCACAATTACCTTGCTTTTCATCTTCGGTTTTGGTATAATTGCAAATGCAGTTGCTGTTGCCGTGGCACTCCGAAGTCCGCTCCTGTCAACGCTTAAATCGGAGTAAAATCTCTGTATACGTGTTTTTTAGCGTAGGTAAACTCTCAAACCTGTTTGTTTGAAGTCTTGCTGCGTGAGGTTTCCAATTAGGGACACATGATGCATCCTATTACATTCAGAACTGCGCCTCATATCATCTGTGCAGCGATGCTCGTTTCCTGCTTTTTGATGCAGAGCGGGTGTTCCAGTGATTCAGACCCAAATACGCCAAGCGCACTGGGGCACATGGAACGCGGATGGAGTGCCTACGAGTCGGGTAACTATGCGCAAGCATTGCTCAATTTTGAGCGGGCGATCAACTTTGATGAGGAACTTGCCGATGCGCACAACGGAGTGGGATGGAGTCATCTCAGCCTATCGCTGAATCCGCCGTTGGCACAGGAGGCATTCCAAAACGCCGTACAACTTGATGCCTCAAATGCGGACGCATGGGTTGGGCTAGCGAACGTACTCTACTTACGGCACAAAGATGCCAAAGATGCCACTGATTTCAGGTCTGCTATCCGAGCGATTGATAACGCCTTACAGGGGGACGCGCAATACCTCTTTCGGCATGACTATCATTCCAATGCGGAACTCTATGCGCTTAAGGCGGCGTGCTACTATTATATCGGTGAGAACCAATCCGCGAGGCAGGAGGCTAACAAGGCACTCCAAATTGATACGACAAATAGGACTGCTATTGTCCTACAAAATCTACTGAAGGAAGAATAGCATCCGCATTTCTTGCTTTCAAATCACCCAATTTTCACATTTCTATCTTCATTATCTCAAATTTTGAATTTAGGAGAAAAGAGTATGTCTCAAAACGTTATTACATCTACACAATTAACTAACTTAACCCCGGCGCACAGCGGTAAAGTGCGCGATCTCTATGACCTCGGTGATGAACTCCTGATCATCTCCACGGATCGGATTTCTGCCTTTGATGTCGTTTTACCAAACGGTATCCCAGATAAAGGTAGCGTTTTAACCGGTTTGTCCAAATTCTGGTTTAACTACACCGAATCTGTCGCCGAAAATCACCTTATTACGACTGAGGTTGAAGATTACCCCGATACGTTACACCCCGATGCGGAACTCTTAAAAGGACGCTCTATGCTCGTTCACAAAGCGGATCGGGTTGATATTGAGTGCGTTGTCCGTGGTTATCTCGCAGGATCTGGCTGGTCCTCATACCAGAAGACAGGCGAAATCTGTGGGCAGAAACTTCCCGATGGGCTACGCGAATCTGAACGGCTCCCTGAGCTTCTATTCACGCCCACAACCAAAGCTGAACACGGTGCGCATGACGAACCGATCTCTATTGAAGAGATGAAGAACCAAGTCGGTGGCGAACTTACAGATCGATTGATTGATGCCAGTTTCGAGCTTTTCAAAGCTGCGAGTCAGCACGCGGAAAGTGCCGGTATTATCCTCTGTGATACCAAGTTTGAGTTCGGGCAACGCGATGGCAAACTGATTGTTATTGATGAAGTCTTTACACCTGATTCATCTCGCTTCTGGCCCGCTGATCTTTACGAACCCGGTAAGCCTCAGCAGAGTTTCGATAAGCAGTTCGTACGGGATTATCTCTCTGAAATTCGTTGGAACAAAGAACCCCCCGCGCCTGAGTTACCAGAGACGGTTATCTCCAAAACGAGTGAGAAGTACCGCGAGGCGTATCGTCTCATCGTTGGTGAAGAGTTGTAGAATCGGACTGCGTTCACGATTTCCGTTAGACCGAGGAGATGACGGATGGCAAGCCCACTTGACGGTATAAAGGTTTTGGACCTCACGCGTGTTCTCGCCGGTCCGTATACAACCATGCTCCTTGGCGATCTTGGGGCAGAGGTCATCAAGGTTGAGCAGCCCGGTACGGGGGACGAATCTCGCAATTTTGGTCCCTTTAAAAACGGGTTCAGTCTCTATTTCATGAGTGTGAATCGCGGAAAACGGAGCGTGACGCTCGACCTTAAAACCGAACGTGGGCATGCAATCTTCAAGCAGTTGTTGGAGCACGCTGACATCCTCGTCGAGAATTTCCGTCCGGGAACGATGAAAAATTTTGGCTTGGATTACGAGACACTGAAAACGGAGCATCCATCGCTCATTTATGCAGCGTGTTCCGGCTTTGGACAGACCGGTCCCTATGCACAGCAAGGCGCGTACGACATGATTATCCAAGGCATGGGGGGTATCATCAGCATTACCGGTGAACCGGAAGGACCCCCAGTGCGTGTCGGCACCTCTATCAGCGACATCACCGCTGCCCTCTTCACCACGATCGGCATCCTCTCCGCACTGCATCATCGCAACCAAACAGGGAAGGGACAGTTTGTCGATGTCGCTATGTTGGACAGTCTTGTTGCTGTCTTGGAGAACGCCGTTGTCCGATATTTCGCTACTGGTGAGGCACCCAAACCCCTTGGTGCAAGACATCCAGCGATTACACCCTTTGAAGCGTTTGCATCTGCGGATGGACACGTTATTATTGCGCTTGGAAATGATACACTCTGGGCAAAGTTCTGTGAACATGTTGGTCGGCAGGAACTCATCTCAGATGAACGGTTCCAGACGAACGCAGACCGAACAGAAAATCATAGTGATTTGTTTCCTATCCTCTCGGAGATTATGTCGCAACGGACGACTGATGATTGGATTGATTCGCTTGGAAATATCGGTGTGCCGTGCGGTCCTATCAATACGATGGATAAGGTCGTCAGTCACCCACAGGTGCAAGCACGCGAGATGATTACACGCGTTGCACACCACATCACAGGTGAAGTAGAGGTGCCGGGGGTGCCGATTAAACTTTCAGAAACGCCTGGAAACGTGGACGCACCTGCACCGAGTCTCGGTGAACATACAACTGAGATTCTAACCGATGTGTTAAAAATGGATCCAGATGAAGTGGAAAAGTTAAGGCGAGACGGAGTTGTTTAATTATACCTTGCGGATAAGTATCGCTTGCTTGGGTATTGGTGTTCTACGTGTTCGAGTCGCCTGCGCCGTTTTTGCTGGCTTGGTTTAAGTTCATTCTTTACAAGAAACCTGCGTGTAATGGAGCGCAGTCCAGGTGCCCATAAATTAAAAACCTGAAAGGAGTTCGCATGTCAGATAAAACCGCAGAAACGTTACATGGAACAACCGCTTTGACGTTAGAAGGCGATCTTGCTGCACAGATGGTTGAGGTTCTTGACGGTTATGTTACCGACGCGGTGGCGAATTCCGTCGAGAAACGGGAAACGTTGTGGCATCGCGATTATAGTTCTCATGAGGCGTATACTGAGTCTGTAGAATCGAACCGCGCACGGCTTAGGAAACAGATCGGGTGCTTCGATCCGCGTCTGCCAATTGAGGAACTCGCTTACGTCGCTACTACAAAAGCCGCCGTGCAGATCACAGAGGATGAGAATTACACCGTATCTCGCGTTCGTTGGCAGGTTTTCGATGAGGTGGAAGGTGAGGGGCTTTTATTGGAGCCGATGCACAACGTGCCGGTTATTGCCCAAGTCGTTGCCCTACCCGATGCTGATTGGACACCGGAAATGGTAGCAGGGATAACAGATGCGTTGCCACCGAGTGCTCAGTTTGCAAGGCGTTTGGCAAGAGCAGGGTGTCGCGTCGTTGTTCCACTCCTCATTAACCGTGACGATACCTATTCGGGCAATTCAACCATCGGTGCAATGACGAACCAACCACATCGTGAATTCATCTATCGGATGGCGTATCAGCTCGGTAGGCATATCATCGGGTATGAGGTGCAAAAGGTGTTGTCGTTGGTGGACTGGATGGCTTCCGCTGAAGCACCAATCGGTGTTATCGGCTACGGTGAAGGTGGGTTGATTGCCCTTCATAGTGCAGCGGTTGATACACGGATTCAAGCCGCGGCTGTCAGTGGATATTTCCAATCGCGGCAAGAGGTATGGCGAGAACCGATCTACCGGAACGTTTGGGGGCTGCTACACGAATTTGGCGATGCTGAAGTTGCGAGCCTCATTGCTCCACGTTTATTGATTATTGAAGCAAGTCGTGGACCTGAAGTTGCCGGTCCGCCAGCGGTTCGTGATGGACGTGGCGGTGCTGCACCGGGACAACTCGTGTCCCCACCCGTCGATTCTGTTGAGACGGAATTCGACCGTGCACACGATTACTATCATCAGCTCGGCAATGAAGATGCTTTGCACCTTGTCTCTCCGGCAGATGGATTGCCGGGTTCCGAAGAAACATTAGCAACTCTTCTTACCGGACTCGGTGTTGAAGATGCGCGCGTTGATGGATATCGTCCTCTTTCATCACGTAGCATTGACGATTTTGATTACGAGGCGAGGCAGAAACGGCAGTTTACGCAATTGGTGAATCAGACGCAACGTTTCTTGCGGGAAGCAGCATCGCGGCGGCAAGAATTTTTCTGGAACAAGACCGATACCTCTTCGCTTACAAAGTGGGAAGAAACATGTACAGATGCCAAAGCCTATTTCTGGGACGAAGTTATCGGTAGATGTCCGGCACCCGATGTGCCTGCTAATCCGAGGACAAGGCTCATCTATGACGAACCTCGATGGAAAGGCTATGAGGTCGTCCTTGATGTGTGGGACGGTGTTTTCGCTTATGGTATCTTGCTGCTCCCAAATGATCTCCAACCGGGCGAACAGCGTCCTGTTGTCGTCTGTCAGCACGGTTTAGAAGGGAGACCACAGGATACTGCGGATCCGAAAATAGAATCGGTTTATCACTCTTACGCCGCAAGTTTGGCGGACAGAGGGTTTATCACCTATGCACCACAGAATCCGTATATCGGTGTTGATGCCTTCCGCGTCATTCAACGCAAAGCAAATCCGATAAAGTGGTCGCTCTTTTCGTTGATTATTCGTCAGCATGAACGGACGCTCGACTGGCTCGCGGAGCAACCTTTCGTCGATGCGGATCGAATCGGTTTTTATGGGTTATCTTATGGCGGTAAAACGGCAATGCGCGTCCCGGCGGTGCTTGAAAGATACGCCTGCTCAATTTGTTCCGCCGATTTCAACGAATGGATCGTCAAAAATGCGACGTTTGACTCTCGCTACAGCTATATGTTCACCGGTGAGTATGAGATGCCGGAGTTCGATTTGGGGAATACATTCAACTACGGCGAGATGGCGGGATTGATTGCGCCGCGTCCGTTCATGGTGGAACGTGGGCATGACGACGGTGTTGCGCCCGATGAATGGGTTGCGCATGAATTCGCTGTCGTCCGGCGGCTTTACGTTCGACTGGGGATCGCTGATAGAACGGAGATCGAGTTCTTTGATGGAGGGCACCAGATTAATTCTGCGGAGACGTTCCGGTTCCTGCATCGGCATCTCAATTGGCCCGAACCTTCTTCTTCTGTCTGAACCAGGATTTACAAGATTCACAGATTTTCAGGATTACGTTGGTGTCCCGTTTTTTACTAAGAAGGCGGAAACGGATACCTACTGACTACTGATAACTGACTGCTGATACCTATTAAAAAAATATGCTTTATTCTATCATTGTCAGCGCGGGGTTAGAGACCATCGCGCGCGAGGAGTTATCAGAACGCTTTGCGGACACAGGACATCTGAAGATCCTGGAACGTAAACCGCAACGAATCCTCTTTCAGTATACGGGTAACCCGCGTGAATTGTTATCACTACGAACAGCCGAGCATCTCTTTCTCGTTCTAAAGCGGATGCCGAAGATGACCCGTTCACGCAGCTCGTTGGCGGCGTTGAGTGGTTCGCTCTCACGCATGGGTTTCAAAGAGGTGTTTGCGTGCTGTCGGCAGGCGGGCATTAGCGTGCGGAGACGGGTGCCGTTTCGGGTGACAAGTCGGCTGTCCGGAAAACGTAACTTCCGACGATTGGACCTGCAACGCGTAATTGAGCGTGCTTTATCGGAACGGGGATGGTATTTGGCATCGTCTAACGCTGCACTGGATGTTTGGGCAGAGGTGCATGGCGACGATGGTTATATCAGCCTCAAACTTTCCGCAAACGATATGGCGCAGCGTCCGTATAAACAAGCACATATCCCTGCATCGCTCAAACCGACGTTGGCTTATAGCATGGTGCGTCTCTCGCGACCCCATCCAGACGATGTCTTTTTAGATGCGATGTGTGGTGCTGGTACGATCCTCTTGGAACGTGCGTTTATTGGTCGCTACCGTTACCTCATCGGTGGTGATGTCTCCACTGAAGCGTTAGATGCGACCGTGACGAATTTCGGTAGGAAACATCAACCGCGCCAATTTTTTCATTGGGATGCGCGAACTTTGCCGTTACGATCAAACACTGTTGATAAGATCGTCTGTAATCTTCCGTTCGGTGAGACAATAGGGAATGTCCCTCAACTTACGAATCTATATCGGCACTGCCTCAAAGAGTATGCGCGCGTCCTCAATCCGAGGGGGAGGATGGTGCTGCTCACTTCACAAGACACGCTTTTCAATAGCGAACTGAAACAGCGACGTTCTCTTAGGACAACACAACAACTGACAGTGGATGTGCGTGGGATGCGGGCAAAGATGTATGTTGTTCGTTTCGCGTAGCGCGTTTGCATAACACATAGGTTGGGTTGAACGGGGTTGAGAAATACGGTGCTAAGTTCTCAAATGCACCTGAAATTCAATATCGCATCGTCTCTCATCAAGGACCTAGTGAAACTCAACTCCGTATTATCATATCCCAGAGAAAGCATTGGGTTTCACTACATATCCTTGGAATGGTGAATGTATAGACCAAGTATCAGTTTTTTTGAACGGTTAGCACTCTAGTACTATCCGTTCAACCCAACCTACAATGACTTTCAATGAGAAATAATGAAAAAAGGCGGGGTTAGAAACCCCGCCAGTAAAAAACACATTATCACCCGTGTCGTTTTCTAACCGCTTCTAAATCTCAGGCACTCTCACCGCAATCTCTTTACCGGCTGCATGCGAACGGAAAATACCGTCCATAATCACGTTCGTGAGAAGCACACCCTCCGGCGGTATTGGGGACGGAGCATCCGCTTTAACCGCTTCACGGAACGCTGTCATCTGGGCTGCCCAGTTATCTTCTTGTGGGAATCCTGAGAACTGGATCGTCGTCATCCCTTCCGGTGGGTTTGGTTCCGCTGTTAATCCCTCGGATTCGACAAACTTTTTGAGATCACCATCATACGCATCGGCATAGACAACCGGTCCATTCAATGAGAAACCCGCTTTCGTCCCAAGATGGAAGTTGCCACCGAGGGAGTCCTGATGCACTGCCCAAGAGATTTTGAACACCATCACACCACCATTTTCAAACCGCACCCACGCCGCACCGAACTCCTCAACATCCATGATACCACGGAACCTCGGATCCTGCTGCGAGATGTAATCCTCAGTGATAGCGGAGACACGCACTGGTTTTGGATACCCCATCGCATACAGCGAAGCATGCATATTATAGACACCGATATCGACGGTTGCACCAGCACCTGCTGTCTTCTTATAGATGAACGTATGTCCTGGGTTCCCGCGCCGCCTGCACCCTGCAGATTCAGAGTAGTAGATATCGCCGAATAACCCGGCATCAAACGCCTTTCTTATGAATTGGAGTCTCGGGCTAAATGTCGGATTGAGACCGATTTGTAAGATTTTGCCCGATGCTTTCGCCGCTCGGGTCATCGCGGTCGCATCTGGAAGTGTCGCCGCCATCGGTTTTTCACAGAGGACGTGTTTACCGGCGTTCAATGCTGCCACTGTCGGTCGCCGATGCCCCTGATTGTAAGTGCAGACACTCACTGCATCAAGTTCGTCCATTTCGAGCATCTTGTTGTAGCTTGAAAAAGCGTTCTGTTTCGGGACACCCCACTCTTTAGCGGCTTGATTTGCCTTACTTTTGATGATGTCACAGACCGCAATGATCTCAAAACCGCCTACTTTCTCGTAGGTGCTCTGGTGCGCACGTGAAATGCCACCTGTACCAATAATACCAACCTTGACAGTCATAGTGTTCTCTCCTTATAACAAATCTTGTATAGAAACAGACGCGATTCGCTAAATTTCCGGCACTCTCACCGCAACCTCTTTTCCAGTCTCATGCGAACGGAATATGCCTTCCATAATTACATTTGTGAGAAGTACACCTTCGGGAGGTATCGGCGATGGTGCATCTGCCTTAACGGCTTCACGGAACGCGGTCATCTGTGCTTCCCAGACATTGACCGCTGGGAATCCTGAGAACCGGATCGTCGTCATTCCATCCGGCGGGTTCGGCTCTGCTGTCAATCCTTCCGATTTAACCAGTTTCTTGAGGTCATCCGTATAGGCATCGGCATAGACGACTGGTCCATCCAAGGAGATACCCATTTCTTTACCGAGACAGAAACTGGGACCGAGCGAATCCTGATGAATCGCCCAAGAGATTTTGAACACCATCACGCCACCGTCTTCAAACCGCACCCACGCGACACCGAACTCTTCAACATCCATAATCCCTCGAAATTGTGGATCTTGCTGCGAGATGTAGTCTTCAGTAATAGCAGAGACACGCACGGGTTTTGGATACCCCATCGCATACAGCGAGTTGTGCATATTGTAGACACCGATGTCTACAATCGCACCAGCGCCCGCCGTCTTTTTGTAGATGAACGTGCGTCCCGGATTTCCACGCCGTCTGCCACCTGAAGACTCGGAGTAGTAGATGTCGCCGAGCAGTCCTTCATCGATTACCTTCTTCGCAAATTGGAGTCCCGGATTAAACGTGCTGTGGATACCGATCTGCAGGATTTTGCCCGACGCTTTTGCTGCCCGGACCATCGCGGTCGCATCTGGGAGCGTCGCTGCCATCGGTTTCTCACAGAAGACATGTTTGCCAGCATTCAACGCTGCCACTGTCGGTCGCCGGTGTCCTTGGTTGTAAGTACAAACACTCACCGTGTCGATTTCGTCCATCTCAAGCATCTTGTTGTAACTGGTGAAGACGTGCTTTCTCGGTACACCCCACTGATCGGCGGCTTCGTTTGCCTTGCTTTTGATGATGTCGCAGACTGCAACGATCTCGAAACCGCCTACTGCCGTGTAAGATCGCTGGTGCGCCCGTGAGATACCGCCTGTACCCACAATACCGACTCGAATCGTCATGTTACTATCTCCTCATGTGTAGAATAGAATTGCTATACGAGTTTAGACGAAATCGGTTTGTAATGCAAGGGGAAAATGTGATATACTTCAAGGTACATATTCTATATGCTGACAGAAAGGAGAACATCGTGAGTATTGATACAGATAAAAGACGACTTTCACAAGTACAGACCCCACAAAATATGCGCGGCAATCTGAGCCCGGAACATATATTTAATCAGCTTTATGATGATTTACAAAACGCGAGTCAAGCACAACTGGGTTGGCAGTGGTTGTTACCATTGCGTTCTGCTGACGTACATCATTTACAATCCTTGGGAATCCCTGCTACTAACGCACAGCAAGATTTTGATGGTTTGGTGCTAAGCCTTGCCAAGATACTCATTGATTCTCTGAATGAAGAGTCACTGAAAAAGTTGATTCCTTGTGAGAAATGGGAAGCATTTAAAGATAAAAGAGGCATTGCCCTGCTTGAAGCTGCCTTATCTTTGAATGAACTTAAAGGTGCTGATGTTCACGTTGCCTTTCTACGGAAACTCCAGAGTTTTCGCGCAAGTGGGAGTGTTCATCAGAAAGAACACAACTATTTAAAAGTCGCTAAGTATTTTGACTTTGGAAGCCAGAGTCCACGGAATGTTTTTGCCAATATACTAAACAGTGCCTCAGATACACTGGATTACTTCATTGCTCTTGTAAATAGTGGACGCATACGTGACATTTTTGAAAAGAACCAAATAGCGATCGGATATGCTGGTTTTAGCGATATGATTGGTATTGCAGATTTTGGCACATCTGATGCCTCTGTCAACCACGACGAAGCCATCTACGAATTACAATCGAAATCATGATTTTTGTTGATACTGGTGGTTGGATCGCTATTTTAAATAGGAGAGATCAACACCATCAAGAAGCTGTGGCGATATTCAACAAACTGCAACAGCAGCACATGCGTCTCCTAACTACAGATTATGTAATTGATGAAACCGTTACTCGTCTCAGATACGACACTAACCACTCACTGGCAGTCATGTTCTTAAACCGTATCGAACTACTTGTGGAAACAGGTGTTTTAATCATTGCAGAAATTGATAAGGACATGTTTGAGAAAGCAATAGCACTTTTTCGTCAGTATGACTCGGCACGGTTATCTTTTACGGATTGCACAAGTTTTGTAGTGTGTCACGAGAATAACATCCGCGAGGCTTTTGCATTTGATCAGCATTTCCCAATAATGGGAATTAACTTGCGCCGATAATCTGCCTCGCTTCCCATTATCACTTCACCAGTTATTCTATTTTCTTTTAAATTAAACCTAAATTTTGGATAATTTTGGCGATATTTATGTGGTCTTCTCATGCATATCTTGTGAACCATTGGAATCATGCCAGACTATCGCCTCAAAATTTCCTCACGATGCCATGCCAAAGCATCTTGAGCAGGATAGAATTCGTCGTGCTCCGGCAGTAGTATCGGCTTATCGCGCAAGGTCGTTAGCGTCCACTCTGTAGGTCCACGCTCCAACATAAGTTCTGAAACAATAACCTTGTAGTTTCTATCGACGGAAATTAAGCCTCTATCAAAAGACCAGTGATGCAGTTGACAAAGGGAAATCCCATTCCGCACATCGTTATTTCCTGAAACCTTGAACGGAATGATATGGGCAGCTTCAGTTATACTTTCGCCGTCCAGTGTTAGAACATACAATTGACAAACTGCACAGGTATAGTTGTAGATTCTCATGATTGCTCGGCGGAAACCAGCAGTCCGAATTGGCTTTTCTGTTTTGATTTGTGCCAACGGTTGTAAGGATGAAAATGTGTGTTTAACTTGCCGTAGTAGTGAACGTCTGTACTTATCAATCTGTTGTTTTTCAGTTATTAGGCTTTCAATTACTTGCTTAAAATCTGCGAAATAGGTATTGACAAGGGTTTGACGGATTACCTCTCTATCATGAGTATCAGTAAGTAAAAGAAATAATTCATCATCAAAACTCGCGTACGCAATCACCTCACGAATACGAGAAGCCGTTTTAAGTTGAGATGCAACGCCTAATGCTGTTTCATATCCAGGGTTTGGGTGGAGATGCCAGAATCCTTCGCTCTTTAAATGGAAAAATGGCATGGCAATATTAGGTTTCCTATCCGTTAGCTTAGACCAATATTTCAGAAAAGCCTCCGCCAACTCCGGGGAAAGGACTATTTTATTTTCGGGAATCTGTCCTTGTTCAATGCGTTCAATAACTGCTAACAGCAGGAGAGGTTTATTAGGTGCTGCGCCACGTGCTCTATCTATTCGCAATTTCTCCATCTTTCGGATATATTTTTGGAGGATGTTGGTAGACATTTTTTTTCGTGATACCCTCTGGTGTTTGGCAGAGAAATTTCGTAAAAATTAACTGTTCTCTAATACAGAATTTTATCATATATCACGAAAAAGTCAATTTTTGTTTGAAGAAGTAAGATAGACGGTATTAACCGATGCCCACAGGCAAAACGAAGTTCTATAATCCAGTTAAGTTTTTCTTGACATTTCTGTTTAACCGTGTTATGCTGAATCAGACGATGCAGGTTAGATAACATTACAATCGATTTGAAATTGCAGGCGAGGAGGAAAGGAAAATGAAAAGGGTATTTTGTTTTGCTTGTGCCTTGGTGCTAATTTTCACAGGGCACACATTTGGACAGGATGTCGCTGTTTTTTATGACGCAGCGGTTGAAAATGGTGGCGGCTTAGCCGTTCCGAACCCGAAGCAGTTAGCAGAAATGATGGTAGAGGAGCTTGAGGCAAAAAAACTAACTGCTGAAATTGTGGATAGCGACGAGTTAGCGGAGTATATGAAGGCGAACCCCAAGGGTATCTATATCATCACGCAAGGGAATACCCCTGGCACGATATTTAAAAAAGAAGGCAAGAAAGACCTTGTTTATACATGGCTAAGAGAAGGCGGGATCGGCGGATTCATCGGCGATTACGCGTTCTACTATTATTGGGATAAGGGAGCGCGTGTTACTGCTGCCGGTGCCGGGCAACAAAGCGTGTTTGGTGCTACAATCACAAACGGCACAGTCTCGCAAGTCAGCCCAACGGATCTTGGGAAGGAGCTCATCCCTTCTCTCAAGAAGTGGAGTTCAAATCGCGCATCAGGTCTTGCTGTTTTGAAGCAAAACGATTTTGAGTATGAAAGTTATGCCGATGACGGTGTAAACGCAGATCCAATCGCTTACCGCACAAAAGACATGGAGGGATGGTTTATCAACTTCCATACTTCATGTTGTGGAACAGTCATACCACCGAATGATCAGATCGCTACCGAGTACGCAGAACTGATTTCAAATCGTTTTGCAACTGCAAAAGCAGTAGATCCAACTGGTAAAGTGAGTGTCGTCTGGGGACGGCTCAAAAAATCACGACAGTAGCACCTCGTCATTGGAACTATTTGTTAACCTGTAGCCCCAATCCCCATATTGGGGCTACAACCAATTTGTACCGACAGAAACTGTGATGACGGAATACCGACCGTTGACAGTTTAGACCATACACCATGCCACGAAAAATTATGTTCCTCCCACTATTAACTAACTTTGGTATCAAAGCAACAGTGAAACATTGCGCCATCTTATGTTTCTTTATTGGCTTAAGCGTTAACCTGACTTCATGCGGTGACGATGAGAGTCCAGAGGAGCTGACGGATTCGCAAACATCTCTGGAGGCTTCCGACACCCGAATTGATGTTGAAGAGATGGTTTTGATTCCAGCAGGAGAGGTTCGGCTCGGCACGGATAGCAAGACCAACTTGACGTTCGGAACAGAAGCCGACCTTCGGACAGTTTTTGTCGCAGCGTTCCACATCGATAAATATGAGGTTACAAACAAACAGTACGCAAAATTCCTCTTGGAGACTGGACATCGGAAACCGAAGTTCTGGGATGATCCAAGGTTGAACACTCCAGATCAACCGGTTGTGGGAGTCAATTGGGAAGACGCTGAGGCTTACGCTGTATGGGCTGGCAAACGGCTACCTACCGCGAGTGAATGGGAGAAGGCGGCGCGTGGTATAGATGGTAGACTTTATCCGTGGGGAAATGATTATGATGCGACGCGCGGCAATTTCGACGATGGTGGAAGGATGGACGGTAGCACGGATGGCTATGCAATGACTTCTGCACCTATCGGGAATTTTATAGAGGGTATAAGTCCGTATGGACTCCATGATATGGCAGGAAATGTTTGGGAATGGATAATGGAAGACCCAGGACAGTCGAAAGCGACAGATGAGAAAACCTATGCAATTCGTGGGGGATCATGGACGAACGGCGCGGGGGATACACGAACAACGGTCGCTTATATCTACCCAGCACAATGTAGCGATCATAGCAGTTCCGTTGGATTCCGTTGTGCAAGGACACCTTAAACCTCTGATGCAATCTTTCATAGTAGTAGACGCACGCTGCGTGCACTAACAGAGCAATTAAAAATCGACGAATGTGGTTACTGAACTGAATTCCTAAAAGATAACACTTATGCGAGATACATTGAAATCCGTAATCTGTTTCCTGATGTTGTTAGGCGTGATCCTGATGGGTTGTGGCAGTGATGAACAGATGCTGGTTGAAGAAGAAACGGAAGAAATTCAAATCATTGAGATGCCAGTGGTAGAAGTCGTACCTGAACCGATACCGATAGACGTACCAGCAGGTATGGTATACGTCCCCACTGGGGAATTTATCATGGGCAGCGATCCGGATGTTGATCCAATGACGGATGCGCTCGATGAACTCCCGCAGCACAAGGTGTTTTTGGATGCCTATTTTATTGATAAACATGAAGTGTCGAACGCCGACTACACCAAATTTGTTGAAGCCACCGGACACCGGAATTCAATCTTCTGGGATAACCCGAAGTTTAATCACCCTGACCAGCCGGTTGTGGGTGTGACCTGGGGCGATGCAGCCGCTTATGCAGCGTGGGTTGGGAAACGCCTGCCTACTGAAGCGGAATGGGAGAAGGCAGCACGCGGCACCGACGCACGCATTTGGCCCTGGGGCAATGAATTCGATCCGACGAAATGCAACTTCGATGATGAGGGAAAATTTGACGGACATCTTGACGGTTTTGCGATGGCAGCACCGGTAGAGAGTTTCGAGGGGGGTGCGAGTCCGTATGGTGCATTCAACATGGCAGGGAATGTCGCAGAATGGGTTGCAGATTGGTTTGACGCAGAATACTACGCTGTCAGTCCTGCGGAAAACCCGAAAGGTCCTCCAACGAGTGGGATGGGGAAAAAATCGTGGCGGGGTGCAAGTTGGTTCGCCGGTCCAGATCAGATGCGGTGTGCATTCCGAGAATATGACGACATTGTCGCGAGTGGACAGATAATCGGATTTCGGTGCGCGAAAGATGCGATGCAAGATGCACCGAGAGTCGAGTGAACCAACCAGCCCCTTAGCCAGCCGACCTAAATCGAGAACTTGACTTTACAATTTGGGAATATTAATTTGATGATGCGTTTCATAACGATTTGGATAATATCCAGCTGCGCGTTATTGCTCTTCGGGTGCGGTGAGGAAGAACTTCCAGAAATGACAGCGATGCCTGAAGAAAAGGATGATATATTCACGGAACGCGAGTGGGCGGTTATTCAACGTTTATCTCCGCTGCCTGACACACCACCGCCTAACCCTACGAATCGTGTTGCCGATAATCCAGATGCCGCTCGGTTAGGGCAAATGTTTTTCTTCGACGAGCGATTTTCAAAGGACGGAACGGTTGCTTGTGCAACATGCCATTCACCATTTCATGGGTTCGCTGATGTTGAGGCGACTTCATTGGGCGCGGGGAGAGGAACGAGAAACGCACCAACACTGCTCAATGCTGCCTATAACAAATGGCAGTTTTGGGACGGTCGCGCAGATACACTGTGGTCGCAAGCACTAAGTGCGCTTGAAGGTGAGGTGGAACAAGCCGGCACAAGACTCCAGTATGCACATCTCATCAATAAGCACTATGAAGTCGATTATGAAACCGTATTCGGTGCACTTCCGGATCTTGAGGATGCAACACGTTTCCCACTTGATGGAAAACCGGGAGACTCAGATTTCGATAACATGTCCGAAGCGGACCGGCGAGCGGTTAACACCGTCTTTGCAAATATCGGTAAGGCAATTGAGGCTTACGAACGTCTCTTGATTAGCCGGAATGCACCGTTTGACCGGTATGTAGCAGGCGAGGCAGAGGCGATCACACTTGAAGCGAAGCGTGGGTTAAAAACATTCATCGGTAAAGGTGTTTGTATCCTCTGTCACGATACGCCAACTTTTACAGACAACGATTTCCATAATTTGGGTATCCCGCAAGGTGCGTTGCCAGAGGACACTGGGCGTTATGCCGGAATCTCTTTGCTCTTAGCAGATCCGTTTAACGGTGGCGGCATCTATAGTGATAATACCGCAGTTCCTACACGGATTTTAAACTTTTTGGAGCCAATACCGCAACATCAAGGTGAGTTCAAGACACCAACGCTTCGTAATGTGGCACTAACGGCACCCTACTTTCATACGGGTGAATTTCCGACGCTCGAATCCGTTATTGAATTCAATAATGTCGGTGGCACGGGTGGTAATTTTGCCGGTAGACGAGAAGGGACACTGGAACCGCTTCATCTCAATCAACAGGAAAAAGAAGATTTGGTCGAGTTTTTAGAAACATTGACAGGCGAATTACCGTCTACCCATTTGTTAAGGAAGCCCGCTCTGCCATAGACACAATCAGGAACGTGATTCTGAAACTTAGGGCTGCTGGGGAAATAAATTAATTTGACTTCAATTAAGGAATCGGGTATAATAACTGAGTTAGGGATATAGACAATTCTTCGTTTTTTGGAAAAATTATGGAATTCAGTCTGTGAATGCTCTAATAGTATGAGACGAGAGCATTCACTTTGCCGATTAACAAGAGGAAATTACGTGAAAAAATTGATAATCATTGCCATGTTTATAATGTGCTACTTCGCTTTGCCGAGCATCGGTATATCTGCTCCGATGGGAGAGGTGGCAATCTTTACAGAGCAAGCCGGATGGATGGGGCAGCCTACTGCCGTTGAGGAAGGGAAGGAAATGCTAAACATGCTCAAAACCCCGGCGGATGTTGTGGTATTAACCGATAAAGAGATTGGCAAATGGGCAGAGGACCACACCGATAATGGCGTTTCTGATATTATCGTAACATTCGGTTGGTTCCCGACAACCTTATATACCCCCGGTAATGTTGATCCTGACGGTTCAATCGCTGAAGAATTCCTTGAAGGCGGAAATGTTTTCCTTAATACTGCGGATTATATTTTCTACGTCACACAAGGCGGCGGTGCCAACGGTGAACAGGGCTTGAAGAATATGATGGATATCAACGCCGATATGTGGTCCGATGGTACAGCTATCAAACCCACTAATGATGGTAAGAAGTATACCCCTACCCTTAAAGCCTTTACCTCAGCGCGGACTTTCAAGGAAAAACAGATTGTTGATCCTTGGGAAGTTGAGGTAGTTTTTGGTGATAATGGGGCAGGATTCTTGGATCCCGCGATTGTCCATGATACCGAAACCGACGGTCGTATCGGAATTGCCTATCAAGTACCAGGTGACGATGGGCTCCCACGGGGCGAACTTTTCACCGAAATGATTGATAACTACCTGTTTGAAGTGCTCGGTCCCCAATCAGTTGACCCAAATCAAAAGGTTGCTACGACCTGGGGACATCTTAAATCAAGTTTTTAACCCACTATTGTTGGAAACCACTATAGTAACTCAGGTTCTATAACCTATTGCTCCAGCAATATCTTTAGTATAGTTGGAGCAAACTCAAAAAGAAAGGAAAAACTAATGACACGCAGTGTATTAACACTATTTGTAGTTCTGTTAATGGTTACATGTACTATTTCAAGTTGGGCTTTAGGTGATGTCGCTATCTTCAGCGAAAATACTGGCTGGATTTCCAAAGAAAACGCGGATATTCAACGCGCTATAGTCTTTGACAACCTTAAAGGCACTGTTGGTTCCGTTGGTGACATTGTTTATGCAACCGATGCAGAAATCGGGCCGTGGGCAGAAGAACGCATTGATGACGGCAAGGCAGATATCCTCATCATTTTTGGTTGGTTCCCAACAACCCTCTATACCCCGGGAAACTCGCAGGTAGATGACTCCATCGCCGAACGATTCCTCTACGGTGGAAATATCATCCTCAATTGCGCCGATTATATCTTCTACGTTACTGAAGGTGGTGGTGCTAATGGTGAAAACGGTTTGAAGACCATCATCAACATCAACGCCGATATGTGGGGCGACGGGACAGCGATTACGCCGACAGCCGATGGCGAAAAGTATACGCCAACACTTGAAGCGTATACTTCCAATAGACCTTTCAAAAGTGAACAGATCGTTGATCCCTGGAGCGTTGAAGCCGCTTTCGGTGATAACGGTGCTGGATTCTTTGACCCTGGTATTATCAAATTGAACGATAGTAGCGGACGGGTCGGTATCTGCATGCAAGAAGGAAATAACGGTGAATTGCCACGCGGACAGATACTTATCGAAATGATTGATTTCATTTCACAACAACCTGATGTGGCTGGTGCGACGACACCTGTTGAACCAACTGGGAAAGCAGCTGTTATTTGGGGCAATATCAAAGCCACACGTTAGTCTGACCGTAAAGCCAAAACATTCCGCTCTTATGTTCTCGCCTTTAAGGTGCGAATATAAGAGCGTTTTTTATGGATGAATAGCATCTGCCTATAGTGCTCAAGAATGGCAAATCAAGTCGGGAATCGGAGTTCCCTCCTACGGGTGTGTAAATATTTTGGCAGCGTTCCCTTATAGAGCGGTTTTACGCCGACAGCCCCTCGTCAACGTACATAGCACTCCGCTGGAGTGCTATGTAAACAAACCGGTCCTATCAAAAAAATTAAGGAAACCGTGACAAAAACTTTACACACTTCCCTCCTACAGAGGTTCTTGACAAGCCGCCGCAAATTCTGTATAATAGATAAGCGTGGAGGAAATATACTTTGAAACAGATTATCACACACGCAGACCCAGACCTCGATGCTATTGTCAGCGCATGGATCGCTCAAGATTTTCTTTTCCGACAGACCGCATCAGAGGTACTGTTTGTGAGTCGCAAAGTACCCGAAAGGCTTATGTTACATGCCGACTGTGTGGTAGATGTTGGGAACACATATTCTCCTGAGAATTACCGGTTCGATCACAAGCCTCCGGCATTTCGGAATAGAAATGGCACCTGTGCAACTCGGCTTATCTGGGAATATCTGATCAATATTGGTGTTGATGTCGCGTATCTTGAGCCTTTGGTACAGATAACATATCAAGGGGATACACACCGGAATTCGGAGGCACTTAAACAGAGCCGAATCGATGGACCACATGCCGAATTAGCCAGACTCAAAGCAGAATATAAAGAGACGACAGAGGTCTATCGAGAGATGGTTCTCTGGCTGAGGAGTTATACAAAAAACTTATGAAGCAGCTTACATGTTTATTTATTGCCCTATTTGCTATAGCAGTCGTGCAGGCGCAATTCGCAAGTGCCGATGAATGGCACCAGTGGCGTGGTGAAAACCGGGAAGGCGTTTGGAACGAAACAGGTATCATCGAAAAATTTGAAGGTGAGGAGATTCCACTTCGGTGGCGCGTTCCTATCGGAAGTGGCTATAGCGGACCGAGTGTTGCTGATGGACGCGTGTACGTCACAGACAGGCTCACAAAGCCAAAACAGGTTGAACGCGTTCACTGCTTCGATTGGGAAACAGGCGAATCACTCTGGTCTTACACCTACGATTGTGTCTATAAAATAGACTATACAGCGGGACCGCGTGCAAATGTTACCATTCATGATGGACTCGCTTACGCTTTAGGGTCGATGGGACATCTACACTGTTTCGATGCCGTTACTGGAGACATCATCTGGAAAAGAGATCTCAATGCCGAATATAACATTAATATGCCGATTTGGGGCATCGCGTGCGCACCTATTGTTGAGGGTGAAAACCTGATCGTTCAAATCGGCGGAAAGCCGAACGCTTGTATCGTTGCATTTGATCGGAAAACGGGTGAGGAGAAGTGGAAAGCGTTAGACGACAACGCCTCTTATTCGGCACCGATTGTCATTACGCAAGCGGGTGAACGCGTCTTAATTTGCTGGACGGGTGCTAACATCACCGGACTTAATCCGCAAACTGGAAAAGTACACTGGCTTTATCCGTTTCCACCGGAAAGTTTTGAGATCGCTATTGCGACACCTATTTTCAATCAGAATGAATTGTTTGTCACAGAATTCCGTCAAGGATCTCTTCTCCTGAAGCTGCCACCGGATAAGTTGGCTGCAGAACTCGGCTGGCACCGTAAGGGAAAAAACGAACAGAATACCGACGCCCTTCAGACGACAATGGCGACACCTGTCCGTTTGGGGGATTACATCTATGGGGTGGATAGTTATGGAGAACTCCGCTGTTTAGATGCAGGAAACGGGGATCGGATTTGGGAAGACCTCACCGCTGTGCGGAAAGCACGCTGGAGCAATATCCATTTCGTCAGTCATCCAGTGGCATCGGATAACAGAGTATGGATGTTTAACGAACATGGCGAACTTCTCATCACGGAACTCTCTCCCGACGGACTAAATATTATCAGTCGCGCCAAACTAATCGAACCGACGCGCGACCAATTGAACCGAAGGGGCGGCGTTACGTGGGCGCATCCTGCGTTTGCCTATAAGCACGTCTTCGCACGAAACGACAAAGAACTCGTTTGTGCCAATTTAGAAAAATAGTGGGTTTCTTCTTTTTAGCCAAAGATCGAGAGCCTGAAACGAAGTGAAAGGGTTTTTGCTTGGGGGTTTCTTCAGATCTACGTAAAAGAATGTTAAATCCCAAACTATACTAACCGAACCACAAGGAATAATTAAGAATAGCGGGTTTCTTTTTTTTACCCAAAGATCGTGAGCCTGAAACGAAGTGGAGGGCGGATCTACGTAAAAGAACGTTAAATCCCAAACCATACTAACCGAACCGCAAGGAACAATTAAGAATAGCGGGTTTCTTCTTTTTAGCCAAAGATCGCGAGCCTGAAACGAAGTGGAGGGCGGATCTACGTAAAAGAACGTTAAATCCCAAACCATACTAACCGAACCGCAAGGAACAATTAAGAATAGCGGGTTTCTTCTTTTTAGCCAAAGATCGCGAGCCTGAAACGAAGTGGAGGGCGGATCTACGTAAAAGAACGTTAAATCCCAAACCATACTAACCGAACCGCAAGGAATAATTAAGAATAGCGGGTTTCTTCTTTTTAGCCAAAGATCGCGAGCCTGAAACGAAGTGGAGGGCGGATCTACGTAAAAGAACGTTAAATCCCAAACTATACTAACCGAACCGCAAGGAATAATTAAAATATGGAAACAACTCGGACACCAGAGGTAAACTTACGTCCCGGCGAACAACTTCACGGCTTTGAGGTGAAAGCCGTTACACCGATCGACGAATTGCGAGCAGTGACAATTGAATTGGCACACCAACATAGCGGTGCCCGCCTGCTACATCTCTATACAAACGATACGGAAAATCTCTTCTCCATTAATTTCCCGACCCCGCCATCAGACGATACCGGCGTACCCCATATTCTTGAACATGCTGTTTTGGCAGGCTCACACAAATTTCCGGTTAAAGAGCCCTTCTTTGAAATGATTAAAATGAGCATGGCAACATTTATTAACGCCATGACAAGTGCCGATTTTACATGCTATCCGGTATCAAGCAACGTAAAAAAAGACCTTTTCAACTTGGCAGAAGTTTACTTTGACGCGGTCTTCCATCCACTACTGACCGAAAATACTTTCAAGCGTGAAGGACATCATCTCGCACCCGTCGATCCGGATGACCCTACAGGCGATTTAAAGATAACGGGTATCGTCTATAATGAGATGAAAGGCGCATTCTCAGATCCTGAAGCTCGGTTATATCGATCAATGACATGTCAACTCCTTCCAGATACGCTTTACGCATGTGAATCCGGCGGCGATCCAGATGCCATTCCGGATTTGACCTACGCGCAGCTCAAAGGATTTCATGAAACCTATTATCACCCAAGCAACGGCTATTTCGTTCTGTACGGGGACATTCCGACGAGCGACTATCTCACGTTCCTCGCCGATAAGTTAGATAAAATCCCAAAGAATGCTGCGAGTGCCTCTCTACGACCGCTAAGCCCGGAGGTCACACACCAACCGAAGTGGGATGCGCCACGGGCTGTAACGGATACCTACCCTGTCGGCGCAGATGAAGCACTCACAGAAAAAACATATATGATGCTCAGTTGGTACATCGGAGAAGCGACCAAACCGGAAGCAGTTGTTTTAGGACGCATTTTGAGCCTTATACTGCTTGGCAATGAAGCCGCACCGCTCCGTAAAGCGATAATCGATTCCAAACTCGGTGCAGACCTCATCTATTCCGGTGCCAGTTCCATCGGACCCGCAGCTACTTTTCACGTTTCCCTCAAAGGGAGCGAAGTCGATCGCGTTGAAGCCTTCACACAACTCGTCACCGATACCCTAACAGCGATTGCGAATTCAGAGATTAATAACGAAAAGGTGGAAGCAGCGTTCCAACAAGCGACATACTATTACCAAGAAGTCGCTTCAATGTTCCCGCTCCGCATGCTCTACCGTGTCATTGAAGGCTGGATATATGAAAAAGATTCGGACACCTTCCTAAAGATGGGAAAAACGCTGACTGATGTTCGTCAGCAGTGGCTGGAAAATCCATCAATTTTCAACGACTTCATCCGCGAGCATCTCATTGAGAATCCACATCGTCTGACAAGTGTGTTGTCTCCTGATCAGGACATGCAGGCGAAAATGGATGCTGAACTCGCCGAACGGATGAAAGAGACACGGACACAACTCACTGATGAAGAGGTACGGCAAATCGCCGCTGATGCTGCGGAACTCGAACGCCTCAACGGCGTCCCCAATTCGCCGGAAGCACTCGCAAATCTGCCACAACTCCAAGTCAGCGATCTTCCCGATAAACCGAAACATTTTCCGAGAACAGTCGAAAATGTCGGTGGTCGGGATCTGCTCCGCAGCGATGTTTTTGCCAATGGTGTTAACTACCTTGTGCTCAACTTCAATTTACACGGGTTACCACAGCACCTCTGGACCTATCTACCCAGATATGCTGACGCTATTAGCAAACTCGGTGCCGCTGATATGAGTTATGAAGAGATGGCACAGCGGACATCTGCCGTCACCGGTGGTATTGGATGCTCACCGTGGTTTTCTACACACACACTCGATGCCAATCGTTCCATGCAGAGTATATCCTTTCACCTCAAAGCACTCGATGGGAAAATGGATGCCGCGCTCGATGTCTTGCACGATTTACTGTTTGCTGTGAACCCACGCGATACGGAACGCCTCCGGGACGTACTGGTTCAAGCGGTTGCAGAATATCAGACAGAAATGATCCACGACGGCTCAAGTACTGCGGTTCATCACGCTTCACGTGGACTTTCGTCGAATGCGCATCTCGCCGAAATCATCTATGGTCTACCCCAACTCCGCAACAGCGAAACGCTCTTCAACGATTTTGACGAACTTCATACCGACCTTATGGGTCATATAGAAGGAGTTCGCGATTTCCTGCTAACCCGTGAACGGGTGACCGCCAGCTTCACCGGTTCGGATACCGCTTTTGAAACGACGCGAACCAAACTCGGTGAGTGGCTTGACGCGATGCGGAACGAGCCTGTTATTTCAGAACCGATTGCGTTCCAGCAGTTTGATACACCACCGAGAGAGGGATTAGCCGGTCCCATTCAGATTGCGCATTGTGCGCATGTAATGCCGGCACCGCACTACTCCGATCCGGATTCAACGCTGCTGACGATCGGGGCGCATCTCATTCGACTGGATTACATACTGAGTGAAATCCGCTTTAAAGGCAACGCTTATGGTGCCAGATTCAGCTATAGTCCTTATGACGCAGTCCTGTGTCAATCCTCGTATCGCGACCCACACGTCGCACGCACGATCAACGTCTTCGAGCAAACCGTTGATTACGTTAAACAGGTGGAATGGACACAAACAGACATAGACCGCGCGATTATTGCTACGGCAAAAGATGGTGAGAAACCGATGCGTCCAGGTTTAGCTGCGAGAGAGGCACTGAGTCAACATCTTGTGGGGCAGACGCGCGAGATGCGAGAGGAACGCTACGCGCAACTCCGACGTGCCACCCCTGCTGAGGTGAAACGCGCGCTCCTTCAACTTTTAGAGGGAAACCGAGATAAAGCCGCGGTGTGTGCCGTTTCCAGTCGTGAAAAACTGGAAGCCGCAAACAGTGAATTAGCACAACCGCTTGTCATTGAGGATATTTTATCCTAACCTTGTTGCAGGCATGATCTCTTTGTGCATAGACGCGCCTGCAAAGTACAACTGAAAGAAAAGGTAATTATAGAAATCCACGCTTACAACGAACACGAGAGGAATTAAAATGATAAAAAAAATCGCAATTTTGACAATCTGTATCTTTGCTTTAGTGGCGGTTGCAACAATGGCATCACAGCCGGTCGGTTTTGAGAAGAACTGGCATCATTGGCGCGGACCGCATGCTACGGGTGCCGCAGCCGAAGCCAATCCGCCTACTACATGGAGCGAAACCGAGAACGTCCGCTGGAAAGTGGCTATCCCCGGCACGGGACATGCCGCTCCAATTATCTGGGAGGACAAGATCTTCATCCAGACAGCAGTTAAGGGTGAAGCTGCCAAAGCGGAAGCCGAAGAATCAGATGATGATAATCCGTTCGGTGGCTTCTTTCAACAAAGGCGTGGGCGAGATGCAATTGAAAACTCTTATAAGTTTGACCTTCTCGCTATCAATCGAAATGACGGCAGTATTCTCTGGCAGAAGACACTGCGAGAGATAAACCCACATGAAGGCACACATCAAGATGCTACGTTCGCTTCAAACTCGCCGGTCACCGACGGTGAGCACATCTATGCCTATTTTGGTTCACGCGGGCTTTACTGTGTAGATATGATGGGCAATGTGAAGTGGGAAAAGGACATCGGCACGATGTATAAACGGAATACCTTCGGTGAAGGGAGTTCGCCTGTTCTTCACGGAAACACGCTTGTTATTGTACAGGACCATGAAGGTGATTCCTTTATCACGGCTCTTGACAAACGGACAGGCGATGTCTTGTGGAAGACCGCTCGCGATGAAAGAACGACTTGGTTTTCACCTATCGTTGTTGAACAGAATGGAAAAGCGCAGGTAATTACGACAGGCACCAATCGTGTTCGTAGTTACGATTTGGAGACTGGCGAACTTTTATGGGATGGCGACGGATTGACTGCGAATAGTATTCCTTCCCCTGTTGCTGCTGATGGGTTCGTTTACCTGATGAGTGGCTTCCGGGGCAGTGAATTGCTGGCAGTTCAACTTGAAAAGGCGATGGGTGATATTACCGATTCCAGTGCCGTTGTCTGGGAACATAATCGTGATACACCCTATGTTCCTTCACCCCTCCTCTATGGGAATACACTCTATTTCTTGAAAAGCAATGATGGTATCCTCACTGCCTTCAATGTTGAGACAGGACAAGCATATTATGGACCAGTACGGTTACAAGGCGTTTCTGGTGTCTACGCTTCAATTGTTGGGGCATCAGATCGCATCTACATCGCCGGACGGAACGGGACGATCAACGTTCTCCAACACGGTCCCGAATTTAGTGTCATAGCGGAAAACACTCTGGATGATAGTTTCAACGCATCGCCCGCGATTGTCGGTTCAGAGTTATATCTCCGTGGCGGTCAGTATCTTTACTGCATTGCAGAGTAATTATAGTAAAACCTACAATTAATTAGACATTGTAGAAGGGCGAGGATACAATCCTCGCCAGCGGTGGTGCGGTGTTTTGTGTTTTCCAAAGTGCCCTCTTATTTTCGGGTTTTACTATAGTTATCAGTCGTCAGTTGTCAGTTATCAGTTACAAGAGAACTTTGTTAAACGAAAATCTCTTAACTGAAGACTGACAACTGACAGCCAATTATCTAATATGTTGCTCTTCCACCGCTGACATCGTAGCACTGTCCCGTCACAAAGCTTGCCTCATCCGATGCCAAGAAATTCACGACCGCAGCAACTTCCTCTGGTTTCCCAACGCGTCCCAACGGAATCTTACCCACCATATAATCGATGGTTGATTGTGCCATACCTTCCAATATCGGTGTTTCGATGACCGCTGGAGACACTGCATTCACGCGGATGTTATAGTCCGTTACCTCTTTGGCGAGTGCCTTCGTTAGGCAGATAACCCCTGCTTTAGATACAGAATACGGGATGAGTGTCGGATTTCCCTCCTTGCCAGCGATTGAGGCGATGTTCACAATCCTGCCATAGTCCTGTGCGATCATGGGAGCGATCACCGCCTTACAACAGAGAAAAACACCTGTCAGGTTTACGCCTATCACGGTGTCCCAATCCGATTCTTCTAAGTCTGTCAATGGAAGCGTGCGTCCTGCAATTCCAGCGTTGTTGACGAGAATATCAACACGGCCGAAGGTGGAAATAACATTTTCGACAGCAGCGTTGACATCGGTGGATACCGAAACATCTGCCTGAACGGGCAGTGCTTTGCGTCCCGTAGATTCAATCTCCTGCGCGACCGCTTCAGCTGCTGCTGCATTTAAATCCATAATGGCGACATTCGCGCCTGCGTTCGCAAGTCTGATAGCAATCGCTTTACCGATACCCTGCCCCGCGCCTGTCACAATCGCAATTTTATCCGTTAGATTCATTAAAATCCCTCCTGAGTTCCAAAAAATCGTCCAGTTCAACGCCGAACGCGTCCGCGATCCGATTGATGTAGCTGAAAAAGCCAACGACCTCCACGATAGCGAAGAGTGCTTCGTCGGTGAGTCCGTAGCTGCGAAGGTGTTCAAGGTCTGCTGGTGTAACAGTAGATGCTGCTTCTGTTACTTTAACGGCAAATTCAAGGATCGCTTTTGTGGTTTCGTCAATATCAGCCTTGTGAAAGTCAGTTACAATCTGGGCAATCTGCCCATCTGTGAGTTGTGCCCGCAACTCATCAGCATGTGCGATTATTCAGTAGTGGCATTCGTTCACTTTCGAGACAACAGTTGCAATCATTTCACGCTGCATTCGGCTCAACGGGGAGTCCTCGTCAAACATTATCGCTATGTAGAGTTCAATGAAAGGACGCATGCTTTTTGGTCGTACGCTGAGGAGTCTGACGATATTGTAAACTTGTCCCGCCCGCGCAATTGCCGCGTCGTATTCTTCTTTCACGATACCGGTTGCTTCGGCTTCGTCTACAGTGCGAATCCACGCCATTTTTTACTCTCCAATTACGACACCGTATTCACCGACAACTGCGCCTTTGTGTCCGGTCTGGTAGTGTAGGTGTCTTTCACCGACGATAGGTTGTGTGCTTTGTACTTCTACTGTGCCGCGAACTTTCCCCATCGCTCCTTCATCCATATCAACACAGCAGAACGGTTTAATTTGGCGATGCACTTGCTGCTTAATGTCCCCTTGTCGGTTGCGGACGATAACGTTGACAAAAGCATCTGCTTCTCCAACGTTAAGAAATCGGAACCAGTCCCAGGCACCCCCGGCAATTTCAGGGAAAAAGAGCCGGAGCCCAACTTGTCCTCCCTCAACCGATGCACCGGGTAGATCGATAATGGCTGTCCCACTATGCATGTGTCGTTCCGCGACAACCGGTTGATCGCTGCGTACCTCTACGGAGGATTTCACTTTAATGTCATCCATAGGTGGTGTCCAGCACTCAAAAGGTCTCAGTTGATCGCGTTTTTTTGTCCACGTTGCTTGCGCATTGTCATCTTTACGTGCGATCATCGTTACTTCTGCATCTTCTCTCCCGACGTTGACGATTACAACCCAATCTTGCCATGCAGGTCCGACTTCTGGCAAAAAGAGTGTGCGCGGCGCATCCGAAATCAACTGCCCAAATTGCCCAACGGATGTCTTCCCTCCCTGATAGTGGAGATGGCGCTCTCCCACAATCGGTTGTGAACTTTGCATCTCAACCGTGCCGGTGACGTTCCCCATAACACCTTCGTTGAGATCCCAACAGCAGAGGGGCTCAATAACGTGGTGTCGTTGCCTGATTACATCGCCGTTTCTGTTTCGGACGGTAATGTTGACGTGCGCATCCGCTTCACCGACGTTTAGGACCCGAAACCAATCGTGGGCACCGGAGACCAGTTCCGGAAAGAAGAGCCGCTGCCCGACTGTTCCATATTCCTCCGCTGCACCAATGAAATCAAGCACGTTCGTGTCCTTGTGCATGTGCCGTTCCGCCACAATCGGTTGATCTGCAGTGAACTGCATTGAGGAGTTCTCTTTAATCTCTTCGACGTTCGGTATCCAGGACTCGAAGGAGCTTATTGTTTTCTCCGCAGACCAAGTCGGTTGTCCGTTACGGGCATGTCTCGCTATCGCAGTTACACGGGTATCTTCAGGTCCCACATTCGTAACTTGGACCCAGTCTTGCCATTGGGGTCCCACTTCTGGAAAATAAAGGGTTGTTGCTCCTGGCATTGGTGCCTCCTATTTAAAGCCTTTTTTATACCGATATATACTCGCAACGTGTGATTACGAGAAAATTAAGAACGTCATAATGAATATTGCTGTTACTATTTTAACTTGCACTTATTTATATTTTCCACTATAATTTCGGTCAATGCCATTTAGTTCACACCCAGCCATTCAGTTATCAGTTTTCTACCCGTTTTGTGTCGGGTGTCGTGGTTTGGGGATCCCTTCTACAGAAGGGATCGGGAATTGGAGTTCCTTCCTACAGAAGAGTCGGGAATCGGAGTTCCCTCCTACAGAAGAGTCGGGAATCGGAGTTCCCTCCTACAGAAGGGATCGGGAATTGGAGTTCCTTCCTACAGAAGAGTCGGGAATCGGAGTTCCCTCCTACAGAAGAGTCGGGAATCGGAGTTCCTTCCTACAGAAGAGTCGGGAATCGGAGTTCCCTCCTACAGAAGAGTCGGGAATCGGAGTTCCCTCCTACAGAAGAGATGGCTTTCATAATTTGAGGAGAAAACAATGGCTGCGAAAAAACTTTCAGACGCTGAAATTCAGGAAAACCTTGAACAACTCAACGGTTGGACAGTGGAAGACGGTAAACTGCACAAGGAATATCAGTTTGACACCTTTGTTACAGCCTTCGGTTTTATGACACAACTCGCCCTAATCGCGGAATCCATGAATCACCACCCCGAATGGTTTAACGTCTATAACCGTGTGACAATTGATTTGATGACACACGATGCAGGTGGCATCAGTGAATTGGATTTTCAATGGGCAAAGCACGCGGATTCGATTAGTGGATAAACCGGTTTCTTGTAGATGGGGACGACATAATCCGCACTGGAGAGACGCATGGATAAACTGAAAGTCTTAATTGGAAGTCGACAGGCACCAGAAATTGAGGGTATGCTGTCGGATGTCCCACCGGGTGTTGAGGTACGCTTTTTGCCACACGGTGAATCCTTGCGCGAACATATTGCTGACGTTGACATTTTGTTTGGACACCTTGGCGAAGATGCAATACCGGAAGCGACTGCGCTGCGTTGGGTGCACCAACCACACGCCGGTGTTGAAGGATTTATGTATCCTGCTTTCAAAGCGAGCGAGGTTATACTCACCAACTGTCGTGGCTTGTACGGCACACAGATTGCAGAACACGCCTTCGCCCTACTTTTGTCCATCACCCGACGGATTCCTGACCAATTAGAATTTATGAAGACAAAGCATTGGGAGCGCGTTCCGTGTGTTGAAGTAGCGGGTATGACAATGGGCATCCTCGGATTAGGGGGCATCGGACGGGCGATTGCAGCACGCGCACAGACGTTTGAATTTAATGTTATTGCTGCTGATGTAGAGCCGATTGACAAACCTGATACCGTGTCGGAACTCTTCGGTTTGGATGAATTAATGGCGTTTCTGGCGAAGTCGAACATCCTCATGGTATGTTGTCCGAGCACGCCTGAAACACATAAACTTCTATCACACGCACAGTTCAATCAGATGCCTGATGCCAGTTATGTCGTGAACGTCAGTCGTGGCAAGGTGATTGACGAAGAGGCGTTGATAGAAGCACTTCAGCGAGCGAAATTAGCAGGTGCGGGGTTGGACGTAACGTATACGGAACCGTGTCCACCGGAAAGCCCGTTGTGGGAACAGCAGAATGTGATTTTAACTTCGCACAGCGCAGGTTCTTCGCAGCACATTCGGAGGCGTGCCATGCAACTTTTTATTGATAATCTGCATCTCTACGTGGAAGGTAAGCCTTTAGTCAATGTCGTTGATAAACAGAAGGGATACTAAATCACAACACAGAAATGGAGAGAAAATGAGTCAGAAAACATATCGCGCCGCTGCCATCGGACATACCGGTGCCGGCAACTTTGGACATGGACTCCATACCCCATATAAAGATATAGAGAACGTCGAATTTATCGCTGTCTCTGATCCGGATGAGGCTGGCAGAGAGAAGGCGGCAGCAGAAGCAGGAGCCTCGCGCAGCTACACCGATTATCGGGATATGCTTGAGAAAGAGACGCTTGATCTTGTGAGTGTCTGCCCCCGCTGGACCTCGGAACATGTCGCTATGATAACCGCCTGTCTTGAGGCGGGATGCAGCGTCTATTCCGAGAAACCGATGACGAGTACACTCGCAGACGGTGATAAGATTGTTGAGACAGCGGAAGCGCACGGTGTAAAGGTTGCTGTGGCGCATCAGGCGGTCTATCTTCCTGCAACACACGCCATCAAGCAGATGCTTGACGATGGGAAAATTGGCACTATCCAAGCCATCTATGCCAGTGGTAAGCAAGATAGGCGCGGCGGTGGTGAGGATATGATTGTCCTTGGCACGCACACGTTTAATATGATGCGTTTCTTCGTGGGTGATGTCGCATGGATGCAGTCACACGTCACAACAAACGGCAAAGAGATTGCGTACGGTGACGACCATGAACCGACAGAACCTGTTGGACCGGTCGCGGGTGATTGCATTAACAGTTACTTCGCTTTCAAAAGCGGTGTCTCTGGATTTTTTCAGTCCCGGAGAGATCAGGCTGGCTCCGGCAGATACGGCATGGAAATTGTCGGTAGTGAAGGGACTTTCTCGCTCCGCGGTGATGTTGCGAACCGACTGATGGTCTATCCCTATCCGGTACTGGTGCCTGCAAATTCAGACCAAGAATGGGAAGCGATCGACTTAGACCAAACGCCTTTCTCCAGCGGCAATGAACTTGCTATCCGAGACCTTATCGACGCGATTGAGAATGACCGGAAACCGATTTCTGCTGCTGAAGACGCTGTCGCTGCATTAGAGATGATTCTCGGTGCTTATGAATCTCAATTGTCTGGCGGACGTGTCCCCTTCCCGATTGCGAACCGCGAGCACCCGTTAAGCAGATAACCCTACATCCCTCCGTTGGCGGGGTTTTTAACCCCGCCATTCCAAGAACACCTTAATCGAAAACTAAAATATGTAGAGCGAGGTCTCCGTGCCTCGCGACTTCCTATGCCGGTATCATTTTCCGAACGCCATTTTCATAGCGGACCTGATAATCGGTACCCGGCACGTCCATTGCCCGGACGGCAAGCTCGCCGAATGTAATCAGTGGCTCAGAAAGTAGTAGCAGTTCATCGAGCGATTCGGTCGGTGTTTTGTCCGTTGTGTCCAGCACAATTTTGCGTCCACTCTGCGTAAACAGAGATTTGTCGATCTCCTCCTGAAACAGGCGATTAAGCGTCGGAATATCGGCTTCCTTGATAATCTGGTATTCGTGCGGATCTGTTTTCATCCGTTCCTTAATTGCCGCGTCACTGGCGGTGACGTGGATCATCACGACATCCGGCAATCGTGCTTCGATAACCTGCGTTTCATAGCCGCGCTGTGCATTGACGTGGTATCTGGGGTAATATGTGCTTTCTGGGTCATCCCCATAGAAGGACGAGTAAACGAGTTCCTCAATGTGCCACCCTGCGATCATAGTATTCGGATAGTTTTTTATCACCTCAACGTGATACTGGAGCTGCATCCTTTGCATCCGTTCTTTCACGTCGTCCGGGAAATTTATGTACGCCGCTCTTGATTCTGGGCTGAGCGTTGAATCAGGAATCGTGAAGTGATCATCAACGTGAACCCTCAATTTCCGATGCTGGTAATAGCCAGTTAATAGGTTAACTAATGTCGATTTTCCTGCATATTCGATACCGACAAAAATACATCTCATGAAAAAGACCTCGCTATTGAATAGATAGATGGACAACTTACTACACACTATGTTATATGTATCACGAAAGTAGAAAAATGTCAAATATCTATTCCAATTTTTCGGTCGTCTTGACAATCGGACATTTGCAAGGTATAATAACTTTAATCTCAACGGCTTTAATACACGGAGGCACAGATGGAAAAAAATCAGACCGTCAAAATCCAAAATCCGGAATACGGAGACATCTATACTGCCCACATCGAAAAAAATGGTGCAGGGTGGATAGGACAGATACAAGAGGTTCCCGAAGTGCAGTGTGAAGGAAGCACGCCGGAAGCACTGCTCGAAATTCTCAAAACCGAACTCCACGAAGTCCTCATAGCTCGTGCTGATGCCTGGGATAAACAGATCGAGGAAGATATAAAAGCCGGGCGACTCGATCATCTTTTGGCACCTGTTGGGTAGCAAGAGTCGGCATTAACTACCGAACCCTAGCACGCGAAGAAGATGGGATTCTCGTCTGGTTTTGGATTGGGAAACACGACGAATACATGCGATGCATCTAATAATAAAATTTTCCAAAACACCCCAAAATAACATACCATGTTAACAATCGGCAATCTCAATATCCCAGATTTTCCACTATTGCTCGCACCGATGGAAGATGTGAGCGACCCGCCTTTCCGCGCAGTCTGCAAAGAAAACGGCGCGGATCTCATGTACACCGAATTCATCTCCTCCGAGGCACTTATTCGTGACGCTGCGCCGAGTGTTGCCAAACTGGATATTTTTGAAGCCGAAAGACCCATCGGCATCCAAATCTTTGGGCACGACATCGATTCGATGCGCGCCTCTGTCGAGATCACCGAAAAGGTCCAACCTAACATCATCGACATTAACTATGGGTGCCCTGTCAAGAAAGTTACATGCAAAGGGGCAGGTGCCGGTATCCTACAAGACATACCGAAAATGGTGAAAATGACTACCGAAATGGTCAAAGCCACGCAGTTGCCCGTCACCGTCAAAACCCGTCTCGGCTGGGACGATAAAACAAAATACATTGTTGAGGTCGCCGAGCGGTTACAGGATGTCGGTATACAGGCTATCGCTATTCACGGCAGAACTCGCCGACAGATGTATAAGGGGGACGCGGATTGGACGCTCATCGGTAAGATTAAGGATAATCCGCGCATAACTATCCCTGTCTTTGGCAACGGTGATGTTGATAGTCCTCAGAAAGCGGCAGAGATGCGGCGGCAATACGGTGTTGACGGCATTATGATCGGGCGCGCCGCGATTGGTTACCCGTGGATTTTCAATGAGATAAAACACTATTTCGCAACCGGTGAACTGCTTCCGTCCCCTTCAATAGATGAACGAATTGCTGTTTTCAGAAAACATCTTGATTTTTCCATAAAATGGAAGGGCTTAAAACTCGGGCTCGTTGAGATGCGCCGACACTATAGCAACTATTTTAAGGGCATCCCACACGTCAAACCCTTTCGCTATCGCCTCGTCACATGCGATAGTTACGACGGTGTTTTAGACATTGTGGCAGAACTCCGTGCGCATGCTTTGATGTTAGCTGCTGCATAGCTGGAAGTCGGGCTTCGGAAATCCTTTCTACAGGAAAACTGAATCCTCCGAAGCAGCAGACAAAAACACTTGACTTGAAAGCCACATGATATTATCATATATCAAAACTATATCTCTGCAGTAAAGGACCTGGAATGGAAAAAATACCCTTTATGAAACTCAGCGGTGCAGGCAACGACTTCGTCATCATTAATAATCTGGCGGAAATCGTTGATAGCACCGACACGAATTTTGTGCAAAAACTCTGCCAGCGTCGTATGTCGGTTGGGGCTGATGGTGTGCTTCTTGTTGAAAAAGCGGACGGCGTTGATTTTCGCATGCGCTATTTCAACGCTGATGGCGGTGAAGTAGAGACGTGTGGAAATGGCGCACGCTGTATTTCCAAGTTCGCTTATCTGAATGGGATCGCGTCTGAAAAAATGCGGTTTCTGACGAACGCTGGAATTTATGAATCCGAGATAGTGGGTACAAACGTTAAAGTCCGTATGAGCGATCCGACGGACATCCGACTAAACGTTCCGCTCCATTTAGACGATGGGATGCATACCGTTGGGTTCGCGAACAGCGGCGTACCGCACGTCGTTTTCTTTGTAGAAGATTTGGAAGAAACAGAGGTCTTTGACTTAGGACAACAAACGCGTTATCACAACGATTTCAAACCTGATGGTACCAATGCGAATTTTATCCGTGTTCAATCCTCAGGGTTAATTGACATCCGGACGTATGAACGTGGTGTTGAAGATGAGACGCTCGCCTGTGGCACAGGATCAATCGCCTCTGCTATTGTCGCTGCGACATTAGGCAAAGTCGTCTCACCGGTTTCCGTTAAGACAGCGAGTGGAGTCGTTTTGAAGATTCATTTTGATGTGGAGAATGGCGCAGCGCAAAACGTATACCTTGAAGGCGACGCTCGCGTTATCTACGTCGGTGAACTCACAACAGACGCATGGGATTATTAAAAGTAGCACGCACACGCCGTTGTGCCGTAGCCAGCAAGGAGGGTTTACATGTTTCAAGGCTCTTATGTTGCACTGGTCACACCATTTAAGGACGATGAATCGCTTGACGAAGCGAAACTCAAGGAACTGATTCAATTTCAGCTTGACGGCGGCACACATGGCATCGTCCCGTGTGGCACAACAGGTGAATCTCCTGCGCTGTCTGAGGCTGAACACGATAGGGTGATAGAACTCACAGTTGAGACTGTGAGTGGACAGGTGCCTGTTATTGCGGGCACGGGTTCCAACTCGACGACACGCACCTTGCGCGCGACAGAACACGCTAAAGTCGCTGGTGCGGATGCCGCCCTGATTGTCACCCCCTATTACAACAAACCGACCCAAGAAGGGTTATATGCCCACTACATGAAAATCGCCGACACGGTGGACATCCCGATCGTTGTCTATAACGTTCCGGGACGGTGTGGGACTGACATCCTTTCACCTACCATCGCAAGGCTTGCAGAGCACCCAAACATCGTTGCACTTAAGGAAGCAACAGGTGAACTGAAACGCGCCAGCGAAGTCATCAACTTATGTCCCGATGACTTTGTTGTGCTTTCCGGCGATGATGTCAATACCCTACCGATTATGGCTGTCGGTGGTAAAGGTGTGATTTCGGTTGTGGCGAACATCGCACCCGCAGATGTTGCGGAGATGTGTAATGCGTTCCACGCGGGGAATCTTGAACTCGCCCGCAAACTTCACTATAAAACGTTGCCGCTGGCGGTTGACCTCTTTATTGAGACGAACCCAATTCCTGCGAAAACCGCGCTCCAGTTGATGGGCAAACTCAACGGGAAATTGCGACTGCCGCTTGTCCCGATGGTTCCCGCGAACCTTGAGTCCTTACGCAATACACTTTCGGAAACGGGTTTGATTTAGTGAAAAAAGTGGAAGGTGCGATGTTCCAATCGCTCCTTCTTCTTTTAATTGGGGGCATCAAAATGTCTGACGGTTCTATGGAACACATCCAAAACCGTGTGAATTCTGACCTGCGTCGTCAGTTTCGCTCTTTTCGTGGTTTTATAAAGAAACCTAAAAAGTCATGGTCTGCCGCTACCTTAAAGTGGTTTTCACTCTACAGCATTGGGATTTTGGCGGGCATGTGGGCTTTTATTCTTGACTGGACTAAACTGGAGCCGTGGATCGGATTCGTCGTGATTTCAGGAGTGATAGCGATTATTGTTGTGCCTATTCTATTCGTAGAGAACGCGCGTCTAATTGGTAAACCTCACAATGGACAACCCCGAATCAACAGCTATATCAATACCCTCATATTCATTGGGCTTGCTGTTGGGACCGCATTAGTAGGCTGGTTCGCAGGAACATCAGCGAGGCAGTTCATAGAGATTGTTACGTCCAGCCCGTAGAATAATTGATCTTGTGAAATCCAACGAAAAGAATGGAGTCTACTCATGAGTGATTGGCAGTGGAAAAATCAAATAAAAAAGCGTGATGGTTATGTTTGTCGTCGATGTGGATTTGACAAAAATTTGCATGTCCATCACATTTTGCCTAAAGACAAATATCCTTACGAACAGGATTATCCTCCGAACGGACTTACGCTTTGTGGAAATTGTCATTCACTCCTGAAGGACAAAGAAGAGCAAACTGATCTCCGAGGGTTCTTCCCAGATGACCAAGAAATTGATGAACAACTAAAATATTTAAGCGAAAATGTGTCAATGAATGAAAGTCAGCGGGTACTTCTTGAAGGGAAAGAGGCACAAAGAATAAATAGGTCGGTGAAGTGTGAATTTCGATTAGGAAAGAAAAGATCCAAGCAGAAACAGTATGAATTAGCAATTTTTGCTTATGATAATGTTATCCATTTAAAATCAGATTTCGTTGAAGCGTACTATTATCGGGGAAAAGCAAAATATGAACTGAAACGGTATAAAGCTGCAATTTATGATTATGACAACGCACTCCGGCTAAGACCTGATAATGTCAGTGTTTACTTCAATCGGGGTTTGGCGAAGTACGCCCTTGGACAATATAAGTCTGTGATTACCGACTACAACATGGTCATCCGATTCACTCCGGATAATGTCAGTGCTTACTTCAATCGGGGTTTGGCGAAGTACAAATTAGGGCGACATGATACTGCGATTATTGACTTTGACGAGGCGATTTCCCTCAAACCTGATTTTGCAAAAGCCTACTACTATCGCGGAAAAGCGAAGTATAAACAAGAATCACATGACGCTGCTATTACTGACTTTGACGAAGTGATTCGTCTCAACACAGATTTTGCTGAAGCCTACCACTATCGTGGACTAGGGAAGTGCAAATTGGGGCAACATGATGCTGCTATAACCGACTATGATACCGCTAACAGACTCAACCCTGAAATCTGTTATTATGTCTTGCTTCAGAAGATATTCGGTTTGGATAGCTCTGTTATAAGGGAACTTGCAGGCAATCCCAGTTAATGCCTTTATACCGTGATATTCTCCGCCAGAGAAAGGTTATGCCGTAATGAGTTATAGCAATTTCACGCTGGAATCAGCGTTAGCGACGTTTCAACTGGAAAAGGTTGAATCTGCAGGTACCTTTTCTAAGATAGAGCCGATCACTCCAAGTGACTATCTCACAACCGGATTGGCGAAAAAGGTAGCTCTGGCAGCTGCCATTGGAACCGAGAAAGCACGCTCCGAGCTAATTGTTGCCGACGTCCTTGTTGAACTCCGGGAAAAGTTTGAATACCGTATTAGTTTCTTTTCAGGAATTGATTTTAATGTTGATCCTGAAAAAGACTTAACAGGGATTTGTGATTTTTTGGTAAGTCTGTCACCAGGACAACTTTTTTTAGAAGCACCTCTCATCATTCTTGTTGAGGCGAAGAAGGACGACCCGAAACTCGGTCTGGGGCAATGTGTTGCCGAGATGCTCGCTGCCCAACGTTTTAATGCTGAAAAAGGGAATGACCTCCCTGCCGTTTACGGTGCTACCACGACAGGCACAGAGTGGCAGTTCCTCAAATTGGCGGGAAAGAACCTACAAATTGATATGGAAATTTATCCGATTCAGCAGTGTGACAAAATTCTCGGTATCCTTTCCAGCATGGTAAACCAAGAGGCGTGAAGGACATCCCTACCGCGAATCTCGTACTTACCGCCTATAATCTGCTGGCAACAGTCGATGCACAGTATCAATCACTAACTGCTCGACACCGGTGGCAAATCGCGTCGGTGGACCAAAATAAAGCATCGCACCGCCCCCTTCATAGCCGCCTTCGGCTAACACACGTTCCGACGGGATATAGCACGGAAACGCGTTCGCATACGCACCTACCCACAGCCTTTCAACATCCAATTCGCGCTTCAGGCGCAGTGAATAATCAACCACGACTTCACTCGCAAGGAAAACAACGGCGAGTTCATCACCGAAACTCCACGCTTGTACGGGATAGGAGAGTTCCGTTTGTATGGGTTGTCCTTTCTGTAAACGTTCGAGGTGTTTCTGGGCATGATAGGCATCCGAACCACCTCCTGCAACTCGTGCCTCCCATTCTTCACGGGTCGGTAGTGTATCAAACGGCAGATTAACTCTTTCAAACGCGCCGGTCGGGACCTTGGAGATTGGCTTGGTATCTCTCTTCAGCATCTGTTGAATTTCCTTTGAAAGTGCTTCCCCGTGTGTTTTCGCATAGGCAAGGCGAGTACTAAAGACTTCTTCTTGTCCATCCGGCATCGGCATCATCCGTGATTCGGGGTTCGCATCGGCACCACATCCGATTGTGATTAAAGCGGTTACACCGGGAAGTGCGTCTTGGATTGCGTCTTGTGCGTATCCTGCCCAGTCGCCACAGATGTGGTTGTCTGTGCCAGCCAACGTTGTACAGTGGCAGGCGTAACTTGCCCACACGGCGCGTAATGTACCGTCTAAACCTGCGACCTGCATACACGGCAACGAGTGATCTACCGGTCCACCTTCGGTTCGCCGATTTTTGGCGAATCCGAGTTCACCGATACTCCATGTCAACCGGGACGGTTCCCGATTCGCGAGTGCTTCCAGTGCGACGGCTTCCATCCAATCAGTGATTTGATTGGTATAGTGCTCAATCGTTTCCTGTTGTTCTGAGGGGATATCCGAGCTGAATAAAAATGGTGCAGCGTTTGTTAGACAGGGCGCGCTATGCGTGTGTGTGAAACATGCTGCAAAGTGGGCGCGGGAGATCCCCGTTTTCTGCTTGATTCGGCGCGACACCTCTTCGGTTAGTTCATCCGGTAAACCGCAATTTTCGACTGTCACTAAAACAACAGGATCATCTGCATCGCTGCCGATAGCGAGTGCCTTCGACCATATCCGCTGGATAATACCGTCAGATTCTGCGCGACGGCTTCCGTAACCGCTGAGCCGAATCGGATAATCTGGCGTAATATCTACTTCGGCGACACCAATCTGAATAACACTATTTTTATCTGCCATATCGAGTTACCTCCGTGAATTAGAATCGTAGAGTGAACGCGAATAGATGTTTGTTTGATTCATCGGTGAAATTTTCGATGTCTGTAGCGTATTCCAAATATGTGGTACCAAGCCTTAGACCGACACCAAGGTAGAGATGAAAGTCTGAATTCGCTCGTCCGGCACCGGCTCGGAGTGCCACGGTTTTTGGAGCTGCTCCTGTCCACGTTTTGTGTAATTCACCGCCAATAGCAAAACCAATTCCTCCTTGCCCTATGTCCCGCCAGAGATCTGTCGCTACTGTAACCCATTGCAGGGGTTCATAAGCAGCGCCGATGCCGAGGCGGAATGGGAAGGGTTCCACCAAATCTGCGCGCAGGACGTTTTCAAAAAGGATACCGATCTGCAGCGGTGGGTTCATCTGCGCTGCGTCGAACCAAATCTCTCTTTGAAAACCGATATCCAGTTCTAATCGGTTGACTGTTCTCTCAAGTGTCGGCTGTCGTTCGTGGACAATCTCCCGAATCCGATCCCCAAATTGCAATTCGTCAACGATTGCCTCAATCAGTTCTTCGGGGATTTCTACGTCTACTTCAGGTCCGTGGCGTGCAGCTAAATTTAAAGTCGAGATTGCCGTGCCTCGGTCTACAACTTGCCGCACCCATCTCAAACGCGCACCGGCTGCTGATTTTCCGAATTTGTGACTGAATCCTGTTATCCAACTTCCTTCTTGGAGCAGATTGTAGTCCGTGAATAGATCCGTTGTGGCGGTAAATTGACGAGAGTTTCGGTTATATTCGGCATAGGTTCGGTCAAATGTAAAGTTCACAAAATTCGAGGATCTCGCGGCATAGCCGACACTTATGCCCCATTTACCGAACGCGGATGAATAATAGAGTGCCGGTGAAACGTCTATGTTGACTTCAGCGACGAATTGTGTCGTTCCGTGTTTCGGTAATTCTGACCAGTGGATATTCTCAGCCGCAATGCCGAGCGCGAGGTTATGGTGTTTAACGTACACGAGCGAGGCAGGGTTCCCAAATACACCGGCATCATCTGTAAGCGTTGCGATACGGGTGCCGCCCATCCCAGTAATGCGGAGCATCTCGTTTGCTGTGCTGGATGATGGTATGATTGCGGCTAAGATACAAAATGCCAAAGAAGTGGTGAAGTATCGACATCTCGTTCTATTGTGAATCCACACTCATCACCTCAGCGAAAATGTCTTCCAGCGAATATTTCACCTCGCGTAATTGACGGAGTTGGACACGGGTATCATAAGCGAGTTTGAAGAAGAAATTTGTATCTGTCTGCGACAGACTTCCGGACGTAACTCGGAGGCGTTTATCTGGACGTAGTTCAACCTGATAGTTGTGGCGTTCTAAAGCTGCAATGTAAGATTCGCTGTCACCCACAATCTTTAGGTCGAAGGATTGTCCTTTGTTGTCTTTGAGTGCTTCTATCTGCCCGTGAATGGCAACGCTGCCGTGTGAAAGGGCAACGATCTCTTGACATGCGAACTCCACATCGGGAAGTAGATGCGAGGACAAAATTACATTGATGCCTTTATCCGTTGCAATGTCTTTGACGAGTTCCAGCATCTCCTCCCTGCCACTCGTATCCATCCCATTCGTTGGTTCGTCAAGGAGTAGCAACTTTGGATCGTGCGCCAGTGCTTGTGCTAACTTCACGCGCTGTTTCATACCGACTGAGTAGCCGTCTATGTTCCGATAACGCTCTTCATCCAAACCGACGTAATAAAGCACCTCATGTGCGCGTTGTAGGGCATCGCGTTTCGGCATTCCACAGAGTTCCCCCGCATAAGAGACAAGCTGAACAGCATTCATACCCTGAATTAAACATTCATCTTCCGGCATGTACCCGATCTGTTTCCGAATCTCCAATGGATCTGTTTGCACATCCAGCCCGAACACGGCGGCTGTGCCTTGATTCGGTTGGACGAAGCCGAGCAGTGTTTTTAGCAAGGTGCTTTTTCCTGCCCCATTAGGCCCGAGTAAACCGACAGCACCGCCTTGTACCTCCAATGAGAGGTTATCCAGTGCAGTCGTTGTACCGAAAAAGAGTGAGACGTTTTTTATTTCAATAAGCATTTTAATTATGGTAGATTTTAGAATTACTTGTACACTTTGTATCGGCGAGGTTACAAATCTCGCTTACCGAGGGTGAAAGTGTCTCTCACTTTACCGCGAAAGCCGTTTTCGGACATCGGACGAAAACGAATGAGGATTAACAATTAAAAATTCGTTTTACGCGTGTACCTATCTGTGTTAAGATTTCATACGAGATTGTTCCAGCACGGTGCGCAACTTCATCGACAGTGATTTCTGCGTCCCCTTGTTTTCCTATCAGTACCACTTCATCACCGACGGATACATTATCTGAGGGGTCAAGTCGCACTACGCTTACATCCATGCAAACCCTTCCGGTAATTGGGCGGCGTGCTCCACCAATCAATACTTCGCCACTGTTGGAAAGCGCGCACGGATAGCCATCGCCGTAGCCTATCTGAACCATCGCTACGCGGGTTTGATGCCGTGCCTTATAAGTCAATCCGTAACTTACGCCTTCCGCTTCTGAGATAGAACCTATCCAACCGACGTGTGTCTTCCATGTAAGTGCCGGTTTTAATAGGATAGGTTTTTCAGTCGCAGGGTAAACCCCGTATAGGCTCAAACCGGGACGGACGCCATCGAAATAGGACTCAGGGACTGAAAGTGCCGCGGCACTGTTTGCCGCGTGAACCATCTTTCCATCAACATTCGCAAGGATAGACGCAAACCGCTTTAATTGAACAGAAACAAAACTTTTATCTGCCTCATCCGCAGTAGCGAGATGTGTAAACAGTCCCTCAACCTCAAGCCGATGCAGCGTTTTCAGTTTGCTGAAAAACGTCATCGCTTCTGTATAGTACACACCGCTCCGGTTCATACCGGTGTTGATGTTGACATGCACCTTTGTAGAAGCAACCTCGTTCAATGCCTTTGAAAACTCCCAATCACCTATCGTTGGTGTCAATCCATATTCAAGTATTGGTGCTGCCTGCGTAGGTAAAGAACTAAACAGAACCAGAATCGGTTTGTGAATATCCGCTTGACGTAGTGCAATCCCTTCCTCAACCGTTGCAACTGCAAACATATCAGCGGTTGCGTCCAATACCTCTGCAACACGGACTGCACCGTGCCCGTAGGCATCCGCTTTTATAACTGCTATTAGTTTTTTGCCGGTATGCTTCTTGATGGCTTCAGCATTTTGTTGGATTGCCTGTAGATCGATTTCTGTGTATGTTCGGAGGTAATGCATGTCGTCTTTTAACCTTGTGGTGTCAACAGAAAAATTATACCACAACCAACACAAATTTGCGAGGATTTTCACGTAGAAACGCTATTGCGCATTCTGCTTTTTGGAGGTTGTGGCACCACCTTGAAACCACAAGAACAGCAGAATAAACACGATTGAATTCGCCAATAGCATTGTTGAGATGGCGTTGATTTTTGGCGTGATACCGAATTTCAGTAGCGAATAGATGTGCACAGACAGGGTCGTATAACCGACACCAGCGGTGAAGAATGTGATGACAAAGTCGTCTATGGAAAGCGTGAAGGCAAGCAGCGCTCCTCCGATAATTCCCGAAGCAATGAGCGGAAGTGTTATCCGCCAAAACGTCTGCCATTCATTCGCCCCAAGGTCGCGAGCTGCCTCCTCTAACGTATTATCATAGCCTTGTAGGCGCGCCCGCACGACAATGGTGACGTACGCGATATTAAAAACGCCGTGTGCAATAATCACAGTGATTAAGCCTAAGGGAATACGGACTTGCACATAGAAAGTCAATAGCGCAATTGCCAATACGATGTCTGGAATGATAATCGGGAGGTAAAGGTACCGCACGAGGGCAGTTCGGAAACGGAACCGGTATCGCTCTATAGCGAGCGCAGCTGCTGTTCCGATAACGGTAGCGATGACGGTGGCAACGCCTGCTACCATAAGGCTGTTTCTACAGGCGCGCCATAGTGCTTCATCTTCAAACAGTTTCGCATACCAACCGAATGTGAATCCTTCCCAAACGGAGATTTGCTCGCCGCTGTTGAATGAGAATATCACAACGGCTAAGATCGGAACGTAGAGGAAAAGAAAAACTAATCCTATGTTAACTTCAAGAATCCGTTTCATTTTTTAATTTTGCCCTAACGGGAGCTGTCAGGTTGCCTTAGGTAGTAGGCAATGCATTCAAGAATCCGCTTTCGCCTTCGGCTACAGGCCTTGGCTGAGTTTTTGTTTGCCCTAACTGGAGTTGTCAGGTTGCCTTAGACTCATCCTGTTGTAAGGCACGGAAGTACAGTACGGTACTGACCAGAACTATCCCCATGAGCATGAATGAGAGTGAAGAGCCGAAGGGCCAATCTCGCGCTGTTTTGAATTGCCGTTCAATAACATTACCGATATAGCTCACTTTTCCACCGCCGAGGAGGTCCGGCGTTAGGAACGCACCCACCGTCGGGATAAAAACTAACATGGATCCAGCGAGGATACCGGGGAGGCTGAGCGGCACGGTTACGTGCCAAAATGCACGTCGGGGTGATGCGCCTAAATCTTGAGCGGCTTCAAGCAAGGACATATCTAATTGTTCCAACGCTGCATACAGTGGGAGTATCATAAAAGGTAGGTATCCGTAAACGAGTCCTATTTGCACGGCGAACGGCGTGTTTAGCAGTTCTAATGGACTCCAGTTAGGGAATACGGATCCCAAGAGACTGTTTAGGAGTCCTTCTGTGCGTAAAATCAGTATCCATGCATAGGTTCGGATAAGGAAGTTCGTCCAGAATGGGACGACGACGAGTAGTAGTAAAATGCTTCGGTGTTTTGGTTTATAGCGTGCCAGATAGTAGGCGAACGGATAACCAAGTAATAGGCAGATCGCGGTGCAAACTAACGCCGTTGACGCTGATCGCCAGAGGATACCGAGATATAGTCCATCAAACAGGCGTTGGTAGTTTTCGAGTGTGAAGTTCCATTGGACTCCGCCATAAGTTCCGCGTTCCAGAAAGCTATAAATGAAGACGGATACAAGCGGGAGCAGGAAGAAACAAACAAGCCAGAATACAACGGGAAAGAGGAGTATCAAGAGGTGGTAATTACGACGCATATTTGTTTTGGAAACGCTAGCTACTGTTATCACAGATAGAATCAACGTGGACTCCATGATTTGCAAGTGCGGTATTAAATTCCTTCCAACCACTATCGTCTGCTATTAGAATCGGTGCCTCTTGTTCAGAATCGCTCTGATAGGCAAGGACAACCGCAACAAACTTTCTATCCTTCTTGTGAAAGTTTTTTAATGATGCATCATCGTTAGGAAACTCTTCAAAATCGGTACCATTTCCAGCCAACGGGGTAATATGTACCATAATAACCTTTTCTTGTTCTCCTTTCCGCCACATTCTTCTCACCAACTCTTGCCAGAACCGATCTCCAAACCCACGTCCCTTTTCGTTTAAGTTATTCCTGTACTCTTGAATTATTCGCTTCTTATCATCAAGTAGCACTTTCTCAGAACCTCTGAGAATCTGAGCAAGTCGTGCTTGACATCGAATGACACATTCTTCGGTTGTCTGTGGAGCCGCTTCCGTCCCATTTGCGATAACCAACACGTTCGTATCAATTATGACTGCGTCCATCAATCCTCCGGATTCTGCTCTTTCATCCGTTTAGCTTGTGCATCAGTCATGGCAAATAAGTCCCCCATCACTTCACCAAAGAAATTTTCCGGCCAGTTTTTAATGTTACCGAGTTCATCAATTTCCAGGGTCGTAATACTAGAAACTCCATTCTCATTTTCGCAGAAATAGAGTGCTGTGTCATTCGCACAAATCTTTTCTTCCGCAATCCGCAGTTGTAAGCGGGTCAATAGATGTTCGCTGTGGCTCTCTACCAGAATCTGAAGTTTACGTTCGGTGACAACCTCTATCAGCAGGTCTGCGAGTTGGGATTGAACCTTCGGATGGAGATGGATACCGGGTTGTTCCAGAATCAGGGTTGAACCCGCTGGAGCATAGTAGCAAAGCACTAAGACCGGCAAAAATTGCGATAATCCGTATCCCATATCCGCTAATGTTACTTTTGTCCCACTTCCATTCTTTTGGATGCGAACGTCGTAATTTTTTTCACTCCGCGAGCCAGTTCGTTCAAGTGTAAATGAATGAGCGAGATCCATTTCTCTGAGCCATTCTGAAATCCGATCCTCAATCGGTACTACTTCCTCTTTACGTTGAACTGTAAGTTTGTCTACACGTGCCGAGAGAAGAGCGTCAATTGCGTTATCGCCCCACCTACCAGTGTCTTCTGGATGATCGCCCTCCCAGTGATAATAGCGTTTTGGATGAACTCTGACAGGACCAAGATAATAAACATGGGAAAACAGTTCTTCAAATACAGATGTAAATCCGATTAGAACCTTTGGAACATCAGTATTTTCAGGTGATGATAGACCATAGCAGTTTTGGACCTGGATCGGTATTAGGTTTTGCTCGTTAACTAAAAAATTATGATCTTCCCAAAAGAATTTCGTAGGACCGGATAAACTTCTGTATCGAAAATCTTTAATAACCTGATTTCCCTCGACTTCTCGGATAACGGTGTGAAAAGAAAAATGGTGCATCTGCCACAGCATACTCATACTATAAGGGATAGAGTGACTGAGTTTGCTACCCATCCCTAAATACAGTTCATTACCTAACTCGTGTCCATGAATCACCTCTTGGAAATTGCCAAGATTGACAAGAGAATTTCCGTCACCGAAGAAAAGAACCTCATCCTTACCAACAGTCTGTTTGAGCAATAGCAACATCTGCAGTAGGCTGCTTTTCCCAGAACTATTTGTTCCAAAGAAACCAGTCAGTGGCGCAAGCTTCACTATGTCACTATCTTGCCACGATTTGAAGTTTTTTACCCGTATATGTGTAATCATTTCTCTGCCTCCGTGTTAACCCTATTATACGCATTTTCACGTGAAAGCGCAACGAAAACCTTAATTGTAGTGTAGCACCAATCCATAAATATCAGCCTCCTCATCGCGGTATCTACCGATTTTCATTTGATTACAAATATAAAATGAGATAAACTATTTTACATCTTGCCTTGATATATCAAATTACGCAAAACACAATTTATAGTAAAACCCGTAATTACCTATACCCCAAGGAAAGGGCGAGGATACAATCCTCGCCAGCGGCAGTAGAGCTTTTGTTCCGTGACGAACTGTCTACATATTTTCAGATTTTACTATAAAAGGAGACACACATTGGAAAAGATTCGTGAATTGATTTCTCTGTTGGAATCTGGGATTGAGGACTACGATACCCAGATGAAGGTCCTACAGACAGAACGATTAAAGTATATTCGACTTTCCATGACAAACGGATTCGGCGAGGAGGAAGCCGATTCTCAGCAATCGTGGCTTCTCCATCTCAAACAACTTGAAGACTCACTTAAGATCCGACAGAACAGTATACAACAGGCGATTCGGAACGCCGCAGACGATATTCAGAAAGAGGAAAATGCATGAGATTTAGATTTGCGTCTCCTGATATAAGAAGATATGTGAAGTATGTGCTGCTCCTAACGTACTTTTTTGCGGTCTGGACAGTAAACGCACAGGAAACAGATAATAGCCAAATTATTGAACAGGCAATCCAACAGCAGAATTTAGGGCTGGCTTACCTCGAAGAATCGCAACCCTCAAAGGCGGTCGAAGCGTTTACAACACTCATTGAACTGCTGCCCAATGAAGCAATCGGTTATGGCAATCTTGCGGTCGCATACTTGCGCTTACAGCAAGCAGATACTGCCGAAGAGTGGGTCAAGCGCGGCATCACTGTCGCACCGATGGACAGCCAGTTACACTTCATTCTGTCCGAGGTCTATCAACTACAAGAAGGAAAGCGTGATTTAGCGGTAGAGGCGATGAAGGAAGCCGTGCGTTTAGCACCCGATGAGTTGGAGTTTCGTTATAAACTGGTTCGTCACTATAACGCACAGCGGAACGATCCAGAAGCGCAGCGGGAAGCAGCTCGACATCTACAGGAGCTTCACGCCCGTTCACCGGTGAATGTTGTCGTATTATTGAAGTTGACGCAGGCGTTGTTGGCGCAGGAGCAACTGGAAACCGCCGGAGATCTCTGTCAGGAATTGATGCTCCTTTTAGGCGATACTGACCCAGACAAACTCATATACCTTACACAAGGAATAGACGCAATAGAGCAAGGCGATCTAAAGCTTGCTACACGAAATATGCGAATTTTCGAGAACGTTCATCGGGCAAGTCCTCGCTACCAGCAAGGCATCGGTGAGTTGGTAACCGACATCCTTGGGCATCCGATAGAGACATTCAGTCTAGGATTTAAGGCTCGGATCGTCGCCAGACAGAGCGAACCGATTACAGTGAAGTTTGTGGATGTAACCGAGCAGATCGGACTTGCCGACATAGAAGGCGTGCATACGAATTCCACAGATGTTTCGCTGATTGACTACGACGGCGATGGAAATTTGGATCTCTATACAACACTCACAGGAATGCTCTTCCGAAATACAGGTGAGAAATTTGTCGCTGTCCAACAGGTTCAAGAAATATTAGAGCAACAGGCTTTACAACCGCATACCGCTGCATTCGCAGATCTGGACAAAGATGGTGTACAAGAATTTCTACTGCAAACTCGTGAAGGAATAACGTCCCTCCGAATGGATGCAGACGGAAAATGGATAACATCACCCCTCGTCCAACATCAGAAGGCGGAATTTGAAACAGGTGTACTTTTGCCTATCGACTTTGACCATGATGGTGATCTCGATCTCTTTTCAGGACGAACCAACATTACAATGTATCGGAATAATGCGGATAAAACTGATGCAGATGAAAGGTTCATAGACGTTAGCGAGCAAACCTTTGTAACAACGAACGCAGATGACGCGTCTCCGGCGCAACGGACCGCTACTGAAGCATTCTCTGCCGATTTTGATGACGACGGAGATATAGATATCTTTGTTATCCATAGCGAAATGGGATGCACCCTTTTCGATAACCTCCGCCAAGGAAGGCTCCGCGCAGTTTCGGCTGAAACGGGGATCCCGCAAGATGTACGTTATACCACAGCTACTGCCGGTGACTACGACAACGATGGCGATCTCGACCTGTTCTTGGCTACAGCAGATTTTACCTATCTCTACCTTAATAAAGGGGATGGGAGTTTTGTCAGCGAGACGGATTTGCCGATAAGTGTGCAAGATCTCCCGCCTGCTCTATTGAGAAACATTGACTACGATAACGATGGGTTTGTTGACGTATGGGTTAGCGGGCAAGATGGAATGTTCCTATTTCGGAACGGTGGTGACATAGCGATGTTTGACGAACCCTACCCGTTGATAGGATCAATCACCCCTACGAGTGGCGCGCTTCTCCTGAGCGCAAAGGCTGGTACAGTTGGTGATTATGATAACGATGGCGATCTCGACCTCTTTTTTATCAATGATGAAGGACAACTAAGAACACTGCAAAACGAGGGTGGAAATGAGAACAACTGGATACAGGTGCGATTGGAGGGTATCACTGCAGGAAGTAACAAGGTCAATAGAGATGGCATCGGCTCGAAATTAGAGGTGAAAGTCGGTGATCTATATCAACTGCAGTACGTGTCCAAACAGGTCTCTCATTTCGGGTTAGGCGCATTCGACGCTGCGGATGTTGTACGTGTTGTCTGGACGAACGGCGTGCCACAGAACATCGTCAAACCACAAGCGAAACAGCGTATTTTGGAAAAACAGGTATTGAAAGGTTCCTGCCCGTTCCTCTATGTCTACGACGGGGAACAGTACCAATTTGTCACTGATCTGCTCTGGCGCGCACCGTTGGGACTCGTTACTTCAATGGGTTTTGTCGCACCTGACGAAACAAAGGATTTTGTGAAAATTTCAGGGGCGCAGATACAACCGAAATCCGGAAAATATTCCATTCAGATTACAGAGGAATTGTGGGAAACTGCCTATTTCGACGAGGTCAAACTGATAGCGGTTGATCATCCGGCGGATACTGAGGTCTTCGTGAATGAACAGTATATCCCGCCTCCGTTTGCGGAATTTAAGGTTTACGGTGTCGCTGAGAAACTGTTCCCGAAATCTGCTGTTGATCACCTCGGTAAAGACGTATCCGATGCCTTGAAAACGTTTGATTACCATTACGCAGTTGAACATGCACCCGGTCCCTACCAAGGTGTTGTTAAACCGCATGCGATTGTCCTCGATCTTGGCGATGTACCGAATGATACACCTGTGACACTCTTCCTCAGCGGATGGATCTTCCCGACGGATACCAGCATTAATGTCGCGCTGTTCCAAAATTCTGAAATTAACCCCCGTTTTCCGTCGGTTGCGGTGAAGGACAAAGCGGGAAAATGGAAGAATGTTATTGATATGATTGGGCTGCCAGCAGGTAAAAACAAGACAATTACCGTCGATCTGACCGGCAAATTTCTATCTGATGACCGGCATGTTCGGATCGAAACCGATATGCAGATTTACTGGGATGCAGCGTTTTTCACTGTCGGAACACAAGATGTACCGATAGAAATGACGACGTTGAATCCAGACAGCGCAGACTTGCACTACCGAGGCTTCTCCGAGATGTATCGTCCGAACCTGCATGCGCCACATCTATTTGATTACCAAAAGGTTACAAAGACTGCTCAGTGGCGAGACTTGGCGGGGTTTTACACCCGTTACGGCGATGTCGCTCCGTTGCTACAGAAGGTTGACGACATGTACGTTATTCTCAATGCGGGTGACGAAATCACGGTGGAATTTGAAGCGTCACGCTTGCCGACATTAAAAGAAGATTGGGTGCGTGATTTTATCCTCTATAGCGATGGTTGGGACAAAGATGGTGACATCAATACGCTCACATCACAGACGGTTGAACCGTTGCCGTTTCACGGGATGTCCGCCTATCCGTACCCCGAAACTGAGCATTATCCAGATGACGAAACGCATCGGCAGTATCAGCTTGAATACAACACGCGGCGCGTTGAACACCGTTTACCGCCCTTGGATACTGGTGCGACAAAATAGAATAGGGCACCTACATGCTACAGTTATGTGTGAAACCCATTGTTTGAACCGGGATTCACAAGACTAGTGTTCTGTCACCTCTAAACTGATAGGTTAGATTGACTGGAGACGTTGGGTTTCACTGCGTTCAACCCAACCTACAACTCCTCAAAATAAGCATGACAGAACACTAGAGGATGAACAGAATTCCGGTACTTTTTGATTGAAAATTTTTACTTACAGAATTAAGACGTTGGGTTTCACTCACATTCTGAGGCTTTCAGGTTTTTTGGAGACTTAAAAGTCATTTTATCATGTGGATTTTTTAATAAGTTGCCGTTCAACCCAACCTACCAACTTATTATTAATAATCAGCACTCTAGACCTTGATTGTTATAATGGGTGTGCTACTTTATCCGTAATTCGGCGTAGAGGGATATACAGACAGAGCGTTGCAATTACCAAGATGCCCGCCAGAACGGCGTACGGATAAGCCTCTTTAGCATAGAGCCAGCCACCGAAAATTGGTCCTAAGATGCGTCCTAAACTTAAAAAAGCATCCATAATACCGATAGCCGCGCCTTGTCCAATCTGGGTCTGTTTAGAAATCCACGACGTATTCGTTGGACGGATGAGTTGATTACCGATGCCAGCAATAGTGAGGTAGACCGTGAGTGTTACGAAAGAATAGGCGTTAAGCAAAAGTGCCATGCCGATTGCATTGAGCAGCAACCCAACCAAAATGATGCGCCGTTCTCCAAACCAATTGATTAATCTGCCGAGCAATCCACCCTGCAGCGGCACAACAATCGCTCCCATGAACATGAACATCCACCCCATTTCTCGCTCTCCATAGTCCCAACCCTTTTCAATGAATAATGGGAAGGTCATCTCCAACCCTGCGAAACTGAAAGTTGAGAAAAATGCGACAAGAAAAAGTGGGATGAGGGGTGATTTCAAAGTTGTTTGACGAAATATCTCGCGTGGAGATATCCATTCATGTTGGTCTTCAAGTGCCTTGCCTGTGAAGTCTTTCTGAAGCGATTCTGGCAGTAAAACAAGGGCGAAGAGAAAGGTGAGGAGCGATAACCCCCCGGCAACGAAGAACGGGGTATCGTGCCTACCCATGATCCCACCAACCGCCGGTCCGAGGATGAAACCGAGTCCCATCGCTGCACCCATTAATCCCATACCTCTGCCGCGTTCTTCCGGTGTGGTAACATCAGCAACGTAAGCCATTACACTCGGTAGCACAGCTGCTGAAGCGATACCTGCTGCACCGCGAGCAATGAGAAGCCATATATAAGTTTTCGCCAATCCAAAGCCGACTAATGCAGCAGCGTTCCCAAGCAATCCGAGCAGAATCGCAGGTTTTCTGCCGTGTTTGTCTGACAACCTACCCCAAATCGGTGCAAACAGCAGTTGCATCCCGGAATAGATAGACATTAATATAGCGATTTCAGTGGTGGTTGCCCCAATATCTTTGGCGTAATAAGCGAGGTTCGGAATGATGATGCCAAACCCAAGCATCACAAAAAATAGGGTTAAGAACAGGAGGAGAAGTTTCGGTTTTTCCATCTAATTAAACGCGAAAATCTGCGATGAAGAAGACGTGTCCTTTCTGATTAATAAGTGCAATCTAAGAGCAATTTCTAAAAAATAATATTGTTTATTATAGCAAGTTTAAGGTGGGTATGTCAATTTAAAAACCGGATTTATACAAAAGCCTTTCACAAGTGAGGCTATAACTTCGCCGCGTTAAATGGCAGAATTTTTCTACGAAAAAATGCAATTGGAGATGCCTTGATTGGAAAATTTATAGTGGAAATTTTAGCATATTTTTGGTAAAATTAAAAATGGATTCATAATTCTTACATACATTCAACAATTGAACTTATTAAACATTGGAGGAAAGATGGCAACCGAATTTGTTCATCTACATAACCACAGCGAGTATAGCATGCTTGACGGCGCGTGCCGTATTGAAGCCATGGTCGATTGGGCGGTCGAAAACAGCGCGCCCGCTGTCGCACTCACTGACCACGGCAACATGTTCGGTGCTTGGGAACTATACGCCAAAGCAAAAGAGGCGGGGGTTAACCCAATCGTCGGTTGTGAGGCATATGTCGCACCGGGTGATCGGAGAACGCGTGGGAAGGAACAGGGAAGTCCTTATCACCTCACACTGCTCGCAGAGGATGCAACCGGTTACCAGAATCTTCTGAAATTGATATCGCGTGGATACACGGAAGGTTTCTATAGCAGACCGCGTATCGATATGGAAATCCTGCGTGAACACCGTGACGGAATTATCGCACTGACAGGGTGTATCCAAGGACAGGTGCCGCAACTCCTATCCTCAAGTCGACGAGAGGAAGGAATCCAACACTTCAAAACGTTGATGGAGATAATGGGGGAACGGAACCTCTACGTTGAGGTCCAAAATCACCATATTGACAAGGAACTTGAAGCATATCCAATAATGGTTCAGTTGGCAAAAGAGTTCAATCTCCCTCTCGTCGGTACAAATGATTGCCACTACCTCCGCAAATCCGACCACGGAATGCACGATGTCCTCCTTTGTATCCAGACAAAGAAAACTGTCAACGATCAGCAACGGCTGCGGTTCGACAACCAGTTCTACTTTAAAAGCGTTGATGAAATGCGGGAGGTGCTTAAGGATTATCCGCCGGAAGCCATCACGAATACACTTGAAATAGCCAATCGGTGTAACCTTGAGCTTGATTACGGCGAAAGTGTGATGCCGAAATATGAGGTACCTGAAGGTCATACAAATGACAGTTATCTCAGGGAATTGTGCTACCAAGGCTTGAAAGAAAAGTGTGGAGAACTTTCCGAAGAAATCCGGCAGCGACTTGATTACGAACTGGATATTATTAACAAAACAGGTTACCCCGGCTACTTCCTCATTGTATGGGATTACGTTAAATACGCACATAAACAGGGGTATCCGCTCTCTGCACGCGGTTCTGCTGCCAGCAGTCTTGTGTTGTATGCACTTGATGTGATTACCTTTAATCCGATGGACTATGATTGTCTTTTTGAACGGTTTCTAAATCTTGAACGTATCAGTCCTCCCGATATCGACATTGATTTCGCCGACCGCGCGCGTGAACATGTTATCGATTATCTCGTAAAAAAATACGGTGAAGATTCTGTCGGTAAAGTTGCCACCTTCGCCACATTAGGTGCCAAAGCTGCCATCAAGGATGTCGGACGCGCCCTTGAGATGCCTCTTGAAGATGTCGAAAAGCTGACTGAACTTATTCCGTCCATTCCGGGCATAACACTTGATGAAGCTTTGGGAGAGGTGCCAGAATTTCAGGCACTCGCTGAACGTCCTGAAAATAGGGAGTTGATGGATCTCAGCAAAGCAGTCGAAGGTACGAAACGGCACGTCTCCTGTCATGCCTCCGCGATTGTCGTCTCAAACGGTCCGCTGACAAATTACGTCCCCCTATTCAAAGATAAACACGACCAAGTTGCGTCGCAGTTTGAAGGAAAAACTGTTGAAGGTGTTGGGATTGTCAAGTTCGATTCCCTCGGCTTACGAAGCCTTACTGAGACGTACGACTGCCTACAGATGATTAAGACAAATCACGGCAAGGACATTAAACTGGAAGAGATCCCTTTTGATGACAAAAAAACCTACTCGCTCATCAGTGAAGGACTCATCGCCGGTTTATTCCAGTTAGAAGGCTCCGCAGGTATGTATCGGGTTGTCATGCAACTCAAACCCGATAACTTTGAGGAGTTCTCCGCGATCCCCGCGCTCTATCGTCCTGGACCGATAGAAAGCGGTATGATGCAACAGTTTATAGACCGAAAAAACGGATTGCAAAAAGTCGAGTATCTGCATGAGTTGCTTGAAAACGCGCTCAAAAACACCTACGGTGTGTGTATCTATCAGGAACAGGTGATGCAAATCGCACGCGATATGGCAGGCTTTACGCTCGGTGAAGCAGATATCCTCCGCGATGCGATGGGAAAAAAGAAAGTGGACTTGCTCAAAGAACAGCGTCCAAAATTCATCAAAGGCGCGACCGAAAAGGGAGTCCATGCCGATGAGGCAGCGGAGATATACGACCTACTTGAACCCTTCGGAGGCTATGCTTTCAACAAGTCACACACCGTCGCTTACTCTATGTTAGCATACCACATGGCGTATCTGAAAACCTATTATCCACACGAATTCATGGCGGCGATGATGACTGGAGAGGCAGGCAATTCAGCGAAAATTACCCGTTACCGCGCTGAATGTAAGAAACTCGCTGACTTTTTGGATGTGGAAATCAACTTGCTCCCACCGGATGTCAATACCAGTAATAGAGAGTTTAAGGTAGATGGCAACGATGTCTGCTTCGGGCTTGTCGCTGTAAAAGGTGTGGGTGATGGTGCAATAGATGCCATCGTGGAGGCACGGAAAAAGGGGGGTTCGTTCACATCGTTACAGGATTTCTGCGAGCGCGTGGATATCAAACAGCTTAATAAGCGCGCCGTTGAAAGTTTGGTTATGAGTGGCGCGTTTGATTCACTTGAGGGACATCGCGCACAACATGTCGCCAGCTTAGAGAATATTATGAAAGTCGCGCAAAACGCGCAGGCAGAACGGGATCGGGGACAGATGAGTCTCTTTGGTGAGGGAGAAGAAGCACCGGCAGTAACCGTTACACTCGCTGAAGTCTCTGAGTATGAACCGTTGGAGCGGCTTATGCTGGAAAAGGAGCAACTCGGTTTCTATGTTTCCGGACACCCGCTCGAAGAATACAGCGACATCATTGAAAACTACACGAGTGCAAGCACCCAAACCCTCGCTGCATACCGTATCGACTCTGAGGTCGATGTAGCAGGAATGATAACGGAGGTTAAAAATATCACCACAAGGAAAGGTGATCCTATGGCGGTGATTGGACTCGAGGATTTGGAGGGCATAACAGAGGTTGTTATTTTCCCAGAGGCGTACAAAACCGCCGGTGATCTTGTTGAAGGCAGGGTCGTTTGGATTCGCGGGAAAGTCAATATCAATCAGAATAGCCGAAATCGAAAGTCCGAGAACGGTGAGACTCAAATAGAAGATCGCCAGATACAGGCAGATCGAGTCATAGATATTGACGCTGTCCCTGTACAGCAAACATCTGCGCTTGAGGTGACGATTCCGGAATCCGATATTGAAAATGTCGAGAAATTGGAAAGGCTTCAGAAGATAGCACGGGCAAACAAGGGTGATCTGGACTTAATTTTACGACTTATGAGTCCGAGTTATGGTGAAGTCATCGCGAGATGTGACAAGGCATATAGTATAACGGACGCGCCAACTGTCATTGAACAGGTTGAAGGTTTGTTCGGTGAGAATTGTATCAAGCCAAGCAATCGTACAATTCGAGGAAATAAAAGTCGCACTTCACAGATGGATTTTGTTTAGTTCTTATTGGGTGAGGTCCTGTGCCTTAGCCCACCAACACTGAAGGAATTTTGCTCATTATGCAGTACCGCACACTCGGTAAAACAGGACTCAGCGTGTCAGAAATTGGATATGGTGGTGGCAGGGTCCGCCCAGAGCATGATGAAACATCGCTCGTTAAGATGCTCCATTACGCTCTGGATTGTGGTCTCAACTATCTCGATACCGCCCCCGATTATGGTGGCGGCTACAGCGAAACGGTTATCGGCAAGGCAATCGTTGGAAGGCGTGAATCGTGCATCATCGCTACGAAGACGGAAGCATACGACTCGGATGGTATTGCCGCTGATGTAGAGGGTAGTCTGCAACGTCTCGGCACCGACTATATTGATGTGCTACAGTTTCACGGCGGATGGTTCTATGCGGAGGATACGGAACTGATTCTGAACGGTGGTGGATTGGCAGCGTATCTCAAACTGAAGCAAGAGGGTAAGGTTCGATTCATCGGCTTCTCTGCAGACGGTCCCTCAGGTGGTGTAGAACAATTTATTGCTACCGGCGAGTTTGACATGATGCAGACCCACTACAACCTGATGTACCAGAGCACCTGCGATGCGTTTGGCAGGCGCGGGATTATCCCCGATGCTGTCGCGCAAGAGATGGGTATTGTGTTAATGCGATCTACCACCAGTAATGCCTACCAGAATCTCATGAAACACTGCTTTCCTAACGAGATGGCAAATGTTGATGTGGACAGCTTTTTGCTCAACTATTCTCTTTCAAACCCGATGGTGAACGTTGCGTTGATGAGCCTGCAAAGTGTTGATGATGTGGATTGGACAAATGCTGTGTCGGACAATGTAGACGCACGGTTAGATTTGCGAGTAGTTCATGGACGATAGCAGATGTAATCCTCGGTAGGTGCGGTTTCCAACCGCACCGGGCACCGCTAAGAAACTATTTTCGTAGGAGCGAGCTGTGCTCGCGACCGCCATCCCCTTATTCAACTACGGTATTCTCGGTGGTCTCTCATCCACTGATGCCTGTTCCTTGCTTAACACCTCGATGAGCCGATACTCGTACAATCCTACGTCTTGGATGTCTCCCTTGTACTCGTGAAGACTGACTTTCAGCGTCCAGATAAACCCCGGCTCAAAGTCAAATCTTCGTATGCCGTCGTAGAAAAAGAACCATTTCTGGCTTTCTTCATTAAATTCAAGGTAGCAATCTGATCCAGAAAAACTTGGACACTCTGTCCTATAGGGTCCGATTATTAATATCTCTGTATTCGCAGCACACCGTGAAATCCAAGAACCGGCGCACGGGTTCTTGAATTCCGAGTCGGATCCACATCCGATGGTGAGCAGTAGAAAGGCTAAGATGGTTGGAATTATCGGTTTGGTTGGGAACAGCATCTTTTCCTAAGTAATGTGCAGGCAAATTTAGGGCTATCAATCAGTGATAAAGGAGATACTTTTAATCTCACCCGATCGGATAGTCAATTTTCCTTGAGGCTCTATGCTCCTTGCAATTTTCAACGCCTCTTCCAATCCTTTTTCTGCTGCGGTCTTCACGTCTTCCGGTTCTACGGCAACTTTGCCAATGTATACTTCGTCAATGAGTCCCTTAAAAGGTGAACGATTGATAATCACTGGAATCTGTAATGAAAAATAGAGCGGGGAAGGAAAGGGTACGGTGCGGTTAGAAATGCAGATCGCATTTGGGCGAGTACGCCGCAAAACCGCACCTACCATAGCTGGAAAGATCGATTAATCGGATAAGAAATTCCGAATGACGTAATCCAGAATCCCGCCGTGTTTGTAGTATTCTACCTCCACAGGTGAGTCAATTCTGATTAACAATTCGGTTGTCTGTGTCTCGCCGTTTGTCCGGACGATGTTCATTGTTGCCATCTGTCCCGGTTGGAGGTCGTCAGCAAATCCGGTAATGCTGATAATCTCGCTTCCGTCAAGGTTGAGAGTCTCAACATTTTCACCCGGTTTGAACTGCAACGGCAGGATACCCATACCGATGAGATTACTGCGGTGGATACGTTCAAAACTCTCTACGACGACAGCCTTGACTCCCAAAAGCTTGGGACCTTTTGCTGCCCAATCGCGTGAACTTCCCATGCCGTAGTCCTGTCCAGCGAAGATAACCGTTGAAACTCCACTTTCATGGTAGTGGAGTGCTGCTTCGTAGAGGGTCGTCTGCGTTTCCTCTGGATACTGAACGGTAAATCCGCCTTCTATATCCGGTGTCATTAGGTTACGGACACGCCGGTTGGCAAAGGTGCCACGACTCATTACACGGTCGTTCCCGCGTCTGGAACCGTAGGTATTGAAATCTCGTGTCTCGACACCATGTTCTTGGAGATAGTGCCCTGCTGGACTGGCTGCGGCAATTGCCCCTGCCGGAGAGATGTGGTCAGTGGTGACGGAATTTCCGAAGATGCCAAGAACGCGCGCGTTCACGACATCCGAAATAGGGGCAGGTTCGCGCAAAAAGCCTTCAAAGAATGGGGGATGTTGGACGTACGTACTTCTCTCGTTCCACGGATAGAGGACTCCAGTTGCACCAGCGAGTTCTTCCCATTCCGGTGCTTGATTGCCAATTGATTCATACATCTCTCGGAACGTTCGCCGGTCAACGGCTGCACCGATCATCTCGGAAATCTCTTGGCGGGTGGGCCAAATATCCTTTAGGAAAACGGCTTCACCAGAATCGTTATGGCTCAGCGGTTCTGTCGTGAAGTCGATGTCGATGCGTCCAGCAATCCCGTACGCGACGACGAGTGGCGGTGACATGAGGAAATTAGCTTTTATCTCAGGATGCACGCGTGCTTCAAAATTCCGGTTACCACTCAAAACACTGGCAGTGACAAGGTTTTCTTCATCAATTGCCTCTTGGACGACATCATTCAGCGGTCCACTGTTACCTATACAGGTTGTGCAGCCGTAGCCTACGACGTTGTAGCCAAGCTCTTCCAAGTAAGGCAACAAACCGGTGTTCTGTAGATATTCAGTTACAACACGTGAACCGGGTGCCAAACTCGTCTTGACGTAATCCGGGACACGCAGCCCCTTTTCCACTGCCTTCTTAGCGAGCAGTCCGGCACCAATCATCACAGAGGGATTACTTGTGTTTGTGCAGCTCGTAATCGCGGAGATGACAACTGATCCATGCGTTATACCGTTGCCTTCGCTATCGCTTGCTGTGACACCAAATCCATCTTCCACCACGGGGCGTGAAAGAAGTTCGGTAAAAGTTTCTTTGACATCTGACAAGGCGATTCGATCTTGGGGGCGTTTTGGTCCGGCAATACTGGGTTCGATCTCAGCGAGATCAATTTCAATAACATCGGAGTATTCGACTTCTCCAAAGCGTGGGATACCGAAGATACCCTGCGCTTTGAGATAAGCCTCTACCATGTCAACATGCGACTCATCGCGACCGGTGAGACGGAGGTATCGCATCGTCTCTGCATCGGGTGGGAAGAATCCGATCGTCGCGCCGTATTCAGGACACATATTCGAGAGCGTTGCACGGTCAGGTAAGGAGAGTGCTTCTACACCTACCCCGAAGAATTCGACGAATTTATCGACGACTGCAGCGGCTCTGAGACGTTGCGTCACAGTTAGAACTAAATCTGTTGCGGTTACGCCCTCTTGGAGTTCGCCTTTCAGATGAACGCCGAGTACTTCAGGTGTCAGAATGTAAACCGGTTGTCCTAACATCGCGGCTTCCGCTTCAATACCGCCTACGCCCCACCCGACGATACCTAAACCGTTAATCATCGTGGTATGTGAGTCGGTGCCGACAACGGTATCTGGATAGGCGAGTGCGTCTTCTGTCATAACTACTTTCGCAAGGTACTCCAGATTTACCTGATGCACAATGCCGATAGACGGCGGGATGATATTGAATTTTTCAAATGCCTGCTGTCCCCATTTGAGGAATTCATAACGCTCCTTGTTGCGTTCAAATTCCCGTTGCGTGTTGTACTGGAATGCGTTTTCTGAGCCATACGCATCGACCTGTATGGAGTGGTCAATGACTAAGTCAACAGGGACAAGCGGTTCTATCATGCTGGCATCGCCACCGAGTTCAGCAACAGCGGAACGCATCGCTGCAATATCAACAACGAGCGGGACACCTGTGAAATCCTGGGCAACCACGCGCGCGGGTTTGAAGGGAATCTCCGAGGCTTTTGGGGAATGCGCGTTCCAATTTGCCAAATTCACAATATCGTCTTCTGTGATTTGGTGTCCATCGTAATTTCGCAATAAAGATTCAAGTAGAATTCGGAGGCTGACGGGTAAAGTGGTTATTGACCCGATACCGGCTTCTGTTAAGGCAGGAAGGGAATAATAATTACACGCGAATCCTTCGTTTTCAAGGGTTCGGTGTGTATTAAAGAGATTATGAGCAGGGTGGGGCATCTGCTAACTCCTTTTTATTGAAATAATTTCTAATCATTTTACCACAAGTTAGCATTGGATTTCAATTGTTTTGAAGATAGAGGTATTCGGTTTTTAGCGACCCGCAACGTAGTGGTGAAAAAACAACAAAAAATCAGATACCACAGAAAACCACAGGATTTTCAGGTTTCTCAAAATTGACGGAAAACCTAAGCTGTCAAAGGTCTGAGAAGCGATTTTGATAAATTTCAAACATTTCATATCGGTCGCAATTCTGTGGTGAATTCGAGAGGTAATCGCGGCGTTTAAGGTGATAGCAGTCGAAGGCGTTAGCAACTTTGAGAGGTAAATAAGACGAAGATGTGAATTATAGATATACCATAAGTTAACTACCACAATGCGTATAGATATGGCGGATCGGAACGCGTCTATGTTTCTATTATTTCTTTTGTTGGAGTTTCATAATTTCATCGAGTTGTTGGCGCGCATAAACGATAATGACATTTTCGGGGTAGTCGGTGATAAGCGTGGTGTACGTAGCAGCGGCGTTGTCGAAGTCGGTTTTTTGTCGATAAATTTCGGCAATGTTTACCAATGCCTTCGGGGCGATAAGGCTTTCTTGCGCAACGACCTGTTGGTATGCATTGATTGCTTCAGGGTTTTTAGATTCGTCGCTATAGATATTACCGATGAGAAACCACAGATCGTCTACAATTGTGGCTTGTGGGTAGACTTCAAGTGTTCGCTCGCACTGCTGTAGTGCTGCTTCCATCTCCCCGTTTAAATAGAGTTGTACGGCTGTTGCATAATCTGTCAGCGGGATTTTAAGGTAATCTGAATGATTCTGAATAAGGACAATCCGTTCAAGCGCATCGTTTGTGAGTTGATCCGATTTTGAAATCCTGATGACTTCGTTGTACGCCTTGCTGGCTTGGTCGAAGTCTGCAGAGAAGAAATAGGAATCGCCAATCAGCTTGTGGGCAGTGGCTCGGAAGCGATTGGTCCGGTTGGCAATCGCTTCAAGCACTTCTCTCGCAAGCGTATAGCGTTTCAGTAGAATATGGCATTCCGCCAACCCCAGTTGTGCTTCTACCAATTGGGTCGTAACCAAGCGTTGCGTGAGCAAGGATTGAAAAGTCTTTTGTGCCACTTTCGGTGCGCGGATGCCGTGCAATTGCAGCTGTCCTAACAGTAGCCTGTTTTTAACGGAAGCCTCACGGCTTTTAACGAGTTCCTCCAAAAGCGCGACGGCATCATCCCAGTGCTCCATTTTCCGATAAAGCACCGCGAGATCGGAACGGGCATCTCTGATACGTTTCTTATCTGTGGATCCTGTTATCAGTGCCTTGTAGAAATCAACGGCTCGTGGACTTTCGTTGCGTTCCAGGACCTGTGCATACTTTATGAGTGCCGTGTCGATGCGAGTTGGCTGGCTTCGATGCAGCTGCGTAAACGTTTCAAGTGCTTGTGGCACTTTCCCAGCATAGAAAAGGAGTTCACCCAAAGTCATGACAACGTTCGGATCATAAGGTTTTTGCGACTGTTGCTTTTGAAGTTGAGCAATAAGTTTCCCCTGCAGAGATTTGTGCTGTACACCTTCATAAATTTCAAGCATAGCACTCCAGATCGCGTCCCGCGGATTCTCAGCAAGCCCAATCTGTTGCAATGCGTCAATGTAGACCGAGGCGGCTTGTTCAATTTGTCCTTGAATTTTATACGCCGCTGCTAACTGTGTATAGAGGTAGCTGTCCTGCGGACTCAATCGGATAGCTTGCCGATACGATTCGATTGCCTCTGGATACATTTTATGGGAAAGGTAAATTGTCCCAAGTTGTTGGTGTCGTTCTCCTTGATTCGTTTGATCCGCTACAAGTCTTTTCCATTCGGTGACTGCTTGGGCAGTTCTGCCAGTCTCTGCATAGAGTGCGCCTAATTTCTTGCGGAGATTCGCATTGGTAGGGTCGCGTTCAATCGCCTTGCGATAAAGTTCGAGTGCTTTTGGATAAGCATTCTGTTGTTGGTAAAGTTCAGCTAATTGCTCTAATAAAGTCGTATCGTCCGGAAACTGTTGCATCCGCTCTTGAATCAGTTTTTCAGCGTCTGCATAGCGTTGATTCGTAATATAAAGTTGGATAAGCCGAGTGACCGCGCTTGTGCGATAGGGTGAACTTCGGAAGTTGTCAAGAAAATGCTTGTAACTCTCTATTGCTTCCTCGGATCTACCCTCTGTCTGTTGATATTGTCCAACGAGATAGGCAGCCGTGGCAGCGGCAGTCGTGTCGGGGTGTTGCTTGAGAATCTGCTTGCACTGCATGATCGCCTCTTTAAACTGATAGCGCTGCCAGTAGAGACTTCCCAATCGATGAACTGCTTGTGTAGCATAGGAACCGTTCGGATTTTCGTCAATAATCTCTTTAAAGACGCGTTGCGCTGCAGGGTCCTCACCGATTTTGGAATAACTCTGTCCGAGCATCAATCGGATTGAGTCTTTTTGGCTTTGTCGAAGGGGCGTAAAGGTATCAGCATTTTTTGGGATACCATTCTCAAGCAATTCCTCATACATCTTAATCGCTTCAGCGTACCGACGTTCGTGGTAGTGGTCGTGTGCAGCTTCAATTGGGTCTGATATCGGAAACGCCCTTGAAGTGCTTGGCGCGTTCTGAGCTTGGGCAAAGGTGTATGAATTATTTCCAATCGTAATAAGGAATAACAGCGTTAGAATACAAAGAAAGATGACTCGTTGTTGCATTGTAGTGTCCATTTTTTTCGTGTTGTATTTTGTTCTATAAGTTTCTATGCCTTTATCAGGATAGACAGGTATTAATTATCTCTTCAAGCGTTTGCGTTTCCATCTCTAATTTGAGTCTCTCAACTTTTTCACCACCGAGTTCCATCTCTAATGCCTCAATAGTGTTATTCACTGGATCTACATAAAATGGTGTTGTCACGCCTATTTCTGCGTAGATTGAGGCGACCGTAAGAAAGAGGCACAAACTCTGTTCAAATTCGCTTTCCGCGTGCGCTAACTGTCCGAATTGATAAAGTGAGTCTGCGATCTCACGTGGGCTTCCGTTTTCTTTGCGGTACTCCAGACTTTCTATATAGCAGTTCCTCGCTTCCTCGTGTTTACCCTGACGAAGTGCTACCTTGCCAAGGCTATCCAGTAGATAAGGAAGTCCGGCACTGGAAGTAGAGAGTTTACGAGTGAGACGTAGACTTTCTGTATAGTAGTGTCTCGCTTCCTCTCGTAGGCCTTGTTGGTTTACGGTTTTCCCAAGATTATTAAGGGCGTAGGCAATACCCTGTTTGTCTCCAAGTTCACGAGCGAGGCGTAAGCTTTCGGTATAACGCAGTTTCGCCTCTTCAAAATGGCGACGATGATATGCTGTAAGTCCCAGATTGTTTAGTGTGAAAGCGATATGCCATTTGTCGCCTAATACCTTCGCGATCTCTAAGGCTTCGGTAAAGTGTGTATCCGCCTCTTCAAGTTCTTCTTGATACCTTGCAATAATACCGAGGCGGTTTAATGCCTTGACGACACCGAGTTGCGGCCCTATCGTTCTGAAAACTTGTAGGGCGTTTTCGCATAATTGCCGAGCAGTTTCACACTCCTGTCGTTCATTATAGAATTTTGCAAGAGCCACCCGAAGGTCTGCTATTGTCAGCTGGAACGACATTTCGTCCGTTTGAGGCGTGTTTTCTAACCCTTGATGTTCGCCGAGTTGCTGGCACAATTCGGTCTCTGCTTGTTTTAGCCATCCCAACCCTTCATTCCAGAACCCATGTATATAGAAAAACTCCGAGAGAGCGACAGCAAGCTGTCCGAACAGGAGCCATTCATTATTCTCCTGCGCAAATTCAAAAACAGCACGAAAGTTATCGAGTTCAATTGCCATCTCTGAGAGTGTGTTGCCCTGTTCAGGACCTTCTAACTTTCTATCCTGCTCTTGTGCTAACGTGAGGTAATAGTGTGCATGCGCCTCTCTGAATCCAGTGGGGTGTTGCTTCTCCCGAAGATACAGTTGTAACGGAACAGGGAGTCGGTAGCGGGTTCGCGTCAGATATTCTTCAGTGATAAGTAACGATTTATCGTGTAAATTAAAGATGAGGTCGATTGTTTCGGTATAAGGCAAATCCTGTTCGGCATCAACATAAGCTGAATTACAGATAGTTTCAGCGGCTTCCAAGAAGAAGCCACCTGAAAAAAGCGAGAGTTGACAAAGCAGGAGTTGTTCCTCTGGCTCTAAAAGATCGTAGGACCAGTCAATCACCGCATTAAGGGTCTGATGTCTCGCTGGCACGTCTCGATTCTTTGTCGAAAGAAGTGTAGATGACTTACTTGATGGTGAACTGTCAAGTAGGACTTTTAAGCGAGCGAGAATGTTTTGTGGTGTCATAGCTCGGACGCGCGCTGCGGTAAGTTCAATTGCGAGGGAAAGCCCGTCAACTATACGGCAAATCGCGCCAATTGCTTCGGCATTGTCGGTCGTTAATTGAAAGTCGGGTGCGACTGCTTCTGCTCGCGCTAAAAAGAGTTTGACACTTTCAAATTCGCGAAGCGTTTCGGAGTCCACATCTTCAGATGGAGTAGATAGTGGGGGTACCACAAACCGCTGCTCACCTGTGATCTTTAAGAGTTCCCGCGATGTGGTTAGACAACGTAACGTTGGACATCTGAGCAACAGCGTATTAACATCTTCGGACGCTTCCATTAAGTGCTCAAAATTGTCCAGCACCAATAGAAGTGTTTTTCCTAAAAGATATGAAACGACCTGTTCCATGACATCTTGTGCCGATTCCAGTGGAAGATCGAGAACCTTTGCGATTTCCGTAATGACATGGGCAGGTTGTCTCAAATCAGCTAACGCAATGAACCATACACCATCAGGATAAGTGTCCAAAAGTTCTGTCGCAACCTGTAGACCGAGACGCGTTTTACCGATCCCTCCAGGTCCAGTCAGTGTTACCAGCCGTGCCTGTGCGTCGGTGAAATACTCCACAATACGGCGGACTTCGACTTCTCTACCGATAAAATTGTTTATAGGTGCTGGTAGGTTATTAGGCAAATTGTTGAGGGTTTTTAGAGGTGGGAACTCGGTTTGTAGTTCAAGAATAGGGGCGGAGTCTGCAGGTGTCTGATCCCGTAGTGTGTCTCCATGTGCCACCTTGCTGAAGACTTCTTGCCACCGTTCTTCACCAGTGATTTTTAAAATAGAAGCCCGCGGTGCAAGCAATTGGAAAATCGCTTCAGGATGTTGAATGTTTTTCAGCCGATGTTCGCCGAGTGCGGCAAAACTCCTCGGTGGAAATTGCGTTTTAACGAGGGCATGTGTCACAGAGGAGAGCAGGGTCTGTCCACCGTGTCCGGCATCTGTAATTCGTTTGGCAAGATTGGCAGGCATCCCGTGATATTCGTCATCCAACAGCATCATATCACCGGTGTGAATACCGATACGGACGCGTAACGTCTCAATGTTTTCATGCCACTGATATGCGTTGAGGACTAACTGTATCTCAAGCGCACACATAACAGCGGCACTTGCCGTAGGAAAAACAAAGAAAAAAGCATCGCCTTCATTTTGGATATCTGTGCCACCCCACGCCGAATTTGCAGCCCGCAAAATAGCGTTGTGGGTACTGATAACCTCTGCCATGACCTCATTTCCGTGTGCCTCCCAAAGGAGTGTTGAACCTTCGATATCGGTAAACATTAGGGTGAGGGTACCGACAGATAAGTGTGGCTGTGGATTGTGTGTTGACAAAGAGTTATCCTTCTTCAATTCCATTAGGCGAGATTCCCAAACGCTCTGAAATATTAGCGCATCGCAAGATTTACGAGCAACGCCATTCCGTAAACCATGCAAGTTTCATCAATATCAAACTGTGGATGGTGGCACATATTCACGATACCTTTCTCTTCATTTCCGGCACCTACCATAACGAAACACGCGGGGATTTTCTGCGAATAGTATCCAAAATCCTCACCGCCCAGTATCGGAGGCACCGGAAATATGAGATTATCTTCTCCAACCAACCCTCGCGCTGTGTCCACAGCTGTGGTGACGCAAGGTTCATGGTTGTAAGTTACTGGATATCCTTCTTGGTAGTCAAAAGTATAAGTTGCATTATGGGCATTTGCGAATCCTGCGAGAAGGCTCTCTAACTGCTCCTGAACTCGCGTCTGCACCGTTTTTTGGAGTGTCCGCACCGTTCCACCTATCAGGACTCGCGGAGGAATGACGTTGAATGCTGCCCCGGCAAGCCCGTTTTGTAAATTAGCATCTCCTCCGTGCAATTGCGTGATACTGACTACTGCCGAATCCAATGGATTAACATTTCTCGCAATAATGGACTGTGCTGCTGTAACAAACTGCGCACCAATAACAATCGGATCAACGGTAAGATGCGGAAACGCGGCGTGCCCGCCCGTCCCTGTCAGTGTAATCTGAAAGGTATCAGACTGCGCGAGCATTGGACCGGGACACGTGGCGTATTCTCCAACAGTGTAGAGTGGAAAGACATGTATCCCATAAATTTCATCAACATCCTCTAACGCACCATCCGCTATCATGGCGGGTGCCCCTCCGGGTAATGCCTCCTCGCTCGGTTGGAAAACAAATCTGATATGTGTTTTGAGATTGCTTTGGAGTTCAGAAAGGATTCGGGCTGTCCCGATGAGCATCGCCGTGTGTGCATCGTGTCCACATAGATGCGCTTTGCCATCGATCTTAGATTTATACGGAACATCGGTAAGTTCTTGAATCGGGAGTGCGTCCATATCTGCTCGCAACGCGATACGTTTTGAGGCTCCCGGTACCTCTAAATCTCCGATAACACCTGTCCTACCGATGCCGGTTTTGACTGAGATGCCGAGTTCTTGAAGTGCCTCAGCGGCAATCCCTGCGGTGCGGTGGACATCAAATCCCAATTCAGGGTACTGATGAATATCACGCCGGATAGTAACGATGTCGTTAAAATGACGGTGGCACTGTTCAAAAATCAGATCTTTCATTGTGAGTTACTTTTCCCAATACGGGTGTGAGGTCGCTCCTACAGAAGAATAGCCGTCAGGTGTCAGCCATCAGCAGTCAGTAAAAGTCGCGATCTGGAGGTCGCTCCTACAGTGATTTAGAACGAAGGTTAGAACGTTAGTGTCCGCCGCAAAATGCTCTGATGCCCTTGTTCGTTTTCAAGCCGATAGATGATCGTATAAATCCCCGGCATCTCCTCGAAAATCCTTCTATCCAGTCCTGGTCTCAATTCTACCTCTGTTGAACCATCTGCTGGAATAGTTTTCTTTTCTGTGAAGGGACCGTAACACCTTTCTCCTAAAGGATTAAGGACTTTCCAAGTCAAGGTCAGTTCCTTCGGACGCGGTGGATTATTGATATAGACGGTAATTTTATCGTCCATCTGTCCTTCTTCAAGGTTGAGTGTGCCTAATTTGGAGAACAACTTTACGGTTAAGGTTAGTGGTGGTACATACTCCAAATATCCTCTGCCCGGAATGGCGCGCCATGTGCCGCCTGTTGCGAGTGCAATTTGTCGGATGGGTAGGTAGTCGATCCCTATAACATCAACGCGGACTTGTGCGTTTTGTAGGGTTTCAATAACCTGATCCAAACTATAAGCCGACCTTCCATCGTAATCAGCATCATGAAATGCACCGTCGCTGGCGAGGACAATGAAGCGTTGCGCCCCTTTTCGGAATTTAGCCTCTGTTACCGCTGTCATGAGTCCATCCAAGCCTGCCTCAGCGATATCTCCACCGCCATCAACACCTATGTCAAAAAGCCAGTTTTTGAAGGTTCCGAGATCGTCAGTGTGTCCATGTTTTCGGACGCTATCTGTGAAAGTCACCAACCCGAAGGTAGTGTCGCGTCCTTCCCGATCAAACGCTTCAAAAAGAAAATCAACATAGGCGCGGATCCCGCGGATGTTGTCTGTCATACTTGCTGTTTCATCGAGAACGAAGATAACATCAATTTTTTGCGTCTCGGTTGCCGATGCGAGTGTCCGGGCAAGGTCCTTCATCATATAGACGAAAACGCCTCCCACACTACCTCCGCCAGAAGAGCCACCACCACCCCAAGAATTCCCGACACCGGTCGCGCGGAGCGCGTCCCCACGTTCACTACCATAGTGAATCTTCGGTGCACTCACTGTTGGCGATGAACCGTTTAAAGTTGTTAAAGTGCCATCAGATTCCAGAACGACTGGGCTTGTTTCTCCTTGTGGGGATACATATTCTCCTTCCGGTGTGGAAGGCAAGTCAACCGTCGGCTGATTAAGCGAATTCACTTTCACAAGACCTTCAGTCGCGTAATTAGCGGGCTTTCCTACTACAGGAGATAGCCCATCCCCGATGTGTCGTGCGTTAGCGAGAGTTCCTTGTTTGCGTGTTTCGGGCTTTGGAGCATCCGCTACATCTTGCGTCTCCATTTGCCACAAACCCGCTTTCGGTTTCGGTTTCGGTTTCGGTTCCTCTTTTGGTGCAACACTTGGGGTAGGAGGCTCGACAAAAGTCACTGGCTTAATCGGTAACGGTGGTCGCTCTACATGCGTTATCGAAACCTCTATGTCATCATGGAACGGCAACAGTGGAGCCTGCTTGGGAACTGCCCACCACATTGCCAACAAAAGTATGACATGAATAAGGAGTGAGTATATGAGATATGGAGATGTTCTCTTACGTCTCAACATCTATATTATCCTTTTTGTTTAGAGGAACTACAGGTGAAACTCAACTACATCGCCATCGTAAACGACATCATTGCGACTGACAGACTGTCCGTCGTGCCATTGGGGACCCCATATCCGTGCGAACTTGAACTCAGCAAAGTCTTTGTGTAAACCGACAGCGGCATCAAGGACAGTCGAATCGGTCGGAAGAACAATCGGGTCGTCACGTTCTACTGCTTTACCGGGTGCCTTGGGATAAACACGCAAAATGTCCAATGCCTTATAGATTTCTTGCGATAAGGTATCTTTGCCTACACCGGTTTCGGCAGAAATTGGGTGGATCTGAAACGCTTCATCATAGAATTCTTTGAGAATTTCCAGTCTCTCCTCTGCGCCTGCTGCATCCAGTTGATTCGCAATAATGAAGGGTTTAGTCTCCAACGTGTCACGGTCTGCTTCATCAAGAAACGCTACCACCATATCAAGATCGTCCAATAGATTATCGCTCGCGAGGCTTACGATCGGCAAGACAAGGTCGGCGTTACGGGTGAGCGTCAATACTGTTGAGGAAATAAAGTCTGACATGATAGAGGGTGTATCAATAAGTTGGAATTGGATGTTTTCGTATTGTAGCATTCCGACTGTCGGTAGCGTCGTTGTATACGGTGTTGGTGAAACTTCTGGTTTGGCGTTCGTGAAGTTTGCGAGTATTTGTGACTTGCCAGCGTTCGGTGGTCCAAGGAGAACTATCTGTCCAGCACCCTGCTTTGGGATATGCTCACTGTGGCTTCTCTTACCAGATCCCTTTCCGCCTTTCTCTGAAGGACCTTTTTTGTGTCTCGCAATACGGCGACGAATATCAGAAACCACTTTTTCTGAACCTTTGTGTTTCGGGATGATTCGTAACATCTCCTCTAACAGGCTCAGTCGCTCTTCATCGGTTTTAGCGGCTTCGTGTTGGTGTTTGAGTTTGTAGTAAGTCGGGGGCAGATTTGCTGGCATTTTTCGTCCACTCCCATAAGTGCGTAAACTTCAGTACCCATCAGTCTCGGACTAAAGCGTACTATCTCTATTTACAATCACAGTGAAATCTGTTAAAATGAAAGGAACTACTAAATAGGATACAAAATTTTTGTTCTTATGTCAAGGCAATTAAGACGGAGTCTACAAGCCACGATAAAACAACACTCTATTTTTTTTCTCCTCCTCTGTATTGTCTTTCCTGTCATGGCGGAAGAGGGCAATCAGCACCTGCACCGTGGTGATGAACTGCTCACGCTCGTGCAATCCGAGGCACTCGAAGCACGAGTCATAGCATTGCAGGAAAACATCGCGCCCGGACGTAACTTGCAAGCCTATCGCACACGCAGCGCACACCACCGCGAAGCAACCGATAACATTATCCGTTACATTATGAGCGAGTTTAAGCGTTCCCCGCGCTTGAAGGTCAGTGAACAGGTTTTTGGAGGCATTAGAAATGTAATGGCTGTTCTACCGGCTCGCTCAACTTCGTCCAGCAATCGTATTTTTATCATTTGCGCGCATTATGACACACAAGCTGAGCGTGAACCGAATTGGAATCCGTTAGCTTCCACCGCACCCGGGGCAAATGATAATGGGACAGGTGTCGCTGCTCTGCTGGAAATTGCCTACCTTCTAAGTCGCTATGAATATGAACACGAACTGCGATTCGTCGCGTTAGGGGGTGAGGAACTCGGCTTTCTCGGCAGTCGGCACTATGTTCGAGAGGCTTCCGCTATAGACAAGAACAACGAGAATGACATCGCACCTGTTTCTGAAAACATCGTCGCGGTTTTTAACTTAGATATGTTCGGTTTCAACTGGAAAAGTGACCTCGTTGAAATCGTCACAAATAACGATTCTGCGTGGCTCAGTCGTGCCCTTATAATTGCAAATACATGGTATAACATCGGCTTGAAGATTCGTCGGACCCAAGATGAATTCGTTGACATTTCCTCCCACAAACCCTTCTGGGATGCTGGCTACAATGCTGTCACTTTGACTGAAAGTTCTACACCGTGGCGGGATTCTCAAAACTACGATGCCAACCCTTTCTACCACACATCCGATGATACCGCCGATAAGGTTAACTTCGGTTTAGTAAGAAAGGTAACACAGCTTGTGCTTGTTACAGTGGATGGTCTCCTCCCGTCTATGTTCCATCCAACACGGCAGATTCCGCAGGTGACATTGGAACTTCCGACAACGACTAAAGAGAGTGAGTTAGAAATTAAGGGGACGTTTCATTCGAGTTTTCCGATTGACATCATTATTCATCCGAGCCAAACAGTGGCTACTTTGGATCGCGAAACGCGAACCTACACTGCAACGGTGCCATTACACCCGGGGGAGAATACCCTCCGCGTGACAGCACGCTACCCGCTCGGTGCGGTTTCAGTCGCGCAATCCGTTGTTTTGACGGAACCGTTCGCTTGGAGAGATGTAATCGTGTTTCCTAACCCAGCACGTTCGGACGGTTTAACCGCATTTCGTGTTTCGGCAAACGAAGATATAACAGATATGCGGGTACGTATCTATGATTCGGGTGGGAACTTGATAAAGCGGATTGAGGGGGTTGGCGACAGACTGGATCGGCGTATCTGGCGAACGTGGTGGAATCAGCAAACCTCCTACGGATTAGCGGTATCACCGGGGGTGTATGTCTGCTACATCTCAGTTGTTTCAAAGGGAGAAACATATACTCATCTGGAGAAGTTAGCGATTTTTCGGTAATAAAAAACGCTTTGACAAATTCCGAGAGACTATGTTAAAATAGACTATACAAAAATGGAGTTAAAAGATGCAGAATTCCACTCCTTTCAGATGTTGAGGGCAGCTTTCCAACAAGCGACAGATATTTCTAAGCATATATAGATCGTTGTTACAATCTTAATGAACTTTTGAAACAAGGCATGATCCCGAGCTACATTTAACCGAGGTTTGACCGACGGAGGCAATTGATGAGAAGAATTACAAATGTTTATTTTATTTTGCTACTTATTGTTGTCGTGGTTTCTTCGTGTGCGCAATTAGTTGATCAACCGAGCGATTTGGAACTGTTGGCTTCTGTTGAGAACGCTTTCGTGAACATTGTGAACCGAAGTAAACCTGCTATTGTCGGGATTTTTGTCAGGGGTTCGGAAGAATCTGAGCCTCAACATCGTGTGGGATCAGGATTCATTTTTCGGAAAGAGGGCTACATTCTAACAAACGACCACGTTGTACGTGACGCGAGGCGTATCACGGTAATATTGTTAGATGACAGTATATTTGAGGCAGAGGTTGTCGGAACAGATGTAAATACTGATGTCGCAGTTCTAAAGATTGAACGAGAAAAAGAATTCCCCGTTCTTCCATTAGCAGATTCATCGAAGGTTCGGGTAGGACAATTTGCTATCGCTATCGGCAATCCATTTCGGCTTGATTACACTGTGACGACGGGTGTTGTGAGCGGTAAAGGACGCTCTATTCTCCACGGTTTTAGCTTGATTCGATACCAAGACTTTATTCAAACAGATGCTTGGATTAATACCGGTAGTAGTGGTGGCCCGCTGCTGAATATCCATGGTGAGGTTATTGGCATTAACGCCTTAATTCGGCGTCTTAATAATAATAATGAAAACATCCCGGCTCCCGCGATGGCAGGGGCAGGATTTGCGATTCCCATTAATCTCGCTAAGAGCATTGGTGATCAACTGATTGCCAGTGGACGAGTTATCCGCGGTTACCTCGGTGTCCGGATGCAGGAGACAAAGGAGGGCATTCGCATTAGACCTGTCGGAGAAGATACACCCGCATACCTTGGTGGTCTGCGACGTAACGACATCATTTTTGAATACAATGGCAAAAAGGTGCAAAAGTCCCTTGAACTCCAAATGCTCGTCGCGGAATCACAAGTAGGTAAGCAATCTGTGATCAGGGTTTTGCGGCAAGGACACGAAAGAACATTGAATGTGACTATCGGTGAAGTGCCACCCGAATGGACGGGCGAGACTGTTGACATTGAATCTGTAGCTTGGAAAATGCTCGGTTTATCGGTTCGGAAGTTGAGAACAGGCGATTTTGAAAGATATACTTATCTAACCGATGAAGATCAAGGTGTTATCGTTGAGAGCGTTAAGGAACAGGCACCCGGATACAATGCAAAAATTCCACGCGGGGCACTCATTGTTGCGGTCAATGGACAGAACGTCACCAACATACAGGACCTTGAAGCGATCCTTCAAAAGCAACAAGAACTTGAACAGAAACTTGAACAACTTATCCTCGATATCAAAAGTAGCCATGGGACAGAAAAGATAACTGTAAACCTAAAACGTTAGAAGCAAAATATGAAATCATCAACACCGGTGACGCTTAGAGAAATATTTAGCCCTGGCGGGCTCATATCGCAACAACTTGAAGGGTATGAGTTTCGCCAAGAACAACTACAGATGGCACATGAGGTCGCTCGAGCTTTTGAAGCCTCTGAGCATCTGGTTGTTGAAGCTGGGACAGGGGTGGGTAAAAGTTTTGCCTATCTGATCCCTGCGATCTCGCTCGCACTCAAGGCGGAGCAGAAGGTTGTCATTTCAACGAATACAATCAGTCTACAGGAACAACTCGTCACGAAAGATATTCCTTTTCTACAGCGTGTGCTCCCGCGCGATTTCAATGTCGTCTTGGCAAAGGGACGGCGTAATTACCTCTCGCGCAGACGGCTCAAAAATTTGCTGAATTATGAACGAGGATTGTTTGATACATACGAAGAGGTAGAAGAGGTCGCAGAGATTGAAGAGTGGGTAAATCGGACAGTAGACGGCAGTAGGACTGACCTCGCTTGGCAACCTCAGCCGCAAGTGTGGGATAAGGTCGCTTCTGACAGAGATAATTGTCTCGGACGAAACTGCGAGACCTATGATACCTGTTTTTATTTCAAAGCCCGAAGGGAAATGCACAACGCCGACCTGCTTATCGTGAATCACCATCTCCTTTTCAGCGATCTCGCAATTCGCAAGGACAGTGAGATGAGCATGGGAGTCCTACCTGATTACGACTACCTCATCATTGATGAAGCACACCATTTAGAAGCGACAGCAACCAACCACGCGAGTGTCGATTTCAGTAACACTCGTGTTAAATGGATCTTTGACTCACTCTACACTGAACGGAACGACGGGAGTTTGGCGAAAAGGTTCGCTTCACCACAGCTGATGGTTCAAGTTGAAGAGGCGCGTAAACAGGCAAATATCCTTTTCGGTCGCATTATTGACGTTATGCAAGAGGCTGATACTGCGGTGGGGGATGCGCCCCTCCTTACACAGCGTATTGATGAGAGCGACTTCGTCGAAAATGTATTAGATGCTCCGTTTGCTGATATCGAAAGGACGCTAAAACGCCTCCGTGATGATGCTGTAACGGATGACGATGAACAGGAGATTGCAGCGCATTATAGTTACTGTCAACGTCTTCGTGAAGAATTAGATATGATTATTCAGCAAAACGATCCGAATTATGTGTATTGGACTGAAATATCAACACGCGGACGGACACCGCGCATCCTTCTAAACGCCACGCCAGCGAATGTAAATCAGATGCTGCAAGATCACCTATTCACGGTAAAAAATAGTGTCGTGATGACGAGCGCTACACTTTCTACCAATCGCAACTTTTCTTATTTTAAAAAACGGGTCGGAATAAGCGAATGTCGTGAACTTCTTGCCCATTCACCCTTTGACTTTAAAAAACAGGTCCATATCCACATCCCGCGTGATATGCCACATCCGAACAGTAATGAATTTGTGCCAGCGGCGATTCAAAAGATTCGGTACTACCTCGAACTAACTCACGGTAAAGCGTTTGTCCTCTTTACGAGTTACAGGATGATGGACGAAGTGTACGATGCCATAGCATCTGACTTGGAGGAAATGGGGATTGACACTTTCAAGCAGGGCGGCGATCTCTCACGGACAGCTATGCTTCAGGCGTTTCGTGAAGATACTGACTCAGTTCTATTTGGGACTTCCAGTTTCTGGGAAGGCGTTGACGTGCGTGGTGAATCACTCAGCAATGTTATCATCACACGGCTGCCTTTTGAAGTACCGACGCATCCAGTGATGGAGGCACGCGTGAAGCGGATTAAAGAACAGGGTGGAAACGAGTTCTTTGAATTCAGTTTACCGGAAGCAGTTTTGCGTCTGAAACAGGGGTTTGGACGACTCATCCGCACGCAAACCGACACGGGGATCGTCGTCATTCTCGACCCACGGATTAGAACAGCAAGTTACGGGAAGCAGTTTTTAGATTCACTGCCGAACTGTGAAATTATAGAAGCGTAAAAAATTAATGCCCACGGTGTATATCACCACGGGCATTGTAATGTTTGCAAATCGCCTAAAGTACTATGTCTGTTGGACAAACACTGCCGTCCCTAATAGCGTTTCGGTGATGGTTGTGCGACGCGAATTCCCCTGTCATGTGTGAAAGGAAAGTTGAACTCTATCGTTTGATAGCGTTGCGCCGCCCCTGGCGGTGGTGCCTTTTCAATCGGTAGGATGACTTGCAATTCTAAGGCGTTCCACTTGGTTTGTGTGAATGGGAGAAACCCTTCTACACTCTTACCCGGCGGGACACCCGTCCGGCGTGTACCCACCTGCTGTTCAACGATGGGCATCCGCTTCTCAATTAAAATCCGCCGTGCATTTGCAAGCCCATTTTTGACATAGAGTCCTGTTGCGCGCGCCATGTATAAGAGACGCTCCGCTAAATCATCGTAGTCCATCCCGTTGTAGATATTCTCACCTTGGTCGATGATTTTGCACTTTTTGACATCAAAGATGATATTTTCGCTCCGATTGTTGGTAATCTTCACATAAAACACATCGGTTTTGTCGCCTTGGTGGAGTGCTTCCGTCTCATAAAAAGGTGAAAAAGCATTTCCGCGATTGTATTTCCGATCAAGGTCCGGCCGCCGCCAATACGCGATAGAAACGGTGATGCCGTCTTCAGTCTTGGTTAGAATTGGCTGTCTTGACTGAACCTCAAAGAGCTGGGGATAATCGGACATCATGATGACATCAACGACCTTCCTGTCTTCACCGGTGCCTAACTCAATCTGAGTTTGCGTCTCGGGCCACTCGCCAAGGAAATTATTCCACTCATCGCCAGCGTGTGCATATTCGTCGAACGCGAGTATGTAGGTTAACGCTTCCATGTTGGCATCACTCGCTTTCCCAATCCGGAATCCGACAGTACTCATACCGTATTTGTCCAGCACTGGCTTCGCGAGTGCCTCGGAAGGGATAGCCGGGACAACTACCTCCGCCTCCGGGTTTGCACTCTGTTCCGTCATTGCCTTCGCTATATTGTCCACCGGTTGGATCGGTGATAGACTGCTGAGCGCGGTCCCACAACCCGTAATGCTCAAGGCGAGTACAAATAGTAAGGCGAAATTGAGTGCTGTGAATTTATTCAACCATTTCATTGATAATATTGCCTCCTTGGTTACCATTCTACGAATGGCAAGTTCATTTTTCGCTCTCTACTCCGGGGCTACTCAACGGATCAGCCCGTTATCATTTTTGACTGATTTTGAGAACGCCGGATTAAAGTCCAAATGGCGCGTCTAAAACTGAATTTATTTTATTAAGTTAGCATAACTACAATTTTTAGTCAAGAAATATGTCAGAAGAATTTGTCATAATCATTTTATAACACTCAACTTTCCAATTTCTTGGACAATCGCGTCCGCCTGTATCGCAGAAATACGGTAAATGTAAATACCTGATGCGACAGGTGCGCCGCTGCGGGTTTCAGGGAGCCACTCAAATTTTCCTTGTGCTCCCACATTCTCGCGGGTTTCACTGTAAACAAGAGCACCCGTTGGCGCGAAAATCTCAAGGTTGATGTTATCTGCAACTTGTGATGCAGAGAGCCGGTATGCAAACGTCATCACAGCATCGTCTGAACGGAATGGATTTGGATACACCCGTGTATCCTCAAAGGCGAAAGTGCCTGCCTGAAGCTGCTCCACGCGCAACCGGTAAGAATCAACGCTGCTAAATCCACCTTCGGATTCTACAACGAGGTAAAATGTGCCTGTCCTATTCGGCTGATAAATGAGTCTCAATCCAGCGATGTCAGTCGCATTTTCTCCAGTCGCATACACTTCACCTGTTTCAGCGTGGAGAGATAAACGATAGCCTTTGTTTGGCGGAATGTCAGCCAATGTCACCAAAATAGTGACATCTCGAACGGCTTCCAGTCTGTAAACATCCCGCGTATCATCTAAATCAAAAAGGAAAGACTCGTAAGTTTGTCCGTATGCGATAGGGAACGCAGTTGCAAGTGTGTCGTTTGGTTCATAAGTATCACCGAATGATACGAGAATTGGAATCGTAAGCCCTTCTGCTCCGATATTTGTAATTGAAATACCTGTGACAGTCCCGTCATTTGCGTTGCTGTTCGGCAGGGTGCCGGGCGTAAAGGCAGTCTGTCCATCGTCAGCGGAATAAGCGGCACCATCAGTTATCCTTTGTACATCTATAGATTCAAAGTTGTTTTCTTGATAGAAGCCAAGATGTTCAGGATCCGTGGGATCCTCAAGCCATACCTGTTGAGAGGCATCGAAAGTGCCAAGCGGATAAGGTCGCGTTTCATCAATATGCCAAATAAGAATACCGGACTCAGGCAGATAGGTGTCAAAGGTTGCCCCTGACGTTTTGTTCCGATTTTCTATAAGGAAGAATTCTGTTGCTTCGCCACGAACGGGAGCAGCTAACGAATGAATATCGATTTTGAAAAGTTTATTCGTTCCTGGTGCAAGCTCAAAACTGGGTACATCAATTTTCTGATTTTGTGTTATCTGAACGGGTTGAATCCAGCCAAGGCGCCCGTTTTGAGGTCTTGCATCGAAATCCCATTTGAGATACCCCATGATATGGCTTGGGTTCAATCCATTCCCAAGCCCGAATGCTTCAGGACCCTGATATGGCCCGAACTGACTCATCAGCCCCCATTTATGATCTCGGGAATCTATAAAATTGAATCCGTAGATGTCAGGAGCACCGAAATCATGGAAGAACTCATGGAAATAAATTCCCAAGTGTGGGTGCTCAAAATCCGGTTCCTCAGCGACAACAGCCGCAGTATCAACGCGAACGCCATCATGAACAGCATTAACGGCAGATATTAGAAGAGATAAGATGTCATAATCAATAACCCCAGTGGAAGCCTGATCGTTGCCTGAATGGATAAGGAGGACATGGTCCACAACCCCGTCCCCGTCTCGATCATATTTTGAAAAATCCACACTTGCATCCACCGCATCACATGCCTCGCGGACCAACTCCCGATAGCGTCCAAGGATTCTGTTCCCTTCACCGTAATATGTCATCGGTTTTTTGGCACGAATCCAGGTATTACCAGCGGGAATAACCTGCCCCATTGGACCTGGCTGGATATCCATCTGCCCGTAAGAATTTTCACGATAGTAGGTTTTGAGAGAAACGCCTTCTGTTGCAAAGAGGTATTTATCAAACGCCGCCCCCTCTCTGCGTCCGGGCATGTCAACAAAATCTATTTTCAAAGCGAGAACATATTCTATGCCATCGGACTGCAAGACCCCTTGTTCTCTGGCAAAACAACAGTCCTCCAGTGCGTCAAGAAATTCTGCTCTGCTTTGCGGTGTTTTGGGAACCAATTCGCCGCTTGTGGAGTCTTTATCAAAATAGAGATAAGGATTCGGTGGTGCCGTGATACCCAGTGCGGAAAAAAGGAGCAGATTAAAGATACAGAAAATTAGATACCGTAACGCTGTTATTCGTATAGATCGGAAGATACAATGCAGGACAGAGAAATGTTTAATCAAACTCGCCCCCACACTTCCGGCACAAGATGTAGAATTGAATATCATCAGATTGGGCGTGTTGTATCATGAGGTCAACTGCCTGTTGTGGGAGGTCTGCTGCGCATTTCGGGCATTTGTAAAGCGAACCTTCTATTTCCGGAAATTGCGTGATATCGCCCCATATATCCCGAAGCCAGTATTTAAATTCCCAAGGTATTTCGGTGTTGACAGCGGTTGCGATCTGGACAGCATGGCGGATTAGCTTCTGGCATTCGAGAATAGAAGCAGGTTCATAGAGATGTGGTAAATACCTAAGTGGAAGGGGTTTTCCCTCTGTTTCGGCTTGTGTATTGAAATCTCGGGAGCGAGTTAGCAAAATTTGGTCTAAACGTGCCCCTTCTTCCCTTCCTTTAGACCAGAGGCGGTAGTAACCTGTCCGCTTAATATGGAAAAAAGCCGGATTGATGCCCCGTTTAGTGTTTACAACACTATCCGGACCGGTGTTCCATAACCAGCGATGCCACTTAGACGTATCATCTGGATCAGGACAAATTCTAATAGCACCTGTACCACCGTCCCTATCCCACGGATTTACAGATACGTCATCCATACCGATCCAGTAGGAATCTTTACTCCATTCAAAAAAGGCGCGAGCCCAAAGATACCACTTCCCGGTTTTAGGAATATAAATTTCGTGTATTGCGCGTGCGCCTTTTAGGCTGTCAATGGCTTTTCCGCGAGAAGCCTCTTCGTGCTCAACTATTCTCACACCGTTATCCAAATGGATAGCGGTATCCGCTTCAATAACAAGTGTATCCTTCGGTAAGCGAACGATCTCCAGAGGTTCGTCTGTATCAACCGATTCTGTGGGGTCCATGAGATCGTAGTTTTTCGCAATCCGTTGCGAGACCTTCTCAAACTGTTTTTCGGAGAGGTTTGCGTCAAAAAAACAATCTCGGATGCCCTTCTTCCAGAGATCCAGCAGTAGAAACATCGCCTTTAGGTTGCCATCTGGGCGTTTCCGAGTGCCAACCACGATTAACATGCCGGTATCCTTAGAACGGCTGATTAAACACCGATGCAATGGAAAATCAAGGGCTTTGCGGGCTCTACTTGAGACAATAAGGGGTGAGTAGTATTGACATCTCTCATCACATCCGGGGATTTTGGCGCGTTTGGCTCTACAGCATTCCGGACAGATTAACATGCTGTTGAGTGCTGGACAGACCCGTTTCCCATTGTTAGAGCGACACGTTCGACATCGCTGGCTTCTGCGCCGTTTTGCTGATGTTTGCCGTATCTGATGTCGCATGTTTTCCCCTGAAGAACTGGTGCGGTTGAGAACGCGCACAAGAATTCAATCAAATACTCACACTATTGAGACAGGTAGGCAATCAACTCGGACGATTGACAAGATCTGCGAGATATTCAGCGATTTTGTCTGTAATCTGTTGTGCGTCTACATCTGCAAAGTTAAACAGTTCCTTGAGCATAGGGGAGATAGCACCCGTATCAAGTAAGGCATTCGCAAGCCTCCCCATATTACTTCGGTTGAGACCGCCTTGTCCATCGTTGTTGCCCATATCCAGAATCTTGATGCTATCAATTTTCTCAACAGGTCTCATGAGTTGTTCAACAATGTCTGGGAATTCATCAATGAGTTCCATAATCGCCTCTTGGACGAGGACACGCTGCTCAGCAACATTTCGAGCTTCATATTCTGCCATCTCGCCTTGCGCTTTTGCACGTGCTTCGGCAAGGATAGCATCAGCAAGACGCTCAATCGGCTGTGCCTGCGCTTCAGCACCGATGATTGCTACCTCGCGCTGCCATTCTGCCTCTTTCACCTGTTCTGTTGCCATCACATCCACCTCTGCACCCATACGTTCAGCTTCCGCAACCAGCTGCTCCTTCTCCGCGAGTGCAGTCACCTGCTGTTTATTAGCAACATCAATCTTGCGGTCTTCATCGCTTAAGGTAACCCGCAATTCCTGATTGATACGGGACTGTTCTACTGTCAACATTTTGGCAATCTCAGCGAGTTCGACTTGTCGCATCTGGTCGATTTGTGCGGTTTCAACGACGAGGTTCTTTTCGATTTCACGCTGTTGAACCTGTTGCTCCTGACTGAAGCGTTCGGTCTGCACCGCTAACTCACGCGCAATGTCTCGTAAGGACACACCCTCTTCTTGGGCAATGCGTGCTCTTTCCACGACGAGCTGCTTTTCAATTTCACGCGTTTCGACCTGTTGATCTCTCGCAATTTGTGTTATCTCTACTGCTAATGTTTTAGCGATTTCGGCGAGTTCGACTTGTCGCATCTGGTCAATCTGTGCGGTTTCAACAACGAGGTTCTTTTCAATTTCACGCTGTTGAACCTGTTGTTCCATAGCAAGCTGTGCCGTCTGCACTGTCAAATCACGCTCAACACTTCGTAAAGACACACCCTCTTCTTGAGCAATGCGCGCTTTCTCTACCGCTAATACCTTCTCTATTTCGCGAACAGCAACGGTCTGTTCCTGTTCAATTCTCTGCATTTGGACAACGAGATGCTGTTCAATTTCGGCAAGCTGCACAACCTTGGATTGTTCAATCTGTTGTGTCTCGACGATGAGGTTTTTCTCAATCTCTCGTTCAGCGACAATCTGTTCTTGTTGGACGCGGGCGACCTCGATATCACGGTTCATCTCAATTTCTCGTTCTTGGACGACCTGTTCTTGTGTGATACGTGCGCGCTCAACTTCCTGTTTCATCTCGTATTCACGTTCTTGTACACCCTGTTCCATCTCAAATTGGAATTTGAGCGTCTCCGCTTCCCGCTCAGCGGCATAGATAGCAATATTCTTTTGTTGGTCGGATTCTGCCCATGCCTGTTGTTGCTCAGCTTCTAACTTTTGTATACGGGCATCAACTTCGATTTGAACAATAGCGACCTCTTTCTCTTGTACGATCCGTGTTTTCTCTCGTTCCTGCTCGGCTGTGATTTCGGTAATTTCACGAATACCGACAGCATCAAATCGGTTTTCAGCATCAAGTGTTTCAACAGGGGTTTGATCTACTCGAATGACTGATACGGTTTCAAGGGTTAAACCGTTTTGCGTCTCCAAATCCTCACCACATGTTCCTTGTACTTTATCAGCAAATTCTTGGCGTTTCTGGAGGAGATCCTGAATTTCGCTTTCCGCTGCAACACTACGCAATGCACCTTCAAGTTTCGGTTCAATTAATTCGCGCACTGTCTCCGGTGTCATAGATTTATCACCAAGTGCTTGTGCAGCGCGCAAAATATCGGTTTCCGCAGGCTCGACTTTAAGGTAGAAAACGACTTCAACATCACCGCGGTTAAAGTCGTACGTAATTAAAGCCTCTGTTCCCTCTCGGATAACCTCAATTCGCATGGTATTGAGGGAAATCTCTTTGATTTCATGGATGATGGTGTTAACCCAAAGACCACCGGTGATACGAATTTTCTCTTTTGCACCACCCGTCCGCACCAGCGCGATATCGGCTTTCGGTATCCGGTAGCGAATGACTATAGCAGCAAAAGTCACCAAACTCGCAAGCAAAACGAAGAGAATAGCTGTCAACCATCGCATTACGTCGTTTTGTCCAAACTGGTCAAGGTTTTGATAGGCAAACCAGCCAACAGCGACTGCTACAGCAATCAAGAAAACGATAACAGCAATGAAACGCATTCAATTCTCCTATAGATAGAATGATAGCACGGAGGCATGGGCGCGCTTTTTTATACACGCCTATAATAATTTACCGGAAAATCGTTTCGCTGCTGAGGTGCGTCCGGTATCGCCCCTTGAGCGGTTGACGTGGAGAAGTCTGCCACGCGAGGTTTGCTAAGTAACAGAGCGCGTTCTCAATGAGAGGTCTCGCTATCGTGATCCGATGTGCGTCCCGGGTATCTACCGCAAAAGCGACGTAATAGCCATCTCCCCATTGCAACTGTAAACTGACAGCGTCCCCATTATCTTCCCTAACCGCTAATTTTCGATAACTTCCGTCGTTTGTTACCCAATGGTCGTCGGTTATAAGAGCGTCTACATTTACCTTATGGGGCCAGGTAAACATGCCAGTTTTTTGCCCATCGTCGGTAACTCGGACATTGCAGTCATTGGAATTAACCACGCGGATTGGGTGCCGGTTAACAGGAAGCCAGTCCCCGCGCCATTGAGGCTCAGTCGTATGCACACCATCGGGTGGTATGATATTATTATCCATAGCGGAAGCCCAGACAATCCCGCCTTTGCGAACAAATTCCTGAATCGCCTGATCCGCATCTTCAACGAAATACTCACCGTCGTGGCCCGGAGCATTCCAAGTGAACCAGATGATGTCATACTCCGAAAGCGTAATACTTGAAAGTTTGATTGCATTGTTGGGATCCCCACGATTATCGGGATTGTCATTGACATGCACGGTCGTGAATTGGAATTCTAATCCTTCAAGCGTCGTGAGTGATTCCAAGATTGCTGGCTCGCCCGTCATATTATCGCCAACAACAATTAGTACCCTGAACACACCTAATGGCACAATCTTTATAGAAGAAATAATATCCGAAAATGATTGCGAATGTGGAAGTGCCCTGAGGTTCCGGTGCGCCACACGAAATTTTTGTGAACTTAAAGTTAGGTTAAGCCGCCGCCCTTCAAAATTCACATGCTCGTAGAAAATAACATGACATCCACTGAACGGGAAACTGGGACCCCGCTGGATACGAATCGAGGACACCGTATCGTTCATACCGACGTCAAACATCGAACTGACATCGCGCATGATAACGCTCCGCTGGCCGTTATAATCTACGTCGCGAAATACTTCGATAATGACCGGCACCGCTCCATATTCCGGTGGTGTCGGATGTGCTGATGGACTAAAGCTGATAGCCGTGATCGCATCCCCAAAGTTGTAAGGGATGTCATGAATATTTGGATAGAACCCTGGAGCAAGTACTAACTGGCGTCCCCTATAGTTCTCATGCTCATGAAAAATAGCTTTGTAGTTTGGTGACGCGTTAAATCCGGGTCCCTTGTAGATCTTAATCGAAGAGATAATATCTTGTGCTCCGATCTCTCCGGTGTTTGAGATCGATTCAACCAGCGTAACTTTGCGTCCATGAAAATTCACATGTTCAAAGACTTCAACGACGAGCCTCGGCATATTGGTCATAACCCGCTCCTTGTTTTCAGGCGTAACCCGCAAACGAAATTGCAAGTTAAAATTAAAATACCATTCGCAGAGGCAGTTTGTCAAGGAAAAAGGTTAAGAACTTCCTACAAGTCGTTTCAACCTCTCAATTAGAGACTTCCTCATCTGTTTCAACTATAGTAAAACGCATAGTTAATGAAAGACTTTACTGCCGAATCGAAATACCTTTTCCACATTATAACTGAAACTCCTCTGAATGTCAAGGTGTGTTAATTTTCTGGCAGAACTATTCAGTTTCCAGTAATTAGCGTCAATAGTGAACAAAGAGCAGCAGGGATCGGCGTTAGAAACCGCTCCCACAAGTGTTACTCAGTGCGCTTTGTAAACGCGGCTATTTTGGAGTCGGGAAGCTATCGAAGGGGCGCTCCTACACCGATTATTGAACTGAACTTTGTTATTTTCCTTGATTCTTTGGAAAGAATATGATAAAGTATGCACAGGATTTTGGAAAAACGCTTTGCCAATGCAAGATAGAGGTGCCGCGATGTCTTATAAAAGAGTACTCCTGATTATTCTAATTATAGGTATCAGCAGCGTGTTAGTCTATTTTCTCGTTCGCGTGGAACAAGCGACAACGAAAAAGACGGCGGAATCACGTCCAATCGCGCTCCCCTATAATTGGGTTGGAAGTATCACGAAGAAACAAATAGCAGAACCTTCCGGCATCACCTACCATCCGACACGGCGGACACTGTTTCTCGCTGATGATTCAGGCATCATCCACGAACTAAGCCTAAATGGGACGCTCATTCAATCAAAAGGACTGAATGAGCGTGACATTGAAGGGATTACTATGGATCCGGGAACGGGTTTATTGTATGCGGCTGTGGAGGATGATGAAGCGATCCTGGAACTTGAACCGGATAATCTCACGATTCAAAGAGAATTCAGGATCGGCAGGAATTTTGAAGGAGAGCTACTCCTGAGAAAAGGTGGTATGGGGATTGAAGCGATCGCTTTTGTGCCGGATGACTCGCATCCAGAGGGTGGTACTTTTTGGGTCGGCAACCAAACGTTTAGTCTCAAACCAAGGGACGAACCATCAGTTGTGTGTGAAGTCGTTGTACCACTCCGCTCCACAAAATCGAAAAGCGCAGAAGGGACGATTGTTCGCGCTTACAAGATGAACTTCATTGACATTTCTGGGCTTGCCTACGATGCCCAAGGCGATTTTCTGGTGTTAATTAGTGACACAACAAATCTTTTAGTTGAGCTCAAACGGGAAGGGACGATTTTAAGTCAATATCTTTTGCCCGGTGACGAGCAGGAAGGGATTGTGTTAGATGGACTTGGCTATATGTACATCGCGCAGGAAAACGGGGAAATTATCAAATTGGCAGATCGCCGTCTCCGTTAGAGAGATTTAAGTTTTTACAGCGTGGTGTGGCTTTGTTTGGTATCCCGCCTCACTATTACTACCCATCTATTTTTTAATTTCCCTACTTATCTCCCCATCACTTTCAAAACGCAGCACAGTAATTCCCGGAACTAAATCTAATACCAGATTGATGGACGCATACTGTTCTGCTGTATAGCCACAATCGGCTCGCCATAAAAGCTGGACATTTCCCTCATCATAGAGAATCCCATAGGCGAGTCTCTTGCCCTCAGCATCTTCTAAATGGAAAGATCTACGACGTTTGGTATCCATGGATGTTTATACGCGGATAAAAGTTGTGAGGTATAGAGATATCACCTTATGGCAAATAAGGTGTGCGGTTACCCAAGACTGACAAACTCAGCGTCTACGCGGTGCGGGATTATCCCAGCTGCATTACCGCGGTGGAGCAATTCTCGGACCCCTGCTCTACCCTTCTCGCCATAATCAAGCGTATAGTCATTGACGTACATTCCGACAAATTCGTCAGCGAGCGCGGTCTCCATGTCGCGTGCGTAGGTCATGGCATACTCCAGCCCGCGTGCCCGATGGTCGAGTGAGTACTGAATGCTCTGTTTGAGTAATGCTGTTATCTTGCGGATTTTCTCGGTGCCGAGGTCGCGGCGAATCACATTGGCACCCAGAGGCAGTGGAAGCCCTGTTTCCTCATACCACCATTCTCCTAAGTCGATGACTTTGTGAAGCCCTTCACGTGCGTAAGTCAACTGTCCCTCGTGAATAATAAGTCCGGCATCTACTTCGTTCTGTTGAACAGCGTCTAATATTTTATCAAACGGGCGGGTCTCTGCCTCAAAATTTGGTTGGAAAAGGCTAAGGGTGAGATAGGCGGTCGTCATCTCACCGGGTATCGCAATGCGTTTGCCTTCAAGGGTATCTATCGGTGTTTTGGAAACAACGAGGGGACCGTACTGGTCGCCAATACTTGCCCCACACGGCATGAACATATAATCCTTTGCGACATAAGCGTAAGCGTGAACAGAGATTGCCGTAACTTCAAGTTCAGCAGCAAGCGCACGCCGATTTAAGGTTTCAATATCTTCAATAACATGGACAATCTCAAACGGACCCGTTGGGATTAGATCCTTAGCGAGTGCATAGAACATGAAAGCATCATCGGAATCCGGGCTGTGTCCAATCCGAATTGTTTCTTTCTGTGACATAGTATTCCTTATCTGGTTGTAGTTTTGTTTAGGTAGTGGTATAATGCAGTTGATTAGACCCATTCTTAATTAATTTCGAGGTTTTTCAGAGACATCTTTTGTCATTAGAAAACATGAGTTTACAAGCGACATCCAAATACCTTTATCTCACAGCAATTCCACAAGGACTCACAGAATTAGTGAGTGCGGAGTGCATTACCCTAACAGGATCTACACCGAATGAACACGGCATAGCGATTTCGGACAGGTGCGTTGATGTCAAACGGGGTGCATATCTAAAAAGTTGCATGGAAGTCCTTTTTGAAACAGCAAGTCTCGCTGAACTCCGCGCAAACATCACGTCCACAGGTTTGCACGCTGATGAATTTCGGGTATCCGTCGTGAAAAAGCCTCGCAGCCTTAAGATAAACTCTATGACACTCGCTCGGGATATCGGCAATGTCATTGATGGTAGTGCGAACCTACGCCAACCGAAGGTTACCTTTCTCACAGTCGTCACATCCGAGAAAATGTGGTTTGGGCGACTCCTCTCTGAATCTGATAGTATCTGGCTTGCACACAGCCAACGCCCTCATGTAACATCAAGTTCGTTACCAGCGCGACTCGCGCGTGTCCTCGTCAATTTAGTGGCATTTCCAGGGGATAGCCTGCTCGATCCATGCTGCGGGACCGGAACGATTGTAATGTCCGCAGCACATAGCGGTATCCACGCGGTCGGCTACGATGTCAATCCACGCATGATAGGTGCAACAACGAAGAATCTTCAGCATTTTGGACTCTCGGCAAATGTCGCATTAGGCGACGCAACACAAATTCGCGGGCAGTTTGACGCTATCGCAACAGACTTACCCTACGGTATCAATCTCGTCAAAGACGACTCTCAAAAGGAAAAGATTTTGTCGAATCTGCGAACATGTGCACCGAAAGTAGCGTTCATTGACCTTCGAGATCTCAGTAAGTCCTTGACTAACTTAGGTTACCAGATTGAAGCGGTCCTACCGGTGCCGAAACTGAGCATCGTGCGGCGTATTTTCATTGTTTCTACGACACAATCATAGAACCGCTACAGTGTGGGAGCCTATGTGCGAATGAAGCAACCCAAGGCTCAATAATCCTCAATGTTTTCATAGAAATCAGTTTCCGGTAGATACTCCTCCTCATTGAGTTCTTCCTCTTCATGCCCTTCGTATTCTTTCCGGCTAAGGAGCGTATCTATTTCATTGGGATTCTCAAGCCGAAATCTACAAATCCATCCATCACCTTCTGGGAAACGGTTGATGAGGTCAACATCATCTTCAAGCGCAGCGTTGATTTCATAAACTTCGCCCGTTACAGGCGCGTAGATATAGAAATTTCTTCCATCTGATGTCTCAATGCGCCCGATAATTTCGCCCTGCTCGTATTCGTCGAGCACCGGCAACTCTATAAAGATGATATTGCTATAAACCTCCTGAATCCGTTCAGTGATCCCGATGTTACATTCTCTTGAACTGAGAAACTCAATCCATTCATGCGTTGTTGTATATTTTATCTCCATATTTTTCATCACGGATGTCCTCCCATTAGACCTGATGGTTCTCTCACGTTACAATTCCAAGACCTTCAAGTTGTGTCTGAAAAGGCTTAAAAGCATTTTGCCGAATCCGAATTTCAATAATTGGATTCGGGTCATATTTTATATCTATGACTTTTCCACCCATGCGTTTGCAGAGGGTAACAACAGTACCAATATCTGGATAATTGACTTTTAGATATAAGTTCTGATGAAAGATACGGTTTTCAATTGTAGCATTTTGAAGACATTCTCTCGCACATCGACCATACGCGCGGATCAACCCGCCAACACCGAGATTGACACCACCGTAATATCGAGCAATGACACAGATAGTATTAGACAAATCAAAGGCACGAATTGCGGAGAGGATAGGCGGACCAGCGGAATGAGTAGGTTCCCCCGCATCCGTTGCATACTCACGCAATGTGTCTCCACTGCCGATACTGTACGCATAACAGTAGTGTGAGGCACGTGGGCTTCGCTCTTGCACTTGGCTCAGAAAATCTTTAACACCCGCTTGGGTATGCACAGTTGTCGCCTCTCCAAAAAATCGAGATTTCTTTACAACATGATGTGCCTGGGCTATTCCCACCACCGTTCTATACTCGTCAGACATACGTCACAACCGTAGCCTCACTTCCTAAAAGGTTTGCCCGATTGAAAAGGCGTACACGGCTTTCCCTTGTACAATATGGAGACGCTCGTCTATTCCGACAGTCGGTGTAAATTGTGGCGTATATGCTGCGTTGAGTGTTATACTTCCGAATCGGATACCGAGTCCGAAGCACAGACCTTCCGCCTTCCAGAGCCGTTCTTCCATTTCAAACGAAGCACCTTGCAAGAGAAATACAGGTGTGTAACGCTTTTGTGTGTCCCGTAGATACCCAACTCTAACACCAATCCAGTCTCGGTACCATACTTCTGATCCTACGTTTGCCCGGATACCATCGCGGAAGGGTGGGTGTGCATCTAAGCCGATCCGTAAAGCGATGTCCGATATTTCACGTTGATAGGCGATGCCGGTTACAATTGTGTGCTCCATCGTATCAGGAATAGAAGCATCAGAAAACGAGAGTCCGTTACTCAGATTTCGGGCGACAACACCGATCTGAATTGCGTCACCGATTTGCTGAAGAATGCCGACATTATAGGCATACCCATGTCCGAGATCTTCGTTTCCTTCAGTGCCGGTTACTTTGGAGCGCAGCCATTTCGTATCAACTCCAATAACCGTGCCACCGAATATATTTAACCCGTAACTGAAACCGATGGCAAGGTTATTTTCAGGGAAGCTATTGAGTGCTTTTCCACGATAGTCTACTCGGCGAAATGCCCCTTCCTGTGCAAGCGCGAATGCTAGTCCAATCGTCCCAAGTTTTCCCATTGGAAACGCCCAATTTAAAGTCTCAATACCGTACGCGCGCTGTTCATATCGACTATAATCCTCATAACCCGCATTGAGGTTTGGTTTGGAAAGCAAGGCGATGGTCCGTGGAAAACGGGTCGCGTGGATAACAAATCGGTTGCCTTCCATTGCGCTGATACCAGCAGGATTACTGCCAAGGGCATTCGCACCGCGAGTAACACCAACGAAGCTACCTCCCATGCCATGATGTTCAGCTCCAAGCAACTGTTTAAGGAAACTGTCTGCCGATGCTCTCGTATTTACCGTTGAGGCAACGCTATTTAGAACAAAAGAGTGGAATATTAGAGAAAACAGGAGAGTTGCGACGCAACCTCGGACGTATTTCACCTTTTACCTCACGCGAAAGGGATGCCCGGTAGGACATCACTTTTTTAAGAATATAAACTGATTGACATACTTCCACAGTTAAAGCATTGGGCTTGTTAATGAAGTCCCGTCAAATGGAACAGAGTGTAACCTGTGCTACAGCGTAAACATTTGTGTGAGACATAGAAACAAAAGCTGAACCGATATTGTGTTCATGCGCGTAACGTTGGACTTCACCGTGTAAAACAAGTTCCGGTTTCCCTAAAGCGTTTGCTCGAATTTCTATATCTTGCCAGCACATGCCAGTCGTTAATCCTGTGCCGAGAGCCTTGAATGCAGCCTCTTTAGCAGCAAAACGGGCGGCAAGCCGCCAGTATCGGGACGGAGTATCCCCACAATATGCGAGTTCCTGCTGCGTGTAGACCCGCTGTTCAAAACGGGTACCCCACCGACGAGACGCATCTCGAATCCGTTCAACCTCAACAATATCAATGCCGATTCCCTGAATTTTGTGATGGTGCATCGGTTTATCTGTAGAGTGCATCGGTCATTTGTGCAGCACGAACGTTTGCTTTGACATCATGGACACGGACAATGTCTGCACCGTGTGTGATAGCCCAACACACCGTCGCAGCCGTTCCTTCGACGCGCTCGGTCACAGGAAGCCCCAAAATGTTACCGATAAATGATTTCCGAGACGTGCCAATGAGCAAGGGTTTATCCAACCTTCGGAACTCCGCAAGACGTTTTAGGAGTTCCAGGTTATGTTCCGTTGTCTTGCCAAATCCGATCCCTGGGTCAATAATAATCCGATCGGCAGCGATACCTTGTGTTTCGGCAATCTGGACACTTTCCTGCAACGAAGTACAGACCTCACAGACGACATCATCGTACTGAGGTGCTTGTTGCATTGTGCGCGGTGTCCCTTTCATGTGCATCAGGATGAGTCCTGCTCCCATTTCCGCTATAACGGCAGCCATCGCTGTATCACCGCGCAGGGCAGTGATGTCATTAATAAGATGGGCACCAGCCTCCACAGCACGCCGAGCGACCTCTGCTTTATACGTATCAATGGAAAGAAGAACGTCAACAGTGTCGGCAATAGCGCGAATGACTGGCAGGATTCGCGCCAATTCTTCATTGACGGACACTGGCGATGCTCCAGGACGGGACGACTCCCCACCAATATCAATGAGTGTCGCCCCCTCTTCCGCCATCAACTCGGCATGCGCAACCGCTTGCTCGGTATCAAGATAACACCCACCATCTGAAAAAGAGTCTGGTGTGACGTTCAAGATGCCCATCACATGCGTGTGTACACCTAAAGCGAGTGTTCTGCCACGACAGTTCATACAATCGGTTTCGTGGGGAGTTGTGGTCGGGGTCCGAGAATTTCATCAATATCTTCGGTAACAAGGGTTTCCCGTTCTAATAACGCATCCGCTAACAACTTTAATCCGTCAAGATTCGTTTCCAAAATGTCTCGTGCCTTCTTATAGCACTCCGTTACAATGTCATGAACTGCTCTGTCAATTTCAACGGCAGTTTTCTCGCTATAATCCTGATGGACACTCAATTCTTTGCCGAGGAAAACCTGTTCGTCCCGTTTACCGTAGGTGAGCGGGCCCATGTGGCTCATTCCCCACTGCGTCACCATTCGACGTGCAAGGCTTGTGGCTTGCTCAAAATCGTTTTGCGCGCCAGTCGTCTGTTCGCCAAATATAATCTCTTCAGCAACTCTACCGCCAAGGGCAAAAATGATATGGGCGAGCAACCGTTTTTTACTCATGTTATGGCGTTCTTCAAGCGGTAGTTTCGCGGTCACACCAAGGGCTCTGCCGCGCGGGACAATGGTACATTTATAGTTTGGATCACTTTCAGGTACGAAGTGCAACATGAGCGCGTGTCCAGCTTCGTGATAAGCAGTGACTCGCCGCTCCTCATCACTAATGACGAGGCTACGTCGCTCGGGTCCCATAAGCACACGATCCTTGGCTTCGTCAAAGCACATCATGTCGATTTCTTCTTTGTCACACCTCGCAGCAAGCAGCGCTGCTTCGTTTGCCATATTTTCAAGGTCTGCGCCGGAAAAGCCCGGTGTTGCCTTCGCTAAGATTCCCAACTTAACATTTTCAGCAAGTTTATAGGGTTGCTTTGTATGTACCTTGAGTATTGCTTCCCTGCCACGGACATCTGGGAGATCCACAACAATCTGTCGATCAAATCTACCGGGTCGAAGGAGTGCTGGGTCCAAAACATCGGGACGGTTCGTCGCCGCGATGAGTATCACACCTTCGGCTGCCTCAAACCCTTGCATCTCAACGAGGAGCTGATTTAGAGTTTGCTCACGTTCATCGTGTCCACCACCGATACCTGCGCCGCGGTGTCTACCGACAGCATCTAACTCATCAATAAAAATGATGCAAGGTGCGTTCTTCTTACCGGTTTCAAACAGGTCCCGGACACGAGATGCACCTACGCCGACAAACATCTCAACGAAGTCAGAGCCACTGATACTATAAAACGGCACATCCGCCTCACCCGCAACGGCTTGGGCAAGCATTGTCTTACCGGTCCCTGGAGGTCCCATGAGGAGGACTCCTTTGGGAATTTTACCACCAAGCCGCTCAAATTTTTTCGGTGCCTTTAGAAATTGGATAACTTCTTCAAGTGCTTCTTTCGCCTCATCAACACCCGCTACATCTTCAAATGTCACCTTCGTTTGATTCTCGGAATGGAGGCGAGCACGGCTTTTGCCAAAAGAGAGTGCTCGATTCCCGCTTCCCTGCATCTGACGAGACAGGAAAATCATCAAACCCAAGAAAATAAGCAAAGGTACGACAGTAGTCCCGAAGATCAGCAGCCCTTGTGGAAACTTAGAGGGTGGTTTGACATTATAATTAATATCATACTCATCAAGTTTCGCCTGAATGTCGTAATCATCGATCGCATCGCGGCTTGCTCTAAATTCGCCTTGCCATTTTGGCGGAAGATGGGCTTCTTGCTCCTTAGGTACCACACTTTGCAGGATTTCGTCGCGGATTTCATTGAGAATATTTTTATTAAACTGTCCCTCAACCCATTCTTCGTCTAAAACCAGATACCCTTCAAACAGGCCTGGACCGCGCGTTATATATTGATGAAAATCAGAGGTTGCCAGCTGATAAACCGGATCTCTGCGGTTAAATAGTTGGTGAATCCCGAGAACAACGAGACCTGCAACAACTACCCACCAAATCACCATGCTTCTTGTACTTTTATTCACAACCAATTGCCTCTCTGTTAAAATCTAAGTTCTGACATAAACGCGATTTTAAAACCTATTTTAAAGTATAACAAATTTTTTTACAAATTTCAACTGAATTTAAAAAAACAAGCTATTCGCAAATATAGGATTCGTTAGCATTACTTTTTAACTGGATAAATATTTTTTTTTAAGGTACACTATTATTGTGAAGAAATAAAAAATAGATGCAACAAAATTTTTAGATTCGCGTCGGAGTCGTTACGACACGCTCCCACGCAGTAAAACAGTACGGGTCAATTCAATCGAACCCTCTACACGAAAAGGTATAGGGCTGTGCCATGAAATATAGTTCTACGAAAAATCCGATCCTATAGATTATCTTGGAAAGGAGTAATTTATGAACCTTAATAAACAAATGCTTGCGACAATTATCCTTCTGCTAGCGACGATGTCTCACGCATTAGGGCATGTCACAGGTGGAAAACTTCAAAATTTTCAATATAATGCAGAACTTGCACCGGTCGCTCCTATCGTAGACGGCTATCTTGACGATCTGGTCTGGGAAAGAGCAATTCCGGGAAAACTGGAACAAAACTTAATCAGCGGCGAACGCTGGAACCCATCGTCCGATTTCACTGGATCCTTCGCGGCAGTCTGGCGGAACGGCTTTCTTTACATAGCAATCAAGTTAGTGGATGATCAACTTGAAACGCGCCAAACAAAACTGCTTCGTGAAGATCATCTGCTCCTTTACGTAGATCCACATCACTCGGGACGAAAAGAGGATCTCTATCGCTATGAAATCCGGATCGGGAAAGAAACGGGCACGTTAAAAGCCCCATTGACCCGCGTTGCGTGGGGAAATGATGGACAAACATGCGAACTCAGTTTCCGGCTCGACAACCTCGCAAGGAAAGGCAATAGTATCGGCTTCAGCATTGCTTATAACGATGTCGATAGTGGAAACCTTCAACATAAAATCACTTGGGGACCGGAAGGTTACACTGAGGAAACAGATTACCTTGCCGATCTCGTTTTCACCGCAAAGATCGAACCAAATAGACAACAAAAATTAATCCAATGGGGCCGCATCAAAAGCCTCTACTAATCCGTTTCTATAGGGCGGGACACTACAACCTCGCCCTATAGTTATAAAAAAATAAATTACCACTAAATAACATTGGAGAATCCGTGTACTATATCGGAAAAACTTTGGAACTGATGGGCATTGCGTGTTTAGGTGCGGCACTCTATTTGGTCTTTGTCAATCCGTTCGATTATACTGAATCCCAAGCGATGGGTGTCGAGATGGGTTTCCTAATGCTTGGTGTTTTAGTCTTTTTTGTCGGAAGACTCATTGAGAAACGCTCTTAGAAATCCGATATTAAGTATCCCTTAGTCTTACAATCGCAATCCCCTGCTCACCTGCTACTGAATACAGAAGCCACGTTTCCGCGCCCTCACAATAGATAGCAGGGTCGCGAAGTTCATGCACACGCTCCCGATCTAACCCACCGGTTGACGGCTTAATCGGCAGATTCACACCCTCAAAATCGTATTTCGGTGCAATAACTTCTATCGGTTCAGACGGCTGCCAATCGTTCCAATCGTCAGTCAACTGCACGGTGCTTTTACGGATGCACTCTGGGCTATCCCCATAAAGTGAATAGTAAACAGTCAGAGTATCGTCCTCTAAAAGATTCGCAGTATGGCGCGGGAAACCGGTGTTGTCTTTTTCTGACTTGCGCGGGAAAAGCGGTGTGTCTCGCGGAATGAACGATGCAGTCCATTCCGGTGTTTGCGCGCGACTTATCCAGCCGTGATATGTTGCATACGGGCACCCCCTCCACCAGAAAACACGATAATAAGCACCCATTTGTTTATTTCGTATATCCGAAGCAGTGTAGTTCACGCCGTCATTTGAGGTCGCCCAACAAGTTGACTGACCACCATAACTCCCATGAAAATACATAAAGAAACGGCGGTTCTCTTCATCTATATGTATATCCGGTGAAGCGATATGGTCACCCTCTCGGAATACAGTGTTATCCCGATGTAGCACGCCTGGACGGTGGACGGTATAAGGTCCTTCAATAGCATCAGCATAAGCTAAACGGATATAGGCACCGCGGTGGTGTGCGAAGTAGAGATAATATTTCCCCAATGGATTCTCCACCCATTCAGGTACACGAACGAGTGAAGGTCCATTGATATTAGAAAAACCGTGTTCTCTGTCAATCTCAGGCATTTCAGGATGAATTAGCAATGTTCGTTCCATATTTTCCTCGCTATAGTCCTCAATCGTGCGCTTGGAAGCGATATACCTCTTGTGCTGCTTCAGACATGTTGCCCCATATATCTTCTGGAATCCGGGCACCGAAGATTCCGGGGGCATTAGGCGCATGATGTAACCGTCGAAAATAGACTAAGGCGAGCATGTGTCTAACCGTGGATTCTGTCCGATTCGGCATCGCCCGGTGCCAGCACCGCATATCTCGGACAACAACCGAACCAGCAGGCATCTCTAACTGAAATGATGGGTAATTTGCTGCGCGTTCTTCTTCACAGACGTTGTAGGGTGTATTGCGGACTGCTTCATCATCAACAACGAGATGCGAACCGGGCCACACCTCAGTAGCACCGTTCTCTACTGTGAAATCAACGAGCGGGATGTTGACGACAATGGTTGTGACAGGTAGTGCAAACGGTAGTTCCGGGAAGAGTTGTCCCGAATCTCGATGAATCCACTGGATCTCGTTACCGGGACGAGTTGAGTTACAGCCATAGGGCAGATACGCGAAAATTTGTTCACCCATCGCGGCTTTTAGAATCGGCATCGCGAACGGGTTATCAATGATACGTGGATCCATGAACGGCATTTTTAGCATCGGGTTTTCGCCATTCTCTCTTTCCTCTTCGTTACTCTGTGCAGTTTCCATAGCGACGTTGAGATCTGCTATCCAGTCGCGCGGTAAGACGCTTTCGATGACAACCAAACCTGCCTCGCGTAAAAGACGCTCACCCGCATCAACACTTTCCGGGGTAGGTTTGCCTTCCGCGCGTTCCTGATCGGAGATTTCCAGTTTTGGAATGTTTACTGTTTTTCCCATCATTTTCACCTTCTAAACCTGCCTTTCTTATCTGTTTTGAGGAAGTTTTAGTTCCGATCGAATCACTTGCCGAACCTCGCTACAAATACGTGTTGCATGCTGTGCCTTCTCGGCAGTTGCCGACTTTCCTGGATAGCGAAATTCCACGGCATACGGAGCAATTACCAAAAAATCTGGTTGCCAAGCAAGCCAACTTGGAATCGTCGGAACAATCATATCCAACAATGCCAATAAGTCATGCGACCTTAGGAGCGGAATATCTGCCCCTTGGAGCCAAGCCTTTAAATATTTCTCTATACACTGTTGGGCGTGAAAGCAGATCATATCAAAGTCAGGATCTTCGGCTTGCTGATGTAAAGCTATTGCCGCGTAATCACGTTCTGCTTTCTGTGCCCATTCCTGTATCAGTGGATTCATAAGACATTTTTCCTTTTTCAACGGCTTTGGCAAGAAACTGGTAGACTTATAGAGCACATCACCTTTTTCAGTGATTTCGCGAAGAAACCAATCGTTGTATGAAATACGATAGGCGATTTCTTCAGGTGAACGCACCAGCAAATCCATGCTGAAACGACGTGGGATGCGTTGGAGAATCTCCCCGGCTTGGCGACTTGTCTCGGATTCTGGAACGTCCATGATGACGAGCAAATCAACATCTGAATCTTCAGTCGGCGTGCCATACGCATAGGACCCAAAAAGGATAACTTGTAATGGAGCGAACTCACGGACAATGTCATCACAAGTTGCTTGAATGTCCTCACGAGTAATCATCTGCCCTCCTCCTATTTTTCTAAAGTATAGCATACACCGTAAAGGAAGTCAATGTTTATTGCTAAGGCAAGTGTAATCAGATCGTAGAAAAAATTGTTGTTTTCTCCTGCAAATTCGTATAAAATAAACTGCATCCTACTGGCATCAGTTTCAGAACAGCATTTACAGGCAAAGGAGCAAATAATGACACCTGAAGTCGCTTTAGAAAAACGGGAGCAAATGATTGAAGAAGGTTTCTGCGTTGTTGACGATGTTCTGACCGAGGAGTTCTTGCAGGAGCTCCGAGATGAGTCGGAACGGCTTATCGCAGGACATGTGGAACCTGACGATGTCGTCTATCAAGGACAGCACGTCAACGTCCGCGGTGAAGATAACCCTCACATTCAAAAATTGTTGGAGTGGCAACCATCGCGTGAGGCACTCGAACAAATTGGTTTTGGGGACTTTACAACATCTGGCGGTATTATTATCCTGACGAAGGAATCCGGGGGACCCCCACTCTATTGGCATCAAGATTGGATGCGCTGGAACGATCCGCTCAGCTGCGCGCCGTGGCCCCAAACGATTTTTCTTAATTATTATCTCACCGACACAAACCGAGAAAATGGCTGTTTAAAGGTTATTCCAGGCACCCATCGCAAGCGGATTGATTTGCACGACATATTGGTGCCAGCACATGAACAAGGTGCAAGGTTCATTGATGAGGACCATCCGGTCATGTTCAGCGATCATCCGGATCAGGTAGATGTCTGTGCAAAAGCAGGTTCGTTGGTAATAGCGGATGCGCGTATCTTGCACTCCGCCCACAGAAACTTTACCGATGTTCGACGGACCCTAATTCTTGCATGGCACAGTCGTCCTAATACCGTACCAGACTATTGGGATCGCGAAATTCCTGAATCCGTTGCGAATCGGGATGAGAATGCAAACTATCCGATGTCTCGTATTCCTACCGATTTTTTACAGAAATAGCACAGAGGGAAACATGATTCCGATTGATCTCACCAATAAAGTAGCGGTAATTACGGGTGGTTCAGGCGCATTAGGGCGTGTTATGGTAAGGACTCTGGCGGAAGCGGGTGCGGATATCGCAATCTGCTACCATCGGGATCAGGAAACGGCGTACCTCCTGCAAGACGAAATCACTGCTAAGGGTGTATAGGCGACTATTGTGCAGGCAGATGTCACGAATCAGGATTCGATAAACGCTATGCGCGATCTCGTCTCGAAGAAACTCGGCGCAGCGGACATCATCGTTAATAATGCTGTCATTCAGTACAATTGGACCTCCGTTTTGGAGCAGCCGGCGGAAGATTACGAAAGCCAGTTCCAGTCATGTGTCTTACACAATGTGTATATGGCACAAGCCTTTGTCCCCAGTATGATTGAATCGGGCTGGGGCAGAGTCATCAGCATTAACACAGAATGTTCAATGCAAAACTTCGAGAGGCAGAGTGCCTATACATCAGGCAAGCGAGGCATGGATGGTGTTTTGCGGGTGCTCGCCAAGGAGGTCGGTGCGCATGGTATTACCGTCAATCAAGTTGCACCCGGGTGGACCATCAGTGAAAAGAGTGCCGACAGCCAATCAGATGAACATTATTGGCGTAATGTACCAATGCAACGTCGTGGCACTGCCCAAGAAATCGCCAACACCGTGCTTTTTCTTGCGTCAGACCTCGCCAGTTATATCACCGGCGCGTATATTCCAGTGTGCGGCGGGAATGTGATGCCCACGATTTGATAATTTTGCTGCTGATGGAGCAAATACGAAATTTGCTCTGTCTGTAGATGTGCCAGATTATTCTCCATGTAAGGACAAACCGTGGAATTAAAAGTTTGTGCCCTCGGAATCCTGTTCAGGAACGGAGAGATTCTGTTAGGCAAAAGGGCTAAAGACCGAACTTCTTACCCGAATGTCTGGGACATGATCGGTGGACACTGCGAAAATGGTGAAACACTAACACAGACCCTCATCAGGGAATTGCAAGAAGAAATCGGTGTTACACCAATTCAGTTTGAACACATCTCAACCTTGTTTGATTCCAATAACGATCATACCTATCACGTATTTGTCGTAACGGATTGGAAAGGCGAACCAGAACGTCTACAGTCAGATGAGCACTCGACAATCGGATGGTTTAGCATCAACGAAGCGTTAAAATTGGAGCTTGCCTTAGCTGTATATCGCGACTTATTCACAAGTCTTGAAGACCGCTGATTAAGCGTATATTTTACTGTAAAGTCAATCGAGGGAAATATGGAACGACATAAACTCCAGTACGAAGTATTGAACCACCACAATCCGAATGGGGAAACAGGCCAACACTGGGAAGTGGAGGTGCACGCCAGCCCTGAAGAGTTGCAAACATTTACCGAGATGGGTTACCTCGTCCGTGAAGGGCTTTTTCAAGGTGAAGCACTCCAGAAATTGCGAGATGCTCTTGATCGCTTGGAAGAACGCGAATGGGAAAAGCGAGACAATGCCATTGCTGGAAAGAAAGGCTGGGGTTTCATTCCGCGGCATCTGATGGACAAGGATGAGGTATTCTTAGACCTCTTGAAATTTCAACCGACCCTGTCAATTGCACGAGCAATGATGGGACCACTCGTTCGTCTGCGTGGTTTGAGCGCGCGTATCACTTATCCGGGTGATGGTCGGGAACACCAAACACCGTGGCACCAACACATGCGGGTGATTTCAAATCCAATTCCGCCATGGTTTTCACGCCCACACTGTATTGATTGTCTCATCTACCTTGACGATTTGAATGAAGACACAGGGGCAGTCGCCGTTGTCCCAGGTTCTCATGACTGGTTAGACAAAGCATCACCAACTATACATGAACCTGTAGAGGGTGAGGTTCATCTACAAGTGAAAGCCGGTAGTGGTGTACTCATCCACGGAAACCTTTGGCACCGAGGCTTACCAACGCTAAATGCTAAGAGACGTATGCTGATTTTGAGTTATACACCGACGTGGTTGCGGAAATCGCCACACGGCGGTGCACAACCGAAAGATGGGTTAACCCACGCTTTTCTTGAAAATGCCGATCTGGAAGAACGGATGCTGTTAGGTGTAGGCGGATATTCCTAAAGCATGTGAAGTTTGAGGATAGATTCTGTGATGTGTTCTATCTGGAAAAGTTCCTAACAGATGCCCCCTAAACGTGGCGTGTCTCTTCGCGCGGTGCTGATAGGCTTGGTAGGAAGAGTGATAATGTGGTTAAAAACGGAAAAAAATTATTGCTTTTTTATATTTTTTATTATATATTGCAATTAGCGGTGCTGACCGTGTAAGATCAAATGGACATCCCAAATCGTATAATGTAGGACAATATTAGGTCCATGAGATACCCCTTTTTAGCGTTTTGGTCTGTGGTAGGGTAGAACGTTACAAAGGAGTTCCCATGGATTGGCAAGCAAACTTCCAAGTGCTTATACCTTTTAAGTAAGAGGCAACTTGGATCATTGGAACTGTAACTCAATGAGTTCCCTAGGAGGCGTTCCTATGTTGCTTTCGTTTATTTAGTCAAATCTATTCGGCAAAAGTTCGATTTTTTGCTAAAACTTTTGCCGAGATGTCGGCAAAATGTGTAAAGTGCTACAATAGTTAGGTTGATGAAATACTCCTTTTTAGGGTTTGGGTTTATGGTAGGATAGAGACGGTATATAAGGAGTTCCGATAGATTTGCAGTCAGATTTCGTCCACTATATTCCAACCCCAATTTCTTATGTTTTGAGATACTAATTGCTTTGATGACACGTCCTGATGTGCGTATCACATATAAAGGAGAGTTACAATGAAAACGACCCTTATGTTTAGGCTGTTGATGTTATGCTTGATTTTAATGGGACCGATGTTGGTAACCAACGCTAAACCAGTTAGCGAAGATGAACTCATCATCTACTATAGTTTTAACAAAGACACCCTCAAAGGCGGTGATGTCCTTGATGCGTCTGGCAACAAAAATGATGGACTCATCAAAGGTAAGCTTAAATCGGTGAAGGGAAAGGTCGGAGAGGGAATGGAGTTTCCCGGAGTCTCAACAGATTACATTTCAGTACGGGAGCATCATTATGTTGACCCGGTTAAGGAAATGACGCTCATCGCCTGGGTTAAAGCGGATCAAAGAGGCATGATTGCTTCCTGGGATCGGAGTGAATTCTTCCGTTTTGCTGTTGGTGATGATGTGGGTGGAAACGCCGGAACAACTTTCGTTGCTTTTGACACTTGTTGCCCGATACATGACTGGTTCGGCAAGACCGATGTTGCGGATGACAAATGGCATCATCTTGTTGCGAGGTTTGATGGAAAAGATAAACGCATCTACGTTGATGGCAAGTTAGATGAAAAAGTTGCTGCACCGACGAAAGTTATCGGGGCAGGAGCTTCACGATACGGGTTCATCGGAATCGGTTCAGAAGCGGCAGCGTTTGATGCAGCCACGGGACCGACATGGGCATATAAGGGGATTTTGGACGAGTTTATGTTGTTCCATCGCGCGCTTTCTGAAGATGAGATTGAGCACCTCGCCAAAGCTCCCGGAAACCCGTTTGCAGTTGATCCGAGTGGTAAATTAAGTACAACTTGGGCGGACATTAAAGACGCTCGGTAGAAAAATTGAAGGGCGGTGACCCAGCACCGCCCCTTTTTTTATACCTTCCAAAGAACAATATTTAGGCATCTTCGGAGATCGCTTCCTGAATTCCGGGCCACTCTTTCCATATATCGGTGTAGGCATCGTAACCGTTCTGCTCACAATCAACGTGGCGCAAACGGAAAATCACAGCGTAGCGAATATCTGCTGCCGCATTTGGTGCCGCTGTGTGAACGATCTGATGATGTGTTAGGACTACATCCCCTGCTTTACCGATTATCTGTCTTGGTCCTTCAGGCAGTTCCGGTTTTGGCATCCCGTTCGCCAACATCTCATGTCCCTCTTTCTTGAAATAATCGGCGAAAAAACTATGTGATTTGGGCCAAACGGTGAAGTTACCACTATATGGTTCGGGGACATCCGCGAGATAGACTACAGCAAGCGCGGTAAAGCCACGCCGATAAACCCCTTTTGCCATTCCATTTTTACCGCTTCCTAACCCGTCAAGGTGTCCGTGCGGTTCATTTGGATCCATGTGCAATGGACCTGGGAAACGTAGTGCTATCTGCCCTGAGTTGGGAATTTGGACGTTTCCTTCACCCATCAACGACTCCGAAAGCTGGCGAATAGGCGTTTTACTGAAGAGATCAACAATTGCAGGCGCATTACGAATTTCGTCGCAATAGGATTGTGCTCGGTAACGCTCTAAGTCTCCTTCGTTCATACCAACAGCACCGATGGAATGATTAATTGCCTGCCGCGCCGCGTCTACCATCAATTGTGGCACAACACCGGGGATAGAAATATAGCCGTTTTCATAAAACTCTAACTTCTGTTTACGACTGAGCATATAGGCTTTCTCCATTCTAAGGGTATTATAGTGAAATATACGATCACTTGGACCTTGTAGAGAGGCGAGGATACTAGAAGAAACACCCTATCAAAAACTCCCTCGCCAGCGGTGGTGGAACTTTATTCATCATAAAGTTTTCTGCCCGCCAAAAGTTTTTGATGGCGTAATTATAGCATGTCCGACCCAAATTTCCAAAAGTTTTGTCCGGGTATCAGTGTACACACGGTTGTAAAGAATTAATGTGTGAGTGCATAGATAACTGCATTGATACCCATTTTCAACGCCATATCCGAATATTCACGCGGATAAAAATCCTCAGCGGCATGTTCCCAGGCATCTCCCAAATCTGTATTGAAGTTAATCATCATCATAAGCCGACCCTTGTTGTCATAAACACCGCGGCAGTACGCTGGGTAGCCGTCGAACCGTTCGTAGGTTCGTCCACCATAAAGCGAACGGAGGCCAGGAATTTGCATCAATTTGTCGATTTTAAAGAAGCATTGAAAGATGGGGTGTGATATGGGAATGTCCACCGCTTCACGTTCTGGGAAAATTTTCTTGAATTCCGTATAAAACCATTTCCATTCACGTTCGCCGTGGAAATCGTCGATGAAGATAAAGCCACCGCGTAAGAGGTATTCGCGTAGATTCTTTGCTTCTGCGTGACTTAATCTGAGACTGCCGACCTCCAACATATAGGCAAACGGATACTCAAACAGATCCGCCGACCCGACTTCAATGATCTTTTCACGAGGATTGGCATTGATGTTCGTCTGCTTTCGGAGTTGCCAGATGAAATTCCGATCAGAGGCGGGCCAATCCACACGCCAACTACTTCGTCGCGTGAGCTGGCCACCATACTTTAGGCGAACGAAAGTAAATAGGTCGCTGTCATTTTCTCCGTCCAGAAGTGCAGTGGGTGTGAACACTATAACGAGTGTTGTTAAGATCAAAATCATCCGCATATAGTTGATTCTCCACTTTCGTTCTGTCCGAATAGTTCTCTAAGGGTCAGGGGTAGGCACAAGACCTATCCGTACTGCACTCCCATGGAATGTGAGGATAGGTATTTTAAAAGAAGTACGTATAGTGTAGCACAAACTAAGTGTTTATGCTACAAGTGAAATTTTTACTAAATCTGAGATGTGGATTAGAAATTAAAACAGGCAAGGGACCAACACACAGTATTACTATAAGGTTTTTATACACCTGTCGCCCCGCGGGAGCTTATTCTTGGGTGGGACAGCATTCCTATACACATTTCGCCCGGCTGGGGCTGTGTTTTAGAAACGCCTTTTTTTGCGAGTTGTCTTTAGGAAACAAATAAGACGTGAGTTTGATATATAGCAAATTCTAAAAATATGTGGACATTTTCGTAGGGGTTAGGTCGCCTAATCCCTACGGACGAGGGGACCTTGAAGAAACACCCAAGCAAAAACCCCCTACGAAAAGCACGAAGTCTCGTTTTACCAAACTCACGTAAATAAGGGAATATTAAACAGTGTTTCTAATGCGTGAGTGCGTAAACAACAGCGTTAATTCCGAGTTTAAATGCCATGTCTGAGCGTTCACGCGGGTAGAAATCCTCAGCGGCATGCTCCCATCCATCTCCGAGATCCGTATTGAAGTTAATCATCATCATGAGTCTACCGTTGTCATCATAGACCCCAAGACACCGCGCAGGACGACCATCACGCTTTTCATAGGTCTTCCCTCTGAGGGCTGCACCTGCACCGGGAATCTGCACCAGTTTATCTATTTGATAGAAGCAGTGAAAAAGTGGGTGCGAAATAGGGATGTCTACTGGTTCACGTTTCGGAAAAATCTTTTTCAATTGCTTATAAAACTGTTTCCACTGCCTGCCCCCATGAAAATCATCCACTAAGATGAAACCACCGCGTAGGAGATATTCGCGCAAGTTCTCTGCTTCCACCTCAGTGAGTATCAATCGACTCACTTCAAGCATATAGGCAAATGGGTAATGAAAAAGCTCCTTGGAACTGATGTCAACAATTTTCTCTTCCGATGAAACATTAATGTTCGTGTGCTTCCGAAGTTGGAAGATAAAGTTTCGATCTGAAGCGGGCCAATCTATATCCCATATACTCCGCCGTCCTCTATATTTTAAACGGATAAAGGTAAACTCGTCTTCGGACGAGGGGGCAATCTCCCGTTTACCATCTGGGAAGACAGCAGAGACGAACAGCATACCGATAATAACAAAAACGGTTAAAGCGCGCATCGTTAAAATTCCCTAAAAAACGTGATACCAAGTGCCAGTAATTACGTACCCGGGTTTTGCTAAAAGCCGTTCTTTGGCAAATGCGTTGAAATTTAAGGCTCTCGCAACATTAATTCTCGCAATGAGATCATTTCTACCGAACTGCAGTCCGATGCCTATATTCCCATTCGGATCAAAGGAATACTTAGCATCTGAAGCGTTCCAGACTTGTCCTTCATCAAGGAACGCGATTATATACGCGCTTCTGAAAATAGACCACTTCGTTATCTCAGCCAACGGATAATGATATTCAATATTGAATAAAAACCCGCGGTCGCCTGCAAAAGCATACTGAGAGTGCTTGTTCCAATTAGACGTAGTTTCTTTTTCTGCTTCGTCTGCGGGTGCGAACAGGGGGTAACCTCTCAATCCGCCCGGTCCACTAATCGCAAATTGGCGTTGTATTGGTAAATGCTTGTTAGAAAAACCGAGGAGCAATCGGGTGCGAATCCGATGTTCACCAAGCGGATACGCATATCGAAGGTGCAATTGATAACGTGTAAAATCAAAATCAGATCCGAATGATGGGTTACTATGTTCTAAGAAGAGTGTACTGTGCCAACCGAGGGAATTTACTCGCATATCAAAATCATATTGGAAGGTGATACTCTGCATACCACCCGGGTCTATGGGTGGATTCCCTCTCACCTTCCGACGAGATTTCCAATTTATAACTGACCAATCTGTGCTCTTTTGAAGACTATCATGTGTCTCGGCAACCACTGCTAATCTGACTGAATGGGTCGGCATGACCGGTTCCCATCTCAATGCGAGTTCAACGCCTTTTCGTTGGTAATAGTTTGGATAGTCGTATCCACCGTAAATCCGGTAAAGCTGAGAAGACGAACTGTCGTAATTTGGGAAAAGCTCAGGCGCAATTGCATCTGTCAATCGATGAATCTGTGCTGTAAGTCCCAAGTTCCAGATGTAGGGTTTCCCCAAATTCGCTGTTCCACCCAAACGGTAGTACAACTGCTTATTGCCCTCCGCGTAACTTAGGTTTCCAAAGAATTTCGAGGTTTGGTTGCGCATTGGATCTCCAACACCCCATAACCAAAGCGGTCCAACCTCTTTTCGTTTCCCAACTTCAAAATTAGTACCGATTTTCCAACCCGTGACACGGTTAAAACCGGAGGTTATCAGCGGGTTAAAACCGAGGTAAATGTCGGTGGCAAGCTGTTTTTCATCAACAGTAATCGTTGCGATGTACTTTGAGTCTTCTTCATCAACCTGTAGGTTTATCTCATCAAAATGGGGCATCACTTTAAACAGCGTCTTAAGTGCCTGTTCGATGTCTTCAGAACCGTTTTCAAGCGTTTGCTGAATCTTTGCCTCCGAAATCTTTTTATTTCCTCGGATGCGGACCTCGTGAATAGGTGCATCTCCTGCCCAAAATCGGGTTGCCATAGGTAATGTTTGTGCATCTAATTTTTGCGAAACCAACTTGTCGCCTATTGATCTGTGGATTTGATTGCCACGGGATCCAGAAATTTTCAGAGATTCCAGTACCGATATGGTTTTAGGAAGATTGTCCACAGTAATTATCGCAGTCCGTTTGGTATCTTTTTCTTCAACCCGCAGAGATACCTTTCTGGAACTCTTACGGAGCAAACTGGCAAGGACAGGCATAACCTTCACAATATCCCCAGAACCGTTTCCAAAGACTTTCATAATATTGGCTCTTTCGGCTGCTATCGTGTCCCCAATCTGCTTTGGATTCATCCCTCCAGATACTGCCAAACCGTTCTGTATCTGCAGTTCATGAATTGGTTTACCATCGATTTGCCAATCCCAAGACTTTGTCTGTTTACGTGCCTCTTGTAAGACCGGTGTCTTTTTCTCTTCACTCTTATTTATATCTGGAAGTTTTGGATCTAATTCGATGGATTCGGGTTCTGGAAGAACTGGAGGCGGTGCAAGTTTCAAATCACGAGGTTTGAGAGCCATCAACTCAGGAATTTCAATACCGAGTTGATTGAGATTTAACAGCAATTCGCCGAGCCGCTTTTGCGGAATTTCACCAACGATATTTATCAAATATACACCACTGTTGCTATTGACGATGACAAAGATTCCGTCAATAGTTTCACCTCTTTGGAGTGTATAGAGATGCAAATTGTCGCTTCCGACATCGCCTTGCCAGTGTTCCCCAAGCACGTTCCATCCGCGTCCCTTCAGTGTCTTTTCATAGTACTGAACAACTTCCTTAAGATCAATAGAACGGTGCCGGTAATTGCAGAGATGCAGATTGTTTATACTGTTGAACAACGGGGCAATATGGGCAGCGGGATCCTCCATCACGAGAGCAATAACACGCCTATCTAAATCAAACTGGAATTCAGGCGATGGCACATTTGGACAATCAAAAGCGACAGTGCCATCATCTGGCTGTGAACGCGCTGTTGAACTCATGAGAAATAGAAGCACTATCAATGCTTTCGTTATAGCATATTTCATCCGGAATCTCCCTTACTGCTCACTGTCAATGTCCTTCAGACGTTGCTGTAGTTTTCTCAAAGCATCTGGAACGCGAGATTTGCTGGGACGATAGATAACTTCGGGGGGTACAATCTTCCCGGATCGGGTTGACTCGCGACGCCAATTCCATTTGGGGGTCGTTACTGAGATGGAACGAGTCCACTTATTAGAAACGGGCTCTTTCGGGGGTTGATAGTACCACTGTAGCGCGATGAAGTGTCGAGGTCCCTGGAAGTAGTGAATCTCAACCGGATAGATGCCTGCTGTAAGCGTTATGTGCCCTTGTTTACCTATTGCTGCGTGCATGCCGTCGTTATCCACAACCAGCGTGCCGTCGATATATAATTTTGCGCCGTCATCTGCGTAAAGTCCGAAGGTATAACGCCCCGGTGTGTCAATTGCCAACTGCCCACGAAAGCGAATCGCAAAATCCTCAACGACAGATTGTCTGTCTGGTGTGGGAAATCCGTCGGTATACTTTCGTTCAGGGACATCAAGATTTGGTGTGACAAAGGTATAGACAGGTGTCAAAAGATCGAAATCTGGCATCTGGCGGATCGTGCCACCCGGTACGTAGACTTGCCCGACTAATCCGTGTCCGGGCATTACGTCTGTCCCAAAGATACCGAGTCCTGGATTTATACCGTCAAACGTTGCGAGCTCCACATCCGATGCACTTGTGCCCTGAGCAAAGCCTTTTCCTGTCCCATATCCTCCACGTCCAGATCCGTTGCGTCCAGGTCCCCCAACACCACCCCCTCGCTGTCCTTCAATGACCACGGGACCCGCCAGTGTGCCATCATCCTCGCCAAAACTGGCATTGGAGACAGGACTCGGGCTATCCGCTTGTGGAAGGTCAGCGTATGTAACAATGTCAGGTGCGACATCAGCATGAACGGGTGCTTTCGGCACACTTACTTCCGGCGCGTACGTCGGCGAAGCAGGAGAAGAGGGTGACGCTTCAGTCTCGTTCACTCGTGGCACCAAAGGTGTTCGTGGCGGCAAAATCCTCAGTCTCTCTCGTTTCTCGGATTCCGGCTCCAGTATTTCAGCTGATATATGCTCTTTCTCCATGTTGAAATGATTCACAAGAAACGGTGAGATCGCTAACATCAACCCTACGTGGAGCGCAAAAGATAGCAATAAGGCACGATTCGTGTATCTTCGCATTTTATTTTATTTTCTCAATTCCCTTAAGTCGTTGCTGCAGTTTCTTCAATGCATCTGGAACACTTGACTTACCCAGACGATAGATAACTTCAGGTGGCACAATTTGCCTATATGCATTTGGCGGCTGATAGAACCATTGAAGCGCGATTTCATAACGGGGACCTTGGAAATATTGGATTTCAAATGGATGTGTCCCCGCTGTTAATTCTATACTTCCGCGTTTCCCAAGTTCTACAAAGTGCCCATCAATTTCCCACGATACACTGGTGTTTTTTGATAGATCCTTACGCCCCTTGCCACGCATGATTCCGTGAACGCCATCATTATTGATAACAAGCGTACTGTTGATGTATAACTTTGAACCATCATCCGATAAAAGCCAGAAGACGTATTTGCCGGGCGTATCTACAGCCAATTTTCCACGGAAACGAACTGCGAAATTCTCAACGACAGTCTGCTTTTCCGGCGTAGGAAATCCTTTCGTATATTCTCTTATCGGGACATCCAAATTCGGCGTAATAAAGGTATAGATGGGTGTCAAAGCCCCAAAATCCGGCATCCACTCGATTTTGCCACCGGGCACATAAACCTGTCCTATTAAACCGTATCCGGGTATTACGTCCGTGCTGAAGATACCGAGTCCTGCATCTACCGTATTAAGCGTTACTTCTGATACACCTGTCCCATGGGCAAATCCGTTTCCCCGACCATACCCGCCACGTTCGGGTCCCCCAACACCAGTTCCTTGTTGTCCTTCAATGACCACGGGACCCGCCAGTGTGCCATCATCTTCACCAAAACTGGCATTGGACACCGGGCTTGGCCTGTCCGCTTGTGGAAGGTCAGCGTATGTAACAATGTCAGGTGCGACATCAGCATGAACGGGTGCCTTAGGTACACTCACCTCTGGTGCGTACGTTGGTGAATCAGGAGCAAAGGATGATTCGGTTTCGTTCACTTGTGGCACTACAGGTGAACGCGCGGGTAAAACCCTTCGTCTCACCTGTTTCTCAGTTTCCGGCTCTAATATCTCAACCGATATACTCTCTTTTTGTAAAGTAAAGTGATTGATGAGAAACGGGGAAATCGCTAACATCAATCCTACGTGAAGCGCAAAAGATGCCAATAAGGCGCGGTTTGTGTGTCTTCGCATTTTGTTATCCCTCATGCATTTGGAAGCGACGCGGTTGTGAAGTTTACTCACAAAAGTGATCGGGATTCGGAGATCCCTCCTACAAATGTCCTTTTTCTGTTACTACAAACGAGCTCCCAAAAAGTTGCATGTTTTTCCAAACTATCTCACATCGTAAACATACTTAGTGTGTGAGTGAATAGGTAACAACTGATTTTCGGATGCAGCTGCAGACGCAAGATGATCGCCAAGCATAGATGGTACTGTCAATATAGATACCAGATATAGTATAAAGGATAGTAGTACAATACGATTTATGTGTCGGGGCATTTCGTTGTCCCATGTTTCGCTGATTAAAAACTATAAAACCAGACCGCGTTAAATCGCCCGCCCTGTTCCGATTCAAAAGCTTTCGCAACGTTAAATCGTAAAAAGGAATCGCTTTCACCGAATTGAAAACCGATGCCGGAATTGCTCTTCGGTGCAAGCGTACGCGTTTCGTCGGCTATATTCCACGCTTGACCTGCATCAAAGAAGAATATCAAAAAGAGATTGAAATCAAAATTAAATAGCTGGTTTCCCCAGGTAAACAGTTTCGGTAAACTGAAAAAATATTCGACATTAAAGAGATAGCCGCGGTCGCCAGCAACGGCGTAAAATGGATAGCCGTTCAATAGTCCGGGTCCCCCGATGACGAATTGGCGTTGAATTGGCAAAGCGTCGGTTGAAAAACTGCCGACAGCACGCGTCCGTATCTGATGTCCACGGAATGGAAGTGCATAGCGTAGATGGAGCTGATACCGGGTAAAATCAAAATCTGACCCGAAGGCGGCATTGCCGTGCTCAACTGAAAATGTGTTATGCCAACCGAGGTGATTTCGGCGGGTGCTAAGATCGTATTGAAACATGACGCTCCGCATCCGTCCGGGTGTTATCACTGGATTTCCGCGTGCCTTTGACTTTGAACGCCAATTGAAGAAATGCCAATCTGTGCTTTTTTCTAAACTATCATGTGTCTCAGCGAGTAGAAACAGTTTGAACGAATGCGTCGGCATGACCGGCTTCCATTCCAATCCGATCTCAATTCCCTGTCTCAAATAGTAATTCAAGGGATCTCGCATCCCCAAAACACGGAGAGCAGTTGTCCCACTACCATCATAGTGAGATAAAAGATCAGGGGTGATCATGCCTATGGAACGATGGAGTTGGGCGGTTACGTCGAGGTGCCATGAATAGGGTTCACCCCAGACAGCACTGCCGCCAGCTCGATAGTAGGTTTGTTTATTGCTGAGTCCGTAACCGATCTGTCCAAAGAGATTTGAATTATCATCGCCAGTGGACTCAGGAGAAGAACTGATTCCAAAGGACATACCGCTATTCTTCTGTCTCCGAAAGCCGGATTCGATGCGTGTGCCGATCTCCCATCCAGTGACACGGTTGAATCCAATCTGCGGGGTTCCATCCATATAAAAACGAGGATCAATCGGTTTGTCCACGACGGTAATTATTGCTGTCCGTTGCAAACCTTTCTCTTCAACCACGAGATCTACCTTTTCAAAAGTTGGCACTGCCTTAGGGAGCTCTTTGACCGCCTCCTCAATCTCTTCAGGTCCTTTCTCAAGTGCTCTTCTCACTGTGTTCTCCTCGGTCCCTCGAACTACTATCTCGTGAATTGGATCTCCTTTTTGGGTCCGAAACGACTTCGCAAGCATCGTGGGTTGTGTGTCATCTAACATTCCACCCGCGCTGATTGTAACACTCCGTTCCGATGTGTTCACAATGAATTTCGGTGAATCAGCAGATCTGCTTTTTGATAAGAGGCTGTCTAATAAGTCGGTGATGTCCTTGGATCCACTTTTTAATCCGTCGCTTACTCTGGCAACCTGTTTTTTTCCTGTTGCGCGAATCTGAATGCTTTCAATCGGGTGTCCACGGTAGGTCCAATGCCCTTGATGGCTTTCGGTGTAAGTTTGGATAGGCGGTATGCTGAAGTTTTTCTTATACGTTGTCTGCCCGTTGCCAGCGGAGGTGTTTCCATTAACCCGGAATAACGTTGGCAACGGCATGACTTCTACTGTCTCTTCAGATTTCGGAAGGATGAGTTCACCGAGTGATTTCAATTCAGGGATCTCAATGCCCAGTTCACCGAGATTGGCTAAGAGTCGATCTGTCCGTTGTAAAGGGACACTGCCAACGATATTCAGTAGAGATATGTTCTCGTCGCTTTTCACGAGGGCAAAGATCCCCACCATAGTATTACCAGATCGCCGGTTCTGCACAGCAGTTCCTGCCAACACATAGAGATGGAGGTTATCAGTTTCTTGTAGACTATGCCAGTTTTTCGTCGCTTTCAATTTCTCATCGTAATACTGAACCAATTTATCAAAAACAGCTGCCTCATAGTCGTAGATATGGATGTAGAGGTCATCGACTGTGTTGAAAGGTGTTGAAGTGCTGGCGAGTGCAATAAGTTCACGCGTGAAATGGAATTGGAACTTGGCATTTGGCATATCGGGACAATCAAAAGGGATTGTTCCATCCGACGTTTCAGCGGATGTTAGTGGAGGCACGGTTAGTAGCAATAGGAATAAGATCAAGATGCTGTTTTTCATATTTTCTCGCATAATCAAGGAGAGTTATGTCATTTTAACAAGTCAAGGTTTTATTGTCAAATTCAACCCTGTAGGCATTCAGTTTTCGGTTTTCAGTTGTCAGCAAGTGCTGGTTCGTGAAGGTGCAATCTTAATTGTCTGAAGCAGGATTTTCAGGATTATAACGAATTTTGGGGAATCGCGTTGACATTGATAAAAATACTGCTCAGAACGACTATGGGTGCGATTTTCACCGCACCCACAAACCTAACGTCTTCCTATTAAAAGAAACGAAAACATTATTGAATTTATAGTAAAACCTACAATTAATTAGACATTGTAGAAGGGCGAGGTTAGAAACCTCGCCAGCGGTGGTGAGGGGTTTTGTGTTTTCCAAAGTGCCCTCTTATTTTCGGGTTTTACTATAAACTTAAAGAAACGAAAACATTATTGAATTTATAGTAAAACCTACAATTAATTAGACATTGTAGAAGGGCGAGGTTAGAAACCTCGCCAGCGGTGGTGAGGGGTTTTGTGTTTTCCAAAGTGCCCTCTTATTTTCGGGTTTTACTATAAACTTATGGCGTTTCATCAAGCGGGAAACGGAGTACACCACGACGGAGCGTCCCGACATAAAGCGTGTTATCATCAACAGTAAAGGAGATGATCGTGCTTGGAACTTCTGGCGTCATCTGTTTCCATGTGCTCGAATTCTCTGTCAATTCATACACCTGTCGTTCCGTTGCACCATATAGTGTTGTACCGTCTACCGCAAATTTCTCTATCACCAGTGGCGCGCCTTCCGCATCGGTTACTTTATGCCAACGCGTCCCATCGCTTGCATAAGCGACACCTTTATCTGTTGCTACATAAACAGTTGATCCAGCGAAGACGATTGTGTTGTAGGCGGCAACAGAAAATGGGAGATCTGCGGTGACATCATTCCAGGTATCCCCTTCATCAAACGATTGCATGAGGTGTCCATCTTGTTTACCAACATAGAGGGTTTTACCGGACACTGCAAGTTTGACACCGAGAGATTGAATAAGATCATTCGCCTCAGCGTACTCAGCAGAATAGAGGTTAGAAAGATTAGGGGGTTCGGCTTCATCTTTCAACCCCGTGTCATACCATTCAGTCATACCGGGTTTCCATCTGAAAAGCCGCTGCTCGTATTCGACATAGTAGGTATCATCACTAACAGCAAAGTCACCAAAAAACGACATCATACCGGATGATGCTGGGTCTTGGAGAGCCTTATTGAGTGCTTCGTTTTTCTGTCGCTGAAAATCAATGTTATTGTTAAGTGCCTCATTTAACTGATCAGGATCGATATCCATGAGTGCCCTACCTAACTGCTCAGGATCAAGTTCTTCAATTTCTTGCTTACTCTTATCAGTGACTGCTGCCAGTATGGTCTTGAGCATTGCTTCGTCAGGCGTTATCGTCATCTGGACCGTATTACCTCGACCGACATGCCCAAAAGCGGGCATGTCACGAATAAACTTTATGCGACTGCCCTCGGTAGATAGTCGAAGCAGCGGTGAAGGTGAATTCATTTGATTTCCCCTCTTCGCATAGAGAACACCGTCATAAGCCTTAATAATAACACCGGCATCAATACCGCCGGGGAGCGGTGTCCACGACTCACCACCGTCTATTGAAGTGACAAACCCATTCGTTGAATTTGCGTAGAGTTTACCGTTAATAGCGATCAATGTGTTAACGGTCGTGTCCACGAATCCTGTATTAAACTGATGCCACGATTTACCGCCGTCGGTTGTCCGCTGAATCCCGGGCGGGACACCTCTATAGAAGGTGTTCTTATCTAACATCAGCACAGGTGGGGCGATCCCGTAATCCCCGAGCTTTAAATCTAAGGAATTCCACGTCTCTCCGGTATTTATAGAGTAGAAAAGTTCTCCGTTCGCATCTACCACCATCACCCTTTCTGCTGCTGCGACTATCTTGATTTTCGAGAACATCTCCATATCGAATCCAAATCCAACTGGAAATCGACCCTTTCGGTTCCTCTGTTTCTCATTCTCTAATCTTTCCCACGGATCTATAGAATACCAAGAGTCGCCTGAATCTGTTGAACGGTAAAGCGACCACCATGCGTTATTGGTCATTCCTGATTTAGATTGCATCTCTGCATCTCTAGCTGCAGCATAAAGCCGGTGCTCTGCAACTACCAAAGCATAGATAGTCGGTTTCTCCGTGCTTACCCCTTCTGGACGAATAGACACTCTTTCCCACGTCCCAGCACTCAGACGATAGAGCCCGTTATTGGTGCCAGCAAATACGGTGTTTTTGACAACGGCGAGTGCGTGAATCCTCTTGGCATCCAATCCATCTTTCAGGGATATCCATGATGAACCGCTATCTTGGGAATGATAAACTCCCTCAGTAAGCCCGAGATAAAAGCCTGCGTCGGTTATCACGAAGCCTGCCGGCACGCCTTTTGGATGGCTGCCGAGCGAGTTCCATGTGCTACCACTATCGGTAGAAGTTAATATTTCCGTGTCAGTAGCGACATAAAGCGTCTCGCTGCGCTCTACCATTTGTCCGCCACTCATCATCCAATCTTGCACGCTGCGTGAGGTTTCGGTTCCGGCGTTAACAAGTTTCCATGCGCGCCGATCGTCCGACAATTTGTAAAGACTTGTGGGTGTCCCTGCGTAAACAGCCCCACCTATTGTGGCGAAGAGAGTGTTGACTGCGGCTCCCTCAGGTCCTTTTGTTTGTATCCACTGCGGTTTCGGTGTTGAAACTTCTGTTTCGTCAACGCGTGCTGCAGCGAAGAGCCGAGCGTCCGGTTTCTGGCCGGCACCCGGGTTTTTACCGGGGGTAGCCGAACGACCTGCCTGATTCCGAATTGCGGGTTTTGCGGGTGACTCTAAGACAAAAGCTGCCTCAATAATCTCAACCGTCCGTTCCGATGTGGCGTTTAAATCGTAAGGTTTCTGGAAGCGAGAGAGGTATTGTGTACCAACACCCATCAGTAGGAAAATCAGAACCGCCGAAGCGGCAGAAAGCCCCCATGGAACCATGGGGTTATTTGCAGCAGGGGCGGTGGGGGCAATACGGGATATCTCCCGCATAATGTTTTCTGTCAATTGCGTAGGCAGTTGGAAACTGCCGAGGTTTTGTCGGATCATATTTTCTTCCTTCTTTAGACGATTTCGTGCACGGCTAAGCCTGCTTTTAACGGTATTTGGAGAGACACCGAGAAATTCGGAAATGGTTTTGATTGTCATTTCACCGAGGTAATGAAGTGTCATTACTGTCCTTTCACTCTCAGGCAGTTTTTGGAGCAGTTCCTTGACGACTTCACGACGCGTCTCATCGGCTTCGGCTTCCTGTTTCTGTGCCACATATCGAGAGTATGACCCGTGATTTACCTCACTCATATCAGTGACCTCCAAGGATTGTTCCGGTAAGGATTTCTTTTGGAACCAGTCAGAGCACAAGCGTGACGCGATGACATAAAGCCATCCTCCAAACAAGTTGTGATTTTTTAATGTTTCGAGTTTCTGGTATGCCCTGAGAAACGCGTCCTGTGTAATCTCTTGTGCGATGTGAAAATCACCAATTTTCCGCCACGCGAGGGCATGCACGCCTTTCTGATACTTGTTGACGAGAAGCGCGAACGCCTCTTGGTTGCCTTGTAGTACCTGTTGAATGAGGTGCGCATCTTTCTGTTCCATTGCCAGCTCCTTTGGAATCCTAACATCTTTTAATTTAAGTGACAGGTTTTAGATATTAAAAGGTTGCATTATTTAACGATATTTTCAGAAAGAGGGTTTATGCCAATAAAAAAGGCGCGCTTGGCAGCGCGCCTACGATAATTTAATCACGTTGACAATGACCGCTATGCATCATAGCAAATCTAAACGTAACACAATCTATCCAGCTATTCATCAATTGTGAAACGTAGCACACCGCTGCTGGAAGTCCCGACATAAAGCACGTTGCCATCAACATCAAACGACAAGACGGTATCTGGGATTTCAGGTGTAACTCGTTTCCACGTGTCAGAATTTTCTTTCAACTGATACGCGTATTGTCCGGATGTCCCATATACCTTCGTGCCATCTACCACAATTTTTTCAATAACAAGTGGGCTGCCTTCACTGTCAACTGCCTCATGCCATTGGGTTCCATCACTTGAATAAGCGACCCCTTTATCGGTTGCCACATAAACAGTTGCTCCCGCGAAGGCAATTGCATTGAACTTCTCCACAGGAAACGGAAGATCTGCGGTGACATCGTTCCAAGTTTCGCCCTCATCAAATGATTGAGAGAGATGTCCATCTCGTTTTCCAACGTAAACGGTTTTATTTGCAACTGCGAGTTTGAAACCCATAGAATTATGAACATCACTAAAAAGAGAAGTACCCGCCGAATAGTCAAAAGGAGTGGACATTAAAGTCGAAATAAAGTTTTCGCCTTTATCTACTAAACCGGTGTTATACCAGGCATCCGTACCGGATTTCCATCTGAAGAGTCTCTGCTTGTGTTCAACATAATATGTTCCGCCGCTGACAGAAAAATTTCCGAACATTGATGTCATAGCGGTTCCAAGTGACTCTAAGACCATCTGATTCGCTGCTTTACTTGCCTCCTCAATATCCTTAGTATCGAGAACTTCACCGTTCTCAAGGTCTTGCTTAGCTATATTCTTGAGTGCATCGCGTGCTGCCTTATCGTTTTTTCGGTTTAACCGATCCGTGAGTTCATTATTCAGAGGATCAACCTTTTCAAGAATCTTAGGGATCCCAGGAATAGGAATAAATTTGTCACCCTCTGTAGATAAACGTAGAATCTGAGGTTTTAGGACTGCCATACCCTTCATGTAGAGCGCATCGTCAAATTTCCGAAAAACCGATATACCTGCCATAGGCGGCGCATCAACGGTAAATGGTGTCCAAGACTCACCACCGTCAGTTGAGGTGACAAGCCCGTCCATTTCAGAGGCGTAGAGTTTACCGTTAATGGAGAATAGATCCATAACGGTAGTCCCTGCGAGTCCTGTATTAAGTTGATGCCAGGATTCGCCTGCGTCGGTCGTGCGATAGACTCCAGTTTGGCTGCCTCTGTAGAAGGTATCTGCGTCCAACATCACAATTGGTGGCGCTATATTGTTCATTCCAGCAGACCTATCCTTTAAATCTAAGGAGGTCCATGTCTCGCCAGCATTAACTGAATAGAAAAGTTCGCGTGGATGCGCTAACATAACTTTAGCACCAGACGTGATTATTTTGAAATTTGAATAGGTAAAATCAACAGGCGTTGAATTGGCACCCTGCGGGGGAAATAGAATTGAAAGCATACCCTTCGGCTTTCTCTCATTTTCCGTCTTTTTTTTCGGATTTATAGTATACCACGTATCACCTAAATCGGTTGAGCGATAAGCTGACCACCAGTTATCGCCTGTCATTATCGCTTTGCGTTGGGTGCCGATCTCATTTGTAAATTCCCAACCCGCGGCGACATAGAGACGGTGTTCAGAGGCTGCCAAGGCGTGGACGGTCAGTTTTTGCGCGCGTTTATCTGCAGTACCCACTGACAACCGTTCCCACGCCTCAGCATTGCGACGATAGAGACCGGTATCGGTACCGACAAACACAGTGTTTTCAACGGAGACGAGTCCCCGAATCTTCTCGGCTTCTAAGTCATCTTTCAATGATACCCACGCTGTCTGACCGTCTTCAGAAAAATATATATCTTCAATAAATGCAAGGAAAAAACCCGCGTCGGTGACTGCGAAACCCCTGGGAGCACCTTTTGAATGGTCGCCGAGCGAATTCCATGTCTCTCCAGCGTCTGTGGAAGCTAATACTTCTGTATCAGTAGCAAGATAGAGCATATCACCGTGCTCCGTCATCTGTATCCCACCCGCTATCCAATCTTGGCTAGCGAGTGCGCTGGCACTTCTTGCATTAACGAGTCTCCATGTGTGCGTATCGTCGGCGAGTTTATAGAGGCTGGTGGGTGTCCCTGCGTAAATATCACCGGAAGTTGCGGTGAAGAGACTGTTAACGAGACCGCCTTCCGGTCCCTTTGTTTGTATCCACTGTGGTTTCGGTGTTGAGATTTCGGATTCGTCAATTAGTGCTGCGGCGAAGAGCCGAGCGTCGGGTCTCTGACCTGCTCCCGGGCTCTTACCCGGAGTAGCCGAACTTCCCGCCTGATTTCGTACTGCAGGTTTCGCGGGTGAATCTAAGACAAAATCTGCCTCAATGATCTCAACCGTCCGTTCCGATGTCGCATTCAAATCGTAAGGTTTCTGGAAGCGGGAGAGGTATTGTGTGCCAACACCCATCAGTAGGAAAATCAAGACAGCTGAGGCTGCTGATAATGCCCACGGCAACATAGGTTTATTCGTAGCAGGTGCTGTGGGAACGATACGCGAGACTTCTTGCATGATGGTCTCTGTTAAGTTAGCAGGCAGTTGGAAACTGCCGAGGTTTTGTCGGATCATGTCTTCCTCCTTCTTCAAACGGTTACGCGCGCGATTGAGGCGACTCTTCACAGTATTCGGGGAGACACCGAGGAACTCACTGATGGTTTTGATTGTCATCTCGCCGAGGTAATGGAGCGTCATCACTGTGCGTTCGCTCTCAGGCAGTTTTGGAGCAGTTTCTTGACGACTTCACGACGTGCCTCATCCGCTTCCGCCGCCTGCTTTCCTGCTATGTATCGAGAATATGACACTTGATTCACCTCGCTTGCCTCGGTAACTTCCAAGGATTGCTCCGGCGGGGGATTCTTTCGGAGCCAGTCGAGACACAAGTTTGACGCGATGACATAAAGCCAGCCACCAAACGACTCATAACTTTTCAAGGTTCCGAGTTTCTGATATGCTTTGAGAAACGCGTCCTGTGTAATCTCTTGTGCGATGTGGAAGTCGCCAACTTTCCGCCACGCCAGCGCGTGAACCCCTTTCTGATATTTGTTGACCAACGGCGTAAATGCGTCCTGGTCACCCTCTAATATCCGTTGAATGAGTTCGGCATCTTTCCGTTCCATTACAAGCCCCTCCGAAATCGCCTCGCCTATCTTTTATTAAAAGTGACGAATTCTGGGTATTGAAAGGTTGCATTATTTTTCGGAAAGTGGAATTAGGGTCAGGAAACTGACATTACCAGAAGCGATTAAAGGAGAGGCGAACGGGGTAACAGCAATTTTGGGAGGGTCGCAAACAATTCTGTATGTATCGGATTTGTCGTGTAAAATCGACCGTAACGTGAGTTGGAGTTAGAGCAATTTCTTTTGCCGCATCAGATTCAAGACGGCCGCTGTCATTGCATTGAATTGGTCAGGATTGTCCGCGAAACGGTTGGCAAGTTCAGCCTCAGGCATCCAGCGGACGGCACGTGTGCCGTCGCCTTCTGCCAGTAAGACCCCTTTAGCACGACAGCGAAAGTATACTCCCATGCCGTTGAAACCCTGCGTTGTCTGGTAGACAGCGAAGGGTTCGAGACACTCTACTGTAGACTCCATGCTTGAGTGCTTTACTGCCCGCCCTTCAATTTCCTCCACCTCCAATCCGGTTTCTTCACGCACTTCACGACGGAGTGCCATCAGCAATGATTCGTACGCCTCCACTGTCCCGCCAGGAAATTCTAAACTTTGTCGTTGACCGGGGCGGTCCCGCATTTGCACCACGTACTCGATGCCGTTTTTTCCTTCACGCCAAAGGATAGCACGAGCATTCACAAAGATCTGATGTGCGCGCGGAACTTCAATTGTCATTTTCAAGTCTTTCTAATGTAAGAGGGTTTTGGTTAAATAACGTGAGTTTGATCATAAAAATGCCCATATAGATGTAGGTTCGGTTGAGCGGTAAAGCCACAAGCGCATTTTCACTCCACACAGCGTTCCATTCTTCAATGAACCCTTCAGGGAGATAGGTATAGCGAAACCCAACATCCCAAACGGTGTCGGTCTCAGAATGCGTTGGGTTTCACTCGGTTTTTAGTGATTTCAGATTTCCCTGTTCCGTTGAAAACGCTGTGCTGTGTGCGATTTTTAGTAGGTCTCCGTTCAACCTAACCTACGATGCTATAACCCAACCTACGATGCTATAGTTGATTGTGTTTGTTTATATGGCAATGACCGCATCAAATATCAGAACGGAAGAATTTCAGAAACGCCATCGTCGTAAATGCTAACGCAAAAAAACCGAGTAAGAGGACATCCACCGCAGAGCGACGCAATGTGTCCGATAAAGAAGGCTCCGTCACGGTTGGCGGCGGTGGGATTTTGTCTGTTTCGGATTCAGAAGAATCATTCATCCGAGTCAATATCTGCATAGCCTGTGACATTGCATCGTCTGAAACTTCGCTGAAATACGAGTCATCAAGTTGACCGTAGTACCGCTCACCCGTTTGGAAGTAGCCGTCCCTTTTCAATTTACCCGTTTGGGTTAGGTTTATAGCAATGTATGTCAGAGAGGACGTTGGCACGATCCGAGAAAGTGTCTCTCCGACATATTCTTGCCGCGCCTTCTCACGCTGATAGTCCCGGTCAATTTTGTCCGCTTGATCCTGGAACTCCTGTCGAAACTGTTCGTTAATCGGCTTTTTGAGTTTATCTATTCTTTCGTCGTCTGAGCGAATAGAGATACCTTCGCTACCTGCGAAAGTTTCTGTCATTTTTTTGAAAATTTTTTCATCCCTATCTTTCGTCAGGTTGTTGCGAAGTGCCGTTTTTTCCATATAAACCGCCTGCTGTGTCCGGGTAGGCGCAACGAGTTTAGCAACGACAAACGCGCCGCGTGGTGCGATCAGCACCGCAAATACCCAAAACGTAAAAGCGACAATCAGCGCAGTCTTGGCGTTATCCAGATAGGTTGAAATGAACACGCCTATCGCAAAAAACACAGCAATATAGAGCAACGAGATAAGCGTCAGACAAAACACGGGCAGCGCAATTTTGAGCTCACCTAACGGAAATCCCTGCCAAGTGATTAGGAGTAACCCTAACAGGAATGACACCAAAAACGGAACGACAAATACAATGTAGCCACCGATTAACTTGCTCCACAAGAACACATCTCGCGGAAGGGAGTTCGATAGATTTATCCGCAGCGTTCCTGCCTCTCGCTCCCCTGCCACAGCATCGAAAGTAAACAGAAGTGCCAGCAGACTGAAAACTGTCCCGACAATAAACAGGAAATCAAGATGTCCTAAGACATACGCAACGGATGCTTGAGAAACCCCTGCTGACCCTTGTCGGACCCCATTACGCGTCATTCCAAGATAGGTCGGCAACGCATCCTCTAAACCGTTCGCAAACACGCTCAAAGGTGTAGGTTTAAGGAACAACTTGGAAACCTCTGTGTTCGGGTCCGACGCATTCGGTGGATTTTCTTTTGCCTCTGTCTGTTCGCGTTTAATCGACTCTTGGTAATCCACAAGGTTCTGGCTATACCTCCGATAATTGATCGAAAGGGTGAGTGGCACAAGCAAGAGGCACATTAACAGCAGCGCGACAAACCGAACACTCAAAATGTGGTGCATAATTTCTTTCTGTATCAATGTCATTAGCATGGTGATTTCTCCTCTGTTTTTTTGTTTAGATTTTACAATTACTTAGACATTTTAAAGAGGCGAGGATACAATCCTCGCCAGCAGTGATGGAGGTTTTTACTTCTAAGGTTTCTGCTTAAAGAGGCGAGGATACAATCCTCGCCAGCAGTGATGGAGGTTTTTACTTCTAAGGTTTCTGCTTAAAGAGGCGAGGATACAATCCTCGCCAGCAGTGATGGAGGTTTTTACTTCTAAGGTTTTCCGCCCCTACGGGGAAACCTGGATTTTTTGTCCACGCGCTGCTATAAACATGCTGAAGAAACACCCAACCAAATAAACCTTACAGGACTGAAGAAAGGGCTTAGGGTATACACGGTTTTTACCTAAGATCCGGTGCGGTTGCAAACCGCACCTACCGGACCTGGGACCGAAGCTGTTCCTTTTCTAAAATTGACACTTATGGTGCAGTTTCCTAACCGCACCATAGGTGTCAATTTAGGGATTTTCGGTAGCCTCTTTGAGTTTCCAAAAGGTTGTGTTTTTTCCAGTGCTTCTCTGGAAAGTGCCTCCATTTTCAAATGAACACCTTATGGTTTTCAAGGTTTCACGAAGTGCTGTTTTTGAGCGATGAAAACTCAAGGTGAGGAGTCTGGCATAACCTGCGATATGCTTCGCTGTTTTGATGAAACTCTGTTGTATGTGTCGGTATCCCGCGACTAACATGACGGCATGTTGGATCAGAAGGGCAATAAGTTTCGCATAGATTTCAGATAGCATACGATACGGTTTTTGACTTCGAGAAACATGAAGTTTTCCGATACTTTTGAAACACTTATACATCAGTTCAACCTGCCAACGGATACCGACAATGGCACAGACCTGTTTCGGTGTGAGTTGATGTTCTTCGGTATTGGTGATATAGAGGTTGTATCCAGCGAGCCGTAAGAGTGCTTTTGACGGTGTTTGGGCTTTACGTTTGGCACGGTATCGGATGGAGCGTCGGCGTTTATTCGTTTCTGCTTCAGAAAGTTTCTCGGCGATGAGGTAAACACGGAGTTGCTTTCTTTTGCCGATCCGTAGCGTCTTACGGATGTAGGTGTTTTCTACTTCTGCTTTGAGCATCTTTCCTAAATCAATGCGTTCACCGTTTTCATCAGCGAGGTAAGAGTTGGCTTTCAAACGCGAAATCCAGTAGACGTCGTTTTCAGTGAGTTTTTCAAGTTCATCGAGCGAAAAATATGCTAAGTCTGCGAGTCGTAAACTCCGTTGTGGCAGTGGATCGGCTGCTTTTGCGGCGGTGCTGTCAGCCGTCATGCCATTAGTCAGTTGGAAGTCGTGAAACCTCCCCGTAAGGATATCAAAGCAGAGATGAAGTTTCAAAGCGGCTTTCTGCCGATGATTCTTTTTCGGTTGGCCCTTCCACGTCTCGTGGAGTTCATCGGGGAGTGTGATCCACGTGCTATCTTGAATGTAGACACCACTAAACTGCTGAAGTAAAGGCAGGGCTTCTCGCCGACCGGCAACTTCAAGCATTTCTGTAATCGCAGCGTCAAGTGTGAGTTTCAACATTTTAGCAGTTTCAGGGGTCAGACGTTGTTCAAGTGCTTGTCGGCTGACTTGTATGCCGAGCGTCGCAGCGGTTTCAGTAAGTTGCTGATAACTCGCCTCTGGGTTTTCCAACCAACCGAGGACGAGGATTTGCGCCAGCGCACTCCCGGTAAGTTTTCGCTTTCTCTTGACGAACCCTGTAGTGACAGCGACTTCATCTGCAACGGTTTCAAGGATCGTTTGCATTTTATCTGGCACTTGTTGTAAAATGGACATTGGAGATACCTCTTTTTTGTAGAAATAACCACTACTTTCTTTTCTACATTATACAAGAGGTATTTCCGATTTACACCTTTTTTCTTACAAGAAAAACATACTTATTTTCCCTAAATTGACACCTATGGTGCAGTTTCCTAACCGCACCTACCACGTCGGAATAGACATAATTCGCTGATTTTGCGTAAGTCCTGAATTGTATTAAATATCGGAGCGGAAGAATTTTAGGAACGCCACCGTAGTCAATACCACTGCAAAAAAACAGAGCAATAGGAGGTCCACCATTGATTGACGGAGCACCTCGCCTAAGGTCATAATTTCTAAAGAGGGTGGTTGTGTGATTGTAACGGTATCTTCTGCTCTCATCATTCTCATAGAGATACGATCTACAACTTTGCTGAACCAATCCGTATCAAGCGCATCATAATAGCGATGACCCGCTTGAAAGTAATTGTCTCTTTTTGTTTTTCCGGTCTGGGTTAAATTTGTTGTGAGATAGATGAGCGAAGATGTTGGTGTGATCCGGGAAAGCATTTCACCTACAGATTCTTGCCGCGCTTTGTCCCGTTTGTAACGTCGATCTATTTCGTCAGCACTCTCCTTGAATTTCTGCCGAAATTCCTCCTCAACCGGTTGCACCTCTTTATCCACGTCACTGATGCCCCCAGCCATAGTGTTCGCTATCTGTTCATCAAAGGAAGGCTGCTGACGATTTTTCCAGAATTCTTGGTATATCTTCGCTGTCTTTTCTTCAAGTTCTGCGTTGAAATTCTCACGGAGGGCAGTCTTTTCAAGATAGACACTCTGCGATGTTTGGGTCGGCGCGATGAATTTCGCTGCGAGGAACCCAACACGCGGTGTAATGAGTACGGCAAACACCCAAATCGTAAATGCGATAATGAGTGCTGTCTTGGAATTATCTAAATAGGTAGAAATAACCGTTCCAATTGCGAAGAAAACCCCAATGTAGAGTAGCGAAACGACAGTTAGACTCACCACCCGTGGAAAGATTTCGGACTCCCCAAGCGGAAAACCTTGCCAAACAAGCATCAGTAAACCCAATAGCAGTGATACCAAGAATGGAACGACAAACACTAAGTAACCACCGATCAGCTTACTCCATAGGAAGAGGTCGCGCGGCAAGGAATTTGACAGGGTAATCCGAAGTGTTCCGGCTTCTCGTTCCCCAGCAACGGCATCAAAAGTAAACAGGAGTGCAAGCAAACTGAAAACAGTGCCGACAAGAAACAGAAAATCGAGATGTCCCAAAAGATAGGAAAGAGAATCCGAAACCAAAACTGGAGCACCTTGTGTAATTCCATTGCGTGTCATTCCAAGATAACTTGGTAGGGCATCCCCTAATCCGTTCGCAAACACGCTCAGGGATGTCGGTTTGAGGAAAAGTTTGGAAACTTCCAACTCCGGCTTCAGTTCCATCTTCGGATTCATCTTTGCTTCCTCGATGTTTGCCAATTTAACGGCTTCTTGGTAATCAACAAGGTTCTGTTGATAATTTCGATAACCGATAGAAAGCGTAAGTGGAATAAGCAAAACACACATCAGCAAGAGCGCGACAAACCGGACGCTGAGCACATGATGCATAATCTCTTTTTGAATCAATGTCATTAACATGTCTATTTCTCCTCTGTTTTTTTCTTCCATGAACCGTTCACGCTTGTGGAACAGTGGTTGTATATTGTAATCCAAGTTGCTACCTATAAGATTTTATAGTAGATATTAGAATTAATGAGACACTCCGAAATAGTGTAAAGGTCCGTTGGCGGTATTCATACGCACGCAGGAAACCAACAGCCTACGCTACAAATATGTTCACTTATTTATGGGTTTTACTATAGTTGTGAGGTTTACAGCGGTTTTATTACGGAGGCGAGGATTGTATCCTCGCCAACGGAGTTCGGAAAGGTGGAATAGAACATCAAGGAGACATCAACACCGATAGCTGCTTAAGGATGTCCTGCCCCTCTTCCGTCTTAAGGAATTCTTCCCCAAGGTGCGATTGTAGTTGCGACTGTAGTTTTTCCTTAATCTGACCTCTCACCTGCACGGTCACTTGTTGGAGGATATCCATACCCATTTGTGTCTCGAGAATACCCTTTCCAAATTGTGCTTCCAGCTCCGGTTTAGCTTGTTCAAGGATACTAACCTCCATGCGATTAAATATCTTAGGCAAGTGCTTGAATACCAACGTCTCAGTCGCTGCCTTAATTTCCCCTCTGACCGTTTGTGTCTTGAGAAAATTCTCTCCGTGTTGCGACCGTAAGTCACGTAAAAAGTCAGATAAGGCAGAAAACTCTGTCTTGTTGCTATTATAGATAGTTCTTTGCGGTCCGTTTCGATAGAGTTTCCCAGTAACACTTAAGTTAAGGCGATGATGTTCACACCGAACGATGGGAGTCATATCACCTTCCTGCATCCACAGCGTTTCCTGATCCGCTTTTTTAGAAGGACGCATCTCATAGAGATAACTACACGGCAGCGTTGGATCCGATGCATCGTCGGTGAGAACGCCGGGAGTTCCTACTGTTGGGTCTGCTGGGCAGAGGAGCACTTTCTTCTCCAAGTATTCCGTGGAAAGTTCGGAAAGCCATTGCGGATCTGTATCTGCATTGGAAGCGCGATAGTTGTCCCGTGCCAGTTTTATCTGTCGCAAATTTTCTCTGCATGCCGCAATCCCTTTAGAATGCTCAGCGTCCTGTGCAAGTTCATAAGGATAAGCAGCCGCCAAGAGGGATCGGTTTAGGCGAATCAACGCTTCTCCACTTTTCGGATTTTGGGCAATGCGTGTCTGCGTCTCTTCACTGAGTTCAATATCAGCGAACACTTGTGCATCATAGAGAGGACCCGCTTGAAGCAGCTGATTCAGATCTGATAGCAGTGCCTTCTGCAGCTTCGGAGACGGATCGCTTGCGCCATCGTACCCAACTAACAGCCACTGTATATCTTCAGACAATTGCGATGCAATGAATTTCGACACCGGTGCGCGCGTGTCTTCGAGTTTCACCGCCAAACTGCCCGGATCTTTAATCGCATCCATAGTAAAGAGAAACTGATTTGTTCCTGCATGGAGGGGCAGTTGTAGGCACATAGCCATCAGCACAGTGACGAATAGAAGTGTTATTGGCTTGGATCGTTCAATCGTTTTTAACATTTTTCAAAATCTCCTTAGGGTGTTGTATATTTTAGGTTTCCTATTGGATGGCACAGACTAACAGTCTATGCTACAACCGCACAACCTAACAGGTTATGCTACAGGTTAATGACATTAGTCGGCTTCATCAATTATGAAACGTAGCACGCCGTGCCCAGGTGTCCCAACATAAAGTGTGTTGCCATCAACAGTAAGAGAACTAATCTCGCTCGGAACTTCCGGTGTGACCTGTTTTGCTATGCTTGAATTCTCTTTCAATTGATATATCTGTTGCTCAGTTGCACCGTATACCGTTGTGCCGTCCACTGCCATTTTTTCTATGACAAGCGGTGTGCCTTCCGCATCGGTTGCCGTGTACCAGCGGATCCCATCGCTTGAATACGTAACACCTTTATCGGTTGCCACGTAAAGCGTTGGTCCGGCGAAGGCGATAGCCTTGAATTGGGTGACAGAAAACGGGAGGTCTGTCGTGACATCGTTCCAAGTGTCTCCTTCATCAAACGACTGAAGGAGGTGTCCATCCCGTTTGCCAACGTAAACAGTTTTACCTGAAACTGCGATTTTGAAATCAAGGGAACCCTGATCTTCAATGCCAGCGAAAGAATGAATAGACTCCCCTTCATCTGCTAAGCCAGTATTGAACCATTCAGTCATACCGGGCTTCCACCTGAAGAGTTGCTGGTTATACTCCATATAGTAAGTACTACCGCTGACAGCGAAACTCCCGAAATATGCCTGAATCATTTTAACGAGACCTTCCTCTATAGTCTCATTAGCAACTGTGCTAAGTAGATCCATATCGAAATCTTCAGGTTTTAATCCCGGACTTTCCTCAATGTTTTCCTGAAGTTCATCTTGTACGGGTTCCGGAAGGGCGTTTTTGAATGTTTCAACGATCAGTTTTTCAAGGTCTATCCCCTCTACACTTGGCATTTCAGGGACAGGTACTAACCCGTCATCCTCAGCAGATACGCGGAAAAGTTGCGGCAATGTCCCGTTGACACCTTTGACATAGAGAATATCGTTAAATTCCATCATACCCGTGAGAGTTTCAGGACAATGTAAAACAGGTGTCCACGATTCACCATCATCAAACGAGACCACAAGTTTTCCCCATGTTTTTGCGTAGAGCGTATTATTGGCATAGACCAACTTGTCTACACCCGTCCTCACCAATCCAGTGTTAAACGGATGCCACGTTTTGCCTGCATCGGTCGTGCGCTGAATCCCTAATGGGCTACTACTTTTGTAAAAGGTGTTCACATCCGCTATGACAGCGGTGGGAGTGCCTCCTATAGCTGCCGCTACGACACGGGTGGAAGGACCTGCTATAGTTGCGGCACCTGGACCTAAAGATATCCATGTTTCCCCGGCATCACTTGAGTAATAACTCTCATCGCCATATACGACTAAAAGTCTTTCTTGCGCTGCCACCATTTTGACGCTGGCAGTCTTTTCCGTTTCTGAGTTGTCATCCACTTTTGGGTTGTCAGTTCCAACGGTAAAAATAAATCCATCGCTTTCCACGGAAACTGTTTTTGGGAAATCTATCGCTTGCCACGAATCTCCGAGGTCTGTTGAACGGTAAAGCGACGGAGAGGTATTAAATACCGACATTGACACGGAGGTCGCAAGTTTCTTATTTTCAATCTCCTCTCCGACGGCAACATAGAGTCGGTGTTCAGCACTTGCCAATGCGAGAATATTCTCGGTTTCACCTACGGGTAATTGCTCCCAGCCTTCCGAACTGTGGCGATAAAGCCCTTTATCCGTTCCAACAAAGAGAGTATCTGCAATAGCGGCGATTGCCTGAATTTTCCTATCGGTTAGGTTTTCGTCGGTAAGAGATGTCCACGATTTACCGGCATCCACAGAGCGGAATACGCCATCAACAAGCCCCAAGTACATTGTAATGTTGGCTTGCGCCCCAAGGGCATCATCCGTTATGATAGTGCCAATTAATTGCCCTTCTGGACGTGTTCCCAATGAATTCCATGTTCTCCCTCTATCTGCGGAAGCAAGTACTTCGGTATCGGAAAAGATATAGAGGGTATCCTCATGTTCTGTTATTTGCCACGATTCATTAATAGACATGTTCGTATTAGCGGGTATCCATGTGCTTCTATCGTCCGTTAATCTATAGAGGTCCGCGCCAGCTCTGGCATAAACGTCGCCGTTAGATGCCATGAAGAGGTTATTGACTACTCCCCCTTCGGGGCCCTTCGCTTGTGTCCATTGGGTCTTCGGTGTTGAGACTTCTGCCGTATCGACTGGCAGTGTGGCAAAAAGCGATTCGTCGGATCTCTGACCTGCGCCTGGACTTTTGCCAGGGATAGCCGAGCTTCCTGCCTGACTCCGAACTGCTGGCTTTGCTGGAGAGTCCACAACAAAAACCGCATCAATAAGCTCAACCGTCGGTTCCGAGGTGGCACTCAGATTGTAGGGTTTTTGAAAGCGGGAGAGATACTGCGTGCCAACACCCATCATTAAGAAAATCAAGATAGCGGAGGCAGCAGAGATTGCTAAGGGTGCGACCGGTTTACTCACAGCAGGTGGAACGGGTGCTATACGTGAAACTTCCTGCATAATGTTATCCGCTAAGTTATCAGGGAGTTGGAAGCTGCCGAGGTTCTGCTGAATTACGTCTTCCTCTTTCCGCAAACGGTTGCGTGCGCGGCTGAGGCGGCTTTTGACGGTATTCTGGGAGACACCGAGGAACTCACTGATGGCTTTGATTGTCATTTCACCGAGGTAATGGAGCGTCATCACCGTCCGTTCGCTTTCCGGTAATTTCTTGAGCAGCTCCTTGACGACCTCGCGGCGCGTTTCGTCGGCTTCGGCTTCCTGTTTTTCTGCTACATATTGAGAATATGACACTTTGTCCACCTCGTTTGAATCGGCAGTATCAAGGGATTCCATGGGTATGCGGTTTTTTCGGAGCCAATCAAGGCACTCGCGGGCTACGATAACGTAAAGCCATCCGCTAAACGCGTTAGGGTCCTTCAATGTCCGTAGTTGCCGGTACGCCTTGAGAAACGCGTCCTGCGTAAGTTCTTGGGCGATGTGAAAATCACCGATTTTCCGCCACGCCAGCGCGTGAACCCCTTTTTGATATTTCTTGACTAAGGGACTGAACGCTTCCTGGTTCCCTTGCAATACCTGCTGAATGAGTTGCGCATCGCTCTGTTGCATTGCACGCCTCCTCTCAAATTATTACGTCTGTTGGTTTAAGTGACGTAACTTAGATTTCAAAAGGTTGCATTATTTCTGAAAAAAATAAAAAATTGATTTCTGGTTGGTCTAAACAGCCGTCAGGATTATCCTATTCCACTTGCTGTTCAAGTGCCTGTGTCCTTAATTTTTCACGAGTTTATGGGATGTTTCAGAAGGCGCTTCCCAAGATGTATTGTCTACATGATGCACCGGTAGTTCAGCGTTAACTCCAGTTTCAATGCTGCCGAAAGCAAGATAACCAATGCCGAAGAATAATAAAATGACAAGGAATAGATTAATCATTAGAAAGCGCATGGTTTTCTCCTTTAAAGTGAAAGTTCGGTTCCGTTTGTGATCAACAACTTGTCTGAAATTTAACATCCATTGATTGTAGTGACGTAACTTAGATTTCAAAAGGTTGCATTATTTTCAAAAAGGTGGAGAATCAACCGCTCGTGTAAACATTTTTCCGTAATCGTCACATTCATTGATTAGAGTGACGTAACTTAGATTTTAAAAGGTTGCATTATTTTCAAAAGGGAAATAGGACTTACGCAAAATTCCATCATTTGCTTGCGGAATTGGAAGGAGAGGAAGATTGGAAGATTGAAGGAAGTCTCCATTCTTCCTCTCCTTCCATTCTTTCCTCCATCAATATCTACGTTGTGCGTAAGTCCGGAGGGAAATTAAGAGTTGTATGGAACCCACCTATGGTTACTAAAGTTTGGACAATTTTAAGATGGGCATAGATTTCTGATGGGACACCCTCTTTTGTAGCATAGGCTGTTAGCCTGTGTCCATGTATTCCTGTAGCATAGGCTGTTAGCCTGTGTCCGTGTATTCCTGTAGCATTGGAAGGTGTGAAACTCACCGAAAAATCCCTTGATAGATATAGCACGCCGCTACGATGCCCAGGCTAACAGCCTATGCTACAGAAGATGATTTAAAATAAAATAGGGGTGGTTTTACCACCCCTATTTAACATTTCACGGGCATTCAGGCGTGAAGCCCCCTGCTTTAGCAGTGGGAGGAAAGCCTGCTAACCCATTGTGTCAAAAAAACTTGACCATTACGAAAGAATGTAGTATAATAATCACATCAGGTTGGCAAGCATACAACGCGTAGTTTCTCAACTACGTGCTTGCCTCCCACGTTGTAGGGGATAAATGCCTGATACCTGATATACCATGCATTTAACATTTAGATACCGTGTGTATCCGACGCAAACGCAGGCAACCACATTATTAGCGTGGTTTGACCACTTGTGTGAACTCCAGAACGCTGCGCGCAACAATCGCAAGTTCGCCCATGAGACAGAAGGTCGTTTCGTCACGCACAATGAGCAAGAGAAACTTTTGAAGGTTGCGCGTGAGAAGTATGACGATTTCCGTGAAGTGCCTCAAGACTTTCAAGTTTCTATCCTCAAACGCGTTGAGAAAGCCTTTGATGCGTTCCGTAGGCGTTGTAAGGAAGGTGCGGCGAAAAAAGGGTATCCTCGCTACAAAAGGCGTGTCCGTTCTCTAACGTGGTGCTTGCGAAAGCACAAACGCAAAACAGGTGAACGTATCCGCCAAAATCCGATAATAGCAACCGATTTTAGGCACAATCGCTTAAAAGTGCCAAAGTTAGGCGAAGTCAAAATCTACATGCACCGACCCTTACAAGGTGACCCGAAAGAAGTCACGATCGTCAAGAAAGCCAGCGGTTGGTATGCTCATATCTCTTCTGAGATACCGGATATGCCGAAAGTTGAACCGACAGATGCTATCGCAGTTGATGTCGGCGCGACCCACTACCTGACCACCTCTGAAGGTGAAAAAGAAGACAATCCGCGTTGGTATCGTCAAGCAGAAGGTTTGCTCCGAAAACACTCTAAAGACCTTTCTCGAAAGAAAAAAGGTAGCAACCGTAGAAAGAAACAACAACACAAACTCGCTTTACACCATGAACGGACGACAAACAAACGCAAAGACTTTATCGGTAAACTCGTTTACAAACTCTACCACCATCAGAAAAACAATGTATTAGTGGCAGAAGATTTACGCGTATCTAACATGGTAAAGAACCAACACCTCAGCAAGAGCATTTCCGATGCGTCTTGGGCAACCTTCTTTAAGTGGTGTGCTGACATAGCCGAAAGAGACGGTCTGCATTTCCACCAAGTTGACCCCAAGAACACTTCGCAAACTTGCTCCGCTTGTGGTGAGAAATCGCAAAAGAAACTCTCTTTGGCGATTCGCACCTTTGAGTGTCAGTTTTGTGGCACTTCGTTAGACAGAGACCACAACGCTGCTATAAACATACTTCTTAGGGCAGCTGCGGCCCTTCGTGGAGAGCGGTGGGTTTCCACCCTCTATGAAGCGAGAAACAAGAACGAAGCACAAGACGAAGGCTTGCTGAACGCAACACAACTTTTGTTGTTTGACGCCATCACAAGCCCAAGTCTTTAGGCTTGGGTAGTTGACAGAAATAGGACTTACGCATCACCGATTTTTAGGGTAGGTGATTTCATCAGGTTAGTTCTTTGAAACCTTGATGGCTCCCCACGTCACAGCCATCTTATCTAAAGGTTCCACCGGCAGCGAATCACCAACCCACCGAGGCGAAGTCGGCACACTATCCGACAAAACCACTAAACGCCGAACTTGCTGCGACCCAAGCGAATAGATGTAGAGACCATTATTACCAAAACCTATATCCGCAGAAAAGACAAGATATTTGCCATTCGGCGACCAATCTACTTGAAAGAACTCCCGCAAACCACGATTGGCTATTTCCAAGTGGTTTATCCCATCAGCATTCACAATAAATATGCCTTCATGAAGGTGAGTGACCACGGGGCGAGGGTGCCTCCCATCAACATCGGCAACAAATACACCTTCATGAACAGGGGTGTAGGCTATCTTCTTACCGTCCGGGGAGAACGCATAGAACGGGTAACGGTCTAAGAAACCCGCACGTTCAGGGAATGGCGAGTGTTTCTTCGGTTTCTCCTGTCCATTGACATTCGACTCCCAGATCTCCTGATGCCTGTCCGTTGAAGTGAGATTGTAGAACACGGATTGCGCATCTGGTGCCCAGACGAAACCTATTGGATTCTTACCAATGGGGTGGAGTAACTTTCGCTTCCGTCGTCCATCCGGCGAAATTAGAAAGATTTCTGTGTTCACATCGCGTCCACCTCTTATCCTTTGCGGACTGCCAGCATACACAATCCAACGTCCATCTGGAGACCAAGAAATATCGACATAAGAATGGACTTGCAAGATGATGGACCGAATTCTCTTACCGGTGCGAAGGTCTCGGATATGGAGAACATTACGGCGGTCCGGGTCGCCATCGACCGCTGCCAAAAAGCGACCATCCGGCGAAGGCGTAGAAATACCTTCATCCGCAATGCGCGTAGGTGTAGGGACGGTATCATTGGGACGTATCATGTAGGTCGTGCTACGATAGGAGTAGACAATCATACCTTCTGCCCAACAGAGCAGATTCGGGCAAACACCCGATAGAAGCATTATTACCGAAAACAGAAAAGTCAAGCGATACGTGTTCATTAGGAAGCCCTTATTTCAAAAATAGCTGCACGAAGAGTCAAGGTTAAGGTACACTGTTATACTTACAATTCATTATCGTGCTAACTGAAAAGCGTTTAGATTTATAGGACTTACGCAAGTTTCTGGTAAGCCTTTAGGTCCGCCCACTGCTGGCGAGGTTTAAAACCTCGCCAGCAAAGCGGGCAGCGTAAGTTCAGACCAAATTTGGGTTTTAAGCGGATAGCCCTGAAACTGCAGCAGTCTCGTTGTCGAAACGTTCAAAGAGACTCACGAGTCGGCTCATAATAATCAAATTATTGATCTGTTTGCTGATATTGATGACCCCGACACGACCTTTTTTCCGCGCCACAGCTGCACGTGCTCCCATGAGCACACCAAGTCCTGTGCTGTCAACCCTATTGACGTGCGCGAAATTGATGAGGATGCGGGGTGTATCGGAAGCCTCTATCTGTGACGAGATCGCTTCCCATAATTCTGATGTTGAGGGTCCCATTATTTTTCCGTTTGGTTCCAAAATCGTGATTCCATTTTGTTGGCGTATTTTAGTGGTCATGATTTATTCCTTTAAAACGAGTGGAAGTTTCGTTTGGTTTACAAGAGGTAACTTAGTGAAATTTAACATCCGTTGATTATAGTGACGCAACTTAGATCTCAAAAGGTTGCATTATTTTCAAAAATAGGATTGAGATCGGAAGTTTGTCGTAAAAATAGAGGGTATAATTGCAATTTTCTTTTATACTTCTTGAAATATGTGTTATAATTTGTATACAGACTTTTGGCACAGCTTACACGTCAAAACTTGCTATACAAAAGTTGGAACCACGACATGCGCAACGGGGAGGCATAGCATGGAACACCATATAACAGATGAACAGTGGGAACATTTTTCGGAAAACGGCTACGTGCGTATTGGACAAGTCGCAACGGATGCCGAACTCGAAAAACTGCAAGAGCGGATGGATGACATCATGCTCGGCAAAGCACCCTTGGATTACGATCAAATCATGATGCAACTTGACCGGGAACCCGGCAAAAACTCGCCGGGACCGCAATCTAAAGGGCATAAAGGGGCAACGTTGTTGTACCGGAAAATCCAGAACCTCGAACTCGATCCGGTTTTTTTAGAGTATCTCCAGAAACCGATTTTTGAAGAGGTCTGCACGAAAATCTACGGAGATGGGACTCCCGTCGCCTGCTTCCGGGCAATGTTTATGAATAAACCCGCATACGAGGGTACTCAACTCACGTGGCATCAAGACAGGTGGAGGGATCTCGACCGCGACCCGCAGATTACGATTTATACCGCTTTAGATCCGGCAATGATTAAGAACGGCTGTGTGCATATCATTCCGAAGTCGCATAGCAGGCTCATCAACCCTGAAAACGGCTCTGGTTTTCTAACGCAGGAACACATTGATGACATCGTCGCGAAGGCTACACCGCTCCCGATGGAGTTGAAAGCGGGAGAAGTGGTACTCCTCCATAACTGGATGCTGCACAGTTCCGGTACGAACGATACGGATATCCCGCGACGTGCGTTCAGCGTCTGCTATATGCATGGCGAGACGAAGTCGCATCATGGGCACGCCTTTACACGGGTGTTCGGCGATGGTGCGATCAGTGTCGCCGATTTATCGCAGTCTCAGCATGAAAGCCCCGTCGTTTATTAGGTTTCGGAGCAACCAGCAATCAGCAATCAGTAAAGCGTTCCTCGTTAAACGATAACCTCTTCTACTGACTGCTGACAACTACTAAACAAGGAGAAAAATATGGCGAAGATTCGACTTGCCATGATTGGGTGTGGTGGGAACTCCTCAGGCCATGCCAGACGTATGAACGCAAATCCTGACGTGCAAATCGTCGGCACTTGCGATGTGAACACAGATATCGCCGAGGGTTATATTGATCGGAACTTGTCTGACCTCACTCCACGTCCCGGTGCTTACGACGACATCGGCGCGATGCTGAAAGAAACATCACCGGATGCAGTGGTGATCTCTACACCGCACACGCTCCATTTTGAGCACGGCATGCAGGCACTTGAAGCCGGATGCCACGTGTTAATGGAAAAACCGATGGTCACATCTTCTAAAGATGCCTATACCCTCGCAGAGAAGGTTGAAGAGAGCGGATTAGTGCTCACTATCGGCTACAATACGCCGTGCTCGCCAAACTTCTACTATACCCGAGAGGTCGTCCGAAACGGGGATCTCGGCAAGTTGGAATTGGTAATAGGCTATATTACACAAGGTTGGAAAGGTGGCACAACCGGAACGTGGCGGCAGGACCCGAAACTCTCCGGTGGCGGACAGGCTTATGATAGTGGCGCACACCTCCTCAACAGCCTCTGCTGGGCAGTCGAGTCAAAAGTCGCTGAGGTCTATGCCTACACGGATAATCATGACCGTGAGGTCGACATCAACTCCTCGATGAATGTCAAGTTTGAAAACGGTGTGCTCGCTGCGATGGCAGTGAGTGGGAATTGTCCAAGTCCGGGTGGCACGCACATGGCACTCGTCTTTGAGAACGGTCGGATTGAAATTGATGGCTGGGGTGGCGGTTGGATTCGTGTTTGGAAAGGTGGCGAAGCATTAGATCCACCCCCTATCACAGATGATATGTCCGCTGGCTCACCTGATGATAACTTCATCGATACCATCTTGGAAAGAGCCGAACCGCGGACAAACCCCATGAACGGGATTATCCAATCCGAATTGATGGATCTCATCTATGAATCCGCGGAGACAGGAATCCCGGCGCGTCCAGAACGCTAAAACGACAAGCGCGGTTTTTTAACCGTGCTTACCACACTTATGGTAAAATCTGTAAATAAGTAGACAGTTTTTCAGTAAGGGAAACCCTCACCGCCGCTGGCGAGGATTGTATCCTCGCCTTACCGTAATGTTGAAATAATTGTGAACTTTACCATAATTACTAAAGTTTGGACAATTTTTACGCAATAAACATGCCGCCCCTACGGGGCTTAGCTGCCCGGGGGATGCCGTTTCTATAGACATACCGCCCCTACGGGGCTGCGTATCGGTGCATCAGCGTTTATTTTTCCGCGAGTTGCGTTTGTGTCTGTACCACTCAGAAAATCCGAGAATATGGTGGAAACAGAGCCTCATCTGCATAGAAACTGTCCAAACTTTAGTATAATTAAAAGGAGGAATTAAAATGGAGTTTACTGTTAATTTAACAACAGAACAAATTATTGATTTTATCCAGCAGATTCCACCTGAAGAGAAAATTGCAGTACTTACTACGCTTGCCGAACAGGCGCACGCCGAACATGCCGACCAGATAAAGTATGGCGAAGCAAAGGTCCGTAAGGTATGCGCAGCGCGAGGATTAAATTGGGACGCTATGACCGAAGAGGAACGAATAGATTTTATTGACGATCTTGTTCATGAGGACAGGGAATGCAGCCGATAAAAAGGATTTGAACTGTCGAAGAAAACCGTTTAAGTGAATACAAATGCCGCCCCTACGGGGCTTGATTGTTATATTATACTTATTCTACACAGATACCGCCCCTACGGGGCTAAAGTGTTGGGTTTCACTCCAATATAGGAGTTCGAGTGAATAGAAACACTGTGGATCAAAGGATATTTCAACATCTAATACATTGCTCAACCCAACCTACAAGGACCAGATTCCTATGTAGAACTTATTAAGGTTATACTTCTAACGTTGCCCCTTCAGGGCGTGGTGCTGTGGGTCGGATAGGCATTTTTTCGTAGGAACGATACGCGAGTCCTGCCAAATGTGGTGTCTCAATTCGGATGTGTCCTTCTGCTCGCGAGTGCATAAGGGCATCGAGAACACCCGTCACGAGTAGCGTCCGTTCCACAGGATACTGTGGCTCTCCTGTCACGAACATCTCCTCAATGTTGAGACTCAAATAACTAAAATGTGCATGCGGTGGTCCGTTCTGTAAGTACACCTCTGTGGCATACTGCGTATCTCCCGATTTTGCTGCATACGCGAAATCAGAGACGTAACCGTTCAACATCAACACTGCGGAGTGAAATCCATCGCTATGTTCCAACAGAAATGCCGTTGGATTTGGACAACCTTCGATGAACGTGCTATCGGGACGATTTTCAATTTCTGCACATGCCTTTTCAGCTAACTCAAGGGACCACTTTCCAGATTCACCTGCCTCCCAGACCGATTCACCTTCCAAACATTGAATTGCCACAATTCCCGACTCACCTCCTTGCCGACGTTCAATCATACATTGCGATGTCTCAAGCGCATGGAAACCATAGGACTCCACACCACCATAGCCGATGCCGACAGCCGAATCCAACTCGGTATCAAGCGGATGTTCTAAAAAAGGGTTCCGCCAACCGAGCGGTAGTGAAGACCCTGCCATGAACGGCACATCAAGTGCTTTCGCGCGCTCATACATCCAGAGCGCATCAGCCCAATTGTAGGAGAGGTGTTTATCGCAGAAAACAGGCACCGACCTACCACTCGACGCGAAGACACCACAAATCTGCTCAAACATATAGCGGCGCGGATACATGTGTTGTTCAAACTCGTTATACGGATAGTCGCCGTGCTCGCCAATCAATATCACACCATCGACAGCCAACTCATTCCCGCCAAGCGTCAATGCCTGCCGAATACTCGGATAGATAGGGACGTTGTGTTCCGCTGCCAAACCGACCCCGATGTCCCGACCGTCTACCTGATCCAGATAGATAGATACTAACTCCACACGAGGCATCTGATGTCCCGTATCTGTTGGGAAACCCTTCATGTACTTCGTAGCGATTACATCCGCATGCGAGTGCTGAAAATAGGTTGTGATGATTGCAGCAATTTTTTTCGGTGTCGCCATCTGATTCTCCATTTGTCCATCTACTGTGAATTCAGGTTGCGTATTTCGTTGGGTTTCACTTGCACTCAACCCAACCTACTAAGGCTGCGCTATCTAACGATTTCGGTTCCGATTCCACCCTCTGTGAAGATTTCGAGCAGTAGAGAGTGTGGAATTCTACCATCAATAATATGCGTTTTGTAAACGCCGCCCATAAGTGCCGTTGTGCAGGCATCCACTTTAGGGAGCATACCACCTGCGATGAAACCTTCGTCGATTAACTGATCCACTTCTCTCATATGAATCGTTGGCATCAGCGATTCGGTATCCGAGAGGTCTCGGAGAATGCCGCGTGTATCGGTCAGTAGAATCAACTTCTCTGCTTGGAATGCGGATGCGATCTCACCAGCCATCGTATCGGCATTAATATTATAGGTTTGTCCCTCAACCCCGACCCCAATTGGCGCGATAACGGGGATATAATCGGCTTTGTCAAGCGTAGTGATCGACTCTGTGTTAACGCCGATAATTTTTCCCACGTATCCCAAGTCAACATCGATTTGATGCCCATCTTCACCGGTAATCTGCGTTTCTTGTTTCTCTGCGAGAATTAGGTTCGCGTCTTTTCCTGAGAGCCCAATCGCTTTTCCACCGTGTTGGTTGATACGAGACACAATCTCTTTGTTGATAAATCCAAGCACCATCTCAGCAATTTCAACTGTTTCTGCATCGGTTACACGCAGCCCTTGAACGAATTCCGGGACTTTTCCGACCTTGTCCATCCATGCGGTGATTCGTGGTCCGCCACCGTGAACTATAATGGGTCGGATACCGACATATTTCATCAAAACGATGTCTTCCATAACGGAGTGGATAAGTGTCTCATCTTCCATTGCAGCACCGCCATATTTGATGACAATGCGACGGTCGTAAAAGCGACGGATATAAGGTAAAGCCTCAATAAGAACTTCAGCAGTTCTGTTCATGTTTGTTCGTCTTATCCTCTATTTTTTTAATTGAAAGTGGCGTATAATAATAGACATTATAACGATTTAATTGTAAGTTTAGTTGGTCTATGGTAAAATCAGAAGAAATCCTATTTTGGAGACCCACTGATGACCCGTTATGAAATACTGAAAGATAAACCGAAACGATTCTTGTCGTTGACAGGTTATACACTCGAAGAGTTTTCAGCACTTCTTGCGTCCTTTTCCAAGCGATTTCTGGCGTTCGTAGAAACACAGACGCTTGATGGCAAACACCGAAAGAAACGTCGGTATACTCTCTATAAGAACAGTTGCTTACCGTCTCACGAGGATCACTTACTTTTTATTTTGATATACCTCCGAAAAGCGATGACGCAAGATGTGCTTGGTGAACTTTTTGGGATGTCTCCACCCGTCGCTAACAAATGGATTCATAGGCTCTTGCCTGTGTTGAACTCTGCTCTGGCAGACCTTGAAGCGTTGCCATCACGGGAAGCAGTCGCTTCAACTGTTGACGCATCGCCGCAGACTTCAACAGATCGTCAAGATTCAAGTCTCTTTTTTTCATGATGGTACGGAGCGTCCGATTCAGCGTCCAAAAGACCGAGAAGCACAGCAGGCCTATTATAGTGGTAAAAAGAAGCAACACACCCTCAAGAATAACCTGCTGATCAATGCGGATAGCAAAGTGTTGTTATTGACCCCCTCCTATGAAGGCAGGATACATGACAAGCGCATTGCTGATATGACGGTCTATCTCCTGCCAGAGGGCAGTTGTTTGTATCAAGATTCAGGCTTTCAAGGTTTTTCGGTTCCGGGTGTGAAGATGATTCAACCTATGAAGAAACCGAAAAGTCGAGACCTGACGGATCAAGAGAAAGCGAAGAATCGTGAGATTTCATCCATCCGCATCCGCATTGAACATGCTATTAGGGGTATCAAAAGATACCGGATCGTCAAAGATAAGTTGCGCACCTCTAAAAAAGGGTTTGCCGATTTAGTTATGGAAACTTGTTGTGGGTTACACAACTTTAGGTTAAACTTCAGACCTTGGGTCTATCCCGAACTTCAACATTAAATTGTTATAATGTCTAATATATGATACGTGAAGCCTATGGGTTTGTCAAATTAAAAGTAGTTGACGGTTGGCTGTCGGTCGTCAAGAGTCGGCGGTCGCTTAGTGGATTAGACGATTGGTTAAAGAAGATAGACGAGGTTAGAAACCTCGCCTACCAATAACAGGGGAAAAAAGTAACATAATGCAAATATCAGCACAGATTTCACATTTTCACGGGGTAGGTATCCCTTTTGAGGTATGCGAGATGTCTGTGACTACCACTTCAAATGATGTTCTTGTTCGTGTTTCACTCGCAACCATCTGTGGTTCCGATCTCCACACAGTATCAGGTCGTCGCGGTGCGGAAACGCCATGTGTACTCGGACACGAAATCGTCGGTACTATTGCAGCACCAACATCTATCCGTTCCGCAACTGGAGAAGCACTACGCGAGGGCGACCGAATTACGTGGAGCCTTACAACCTCCTGTGGAACCTGTGACTACTGTATGAATCGGAGCCTCCCACAGAAATGCGAAACGATGTTCAAATACGGGCATGCCCGGAGTGAAGGTACCACCGCTTTCTCTGGAGGGTTCGCCACACATATCTTACTCCGTCCCGGGACAGCCATCTACCACCTTCCTGATGCTATGACGGACGAGGAAGCGGTCCCTATTAACTGTGCACTTGCGACTGTGGTAAACGGCTTGACAACTATCGGGACACACCCGGGTGAGACTGCTGTCATCCACGGCGCTGGTATGTTAGGAATCTATGCAACATGTTATCTGCGAGAGAAGGAATATGAGAACGTTGCAGTCGTGGATACCAATGAGAGCCGTTTGCAAACCGCTGAACGCTTCGGTGCGACACATACTTTCAACCCGGATAAGACATCTGTTGCGGAGATTGACGCAGCACTAAAAGAAGTGACAAACGGAAGGGGTGCCGACCTTGGCGTGGAGGTTAGCGGTGCTACAATTGGGATTCCGAATCTGGTTACGTGGTTAGCGATCGGTGGAAGATGTGTAACGCTTGGCTACGTCTATCCAAACGCGGATATCTCTGTTGATGCTCACCAGCTCGTTACAAAGTGTGTGACACTCCGAGGCGTTCATAACTATCACCATACTGCTCTCGGAGCATCGCTTCGCTTTGTCGAAGAAAATCGGACGCGCTATCCGTTTGCAGAACTCGTCGAAGAGACGTATCAATTAGCGGACATCAACACCGCATTTGAACATGCGATGCGCCAAGAGGCGGTCCGTATCGCTATTGCGCCATTTTTATAAGAGTTGGGATTTGGATTCAGTTCTCACGGAAAAGTTGTCGTCAGTCAACAATCAGTAGATGGGGTATAGATCACAAGCTAACATTTTGTGGTCCAGAAGAAAATTATTCAATTAGGGAGACAGCAAGGTTATTTGGCAGGATTAATTGTTTGTCCGTTAAGAGGTAAAAACGCATTTCTTGTATCTGTATACCGCTTTGAGGTACTCTGGCTGTAAAACGCATGTTAATATAATACGCTGGGATTAAAACTTGTTTGTAGAGCGTTTCAGTAGATTTACCGGGTATGATAGTGCGCTTTTTATTTGCGACCATCGTAGGATAATTCGCGATGGTATATTCAAAACGCCCTAAGCGAAAAGACTTGGGATCGTGCAGGACTTCATCCAGATACGCCCCAATTATCGGATGCATATCATTTTCAAATTGGTTTTTGAAAAGCTCTTTAGCCGCTTCGAGTTGTTGAATATCACCTGCTGTGTGGACAGGTATTGTTGTTCCGGCACAACTGATGAACATCGAGAAAGTAATGCAAATAATCAAAAAAATAAAAAATCTCATGGAGTCTCCTGCGAAAGTCGTTTTGAGATAGTATAGCACAATTACCAAAAAAGAGCATTTGTTATGTCCGTTCTTAGCAGGATCATTTAGTTTTAGATAAATCATCGGATTTTCTAAATCTTTGGTTTTCTTTTTCAAACCCGGTGCGGTTGCAAACCGCACCTACCGGGCCCAGGGGCAAAATTGGGCTAAAAAACCGAAAACTAAATAGCCCTGCCGTTTTTAGTGTCCATCCCCAGCAATGGGTAGGGAATCTTGGATGGGAACACTCCGCTTATCAACGGACTTTCGGCATTCCCTCCTACAGTTATTCGTCAATCCAACACCGTTTCCCATCGGTGCGAAGGGTAATTGCGCCGGCTTGATCGGTTCGTAATAGGATACATCCACGCGCTTGATACCGGGCAACCACATCTGGGTGTGGAAATTGAAACTGATCTCTTTGGGCGAGTGAAAAAATCGCATAACGTGGCTGAACGGCATCCAAAAACGGTGTGCTGCTTGATGTGCGGCTCCCATGATGCGGCACCTTCAGGATTTCCGAACGAAGATCTTGCCCAGATGCGATGAGTCGAGACTCTGCCTTCTTACCGATGTCCCCCGTGAATAGAATATCTATCTCACCATACGTAATCTTCATCACAAGTGAATCGTTGTTCGTGTCTTTATCCAATAGGTTGGTGGACGCAGCGTCGATAGGATGCAACAGGTTTAATGCGGCTGTCCGTGTGAGTTCGACCTCTCCAGCGTACGGAAACGAATAGGGAATGTCGCGTGCTCTGACAATGGCGTGTAGTCTCCGATGCGTCTGAGAATAAAGTGGCATATCCGATATACCAAGGACGCGAGCGACACTGAAGTTTTGTAAGATATATCCGAGTCCACCACCGTGGTCAATGTCGGGATGTGTCAGCACAACCATGTCAAGTTCCCGAATACCGTGGAAGTCGAGGTAAGGCTCAATAATCCGCTTCCCTATGTCATAATCAACTCGCTTTCGTTTCCGTTCGTCGTAATATGATCGCCGGACACCACCATCAATCAACATCGTTTGATTGTCAGGAAACCTAACGATAGCAGCGTCACCCTGTCCAACATCAAGCGTTACGACTTCCAGCAGTCTTCCTCTCTCGTGGAACGCCATATCCCAGACCCAGATTGCCACAATGGATAGTCCAATAAAGCTTGCAATCCGCCATTGACGGTAGATGTACCACAAATGTGTAATGCCCAAACAGATTGCGATGTAGAGGACAAACAGACCAAACGTCGGTGGGGTTAGCTTCATTACACCCCATGTCTGTCCAAATATACCGATGAGCGACAGAAAGATGGAAATAATGGCGTGGTTGAGAAGTCCAAGCAGCTTTGCGAGTGGTACCCAGAGAAAGCCGACGCATACCGATGCCATGCCCACTGCAACAATAAGCGAGACAAGTCCAACTGCGAAGGGACCCACGATGATACCGAGTGGATATGCTCGGAAGAAATGGTAGGCTATCAAGGGAGCCGTCCCAATCTGTGCAGCGAACGTCACAAGATAGGAGAGCACCAGCCATTTGAGCGTAGCGTTCCGAAATCTTGTCAGGACAGAACCACTACTATCTGAAGGCGAATCCTCTGAGTCTCCCCACCACCGACGCAAAGGTTTCTCCATTTTCGGAACGAAGTAGGCGATTGAAGCCACCGCTGCAAATGACAACTGGAATCCAACATCCCATAGTTGCTGTGGGTTCAAAAGGAGCAACACCAACGCCGCAAATGCTAACAGGTTGAAGAGGTCCGCATCCCGGTCAATGAGCACCGCACAGAGAAATAGGATTGCCATTAGCGATGCGCGAAAAACAGAGGGACGGAAACCGATCAGGCATGCATAAATTAGCACTGCCAGAATCGTCAGCAGACAAACGACCTTCTGTGGAAACCGAAAGCGTGAAAAACCGAAATAGCAGAACATCGCCACAAGTCCAACGTGTAGACCAGAGACTGCAAGTACATGGAAGGTTCCACTGGTACGGAAAAGGTCTAACGTTTCGGTGGGGACACCGCTCCGTTTACCGAGTAAGATACCTTTAAGGAGTTGGGCGTGCAATGAAGGCTCTGGAGAGGGTGTTCCTGTTTCAGTCTGTGTATAGATAACATCAATCACGCGTTCCGTGCGGATACGGAGTGCCTCTATCCATCTCAACGGCGGGAATCCACGTTGTTCACCTATCTGTAGAAGTCCCTTGGCATCAATTATCCCAACTACATCTTGTCGAGCGAGGTAGGCTCGATAATCAAACCCTCCGGGATTCCGCTTGGCTTGCGGTTGGCGCAGAACACCCGTCAGTGTCAGGTGTTTGCCGTAACGGAGCGGTACCAATTGCTGAAATCTGATAAGGAATTTCGCCGGCACTCGCTGCGACGGATCTGACAGTAGTTGAAACTCACCGACAGCGTAACAGGCATCCGACTCCTCTCCGCGGTCTGGCTGATACGCGATGGTGCCTGAAAAACCGATCGGCTCGTCATAGAAATGTGCCGGGATTGGCGAGTGCGAGACGGCTTCTAATCTTAACATCCCACCCATGAAGACTGCGAGATGGAGCAATCCGTAACAAAGATACCGCATCCGATTCCTTGCTACGATACTACCGATCAGACAAAGCAGCACAGAGAGCCAGAGCCACAGAAATGGAACAGATAGCCAGCTGCCAGCGATGATGCCCAATAGATATGGGATAAGAAAAAAGAGCGCGGGGCGCGGTCTGGGTCGCATATTACCCACAGCAAAAAATAGGAAAATAGATTTATGCCAAAAACATCTCTACTATATAGGACTTACGCAGACAGGCGATAAATCACGTTACTACAAACAGACATACCTTGGAAGAACGTGTGTTTCTCAAAAGCAGTCCGGTTCGTAGTCGCGCAATTCTGCGGCGTACTCGCCCAAATGCGATGTGAATTATTGTGCCTTGCGTAAGTCCTGCTATATATAAGCGTTCAATTCAGGGTCCTATAGCGATCAGTGTATGGGATCTACACCCTGAAGTGAAAGTCACAGTATCATAACTTAAAGACACAATTTTTAAGTAGAAAACGTGCATCACTTGAAAAAAATCTGAATTTTTATCTAAAAGTTTCTACACAGATGCTGAAAAACACCCAAGCAAATAAACCCTACGGGACTAAAGAGAGTTTTTAGCAGACGTACGTTTTAGGTTTAAGTCCGGTTCGGTTAGGAAACCGCACTTACTGGATCTGGGGATTGAGGTTGTCCTTTTTTCTAAAATTGACAGTTATGGTGCGAAAACGCCTTTCACCCGGTAGGCGAGGTTAGGCACCCTTCCTAAGTAACCGGTGGGAACCCCTCCTACAAGAGAAGCGAATGCCTCTTCTATTTCGCTGATTACATTTGACGCGACTTGAGTTTCATGATACAATGCCTTTTGACATCACTCTATAGGATAATGTAAATGTCAAAAGATAACATTCTCTCGCAAATGCCGATGGATCTTGGCGACAACCTAAAACTCCGATTCGCTACATCTGAGGATATGGATGCACTCGCTGAATTCAATGCTCGCCTCCACGAAGGCGAGAACATCGGTCCAGCAGTTTTAGACCTCATGTCGGGAGAGCACCCTACCTGCAAGGCAAGTGATTTCACCGTTGTCGAAGATACCAAGACCCAGAAAATTGTGTCATCCGCGTGTCTCATCTCACAGATTTGGACATATAGTGGTATCCGTTTCAAGTTTGGGCAGCCCGAATTTGTCGCCACTGAACCCGAATACCGCAGAAGGGGTTTAGTCCGTAAACAGTTTGAAGTGATTCATGCCCTGAGTGCTACACGCGGTGAATTGATGCAAGGCATCACGGGTATCCCATGGTATTACCGACTGTTCGGATATGAAATGGCACTCGATATGGAATCAGAACAGGTCATTGATGGGATACATATCCCGTCTTTGAAAAAAGGAGAGACCGAAACGTGTCGGCTTCGACCGCGAACGGAAGCGGATAACACCTTCATTCAAAAACTTTACGCACACGCAATCCAATCTCATGTCTTCGCATGCCCGCGCACATCAGCACTGTGGGAATATGAGTTCAATGGACGATCAGCAGGGAGCGACGCACGACATGAATGGCTACTCATCGAAGACCTGGAAGGAATGCGCCTCGGATATGTGCAACATCTTCAGTGGTGTTTTGGAGGTTTTAGCGAATCAGGGAACCCCAGCACTAATTTTTTGGTCATGCGAATGGAGTTGAAGCAAGGGGTTGGGTATCTGCACTTGATGCCTTCACTCTTACGATCGTTATGGAAAAAGGCACAAACGACACCGGTGATGCCTGAGAATAAGAACCCAGAAGTAGTCGGTATCCAGTTCATGTTGGGACGTGAGCACCCTGTCTATCAAGTGCTCCCTAAATCCATTGTCCGTAAGGAAGCACCGTATGCATGGTACATTCGGGTGCCAAATTTGGTAGCACTCTTGCGACATATCCAGCCAGCCCTCGAAAAACACCTCACCGGCACGGTCGCGGAGGGTTACACTGGCGAGCTCAAACTCAGTTTCTATCGGAGTGGGGTACACCTAAAATTTCAAAAGGGTTGCATAACGGAAATCGCAGATTGGACACCGGAGGACATTGAGGATGGAGATGCCCAGTTTCCAGAACTGACCTTTTTGCAGCTGCTGTGTGGACGGTGCCGAACAGAAGAATTAACCGCAAGTTACGCCGATTGCTGGACAAATGACACCGCAGCAGTGCTGCTCAATTGCCTATTCCCTCCATTCACAAGTGAGGTATGGCATCTTTGAATTATCTGTTAGCAATCAGCAGTTGGTAGTCAGTAGGTGTAGGATAATGTGTGATGTTAATTGTCTGAATCAGGATTTACAGGATTCAAGGATTTTCAGGGTGAGAGAAACTCCCTATCAAGGAACACTTACCAATAGATGTCCACTCTGATTATAAGCCTATCTATTTAGAATGACAACACAATCGCATGTCATCCTCAACATAGCATTCCTCTCAAAGCGAGACAAACCCTTTCTTCACTGCTATGCCTTTATTGGTGCTGTCCTTCCTGACCTACCAATGTTCGTTTTCTTCGTTGTCGAAACTTTTATCCGAAAGACACCGCAGCGTGAACTCTGGGATTCCCGATACTTTACGGAGGCGTGGCAAACTTTCTTTGACCTTTTCAACGCGATCCCGCTGATTTTGATTCTTTTGGGGATTGGATATTACCTACTGAACTCCGAGAAAATCACTGTCTTCGCGTGGAGTATGCTTATCCATTGCTTCTTTGACTTTATGACACACCACGACGATGGGCATCATCACTTTTTTCCACTCTCCGATTTTGTCTTTGAAAGCCCTATCTCGTATTGGGACGAAGATCATTATGGTAGGGTCGTCGCGCCGATAGAGCGGTTGGTTATACTTGTTGCCTCTATCTATCTGTTTCCGAGACTGAAAACCCGACTCGCTCGATGGGGTCTGGTACTCGTAAATGTGTTGTTCCTCGCCTCTTATCTTCTTCTCCTTTTTAGGCGTCGCGGTTAAAATCCCTCTCACGGTAGTTTCAATTCTCTACTGGTTCGATTAAAAACTAAATAGTGGTCGGCTATCGGCAGTCGGCAAAGAAGTTTCTATTCCATACTGGTTCGATTAAAAGCAGATGCACTATGACTATTTGGAGAAGTATCGTAGTTTCTATTCTATACTGGTTCGATTAAAAGTGTAAAAACCACCTGCCGTAAGAACTGCCAATTCAACGTTTCTATTCCATACTGGTTCGATTAAAAGATCAGAAGTTAATTTCAACCAAGACGCACCGGGATAAGTTTCTATTCCATACTGGTTCGATTAAAAGGGTACCTCTTCCTTTTTGTTACTAGAGAAGATGTGGTTTCTATTCCATACTGGTTCGATTAAAAAGTCTTCATCACTCATGCCATCATAGAAATTTAATGTGCGTTTCTATTCCATACTGGTTCGATTAAAAGGTCGATCTTTTCTATGAACGACTGAATCTCCGAGCACGTTTCTATTCCATACTGGTTCGATTAAAAGGCGGTCCAAAATAATTTCCCCCACCTTACAACATTTAGATGTTTCTATTCCATACTGGTTCGATTAAAAGTCAACCCATGCCCGATCGTATCCGTCTTGCCTCATGTTTCTATTCCATACTGGTTCGATTAAAAGAGCAACAGACTTAACACGTCCACCGTGCATCTCGAGACCGTTTCTATTCCATACTGGTTCGATTAAAAGCTACAGGCAGTTAAGGACATGGCGGACGTAGCACGTTTCTATTCCATACTGGTTCGATTAAAAGGCGGATGTAGCCCTCTGGTGATTGCCACACACAGGAGTGTTTCTATTCCATACTGGTTCGATTAAAAGGACGTGGGAAATGTGATAAGCCTCTAAGCAAGAAGCCGGTTTCTATTCCATACTGGTTCGATTAAAAGTTCGGTTGGGAGGAGTTTATGAAAGAGAGGAAAAGAGAAGTTTCTATTCCATACTGGTTCGATTAAAAGAGAGGCACTCAAAGCGAATCCGCCTACGGAAGTCCAGTTTCTATTCCATACTGGTTCGATTAAAAGCGAAAACAAAATGGGGGCAGCTTTTATTTAATAGTTTCTATTCCATACTGGTTCGATTAAAAGTGTTCATGAACAAATGAACGTCTCTGTCTATGAACGTTTCTATTCCATACTGGTTCGATTAAAAGTGATCTTCACTGGCAGAACGGAGGTGAAAAATGACAACCTTGTTTCTATTCCATACTGGTTCGATTAAAAGACTCGTTCCGTTTCGGTATGGCACAACGAAATTCTGGTTTCTATTCCATACTGGTTCGATTAAAAGCGCTGAGTTCAGGGTTAGGGAGGCTTTGTTTCACGTTTCTATTCCATACTGGTTCGATTAAAAGTAGAATCCAACTCCGCTTTCCAGTATCTCATCAATAATGTTTCTATTCCATACTGGTTCGATTAAAAGTATCGCTTTTGCGATCGTCTCGGAAACGGCAAAGGCAAGTTTCTATTCCATACTGGTTCGATTAAAAGGAAAACCTGCCTTTAGCGAAAGGAGTTGATGAAGATGAGTTTCTATTCCATACTGGTTCGATTAAAAGCAACTCACCTTGCTTATCTGCTCTATCGCTAAATATGTTTCTATTCCATACTGGTTCGATTAAAAGTTAATCCTGCATTTCCGTGCCGCTGGACTCTAAAAGTTTCTATTCCATACTGGTTCGATTAAAAGGGCGGTATCACACACAGACGGATCAGGGCGATATACGTTTCTATTCCATACTGGTTCGATTAAAAGGGTCATCAGTCTCTTATCAGCACTGCCCCATCGGATACGTTTCTATTCCATACTGGTTCGATTAAAAGGACGTAGACCTGCGTATACTGCCGATCAAACCAGAAGTTTCTATTCCATACTGGTTCGATTAAAAGTTATGACTGGTACGTTAGGCCGACCGACGACGCAGCGTTTCTATTCCATACTGGTTCGATTAAAAGGCGTCGCCGCTTTCGGCTCTTTCGATACTTTCTGACAAATGTTTCTATTCCATACTGGTTCGATTAAAAGTCGCAGGCACGGCAACCGATCCGCAGATACGTTACATGTTTCTATTCCATACTGGTTCGATTAAAAGGGACGTGTTGCCTGCGTGGAACCCGGATGAGAATGTTTCTATTCCATACTGGTTCGATTAAAAGATTAGTAACCGCTTTCGTGTATCCAACACGATAAAGTTTCTATTCCATACTGGTTCGATTAAAAGGCTTGCCAAAGTTCGTCACGCTCATGCTTGTCTTGAATGTTTCTATTCCATACTGGTTCGATTAAAAGCGGTGCGTACAGCTGAGCACCCGTCAATTCAAACTTTTGGTTTCTATTCCATACTGGTTCGATTAAAAGCTTCCTATTCCGCCGCAACCCTCCGGTAGTTTCCTATAAGTTTCTATTCCATACTGGTTCGATTAAAAGCACTCGCTATTTCAACGATTGAACCAACGCTTGACGCAGTTTCTATTCCATACTGGTTCGATTAAAAGCGTTCACAGCACGCCACACGTCCGCCAGTTGAAAGCAGTTTCTATTCCATACTGGTTCGATTAAAAGGATGCTAAGCGTGAGTGTTCTCCTCAGCAAGAGCGTGTTTCTATTCCATACTGGTTCGATTAAAAGGGTCCCCGATCGGGGAAATGATATTGACTTGATTTCGTTTCTATTCCATACTGGTTCGATTAAAAGTAAGCGATCTGAGTGTTATAATCATTTAACTGACACGTTTCTATTCCATACTGGTTCGATTAAAAGACGATGATAAACTGCTTGATGCATGTTTGGCACTCAAGTTTCTATTCCATACTGGTTCGATTAAAAGTGCATATCGTGCAATTGACTTCTCCCACACCTAAGTTTCTATTCCATACTGGTTCGATTAAAAGTGTGATAGGTTCGTTCACAAATGCGTATTGCGGGTGTTTGTTTCTATTCCATACTGGTTCGATTAAAAGAATGGCGATCTGCGTTACAGGGCTTTTTTTGTCATTCCAGTTTCTATTCCATACTGGTTCGATTAAAAGTGTAGGGAGTAATCACGAGGTTTATTTTCTATCTAAGTTTCTATTCCATACTGGTTCGATTAAAAGTATTGCAAAGATGTTCCATTTGTGAACATCTATATGAAGTTTCTATTCCATACTGGTTCGATTAAAAGCGACTCAGAAAACAGGGTCGTAGGAGCTGGGGGGCGTTTCTATTCCATACTGGTTCGATTAAAAGATCTCGTTTCGCAGGGCTATGACGAAGACACAATCAAGTTTCTATTCCATACTGGTTCGATTAAAAGGCACGTACTTAATGCGTCCTCTGAAGCCCTTGTACTTTTTGTTTCTATTCCATACTGGTTCGATTAAAAGTCGATGCTCGTCCAATTTTGAAGCTTACCATCTCCGCAGTGTTTCTATTCCATACTGGTTCGATTAAAAGACAACACTTACTTCCAGGATGAGGACTACTACATAACGTTTCTATTCCATACTGGTTCGATTAAAAGTCAGATTGGTTCCCCTGATCATAATGCTTATACGACCTATCTTGTTTCTATTCCATACTGGTTCGATTAAAAGTCATCACCCACAAGTTCCATCGTCTGAATCAAAGGGGTTTCTATTCCATACTGGTTCGATTAAAAGGCCGCTTGAATCGCTGCTAAACAAGTGCCAGGAGTGTTTCTATTCCATACTGGTTCGATTAAAAGGAGGCTGTACTGGGTGCATCGCTTCGCCCATTGATCCAAACGAGTTTCTATTCCATACTGGTTCGATTAAAAGACGCGTCGTCGACAGGCTTTACATACCAATCGTAGGTTTCTATTCCATACTGGTTCGATTAAAAGGACTGAAAGCGTAACTCTCCGACCATATTCGTAGCAGGTTTCTATTCCATACTGGTTCGATTAAAAGCAGTTCGGCTGGGAGAAATTTATGGAAGGAGTCAAAAGGCAAGTTTCTATTCCATACTGGTTCGATTAAAAGCACCAACAGTCCCACCTTCAGTCCCCCAGAGAAAGTGTTTCTATTCCATACTGGTTCGATTAAAAGATGCAGGAGAAGGAGACAGTAAGGGATCACGTGAAGGGTTTCTATTCCATACTGGTTCGATTAAAAGTTTGGGCAAAACGTTCAAGCATAGCATCCAGAAAAACGTTTCTATTCCATACTGGTTCGATTAAAAGTGTACAGTCTCGGTAAGGCACGTATCACACTTCCTGCGTTTCTATTCCATACTGGTTCGATTAAAAGAACATGCCCGTCCGCTGCAGGAAGATGGTACGGAAGTTTCTATTCCATACTGGTTCGATTAAAAGTATTATTGCTTGTGTCGGTGCGTCCGACTTTTCTGTGTTTCTATTCCATACTGGTTCGATTAAAAGTCGTAACAACGTGTAGTAACTTCTGCAAAATTGCGGTTTCTATTCCATACTGGTTCGATTAAAAGGCTATTGGAGTTGCTTATTATGAAACTTGAAAAAGAGTTTCTATTCCATACTGGTTCGATTAAAAGTTAGAAAACACAATATCATCCTCCTCCACCAGTATGTTTCTATTCCATACTGGTTCGATTAAAAGAAACGCTCTGTCCAGTAAGTCTTTATCCACGCCCACAAGTTTCTATTCCATACTGGTTCGATTAAAAGTGGTGTTTCTACCCCCGCTATCAACCGCCTAACGAATGTTTCTATTCCATACTGGTTCGATTAAAAGAGAAACTGCTTCTGTAACCGCTTACTAATAATGATGCGTTTCTATTCCATACTGGTTCGATTAAAAGAGGAGATGCCCAATGTGCGTTGGTGGGAAAATATGTGTTTCTATTCCATACTGGTTCGATTAAAAGGCAAGGTGCTTGGTGCTGGTGGTGCAGGGTAAGACTGTTTCTATTCCATACTGGTTCGATTAAAAGTTATCAAGTCGAAGAAGCAATCGCTTAAACCTAAGTTTCTATTCCATACTGGTTCGATTAAAAGTCTATGAAATGATCGTCGTCGCTCAACTCGTACCGTTGTTTCTATTCCATACTGGTTCGATTAAAAGGCGCCTCTTGCAGTTGTTGGGCTGTATCCGAGAGTTGCGTTTCTATTCCATACTGGTTCGATTAAAAGTGAACCAAGCCGTACGAACGACACAGACATTTGAATGTTTCTATTCCATACTGGTTCGATTAAAAGTTTGCCGCGTGGCATTTTCTACACACTTCGCGAGAGTTTCTATTCCATACTGGTTCGATTAAAAGGTCTTTGAGAAACGTCAACGCGTTAGCTATCTTTGGTTTCTATTCCATACTGGTTCGATTAAAAGTCCTGCATCGAAGATTCATCGAGCGCAAGTTCCATGTTTCTATTCCATACTGGTTCGATTAAAAGGCGAATAGAGATGTGGACTGTTCGGGATTCCTTAGTGTGTTTCTATTCCATACTGGTTCGATTAAAAGTTAAGGTTGAGGCAGGTGATGTTGATGTTCAGTCCTAGTTTCTATTCCATACTGGTTCGATTAAAAGTCAAGCACTCCATTCAAAAAAACCGGCTCCTACAACAAGCGTTTCTATTCCATACTGGTTCGATTAAAAGATCCACGCCCACAAAGGAGCATAGACAATTTCCTTTTTTCTATTCCATACTGGTTCGATTAAAAGAATTGCCAAGAGAGTATCTCAGCACCTTCAATACGTAAGTTTCTATTCCATACTGGTTCGATTAAAAGTTCCATCTCTTCAAATGAATAACCTCCGTGGAAGTTTCTATTCCATACTGGTTCGATTAAAAGGCGCGTCCTTCACGGGCGCGTCAAATCCTGCAAGGTGCTGTTTCTATTCCATACTGGTTCGATTAAAAGTTGCCAAACCAGACAATCAGCATGTACTGACCCAAGAATTGTTTCTATTCCATACTGGTTCGATTAAAAGTCCTGTTCCCGATCGTGGCAATGATATTGATCTGATCTGTTTCTATTCCATACTGGTTCGATTAAAAGTTGATAGTCATGGGTTACCTGTTGACGTTGCTAAGTTTCTATTCCATACTGGTTCGATTAAAAGGTACCCATTTTCCGTCTTACCGTTAGCAACGTCAACGTTTCTATTCCATACTGGTTCGATTAAAAGCGCACAACTGATGCAGTTCCGCCCCCCCCAGGAATGTTTCTATTCCATACTGGTTCGATTAAAAGAAAGATCTGAATTAAACTGCTATCTTCACATTCTGTCGTGTTTCTATTCCATACTGGTTCGATTAAAAGCATGTCAGGCGGTGCCATGATGCACATTAACTTCAAGATCAGGGTTTCTATTCCATACTGGTTCGATTAAAAGTCATCGAACCCATCCACGACATCGACGAACGCCGCGTTTCTATTCCATACTGGTTCGATTAAAAGGGGTATCGTCCGGCATAGCGCTCACAGGCGTAGAGGGTTTCTATTCCATACTGGTTCGATTAAAAGATCAATAAAATTTTCTTCAAAGGTGCTGTGCAGTGTTTCTATTCCATACTGGTTCGATTAAAAGTCCCTTCTATTAAGGTATCCACAAGTTCATTCTGGTTTCTATTCCATACTGGTTCGATTAAAAGCCTGACAGCCACAATTATCGCAGACGTTGACAGCGTGGTTTCTATTCCATACTGGTTCGATTAAAAGCCGATGGCAAGGGAATAAACCCCCTTGCCACAACAAAGTTTCTATTCCATACTGGTTCGATTAAAAGTAACTTCGGATCGTCTTCATCATCAAAGTCTTGTTGAGTTTCTATTCCATACTGGTTCGATTAAAAGGCGAAACGAGATCAGCATACGCGTTCGACGCGCCCCAGTTTCTATTCCATACTGGTTCGATTAAAAGGAGGTTATCCAAAGTTACTACGACCGTAACGAAAAAGGTTTCTATTCCATACTGGTTCGATTAAAAGGCAGGCATCAAGCGAAACTTACGGAGGTTATCACAGTTTCTATTCCATACTGGTTCGATTAAAAGTTATTCGGTGCGTCATAAAGCACGCGACCATTTGCAAGTTTCTATTCCATACTGGTTCGATTAAAAGGTCTTACCAAACGGATGCCTCTGGGACAGATGAAGGTTTCTATTCCATACTGGTTCGATTAAAAGTTTATCGGGGGGAATTACCCAGAGGGCTATGGCGGCGTTTCTATTCCATACTGGTTCGATTAAAAGAACAGGGCGGAGTCCTCTTGGGGATTGTTGGTCACGTTTCTATTCCATACTGGTTCGATTAAAAGGCGGGAACATCAGAAACGGTATGAGGAAATCCGTATAGGTTTCTATTCCATACTGGTTCGATTAAAAGACGCGCCGAGAGAGACGCACTGTACACACTTCGCAGTGGTTTCTATTCCATACTGGTTCGATTAAAAGATTAACACCTAAATCACTTTGAAACGTTTGACGTGGTTTCTATTCCATACTGGTTCGATTAAAAGGAGACATTCATACCGATGTCGATACCGATCTCTTGGGTTTCTATTCCATACTGGTTCGATTAAAAGCGGATACGGGCGGTGCTCTTAGAACTGTATATCTCGTGTTTCTATTCCATACTGGTTCGATTAAAAGGGGTTTCCTGACGCATAGTAATCCATTTTTTGATCTACGTTTCTATTCCATACTGGTTCGATTAAAAGAAAATTCAGAGTGTTACACCAAAGGGACACCTTTTCGAGTTTCTATTCCATACTGGTTCGATTAAAAGGTCAGGAAAGAAGATGACGCAGGAGGGTTAAACGTTTCTATTCCATACTGGTTCGATTAAAAGTTCCCCGCACTGCCAAGATAAAGAAGAGCAATTTCATAGTTTCTATTCCATACTGGTTCGATTAAAAGCTGGTCAAAACTAGGCTCCCAACAACAACCAGTTAAGTTTCTATTCCATACTGGTTCGATTAAAAGTCACAAACTGAGCAGTGCCGACAACCCACCTTGACATGTTTCTATTCCATACTGGTTCGATTAAAAGTCAAGGTCGTGGAAGGCAGGATAATCGTTTTCAAGATGTTTCTATTCCATACTGGTTCGATTAAAAGGGTACTTTCGAGAACCCTAATGCGACTTTTGATAGTCAAGTTTCTATTCCATACTGGTTCGATTAAAAGCGCACGCACGCCTGCAACAGTCTCTCCGACTGTAATGTTTCTATTCCATACTGGTTCGATTAAAAGATAAACTTCTCCCAGCCAAACTGGGATGTCAACATACGATCATGTTTCTATTCCATACTGGTTCGATTAAAAGCTCCGCTTTCGGCCTTTGCGATAGCGTCTCCGAGATTGTTTCTATTCCATACTGGTTCGATTAAAAGATATGCTCCTCGCACGGTTCAGGCTGGGTGGCTTAGGTTTCTATTCCATACTGGTTCGATTAAAAGGACATAGCTACAAATATAGGAGGTATCAGCAGTGGGTGTTTCTATTCCATACTGGTTCGATTAAAAGTGAAATGATACAGGCATGGGCTTCTGGAGAGATGACAAGTTTCTATTCCATACTGGTTCGATTAAAAGACGTTTAGACGACCGTTTACGATGATGCTTGCGAACGTTTCTATTCCATACTGGTTCGATTAAAAGTCCAGATATGGCAGTTGACACCGAGATTCACAGAATTGTTTCTATTCCATACTGGTTCGATTAAAAGGTATGAGGAAATCCGTATAGCGGAAGCGACGTTGGAAGGTTTCTATTCCATACTGGTTCGATTAAAAGTATACAGCCAGCGGTACGGTAGAAGTTCAATATAGTGTTTCTATTCCATACTGGTTCGATTAAAAGCTTACACGTATCGACCGGCAGTGATACTCGATCTGATGTTTCTATTCCATACTGGTTCGATTAAAAGAATATCTATGTCCTGCTCACTGACAGAAACATCCTGGTTTCTATTCCATACTGGTTCGATTAAAAGCCAAGAAATTATACCAGCCACCCGTATCGGTCCAAGTTTCTATTCCATACTGGTTCGATTAAAAGCGAACTCAACTTACCGACAGCCGAATCGACATCATCAAGTTTCTATTCCATACTGGTTCGATTAAAAGAGCGCACTTGGCGCGATGTGGTATCCCGATACATAAGAGTTTCTATTCCATACTGGTTCGATTAAAAGCACTCGAATCAATGCCCAAGCATCGCTTGATTTGACGTTTCTATTCCATACTGGTTCGATTAAAAGGTAAGTTGTAACAGCCTTGTTAGAACGTTTCGGAATGTTTCTATTCCATACTGGTTCGATTAAAAGGCTCTACGAAAACCATGTATATATCATACAGAACTCCTGTGGGGCGTGTCAAGTCAATTTTACTTACTGCATGTTCTAAGACCAATTTGCTGTCGATCTTCGGTAGTGTAAATTCTCTGGGAGGTTGACGGCTCTTTACAAAGCGCGGGTTCGGACACTCATTTGACGAGAAATGACGGATGTGGTTACCTTTCAAAACCCTGATATAAGCGCGGTCGACAGCGGATTTTAGGTTTAAATTTCAGTACAAGTTACACCTAAAGCAAGTTTGTTGCCGGGTTTTTATCTACACCCATAACCTCTTTATTCATCCAGCGGACATCGCGTAACTGGTAGATGATAATGGAGTCCTTTTCGGGATCAGTGAGTGCTGCTAACCCAGATTTGACTCGTGCCAACTGCGCTTTGGTTAACTGTCCTTCAAAAACCGAATTTTGAATCCAATTGAGGTGTTGACGGAGATATTTGCATACCTTTGCGACACGTTCAACTTGAATGTCGTAAACGAGAATAATATACATCGGAGACAATTCCTTGATAAGAGGCGAGGTTGGAAACCTCGCCAGCGAATACACGAGATTAAGCGTGGCATCGCGATCATGAGATAACGCCTACCACCACGGACGTAATGCCTGATAGGTTTCCATTTCGACGAGATGCTTGATGAGTTTATAGCACTCCAAACGAATCAACCGCTGATATGAGACGTGCCGTTTCAATTTGCGATGCGAAACGGTTTGCTTCATTTGTTCATCAAACGCGGCGATAAACAGTTTGCGTCCTTGTTCATTGAGGGAACACGCGCCGACGTTCGTCTCAAAGTGCTTTGACTCGTTGAGCTGCCGCCGATTGAACAATCGGAAGATAATCCTGTCAACAATGAGAGGTTTGAAAATTTCAGCGAGGTCAAGACTGAGCGAGAAACGTCTGGCACCCGGTTCATGGAGAAAACTGATTGTGGGGTTGAGCTGCGTCCGATAAATTTCAGTTAAACATGCTGCATATATCAACGAATTGCCAAAAGAGATGGCAGCGTTAATCGGGTTGTCCGGTGGACGGCGCACCCGCTTTTCAAAAGGTACTTTTAATTCCAAAATCGTATTGAATGCGGTGTAATATGTGTCTCGGATCGTGCCTTCATACCCCATCAACTCATTTGTGTTTTTTGCTGAAGGACTTTCCGCAAGGAGCTTTTCAATCGGTTCAATTTGGGCATTGCAATCCTTGCCTCGATTCGTGTGATACCGTAAAATTCGCAACATGTTGAAGACAGCGGAGGCGACAAACTCCTGTGCAAGAACCATCCGCTTGGTAGATTTTTCGTAGTGTTGTACCTGTTTGACAAGCAGGGAACCGGAATTGAGGTATTCTCGGGGATAGTAACTCCCGGAATAGTAGCCGTAATAGTTAAACACATGAAAGGCGATATGTTTTTGTGCGAGAAAGTTGAGAAGCTTGGTATTGAGGTCGAGTTCCCCGTAGAAATAGAGTGCGTCGATGTCCTCAACGGGGATTGGGACCCGTGACGTATCTTCTCGTTCCAAATAAAGGGTATTGTCTTTTCGGCGCAGTCTGCCGGGTTGGGTGATGTAGTAGTTACGTGACATAATTGGTTTTCCTCCCATGCTTGGCTTACGGCACGGCGGCGTGTGCCTGCTACCTTTAACTCCAGCAGAGTTCCTGATAACTACAGGATTTACAGATTTTCATATAGTCGGCGTGCGGTGGTGTCGGCAGTGCTGCAATCTCGCTTACTTTTTCAATAGCGGTTTCCACCTCTCGTTCCGTTTCGGGTGTGAGTTCAACCTCCGTGGTTCGGTGTTGACGTGGATAGTTGATAACGCCTTTCCGGTTAGATATTCCTTTCTGTTTGAGCAGATAGAGGTAATAACAGAGTTGCATGATGTGTGCGGTTTCCATCGCGGGACCAGATTTGATGTCGTGGAGGATGCCTTGTTTGTCAACGAAGTCAATCCGGATGAGGTCGTCGATGTTCCATTCTCTCCGTTTTTCGCGAGTGTAACTTTCGTCGTGGAGGAGTTGTCCGAGGTCAACATATTCGGAGGTATGCTCCATTTCGAGGTGGTTTCGGTAGAACCAGAGTTTGCGCGTGCAGATGTAGAGATAGTTTATGGCTGTGCCTGTGATGTTGGTGTGGTCTGGGTTTTGCATTTGTGGGTATCTCCATTTTGAATAGGTTATAAGAGGTTTGGGTTAGGTTCATCCAATTGCAAACCGAGTGTCTCATCATAGCAAACGTTTATGAACCGCTGAGGATTGGAGTCATCTTTATTGAGTAAGTTTTCACGGCATAGTTTCGCGAATTGATAATCACGGATTTGGGCAACATAAGCCATTGCTTCATAATATTCTTTTTCATCAATATGTGCTAAATAAATATCTTTGAACTTAATTGGAACGACTTCAAAGCTTTTAAATAGATTTTCAAATTCATCGCGCCCGGATTTGTCCTCAATGAAGGGAAAGATGCTTTCCACATGCTGTTCAAACATCCGTTTTGCATCCTCAAACTTTGCTCGTTCATCTTCATTGTAGTCATCACCATAAATTTCATCAATAAGACCTTGGATTTTGGATTCGGACAGGACATCATTAACTTGAGCGAACGCGTTTTTGGTGCGTTCGACCCTTTCAGTACTATAGATGAAACTGTCGCTTTTACCACCCTGATTGCATATATGAACATCACAGATACCTTTTTTACCTTTCCGGTTGATTCGACCAAAGCGTTGGATGAGCGCGTCTATAGGTGCGGGTTCTGTAAAGAGACAATCAAAATCAATGTCAAGCGAAACCTCAACTGCTTGCGTGCCTACAAGGAAATCAGCGTTTTTAAGTTCCTTTTCAATCCGTTGTCGGTCTTTGAGAATAAATCGGCTGTGAAGAAGTTTAGCTTTGTCCTCTTTGACTGCACCCCGCAATGTTTTAAATACTTCCTGTGCCTGATTAACGGTATTACAGACAACCATGACACGCTCTTCTTCGTTTAGCTTATCCTCTATTTGCGGAATGGCATCGTGGATATTTCCATCAAATAACTGGACCCGGTGCCGAGTGAAATTTTTGTCTCGTTCTTCTGGTGCCATTTCAATCTGTGCAATCTGTGCAAGTTGCCCAAGTGCGTCGTTAATCATCTGTTTAAGAAACTTTGGCATTGTAGCAGTCATAATGCAGAATTTTGCATCGTAATCTTCACGGAGTTTCTTTATCATTGTCAAAATAAGTGCTGTGGTGTGTGGGTCATAGGCGTGGATTTCGTCAAAAATAAAGAGTCCTTGCGACATCTCTGACATCTGCATCTCAAAGCCGCGTATACCGAAAAATGCTTTTAGCAATTGAAAGGGGGTTAGCACCTTGTAAGGACGACAGATTTTATTAGTTAGGTCTCTTTCAACTTTCGCGTGTTTTTTCGCTTGTTCCTGCACAATTAGTTTTTTAGCAGATTCAGGTTCATGTCCTTCAGCAATGAGGGTTTGATATTTGGTTTGATACTTCTCATCAATATCTTGCCGTTTGTATTCCCTATCAGCGAATTGCCGATAAATGAAGTAGGCAGCTTTACCATGCAATACACCTATTTTTTCTTTAGTAACCAATTTTTTGAGGCGTTTATACATAGCGTTGATACTCGCTGTGTAAGGTAACACGTAAAAGACGCGATTTCCCAATGTCTTGCATTGATTTTTATCGGACCAGAGGAGTGCGGCTTCGGTTTTGCCGGAACCTGTCGGTGCTGAGAGCATGAGTTGCCCAATTGTTTCACCAGAGGCTTCTTGAAAGGATTCCCATTTGTCAAACTGTTTGATCTGTTCTACAAGACACGCTTCAAGGTTATCAAGTGCAGTTTGAACCTCATTTTTGCTGGCAGAAGCAGAAGCGAGATGGTCACAGGCAATCATACACCCGCGCATAAGCATGCCGTAGGTGCCATGTAAAGGCGTTAATTCTCTGTCCTCTTTGCTGTTCAGGTAAGGTCTCAGAAATTCTCGGTAACCCCCAATGAGTTGATCTGTTGACTTAACAGGTGTCCAAAAGCATTCTGCTGTAGGACACCACTGCGGTACTTGTTCCTGAATTTCCATCAAAGCGTCCCAATTTGGCGTAAGTTCTGCAATATGCTTTTGCCATTCTTGGTAGTCATATTCGTTCTCTTGTCCACACGAATACTTCTCTACCAGTGTCTCAATATCCTTGTGATGTGTTAAAATTGCGAGTGCAATTGCCTGTTTTGCTGATTGTGAGGTTTGAAGGTTAACAACAAATCCTGTCGATAGGATCTCATGACGATAGTTCCATCGCTTCCCATCGGTGAGCTGCTTTTGAAAACCTGTTGCTGCCTTTCCGAAATCGTGAAGCGCAACAGCGTAGAAAAGGTGTTCAAAGAAATCGGGTACTTTGGCAACCTCGGTTAAAAACGGCATCCGCTCTCGGAGGCTATTGTATACAGCAAGGCAATTCTTTGTATGTTCAAGAAGCGTTTCCGGTGGATCGCTTTTCGCAAACAATATTGACATAGATTTTTTCTCCGTAGGGGCGTGGTCCCCACATCCGATTTTGTTTCGTTTAAATGTTCCTTACCATCTCGAAGGGTTGTCAGGATGCAATTGATCTAATTCCCATTTCATCGGATTATCCTGAATATATTGGCGAAGTCGTTGTAAATCTGGTTCGTCTCGGATGATATGATCGTGATAATTTCTTTGCCAAACACGCGTTCTGGGTGTATTGTAGTGTTGGTTAATATGCTTGGTGGATTGATATTTGAAATAGGCTATGATTTTGCCTAACGAGGGCGAGGGGACCTCGCCCCTACGATTATTTTCTGGTTCGTCTGACGCAGGCGAGGGGACCTCGCCCCTACGAGTGTTGGGATCTTCTGGTGGGCGTGGGGACCTCGCCCCTACGAGTGGTTGTGGATCCCTCGTCTCTGCGATGCCCCATGAAATAATTCCGTGAAAATGATTAGGCATGATGACAGAATCGCCCAATTCAACGGAGGGAAAATGTTGTGGAATATGTTTCCAACATTCAACGACAATTTGGCCTATTGCATTCAATCGCATTTTCCCATCTGTTATTGTCCCCAATAAACATTTTCGGTGTTGTACACAGATGGTCACGAAATATGCACCGGGTTGGCTGTAATCATAATTACGCAAACGCATGGCGCGGCGTTGAGGAAGATTGGATTTGGAGTTCATAAGGAAACCCCCTCAGCGGGCGAGGAAACCTCGCCCCTACGATATTTTACGGTTGAATTGGACGAGGGGACCTCGCCCCTACGATGTGTTATGGTGAGATGCTGGGGAGTTGCATCTGTTTTCCGTCCACATCAGGAACTTGATAGTTTTTGTCAACGGGTTTCCTCTTTTGCTCATTTGGAACGGTAAACTCCCCAGGAATACGTTCGTGTAGATACACACCCCAATCCATTTCTGGGTCGTGCAAAACATCACCACGGTATTCAATTTTTTCTGTTATCAGACAATATGCACGCGTGCCGCAAGGACGACGCGGGATTTCTGCTGTGAAATGGGTTGGAAGTGCCTGAACCTGTCCATATAATTGTGCGTCAGGAAACGGAAGCAGCGTATCTTGATAGGTTGTTTCTGATACGTTTTCGAGTTGAATTTCCTTTATAGATTCTACGGTTGCTAGATCGGAGGACCGCCCTAAGAGTAACGGATAACACGGGCGTTCAAACGCTTCTTTTAACCACATATCAGGCGTATAGAGATAGAGTTCGGGTTGGACAAGAAATTCGCGTTTGTTGACGTTTGACTTGGCATCCAATTTTCCTGCAAACTCATAGAGGGTTTCTAAATCAACGGCTTTGCCGTTACTCTTGAAAACAAATCCGATTGTGGCATCATGTGGCGTAACCCAATCCCCCTTTGCAGCAGAAAGAAGACCATAGATTGCTGATAGTGGAGGCAAAGGGAGTGTCGGTTGGAATCCACTAATGAATAGCGGATTCCGAAACGACGCGACCCAACCGGTGATGTGCACCCGAATCACTTTCATGGTGAGTCTCCGATATGAATTTCTAACTTTTGTGATAGTTGAGCGATCACTTTATTTGGCGAATCGTAAACGATTTCGCACGGTAGATTTGTGTCCTCTCCTAACCCACACAGAGCTCCTTCTAACTCATCCATGAACCCGTTTCGTCTGCCGATGTAAATTGCATCACAAAACCGGTCAGCGTAGTCGTCAATAACTTGTCGCAGTGCGAGTAGACTCAGTTTCCCTACACCGTTTTCTTCAACGATGAGATTCATGAAAGGATGATTGCCGCCGTCAAGGACTGAAAGAATAATAAGTTTCGGGGTGACATCGGTGAGGTGTGATGTTAACTTTGCCCCACCACTGAGAATAGGCAGTACTTCAAGCGTCTGTTGGCAACGTCTGAGCCGAGTTTCTTTTGGTAGTACCCACGGTGATTTCTCATCTGCCTGTGAGCCACCAGCATCTTGAATCTTGGGAACATAACTCTCGGCTATGTTCAGATAACCCGTTTTATTGATGTGAGAAAACGCTCCAACAGCCGCAAGGTCAAGAGAAAAAATGCCCTGTAGAACACATGAATAAAACTGATGTTCATAAGGCACAGGGTCGCCTTTTTTTTGACGTGCCATCACGCCAAAATCGTTCGTTGGGGTTTGCGGTTCAATAGAGATAAGCGGTGAGCATTTGAGCGGTGACAAGCGGGTTACCGTCAAGTTAACCTTTTTCTTCCCTTGCATTTCGCTTTGTGCGCGCATATAACCAAAGACGTCGTCATCGTCATAAGTCACAGGGTCTGCGGCAGTAAAGGCGATTTTTTTCTCGCGTTCTATAGGTGAATTTTTCCAGTCGTCAAATTCCTGTTCAAGCGTTGTTCGCCACCAATTTCGCCATGCCTGTCCGGAAACATACGGATAGGCATCTCGTCTTTTCTGAAGTTTTTTGACGGTAACGATATTCTCTGTGGCTTGAGATGCTTCTGTTCCAGCATTGTTTAGCGCAGAATAGGGCGCGTCAATTAGGGTTAGTCCAATAAGGTGCTTAGACATGATTAGTCCTCCTTTTATGATGCATCATCTGCATCTGATGTATTCTCTTCTTCGTATTCTACATAACCGTGTTCTTGTAACCAACTGTGGAGTTGTTCGTAAATCCGAAATAGCAGTAGGTCGCGTGTCTCTCGCCACGGCGTAAGGTTGAGGTTATCGCTCGCGGGGAAAAGATATTCCATGTAATCATCAATTGAAAATAAGGGTTCCGGTGCACCTTGTTGAATCCTTTCACGGATGACATAGCGTAAAATATTTCTACATTCACCGTAACTTTTTGCCCGCTCTAATTGCTTAAGCCGCTTATCATCTTTAGATTCCTGGATGCACTCAGAAATTAGATTTCCGACCTGCTTAATTTTTTCAACTCGTGTTTGCTCCATAGTTCTAACCTCCTGTAGATAGAGGGAAAATAGTTCCCAGTTGCTGCGTGTTTTCCGCGCGAGTTTATCAATGAAAAATCCACGTATTGATTTATCCTCTAACAGATTATTATAGACTAAATTTGTCGATTTTTGATAAATCTCGGTTGGGTTTGTCTTATCCGAATCAATATTTTGAAACCCTTTTTTTGTTTGTCTCCTATAACCACTTCTGACAATTAGATACCAGTTTTTGGCATACTGTGCCCGATGTGCATAGCGCAGAAAATTAAAGACCCTTGCTGGCAAGTGATACAGGTCTAATTCAGCTTTCCTATTATCATTGGAAAAACTGTAAACCTGCATCGTAATATTCCCATCTGATCGTGCTTTTTCATACTCGATCATTTTCCTTACCATATAGAAAAGAGCATTTTGAGCTTTTGATTCCTTTGGATCAAAAAATCCCGTAAATTCGTTTCGGGACCCGCGACTAATAACATCTTCAATACAAGTTCTCGTCCAGTAACTTATGGCTTTCCAAGAATTTGAGTGTAAAGCTAAAAACTTTCCTCCACTACGAACAAATCCTAACGGTGCCAATTGGATAGCAAGCGCACATGCAGCACAATAACCAACGCCCTCTGCGAATAAAGGGAAGAAATTTCGTAGACTTCCAGAACCCGTGAGTGGAACTTCTGTCTTCTTAAGATGAAAATCCGCACTTCGCCTACCACATCCCATGCAATCGCCAGTATCACCCAGATCGGTAACTTTACAAAGTTGATGGAACCATTCTGATTTAAGTTCTTCATTAAGGCTCTGTATGCCTTTTTGGATTTTGCTATGCTGGGTTAAGGTGCTGTTTGGAAAAATAAATCGGATTTGAGTGCGGTATTCGGACTCACAATAAAGCGGTACAACCTGCTGAACGACTTCTTGTAAATCTTCGACTGTAATTTCATTTGGCTGCGGGTGCCCCCCTAGCCATTCACAAATCGCACATACTCCGGCATCAACAAATGGATTGCCCATTAGTTTCTCATATATTGGCATAGCATTTATCTCCTTTCAAAACTACTATAAATATATTATATCCTGTTTACTAAATTAAGTAAAGTTAAAATTTATTTAGGTTTCTGCCGCGCCGAAACGAGGCGGATTTTGAGTTTTCACCGCTCTACCTAACCTACGGTTATACCTCATTTTTTATTCTTCAACTCATGTTAATTGAGCATTACTTCCTTCCAAGCAGTTTTACCGAAGGGGACTGCGAATTCGGTTATTATCACATTCTCATCAAAGCCATGTTTTAATTCATCTTCAAGTTTCAATCCGAATTGTGCGTCAGGCATTCGCCATTCAATCGATCGCGGGTGTAGATCATTATAGATCTCTACAACATGGATTGGATGTTTCTTTCTTAAATATGCCGTGTATACAAAAGCTTGCGTTTGATGATCTATGAACAAGTACGGTATTAGATATGCCACTCCAAGTTTGGTGAGGTAGTTGGGAACCTCGTTAGTTCTATTTGCGACAGTACAAACAAAACCGAAAAGATTGCATTGATTCCATGCAGCAATATATTCTTTGGAAGCCTTCATAATTTCCTCCAAGTCCATTCAGTAAAAATTCGGTCTGCATCCCATAGCAGGTTACTATATAACACTCTAATCTTAATTATACGCGAAACAACTTTATTTGTCAAATATAATTCCATTTTTTTTTAATTTAGTATAACTTAACATAACAAAGGATTTTTTAATTATACGCGAAACAACTTTATTTGTCAAATTTCTTGATTAATTCAAAGGGTACTCCAATTCCAAATTGGTTCGATTAAAGATAAACAAAAAAGCGCGTTAGTATCACATAACAAAACAAGTTTCTATTCCATACTGGTTCGATTAGATTATTGATTTCACGTTATATTAGACGTTTCACATTTAAAATGGTTTACAGAAACTTTTAAAATATGTGTGTGTGGTCCTCAGCCATACATAAACCCACCCTCATAGTAGGTCTTAGACTTCTGCCATCCCGAAACCGGCACTGTTTTTGTCGCCGAAACCACACTCGTAGCCGGTTTGGATTAATGCGGGACTTCCAGAGACACGGAATGGACACATCATTCCCTTTATCTTGATTCCTTTGTAGTCCACCAGACGAGTGACGCGTCCCTGTCGTCTGTCAATGTAGTCTTTATCAAAGGCGAAGGTCAGGGTATCGTCGTGGGGGACGCGAGCGTGGATTGCTTCGTGTTTGCGGATTAGGTTTTGGCGGATGAGTTCGGAGAGTACTGGATCGTCGGGTAGGCAGTAGTGCATTGCTTGCTTGCCGTCTCGCTCGCGCTTAGTGGACATTACAATCGGGGAGAGACATCGGAAATGCATTTCTGATTGGAAACGGGGGATACGCGGTATTGTGACATCCGTAATTGGCAACCGACGCTGCCCAATGGATAACCGTCCCTCGGTTAAGAGTGTATTGGCGAAATGGGAGAGAAAGCGTTCTACTGGCGAGGAGACGTACCATGTTAAAGTTGAACGGAAATGGATTTTGTCACCGGTGATGCGTCTGCGTTCTGCCATTAATTGGGAGAAGGTGAAGAGTTTGAAACGTTTCTCGGCAGCGCGGTAGCCTTCCTCATGTAGAAAAGAGGCATACTCAGGGTCGGATTCGGCGAGGAAACGATAGATGACACCGGCGAGCAGGTGGTTGTAGTTAATGGGTAGGGTGAGTCCGTTCCCGACATCGGCAACGATTTTGATGCGCATTGGGTTATCTCCGTCAAGGCTATTATTATTGAGACGCTGAGGGATCGGGCGAGGTTAGAAACCTCGCCAGCAGGGCGGTGGATGTATCCTCTCATTTTTCAGGCGAGCTTTGGGTTTCACTACGTTCAACCCAACCTACGATGCCATCCGATGCGGTTGGGAAACCGCACCTACCGTGATTGTAAGGATGAAAAATTTATATCCCCATGCGGAGGGCAACGGCGGCGAGTAGGATCAGTAGTGAAACAACACCCATCAGACTGGACACTATTGACATCTGGGAACGGAGTGGTTTCACCTCCGGCGGAAGTTCTTCAAGTGTGGGATCTAAAGTCTCAATTGCTGCTGCCAATCGCGGTGCGAAAAGCATACTGTGCAATGCCGTGAGGATAACCAGCAGAAAGAAAAGTCCGATTTTGATTATGAATGTTCGCATAAACGCATTGGGAATTGGGGCGAGAGAGGTGAGATCCAAGGCATAGAAAATATTGCCGATACCCGTGAAGAACAGCACACCGATACAGCCCCACACAACAGGTTCAAACCGTTTCCCTATCTGCATCAAGAGTTGGATGCGTTGGACAGGCGGTAGGTTCTGTCTGAAATAAGGAACAATCACCATCGCCAAAATGAGGTTACCACCGACCCATACAACAGCGGCAATAACGTGTAGCCAAAGAACTAAGAGCCAGAATATTTCCATTTTTATTATTCCTTTTAATAGTTGTCAGTTAAAGAGGGGTTTGACCTAATCAGAGACCTCAATCATTCGTTTGCACAGCCTAACAGGCTATGCTACAGTTCCTTTTAAAGTTGTCAGTTGTCAGTTATCAGTTGTCAGTTAAAGAGGGGTTTGATCTAATCAGAGATCTCAATCATTCAGGAGGACAATCTACGTGGCGTGAGCGTCTTGGTGGTTTTCAATATCGTTGATAACACCGTCCACGCGGGTGATTAGATTATTCCGTTCGTCTGAACTGAGTGGTACAGGTGCGAAACGGTGGTAATCACACTTCGTGAGGAGATCGACAAGTTCCTCAATAATAGGTTCGGAGACCTGTGCGTGAGTACACATTTCGCGTGCCGTGTCAATATTGCGTTCTGAGAGTGCGAAAGTATCTTCAAGGTACTGGTAAAGCGTTTGCGCGAGTGCATTGGCGAAGGTCGTTCCGGTGTCTGTCGTGTCGCTACGTGCGAGTGCCGCGAGGGCATCGTGCGCCTGTGAAACCGGTGTTACCTGCTCTCCTTCGGCAGGCTGCGTTTTTTGGTTTCTTGGTCCACTACTGTCAGGCGCGCGTGTTCCCGCGGAGTTGTTTATCCGTGCCTTTGTAGGCATCACAAATCCGGTGCGATACCAGAGATACCCACCGACCGCCAATATAACGAGTAGAACTGCGAATAGGATTAACCAGCGAATCCATGGTGAACCGTCCGTATCGTCAAGAGTATCGTTCGGGTTCGGACGCACGGAGATCGGGATAGGGGTTGTCTCCGTCGTCGCATATACCGCACGGCTTGGATCGAAGTAGCCATACTTAATCGCTGGGATCCGCAAGGCACCTGTTCGAGCAGGGGTCAGGACGTACGCGTAACCCCGATTTGTTAACGTAGAATCTGCCACGAGATTGGGTCCGCTCACCATGACCCCGGCGATTGTTGGCAGTTTGGGTGGTGTGACCGTCTGGATGTTGCCGTGTCCAGAGATACGGACAGTGAACGTTAGCGGGTGTCCAACTTCAATCCAACCACGCTCAATTTCAGCAGAAATTTGATATTCACCGATAGCACCGTTGAAGTGAGGAGGTCTGCCTGTTTCGGGAATCGGTTGCACCGTCAGTGTCAAAGGTTTGGTTTTTAAGGTTTTGCGTCCTTGCGGGAGTGGTAGTAGAAGTTCAGCAGGTGCGAGAACGATCTGTCCGGCTTTCTTCGGATATAACTTATGTGTGTATTCCTCGACCCAAAATGTTCGCCCACGAATTTGCTGTGTGTATGTCGGCACCTTTTGAAGTGTCTCAACGAAGAAATCACGGAATGTCGGGAGGCGCGGAGTTGGGGATTCACGAGTTGGAAGAACTGTGGTGTAGAGGTGTCGGAAGGTATACGTAAAGGGTGCATTCAGGTAGGGCTGTGACGTGTTGACCTCTGCTTCAACTTGGTGGATAGCGTTGGTTGAAACATCTATGTATGTGTCAGCACCGCTCACCCGGATCGAACCCGGATTTGCAAAATAGGCGTTACCTTGGTAGGCAAAACGGATGTCGGACAGGGCAAAATCCCCCACTGCTTGCGGAATCAATTCATAAACCCATGCCATGGAAACAGCAATCTTGTCTGATTCCAATCGCGGTGTAGTTTCTGAATGCAGTGGCACTGCGAGGAACGCAGGTAGGAAGTTGAACTGCGGTGCCTCAATATGTTTGATGAAGGTTTTTCCCGAAATCGTGAGGTCCAACCTTGCCTTCTCCCCGAATTGGATGTGGCGAGGACTTATGATGGCAGCGACATTAATCTCTTGGCTTTGTGCCTGTGTTGTAAGAAGGATGAAAACGATGCCGACGAAAAAGATTGGAAGACTCTTGGTTGGAAGAGTGGAAGAGTGGAAGAGTGGGTACCCATCCTTCCATCCCCTTCTTCCCTTCTTCCATCCTTCCATCTTTCCATCCTTCTGAAGTTTACCAATCCCTTGCCCGTCGATATCCACTTTTTCGCTGTTCCTGTAGTAATTTTTGCCGTAACCTATTTTCATTCTCACTAAAACGTTCCAAGAGTTGAAGTGCTTCGGCTTTGCCAATGTCGTTGGGTTCTGTTTTCGGTGGAGCGTCCTTGTTCGCCTGCTGTTGCTGTGCGAGATCTTGCTGCTGTTTCATCAGTTGAAGTGCTAATGCGAGGTTGTGTTGGGCATCGACATCTTGAGGGTCTAAGCGGAGTGCGTGTTTGTAAGACTCAATTGCACCGGCAAGATCGCCTGCTTTAAATTGGGCGTTTCCCAAGTTGTAATAGATATAAGCCTGATGTGGAACGTTCTTGGTTTGCCCGGTGTGCTTTAGCAGCGACACCTGAAATGCTCGCGCAGCCTCTCTAAATTTCCCCTGTCTGTATAGGACAGTGCCGAAGTTATAGTGTGCGGTCGGACTTTCAGGTTTGTCAAGCGTTGCTTGTTGAAAGGCAACCCGTGCTTCGTCATAGTTCTGACGTGCGTACGCCTCGTTCCCAGCTTTCATAGTCCGCGTCCAACCCCCCACCCATCCGACGAGCACAAAGACGAAAATAGGTATGAATGAGCAACGGAGTATTCTGTTCCACATATCTTTATTATATCAGATGCTTTTGTGGTTTGCAAACAATTATGGCAGGCGATTTATGTGGAAGGGCGAGGATACAATCCTCGCCAGCGAAAACGGAAGGGTGATGCAAAAAGTATGGCGAATTGCTGTACACGGTGGTACGACAATTCGCCATGGCGAGGTGTCCTTAGAACAAACGCCTATAAAAATAATAAAGTGTTATTATTTCTGTTTAAGGTCCGCCCAAGTTGTTGCCAATTTTCCAGTGGGTTCAACAGCAGTCAGGGGCAGAATTTCATCGAAGAAACTGTCCTTATCAGTTGCGGCATCTGGATAGATTGTAACAGCGTCGTTCGTTGCATCGTCAAAGTGAAGGTTGAAATATGCGGAACCGCCGGATTCACCACACCGGTAAAGAAGGACGTTCGCGCCTTTTTGTAAATCGACTTCGACGTTGTGAAGAATCGTTCGTGCGGCACCTGTCCACCTTGTATTGTTATACCATTTTTCGCCATTAAGCCAAATTTGGGCGTGATCGTCGTGTGCGGGCGACATTACAGCTTTCATATCACTCGGCGAATCGATAACGATAATAGCATAGGTATCAAGATTATCAACGGGTCCGCCTCTGTTCATATTATCTCCATCAGCAGGATCAATTTCAAAGACTGTCCATGCACGAGTGCCGCCGTGGTCATCGCCCCATTCCATATCAATGTCCTGTGTCATAAGCAAACCTTCCATCGTTGAAAGTGAGGACTGCGTCAGTTTACCGCCGCTCCCTTCGTCAATGAAGTCCATCGGACCGGAAACTTGGAAGGTTCCATTGTTTTCGTAGTTGCCGTCGGGTCCGTACCACTTCGTAATCCACGTTTCTACGTCACTGTGATCTTCTCTGAGGCTGTCATCGTTGGGGTCTGGATCTTCTAAGAGTTGGTCTTCAGCCAAGGGACCCCCTTGGATTAGGTCAGCCGCAAACACATGGTGTGAGCCACTGATAACGAGCGTGAACATAATCCCAATTGCGAGTGCTAACGTATAAAATCTTTTCATTTTATATCCAATATCCTTTTTTAGAGATTAAAAACTAAAGTCATCAGGACGCGTTATAGGCGACCTAATTTTCTTTATCAACAGATTATATAACGTTGAAACAGCGTTCAACATTACAAATTATTATAACATCTTAACAGAAGTTTGTCAAGGGACTATTAGTTACATATTTGCAAACTGGACGGGAGTTGGGTTTCTCTGCGTTCAACCCAACCTACAATTCCGTTCGGTCCCCCTCCCAACATCAGAAAAAGCCCCTGTCTGAAAAGGCTGGACAAGGGCTTTCGTTTAACTAACGGTTCCGTTTAATATCTGCCCAGAGCGTTGTCAATTTTCCAGTCGGATCAACGGATAAAACCCCAGCAACTTCACTGAAGAAGCTTTTCTGGTCTTTCGACTTGTCTGGATAAATTTTGCAGGCTTTGTGGGTGGCATCATCAAAGTGGAGGTTTATATACGCGGAACCGCCGGATTCACCAACTCGGTAGAGGACAACATTGGCACCTTTTTGTAAATCGACTTCGACGTTGTGAAGAATCGTTCGTGCGGCACCCGTCCACCTGGAGTTGTTGTACCATTTTTCGCCGTTAATCCAAATTTGGGCGTGGTCATCATGTGCTGGAGACATGATGGCTTTCCTCGCTGCGGGTGCATTAATAACGATAATACCGTAGGTATCAATGTTATCCACGGGTCCGCCTCGGTTCATATTGTCTCCGTCTGCCGGATCAAGCTCAAAGACTGTCCACTCTCGTGTACCGCCGTTAGCCTTCTTCCATTCCATATCAACGGTTTGTGTCAGCTGCAAACCGGCGACTGTTGAGAGCTTGGTTTCCGTGAGTTTACTACTTGTGCCCTCATCAATAAGGTCTCTCCGAGAAGAAACCTGAAAGCTGCCGTTGTTTTCGTAGTTGCCATCGGGCCCATACCACTTGGTAATCCAAGTGTCAACATCACTGTGATCTTCTCTAAGGTTGTCCCCGTTGGGGTTTGGATCCTTTAGGAGATCACCTTCCGCCAAAGGTCCATCATCGATATCGTTTGCCTGCGCGAATGCGAGGTGCGAGATGCTTACAACGAGTGCGAAAATAATCGCTGTCGCAAGCGTAAATTGATTAGGACTTACGCATCATTGATTTTTATCATAGGAGATTTGAGTTGTTGACAGAGATATTCAGAAAGCCATCCGTGTTTGACTTGATAAAGTGTTTTACCTGTTTGATAAGCGTTGCGCATTAGGTGAACCCAAACCAGAAAAGCAGCGGCAATGTGATTCCGAACGATACGCGCCAGACGACATTGGCAATTCTCCAAACCTGTCAACTGTTTGGCTTCGCGGTGAAGTTGTTCAATCTTCCAGCGCACGTCGCACACCTGTCGCACGACGGACACATCGGATTGACTCAAGTCATTGGTTATGACAGAATCCGTGCGTTGAGAAGACGCCACCCGGAAAACTTTCACCTTATGATCTCTGGGAAACCTATGAAGTTTTACGCGTTTGCCTGATTTTTCTTCTGCCTCTGTCCAGTGTAAAGAATCAATGCGTTGATAGGGTTTCTTAGCATCAGAATCATCAACAAGACGATTACATTTCAACGGGACATAATACGTCTTATCAAGATTTTCAATGTAAAGGAGCAGAGATTTACTCGCATACCAAGCATCCATCAGCACCGTTGAAAAAGCGAGGTCGCGCGAGTATACACAGACCGAAAGCATATCTCGGACATGATCCAACTTCGATTTACCATCGCCTGCTTTATCGTAGATACGGTAATCAATCAACCAATACCGGTCTAACTTCGGATTCACATAGACGCACGTAACAATAGCAATACCGTTGATGATACCGCCAGCATTGCCGGAATAGTGTCTCCGGGCGAGGGCGATCTTCTTCGCATAGCGTTTATCAATGACGGTATCATCAAAGATAAGGTAGCCATCGGGAGCCAACACCACGTCATTTTTGACGTGTTCCCAAAGCAGACGCGGGGTCAGACGGTCCCCTGCGAGATAACGGTTGATCTGATCATGACTGAAACTTTCACAATGTTCTGCGAAATGCGTCAGCGTATAGTTGATTGGCGTGCTAAGTAGATATTGACAATAGTCAAGACGTGTTGGTCTAAGCATATTGAGATGCCTCCTCGTAGAGCATATTACCCCGTCTACGAGGTTATGTCAAACATTATTGCGTAAGTCCTATTGATAAAATCTTTTCATTTTCTTTCCTTCTTTACAGATAAATAGTTAAGATCACTGGGTTAAATTACAACATAACCCAGATTCTTTTACAGGGTATGCAACGTTGAAACATTCCAACGTTACGATTAATCACCATAACATTTATACCAAAATTTTTCAAGAAAAAAAGTCAGGACAAGGAGGATGACGGATATGCATCTAAAGCGGTTTGCCATTTGGTCAGTTGTGCGACGCGTTGTGCTGCATCTGTGGGGATTTCAAGTGGTCTACCACGAGTATCAATAACCAATCCAACGACACCCCCCATCGCCTCTGCTTCAACCATGTTTCCGGTCCCTGCACCGACATCAAATCGTCGTGAGGGTTGGAGTTTCACGGAGGCTTTTTCACCCAATGGAAGCGGATACAGCCGGAGTTCACCGTAACGGACATCTTCCCCAATGGGTGGCTTGCCATCAGTGCTAATTTCAACGGAGAGGCACGCCTCACCCGCCTTTCCAATGCCAACCGGTGCAATAGCAGTCCCTAAATGGATGAGACAATCCCGTTCAAAGACCTGCGTCGCGGCTTCAGGGTTCACCTGCGCAAGCACACCGAGTTGTGGCATCATAAAGATGCTATCAACAGCCAGATGGGTTATACCTTCGGGCTGAAAAGCGTCCATCATCATGAGCATCGCTTGCTGACGGCGGGGTGCGTGCGACAACACACCACCACTTCCGACGAGCATATCTAAGGAGAGCATATTAACGAGGGTTTGTCCGCTTTCCGACTGATCAAAGGCTTCAGAGATAGTCCGTTGCTGCTGGACACCCCGTAATTCAACGGCGAGTTGTTTGTGCTGCTCAAAAGCGAGTCGGAGTGCCTCACGCGCGATTGCCTGCTCAAGTATCAACTCTTGTAGAGTCTGTGGAATTGTCGTTGGACGAATCATCTTGTTTTTGATTCGATTGCGGAGATCACCCTCTTCAATGTCAAACGGTACCCAACGGAGAACGTTTTCTAAGCCTGTCTCAGCGAGGACATTAGAGACGCTATAACTCATGCCGAGGTTCGCACTGACAGTGCGGTTGAAGATCGGTTCCGCCTCCCGGTTTTTAAAAACGGAGAACACATCGGTCGTCGCACCCCCGATGTCAACCCCGACGACCTCAATATCCTGCTGCTCAGAGACGGTCTGAATGATTTCGCCGACTGCACCCGGGGTTGGCATAATAGGCGCATCTGTCCAGTCAATGAGTTTTTTGTAGCCGGGCGCGTGTGCCATCACGTGCTCAAGGAATTGTTCCTGAATCTTGTGGCGCGTTGGCATCAGATTTTCACGCTCCAAAACGGGGCGGAGGTTGTCCACCATTTCCAGTGACATCACATCCTGCAAGCGTTCTTTGATCGATTCGCGTGCGTCTATGTTCCCGGCATAAATAAGCGGGAGTTCGTAAGCAATGCCCAACCGAGGCCTCGGACGTGCAGCGGCAATAATTTCAGCCAATTCAACGACGTGCGAGGTTGTGCCGCCATCAATACCACCGGAAAGGAGTAACATATCAGGACGGAGGTGTCGGATACGCTCGATTTTCTCGTGCGGGAGGCGTTTATCGTTAGATGCGATAACATCCATAACAATCGCCCCTGCCCCTAATGCTGCACGCTCCGCGCTTTCTCCTGTCAGATTGCGGACAACCCCCGCGACCATCATCTGGAGTCCACCGCCGGCACTGCTGGTTGAGATATAGATGTCAACCCCTTCGTCTCCGCGCTGCGGCTTGAGGATAACACCCTCATCAAGGAGTTTGCGTCCAGCAAGTTCCTCAACTTCGGTGATAGCGTTGATAACACCCGCCGTTACGTCCTCAACGGGTGCTTCAACGGTAGTAGGTGCTTCGCCACGCACGATGAGTTGATATTCATCGCCGCGTTTTTCAATTAGGATTGCTTTCGTCGTTGTGCTGCCACAATCTGTAGCAAGAATCGAGCGGATGTCCCCCGCTGGTTTGTTCATAAACTGCGTCTCCAGATTTCAGATTTTACACGTATTAATCAGAGCATTTTGGTCTGTCGCGATTCGGAGATCGCTCCTACCAGTTAATAACCCAATTGCCGTAGATATTCTCGGTTTACTGACATACGTTCGAGATCCGAACGCGACTCGATCTGTCCGGGACACGCCGTAACCCACCGGTCATAATTGAGTTCTTCCAAAGTCGACATGATACCGGGGAAGTCCATGACAGTGCCAGCACCGACATCCACCCAATCCACGTCGTATGTACTATCATCTCCACCTGTGTATCCTGAATAATCCTGAAGGTGGACGTAGACGAGAACATCACTATAACGGCGAATTGATTCAATAGGATCATAGCCCCAGAGTGCGGAATGCGACACATCTATACACAATTTGCACTTACGGAGCAGACTCATATATTTCGCCCAGTCATCAATGGAATCGACCGTCGTGTTCGTGTGAATATGGTAACAGACCTCCAAGCCGTACTGTGCGGCGTACTCTGCCCACTCTTCGGACACGTCAGCGAGAGCAGCGAGGTCGGCGTTATTGACAGGACGATCCTGCGGTTTTCCCGCCCCCATGAACATGAAACAGTCGGCTTCAACTTCAGCGGCGAAGTCTATCCGACGTTTATTCAGTTCCATCTGCTCGGTGTTTTTGTCGATTGGCAGCCCGCGTGCTGTGACGGCAGCGACAGGCAGATCCGCATTGTTGCACATCTGTCGGATGTGTTGTGGTGTGCCGACCCAATCCAAGGATTGACGCATCTCCCAGCCGTCCCATCCTGCGTCCTTCAATTGTGTCAACAACTCCTCAAAATCAGGTGTCTGCCAACGTAAAGTACTATATCCAAATTTGAAACCCATGCTGTTTCCTCCTATTTTGGCTATTGGCTGTCGGCTGTCGGTGTTAATAGCAGTCCATTATCGGTTGTCAGCAGTCGGTAAAGAGGTCTCTGATTAAATCAAATACCTTTTTACTGACGAGTAATGGCTGATGACTGATGGCTGATCGCCGACAGCTATTTAAAATATTATAGCACAATAGCCAAAAAAATTTCTTGCTATATAAGAGCGCCATTTGTTAAACTATATCAGTGAAACTTAGGGATTTTCCGTAATTACCCATTTTAAGGAGAAAATATGGATAAAGTGAAACTCGGTTTTATCGGAACCGGTGGTATGGCGGGCGCGCACATGAACAACCTTAAAGATAACTTTGAGGATGTCGAATTTTGTGCGATGTGCGATATTTCGGAAGACCGCGCAAAGGCACGTGCCGAAGAATTCGGTGGCAACGCTTACACCGATTATCGCGTCATGTACGATAAAGAGGAACTGGACGCGGTTTATATTTGTACACCACCCTTTGCCCACGGCGAACAGGAACGTATCGCTTGTGAACAAGGCATCGCGATGTTCATTGAGAAGCCGATCCATTCCGAATTAGAGCCAGCAATCATCATCAATGAGTACGTTGAACAGAGCGGCGTAATTACAAGTGTTGGTTACCACTGGCGCTATGGTGGCAACGCGCAGAATGCGAAGGCGATGCTTGAAGAGCAACCCCAAATTCTGGGTGCACTCGGCTATTGGATGGGTGGGATGCCCGGTACCCCGTGGTGGCGCGTTCGCGCACAATCCGGTGGGCAGCACGTTGAACAGACAACACATATTTTCGATTTGGCACGGTTTCTCGTCGGTAGTGATGGCAAAACCGTCCATGGTGTTGCCGCAAGTGGCAGTATGGCACATATTGAGAACTATGACATAGACGATATCAGCATGGTAAACATTGAGTTCAAGAACGGTGCCGTTGCGAACATCGTCTCGGCTTGTGCGATGGAAGGTTTCGGACGTGTCCATCTTGAAGTGTTCACCCGTGGACTCGTTGTCACCGTCGGCGGTCCGAACAATGTGAACCGAGGTGGAGAGACAGAACCCCTTCCGGGAGATGGTGGTCAGGACCGGGATCGCGTCTTCATTGATGCGGTGAAGAGTGGAGATTCCTCTGAGATTCTATCACCTTATAGCGACGCGTTAGAGACGCTCCGCATTATGCTCGCTGCGAGCACCTCCTTCAGTACCGGTAAGGCTATTGATCTATAGAAAATAACAGGCACAGACGCTTCGTTACGGCACGACGGAGCGTGCCTACTACTTTAAAGAAAGAGAGAATTATGCCAATTAATCAATCCATCTGCTTTGGCGGTTTCAGTCGTGGTAGGGACCCGATAGAGGTTATCAAAAAAGCTGCTGAAATCGGCTATAAATCCGTTGAAATGCTTCCCGCAGAACACTGGTCGGTCGTCCAGGACCTCGGGATGCGCGTTGCGATTATCGTAGGGCATTCGTCCCTTCCGTCTGGCTTAAACGATCCGAGCAACCACGACCGGATTGAGGATGAACTCCTCAAGAATATCGACATCGCGGCGGAAAACGACATCCCCGGGCTCATTTGCTTCTCTGGAAACCGAGAAGGTCGATCCGAAGAAGAGGGACGTGATAACACGATAGCAGGGTTGTCGCGCGTTACCAAATATGCTGAGGAAAAAGGCATCAACCTCTGCGTCGAACTCCTCAACAGCAAAGTCAACCATCCAGATTATCAGTGCGATACAACACCATGGGGTGTTGAGGTCTGCAAAGGGGTCGGTTCACCACGGGCGCAGCTGCTCTACGACATCTACCACATGCAGATTATGGAAGGCGACCTTATTCGGAACATCACCGATTACAGCAAATACATCGGGCATTACCACACCGCGGGTAACCCGGGTCGTCATGATCTTGATGACGAGCAGGAAATCTACTATCCTGCCGTGATGCGCGCCATCGCAAATACCGGATACGAACTCTATGTGGGACATGAATTCGGTCCTAAAGGCGATGCTTTTGATGCGATGCAACACGCTTTTGATGTGTGTAACGTCTAGGCACGCCTACGAAAGGTTATAGGGGCAGGTTTCTCTATACCTGTCCCTTTTTTCATAAATACAAATGGCATTTGTAGAAGGAATATGAAATGAGAAACCTAAATTGGCTTATACTAATTACACTCATAGTGACTTTTTATCTGACATCAGTCGCAAGTGCGGGTCTGAATGACGGTCTACTGATCTATTTGCCTTTTGATGAACGTTCAGGACAAACCGCTGCTGATAAGAGTGGAAATAACAACGATGCCGACCTTATAGATGGTGCCAAATGGAAACCGAACGACGGTAAGATCGGCGGTGCAGTGGAACTTGATGGTGCAGGTGCTGCCGTTGAAGACCTAAACGGCGGAGACTATATCAACGGACTTGAGGCTTTTACCATTTCTGTTTGGGTAAAATCTGCTTCAGTTGGACACGACAGAGGTATTATCTTTGGTAAAGACCCTGCTGGAGGCGATGATGTTTTCGGGTTACGCTACGATGCCGCAAGTTGGGCAACGCCAGGTGGTACTAATCTTGTCAAGGGAGCAATTACGACAACGGGCGGTGGTCAAGCGTATGAGGGTAAAAGCAATGTGCAAACGACTCAGTGGCAACACCTCGTTTTTACTTGGAAAAGTGGTGAACAACTTACCCTCTATATTGATGGCGAGCTTGATGATGATCCTATACACAATGACGGTGGTAAAGAGGGAAAAATCTCTGGTGCCACCAAATTAATCATTGGTAAAGGGGCAAAGGATAATAATGGCACCTCATGGAACGGACTCATTGACGATGTGCGCATCTATAACCGAGTGCTTGATGAAGCAGAAATTGCGGATTTGGCAAGCGGTGTCCTCGCTGTTGAAGCGGACGGAAAGTTAGCAACTATATGGGCACACCTCAAACAGAGATAAGCGGTCAGCCATCGGTTTCCATCAGCTGTCAGTGCACGCATTAGCATCTACCGCGCACAAACGGGTAAGCGTGTCTTCTAAGCGTGCCTACCAAACGCACAAATTGGAACACATTATGCGAGCATCCTATGAAAACCCACTGACAGCTGAGACATCGTTTCGGCACTCTATAAAACAAGAACTCGCGGATATCCATAAAGACGTTAAGAACCCATCTGTAGAAGATAGTGAATTTTTCCCTGCCCCGGAATTAGTATACAATGATGGCCTCTTCTTTTGGAGATGCTTACCATTCCGGTATCCCTACACCAGACATCAGCTGGTCAGAAGATGGCAGCCTTAGTTTTACATGGCACTCTGAAGATGGTATAGCGACATTGGAGATATATGGTGATGGGCTTGTCATCTATAATGCCACTCGCGATGATGAACGTCCAGACGAGGGCGCTTTCACATTAACAGCCACCACCTACCTACAGGATTGCCTCGCAAAACTAAACCGCCTTTTTCAGTAATACTGTTAACCGATTCTATAACATTGTCATTAATACGGCGGCTGCGATGAAAAATTTAGTAGTAACAGAAGAAATTTGGAAAGAAGGCAATATGTACACCGCCTACTGTCCAGAGTTAGATGTTGCGAGTTGCGGAAGGAACATTGAAGAATCAAGAAACAATCTCCTTGAAGTTATTGAGATACACTTAGAGGAAACAGCGAAACTCGGAACACTCAAAGCGTTTTTGGAAGATGCAGGTTATAATTTGAATACTTCACAACCAACCCTTCAACTTGATAAACAGGTGGTTGCCTTTAATCCACGGAACTAGGAGAAAGCGATTGATGAACAGAGACGTGCCTACTTCAATAGCGCGCCTATCAGAAAATATAACATCTACTCTTGAAAACCTGCTCGGTTGCAAACTGGAAGATACACTCGCGGCGATCTCATCAGACCCTGCCGCACTTGAAACTTTCCTTGCTAAACTCCCGACAGACAACCCCGAAAACTACCTCACACCGCAATGGGTCGTGCTTGCTGCCGGTAAAGGCACGCGCATCGATGCCACTGGACGTTTGAGTAAAACACTCGACATCACCTTCGGTGAACAGAACACGCTCCAGCATTCGCGACGCTATCTACCGGGGAATCGTTCCGACATTGTTGTCATTAACCCACAGATGGCATCGCGTGTTAAGAAAATCGGATCCGCATCGCAACTATTGGGTCCGAATGCTACTTTTTGTATTCAAGAAGAGATGAACGGTACAGGTGGTGCTTTGCAAGCAGCACTACCAGCCCTCCAAGACTCTGATGCAGAATGGATTGGGGTGGCGTTCGGTGACGAACCGTTTTTGGAACGCTCCATTTTCTCGCAGACACTGCTCTCTCACTTTCTCTCTGGTGCGGATGTTACCCTCTGTGGCAAAATACCCGAAACGGTCGTGGATAAGGGAGGACTCTTCTTCGACGCAGATGGGAAACTCACTGGGACCAAAGAGTGGTATGACATGACAGGAGCAGAAAAACAGGAGATGTGGGACCGATGGCACAACGGCGAGGCGTATACCAATACGGGCATCACTCTGATTCGGAAAAGCGTGTTGGTAGAACGGATACATCGGTTGCAACCGCACACAAATCGCAACGATGAACTCCACCACGTAGACCTCATCCGACACTGCTATGAAGACGGATTGAAAACGAACGCTTTTATCTATCGCGGCGAAGTATTATCCGGTGTCAACCGCTGGTCCAACGTCCTATCCGGGGAAGAGGCTTTGTTTGCGCAGACGCGGGCATCCCTCGCGCAGAAAGGGGTTCGCGTTGACCCAGCCGCACAGATAACATTAGGTGATGAAGATATTGAGATCGGCACAGCGTGCTATCTTATAGGCAGGGTACATCTTGGCGAGAAGGTCCAGATACGGGACTATTGTCGGCTTGAAAACGTTACACTGCTCGGTGGAACGACAGTAGGAGATGCTGTCGGGCTGCAGGACACCACCGCAAACGATACGACGTTTGCATCAAATCCTTTACCTGAAACGCTATCGGAACCGGTGCAAGGGCTTGCTACAGGGAGTACCATAAAAAATTGCACCTTCGATGCAGTGCATGTAGGGAGCAATGTTCAACTCTCAGGAGTCATGGCGCATGGAACAGTGATGCCTGCTGACACTCTTTTGTCAAATCAAACACTTGGTGTGCCACCAGCACAAATTCCGCCTGGGGTACCGAAACCGCTCTTCGATCAGATTGTGCCTCCCGAATATATTCCTGGGGTTTTCACCTTTGGTGAAAAAAGAGAATTACCGGATTGGGAAGGGCTCCGACAGCATGTAACATCACATAGTGCTACAGAGTTGATTCCACGTGCAACCCGCAATTCACAATTGCAACAGATCACGAACAGGGCTGTAGAAACACTCTTGGATCTCCGGCGTGCCAATGGGGATTATCTCATTGAGTCTTTCACGTCTGAAGAAGTATGGGGTAGCATCTTTGAGATGGTAACGCTCCATACCGGTAACCCGAACCCTTATCATTACGATAAACGCAAAGCACGACAGACAGCACTCGAACTACTTCCAGAGTTTTGGAAAGACAGCTGGTTAACACGATTGAAACTCGTCGTCGCTGGAAATATTATCGACTATAGTAGCGAGCGGGTCATGAAGAGATTGAACGCAAATCCCGATTATTTTTCTGAAGTCCTGCGTGCTGCCGTCGAAGCCCCTTTCGCTATTGACTGTTATGAAGCGTTCTACGAAAAGGTGCTTGACACGGCTCCTCAGAATATTCTCTGGCTCGCCGACAACGACGGAGAGGTAATTTTCGATATTGCGTTTGTTCAGGACCTCATTCAATGTGGACACCGTATCTCTATTGTCGGAAAAGTGGACAACGCCAGCAATGACGTGACGCTTGCTGATCTGCACGAAATAGTGAACTATCCTCAATTCCAAGAACTACAGACAGCGATACGTGACGGGGTTGTTAGACTGATGTCGTCAGGGGCAAAGACAATCGGGACAAATCTTTACCGCGGAAGCCCGGAATTTTTCAATGCACTGTTAGAAGCGGATCTGGTTATTTCAAAAGGACAAGGGAACTTCTTTACGACTCCGGGTTGGTTAAAAGACACCTTCTATTTACTACTTTCCAAGGGTTTGACTGCGGAACAAAGTACAGGCGTTGTGGCGGATCGAAACCAGACCATTGACGGATTGATTTTGGCTTACCTACCGGGTGGGACGGAACGTATTGCGACGCTTCGAGAACTCTGCAGCAGAAACAATTCTTAATCATTCACCGGTGTGGCCAGTTTTGAAATCGTGTATTCGCGCTTACCTGAAGTAGAAAGCGGAATTTCTTCTACAAATTCTATTGTAATAATGACATCTCCACCGAGTACTCTTTGGATACCTTGGACGAGGTGACGGCGTGTTGCGTCTGTCCATTTTTCATTAATAACCAACTTCAAGACACAATGCTTAAGTGTTTCCTGAATTACCTGGAACTGGCTCACACCATCAATCCTGTAGAATTGCTGTGTAAAATAGCCGCCGTGTATCAATGTTCCAGTTCTCGTTCGGAAGGTCGCGGTCGTGCGTCCGAGCAATTCCGCCAAAATAGGTAGCTGATTGCCACATGGACAGACTTCATTAGAAAGGCAACCGATGTCACCAATCCGGTATCGAATAAACGGCATCGCATAGTTGTTGAGTTGTGTAACCAGGATCTCTCCGGGTTCGGTGTATGGATTGGGACTGTTTATTTCAAGATAGATGTCGCGGCAATTGATATGCATCCTACCTTCCGCACATTCCATAGCAATCAATCCAACTTCCCGTCCGCCGTAGCGATTATACACCTTCGTATTGAAAACATCCTCGGCTAAAGCACGGTAATGCAGATGTAACATCTCGGCAGAAGCTATAATCCCTTTCAATTGCCATCTGGATGTCAAACCTTTTTCGGAAAGAAATGTGACGAATTGGTAAAGTGATGACGGATAGGCGAGAATTGTCTGCGGATAACCTTGCTCCATCCACTCAAACGCTGCTTGCATCTTTTCATCTGTGAGGCGAAATCCGTCGAGCCAATACTGATTCCGCCAGAGGTTGTTAAGGCGGTGTTTCCAGTGCTCATCGCCTTTCAAGTCTGCGGGGGCACCCCATATAATCAGTTGGGGTTCACCGAAATTCCAACCCGCCCACCGGTCAAAGTAGTATACACTCAAGTTCCGTTGATTCCAATAGTTTCTGTCTTGATAGAACGTAAGCGGCGTGCCCGTTGAGCCACCTGTAGCGTTTTTGATGCGCTGCTCCTGAGAAAACGCTTCAGAGCAGAGACGCTCTAATTGGTTTCGAACGTCCTGTTTTTCAAGTGGCGGAATCTCTGATATATCCGGTGACTCCGTCTTGAGCAATTCTCGGTAATAAGGTGTTGTCTCGTATGCGTGTTGGAGGAGTGTTTCCAACCGTTCCTTCTGGAATGCCACAATGGTTTCGCGCGGTGCGTCCAGTAATGCAGCTGCCTGCGAAAATCGAGAGCGGTAACGTGCACCTTTGCGGTAACTATTGTAGGCGTGCCACGCTACTTTTGAGAGTAACGTCTTGACAGAGCGATGGATTGGCATAATCTGGGCTTGTTGGATAAGATACTTGAACTTTTTTCGATATCTACATACTGTTCTTACGAATTTCCAATCAGCAACTTGGGTTAGAATACACAAAAAATGCAGTATTATAGTGAATTCCGCAATTAATTGGACATTGTTGGAAGGCGAGGATACAATCCTCGCCAGCGAGAGATGGGGTTGTTGTCCCTAAGGTGTCCACATATTTTTGGATTTTACTATTATGCAAACAGTGTGTAATCCCACAACAGGTTCAGACAGTTCTTTTCATCTTCTGAGTGTGTCAAGGTTTGGTGAATAGCCTGGTGGAAACTGATCGCTCACAGAACGTCCATCTTGGAAAAGTTGACCCGCATCCGGATTATCAAGCTCAACAGGAGGAGGGAAGTCTCGCCACTTATTGCCATCAAGTGGTAACTCATAACCGTCCTCGCGGAGCCACTCAATCAAGCGTTTTCGATAGTCATTGAGAATTCTACCATAAGCAGGATTGCCAGCGAGACTTCGTTCATCAAGTCTGCCCGGCAAACGCCTGAAGAGCCATTCCTGCCGATCGGCAGCGGAGTAGATATATTTGTATTCATCCGTCAAGAGCATATACAACCCTGTGCCTTCCTGTCCTAATTGCCCAACGATCGCATCCCGTTGTGCACGTCCTGTGGCAATATCAGCAAGATCAACACCGCTCCGCTCCGCCTCTGGTGACAGTCCCACTGCGCCAAGACTCGTCGGCAGCACATCAACAAGACTCGTTGGAATGTCGCACTGGACATTTGCTGTAAAACGTTCAGGATAACGCACAAGCAGCGGAATCCGGGCGGCAGCATCAAGGAAAGAGCGTTTCCCGTAGCAATCATAATCGCCAAGTAATTCACCGTGATCGGACGTGTATAAGATCAGCGTGTTATCAAGTTCGTTTTCCGATTCGAGGTAGTCAAGAATTCGACTCACCTGATAATCAATGAAGGAGATGGCTGCATAGTAAGCCGCTCGCATCGTACGGAGAAGATTCATGTCCCGCCCTTGGTCACGATATTTATAGCGATTTTGATGACGATTCCAGTAGGTATGTAGATGCTCATAATCTGAAGGCAGGAATGGAAGCGGCATTTCGACTGTGCGATAGAGCCGACTCCATGGCACTGGTGATTCAAACGGCGGATGGGGCTTGATAAAACTGCTCCAACACAAAAAGGGACGACTCGTATCGCGTTGAGACATGAATTGAAGGGTTCTATCCCCTACCCACTGCGTGTGGTGCAAGCGCGCAGGAAGTTGTGAGGGTTGCGGGATATAGTAGTACTCACTCCGCTCGCCGTGTGGTGCAACGATATGATCATAGCCGTTTTCACCCAGAAACTCCGTAAAATCATCGGGACCAGGACCTTCCTCGGAATAGTCTCGCGTTTCAAACCCCCACATTTTACGTCCTTGTGGTGTGAAATGCATCTTGCCAATACCGTGCGTCTGATAGCCTGCTCCATTGAGCAGCTCCATCACCGAAACGCGATCTTGGGGCATTGCGGAATTGCTCGTACATTCTGTCTGATGTGGCCACTGCCCGAGCAAGAAACTACAACGGGATGCTACGCACACAGCAGACGGGCAATACGCCGACGTAAAGCTTGTGCCTTCCCGAACAAGACGATCTAACCCCGGGGTCTGAATAATTGGATTTCCGAGTGCACCGACCGTATCAAAACGCTGCTGATCTGTCATGAGGAAAATGATATTTGGTTGTTTTGCCATGAGGCGTTCCGCTCCCTTTCTTTTCGGCGCGTATGGATATATTAGGAACAGCATATCACTGTTTCAAACAGGACGCAATTAATATTTCAATAACACTTAGTTTTCAGTTGCCAGTCATCAGCCATCAACAGTCAGCAGAATAACTGCCAGTGGTCAGCTATCAGGATTTTCAGGGTTATAGACGCTTCTTGATTGACTGCTGATAAGTGTTATTCGTCTGAAACACGGATTGTTGCAGATTGCGCAGATTTCTCGGATTTTAAAAGGTCTGCCACTAGGACCGGGGCAAATCAGGCACAAGAATGGAAAACTGAATAACCCTGAACTCGCGTTAATTTCGCTTGACATTGAACCCTGTACGTGGTATCCTTTTGAAGGAAAATTTCAAAGGGTAGCACAAAATAGAAAGGTGTTTTAGTGGACAGATCAGATGGGAGCGTTCTACTTATAGAACGGAAAACGGGATGGCGTATAGTAATTTTACCTTAGAAGCAGTCCGAACAACGTTCGGGTTAGAAACGGTTGAATCAGCGGGTATCTTTTCCGAAATAGCACCGGTGGTTCCGAGTGCCCATCTTATGACCGCGTTGTCGAGAAATGTGCCTTTAGCTGTAGCAATAGGTACAGAAAAGGCAAAGTCAGAAATGATAGTTGCTAATGTTCTGATAGAACTCCGCGAGCAGTTTGAGCAGCGCATTAGTCTCTTTTCAGGGATTGATTTTAGCGTTGATGTTGAAAGCGGATTAACTGGGGCCTGTGATTTTTTGGTAAGCCTGTCGCCAGAGCAGTTTTACTTAGAGGCACCTGTCATTGTGCTTGTTGAGGCAAAAAACGCCGACGTGAAACTCGGGTTAGGGCAATGTGTTGCTGAAATGCTCGCTGCCCAACGCTTTAATAAGGAAAAAGGGAATAACATTCATTGTGTATACGGCGTTACGACTTCAGGTACAGATTGGCTCTTCCTCAAATTGGAGGGACAGAAACTCCACATTGACATGGGAGTCTATGCGATTGGGCAATGCGACAAAATTCTGGGTATCCTTTCACGCATGGTTGCCCAAAAAGCGTGAAGAGAAAGCGGATAAACATGGAAATCCATCCTCTGGTGTAAAATGCAGAAATGGTATGAAAACAAGACACTTTTAAATACCTTTATCGCTTTGATGTCTGTCAGTTTTATCGCTTACTTTTTCTTTCAGTGGAAATGGGGATTGCCCCTATTCCTATGCGGTGGAACAGCAATTATGGTGAGAGGTGTTGTAAAAATTACGATGCGAATGCGCAGTAGAAAAAGACGCAAGGAGAAATAGCAGTCAGCAAAGAGGCAGGCGGTATATTATAACTCGTTTTTCAGAAGCACACGCAGCTTGAAACGAAGTGGAAAGCGGATATACGGAGAGGGACACGAAGGCCTCAAACCCAGCTGACCGAACCGCAAGGAAAATTAGAAGAATGAAAAGACGAACATTTATAAAACTGAGCGCGATTAGTGCAGCGGGAATGGTATTGCCCCTTCGATTGGAAGGAGACGCGGCAGCGATGCCGCAGCTGAAGCCGAGCACACTGATAACCCCGAATGCCGACTTCTACATCCTACAGATTGGAAACCCTGCTGTACTTGATGCCGCAACCTGGCGGATGGTAATCACTGGTTTGAGAGAAAAACCGATACCGCCGTTGCGGCTTGAGGATATCACTGCAATGGAATCTGTCACGGCAATGCGAACGCTGAAGTGTATCGGCGATCCGATTGGCAACGAACAGATGAGCAATGCGGTGTGGAAAGGGATTCGGCTGCGCGATCTGCTTGAAAAAGTCGGTCCGAAACCCGAAGTCAAAGTGGTCGTTTTTCGCTGTGCGGACGGCTACCACACAGCGATTCCGTTGGAAAAGGCGATGCGGGAAGATACACTCCTCGCTTACGAAATGAACGGTGAACCTTTACCGACAGAGCACGGCTTCCCAATTCGATTACTTAACCCGGGGCACTACGGCACGAAAAACCCCAAGTGGATAGTGAACATCCAATTGGCGAAGGAGCATGAAAGTTACTGGGAGAAACGGGGTTGGGATCCGATCGCGAACGTGAAACTCGCCACAATGATTGGAACACCGAGTGAAGGCGAAGAGATCCATGGCGGCAAGGTTTATACAGTGAGCGGCGCAGCATTCGATGCAGGCAATCACGGCGGTATCAAGAAAGTAGAAGTCAGTATCGACTGGGGACAGACGTGGGAAGAAGCAGAGATCTGGGCGAAGGATACTCCTCTTGCATGGGTGCTCTGGAAATGGGATTGGCAGGTTCCTGAGAAAGCAGCACCTGTTGAAATCTATGCGAGAGCCACGACCCACAGTGGTGTCACTCAAGATGAAATCGGCATTGAGGCGGATCCAGTTGGTGCAACAGGCTATCATATGATTGATGCAGCAATTGTGATGCCATAACGTAGGAGGGGTTTTCAACCCCGATGCCTTAATGCGCCTAAAACCGATCCAACTGCTCACTGTTTATCTACCCGTCCTATTGATTGACTTTGCCTTTAGCAATGTCCTAACCAATACCTCCTTTTATACCAGTTATTTAGGGCTTTCGACAACATTTCTTGGCGTGTTGATGGCAGTAAGTACGGGGTTTTTCGCACTGCTCGCGATCCCACTTGGTAGACTCTCAGATCGGATAGAGCGTCGGTATATCCTTTACGCCGCGTGCCTTCTACTTAGTGTCGTCAGCATTGCACTTGCCCTATGCCGAAATAGCGGACATCTGATGGGTGTTTTTCCGGGAATCGGCATCAGTATGGCACTCTTCTTTCCCGCTTACGAGGCATGGCTCGCTGAACAAGAAGGCGAAGGTGACTTAATCCACCGGATTATGCTCTTCAACCTGTTCTGGAGCATCGGTATGACCTTAGGTCCGGCGTTTTCGAGTTATCTGTACGGAGAAGCAAACCCATTTAGACCTTTCTACCTCGCTGGTATTTTCGCCATACTCACCTTAGTAACAATTTGGGCTTCTCGTATTGCTAAATCCGACCCATCAAATGTAGCTGACCACACAGATGAGTCTGACTCGGAATCACCTGAGATACTGTATCCATCTCTACCCGTTCGGATGACTTATCTCCATCTGGCTCGGTGTGCGAATTTTGTCTCGTGGTTCGCGCTCGGTGTGCTCCGCCAACTCGCCCCAAAACTCACATTGGAGATGGGAATACGCCCGGCAATATACGGAAATTTGATGCTGATACTCGGTGGTGTTCAAACGCTAGCGTTCGTCGTCCTTGGAACCGGTTACTCAACGAGGTGGCATTATCGTTTTAGCCCGCTTTTAATCGTTCAAGTGTTGGCAATTCTGAGTTTCCTCGGAATAGGGTTGACACAGCATATGCGCCTCTGGGCTATGGCATTTGCGATTATCGGTGTGTCTGTTGCTTTCACTTACTTCAGTAGCCTCTATTACGGGTTGGACCGGCATGCAGATAAAGGGAATAAGAGCGGGTGGCACGAAGCCATATTGGGCGTTGGAATTCTGTTGGGTCCGTTCTTGGGTGGAATTTTAGCGGACTCACAATTGGGCGTTCAGAGTCCTTATCTACTCTGTGCAGTGGCAATTGGTATCACGATCCTCGTTGAGATTCTTATTCTGTTCAAGAACACTCAAGGTCAAGCAGATTCTCGTTGATATAATCCTCATCAGGCGTAACGCCGAGACCTGGACCGTCCGGCACTGTTACGACATGGTTGTGAATTTCGACACCGTTCACTGCCATGGTTGTCAAAAAAGCAGGCGCATTGAGTTCAGCAGGAAGAACCAGATCCAAAGTTGAAAACAGATGGACACTCGCGATGAAGCCGATCCCAGCTTCTGTCAAACCGCTGCCGAGTAATTCAAGCGAATTGGCTTCGGCAACATGAGCACTCTTGAGGCATTCCGCTAACCCACCAGATTTACACACTTTCAAGACAACAGCATCTGCACATTCCAAACGCGCGATTTTTGCCAGATCGAAGTAGGTGAAACACCCTTCGTCGATAGCAATTGGAATCGGTGCGTCCTCCCGCACCCGCTTCATACCGAACCAATCTTGGCTGGCCACAGGCTGTTCCATGCAGTAAATCTCGCGAATGTCCGCAACCCGCTTCAGCAATTCAAGAGCATTAGACGGTGTATACGATTGATTCGCATCGATCCAAAGTTTGGCCTCCGGCACAGCCTCATTTATTGCGCGTAAGCGTTCTTCATCTTCTGCTGGAACACCAGCAACTTTCACTTTGAAACAGGAACAGGGCGACAACGCCTTCGCCTTCAAGCCCATTATTTCAGGTGTATCAATGCTCAAAGCATAACAGAGAGGGAGTGCGTTGTGACGTTTGCCTCCGAAGAGAGCATGCAACGGCACATCAAGGATTCGCCCGTTGAGGTCATGTAGAGCAATGTCTACAGCAGCTTTGGCGAAAGGGTGTCCGTTGCTGACAGCCGGTTTCAGTGCGTCATAGATGGCGTGATGAATTTGGTTGAGGTTCAACGGATTACATCCGAGCAGCAGGGGCGCGATGTAATGTCTAATGGTAGTCGTGATAGATTCAGTCGTCTCGTAGCTCCACGAGGGGAGCGCGCGCTGTTCCCCCCAACCGACGTAGCCATCATCTGTTGTAATTTTAACGAAGACGTGATCGCCCGCGGATCCGGTGTCTCCGACGAAGCCGGTCCCGATGTTAAAGACATCTTTCATTCCGACAGCAGTGGGATAAACGTCTACATGGGTTATTTTACTCATTTATAAATAGAGTGCTCCGTTATTACCTCAAAGTAGAGAGTCGGGAATCGGAGTTCCCTCCTACAAGAAAGTTGATTTATCTGAAGTGCCAACACCGGTATTTTAGCACAAAAGCCGTGAAACAATCAAACGAATTTCCGTTGACATCTTCCGAATTATCCGCTATAGTAAAAGGAATATCAGTTCCTGTCTGTCGTTATGAGGAAAACCTGAAATGCTATTCGCTATTTTTATAATTCTTATACCTATCACCGTTTGGTTAATCTTGCATCTTATGTCTCGGCGGAAATCAAGCGTAGAGACGACTGAACCGGAAGATCTTCTTGAAATTTGCGCGGTCTGCCAAAATGAATTTCTGATGAGCAAATTGCTTGAAAAAGAGATCGGCGGATACGGCAGGGTCTACTGTTTCTGCGGACAGTGCCTTGAAAACCTCTATCACGAATACCAGAACAAAAATAAAACAGACACCGAAATGGGAGAATGAACTATGTACGATTTAGTCACATTTGGGGAAGCGATGATCCGACTCACCGCCCCAGAATTTATGCGGCTTGAACAGGTATCATCGTTGGCAATAACAGCAGGCGGTGCAGAGATGAACGTCGCTGTCAATGCAGCGCAACTCGGACTGCGGACAACGTGGGTATCACGGCTCGTAGACAACTGGTCTGGTCGCTATATCCGCAACAAGGGACGTGAACTCGGCGTGGATATGTCGAATATCATCTGGACGGACTTCGACGGGGTTGGCTTGGAGCGGAACGGATTTTATCACCTTGAATTGGGTGCGGGTCCGCGTGCAAGTAGCGTCACTTATGACCGCGGCTACTCAGCGATTTCCAACGTTCAGCTTGGTGAGATTGACTGGGCATCCATTTTCAGTAGGGCACGATGGTTTCATCTCAGTGGTATCACACCTGCGTTGTCAGAATCTGCGGCTGCCGTCTCGGCAGAGGCACTTCAAGCAGCACGCGCAGCCGGTATTAAGACCAGCTACGATCTGAACTTCCGTTCTAAACTGTGGAGTGCTGAAGAGGCACAAGCAGCAAACCGCCCGATGATGGAACATGTCTCTGTTCTCATCGGGAATGAAGAGGACTTTGAGAAATCTCTCGGATTCGCAGCGGAAGGTGCAACCGAATCCTATAGCAAACTTGAACCTGAAAGCTACAAATCGGTTGCGCAGCGCGTTAAGGATGCTTTCCCGAATATTGAGATGATCGGCACGACGTTACGTGATGCCAAAACCGGTTGGCTCAACGACTGGCGGACACTCCTGTTTGATGGTGAAGAATTCTATCTGTCACGTATCTATGAGGATTTGGAACTGGTAGACCGAGTCGGCGGCGGTGATAGTTTCTCGTCGGGACTCATTTATAGCCTCTTGAACGGAAAATCACCGCAGGAGGCAGTCGATTTCGCTGGTGGATACTCCGCCTTGGCACATACTTTCCCCGGTGACTTCAACTGGACAACAGCAGAAGAGGCAGAAAAAGCGATGGAGGCGGGTAGTGTACGTATCAGTCGCTAAAGAAATAAAACTATGGCAAAGATTCTTCTCTCTCCTATTTTTGAAAATACCGAGTTCGATACTGCGGAACGCCGAGCGGCGTTGGCAGATTTGCAGCAACTTGGTGAGTTGAGTATTCATCCCCCGGAACTGACTGATGCGCACGCTGATGGCGTTGTTGGCGTGATCGCAAGCGGCGTGCCGTTTCATGAAAGTTTCTATCAAGCGGCGGAATCCCTCCGAATTATTGCGCGTTGGGGTGTTGGTTATGAAACCGTTAATGTAGATTTGGCGACCGAATACGGGGTCATTGTTACGATCGCTCCTGAACACATGGTGACCGTTGCTGAATATGCGATTGCACAGTGGTTCGCAACTCTGAAACGGGTCTACACGCTAAATAGAGCCTCTCACAATGGGGATTTCGGGCTTATCAAGACCCATGAGGTGATGGGTTCAACACTCGGTTTGTACGGCTTTGGTCGGATTGGTCAAGAAGTCGCGCGACGTGCGCGTCCGCTGCTCGGTGAGGAAGGGCAACTCTTGGTTTACGATGTCCGTCCGGATATCGCTGAACTTGCCGCGGAATTCGGTGCGGAGGCTGTTGATACACCGTTGACACTCTTCAAAGAAAGCGATACCGTATCGCTGCATCTATCGGGTGCGGATACTGTTGTGGGTTACGAAGAATTCTGTGCGATGAAACCGCATGCGTCTCTCATCAATCCGTCACGCGGGAACCTCGTTGATGACGCTGCAGCCAACCGCGCCGTCAGTGAAAACCGACTTTGGTATTATGTCGTGGATGATCCCGTTAACGGACCGCGAGCGATTCACAAAAACCATCCACGCATTATCAGTACGAATCACAACGCGGGCATGACTGTTGAATCTGGTATTCGGCTGGACCTTTGCACAATTAAGCAGGTTACGGATGCGATTCAAGGACGCGCACCAGCACATGTTCTTAACCCGGAAGTCTTGGAGCATCCGAGGGTGAAGGCATTTTGCGAGAATCCTATATAATACTGTTAAGAAGGACGGTTGGTTGAGAATTGATACATCGAAAAATTGCCATCTCGCGACTCCAGGTAAGGTTGGTTTACAATCAGGAGATAAATTATGCCATTCAACATGCTGATGCTTACATGTGTGATCGCTGCGCCGTCGGAGTCTGAGATGCAAGAGTCGCCCATGAATCCGATCTTGCTCGCTCACCGCGGTGTGGCACGACACGCGCCCGAGAACACTTTGCCCAGTTTTGCCGCCGCTATCGAGTTGGGTTTGTCGATCGAGTTGGATGTCTATCAGACACGGGACGAACACCTTGTAGTCATTCACGATAGGACTGTGGACCGCACGACTAATAGCACCGGTGAAGTGACCGAAATGACGTTGGCAGAAATTCGTAAATTGGATGCCGGAAGTTGGTTCGACCCGCGTTTCACTGGCGAGAAGGTGCCGACATTGGAAGAAGTATTCAAACTCATCCGCGAGCGTCAACGAACACCTTTGACTATCGCATTGAATATGAAAGTCATCTCGCCGGGAATTGAGCAGAACATCGTGAGGTTCGTCGAAAAATACGAACTGTTCGATCAACTCTTCGCCTTCGGTCAGTCCAGTGATTCGAGTCGTCGCTTCAAACAAGCCAATCCGAAGCTGCGAACAACGGTATATCTAAACGATAGTGAGGCCGATCAGTTCGTCGCAACTTTGCGTGATCCGATTGCGGATTGCCTGTGGGTGCGCTTCATTCCGAGTGCGGAAGCGATGGCACAGGCTCGTCAACTTGGTAAGCAAGTCTGGCTTGCCTTGCACATCGGCGAGCATCGACCTGATATCTGGGACGAAGCCCGCGCGAATAAAATAGACGGTATTTGTACCGATTGGTCCCTGGCGTGCAGCCGACATTGGCAGCTCGGGGCGAAACCCAAAGGCGATTAGGCAAACTTCAAATGAGAGGCACGTTTTTTTCCAGAAGGAAAAGGAATTCTCGGTTCGGCTCTTCAACCATGTCTACCCATTCATGGGTCCACTTCATACCTGCCATGACATTCCTTTTGTAGTCAAACTCAAGGACGGCAAGGAGTTCGCCGTTATTTTGCATGACCTCGTTTAGTTGCTCGGCAGTTGCGCGACCACCAGAACTATAAGACAGCAGAATCCAACGGGCTTGTGTTTCTCGGATTAACTGCGCAATGGCTTCAACAGCGATGAAGCGTCCGTCCTCGTTACGACGGAATTCCTCAAATACAGACGCGGCGAGAGGGTCTGATGTATCTTCTCGCCGTTTTGCTTTGCCGAAAAGGGTGGGTTTATCGAAGAGGACGACGCTCTTCCAGAGGTGGTAGTAGGCAGCGTATCTGACGCGAGACGGAGGCATCTTCTCGTTGTTTGAACCGTAGGGTGGATCGAAGTAGGCGAGATCAACCGATACACGCTGCACGAGTTCAAAGATGTCGGTCTGGTAAACCTCATGGTCTCCTTGTGACGTGAAAACTTCAGGCACTTCAAGCACTAACTCCTTATAGGCGCGGGGTGCCCACTCTTTGAGATACGCAGAAAAGTGCCCGAGCGTGCTGTCAACACGGTCGAGTGCCAGTATCAGGCTTGTGAGTGCTACTGCTTTGTCGATTGGATCGAGGTTGAGGGTTTCGATTTCCTGTCGAATCGCGTCCAATTTACGGGTATTGTGGAGCTGCCACGGTTTCTTAAGTCCGTCTGCTTGTACAGCGCATCCGTCATTGGTATGTCCGCCGTAATGCTCCGTGAACCAGCCATCAACAGGTGGCACGGCGTTGAGGTGATCGATAAGCGGTTGATACGTTTCTTTCGGTTTTGTGTTGAGGAGATAACAGGTGCCGAAAACCGCTGACCACGGGGCAATGTCGTTGCAAACGACGGTATATCCGAGCTTGGCGAGTGCTTGTGAGACGCGGGTTGTGCCTGAGAAGCCGTCAAGGATTGTTTTGGCGTTGACTTTTCTGACGAGTTCAAGTACCTGTGGGATGAGTCTCAGCTTGGAGCCGATGTATTTGATGCCTTCGGTGGGACGGGCATGGCGCGTTTTTTGCACGGTCTTATGTCGATGGTGTGTCTCGTCTGAATCGCGGATTGACACGGATTTCACAGATTTCGCGGGTTTTTGTGTTTTCTGCGTACCCAACCTTTTGAGTAATATGTTGGGTTTCGCTGGATTTTGGAATATTCAAGGCTCTTGGAAATGCTAAGTTTTCTGCGTCATGTGTGTTTGGTTTCTCACATTTCGCTCAACCCAACCTACGTATCGAATTGTTAAGAGATCTCAGTGCTGGCAAGCGAAAGTCGTTTAGCGAGGTTAGTATCTAAAACTGCATCCTGAATGAAAGCACTTGCGTTGAGAATCTCAATACCGATAAGTTCACCGTCCCGATTCAGTTCAACCGTGATATTAGGACTCAGTTCAACCCTGTCACTTTCGGGTTCATCGGAAATCACGAGATGCAATATATCTTCTTTCTCAAAATAGGTCATCTTTGGCTTATTCATCGGTTTAATCTATCCAACACTTTCCGGTTTATCCTTCTCAACGATGACGAGATTCCCTTCTGAATCTACACCGAGCAAGTCTGGATAGATAGTCCCTTCTTCATCTTGGGCACTTGCTTGTCTGTCTATCCACAGAACGAGTTCGTCTTGGATAACTGCCCACGGGCTGTTTTCAAGCCAAGTCTCCAGATGGGTTTCAAGTTCAAGATCTGTCCTTTGAGCTATATCAAGGGTGGTGTCTTCTAATTTAAAAATAGGCATTGTTTTTCCTAAAAGCCCTACACAGATGTCGCCCTTACAGGGCTTGATTCTTTTTTCCACTGTTTCTATAAACATGCCGTCCCTACGGGACTAAAGAGAGATTATAAAGTATACACAGTTTGTGGCTTAGACCCGGTGCGGTTAGATGAAGATTAATTTTTTAATTCGGTAATTTTTAGGGAAGTCCGGTGCTGTTAGGAAACCGCACCTACCGGCCCCCTCCCCAGTAACGGGCGGGGACCCCGGGAAAAAATATAGAATTACCGAACTATTTTATTAAACTTCATGAAACCGCACCTACCGTGGTTAGGGTAGGAAGGTTATGTATGACGGATGGCATCAATGGGGGTCATCTTGGCGGCTTGGCTGGCGGGATAGTAACCGAAGAAGATACCTATCGCTGTACCTGCAGCAACTGAGATTAGCACTGCTTCTGGCGTAACGACAGAGGGCCAGTCAAGTTCTCTAAAGAACCGACTCACCGCCCATGCGAAACCTTTTCCAACGACAGCACCAAACGCGATACCAATCAGACTCCCAATCAGGCACAACAACACGGATTCTGTGAGAAACTGCAGCCGAATATCAAGACTTGTTGCGCCGACCGCTTTCCGCAGCCCAATCTCCGGGATCCGTTCCGTCACTGAGACGAGCATGATATTCAGGATACCTATACCTGCTACTATCAACGAGATAGAGGCGATAATGACAAGCACCATCTCCATAATAAAGATAATCCTTTTTCCGCCTTCTATCCCCTTTTTCGCGGACCATGTTCGGAAAAAGGTATCATCGTCACCGTGGTTGCGTCTAAGAACAGTCTCGACCTCTTTCATTGCCTGATCAACTAAATCAATATTTTTAGCGCGTGCTATAATGGCTCCGACCCGATTACGTCCACCAAAACGGGTCTGTGCGGTTGTAATTGGAATGAAAATCATATTGTCTTCACTTCTACCTTCATCGAACCCATCTCCGCGGGCACTCATAACACCAATAACGGTAAAACGCATGTTATTGATGCCGACTTCCTCGCCAATGGGATCCTGTCCCTTAAATTGTTCTTTCCAGACTTTTGATCCGATGACACAAACCTTATTCCAGAAGTCCATATCGGTATCAGCGAGGAACCTTCCATATTCAGCCTCCCACTGTTGGACGGCTTGATATTCATTTGTCGTTGCGCGGAGATAGGTCCGTCGGTGCTTTCCCTCAACTTCAAAGTCAATGGGATGGCTTCTTTCAACGGTAGCGACTTCAACGGAGGGGCAGTCTGCCAGAATGTCGTGCAGATCTCGCATCTCTAAGAAATGTGGGCTGGTGTTGCGTTGCCAGCGATTGTTTTTTTCAATATATCCGGGTCGGTAAACGCCGAACATGCTGGGTCCACCGATCCTTTCAATCTGTGCCATCATGAGCTTTTCGGCACCTGCGCCGAAAGACATCATCGCTATCACACCGGCAATACCGATGGTAATCCCGAGGAGTGTGAGAATCGTGCGGAGTTTGCTCCCGCGAAGCACAGAAAATGCTGAGATGAGATTTTCCAGTATTTGCACGTTTTGCTTCCCTATGTATGACGAATAGCATCAATGGGGGTCATTTTTGCGGCTTGGCTGGCAGGATAGTACCCAAAGAAGATACCCACGGCGGCACCTGCGCCTACGGAGATCAGCACGGCTTCCGGCGTAAGTACGGAGGGCCAAGCAAGTTCGTTCAAAAACTTACCCACTACCCATGCGAAACCTTTTCCAACAATAGCACCGAAAGCGATACCGAGCAGGCTCCCAATTAGGCACAATAACACGGATTCCGTGAGGAACTGCAAACGGATGTTAAAACTCTTTGCGCCGACCGCTTTCCGCAGTCCAATCTCTGGGATCCGCTCTGTCACTGAGACGAGCATGATATTTAGAATACCTATACCTGCTACTATCAACGCAACAGAAGCAATGATTACCAGTACCGATTCTATAATAAAAATCATTCTTTTCGCATGCTCGATTCCTTTTTTCGCCGACCACGTTCGGAAAAACGTCTCGTCTCCACCGTGGTTGCGCATAATAATGGTCTTCACTTCTTTCATTGCCTGATCAACGAGAAGTGGACTCTTGGCGCGCACCATGATATGCCCAACGTGATCGTGTCCCCAAAACCGTTTTTGTGCGGTTGTAATCGGAATGAAGAGCATATTGTCGTCGCTTTTGCCGCGCTCTAACCCGTCCCCGCGACTCTCCATGATCCCGATAACAGTGAAACGTTTGTTGTTCCCATGATTATTGATGATGACTTCCTTACCAATAGGATCCTGTCCTTTAAACTGCTCTTTCCAAATCTTTGAACCGATGACACAGACCTTTGTCCAAGTGTCCATGTCAGTATCAGCGAGGAATCTGCCGTATTGGGTGCGCCATTCGCGAACGGATTGATATTCATTTGTTGTTGCGCGGAGATAGGTTTTCTGAAATTTCCCGTCAACACCGAGGCTGATATAGTAGCTGCCCTCAACGGTGGCGACTTCGACGGAGGGACATTCGGCGAGGACATCTTGGAGGTCTTTCATCTCAAGGTGATGTGGACTGGTGTTGCGTTGCCAGCGTCCGTTCTTTCGGATGTGTCCAGGACGATAAACGCCGAACATACTCGGTCCGCCGATATTGTTAATCTCGGACATAAGGAGTTTTTCAGCCCCCGCACCAAAAGACATCATCGCGATGACACCCGCAATGCCAATTGTAATTCCCAAAAGCGTGAGAATCGTACGAAGTTTGCTTCCACGAAGTACAGAAAACGCTGAAATCAGATTCTCTAATATGTTCATTTCTACGCCTTTTCGCGTCGTTTGGAGGTGGTCAAAACTCGCTACTAAAAGTTGGGAGTCGCTATTAGGAGATTACTCCTTCAGCGGTATGTCGGGGTTCGGAGATCCTAGCTACAAGAACAAGAGAACTTTTGATTGCATGAATTCTCAAGGTGTGCTAAACTCTTAATGCAAAATGTGGAGAGAACTCACGAATTTTTACCTTTCCGTCGGTGTTAAAAGTATATCACAAAACACCTAAGCGTTGCAAATCTTTTAGGTTTAATAACAGGAGCGGATAGTTGTGCAGACGGATTCTTTTGACGCAGAAAGTATCCTATTGTGGCAGGGAATGCCAGAAGCATCGGTGCATCGGGCAGAACTCACCCGATTGTTACGAAGACGTGAACGCGCATGGATCGCGCTACCATCTGCGCTATTGGAAACGCGATATCAACTGAATGCGGTAGAACAATCTTTTGGGGACAGAGAAACAACCCCAGCGATCCAAGCAAAACTTCGGCAGTCTCATCTACAGCACAGCACAGCACTCGGACAGCACTACTTGATTGCGGAACCGCACGCGGAGGCTCCGTGTTATAACATCAGTGACTATGTCCAAAAATGTGTCGCGGGCGATCTCGCAATTGCAGAGCGGCTTCGCGGGCGAACAGTAATTAATATCTATCAGACGGAAAACGCAGCGGAAGACCTTTTAAGCACTACCGGAGTTTCGAGGTTCCTGGAACGCGTGCTGGCAAGTTATTTAAGGGCTCATGGCAAAAAACACCTTGTCGGTTTTACCTGTGAGTTACCAAGGTTTTTGTCACTCGCAAGCGTTTTGGGGGCAGGAACATCATCGCTCCCGTGGAGTCCTACGCTATCAAACACGATAGAGGAAATGCTCACGAAATATCTACCCTTAGTGTTCTATGAAACTTATAACTCCGCAGCAGTTAGAAATATGTTTTGGCGTGAATTGACGACGCGATTCGCTGACTGTTTTCTTGGCGGTGCGCGTGATTTTTGTCATCAGGAAGGATTACGGTTTGGCTTAAGTCTCCCTGCAAGCGCAAAGACGCTGGAGTTTGAATTAGGGGCAATGCTGGCACACGTGGACTGTCCTATTCTACAAACCACGAAAATAGATACTCCGAAGCGATTCGTCGTTGCAAAATGGGTCTGTAGCAATACCCAATATGCAGATATTTCACGGAAGAATACCAATAAAACGAATAGACGGACAGTGTTTGAAGATACAAGTCTCGGTTTTAACTTGTGGACAAACATAGATGGTACTGCAATACCGGAATCCATTTCTATCACACAAACGTTATCTCACGGTTATCCGAAAAGACCGCTCCTTATGGTAGCACCGACACAGAGCCTTTGGACCAAACCTGACGAGAAGCAGTGGAATGGCTTGACGAAGGCGTGGGGATGGTTGTGCCAAAGTGTTTGGGAATTGGGATACGATTTCAGAATTGTCTCGGAGCAGGAGCTGAGTTCAGCAGAAATTGTAAGCACAGGAGAACGTGGTAGTAGAAGCGGCGGACTTAGTCTTCTCAATGACAGAACAGACACTAAGGAAGTTTATAGCGTCATTCTGCTTCCGAGTTGTATATCACTTCAGGAAGAGACCGTCAAGTGTCTAAGAGCATTCACAAAAGTAAAGGGCAGATTAATCGCAAACGATCCAATCCCTTATCTTCTTAATGGGAGGATTGGACTGGAGCCATATCCACTGGAACACCTCATCTATGGACGGCGCGCAACTATTCTCCGTGGTCCACCGGACGAGAAAAAGGTGAGACTCGAAAAATGCCTCCGAAAATGGGTGCGCCCTACCGTATCGGTGTATCTAAAACCTGGCAACGAAGTAACGAATGCCATTCAGTTACACCACCGTGATGCAGAGGAATTTGAGCAATTCTATTTATTTCATACAGGCCCTGAATCAATTGATGTCTTGATTGAGATGCACCAGAAGGCATCTCATGTTGCGGAGTGGGATCTGTCCAAGAATGCGAGAGAGAGTATTGATTTTTGGCACGCTGATGAAAAGACGTATCTAAATAGCACGTTTACACCGAAACAGGGACGGCTTTTCGTGGTTTCATAGAATGGAGATGCGCGATCGATGCAAAGATCGCTTCTGCTGAAGTTTTACTATTGGCTGAAGACGCTAAGTTTCACCAAATGAAGATTAACAATTTAATCGGGTAATTTTTGCTGATGCCCGGTGCGGTTACATGAGGATTAAAAAATTAATTCGGTAATTTATTGATGAAGTCCGGTGCCCCTTCCCAGTAACGGGTGGGGGCCCCGGTTGCAAACCGCACCTACCGGGCCTGGTGGAAATATAGAATTACCCAAATATTTTCTTAAACTTCATTCAGTGAGACTGGATTCCCTCATCGATGGTCATCAATAAGACGCACGGAATAGACCGCAAGGAACATTTAAAATATGAAAGGAGTTATTATGACAGGTGGAGATATTTTTGTCGAATGTTTGAAGGCACAAGGTGTTAGTGTCATTTTCGGTTTGCCGGGTAACCACTTAGACACCGTTTATGAATCGTTATACAACAATCAAGACAGCATTCAGCACTATGTCACACGGCATGAAGGCGGTGCCTCATTTATGGCAGATGGGTATGCGCGTGCGACAGGCAATGTTGGTGTTTGCATGACTGTCCCGGGTCCCGGTTCAAACAACGCCTCTATCGGTATTGGCGAAGCAAATACAGCGTCTTCGCCTGTGCTTTGGATTACTGGTCAGAACCCATCCTACTTGGCACCACGCGACCCGAAGAAGAGTTTTCACGGGTTGGATCAGCGAGCTGCCTTCACACCGATGACGAAACATTTGGAAATTGTGCATCGGGTAGATCAGATTCCCGATGCCGTCAATCGGAGTTTTAGTGCGTTGCGTTCCGGTAGACCGGGACCTGTGCTGATTGAACTGGCAAAAGACGCATTGGATGCTGAAGTTGACTTGCCAATTCCGCCACGGAACAACGGTATCCAGACGACAGCAAGCCCAGAAGATGTAGACGCTGCGTTGGCACTGTTGAACACCGCGGAACGTCCACTTATCGTTTCAGGTGGTGGTATCAATCACACACGTGCGACTGCAGAGATGCTTGAGTTCGCAGAGCTGCTGGACGCACCGATCGTGATGACCGGTTTTGGAAAAGGTTCGGTCCCGGAAGATTCACCGCATGTAATCGGTATCTTCCGAGACGGTGTTGCACAAGCGGCGATGAATGCATCCGACCTGATTGTTGCCGTTGGCACCCGATTCAACTATCGTGATACCGGCAACTGGAGCCTCACGATTCCGCAACCGCTGTTGCATATCGAAGCGGACCCTGAAGAGATTCACAAGGAATATCCTGCGACCGTTGGCATCGGCGCGAATCCGAAGTTGGTTTTACGCCAGTTGAACGCCGCGCTGCGTGACGAGAAACGTACAGGTGGATGGGGCGAAGGGTTACGTGAATTACGCCGACACTTTACTGCAATTGAACGTCCACGAATCCTCCAAGAGATGCGCGATGTGATGCCTCACGATGCCATCTTGTCGGTCGATGTTAACATTACCGGATACGGCGCGTTACAGCATTTTCCCTGTTATCACCCGGGGAGTTACATTTTCTCAGGTGTATCTGTCGCAATGGGAATCGGATTGACGGGTGCTATCGGTGCGCAAGTGGCGTATCCTGAGCGGAAAGTCGTTGCTCTGAGTGGCGATGGCGGCTTCTTAATGACGTGTCCAGATCTCGCAACAGCGGTGATGTATAACTTACCGGTTGTAACGCTTGTGATGAACGACAACCAGTATACTTCAATTGAACGCGGACAACTCCGACGCTTCGGCAAACGGATCGGTGTCGAATTGGTTAACCCGGACTTTGTAAAATTTGCGGAATCGTTCGGTGCGGTTGGGTTACGCGTGGAAGATCCAGGTGATTTCAAGCCGACGTTTGAAAAGGCACTCGCCTTGGATAAGCCGGTTCTCGTCGAAGTCGTCAAGTAATTTTTATTTTACTGCGGAGGCACTTCGAGTGGAGGCAACACTGAATTACGGAATAAAAAATTTATAAATCATAAAGGAGTTTGGCATGGCAAAAAAGATCGGTGTTCTCACAGGGGGCGGCGATACGAGCGCACTCAATGCCACCCTTAAAGGCATCGCATTGAAATCAGAAGAACTTGGTTTTGAACTCATCGGATTTATGGAGGGCTGGCGTGGTGTTTTGAAGGGTGGGCACTACTTCACGCTAACGCCTGATCTGATTGACGAAAACCGGGGCGGGACGCTTTTAAAGAGTTCACGTACGAATCTAATCAAAGATAATAAGTTAGATGAAGCAGTCAGCAATCTGAAAAAACTGGATATCAGCGGTCTGATTCCGATAGGTGGTGATGATACTTTGACGGTCGGAACCGCACTGTCCGATCAGTTCACAACCACGTTCGTCACCAAAACAATTGATAACGATGTGGGTATCAATCCACCTGAAGGGGATGCTGTCGATTACTCTAAGATGGTGAACTATTTCTGTCCCGGCTTCCCTTCATCTGCGAACAGAGTCATCAATTACGTCCAAGATTTGCGGACAACGACCTACTCTCATGACCGCGTGATTGTCGTCGAAGCGATGGGGAGAGATGCGGGTTGGTTGACCTTATCCGCCGCTTATGGGCAAGCGGATCTTATCGTTGTCCCCGAAATCCCATATCAACCGGATAAACTGGCAGAAGCGATTCGTGAAAAACACACAGCACAAGGGAACGTCATCGTCGTTGTATCGGAAGGGATTCGGAATGAAGCTGGTGAATTGATGATTACATCGGAAGCGGAACTCGATGCTTTCGGGCATACGAAACCGGGTGGCTGCTCAGAAATTATCGTTGAAGCGATGAAGAAACGGCTCCCTGATATTTCAGAGTCGGCATTCCGTGCCCTGATCCTCGGTTATCTCCAGCGGTGCGGTAGCCCGATCGCAATGGACAGAGACATTGCTATGAAGGCTGGTGCTATGGCGGTGCAAGCACTCTCAGACGGGATGTTCAACGGGGTCGCAACGATTACACGGACAGAGGTAGGTATTGAACCGACGCTGTTGCCGTTAGATCAAGTGCTGAAGCGGGATGCATCGGGGCATGTGATTCGGAGAAGTCTGGATATGCGGTTCTACGACGCGGAACGGTACCAGATAGCTCCAGCGGGGGCAGGATATTTTCGTCCGTTGTTCGGGGACTTGCCATACCCAGAATTGTCATTGGGTGACCGATTGTCATCGGGTGCTCGATTGATTGAGATTGGGGAGATTGGGTAAAAATCAGGATTTTCAGTAAATGTAGGCGCGGTTTCAACCGCGCCTTTAATTTTGCGTGTAAATGCTTTTTCCCTCGCCGTAGTAAGAATCGTAAATGTGCTGATAAACCGCCTCGGATTTCTGGTTGAACAGTTCTGGTGTGTAAGGTTGGGGCAGTTTATCATCAAGCACTATGTCAACTGCACTCCTAACTTCAGCTTTCGACTGTGTCCGTTTCCGCCAATCTAAAACCAATTTTTCCTGCTTGAGCGTCTCAAGCAATTCTCTCACAGCATTTTTCACTTCATCTCGCTGAGAGGCAGTTAGATGGGGTTCGCGTTGCGTCAACAGATCAAAGACCGCCAATTCCTCTTCAGAAAATTCTTCGGTATCGGCGCGTTGGTCTTCTTGATTAAGCTCGCCAACGAAGTTAAAAAGCCCCTGAACATAATCATCAACACCAATAGTGCCTGCGTTGTAGTCTGCAATCATCTGCTCAAATTTTTGTTGATAATCCATCCGACTTCTATTGAGGCGAATCATCGCGGCAAGTTTTCCGTTGATTGCGCCTCTGAGTTTTTCCGCCTCAATGCGTTTGTGCTCTGTATTGAATTGTTCGCTTAACTGCTCGAAGTCAATCTGGCTTAAATCTACCGGACCCGTATCGTAAGTGTCAGATGGTATCTGAATGAGATAGCCTTCAGGTGCGATTGACTGGTCAAGTAGGTCCTCGATTTCTGTCATCACACCGGAGATGTCAGCCGGTGGCGTTAAATTCCTGATTTTCTGTGCGATGATATGGATCAGTTGACAGGTTTTGGTAAATTCATGTGCATCGGGATCAGGTAGAATTGCCTTGTATAACTTCGTGACGTTCGTCGCGTGTTGTAAATAGTTCCGTTTGGTTTCATCATTAATCAGGATGCGTTCCATTGCATCATTAATTTTTTCGATGTTTTGCAAGGCATCATCGGTTTGGGCTGTCGCTAAGTCAATGCCGAGACCTCGACAGAATTCGGAGATTTCAGCGATCGCCTCTCGGAGTTTCTCAACCAGTTCCGACTTATCCGCAATCGGTTTCTTGCCTTCCGCATCGGTACCCGTAGCATAAATCGCCAACGCTTTTTCAAGATAACGAAAAACTCCGATGTAGTCAACAATTAAGCCGCTATTTTTATCACCAAAGACGCGGTTGGCTCTGGCAATGGTCTGCATCAAGGTATGGTTTCGCTGCGGTTTGTCAAGATAGATAGTGGAACAGGAAGGCACGTCAAAACCTGTGATCCACATCGCACAGACGAAGACAATTCGGAAAGGATCCTCGGGATCTTTGAATTTGGTATCTAAATCCTCCGCGTTCATACGGGCGCGGTGGGGTGTGATGTCCACCCCTTTTTGGCTGAGGTCGTCAATCTCGTTTTGCCCCGGAGAAACGACGACTGCCATATCGGTTTCTTCCATGTAGCGAATCCTTTCTTCTAAGGAGATCCGTTCGCTACCGCTCTGTGTGGTTACCTCGGATTTTAGACGCGCAATGCCCGCTTCCAATGTTCCTGAACCTTGTCGAACATTTTGACAGCAGTGGCTTTGTCAATTGAGATGACCATGGCTTTCCCTCGGTAGCCTCTCCCCATAAAGTGCGCAACGATATCTTCAGCGATGGTTTCCAATCGATCATCTCGTGTGATGAGATGATACTCTCTGCCAAACTCGCGTTCAAGCTTTGCCTCTTGTGCCTCATCCAACTCGGCATCCTCAAGAATCTGTTCGATGTCTTCGTTGAAATCTTCATTTCTCAACTGTAAGGTTGGCACACGGTTTTCATAGTAGAGAGGGACAGTGGCACCGTCGAGAATAGATTGGTTAAAATCGTAAACACTCACATAGTCCCCGAATACCGATTTTGTCTTTTCTTCGCCAGCCATGAGCGGTGTACCGGTGAAAGCGATGAATGCGGCGTTGGGGAGTGCGGTGTGCATGTTCAGGGCAAGTGTATCGTATTGACTCCGATGCGCCTCATCGGTGATAACAACGATGTCTGACCTCTCAGAGAGAATAGGGTGTCTCTCGCCACCTTGCGTCTGGAACTTGTGAATGAGGGTAAAGATATATCGATGGTCTTCACTGAGGAGTTGACGGAGATGTTTTATATCTTCTGCATGCACCTCCTGCTGTGTTAGGACACCACTTGTACTCACGAAGGTCTTGTAGATTTGGTCGTCCAACTCTTTGCGATCAGTTACGACAACAAATGTCCAGTTTCCCGGCACTTTTCTGAGGACCTTCTGGGCAAAGAAAAGCATCGAGATACTTTTCCCACTGCCCTGCGTATGCCAAAAGACACCAAGCTTGCCCTGATTATCTTCAATCTCCTTCAGGGATTTGATCGTGTTGTTGACACCGAGGTATTGATGGTTCTTCGCGAGAATCTTGACTAATCCGCCTTGTGCTTCCATAAATAGGATAAAGTTCTCAACGACATCAAGTAATCGTTCGGGTGCACAAAGTGCCTGCAGGATTGTCTCTAAAGAGACCTTGTGGGGTTCGTCTTCACTGTGCACGCGCTTCCATTCGGCGAAGTGTTCCCAATCCGCAGTAAGACTCCCGACTTTACTCTCTGTGCCGTTAGAGAGCACAATAAAGGCGTTGTACCAAAAGAGGTGTGAGATGGTAGTTTTATAGTCTCGGAGGTTGTCATCATAAGCGGCTTTGAGGTTTACATCAATCCGTTTGAACTCCATCAAGACCAAGGGAATACCGTTGACGAAACATACTATATCTGGTCGTCTCGTATACATGTCGCCAGTAATATGGAATTGGGATGCGGCGAAGAAACTATTATTCTCTGGATTTTCCCAGTCAATCACCTGAAGCACTTCGACGGTCTCGCCTTCACCGTCTGGCTCGCTGAGGGTGACTTTCACGCCGTCTTTCAGGAGGGTGTAAATCTCTCGGTTGGCTTCAACAGGACTCATCAGTGCGCGGGAGTCGGTGAGTTGCTCAATTGCTTTGGTAATGGTATCTTCGGTTGCACCGGGGTTGAGTTGTGCTAATGCGGGTCGCAGGCGAGAGGTTAGGACGACTTCAAATTTTGTTTGCCTACCAAGTAGACTTCCTTCGGCTTGCTCGAATTCGCTGTAGCAGTTTAGCGTTTCCCACCCCATCTCTTCGAGTATGCCAATTGCGGGTTGCTCTATGAGTTCATCTTCACTATACGGGTTGTGCATGGTTCATGAGTTATCAAAACGGAATATAGACTAATTGATCGCGAATATCCTCCGGGGCACCTGCCAGTAAGATGAGTTCAAGTGTATCAATAATTTGCTTGTAAGAGAAACCGGGGCGCAAAAGTAAAATACCGGGAATATGTCCACCCTTTTCAAGATGCGCTTGCAAATGTATAGGCATTGTACTTCGGTTTGACGAAACGAGAATGTACGCCTCACGTTCAAGAAATTCCAGGATTTCCTCGTCCTTTGTTCCAATTGGAGGAACCCTTTCACCCCCAATAACACCGACTTCAACCTCCGGATACCGTCTCCTGAGTCCATCTCGAATGACATGCGAAGTGTTTTCATCAAGAAGAAAGCGAATCTGGTCTCTGCTCATTATCACTCTTCACGGAGTTGTATTCCTTGGGTTTCACGTTGAGCTTTTATTTCCATAAGGCGTTTTACACCTGGTGGTGGATTTTTCCGCTGTGCTTCATAAGCGGCTTCCGTCTCTTCACGCACAACCTCAATGTAGGCATCAATCTTTTTTTTGTTAAACAGGTAGTAGGTAATTGTCGCATAGATCTGTTTTAAGGTCAGGTGCGGATAATGCCGCTGAATTTCCTTTGGGCTTGCGCCGTCAAGAAATTTTTCAATCACAATTTCAATACCAACCCGGGTGCCTTTAATCCGAATCGTTTCTGGGTTAATAAATTCAAAGACGTTTACAAGTTCCATAAGGGATATCCTTCTCATAATAGGTGCTTCGTATTATTGATGTATATTTTATCGTGAAATAATGTTGAGGCTTGAGCGGAAGCGTAACATTCCGTAAGCTCAGGAAGTTTTTGATATGAACTTTCTCTAAAAACGCTTTCTGTTCGGACATGGGTTTTGCCTTTATATCGGGATTAAACCTTCGGTCCAGCTTAATTTTCAAGGTTCAAGAGTGCCTGTGTGAATTCATCAATGTTTGATGCGCGTGCGGCGACCCGGTTTAACTGATCCAGACGCTGCAGATCGTCAATGGCTTTAAGAAAAGGCTTTAGTTTCTCGGCGACAATTGTGGGTTGATATTGCACATAAGTGTCTACCTATTATATTCTACCGCGAAAATTGAGCGTAGAATTCTGCTGCCGTTACGATCTGGATGTTCTGATAATTCCCAATTGGTGAAAGGTGTTGGTGATCGCCTGTGACAATGTGGGTTGCTGAACCTACAACAGCACACTCTATTATTTTGTCGTCATCCGGATTCGCGTCAACCACCTTGAGCGTGTTAGTAATCGTAACCAGTCGCAGAAAACCACGGAGGTAGTCAAGTCTTTGTCTTCTTTGAGTTAAAAAGAAATTGAGCTTGGTAGAGAGTTTTTCTGCTAACTCATCGAAAATTTCTATGCAGGTTACCCCTTCAACTTTGCCCTGTCGTGCTAACTCAAGACAGCGATAAGGGGTCCCTCTCCAACCAGTAGCAGAAAACAGAATATTTGTATCATAAACAACTACTGGATGCATTCACGATCCTCATGGATGAGGTCATTAACAAAATTCTCGCGATCTGCCTCAGTCATCGCGTCCCAATCCAATTTGCGGGAGGCACACAACTCCCGAAGTTGTGTTTCGGCATAGTCCATAAGTTCTGCTTGACTGGCTTCTGTCTCCGTTTGGACAGCAACATCCATTTCTAACATGTCCTCTAAATCTTCAAGGCGTTGTATGAGAAATTGATATTCTTTTATTGACAAAAGCGCAGCTGTTTTTTCGCCTTTGTCATTAACTAGATATTGAGGGTTGATATTGCGCATAAGTGTCCTCCTAATTACCTTGCTGTAATTATACACCGTCGTGTTGTATATGTCAATTGGTTTTAGGAGTCGTGTCAATGTCAAGTTGGGATACGTCAACCTCACCGGAGATGAGTTTGGGGAGGAGGAGGTCACGGGTTTGGCGGAGGTTGGCGTTTTTCTCCAACATCATCTGTATTGAATCCAGCATCGGCATGACAACATCACTGAATCTCTTAATCAACAAATCTGGCGGTCTAAAGATCGGCATCATCGCTAAGGCATTATCCCATGTTGCATAAGGAATCGTGCTCCCCGTTGAACGATTGCTGGAATATTGAACAGTAGAATCCTGAAATGCCGTAAAGAGATCGAAGGGGTAATTGTTAGAGTTTTTCGATCTCAAAACAAAACAGGTTTGTCGGGTAATACCATCGAAAGGTGCAAGAATGACTTTATGGAAATAAGACCGCATGGCACCAAACAGAATATCGTTCTGCTTGAAAGCAATTAAACTACTTTTGGCTTCACTAGATAGTTTGCGTTCCATTAGTGCTATTGAACGTCTCGGGATACAATCAATCGGAACATAAGGTAGAGGATCTAAATGCTTCCCCGGTTTCATCTTTTCCTTAACGTTTTCAACTATATCCCCGAATTGTCCTATCTCCCATCCCTGTGGTATCGGTCCCAACGGCGATTCTACCATCGGGACGTTCTCATGTCCGGGAAAGCGGAAGTGGACGAACCATTCTTGATAGAGGGTTTGTGCCATGTCTTCAAGGATTTTGATGCGGCGGGTGTTGTTTTCAATGAGGTCGTCGTAGGTAGAGAGGATAGCGGCGATTTTGCGTTGGGTTGCGAGAGAATACGCTGGAACCTGGATGTCTTCAACGGATGACAATATAGCGCGCTGCCGTCCTGATGCCCCTGTCATACTCTTCACAGCAGGCTCTCGAATCATAGGACTCAGAGCCAAGTAAAAGATATAAGTTGAGTCCGATACATTGGACTTACCACGAAAGATGAAGAACTCTGTCGATCCAAAACAAGGCCCATTATTCGTATGTCCGCATCGGACGATCTTCCCATTTTCTAAGCAAGGCGTAATACGAGCAAAAAGCGTGTCCCCGGATTGAAATCGTGAACCTCCACCTTTGTAAACCCCTTTTTTTTGTGGTAAAACAAATCCATTGCCTGGGTTAACATCAGCCATTTCAATGTATGGATATTCTTTTCCTTTCTCTAACCGGATGCGCGGATTAACCTCAACGAAATCGCCGAACCGAATTGTGTCTCTCATCTTGTTTTCTCTTTTATGTGGCTTTAGGTTAACCTGAACTTCAACTTCGTGGGCTTCATCCCAATAATCGGCAAGGCTATGTGTGTCCCAAAATTCGCCGATTTCTTCTGGTGTTGCATCGGGCGACGGTATTGGGTCCCGTTTTTTATCTTTTTTCTCTATAATTTTTTCGATCTGCTTTGCTGATAAGGCTATTGAGAAAATCAGAATAGTTTTTATGATGCCTTTTTTTGTATTGAGAATTATACTACATCTTCCATATCTTTACAACATTTTCATCGTGTTATGGGATTCTATACAGATGCCGCCCCTACGGGGCTTTCTTTATGGATGTTATGGGATTCTACACAAATGCCGTCCCTACGGGGCTGAAAACAAAAGGCACGCGTTTCTATACAGATGCCGCCCCTACGAGGCTTGTTTTATTGATGTTATGGGATTCTACACAGATGCTGAAGAAATCCGCAAAATACCCAAGCAAAAACACCCCAAGCGTTTCTATAAATATGCCACCCCTACGGGGTTGTATACCGAAAGAAGCGCGCGTCCTCTATAAACATGTCGCCTCTACGAGGCTAAAGAGGGTTTTTATGGGATAATCCATTTGTGGTGTTTAAACCGGCAGGGTTAGATGAAATTTTAGAAAATATTTCGGTAATGCCATAAAGGACAATTGGCAATGAAAAAATAATCCTGTCCATCCCAAAACCCTGATAATCCTGATTCAGACAATCGACACGACACATAACCGAGCTAAATTCTTAATCTCCATGAAACCGCACCTACCGAAGGAAAAATAAAAAGGCGAGGTTCGGAAACCTCGCCCGTGATAAGGTTTGTTGTTACGGGGTAATAACCTTGTAAAGTTCTATTTGCCCCTCTCGAATTCTGTAGAGTTCAAGGTATTTGACGGGGTGTCGATTCTCATCAAAATGTAAGATAGCGGTCGCGCCTTGATAGTTGGTAGTGTTCACCAAGGCATCCCGAACCGCATCAGGGTCCAACGTTCCTGCGTTTGTAATGGCGTGTGCTAACAGCGACATCGCATCGTAGCCCCGCGCCGACGGAGCGTCCGGTGGTTCCATATACATCGCGGTGTAAGCCTGAACAAAAGCAGGCGCACTGACGTGCCCGACATTGAAATTTCTGGTGAAGTAAGATCCTTCCAGAGGTGCGTTGTCATCTAAAGTGCCGAGGAGTTTGTCGGGTTCATCCCAACCGTTAGTGCCGATAAAGATCGCGTCAATGTTCATATTCCTCACTTCTAATGCGAACAACGGAATTTCTGGATTGAAACCGGCGATTAAGAGCACATCTGGTGCTGCGGCTTGAATTTTTGCCAACTGGGCGGTGAAGTTTCTATCGCCGTGTTGATAGACTTCACTTGCGACGAGCTCACCACCGAGTTTCTGAAAATTCTCTTCAAAGGCATCAGCAACAACACTGGAATATACATCACCCGCTTGGCGGATCGTTGCGGCGGTTTTCGCGTTGAGTTCTGTCGGATCCAAGGCGAATTGTGCTGTTCTCGCGCCCTGAACTGAGGAAGGCGTAACCGTAAGAAATACGAATTCACCTGTTGCAGTTACCTTTTCACCGGATTCACCGGATGAACCCGTAATTATTGGGCGTCGAAGCTCGGTGACGAGCGGTCCGACCTGCATAGAATTCGTCGAGAGTTGGGTGCCGAGGATTGCGACAACGCCCTCCTGTTCAATCAGTGCTTTGGCAATACGGACACTTTCTGCGGCATCCGGGAATTCTCGCCCGCCCTGATTGTCCATAACGATAAATTCAACAGGCATGCCGAGCAGACCACCCGCTTCGTTAATCTGAGACCTTGCGAGTTCTGCACCTTTCGTGAAATTAGGGCCGAGTCCTGAGGGTTGAATCACGCCAATTTTGACGGTGGACATAGTGACCGGGGTGACGGTTTCGGATATGATAGTGTGCCGTATGCGTTCACACCCTGAAAGCGACACGATTAAAATTGTGACGAAGGTTAGGAAAATCGAGATAAAAGTTTTTGTGTTCATTCATTAATCTCCTGTTTGAAATGAGAATTGTTCTGCAACGACGAACCGATCATCTGTTTCAGGCGATCGGTAGATAAGACTGAGGTTTACGATTTCATACCGGAACGGCTGCCATTCGGTTTGGAGCCGTTGTTGTTCAGTGCGGAGGGAACGATGCCGGAATTGTCCCACGGAGAGGTGTGGGTGGAATCCGCCAGCAAATCGTGCTGTGTCGTCATAGTCCGGAAGCTGCTGTATCAGTGCGCTGTGTAACTGCACGATTTCGTCCGCTGGTTCAGGGACTAAGAACATGGTGCACGATTTGCGGTGCTGGAAAGCGTCAAAGCGTGCGAGTTGAACGGAAAAGGGGGTCACCTGTTGTGCGGCTTTTGTGAGTGCAGATGTAATATCTCCGAAATCGTGTCGTGGGGCAAACGGATAGAGTAGCGTTATGTGTGGCATCCATCGCTCGAAGTTCCGGTCATGAATCTGGCGGATGGCTTGGATAGGCGGCTGCACCGTTTCTGGTGAGATAAGGACGACGGCTGTGGTGTGTGTTTTGCTTGGCATATTGTAATAAGGGCGAGGTTAGAAACCTCGCCAGCGAGAAATACGCGGGATCGTCGGAGTTAGAAACCTCACCAGCAAGAAATAAGTGGGATAGGCGAGGTTAAAAACCTCACCAGCGAAAACACGTCTTTTTTCCGACCCGGCGCGGTTACAAACCGCGCCTACTGGGTCTGAGGAGCGGTTACAAATCGCGCTTACCGAGCCTGAGGTTGAGAAATTAACCGACAGACATCCCCCATCGTCCGCCATCGACATGTAGCGTCTGCCCGGTAATGTAAGAAGCATCATCGCTTAGGAGAAAAGCGATGGCGGCAGCAACCTCTTCTGGTTTAGCAAGCCGTTTCATGATACACGAAGAAATCGTTAATTCCTCTAATGCCTTTTTCTGAGCTGCCGGATCGGGTGCTTTACCTTTACCGAAGTGCATCTCTGTTACGATCCACCCCGGTGCAATAGCATTGACACGGATGCCATATTCGATGAATTCATAAGCCATCGTTTTGGTGAGAGAAACCAATCCAGCTTTAATCGCATCGTAGATCCACTGTCCGGGTCTGCCGAGAAACCCACCCTCTGACGATAGATTGACGATCGCAGCCCCTTCCTGCTTTAAGAGCGGCAATAAATGTTGTGTGATTAGCACCCAACCCCGGAGACCAATTGCTGTTTCCGGTTCCCAATTTGGCAGCCATGCGCCATCCTCTATCTTGCCAGACCGTAAAATAGCGGCGTTATTGACGAGTATATGGAGTGCAGAAAATTTTTCGGCGACAGCACGCGCAGCGGTGATAACGCTTTCATCGTCAGCAAGATCAACTTCGATAAGAAGTGCCTTCCCACCCGTTTCTTGGATTTCGGAGACTGCCTTATGCGCCATCTCGGTGTTGTTATCGGCAATAATGACGTGCGCGCCTTCAGCTGCGAGGCGGTTCGCCGTTGCCCTGCCGATGCCGGAGGCACCGCCTGTTATTAAGGCGACTTTATCTGTAAAACGGATTGTTCCCCACTGGTTTGTTTGCATGTGTTGTTCCTTTAATGGGCTGTCGGCGGTCAGCCATCAGCGATCAGTTAAAAGTCGGGATTCGGAGATCCTTCCTATAAGAGGTCGGGATTCGGAAATCCCTCCTACACGCCTGCGGCGAACCCACCATCAACAAGCAAGGAGGCACCGGTGACCCATTCCGCATCGTCGGAGGCGAGAAAGACGACTGCCCTCCCGATGTCTCTCGGTAAACCGAAACGCGGCAAGGCGGTTTTTTCTAATGCCTCTTCGATCTGTTCTGGGGTCAGGTAATCCTGGATTGCTGTCTCAATATAACCGGGGCAGATAGCGTTGACGGTTATACCCAATTGCCCGATTTCCAACGCCAGATCTCGAACCATGTTGACGATGGCGGCTTTCGCGGGGGCATACGCAGGTCCCGCACCGCCACCATAGGCATGGACAGAGGCGATCTGGATAATCCTTCCAAAATTCGATTGCTTTAGATGCGGGATTGCAAGTTTCGTCGCGATGAAGACACCGCGGAGGTTGACTCCGACAACTTGGTCCCAGTCAGCGATTGAGATTTCTTGCGCGCCACCGGGGATATGGATACCGGCATTATTGACGAGAATATCGAGTCCACCAAAGCATTCAACGGTTTGCTGGATCGCGTCAGTGACCTGTGACTCGTCTGCAACATCGGTTTGAAGGAAGATACCCTGTGCACCGAGTTTTTCAACCTCTGCGACAGTTGGGGTCGTAACATCGGTTTCGTGATATTTGCCGCGGAGGGGTGTCTCCCGCTTATCTACGACAGCGATACGCGCACCCTCACGGGCAAATTCGAGCGCGATGCCGCGTCCGATGCCTGAACTCCCGCCGGTTACAATGCAAATACGATCCTTGAGTAGCATTAAAAAACGCTTCCTTAAGTTGAAACAACTTGCAGGTGCCCAACTTTTTCGTCCGAAGGTGTAATACGAATTTCAATATTGCGGTTCAACCGCTTCAAGAGTAAAAGCAGCTGTGGCACCGTAAAAAGATGGAAATCTCCCTGCTGTATTCGAGATACATCATCTGCATCAATTCCAAAACGTGTCTTTGCTTTTGCAGGAGTCAATTTTAGTTCCTCAAAAAGACTATAAACATGAAAGGCAAGGTACGACCTTAGCTGTTCATATTCAGCCTCCTCTTCAGAGAAACCTATATCCAGAAACACATTACCAGAACTTTCCTCAATTTTGATCTCTTCACTCATCTTTTGCCTCCATTTCTCTTGCCATTCTCAAGCGTTGTTTAATCAAGTCAATTTCTTTTTTCGGTGTCCTGATACCACGAGTGGATTTCTTCTGAAATACATGCAGCACATAGATTTTCTCTCCCAGTTTGACGGTATAAACAGCACGGTAGGTGTTCGTATTGTAACGAGCGACGATCTCAAATACACCTGAACCGACTCCTTGAAGTGGTTTTGCCTTCTGATGTTTTTTTCCGAGTTGCGCGAATAGTAGGGCATCACCTACTATCTGTCTCGCAACTTTGGGGAAACTCCGTAATCTCTCATGGGAGTTCCCAATCCATTTCACATCTTTCATCGCTTGATCCAAAATCCTACTCCCCTTTGATATTATACCCTATCTTCTAAAATCTTTACAACGTTTTCAGCGATGCGTTCCTCCAGTTGATGCGCCTCAGCATTTAGTACCGCTAATTCCTCATTGAGTTCCCCAAATCGTTCGGCGAAATCAAAATCGTCAGCCGTCTGTTCAGCAACACCGACATACCGTCCGGGGTTGAGGCTCCATCCTTGTGCTTCAATTTCGGCAATGGTAGCCATTTTGCAAAGTCCAGGAACATCAATATACGCTGCATCGGGGAATTTTGTGGTGAGGAAATCCGCGCTGTCGTGTTGATTCTCAGGAACCTCACTCCTATAGAGTCTAACGATATTGGCAAGAAATTCAAGCTGCAAAGGTGTGAATTCCCGATGTGCACGACTTACCTGCTGATAGAGGTGGCGTGCGTCAATAAATAACACCTTATCGTGTCTGTCACTGTCCCGTTTCGATTTGTCGAAAAACCAGAGGGTACAGGGTAAAGTAACGGTGTAGAAGAAATTTGAAGCGATACTGACAATAACATCTACCGCCCCGGATTTGATAATCTGTGTGCGGATTTCAAGTTCGGAGGCACGGGCATCGGCGGCGGAGTTTGCCATCACAAAGCCTGCGCGCCCAGATTCAGAGAGAGCACTATAAAACAGTTGTATCCAGAGATAGTTGCCATTACCAACACGGTGCATGCCGAACGGAAATCGGGGATCGTCTTTGATGCGTTCCATATCTACGCGATCAACATTGAAAGGTGGATTTGCCATGACGAAGTCAAACCTGCCGAGGCAGTTATGCGAATCCTGGTAGTAACTATTGGCTTGCTTGACATCGCCTTCAAGCCCATGGACTGCAAGGTTCATTTTGCACAGTCTGATAGTCTCAGCAACCTGTTCAACGCCATAAATGCTGATGTCTCCGTGATTTCCGTTTTTCTTGTGGTTGTTAATGAACGCTGCACTCTGGACGAACATCCCGCCAGAGCCACATGCGGGATCAAGAATTCGTCCGTGAAAAGGTTGAAGTATCTCAACGATAAGTTTAACGAGGGAGGTAGGCGTGAAAAACTCTCCACCGCGTTGCCCCTCACTCATAGCGAAATTGCCGAGAAAGTATTCATAAACCCTCCCGAAAGCATCGCCTTCAATGTCCATAGGAATCTGTTCCATAATACGGAGGAGTTCAAGGAGCGTGCTCTTTTCAAGGCGATTGTAATTCTTAGGCAGGATGCCATCAACTTGAGGGTTTTCCGCTTCTACCGCCTTCATTGCGTCAGTGACAGCTTGTCCGATGTTTTCCGCTTCCGGCAAACTCAGAAGGTATTGAAAACGCGCTTTCTCTGGCAGATAAAATACACCGCGCGCTTGGTATTGCGTTCTTGGATCGGTACGTCTACGTGTGCTTGTGGAGACTTCGCTGCTAATTTCTTGTTCAGCCTGTGTAAATTTATGATCGGCGTATCGTAAGAAGATCAGCCCAAGCACAGGTGTTGAGTACTCTGATGCTCGGAGACGAGAGTTGGCTCTGAGTTCATTGGCAGCACTCCAAAGTCTGCTTTCGATTTCTGCGAGGTTGATGCTCATAATGTTTTTTCGATAAAGATTTATATGGGCGAGGTTAAAAACCTCGCCAGCAAGGGGTAGGATAGATATTAGAAGAAAGACCTGCCGAGTGAGTTTCCGGAGCCAAATGCATTGTAGGGCACGCCAGCCGGCACGGTCCGGAGTCCCCAAGTTTCGGTCGTCGCGTCGTAGCCGACACCCATGGAAATAGCGGGTTCTTGAATGAGACTGACTTGGAACGTAAAGTCTTGACGGACATTGTTGTACCGTGGATCGCCGCGGTCAATGCCAACGCGGTTCCAAGAGATACGGAGACTCCAATCGTGAAGGTTCCGTGTCACTGTGAGACGTTGTGAGTAAAACTCCCGATCAATAGGATAATAGATGAGGCTCAGATCGAATTCAAGGTTTTGGCTATAACGGTACCGACCGGTGGCAGTAATAGACCGTGACGCGCTTCTTGACGTATGGCGTTTGCTAAAGGAGTTACCGATACTAATGTTCCACGACTGCCGAGTATAACGGATATTGGTACGGATTCCAACGACTTTGAACTGTTTGCCATCAACCGGATGCGGATTGGGATCATGCGTAACCCGGAAGGTCATGTTTAGGTTTCGACTCGGAAGCGGGACGAATGTAAAATCACTCTCAATTGGCTCGTATTGACGCTCATATAAAGGATCGAACTCAGTGAAATCGGCGGTGAGCCGTGTATCAAAATAGAAGATACGGTGTGCGGACTGACTCCGCCGGGTCTTGATTTCAAAGTTTGTATTGAAGTTATACGTGAGTCTCTTCCGTTCATAGAAATAGGTACTGGGACCAAAGGGATAGAGGTTCTCATCTTCATCAACAGCCGGCTGATAATTAAACCGGAGTGAGGACTGAATTTCGTGTCTTAACTTCCGGAGCCCCGGGATATAACTGACGTTGTAGATACGGAAAAGGGTATTCGTGGCAGTTCCGTTAAAACTGTAAACCCCCCTTATAATATTCCTATTCTGTTCCTGATCCCGGTCATGCCAAATCATGTTCGTATTGAGATTGAGACCGAGTTGAAGTTCACGCAAGGGTGTAATAAGGAGCGTTGACTGCTTACGAACATCAAACCCAAGATCCACTGTCTGTAGGAATACATCTCTTTCCTCACCCGCTTTCGCGCGATAGACTTCTCTAAAGAAATTGCCGAACTCAACATCCAGATCGAAACTTGTGCTGTCAAGGGTTGGAAAGGCGAGCAGTGAAAGAAACGGTTTTTCAGTTCGGAACCTTTCGGCAAGTGCTTCCATGCCATCGTTAAGGGTACCAAAGAGTGGAAAAGCATCCATACGCATCCGTGAGAAATTCACAGTGAGCTGCGGGAGTTTTTGTAGCGAGGTTGTGCCTTCACCCGTGAAATCGTGTATGTGTCGCATCTCAAGCCTGCTTGTAAAATCACCAATAGTTTCTCGCGAAAACCTCAGGTTGCCGTTCTCATCAACATCCTCGTCAGCGACGGTAGAAAACCCCGTGCCGTAAGTGAGTATCGCAAAAGAATTGAGTGTGGATTCACTGGGGAGTTTTAGTTCTTCCTTAAAATTACGGGCTTGCAACTCCGTCCTACCAGTGAAATTGATCGGACGCCTACCGGCTTCTCGGTTATCCCATGGGGTATAGAAGGATTGGGTGTGTGCCCATCGCATAATCCAACGTCTACCGATTCGGGTGGCATTCTGCCGCTCGTAGGAATAGCGGTCTGCGCCGTAGAAGTAGAGGTCCCCTCGATACGTTCGTTTTTTATCCACCTTGAGCAGTCGGAAGGACTTTTTAGTCTGAATCGGACGTCTACTAAATTCACCAGCGTACATCCCTCGTGCATCTGAGGCTACAGCACTCGGATCTTCCCACCGTCCTCGAAATCCGTTTTTTCGATAGACCTTAAGTTCATCTTCGTCCTCTCCATCTTCTTCGGGGGCTGCGTCCTCTGAATCAGGTTCCCCCTCAACCTGTTCGGAAGCGGTTTCGCCTTCCTCTTCATTCTCTGGTTCGCTTTGCTCCGCATCCTCGCTGTTGTCAGCATCGGTGGTATCAGAGTCTTGGGGTTGCTCTGACACATCAGGAACAGTATCGGACTCTTCAGATTGAGCATCCTCGGTTGTGTCCGATGTTTTATCACCTTCTTCGATTTCTTCTTGAGTGGTTTCGTTTTCCTTTCCATTATTTTCTGGCTCGCTCTGCTCTGTCTTTTCGCTGCCATCAGTATCAGGTGCTTGTGGTGGGACTGGCACATCGGTAACAGCATCGGATTCTTGAGGTTGAGCGTCTTCGGTTGTGCCTTGTGCTTTATCACCGTCTTCGGTTTTTTCTGACGTAATCTCGCTTTCCTCTCCATTCCCCGGTTCGCTCTGTTCCGCATCCCCAGGCATCCCATTCTCTATGGCTTCTTCTGGCGCAGGATTCATCAGATCTTCGTAAAAAGCATCCCATTCTGCTTCAAACTGTTCAGCGATCTCCTCAAAAGTCGGGGTTTCCTCTTTCCTGATTAACTGGAAAATGTAAAGTCCTTCGGGCATAGAAATAGGTCTACGTTCAGTGACATCCCCCGGATTTTCTAAACGTTTGACTGAGGGTTGCCAAGAAGACTCCATCTCATTTAGCAGCATCCCTTTACCCTCATTGGGTTCTGACAAGACCGGTTGGGCAACATCAGCAAATTCATCAGGAATTTGTATTAACTGCTCAAAAGGCTCCCCTTCTTGGGCACGTTTGAGCATATCATTTGCCAACTCACCTATGATGTATTCTGTGTCCTCACTCGCGGCAATAGCAATGTCAATACGGCGGAGTTTAATTTCGCGTTCGCCATAGACATCAAGCACCTGTTCCGCTTTGAGGATGTGAAAGGCAGATTCAGTTTGGATAACAGGGCTAATTTCGCCCTCTTGTAGCGCGAAGACGGCTTCCTCCAAAACCGGATCGAGTTTCGGATTACCTTCCTCGTCAACTTCGCCGGGGACGAGGAATCCCATATCGCCGCCATCGTAACGGGTATCGTAATGGTCGGAATTGCTCTGTGCGATTTGTGCGAAGTTAGCGTCCTCTTCTTGGAGCTGTTTAAGGAGTTCTTCAGCGCTATCTTTCGCACGCTTCACGTCGTCGTTAGTGATTTTATATTCCAGAAAAATTTGCCTCAGCCAATAACGGTCATATTCACCATCAAGCCGGTCATGTAATTCGTCCGCCTTTTCTTTCAACTTTGTGCGTTGATTCGGTGTTACATCAGGTGGGATCGGGATATAAATTTCCTGAAACTGTGTATCATTGAATCGGTACTTTCCTTCAAACCCGTAACCTTGCCCACGTCTTGCACTCCTGTCGTAGAGCAACGCCCCGTCATAACGTCGTTTGCGTGCCACAGGTAAGATGATACTCAAGTTGGGACCTTGGTAACTATCCGTTCCAACTTTGACGATAATCTTTGCGATTTTACCCTTACGCAGATCCCGACGCATAGCAGGGAAATAGAATAGCGGAAACCCACCAATGCGTAAAACTATATTTTTGGCGATCATCTCTTGGTTCATTCGGACAATGACTTCGGAGACACTGAAATAGTAGTGCGGATGTTTCAACGTGCACGTCGTGAGTGTCGCGCCGCGGATATAGGAGCGATCCTCTTCGATTTTAAAGATTTCACTCCCGCCAAAATACCATGGATCGCTAAATGTAAAGCCGTTGCGGGCAATTCCTTTTTTGTTTTCAAGGTTGAAGATGAGCTCGTCGGAGTAGGTCTCCTCGTTTCCTATCTTAAGGTGGACGTTTCCAGATGCTCGCATCAGATTTTCGTCAAAGTCAGCCCAGATATGATCTGCCCGGAGGATGACATCCTCAAATTTGATAAGAGCATTCCCGTGAATTTGGACGAAGTTATCGACCATAGCCAGATCGTCGCCATCGCCGATGACCATGCCTTCTTCAGGCACATCCGCCTCGGGGTTCAACCGTTCTGAGGTGGATCCTTCCTCTTGGGTCTGATCTGTGGGTTCGGATGGTTCTGCTTCGGTAGTGGGAGGTTCAGATGGCTGCGCATCTTGAGCGATAACGGCTGGTATTGGACAAAGGAGACATACGATGATTAATACCGTTAGTGCTATATGTTCAATTCCCGACGCTGTGGTGCCGGCAGCGCGGCGTTGCACCGCCTTCGCGTATTGATGCTGATAACGGATAGGCACGTCAGATTCGTTCTTTCTCACGGATATTTTACTCTTTCAATTCGGTTTTGACGTAAGCGTTTTCAAGGAGTTTGTCGGTGTATGCATCCCATTCTTCCTGAAACCGCTGCTGGCGGAGTATTGAGGTAATCTGTCTCTTTTCGGTTTCACTCAGACTCGGGCTATTTCGCTCGTCAACCCTGAAGATGTGAAGACCGGATTCAGTTTCGTGGGGTTGACTGTAAGCTCCGGTTTCCAGTGCTTCAATCACCGCGCGCGTTTTAGGATTGAGTTCCGCCAAGGAGCGAACCCCGAGGTCGCCGCCGTTTTCTCGTGTCTCAGCATCGTCGGAATGTGCTGCCGCAAGTGCTGTGAAATCCTCACCATTTTCCAACTTTTTGAAAACTTCGACGATGTCTTCACGTGCTTCCTGCATAGCCTCTGCACTGGGTTCGAGCGGAACAATGAGATACCGAAAGGCAATTATCTGATCTGTTTTCTTTTCGACAGCGAAAACGTAAAGCCCTTCGTTTCCCTCAATGGGTTCACTCAGAGCACCCTCTGCCAAATCCTTTAAGACATTCTGAAATATCTCTGGAAATTGATCGAGCTCTTCAGTAGTGGCTTCTATGAGGATTCCGGCTTGCGAACTTGGGTTCTGCTTGATAACATATCGCTGTGCGAATTCTTCAAACTTCGTATTATCCGCCTTGATTTCATCAATGGTTTTTCTTACAGTCCCAAATGCAGCATCTCGGTCTGCTTGATTCGGCTCAAAGGCAACAAAGATGTGCCGCAAATGGACTTTATCTGCTTTAGTTGGCAGTTGGTCCCGATTCTCTTCAAAAAATTCTTGGATTTCGCTGTCTCGGACCTGCAATCGAGGGACAATCCTTCCCATGACCAGTCTCTCGGCTTTAAGATTCCGCTCTGACTGTTCCCGAAAAGCGAAAAGTGTCATCCCCTCTCGGTTTAACTGCTTCTTAAACTCTTCATCAGTTTCAATTTGGTATCTGTTTTTAAACTCTTGAACGTACTGCTCTATATCTGCTTCACTAACAGTAATTCTCAAGGTTAGCGCGGCTTCCAAAAGGAGCATTTGCCTGATAAGCCGATTGAGAAGCTGATCTCGTTGACGTTCAGCCTCGTTGATCGCTTCACGCTCGCTGAAACGATAGACTTGCTGGAGTTCCATTGCACGTTGGTTCACTAAGACATCAAGTTCACGCTTAGTTACGACATCGTCATTAACGTAAGCGATGATGGTGTCAAAAGTGCGAGCGACCCCGACGCTTATACCGCTGCTGATGAATAATAGACAGAGCATCAGACAGGCAGCTACTTTGTAAGCCATGTGTGTGCCTCCTTTACTGCGCGGGTGTGGCGCGATCTGGCGATCGCGCCTACAATTTTACGGCAAAAGCCTATTCTTCGGGTTGTTCCTCCGCGGCGGGTTCTTCAGTCTCCTCTTCCGCGGCGGGTTCTTCTTCGGATTGTGCCTCTGGAATGCGATCTACGTAGGTTTTGACCTCAGCACGTTCACGAAGTTGACGTACCCACGCATCCATGAGTTGTTGTCGTTTTTCGCGTTCCACTTTTCGCACAACACTTTTACGGACATCTTCTTCTTCAAAAGGCTTTTGGTATTCATCGCGCGCTTCGTCTTTCCTGAATATCATGAAGTACTTCTGCCCTTGGACCTCGACCTCAACAACCGCATCGTGCAGTTCGCCAATCTCTGCACCGAATGCTGCATCTAAGAAAGGCTCAGTTCCGGTTGGGAAGGAGTCCCGACTAATATAGTCCGTGTCACCAGGAGAGGCAGGGTTCGCACCAGGACCGACGAGTTCCCCTCGGTCAGAAAACTCCTGAGCGACTTCAATGATGCCCTTACCCTCTTTAATTTGTGCGAACGCTTCATCAGCCCGCTCTTTATTGAGAACGGTAATACATGAAAGCCTCACTTGCGCGGGACGAACGTACTCCTCTTTGTGCGCTTCGTAGTATTCAATATAATCACCTTCACTCAAAGAGAGTTTATCGTCAACCTCCTGAGTCGTAATCCTCTTAACCATCAACTCGTGAAGGTAATCCTGAACTTTCTTGAGAATTTCCGGGTCTTCGTTGAGTTGTTGATCCCGAGCGAGACTGAGAATTAAGCGACTCTCCGCCATGAGAAGCATGTAGGTTTCCAGTCCTTCTTTGTCTTGATACTGACGCTGCTTGTACTCAGGGAGTTCGCTAATCTCTTGCATCATCTCTTCAAGTGTGATGCGCTGTTTACCGTTCCAATCAAATTCAGCGATGACGGTTCCATCAGCACCGATTGCCTTGTCACCACAACTATAGAAAATAGGATGTGTGGCAAGAATCCCGATTAAAAGTAAAGGGACAACCGGAAGGCGGAACTGACTATTAATTTTGCCCATGAAGCGGGCAACTGTTGTGAGCATTTTTCTAACTCCTTTTCTTATGGCTATCAGCAATCAGCAAAAAGGGTTTTCTGTAACAATTTACCGCGTCCTAAGCGTACGCCAAGATAGGTTTATTGTTACAGACTTACTTCTTTACTGCCTGCTGATCACTGATGGCTGACGGCTACTTGCTATTGGTCTGACTCGCCTGTTTCCGCTTCTTCTGGCTTCGGCGGTTCCGGAATATTTTCAGGATAGGTCCGCAGCTTGCCTTTCTCAGTGATCTCGGTGACCCACTCGTTGATGCGCTGGCGTTTCTTATCGCGTTCAACTGTTCGGCGGATATCGTCCTTGACTTCGTCGAATTCCTGCTGCCGATCTGGTTGATGCTCTTCCTTGCGGAAGATGAGGTAGAAGGTTTCGTCGTTGACATCAACCTCAAAAAGGGTATCCGTCATCTCGCCAATTTCTTGGTTAAAAACAGCCTCAGTGAATTCCGTCCAGCGCGGCGACACGGACTTGGTAAACAGATAGGTGTTCCCCGGATCGTCCTCACTGGTGCTACCCGGTCCTTCGTTGGCGAGTTTACCTGCTTCAAAGAGCTCCTTTGCCATCTCAACGATGTCTTTGCCTGCCTTGATAGCATCCAGGGTCTCGTTGGCGAAATCTTCGTCATCAAGGGTGATGCAGGTCGCGCGCGCTTTCGCCTCCTCAATGTATTCACTCAAATTCGCTTGATAGTGCGCCATGAGATCCTCATCGGTAACGACGATTTTTGCATCCACCTCCGCCTCGGTTAATTTCTCAACCATGAGCTGATGGGTGTAATCCTCCAGTTTTTTGACGTGTTCAGGGAGCGTATCAAACCCGTCATCAGCCGCACGAAGGATTTTCAGTCGTTCCTCTATCAATTCCTCAAGATACTCGGATTTGTCCGCCCGACTTTTATAGTTCTGCTGACGGTAAACCGGCAATTCCGAGATTGCGGCGTTTAAGTCTGCCATTGAGATTTGATGGGATTCGCCATTCCATTTGTATTCTGCCAAAATCACTTGGCTCTCGTCCATAGCAGGTGCGGGTTGTTCATGACTATCAGATTGAACAAACCGCCACGTCAACAGACACGTCATAGCGACAATTACAAAAACAGTAATCGTTTTTTTCATATCTTTAATGTTCCTTGCGGTTCGGTCAGGCCGGTTAGGGAAATGAAATGCTTTTCCGTATATCCAGCCTGCCCGTTGGTTAGGCTTACGCGCTTTGGAAAATACGCGTAGTACAACTCTTTCATATCTTTAATGTTCCTTGCGGTTCGGTCAGACCGGTTGGGGAAATGAAATACTTTTCCGTATATCCAGCCTGCCCGCCCCTTCCCAGTAACGGGTGGGGACCCCGGTTAGGCTTACGCGCTTTGGAAAATACGCGTAGTACAACTCTTTCATATCTTTAATGTTCCTTGCGGTTCGGTCAGACCGGTTGGGGAAATGAAATACTTTTCCGTATATCCAGCCTGCCCGCCCCTTCCCAGTAACGGGTGGGGACCCCGGTTAGGCTTACGCGCTTTGGAAAATACGCGTAGCCCATCTGTTTCAGTAGACCCCTCGTTTGCACGATTACGCAACAAAAACCTTAACGTTTGTTGCAACAATGTTCCTTGCGATTTGGTCAGACCGGTTTGGGAAATGAATTGTCTTTCCGTATATCCAGCCTGCCCGCCCCTTCCCAGTAACGGGTGGGGACCCCGGTTAGGCTTACGCGCTTTGGACACTGCGCGTAGCACGTCTTTTTTACTTGACCTTTCGTTTTTCCGATTATACAACAAACAACTTTAGGGTTTGTTGCAGTTCAGTCAACATATTCGTGCCAGTTACTCCCGGCATCCGAATTTTGAGTTGCGCTGGCGGTTGCAACTCAAGGTCTCTACTTTGGTGGACGATCTCAACGAATTTCTTCACATTAATTCGCGGCTTTCGCTCATCAAAAGTAACCTTTACCTGTTCCTTTCCAGCAACGATAGCAATGATGCCAAGATGCTGACTAAGTTGCTTGATATTGGCAACCTCCAGTAACATTTCTGCTGGTTCTGGGATCGCACCGTACCGGTCCTTTAGTTCTTCACGGAGTTCATTAAGTGCTTCTGGATCCTTCAACCCAGCAATTTTCTTATAGATAGAGACCTTCTGGCGGCTATCCGGCACGTAATCATCAGGCAGATAAGCCTCAACGGGTAAACTAATCCGTGTCTCCACGGTTTCCTCAACCTTTTCACCTTTTAAAGCCATTACCGCCTCTTCAAGGAGTCTACAATAGAGTTCATAGCCTACGGTGACGATATGTCCATGTTGTTCCGCACCGAGAATGTTTCCCGTCCCTCGAATCTCTAAGTCCCGGAGAGCTATTTTAAAACCTGAACCGAGGTCGGTGAATTCCTCAATAACTCGGAGCCTCTTCTGCGCACCTTCAGTAATCGCGCGGTCCTGTGGATAGAACAGATACCCATAAGCCTGTGTCGTCGCACGACCAACACGCCCACGTAACTGGTAGAGTTGCGCCAAACCGAGGGCATCTGCCCGATTAATGAGGATAGTGTTAACGTTCGGGATGTCAAGTCCCGACTCAATAATCATTGTGCAGACGAGGATATCATGCTTATGTCGGACAAACTCAAGCATAATGGTTTCTAATTCACGTTCCGGCATCTGTCCATGCGCAACTGCAACACGGGCTTCCGGTACGAGTTGCTGAACCATTAGCGCGATACTCTGAATATCTTGAACGCGATTGTGAACAAAAAACACCTGTCCATCGCGACTTAATTCTGTCGTGATCGCTTCGCGAATGATTTCGTTATCGTAAGGCATGACGGATGTCTGAATCGGCAATCGATCCGCTGGCGGCGTATTGATAATGCTAAAGTCCCGGATGCCGACAAGCGACATGTGAAGTGTGCGTGGAATCGGTGTAGCAGTCAATGTAAGGACATCAATCGTCTCTTTAAACTGTTTGATTTTCTCTTTATGCTTAACGCCGAATCGGTGTTCTTCGTCAACTATTAAAAGCCCAAGGTTGTCGAATTCGACCGTTTTAGAGAGGAGACTGTGCGTTCCGATAACAATATCCACAGTCCCATCCGCCAATCCCTTTTTAATCTCCTTTATCTCCTTCGGTGTCCGAAACCGGTTTAACATCTCAATATTGACCGGAAAAGCCTGAAAACGTTTTTCAAAGGTGTCATAGTGCTGGAGGGCAAGGATGGTGGTAGGCACGAGAATCGCCACCTGCTTTTCGGACATGACGGCTTTGAAAGTGGCACGCAACGCGACTTCTGTTTTTCCGTAACCAACGTCCCCACAGACGAGTCTATCCATCGGACGCTCATCTTCCATGTCCGTTTTCACGTCTTCAATTGCTTGGAGCTGATCGTCAGTTTCCTGATACGGGAAGAGTGCTTCAAAATCGGTCTGCCACGGCACTTCAGCGGAGAAACTGTGCCCTTTTCGTGCTTGCCGAAGGGCGTAGAGTTTGAGTAATTCATCCGCCATCTGCTCAATTGACTCCTTGACCTTTCCTTTTCGTCGCCCCCAAGCGGTCCCCCCTAGTCTGTCGACACGCGGCTTATAGTTATTGTCTTTGCTGCCGATATACTTCTGAACAAGATCAACTTGATAGGTAGGCACATAGAGAATGTCATCCGCACTGTATCTGAGTATCAGGAAATCCTGTGATTTGCCATCAATCGCCAATCGGCGTATCCCGTCATAAATAGCGATGCCGTGGGAGACATGTACGACGTAGTCCCCAACCTTTAGATCGATTAGACTGAGAATTGGGGTGCCATCTGTAGAAGGTCGGTGCCGGGTCGGACGACGTTGGCGACTGCCAAAGAGCTCATCTTCGGAAATGACGACAAGATTCAGCAATTCATTGAGGAATCCTTCGCTGACTGTTCCTACACTCGTGTTAATCTCTGGCGGGAACAGTTCGCGTTCGGCTAAGATTTCAGAGACACGCTTCGACTGCTGCGGTGTTTCACAGAAAACATGTACCTGCATCCCTTCTTCTGTCCACGTTTTCATCTGATTGATAACCGTCTGATAGTTACCAGATGGCAATGCGAGCGGTTTCATCTCAAAATGTAGGCGTGCCGATGCATCGTCTGCGACTTCACGAGGTGGTGCTAAAGACGACGAGATAACGGAATATTTCTCTAATTCAGCACTGAGCATTTCAAAGGAGGCTAACAACTTATCCGGTGGGACCATGAGGCTGGATTCTTCCAACTTCTTTTGAAATAATTCCTGCATCTGCTCGTGCATTTGCGATACTTCGCGTCTTTGCCATTGCGGTTCTATCAAGCAGACAATTGTGTCGTTGGGTAAATAATCCGTGAGGAGTTCGGTTTCTGGAATGAGCATCGGCAAAAATGCTTCAATGCCATCATTGAGTGGACATTCTTGAAGCGGATATTGAGATGATGCAGCCTCTGTTAGACATTGCGTTATTTCCCGGACAGTATTTATTAGTTGCGGTGTTGCGTGTTCCTGAATCAATTTATCTGCCTGTGCTTGCCAATGATCAACAGATACATCGGTAGAAAAGACCTCTCGCAAGGGTGTAAGTGTAACCGATTGAATCGCTTCTGTTGAACGTTGCGATATCGGGTCAAAGACACGGATAGCATCAATCTCGTCCCCGAAAAATTCGATGCGCACTGGGGTATCAAGGGTAAGTGGATAAACATCTAAGATGTCCCCCCTACGTGCAAATTCACCCTTGACTTCTACGAGCTCAACGCTCTGGTAACCACCACAGATGAGCATCGCAGCGACATCGTCTGAATCCATCTCATCTTCGAGGTTAAGGACACAACAAGCATCAGCAAAACGCTCTCGCGGCGGTAGTTTGTAAAGCATCGCTTGACTTGTTGTCACAACAACGCTTCGTTCTTTGTGAAGTAGATGTTCCAGACACCGCATTCGGTCTGAGACAGTGTTTTTAGGAGGGGCGATGCGATCAAAAAGTTTACGGTTCCAAGCGGGGAATAGATTAATTTCGCGCTTGGCATCGGCAGTCGGTACGGTTTCCAAGGCAGGGTAGGATCGGTATGAACAGATTTCTTCCAATACTTGTTCGGCTTCACGCTGTGAGGGAAGCACAATTAGGAAGGATTTTTTCGGAAAATCGCCAATGAGCGTTGCCAAGAGATACGCAGTCGATGCGTTTGCCAATCCTCTGAGCCACGGGAGTTTCTTATCACTTTTGAGGCATCCCACCAGTGTTTGGTAATTTTCCGTTTTACGTAAAAGTTCTATCACTACTGTTTCCTTGACAAACCGCCGCTGGTGCTTGCATCCACAAATCAGCGATCAACCGTCAGCACGGCACTTCGTGCCTTTCAGCAATCAGTTACAAGAGAGATGAGCGTCTAATATCTCCTGTAACCGGCTACTGACAACTGAAAGGAAATCCGAAGGATTTCCGCGCTGAATACTTATTATTCATTTAGTTGGTAAATTCGATGTCGGCTAAAGTCGCATTTGCCGTCCAGCGTCCTTTTTTGGTTGCTGCTTTGACGAGTAACCGACGTTCGTCATCTGTGAACCAGAAGCGGTCCCCTGTTGAAGTTCGTAAGACGAGGGTTGTGACGGTGCCCAATTTTTTATTCTTTACCTTCTCTCTGCGCTCAACAGTAAGCGTAACCTTCTGAACCTTGCCCTTCGCTATAATCGGAAAGAAATAGGTTTTACCAACTGCAAGCTGTTTAGAACGTAGGAAGTAGAGCATCGAGAGTTCATCTTGTGTGCCAGTGGGTATTTCTAATACTTTTGCTTCGCGTTTTTGAGGCGATTTCGGCTTTGGGCGAGAGACCTTCTCATACGCTGCCTCACCTTCTCGAAAGTCAATTGCGACAGTGGCACGATACTTTCTATCTCGCAGTTGGTTCCGAAAACGGACAGGCGAAAGCGTGGTCGGATTCAAATACGTTTCTTCCTGTCTCTCGAAACTATAGAGTCTGAAAAAGGCACGCGTTTTCATTTTAGACTGGACATGATAAACAGTTTCTCCATTCATTGATTCTTCTTTGACAATCCAGTCTGTCCGTTGGGCAGCAGGCATTTTTTTTACACTAATATTGTAAGTTAACTTTTCACCGACCCGCAGTGGGTGAGGTAAAATGTTTGGACTTTCAACAAGTGAACGGGAAGTGCCGTTTACGGCAAGACTCCCTATCAGGAGAAAAATAAAAATTACGTGCTTCGCATAACACACTTTTTGTCCTCTCGGGGTACTACAGTAAAATCCGAAAACACATAGGTATCTAACTTTCACACCGCTCTACCTGAAAACGCCGAATTAGAACCCCCATCAGTAAATGCGGGGTTACAAAACAGGGTCAGGTGGATGCTAAAATCTATGTGTAAAAATTAGAGATCTGATGCCACGTTCCCTTTGTTGCACTTGCACGGAAAATCTTCGATTATTATATGCCTCGGCTGTTTTTGGGGCATCAAGGATATTCCAAATATGAATTCCGATACCTGTCGCGAGAAAAATACCGCTGAAAAATGCGTGATCCTTCATCCGGGCGCGCCCTTGCTCGTGCGTTAAGAATTGACCGGTCCGTATGTCCTGAAACCCCGTCTCAAAAACATCTTGTTCATTGTAATGCAGGGCACGAGCGATATTATAGCCAGCAAGGGCAAAAGTCCCTAATTCAACAGTCAAAAAAAGCGTCGCTTTTGTGTAATTACCGGCGTACGCTTGACCCAAGCCCGGCATAAATGTCGATAGCCGCGATGCTTTCTGGGGATCAAGCGCGGGATAATAACGCTCTGCGTGTGACCGGAACAGCGGATAATCCGATTCTGCTTCAGGCGTCTCCGTCATATAGCCACGCAAAAACGGTTGCGTTTTTTGATTTTTAGCGTCAGACTTCTCATCAACGGGTTCGGTTTCAGCGTTTACCGAAACAGTTCCAGTGACAAAAAGAAGCAGAAACGCAAGAAGGGTGTATAATAGAGGCGACACTCTTGCCGCCTCAAGTCTCTTTATCATGAAGTGCACTCCTTATCAAGGAATCTTGAGAGATGGAGCCAATTGGACGTTATCCGGGTCCGTCTGGTATGCCCAATCAAAAATGACGGCATCATCATAAAGCTCGCGTACCCGAATCTTGGCGAAATTACCATCGGGTGTATAGATGGCATAGATATGTCCTTCAATCAGTTCAACAAATAAGGTCGTATATCCGACTTCTGGAACGACATCAACTCCATCAAAGTATTCATGATACCCCAAATCCTGCATGAGTGTATCATTGTCGGAATAGAGGTAGGTAACACCAACTTCAGTATCAAGTCCAAAATAGATGTCGGTTACGGCGGCATCCCACGGGATACTTCCCTTTTCGGGTTGCGAGAAATCGAAACCGCTTCTTTCAGGAAAAAGGTTGTAGTCATCCAGCGTGATGTTCCGCCCTTCCGGTCGTGGTGTATCCCAAGCATTTTCAGGACTGAGATCACTTTCGTTTTCGTGAATATCATAAGCAGAAACCGCGTAATAGTAGGTCACTCCATTTCGCACGGTTGTATCCGTGTAACGTGTGGTGTTTTCTGGTGCGTCTATTAACATTTCATCGAAATTCGTACCATCCCGTCCTCGCCACACTCTATAGCCTGCCAAGTCGTATTCGCCGTTAGGATACCATTCAACAATAACCTGTTCGTCGCCTGTGATAGTTCTGACTCCACGTGGAATGGCGGGCGGTTCATCATCAAAATCGTCAGTAGTGTCAACGTAACAGCCGCTGATGCCCCCAATTAGTATTGCAAACAGCAGTGTAATGAGTATTCCGTTAATCTTAGATAACATGTGTCTATCTCCTTCAGCGTTTAAATTACATTTAGACTCTATAACGGATACCTCCTTAAAAACGTTGACAGATATTTTATTAAATAATATCACAAAAGTCTTGGGAATGCAAGACAAAATTTTTCTGATTTTTTCGATGCTTATGAGGCGTTCTTGAGGAGATAAATCTCCCAATTGACATGCCACTCCAACTGTGCTATGATACCGGAAAAGATTTAACACTAAGCTAGAGGAAACATAATGAAAACGCTCCTGATTCTACGACATGCTAAATCCAGTTGGAATTACCCAGAATTCTCTGATTACGACCGTCCACTCAATGGACGAGGCAAACGGGACGCGCCACGTATGGGGAAACATCTGCGTCAAGAAGGATTAATTCCTGACAGGATCCTCACTTCATCGGCAAAGCGCGCGAGGAAAACCGCGAGCAAGGTGGCAAAAGCGTCCGGTTATACAGGGAAAGTTAAAAAGTTAGACGCGTTTTATGACACCGTTCCTGGGGTTTACTTTGAAACATTACAAGCAATGCCGAATAAATATCAATGCGTCATGGTGGTTGGACATAATCCGACAATGGAACAACTCGTGAGTCATCTGACGGGGAGCATCGAACGAATGCCAACAGCGGCACTCGTCCACATTGAACTTCCTATCGAAAACTGGGATGCACTTAACCTGTACACAAACGGAGTCTTAGTCAACCTATGGACACCCAAAACGCTTTTCATCGACTAAAACAACTTTTATTTTTCCTCCTCGTGGGTTCTTGTACGCTGCTCAAAATTGCGTCGGCTGAGATTCCAGTTACAACGGCTGTGGATGGACAATTCCTCCCGTGGGTTGTGGATGACGGTGCAGGTGGCGTTATCGTTATGTGGGAGGATTACCGAACAGGTAAGGATTGGGATGTTTACACTCAACGCGTGGACAGCACTAACACAACACGCTGGGAGCAGAACGGTATGGCTATCTCCAAAGCGGACAGAAATCAGCGTCGCTTACGGGTGATCCGACACGATAGACACGCGATTGTTGTCTGGAACGACAGACGCGATAGAAGCAACTGGGATATCTACGCGCAAGCGGTGACACTCGAAGGTGAAATTCTCTGGCAAACGGACGGAATCCCAATTTGCACAAATACCGCAGATCAGTCAACACAGGCAATTTTGAGTGATGGCGAAGGCGGCGCCATCTTTATTTGGGAAGATGAACGTCGAAGTTCTGAGTTCCAAGACCTTTACATCCAACGGGTTAATGCCAGTGGCGAACCGATGTGGGAACCCGATGGGATTCCTGTTTTCCCATCGGAATCTCTACAGAGCGATCCCATTCTGGTTGCCGATGGGTTGGGCGGCTTCTATGTGGTTTGGTGGGATGTTATCGGGTATGACGCGTGGCATATCATGGCGTATCGGATGCGTTTAGACGCGACCCCCTTGTGGGACAGCCCGCGTCTTATCTCCCCAACAGAAGGGATGCAAGGTGAACCGCGTGTGATTGCCGATGATGAAGGCGGTATTATTGTGCTCTGGCAGGTATATGAAAATTTCATCAATGATCAGCTCTACGCGCAGCGAATTTCTCCTGACGGCAGTAAATTGTGGCAGGATACGGGTGTTCCTATCTGTACAGCACAGGCTATCCAGAAACACGCCTCAATTGCGAATGATGGAGAAGGTGGTTTTATCGCCGTCTGGCGCGACGAACGGGACATTTATTCCGACCTGTACGCGCAGCGTATCCGGGCAGACGGAACGCCAGTTTGGGAAGAAGACGGTATTCCCCTTTGTACAGCAGGCGGCCATCAAGATAAACCTTTCATCGTGCGAACTGGGAAGGATCGGTTTTTTGTGGCATGGGTAGATTACCGAGAAGACTTCGGGGAGGAGAGCATCGACGCTATCTACGGACAGCAAATTGATTTAGCAGGAACTTTGTTGTGGGAAGAAGATGGTGTGCCTATCTCTACAAGCACGGGGAAACACTACCCACCTTTTGTAGCATCCGTTGGGAACGGGGAATGGGTTGTTGTCTGGAGCAACATGCAAGAAGACAAGGGTGATATTTATCTTGAGCGGTTTTAGATAGAAGTATTTATAGCAAACTCTGATAACACATCAACGGACTCACTATTGTTGCCATTTCTCTGACTCAGTCTGAGATGTATGAGTGGTATCAAGATGTGCTCTGTTCATTTCAATGAGATGGGCACCTTCGAGACCTGAACGCACATCCTCATCATAACTCGTCACAACCACCTGATGTTCTTCAGCGAGTTGATGGATAAAATCTACCATCAACGCCTTCCGTTCACCATCTAAGTGGAGCGTCGGATCATCGAAGACAAAGAAACCGGGATTGCCCAAAACCTTGGCGAGTGCCACTTTGAAACAGAGATAGAGGAACATCTTCTCACTACCGCTCAATAGCATCAAACTTCGATCTACACCATCTATTGTGAGCGAAGGGAGCAGGTGTTGGCGTTGTAGGTCAACGCGTGTTTGTCCGAAGAGTTCCATCTTTTCGAGCCAGTGATGCAACTCTTCTTCTGCAGGCTTGAGGATCTGTTGTTGGAGGGTTTCGATGGTCCTGTCAACCCCTGCACAGGCGAGTTCTAAACTAAGGAGCGTCTTTTCAACCTTTGCCGCGTCTCTATTTACGCGCTGGAGCGCGCCAAGCCTATCCAAGCGGACAGCCTCCTGCTGCTTGAGTTGATCCAGACGTTTTCGTTCCTGATCAATTTGCGCTTTCAACTTCGGTTTATCTAAACCTGTGGGGGTTTCAGAAGGCAATTGTTTGCCTTTTTGGATGCCTCTTTCAGCTAACCGGGAAGTCAACGTGCCGAGTTCGTTCTGAATCTCTTCAATTTCACCGGCGCGTTGTTCAAATTGCGTCAAAAGCCTCTGTAAAGTTTGCAGTCGTTGTTCAAGTTCACGCCGACTCTTTAAATTCGTGGTTGCTGTCTCCAGTGATTGTTTATGAGCATCCAATTCAGTGTGGCGTTGAGACTTTTCAGTTTCCTTTTCGTCAATAATCTGCTGGACCACTTCACGCTCGACCTTTTGATAACAGGTTGGACAGTGCTGTTCGTCGCTCTCAATCAGGGTGCGGAGTGTGTTACAGACGGTTGTTAACGCCGTAATTTGTGATTCAAGACTGCCAATTTGTTGGATAAGTTTCTCTCGTTTTGTTTCTAACCCGACGGTTTCCTGAACGGCAGTCTCGATTGTAGCTATCATTTCACGCAGCTGATCGATATCGTTGAAACCACTCAATGCCTCGCGTTGTTCACCTGTAAGCGTATCCAATTGCTTTTGCAAGCGGTTCTGATGCTGTAACCACTCTGCGATTAGTGCTGCATCGCCTGTCTCAGCACCGTAAGCGGCTTCTAAATTTTTCAACTTCGCTTCAATTTTTTCAATCTCGGCTTCGTTCGCATTCTGAGCATTGAACCGCAGACTATTCTGATGGGCATGAATCCTTCCTTGCTCACGCTTGGCGATGCGGCGTGTGTCAATAAACCGCTGCCGAACCTCTATTAACCTGTCGATACCGAGAAGGGTATGAAGAATATCACGGCGACTCGCGGTTTGGCGGGCGAGAAACTCAAAAATCTCTCCCTCACGGAGGAAGGTGGTGAGGGCAAGCTGCTCATGCATAATTCCAAATTGCTCTTCCAACATTGTCTCCGTTACCTTGACACGATTCTCATCAAAAAGGACATGCCACGCGCCATTTTTCTCAGAACGGAGTTGGATGCGTTTCCCAGTGGCGCGATAGAGTTGGTAGCGCTCACCATCCACGACAAATTGGAGCCCGGCTGTACCGCTATAAGCCTTAGCATTTTTGATGGCAGAGGTATCCACGCGCGGGACAATCGGTTTCCCCGTCAATGTGAAGAAAATTGCGTTGACAAGGGTGCTTTTCCCACTGAAATTGGGACCAAAAATGAGATTAATGCCGTTATGGAGTTCAAAATCGCGCTGTTGGAAACAGCCAAAAGTCTTAAGCCGGATCCGTTCTAACTGCATATCAATCGTCTCTCTTTTGGTGAATTAGGTCATAAATCATTTGGGCTCGGACCTTTTCGCGCCCGTTTGTCAAGGTTAATTCAAACGCTCGCACAATCGCCTCAAGTTCAGCGGGTCCTAAATCTCTATACTTCTCATCACGCTGAATAAGTGCCTCAATTTCCCTTCTATAGATATCTTGGGTTTCATTTTCAAGGGAGATGTCCATATAAGCTGCTCCATACGTGTCAATTTGGGGATTTTTCATGGCATTTCATAGCGGCGAAACCCGTACAAATGCCGCCCCTACGGGTCTTTTGCACTCTTTGATACCCGCTGCTACACAGATGCTGAAGAAATCCGCAGAAACACCCAAGCAAAAACCCCAAGCAAATAAACCCTACGGGACTAAAGAACGAACAGACAAATCATATTTTATAGATGATATGAGAGAGGGCTACACTTGTGAACACTTTCTCACAGCAAGAAACACGCCTTTTTTTAATCAATACCTATGATGTCCATACAAACTACTTTTCCAGTAGACTTGGGTTAAAAGGAACTCTGCAAGATTTTCAAGTTTTTAACCTCGCTAGCAAAACAGATCTTTAGATTTTCGCTTTGATTTGCATCAACCGTTCAGCGGCTTCTGAGAGGATGTCATCTGCCATGCTGAACATAAACCGGAATTTCGTCCTGCCGAGGTGTGGACGACTGTAGAAACTGGAACCCGGCACACCGCCTACACCAATTTCCTTCACCAACCAATGGGCAAAAGCAGTGTCATCAGGAAACCCAAAATCGGTGATGTCGGTCATGATGTAATAGGCACCCTCCGGCTGATGGCAGACAAATCCGGCTTCCGTGAGGTCATTTACGAGACGTTTGCGATTCTTATCATATTTCGCGACCAGTTCTTGGTGGTAACTCGGTGGCAAATTGAGGGCAACAACCCCCGCACGTTGAAGCGGATGCGGGGCACCGACTGTCAGAAAATCGTGCATCTTGCGGATAGCATCCGTCAAAACCTCTGGTGCGATGACATACCCCAACCGCCATCCGGTCATTGAATAGGCTTTACTCAATCCCGACACAGTAATCGTTCGATCCCGCATCTGCGGTAGGGAACCGATGCTGATATGCGGTCTCTCATCGTAAATCATGTGTTCATATATTTCATCCGTGATAGCGAGGCAGTCATACTCACAGCAGAGATCAGCAATTTGTTGAAGTTCGTCTTGGCTGAAGACCTTGCCGAGTGGATTGTTCGGGGTGTTTATGACGATTGCTTTCGTATTGGCAGAAAAAGCATCTCGGAGTTCGGTCGCGTCGTAGGTAAAGCGGATAGTGCCGTCAGGTGCTGGTGTTTCTTGTAATGCTACATAGATAGGTTTCGCACCAGAAATAATGGTATCCGGTCCATAGTTTTCATAAAAGGGTTCAAAAATGATAATTTCGTCGTCGGGGTTGATAATAGCAAGAAGCGAGGAGAGCATGCCTTCGGTTGAACCACAGGTGACGGTGACGTTTCTGTCCGGGTCGGTCGGAATGCCGTTAAACGTCGTCATCTTTTGAGCGATTGCCTCTCGAAACGCCGGTGCTCCCCACGTGATGCTATACTGATTGTATCCTTCTTGGATTGCCTCAATTGCTGCTGCTTTGACTTCGGGAGGGGGTTGATACGCTGGCGTGCCTTGTGATAGGTTGATCGCGTTGTAGCGCAGGCAGAGCTGCGTCATGCCACGGATGACGGATTCGGTGAAACGGGTGGATTTGTCTGATAACTTAGATTGAACGGAAATTTTGAATATCCTCTTTTAAATTTTACCTTGCGGTTAAACGACATGGTTTGGAGATCGATCATTCTCCGCTCAAGAACTGAAAAAACACCCCAGCAAAAACCCCTCCACTTCGTTACGGGCTAAGTTTTTGGTGGAACGGATTTGATTTTTTTCCATCAGCAACGGCATACGTCTCACCTTTATCAATATTAATGCACTATCAACATCTATTCTTCGGTTTTATAACTCAAAATGATGCCGTCGTCTAAAGGGATATCAACAGAATGCAGTAGAGGTGTATCAAAGACAAATTCGATATAATCAGGCATTTCGTCGCGCATTGTTACGGTGTCGTCCGCGACGATTAGACCTCCGGGACGGATGTTCGGCAACACCAACTCAAGGTAGCGTCGATACTCGTTTTTCTCAGCGTCAAGGAACACAAGGTCAAAGGTTGCATTGCATTTCGGGATTTCGTCAAGTGCGTTCCCAACGCGGACCTCAACGATGCTGTCCAGTCCAACCTCCTGAAGATGTGTCTGTGCCTCTTCTGCACGTCTCGGATCAAACTCAAGCGTGATAAGCCTGCCACCTGTCTCCTTGAGCGCAGCAGCGATCCAAATTGTGGAGTAGCCGTTGCTTGTTCCGACCTCAAGTACGTTTTGTGCCTGAATAGAACGGATGAGGATAGAGAGAAATTGCCCGTTCTCCGGCGCGATGTTGGTGTACTGTTTTGCGGTTTTTTCGAGGCGTTTTAAAACAGATTTGTAATTTTCCATAGGGGGCGGCGTGCTGGGCTTTACTTATAAAAAGAACGAGGCGACAAAGATTGCCGCCTCGTTTGCGTTAGCGAAGTTTCTTAATCTTGCCCCAAGATGTAGCGAGTTTATCTTTTGGATTGACAGCCAAAAATTCATCCGCTCCCATCTCCATGCTTTGTTCCATTTCGTCATCAGAGAGGGCACGATTCCAGAGCCGAACCTCGTCAACCATACCGGGCCACGCTTCGCCAGACCATGTGCCAATCTGAATTCGGCTCGTAGCACCTGCGGGTGCAACAGGATTGTTAGAATCCTGCTCGTGCGTGACTTTGCCGTCGACGTAAATCTTAACCTTCCCTTTGTTGTCGGTCGTATGGGTATAGGACAGGTAATACCATTTACCGGTATCAAGTGGAGTTTTGTTATCGTTGATATCCAAGAACCCGCCACCGGCACCATTTGTCCAGACCTTGATCCCGTTTCCGGGGTTCATCCCGTAACCGAACCCGATGTGTCTTCCGCCGCCCCCCATGCGAGTGCCAAAAACGATAGCGTGTGCGCTCGGCAGTCGGTCAAGGTTAACCCATGCGGCTTGTGTGATTTCATCTTCAATGTGAAAAGGCCCGTCGTCTTCAATCGCCACAAAATCGCTAGACGCGCTGAATTTAAGAGCTTTCCCGAATTTACCATCAACCCACTTGGCACCACCGTTGAGTTCACCTTCAAAGCCGTTTTCTGAGAAGTCTTCGGTATTATTCCCGTTACCTTCATCAAGCGGCATGTATAGGACAAGCCCCTCCAATAAATCAGCAGCGGCATAAGTGCTGCAAGCCAAAGCAAGGATTAAAATAAGAAACAGTTGTTTCATGAGTTACCTCCATAGAGTTAGTTATATGTAAAATAATACCACAAATCGTGGCACCTGTCAAGGATTTTTCATTACGAGACAAAATTGGTTTATTGGAACAGCTGCCAACTTCTGCCGGGTAGATCGGCGCGAAAAACTTCTACATTTCCGCGGTCTGCCATCGTGACATAGCAGGTACGCCCATCTGGACCACCGAAAGCGATATTCGTGCAGAGTTTACCAGTCAACGATACCTCCAATAACACTTCACCCGTAGGGGAGAGCTTCGCTACTGTCCCTTTACCGTGCCGGGTGACATAGAGATTGCCTTCAACATCACACCGCATCCCGTCCATATTGAAATCGGGAAACTGGATCAGGCGTCGTTTGTTGCTGATTTCCCCTTCGGAAGATAAGTCATAAGCCCAGACGTTACGTTGTGCGGACTCATTAACATAAAGCACTTTTTCATTAGGACTTACTTCAATACCGTTTGTCGTGCCCATGTCCGCTTCAAGGAGTGTCACTTTTCCATCTGTATCCACGCGCCAAATTTGACCGGTTGACTCACCCCAATTCGGATCACTCGCATAGAGAATATCGTTCGCGCCGATGGCAAGATCGTTCGGTTGGTTCATCGTCGGTTCGTGTGCATGGACGCTGATGTCTCGCGTATCCATATCCACTTTGAGGACATTGTGGTTCGTGTAATCAGCAATGAACATGAAGCCTTCGCTATTGAAACGGATACCGTTGCCGATACTACCGGTTGGCAATTCAACAAAAACGCTCGCAGTACCATCAGGTGTTACCTTACCGATAGTGTGTTGTCGCTCGTAGTTAACAGCGTATAGATTGCCCACTGCGTCGCAGGCAGGCCCCTCAATTCCGGACGTAAACCCGTCGACAGGTGTGAATTCTCGACTCACGAAAAGTTCTTCACTCATTTTTTTACTTCCTCAAATTTAGTTCGCTGTGCAAAGCACAAACACACCGGTATACGCGTGTGCGAAGTTGCGTCCGCCAATCGGTGCGAACTCTGAATTACCGAAGAACCCGATAACGGGTAGCCCCGGAAACTTCTCTTGGATAACGCTAATGTCATGATTTGCTTCGCCATATAACCCTTTGCCGCGACCTAAGCAGTTAAAATAAAGCCCAAACGCGGGGGAATGTGAACGTGTTCTCTCAGCCAACTGCGTTATAATCGCCTGAATTTCCTCTGCGGCGGCGAGGGGATTCCGTAGATGGAACTGCACCAGTTGTCCTTCCGCCACTTCTTCAGAAACAGCAAGCGCGGCGTGTTCCTCATTAATACCGACAAGATTGCGAATGAGGAAATCGCCACGGGTCGGATTTTTGTTCTCAGGATCCATCGCGATTCCGACGAAAACCGTGCCACCTGACCGACGAATATCATCCTGTGTTAGCAACTGTAACGTTCCTTTGAAATTCTCTAATGCGGGTTCACCCGCTAATTCAAAGATAACGCGCCCATCTGCTTTCGTGACTTCACGCGGTTCACCGATAGGTTGACACCCTTGTGCAACGCCTATTTCTGTGCTGAAATCTCCAGTTAAGAGGATGCCCGTAAGCCCGCCTTCTGTTGCCTCTTCACCTTTCCAGTGGTACATCTGTGCGCCGGTTGCATCGCCAGAAACGGCAGCACCGACAATAGGCAAAGTCCTGCCATCACTGCCGATATGCTCCACAAGCTCCGCTGGATTCATAGCACGAACATCTGGAAAAATTAGAAGGAGCGAGTCATCCTCAATCTGAGGCTGAACGTCTTCCTGTATCTGTTCCCCCACCTCGGACGCTGTGCCTTGTGCGCTAAACGACACAGCGGAAAGTTGTTCACTACGGAGGACCATTACAGCAAGTGCGGGTTCTTCTTCAAACTCTCCAGCTGAAGTCAGGACGCTCATCCCACTACACCCGATGAGTTCATCACAACCAGAAGCGGCATGCACCGCTTGGTATAACTCCTCATATTCCGTCTGATAGTTAATGGTCGCAAACACAATGGCAAGGTCGGCTTTAGCGATCCCAGCACTTCCCATTGCCATGAGTGTTGCGCGTTCCGCTGCATCCGCAGTGGAAAGGCTTTGTGAATGTCCCACGCCTACATAAATCATTTTTTTTACCCGCCTTTTTGTTGAACATAATACAACATTCACCAGAAAACGTCAACAATTTGGTTTTGAAAATTCGGAGGCATTTGTCCGAAAAAACGATATGCGAAAACAGAAATATATGGTATACTAATTATTGCGTAGCATATTATAGTAAAACCCAAAAATAGGCAAACGTAAACTGGAGGAAAAGGGATTTGTCAGCTGAACTCCTAAATGGCAGTCGCCTTGCGAAGCGTATCCGGAGCCAGATCCGGCAAAAGTTAAAAAAACTCACGTTCACGCCAGGCCTCGCTGTTGTCCAAGTAGGCGATGACCCGGCATCAACGCTCTACATCAAACATAAACAACGTGATTGTGAGAAGGTACATTTCCATTCCGAAGTCCATCGTCTGCCAGTTGAGATCAGCCAAGATTCTCTTATCAAGCACGTTGAAACCCTCAACGAGCGATCAGACATTCATGGAATCCTCGTGCAAATGCCACTACCGGAAGGCATAGATAAAGAGGCAGTCATCGACAAGATCACCCCGCATAAAGATGCAGACGGGTTAAATCCTGTCAATTTAGGAAACCTTCTCATCAATCGTGAGGGTGTGACACCTTGCACACCGACAGGAATTATCCATTTAATTGAACTAACAGGTGAAAAGATCGAAGGCAAACATGCAGTCTGTATCGGCAGAAGTCCTCTCGTCGGTAAACCTGTTGGATTGATGCTGTTAAACCGAAATGCGACTGTTACCTATTGCCACTCTCGGACAGCAGACTTGACAACGCAGACACAAGAGGCAGATATTCTCGTCGCCGCTGTCGGTAGATCGGAGTTCATCACTGCGGATATGGTAAAACCCGGTGCTGTCGTCATTGATGTCGGTATTAACCACGTTGATGGACGTGCTGTCGGTGATGTCAAATTTGAGGAAGTTAAAGAGATAGCTGGATTTATCACTCCCGTACCGGGCGGTGTCGGTCCCATGACGCGCGCAATGTTATTAGAAAACACCTTAAAATTAGCAATTGGAGGCTAAAATATGGCATTTCCAGGATTTGAGTTGAAAGATAAAGTGATGTTAGTCACTGGTTCCGGCAAAGGCATCGGCAGAGGCATCGCACTCGCCGCCTCACAGATGGGTGCAAAGATTATTTTGAACAGTCGCACTCTGTCTGATCTTGAGGAAGTCGCAGGCGAGATCCGTGCCAACGGTGGTGAAGCGGAGTCCGTTGTGTTCGACATCAGCGATATGGCGCAGATCACCACAGGTGCTCAAGCTGCTCTTGATATATGGGGCAGAGTGGATGTTCTTGTCAATAACGCTGGGACCAACCGTCCGAAGCCCGCGCTTGAGTTAACCGAAGAGGATTGGGACGCGATCTATGATCTCAATCTTAAAGGACTGTTCTTTCTGACGCAGACGCTTGTGAAGCCGATGATCGAACGTGAGAACGGGAAGATTATCAATATCTCCTCGACGATGGGATTGGTCGGTGGTCCGCTGCGGACTGCCTATTCAGGAAGCAAAGGCGGTGTTGTGCTTTTAACGAAAGGACTCGCCGTTGAATGGGCACCCCATAACGTTACGGTAAATGCCGTCGCACCGGCGTTTACTCGGACACCGCTCGCGGATGTGCTCTTGCAGCGCAAAGAATTTTATGAAGATGTTGTCCGTCGTATCCCGATGGGACGTGTTGGCGAAGTGGACGAAGTTGTCGGCGCAGTGCTGTTCTTAGCGTCAGACGCAGCGAACTGGGTGACTGGACAAACAATCGCAGTTGATGGCGGCTGGGTCGCTTGGTGATTTCTCGACTTTTCCGAATTCTAAACTTGTAGGCGCGGTTTTCAACCGCGCCATTTTTGTGTACAGCGCGTCTCACAAATAGTTTGAGAGTATTATAGTAAAACCCGTAATTACCTACACACCAACACAAGGGCGAGGATACAATCCTCGCCAGCGGCGGTGGGTGTTTGTTCCTTGACGAACTGTAAACATATTTTCGGATTTCACTATAATGATTCACAACTTTGTGTAATCTTCTGTTCCCACATTAACGTTTTTATAGTTGATTTTAGGATTAATCGCACTTTCGGTAGTGAGGTTACAAATCTCACTTGCAAATAGGTAATCCGAATCCTTTTCAAAGAGAATTTGCGTTGGAATATACTAATCCAACGAATGGTCGCAGGATCGAAAGATTTTGCCTAATTTACAAAAGCAGACCTAAGGGTCAAGCATTTTTATCAAGGAGTAAAAGTGAAAGAATTTTTTATGCTGACAAGTATCGCTATTGTGATTTTTTGCCAATTAAGCTGCGCCCCTGACGAAGAGCAGATGCAAACTGAAAATCCCCTGGCAAGCGATACAATAAACGGTTTCAATGCCCCACTCTTAGGGGATGTCGTCCTGGAAAATATGTATGAGGATGAAGCCCGGAAACTGACGGATAAAACTCCCCTCCAAATCGTCACAGTCCTTGAAGGCACCAGTAGAGTTGTACTTCAGGCTCGGTTTCGTGGTGTTCGAGATTTCGGCTTTGGATTCCCGCTTTACGAGTGCGAACTGATGGACGAATCGGCTGAGGCTATGGGTGGCATTGCCCAAGGAATGTCAGGGAGTCCAGTCGGTCCTCCCGGACGTATCATGGGTGCGCTTGCCCTTGGTGATATCTTCTCAAGAGCACCTACTCGGTTTTGGGTAACATCAATTGATGCGATGGAAGCTTCTATTGATCACCAGCCGCTTGGTGAATTTCTCGAGCAAGAGCCTGTGCCTGCCGCGCCAGCTGCAGGAATTAATGCTACCTACGCGCCAGTTAAAACGCCTATAATGATCACCGGGATACAACCTCATAGGATTCAGGAACTTTCTTCACATCTTCCTGACGCACAACGCAACTTCGTTGAATTGTTTGCCCATATTGGTGGAGCACCCGCGGCACCTCCAGCGAGGACCTCACCGAAACTGGCAGCAGGGGATATGATTGGTGTTGCCATAGCGACGGGAGACGTTGTGAACGCAATAGGCTTTGGAACTGTGACACAGGTTTATGACGATAAATTTGTGGCATTCGGGCATCCGATGTTCGGCACCGGAAAGTCCGCATTGCCGGTATATAGAGCCGTCACCAATGGCGTTGTTCCAAACTTAGTGGCATCCTATAAATCTTCTTCCATTTACGGGAATCCAATCGGAACGATAACGAAGGACCTTACACCGGCGATCGTCGGTGAATTTGGTGCGCCGCCATCAATGATTCCGGTCAAAGTCTCTTACCATCCGGCGAATAGTTCAACAGCGATAGAGAAACATCATCGTGTGGCGTACGGACAAGAATCGTATATTCCTCTTGTTGCCTCGGCTACCGTAGCGGCACTTCGGATGGAACGCAGCAATGCTACCGTTGATACAACTGTTACGCTCGAGTTTCAAGAAACCGATACCGTCTATACTGAATCGTTTCGGAGTGCTTCTCCCTCTCCATCTGAAGGTGTGCTGGCACACACAGGTCAGATTGTCCAGTTTTTCAGCGATACACTTACAAACAGTACTGGTAAAGCGACACTGAAAGCGGTATCAATCTCTGTCACGGACAAACCACAAATCACCACAGCAGAGATTGTAGAGGTTACCGCACCTGAAGAGATTATACCGGGTGAAAGTGCGACGGTCTCAATCGTGCTGCTTCCCCACTGGAATGCCGCTGGGGATGAACGGACAATCCAGAGAGATATTACGCTCGAAATTCCTGCAGACTTTCCTGCTGGCGAGGCAAACCTCAGTGTTGCCGCCGCAGCACCACCTGACCTTTTTGGTGGGGAATTCGGACCGCCGCCGGGTGCCATTCTCGATTTCGGGTTCGGTGGGTTCGGCGATGAAGAGGAACAACCCGTACCGAAAAATCTGGATGAACTCATTGAGCAGATGCTGGAAAATCAGGTGGATGCAGGTTTAATCACGGTAACCCTGACCCCATCCTTTGGTGGAGACTTCCCAGGATTACCAACAGACCTGCTACCCGGAGACCTCCCGCTTCCTGAAGGTTTCTTACCACCAGTGGACGGTGAAATGCCTGAAGACGGCGAAGAAGCGGACGACGAAAATGGTGATGGTGAAATACCACCAGATTTACAACTCCCTGAAGGTTTCCCACCGTTAGATGGATTCCCGTTCCCAGAGGATATTGGACCGCCGCCGACGGTGGAAGTCGAACTCATCATCGACGGCTTTATCGTGACGGGCTATAAAGATATAACAGTCACGATAAAAGGTGAAGACATGGGTGACGAGATGATGCCAGAAGAACCAGGAGCACCTATAATACCCGGAGCACCCGCCGAACCAGCGGAACCCGTCGAAGAAGAATAATTTCAAAGTTTTAGACGACAATACCTATAACCATCTGGGCAGATCTTCGGACCTGCCCAGATTTTCTTTGTGATTATAGTTGCTATCTATGTGTTTTCACGCGTAACTGGTCCCTGTTGTACATAACACCGCACAACGTCAATAATGAGTGCGATATCGTTCCGTGCAGATTCTAACGAGGTATAGCACGGTTCACCTTCCGTGATGCAGGCATGGAAATGACGTAACTCGCGTACAAACGCGCTTTCCCATTCAACAGCCGGTGTCTTGCTATAAGTCGTGCCATCAGCATCTATCCCGTGTATTGTCACTTCTGATAGGATACCCCGTGAAAAGCCGGTAGGATAGGATACGATGACGCGTTTGGTATCACCGTAGATCTCCAACGTCTCTTTAAAGTCCCATAGATCTGGGAGGTCTACCCATGTCGCGACACAGCGTGCACCATTCGGATAGCCAAACACAATCGTCACACCGCGTCCTTCGGACCAGACTTCCGCGCTAACGACTTCACTCGGCGAGCTGAGCATTACCCGCAGGCTGTAGATGTCGTGGATCATGCTGCCAGCAAGCAGGTAGAACACGCGTGCTGCCTTGCTTTGGATGTCGCTTTCGAGTCCTGTTTGTGATAGCAGCTCACCGATGGCTTCTGCTTGTGCTTTTTCACGCGCCGCGCCCGCTGGCTTAAATGCGTCCGGTGGGACATCGTTAAACCGTTCGACATCAAATTGGCTTAGGTGTAGGCTATTATTCGGATGGAGATGGTTAATCTGGACAAAGCGGTAACTCTCCATTGTATCTACTTCACGTTTGGCGAGCTGGAAAGCCGGATCATGCACTTTCATATAACCGGCTTGTGCGACGGTGCCTGCATCACGTTGTGCAGCGAGCATTGCATCCATCTCTTGAAATGAAAAGCAGACGGGTTTCTCGATAAAAACATGCTTCCCTGCCTCAAATGCAGCGAGTGCCACCGTTGTCTTTGGATCCCCATGGCACAACAGTACAGCATCCACATCTGTGTCCAGCAATTCATTGTAATCCGTCACGAATTGGGGGACATGGAATCGCTTTGCGACCGCCTGTGCTGCACCCTGAGAAAGATCACAGACGATCGGCACCTCAAATTCTCGATGGAGTGCGGTAAGATTCGGGAGATGATGCACTTGTGCAATCGCGCCACATCCGATAACACCTATCCGTATACGACTCATAACTTTTAGCCTCCAGTAGATAACGCTTTCTTATGCGTTTATCGTATCACGTACACGAAATAGATGCAATGTGTAGTTTTTAGTGGGTGTGTAAAGTTTTTGGCACTGATTTTTGGGTGAGTTAGGGATTGAAGTTTGTGGTAGAACATGGTATTCTCTCTAAGATATTAGATTTTTTCAAGGAGAGAATACCATGCCTTCGATTGTAGCAAAGATTACCGAAGAAGTCCAAAAGATTTTTGAAGACCTGACAGGCGATGCGTCTGTTCTGATTTCAGATGTAGAGGAGCAAGTCTCTGCGGCTATTGCTTCGTGGGGGCAAAGGCTCTCAGAGGGGATTCTTTCTGAAATCGCCAACGCCCCGGATATGGCTCGAAAGTCTGTCGTGTGCCGAGAGTGTCAAGGGCGGAGTCGTCGGTATCGCCAAAGAAGTCGGAGTTTTACAACGGTGTGTGGTGTTTTGCGTCTGCCGAGATGGGAGTATAAGTGTCAATGTGGTGCTATTTATGTGCCTTGGGAGGCGAGGCAACACCTCAAGGGCAGGTATACGCAGGCGGTTGCTGCAGCGATGATGCGTGTCGCTGCAAAGTTGAATTATCGCGCTGCCGCAGCGGAGTTAAAACATCAAGGCATTGAAATTAGCCATACGACGCTGCATCAGAAAGTTCAGGCGTGGTCAGTTGGTGAGTCGGTCTCTGATTATGTTGGAAAAGCATCACTGGATGTTGGTGCGCGGTGGTATGTCAGTTGTGATGGGTGCTATACGAACTCACGTGTTGGCTGGCAGGAGGTGAAAGTCGGCAGCATCGGTAAAGATTATCCACACCAGAACGCGACCTCGGTGATGAAAATCCGCCCACCCCGCCTGCGGTATGTTGCCTCTCGGGGCAGTGTGGCGGATTTTCGCCATCAACTCGCAGCTTTAGCAACGCAGACCGGCATTTATCAAGACGAAAAAACGATCGCAGACGAAGAAGTCGTTGTGATAGGTGATGGAGCCGTGTGGATATGGAACTTGGCAGATGAACACTTTCCGGGTGCCACTGAAATCGTTGACTATATGCATGCCAAAACGCATTTATATGATGTCGCTAAACAAGCCTTCGGAGAAGATGACCGAGATGCCATCGAAACTTGGGTGGATATAACTGAAACACCTCTTTACAATGGAGAGACTTCTAAAGTCGTAGCACGTATCCGGGCTTTGGAGACACAAAACCCAGACATGGCAGATGTCCTCAAAAGAGAAGTCGGTTATTTTCAAAAACATGCCCATCGCATGCAGTATCGCACGTTCAACGAAAAAGGATATCAGATCGGCAGTGGCGTCATTGAGTCTGCTTGTAAACATGTTGTCGCTGAACGCTGTAAACTCGCAGGCATGCGATGGAGCAAACCCGGGATCAATGCCATACTCTTTTGGAGATGTTTGCTAAAGAATGACTCTTGGGATACTTATTGGGACACACAAGACAGGCAGAACGCAGCATAAATGCGCTGCCAAAAACTTTACACACCCGTTTTTAGTTGATAAGTTGACAATAAAAGCAAAAACGCTCATAATACATGCAACAGATTATGTGAAAAGCGGAGGTTATAGATATGGACATGGCAATTATCCCGTGGCAAATGGTACTTCTATGTGGGTTATCTGTGTGTGTTGGATGGGGGATACGCGGCAACTTCGGACATGAATACGGTGCTGCAATTGCTGGTGCGCTCGGCGCAATGGCAATCGTCCTACTCTCCGGAAGAGAGGATTGGTGGCGGCACGTTCACTACTTCGCTATGTTCGGTGCGATCGGTTGGTCTTTCGGCGGAAGTATGTCCTATATGATGGTCGTTGGGTACAGCCATTCTTCGCAGTCATTGACTGTATTTTACGGGTTCGCGAATCTATTCGCTATCGGTTTCTTGTGGGCAGCCCTCGGTGGTGCGGGAACTGCGCTGCCTGCGTTTTTGACACATACGCAGCTATCTCTGTTTTTTGCGCCGATCGCTGCTGTCTTTATAGGCTGGTCGCTTCAGGCAGTGATCATCGACCGTGTTCTTGCACCGAAACGGATGCAACGGCACGAAAGTCCTCTCTACTGGTACGATACAGATTGGGTGGCAGCTCTGGTGGCGATAGTCGCTGCACTTATTGTCGCGCTCTTCCGTGGCGGTTTGGACATGGGCACGAATCTCGTCCTGTATATGGGTATCGGTTGGTTCGGCGGATTTTTGTTGTTGGTAAACGTTTGCCGTCTTCGCATGACACCACCGCGTGGGGACAACTGGGCAGGTTGTGTCGGTATGGTTATCGGAATCTTGGGGTACTGTTCGCGTTATGAACTCAGCGGTGTCGCTTTTGCTACACTAATGACAGGTTTCGGCGGCGGTGTCGCGTTTTCATTTGGACAATTATTGAAGCTTATCTTCATCTGGATCGGTAACCGAACGAATTTGCACACGAATTGGCACAGCGTCATGGAACAGACCCAAGGCTTCCTATTCGGACTCGGTATTGCAATACCGTTCGGTCTCCTTCTTAACCGAGCACCGCTCTTAGAAACAAACCCAAATCTCCCGCAATGGACGGAAATATTCGCTGTGTTCACTGTGCTGATTCTATTGACGTACGTCAATTATCGGAAGGCAGCGGGAACGTGGGTGGATTTGGTTGAAGGCTTACCAGAGCGATTTTTTGGGCTGCCTGTTGTCGGCTGGTTTCGGCATTCGAGAGGATGGATAGGCTGGTTCGAGCTTTTCTATATCGGTCTCGGTATTGCCTGTGTCTGGCTTTTGTCGGTACATTTTCGAGAACCGCTCGCCTTTATTCCGACGAGTTGGTTAGGGAAAGGTCAACTTCTCTTTTTTGTATTTATATGGTGGGTAGTTATCTTCAACTTTGAGCGGGCGTTAGTCGGTTTCAGTCCACACCGTCTGACGACAGAAGGCGTGATTACGCTCAACGCGATTATCTGCACCGTGTTGATGGCATTGGGACCATTGGCTGTGCCGAAACAGACAGGGAGTCTCTTCACATTCAATGAATGGGTTTGGCAGACCCTGATCTGGGGGATAGTCGTGCTGGTAGGGACGACGGTTGTTTTCTGGGGTATCAAGCACCTGCTCTACGGAAAAGAACATGCAGGAGGCGCAGCACTCCACATCCGATTCGGAGCGGATTCCAACGCGCCAAAGGCGAAACCGAAGGCAGGAGAACAGCACCCGTAATGAGAAAGGTGAGGTTCATAAAAATAATTGGGCAATTGACGGGCAATGAATTACCCTACTACGAGCGGGTGTGTTTGTAGTAGTGCGATTCATCGCACGTTCGGAAATTACCCATGCGCGAGAATGGAAACTGCGCCTATGAAATTTTTAGCCGTGTGTATGCCGTTGTTGATACACCTGTCCACCTTTGACAACAACAACCGGTTCCAGCTTCTGTTTGCCTACCCTCACCTGATCTCGCGCATCTATCAGTTGAAATTCACCTTCGCGAAGTTCAAAAATCACTGCATCTCCCCACGCGTCGACAGCCAACGTGCCGACCTGTCCCGGCATCAATATGGTTTCAGCGGGGACGCTGGTGACCTTCGCCAGGGCATCGTCAAGCGACATACCAAGATACAGAAATTTGTTAACGACATTTACGAGATCATACACAGGACCGTCAATGTTGTAGATATGTAAGTCGGATGAAATTGTCGTAGGCTCAATGCCTTGCGCCATCGCTTTCTGAACGACATCCCAACTGAAGGAGCCTGCGCCGTGTCCAACGTCGAAGATAACACCACGCTCAATCGCTGCATGTACAGAATCCCGAATCTTACCATTCTCATCCAAAATACCGCATTCCATATCGTGGAAGCAGTGGGTTAGAATATCACGCTCACCCATCAGTGCCAATATATCGTCAATGGACTCACACCAAGCATCCTGTGGATGAACCATTAAGGGCAGTCCTGCAGCGTCAGCGGCTTCACGCGCTCTATGTAATGGCAACATCTGTGCCCTCGCGCCAACGATACTCTCTCGCGTCAACCGGACCTTAACCCCTAAGATGATGTCGCGATGCTGTTCTATCATTTGACACGCTTTCCCGACATCGGCATAGTCAGGATTTTCCAACTCTCCAATCTCTTGCGTGAGCATGCCTTGTGAAGATATGTTTAATTGCGCGAGGATGCGCGTGTCGCTCACGTCAATAACGTATTTACGGAACCCCGGAAATGTGTCTGCCCCTGCTGAACCCGCATCAACGACAGTTGTCGCCCCGCGTGCCAAACAGGTCGGATCAGGTTCAATCCCGAAGTGGCTTACACCGTAGAAGACATGCACATGTAAGTCGATAAGACCAGGTGTGACGAAACATCCGGCTGCATCCAATACCTCTCTCGCTTCGGATGTCGGTATCTCGTCACTGATTGCCGAGACGCGCCCGTTCGCGAATGCTACATCTTTACACGCATGGATGCCCTGCGCCGGATCGACGACGGTTCCATTTTTAATGAGCAATTCATAGTTCATGCGGAAAGTCCTCACATAGAAAATAGGCGCGCTTACAAAGCGCGCCTACCAGAGGTTAGTCCATTGTTTGTTAATGCGTGCTTTCGCGACTTGTAATCGGACACCATCGTGCCATCAGTAGATAATCAAACAGTGCCGATTCCGCTTCCGGTGTGTCAATTCGCTTCAGTGCGTGGATAGTATTGTCTCGGACATAACGATCTTCATCCCAAAGGGCTTTCGCCAGTACGGGAACTGCGTCGTTTGCGGCGGGTCCAATCTGTGCCAATGCTAACGCCGCTTCAAAGCGCGCTTGTTTGTCGTCATCGTCAGCAACCATATCGGTTAGGTGCGGCACCGCCGGAGCGGCAGTTGCACCGAGACTCCCAAAGGCTTCAGCAAGGTAGCGGCGGACTTCAACGCATTCGTCCTTCGTCCGTTCCATCAACGCCGGAATAGCCGGTTCCGCTGCGTCCCCTATCTGTGCTAAGGCATAAGCGGCTTCAGTGCGAACGGTCTCTTCAATGTGTTGTAACGCTTCGCTCAATGCGGGAACAGCCGGAGCACCAACCGCTGCCAATGCGTATGCCGCCATTCGTCGCATGATCTGGTCTTCAACGCCGAGCGTCTCAATCAATTGAGAGACAGCTGGTGCCCCAATTGCCCCAAGTGCATAAGCGGCGTTCAGGCGAACAGGTTCATAAACATCACACAACCCTTGGATGAGGTGTGGAATTGCCTCTGCAGCAGACTCACCAAACATACCCAAGTCGTCAGCGGCGTGGGAACGGACAGCCCCATCATCATCGCTCAATCCTGTAATGTGCTTTGTCAGCCTTCCATTAGCAGTCTGTGTTGCCTGTCCGTTGGATTCCCCTGCCATCCAATTCCAGACGTGTCGCCACGTCCCCTGATGTGTGGGGGTTGCCCGATCGCTATCTTCCAGTTTCCAGTGGGGATCCGTTACGTTCCACTCCGGTTTCTGCGGCGCGTCCATCCGAATGAACTGGAACTTCATCATGTAACGCGTTTTGTCAGTTTGGTTTGCCATGGCGCGATGCCAGAGGTCAAAGTGGATGATTGTCATCGTGCCAGCCTCACCACTGAGTGCTAACTCACCCTCGTTATCCTTAGTGATTCGGGTGTCATAGTACTGCGTTCCGGGTAAGACAGCAGAAGGTCCAATTTCGAGGGGTGAGTCCTGTGGATAGTAGAACGCCATCGCCCAGCGTGGACAATGGTGACGCACCTTCTGATACCCCCAATAACTATCCTTGTGAAATCCCTGCCCGTCGCTATGCGGACGGTTTTGGTGCGGATGCCGATGTGAGTGCATGACGTAATTCTCGCCCAAAATACTCGTAAATGCGCCACGGACAGCAGGATCCTCAAAAACGGCTTGTAGTTCGGGGACACGCGGCAAGATATTATTCCCTAAATTGCCCTCTTTTGCGGTGTATTCCTGCGTTTTACGATAGATCGTTTCATGGAAACTGCGTGGCAGATCGGTTTTTATAGTGAGATGTCCATTCAGAATAAAATCACGCATCTGCGCGTCGGTTAGTTTACTGCCTTCCTTTAACTGTGAATTCGTTTGCATGGTCAAATCTCCCTTTTCATGATAAAGCTGCTCTCATTTTACTTGACATGAATTTATTTGTCATCTGTTTTAATTTTGGTTATCGGTTGTCGGTTTGGGATTTATGCGATTCAAGGATTGGGGGGCGGCAATCAGGATGGGAAGGATGGAAGCATCTCTTCTGTAGTAGGGCGGAAATCCACAGAAACCCCCAAGCATAACACTCCGATTCCCGACGCGAAAGGATGGGAGGGCGGAATTTCTGAATCTCGGATTACGTGGATTACACAGATGACGCGGATTTTAAGACATCCTCCTGTGAAATCATGGCTTATCTATCGGGGTTGAAAACCTTCTACAAAAGGGTGGAGTGGTTAATGTCAAAAAATTTACATACCCCTTGACTGATAGCCGATGGCTGACTGCCATTTCATTCCCTTCAAACGGGAAAGCATATCCAAAGCGTAGCCACAGTTGGGTTGGCCAATCCCGATCTGGAAACAGTTTCAATTCCCTTCAAACGGGAAAGCGTATCTGAACGGGGACAATAGAAAGTATCGCCACTGCCTATGGAGTTTCAATTCCCTTCAAACGGGAAAGCGTATCTGAACCAACCAACTTGGTTTGGCCGAGGAAATCAGTTCAGGTAGATTGTTTCAATTCCCTTCAAACGGGAAAGCGTATCTGAACTTAAAAAAACAGAAAAGGGAGGAGAAAAAGATGAGGATAAGTTTCAATTCCCTTCAAACGGGAAAGCGTATCTGAACACTGACAAAACAATGGGAGACATCCGATGAATAACTCATCGCGTTTCAATTCCCTTCAAACGGGAAAGCGTATCTGAACTGTCATACAAACATAGAAACTCGTCAGGATTAATGACAAGTTTCAATTCCCTTCAAACGGGAAAGCGTATCTGAACATTGGCAAACTTCACAGACAGCCAATCAGCTGCCATCACGTTTCAATTCCCTTCAAACGGGAAAGCGTATCTGAACTTAGGTATAGATGGGGGAATAAAAGGGGCCGTGGTCGTTTCAATTCCCTTCAAACGGGAAAGCGTATCTGAACCAAACTCAGCAACAACAATGTCCCTCCGGCCAAAGAAGTTTCAATTCCCTTCAAACGGGAAAGCGTATCTGAACATATATACCGGAAAACAAAAGGAGAGATAATGTATTACAGTTTCAATTCCCTTCAAACGGGAAAGCGTATCTGAACTAAAGTTGGGTCCGCAAATTAAGGACCTGACTTTATCAGTTTCGTTTCAATTCCCTTCAAACGGGAAAGCGTATCTGAACAAAAACAGCGAAGGCGCAACCGTCGCCCGGGAAACCTCGTTTCAATTCCCTTCAAACGGGAAAGCGTATCTGAACGAGAATTGGTGGGACACAAAAAGAACCTTGGTTCAAGTTTCAATTCCCTTCAAACGGGAAAGCGTATCTGAACTGGTTGTCATCGCTATTGTGTCTGCTGCGGTAGTATTGTTTCAATTCCCTTCAAACGGGAAAGCGTATCTGAACAATACAGATACGAAGCCAAGGATTTGGCAGCTTGGATGCTAAGTTTCAATTCCCTTCAAACGGGAAAGCGTATCTGAACGGAAGAAATAGAGAAAAAGATGGAGCTGGCAGAACAGGTTTCAATTCCCTTCAAACGGGAAAGCGTATCTGAACTTGACGGACAAGACTGGGTAAACGCTACCAGAAAAGAGTTTCAATTCCCTTCAAACGGGAAAGCGTATCTGAACTCTATAAATCCAAAGGAGAAAAATATGAGAAGCACATTAAGTTTCAATTCCCTTCAAACGGGAAAGCGTATCTGAACGAACTGGAGGATAATCCATCCCAAGGCCAGACATACGGTTTCAATTCCCTTCAAACGGGAAAGCGTATCTGAACAAAATAAAAACAGGAGGATAAATCCTTGAAACCAAGTTTCAATTCCCTTCAAACGGGAAAGCGTATCTGAACTACTGAAAAAGGAGAAGATAATGGAGTATACCGGTAACGTTTCAATTCCCTTCAAACGGGAAAGCGTATCTGAACTTATACATCAAGTACGCCTGAGGCTGGTGAATTTTAGTTTCAATTCCCTTCAAACGGGAAAGCGTATCTGAACGGAGGAGAAAATGTTATTTGAAAAAATTAAAATCTCCAAAGTTTCAATTCCCTTCAAACGGGAAAGCGTATCTGAACCAAGGAAGATGGCACTGCGGTTGATGGTGACAAAATGTTTCAATTCCCTTCAAACGGGAAAGCGTATCTGAACCCGAAAACTTGTGCGAGAGATGCGGGGATGAATTTCGTTTCAATTCCCTTCAAACGGGAAAGCGTATCTGAACATTATGCCCTCCTGAAGGGGTCGCAGACTGGACTAAAGAATGTTTCAATTCCCTTCAAACGGGAAAGCGTATCTGAACCTGCACCAGTTCGGGGACGGCAGGTCGCCACATCGACGTGTTTCAATTCCCTTCAAACGGGAAAGCGTATCTGAACACGAGTCTCTCCAGGAGGGTGGCGATTACGATTGCCCCACAGTTTCAATTCCCTTCAAACGGGAAAGCGTATCTGAACCTTACATTGGCCCACGAGAGCCTGCATGCATGGCAAAGTTTCAATTCCCTTCAAACGGGAAAGCGTATCTGAACGAAACTGAAACTGAAGGCTTTAATTGCCATTACGCTAACGTTTCAATTCCCTTCAAACGGGAAAGCGTATCTGAACGAAGTGTGAAGGGACTTAATACGCTTCGCATCTATCTGTGTTTCAATTCCCTTCAAACGGGAAAGCGTATCTGAACTTTTTTTAAACCTTTCTGCAACAATTGTTGCAATTATGTTTCAATTCCCTTCAAACGGGAAAGCGTATCTGAACGGAGGAGAAATCCTTGAAAGCAACAAAACTGGCATTAATTGCGTTTCAATTCCCTTCAAACGGGAAAGCGTATCTGAACTGATAACTGCCTTAATTGAGGCGGTGGAGGATTTGGTTTCAATTCCCTTCAAACGGGAAAGCGTATCTGAACAGACGGAAATTGACCAAAACCCAGTACAGCACTTTAGGTTTCAATTCCCTTCAAACGGGAAAGCGTATCTGAACTTGCTTTGACCCTAAGGGTCGTGACATCAGCGGTTAGTTTCAATTCCCTTCAAACGGGAAAGCGTATCTGAACGATTAGCTGGGAACAGTCCGAAGTCGGTATGGCTTGGACGTTTCAATTCCCTTCAAACGGGAAAGCGTATCTGAACTACCATACTTGCTACCGTGGTCATTTGGCCGATACTTGGGTTTCAATTCCCTTCAAACGGGAAAGCGTATCTGAACTTAAATTCAGTAAAGGCTACAGTGTACAGTGTAAGTTTCAATTCCCTTCAAACGGGAAAGCGTATCTGAACAGACCGGATGACTACCTCACCAAGGCCTACTTTGAGTTTCAATTCCCTTCAAACGGGAAAGCGTATCTGAACTCATTGTTGGACACGAAGTTACGGGGGTCACCGTTGGTGAGTTTCAATTCCCTTCAAACGGGAAAGCGTATCTGAACGCGAAGGAGAAGAACCTTGAAAGTATTAAGATTATTTTGTTTCAATTCCCTTCAAACGGGAAAGCGTATCTGAACTTGTCAGCTAACCAAAATTTGTTTGGCTCACGATTAGTTTCAATTCCCTTCAAACGGGAAAGCGTATCTGAACAAACGAGAATTTAACGCAGAAGAAGAGCTGAGAAACCGTTTCAATTCCCTTCAAACGGGAAAGCGTATCTGAACGAAAGAAAAGACGAGGATCCTAACGAGGCTAGAAGAGCAGGGTTTCAATTCCCTTCAAACGGGAAAGCGTATCTGAACGCTGGTTTGATGACACTATAGCTGTTGTTGGAGAGATCGTTTCAATTCCCTTCAAACGGGAAAGCGTATCTGAACCCCGAGCTCTTACGCAAGGGGTTGAACTTGTATTGAATGGGTTTCAATTCCCTTCAAACGGGAAAGCGTATCTGAACCTTTTTTAGTTTTGTTCATCTGCTCTCCCTTTTCTAGCTTAGTTTCAATTCCCTTCAAACGGGAAAGCGTATCTGAACTTTTTTCCGGCCCTTCAGGGGTTGGAAAAAATGCCATCAGTTTCAATTCCCTTCAAACGGGAAAGCGTATCTGAACCATAGAAAAAGGGGAGAAAAGATGAGATTATCAAGGTTTCAATTCCCTTCAAACGGGAAAGCGTATCTGAACAAGGAGCTTCGGGACAATGTGTTCCAAGTAACCAGTTTCAATTCCCTTCAAACGGGAAAGCGTATCTGAACAAAGGGGATCAGTCCTGATTGGAATGAGTCCACTCACAGTTTCAATTCCCTTCAAACGGGAAAGCGTATCTGAACTGATGGTACACATCGGTTAGTGGTGTTTAGAACAGAGTTTCAATTCCCTTCAAACGGGAAAGCGTATCTGAACTACATAATAAACCGCTTTGGGTTTCCACCGCCAAAGCAAGTTTCAATTCCCTTCAAACGGGAAAGCGTATCTGAACCTTAGCCATTGGCCTCTGTGTTGTTGTGCACTCTATTTGTTTCAATTCCCTTCAAACGGGAAAGCGTATCTGAACCCGATGATTTATTGATAGACCCGTGGATGTTGGAAACGGTTTCAATTCCCTTCAAACGGGAAAGCGTATCTGAACGTGATGCTTGCGAAAAACTTCAGGGCACCACCGAGCCCGGTTTCAATTCCCTTCAAACGGGAAAGCGTATCTGAACCAGAAACAGAAGAAGCCACCTTGGCAAAAGATGGAACAGTTTCAATTCCCTTCAAACGGGAAAGCGTATCTGAACTTTAAGACTGATGGCAATAGCCATCATCTTTTTGATCGTCGCGTTTCAATTCCCTTCAAACGGGAAAGCGTATCTGAACCGTAACTGCTTGTTGCGGTAGGGTCTGCCATACTGTTGGGTTTCAATTCCCTTCAAACGGGAAAGCGTATCTGAACAATTTCTATTTGGGTATCTCTACCCTTCACTGGCCGTAACTAAGTTTCAATTCCCTTCAAACGGGAAAGCGTATCTGAACAGATGAAATTGAAAATTTTGATGGCCACTGCCCTGGTTTCAATTCCCTTCAAACGGGAAAGCGTATCTGAACGATTGCTGGTCTGGCAGTATTGGGAAGGGAGATCGGTTTCAATTCCCTTCAAACGGGAAAGCGTATCTGAACTAAGAGAGCCAAGAAAACCTTTCCCTTACTGGCGAAAAAGTTTCAATTCCCTTCAAACGGGAAAGCGTATCTGAACCCATCCCAACCGACTTACATGTTCAGAAGATCTTCAAGTTTCAATTCCCTTCAAACGGGAAAGCGTATCTGAACTTAGGGTCAAAGCAACCAAAGCCCTTACCACGGGTTTGTTTCAATTCCCTTCAAACGGGAAAGCGTATCTGAACTCTGTATAAAGCTTTCGGTGACGACCCGCCAGCCAAGCGTTTCAATTCCCTTCAAACGGGAAAGCGTATCTGAACAAGAAATTTGGATTGTTGTTGCCGGGGCCAACAAAAGGTTTCAATTCCCTTCAAACGGGAAAGCGTATCTGAACACAATTGGACGAGCTTGTAAACCTATAACCAACAAATAAAGTTTCAATTCCCTTCAAACGGGAAAGCGTATCTGAACGGATGTAGAACTGGAGATCAGGGGAGTCACTAAAGGTTTCAATTCCCTTCAAACGGGAAAGCGTATCTGAACGCTACTTACCTTGGCCCATGAAGCCATGCATGCATGGCGTTTCAATTCCCTTCAAACGGGAAAGCGTATCTGAACAGGGATATTTATTATCTCCACCAAGGTTGCTTATTTTTGTTTCAATTCCCTTCAAACGGGAAAGCGTATCTGAACAAAATATCAGAGATACTGAAACCGGTCCTTATTATTAGTTTCAATTCCCTTCAAACGGGAAAGCGTATCTGAACCTCTGTCCGGGGTTCCGCCCTTCACCTTAGTGATATGTTTCAATTCCCTTCAAACGGGAAAGCGTATCTGAACGCACCGCATAGAACCCTTTAAAGATGTTCTGGTAAATGTTTCAATTCCCTTCAAACGGGAAAGCGTATCTGAACGAGGGGTTGATAGACTATAGACGAGATGGTGATTTGGTTTCAATTCCCTTCAAACGGGAAAGCGTATCTGAACGGACCCCAATTTGCCCCCAGTCTGGCCGTGGCTCCGGAACGCCAAAACCAAACGCGAGCTGCGCAGGGCTTTTTTTGCTTCAAAATTTACCCCAAAAATCCCGCAAACCCACGTGTGCATTGACCCAAACGCGATTTTTTGGTAAAAACGGCTTGGAATTCAGACACCATCTGCGTTCTTGGGCAATTTAAGAGGCATCCACACCCGATTACCGAATCGCGTTTGTTGCGTTCGTATTTATGTCTTAAGTATACCTTAAATACGCACAAATGTCAATTTTTTTTTACGATCTATAGATCAAGACGGAACTTAAAAATACTTGACAGGTCCCCTAAAAATTACTAAAATAAACTGTAGGCGAGCTTTGGCAAATCTATCGCGCTTTACAATCTCGTCATATTTTTTCGGAATTAGTCGTTTTGGACTTGGAAGTTTTGATTTTTTTACATTTCTCCGCTCATACCTTCGGTGAGAAACTTCGCGAAGATATTTTCATCTCGGTAGTTATACTTATAGCAGGTCTCTGCGAGATACAGGGGCGTGTATGCTGTTGAATAGTGATGATGCGATCCATACCACGCCCGTTTGACGAAAGACCAAAAACCTTCCATTGTGTTGGTATGTATTCCACCCGGCTCCCACTTCTGACTCCGATTCATCGTTTCATGCTTCATCTGTTTACCGATCTCGCTGTATCCACGATACTGGTCGGTATAGAGTTCGGAGTCTTCGGTTTTCACAAACTTCTTGATAAACTCAGCGATGGTGCTACCTTTGGCATTCTCGAGGCGTTCCGCGACAACTTTGCCACCTCTTGCGACAACACCAAGCACAACATCTTTTGCCGTGCCACGTCCACGTTTACGGGGTTCGCCTTCTTCCTTGTCATAGTCTTTCTTGCGTTTGCCACCGATATAGGTCTCATCTGCCTCAACAATCCCTTGGAGTAAGACATTATCCTTCCCCATTTCGGAAACCCGTATTGCCATCATCATACGCCAACATGCCTTTTGTGGCAACCCAATATCGCGTGAAAGTTGACAACTTGAGAGGCGCTTCTTCGCATTGGTTTCCATCAGTGAAATAGCGAGAAACCATTTCTGAAGTGGTATTTTCGTTCCATGAAAGAGTGTTCCGTGTGTTACCTTGAACGAGGATCGGCAATCGTGGCAATTGTAGCGTCCGATACGCCCTATAGCCTGTTCGGTGCGACGTCTGACGTGTGGAGACTCACACTGTGGACATTCTGGTGATCCGTGCCATCTGAGACGTTCCAGATACGCTATACAATCTTCTTGTGTCGGGAACGTCTCCATGATCTTGATCAAATCCATGAGAAAATGTGCCTCTATTTAGGGGTTGCATTTTTCTCACGGATTCTGATACAATAATCAGATAAGTGTGAACCGTGAAAAAGCAACCCGCTTTTTGGGGTTCGATAGGGGGACTGCAATCCCCCTACTTTCTTACCTATATTGTATTACATAAACCCTTTATTTACAAGGGGTTATCGAACTTTTCTAACAACTTTTTGAAAGTCCAAAACGACTAATTCCGTAATATTTTCTATGGAGGAAAGAAATTATCGCTAGCAACCAATCTTTGAATCGTTTTACAGGCAGGGTCATTAGTTTCTTCATGAATCAATTCATCTGCCTGGTGTACATTATGTTCCTGTTCGCAGGTGTTGTCTGCGGATTAATTTCGGGTCTTATTGAATATGAAGTTTTCGCGGAGTTGTATAAGAAGGTTACTGGTACAAGTCTACGCTTCTTTTCCATTCCGTTGTTGATTGTGTTTTCTTTAGAGGTTACTAAAATTTTCCTGGTTTTCCTTGACAAGCAAGCCAGTCTTACGAACAACGACGGATATATCAGTGATCGAGTTACCTTTAAAAGTAGAGGATTCTTTTTCAAACGCAATGATTGAAGCACACCGAGGGATTCTATCCAAGCTGATGCCATCAGAGGCGGATAGAAAAATTGAAAAGTTCAAATCTGATTTGATTGAAACACAAGCAGAGTCTCGCCTTGAATTGTTTCGACAGCATAAGGAGTTCCAGCGTCAGTCACTCAGGGATGCTCTTGATGCGCTACTTGTCAATGGCAAAATCGGGTTGCGTGGCGAAACTACTAAATACTTTACGACTCAATACCAAGAGTTGGAAGGATCCGTGATGCAAATATACAATGAATTTCTTAACGACTGTGAGAAGAGATTTGAAGAGGCTGAAGCGACAAAACACGAAATGATCAGAAAGACGAAAGAGCAAATGATTACAAAACGTATTGAAGAATTCACCGAAGCTGTGAATCTCCTGCTGGCGCGCTTCTCAGATATCATCAAGGAGGGGGTCTAATACGACTCTTTGCGGAAGGATGGGCAGGGATGCCCATCCATAACGGCGGAAGCGTGTCTTAAGCACGGATGAGAAACGGTTTATACGTCGGTTCTTCACCGGTAATCACGCGTGCGAGATGCCTGACTTGTAGTTCGATACAACGGAGGTAAGTGGTTTTCTCGTTGCGTGTCGGGTGCTGGAAGGTTTGTTGCATGCGTCCATAGTATCCAGTCAGGAATTTATCTAACGCTGCTTTGGTAAAACGGATCCCTTTGTCCGTCTGCTCGAAATCCTCGGGACGGATGCGATTGTTGTTAATGATAGAAAGCACATAGCCATCAACAATAACCTGTCGGAACTCCTCCATGAGGTCTGATGCCAATGCGGCATGTCCGTGTTTGGGTTGGTGGAAATATCCACAGTATGGGTCGAACCCAACAACATTTGTGAATGCATAAACATGGTTGTGTAGGAGCGTGTAGCCGAGCGAGAGCATGGCGTTGATCGGGTCGGGTGGTGGTCGGAACTGCCGAGTTGTGAAGCCCCAATCATGTGCCAGAAATTGTCGGAACGCCTGATAATGCGCGGCTGCTCCCGTGCCTTCGTATCCGAGTAGCGATTCCAGGTTCTTGGCACGTTCAAGTTTTTGCAAAGTCTGACGCGCAGTGCGCGCTGCCGATTCCACCTCTGCATTTTGGGTGCGTTGCCGTTGCGAAAACCGGATAGCGTTCGTTATTTTACCTCGGACGAAACATTTCGCTAATTCGAGGCACTGTGGCGGGTCTGCAGCAACTGCGTATTGATGCTTTCGGATAAGTGTATCCTTAGCGTAGGGCGGTTGAAGTTTTCCCTTGTATTTTCCGCGTGAAGAGAGGAACGAGACGGGGATGTTTTTGTTGAGTAGGTATCCCATCGTTGGTGTCGTAATGTGTCCGTTGCCGAAGATGACGACCTCGTCGAGTTGGACAATTGGGATTTCCTGAAGGACATCTCGTCCTTTTTTCACGATAACTTGGTTTCCAGATTTATGGAGTGCTGCGCCTTGTTGAGTGATGTAAAGAATTGCCATCTGTTGCCTCCTAAGTAAGTTTTATACAAAAGTTTATTTTTTAAAGCGAAACATGAGGTTGGAAGACCGGAAGGTTGGAAAGATTGGATTGGAAGGAGGGATGAATGGAAGATTGGAAGCGAGGTGCCTCCAGTTTTCTTTTCACTCCACCAATCTTTTCCTTCCATCCTTCCTCAACTGAGAATTATACGTCTGTGTTGGCTTTCTGTGTGCCGAGTTTTTTGAAACGCTCACTGAGTTGTGTAACAATGTTCCTGCTGTTCTGGGTTGCATGTTGTCCGGCACGTTTGACTTGAACGGCTCCGTGTTTCACGGTACGCTGGAGCTGATTCTGTAAGTTTTTTGCTCGGGATTCAGGGATGGGTTGATAACACCCATCGGCGTCAAAGATATGCCCAAGGAATTCAATCCCCGTGTTGAAATCTGCGATGTGCGTCTTTTTGGGGTTCAATTCTAATTTGAGCGTCGCGAGTTGTTTTTGTGCGTGCTGAAGTGCGTGTCGTGCTCTACCTTCACTTCGACAGAAGAGGAGCAGATCGTCTGCGTATCGTACCATCCGTATGCCTGCACGATTCATTGCTTTGTCGAATGGGTGCAGGTAAATATTCGCTAACAACGGTGAGAGTGGTGAACCTTGTATGACACCGATTTTTCGCGGGCGGTTCATCCGTTCTTTCACGATGCTTCCGACGGTTGGTGCAGCAAGTGCCGCCACTACCAGAGGCGCGATGAGGAGGAGCTGCTTGGTTGCGAGAGGCTTCCACAGCCGTTTGGCGTTCGCAAGCAGCAGGAGTAATCCGTCTCGTCCTAAGTTCGTCAGCATCTCCTTTCCGGTGTGTGCCAACGGCGCAGCGTGTGCCGCAATTTCGGGTTCGTCAACAGCCCACTCATCTTCTATTCCTGTGTTTTGATATTCGTTGTCGTGTCCGTAATTAGGTGTACGGTGTAGGATCTGGTTAATCACCTGCTCAACGCCTTCACCGAGGTGGTGTACTGTGTTTTCGATATGCGTGCTCCATGTCGGAAGTTTAGGTGGTTGTAAAATACCTCCCATATCCAACCACATCTGAATTAGGCGGATGATCAAAGGTTCTTTCAGCGATGCTCGAAGAAAACGCATCAGGAGGTGCGTATCCATCCTGTCGAAGAAGTTCTCAATGTCCGCGTGGACAGCCCATGTATAACCTTCTGCGCGGATAGCGGCGACCTGTGCGATGGCGTGCGGTACGCCGCGATTGGGACGATAGGCGAAGCTGCAGTCAAGAAATTTGGCTTCATAGATCGGTGAGATGAGGTCGCAAACGGCGCGTTGAACGATCCGATCTTTGAGTGCCAGCACAGAGAGTTCGCGTGTGCCGCCGTTTGATTTTTTCATCGTGAACTTTTGAACCGGAAGCGGGTAATAACGTTCTTCCGCAATTTCACGTGAAAGTTGCCGGAGATGTTTCGTAAGGTTTGTTTCAAATTGTTGGATGGTAACGCCGTCGCTACCGGGGCCACCTTTGTTGGCACGGACTTTTCGCCATGCGGTGTGTAATGTTTCGGGGTGGCAGAGTTGGTTCGCGAGTGAAGTGTTCGGTGTATAATCAAACATAGGAATCTCCTTTTTGTTTCTACACGCGCTGATGCTGCGCTTTGTTGAAGACCGAGGAATTGCATTGTGTTCATTGGGAAAATGAGCGGACATTGAGCAGACGATTGTATAGAGTCTGCAACCGTTGAAAAGGATAGTAAAAAATTTAGAATTATTTTTTTTGAATCGCGGATTATTGCGGATTTCACAGATTTCGCGGATTTTATAGTAAAACCTATAGTTAATTGGGCACTCTCAAACAGTCTGAATACCTATAACAGGCATTCAGACTGGCACAAACTAAAAGTTTATGCTACAAGGACGGGATGTAGAGTTGCACAAACCAAAAGTTTATGCTACAAGGGCGGGATGTAGAGCGTGTTGTTGCCAAGGTGCTGGCAGTGCTGGCACAGGTTGCGGGAAATAGCACGGGTGCTACGGCATTGAAGGGTTCGTGAAAAGTGGCGATTCGAGCATTTCAAGGAGCGTCCGTTTGCGGCGGTGTCGTTCCCGGAGTACTTTTAGATATGCTTTCCACTGACTTTCCTGGTCAAGGTGCTGATAGAGCTTCTGTGCTTCGGTCAGGTAGTGCTGAACTGTTTTATAATCCGTGCGTTTCCGTGAGGTTAACACTTGTTCGATCAGCCCTTGATAGAGCATGATAGCGGTTTCCGGGCGGTGCCCTTTCACTAACGGGAGTAGCTGCTCCGTGAAATTCGGAATACGGTTCGCAAGTGGATTTTTGAGGATATCCCAGTATGCCTCAATCGTTAGTGAAAATTCTTCGAGTGCCTCCCATATCGTATCCTCATCCTGATGTTCAAGAAGAAGATTGATAAAAGCAGCGGCGGCCTCTTCGCGTCGAGCGAGTCGGAAGGCTGCTGCGATCTGTTCGTTGTTAAGATGGAGGTACAGTAAGAGTCGAACGTGTGTCTGCCGATCGCGGCTTTCATCAAGGCGTTGTTCAATTGCCGTTTGGAGTTCGGTTGCGTCTTGTGTGGCAGAGAGTTGCTTGAGAAGGTGGATGAGGTGTGGTGTGAAAGCGGCTTCTGCCTCGAAGCTGAGTCCCAATAGCGGTTGGTGGTATTCACGAAGCGCGGTCGGTTCCTGTAACGTGTCGGCGATCTGGACGAACTGCGTTGTGCATGTACGGACGAATCGTGGCAATTCGGAGTTTTGAAGTGTATCTTCGTAACGGACAATAGATTGGTGTATCAAGGCATAGAGGATTGACAATGCGAATTCGGTTGCGCCTGCTTGTGCCAGCGATTCAGCATGTTTCAGGAGTTCTGTCAGCTGCGCTATGACCTCGTGGAGTTGGTGCTGTTCGAGAAAACCATCCCCGAAAAGACGATCAATCTGTTCGCGGTAAACTGTGCTTGTCGCAGATGCGACTACGGTGGCTGCTGATGCTGTAGTAGGTGTGTCTCCGAATGTGGACACCTCTACGTTATCTGTGTATGTTTTCACGATGGGAAGCAACGTGGGTTCGCGTTTGAGGAGTTCGGAAATAATGCGTAAAAGGGTTGCTCTCGGTTTCTCAGCGATCGCGGTCAGTATGGGTTCTACGGAACGGATCTCGTCTATTTCATGAATGTAGGTGAGTAGCAGCGCAACGATGTGTTTACAGTCGCCACCCCAATCGTAGGGGCAGGAACACTCCGTGTCCGCGATCCCTGTGGGTGTCAATTCCACAGAGACGCGATACGGGGTGTCTTCTGATCCATAGCAATTTGCGGAGAGCGTCCAGTCGTGAAAGATAGCATTTTCGATGGCTTCATTGTGGAAATAGCCTTCACCGCGCGAAAAGACTTGCTTTGTGCATCGCTCTTGGATCTGATCGAGGGTGAGTTGGGGAAGCTGCATGATTACTCCCGAAGTCTTGAGGATTCCCGAGAGGCATCTTGAACAGTTTTGAGCAGAGCGAATTTGCGATCATAATCTCGCCTCTCCGTTTTGTAGTTTAACTCTTTGTTCAAAGTCTTAGGTAACACTCTTTCTACCCACGGATGCTCTGCCAGGTCAAAGTTATCCGATAGAATAAGTGCTGATAAATAGCAATGGTCCGCATTGCCTCCTGCATTGGGATCGTAGCCAGGTTTGTTCCTCCAAGCCAATACAACTTCACGGACGAGTGGTTTTGCTAACTCTATAGACAAGTTTTTTACAGTTGCTTCTAACATCTCCATCGCACTATGTGGATGCTCATCCCAGTACGCATTGGAATAAGTTCTGTTGATATATGTGCCCATTCATCAGGATCTTCAGAATCCTGAAGTAAACTTACGAGTTTTGAAGCTTCTATTCGGACATCGACTTCGGAAAGTTTTCTCATACTCTTTCTCCTAATTGTCTTTGTGGCCTAATTTGCCACAATTGTAGTAGGAACCGCAATAAGTTCCTAATTCAGAGTGAGATGAACTAAAATCTCACCCTGCGCGAATGCCTGCTTTTTAGTGCTAAACAACAATCGTCTTGGGATCCGAGGTTACATCCCCGACAGCGGGGACTTCGACCCGTTTGACACAAGCACTACAGAGCGCATAGTAACGGACCGAATCTTCAGAAGGCTCCAAGAGACGATCAACGGCTTGTTTTAACGCCTCATACTGTCTATGGTTTAGATGTGCTTCAAATACGCTGTACTGGACGCGGGTGCCGAACCCTTTGAGTACTTTTGCAAGTTGATTGCGTCTCCAGTCATCTGGAATATCGTAAGAAATGACATAGAACACTGTATTAATCTCCCAAAAATCATTTTCTTGACTTTTTTGGTGTATGTGGTATGCTTCCAATTATCAGAATCAGGATTTACAAGATTTTAGGATTTATAGGATTAGGGTTTCCATTTTTTGATTGAAAATTGCCCGTTCTGGAATCAGTTATGCCTGAATTTATCAGCTCCGCACCGTTTTTGATAATTGCTGCCATATTTGCGATACTTCTTATATTTGGGATCCTCAAGCACGCGTTCCGCTTCGTCATCTGGATCGTCGTTATTTTTGTGATTCTCTTATGTCTCGGTATTGTGAAACAAGCCGAGCTGCTTCAGTGGTTTGAGAATCTGCGAAAAATGATAGCGTGACGGGAATCGCGCGAGAGATGGCTCGTACGAGAAGAAGAACGCTACCCGATGTTGTCCTTACAAGAACGGATTGGACGGTACTGTCCATGTCCAAATGCCGTGTGGTGCCCGATGTGCAAATACTCGCCAAGATAGATAAAAGGCAGGAACGGCTCCAACTCACCTATATATCGAACTTTACCGATAAACCCACCCATCGGAACAGATTTCTCCGCCCGATAAGAGTACCGGTCCTTTTTGAGCCAATTCAGACGGAGTTTATGCGCGACGGAACCGGCAGCTTCAATTAACGCAGGGGCATCCACGTCTAAATCCTCACCACAATGGAAATAACTCAAGAAACGGATCCGGCGAAGCAGATTGCGGATGAGGTGTTCAAAGGTTAACTCGCTTGTCCACTTTCCGTCAACTTTGATACTCGTGGGTGTGAGAAATTCCAGTTCAATCTCATCGGTGGCGTAGGGTGCGGCTTGCATCACATCGTCGAGTCGGAGAATCAATCCATCGTCCGTCAACATCTCGGTCTCTGCGGTATAAATGGTCTGAGGTTGATGGCTGTCATGCGCCGGTAAACTCTCGACTTTATTGAGTTGACACTGCCCGCGTTTGTTTTGGAGTCCGATGCGTCGCTTGCCGATCTGATCGAAGGTAAATACCATCCACGGTAACAGATTGATTGCGTCCCCGATAAGCGTTAGGTTGCAGGTGAAAGTATCCCCGGGTGCATACTCAAGTTGTCCGGTGCGCGGCGGTTCAAGAACGAAGGGGTGCGGTGCATACGGTTGCCCCCGCAGGATAATGCTATCCTCCGGTACTGGCGTTTCAAAGCACTTGGAGTAGACGCATCGTTCTGGGAACTGACACTCTTCCGCACACGATCTTTCCGTCTCGCCGATGCAGGCGATGTGGCGGAGCAGATATCCGAATCGGCTGCGGAAGACGTTGCCTTTGTAGGATGGCATCTTCAGCGGCTCTTGGACAGTATAGGTGAAGCGGTAGCGTGCGAATTGGAAGTTTTGGAGCATGGAACAGGTTTTTCCCGGTTTTCAACTTTCACCTAAAATTGACTTAACCTTCATCACTTTTTGTCTTTGTTTGTCAGAACCGCCATCCCATTTGTTGATACGCTGCCAGTAATCCTTCAACGCCTGCGCAATCATCTGCTCTTCATCTCCGTCAAGTGATGGAAGTTCATCGTTGTAAATTTGGACAGCCCTGTTTTCGTCTACGGGTTTGTCCGTAAGGTGATTCAATTCTTCGGCAATCCGTTCAATAGGAGAAAGGCTTGCAATTCATTTAGTTTCTCGTTGTTTTTCAGCCGCTTCTTGTTGTCGTTTGAGTTCGTCCGTGATAATATCAGTCTGGTCATTGAAACCGCGGAAATACCCATAACCAACCGATGTTTTTGCACCAATACCTTTTATTTCCAATGTCTTTTGGAATCGCTTCTTAAGTTCATCAAGAGGTTTCTGATCTTTTGCCAAAAAAACGAATCTAAAAGTAGTTTCTTCAACAGTTAGAAAATTGATAGGCACTGGATTTTGATGGTCTGTTGGTGGTTTGTTGCCACTGTAATAATCAGGGTAGTGTGGATTCATGATGTCAATTGCAAAATTGACTTCATCAGGATAAGCATCAAGGAATTGCACTTCGCCTCGCTGTTCTTGGCTGCCAAACACAGTGAGAAAATCTGCATCTTCAAGTGCAAGTTTTTCGTCTATTTTGCCTTTGTTGTCGATAAAATCTTCATTTTCCTGTAACCACCAGTGCCGTAATACACCTTTGACAGCACTACCCGGAATGTAAGGAATCCCGTAGATGTGATGGAGGGTCATGTTTGTCTCTTGCACATGCTCACTGCCAAGCCCTACGACCAGTCGCCAGTCAACTATTGCATCAACGCAATAAAGTTTGATGTCTTGCTTAGCAAATTGTACAAGTTGTTGTATTTGCCGATCTCTTAGATGAGCAATAAGGTTTGGTTCGGGAGGCTGAATATATCTGGGAAAATCAATATCCCATTTATCTGATTGAGCATCGGTGTGGATTTCGAGAAAATAACTATATTCTAAAGCGCAGTTCTCAATAGGAGGACGCTTATAGACTTCAAGCCTGTTACCGTTTCTGCTGATGAGAAGGTTAAGTTTCCCATCCATTATGAGCCACTTTCCTTCAATACCTCTCGTCTGGTTATCCCGGGTCTTAACCCAAACGCGGGCGTTGGCGGAAAGTCTAAGTTGACAGCGTAAATTTTGTAAGCCGTCCGTACCAGCATTCAAGCCCCTGGCATAACAAGTGTCAAGATTAGTGACGAATTCAGATTTAACTATTTTTGTCGTATCAGAAGGATGATAGTTAGGCATTATTATTCTCCGCCCCTTTTACGTCTTTCATGAGTCCGTCAACAAAACGGCGCATCCAATTCAGTAACGCAAGCGTTTCAACGGTAACTTGGCGATAGACATGTGATTCAAGGTTGATAACCTGTTCAACAAGTTCACCTTCCTCAACTAACCGCTTTGCATCTTTGGTTTGTAGCCACGAACTAATATGTTCATACAATTTGTCGTGAGCATTCTTAGGTTTACCTTCTGCTGCGCCCTTACTTTTCAGAAATGCCAAAGTTTGTCCAAGTCCATTGGTTTTTACCAGAACGGGTAGTTTCTTCGCAGTAGATTTATACTCTTTTTTCAGAGAGTCACTGACTCCCTGTACCGCTTTGAATGCGAAAGTGGCGCGCCCCTGCTCAATTGTTTCGAGTGTCGTCACTGCCTGTGCCATCGTTACCTCCTCCGTTTTGATAGACGTGTGTCCGGACTATCCCTTTGCCAATAGTAGCGTTGCCGCCGATTTGAATGATACTCGGCAAATTATTTGTCAAGAACGCCATAACCGTCTCGGCTTCCTTGAGGTTTTTGTCTGCTCCCTGATCGGCGGGGTCAAAAAGGGTTCCCTTTTTCTTTCCCTCATCTACAAACAGCGGTGTTGTGAGTGCCAACGAGTAGAGAATAGAATCGGTCGGGAGGTATTCCTCGTACCACAGTGCACCATCTACAACAGTGCCTTTTTCACTGTCAATTTTGGTCCGGGCAATAACCTCTGTCGAAAGCATCACGAAATCCCGGAAATCGTCATCACTTAACACAACGATGTCCTTTTTCATCTTCTCTCGCCAATAACCGTAACTTGGCACGTTGACTGTCAAAACATTATTGCTAATCCAGTTAGCAACATTCTCGCATTCATCGTTAGGTGTGACAGTAAATGTATATTCTTCAAGGACAATTTTCTTAGTATCTCCTTCGTCCTTCACAATGAGTTCGCTGTTGTTCGGTACCGTATTGGCATCAGGAATATTCTCAACAAAATTATTAATGGTTGGTTGGCTGATGAAAAGGTCGTGTTTGAAACGTTCTAACACTGCGGAACACGTTACCCATGCAAACACGCCTTTGACAGATTTGACAGGGAAAAGCAAAAGACGGGCATCGGTGAATCCAAGCGCACCCGCATGGAGATCACCTGTGTCGGGACCGAACGCGAGTATAACTTCGTCATTCTCTACTTGTCTACTCTTTGCTTTTCCATCAAAAACTTCACGGATACTCCCTTTCAGTCCGGACGCTTCAATTTTTGGGTAGTCTGTGTGTTTTTCTCGTTGTATCGGTAGATCTACAATACCGAGGTCGCTACCGCTGCCGGCATGGAGCGGCGTTTCGACGATTAGAAATAGGGGTTTGGCTTTTTTGAACATATTGGTTTTCCTCTATGCTTGTGATATTCTATGGGAAACGGGATTAGTCGTTTTGGACTTTCAAAAAGTTGTTAGAAAGTGCGTTAAACCCTTGTCAATAAAGGATTTATGCGATACAATATAGGTAAGAAAATAGGGGATTATCAGCCCCCTATCGAACCCAAAAAAGCGGGTTGCTTTTTCTGGTTTTACACTTATCTGATTATTGTATCAGAAACTATCAGAAAAATGCAACCCCGAAATAATAAAGGCGCATTTTCTGATGGATTTGATCAAGATTATGGAGACGTTCCCGACACAAGAAGATTGTATAGCGTATCTGGAACGTCTCAGATGGAAACCGGAATCACCAGAATGTCCACAGTGTGAGTCTACACATGTCAGACGACGCAACGAATCTGCTATAGGGCGTATCGGACGCTACAACTGCCACGATTGCCGATCCACCTTCAAGGCAACACACGGAACCCTCTTTCATGGGACGAAGATACCGCTTCAGAAATGGTTTTTGGCGATCGCATTGATGGCGAATGCGAAGAAAAGCCTCTCAAGTTGCCAACTTTCACGCGATTTAGGCGTGCCAGAGAAAACATGTTGGCGTATGATGATGGCTATCCGTGCTGAAATGGGGACCGATAACGTCTTGCTACAAGGGATTGTTGAGGCAGACGAAACCTATATCGGTGGCAAACGCAAAAAAGACTACGATAAAGAGGGCGGCGAACCCCGTAAGCACGGACGCGGAACCCCGAAAGATGTCGTGCTCGGTGCGGTGGCAAGAGGCGGGAAAGTCGTCGCGGAACTCGCCGAGAATGTCAAAGGCAGCACGATTGCCGAGTTTATCAACAAGTGCGTCAAGACCGAAGATGCTCAACTCTATACCGATCAGTATCGTGGATACAATGAGATCGGGAAACAGATGACGCACGAAACGATGAAACGGAGTCAGAAATGGGAACCGGGCGGGATCCATACCAACACAATGGAAGGATTTTGGTCTTTTGTCAAGCGTGCCTGGTATGGATCGCATCACCACTACTCAACAGCATACACGCCCCTGTATCTCGCAGAGGCCTGCTATAAATACAACTACCGAGATGAAAATATCTTCGCCAAGTTCCTCACCGAAAGTGTGAGCCGTGAAATCTGAAAAAATGAAAAATTACGAGTCCAAAACGACTAATTCCAATGGGAAATATCTTAAAATTTCGATGATGCTCAAAGTCTCCTCAAAGTTATAATAAAGCGGACATTGATTGTTTTGGGCAAAAAGCGTAAGAAGTGGCACGGTTGCTGCGTATCCACCAGTGATATTAATAGCAAGTTCCTGGTCGTCTTGGAGGTTATTGCAAATCTGATTAAGCCGCTCGAGCAAGATGGGCACGCCGAGTACTTCAAATTGATTTGGATCTGTAGCGCATAGCCCTTGAATTACATCATTAATTTCGTTAAATTCAACATTTACCCCCGGCAGTCCTAGTAACTCATCTTTCAAAATCTCTGCAGCCAATCGCGATGCAATCGTATCCGAGGCGATTAAATGAACTGTAATATTATCATTGAGTTCGTTTCTAATTGCCTGGGTGCTCTGAAGTTCTGCGGAAGCACTTTCACCCATAGCATGGATAAAGCCTTGGCTCTCATTTCTGAGTGGTTCAATATAGTCTTCATAGTCAGCCCAAACATTTGCGCGTTGGTCTTTAATAACAGAAAACGTATCATTAATTGTTGTATTTTCTTGTGCCCCGTTGTTAAAAAGTGATGTGCCAACAGGTGTGATAACAACTGTCATATCTTGTCTCCTTCAGCAACACCGACAAAGCAGAGTCCAAAACCTTCTTTGGCTTGACGGTCGCTGATGTTTTTATAGTGAAAAGTTTTAATGATGGTGTCAACGCAAATATCATCGGGTATCTTAAAATAGTAGACACTGCCAGCAGGCATTGCCTGACGCGTCGGTTTCGGCATATTTTTTTTCATATCCCAACCGCCAATAGCAATCGGTTTGCCAACTGCTGCTGTCCTCAGTTCAAATGACAATGATTGATATTTAGCGTTGTATGTGTTTTTGTCCGTATTTTTGTGAATCCATTTCGGTAACCATCCCCGATCAAAGATAGCAGGCGTTGCAAAGTAGAGTTTGAAAGCACCCGATGAGCGGATAGCTTCCTTGAGATCATCCATATCCTTTTTTGTAGCAAGCGGATCGGGGTTGTGGCAACTCTTTTTGTGGGAAAAGCTTTTTCCCTCTCCACCGAGTTTCAGCAGACCATTTGTTGGTAGCTCTTTGTCACACTTGTAATCCACCACCAAGCCTAACTCTGACATGTCAAGGAATTTGGACTGAAAGCGCCGCATATTAATCCTATACAGCATGTTGTCCTTAGAGGCAGATGTGTTGTAATCACGTTCAATACCGATTTTGGGTTCATCACAAACAAAGTTCTCAATTGGACTGAGTCTGAAAGTTTTTTGTTTACCTAAGAGGTACTGTCTGATATACAAATGTCTGAGTCGTCCACTTATCTCAGACTCTACATCCTCATCATCCTCATCCCATCTTAAGTGATGGTTGAGTGGAGAATTTGAAATAAAATTACGTATTTCAGGAGACGATTCAAGCTTTTCAGGAGACGATTCAAGCTTATAGAGTTTGTTTATTTCCTCTTTCCTTTTCGCCTCCTTTTTCGTTACGAGATCATAAGGAATCGGATAATAGATTCCCGACTTTCTGTCGGCAATAAAAACGCCCTTGAGCTGCATAGAACCGAGCGAATCAGGTTCAGGTGTACCTATAATTTTCGCTATTTTTCCGTTTCCGGCATAAAAGGAAGGTAAGTCGCCCTGTTCAGCAATATAGGCTGTTCTTAACGCCCCAAGTATTGTTGAGGGTAACGGAGGAAAAATAGAGTAACCTTCCGATTGCTCGCCCTTTGTAAATGGACGACCATCTCGGAAGAAGAAAGTATCATTGGGTTGAAGAAATAGTCTCACTTTGATTCCCTCGCAATGAAGTTGATAATTTCCAGGAAGCTTAAGTAATCGCTGAAAGGAGTGATACGCGGTGGTAATAGATTAATGGTTTCAGATATTGCCTCTTTATGAGTATTATCAAATTCTTGCCCCTTCTTTTTATAGGCACGTTCAATGAGACGCTTAAATTCTTCCTTCACAAGAATAGGTGGTAATCCCTTAACAAGTTTTCCATCATCTCCAATTAATTTTTTGAATGCATCACGAAAGGTATATAAAAACCGCTTGGAAATTTCGTCATCATCCAACAACTCAATCAGCTTCATACCAATAGTGAGTACCTCCAAATCACCATATTCCCACTTTGTCACCATCTCACTGATATTTCCAGAGTGTTTGAACAATGCAATACCAAATGCATCCTTCCCATCTACTTTTTTCGCTTCCTTTTCCATCCGGCGAGCATGCTTTAGGACATCACCGAGTGGCATCTTGTTATGGGCAATACACACGCCAGCGGAAGCACCAGTAAATTTTGGGAATTTTTCCCGCAACTTTTTCAGAATTGGCAAAAGGTCTTTGAGGTTTGCAAGTGCAAGAAGATCGTCACCTCCTGCATACGTCAGCTTGCCGAGATGCTCCTCTTCAACAATCCGACGCGCTTTTTTAGAGTAGTTAATCAACCGCTTGCTACGTTTAGCATGCTGCTTTTGACTTTTAGCCTCCCGAATCTTCTCACCTATATCGTCACCATCAAGTGCAATGGCTGCGTAGTATTTTCCCGGTTCTCCACCAAGCAATCCGACAAGTTCCCCGCGCAAATCCTTACAGTGTTTTATCTGATTTTTTTGATTGAACACATCAATGTTGTAGTAACGTTCGAGATAAGAGTCATTGTAAGTTTCTTCGTAAAGCCATTCGCCATCAACATTATTCGGAAGAGGACATTTTATTTTCGGTAATGGATTGACATGAGGAATATTCGCCTCTACATCATCTGATTGCCGCAGTTTTTTTACTTCTGTACAGAGTTTTGTATAGACATCTAACGCATCGGGTTTACATAAGATTTGTTCCTTATAGCTCGCTGTAGCTACCTCCGAGGTAGATGGGAAACTCAGAGAACCAGATGAAAACTCCTTTTGAAATTCATTTTTGAATACCGATTGTGTCCTGAGATAATGCCTCCCCATCCGCTTTGTTAATGAGACAGCACAAAGTGCTTCTCTTGAACGGCAAAACTGTGGCTTGCGTTCAGCAAAATTTCCCCACCATTCCATAGCATTTTCGCTCTGCTCGCGTTCGTTTTTACCTTTCTTCTTATGCAGGATTTCGCGTATGCCATCAAGTGAGCATTTTCTTCCAAACTCGCTGGTCGGTTTGAACGTTCGACAGTTTTTGACTGCTGCCAGACTGCTGGCAGTGTAGGCATACCAGTCTCCGTAATCTCTATCTGATTCCTCGGTAATCACCCAATAGACATCAAAGAAATCAGGAATTTGCCGATTATACAATTCCTCAACGTAAGTTTTACGCCATGTGTCGAACGCCTCATCAAGCACGCGTTTTGCCATTGACGCAAATTCAGATTTTGCACTATTTTCTGCTTTTTTTGTGCGTGTGACTAAATCATTCTGAGATATCCCACTGCCAATTGCCAAAAAGAGGTTCGGGAAAGATGGCGTAGCAAAATTTTCCCTCCAAAATTCAAAAGGTGGCTCAGTTCCAACAGCAGGATAGATTATTTCAATGCCCTCACCTTGAACTTGTTTCATTGCTGTGGCTACAAGATAGGACAGGATGTAACTGCCCATCCACAAATCTTCTGTCTTCCGTGCTGCTTCAATGAAGGATTGCACCGGACCAACGGTAAACATAAGCATAAGGTGTTTCGGTTGGTTTTCACTCATGGAAAAATCTCCTACTTGATGATATGGGCAATAAATTTCAATTGCTTTTTGTAATCGTTTGACAGATCTCCCGGATGATTCCAGCGAAGTAGAGTGACAATTGGGAAATATTCCCTGCCTACTTTCTGGACGCGGACATGAATAGGTGAAGCTAATCGATTTCCTCCCTTTGCATATCCTAAAGCGTCATCTTTGTGCATATGAGTCGCATCTCCGATTGTTTTTAATAAGTTTCCAACGTCAGGTGTCAGTTTACCAAAACAGATTAATCGAATGACAGGGTATTCAGGAAGAAGCGGAGGTGGAGATTCCAATTCAATGATTCCATCCTTCATCTCAAATCGCTTGTCCTCTGCAATATCCTTGAGTGTATCCAGTATCTCCTGCTGCAATTGGCAAACATCTTCAAAATCCCAATTGGTGTTCCGAATTGAGCCAAATCCCCTGCGGGAGCGATTACCTATACCCCCGAGCAAAAAACTGAGTTTTGCAATTTGTTTATAACAACAAGCATCTGATGTGTTTTTTGTAATCAGACGTAGATTAAATGACTTACCTACATCGTAAGCATCTATCTTGGAACTACCCTTATGCGGCAACGGATTATATTTTATCGGAACTCCCAAATTTTTTGTTGCTCCGGGAATACGAATTGAAAACGGGGCTTTACCGTCTGTACTCCCAAACAATTTTGCCTCCTTCTTCCGCAATGAACCCGTATCACAACCTTGCACAGCCCGCCACCAGTAGCGAAACAGTGCCTTGAACGGTGGTGGACGAAGTTCCACTATCTTATTGTCATGACCATGAAGAAACATCGGTGTCACGGTTTCAAGATTCAAATAAGTTATATCCATTGTGCTTTTCCTATAACGAAATTCTGATCGTCCGAAACAATAAAACTACGTAGGGTTGGTTTGACACGTTTAAATTTCTTGCAAGAAAATTACGATTGAGATGCAGTTAAAATACTCTCGCCTATTCAATCAGTATCTCTTGAACATTTCGCGGTTTTTCATCTATAAAGATGTGAGTCCGGTATAAGAAACAGAATTTTCTACGGTAGAAAGAGAACTCGTGTTGATCTAATATACCATTTCCGCAAAAACACGGGTCAGACAGTCAGTTCATAAGTCAAAATTATTTAGAACTATCTAAAACAACTGCCTAACATGCAAAAATATAGCAAATTTTGACGCATAAGTCAAATTAAATTTGTAAAAAATCCATCCTATGTCAACCTGTCAATTGCACGGAGAGTTGGGATGTGTCGGGATTCGGAGATCCCTCCCACAGAAAGACTGAACGCCGCTGTTATTTCACTTGACACGAATCTATTTGTCGTCTATTTTATTGCTTAGTTTTCAGTCATCGGTTGTCAGTAGTCAGTTAGCAGAACGGGTAAATAGATAAATAAACAAGGTTGCAAAACTGAAGGACGGAGGCTATACATAGATGGGAATTTTAACGACAGATCAGCGTAAGCAGTGGAAGACAGACGGTTACCTCGTTTTGAAAGGGGTGCTCTCTCCTGATGAGGTGCAGGTGTTGTTAGCGACAGTAGATGAAATGGATGCGGAGTTTCGGAAAGGTGAGAATGTCACTTCCGACTCTGTTTTCGACAAGCGGAATGTGATGGAAGATAATGACATTTTCGTTGACCTGATGGATCACCCGGTGACGTTTCCGATCGTGCGTGAGTTGATAGGTGACTACATCCAATTGAGCATGTCTGAGGTTATTGTTCGTCCTCCGAATCCGAAAGATCAGGGTTATTTGCATACGGACGGTGGGCAGGCGATGCGAACCATTCGGGTCAGTAGATCGAGTTCGCCACTGCAAGTCAAAATCCATTATTTCTTGACGGATCTTGAGCGTCCGGACAGTGGAAATTTCACCATTGTGCCGGGAAGCCATAATCGTACTTTTCCAGAAACGGGAGTCAAGGAAGGTCCTTATATTCCTGAAGCGGTCCAGTTATGTGTGAAGGCAGGCGATGCCGCTGTTTTTCCACACGCCTTATGGCACGGTGTTGTCGGAAACCGTTCGCAACAGCCTCGAAAAACCTTAATCTATTGCTACAGCCATCAATGTTTTCGCCCGTTTGACTATGAAAAAGCGTCGTCTGAACTTATGGAGCGTTGCACACCGCGCCAACGTCGGTTAATTGGAGACATCGGTGATTGGAAACCGGGCTCCTACTTCTATTCTCCAGGAGATCAGGAAAAAATAATAGACGCGTTAGAGGAAGATTAGTTAGTCGATTTCAACGACAATGTACTTTTGCTCAATGGTGACTGGGAAAGTATCCGCGACGTAGGGACCTTTTTCGCGTTCAGAATTGGATGTCTCGATGTCCTCACCACTTTCGACCTGGACCTCGTATTTTCTGACGCGCCGCTGTTCGGGACTCCACCAAGACTGTCCAGTTTTGATGTCGAATTCCCAGCTGTGCCATGGGCACCGGAGAATCTCACCTTTACGGGTGTAGTGATAGTTCCCAGGAGTAGACGACTCTAAAAAACCGGTGACCAGACCTTTGCAGAGCGGACCACCTTGGTGTGGACAGCTGTTACGGATGGCGAAGAATTCACCATCAATATTAAAGATGCCAATAGAACGTCCGCCGATGTCAACGATTTTGCTTTCGCCAGCGGGAATTTCATCTGGGGTTGCTACTACGTATTTAGGCATTTAGGTATTAGTTGTCGGTTGTCAGAGAATTAGCAGTCAGCCGTCAGGGCGGATTTTTTGAAAAAATCCTTTCAGCAGTCAGTAAAGAGGCAATCGTTTAAGGATACCTCTTTACTGATAACTGACCGCTGACAACTGACTGGTGATGGCTAACTACAGTTTTTCAAAGGCGTAAAGATTGCGGGCATTGTCAGATAAAATTTTCTGACGCAGTTCCGGTTTCAGGAAACTGGGCAGCGCACGGTCGGGAGCATCAAAATCCCAATGCGGATAATCTGTGGCAAACATAAGTTTGTCATTCATATCCATCTGCTCAAGCATCTGCTCGAAATACTCGCGTTTCGGCGGTTCTTCCATCGGTTGTGTGCTGAGCCAGAAATGATCCCGGATGTATTCTGAGGGTTTCCGTTTAAGGTCAGGTACCTCGGCGCGTAGTTTCTCCCATGTAGCATCAAGTCGCCAAATAAGAGGTGGAAGCCATGCGAATCCGCCTTCAATCAGGACAATCTTGAGTGTCGGGAAACGGTCAAATACACCTTCGATGACGTAACTGATGACCTGTGTGTGGAAGGCTTGCGGCATACCGCCGTGGTCTTCGATGTAATAGGAGGGCCACCCGGCACCTGTTATGGGACCCTGATTGCCTCCGAAGTGGATACCAATAGGTAGATCATACTCAGCGGCTGCCTCGTACATTTTCCAGTATTTTCGGTTTCCAAGCGGGTCTCTGGTCCGCGCGAGCAGCAAGATCTGAACAAACGCTGGATTTGGACCGCAGCGATGGATCTCCTCAGCGGCGAGGTCTCCGTTCTCATAAGGAACAACAATAGATGCCCGGAGGCGTGGATCAGGTTCAACCCAGTCGGCGACCTGCCAATCGTTGACTGCGCGTGCGAGTGCGTCACTAAATTCAATATTTAACTGCTCACCCACAGGCATGAGTGGGTTAAGCACGCCATACTCAATGTCGAATGCGTCCAGCAGCTGCTCTTGCATGAACGCTAAATCTGCACCCGGGGAGAGTCCTGAGGGGGGCCATGCATCACGGCGTGCGGCATTGAGGAGCGCACGCGGATAGTAGCCACCGATACGACCCCGGAGACCGAAAGTCTTGTAATACTCCTGCCACCGCTCGGATAGATAGGGAGACAGACCTCCGGGTGGGATAGAGTTGTGGATGTCACAATCAATAACTCGGTATTTTGAACGTTTCGTCGTTGTGTTTTCCATTGCGCTTATCTCCAAAAGACTTAGTTGCATTGTTGGGTTTCGCTATATCTATCTACACGAATAGCGCATCAAAAATTGGAATCCTCTCTATAACTGAACGGGCATGTTCCCTCACCGCTTTATCCAACCTACGTCTACTGTCTAAAGTTGATAGAAGGTGCGTGCGTTCTCGTGCAAAATTTTACGAGCGAGTGAACCCGGCAATTCTTCCGGGAACGCTTCGTTCGGTGTGTTGAACTGCCAATGTGGATAGTCCGTTGAAAACATTAACATTTCATCAGATTCCAATTGCCCGATGATTTGAAGAAGCTGCTTCGGTGTCGGCGGTGAATCAATAGGTTGCAAAGTAAACCGGATGTGCTTTCGCATGTACGCAGAGGGCGGACGTTTCACCCAGGGTGTGTTGTTTCGGAGCCCGCGCCACTCCTTATCAATCCGCCACATCACCGCTGGAAGCCACGTAAAACCGCTTTCAATTAGAACGACGCGAAGGTCTGGGAACTGGTCGAAAACACCCTCCGCAACGAGGCTAATCACTTGTGCTTGGAAGACCTGCGTCATTCCGCTATATTCTTCTAAAAATGTCGAGGGCCATCCGGTTGGTGAAGGCTGAGTACCGGGGGCTCCACCGTACTGGATACCAATAGCGAGATTGTGCCGGACCGCTGCTTCATAAATTGGATGATAGAGACGATTGCCGTACGGGATACGCGAACGAACAGGTAGAATCGCTTGGACAAATCCGGGGTGCCCACCGACTCGCTCAATTTCTTTTCCAGCGAGGTCAGGGATCTGGCTTGGAATAACGAGCGAGGCACGGAGTCGAGGCTCTGGATCGAGCCAATGCTCTATCTGCCAATCATTTATTGCCTGTGCGATAGCGGCGGCAAGGTCTGGATTATGGACGCTTTGTACCCGGTAAGCACAATTGAGAATGCCGTATTCGAGATTCCAACCATCAAGAAGCTGCTGACGGACGTGTTCCAGATCGATGTCCCATGGAGAAGAAGCATCCGGATGCGTGGTTAGTGGAGCACTCCGCGGGTAATCGTTTGCATCGGGACCTCTAAAACCGGAGGTGCTACAATAGTCGCACCAGAAATCAGACATGTAAGGAAAGAGCGTCTGTAGGGTAGGGACCTCGTTATGGATATCACAGTCAATCGCTTTGACCCCTGCCTGTACAAAATCCGGAGCAGCCCAGCTTTCCATTTATCTCTCCTTGAACTGAAAACAATGGGGCGTACTGGATTTGAACCAGTGACTTCTACCGTGTGAAGGTAGCGCTCGTACCCCTGAGCTAACGCCCCACGAAGAATATGGGCCCACTAGGACTCGAACCTAGGACCAGCCGGTTATGAGCCGGCGGCTCTGACCACTGAGCTATGGGCCCCTGAACTAAATAGTTTCAGTAAAAGAAATTATACTATATTCCACACTTAAAATCAAATTTTGTAGCAAAATCTATAATTACTTGGACATTGTGGGTAGGCGAGGATACCTGCCACTCCCAGTAACGGGCGGAGACCCCTTGTACCAGCGGAGATAGAGCGTCAGCAAAAGTCGCGAGTATAACTCGCTCCTACAGAAGAATAGATGTTTGTTAGTTAACAAAATCTCGAAGTTTCCGACTTCGTCTCGGATGTCGTAACTTACGGAGTGCCTTCGCCTCAATCTGCCGAATTCGCTCACGTGTTACATCAAAGATATTCCCCACCTCTTCAAGCGTCCTCGGATAACCATCCTCAATCCCGAAACGGAGAGAAATCACTTTCCTTTCGCGCTCATTTAACTCGGAGAGTACCTCTTGGATCTGCTCCTTGAGGATATTCAACTCCGCCTCTTGGACTGGAGAAGGGGAATCAATGTCCATAATGAAAGCACCGAGTGGGTTATCATCCTCTTCACCGATTGGGGTGTCTAAAGAGGCAGTTTCTGGAGCGACCGCCAAAGCTTCGGTGACTTTGCTGGTGGAAATCTTGAGATCCTCAGCGATCTGCTCGGCTGTTGGTTCACTACCCAACTCCTGCAAAAGGGAACGTTGCACACGCCGAATCTTGTTAATCCGCTCGTGCATGTGAACAGGGATGCGGATCGTACGTCCTTGATCCGCGATAGCACGTGTAATCCCCTGTCGAATCCACCATGTCGCATAAGTGCTAAACTTATACCCACGCTGATAGTCGAACTTATCCACTGCCCGCATCAAACCGATGTTCCCTTCCTGAATTAAGTCGAGAAATTCAAGTCCTGATGCCCTATGTCTGTGTTTCTTCGCAATACTGACAACAAGTCGGAGATTCGCCTCAACAATCGCCATCTTTGCATATTGCGCCTCGGATTCGCCCTTGTCAATCTGCTGTGTAAGGCTCCTGAGTTGCTCACGTGGGATGCCGATTTCGATCATGTGCTGGCGGATATTGCGTTGTAAGCGGACGATATTTATATAGGCAGCCTTCATCGCCTCCGTTTCAAACTTCCGCTCACCACCATTAGTCTCATTGAGCCATTCATCAGGAATATTATGCGCCTGCTGAAGGTCACGGATCTCATCTTCCCAAGTGCTAATCTGATACTCCGCTTGTTTGACGCTGTCAGAAATTTTGCTAATCTCCTCTCGGTCAATTTTCAGTTCTTCAAGCGTCCTAATGAGGTTGGCACGGGTTTTTGACTTCTCTACGGGTTGTTCTCCATCCTCAGTGGAGACACGTGGATTAGAGGTAAGGCGTTCTATCTCCAGTGCCTCAAGTACACCTAATGCCTTCTTAACCTGTTCACGTAACTTCCGCTCCTTATGCTGGGTCGAAGTACTAGAAACGGGCATATCAATAATATCAGAGGCACGCTTTTTAGCCGTGGCGATTTTATAGAGAAGTTTCCGAATTTCAGTAATCGCAAGTGCCGTCCCGAAGGTTGCTTCATGAGCGGCACGGTGACCTGCCTCAATCCGTTTGGCAAGTTCGACCTCTTGCTTCTTGTCAAGCAGATGAAATTTCCCCATCTCACGCATATACACTTTTACCGAATCGTCGGTATAACTGGTACCAACTGCGGCTATTTCCGACATTTCATCGTCATATCCGAGTTCCTCATTGCCCTCGGTATCCAGAAAATCAAGAGCAGGATAGTCTTTAAAATCCATTATCAACTACCTCCTTCATTTAGACTATCGCCGGGACTGTCTACTACATCACGATCGCGTAAAGCACGTCTTTGATTTGAAAGGTTCACCAACTCTTCAAGGGTCGCCATTTCATCTGCTCCTTCCGCGAGTGCGTGCGAACGGACACGTTGTTCAACATCTTGGAAAAGAAAATGCTTTAGTTTTTTGAGGCATCCATCCACCCGTACTTGTAGATTCGGCGGAGGTGCTTTCTGTAGAAGCATACTTGAAATGAGAGCACTCAGTTTCTCGTCAGAGCACTCATCAATCAGGGTTTGGATATTCACATCCTCATCATCTGTGTAAGCCTCCCACAGCAATTGTGCTATCCTAACAAAACTCGGTTCCGTAAAACTTTGATAATCAAACTGAGATTTGATATGTGGAATTAACGCCGGACTTTGGATTAATGCTTCAATCAATTGACGCTCGATTTGCGCGCGCGGTGTTAACTTTTCATGAACATTCTTGGCTTGCCTCATTTGACGAGGTGCAGAAGTCTCTTTAAACCCAGCATCTCGCAACTCCTGCCAAAGCACGTTTTCTTTAACATGGAGTTCCTTTGAGGCGTATTTGACGTACTCGCTCCGTTCTATTCGATTGTTGACACTCAGGAGCGTCTGAACTAACTCTTTAACCACCTGTGCCTTCACATCCACTCGATGAATGTCCTGTTGTTGAATAGCAACTTGAATCTGAAATTCAATGAGGTTTATCGCTTTGTCTGTAAGTTCTGCGAACGCAGTAGCCCCGTGTTGCTTCACAAACGAGTCTGGATCTTCACCTGTAGGCAGCAGTGCGATGCGTACCCGCAATCCCTCTGTGAGAAGTCGATCTAACCCGCGTTGCGCGGCTTGGAAACCGGAGGCATCACCATCATACACAATGACGACTTCAGGGGCAAACCGTTTCAATAAGTTCGCATGATTTTCACTCAAAGAGGTACCAGAAGACGCCACTACATTCTCAATACCAGACTGAGAAAGCATCAAAACATCCATATAGCCTTCGACCAGAAGCACGTGCTGCTTCTTATAGATAGACTGACGCGCCTTGTCAAGGTTGTAAAGAACATTACTTTTATCGTATAGAATCGTTGTCGGAGAATTCAAGTATTTCGGTTGGTGCTCTTCAGAGAGCGAGCGTCCACCGAAGCCAACAGGGATACCGCGCTCATTCTGGATTGGGAAAAGAATCCTGTTCCAAAATCTGTCCTGCGGACCCCGCTCCTCATCCTTAATGAGTCCGGCATCAACTAACTGTTGGATCGTAAAGCCGTTGTCTGTCGCGACTTTCACAAAATCTCGCCGTTCAGCCTTCGCGTACCCTAACTGGAACAACCGGAGCGTTTTCGACTGGACCCCGCGGTGCTTGATATACTCCCTCGCTGTTCCACCAATGTTCTCCGTGAGGAGTTGGCGGTGGTAGTATTCGACAGCAAAACGGTTGAGGTCTTCCAAAGTTGTGAAACGTTTTCGATTAGCACTCTCACGGACATCTTGATTGGGGAGAGCAATATTCAGTCGGTCCGCTAACCATTCCAACGTCTCAATGAAGGACTTACCCTCATGCTTTTGCACAAAGGAGATGACATTACCGCCTGTTTGACATCCAAAACAGTAGAAAATCTGTTTCTGCGGTGAGACCGTGAAGGAGGGGGTCTTCTCATCATGAAACGGGCAGAGTCCCTTATAACTCTGACCCGTAGGACGCAGCGCGATACCACACTCGGAGATGATTTCAACAATATCACTTCGGATCCGAATTTCATCAATCGTTTCACGTGGTACGAGACCTTTACGGGTGTTGTTCATGATTAATCCGCCTCTTTGTGTCAAAGTTTTCTACGGGACATTTTGTCATGTTCACTCTTTAAACGTGACGACGGTTACCCCTTCACCACCTTGGTCAAATGGTGCAAATTGATACTTGGATACAAGTGTATTTTCACGCAACTCCTCATGAACTGCTTTACGCAAGGCACCGGTTCCTTTTCCGTGTAGAATACGAACTGATGGTAACCCTGCAAGGACTGCGTCATCAAGATATTTGATGGTGATGTCTAACGCCTCTTTTACAAACATCCCGTGAAGGTTGAGTTCATCGGTAATTGCGTTGGCTTTGCTATATTGGATATCAAGGACAGAGGTTGATAAATGAGATGTTTCCTGTTTCGGTTGGATGGAGTCAATATCGTGGTAGGCAGCTTGCATCTGCATATTCCCAACCAGAATCTGAAGTGGTGTTTTGCTTTGCGATTTAATGGCGATGACTTCCCCGAATCGGTTGAGTTTCTTGACTCGAACCTTATCACCGACCTCAACTTTAAACTTGGGTTGGCTGGGCTGTTTCTTTGGACGTTCCTTCTCTAACGATTTTTTGGCGGTCTCTATCTCTGAGAAAGCTTTTTGTATGCTGGCTTTAGAGGCTTGTTTCTTGCGGATATCAGCGACGAGTTTTTCCACGGTTCGCCGCGCACCGGAAACGACATCGCGTGCTTCACTTTCAGCCTGTTGTTTCAACCTATCGCGTTCCGTTTCAAGCGTCTGAAGGAGTCGCGTGTGTTTCTCGGAAGCTGCTTCAGCTTCTCGGATTTTATCGTGCAGGAGTGTCCGCTCTGTTTCCAATTCATCTTGTGTTTGCTGCAAACGTACAAGCAGGTCTTCAACAGCAACGTTGTTATTACCCAAGTGCACTTGTGCTTCATCAAGAATTCCAGATGGAATTCCCAATTGTGAGGCAATCTTTATTGCATTGCTACTCCCCGGCACACCTACTTGTAATCGATATGTCGGACGTAGCGTCGCCCAATCAAACTCCATTGAAGCGTTTTCCATACTTTGTTGGGTATGGGCGTACGCCTTGAGTGCTCCGTAGTGCGTCGTGACGATAGTATTAACTTGTCTCTCTCCAAGCCAATCAAGGAGAGCCATACCGAGTGCAGTCCCTTCACTCGGATCTGTTCCAGCACCAATCTCATCTAACAACACAAGTGAGTGTTCAGCGTGCTCAATTTTTCTGAGCATTTCTGCGATTTTAGTAATATGTGAGGAAAAGGTACTCAAGCTCTGTTCGATCCCTTGGTCATCACCGATATCAGCGAACACATGGTCAAAGATGGCGACTTGACTGCCGTGTTCTGCGGGGATATGTAAACCCGATTGTGCCATGAGCACCAAAAGTCCAACCGTTTTGAGAACAACCGTTTTACCACCGGTGTTTGGACCGGTAATAATCAGCGTTTTGAACGTTTTGCCGATATGCATGTTCGTTGGTACAACACGTGTCGGCAGATCTGTGTTCGCTTCAGAATCGGCATTGGATTTACGAGCATCCTGAAGGTGGAACTCAAGTAACGGATGCCTCGCTTCAATCAATTTCACAACGCCTTTGGTATTCAACTTGGGCTCAACGGCTTTCAGCGCAAAACTAAAACGCGCCTTTGCGTTCAAAAAATCAAGTTCTGCTAACAGTTCAAGAGACAGTTCCAATTCATGTAGGTTGTCGCGTACACGATCCGTGAGGTCAAGGAGGATACGCCGGATTTCGCGTTGTTCAGTTTCAGCGGCTTCGTGTAGGGCATTGTTCATCTGAACGATGTCCAAAGGCTCCACAAAAAAGGTAGCACCGCTTGTGGATTGCCCCTGAACGACACCGCGAAAAGATGAGCGTGCCTCCTGCTTTATTGGGATCACATAACGATTGTTTCGGGAGGTGATAACTGACTCTTGAATCGCTTTTTGGTGTTCAGGCGAACGCAGTGTCGCTTCCAGTTTTTGATGGATGTCTTCACGGAGGCGCGACAATTTACGACGAACGGCACGCAATTCAGGGCTTGCCCGATCCAGCAAGTTACCTTCAGCATCAATGCAATAACTAATCGCTTCAACTAACTCTGGGAACGCAGGCAAGGCATCGACAATGGAAAAGAGGTTTGGGAATTCCTCTCGATCGCGTTTCTCAAAGGCACGGTGAATGTCCGCTGGAATCTGTGCGACTTTTCGGACATCAAGAAGTTCTTCCGCATCCAAGAGTGCACCTACCTTGGCAGCATGACTCAGCGATTTTCGGATATCCCTTAAGCCGTTTAGCGGAATTCCGCCATGCAGTTGATGAAACACTTTGGCTTCACTGCACAACTTGAGTAGGTAGCGTACTTTGTCAACATCATAAGATGGCATCAGGGTGTCAACACGTGCCGTCCCCAGTTGAGAAGCAGTGTACTTTTTCAAAAGCACTCGGATCTTATCGTATTCTAATGCTTGTTCAACATTGGATAACACTACTCTGCCCCTTCTCGAGTGTGCTTGAAACCCCAAACGACAACTGGTTAAACGTTATTTTTCACTTGCGCTACGTTTAAGAGCACTCCACGTCGTGACCAATTTCTCCTCTGGTTCGACCGACAATACAGCCCCTTCCCGCGACCATGCAATGACGAAGATACTTCCGTCAACCTCTACTATTGCCTCGGTCTCATCGGTAGCGAAGTTATACAGGTAGATAGATCCCCACCGAGAATAGACGATATAGTCACCTTCAGGCGACCAATCCCCCCAATACCCAGTGGCTTTGTCAACATCAAATAAGGGTTCAATTGCTTTGGTTTCAATGTCAATCGTGTAAAACGTGTCAAACTCTCTATTCCATCTGAGGAAGAGGATACTTTGACCATCAGGAGACCATACAGGATAAAAATCTTTATGGAGTTCGGTTAGAATCTCTATCTCTTTCGTTTCAACGTCTAAAAGATACATGTGTTCCAACCAGCCGGGTCTGGAAAGCGAAAAGACGAGTCGTTTTCCACTGGGCGACCAAGATAGTCCATAGAATGAGTAGGGCCATCCCAAGTGCGGCACTTGCGTCATTACTTCCATCTCTCCGGTCTCGATATCCAGCACCCAAATCTGGTTTTCTTGGGGTAATTGGTCTAAGGTATAACCGTTGAAAGCGAGTTTTTTGCCATCCGGAGAAACGGAAAGAAACCGATATGTACCAGAAATCGGCGTAATTCGTTTTTTATTCTTTGGATTTTCTGGATCAACGGAATAGATATCAGCGTGTCCTTTACCGCGTTGGATGAAATAGAGCACATCTCCGTTGGGCCCCCATGATGGGTACATCCCTTTGTGGTTCAAGGAGACAGCCTTTAAATCTTTAGTGCCACTGATTTCGGTAATGTATAGATTCCAATCAAACCGACCTAAATTTTCATCAAACCCATTGACTGCATAAGCGAAGTATCCGGTTGGTTCAGCCTCACTTAGCGAGGTGAATGAGATAAGGGTTAAAATAAGCGCGCCCAAGAAAGTGAACCTTGCAGTTTTAGAGGTATAAAGACGTATCATGCTATATTTAGGTGCCATTACCACTCCTTATTAATAAGAATTAAAAAATTATTGGGCAGGTTCAAGCCGTTTGTAATGGAGCAGCGCGTTCTCATAGAGGCGGCGACTCAACCCCAGTTTTTCAAGTTCAACAACCACATCATAACTGTACAGTGCCGAACTTTCTCTTCCGTCTTTATCAGCACGACGAGCGTTTTGAATACTGTTTATTATCTCCATCGCTCCTTTTTCAAAACTTCCAATCTTTTTTCGGAGATCCGAGGGCAACCCGCTCTGGATGTCCTTGTTCACCTTATAAGTGCGAATCGCATCGGTATACGCGACATAAGCGTCATAGTAACGTTTTTCGGCTTCCAGTTTTTCTGCATTTGAGGTATCCAGCGGTTCTCCAATGGCAGCGATAACTACTTTCGCTTCTTCAAGCAGTTCAAGACTCTTCTGAGCAAGCCCCGCTTCAAGTGTCGTTCGGAATTCGTCTATAATCTCTTTATAAGTCGCCCGCGCTGCAGCCGAATCACCGGACTTTTCATAAACGAGTGCCTGGTTAAATTTAGCTTCAGCGAGCACAAACTTCCGAATTTCTGATGGGAGTTGCGGTGTGGGTGGGAACGCCTTCGTTTGATAGGCAGCAATGGCTTTTTGGTAGTCCCCTTCCTGCTCGTAGGTATTACCTATCGCCTTTTGGGCATACAGGCTATATATCTCATTTTCGGGTTGATGCGCCTCAATTATCTGCTGAAATTGTGTGCGTGCTTCCGCGTAGTTCCCCTGATAATAGAGCGTGCTCGCGTACTGATAACGCGCCTTGTCAGCAAAAACCGTATTCGGGTGTTTCTCAAGGACTTCTTGAAGTTGCGTCTGTGCTGTTTTAAGCGACTCTTCACTTTCCCCTAACTTCTCTGCATCAAAAAGACTCTCCGATGCGGTTCCATAAGCCTCAGTAGCTTCACGCAGTGAGATGGCGGCGGAGGCGCGGCGGCTCTCCTGATTCTGATAATACGCCGCATAACCCGCGACAGCAACAAGTACTATACCTACTACGACGATAATGGTTCGTAGATTCTCTTTCAGGAAGGCGTAGACCTTCAGAAGCCCTTCAATAAATTTATCTTCTTGGATTTCTTCTTTGGTTGGTCGTCGGTTTTGTCCCATGAGTTTCCTCAGTTTTCGGCAATTTAATATTCAAGCGGGTGACGGGAATTGAACCCGCGACCCTCAGCTTGGGAAGCTGACGCTCTACCGCTGAGCTACACCCGCATTAAGGGTATTATATCATACATTTTTTGCATTGTCAATGTAATAAGATTAAAATGGAAAGCGGGCGTTGGCATGAGATACAATCATAATTTGCAAGTTTCGCCGGATGCCCGCTTCTCCATTTGGCTGAGGCACGCAGACCGTGCCTATAGGGTTAGCCGAGGTCTTTATTGCAATTTACCCAACTCGCCCAGAACTTGCTCAGCTGTCAGTGTGTTGTCCGGCGGTGCCTCTTCAACGTGTTTGAATGCAATGTTCCCTGCCTTATCAATAATAAACACACCACGCGTGGTAATACCAACCTCTTCAAGTGCCATGCCGAATTGTTTAGAAACAGCAAGGTTCATATCGGCGAGGAGCGGAAAATCGACACCACCGAGTTCCTCACTCCATGCCTTGTGGGCAAACGTCGAATCGCGGTTGATCGCAACGACATCAGCACCTTTCGCCCGAATTGCAGCGAGATTCTCATTAAAATCTGGCACCTGCTCCGCACAGACCGGAGAAAAAGCGAGCGGATAAAAGAGAACGACTAAATTCTTACCCGCATAATCGCTCAACGAAACTTCGGTATCGTCTTGATTGACTGCCCCCGTTAAAGTGAAATCTGGTGCAGCACTTCCTACATCTGGCATTAAAATCCTCCTATGTGCGCTTAAAAAGCGCGGCTAAAATAAGTTCATTTCTTTTTCGTTTGTGGAAGACTATTTTCTTTTTAAGGCTGCCCACGACATTGCGAGTTTGCCCCGAGTTTCAATTTCTGTGGTAGAGGTCGTGGTAACGCCGTTAAATCAGTAGGGCGAGGCACGGAAACCTCGCCTTACAATTAAGGATTTACTTCGCTTTAAGTTTAGCCCACTGTGTCGTGAGTTTACCTTGGGGTTCAACAGAAAGCGTTCCAATTTCAAGACTCTGAACTTCATCCTCTGTCAATGCAACGTTGTAAATTCGGGACTCTTCAATGTGAGCATTGAGCTCACCAGGACCAGCAAGTCCGTTTACATGTCGTTTCCCCCAAATCGCTTCTGCGTCGCCTGCTGGCCAGGTTCTGAGATCGCCCATCACAAAACTACCAAGACTTTCGCCGTTCCGGTAACCGGTGATCTCGTACTGTTTTTTCACATCCTTATATGTGAATGCTAAGAAAACCATCTCGCCTGTTGGTTTTTCGGTGACCGCATCGGGAAAATCAGCAGTGCGCCGGAAATGGCTACTCCCGGGCATCCACTGTCTATCAACCCTCTCAGCCCATACGATTGCACAGAATTGATCCGCGGTTTCTTTATCCAACGTAAGTGCGGATCCATTTGTCTTAGCGTAATCATCCAAACTAACCCAAGTTGCCAATGTTAACTCCGTGATGTCTGGTCCGGTGTAATCAAGGGCATGTGCCCATTTTCCCGTTTCAACAATGAGCTGGCCATCTTCGAGTTTGGCACCGTGGAAAGTTATATCTTCCCAGTTACCTATTTCGTCTTTTTCGTTATCAAACAACCACCATCCAACCAGATGCTCTTCTTGTGCGTCCTGTGCAAACACCGCTGGTGCCGATAGACTCAAAATCAGCAGGACAGCACAGATATAATAGACTTTCATTCCCATTGAATTGCTCCTTTTTACGTTCAGGTTGTGGTTTCCGCGGGCAGATTATTAAGGACAGAAAACAGGTCGTTTTCCTATCCGCATAACTAAACAAAGTAAGTACATTATAACATATACTTGGTGTCAAAGTCAAATGTTTTTCAACTGAATGACACTCTCCGAAAATCAATCTCCGCTTGCAAATTATCCGCGCATGTGTTACCATATAATAGCATTCACACGTAGTCAACTACCCAAGTCTTTAGACTTGGGCTTGTGCGAAGCGCATGCCAAGCGTCCACTCCACAAGTTAAACGGTTTTCTACAGTCCAATATCGCAGTATCTTGGTGTGGCAGCCAGCACAATGTTTCGGATGCTCCCCAAGTCTGATTCCCCTTGGAGACTGTGATCTGGATGGGGCAATATATAACCCGTAAGGGAGATTACAAACGATGTTTGTTCCGGTAACGAGTCAAACAGGTAAAAAGTTGATGCCTACGCGTGCCAACAAAGCAGGCATGCTGATTAAGAAAGGTTTAGCCACACCGTATTGGTCTAATGGTATCTTTTGTATCAGGCTTACCTATGCTACCGAAGCCGAATACACGCAAGATATAGTCGTAGGTATAGACCCCGGTAGTCAGAAAGAAGGTTTTACCATCAAATCGGAAGCACACACCTATTTGAATGTGCAGGCAGACGCTCACAATCAAGTGGGTAAGAAAGTGGCAAAACGACGCGAGTTGCGGAGAGGTCGGCGTTCACGTAAGTGTCCGAACCGAAAAAACCGTATGAATCGTCTTGCGAACAGAGAACGTATACCTGCCGGCACCCGTGCGAGGTGGGATTGGAAACTTCGCATCCTTGATTGGCTGTCGAAGCTGTATCCAGTCACACACGTCTGCGTCGAGGATATTAAGGCACGGACAAAGCAGTATCAACAGCGATGGAATCAGTCATTTAGTCCACTTGAAGTGGGTAAGCAGTGGTTTTATACCGAAATCCGAAAGCAGTGGCAGTTGCTAACACTTCAAGGGTGGGAAACCAAAGAGATACGCGATAGGTTAGGGCTAAAGAAGTCGTCAAATAAACTCTCAGAAACCTTTGCCGCACACTGTGTAGATAGTTGGTGTCTCGCATATCAGAGTATAGGGGGTAATCCGATACCTGACAACACGGATGTATTCTGTATAGCCCCCATACCTATCAGACGAAGGAGTCTACACCGTGAACAAGAGTCGAGAGGCAGGAAACGAAATAGATATGGTGGCACGCGGTGTTTGCATACAGTCAAGAACGCACTCGTCAAACATGTCAAACACGGGCTCCTCCGCGTCTCAGGCTACCAAAATGGAAAACTGACGCTCAGCGAAATCAGCAGTAGCAAACAAGTCGTACTTCAAGCAAAAGAAAACGAATATACCATCTTGAAACGACTCAACTTCAAATATAAGGACGCTACTACATCCCAAACCTAAAGGATTGGGTCTTGTAGCGAAGATTAGATAACAATACGAAAAAAACAGAGGCAAAGGAACAAAAAATGAACCGATTGATGCTGTTGATACTCGCCATTAGCATTGGACTTGTGAGTGAAGTTTTCTCTCAAGAACGCTCTGCTCAAGAAAATCTGGCTACAAAAAGGATGACAGCGACCCTCGCAGGAAATGTTATCTGGAAAGGGCAAGATCTGTCACATACGAGTGTATCGGTCTATCGAGACGATAAACTAAGAGATCTGTATATCAGTGGGATTCCACAGCTGGGTGACGGACGATTCACGCTCCGTGTTGAACCCGGCAGCTACTATCTCGTCGCTTATGTCGATGTCGATAAATCTGGCAATTTTGATGCAGGCGATGGTTTGGGTATCTTCGGGATCACCGATTGGAACGATCAACAGCAAAGGTATCAGATAATCGAGATAGACGATGGACAAAAGGTACAAGGCTTAGAGATTCCGATAACAGCACGAATGACTTACGTTAACAGGGAACCCAAAATTGTTTCAATTTCTCAATACGAACCGAGTCAACTTCAACAATTCCAAACAGAATTGCGCGCCGCAACATCTGGCTGTCGCGGCACACTCAGTGTTGCACAGACGAACGAAAATTCGCAACCATCGCTCGGAAATCGAAAAGCGTTAATTCTGGCGTATACGGATCTATCTTGGAAATATCGCGCCGGTATTGCCCCCGTAACGGACGCAGGAACATGGTCTCTCAATCTGCTGCCGGGGAAATACTACCTCATGGCGATTGTCGATAACAACAACACGAATAAATTGGATGCAGGTGACAACTTCGGTTTCTACGGTGTCGAAGATATGCGGAAGCGCGGCGAATTCCCGGAGCCGGTGCTGGTTTCCCAAAACAAGTTTACTGAAGATGTTGCGATAGCAATTACCGCAACCTATCAGAGGCGTAAAAAGACAAAAACCGAAAATACGAGTATACTGACCGGGCATGTATCGCTTCCCGAAGATGCAACCGCACGCGTCGAAGTGTACGCCGAACCTGCCTTAGTCACCCCCATCGCAAGTGGCGATACGGCTACTGGTGGTATATTCCGCATCGCGCTTCCAGCGGGTGAATACTATGTCATCGTTAACTTCGATGCTAACAAAGACGGCAGATATAGTGAGGGGGACGGGTTAGGCGGATACGGAACAGTGGACATTACGACACAACCACCGGCTCCGATCATACTTGCAGAGAGAGAAAACCTTGACATTGAGCTCGTGATAAGTGCCCGCTACGACTCGAACGGACATCTGCACCCGGCACCTCCGGGCATCGAAGCCCACATAGAACAGGGTAATATCGCGGGACGTATAAGGTGGGATGGACACACCGTTCAACACGGGATTTTGACGCTCTCCTATACGCCTGATTTCAACGCACCGATTGCTATGCCAATTTCCGTCGCGGGAGATGGAAGTTATCAGGTCCCAGTATTGCCCGGCAGTTATTATATTATGGCAGTAATGGACGCAAACAAGGACGGAAGAACGGGTATCACCGATGGCGTTGGAATATACGGCACACGCCAACCCGCACGTGGTGAGCCTACGGCGGTCAATGTATTCTCCGGACAGACAACAACACACATTGATATCGACATCCTCGCCAGCTACATTGACGAAGAAGGGAATATGGCGGAAATTGAGGACGGTGGACGCTGGGAAATTAGAAAACAGTATGGTGAACCTGAAGACGTTTTTAGACTTACCCGTAATGGACGCGTGAACGAGGAGTGGAAATATTGGACAAAGGGACTCAGTTTTCTCTGGAAAGCGAACGGTGCGGGTTGGGAATTCGGAGGTGAAGAACCCTTTACCCCGAAAAAAGGAATTACCGCAGACCAGATAAATAGAAGTGGAACAGAAACATTCGGACTCGGAGATTCCATAGATGCTGAACCGACTGATGTTCCACAAAACCCATCTACAGCGGAACAATTATCAGCGTTCATCTACTTCGCCTACGACGATATAATTTGGGGTATTGCTCCGGATGGCAGTAATGCTCCATTGGGTGCTGGACACAATCCAACAGTCGCGAATGACGGCACTCTCGTTTATCAGGACAGGGACGGAAATATTATCGTTCGGAGTCGCGAGAAACTGGCGGGTTCCCTGCTGCTTGACAGCCGGCAGATGGCAAGAGATGTAGCAATATCACCTGATGCGAAATACATCGCATATACACGTCCAGAGTTTGGAAACCGTAGTCGCGTTGTTGTCCGACATCTCCTGACGGAATCTGAGTTTACTGTGCCATCAACGGCGATGCAGAGTTTCACCCCGGCATGGAATAGCGATGGCTCAGTGCTTGCTTACGTCACAGCGGGAACAATCGAAAATCCAGAGGATACGGAACAGCGGCAAAACATTTATGCGTTTGACCAAGTGACAAACAGCGTGGAGCCTGTTGTAGTATCCACCGCAGATGACACAGAACCGACGTGGGCACCTGACAATCCGAATCAATTGGCGTTCACCCGAACGGAAGGTAACTACCAACAGATTTGGCTCGTCACCTACTCGGACGAAGGTGTTCCAACGGAAAAACAGTTAACCCAAAAAGGTGGCTCGCATCCTGTATGGATACCGCCAGAGGGACGCTGGATCTTGTACGAGAATAACGGGCAACTCTGGACAATCGACACAGAGAATCCAGAGACTACCGAAGCACCACTAACGTACAACGGGCAGGTCGTCTTTGGACACGAACCGGCAGTCTTAGGACGCGCGTCTAACAGATCGCCAACTGCAAAGTAAGGCATTTTACGCGATAGAGACGGAGAAGAACATTCTCGTGAAAACATCCAAACCGAGCTGGAAGGATAAATAATAGCGTAAAACCCACAATTACTTAGACATTACGGGGAGGCGAGGATAAAATCCTCGCCAGCAGTGGTGAGGGTTTCCTTTACTGAACAACTGTCCACATATCTTCGGACTTTACTATAAAATGATTTACATTCGATTCACGCGCATCGTTTTAGTTTTCATATTGATACTATTAGTCATCGGAGTGAACGTCGCCAACGCGCAATGGCTCTTGATACCGATGGAGCAGGGTGCACAAACGAATCACTTGAAAGCCTACGGTTTGACGTACTGGGCATTAGAGGTCCCACGCGAATACCGATGTTACTGGTGGCTCAACTACCGCGGTGGTGCGTTCGTGCTGCCGGATTCGCAAGATGTGCGACTGCAAGCGACGCTAATGGGTGTACGTTTTGAACCGATAAATCAGGCTGACTACACCAGCATAAAGGAATCTGTCCTTGAAGGTAGTAACATGGATGAGATTCTATTAGAAAAGGCACCGAAAATCGCTGTCTACGCGCCATCAGAAGCGTCACCTTACCGAGACCCTTGGGATGATGCTGTCAAAATCGCATTGGATTACGCGCAGATCCCCTATGACGAAATCTGGGATAAAGAGGTCCAAAGCGGTATTCTTGAACTCGGTGACTACGATTGGCTGCACCTCCACCACGAAGATTTCACGGGGCAACACGGTAAATTTCACGCTTCGTTTTCTTCCCAGGTCTGGTATCAGCAGCGGATGCTGATGTTTGAACAAGCCGCCACGGAAGCCGGATTTCAGCGGGTCTCGCAGCATAAAGGACAGACAGCACAAATGATCGCAGACTATATCGTCAACGGTGGCTTCATCTTTGCAATGTGCTCAGCACCAGAAACGCTTGACATCGCATTGGCGACCCACGCAGGTATAATCGACATCGTTGCCCCGGAATTGGATGGCACACCGATTGATTCAGACGCTGAGACGCGACTCGACTTTCAGCGCACCTTAGCATTTGAAAATTTCAACCTCTATACGAACCCATACCGTTATGAATTCTCGGACATAGACAATCCGAATCCTGATCGAGATGCACAAAGCGGCGTTGAAGATTTCAAACTCTTTGAATTCGCTGCAAAGCACGATCCGATTCCGACGATGCTCACACAAAATCATGTTAGTGTTGTGCCGGGCTATCTCGGTCAGACGACATCGTTTAATATGGACAGGATTCGGGGTTCCGTCACAATCTTAGGGCAGGTAGAAGGCAGCAACTATGCAAAATACATCCACGGCAAATTAGGGAAAGGCACCTTCACGTTCCTCGGCGGACACGATCCGGAAGACTACCGCCATCTTGTTGGGGAGGGAAAAATCCCGACGAACCTCGATTTGCACAAACACTCACCTGGGTATAGATTGATACTGAACAATATCCTGTTTCCAGCTGCCCGCAAGAAACCGCAGAAAACGTGAGTAGTTGTCAGTCCGCTCACTACGTTCGCTTTCAGTTGTCAGTTGTCAGTTAAGAGACATTTTCTGTTAGCCAGAAATTTCTTCAACTGATAACTGGCAACCAGTTGAAGGATTACAGACATGAAAGTAGTTCTCGCAACGTGCAATTTGAATCAGTGGAGCCTTGACTTTGAAGGTAACACTGAGCGTATCATCGAATCCATTGAGATAGCAAAAGCGCGTGGGGCACGGTACCGGTTGGGACCAGAACTGGAAATCACGGGGTATTCCTGCGAAGATCACTTTCTGGAACTTGATACGCTGCGGCATAGCTGGGAATCGCTGGCGTGTATCCTCAAAGGCGGATATACAGACGGCATTTTGTGTGATATCGGGATGCCGATCATGCATAAAAATGTCCGCTACAACTGCCGGGTTTTCGTGTTAAACGGCAAGCTGCTGTTAATTCGACCAAAGATGATACTCGCGAGCGACGGCAACTACCGAGAGGCGCGCTGGTTTACTGCATGGGAACGGGGTTGGACAACCGAACCTTATATACTGCCACACGAAATTACCGAACTGACTGACCAACGGAAGGTTCCTATCGGCATCGCCGCGATCGCTACTATGGATACACTCTTGGCAGCCGAAACCTGTGAGGAGCTCTTTGTGCCGATGAGTCCGCATATCCATTTCGGTAATGCCGGTGTTGAAATCATCGCGAACGGGTCAGGTTCTCACCACGAGCTGCGGAAATTGGACACGCGCGTCGCGCTCATTCGGAACGCGAGTGCCAAAAGTGGTGGGGTCTACCTCTACGCAAATCAACAAGGGTGTGATGGCGGTAGGCTTTATTTCGATGGCTGCGCGCTGATTGCGCAAAACGGTGAAATATTAGCGCAAGGTTCTCAGTTTTCACTTAAAGATGTGGAGGTCGTCACCGCCACGGTGAACCTTCACGATGTTCGTACATATCGTGGTGCGAAGGCGAGTCGAGCAGTCCAGGCAAGTAAAACAGAACAGCTGCCACAGATAGATGTTGGTTTTGAACTCAATCCCTCGCACTCGGAAAAAGTGCTGAGAGTGAATACAAAGATTGACCCGCACTACCACACCCCTGAAGAAGAGATAGCCCTCGGTCCCGCGTGTTGGCTTTGGGACTATCTACGCAGATCTGGTGCAGGCGGGTACTTCATTCCGCTCTCTGGCGGTGCGGACAGTGGTGCCGTCGCAACGATCGTGGGTTCAATGTGCCAACTCGTCGCCAAAGCTATCCGAGAAAAGGACGAATCGGTTATCCGTGATGCCAGTCGATGGTTAGAAGCGGGTGAAACACCAGATATTCTCACGGATCCGTGTGTCCTTGCCAATCGTTTGTTATATACATGCTACATCGGTACGGAGAACAGTTCCGGTGACACACAGAAACGAGCGAAACAACTCGCTGAGCAAATCGGGGCATATCATCTAAACATCAACATGGATGGGCTTGTGCATGCGTTGCAGACCCTCTTTACTCGCATTACACAGAAAACGCCTCGATTCAAAGTAGAGGGTGGATCGTATAGAGAAAATCAGGCACTCCAGAACATACAGGCGCGACTACGGATGGTTCTCAGTTACCTCTTCGCCCAGATGCTGCCGTGGGTGCGAAACCGTGAAGGCACGCTTCTCGTTTTGGGCACGGGTAACGTTGATGAGGCTCTGCGCGGCTACCTGACGAAATACGATTGTAGTAGCGGCGACATCAATCCAATTGGTGGGATTAGTAAGCATGACCTACGCGGCTTCCTTGACTGGGCGAGGGACAACCTCGGCTATACTGCGCTCTCGGAAATTGTTGACGCGCCACCGACAGCAGAATTGGAACCGATAACCGAAACCTACACACAAACCGATGAAGATGACATGGGAATGACCTACGCCGAATTGAGCCGTTTCGGACAACTCCGAAAAATGGAACAGTGTGGTCCCGTCAGCATGTTTGAAAAATTAGTGCAAGAGTGGGAGCATTTGCCGCCGCGTGAGGTCGCTGAGAAGGTGAAAAGGTTCTTTCGATATTATGCCACCAATCGTCACAAAATGACGACGTTAACACCCTCCTACCATGCCGAATCTTACTCACCAGATGACAACCGCTTTGATCTGCGGCAATTCCTCTATAACGTTCAATGGACTTGGCAGTTCCGTCACATCGATGCCTGCGTTAAAAAATTGGAGGCGGAGTGATAGTGAATTCCCCGTTCCGTTCAAACAGAGGAAGGATAACTGATGCCTACGCGCGCTCTTATCCAAAACCGCGGATCCTATACGTTCTCCTCGCACTCATACTTATTCTGAACACTGCGTATGGCGCGCCCGATGTTCCTCTAAATTTCGACGGATGGGTTACCGAGGCACTCGCGAAGTTGGAGACATCAGGCATCACAGGTGGATTTCATCGGCAAACTGCGCCACTCTCAAGGAGCGAAGTGGCACAAATAATCCAGCAGGCTGAATCTCGGATTCGCACAGGTGCTGTTGCTCCATCAGCGATAGATAGAAAACTCTTGGAAAAATTGAAACGAGAATTCGGTAAAGAACTTGCTGGTCGCAATGGACAAACAATAGGCTTTATTCCGCAACTTCGAGCGACAGAAAAAAAAATGGCACCAGCATTCGAGACCGCACTTCACTATACATTAGGGCAACTCGAACAGAGCATCGCACCGCGCTTAGTGCTTTACTCTGAATTTGAGGCACACAATTTTGAGAGTCCGCCCCTCGCTGGAAAAACAGCGGAACAACGGCTTGAGCGTTGGCGAGGCGGATATACCAGCGACTTCAAGAGGGGTTACTTGCAAGTTAACAGCGCGCACCTCAACCTACTCGTCGGCAGAGACTGGCTCTTTTGGGGTGCGAGTCCGTACAAAACGGTTGGAATCTCGGATAACTCACCGCCGTTTGATCAGGTTCGACTCTCTGGTACATTCGGGAAACGCCTCAAAGCGACAGCCTTCACCGCACAACTCGATTCAACGTGGTATGATGATGGCGAAAAACGCTATCTGGCGAAACGCTACATCAGCGGGCATCGACTCGACTATCAATTCAACGACCGTGTGGAAATCGGTGTTGCTGAATGGGTGCTTTACGGCGGCGATGCCCAGACGCTGGAATGGAAATACGCAAACCCGATCACCTTCTATTACGCGCTACAATATAACGCGAAGGCAGATGACAACGTCATGTTCGCCTTTGATACAGCGATCCGTCCTATTGATGGTGTACGCCTTTACGGAGAATGGGTCATCGATGATATCCAATATGAATCTGATTCCAACGATCCGCACGCAGTCGCATGGCTTTTAGGATTGACATGGTATCCGCAACAACTCGGCAGTCAACTCGGACTCCATAGTGAATACGCTCGCGTCAACCGGTGGGCGTACACACATCTTGTGCCTGATAACCAGTTCACGCACTTCGGTTACACAATTGGACATCCGATCGGTCCCGATTCAGATGTCCTGCGATTTTTGGCGTCCTATCAATTTACTGTCTCCACTGAGGCTGAGATTCACACAGCGATCACCCGACACGGTGAAGGCACAATCGCAGATCGGTTTTACGGAGAGGATTACGAGGCACTTCCGTTTCCTACAAGGGTTGTTGCAAGGACTACAGAGATCGGTACGCGGTTCTCTTACCGTCCATTAAACGGATGGAACGCTATATTCTCTTACGTGTGGCACTACACACAAAATAGTGAACACCATAAAGGAGAGACCGACCAAGTGCATCGGCTCACGCTTCAGATAGGTTACCTCTGGTAAAAGTGTTAAAAGCAACCTCAATATCTTATCACCCAACTGAGTAGACAGCAATGCTGCGTAAACGTACACTCTTCCTCATCATCATAACACTCGTCTTAATTGTCCTATTAAGCGCTGTCATGAGCGTCCCGTCAGATTTGCGGTTGCTCGTACTTGCACCGAAGATCCTTAAGTATAGAGGACTGATTCAACAACATGCTATCATAGAAGGGTTGGACGCTCGGTTGGTCTGTGCATTGATTGTGCAGGAATCTGGGTTTGACGAAAATGCGCAGAGTGCGGTAGGTGCACAAGGATTGACGCAATTAATGCCCAAAACAGCAAAAGAACTCGGTGTGCGAGATTCACTTGATCCGGAGCAGAACATTGCAGGGGCGGCGCGTCATCTAAACACTCTGTACCGCGCTTTCCCGAAAAGTCCACAGGAGCATCGCCACCGGTTGGTATTAGCGAGCTACAACAGTGGTCTTGGACGCGTTCGCGATGCACAAGCACTCGTCCGTCATCACAAAGTAGAGGATCCGTTTTTATGGGAACCCGTGAGCCGTGCGATCCGTCAATTGACGCAGAAGCATGAACATATCCATCGCGAAGTGTGGGAAATCGGGAAACCGCCCCACGGCCACTTTGAGGGGTTCAACGAAACATTGGGCTACGTGGAGCGGGTGATGCATTATTACGAACGCATCTGTTTTTACGATGCATTGCTGTTCTTCCTCTGATGGAAGATTCCATCTAACTGTTCCGAGCGGTAGGAAAAGATTTTCTCTATATCCGGACGCACGAAAAGTTTCTCAACAATCCCACCTCCCCAGACAGCATACTCCACTGAATCACCGACCACAATGCCATCTGCAGTCTCAGCAAAGGTATGTGTATGCCGCCAGAGTCGATAAGGTCCGCGACTCTGCTCATCAACAAAACCGTGGGGCGGATCCCATTCAGTAATCTCGCTCTGCCAACGAACCGGAATACCCCGTAGTTTTAGTCGATAGTCAATATGCGTTCCGACCCCCATTTCAATCGGTGCAGGGGTTAGGATTTTCAGGTGTAGTTGAGGCGGTGTAATCACAGCAAGGTTATGGGCATTAGAGAAAAATTCAAAAACTTCCGTCAGTGGTCGTTCAAGTGTTCGTTGTGATTTGAAAAGAAACGTTTTCATTTTTCCATCTCCATACCGCGTATTTATTTTATTTTACAATAGATTTTAGAATTAATGATACAGTATGAACCGGTGAGGTTCGGAAACCTCGCTTCCTGTCTAATGAAACGTCTACACACCACGATAGTTTACCAAAACCGCTATACAGATGCCGCCCCTAATGAACTTTGACAATCAAAAAGGGTAATTGGATTTGTAGGGGTTGGGTCTCCCAACCCAACGGAGGACGGGCGTGAAGACCATGAAGAAACGCCCAAGCAAAAACCCCCTACGAATACCCAACTTGAACGTCAAAACTCATCAGGGCTTGAGAGATTTGGGACAACCTGTTCTACACAGATGTCGCCCCTACGGGGCTGCTGCGATTTTTTCTGGTTTCCATTCAACCTAACCTATGCGATAAAGTCAAACCTACATTTTTTGTAGTCCATCTCATAAATCGTGGTATGGAAACCTTGTGAGCACGATTTTCAATACATCGTTTCAAATACGTTTCGGATGATGGGAGATACGCTACATTCCGGTGTTTTCAGCCCCGTAGGGGCGGTATCTTTGTAGAAACGCGATGCTGAGAAATCCAAGCCCCGTAGGGGCGGCATCTGTATTCATTAAAGCGACTCAACTATTTATGGCTAAACTTTGGACAAATTTTTTATGGAATACACATTTCGCCCTCTGGGGCTTATGCCTTGAGGGGTATGCGGTTTCTATAAACATTCCGTCCCTCTAGGGCTGCCCTCTGGTGCGTTGGCGTTTATTTTCCTGCGAGTTGGATTTGTGAGAAAAACTGTCAGAAAAATCGGAAACATTTTGCGAGTCGGGCATGAATCCGACAGCAATTGTCCAAACTTTAGTATTTATGAGATACGCTCTAGTAAAACCGACGCTGGTTTGGTAGGTCACCTATAGCAGTTTTTAATGGGGGAATTGCGGAGCCTATTCCGTATCAGGTGTAGACGGGGAATCGTCAGATGTTTGTTCTAATTGTGCGAGGCGTTTGTCGAGTACTTGCTGCTGTTGTCCCAAGCGTAACACGTACAGCATAAAGACTAACCAGATGACGAAATAGGCAGCGGCAAGATATTTGAGGCGAGTGCTTTGTCCCTTTTCAAGTTTCGCAACAGATAGTTCCAATGCCCGTTCCAAGAGTTCTTCATCCGCAGCAGGAAATTCCGAACTTGCTTCCGAAACAGCCTTGGAGATTTCATCCGATGTCAGGGTGATTGGCACCTGCGTTGCGAAGAAGAATAACCCCAAAACCACTAAAAAACTTATCGAAACAATTATTTTCATTTAAGATGCCTCCGCTAAGTGCTTCTGCCGTAGTATTTCATAACGTTCTTGGGTCTTTTTCATACGATACCGGACGATTAGCAGGAGGGTAAATAGCATAATAAATGCGAGGAGTGCCACCATCCATGTATGACGCATCGTCGTCTCAAGACTCCATTTTGTTCCACGGTCGGGATGTAAGCCTCCCTGCCAGATATCCACAGCATAATACACAATCGGTACGTCAATATAAGCGATAATTCCGAGGACTGCTGAATAGATTCTACGTTTGTCTTCTTCTAAAGCGGAACGGAGAATAAAATAACCGACGTACATAAGCCAAAGAATGAGTGTACTTGTGAGGCGTGGTTCCCAATTCCACCATGTGTTCCATGCGTATCGTGCCCAGATCGGACCGGAAAGGAGCGCGATGGTGCAAAAGATAAGCCCCAGTTCTGCCGCTGCGACTGCGAGCAGATCGTCGTTGGGTTTCCGTTGGATGAGGTACTTGATACTAAAGACGCAGTTGACACCAAACGCCACAAAGACGGTTAACGCCGCAGAGACGTGATAGTAAAAGATCTTTTGGACTTCAAGCATCGTGCCTTCAATCCGCGCGTATCCGAAGACGAGATAGAGCGAAACAAAGACGAGGACTGCAGTAATGATGGCTATAATTTTCATTTTTTATAGTGGATTTTACAATTATCGTACACTGTCAACCGGCGAGGTTAGAAACCTCGCCTACCGAGTGGAGGCACTTAAGTCTCCCACAATTCGCTCCCTGTTAGAATTTCAGGTCCGTCTGAGAGTATTGCCACCGTATGCTCAAAGAGCGCAGATAAGCTGCCATCTACAGTCGCAACTGTCCATCCGTCTGCCAGTATATGGACATCAGAGAATCCAATGTTCACCATCGTTTCAATTGCAAGTACCATCCCTGCCCTCAAACGTAAGCCGCGTCCAGCGATACCCATACAGGGCACCTCTGGTGCCTCATGAAGGTTTCGTCCAATGCCGTGTCCCGAAAAATTTTGAAGTACAGAGAACCCCTGAGATTCTGCGCCGCTCTGTAATTTGGAAGAGATGTCGCCGATCCGGTTTCCCGGTTTCGCCTCGGCAATCGCATCGTAAAGAGAATTGCGTGTTACTTTAAGCAATCGCTCGGCTGATGGTGAGATGTCTCCAACAGGGAAAGTGTATGCGTTATCGCCGTGGTAACCTTCAATGCTGACAGCCGTATCAATCCCAATAATATCACCATCCTCCAGAACCTGGCTTTCGTCCGGAATACCGTGGATGACGACATCGTTAATCGAGGTACATATCGTGGCAGGATAGGGTTCGTGCTCCGGTAGCTGGTAGCCCAAGAAGGAAGATGTGGCTTTGACTTCGGCGATCGTATCGCGTGAGATACGTTCTAAGTCAGCGGTCGATACGCCCGGTGCAATCGCCTCTCCGATGCGCTTTAGCACCGTTGCCGCTGCTTTACCGCTCTGCTTCATTTTCTCAATTTCGACCCTATTTTTGATCTTAAGTTTGTCCATCAAACGACCTGTCCAATTAGCGTATGCGCTGTAGTGTTGTCAATACGAACGTTGACAACCGCGCCAATCCCGCTGTCCGATTTGGGAAATACAGCCGTCTTGAAACCGTCTGTCTTTCCGTGGTATCTATCTGCATCTCGGCGCGATTCGCCTTCCACAAGCACTGGGACAGTACCACCGACCGCAGCACTGTTGATGTCCGCAGAAATACTTTCTTGGAGCTTAATAATCTGTTCAAGACGTTCTCCCTTTACGGTTTCGGGCACATCATCCGGCAAGGCTTTATGTGCGAGGGTTCCTTCGCGCTCAGAATACTTAAACATGAACGCCGAATCGTACCGAATATCCGCCATCATCTGATACGTCTCCATAAATTCTGCGTCGGTTTCCCCACAAAAACCGACGATAATATCGGTCGTGAGGGCAATATCAGGGATGCGTTCTCGGAGTTTCAAAACGAGTGAGCGATATTCTTCCGCCGTGTAGGTGCGGCGCATACGATCCAGGACCTCTGTTGAACCAGATTGCAGCGGGAGATGCAAATGCTTACAGACACTCGGCGAACTCGCCATTGCGTCAATCATACTGTCGGTTGCATCTGCCGGGTGTGGAGAGGTAAATCGCAAGCGTTCCAACCCGTTTACGTCGCCAACAGCATAGAGCAGGTCACCAAAATCGGCACTGTCGTCGTGATAAGAATTAACAGTTTGTCCGAGAAGTACGACCTCTTTGAACCCTTGGTCGACCAGTTTTTCGACATCTTCAACGAGGAGTTTTAGCGGAAGGCTCCGCTCTCTGCCACGAACAAAGGGAACGATGCAGAAGGTGCACATCTTATCACATCCACGCTGAATGGTGAGCCACGCTCGGATTCCCTCTTTTCGGATGGGTGCGATGTCGGCGTAATCCTCATTCTTGTCCAATCGCAACCCCAGAAACGGATCTCGATCTGTCAGGGAGACGTGCGATTCTACGCCACGCGCCAAAGAATCCAGTGCCACCGGCAGATTCCGATATGCATCGGGACCCATCACAAGGTCCACGTAGGGTGCTGTGTCTAAGAGTTTGTCTCGGAGATGCTGTGCCATACAACCGCAGACACCGATGATGAGTTCTGGGTGGCGGCGTTTCCGATGGTTCAGATGCTTTAGCCGATTAATCACTTTCGTTTCGGCGTTTTCCCGTATCGCGCAGGTATTGACGAGGACGACATCCGCATCGTCGAGATGTGACACGGTTTGGTGTCCACTCTGCGTCAAGATGCCTGCCATCAGCTCGCTGTCACTGACGTTCATCTGACATCCGTAGGTTTCAATATAAACACGGCGCGCGTGTGCATGTGTCCCAGCAGAAGATGCTCCGTCTTGTGATCCTTGAGGCGGTGGATGCGGTAAATCTGATTGCTTATCTTTATTGTAAAGTGGGAGAAGCGTCTGGTCTTTCATAATTATCCGATATAATCTTGATGGTGTCCCCATACGTCAAAAGTGAAGAGATCGCCGGTGTATGCAAGCACACGGTATCTTAATGTGCGCGTCTCACCGGCATCCAAGGTGAAAGGTGTTGCCTGTGCGAAAAGAAAGCCGAACGATGCGTCTTTTGCGAGAAAGGTCGTTTCACCGTTCATCGGATGGGGAAAGATAGCGACCCCAACTGCTTCTTGCTCAGCAGCAGTGAGACCGCAGAGAGTTCCCCACACCGATATATTCCCATTCACTTCCGACTCGCCGAGCCGTCCATCCGCGTCCGCGGCTTTGCGGTATTCCATATCAACGGCGAGGTACCCAAGTCCTGTGTTGTCCGTAAATTCAAGCGAATCCTGTAGTGCCTGTAGCGAGATTTCTATATCCAAGACCTGTACTTCGGTCTGACGTGGATGAACGTCCATCGTGTAGGTTTCTATCAGGAACGGTTCTGCGGATTTCTTCCACGTCGTGACAATAGAAAGTCTCGCTGAAGATGCTTCCGTGTCGCGCGTAATTTCACCGTGATTCAGCTGCGCGTCGTTGACGGTTCGGCGAGTGAAACAGATTCCCGGCGGATGTTGATGCCCGATGCTCGTGTCATCCGTTACCACTTGTCCATTAGGAGCATAGAGCGGATGCAGATATGGTGGACATGTCACATCGCCGCCATGATAGCAAGTGAGTATCGGCGCACCGTCTTCTGTGATGGATAATTCTTTTTCGTTAAATTCGTGTAACATAAATGCTATGCGTAAATTATACCACGCATCTGGAAATAATGCAAATGCGATTCAGGAGCGGAACGGGGTGTGTAAATATTTTGGTAGCGGGTTGTCAGAATCAGGATTTTCAGGATTCAAGGATTTTCAAGATTATAGAGGCATCGGGATTGACACACGGAAACTTTTGCGTACTGATGGAGACCAATTCGTCTGAATGCAGGTCGCATTTGGGCGAGTACGCCGCAAATCTCGGATTTTCTCGGATTACACAGCTTACGCGGATTTTAAGGAAACTTGCTATCAAATCAATGCCTCATGCGCGTACAGTATTCGGAAGAGATCGGGGTTCCAAACCCTTCCTACAGGAAAGAGCACAATTACTCTACGTACTCTTCAGATTTGGTTGCTATTTGGCTTCAAAATAGAGTATAATTTAATAGGCATCGTGAATTCAGAAAGGCGTTGGGTTTCGCTCGGTTTTTGGAGTGTTTAGGTATTTTAAATATGTAAAGATCACTGTAACAAACAGGCGTGGTTTGCTGGATGCCGCTCAACCCAACCTACGTATGGGAAATCGCTTTTATACAGGAGAGGATTTTTGTATGAAACCTATTATCGGAATCACATTTAGCGAGGATATTGAAAACGCCCCTGACAACAACTATATTCGCGCCATTGAAGAACACGGCGGCATAGCCCGCACGTTGTATCCTGGGGCACCACCAGAGGCATTTAGGGGTCTAAAAGGACTTTTACTCACAGGAGGTCGTGATATTGACCCAATTCATTACGGTGAAGAGCAGCATGAGACGACAGACATTGATTTCGACCGCGATGAATTGGAACTACCACTGTGCAAGCAGGCAATGGAAAAAAATCTCCCTATTTTTGGAATTTGCCGCGGTATTCAGGTTATGAACGTCGCTATAGGGAGTAGTTTGTACCAAGACATTCCTTCACAGTTTACAGACTATTTGACGCATAAGATAATGGAAAATACCGACGATTCTTGGCACGATATCAAGATTCAACAGGGCAGTCTACTCAACGAAATTACGGATGAGCACATCGCCGAAGTCAATTCAAGACATCACCAATCCTTAAAAGTAATTGGCAAGGGGTTTACGGTAACTGCACAATCAAATGATGGGATCATTGAAGCGATAGAAGACAGATCAAAGCGATTCGTGCTTGGCGTGCAATACCATCCGGAGCGGATGTTCAAAGAGCCAGATTCTTTGGAGCTTCGGGAACACTCAGTAAAACTATTTACCAAATTTATTGACGCTTGCTCCTCAGCCCTTTAGCAAGCAGCCTTTTTGCATCTCACTAAAAATTGGCAACCAACGAAAATCGGTGTGTCAATCCGAGAACGCCGAACGGCGCAAGCGCGTAATCGATTTGGAACCGAAGGAGTGTCAGCCCGAAACCGCCTGTAAGTCCAGAAACCGCGCCTAAATCGTTGCCACCGATTTTGTATTTATAACCGGTGCGGAGTTCCAAAATATTGGCTATCGTGTAGCCTGCCCCTGCTGCGATGGCGATGTCGTTGTCAGAGGGACGGATGATGTCCATCGTTAGGATAAATGGCTGGCTCGACGCTCTGTAAGCCGCACCAAGTCTGAAGGTAAAAGGCAAACCGAAAGCCTCCTCTATAAACTTCACCCGGGGACCGATGTGCTGCGCGTTGAACCCCACTGAAAGAAGAGGCATCTTTGAAAAAGTGTATAACCCACCGAGATCAAAGGCGATACCGGTGCCGCTTTCGTCAGCGATCTGCTCACGCAGGAATTTCGCGTTCGCACCGAAAGCGAATGACTTCCCGAAACCGCGGGCATACGACAGCACCAGTGCCAGATCGTAAGGGCGGAAAATAGTCGTCTCGTTTCCTTCCCGATCGCGTCCCTGCAACTCGCCAAAGGACAAGAAACTCGCACTCGTACCGAGCGTGCCGATATTTCCAATCGGAATCGCGACTCCGACGAATTCGTGATTGATTCCAGCGAACCACTCGTTATGCATGAGCGCGAGTTGTGGGTGTTGAAGTCTGGCAAGCCCAGCGGGATTCCAGTATGAGGCGTAAAGGTCATCGGTCGCAGCGACTTGAGACTCTCCCATACCCATCGCTTTCGCACCTACCCCGATCTTAAGGAACGTCATGGCACGAGTGCCAGCGTTTTCGTGGATGTCGGTGCTATCCGCTGCTGCGGGCAGACATGCGAAGATGAGTAAAAAAATAAAGGCGTATGTAAAAAATTGATTCATAAGGTGTTTCCATCTAATTTTTCAAAACGTTTTATGTCTTTTGGTTTAATGTGTTTGAGGGTGCCTCTTGCATCACAGGAATAACATAACTCCGAATTGATACTCCATCAACGACCTCCGTTTCGGATCGCGGTTCAGGGGTCTGCCGGTGATCAAATACGACATAGTATCCCTCTGTTGCCTCTTCCAATGCGAGATACGCCGCAAGCTGCTTTTTACCTGACTGATAACGGCTATCGCCTCTCCAAATCTTTGTTTCAACGACATACTTTCGCCGATTGTGGGTGATAAGGATATCCATTCTGCCACGCCCGGTTGGTACTTCAATGTGCATAAAACCACCGACCCGTTTCACAAACTCATCGAGGTAGGCGAGCAGGAGGTGCCGTCCTACCGACTCCTGGGGGGTCTCTGGAACTTGAAGGATTCTGAACCCTGCGCGCCCAATGAAGTCTCGGAAGTTATCAAGTAATGACACCATTTCAATCCGTCCTGTAGATGTGAGATAATCCCGCAACTCATCACGGGTGTCTTCTGGGAAGTATTCCTGCTCCAATCCATTTACGACTGGCTTGAATGCCTGCAGGATGCAATACAGATAAATCGGATTGAGGATCTCACACATCCCATCATCACCTTCTTTGATGACTCCATAAGTGGCAAGTTCATCAATGATATCATTGCGTAGATTGAAATCCACACCTTCATCACGCTCCATGATGCGCATCAGCATGCGTTCAAAACGTGGGTCTCTGCGGATATTGGTTGTCAGATGATCAATGTTGGTATTTCGTTCCCGCAGCAGCTGGGTATGTGCCATTGTAAAGTGCGACATCCTAATCGACTCGGTTTTCGGAATATCCATCTCCTCAGTGAGTATCTGCGCGAACCGGTTGACGAGGACGGGTTGTCCCGCGGTCTGCTTATGAATGGATTCAATGACTTCAGGGGTAAACGCTTGCCCAACCTCGTCTGTATATTGTCCCAGTAGTCCGTGTACCTGTTCAAAGGTAAAGTTCGGCAGGCGAAACTCATCTTGAATATTGAACGGGGAAACAGACCTGTCGTAGTTGAGTTGTGTGATACTTTTAACCCCGACAATGCCAACACTGTGTGGACAGCGTGGTTCATCCGACAAGTAAATGTGGCGGAGTGTATACAGAAAATCGCTTACAACGCTTTGCGGAATGCCATCAAACTCATCAATGACAATAACAACTCTCTTATTCTCAAGAAAACTCAATAATTCCTGAAAAAAAATCATCATTGAGAATTCATCGGTTAGCTGCGTTTCCTCCAAAAATTGTATGAGTGATGCTGGCGGAATTTTTCCCTGTTGCTGAAAAACGGTCTTTATTTCCCGCCGTATCATGTAGTAGAGCCGCTCGTAAAAAGTGGCAGGTGCGGTGTTGCGCACTATCTGAAAGTCCAAGTGTATCGGAAAGTAGATTGTATCTTGCGTCGTGAGTGCCTCAAGTGCCAAGCGAAAAAAGGTGGTCTTGCCGGTTTGTCGCGGCGCAAATAGGACGATGTACCGCCCCTCTTTGACGCGGTCAATGAAATCAGCGATCTCCTCGGTGCGGGAGACGACATAGTGTCTGTCGGGATACACACGCCCCTGGGTTCCAAAACGTCTCATCTACTCTTCCCGTTGCTAAAGTTCAATTCAGTATATTAGATCACCGTACGGAAGTTAAATGCTAATATACTCTGTTTGTTGAAAATAACGTTGCTTTCCTTGAAAAAATGAGAAATTCCAAATCGTTTCTATCTAATTGCTGACTAAACTGCCACTGGATCAATAGCCACAATTCTTTCAGATGCATAGCGTTCAAAGTCTGTTACGTTGAAAGTCAGGATATGTGCTACCTTATGAACTATCATTGACGCGACCAACCGCGCATCGTGAACCTGAACACCTGACACGTTATACTTCACAACGAGTTGTCTCCATATCGGATAGACTTCAGATGAATCGGGTAGCAAAGGAAAAGATTGTTCTAATTCTCCTAAGAGCACGTCTGTCTCATCAGGCGTGAGCCCAAAACCGTTTCGCTCAGTAGGTCGAGTTGAAGCGTTCCAGAATTCTACGAAATTTTGCGAAGTGGTCTGTAGTTGATGGCTCTTTGCCTCTAATTTGTGCACAGCAGCCTGAGCAATGGAATGACGTACGTCGGTGCGATGTACAATACGCAACAAAACATTGGTATCTGCAAGATAAATCATAACTATAAATGATCTTCGTACAGTCCTTCACGGCTCACCGCGTAATCCGATAAGGGGGGGACATTGGGACCCGCGAATTCCTCAAATTTGACTGCCAATCGTTCAAGTGCTGCTTTAAACTCTTCGGTAGATAACCGAGAATTATTACTCGCTAACGGCTTCACCGTATAGTCAGGAATTTCTATAGGTGTCCCATTATTAGCGTAGATATAAATTGTAACTGCCATCTGTTTCACCTCCTTTTTATGACGAATTCGCGTCCGTTTCTGTCTCATCATTCTGCGACTTTTCACGTATTTCCCGATCTTGCTCTTGAATAAGGAAGTCTACTTTCTGTAAAATTTTGCCTTGAATATTACGCGGGAATTGACTTATCCGCTTCTCCAGAAAGTCAGTATGGTTGCGTATGCTATGCTCAAATAGGGGTTCAGTGAGAATTACGGGTTTTCGAGATCCAGTCGCAATGCGGTTGACATCCTCCTGTAACTTTTGAGTAGCCTCGGCTATCTCAAAAAGCGGCGGTTTGCCAACGCGGGCGTAACCTTCATCCTCACCAAAATCAAGATGAAAGGCGCGTTGATGTGCCGTTTTCACCGAATCCGTATAAGTAACACCGATTTCAAGCGGCGTTTCTTTGAGTTTATCTAATTTGCCTATCACACTCACCAAAAAGTGCTCAATCTTTTCCCCCGGGCTAAGGTAGTCAATGCCATTTTTGAGGAAACTAACATCCTCAAAGGATCTTTCCCCATCAGGTTTAAAAGAAAGGTCTGTTTGGAATTGGATATTACGAGCCGCTCCCGTTCCTATATTCTCTATGCAGAGCATAACACAATGAATATGTGCTTCATGCGGACGCAAGGAGATCGCAATTTCAGGTGTGTTGTTGGCTTTTAGCAGCCGCCGTGTCAGATAGGCATAATAGGCCATAATAATTACAAGCACAACAATTGCAATCCCTATTATCGCTCCACTATTTGTGTTTAACCACTCTATGATTCCCATGAATTTCTCCTTAAACCCATGCCTCTCTATCCTAAATCCAAGTCCGGCAACCCTTCAACAATATCCACCGTCTCCAAACTGACGGTAATCACCTTCCCGATGAGTTTGACGATGTACTGCGGGTCGTCTGCGCGGTTCGGGTCGTTGACGATACCGCTGCGTTTATCTATTTTAACACAATATTGATTAATTATCCATTCCAACGCGGAACGGGTGCCGAGTCGATAGTCAAACACCTTTTCGGGAATGTTGCTGATTGTTAGAAAATTGTTGTAGATAAGCGAGGTTTTGTCTTTTGAGAGCTTCATCTTCTCAACGCGCCAATTGAGTGGCACGTCTGGGTTTTGGATGAACTTGAGTTGATCGTATTCGGGTTGGGATTCATAGTTGACGTGGAGGTCTGCAAGTCGCGCGCCTGCCTCTGCAAAACCCCAAAAGTCCTTGGCGAATGGGATATGCGGGAGGTCGCGCTTGAGGTTCGCCTCATATTTCTCGCGATACGCAGGGTGATGCAAGAGTCCGTAGTTATAGTGGAAGATGTCCCACTTGGTGATGGTGTCGTCCTGATAGTGTGTTTGGAACTCCGTCAATGCCCAATCGGTGATGTTCTCGCGGCGGTTTGTGCCGTCTTCGTCGTAGATATAGAAGGGGAAAGATTGATTCTTTTCAAAGGCTAAATCTAGACTGGGAATCTTGTTCGTAGCAAGACATCCAAAGCCTTTTCTATCACCAATACCAGCAACACAAATCACCCTATTTTCCGTTTCAGATTCCGGTGTAGGAAAAATAGATGGGAAAATGTGAACCCTCTGGTTCATAATGCGATCAAAGAATAGGTGCGATTTTGTGAAGGGTCGATAAAGCGATTGTCGGATTGTTGTGTCCAAAAATTCTGTGATTGCCCACTTTGCAGCTTCTGTTTTAAACCTGAACTCCACTTGATTTTTGTGTCATCAGACACTACAAAATCATCAAGATTAGCATTCCGATCCGCCCGTTGCCCCCATCGAGCGACTTCCGCGTTGTAAGTCTCAATTGTTAGATTCATGTTCTGAGCAAGAATATTTCGGTTAAAGTTGTAAACCCATATGTCACGATTCGTATTGACACCGAGACCATAGGTTTTAAAAATTACATTCACTGCTTCATCTTTGGCTGCCTTTGCCTCCTTAGTTCCGATCGCGGTAAAGATGTCAAATTCGGCCTGGAGCCCTTCGGTGAGCCATGTATGTCGCATATCCGGTTGAATCGTTTGCCACCGGATATCACCTATGTGTTGGTATTCAGCAAGAAAATTGAATTTCTGTTTTCTATCCCACAAGTCATCGGTGCGATGGTAAAAAATACGCGCGGATTCAGACAACTTCTGCCTTTTCTTCACGAATAGGTTGATGCTCACACCGACGCGAATTCCAAACACATTGGCACCCGAGACCTTCAATCCCTTTCTGGCATTCCCACCCAAATCCAAAATATAGATCGCGTCGCAGTCCTCAGCGAGATGTTTTCGCATCCCGTCAAACGCCACACCGTCAAGAAAACTGTTGTTCGTCACAAAGACGACAACGCCTTCCTCATCAATTCGGTCCAATGCCCACCGGATCGCTTTGACGTACGGATCCGAGAGAGCGTTTTTATTCGTCGCCTTTGAATCCTGCGAATACGTCTCTTGCACCCGTGCGTCCATCGCCTCATACTTCCGGTTCTTGTTGTTGTCGTCGTTCTCGTTGACCTGTCCTACATTGTAGGGCGGATTGCCGATAACCACAAACATCGGTGTTTCCTTCTGCTTTTCAACCCGCGCCGTATTGTCGGCGGTGAACAGTTGTATCTGTCGTCCTTCTGCAATCTCAAATGTATCCACGAGGCATAAACCTTCGTACGGGACATACCGGTTTGTCGCTGTGTAGAACTCGTGTTCTATGTTGAGATTGGCAATATAGTAGGGCAGGAGCATTACCTCGTTGCACTGGAGTTCCGGTGGGTCGGCGGTGTATTTCCGCTCCAACGAGATGGGACCGAGTTCCTGCATATTCCTGCATAATACGGACGATGAAGTTACCGGTGCCGACAAACGGATCGATGATATTCACGCCGCTATCTGAAAGGGAACGGTCAAACTCGGTGTTGAGGATATGCTCGACACTTTTCACCATGAAATCGACGATCGGCTGCGGTGTGTAGACGATGCCGTGCGTATCTGCAACCTTGACGGAGAAGCCTTGAAAAAACTGCTCGTAGACGGTGTTGAGGAACCCTTGTTTTTCTGAGAAGTCGGTGATGGTCGCGGCGGTCTGCTCAATGGCGACGTAGAACGGATCTAAACTCTGAAGGAATTGATTCCGATCGAATGTCTGTGAGGTGAGCGCGTCGATGACGTTCTCAATTTCGCGGGCGATGATGTTGCGGCATGTGAAGTCAGGATTGTTGAACACGGTGCGGAAGATGCGTTCGGTTAGGAGGTGTTGGATGAGCATCTCCTCCACTGCTGCGATGGAGAGGTTCGGATTGATTAAAGCCTGACACTGTTGATGGAAATTGGTGAATGCGACCTGAAACCGTGCGTTGTTTTGACGTTCCGCTTCGATGAGTGCCGTCAACTTCTCGCCGAGCTCCGGCACCGTCTCTCTGAACTCAGCGACTGCCGTATGCCATGCCGAGATGTTTTCCTCCTGATACGCGAAGAAACTTTGGAGAACGTGGACGAGGTTTCTCGGCTCGCTGATGTCTAAGTCCAATTGCAGCTGCCCGTGCTGGTAGAGGAGCGCGTGCATCGGGGATTGGACGACGATGTTTTTTGAAGGGTAACCCGCGTCAAACTTCTTGGCGGCTTCGGTGTAGAGGTCGTCCTGTGTATCCTTTGCTTCCCAATAGCCGTAAGGCAGCCCGAAGGTATCGACGACTTCGCCATCGGGTCGGATCCGTTTGTTTTCTGTGGTATAGTGAGGTCTTTCGCAAACGAGGGTTAGCGATGCTTGTCGGCAGTAGTGTTGGAGGAGGTTCTGGAATGCGGTTCGGACTGCACCTTCGTGTTCTACACCGATGTTGTCGTATTCTTGGAGTTCGGCGTAGTAGTTTTTGATAGACCTGTGAGAGGGTTTGATGTTGAGATTTGGCATATTGCATCTATTGTCTGAATCAGGATTTTCAGGATTATAATAGAATTACTAAAATATTTGCTTGGGCTTCATAAGCCACACCGCGCAAGGTATAGCGATCAAGAAGCCACTGCTACAAGAACGTTTTAGCCCGGGTAATCCGAGGCATCATAGAGGGTTTCCGGTGCCTTTGGATCTCGCTTTACGCATTCCTTGTATTTAGCACACATCCTGAACACAATGCTAGTTGTTAGAAAAGCATTGTTCAGTTCCTAATGTATTTGTAAGCGTTAATCCTATTGATCCTCAACTGTGAACTCAAACAAGCCGTGTCGGTACACGACCACGACCTTTTCCGCGACTCGCATATAGATAACATATTCATCAAAATGCTGGATCCAACCGTTCAAGACGTATCCGGCGCGAGTGGCAACACTCACAGTCGATTTGTTATCCTTCGCCTGCATAAGAAGTTCGTCATCAACATAGAACCGCTCGTTTTGGTCTTCAATCGGCTGAAGGTTCTGTGCTTTCAAGGGTGTTCTTACTTTCACAGACGGTTTCAGGTCTGGCATCTTCTCTTTCGGAAATGCAAATAAGACTTGAAGCTTCGCCATCTTAATCTCTTCACCGTTGGCATCAAGTCCACTTAGCATATAACGCTTCGTTTCAACTTGCGATAGATCCTTTATGCCTGTATAAGTGATAAAGCGGACGGGTTGTGCGAAATATTGGCTTAGGAGCCTATCAACGTCCCAATTACTGCTCCTTTTCTTCGATTGTTGAGACTTTTTTTCCTGCTTCTCGATCGGATCTGCTGACGCAACGCTCGGTTCAGGTTGCTGCTTTTCTGGCTGCTCGGGATTTGACACAGGATTAGCAGGGGAACCCTCCTCTTGAGATGTAGGTGAGATGGTCGGCGTAGATTCAGATAGTGATTGTAGCAGCGACTCAATTCGCTCAATTGTCTCAGGTGGGGCATTAATAATCCGATTGAGAATATCTGAAGATGTACTCACCTGCAATTGAGAAGCATCAAAACTTTGAATCTTACCCTCAGCAAAAACGGTGATTCGGTTTTCAGGGCTCCCAGGTAATACTTCAACAACGGCTCCACGAGTAGAGGGATTTGATTTGAAAAAAACAATTTGACCAAGAGCAAATTCTGGTGAAGGATTTGTGTTCATATTCTTATTTCCTTTTCTTACAATTTACTTCGTTAGTTGGATTATAATGCCCACGCCACTGATGACAATGTAGGCGAGCGTGCTGACAAGACCCCAATCCACCTGAAACTTCTTTTTTACCTCTAAAATGTCACCTGGGTAGAGTAAAACCTGTTGTGCTGCTCCATCCGTAGGACCGGACGTAAAAGGCACCTCCACAGTTGTGCCGTCACGGCGATGGATAATCACCTCCTCACGGTTCGCTGATTCTTCAAATCCGCCACCGAGCGCGACTGCCTGTGAGAGGTTCAAAGGTCCACGCACCCGTTGCGCGCCGGGAGTGCGAACGTAGCCGGTCACGTAGATAGGTTCAACCTTGAATACATTGGGAACAAACAAAACGTCGCCATCTGAGAGAAAGGCAGAAGGAGTGCCGTTTGGAGACGATTTCCAGAACTGTTCGGAGAGATTAAATTCGGAGAGTTTGCCGTTCCTTTCAACTTTTACCACGGCGGTGAGATCGGCTTCCGGCGTAGCACCCCCTGCGCGAGCGAGTGTCTGCTCAATACCGAGTTGCCCGCGAATAAAAAGCTTTCCGGGGGTCTGCACCTGCCCTTGCACCTCAATGACACTTAGGGGCATGACGAACACCAAATCGTTGATGTTGACACGGATGTCGCTGTAAGGACGGTTTATTGAGAGATCATAGGTCTCAACTTTTTGTGCCGTGTCGCTCCGAATTAACTGCACCCCTTGGTGATCGGCGTTCTCCGCCATACCACCTGCGAGTGCGATGGCACGGTATAAACCGATGTCCGTCTCCGGTGAAATGGGATAACGTCCCGGGGCTTTCACAGCACCCCCAACGAAAACACCGTTTTCTTGCAACACCGGCGACACCAGAACAACCGGATTACTGACGAGACCCGCAGCGAGAAACTCGCGAATCTGCAGATTGACCGACGCGACTGTCTGTCCAGCAACGTCAAAATCACCGCCAAAGTAACTAATTCTGCCGTCTTCACGGACTTGCACGGAATGTGTAAATTCCGGCTGTCCGATTACCGCAATCAGAAGCGTGTCCCCTTTTTTGATACGGTAAACATCGCTGAAAAGTGTGGTCGTCGCAATTAAAAACAGGAAAATAATATGAGCTTGCGAGCACCGTAACGTAAAACCGGTCCCCTGCAAGCTTCGTAAAAAGTAGATCATAATATTTTCCAAGAAGATGTGGCTCAATGATGGCATAGACACCATTGCACCGGTATCTTTTTGCATACCCCTTTCGACGTGTCGTCAACGTCAGGCTTTGTTGTCTTTAAAGAGCGAGAGTTGCGTCACTTCTTCAAAGAGACGCGGTTGCATCTCCGTTGCCTCAAGTCGTCTGTAGGTACCAACGCTTTTACTCGGCTTCCGTCGCCAATATCCTTTGACGTAACTACCGTTCCGCCTGCGGTGCGCTCTCACATGGATCTTCCCCGCCATGCGGACGTGGGATTCTCCTTCCTTAATAAGATAGAGTTGCTTGGCTTTCATAGCGACCTACCTGCAAGTGTCACTCTTCTTTCAGCGAATCGAAATAGGCTTTGAGAGATTCCCGCGCCTGTGGAAGTAAATTAACCGGCACAAGGACATCGCCCCATTCGGACTCCGCAGCGTTGCCCTTCACCCCGCCATAATTAGGCACATCATGACAGCGTAAATATACAGGAATGCCGTTCTCCTTTAAAACGCTTTGAAGGATATTCCCAGCTAATTCATTCGGTACAGATTCGACAACGGACCAGTCTCCATATTCTGTAAACTCGGTTTGCGGCAATTGAGACACGAGCTCCACCTGACAATCCGAGCATGTTGAGACTTCCGACTTATATTCAGCATTGCATTGTGGACAGAATGGCATCGTTTTTCCTCCTTGTGAACGGACGCGGATAGAACCTCGCCAGCAAAAGAGCATACAGTTCTATAGTGTTTGGTGCCTTGCCACGGTGCTGTTTTTTGCAGAGGGTTGGGAACGGGATACACGACGACATTTAACCTATTCTTTGCATAATAACATAAGCGGAAAGAATTTGTCAAATATTAATTCCAGAGCCGTTCCAGTTTTAAGAAATTATCGGGTTTCTCGCTTTTTTCACGATCCGGTGCGGTGTTTTGGCTTGGGTATTTCCCCTCGGAAACCGCACCTACCAGACCTACGGAGAACATGGAATTTAAGAATCACTCTTGGAATTGCCAGAGACGGAGTGCCGTTTTTCCTAACACCCATTCCCGGTCTTCCGGCGTAAAGAAATCCATCTCATCACGAACGACCGATAAGGTTTCTGCATAACTCGCCCGACTGAGACAGACGGGCCAATCGGTGCCCCACATAATCCGCGAACCCCCGAAGGCATGATACACTTTTTTCACCTGTTCATACGTATCCGCCCACGGGTAACCCGTTTTCGATATCGACCATGTATGGCTTATCTTGACATAGACTCTGGGGAATCGTGCGAGGTTGAGCAACAATTCAAGTTTTTCAGGGGCATCCGGCGAACAACCCGCCATGTGATCTATCACAACATCGAGTTCTGGATGCTGCTCTAAAAGCGGCACAAGATCCACCAGCCGTTCGGCACCGGTGAGAAGAAGCATCGGCACGCCGAGTGTTTCAGCACGACGAAAAATAGGGGGCATCAACGGTCCAGCGAACCAATCCCCTGCTTCACCAACAGAGGGGCTGAGCCGTACACCGTGGAAACCATCCTCCTCGACCCAGCGACTGAGGTGATCTGGTGCATCTGGGGCTTCCGGGTTGATTCGACAAACGCCCATGAATTTATCAGGATACCTTCTCATTGCGTCTGCCGCGTAGCGATTATCCCATCGGTAATGGATGACCTGAACGAGAACGGTTTTTTCAACGCCGTTCGCAGCCATGAATTCCAATAGCGTCTCTGCTGTAGCATCCTCCGCGGGTGGACTTGTCGTCTCCGGTGCCCATGGAAACTGCGGATCGTTTTTCCAAACGTGAACATGTGGATCAATAATTCTCATATTAACTTAACGCTCCTTCGGTTTTGTCAAGAACCCATACACGCCTAAAGGTAGACAGTAAAGTAGAATCAAGATATGTAAACTAAACCCTGTGACAGTAGCAATCTCTATTGATGTGCCGAAATGATTTAGCAACCAGACAAAGGGGAATTCTGTTGTTCCGAAGTTCCCGATCGTTTGAATGGGCAACAGGTTAAAAACATTGGTAAAAGCAAGCGCGAACAGCACCTCAATCATTGGGACATCAACCCCCATCTCGGTAACGAGATAGCACTGGAACCCGAAACGGATTGCAAGACAGATTACAGAATACCCCCACACCTCCAAAAACCGGCGATTCGACCGGAACCCCGTGAATTCTTGGATTACCGTCAGTCCCTTGTCAACTGCCCACGAAATCGGTTGTTTCTGAAAACGCAAGAGTGGCACTGCACATTTTTTCGCGAGCTTTATACAGAGATTCGGTGCGATGTAGACGAAAACCACTCCAGCAATCAAGATGCTCCCTATCAGAAGTGGTGTGATATAAAGGACCGTCCCAGAAAATGTGTCGCTAAGTTCAGCACGTAGTAACCAAGCCGTGGCGACCACCAACCCCATCAACAGGACTAAGTCAATCAGGCTCGCCACAAGAAGCGAGGCTATACCTTGTGTTGCATCGACCTTCTGTCGCCGTTGCATCAGATAGACATAAGAGACATCCCCGGTCCGCATCGGGAGGATATTGCCCCAAAAGGTGTGCAACGCCAAGATTGGAAAGATCTGATGTACACTGCTATCAAGGTTGAGCAATGCTCGAAATCGGAGGGCTTTCGCCAAGACTAACAAACAATAACACGCAAAACCGATTAAGAGTGCCTTTATTGACAATCGGCTCAGGGTTTTCGGTATCTCTTGAATGTCAATTTCTTTTAAGAGGAAGTACGCGATGACGACTGCTAATACCGTCGGTAAGCCGATTTTCGTAACCTGTCGGAATCGTTCTCTGTTCAAAGGCACACTCGCTATGTGAATTATGAATGATTTGTTTATTTTAAGGAATTCGTATCATGATATATGCCGAAGGTTTAATTGTCAAGCGGAAACGGAAGATCGCATCTACAGAAAAAGATTTGCTTTTTCGGTGGATGTCCTTTACAATATACGTTATCTAAATCTTCATAGAAACGCGGTATTCATTTCGTCCATGAAAGACAATCAAGATTCCTCGAATGCGTCTTCTCGAAAACAGTTCTATTTCCTAACCTCGCTGCATACCGTCCTCGATTCTTATGCGACGCTTCTATCACACCTGCTTCCCCGCCTACTTGCAAAGTTAGCCACAACCGCAACACGGAACAGTTTAGCAGGCAACTTTATTTCGATTTATAGCATCTTCAGTTCCCTCGGGCAGATACTTTTCGGGTGGTTGTCGGATCGGGTGCGGACAGTACATTTCATAACGTTCGGTGTTGCCCTCACTGCAATCGGTTTAAGTCTCCTCTGGGTTGCTCCTTCCGCCACTGTCGTCTATGTATTATTAGCAATTGGTGGCATAGGCGTTGCGTCTTTCCATCCACAAGCGACCACTTATGCTGGAGCACTCGCCACAGGAGGGAGAGGTTTGGGAACCTCCATTTTTTTAACAGGCGGTAACATAGGACGGGCACTCGGTCCGTTGGTGTTGATGTTTATCCCATACCGTCTCGGTTTAGAGTACCTCGTTTGGGAAATGATACCGGGTGTGCTTTTGGCACTCTTAGTCCCAAAAGTGCTGAAATTCGATAAGGAACTCAATCTGACCGCTTCCACGCGTGGCACACCAGATGAGGAACCGATGCCTCAGGAACCCTTCTGGACTGTTGCTCGTCCGCGTCTACTGTCTCTCAATGTGTTGTTTATCATTGCGGCGTTCCGGACTGTCACAGCGGTCGGTTTAGAAAACTTTTTATCTGTCTATTTGGACAATCAAGGCTATACTGACCAAGTGCGTTCCCTTGTCATCGCACTCTTTATCTTTGCAGGCTCGATGGGGATCATGTCAAGTGGTTGGCTCATGAGTCGGGTAAACACCTACGTTCTGCTGTTGGTCTCGCTCCTTGGGGCACCACCCCTTTTGTATGCCTCGCTTCACACTGACGGACCGAGTTTTCTCGTGTTCCTCTTTTTGGGCAATGTGGTCCTCTCAAGTTCAATAACGGTTAACATTATCTTGGCACAAATAATCCTGCGAGGACACGAAAACATTGCATCCAGCTTTATGATGGGGGCAGCGTGGGGTGTCGGTGGATTATTGAATAAATTCGTCGGTGTTTTCGGGGATCGATTCGGTTTGCCTATGGTCCTGGATGGGTTGGTAATGCTTCCGTTAGTGCTGGCACCGCTTCTGATTCTGCTACGCGATCAACCGGATTTGTCAAAACCCGCTCCTTAACGATTGGGTTTTCGGTGTGCTCCAAGGGCTTTAGAGGTAATTTAACGTGAGTTCGGCGTAAGACATTCCACCGAGAGGCTTCGCTCTGAATCTTGAACTCCAAACACCTCTGCCAGACAGATGCCGCCCCTACGGGGCTTAGAGTGTTAGTGCCATCGGTTCTACAGAGATGCCGCCCCTACGGGGCTGCTGAGGATCTTCTGAGAACTCCATTCTTCTCATTTACATATAGATTCTTATATCAAACTCACCTTAATTTAACATTTCATAGTGCCTAATGCGCGCGTAGGTTGGGTTGAACGGAACTTCCTAAAAATCGCACAGAGAAGATAATTTTCAAGGTTCGTCTGGAAACCTGAAATCACCAAAATATGAGTGAAATCCAACGCATTCTCACACCTACAGCATTGGGGATGTTGGGTTTCGCTATATCTTTCTACACGAATGGAGGATTGAAAATCGGAATTCATCGGAATTCTCCGTATAAACCGGATGGATATTGGTCTTTTACCGCTCAACCCAACCTACATGTACACTTGCCCTTGCATCTTTATTATTCGACTCACGTTACATCATTCAAAAATCAGAAATGCCATAAGAGGCTCAGAAAATGCGTGCTAATCAGATCGCCGAAAAGTAGGGCATAATCGAGTCGAAATTTTCGGAGTTGGATGCCGATGCCACTTGTAATGCGGTCATCACGGTAACCCACACGGAGTGCCAAGGGTTTGCTAATATGATACTCTATGCCGAGATGCATCTGTCCGCCATAGCGCTGCTGCCACTGGTAGGAGAAGATGAGTTCTCGATTGAAAACGCGATTGTTCGTATACGCTACCCCGACGTTCCAATTCGCTGGAATGGATTCTTTGGGCGCAGACAGCGTGTTCCACGTCAAGGTCGTCTTCGAGATGTCTTGAAGGTTCACGCCAAAGGTAAGACTGCCGAAGTCTTCTAAACCGAAAAGCGCGTTGAAATCAGGCAAGCGGATAAGTGCCCCCGCATCAAAGCCGTACCCCCAACTCCCATAATTGTATGCCTCAAGATCGCTTCCGCCGACGCTTTGCGTAATCAACTTAGTATTTATACCAACCATAAATTCGGGCGGCACTGAATCCCTTCCGAAATTATCCCACCACGATTGACTGACAACCCACCGTGTCGCGAGCGTCAGAATATAAGCGTTTTCACTGTCGTTTAGGTAGCCTGCTGGAGTGAAGTCGGACTCCCTCGGTCGATTCTTTGCGAGGTTTCGGCGTTCTTCGCTGCTAATATTCGGATCGAACGCTGGCACAAGGGGATAGATAGGGATATCGTCCACACCGGCGCGAAGCCATGACACCCCAAGGTTGAGGTTCGACGAGACTCGCGTCGTCCCACTGATATAGTTGAACGCGCCTAATCCCGAACGCCGTGCGGCGTGCATCAGACAGAACTGGTACTTGTCGGGGACACCCGCAATGCCAGCAGGATTCCAATAGGTAGCGGTGGCATCGTCGGCAATACTAACATAAGCACCGCCCAATCCGAGTGCGCGACCACCAACACCGTTCGTCAAAAAATCTCCAGCGTAGTTTTCAGCAGCGGTGGGTAAAATAGCGATACATCCCCATCCGATTAACACTATTAAAAAACGGATAAGATATGCAGTCTTAGGTTTTTGTTGTTGCAATTTGATCAATTGGTTTCTCTTTTTATTAGGTCTATTATGATGGCACACGGAGTGCTCTAACTATTTTGTGAATGGAGAACCCACGGCGTGTGCCTACTATTTTACGCAACGAAATCCGACATCGCTACTCAACAGCGACGGCTTCTCAGCGAGCCGATTCGCGACACGCACGCTTTTCGCATTGAAACTCCACGATCCACTTCGGACAACACGCCGCTCTTTGCTAACACTAGCATCCGCAATAACCTGTTGAACGCTTTCAGCTCCAGCGACGGGGTTGCGCTGCTGTCCATTCTTATAAAATTTTCGCTGATAGGTATCAAGACACCACTCGGCGACATTTCCAGACATATCATATAAACCGTAGCCGTTCGCAGGATACATTCCAACAGGTGTTGTCCGGACGTTGTGCGTCCCTGACTTCGTGTTCTTATCGTAGTTTGCCTTGCTGGCATCGATTGTATCGCCCCATGGATAGTCTTGTGAAATCAAACCGCCTCGTGCTGCTTTCTCCCATTCGGCTTCTGTCGGCAACCGCTTACCTGCCCACTCGGCATAAGCCATCGCATCGTGCCAACTTACCTCTACAACGGGGTGTTGATCAGTTGGCGAGGTTCGAAAGACAGACTCCGCTAACGGGCGATGACCGGTGGCTTCAACAAACTGTTTGTATTCCCCAACCGTCACTTCATGTATGTGGATATAGAACGCATCGAGATAAACAGTATGGACAGGTCTTTCATCCGATTCACCATCGGCACTTCCCATCTGAAACTCGCCTGCCGGAATCAGCACCATATCATCAGGGACTTGTGCGGATAGGTTCATCGTAAAACAGAAAGTGCTACAGAGTAAAAATCCTAATACGTTTTTCATAGTTTTTAAACCCTATTTAAATCGAATGCATTCCAATAGTACTGATATTCCGTGGAGGTCCACTCCTTATAGATTTCATCCCACGCCATCCGATTGAAATGTGGCAATAGCGACCCTTCGGTGATCGGCTTGGAGCCTCCCTGATAGCGGTAATCCACAGAGAGGCGAATCCGATCTGAGTTTTGATTTGGCAATGCCTTGTGGAGGACGTGGCTGTGAAAGAAAAGGGCATCACCGATACCGTAATCGCCACCAACCCAGTAGAATCCATCCGCTTCCAAAGGCTCTGTGTCAACCCCGACACCTCCGGCACCGAATGCGGGTTTGACTGGATATATGCCGCTTTGATGCGATCCAGATAATACACACAACCCACCCAAATTCATTGGACAATCCCCAAGCGGTATCCATCCGGTATAAGTTTCCTCTGTCCCTCGGATGTGGATAAAATCTTGATGTGCAGGCGTTGTATATTTTGTGTTCTCTGGAAACATAATTCTTCCAATATTCCGCGGATGCACGAGCGTCTTCTCGCCGAAAAGTTTGTCACACACGTCCAAAATCGCTGGATGATGTGCAAAGGCGTGGAAAGATTCCAAGCATTGGAATTCGTCTAACACGGGCCAATAACCGTCATCACCTTCCATGAACGGACCACCGATGCGGATACCGTCCATCAGCGTTTCTCCACCTTCTGCCCACCCGTGTCGATGACAGATTTCCAAGAAATCTCGGCGCAGGTTGTAGATAGCATCTGCATCAATCAAGCCACGAAAGAAGAGGTAACCGTCCTGCTGTGCTTGGTCTTGGAGTTTATCGGGTTGATCTAAGAGTCCATTTGAAACATTAAAAGGTCGAAGTTCTGTCATAATGTGTTCCTCGTTTGCGAAAACATCGGCATTTCAACATCGTACGCGTTAAAGATATTATACCAACAAAACAGAGGACGTGTCAACCGCGATGAATCAGTTATCGGTTGTCAGTTTTCAGTTGTCTGAATCAGGATTCAAGGATTTTCAGGATTAGAAAGTCATCTCAGTTGTTAGTGTTCCAGACTCCCTTTCTGCATTCTTCGTTGCAAACCGCGCGGGTTTTCTTCATGAAGTTTCATAAACCACAAAGGACAGTGTTCAACCAACAAGCGTCTATAACCCTGATTCAGACAATATTTTTACCGCCAATTTCGGAAATGTGATACAATTCGGGAAACCGGACCAGCGAATAATGAAAACCTCGTGAGCGATTGTTTATCAATTTGGGAGGAAATTCATGCTTAGCATCAAACACCTCGAAGCGATTCCGTTGAACGTGCCGTTTTATCACGAACGGGTCAGCCGACACATGCACCGCGCACTGACACACGGCGAACGGGTTTACGTTTACCGTGTCGAACTTAGCAACGGTGTTGTCGGATACGGCGAAAATTTAGGAAACGAATCGGCAAGCATCGAACAAGTGATTGGACAGAACGCGTTTGCCTGTATGAACGATGACAGCGTCGGATTCGGCATCCAGATGTCTCTTTTTGACGCTATCGGCAAATCTGTTGATGTCCCCGTCTATCAACTTATCGGACCGAAGGTTCGGGAAAGGTGTCCTATTTCGTGGTGGGATATTGATATGCCGCCAGAGGATTGGGTCTCGGAAGTCCAAGAATCGGTTAAGCGGGGATACACATCTGCGAAACTCAAAGCGCGTCCATGGCGCGATATCTTTGCACAGGTAAACGCTGTCGGTGATGCTGTGCCAGCGGACTATCGGCTCGATATCGACTTCAACGGCTTCCTGCGGACTGCGGATAACGCTATCCCTGTGTTACAGCAATTAGATGAACACCCGAATGTTGCTATCTACGAAAGTCCATACTACCTCGGAACGGACACAGAAGGGGCAGGAAGATTACAGGCAGCTATCCAGAAACGGATTGTTGAGCATTTCAACGAATCGTGTCTGCATGCGCGCTGTTGTGGTGGCTTTGTTGTCGGCGGTGGTGTGAACGCCTTGCGGCGGACGAACGCACTTTGTGCTTCGTTTGCGCAACCCTTCTGGCTCCAGATGGTCGGTACGGGTATTACAACGGCATATTCGGTGCATCTCGGTGCGGTGTTATCGCAAGCCGAGTTGCCAGCGATTACCTGTCATGAGTTGTGGGAATCGGATCTGCTCGAAACACGGCTCGATGTCGTTGATGGCACGATTCAGGTTTCGGAGTCGCCGGGACTCGGCGTTGTCGTGGATGAGGCAGCATTGGCAGAATATCGTGTTGAGGAATCCACGCCGACACCGCAGCAGTTGTTCAATCAGACGGATTATACGTGCAGGGTACATATTCCGAATGAAAGCGGTGGAGAGACGGTTCACGATTTTGATGGAGAAAGTGTCTACTATCCAGCGTTTAGTGAGGGGGAGTATCCAGGGTTTGTACCTGGGGTTTGGATGGAAGTGGTTTGATGCAACGGTTGTGTGGATCTCGGATTTTCCGTGATTCACACAGCCTAAACGTCGCGATGTTCTATATTATTCGGTGTTTTCAGCAAAATAATCGGAATCTACCCGTTTGATTTCGTAGGTTTCCACGGTAGAAACACCAACATTGTGATCTATCATATACCGAGCAAGTTGACTGCCATTGATAAGGATAACCCTCTTAGAACTTCTTTCCATAAACTCTTTAGCCGCTGGGTTAAAATCCGAAGTGGTAATGAAAATTCCGTCCTGTACTCCTTCCCCGTCTAACGCCCCAACAAAATCTCGAACTGGTGGTGCGCCAACATTTCCTTCCCACCGTTTTGCTTGAATGTAAACAACATTAAGACCAAGGGGATCCGCTTTAATAATACCATCAATTCCACCATCTCCACTACGCCCAACAGCTTTACCAGCGTCTTCTCGTGAACCACCATATCCCATTTTGACGAGAAGATCAATAACCAATTTCTCAAAAAATGCGGGGGTGTTGTTCTTAATTTTTTGCCGCAAATCATCGGCTAATTCCTTTCGGCTTTTTTCATAATTTTCTTCAATCAATTTTTCGGGGTTTGGTGTGTTCGCTGAGAGAAAGTATGGAGTCTTCGGACCTCCTGGTTGTATCAATTTCCCTTTGTCTAAAAGATATTTAAAAGCAGGGGCAACTACACTGTAACGAAAAACATCAAGATATCTTTCACCGCTTTTTCTTTTTGCATCTCTCTGTTCATCAGACAGTTGAAATTTTTCCGATAATATATTCGTTGCCTCTATGATCTTAATTCCATCAGGTGGATAATCAAGTTTAAGGATAGCTTTACGGACGACTTCATGTGCTGGTAATTCTGTCTCATATTCTTCTTCTGTAACTGGGTTCTGCGCCTTTTTGATTACAGTTTCCATAAATAATCTCTCGTTTGAATTTTGAAATATGTTAATAATATAGCACATTCAATCCACCTGTCAAGTGAGACGTAGCGACCAGGAGATCGCTCCTACAGCGAAAAATCTTGAACACAAGACCGGCGAGGTTCCAAACCTCGCCTACCAACTTAAGAGAAAACTAATAAGATTGGGGAACTGCACCTACCGGAACTGATACATATCTTCTAACACTTCAAGCATGTCCGGGGTATCGGAGAGATAGATACTTTCTGCTCGTTCTTTGAGTTCGTCGGGAATGCCGTGCAATGCTTCGGCGATGGGACCAGCGATGGCAGCAAGCGTGTCAGCATCGCCACCGAGGGAGATGGCGTTACGCACCGCGTCTTCATAACTCACGGATTCCAGTGCACATGTTATCGCTTGCGGGACAGTGCCTTGGCAGGTTACATCGAAAAAGTAGGATGGACGGATTTCGTCCACTGTCTGCGTTAGGTCGTAGCCGTATTCGGAGGCAATAACCTTACGGATGTCGGTAGGAGTCTCACCATGATACGCGAGCCAGATAGCGTGTGTCGTCGATCGCGCGCCTTTTATACCTTCTGGATGATTGTGGGTAATCTCGGTTACCTTGTCGGAGGCGGAGAGTGCAGCTTCCAGATTATCGCGGTTCAGGAACGCCGCTGGAGAGACACGCATCGCTGCACCATTGCCATAACTGCCATACGGTTCGGGTGGATCGGCATAAATCCACATACCGAAATTCCCACCGTAGCCGCGATGTGGATGACGGCGACACCACGCTTGCATCGTTTCCGCTGGAGGGAGATCATGTAGCAGAATATCTGCGACTGCGACAGTGCAAACGGAATCATCTGTGAAACGGCAATAGTCTCCAAAGAAAGGAAAATCCTTGGTTTTGATTGGGTATCCCTCGTAGATGGAACCGATGATGTCGCCTATAATTGCACCTAACACGCTTCACCTCTCACCCGCACAATATTCTCATCGTGATTATAGCATATTCAAAGAATCTATCAAATCTACTTTTATGCAGAAGTGGAGTCGGGGAGTCCGTCGTCTGAATCTCGGATTACACAGATTTCGCGGATTCTGGCAGCTTTTGTGTGTTAAGCGACTTTGATAAACTGTCAGTATAAAATAAACTAAAAAAATAACAGATTTTCCTGACGATATGTTATACTGTCTTCTAAACTTAGGAAACGATTCAGTGAATTACCGAAGAACACCCGATACTTATCGACAAACACTCTCAAAAAGAGAGGGGAACATGAAATGAAAGTAATAGCGACCATAGGAATCGTGTTAGGTCTACTGGTTAGCCTCGCTCATGCGGAAGTAGCAACACCAGAACAGCATGAAAAAAATATTGAGATGTGCACGCAAAACCTACTTGCTATCGGCAAGGCGATTGAAGTCTATGAGAAAGAACACAGTGATTTTCCGGTCTGGCTTTCTGATCTGCATCCAAAACACTTGATAGATAGTAATGTGCTTATCTGTCCTTCAGATCCAGAGGGCGGCAAACCGATTTATACTGGGAACACAGATCCAGAAATGCCCGTGAGTTATAGTTACGAGATTAACCCCGAATATAGAGAGTGGAAAACGGAACAACGTAAGGTGTATGGCGATGCGATGCCGATCGTGCGTTGCCGCCATCATGCGAATGAGGATTTCGCGGTTCTAAACTTAAGTTTTTCCTCAAGGGTTTACCGGTCCGCTAATATTTGGGAAAACAAACCGACTGAGATATACGAGAACGTTGAAGAAGCCATTGTCACTTTGGCTGGTGGAATTCAGCGGCATCCGGACAATGCAAATTTTGCCTATGTCTATCCTATGCTTGTCAGCCTTTACATGAAAGCCGAACGAGCGAAAGACGCCGAGAATCTCATCAACCGTTATAAAGAGACCCTGAAACCTGATAGCATTCGAGAACACCTTGTCCTCGGTGATATGCTTAAACGGATAAATCAAGATGAAGAGCAGCTACAGCTTTATAATAAACTTGAGGAGCAGTTCCCAGAAAACCGCACGGTCTTCAGGAGACTTGCCGAGATTCATGACAGATTAGGCAATGCCGAACTGGCAAACGAATACCGTATAAAGGCTGATCCTGTGCTGGCGTTAATTGGTAAGACTGTGCCTGACTTTTCTGCTATGGATCTCGATGGTAATCCGATTTCGCTTGAGCAATACCGTGGAAAAGTTGTCCTACTCGATTTTTGGGCTGTGTGGTGTGGTCCGTGCATCGCAGAAATGCCAAACGTCAAAGCGGTTTACAATAGTTACAAAGATGAAGGGTTCGACATTATCGGTATTAGCCTTGATACTGATGAAGATCACCTGCGGGATTACCTCAAAGAGAACGACATTCCTTGGCGACAGGTTTTCAGTGGAGAAGGCTGGAAGAGTCCCGTCGCGCAACAGTATGGCATTCGCGCAATCCCGGCACCGTGGCTTATTGATAAAGATGGCACATTAATTACCCATCAAGCGAGAGGGGAAAAGTTAGAACGTCTGGTAGCAGAGGCACTGAAGGGTAAATCAACAAATTAGCAAGAGTCTCAACCGAAAAGGAGGCATCAATGAAAGTAATTACGACCTTAGGAACCGTATTGAACTCGCTGATTGGCTTTGCTAATTCGGAAGTAGCAGCAGATTCTGCAGCGGAGCAGAATGAGAAAAATATTGAAATCTGCACTCAAAACCTGCGTGCCATTGGCGAGGCAATTCACGCCTATCAGAAAGAACACGGTGATTTCCCGGAGTGGCTTTCAGACCTTCATCCGAAACATTTGGCAGATGCGAATACCTTGATCTGTCCGGCGGACGAAGAAGGTGGCAAGACGATCTTTTCCGTGAACACAGATCCGAAAATGCCGGTGAGTTATGGGTACCAACTTCACCCTGAATACCGAGAGGAGAAAAGCACACAACGCGAGGTATATGGGGATATCATGCCCCTTGTCCGTTGCCGACATCACGAGAACGAAGATTTTGATTGTTTGAACCTGAGTTTCTCCTCAAAAATCTACAAGTCATCCCATGTTTGGGAATCCATACCGGAAGATCTTTACGGTAGCCACGAAGCAGCGATCACTGCTTTTGAGGATGCCCTTGAACGATACCCGGATGGCAAGCGTTTCCCTAACCTCTATAAGCAGCTTGTCCGCCTCTACATCAAAACTGGCAACAAACAAGCAGCAGAGGCGATTGTTAAGCGTTTCCAGTCAGTTATGGAACCAGACCTTCCAGGGTATCGTATATTATTCGATCTGTTTGACGTAGTGGGTCAATATGAAGACATGCTTGAGGCTTTTAAGGAGGCTGAGCGACAGCATCCGGATGCCGAACCTATCCTCTGGCGACTTGCCTACGCCTATAGAAAATTAGGAGATACTGAACTCGCCGACGTGTATGACCGCAAGGCTGATCCCACATACAACTTGATTGGAAAACCTGTACCTGACTTTTCTGCAACTGACCTTGATGACAATCCGATTTCGCTTCAAGGGTATCGTGGAAAAGTTGTCTTGCTCGATTTTTGGGGAGTGTGGTGCGGTTTCTGTACCTTGGAGCTGCCCAACATCAAAAAAGTTTACGATACTTATAAAGACGAAGGATTTGATGTCATCGGGGTTAGTCTTGACACTAAGGAATCGGAACTGCACGACTACATCAAAGAAAACGACCTCCAATGGCGGCAGGTTTTCAGTGGTAAGACATGGAGAGACGACCCGCTTGCACAGCAGTATAATATCACGGGTGTCCCCAACCAGTGGCTTATTGATAGAGAAGGCAAATTAATCACGCACAAAGCGAGAGGGGACGCGTTAGAGCAACTCGTAGCAGAGGCAGTGAAGAAATAAAATGCGACTGACCTCTCTGATGCTGTGTGCTATTTTTATTTTATGCGGATGCGGTTCCGATGAAACTTCTGCCCCGATAGAAGGTAAACCGAATTACTATCCTGATGCAGTCGGAAGTCGTTGGGTCTACCGAAACTCGGATGGACTCGAATGGGCGCGAGAGATTAGTGGCGAGACAAACATTGACGGAAAGGATTATAGGATCTTCACGGATACGCTGCCAGTTATGATAGCCGAATTCGATTTTCTGATGTCTATATACCATCGGGTTACCCCGAATCAGATTCTTGCCGCAGTCGGTGAAAAGGTAGAGCGTCTCGTTCAAACTGAACTTCCGAAAGCAGTGCAAGCGGAATTCGAGGGTTTGGAATTGAGTGCTGTAGTAGATCCAATCTCGTACCCCGAATTTGTGCTCCTTCAGATGCCGCTGATCCCGAATCTACAATGGGATGCTTTCACTGTGAAGGCTGAGGGGAACATCATTCTGCAAAACTTAGCTCTCCTTCAGATACCTTTTGAAGTGCATATAAGTACTAAGGCGGAAGTTGCTGCTGAAAGTCCACTTGAAACGCCTGCTGATAGTTTCGAGCAAGCATATCGGATAGAATACCAGACGGAAATCACGCATTCGCTTCTTTCAAAAGATGAAACAATACAGCACCATCTAAAGGTGTGGTTCGTTCCGCATGTGGGGACTGTTAAGACTGAAAGTGAACAGGGCACAACAGAACTGATTGAATACACTTTGGTGCCAACAATTGAAGAGTGAGGAAATGGAACACGGAGTGTGCCTGCTACTTTAAATGAGAAGTGTTATCTTAAGCGACAACAAACCGGGACATTACAAGCAATCCTTGGGCATTGTGGAAAAGATGCCCGAATGTCAAGTGGAATGGCTTGAGGTCCGATTCCGGCGTAAGTGGCGCGATAATTTACTGCGGGTGTTTATGTGTATCTTTGGAGGTGTTCCACTCTCCACGTCCGTCATTCACACGCTTCTGCGGTGGAGTCTCACTTCTGATTCCTATAACGCGCTCGCGCAACTTCAAACCGTCAATATTATCCTCTCAACAGGCTCATCTGTAGCAGCCGTCAATCTACTTCTCGGCAGAATTCTGGGTGCTAAGACGGTTACGTGTCGCAGACCTTCGCCGGTTGGTGTCCGTTATTTCGATCTCGCGATTCTCCCAATGCTCTCGTGGGATAGTGCCACGCAGAAAAGTAACGTCTGCAAAACAATCGGCGTGCCAACCCCTATTTCACCAGACACACTGAACGCTTATCGGGAACGTTTGAACCGTGAAATGAACCTCTCTGATAGCCCGCGTATCGGATTACTTCTCGGTGGGGCAGATCGACACGAGACTATCACGATAGAAGATGCTAAGCGGCTAAGTGAGATTAGCAAAGCAGTCTCGGCGGAAATGAGAGCGCAGATATTAGTGACAACTTCCCGTCGGACACCGCCTGATGTATCTTCACATTTGGCATCAATGATGGAACAGACCGAATGGTGTCCACTCTTTATTGAAGCCAACACACCTTCAGAACTTGAGGATCCCTACCAAGCCATTCTCGCCTTAAGCGATCTGCTCATCGTCACCGCAGATAGTTTCTCAATGGCGTGTGAAGCGGCGAGCAGTGGACGCAAGGTTATTGTCCTAACGTTGTCACAAGAAAGTGCCAGATTACCGAAGCGATATAAAGTTTACGAGTATATGGAGCAAAACGCCATTGTGAGTCGGTGCAGACTTAACAGTTTGGCACAGCACATTGAGAGTGCCCTTACCTCAGACGTTCCGAATGCCCGACTCCAAGATACAGAGACAGCGGTGCATGCGATTCGCCGTCTCATGGCTCGTAACTGATTTCCAGAAAATTGTGGAACTTCTTCCTACACTCGGTGTGATAATTCACAAGACACAGAAGTTGATACCAATCAGCAATAACTTCACTGAAGGAGATCACAATGAAGACCAAACATATTATCCACGCAATTACGCTTCTAATCGCTCTGGGAACAATCGCATTTTTGGTAGGGCAACCGGATGCGCAAACCGCCAAGGATCCTTGGGAGGCTTGGATAGATGAACAAACTGACACTGTGCTAAAGTCTGCGGGAGAAATGGATGAAGCGAGCCGTGCTGAAATGCGTGCCAGTATTCGGGCAAAGTTCTCAGCACTCGCTGCCGAACTGAAAAATGAGATCGCATCGCCGCCGCAAACGCAGGACTATGCCATCTTGCAAACGGTTAAGGAACTACGGGACGCTTATGACGAGGGCTATAACCGCAAACATAAGGATACCACGGTGCGTGTGTCGTACACGGTAGAAGATGCTGAAATCTTTGCTTACGACGAGAATATTCCGCTTGCTGAAGTTGATGCGAAATATCCGCGCGACGCATGGCTCCAGATGCTGCTTGACAAAGGGATTACGATCAAGAACGCAAAGACGTATTGGGAATACATGTTCCTTCGGGATACGTTAGTACATCTTGAGAGACAGCCGAACGTGTGGACATCTGGACTTCTCGGCATTCCAGCCACGGAGGACTGGGAAACCTATAAAGCTGCCTATATTGAACGAGAACTTGGTCAGATTGAAAAAAGATCGAAAAAAGAAGGGCACGCGCTCATATTAAATTATGACAAAACCTTAGAAAAGTATCGCAGTCTATTAGACCATGTAGATGAGTACCAGTTTCATGCCCTACCCCCGGATTTTCCTAAGGTTCCGTCCCCACCTATATTTAAGGACTTTACAGTGCCACAGACTGTCAAAGCACTTCGGAAAGGCTACGATGAGAAGTATAACGAGAGGTATGCCATAACCTCAGGAAGTGTCAGCTACACACTTGAAGGCACCACTGTCTTTAAGTATAAGGTTCCACTCCCTATGAGCGAAGTCGATGGGAAATATCCTCGGGATGAATGGCTTCAGATGCTCCTTGATAAAGGAATTACCATTGACAATTTTGAAGAGTACTGGACATATCTATCAAAGCGGGACGAATTGGTGGAGCTTGAAAAAAATCCAGAGGTCTGGTCTTCCCGACTCTTCGGCATCGCACCTACTGACGATTGGAAAACCTATAGAGACGCATACTTGCAGCAGATGCTTGAAAAACTCCACCGTCGGAACAGGAAGGCTGCAGTGTACTTTGGCAAAGTTGATGCAGAGAAGGCACTTACTGACGCAGAGGAAACACTTAAGCGAGCAAAAGAGCAGCTTAAAAAGTTGGAACAGCCTCAGCGTCCACCGCGTCCACTACTCGACCGCTAATATGCGCTGAATTTGTACTAAAAAGATGGCGAGGTCTTAGAACCTCGCCATCTTTTTAGTTGAATCTAATTCGCTGCTGGCGGGACAGATTCAGCCGCCGATGGAGCAGCTTCAGCTGCGGATTCATCTTCTGCTACTGATTCATAATATCCAGAACCGAAAAGGTAACCATCGTGACGAATCGACCACGTGCGCTTCTGTTCATCTGCGCCAGTTTCTGGATTGGGCCACAAGTACTCAGTCCAGTGTCCCGTCCCAGTCGCCTCGGCGATCTCTGTTCCTAAAGGCGATCCATCAAGACGCATAACATCCTTTAGATCTGTGCCTACGAAGTCCGGTCTTGGAGCATGCGCGACAAAGATATCGTTTTCATCTGTGATGAATACATACCACTGTCCATCAATATTCGCTGAGTCATTGTAATAGGCTGCTGTAGCATCAAGCCCCTCAAATTCATAACGGGCAATCGCCTCAAGAATAAAGGCATGCGTAAATGCTTCTGGATCGTCTTTCGAGACCTTTGGAAGTGTCGCGGGATCTGGACGCCACGGTTCATAATACCCGGAAGCAAAGAGGTAGCCCTCGTGACGAATTGACCACGTACGTTTTTGTCCTAATTTGTTCGTTTCGGGATTGGGCCACAAATACTCGGTCCAGAGTCCATCAACCGTCGCCATCGCAATTTCTTCACCTGTGAGTGATCCATCAATTCCGGAAATTTTCGTTATATCCCTACCGACGAACTCCGGTGCAAATGGGTGTGCGACGTAGATATTGTTTTCATCAGTAATAAACACATACCACTCTCCAGCAATACTCATTGGATCATTATAGTAGGCTATCGCCTCACTACCTTCTGCTTTGTAACGATCAACTGCTGCTTGCACGAAAGCAACTGTGAACGCCCCTGGGTCCTTCATTGTAGGCATTTCAGTCGATGTGACGGCATCCATTACTGGCTTCGTCATTGCCCTTTCGCAGCCGGTGATACCAACGGCTGCAAGCCCTATTGTAAGTAAAATCAACAAAAAATTTCTCAATTTTTGACTCCTTTTTTAGTCAATAGAATTTAGTTCACTTTAATTGTATACATTCACACCCCAATTGTCAAACGCGCCAATTTTTCTTGCTATTTCCCGTGTAATAGGGTAGAATTTCGCGGAAAGTCAACAACCGCTGTGTTGAATCTGAATACTTCACATTGGAGGTTCTCCCAGACACTTCAAACTATGATACCCCGCTCGAGGAAAGGAGAATAAATCATGAAACACGTTGTGCTAACAACACTATTTTTCCTAATTTCTGGAATTACCTATGTTGGGTGTCACATGCCATTAGATATGGAGCCTTCGACGGAAAAATATACTGGGCATCAAACTGTTGAAGACCTTACGGCGGCGTTTGATGCGAGATATAATTCTCAAACAGGAAAAACACAGTGGACTACCACTTTAAAGACATCTTCTGGCGAAAAACGCCACCTTGAGTTTACACTGGCACATATAGATGCCAAATATCCTCGTGAAGAATGGCTTCAGATGCTTCTCAACAAAGGTATCACGATAGAAAGTTTCAAGGCTTACAACGGATACCTCAATATACGCTCGGATCTGATCTTGAAAGAATTTCACACCAAAAATGATTGGGAAAGAGAGGATTGGGAAACCATTAAAGCGAGTTATATCGACACACAAATCCAGGAGTATCAAGATAAGCGAGTCAACCGAGAGGAAAATTGGGTTGTGTTAGGTGAAAACAGATTACCCATTATTCCGGGGAGAATGTATGTCCAAAAAACTGAATCAGGGTCCCGCATCTGGCATACGACAAGTTCTATATCAAAATCGTGGGATGGAAAGATAGCAATCCACTCGGTTGAGGGTCCGGAACTGTCTGAGAAACAGAAGTTTGATCTTTTGAATAACGGAGTGGAACCGGTGGGATGGAAAGTTGTGTATTTGGATGAAAAAGGGAATCGCATCCACCAAGACAGATAAATTGAAACTGAAAATTTACGTTTTTGATCCTCATAAAAGTTGGAAAGTTGGAAGTTGGGAAGTTAGGAAGATAGCAAACACGGCGTTTCTCACAGTCTTTCTATTTTCCAACTTTTCTGAAAACCTAAAATTTGTTTCTTAATATTGCTTAGAATGTAAATTAACGCAAGTTGCCACCTATGATAGACATAGCACTCCGCTGGAGTGCGGTTGCGTCAATATGCCATTTTCTATAGACATATCACCCCTCTGGGGTGTAGAAAGTGCCTTAAACCCTTTCCATAATGTACGAAATCTGTGAGTAGCAACTTGGGTTAAATTAACAGAAAAGATCGGAGATTCACAATGCCATTTTCTATAGACATATCACCCCTCTGGGGTGTAGAAAGTGCCTTAAACCCTTTCCATAATGCATGAAATCTGTGAGTAGCAACTTGGGTTAAATTAACAGAAAAGATCGGAGATTCACATGTCCAACCAACTGGCAATTTCAGGCGGTACACCTGTCCGTGACATAGAAAGCGAACCGTGGCCCTCATGGCCCCTCACTACAACCGAGGAGTGGGAATCAAAAGTCGAACCGTTGCTTCGGGAAGTGTACCTGAGTGGTAACGAAGGCTCCGGTGGCACGATGATTGAGCGTTTTGGAGAACAGTATGCGCAGTATTCTGGGACAAACTACGCGCTCTTCATGCCACACGGCACCGATTCAATCAGTGCTGCCTTAGCCGGTGCACTGGATCTCGACGGATTTAGCGATGGCGGAGAGGTTATCGTCCCGAACTATACATTCGTAGCAACCGCGAGCGCAGTGTTAGAACGGCGATGTACTGTGGTGTTTGTAGATATTTCACCAGAGACATTTACGATTGACCCAGCAAGTATTGAACCCGCTATTGGTCCAGAAACCCGTGCGATCCTACCTGTTCATCTCGGTGGTCATCCAGCAGATATGGGAGCATTACGAGAGATTGCCCAACGTCACCAACTTGCGATTATTGAGGACTGCGCGCAGGCACACGGGGCAGAATATCAGACGAAAAAGGTTGGATCTCTCGGTGATGTCGGTGCATTTAGCTTCCAAGCATCAAAAAATTTGACATCCGGCGAAGGTGGCATGGTCACGACCAACGACAAGGACATTCACGACCGAGTCTGCGCCTTCATGAACGTGGGACGTGCTCCCGGTGGAGCGAGATGGGAATATCCACGACTCGGATGGAACTACCGTCCCTCAGAATATCTCGCGGCGATATTACACGTGCGGTTGGAACTATTGGAAGCACAAACCGATCTCCGCAACCGAAACGCCGCTTATCTTTCCAACGCCCTGGAAGCGATCAACGGTATCACACCGCCAGACCTCGCCCCATGGGTTACGAAACACGGGTATCACCTCTATTGCCTGCAGTACGATTCTAAAGGCTTCGGGGGCAAATCGCGACAGGAATTTGTGGACGCACTTTCTGCTGAAGGCATTCCATGCTCCATCGGTTACCGTTCCCCACTTTCGCAGGAGCCAGGAATGGCATACGTCGCGAAGAAATATCCCCACCTCATCCGATCGTTGCCTTGCCCAAATGCGGCATTCGTCTGTGAACAGAGCGTGTGGCTCTTCCAAAACCTTCTCCTTGGCTCGGAAAAGGATATGGGTCAGATTGTGGAGGCTATCGCCAAGATTCATGAGGCATGGCGTTGAACTTCTCCGGATGTTCAGCACAAAGTGTGTGAAGGATTGGGCAAATCTCGTCGGGAATTTTGATGCAATCACGCAGCAGCAAACCGCTCCTTGTCTACGATAACACCTGCGAATTTTGTCGATATTGGATCGCTCAGTGGCAGCACGCTACCGGCGACCAAGTTGACTACGCACCGTATCAAGAGGTAGCAGCAGACTTCCCAGAGATACCGCTTTCAGCATTCGAGAACTCAGTCCAATTAATTCTCCAGAATGGAACGGTTTTGAGCGGGGCGGAGGCTGTCCTGCGCGCTTTGAACAAAGGTTCCCTCCTTTGGTGCTATTACCGTCTGCCCGGTTTCGCCAACGTGTCCGAAGGAATCTACCGTCTTATTGCACAGCACCGTCCGTTTTTCTCTGCCCTGACGCGCTGGTTTTGGGGAACACACACCGAGAGAACGACGTTCTACCTGTCGCGTTGGCTCTTTCTCCGCGGACTCGGTTGTATCTACCTCATCGCCTTTTTGTCCTTGTGGGTGCAGATTCATGGGCTTGTTGGCAGCAACGGCATCCTACCAGCAGGGCAGTATTTGGAGGCTGTCCATCAGCAAATCGGGACAGAAGGTTACTACCTTGTTCCAACACTGTTCTGGTTGAACCCGTCAGATGCCTTCCTCCATTTCTTATGTGCAGGCGGCGTTGTGCTGTCTTTGGTCTTAATCGCAGGCTTCGTTCCACCATTTGCTTTAGTCGGCTTGTGGATGTTCTATCTGTCGCTTGTGACAGTGGGACAAGTTTTTCTGAGTTTCCAATGGGATGTCCTGCTCTTAGAAGCGGGTTTTCTGGCAATCTTTTTCGCTCCGCTGCAAATTCGTGAGACATTCACACGAGCGTCTCAATCCTCCGCTGCGTTTCTGTGGCTATTCCGTTGGCTCCTATTCCGCCTGATGTTTGCCTCTGGATTTGTTAAAATCGCCAGTGATGAGGTGTGGCGAAACCTTACTGCCCTCAACTTTCATTATGAAACACAACCTTTGCCGACATGGTTCGGATGGTATGCCCATCAGTTACCTGAATGGTTCCACAAAGCCTCAACTATCGGTATGTTCGCGGCAGAGTTGGTTGTCCCATTTTTGATCTTCGCCCCGCGACGCTTACGAACTTTGGGATGTGTTGGACTGATTGCGCTACAAGTACTCATCATCCTGACAGGGAACTACTGCTTTTTCAACCTGCTGACCCTCGTGCTGTGCCTCTTACTCATCGACGATGCAACATGGAAAGGAATGCTCTCAAAGCGGTTTATGCCGACCATCCACGCAGTCGAACAGTCGCCTCGCCGATATAGACGTATCGGCATAGCAGTAGCAGCAACGCTCCTCTTCCTGCTAAGCGGCATCCGATTCGGTGGACAACTCTTCAGAACGGTACAACTCCCTGACGTTGCATGGACTGCGCCATTTCGGAGTGTGAACACCTACGGTCTCTTTGCAGATATGACGGAATCTCGCCCAGAAATTATCGTTGAAGGCAGCAATGATCGGATAACGTGGAAAACTTACCAGTTTCGGTGGAAACCGGGGAATCTGAAAGCTGCCCCTAAATGGGTTGCGCCACATCAACCACGGCTTGATTGGCAGATGTGGTTCGCTGCCCTCCAAGGCAGCTATCAAAATACACCCTGGTTTCTCCATTTCATGGGAGCATTGTTACAAGGCAAACCTGAAGTGCTACAGTTGTTGGCAGAAAACCCGTTCCCAGAATCACCGCCACGTTATGTCCGAGCAACCCTTTATGATTATAGTTTTACAAACCCTACTACAAAACGTTCAGAAGGAACGTGGTGGTCCCGCGAATGGAAAGGAATTTATTGCCCCGTCATTTCACTTCGATAGGAAAGTAACAGGCACACCGATGTGTTATCCAATTTCACGAATTATAGTAAAACCTACAATTAGTTAGACATTGCGGAAGGGCGAGGATACAATCCTCGCCAGCGGTGGTGAGAGTTCTTATTGCTAAACAACTGTCTACATATTTTCAGGTTTTACCATAAATAGGAGAATTTATGCCCAGTCAATTTTTAACGGTTGCTCTGGAAGCAGCCAAAAACGCCGAAGAAATTATCACATCTTACTATACCGACGATGCAATAAAGGTCGAAATGAAAGAGGACGAAACGCCGGTCACACTTGCCGATAGAGGGGCGGAAAAAGCCATCCGTGAAACCATCAAACAGGCATTTCCCGACCACGGATTTTTAGGTGAAGAATATGGCATCGAAGAAGGGGATTCACCTTATGTCTGGATCATCGACCCAATTGATGCAACTAAGAATTACATCCGTAAAATCCCAATTTTCGGCACGCAGATTGCGTTGATGAAAGGCGAAGAACTTATCCTCGGCGTTTCCAATGCGCCACTTTTGAACGAACGCCTCTATGCTGAAGCAGGCGAGGGTGCTTTCCTCAACGGCGAACCGATAACTGTTTCCAATGTGACGCAACCCAAAGACGCAATGGTATGCCACGGTGGACTGAAATGGTTCGTAGAGAAAGGCACCTTCCCCGGCATCTACAACCTTATCACTGACGCTGCACGCACCAGAGGATTCGGCGACTTCTACATGTATCACCTCGTGGCTTCTGCGAGAGCAGATGCTGTCGTTGAAGCGGCGATTAGTATCTGGGACATCGCTGCCATCACTGTTATTGTGCAGGAAGCCGGTGGGAAGGTAACGGATATACAAGGACAAGCCATCACGAAAGAAACTGCTTCATTAGTAGCGACAAATGGGGTTTTGCATAACACAGTATTGGACTATTTTAAGGATGCCTAATCACAGAACCCGTAATGTTTAGCAGCCTACTACCAAAAGGTTCGGGCAAGTTTTGTCGAATCAATTCCGGGACCAATGGAGAACAGCATATCTACCCATTCTGTCGGTTCAAGTGTGTAACCGAGTGAACGAAGTGGGTCTTCATATCTACTGCCGACAGCAGTTTGCCACGCGCGAGGTGCGGAAATCGCTGCCTGCACCGATGTAACAACTTGCATCGGGTCTTCGTCCGGCACCATTGGGTCCTGAATTAATCCTTGTGGACGATGTTCTGAGGGGTTATCCCATTTCGCATAACCGACGATGTTTGTTCCGCGACGTAAAGCGCGGTACTGCTTGATATTGTATTGATGCACCTCTGGGTACTTATCATTCCAATAAACTGGGAAATTCTGACTCGCCCACCTTTTTTTTACTTGATGCAAGATATCGAAATCTTCAGGGGTCACCTCTGCCCATTTCAGTAGAGAAGAATTGGGACGTGGTGAGAGCTCTGTTCGCAACTCTCTGGTAACCTCTTGATAGCCGACCCTCCAATACAATCGATAGGCTTCTGCAGTCTCGACGTAGAGAATGCCTCCGCGATAACCTTTTTTTTCAAAGTATGCATTTAGGTCTTGCATCAAGCGGGTTGCGATACCTTGACGACGCATGTCAGGAGCAACAAACATCACGGTTACCATCCCGAAATCCTGACTCCGCCCCTCAACAAATAGGTAAGTGTGCGAGCCAAATACATGTCCAACAACCCTTTCACCAACTAATGCCAAACGAATCCCTTCCGGTTCAAGACCGGGACCGCTAAACTTCCTTTGATAGTAGTCTCTGGTGATACCAAATTGTTCGTCTTGCAAAAACAACTCCAAAATCGCGTCATCATCGCCCGGTTACCAGTGTCTGTAAGTAATCGGACTACGCATTATGTCTCCTCTAATTTTTTAACTATCTATCAATTTTACCACCAAGCGGTACGGTGATATCCTGTTAAATCTATATCTTGACCAAAGGATGAAAGCATTATAACGGTTGTTGTGGGTTCAAGCGTACACCCTAATGACCGAAGTGGTGCCTCATACCTTCCGCCTTCCGCTGTTTGCCAAGTGCGGATTGTCGGTATTGCTGATTGGAGCGATGCAATAACTTCCATCGGATCCACATCCGGCGCAATAGGGTCACGAATTAACCCATGTCGATAATATTCTGAGGGTTCATCCCATCTCGCGTAACCAACAATATTTTGACCCTGACGTAAAACACGGTATCCACTCATAGTGTATTGATTGACTTTTAGACTTTCCCGATCGCAGCTAACAGGAAAATTCTGTTTTGCCCACATCTCATCTAACGGAGGTAAAGCACTTAAATCGCTGAGATTCACTTCCGTCCATTTGAGTTGCGCCGAATTCTGATTTGGTAGAAGTTGCGTTTGTAAATCTTGTGTCAATTGTTGGTAACCAACTTTCTGATACAATCGAATAGCTGCCTCTTCATCCGCATCAAGAATGCTGCCACGATACCCCTTTCTTTGGAAGTGTGCATGCAAATCTTGCATCAAGCAAGCGGCTATCCCTTGGCGACGCATATCTTGCGCAACAAAGACAGCACCTACTGTTACAAACCTTTGGCACTTGTCTTCAATGAAAAATGACCACGGTTCACTTCCCACATGACCTACGACTCTTTCATTGACAAGTGCTAAACGTATTCCTTCTGCTTCAAAGTCTGAACCCTCAAACTTATTTCTATACATGTTTTCATCAACTTGCTCAGCTGGTAACAACAACTCCAAAATTGCATCATCATCACCGGGCTGCCAATGCCTGTAAGTAATCGGACTACGCATTATGTCTCCTCTAATTTTTTCACGGTAGATGTGTTTTTCACTAACCATCTATGGAATTTTACTGTCAATACGCGGTTCGGTGGTACCCTGTTAAGTCTATTTCCTGACCGAATGCTAAAAACATATCAACTTGCGTTGTCTGTTCAAGTGGATACGCTAAGGAACGTAGAGAACTTTCATATTTGCTTCCCTTGAAAGTTTGCCACGCACGCGGTGTGGAGATTGCTGATTGAACCGATGCGATAACTACCATAGGATCTTCATCTAGTACGATGGGATCACGAATTAATCCGTCTGGACGGTGTGCTGAAGGCTCATCCCATTTTGCATAACCGATGATGCTTTCACCACGCCTTAACACCCGATACTGACGTATATTGAATTGATGGACGACCGTACCTTGACCGTCCCACAAAACAGGGAAATTATACCTTGTCCATCTTTGATTCAACTGCTGTAAAGCATCCAAATCTCCAAGACTCGCTTCTGACCATTTGAGTGACGATGAATCTTGACGTGGCGAGACTTGTGTTCGTACCTCCCTTGTAACTTCTTGATATCCAACTTTCTGATACAATTGCGCCGCTATTTCACTGTCTGTATATAGAATGCTGCCGCGATACCCTTTTCTTTGGAAGTACGCATGCAATCCATCCATCAAACGGGTAGCAATACCTCGACGGCGCATATCCTGAGCGACACAGGCAAGTGTTACCATTCCAAATTCTTGAATCTTGCCTTCAACAAAAATCGAAGCAGATTCACCCCACACATGTCCCACAACCCTTTCATTTACTAATGCTAAATGAACTGCCTCGGCTTCAAGATGTGAATTGTCAAACTTTTTTTGATAACGGTCCTCGCGGACCTGTTTAAATATAGGCATTAACAATTCTAAAATAGCATCGTCATCACCGGATTGCCAATGTCTATAAATGATTTTATGGCTCATACGTTTCCTTGGGGTGCGAAACAGTTTACTCATCTAATACACAAAATGGGATGCACTTTTCTCTGGTTATGAGAAACCGAAACTCCTATTTGTCAACTATAGTCATTTAGTCTTAAGAAATTATCGGGTTTCGCGTCTTTTTTGGACGATCCGGAGCGGTTAGGAAACCGCTCCTACCGAGTCAGCGGTGAAAACCGGACCGAAAAACGGAAACCTAAATAGCCCTATTTGTCAACACGATTTATTTGAATAATTCAAGAGGATGTGTTATACTACATATTAAGCCTTAGTAAGGGCAACATGTTTGTAGGAAGGAGAAATACAGAATGCATCTTGATTTTCAAAACGTGCTGGATCTGTCTTACGTAGTTGACGAGAATAGCCCACGCGAACTGCCAATTGATCCTGCCAAAATTTATGACCAAGCGACATTGGAAAAAGATGGCTACTTTGAAAGCCGCGTTGACATGTCGGGACACTACTCTACGCACATGGATGCCCCCTGTTTAATGTACCCTGGTGGAGCAACTATCGCCGAAATTCCGAAGGAGAAACTGACCGGACCCGCTGTGTTGATGGACTTCTCCGCGATCAAAAAACCGAACGATGCGGTGACTGCAGAGGATATTAAGGCATGGATAGCCGAAAATGGCGAGATTCCAGAAGGCAGCATCGTCTTTATGCGGACAGGGATGGACAGATTCGTCTATCAGGACAACTTTAACCGAGAGTGGATCGGTTTCAGTGAAGACGCTGCCGAATTCCTCGTCGAAAAAGGCATAAAGGTTATCGGGACAGATGCATGTAGCATTGACTCGGTTGCAGGACATCCACCACAACATGACGGCTTACCCCCTGCGCACCTCGTTTTTCTTGGAGCTGGTATCCCGCATGTTGAAGATCTGTGTAATTTAAGTCAACTACCGACGCATTTCTATGTCGTAATTGCGCCGTTAAAATTGGCACAGAGTTCCGGGGCACCGACACGTGTGTTCGCGTTTGTATAGGAAACTTGGAACTAAACTTCTCCTTCAGACGAGACTACAACACGGCGATCTCATTTAACTCCAAAAAGATGATATCTAATATTCCTAAACCGATCTTAGACTTGTTACATGAAATCGGTGAAGTGGGTGGAGAGGGAACCTACCTTGTTGGCGGATTCGTTCGCGACCTTCTATTGCAACGACCGAGTCTCGATATTGACATCGTTGTAGAGGGAGATGCAATCCGGGTTGCAAATGCGATGTGTGACCGATGGAAAGGGACATTAGAAGTGCATCCGCAATTCGGCACAGCAACTGTCACACCCGAAAATGTCAACCTTCCGAAAGTGGACTTCGTGACGGCACGCAGTGAAACTTATCAAGAGGCAGGCACGTTACCTATAGTGCAAAGCGGGACGATTACGGACGATCTGCACCGACGGGATTTCTCGATTAATGCCTTAGCAATGCACTTAGATACGCGTGCCTTCGGTGATATTGTTGATAAGACCGGCGGATTGGAAGACCTTAAGGCAGGTATCATCCGGGTCCTTCACAAGCAGAGCTTCATAGACGATCCAACGCGTATTTTTCGTGCTGCCCGGTATGCCGGACGCTACGGTTTTCGTATCGCTGAAACCGACACAGTTCTGATTCAGAAAGCACTGCCAGTATTATCACAACTCAGCGGAGAACGGATACGGAACGAAATTGACAGGTTACTCTTTGAGGAGAATGCACCAGAGATTGTAGAATATCTTACACAACTCGACGTATGGAAAACCATCTCTGAAGGGTGGAACATATCAGCGTTTGCATGCGATTTTAAGAAGGCAGAACAAGCAATAAACTGGGCATCAGTGCATCTTTCGGGTGAAGAATTCCAGCCTGAACTCGTGCCCTGGATAGCACTCTTGGGAACTGGAACGCCAATATATCAGATCGAGGCACTCAGTTTTAGACTCGTATTGGAGCATCAACTCCAACGACTGGTCAGCCGAGCACAAGCGTTGCGACATCAGGTATCGCTCGAAAAAGTGACACAGGCTGCCTTTTTGAAACTCGGAATCCCATTAGCGGAGAACGCGTCTATAGAATACCAAAACGGAAAGTGGTGCATTGTTGATACGAACAACACGGCAACCTATGTATGCGGAGATGGGAATCTTTATAGGGTACAAACGCCGTTTACTGCCTACAAACAGCTGGAACAAACACTTGTACCTTTGAAGGAAACAGCGAAACCGAGCGAAATCTACCAATTGCTAAAACCTTATCCGACTGAGGCATTGGCACTCGGCTGTGTAAATACAGCATTGCCCAAGTGGAAACGGGAAAAAATAAAAGACTACCTTCTTGTGCTGCGAAAGATTAAACCCTTTATCACAGGAAAAGACTTGATTGCCTTTGGGGAAAAACCGAACAGGAATTTTGAAACCCGACTTTGGAAATTGTTTGCCGCACAATTAGACGGAAAAATAAACAAAAAAGAGGAGGCATATTCCCGCTTACGGACTTTTGTATAGCAAGATTTGACTTGCAAGCGGTGCCAAATAGATAATGCCTAATTTCGATCCTTTTGAATCAATTCTTGTAGTTACACAATTCATCATTCTGTTAACTTTTCATGAGTGGGGACACGCCAAATCGGCAAATATGTTAGGGGATTCGACGGCGCGCGATGAGGGACGAATGTCATTGAATCCGGGTGTACATATTGATATTTTTGGCACCCTGATCCTCCCGTTGCTTGGCACGATTTTCGGGGGTGGTTTCTTTGGCTGGGCAAAACCGGTGCCGGTCAACCCCTACAATCTCAAGAACCCGAGGCGAGACCTGATGCTGATCGCAGCGGCAGGACCTTTCATGAATATCGTTCTCACTTACGTAATTTTGGGAGTGCTCAGTATAGTATTGGAATTTACAGACTTTAATCCGCGTGAATCTCCACTGCATAATGAGATTAACAAACAATTAATTCGTATGGCATTGATTAGTGTGTTTCTCGCGGCATTCAATATGCTCCCACTTTTTCCGTTAGACGGTTTCAGTGTTTTGAGAGGCTTGCTCCCGAGAGAAGCAGCATTCCAATTTGAAAAACTGCGTCCGTATGGCATGCCGATTCTGATGTGCCTTATCTTTCTGCCGGGTATCTTCGGTATACCAAACATTGTATTCAATTTCCTTGGCAATGTCAGTTACGGCACGCTCAATCTGATAGCAAAAATCGTGGGTCTACGATAGACAAAATTACCTTTTATCCTAAAAAAAGACAATTCTGATAACACATGAATCATAGTCTCTAATGCAAGACCAAACTCAGGACCGCATGTCCAGAAATACAACAGAGACGATGCTGGCTAAAAAAAGATAAAAATGCTAACTGAAACGACTCCAACTCCTGACACTACAGTCCCGATGTACTCCGTGAAATTAGATGGGTTTGAGGGACCATTAGATCTGCTCCTCCATCTGATTCAGAAAGAGGAGATGGATATCTACGATATTCAAATTGCGCAAATCACTGATCGGTACCTGGAGTATGTCAATTTAATGGAGCAGTTGGATCTTGATGTAGCATCCGAATTTTTGGTGATGGCTGCGACACTTCTGCATATTAAATCGCAGAGCATTCTTCCACAACTCACACCAAACGCTGAACATTCAATCGGTGACCAAGAGCAACTTGTTAAACAACTCTTGGAGTACAAACAGTTCAAAGAGGCCGCCCAGGTCTTGGATGTTTACGCCGAGCAACAGACATGGATCTACAGTAGAAGCCCTGAACTGCATGCCGATTTAGATGGCACGCGTGAATTCGAGATTAAAGCGACACTGTTTGATTTGCTTACCGCTTTCAAAACTATAAATGACCGAGTTGCTGAGGTAGACCCCGAAGAACTGTATGAGACAGTCGAAGAAGAAACAATCACCGTTGAAGACAAAATTGCCTTCATAGAGAGGCAATTGGAGGTCGTAGACCAACTCTTATTCGACGAACTGTTCCCGCTATCTGCCAGCAAATCGGATTGGATTGTTACATTTCTCGCCATTTTAGAACTTATTCGGATAGGGAAAATCGTCACTGTTCAAACTGACCACTTCGAGAGCATTTATATCGTTAAACAGGAAGACCAAGAGCCTGATCTCGAGATCGCGCCGCCTCCGGCCGTAGAAAACCCTCGTTCCGAAGAACGAGACTATTAGGAACTTTGTTTATGGATTCTGAATATGTTACCGCTGTCGATCCGATAGAGGAACCGGACCCAATATCGATGCCAAAACCTAAATCAATTTTGGAAGCGATTCTGTTCGCCGCGAGCGAACCGATTTCGGTGGAACAGTTTCAAGCAGTGCTGCCGGAATTAGACAAGCGCGCTATCCGGAGAGAACTTGATGAACTGCGCCAAGACTATCAAGAAATGAGACGCAGTTTTCGCCTCGTTGAAATAGCAAATGGCTACCAAATTTGCACGTGTCCACAATACGCAGAGTGGATTCAGAAGTTTTATACTCGACAGGTCCGCGTCACGCTGTCCCCTTCTGCCTTAGAGACACTAGCGATTGTTGCCTACAAGCAACCTATTACACGTGCCGATGTCGCAGCACTCCGCGGTGTAAATAGCGATAGCGTCCTGAATTCACTCCTTGAAAAAGGGCTCGTTCGTATTGCTGGCAGAAAAGCGGGCCGTTCACTGCTCTTCTCAACCACAGACGAATTTCTCCAACAATTCGGATTGAAGGATGCTTCCGAATTGCCTTCACTCGATGAGATCGACGAACTCCTTAATACACCTAACGGGAGTGAATCCCTTGAAAACCTACTTCCTGACATCATGGAGGAGGGTGCTGAGCAATGAATTACGATGCATGGTTCCAGTGCAGTGAAGGATGTGATGAAACCTATCCACTCACTGAAATTATCTATCGGTGCAGAAATTGCGATGGGTTGTTAGAAGTTCAACACGACATGGACGTACTGAAACAGCGCAGCGCTGCTGATTGGAAATCCCTCTTTGAGAAACGCTATAGGCGTACGCAATACCCTTATGGTAGTGGTGTCTGGGGAAAAAAGGAACTCGTCTGCCCAAACATTGATGATGATAATATCATCTCTATGTATGAGGGGGGGACCAATTTGTTCTGGGCAGAACGCTTCGGTGAACAACTTGGCTTACACGACCTGTGGATCAAGCAGTGCGGTAACAGCCACACCGGTTCCTTTAAAGACCTCGGGATGACCGTCCTTGTCTCAATGGTTAGACAGATTATCGCTGAATCTGGAGACATCCGTGCCGTTATGTGCGCTTCTACCGGCGATACCTCTGCCGCTCTGGCTGCTTATGCATCTGCAGCCGGTATACCCGCAATTATCCTCTTGCCGAAAGCGAAAGTTACGCGTGAACAACTCATTCAACCTATCGCCAACGGCGCACTGACGCTTTCCCTTGAAACGGATTTTGATGGATGTATGGAGATCATCCAAAAACTTGCTGGGCGGAAAGATTTCTATCTCGCTAACTCGATTAATTCCCTCCGCATTGAAGGACAGAAAACAATAAGTATTGAGATCGTACAGCAATTTAACTGGGAAATCCCTGACTGGATAATTATTCCTGGTGGTAACCTCGGCAACGTCTCTGCACTCGGGCTCGGTTTTTTAATGATGTACGATCTCGGTATCATTGACAAACTTCCGCGCATCGCTTGCGCGCAAGCCGAACGTGCGAATCCGCTCTACCGGAGTTATCAAACAAGGTTCACAGAGTTCAGCGCGATCACGGCACAATCGACACAAGCGACAGCAATTCAGATCGGAAACCCCGTTTCGGTGCATCGCGCCATCCGAACCTTGAAACGATTTGACGGTATTGTCGACCAAGCGACAGAAGCAGAACTGGCAGATGCTGCAGCAAGAGCGGATCGAACAGGGTTGTTCAATTGCCCACACACCGGCGTGGCGTTGGCAGTGCTGATAAAAATGGTGGCGCGTAAGCAGATTCTTCCAGATCATAGGGTCATTGTTATCTCCACAGCAACTGGTCTCAAATTCCCAGATTTTAAGGTGGCATATCACAACGTCGCTCCCGGCGAACCCGCCCCTCGCTACCTAAATGCCCCGATTGAATTGGAAGCAGATTATGAAGGTGTCCTGAGACAGATTTCCGCGCATCTCGACGCATAACATTCTTTTTACGGTAGGGGCGAACTGTCCTTGTAATTCTCCTCATGGCAAGAAAACCTCCTGATTGCGATTCCCGTAAGCATCGGCTGAATTGTCCCATGGAAATCAATTTTAGTTGTAAATTCTTAATGAATATGCTATACTATGAGCGTGGTTAATCATACTAGGGAGGGGTGCGATATGACCAACGAAGATTTAGCAATTGTTCCAATTGTCAGGGAAGCGACTCGATCGCAAAGCGAGGCTGTCCAATCCATTATTGTTCGCTATGATAACGACCAGTTAGTCATCCCGGACTACCAGCGCGACGCGGAACAATGGAACCATCGAAAAGAATCGCTATTCATTGAATCGCTGCTGAATAACCTGACGACCCCAGCGTTTTTCTTCTCAGAGGATCCTGATACCGAAATCATTGAAGTAGTTGATGGACAACAACGGTTAAGCACAATCCTGAAGTATGCCAAAGACGAATTTAATTTGATGGCAAGTGGAACTATTAATTACTTTGCCCCACAAAGTAAGCACTATAGTGGGAAGAAGTTTTCAGAACTTCCAAAAAAACTTCAAAACGTTTTCAACCTTTATCCACTCACTCTCATCTTTCTTCCGCCTAGCCTGACGCTTTCAACAAAACTTGAAATATTTCGACGTATCAATGAAGGCGGAACACCTTTAACTGCTCAGGACATTCGGCTTTCGTATTACAGTGAATCCAAGTGTGTTTATTTTCTACGCCTTGCAGGAATTTATGCAGAAACCTCCTCTGCAGATCGGATGATACAAGCAGCAGTTAAAATGGGTGTAGACAACCCTTGGGGAAAATATCCTGACACGTGGATACTTTGGAAAGACTGGTGGGAAGGTAAAGAACGTGCAAAGGGTCAGACTCCGTCGGCGATGGTCCTTTGGTACCTCGTGTTTCTGCACAGAAAAAAACTGAGCCAACTTACTGATTCTTCAAATTTAACAAAGACACTTCAGTTAGGATTTCACGGTTCTACAGAGGAAGCCCTTGACATATATTGTGCCCATTTGAAATTTACTGATGTAGATGGTGGTCCCGCAGTCTTTCCTACCTACGGAAACGGGCTTGAAGATGAGTTCCAAAACTTTGTTAAGTGGATAGATGCCATTCTCCGGCGTGGACTTCCCGGTGTCAGTGTAGACAAATATAAGCAAATGGCACTATTGATCGGTGCTGCAGTTGAATTGGAGATAGATCCAGATCAACTAAGCCATGATGCATGGGACGCGATTGCCTATTTTATTCAAACACCCCGTCTGGCAGGTGAAAAATGGCTCACAGAAGAAAACGGGTACCCAGAGCCGAGAGGACGCTGGAAAGGCACACGAGGTCAGGAAAGCCAATGTGAAATGGCAAAACTCCTTTTATCAAGAATTGTGAAAGAACATCCGTGAGCTCACTACCACCGAATTTACCTCCATGTGACCCACAGGCGCGTAATTTTCCATCAATGTGGAAACAATCCTATTTCCGTAGAAACTATGACAGTGGTCGTGATGGATATGTTTGTCCAGACTGCAAGGAAATTTTCTCAGGGCCATCAGGTTTTGGGCAACTCGAAGCCGATCATATAATTCCTTACTCGCTAGGCGGATTAACCGTATGGGAAAATTTGACTTTACGTTGTAAACCCTGTAACGTGGCGAAGGGTAATAGGATGTAGCACCTTTGCAGACATTTCAGCGATTTGCAATAAATGTAGAAAATATGGTATGATTTAAAATATCAATAAACAAACAATAGGAGTGAATGAATGTCAGAACAGTATCAGCCTAAGCCTGAACATAAATTTACCTTTGGATTGTGGACCGTCGGTAACCCAGGACGTGATCCATTTGGTGATGTTGTCAGGCCTCCCTTGAAACCAACCTACACTGTCGAGAAATTAAGCGAACTGGGTGCTTACGGAGTTAATTTACACGATAACGACTTGGTCCCCTTTGATGCTTCAGCCATCGAACGTGATAAAATCGTCAGCGAATTCAAAAAGGCACTCGCTGATCATGACATGAAAGTGCCAATGGCAACAACGAATCTTTTTTACCATCCAGTTTTCAAAGATGGTGCGTTTACCGCTAACGATCCGAAGGTTCGAGCATTTGCGATTCAGAAAACATTGAACGCCATTGACCTCGGTGTGGAACTTGGCGCGACGGTTTATGTGTTTTGGGGTGGACGCGAAGGCGCGGAAGTTGATGCCTCTAAAAATGGTCCCGATACCGTCAAGTGGAACCGCGAGGCGATGAATTATTTCACGCACTATGTTAAAGACCAAGGGTATGATCTCCGATTTGCTCTTGAGGCGAAGCCGAATGAACCGCGCGGCGATATCTACCTACCAACGACGGGCCACATGCTTCACTTTATCGAAACGCTTGATCATCCGGAAATGGTCGGTGTTAACCCCGAATTCGCCCACGAAACGATGGCAGGGTTAAACTTTCTCCACGGGGTCGCACAGGCATACGAAGCAGGTAAACTTTTCCATATCGACCTCAACGATCAGAAGATGAGCCGTTTCGATCAGGACCTACGCTTCGGTTCCGAAAACATCAAAGGTGCGTTTTTCCTCGTTAAATTCCTTGAGGATACGAACTGGGATGGCAGCCGCCACTTTGATGCTCACGCGTATCGAACTGAAGATGAACAAGGGGTCTGGGACTTCGCGGCAGGGTGCATGCGGAGCTACCTGATTTTGAAGGACAAAGCACGCCGTTTCAACGAAGATGCGGAAATTCAAGGGATTCTCGCGGAGCTACAAGCACGTGATCCGGAACTTGAAGCGCTCATGGCAAACTATAACGCTGAGAGCGTCGGAAAACTGAGAAAGATAGACTTTGAACCGGACACGCTTGCACAAAAAGGACTCGGATACGAGAAATTGGATCAACTCACATTTGAAGTTTTGACGGGAGTCAGGTAACCCAAGGCTTCTGTGCCGGTTCGGTTAGGAAACCGAACCTACCGGGTTTTGACGGGAGTCAGGTAATCTAAGATTCCCTTGAGAAAGTTGGAGCATCGCCTATGAATACGCTTATTATTGCGGTTTTGAGCTTTATTGGCTTCATCGTCGCCTATCATACGTATGGTAAATGGTTAGCGAGAAAGATTTTCGGGTTAGATGCCCAAGCAACGGTTCCGAGTCAAGAACTGAAAGACGATGTCGATTACGTCCCCACTAAAAAGGAGATCATTTTTGGGCACCACTTCACAAGCATCGCTGGCACGGGTCCCATTGTTGGACCAGCGATTGCTGTTTTTTGGGGATGGTTGCCGGCATTGTTGTGGGTCGTGCTTGGGTCTGTTTTTATAGGTGCTGTTCACGACTTTGGCGCGCTTGTTGTGTCCTTACGTAACCGCGGGCAAAGTGTCGGAGAGGTCGCAGGCAGAATGATCGGAGCTCGCGCTAAATTTCTCTTCCTTTTTGTTCTCTTCATGGGCTTGACGATTGTCCTTGCGATCTTCGGTTTAGTCATCGCCCTCATCTTCTCCTACTATCCGGAATCTGTGCTATCCGTCTGGGTAGAAATTCCGCTCGCAGTAGCCATCGGCATCTGGATTTACCGTCGGGGTGGTAACATTCTCATTCCATCTATTATTGCACTCGGTGTCATGTACATCGCGATGGCTGTCGGTGCATATCTCCTACCAATTGATTTAAGTCAAATATTCGGTATCCCGTTACTGGGGCAAACTTACCTGAACGTTGTAGTGATCTGGACGCTGGTGCTTTTTGTCTACTGCTTTATCGCCTCAGTACTACCAGTATGGACACTCCTGCAACCCCGTGATTTCATCAATAGTCATGAACTCGTATTAGCACTGGTCTTATTGGTACTCGGACTTGCCGTAGCAGGCTTGACGGGCAGAGCGGATTTAACAGCATCCGCTCCTGCTATTGCCTCAGACATCCCGCCGGATGCTCCACCGATCTGGCCCTTTCTCTTCATTACGATTGCGTGTGGTGCTGTCAGCGGTTTTCACTGTATGGTGAGTTCCGGCACCTCCAGCAAACAGGTCGAATCTGAAGGTGATGCACAATATGTAGGCTACGGTGCAATGTTGCTTGAAGGCGGCCTCGCTGTTATCGTTATTCTTGCCTGCTGTGCTGGCATCGGTATGGGGGTTTTCAACCGTGTTGGTACGGGCGCAAATTACACGTTTGAACCTATTGTCGCAGCAGAAAGTGCTGCTCCCGTTACCAATAATGATGCTTGGATAACTCGTTATGCGACTACCACAACGGTGACAAACGCTGATGGGACTACACGCGTGGTTGGAGGCTGGGCAAGCCACAATCTCAAAGCGAAGGTGAGTGCGTTTGTTGATGGTGGTGGGAATTTCCTTGCGTCACTCGGCATCCCACTCAAAATGGGTATATCGATTATGGCGGTTCTCGTCGCCAGTTTCGCTGCTACGACGCTTGATACCGCGACACGACTTCAACGCTATGTTATTTACGAACTCGCACAAACGGCTAACGTCAAGCCACTGATGAATCGTTACATCGCTACTGCGTTCGCGTTAGTGCTTGCAGCAGCTGTTGCCCTACTGCAGGGACCTAATGGACCCGGCAGTGGCGGTTTGACACTCTGGCCCCTCTTCGGTGCGACGAACCAACTCTTGGCCGGATTAGCCTTTATGGTCATCGTCTTCTATCTCCTACGCCGTAACAAACCGATCTGGTTTGCGGTCCTCCCGATGATCGTCATGCTCATTATGCCTGCGTGGGCAATGCTACACCAGATGTTCAATCCGCAGACAGGTTGGCTCTTTGAAGGTAAATATCTACTTTTCGGATTCGGTATTGTCGTGGAGGCACTACAGATCTGGATGATAGCTGAAGGAATCATCGCGTGGCGAAATGCTCGTGGGAATTATCCAGAACTTCCGCCGTTAGAGAGTTTTGCTACCGATTGAACAGTAAAAATATAAAACATTGAAAACCTAATGCAGAGTTAATCACTAAACCGTACTAAAGTTTGGACAATATTGTAAACTTATGCTGCCTTGTCCAAAGGCAGGGGTGTATCCTCTTGAACACTGACATTAATATTCTGCGAGTTTGTTTTTTCATTGAACTTGGCAGAAAATAACGCTATCGCCATTTGCGAGCGAAGATAAGCCACCCGTAAACCTTGTGTGAGTTTTCCGGGGCGATACCAATGAATGCCGAGATGTTGACAGACCTCGAGAACACTTATCATTTTTTGCGTCGCGTGGCGTGTTGAGAATATCAACTTTGTAAGACTTGCTGCGACGAAACTGAGTTGAACGAACCGATTGATGCTCTTGCGAGACTTCAGGCGATAAGCATCGAAGCCGAAGTGCTGTTTGGCATCTCGAAAGGCAGTTTCTATCTGCCACCTTTGTTGATAATACTCGATAATCTTCGGGATTTCAAGCGTCAAATCCGTTGTAAAGACGCAGAAATACCGATACGGTTTTGAGACCTTCGGGCGGTTTCGGATAACGACGAGTCGGACTTCAGCATCACACATCCGCGTCCGAACGACCTTTGAGGCAATTGAATAACTTTTTGCGTTTATATCTATGTCGTTATATCGCAGTCGGCGAATATCGAGACGGTCTCCGTATTTCCGAGGGCGCCCGCGTTGGCGACGTTTTGCGGGTTTCGGTAAACGATAGAAAACCGCATTAGATTTCGCACGACATAAGATATGATGTCCGAAACGCAATGCCATTGTAAACACTTTTCGCCGTGCGAAGCCACGGTCAAAGATAATAAGGCCCGGCAGGATCTTTGAACAAATACGTTTCAACACCGCATCGCTTTTATCGCGGAGCGTCTGGGGAGTCATGAGTTTCACCCAGACGGGGAATAGATGCCACTGTGTCGCCGTCTGACAAAGTAAACCTAACGCGCCAAACTCGTGTCCGTAATGAAACTTCGATTGATTCACGCCTCCCTTTTGATAACTGAAGTTGCGGAAAAAATGCAGACCCCATTGGAATTTGCCCGTCTTCAGAGCCTTCGTCTCATCATAGACATAAACCCAATCCCTAAAGCGGTGTTGGATGTGCCTGATGAGAACCGCTGCGACAGCATCGGCACTCCATTGCCCCCGCGAAAGGAACTTCGGAAAGGACCAATACTTCGTCTCTGAACCACTACATTGATAAACTTCCGTCAGCGTTCCACGCCCCCTATTGGCGATGAAGCCAAAGATAAACGCTTGGAAAAGCGAGAAGTTTTGTTGATTGAATAAATGACGAAAATCCGATAGAATATCTCCTAAGCAGAAAAGGAGGTCCATGTTTACTGTCCTTTCAAAACAGGTGTGTTTATGAAAGGATACCTCTTTTTCTGCTTTTTCGCACTATAATTCTAAAAATTGTCCAAACTTTAGTAAACCGTAGGAGAACGCAATAATGAAACATACAAACAGACAACATAGATTAGAGCAGCTGCGACTCCGCGAAGCAGAAGGGAATTTGACCGAACAAGAGCACGCAGAACTTTCAGCCATCCTTGCTGAGTTAGATACCGAGGAAGCAGAAGCGTTAAAACCCGCTAAGAAAAAGAGTCGACGGTTGCAGGAAGAAAAATCAGAACTCGAGGAAATCGTCTCGCAATTGCAAGATATTGTTCCTGAACACAAGCAACTGCTAACCGATGCTCGCGCATATTCGACACAACACCAATCAAAACGCGCACTACTTGCCGATAAGTATTACCGCCTCACCGGTCAAAACCTCTCATAGATGAGATTTAGATTTTTCACAGTATTTTCATTGTCTCTACAAATGCCGCCCCTACGGGGCTTACTCTCTACTTGACACATCTTTCTACACAGATGCCGTCCCTACGGGACTCAGGGCGGTGCCTCTATCTCATGGTCTTTAGTTAGAAGACTCACGAGGTTTTCTGATTAATATGTTAAAGGTGAAAACACACAACTTTTTTCAATCGACCCTATGGGCTTCATTTTTGTTCAATCTAACCTATACGGTGGATCAACTGAAATCACACTATGCGAGATTTAACATTTTCCTTTGATGTACCCTGCCAATTTGAATCTACAGAAGTCCCAATCCATTTCACAAGCGAAGACAATTCACCCTCTTATGCCTACATTGACGTGCTCGTCAATACGGTGAAACTCAGGCTTTTTATCGATACTGGACACGGGTATGGCACTGTGAGTTTACCACCATCTGTTTGAGCGAATTGGATGTCACATACACAGGTGCCACCAAAGAAAACTACGATTTCAAAGGGCAGAAGTTTGACTCACGCCATTACCTTCTACCCAAAGTCGAAATCGGCTCTCTCGTTTTGGATCAATTGCCGGGTTACGAATTCTTCTCAAGATACGATGATATGGGAGGGCTTATCGGTTTAGCGTTCCTAAATCAATTCAATGTCCTGATTGATTACCCAAACAGAAAATTCGGTCTGTATCGGAAAGAGTTCTATCCAGATTACCTAAAATCGCAAGGTTGGAAGAGCGTCCAGTTCGTTCCACCACTAAGTTTACCAGTTAAACTCAAAGACTATGAGGAAACCTTCACTTTTTGTTTGGACACAGGCGTTATAGCTGTTGATAAAGAGAAGCATTCCTACGGTACGATCCGTTCCGAGTCAACACTCGGTAAGTTGCTACAGCAAAACGAAACTCTTGAACCCGATCCAAGCGACGTTGAAATATTGGGAACATTTAGTTCAAATCAGTTACGAACGCCTTGCAATTACCGACTTGCACCGATGGATTTCATGCTGGTGGATTATAAATTCCCCAAGAGAGACGGTTTTTTAGGGCATAATTTCTTTTCTAAGTATTCAGTATTTATTGATTTCACACAAGATGAGATCCATCTTCGCCCACATAATAACTAAATTCACTATCCTAAAAAGCATGTCTTCCTCACGCTTATAGTAAAGCTTCCAAGTCCCCATACACCAACGGAAGGGCGAGAATACAATCCTCGCCAGCGAAGGAGAGGTGTTTTGTGTTTTTCAGAGCGTCCATGTATTTTCAGGTTTTACTATAAAGTAATTACGCACAGGGATGCTGATAAAAATCCCAGTAACAGTAGATACCTTACTCCTCATTTCCTCGGCGTTCTCACAACCTATTCCAATTAACTTTTCATCATTTAAAACTTTAATAAAATTTAATTTGACTTTAACTTTATTTAATGTTATTCTATTATAAATACCTTAAATCGCGTTTGCGTTTAAGGGAAGAGGCAATACGATGGACACACAAATTCCGAAGTGGTTATCTGTCCTGAGTGAGGAAGAACTCCACTTCGTCAAACGATTTGTCGTAGCTTCCGGATCACTCAAGGACTTGGCAAAACAGTATCAGGTTTCATATCCAACCTTGAGAATCCGGCTGAATCGGCTTATTGACAAAATCAATATCGCAGATGACTCGGATAAGGAAAACCCGTTTTTACTAAAGATTCGGTTAATGGTTGCGGATGGCACGCTAACACAAGCCGCAGCAAGGGCTCTTATCAAGGCTTATGAGGAATCACAATGAGGAGGAACACTAATGAATGAACCTTGGATTTCACAGGAGAAACTGGGGCTTTTAATTATGGTGATATTCATTCCTATCGGTCCACTCCTAGGGACGTTAGGCGGTTATTTCGTTCCAAGAGGAAAAGCCAAAAAGCTTACCTTGGGCGTTCTCATTTTTGGAATTGCTTTAGCGTCCATTTTGTTTGTATTCGGTGTAACCGCATTACTGTTTGGACAACCTCGTAAAATATGGTTAATGTCTGGGTTCTTCGGATTAGATTTAACGCTCTGTTTAGGAATCGCTTTCTGGGTGATTCGCAAAAGAATTCGGGATGCTGAACTTAGGAAGTTAATGGCTGAAGATTTAACGCTCGGAGGGAATGAGGGGATCCTCAAGAGGAACACAGAAAGGAAGGAGGTTTCTAATGAATGAACCTTGGATTAGCAATCCTGGAATGGTAGGTGGTATATTGGGTTCAACAATAGGTATCCTCGGTGGGATCATAGGAACATTGGCAGGCGTGTTCGTGCCAAGAGGAAAAGCAAAGAAACTCGCGCTGGGCGTTAACACCTTCGCGTTTGTCCTGTCGTTCATTTCGCTCGTCGTCGGCATCGTTGCATATTTGTCAGGACAACCTTACGGTATATGGTTTGGGTTTGGTCACGGTGGACTCCTCGGCACAAGTGGTTTTGGTGGTGGTTTTTGGGTAATTCTCAAAAGAGCAAGAGATGCCGAACTTAGGAAGTTAATGTCTGAAGATTTAACGCTTGGAGGTAACGAACGGAGCCTCAAGAGCAACACAGAAGAGAAGGAGGTTTCTGATGAATGAACCTTGGATTAGCAATCCTGGAATGGTAGGTGGTATATTGGGTTCAACAATGGGCTTTCTCGGTGCGGTTGTCGGGACTTTAGCAAGTGTGTACATCCCTAAAGGAAAAGCAAAGAAACTTGTTTTAGGTGTCAATACTTTTGCATTCGTCCTGTCGTTCATCTCACTTATAGTCGGTATAACCGCATATCTGTCGGAGCAACCTTACGGTATATGGTACGGATTCGGTCTTTGCGGACTGATTGGGACCTTCCTTTTTGGTATGCTTTTCTTTGTATTTCGCATGGAATATAGGGAAGCCGAACTTAGAAAATCTATGTCTGAAGACCTAACATTCGGAGGTAACAAAGATGACGAATAATTGGACATCGCGGATAAGCGGGGTTAGAAACCCCGCCAGCGATGGAAGAGATAGTTATTCCGTAAAAGGTCAACATACTTTTCGACTCTACTATAAACTCGCTATCGTGGGATTATTTATCCTCGGCAATTGTTCTCTCGCTTTCGCCGCGCCACCTGAAGTGACACGCTTTACTTTAAGCAACGGTATCCGTGTTGTTAACCTCTATGTTGAAGACTCTACGGATGTCTTTATCTTCAGTTATTTATCCCTCGGACTCGCCAACGATGGAAAAGCAAAGACCCAGTGGAGCCATCTGATTGAGCACTTGACCGTCCGAACCACAGGACCGATTGATTACAAAACGAGTAATGCTGAGACACTGGCTAATCATACGCGCTTGGATTCTCAGGGTAAAACAGATAACTGGATGCAAGCCTTGAAACTACAAGCACAATGGCTTTCTGGATTACCCTTTTCAGCAGAAAGTTTAGCCGAGGAACGACCAAGGGCTCTGTCTGAAATTAAATTTGCTGAAGCAAACTTGGCAACACACAAATGGGCGTACGCTGCGTGGAACCAAGTCTTTCGGCATGGTGGAACCGATGTAATGATGCGAGGCGACGTTCAATCGGCGCAGTTAAGTGAATTACAAGAATATCGAGATCTATACTTGATTCAAGCAGATCGAGTTCTTTTGTGTGTCATCGGTGGGGTTGCGTCGGAAACACTGCAGGCAGCAATGGAGGAACAACTCGGATCTATCAACCTAACGACAAAGAAGTTTCCTCCTGCAGCAACGACATCAGAAACAGCAAAAGATCAAACTGCTACTTGGGATATCAATGTAACCCACTATATGGAAACTTACGCGATACCCCATTCCGAAAACGAAGACTACCCGGCATTGTATATGGCGAGTGCACTTCTGGGCTTAGCATGCATGCACGATCCTCAATTGAAAGAATTGACAGGTGGTGTTGGCTGTAACCTTGACTTCATTACACCGGAACAAACCTACCTACAGATCACCGCTTCAGTCAAACCGGATACAGATATAGAGAAGGTCAAGCAGCGGGTTAGACAGCTGATAAACCAACTAAAGCAACCAGCGTACAAAGTGCAGATCGCCATGGCTGCTCCAGCACTCTCCATGCAATTCAGTTCACCCATGGACGTGAAGATGGTAATGCAACAGCAACCCGCAGAGACATCAGAAACTATGATAGTAGGTAGCATTGGTTTACAGTGGGGTATGCGTGAGTACCAGTATGGTGATACCTTATCTCAGCTTGCGGGTGCGTTTGCCAACGTCTCCCCTACTGATGTTGTCGATGTCGTCGATCAGTATCTAACCGAAGATAAGCGGATGACGTTACTTCTCACCCCACGTGCCCCGGAGTGATACAAGCATTGACAAGGATTCAGTATCTTATAACAACGAAGGCAAGGCATCTACCAGTTTCCACCGAAACATCAGGATGCAGAGGTTATTGCCTCTTCACCCAGTGGTTTAGAAAGTTCAAAGGCGCATTTGTCTTGCCTTCTTAAATCGACTCACGCTTTTGCAGAACGCACGTTATTGTATCTCCTTTCTCAGACGAATCGAGGAGTTGAAACGGAGACTCATCAAACTCGGCTTTGAGATCCGCTGCAAAAAAGTGGTGCACGTAGGCCGGTGCTCCCGAACAGAAATTATCGCCTTCCTCCAATGTCTTATAGTCCGAAGCAAATTGATGGTAGTTATCATCGTAAATCGGCTTGTAATTGTCAAAAATGGCATCCAGAATTGATTGAAATAGAAGAAGTTGACCGTCCGGATAGAGCACCCGCGCAACTTCCTTCAAAAACGCAATCCGCGCGGCACTATGGGGGATATAACAGTAGACATTCCCCATAAAAGCCGCTGTGAACGACGCGTCAGGAAACGGTAGTGTCGGCGGCTCATAATGCAGAAACGTCACATCAATGTCCTTCTCCGCAGCAATCTGCTTTGCTTGCGCAATCTGCTTCTCGGCAACATCAATGCCGGTGACAGTGTATCCCTGTTGCGCAAGTGCGAGGCATAACCGTCCTGATGCACACCCAATGTCTAACAGGCAGCTGCCTGCCGGAAATTCCTCAACGAACGCCTGCTCCGACTTCGCTAAGCCGTATTCCACCTCTTTTTTACGGCGATCAAGTTCATCGGATTGGTTGTAATTTTCCTTTACGGAGTCCAGCAATCTCTGAGTCTCTTGTGAATTTTTTGTTTTCATGTGGAACTCCTTACATTGCCTATTAGTAGTTCGTACATGAAAAGGCGAGGCACGGAGACCTCGCCTAACAACGAAAAATGTGAGTTTATCAGCAGAATTCTATACTGGCAATCCCTCAACTGCCGCAAAGAAATCAGCATTCGACGCACTAAACCCGTACTGCTGTTCTACCTCCCGAATGGCGATTTCTGTCGTGAACAGGTTATCATACGTATCGGGAAACTCAACCCCCGTTGTGGCATCACGAAACAGGATGATATTGTAGCCATACCGTGCCATCGAACGGATACCGTAATCCCTGCCTAATACACACCAATTTGTTGCGAAACCGGCAAAGAGCAGATGCAAAATACCTCGTTCCTCCAAGAGTTCGTGCAACTGCTGTCCAGTTGCGATGACAAAATCTTCCGGTTTCACATCAATCGCGGGTGAGACAGCGAGTTGCGACGCGATCTTGTCCCAATGGATGCCGATACTCGGCGGCTGGCTGCGAGGACCGCGGTAAACGGCGTAGTCCCCCTCTCGACTCCGAAAATCGGAGGGGGGCCATGCCGAAGGTGTAGACGGCTCAGGCGGTTTGTGCCGTTTGAGTTGAGGATAGTGCTCCGCTACAGACGGAGAAGGGGCATGAACAATTGTCAAACCCGCTTCCCGTGCGGCATTTATCACAGGGACAACACACTCCTTCGTTACCTGTGCCGCACGTTCTATCCAGCTTTCGATGAAATGCACGTTCCACAGATCAACGAGGACTAAAGCAGTCTCCTCAACCGGCAACGGCATCTCAAACTCACGCCGGATGAAAGCGGTTTCACGACACGGCACATCTGCCGGTGTGCTATCCTGAAAATAGCGGACGCGTAAACTTAGTTCTTTCATTTTGGCTCCTGAAACAGTGAATCATCAAGTTCAGCGTTTATTGTGACACTACTTATATGGGTTTCAGTGAACTGTTCACCCTCTACATTCTGGACAAGATGATACGGGATTTTGACTCCGTCTACATCGCGATAATCGTCCATGAGGGATTCCTTATTCAGTGTAACACCCTGTTCCGTTTCGCGGAAACCCATCTTCACTATATAGTGGGTCTCTTCACTGATGAAGATTTTGAGCATTTCACCCGAAGGTTGTTTGACAAGCAAGATAAAGGCGGGTTTTCCCATTACCTCTTCTGTGCCAGCGTATTGGATCGAACTATCACCCTGCATAAGATTCACAAGCAGCCAAACCGGCTCTCTGAAAATGCCATCTTTCATGGAAGCCGTCATTTCGGGTGGCAAGGGTTGCGGTCCCATAGGGGTTAGGGCAAATCCAGAAGTCCCATCGAAGGCAACACTCATTTCTCCTTGAGGCATCTTGATATCTTGCCGGAATTTGTCTGGATAGACTTGGTATCCCTTTACATCCAAGTTCATCGGTCCCATCGGTGAATTGGCTGCAGTACGTGCTTCTATAACAATGTTTTTCACCGCCTGCAATTTCTCAAGTCCGCCGTATGCGTCAACTGCCATTGCGATGATCTCTTTGGCTTTCGCCATGTCTCCTTCACTGGCTTCAGGCATCGGTTCCGCCGGAGGTGGTGCCGGTTGCTCTATCTCAATCTCGTTAACCGCTCCGAACTCATCAAGGGGTCGGTCGAAATTGGCTTTATTGCCAACGGTGACAATCGTGAGTGCATCCGGATGGAGATACTTCTGGGCAACCGCCTGCACATCTGCCGCTGTGACCTTAGCAATGTTATCGGTAAAGGTTTCAAGGAAATCTGGTGCAAAACCGCGATAGGCAAGTATCATCTGCTGAAAAGCGATCTGTGCGCTACTCTCAAAACCAAAAACAAACGAATTGATGAGTGAATCTTTGGTCCGCTGCAATTCATCTGCTGGCACTGGGGTATCTCGGAGTCCCTTGACGACATCAATAATGAGCGAGATCGCTTCTGCCGTTTTATCGGTACGGGTCTGCGAATAAGCGAACCATTCCCCCGGATTCGTGTAGTAACTCGTCTGCATTATGCTACCGACCATATAAGCGAGACCGTGTTTCTCGCGCACTTCCTTCATGAGGCGAGAGGTGAAACCACCTTCACCAAGAATATCGTTCATGACGCGGAGTGCGAAATAGTCTGGAAAATCGGGTGTGCGTTTGATGCCGAAATGCCCGATTAACATCACTGACTGCGGGAGATCCTTGAAGATATAATTAACAGACGCTTCGGGCGTAGGATCCACGGTTGGCACATCAGGAAACATAATCTCTGTGGATTTCCATCCCTCAAACACCTTTTCAAGCTGGGCAATCAAGGTTTCCGTATCAAAATCGCCGGTAATTGCGAGCATCATGTTATTGGGATGGTAATATTTCGCATGAAACGCTTTGAGGTCATCAGCGGTAATGCTTTCTATGCCTTCAATTTCGGTATACCACCCGAAGGGATGATCGGTACCATAGAGCAGCACCGAGAAGTTACGCCACGCGAGTTGGATAGGATTATCGTTCCGTCGACGGATCCCTTCAACGGCTTGCTGCTTGCGAAGTTCCAATTTGTCTTCACGAAACGCAGGATTCCTGAGTACATCGGCAAAGATTTCCAATCCCTTGTCGATGTCTTCTGCGAGTGTTGAGAGGTTAATCGTACCATATTCGCGTGACATGCCAACTTCAACGGAAGCCGCCATAGATTCCAATTCCTCGTTCAGCATGTCCGGTTCACGCGACACTGTACCGCCGGTTCGCATAACGGTAGCGAATATTCCTGCTAAACCGATCTTATCCGCTGGATCATAGATGTCACCGGTTTTAATCAAGCCGTTGATGTTAAAAAGCGGCAACTCGTGGTCCTCAATGAGGTAGAGCGTCACCCCGTTTGAGAGCATCCGTTTCTCTGGAACGGGTGGTTTAAACTCAATCGGTTCAAAGGTGAGTTCTTCGTGTGGTTTCGCGAATGTAGACGGGATACCCCACACAATGAAGCAGGCGATCAGTGTCGCGATGACAAGTCCTGTAGAGGTTCGTTTCTTCATTATTCACTGCCCTCCGTATCTTCACCGGCGGGTGCTGCTGCCTCTTTCTTAATGAGTGTGCCGACGGTGCGGTTGCTTTTCATGAAATAGGTTTTTGCGACTCTCATGATGTCCTCTGGCGTAACCTTATATATGTTTTCCCGCCAATCCAGCACATAACGCCAATCACCAGCGATCCCTTCAAAGAAGGCGAGCTGCTGCGCCATTCCGGCGTTTGAACTGAGGTTCCGAATAAAGCTGGCATCCACTTGCTTGAGGATACGTTTGAATTCTTTTTCCGCAACAGGTTCAGTCTTGAGCCTTTCGAGCTCCGCATAGATTGCTTCTTCAACGTCGACGGGTGTGTGCGGAGATCGCGGTGCTCCATTTACAACAAAAAGATTGTCGTAGCGCGCACCCGGATATCCGTTCAACGAATCGGCAGAAATGGCTATCCCTTTTTCAACGATGTTTTTGTAAAACCGAGAGGTACGTCCATCAGAAAGGATCGCACTGATAAAATCGAGTACATAGTCGTCGAAATGTGGGATCGTCGGTTTATGGAACCCAATCATGAGTTGTGGTTCGGCGTCGAATTCTACTTCGATACGGCGTTCTCCCTCTTGTGGAAGTTCATCAGTTGTGACTTCAGGAGGAAGCGGCTGTGAGGGTATATCACCGAAGTGTTTTTCAATAAGCGCGATGGTCTTGTCTATGTCAATATTTCCAACAATAACCATAACGGAGTTATTCGGTGCGTAGTGGACGCGGAAAAACTCTTTCGCCTTGCGTCGATTTAACATAGCGATATCCGAGGGCCACCCAATAATCGGTATCCCATAAGGGTGAGCGGTGAAGGCAGCAGCCATAAACTGTTCATAGAGTTTACCACCTGGACGAGTATCAACACGCATCCGGCGTTCCTCTTTGACAGCCTCACGTTCCACATAAAATTCGCGGAGGACAGCGTTCTTAATCCGGTCGGACTCCAGCATTGCCCACAACTCTAACTTGTTAGATGGCAATTCCACCGTGTAAATGGTATAGTCAACTGAGGTCCCAGCGTTGAAACCCGTGCTACCGTGTTGTGTATAGATTTCGGTGTATTCGCCGGTGACAATCCACTCTTTTGCGAGTTCCTGTTGCGTTTTAAGTGCTTCTTCTAACTCGGCTATTTTTTCAGCATCTGCTCTGGAACCTTTCGCACGTTCCATGTCGAGTGCATCACCTATCCGGTCAATTTCGGCAAGCACTACTTTTTCTTTTTCGTAGTCCTTTGTGCCGATTGTTTCAGTCCCCTTGAACAACATGTGTTCGAGCATGTGCGCGATACCGCGTGTGTCATCTGATTCATCCACGGAACCCGCTTTAAAGAGGATGTATGGCGCGATCGTAGGAGAGGTGTCGCGTTTGATCATCAATAACTTCAGACCGTTGGGAAAGATATGCTCCACTACGCGATCTTCAAGATTTTGTGCTGATGCTATCCCGTGCAAAGCAACGAGGAATAGAATCAGCAAATAACGTATCTGTTTCATTTTTCCTTGCGGCACCTCTTCTCGATAGAGTCCCGATATTGGGTAGTGCCGCTTCCTTTCCTTTCAAAGCCCTCAGCCAGAAGATAGGGCTGCTGGCATTTTATACTATAAGTATCAATTAAAAAATGGGAAATAGAATAGGAATGGGGAAGAAGCCCCAATTAGGGAATCGAGGCTCCCCACGCTTCATTCTTTCGGCAAGTCACCGAGTAAGCCAACAAGGGCAAACCTGATGTGCGACGAGAGTGCAGAGTTCTCTGCGCGAAGGTCAGCTCCTTCTTCATCTGGATACATGACATGTGCCGCCACTGCACGTTTAACCCATCGCTCGGCTCTATCGTCGTAAGGGATGTACTTTTCTTTGGGTGCCGTGCACGCAGGGCACTCCTCTGGTGGGTTATCTGCTTCCTTCCACAAATAACCACAGGCTATACAAACAAACATCGTAAAGTCCTTTCTCTATTTCTGGAGAAGATTAATATTTTAATAGCAAATCACCAAAACAATTAATCCTCAATAAGTAAATCGAGGTTATAGGTTTTAAAGTTACAATCAACTACTGCATTTTAGCAGATTCCATTTTGAGATACAAGTTTTAAATTCCGCGTTTCTATTCGAGGGACCGTTCACACAATCAAGCGGACTGTCCGACAGATCGCTCCTTCAGTTCGGCAATCTGGTCACGTAAGGCGGCAGCTTCTTCATAATCGAGTTCCAACGCCGCTTTCCGCATCTGCCGCGTTAAGTCTGTAATTATCGCGTCAACATCTTGCGGCTCAATAGTTTCTGGAACGATAGTGGGTTTGTCAGACTTCTTGGTCTTATACTCGTCGCTTGATTCAGCGATAAGCTCCTGAATTGCCTTCTCAATCGTGGCGGGTGTGATATTGTTATCAACATTATATTGTAGTTGAATATCACGTCGGCGCTGTGTCTCCTGTATTGCCTCTCCCATTGCCTCTGTAATGCTATCTCCGTACAAGAGCACCTCACCATCAACGTTCCGTGCAGCACGTCCTGCGGTCTGAACGAGAGATCTGACAGAACGGAGGAAACCGGGTCGGTCAGCATCCAGGATCGCAACGAGAGAGACTTCGGGCAGATCAAGCCCTTCCCGAAGGAGGTTAATACCGACCAGTACATCGAAAACACCCTCACGAAGTTCGCGTAGAATACGTGCCCGATCAAACACGTCAATCTCAGAGTGCATATAGTCAGCACGGATCCCCGCTTCAGTTAAATACTCCGTCAAATCCTCCGCCATTCGCTTGGTGAGCGTCGTGACAAGAACGCGTTGTTTGTGCCTGACGCGCTCCTTAATCTTGCCGATGAGATGGTCGATCTGTCCCTTCACCGGATGGATTGTAATTTGGGGATCAATGAGTCCTGTTGGACGGATAATCTGTTCAACGATTTGCGCGCTGTTTTCCATTTCATAGGGACCGGGTGTTGCGGAGACAAAGACCACTTGATTGACGCGCGCTTCAACCTCGTCGAAACGGAGCGGACGATTGTCAAGTGCAGAGGGCAGACGGAAGCCATACTTGACAAGCGTCTCTTTTCGCGATCTGTCACCACGATACATCCCCCGCAGCTGCGGAATCGTTACATGCGACTCGTCGATAAAGAGTAGAAAATCGTCGGGGAAGTAGTGCATCAAACAGTAAGGAGGATCTCCGGGTTGTAATCCTGAAAGATGTCGCGAGTAATTTTCAATACCGGAGCAATAGCCGACCTCGCGCAACATTTCCAGATCAAAGCGAGTTCGCTGTTCAATACGTTGTGCTTCGAGCAATTTATTCTCTTTCTCAAATGCCAGAATATGGTCCTGAAGTTCAAGTTCAATATTAATCAATGCCTGGTCAAAAATTTCACCATCGGTCATGAAATGCTTGGCAGGATAGATTTCAAGGAAGTCACGTTGTGCCAATACTTCTCCAGTTGTGGTATCAATCTCACTAATCCGATCAATTTCATCGCCGAAAAGCTCAATACGATAGGCGTTCTCACTATAAGCGGGAAACACTTCAACGACATCGCCACGGGCACGGAATACCCCTTGCCAGAACTCAACATCGTTGCGGACGTATTGAATATCGACCAAGGCTCGCAGCAGCGAATCGCGACGGACCACCTCTCCAACCGCTACCTGAACCCTCTGATTTTCAAATTCATCGGGTGATCCAAGACCATAGAGGCAGGAAACGCTTGCAACAACGATAACATCGCGACGCGATATTAAGGATGCTGTCGAGGCAAGCCGCATCCGTGTAATCTCTTCGTTAATGCGAACATCCTTTTCAATAAAGGTATCGGTAGATGGAATGTATGCTTCCGGTTGATAGTACTCGTAGTCGCTGACGAAGTAGTGAACGGCGTTATTGGGAAAAAATGTCCTGAATTCGTTGTAAAGCTGTGCGGCAAGCGTCTTGTTAGGTGAGATTACGAGTGTTGGCAACTGCACATTCTGAATCACATTCGCCATTGTGTAGGTCTTGCCTGAACCTGTCACGCCGAGGAGTGTCTGTGCTTTGTCTCCACGTTGGAGTCCCTCTGTGAGTTCGACAATGGCTTGCGGCTGATCACCCTGCGGTGTGAAGTCTGAGATCAGTTCAAATTGCAAGTTATCCGATTCGGGGATGTCATCTTCTGGATCATCAATCTTTGTCAGCAATTCCCAATTCTCTCTCATCTTGGCGTTTTGCTCCTTGTCAAGTTTTCAATCGTCTTTACAATTTGGAGTTGCAAGCGGCACCTTATATTAAGGCTACAAGAAATTGGCATGGTATGAGATATGTTCTATATAGTATACCATACTCTATCAAAAATGTGTAGCGTTTTCAGTCGGGAATCTGATTGAATAAAAACCTCATAAATTTCCAGAAAAATAGTCGTTGATATAGGGCGATTGTCCGCGATATAAAAATTGCCCTGTCTTGCCCTAGTTTTGCAAATCATAAATTGGGGGAAAAGGGGTGAAGGTAGGTAGTGACTCACTTCAATAGGAGTGTATCGCAAAGTAAATTCTTGCCTCAAAGGCAAGAATTTGAGGTTCGTTGGAAAAGACAAATAGCGTGCGTTCAGGGTAAGCTTTAGAGGCGGAAAACGGTTTCATAAAGCGAAGGTGTTGCCTCGGAAAGCAGTGGAGAAAAGAAAAGTCAAATTAACTTATAATATGTTATATAATACCATTATGTTATTTTTTTCAACATGGGTTTGCATTCGGAAGAAATCGGGGTTAGAAACCCTTCCCACATTAGTTATCAGTAGGCGAGGTTGCCTAACACCTCCAACGGGAATGGAGAAAATCCGGTGCGGTTTGGAATGCAGATCGCATTTGGTCGAGTACGCCGCAAAACCGCACCTACCACGCTTGAGAGGGTCGCGAGCAGAGGTTGCTCCTATAGCAAGAGGAATTCGGGAATCGGAGTGTTTCCTTGGGTGTTCCCGCCCTCCTACAGGATACTATCTATGGATATGGCAAAGTTCTTCCGGTTGCTGTCCTTCAATAAATGGCTCGTTGCTAATATTTTCTTCTGGACACTTGTCTGCACGTTTGAGGCGACCACTCATTTTGTCAATCTCTCGGAAGACAATGCCTTCAGGGACAGGGAACTCCTTCTTGGGTCCCCGGGCTGCCTTAATCATGAATTCCGCCCAGATCGGCAGTGCTGCCCACGCCCCTTGCTGATTGTAGTTCCGTCGATTTGGTCGATTTTTATCAAATCCGACCCAAACGCCGACAATCAGATCCGTGGTATAACCGACAAACCAAGCATCAACATTCTCATTGGTTGTTCCCGTTTTACCAGCGGCGGGTCGAGTTAGCCCCATATTGATCGCATGTCTGCCGGTCCCATGTTTAATCACATTTTCCAAACACGAGGTGATCTGATATGCCACTTTTTCATCCAGCACCCGGGCACGTTGAACCTGACGTTCATCAGAGGAATAGATAATGTTTCCATCTGTGTCCACGACATACTGAATGTACATCGGCTCTACACGGACACCACCGTTTGCAAAAATCCCATACGCTGAAGTCAACTCAAGAACTGTCATTTCAGCCGTTCCTAAGGAGATCGCAGGGAACGGTTCTATAGGACTTTTAATGCCCATCCTTTTTGACAAATCTATGACGCGATTCAGCCCTTCCCATTTGCCGTTCTCAGTTATAGGTGTTTCCAATACTGCCTTCGCCGTTGGCACGTTAATGGAACTCGTGAGAATATCACGCATAATGACTGGTCCCCTAAATCTCCCTTCAATATAATTGCTGGGAGCCCACCACTGTCCAGGAAAAGGCACCATCCCCCACTCTTCATCAATAATAACCGTTCCGGGTGTTACAATTGAAGGTTCTTCTAACAAAGCAGCAAAAACAATCGGCTTAAAGGCGGAACCGGGTTGCCGCCTGGCAGTTCCAACGGCGCGATTATAGAAACTAATCCGATCCCCCGTGATGTTGTAATCTCTACCGCCCACCATCGCTTTAACGTGCCCGGTCCTCGGTTCAAACGCAATGAGTGCTCCTTGCAGGTAATCATCAATCAGATTAATGCTGTTTGGATTCCGTTTACTGGCATCATAATCCGGCAGACTCCTTGGACCGTATGTCTTATCCATCACGCGGAGGTGCTCTGCTGTCCCTTTCTCTGCAACAACCTGCATAGTCATGTCTATGGTTGTGTAAACCTTCAATCCACCACTATACAAATTATCTTTGAGCTCAGGAAGCGTGAGGAGTTTTTTATGGACCTCCTGAAGAAAGTGTCCGGCTTCTTTGAAGGCAGTTGTTGTACTTTTTTGATGCTGGTTTTGTGGAAGGAGCGGGGCATTTCGACTTGCGTGCCATTCAGATTCAGTAGGGATATAGTTTTGATCGAACATCGCGTCAAGCACGAGGTTACGTCGATTTCTAGCGCGCTCCGGGTTGGCAAACGGCGAAAAAGCGTGGGGACCTTTCGGAAGTGCTGCAAGTAAAGCAGACTCATGATCGTTGAGTTCCGATACCTCCTTCCCAAAATAGCCGAGTGCGGCTTGCTGAACACCGTGATACGTTTTCCCACCATACCTCGATCTGCCTAAATCAACGTGGTTCAGATAGCGTTCAAGAATCTCATCCTTAGAGAAAGCCTTCTCAATCCTCACTGAAAGTAGTATCTCTCTCGCTTTCCGAACGACACTCCTGTCCGACCGCTGATTAAAGAGATAGATATTTCGTGCTAACTGTTGCGTTAGTGTGCTTGTGCCAGCCAAGCGACTGCCGTGCAATAATTTATTTCTAAATGCCCCGACGAGACGTATAATATCAACCCCCCAATGCTCATAAAATCGCCGATCCTCAATAGCGACAAATGCCCCTATAACTTTGTCAGACATTTGCAGCAGGGGAATCAGACGACGCGTTGAACCTTCATCGTCAGCAAATTCGGCTATCTTCTCCGGTTCAAGGTAGAAATTTTGGCGCACAGAATCATCTTCATTCTGGATAGAGGTAATTTCTTCATCTTTAACAGAAATTTGAACGTGCCCCGCCTCCACATCAAGACGCGGATATTCAAAGTCGCGTAGATGGATGCGGACAGTCCCGTTCGGTTTTTTTTCAGCCTTTGGATCCCAAGATACAGGTGCATCCAAAGATACAGCATACGACCCTGGTGGGCTCAACTTTGGAATGATTTCCGAGACCTTTTTATATTCCAAACGCTCCAGTTTATCGAGCAAAAACGCGACTTTGTCTGTCTTCTGAACCTTGCACACTGAAGAGTAAACCTCCAGATGTTGTCGCCACGTCTGAACATCAACATCGTATTCAAGTCGATCTAAGTCAATACCGCGTACATCCTCCCAACACGCGAGTAGCATGCCCCCTGCGAACCCGATGCCAGCAAAAGCCACTATAAACACGAGAATGCATACACTCCAAAATAGGGTTAGCACTGCCTGAAAACAGTGATATAAGAATCGAAGCATTTGTTTTTTGCCCCCTGTGTGATGTTCAATAGAGAGATTGAGATTTGCGGGTGGAATTTAAGGCGTTCTATCTACACTCGTTTTCCGAATTCGTTTAATTGTACACCCGATTGCTCTCGTCTTTTTGGATGCTTTTGGAATATCTTTTCCGGTGATGACTAAATCCAAAGTGTCTTTGAGGTAGTGTTTCGTTGGTTCTTTTGGACTGTTGTCAATCGCTCCAGCGTAACGTAGTACGCGTTCCGCATCGAGCAGAAACACTTCTGGGGTTCTTCTTGCACCGAAATAATCAGCAATTTTGTTTTCTGGATCTTTTAGCACAGGAAATTCAAAGCCGTGCTTTTCATTGTATTCCGAAATCTCCTCAATCTTCTCCTGCTTGTTTGAATTGATCCCAATAAACTGCACTTTCTTTTCGCTATAAGTCTTAACCAAAGCAGCAATCCGCTCCGCATAGTCCGTCGCTACTGGGCATTGTGTGGCAAGGAACAGAACGACTGTAGCCGGTTTGTTCTCGCTCAATTTATACAAAGCATGAGGCACGCCAGCAGCATCCTTGAGTGTAAAGTCTGTGACAACAGCATCAAGCTCCACCTTCTTTACTTCTTCTTTCGCTAACCCCACACCTATAGTTCCGCTAACGAAAGCAATCAGCAAACAGATGTACCGAAAAGAAACGCAGCATTTGGCGAAAAAATGTGTAACAAGACTTAGCCTTCGCATTTTCTAAATTTTCCCCTAATTAATGACGTTAATAGCACTGTTCGGTTTCACTTTTCTGATTGAAGGAAACGCGAACACGCCGATGTAAAATATTCATTTTTTTCTTGCATTTTTAAACTAAATATAGGATAATATATAAATATAAACTAATACTTACTATTAGGAGCTTAATCCATGGCAAAGACCTTGACAGATAGACAACGCGAGATTTTTACCTATATACAGCGGCGTATCAAAGAGGGCTATCCCCCGACGATACGCGAGATAGGTAGTGAATTCGGCTTTTCTGAAAAGGCAGCACATGACCATCTCAATGCCCTTGAGAAGAAAAAGTATATCGAACGGGAAGATGGCAAACCACGGGCAATTTCCATTTTGAAGGAAGCGGATCCGAAACTCGCAACCAGTAAATGGTTAGAAGGACAAAATGCAAATCCGGTTTTGTCGGAAAAACAACGCGATATTACAGAGATTCCGATTTTTGGGCGCGTGGCAGCAGGCACTCCGCTCCTCGCATCACAGAATATTGAAGGCACCCTTCCGATGCCGACGCGCATGCTAAACGACCATGAGTGCTTCGCGCTTCGCATCATCGGATCCAGCATGATCGGCGTTGGAATCATGGAAGGTGACTTTGTCATCGTTAGAAGACAGTCTGATGCCGACCCAGGTGATATTGTCGTAGCAATGGTTGAAGAGGAAGCCACAGTGAAACGTTTCTTCGTTGATGGCGACCGGGTCCGTTTACAACCGGAAAATCCGACTATCGAACCGAGCGTTTTCGACGTGACGGACGTGATAATCCTCGGTAAAGTTATCGCCCTTCACCGAGAAATGTAGCGATGCCCTCTTATCTCCACACCCTTAATTTAATGGGCAGAACAGGATGTCTGCCCATTACCTTCCAAAAGTCCTATCCCAAAAAACCAGTTAATTCGTGTAGATGAGAGAGTCGCACATCTACCATTGCTGGATCCGGGCACGTCCTGGGTTGATCTCCAACAAGCCACGCCGTCCACATACCGGCGTTCTTGCCACCAACCATATCTGCGGCGTAACTATCTCCAACGTAGATAGCATGCGCAGGTGCAACGCTCAATTCCGACAAAGCTGCTTCAAAAATACGAGCATCCGGCTTGGCTATCCCAAGAACCGTGGAATCGATAATCACGTCAAGCAACGGCGATAACCCATACTCATCACACCAACCGCTGGTGTTCCCAAAGTTGTTACTAATCACAGCGAGTTGATAGGTGCCGTGAAGTGTTTCAAGCCACTGCCGATTCTTTGCGAGAATTTCGGCAGCTCCGGTGCAAAACCACTCGACATATTCATCTTTCATCTGCCCGCTCAAACCCAACCGCTTGTAAATTCCGACTGCAATCGCATCGGCAGTCTCTCGCAAAGTACAACGCGCCGCATATTCAGAGGCGACTGCCCCGACCGGTAGCATTGAACCGTCTTGGTAAGACCATTCAACAGAAGAATCACCGAGTGCGAATTCTGTTATTGTCGCTCTATCTGCTTCGTCGAACGCTTCACGCGTAATTTCTGGGTGTCGTTCTTGGATAAACTGATATGTTCGCTCCAACCAGTGGATACCATTTCCGTCTAAAGTTCCGCCGAAATCAAATATTAGTGCGCGGATATCCTTCATTCAGTGTTCCTTTTTTAATTTTGACATTAGGCAACACGTGCCTTCTGATGTAATTTTATCTCCAAGGAATTTACGACTTCACCGATGCTAATTTGCGTCATGCAAAGATGTGGTGCATCTTTTCGCCGACATGTTCGTTTATAGCAGGGGCGACACGAGACTGACTTCTCAACGACCTCATGCCCACTACCGTAAGGACGATGCCGCACCGGATCAGTGGGACCGAAGAGTGCCACCGTCGGTGTCCCAACTGCTGCTGCGATGTGCATGGGACCGCTATCACAGGTTAAACACACCTCACACCTTTCCAATAATGCCCCGAGTTGCAGAATCGAGGTCTTGCCGACAAGATTAACTATCGGTAGTGAAGCAGACACCCCATCCGTGAACGATTCCTCCGCAGATGATCCGGTTAATACAATTTTGGTCTCTGGCGCAAGGTACCCGATCTGTCGGATAACCTCGGCGAAATTTGCTACATTCCACCGTTTTGTCCTCCACGTTGTGCCCAGATTGACGGCAATAAGCCGATCCCGTGGCGAAACGCCTTCACGATCCAAGAGATGTTCAATAGACTGACGGTCGGTATCTGTATGCCAAAACTCCAAAACATCAGAAACAGGGTCAACGTCCAGCAGCTGCAGCGACCGTAAATATCGACGTACCTCATGGACGTTTGTATCGTCTTTGTGGGATATAGTCAGCAGCATTCCACGTCCACTAGCACTTGTTCCGACGCGAATTGGGACTCGCGCAAGAAACGGCAGCAGCGCGTTTCGGAACGAAGTCGGATGCAACACAACGGCAACGTCAAAAGCCCGATCTCGTATCTGGCGTACCGATCTTACTATCGATCGGTAACGCCCCCTCGTCTTGTCATCAACGATGCAAGCATCAACATAAGGGTGCGTTTCCATTAAATCTGCGACACGAGGACGTAAGAGAAGTTCAAGACGGGATTCAGGATAGGCATGCTTCAGCGCACGCAACGCCGGTGTCAGCAGCACCATATCACCGATCCAGCCACCTGTTTGGCACACCAAAATGTTTTGCATTACAGCACCAACGAAAACTTCAAGATTTTGCGTTAGAAAAAGAACGGATTCGACCAGGCTTTCTTACCGGTTTCGTCTGTTACTTCAACCCGAACGTATTTCGTACTGTTCGGAATGCTATATGTCGCCTCGGTTAAGAGTTCACCCTCCGGTGGAAGAATCCGTCGACCGCGACTGCATTCCGATTTAAAAACAATTGATTGTGCTGGCGAACACTTAACCGTTAACTCTTCACCCTCTAACGCCAGATCTTCAATTTCGGGTCCGAGCGTAGAATAGAATGCGCCTGTTCGGAACGCTTTCATGATGCTCTCAATCGTCAACTCTTCCGCTTTCACCATAATCCATCCGTGAAAGCAGTCGTGTTCGGTCCCGTGTGCATCATCGGAAGCGATGCCGAGAACGGGTCCCCCTCTATCCAACAAGTCATCCCATGCCTGTTCCGAGAAACCTTTGCCGATGCCCATACAGGTGTCGTTGTAAACCTCAATGGCGAAGTACCCGCGTAACGGCAGATAATCTGTAATCGTGTGTCCAGACCAATAGGGATGACACAAAACGGCTTCACCCCCCTGCGCTTTAATCTCATCAAGCACTGCGTTCGGGTGCATCTTCGCGCAATTGAGTGTCTCATGAATGTTAATCGCGACAAAATGATACGTCGCACCCCCGTAGGGATTTGATGGATGGACCTCACTTCCCGATATTGCCAGAAAGTCTGATGTACTGTAAGCACTCACATCGTTCACCTTACGGTGATCTGTTAGCACGAGGAAATCGTAACCGGCTTCACGGTAGGCTCCGAACCGGTCCGACATGGGAAGCTGCCCATCGGATTCCGTACTATGGCTATGTGTATTCCCTCGATACCATTGCCCCGGTTGGCGGAAAGGATTTGCGTTGAACATTGGTTGCTCCTTTTTCCGTGGTGATGTGTTCACGTCTTTAGGGATGATACATTAATTCATTGGACGTTCTTCGCACGTCCATATCTATTTTAGCATATCTAAAATCGGCTTGTCAATAATTGTTCAAATTTCATAGGGTCATTCAGTTTTTCCGCAAAATATGCGAAAAGTCCGTGATAAGGGGATTTAGGGGTTCTTTCAGACAAAAAACCGAAAAATAAATAGCCCTATTTACCTTAGAAAAAGAAGGGGTTTGACCAAGCTTTTTTACCGGTTTCATCGGTTATTTCAACCCGAATATACTTGACACTTTCTGGAATGCTATAGGTCGCCTCGGTTAAGAGTTCACCGTCCGGTGGCAGGATTCGTTGACCCCGACTGCATTGTGCTTTAAAAACAATTGATTGCGCCGGTGAACATTTGACTGTCAATTCGTTATCCTCTAACGTCATATCTGTGATTTCGGGTCCAAGTGTAGAATAGAACGCGCCTGTCCTGAGTGCTTCCATGATATTCTCAATTGTCAACTCCTGTGCCTTGACCATAATCCATCCGTGGAAACAATCGTGATCAGTGCCGTGTGAATCATCGGAAGCGATGCCGAGAACGGGTCCCCCTCTATCCAACAAATCGTCCCAAGCTTGTTCTGAAAACGCTTTCCCGATGTCCATACAGCCGTCGTTGTAGACTTCGATTGCGAAATAACCCCGCAATGGTAGATAATCTGTAATTGTGTGTCCAGACCAATACGGATGGCATAAAACGGCTTCGCCACCTTGTGCCTTAATGTCATCAAGCACAGCATTCGGGTGCATCTTTGCGCAATTCACTGCCTCATGAATATTAATCGCTACAAAATGATACTTAGCACCCCCATAGGGGTTTTCAGGATGCACTTCGCTTCCCGATATCGCCAAAAAGTCTGACGTGCTGTAAGCACTCACGTCATTCACCTTGCGGTGATCCGTTAGCACGAGGAAATCGTACCCTGCTTCACGGTAGGCTGCGAATCGATCCGACATGGAAAGTTGACCGTCGGATTCTGTGCTATGGCTATGTGTGTTTCCACGGTACCATTGCCCGGGTTGGCGGAAAGGATTTGCGTTGAACATTGATAATTCCTCATTCCGTATTCCGTGATGATGTTTCAAGTCTTTAGGCGGTGATGCATGAATCTATTGGATGGATCTCGCATGTCCACATTTATTTTAGCGTGTCTACGATCCATTTGTCAATAATTGTCACGAATCACTCTTATAGGAGGGGGTTTGTAACCCCGATACTTACGGATAACTTAATTGTCTGAATCAGGATTTACAAGATTAGGGGATTTTCAGGATTTGAGACGCTTCTTGATTGCCGAAGGCATTCTTCAGCTTTTGGTTAGATTGGTTCGTATTCCCGACCTCTTCCTGTAGGAGCGATCTCCTGATCGCGATGCTTTTGTGGGAGGGGTTTGAAACCTCGATATCTGCTTTCGTAGAAGTGATCTCCCAATCGCGACTTATTCTAATGTCCGTTGCCAGGCGAAATAAAAGCCCAGCGGGTGTTTTTGCTTGGGTGTTTCTGCGTATTTCTGCGTATTTCTGCGTATTTCTGCGGATTCCTTCAATAAGTGTATAGATAAGGAATACCACCTATGAAAACCTCAGCGGGACGATAGGTATATCACTAGAAATTTTTGTGGATTTTCAAGGACGCAGTTCAAAAGCAGGATTCAGATTTTGCGTGATGCTATCCGGCATTTCGGGCTTGGGGTCCCCAAAGTTGAAAACGATTTCAAGTTGTTCAATGAGAATATAAATCAGGAGTTCCTCTGTTTTGGACTCGCTGCGGAACGGCACACTGTAAACGATGTCCGATTCCTGTTCTCGAAGGTTATCTGGTATGAAACTCCTGTTGATATGTGTGAGTTGACTAAAATCAAGATGTGTAACCAGACGCTCGGCAACAATTTCTAACAATCCACGGACGTTTTCTTTATCTTCAAGGAGCCATCGAGTGCTGCGATCATGAAAGTGTTCAATTAGGAAATTAAAAAAAGTGAGTGTTTCTGTTTGTTTATAGTAAAACCCATAATTACTAGGACATTGCGGGGAGGCGAGGATACAATCCTCGCCAGCAGCGGTGAGGGTTCTTCCACTGAATAACTGTCTACATATTTTTAGACTTTACTATAGTTTCCATACCCTATGAATTTGTAAGATTAATTCGGTGTTCCCCGACGTTTATTATACAGAACGTGAGTTTGATAATTAAATGTGGGTTGGAAAACAAAATACAATATGGACGTAGGTGTTTTTGCTTGGGTGTTTCCCCTTAGGTTGAGCGGTAAAGCCACAGGCGCATTTTCGCTATACACCGCGTTCCCTTCTCCAATGAACCCGTGCGGTAGAGATAGGTGTAGCGAAACCCAACATTCCAAAGGGTGTCAGTATCATAGTCTGTGTTGGGTTTCACTGGGTTTTTGGTGGTTTCAGGTTTCTCTGTTGGCTTGAAAACGCTGTGCTGTGTGCAATTTTTAGGAGGTCTGCGTTCAACCCAACCTACGGAACGCTTCAATTTTTATTTTCAAACTCACGTTATTTTAAGTTTACCATGTGTCAGGCGAAAAATCAAGGGATATTCCGAAAGAAAGAATCAGGGTTGCAAACCCCGCACAAAAGTGCCGCTCTTACAGTTAGGAGGTCGGGAATCGGAGTTCCCTCCTACAAGAGGACTGAGAAAATAAAAGGTTGACAATATCACGTCTGTGTGATATAATTTTGCAAGCGCAAAAGACAAAAATTCACGGAACAGGAATATGAAAGCCCAGACCTTCATATTCTCTCGGCAGGAGAAAATTTTATGAAATCCTATAGGCAAATCGTTGAGGAAGCCAAAACAGAAATCCCAGAGGTAACCGTCGACGAAATAAAAAGCGAGCAGGAAAAAGACAGCGATTTCGTGCTACTTGATGTGCGTGATGAAGATGAATATCGCGCTGGCTATATCGCCAACGCCGTTCATGTCACACGCGGAATGTTGGAATTTTCGGTTGAAAACTACATCCCTGATCGAGACCAAAAGGTCGTCGTCTACTGTGCGGCGGGACTCCGTTCCCTCCTCGCTGCCAAGTCGCTTCGTGAGATGGGTTACACCGACACTGTCTCCCTCGCAGGCGGATACCGCGATTGGACGGCAGCGGGTTTCCCGACTGAACAAGATAAACCGATGTCGCACGAGCAGCTTGATCGTTACAGTCGCCATTTTATGCTCACCGAAGTTGGAGAACAGGGACAAGCGAAACTACTGGATGCTAAAGTCTTAATGGTCGGTGCCGGTGGCTTAGGTTCACCCGCGGGGGTGTATCTCGGTGCCGCTGGTGTTGGACACATGGGCATTATTGATTCCGATGTCGTAGAGTTAAGCAACCTACAGCGTCAGATACTCCACCGCACAGAATCAGTAGGTACACCGAAGGTTCAATCCGCGACAACGACAATTAAATCGCTGAATCCGGACATTGACATCACACCGTATAACCTTCGTTTGACTGCTGATAATGTTGAAGAAATCTTCTCGGAATACGATCTGATTGTCGACGGATGCGATAATTTTGCCACCCGTTTCCTCGTCAATGACGCTGCTGTGTTGATGAATAAACCGATTGTTCACGGTAGTATCTTCCAATTTGAGGGACAGGTCTCGCTCTTTAAACCACACGAGGGACCTTGCTACCGATGCATGTACCCAACACCACCGCCACCGGGTCTGGTGCCCAGCTGAAGTGAGGCGGGTGTCCTGGGCGTGCTCCCAGGCGTAATTGGTGTCATGATGGCAACCGAAGCGATTAAATACATTATCGGTATCGGCGAACCCCTTATCGGTAGGCTCATCCTCTATGAAGCACTCGGTATGACCTATCGTGAGATGAGAATTAACCGAGATGAGAATTGCCCACTCTGTGGTGATAACCCTGTTATTACAAAATTGATCGATGATTACGATGCGGCGGCTGAGAACCCGGAAACCTTCGCGCCTGCCGCTGACTAACAATTAGCTCATACGGAGATTTAAACAACTCTAAGGAGAACGTATATGTTACCTTGTCCTGATTGTAACAATCCACTGACACAGTTCCCGATTGAACAAAACGATGTGGATCTCGTCAGCTGTGACGGTTGTTATGGCGTATGGCTTGTTCGCCCAGGAGACGACCTTGAGCGTGTAGACAACGTTACTTTTGATGAACTCGTTGAGGCATACGGCACCGAGTATCCGATCGATGTTGACCCAAGCACGGTCGAACTTCCTGAAGAGGTCGAAGACGCGCTAATGTAACTTAGAGAATAGACGCTGCGTTCTACAACAGTAGAAGCGATCTTGAAATCGTTTTACGAATACGCAGTTTGTTTTGCTTGATATTTCCATCCGTTCATGCAAAATGTAGAAAAAAGTAGCACTTTTTTTTATAATTTGCTATAATGATTCCAATCTACTTTTTTAAGGAGGTTTGTTTTTAATGCGAACTACCATCCTACTGACAATGTTGATCCTTATTGTTTCGCCCGCATTCGCACAAAAATATATAAGTTGGGAAGCGGAAGACTTTAACGATTCAAACGGCACGAAATTTGAAATATTTGAAGTTCCAACCGATCACCCAGGTAACGCTGCTGAAGGTGTAGACGATTACAGTGTCACAGAAGCATCCGGTGGTGCTTACATCGGTTCACATAATGGTGCGACAAATGATGGCGGAGACTGGGTAAAATACGAATTCTCGGTTGACGCAGACGATTGGCACTTTTGGGGACGTGTGATTGCTCCGTCAGTCGGCGATAACTCCTGCTACTGGGCACTCGATACCGCCGATGGTGATATTACATCTACCAACGCAGGTCCCATGAACATCTGGGATTTCTTTGAAGCAGGGGAACTCAGGGAAAACTATACGACTGACTGGGTCTGGTTCCGATTGAACACGCGCGACGGTCCCTTTGAAGGAACTGAACTTATCCAGCACGGCGATGATCCGGTCCCTGTGGAATTGGATGCTGGAGATCACACACTCCACATCTCGCATCGCGAAGATGGCACATACATCGATAAAATTTTCGCGACAACGGATGTCGAATTCAATCCGAATGAAACCGACCCGCAGACCGCCGTTGAACCGCAAAACAAACTTACGACGACTTGGGGTGCGCTCAAAGGCGGATTCTAAGTAGAACAAACACTTAAAAGCACCCACGCGTTGGGTGCTTTTATTTTTAACAGGACTTACGCGAAATTGAGCGTGATCCATATCTGGTTATGGAGAATTCAGACGCTTACGCCTACAAAATCGGTGCGGTTACAAACCGCCCCTACCAACAAAGTGCGTAAGTCCTATTTAGAATTCTACCAACAACGCGGGATATACGGAAAAATTGAAAAACGACTGTTATCTCTCGCTGGGTACCAAGACAGAACCCCTCCTACTCGCCTGCCTGATACTTATCGGCTGCACTGTGATACCGTCTGTCGCTGAAACAATACCCTACTTTACGGATCAGACACAGCAAGCCGGTATCCACTTCAAACACACCAATGGCGCATCTGAACAGAAATACCTCCCAGAAACGATGGGGTCCGGCGGACTCTTTTTCGACTACGACAACGATGGGCATCTCGACATCTACCTCGTCAACAGTGGCGATCTTAGTGGCACTCCACAGCCTCACAGACACCCTGACCATATAAACGTCCTCTATCGCAATAAGGGAGATGGAACATTTGTCGATGTCACAGCAGACGCAGGACTTCAACAAAATCGGGGTTACGGCATGGGATGTCTCGCTGCAGATTACGACAACGACGGCGATGCTGACCTCTATCTCACCAATTACGGTAAAAATCAACTATACCGGAACAACGGAGACGGTACCTTTACGGACGTTACATCGCACGCCGGTGTCGGTGACGGTAATTGGAGCCTTAGTGCTTCCTTCGGCGACTTCAACCTTGATGGATACCTTGATCTCTATGTAGCGAATTATCTAGATTATCAACTTGAAACCGTCCACGCCTGCTTTCTGGAAGGTGTCCATATCTACTGTGGTCCGCACGAATATCCAGGGGTTCGTGATACACTTTATCGAAACAACGGCGATGGTACTTTCACGGACGTTACAGCCCGTGCGGGGGTTAACAACACCGGCAAAGGGTTAGGCGTCCTTTTCACAGATTACAATGACGATGGTTACCCTGATATTTTCGTCGCCAATGATGCTGTCCCCGATTTTCTCTATCACAATAACACGGATGGCACTTTCACAGACACCGCTGCCACCGCAGGTGTCGCTTACAATTCAGAAGGACGCGCAACCGCAAGCATGGGCATCGCCTCCGGTGATTACGATAACGACGGCGTGTCCGATCTCTTCATTACAAACTTTTCTCTGGAAATTAACAGCCTCTTTCACAACGACGGCGATGGTTTCTACACGATGGCCACCTTTGAAGCGGGTCTTGCCGATTCGAGTTTTTCACAACTCGGTTTCGGAACCCAGTTCCTTGACGCAGACAATGACGGCACGCTTGACCTTTTCGTTGCGAACGGACATGTGTGGGACAACGTATCAGACATCACGCCATCGCTTTCCTACAAACAGAGATGCCAGATTTTTAAGAACAGCGGAAGCAGGCAGTTCAAAGACATATCCGAGACAGCCGGTCCATTTTTCAAGCGTGCTGTTGTTGCACGCGGCGTAGCCATCGGTGATTACAACAACGACGGTGCGATGGATATTCTCGTTACACGCTGCGGCGAGGCTCCTGTCCTACTGCGAAACGATTCCCAAATACACAACTGGGTGAAAATCCGACTCGTCGGGACGGAAAGCAATCGCGATGGTATCGGTGCGAAGGTCTGGATGCATACAAAGGAAACAACACAGTTCAGAGAAGCGATTTGTGGTGGCAGTTACGCCTCTGGGAGCGAACCTACCCTTCACTTTGGCATTGGGACGCAGGACACAATCCGATCCATCAAAGTAAAATGGCAAAGCGGACACACCCAAACGCTTGATTTTTCAGACACAGACAGTCCCACAAACCGAGGGGTTCGTATTATTGAAAATCACCCAAGGTAAGGTTGTAGGAACGCGACTCTTTATTGGCGAGGTTGGAAACCTTGCCAGCGGCGGGTGAAGCCGTTTGGATATTCCGGTGCGGTTAGGAAACCGCACCTACCGGTCCTGGGTCCTCAAAATCTAAACAAAAAATGGAAAACTAAACAACTCTGAGTTTAAGTCTCATTTAGGTTGACATTATTTGACATCTGCGCGTATAATAGTAATACGATTAGATTTGATGATAGAGGCGGGTTTGGACAGCCTCAACTTTTTGACTTTATCAATATGTGAGGAATACTCGATTGGCTCAACAGAAAGCAACCAACATTACGTGGCACGATGCGATTGTCACGGCAGAAGATAGAGAAAAATTGCTGAATCAGAAAGGCTGTGTGATTTGGTTTACCGGTCTTTCAGGATCAGGGAAATCAACATTAGCGAACGCAGTCGAACAGGTATTACATCAACAACAGCACCACACCTACGTCCTAGACGGCGATAATGTTCGACACGGATTGAACAAGAATTTGGGCTTCTCACCCGAAGACCGCGAGGAAAATATTCGGCGCATCGGTGAAGTGGCGAAACTCTTTGCGGATGCGGGTACCATCGTCATGACAGCCTTCATCTCACCCTATCGTGCCGACAGGGATCAGGCAAGAGAACTCATTGCCGAGGGCAGGTTCGTTGAAGTTTTCGTCGACTGTCCGCTTGAAGTCTGTGAAGAACGCGATACGAAGGGCTTATACAAAAAAGCGCGTGCTGGCGAGATTAAGGAGTTTACTGGCATCAGTGCACCTTACGAACCACCTCTGAACGCTGAAGTCACGGTGAACACAGCGGAACTTTCCCTTGAAGAATCCGCGCATGCAGTCGTCGCGTCCCTTGTAGAAGCAGGCTTAGTTCCCGCTGGAAACTAAACCGCGAGAAAAGGCATATCGTGCAACGCGAACGGTGCTGCACAGAGATCACGAAAATGGAAGCAGTTATCAGGAACTTCAATGAGAACGGGTTCGCTATTCTGCGCGGCATTTTGGAACAGACAACGCTTGAAGCGGTCAAACACGAATGCGAGGCGTTAGTTGCTGAACTCGCGTCGCAGCGGTGTGCAGAAGGAAAACTGACGAACACATATCCCGATGCCTCTTTTGAAACCCGCCTGATTCGGCTCTACGAAAACTATCCAGATGAAAACCCAACGATCTTTCGTCCTGAACTGCATCGGGAAGGGTTTTTCGGCGTGTTTGCACATCCTACCCTACTTGAACTCGCTGGCATTATTCTCGGTCCAGAGATCCGATTGTATCCGAATTACTCCGTTCGTCCAAAGCTACCTGCAAACAAACGAACAGAGGTCTTATGGCATCAAGATGCTGGTTATACTTCAAAAAAAGCAGATGTCTTGCGGATGATGAACATCTGGGCACCTTTAGTACCGGTTAACGTTGAAAACGGATGTATGGAATTCATTCCGCAGAGCCATAAATGGGGCGTTGTTCCACACGAGCAAGACGAATACTATCTCCGCATTCACGATGACTATATCAAACCGGTTGAAGGAGATGCGGTACGTATTGAGATTGAACCGGGGGATGCCGTCATTTTCAGTAATCTTCTATTTCATCGCGGTTTGCCGAATCGCACCGAACATATACGATGGAGCCTAGACTTTCGCTATCAAGATGCCAGACAACCGACGCTCCGGACGACCCAAGGACATTTACTGAGTTCACAAGGGACACCGGACGCGGGCGTCAAGGACGCTAAGGCGTGGGCACAACTCGAATTTTCCTGAATTGAATGCAAGCGTGCGAAACTTGGAACGAAGTGGAAAGTTTTTAATTTATGGAAGCTTGGGCTGCGCTCCGTGCGCAGGTTTTTGGTTAATCTACGACTGAGATTTGGGTGTTGACGTTTCTGTTATCTTGAAACCATGAAACCCACGCGTGTAGTCCGTAACGAAGTGGAGGACGGGTCTACGGAGAGGGGCACTAAATATCTAACCCTACTGATCAAACCGCAAGGTAAAATTAAAAAATGAAACTAATTCAATTTCATCTACCTAACTTAGGAAAGCGAGTTGGGATTGTCACTCGCGATGAGGAAGTGATTGACGTAACAAGCGAGGAATCACCGGGTGTATTAGAAGTCTTGGAACTCGCAGACAGGGAACAGGTGAGCATCGGCGTCATACTTGCCGACATCCAAGAAAAAGTGGCAACGCCTGCCCCAATGCAATTTCGTTCGCTTCCAGATGCGGAAAATGCCCCGACTGAACCTGAAGGACTCACGCTCAATAAATTAGATGTCGCCCCCGCCGAAGATGTGCCACATCTCCTATTCCCGATTGATTCTCCTGAGGTCTGGGGATGCGGTGTGACCTACAAACGAAGTGCGGATATGCGTGACGACGATAGCGAACAGGATATCTACAGCCGCGTCTATTACGCCGACCGTCCTGAGATATTCTTCAAAGCGACACCCGCACGTTGTGTCGGACCGAACGGTTTCATCGGCATTCGGAGCGATTCCACCCTAACAGCAACCGAACCAGAACTCGCCTATATCCTCGGCAGCGACGGAGAAATCGTCGGATATACTCTCTGTAATGACGTATCCGCATGGGACATCGAACGGGATAATCCACTCTATCTCCCACAATCTAAAGTCTTTTACGGATGCTGTGCGCTCGGTCCTATGCTTGTCACACCGTCCGAGATAGACGATCCCTATAATCTGGACATGCGGTGCACCGTCCTTCGCGACGAAGATGTTCTCTATCAAGGTGATGTCAACACATCTCAAATCAACTGGAAATTTGAAGAACTCACCGAGTTCCTGATGCGTGATAACCCGATTCCATTTGGAACCGTTGTTTCGACAGGCACCGGTATCATTGTTCCAAACGATCTACCGCTCGCTGCAGGCGATATCGTCCAGATAGAAATCGACGGGTTCGGCACGCTGGCAAATCCCGTTAAGCAACTTTAGGAGACACAGCACAATGAACAATAATACCGAACCCTTCATCGGCATGCACAAAACGGAATTAGACACACCGGCACTGCTGATTGATCTGGATAAAATGGAAGCCAATATACAGACGATGGCAGACTATTTTACCACAGTGAACGCGATGCTACGACCTCACGTGAAGACGCATAAGACACCGATCATCTCACATAAACAGATCGCAGCGGGTGCCATCGGTGTTACCTGTGCGAAACTTGGTGAGGCAGAAGCCATCATCCACGCCGGAATTCGAGATGTGCTGATTGCTAACCAAGTTGTTGGAGCACAAAAGATTGCACGCCTCATCAACCTCGCGAAGCACTCGGAAATCATGGTCGCGGTCGACAACCCACAGAACGTGCAAGCCATCTCTGAGGCAGCAGTTGCCAAAGGTGCAACCGTCAGAATGTTGGTGGAGGTGAACATCGGTATGGATCGGTGCGGGGTCGAACCCGGAAAACCGGCGTTAGAACTCGCAGAACAGATATGCAAAAGTCCAAACCTGAAGTTTGAAGGCTTAATGGGCTATGAGGGACATACCGTCTCTAAACCGGACCGAGCGGAACGGGATGCCGCAGCACGAAAAGCCGTGCAACTTTTGGTGGAGGCGAAACATTACGTCGAAAAACGTGGTGTGGAGGTTTCCATAATGAGCGGTGGGGGCACTGGAACCTTCAATATTACAGGAAGTATCCCAGAGATGACAGAGGTACAGGCGGGGTCTTACGTCTTCATGGATTCTACCTACGGAAATGTAGAAGGTGTTGGCGAACAGTTTGCCTGTTCGTTGTCGGTTTTGGCGACCGTTGTGAGTCGTCCAGACCCAAACCGAATAATAGTGGATACAGGCTTGAAAGTCCTCGCAAAAGAATTCGGTATTCCGCAACCTGTTGGTGTAACCGGAGTAGAGATGACCGGACTTTCCGAGGAGCACGGAAAGATGCAGGTGTCCGATGTAAACGTTTCCCTCACACCGGGGGATAAAATTGAAATCTTACCAAGCCACTGTTGTACGACGGTGAATCTCCACGACAGGTATTACGGCATCCGTAACGGGATTGTTGAATCCGTGTGGGAGATTGCAGCGAGAGGAAAAGCACAGTAATGAACTCGCTTTGGACTCATCAGAAATTCTGGATGTTTGATTTGTGGAAACTCCGCAAGCGCATCCCACCATAAAGATCAAAATTACACAGGAGAGACTTCAATGCGAATCCCCATCTCAATTTGTAAATTACACACCACTTGGAAACCCTACTATCTGTTCAGCTTGCTTGTTGCGAGTATACTCATGCTGACCCAATTCCCTGCGGAAGGATACATCGCAAAACGGTACAGCGTCAGACAAATTATTTCCGAAAGCACCAATGTCGTATTCGGAACTGTCACCGAGGTTAACACCAAGCGAAAGACAGCGAAAATCAAGGTCGAAGAAAACCTCAAAGGCACCAGCGAATTTCAGGAGATTAAAATCCGTCTTGATGTCTACAAAGGAAGAGTGGATCACAGAGAAGAGGCAATGCGTCTTATGAAACAAGATGCGCCGATTATCATCTTTTATCTCAACGAAGGCAGACGAATTGATAGCCTCGCACACATAAGTGGGAAATGGTTTCAAACCCAAACCACAAAACGGGGAAACGAATGGGGTTGGTGGTTGTTTACACACACTGAAAAATACCTCAATAATGACAAAGTCTCAAGACGCGATTCAACACAGGATTTTCAAGAAGAATTGCGTACGCTACTCAGTGGAGACGCTCCTCAACTCCTACTGCTCAAAACGGACAGATATGAGTCGGAACCGCGTGCGATCGCCGAACTCGACGCTGTAGCAGACTCCGGTTTTGTTTATCACGCAACGACCAACCGAAATCTACCGACACTCGGTGAAGCAGACATCCTATGGCTCGGCTTCCGGGCACTCTCCGAAGGCAAATACCGGCTCAACAAGGAACAAGAGAGAAAGATTAAAGAATTCGTAAAGAACGGTGGGATTGTGATTTCCTCTGGGCAGGATAGCGATGACAACCGTCCATGCGAGACTGGGTGGTTACCCGAACCCCTCCACGGTGTGGAAAGTCCACATCGAAACGATTTCCAAGCGACGGACCACGCCGGTGAACTCTTTAAGGCACCCAACCGCATCCGCTCTGGGCAACTTGCACTTGACGACACGTGGAACGGATGGAACCAAAAATATCAGGTCCTGGCAACAACCAACAATGGGAAAGAAATTGTTGTCGCCAAACTGAAATATGGAAAAGGGATGTATCTCGTCACCAGCCTCCGCAACGATAGTGATTCACAGGTCTCTAAGAATCGTCGGATGCTTGAGAATCTGATGCATTTCGCCATAGGGTTTTTGGAAGAGACCAAGTAACACGCGAGGTAACTGCAGATGAGAAACGCGAGATTGAAACAGATAATAAAGAACAGTAGGACTCGGGTACCGCGTCCGGGTTTCCCTGCGAAGCTGCTGCTAACGTTGAGTCTTTTCTTAATTTTCTTGGCTTCTGCCAACCCGGCGCATGCGGTTATCCCACAGCTTCTGGGACCTCTCACAGCACTGCTAAGCATCGTCCCACAGATTCTCGCCTTTGTTGGGGTCGCGCTCATCACTGCACTCGTGTTTGCGCGGGACACGACCAAAATGTTTTTCTACAAGTTCCGCGACTTCGCGATTGCTCACAAGATTACCGTCTCTATTCTGAGCGCGATTTTTCTTGTGGGATTCGGATGGGGAATTTACGGACTACTTAGCACGACCCTAAATTCAACAACATCTTCACTTGAGGCAACGGTTCAGAACACGGATACCGGAAACACACATGTCAATAAGACATGGGCAACTTTTCGAGGTGGAAAAAGTCGGACAGGACATACAGACTCCATCCCCGGTCCGACAACCGAGACACCCGCATGGGTTTTCAGAGAAGAAGAAGCGATGGCAGTCGATTTCTCCTCCTCACCAGCAGTCGTTGGGAATCGCCTCTATATTGGGTCTTCACACGGTTCGATATTTTCGCTCGGTGGAGCAACCTATTGTATTGATACAGAATCACAGAAGGTGCTCTGGCGACACACCTCGCCGACCCCAATCTTTTCATCGCCTGCAGTCGCTGGTGGCAGGGTTTACATCGGTGAAGGTTATCATCACGATAGCGATTGCCATCTCCGGTGCCTTGACGCTAAAACGGGTGAACCCATCTGGTCTTTCAAAACAGCAAGCCACGTTGAATCAACCCCTTTCATCAGCCAAGGCAAACTCTATTTCACAGCGGGGTCTGACGGGGTTTATTGTATAGATGCCTTGGAGGGGCAAGAGATTTGGCACTATGAAGACGTTCATGCCGATATGTCCCCTGTTTTTCACAGCGACAAGGTTTACTTCGGTACAGGCTATGGGGATTATCGAATTTACGCTGTCGATGCCCAAACGGGTGTTGAAGTATGGTCGAAGCAGATGCCGTATCCCGTGTGGGGCAGTCCGAGCACTGATGAAAACCTCGTCTTCTTCGGACTGGGGAGAGGTAACTTTTCGGATAGCGCACCCATACCCGCAGGTAAGGTTGTTGCCCTCGACACAGAAACAGGCGACATCGTATGGGAACATGAGGCAGAGGATGCCGTCATGACAGCAATCGCTGTTCAGAACGGTTCCGTCACCTTCGGTTCGCGCGATGGATACGTCTATTCTCTCCAATCAACAGACGGAAAACTCAACTGGAAAACCGATCTTGGTGGACCTGTTGTCTCCTCACCCGCTGTAACGATGGACACCGTCTATGCCGCAACAAAAAACGGATATATCTATGCCCTTTCTATTGGCAACGGAAAGATTCAATGGGAATTTAACACGAGAATTGTTACCCGAAATATAGAACTCTATTCATCACCTGTGGTTGCCAATGGACTGCTCTACATCGGTTCAAGCGACCGGTATATTTTCTGTTTGGGTGGTGATGACGTAGGTAAAACAATTGGTAATCGGTGATTAAGGAGAAAAGAAATGAACAAACATACTTTGACAGCAATAACCCTATTCGTTTTACTCGCAAGCACGATAGCAGATGCGCAGTGGCGGAGTAAAACTCATGACGTTTACAATGCTCTCACGATTCCACCCGGAGTTGACATTAAGGTAGGCAATTTTAGTGAGTACTGGGAAGGGGTTTTTGAAACAGTTAAAGGGAAGGATGGAACTATCTTCTGTGGTGTCGAATATTCAGGAAATGTGTTTGAAGAGCACAATGGGGGAAAATGGAAGGGACCCGAGGATCATCAAACGTGTTTCGCGATTCTCTGGAATTCCGAGGCTATCTATCTCTCAATCGCCGTTGATGATGACGAACACGAACATGCCGCTGCCGCTGCATGGAACGGTGACGGTGCACAACTCGCCTTCGAGATGAGTGGCAAACGGAGTGCTGGTTTACCGATGTGGCTTTACAATATCGGTTTAGATGATAAGGCGGAGAACATTCTTCCAGGCGCACTCAATGAAAATCCCGGCGGTAAAGGACTCGTCCCGGACGAAGATATAGCGGTTGTCCGAAACGAAGATGAAAAGGAAACCTACTACGAACTCAGGTTCACAGCCGAAGAGTTGCAAGTAAAAGGCAAAAAATTCAGCGAGGGTTTTGAGTTCGGACTCGGTATCTGTGTTAATGATGGTGACAAAGGGGCAGGTCAAGAGGGACAGAAGGGGTGGAGCGGTTGGTACACCCACTCTATCGTTTTCGGTAAGAACTCGGAACACACTGGTTTAGTCGCTCTTACCAACGAGCAACTTGCAGTTGAACCCTCTAATAAATTAACTACAACGTGGGGCACCTTGAAGTCTGTGAGATAGCGAGACACTGTAAAAAAATGAGAAAAGCCGCCAAGTTTGGCGGCTTTTTTATTTCCTTGATGAACTTAATGATCGTGATGATTTGATTTGTTGTAGTGCAATCGAAGTAGATCAACACCAAAATCATCCTCAATGTGTCGCCACACGGAATGAATGTGGTTCGCATTGTTCTGTGTGTTGTCATACTCGACAAAGAAGAATGGACCGTGTAACCTGTAATAGTGAGGAGTCTTCGGTGCTTCATCCCCTGCCCATGCGAAGTGAATATCATTGACACTTCCCTCGCGTAGTTTGCGAAGCTCAATCTGGGCGATTTCGTCAGGAAGGCGGTCAATGTATTCATGGACAAGATCCATTAAGAGTTCACGCTGGCGTGTCTCCATAGATTCTGCTGCTAATCCCTCAACAGCCTCAAATTCAACTTTAGGCACATCGCGCGTCAAAATATCGGATGGTGCTTCGGTATTGATAATTGTTTGACTTTTCTGTGTGCTATTCAGGCTCGCAAGCAGTTGGCGTGCTACGTCCTCTTCGGCAAAAAGGACTCTTAATCCTTTTTTCTCACCTTGAGGCACCTCTGCGGGGTTTGACCCAAAGAAAAATGGGTTCGGTGAAATGAGTGAACGATTGACGACAGTAAAGTTAAGCGAGACGTGATGCCCCTCAGCTCGCCACCCCCACGCGCCATTACCCGTTGGATCCCCGAACACAGTGAAAAAATATAAACCGGGATCGCGCACAAGTCGTGCTTGTCCAGCCTCTTTTTCAATCTCACCAAGCGTCGTCTCTAAATTTATAATGGCGCGTGCTTTCTGATAGCCTTTCACGCTTAAGCCACTTTCCATGAGAGCGAACGCTGCTTCCTGTTGCTTCGTACTCAGTTCATTAAGAGACACGCCTTCCCGCTCCCACATTTCGATTGGAATGTAGTGCCACCGGAGCCGTTCGTTCCCGTCGAAAGGGAGTGCCGTCTTTTCGCGTAACGGGGGTGTTAGTGTGTCCAGAAAGTTCCCCGCTGCTTGTGCCATCTGCTCTGCTGTTGCTGAAGCGGGGATGAACAAAGGCTTTCGCTCGGAATCGGTATGTGTGTGTGCCACAAAAAATACCCTCCATTAGTGCAGGACCGCAGTACACAGACAGCGTCCTACAGATCAGTTAATTCAGTTTGCCTTACGAAATCTATTCTAATCCAACTACCTGTGAAAATCAAGCGTTTTAACAGTATATTTTAAAACCGTACAAGCAAATCGAAAATTCTTGACAACTGATTACAAATTCTGTAAACTTATTTAAACAAGTCTCGTTTAAGAAATTATTTAGCAGGCTATCGTCCGCCTCTCGTATCAGGTGAGACCAACTTTTAAACCGATAATCAAAAAGTCGGGAATCATGGACAAATTGATTGACGATGAAATGTTAGTTGCTCAGTTTCAATCTGGTCGCCAAAACGCCTTTGATGAGTTGATGAAACGCTACAAATCAAAGATTTTCTCGTATCTTCTGCGCTCAGTCAGAAATTATGAGGACGCCGAGGATATCACCATCGAAGTTTTCTTTAAAGCATACCGCGCGTTAGAGAATTGGCAACCCAAAGCCAAATTTTCAACATGGCTCTACAAGATCGCGTCCAATCTCGCTATCGATTATCACCGCACGAAAGCGCGGCATCCCGTCTATGCTTTGGAAGACACGGAAATCCCTGAAGCAAACCTCGTCGCAAGCGATCTCTACAGCGATCCAGAAAAACAATTAGAAGAGCAGGAACGCGGACGTATCATTCGTGAGGCAGTTGATCAGCTCTCCCCGAAACAGAAAGCAGTCTTCATGTTAAGTCGATATGAAGGCTTGCAACTTAAAGAGGTCGCCGAAACCCTTGACATGGCAGAAGGAACTGTGAAAATTCACCTTCATCGAGCCGTTAAACGGCTGCAAACGCTGTTACGTCCACTGTGGGAAAACAATGAAATCTAATAATAAGGAAAGGAGAAGGACTTATGCCTAAATGTATAAAATCCGAAGGGCAAGCCATTGATTATGTTTATAAGCTTCTGCCGCCAGCGGAAGAGGAGCCCTTCGAAGAACATCTCAAGAACTGTCCGGACTGTACCGAAGCAGTTCAATCGTTCGACACTGTACTCCAGTTGACAGACAAGGCACAGGCAGAAGTGACCGTGCCTGAACTCGCGCTTCAAGATATTGAAATGAACGTGTACAAACGGCTCGCTGCGACACACAAGCAAACGCTGTTCTCGCGCGTCCGTGCGTACTTTGCCAACTTCGGATCCGTGTTTCGGTGGCAGAAAACCGCTGCCGCGAGCACTGCTGTTCTCGCCCTAATTACTATCGCCATCTTAATGAGCAATCCATTTCAACCAGAACCGAGGTTGCAATTGACCGAAGCGCAATCCGCGTATGCTCGGATTGAACAATACCGTCAGCAAGACATTCAACGAAATCTGGAGGAGGCATTGATTACGCATCACCTCCGAAACGATGCTTGGGAAACAGAAAGCCGACTTCACCGAATGAAAGAACAGGCACACGGCACAACTTGGACGAAGGTTGCGGACGACCATCTTCAGAACCTTCAATCTGGAACTTTGAACAGAACACAGCAGAACAGCAAGAGCAGAAACTAAGGATTTTTAAATGATTACCATCTGGTCGCAAAGCGTTAAATCAGGCAATTGGTTTAATAAGGATCTTCGCTTAAGGATCGCCTGCGTCGTTGGAGGCTGCCATCATATTTTCAGAGACATCCAATCCCGCGAGAACTCCACAAAGATGCGCAGGATCCCCGAAAACCCGCATGAAACGAAGTGGAATGCTGACCAGATGGTCATCGTTAGAAAATCGTGGAATGAAGTAGAACAATGCGCGGAGGCCTCATAATTAGAAAATGGAAATGCGAAGTAGACTTATACTTCTCTCACACGTGCTGCTGATCCTTCTCTTCTGTCCGTTTGCTCACGCGCACCTTGAAGAGGTGCACGTCTTAGTTGAGGCGGGACGCTATGCGGAAGCCAACGATAAGCTTGAAGCACTTGCCGAATCCACCAAAGACATTGAGGTGAAAAGTTGGTGCTACTACCATATCGGCGAAATTTATTATAATTATACACACCAGTACACCAAGGCGGTCGAGGCTTACGACAAAATCTTGACACTCGAAGAAAAGGGACTTCCGCCGGAGGAAGTCTTTCTCGCCATCATCAAAAAAGGTGATGTCCATAGCCGCATGGGCAATTATCAGGATGCTATCCAAACTTACGATAGGTTGATTAAACTTGCTCCTGCCTCACACTTTGTGCACAAAACCGGCTTGCAGAAGATTCGGGACATTAATACCGCACTCGCTGATCTCAGGGAGCAGCAGCGTATTAGGATCCAGTATAAAAGCACACCGCTCGCTGCCATCGCTCAATTTCAGATGGCCGAACTCTACCGGAACCCCTCCCAACTCAACCAGCCCGAAAAGGCAATAGCGGAGTATGAGTCACTTCTGAAAGCACACCCCGATGCAATTGTGGCACCAGAAGCCAGATGGCGTATCGCACATGTGAGGCATACCGTTCTCAACCAATCAGCCTCAGCAATGGCGACCTACAGAAAAGTCATTAACGACTATCCTACCAGCAACTTCGCTGCGGAAGCACTCTTTCAAATGGCAAATATCCATCGTAAAGCTGGGAAGTATTCGTTAGCAATCCCTGTGTTTGAAAAACTGAAACAGAAATATCCCAACTTCTGGAATATGCACGCTGTCCTCTACTGGACGGGTGTTTGCTATGAGAAAAACCTGAACTATCCGAAAGCGATAGAGGCTTTTGAAACGTTCCTTCATGCGTATCTACCACAACTCGACCCAGGGTACTTAGGGCAGATCTCGATGCATGATAAGAGTATACCTGAAGTGAAGGCACAGATTGGTAAGAAAATTGGGAAACTTTCAGAACAGATGGCGGAAGTAGAATTAAAACGATTGGACACGGCGCGTACAGATCGAAACTTCTCCGAGGCATTAGATATTGCACGAAACCTCATTGCGAGGGCACCACATACACCTCAGGCAGAACAAGCAGCGGAACAACTCTCTACACTCCAACAACTTACAGCAATCGAAGACCTGCGTGAACAACTGCAAAACAGAGAACTCTCCCCTATAGACGCGGCACGCGCGCGGTTGCAAATCGGCACCATTTACGAACGGAAACCCTTGCTGGACTATCCAAAGGCTATTGAGGCATATCAAGAGGTATCAAAACATCACCCCGATTCAATCCATGCTGCTGAAGCACTCTATCGCAGTGGACTCGTCTATTCGGACCAACTCTCTGTACCCAACGAAGCGATCCAGGCTTATAAATGGGTTATCGAAACGCATCCGGACACTTTGCAAGCGATGATGGCAAATTTTCAACTGGGTGAACTCTACAGAAGCCTGCACCGTTACAACGAAGCACTACAAGCCTACGAAACCACGATCGGATATCCAGAACGGGATCGGTATCTCGCAGGGGGATATAAGGACAGTTTCGCCGATAGGGCGCAGTTTCGGATTGGACGCGTTCATTACGACGACAGGCGTTACAATGAGGCTCGCTTCGCTTTCGAGGAGTTCATTCAAAACCGGACGCAGTCTCCGCGCCTCGCGGCTGCTTACATCTACCTCGCCACTATATGTGAAAATCAGAGTGAAACCGCACAGGCTGCCTATTATTACAAAAGGGCGGAAGAGCACCTCACGGACAATCCTATACAAATGGCAATGCTCATAGAGGAAGTCAGTACCCTCGGAAATCTGCAAACTACGGATTCAGATGCCGTTATGCGGTCGCTCGAAAGCAAGCGAAAACGGCTTAAATAGATGCAGCTATTTCCGTCTGAAAATCCCATCGGAGAAAAGGAATGAGACGTTTTGGGACCGAAGGTCGCTTGTATCTTGAGGATAATTATATTGTCCCACGCACAGAAGAGACTGCCGATTTCATCGACCGCGTCAAACAGGGCAAATACATTGTGCTCTTCGCGCCGCGCCAAACCGGCAAAACGACCTTTTTCCAACTGGCACTTGACGCGCTGACAGCCGAAGAACCGACCTACTTCCCAATTCAACTGAACCTTGAGGAATATGAAGACTACGCCCCTCCCGATTTTTATAGATGTTTTTATAACGACATGTGCGAAGAAATTAAGGACGTTTTCCAGAGACGTGAAGAGGTACTCTCTGAAACGTTCATACAATTCTTGGACAATGTCGAGATAACGGATCATGTTTCGATAAGAAGGTTCTTTGAAAAGCTCCCCAGTTTTCTAAAAAATCAGAAGGTTATCCTCATCATTGACGAATTTGATGGTATCCCGCGAGGGGCTGTTAAGGGGCTCCTACGTTCGTTACGCCGTATCTATCTTTCAGGGCGGACGCGATGTCCGCACAGTGTCGGCATCGTCGGTATCAAGAACATCATCCAACTCAACTACGATAGGTCTGTCTCACCCTTCAATATTCAGCAGGAGTTCCATTTACCTAACTTTACGCTTGAACAGGTGCGAGAACTCCTTGCCCAATACACGGACGAAGTTGGTCAAGCCTTCGCGCCCGAGGTCGTAACTGCTATTCACAAACAGACTGCCGGACAACCTGTGCTTGTCAACCGATTCGCGCAGATTCTCACTGAAGAATTAGGCATTCCGAAAACCGAGTCCATCACGATAGAACATTTCACAATGGCACACGCGCAGTTGTTGCAAGAACGGAACACGAACATCGCTCATCTAACAACCAACGTTCAGAGAGACCCACGTTTTGAGAGCATACTGATGCACATTATGGCAAATGATGACGGTGTGCCTTTCAATCTACGCAATGATATCATTAATCAACTTGCTACTTATGGTGTCATCAAAAATGGGGCTGACGGTATGTGTGAGATTCTCAATCCAATCTATCTCTATTGCATCCTACAAGTGTTCAAACCCCTCGTAAATGGATTGGAGCAGGAATACTTTCCAGAAGATCATGATTATCTCACGCCTACAAGGCAGATTGAACTAGCGGCGTTACTTGATAACTTCCGAGATTTTATTGCTCGTGCAGGGTTCAGGATCCTACAAGTGCCAGACACCCCGCAAGAGTCGGTAGGACGACACCTACTACTCGCCTATATTGACGAGTTTGTTAGACGCATTGGCGGTGTTATGCACATTGAGGCACAAACAGGTCGTGGACGGATGGACATCCTCATCACACACAACCAACGAAAATACATTATTGAAACAAAGGTCTGGCGAGGTATGCGCCGATATCAAGCCGGCAAGCAGCAGCTCGCTGTGTATCTTAAATCGGAGGGAACCACCGAAGGATACTATGTCGTCTTTGATCATCGAAAAGAGGCAGAACCGCGCGTAGAAACAGAAACATTAGCGGAAAATCTAACGATTCGGAGCTACGTCATTCCTGTGATACAAGAAATCCCTTCATTCAAAACCGAATCCACTTCAACAAGATAAGATTTCGCTCCCGTTAAACCTTTATGCGAATCCGGCAACTTGTTGAGTTCAGCTGTTGTCGATGTCTGAATGTCCTGCAGGCTTGGAAAACCGTATACCAATTCCCCGTCTTGGATAATCGGTATGAGGAGAGGCTGCCCTTCAGAAACCGGTTCATCCCAGAGTGTCACACAGTCTTTGACATAATTTCCGTTAGCATCAGTGACACGATAGACCTGCTTCCTACCGGGTAGCGTCGCTTTGGTAGGCTCATCAAGCGATCGTTTTCCAACAGGTCTGCCATCACTCTCGACTAACTTATAAACACCACCAAGGGCAGATGTCCCACCTTCATTTGTGAACGAATTGAAATTAGCACCCGTAGCGAGCCGAGTGCCTACCCCGAAACTATCAAGCGGTGCTCCTTTTTTGAGCAACGTATCTATTTGGAATTCATCGAGTTCATGGCTTGCGATAATTTGGACATAGTTAAGTCCTGCAGCGTCAAGGATGCGACGGACCTCTTTGCTGAGCTTTAAGAGGTCGCCGCTGTCCAGTCGGACTGCCCGTAACCGTGCACCACGTGTCTCCATCTCCTTTGCGACAATGCAGGCGTTTCGTGCCCCTTCAAGCGTATCGTACGTATCTATCAGGAGTGTCGTGTTATTTGGAAAGGCTGTGGCGTAATCTCGGAAGGCTTCTAACTCGGTAGGTCGTTCGGAGATGAACTTATGTGCCATCGTGCCGACGTAGGGAATATCGAAATAGTGTCCCGCAAGCACCAATGATGTCCCACTTGCACCACCGATGAAGGACGCGCGGGCGGCGAGGATACCGGCATCCCTACCGTGTGCCCGCCTCGCACCGAAGTCAAATACAGGTCTACCTCGTGCGGATTCTACAATCCGTGAGGCTTTCGTGGCAATCAGGGTCTGAAAATTCATCACACAGAGCAGATAAGTCTCACAAAGTTGGACATCTCTGGAGCGACCTGTGACATTGATGATCGGTTCATTGGGGAAAACAGGTGTACCTTCAGGGGCAGCAAAAATGGAACCATCAAAGTGAAAATCTTTAAGGGCGGCGAGGTAGTCAGCGTGCAGGTCACCCCGCTGTGCTAACCAGTCAAGTGCGGTATCGGTGAAGCGTAAATTTAAGATATAGTGGATTACCTGTTCCAACCCAGCGGCAATGAGATATTGTCCCTGCGGGACTTGGCGGACGTAATAGTTCGCTGTGATGATTGCATCGTTCTGTGCATCGAAATCTGCTTGCCCCATCGTGAGTTGATAGTAATCAACGAAGAGTGCCATCTCATCGACTGTGAGTAAGGCATCTTTCGGTGCATTCATAAACTTTTTCCCTCAGTTATGACCAATTTCTGGTTAATAGATAGATTTCGATGCATATCCACTTGACCGGAGGGCCAGACGATTTCAAGGGTGTCAACCTTTGTGTGTGTGCCGAGTCCAATTTCAAGCGACAGGCTATTCGTTGAGCCGAAACCGCATCCACCGCTGACTTCTCTGTAAATTACATCATCCCCAATGCGTAAAGTTACTTTAGCACCAATGCCATCCCGATTACTTTTAACCCCGACCAACTTTAGAGTGAGCCAATTGTTCCCAACCCCTTTATTTCGATAGAAAAGATTGTGCCACTGGTCACCGATAAATGCTCCACCGACAGGCACGTAGATATCAACATCACCGTCCGTATCAATATCACCGAAGGTTACGCCGTGTCCCTTCCCAATATTCCCTAAACCCAGTGCGACAGTCGCATCGGTAAAGGTTCCATCACCGTTATTGCGGAAGAGAGCGTCGCGTTCAAGTCGCCCCATCTGCGGTGCCCCTGTGGCGAGATAAATATCAAGGTAACCGTCGCTATTGATGTCGCCGAAGTTTGCTCCCATTGCTCCAAAAGCATGATAGAGTCCTGACTCACGGGTGACATCCGTAAAGGTGCCGTCGCCATTATTCCGATAAAGCACCTGACGATCGCTGTCATGGGGGGCAGTCCCTGTGATTTGACCGGCGATGAAGGCTTGAAAAGAGCCTGAATTTGAAATAAAGATGTCAAGGTCAGCATCGTTATCTACATCCAAAAAGAAGGTAACAAACGCATCCGTAACGGGGAGATTCATACCGGTCATTGCGGTGACATCAGTGAAAGTGCCATCCCCGTTGTTCCGGTAAAGCACATTGGACTGTCCGAAATTGACGACGTGCAGATCAATATATCCGTCTTTATCGTAATCCCCCCAAGCCGTTCCGAGAGAGTTTCCAGTATCTGCGACACCGGCTGCTTCTGCGGTATTCGTGAAAGTGCCATCGCCGTTGTTACGATATAAGACATTCGCAGCACCGTCGCCGATAACCCCGTCTGCAACGTAGAGGTCAAGGTAGCCATCGTTGTCATAATCAGCCCAAGCGGCACAGAAACTGCTCTGCGGATCTGCGACCCCTGCAGTGTGCGTAACATCGGTGAATGTGCCATCACCATTATTGTGATAGAGCGTGTTCTCTGCGGCACCCGACCATCCCCCACGAGTGATGTAGAGGTCGAGGTAGCCATCGTTATCATAATCGGCAAAGAGCGAACCCCAGCCGCCTCTTGGATCAGCGATGCCTGCTTGCGCCGCGGTGTTGGTGAATGTCCCATCCCCGTTATTGCGGTAAAGTACGTGGGGTTGGTATGTCCCAACAGCAACGATATCCAAATCCCCATCATTATCATAGTCGCCCCAAGCACTGCCGCGTCCGCCATCGACCTTGTCCATTTTTAAATCAGATGCTATATCGGTGAATTGGCTGTCGGCTGTCGGCTGTCGGTTTTCAGCGTGTGGCAGTTGCGGATCACTCTCTGCCACAGATGGTTCTTGATCGACTACTGACGGAGACTGACTGCTGACTGCTATTTGGATTTTGAATTCCTCTGGTAAGTCTGTCGGATAGCCGCCGAGCTTTGCATAAGCCGTCCATAAGTTCCATAAGGTTTCGGGGTCACGAGGCTTGAGCTGGAGTGATGCTTTGAAATTCGCAACGGCTTTTTCAGGATCACCGTGTCGGAGATGATAGACACCGAGATAGTAGTACGCGCCAGAGTGACGGCGATAATTTTGGATGATATTCTCAAACCGTTCAGCGGCTTTGTCGGCTTCACCGAGACGGAATTCTGCTAAACCGAGTTGAAGCATCGCTTCAAGATTATTCGGTTCAAGTTCCAGTACCTTTTCAAACTGTCGTTTGGATGCTGAGAGATCTGGGACGAGCATCTGTTGCGGTGCGCCCAAGAAATAGCCTAATCTGATGCGTGCGTCGGTATCATCAGGATTCGCCTCCAAAGCACGGGTGAGGACAGTGGTAGAATCAGAAAAGCGTTGTTGATAACTGAAAACCTGCGCTAATGTTAGGTACGCTCTCGAAAGTTTATCCTTCGCGTCGGGGACCTGTTTAAGCAGGTTTATCAGCGTTTGCAATGTTTCTTCGGCACGCGAAAACTTCTGCTGTCTGATATAGGTCCGTGCAAGAAACATGCTTGCATCGTGGGCATTCGTATCAATTCGTAGGCACGCCTGAAACGCTTCTTCCGCTTCGACGAAGTTGTTCCTGTCTAACGCGTCCAAGCCCCTCTGATAGTGCGCGGTGACTTGCGGGTTTTCCTTGCGCTGAGGTGAATCTGTATTGCAGCCAATACCGATGAGGAAGATAAAAAAAATAGAAAAAATCTGTCGCATATCTGTTTTCTTGTCTGAATCAGGATTTACAGGATTTCGGGGTTAGAAACCCTTCCACAAGTGTTACAGAGGATAACAGATTTACTGGGGAAAGTCAAGATGATGTCAATCAATAGGGTGGTAGTTTTTTCAAGAGTTCTTCGGCGGCTTTCCTATAATCTTGTTTCTTGCCATGTTCGACGACCTACTGTAGAAATTCTCGTGCCCTTGCTGTGTCGCCCCGATAGTAGTATATCAAGCCGATGTAGAATCTCTGTTCCTCACATTTCCCAAAGCCCTGGGGCCAACCATTATAGTTGCGGAATACCCGATTGAGGAACTCGTCATTGTTGGCATAGAATCTTTCGTTATTCAAAATGTAAGTCGTGCCATCCCACTCGTAGAGGCTGACCCATTCAGGATACGCCGCGCCCGGGATACCGCCGACAGATATACGGTCGGGAATCTTGATTTCATAGATGCCATCGTTATCTATATCAAGGTATTCTATCGCCCCCCTTCTGGTAGAACTAAAGGCACTGCAGACTTCGGTGAACTCACCTTCCTGAAACGAAATCACAGCCACACCATAGTCACATTCAACCCAGATGTCTAAAATGCCATCGCCTGTCAAATCTACGACTTCAAAGGAGACACCGTAGTAAAACCAAGGTTGATCTTTCCGCAATTTCCAAAAGACGAAGGGGGCACTCTGAAGTTCAATCGTTTTCCCTGGCACATCAAACGCATGTGTGCCAGCATCAAAGAGTTTGAAAAGTGCCTTTTTCTTCGGAAACCCATCTGCTTCGTCCTCAGTAATAAGGAGAAACGCCTGAACCCATTCGCCTTGCGGGGCATCAACACCTGTATCAGCAGTCATTAGAACAATAATCTCTTTTTCGGGCGTGTCATCAATATTTCCTGCTGTCTTCCGAGTGTTGTAATAGAGTCCTTCAGGTGCCGCAGCAGCCAAAAAGTCGTGATACTTTTGCCCCTCAGGATCACGTCGATCATGGTAACGGTGGTACTTAACAGTTTCGGATGTTGGTGGGGCAGCACTCACCGCTGAACCCCACAGCAGGAGAGAGATAGTAAGTCCAAGAAGTGTGGTTTGAAGATATTGTTTCATGGGGTTGTCTCCAATTTGCCGCGTCTAATGTCAAGCACAGCGGAAAATAGAAAGGGCAGAGCGTAGAAGGTGATTCGCCAGTCTTCCGTTCCTTCCATCTTTCTATTCAACCAAAAGCGGGTGGACGAATGGCAGTGAATTTCTTCCAGCCTTCCGATATTCTTGAATAGGTGAGTTGTGTGTCCATGCTACTATAATTAAACCACACTCTTGCGGAGAATACAAATAGAAGGGGTTAGCAATCAGCGGTCGATAGGGGAGGTTAGCGGTAGGCAGAGATCGCGATCGGGAAATCGGCGTTTACGGCATGATAGCGTGTGTCTACTACTTTATAAGCTACAAGCCTGCCAATCTTGCTTTCAATTCCTCTTGTTGAACAGGTCGTGTCAAATCCATGAGATAGATCCGCATGTGATCTGAACGGTCGGAACTAAATACAAGTCTCTTCCCATCTCGTGAGAGGCTCGGTTCAAAATGTGCACCAATGTGGTTCGTCAACTGCGTTTTATTTTTCCCATCGGCATTCATCATCCAGATCGTATAATGGTTATGCGCGTTTGAGACATAGATAATCCGCTTGCCATCCGGACTGAAAGTAGGATGATAGTGGCTTGCCCCCTCAAATGTTAACTGCTTTACCGTGCCACCTCCTGCGTTGACGCTGAAAATTTGGTAGATGTCATCTACCATACCGGTGAAGGCAATCTGCTTTCCATTGGGTGCCCATGTTGGATGTCCGTCGTCCACATCGTTATGTGTCAGCTGCTTCTTGTTTGTGCCATCACTATGAATGACATAGATTTCTAAGGTATCATTATTCTGTAGGGGCGAGGTTACCTCCCCCCTACGAGGTTCACTCACGGTTTCCTGCGTAGGAGCCTTGGATTCAAAGGCAATCTTTTGCCCGTCAGGTGAAAAGACAGGCGCACGTTGTGCCCCCTCTATATCGATTAACGGACGCTGATTTCTCCCATCAACGTCCATCAGGTAGATCGTCGCACTCTTCGGGTCAGAACCGCTCGCTTGGACAGGCGGGAGCATCATGCCACCGCGGGTGCGTTCCGTAACGAAAGCAATCGACTTCCCATCTGGTGAAAAAGCGGGCATATATTCATCGAGTTCGTCGGTATGCGTCAGTTGGTGGAGGGCACGAGTTGTGAGATTCATGAGATACAATTCGGCATTCTGGAGACGATTCGAGGCGAAGGCGAGCCATTTCCCATCGGGCGAGATTGCGGGGCTATAATCATCCGTGTACTTTGCAGTAAACGTCATCATATTCCCTTTTTCGGTAAAGGTCTGCTCGTAATCATCGCTGCCTTCGGTGCGGAGACGTTCGACTTGGTAGGCATCACCCGTAAGTCCAGCCAATTGCAGGAGGATATCCTTTTTCGGAAAATGACTTAGCAGGTTTTTGAATTGGACGAGCGCAAGGGAACGGTCACCGCTGTGCCAATAGACGCGTCCGAGTGCGAGTGTGATTTCTGCGCGTTTTGGTGCCAACTTTGCTGCATTTCTGAACGCATCACTCGCCTGTGTAGCATCCTCTAGTCTTTCGTATACTAAACCCAGCTGATAGTAAGCCTCGGTATTGGAAGGGTCCTGCTTAAGCGCTGCCTCAAACTGCTGAATGGCGGACGTAGTGTCGCCCGTTTCAAGAAACGCTTTGCCGCGCTCAATGGTGGGATCTCCACCGCATGCAAGTAGGATTAAGAATATAGAAATAAATAGGTAGAAACGAGCACTCATGTTGAAATTCTCATCGGGTGACAAAGTGGTTCTTCTTTCATACTCGGTGCGGTTGGGAAACCGCACCTACCTTGGTTAAAGTTGATAATTCACTATAGTTTACGGTTCCTGTTTTTGCGTTATACGGATTCGCTGATTTACCGGGACATTATGAAGCGTTTGCGTGTTTCCATTCTGCCATGTAATCTGTAAGGTCTCAATGCGTTTAGCATTCCGCACCCCAAATTCAGCGACAAAACTGTTAAAAGACATGTAACTATCACCGGCGTAAATCTCTCGTATCTGCGTCTGATCTGCGGTTTTCACTTGGATCTTTGCACCGATAGCATCTCGGTTTGCCCCTGTTCCGATCAGTTTGACATGCAGCCAATTGTTGCGGTTCCCACCTTCATTGCGCAACAGAGTCGGTGGTGCGCGGTTGTTGACGACGAAAATATCAACATCGCCATCGTTGTCATAATCGCCAAAAGTTGCCCCGCGACCCACCCTAAGCCGGAGTGCAGCAATCCCCGTGCTTTCACTAACATCGGTAAACACTCCATCCCCATCGTTTCGGAACAACGCATCAGGTTGGGGGATAAGCACCTCCGGTCGTTTAAGTTCTTGGAAGGTACTGCCGTTCGTTACAAAGATATCCAAATCACCATCGTTGTCGTAGTCAAAGAGAGCAGTCCCCCATCCAATCTGTTTGATACTCTCCTCAGCAAGCATCGCAGTATAGGATTCGTCCACAAATCTTATGCGTTCAGCGACCCCATCCTCTTTGAACAAATTTCTATAGAGTGCATTTTCCTCGTCAACCCAGTGACTCATAAAGAGGTCAATATCGCCGTCAGCATCATAATCACCGGCCGTGAGTCCCATAGAACCTCGAAAATCCGCTGCCCACGATTCATCGCTAACATCGGCAAACGTCCCATCACCATTGTTGCGATAGACATGGTTTGTAGAGGTATCATTCGCAACATACAGGTCCAGATGGTTATCGTTATCAAAATCGCTAAAGACGGCTTGCATACTTCTACCACCCGCTGCCGCGATTTCTACCTCAGTGGTTGCATCGGTAAAGGTGCCGTCACCGTTGTTCCGATAAAAAACGTTATCTTGCGGTTCAAAAACATGCGGGTTCAGTGCACTCGGCACCGGTTTCCCAGATTGTAAGGACTCCTCCTTCATCTGTTCCAACTGATCTAAATCGTAGGTGACATAGTTACAAACGTAAAGATCGAGGTCGGTGTCCCCGTCCACATCTGCGAAAGCAGCACCGGTACTCCACAACTCACAACCGACCCCGGCAATCTCGGTTACATCGGTAAAGGTGCTGTTCCCGTTATTCCGATAGAGAACGTTCGCACCGTAATTGGTTAGGTAAAGGTCGAGGTCAGCATCCCCGTCGTAATCAGCGAAAACACATCCCATGCCGTATCCTTGATGCCCAACGCCTGCAGTACGCGTTATATCCGTAAACGTGCCATCACCGTTATTACGATATAGTGCATTGGCGTTCCCTTTATTACTGTCTCTGTCTTGTGTAAAGGGACCGGGGATATTGACAATATAGAGGTCAATGTCACCGTCGTTGTCGATGTCGGCGAAACCTGCGCCGGACCCCATATCTTCTGGGAGTAGACTGGAGCGGGTCCCGCCTGAATGCTGAAAATCGATACCGGCTTCGTTCGTGACCTCCGTAAAAGTAACCGCATTGACAGTGATGGACGTTAGCATAAAAATTGTGAGTGCCGCGAAGAAGGAATGGATGTGATATTGGCTATCGGCTATCAGCCATCGGCTGTCGGTTAAGAGGTTTTCTGGTGAACTCTCGCTGCGAGGCAATCCTCTTGCTGATGGCTGACGGCTGACGGCTGACGGCTGACGGCTATTTTTCATGTTTCTAAGAAATTCGTAAAAACTGCTCTACCGAGGAAGCGTTCATCATCAAGAATATCCTCATAGAGCGGAATTGTGGTCTTTATGCCCTCAATTTTGAACTCAGACAATGCGCGTTTCAATCGGGCAATCGCCTCCTCTCGATCCGTGCCCACCGCGATAAGTTTCGCCACGAGCGAATCGTAGTGCGAAGGCACGGTATAGCCGGTGTAGATATACCCATCAACTCGGATGCCGATGCCACCGGGAGGCTGGTAGGTTCTGACAAGCCCCGGTGACGGCATGAATTGATTTGCCGGGTCTTCGGCATTAATTCTGCATTCAATAGCATGTCCTTGAATCTGGATATCGGATTGGTTGTATCCGAGCTCGTCACCCATTGCGAGTCGGATCTGTTCCTTAATGAGATCAATGCCAGTGATACTCTCAGTGATAGTGTGCTCGACTTGAATCCGGGTATTCATTTCAAGAAAATAGAAATTCTCATCTTTATCAACCACGAACTCAATGGTTCCGGCATTCGTGTAACCGATCGACTTCGCGGCTTTCGCGGCGGCTTTACAGATTTCAGAACGAAGTTTAGATGGGATTGAGGCAGCAGGTGCTTCCTCCAGCAGCTTCTGCTGTTTACGCTGGATAGAGCATTCACGCTCCCCTAAGTGGACAACGTTACCGTGCAGATCACCTAAAATCTGGACTTCAATGTGCCTTGCTTCTTCAATCCATTTTTCAATGTAGACATCACCATTGCCAAAAGCGGCTTCACCCTCTGCCTTCGCTGTGTGAAAAAGGCTAAAAAGGCTTGGGCGGTTTTCAGCGATTCGGATGCCACGCCCACCACCACCTGCGACGGCTTTGATTCCAACAGGATAACCGATCTTCTCAGCGAGTTGCGCAGCCTCTTCGGCGGTATCAACTGTCCCTTTCTTGCTATTTTTGCGTCTACCACTTCCACTGCCGGGTACAAGCTTCAAGCCAGCTTTTGCCACAGTCTCGCGCGCCTTCACCTTGTCACCCATCGTCCGGATATCCGTAACAGAGGGCCCGATGAACTTTATTTCGTGCGCCTCACACATTTCCGCAAACTGCGCATCCTCAGCGAGAAAGCCGGCTCCAGGATGGATAGCGTTGACATTCGCATAATCCGCGACAGTGATAATACTCGAGTATTTGAGATAACTCGCTGTTGAAGGCGGCGGACCAATGCAGTACGCCTCGTCAGCGTATTTAACGTGCTGGGCATCTTTATCAGCAGTTGAGTAAATCGCTACCGTTTTAATCCCCATGTCTTTACACGCGCGGATGATGCGGACAGCAATTTCACCACGATTTGCTATCAGTATCTTTTTTATCATGTATTTTTAATGTTCCTTGCGGAAATGGTTATCAGCAATCGGCTTTCAACCATCAGTTAAGAAGTTTTCGTTTAACGGAAACCTCTTGTTACTGACTGCTGGAAACCACTAAAAGACTATGTTTGCTTCACTCGAAACAGAGGCTCTCCATATTCAACCGCTTCACCATCTTCAGCGAGAATCTCTAATATCTCACAGTTAAATGGAGCCTCTACAGGATTGTAAGTCTTCATGACTTCAAGAACAGCAACCGGTTCACCCGTGGCAACAATATCCCCGACGTTCACAAAGGGTGGCTCATCAGGCGCGGAAGAACGGTAAAAGCGTGAAGGCATCGGAGCATTGATGAAGGCGTTCTCCCCTTGCGCGTCTATCTCCACATCAGCGTTCTCTCCAGGCAGCCGCGGTGTGCTCGTCGCAATATCCGCCTCTGCCGCTTGTAGCGGAGGCTGTTCATATCCAACTGGACTCCGTTGGTGCCGAGAAACTTGCACCTCGAATTCGTTGTCCCGGATACGGACCTCTGTCAGGCCGGTGCGCTCAAGGATTTCTGCCAGCTGTTCAACAATCTCCAGAACCTCACTGTAGTTCTGTTCCGCAGATTCAGATTTATCCTTGGATCTGTTTTGACGCATTTCTACTTTCGTGGCTATCAGCAAAGAGGTTGTCGGCTGTCGGCTGTCGGCAAAGAAGTTGATTGTGTATCTTCTCTTTGCTGACTGCCGAAAGATTTTCTGAATGAAGATTAATTTTTTAATTCGGTAATTTTTAGGGAAGTCCGGTGCCCTTTCCCAGTAACGGGTGGGGACCCCGGTTAGAAATGCAGATCGCATTTGGGTGAGTACACCGCAAAACCGCACCTACCTGCCCGGGAAAAAATATAGAATTACCGAAATATTTTATTAAACTTCATAAAGAAAATCGACCCGATTGCCATTCCTGCCGACGGCTACTATATCCTTTCTACATATTTTCCGGTGCGCGTGTCAACTTTGATACACGTTTCATTCTGAACAAACAATGGAACGTTAACTACGCCACCCGTTTCAAGTGTTGCACGTTTTGAACCGCCGCTAACAGTGTCACCTCGTAACCCAGGATCAGTCTCAACGATTTGAAGTTCAACAAAGTTCGGAAGTTCAACCGCAAGTGGGATCGTCCCCTCCATTTTGACGGTGACAGTCTCACCCTCCTTTAGGAACTTCAAATCATCTCCAATAAGATTTATAGGGAGTGTGTGTTGTTCAAATGTTTCATTATCCATAAACCACAGTACATCACTTTCTCGGTACATATACTGCATCTGGTGATCCATGAGCCTGACGGTTTCGACGGTTTCGTTGGAACGAAACGTCCTGTCCAAAACGGCACCGTCGGAGACACGTTTGATTTTTGTTCGTGCGAAGGCACCGCCTTTCCCTGGCTTGACGTGCTCACAACTGACTATGGTGTAAATAATATCATTGAGTCGGATAACCAACCCGTTTCGTAAATCGTTAAGTGCTGCCATCTTCTCCTCTATTTTCTAACAGAATGTAACATAATACAATGCCAAATTTAAGGTTTCCTCAATGGAACCCAAAATTCGACATCGCAAGCTGTGCCAAAATATAACGCTCCTAACGGAGCCAAAAACATCGACCTGAAAAGCCGATACTATAGCGTTAACAAATACGGATGAAGCAAGGCAATTGCTTGTTCCAACGCCTTTGCCCTATGACTAATCCGGTTCTTTATATTTTCCCCCAATTCTGCAAAGGTCTGGTTGTAACCGTCAGGGACAAACACCGGATCATAACCGAAGCCACTTTCTCCTATAGGCGCGTGCCTGATGTGTCCTTCACAAACACCGAAAACTATTTCAGGTGCGGAATCCGGATGGACGACTGCAATCGCAGCAACAAAACGCGCACGTCGATCCGAGACACCTTCAAGTGCCTGAAGGAGTTTCGCAATTCGGATAGCATCGGTTGCATCTTCACCTGCCCAGCGTTTAGAATTGATGCCGGGTGCCCCGTTGAGAGCATCTACCTCCAATCCAGCATCATCAGCAAGGGTGAGGTGGGACGTATACTCAGCAATAACGGACGCTTTTTTTGCTGCATTCTCCATATACGTTTTTCCATCCTCAACCACCTCTGGAGCATCTGGATAGCTTTCCAAGGAGATAACTTCGATCTGCTGCTTGGTGTTTTCTTCGACGCGGAGCATCTCTGTAAGTTCTCTCACTTTCCCCTGGTTACGCGTCGCTAATACGAGCTTCATCTAAGTTCTCCAACATCATCCGATTCTGAAGACGGATGAGCTGCTGTATACCGCCAACAGCGAGATCTAACATCTGATCGTAGTCTTCACGCGAAAAAGGTTTTTCTTCTGCTGTGCCCTGTATCTCTATAAATTTCCCGCTCCCTGTCATAACAATGTTCATATCAACATCTGCCGTTGAATCTTCTGAATAGCAGAGATCCAACATCGGTTCACCGTTGACAAGTCCGACACTCGTTGCGGCAATGTTGTCGATAATAGGGAAATTTTCGATTCTTTTGCTCTTGACGAGTTCTTGACAGGCATCCCAGAGAGCAACGAAGGCACCTGTAATTGAGGCGGTACGTGTCCCACCATCCGCTTGAATGACATCACAATCAACCCAGACTGTCTTCTCTTCTAAGGCATACAGATCAACAGCAGCGCGTAGAGAACGTCCGATGAGACGTTGGATCTCCTGTGTTCTACCACTGACACCCCCGCGGGTTATCTCACGTTGCATCCGTTGAGAAGTAGAACGCGGTAACATTGAGTATTCAGCCGTTACCCACCCTTTATTCTTGATACGCTGGTCGCGCATGAAACGCGGTTGTTGGTTAATAACGGATGCTGTGCATATAATACGGGTATCACCCGTTGCAACGAGGACTGAGCCTTCGGCATGCTTGATATAGTGTCGTTTAATCGTGACTGGGCGCAACTCATCCAGCCCGCGTCCATCCTCTCTTGCCATCTTTTTCCTTTCTATAAGTCATTAAATCGCACGGGTCTGAAAAGGAGAGGCAAGCAAGCACGGCTTACGCGTCCATCCTTAGTTCCGCGCGGTAGGCGGACAGCCACAAGAGCAGTCCCTATAGCGTCTTGAGCAACTCTAACGCCTTTGTGTAACTTTTCCGCTCCAGATAGTGCAGTAGCATTTTGGGAGCTGTCGGAGTGAGGTCTTGATATAACGCATCAATTCGTTCCAACTGCTCCAGTATATCTTCGCCTGTTTCAATCCGTGATAGCATTGTCTCTAATGTTTGTCTGAGTTCCGCAGTTTCAACTTGCATCTGATGTCTCCATCTGCTGAACGGCTTTGCAGGTTCGCAGAGAAACGTTCTTAGGGGGTGCATCGTACCCTTTCCATGCATAAGGGTCAACACCTGAAACCGGAATGACGCATCGGCGGTCGGCACTCGCGGGACGTTCTCCGTCCCGAAGCGACCAAGGTAACAACGACCAAGAATTACAGTAATGGCTCACCAAAACCCTGCGAAACGTATCCCCACGGTTTTTACGCGACCGATGGAGCAGATACCCGTTGAAGAAGACTAATGTCCCAGTTGTAACTTCAACCGGTACCTCACCGGTGTCATCAAAACCGTAACTTTCCTCTGCAAAATCAAACTCATCTGGATTTTCATGAGACTTCTGCGGATAGAGATAGCCTTGACGATGTGAACCGGGGAGAACCCATAAACACCCGTTTTCGACTGTGGCATCATCCATCGCGATCCAAGCCCCGATTAAGGAACGATCACGCGTCGGAATGTAGATTTCGTCTTGGTGCCACGCCTGCCCTTGAAAATTTGGTGGTTTAACGAAGAGCATGGACTGCATGCACTTGACGCTTCCATCCCAATGCGGAAGATGCGCAGCGGCGATCTGACTCAAGATACCACAGATTTTCGGGTGCTTAACGTACGTCTCAATAATCGGACTGACAAAATGCGGTTGATGAATGCAAAGAATACGACTGATAGCTTCAGCATCACTGACATCATCAGGAAGCGGTTGGAGGCTATCGCATGGATGACCACCTTTGGCAAGTGTGACGGTGTCCTGTCGTAATTCCTCTATTTCATCAACGGAAAGCAGATCTGGAACAACAAGATACCCATTTTCTATAAAAAACTGGACCTGCTCCTCGGATACAACTTTTGGCACCTCAATTGGTGCGCTTGGTTCAAAGTTCATTTTTTTAATTATTATGTCTGAGCGATGCCTCCGTTGTCGGCATCGGTCTAAAATTGTTAAAAACCTACTTTAGGTTATCAATAGCTTTTTAACTATTTTAACTATTAAAATACTGCCCCGACAACGGAAAGGCAGCTCAGATTTAATAGTTAAACGCGGTTAGCAAAGAACATCTCCGTTACTGCCAAAGCAAAAACTGCTAACATGACATAGATCCACACGTCTTGACTCTTTTCAACATCTTCACGGTATTGCGCCACCAATTCTGCCGTAGGTTTATCTTCAACCGACTCGTCTGCAGTGCCCTTTAGCATACTCGAAAGTTCCTCTACATCGCGTCCCGCAAGGTCGGACTCAGTCGCATCAACATTGACGACAAAATAGTTGGGGTCTGCGCCAGATGCATGAACCGAATAGATCCCCGGTATTGACGTGTCTGCATAAAAAAGGCTGCCTTGCAGGGCTTCTCCCATTACGTTTGTGCCATCTTTACTGCGCTGCAAGCGCGTCTCCACGTTGTTCGGATTGAAGATAGCGACCTCTCTGTCCGCTGCTACGTTCCCATTCTCAGTTTCAAAAGCTTTCAATTCCACATTATCACCGACGCGGTAATCAGGGGTAGTCTCTACGTCTTTGAGCGCAAGATACTTAATAGACTCATGCAGGAACGGCAGGTAAACAGCGCGAATAGGTAGGTCGTTCCAGTCCCTGTCTATCGTTGAAGTAAAGCAGAGCACACGCCCTACCTTTCCATAAGGTTTCTCAAAGAGTGCGGGGCTGCCATCATCATAAGCAGCAATGACGGTAGCACCTTCTGTCGGTACTGCCTGAAAAAGTCTATAGAACCGCGCTTTACCAAAATCCCCGTGGTTCGGTTCTTTGAACGGGGTGAAGATGGGATGTTCATACCTCACCGTCGCAAGTACGCGGAACTGCTGACGATCAAACGCGTCCCCGACAGGCTGAACAAATTTACAAGGCATCAATCCTATCTCACCACCAAGATGTTGTTCATAAGCATTAATATCTATGTTATCACCCACCGTCAGAATCAAGCCACCACCACCAGCAACATAAGCTGCTACACGTCCAGCTTCATTGGAGGCGAGTTGTGCCACATTGGCAAGAACCAGAACATCAACGCGGTCCAGTGCCGCTGTATCCGGCACCGAACTCGATTCGGTGAAATTAATCGGGACAGCCTCACTACCTACTGCAAACGCCATTTTCATGAAAAACGTTTCTGCTGTTTGATAACCGCTCTGCGTCCGAGGGTTATCCCTTACTGCATGAACGTTGATTGACTGCAGACTTTGTAAAGTAAAATAACGTTTATTGTCAGCTCCGAGTGCATCCTCTGGTAGTTCAACCCAACCTGTATGCGTCGCCTCGTCTTGAAAGTCAACTTTGAAGACAGCATCTCCGAGGTCATCCGGTTCAACGTCAAGTTGGACAGTGTGTATCATATTTCCATCTATGAAAAGACGAACCGGCAAATCCTCAACTGCTTCATCGCCGAAATTACGGACACGCGCAACGAGATATGATGCCTTCTGTTCTTTTAGTACAACAGGCGGCACGCTGATGCCTGTTATAGCAAGATTGTGGGGTCGTTCAACACGAACATTAGCAAAATGAATTTGGACATCGGGGTTGAGTTTATCCGTCTCAATGAAGTTTTCCCATCCCCGCTTTTGCATATCAGCAATCAGATAAACCTGTTTTTCACCGATAGGAATAGGTTCAAGTATTTCATTTGCGGTTTGCAGGGCATCCAAATAATCTGTAGCCTCATAAGTGATTTCAGCATTGTCCAAGGCAGTTCTAATATGTGAGAATTCTGAACCCAGCGGCGCAACGACCCGGGCATTGTCAGACGAAAGAATGAGGCAAGCGGCATCGGCTGTATCTAATCCATCAAGAATCTTGAGCCCTTCTTTCTTAGCGTTCTCGAACACCTTCTCATATTGCATACTATAGGAAGTATCCAGAATAATAATGGCGTTGCGTTTCCCACCCGTTTTCTGTGCGATGACCAGATCCCCTGCAAAGAAGGGACGCGCAAATGCAAAACCGAGCAGTGCCAACATCAAAATACGCATCAGCAGAAGCAATAACCGTTTCAATTTGTGTCGTCGAACGTTCGTCTGATGCGACATCTGAATGAAACGGATAGTGCCGAATACCAGCCGTCTGGCACGTTCTCGGTTCAGCAGATGCAAGATAAGTGGGATTGAGGCACCTACAGCACCGGCAACCGCGAATAAAGGTGCTAAAATATCTAATCCAAAAAACATTCTTAAATATGGGCTCCGCTTAGAAAACGCCTTGCCGCTTAGCAAGATAGGATGCGAGTGCGAAATCAATCGGTGTTGCTGTCGTTATAACGTTATAATCAATATCCGCTCGCCGCAGTGCGAGTCTATAGGTATCAAGGAACTCATTGAAATTATTTAGGTAACTCTCTTGAATGGCTTGCGGTGTTGTGATAATCTCAGCGTCACTTTCCGAATCAATAAAACGGATAAGTGCTTCTGCACTTCGTCCCGCCTCAAAGTTAACAAACTCAAGTTCCTGTTGTGCAAGGACGTGAAAAACAATAACCTCATGTCCTTCATAACGCAGATGTTCCAAGCCGCCAATAACCTCTTCATGATTCTCATCGTAGAGATCCGAAACAAAGAGGACCAAGCCGCGCTTGGTTAGACGCTCAGCGATTTGATGCAAGGGTGTTCCCATCCGTGTGCTTTTTGCGGTTTGCAGCGTCTCCAACGTCAGTAAGATCGAGTGCAAGTGGGATGAGCTACTTCGGGCAGGAAGGTATTGGTGAAGTGCCTCATCAAAGTAGGCAAACCCAATAGCATCTCGCTGTCTCGCCATAAAATAGGCGAGGGACGCGATGAGGAAACTTGAATACTGCAGCTTCGTTAATCTTAGTTTTCCAGTTCCACCATCCTCTGTCGTTGGATCATCCGCTTGTGCATCATCCATTGGATGCAGCATAGACTCACTCGTATCCAAGAGCAGATAGCAATTGAGATTGGTTTCCTCTTCAAATTGCTTGATATAGTACCGATCGGTGCGAGCGTAGGCTTTCCAATCTATATGTTTGGTATCATCTCCGGGCATATATTGTCGATATTGCGAGAACTCAACACTAAATCCGTGGTACGGACTTTTGTGAAGTCCGGAGATAAAACCCTCAACCACGAATTTTGCGATCAACTCAAGGTTCCCAATCCGCGCGAGGATTGCTGGATCCAAAAATGTGCGTCCGTCTATAGACATGTCGCCCCGCTGGGGCTAAAGACAGCAGAGCGGAATCGCGAGTTGGAGCCCGCTCCTTAAAACCCTGCTGAAATTAACCGAAAACCATCGTGAAGCAGCTCGCTTATGGGCGAGTATGCCGCAAAAATGTAGTGGAACGATGCACGATGGCTAATTATTTAAAAAGTTGCATGCGTATTCTCTCAATATAGATGTGCAACTTGACTTTGATACACTTTTCAGAGGATGGAACTCGGTGTCAAACACTACTGCTTTCTCAAAATAAGTAAGGTAAGATCGTCAAACTGATCTGCCTCCCCCTGAAATCCCATGACCGAATCGTAAAGATATTTACGGATAGCCTCAGCATCCGAATCCTTGCATGCTTTGGAAGCCTCTACGAGCCGTTCCTCTTCATAATACTCGTCTTCGACGTTCACGGTTTCTGTGACACCATCCGTATAATATACAACAACATCGCCGCTGGTGAGTTGGACATGTTCCGCCTCATATTCAGCAATGTTTGAAACCATATCGTTCGGAAACATCCCAAGCGGGATACCTCCAACCTCCTCGCCCAACCACTTTGAAGTGCCGTCTGATTTGACAAGCAGCGGTGGATTATGTCCAGCGTTGAGCGTTGTCAGTATATCCGTTTCTGGGTTGAGATGGCTATAAAAAAAGGTGGCGTATTTCTCTTCTGTACCGCTGGCGTAAAGAAGCGAGTTAAGTATCAATGCCATCTCGGTGAGTTCAGCGTATAAGGCAGCCGAATCAAGATTACTTTGTTCCCTATTCTCCGCTGCGGTGGCACCACCGCGGGTCAATTCAGAGATGAGTCCGGCGCGTAGCGTTGCCATCAAGAGTGCAGCTTGCATCCCCTTTCCAGAGACATCCGCTATTGCGAGTCCCCAACGCCCGGTAGGCAAGGCGATACAATCATAATAATCGCCGCCGACTGGACCCCGTGGTTCATAATGTCCAGCGATTTCGTATCCCGGAATGTCAGGTAGTGTGTCTGGAATGAGGTTCACCTGAATCTTACGCGCCTCTTCCATTTCCGCCTGTAACTGACGTGCCTCAAGTGCTTCCTGATGCAAGTGTGCGTTCTCAATCGCAACCCCCGCCTGTTTTGCAAAGGAGTCGAGTAGAATTACATCCTCATCAGTAAAGGGTGTGATACTACCGCCGCGCTCCTCTTTGTCCCCAACAATCAAGATACCAAGGACATCACCATCGCGACCCGGAATAGGAACTGCCATTAAATCCTTGCCCCCGAAGAGGGTGTCGGATTTTGATGGACAGTGCCCCGGAATGCCCTCATTTACAACGGATTTCAAAACATCAGCCGATGTCACTTCCGGAGGCGCGGGTGCCTCTTCACCATAAGGGATAACAAGTCCGTTATGCTCCTCGCTGTCCTCAAGCAGTGTTTCTGGAAAGGTGTAGTGCATTTCAAGCTGCTGTAGCTCTGGGCGCGTGAGCATGAGTGCCCCAGCATTTGCGTCCAGAAGTGAGACGGCTTGATGCACGACCTGCTCCGCGGCGGCTTCAGGTTGCAAGAGTTGACAGATTTGTGGTGCACTTTCTGCGAGCATGAACAGCCGGAACTTTTCGCTCTGGATACCCTCCACCATCTGTGAATAAGCGATAGCGATTGAAATTTGGTGCGCGAGCGTTGTTAGCAATTCCATCTCCCAAGCTTCTAACGTCTCCCTGCCCAAAAATTTACCTAAACCGATCATTCCGAGAAATTCATCCTGAATCTTCAGCGGGACCCAGAGATGTATATCAATAGTCTCGACCAGCTTGGCACTCCGAGCAAAGAATTGTTCAAGACTTTCTGGAATGGCAGTGCGCTCAATGAACGGATGTTGTAGTAAATTCGCTACCTCGTCTGGCTCAACAGTGAGTGGAAAAAACACCTCATCAGGTGCTGACGCAACAACCTCAAGATTCTGCCTCGTCGGGTGGTAACGTAGTATAGCCCCGCGTGTGACTTGCAGGGTTCCAAGCGTGATACGGAGATAGGTTTTGCTTGAATGGTTAAAATTGCTGTGTCCAGAAATCAACGTTTGGCCCAAATGCTCCAACTCGGATAGACTGAATATGAGCCGCTCCATCGTCTGTTCTGCGGTGTTTTGCGTCTGCAAATTGCCCTCCAAAATAGGCTTGCGCGGGTCTTTCATGATGTTGCATCCAGATGTTGATTTCCAACCTTTGCTATATCTGTTACTACAAACATATACCTAAGACACTAAGGACGAGGTTTTCCAAAAATGCAGCTTCAAATGTAAAGCAATAAATAAATTTTAATTCTATTCTTTGATTGAAACTTGCGTACACGAAAAGACTATAGATTAGCAATAGCAGATTCTTCGTCGGGAAAGATGCCTGCGTATTTAGCAATTGCCATCATACGGAAGGTCCGCTCTTGGGTAGCAGATAGCCCGCAAAAATTCAAGGTGCCTTCGCGTTCAGTAAGTGCCTCTATGATTTCAATAAGTATAGATATACCGATGCTATTAATAAGTGTTGTTTGTTCAAGATTGATTACTAGTTGGGTATAACCCCCCTGAATGAGTTCTTGTGCTTTTTCGGCGAGTTGCTCTCCGAGGGCATCATTCAGGTATCCCGATGTCTCAATTACCGCGTGTTCTCTTGCTTCGCGGATTTGAATATCGAATTTGTTCAGCAAAGTGCTTACCTCCTTCTTAAACTCCTAATATGGTCCTGCAAGCTGCATCTAACAGCCCAAAGATGATATGTGGAAAACGCCCGTTGTTTAAATCAAATTTAAACGCGAGATTCACGAATCGTCCGCGTATTATGCTACGAATACAACGCAAACAGTACAGCGGTTTAAGGTGTAGTCTCTTTTTTCCTTTTTATAACGCTAACCGTTGTGCCATCAGGGCTGGTTTCTATATCCACTTCATCCATTAGGCTTCTAATAATTTGCAAGCCCCTCCCACGCTTGGGTAGGTCAGGATGCAAACCTGGGTTCCCAAGTAAGCGGGTGCCATCGAGTGTATCCGAAGTTATACCAACCCCTCGGTCCGTGATCTTAAACTGCAACTGGTCGTCCTCAAGTAGGAACTGAATATGGACCTCGTTCTCGTCGCTTTGACTATGCTCAAAAGCATTGATACAGGTTTCAATGATAGCCAGTTGAATCTCTTCAACCTCCCCCTCATCAAAGCCTTTCAATTCGGCGAGAACAGAGGCAGTTTTCGCTGCAGCAAGTTCCATATCAGGGTACATCGGTATAGTGAGGAGTACTTTTTTCTCTTTATCTGACACGCTATTTTGCCTCCTTGCTATGACTTGTATTTATAAACCCATAAAATTCATCTAGGTTCATGCTTTTCGTTTCAACCGATAGTGACCGAAAAACAAGAAGAGGATTTTCTCATTCCAATTCCAACTTCAGACCTATTAACCTATAATTTTAAACTACAACCGATCATCCACAAGTTGAAACTGAAATCGACTTCTTCACCGTCGCTTCGGCTATGCTCAAAAGCGTTGAATCAGATTTCGATGATTGCAAATTGAATCTCTTCAACCTATCCTTCTTCGTCAAGATCCATCAATCCAGCAAAAACAGACGCAGTTTTCGCTGCGACAAGATCTATATCAGGGTGCATCGCTTCTTCTGTCTACTATAATCTGTGCCTATAATTCATAATGTAAGAAACCAATAAAACGCAGGCACCTAAGTTCGCGCTTTCCGTAGACTCAGGGTTCATACAGAACTTGATTAAATATCATACTACATTTTTCTAAATTGTGTCAAGTTTTTTATTCCCTTGATTTCTCACGGAACAAGAGATTTTGTTTCATCAACGATCCAACGCGCGTCTGCAACCCGTGCGGATGCTTCCGCCAGTTCTGGCTGATAGGTCGCAAACTTCACCTTATCACAATTGGCGAGTAACTGCTGGATCCGTTCAACGCAGGAGGCATCTATCTGTGCTCTCAGCATTGCGTGAAGCAATGCTGTCGTTGTCAACTCCAGTGCGGGGATTCTATAGCGTGAACGAATGTATTCTCGGAGAACATAAGCGACTTGGGTATGATATGTCTCCATATCACCGCGCGTGAGCCAATCCGCTGCCTCAATCGCCGCCAACTTTTCATAAGCGACCTCATGCGCCAAGGGTACGTTATCCACTTCTGTTACAAGAACCGTTTGAACCTGACGCTGCCTTCGGATATAGTACCACACCAAAGTAGCCACCAAGCCGAGTATCACTATGCTACCGATGAAAAAATAAGGCAGCAGACTGTGCGACACTTCCAGTGGCGGTTTGATATCGCGCAGGCTCTGTCCATCTACAGCACCTTGCATCAGCATTTGTGTAAGTACAGACATATTTCTCGCGGAAAGGTGCGAAACAAAATCAGAGAGATACACCCGAAATCTACAAGCGACATCTTAGACCCTATAGGGTTCAATAACTATCGATTTTGGTGACGTTGGGCAGGCATACTGGCAAACCCCACATCCTGTGCATCCGGGGTCAAGAACCTCTATAAAACCATCTGGTGTGAGACGAATCGCGTCATCACCTATAGGACATGTGTCAACACAGTAAGTACAATCCACCTCTTTTGTCCGTAGGCAGGTGTCGGCACTGAAAACTGCCAACCCCATCCGAATGTCTTCGGCATAAACGGTTTGCAAGGCACCGCTTGGACAGACGTACATGCATGCCAGCGAATCACAGATAACGCACGGTTGCTCATCAGGATCGATATAAGGTGTATTCGCGATGTCAGATTGAGTGCTCTGTAATGGAAGAATCGCGTTCGCGGGACAGTTCTTGACGCAGTTACCACACCGATGACACGTTTCCAAGAATTCCGCTTCAGGCAACGCCCCGGGAGGACGCAAAATTGCACGTTCGCTCAATTCTTCAGTTAGCAGATGGTCGCCTACCCGGTCATCAAGGAACTCCGCGACCGGTTGGATGAGTTGGTTCAAGGCTTCCTTGAAAAAGCCACGTCTCCCCGTTTCATCAGACATTTTTATCTTCACCCTTGAGAATTAGACTGCCCAGCAGTCCCGCGCAGGGCGTGAGCCCCGCGCAGGGTGTGAAACCTTACTCTTCGTCGGCTTTAGGAATCCGGTAGCAACACTTATGGCTTCCTTGCATGAGATGTTCCACTCGAACAACTTTCGCATCCAAGGATTGCCGGAAGAGTGCCGTCTCAATTTCGCAGACGTGCGGGTACTCTTGCGCGATTAACGCGATAGGACAGTTATGTTCGGTTAAGACATAGTCATTCTCATTCTCGTCAAAGCGTGCCATGTACCCCTCTTCATCACGGATACGTGCGAGTTCTTTGACACGTTCGGACAACGTTTTGCCTTCGAGCCGTAGTTGATATGTCTCTAACTGTGCCTTCATGCGCCCACGGAAGACTTTATTGATGAAACCGGGACCATTAAATTTCGCCACCTCATGCATCAATCCAACGGCAAAGTTGGCATAAGTTGTGGGGAAAAGGCTGTTTGCTTCATCGGTTAATTGATAAACATGCGGTGGACGACCACGTCCCTGCTTTTCTTGGTAGTGTTCAACCAACCCCTCCGCTTCAAGTATAGCGAGGTGTTGTCGGGTCCCCATTTGGCTGATATGCAAAGCCTCTTTCAGTTGACTAATCGTCATGCTGGAGCGCATTTTCAGCAGCTGCAGGATTCGCATTCGGGTTTCGCTCATTTCGCAATTCACGGGATTTCCTCGTAATATGGGTAAATTATTGAGGCTAACAACAGTGTTTACATTCTTTTACAACTCTATTAAGATATTATATCACAATAGCATATTACAATTCAAGGTTCAAGTAAATTTAGCCCAGGGTCATTCAATTGTAGGTTTTTTGTGTTATATTTTTCACGGGTGTTAATACTTCAGATAAGCAGAAGTCGCGTGACATTTCACGCGACTTCTGCTATACTTCACCATAAAAAGTAGCACACTTTTGAGGTGAAGTATGACAAGAACTTCTTCCTGCCACTTAGTTGATATGTTAGCAGAAGTGCCAGATCCCCGCAAGAAAAAAGGGCTCCGGCATCCGTTAGCCTCGATGCTTGCGCTCACGGTTGTCGGTCTCTTGTGTGGTCAACGCAGCTATACACAGCTTGCCAAATGGGCGCGGCTCCACCCTTGCCTTCGAAACGCCTTGGGGTTCACGGCGAAACAAACCCCGGCGGCATCAACGTTTCATTATCTCTATCGGCGTCTTGACATCGCCACTGTAGAAAAGACGCTCACGCAGTGGACGACACAGACTTTAGCAAGTTTGCGCATTTCCACATCTAACTTGAAGGGACTTGCGATAGATGGTAAAACCTTAGGCAACAGTCATCCCGAAGATGCCCGCAGGACCCATCTGCTCGCAGCCGTCTTTCATGAGTTAGGCATCCCTGTCGCAGAATGTGCGGTGAGTGAAAAGAGCAATGAAATCCCTGTTTCCATTGAACTCTTGAAAGCGTTTGATGTCTCAGGTCTCGTCATCACAACGGACGCACTTTTGACCCAACGTAAGTTCTGTCAACAAATCCTTGATGCTCAAGCAGATTACTGCCTCCCCGTCAAAGCGAATCAGAAGCAGTTATATGAGGATATTCGAGACCTCTTTGAACCCTTGGATGAAACAGATCCACCCGAAGTGGAACACCGCCGGTTTGAAAATCTTCACGCAGAAGTCGGCGCACATCTTCAAACGTATACGAATACAGAAGACGCAAAAGGCAGGATTACCACTCGCACCCTCACCACAAGCACTCTCTTGACCGAACATACCGACTGGCCGGGGCTACAACAAGTTTATCAATACACCACACACCAGAAACAGAAAAGCACCGCACACGTCAAGGGTTTCCACGTGCAGTATGGCATCACGAGTCTATCACCTGAACGCGCCTCGGCAGCTGACTTGCTCAAACTCCGACGCCAACACTGGACGATTGAGAATAAACTCCATTGGATCCGAGATGCCGTCTTTCAAGAGGACGCCTCAACCGTCAGAACAGGTGTGCTCCCCCAAGTCATGGCAGCTTTGCGAAACACCGCAATCTCCGTCTTACGATTCACTGGACATACTAAAATCACCGACGCACTTCAACTTTTCGCCGCAAAACCTATACTCGCAGTTAACATCATAAAATGAGAAATCTTAAAATTGAATGACCCTGAAATTTAGCGAAGGGTGCTCGCTACGCTATTTTTCTTTTGTCTATTTCTCACTTATATGATACAATTTTGTAACGGAATTAGTCGTTTCGGACTTGGAAAAAGTTGTTAAAAAAGTGCGATAAACCCTTGTAAATAAAGGGTTTTCAGGGTATAATATCAGTAAGAAAATAGGGGGTTGGTAGCCCCCTATCGAACCCAAAAAAGCGGGTTGCTTTTTCTCGGTTCACACCTATCTGATTATTGTATCAGAAACTATCAGAAAGATGCAACCCTTAATACAGGAGCATTTTCTGATGGATTTGATCAAGGTCATGGAGACGTTCCCGACGCAAGAGGACTGTATAGCATATTTGGAGCGTCTCAGATGGGCAGGATCGCCTGAATGTCCACATTGTGAATCTACACACGTCAGACAGCGAAATGAACACGATATAGGGCGTATAGGACGCTGGAACTGTCATAACTGCCACGCAACCTTCAAGGTAACGCATGGCACCCTCTTTCATGGCACGAAGATTGCGCTTCAGAAGTGGTTTGTCGCGATCGCTCTGATGGCAAACGCAAAGAAAAACCTATCAAGTTGTCAACTCTCACGCGATCTGGGGGTGCCACAAAAAACGTGTTGGCGTATAATGATGGCAATACGGGGTGAAATGGGAAAGGATAACGTCATGCTTGAAGGGATCGTTGAGGCAGATGAGACCTATATCGGTGGGAAGCACAAGAAAGACTACGACCAAGAGGACGGTGAACCGAAAAAACGTGGACGCGGCACTGCGAAAGACGCTGTGCTTGGTGCAGTTGCGAGAGGTGGAAAGGTCGTCGCAGAACTCGTGCAGAACACCACTGCCGAGACAATCAAAGACTTCATCAAGTCTGTCGTCAATACCGATGACGCCGAACTGATAACTGACCAGTATACCGGCTACAACGAGATCGGTAAGGAGATGAAGCACGAGACGCTCAACCGGAGTGAAACCTGGGAAGCGAGTGAGATACATACCAATACGATTGAAGGCTTCTGGTCTTTCGTCAAGCGGGCGTGGTATGGATCGCATCACCATTATTCAACAGCATACACGCCCCTGTATCTCGCAGAGGCCTGCTATAAATACAACTACAGAGAAACCCACATCTTTTCAAACTTTCTCACCCAAAGTATGAGGTCAGAAATCTGAAAAAATGAAAATTTCTAAGTCCAAAACGACTTATTCCGTTTTGTAATAGGTTGCTCGCAAGCCTACAATCAGAAGAACCCGGAGGAGAACGTGGAAAATGCAGCACGAACTCACTGAATCACAAATTAATTTTTATCAAGAAAACGGATTTCTTGTCATTGAAAATTTCCTGGATGCAGACGAATTAGAAGAATGGCGGCGATGTACGGATGAATCTGTTGAAGAACGGCTCGGCACCTCCGTTGAACACATGACAAACCAGTTGGATCCGTCTAACTTTTATGCGCGGGTCTTTACGCAATGCCTCCGGTTGGCAGATTCACATCCGGGCATGCGAAAACTGGTACACGACCCAAAAATCGGAAAGATGGCAACACTGCTTGCAGGTGTTGACGGGATGCGTATATGGCACGATCAAGCACTGATTAAGCCACCGTCTGGGAATCCGACAGCATGGCACCTCGATGTCCCGTACTGGTCTTTTGACTCACGGGATGCTGTCTCGTTCTGGGTTGCGTTGGATGATGCTACACTCGCGAACGGTTGTATGTGGTATCTCCCCGGCACCCATAAAACTGCACGCTTTGATAACGTCGGCATCGGTGAAAACATAGGTGCGTTGTTTAATGTGTACCCGGAATGGAAGGAATTTGAACCCCAATCCGCACCCTGTCCGGCAGGTTCTATCGCATGGCATAACGGTCTTGTCGCCCACGGGGCAAGTGCGAACATGACATTCTCCCATCGCAGAGCAATGACGTGTGGTTTCATGCCCGATGGATGTACCTTCAACGGAAAACGCAATATCCTGCCAGAACCTTATTTTAACTCGCTGGAAATTGGTGACGTGCTTAACGACGATGTCCAGAATACACTCATTTGGCACAAGGACTGGGATGCATAAAAGACATTATAACGATTTAATTGTAAGTTTAGTTGGTTTATGGTAAAATCAGAAGAAATCCTATTTTGGAGACCCACTGATGACCCGTTATGAAATACTGAAAGATAAACCGAAACGATTCTTGTCGTTGACAGGTTATACACTCGAAGAGTTTTCAGCACTTCTTGCGTCCTTTTCCAAGCGATTTCTGGCGTTCGTAGAAACACAGACGCTTGATGGCAAACACCGAAAGAAACGTCGGTATACTCTCTATAAGAACAGTTGCTTACCGTCTCACGAGGATCACTTACTTTTTATTTTGATATACCTCCGAAAAGCGATGACGCAAGATGTGCTTGGTGAACTTTTTGGGATGTCTCCACCCGTCGCTAACAAATGGATTCATAGGCTCTTGCCTGTGTTGAACTCTGCTCTGGCAGACCTTGAAGCGTTGCCATCACGGGAAGCAGTCGCTTCAACTGTTGACGCATCGCCGCAGACTTCAACAGATCGTCAAGATTCAAGTCTCTTTTTTTCATGATGGTACGGAGCGTCCGATTCAGCGTCCAAAAGACCGAGAAGCACAGCAGGCCTATTATAGTGGTAAAAAGAAGCAACACACCCTCAAGAATAACCTGCTGATCAATGCGGATAGCAAAGTGTTGTTATTGACTCCCTCCTATGAAGGCAGGATACATGACAAGCGCATTGCTGATATGACGGTCTATCTCCTGCCAGAGGGCAGTTGTTTGTATCAAGATTCAGGCTTTCAAGGTTTTTCGGTTCCGGGTGTGAAGATGATTCAACCTATGAAGAAACCGAAAAGTCGAGACCTGACGGATCAAGAGAAAGCGAAGAATCGTGAGATTTCATCCATCCGCATCCGCATTGAACATGCTATTAGGGGTATCAAAAGATACCGGATCGTCAAAGATAAGTTGCGCACCTCTAAAAAAGGGTTTGCCGATTTAGTTATGGAAACTTGTTGTGGGTTACACAACTTTAGGTTAAACTTCAGACCTTGGGTCTATCCCGAACTTCAACATTAAATTGTTATAATGTCTAAAGGATAGACACTGCGGCATTGGCCCTACAGAAATAACAATTGGACATAGCAAAGGAGAATTGGAATATGGCAAAACAGCCAAATATCGTATTGATGGGAGTTGATTCCCTTCTCGCAACACACATGAGTTGTTATGGGTATCACAAGTTGACAACACCACACATCGACAGGTTTGCCGAGGGTGGTACTCTTTTTGAGAAAACCTATAGTGCACACATTCCGACAACAAGTGCTTATGCCTCTATGCTAACGGGGTTAGACACATTTAGTACGCAGGTCGTCGCGTTGCGGCACCAAGGACCGCTCCGAGAAGAGGTCAAAACGGTGGCAGAAATCCTTCGGGACGCAGGCTACGACACCACTTGTGTCGGATTCGGTGGACCGAGTGCACGTGGTTTTGATACCTATCTCGACTACTCCGGATGGGGTCCCGATGACACTGGACGCAGTCCTAAAGCGGAAAATCTCAACAAAACGACTCTCCCAGAACTGAATCGACTCATCGACCAGAGCGACGAAAAACCATTTTTCTTGTTCTTACGCCACATGGATCCTCACTCTCCCTATCTACCGCCTGCCCCTTATGAACGGATATTCTATCACGGCGATGAGTGTGATCCGAGCAATAAATCTATGGAACCGGTGATGGAATTTAAACCGTTTTGTGATTACTTCGCCTCATGGATGCCACAAGGAATTACCGATAAAGATTACGTCATCGCGCAATACGACGGCGCAATTGCTTATATGGATGCGTGCATTCAGACGCTTTTCAATGCCCTTGAAGCGCGCGGCGTGATAGATGAGACAATCATCGTCATCAACGGCGATCACGGTGAAACCTTGTATGATCATGAGTGCTGGTTTGACCATCACGGAATCTATGATGTTACCCTGCACGTCCCGCTCATCATCCGCTATCCAGGGCGCGTGCCCGCTGGAAAACGGGTCGCTGGATACAATCAGCACAAAGACCTTGTACCGACGCTCCTTGAATTAGCGGATATTCAGACAGACATTGCATTTGATGGAAAGAGTCTCACCCCTTTAATGAACGGCGAGATAACATCCTACGAGAGTGAGTTCTATATCACAGAATGCACGTGGATGCGCAAACACGGTTGGCGGACCCCCGAATGGAAACTCATTGTCGCGCTTGAACCGGACTTCCACTTCAAGCCTCCTGTCGAACTTTATAACCTTATTCAGGACCCCGATGAAAATAACAACCTCGTCGATGAACATCCGGATATCGTCAATACACTCGAAACACGGATGAAGCGCTGGATCCTCCAACGCGAACAGGAAACAGGTTTGACGAACCCAATCATGACGCAAGGTGATTGGCACGGGCACAAAGGTGTTGGTCCATTCAAGACATCCGAGCAGGCATACAATACAATGCACATCGGGAATCCGGGCGAAGCCGCACGTTTACAAGCGAAATCTCGCGACGAATAGCCATTAGCAGAATGGCTGTCAGTAATCGGCTGTCGGTAAGTCGTGTGGCAATTGCAAACGTTGTCTCCAGCACAAACGAGTTACCGAAGACTGAAGACCGATAGCCGACTGCTATTAAGAAGCCGACTGCTATTAAGAAAGGAAAACCGAATGCCAGATTATAGACGAGATGAAGTTTTAGGGCGACTGAGGACAGAGTTGGATAGCGGTAAACACCTACTCGCTGTCGGTGCCGGAACAGGCATCACGGCGAAATTCGCTGAACAGGGTGGAGCAGATCTGATTGTAATTTACAACTCCGGTCGCTACCGGATGTCAGGATTCGGATCCTGTGCCGGTTTGTTGGCTTACGGCGACGCAAACGCCATCGTTATGGAGATGGGTGAACGCGAGGTCTTACCTGTTGTCAAAGAGACTCCCGTCATCGCTGGTGTCAACGGCACAGATCCGACGCGTCGGATGAGCAATTTCCTTAAGCAGATCCGTGATGTCGGTTTTGATGGTGTTAATAACTTCCCAACCGTTGGTGTGATTGATGGGACTTTTCGGGTGACACTTGAAGAGACAGGGATGGGCTTCTACAAAGAAGTTGAGACGATCGGGATCGCACATGAGATGGATCTTTTCACCATCGTCTATGTCTTCAATCCTGAAGAGTCTGAGAATATGGCGAAGGTTGGTGCAGACGTTATCATCGCACACATGGGGACCACGATAGGCGGTACTATCGGTGCGGAAACGGCTTTCACGCTTGAAAACGCGGCAGTGCGTGTCCAAGAGATCTGCGACGCTGCACAATCGGTGAACCCAGAAGTCATCTGTCTCGCGCACGGCGGTCCTATCTCAAAAGCACGGGAAGCGGCGTTTATCAATGAGAAAACTGACACCGTTGGTTTTGTAGGTGCCTCCAGCATTGAACGGTTCGCCTGTGAAGAGAGTATCCCGAGGGTTACCGCTTCATTTAAAGAATAGATTGAAATTAAAGCCATCAGATTCAACCAAAAACGACTGAAATTCAACCAAAAACCTGCCCGAAACATTGTCCCGCAAGCCTCTATAGGCTTGCGCAAGGAGGGCAGCCCAGAGGTCCATAGTAAAAAAAATGTCCAGTACGGTTAAAGAAATAGAGATTCTAACTGTTGATGACGCTGAACTGATGCGTATCAGTCGAGAGGGGACACTGTCCCTGAACCTGAACGAAATGAAGGCGATTCAGAGCCATTTCGGAGCTTTAGGGCGCAACCCAACCGATGTAGAAATAGAAACCATCGCCCAAACCTGGTCCGAACACTGCGTTCACAAAACGTTTAAAAGCATCATCCTCTACTCCGAAGGGGAGGAAGAGCCGGAGCAAATTGATGGTTTGTTTCCAACCTACATTCAGCGCGCAACGGAGGAAATAGCGAAGCCGTGGTGTGTCTCCGTCTTTTCAGACAATGCAGGCATCATCGAATTCGATGAAACATTCAACCTTGTGTTCAAGGTTGAGACGCACAATCACCCTTCAGCGATCGAACCTTACGGCGGTGCAGGTACTGGTATCGGTGGTGTCATCCGCGACTCACTCGGCACCGGACTCGGCGCAAAACCGATCCTGAATACGGATGTCTTCTGCTTCGGGATGCCGGATACGCCTTATGCCCAACTGCCAAAAGGCACGCTCCATCCGAAACGGGTCTTTAAAGGGGTTGTCGCTGGTGTGCGAGATTACGGCAACCGAATGGGCATTCCTACCGCTAACGGTGCCATCCTCTTTGACTCCCGCTATACCGCAAATCCGCTTGTCTTCTGTGGGAATGTCGGCTTAATACCGAGAAATCGGTGTGATAAGTCTGTTGAACCCGGTGACCTTGTGGTTGCGATCGGAGGGCAAACAGGGCGCGATGGAATTCACGGTGCAACCTTCTCCTCCGCAGAACTCGACGATACCTCTGAAAGCCTCGGCAGTGTCGTACAAATTGGCAACCCCATTATGGAGAAGAAGATCGTCGATGCCTTGTTACAAGCACGCGACCGCAACCTATATCGCTCCATAACGGATTGCGGCGCCGGAGGGTTCTCGTCTGCTGTCGGTGAGATGGGTGAACATGTGGGTGCAGAGGTGCATCTGGAACGCGTCTCTCTGAAATATGAAGGACTCGCTCCGTGGGAAATCTGGCTATCTGAAGCACAAGAACGTATGGTCATCGCTGTCCCCTCTGAAAATATAGATGAACTCATGGAGATATGTGAAGCGGAGGTCGTTGAAGCCACAGTTCTCGGAACTTTCACAGACACACATCGATTACAGGTTTTCTATGAAGGGGCAATAGTTGCCGATTTAGAGATGGAATTTTTGCACAACGGTTTACCGAAGCCTGTCAAACAGGCAGTTTGGTCCCCGTCAAAGCACCTGGACATGGCATCGCGAGACGAAGAAACGGAAAACTATACTGACGATCTCAAACAGCTTCTCGCAAGTCCAAACATTGCCAGCAAAGAATCCATCATCAGGCAATACGACCACGGTGTCCAAGGTGGTATCGTTATCAATCCGCTTGTCGGCGCAGAAAACGATGGACCCAGTGATGCATGCGTCGTTACCCCTGTTATTGGAAGCCGGACAGGTGTAATTGTCGCGAACGGTATCAACCCGAAATATAGCGACGTAGACCCATATCTCAGCGCAGCAGCAGCGATTGATGAGGCATTGCGGAACATAATTGCTGTCGGCGGAACGTTAGAAAAGACGGCACTGTTAGACAACTTCTGTTGGGGAAACCCAGACAAACCGGATCGACTCGGCGAGTTAGTCCGCGCGGCGAAGGCATGTTATGACATCGCGACCGCCTACGGCACCCCTTTCATTTCCGGTAAAGATAGCCTCTACAACGAATACAGCGACACCACCACAGGTGAACAACGTGCTATTCCATCGACACTGCTTATCTCCGCTATCTGCGTTATGCCTGACATTCAGCGCGCTGTCACGATGGATGCGAAAGCTCCGGGCAATCTCATCTATGTTGTCGGTAATACTTACGCCGAATTGGGTGGATCACACTACTTCGATATTCACGGGTTTATCGGAAACAATGCACCCGCCATCCAACCCGACGAAGCCAAGTTGACGATGGAACGGCTCAGCAGTGCTATCAACAGTGGGTTAGTCCGTTCTTGCCACGACTGCTCTGAAGGCGGTATCGGTGTAGCAGCAGCAGAAATGGCGTTTTCAGGTGGATACGGAATGTCCTTAGATATCAGCGACATCCCTACAGGCGATGGGATCATCGCTGACGACTACCTTCTGTTTTCCGAATCAAACAGCCGTTTTATTGTAGAAATTGAACCACAACATCGACAGGCTTACGAAAACCACATGGCGGGAATACCGATAGGCTGCCTCGGCACCGTTACAAACACACGAGAATTTGTTATCACAGGGAAAAACAACCATCGAATAGTTGACACCCCAATCAATATTCTCAAATCTGCATGGCAAGAACCCCTTTTGTTTAATTAGTGATCGTTTGTAAGCCTAACCGGGGTTTCGCTCGTTACTCCTTACTGGTAAGGGGTGGGCGGCCTGGATATACAGTGCGGAGCGTTCTTAACACATCCATCCCAACCGAACTGCAAGGAAAATTAAAACAATGAAACCAAAGGTACTCATCTTACGAACCGCGGGGACTAATTGTGACGTAGAGACAGACGCAGCATTCCAATTCGCCGGGGCGGAGACAGCATTAGTCCACATCCAAAACCTCATATCCGACAAAATCAACCTAACCGACTATCAGATCCTCGCCATCCCTGGTGGCTTCTCTTACGGCGATGATATTGCAGCAGGTATCCTGTTGGCGGTCGAGATGAAACACAAACTAACAAATGCGCTCAATCAGTTTGTCGCAGATGGCAAGTTGATAATTGGAATCTGCAATGGATTTCAAGTGCTTGTAAGGACAGGCTTGCTGCCCGGGGCTGACACCTCAGAAATGGCGCAGCGCGCGACGTTAGCAATGAATACCTCAGCAAAATTCGAGTGTCGGTGGATAGACCTGGAGACACAGGAGAGTCCATGTGTTTTTACAAAAGGCATCAAAGCCCATGTTTACCTGCCCGTCGCGCACGCTGAAGGTCGGTTTACTGCACCAGCAGATGTGCTGTCAGAATTAGAAACGAACAATCAGGTTGTGTTCCGATATGCCGAGAGCGGATATCCGAGCAATCCGAACGGTTCCGATGCCGATATTGCTGGCATCTGTGATACAACAGGCAGAATCTTCGGTTTGATGCCCCATCCAGAGAGGTTTCTGATGAAATGGAATCACCCGCGCTGGACGCGGCTTGTAGAAACACAAAACACTGACTCTGAAGAAGGCGACGGGCTGGTTATCTTCAAAAACGCCGTTAATTACGTCAAAGCGAATCTTTAACAACATAAAAGTGCTATTCTCCAAAACACCCGTAAAAAAATGCAGGATAAGTTAACGCGTCCCCTCCTTCCATTCTATATGAAATTGCCTGTCTTTTGGGCGTTCATAGTGATTTCAGTGCTCGGGCAGCTGCTCTGGGTGGTTGCCCTCTCCTACGACGTGCGCATCGATCTCCGCTGGTCAAGTTTTGGCTACGGCTTAGGAATCGCTTTAGGGTTTATGCAAGGGAAGTGGACATCTCGGTTATGGCAGCAGTCATATTTAAAGGTCTTAAAGCGGCAAATAACTTTCTGGGAAGCGAAAGGTGCGAAACTCCTCACCTTTTATACCTGTGTTGCGCTCGGTTTACCGATTTTTTGTCCTTTCCTCATCCGCTCGCTTGACACATTAGCAGGCATCCAATCTTATGTCTTCGGTTTTATTGGTGCGATGAATGTAGCACTGCTCTTATGGGTGCGGCGGATCCCGAAGTGAATATAGCGAGAGAACCTCTCTGGACACTAATTGAAAATTCGTCACAAATATGATAAACTTTATGTAAAATGAAAGATTTAGGGCTATCATTGGAGAACTCACCATGCGCTCGTTGACAATTTCCTTACCAGATTACCTCTACAAAAAATTGACACAACAAGCGAAAGTGTCTGAAACCTCTCTTGAAGAACTTGTGTTGTTTCAGCTCAAGCGCGACGAAGCGAGGGATACCGCGTTAGCGTTCTTACAAAAGCGCGCTGGTAGGTGTTTGATAGCAAGGGAACCTAACCTTAAAGATTCTGATTCTCTTATCTGGGTAGTTCCTATTTTCACCAACGTCGAGTCCTCTGTCAAAGTTGGGGAGATACTCGTTGATGCTAATACCGGCGAAGTTTTAAGCACAGAGCAAGACGTAACTGAAATGGTTGAAAAGGGACACGTTAGCTTCGGGTTTGAGTCTTTTGCTGCAGAGAAACAGGAACGTTTGGCAGAACTCTTGGCATTAAACAGTGAAAAAACGTTAGAATCGAAAGAAAAACAAGAAATGGAAGCACTCCTTGCTGAAGAGCAAACTCTCCAGATTCGAAACCTCGAAACATTGGAGAAGCGACTTTTGTCATAGCGAGGTGTGATACATGCGTATAGGTAATCGGTTGCGCGGCACCGTAGCAAGCCGCGCAAATGAACGGTGTGAGTACTGCCAATATCCAGAACAATTTTCCCCATCCTCCTTTGAAGTTGACCACATTGTACCAAGATCCGCAGATGGACCGACAGAACTCAAGAATCTTGCACTCGCCTGCTCACACTGCAACGCGCACAAAGCTACGCGCCAAACACGGACTGACACACTGACAGGAACCGATGTTAGGCTCTTCAACCCTCGAACCGACGACTGGATAGTTCATTTTCTTTTAAATCGGGAAACCGCTGAAATTGATGGTCAAACACCTATAGGTCGGGTGACGGTTGAGACCCTCCAGATGAATGCTGAGCAACCTATCCGAGCTCGCCAGAGTCTAATAAGACTCGAAGTTTTATGAAGATTTGAGAAATACCACTGGCTAATGAATGCCGATTCTTGAATGACCTCCGGTCCCTTGTAACGTTCCCGTGCTTAATCCGCTAAAAATATGAAACTTGATAGAAATCAGGAAAAAGCCGTGAATCACGTCATGGGTCCCGCTATCGTCATTGCTGGACCCGGTAGTGGAAAAACCGCAGTCGTAACAGCACGGGTCCTGAACCTCATTCAGACCCATAACATTCCACCCTCACATATCCTCGCCATCGCCTTCAATAGAAAAGCAGTCGAAGAGATGGAAACGCGAGTCGGACGGGGACTCGCGTCCCTAAAATCCTCTGACGATACCGAAACGTCCCAAAAACCGGTCATCCGGACACTTCATGCGTTCGGCAAAGACATTATCAGCGAAAACTATGAACGCGCTGGATTTAGAGAATTGCCAACGATTTGGACGGGGCAAATAGATCAAATCGTTGCCGAAGAACAAAGACAAATTGAACGAGAAACCTCCACAACCGATGTCGCTATCTATAAAATAGAGAGCAAAAAGACAGGCAAATGTTACATCGGACAGACAACAAACCCAGATCGACGACGCAAGGAACACTTTGATCACTCATCAAACGATAGACTCCGTCAAGCAATCCGATCTGAAGGAGAGACACAATTCAGTTTTGAGATGCTTGAGCGGGTCCCAGGACGAGAGGCGAATCGTCGTGAAGCACACTGGATCGCGTTTTATAGAGACCGAGCGAGTGTGTTCAACCGTGCCGATCCGTTGCGGATGCAGTACAGCAACCAGCTCATTCTTGAAATGTTCTGCCAGCATTTCGGCATCGTCTATGAGGAGCATCTCGATAGACATCCCGACTTCGAGAATCTCCGCGATCGCTTCAACGATATAAAAGAGACCGTTATGCGAACGAAACGGCAGGTTACTGAAGGACTCTTCGACCCAAAGACGCTTGACGATCGCGTGGCACGAGCATTTGCCGAAAAATACGAAACGCTCAAAACTGTAGCAAACGCTGTCGATTTCGAGGATATGATTATCCATGCAGCGAACCTGCTTGAGACTTGTCCAGACCTCCGTCAAACTTACCGAGACAAATACCCCTACCTACTTGTTGACGAGTTCCAAGACATCTCGCCAGCGGACTTTCGACTGATTTCGCTTTTATCAGAGAATCTTTTCGCCGTCGGTGATGACGACCAAGCGATTTACAGTTTTCGCGGTGGAGACTCCGAGATTATGCAGGCATTCACGAAACGGCGGGATGTGAAAAGGTATGAAATCACGCGCAATTATCGTTCCACATCAATGATTGTTGAACACGCAAGAGCCTTGATTGAGCGAAACGAACCGCGAATCCGCAAAAACCTTCGCGCCCACAATCCGATACAGCGACACATAAAAATCGTGGAGACAACCCCCGAAACTGTAGAAACAGCCTTATTGCGCGAGTTGGAATCGGCAGGAGAAACCGCTGTTTTGGCACGCACCAACTATGAAACCGAACAGATTCAAGAGATGCTTTCCAACCACCCGAACCCTATCGAAGTAACCACGATTCACAAAGCGAAGGGTAGAGAATGGGAAAAAGTTATTCTCATCCACAATACGTTGGAGCGTCGCTTCCCGCGTCGTGATAGTATACACACAGAGGAGCGTCGTGTTTTCTATGTTGCGATGACGCGTGCCAAGGTGGAACTCGCTGTGCTCGGTGGACAGTGTCCATTCGTACCGGAGTTTGAGAAAATCCCTAAAAATGTTGACTACTATCTTCGGCAGTTTGGGTATTGGCGAGCGAGAAGGAGAATGAAAAAAGAAGACGATATAAAATAGGAATTGTGCTACAATCGTTGATGATAAACTGCTCCACAACAAACCCGTAGCCCAATTTCTATATGGTAAACGCAACCTTGAAAAAGCAAAATTTCCATCCCGGCGTAACGTTTCGTGCTATTATACTCGGTTTGCTACTGATCCCGGTGAATACCTACTTCATCATGGCAAACCACCTCAAGTTTTGGAGCACCCTCCCGACCACGATGTCACTCATCTATAACGTGATTATCACGTTGATGGTGCTTATCCCCTTCAATCTGTTGTTGAATCGGTTTCTGCCGCGGTTCGCCCTCAGACAGGGTGAGCTGCTGACGGTTTTCGTGATGCTGTCGCTCTCCTCCGCGATCGCAGGACACGACATGATGCAAACGGTCATCCCCACCATATCGGACGGGTATTGGTTTGCGACCCCTGAAAATGAATGGAAACAACTTTTCTGGCGGTATCTCCCGCCATGGCTCACGTCTAACAATGAGGCAAGTCTACAAGCATTCTATGACGGAGAGAGCACTATCTACACAAAGGTGCATCTGCTGGGTTGGCTACGCCCGATTCTTTGGTGGACAGTTTTTCTGACTGTCCTCATCTGGGTAATGATCTGCTTAGACGTTTTTCTCCGAAAACAGTGGATTGAGCGGGAACGGTTGACGTACCCTATCGTGCAATTGCCGTTGGAAATGACAAGGCTTGACGGACGACTTTTCCGTTCTAAGATGATGTGGCTGGGGTTCGCCATCGCGGGTGGCATCAACCTCATCAACGGCTTTCATGTCCTCTTCCCAGAGATCCCAGAAGTCCCAGTGCGGCACGCCGAAATTGGGCAATACTTCACCCAAAAGCCGTGGAGATCGATGGGGTGGACACCGGTTTATATCCGATCGTTTGCCGTTGGACTTGCTTTCCTCATGCCGTTGGAGATGTCGTTTTCAATTTGGTTCTTCTACTGGTTCTGGAAAGCGCAACGGATACTGGGCAGTGCGCTCGGGCTTGATGTTATGCCGGGGTTTCCATACGACTGGCAACAGGTAATGGGCGGATATCTCGTGCTTGCCTGTTTTGCCCTGTGGGGTGGACGACGTTATTTTCTCTCGGTCCTCAAATATGTCTTCCGAGTGCGCAAATCACCAGGAAACATCGACGACAGTGGAGAACCGATGCGCTACCGCTGGGCAGCGATTGGACTCGCCTGTGGTCTGTTCTTTCTATTCGCTTTTTCACGGCAAGGTGGGATGGAATTTTGGACGATCGGTCTCTACTTTTTAATCTACTACCTATTGGCGATGAGTCTGACGCGTATCCGTGCTGAAGTTGGACCGCCGACGATTCGGACGTACGCAACGCCCCACGATATCCTCACCGATATTTTCGGCACCCGACTCATTTCACGCGGCAGTTTAACGATGATGCGCCTTTATCTAACCTTCAATCGAGGCTCGCGTGCCCATCCGATGCCTCACACGCTCGAAGGTTTCAAACTCGCTGAAGAAACCGGCATGCGTTCTGGTAGACTGATTGTGGCGATGATGTTCGCCGCGGTGATCGGCATTCTCGCATCGTTTTGGGCATACTTCGTTGTTGGATACAAAATCGGTGTTGTCAGCGACCTCGGCACCGGAGGCTATAATCTTCTGCAAAGTTGGATTCAGCATCCAGTTGACACAGATGTTCCTGCCGTAATTTTTATAGGTATCGGAGCACTCTTCACTGGTTTCTTCTGGTGGCTCCGCACCCTGTTTCCATTTTGGCCCCTCCATCCTGCTGGTTATATGGTCGCTGGTGAAAAATCGACGATCGGTCGGTTGTGGTTTTCTATATTCATCAGTTGGGGCATTAAAACAATTCTGCTGAAAGTGGGTGGGATTCGTTCCTATCGCAAAGCATACCCACTCTTTTTAGGACTAATTCTTGGTGAATTCATGGTGGGTGGCGTATGGGTGCTGATCCGGCTCTTTACAGGGATACAGATGTATTCGTTTTATAGATAAAAGCAGTCAGCAGTCGGCGATCAGCAGTCAGAAAGAGTTTTCTTGTGACAGAGAAAACGATAGCAACTACCACGCGAGTTACTGATAGCTGAGTGCCGAGAGCCGATAGCGATAAAAAAAGGAGATAAAACATGAAATTAGCAGTTCTTTCCTATAGCCATCACGGACGGAGTATGGCGCGCACGGCGCACGGACTCGGACATGAGATCGTGGGTGTGATGGATGCTGAGGCGGGTCCTCGACAACAGTTGGTGGACGACTTTGAATGCCCCGGATTTGAAACGGCAGCAGCATGCCTTGATGAAAGTAAACCGGACGCTGTACTCGTCGCAGGAAAACATATTGAGATGGGGGATCATGTACAGGCATGTGTAGATCGGCGTATACCCTACCTCTTGGACAAACCGTTCGCCGACTGTGCAGATCGGTTGCGTTCCGCTGCAGAGGCATCCGAAAAGCACGGTGTATTCAGCGCGCTTACGTTACCGAATCGTGTAAGCCGAATCGTGAGTGTTGTTAAAGAGATGGTCGCTGACGGTAGTTTGGGAGAACTGACCTTATACAACAGCAGACTGAATAATGGTCCGCCGTCTCGTTACGATCCGACACCGTCTTATTGGCACAACAATCCGAGTATATCCGGTGGCGGATGCTGGGCAGTTGAGTCTGCACACGGTATTGATACATTCCTCCAGTTCGTCGGTGATGCGCCAATTACCGTTGTTGGTGCGGTCATGTCGAACGCCATGTACAACCGAGGTGTAGAGGATAGCGGTATCGGTATGCTACGAACAGAGAGCGGTATCACGGGTATTATTGAATCCGGTTACAACTATCCATCTGGCACACGCGGTGGCGACCACTTCTTTCGATTTATCGGAACGAAGGCATCGGTATTCGAGCAGTACGGTCGCAACGGTGAACCCTTGATTGAAGTACATACCACGGAGGGTGTCCAGTTCAGCGAAGATATCTCACATGGTGCCCGAATGCAGGGTGTCATGCGTAAAGCATTTGATGCTATCCGCGACGGCGACACCTTCGAGCCGACGGTTGCCGATGCGGTAAAGATCCTTGAGATTCAAGATGCCGTCTATGCACACGCCCGACAGGGAGTGGCAACACACGGACCGCATCCGATGGGTTGACAGTCTTCACGATGTATGCTAAAATCCTTCCATTCAAAATAGGTTGGAACACCACTAAACGCTATCTCTTGTAAATACCCGTGTTTCCGAAAACAGTGCACTGCGTAAGTCCTATGTCTATTAAAAGCAAGTTACACTAAGGAGGGAGTATGCCAAATCTACAACTATCTCAAACCGTCGTATGCACCTTGGCACCTATATTGATTGGGAATACCGAAGGTAGGGACACCATTATTGCCCCTGGTGCGGAACTCGAAGAACTTTACGGCGACGCACATTTCACAGAAGGACCCACCGTCGCACCAGACGAAACGGTCTATTTCAGCGACATCACCTTCACAGATCAAACGGATATGCAAGCCGGACATATCATGAGATACAACCCAGAGACCGGAGAAACAAGCGTTTTCCGTTCTCCGAGTGGGATGTCCAACGGTATGGAATTTGACGCGCAGGGTCGGTTGGTTGTTGCGGAAGGTGCGGATTTCGGAGGACGCAGGATTACCCGGACAGACATGAAGACCGGCAAAAGTGAAATTATCGCTGGATTATATAACGGAAGCCCTTTCAATTCACCGAACGATCTCACGATAGATGAACAGGGACGCATCTATTTTACGGATCCACGGTACGCTGGAAATGAACCGGTCGAACAACCCGTCTTTGGTGTCTATCGGATCGATCCAAATGGTTCTGTTCATCTCGTTGTTACAGATGGCGGAAAACCGAACGGTGTAGCGGTCTCCCCGGATCAACAAACCCTTTATGTCATCAGCCACGACAACGGCGCGATGGGAAGTTTCCCTGATGAAGTGCCACTGCGTAAGGGACGTATGGCACTCCTCGCTTACGATCTCTCACCGGAAGGTACTGCGACTTTCCGAAAAGTGCTTGTTGACTACGCGCCACAGGACGGTCCAGACGGTATGGTCGTTGATGCAGAGGGGAATCTCTGGGTGGCAGTCCGCGATGAGACCCGACCCGGGGTTCGCGTTTACTCGTCTGACGGTGAAGAACTGGCGTACGTCAAGACCCCTGATAAACCGACGAACGTTGCATTCGGACATGGCAAAACGAGCAAGACGCTCTACATCACGGCAGAAAATTGCCTCTACAGTATCCAAACGATGAAAGAAGGGTATCACCTACCACCGCAGTAGTGCCCTATCTCAATCAAATATCTGGATGGAGATCGTGCCACGGCGTTGCACGCTCATAAGCGTGTCCAACTCGACACAACAACGGCTCTGTCAAGTGTTTCCCGACAAACTGAATGCTCAACGGTAGCCCTTCGCTATTCATGCCACACGGCACAGATAGCGTTGGTGCACCGTTGTAGTCAAACGGCACAGTAAACCGTTGAAACTTCGGGTCCCGGGCTTCATACTGCCCATACAACATCTCTGGCGTGACGGCGTGCGGTGGTGCGGACATTGATGGACACACCAGTACATCGATCGCCTCAAACACCCTTCTGAGATGCCCTGTGCAGGCGGCTCTCAAATTGTTCGCTCTTGCATAGTCAGCACCTGTTACCTTCGCACCCATATCAAGCCATCCTCGGAACCAAGGTGCGTAAGCGTCTCGTTGGGATGGATAGGTTGCTGCGTGTGCCGCGACTGCCCCTGCCGAACACAATGTGGGCCATGCGGAGACGTATTCGTCCACATTCGGCAATTGCACTTCAACAATTTCAGCACCTTGATCAGCGAGAATTCCCACGCCCGCGCACACCGCTTCGGCGAGTTCAGTGTCAATATCGTTGGTTGCATAGTTCTCGTCAAACCCAATACGGATACCTTGTAGATCCTGCCCTATTCCCTCAAGCATATTCGGGACAGGATTTGGCAGAGAGGTCGGATCGTTCGGGTCAGAACCAGCGATCGCCTCAAGCATAATCCCTGCATCAGCGACACTTCGCGTCATTGGACCGACATGATCCATCGATTCAGCAAGCGCGAGTACACCGTAACGACTCACCCTACCCCATGTCGGTTTTATCCCCACAATGCCACATGCTGCAGAAGGAAATCGGATTGAACCGCCTGTATCGCTGCCAAGCGAACCGGAGCATAGTCCTGCCGCCGTTGCGACTCCAGAACCACTTGACGATGAACCTGTCCATCGATCAGGATTCCACGGATTCTTAGGGATGTCGAATTCAGGGTTGTAACCTCCCATTGCACCCTCGGTCAGGTTGAGTTTTCCAAGCAGGACAGCACCCGCTGCTTCAAGTTTTGTGATGACCGTGGCATCAAACGTAGGGACATGGTTTGCGAGTACTTTCGCCGCGCCCATCGTGCGGACACCCTTCGTAAAGCAGAGATCCTTTACTGCAATCGGCACACCGTGAAGTGGACCGCGATACGTTCCCGATTCAATCTCTCGCTCCGCCTGCTGTGCAGCAGCTATCGCTGCGTCCGCCATCACTGTGGCGTAACTCATCAATTGAGCGTCGAGTTGGTCAATGCGCGTCAACATCGCAGTTGTAATATCCACAGGTGATAACTGCTGAGAAGCAATCCGCTCTGCAATCTCGGTGATAGTTCTGAAGTGAAGTGCCGTTTCACGCATATCCTCTCCTCTTGTTATTAACAGGACTTACGCAATTTACGTTCGTCGCTACTATGTTCCGCAGGATGGCTTCGGCTTTCGTGCCCTACGTGCTTCAGGTTCGGATGTGAACAGAGCCCCATCCGAACAGCGTTTTGATGCGTAAGCCCTAATAAAAGTAGCAGGCACAGTCCGTATGCCGTTTATCCCAACTGGAAAATGCCGTTATAATATGTACCTATGTAGAACTCCGTGCCAGCTGCGTCTATTGTCATAACTGATCGGGGGCCAAACCACACCTCCCGATGCCACGGTGGGATTTTCCATCTGTTGAGGCGACTAATTCAAAGCACTCACACGCGGACGTCCTAAGAGATTCATCAACCGATCATCCGCATTTTCCAGAGCGTCTTCAGGGACAGGTACACCGTTGCAGAGACTAAACCGCCAATATGCCCAGTACGCTGCGTATTGCGATTGAATAATATAACGTGTTTTATTGGAAAGATTTGGTGCCCCGCGGTGCCAACACTGTGGGTCCTGCAGGTAAATGTCACCCGCCTTGCAGAAAATAGACACCGGTTTATTCCCTTCAAATTCAGGGTTTTCCTGATCGTTCGGATGCCTACCGGAGTAATGACTGCCGCGCACGTACTGCGTCGGTCCCTCCTCAATCGTATCAATATCGTTCAACGCCATCTGGACGGTAAACCACATCACAGGCATGCGTAAGCGTGGATCGTGGCGCGGCATCTCTTCAGTAACAGGGAAATGCACCGAACCGTCCACATGCCACCGATCAATCGAGAGTCCAGGGAGATTCCGTAGAACGTTTTGACCACAAAATTTGCAGTTTTCACCGACAATCGCCTCCGCCAAACTTAGAATCGGTTCACGGAGAAGCATATCCCGGAAGATAGTATCGAGTTCAATCGTGTTTCGTAAAATGAAGGGTAGCGATTCCTTGGATTCAGCATGCGCACCCATCTGGATATACCTGACATCTGCCAATTCTGGATTGGTCATCTCTGCAAGTTGTGGATCCGCGAAAAGCTCATCAGATTTGTCCCGTAGCGCGGCTACCTCTCCATCCGTCAACACACCCGGAATATGAACGAATCCATCACGGAAGAATTGCTCGGCAATCTGTGTCGTCTTGTCTTTGCTAAAAGGTTCACCCTTGAGTATCGGACTGCTTGCCATGTTGTCTCTCCTCTTAAAGGTTATATTATTGTCAACTCAATCCAAATAATCCATCTCTGGTAGTAGGTTCCAACGGTACTGGTCTGTGGGTTGCGTGTTACGTCCCCACCTACCGAGAATTTGTGTGTCCGCACGTTTCGCTTCCATCTGCGCTGCGACCCAATCTGGATCCCAACCGTCCAAGACCTTTTCCATCAATTGTGCTAAGATGTCTCGGCACGCTGGAGCGTCAGCACGATCATTTAACTCGTTCGGATCTTCCTTCAGATTGAAAAGCTGCGGTGGTTGATCGTGGTAGTAGTTCAACTTCCAATCTCCATCCCGAACCATTCGGTGATAACAACCGTCATCGGTACAATACTCAGAGAAGGCGATGTCCTCCCATTGTGTATCTTCGCCACGGAGAAGGGGTAAGGTGCTTCGCCCACGGGAATGCGGCAAAGGTGGTGCATCAAGCGCATCAAGCATCGTCGCATTCAAATCCAATGAACTGACAACACGATCACACCGAACGCCTTCCGGTAAAGCACCACGCCACGATAAAATTGCAGGGACCTTCACCGAATGCTCATAAAACGTTTGTTTCCACCAAAGCCCATGTTCACCGATCTGCTCGCCATGATCCGAACTATAGAAGATGAGGGTGTCCTCATCCAACCCATTTTCTCGGAGTGCCTCCAAGATCTGCCCAATCATCATGTCCATCCGCGTTACCAACGCCCAATACGCCGTGCGTGCGCGGATAATCTCTACCTCGGAGACCTCAACAATCCCACACTTTTCGCGCCACCACTGAAAGTAAGGATGCAACGCCTCTGAAAAAGGTTCAGGATTTTGGGGCATCGTCATCAGTCCTTCATAAAGTTGATAATCCTCCTGACGCGCGACAAAAGGCTGATGCGGCAGCATAAACCCGACAGAAATCGAAAAGGGTGTGTCCAAAAGTCCTGCTCGTTTTTGAACACCGAGCCGATTGAGATAATCGACTGTTGCAGCAGTGACATCCTCATCGTGAACCTGATAGGCACTCTGCCCTGCCCCCGATTTCTCAAGGCTCACACGCGCTGGTCCCGCAGTCCCAGACAGTTCGCCATGGTCAACCCCGCCTCCACCATGATAGTTCGGTCCATGGTCGCCTACGAGGCGTTCGGCATATCCGTGCAGCTGATCCGGTCCGAGTGCATGCATCCGTCCAATAAGCACAGGTTGATAGCCTACTGCACCCATCGCATGCGCGAAAGTGGGAATCCCGGAATCGAGCACATGGCTGTTGGTCCATACCGCATTCTCGTAAGGGTAACGTCCGCTCAACATTGACATCCGGGACGGTACACAGATCGGAGATGGACAATAAACATTTTCAAACACCACCCCTTCGGCAGCAAGACTATCGAGATGAGGCGTTTCGACCAACTGATCGCCGTAACAACCGGTTACGTAAGGGTTGTGTTGGTCGGAATGGATATAGAGTAGATTGGGACCTGGCGTAGGCATCTCAACTCCTTTGTGAAATTTCAGCAGATTTGCTTTCATTATACATACCGGCAGGTTTTTGTCAAGAGCGGAAAATCCTCTCGGTAAGGTGCGATGTTAACCGTCTGAATCAGGATTTACAGGATTCAAGGATTTTAGAATTACTTGGATACCATAATTGGCGAGGTTAGGAAACCTCGCCAGCGGTGGGAGGACGCTTCCCACTCGCTATTCACCATAAATGCTTTTAAACAGCTGCCAGGGTCATTCAATTGTAGGTTTTTTGTGTTATATTTTTCACGGGTGTTAATACTTCAGATAAGCAGAAGTCGCGTGACATTTCACGCGACTTCTGCTATACTTCACCATAAAAAGTAGCACACTTTTGAGGTGAAGTATGACAAGAACTTCTTCCTGCCACTTAGTTGATATGTTAGCAGAAGTGCCAGATCCCCGCAAGAAAAAAGGGCTCCGGCATCCGTTAGCCTCGATGCTTGCGCTCACGGTTGTCGGTCTCTTGTGTGGTCAACGCAGCTATACACAGCTTGCCAAATGGGCGCGGCTCCACCCTTGCCTTCGAAACGCCTTGGGGTTCACGGCGAAACAAACCCCGGCGGCATCAACGTTTCATTATCTCTATCGGCGTCTTGACATCGCCACTGTAGAAAAGACGCTCACGCAGTGGACGACACAGACTTTAGCAAGTTTGCGCATTTCCACATCTAACTTGAAGGGACTTGCGATAGATGGTAAAACCTTAGGCAACAGTCATCCCGAAGATGCCCGCAGGACCCATCTGCTCGCAGCCGTCTTTCATGAGTTAGGCATCCCTGTCGCAGAATGTGCGGTGAGTGAAAAGAGCAATGAAATCCCTGTTTCCATTGAACTCTTGAAAGCGTTTGATGTCTCAGGTCTCGTCATCACAACGGACGCACTTTTGACCCAACGTAAGTTCTGTCAACAAATCCTTGATGCTCAAGCAGATTACTGCCTCCCCGTCAAAGCGAATCAGAAGCAGTTATATGAGGATATTCGAGACCTCTTTGAACCCTTGGATGAAACAGATCCACCCGAAGTGGAACACCGCCGGTTTGAAAATCTTCACGCAGAAGTCGGCGCACATCTTCAAACGTATACGAATACAGAAGACGCAAAAGGCAGGATTACCACTCGCACCCTCACCACAAGCACTCTCTTGACCGAACATACCGACTGGCCGGGGCTACAACAAGTTTATCAATACACCACACACCAGAAACAGAAAAGCACCGCACACGTCAAGGGTTTCCACGTGCAGTATGGCATCACGAGTCTATCACCTGAACGCGCCTCGGCAGCTGACTTGCTCAAACTCCGACGCCAACACTGGACGATTGAGAATAAACTCCATTGGATCCGAGATGCCGTCTTTCAAGAGGACGCCTCAACCGTCAGAACAGGTGTGCTCCCCCAAGTCATGGCAGCTTTGCGAAACACCGCAATCTCCGTCTTACGATTCACTGGACATACTAAAATCACCGACGCACTTCAACTTTTCGCCGCAAAACCTATACTCGCAGTTAACATCATAAAATGAGAAATCTTAAAATTGAATGACCCTGAAACAGCTGCACGTTCCTATTGACATTTGAAAGTCTTTTGTTATAAAATAAAGCCTAATTCCAACAAGCCTTTGACAGATTGAACGCATCTCACCAATAAGGAGTAACCACAATGGCAGTTTTGAGACACATCGCGCTGCGGACGAAGGATATGGAAGTCTCCCGTCGCTTTTATGAAACCATCGGTTTTGAGTTTGTAGGGTATCGAGGACGCAATGGGTTAGACCTCTCGGACGGCACGCTGAACATGACGATTCTCCAATATAACGGTGCTGCCCGTCCACCCTTCGAGGAAGGAACAGAGTTTATCCACTTCGGTATCATTGTTGAGGATTTACCGAGCATTTACAACACCCTCCGAGATGGTGGCTTCAAATTGATTATGGATAATGTGAAAAAAGGAGATGAGATCGACGATAACAAGCCGCCAGAACGCTCCTTCAAGGTTGCCGATCCGGACGGAAACGTTGTCGATATTACATGCGCGAAGGACGAATGGCGTGGTGTGACAGTCTAAACCGAACTTCAAAACGCGGTAAGCGCATAACCTATATTGAGAAACACTATGGCATTTCAATTTCAAGATTCTATGGTTAATGAATATCTCTCGCAAGGTTACCTCATCTTTCGAGGGATTGTTCCACCATCATTGCTCACGGATTTACGCCGGGAAGCAGAGAAAGCACGCGATCTGGCACACAAGCTCAACGGGCCGCAGACGCAACGCATCCAACCCCTATCCAATTACGGCGATGAACTGGACCTGAAGCCTTTTTACAACTACACAGAGTTGCCGGAACTCCGAGATACTATCGAAAAATTGCTCGGTCCCGACTACACGCACGGTCACGTTGATATTATGGGACTCCTCGTTGAGCCGCTTGAGCATCCGTGGCACATCGGTTGGCACCGAGATGGTGTTGTCGAAGTGCCGCTGGAAGCGCGAGATGAAATCGTCAACGCCAAATTGGCGGAAGTCTGGCATGACTTACGTCATTTCAATCAGGTCAACTGTGCTATTTATGCGGAATCCTGTACGTGGTTTGTCCCGGGTAGCCATCTCCGCCAATGGGATATGCCCGGTGAAAAACAATCAACAAAGGACCCGAAGTTGCGGAAACCCGCTGAAGGTCAGTCCAATGCCGAGGCTGAGCGATACTGCTTAGAGCACTGTCGGCAGTTTCCGGGTGCTGTTCAGGTACATTTGGGACCAGGGGACTTCATGGTTTACCGCAATCTCGCGTGGCACACTGGAAACTACATTACCTACCAACCGCGCGCAACAATTCACGATGTCGTCCGTTATGAAGGAAAGAAAGACTGGAGCGACTGGCAACAGACGAAATTGGATGCCGTCAAACGGATGAAGGAAAAACATCCGGAAGCACAGTAGAAACTTTATTACTTGGACATTGCCAATCTCTCATTTGAAACCTTAATATCCGGCGCATCTCTGAAGCCGTAATTTATAGTAAAGTCTACAAGTACTTGGACATTGCAGGGAGGCGAGGATACAATCCTCGCCAGCAGCTGTGGGGTCTTTGCTTGGGTGTTTCTGTGTATTTCCCTCCTTCACTGAACAAATGTCCACATATTTTTGAACTTTACTATACTATTTTCAGAATTTAATTCAATAATACGGATTATATATTCTCAGAATATAGTGGCTACAGGAGAATTTATAATATGGACACGAAACAGACACAAACGAACGAAACCTTGAAGCACCGCTTCCCGCAGAAACGTCCAGATGTAAAAATTGTTGAAAGCAATGATCGCATATCCAAGGTTGACTGTCCAGAACTGCAATGGTGGTTCGTCACCCCACAGATGGGTGAACCTCATTTCCGGGTTGAGTATGATGCCAATACACTGGAACTCGACGCAATCGTAGAGATTACTCCCACTGCTCCAGCAACAATCCAAGGCATCGATTGCGTAGAACTCAGGATCAGAGAATGGTTAGCACCGAGAGACTGGCCCGCAGTATGTCCCCCGGACCTAATGTACGCAGCACTTGACGATACCCATACAAGATGGATTTCCGTTGTCGATACGATAGATGGGGAAACGGTATCCAACACAATAGGCGACGAAGGGTTTGAAGACCAGTGGGGCGGTCCCTCGAAACGACAGATTGTAGACGATGGTCGGTACCAACTTCAAGACGACGGTTCTTACAAAATTACCGAGGGTCAGGGATTCGGGGCAGGCACCTATGATGTGACAATCGGCGAAAATACTTTCCACTGTCTCCGCGTCTTAGACGTTGACATTTCGGAGCCACACGGCGGCGAACTTGCAGAAGTATATGTCGAAAGTGGTGGACGCACAGTTTTTTTCAGACGCTATGACGGTCGCTACTTACGAGGACACGATTTAGTGAGCAAGTATCCGAACAATCGCCGTATTGTCATCAACGATGTCGTCTATGTCCACAGCGATTGCACCGGATGGGCACACGATCAGTTGACATCTGTGTCTCTTCCCCCAACCTCTTGACCAGAAGCGGATTACGGATGAACCATTCCGTCAAAACAGAGTAGTGCTTTGAGAAAATAAAACTTATACAAACGTTCTCTTTGCTGGCGTGGTTTGAAACCTCACTATTTTTCTGTAATACCGGTTTCAAACCGTGTCCGCTGCAGCTTGTCTACAACCGACCAACTGTGTATGCCTCTAACAACTCTTCGTCCAAATCTACACCAAATCCAGGAGCATCGTTGAGGCTGAAAAATCCATCGTGAGGCATGGGTCGCAGGAGACGATACAACTCGTTTTCAACACCGTCGCGGGACGGACCGAAGGTCTCCGCCATACACGGCATCGGTAGGCAAGCAGTGAGATGTAAACCCCACGGTGTTCCCGCTTGATGGAGCCACGTTGGAATGTCCTGCTCAGCGGCTTCACGTGCAATCCGCAGGCACTCCGTAAAGCCGCCAGCCCAACTGATATCGGGCTGAATCATGTTCGCCGCCTTCCAACGGAGCAACTCGCGAAACCCGTATCGTGTGAATTCATGTTCACCGGAGACAATCCAAGCCGGTTGAACATCGCGCACCAATTGCGCCATACCTGCGTAGTCGTCAAGTGGGATAGGTTCCTCAATCCATTTGAGGTCAGCTTCGACAGCGGCATCAGCAAAACGGAGCGTGTAGTCCACATCCCAACGAAGATAGATGTCTGTCATCAATTCGACATCTGCGCCGATGACCTCCCGTGCGGTGTGTATCATCTCCACATTTTCAGCAAATCCGTCCTCTCTCTCTGCAAGTCCGTTGCGAAGCGGCAGCTTGCAAGCGGCGAATCCATTCTCGGCGTAATAGCCAACATCGGCCCCCGTGGCATAGGCAGGAATCTTCAGGCGTGGCGTATCTGTGATAAGGCTATAGACAGGGGCATCCACAATCTTCCCACACAGGTCAACGAGTGCGAGTTCTATCCCGCTCAGTGCGTAAATAACCAAACCGCGCCGTCCATAAATTGAGGTAATATGATATAGATGCTCCCAAATCTCCTCAACATCAAGCGGATCACGTCCGATGACGAAGTATTGGAGGTGTTTCTCAATAATCAGTGCGCCTGCGAGTCCACCGCCGCCGAGACCGTATCCCTTTAATCCCTTATCAGTAGTGATCTCTACAATTAATGCGCCGGCTTGTGTTGCGAAGGGACCGCGCCAATCGACATGCGCCGTCTGAGAAGTAGGCTTTTGCCACTGCCCCTTGGCGAATCCCAAACTGGGCATTGCACGAGGGTTCAGATTGACGTGCCACGTCCGAATTCCGACGACAGTATGCCGCGTGTCCGCACGCGTTTTCCATGTAGCCGTGAGATTGTTTTCATTGGCGTGCATAATGTAATTCCTTTAAGAGTCTCGCCTTAATGGTAACTGTAGTTTACGATGTCCACAGATTACGATGGCAGCGCGAAATAACCGATTCCTGTGAAAAGTCCTACTATCATCCAGAGTCCTACCATCACGTATTCACCAAAAATTAAGCCGAACGCAACGGGTCGAATCTTCCGATACGTCGCGGCACCGCCAAATTTAAGTGCCATATACTTAATGAACCACCCAATCAGAATTGATGACCAGAGATGGAAGGGTGGATATGTCGCCCCGAGGAGATAACCGATCGGATGCAAGGACCACCAAACAAAGTTCTGCCGCATCCAGAGCATAAACCCCGTAAACCCTGCTCCGGCAATCATACTGTATACCTCGTCCCACTTCGTCTCAATCGGGAATTGGATGAGACTGCTCATCCGTTGGAAATAGTTGCGCGGCGCGACCACGAAGGACCAACTCTGTAAAAACAGAGCACCCTTGCCATAAATCAACGTCAACGAGGCGTAAACAGACACAAGGAGCGCGAAGATAATTGCGACCCATAGGATCGGCATAACACGCCGACGGACAAGTTTCACTTCATCCGCTGCCTTAAAGCTATGAAGGAAGTTTGGCATCATAAACTCGCCCCAATCGCGCAGGAAGGTGCGTTGGAAACTCAGGATTGCCAAACTCTTATGTCCTAATGCATTGGAACCCAACGTAATATCAATGTATTCTGAAGGAAAAAAAGGAGCCTGCACAAGCAACAATCCGCCATTAACCACCATCCAAGACAACACAACAGACGTGATAAAGATAGAGAGCAGCGTCACGACTGCAACCCACGTTGTGATGCCTGCCACAACCAAAAACACAACCAGAATAGCAAATCCCAAGAGAAATCCAAGCAGTGCGACGCGATACGAGACCGGTTCGTTTGAGTCGTCTATCGGTTGTCCAGCCAAAGTGGAATGGCTTGTCCTTGCGTGCCCCATCCCAAACGTTTTCCTAAAAATCGCTACGATGTGTTCACGCCCTATCCAGAAAACCGCGGGGACAAAAACGAGATAGCCGCCCATCACTTGACGGCTACAACTAATCCACGGACCGATGCTGAGTCCGATCGCATTCATGATGATATACTGGAGTTTGAAAAAGAGATAGAAGAACCAGAGACTAAACGAGACCTCAAGTGTCAGCAAAGAGGCTATCCCGATGACAGAAAAATAGATGACGAACCGCATCGCGGGCCACCATCCAAGCGTATGCCACGGTTTCTCAGTGAAGACGGTGTAGATATTGTAAATAAGTGGAATCTCTGGCACCCTCGGAAAATGCGCGTGTAATCCGTTGATAAGGTGCAACACCACCGGCAGTGCCATCCCCGCCCAGAGGAGTCTGCTCTTAAAAAAGGTGTTGAGAAGTGCGCCGCGCGCCGGTTCCGCAGCGAGTTGTATCGGAATCTGAATTAAGGGGAACGAAAATCTTTCGCGTTCCACCCACTGCTTTCGGAGAATTGTCGAAAGACAGAGCGTTGTAAAATAGAAAACCAGAACGAAAAGTCCCCAGACAAGCAACGGCTTGAGCCAGAGCATCCAAGGGACACTTTCACCGGGAGAGATCCCTTCATAGAAATCTGTTACGGCACGAGAATCCGTGACAACGAGCCATTCTGGAACGTGCGGATGGAGCGTTTCTGCCCAATCATTTTCTGTCGTTGCGAAGTAGCGCAGCGCAACAAGGGATGGGAGTAAAAACTGCAATAACCCCATTGATGGAATGCCGACTGCGACAATCAACATCATCCAGACAACAGTTAATTCCAGTCCGGAGAAGGCAAAACGCCGGCTTCGCATCAACTTACGCAACGGCACATTGACAAGGAATACGAGAATGAGGAGTCCGAAGATTGAACCGACAGGGAGATGATTTCCTGCAATCTTGGTATTTTGCAGGAAATAGTTGTTGTAGGGTGTGATTGCACACATTGCGCCTACTAAAAGTAGCCCTACGAGGATAGCAGGAAATCGGATTTTCTGATTTTTTATTAATTGAGGTTCCGCTCCGATTTTTCCGCTGTCAAAATCGGGTTTCTGACGCGTATTTAGCAACATTGGGGTAATTGCGGTTTTCGACTCTGTGCTTTCCAATATGGGATTGGCGGACTTCGAGCCGCGCTCCACGGCACCGTCTTCTAACAACAGTTTCGGTTGACAGCCAAGCCTCCTTACATTCCGTATTCTGATGGTTGTTGATTCCAACCTCGATCTGACAGCAGTATCAGTTTTCGTCTCTTACTGAAGGACGATAGAGACAGGTTTCAGCATCGACAACACGACCGTCCGGTAATGTATACTGATTCGGGGTGCCTCGCCCCCACGGCTCCTTGAAATCTCGGCTTCGCACTTTATCAGCTTCCATCTGCTCTGCGACCGTTTCCCATGAGAAACCATCCATGAGCTGCTCATGTAGGGACACCTCCAATTCGCTATACCCCGCTTGTCCTACGAGGTTCTCAAATTCATCAGGATCTGTCTCTAAATCGAATAAAATGGATTCATCTTCAGGGAAAGCAACATACTTATAGCGAGGCGTTCGGAGCATACGCATCGGACCTGTAGTCTGATTTGCCCAGTATTCTGTGATTGCAGTGTTGCGCCAATCTTCAGCGTTACCTGACATAAGATTTGTGAGATCTGCGCCATCTAAACCTTCAGGGGTAGGAATACCGGCTCTGGCACATAACGTCGGAAAGAGATCGTTCAACTCAACAGGTGCTGTTACTCGCTCTCCATGTGATTGCTGTAGCTGCCTATCCCATACGATTAAAGGCACTCGCGCTGCTGCTTCATAATAACTCGACTTCCACCACTGCCCGTGTTCACCTGCCATCTCACCGTGATCCGTCGTATAGACAATAATAGTATTATCCAACAAACCGTCGCGTTCCAAAAGTGCGAGCAGATCTCCAACCGACTCGTCTAAGAACTCGCAACAGGCATAGTAAGCCGCTCGCGCTTTCCGGGCTTCTTCAGGCGGGATTTCCTCCGTGTTGAAATTATCTCGCAAGCCTTTCGCGAAACGGTGTGTCTGTTCTAAATGCCCCTGTGGAACGTTGGGCATATCCACGTTATCGGGCCAGTACTTATCCAAAAGCCGTTTCGGTGCCGTGAGTGGGAAGTGTGGACGACTATAACTCGCAAGTAGGAACCACGGCTGTTCCGAAGGTTGTGATCTTAAGTATTCAAGCGTTTCTGTATTGATAACTCGTTCTTGCAGCAAACTGGTTGGAATTTCTGTGACACCTGCCAGACGCGTTCGTGGTCGTGTACCGCGGGACGCTTTCAGCGGATCTGTCTGGTGTCCGGCATATCCGCGCAAATCGCCGTAAGGTCGAGACTGGAAACCGTTGTTCTGTTCTTTCCCGCCGAAGTGCATCTTTCCAACGAGCGCAGTCGCATAACCGTGCTGCGCAAAATGTGCAGGCATCGTGAGGTGTTCAGGAAACAGGATGGAACCGTTATTCCACGCTGAGCACCGATGCGCATATTGCCCAGTTAGCATACACATCCGGGAAGGTGTGCAAAGTGGGACTTGGCAGTAAGCACTCTCAAAATAGGTGCCAGATGCCGAGAGTTGGTCAAGATTCGGTGTTTGGACTATGTTATTACCTTCATAGCCTATAGCGTGCGGACTATGTTCATCACTCATCAAAAATAGAATATTTGGTCTTTGCGCCATTAATTAAAAGATCTCCTCGTTGTCTAAATCAGGATTCTGGGAATTAACACTGTGTTATTGCCCTGCTGAGTTAATAGTTTACACGACTTCACAGCAATGTGCAAGCGGATTTTTGAGTAAAATGAGAACGCGGAACTTCATTAACAAGAGGATTCCGTACGAATCCATCTTATCCTGAAAATCCTTTAATCCTGATTCAGACGAGGAAAAATATGCGGTGGTTTTGCTTTGGACTTCGCTACACCGATTCCAAGCGCAGGTAACACAGTCTCAGAAATATCAAGGGAATAGTCAAAAATCGTCCATCCGGAAGCCCCTAAGGAGCGTGAAAGGTAAATCTGCTCAACGACCGCATCTGGCGTAAGCAGTGAATTAGAAGCAGTCGCACCGATACCTGGATAAATGGCAACACTCTTAGGCATCAGCGCAAGTTGATTGGTAAGTAATTCCGTAAAATAGTTCGTATCCTCAGTATAATTCATCGGACACACGAAATCAACATAACCGGCTTTTGCCCATGCGATCCAATCCTGCCCAATAGAGGTCACACACGCCGGGTACCCTCCAAAGACAGCTGTAGAAATTTTGAGATTCGGGTTCACCTCGCGTCCACGTTTGTGGAGCAAGCGGACCAAGCGCGTAATTTGTTGCGTCCGCCACTCAATATACCTGTCGCTGTAAGTGCCCGTCTCCGGTAAAACAGCGGCGGGCCATTCGTCAATTCGCAATCGCGTTGCAAGCACAAATCTTTTACGGCATTCCTGACAGTAGCACGCATGGCTCCCCGGATAACGGATATAATCCAAATGGATACCATCTACATCGTAATTCGCCACAATCTCCAACATGCTCTCCAATTCCAAAAGAACGTTTTCTGGATGTGAAGGACAAAGCCAGTCGATCAGTTTTCCAGCTGCTGAGACTTGGGTTCGTCCGGAGTCTCGCATCTTCTTTACGAACTCTTTCGGCGCGCCTTCCAAATTCCACGTGATTTTCCACACATGGACCTCTAAACCGTGCTTGCGTGCCGCCGCGACGCATTGTGCTAACTGATCCCCGTATTGCGCAAAAGTTTTGCTCTGTGGCAAGACTTTACTTGGATAATGTGTCACCCCTGCCCACGCCATATTAGGGAGGATCATGTTCACTCCCGCTGCCGCTAATTCTTTAGCAGACCGGTCCCAATCACCCGGATATGCCCCGAGGCCGGAGTGATTCCATACTGCGCGCCCCTCCGTTTCAACGCTTACATGTGAAAGGAAATAGGCTTTTGAAAACGCCTCGCGGCTCGCACGTGCTCTTGTTATTGCTGCATTGTAAACCTTGTTCTCATATTCAGCGCGTGCTTGCGCCATCAAACGTTCACCTGTTTTCAAAGCCTGCACCGCTTCCGGTACGCCACTTTGCTGGACAAATGCCGTCAAAGCCTCAATTCCTGCTGTATGTCCAACGGTCGTCATCGCCCCTATAGCCCGCTTGGCAAGTGTGTCTCGAAATTCTGGAATGAGATGTCCTAAAAGTGCAGCAAACAACTGCATCTTGCTTTGAATGTCATCTGGAAGAAAAATATGACTGAAGAACACACCTGTCTCGCCTACAAAAAAAGCAGGCAAACCGGTTGATTTTCCTGTTGCATCGTGCCAATACCCAATAACCTTCGTCTGTGGTGTTGTAGGCTCTGCCACCGTAATATTCCACGATGCCTGTCTGATAGATGTGGGTAGGTCAGGGATTTCAGGTGCATCAAAACGAATTGCAGCAAACTGCCCCGGTGCTTCTTGTTTCAGCCAATCCGTTTGACGCAAACCGAGGAGCGGTGCCACCGTATCTGCCAAACCATAGGTTACGAATAGTTTGCCACCATCTGCAACAAAACCCTTTAATAACTTCGTGGTTTGTGCCGTGACAACAGTGTTTAAAGGGAGAATAACTAACCGACGGGGTTTGAGCTGCGCTTGAGAAAGTGATGCCTCCTCAAGCACAGCAGCAGTAAATCCGATGCTATTGAGCATCCGATTGAACCGCTTGCCGACAGAACGAGCGTATTGAACATCACCTGATGCTGGTAGGACAATCGCAATCTTTGCCGATTGTGCAGCAGCGAAGTTGAACCAACTGGTACTCCAGAGAAACACGCACACGAAAGAGGCTATTGTAACACAACACCGTCTATTAGTAGTTTCAGGGAGCCGCGATCGAAAGATTGCCATGACCAGACACAATAGGTTTCGGCTTACAACACGAGTCAAAAACATTACCTGTTCCCTTTAATACTTTTAGAAGCAAGTTTTGGGGTTCGCTTTTCAATGAGAGACGTCTCACCCGTCTTGCCCAAAAACCTATCAACACCTTGAGCGATAGCAGTGGCGATCTTATGCTGATATGCCGGTGTTGAGAGCCTCCGTCCCTCTGTCGGATTCGATACAAATCCGGTCTCAATGAGAACAGCAGGCACGTTTGTTCCGATCAAAACGACAAATCGCGCGTGTTTGACACCTCGGTCGATCGCCCCCGTAGTCCTTACCAATTGCTGCTGTATATGTCCTGCCAAACGCTTACTATCCTCGCTTTTGCTCTGTTGTATTATGCTTTTTAGTAGCTTTTCCAACTCTTGGATGCTGTAGCCGGAGTCTGCATTCTCCCGCGCCGCGATCTTTTCCGAGGCTTCGTCCGTACTGGTGACATTCAGATAATAGGTTTCAATACCCCTCGCTTTAGGGCTCTCACTACCATTGGCGTGAATGCTCAGAAAGAGATCTGCCTTGTGTTGGATTGCGAACGCTGTGCGCTCCCGAAGTGGAATGAAACGATTGGTATCACGTGTCATCAACACAGTGTAGCCCTTTTGCGTTAAAATCTCGCGAAGTTTTTTCGAGATGCTGAGAACAATAGTTCTCTCTTTACGGGTACTACCACCGAATGCTCCCGGATCCTTACCTCCATGACCGGGATCAATAACTATCGTCTTCGCGGTTAATCCAAACTCGCGGGTCAATGCTTCGGGGACTAACGGTTTTGCGTCCGGAGTCGGTGCTACAGGTTCTCGTTCCGTTTTTAGTTTGGGTTTCGGTTGCGATTGGATTCGTACCTGAACCTCGTTTTTCGGTTTCGGTTTTGGTTGTGGTCGTGCTTGGACCTGAACCTCATTTTTCGGTTTCGGTTTTGGTTGTGGTCGTGCTTGGACCTGAACCTCATTTTCTGGTTTCGGTTTTGGTTGTGGTCGTGCTTGGACCTGAACCTCATTTTCTGGCGGCAATACTATCAGCACTTGTTGTGTTTTGAGTGTTTGTAGTCCCTCAGTAGCAGCGGCAACGATTTCCTGATTGGTTGAAGACCCAATAAGATTATGATAGAGTGCTTTAGCACGTGTGACGTAACCTTGCCTCGTATAAACACGAGCCAATTCCAATCGAGTAAGATCGAATACTTCAGAGTTAGGATAGCGATTTTCCACAAGCTGATATTGCGTCATGGCTTGATAGTCGTCACCGACATAGTCGTAGCAACGTCCTAACCAGTAGTATGCCTGTGGTACATACTGTGAGTTAGGATAGGTGCGAATTAGTTCTTGGAACGCTACAATCGCCCGCCGCGGTGCTTCGGTGTCGTCGGTGTCGCCAGTTTTGATACTCCAGACCCAGCTGGAAGCGATGGCGTATTGGGCATCATCTGCCATTTGACCTTGAGGATTCGTGTCAATAACTTTCTGAAATTCTGGAACGAGCGCGCGCCATTCCGCAGCGGTGGCATACGTCTGTCCGTTTGCATACGCAGAATGACGCTGTGCCGCCTCCTTATAGCTGGGCATGCTCATACACCCAGACAGCACTATCAAAGATAGAGCCAGCAGGCAAGAACAATACATTTTCATAATCTTTCCCCCTCTTGCACAATGTCTCTTTTCTAATTTTTTAGTTTACATGCTAGAAAATAAAACGAAAGACTTTCATCTTTCGTTACTAAATTATGTTATCAAGTCCAATTTGTTTTTGCTTTCCAACAAAATCCTATACACTCCTTTTCTCTGTTGATTTCTTCCGTAATCCATGTTAAACTAACATCTCACAATTGACATGTGAACACAATGTAAGGAGAACCGATGGAACTCACTCCGCAAGAAATTGAATTGTTTCGGCATAACGGCTTCATTAAATTCCCGACGCAACTCTCTAAAGATCACGTAGAGGCCCTCAAAGCAGCGGCGTTGAAAGACATAGCAGAAGCCGTGGAACCTGTGGCACGACAAGCCGATAGAATTATCCGAATCTCCGCTGTTTGGCAGCGCGGTGGGATATTCCAAGAAACTATTACTTGCGATGAAATCCTCAATCCTTTGGAATCGTTACTGGGTCCGAATATAGAATTTGTGTTGAATCGCCACAACCACGTCTATCTCCGAGACGCAGGTTCGACGCATTCGCTTGAGTTGCATCGCGATGTCAGCCACTGGTCCCGGACGATTGCGACTGTCCTCATCTACTTGGAAGAAACAAATTTAGAGAACGGCTGCACGCGAGTTGTACCAGGGTCGCACCACCTACCTGCTTTTGCGCATCTCAAAGACGAAACGCTTCAGCAAATTGCAGCAAACCAAACGATTCCATTACCGATGCCAGCAGGTGGCTTACTCGCTATTGACAGCATGATAATCCACTCGGCTGGAATCAATCGCACAGATAGGACACGGATGAGTATGACGCTCGGCTACCACAGTGCAGACGAACTCGCGTCGGGAGACAATGCAAAGAAGATGCTTGTCCGCGGCACACGACCTTACCGAGGAAATGACGAACCACGGAAATAATTTGTATTGACATGGGTTTATTTTCTCCTTAGGAATAATTCGCAAACAATGTCCGAAAACTTTTTTGAAAAAAATTAATTTTTTCTTGACAAACACCAAACGATGTGGTATACTTAATAACGTCCTTGAGGTGAGATGATACCCAAATCTCATTTTGGGCGGGTAGCTCAGGTGGCTAGAGCGACAGCCTTACAAGCTGTAGGTCACAGGTTCAAGTCCTGTCCCGCCTACTTGTTAGGGTTTTCTTATGGGCTCGTGGCGCAGTTGGTTTAGCGCGCCTGCCTGTCACGCAGGAGGTCGCGGGTTCAAGTCCCGTCGGGCCCGTTTCTATTATGCTATGCCGAATTAGCCACAGGTTGTGCTCTACAATGCTGTGGTTTTTTCGTTACAGGACAGTCTGCCACACTATTTATTTTTGGACACCATCTGTGTTAACAATACCGAACATAGAGATGTAGACATGCAAACTGAAAGACGATCTGATACATCCGCACTCGCTGAATACGATGAGACTATTCGGCTTAATCCATATTCTGCTGAAGCTTACTTCAATCGAGGGGTTGCAAGGTGTCAGGACCCAGGGGCAATTGCTGACTTTGACGAAGCGATACGACTCAACCCAAGTTTCGCCGATGCCTATTTTCATCGGGCATGCCTGAAGGACTACTTAGCACCACGCGAGTCTGTGATGGCAGCTCGCCATGCAGCACTCCGTTCCGCGATTGTTGATTTCGACAAAGCAATACGACTAAATCTTGACTCTTCCTATCTCTCTCATGCCTATTACAGGCGCGGAAAAGCGAAATACAATTTGGACCGATATGCAGCCGCGATCGTTGATTTCGATGAGGCTCTCAGGCTCAATCCAAGTGATCCCGAAAGTCTTGACGGACGAAAGGACGCAGAAGGCATCCTGAATTTTTACGAAGAAGGGATAGCTCATTTTGATGGGAGAATCCATCAAAACCCCGATGATGTTAAAACTTATAAAATTCGAGCGGAGACAAAAGGTTTCTTAGGACGGATGCAGGAAGCGAAAACGGATTTCCAGAAAATATTAGAACTTACGACCGACACACACATCGTAGCAGAAATAGAACGACACCTTCAAGAGCTTGACAACCCTGACTATTGGCAGCAATATAGTTGGTGTACTGGAGGTTAAGTAGAGTAACAACCATAAATTGTCTCTAATAATGCTGCGGCTGTTATCTGTTCCAGATTTGACAGCAGAATATAAACTTAAATACAGAGGAGCGGCACCGCCGTGATAGATCTTAGATTCATTCGCGAAAATACCGAAGATGTCCGCCAGATGTTAGTAGATCGCCATACTGAGGCTGACTTGGACCGGTTGGTCGAACTGGATACACGCTGGCGTGAGAACTTGACACATACACAATCCCTCAAAGCGCACCAAAACCAGGTATCGCAACAAATCGCTGAGCGTAAAAAGGCAAAATTGGATGCGACAGAGACTATCGCAGAGATGCGGGAACTTTCCCAAAACATCAAGGAACTCACCGCCGAAGCCAATAATGTCAAAACTGAGGTAGACGCAATCCTATTGACAATTCCAAATATGCCAGAGGCAAGCACACCTGTCGGCACCAGCGAAGACGATAACATCGAAATCAAAACATGGGGTGAATTGCCCAGTTTCGATTTTGAGTTAAAAGCACACTGGGAGATCGCAGAAGAGTTGGACATTGTGGATTTCCAACGCGGTGCTAAGGTTGCAGGCAGCAACTTTGTGCTATTCAAAGGCTTGGGGGCACGACTGGAACGCGCACTAATTCAGTTTATGCTCGATTTGCACACGACCCAACACGGCTACACCGAAATCTCACCACCATTCCTCGCCAACCGACCAACGATGACAGGAACAGGACAACTCCCTAAATTTGAGGCAGATATGTACCGCTGCGACAGGGATGAGGAGAACCCCGATAGCGATCTATTCCTGATTCCAACTGCTGAAGTTCCTGTGACGAACCTTTTCGCGGGTGAGATCCTCACCGCCGAAGATTTACCCATCTACTATACTGCTTATACACCGTGTTTCCGACGCGAGGCGGGTACTTATGGCAAGGATACACGCGGCTTACAACGCATCCATCAATTTGATAAAGTGGAGATGGTGAAGTTCACCACACCTGAAACCTCTTATGCGGAACACGAATCGCTACTGGAGAACGCTGAAAGCGTTTTGCAAGCACTGGGTTTGCCTTACCGCGTCGTGCAACATTGTACAGTGGAACTCGGCTTCGCTGCAGCGAAATGCTACGATATTGAGGTCTGGGCACCTGCTCGAAAGCGATTTTTAGAGGTCTCTTCCTGCAGTAACTTTGAGGCGTTCCAAGCACGTCGTGCAAATATCCGCTATCGTCCGGAAGCGGGTGCGAAACCGGAGTTCATTCACACGCTCAATGCTTCTGGGACTGCTCTGCCACGTGTTGTCATTGCGCTCCTGGAAACCTATCAGAACCCAGACGGAACAGTCCGTGTGCCTGCGATCCTACAACCGTATATGGGCGGTTTGACGCAGATTGGATGATGACCGAGAATGCAAACCATGGAACTCAATTACTACCCAGAAACCGACTCGCTGTATATCAATTTGTCTGAGCAGCCCAGTGTAGAGAGCCAAGAAATCTCGGAGGGTATTCTTCTTGATTATGATGCCAAGGGTAGGCTTGTTGGCATTGACATCGATAATGCCAGCAACAAAGTTGAAATGGAGAAATTAATTCTCAGTAAGATACCTAGTAAAATTGAAACAGCGAACACGTAGCGATACTTAGTTTCTTGTTGCTTTAATCGAAGTTTTTGCACAGAGAGGTCTGGGCAAAGCCGGAGTTCATTCTTAAGCATTAGATTCCATACGCGGGCGAAGTACTTTTAACTCCTTGAGAAGGACATCATCTCTCTTCTCCTCAGCCTTCTTCAATCGCTCTAAGTCTTCCCGATTTGTCTTTATAGCGAACCCCGCGTCCCGAATCATCTGGAACGTACGCGATGCCGTCGAACCTTCCGCATTTAGGTAGCCATCTATAAACATCGAATTTGCCGGATAGAGTGCCATCACCTCCATGCTTCGCAAATGATGCTCCCTGCCAGCGGCTATCCGTATCTCCGCTTGCGGATTTAGGAACCGATACAGACACAACACGCGAAGACAATAATCCGGGGTTAACGTAGGCGTTTCGACCAACTGGGTGCCAGATATCGGTAAGAAAAAGTTGACTGGCAGTGAGGCAACCTCAAGTTCTCGGAGTGCTTTCGCCACCTTAATTAAGTCGTCCGTCCCCTCGCCCATTCCAACAATCACGCCTGAACAGCAAGCGAGTCCAACCGTTTGTGCAGCTTGCAATGTCTCCATTCTATCCTGATAAGTGTGCGTGCTACATATCTTCGGATAGTGAGATTCGGAGGTATTCAGGTTATGGTTCAATCTGTCCAATCCAGAGGCTTTCAAGACACCGGCAGATTCTACATCAACCAGTCCGGCAGAGAGACACACCTCAATCGGGTAACGTGATTTCACAGTGTGGATGAGTTTAGCAAGATGCGCGACCCGTTTTGGTGAGGGACCGCGTCCACTCATGACAAGGCAGTAGCGATACGCGCCAGATTCATAAGCACGCTCAGCTTCCGCCAGAATTTCAGCATCAGGTTTTAAGGGATACGCTTCAATGTCTGCTGTCGCAGAACTTGCCTGCGCGCAATAGTGGCAATCCTCTGGACAGTAACCGTTCTGGGCGTTGTTGAGGATATGCAGTTGTACCTCATTCTGAAAATAGGTTTTGCGAACCTGATACGCTGCGTCCAAGAGCGGGAGCAACCCTATCTCCGATGCTGTTAGCAGCTTCTCGCAAGTAGCATTAGAAAGTAGCTCGCCGCTGAGACTGGTGGCTGTTAAGTGGTGATAAAATGTTGTTTCCATGTTTTTAATGATTGGGTTTCTGCTTTGATTTTTTTGTTGTCAAAATAGGATTGCGCTCGACTAAGAAACGTCCCACGCAATATCGGCTGCATTAAAGACGGGTCCCTCGGTACAAACACGTTGGTATTCGATACGATCCGTATCTATTCGGACAGGACAAACACAACCGAGACACACCCCCATGGCACATCCCATTCGATTCTCCATAGCAATTTGTGCGGGCACTTCAAAATCAAGGGCAACCTTTGTAACAGCAGAGAGCATCCCGTGCGGTCCGCATGCATAAATTGTCGGGTGGGACCAATCGGGTTTCTCAAGCAGATCTGTGAGAACATCCGTAACATATCCATGATGCCCAATGCTCCCATCATCCGTAGCAATATGGACCGAGATGCCGATAGATTCTAAATCCGCCACACTCAAAAGTCGGGAGCGACGCTGCGCCCCTACCAATCCGAGGGTCTGTATACCGTTCTCACGCAATGCCGCAGCCAGCAACATAAGCGATGCAATACCCGCTCCCCCACCGACAAGAATTGCAGGTTCGGGTTTTGTCGTAAAATTAAACGTATTGCCGAGCGGTCCGAGTACCTGTAATGGCTCACCTTGTAGCATCCGCGACAATCGCTTCGTTCCGTCGCCAATAATCTGATAGAGCATCGTTATTTCGTTCCGTTCCACCGTATAGATAGTAAAGGGTCGGCGGAGTAACATCCCAGTATCCTGTGAGATCATGACGTGGACGAACTGTCCTGGACGTGCATGCTGAGCGATTTCCGCACACTCACAACGCAATAGATAATGCGCTTCCGCAACCTCCTCGTTAGAGAGAATAGCAGTCTGGATATCATAGGTGTTCAACGAACGGTCATTTCGCATAGCATATATGTTACCACGAAAAAATCGACATGGCAAGACTATTCTAATACAGAAGCATTCAGTTTTCAGCTATCGGTTTGTCAGCGGGTCGACGATCAGCCATCAGCAGGCTCGCTCCAGTCATCAGAAAGGCGAGATTAGAAACCTCGCCAGCAGACGGAGGGTAATTCTTCTATTTCCAGAACGCCTACATATTTCTATAACTCACCATAAACAAGACCTTTCCACTATCTTTTTAAAGAACAGGTGTCTCTATAAGCAGGCGCTCGAAATTCTATTTCATAATCCCAAATCAAACCGTCCTTGCAATAAAGAATTCGCTTGTAATTTTTGGGAATTATGTTATGATGACGCGCAAAGGAGAACAATAAATAGTGAAAAACATATTGAAGTTCCGTAGCGATCAGCGTTTCAAAATCGTGCAATTTACCGATATTCATTGGCATAACGGTGAACCACCTGACCAGCAATCGGCAGCGTTAATGGAACGAGTCGCAAAAGCTGAATCTCCGGATTTAATTGTGTTGACGGGCGATATTTTATCTGGTGGTGGGTGCGACGATGCCGCCGATTCGCTCCGAGAAATTGTTAGAATTATAGAAGGATGCGGAACACCGTGGACAGCCGTTTTCGGCAACCACGATGACGAAGGGACTGCTGATCGTCACGAGTTGATGGCTGTCCTGCAAGAAGGCACGCTATCTCTGGCACAACCGGGACCGGTAGAGATACCTGGTGTCGGAAATTACGTTTTACCCATCCAAAGTTCTGATGGAAATGTGTCTGCAGCGGTGCTCTATTTCATAGATTCTGGCAGTTACGCGCAAACAGATATTGGTGGTTACGATTGGATTAAACGGGAACAAATTGTATGGTACTTGCAAGAATCTGGAAGGTTCACCGCTGACGCGGGACACCCACTTCCTGCACTCGCCTTTTTCCACATTCCAATCCCTGAATATGACGAGGTATGGGATTTTCATACCTGCTATGGGGTAAAATACGAAAACGTTTGTGCCCCTCAAGTTAACACCGGTTTTTTTGCAGCGATGCATGAAGCAGGCGACATCATGGGGACCTTTGTGGGGCATGAACATATTAACGACTTCTGGGGCGATTTGCATGGGATTCGTCTCTGTTATGGCAGAGCGACCGGTTACAACACGTATGGGAGAGAAGGGTTTCCCCGCGGTGCACGTGTCATTGAGTTGCAGGAGGGTATGCGTCAATTCGAGACATGGCTCCATCTCGACGATGGCACAACAGTCCACGAGCAACCAGAACATACACCGCTCCAACGAACTTTTACTGAAGATTAACCGATTGTATTGCAACTGACAATTGGGTTGAACGTATTCAGCACTTATCCTACAGGAGGAAATTGTGAGGGCAAATTCTCAAATCTCTATTCGACACGAAGGAAAAATCGCGATATTTGACATTACGGGGTATCTCACCGATGCTTCTGAACCTATTCTGAGTGACGCATACGCTGACACAGAGGTACAGAACGCAGAAAAAGTCCTGCTTAACTTTGAGCGGCGTAGCTTCATCACAAGTAGTGGGTTCGGTGAGATTATTAGATTGCTCTGGAAGATGCGGGAAAAGGGACAAGTTTTGCGCGTTGCCCATCCATCTACGCAGGTCCGAAACATCTTCAACACCATCGGATTGACCCAGAGCATAGGTGTTTTTGAATCTGAAGCGGAAGCATTGGAAGACTTCTAATCTGTTTTCTGTCGTGTGGGTACCCTGAATTTAAGGCACTATTGGCTTGCAAGCGGCACTTGGGGTGCCTTAATAACACAATTTCATGGAAAAAGGGTATACATGTTCATATTCAACACTACACCTAACAAACTCCAGAGGCTTCCCGCAAGGAACTGACCGAACACAAAACCCAAAAACAGCGGTAACGCTTTGCGATAGGCTCGCACTCCACCGCCTGTGAAAAGTAATTGCTTGAAGAGCCACCCCAAAAAGATTGAAAACCACATCCAACCGATCGCCCAGCCATTGCCAACAGCATAACCAACAGGATAAAAGGGCCACCACAAAAACTGACGTTTCAGAAACGTCAAAACACCGGTGAACAGAAAACCGAACGCTATATGTTGGATAGCGGACAGATTCGGTGCACGCGGTGCGATAATCCAACTCTGTAAGCGGTTAAATTCACCAACCCCCCACTGTGCAAACCGGTATTCATAATAGAGTGCCACGTGCCCCACGATCGAAACGATTGTCCCGACAATTGATGCCACAATCAGAGCAATAACCAACCGATTCTCACGCAAGCGGAAATGTCTGCCGATTTTGAAAGCCTCCAATTGATGCGGCATTGGATGGCACCGATAGCCATACGCGAGCCATGAGAGTAGCGTCGTATTGGTCAGATTTTGCGCTCCCAGAGGTCGACTCCCTCCAAACAGCAGCATAATCCGGTCCGGGTGCATCCCGTGTAGTTCGTGTGTCGGCGGTCCGAGTTCGGCGCGCATACGCGTCATTCCAAGGCATAATACCAAGTAGATACTGAAATAACCAAGCGCAACCCAAGGTGATAACCCGGCGAAATACCAGAATACCAACACAATCACCATACTGATCACCAATCCAAAAACGGCAAGCCGATATAAACCGTCTTTGGATCTAAACGAAAACACACCGCCGAGGACCTCCAGAATCTGTCGACGACTTGTGACAAGGGCGAGTGTGCCAATGCCGAGCCATGCGCCACCACGCTGCTCTGTTTGCAAACCGATAGCCGTTGTCCATCCGGTTGCACTAAAAAAAACGCGCTGCGCCCCCCAAAATAGGTAGAAAAACCAAAACGATAGGGATAACTCCAGTGGCATGAGGTATCCAAATCCTATCGCAAATGGATAGACATAGATCGGTAAACGCCCGATAGCATTCCAAGGTCGATCAGAAAAGTAGAGTTGATACTTGATTTTGAGTGAGGGAATCACTGGAAAGAGGTAGTTCAGCCCCGCCAGAATTTCTAATCCAAACGCAATGCCAAAACCGAGCCAAATCAATTTATTCCGAAAGAGCGTAGACGTATTGCCAAGCAGTTCAATAGGGAGCGTTGTCAAGGGATAACTCAACTTTTCGTGGTCAATCCACTGCCGCCTGATGATAATGTTGACACAAAGCATCATAAACAGTAGAACAATCACCAACCCGCTCCATGCTATGATTGGCCACATCCACGCCTCTAAATAATGCTCCTGCCAAAACGTATCATCGCCCTCAAAGTAGCCCTGTAGAATCTTGCGATCGGTAATCGTCAGCCATGTCGGCATAAATCGGAAAAAGAGATCTGCCCATTCATTTTCTGGTGTTGCGAACCATCCTGCATTAGCAATCATGGGGACCAGCTGTCGGACAATGTCGTGTCCTGCAAGCGCAGTCGCCACTGAAACCATTATGTAGGTTAGTGCGAGTTCCCGCGAGGTCGGGGCAAAACCTTTGAAAACCTTTTTGAGCAATGGAGTGATAACTGCAAGCAGAAAAAATGCGAAAAGGACAGTCGGGAAAATAGAAAAATCGGTCAGTTCCCACACAACACGATTTTCTGCAGAGATAATCCAATAACAGGTGAGGATAATGAGGATTGAACCGAAGACGAGCGTCCCAAAAAGAAAACGGAGTGTTGTGGACTTCTGGTCGCTGGCAGTCGTAGGTGATGTTCTGTGACGCATACTCATAGTATACCACGTCAGTCAGCATTGACGCAAACGATACCTAAACGCGGGATTTGCCATCTCCTTTACTTTGTGTTATAATAAACAACACTTAACTTCGTACGCAAGGGAAAGGCTATGCGACCTCGCTCCCCGAAAAGCAATGATCCGCCTCCTAACATTGATAAGATACTCGTCATCCGCGTTGATGGTATCGGCGATTTGCTGAATTCGACACCGGCGATTTCGTTGTTACGGGAGAACTACCCATCAGCAGAAATCACCGTATTGGCGCGTCCGCTCAATGCGCCCGTGCTCATCGGTAACCCCGATGTAGATAGAATTCTTGTCTTTGAGAGAGACGGAAAGCATCGTGGGTTCAAGGCACAACTCCAATTCTACCGTGAATTGCGCCGTGAGAAATTTCAACTCGTTGTCGCGATGCAGACAGCAATGTGGTCGCATCTTGTGGCTTTTCTCTCCGGCACGCCCTACCGCTTAGGACGTTACCAGAAACGCTTCAAATCCACGCTCACACACGCATGGCGCGGTAGATACCCAAAAGGTGAAACTCACGAAGTTGACAGGAACTTGGAACTCGTCCGATTAATCTGTAAGGGTGAAGGCAAACGAAAACTAATCTTCCACTTATCGCCTGATGAAACTGCTGTCGCTAAAACGAAACTGACATCTTGGGGTATCAGTGATGATACGTTTCTCATTGGGATTCACCCCGGTGGAAGTTCGTTCGATAAACGTTGGCCCGAAAAACAATACGCTGAACTTGCTGACAGACTGGCGCACGATTACAACGCTACGATACTTCTTTTACACGGTCCTGAAGAAGCAGCGTTGACCCAAAATATTCAAAACGCGATGCAGTCCCGTGCTATCACTTACGCACCAGAGACGGTTCGCGCTCTGGGTGCGATGCTATCTTGTTGCGGCTTGGTGGTCTGTAATGATTCCGGTCCGATGCATCTCGCTGCGGCATTGGATGTGCCGATGGTCGCTATCTTCGGTCCGACTGACCATGTAGCGTGGCATCCGTTGAGCGCAAATGCTTCTATTGTACGACAGGATATGCCGTGCTGGCCCTGCAGCGCGCACAAGTGTAAAATCGGATGGGAATGTACGAAAAAACTGCCTGTTGAACCCGTTTGGGATGCAACAACGATAACCATAGAGGTGAATGAAAAATGAAAATTGTCGTAGTCTGCTGGGGATCAACAGGAGATGTCTATCCAATTTTAGCACTGTCGGAACGTCTGCTTGAAAGAGGACATCAGGTACGTGTCTGTGCGCCCACACTTTATAGAGACAAGATTTTTGAGATCGGCGCGGAATTCTACGAGATAGGCGTTGTTTTTGATTTGGCAGAATTTCACGCAGCGATGGATGCTATTATCCCGAAGCGCGACCCGACCGCGATGCTGAGGCTCATCGTGGAAGAAGGGATTGTCCGCCGTGGCGGACAGTGGTATCAGGATTGTTTGACCGCAATGAAAGGGTTCGATATAACGATCTGCCATTCCGTGGACATTCCTGCACAGGAGGCTGCAATCCGTAACCAGATTCCATGGTTCACCGTGACGTATTGTCCCGGTTTTATCAAATCTTTAGATTTCGCGCCTTATCCGTTTCCAAATTGGGGACGCACACTCAATACCATCGTGTGGAAATTGGTACAACTCCGTCTTGGTTCGAGTATAGATGTCTTTTTTAATCAATTTATTAGGTCAGTCGGCGGAGAGCCGAGGCGTTCAGTGGCGTTAGACGGAATGTATTCGCCATACCTGAACCTCATTGCTGCATCTCCAACACTCTGTCCACCTACTGATTTTCCACCCAATCACAAATTCACAGGGGTATGGCATCTTGCATCCGCAAATTATACCCCGCCACCTGAACTTGTTAACTTTTTAGCGGGGCATCCGCCTCCTGTTATTATCACATTCGGCTCTATGGGTGGATCCAATGGACGTGAGACAACAGACATCCTGATTGAGGCTGTTAGAAAGACCGACCAACGTGCGATCATCCAAGCGGGATGGGGACAACTCGGCACCCAAAAAACACTACCGGATATCTACTGTACAGAGTATGTGCCACACCAATGGCTGTTTCCAAAGGGGTGTTGCGTTGTGCACCACGGTGGTGCTGGAACAGCTGCGTCCGTGTGTCGTGCCAAAGTTCCTTCTGTTGTTGTAGCACACCACGCAGATCAACCCTATTGGGGTAAACGCCTGTCGGATTTAGGAGTCGCCCCGAGGCATCTGCATCGTCGAAACCTCACTGCCAAACGTTTGGTGAAACGGATTCAGCAAGTCTTGGAAACGTCTGCGATGACTACGCGTGCTCAGGTTTTAGGAGAACAGATGGAAACGGAAGATGGTTTGACTACAGCTGTTGACCTAATTGAATCTTTTTAATTTTCCTTGCGGTTCGGTCAGGGTACTTTTGTCTAAAGGCTGCTTTCCGTATATTCGTCCCGGCGCGATGCTTGGGACTACACGTAAGTTTTGACTAATAAATGAAAAATGAAACGAATTCTCGTTTTTAGCTTCAGTTTCATTGGCGATGCTGTGCTATCCACCGCCGTTATCCAACCACTACGAACACACTTTCCAGAGACACATATCACCTTCCTTGTGGGACCGCAAGCGTTCGACCTCCTCGCCGCTGAACCAAACATTGATGCGACCCTTGTGTATGACAATCAAGGTGAACACACCGGTTGGCGCGGACGATTACGCCTCATAAAAACTCTACGGCTTGACAAATTCGACATCGTTGTGAACCTGCGGGATAGCCTTACGGCACGGTGCATCGGGGCGGAGCATTGGGGTATGATGCGAGGCGACAGTAACCGTCACGCTGTCACTCGATATCTGGAAGTCCTCCAGAAACAAGGTGTTGACACAACGGATGCACATCCTCACCTACAATTGACTGAAACGGAACATGCCGCTGCACACCCCTTTCTTGCTGAGGCGGGTCAAACCTCAGAAGGGTTATTAATTGGCATTCATCCGGGCGGAAATTGGAAATATAAGTTGTGGGACGCAGGGAACTACGCGCAACTTGCAAACGCTCTGGGCAAAGAACAGGACGCTTCGATTTTACTTTTCGCCGGTCCAAACGAACGAGAACTCCAAGCACAAATCGCAAAAATGGTGGACGTTCCGCCAATTCTCGTCAAAACGGAAAATTTGAGACATCTTGCGGCGTTAATCTCCGCGTGCGATGTCTATATCGGCAACGATACTGGACCGATGCATATCGCTGCGGCTGTGGAGACACCGGTAGTCGCCCCTTTCGGTTCAACGAATCACATTCGGAGCGGTCCCTACGGTGAGAAACATACGGTTGTGCAGAGCGGGATCAATCTGGGATGCAATCCATGCCATCCGGGGCGGAATCCCGGAGGATGTGGTGTTGGCAGTTGTGAAGTGATTGCGGGGATTACAGTAGAGCAGGTATTGAACGCAGTGGAACGTTACACTTCTTCAATCCAAATATCAAGTAAGTGATATAAGTGTTACAATTTTTTCCATTGCAATCGCAAACTGTTTAGCACAACCGACACACTACTAAACGCCATCGCAAACGCAGCAAGCATTGGGTGTAATTCCCGGAACATCATCGGCACGAAAGATAACGGATAAAGCGCACCTGCAGCGACAGGAATTAAAAGCACATTGTAGAAGAACGCCCAGAACAGATTCTGTTTAATCGTACCCATCGTCGAGCGGCTCAGCCGAATGGCATCGGGGAGTCCACGCAAATCGCTGTGCATGAGCGTCACGTGTGCTGTCTCCCGTGCAATATCGGTGCCTGTGCCGAGTGAGATACCGATATCGGCTTGTGCCAATGCAGGGGTATCGTTAATGCCATCGCCTACCATCGCGACGAGTCCACCATTTTCCGCCTGTAGCTTTTTAACGGCTGCCGCTTTATCTTCGGGTTTGAGTTCTGCCATGACATCGCTAATCCGCGCAGCCTTGGCAATCGCATCAGCCGTAACGCGGTTATCCCCTGTCATCATTGTTACAGTACACCCAAGTTCATAGAGTTCCGTAACTGCAGCTTGCGCTTCCGATTTCAACGTGTCCGCGACCGCCAGAAGCCCCACAACGTGCCCATCAACAGCAACCCATAGGACGGTTTTCGCCTCGGTCTGTAGACGCTCTGCTTCTCCTTCAAACCTCTGAGTCGGAATGTCGTGTTGTTGAATTAAGGATAGGTTACCAATCACGACACTATTTCCACTCACTTGTGCGGTGATACCGTGCCCAGCAACCGCTTTAAACGCACTTGGTGTAGCGATGTCAAGTCCACGTCCCTTAGCGGCTTGAACAACTGCTTTGCCAATAGGATGTTCACTGCCACGCTCCGCAGCGGCAGATAGTTGTAAGAGTTCCGATTCGTCTTTATCTGTGCGAATATCGGTAAGCGTGAGTTTCCCTTCTGTCAAGGTGCCTGTTTTATCGAGGACAATTGTGGTTAAGTCTCCAGCGCGTTCCAATGCTTCGCCGTTTCGGAAGAGGATGCCGCGCTGCGCACCGATACCGGTTCCCATCATAACGGCGGTCGGTGTGGCGAGTCCCAAAGCACAAGGGCAGGCTGTGACGAGAATAGCAACTAAGCGGAGCATTGCTGGTGTGAACCCTGCTCCAATGAGGAACCACCACACGAGAAAGGTTACAACGGCAATCGCCGTGACAATAGGCACAAACACGTTTGTAACCGCATCAGCAGCGCGTTGGATAGGCGGTTTGCCCTGTTGCGTCGTGTATACCAATTGGACAAGACGGGAAAGAGCTGTTTCAGCACCGACGCGTGTGGCTTCCATTGTGAGCATTCCGCTCTGGTTCATCGTTGCAGTGGTCACAGGGTCGCCTGGCACCTTATCTACAGGTAGGCTTTCTCCGGTGAAGACGCTTTCATCAACGGCACTTGTGCCACTGCGTACCACGCCATCAACAGGAATACTTTCGCCGGGACGTACAAGAAGGACATCTCCGAAACCGACCTGTTCAATAGGGATGTGTTGTTCTTCGCCGTCTTTTAAACGGCACGCTATTTTGGGAGCAAGTTGTGGGAGTTTTTTGAGGGCTGCGTTTATCTTACCTTTGGCACGTGCTTCAAGCAGTTTGCCTAACTTAATCAACGTAACGATAACCGCGGCTGTCTCAAAATAGACATGTGTGCCGAAGCGTTCTCCCTCGCCCGCCGTTAGTGCAATTGTTACAGTGAGGCTATAGAGGAAAGCCACGGATGAACCCATAGCAACGAGCACATCCATATTGGCGGATCGGTTGCGCAAGGCTTTAATGCCACCGATGTAATAGTCCCAAGCAACATAGCCTTGCACCGGTAATGCTAAACCAAACATGAGCCAGTTAACCCAGTGCGCAGATGCCCACTCACCCAACAGGTTCATATCTCTACCCATGCTGAGGAGGAAAAGCGGTAACGTGAAGATTATACCGACAGTGAATTGCAGCTTTTGCCGCCGGGATTCTTCAGCGCGAGCTTCGTCCTCTTCGTCTTCATCGACAACGTCAAAACCGAGATCTCGTATCTTATCAACGATGGTTTCCTCGCTGAGCGTAGATGCTTCAAAGGTAACCGCGGCATATTCGGTGGCGAGGCTGACTTCTGCAGCAAGGACACCATCCATCTTTTTAAGATGCCGTGTGATAGTGCTGGCGCAGTTTTCGCAGTGCATTCCAGTTATGGGGAGGCTAATTTGATGTTCCATTGTTTTTAACGATTAACGCTGAGCACCGCTTCACTACGTTTCGCGGTGGTTTTCAGTTAATTTTCAGGAATGTGTCGGGAATCGGAGTTCCCTCGTACAAAAGAACCGAACGCCGCCAGTTAATTCCAACCGTCTCTGAAACTTGAAAAAGTTTCTTTACCAATTTTAGCACATCTCGGACAAGGGACGCAAGGACGGAATATAATAATAGGGTCATTTAGTTTTCAGTTGGAAAGTCGCGCGCGGGAGGTCACTCCTACAGAAAAACTAAATGACCCTATATAATCAGCAAAAGTCTTTCGGTTATCCTAAGTGGACAGGTAACCCTGTTTCCAGAGATTCATTGGCAGCGATTGATAGAATAGCGGTTTTGGCGGCATCGGAATACGGAGACCTGATTGCGCTGCCATCGCCCGTGCGAACTGCCTCAATAAAAGTGCTATCCATCTCAATTGTGCAATTGTTTTGTGGGTTCCATGTGGTTTTCTCATCGGCAGTAGAGAGCACGAGTGCGCTACGGAGATGGTATTCAAGCGAACCGTCTTCACAGAAGATGTCTAACCCGGAACGCCGCATTCCATTCGTTGTGAAGCATGCGGAAAACATGATACCAAAAACGCCGCTCTCAAATTGCAAAGAAACCGCAGACGCTTCCTCAATATCATAATCCATATCGGGAATTAGATCATAGCGTGCGACAGCATAGACGGTTTTGACCTCACCGAAGAGGTACCGCGCCATATCAAATTCGTGTGTCGTCTGCTCCATGAGCTGCCCACCGGATTTCGCCTTCTCGCGCCACCATCCGCCAGGCATACCTCCCATCCAATAACCCATGAAGAATCCAACACGCCGAGAAGCGAGGAGTTCCTGTGCTTTGTCAATAATGTCAAGATAGCGTTCCTGATATCCAGTCGCAGTGATAATTCCCTTTTCTTCTATCTCTGCTGCGATTTCTTTTGCGTCGTCGGCATCCATGTGCACCGGCTTTTCTACAAACATCGCCAGTCCAGCATCAATAACAGCACGTTCAGGTGCCCCGTGGGCAAACGGCGGGATTGATATATAGACAGCATCCAGTTCTTCGCTCGCGAGCATTTGGTTGTAGTCGGCGTATGCCTTACCGCCGTCCTGCGTGACAGCCTGTTCCGCTTTCTCAACTACAATATCACAGAAGGCAACGAATTTTGTGCCACCGATCTCAGTTAATTCACGTAGATGACGGTTCATGTTGCCACCTGTGCCGATAAAGCCTAATCTAACATCTGACATTTTTTTAACTATTGTCCTTGCTTGTTTCTCTCCGTTGTTGAAAAATGAGAGATTTATTAATTTTTAGTCTCAAGATTATAGTAAAATCTAAAATTACTTATACAATGGCGAGGTTACAAACCTCGCCAGCGAAGGAGAGGTGGCTCCTGTGACGGAAAACGTCGCAACTGCCACACGTCTTTCTGACTGCTGACTGCCGATGGCTGAAAGCCATTAAAAAACAGAATTTTGTGCCGGTGTGAGCATGAGAGATGGCAAAATACCGATAAGCAATACACCAATCGCTGCGAGGACTAACCCCACGACAAGTGTGCTCGGATATGACATGAATGACAATTCCTCTTCCGGCTCACGCATATACATCGTTACAACAACACGGAGATAATAGAAAGCCGATATCGCAGTATTGATGGCACCGATAATAACGAGCCAGATATGTCCCGCCTGAACCGCGGACTTGAAGATATAGAATTTCCCAACAAACCCTGCAGTCGGTGGAAAACCCGCAAGCGATAAAAGCATTATCGTCATAAACATGGCGAGTAACGGCTTTCGGAGCCCAAGTCCTGCATAATCAGAAATCATTAGACTCTCACCATCTTCTGTTTTAGCCAAGATAACCACACCAAACGCGCCGATGTTCATCACACAATAAACGAGCAGATAAAGCATTGCGCTGGAGATTCCGTCGTTATTCGCAGCCGCCAAGCCAATTAGCACATAACCAGCATGCGCAATACTGGAATACGCGAGCATCCGTTTAATATTCGTCTGCGCAATTGCAATAACATTACCAACCGTCATTGTCAACATCGCCAATACGATGAGAACACTTCCCCACTCCACTTGTAGGTTTGGTAACGCTTCCATAAAAATTCGGAGGAACGCTGCAAACCCAGCAGCCTTTGGTCCTGCAGAGATAAAGGCTGCTATCGTTGTGGGTGCGCCTTCATAGACATCCGGTGCCCATTGGTGAAATGGCACTATCGCCACCTTAAACCCAAATCCAACAACAAGTAGGAACATCCCCGCCAAAAGTAGCGGCGATTTGTTCTCTGCTGTAATAGCCTCAGCAATTGCGGGCACACTCGTTGTTCCAGCACCCCCGTATATTAGCGCAATGCCGTAAAGGAAAAACGCGCTCGCAAACGCGCCCAGCAACAGGTATTTCATCCCCGCTTCGCTTGAAGCTGGATTGTCCCGGAAATAACCCGCCAACACATACAACGATAACGACATCAGTTCTAAGCCGAGAAAAACGATAATCAGTTCATTGCCTGCCGCCATGAGCATCATACCGAGCGTTGCCAGCAGAATAAGTAGATAATAAGGTCCCTGCTTTCTGTCATTTCTGTCTAAATAACTCATCGAAATCAACGCAACCAAAATTGTTGAAACGAGAAAGATGATGTTGAAGAAGAGCGAGAAATTATCTACTTTGAACATTTCGTTGAATTGAGTGCCAACTGTGCCAGCTTGGTGCATCTGGATGGAAACCCACAGGGCAATACCAGCACCAACGATTGTCATCCAGCCAAGGACTGTTTTTGAGATAGAGTCAAACAGATCAAAGACAAGGACAATAAGCAGTGTTAAAGCAATAACCAGTTCCGGCATCAGCAATCCCCAGTTAATTACCGGCATTTAAAATCTCCTTTTTTTATGGCTATCGGCTATCGGTTATCAGTTGTCAGTAAAGAGCAATTGGGGCAGTGAAGTAATACGCAACTGCCAAACACTGAAAGCCGACTGCCGACCGCCGACTGCCATTACAGGAACACAAACGTTACAATGACAAAGAGTGGGACTAAAATTACCACCGACCAGAGCATATATCCGAAGAAACTCGGCATGCGGATGCCGCTCTGTTCTGCTATTGCCTTCACCATGAAGTTCGGGGCATTACCGATATAGGTATTCGCGCCCATGAAAACTGCACCGACGGAAATAGCTGTTAGCAAGTCAACAAAGGTTTGATGATCCTTAGGCAATGCGTCATAAGACGTAGACAAGATTCCGGGCACTTCGGCTTCTATGAGATGTAATTTGCCAAGTGCTGTGTTGAAAAACGTCAAATAGGTCGGCGCATTGTCTAAGAAACTCGACAGCACCCCTGTTACCCAGAAATAGTGAAGCGGTTCTTGAATGGCACGGATTAACCCACTTAGTGTCCCATTTTCGCCAGCCTTCAGAATCGCCAACGCCGGAATAATTGTCATAAAGATACCAGCAAATACTTTGGCAACCTCTTCAATTGGTTCCCATGAAAACTCATTTGCCTGACGCAATTCACCGGTAAAGGGTGTAAACTTGAGAGATAAGAGACCCATAACAACGATTAGGACATCGCGGGCGATATTCTGCCAGTATACATGCACACCGAGAATGTTGACTTCTCCCCACTTGAAGGTTCCGCTCATCAGAACTGCAGCAACAATTCCGAGCAGGAAGATTAGGTTAAACAGTCCCTCTACACGAATCGGTTCACTCGTCCCATCATCTGGCACGACCCCACCTTCCCGTTTGAACATAAAGGTGTCTAGCACAAAGAACAACGCAATTAAAATGATGCTAATAAACAGCATGTGCGGGAAAAGAGCCGTTGTCGTCCAGAAGAAAGGCACACCGTGCAAGAATCCCAAAAAGAGTGGCGGATCCCCCAAAGGTGTTAAAGACCCGCCGATGTTACTCACGAGAAAGATAAAGAAGACAATCAGATGGACTTTGCTTTTCCGGTACGCGTTCGCTCGAATTAGTGGACGAATGAGCAGCATCGACGCACCTGTCGTCCCAACCCATGAGGCAATAGCAGTGCCAATAAGCAGCAAGAGTGTGTTAACGATCGGCGTGCCGCGCAACGTCCCACGCACAAGAATCCCGCCCGCAACCGTGAACAATCCCCATAGCAGAATGATGAACGGGATATAATCTATCAGATAGATGTGCAGGATGTCGTAAAAAGCCTCTCCTCGAAAAGCAAGGAGATACGGGATCGCGAAGGCTAACGCCCAGACCAATGACATTTTCCCACCGTGGTGGACGAGAAAGTGTGAATCCAACACAAGTGGGAAGATTGCAATCGATAGCAAAATACCAACGAAAGGAATAATACTCCAAATAGGCAATTTTGCGCCATCTACGCCATGACCGTGGTGTGCGCCTTCGCCGCCATGCGGGTCATCTGCACCCAAGGCTTCCATTGAAACAGATAATACAAGTCCGAAAATTACACAAAGAATAAGACAAGGTACAAGTTTAAACTTCACTTACTTCGTTTCCGCCTCCTTTTCAATATCTTCACGCTGTGCGCGTTGCGTCTCCTGTAGTACGAGTTGAGCGTCTTGCAGCATCCGTTTTTCAGCACGTCCCATAGCAGGTTCAGTCTGCTGCACCTGTGTCACAACCAGACCTACCGATTTCTCCATCTTACTCAGGAAAGGCTTTGGATAAACGCCGATCCAGAAGATGAACAGCAGCAATGGGAGCATCACAACGACTTCGCGTGCGTTCAAGTCAGGCAACTCTTCATTTGTCTTATCCAGTGTTCCGAACATCACCCGTTGGAACATCCACAGCATATACACGGCTGCGAGAATTACCCCTGTTGCCGCAAAAACAACATACCACTTCGAGAAAGCATCCGTAACAAAACTGCCAGCCAGTATCATAAATTCACCGACGAACCCATTCAAACCGGGTAGCCCAATCGAGGATAATGTCACAATCATAAAAATTGTAGCGAAGATCGGCATCCGCTTTGCCAAGCCTCCGAAATCGACAATCATCCTGCTGTGTCGCCGTTCATAAATCATCCCAACCAGAAGGAATAACGCCCCGGTGCTTAGACCGTGATTAATCATCTGCAGAACGCTTCCCTGAATACCCCTAGGATCCTGTGAAAAGAGTCCCAATACAACAAAACCGAGGTGACTTACGCTGGAGTATGCCACCAGCTTTTTTAGATCCGGTTGCACCATTGCTACCAAAGCACCATAGATGATGCCAATGACAGCGAGTGTCACTATCAACGGTGTGAATTGCACCGCGGCATCGGGAAAGAGCGGTAGGCAAAATCGGACTATTCCATAGGTTCCCATCTTCAGCAGCACTCCAGCAAGGATCACACTCCCCGCTGTCGGTGCTTCAACGTGGGCATCTGGAAGCCAAGTATGGAACGGGAAGAGCGGCACCTTAATCGCAAATGCGATAAAAAACGCGAGGAATAACAGATGCGAATGTTCAAATGGACCGCTTAGCGTTGTGAAGTCAAAACTGTTATTGTTTTGAAAGTACAGTGCTAAAATGCCGACGAGCATAAGTGCGCTGCCTGCCATCGTATAAAGGACGAACTTCACGGTGGCGTAAATCCGACGTTCCCCACCCCAAATACCGATGAGGAAGTACATCGGGATCAGCATCGACTCCCAAAAGACGAAAAAGAGGAACAGATCCAAAGCACAGAAGACCCCCAACATTCCAGTTTCAAGTGCGAGGAGCGACATCATAAAGCCGCTCAACCCTTTTTCCACTGAATTCCATGCAGCAAGGATACACACTGGTGTCAGGAAGGTTGTAAGCAACACTAACCACAACGAAATACCATCAATACCGATGTGGTATTTTGTGCCTAAACCGGGGATCCACTCTTCTTGGGTAACATTCTGGAATGTTGCAGTGGTTGCATCAAACCCGGTATAAAGCCCCAACGAGATAACAAACGTCAGAAGTCCAATGACAAGCGCAATGCCTTTCACAGCAGATGCACCAAGTCCCCTTAGCAACGCAATTGCTATCACGCCGAGCAATGGTAAAAAAATGACTATTGAGAGTAGCAAAAAAATCTCCTTACTAATGGGGTTAATTTTAGGATAGTTGAATTTCGTTCCTATGCTCTGTGTGAGGTTGAAAATCCATCTACCCGTTGATTACCGCGATTAAATCCTTAATCTTCATCAGGGTGTTGCAAACAAAACTGCAAATTACTGAGGGTGGTTCATAAATCGTTGCAGCTGCAAGGTAGCACGCAATCCCCCGGTTCATAGAAGACCGACGATAGCACGCCGTTAAACCTTGATGTATTAGGTAGTGTTTACATTTCATCATCAAAATCGCTGGGAAATCAATGAACATCAGGTTATCTGCTGCAGATTGAATAGGTCCTTGCAGAACCATAGAAGTCTTACCAGAACTGGATCCGAAGGCACAATGTAAACACAACCTAGATTGTTAGCGTTACCTCACTTTATCAATTTGCTGTCGTGGGTAGCACAATCTGACAAGTTGTGCTACAAAACCGACCTGAATAATGAACCACACTCACTTAAGTAAACGCGCTGTGCTAGTTAATTTTGTCTTTATAGAGTTTGCTTATGCGCGAACGACATCTTTGAATTTTATCACGGAACGAGCGAACCCTTGATTCACAAAGGATCGAGAAAACAACTAGCACAAGTCGTTAAGTAAAGTAAAAGAAACCTACTTCAGTATCAACATCTTCCGTGTAGCGGTGAAATCGCCTGCTGTGAGCGTGTAGAAATACACACTACTCGCAACGCATTCGCCAAGGGCATTACATCCATCCCAATACACCGCACGACTCCGATTCTGATACATACCCGCAGGCTGATGTCCAAGTGCCAACCGTCGAACTATTTGACCATCCACGGCATAGATCGTCAATGTGACATCCGCATCTTTTGCAAGTTGGTACGGTATCCATGTTTCCGGGTTGAACGGGTTCGGATAGTTTGCCAAGAGCGCAGTTTCTTCGGGAACCATAGAGGCGAGGAGTTGCTCTAAGAACTGAATCCCCCTTCGCACGCCCGGATCCATGAGGTCTCGTTGATGTGCTTGAGACAGCCACAACTTGACATCCGCAACACTGAATAAATCTAAAGCATCAGGATGGAGAGACGGTGCCGCCGCAGCATCAGCATCCAACACCGCAGCAACCAAAATCAGATCGTTTATATTCACAACTCCATCGTCGTTGACATCCGCAGTCGTGGTACTTGTTTGACCATACCTTTGGGCGACATATACTAAATCTTGCACATCTACGACACCATCCTCATTGACATCCTCAGAAACAACGGGCGGCGCGGTTACAGTGACGCTCACGGCTCCTGAGCAATTGTTAGTCGTATTGCTCTCATTGCTGACGCTATCTACACAGACACCGTAATAGTAAGTGCCGGGGGTTGTCGGTGCGGTAACAGTAAGGTAGCGGCGGATGGTGCCATCCGCAGCGAGCGGGTCCCTATTGGCACTACGGAGTTGTGTCTCCCGTGTGGAGATAGTGTCATTGGAAGAGCGATAATAACGAACTATTGTCGCGGCGGATTCTCCAGTTCCCTGGTTCTTAAGAGTCGCATAGAGTCTAAACTGCTCACCCGGAGCGACAGTAGCAGGTTCCGCCTGAACCGCTTCAACCACCAAGTCAGGAGTACTGACAACGGTAACTGTTACGGTAGCAGAACAGTTGTTATCGGTGTCCCTCTCATTTGTGAGGCTATCCACACAGGCACCGTAATAGTACGTGCCGGGCAGGGTCGGGGCAGAGAGACTAAGGTTCTTGTCGTTAGTTTGATTCGCCTCCAGCACGCTTACGCTATCGCTACCAACTTCTGTATCGTTTGAGGAAATGATATTATTGGTAGAGCGATAATATCGTAGCGTTGTCGCAGTAGATTCTCCAGTTCCCTGGTTTTTAGGGGTAACAGAAAGCGTGAAACCTTCACCAGGCACTAACGTGGTATTGCTCACACGAACCGACGTAACTACCAGGTCCGGTTTTTTAGGTGGGTCTGGTTGTTGGTCGTCGTCAGTCTTCGGTTCCTCTGGCACCGATGCACTTCCAACCTTCTGTATTATCCAACTCGCATCATCGCGTTCCTTCGCAGCAAAGTTATAAACCTTACCATCAATGGTTGTATTGACACTAACTGAATCACGCAGTTTTTCTCCAAACAGCAATTTGATAAAACTGGGCAATCCTTGCGGCGGATTGCTTATTTGTGCGGAGCCATCATTGTTAACAGAAAATTTAACATTCGTACCAGGGTAAGTGCAACTCTCACCTGGAGAAAGCACATCACCCACTTGACAGACTTTTGATGTTTCCCCGGGCTGTTCGTCGCCTGGTTCATCTTGCTCCGTGGGCTGCTGTTCAGGTGTCGGATCCGTCTCTGGCGGCGGGTTGACTTCCCTGAACTTGAAGTGGACACCACACCTATCATCATTAGAAACCTCTGCGACTTGAATAATGTTGAAAGACTTGGTGTGACCTGCCGAAAGATCGCCGAATAAATATCCCCCTGTATTAAATGGATCAATTATTTTTCCGTTGATAGTTAGCCAGCCCTTCACATCTTTCACGTCTCTGTTTGCACGAATAGTCCCCTTTACTGTCACCTGAAAACCAAAACCGGGTATTACATCGGATACCCCACACTCAGCACTCAAAATTGTTATGGCATCCTCTCCATAACTAACGCCTGACAAACCACATATCAACACCATCATAAGAATGGATAAAGTGATTTTTCGATTCACTGTTAATATCTTCATCAGCAACTCCTTTACGAATGATTTATGGGTCGCGACTCCCTCTTTTGAAGGAATAAGTTATCGTCTGAACCACTTCTTCCAGAGCCACGCCGAAGGAAAAAACCAAAAAAGAAATCGGTCTTCATCTTTTTCAGCTAATTTGCGACGACGTTTTGCAAAGTCGTCTTCAGGCATTCTGCTCTGCCACCAAGATTTCAACTTACGATTGAATTCTGATATTTCCTTGGACGATCTTCGGCAGTTGTCAAGTACCCATGTTCCCAGCCTGACATCGTTGTAAATCTGCACAGCAGCATTCTGAAACGCCTCCGCTGAAATACCGAGGAAGGACAAAATCCTCTTGTCTTGCTCGGAGTCAGCACCGTACTTATACTCTCCAACCTCACCAGCATGGGCAGCCCGTGCCTTATCTGTCAACCTTGCGACACCGCAGATACCAGCAACCTCTTTGTTGAGTATATTACGCGGTCGAAAAGTGTTGTTTGCCATTTTCTACCTCCGTTAACACTCCTAAAAAAAGGAGAATTGCGGACACAGACATCTCATACAGATAACCTAATAGGACCTACGCAGCACCCTTTGCTGGGCGAGGTTTTAAACCTCGCCAGCGGCGTGCCTAAGCAAAAAACAGATAGTAGGCGAGGAATAACACAATTCCCAAAACCATTGACACAATGTAAGCCTGGACGAGTCCTGTTTGGAGTCGCCGCAACGTTCCACCAATCAACCGGATAACCGCAGCCACGCCATTGACAATTCCATCAATGACACCGTTATCTACAATGCGCCACAGTAGATAATGAGAAGCGTTCTTGATCGGCTGCACAATAAGCGAGTTATAAATCTCATCAACATAGTACTTATTTGCAACAAATTTATGCATCGCATTGGTAGGTTCATCAGACGGCACTCGTTTGCTATAACGCGTCCACGCAAACGCAATACCTGCCAAACCAACGACTGATGAGATTACCATAAACAGAACCACATTGCCTGATGCCTCATGGTGTGCCTCCGGGAAGACCCCTTTCGTGAAGTCGTGGAACCAACTTTTATGTCCACCCCACCCCAACAGCAAGCCAATCAAAGCAGAAGGGATCGCTAAAATCGCTAACGGCAGCCACATGACTGGTGGCGATTCGTGCAGATGCGATTCAACATCGGATTCAACGCGAGATTCACCGTAAAACGTCACGAAGATCAGACGGAACATATAAAATGCTGTTAGGAACGCTGTGATTAAACCAATACCGTAAATTATGGGAAAACTGCCCCACGCGCTGTGTAGGATTTCATCCTTGCTCCAGAAACCGCTCAGGAATGGAAATCCTGCGATGGCAAGCGCGCCGATCAAAAAAGTCCAATGCGTTATTGGCATCTTCGCCTTCAAGCCGCCCATCTTCCGCATATCAAGTTCATTCGCCATCGCGTGCATCACACTACCAGCAGTGAGGAACATCAGTCCCTTAAAGAAAGCATGCGTTACCAAATGGAAAACACCCGATGCATAAGCACCAACACCCACACCAACAAACATATAGCCGAGTTGACTCACAGTGGAATAGGCAAGGATGCGTTTAATATCGTTTTGTGCGAGCGCTATCGTTGCAGCGAAGAACGCAGTCAAAACGCCAATCCATGCGACAACTTCGCCGGTATGCGCGATGTCATAAAGCACTGCGGAGCGTGCGATCATATATACGCCCGCTGTTACCATTGTCGCAGCGTGAATCAAGGCACTGACAGGTGTAGGACCTTCCATCGCGTCCGGTAGCCAAACATAGAGTGGAATTTGCGCCGATTTACCAACCGCCCCCACAAAAAGTAGCAGGGTCGCAATCGCGAGGGTACTGGTTCCAAAGACTTTCTGAAAATTATCTGCCTCAGCGGCATCAAACATTGCGCCGAAATCGAGGGTCCCGAAGGCTGCAAACAGAGTAAACATCCCCAGCAAGAAACCGAAATCACCAATCCGGTTCACAATAAACGCCTTTTTGCCAGCATCCGTCGCTGATTTCTTGTCATACCAGAACCCGATCAGCAGATAAGAACAGAGTCCGACTCCTTCCCAACCAACAAACATCATGAGGTAGTTGTTGCCGAGAACAAGGATCAGCATTGCGAAGACAAACAAATTCAGGTAGGCAAAATAACGGGTATATCCTTCATCACCGTGCATGTAGCCGATCGAATATACGTGGATGAGGAACCCAACACCTGTGATTACCAACAACATCACCGTTGTGAGTGCGTCCACACGGAATCCGATATTGAAAGCAAACGACTCGCCCGTAATCCATTCATAAAGCGTTTCATCAAAGGGGGCAGCACCGCCGTGCACGCTGATAAAGGCGATAATCGAACAGACTAAGGAGACAAGCACTGCTAGCGCACCTATCCATCCGCTCAATTTCTCGTTACCTTTTAGCCATTTTCCAAGCAATCCGTTAATCAGAAACCCAACAAGCGGGGCAACTAACAGGACAACAATTAGTTCTTGTGACATATTTTTAATTTTCCTTGCGGTTAATCAAATGGGTTTGTCGTTTCAAGGGGCCATGCTTAAATCCGTCTTCCACTTCGTTTCAGGCTACGGTTTTGTTCTTCGGTTAAGAAGTGGATTTATCAAATCAGAGTCCTCTTCAACCGATAACCAATTTTGTTTAGCCTTTCAACGAATTAACCTCATCTACGTTAATCGTCTGCCGATGTTTGAAGACGCTCACAATAATTGCAAGCCCAATCGCGACTTCGGCAGCAGCAACGGTCATCACGAAGAATACGAATACCTGTCCGGTCGCCTCACCGAGACTACGGCTGATTGCTACAAATGCGAGGTTCGCCGCATTCAGCATCAGTTCGATACACATAAAGATAATAATGGCGTTCCTACGAATGAGCACCCCAATTACACCGGTTGTAAAAAGGAGTGCGCTTAAAACAAGGTAATATTCTAATGGCATATTTTTAATTTTCCTTGCGGTTCGGTCAAGTGGCTTTGAGACTTTGACATCCCCTGACGTAACCCGCCTTCCATTACATTACAGGCTACGTTCTCGATACTCTGAAGATAAATCCTCACCTATTTTTAATCTTCCTTGCGGTTCGGTCAAGTGGCTTTGAGACTTTGACATCCCCTGACGTAACCCGCCTTCCATTACATTACAGGCTACGTTCTCAATACTCTGAAGATAAATCCTCACCTATTTTTAATCTTCCTTGCGGTTCGGTCAAGTGGCTTTGAGACTTTGACATCCCCTGACGTAACCCGCCTTCCATTACATTACAGGCTACGTTCTCGATACTCTGAAGATAAATCCTCACCTATTTTTAATCTTCCTTGCGGTTCGGTCAAATGGCTTTGAGGCTTTGACATCCCCTGACGTAACCCGCCTTCCATTACATTACAGGCTACGTTCTCAATACTCTGAAGATAAATCCTCACCTATTTTTAATCTTCCTTGCGGTTCGGTCAAATGGCTTTGAGACTTTGACATCCCCAAGCGTAAATCTGAAGAAACACCCAAGCAAAAACCCCTCTATTACATTACAGGCTACATTTTTGATGCTATGAAGATAAACATCTCATCTACTGATTATCGACTTTAGTTTTCTTCCTGACTGTCGCGCTTTACCAAGACGATAACGCCAATCAATGCCGCCAACAAAATAAGCGAGGTAACCTCAAACGGTAAGAGGTACTTGGTGAACAAAAGTTCGCCAATGTCATAAGTGGTTGTCGTTACTGATTCCGTAGCAGGCTGTGCAGATGCAACGGCTGTATCGTTGAGTGCATTCACTGCAATATAGATGCCTTCGGCAGCAAAGAGGATACCCAAGATTATAGCGAAACCCTTCAGTTTCCCTGCAATAGCCCCTTTTGCCGAAAGTGTGCCCAGGTTCAGGAGCATAATCACAAAGAGGAACAGGACCATAATTGCGCCGGCATAGACAATTACTTGGACAGCGGCAACAAAGTGAGCACCCAACAGCACAAACAATCCTGCTTGTGCGAAAAACGTTATGATAAGCGCGAGCGCACTATAAATCGGATGCCGAAACGAAATTACAGCAATCGCACCAATCAGCGAGACCGCTCCAAAGAGAATAAATAGAATCTGTTCTGGATTCATTCGCACGCCTCCTACTCTATCGCGTCTAGTGCGCTAGGGGTAATTTGCCGATCACTATCCTGTATTGCTGGTTCAGGTGCTTTGTTCATGACAAGCAGCCCTGCCACAATCGATACAACGATAAACGCCGCAACCACGTTGCCGATACCTACTACCAAGCGAGAGCCGGTCATTATCCATAAGGTACCGGTTACGACGATTGAAGTCAAGGCGACAGGCAACAGGAATTTCCAACCGAAGTTCATAAGCTGATCGTAACGGAATCGAGGGAGTGTCCAGCGGACCCAAATAAACACGAAGAGGAAGATCGCTGTTTTGACGAAGAAGATACCGAACGAAATAAGTCCACTCCAAACGGGACCGCCCACATTTTCCAAACCAAAGAAATGCCACCCACCCAAAAAGAGCGTCACCGTCACAGCAGAACCGACTATCATGTTCATATATTCAGCCATGAAAAACATAGCGAATTTCATACTACTGTATTCGGTATGATACCCCGCGACGAGTTCCTGCTCCGCTTCGGCAAGGTCAAAAGGCAACCGGTTCGTTTCTGCATACATCGCAGTTGTAAACGCGAGAAACGCGGGGAAGTGAATTAGGAAGTTCCATTGCCACGGATATGCGCCTTGTTCTACTGCGATTGTCCGAAGACTGAGTGAGCTTGTCAGCATCAATACACCAATAATCGCCAATCCGAGTGTCAACTCATAACTAATCATTTGCGCAGACGAACGCAAACCGCCCAAAAGCGAGTATTTATTATTCGATGCCCAGGCACCGAGCACAACGCCGTAAACACCAAGGGATGTTATCGCCAAAACATATAGAATGCCGATGTTGATGTCAGCAATCTGGAGCGGTATTTCATATCCAAATAGTGTGATAGCATTCCCAAATGGCACAACTGCAACCGTAATAAGTGCTGGAACCAACAGCATTGCTGGCGCGAGCACGTAAAGTGGCTTATCCACGTGATCCGGGATGAGATCCTCTTTAAACAGGAACTTAAGTCCGTCTGCAATAGGTTGGAGCAGTCCTTGCGGTCCAACACGATTCGGCCCGAGCCTATCCTGCATCCATCCGCTCACCCGCCGTTCCGACCAAATCATTGCCATCACGCCAATAAGCAACAGATGAACAATGATGACGATTTTGACGATCGAACTGAGGATTAAAACGAGAAGAGGCATATTTCCCATATTTTTAATTTCCTTACTTGGTTGGAAGGACGGAACGGAGGAAGATTAGACCCCATGCTTCCACTCTTCCACGCCTTCTGCTGATGGCTATTCTGCTAACTTAATCCCTGCGTCTCCAATTTTTTGATGCGTTGCGTCACCATACCCCGCGACATTCTCCGAAATTGCGAGGGCAATCTCACCAGCAAAGTGATAGTTCATCTCACCACCCAACTGCTTGGCAAGCTGCTGTGTGATTTCCCAATCTACGCGCGCTTCACCCGGTGGATCGATTGTTTTGCGAATCCGTTGCACCCAGCCGGTCGAGTTAGTGAAGGTACCATCTTTCTCGGCGAAAGTCGTCCCCGGCAACACTACATCTGCTAATTGTGTAATCTCTGATGGCAAAATGTCTTGCACTATAAGAAAATCAACGCTCTCTAATGCGGCTTTCTCGGCATCTTCAAGGGGTCGTTCAGGCAAACCACTAACGAGGTAAACCACTTTCGCACCCGATACCTTCTCCCAAAGCGTGTCGCCTTCTAAAACGACGTTCCCGTTCGCAGAGCCAAGTATCGTTCGTGCACCAGCGGTATTCGGATTTTTGTCGGCTTCAATTGTAAATTGTGGGAATTTGTGTTCTTCACCGAGCAATTGCCCAAAGAGCCCCAACTGAGTTGTTTTCAGGACATCATGTGCGAACTGTTGTAAAACGTAGTTGTCTTCATTCGTGCCCTGTGCAGAACCAATAACAACAATATCCTCAGCTTCTACTTCCGACAACTTTTCTGTAATTACCGCTAAAGCATCTGCCCAATGTGTTGGCGTGAATTCGTCATCAACCCGTTTAAGCGGAAGTTGAAGTCGATCATCACTGTTTACATAGTGGTAACCGAGGCGACCGTCGTCACACATCCAATGCTGGTTGATATCCTCATGGAAGCGCGGCTTGAGTCGGTATACACCATCGACTTTATACTCCACGGTGATATTGCAGCCGACACTACATCCTGAACAGACACTGTTCGCCTTCTCCATAAACCATGGACGAGATTTGAATAAGAAGTCCTTGCTAATCAATGCCCCGACGGGACAGATATCAACGACATTGCCTGCCAATTTGTTATCTAACACCTGCAAAGGAACACCCTCGTGGCTTCGCGGAATATCGATTTCGTCATGTGAACCCCGATGAACTAAACCTAACTCGCCGGTTCCGGATACCTCTTCAGCAAATCGGATACACCGAGTACAAACAACACAGCGTGTTGAGTAGAGCAGCACATCCGGTCCGAGGTCCTTCTTGGGCGGGACATTTTTGACCTCAATATAGCGACTCTTATCATGTCCATGTCGATAACTGTAGTCTTGCAAATCGCATTCACCAGCCTGATCACAGACAGGACAGTCCAGCGGATGATGTACAAGTAGGAACTCAAGTACATCCTCTCGTGCCTTTTTGACGCGAGGGCTATCTGTTTGAACGATAGCATCATATTTATCGTCCAATTTCCTGTCAGGTGGTGCGGTTCGAACGGTAGTTGTACAACCTGTTGCTAATTGTCGGGCTGGACCAATTGTGCCTGGAGGAGCCCCTGGTATGGGACCGTAAGTTTCAATGAGACACATCCGGCAATTCGCAGGACGGGTCAATCCAGGATGATAACAGTAGTGAGGCACTTCAATGCCGTGTTGCCTTGCTGCCTCGACTATGTTCGTTCCATCTTCAACCTCTATCTCAAGGTCATTCAATTTAACAAATGCCATTTTTTAATTTTTCCTTGCGGTTAAACAACGTGGACTTGGGATTTCACGCTTTTTTCTCGAATCCGCTCTCCATTTCATTACGAGCTACGCCCTTTGTTCTACAATATACAAGCGAAAAACGTAAGACAAGGAATGGATTTCGTCTATTCCCAGACTAAGCAGCGAGACCTACAGGTCAGCGAACTCTTTCGGAACAAACCGCTGTTGATACGCGTAATTTTCCTCCGGTGGGACTGTTGCCTCAGCAACAGGCAGCGTGACAAGTTTACCTTCTCGAATGGTGGCTTCAAATTCGGGACGGAACTTGCGCATATAACTCACGGCTGGCCACGAGACAGCAATACCAAAGACGCAAATCGTATTCCATGTCATCGTATCCACATTCGCAATGTTATTAGCGACACTTTCCAGCAGATCCAAGTCTTCGTAGATTTCTTCTGTTTCACCAGTATCACCCCATCTGCCGTTTTCAGCGACACCGAATTTGGGGCGTGTGATAGTGTCTTTTCGTCCATCTCCATCGGCAATACGTTGAACAATATCGCGCACCCACGGTGTGCCCCACCGACACGGTGTGCACTGTCCACACGATTCATGCGCGTAGAACTTCATGATATTGAGCAAGCAGTCGACGATATTCCGAGTCTCGTTCATGACGATGATACCGCCGGAACCGAGCATAGACTTGGCGAGTGTAAGTGAGGTAAAATCAAGTCGCGTGTCTAATTCATAGTGCGTCAAAATCGGTGCAGAACTACCGCCTGGGATGACCGCTTTCACCTCTTCGCCACGCAAACCGCCTGCGACCTCAATGAGTTCTGTGGACGTTAAACCGAGGTCAAGTTCATAAACCCCCGGTTCATTGACATCCCCACTGATGCAATAGAGCTTCGTACCCGTATTGGCATCAGGTTTCGGCGGATCAAACCGCGTATCGGCATACGTCGGTCCCATCTGGGTGTACCATTCAACACCATTACCAATAATGAAAGGCAGGTTGCATAAGGTCTCAACATTCTGCACGACGGTGGGTTTTCTGAACACACCTTCAACAGCGGGAAAGGGCGGTTTGTTACGAGGTTGTCCTCGTTTGCCCTCAAGCGATTCAATTAAACCTGTTTCTTCGCCACAGATATAGGCACCAGCACCAGGGTGAGAATAAATATCAACGTTGAGTCCCGTGCCACGAATGTCTTTTCCGAGGTAGCCTTGCTCGTAAGCCTCCTTGATGGCAGCATCTAACATCTTTTTTCCGAGCGTAAATTCACCGCGGATGTAGATATAAGTCGTTTCAATGCCCATCGCATAACAGCAGATCAGGATACCTTCAATCAATAGGTGTGGATTCTTCTCCAAAACGTAGCGATTACTGAACGTTCCGGGTTCACTTTCGTCAGCGTTGCAACAGAGGTAACACGGCTTTATATCCTTTGGAACGAAACTCCATTTTTCCCCAGTAGAAAAACCAGCACCGCCCCTGCCTTTCAATCCTGAATCCAACACCATTTTAGCGATATCTTCAGGTTGATATTCTGCAATCGCCTTTTCAAACCGGGTATAGCCGTCATATTGCCGAAAGACATCGAACGTGTTAATATCAGGCACATCCAGATGCTCGTAGAGAATCCGTCTTTCTTCAACCATACTTTCTCCTCTACAAATTGTCTATTTTAGTATAGCAAGTTTTAGCTTGCAAGCTTCGCTAAAAGTTCATCAACCTTTTCCGGGGTTAAATTCTTATGTAAATCGCCGTTCACCATGATAACAGGTGCCACATCGCACGAAGCGAGGCATTCCACCTTCATAAGAGTGAACTTACCGTCAGCCGTTGTGCCTTTCGCGAGATTGGTTTCGGAGGCGATATCTGTGCCCAATTTTTCCTTGAGATGCTCCAAAACAACTTTGCAATCCCGCAAGGCGCAAGGCAGTGTATGGCACACCCGGATGACGTAGTCGCCTACTGGTTCTTCAAAGAACATCGGATAGAAAGTGACGACATCCTTAACCTTCATCACGGAGACTTCAAGTTGCTCAGCGACATACTTCATGACAGCAGGCGTGATGTAGCCTGTCTGATTCTGCGCGAGATGGAGCGTCGGCAGCATCGCCGCTTCCTTAATCGGATATCGCCCTATCAACTCGTCGAATTCACGCTGATTTTCTTCGTTAAACGCGAAAGGCGTTTCAATTTGAATGAGTTCGTCTGACATCTATGTTTATTCCTTGAAAATAAAATAAGATTCGGGATACAAGTAGTCTTCCTGAGATTCATCAATGACTCGCAGATATCCCTCACTTGCTGCTTTCTCGTCAGGAAGAATTTGATAGAATTTTCGATTCTCTATGTCTTCACAACCGTTGTTTTCGATGCAAAGTGCAAATTGGGTTTTTAATAGTTTCTTTTGCATAAATAAACATCTACGGATAAATATCCTTCAATTGCTTCGTAAATGTTTTCAAGTAATTCTTCAAAAGTGTCGCCTTGTGTGGCACAACCGGCAAGTGATGGTACTTCGGCCCAATATCCACCTTCTTCGGCTTTGTGGATAACAACTTTTAGTTTCATGGAATTTAATGCCACTCCCTTCAAAATTACTTTATCTATCTTTGCGAGAAATTCCCAAAATCAATAGTTGCCGTAAAACTGAATACGGTTGCCTTCTGGATCGCGGATATCGAAAATGGCAACCCCATCCTCATTTTCAAGTTTCCGTAATCGTTTCCCTTTCGATTTTATGTGCTGATGAACGGCACTCACGCTTTCAACGTGAAACATCAGTTTTTGTCTTCCTTCGTTGGGTTTGCTGGCACTATGGAGACACAACGTGCAAGCACCAGCATTAAAACGGAAAAACCGGTGTTCTGGGAACGGCTGGTCTTCGTCTGGCACTAATCCGATAACGTCCCTGTAAAATGCGATGACAGCCTTCATGTCTTTGACGAAAAGCATAATGCCTTTGAGTTCCATTGAATCCTCCTAAAACAGACAGCAGGCTCTGACAAAGTTACCGATCCAATTCACCGGCAATAACGTTCAGACTTCCCAACACAGCCACGGTATCCGATACCATACCACCCTCTAACATGTGCGGTAATGCTTGGAAATGGAAAAAACTCGGTGGACGAATTCTAATACGATAGGCTGTTCCACTTCCATCGCTCACAATATAAAATCCTAATTCTCCATTAGGAGATTCGGTCGCACAATAGTGTTCACCCATTGGCGGCTGCACGCCGTGTCCGTCCATAACAATCTTAAAGTGATGGATTAATCCCTCAATATGTCCATAAGCATCGGGCTTGTTCGGCATCGTAACCTTGTTATCTTCAAGATTGACCGGTCCATCAGGCATATTGTCCAGGACTTGGGTAACGATACCACAACTCTGAATCATCTCCTCCATTCGGACGAGGTATCGGTCATAGGCATCACCGTTGGTTCCCACCGGTACATCAAACGTAACTTCCTCGTAACTGGAATAAGGTTCAGCCTTACGGATATCGTGTGCGATGCCAGTGGCTCGGAGACAGGGACCTGTTAACCCATAGCCAATAGCATCATCAGCGGAAATGGCTCCGACACCTTTCGTGCGATCCATCCAGATCCGATTCTTTGTGAGCAGCGTATGGGTCTCTTTCAGTGCCTTCGGGAAGTTGGTGACGAATTGTCGGACATCTTCCTCACAACCATCGTAAAGGTCACGGAGAACGCCGCCTACGCGTGTGTAACTCGTTGTCAACCGTGCACCGGTTGTCTTTTCAAAGATGCTATACAACTTCTCACGTTCGCGGAAGCTATAGAGAAATACCGAAAACGCCCCTAAGTCGAGTGCGGCGGTTCCTAACCATAGCAGATGATCCGCGAGTCGTGAGAGTTCCGCCATCAAAATCCGGATGTATTGACACCGTTTCGTGACTTCAACGCCGAGCAGCTGCTCAACAGCAAGAACATACCCAAAATTGTTGGACAGCGGTGACAGATAGTTCATCCGGTCTGTTACAACAATGTATTGGTTGTAATCCAAGTGTTCACCGAGTTTCTCGAACCCAGTATGCAGGTAACCGGCATGTGGTATCGCCTTCAAAACGGATTCGCCATCAAGTTCTAACACAATACGGAGGGTGCCGTGTGTCGCAGGATGTTGCGGACCGAAGCTAAGAATCATCTTCTCGCCTGTGGCGCGTTCCAGCCCACCTTGCATATCATACTCCTTGTAAACAGTTGTCAGTTGTTAGTTGTCAGTTAAGAGCTGTGAGAGTTGCGAATTATAAGAATGCCAGAAGCTGCTCTGAACTGACAACCAGCCACCGATAGCCGATAACTATTAAATCTACACATTCTGTTTATCAAAATTAAAACTTTCGCGTTCGCCACGTCCGCGGAGCGGATAATCTTTACGGAGCGGGTGTCCCTCAAAATCGTCAGGCATTAAGATCCTACGCAAATCGGGATGCCCCTCAAAATCAATACCGAACATGTCATAAGTCTCGCGCTCCAACCAATTCGCGCCCTGCCACAATCCAGTAACAGACGTGATGCGTAGGTCGTTTTCATGTACAGGCACCTTTACTCGAACACGACCCTGTCCCTGATAGGAATAGAGATGATAGACGACCATAAACCTCGCGTAGTCAAACTGCATTAATTCCGATTCCATCTGCGAGTTATCAACTGCGGTGACATCAACGAGATAGGTATAGGCAAGTTCGGGATCCGTTTTCAGATATTCCAAAACCGCGTAAGCCTGATCTTTACGCACAACCAAGACGACGCTGCCGCGCGCCTCATCCTGTGCTAAAAGCGCATCCGAATGATGCGCCTCTAATTTTTCAAGGACGAGAGGTTTCGGTTGTTCTTCAACATCTTTCTCTTCATTCATAAACGACCTCTACTCCTTTAGGCGCGGCACCACTAGCGATTTTTTGCTGCACCTGTAGCACAGCGTCAATGAGATCTTCAGGGCGAGGCGGGCATCCCGGAATGTATACATCCACAGGGATGAACTGATCAACGCCTTGGATGAGGGTATAGGTATCGAACACACCGCCACAGGAAGCGCATGCCCCCATCGAGATTACCCACTTCGGATCCGGCATCTGGTCATAGATACGTTTTAGCACCGGCATCATTTTGATGGAAATTCTGCCAGAAACGATGAGCAGATCGGATTGACGGGGTGAAAAGCGGATCGCTTCAGAACCGAATCGCGAGAGGTCGAATTTGGAAGCCAAGGTCGCCATCATCTCGATCGCACAGCACGCCGTCCCGAACGGCATGGGCCATAGCGAGTTTTTTCGCCCCCAATTGACGACCTTATCAATAGTCGTCGTGATGATGTTCCCATCCGTCTCTCCGGCACCTTGTCCAACAAAATCTAATCCCATGTTAAGCCTCCTTTCCTCCAAGCATAGATATAGCCAAGAAGAAGAATGCCGATAAACACCAGCATTTCAACTAAAATAAATAAACCACTCGTTTCAGAGAACTTCTTAAAGACCACTGCCCACGGGTAGAGGAACACCACTTCAATATCAAAGATGATAAAGAGCATCGCTATGAGGTCGAACCGGATGGTAAACCGTTGCCTCGCATCGCCGACTGGTTGTACACCAGATTCGTAAACGGAGAGTTTAGCGCGGGTCGGGCGTTTGGGCCCAAGAATATGGGTCAGGGCGAGATTAATAGCCGCAAAGAGGACCGCGAATAGTCCTAACAACAAGATCGGAAGATAATCTATTAACATTGTTTCTAATCTATTTTGTCCTCACACGTTGTAATGGTGTAAAGCAAAGACAAATTGTGCTTTAATAGCACAATTTAGCATCGCAAGTTTCGCTAAAGTGAAGGTTAATTCAGAGTCACAAACAGATTCTGCTAGCTAACATGCTTAATAGTTTCTCATATTCCAAAAACATTGTCAAGTTTTTTTGGAAAAAAATAAATTTAGGACTTACGCAATTTTGACTGCAGCCCGTTCTGTTAGATGAGAATTTTCGGAAAACACAGCGTTCTGGTGGCACAAACTGGGAAGTTTGTGCTACAAAAGAGCAGCATACGTAAGTCCTAAAATTGTCAAAACTGCTTCAACTGTCCCCACGTTGTCGTAAGTTTTCCTTGGGGCGTTACGTCGAACCCGCCGCTGTTTGGAACGCTATCGCCGGTGACAATGATATTATCAAAACGTGCCGTATAATTCGCGATCCCGAAACCGACACCGCCTGTCCGAAATTCGGGAAAGTGCCCAACGTCTGGAACCCCTATTAGATTCGACATCTTTGTGGGTCCCATCACTTGCTTCTCATTAACTGAGAAGGTAAAGATATTGTCGTGGACCCTCAACTTCAAATGCGTCCATTTGTTCAATTTTAGAAGTGGATGCGGTTCAGCATGAAGGCGTACAAATGTTACATCGTGAAAATCGCCATAGATGCAACTTACTCGTTCTCTCTGGCGGGGTAGTTTACCCGCAACGAGTTCTACAGGATCCTCAATACTACATAACACGACCCAAGTCTCCTGCACCCGTGCGGCAATAGTGATAGCCCCAATACCGTGTTTGTTAAGCGGCTTGACATCAAATTCAACAGTGTAATTTTCCCACGTGCTATCCACAGTTGTCAGTAAGCGCACAAATGTTTCACGGCTGACTGTTTGAAGTTCATCGTCAACAATTTCCCAAACACCGGGGGCTCTATCCAACCGAACGAGTTCCTGCCACTCTTCCAAATCGCCATCCTTGAAGGTTTCGATAAATGTCCCTGCCGAGGCAGAGGCGGTAATTAAAAAAAGAATTACAACAACATTTACAAATTGCATAGTGATACTCTCTTCATGCGACTTCGGTTTTGGTTAAAACCGCTTCAACTCTCCCCACGTCGCCGCAAGTTTTCCTTGTGGCGTTACGGCGAACCCACCGTTGTTTGGAATGCTATCACCGGTGACAGTGATGTTATCAAAGAGTGCTGTATAATTCCAGAGACCAAAACCTACACCGCCTGTCCGAAAGTCAGGAAAGTCATTAAAGACCTCAATCTGCCTAAAAATTAGAAGTTCCGTAGGTTCCATAACCTGCTCTCCATTAATCCAGAAAGTGAAGATATTGCCTTCGACACTTAACTTTAAATGTGCCCATCTGTTCAATTTTAAAAGTGGATAAGGTTGAAAAACAAGTTGTGCCATTGGTCTAGGTCCTGGGCGTAAACTACCAGCGAAACAACCCATTCGCGCTTCGTGAATCGCGGGTTTATCACCAACTATAATCACGGGATCAAAAATACTACAGCGAACCAGCCAAGTTTCCTTAACGCGCACAGCAATCGAAATTCCTCCAATACCGTGTTTTTTCAGTGGCTTGACATCAAGTTCAAAAGTGTAGTCTTCCCACGTACTATCCCCAGTTATCAGTAAATGAGTATACGCTTCACGACTCTCTGCCCGTAGTTGATCATCAATAACCTCCCAAACAGCGGGTCCCTTATCTCCCCAAAGCTCCTGCCACCCTTCCAACTTTTTGCCATCGAAGGTTTCCAAAAACGTTCCTGCCGAGGCAGAAAAAGATAGAAATAAAAGTAGGACTGTAATGCCTATAAATTTCATTTAGCTCCTCCTTTAATTTCAAAACATGAGGGTTTTTCCTAAAATGACGATACGACCATGGGCCCTCTAACCGTTAGAGTATCATCCTCAATTGTTTGATAAAAGTCTAACATAAGTCGGAAAACCTGTCAAGAAAAATCAGATTGATTTTTCTTGACAGACCCAAACAGATAAGGTATCCTTAGCGAAAATCCATCATCACTTCACAAGGAGACTTTTATGAACTGTCGAAAATGTCAATCTACAGACTTCGTGAAAAACGGACACATCAAGAAAAAACAACGCTATAAATGCAAAAAATGCGACTCTCAATGGACAGAAAACCACAAACATCGGGGCAGACCCCTGGCGGAACGCGCACTCGCCGTCTTTCTCTACTGTCATGGGCTCTCTATGAATGCTATTTCAAAAATGTTAGACACCGCACCCAGCACCCTCCTGAAGTGGATACGAAACTTCAGCAATCAACACGCACATCCCCCGGAACCCCAGACTGACGCTGTCGTCCTTGAACTCGATGAGATGTGGCACTATCTGAAAGAAAAAAAACAAACTCTGGGTCTGGAAGGCGTTTTGTCGTGATACCGGAGAACTCATCGCATGGCAATGTGGTGATAGAGATAAAGCGACCTTGAAAAAACTTCTCAAACGTTTGGAGAACTGGCAGGTGAAGATATACTACACTGATGATTGGAAACCGTATAAAAGTCTCATTCCCGCAGAACTCTTGGTTCAGACAAAAGCAGAGACACACGCCATTGAACGCAACAATTGCCAGATGAGACATTGGTTTGGACGTTTCAAGCGAAAGTCTATTATCGTTTCTAAGGGTTTCCTGGAGATGGTCAACGCGACAATCGCTTTGTTTGCGAGGTTTCGCGTCAATGGTGATGTTTTTGACATTCTAAAAATCGGGCAGACGAAACCCAATATCATTATCTAAAGCAAAACCCTCCAAAACATTAGACTCACGGCGACAGACGCGTCATCTTCCACGTCCCATCGGGCTGCAGCGTGTAAGAGAGCCGGTCGTGGAGGCGGCTTGGACAACCCTGCCAGAATTCAAACAGATTCGGCACGAGCCGGTACCCACCCCAATGTGGCGGACGCGGGATAGCCTCAGCTGCATACGTCTGTTCTGCCTGTTGGAAACCCTCTGTGAGATGTTCCCGTCCGCTAATAACGAGGCTTTGGCGTTCTGTCTGTACGGCGAGTTGACTCTCAACAGGACGACTGGCGAAATAGGCATCCGATTCTTCTGAAGTCATTTTCTCGATGATGCCAGTACTCCGAACCTGTCTATCAAGCTCACGCCAATAGAATACCAACGCGGCGTTCGGGTTCTCCGCGAGTTCCTTTCCCTTTTGGCTCCCATAATCGGTGTAGAAGCAAAAACCTTTTGCGTCAAAGCCTCTAAGTACGACCATTCGGGCAGACGGAACCGCTTGCGGGGTCGCGGTTGCTAATGTCATCGCATCTGGTAGATCAAGTTTGGCAGCAATCGCATCGGCGAACCACTTCTCAAATTGTTCAAACGGATTCAATGATACATTCTGCTCCAGTAGGTGTCCGCTGTGTGCTCTATACTCTCTGCGGAGTTTATCTGCGTTCATAATTAAAATAGTTGTCAGTTATCAGTTATCGGTTGTCAGTTAAGAGGTTTTTGGTTAAATCAGATTCCTTTTTAACGGATAGTCATTACAATTAGGACTTACGCAATTTTTCCATGAAACGCCACGTATTATACCAAATTCATTTGATTCATCATCTTCACATACCGCTCCGCTGGAGCGGAAGATGGCAAACTCCACGTGTACTATAGACATACCGCTCCGCTGGAGCGGAAGAGTGGAAAAAGCACTGGAAAAACGAGACGAATTACGTTAATTTGGTATTACACCACTGAGCGAGGTTAAGAAACCTCGCCAGCAAGGGGGCTGCGTAAGTCCTAACAATGAAATACTTATCCTTTCCAGAAATTCGGCGAAAAGAGAATAAGTACCGTATAGAGTTCTAAACGTCCAAGTAACATACAGAAAGATAGGACATATTTTCCAGCCGTGTGAATATGCGCGTAATTATCAGCCGGTCCCACGCTGCCAAGACCGGGTCCGATGTTACCCATGGTAGCAATTGTCGCCCCAGCGGCACTGACAAGGTCAAGCCCCAAGGTTGCCATGATGCAGGTTACAATCGCAAAGATTCCAATGAAAAAGAAGAAAAAACCGAGAACGTTCGTCATGACTTCGGGTGGGACCGCTCGATCGTTAACACGAATCGGTAGCACAGCATGTGGAAAGATAAGACGTTTAATTTCGGCACCGCTCTGTTTGATAAGGAGGAGGAACCGGACCTGCTTCATACCACCGCCTGTGGAACCTGCACAACCTCCGTAAAACATAAGTGTCACCAAGATAAATTGGGAAAGCGCGGGCCACTGTTCAAAGTCAGCAGTGCCGTAACCCGTAGTCGTGATAATGGACATCACTTGGAATGCAGCATAGCGCAGTGATGTCCACATTGAATCGTAAGGCACCTGCCCATCAACCTCAAACCTGATAGTATTCCATGAAATCAAGGTGATACTCACTGCGATGACAATACAATAGAACTTAAATTCCGTATCTTGGAAGTAGCTTTTGATGTCACCTCGGAGTGCGCGATAGTGGAGTGCGAAATTAGTCCCTGCGAGGAACATAAAACAGCAGATGACCATGTCAATATAGACGCTATCGTAGTGACCAACACTGGCGTTTTTTGTAGAAAATCCACCGGTTGCCATGGTACCAAAGGTGTGGCAGAGTGCATCAAAGAGCGACATGTTCCCCAGCATCAATAGTCCAGTTTCCAAAAAAGAGAGCAGTAGATAAACGCCCCAGAGCAGCTTAGCTGTCTGTGCGATACGTGGGGTGAGTCGATCTGTTTGGGGTCCGGGTGCTTCGGCGCGAAAAAGCTGCATACCACCAACACCAAGCATTGGAAGAATAGCGACGGCAAGAACAACGATTCCCATGCCACCAAGCCAATGCGAGAAGCTCCGCCAGAAGAGCATGGCGTGCGAAAGGTGTTCAATCTCTGTCAGGACAGTGGCACCGGTTGTTGAAAATCCCGCCATAGATTCAAAATAGCAGAAAGAGAACGCTGTCCATGGTGAGCGTCCATCAATGTGAAATACACCTGCAAACACGTATGGAAGCGTGCCAAAGAGTGCAACTGTTACCCATCCCAAAGCCACAACAGCAAAACCTTCGCGGATACCAAGTTCTTCCTGTCGTAACCGAATACTGAAGCGGAGGACTAAACCGACAATTAAAGTAATTATCGCTGAGATAACAAACGCCGACAAGTCGCTCTTGGCTTCACCAGCACCTACTTGATAATAGATAGCTACCCCCAAAGGAAACAGCATCGTCCCGGCGAGACAGATAAGCAAATTACCAAGCGTATGAAAGATTAGTTTAAGGCTCATGATACAAGAGAGACGGCAAGTGATATAGGCGTTTAGGATCTGCGTTCAGCGAATAGATCTTCGACAACTGGAATTGCCCCAGGCATACTAAAGACAATAACGCGATCTGCAGGTTGGATAACAGACTGTCCGGTCGGAATAATGAGTCTTTCCCGCCGAATAACAGCACCGATGAAGGCGTTCTCTGGGAATTTTGTTTTGAAGGAGGTGAGTTCTTTGTGGACAATTTTTGCGTTGACACCAGCAACAATCTCAATGACTTCTGCATCTATCCCATGAAGCGAAGCGACGGAAACTATGTTGCCGCGGCGGATGAGTCGTAGGATATTACTCACAACAGTGAGATGCCGACTGACTGCGCCATCAAGCCTCGGAATGCGCGCTAACAAAGGGAGGTAACGCGGCTGCTGAACCAGAGCGAGTGCCCGTTGTGCCCCGTTCTCTTTTGCCGTCATACACGCCATAATATCGTTTTCATCGTCGCCTGTAACCGAGATAAATCCGTTGACACCCTCTACACCTGCTTCTTCAAGGAGCCTAAATTGGAGATAATTGCCGTGTAAAACGGTCGTGTGCTTTAGCATTTGGGATGCCAATCGTGCTTTCGCTTGATCTTCTTCAATGAGCTTGACGTTTGTGTCGTTTTCTTCAAGCACACGGGCAAGTTCAATACCGATAGGACTCGCACCAACAATGATGACGCGGTCAAGCTGCTGATTGAATGTGATACCGCTGATGCGTAACAATTGTTCAACTGCCAGCGCGCTGCCGATGACAAAAACCTCGTCCCCCTGTTGCAAAGCATCGGCACCCCTTGGAATGATAATGTGTCTGTCACCGTTAAGAATAGGGTTTCCATTATTAGAGCGACCCCGACGACTAATAGCAGCAAAGCGAATATCAGTGAGAAGCCCACTTTCATCTAATTCAGCAAGCGATTTCCCGATTAAAGGATTTGACTGTTTGGCACGAAAGGAGACAAGTTGGACTCTACCGTCCTCAAATTCGACAATTTCTCTTGCCTCAGGTATTTGTAGAAGTCGAACAAATTCAGCGACACAGAGCTGCTCCGGATTAACCAGAAGATTGATACCGAAATCTTTGGGAGTTAACCCGCTTTCCATGGAGAAGTAGTCAGGATTCGAGACACGCGCGATTTTTGTGTTAACGCTGTATCTCTCGGCTATCTGACAAGCAAGCATGTTAATCTCATCGCTATTCGTAACGGCAATAAGGAGACCCGCTTCGTCAATCCCAGCGGTTTTCAGGAGGCGTGGGGATGCCCCTGATCCACGTAATGTCTGTAAATCCAATTGCTCATTGACTCGGTTGCAGGCGGCATCGGACTCATCAATGAGAACAACATCGTTATCTTGGAGAGTGAGAAGTTTGGCGATATGAAATCCAACCTCTCCTGCGCCTATAATTATTGCTTTCATGTTTTTATAGTTGTCAGTTATCAGTCCGGGATCCCTATAGATGCCGCCCCTACGGGACTAATTCTTCCTTGATACGCGTTTCTACAGAGATGCCGCCCCTACGGGGCTAAAGAGGTTTTTGAAGACCGAAAGGTTCTTGTGTAAAATCCGGTTCGGCTGGAATGCAGGTCGCATTTGGGCGAGTACGCCGCAAAACCGAACCTACCAGATCTGGTCAGAGAGTGATAAACTTACCACCTGCCGATACAACTCCCGTTATACGCACTGTGGCTAACTGCTTCCGATTGGATACTCCTATTAATATTCGTCAAGTGGTGGACAGGAACACATAAGATTTCTGTCCCCGTAAACTTCGTTGATACGTGCGACTACGGGCCAAAATTTAGCTTCTCGGATCCACGGTTTTGGAAACGCGGCTTTTTCACGTGAATAGGGATGCCACCACTCAGACTGTGTAACCATTTCTACTGTATGCGGAGCATTCTTCAATACATTGTCCGCCTGATCAGCGATGCCAGCCTCAATCTCCGCTATCTCTTCACGTATTGAGATGAGTGTGTCACAGAACCGCTCTAACTCGGCTCTTGATTCACTTTCTGTCGGTTCAATCATCAAGGCACCCGGCACGGGCCAAGAAACAGTCGGCGCGTGGAATCCGTAATCCATTAACCGTTTTGCGACATCGGTTACGTCTACATCCGCACTTTTTTTGAAGGCACGCAAATCAATGATACATTCGTGTGCGACTAAGCCGTGCCTTCCTGTATAAAGCACCGGGTAGTGCGGCGCAAGTTTTTTTGCGATATAGTTGGCGTTAAGAATCGCAACCTGTGTGGCTGATGTGAGTCCTGCTGCTCCCATCATTGCGATATACGCCCAAGAAATCGGTAGAATCCCGGGGCTTCCCCACGGTGCTGCGGATACGGCACTAATTCCAGTGCTACCGCCAACGGTGACAATCGGATGTGTCGGTAAGAAATCTGTGAGATGCGCCTTGACACCAATCGGCCCCATACCCGGTCCACCCCCACCGTGCGGGATACAGAAGGTTTTGTGGAGATTTAGATGGCAAACATCCGCGCCGATATCTGCTGGTTGTGCGATGCCAACGAGAGCATTCAGGTTCGCACCATCCATATAAACCTGTCCCCCGGATTGATGAACAATGTCGCAAATCTCGCGAATTCTCTCTTCAAAGACACCATGTGTTGAGGGGTAGGTAATCATCGCAGCAGCAAGATTATCACGATGTGTGTCTGCCTTTTCCTGAAGATCCTCAATGTCAATATTTCCGTCCATATCACATGCGACGACAACGACTTTCATACCTGCCATTACTGCGCTCGCAGGATTTGTGCCGTGGGCAGATGTTGGGATTAAACAGACATCGCGACGCGACTCACCGCGACTCTGGTGATATTTTCGGATGACTAAGAGTCCAGCATATTCGCCTTGCGAACCCGCATTCGGTTGCAATGAGATACCACTATAACCGGTTATCTCGGCTAACCATGTTTCCAATTGTGAAAATAGATGTTGGTAGCCTTCTGCTTGTTTTTTGGGAACAAACGGGTGTAACTCGCAGAACTCGCGCCATGTTACCGGTATCATCTCCGCCGTCGCGTTGAGTTTCATCGTACAGGAGCCGAGCGGTATCATCGCATTTACAAGCGAGAGATCTTTGGTCTGAAGCCTATGGATATAGCGGAGCATCTCGGTTTCAGAATGGTAACTATTGAAAATGGGGTGTGTCAGGTAGGGGCTTTCTCGTTGTAATTCTACAGGAATTGTACCAGCAGACGAAGTATGTCCAGATGAAGACTGTGCGCCAAATATCTCAAGGAGTTCCTCGACATCGGCAGAGGTCGTTGTTTCGTCTAAGGAGATACCGATGTGCGTTGCCTCAATTTCGCGAAGGTTTATCTGTCTTGTGCGCGCAGAAGAGAGTACCTCGGCTGCCGTTTCTACAGGGACATTAACAGAAACAGTATCAAAACAGGGAGATTCTCCAGTGTCATAACCGAGTTCTTCAAGTCCTGACCGTAGTGTGCAGGTATGAGCGTGTACGCGTTCTGCAATCTGTTTAAGCCCGGTGGGTCCGTGGTAGACTGCGTACATCCCTGCCATGACAGCGAGCAAGACTTGTGCGGTACAGATATTGCTCGTCGCCTTTTCACGGCGGATGTGTTGTTCACGCGTCTGGAGCGCGAGCCGAATAGCGGGTTCACCGTTTGCATCTTGGGATACGCCTGCAATCCGTCCGGGGATACTACGTTTAAGCTCTTCGTGTGTGGAAAGAAAAGCTGCGTGGGGACCGCCGTATCCGAGTGGGACACCAAATCGCTGGGCACTACCGATAGCGATGTCAGCACCAAACTCACTGGGGGGACGTAAGAGCGTTAGTGCCAACAGGTCTGTCGCAGTAACGAATAAACTGCCAGCGGCATGCACTTGTTTAGCGAATTCACTGTAATCGTAAATCGCACCATCTGTGGCAGGATATTGCACGATGGCACCTAAGATCGGTGTGTCAAAATTGACATCACGATGATCACCGATTTGTAATTCAATGCCAAGGGGTTCAGCACGTGTTTGCAGAACAGCGATTGTTTGTGGATGGCAGGTTTCTGACACAAAAAAGGTTCGACTGATCTTCTTCGGTACACTCGCAAAACACATCCCCATCGCCTCAGCAGCGGCTGTCGCCTCATCAAGGAGAGAAGCATTCGCAACAGGCAAGCCGGTTAAGTCGATAACCATTGTTTGGAAGTTAAGCAATGCTTCTAAGCGACCCTGTGAAATTTCGGCTTGATAGGGGGTGTATTGGGTATACCAACCGGGGTTCTCCAAAATGTTTCGTTGAATAACTGGCGGGACAAAACAGTCATAATAACCCATCCCGATATAGGAACGGTAGACTCGGTTTTGAGAGGCAATTTGTTTTAAGGCATCAAGTGCTTCGTATTCTGAAAGACCTTGTGAGCATGTGGTTTTCCCATCAATATCTAAACTGAGCGGTGATGATAAACGAATATCTGCTGGCACAACGTCTTCAATGAAATCCTCCATTGAAGAATAACCGAGCGTTGTCAACATCAACTCAATATCCTCTGGGCGAGGACCGATGTGTCGATCTGAAAAGTGGCTTTTGTTGTTTTCTTTATCAGGCATGCTCTGCCTCAATATGTGCTTGATAACTATCGGCATCAAGAAGTGCGTCAAGTTCACCCGGATCCGTCATTCTGATCTTGAGAAACCATCCGTCATCATACGGAGATTCATTGACCTGTTCTGGGGCATCAAGCAGGGATTCATTGACATCAATCACTTCACCACTAACGGGTGCGTAGAGATCGAATGCTGCTTTGACAGATTCTATTACACCGAATTCTGTTTTTTGTGTGAGTTCAGTGCCGACTTCCGGCAATTCGACATAGACGATATCCTGAATTTCGGATTGGGCATAGTCGCTGATACCGATAGTGACGATGTCACCCTCTTGCCTTGCCCATTCATGGCTTTCCATATATCTTAAGTTTTGTGGGATCATTTTTGTTCTCTACATTAATATTTATATATAAAAAATTACGTCCCAGGCGAAATAAACGGGACTGTTACAATTTTGGCGGCGTGCATCTTACCACGAACCTCTATATCAATCTTTTGATCGTCAGACGCTGTTTGAAATGTGACAGAAGCGAAACCGATATTACATTTGAGACTTGGCGACGGCGCACCGCTTGTCACCTCACCTACCTGTTCGCCGTCCTGATAGACAGCATAACCGGCACGTGCCACAGCACGGTCAAGCATCTGAAAACCTATCATCTGCTTCGTGATACCCTTCTTTTTCTGTGCGAGGAGTGCTCGCTTGCCGATAAATTGGCGATTCTTAGATTTGACAAACTTACCAAGTCCAACTTCAAACGGGTTTGTGTCGTCGTTCATATCCATGCCGTAGAGACGGAGTCCGGCTTCAAGGCGCAACGTATCGCGTGCGCCAAGCCCTACGGGTTGTCCGTCTGCTTCCATTACGGCAGGATACAGCACATTCCACAAACGTTCCGCATTCTCTGCAGGAACATATAACTCAAAACCGATTTCACCTGTATATCCAGTTCGTGAAATGACGGTACGGATACCTGCCACTTCGTCTACTGCAAAGCGAAAAAACGAAATTCCAGAAACATCCCGTTCAGGAACGAAAGAATTCAGAACGTCTATTGACTTTGGACCTTGTAAAGCGATGAGAGCCGTGTTCTCACTTACATTTTTTATTTTCGTGCCCGCGTTGTTATGGGTTTCTACCCATGTCAAATCCTTGTCAATATTGGCAGCATTGACCACCAGCATATAGTGGTTATCGGCGTGTCGGTAAATCAGAAGATCGTCAACGATTCCACCCGTTTCATTACAGAATAGGGTATATAACACACGCCCATCGGTTAAACGTCCCGCATCATTCGTGCTGAGTTTCTGAACCAACTCGTTCGCTCCCAGCCCACACACCTCAAATTCTCCCATGTGTGACAGGTCGAATAAACCAACAGTCGTCCGAACAGCCAGATGCTCTTTAACAATACTGCTATACTGTAGCGGCATTTCCCAACCGCCGAATTCGGTGAATTTCGCATTAAGGGACTCGTGGACTTGATAAAGGGGCGTTCTTTTCATATTTTATCGCTAAATACGCGTGGATTCAGCGTATTTAAAGCCCATAGATACGAGCGAGATTTCCACCGAAAATCAGTGCCTCAGCATCATCACCGAGTTCCAACCGTTTGAGAGCGTTGATAACCTGAATGGGTCGGTATTCCGGTAAATTAGAGCCGAAGACTATCTGTTCCGGTCCGAGTTCATCAACAGCGGTTTTCACTTCAGTCGGAACAACGGTGTCAGGATCCGTTCCCCAACGGCGATGGAACCGCAAGATAGTGGTCCCGAGTGAAACATTCTTATTCGCTTTTGCGACAGAGATACCGGCATCTAAATCGTCTGGGAAACCCATGTGATCCATAATGACAGGTGTTTCTGGTACCCAACTTGCGACAGTACCGATCCGATTGGGATGACAATTGTTAGGTCCAGAGTGAATTGAGATGATAAGTCCATAGTCCCGCGCGACTTCAACAACGGGACGCACGATAGGATCATCTACATTGTAGTTGTGAATGGCGGGCATCAGTTTAATCCCGGGCATTTCCCACACTTCAGCAGCCAATCTGACCTGCTCAACAGGTTCCGGTTCTGTCGGATGTACAAGTGCGCAACCGAGGGCACGCGAATTACCGCGAATCGCCTCGGCAAGTTCGCTGTTTTCGGGAAGCGGTTGGGGAGTCGGCATAACAACAACGACATCCATATCAGCTTCGTCCTCTAATGCTAACAATGCCGCTAAATCGAGTTTGCCATTTTCATCACGGAAAGAATCGTTGAGATAGGCTTCAAAATCGCCTCGCATGAGAAAACTCCTTTTTCTGCTCTACTGTGGAGCGGAATGCTCGTTCACAAGAATCGCGCCATTCGCTCCGACTTCAGGAGACACAGCTGCCTTCATTACGGAATCACGGTAAAGCGTATAGGCCGATTCCGCTGCAGAGGTGTCAGAAAAACGGATAATAAAAACAATTTGTGCATCCATCCAATTCGCCGAATCAGCACTATTTCGATAGCGTGCGGAGACTCCGAGTGCTGTATCACCCAATTGTGGCACATTGACAGGTAAGGTCCTGTAAATCTGGCGTAACGTCCAATTCGAGCGGAACAACTTGATACTTCCACTCACTTTATTGCTTGGGAGTAGCGTAAGCATTTGTGGTTCTGATGGTGGATCTTTAATTTCTGCAGCGATAGCCTTCGCGAGTACAACCATCGCCTCACGAATGCCAGTTGCGAACTCATAGCCCTCAATCTGAATGAAATATCTCCCTTTTGAAAACCGGAGATATCCGCCTGAAAGCATTGCTTTGCTGCCCACCCATTCAAACTTGGCTTGCGGATATATGTGAAAGTTATAAATCCCAAAGGCATTTTTCGGCGTACCCATATCAAAGATTTCAAGCAAAATCAACGGCTTTGAACCGAATTGAGGTGCCTGATATTCCACTTCTGCCTGACGTTGGAAACCGTAAGCGTAGTAAAGCTCAGGTGCCGCTGCCCTATCCCGATAGAGTGTTTGCCCCTCATAAGTTGACGGGGCACGCGACTGGATCCAGCCCAGCAATTCACCATCGTCTGGTAAGAGATGCTCCGGCGAAATGGTTGTTTGTACAACGTCTTTTATCGGCAGCGTTGACGCGCTCTTAATGTTTTCGACGACCTGCAGCAGACTCTTCTCCGCTTTCTTCACTGTCGTACTGTGCCAGACCCCGTAGATATATTCGCCTTCCTGTTGAACGGCTGTCCAGTCTCCTTGTTCCCCACTGCACGAAATTAACATCAAACTTAAGAAAAGCGGCATACCGAACAAGAAACAGCGGAGCCTCTGAAAAATACGTTTTGACTTGCCTTTCATTCGTGTGTGCGCTCCCGTACTGGGTCCTGCTACCACTGTTCAGCAAGCTGGTTGTAAAGGTCCTCTATCAATTCTTCTACAATAAGACCCTTGGCTTGTTCAGGGGTTTCCATCGGTTCAGCCCGATTTGGGACAACATAGAAATCATGAACTTGGATGTAGTTGTCGCTTTCATCAATCACATCGTTGCGAACCTTGTCTATAAACTGATATTCTATCTGTAGGCTCATGCGTACCAATTCGACTTCACCGTTAGGTCCGTACCCGTGCTCTTTTATAGTGTAATCTTGTATTCGCATCGTGAATTCGGCATCGTTTCCGTCTCGCCATTTCCGATTGAAGCGTTGGGTTAGTTTCTCATGAATGACTTCATCGTAGGGTCGTTGCGATGTATTATCGTAAGCAAAATCTGCATCCAGAATCTCAATAGGTGGAATACGGATGGTGTTGATATGATCCAGGTACTCTGATTTGGAAACATAACCGCAACCAGAGATTAAACATATCCATATCGGTAGCGTTAACATGAACATTGTTTTATACATTTCTTTCCCCCAAATTTCGCAGGAAAACGTAATCCAACTGGCGGTCTAAGGTTATTCCTCGCGACTTCTCACTGTGTTCGCTTCGTACGTTCCGTTTAAAACCCATTTAGCAGCGTAGGCACTTGAAACTTTACTGGTGCTGCCTTTGGACGTGGTGCCGTCTGTTTCCCGCCATAAAATACAGATTTGACGGTATCAACAACATATTGCTTATATTCAGGTATTAGTAGAACAACAAAGACAAGAACAAGGAGTATAAGGACAATGGCGAGTAAATAGGTTAGCCATCTCTGATCAAGTAGATCGCCTTTATCAAAGGCTTGTTTAGCAACACTACGTCGTGATTTCATCGTTTTAATCCCTCACTTCACTGGTGTATTTTATTCCATTCACACAGATTCGCCGTACTGTCTTTATTAGAGATTTGATTACTTCCCAATATTCAAATTTTATTATAGCATAAAAATAGGTAACGTGCAAAATTTTAATTAGCCTCGTCTATAGCAGCAATCGCCTAAAACCCAATGATATTGGACTTTATAGTAAAGCACATAGTTACTTGGACGTCAACGGAATGGCACCCCTTCCCAGTAACGAGTGGGGACCCCGATTCCAAAACGCGCCAGCGATGGAAGGGTTGTTGTTTCCTAAAGTGTCAGCATATTTTCGGGCTATAGTATAAATTATAAAAATAGGGCAAAGGAATCGTCCTTTACCCTATTTCGTGTCTTCTGTAAATTTTTGGTTGCAACGCGTTTCTAACTACCGCGAGCGCCCTTTCGGAATACGTGGTGAGCGTCGGTCACGGAGATCGCGAGAGTTATTATCTCGCTGGTCATAGCGATTCCCACGCCGTTCGCGTGTATCATTAGAACGCCTGTCACGGGAATCACGCGAATCCCGATTCTCACGGTAGTTTGAACGTCCGCCATCTCGGGAGTCCCTAGAAGCGTTCCAATCAGATGAGGGCTCGCGTTCCTCACTTGACTCGATATTCAATTCTTCAACCGGCACATCGCCTACAGCAACGAGCGTTAGGTCCACGCGATCCTGTTCGTCAATGGTAAGAATACGGACGGTGACCTCGTCACCAACCTGCATAACGTCCTCTGCGCGACGGACATACCCGTCTCCCATCTGCGAAATATGAACAAGCCCATCCTTGCCGGGCAAGATTTCTACAAACGCTCCGAAAGGTGCAGTTCGTACCACTTTACCGGTGTATTCCTTGCCAATTTCGGGCATAGCGGTGATCGCTCGAATTTTTTCCTCAGCACGTTTGACATCTTCCGCGCTCGTCGCAGCAATCTCCACAGTGCCATCATCTTCAATGTTAATGGTTGTGCTTGTCTCCTCCTGGATGCCCTGCACAGTTTTACCACGCGGACCGATGAGGTCCTTGATCTTCTGCTGCGCAATTTGGAGGGAGTAAATTCGAGGTGCGTAAGGCGAAAGTTCCGCACGCGGCTCAGCTATGACAGCGTTCATCTGCTCAATAACCGAAAGGCGTGCCTCTCTTGCTTGATGAATTGCACGGCGCATCAACTCAGGTGTGACACCGTCAATCTTGATGTCCATCTGTATGGCAGTAACACCATCACTGGTCCCAGCAACCTTGAAGTCCATATCACCAAGAAAATCTTCAGTACCGAGCATATCGGTAAGGATAGCTTCCTGCTCACCTTCCTTGATAAGACCAACACCGACCCCTGCAACGTGTTTTTTAATGGGCACTCCCGCATCTAATAGTGCGAGCGTTGCGCCACAAACGGTTGCCATTGAAGAGGATGCATTAGATTCCAAAATCTCGGAGACGATTCGGATGGTATAGTGAAATTCCTCTTTATCTGGGATAACCGGTTCAAGTGCCTTTTCTGCGAGTGCCCCGTGCCCGATTTCTCGGCGTCCGGGTCCCATCATACGCTTGACCTCACCAGTACTGAATGGAGGAAAGTTATAGTGTAGGAAGAAGGAGCGTCTTGTCTCGCCATCAAGCCCGCGTTGGACATCTTCATCACCGGATGTACCGAGTGTCGTTGCACAAAGTGCCTGTGTCTGTCCTCTGCTAAATAGAGCGGAACCGTGGGTGTGCGGGAGCAACGCCACTTCTCCTGAAATCGAACGAATGTCGGTTAGACCGCGACCATCAACGCGTTTTCCTTGCGTAAGAATCGCTTCACGCATCTCCTCTTTTTCAATCTCACTTAAGATGGAGATGGTATCTTTTGCGGCATTGGCATCAACTTCCTCAGGCGTATCTTCAAGAATCTCTGAGAGCACCTCTGCTTGCACCTGTTCTAGGTAATCTTCACGTAACTTTTTGTCTGACATCCCAATGGATTCCCGAATGCGTGACGTAGCAAGATGTCGGACACGATCACTGAGGTTGGATTCAACACTTTTAGATGCATAGTCGCGTTTTGTGTTACTGCACCCTGCCGCCAATCCCTCTTGAAGTTTGATAATTTCTTTTATCTGTGCATGCGCCGTGATAATCGTATCAATGACTTCATCTTCAGGAATTTCATGTCCACTGCCTTCAACGGACATTACAGCGTCTGCCTTACCACTGACGAACAATTCCATCGCAGAGGCATGTAATTCTTCATAAGTTGGGTTAATGATTAACTGGTCTTCAATTTTCCCAACGGTGACAGCAGCTACAGGTCCGTCAAAGGGTATATCGGAAATCGATAATGCGGCAGAAGTCCCGATAAGAGCGGGAACATCAGCCGGATGAACGCCATCCGATGAAAACACGTTACATAAAATTTGGACCTCAGACTTATAGTCTTTTGGGAAGAGTGGGCGGATGCAGTGGTCTATTAGACGAGCCACCAACTGTTCCGATGTTCCGGGACGCGGCTCTCGCCTACCATAAACTGTCGGTATACGTCCAGTAGCGTAAGCCCTCTCACGATAATCTACCGTTAACGGAAAGAAATCAAGGTCATGATCGCCATCATCGGCTACCACCGTAACTAAAACAACCGTTCCACCGTATTGGACCCAAACAGCACCGTCTGCCTGTTTCGCAACTTTTCCAGTTTCAATTGATAACTTCTCGCTCCCAAGTTGCATTTCAACTTTCATTCTATATACTACTCCTATATTTCCATTTTTCGTCGTGTCACCAAATGTGGACACCCAAAAGGCGGTTAAAGAACAGTCCTTACTCAAAAATGTCTTACCAATTTGAGAATGATGCCTTTAGTTTAATTAATTAAAAATAACTATCACAGAATGCGGCTTCGACAATATTTCAAGGGTATTCACCACAAGATCGAACGTATTCGTCTTCCGCTCATCACCAAGCAGAAAACCAACTTGGTGCCAGTATAAAATTTAACTGCTCCTCTATCCAATAGTGTCACGGATCTCAAGTTCATTAACTAAACGGTAATAGCGTGTAATGTCTTTTTTGTAAAGATACCGTAACAAGCGGCGCTGCTTGCCAACGAGTCGGTAGAGACCATGAAGCGAATGATAATCCTTCTGGTGCGTCTGCAAATGTTCAGTCAACTGTTCAATACGCGCGGTCAAAATTGCCACTTGAGCCTCCGGGGAACCGGTGTCCTGTTGGTGTATCTGGTACTGCTGGATCAATTCCTTCTTCTCTGCTGCACCAATAGCCAATTGTGTCACCTCCTTTTCGTCAAACAACTAACTTTATAAAAAATAATAAGCTTTAAAAACTTTCAAAATTCGAGAAAAATAGTTCCATAACTATATGAGATGAAAGCTAACCCACATTTGGGACATCGCTTCTATTCCTCTCTACATTTGATACATATATAATACCACAAATCAACCTAAAATACAAATTAAACTCGTGTTTCCAAGCAGTGTTTGCGTTTAATCGGCTATGCCTACAAAGAGGGAGACGCTGCAAGAATGTCCACTGCAGATGCAATGTCGCGCTGGATCTGTTGAATCAGAATCTCTGGACTTGGAAACTTCCGCTCACTTCTAATTTTCTCTACGAAAAATATTTCTATAGGTTCGCCGTAGATGATTTCATCGAAATCAAAGAAGTGTCCTTCTACCTGAACATCCTCACCGTTAAATGTAGGACGCATCCCAATATTCAATACGCCGTCTAACAACCGCTCCTCTAATCTTGCCCGGATAGCATAAACACCATTAGGCGGACAGACTTGATTCTGGAGGTCTATATTGGCAGTCGGAAAGCCAATTTTTCTGCCACGACCATCGCCGTGAACGACATTACCAACCAAGGAATAGGGACGTCCCAATAACTCCTCACTCCACTTAAGATCACCTCGCGCGAGTGCTTCGCGGATACGGGTGCTATGAACAGGTGCTCCGTTTATTTCTGTCGGTGGGACAATGGAAACATCAAACGGATATTTCTGACTGAGTACTTTTAACCGTTCCGCATTGCCGGCACGGTCTTTACCAAACTGACAGGCATATCCTACAACGACATGTCTGGCTCGGCATTTCTCCAAGAGAACTCGTTCTACAAAGAATTCGGGAGACATCGATGCAATTTGTGCATCAAAGCTGAGCATGATAATCTCGTCAATGCTAAACTGTTGGAGTATTTCGACACGTTTGGAGAGAGGTGTCAGGACAGGCGGACATCGCTCTGGCGCAAGGAAGGCAAGTGGATGCGGGTAGAAACCAACCAATATACTCATCAATTCATCTTGTGCAGCCCGTTTAAGAAGGGTGTCAATAACTGCTTGGTGACCAATGTGGATGCCATCAAACACACCGAAAGTAACAACGGTTTCTCTGCCGAATTCAACGATGTCGTCCAAACTATAAATTGGGGTTGCGACCTGTAGATCGCTCCTACTGCAGGCGTTTTCCACGTTGTTCAACCCTTTTGGCAATCACCTTGTCCCACGTGTCTTGGATCAATGTAGCGTTGGGCAGTTTGAACAAGGGTAGCAATCGCTAAGAGATAGGGCATAACAATTCGACAGCCTGCGGCGCGTGCGTGCCCGCCCCCCTCGAATTCTGCAGCGAGTTGGCTAACATCAACGCCCCCTTGGCTCCGCAGACTCACTTTCGTACTTCGATCTGCCATTTCAGATGCACAGAGTGCTACTTCAACACCTTTAATCGCTTGAATCTGGTTTACGACCCCTTCTACTGCGTCAGCAGTCGTCCTGGTTTTGCGAAACATTGTCTGTGTTGCATACACGGACGCTATCTTTCCATCATCCGTTATTTGCAATGTACGGAGGACTTCACTCAACAGGTGCATCTTCGTAACAGGGACCTGTTCATAGACGTTTCGATAGACTTCATCCGGGGCGAATCCTCCTATCTCAATTAATTCCGCTGCGATTTGATGTGTTTCGGCTGTTGTATTACTATAGCGAAAACAACCGGTATCAAACATCAATCCCGTATAGAGGCAAAGTGCACATGCTTTGTCTATCGGCGTTTGATGGGACTTAATGAGTTTGTAAACAATCTCTGAGGTGGAAGAGGCAGAAGGTACAATGAGGTTGACATCACCGAACGCCTCCGCAGTGGCGTGATGATCGATGTTAATGAGGCTTTGGGTAGGGGACAAGGTTTTGGACAGAGTTTTGCCGATTCGCTCAAGTGTGCTTGCGTCTAAGACAACCAACACCTCTGGTCGATATGTTCCAATAGAACGCGCGCTCTCAATACTCTCCCAAAACGGGAGGAATCTATAGTTAGCAGGCACCGCATCTGTATTAAACATTTTAACAGATTTTCCGAGTCTCGTGAGAAACAAATAGAGACTTAGTTCGGAACCGATTGCATCGCCATCAGGGTTAATATGTGTTGAGAGGGCAAAGTTATGATACCGATCAAATAAAGTAAGAAGAGTACTATAGTTCTGCATATCAACCATCTGTGAGGTGTTCATGAAACGTCCGTCGGGGGGTTTTCGGTTGTTTCGTCTTCAGACGCGACAGACTTGAGAAGTCCATCTATTTTGAAGAGATAGTCCGCAGATTCATCAATAGCAAACCGAAGCTCCGGCGAATAGCGAAGCGTCAAACGGTTCCCGATCTCGCGCCTAAGAAACCCGGCTGCACTCTTTAAACCGGCGAGTGTTTCATTCTTCTGCTCCTCGTCGCCGATAACGCTCACTTTCACATCTACATACTTCAGATCCGGTGATACGGATGCCTGTGTGACAGTGCAAAATGCGACACGTGGATCTTTGACAGAACGTTGGATAATCTCGCTCAGCTCCCGCTGGATGAGTGCTCCTACTCGATCCTGTCTTCTATTATCTACCATGGCGTTCTTATCTCCAGCAGCAAGTTTTAGCTTGCGAATTTTATTAATTAAAAGAAAAATTCCGTTTCGTAATCTACTAACTCAGCATCTATGTTCGTCTCAATAAAAGTGATGACATGCGAGATAACCTTATTTAGATGCCCCACGTCATTGGAAACTGAAACGGCAGCTAATACCGCGAACTGATGTGCATCCAACGCTTCGACTTCAGCAATGGCAATATTGAAACGATTTTTGAGTCTCGCGATGAGACTTTTAACAACCCGGCGTTTTGCCTTCAGTGAGTGGCTATCCGGGATACGGAGACGGATTTTACAAACACCAATGTGCATGGAAAGCGTTAATCAATTGTAGGCGCGACTTTATGGAGTGTAAAGATTTAAACGGGTAATCTCGCTGATTCCGTAACCGAGGTAGGGCTTTCGTATAGCCGTACCGAGCATCGTTATGAAATTATCCCATTAATAATTTTTAGCTCTCCATCCAACCGCGCCTTTCATGAAAATAGGCTATTATATAAACAAAAACAGTCTACGAAAGTGAGCGTGCCACCTGCTCGTGAACATAACACTCAAGAACATCGCCAACCTTCAGGTCGTCAAACGTCTCAATACCTATCCCGCATTCATAGTTCGCTTGCACCTCGTTTACACTGTCTTTGAACCGCCGGAGCGAATTGACTTTACCTTCGTGAATCAATCTATTATCGCGAAGGATGCGGAGGGGCTGGTTGTAGGAAATCCGTCCCCAATTGACGTAACTACCAGCAACTAAACCAAGACGTGGCACTTTAAACAACTCACGAACCTCTGCACGTCCGATAACGACTTCCCGCACCTCAGGATCAAGCAAACCTTCCATAGCAGAATGGATATAGGAAATGAGATTATAAATAACGTTGTAGGTACGAACATCAATACCCTCAGTTTCCTTGGCTTGCACTGCTTCTGTGGTAGGATGAACGTTGAACCCGACGACAATGGCATCGGATGCAGAAGCAAGCAAAATGTCGGTTTCAGTGATCCCACCGACCGCTTGATGAATAATGTTGATTTTAACCTCATCGGTACTCAATTCAAGTAGCGACGAGGCAACCGCCTGCACAGAACCTTGTACATCGCCTTTTAGAACAACGTTTAATTCTTTGATTTCGCCTTCCTGAATCTGTTGGAAGAGGTTTTCCAAACTGACGTGGCTGTTTGCTCCGAGTTGTTCATTGCGATACTGGTCCTGGCGAGTTTCGCTGATAGCGCGTGCATCCTTATCGGACTCAACGACATAGAATCTGTCGCCTGCCTCCGGTACGCCAGTAAAACCAAGCACCTCAACGGGACATGAAGGAGCAGCTTCCTTCATCCGCTTCCCAAAATCGTCCATCATTGCCCTAACTTTTCCGGAGTACCTACCTGAAATGAAAACATCGCCAACCCTCAACGTTCCAGACTGGACAAGGACGGTTGCCACAGCACCACGTCCTTTATCGACCTGTGCTTCAATAACAACGCCGCGTGCCGGTTTATTCGGGTTCGCCTTGAGTTCAAGCAGCGCCGCTTCCAGAAGGAGCATCTCAAGCAAAAAGTCAATGCCAGTACCTTCTATTGCGGAGGTTTCAACACAAATTGTTTGTCCACCCCAATCCTCTGGAAGGAGTTCCTGCTCTGCCAATTGTTGTTTGACATAATCTGAACGTGCCCCCGGAACATCTATTTTGTTAATAGCAACCACAATTGGAACCTTAGCAGCTTTTGCGTGGTTGATCGCCTCAATTGTTTGAGGCATGACACCGTCGTCAGCCGCGACAATGAGCACAACAATATCTGTTACCTGGGCACCACGCGCCCGCATGGCGGTAAAAGCAGCGTGCCCTGGCGTATCCAAGAAAACGACGCTTCCGCCCTCCAATGTCACATGGTAAGCACCAATATGTTGTGTTATATTCCCGGCTTCAGATTCGCTTATATTTGATTGACGAATAGAGTCCAAAAGAGAAGTTTTACCGTGGTCAACGTGTCCCATAATTGTGACGACTGGAGCGCGAGGTTGTAAAGATTCCGGTTCATCTGGTGTATCGGCTAACAAATCTTCTTCAAGTGTCCTCAATTTAACCACTTCAAAATTCAAGTGGCTCCCAAGCATCACAAGCGTATCGTAATCAAGACGCTGGTTTATATTCGCCATCACTTTCAACTTCATAAGTCGCATAATCAATGCTGAAGGTTGCAATCCAAGTGATGTGGCAAGATCCGCGACGGTTGCCCCTTCTGTTATTTGTAAACTACTCGCTGTATCAGTTTCTGCCTCTGAAGTATCTGCAACAGAGTCTTCGGTTTCAGAAACAGTTTCCTCTATCGGATCATCAGCCAACTCTGATTCGAGAAGCGCGACAGTATCCGGGTCAAGCGTACTCATACCGCTCTTAACACGAATACCATGCTCCTCCAGCAATGAGATAAGCTCTTTGTTTGTTAGGTTGTATTGTTTTGCCAATTCATAAACCCGCTTATTCGGGCTTTTATTTTCTTTCTGATCACCTTTGGCGGGCCTTCGCCGCTGTCGTGAGGACTCTCTCATAGTAATTCCTCCTTTTCTTCGCTTGTGCTTGCGGGTTGCTGGCTCCATTGAAGAAGCACCTGTTCAAACCGCACTATAATCTCATGTGTCAGTTGTGCACGTAATAAAGAATTAATCCGTTTCGGAGACTTAAACGCTTTTTGAATGCAGGCTTGAGAGAGACAAACGTACGCCCCACGCCCGGGTAACCGTTTTCGACAGTCAATTTGCAGTCCTTTGTCCGGTTGACATACGAACCGAATTAACGTTTTCTGCGGAAATTTCTGACGGCACCCAATGCAAGTGCGAATAACATCCCTCAACAACTTCACCCACTCTTTTGAACTTGCTCCTAATCTATCAATCAGTATATCTATAGTCTCCACTTAGACAGTGGAGACGACAAGAAAACACCTTTGAAAATTACTAAGACTTATCATCAACTTCAGCAGCGTCACTCGTCTCCTCTTCGGCGTCCTCGTCTGAATCAAGGATCGGAGCATCCTCGATAGGTGTCTCTGCCGCCTCAACTTCCAGACTCTCCGTGTCCACTTCTTCCTGAACATCCTCTGCTGAACTCATTAATTCTTCAGAATCTGTTGTGTCAGATACCTCGGTGGGCGTACTTGCGTTGGCATCCTCGTCCGAGGTGTCCGGTGGACCTTCAGCCGTGGCATCAGGATTCTCTTCCTCTTCAACTGGTTTAAAAAGTTCATCAATCGAAACGGTTGCTTCAGATTCACCTTTTATGTCAACCTTCCAACCCGTCAATTTTGCAGCGAGCCTCGCATTTTGCCCTCGCTGTCCGATTGCTAAGGAGAGTTCATTGTCCGGCACAATTACGCGAGCACTTCTGTCTTCTTCATTAAGCTCGACTCTACGCACGGCGACATGACCTAAAGCGTTAGCGATGAAGACGCTGGCATCCTCACTCCATTCAAGCACATCTATCTTTTCACCATCAAGTTCGCTGATGATAGTTTGGACCCGAATTCCCTTGACCCCAACACACGTACCTATGGCATCTATACCTTCTTCAGTTGCCTTGACAGCGACTTTTGCCCGGTTGCCGGGATCACGGGCAACCGCCATAACGGTGACTTGCCCTTCATAGATTTCAGGCACTTCCTGTTCAAACAGCATTGTGACAAGATCACGATGGGTTCGGGATACAATGACAGGAGCACCGCGAGTTTCATTTTTCACCGACAAAATTAAACACTGCAACCGTTTACCGCGTTCGTAATTTTGGGAACGTGGTATCTCCCGCGGCGGTAAAAAGGCTTCTGTCTGTTCAAGATCCAAGACGATACCACCGCGTTCAAAACGCTGGACGTAGCCAGTGACGACCTCACCTTCGCGCCCCTCGAATTCGTGATAAATCTTCTCTCGCTCCGCTTGTTTTATTTTTTGGAAAAGGATTTGCTTCGCCAACTGTGCAGGAATCCGTCCAAACTCACTGGGGTTGATTTCGACCTTTAGCATCTGACCGAGTTCAACATCGTCTTGAATTTTCACGGCTTGCTCAATAGGGATCTCTGTGGAGAAGTCGCGCATAATATTAACGACTTTTTTAGGGACATAGCAACGTATATCCCCCTTCTCTAAATTAATCTCAACAGAAATGTTGGCTTCGGCACCGTAAATCCGTCGTGCAGCGGCGCGAAGTGCTTCTTCTATTGCCTCAATAAAGACTTGTTCCGGCAGATCCGTCTGTGCCGTGTTTTGACGAATAGCGTTTTGGAGATTCTCTAACATAATAATTCCGCGGCACCTTATCTACACGGGCTTGCAAGCAGTACCCTGTATCGATTCAGTCCGCGTGCTCCTTTTCAATTTTCTTATATCCGGTTGCAATGTAATCCCTGACTCTTGCTGACTACCACATCAGGTGTATCTGTGCATTGAGAATTTGCGAAATCTTAACAGAGATGGATTTTCCGCCAGTCCGCTTCAAGACTACCTCGTCTGGGTGTACTTCCACAACGGTGCCTTGGACCTCACGCTTCTGTCCATTTTCTGAGATGAGTTCTACCTGAACGATTCGGCCACAATTTCGCTGAAAATCCTTAGCAGTTCGTAAAGGTCTATCTAGCCCTGGAGAAGCCACTTCCAATTGCGTATAACTTGCTAAATGCTCATGAACTTCTAAGATCGGGTGTACGGTTTGGTTCACCATTTGGCAATCCGCCAACGAAAGTCCAGCGGGTTTGTGAACGAGAAGTCGCAGCGTTTGCGCGTGTGCTTCAATATCCACAAGCTCAATGCCATCAATGTCAAGCATCGGTGTTAACGTCTCAATAATAGAGTTTTTCTCAGCTGTTGTCATACTTATATAAAATATAAAAAAAACGCGATACATCCCAACAGCAGAGGTTCTTCGCGGTTCATTTTAATGTCGTAACGCGCAGTTGAGAGGAATGGATAAATCAAGGAACTGCACTTTACGACTGTTACCGATGCCAAAGCAACGGGGGTATTAATTGTCGTCCATCTACCTCTATTGTTACATAATACCCGTTTTCCTTTTCTTAGTCAAGCCAATTCAGTAAATTCAACCTCACGAGCAAAAATCAGTGCGTTTCAAAAAACTCAATGAATTTTTTGCCCCAACTGCCACGCTAAATTTGTTCCTTTAAATCCACATATTTTACTGATTGTACTCGCAAACCGTAATCTCTCAAACACCCATATCGAACCGATTCTCGGTAGACAGTTACACTTTCCTTTTCACATCACTTGCAAGTCAAACCGTGCTGCCAAAAGCAAGATTAACAAAGTCTATAAGTATAATTGTATCATACTTCGTACTAAAAGTCAAATTTTATAGTAAAACCCACAATTACTTGGACATTGGCGGTAGGTGAGGTTTGTTCGTTCAACAACTGTCTACATATTTTCGGGTTTTACTATAAAGCAATGACACCGTAGAGATATTCAGTTCTCCAGTAATTTGATTTCCTACCTGAAAAGGCTCTTCACTGTAGAAGGGAGCTCAAGGTCGAAATACCGCCATAAAACCGACAGAAACCGAAAACCAAATCACTCTATCTGAGGTCCAGAAAGTCATTTTTATTTTTTCGTGAGTACGTTATAATATTTTGCATGAGTATGTTTCGTGAACACTGGATTGGCGGGTTGGTTGCCTATAGTACCTTCTTCATCGTCTCGCTTATCGCGACCTTTGCCGTCCCGATCCTCCATGATAGCGTATCACAAGGGTGGAATCCGACTATTTCGCCAGTAACAGCACCTTTAAAAATCATCGGCTGTTTTGCTGTCGCTGTGTTGTTCGGATTGTGGCCAGATGTCGATATCAAGAGCAAGAGCCAGAAGATATTTTATAGTGTGTTGTTTGCATTGAACTTGGTCCTGATCGTTTTTTTGCAAAAATATCTGGAATCCGCACTGTTGGGTTTATTCGCGATGCTCCCAATTATGAGCAAACATCGTGGATGGACACACGCGAAAACTACAATGATTTTGCTCCCCAGCGTGTTTCTGTTAATTCCGGTTTATTCTGCACATTCAGAATGGTCAAGGGATGGTAACCTCGCAGATTTACTCAATGCGATGCTAGAATGGGATGGACTCATGGACGCTCTCCGTAGCGGTGTTCCGTTCTATGTAGCAAGTTTCATCGGCTACGCGTCGCATCTGCACCTCGATGGTATCCTATTTCGCTCGCGAAAAGCGCAACGACAGAAGGCACGAGCAAACTAATGTGTACAGTAGCAGAACCCCTCAAAGAACTATTCAACAATCACGTTATACAGGCACTCAGTGCTTTCGCAACAGAGCGAAAGGTGCGCCTCTATCTTGTTGGAGGCAGCGTCCGGGATTTGTTGCTGAAACGTCAGACAACAGATGTTGATTTTGCGTTGGCTTCGGATGCAATCCAATTTGCCAAAGCCTTTGCGACCCGTATCGGAGCAACCTGCATCGCGTTAGAAGAAAACCCGTCTACTGCCCGCGTGATTGTGAAGCAACACGACATACCACAGACACCACAACTCAGCATGGATTTCGCACAATTCCGCGCTGCATCGCTCACAGAGGATTTGAATTTGCGCGACCTGACGATTAACGCGATGGCAATTGCGTTTGAAAATGTAGGAACGGTGTTAAACCACACTTGTGAGCAAAACTCTTCTCACGTGATTGACCCGTGTGGCGGTAGGAAGGACTTAGAAGTAGGTTTGCTTCAATTTCCGAGCGAACAGGTGGTACTTGAAGATCCAGTACGCCTGCTACGAATCTATAGATTCGCGGCGCAGTTAGACTTCAAGATATCTCAAAACGCAATCCACATAGTAAAAAAGCACCGCTCACTGCTTTCTGAGGTGTCAGCGGAACGATGCCGTGACGAATTAATGAAGATTCTCAGTGTTAAGAAAGCACATCTGTATTTACAACAAATGGAAGCAGCAGGACTCCTCACACAAGTCGTTCCGAACATAAGCAAATCTTGGTGTCCACTTGCGACTTTTGAAGAAAACCCAATTCCCGCGGCACTTAGCACTTATCACAATGAAATTAATACCTACCTCCAAGAGAAATTAGGGATGGGAGTCAACCGTGGTGCGCTGCTTAAACTCAGCCTTCTCTTGGCAGATAGCCGCGGTGATATTGGCAAACGTCTCCGATTGAGCCAAAAAGCGACCCAGCTGATAGCACGTCTCATCTCCGGCGGTGAACAATTTAAAAAGGCAAGTCCGCACTTGACTCATAAACAGGTTATTCACTTTCTCAGAACTTACAGATTAGATTGGTGGGGTGTGCTTCTCTATGCGGCTGCATCAGATTCAATCACTGCAACACTCCTCGAACAGATCGTTAACACTTACTCTAAACATGTCTTACCAGTCCGGAAAAAAGGCAAGCTCATCACCGGAAAGGATTTGATTCAAACTTTCCAATTGAAAGAAGGTAAACAGATTGGCGATCTGTTAAAACAGATCGAAGAACGTCAGTTTGATGGCGAAATCCAAACTCGTGAAGAAGCACTTGCTGCCGTAGCAGCGTTAATTCAGCAGTCTAATGGCTTGCTTTGAGCTACAACTTCGTTTGATATTTTCGCAGAAATCTCGGAATCAACGAGAGTAAGAGCATAAGCACACCAGCAATTCCGAGATAGAGTAGCGTCTTCCCAATATTGCCCTCACCACTAACAAACGCCCCGCCGAATTGGACAAACACTGCCGTTCCTGGTAACATAAAGATGGCGGAAACAAGAACAAAAGTGGAGAACCGAATACTGGTGAGTCCATAAGCGTAGTTTTGAAGGTTAAACGGGAATATCGGGACCAAGCGTGTAAACATCAAGATGCGCCATCCCTGTTCTTCAACTTGTTCGTCTATCTTGCGGAATTGTGCATTGTCTTTGACCCAACCCTCAACAAGATCACGAGCAACGTAACGGGCGATGAGAAAAGCGACAGAGACAGAAATAATAGAGGCTATGGAAGCGTAGAAAACACCCCACACCGGTCCGAAGATGAAACCTGCCAATATGGTTACTGGAGAACCGGGCAGAAAGAAGACAGTAGATACAAGGTAGAGTCCAATGTAGACTAAGGGTGCTATTCTTCCAAAACTCGCCACCCACGTTTTGATTTTGGGTACGTTTTCCAACCGAATATCGTCTGTTATACCGTAGTGCCTCAACACGAGATAAACTATCGCAAAGATGCTGACAGCGACTGCGATTTTAATGATGCTATTTCTCATTTTCTCTGGAAATTGCCTCCAAATATGCTTTGATCTGTGTTTGATACCGTACGGGAATACGGTTGTTGTTGACAGCTTCGGCATACGCGCGCTCAGCGTTGAGGACCACATCGCTGAAAGGTAAATAGACAGGCTCATCGTCACGAACTTCACCAGTAAAGACGCCGGAAAAACTTTCAGAATCGCCAGAGGTCTCTGCCGTAAGTGTCAATTGTTCTCCATCAACCTGTAAGGTTGGTGTTTCCTCACCAGTCAGCGGTGTTGTAGAACCGTCACTGTCTGTTCCGTTCACCATTTTTCCGGTATCGGCTGTCTGGGACTCTGACTGTGGATCGGAATTCAATGCGCTTTCATGCGTGCCTTGTACCTCGCTCGTCCCTGCGTTTTGCCCAGGTGCGCCATCGCTATTGGCGACACCACCTCCTGAAGTTTCAGGCTCAATAGTTGCCAATGCTAAATCCTTCTGACTTGCCGCAAGCTGTGCCTCTAATTGCGCCAAGTCCGCTGATTTTTCCATCTTCTCAAGTGCCGCAATGATGTCTTGTAACGTCTTTGGCGTGACTGCTTTACCTTGAATCTGATTCAGTGAATCACTGAGTGCACTCTGCGGAAGACTTTCTCGTAAACGTTGAAAGAGACTTGCAAGCTCCGCTTGGAGTTCCGGCGGTATCTCACCCTGTTCTGTGAGGGCTTTCAGTTCTGCCGCTAATTGGTCGGCATCTACACCGCGAAAATTTTGACTTGCTTCTGTAGCCTCACTGATAACATTCTGTGCTGATTGTTGTTCGCGAATTTCTTTTTTCAGGTTGCTGAGATGTCTTTGTGCCGTGTCAAGATCTCTTGCGGTTTTTAACTTATTCACCGTTTCGTTGATTTGTGCCTGTAGCGTAGAATTTTCAACCTGTTTCCCTTCAAGACCCAGAGTTGTCCTATCTAACGCCTGCTGCTGGGAAGTCGTCAGTGGTGGCGGCACCTCATAAAAGGGTGGAACGGTGAAAGAGAATCCAATCAGAAAGAGAGGAATCGGAAACAGTTTCAGGAACTTTGGAATACGATACGGACTTATTTCTGCGATGTCTAAGGTTGTCACAGTCTCCACAGTATCACGGATTTGAAGTTGCGCGAACTCGTCTTGGGGATCGGCTTGCATCAATCCAAACGCCGTGCTAATACGTTCATTAAGCCCCATTTTTTCATCAACAGTACGCGCCACAGATAGCAAATTCTTCCGATGTTTAACACTGAGGCAGATCCCCACAGCTGCCGCCACAATCATAACGAGCCAACTAACCGTTGACATCCGGATTGGTAGAGGGATTACTCGGTTCAGAAGGAACAGAATCATAAGCAGAATAAGCCCACAGAAAAATGCATCTACGATTGTTTGCAAGAGTGCCTGCCGATACATTCTGGAGCGGATATCGGTCAGAAAATTTCTGATAGGTTGGATATCCAAGTTCCGTTTAAACTTCACCATGTTAGTTCCTCCACCTTCGCCATAACCATGTCAGGGGTGATTGCCTCAAGGTTTTCGCGCGCCCGCTTTGGATGTTCATCCCATTCTTTGGAAGATAATGTTTTCATAAACTCACACGCTTTGCGAGCAACCACTGCATGTTTGTCCCACGGCGGTGCCCATTGGATCAAGTTTGACGCGCCAAACAGGGCAACCGTTGGCGTTTTTACAGCGGTACTGAGATGCATCGGTCCCGTATCATTGCTAATATAGAGATCACACCTTTGCAGAAGCGCAGCAAGTTGCATCGGAGTTGCCTGATTGACAATAACAGGGGCATGCGACATCCGCTCCGCCACTTGAGCTGCTAACTCACCCTCGCGTGGTCCAGTTGTGATAACAATATGTGCACCGTATGCTTCGTGAAGCAGGTCACCGAGAACAGCAAAATTGGCTGCGTGCCAACGGCGATACGCAGTAGCTGCTCCGGGGTTGAGACCGATGATGGGCTTGTTGTCGTTAAGCCTTTGATTTTCAAGAAAATCATTCACCCAAGCGATGCCTGCCCTATCAACAAACACCTCCGGTTCATTATCCATCGCTTCAATACCGATGGCGCGAACAACATCAAGATAGCGTTGTGTTTCATGCTGTGTGATATTATTCGACACTGCGAGACTCAGTAATTTTTTCCCGCCGGTGTTCGTTTCAAATCCAACGCGGAACGGAATCCTCGCAAGAAATGTGTGCAGCACCAAACGGAACGTCGGTTGTAGCACAATCGCCATTTGAAATTTACGCTGAACGAGTTGATAAATCAACTTCGGCACCGATGCCTGATAGGTAAGGACCTCATTCAAGTGTGGGTTTGCGGAGACCAAATCCTCTCGCGTCGGTGCCACCATGTAAGCAATGTAGGCATCTCGAAAGTGCTGGCGTAAGGCGCGGATGACAGGTGTTGTCAAAATCGTTTCACCGAGTGGTGCGAGTCTGACAATTAAAATGCGATTGACCTGCTCAGGTCCCAGCATATTTGAAAACCCTCAAGGAGAACTACATTTACTAACAACAAACTTCGCGTAATATTTCCACAGTCCTTCACAGAATACTAAAAACTGGATAGTACATTCCATGACTGACCATCAATTGCAAATTTTTGCCAGTCACGGTATAATACCGTAAAACTGATGGGATGTCAAGATGGTCTTCCACATCCAAACACTAAAAGAAAAGTATCTACGCGGTTGGGAACGTCAGGCGACTGTTATTTTACTTGCCTCTGCCCTGCTGTTAACTTTGCACAGGTATTACAGTCGACGAAGTTTCTTCAAACGCCACTTCGCAGAATACTTTGGAAACGGACCTCTGGCAGAAAGTTACCCGTACTACTACTGGTTCCTGATTACAGCATTTACATTGTTACTCGTTCCTGCTCTCGTCGCGAAATTTGGAACAAAGGAAAAACTGAGCGACTATGGGATCCAACTCGGAAACCAGAAATTGGGATGGTGTGTGACAGGTATAACGTGGATTCTAATGATACCAGTGGTTGTCCTTGCTGTCATCGTATATCCACCATTCGTAGCAAAGTATCCACTCTGCAAGGTCGTCGCGAGCAGTTGGCAAGCATTTTTACCTTATCAACTCGCGTACGGTGTTTATATGTTTTCGTGGGAATTCTTCTTCCGTGGGTTCATGCTCTTCGGATTGGAACCAAAATTCGGAAACTACAGCATCTTGATTCAGACGATCCCGTTTGCTGTGATGCACTATTCTAAACCGCTGCCGGAGGCACTCGGTTCAATTATCGCAGGTGTATTGCTCGGTGTGCTGGCACTGGAAACGCGCTCCTTTATTTACGGAGCGGCAATTCATTGGCTCGTCGCGATGAGTATGGACGTGGTGGCTACCTCTTTTCGGCATTTCTTTGTGTAAAAATTCTATTGTGGATACTCGGCAATTATGCTATAATTTCATAAAGTATAGAGAATCTATCCTGTAAAGTATGGAGAATCGATCATGAAAATTTTCGGACTGGTGCTTGCCATCGTATGCTTTTTGTGCTTCAGTCCCTCTGTGTTTGGTGAATTAAGTGTTGAGGATTTAGAAAAGATCCGCCAGATTGTCAATGAGGTGGAGGTCCGGTTGGGAAAACGCATCGATGAGGTGGAGGTCCGGTTAGGAAAACGCATCGATGAGGTGAAAAAGCAACTGGGGGAGCGTATCACTTCTGAAAGTGAAGCACAAGGGAACCGTATCACAGATTTACGGGACCGGATAGACTACCAAGGTCATCTAATTATCGCCTTGATCGTTGCCATTATTGCTTTCGTTGCAGTGCCAATGGGGGTTATTGTTTATCAATACAACAGAAACCGCGACCAACAAGAAGCAGAAATTAGGGCGGTCCGCGATCAACAAGAAGAAATCAAAGTGCTCCGCCAACGAATAGAAGAGTTGGAACGGGAGCGGCTCATCCAGGCTTAGCTGATTGGATTTTAGTCTTAAAAAAATAATAGAACAGGGCAGAAACATACTTAAAATAGAAGAGAGGCAAACGAGTTTCAATAGACAGAAAAACTATGACACAACCTAACACCATCCAAACTATTCTCAAAGACAGCAATTACCACCTTGACCTATTCAACATATCTGAAATTCAGGGCTTACGTCAACGGGATTAGTCGTTTTGGACTTTCAAAAAGTTGTTAGAAAGTGCGTTAAACCCTTGTAAATAAAGGATTTATGCGATACAATATAGGTAAGAAAATAGGGGGTTATCAGCCCCCTATCGAACCCAAAAAAGCGGGTTGCTTTTTCTGGTTTTACACTTATCTGATTATTGTATCAGAAACTATCAGAAAAATGCAACCCCGAAATAATAAAGGCGCATTTTCTGATGGATTTGATCAAGATTATGGAGACGTTCCCGACACAAGAAGATTGTATAGCGTATCTGGAACGTCTCAGATGGAAACCGGAATCACCAGAATGTCCACAGTGTGAGTCTACACATGTCAGACGACGCAACGAATCTGCTATAGGGCGTATCGGACGCTACAACTGCCACGATTGCCGATCCACCTTCAAGGCAACACACGGAACCCTCTTTCATGGGACGAAGATACCGCTTCAGAAATGGTTTTTGGCGATCGCATTGATGGCGAATGCGAAGAAAAGCCTCTCAAGTTGCCAACTTTCACGCGATTTAGGCGTGCCAGAGAAAACATGTTGGCGTATGATGATGGCTATCCGTGCTGAAATGGGGAAGGATAACGTCTTGCTACAAGGGATTGTTGAGGCAGACGAAACCTATATCGGTGGCAAACGCAAAAAAGACTACGATAAAGAGGGCGGCGAACCCCGTAAGCACGGACGCGGAACCCCGAAAGATGTCGTGCTCGGTGCGGTGGCAAGAGGCGGGAAAGTCGTCGCGGAACTCGCCGAGAATGTCAAAGGCAGCACGATTGCCGAGTTTATCAACAAGTGCGTCAAGACCGAAGATGCTCAACTCTATACCGATCAGTATCGTGGGTACAATGAGATCGGGAAACAGATGACGCACGAAACGATGAAACGGAGTCAGAAATGGGAACCGGGCGGGATCCATACCAACACAATGGAAGGATTTTGGTCTTTTGTCAAGCGTGCCTGGTATGGATCGCATCACCACTACTCAACAGCATACACGCCCCTGTATCTCGCAGAGGCCTGCTATAAATACAACTACCGAGATGAAAATATCTTCGCGAAGTTTCTCACCGAAAGTGTGAGCCGTGAAATCTGAAAAAATGAAAAATTACAAGTCCAAAACGACTAATTCCGTACGTCAAAAGACATTATAACAATTTAATGTTGAAGTTCGGGATAGACCCAAGGTCTGAAGTTTAACCTAAAGTTGTGTAACCCACAACAAGTTTCCATAACTAAATCGGCAAACCCTTTTTTAGAGGTGCGCAACTTATCTTTGACGATCCGGTATCTTTTGATACCCCTAATAGCATGTTCAATGCGGATGCGGATGGATGAAATCTCACGATTCTTCGCTTTCTCTTGATCCGTCAGGTCTCGACTTTTCGGTTTCTTCATAGGTTGAATCATCTTCACACCCGGAACCGAAAAACCTTGAAAGCCTGAATCTTGATACAAACAACTGCCCTCTGGCAGGAGATAGACCGTCATATCAGCAATGCGCTTGTCATGTATCCTGCCTTCATAGGAGGGGGTCAATAACAACACTTTGCTATCCGCATTGATCAGCAGGTTATTCTTGAGGGTGTGTTGCTTCTTTTTACCACTATAATAGGCCTGCTGTGCTTCTCGGTCTTTTGGACGCTGAATCGGACGCTCCGTACCATCATGAAAAAAAGAGACTTGAATCTTGACGATCTGTTGAAGTCTGCGGCGATGCGTCAACAGTTGAAGCGACTGCTTCCCGTGATGGCAACGCTTCAAGGTCTGCCAGAGCAGAGTTCAACACAGGCAAGAGCCTATGAATCCATTTGTTAGCGACGGGTGGAGACATCCCAAAAAGTTCACCAAGCACATCTTGCGTCATCGCTTTTCGGAGGTATATCAAAATAAAAAGTAAGTGATCCTCGTGAGACGGTAAGCAACTGTTCTTATAGAGAGTATACCGACGTTTCTTTCGGTGTTTGCCATCAAGCGTCTGTGTTTCTACGAACGCCAGAAATCGCTTGGAAAAGGACGCAAGAAGTGCTGAAAACTCTTCGAGTGTATAACCTGTCAACGACAAGAATCGTTTCGGTTTATCTTTCAGTATTTCATAACGGGTCATCAGTGGGTCTCCAAAATAGGATTTCTTCTGATTTTACCATAGACCAACTAAACTTACAATTAAATCGTTATAATGTCTAAAGAATAGAAGGCAAAAAGAGACCCATCACCTACTGCCCTATTCGAGGGAAGGCCGTCCAACTAAAACCTGAAGAGCTTATCCGTCAATTGTATGTGGAACGTCTTCTGAACCGGTATCATTATCCCGAGAACGTGTGCGGTTTGAGCATCTTGTCAACTTCGTAGGGAAAAGAAACGCGCCGACATCGTTATCCTTGACAAGGACAGAGCCGATACACTTTTTATTATCATTCAAGTATAAAAGCCGAAACTCCAAGATGACAAGGCACAACTCCGTTCCTATTGCAACGCCACTGGTACATTACATCTATTGCTGTATGGACAAACGGACAACAGATTTTGCACTACCACCGGAGAACCCCAAACTACTTTGAAGATTTAACCGATAGCAGCTTTTCCTCAATTTTCTGCCATACTTTAGGCGAAACACGTCCAGCCGCTTCTTTACACGCAACGATGAGATCTACTGCGCGAAGATACTGAAGACAGGTATCTAATTCTTCGGGTGAAATATGGAGCATCTCGTCGGTGATACCGAAAACAGAGAGCCACGTGTCGTGAATAGACTTCGCCGGGTATTCAACATCTTTTCTTGCCGCTGCCGCCTGGATAAATTCCCGCTGTTCATTGAACCGTGTGCCCATTTGCTGTAAATCCACACCTTTGAAGATTTCCATCTGTTCCAGACGTTTGGCAAGCAATATGCGTTCCTGCAATTCCTTATCACATTGATCCCGGGACTCATCGGGCACAAGCAGAAAGAAATTAGCATCCGTATATCGGTAAAAATCTTTATAGAAGCCGAGGTCTCGGTTTCGGTATAGGTCGAGGTATAGGTCGAGTTCTTGGTATCGTTCAACGTATAGGTATAGTTCAAGGTCGAGGTCTTGGCCGAGGTCGAGGTCTCGGTATGGGTCTCGGTATGGGTCGAGGTCTCGGTATAGGTCGAGGTCAAGGTATAGCGGTGGGTGTCGGTGTAGGTCGAGGTATCGGTCAAAGTCTCGGTTAAAGTCTAGGTATGAGTGTAGTTCTCGGTGTATGGATGGGTAGCGAGTAGCGCTGTTCTCAACCACCTTATAAGTTTTATTGAACAGATGCAGAGAAAAATATTGGTACAGGGCAAATGATCGTTTAGCAATTCCGTTGTACCGATAATTTGAGGTGTCTGTAATCCGTTCTGCCCATTGGAAGAGGGCTCTGAGTCCATCGGTATTAATCAACTTAGCGGCTTCCGCTTCCATCGCTATGAGCAAATCGTCTGTCTTAGGCATCAGTCCGGATGTCAATAAGAAGACTTCACGCCACCGATCGTCGTGTAAATGCTGATTCACCAAATCCTGAATTGAACGCGTGTATCTTACGTTGTGATTCGCTGTTAAATACTCCTGAAACGTTAGATGAGAGAAAGAATAAATACCACTAGCCCTTTCAACGAAAAGCCCTGGATCTACAAGGATTGAGTCTAAGATTTCGGAAGCATCAAATCCTGAAGATATATCACCCCTCCGTTGGTAGAATTCTTGAATCTGATTGATGAGTTCGTTCTCACTGAAAATAAGACGGTCTGCCTTAAAGTTCTCTGCGGCAATTTCAGAAAGTAGCTCCTTTACAGTCGGGATAGCCAAATACGGACTCATTGGTAAGTCTCTATGAACACCTTTCTCTGCTGTCCACTTTTTGAGAAAAATGTTAAGAATTTTTTCATACAGGATCACTTGACTTGCTGGAAAATCCTGTGAGTCTTCATAAACCTGACACAATAGCGCGAGTGATAAAGGATTCTGTGCTAACACTTTAATTGCTTGATGATCTGAGGTATTCAATGCTTTCCAACACCGTTGGGCAGTTTTCTTCTTTTGATCGGACGCTGATGCAAACCAATTGTTGATATACGCCTGAATTTGTGAATCATCAAAATCTGCCATTTCCACTACTACAGTGAAATCTGCAAGCCGTCCGGTGTAATCTCCTACCCGACATGAAACAACAAAGCGGTTTCGGCTATATTCATGGGCAAAATCCTTAATCTTATTGATGACGTTGCTAACGTTTGGTTTTGGCACCTCGTCAAGACCATCAAAAAGTATTAGCAGTTCACCAGATTTCAACTTAGAATTTGCCCACTGCTCAGGATATGGATGGCCACATACCTTAAACTCCTCGGTAATCCATGCCTTAATATCAACTGGATCCTCCGTGAATCTTCTCAGTTCAAGAAAAACGGGAATACATTGGTGTTCAAAATTCCCGTCCTCTCCTTTCAGTGCTTCAACTCCAACCTTACGGAGAAAGGTCGATTTCCCAACTCCAGGACCACCGAGTACCATCAGATACTGTTCGTCATTGGCAACCCTCATCCCGTCTTGGCGTTCATCTGAAGTGGAAGTGAAGTCCGTTCTAGCACTTTCTCGGAATTCTTCTTCAACTTCTTCGAGCGACGTATGCTTTGTTGTTCTTCTCTTATTTAGGAATTGGACAGCCACATAAATGTCGTCCAGTGATCTTGATGGGTCTATTCCAACGTAGGAAGCTTGGAGTTGACCGTGACGTTTCTTGTAGGGACTGTTGTAATCGTGAGAGGCGCTTTTTGAATTTTGGCGTTTATTTTTAAGGCGTTCCCAGGCTTCTTTTGAAAATACTGAAACTACCTTTGTTAAAATTGTTAAAATTCCGATTCCAATTTTCTCAAGCATTGCTTACCTCCCTGTCTTAATCAGTATAAAGGTGAGTTGAACGAAAATCCATGAGAGATCACAACTGATCCGACAAGTTTTACTCTCAGGGCAATTATACCATATCCGGTAAAGCAAATGCCAATCCAGATTGATAAGACATAAAACAGCACTTTGGGGTGTGTAAATATTTTGTCGATAGTTTTCTGGATCTCGAATTTTCTTGGGAAATACTTTGCACAAGAAACTAAGCAAGTTTCAGTATTAAATATGCCGATTGTTCATCGCTGTCGGGCGGGGAAACCCCGCCCCTACGCGGGTTCATCACCTCTTGGAAATCCGAAAATCCAAAGATTATTATTTAACTGGGATTTCTCAAAAGCACTCAGAAGCTACTACCTATCAACGTTCTCTCAATACGCGGTTATGAAAATGCTAAAAAATGCTCATTGATAAATTTTCATTACGTGAAAAATATACCTTATTTTCAATACAAAGCAGAATAAAATCGTCCATTAAATGGTTTTTTTATAGGTATTTCGTATTGATATTATTAGGTTTAGAGGAATTAGAAAACTTTCACTCCTGTAAAATATGTGTGCGTTTGTTTTCACGAAGTCAATGATCATAGGGGTTAAAAGTTGCATTTGCACTCATTTTTTACATGATCCGAACAATTGTGAGAAATCCCAGTTTAATATTGCTTAACATTCTATGCTACAGGCGATACTTGGCACAGGCTAACAGCCTATGCTACAGGGCTGTGCTTTTGTTAGTCTAATTACGCGCCAAAAACTTTACACGCCTGGATTGTGAAGGACGAGGCACAAACTAAAAGTTTATGCTACAAGGGAGAATTTCTCATAGAATGTGTATCTTCAATTACCAGACGATGCTTAAGCGCGTTCAATAGAGAACTGAACGTATCCAATAATTGTTTAGCATCCTCATTAGAGAACATATTTAAAAGCGTTTCGGTATCAATATCAGTTCGTTTGCAAATTTCAACAACTCCACCTTGTGATGCTATAAAAGTCCGGAGGCACTTTAGAAAGAAGGGCAGATCGTCATCAGTAAGGTATTCTTCTAAGGTCAACTGAAGATAATCAATCGCTGCCTCGCGGTCGGTGGCAAGGTATTCAATAAAGTACTCGTTCCAGTTTCCCATCTCTCTCATCGGCGTGTCTCCGTTCCTATTGACAATCGTTCTATACCCGCTATGGAATGAAAAATAAACAGTTCGTTGATTGGTAATTATACTTCATCTTCTATGAAAAACGCAAGGTGTATTTGCAATTTTGGAATTGCTCAGCGTCATTAAACTCACGTTCTGATAAAAATATCCTCTAATTGCAGTTGACATCCACACTGTTTTCCTATAAAATATGCCCTATACAATTTATAGAAGTCTTTTAAGAACTGCATATTGATTCGCAGGGGAGATGAAAATATAAGATGGCTAACAATATTTTTCCACCGGCAGAAACTGCCTATCCAATTGATAATGCGCACGTTAACAGTCTGGATGCATATCAGGTACAATACACCGAATCAATTCAAGACCCGGAAGCATTTTGGGCAACGATCGCGGAACGATTGACGTGGTCTCAGAAATGGCATACTGTTCGCGATTATGACTTTGTTAACGGCGATATTAAATGGTTTGAAGGTGGCACGTTGAACGCCTGCTACAACTGTCTTGACCGACACGTAGAAGCAGGGCACGGTGATGCAACTGCTATTATCTGGGAGGGAAACGATCCATCTGAAGACAAAACGTTCAGTTACAGTGAACTCCTCGCTGAGGTCAAAAAGTTTGCCAATGTCCTAAAAGCACAAGGTATAGAAAAAGGCGATCGCGTTTGCATCTATCTACAGATGGTGCCAGAGTTGGCAATTGCAATGTTGGCGTGTGCAAGGATTGGTGCTATTCACTCTATCGTCTTTGGTGCATTTTCAGCGGAATCTCTTCGAGACAGGATTAACGACTCGGCGTGTAAAATGTTGATAACGCAAGACACCGCAATGCGCGGTCCGCGTAGCGACATACCGATGAAAGCAAATGCAGATGCCGCTGTGGCAGAATGCCCATCTATTGAGAAGGTTGTCGTCGTGGAACGCACAGGAGACACAGTGGATTTCGATGCCTCGCGCGATATATGGTGGCATGAAGCGATGGCGAATGCCAACACAGAATGCGAACCTGTGGTTATGAATGCAGAAGATCCGCTTTTCATCTTGTACACCTCCGGTTCAACAGGAAAACCGAAGGGTGTTTTGCATACGACAGGCGGTTACCTCGTCTATACGTCCTATACACATCAACAGGTCTTTGATTACCATGAAGGTGATGTCTACTGGTGCACCGCCGATATAGGGTGGATTACGGGGCACTCTTATATTATCTACGGTCCGCTCGCGAATCGTGCGATTAGCATTATGTTTGAAGGCGTGCCGAACTATCCGGACTTCGGACGTTTTTGGCAAGTCGTCGAAAAGCATCAGATTAATATCTTCTATACCGCACCGACAGCATTGCGGGCGTTGATGAAGGAAGGCGATACATGGGTCGAAAAATACGACAGGTCCACCCTCAGGTTCCTCGGCACGGTGGGTGAACCGATCAAAGAACCGGAATGGTTGTGGTATTACAACATTGTCGGCGAGAAACGGTGTCCGATTGTGGATACATGGTGGCAAACCGAAACCGGCGGCATCCTCATGACACCGCTGCCTGCTGCAACGCCGTTGAAACCGGGGTCGGCGACGTTCCCATTCTTTGGAATCGAACCCGTCATATTAGATGAGGAAGGCAACGAGGTTGAAGGCAACCCTGCAGTTGGTTATCTCTGTATTAAAACGGCGTGGCCCGGCATCATGCGAACGGTTTACGGGGATCATGAACGGTTTTTAGACACCTATTTTCGCCGATTCCCCGGCTATTATATGACAGGCGATGGCGTGCTGCGCGATGAAGACGGCTACTATTGGATTACGGGACGCGTGGACGATGTTCTGAATGTTTCAGGACACCGATTGGGTACAGCAGAGGTTGAAGGGGCAATCGGTCAACATGAGGCAGTAGCGGAAGCAGCAGTCGTCGGTTATCCACACGACATCAAGGGGCAAGGTATCTATGCGTATGTTACGCTCATGACGGGTGAATCTGCATCGGACGCGGTAGAAACGGGCATCAAACAAGCCGTCCGACAACAAATTGGACCTATTGCAACACCAGACAAAATCCAGTTTACGCCTGCCCTGCCAAAGACGAGGTCGGGTAAGATTATGCGGCGCATCCTCCGTAAAATTGCTGAAGGCGACATCTCTGAACTCGGCGATACTTCAACCCTCGCTGACCCGACAGTCGTGGATGCACTTGTGGAAGGTAGACGGTAGAATAGTTTTCAGTTTTCAGTTGTCGGTTATCAGTTAAGAGACTTCTTGTGTTAGCACCATATTCTGTAACTGCCACAGTATATTTCTTAACTGATAACTATTCCTTGAAGCATTTGGGTTCGTAGTCGCGTAATTCATTGTGCATTAAATTTACAAGAAGTAGGGGTACAAATTGGCATCAGCACAAAACATTGTAGACGAACTAAAAAAACAGGAAATTACTCACGTCGTAGGTGTTCCAGATAACGGGAGTGCTCGGATTTACGAACTCTTGCGATCAGAACCAGAGATAGAAGTCATTACAGTAACCCGTGAAGGGGAAGCGTTTGCTATTGCATCAGGGTTGTATGTCGGCGGCAAAAAGTCGGTTATTATCATCCAAAATACAGGATTTTTGGAATCAGGTGATGCAATCAGAGGTACTGTTATCAACATGCGGGTGCCAGTGGTGGTATTCATTGGGTATCGTGGGTATCACAACCGAGATGCAGATGGACAATGGGTTGATTCTGTTGCGACCTTCCTTGAACCTACGCTGAAAGCGTGGAACCTACCTTATGAGATGCTAGAAACAGACGCAGATATTCCATGTATTCAAAGAGCATTTGATACAACAGTATCAACCTCGTTGCCAGCAGCGGTGCTACTGATTGGGCACGCGACTTAGTGCATCTCAGTTTATAGTCTGGCACAAGCGTCCAACCTAAATTCTCATTCTATCACAAACAAGGTTTCCTAACCGTGCCGATAAAAATGTATTGTTAATTTATATTTCACGGAAAACGGTAGGGTCCTATTCCAATAGATGGAATTGCTTCGTACGATTTCTTCCGAGGCATGAGGGTATAATTGCGTTTTTATGTTGTTTTTTTTCGGAAAATCTGCTAAAATGTTTTGTTTGTCAGGTTTTTCGGGGCAATTTTGCTTTTTTTTAAACATTTTACTTGACAAAACGTTTTAACATAATGTATCATTAATGTTTGTCTTTATTTTATTTAAAATCTCACTAAAGGAGAGGAGAAAGATGGAAGCCGAGTTTTTCGGTGAAACAGCAAGTATTGAAAGTGTAGATCCTTACATGGACGCACCATATCCAGCAGATGAAACAGAGCCCTCGGAGAGTTACAAAGGGAGTGATCAGAGTGCCTTAACGAGTTGGCTTCGGAGCGTGGCTGGTCATCGTTTGTTAACCCGTGAAGAAGAAGTTGAATTGGCAAAACGGATTGAAGCCGCGGAAGCCAAAGCATTAGACGAACTATTAGAAGCACTCGTGAAAGTAAATCTATTAGCTCGCGAGAAGAAGGAGCTACTGGCGGAACAGATTGAAGCCGCGGAAGCCAAAGCATTAGACGAACTATTAGAAGCACTCGTGAAAGTAAATCTATTAGCTCGCGAGCAGAAAGAGCTACTGGCGGAACAGATTAAAACTGGCAGGAGCGAAGCACGAAAAGCACTAGTGAACGAACTACTAGAGGCACTCGTGAAAGTGGACTTATTATCCAGCGAGGAAAAAGGCCTACTCGAAAAACGGATTGAAGCCGCGGAGGACGAAGCACGAAGAGCACGAGATGAACTCGTTCAAGCGAATCTACGACTCGTTATTTCTATCGCAGTCAAATACCAAGGGCACAACGTCCCACTTGAAGATCTGATTCAAGAGGGAAACATTGGACTGATTAAAGCAGCAAGTAAGTTTGATTATCAAAAGGGTTTTAAGTTTAGCACGTACGCGATCTGGTGGATTAAACAGGCAATCATGCGTACGCTCGACAACTTCTCCCGATCGATTCGATTACCTTCCTACGTAGTCGCGAAGATGAATAAGTTTGACACGATTTATGCAACATTGTGTCAAGAACTGCAACGCGAACCACGGCGAGAAGAAATAGCGGAAGCCTTAGACCTGACAGTGAAACAGGTTGAGGAAATTTTAACGTTTAACGCGGATGCCATTTCAATGGATTTACCGCTGAGCGATGAACGTTCCGCCGCCACATTAGGTGATTTAGTCGAAGATCCAACAACTAGCGGAGAAGAGGGTCCGATCGCAGAAATAATCAACAAGGACCTGACCGCCCAATTTCTTAAAAGACTACCTGAGCGAGAACAGAGAGTGCTGAAGATGCGCTTTGGACTCGAAGATGGAGAACGGAAAACACTTCGCGAAATTGGCGTTGCCCTGAAAGTTACTCGAGAAAGGGTCAGACAATTAGAAATAGACGCAATCAAACGATTGCATGACCTTTATGACGAAATGGGAGAATTCCGATCGGATCACTCTTGGGTAGGAAAAACTGCGGCATAAACACCGCTCATGGAAGGCAATTATGAAGAATTTCTTGAAGAAGCTCAAGGGAGATGAAACCCCTTTGCTTGAAGTCACAGAAGCCGCACAAGAAAAGATTCAGGCAGTGATAGAAACCGAAGAGGTTGAAGTTGAAGGACTACGGATTAGTATTCAAGGTAGAACTGCGACTGCTTTCCAATACAGCCTTGGCTTAGCTACTGAAGCACAAGAGGACGACATCGTTGTTGAATATAAAAATTTCAATGTACTCGTCGATGCCGAAAGTGCTTCTGACCTTAAAGGTGCTGTGATTGACTACGTTGACGACTTGAATTCAAGTGGGTTCAATATTGAGAATCCAAACACACCAACGTGGGACAATCCAAAGGCACAAGAGGTCCAGAAACTCATTGATGAACGGATTAACCCAGCTGTCGCTGCGCACGGCGGACAGATAGAACTCCTGAACGTCGAAGATGATGCTATTTATATTCACATGGGGGGCGGTTGCCAAGGCTGTGGCATGGCGAACGTTACCCTTAAACACGGCATTGAAGCGATGATTCAAGAGGTCTTCCCCGAGATCAAGCACGTGATTGATACCACTGATCACGGGGCAGGAGATAATCCGTATTATTCTCCAAGCAAAGGATAATACAGATAACGGGCGGATGGTACCATCCGCCCGTTTCTATTTCAGCACTCAACCTGACACAATGCTCGCCCCAAGGTTACTCGCTCGTGTAATAAAACAGGTACCGCCACTCGGAAGCGTTTTCAGGAACGCCTCAGTATCCTGCTTTAACTTATTGACATCCTCACTTATCGCGCAAATCGCTGCTCCCCAACTGCTAACGCCTGCTCCGAATGCTCCACTGTCGCGTAAGAAATCAAGCGTTAATTGTAACTCAGCACCTTGTGCGTCAATCTCCACCCTTTTCCATCCAAACGTCTGAATCTGATTTAAGGCTCTCCCTAAGCTGTGCATATCCGCCTCAACAAGGGCAGGAAGTATCTGCATCAATAAGATGTGTGAAAGCTTCTGTGCGACCCACTCGGGTTGTGGACAGAGCGTACGAAACAACTCAACTTCCCTATCGCCATAAATCCGCGAGCAATCCGGTATGACAATCAGCAGTGGCACATCTGGAAACGAGTAACGGATCAAAATCGGGGGCGGCGGAATATCACCAACGGCAGAAGAGGGTAGAAATGATGTCTTCTGTTCAGGGAAACGATGCCCACCATCAACGATAAATCCACCCGTATCAAATGCCGCAACTCCGATACCTGAAGTCCCACCACGCCCGACAGCCTTCGCTAATTCTTGTACATCCAATCCGAGTTCATACAGTACATTGACAGCCTGTGCAATACCAAGAGAGAGCTGTGTTCCAGACCCGAATCCGCAATGCATCGGGATTTCAGATTCAAATGTTAATTTAATGCCCGGAAATGGATAAGTCTCTTGGAGTCGTGCGATAATACCACAAGCGCGCTCATGGTAAATAGAAGATGAGACGTGTACATCGGTCGCTCGCTCAGCGACGATTTGGAAATTGGGTTCAGCAATTGCGAGACCGAAGCCACCATCAATTCGTCCCAATGCGCCGTTCAAGTCAAGCAGAGAAAAATGTAAGCGGGACGGGGTCGTAATTCGGACGTGGTGCATAACTGGGTTGGATTCGTTTAGGTTTGTAGACACGTTATGGAGATAGAACACACGAAAGGGAACCTTTTTCATACAGGTTTCCCCTCGATTACTCAGCAGCGACTCCTCCATTCCCGTTCTGCATAACATCCCGTTCGATTAAACCGTCTCGAATATGCAACACACGTTTGGCGTGTTCAGCGACTTCAGCCTCGTGTGTCACCATGATGATGGTATTTCCTTCGTCGTTCAGGCGGTTGAAAATTGCCATGATTTCGGTACCAGAACGGGTATCTAAGTTACCCGTTGGTTCATCAGCAAAGATCATTGAAGGTTTATTGACTAAAGCACGTGCAATCGCGACACGCTGAATCTGTCCACCAGACAACTCGGTCGATTTGTGATCAACTCGGTCTGCTAAACCGACTGCTTCCAAGGATTCAAATGCACGCCGTTTCCGCTCTTTTCTTCCCAAGCCGGAGTAAATAAGCGGCAATTCAACATTGTTGAGCGCACTGGTTCGTGGTAGCAGATTAAACGACTGAAACACAAAGCCTATCTTCTTATTCCGAATGTCTGCCAGACGATTATCAGAAAGTTTCCCGACTTCTTCACCTTCAAGGTAGTACTCTCCCGATGTCGGTGTTGCGAGACATCCGAGAATATCCATCATCGTTGATTTGCCGGAACCGGAAGGTCCCATAATCGCGATGAATTCACCTTGTGTTATGCTGAAGCTCACGCCTCGTAAGGCATGCACCTGCACATCACCCATTTGATAGATTTTAGTCAAATCTTTTACATCAATTAACACAACGTTGCCTCCTTAACTTTTATCTCATAAAAATAACAAACAAAAAATAGAACTAAGCATACCTATGCTAACAACGCAGCACCTTTTACTTGTCTTCTTCTTCCTCGCTATTTCTTTCTCCCTTTGTCAATTCCTGCATAGAGGGCACAAAAACGCGGTCACCTTCCTTTAATCCGCCAGTAATTTGTAAGTGGGTGTTGTTGCGCTGCCCGATTGTAATGTGGGTTTTGACCCCTTTTTTCTCGTCTTTATTCTTACTTGATTCACCCGTATCCAGCATGACAAAATACTGTCGTTCACTATCAACTTTAGCCTCTATATCTGAGAGCACTTCTTGGTCGGAGATAACAATGCTAATCTCTATTGGACCGGTCCGCAGCCCCTTCTGCGCACCCTCAAGTAGAATTTCAAGACTACCACGGCTTTCCTCCGGCGAAATTTTACCCACACGTCCAGTGAATTCTTTTCCGATCGGATTCCGGATTTTGAGTTCCTGACCTTCCTGAAATTGCCCAAGATCTGTCGGGTTTACATTCGCTTTAACACTGAAAACCTTCGGACTCAGCACAGCAGGTATTGGAAGTTGAAGGATATCGGACTCTTCAAACACAATGATGTCGACATCTGCAGACATACCGGGGAGTAGTTCTGCCGGCGAACCGATGACCTCTACATCCACCTCAAAAGTAATGACGGAACTCTGGTTCTGGGGACCGCGCGGTGTCGCGCTCGGTGAAATCTCGCTCACCCTACCCGGAAAGACACGACCGGGATAGCTATCAACGCTGATTTCGGCGCGTTGATCCAGTTTTATTTTTCCAATTTCTACCTGATTTATCTGTGTCCTCACAATCATCTGATTAAGGTCGGCAATGCGCATGATCGCCTCGCCACGTGAAAACGCGGAACGTCCCGAGGTGATAATCTCACCCTCTTCCACAATAATACGCGTAATCGTGCCAGTCATAGGAGCCGTGACTGTTGTCCATTCGTAGCGCTCTTGTTGAGACTTGAGTTGGCTCTCCGCCTGAAGCAGGCTCGCCTTGGCACTGACCCTCGCATGTCTCGTGAGTTCCTTCTCTTCCTCAGTTGTATCTTCTAATTGTTGGAGCCGTGTGCGAGCGTTCTCCAATTCGGCTTCCAATTGCTTCTTTCGTGCTTCCTCTGAGTCTTTAATTGTTTCAATATTTTGTTCATTTAGCGCGAGTGTTGATTTTCGGCTGTCAATCGCCTGATTCATCGCATTGATGTTCTCTTCTTGCGATTTAATAGTCTCGTTTTGAGACTCAACCTCTTTTTGGGAGGATTCGTACTGTGACTTAGCTAAAGCAAGTTGCCTCTGAGAGTCCTCCAACGTTTTCTTTGAAACGAGCTTTTTATCAAACAGTTCCTTATTCCGCTCATACTCGGATTCTGCGGTCTCAAAGGAGATTTTTGCGGATTCAACATTTCCTTCTGTACGTTGAAGGGTTAGCTTCGCTTGCCCTAATGCAATTCTCGCCTGTCTCAGGGCAATCTGATCTTGGGTGAGGGAATTTTTCGTCGTGGCAACTTGTGTTTCCGCTTCGGTAATCCGTTGCTGTGTCGTTGCAACAAATGAATCCAAAGATGCCTGCGCCACAGCGACAGAATTTCGTGCCTGAGCGAGACTACTCTCTTGCTGCTTCTCAGTAATCCGGATTTGGAGTTCTGCCTGCTGGAGTTGGGCTTCTCGAGCATCAAGATTAGCTTCCGCCTGTTTCCTCTGTTCCAGAATTTGCTTTTCATCAATTCGCAGCAAAGGATCACCTAATTCAACCGGGTCAGCCTCATCAACGAAAATCTCAACAATCTCGCCCTCCACGTTTGAGCGGACATCCACCTCAAGGAAGGAACGTAGGTTGCCAGACTCACGGACCCGGACCAGAAATTCGCCACGGCGGACAACTTCCTGTTTATCTTCGGTTTCTTTGTTGTCTTGACCGAAGTTAATATTCATCCGCGTCGCACCAATTGCGCCGACGGCAATAACAACTAAAGCAATCGCCCCTATGATAATCCACTTCTTCCGATTCTTCATGGTTACTGTAACACTCCCATTGCATCCTGTAAACGGGTTTGCGCAATCTTGTAAGCGTAGAACGTATTCACCTCATTTGTCAAGGCTTGCGCGTAATTGGTTTGGGCATCAAGGAGTTCAAGTAAAATCGCTTTATCAACATCAAAACGCCCCTGAATGACATCCAAACTGAGTCGAGCGTTGACAACCTGTGTTTTGGAGATATCAACAGAGGCTTCGCTGCGCTTGAGGTTTAGATACGACTGCCGGACATCCAAGGCGACAGAACGCTCCAAGTCACTTGCGTTCTCACGTGCCTGCTCCAACTGCATCGTTAACTCTTTGACCCGATTCCCCAAAATTCCACCGTCAAAAAGCGTGAAATTTAGTGAAACACCGGCACTCCAACTTCGGAAGTCAGAAAAATTCTCACGCTCGCGGAGATAATCATCCACGTTGACATTATAATCAACATCCGCGTTCAACCGGGGCCAGCGCTGCAATTTCGCGAGCGTCAACGACCATTCCTGTGACTTTAATTGCGCTTCCGTCTCCGTAAATTCCGGACGATTGTCAAGTGCTATTTGGATAGCTTCCTCAATCGACATTTCTATTCGCTCAATGGTGCCGCGCTGCTGATATAATTGATATGATTCATCTTCGGTAACTGTAATTAATACGCCCGGGTCTAAACCAAGGAGCCGTGGTAACCTTGCTTTTGCAACTTGAAGTGAATTTTGATTATTGAGTAGCGTTAATATATTATTTCCCTCTCGCACCTCCGCAGTTGCTACATCTGCTGGAATGAGTGAACCTGCTTCTACGAAATCCTTAGTTCGTTGCGTGTTCTCTTGTGCCCTTTCCAAATTTTGCTCGCTCACTTCGACGAGTGCTTGAAACTGAAGGACATCATAGTAAGCTTCAGTAATTTGTAAAATTAGGCTCTGTTTAATTCCCTCATTGCGGCTCACAGTGGCACTCAACGATTCTTTTGCCTGTGCGAAACCTCCCTCACGCTGGCCATTGTCCCAAATGGTATACTGTGCGCCTAATCCCAAGTTATAATTTTCGGGTTCAAAGCCGAAGTCAACTCGGTCAGAAAAATCGTAATTACCGTTTGTAAAAATACGTGGAAAATAATCAGCACGTGCAGTTTTCACTCGAAGCTCTTGTATAGCGAGATTCAACCGCGCATTTCGCATATTTGTCGACTTTTCCAACCCTATTTGAACACATTGTTCAAGGGTCAAAGACTGAGTTAAGTCAACTTCGGTGGTAGGTTCCTGTGCACCGACACAAAAAATAACTGTAAACTGAAAAATAAGGATCGCTTTTAACAGCAAACTTTGGGAATCTGCGAGTTTTGACAAAACAGTGAACTTAATCTTCCGGTGAATCATTAACATCTCCTTGTCCGTTCCGACGCTGGTACGTGTGTTTTCATGACGTTTAAGATTTTAAAGCAGCGCGCCTTAATGCAAGACAGATCTTTAAATTTTTTTAACAGCAAATTTCAACTTACGGGTCCTGCCAAAAAGACCTTCTCTATAACATTTTGACGCAATTCTTCATTAAAAGTTTAGACATTTTAACACCCAAAGTAGTTCTTTTTTCTTGCAATCGCCTCAGATTTTTGTTAAACTAATACCTTAAAATGCTCCTAAACGCAATTTTTGGATAAAATCATGTCAAAGCGGAACCCCTTTTTTAGGCTCATCTTTATTTGTGTCGTGTTGGTCGCCATCGTATTAGCACCGGCGTTTCCGATTGATTCTGGAACCTATTGGCTAATTGTGGACGCAACACCGGAGACACGCGCGCAGGAACAGGTGAATTCACTTATTCAACTCCTAACCACACGTGGAAAGGTGCCAAGTGAGCAGATTTATCGTATCGAAGGCGATAATACTACTCCAGAAGAGATCCACGCGACACTTAGAGAAGTTGGGAATCAAACCGAAGTTCAGGACACATTGATCGTTCTATACCATGGAATGGTTACCAAACCGAGAGGTAGGAACACAATGTTCCTGATAACCCAAGGAGATGCGCAAGGAATCCGGGATGCCACCCTCAATGCGTGGTTGAGAGAAAGTAAAAGAAAGGACACTGTCGTTATTGTCGATGGTTACACAGAGGATACAAACTTAAGTGCTTACTACGCGAATCGCGAGATACTCGGAACCGCTGCGCTAAACGTGATTCAATCAGCAGAAACAGCAGATACTACAACACTCCTTCGGCAACTCCACGACACTCTCGCAGCAGACACAACTGATACAAACGATAATCGGCAGTTGAGCATCATCGAAAGTTACGAATTATTGCGAACGAATTCCGATTTTCAGGACGGAATTCTTGCCCCAACAGGTGATGTTGAAGCCGCATTGCTCAAACTAAGCCCCGCGCTTAAAATCGAGACATTTCCCGAAGGTGCAGAAATTTCTATCAACGACGTAGAAGTCGGAAGCACGCCTAAACTCATTACAGAGAATCTGAAAGAGGGCATCTCTACAGTGTCTGTGAAGAAAGCAGGGTACGTTATTCCATCACCCAAAACTGTTGAATTACAGTTAGCACTTGGGGAATCCGCCTATATCGGTTGGGCACTTGAACCGATTGCTATTCACGGCACCGTTACGGGAGTCGCCGGTGAACCAGTTGACAATACCGTCGTTTGGATCGAGGGAACAAGACACCAACGGGTTGTCAAAGCAGATGGATCCTACCGCTTCGACGAGTGGAAAGATGATGGTTTACTGAACTTTGGTGAAACTTACACACTCGCTGCAAAACAAGGAGATCTGAATTACGGCTCGGCGGCTTTCACATTTGATGGCTATACCGACATAACACCACAGATGCAGCTTGTTAAGCGAACTTGGTTTGAAGTCGCACAAATTGAATTTGACCGGCAGAATCACCAAGGGGCTGTTACGGCTTTTCAGAACGGGATCGAGCTCACACCAGATTTCCCGCGAATGTCTCCAGATCTAACAGTCTTACTCCTCAGTTCCTTCGCTGATGCCGTAGAGAAACAAGACGTTCAGGATGTCACCTATCTTGTCGTTACAGCAAAGCTCGCGGAGCAGCATGGACAGCCTGACCTCGCAAAAAGGTATTGGGAAGAGGTGAAAACGAAAGCACAGAAAGGGAGTTCTGCTGCTGAACTCGCAAGCGAACGACTGTGGCAACTGAATCGTGGACGTTATCTTCTTAACATTGGTCTTATTGTGTTGTTAGTCGTGCTACTTGCATCTGGCGCGTGGACGTTCTACAGATACCGAAAATCTAAGCGGACTGTGTCGGAGAATTGAAATCGTCAGAACTAAGTGCGCTTCGTCGTAATAAAAGACGACGAAAAGGCTACATAGTAGACAAAAGCTCCTCCAATACCACCGTTGCATATCCACCCGCAGGTAGCGTAAAACTGAGGCACACGCCTACATCACCAACAGAAAACACTTTATGCAATTGCATCGCCATTCGTAAAGGTCTACGCGTCCCCGGTAAACGAATACCGACAACCTTCCGAAAGGCTTCAAACCGAACCCCTTCATCCCCGAGGAGCGATGTCTCCAACGCGAATACATCGCCAGTTGGCAAACGCATCTTATATCCGAAAATTGGACCCGAAGGGCTAATTTCAAATGCATCTGCCCGCAGTTGCTCAATAGCGGCATTTGTTACGAGAAAGGGTGCCCCGTTATCATGCTTCACGGCAATGTCCCCCTCAAGGAGTTTACCTAAATCTGGTGCTCGTCTCTCCAAAACGTTGTTAAATAGATATGCCTGATACGCTGACAAAAACAACTTCCGAAGCCGATGCGGAATAGAGGTTATGACTTTTTCAACAGGTTTTCGCACCAATTCCCGTTGCATGCGCCGTGCCACATCATCAACCTGTAGTGCCTCATCTGTGAGCATGTAACGGATTACCGTCTCCCATTCCGCCTTCACCAACGCCCTTCCTATTAGATGTGAATCGTTTTTATTGCCAAACCGCTGCGCGCCGAAGCGATTCGGCACACCTTCAGTTGCGAACCGTACCATCACCGTTTTGACGAGAGATAGCATATCATGAGAAATATCTCGCAAGGTTATCTCAAACCGATTGCCGCGAAGGTGACCCACTCGCAATTTATGCGTGTGTCGCTCCGCCCATAAAACCTCAATATCAGGTTGCTCAATTTTCAAAACTTGTTCCGGTGCTACACCTTCAACAGACAATACCTGTGTTGTGATTGCATTCTTATCCTTCAAACCTGCATAACCGAACTGCCGGCTATGCACCTGTAAGTCTCGTGCGATTCTGTTAATCGCCTCCAGCGTGGTCAAATTTCGTTTCCGAATCGCAAAAAAGGTATGCGTCCCTACCTGAGAAGGCTCATAAAGTGGTAATTCTTCAACAATGAAATCTTCGGGTTCCTTAAACATCTGGTTTCCCTTATGCGTCTTAGTCTCTATCCCATTATATCCACTATCATCGCCCTTGTCAAACATCGAAATATTTCCTTGCCATCGTCAATTAATTGTGGTATACTTAATACGGAAGTATTTACAAAAAGGAGGGAGAGATGGCTTACATAATTTGCGAACCGTGCGTTGATGTAATGGACACTGCATGTGTTGATGTCTGCCCTGTCGACTGTATACATACCAGCGAAGGTGAAACACAACTTTACATCGACCCAGACGTGTGTATTGACTGCGCTGCGTGCGAACCTGCGTGTCCTGTTGACGCGATCTCCATGCAGAGTGATGTCCCCGCCGAGTGGGAATCGTATATTGAGATAAACCGTAAATTTTTCGAGACTTTCGTTAAACCAGAAGCAGCCGATAGCGGAACCGAAGAAGCAGGAAAAACTAAACAAGGAAAGCAACAAGGTATTCCAGAAGAATTTGTACAGATACCAGAACAGCCAGATTCAAGACTCCGGACCCCATTCAATCTGTTAGCACTACTTGGACAGCCTATCCTCGGTGCCTTCTCAGCGGGTTTTAAAATGCGCCTTGAAGAGATGGCAGGAAACACGCGTATTTTTAGTGCCGCTGTATCCACAGGTATTAATAGCCTAATTAACCTAACGCTCTATCCGCTTATCCTTTTCTTCATTGGGTTCCGAGGACAAACTCCCGACCTTTTTTCAAGTAGAGGCAATTTGATGATTTTCCTCGGGATAGTTATAGCGATCACCGAGGGTATTTACCGGTTTAAAGACGAGTTCAACTCAACGGAAGAACAACCGCGTTACGGTGCAGCCTTCTACGGTTGGTTCTTGTCCCTCATTGCGACACCGCTGCTTATCGGTTTGCGTTCTGCTCTGGTTACGATACCTTCGACACCACGGACAACGGTGCCCGGGGCAGTAGAGGTAGATGGCGCAATTTACGCAGATGATATAAAGGAACGATACCGGCGATATGGAATGATTAATCAGGTTTCAGAAATGGCGGATCATTACCGAATAGAAATTGAGTTCCCACAATGGGTACCCAATTCTTCGATGAAGGAAACGTTCAATCTTCCCGATAGAATGCCGCACTACGACTACGAAGTCTGTTTAAGTTCTCCTTATTCTGCTGTAGACACTACACCGACACCTGAAACCACTGTGAGGGTCCAGACGCAACTCCCTGTGAATCCCAAAACAGGTGAAATGGAGGATCCGCGGTTTGAAAATGTTGTCGGACGTGCCAGTTCCTTCCCTAACGGCTTTACAAGTATCTTTCCTATTCAAGCACAACCGGAAGATTTCCATACACACTATCGGAACAGGGTGCTTGAAATTATCGTGCCGAAGGCAGGGACATACGAGGCACTCGCCTTGGAACCACCAGTTCACTATGCGAAACTCAAGGGATAGCGAGACTTGCAGCTATAGGCTATGATCGATAAAGAAACGCTTGTCGCTTGGGATAAGCGTTACCTCTGGCATCCGTTTACGCAGATGCAAGATTGGCTGGCAGAGGATCCAGTCATCATTGAACGTGGCGAAGGGTGCTACCTCATCGATATTGCCGGAAATCGGTATATTGATGGAATCGCCTCCATGTGGACAAACGTTCACGGACATAATCACCCGGAACTGAACACCGCGCTCAAGACGCAACTGGATCAAATCGCACACACCACCCTGCTTGGGTATAGTAACATCCCGGCAATTCAACTCGCACAAAAACTGGTAGAACTCACACCGACTGGGTTGAACAAAGTGTTCTACTCTGATAACGGTTCAACTGCTGTCGAAATCGCCTTGAAGATGGCGTATCAGTACTGGCAACATAACAGAGAACCAAAACGCAAATTATTCATCCATTTCGATAACGCATACCACGGAGACACGATAGGTGCGATGAGCGTAGGCGGTATCGACAGTTTCCATACCACCTTTGATTCCCTCCTTTTCAAAGGTATCCGCGTATCCGCTCCAGAACCGCATCCAGACTCTACCGTCAAAAATCGTTGGCTCAATGCGGTAGAACGCGCGCTTTCTGAACATGATGGACAAATTGCGGGTATTATTTTAGAGCCGATCGTTCAGGGCGCGGGCGGCATGCTTATCTCGCCAAAGGGATTCCTAAAGGAACTCGCTGTATTGGCAAAACGGGAGGGAACGCTCCTCATCGTTGATGAAGTGATGACCGGACTTGGACGCACAGGTAAAATGTGGGCATGTGAGCACGAGAACGTTACGCCTGACTTCTTATGTACAGCAAAGGGTCTCGCTGGAGGCTATCTTCCGCTCGCGGCGACGTTAACCACAGATGAAATCTATAACGCTTTCCTCGGTGAGTATAGAGACCTCAAGACTTTTTTTCACGGGCACACTTTCACCGGAAACCCATTAGCGTGTGCTGTTGCACTGGAAAATATCGCTATTTTCGAGCGCGAGAATCTTCTGCCCCGACTCCAACCTACAATTGAACATTTCAGAAATCGGCTCCAAGAATTCTACGAACTTCCGCATGTCGGTGATGTGCGTGTGTGTGGACTTGTCGCAGGTGTAGAATTAATGGAAGACCCAGATACTGGTACACCTTATCCGTTTGAAGAGAAGGTGGGTATTCGGGTTTGTAAAGAGGCACTCACCCGCGGGGCGATACTTCGACCCCTTGTCAATACCATCGTCCTGATGCCGCCGTTGCAAATCTCAATTTCAGAGTTAGACACCCTACTGGACATTGTCTATACATCAATCACAACAGTGACAACAACGTAAAGATACATCTATTGAAAGAGAAAAGGGGAAGTCGGGAATCGGAGTTTCCTCCTACAAGGGGATGTTAGAAAAAGGCGAGGTTATAAACCTCGCCAGCGGAGATGAGGGTTCTATCTCCTGAACAACTGTCCTCATATTTTCAGATTTTACCCAAAAAAATAGGGCGGGTTTGAAACCCGCCCTACGATTCGTTAAAACCTGCTAGAAACTTCCACGACTCACTGCCATATTCTGCGCTCTATCTGTCACTTGAATGGTAATCGTGTGTGCACCTTCAGGGAGTTCACCGGTTTCCAGTAAAAGTTTCTCCTGTTTGGAATCAAAAATGCCATCTTCAGGGAAAATTGCCTTCCAATGCTCATCACTGTCGATCTTATAGACCGCTTTCTGGATCGGCGTCGTCATGTCCGTAACGTCACAGGCAACTTGGTAGGTGCCATCGCCGTTCGCAGTGATTTGGATTTCCCCGATAGAAGGTTGTGTGTTGTCTACCTCAAGCGGCTTACTCATCTTCTCAGTCGATTTCGCCCATCCAACTGGATTGCTAAGTTTGTCCGTTGCCACGACTTTTAAGGTATATCGCCCATCTGGAACGGTGGTGATATCCCATTCATAATTTGCACTGGACAATTCCTTTTTGAGGAGACGCCAGTTGTCCTCATCAATAGCCTTGTAGTAGAGAGTATACTGGAGCGTATCAGCATTTGCGTCCTCAACCTTCCAACTAACTTTCCATTTTTTGGAAGGCGTATCGGCTCCACTGCCTGACCCGCCACTATCGCCACCGCGCCTGCCCGGAGGTGGTAAATTGCCACCAGAGCCGCGACGCCCTGTTTCTTGGTTCCCGCTGCCAGACCCATCATTTACCTCAATACTGGTAAATCTCGGCTCAACATTCGCCTGGACAGAGGCAAGGGTAACCTTTTTCAAAACGGGTGTTTGCGCGGTGTCACTGGTAGTGAATTTTGCACGCCATTGGATGTACTGTGCATCTGCGTTTGGTATCTGAGAACCTTCTGCTGTCGTGAGATCATCCGACCAGTCATTCCACGTATCATCCGGTTTCTTAGTGTTACCGGTACGAGTGGAAAAGGCAATTGCGGTCCCTTCCGCCATCTCACCTTCCCAAGAGAGTTTCCCCCAACGGGACAGAGTTTTGACATCGTGAACCTTTGACTCAAGGGTCCCCTCTTCAACATAAGTGGCTGTGAGGTTAAAAAGTTTACCCGGGTTACCAGTCGCAAGGAGTGTTCTCGTATTCCCATCTACTTCTTTCTGATGTATTGCCACGACCTGATTCGCCGAGCATTTGCCAACTTCAACATGGTCTCCACTCATTAGATTGACGCGGTAAAGTTTCCCTTCATCGCCGGTACCTACCAAGATTTGCGAGTCACTTTCAAGGACGATCGCTAAGATAAGCGGTTCCGGTGAATTCCAAACTGAGATGGCAGTTCCATCAGGACGAATTTTGTAAATGTTAGACTTGTTTTCTTGGGGTGCGCTACCGCCCGGTGGTGGCGGACCGGAAGGTGTTGGCGGTCCATTTGAACCACGCCGTCCCCTTGAGGGTTCAGCAGGTTGGGATGTAACAACTGCCGCGTAGAGGTTACCTTGGGTATCCATCTCAAGGGCGCGAACTTCCTTCTCTTTGGCTTGATAAATAACCTTTGCGGTACCATCGTCCATAATATGGTAGATAATACCGTTTTCGCTGCTGCCTGCATAGAATCCGTTTTCGTGTAGAAGGAGGGTCATTATATTTTTTTCTTCGGCATCAAACAGAACACTCGACTCACCATCAGGTGTGATTTTGTAAATCTTGCCATCGGTACCTGTCGCTGCGTAGAGATTGCCGGCATCATCAAACTGCAACGCCCACACATATTTGTCGCCCTCATTAAGAAGCGTTGTCGGCGGTGTTGTCGCATCATTAATTTTGTAAATTAACCCATCGGGTCCGGTGCCAGCGTAGAGGGCACCATCGGGTCCGACAGCGAGACTGTAAATGGTAACTTCAGGTGAATTATAATAAAGCTCAGCATCGTCACCATCAGCAGCAATTTTATAGATTTTTCCCTCATTCCCCGTACCAGCGTAGAGATTTCCTGCTGAATCCTCGACAAGTGCCCAGACCTGGGTCTCCTTGAGTTTGGTGAAGGAATCAATTTTAGGAGACAACATAACATCTCCAGCACTCGTAAATGACAGGTTTTTGGGTTTACCAGCCTCAAAATCCGCATGGTTTTGCTGTTCCCATAAAGAGGTTTTGACTGCGGATGCAACATTTGCGTAAATAAAGACGGTTAAGATAAGACTCCAAAAGGAGATGACACGGCGCATTGAAAATACCCTCCTGTAGGGTTATTTAGGTAAAACTTGAAAGTCAATGTTTGCAAGCCACCAAATTTAAGTTTTTGTATTCTGATTAAGTGTCCACCCGCGTTGTCGAACAAGGTCTTCATGCCTCCATCCTGTCACCGGATGCTATAGCGCGAGATTTCTCTATTCCACTTTTCGACACTATTATTCTGCGTTCCTATCCACGACGAACCGAATTATGCCGCTTCCAGAAATAACATAGTCTGTCGATGTCTTGTCGATATGCAATGTTGTGCCTGAAGTATATCCACTATTGCCAACCTGCTTCGCAGTATTCATAACAGACATGACTGAAGGGGGTAGATGCGCAAATTCTTTACCTTGAACGGTGAGACCTGGCTCCGGCACAAAGAGTTCCATAATAATATTCGTGTTGTTTTCGCCGCGTTGTAACAATTCGACTAATTGGTTAATGTTCCTGTGGCGAAAATTCAGCGGTGCGCGGTTACGCTGCCAAACTTCGTGAAAGCTCGCATTGGTAGCCAAGAGAGACACAAGCCCATCTGGCATATCCTTAGGAATCGTAATCGTCGCTGTTTGGACAACAGGTGCTTCAAGGTAGGGCTGCAATGTTATTTCCACTTCAACAGTTTCCCCAGGACGATAGCGGAGTTTATCCACTTGGAGACTCAGAATTCTCGCTGTTCGCCGCTTATCCTCTACCTTCACATCAAGAGAGACATTCTCGACATGAATGTTTGTGTAGGGGTTGTTGCTTAACTGTGCCACTGGTAACATAAGCAGCTGCCTCGCAGCAAGTCCCGGTGAAAAACTGGAAGAGTAAATATTCTTATAAACTAACTCACGCGTTTTGAGATCGGGGTGCTCTTTCAAGGTGATGGTTGCTTCCACGTTCATTGTGTAGTCACCGAAATAGAACTGAAGTGAATCAAGGAGAAACCACGCTCCAATTCCGATAAAACCTGCTGACAGTCCCCTGTCGCGTATCACTTCATAGAATTTCTGATGCTGTTTCCCATCAGTCGTTTGGAGATTGACATTGACGGGAATATAACTTGGATGCTTTCCAATGATGCCTGCGATTGCAGTTTCTCTATCCTGTACAAGGGTCCCGATAGGCTGCGTCGCAGCTGCCATCTTGGAGGAACGTGAACGGCTCGGGAGAATAAAATGCACATAGCCACCAGAAAGCGGAACGTTGACGTTACCTTCCTGCCCAAAACCGTGTCCCCAAGCGAGCAGTTCATTTCCGTCTACATAAGTGATAGTGCCGTAACCAAAGAAGGAAAGATCACCGCGGATTGCCTCTGATCCAATTATCTGTCCGCCCTCAATCGGTGATTCCTTAACACGACCTCCGCCTCCTGCAGCTTGAACTGGGGTATAATTGAATTTGTCAAAAATAGGTTCGACAAACCGCATGAGTTCTGGATTCAGTGGCGGAAGCGAGAGCGGGATTGACAACCGCGCAGATCGTTCTTGAAAAGAGGTGCTGGAAACACCCTCAAACCAAGGTTCATCAAACGTCCGAGGCTTCTGTGTGACTTTACCGTCGCGAAGCAGAGATGGTCCCATATCCAACCCATAGTCTTGTGACGCATTCGCAGAACCAAGGTTAAAGAGTTGCGCGCCTGCGTACTTTAAATTGGGTTCCATACCCCACTTTGTTACTTTAATCATCAATTCAATCGGTGTAACACCAAAGAGATTGGCATGTTCTCGCTGATTGAAATGCCCAAGAGAGAGTGCCCCCATGAGCCGCCCGCCAATATATATCGGGCTACCGCTCATACCGCCTGCGACCCCAGTGCGTTTAAAGTTGTCGCTGAGACCTTTACACCATACCACGTGCCACTCTGGAAAATAGTTGTATTCAATACTTACAACTTCAAAATCAAATTCTTCCACCGTTGTCCCGAAAAATACTGTGTAACCTTTTCCTTTCATACCCGGTTCCACTTCGGACAACGGCATAAATTTTGCAGCATCCCACTGAATCTGCGCATCACTATGATACGCAGCGAAGCAGAATACCACAAGCGCACAAAGCAAAGCCTTTTTCACAACGCTTACTCCTCTCTAAACTATTGAATTTTTTATTTTCACAACAATAATCTTACTCGAACACTAATTTATAAAGGGTAGAGCCATCTCGTTTACCGCCGCCTAAGCTTGCTCTGGAAACCCAAGTCTCCATCTAACAGAAACGATTTGCCAGTTCTGGTTCCTACTTCCAAAGCGGCTAAACGCCTTATGACACCTAACGCGAAAACGAAAATGACTCCATGTAATGTATAGTCCTATAATACATTCAAAATATAATAATACATTATACCAGAACAACGGATTCGATGTCAACCTGAATCGAGAAAATGTTGAAATTTAAAGCCAAGCCAACATTGATTTTCACTTGATTTTTTTCCCAGTAAGTGCTATTCTTAAAAAAACACTTTGGGAGCAGCATTAATAGCATGTCGAATACCGCTTGCATCCTTTCGATCGACCAAGGCACAACAGGTACGACAGTCCTCCTCGTTGACGTACACGGTAACATCATCGCACAAGGGTCCCAAGAATTTACACAATACTATCCTCACCCCGGTTGGGTAGAACACGATCCAGAGGAAATCTGGAATGCTACACTACAAGCAATAGACGCACTTTTCGCAGAAGAAAATGCCCCGAACATTGTTGCCATCGGAATTACAAATCAGCGTGAAACCACCATCGTTTGGGACCGCCAAACAGGAAAACCAATCCACCCTGCCATTGTGTGGCAGTGTCGGCGCACGGCAGATATGTGTGCTTCTCTTGAAAAACAGGGAATCGCTGAAGAGATAAAAGCGAAAACCGGTCTTGTGCTTGACCCCTACTTTTCTGGAACAAAGATCGCGTGGATTCTGGATCACGTTAGTGGTGCCCGGGAACGGGCAGAACACGGGGAACTCGCATTCGGTACCGTAGATACATGGCTCCTTTGGAAATTGACAGATGGTGCAGTCCATAAAACCGATTACACAAACGCATCGCGCACGCTGCTCTTTAATATCGACACCCTTTCATGGGACGAAACGCTTTTAGAAATATTCAACGTCCCAAAAACTATATTGCCAGAAGTCTGTCCCTCTGCCAGCAACTTCGGCACAGCGAGTTTCTATCGAAACTTTTGGCTTGAAACCTTCGGGAAAAATATATCTTTAGATGGCATTCCAATCACTGGAATGGCAGGCGACCAACAAGCAGCGCTCTTCGGTCAATTGTGCACAAACCCGGGCATGGCGAAAAACACCTATGGCACAGGATGTTTCCTCATGCTAAACACAGGTGCTGACAAGATCGAGACAAAATCAGGGCTGCTAACAACACTCGCCTGTAGTCTGGATGAGAATCCTGTTTACGCCTTAGAAGGAAGCGTGTTTGTTGCCGGTGCTGCTGTCCAATGGATCCGAGACGGTATCCAGATTATTGAGACTGCAGCGGAAACGGAAAAAATTGCCGCTAATATACCAGACTCAGGCGGAGTTTTTGTTGTGCCTGCCTTCACTGGGCTTGGTGCACCGTATTGGGATGCTGAGGCGCGCGGTGCCATCCTCGGTTTAACACGAGGAAGCACACGCGAACAGATCGTCCGTGCCACTTTAGAGTCAATTGCGTATCAATCCGCGGATGTTGTTACTGCGATGTTAAGCGAAACAGCGGGGACAATTGACCGATTACGGGTAGACGGTGGTGCCGCTGCGAACAATTTTCTTATGCAGTTTCAAGCGGATATCCTGGGCATAGAGATAGAACGACCGGCACAGATAGAATCAACAGGACTGGGTGCCGCATACCTTGCTGGTATTACAACCGGTGTATGGGACAACGTTGAAGAACTGGAGACACACCGAACTGGGCAAACTAAGTCCGAGACCGATACACTTGAAACTAAGGTTTTTTCACCACAGATTGACGCGGACCAACGGAATCAGAAACTCGCGCAGTGGAAAAGAGCAGTCCAACGAGTGATGGGTTAAAATGCGACTCCAATGGAAGTACTCCCTTGTCATCAACCTTTCTGTCATAGCAATCCTCGTAGCGTTTTACTTTTTTGATAGCATCCGGGTCCGAAATGATATGAATGCGCTTCACGCCTTGGGGGCGGAACGTGGTGCTGAACTACGGAAAATCGCTGAAAACACGATTCTTGATGTTGTTGAGATGGAAATCGAAACCACAAGGGTGTTTGATGCACAGCGATTAGATCAAGTGCTGAATAAACTGAAGCATGAACATCCGGATATGCAAAATGTGCTGAATATCCATGTCTCCTTAAATGATACCCGTATTCGTTCGAGTCTGCTCGCTGGTGAAGATGCCGGTGACATAAATCTTGATTCAGCGGATCTTGAGCAAATTGAAACAAAAGGCGCAACGATATACGCTGTTGAGGGACAGAACGCAACGGCTATTGTTATTAAATATATTGCCGTTTTGACCGGACCAAAGTTGATTGGGTTGGAGCCGAGTGATTTTGCATACGAACCCATACTCGATGATGGTACACTGCCGTATGAGGTCTGGTTGAGCGCCTTTGGTGAAGATGTTTATGTGCCAGAGGATCCAGTGATAACCGAGGAGAAAGGTAGACGCTGGCGAATGACGGATCAGGAAAAAGGCGAGGTTTATAATTTATGGAAGCAAGGTGAAACCCTCAGGATTCAGAAAGCATTAACCGGCTACATACAAGTACTTTTTGATGTCCCTTATATCGGCAGGTCAATTCGATATTCATTGCTAATGCACGCAATATTGATCGTCATTGTTGGGGCACTGCTTGTGATTCTGATCGATCTAACGACAAATCACCTAATTATGAAGCCCTTAGAACGAATGACTCGTATTATTCAGAGTGCTGAAAGCGGCAATCTATCCATTGAGCAGACTTATTCGTCGGACGAAATCGGAAGAGCGACCCATAACCTCGTAAGGATGCTCTGGCAACTACGGGATTCTCATTCAAAACGGATTGATGCTTTAGGACAATTCGCCGCTGGTGTGGCTCACGAAATTCGGAACCCACTTAATTCCATAGGGATGACTGCCCAGCACCTAAAATCTGTTTTTTCACAACGAAAGGCGAGCCAAGACGATATTGAAGAGGCGAAGGAACTTTTAGAAATCGTTGACAAAAAAATCGTGGAACTGAAGCACATTTCGGAACAGTTCCTTACTTTAAATCGACCAAGGAAACTGAATATAGAACCGGTAAACCTCAATGCCCTTGTAGAGCAAGTTCTATCGGAATTCACACTTATCGCCGAGGAAGCGAAAGTACAGGTCATCAGAAACTACGATGAAAATCTACCGGATGTCCCGTTAGATGCAGCCTTAATGCGACAGACCATCTTCAACTTTGTGCAAAACAGTATTCAAGCAATGCCGAAAGGGGGCAGCATTTACATCACCACCCTGATTGAAAAGATAGAGCAGGACACAGGAGATGCGGTGATCGAAATTCGAGATACCGGTATCGGTATCCCCGAAGAAATTCAGGAACAGATTTACGATGCGTACTTCACAACAAAGGACGCTACCGGAGGCATAGGACTCGGACTTGCTGTTTCACACCAAATCATCACCGCCCATAAAGGCAAGATTGAAATCAGAAGCAAAATGGGAATGGGGACGGCTTTTAAAATCAGTCTCCCGCTGAACGAGGGGAATTCCCATAATTTTCCGGCTTAAACGTGGAGAACCAAGACGATGGCATCAATACTGATTGTAGACGACGACCAAGCACAACTGACAATTCTACAGCGAATTTTGAAACGCGAAGGGTACACGGTTGAAACCGTTGGAGACAGCAAAGCCGCGCTTGAGAACTTAGAGAAGGAGATGTTTGATCTCGTCATCAGCGACATGTGGATGTCCTCACGGTTTGAAGGCAGAGATCTGCTTCGCGAAATAAAACGCACTGATCCAGATCTGCCCGTACTTATCATGACCGCGTTTGCTGAGTTGAATGACGCCGTCAACCTTGTGGCACACGAAGGTGCGTTCTATTACCTTGAGAAACCGATCCAAATCGAAGTCTTGAAGCGTGAAGTGAAACACGCATTACAGACCCGTGGTGCGCTCCGTAGTCCCGAAGAAGAAAGCGATGACTCAACACCAGAAATTCAGATTGATGAAATTATTGGTGAAAGCGAGAAAATGCAGGAACTTTTCAAGAACATGGCTCGGATTTTGCATCGTGGTGTTACACAAGTCCTCATCACAGGTGAAACAGGGTCCGGGAAAAGCTTGATTGCGCGAGCACTTCATAAGCACGGGCTGCGCGAAAGCAAACCCTTCATTGCCGTGAACTGTGGTGCTATTCCGGACACTCTTATTGAGAGCGAACTTTTCGGGCACGAAAAAGGGGCGTTTACAGACGCTGCACAACAGAAAAAGGGGCTTTTCGAGGTTGCCAGCGAGGGAATACTTTTCCTCGATGAAATTGGGGATCTTCCGATTCAAACACAAAGTAAACTTTTACACGTCTTAGAAGAACGTGAGATACGCCGTATCGGTGGAACCCAAAGCATAAAAGTGGATGTCTGCGTAATTGCTGCCACAAATAAGAATCTCGTTCAAGCGATTCGAGACGGCTCGTTTCGTGACGATCTCTATTTCCGTCTAAATGTTATCCCGGTCCATGTTCCACCGCTTCGAGACCATCCAGAGGATATCCCACTGTTGGTGGATTTTCTCATCCAGAAATTCAGCAGCGAATATGCAGAGGCACAACCTAAACAGGTTACACCGCAGGCGATGTCCGCGCTCAGGCGATATCAGTGGCCCGGCAATATCCGGCAATTAGAAAATTACCTCCGCCGGATCTTTGTGCTTTCAGAAAACGAAGTGATTGACAAAGACGAATTGCCGCCAGAAATCTTAGATACGTCGCTTCCTACAACCGATGTTGAGTTCGATATACCGGAGGAAGGGGTTTCGCTCGACGAAATTATTAAGGAATATGTCTGCAGTGCTTTGGCAAAAAGCAACGGGAACCAGATTCAAGCCGCAAAACTGTTGGGAATTTCGCGACGTAAACTCCAACACCGGATGCAGAAATATGAACTTCAGAGCCAAGATTTCAAAACAGAACCGTAGACAGCGTCTTTTCTTTATCCTAAAGTTTCGCTTTATTCCGGGATCCAGCCTAATACCGCAGAATTTGTGTATCAATTTCTTGCGACCACCGATCAATACCGCCAGCTAAACTCTTCACCGATTTAAAACCGAGTTGTTGCAAAAGAAACGCTGCATCAAGACTCCGCATGCCCCAATGGCAATAAACAACGACCTCAACTCCTGGGGTAATTTCGTCACAGCGCCTCGGCAGCTCACCGAATGGAATCCACATAGTACCTTCAAGGTGAACCATCCGATATTCCCATTCCTCTCGGACATCCAATAAAACAAAGGGAACATCTTTGTTCATCATGTCTTTGAGTTGATCTGGAGCGATAGTGTACGTGTCCGATTCCAACGGGAGAATCGCCTCTGCTACGCTTGGTGCGACTTTCGGCAACTTTCGATCCCGCAAACTTTTAAAATACCGCTGCCAATTCTTCTTGAGCACTTTTTTGATATGCTTGAACATCTTTAGTTTTCTTAAAGGTTGATGTGGTTTAGAAAGCTACTGTAACCCCTAATGTAGGAACAATCGGAAAGAGAGGCTCCTCTTCGATTGCACATCCGATAACAGCATCTGTCCCTTCATCTCGAAGTTGGCTAAAAGCATATTGATCTAGATTCGCATGGTTATACAAGTTCAAAATCTGGAAATACCAAGACAACTCCCACCGCCGATAAGGACTCCGTTTTGTAATACGAAAATCAAGGCTATGATATGCAGGCATCCGTGCTGAGTGTGTATCACCAAACTGCCGATCACAAGTAATACCGCCATCAGGTAACCGGACCTCCCTATGAATCAGTGGAGTTCTCGGTTCACCTGTATGGAAACGCCAACTCAGATAGAGATACCACGTCGGTGCGAACTGATAACTACTACTGACAGCCAAAGCGTGCCGTCGATCATATTGGCGGAAGCGTTTGACCCCATTAGCGATTTCTTCAGCGATACCGAACGCATAGCCGAGTGTCCACGTCAATCGATTTGAAACCACATGTGTCATGAATACATCAAAGCCTTTGGCATCGGCAGATTCAGGTGAGTCAAAAACTTGATTCTGTCGTCCGAATTCACGGAGCCGTCCAACCAGATTATCAAAGGTGTTGTAATATCCTTCGACGCGCACCAAGAAACTAGTGGTAGGGGTATACTCGACTCCGAGAATATGATGCACGGCTCGCTCTGATCGCCCGACCGTTTCAATGCCATCCTCTACTGGAACTCCCATCAGGTGAACCTGTTGATGATAAACTCCCCAAGCCCCTCTCAAGGTGATGTCTTTCACCGGTTTCACGGCAAGCATAACTCGCGGTCCAACCTCATAACGTTGAATACCTTCCTCGCGATAATCCTGGTAGAGATAATGCCCACCAATGTTGAGTGCAAGTTTGGGATGAAGTTGCCACTCATCCTGTAGAAATAGATTGACTTCACTCCCACTGCCGTCAATATTAGCGAGAATTGGCTTGTAGATATTTATACCCGCCTGCCGTTCCTGAACATCGTATTGGTACTGGGCAGTCAACCAACGCCACGTAACACCGCTACGGAAGGTATGTTCGTCGAAAAGGTTTGCTGTAAGTTCTGCTTTTGTACCGAAAAACCGGAAATCGCGATTATCAAAATCCGCTTTCCCTGTGGTTCTATCCTGACTGGAGGTACCAGCGAAAACAAAAAGATCTGTCCAATGTGAACCACCAAAGGTCCGCCGCCATTTTGCCCAAGCCGTCGAATTATCGTATCGGGAATCTAAATTATTGTCTACATCGTCCACACGAATCCGATTCTTATCCCACCCATACAACCCATTGAGGGTAACCGTATCCGTCGGTGTAACCTGATACGTCAGTTTGCTGTAAATATCGGCGTATTGTGGCTTATAGTTCTCGTCGATATCCATGAGCATGAGAATCAGGTCAATATACCCACGGCGGGCGGATAGGAGCCAACCACCTTTTTTCAAGAAAGGTCCCTCAAGAGTAGCAGTCGCATTAATCAAGTCTACGCCAAAATTCGCTGAGAACTGATCGGGGTTCGGTGTTCTGGTCGTGATGTCAAAAACACCGGACATCTTCTCTCCGTATTCTGCTGGAAATCCACCTATCAACAACTCGGTATTCTGAACAAGACCTAGACCTATCAGCGAGACTGCCCCACCAAAATCCTGAAGATGATACGGATTATAGAGTTCCATCCCATCTAATCTGACCGAAATGTCGTCCTTTTCCCCACCTCGTACACTGAACCGTGTGCTATAATCGCTCGAAACGACCCCTGGAAAAACATGTCCTGCGCGCATGACATCATTGTCAATTAGCGGAAAATGTTCAATCGCCTCCTTAGATAGGGAGATTCTTGCCGAGGTGCCGTCGTAAATCGAAAACCGACCGGGCGTTACAACAATTTTTTCCAATTGCACAGGCGCGTCCGCCTCCTCCGCCAAAGCAGTGAACAGACCCATCAATCCAAAAAACAGCGTATAAAAAACCAAATATGCTAACTTCCGAAAATTGGCACTGAACATCATGGCACCTCACGGTTCAAAGTTCATCCATTCCCTTATGACAATTATAATACACTTTGACAGACACTGTCAATTAAGAATCGCGAGCATTTAGCGCGTGGGAAAACTATGGTAGATTATAGAATTACCTAACCTACATTGTAAACGGGGGACTCCTTAAAATATCCGCGCCTGCAGCAGGCAAAATTGCTATTTAAACTGGAGTGTGATATAATTGAAAGTACGAATCGAGGTTGTGTGCCACAAATTAATTGGATTGAACATGGGAACTGCTTTTAAAAGAGCCTTTATCGTTTTCATCGGGTTTATCGTAATTTTGGGAGGGGTTTTGATTGGGGTCATCCAACATTACTCCAAATACGAATCGTTCCTAGAAACGATGCAGATGGTAGACTTTTCGGGGATACTGTTAGCAGTTTTAGGTGCATGCGTCCTAAGTTTGGTAAGTGTTGCGCTAACTTTCTGGTTAGCGCGCGCGTGGGTCAGTGAACAACCAGAACTCGGCGAACGGATTATCCGTCTTGCGCTTGCAGTTAGTATCAGTTTTATCGTTGTTTTCGGAGGGTTAGCAGGCGGATTAGTTGTTTTACGCACTTTATGGACAATCGGTTTTTTTTAACTTGCATTTCCGTTACCGATATGGTATAATTACTTAATTCATTCGGACGTCCGGTTCCTAATGGCAGATTAGCCAATGCTTGGCTTGTTATTTTTTGAGTCTGCCGAGGTTAAAGGTCTTAACGCGCTTCGCAACGTTCGAGTCGCTACAAAATGTTTTGTAGATAAGTTCATCTTGTATACCGGAGCACAACGAATAAGTTGGTCGCTCTTGTTTTAATATGGGCTTGCAAGCCTTGCCTTATGGCATTCATACAGGCTGGCAAGCGGCGCGCTGTAGCGCCTTTACTTGGGGGTGTGAAAAATACACTACAGAGGCAGACGTACACAGAAAACGAAGGAAAGACAGAGTCGTTCCAATTATCAGATCCGAGCCAAAGAGATTTTACTGATAGATCACGAGAACAAGCAGATAGGCGCCATGTCTCCTCGCGATGCCATGAAACTTGCTGAAGAAGTGGGATTGGATTTGGTCGAGGTTTCACCGAATGCCACTCCGCCAGTTTGTAAGATCATGGATTACGGAAAGTATCAGTATGAGAAAAACAAACGCGCACGCGAGGCTCGAAAGAAACAGACGAAAGTGGTCCTGAAAGGGATGCAGTTCCGTCCAGATACTGCCGAACACGACTACCAGTTCAAGAAACGGCATGTTGAGGATTTCCTCAAAAATGGCTGGAAGGTCCGTGCAACTGTCCGATTTAGGGGACGTGAGATGCTCCATACCGACCTTGGTAAGAATCTACTTGCACGACTCAAAGATGATCTGGTAGAAATTGCTGATGTGGAACAACCACCACGCTTGGAGACCCGCATCATGTCGATGATCTTCGCACCGAAATCTGTTTAATATTTTTGTCGTTGCACCCATGTTTTTTCCTATAATTTTTTGTAGGGGGACCTATCGGTCACGACGCTCTCTCTTTTTGTAGCAGCGACCTCTGGATCGCGATACTTTCAAGGATATTTTAATGCCGAAAATTAAAACGCACAAAGGCGCAGCGAAACGTTTCAAATTCACGTCGAAAGGCAAAATCCGTCGCAATCGCGCATACGCAGGACACTTGTTCATCTCAAAGTCAGCAAAGCGCAAACGTAGATTGCGGCAAGCAACCCTTGTCGATCCAAGTAACGCGAAACGCTTAAAACGCCTCATTCACCAATAGAAATGAATGCCCGAAATGCACACTGAAACGATGCAGCGTCGGGCAAAATAGTGGACGCGATCGCCGATAACACCGTCGGTCGCAATAGGAGTTTTATTTAAATGGCACGAGTAAAAACAGGGAGTGTGCGCCGCAAACGCCGTAGCCGGATACTCAAGCATTCCAAAGGTTACCGCGGTGGCAGGAACAACCTCAAACGAACCGCTATGGAAGCGGTAGAGAAGGGATGGAACCACGCCTACGCACACCGGCGCGCACGAAAACGCGATTTTCGACGACTTTGGATCGCAAGAATCAACGCTGCCGCCAGATTGCACGGACTCTCCTACAGTCGATTCATACATGGACTCAAAACCGCTGGTATCGAACTGGATCGAAAAGTTCTCGCTGACATCGCAGTGAATGACGAGGCGGGTTTTGGGCAGCTTGTCACGCTCGCAAAAGGGTAGACTAACGCAATTGCCGTTAATTTTGCATACCGTAAAAAAATTAATAGATAAAAGGCTACGAAGGGACCTATGTAAGTAGTTGAGACCTCTCAACCAGAGAGACCGTGTCATCGGCTGGAAGCGCGGTTTTGAGAGCAACTACCGAATTTCATCCTAGAGCCGTTTGAAAAAAATAATGAAGCGGGCAGATTCCACAAATCTGTCAAGCGGGGTGGTACCGCGGAAGTAGATGCCTGTCGCTTTCGTCCCCATAAGGAAATCAATCTTTATGGAGCGAAGTGATAGGCGTTTTTTAATGGTTGTCAGTGAAATGGATTCATTATCCGCGGAGGTGTAGCAACTTAAGTTAACAGATAACTAAAGGAATGTTAGCCTGAAACGAAGTGGAAGGCGGATATACGGATTTAGGCGTTCTTCGTTCAACCTACCGAAACGAACCACAAGGAAAATTAAAAATATGAAAGAAGAATTACAAGCGATTCAAGCAGAAGCACTCGCAGCTTTAAAATCGCTAAAAACATCAGATGCGCTTGAATCGCTCCGAATCACGTATTTTGGACGCAGGGGAAAACTAACCGATGTCATGAAAGGCATGGGTAAACTTTCCAAAGCGGAGCGTCCAGAGATCGGCAAACTCGCAAATGAGGTTCGTGCCACACTTACAGAAGCATTCGAGGAGGCAACGCAAGCACTGCATCGCCAGCAGCAGGAACAGCAGCTTGAAGCAGAAGCCGTTGACATCACGCTCCCCGGACGGAAACCAGCTTACGGGAAAGCACACCCGGTGATGCAAACTTTGGAGCGGATTGAGGCGATTTTCTGCCAAATGGGGTTTGAAGTGGTGACGGGACCGGACGTTGAGACCGAATATTACAATTTCGATGCCCTGAATACGCCTGCTGACCACCCCGCTCGCGACTTACACGATACCTTTTACCTAACGGATGGACACCTTTTACGTACCCACACCTCACCCGTTCAGATTCGCACCATGGAAAATCAGAAACCACCAGTCCGTATTATCGTGCCGGGGAAATGCTATCGTGTGGATTATGATGTCTCACACACCCCGATGTTCCATCAGGTAGAAGGTTTGCTCGTGGATACACACGCCACCTTTAGCGAATTAAAGGGGATTCTAACCTCCTTCATTCGACAGATGTTTGGTGACCAGACGCAGATGCGTTTCCGTCCGCATTTCTTCCCTTTCACAGAACCGAGTGCAGAGGCGGATATTTCCTGCGCTGTCTGTCAGGGGAATGGGTGTCGGAGTTGTGGTGGCACCGGATGGGTTGAGATATTAGGTGCTGGTGCCGTTGACCCAGCGGTGTTTGAAGCGGTAAACTATGACCCGGACCAGGTTACAGGGTTCGCCTTCGGTATGGGTGTGGAGCGGATCGCGAACCTCCAGTTCGGTATCCCAGACATCCGTACCTTCTATGAGAATGATCTTCGATTCCTACGCCAGTTTTAAAATGGTTATCAGTCGTCAGTTATCAGTTTTCAGTAGGGAGACCTACGGCAGATGGCGTGATGGCTACAGCCACAATGCTCTTTAATCGACTACCGAAGACTGATGCCCCTTCCTCTGATGACTGGAAACTGAACACTGATGACTCTTCACTTTGACAACTGATAACTATCAAAGGTTTTGATAAATGAACGTAACCCTAAATTGGCTTAAAACCTATATCGACTTTGAATTCTCTCCAAGTGAACTCGCTGACCGGCTAACGATGTTAGGGGTTGAGGTTGAATCCATCAAGCAGCTTGGAGCCGAACTCGAGGGTGTGGTTGTCGGCAGCGTCACCTCCATCCGACCGCACCCAAATGCCGACAAACTCGTTCTCTGTCAAGTGGATGTCGGCGAGACAAAAGAACTCCAGATTGTCTGTGGCGCGCCAAATGTCCGAGAGGGTATGCTCGCACCGGTCGCCACAATCGGAGCGACACTACCCGCCGGTTTTACAATCAAACGCGCCAAACTACGCGGCGAAACTTCGCACGGAATGCTCTGCTCTGAAAAAGAATTAGGACTCTCTGAGGACACCGCCGGTTTGATGGAATTACCGACGGATATACCCCTTGGGACCTCTTTTTCGGAGGCTCTCGGATTGGACGATGTTGTGTTTGAACTTGAGATTACACCGAACCGCCCGGATTGCCTCAGTCTGATCGGAGTCGCTCGCGAAATCCGAGCGGAAACCGGAAATCCTTTGAAGCTGCCTCAGGTCAATTTCAAGGAAAGCGAAACCGATATCCGAAATCTGACATCTGTGACGATTGATGCCCCAGATCTCTGCCCGCGTTATGCAGCACGCGTCATTCAGGGTGTTAAAGTAGGGGAATCCGCCGCGTGGTTGCAACAGCGGCTCGAATCTGTTGGTGTTGGCGTAATCAACAACATTGTCGATGTTACAAACTTCGTCTTGATGGAGTACGGACAACCGCTCCACGCCTTCGATTATCATAAGTTGGCAGAAAATCGCATCGTTGTGCGGCGTGCAGCGAACGGTGAACAGTTGACAACGCTTGACGAAGTTGAACGCGAACTCACCCCGGATATGCTCGTCATCGCTGATGCCAAAAAGCCTGTCGCGCTTGCGGGAATCATGGGTGGCTACGATTCCGAGATCACAGAAACGACCTGTGACATCCTACTGGAGAGTGCTTATTTTAATCCATCGAGTGTTCGTGCGACTGCAAAGGCATTGGGAATAAACACGGAAGCCTCCTACAGATTTGAGCGTGGTGCCGATTCTGGTATAGCCGCTGTCGCTCTCGACCGTGCAGTGCAACTTATTACCGAGTTGGCAGGTGGCACAATCTGTGAAGGCATCGTTGATGTTTATCCGGGGCAGCAGCCCTTAACCCGAATTCAACTGCGTCCTGAACGCGTCAATTTCGTATTAGGGACTACCATCGAAACCGCAGAGATGGTGCAGATTTTGAGTCGCCTCGCCTTTGATGTAGAAACCTCAGGAGATGTTTATCAGGTCACTGTACCGACATTCAGGTCTGACATTACCCGTGAAATTGATCTCATCGAAGAGATTGCGAGGGTCTACGGCTACGATAACATTCCGACGACACTGCCCAAAGGCGACATTCCTGTACCTGCGCCGAACCCAACGACAGAAGTCCACAAGTGTATAAAGCGTTTTCTCCTTGCTGCCGGAATGATAGAGGCGATAAACTATAGTTTCTGTGCCCCAACTTGCTTCGACAAGATTCGATTGGATCTGAACGATCCGCTTCGCGATACCTTGAAGCTCCAAAATCCGTTGAGTCCAGAGATGTCGGTGCTCCGTACAACATTGCTACCGAGCCTACTTGACAACGCGCAGCATAACCGCAATCACCAAATAGATACTATCGCACTCTTTGAGATGGGAAGTGTCTTCATTCGCAATGGTGAACAAAAAGAGCCGGAACGCGTTACAGGCGTTCTCGCTGGACAGATTGGGGATGGTGTCTATAGCAATCCGTATCGACCTCCGGATTTTTTCGACATCAAAGGGCTTGTAGAGGGTATGCTTGAAGTCTGCGGCATTACCGATTACACACTACAGAAGGCAGATGTGCCGACTTTCCATCCGGGCAGAAACGCAGAGGTGGTGTCGGGCGATAAACGGATCGGCACCTTCGGAGAGGCGCATCCAGAGGTGCTTGAAAATTACGACTTACCGTATAAAGCGTATCTCTTTGAGTTCGACCTCGAAGGTTTGGTGGACGCTGCTATATTCACCAAACGTTTTGAGCCGATTCCGATCTACCCGAAGGTTGCTCGCGATCTTGCCATTGTCGTAGATAAAGAGATATTGTCAGATATGCCGACAGGGCTTATCTATGCAACCGGTGGAGACGCAGTAGAAACGGTGCGGCTGTTTGATGTCTATGAGGGTGAACAGGTTCCAGAAGGTAAGAAGAGTCTCGCCTATACAATCAACTATCACTCTGCGACCGAAACCTTGACGGACAAAGCAGTAAACGCCCTTCATAACAAGGTTGTCGAACGTCTCAATCAGGAACTTGGTGCGGAACTACGGATGTAGGGTTATGCAAGCACACCGGGTAAAAAACCTATTTTCTGTCATCGCGCGTCATTACGACTTTCTCAACACACTGCTAAGTCTCAAACGCGACAAGAGTTGGCGACACGAAACCGTCAAGGTCAGTGATGTCAAACCGGCGAGCAAGGTGTTAGATGTTTGTACAGGTACGGGTGAACTCGCCCTTGCATACTCGGACAAAATTGGGGCAGAGGGTTTTGTCATGGGTTCAGATTTCTGCTTCGAGATGCTCGTTATCGGTGATCAGAAACTTCAGCAGCCGGTAGGTGCGGTTTCTAACCGCACTACAAACTTTCTGGCAGCAGACACCCTCACGCTTCCGTTTTTGGACAATACTTTCGATGTTGTCTCTGTCGGTTTCGGGATTCGGAACGTTGCAGATTTAGAGATGGGGATACGCGAGATGACGCGTGTCGCTGCGCCGGGAGGTAGAGTCGTTATCTTAGAGTTTACGCAACCTGTGAATCCGATTTTTCGGAGTCTCTACTATTTCTACTTCACCAAAATCTTACCCTTCGTGGGGAACTTAATTTCTCGCAACAAAGACGATGCGTACGGGTATCTCCCGCGCTCTGTCATGAAGTTTCCGAATTGTGATGCCCTGAAGAGTGTTATGGAGCAGTATGGACTCACAGATGTGCAGTTCTATCGAAAAACGTTCGGTATCGTTGCGATTCACGTTGGTAAGAAACCTGATAAGCCATCGTCTGAATCAGGATTTACAAGATTATAAGATTTTCAGGATTTCGGAAGCAGCAGGTATGTGTTTACGGTAGCGATGTTTTTTTATCCCTTCACCAGACTTTGCACGTGTGCCACAACGGACTCGGAGACCCCCTTTAAACTATAACCACCTTCCAATGCCGAAACAACACGCCCTGATGCCGTTTCCTCGGCAACCCCAAGAATTATATCTGTGAGTGTAGAAAATCCGTCTGCTGTGAGTTCAGTTCCGGCGAGTGGGTCGAGGTAATGCGCATCAAAGCCTGCCGAAATTAATATAACTTCTGGGGAGAAATCTTGTAAGGCAGGGCTGAGGACATCTGTAAAGACCTCGGTATATTCGCTATCACCGCTTCCCGCGGGCATCGGTACGTTTAGCGTTGTGCCACGCGCTTTTCCGCTCCCGCGCTCGCGACTTGAACCCGTGCCCGGGTAGAGCGGCGATTGGTGAACAGAAAAAAATAAGACCGTCTCATCTTCGTAGAAAATGTCTTGTGTTCCGTTCCCGTGGTGGACATCCCAGTCAACAATCGCTACTTTCCCGAACCCGTGTTCACGCTGAAGATACCGAGCAGCAATTGCGATGTTGTTGAACAGGCAAAAGCCCATACTCTGTCCCTGTGTTGCGTGGTGTCCCGGTGGACGCACCATTGCGAAGGCGTTTTTCACGACTCCCGTTGCGACTGCATTCGCCACACGTAACACACCGCCTGTCGAAAGCAGAGCAATATCAAACGATTCATGGCAAACGGTGGTGTCGTAAGTGAGTGGTATTTCACGTTCGCAGTGTTGCTGGATGTGTTCCGGATAGGCGCGATTATGTGCGTAACAGAGTTGATCTATACTTGCTGGAACAGGTTCAATAGCGTGTAGATGGTCCCAGATGTCGCTTTCTTGAAGCACTGCTAAACTGGCACGGAGTCGGTCTGGTCGTTCTGGATGTCCGGGACCGGTATCGTGATTAAGGTAGTCTGGATGATAGGCGAACCCTGTTTTTTGTGTCATAATCGTGCTTAAGTCTAAATTTCCTTTCCGGGCGTATTCAATGTGCACAAGTCAAAGCGGTAATTGGCAATCTCAAGTACTGTTAGGGCGACTATTGGGCATTACACGGGGTCTTATTTATAGAGAGAAGGTCAAGTTCTTTGTGTAGGCGAGAATTAGCGTCATTGTCTCGATGGACACAGATGCAATTGACACCGTAGTTTCTCACACAGTGCCATTTTTCGTGATTTGGAATTCGATCCTTCAGTGAGCGAGTTTCACCAATGTATAAAAATGTGTGTCTGTACGTTCCATCTGGACTAGGGGTACGCTTTGAGAATATGTAAACTGCCCCAACAGAATTGAAAACTGTGTCGGTAGTATAGACCTCAAAGGCATAGGTACCGAATTTGCCTTTAAATGTTGCATCGGTTATTTTTCCCATGCTGTTCTCCTCTATGCCCAATTTTGTTATATCTGAAGCACAACCTCAAGTACCGAATTTGCCTCCGTTGCAAAAAAAGTTTAAGGATATGTTACAGCCCAAGTGAACTGCCATGTTGGAGACGAAATTTCAGGGAAGGGTTCGTACTCACGAATTACGTTGCTAAGGTCAACACCTGACGGATTTTCTTCCTGCTCAACCCCGGTTTCAAAGAGTTCGGGGGAGTCCACAGATGAGTGAGGTTGAGGGATTTCATCGCCGTACCGTTTTGCCGTTTCTATCCAACAGAGAATAGCGTCCTCTCCATTCGCTATGGCTTCGCCAATGGTTTCCCCATCGGAGATACACCCCGGTAAATCAGGAAATTCAATTAGATAGCCACCGCCTTCCTCAGCAGATAATATAGTTATGCTACATGGATACCCAAGCTTACTCATGATTCACCTCCCAATAAATCTATCATCTTCACAAGTCGTTGAATGTACCCCGGCTTTATTGGGCGGTGTGCTGGAATAGTCAACTTATGCCCTGAATCGTGACGTAGTGTGACATGGCTACCACCGCCTCCCGGTCTACTGATTGAAAATCCGTACCGCCCTGCTAGTTTTTCAACATCGGTAATCCGCCAATCATCACGTGGATTGTTCCTCATTTTTTCCAGCAATTTATTCTCGACGCATGGAAATAGGACTCCGTACAGGGCATTGTCATTGATAGGATACTATCTCAATTATAACGTGATCTATGCCTATTATCAAGTTAAAATTCAGCTAAAAAACATGTGTAGGTTTCTGATAACAGAAACTTAAAAGCGTATTCGCCGAGGTACGGGTACCTCAGCGAACAGCAAAAACCTTTTATGTAAGCAACAATTATTCATTGCACAAATCCAAGATAACAAGTATCCTTTAATCATAATGAAAAAACAGATTGGACAGGTTTTCACGCCGCTGAAATGGGCAGAATGGCTCATCAACAGGTGGGGTATCTTTGAGGCATGGCTTGATGGCGCGCATGTCTGCGATCCCACTGCTGGAGAGGGTACGTTCCCGTTTGCGATGCTCCATATTGCGAGGCAAAAAGGGATATCAATTACTCCTGAACGTCTGTCACGCTTGACGCTTATCGAGATAGTTCCGTCGCATCTTGAACAGTTTAGAGAAAACGTCAAGTGCGAGTTTGACGTTGATTTTCCAACCTCTCAGATCTTCTGCCAAGATGTCATCATAGAGGTGCATAATAGAAGATATGACATTCTCGTTGGGAACCCGCCGTGGGTTAACTTCGGCGATTTACCGACGGCATATAAAGCACGTGTAAAACCCTTTTTCCTTGCAGAAGAACTTGTGCCAGATAAACAGAAAACGCTCCTCGGTTCTTCCCGGACTGATATCGCAGCACTGGTGTTGAAAGTGGCTCTGGGTAGATTGCTCAGAAAGAATGGCGTGGGGTATTTCTACCTGCCTATTTCTCTCTTTTTTGGCGACGGTGCCCATAGTGGATTCAGGAATTACAGTGCCAGAAACTCACAAAATGGCGTTGATTCTCATAGGGATTTTGCTGTAGATACAGTTTATGAATTCACATCAACGAAAGTGTTTGACGGTGTTGGTACATCGTACTGTTGCGCTAAATTTTGTGGAGATACACGACAAGATTTCCCTATCTCATATTTTAGAGAGTTGGACGACGAATGGGTTGAACATAAGGCACTGCCGCTCAAAGCACCTACAGACCCGTGGCGGATTGTGAAAGATCTTGATGAATTGAATATGGACACGACGCTGGACATCAGGTTGGCACCAGAACAAAAACCGCGACAGGGTGTGAATACCTGTGGTGCAAACAGCGTCTTCATTTTTGACCACAAACCTTCACATCTCCCTGAACAGTTTTTATTTCCACTCGCAACAAAGGAGATATGGCGACAAAACAGATCTTTACCCTGCAAGTGGATCCTGTTACCGTATCATCAACAAACAGGAAAACCGCTCACATGGGAAGAAATTGAACAGTGGAATACCTTAAAAGAGCACCTTCAGAATGTCCAAGAGGCACTAAAAACCCGTAAAGGAACGCTTCTCCGATCTGCTATGAATAAAGGCAATTGGTGGGCACTGCTTGGTGTGGGTCCATACTCATTCGCGCCCTTCAAAGTGATTTGGCAGGCGTATGGGAAAAGCGATTTTACACCGGTAGTGCTGAGCAGCGTGGAGGGACAAATGTGGCAAGGGAATCAGGCAATGCACGCATTTATTCCGTGTTGGTCTGAGCGCGAAGCACAACGGATTAAGACCGCACTTGAGAATCCAGAGATCCCGATTCTGTTACGGCAACTCAACGGCGCGGGAAAATGCAATTGGGCACAACCGGGCAAAATTAAGAAGATTCTGACGTTTGATAGGGAGGCGGTAGATTCCCTGCTTTCGTTATTTTGATAACTGAGTGTTCTTTCGCTTGGTAGGTTAAGGGAAGCACGAAAGAGATGCTTGAGATGTTGTGCGAGGATCGCATTTGAGTGCGTCCCCACACATCGAAAAATGGACTTGCTTCACCAACGAATTATCGGGCAGTTTTCACTCTTGCCCAAGTTGTCGCTAACTTGCCTTCCGGTTCAACTGCGAAAGCCTCATCCCAACCATTCAACAATTGCGCAATCTCATCAGCCTCAAGGGCGCGACTGAGAATGACAATCTCGTCGATGCCACCCGTAAACGACTCTGGACCGAATTTGAGCTGCAATACCTGACCTGCAGCGACCTTGCCACCCCACTCCGGTTTCCAATCCGCCTTACCGGAATCCAACGCACCCTTTTTACTTTCGGGTTCACCATCAACGTACATCTCAACGTTTAAGCCGTCATACGTCCCCGCAACATGGTGCCACTTTCCCTGTTCCAGTTCTGTTTTACCGTAGAATCCGGGTGTAATCCCATTGGCTGTCCAAACTCTGAATGAAAAACCATCAGGGATGGGTTCGCCACCAGACTGATCTTCCAGCAAGTAAGCACCATTTTTTCTGACACCAGTATCTGAGTCGGCATCTACTCGGAACCAAGCAGCCACAGTCAATTCTTCACTGACGCTCTGGATGCTTTTTGAATCTTGGACATCAATGCTGCCACCGCCACCCGCGACGACTGCTTTACCAAATTTACCGTTTTCAAATTTGAAATTTCCGACAATTTTTCCATCATTGCCGTTGCCTGATGCATCTTTAACATCACCTTCAAAGAGCCATACACCAACGATCGCTGGATCGTCTTCTTCTAATGCCCATGAACCGGCGCAAAAACATAAGAGTAATGCGACACCTATGCTCAACAATTTCATTCTGAATCCCTCCATGAGATACGAAAATCCCAAAGTCTTATTGGGTAAAAGATCTTAAAATGTTAAGTGAACAGGTTTCCCTGTATTTCCATTGTGCAAAATATTATAACACGTTTCCTTTTCCTTTGCCAGAAGCATTTTCACATTTTCTCTTGTAGATTCACACGGAATATGCTAAACTTTAACGCATGTATGAGGTCACATAAGAAGAGGACAATCAGATGGTTCAATACACAGCACCGCGCGCATTTCATGTCATGACAAAGCCAATCGGGCCGATATGCAACTTAGATTGCGAGTACTGCTTCTATCTCGATAAAGAGAAACTCTACCCCGAAACGCGTTCGTTCCGGATGAATGACGCGATCTTGGAAAATTACGTCAAGCAATACATTGACGCACAAGAAGTCAACGAAGTTACCTTCGCATGGCAAGGTGGCGAACCTACACTCATGGGTGTGGATTTCTTCCGACAAGCAGTTAGATACCAGCAGAAATACAGACGACCCGGTATGCAGATTCAGAATTCGTTTCAAACGAATGCTACCCTTCTTGACGATGAATGGGGAGAATTTTTTAAACGGAACAAATTTTTGATCGGGGTGAGTATTGATGGACCCCCAGAGATTCATGATAAATATCGCTATGACAAACGCGGTAGGTCATCCTCCGAGCAAGTAATTCGCGGACTTCGTATCCTGCAGAAGCACAAGGTCGATTATAATATACTGTGTGTTGTCAATAACCACAATGCTGAGTATCCGAAAGAGATCTATAACTACTTCAAAGAACTTGGTGCGGAGTTTATGCAGTTTATCCCTGCGGTTGAGCATTTCGGTGGGAAGAATGTGTCTCCACGTTCCGTCACAGCGAAGCAGTACGGCAAATTCCTCTGTACAATTTTCGATGAGTGGGTAGTAAATGACATTGGAAGAATTTTCGTCCAGATTTTCGATGTGGCGTTAGAGGCATGGTTGGGCTATAACCCAAGCCTCTGCGTTTTCAATGAGACCTGTGGTGATGCCCTCGCAATTGAGCATAACGGCGACCTCTACTCTTGCGATCATTTCGTTACACCTGATTATCACGTCGGAAATATTGAGGAGAACACTATTGCTGAGATGGTTGATTCAACGTTCCAACGCAAATTTGGGACCGATAAACGGGATACACTCCCTGAATACTGCCGAAGCTGCGAAGTGAAGTTCGCCTGCAATGGTGGTTGTCCAAAAAACCGATTTATCAAAACACCTACAGGTGAAGACGGCTTGAACTATCTCTGTGCTGGCTATAAGCAATTTTTCAATCACATTGATGAACCGATGAAGATGATGGCTGCAGCACTACAAGCAGGACGACCAGCAAACAGTATCATACCGATCCTACGCCAACGCCAGCAGGAACAAACAAGCGTCAGCACTTCCTCAACTTCGCAAAAAGTAGGACGGAACTCCCCGTGTCCGTGTGGTAGCGGTCGAAAGTATAAGCAGTGCTGTTTAAACAAAAGGTAAGCCAGCCTCCTGAGTGAAAGGGCACAATTTTGTCAAAAAATGTAATAGTCGTAGCGGGTCCAAACGGATCCGGCAAAACGACGTTTGTTTCTGAATATCTCCGAGAGTCAGAGATTTCTGAGTATATCAGTGCCGACGCAATCGCGGAAAGACTCGTATCCCGTCCAGAGGACATGGAAAAAGTCAAAATTCAGGCAGGTCGGCTCTTTATACAAGAAATCCGAGAACTCATTGAAGCGGAGAAAGATTTTGTCGTGGAAGTGACACTTGCTGGAAAAGGATTTGCGAGAACCATCTCTCAATTGAAACGTGCTGGTTATACAGTCACCACCGTCTTTATTTTTCTTAAATCTTCCGAGACAAGCGTCGCTCGTGTCCGAAATCGGGTAGAAGCAGGCGGACACCATGTGCCAACCGAGGATGTCATCCGTCGCTTTTATCGGAGTAAACATAACTTTTGGTATACTTATAGGAAACTGGTGGATCGGTGGAGTCTGTTCTACAACTCTGCGGAACACTTTCAGGAAGTCGCTTCTGGTGAAGGCAACGAAGTTAAGGTGATTAATGAAGTTTTCTTTGAAATATTTATGCGAGACATTAGCAATGGAGGCGCATAATGCGTAACGACAAATTAAGCCTTGAAACCCACGAGTGGGCACGTGAGATGCTACGAATCGGCAATCGCGCTGCGAAAAGAGCACAAGAGGAAAACCGCAAAAAAGGGATCCCGAATGTCTATGATTTCAACGGACATCTTTACTATGAACTCCCTAATGGTGAACTAACGAAAGAAGATCCGTATCCCTTACTGAAAGACACGGATTCAGATGAGGAAAAATGTTAACTATTTGTTACGATCCATACTCTGGTACATTAGGTAGGTTTGCGCGTGCTGAGATATTTGAGCTCGTCGCTGCGGCTGGCTACGAAGGTATCAACATCCCTGTCCATTCCGGTTTTCTCGGTGAACTCTCAACTGCAGAAATAGACGACGCGGTAAACCTTGCCGAAAAACACGAACTTGTCGCCCCAACAATCGGCTTTGGTAATCACATTTTGACGACACCTGCTCGGAAGGCTGAAGCATTGCAGCACTTTGAGATTGTCCTTGAAGTCGGCCGCCGATTCCACGCTGATGTCATCGGTGTGTGGGTGAACCCCTCAGAGGGTGTATCGCGACAAGAATCTCTGGACGCACTTGCCGATAACCTGTCTGAGATGATCCCCGCTTGCAATGAAAATGGAATGAAGATTGCGCTTGAGTTTGAGAAAGGATGCCCGCTTGATAACTATCGCGAGGGTATCACATTTGTTGAGGATACAGGGTTACCTGTCTATTTGACGTGCGATACATATCACCTTTTCAACGACGGTGCTGAACCACACACAGCAGCACACGCAATGAAGGCATGCCTCGGTGATGTACATGTATCGGGGAGCAATCGTGGTGAACCGGGTGGTGGCGTTTTCGATTTTGAGACGTTTGCGCAAGGCTTGAAGGAGATCGGTTTTTCGGGTCCGCTCGTTGTCCAATATAAGATGGAGGACGTAGCGAGCATCGCGCGCAGCTGCGAATTTACCAAAAAATTTCGAGCGATGATACAAGCATAGAGAGGAGATTTCGGAATGAGACAGGTTGTCTTTTTAATCTTTGCCATTACCTTTATAACAGTTAGGTCCGTTTATGCGCACGTAACAGAACATCACTCGACAGAAACAGGAAGTTTCCAATTCGTAGCGCATCACGAAGCACCTGACATGAAACTTACCAGTGGGCAGGGCGCGCTTAAGTTCAAAGTCCTCTATACGCGTGGCCATTTCCCAGTCGAAGTTGTTGCTGCGATTGACAAAGCACACGGTGGATTTGACGTTGATCGGCGGGAAGGGAAAGGCGAAACCTACTTCGCACTCCCCGGTGTCGGTATTATCCAAATCAGTGCTGATCTGAAAACAACTCGATTGATCGAGACACCCGCTGGTTTGAAAGAGGCGAATGCACATTATACAACCGTCTGGGAGACATCTGCTGGCACTCCTTACCTCTCTTTTCCTGCTAACGATGTCGGCAAAATCTTCACGACGACGATGGATGGGAAGCTCGTTCATACATTGGAAGCACCTGATGCAATGACGGATTTCAAACATCAAGCAGTCAACACCTACTTCAGCGAGGGGGGTAAGTTTGTACCCACCGGTGTAACACATATTGACGGAATGCTTTACGTTACAACTGGTTACTCCGATTTAGATTACATTCTAAGCGCGAAACTCACCAGTCTTGAACCACTTGAGGCGAGTTGGTATCCGTTGGCATTCGGCGGTAGAGGTGATGAACCTGGACAATTCGGGACAGGACATCACATTACAGTGCCTTATGGAACAAATCGCTTAGATGCTTCCGATCGGGCAAATGCCGAAATTGAACGTTACTCGCCAGATGGCACTTATTTGGAAACACTTTCGCTCATCAAAGGCTCATTTCCGTGCAGTATTGATTATGAAGCAGGGTACGCTGTCGTTGCCAGTCTCTTCGGACCGAATAGAGAGAAGGGCGCACCGCTCTACATATTGGAGGGAAACAACCTTGTCTCAACCGTTATGTTAAAAGAAGAGTTGGGAATGGAGACCTTCCAGCATCTGCATGGCGCAGTGATTCGCAAGATTGATGGTAAGTTTTACATCATCGTGCAATCGTGGAATCCTGGGGATATTGTCATTTTGAAACAAGTAATGTAGGTTCCTGAGACTGGCAAGTAAGCGTCATATATTAAATATGACTTACGCGAAATTGAACCGAAACGCCCATTTTGGGATAGGACAAACGCTTACCATTACGGGACCGGTGCGGTTACAAACCGCACCTACCAGTGAAGTGCGTAAGTCCTATTAAAGTCTAATCTCACTTTGCCAAACGTTTCGTTTGTCCTATTTCAGTCGCTCCAGATTGTTCTCGCCCGGTACATATAGATACGCGCTTCTACCGGTAAAATACTGGGCGTACACGTTTTCCCAATCGCTATTTGTCAGTTTCCATTGTGGGTTGGGACCGAGTTTAAAATAGACGATATCCGCTTCTTGGAGGCTCTTAAACGGATAATCACCTATCGGCGCGCCCCGATGTCGAGATACAAAAATGACAGCGTTGTGAATGTCTTGCTCCGCTACCATCGGTGGGAGCTTCTGGTAGACATGACCCCAATTTTGGTATCTTTCCCCGATGCGTACATAACTCCATACTGTATTGACACTCAACAACAATAAACACACGCCGACAGCAAGTGCAAGTCCACGCCTCTCACGTAGTTTGAAACGCTCATGGCAGATAAACATCCCACGTGCTACCAACGGAATAAAACCGAGAAATGTCGATTCAGTGTAATAGCGTGCGTTTACTGGTGTGAATCCCCACGTTGAACCTTCAAAGTAGAAGAAGGCATAAAGCAGCAGATTCCCCACGAGTAGTGCGATGCAGAATACATCGTATCTGTTACGCGAGCGATGGAAGAAGGGTATAAGCACCAAACACCACGGCAGAATTAGCGGTACAAAAGCGATAAACCAAGTCAAAGACAATTCGGCATCCTTTAACAAATTGTGATGATAACTTCCCCAACCGAGTGCGTTGAAACTGATACACGGCAGGATGTGTCGCCATGTCCTGTCGATTGCGCGTGCTGGTGTAAAAATAAATGCCCGTTCAATATTGGGTTCGTAGCCTTCTGTCCGAGCACCGAATCCGATTTTGTCATAGGGCTGCGCAACCGTGTGCGTAAACATGAGCGGATCTTCTGTGAAATGCGCGTTCCACGCCATACATACGCCAAGCATTACAATAAATGGGATAAAGAAGAACCCTAACCGTTTCACCGTAGCGGTCAATACTTGTCGATCCTGCCATTGGGTAAATAAATGATAAACTGTGAGTCCCGCACCGACAACACCAAAGACTACAGCGGAGAGGGGACGCGTATTGAACGCATATCCCAACGCAAACCCTGAGAGAAGCGGATAGCCGATCCGAGTGAGGAGAGAGGCATCGCTCTTGCATTTCAAGGTCTTAAGGAGTGCAAGTAGATAGAGCACGAGGTAGAAACGACTCACAGGTTCACTGAACCACGTTGATCCCATACCGAGTGTTGCGGGTGAAATGAGCGCGAGGACGGCAGCGATAAGCGCGATCCCATTGTGGATGCCCCCATATATCTCTTTGACAAAAAAGTAGAGGAGCAGCAGGGCAGCACCGGTTGCAAGCGCAGGAATAAGCCACGGCGCGTTGATAAAAACCCCGAACATCAGCATCAAGGCGTTTCCGAATGGGTATTTTGAATACCATTTACCGTTTAAAACGTTGATATGCGGTGAAGAGGAGAATCCCTGTTCCGGGGGCGCGAGGACGGAGAGCTTACCCTCCGCGAACAACTTCGCTTGGAATAGATACGAGACGGTATCCGGTTCAAAGTAGGTGAACTGGAAGTAGATACCGCATAGAAGTACCGATAGCAGTACACCGAGTATAGAGATGATGAAAATAGGTTTAATTTTCATTAATTACGGACTTTGCAATAACATAAGCCGAAAATAGTGCTCCTAATAACCTATAAAAAATTTGACATTCGTCTCTCAATGCAGTATAATATCATTAAATGTAAATTAAAGTCACTAACTTTTTAACAGCAAGTTTTGTCTTGCAAATGATAAAGAAAAATGCGTAACGTCAATACACTCAGTATTCATCACCATCATTCGGTCCACTTCTGAGTAGAGCGGATGAGGGGAATATGAATAAATATCTTTGATACAAAGTAAGTTTAACTTGTTTGGACCCTGGTAAACGAGCCGCTCTCCTCCGTGCCGCGTTGTCGGTACGCGCAAGAAAAAGAGCAACTGTTTACTGGGTTTTTTTTTGATTTTTTATTTATAAAGTTTTCGCTCCGTTTTTTCCGTTGCCAAAAACGGGTTTCTGCTGATATTGCAGTAGGATTAGAAACTTATAAGTCCTTTACCCCAAAAATTGAAACTGGGATTTCTGAATAACAATAGATGGAGCATGTGCCCGCGGGTACATGAACGAAAAATGGAGAAGTTTAATAAACCTGCCGGGACAAATGACTTTCTACCCGAGCAGATGGTTCAGCGAAATTTCGTTGAAAACATTGTCCGTGAGACTTTTGAAACTTACGGATATGCCCAGATTCAGACGCCGCTGTTTGAATCCTTTGCGCTTTTGTCTGCGCAAGCTGGCGAAGAGATTCGTCACAAAATGTTTACGTTCGTCGGATCAGATAGAGTAGATTATGCACTCAGGCCCGAGCTGACAGCACCTGTCTGCCGACTCATCGCCAATGGACAATTAGAACATCTTCCGTATCCGTATAAACTTTACTACATCGGACAATGTGTACGACAAGAGCCAACCACAGACGCGTTAGAGGCAAAACGTGAGTTCCGACAGGCTGGTGTTGAACTCATCGGACCGGCTTCCGCCCACGCAGATGCTGAAATTATTACGATTCCGATCCGGGTCCTTGAGAAACTCAATATCTCACATACAAAACTAAGAATTGGCAATACTGGGATCTTCCGAGAAATTTTCAAACAGGTCGCGCTTGATCCGAAAGACCAAGCAGAAATGATCTGGGATATCGACTACCTCGTCCGTCTCCGTAATGAAAGCCAACTTTGGGACCTGGAAACACTCCGAGATGAACTCAATATGTTGCGTCGTTCCCAAGGAACCGACTATCAAGGTATCTACAAAATTGAGACCGCTGAGATTCAGGAGTTAACCGAAAGTACTGCCGCCACTTATGCAGAAAAGCTGCCGATGATTGCTGAGGAGACTTATAAAACGCGGTGGCACCGTTATTTCAACATCTCTGAAGAAATTGCGCAGTGTTGTATAGATGTCTCAAAGGTTTGTGGTGACAAAAACACTGTGATGGAAGTGTGGGAAACGCGTCTTGGCAATACTGCGCAAGCAGCACGTAAAGAACTATTCGCGCTTTGTGAATGTTTAGAAAACTATGGCGCCACAGACTTTGAAATCAATTTGGGCATCACGCGTGGATTTGATTTCTATACCGGCACGGTTTTTCAGATTGAATTGTCCGAGAAACGCCTATCACTCTGTGGAGGCGGGAGATACAACAGACTTATCGCGTCCTTTGGAGGTCCATCAACACCTGGAGCCGGGTTTGCGTTTCAATTTGACGCGCTCGTAGAAGCCTTTACCGATACAGGCAAGGTAACTATTAATGGGAGAAAGGATTACTTCATCGCGGCAGAAACTCCTGAACACATTTCAGAAGCACAACGACTCGCGGAAACCCTGCGGAAAGCAGGTAAGAATGTCGAAGTGGATTTGATGGAGCGCGACCTGCAAGCACAACAGAATTACGCCAACCAAACAAACTACGATTATCTGATTCGCTTGGTCCCTGATGAACCGATTCGCCGAATTCAAATTAAAACTGGCGACACACAAGCGGTCACCGTTGACGATCTCCTTTAGATGTTTCTCGTTTGCCAAAAACTGGAATGGAATTACGCATGAGACATCTAAATGTGATCAGAGAAAGGACAAGAATTAAAAAATGAACACTGAATCACAACGGATACTGAATCTACTTTTACCGAAAGGGAGTCTACAGTCAGATACCCTTGAACTGTTTCAGCGTGCCGGTTACGAACTCAACGGTTATACCGAAACTGACAGATCGTATCGCGCGACCTTCCGCGATGATAACGAATTTCAGATCAAGATTTCACGTCCACAAGAGATCCCGGTCTATGTCGGTATGGATGATTTCTACGATTTAGGAATCACCGGTCAAGATTGGGTTGAGGAAACCGACGCTGAAGTTGAAGAAATTCTACCGTTGGAATATGGACGCATGGATATTGTACTAGCGGTTCGTCAAGAACGAGACGACCTCAACACATTTGAGGATTTGGTGAATCTTACCGACAGGGGCATCCGTATTTCTACCGAATATTTGAACATCGCTGAGAAATATATCCTTGAAAAGACGGAAAATAGGGTCGCACCTACAATTTTAACACCGTGGAAGCGACTTAACACCCCCGGCTCTTACCAATCGCCCATCACGCTCATGTTGTCTTTCGGTGCGACCGAGGGAAAACCACCAGAAGAAGCAGATGCTATTATCGACAATTCCACTTCATCACGGCGTACAATCAAGGCGAACGAACTCAAAATCATTGAACTTCTGCGGGAGACGGTTTCAACCCTCATCGCCAATCCTAAGTCACTCAGAGATCCGTGGAAGCGGGAAAAGATTGAAGAATTCAAGCAGACACTTCAGAAGGGTCTACGGAGACGGCGGAGTCAAGCACTCCCCGGACACATCTAATTAAGGAGCAGAACCGATGGCAACCCCATTCATTAAACCGCGCGTTCCGCGAGGAATGCGAGATATTTTACCTGAACAGATGATTCGCAGACAGTACGTCATAGGTGTAATTCGTGACGTGTTCGAGGAGTTTGGGTTTGAACCCTTACAGACACCTGCGCTTGAATTATCCGAAGTACTCACAGGTAAGTATGGACCGGATGCAGAGAAACTCATCTATCAGGCAGGACACGTCGGCGGGAAGGAGGATATCTCCCTCCGCTACGACCTTTCGGTGCCCCTCTGTCGAGTCGTCGCTATGCACCCACAACTCCCGAAGCCGTTTAAGCGATACCAAATCGATCCGGTCTGGCGAGCGGAACGTCCGCAAAAGGGACGTTATCGTCAATTCTTCCAATGTGATGCAGATACAGTAGGGAGTGAGAGCATGCTTGCTGATGCTGAAAACGTCAATCTCATCTACCAAGTACTTTCTCGTCTCGGTTTCAAGCAATTCGAGATCAACATCAACGATCGGAAACTTATCACCGGAATTGGGCAATTTGCTGGCGTGCCTACCGAGCACCTTGGCGGACTCTACCGTTCTATCGATAAATTAGATAAAATTGGGTTGGTAGGGGTCAGGAACGAATTGGCGGAAAACCAGATTCCAGAGCCTGTTATCGAGAAACTACTCACATTACTTGAGATTGAAGGTGATGCAGCGACAGTCCTGAACGCACTCAGTGAGCAGCTCGGCGACTCTGAAGTGGCACGAGAGGGTATTTCGGAATTAGAGGAACTGACCGGTTATCTCACAACACTCGGTGTTCCAGAAGATTTCTATCAGATAAATGTTGCGATGGTGCGAGGTTTAGAATACTACACCGGCCCGATCTATGAGACTGTTGTTGAAGAACCGAAAATCGGAAGTATCACTGGTGGCGGTAGATACGATGAACTCATCGGGAGTTTCAGCAAACAGGGATACCCCGCAACAGGCACAAGTTTCGGGATTGAGCGGATTATTGACGTGATGGAAGAATTTGATATGTTCCCATCTACTGTCGCGAAGACAGTGACACAGGTGTTGGTCACGGTTTTCGATGCTGAACTCGCCCAAGAATCTCTGAAGTTGGCGACACTTCTGCGTCAAAGTGGCATCCGTACAGAGGTCTATTGTCGTCCGACGCGTCTCAGCACGCAGATAAAATATGCGGATACCAAAAGCATCCCTTATGCCGTTATCCTCGGTTCCGATGAATTAGAGGCAGGTAAAGTAGCAATTCGGAATCTCGCAAATAGAGAGCAACAGATCGTGCCACGGGAAAAATTTGTTGAACACATCCAAGGATGGATAGACGAGTAAAGAAAGATGAAGCGATTTTATCAACGCCCTAACTTCACCCGCTATATTGTCCTCCTTTGTTGCATTGTTCAAGTAGTGCAGCTGACAATAGCAGGGTGCAGCCACACAAAACCGTATTACCATCCGGATATACTGGATAGTGCAAAACAGGATCGTAAAGCGGAAGGCACGCTTCAGTACCGTCTTTTATTACTTGGCGATGGTGGTGAACCAAAACCGGACGAACCCGTACTGAAAACGCTCAGCGAATGGGCGGAAAAGGATGCGACAAGGACGAGTATTGTCTTTTTAGGCGACAACATGTATCCGGAGGGGATGACGAAACGCAAAAAACATGAAGCAGCGACGCGTCTCACACCTCAACTTATGGTCGCCAAAACTACTGGTGCTCATGGACTTTTTATCCCCGGAAACCATGATTGGACGAATGGGAAAGCGGAAGGATACAGTGCGTTGCGCGCACAAGAGGAATTTATTAACAACGCCCTCGCGGGTGAAGCGAACTTCCTGCCATCTGGTGGCTCACCCGGTCCTGTTGCGCTCGAACTCCCGAAAACCAATCCGGTTTTACGGCTTATCGTGCTAGATACGCAGTGGTGGCTCCATCAACACGAAAAACCAAAAAAATCGCCTGAAAAGGTTATAGAAGAACTTATAGCACTGTTAGATACGGAATTACCGGTCATCGTTGTCGGACACCATCCACTGGAAAGTTACGGCTCACACGGCGGCTTCTATGACTGGAAGGCACACCTTTTTCCTGTCAGATTTATAAAAAAATGGCTCTGGATTCCGATCCCAATAGTTGGTTCCGCGTCCCCTTACAGTCGGTGGTACCTGTACAGATCCGACCAAGATATGAACGGCGCGCGTAACAAAAATATGGTAGCGCAGCTAAATCGGGCGTTTGCATCGCGAAAATTGCCACCTCAAGGTTCATCCCTCTTAATCTATGCTTCTGGGCATGAACATTCTCTTCAGGTCTTAAAAGGTAATGTTACGGACTATCTTCTGATCAGTGGGAGTGCTGCAAGTCGGAAAGTGACGGAAGTGATGTCTGGAGACAATACGCTATTCGCACATCAACATACTGGTTTCATGGCGGTAGATTTTCTCAACGATGGGAAGGTTCTGTTACGAGTCGTTGAACCTGAGGGCAAAGGTGTTGTATTTCACCAATGGTTGACTTTTTAGTATATTAAAATATTCTCCGCAAAGATTTGGCTTTTCATTGATGTATTTCCTAAATCGAAAATCACATCTCAAAAAATCCTTTCGAGAATGCCCTACAATCCCTTTAAAAAAGATGCTCTGCTATGGTACCCTACCCGAAAAACACAAGGCGTTGTAACGGGTTTATCAGCAGTAGTTTTGTGCTACCTATTTTCCATTTTTCTTCGATTCGCGATTTTGTCGAGCGTACTTTAGAAATTCCATCTCACGCAAATAAGGAGCAACACTATCCAATTGCAAGCGAATTTCGGTTAAATCTCCTGCGATTTGCTTTAAATCCGAGTCTACTTGACGATAAACCTGTTGTGCTGTGTCCCCTGTATACCCCGATTTTTTCAGATAATACGATGTTCCGAGCCAAACACAGGCGAGTACAGTGACTGTTGTTGTGCCTATAATTATTGCCATAATAGCGGTAACCGCAGTGGTGAATTTGACGATGAGAAAGAACACTAACGCAAGAAAAATCAGTAAGAATAGTACCCGCATGTCCGATTTCCTCCTTCACTCGCTTGTGCCCTTAGCGATTTTGATAAGTCGTTGCACTTCCTCTTTGAGGCCAACTACTTCTTGTTGAATATCGTTTACTTTCTGCTGCAGTACTTCTATCTCACGCTGTGATGCGCCCTTTGTTAACCCTTTTTTCTTTGCGAAGTAGGACGTTCCCATCCAGACGCATGCAAGCGTTGTTACAGTGATACTTCCAAATATGATAGCGATAACCAGAACAACTTGTCCCATTTTCAATTCCTCCAACTTTTTAATAAAATGTAGTTTCATTTTATTAGAGTCAGCAAAAGGTAAAAGGATAGAAAAAAATTGAGCACTAATCAAATTGGTTTGACCAGTGCTCATATACGAAAGCGTTCCGCATATTAATGTATCTTACTGCTGGACACCAATATCACACGGAAACCACTGATGAGGTTTCTTCCGCAGGCAGTTCAAAAGGTTGTTGTGTGTCGTTCTTCTCAAGTAGCCGAGCGACATCATATCCCCTACGGAGCAATTCAATCAAAAGCACGTCATCCGTGGCATCATTGACCGAACTTAACGTTTTCGTACTTCTGTTAAGTTCAGAATGAATTGACATCGCCTCCGACGCATCCCGAACGCTGGCGTAATTGACACCCAAATACCGCTGGGTTGTTACCACACTTTTATGCCCTAACATCTCCTGCACAGCGTAAATGTCATTCGTCTGTTCATAGAGGCGTTGCGCGTAAGACTTCCGCAGAGAATGCGTGCCGAGCTTCCCATTTAAACCCGCCGCTTCAAACGCTTCCTTTAGCACATTGTGTGCTGCTATTCTCGTCATTGACTTCGAGCCTTGCCCCTTCCGTGAAGGAAACAGTGGACGAGTCGGTTGGGCATCTCCATACAGTTCTATATGCCAAGAAATAAGATTTTCAATCGCCTGCCTACCGTCTATGTTCATAGGCACAGCTCTGGATACATCACTGCCTTTCACAATATTCAAATCAAACAGTAAATCCTTGACGGACTTGTCATTCTGCCAGACATCGTTCACCTTCAACGCGAGCAGTTCGCTAATGCGTCCCCCAACGGAGACCCCTAACATAAATAAACTCCGGTTCCGAATGGCAAACGTCCCGTCAAAAGCCTCCGATACTTTTCGGATTTCGGTATTATCTAAAGGTCTTGTGCCTTTCATTCAAGAAACTCCTCGTTTTATAGATATATCTATACATTATTTAAAACGGAATAAAAACTTTATCGGTTTCTTAACCCCATTAAAGTGTGTGCTAGAAAGAAGTGGATCTTCTTCCTTGTGGGCTAGTGCAAAGCTCACATACCAATTGTTCCAAAATGCCTGTCTCATCTGAATCGCTCGTTTTCAATTGAGTATCCACTATGAGGGTTTTTTCAATTGCAGTGATTAACTCTTCAGCGGTGAAAGCATGAAGCGTCTGAAAGACTTTATAGGCGACATAAGGGTTCTGCTTCAGAATATTGTGAGTCGTTGATTGAGGCAAAAGACTCTTTATCTCTTCGGCAAGCGGTTGGAAGATATTTTTCGTAAATTCAGAGAACGGCATTCGACTTCGGAGTGGTCGAAGCCCCTTCTTTTCAGCGATTAGCTTGGCTTGGAGCGCAAATCGGAATTGGCGCGTGATCGTCGCATTAACCAAGATAGGTTCTTGACCACTTGTTAATACTTCATAAAGACTCTTCAACGCTTGTTCGATTGAACGCTTTCCGATCGCGTCAGTGAGGTCGAAAATGTTATCAAATGTATTCTGTGTCACTACGTTCTGGACATCCTGTTCATCAACTTGGCGTTTGTCCCCTACAAAACTAATGATCTTATTGATTGCTTCAGCGATTGTGTGCATATCACCGCCGGTGCGGGTTCGGAGTTGGGAGAAAGCGCGCGGTGTTATCTGCTTATCGAATTCAGCGAATTTCTCTGAGACCTTCTTATAGAGCGGGTCTCGGTTCAGCGATGGACCGGCTTCCACCGGGTCAAAGGACCTATAACGTCCGACAGCTTCGATCGCCTTAACAACCCGGTTCCTTTCAGACACGGGTCCCCGAACTGTAAATATCAGAACGCTACTTTTGGGAAGGTCACCTTGAAGCCACTCAAGGAGTAAGGCGACATCATCAGTAGCACTGGCTTCTACAGCATACGTGTCCAGTTGTTGAGCGATTTCCGGCAAACGTTCTATAAAGCCCCGCTCTTCATCGGTTAATTTCGCCCCTAACTCACTAACGAGCGCATCAGCGGCATTTATGAAGTCAAAATGCCGTTCCGCAATTTGTTGAGAATTGACTTCCAAGATTTTTTCCATTGTAGAGATACATTTTTGAGCATCTGTGACTTCAATTTTGAACGCGTTTCGGAGGAGTGTTATCGGTGTTGTACGTTGTTGAGTTTTAAAAAATGGAGCATCTCGTACAACAACTGCTCGCCATTCTGACATAACTGGGTAGAGATCAACTTGACTGAGAATTTCACGGACCGTAACATCTGTACCTTCCAAAAAGGAGAGATTGAAATCTCGCACGTCAGGTGTAAGCAGATGGTCGAGCATCTGTTTGAGGGTTCCTTCAATGAGGAAACTTTCTTCACCACAGAGCAGATAGACAGGTAAAACTTTATTCGCTTGGATTTCGCGAAGGATGTTTGGTGGAGGGTTTGTCGGTTTCTGTTTCATCAATACTTTCCCTTCAGATACGGTTTAGGAGGAGTTCCAAACCGCACCATAGGTGTCAATTTAGGGTTTTTAGAGGTATGTGATAGCAGTAGTCCTCTGACATACTCCCAAGCCTAAAGGCAAGGGTTCTTTTGTTCCTTTTAGAAACATTCCTCGCGTTTAAGACGAGGCAACAGGGACTTTCAAGCGAAAGCCCAAGGGCGGTGTCATGCGGGTAGAACCCATTTCCGCCACTACGGGGTCACCGAAGTGGCCGAGATACTTTTCTCTGATATTGATAGCACCTACACCGTCTCAGTGATATTTGAAACCACATTTTCAGGTATAGTTGCGATTGTTAATTTTCTTTCGGTTGCCACATTTTGGGCAAGTTTGAGAGGTATAGGATTCGTCAATGACTTTGACTTTGATACCGAGTGCTTTCGCTTTGTAGGTTATTAACTCAGCAATCTTTCCGAAAGCCCACTGGTGGAGTTTCTGGTTCGCATGTTTGCCATAGTCTATGTTGTTTGATACCTGTGAGGTCTCCAAGCACAATCGTAGCAATACCTTTCGCTTGGCAGTATTTGACGAACTTAGTTGTCTGTTTGTGGAGTGCGTCTTTGATTTGGTTATCAATCTTTCTAATACGCTTCCACTTACGACGGGTGAGTCGCCACCAGCGTTTGGAATGGCGTTTACACCGACTAATCGTCTGACTGAACTCGGAAAGCACTTTGTTTCTATAGCGGTATAGTGAGCGGATATACCGTCCATTGTAGATATGTGTGTCTTGCCCGTCGTGAGAGACAATCGGGTGTATTTCGCCTATATCAACACCTGCGACTTCTTTACCTGTTTCGGTTGTTTTGGTTTCGTATTTATAGGAGAAATGGAGTGTTCATTGTCCGTAGTTATAGCACAAATCAATCGTTGTGATATATGCCGTTTTCGACATATCAAAGTTTCTCGGCAAAGGTATATCTATTTTCGGTTGACCTTGTGCCATAGAGAGTTCAACGCGTTTACGAAAAAGACTGCCTTCAAAAAATCGGATAGCAGCCTTTTTCCAACGGGTCGTCATATAGTTTTTGCGTTTGTTGGGAGGTTTAGGTTTCCGAACACCACCGCTCTTTTTCAAACATGATACTGACTCCAGTATGAATTTTCTATAATATTTCTATGATACGATATTGTGACGTATTTTTCAATGAAAAAAGTGATTGAAAATGTGTTGATATTCCTTAATTTATGTGCGTATAATTAACGTCAGATAATTCATATCACACAACTCCACGTCGACGGTAAATCGCCGGTACGATCTCAAATGAGAATAATACGATAGATTTACCGATTGCGACGCGCACCTTAGCGGGTTCCGCAGAGCAAGTAAAGAACGCGGACGTGGGCAGGTGAAGGGGATAAATTAGCAGGTTACGGAACGGATGTGTGCCTTTGCTGAATCTGATAAAACTATCGCAGGCTTACGCGATAGTGCGATGATCCGATTGATGTCTGATTGTTTACTGCGTATTTCTGAAGTAGAACAACTTCTATTGGGGAGCGGATTTTATCAAACGAGGAATTTGCGTTGTTTTCTATATTTATGAAAAATGATATTGAATTCTCTATAATAATATGTTATTATAGGACAGATTAGTAAAAATTGGTATGGTAAAATGGGTGAAGTTTATTCAAACCCACGTACTTAACGTGAAACTCACGTAAAAGTGAGATTCATTTCTCTAGGAGATTGAACGGCATGAAAATTATGTTAGTATTAGCAGGATTTGTGTTGATGATAGCCTATTGTGTTATCGGCACAAGCGACATGGCACAGGCGGAGGAAGTCTTGGGAACAGGAACGGATTCCCTGCTCGGAGGAGACTTAACCGACCCAGAAGACGATGGTGAGCCTGAAGCAGATAAGGGTTACAACGCCACTTTCTCAGCCAACGATGAACCCGGATTCGCGGGCGGTGAATTTGCGTTTAACGTCTTCGATAACCGCCTTGGCCCCAGCAATGACAAATGGTGCTGCGGACGTGGGGGCGGCATTCCGAAAGAAGGTCTACACGTGACAGCTGAGTTTGAGGAGCAGTACGCATTGACACACTTCACCGTATCTTCAGCGAACGATGTTCCTCCGAGGGACCCTACAGTGTGGGAGGTTCAGGGATCGAACGACGGCAAGGAGTTTACGACCATCTTTGCTCACGACGGCAAGAGCTTTTGGGATCAGCGACTGCAAGTCGTCCTTTTTGAGGCAGGGGAAGATTACGACGTTCAAAAAACCGGGTATAGTTTTTTTCGGCATGTCACTTTTGACACCGCATCGAACCCGGCTGGGGCGTACTTTCAAATTGGCGAAATTGAGTTCTTCGGCGATGATAGTTTTCCCGTAGACCCAAGAGCCAAGCTCGCAACCACATGGGGGAGCATCAAAAAAGCCCGATAAGCGCAAATATCGGACATTTTCTAAATCGGAAACTTGAATCCAGTAATAACTTGGTTTGGGTTTCCGTTTTTCGTATCCGCTTGAAACCGTATGGACTCTACTGGGGAGGACCTTTTCGATTCTGAACCGCGAAAATCTTCATGCTCATATTGATTATGAGCTTATAACAGCGGTTCATTTTGGCGCAAATGCCAGCAAGAAAGCGAAGTCAACAACGAATGCAACGATCGTGAGCCGTGTCGCTGTGTGTAACCTAATAGCATATTTCAGATAAATCAAGGGGCTGCTAAAACTTTGTTGGAGATATTATCCACTGATGTATTGTGTTTGTATCGCCATTAGATGCTTTTTTAGCATATCCCAGAAATCTCACATCGTGTAGTCCGAGTATAGTAATGTTTGCAATTTGGACATTTTGGAAGTTTGTTGGCATCACGTGCGCGTTCAAGCACTTCAAACTCAGTCTCGCAGTCGTTGCAATGGTATTCAAAAATTGGCATAGTTTTCCCCTAAGCCGTGACGGGTCGAATGATTACCTTTACCTTTGTTCCCTTAGGTGGAATCACATCGGTATTAACACGATACGTCCGGTCATCGGTCCCCGTTGGTAACGGATGATTGAAAAGTGAATCTGGATCGCGGTAGACTGCGATAATGTTATGGAAGAGTTGGGTAGTGAATTGCTCATTTTTAATCCGTCCACCCGTGAAGATCCACGGCGTTTCTTGCATCGGCTGCTCCCGAAAGGCATTCCACACTAACTCGCGTGCGCGGCGCGAAACAACTGCATCCCCTTGTTGCCATTCCACCCAGATTTCAACAGACGAACCTATCGGGACCCGCGGATCGCCTTCAACTGCAAGGTTCCTACCGGGCTCAAAATCTAAAACACCGAGTGCAGTAAGAATATAAATCGGTTCTGCATCAACAATTAAAATACTTTCATGTGTTTTACCGAGTTTGCCGCAAGCAAAGAATTCAATATTGGCATCCTCTCCTACAATGTTAATCTCACCGGGTAGTGTTACCTCACGTTTGTTGATATTAAAAACAACATTGCCGAGCTGATACACATTTTCGCTAATTTGCTTCGGCTTTGCTAACTGAACATCTGCAGCCGCTGTGGATTGTGGATGAACAGTGAGTTTCTCCGAAGCAGTATTGTCGTTTTCATCTGAATCAGCAATATCTACGCGTGCTACAAGTTCTATTTCACCTTCCGTCGTGGGTGCCCAGTCCGTTGAGACGACAGTCTCTCCCAGTTTTGGAGTCCAAAGTACTTCGGTTGAGGCGACCTTTTCGTCATCAACATAAAATCCGACGTTGAGAATTTTGTCGAAAGGGGTCCCCGTATTCCGAAGCGTTGCACTTAGGCGAACGACTTCGCCGACACGCGGAGAAGGTGGTGAAAACCGAAGACTCCTCGGAACGATTCCGATATTCGGCTCTGTTGGACCCACCAGCGCGTGGCTTAAGCACATCACAGCAAAACAGGTTGACAAAAAATCGCTCTCAGATCCCATCCATCTCCCATCAGACTCCTGCTGTGCAACCATCATCTGCGAGATTTCTTTGTACCAATCGTAACCAGCAAACGTGTCTAAGGTTGGCGGAATATCGCTGAATCGTTGTAGCGACAGTAAGTAGTAATAGAGCCATGAATTGGAACCGGGATTCCGGGTTAAGGTCCAATGCTTTTTCACCCATGCGATACCTTTCTGAACCTGCGGATCATCAACAGAGACACCACACGCACGAAGTGCCCATAATCCAGTTGCGGTCATGCTGCCGTAGACTCCTATTGCCCACTGGGAGCCGTCGTCAACTAAATTGTAGAGCCATCCGCCTGTTTCGGTTTGGTTTCGGCGAATCCACTGCTCGGCGCGTGCCCATGTGTCTGCCGGAATATCAAGCCCCGCCTGCTTCGCAGCATAAAGTGCATAGATAACCATGTTCATGTGCGCACCATCAGCTGTATAGCCGTATCCCCAACCGCCATTGTCCCGCTCATCAGCGAACTCACTACCACTGATCGGGAGCTGCTTTTTGACTAACTGGTTCACAGCAAACTGGGCGCGCTCCCTGTAGGTTGGATCCTGAGTCGCCACCAGAACGGGAATAATCACTGCAAATTGATAAACAGCGAATTCATTCCAGTCCCCCGCCAACAGAAATTCTAAGCCTTTTTGAACCGGTGGATGCGAAGTTGTGTGTCCGGCTGCAAACAACGTTTGCAACGCCAACGCCGTCTCTTGTGTCTGATCTTCACCGAAATTCCAAGCGTTGCCAGGGATAAAATTTTCAGCCAACCCCTTTAAACTTGACCCACAAAGCACACAGATTAAGATGAGCTGGTTTTCTGCTCCGCACTGCAAACAGGTCCGGCTATGCTTCCCTTGCTGTGCTTCTATCCAAGCAACACCTTTCGTTACCGCGCTCTGTATCTGTTCAGAGGTAACAGGTGGGAATGTTCGCACTTCAGCGGTAAGTGCCGCGTGCGTGGTGTTATTTCCTATATCTTTTTCCTGAATATGTTTTTCACCAGTGGGGTTAACAATAGCATAAATTTCTGTCCGACCCGGAGGTGGCTGCCACTGTGTTTTCACTAGCTTCGTCTTTCCGGGTTTCAACTCCAAAATTACGTCCTTGCAGAGTATTTGGAGCGGTTGTGTCGCCGGATCCGCCTCGTAAAAATTAACAACCAGATCTTGGTTCATCGTCTGCGTTCCATCACCAATGTTCTTCACCTCAATAGAAATTGTAATCTCCTCTCCTTCAACAGGAGTCGGATTAGAAAAGGTGATACTGTTAGCATCAACATAGAAATCTGGAAGTTGTGCGAATCCAGACGTAGTAAACGAGACAAGAACAAGCACTCCGATTGTGAATTTTAACAACAAGCTTTGGAAGCTTACGCGCTGCGCCAAAAGAGGGGACCTAATCATAATGCACCTCACATCTATCAGAAAAATTGTAGTCGTTCTGGCGAGTGCCACAATCAGATTTTAGTTCATCTTCCAACGAGGCGAACGTGGCGACTCAATTCCTATTGGTTCTAAACTAATTTCCCGTCCAATATCCAACGGAAACCGAGGAGGGTTGCGGGATAGGGTTTTTGAACAACTGTGTGGGCGTTTGTCCATCCCATCTCCACTTGCTAATTTCACCTTGGAATGTCTCACCGAGCAGGTCCGCGACCCAAATACCGCCATCCGCGGGTGAAACGCTTATTGCCACAATCGCCATTCCGGCCAGAAACCCCGGAACCTTTGTACCGTCTGCCTCTACAACTTCGGTCGTTTTTGTCCCATCAGCTGTCAAGTTTACCAACATTGATTGTTGCGAAACGACCCAAACACTTCCATCTACAAGGTTGATACGCGGGGACGTAGGATTCGGAATATCGGTAATTTCTACAAGTTTCTGCCCACTGGGTGAAACACGCATCAGAACGCTGTGCTGACTGTCCGCAATCCAAGCGTTTCCCTCGTAGTCAACGGTTACACCTTTTGGTTCACCCATCGTCGGTGCATCCGCTATCTTAGTCCCTGCGGCATCGTAACGCTCAATGGGGCCGCGGGCGTTTGTTATCCATGCGGAACCGTCCTTCGGATTCACTGCCACTGCCGGTTCATGGGCGGGTATCGTCACGACAGCTTGGAGAGCTCGGGTGCCATCGTCGAGTTGTGTTTCAACGACTTTTTTAACACCATCATAACCAGCAATCCATGCAGAGCCATCCGCGGGGTTAATGGATACCATGTTCGGACGATTGATATCCGGAATCGCGAGAAAATCGCCGGTATTTGGATTATAACGATAAACAGTATTTGCTGCCGAGACTGCGATCCAGACAACGCCATCCGCTGGATTCACTTCCGCAGCACTCGCCTGCGGTAAATTTGGGATAACCTGCGGATCTGCGTTTCCATCGGCATATAATTTATAAACTGTATCTCCTTTGCTTACGACCCAACATTCACCATTGTATTGTCCATAGCCGGTGGCAACGCATAGAAGCAACAGCATCGCTACCCAAAACATCTGCTTTATCATTTGTATCTCCTCTTTTGCTTTATATGCGCCTTGTAAGCGCGCTATCTATGATTCGTAAGAGCGCGCGAAACGCGACGCTTCCATTTTTAAATCCTAACACAGTTTACCTTAATTCGCAAGAAATTTTGTGTATACGTAGGATGTGCCTACCTGCCTAATGTATTAACGAAGTCGGACAATTCTAACTCTTTCTTTTTTCCTGCACCTTTTTAAAAAATTGTGTATACTAAAATGAAAAGCATTTGAACTCACGGCAATTGAATGTGCTTAAAACCTTATATCAATTTCTGGAAGAGAAAAATGGAATTTATTTTAGATGTGTAGCAAATTCCGTGCCAATTTGAACAATACCACACTGACGAAGTTCTCTACAAAATCCAGAGAAAGCACTGCACAAAATGGGGCATCCTTTAGACTCGGTTGCACGAAATGGGGCGCACTTAATAACCTAAGCTGCCTCTAACCTTTTAGGTAGCAATTTGGGTCATACTATCATAAAATCTGATAGAATATCTTCTCAGCAGAAGGAGAAATGTCTAAATGTTCCTAACACAGAAAGTAATCAGTAAAGAAACAGAAATACAAGCTTTTCGGTGGGCACTGCGATTGAGTGCATTTACGATTGGCTATAATTTCATAGAAGGAATAGTTGCTACCTTGCTGGGATTTCACGACGAAACGCTCGCACTTTTGGGTTTCGGGATAGATAGCTTTATTGAGTTAATTTCAGCAATTGGTATCGCCTATATGATTACTCGAATCCGCCGTTTTCCAGATGCATCAAGGGATAGATTTGAAATCACTGCGTTACGTATCACGGGAAGCTGTTTCTATCTTCTAACAGTCGGGCTTGTTATTACTGTGGTTCTCAATATCGTTCAGAGCCATCAACCAGAAACAACCTTCTGGGGGATTGTCATTTCAGCAATTTCAATTATTACGATGTGGGTTCTAATCGTTTTGAAGATGAAGGTCGGAGAACAATTAGATTCTCAACCCATCATCGCTGATGCGAAATGTACGAAAGTATGTCTTTGGATGTCGTTTGTCCTATTAGCATCAAGTCTCATCTACGAACTGACGCACTTAGGCTACTTAGATAGTATAGCTGCTCTGGGAATTGCCTATTTCTCAGCAAAGGAAGGAAAAGAAGCGTTTGAAAAGGCACAAGGTAAAAATTCATGCTGCGATTGTGAAGAAGATGAGACTTGATGGCTACTCTACTACCAAAATCTGTAACCTTTTCCGGATTATAATTTAAGGGACGTTCTTAGGTTATAATAACATGAAGGGTTTTGACACTTTTTCTTGACTTTTTTGAGAAAGTCGTGTATACTAAAATGAAAAGTATTTGAACGGAACAGTCAACTGGATGCGTTTAAAGACTTATATCACTTTTTGGAAGAAAAAAATGAAATTCATTTCGATGAAAAAAAAGAACGCGATCATTCCTTTGATTTGGGTACTGATCTATCTTTCCATAGTTCCGATGCAGTTGTCCAACTATGTACTGTGCATTGGGTCGGACGGGCACGTCGAATTTGAAATCGCAGCTGACGGGCGATGCACTGACCTACACGGTCTTTATTTTGAAATCGCAGCTGACGGGCGATGCACTGACCTACACGGTCTTTATACGGAACACATGGAAGTTGTGATCGCTGCAGCCGCTTCGGAAGAAGATCACTGTGGTTCGTGTATTGATCTCGCCATTTTTGCTTCCATAGACCTTGAATCCTATCTTGTTCCGATCAAAAATGCATCAATACAATCCCACGTTTTCGTAGTTGCTCCTACGACAGACCAGACGCTCGCTTCTACGATTCTAACACACCCTTCCCGTCTGAACACGCCATCGGTAGTAGATCCTACGCTTATATCTCTTCGGACCACCACGCTTCTCATTTAAAATTTTGCTGCCATTCTACCCCGGTGCAGCTCACATCGCCCTGTTCAATCATAAATTAGGCATTGACGCGTACCGATGTGAACGTATTTCAAATATCCCCGTTATCTATCAGTATGTCAAAGCTATTCAGTTGCGGATTTTGTGTCGGTTTTATGCGAGTATCGCGCCTACAGCGAAGCGTCGCGATCCTGAAATTAACGATGCGATAGAACTGAATGTCTCTGGTAGATGTGACCATTAGTATTTACAGGTCCTTCACACTTCAAATTCCAGAGGATACGGACAGACATTCATAAATTATTTTACATGGAGGAGAGAATTGCTTACGAAAACTACATTCAACCATATTTTAATGATAGGCGGAATTTGCCTGTTAACGTTGAGCATGGTGCGAATACCGTCCGCCTTTTCAAATGAAGAAAGCAGGATTTCACTTGAGATTGCAATCCAGACAGCATCGCGCGAAAATCCGGGACTCAACGCAATTCGCGAAAAAATCAAAGTCGCCCGCGCTCGAATTGATGGCATCGCGTTGCTGGGTAATCCAGAACTCGAAACTGAACTTGTTGGGGGTGCCGACCCTGGACAAAGTCTTGAATTAACGAAGGCTTTCCAACTTGGTGGGCAACGCGGACACCGGAAACAGATTGCGAAGACCCAACTCGAAAAAGTGGACGCTGAACTCGCTGAAGCATCTCGATCACTTATGAAATCCGTGAAAATCACGTTTTATGAGCTGCTACTCACTCAAGAAAAACTTAAGTTAACTCAAGAGATTGTCCAACACAACGAACAGATGTTTGACATCGCACAAGTTCAGTTTGAAACTGGCGACATTTCGGTAACACAAGCAAATTTGGCGAGCATCCAGCTGCAATCAGCACTCCGTAAAGCGGCAACGTTAGAGAGTGAATTGCAACTGGTACAACTTGCACTAAACGGATTAATGGGCACTCCGCTTGAATCAGCGCGTATCGCTGTCGGTGATCTGCATGAAAAAATATCACCAGACACTGCTCAGAACTGGACACTTGACACCTTGAAGACACACGCGCTCGCACATCGCACTGATCTGAAGTCGCTCCAACTAAATGCACGACTGACTGAAAGCGAACTGCAGCTTGCAAAAGCAGCGAACATTCCAGATATCGGTGTCGGAGCACTTGCCAAACGCAGCGGAGGTGAGAATGCATTCGGTGTGAAGTTTTCAATTCCGTTGCCCCTGTTCAATCGGAATCGTTCCGAGATTGATGCTGCAAAAGCCCAACAGCAAGTGAATGCTGTCGAAATTAACAGTCAAGAACAGCAAATTGCACGAGAAGTGATGGCGGCATTTATTTCGCTGCGTACCGCGCAAAAAACCCTTAAGTTTTATGAAGGTGATTCTTTGAAGTTACTCAATGAAAATCTCACGTTGACACGTACCGCCTATGAGTTAGGTGAGGCAGAACTCTTAGAGGTTATTTTGATGCAGAACGAATTTATCAACACACAATTTGCTTATCTCGATGCGCTCGGAATGTACCATAAGGCGTTGGCTGAACTTGAAGCCGCCGCAGGTATATCTCTTAAATCAGAAGAGTAAAATAGAATGGAGACTTAGTAGACACAAACTGTGGGTCTATTCTTATAGTAAAGCCCGTAATTATCTATACACCAACACAAGGGCACCCCTTCCCAGTAACGGGTGGGGACCCCGGATACAATCCTCGCCAGCGGACATGGGGGTTTGTTCCCTGACGGACTGTAAACATATTTTCGGATTCTACTATAATACTGGATTCGGATAACATTAAGGAGAAATTGAAATGTTACGTTATTCTCATCTCACACTATTTTTCGCAATCCCCGTTATGGTAATAGGAGGCTTGATTGCGATAGAACTCACTCTCACATCAACCTCGGCTCAAGATGCCCATGTCCACAATGGACAGACACATACCCACGGCGAGCAGGCAACGCAAGCACACAGCCCAGATAATGTGGTGACGCTCACCGATAAAGCAAAAGTCAATATCGGTCTGAAGACTGATGAAGCCGATATTCGTGCAATTGAGACGGTTGCGTCTGTTCATGGAAATGTAATAGCCCATCCCAGACGACAAGCAATTGTCACACCAAGAATCGGCGGTATCGTGAAGCGCATCCATTTCAGCGTTGGCGAAACCCCTAAAAAAGGTGATGTGCTGCTTGAACTGGAGAGCCTTGATTTACAGATGGCGCAGATCGAACTCCTCGAAGCGGCATCTCAACAGAAATCGCTTGTATCCAAATTGACCAGACTGACAGAGGTTTTCGCCAAGCAAATTCGGAGGGAATTACAAACACGGCAGATTGACTATTTGCAATCGCTTTCTGAACTACAGCAGCTGCAAATGACGGTCGAAAAACGTAAAGCCCTCGCCGTAACACAGATTACCTCAGCGTTGGAACAGATGCGCGTTAGGTTAGTCAAAGCTGACGTTGAACTCCAATTACTTGAGAACACACTCAATAGGATAAAAACCCTCGCGGAAAAGCGTATCTCGGCACAGAAGGACCTTATTGCAAAACAAGCAGAATACAGGAAAGCGAAGAATGAATTGGCAGATGCAAAGCGACAATTCCAGATCCTTGGTATCGACGAACAGATGTTGGAAAAGATTCTTCGTGACAGCGGAGAGACATCAATCCTCTCGCTACTGGATACAGATGAACTGGACAGTAGGGGCGAGGTTACCTCGACCCTACTGGAAAAATACGCGGTGCTCAGCCAGAGAGCAACAGAGTTGATTGACGCAGAAGCGGCGTACGAATTCGCGGCTATCAAAGTCGCAGCAAACAAGCAACGTGCTTTGGCTGTCGGATTAACTGATACACTTCTCGAAACCTTGGCTGAAACTGGTTTGATTGTCCCTTTCGACGATTTATCCACGGATGCGTTGATTGAGAATTACCTCGCCTTTGTGGAGAGTTCGGAAGCACTGGAAGGAGTGCTCCTACTGGAAGAAAAATTGCGCAACGCTAATATTACCCTGAACAAATTTCGACAGAAACTTCAAGTGTCCGGACTCACACTTGACGATATCGACAAGATTACTCAAACAGACCAACCGTCTGCGATGTTCTATGTCATGGCACCAGCCTCCGGGCAAATTACGCAGCAGCACGTGACAGTCGGCACGACGGTTGAAAAAAGTGATGTCCTCTTCTCAATACTGGACACCGATATTGTCTGGGTTCAAGGGGAAGTTCACGAAGACACACTTGCGTTAATTCAAGACAAATGGCAGATAGGCAGTGAGGTTCGCATTCACGTTGCCGCTTACCCAGAAACGACCTTCACCGGTAAGATCTCTGGAATCTCAGATGTTGTGGAGCCAGAGGAACAGACCGTTCACTTTTGGGCAGAAATCGAAAATCCTGATCATCAGCTTAAACCCGGGATGTTTGCTGAACAGACAATTGTCCTTGAAAAGGGGGTCGATGTCTTAAGTGTTCCGCTGAACGCAGCTCTTGAAGACGGGGGTAGTTGGTTTGTTTTTGTTGAGTACGGTGCTACTTACACCAGACATGAAATTGTGGTCGGGACCAAGGATGACCGATACATAGAGATCAGAGATGGTGTACTTCCAGGTGAGCGTGTCGTTATTCAGGGGACGCATCAACTTATGAGTGCCTTAGCAGCTCCTTCCCAAGGTGTTGATGCACAACAGCATGGACATCCCCACTAAAGTCGGCAGAGGAGGAGAATCAATGTGGTCAAAAATCACCGAGGTTTCACTGAAAAATAGGCTCCTTGTCATCGCTTGTACGATTGTGGCGGTTATCATCGGCTTCAGGATGTTTCAATCGGCACCTATTGATGTCTATCCTGACATCAACCCACCACGCATTACTGTCCTGACTGAGGCGCACGGCTGGTCCCCTGAAGAGATGGAAACGCTTGTAACGCTACCGATTGAAAGTGCAATGAACGGTACACCGGATGTTACACGGGTTCGGTCTTCGTCAGCAATCGGTTTGTCGCTTATTTTTGTCGAATTCGACTGGGGCATGGATATATTTCTCGCTCGGCAGATGGTCTCTGAACGCCTTCAACTCGTTACCCCAAATTTGCCTGAGGGTGTTGACGCCCCAATTATCTTACCCACCTCCTCCCTTTTAGGCGAGATTATAGAATATGCTCTCGTCGACGAAACAGGGGAATTTGATGAGATGGAAATGCGGGATCTGGCTGATTGGGTCATTCGATACCAGCTGCAATCGCAGGGTGGTATTGCTAATGTGATCAACATCGGCGGATACGTGAAACAATTTCAGGTTTTCGTCAATCCTGAGCGGTTGATTAGCTATGGTCTTTCACTTGAAGATGTTGCCTCTGCGCTTGAGAAGAGCAACGAAAACTCCGCAGGCGGTTTCCTCATCAAAGAATCACGTGAGTTAACGATTCGTGGGTTAGGGCGGATCTCTACGGTTCGCGACATTGAGAACGTTGTTGTTGATGTACGGGGATATAGCACGCCGATTTTTGTTAAGGATGTTGCCACAGTAAAAATCGGATCGCTTCCAGAAATTCGGCGGGGTGCCGGGAGCCACAACGGAAAAGAAACCGTCTTAGGTAAGGTCATCAAGCAACCGGGTATCAATACAATGAACCTCAGCGATAAAGTGACTTCGGTATTGAAATCATTAGAGCAATCAATGCCTGAAGGCGTAAGGATTAAAGTCGAGTATGCACAAGCCGACCTAATCCGCCGTGCCGTGGACACCGTCAAAGATGCGCTACGCGATGGTGCTATTCTTGTCGTTGTCATTCTGGCTATTTTTCTTTTTAATATTCGCACCGCCCTGATAACCCTGACAGCAATCCCACTTTCTCTAATCATAGCAGTTATCGCGCTGCTTTCGCAAGGTGGCACTCTCAATATTATGACGCTCGCCGGTTTAGCAATTGCTGTTGGCATGGTAGTTGACGATGCGATCGTCTATGTTGAAAACATCTTCCGACGATTACAAGAATATTTCCGCCGGCGTTATATGGGTGAGGAGCCTGACGAAACGCCAGCAGAAGTTGTGACGCGCGCAAGTGATGAAATTCGGGCATCAATTGTTTTTGCGACATTGATTATCATTCTCGTTTTCGTGCCGTTGTTTAGCCTCAGCGGTATGGAGGGCAGAATGTTCCGTCCACTCGGTTGGGCAGTTGTTATTTCGATGGCAGCATCCCTGCTCGTTGCGCTGACAGTGGTTCCCGTCCTAAGTGATTTGTTGTTGACTCGTTTCCGATGGCGGCACATGAGCGAAGGATCCAACGCAGAGCCGCCACCATCAAAGGAGAGTCCTGTGGTTGTGTGGATCAAACGGGCTTATCGTCCTATATTGGCTTTGGTTATGCGCTTGCGCTGGGGCGTTGCGGTGTTGGCACTGTTATTGGTAGTGTTGACTGTAGCGGCAATTCCGCGTTTGGGTCGCGAATTTTTGCCCGTTATGGATGAAGCCACGTTCATTGTTAGTGTCTTCTCACCACCGGGTACCTCGTTAGGAGAATCGACGCGTATCGGCAGAGAAATGGAAACGAGCCTCTTAACTATTCCTGAAGTGACAAGTGTCAGCAGTCGTACTGGGCGCGCAGAAGCCGATGAACATGCTCACGCTGTGAATACACACGAAATCTTGGTAAACTTCATCCCCCCCGATGAACGTGAAAAAACACGGGAAGAACTCCTTACCGAAGTGCGCACTCTGTTGTCTCCTGAAAATTTCCCAGGGGTTCTTGTATCCGTTGGTCAACCGATCCAACACCGATTGGACCATCTTTTGTCTGGGGTCAGTGCACAAGTAGCGTTGAAGTTGTTTGGACCAGATCTTGATACACTCAGACAGAAGGCGGAGGAAATTCGGGCAGTTATTTCTGAGATTGATGGAGCAGCCGATTTGCAGGTTGAACAACAAGTACAAGTCGAACAACTTCAAATCCAAGTTAATCGACTCGAAGCAGCACGCCACGGCTTACGGGTTGAAGACGTGACACATTTCGCGGAAACAGCGTTCAAAGGTGAAACAGTCAGCCAAGTTATTCAAGGACAACGTCAATACGCACTTCTGATTCGGATTGACCCGACACTTGTCAACACCTTTGAATCCGTCAAAGACTTAGAACTCCGGACGCCTTCAGGGACATTCGTTCCACTAAAACAGGTCGCCGATGTCGGTTTTGGCTACGGACCGAACACTATCAACCGCGAGAACGTCTCTCGGCGTATTGTCATTCAGTGCAACGTCCAAGACCGGGACCTCGGCAACTTTATTGCCGAAGTGCAGCAAAATATTAACGAACATATCAACTTGCCCGAGGCGTATTTCCTTACCTACGGTGGTCAGTTTGAAAGTCAACAAGCCGCACAAAGAAGAATTCTGGTTCAGACGGGTTTTGTCCTTGTCGGCATCTGCGTTCTGCTGTTTCTGGCGATGGGTTCATTTCGGCTTTCATTACTGGTAATGCTAAATCTACCATTGGCGTTAATCGGTGGAGTTATCAGTATTTTTCTCACTGGCGGTGTGCTGAGTATTCCATCAATGGTGGGCTTCATTTTGCTGTTCGGTATCGCTGTACGAAATGGTATTATCTTAGTAACGCACATTAATACTCTGCGTTCAGAAGGGTTGTCACTCTACGATGCAATCATGAAAGGTGCTGAGGAACGGATCAGTCCGGTACTAATGACGGCTCTAACCACAGGATTAGGGATGTTGCCCCTCGCGCTTGCACACGGTTCAGGCGCGGAACTCCAGAAGCCGCTTGCAATTGTTATTAGTGGTGGAATGATAACTGCCACGCTCTTAACGTTGCTCGTTTTACCAGTCTTGTATTATATTGTCGAATTAAGCTGGTTAGCGCGGTTCCAACGTAAAAGCGAGAATCCGTAAATTATGTGACTTCGGTGTAAACTTCTTTGCAGTGCAGCCCGTTTAAATCTTTTAGGTGGCAAATTGGGTTAGTTATAGAGCTTGAATTTTTTAAAATTATGCAACCTTTTCCGCATAAGATTGTATCATTAATAGTCAGATGGCATTATACATGTTGCTAAAAGAATATCATCAGGCACCCCCCGAATCAAAGCGTATTTTGTGCTATGAAAGCGGTGGGACTGAAAATCTGCGACTTTTTTTGGAACTTTTTTTGTGGAACGGTGTCTAATAAGTATAAGGAAGGTAAACTTACAAATTAAGCGAGGAAATCAAGATGAAACGTGCACATTTCTACTGTCTCACCTTTGTGGTGGTACTCCTATTTGTTGGAATCAGCATGGTAAGCATGGCTGAAGTAGCTGTTTTGAAGATAGAGATTTCCGATGTGGTTAGCAATGCCGACGCGCGGCAGATTCGACGGTTGTTAAAACCTTGGGCAGATGCAGAGGACATTACCTTTAGTACACCTGTTGACAAGCACGGCAGAAAGCGTCTTTTTACCACCGTTGTGGAAGTCAAACCGCGACAAGGCGTTTCCGAATACAGGGAGACGCATACCTTTGATGTATATAACATCATGCGACAACTCAATGATTCTCGCTTCCGGGGACGTCACGGAATTGGTCACTCCCGTGTCCTGAAAACCGAGGCGACGATTCGCGGCGACCTGTTTGCACACCCCGGCTTTGCCCGAAGTTATCTCCGAAACGTTCCAGCGTGGCGACGCTGGCGACCCGATACGTCTAACATCCACCATGCGATGACTGCTGGAAATGCGGAACAGAAGTTCGTTTTTAGCGCGAATCCTGAGTTTGATAAGCTGCGGCTTGATGCTGCGGATAACAATAAACCGGTTGAGGTAAAGGGTGTAATCGCAGGATTTGATGGTCCCTATCCAATTGTATCGGTGAAGAAGTATGAGGTGGGTTATCATCTCAAGAAAGATGCCCCTGAAGCAGAAACGGCGGGAAAACCGACCTACGACTATCTCGAAAGGCGATAGGCGTTATGGCACAGCGGAGTGTGCCTACTACTCTGGTTATGATTGGTAGCCGCCTGTATTAAATAGCACAACGCGTTCGGAGTCTTCAATCATTCCGTCCGCGGCGAGTTGTTTGAGTGCCGCGACCGTTGCTGCCCCTTCAGGACTTGTCAAAAGTCCTTCGGTTGTGGGGAGCAATTGCATTGATTCACGGATGGCATCGTCTGTGACAGCAATCGCGGCACCGTTACTTTTACGAATCGCCTCCAAGATAAGAAAATCGCCGATCGCCTGTGGTACCCGTAAACCGCTCGCAACAGTGTGAGCGTCCTGCCAAGGTGTTGCTTCAGTAGCCCCTTCTTCCCACGCTTTAACAATCGGTGCACATCCTGTCGATTGCACAGAGATAAATCTCGGTCTTTTCTTTCCAATCCAACCGATTGCTTCCAATTCCGCAAAGCCTTTCCACATCCCAACGATGCCTGTGCCACCGCCGGTAGGATAGATGATAACATCTGGGAGTTCCCACCCGAATTGTTCCGCAAGCTCAAATCCCATTGTCTTTTTGCCTTCTACGCGGTAGGGTTCTTTGAGCGTTGACACGTCAAACCACCCTTCTTGACTCTTCCGTTCCGCTACAATTTTGCCCGCATCATTAATCAAACCATCGATGAGTGTAACATTTGCACCAGCGAGTTGACACGTCTCCTTGTTGAAGGTAGGTGTATCCTGGGGCATAAAGATATGGGCGGTCATGCCTGCAGCAGCAGCATAGGCTGCGAGAGCAGTCGCCGCGTTGCCAGCGGATGGGATAGCGAGTTGTGTTAAGCCGAGTGCCTTCGCTTTGGATACTGCCATCGCTAAGCCTCGTGCTTTAAAACTCCCTGTAGGCAACCGAGATTCGTCCTTCACCCAGACCTGTGTAAGTCCAAACCCCGCTCCGAGTCTTTTTGCATGGATGAGAGGAGTCATCGTTTCACCAAGCGTCACTATGTCCGCTGGATCAGATACAGGCAGGAGTTCCCGATAACGCCAGAGAGAAGCTGGCCTTGACAGAAGTGCGTCGCGTTTCCATGTCTTTGCTACCTGTTCAAGCGCGTAGCGGGCAAGTAGAGGTTTCCCACAAGCGGTACAGACATTCTGCGGTACTGTATGCGGATACGTTTCCCCACACTTGCTACATTCAAGTCTTTCTAATTTTCCTTGCGGTTCGGTGAGGTGGGTTGGGATTTTTATGTCCCTTTTCGTAGACTCGCCCGGCGCGATGCTTGGGCTTACACGCTTTGGAAAAGAATTCACAGGAGGTTCCTCCCATAAAATTTTATCTAATATCCGTCAAAATTCTGGATTAGGCTTGCGCAAGCAGTTTGAGAATGATCGCCTTCATGCTATGGAGTCGGTTCTCGGACTGCTCAAAGATAATTGAGCGTGCATCATTGACGAGTTCACCTGAAATTTCATACCCGTGATGCGCGGGGAGACAGTGCATAACCCGACACTCGTGTTCCTTCAGCAGTTCGGCATTTAACTGGTATGGCATCATCTTCTCCAACCGGCGTTTCCGTTCTTTTGCGAAAGCTGGATCCGTGAAGAATTCCATATCCACCCACGTATCTGTATAGACGATATCGCTCTCGGCAATCACCTTTTCCAGTGAGTTTTCAATCGCTGTGGTGTCAGTATCAAGTGCTTTATAAAGCCCTTTCCGAGAAGCCTCATCCCATAGCTCCTTATCGACAGCGGCAGGGTTCACTTCCGGTGCAATAACAGTGACTTCAACGCCTACCTTCATGCCAGCGGCAATCAGTGAATTACAAACGTTGTTATGCACACCGATGAAACATAATTTGACCCCTTCCAGTCTACCGAGGTGTTCCTGTATCGTCATTAGATCGCCGAGTGCCTGTGTCGGATGGTATCTGTCACAACACCCATTAATTATGGGGACTGTTGCGGCAGCAGCTGCTTCAATGAGTTCCGTATGTTTCAAGAATCGAGCTAAAATGATGTCTACATACGCCGAGAGGACGCGCATTTCGTCCCCGAGGTCAGCTAACCCAAAGTTTGTGGTACGCCAATCGAGGTAGTGTGCATGTCCACCGAGTTGTGTTATACCAATCTCGCCTGCGCAGCGTGTTCGCGTGGAGGTTTTTTGGAAAAGCAGACAGAGACTTTTCCCGAGTGCTGCGTGTCTGTATTTTTCGGGATGGTTCTTAATTTTCAGGCTCGTTTCAACTGTTTCAAGAATGTCTGTTTCTGACCATGGGTTCAATGTAATTAGGTACATGATTACCTCCTCAGTAGGGTACCCAAAATTAGAAACCATAATTATACCCGAATTCTTGACATAAGTCAAATGTTTTCTGTTTATTTTGGGATTTTCAGTCGTCAGAGGCGTACTTTTCGCCGTTCATTGGAACCAGATATACACCTCTTTTCAAAACAGAATGATAAGTTAATATTTACAGAACTTATCATATTTTAAAATGAATGCTCGTTCGGTTGATTTTATTCTTTTTTCTATTGTTCCTGCAATTACACTCGCTCCCACGGAATTTCAACACCTAACTCGTCGGCAAGCTGTTCAATCGTCTGCAACGGTTCCCGATGAAGCGGAATGCCGTTTGCGCGACGTTCTTGGGTCAACTCCCACTCAATCTCACCGGGTAGGGTGACGCGCGTAAATCCGCTACGCGGTATGGCTTGACGGGTCATCCGAATCTGTCTGTCAAGTTCAGTCTTAAACTCTGTAATAGGTGTGAAACTGGCAATGTTAATAGCGAGGAAAAAATGTGCTGATGTGCATTTCTCCGGTGGTGCATCCCCGGGCTGATAGTGCTTATTGATACCCATAAGTCCCCCGCTCAGCGGACCGCACAAAATATCCATCACAATCGCAAGAGCGGAACCTTTGGGACCTGCAGCAGGTAAAATCGCCGCCACTTTCGATGGGTCCTCAGTTTCATTGCCATCTGCGTCAAGTGCCCATCCCAACGGAATTTTTTCTTCATACAACCTCGCGGTACCAATCCGTCCAGCGGCAGCAGCACCGCACGCCATATCCAACACGATGGGGGGTTCTTCACCAGCAGGGATAGCATAGGAAAACGCATTATTGCCAATTGAGACGCTCTTCGCACCGAAAACAGCAACATTCACACCGAGTCCATTGGTCGTTGCAAAACCAACCATATCATGTGGAAGCGCTCGCATTGCATGGCTAGAGGCAGCACCAAAATGGTTGCTATTCCGAACAATAGCCACACCGATCGAAGCAGACTTCGCCTTCTCGATAGCGATATTCATTGCCCGAATAGCAACGAGATGCCCCAATCCGCGGTCCCCATCTAACAGAACAGAGGCGGCGTTATCTTCAAGCCTTTGAAGTTGTGGATTCGGATTAATGTTGCCGTTGATGATGCCCCGGACATAACCGGGCATGCCGCGTGTCGCGTGCGAATGAACCCCACGTAAGTCCATCAGGACCTGCATTTCTGCAATGGTATCCGCGTCTGATTGCGCAACGCCTACTTCTTGATAAAGCTGACTACAAACACTTTGCAACGCTGTTGCGTTAACAATTCTTTCTTGTTCGTGTCGATTCATGGCTACGGGTACTCCTATGAGTATTCCAATTGGCTTGGATGAGAAAAACAGGTATACAATCGCTTGAACTCTTTACCAAGTTCACGAAAGAATCACCCTTGCTTTAGCTGGGTGAGTATGTCAATGACGCTAATGCCACTATTTTAGCAAAATTAATCTTAAAGCGCAAATTTTGTTCGGGAAACCGCATAGTACGGACTTTTCACTTGACTTCACACCTCACGCTGTGGTATTATTACTACTACATAAATTAGGTGCAACGTTGTTCATAAGAAAGCGAACCCAATTTTGCAGCTTAGCGAGCACATCGATGATTTCACCCAATTACACCTCACAACGCATTTGCCTGATTTTGGTGTTAGTATTTGTTGCTTTCACCGCTAACCCCGGTAAAGAGACAACCTCTGGCTTTTCGCAAGAGGGGATTCCATTCTTAAAACAGTACTGCTTCGGCTGCCATGCTGGCGATGAACCTGCCGCCGAACTTGCACTCAATTCATTTCCAGACGATCTTTCGCTAATTGAGAATCGTGATGTATGGGAGCGGGTCTTAGATATGGTAACGACAGGCCACATGCCCCCATCGGAGAGTGAGCAACAACCAACGATGGAAGAATCAGATGCCTTTGTTGCGCATATTGAGGCGATTTTTGAACACGCAGATCGGACGGCGAAACCGGATCCAGGTCGAATAACAATACGCCGACTCAATAAAGTTGAATACAAAAACACCGTTCGAGATATGCTCGGCGTTGATTTCGATCCTACCGAAAATTTCCCCGCGGATGACGTAGGACACGGATTTGATAATATCGGTGATGTGCTGACCATGTCGCCGCTCCTGATGGAACGCTATCTTGAAGCAGCAGAAGCCATTGCGACGCGTGTGATTTTAGTAGAACCGCCACCGCCTTCTAAACGCTATCAAGGAGCGTCGCGCCTCGATCCACGCCACGATGATGTCCCTGATCAACGCTTCAGATTACTTGATCCAACCGCTACAGAAGCGTGGAAATCTGGTCCCTTTACGACAGGTGCGACATACTTCAAGATGTTCCCAGATGAGGAAATCATCTACAAAGCAACACTCTACGTTGAGCCTGAGGGTCAAACTCCTGTTGCTGAAAATGATCCTTATAGTGAAACCTCTGTCACTGAAACTGATAATGAAACCCCTATCGCTGAGACTGATAGTCAAACCCCTGTTGAAATCGCCCTATTTATTCAAGGTGAGGCATTAGAGTCGGTCTCTCCGCCAGAAGAACTCGCACGATTGGTTGGTGTGGACCCGGCAGCGGAAAACAGGATGAAGATTCTAAAGACCTTTGAGATTACTTCCCGCGACCCGAAAAAGACGCAGACTGTTGAGTTCCTTGTTACTGGCATTCCGAACATCGAGAGGGCAGGGATTGCGATGGTTAAGCCTACAGAGGGTGAGGCATCCGCCAAGCTCCAAATTCGGACACTCTGGGCGGAAGGTCCATTGGACACTCGCCCCGATACTCAACTCGAAATTTTGGCATGTACGCCGGACATCCCACAAGTAGAACAGACGCGTGAAGTGTTGACTCGTCTGCTCCGCCGTGGGTATCGCCGTCCGCCGACTGAAGTCGAAGTAGAGCAGCTTGTGCAGTTTGTAGGCGCAATTCAAGCCGATGGCGCAAAGTGGGAAGCAGCGATTCAGCAGGCGATCAAAGTTATCCTCTGTTCACCGAAGTTCCTATTTCGGTTGGAGTTAGATAACCGTCCGCAAAGTCCAGATCCATATCCGATTGATGAATTCCAACTCGCATCGCGACTCTCTTATTTTTTGTGGAGCAGTATGCCAGATGACGAGCTTCTTGAACTCGCAGAGAAAAATCAACTGACTGACAATCTTGAGGCACAAGTTAAACGGATGTTGGCGGATCCGAAAGCTACGGAATTAGCACGCGACTTTGGTTCACAATGGCTGCAGATCCAACGACTCGCGACGGTTACTCCTGACAAGGAGCGATTTCCTACCTTTGGTCGTAGATTGCGAGCCGCGATGTTGAAGGAAACAGAACTCTTTGTTGCGTCAATCCTTCGTGAGGATCAGAGTGTCCTTGATTTACTTACTGCAGATTACACCTTTCTCAATAAGGAATTAGCAAACCATTACGGCATTACCGATACACAAGGAAATTGGATGGGACAGAAGAAAACTGTCCTCGGTGGCGAAGCAATTAAAGGCAGAGAGTTTCAGCGCGTTGCGTTGCAAGGTGTCTCACGCGGTGGTATACTTACGCATGCCAGCGTCCTGACGGTGACTTCTAACCCAACGCGTACCTCGCCAGTAAAAAGAGGACGGTGGGTCTTGGAACAGGTACTCGGTTCACCGCCACCCCCGCCACCACCAGATGTCCCAGAATTGGAAGAGGACCACGAGGCGATTACCGGAACCACATTGCGAGAACGCCTTGAACAACATCGAGAAGATCCGGCGTGTGCCAACTGCCATGCCAAGATGGACCCTATCGGATTCGCACTCGAAAACTATAACGCGATTGGAGCGTTTCGGACCAAAGAAGGCGAATTGGAGATTGATACAACCGCCGAATTACCAGATGGCACCTCCTTTGATGGTATAGCGGACCTGAAACAGATCCTTAAAGATAGGAAACAACAGTTTGTACGCTGTTTGACAGAGAAAATGTTGACGTATGCTTTAGGCAGAGGATTGGAATATTATGATCGTCCAACTGTTGACAGGATCGTAGCACAACTGGAGTCTGAAGGTTATAGGAGCTCCGTACTGATTACTGAAATTGTTAAAAGTGATCCGTTCCGTTTGAGACGTGGCACTAAGGATAATTGACGATGCGATTTTTTTTGATTTTCCTTGCGGTTCGGTCATCTGCGTTAGTTAAGCTGATGGACCTATTCCGTATATCTGAAGAAACGTCCAAGCAAAAACCATTCCATTTCGTTTCACGCTGTGCGTCTTTTAATTTACCTTTCAGTTTTGCGGCTCTCCCGTTATTAATCATAATTTTACAACCGAGTTGTTATATATCTCAGTATAAAACAGTAAATAAAAATCCTACTTCACAGTCGGAGAAAAAATATGCTTCTCATTTAGCGTTGGAGGAAAAATATTCCGTTTATTTAGATGCGACATGGACGACAAAAGACGCTGCTGCGCTTCTAAAGGTCTTTAAATCTATGCCGTTAGGTCTGAATTTAGACTTTTCTTCATGGAAAATCACTAATGATGATTTAGAAAACGGTATTAAAATTGAATCCAAAAACAAACTAAAATTCGTTACGGTTAGTAGAAATATCTTCCCTGTTGAAGAATCTGAAGAGGTTTTGTCACCGGACAAGGAGCTGTATTCTGCTGTCGTTCAATTCGTAACAGAGAATGGAACAAACAGATCCGTAATAGAATCAATATTGCAAAAAAGGTATGGTATATCTGTACGCACTTCATCAACCGGGATCGCCCCAAACAGAACACCAGAACGCTACTCGAATTTTGAAAATGACGATCTGATGCTGATTATATCAGTATTTGAAGAATTCCCACAGGCATTACATAAAATACCGCAATTAAAGTATATAATCCGCAGAATTGATACGGAAGAAAAAGGAATGAGTTATGCCCGGCCAGGTCGCGGTTCTATAGTGTTAGCTGAATCTATTCTCATGCGCAGTGGTCTTTATAATGTTAATGATACGCGTAAAATAATTACCCACGAAAAGGCACATTTTTTATGGTTTTATGTTTTTAATAAAAAACTTAGAGCGGATTGGGCGAAACTTGGAGGATGGTCCCGAGATTCAAGTGAATCCGGTTGGTCCACGACTAAAGAACGATCAACGTTTGTAACAGATTACGCTTATACAGAAAATCCAAATGAGGATATGGCAGAAAGTATCGGATTTTATTTTGTGTATCCCGATCAACTTCGTTCCTGTTGCCCTGAGAAATATGAGTTTATTCATAATCGGATTATGCTTACGTACGGCAAACGTTGGGACACGTCTAATCTCATGTAGATTAACATAACAGGACGGACCCAAAATGACAGAACTGAGAACGTAGCACGAAATCTTAATCGGAGATCTCGCTGCCAATCGTGCGGAAGCCATTGACTATCTTGATTTGTCCCTACAAGAATACCAAATTGACGGTGACACATCCTTCTTTCTAAAAGGGATTCGCAATATCATAGAGGCACTCGGTGGAGTTACGGAAATTGCGAAGCAAACGGATACGGAACCTGAAGTCCTCTGTGAGGTGTTCTCCAGCGACGATGTCCCTTGCATTGATACGCTCAACATTATTGCTAACGCGTTGGGGGGTCGGTTGTCAATTGAACCTTTAGCGGCTGTGAGCCCAAATCCTGAAGTTAAGGATAAGGATCATCCAATTGCCCAGCGGGTGCCTACGCGCGTGAGCCTCTCAGACACCACCGATTCATAAGTCTTGTGGGGCAGGCAATCGGTTTATCAAAGGAAAGTTATCGTATGAAAGTAATGAAAAAATACAAGAACTACGAAGAGGGGCTCAAGGTGCGATTGGCAGATTCGGCGTATGCGAAGGAATATTTTACCGTAGCACTTGAGGAATATGAGGAAGATGGTAACATTGAAGCGTTTTTGCTTGCAGTCAAAGACGTAGCAAACGATCAAGGCAGCGAGTCTCAACCTTGCTACCGCAACGATGGAAAATGCTCATGAACACATTAAAACAACTTTCACGTCGAACATTTTTACGTGGTCTGGGTGTCAGTGCTATTTTACCGGTACTCAATCCCTTGACCGCTCTGGCAGATATTCCGTCAAAAGAGGGACCGATTACCCGCTATCCTGATCCAGCGGTTGAAATTATCGACCCCCGTTTCGCGAAATATAAAATTGGGAACGCAGTCGTAGAACGACTGTGGACAGGCGCGCGTTGGTCCGAGGGACCTGTCTGGTTCGGTGATGGCGGATACCTCCTCTGGAGCGATATACCGAACAACCGTATTCTGAAATGGCAGGAAGCCACGGGTAAGGTGAGCACCTATCGCAAACCATCTAACCATACCAACGGTCACACGCGCGATCGGCAAGGTAGACTCATCAGTTGTGAACACGGAACGCGGTGTGTAACACGAACCGAATACGACGGAGCGATTACTGTCCTGATTGATAACTTTGAAGGAAAACGGTTCAATGCGCCAAATGATGTGGTCGTCCATCCGGATGAACATATCTGGTTTACCGATCCCGGATACGGTATCATGTTCAATTACGAAGGGCATAAAGCACCCTTTGAACTGCCGACTTCCGTCTATCGTCTTAATCCAGACACCGGTAAGGCAACCGTCGTGACAGATGAACTCGAAAAACCGAACGGCATCTGTTTTTCACCTGACTACGATAAACTCTATATCGCTGATACGGGTCCACCTAAAAATATCGTTGTCTACGATGTCGTAAATGGTGAGCGGTTGGCTAATAAACAGGTATTTGCTGATATGGCACCCGGTGCCGCTGACGGTCTCAGGTGCGATACTGATGGTAATGTCTGGACGGGGACAGGCTGGGTTGGTGAAGGCTACGATGGCGTACATATCTTTGACCCGGATGGAACACTTATCGGGAAGATTCATCTGCCAGAAATCTGTTCCAACATCTGCTTCGGTGGTGTGAAACGCAACAGACTCTTCATGACAGGCAGCCAATCTCTCTACTCGGTTTATGTGGAAGCACAAGGGGCACCGTACTTTTAGATGCTTGCCATAAACACTTGACAAGCCATGTAAAATAAGGTATAATTGTGTTATAGGAGTTCTAAAACGAGAAATCATAAAGTGACAGCAGAGGCTTTTGGCAAGTTTCCTACTGCTTTAACTATCGGGAGTTGATGAAGGAATAACTATGAATACTTCAAAGCAACTTTCACGTCGGACATTTCTACGAGGTTTAGGGGTCACTATCGCGCTACCGTGGTTGGAAGTGATGGGACCCGTTACATCGTGGGCAGCAGCACCTACAGGTACAGCACAGACCGTACCGAATCGGATGGCGTTCCTCTATGTGCCTAACGGAAAGATTATGGAGGATTGGACCCCGAAACAGGTAGGGGCTGACTATGCGCTTACAGATATTCTGAAACCGTTAGAGAGTGTGAAAGATAAAACACTGGTCCTCAGCGGTTTAACGGCCGACAAGGCACGCGCCAACGGCGACGGCGGTGGTGATCATGCCCGAGCAATGGCAGCCTTCCTTACAGGCGCACAACCCCGTAAAACTGACGGTGCTGATATTCATGCAGGCATTTCTGTTGACCAAGCCGCAGCGTCACATATCGGTACACAGACCCGTCTCCCGTCCCTGGAGCTCGGAATCGATCCCGGTTACAGATCCGGAAATTGCGACTCCGGTTATAGCTGCGTCTACTCGTCAACTTTGTCGTGGCGTTCAGCGACGCAACCGCTCCCAAAAGAGGTAAATCCGAAACTCGCCTTTGAACGCCTGTTCTCCACTATGCCAAATGCCCAACGCGTTGAACGCGATCAGCAGCGAAAAAGTATCCTCGATTTTGTCATGCAGGACTCACAGGATTTGATCCGTCAAGTCAGCGGAAACGATGTACGTAAACTTGATGAGTACTTCTCCGCTATTCGGGACATTGAGCTACGAATTGACGCAGCCGAAAAGTTCCCACCCATCGAAAGCCCAGATTATACCGCACCGGAGGAGATTCCCAAAGATTTCCAAGAACACGTCCGACTTATGATGGACCTGATTGTACTCGCTTTCCAGACGGATGTGACCCGTGTCGTGACTTTTACGTTAGCAAATGAAGGCAGTAATAAGTCGTATCCATCTGTCAATGTCACTGACGGACACCACAACTTGTCGCATCACGGTGGTGATGAAGAGAAGAAGGCAAAGATCAAACGGATCGATATTTTCCATTCACAACAGTTGGCATATTTCTTGGAAAAACTGAATGCTACTCTTGAAGGAGATGGTTCGCTGCTGGATCATTCTATGATTCTGTATGGTAGTGGAAACGCAGACGGCAACCGACACAGCCACCACGATCTCCCGATTTTACTCGCAGGCGGCGGCTGTGGCACGCTTAAAACCGGTCGCCATATCCGCTATCCAAAAGAGACGCCTCTCAACAATCTCTGGCTGTCCATGCTCAACCGTATGGATGTCAATCTGGCACGATTAGGCGATAGTACCGGTAGTTTGTCAGATCTCTCTTAGAATCGCACTCTCTCACATATTTTTGGCGAGGTTTTCCAACCTCGCCATTTTTTTGCCCATTCTCGCATCCTTTTTATTACAAGTAGGACTTACGCAACACCTAATTTAGGAGGTATCCTTCTAAGTTAGGGCGGACAACTTGTGACTGCTTCTTGTGTCTTATTTTACCAATGCAATAATAGAGACAATGACAGCAATGATAACACATCCGATTGGTATCCATTCTTTGAAAGCCAGTCGTCTACCTTTGATTTCAGCGACATCTGTTTCAACTTTTCGGAGTCGAGCTCCCACATCGTCAAGACGAGTATCAATACGGTCAAGCCGTGCGTTGATTTGTTCAAACCCTTGCTTAATTATTTCGTGAAGTGCTTCTATCGTCATGACAGTCACCTTTCTTTGTTTAATTTTCAATTGAGACTATGACAATTGAATCACAGATTGTCAAGTTTGTCAAGGAAATTTATCTCATTCTGCCTTTAGAGGCGCGCCGATTTTCTCTCAAAAATTTATCTTTTCGTTAATATTTTTCGAGTGCCAATCTGGATTGTAAGGAAGCGACAACGCCCTTTCCAGGGTCAATGTTACTGAAATTATCAGGGGCATCCATTCTTGACGTGTAAAATTGATCTGCCAAAATTCTGGTGTTGGATTTTCGAGATTTAAAACCCTCAAACCAAGTCATTACATGGGTTTACTACCAAATATCATTACTTTGGAAAAATAATATTGATAATGGGTTTCATTATCAATAATGTAAATTGGGTGTTTTTAGATGCAGTAGGGTTTACAGCAAAATTACGCGTAAAAGTGAATTACCAATCCTTAAAGGGAAATATGCGCGTTTCGGTTGCCATTCCATAAAAACTCCACAGACTGCCCGCAACGAATTCACCGAGAATTAATCCGAGGAAGAAGGGTGCTGCCTTCCGATGCAGCTGCAACCCACCCTGTTTGATAATCAGCCACTTTGCAATTGTACTAATCATGAGTGAGATCCAGAGCCAGTTCATACACCAATCTGCCGCTCCAGAGACGGCATAGCCGACAGCGTGGAAGGGCCACCAAAAGAAACGCATTCGTAGGAACATCAAAAGAAACGTGAATCCCATCCCGATGCCCATAAACGTCACTTCAGGGATATTTGTGCCTGTAGGAAAATTGAGCTGTTGTTGAAGCCGGTTGAAAGGGTGATGTGCAAAGCTTCCAGATGATCCAAAGCGATAGACATCGTGCAGATACGCCCAGAAAGAACCAATCGAACCGACAAACACCGCTAAAAGCATCACCCACACCAAAGGTTTGGAATTAAACCGTGCTCGTGAAGCGAGTTGGAACCCCTCCAGTTGATGCGGCATCGGATGGCTGCGGTGGGCACGATTGAAGAAAAACAGGAAAGAGAGCGCGGTGAGGTTGGAACCGCCCATGCCACGTGTACCTAAAATCGCCGGTAAGGCGTAGTCCGGTCCCATAAAATGAAGGTCGTGTGCCGGGGCACCGGATTCCACTCGCATCCGTGTGATGCCGGTTGATAAAGCGAAATACATCACGAAGAAAGCAATGCCGAGTGAAATGCTAATACCTATCTTCACAGAAAACGCGACGAGATAGATACATCCGAGCACAATACCAGCAATAGCAGTCCGATAACGCATCGGTTCAACCGATTCGTCAAGACTTGAGTGCCCTGTGGTTATCTGCTTAAAAACCTCAGCAAGATACTTTCGGCTTGCCCACACCGCGAAAATTGCGAGTCCAAGATACGCGCCAAGCGACTGTTGCCGGTCATAAGGAAACCCTGGTAACCCCCGAACTCCAATGATTGCCCCTCCCACCCGTTGCATCTTGCGAAACAGATAAAAGAACCAACAGGAAAACGATAGATCCAAGGGCATAAAAAAGGCGAGTCCAATCACGAATGGATAGATGGAAAAAGGGGTCCATCCGATAGCGTTCCACGGCTTTTCAGTGAAAAATTGACTGATATTCCGAAACCGGACTCCAATAATCGGGATTGTCGGGAAAAGGTAGCTGAGTCCGTTAATAAGGTTGAGGAGTGAGACGAGGATAAACGCCGTCCAAAAGGGTCTGCCTCGGAAGAAGTTCGCCCCACTGTTCCGCGTCATTTCTAACGGCAATTGGATGATTGGATAGGCAAGTTTTTCCCGTTCTGTCCACTGCTTCCGTAGCACAACGTTGATGCAGAGCATGACAAACACAAGCACAAGAATGAAACTCGTCCACCACAATGTCGGACCGAGCCACGCCTTCAAAACTTCTATGCGGTAGATCGTCGATTGACCTTCGTAAAACCCTTCCAGAATGCGTTTATCTTGAACTGTTCCCCATGTCGGCATGTATCGGTAGAGAAGTTCCCGCCATTCGTTTTCAGGCGTATCGAACCAGAAAACATGCCCAATCATCGGGATAAGCACCTGCGCGTGGTCGTGCGATGCGATGGCACTCGCCATACAAAGCATCACATAGATGACGAGCAGCTCACCGTGCGTTAATGCCCACTGCTGGTTTATCCGGCGTACAAGTAGATTGAGGAGGGTAATCGTAAATACGAAGAAGACCGCGTTGAAAAACAGCGACATCGTTGTCGGAAAAAGCCCCCACCAGACCATCTCTGTGTACATAATCCAATAACAGTTGATCGGGATGAGGATGAGTGCCAAAGTAACTGATTTCAGTGTGACACCACGAGTTAAAGCCAAAGGCATTCAGTTCTCCTATCGTTTCCTCAATTCCATTGCCGCTTGAAGCATCTGCACAATTTCCAGATGTCTTTTCGATTCTGCCAGCGTCAACGCAGTGTCGCCCTGTCTATTTTTCAATGTGACATCGGCGCGGTACTCAAGCAGAAGCCGGACAATCCGCGAGTGCCCGCGCCATGCGGCATACATCAAAGCGGTTTCACCGGTCCGGTTCTGGACATTGACTGCTGCCCCTTTTTCAAGCAACCGTTTGGTTATTCCTAAGTTTCCTGTCTTGTGGATAATGAAAATTAAGGGAGTATTGCCGTTAGCATCTGTTATATTCACCTCTGCCCCGTTTTCAATGAGAAACGTTACAACCTCAGTATGCCCTTTTTCCGATGCAATACCCAAAGGTGTTCTGCCCAAGGCATCTTTTAGATTTACATCTGTGTTTGTGCCACGAATAACTGTAATATCGCCCGTCCACGCGGCTTTGAAGAGTGTGTCCTCAGGTGTGTCCGAAAATTCAGAAATGACGTGTTCCTGATTTGTCGGAAGATTCTCAAAGACCTGTACAACACCGCTCTGCCAGCGCACCTCAAGTCTATTGACCGTTACGTTCGTCCCCAATCCAAAATGGAGTCGCTCGTCATGACTGGAAAGGTAACTTGCCCCGGGATTGATCTCCTGTATCTGTGTGTGCCCACCCGCCGTTAAAGTGACACGCGTCCCGATTCCATCTCGATTACTGATAACACCGACAGTTTTAATCCGTATCCAGTTGTGTTGTGTTCCGGTCTCGTTTCGCAGTAAGGTTATGGGACCGTTAGACTGTGTGACGAGCATGTCGATATCGCCATCATTGTCATAATCACCGAAGAGTGCCCCTCGGCTCACCGCAGGACTTTGAAAATAGGCACCCGCGTGCGACGAAACCTCCTGAAATGTGCCATCTCCTTGATTACGGAACATCTGATCCGGTTGGCGATATGTCAGGATATCGTGTGTATCTTCAATATTATCAATAATATGTCCATTGGCAACAAAGAGATCCAGCCATCCGTCATTATCAGCATCGAAGAAACCGGTACCGAACCCGACAAACAGATAACTTTCTTTGCCGAGATGTGCCTCATAAATGACATCTGTGAACGTGCCATCGCCGTTATTGCGATAGAGTGCATTGGTTTCATAAGAGAGGTTCGTGACAAAAATATCTTGTAACCCATCGCCGTTATAATCACCAGCGGCAACTCCCATACCCGCTTGTGCCACACCGTTGAAACTGTAAGCACATCCAGCCAGAAGCGAGATTTCACTAAACGTGCCATCTCCGTTATTATAAAAGAAATCGTTCCGAGTATCATCATTCGCAATGTAAAGGTCAGGTGCGCCATCGTTATTGAAGTCAGCTGAAACGACACCTAATCCCTTTCCGTGAAACAAGCCACCAACACCGCCAACACCAGATTCTTTACTGACATCTGTGAACGTGCCATCACCGTTGTTGTGGTAGAGTGTATCCGGCGCGCCTTCAAATAAGGAAGGATGGCAATAGGTTTGCGTCCCATCTTCTTCTCCACACGGTAAGTACGGAACATCAAGCGAGTATACAAGATAGTTGACAACGAACAGATCAAGGTGTCCATCTAAGTTGTAATCAAGAAAACAGGCACTGCTGCTCCACCCCGGATCACCGACACCTGCAGAAGCTGTGCTATCTGTGAAAGTGCCATCACCGTTGTTGCGATAGAGGACATTGGCTCCAAAGTTAGTTACGTAAAGATCTACATCGCCATCGTTATCGTAATCCGCGCAAGCTGCACCCTGGCCATAGTTCCCACGATTGCCAACGCCTGCTGTCGTCGTGATGTCAGTGAAAGTGCCATCACCATTGTTGCGATAGAGAGCACTTAACGTCTCATCTGCTGCTGATTCTTCCCAATAACCGCTGTTAACGAGATAGAGGTCTAAATTACCGTCGCTATCCACGTCAAAGAACGCACCACCGGCACCGAGCGTTTCAGGCAGATGGTATGCCCCTTCAGCCCCGTTGATATGTCTGAAACTGATACCTGCCTCCTCGGTTACATCAACGAATTGAATCGCTGTAGATGACAGTAAGGGTGAGACACATACAAGGAATACTATCAGGTAGCGTCCGTTTTTACTTTTCATACGAGGGATCTGCATCTTTGGCGAGTCGGAATCCGATGAAACTTGTGCCAATCGCTGGATATTGACCGATCCGCGTGGAGCACCTTGCGAGCGTTTCCGGGTTCAACCATGAACCCCCTTTCACGACACGCCGACTACCAATTACTGGTCCTTTCGGGTTTCGATCAGGACTACGGTGATAAAAGGTTTCTGAATACCAGTCAGCCACCCACTCCCAGACATTGCCCGCCATGTCGGACGCACCATAAGGACTTACTCCAGTGGGATACGCGCCAACGGGTTGCAAGTGCGTGCCCGATTGCTTCCAAATGTTCGCGTGGATGGTTGTGTTCTTAATGTGTTGCGTGAAGGTATTTCCCCAGGGCCACCGCTTCGCATTTGTTCCGCGAGCAGCTTTTTCCCACTCTGCTTCGGTAGGCAGTCGCATGCCACGCCACGCTGCATAAGCGACAGCAGAATCCCAGGAAACACCGATCACAGGGTGATTCGGTTTCGTCTCTGCAATGCGGGGCCAGGTGCCGAATTCACCACCATAACTGATAGGCGCGTGTTCACTATCGGTTCCACCGCTTTCAATCCAAAACGGATAGTACTCGGCGTTGGTGACTTCGGTTTTACTGATATAATAGGCATCCAGGTAGATTTTATGTGCCGGTGCTTCATTCGGTAAGTCATCATCACTTCCCATAGTAAAGGTACCGGCGGGGATGAGGCATAGGTCAGTTTCAGCCAGCGTATAAGGTAGGAAAGCAAAAAAAACATAAAATAGGATACAAATATTGCTATTGAGAAGTGGATTTTGACGTAAGACGTTCATATTCTTTATAGATCTTCTCAGCTTCTGTCTGAGCACCTGAGAGTTCATAGGCTTTAGAGAGATTCAGGTAGAAACGCGGTTCGTTAGGCTCTAAGCGGACAGCAGTTTGGTATTGCGCAATCGCTTCAGGATACGCTTCTAACATCAGATAAACTCCACCGAGACTGTTGCGGTAAGTCGCGACGTTCGGTTTATGTGCAATCACCCTCTCATACATCGTTTTCGCTTGTGGATAGTTCTGCTGCTGAAAGTGAACATAACCGAGTGCTTCATAGCCACGCGTTTCTTGTGGTACAAGTGCGATAGAACGTTCCAAAGATTGTGTTGCCTCATGCCATAGCTGCCGCTTCAGTTGGATCCTACCCAGCCGATACCACGCGTCGGAATTGTTGGGGTTTCGCTGCACAAACCGCTTGAGATGTGTCAATTGCTCTTCCTCAATAGACAGCACCTCAAAACGTTGTAAACTCTTCTGTGCTACCTCTATTTCCCCAATACGGCGATACGCCGTACCCAAACTAAAATGTGCCTTCACGTGGAAAGGATCAATTTCAATCAGTTTTTTGAAAGTATCAATAGCGGATTGCCACGCTTCCTGTTGAAGAAAGGCAATACCGAGCGTATAGTGTGTCATAAGCGAAATCGGATCGAGTTTAATAGCCTGTTGAAGTTCACTGATGGCAGCATCGGTTAAATTATCACGAAAATAGGCGATGCCTAATAAGGTACGCGCGCGCGCATGATCGGGATCCATTGTTACTGCTTTCTGTAGAACCTGTGTAGCCTGTACGGTGTCCCCTAAGTGAATAAGTAGTACATCACCAAGTTCATAATACGCCTCAATATAGTTTTCATCTGCGATTATTGCCCGTTGAAACGCTTCAGCCGCGGCATGAATCTCCTCCGCACCTTTATAAATCAACCCCAAAACGCAGTGGGCATCCGCTAACGATGCATCCAGCGCAACGGCTTTCTCTAAAGCGGTTCGTGCTTTTTCCCGCTCTCCGTGAGTGAGTGCGCGTAATCCGATGTCATACAACCGTGCTGCTTCGGGATGGTACCGCGGTGCACCAATTGCAAGAAGCGTATAGAGAAACACAAGAAGCGTGAGGGTGTATGTGAATAGCTTCATAACTATCCAAGGACATAAATGAAAGAGAAAAGTCAAACTTTTTCAGGTTCAGATTTCGCCTTCTGTTATTATGGTAAAGTTCACAATTACTTCGACATTACGGAAAGGCAAGGATACAATCCTCGCCAGCGGCAGTGAGAGTTTCCTTTACACAAACCATCTTATCTTAAATTCCAACTGGTGTCAATCTTCTAATTGTGCGTACTTGCACGTGCAGGTTTCCGAGAAAATCATTTGCTGTATGCGATTTTTCGTTAATTCCCTACGCGCTAAAATTTAATTTGACAAACCGAATATAATAGTGTATAATAATTACATGTAATTGAATTATATATATTAAGTACTAAACCAAACAAAGGAGATTTACAATGTCAGAATCCGATACGAAACACGGAAAAAAAAAACACCGTGAGAGACACCGGAGAGGACAGCGCAGGAGGGATAATGTCGTGATGGTCAGGGTTGATAAAGGAAATCTTGGTCGAATCGATGAACTCGTGGAATCTGGGCAATTTAGCAGTCGTTCTGAAGCGACGGCTTTTCTCATCAGTGAAGGCATCAAGGCTAAACAACAGATGTTCGAGAAGATGGCGGAAAAAATTTCTCAAATCCAGAACTTGAGAACTGAGCTTGGCGCGATGATTGCCGAAGACACAAAACCGTCCGAAACTGTTGCTCAGGAACCAGATAACACCGGAGACAGTTGATGCGAAAATTGACGATCCAGTTGGCAGTTTCTCCGGCTGCAGTCCTGTTTTTTTCGTCACGACTCCAGATCGGGTAGCCTACATAGGGTTTTCAGTGAGAACACAGGACTGATAATCCAGAAATAGAAATTTAACTTGACAATCTATTGTGTAATGTAGTATGGTGATTACATGTAATTATCATAGGAGGATTGATTTATGCGCGACTCGATGCGAGGTTTCGACGGCGGAAGGTCATCTCGGCGGAGGATGCATCATTATGGCGGAAAGCCGCGCTTCCGGAAGCCAGACCATGAACCGCTGTCAACAACGGAAGATATACCTGAACTCCTGAAAGAGCAGGCGGAAGCACTACTTGAAACGGGTGAAGAGATCAAGGTTTCTGTTTCGACAGATCTGCGTTTTGATGGGACCTATGGCAAAGATTGGCTGTTAATTACGAATAGACGACTCATCGCTTTCAATCAGGATGGCGTTCTCGGGCACGACATGCGCGAGGTACCGCTCTCATCCATCGAAGATGTCGAAATCCTGGAGATGTACGGGAATAATATTCTCAAAGTGAGTACTGCGGACAACGCTTTTGAACTATCGCGCTACTCAAAACGGTTAACCCCGAAATTCAGTCGTGCTGTCTCAGAGTTGGAAGGGTTGGTTTCACAAACGGAAGCGAATTCAGAAGATAGACCACCCGGTGGACATGGACGCGGTAGGCGTGGACGGGGTCCAGGTGGAATGTCCTCTGGAGCGAAGGGACGCTGTGAGAAGTGCGGTCAGCCTATCCCGAGTTGGTCAGATATTTGTGTCAATTGCGTTCAGAAGGGGAAACTCATCTTTCGACTTATCAAGTACGCTGCTCCACTTTGGTATGTCGTTGTGCCTGCATTTCTGCTGATGATGGTCATCCGGTTTGTCGGTGTCTACCCCCCGATCCTCGGTAAAGAATTGGTTGACGCTATTTTGAAACCGGTCGAAACTGCTGTTAGTTTGGGACAGCCTCTCCCCGAAACAACGTGGGGACACCTTCAAGGAACCGTCAATTTTTTGAGCGGGTGGTTTGACAACATACCGGCTGCTGGTACCTTTGGGCATCTCATCGGGCTTATTCTACTCATGGTGGGAGTTAGGGTCTTTACCTTGTTAACTTCATCTGTGCGCGGATATATGATGGCATGGGCGGGTCAGAATATCACGAGACGGCTCCAAAATGAAACGTATGAACACCTGAACGCGCTCTCTATTGATTTTTTCCATGAACGAGATACCGGAAATTTGATGTCGAGGATCACGCACGATGTATCACGACTCCGAGATTTCATCGCGAGTGGGATACAAGATATTATTGGCGATTCTTTCACAATCATCTTTATGTGCGCGATCATGTTTTCTTATAACTGGCAACTTGCGATTTGGACGCTAATACCTATTCCGTGTCTTATCTTTTTTACGATCTTCTTTGGAAAAAAAATGAGTAAGGTGTACCATGTCTTATGGAAACGGTATGCGAACATTAGTACGATTCTCGCAAGCACAATCCCTGGTGTTCGCGTTGTCAAAGCATTTGCCCGCGAACGCTACGAGATAAGCCGGTTTAACGATTCGACCTATCAGGTATTTACGGGTGAGATGAACGCCGCGAAACTTGGAAGCCTTTACCGTCCGATTATGGAGTTTATCACCTATTCCGGTTCTATTTTGATTTGGTTAGTCGGGGGATGGCAGATCTTCCAAAACGATATGACCCTTGGCACGCTATTCATGTTCCAAAGTTATATGATGCAGTTTTTTAGACCTGTGTCTACCCTCTGTCAGATGAACGAAAGGTTTATCCGAGCAGGCACCTCCGCCGAGCGTGTGTTTGAAATTATGGATACACCGCCAAGCATTGCTGATAAAAACGATGCGGTAGCCCTTAGAAATATCCGTGGTGCTGTTGAATTTAGGGATGTCTATTTCTCTTACGATGGCGAAAAAAATGCGCTCAATGGTGTCAATTTTACAGTGGAGCCCGGTGAGATGATAGGGTTGGTTGGCCACAGCGGTGCGGGGAAAAGCACGCTCATCAACCTGATTACCCGTTTCTATGACCCGAATGATGGGGAAATAATGATTGATGGTTACGACAGTCGCGACGTTCAGGTTAAGGCGTTACGGCAACAGATCGGCGTAGTTTTACAAGATCCATTCCTGTTCCAAGGCACGATAGCGGAGAATATCGGTTACTCAAAACCGGGGGCATCTCGAATGGAGATCATTGCTGCTGGGATGGCAGCAAATGCCCACGATTTTATCATGAAGTTCCCCGATGGTTACGACACACTGGTAGGTGAAAGAGGGACACGGGTTTCCGGTGGTGAGCGGCAGCGTATTTCTATCGCACGCGCAATTTTAAAAAATCCGCGCATGCTTATCTTGGATGAAGCGACTTCCTCCGTTGATACTGAGACAGAGTCGAAGATCCAGGAGGCATTGGAACGACTCATCCAAGGGAGAACAGTATTCGCTATTGCTCATAGGTTGTCAACCCTTAAGTACGCCGACCGACTTGTTGTGCTGAGAGATGGCGAGGTTGACGAAATTGGGACACATGAGGAACTGATTGCCAAAGACGGGACTTATGCCGGTTTGTGTGAGAAGCAAACTGAATTGTCAAAAATTCGCGCATGGTAATCTGAGTTTAAAGGAGGGACATATTCATGAAGGAAGCGATTAAGGTTACTGATGGGTTAACGTTCCTTGATGCAAGCAGTGTCAGGATTGATCGGAACGCATTTGAAGAGTTGGTTGTTCAACTTCCAGACGGGTCGATTCGGACGAAGGTCGAACCGGTCTACGCTTTTCCTGTGAGTGCAACCAGCCAATATATTTCTCTAATGGATGAAGAATCTAACGAGATCGGCATTATTCAGGATATAAAGCATCTCCCACACGAGTCCCGCAAGATTCTTGTTGAGGAGTTACAGAAACGCTACTTTATGCCGAAGATTACCAAAATCAACGCGCTTGAAGGACAGTTTGGAATTACACAATGGGTGGTTGAAACTTCGCAAGGCGATGTGCAGTTCAGTTTGCGCAGTCGGTACGATATTGTCACGCTTGAAAACGGACGCATTCTGATTAAGGATGCAGATGGTAACCGCTATGAAATTGAGAACTACAATAAGTTGGACCCGCAAAGCATCGCGCTACTTGAAACTCAAATGTAGGCACACCACTGGTAAAGAACAGATAGGAGATTTACAATGTCAGAATTGAATCCAAAACGACATCGTGAGAGACGAAAACAGCGGCACGAAAGAGGACAACGAAGAAGAGATAATGTCGTGATGGTCAGGGTCGATGAGGCAGACCTCAACCGGATTGATGAGCTTGTGGCATCTGGGCAATTTAACAGTCGTTCTGAAGCGACGGCGTTTCTTATCAGTGAAGGTATCAAAGCCAAACAACAGATGTTCGAGAAGATGGCGGAAAAGATCTCTCAGATCCAAAACTTGAGATCTGAACTTGAGATAATGATCGCCGAAGACACAGCGTCGTCGGCACCAGTTGAACAGCAGGTAGATGGAATAACCAACCAAGAGGGAGGAAGCCAATGATGCGAATCACAGTTGGGCTCGTGTTAATTCTGTTGTTTCTTACTGCGATTATTGTGCTGGCACAACGTCGAGGGACAGCTGAGTCTCCAAAAGTCCCGGATGGCATAACAGTCCATCGGGACCTTTCCTATGTTACGGATGGACACGAACGTCAGAAACTGGACCTTTATGTGCCGGACACAGGAGAAAACCTACCGCTTGTTATCTGGATACACGGCGGTGCTTGGCGCGGTGGAGATAAGAAAAATTACATCCGGATGGAATATCTTAAAGCAGGCTATGCAGGTGCGAGTATCAACTACCGCCTGAGCCAGCACGCCATCTTTCCCACCCAGATTGAGGATGTGAAAGCCGCTGTGCGGTGGCTGCGCGCAAATGCAGAGACCTATCGCCTTGACCCAAACCTGTTTGCAGCGTGGGGTTCGTCCGCCGGTGGGCACTTGGTTGCTATGCTCGGTACAGCAGGCGACGTGGATGAATTTGAGGTGGGTGAAAACTTGGAAGTATCCAGTAGGGTGCAAGCCGTGGTTGATTACTTCGGTCCCACAGACTTCCTTCAAATGGACGCGCAAAGTCTTCCTGATGGATTGGTGCATGACTCCCCTGATTCTCCGGAGTCCCAACTGGTAGGCGGACCGATTCAAAAACATAAGGATCGCGTGGCGAGAGCAAATCCAATCACCTATGTCTCTGAGGATGATTCGCCTTTTCTGATTATCCACGGAGATCGAGACAAACTTGTTCCCTATCAACAGAGCGTGTTGTTGAAGGATGCCTTAGAGAAAGCGGGTGTACCGGTTACGTTCTATAAGGTGGAAGGAGGCGGTCACGGTTGGTTCAGGGATCCGAAGGTTCCAGAATTGACGAAGGCGTTTCTTGAAAAGCATCTAAAGCCGACGAAATCTCAGTAGACGCGCTTCTCCACCGCGTCTACCCGGCTACTTCAGTGTGACTTGGGGATCGTCCTCATACGCTGAATCTATTTGAACCAAACGCTGTAAAACGAGACAGAACAGTCCGAACAGAGCCTTTAGTAAAGCGGTCTCTTTGATAACACCGACACATTCAAAGTACAACTCATCAACGCCTTCAGGAAAATCAGTACCAAACCTACCTTCATCATCTTTAATCCTGAGATGGATTCTTGGCTGTGTTTGACACAATTCTTTTATCCTACTATCAGCAAGCAGCAGTTTGATTTTCTCTGGATGGTTGCCTTTGATTATAAACTGCTTATCAAAAAACGGATCTCCTATTTCTATGTCTTGCATACCGAAAAATTTACCAATTGAACTGAAGAACCCTTCGCGATAGATCTTGAAATAAAGACCATCCTTGTTTATAAACGGTGCGCGCATCCGAGTGAGTGTATGTGATGATGTTCCAGTTGAGATGGTATAAGTATCAAGTAGGATTTGCCACTCACCATGTTTATAAATGAGAACGTCCTTGCCCCAGAAGCCGCCCTCAATGAAATCGCCGTCTATCTCTGTAGCAATCTGTGTCCAAATTTCGTCCTTAGATGGACCAAAAATAGATTTGCGTTTACTCGTTTTTTCTTTCATAGTATCAGTTTTTGAAAATAGAAGTTTAACGAGAATCCCACCAGTGAGATTGTGAATTAGCGTTTTACTGCGACGGAAACGCCATCGCGGAGCGGGATAATCGTCGTGAATACATCAGGCGAACTATAGAGGAGGCGTGTCAACTCTCTGACACCGATCGTGGCGGCGTGGAACCACTGCTCCCGCTCATCAAGTCCTTCTGGAGGACCACCGGGTTCCTGTGTTACGACGCGCCCACCCCAGATCATATTGTCCGTGATAAACAATCCACCGCTCCTGAGCCGTGGAATTGCCTTGTGAAACGCTTTAGGATATCCGTCTTTGTCGATGTCGTTGTAGATGATGTCAAAATCGCCTTCGGTTTCGTCGATTATTTCGAGGGCATTACCGACACGATAATCGATGCGGTCCGCTATACCGCCGCGTGCAAGATAGCCTGCTGCGCGATCGGCGTTCTCTTGCGAACCATCTGTGCAGATGATAGAGGCTTCCGGTTTTTGCAATGCCTTTGCCATCCAATACGCCGAGTAGCCGAAGCCTGAACCCATCTCGAAAATTCGTGTTGGATTGGTCAGCAGCACCAATTGGTGCAGGACGCGTCCAACGAGTGGTCCGACGATTGGAAATCGGTTTGCCCGTGCGTGTGCCTCCATCTCTGTGAGTACTTCATCGCGTTCAGGGATAATATCGAGTAAATAGTCGTCAATCGACGGGTGAAGGATATCCAAACGTTGCATAAATCGCTCCTATTTTATCTGATGGTGAATCGGTGCGCTTGCAAAGCGCGAAGAAACACCCTATCAAAAACCCTACCGAGTTAGGGGGTGCGTTCCTCTCTTTTCCAGCGTTCAAGGGGGTGTTCGCGTGGCGTGAGTGGCATGGACACACGAGCCTTCTGACGATGCGATTCCCACGTCGCATGAATCATTTCGAGGCAATCTCGACCGTCTCTGCCACTCGCGAATGGATCACGATCCTCCTCAATGGCTTCAATCAGGTCGCGTAGCATAAGGCGTTGCAATAGCAATCGTATGGACCCCTTGTCTCGTGGATTTCCCTGTTCGTCAAGGTCCTCGCTGGAAAGGTGTACCGGTTCCCACGCTTCTGCGGGGGTTTTATGTTGTCCTTTGTGGATGAACATCGTAGTGCCAACACTCTCTCGAATGGCAATTCTTCCTTCCGTACCGATAATGTCGATGCCGTAGGCGTTATCGTTGGTTTGTGGTTGCGCGAGGAACTGCACGTCGGCGTGGATACCACTCTTGAAGCGGAAAGCAGCGTGTCCACGTTCTCCAAGCACAAGCCCTGCGTCTCGGTCGTGCGGGTGAACTTCTTGGGTATGTTTGATGTCATCAACGGTTGACTCACGTCCGTCCATCTGCACGAGGTGCGCGTGTGTCCACTCGACATCGCCACCGAAGAGCCGCAACCAATCATAGAGATGTGTGCCCATCTCCATCAGTGAGTTCCCGACTTTGCGTCCGCCTTTGTCGGTTGCCTTCATTAACACAACATCGCCAATCTCGCCCTTTTCAATCAGCGACAGAACGTGCCGATTGTAAGGACTGGCGCGTTTAATGTGATTAATGGCAAACTTGACGTGATGCTGATCACAGGTTTCAACCATTTCGTCGGCTTCAATGAGGTTTAGGGCAGTTGGCTTTTCACAGAAAACGTGGACGCCGCGCTGCGCCGCCGCAATGGTTGGTGGATGATGCATCGGTGCCTGTGTTGGAACAATCACAATGTCGGGTTGTTGTTCATCAAGCATCTTTTCGTAGTCGTCATAGATTGCTTTGACACCGAACCGTTCACTCCATGCTTTTGCACGTTCTGGGTTGATTTCTGCCCCGGCGATAAGTTCACAGTTTTCTTCTAACTGCACTGCATCGGCATGGCTGCCTCCCATGCCGCCTAAGCCGATAATTGCGATACGGTAGTTATTCATATATGTCTCCGAAGTTGCCAAGTAAAGTGTGCTGCTTTGCAACTATCATAGCAACTTCAAGGTCAGAGTGCAAGAAAAAAGTTGAAGAAAACGCTGTAAATATAGTTGAATAAAAGCAGGGATTAACTATCATAGTACCGAAGCAAAATTTGGACCACTAAAGATTAAAATTCAACTCTAAGGTGAAACTAATACCATTTCTAAAAGTTTATATCGCATTAACCGCGCCGTTCACCCAGACCCGGTAGGTGCGGTTTCCTAACCGCACCGGGCATGACCAAAAACATTAGACACTTTTAATAGAAATCATCAATCAGAATTGGTATAATGAGCGAACCCAACGACCAATCTGATGGATAGGGAATAAGACAGATGACAAAAGAACGAATTCGGATTTTAGTTGATACTTCACGCGATAGCGGTTGGTCAGGCGGATTGATACAGATTGAGCCAGACAGTATCTATCAAACCACTAACAATCGAGATTATCTCAGTGAAGCAGTGCTGAAAAATTACGATGTACTGACGATTTGCAGCAATACACCCCTAAAATATACCGATGCAGAGCTCCAACTTATCCGCGAGTTTGTAGAAAATGGTGGTGGACTGCTTTTAGCCGCTAGCGCGAGCCGATTTGAGCGAGATGTCCGTGAACCGATCTCGGAATTGGGGGTTAATCACGTTGCATCTCTTTTCGGTACGCGATTTCTTCCGTTACCTGAAGGACGAGGCGAAATGGATACCGACGCGAATCCGTTGCACGGTTACACAAAGAAAGACCTCTGCCTCACTAATCACGAAATTACCGATGGATTGGGAATTGACGACCTGGATCTCACATCTTGCGGTATTCTTGATATCCCCGCGGAGGGTAGCGTTTTCCTCGAACACAGCGAGACGGGAGAACCCGTTGGGGCATGTCTCCATTTTGGATCAGGACGCGTCCTGTTAATCAATACGCAGCTTTTTCAAAATGAGAATCACCCAGTATCTACGCAATTTATTGATTGGTTAGGAATCAACCGCGAAGAAACACCCCAGCAAAAACCCTCTTTGACAACGGATACGCAGACAATCCCTGATGAAATTCCGATCGAAGAACAGGTCAGAAAGGACGGAAAAATCAAGATTTTCTATACGCACTTCGTCGAGGACCGTGTGGATACTTGTATGGCATTTGCTAAAAAACTGACAGAGGAGATGCTCTCGAAATTCCCTGAAGGTGAGAAGATTAAATGGAAAATAGATCTGATTCCGTCGTGTGTTCATGAATACGGCTTCAGTTGGGAGGATTCATTAATGACAATCGGGGCATGTGTCAGTCCTCCAAGACTCGCCTATTCGCTCGGTGTCGAGGCGAGTGGACTGATCGCCGACAAAACGCCGTTTCAGAAGGCGGCGGATGTTCTTTTTGACGGATTCCAGTTTTTCTTTGGTATCTGGGCAATGAAGTTACTCGGATTTGAGCGAGAAGCGGCGATGATGCTCTCCGAATTCGAGAAGCAATTTCGTGCAAATGACGAAGCCGAGGCGTTGATTGACACAGCGAAGGTTTACGAGCAACGATCTCGCAAGCCGATCTGGATACTGAAGGCACTCCTCGAAAAATACGGTAACGACCTGTTTGTCCGACTCACCGAGGTATTGTCGGAAAAGGATAGCGACACAGAAAAGAATATGCCACACACAACCTTCTCACCGGTGGATAGACAGATCTATCACCTCAGCCGCGCGGTAGGTGAGGACCTGTTTCCATGGTTTGAAGAGATCGGTACGACCGTCCATCCGCTCCCGTTGTTGCCGAATGACAGCGACGAATTTGCGGCAGCGGTCCGTGGATACCTCAACGGGATGATTCGTGACACAACTATAGATACAAGCAACAGAATAGATGCAGTCGATAGCCTTTTCGAGATCGCTGATGAATCTGAGCATCAGGTTTCAGCGTTGGTTTCTAAACTGGACACGGCGGACAGATATGAACGACTGATTGCAGTGGCAAAACTAATCAATAGCTGCGATGACCGGGCAGTGAAAGCGATAGAAGAGTTGACAGTCGAAACGGCGGATGATGGGATCGTGGCGATGGCGGTTCTGATGTTGGTTCGTAACGGTGGAGGTGGCGAATTCGTAGATCAACTCGTGGAAATTGCGCTCCACCAAGATTACAAGTATCAACTTGAAACTGGATACTTACTTGCCAAGATTGGGCATCCAGCAGCCGAAGTGTTCTCATACAAGGAGCTCACAGACAAAAATAGTGCGCCTCTCCTAACGATGGAGGTCAAACGCAATGCGGAATTATATCACTATCCGATCATCGGTGGCGATCGCGTTGCGATTTGCAATGTAATTCTCCATACACACCATTTCCCTCACAACACGCATGTTCCCGGTACTTATGTGAGTTGGGTGCATACCACATCTAAATATCGCCGAAAGGGATTGGCGCGGTGGGCATTCGGTGCATCAATGTCACATGAACTGGTCCGCCAGTATTCTTGTATCTCCCTTCATACCGGCACGGACAACAACGCCCATGGAATGTACAGGAATTTTGGGTTCGTTGATGGGTTATTAGGGCGACAATTCACCAAAGCGTTGCGGGCCGAACAGACAAAAGTCGTCGAGGACTTAGTCGTTCGTCCCTATAGGCATGGGGATGAAGTTGCGATGGCAAGCGTATGCAACGCATTTTATGTGGACCAGGTAGACCGTAGACCGAGACGTGCTGAGAGACGTAGAACGACGGAAACTCGGTTGATTTATCTCGCAGAGAAGAATGGAGAACTGTTTGGGTATGTGCAAGCGCAGTGTTTTGAGAAGGAAAAGAATGTCTCGATCACCGAATTCTGTCTTAAAACCCAACCGCCCGAAGGTTCCACACACCCGGAAGGTTTCCTTGAGGATGTCGGTGCAGCGATGCTCTGCGCGTTACATAACGAATTGGTGAAACGTGAATATAAAAAAATAAAATGGGGATTTGAAGGTGAGGCGGAAAAAAGTTATGCCAGAACGCTGTTCCACAATTTTGGGTACACATCGGAAGATGCAGGTTGGGTCTGGATGTTCAAGATCATCAACCTGCCGATGCTACTTGGCGAGCTCTCCCCACTGCTTTTGAAACGACTCAATGAAAGCGATGATTACAAGGGGTGGCAAGGGACTATTAGCATCAAAGGTTCGGAGCATCGAGCAAGTCTTACCATTAAAGATGGCGAAATTCGCGTATCGGAGGAGGTCTCAGAAGGCACTGGAATTTGCCTTTCTACAGACGACGACACGATCACTCGGTTCATTTTGGGGGTAATCACACCCTACGGAGCATATCTACAGGATCAATTACACATTGCGCCGACAGTCAACGATTCGGTAACGCGTCTGCTGGGAACGCTTTTCCCAAAGCATTAGAACAGGACGCTCCCAAACCAGTTGTGCCATCAGTGTGGAATAGTCTTTGCAGATAGTTCTTGTAGGTTGGGTTGAAGGGACAACAAAAGTGAACTTTATTATCCCCATGGTCCCTATTTTTCCAGTAAACTCAGATCCAAAAGATGACAAGTGAAACCCAACGTATTCTGGTAACCATAGCGTCTAATGCGTTGGGTTTCGCTGTATCTATTTACACGAATAGCACATCGAAAATCGGCATTTTCTGTCCAAACTATAGGGTTCTTAGTCTTCACTGCTCTACCCAACCTACGACCACCCGCGTTTTTTTATTATCGAACTCGCGTTTCATAGATAAAACAGATTTGAATTATTCTAGATGAGCGTTTAAGTTTGTAGTAGGACGATTTATCGCCCGTTGTAGCGTACGAACGCGCAATGAATTGTGCTACTACAAACAAAATTATAGCCCACGCTCAAGTAGATACTTTGGGATTTTTATTTCTTGAGTTGTCCCCATGTGGTGGTGAGTTTTTTCTCTGCTTCAACCGCTAAACCGCCAATAACACCGCCCCTCCAGAGATGATGTCCATTTCCCGATGCATCTTTGAAACGGCTAAAACGGGCTTCTTCATCAAAATGCCACAACGAAATCGTATGTTCATCGACCTCGAATTTTCCTTTCGGGACCTCCTACTCCGGTCCGACGTATTGCACGACATTGGAAATCCGTACTTCATCATTTTTTCTATCCTTATCTCATACGAAAAAGGTGATACCGCCTTCATTTATAGTAAAGTTTAGAATTAATTAGACACTCCAAAGAGGCGAGGATACTAGAAGAAATCCGCAGAAATACCCAAGCAATACGCAGAAATACCCAAGCAAAAACACCCCTATCAAAAACTCCCTCGCCAGCGGTGGTGAGGTGTTTTGCGTTTTCCAAAGTGCTCTCTTATTTTCGGGTTTTACTATAATCGCTGCCAGATTTCTTCAATCTGCTCCATAGTGTTGTTTGTGTCTGTGCAATTGGAGAAACAGTAAGAAACCCCTCCGGCACCCACTTAGGGAAATACTTGTTCACCCCATCATTTGTCAATCGCTGGATCGGTTTACCCGCCAGATTTATCACGTGAACATCAGTACCTCTCCCGCGACCTTGCCATAAAATGTAGGCGATCCATTCGCCATCCGGCGACCACGCGGGTTGGTGGTGAAACCGCGGATCGTTAGTCAACTGGCGTAAACCGCTGCCATCAAGGTTTACGATGAAAAGCGCATGATTTTTCAAAATTCTGTCTCGTGCCTCAGAAAAGACGATCTGTTTTCCATTCGGCGACCACGCAGGATTCGCTCCGTTTCCAGTCCTGAGTTTTCTCAGTCTTTTCCCATTAGATTTCATTACATAGATACCGTGGCTTGTATCCCGATTTGAATTAAAAGCGATGTGTTTCCCGTCTGGAGACCACGCTGGTCCTGAGTTAAATTGACCCTTGTTTGTAAGTTGCTGCAGTTTTTCACCACGAATGTTCATTTTGTAGATATGGTAACCCTCTTCTCGATTCGACTCAAAAGCGATCCATTGTCCGTCTGGAGACCAGGCAGGATTACTGTCTCGTGCGAGGTGGTTCGTCAACCGGCGAGTTTCCCTCTGACTCAGATCCATCACATAAATCTCATAATTTCCGTCTCGATCCGCCACATAAGCGAAAGACCTTCCATCGGGTGCCCAAGTCGCAGAAAAATCCTTCGCAGGGTGATCCGTTAAGTTTCGGAGATTCTTACCATTTGTATTAATGATATAGATGTCATGATTTCCTGTTTGATCAGAGTTAAAAGACACATATCCAACGCCGGGTTCCTGAGCATAAACCTTCGTCAGGAGCAGTATGCTACTTGCTAAGAACACAACTCCGAGTATCATGCCAAAGTATTTACGTTTCATCTTTGTATTCTCCTTACTTTTTCTTTCGATTTTCTGCCTATCGCTAAATGGATAGAAGCGATGCGGCAATTGAGTAGAGGAAAGCCGATCGCATCGCTCCGTGTTTCTCCAAGGAGAAAGGCTCTCCCATGGTTTACTCAGCGTTGTTTAATATGTTAGCAATTTTCATGCCAACGCCAAGTATGTCAAATATGCACATAATCTCGGTATTACAACAGTTATAGTAAAGTTTAGAATTAATTAGACACTCCAAAGAGGCGAGGATACAATCCTCGCCAGCGGTGGTGAGGTGTTTTGTGTTTTCCAAAGTGCTCTCTTATTTTCGGGTTTTACTATAAATTGCACAAAAAGGGGCGAAAGAGTCTAAAGAATGCCCGAAGAGGTGCAGCTTTCGCAATCCAAATCAATCGGAGTCAAACTTTCTGAAGCGAAAAGGGTGATGGCAGTCTTCATTTAATCGCTGCCAGATTTCTTCAGTTTGCCCCACAACGTTGTCTGCTTTTCCGCAGTCGGAGACACAGAGAGAAAATTCTCCGGCACCCACGCTGGAAAACGATCTCTTGCTGGGTGCTTTGTTAATTGCCACGTTTCAATGCCGTCAGGACTGACAAGATGGATATTTGAATCTCGATTTAGGTTGCCCCACGGACTTTCAACTTCTAACTCATAGGTGATCCACTGCCCATCCGGAGACCACGCTGGATTATGGCCCCACGTATTTTCCCGTGTTATTCTCCGATTGTTTTGCCCATCATCTGTCATGATGTAAATGCCGACCCCCGCAAGATCGGTCTCACTATAGGCAATCTGTTTTCCATCGGACGACCAGGTCGGCTGGCTTCCCCCGAACCTCCTTTCTATAACGCGTCTGGCATTTTTTCCATTGGACTTCATCAGAAAGAGGTCATTTCCTTCTTTTCTGTCAGAATAGAAAAGAATTCGATCTCCATCGGGCGACCACTTCGGAAACCTATTGTATCCGGTGTCTATCAGTTGCTGCAGGTCTCCGGTGTTGACATTGATTTTGTAAATGTGATTCGTAGGCGTTGGAACGCCGGGTTGCTTGGACGTAAAGGCGATCCACTGTCCATCGGGGGACCAATCCGGATCAAAATCTGATTCTGATGCCAGATGGGTCGTTAGGGGGCGGATTTTGTTTTTATTCCTATTCATCAGATAAATTCTGTTAGTGCCACTCCGATTAGAAACAAAAGCCATCCACTGTCCGTCGGGTGAGAATGCGGGTTGCCAATCTCGTGCTGGGTGGTTTGTGAGATTCTGAAGATTTTTCCCTTTTGTATCCATGATGTAAATCTCATTGTTCCCCTCTCTCGGAGAAGTGAAGGCGATATGTGTAGGATCAGATGCTTGTGCATAAAATCCCGCCGCAAGTAGGAAATACACGAATATCACTGTTGTCCGCAACGGCGTATAGATAAGTTTACCTTTCATTTTTCTATTCTCCAATGTGTGATTCAGAAATAATCCGTTTGACTCAGGAAGGTGCCTGAAAAGGTACTGTGGTGTGGGAGATAAGGAGCTCAGAAAATCTAATTTCCTTTATCAGCAACTGTGTAAAATTGAATTGTGTCAATGTTACCGGCTCCAGTCATTGCGTGTTTTATAATTTTGATAGCGTCCGTTTCAGCAGCCAGTAGAATTTCAAACGGGAATTGGATTCCTCCTGGGACTTTCTTGACGGGTTCCCATTGATTTCTCTTGTCACGCACGTGAATTTCAATGTTTCGGATTTTTCCAGAGCCGAGAAGCACAACTTTCCGAATATCCGCTCTCTCTGGAAGTGAATAAATTTCTCCGTGGAAAGTCATCTTTTCACCGACTGGACGATCTATCAAAACATACTCCTGCTCCGTAAAAAGTGCGGTGCATCCGATCTGTGCTAAACAAGCGAGTATAAAGATTAGGTATTTCCATATACGCATGATTCTTTCTCCTTAAACTATGGTGTTTCGCATTAATAGGTGGAGCGATGCGGCAATCGAGGTTTGGGAAAGCCCGCTGCATCGCTCCATATTTTTTCCAATCCAAGGAGGAAGGCTCTCCCATGGTTTACTCAGCGTCTTAAGAAATATACTTGCAATTTTCATGCCAAAGACAATTCAAGCGCGAAACACCTTCAAAGACAGATTTTTCGTTGATATTGCGCGAGAAAACGTTTTTATTGTTCAGATTTTGGACAGTTTTGTTCAAAAGTCTGGTGTCCGAGAAGTTCTTGACATTCTCCAGTTTTTTGAATATACTTAGCAATAGATAATTTTCACCTAAACAGATTGGAGACATTGATGAGGGTTTTGATTATTGGTGGCACAGGGCTGATTAGCACTGCGATTACGCGCGCTCTCATCGAGCGTGGTGATGCTGTAACACTCTACAATCGTGGACAGACTCAGGCTGACATTCCAGAAGGATATAACGTCATTACTGGCGATCGGAAGGATTATGCCACTTTTGAAGCACAGATGGCGGAAGCCGGAAATTTCGACGCTGTTATTGACATGATCGGTTTCGTTCCAGCGGACGTTGAGAGTGCCATCCGCGCATTTCGCGGCAATATCGGACAGTTCATCTTCTGTAGTACAGTCGATGTCTATACAAAACCGGCACGCCGTTATCCAATCCGAGAGGATGCAGAACGGCAACCGATGCCATCTTTTCCTTATGCCTACAATAAAGCGAAGTGCGAACGGCTCTTGGAAGAGGCACACGAACGGGCTGATTTTCCAGTTACGATTATCCGTCCTGCGCACACTTACGGTGAGGGGCGCGGATTGATCCATTCATTTGGACTCGGTGGTGCTTATTACTTCAACCGCATACGGCTTGGGAAACCGATTATCACACACGGCGATGGTTCTTCGCTCTGGGCGGCGTGCCATCGGGATGACGTGGGGCGCGCATTCGCTGAGGCTGTTGGCAATGAAAAGACACTCGGTAAAGGTTACCACACGGCGAGCGAAGAACCAATGACGTGGAATCAGTACCATCAAACGGTAGCACAGGCGATGAACGCTCCTGAACCGGAGTTGATTCACATACCGACCGATTTCCTATTTGAGATTGCCCCAAAGGCAGCGGAATGGTGCCGAGAGAATTTCCAATACAATAACATCTTCGATAACGCCGCGGCGAAAGCAGATCTGAACTTTCGCTGTACGATTCCATTTGTTGAGGGTGTGCAGCGTATTGTCGCTTGGCTGGATACCCGTGATCGCATTCACAACAAAGATGAACCGGCGGTTTACGGCGAAATTATTGAAAGATGGAAACGTCTCAGTACAAAAGCCGGTTTTTTCGGTTCGTCTGACGGCGTAAAGGCGTAAATGCAGTATCCTATTTTTTATTTCAAGCAAAACTTGACTGTTTCGTTCCTCACGATAATATTGACACTTTTCACTATGACAATAATACCAACCAATTCCGTAGCACAAGATACCGAGAAAACGCTCCCGAAAAAGATAATATTTGAAACAGATATGTGTTTCGACGTAGATGATGTCGGTGCATTGGCTGTGCTGCATACGCTTGCAGACAGCGGAGAAGCAGAAATCCTCGCGATTAGTTTCAACGAAGTACATCCAAACGGTGCCAACGCCATTCGCGCGATAAACACGTGGTATAATCGCGGTGAAATACCTATTGGTGTCTACAAAGGTGATCTCGCCAACCCTGATAAATCAAAATATCTGGATAGTCTCGCTAACTTTCCGCACAATCCGCCTTCTATTGAATTATCCAGTTCTCTTGAACTCTATTTGCAAGTGTTAGCTGAACAACCGGATCATTCGGTAACGATTATCAGTGTCGGGTTTCTTAACAATCTCTATGACCTCTTGAAAGCCAATCCTAAGCTGATTGACCAAAAAGTTGCTGAACTCGTAGTGATGGCGGGGCTTGTCAACGACAATTTCAACACGGTTCGTCACGACTTAGTTGATCAGACGGAAGAAGTAATCCGCAATTGGCCCACACGGCTTGTTATGAGTCAGCATGGTGGATCTGTCCGCACGGGTACGAAACTTGCAGAATCATCGGTTGAAAATCCGGTACGAGAAGCATATTATCAGTGGTTCAACGGACAGTACAAGGGACGTGCCAGTTGGGATCAAGTTGCTGTTTTATATGGAGTGCGGGGTCTCGACGACTATTTCACTGAGGTTACAGAAGGCAGCGGGAGACTACTGAATGGTTTTGAGTGGAAGATGAAACCCGGTTTTCGCTCTTATCTGGATCCGAAGTTGTCGGATAGTGAGTTTATCGAAATTATTGAGAATTTGATGGTTAAACCGCCGAGAAGATGAAAGGAGCATCCGTACAATGGCAGACTTTTACACAATTGAGAAGCGAGACGGGCGTTGGTGGTTCATCACACCTGACGGCGCGCGGTTCTGGTCCATCGGCATGAACCATATCGACTCGGCTGCGTTGCGGTATGCAGCATCGGACGATGTGTGGAACCGAGAGTTCGGCAACAGCCATGAACATTGGCTGCGCACAGTCGCCAATGACTTGCGGGATTGGGGCTTTAACACGATTGGCTGGACCCAGGAGGTCGTGATTATCACCGAAGGCTACCACCGCCATTCACGGGCCTTTACCTATGAGGAATACCAATGGGCAGATATGCCTTACTGCCACCTGCTACCTTTCACCGAGGCACATCAGTGGCAGGTTGAGGTCCGTATGCCCGACCTGATGCATGCCGACTTCGAGGCGTGGTGCGACTATGTCGCCCGCGATGCGTGCGCACGCTTGCGCGACGATCCGAAGCTGATCGGCTATTTCTACTGCGATTGTCCGCAGTGGGTGCACACCTCGCCTGCCACGAAGTGGCGTGGGTCGTTGGTTGATCCAAGCCTGCTCGAATCAGAGGCAGGTCGCCGCGAACTCTCTGCTATTGCCAAACACTACTACAAGGTTACCCATGACGCGATCCGCCGCTACGACCCGAACCACCTGATCCTCGGTGACCGATGGGAGGCAAACGCAGTGCTACCCGATGAAGTCGTCCGTGCGGCATTGCCCTACGTCGATGTGCTCAGTTTTCAATGTTTTGGCACAGTGGAGAATATCGCCACGAAGATGCGGCACTGGGCAGACTTCGCAGACAAACCGGTTCTGCTGGCAGACGCGGCGGGTCACATACGTTCACACGGCGATACCGGCTGGCCCCCGACAGCGGATCGCTTGCACGACACAGATCACTATCGCCCAGTGATGGACGCGCTGTGGGATATCCCACAATGCGTTGGATACCACCTGTGTGGTGCCTACATTAAGAACAACGCACGCAAGTACGGATTTCGCGACCACGCAAACAATCAGATTAACGAGACGGTGGCTGGTATTCGCGCCGTCAACACCGAAATGCAGCGGAGACAAAACCGATGACACCCTCCACGCATTCAATCCCAAAAAAACAACTTGCCTCATCTTCGCTACTACGGTATACTATTTAAACCAGTTTAGGGTGCACTGCTATGAACAACACACGTTGTTTCTGCCACTCTCCCACCGTATCTGGGGGATAAATAAACCTTTCAATGAGATTTTGTCGAAAGTGACGATTTGTAGCACATTTTTCACATTAGTACGCCGCTCCTCGTTTGTCAGATTTCCACGCTGTGGTATACTGTTGAAAACAACATACGAGGAAATTTAATGCCAAAACACATTTTACCTGTAGTGATTTTTGCAATTGCAGTTTCGCTCGCGAATGCACAATGCTTAGGAGTGAATATGATTGAACAGTGGGGTATATATGAAGTTACCTTGGATGGACCGGATACCGGTAATCCGTTCACTGATGTCCAATTAACAGCAGAATTTATAGTGTCTATTAGAATTAAAGAGACATTTTTTTCATTTTGTAATAGAATGTGTCTATTATGGCATATTCAACAGATTTACGCAAACGCGTTTTAGATTTTATTGAAGCCGGCGGGAAAAAAGCCGAAGCCGCCCGTCGTTTTTCCGTGGAGCGTTCAACGATTTATAGATGGTTAGCTGCTGAAGACCCGTTTGCGACCCAAAAACCGGGTCCCAAAAACATGAGAGTGCTTGACGAGGCAGCACTGAAAAAACATGTCGCCGATTTTCCAGACTTGACGCAAAACGAGCGGGCCTCACATTTCGGTGTTTCAGAGTCTTCTATAGCTTATGGGCTGCGCAAACTCGGTATCAGACGAAAAAAAAAACAATCGGATATAAGGAGCGGTGCGATGAGAAACGTCAAGTCTACCTTCAAGCACTCGCCGAGAAACACACCGCTGGAAAAAAGATAGCTTATGTTGATGAATGCGGTTTTCGTGCTGAGAGTTATAGACGTCATGGCTACGCTCGGAAAGGTGAATGTGTTTTAGGTTTGATCTCAGGCAGAAGGACACGAACGACGACGTTGGTCGCTGCGCGTATCGGTTCAACTTTTACGGCACCTTGTTTGTTTGATGGAAGCTGCGATGCTGCGTGTTTCAACGCATGGCTTGAAGCCTATTTATGTCCACGGCTGTCTGTCTCAGATGTCGTTGTTCTTGATAATGCGAAGATTCACAAGACGCATCGGACTCGTGAGTTGATAGAAGCATCGGGCGCAGAAGTATTGTTTTTGCCACCTTATTCACCCGACTACAATCCGATTGAACACGACTTTGCCAATATCAAACGTCTCAGAGAATACAATGCTGATATAACCATTGATGAAGTTATAAACTTGTATCATTAATTCTAAAGTTTACTATAAACAAAACAGTCGGACTTTTGAGCCGCACGGGTTCTACGATGGAAATGGGGTTTACAAAATCCGGTTCATGCCCGACGCAATCGGCGAATGGACGTACACAACAAAAAGTAATAGCACCGAACTCGACGGAAAGACAGGGCAATTTACATGCGTCGAACCGTCCGATGGAAACCACGGACCCGTACAAATCTACAAAGATTACTACTTGCAATACGCCGATGGAACACCGTATCATCAGTTTGGAACGACGTGTTATGCGTGGGCACATCAAGGCGAGGCAATGGAGGCACAGACGCTCGAAACCCTCATCGAGGCACCTTTCAACAAGATGCGAATGTGCATTTTCCCAAAAGATTACGTCTACAACAAAAATGAACCCGTCCACTACCCGTTTGAAGGGCAACCCCTAAAAGATTGGGATTTCACAAAATTCAACCCCGAATTTTGGCAGCATTTTGAACAGCGCGTCCAAGACCTATTAGACCTCGGCATAGAGGCAGACATCATCCTATTTCATACTTATGATCGGTGGGATTTTGAGAATATGGATGCCGACAGCGATGATCGCTATATCCGTTATGCTGTCGCACGTTTAGCGGCATTTCGTAACGTCTGGTGGTCCCTCGCAAATGAATTTGACATCATGCCTGCAAAAGAAGAATCAGATTGGGATCGGTTTTTCCAGATTATTCGCGACGATGATCCATATCAACGTCTTCGTGGCATCCATAACTGCAGAAGTTGGTATGATCACAGCAAACCGTGGGTAACACATACGAGTATTCAGACCTCCAACATGGCACAAGGTATCCGCTATCGCACACAGTATGGAAAGCCTGTTATCTACGACGAGTGCCGTTATGAAGGCGATATTCCTCAAGGGTGGGGAAATATCACCGCAGAAGAGATGGTGCAACACTTTTGGGCAGGTACTGTTTCTGGGTGCTATGTCGGGCATGGGGAGACATACAAACATCCAGAAGACCTCCTCTGGTGGGCAAAAGGCGGTGTCCTGCGCGGTGAGAGCCCACCTCGGATCACGTTCCTCAAGGACTTCATGGCTGACGCACCCGCGTTTGATATGCTTGAACCGATCGGTGATGAAGCAGGACGATATGTTCTTGCCAAGCAGGGGGAATACTATCTGACTTACACAACCGCACCGCAAACTTTAACACTGGATTTGCAAGGGGAGCAACCCTATAAAGTTGATCGCGTGGATACGTGGAACATGAAAGTTGTCCCAGTCGGCACAGCACAACCCGGGGAATATACGTTCGCTGCACCGCACGGTGATTTTGCGTATCGCTTTACACCATACGCACCGGGTGAGAAACTCCGTCCGGAGGCAAAAGCGTCCGCTGATGTGCTACAAGGCAGTGCCCCACTCACAGTGACCTTCTCAGCAGCAGGGGATCTAACATACCATTGGAATTTCGGAGACGGGGCAACATCCACCGAATCGAATCCGATACACGTTTACGAAAGCCTTGGTCAATACGTTGCAACGCTCACGGTAATGGATGCAGAGGGTGACACAGCAACGACATCCCTCGCAATCCATGTATCACCGGAGGCACCGACTGACATCGGAAGGCACACGGAATTCCCCGGTTCGCGCGATGGACTCGTGTTTCTCTGGCACAACGGACTTGAGGGCAGTGGAGAGATTGAACCGCGTGGAGATGCGAGAATCGGTGAGGACGGACAGATGGATTTGACGGGTGGTGCCTTCCTCACTAAGGGTGTAAATGACGCGCTTCTCGAAGCATGTCAGGCGAGCAATCAATTGACGCTTGAGTGTCTCGTTACAACGGATAATCTGGATCAGGATGGTCCCGCACGGATTATATCGTTCTCAAATGATATTACCCATCGCAATTTTACCTTTGGACAGGATGGCAGTCGTTTTGCCGTGAGAATCCGTACGCCGCGGACCGGCGCGAATGCTATGGGTGGTGAGTTCTCTTTCGGGAAAATTGAATCGGGAAGACCGACGCACGTCATCGTCAGTTATTTTGATGGAAACGTCTATTGCTACATTGATGGTGAACTCGCCTATGTCAGCAACGGAATCCAAGGAGATTTCAGCAATTGGGAACGCTATCCGTTGCTCTTCGGTGATGAGGCGAGTGGTGGCAGGAATTGGGAAGGCAAGCTGAGCCGTGTTGCGATTTACAGCCGGTTTGTCGGCGTAGAGGAGGCAACGCATAAGTTTAAATTGGTTCAAAAATGAAGGTGTTAGGCACACTCCGTTGTGCCGCCCACTAAGAGGTTGAAAGCACTATAGGGCGAGGTTTCCATGCCTCGTCCATGTCGTTTTGTCCTGTTATCAGAAAAAGCGTAAGGCGAATTTTTGATGGGGGTAGATCAGAACCCGCTTTACTTTTTTATCAGCATTTCGACGATATCCTCAGGCAATTCAACCCCAATTTCCTCTTCAAATTTCTCAACAGTCTCATAATGATCATGAACGAAATTAGTGATATCCAATCCCTTATTTTGGGCTGTAGCAAAGTCTGTTTTAGCATTTTCCCAATCTTGCAAGCGCAGCCAAACTAAACCTCGACAATGATAATTTATATTATCATCTGGCTTCAATTCTATTGCTTTAGTATAGTCATTGATGGCAAGGTCAAAGTCCCATCTATCTAGGTAAGCACCAGCGCGATTAGTATAGTCAGTAGCATTATTTGGATCAAGTCTTATCGCCCAAGTATAGTCTTGAATAGCCCAATCAATCTCGCCTTTGCTAAGGTAAGCAAAACCGCGGCGAGCGTAACCTTCGGCTGCGTATGGTTCGAGTTCTATCATTTTGTCATAGTCTTCAATGGCTAAATCAATTTCGCCCTTGCCAAAAAGGTACGTAAAGCCTCGTCTTTCATAACCGCGAGGATTATCCGGTTCAAGTTCAATTACTGTGTTATATTCTGTGATGACCTCGTCAACTTTATCTACTCCGTACGCAAGACGGTAAGCATCAGCATGATAGTAATAAGCTTCGGCGAGCGTGGGATTGTCGGGTTCTAACGATATAACTTCATCGTAGTAAACAATAGCGCCTTCCCATTTGCCTTCTTGGTGTGCCTCAATACCCCGTTGTAAATAGTCTTGAACATCAGGTTCAATGTAAGATCTGTCATGCGCTCGTAGGCGTGCAAAACCGTCAAAGTCAGGAAACATTCTTGCCTCTGTAATACCTGAAAATCTTTCAAGAGAGGTAATGACGATAGCATCATTTTTTGCCAAGTTCAATGAAAAAACAAACTCGCAGAATATTAATGTCAGTGTTCAAGAGGATACATCCCTGCCTTTCGACAAGGCAGCATAAGTTTACAATATCGTCCAAACTTTAGTAATGATAATGACAGGGCACGACCAAGCGATGTCCGTATCCTATCAACGGTTAGCCGACCGCAATTCGCAGGCATCGGGGTTCAGCAGTGAGGAACGTGCAGCCCTTCGGAAATACATCCTCGATCACAACGGCATGCTGTTCTTCGACTACTGTGGTGACGGCGGTAATGAGAAATCGTTTGCGACGCTCGTAGAAACAGAGTTACGCACGGTGTTCCCTGAGTATCCGATGAAAACCCTGGACGATATGCGACATGAGATTTTTCAGTGCTATTTCAAACTGAAAAAAACGCCTGTCGGAGGTTCAACGTTCTGGGGAACAGGTTACAAGGGCGGGAACGAAAAATGGCGACATATTAAAGGTATCTCAGTCCCAGGACGATTAGGCAAGCCTCGCTTAGCAGTCGTGTTTTGTCCGCTTGATTACTTATGCAGTATGGAAACCGCCGAGGTTGATAGCCGCGCGCCACTCGCAGCGAGGCGTTCTTCGGATGTTTATCGGTTCATGACAAACATGTTTATCTACCAAATGAGACAAAGAGCCAATAATAATTAACGGTGAGAACTATAGTAAAGCCCACAATTAATTATACCGCCAAAGATTGGCGAGGATTGTATCATCGCCAGCGGCGGTAAGGTGTTTTATGTTTTTGAGAGTGCCCATTTATTTTCGGGTTTTACTATGAACACCATCTATGTGGCAAAAGGCGCGCTTACAAAGCGCGCCAGCACAGATGAAGCATCACAGTCCCACTCTGTAAGTGTGAATTATTACATCTACCGCACTATTCCTTAATCACAAAGAATTTTTCCTCTTTGATTCGCTCTTCAGGGAAACGCGCACGCGCCCAGATCGCTTTTGAATTCTCGATCATCTGTGGATGCCCACACGCATAGACGACCGCATTCGTGTGATCGTAACCGAGTTGATCGCCATACTTCCGAATCACATCTTCGGCACGTCCGCTCTCACCTTGCCACTCTGGATCCTCCCACGGACGACTCGCCGTCGGGACAAATGTGAACCACTCTTCCTGCGCTGCGAGTTCGTTGAGTTCATCCATGTAATACCCAAGTTCCCACGAACGGCTGGCACCGACAATTGCTAAGATCTGATGTTGACTCGTTTTTCCCTGTTCCTGCTCAATTTTTTGTGTCCGTGCGATGCTAATATACGGAGCAGCACCTGTGACAGTTCCCGCCATCACGTGGCGCGTCATCCCGCTTTCCGTGTCTAAGACAAATTTTCCGACGAGGCGGTCCCGGATAAACACGCTGTCCCCCAATTTCAGTTCCCAAAACAGCGGTGTTGTTGCCCCCTCAGGCACCAATTCCACGAAAACTTCCATAAATGGCTCGTGCGGTGAGGAGACGATCGAATATGGACGCTGGACAATCTTTTCACCAATCTGAAAACCGATCGTGGCGTATTGCCCGGGTATAAACGGTAACTGCTTATCAACACGGAATTTGAACGCAGCTAAATCTTCAGAAAAATCCTCGCGCTCAATCAGTTCGCCTTTACAATATTGCGCTCTGGCGCGTCTTCTTTGCATAATTGTTCCCTTCAAATTTTCTATAGCAAGTTTAACCCCTTCCCTGTAACGGGTAGGGACCCCGGCGTTACAAACTACGCCGAAAAAAAATGATAGAATTTTGATGACCTTTTCACATATTATACCGAAAACGAAAATCAAGATCAAGTCTTTTTATGTGATTGGTATCAGTTATCAGTTTTCGGTTGTCAGTTATAAGATGTTTATGACAACATCAGAAGCCGTTCTAACTGACAACTGACGATCAATAACCCTTATGTGTCGGAATTCAGAGATCCATCCTACAGCCGACTGAATGCCTCTGATACTTGACTTCCAGAGATATTTCATGTTAAAATGAAATACGAACGATGAATCAAATCTGCCCCATTTCGTGCAATCCGGCACGTGGTATGTCTAATTTTGTGCAGTACCCTATGTATTTTTCCAAGAGACCCACCGATGCGGTATCGTTCAAATCGGCACAAAATTTGCTAACAAATATGATATAGACATCCCAACGATAAAACGACTTCCTAAAAAGGAGTTCAGGTTCATGAAAAAAACACATCTTCTCTATATCGTATGCCTTTTACTTTCCAACCTATTGCTACTAAACGGCTTAGCACAAGACTTCGCAGCACAATGGCACTTACCCAAAGGTGCGAAAGCCCGCCTTGGAAAAGGCAGACTAATCAATACCAAACTTTCACCGGACGGCACGCAAGTCGCCGTATCAACATCCATCGGTGTCTGGATTTACGACACACAAACAAGCGAAGCCGTTTCACTGTTCATGATGCCACAAACTGGTGAGAAGAACGAACCAATGTTCAGGGGATCCAACGGATCATCAGAGACATTAACCTTCTCCAATGATGCGTCAATTATCGCCACAGTTCACAGAAACAGTGTTTACGTCTGGGACACCTTTACAGGCAAAGCATTTGCCATGCTTGACGAACATCCTGATTCAATTAAGGGACTCGCGCTTTCACCCGATCACACGAAACTCGCCACTGCAGGTAGCGACTGGACAGTGCGGTTGTGGGATGTTGATACGGGTAACTATATCAGAAGTCTCGGACATCCGAGTGCAGTAAACACAGTCGCATTTTCGCCGGACGGTAAAATCCTCGCAAGTGCGGGAGGGACACTCCGTCTGTGGGATGCTGACAGCGGAGAAATGTTACATGCCGACAAAAAGGACTTAGGCTCCGTTAACGTGCTCGTCTTTTCGCCAGACGGTAAAACACTGGCAAGCGGCGGCGGATGGGATCACACCGTCTATCTGTGGGATGTCAACACAGGGACTATTCGGGTAGACCTCAAAGGTCATACTGGTAAAATCCGTGATATCGCATTTTCACCAGACAACAGCGCACTTATCACCACAAGTCTCGACAAGACAATGCGGCTCTGGGACGTTAACACCGGCACCGAACAGAAGCACCTCCCCACTCCTGAGGATAAAATCAATCCATTTGTGGTAGCAAACCTAATGCTTAAGCGGATTGACCCAGGAGTCCTCCCAGGGAAGCGGGATGATGTTCATACCGTGAAATTTTCTAAAGACGGCACTCAACTCATCAGTGTCAGTAATGATGGCAGCTTCCATCTATGGAACATTAATACGGGACGCTATCAGCTATCCTTCTCCCTCGGAGAGCACACGGATTGGGTGGACGTTCTCGCCTTTTCTGCAGATAGCAAATACCTTGTCAGTAATAATGCGCTTGAAGAGAGGGCACGCGTTTGGAGTGTAGAAACCTTCACACAAAACGCCATTCTTACAACACCCCAACAAGTTCTCGGACTCACGTTCTCTCCGGACCTCAAAAAACTTGCAGGACGTGATTTTCCGCAGGCAATTCGGGTGTGGGATGCCGCCACGAAAGAACAGCTGTCTACCTTGCAAGGCACAGACCGGAGACCCGATTATTGGCCGCTGGTATTTTCACCAGACGGCAAAAAAATCCTCGCAAGCAAAGGTATCTCAGAACTTTTTGGTGACGGTAACGAGATACAACTTTGGAAAACCGATACGGGTGATCAGCTCTTCACACTTGAAGGACACACACACGGTGTGAGTGAATACACATTCTCACCCAACAGCATAATCCTGGCGAGCGGTGGCGAAGACGGAACTATCATTTTATGGGATGTCAATACGGGAAAACGCCTGTCTGACCTTATAGGACACACGAAGCATATCAGTGCGTTAGCCTTCTCCGCAGATAGCACAACGCTCGCAAGCGGAGGCGGAAACGAGATTCGTCTATGGAACGTCCACACTGGCAATCTGATCCACACCGTTGATGCCGTGAAAAACGTCAGTGCGTTAGCCTTCTCTCCTGATGGAAAAACACTCACAAGCGGAAGTGCGGAAGGACCAATTCAAGTTTGGGAATTAGACCCTAATTACGAAATACAAGCCACCCTCACGGGACATCAAGGATCCATTTACGTGCTGCTGTTTTCTCCAGATGGCAAAACCCTCGCAAGCGGAGGTGCCGATGGCACAATCCTCCTCTGGGATATGAAACGGCAAGAACAATAACCTTTAAAAGAAACAAAAAACTTAAAAGAAAAACCGAGAGGCATCACAACGATAGCTTCCTCTCCAGACGGAAAAACACTTACCAGTAGCGATTCTAAAGGGCAGTCCAGATGTGGGATACGTCCACCGGCAAACTCCGCTCCACTTTCCAAGGTCCCGAAAGAATTACCAATGCAGTCTCTGTTGCCTCAACAGATGGTACCATACTTGCCAACGAACAAAATAGACAGATTCGTTTGTGGAAGTTCAGACCCAACACCGCCGAACCTATTATTACGGATACAAAATCGGATTCTATATTGAAATCCAAGCGCGTAGTTATGGCACTCTCACCGGATGCCACACGCCTTGCAGCCGCGGCACCAGCGGCACATAAAATCTACTATCCAATTTGGGTTTGGGATACAAACACTGGGGAACTGTTGTTCACTTTGGAAGCACACACGCGATGGATTCAGGCATTGGTGTTTTCACCCGACAGCAAAACGCTGGCGAGTGGGGATATCGGTAATACAATTCGGTTATGGAATATGGATATCGGCACCTCTCGCGCAACCTTCAAAATATCTACAGGAAACTTTCACGCGTTAACCTTCTCACCGAACGGCAAACTCCTCGCAAACGGAAGCAATGACGGAAAAGTTCGATTGTGGGATGCTACCGTCAAAAAACAGGAGGGGTTGAGCACTTTCGGAGGGTACACCCCTCTGCTAACGCTCAGAGGACATAAGAATCGAGCCTCCGCCTTAGCATTTTCGCCGGATGGAAAAACGCTGATCACTGCCGGTCCCTCCGGAAACATCCGGGCATGGGATACCACTACTGGAAGCGAACGCTTCACATGTTCAGGACACTTTGGAAATGCGTTGGGGCTTGCCTTTTCTGAAACGGACTCCACCTTTACAAGTGTGTATGGCCTCACTTGGAACAGCGTTCAACTTAAGGCTCGTCGGGAAAAACGAGTATCGCCAAGAAGTTAGAGGCTGATGGATTTGGTTACTACATGAATCTCTATAGATGCCGGGACGGATTCCAACGCAAACTTTATGACAATCTTGAGCGTACGCATGAACAGCGGAATGTTGAGGTCTTTGGTATCCCGTCGTTTGCGTGGATGGGACTTGAATTTCACTACAGAGTTAAGGCTTTCCTGAATGCCGGGCAACCGGTTATCTCTGACCATTATTTGGGCGATTACTATGCGGATATGCTTGAAGATTTAGACGATCTCGCGCTGTTGGAAACCTGTGTCAAGCATATCGGATTCCCGTGGTTCACGAAAACTTTATCGTTTTATCTCGATATAGATTATGAGTCGTATCTCCAACGCCATGAGAGCCGTGAACATCTGTTGCCTGAGAACACTGAAGTTGCGAAACAAAACTTTGTCCCCGAAGAACTATTTAACGCCCGTCGAGAACGGTATCATCGGCTTGTGGATGCGAATCTACTCACATTGATTGATGCGAGAAAAGACGTGGATACTGTTTATTTGGAAGTCAAGAAGGTGGTACTCCATGCGAAAACGCGCTATAAAAAACATCTGGATAATGACGCTTGAAGCGATACCGAATCGGAAGTGGGGCTGTCTCGGGGCGTTGGATGCTCGCCTTTTCCCGATGGATCAGGTAAATACTGTTCACGGTGTCGATGGTCTTACCTATAACTCGCATGACGAAATCGTTCGAGCCGCAGCCGCAGACGGTTTTAGTTTCTTCACGGAGAACCCGGACTATCTGAAGCGTCCGATCCCGATGGTTGCTGGTACATGGTCGGCGTGCCGTGTACTGCGCACGGTTGCCAACCAAGAGGCAGCTGCGATTGTGATGGAAGATGATTGGGTATTCACCATTGATTACCCGGACATTCTCGATCGGCTTGAATACTGTGATCCGGAGAAGACAGAGATCGCTGCATTAATTGCGAAGCTTTACACACGCGGCAGACTTCGGTGTGAAGTGCAGGCGGTCGATCCGTACTGGATCGCCGGTATTCCGGTCTCGGCAGCATGTGCAAGTGTCTATACGCCAAAGGGCGCAGCCCTTGTGTTGAAACGTTTTGCTGAACACCGTGGCACGACGCTTGAGAAAGCCGTGATGGGGATAAAATATCCGACAGCCGTGACGATGCTTCAACCCGTTGGGCATCACCCGTTATTGATGGGTCCGTCGCGTGCGAACCCTGACGGCACGCGTGAATCTTATGTGAACGCCTACGCGCGTTGGGAGCAAGGAGTAACCTTATGAAAATATCATGCATCACACGTGAAGACTGGTTCAATAAAGAGACGTTGAAAACCAAGCCGGGTTCGGGGTCCGGCGGTGGTGGTATTGTCACGAAATACCTGAGCTTGATGAAATGTTGCCCTGACATCCATTTCACGAGCGACTTCGGTGACCCGAATTTGCGACCCATTGTTTTAATTGAGCCGTTGGTGATAAAATTGCGAAGTGCCAAAGCGATGGAAACCGCGCTGTCGAAGGCAGAGAAACTTGAGAGCCATACGGGTGTAAAACTGCTCTGGTGCGAGGAGCAGACAGTCTTTCGGTGGGATCATGAAGTCCAGCACGTGATGTTTGAAGCGGTTGACGGCTTGCTGGCGTGTAATCAGTATCAGAAACAACTGCTTGAGACACTGCCTTTCGATAAACCGATCTATACGCTCTACACACCGATTGACGACGAACTCTATTACCCGGAACCCAAAAAAAAGCAGGTCATTGTTGCGTCTAAAGTCGGGTATCAGAAAAACACAGCCGCGATTATTGAACTTTTTGATGCGCTCTCGGACGATATCCGGACGGTTTATATTGGGTCCGCGGAGATGTGGGGCGGTAAATCTACGTATGAATACGATAAAGAATTTGAAAAAGAGCTGTCACGGGCTGCGGACACCTATATCAAGTCGGCATCGCCGGTAGAGACAGCGGAATGGATACGGAAATCGGCGGCGGGTCTGAATATCAGCATCTATGATGTCGGTAGCCTCTTTTTCCTTGAGACGGTGATGGCGGGTGGCGATTTCTTTGCGTGGAATTATCACCCGATGTTTAATGAATATCAGCACGTCAAGCGGTTTGATACTGTCAAAGACGGCGCGTCGCTCATCACTGAAACCCTTGAGAACGTAGAACCGAACACAGCACTCCGAGACGAAGTTATGGCCAAACATTCTTTCGCGTCTTTCAAAAGGCAGTTAGGCGCGATCATACAGGAAGTCTTTGTAAATGGATAACAGAATTTGCTGAGACTCTGGATACTTCAAGAATAAGGAGAAACAATATGAAAAAACTAATAATGTCTATTTTTTTCTTGGCGTTTGTTTTACCAAGTGTTGTTCATCCGGCATCGCTTATGATTAGTGAACAAGGCGATATTTTCGCGGAGACGGATCGCTATCAGGTGCGGTTGAAAAACGGGATCGTCATACACTTGCATAACAAACTCACGAAAGAAACTTATACACTTTCAGGTTCAGGAAGAGAGGCAATTCCACTGAGCCGCCAATATGGAGAACTTTCCGGGATGCGGGGGTTCGATGAGTGGGAAATAAGAGGTGCTGATGCCTTGAAAGTTGAAAAGATTTCACCTGTAGCGGCGAAACTGACGGCTCGGTGGCATCAGAGTACACTTATTATGTGGGTGGTTATTGACGTGCTCACTGGAGATTTGATAATTAGACAGGAGGGTTTTTCTGATCAAACAGGGCTTTCTGCTATCAGGTGGGGGGTCGGAAATTTAGATTATGATCAGGTCTCTCTGATTGCGCCAGGGCGCGGCGGAAAAATAATAAAATCTGAAAATGCGGAGGATTTTTATTGGACGTATCCGGGTGAATGGTGGCAAGCCCCTCTTGCTGTCGTGCAAGGAACATTGGGGGGATGTTTTGTGATGAGTGAGGATGAAACAGACCAATTTAAAGCACTCGGTCATTGGCCAGGGCGAAAGTCAAATACCTTCGGTATTGATTTTAACACGCACAATTTTTTCCCTTTTGAAAATCGTCAACATATTACTTCTGTGATTTGGAGGTTTAATACATATAACGGCGATTGGCAGGTGCCTGCGGAAAGGTATCGTCAAGGGATGATGGATCGAAATGAATCGCGTGTCGCTCGTAAGCCTGCATGGGTTAAAGATATTCAACTCGTTGTCATGTATTGTTCGTTCCATAGAGATTACATTGCAATGTTAGACTTTGTGGCGAAACATATCAACCCGAAAAATGTGTTATTTTACTGTCGGCACGGTTGGTATGGTGGGGAGCAGGAGTGGCCTGATCATCGCGTGAGAGAAGATCTTCCAACGTTTATATCCGCTGCGAAGCAACACGGTTTTAGAGTGATGCTCTACGCAGGTTTTCCCTTTGTTTCTCAAACCCATCCACTTTACCCCGAATGGGAACCCTTTCTATATCGAGGTAGCGATGGAAACATAACAGGATGGGAATTGGAACTGGGAGGTCCCGCCTATATAAATCCTGCAGCTTCAAGTTATAGAGAATATCTCGTGAAAGTATTGAAAAATTTGCAAGAGACATATAACATTGATGCCTTCCATCTTGATGTTAATACCTTTATCCGAAATCACGAGCCTATTGACGGATTAACGCCTATTCAAGGGAATATGCTTTTACATGAAGAACTCATTGCATCGATGCCAGATATTGTTTTTTCTGGTGAATTTATTCACGCGGTGTCATCTCCGTATGTCGCTTTTTATGCGAACCCGCCTGATCTGGGTTATGGAGACCCACACCCGATAACTGATTTCTTATTTTCGCAGTGGTCCCTTGATTATGGCGGTGCCCTTGCATATTTGGGGGACAGACATAAAGCACAAGAACTGGAAATATTGAATGAACATATTAAGGCGTATAAACAACTGGATGTGCTTCCGACAATCCGGTATTATTTTGAGCATCATCTGGAAATACAACAAGCGATTTCTATAGTGCATCGTACCAATTCAAATGCCGAGTTTTGGGAAGAATTAGAACGGATGGTAAATACGCCTTATCGTGAAGATCTGAATTTCGATGGCGTTGTGAACATTTTGGATCTTGTGATGGTTGCTAACGCTTTTGGCGATGCCGCCGGCCCCGATCTGAATTTCGATGGCGTTGTGAACATTTTGGATCTTGTGATGGTTGCTAACGCTTTTGGTAATTAATTCGGAAATGTTATACAGGAAGTCTTTATCAATGGATAACAGAATTACGATGGATTGCATTGTCCATGAACACCGCAACACTGAGTCGTGGATCATCAAAACAGAAGATGGGCAGTCGCCAGAGCTTGAAGAAATGCTGGTCGGTGTGCATCTCAATATTTGTGATTATTTCGGGCAATACCCGATCCTTGTCTTTAATATCCAGCACCGACCGCGGCGGGGCGAAGTTTTCAAGGATGTCTATCTTTTAGGTGTGCAAGATGTCCCAGAAGAAAATATGTTTTTCCTTGCCAACGGACACTTTTTGAGACAGTGTTTGGAGAAAGAAGTCAAAGACCCTAAAAGCGAAGATGTCTATCCGATGCATACCCTCGATGGCATCCAACTTTTATTTGAAAGCCTGGATAGCTGTGAACAGCTATCCGGTATCCAAAAAAGCAAAAACTGTTTTATTGTCGGTATTTACGGTGTACCTAATCCGATCCATTTCTCAAGAGGTTTCGGTGATGATATTCAAAACGAGACAGACGAAACACATCAGACAGCAGCGTAAAATCATGGGTATCTATATACAGGTAGGGATGAAACACATACCGAAAGTTTTACCCTCTCAAATCGTTGCGTTAATTGTGGGTTCAAGGTTCAGCCTGCCGAACGATAGTTTTGATTTTAGCTTCACTGTAAACAGTGATGGGAGTATTGATACGGGTGGTGGTGATACTTATACATCCGGAGGTACAGAAGAATAATCATGGGAAAAATAACGAGTAAAAGGAGTATCCAAATCGTGATAAAGCAGATGAAATCGTTTTTAGTGCTAATATTTTTGTGGCTCTTTGTTTGGGGGTGTGGCGATGAAGGGATACTGATAAACGGGCTTGCGCCGACCGCACCGTCAGTGTCTCTTGATGTTGGACCTGTGCCTGAAGACATCCAAGAAATTATCTGGGGTAAAGATGTGGACACGCTCATGGCAGAACTTGAGGATACGATAGCGGCGGATCTTCCTGATGATATTTGGGCGAAGCACCTTATCCACAAGATATGTCTCAGACGTGAGCAAGAAGCGTACTATGAGAAATACATCTCTGCGGGCGGTGTCGCGATCATGGGGGATAAGCTTCTCCCGGACCGTGCCTTTTATGCGGCGCGGGACATCGTTTTCGGTATGACCCAAAAACGTCCTGAACTCTTGGCATTGCTCACGCCGAGCCGTGAAAACCGACCGGGTGCGATGCGGGACGGCATTCAGCACGATGTGACCGGACGGACGACACCGAGTCGTAAGTTCCGTATGATTCTTTCAAACGGCAGTCTCGGTAACGCAGTGATCCCTGAGATGCGCTTGGGGAGCGGTATTCACTATCGTGTCTTAACCATCGGGGGCTATGTGGCAGATTTTGCGTGGGTAACTGCGTCGGTGTATGAAGAAGTCACTTTGACTTTTGTTACCGTATTCGTCCATGAATTTGCACATGCGATAAATCTGGCGATCCGGCTTTTAGACACGACCTTCGATGACCGTCTTGATGCTGCGTATGCTGCCGCGAAGGAAAACGGCAGCTACTTCGGTGGTGTCGGCAGCACGCATCAGGCACTGCGAAACCCGTATGAATACTGGGCATTGAGTGCATCAAGATGGTTCACTGTGTTTACGTTAGAAGGGCAAGAATTTCTCCACGATGAATTTCGTCGGCAGGACCCCTTGATGTATGAATTGTTGACGGAATGGTTTGATCCGATAAACCTGAGAGTGGTTGAATCGAGGGTCTATGAATAAATGGCAGCACACTTTATTAACTTTCAATATCCACCAATCTTAGTGGATACACCACAGGAGCACACAATGAAAGAAACGATTTTTAAGCGTCGCGCAGATGACGCACCTTTCACAGTTATGGGGCATGAGATTTTTGACTGTATTTCAGATGACCCTGATTTTATCGAAGCACGGATCGCTGAAGTCCCGCCGTTGTGTATGGTGACAAATAGTGACCTTAACGAGCTACAGATACATAACATTGTCAGCGATTACTATGTCTACCTTGTTGAATACAACGGTGAGCAATGTCTCGGTGTCGCCGGTGGATTTTACAAGAACGAACAAAAAGTCTTTGACAAGATCGACCCGAAACTGACAGCAAAATGTAACGGCATGAAGAAATGGGTTAACGGGGGAGATAGAGAGACACCCGTCTTGGTCGAGTTGATAGAAGACCCATTGTGTATCCTGATTAGTGATGAACTTGAACCGATTCGCCGGGAGATGCTCAAAAAAACGTGGGAAACAATTCAAGTCGAACATGACGATAGAGACTATGATGCGATTGCGTGTGTCAACTTCAACCCTGATTACGATCCCGGACCTGGTAGAGTTATTTCCCAAAGTTTCCGACTTCAACCGACAGCCGCAGAGGGATAGAACAGGAAACCAAATATCTGTTCGCTTCTTGAATATAGATAACGAGTTTGCAGCAATTTCACCTGACGGTCAGACGATTGTCACACACGAATACTGGCAAAGGAAAATAACGCAGTTGTGGGATGTGAACGCAAGGCGCGCACGTTCTACCCTAAAGGAACCATCAAAGAAAAAGCAAAACTCAAGGCACAGATCCGAGTTCCGAGCAGGATTCACTTTCTCGCCTGACAGCACAACCGTAGCAAACGGCACCCAAAACAACGCAATTATTCTTGAGCCGAGGGCAATAGTGAGCCAGTTGCTATTTTCAATGGATGGCAAAATCCTTGTTAGCGGCAACGGAAGAGGCATCATCCAACTGTGGGATGTCCACACGGGTAGGCTTTTGTCCACACACACAGGTCATACAAGCCTAATATCAATGCTGTTATTTTCACCAGATGGAAAAACGCTTGCAAGCGGAGGCACCGATGCCACAATCCTTCTCTGGGATTGGGAAACATTCAACAAATAGCCATCAGTCGTCAGTTATCAGCTATCAGCAAAGAGGTACTCTTACCGACAACTTGTAGCCATTTACGATAAGGCAAACGAGCAGATTTCCTTTCCTACATCTCTGCCAACCTCTTTTGAAGCCATCGCGTCATCGGTGCATGTCCCGGATCGCAGACCTCAATGAAATGCCCCGGTAAGGGTTGACCGATTAATGCCTCTACATCTCGTCGCCGTTCCGCAACGACTGTCGGATGGTCACTCGCGACGTTCACCTTCTCTTCAGGGTCGTTCCGAACATCAAAGAGTTCATCACCCTTCTCATCATTATAGCCCACCGAAGTACAGAAGTTCCAATGGTCATCGCGGACACTGACGCGTCCACGCGCATTGCCTGTAGCAAAGCCAGCCCAACCGGTGATAATCCGTTCTCGGAGAAATGCCTTCTCCTGCGTAACGAGTTGCCACATATCCTGACCGTCCGTCCAATCACACGGAATGCCAAGCTGATTCAGAAGCGTAGGCATCAGATCGTGGTTCTGCACAAACGCGAAAATCTCCTTGTCATTCGGTCCCTCCGGATGCCGAACCATGAGATTGAGTTGGGTATTGAAAGGATGCAGTTTGTTCGCGCCTTTCCCGAAACTTCCGTGGTCTCGGAGTTGCGTTCCGTGGTCGGACATTAGTACAACCAACGTCTCGTCCTTGATGTTCAGCTGCTCTATCTTGTCGAGTAGCACACCGACCCATTTATCAACAAACGTTACCTCGCCGAGGTAGAGAGCCTCAATGCGGCGCAGTTCATCTTCTGTAGGCCCGTCACCTTCATTCGCACTACCCGGTGTAATGAAATCCTTCCCCGAATAGTCAGAGAAATAAAGGTCTGCATAGGACTTCGGTGGATCCCAAGGTTCATGCGGATCGAAACTATCCACCCACAAGAAGAATGGACCGACAGTATGATTATCCTCAAGCCAATCAGATGCGGCACGGAAGACACGCGCACAACTATAATCATCCTCCGATTGGCGATGTCGTTGCGACAATAGATAGTTGACAAGCCCAGCGTGTCGTTGCCAGTTGAGCGGTTCCCGGACATGCTTTTGGAGTTGCTCCTCAATCAACTTCGGATCGCCGCTGTGCCAGTTATCTGACTCCTGTCCACGGATGAAATCGAAATGCGCAAATCCGCGCGAGAAATTCATCGTCGGCTTGAACATGTGATAGGTATCAGCAATCAGTGATGTGAGGTAACCACGTTCCAGCAAAACCTCTGCGATCGTATCCTGTTCAGGTGGAATCTTATGCCAACCGGGTGCGTGGTGCCAATGTCCACGCCGATCGAAGTTGTATCTCCATGGAAAACTCCGCATCCCCGTAAAGTTGCCCCGACGTATCTGGAGTGTCGGTTGCCCTTCGCCAAATGCGCGTGTAAAGCGGACGCTCTCCGATGCCAAGGCATCAAGGTTTGGCGTTTGCACGTGGCTATATTTCTTGCCTGCGCCGATGATGTCCGCACGAAAGGTGTCTAAACAGATACAGACAATATTCATAATTTACGCCTCTCTCATTTCATCAAGGATCATTTCGGCAGCTTCCAACGGATCCTCCGCCTCAATAATGGGTCTGCCGACAACAATGTAATCTGCGCCTCGATTAATTGCTTCTGCTGGCGTGGTGATGCGACGTTGGTCGCCAGTCTCCGCCCATTCTGGTCGAATGCCCGGTGTCACAATCAAAAAGTTATCGCCGCACGCCTTCCGAATCGGTTCAATCTCTAACGGCGATGCGACGACACCGTCCAAGCCGGCTTCCTGTGCTAACTGTGCAAGATAGACGACCTGCTCTGAGAGCGTCCGTGCTGAGGCGAAACTCAACCGAAAACTGGTTTCTTCGATGCTTGTCAGAATGGTCACGCCGAGTAGGATAGGTCTCGGTATGTTTGCTTCGTATACGGCATCATCTGCGCTGGCTCTTGCTGCCTTCATCATCATAAGTCCACCGGAGGCGTGCATGTTAATCATATTTGCGCCGTGTTTCGTCATCATGCCGACATCGCGTGCCACTGTGTTCGGGATGTCGTGGAATTTCAGGTCAACAAAGGTTTTATGTCCGTTCTGCTCGAACCACGGAAAAGCTTCCATCCCAAGCGCACTGAACGCCTGAAAGCCCATTTTAAACCAACGGACTACATCCATAAGCGTTCCAGATAGCCAATCAATATCTTCACCATCATCCGTATCCAATGCGACGATTAATCTGTCTTTCAATTTTCTAATCTCCTGTGTAGGGGTGACGCGCTTTGTCTATTGTCTAACGCAAAGCGTTCTTTTGTCAGGATTATTGGAACACATGGTTTTCATTCATTCAAGTTCCGCTAACTCTGGAATGTGTTTATGCTCATAATTTTCAATGAGCCCAAAAACGAATAGCATCAATGGAGTAAGGAGATGATCTTCGTCGTCACGTACCACTTCCGTTAATTCTCCGAGTAGGACTACCAATTGCTCGTAATCGTTTTCTGTTAAGGCTACGATGGTGTTATCTTGGCATTTGCCAATTGCATCGTTTAAAATGTCCAATGCTGCAAAGGATCGAGAGCTACTCGGAATATTGTGATCAAATTTAACTTGCGCTACATTAAGCACAGCATGTTTTTCGGTAGACATAGTATACTCCTGCATTTATCAATAGCAGACTAATAATGTTTCTCAAGGTCTCCACTTATCATATTCAGCGTGGGTTAACACATGACGAATAAACACGACCTGCTGGTCATAGTGGATAGTCGCGATGAGGCAAGCCTTGTTCCCTCCAATATTGAAAACAGTCCAACCTTCAACTCGGTCAGCGTGAGGAAAAACTTCACGCAACTCTGCGATTGAACGGAAATTTCTTCCGCGTATCAATCTATACCAATGGTCGAGTGCCGATCTGGTGTTCGGATGGTTTTGTGCAAAATCCCTCAATAGTGTGTACGGACCTGTACGCATTGATTCTTTGTATTTCTCCTTTTACGATATTATCTCAACCGGCACTCCCAAAATTTCATCAACAATTCGTAAGGTCTCCCGGTGGGCATCTTCAATTTGGGTCTGACAATTATAGATATGCGATGCGATCTCATTGAGTTGTGCTTCAAAATTAGCTATCATCCGATGAACTTCCGCGGGCGATGTCCCACCGAGGCTCTGGTTATTCTGAATCGCCAATTCCGCATCAAGGATCTGTTTCAGCTGGGAAATCGGTATGTCAATCTCTTTCTGTTTCAAGAGTTTTTGGGTTAGTTCCCAATCGGTGAACGTCTTTTCTTGCGCTACAAGTTCTCCGACAAGCCATCCCACAATCTCGTGGCACTCCCGAAAACTGATCTGATGCTCTTTAACGAGATAGTTCGCCAACTCGGTTGCCGTCGCGAAGTTCGCATTCGCCAATTCAGCCATCCGCTCCGTCTTGAAATCTGTCGTCTTGAGGAGTTCCGGTAGCAGCCCAAGACACGCCTTCACAACATCAAACGCCTCCCACAACGGCGGTTTATCCTCCTGAAAATCACGGTTGTAGCCCATCGGCAATCCCTTGAGGTTTGTCAAGAGGTCGAGCAATGCCCCGTAGACGCGTCCTGTACGACCCCGCGTAAGTTCTGCGATGTCCGGATTCTTCTTCTGTGGCATGATGGAACTCCCAAAACTATATGCATCGTCAAGCGTCGCCATCCCAAATTCATAAGTCGTCCAATAGACGATTTCTTCACTAATTCGTGAGAGATTCGCCATCACGAGCGATAACGCGAAAAGCGTCTCTGCGATAAAATCTCGACTACTGATAACATCTAAGGTGTGTTCGTGTGGCGCATCGAAACCGAGCAGTTTCGTTGTCAATTCTCGGTCAATAGGGAAAGTCGTGCCAGCCAAAGCACAAGCACCCAATGGGTTCGTATTGACAAGTGCGTATGCAGACTTCAGGCGTTTCTGATCGCGTAGGAACATGCTCACGTAAGCCGTTGCCCAGAAACCGAGACTAATTGGTTGTGCGTGCTGCGTATGCGTATAACCCGGCATCACAGTGTCAGCGTGTGCTTTCGCAATCTGTAGGAACGCTTCGCATAACGTGGAGAGACCCCGCTGAATATTGAGAATCTCATCGCGGATGTAGAGGTGTGCATCCACGAGCACCTGATCGTTCCGAGAACGAGCAGTGTGAAGTTTGCCCCCGAATTCACGCCCAGCGTTCTCAATCAGATACGATTCGACGTTCATGTGCACGTCCTCTTTATTCGGATCAAGCGTAAAATTGCCGTTCTGAAAATCTTCTTCCGCCTTTCGGAGCCAGCGTAAAATCTCGCGTAGATCGGCATCCGAGATAATCCCTTGCCGAGCGAGCATAATCGCATGCGCTTGGCTTCCCCAAATATCGTATCCGATGAGGCGCGTATCGGCTTCAATGGAGTGCGTGAAGGCTATTGTTTCTGTGGTGAGGCTTGTGCTAAAACGTCCGCCCCAAAGTGTTTTTTTGGGTTTTCCCATATTTATTTTTCAAAGCGAGGCGGTTTTCGCGCCGGTTCCCGTGGGGGTATCTCAAGTTCCACTCCGCCAAAAGGTTTGAACATTTCGTGGATCGCCGTTCCCAGATTTTGTGATGGAATTTCGTGATCAGAAGAGACATTTTGCGTCTCTGCATCTTGAAGATAAACGAGATAATCAACAGCAGATTTGAGTTTTTCGGTAGAGAGCTGCCTGATTAACCTAACTGCCTGCTGTTGCAAATCAACTTTTCGCATCATGAACCTCCTTAGCTTTTCAGAGATAAAGACATAATTCGTCTGCTACACAACCTGCGGCGGACGGCGTATCGACATCGGTTGGATAATTTTGCGTTGGTCTGGTGTCAAACGTGCCAATAATTCCTCTGAATGCGGATAGTCAAAACGTTCACGGACATATCTCGGAGAATAACGATAGACGATTGACCGACGATACCCTTCATTCGTCCGTTCTGCCGAACCGTGTGTAATCGCGTCTGTGAACATGACGACATCGCCCGCCTTGAGATAAATTTCTTTCGTCCCGAAGGCTGTCCCTGCTGGTTTACCACTCACACCGTCGTAAACCAAGCCTTTCCCGTCAACTTTCAAACGCGGATGAATCTCCGTGCATTTATGACTACTCGGCACCAACACCGGCGCACCATCTCCGGGTCCAATATCGTTCAGCGCCATCAGGACGTTAATCTGTCCGACCATCCATTCACCAGTATTCTCCTGTCGGAAGGTCAAGTAACTTAAGGGAACATGTCCACCACAGTGGATATGAATGAAACCACCGGGACCGCGGACGTTGAGGAAGTTCTCGTGGATAGAAAGTCCATTGACCTCGTGGACGTATTTCCTGCACAAACCGATCCATGACGGGTGGTCGATGAGTTTCTGAAAAACGTCGCCACCCTCAATGATATTCTGGAAGTTCACACCGTTCTCAATGTTGTAGGTATGCGTTTCGATATTCCCGATCCAGCGTGGAATCCGTCTGTCCTCGGTTTCTTCCTCCCAAGGATCTTCCACGTACGCCCAATGCGCATCAATCCACGCGTTCATTTCATCGAGATCGGTTTTCGAGATTGCGTTCTCTAAAATTAGATAGCCTTGTAGGTCGAAGAGATAATCTTGTAACGCTTGGTCCATGTTCCGTCTCCTTAGTCGGTAGATGCGGTTTCATAAAGGTAAAATTCAATGCGGTCAGATGAAGATTAATTTATTAATTTAGTATGCCATAGCCATATCCGGTGCGGGAAACACCCCAGCAAAAACACCGCACCTACCGTGCCTGTGGAAATATAGAATTACCGAATTATTTAGACTTCATTCAGCCCACTCATAGAATAATGCCGCGCCTACAGATACGCCTCCAATTCCATTTCGGTTGGTGTCGGCGTGGAGATACCTCCTTCAGGGACTTCCATCTTTGCTGTCCAGACAATCCCGTTGAGAATTAACTTACGGAATTGATCATTCCCCCAATTCTGATGGTAATGTCCACCGGTACATCCGAACCCACGCCCGCCATCTGGACGTTCGACACACCACCCCAAGTGCTGTGGTTCGCCCTTGGCAACCGAAGCACGGACTTGTGGATTGCCACTGTATGGTCCATCGGGTCTTTTGAGCGTTGATGCAGGTGCAATCGCACTCAACACAGGTGTCACGCCCCGCATATTTTCACGAAACCGCATGTGATAATACCACTCATCTTTCAATGAAAATGGCTCCATTCCACGTGTTATCGGGTGTTCAGAAAATTCAGTAAACGTTGCTATCCAATAAGGATTCACCGAAAGGCCGGGTTCAAAGTAACCACCGATCCAGTCTAAGAAACAATCACCCGGCTTGCCCTTCGGCACCTCGACTGCAAAGTGTAACATTGCGAGTCCTATGCCCTGTGCCATCAATTCACTGATCTGATCAAGATGCGGGATGCTAAGATGCCCAGCACCACCGCCTGAATAAACAATAATAGCATCTGTATCGGTGAAAATCGCTGGATCTTCGGGCCACCCCTGAGAGACCTCTGCCGCTACGCCGTCGACATTTTTGTTTAACTGCTCGGCAAGAAAGGCACACCCAGCGGGATGCTCATGCGCGCCACTACCACGACTTCCACTTCCTGCTACCAAAACAATTCGAGATTTCTTTGCCATATTTTTTCGATCCTCCAGCAGAATTACCCAAATCACTCTAAAACTACAGATATGCATCCAATTCTGCTTCGGTCGGGGTCGGCGTAGAGATACCGTCCTCAGGGATCTCCATCTTCGCTGTCCACACGATACCGTTGAGAATGAATTTACGAAGTTGATCGTCCGCCCAATTCCGATGGAGATGTCCGCCGGTAAATCCGAATCCACGACCGCCATCTGGACGCTCTACACACCACCCTAAATGCTGTGGTTCACCGTTTGCCACCGATGCACGCACGTGTGGATTCCCACTATGCGGTCCGTCGGGTCTTTCGAGCGTTGATTCAGGGGCAATTGCACTCAGCACAGGTGTCACACCTTCCATATTTTCACGAAACCGCATGTGATAATACCACTCGTCTTCCAATGAAAACGGCTCTATCCCGCGTGTTATAGGGTGATTAGGAAAACCAGTAAACGTCGCTGTCCAGTACGGATTGACTGAAAGGTGCGTCTCAAAGTAGCCACCGATCCAATCCAAAAAGCGATCTCCTGGTTCACCCTTCGGCACTTCGACTGCATAGTGCAACATCGCAAGTCCCATGCCCTGATCCATCAATCCAGAGATTTGTTCAAGGTGTGGAATGCTGAGGTGTCCGGCACCACCATCTGAATAAACAATGATTGCATCTGTATCTGCGAAAGTTGCCGGATTCTCAGGCCACCCTTGAGAAACAACGGCTTCCACACCGTCCATAGTTTCGTTCAACTGATCCGCGAGAAAGGCACACCCACCCGGATGCTCATGCGAACCACCACCATGACTTGCTTTTCCTGCCACCATAACAATTCGAGATTTTCTTGACATACTTTTAAGTCCTCCGTTCGGAATATCTATCAGTTTACCATATCCTACGCCTTTTTGGCAATCCAATAAACCCGCTCATCTGCCCCCATTTTTTGTAGAGGTTTTGTGGTGAAAGGTTTGAGATGGAAAAGTTGTTGGAAAGTCAGGGGTGTTCTGATAAAATACCTCCTTACAATGTCTGACTTACCCGGCAAGGTTTATCTGTAAGGAGGTATTTTATGAAAAGTAGATATACCCCAAAGCGGGTCCATCCAAAACCTATACTAACACATTTTTCAAAAATCTTCAAACCCCTCGGTCTGAAAAAACCGAGTTTCCGAAATCTTTTGTTGACGGTTATAGCTGTGTGTATTGCGAAAACTTTCCGTATCCATGAGATCGCCTCGCGCTTACCCATTTCGGTGAAAACAGAGAAATCGAAACAAAAGCGCCTGCTGCGGTTTCTTGATACGCCGTTGCCGATTGAAAGGCTTCAGAAAGCATGGTTGACTTTCGTTGTCGGCTGCTTCTGCTCTACAAAGGGGTATCCGCATTTCCTTATCCTTATCGATGAGACCGACCTCATTGACGGGTGGAAAGCCATCGTTGCGGCGATCCCCTTCCGCCACCGTGCGATCCCTGTGTTTTGGTTCATCTATAAAGATGAAGAGATACACGCTGGGAAATACAAGAGTCATAATCAGATTATTCAACGGTTCTGTCAGAAAGTTTATCGGCTCGCTGTCGCCTGTGGGCGTCCGAAGTCAGGACGACAGCCCCTTCTCGTCTTTGACCGAGGGTTCGCCCGTGCGAAATATGTCATCGCCTTTCTCAAAGACCGAGACATCCCCTTTATCATGCGTGTTTGCCGGAACGTCGGTATCCGGTATCAAGGCAGTGCCAAGAAACTTGATGCCTTTGAAAATAAGTTTCATGGTGAAGTGCTTTACCACACAACGCATCAGATACCTGTGCAACTTTATGTCCGAAGAAATAACCCCAAAGACCCAATGTATCTCATTTCAAACCGGGTCTGTGGACATCAACTCTATCACACTTACAAACGCAGGATGCAGATTGAACATGGATTTCGAGACATCAAGGCGTGTTTTGGCTTCGGTAAACTCGTCTTGAAGAAACCGACTCACCAACGGGTCGCTATTCTATGGTTGCTGGCGTGTTTGGCTTATGGATTACTGTTTCTCTCTTATGAGAAGTCAGCTACACGCTGGACAAAAGCTTTCAATGGATACCAAAAACGGTATTCCGTCATAAATGTCATCAAACGCGTGATTACTGACTTCTGGCATCCGGAGTATCTCCTCTCATTTTTCACAGATCTTCAGCGAAAAGGCGATACGCTCTTTGGCATTTATTAACATCGGTTTCTCATACCTATGCGCTCTCACAGACCATAACCTTATACTTCAGAAAAAAATGGGGGCAGATGAGAATAAACCCACCATCCGGATTTTATGATTGACAATCTTACACAGAAGCATTAAAATAGACGCAAATCCAATAAAACACAGGAGCATCACAATGGAGAAATTTCCAATCGTTGACACACACGTTCACCTCTGGCACCCGAAACAACTGAGGTATCCATGGCTTACGGAAGTACCAGCCCTAAATAGACCTTATCTCCTAAAAGATTACACCGACGCGTACGGCGAACTGGAAATCGAATCCATGGTTTTCGTGCAGTGCGATACACATCCCGATGACGGTTTGAAAGAGACAGCGTGGGTTACTGATCTCGCGACGACAGTAGAACCTCGGATTCAGGGCATCGTTGCCTGGGCACCTCTCGAAGAAGGCGCACAGGTAGCTCCTTTCGTCGAAAAATTGGCGGAGAACCGACTCGTCAAAGGTATCCGCCGCCTCATCCAATCCGAAAGCGTTGATTTCTGTGTTCAACCCGACTTTGTGAGCGGTGTCAAAACGCTCTCTCGCTACGGATTGAGTTTCGACATCTGTATTTTCCACCCTCAACTCGCCAATGCAATTCGGCTCGTGGAACAGTGTCCGCATGTCCAATTCATCTTGGACCATATCGGCAAACCGGACATCAAGAATCAACTTTTCGATCCGTGGAAGCAGGAAATCCAGACGCTCGCGGCGTTCCCGAATGTCCACTGCAAAATATCAGGCTTGGTAACAGAGGCTGACCCTGAGACGTGGAGCCTTGACGATCTACAACCGTATATTGAGCACGTTATCACCTGTTTCGGTTTCGACCGCGTCATATACGGCAGCGACTGGCCCGTCTCTACGCAAGCCACTGACTATCCACGGTGGGTACAGACATTGACAGAAGCCGTATCCGGGTGCTCACCTGAGGAGTTGCGCAACCTCTTCCAAGACAACGCCATCAAATTTTACAGACTCGATTCATAGCATAAAAACAAGGAAAGGGGAAGCATAGAAGGATAGATCTTCCACGCTTCCCCTTTCGTAGCAATGTCTCTCATTAACTGCCGGCTTTAACCTCACGTCGACGCGGATGCAGCACAAACTCCGTATATCCGTTCGGCAGCTCACACCCTTTAAAAACCAGATCCAAAGCCGCCTGAAATGCGACGCTCTGATCATAATTCGGCGACATATCCCGATAATTCGGGTCACCGGCGTTTTGTTCGTCCACAATCTTTGCCATCCGCTGGAACGTCTCGGTTACCTGTTCCTTGGTAACGATTCCGTGGTGCAGCCAGTTTGCGATATGTTGACTCGAAATCCGTAGCGTCGCCCGATCCTCCATCAAGCCGACATCGTTAATATCGGGTACCTTTGAGCAGCCAATACCCTGATCTACCCACCGGACAACATATCCCAAAATACCTTGTGCATTGTTGTCCAATTCTTGCTGAATTTCATCCGGTTGCAATTGGCGTTCTCTCAATAGCGGTGGTGTCAACAGATCCTCTAAACTGGCGCGTTGCCTCGCCGACAACTCCTTTATCCAGTTCCCAACGTCAACTCGGTGGTAATGCATCGCATGAAGCGTTGCGGCTGTTGGCGACGGCACCCACGCCGTCGTCGCACCCGCCAGCGGATGATTCACCTTCGTTTCAACCATCTCCGCCATCTGGTCGGGTTTTGTCCACATCCCCTTCCCAATCTGTGCAGTGCCGAGCAAAGCGGTTTCAATTCCAATATCAACGTTCCAATCTTCATAAGCGAGCATCCACGGTTCGTTACGGATGTCCATCTTCGGAATCATGGGACCCGCTTCCATACTCGTATGGATTTCATCGCCGGTTCTATCCAAAAATCCGGTGTTAATAAAGACGAGTCGCTCCTGTGCCACCCGAATCGCCTCTTTAAGATTGACGGTTGTTCGCCGTTCCTCATCCATAATCCCGATTTTAATAGTATTCGTCGGAAGCCCGAGTGCCGACTCTATCCACTCAAACATCCGAATTGTCATATCCACTTCTTCAGGTCCGTGGAACTTCGGTTTGACGATGTAGATACTACCTGTTTTGCTATTGGTGTGGGAAGTGTTACCCTGCAGGTCATGCATCGCGGCGAAACACGTCACCATCGCATCAAGAATACCTTCGGGGACTTCGGCACCTTCCCCTGTGATGACGGCATTTGTATACATGTGGAGTCCAACGTTCCGAATCAGAAGCAGACTCCTACCGGGTACCGTTAGCGTGCTTCCATCGGGTGCGGTAAAGGTCTTATCGGGAGCGAGGCGGCGGGTCAGCACCTCACCATTTTTCTCAAACGTCGTCTCCAGCGTCCCTTTCATGATACCGTTCCAGTTACTATAGACGCGCACCTTATCCGCTGCATCCACAGCAGCGACGGAATCCTCGCAATCCTGAATCGTCGTGATTGCGGACTCAAGGATAACATCAACAACACCCGCAGGATGTGCCTTACCAACCGGATGTTCTCGGTCTATCCGTATTTCAATGTGCAGCCCGTGGTTTCGGAGCAGAATCGCACTGAGTTCGCCATCTTTTTCTGTGAAACCTACGAATTTGGTCGGATCTGCTAAGCCGACATCACTGCCATCACCGAGTGTTGCGCGTAACTGCTGCTCGCCACCAACGACTTTGAGGGAAAACTGCGTAACGTCAGAGAAACTCCCAGTTTCAAGTTCGGTCATTTCATTTAAAAACCGCTCGGTGTACGCAATGACCTTCGTACCTCGGATCGGATTATAGGTAGCACTGCGTGTAGCACCGTCCGATTCATCAATCACATCGGTGCCGTAAAGTGCATCGTAGAGGCTCCCCCAGCGCGCGTTCGCCGCATTCAGGGCATAGCGCGCGTTATCGGTCGGGACAACCAACTGCGGACCTGAGATGAGCGAAATCTCTGTGTCAACGTCCTCGGTAATCACAGTAAAATCCCGTCCTTCAGGGAGCAGATAGCCTATCTCGGTAAGGAACGCCAAATACGCCTCACCGTCCAACGGCTCATCTTTGCGTGCCAGATGCCACGCGTCAATCTGTTGCTGGAGCGTATCCCGTTTCTCTAAGAGTGCTTTGTTCTCTGGTGCGAACGCCGCAACAATGTCTCCAAACGCTTTCCAAAAGGCATCTGCTTCTATTCCCGTGCCGGGTGCGATCTCATCTCTTACTAATGCGTACAAATCTCCATCTATCCTGAGGTTACCGATTTCAATCCGGTTTCCCATGCTATTCTCTCCATTCTAAGGTGCTATAGGGTGTTGCTTGCAGGTTTCCCATATTGATTGCAAAGGGCGGGTTGCTTCATTGCAAGGGTCAGATTTCTGTTAACCAATGCATCGTTGCATCGACAACAAACTTTGTCTTAACTTCCAAATTATCATAGCAATAAATCTGTAATCTGTCAAACAATTTTTTCACGAACCAACGACATATGGTGAATCATCAAAATATGCAGACCCTTACCAATAGGTGCACCATTAGCAAAGTTTCCAAATCCTCCTGTTCCCCTGATAAGGGGGATTTAGGACGTTTCTTACACAACACCGAAAAAGTCTGATACGCTTTATCAACTTAGGGGTGAAAAAACAACAAAACATCAAACACCACAGAAAATAACAGAATTTTCGGTTCTCTCAAAATTGACTGAAAACCTAAGCTGCCAAAGAGCTGAGAAGCAATTTTGATAAATTTCATAGCGGTCAAATTTCTGTGGTGAATTCGAGGGGTAATCCCGCCTCTCAAGATGATAGAAGTCGAAGGCATTAACAACTTTGAAGGGCAAATAAGACGAATATGTGAATTATATGTATACTATATGTTAACTATCACAATGCGTATAGATATGAAAGTTATTCAATTAGATATGGTATAAGTAATTACAGAATTCACTCCAGTTTCCCATGCTGCTGGAGTTATCTACCGATCGCGATCTACCCCGCAGAACCGACTGAAAACCAAAGACGAAACGCCTCTGTTATCACTCCATAAAATCTTGTCAAGAATCCTCACAACTGATATAATAAACACAGACTTAATTCATAGGACTTACGCATCAGCGATTTTTATCATAGGTGATTTTAGTTGTTGACAGAGATATTCAGAAATCAATCCGTGTTTGATTTGATAAAGCGTTTGACCCGTTTCATAAGCTTTGCGCATCAGATGCACCCAAACCAGAAAAGCAGCGGCAATGTGATTCCGAACAATACGCGCAAGACGACATTAGCAGTTTTCCAAACCTGTTACCTGTTTGGCTTCCCGGTGAAGTTGTTCAACCTTCCAGCGCCAGCGACACACCTGTTGTGTCGCCGAAACGTCACATTGACTCAAGTCATTGGTTATGACATAATCCGTGCGCCCGGAGGACACTACCCGGAAAACCTTCACCTTATGATCTCTCGGAAACTTATGAAGTTTTACAAGTTTGCCTGAGCGTTGTTCTGCGTCCGTCCAATGGAGCGTATCAATGCGTTGATACGGCTTCTCGGCATTTGAATCATCAACAAGACGATTACATTTCAATGGAACATAATACGTCTTCTGAAGATTTTCAATGTAAAGGAGAAGGGGCTTACTGGCATACCAAGCGTCCATCAACACCGTCGAAAAAACGACCTCACGAGAATATACCAACACCGAGAGCATATCTCGGACATGATCGAGTTTCGATTTGCCATCGCCCTGTTTATCGTAAATACGATAATCAATCAACCAATACCGGTCTAACTTCGGATTGACATAGACGCACGTCACAATGGCAATACCGTTGATGATACCCCCAGCATTGCCAGAATAGTGTCGCTTGGCGAGAGCTATCGACTTGGCATAGCGTTTATCAATGACAGTATCATCAAAGATAAGGTAGCCATCAGCATCGGCTACCAAGTCGTTCTTGATATGCTCCCAGAGCAGACGAGGCGTCAGACGGTCTCCTGATAGATAACGGTTTATCTGATCATGACTAAAACTCTCAGAGTGGTCCGCAAAATGCGTCAGGGTATAGTTGATCGGTGTGCTAAGTAGATATTGACAATAATCCAGACGTGTCGGTCTAACCATCTCTAATGTTCCTCCTCAAACACCATATTAGTGTTTTCGGAAGTCTATGTCAAACATTATTGCGTAAGTCCTAATTCATATAACTCGTGAAAGGCATTTCAAAATATGAAAATCGGAATTATCGGTTGTGGAACAATTAGCAGTGCCTATTTTGAGGGTGCACGAAAAACCGACATCTTAGAAATCAAAGCCTGTGCAGACCTACGAATGGAAGCGGCACAGGCACAAGCCGAGAGATACAACAGCCACGCATGCTCCGTCGATGAATTGCTCGCAGATCCAGAAATTGAACTCGTCGTGAATCTCACAATCCCGCGTGCACACGTCGAAGTCGGCTTGCAAGTCTTAGAAGCAGGCAAACACGTCTACAGCGAAAAGCCACTCGGTGTGGACACCGAAAGCGGAAAACAACTCATCAGTACCGCTGCAGAGAAAGGACTCCGCGTCGGATCGGCACCGGATACCTTCCTCGGAGCAGGGATTCAGACATCGAGGCAAGCCTTGGACGCGGGAAAAATCGGGAGACCCATCGCTGGAACAGCGTTCATGTGCGGACACGGACACGAAAGTTGGCACCCGAACCCCGCCTTCTACTACGATCTCGGCGGCGGACCGATGTTGGACATGGGACCTTACTATGTGACAGCGCTCGTTAATATCCTCGGTCCTGTCAAGCGTGTTGCAGCAATCACCACGAAAGCGTTTGAAGAACGTGTTGCAACGAGCCAAGCCGTGCGAGGCTTACGTATCCCCGTCAAAATAACGACCCACCTCACCGGCACAATCGAATTCCAGAACGGTGCAATCATCACAATGATTATGAGTTTCGACATGTGGCGGCACAGCCTCCCGTGCATTGAAATCTACGGTGAGACCGGTTCAATGACGGTCCCTGACCCGAATGGATTTGGGGGTCCCGTGAATGTCTGTCCGGCAGGCGGCAATTGGGAAGAGCAGGAAATCGCTTTCCCGAACAACGCTCGGATGATCGGTGTCATTGACATGGTGTCTGCAATCCTTTCCGGGCGCGAGCATCGTGCGAACGGTGCGTTGGCATATCACGTACTTGAGGTGATGTGTGCCTTCGATAAATCTTCCGAAACCGGCGAACACGTCGTCATCGAAAGCACGACAGAACGTCCCGACCCCGTACCACCCGGTTTGAAGGAATGGGAAATAGATTAAACTATATCAATCCGCCCCCGGTAGGTGTGGTTTCTAACCGCACCATAGGTGTCAATTTAGGGATTTTCGGTAGCCTCTTTGAGTTTCCAAAAGGTTGTGTTTTTTCCAGTGCTTCTCTGGAAAGTGCCTCCATTTTCAAATGAACACCTTATGGTTTTCAAGGTTTCACGAAGTGCTGTTTTTGAGCGATGAAAACTCAAGGTGAGGAGTCTGGCATAACCTGCGATATGCTTCGCTGTTTTGATGAAACTCTGTTGTATGTGTCGGTATCCCGCGACTAACATGACGGCATGTTGGATCAGAAGGGCAATAAGTTTCGCATAGATTTCAGATAGCATACGATACGGTTTTTGACTTCGAGAAACATGAAGTTTTCCGATACTTTTGAAACACTTATACATCAGTTCAACCTGCCAACGGATACCGACAATGGCACAGACCTGTTTCGGTGTGAGTTGATGTTCTTCGGTATTGGTGATATAGAGGTTGTATCCAGCGAGCCGTAAGAGTGCTTTTGACGGTGTTTGGGCTTTACGTTTGGCACGGTATCGGATGGAGCGTCGGCGTTTATTCGTTTCTGCTTCAGAAAGTTTCTCGGCGATGAGGTAAACACGGAGTTGCTTTCTTTTGCCGATCCGTAGCGTCTTACGGATGTAGGTGTTTTCTACTTCTGCTTTGAGCATCTTTCCTAAATCAATGCGTTCACCGTTTTCATCAGCGAGGTAAGAGTTGGCTTTCAAACGCGAAATCCAGTAGACGTCGTTTTCAGTGAGTTTTTCAAGTTCATCGAGCGAAAAATATGCTAAGTCTGCGAGTCGTAAACTCCGTTGTGGCAGTGGATCGGCTGCTTTTGCGGCGGTGCTGTCAGCCGTCATGCCATTAGTCAGTTGGAAGTCGTGAAACCTCCCCGTAAGGATATCAAAGCAGAGATGAAGTTTCAAAGCGGCTTTCTGCCGATGATTCTTTTTCGGTTGGCCCTTCCACGTCTCGTGGAGTTCATCGGGGAGTGTGATCCACGTGCTATCTTGAATGTAGACACCACTAAACTGCTGAAGTAAAGGCAGGGCTTCTCGCCGACCGGCAACTTCAAGCATTTCTGTAATCGCAGCGTCAAGTGTGAGTTTCAACATTTTAGCAGTTTCAGGGGTCAGACGTTGTTCAAGTGCTTGTCGGCTGACTTGTATGCCGAGCGTCGCAGCGGTTTCAGTAAGTTGCTGATAACTCGCCTCTGGGTTTTCCAACCAACCGAGGACGAGGATTTGCGCCAGCGCACTCCCGGTAAGTTTTCGCTTTCTCTTGACGAACCCTGTAGTGACAGCGACTTCATCTGCAACGGTTTCAAGGATCGTTTGCATTTTATCTGGCACTTGTTGTAAAATGGACATTGGAGATACCTCTTTTTTGTAGAAATAACCACTACTTTCTTTTCTACATTATACAAGAGGTATTTCCGATTTACACCTTTTTTCTTACAAGAAAAACATACTTATTTTCCCTAAATTGACACCTATGGTGTGGTTTCTAACCGCACCAGATAAATATGTGAGGGTGGACATAATTTTGTTTGTAGTAGCGCAATTTATTGCGCGTTCACGTTTTCAACGTGCGATGAATCGCACTACTACGAACTTAAACATTTGTTATGGAGCCAGAAGTCGGGATTCGGAGATACCTTCCACAAGACGAATCTATGTTAATCCTTAAGCACGCTCGAATTGACCCAAAACCTGCCTGAAACGAAGTGGAAGGCAGTCCAGGAGCTTATAGTTAAAAAAATGAAAATCGGAATTATTGGCTGTGGCACAATCAGCGGTGCCTACTTTGAAGGCGCACGAAAAACTGACATTTTAGAAATCAAAGCCTGCGCAGACCTACGAATGGAATCAGCACAAGCGCAAGCCGAAAGATACAATTGCGACGCACGGACTGTTGATGAACTACTTGCAGACCCTGAGATAGAACTCGTCGTGAATCTCACCATTCCGAGGGCACATGTGGATGTCGGCTTGCAAGTCTTAGAAGCGGGCAAACACGTCTACAGTGAAAAACCGCTTGGCGTGGACATCGAAAGCGGAAAGCAGCTTATCGACACTGCAGCGGAGAAAGGACTCCGTGTCGGATCGGCACCGGATACCTTCTTCGGAGCGGGAATCCAGACATCGCGGCAGGCGTTGGATGCTGGGAAAATCGGAAGACCCATCGCTGGTAGTGCGTTCATGTGTGGACATGGACCGGAAGGCTGGCATCCGAACCCCGCTTTCTTTTACGACATCGGCGGCGGTCCGATGCTGGACATGGGACCTTACTACGTGACTGCGCTCGTCAATATCCTCGGCCCCGTCAAGCGCGTCGCAGCGATTACGACCAAGGGGTTTGAGGAGCGAATCGCAACGAGTGACGCGTTACGCGGTATGCGAATCCCCGTCAATATTACAACGCATCTAACAGGTGTGATGGAGTTTGAAAATGGAACGATTGTCACAGCAATCATGAGTTTCGATATGTGGCGACAGAGCTTGCCCTGTATTGAAATCTACGGTGAGACCGGTTCAATGACGGTCCCCGATCCGAACGGATTCGGAGGACCCGTAAATGTCTGTCCGGCAGGTGGCGATTGGGAAGAAGAGGAAATCGCTTTCCCGAACAACGCTCGGATGATCGGTGTCATTGATATGGTGTCCGCGATCCGTTCGGGACGCACACACCGTGCAAACGGCGGATTGGCATATCATGTGCTTGAAGTGATGCTCGCCTTCGATAAATCTTCCGAAACCGGTGAACACATTGAGATAGAAAGTACCACAGAGCGTCCTGCTCCTATCCCTCTCGGTTTGAATGAATGGGAAATAGATTAGGTTTTTAGTACTCAGTACGATTTTTCTGCGAAAAATCTTTCAGTAGTCAGTTGTCAGTTAAGAAACACTCTGGTGAAGTAACCTCTCTTTAACTGACAACTGACTACTAATTTCTACAAATTAATTGTGATATATGTTTCCACGCGAAACAGAATCGCCACCGTGCCCCAAAAGGTCGTCACGACAAACTCACCCAACACGAGACCGAGGAAGAACGGGGCTGCCTTCCGAAAACTACCAATCCCACCATGCCTTATAATAATCCACTTCAGAAGAAAACTCACAAGGAGCGAAAACCAGAAGAAATTCATCGTGAAGGTGCTGGTAACGGCATAACCGGCTGGATGGAACGGCATCCACATCCACCTACCGCGTAGGAAAGCCAAGAGAATCGCCATAACTGTCCCGATACTAATCGCACTCAACACAGCGGTATCGGGACCGGCGGGCTGGATGAGCCTCCTACCGAGCCGACTGAAGGTCTCCCTGCCTGCCCACGCCGTATAAACACCATCCTGATACGAGACGTGCAGATATGCCCAAATCGTCGCGACGATGCTCACGCCGATAGCGACAATCACCGCCCTTGCGAAGGTCTTGTTTTCGATGCTGGCACGCTCGGCTATTTTCAACCCTTCAAGATGATGCGGCATCAACAAGCAATCGTAAGCGCGATTGAAAAAATAGAGATACGCCAATCCTGTCAGATTGCTCGCCCCCAATCTTTTCGCCCCGAACACGGAATACATCATCCTGTCGGGCCCGGCATAATGCTGGTCGTGAACCGGTGAGCCAAGTTCGGCGCGCATCCGTGTAATCCCTGTCGCCAACCCGAAGAAAAGTCCAAAGAAGGTCGCGATCACCCACAACGACATCCCAAGTTTATAGCAGAACCCAACAAGGAACACCACGCTCAACAACATCCACACGACCGCTGCCCGATAAGAGATCGGTTCGTTCTCATCAGCGAGTGTAGATCGCGTCCCAAACAGTCTACGAAACACTTGCATCAGATAACGGCGTCCACTCCACACCGCAACTATACCTATACCGAGATAGGCACCGAAGGATTGCTCCTCCGCATACGGGAAGGGTGCCGACAGACCGACCGCACTTCCTAACACACGGAGTGCTTGCCAATACAGATAAAAGAACCAACAGGAAAACGACAACTCCAGCGGCATGAAAAACGCCAATCCAACGGCAAATGGATAAATGCCAATTGGGAACCACGTGATCGCGTTCCACGGACGGACGGTAAAGAAATCGGCGATGTCATACGCTCGGATGCCGCTCAGTCTCGGTACTTGCGGGAACAGGTAACTAACCCCGTTGAGGAGATCGATACCGGCAGCGACCCCGAACCCGATCCACATCGCTTTGCTGCGGAAAAATCCGCTTCTCGGATTCGCCATTGCAAGCGGCAATTGGATCAGCGGATAACTCAACTTCTCATTTTCGGTCCACTGCCTTCGGAAAATGAAGTTGATACTGAGCATCACCGAAAACAGCGCGGCGAGAAAGAGTCCCCACCACAACAACGGGGTGCTCCATGCCTCCAAGTGTGGATAAAACGTAGAACCACCGTCGAAAAAGTTTGCAAGTCCGCGCTTATCCGTCACCGATGTCCATGATGGAACATAATGCCAGAAAAGAGATTGCCAATCGTTCTCTGGGGTTGCGTAGGCAAAGGCGTAACTGATAATCGGTAGGAGAATCTGCACGCACATGTGCCCACCGATAGCCGTCGAAAGGCACAGCATCACGTAGATTGTTAGGAGTTCTGCGGTGGAAAGAGAGAGTTGCGGCGAGAGTTTTTTCGCGAAGCGATTTACGATCGTCAGTACGAACAGCAGCGTGATTGTGTTATACAGCAGGGAAATCATCGACATGTGTGCGATGTCCCAGCGTAGCCCCATCATCTGCCACATCGCATTCGCTGGAATCAGGAGAAGCCCGATGCAAACCGCTTTCAAACTGAGAGGAGAAAGTTGATGTTTCACGCAATTTAGGTGTCAGAGGACTGTGTCAACTCAGTTGTCAGTTATAGTAAAGCCCACAATTACTTAGACATTAGGAAGGAGCGAGGATACAATCCTCGCCAGCGGCGGTGAGGGTTTCCTTCACTGACCGACTGTCCACATATTTTCGGGCTTTACTATAAAGAGAGGTTTCCTTGACCAGAACACCTCTTAACTCTCACTGCGAGGCAAACTGATAACTGAAAGACTTTTCGCAGAAAAATCGTACTGACAACTGATAACTGAGTACTAATTCCTCTCTCACAGCTGAGCGGTGTTGTCCACGGTGTATACCAAACCGACGGTACCGGTTTTTTCGTATACCGTGTACTCCTTCAATGTCAGCGAGATTCGCGCGCTCGGTTCGTCAATGAGTGGAATACCTCCGCCGAGGATGACTGGAATTACGGCAACCTCTACCGTGTCAACGAATCCCTCTTCGGCAAGGCTGCGAAACAGGGAACCTCTACCGAACAACCAGATGTCCTTTCCATCCTCCTCGCGGAGCAACTGCACTACCTGTTTCCAGTCCTCACCGACAATTGTGACATCGTCGTAGTCGCTCTGTTGTAGTGTTCGTGAGAATACAAACGTTCGGACACCGGGTATCGCCGCTTGGCCGTGGCTGCGCGTGACCTCGAACGTCCGCCTACCGAGCAGATAGGTGTCGAATTGCTCGGACATCTCGGTGAAGTCGATATCGGGGTCCATGAGAATCCAGTCGAACTCCCCGTCCGGTCCAGCGATGTAACCATCGAGACTCATGGCGACGCTATAGCGAATCCGTCTCACGTCTCAACCTCCAGAGTATCCTCACCTCTTTCGTTATAGGTGTCAATTTAGCGATTTTTCACGACCTTTGGTAGCAGCGTCTCGGCAGATGCCGCCCCTACGGGGCTTAGAAAATTTGGGACGATCGGTTCTATAGAGATGTCGCCCCTACGGGGCTGGTACGGTTGCAAACCGCACCTACCGGACCTTGGGCTCAAGCGGTTGTTTCTAAAATTGACGGCTATGGTGCGGTTGGGAATGCAGATTGCCTTTGGGCGAGTCCGCCGCAAAACCACACCTACCAATATCCATTTGCAACGATCAACGCCCGAACAAATTACTGCTTTTGAGATACCGATAGAAGTCGCTATCCGTCGTTAAGATGAGTTTCGTACTCTCACCGACCGTCTGGCGGTACGCCTCTAAGGTCTGAATAAAGGCGAAAAACTCTGGATCTTGACCGTGTGCTTCAGCATAGATTTGGATGGCTTGTGCATCCGCATCGCCTTTAATCTGCTCGGCTTCTTTATACGCTTCAGATTGGATCCGCTCTAACTCCTTCTGTTTCTGTCCCATGATGTCGGCGGCTTCACCTTGACCCTCTGATTTGTACTTCTCAGAGATACGTTGACGTTCCGAAATCATTTGGTCAAAGACTTTCTTTCGGACCTCGTCTACATAGTTAATCCGTTTTATCTGAACATCGACGAGTTCAATCCCGAATTGCGGAACGGTTTCTTGTACCTTCTCAAGCATCATGCGTGTAATCCGTTCTCTACCGATCTGAATTTCTTCCAACGCCTCGCCAGATTGACCTTCCTCACCTTCAAGGACTTCCAGATCAAGACTTAAAATCCGATTTGAATCCCGCACGACTTCAATCAAGAGTTGTGCTGTCACTAAATCCCGCGCTGCGGAATCGATAATGTCATCCAAGCGGGACTGTGCGAATTCCTCTGTTCCGAGTGCTTGATAGAATTTGAGAGCGTCTTTAATACGCCACCGCGCCGTCGTATCCAACCAGATGAATCTCTTGTCCTTTGTCGGAATCTGGTTAGGGGAGCCATCCCATTCAAGCACCCGCTTTTCAAAGCGGTGCACCTGCTGAATAAAGGGTGTTTTTATTTTTAAGCCAGCGGTGACGATCGGTTGCCCAACAGGACGACCAAACTCGGTAATGACGACCTGTTCACCTTCATAGACGGTATAGAATACACCTGACACAACCAGTGCCACCAGGACTATAACGACAATTAAGGGAATAAGAACTATTTTCGACTTCATTTTTTTAATTTTCCTTGCGGTTCGGTGAGGCGGGTTTGAAGAATAATGTGCTTCTTCGTATATCCGCCCTCCATTATATTACGGGCTACCGGTACATTACGGACTACAGGTTTCAATTTCCTAATTTTCCTTGCGGTTCGGTGAGGCGGGTTTGAAGAATAACGTGCTCCTTCGTATATCTGAAGAAACACCCAAGCAAAAACCCCTCCATTATATTACGGGCTACCGGTACATTACGGACTACAGGTTTCAATTTCCTAATTTTCCTTGCGGTTCGGTGAGGCGGGTTTGAAGAATAACGTGCTTCTTCGTATATCTGAAGAAACACCCAAGCAAAAACCCCTCCAAATGTAAAGTTAAGACAAATTATGCCATTTAAGGAACCTAATTTCATTACGGTTTTTATTCCTTAAGTTGCAAAAGTGGGATAGGTGCGTTGGCTTTACCGTCAATGACATAAATCTCTTTAACCTGTGGCAAAACCTCTCGCATCGCTTCCAGATAGAGCCGACGACGGGTAACCTCTTTCGCCTTCTGATATTCTGTGCGAATCGCTTTGAACCGATCCGCATCGCCTTGCGCTTCGTTCACCCGCTTCAGCGCGTACCCTTGCGCCTCCGAAATTCGCTGTGCCGCCACGCCGTTGGCTTTTGGCACGGATTGGTTGTAATCGCGCCACGCCTCGTTGATTAACCGCTCTTTCTCCTGTTTCGCCTCGTTAACGGCGTTAAAAGCGGACTTCACCTCTTCCGGTGGATTCACATCCTGCAAGGTCACGCTTGCCACATCTAATCCGGTTTGATAGAGATCCAGCAATCGCTGAAGATGTTCTTCAACTTCTGCCGCGATTTCAATACGACCGACAGTCAACACTTCGGTAACAGTCCGATCGCCTACGACCCGGCTCATGACCGATTCTGAAAGGTCGCGCAAAGCGCGTTGCGGATTCCTCACAAAGAATAGGAATGTTTTCGGATCTTTAATTTTATACTGAACCACCCATTCGACATCGGCGATGCTCAGGTCCCCCGACAGTAAGAGGGATTCTTCTGCGTAATCACGGGTGTCATACTGTGTCCGAACCCCGGCTCTCAACGTCCGAAAACCGAATTCCTCTTTGAAGACCTTTCGGACAGGAACGTTAATCGCCCTCTCAATACCGAGTGGCAGCTTGAAGTGGAGTCCCGGTTCGGCTTGTCGGACAGATTTTCCGAACATCAGCACGACAGCGATCTCGTCTGCCTCAACAGTATAAAAACTTGTCGCTAAACACACTAAGACTATCACACCGAGAATCACAAATAAAATCCGTTTGGGCGTGATGAGATTCGTATAGGGTTGCCGCGTAATCAATTCTTGGAGGTCTTGCATAAGAATTCTCCTTTTTTTAACGTGAACGTGAGTTTGGTAAAAACAAGATGTTGGGCTTCTCGTACGGGGTTTTTGCTGGGGTGTTTCTTCAAGGTCTTCCCACCCGTAGGATTAGGTGACCTAACCCCTACGAAATATCCATTTATGTTTAGAATTTGCTATATATCAAACTCACGTTTAACGTAAACTCAATTAAAAGTAGTAGGCACACGCCGTGTGCCGTAACAAAATTTGAAACACGCTTTTGCTCCAGATAGGGAAACCATTGATTGTCCGTCTTTGTCCACACTTAGATTGACACATCTGACCCCGACCTTCCCTAATCGCTCCTTTGCACGGCGGAGGAAGGTTGCTCAAGATAGGCTTGATAGAGCTGTTGCTTGAGATTCGCATTGATCTCCGGTTGTGATAATTTCGTGAAGAGATCCAACCTACTATTGACGAAACCCAATAAAATCTCATCAAACACCTGATTAAACTTATACCGTTTATTGGTCTCCGTATTATCGCCTTCAATCACCTGCCGGAGTTCCTCGTTTTCGTGCACTTTTTGTTGGAGGGTCGCAATGTCAACCTTATCTTCTGTTGTAAAATCTGTGTGATGGGCACTGTTCAGCGCGTCAAGAATATTGGAGAGGAAATCCTGCTCAGGGTCCCTGACGATAGACACACCACTGCCGATCCCGTCAACCTCACTATCCATCGCTTCAAGGGGGAGTTGTAGTTCCTCATGTGTTCTCTGCACACGAAACGAATCCAAGTCCACAGATGCCAGAACATCTTGCAGGTCGGGGTGATCTCGTTTTGGCAGCTTCTGGTTGAGACTGCGACCGAAGATATACAGCTTCTCCAACGCCACATCGGTGAAGGTTATCAACTGTGAGATGTATCCATAGAGCCGAATATAACTTTGTAAAGTAGAACGGAACGCCTCCTTGTCGTCTGTTTCAAGTTCCGACCACTTCTCTACAACACCATCGAGAATACCCTGTAGAAGTTCGTCGGGCTGATTAGTATCATAAAAGACCTCACAGAATTCGTCAATGGTCCCCTCATCATAGAGGTCAAAACCGTCCAACTGGCTCTGTAGGTCATACAACCGATTCGGGTCGGTCTCCTCGGCGAGTGTTGTGGTCTGATAGTATTGCTGAAACGCTTCTTGTACCTGATCCGGTTCATTTACAAAGTCGAGTACCAGTGTATCCGTCTTGCCGGGAGCGACGCGGTTCAGGCGGCTCAAACTTTGGACACATTGCAGCCCGTCCAACCGCTTATCAACGTACATCGTCTGTAGCATCGGCTCATCAAAACCCGTTTGAAACTTGCTCGCAACAATCAGAATTCGGTACTCAGGACTCTTGAAGCTGTCCGCAATCGAAGTACTTGGTGGTAACGCATTCATGCCGTTTTCCGTGTAGTCCTGTCCGTTATCGGTGTCGTGCACCGTGCCGCTGAACGCCACCAAACAACGGTAGGGAAGCCCCATTTCCTGCATCTGTCGATCAAATTCTTGCTTGTATCTGACACAGTGCAGTCGGGACGGCGTGACTAACATCGCCCGCCCCTTTCCTTCAATTGTTTTTGCTGTCTGTTCAACAAAGTGTTCCAAGATAATCTCGGTCTTGGTCTTAATGCTGTGATGCTGTAAGTCAACGTAATTGGTCAGTGCACGGAGCGTCCGCGCCTTCTCGTACGCTCTATCCTCCGAGACACTTTTGACCAGTTCAAAGTATCTTTTAAAGGTGGTGTAGTTTTGCAATACATCGAGTGTAAAGCCTTCGCTGATACTCTGGCGCATTGAATAGGTATGAAATGGGACAAACGTTCCTTTTTCGTTCTTCCGTCCGAACAGTTCTAAGGTCTTGTTCTTCGGTGTGCCGCTGAAACCGAAATAGGAGATATGATCCTGCATTCTACGCTGTTCCATCTGTTCAAGGATTTTAGCATCTATATCTGATTCTACCTCGTCAGGGTCATCATCCTCTATGTGTTCCTCAATCCTTTTTGAGAGCGAAACTCTGAGGTCTTTTGCTGCTTCACCACTCTGTGAGGAGTGTGCTTCGTCAATAATCACAGCGAAGTGTTTGCTTTTGAGTTTGCCAATCTCCTCGGCAATCACACTGAACTTCTGAATCGTTGAGATGATGATGCTCTTGCCGGATTCGAGATAACCTTTGAGTTGCGCCGAGTCCTTATCAACGGCATAAACCACACCGTCAACCTGTTCCACCTGCTTGATTGTGTCCTGCAGCTGCTTGTCAAGCACACGCCGATCGGTCACCACAATGACGGAGTCGAAGATCCGATTTGTAGTCTCTGATACGCTGAACAGATGCGTTAGCAGGTGCGCTAACCACGCGATGGAGTTTGACTTGCCGCTCCCTGTGGTGTGTTGGATGAGGTAGTTATGTCCAACCCCTTCTTTCACGATAGCCGCTTGCAATTGACGAATCACATCCAACTGATGGTATCGCGGGAAAACGAGCACGCGGTGCTTCTCATCTCTCACCATCTTAGTTTTGGGATCGTAGACCTTCTCTGTGGTCTCCTGCTCATGGATAAAGTTGTTGATTAACGCCATCAGGTTATTGGGCTGTAGGATGTCTTCCCACAGATAGGCGGTTTTGTGACCGTTGGGATTTACCGGGTTTTCGATGCCCTTGTTAAACGGAAAGAAGCGTGTCTTGCCACCTTGCAAGTGCGTTGTCATGGAAACCTTCTCGTTGCCGACCGCAAAGTGAACCAGACACCGCTTGAATTGGAACAACGGTTCCCTCGGATCCCGATCCGTCCGATACTGTTTTTCCGCATCTGTGAAAACCTGACCGGTGAGGCTGTTTTTCAGTTCCATTGTCACCAATGGCAGACCGTTGAGAAACAAGGTCATATCAAGCGATTTCTCGTTCTTCTCTGAATACTTTAACTGTCGGATGAGGGAGAATTGATTCTGCGCGTAGAGTTGTTGATGGTCAGGGTTCATGCCACTTGATGGAAGGAAGTAGGTCAGCTTAAAATGACAACCTCTATCCCTAATCCCTTTCCGAAGCACGTCCAACACCCCGCGACTCGCAACCTGTTTGCTCACACGGTCGAGGAGCTTAACGGGTGTATCCGCGCCATATTGGCGTTCCAGTCTCTGATATTCTTCCGGTTGCGTTCCCTGAATAAACTGCAGCGTCTCATTGGGTGTCAGGCAGAGGGATTTATCATAGTCAGTAGATTGTAGTGACTCGTAGCCCGACTGATTCAGGTATCCTTCGATGTGATCCTCAAATCTTTGTTCTGTATACGTCGGCACGGTTCTACACCTCGTGAAATAGATAAGGGTTGTTCCTGGACCACGCGGATCACGGAACTCCGAATCGTCACACTATCAATCATTTCAGGGAGCGTTTAAGAAGAAATGCGTATCTATTTCATCTAAACTTTGCGCGGTCATCGCTTGCTCTAAGAGCGTATCAAGGCGCGATAAGTTGTGGATATTGCTGATTTCGCGGGAGAGCGTTTCTGGAACGTTTTGAAATCGGAGGTGCAGGAGTTTGAGGACCGCGTCCTGTTTACCTTCCGCTTTGCCTTGTTCTATGCCTTCCGCTTTGCCTTGTTCCATGCCTTCCGCTTTGCCTTGTTCTATGAGAAATTCGGCTGTTGTCTGTGCCATCGTCTCTAACTCCTTCTGGACCACGCGGATCACGGAACTCCGAATCGTCCGACCATCAATCGTTTCACGGAGCGTTTAAGAAGAAATGCGTATCTATTTCATCTAAACTTTGCGCGGTCATCGCTTGCTCTAAGAGCGTATCAAGGCGCGATAAGTTGTGGATGTTGCTGATTTCGCGGGAGAGCGTTTCTGGCACGTTCTGAAATCGGAGCTGCAAGAGTTTGAGGACCGCGTCCTGTTTGCCTTCTGCTCTGCCTTCCGCTTTGCCTTCTGCTCTGCCTTCCGCTTTGCCTTGTTCCATGCCTTCCGCTTTGCCTTGTTCTATGAGAAACTCGGCTGTTGTCTGTGCCATCGTGTCTAACTCCTTATGGTCTTGAACGTGTTGTCTGATAATATCTACTAACGCATCGCGCTCCTCAAGAGAACGCCGGTGGAATATCAACTGCACAAAATACCGGAGTGCCTCCGCAATTTGCGGTGCAAAGTTTTCATCTACTGACGCTAAATGCGATACAGCATCTGCCAATGCTTCGCTTATCTCTGTTTTGTCCGAATGCTCCTTTTGAAGCACACGCAACAACCAGCCTAACGGATGTCCGGATTGCGTCAGTGCCTCTGTCTCAGTCTCCTTGACCCCTAAAAACAGGGTGTCGAAACTCGGGACGAAACGCTCCAAGATTTCAGGCACATCCATAATCGTCGTCAGGGACACCGGCACTGTCCACGGACGATCGCCCGTATAAAGCAGGATCGGCAGAATCGGCTGTAAACATCTTTCATTTTCCGGAACCTTCGCCGTTTCCCATTCCCGCCGTTGCGACTCCCAGATTTGCACCATGTAGGACAATAACCGAAACCCCATCGTTTTATCCACTGTAGATTGATGTTCAATGAGGATATAGATGAGCAGCGCATCGGTATCTGTGGTATCTGTGTCTTCTTGAAAAGGGACACTCAGTAGAACATCCGACTCTCGTTCTTGCAGTGCTTTAGAGATAAAACTTCTTTTCTGGTATGTGATCCGGTTGAAGTCGAGAAACACCTCGATGTCGGGTGCGATAATTTGGACCAGCCCCCGCACATATTCCTTGTCTTGAAGCAAGCGTCTGAGGCTACGGTCGGGGAAGTGTTCTATCTGCGTATCCTGTGTTTTGGGCATAGCTGCCTATACTTTGACAATAGTTGAAGAAAAACGTGTTTCACAAGTATAGCATAGGAATACCGAAAAATCAACGCGATATTTATCGCACACCAACTCAGAAAATAAAAAGATAGGATCTACACCTCGTTTCGGACATCTATCTTGCCGGTCACCGCTTCGGAGATGAGGGATTGACGGTATTCTTTGAGGAGTTTTATTTTTTGATGCTCTGTGGCTATCAAGTCGTCAATCTGTTCTGTTTTACGATCAAGGAAGTTGGCGATTTGTTGCTGCTCGGAATCAGTAGGTATAGGTAAGAGTAGATTTTCAATTGATGGTTTTCCCAAACCGTATCTGGTAATTCCATTTGACTCCAACTCAAAATATCTTCTCGTCCTATCGGATTGAATAAATCTAAAAATGAACTCCCCAAGACAAGCATAGGGTCTAATTAATGTTAAATGATACCCACAGACAACATTGTCCAAATTGTCTTTGACGAATGTTGGAACACCAATATCATCTGGAGTCTCAGAATCTTTGGTAATAATAACATCACCTTTCCTCAAAACAAATTTCGTAAACTCACGTTCCTTACAACTACCCTTTTTCAAAACGGTATCAACTGTAATATAATCGTTGTAATAAACATCTGTATAATTGCATAATCTGACCTGGATCTCATCTGGATAGATGTGTTTATCAACATTACTTGGTAGTATCTTCGCAACGTGCTTAAGTCTTTTGATTTCCCAATGCGCTGGTATCTCTCCAATCCACTCCACGCCCGACGGTTTTATCTCCACATTCGGGTCAAGCCCCTTTGTCACTGTTTGATTTATCAGTGCGGTGCGTTGTTCCTGCAGCAGTTCTATCCGTCGTTCTTTGATGCGGATCAGTTCGTCAATCTGTTCGGTTTTGCGGTCAAGGAAGTTGACGATTTGGGTTTGTTCTTGATATGACGTAATGGGGATTTGTGCATTCAGAATGTCATAAACGTCTGTTCGTGGCATCTTCGCGCCCCTAGATATAGAATTGCAGTATCCAATGAAACGACTAGATAGCATTAGGTAAAAGAGATATTTACCAATATCTTGCAAAGACGGTTTAATTACTATCATTTCACCGAGAGAGTAACCACTATATTCTGCAAAGACCACCTTGCTGAGATAGACACGAATTTTGTTGAACAGCACATCCCCAACTTGAAATTTCACACCCATTGAATCATAGGAACTGTAAAAATCAAGGACTTTTCCAGTTTTCGATTCAACATTTTCAGGTGAAATTTTTATATCATCTGCCTCAGGAGTAGATTTTTGACTTGCGAAAGTCGCGACATGTTTGATTTTCTTTATTTTCCAATGTTTCGGTATCTCCGCAATCCAATCTACACCACTTTCTTTATATTCAAGGTAACGCCTCATAATTCCAACACCTCATTCAACAAGTCTCACTTTTCCGCTCAACTGTCTTCATGCAACCGTTGAATGTCCTCTTCACAAATAAACTCAACTGTAACACCATTTTGACGGAAAGCATCATAGAAATTCAACCACTTACTATCCACTGCCTGCAAAATAGGTGGTCTCTCTAAATGAGCACATGCAACCGCGATAAACTTCCGATCTGCTGGATCAAAGCCATCCAACGCTGGGTCATCTGGAAACTCTTCAAACGCATTCTCTGAACCATCAACAGGTGTAATCGAAATCAAATCACACCGGTCATCTTTGTTCACCAAAATCCATCCAAGAAACCTATCGCCAACATCAGCACCATTGGATCGGAGATTTTGCATGTACTCGCGGAGAATTATCCATCTATTATCAAGAACCAATTTCATCTCGCCACGCATAATTTCCTCAAGTCGCTCACCACAGGTTTCCACGCAATCGGGGGATGCTTGTTCTGAGCGTCCGTTGGCGACCACTACGACATTTGTGTCTACAATCACTACCATTATTCGATCACTTTCCGCCGCTGCATTTCAGCTTTAGTCTTTTTAATTAACTCGCCTGTACTATCGCCAAAGAAGTCTTGAGGCCAGTTTCGGATGTTGCCGTATTCGTCCATGTTGAGAGGTTCAATTTTGGAGGTGCCGTCGTTGATTTGGCAAAAATAGAGTGCTGTCTGATCTGCTGAAATATCTTCTTCAGCAATCCGGCGCATTAAGCGTAACAGTAGATGCTCGCTGTGACTCTCAAGAATAATCTGTACGTTTCGATTTTTCACGACATCAATGAGAACATCTGCCAAATCTGATTGCACTTTCGGATGCAAATGAATTTCTGGTTGTTCAAGGATAATAGTCGAATTTTCTGGGACATAGTAACAAAGGACGAGTACAGGCAAAAGCTGTGAAACACCAAAACCGACATCGGTAATCAGGACTTCGGAACTGTTTGGGTTCTTTTTGACACGGAATTCATAATCCTTCCGGTTCTCAGCGATGGGTTCAAGGGAAAACGAATCAATCAATTCCATTTTTTGTAGCCATTCTAAAATCCGCTGTTCGATGGGCTTATGAGAACGTTTCACATTGACGAGCCGCGGTGAGGTCAATCCTTCCGCACGCGCTGCAAGCAAAGCAGGGATGGCTTCTTCTCCACTTAGACCGACATCTTGCGGTCGTTCACCAGACCAGATATAACTGCGTTGTGGATACTCGCGAAGTGGACCGAGATAGGTTATCTCGGAAAATAGGTTTTCAAAGGCAAGTACGAAGTCTGAAAGGAAACCGAGGTTCTGGTAGTATCCACTGGCTTCGTCGGGAAAGCCGTAGCACTTTACTGGAGGTGGTAAATTCCACGCGCGTCCGGGGTTCCGTATCACCGGATAATCTCCATGAATTAGTTCATACTGATTTGCGCCTCTTTTCTTATTTTTGATGACTCGTTTCATCCCAAATTCGTCGCTATCAGTTGTGTAATGGAAGCACTCAACGAGAATACGATCATTCTCTTCATGGATTTCTGTGTGGAACGTAAGATTGTTAATAGGAAAAAGAGAAGTTCTACTAAAAGGCAAGGGTTTGGATAATTTCCATGATACGTCTAACTGGAGCACTAGATCAGTTTTATGTGTATAAAGTAAATCATGAAAGGTACCAAAGTCAACAAGTGACCGGTCATCGCCAAAGTGTAACACACGATTGCGGTCTGGAGACTCTATAGTCTGCTTGAGCATCAAAAGTACCTGTAAAATACTGGTTTTGCCGGAGCTATTCGCGCCGAAAAGTCCAGTTAATGGGGCGAATTGTAGCGGACCAGTATCTTGCCATGATTTGAAATTTTGTGCCCTGAGTTCGGTAATCATAATTTATCCCTCTTATAAACCTAAAACCTCATTCAGCAAGCCTTCACTTTTCCGTCTGAATCGCGGATTATACAGATTTCCTTTTTGATTTGTGTCCACTCTTTGCCGCCGCCTGCGGCTAATTCTTGTTGTGCTTCAAGAATATCTGCTAAGACATCCGGTTCTGAATTAATTAATGCGGTTTCACGCCATTCGGAGAGAAAAATTGAAAGTGTTCTACTTTATGAGCATGAAGATTTTAGCAGTTCATAATCGAAAAGTGCCTCCCCAGTAGCGTCGATACGGTTTCAAACGGATATGAAAAACGGAAACCCAAACCAAGTTATTACTGGATTCAGGTTTCCGATTTAGAGAAGGTCCGATATTTGCGCTTATCGGGCGTTTTTGAGGCTTCCCCATGTGGTTGTGAGCTTGGCTTTAGGCTCTACCGGGGTAAGATTAGCATCGCCGAAGTACTCAATTTCGCCAATTTGAAAGTACGCCCCAGCCGGGTTCGATGCGGTGTCAAAAGTAACATGCCGAAAAAAACTATACCCGACGGTTTGAACCTCGAAATCTGCGCCTGCCTCAAAAAGGACGACTTGCAGTCGCTCACTCCAAAAGCTATCCCCGTCGTGAGCAAAGATGGTCGTAAACTCCTCGCCGTCATTCGACCCCTGAACCTCCCACACTGTCGGGTCCCTTGCAGGAACATCGTTCGCTGAAGATACGGTGAAGTGTGTCAATGCGTACGGCTCCTCAAACTCAGCTGTTATGTGTAGACCTTCATCCGGAATGCCGCCCCCACGTCCGCAGCACCATTTGTCATTGCTGGGACCAAGGAGGTTATCGAAGACGTTAAACGCAAATTCACCGCCCGCGAATCCGGGTTCTTCGTTGGCTGAGAAAATGGCGTTGTAACCTTCATCTGCTTCAGGTGCACCATCGTCTTCTGGGTCGGTTAGGTCGCCTCCGAGCAGGGAATCCGTTCCTGTTCCCAAGACTTCCTCCGCCTGTGCTATGTCAATCGTGCCGATAACACAATAGGCTATCATCAACACAAATCCTGCTAATACCATCATAATTTTCATGTCGTTCAACCTCCAAGAGAAATGAATCTCATTTTTACGTGAGTTTCGGATGTCGTAAGATAGGGAAAGAAAGGGAGATAATTTGTGTCCTTTTCTTTCCGCTTCAGATTCCCATTTACATTGAATTCTTAGTTCTTACTCGCCATGAGTTCACAGTCAAATTCAAGATGATTAAGTTATCTCTGGAAATGCTGATTAAGATTAAAAAATCTTTAATCTTGAAGTATTGTACCACATTTTTTACTTTTTACCAAGCAAATTATGAATCCCGATCTACTCTGCTCCCTTCGTTATATCAGAGACTTCATAACCCCAAAACCTCATTCAGCAAGCCTTCACTTTTCCGCTCCAGCGCCAGCATTTCCTCTGCAATTTCCTCCAGTGAGCGCAGGGGTGTGTACTGGTAGAAATAGCGATTGAAATTAATCTCGTAACCTACCTTATCCTTCTTCCTGTCTATCCAACTGTCCGGTAGGTGCGGTTTGACCTCTCGTTGGTAGTAATCCTCAATGTTCTCTGTGAAGGGGACACGTTCATGGTCTCGCAGCTTGGTATCGGGTTTCGGATTGCCCTGCTTATCCCGAACGACGACCTCCGTTCCCTCACCCAAAATCTCACACGTTTCAACCAACGGTCTTTCAACCGTCACCTTCGTATAACCAAAGAACTCGTTTGGATAGATTTTGGCGTGTTCCGTCTCTTCAAAGTTGGTGTACAGTTCCACTATTTGATGGATATGGCTATCGGAAACAAAAACGTTCTTGTCTCCGAGATTCCTTTTCATCTCGTCGCGGAAGTCAACGGCGTTGATCAGTTGGACCTTACCCTGACGTGCCTCGGATTTTTGGTTCGTTAAGATCCAGATGTAAGTGGAGATACTGGTGTTAAAGAACAACTTTTCAGGTAGCGCAATAATACACTCCAACCAATCGTTTTCGATAATCCAGCGTCGGATTTCACTCTCACCGCTACCGGCATCCCCTGTAAAGAGCGGCGATCCGTTAAAGACGATTCCAACGCGACTCCCGCGGTCCTCCATTTTGGAGAGCATGTGTTGCAGGAACAGCAATGCCCCATCGGAGGAGCGAGGCGTACCTGCTGAGAATCTGCCGGTGGCGGTTTGCGAGTCCGCTTTCACTGCCGCTTCATCGGACTTCCAACTCACACCGAAGGGTGGATTGGTAATCATATAATCGAAACGTTGCCCCTGAAATTGGTCATTAGAGAGACTGGAGCCGTGTCGGATATTGTCGGGGTCCTCTCCGGTGATGAGCATATCCGACTTGCAGATTGCGTAGGTCTGCGCGTTCAGTTCCTGACCTAACAGCCGAATGTCGGCATCTGGATTGATCTGTTCGCGGAAGTACTCCTTCCCAATCGTCAACATGCCACCCGTTCCGCAGCATGGATCAAAGATACTGCGGATAACGCCCTGCCCGCGCAGATCTTCGCTGTGTTCTGCAAACAATAGCGAGACCAATAACCGCACGACATCCCGCGGCGTGTAGTGTTCCCCACTGGTTTCGTTGGACATCTCCGAGAATCGGCGGAGCAGTTCCTCAAAGACCTGTCCCATCGTGTGGTTGTCCACCTTATCGGGGTGCAGGTCGATTTCGGTGAATTTATCACAGAAGATGAACAGCCGGTTGTTTTTGTCTAATCGCTCAATAAACCCACCGAGATTGAAGTTTTCGATGATGTCGCGCACGTCCTGACTGAATCCGTTGAGGTAGTTTTCAAAGTTGAGATGGATGTTGTTCGGGTCGGCTTTCAGTCGAGAGAGGTCATATTTGGAGGTGTTGTAGAAACTGGTGTTTGTCTCTCTCAGGATAATCGGCGGTAGCAGGTCTTCATCTACTTGACCATTGTATTGATTGTAGGTATTGATGGCTTTCTCTTTCCGTCCGTCCTCATCTAAGATGCAGTCTAATCGGCGCAGCACCAGAAACGGTAGGGTGATGTCGCCGTATTCGTGCGGTTTGAAGAGTCCTCTGAGAACATCATCCGCTACGTTCCAAACCAGATTTGCGAGTTCTTGATAATTCGCCATGCATTCCTTTCTATACAGATGCTGAAAAACACCCCAGCAAAATCCTGTTGGGGAAACCTTAACGCATTTTAGATTAGGCTTACAAGGTTCCCTCCGTCGATTGATGAGAAGCCCGTAAAAATGCGATGAAATAACATTTATTTTTTGAAGGCGGCAATTTGGGTTAAAATAACACAAATTGCCATCTTTGTAGCATAATATGCATCTTTGTAGCATAATTTGTTAGATTGTGCTTGTAGGGACGCAAACTAAAAGTTTTGCGGTGTACTCGCCCAGATGCGATGTGCATCACGCTACAAAAACCCGCAGCACCTCAACGACTTTCAATGAAAACAGTCTCCACCTACATAAAAGCTTGTAAGTAGTGACTTGGGTTAAAATAATAACAGATTTGAAAAAAAAATCAATTCAAAACATCAAACGTCCAGAGCCATTCAGCTTTCTATTCTTTCGTCCGATTTTGAATAACCAGAAGCGGTAGGTGCTGTTTTCAACTGCGCCGGACTTACCCACGAAACCGCGAAACCCTATACACCCTTCGCTTAGATACGTCCGGATCAACGGGTTTGGGAAAACGACCGAGTGTGGTTACAAACCGCACCATAGGTGTCAATTTAAGGAAGAACTTCTTATCGTAGGTTGGGTTGAACGGATGCCACCAAAGACGTAAAAATCATAGAAAAACAAAGTTTTCTCCATACACGCTACATTGACCAGAAACCGAGAGAAACCCAACGCTTTTGTTGTCAAGTGCTCGCAACTCTGACGGTATGAAGTTGGGTTTCGCTGCGTTCTTGAGTGAATATGACGACAGGTCGGATTTCACGCGTATTTGGCACACCGACATCTCCGTTTTCCGTTCCGCTCAACCCAACCTACGGGACCATGGTAGATTTTACAATTACTTAGACATTCTAAAGAGGCGAGGTTGATGAAGATTAACAATTTAATTGAGGGTGTTTCATAAATAGTTATTTTTCATCGAAAACAGGTTTTAATGTAAGAAACATTTCGTGTAGGTATCCGGCATCGGAGATTCATTAGCATTGATACCTGCAAAAGTAGGATACCGAGTCCCAAAAAAGTAGAAACATATGCCAAGCCTCGCACGGGTAAAGGTTTATGCTTGCCTGTGATCGACAAGAGTTTGCTCAACAAATCAAAGACAGGTTCAATGGCTATCTTTCGCGCCCCTTGGTAGGTAGCGACTTGCGTTGCTGTATAGAGGGGGTCTGCCCCCAAGAGTGCGTTAGCTTCGTCTAAAGTCGTCTTGGGTGTCAGCAAAAGCACGTTGGTCTCGGCGAAAGCTATGGCGCGTTTTTTATCGACATATCCGTTATCGGCAACGATACACCGTGTGCCTCGGTCAATGAGTTTCTCTTTCTTGGTATCCAATACCGTGCGTTCATTGATGTTGGCGGGTAGCACCTGAAACATAACAGGGAAGCCACTGCGGGTGGCAGTGAGATGCAGTCCGTATCCATAGACCCATCCGTGATACCCACTTTTCGACCAAGTGGCAGTTGTATCAACACCGCGTAAGCCTTTGGGTATCTCATTGTTGAGGCGATCCTTCTGATGCCAGACGGGACCCGCCGCTTTGAACAAACTTTTATCTTCATAAACGACTTCTTGCCGAAAGTGTCCGCCATGGCTGAGGCTCCATGTGGCGACATATTCTGTGAAGACTTCGAGCTTTGGTGTCAACGCTTTGTATCTGCGTCCAAGCGTCACGTGAGAGGGACACGCCGGTAGCCGACATCTTTCAAGCCAGATCGGGTGGTGAAATAAGTAATCTTGCTGTGCGCGCATAGCCGTAATCCCCTTGAGTGCCATAACCGCGTAAAAGACGATGAGGGAAGCGTCCGGATACGTCTGGGGGCTCCCTCTTTTTGAAACGTTTGCTTCAGTAGTTGAAAACTCATCTAACAAAAAAAAAGAAATGTGATATACTCTATCAGGTCAGGATATTTCATGGGTATCTCCTTGAATCTAATTTCTTAGTGGTAAAAAATTGAATTCAAAGGATACCCTTTATCCTGACTTTTGCCAACTTTTATTTATGAAACACCCTCATTTACTTAAACTTCATCAAACCTCGCCAGCGGCGGTGGGAGCTTGTTTGCTGAACAACATACGAAATTACCTCTTTTGATTGTCAGAAATCTGCGGAATCCGTGTCATCCGCGATTCAGATTAACTGATAACCAATGACTGATAAACTGAATCCTTGACGAAAAACATTTCTTTCTGTAGAATGAACATTAACATGACACAAGGCATCTTTATCACAGGTACAGGAACAGAAATCGGGAAGACAGTGATTGCTGGTGGGTTGGCAGCATTCCTCAAACAGGCGGGCACGAACGTAGGTGTAATGAAACCGATTAGTACGGGCGATACCGCTGACGCCCAATTTCTCAAGCACGCCGCGCAGGTCGACGATGAACTCTCCTCGATTAACCCGATCTACCTACGACACCCGTTGGCACCGTCCGTGGCAGCGCGGATGGAGGGCAGAGACATCGATGTGTCATGTCTTGAGACCGCCTTCGCAAAACTTCAACAAAAATACGACTTCGTGATAGTCGAGGGAGTCGGTGGCATTGCAGTCCCCATCCAAGACGACTTTCTCGTCGTGCACCTCATCAAGCGATTGCAACTACCGATACTGATTGTTGCACAGGTAGGGTTGGGAACTTTAAACCATACATTGTTGACTGTTGCCTACGCTCGGCAGTTTGAACTTCAGATAACCGGTATTGTGTTGAATGGGTTATGCGCGGAAACAGCGGGACTCGCCGAAGCGACAAACCCAGTTGAAATTGAGAATTTAACAGGTGTCCCTGTGATCGGTATTGTCCCTTATGAGAAACGGTTGGACACTGCTTACCCAGATGTAACCTTCTTAGCGGAATTTATGAATCAACATATAGCATGGCAGAAATTAGGAATCCTTTAAATATGGAGATAAAAACGGCGATTGTACTCGCCGCAGGATCAGGACGCAGGGTGTGGCCCTACGGGGAATTTAGACAGAAATGCACGATTCCTGTCGCCAATACGCCGATAGTCCGGCGAGTTGTAGAGAATCTGATTGAGGTAGGATGCCAGCGGATTATCGTTGTGGTGGGTCATTACGCGCAACAGGTGCGTGGCGTACTTGCTGACCTACCGAACGTTACCTTCGTCACACAGCACCCCGTTGACGGCACTGCGAGCGCAGCGTTAACCGCATTAGAGCATGTCAAAGATGAACCGTATCTCGTTGTTCACGGTGATATTGTAACCATTCCTGATAATTTTCGTAGTTTAGTTAACGAGTTTTACTCGCATAACGCGGAAGCGGCGGTACTGGTGCAGCCTCTCGGTCATGAAGATGCAAGCGACTGGCTCTGTGCCGGTGTCGGTACAGGACAAGTAGAAGGCAAAAGTGTCTCAACACTCACTGGTATTGAGGGACACCCACGTGGCGGTTCACATCGGCTCTGTGGAGTCTATGCCTTTAGCCCTGCTGTAACACCTTACCTATTAAGAAACCCTGGCATCGTTACACGGGTCCCTGTCGGTGGGATGCCCCCACCAGAATCCGAAATCGCGCAATCCATGCAACTTATGGTTGACAATGGATGCACAGTGTTGACGGTTCAAGCAGAGGAGTTCTTTGTCGACGTTGACAAACCGTGGCATGTGTTAGAAGCCAACAAGCGTTTGGTTGATTACCTTGCGAGACAGGTTACGGAAGATCAGATTGCGACGGGAGCCACAATCTCGGATGCCGCTGATATTACTGGACACGTCGTTTTAGGAAAAAATTCCGTGATTGGTCCCCGCGTCGTTATCAAGGGAAACCTCATCGCAGGTGCGAACAACAACATAACGAACGGTGCCATTCTACACGGAAATATTTTCGTCGGAGATCAGTGTAGAATCAGCGATTATTGTGATGTCGGCAGTAGTGCTATCGGAAATCGATGTATCATTGGGCACGGTGCCGAGATGGCAGGTGTCCTGTTTGACAAGGTTTATCTCTATCACTACTGTGAGATGTCTGGCGTTTTCGGATGCGCAACCGATATCGGCGCGGCGACAGTGTGTGGCACCCTCCGATTCGACGACAAGGATACACCGATGCAGGTGGAAGGGCGTTATGAAGTTCCGCCTTATGGGGCAAACGCGACCTATATGGGTGACTATTGCCGTACTGGTGTCAACGCGATAATAATGCCCGGTAGACGCATCGGATCTTACAGCGTTGTCGGACCCGGCGTTATTCTATACGACGATGTACCGAGTAAAACAATGATAATGGCAAAACAGGAATTGGTGACGAAACCTTGGGGGCCGGAGCGGTACGGATGGTAGGTGAGTGCATTCAGAAAACCGCCATCTACAAGTCCTAACGAATCAATGCTTCGGTAACCTTGATCGCCGGAGCGAGATCGACCTTGGGTAGGGGCGATCTCCTCTGTGCGACTCGCTCGTAAAGCGATTCGTCAGTTTACAGCACGAAACCTCAGCGGATAGTGAATGCTCTTACTAATTTGTCCAAATTTCAGTTAAAACGAACAAAAAACGAAATAACGCTGTCCTACGAAGTAAAAAGGGGTTAGAGAAGCTCCTTCAGCAGCTTGGTGAGTTCATCGTTGTCGGTGGCGAGTTCAAAGACGCGTTTAATTTTGTTCTCACGAGCAGTTTCAGGTTGTGATGCTGCATCTGGATCCCAGAGCACCTCAAGTTCCTTAGGATTGAGCCGGTCGTAGTTAACCTTGACGAGTGTGAACGGATAGTTTTCAGGAATAATAACTATCCAGTCAATCGTTTCACCACGAGCAGAATACTGCCTATCAACGGTTAACTTTGATTCTTGATGTGGCACGTTTTTTTTAATCCACTGCTTCCGGTCAAGCGCGTCTGTTTCAAAATGACCAACTTCTAGCCAATTACGTCCCGCGCCGTTGGGTTTAGTGGTAACTTCAATGCGGTGCATGTTAGTTTCTTTCTCCATTTCGATTGTAAATTTTTGCCCGCAATCCGGCTTGAGAATTTCACCAATTAGATATACACGTTTCCTTCAAAGATTCTAACATATCGTGTGAAAAAAGTCAAGTACCTGAATCACAAATTCCAAGGCGATTTAGTTTTCCGTTTTTCCGTTCAAAGGAGGTGTAAAAAAGCCCTGTTAGACGATTCCCACTGCTCGTCGTACGCAAAATTTGGTAAAATTCGCACATAAATAGCACATAAACAAAATAAATTTGCTTTTTTTGCGAGAAATTGGTATAATATTAGCAGGGGATAGTTTTTTACATAATGGTATGTCCATACCTATATCGCGTATCGCGTTCAATCAGACTGAGGGATGATTTTTCAATATGAAAGTGGAAATGAGATATGGCACCGGAACCTTACCTATCGAGATTCCGGATAAGAATGTAGCCAAGGTTCTTGAAATTTCGGAAAGCACGCCACTGCCGGACGAAGACAGAGCCGTTCGGGAGGCGATTGCCCACCCTATCGCCTCACAATCCTTGGCTGAGATAGGAAAAGGTCGAGCGTCAGCATGTATTGTGATCTCCGACATAACTCGACCCGTGCCTAACAAAGTCATTCTCCCTCCAATGTTGGAAACGCTTGAACAAACTGGTATCCCACGCGAAAAAATTACCATTCTCATTGCGACCGGTATCCACCGCCCTAATGACGCGGAAGAACTCGAAACGATGGTTGGACGCGATATTATGGAAACATATCGCATTGTCAACCACTTTTCACAGAAGCCAGAGGTTCACGCATATTTAGGCAGAACACAGAACGGCACCCCAGTTCACATTGATAAGACCTATCTTGAAGCGGATCTGAAGATTACCACTGGACTGATTGAACCTCACCTGATGGCAGGCTATTCTGGCGGCAGGAAGGCAATCTGTCCGGGCATTGCCTCAGTTGAGACAATGAAGGTGATGCACGGTCCTGAACTGATGGAGCATCCGAAGTCAGCAGTCGGCATTCTGGACGGGAATCCATTTCATACAGAAGCCACAGAAATCGCCTTGATGGCTGGCGTTGATTTTAACCTGAACGTCTCAATTGACAAGCAGCGCCGGATCACAGGAGTTTTCGCGGGCGACATGGTTGAATCCCACCGCGTCGGCTCGCAGTTTGTCGAGAAACACGCCAAGGTTACTTTACCTGTCGCAGCAGATGCCGTTGTTGTTTCCAGTGCTGGCTATCCTTTAGATACAACATTCTATCAAGCGATCAAAGGTTTACTGACCGCCGTCGAGATTGTGAGGCAAGGTGGTAGCATTTTACTCGTTGCGGCATGTAGCGAGGGCATTGGCAGTAAACCCTTTACGGATTTAATTTTCAAAACAGATGATTTGACAGCGTTTGTGCAAGGGCTTTATAACCCGGCAAACTTCGTTATCGATCAGTGGCAATTGGAAGAATTAGCGAAGGTTGCGCGGAAGGCAGATATTTACTTTTATACCGATGGAATTCCCTATCATCAACGCGCAAAACTGTTCGTGCACCCTTTGAAAAGTGCACAGGAGGGCATTGAAGAACTCTTAATTCGATATGGGACAGATGCCCAAATCGCTGTGATTCCTGAAGGACCTTATGTTTTAGCACAGTTAGCAGGGAATTAATAGCAAACATAACTCGCGATTGAAAGGTCGCGCTCACCGAGGAAATAGCCTCAATAACGTGGAAGTTGAGACTAAGCAGCAAAATGGCAAATTCTATTGTGGCACTCAGAGCATATAGGGATGGCTTGCACCTGATTATCAGGCCCCACCTGTCTATCACGGAAATAGAAGCGGCTATCCAACAGGAAATGTCCCGGATGAACCGTCCCTTAATTGGTACGTCTGTGCAGATTGATCTTAAGTGTCCAACTCTGAAAGAGGAGGAAATAGCGTACTTAAGATCTAAGCTCCAGGATACCTATAATCTGACAGTGCGGAGCATCGAATCCCCTGATGAACAGGCTTCTCCGCCTATTGCTGCGGCACCAACGACCCATGCAATTTCACAAATAGCAGATGTGCAGAACAGTCGCGATAGCGAACCTTCCAGGGTTGTGCCGTACACGATTCGTTCGGGACAAACAGAAGATTTTCCACAAGGGAGTCTCATTATCTACGGCGATGTGAATTCGGGTGGTGAAGTGAGAGCCGGTGGAGATATTGTTGTCCTCGGCGCGCTCCGCGGGAACGCACACGCCGGAATGAATGGCAGGTTATCCGCTGTGATTATCGCGATGGAGTTAGTTCCCTTACAACTTCAGATTGGTAACTACGTAAATCGACGACCAATTGATCAAAAACCCCGAGGCTATCCAGAAATTGCACGCATTGGGGCAGAAGATATAATTATTGTTGAAAAATTCGTTAAGTTTTAACATAAGGAGGTCCCGACTATGGGAAAAGTAATCGTAGTGACATCAGGAAAAGGGGGTGTCGGAAAAACGACCTCTACTGCCAATTTAGGGACAGCACTTGCTCTTCTGGGTAAAACAGTCGCGGTTGTCGATGCAGATGTCGGGCTTCGGAATCTGGACATCGTCATGGGACTTGAGAGTCGGATTGTTTACACTTCGATGGATGTGATCGAAAAGCAGTGCGAACTCAGCAAAGCTTTAGTCAAAGATCGGCGTGTTGATGGGCTGATGCTATTGGCAGCATCCCAGAAAAACAATAAAGACGACATGCAGCCCGCACAAATGAAGGCAATCTGTGACAAATTGCGGTCAACCCACGATTTTGTGTTGGTTGACTCGCCTGCAGGCATTGAGCGCGGTTTTAATAATGCTTCCGCAGGTGCTGACGAAGCTATCGTTGTTACGACCCCGGATGTCTCTGCAATTCGGGATGCAGACCGGATCATCGGGTTGTTACAACATGCCAGAATTGAGCCGATCAATCTTGTCCTAAACCGTTTCTCCCCGGAACTCGTCGGGAACGGGAGTATGATGGACCAAGCCGACGTATTGGACATCCTGAACATCGACCTACTTGGTATTGTCCCCGAAGACAGTGGTGTGATAACTTCCACAAACCGCGGGATTCCTTTAGTATACGAAGACGCCTCACCGGGGTCTCAGGCTTATATGCGTATCGCCAGGCGGCTCACCGGACAGCGAATCCCGATCCCTGATTTAGAACATAAAGGCTTGCTTACGAATATTGTAAACTGGTTCACGAGAAAGAGATAAGGAGTCTCCCCATGAATATAAGCATAAAACAGTTATTCGGGCGTAGACCCAAATCGAGTAATATTGCCAAACAACGCTTGAAGCTTGTCATTACACAAGACAGGATGGACGTTGATGATCGCTTTATGACAAGGTTGCACAATGAATTAGCAGAGGTTCTGGCAAAGTATTTTGAGTTTTCAGCCAACTCTGTTCAGGTGTCCTTGAAACAGAAGGGGAATTCCTATGTACTTGTCGCGGACTTTCCTTACAAAAAGTTCCACGACATCAATATAGGTTAATGACCAACTGGCAATAAAGTTGTAGGTGCGGAAAGCGAAGCTGTGGGAATACAGCACGAAAACATTACAAGATTAATTCCCAAATGGCTTTTGCGACCCCGTCATCGTCATTCGTCGCTGTAATATGATCAGCACAGGCAAGGATCGGTGGAACTGCGTTCGCCATTGCTATGCCGAACCCGGCTGTTTTAAGTAAACTCTCATCGTTATAACTGTCGCCAAAAGCAACAACCGTATCCATTGGAATGTTGAATTGATTGGCGAGGGCTGTCAGCGCGTGTCCCTTGGTAACTTCTGGATTCATGAACTCAATATATTCTACTTGGGTCTGCGTGACGTAAAGTTTCTTCGCATAATTGGTTTGAAAACTGTCTAAGAGCGGTTGTAATTTTTCGGGTGTGTGGATAAGAAGCATCTTCGTCGGTGTTTCACCCGCTAATTCGCGTAGGTCGCCGACAGGTGTGGCGGGAACACCGGTTCGTGTTTCATAAAGGTTGCTCCATGCGTTCCGTTCAGCGACATAAAGCTCGTCGTTCAAACAGAAATTGAGATGTAAATCCTGTTCGACGCAGTCATTGATGACTGCCATCGCGTAATCTGCCGGGACAGGGGTGTGATGATACACCTCCCCGGTTGTCGCGTGTCGCACCATCGCCCCGTTGTAAGAAATAATGGGATTTTCAAGCCCAATCTGATCGCTAATAGGCTGAATAGAACGGTGCATCCGCCCAGATACTAATACGACCAGAACATCATTCGCCGCGAGCTCTCCAAGAGCCTCGCGGTTTTTTGGTGGCAACGTGTGTTCACTATTTAGGAGTGTTCCATCTAAGTCGAAAGCCGCCATGCGACACGGTATTTTCATTTTTTAATTTATTGCTCCTGGGCTGCCCTCCACTTCGTTTCAGGCAGGTTTTTGATTAATTCACAACTGGATTTAGGGATCGGTTCACTATTTACCCTATAGCAAATAGCCTGTTTCGCAGTGAAAACCGTCGGAAACCCTCAGCAAAGAGGTTTGCTTATTGCCAGCTGATTGCCAACGGCTATTTTCCCCAGACTGCGCGTTCTGTCCCTCGGTCAAAGAGGTGCATCTCTCCTTCGTCAAAATCTAACCAGATAGTATCCCCCACCGTAGCCTGAAAGGTCGGATGTGTTCTGACCCGAAGTAGAATCGGCTCCTGTGTCTCCGGGTGTGTACCAAGACGGATATCAAGGATGTTTACTGGACCGAGGGGTTCAACAAGATGCACGTGGGCAAGAATTCTTTGTTCATCCGATTCGCTCGCAGCTGTGATATGTTCAGGTCGAATGCCAAATACCAAGCCATTCTCTCGTGTAGCTGAACTGATACACGCCTGTCGTTCTGGAGAGAGACGAAAACAAACATCAGTATGGCTCAGACATAGAACAGATTCCCCTTCCTGACTACCTAAATCTGCCTCAAGGAGGTTCATCGTAGGCATTCCCATAAACCCTGCTACGAAAAGACTCTCTGGCTTGTTGTAAACCTCGTACGGTGTACCAATTTGCTGTAGTAGCCCCTGGTGGATAACCGCAATTCTGTCCGCAAGGGACATCGCTTCAACCTGATCATGCGTTACAAAGATAGTTGTCGCACCGATTTCGTGTTGGAGCCGTTTAATTTCGGCACGAGTGTCGATGCGAATCTTCGTATCTAAATTCGCCATAGGCTCATCAAGGAGATAAACTTTTGGTTGACGCACCATTGCGCGTCCAAGCGCGACACGTTGCATTTCACCACCGCTCAGGACATTCGGCTTCCGATCGAGCATATCGGATATCTGTAAGATTTCCGCGACCCGCTTAACTTGCGTGTCGATTTCCGATTTTGAGACCTTTACCGCTTTGAGTGGAAAAGCAATGTTATTGTAGACGCTCAGATGTGGATAGAGAGCATAGAATTGAAAGACAAAAGCGATGTCGCGATCAGCAGGGGAAAGATCATTGACGCGATGACCGTCGATGAAGATGTCGCCTTCTTCAGGGTTTTCTAAGCCAGCGATGAGGCGAAGTGTTGTGGTTTTGCCACAGCCGGAAGGACCCAGAAAGACGACAAACTCTTTGTCCTCAATTTCTAAGTTGAAATCTTTGACTGCAACGACATCACCGAAGCGTTTTACAACATTTTCAAGCTTAATATGCGCCATAATTTTTTAACTTTGCTTGCGCGCGATATAACAGTTTTAGCAAAAGATTTTTCCTATCGATTCCGCACGCGCCGCTGTTGCGTGCTACAATCTTTGGCTTTCCCACCTTCCTAAAAAACCCTGCATCAGAAAGGGCATCACTGCACCTGATTTTTTAACTTTGCTTGCGCGCGACATAACAGTTTTAGCAAAAGATTTTTCCTATCGATTCCGCACGCGCCGCTGTTGCGTGCTACAATCTTTGGCTTTTTCACCTTGCTAGAAAAAACCCCGTATCAGGAAGTGCATCACTGCACCTGAAATAAGCGGCACCGTGAGGTTATCGTCAATCGGAAACGGAATGAGTTCCACGATTGTAGCAACCAAGGCACCAACAATTGCCACAATAGGATTTAATTTAACCAAAGCAATGGCTACGCAGACAACGAAACAGGCTGTGCTTCCCTCTAAACTCTTTTTGCCGAGGAGCTTCGTCCTACCCCACTTTTTACCCACCAAAGCGGCTGCCAGATCTCCCAGTATCATGAAGAAAATGCAAACAATGGCAAGCGTCTTGGCAAAAAAGAAAATACATAAGAACGCACTGATGAGATAGTAGGTCGCACCTGTCATTGCGCCTTTGCGCTCATGTGTGCGGAGGAGGGAGGCGAAGATTTGGAAAAAGAACTCGCCGAAACGCTGAGAGAGCCATTTCACCAATTCCACGGCAAGTGCCAACCCGGTCAGGATTCCGATGATAACTAACATCGTCGGTTTATCTAAGAAAAGATAAATAACCGGTAGAGCAAGTCCTGATAAATGAATGCTTTTCCGAAGGAGTTCGCCTATCATCAATTCACCTACCATACAACATAGTATACTTAAGTATTATAGGGTTTATAGAAGAAAATATCAAGGAAAATGGTTTTTAGTTGTCGGTTGTCAGTACTCAGTTATATTCTTGTGGTAGTTTACGAGAAAGCACCCGCCACAAAGTGTCTCTTAACTGATAACTGAAAGATTTTTCGCAGAAAAATCGTACTGATAACCGATAACTATTACAGAGTGTTTTTCTATTTTTTAACAAAAAAATAACACATTTTTGTTGCATTTGGGGATTACAATTTTCTGACCATTGGAACAGTGTTGGGAACAGAAACGTTGACGGAGCACCATTTGCGCGTTCAATGGAGAAAGGACGGATTTTCTAATCCGTCCATACGCGCTTGGAAAGCACCCCGACAAAACACACGAAAGGATTCAAGTCTGCCTAAACGAATAATGAAACAAAATGAGAGGACTTCTTAATATGGGCTTGCAAGCTCTACCTTTGGAGAAATGGTTTCGCATCTGTTCATTGCTTTTGGTGCTTGGTGCGGGGCTCACGCTCGGAGAAGTAGATGCTGATAACCATGCAACGCAACAGCTCGTCAAAATAACGGGTACCGTTGTAGATAACGACACCGAGGTACCGATAGCAGAGGTGACAATTCGGGTTGTCAATACTAAGATTCGCGTAACAACGGATGAGACAGGTGCGTTTTCGCTGCAATTGCCAAGCGGCACCTATAAGATTCATGCAAGTGCGCCGTTTTATAATACTTATGTCATTACCGATTTTCAGGTGAGCACGGACGCGACACCAGAAACACTTCAAGTCAAACTGACACCGCAAGTGGTAAAACTTGACGCAATCAAGTTACCGGTCCGGTTGAGCCAATCCAGCGAGCGCGGTCTTCTTGAAAAACGGATGCGCAGCTCACGAATTGAAGACAGCATCAGCACAGAAGAGATGAGTCGCCTCCCTGCCTCGTCCGCCGGTGAAGCTATTAAACGGGTGACAGGTGTCAGCATTGTCGGCGGACGTTACGTGTTTGTGCGCGGGTTGGGGGAACGCTATAGCAATACACTCCTTAATAATGTTGAAATCCCCAGTCCTGAACCGAATCGTCGGGTTGTGCCGATGGATATTTTTCCGGCAAGCCTCCTCGCGAGTTTACAGACAGTCAAGACCTTCTCCCCAGACCAACCGGGCGGTTTCGCAGGTGGTTCTGTTCAAGTCGTTACCAAAGACTTTCCAGAAGAGTTGACGATGTCACTATCGATGTCAAGCGGCTTTAACACACAGGCAACAGGGGAAAACGGTTTGACGTATCCAGGGGGCGATTTCGATTTCTTAGGATTTGATGACGGCTCGCGCGATTTGCCCAGCATTGTCGAAGATCGAGCAGCGGACCTACCGATTCGGGAACGTGGACGTTTTACACCTTTAGGATTCTCACCGCAAGAAATTCAGGAGTTCGGGCAATCGTTTTCCAACGTCTGGTCACCAGAACGACAACAGGTTCCGATCAACCAAGGCTATAAATTCAGTCTTGGGAATAGTAATAAGATCCTCGGCAAAGAGTTTGGCTATTTAGGCGTAATCTCTTACGGCAATAGTCATAGTTACGGCACACAAGTTCGCAACGCCTTCCGTATCGGTTTGAAGGAGACGCTTTCCCCCGTAACCTCGTATAACGTTGAACGGAGTGGTAATGAAGTAGATTGGGGTAGTGTCTTAAATGCCAGTCTTCGCTTCTCTCCGCAACACCTCCTCAGTATCAAGACACTTTTCACACATACGGCTGAAGATGAAACCCGAACATGGGAGGGGTTCAACGCCGATAGAAATACCGATTTGCGAAGCTTCCGTCTCCGATACGTTGAACGCCAACTCTTCTCCGGCCAAGTCGCCGGAATGCACGACTTTAACTTTGGCGCGCCCGCATTAGAAACCACAGAAGAAAGACCAGAGCAACCCGATGTCTCTATGGAGTGGCGACTGACCTATTCTCGTGCATCACGCGATGAACCCGACACGCGTGAGAATATTTATGAAGATAGAGGCGATGGCACATACACCTTCCGAGATGTCACACATAGCGGTAGTAGGTTCTTCTTTGATCTTGAAGACGATGAATACAACGCACGGGTTGACTGGAAAATCCCGCTTGGTGCTGAAGGTCTTTTCAAATTCGGTGGACTCTTGCGAGATCGGGCGCGGACATTTGATGTACGCAGGTTTAGATTCTTGCCTTCTGACCAAGTAGATGCTACCGTCAATCTATCCGATCCACCTGAAATCCTTTTCCAAACCCAAAACATAGCACCTCGCGTCTTTGAATTGCGAGAGTCCACGCGCTCTACGGATAACTATCTTGCAGACCACAATATCTACTCAAGTTACTTGATGATTGATCTACCGATTACCGCAAAATGGCAGGTCATGACCGGGGTCCGATTGGAGTCTTCGGATCAAACGGTTACGACCTACGACCCGTTTTCTGCTTCTCTGAAAGAGATCAAAGCGAATTTGCAAACACTTGACTGGCTGCCGGGCATGAATGTGACGTATCGTCTAACAGAACGGATGAATCTGCGTCTCGCGGCCTCTCGAACGATTACGCGTCCTGATTTCCGTGAACTCGCACCCTTTGAGTTTACAGACTTTGTCGGGGGCAGAACGATCCTCGGCAATCCGGATTTGGAGCGGGCCCAGATAGACAATTTCGATTTCCGCTGGGAAGCGTTTCCACAGATAGGTGGCATTTTGGCGGTAAGTGCGTTCTATAAACGGTTCCAAAAACCGATTGAGCAGATCGTCCAGCCACAAGCAGAAATCCGAATTACATACGAAAACGCCGAAGGTGCTAACAATTACGGCTTGGAGTTAGAAGCACGCCAAAATTTAGGTATTCTCACAAATGCACTGCGTAAATTCTCGATTAACACAAACGCTGCACTGATCTCCTCGCAAGTCGTCTTGCCGGAGGATGTCGGCATTCAGACATCTTCCGAGCGTCCACTACAGGGACAGTGTCCTTACATCGTCAATGTCTCCATCGGTTTTGAAGACCCCAACTGGGACATCTCCAGCGCGATTGCGTATAACATCTTCGGACGTAGGCTTTCCGAAGTGGGTAACCACGGTGTGCCGGATGTATATGAGCAGCCCCGCGGACAATTGGATGCGAGTTTTAGTCGAACGGTTGCAAATTATTTCAAACTCAGCGTTTCGGCGAAAAATCTGCTTGACCCCTACGTCCGTTACAAGATAGAAGAAGCAACCTATCTTGAATACAAACTCGGTAGATCGTTCTCGTTTGGCATAAGCTACAATCTGTAGCTTATGACTGTCAGCAATCAGCAAAGAGGGCGTAAAAGTCTTGGGAAATTGGAAAAAAATCATAATATTGTCATTTTCTTGCAACAATCTATCGGTATCCTTATAGTGAAGGGAATTTACAACAGCGACTTAAAATTGAGGGCGATATACATCGCCGAGTCGCGACCATTGGTGCCTATCCCCCTAATCGGTTAGGCATAAAATAAAAATAAAAAAGGAGCTTAGTTACTCATGTTAAATGTTGGGTCCGCCCCTACATCCACAGAAAGAAGGGGTTTATATCAGAATTGGCTGTTCCTGCTAATGGCCATTTTCACGGTTGGGTTAGCACTCGCTTATGTCGGTTGTGGTAGCGATGAAGAAGACACCGAAGAAACCGAAGAAGCATTGGTCCTCGAAGAGACTGTTATTGATGTTGATGGGCACCAAGTTGTCGTCCTTGAAGGCAGATTGAATGCCGATAAAACGCTCTCGGCGGCTTACGATTATCTCCTCCGGGGTGCAGTGTTTGTCGAAGGAGGCGCGACATTAACCATTGAACCGGGTGTCCAAGTTTACGGTGAACAGGCAACCAATGGCACACTTATTATTGCCCGAGGTTCTAAAATCATGGCAGAAGGGACAGCATCTGCCCCTATCGTTATGTCCAGTGATGCCGCTATAGGGAGCCGCGCACGGGGACAGTGGGGTGGTTTGATTGTCAACGGTAGTGCCCCGACGAACCAAGGCATAACTTTCGGTGAAGGTGACACAGGGGCATTCGGTGGAAATAATCCTGCTGACAGTAGTGGTGTTCTCCGCTACGTCCGTGTCGAGTACGCAGGCATCGAATTCAGTCCTGACAACGAGTTGAACGGCATCGCCTTCCAAGGTGTTGGATCCGGTACTGTCGTCGATCACGTCCAAGTACACATGAACCAAGATGATGGCGTTGAGATGTTCGGTGGCACCGTCAACCTTAAATATGTCATGGTTACGGGTGCCCGCGATGATTCCTTTGACTGGACAGATGGCTGGACAGGTAAGGCGCAGTTCCTCGTCGTGCAGCAGTATGGCGATGATGCAGACAACGGCTTTGAAGTTGATAACAGCAGTAAAGATAACGAGGCAACACCACGTTCCGACGCTACTATCTACAATGCGACGCTTGTCGGTGATCCAGCGGGTCCGGAAAGCGATAACGGTATGTTGATTCGCGAAGGTGCTGCTGGCACATTCGCAAACTTCATCGTTACTGGATTTAACAAAGTCGGACTCGATATCAACAACGAAGCGACCCACGCGCAAGCGGACAGTGGTAAACTGGTTGTAAAAAACAGCATCTTCTTTGAAAATGGAAAAGGCAATTTCAGTGATGAAAAAGACGATGATGGGTTCGACGAAGCCGATTTTGCCTCGAAAAACGGGAACAAAGAAACCGATCCAGGCTTGGTAGATCCGTTCAATAAGAGCGCCCCGAACTTCACGCCCGGTGCGGGTGCTAAAGTTGTGTCTCCGGCACCGCCACCTGCTGACGGGTTCTTTGAACAGGTTGACTTTGTCGGTGGCGTGAGCCCAAGCAACAACTGGACCACGGGATGGACAACGAGTGCACAGAGGTAATGAACGCACCGTTTACACGTTTTACATCCTTCTAACGACCCTGTTTGTCTACAGCGGTTTAGTAGGGTGTGAGAAATCGAATCGTAGGGGTTGGGTTACCCAACCCCTACACTCGCCAGGCCAACTCGGTCTGGCAGTCGTAGACGCACTTAACCAAAAAGATATTGCACAGTTGGACCGCCTGCGTGTGCAACGCGAGGAGTATCTTGATTGGATTTGGCCCGCGTTCCCTGCAAGCCGACCACCGAATAACTTCCCGGGTGATTTTGCCTGGTCAAATCTGAATAAGAGATGCAACATAGGTATGAAAAAGTGGATTGCTCACTTCGGAGGGCACAATCTGAAGTTTGTTGACATCCACTTCGATCAACTGCCGGAGACTTATGAAGGGTTCCAACTTTTACGTGGAACCGTTTTGACGTTACAGAACGTCGCCAAAGAAAAACGGGAATTGAAGATTCTCGGCTCAGTAGTTGTTAAGAACAATCAATACAAGTTGCTGAGTTATGAAGATTAAATGGTTATCAGTTATCGGTTGTCAGGTGTCGGTTAAGAGGGGTTTGTAACAATCTTTCCCAACTTGGAATACGTCAGGTAGCGGTAGATTGTTAGAGATAGGTTCTTACTCGTTAACCGATAATTAACAATTTTTTATAGGGCTTGAGGAAGACTGAATTGATGCGTTATGCTCTTGCCAATCGTGGCAGAGGCAAACAGATTAAGGAAACAGGAGAAGAAAAATATGATGACGATTGCCGATGTTCAGCGGCAGAACCGAGAAACCGCCCAAAAACGGAAAAAGAAAGCGATCCGGATCGCATGGACTTTTGCAATAGGACTGCATGTCATCGGGATTATTGCTGGTGCTATCTACTTTATCCACAAAACAGTGCTGGAGATGAACAATGATAAAGTAGAGAGTGTCGTTTTGGAAGCCTCGAAACCGCAGCCGAAACGCCGAACACCACCTCGTACAACACGACAACCGCAACAACCGAAGTTTTCTAAGGTTCGGGCACCCAAAGGACAGCCCGTCACGACGAGTGCTAAAATTCCAATGGGTAACGCACGTTTTACGCTACCGACAAGCGATGTTTCCACACGTCCTGTGATAGCACCGAGCACAGCGGGAATCGGCAGAAATCTGTTCAAAGCAACTCGACAACAGGCAAACATTGTTACAACACTGCCAAAATTCGAGGTGCCGAAGTTTGAAACCACAAGTATGGTCGCAAGAATGGATATGGGAACAAACCTCGCACAAACAGAATTCAATGACCGGGGCAATCTGGAGCTCGCCTCAGTCAACTTAGGCGATGCGAAACAGTCGTTCAACGAATTCTTAAAAGCGGTGCGAGATAGAATAAAACAGGTTCAACGTTTCCCACCACGCGTCCGCAATCTGGACGATGGTACCACTACAACGGTTCGGTTTACACTCTTCAAAGATGGAACCATCCGGAACCCAGAAGTTACGGATTCTTCTGGCTCAAATGCATTGGATAGTGCCGCGCTCGCCGCTGTCCAAAACGCTGTGCCTTACCCGCCTTTCCCCGAAGGACAAAACGGAAACAGCCTGCGATTGGAGCTCCCAATTATTTTCGAGTTGGCGAATTAACAACAGCACTTAATCTAAGGAAAGGGCGACTTTGAGGTCGTCCTTTTTTTTTATTAGAACCTTCTTACTTAGGATTTACACATCAGATGACCGCTTGCTTCAGAACGCAAGTTTATCGGCTTTTGCCTTTTCCTCATCCACAAATCCCAAAAGAATGAGTCCCACAATAAAGAAAATCATTAATGAAATGATAGCAAGACGTGCACTGCCTGTAATCTGTTTGATAAAACCAAACGTCACCGGTCCCCAAATCGACGAAAACTTACTAAAGACGGAATAAAATCCGTAAAACTCTGCGCTTGCACCTTCTGGAATCATCGCGCCATAGAAGGAACGACTCAACGCCTGTGTCCCACCAAGGACAATACCAACAATCATTCCTAAAATAAAGAATTCTGTTGCGGTGTGAATGAAATACCCATAGGTAACAACCCCACTCCATAAGACTAAGGCAAACATCACAGAACGTCTCGCACCAATGCGATTTGCAAGCCGACTGAAGATCAACGCTCCCCCGATTGCGACGACCTGGACAAGTAGGAGCGTCACCATGAGTGCCGTCGTTGAAAGTTTTAATTCTTCGGTGCCGTAAATCGTCGCCATACTGGTGACGGTGTGGATACCGTCATTGTAAATCATATAAGCGACGAGGAAGAGGGTGAGGTGTTTAAAACGTCCGACCCTTTTAGCGGTCGCGAGGGTCTGACTGATACCGAGAGAGATATACGCCAAGCCTTTCGGTCGGTTGCGGTACTTGTCTGGAAGTTCGTGCGGTGTTCTTTCCTCTTTCAGGTATTTCATAGTGAACAGGGTCCAACCTGCCCACCAGATCCCAGTCATCGCCATCCCGACGCGTGCTGCCATCGCTTGGTTCTCCGGGGTCTTTTGCATAGCAACGAGTCCAAGAGCAATCGCAAATTGGATTGATCCACCGATATATCCGAACGCATATCCCTTGGCAGAAACGGAATCTATTTTATCCTCAGAGGCGATCTGTGGTAAAAACGCATCGTAGAAGACATTGCCCCCAACAAAGCAGATTTGGGTACCCATAAAAAGCACGATCGTCAATCCTACATCGCCAGACCCGCAAAAATAGAGCATCGTTGCGAAGAGGCTTCCCATATACGCAAAGCCTGTGAGGAACCGCTTTTTCGCTGAAGAGAAATCGGCAATCGCGCCAAGCACGGGTGCGAAGAGGAAGACGAGGAACGCTGCGCCCCCTAACATAAATCCCCACAATGCTGTCGCACTCATATTCGTGCCAAGGATGTCCACACCGGCTTCACCTACAACGGCTTGTGCGAAATAATTCGGTAGCAACGCGACTGCAGCGGTGGTGATATAGGCTGAATTTGCCCAGTCATACATGCACCAACCGAAGATTGTCCTCTTATCATTTTTCATAGTTCTCCTGTCTGCAAAGTGCTCAGGATGGGATTTTCTCCGTATTCTCCCACACTTTGGTAAGAAAATCAATAAGATTCTAAGCGTATGTCAGAGGCATCCGATTTTTTCTCTGTAGCTCCAGAGGGGCGGTATGTTTATAGGAAAATGTTGCCTCCATACGCTTAGCCCTGTAAGGGCGGCATGTAATGCGTGGTGGTATTCATTGTCTGAATCAGGATTTATAGGATTCAAGGATTATCAGGATTAGAGCGGTCAGCGATCGACAGGTATTGTGAGCACAAGTTCGCTTCTACAAAGAAGGCGAGGTTAGAAACCTCGCCAGCGGGGTCAGCGATTTAGTAATACCGTGCGGTTAGGAGGAAACCGCACCTACCATTTTAGAGTGAATTGGGAGCAGTGAGAACGTGAGGATTCCACGGTCCCACTGCCCTACCTCGTCGAGATCAGTCAAGATCGAAGCGATCAAGATTCATGACCTTGTTCCACGCAGCCACGAAGTCACGCACAAATGCTTGTTGTGCGTCATCACACGCGTAGACTTCCGCAATGGCTCGAAGCTGGGAGTTTGAGCCGAATACGAGATCGACACGGGTGCCGGTCCACTTGAGATCGCCTGTCAAGCGATGGCGTCCCTCGAACACCCCCTCGGTTGTAGAGGATGCCAGCCACTCGATGTTCATGTTAAGTAGGTTCACGAAGAAATCAGTCGTCAACGTTTCGGGACGGTCGGTGAAAACACCGAGTTCGGACTGACTAACGTTTGCATTCAGGGCGCGCAAGCCTCCGACGAGAACCGTCATCTCAGGCGCGGTTAGCGTCAGCATGTGGGCACGATCCACCAGCAACTCTTCGGCTGTTCTCTCGTGTCCCTTTGCGAGATAGTTGCGAAATCCGTCAGCGGTCGGTTCAAGCACAGCAAATGATTCGACATCGGTTTGCTCCTGCACCGCGTCCGTGCGTCCCGGAGCGAAGGGAACCTGTACGTCGATACCGGCACTCTTCGCAGCTGCCTCGACCGCTGCACACCCCGCGAGAACAATCAGGTCAGCAAGCGAGACCCTCTTCCCGTCGGACTGCGATCCGTTAAATTCCTTTTGAATCCCCTCAAGTGTCTGAAGTACCTTCTCCAGTTCGGGCGGATTGTTGACTTCCCAATCCTTCTGCGGTGCGAGGCGAATGCGTGCCCCGTTAGCACCACCGCGCTTGTCAGTACCGCGGAATGTTGCCGCAGATGCCCAAGCGGTCGAAACCAGTTGGGAAATGGACAGTCCTGATTCAAGACACTTGCTCTTGAGGGCAGCAATGTCTTGCTCCCCAATCAATTCATGATCGACACCGGGGACAGGGTCTTGCCACAATTGCGGTTCCGCAGGAACCCAAGGACCGAGACACCGTGTGCGAGGTCCCATATCGCGGTGGGTCAGTTTGTACCACGCCTTAGCAAATGCGTCTGCGAACTCATCCAGATTCTCGTAGAAACGTCTGGAAATCTTTTCATAGATTGGATCCGCCTTCAGAGACAGATCAGTTGTGAGCATCATAGGGGCGTGCTTCTTCAAAGGGTCGTGAGCGTCCGGCACGGTGCCCTGTGCAGATTCATCTTTGGGAGTCCACTGCCACGCACCACCGGGACCTTTTATCAGTTCCCACTCGTAGTTGAACAGGTTTTCAAAGAAACTATTGTCCCACTTGATCGGTGTAGCGGTCCAGGCACCCTCCAACCCACTGGTGATCGTGTCGCTGCCCTTGCCGCTACCGTAGGTGTTCTTCCAGCCAAGTCCTTGCTCCTCAAGCGAGGCTCCTTCGGGTTCGGGTCCAACGTACTCGTCCGCATCAGCAGCACCGTGGGTTTTGCCGAATGTATGTCCACCAGCGATGAGCGCAACCGTTTCCTCATCGTTCATTGCCATGCGACGGAACGTCTCTTTAATGTCTATAGCTGCAGTGACCGGATCCGGGTTACCGTTAGGTCCCTGTGGATTCACATAGATTAATCCCATCTGAACGGCACCGAGAGGATTCTCCAATTCCCTGTCGCCGGTGTAACGCTCGTCCCCGAGCCACGTGGTCTCGGATCCCCAATAGATGTCTTCCTCAGGTTCCCAGACATCCTCTCGTCCGCCAGCGAACCCGAGGGTCTTGAGACCCATCGACTCAAGGGCGCAGTTTCCAGCGAAGATTATCAGATCCGCCATCGAGAGTTTCCGACCATACTTCTGCTTGACGGGCCAGAGCAACCGGACCGCCTTATCAAGGCTGGCGTTGTCGGGCCAACTATTGAGGGGTGCAAAGCGGAGCGTGCCAGAGGCACCACCACCGCGTCCGTCACCGATGCGGTACGTGCCTGCACTGTGCCACGCCATCCGAATGAAGAGAGGTCCATAATGACCGTAGTCGGCGGGCCACCATTCCTGCGACGTTGTCATCACCTTATCAACGTCTCGTTTCAGTTCATCCAAGTCAAGTGTATTGAACGCCTCGGCGTAGTTGAAATCCGCCCCCATAGGATTGGATGAGGGTGGATTCTGGTGGAGCATCTTCAGGTTCAACTGATTCGGCCACCACTGTTGGTTCGCTATGGTGCCCTGTGCCTGAGCGTGGTGCATCACTGGGCATTTGCTTTCGTTGCTCATCAATTTCCTCCAATTGTGTTCTACATTTTTCTAATCTATTCTTTGAAATATTCCTTAAGATTTGCATGGGTAGGCAGATACATAATTTTGCGATCACGCTTACTATGTTTGCCAATGTGATGCATTAATCATGCCATAATTTCTGACCAAAGTCAAATCTTTTTTCAACGTTTTGGTCCCTTCCAAAAGGTGGATTTTTCTTTCCCGATTCAAATCGAAAGTTTCCAATTCGTAAAATTTGATGACAACAAGTTTGAGTGAGAGGTCAATTGAGGATAGCGGTCAGGAAAGCATTCCTACAAGTAGCATAGATAAGAATGTGCAGAATTTCGATAAATGTGGTATAATAGAGAAAAGTTTAAGACAATCAGGGAGGTTACGTTTTTTAGCTAAGTATACCATGGATTATCTATGTAGATGGCTATCAATTCTACTTCTCCTTTGCATCAGTGCTGGTGTGCATGCCGAAACTGAGGAACTTCAAGCAAAAGCGTACCGCACTTACGAGAGCGTTGAGATTGACGGGGAACTCACAGAGTCTGACTGGCAGAAAGCAACACCTATTCGTCAATTTACGCAATTTGAACCCGATGCTGGCGAACCGCTGACAGAATCAACAGAGGTTCGGATCCTTTATGATGACAAACACATCTATTTCGGTTTTGTCTGCAGCGAACCTGACCGTTCCAAGATTATTGCGAATAAGATGAGGCGCGACGCGATGATGTGGGACCAAGACAACGTCTTTGTCCTACTGGATACCTATAACGATAGGCGGAGTGGCTTCTTCTTTCGGGTGAATCCGCTCGGCGCGAGGGAAGACGTTGCACTCATGGATAGCGGGGACAGTCGAAACGAGAACTGGAATGCGGTTTGGGACTCTCAATCGAAAATTAACGGCGATAATTGGACAACGGAAATTGCGATCCCGTTCAGCCAATTGAGGTTTAAGAGTGAAGAAGCATTAACGTGGGGTTTGAATCTCGGACGCACTATCCAAAAGAATCAGGAAGAAGGCACATGGTCGCCGGTGCCAGCAGCCTATACGTTCTTGGCACGCTATCGGACAACGCACTTAGGAACCCTAACCGGTCTATCCGGGATCTCACAACGACGGAATATTGAGTTCCTACCCTACCTACTCCCCGGTGTTGCCCGGACAGAAGAGGAAGGGACAGTGGGTGTGCTTGATTTCGGAGCGGACATGAAGGTGAGTGTCACCTCAAATCTAACCGCCGATCTCACCGTCAACACAGATTTCGCACAGGTTGAGGCGGACCAGGAGCAAGCAAATTTAACGCGGTTTAGCCTCTTTTTCCCAGAAAAACGTCAATTTTTTTTAGAAGGTGCCGGTTTATTCGATTTCGGCATCCCTCGTACGAGTTTCAACGCACCACCGCCCCTCCTACTTTTCTATAGCCGTCGCATCGGTATTGAAGAAGGACACGCTATCCCGATTCTGGGGGGTGGAAAGGTTACGGGTAAAGTTGGAGGTTTCGGCGTTGGGTTGCTGAACGTTCTCACGGATAAGTATGCAGCAGACGCTACGGAAAGTTTGGACGCGGTTGACGTTGACAGGACAAACTACTCTGTTTTGCGTATCAAGCGCGACCTTTTTACAGGGTCGAGCCTCGGTGTGATTGGAATTAATAAGCAAAGTCTCGACACACACAACAGCGCGACCGGCGTTGATTTCATCTATCGTCCCACAGGCGAGATGAATTTCCGAGGTCTCTGGGCACGCACCTTTGAACAGCGTGAACTCAGCAAGCAGGTCGGTCCGGGAAATAGCGATTTGCCAAGCGAAAACCCAAATGCGTTCTACTTCGGCGGAAACTGGCAGAGCGAAGTCGCGCGAGTGAACGCCTCCTATACGGACATCGGTGACGATTTCAATCCCGAAGTCGGTTATGTGTATCGCACCGGATCACGTTGGTTCCGGGGCGAAGTACGAGGAACACCTTATCTTCATTGGCACGGTCTTCGCCGGATGTGGATTGGACCGGAGATCGATATCATCCTCAACTCAGATAATCAATTAGAGACGCGAACTTTTATCTGGAGCACGTGGCTTGAATTGGAAACCAACGGTTGGGGCGGCATCCGAATCTACAGAAACTTTGAGAACCTCACTGAGGACTTTGAAATTCGAGAAGGGGTTATCATTCCGAAGGGCGAATACACTTACAATAACTATAGCCTCATGCTCAATGCTGAAGGCAAGGTCTTTAACGGACGTTTCGGGTTCAATGTTGGCGATTTCTACAACGGTATGCGACGCGGATTTGACCTTCGTCTCGACCTCCGCCTCACTGGACGTTTTAGTTTGGAACCAAGATACGAGTTTAACCGAGTCACGCTACCACAAGGTGCGTTTGATACTAACGTCTTCGGTGGACGTGTCGGTTATTCCTTTTCCACGGATCTCTTTACCAAACTCTATGTACAATGGAACAGTGACCGGAACCTGATTACCACGAATTTCTTAGTCAATTATATCTATCAACCCGGTAGTGATTTCTATTTCGTTTTCAACCAGACATACGGAACGGACAGTCTGACATCGGGATTAGTTGATACAACCTTGGTCGGCAAAGTAACCTATTGGTGGAACCCGTAAACCCATCCGCAACGAACCGCAAGGGAAACTTAAAAAGGGTTTTCGAGTGGTCAACTTAAAATTAGCACCAAAATTGTAGTCTGAAACGAAGTGGAAGACGGCTCTACGGAAAGCGCGTCAAACCGCAAGCTCACCCTCAACGAACCGCAAGGAAAATTAAAAAAATGAAGATTGTTGATGTAAAAACGTATCTCGTCGATGTGCCACCGCCACACTGGGGTGGAAGACGCTGGATTTTTGTCAAGCTGATAACCGATGACGGCATCGAAGGCGTAGGCGAATGTACCTATCACACGCAACTGAACCATGTCGTCGTTGAACTCATCAAAGATTGGGGTGAGCGTTTCTTGATCGGTGCGGATCCGTTTCGAATTGAAAGGATCTGGTCAACGCTCTATGAAGGTCCGTGCGTTCGGCACTCCGGTCCGCTGACAACTCCGGCAATGAGCGCGATTGAGATGGCATGTTGGGACATCGTCGGAAAGGCGTTGAATCAACCGATTTACAATCTGTTGGGCGGCATGTTCCACGAGAAACTGCGTGCCTATTCCTATCTGTTGCAATGGCGACGTGGTGATTCTCCAGAAAAAACAGGAGAACTCGCGCTCTCTTACGTCGAAAAAGGGTTTACTGCTGTTAAGTTTGATCCTGTGGATGCTGGCACTGCTGATAGGTTAGAGACGCTTGATTACGCAGAAAGCGTCATCCGAGGGATTCGGGATGCGGTTGGCAATAGATGCGACATTCTAATTGGCACGCACGGACAATTCAATACGAACAGTGCGATCCGTTTCGCGAAACGCGTCGAGCCGTACGATCCGCTCTGGTTTGAAGAACCAATACCACCAGAAAATATCAAAGAGATGGCACGCGTTGCACAGTCAACGAGTATCCCCATTGCCACGGGAGAACGATTGTTGACAAAATACGAGTTCGCGGATCTGTTGGAACAACAGGCAGCATCTATTTTGCAGATGGATTTGACAATTACAGGTGGTATCCTTGAGGCAAAGAAGATTGCATCCATGGGTGAAGCACACTACGCGCAGATCGCGCCACATCTGTACGGCGGTCCAATTGGCGGTGCTGCTAATATTCAGTTGGATGTCTGTAGTCCGAACTTCCTAATCCAAGAAGGCATCCATACGTGGGACGGCTTCCATGCTGACATTCTCAAGGAGCCGTTGCAGTGGGAAGATGGATACATCATTCCGTCAACGAAGCCGGGATTGGGTGTTGAATTGAATGACGAGGTTTTGGAGAAGCATTCGGTTGTGGTTTGAAAAATATTGTTTAACTGAATTGTCCTGCGAAAAATGGGTTAAAGAGAATCATAGTAAAATATGCAATTACTTGGAAATTATGGCGAGGTTATACCAAATCTGAAAAATAAACTCACATTTCAGAGGTTTTGAAACTCATCGGAGGTCTCCGCACGTAAGAGCACAATAATGCACATCGCATTTGGGCGAGTACGCCGCAGAATTGCGCCACTACGAACCGGTTTTCGATAATGAGAAGCATTTATTCAGAAATGGTATTACATGAGGATAAAAAGATTAGTCTGGTAATTTCTTAATATTGCCCGGTGCGGTTCCAAACCGCACCTACTGGGTCTGGGTATTAATAATGTACTTGGTTTGTTATTCATGTAGGCACGGCTATCGCGTGCATCAAAAGAGTGTTGATTTTGTAAAGAAACAGACCTGCTCAAACGGACATGTCCACGATATACGGTGCAGGTGTGGTCGGAAGATATTTGTTGTCCAACGTGTTGACTCAACGCGGTGGAGGTCTATTGATCGCAAAGTCCTTTGGAAATATCCGGACGAGCGTACGCCTGGGAAGTAAGCACGGGGGAACAAAGAAGGAATGGCAACTGCAGAGACATCAACGGGTACGCTTGACGCGCTGCCCGATTCACTTGAAAAGACATTACAAAGCCTGAATATACCGACAGAGCAGATCCGATTTGCGGTCCGAAGTGATATAAGTTCAACAGGCAGCTACGGCGAAGAGTGGTTCGTGCTAACAGAGGCAGCGATATTCACCGTAACCGGTGAAGGTGAGGTGCTTCACTATATACCCTATAAGAGTGTGTTGGGTATCCGATCAGAAGTTATGGTGGATGCAGCACTCTTGGTGTTGGAAACACAAGAAGGAACAGTAGACCTTATCCGGTATTCCAACGGATGTGCGGCGAAATTCGGGTTTGTCGCACGATTTATCGGGGATGAGATTGAGTTCCGAGACGGTAAACGTGATGAAGCACCCATTTGGGACTATAAACCTGAGGATCATTCTTGTAAAAGCTGCGGACTCCTATTACCAGACGAGTTTTCGCCTTGTCCGGCATGCACCAAAAAACACAAGGTGATGCTACGGATTTTGACCTACATACGACCGTATCGTGGCAGGGCAATCCTCTATACTATATTTATTATCGTTGGAACACTCATTACGTTAGTACCTCCGTATTTCTCTCGCATCCTTGTTGATGACATCCTGCGGTTGAATGAACTCACCAACGCCGCGCCAGAAGCATCGGGGACACGGTTGGGTGAAATATTTCGTGCGATTCAACCAACTACCCTCGCTTTATCCGTGGCTGTAGGCAGTCTGTTAGCCGTATTCATCATCCGCGAAATTTTCACAATTTTCCAACAACGCTTGGGAGCATGGTTGACGTTCCGCATCGCGGCAAATATCCGAGCACATGTTTACCAGCATCTGCACAACCTGTCTATCCGATTTTTCGACAAGCGAACAACGGGAACGGTTATCTCGCACATTACTGAGGATAGTGAGAGACTTCAGGATTTTATGTTAGAAGGGCTTTCGTTTCTCAGTGTGCAGCTGTTTCTCTTCTTCGGGATTGGAAGTGTGCTTTTCTTGATGAATTGGCGATTGGCGTGCTTTATTTTAATCCCAATTCCGATAATTGTCTTGGGGGCAGGTTGGTTCTGGAAAAAAGTGCGAAGCCTTTGGCATCGCGCTTATCGGCGGCGCTCAAAACTGTTCGATGTCGTTAATGATTCGGTATCTGGCATTCGAGTTGTCCGTGCCTTCGGACAACAAAAGGATGAAGTCAACCGGTTTGGAGATGCTAATATTGACGCACGGGACTACGAGACGCATGCTGAGATGATTTGGGCAACTTATTATCCACCTCTAATGTTTGCTGTCCAGTTGGGTACGCTCATCGTTTGGTATGTCGGTGGACTTGATGTTATCGCCGGACCGATGTCGCTTGGCACCTTGTTCGCTTTTCATGCCTACCTTGCTATGTTCTATCAACCGTTGCGGTATGTGAGTCCGCTTATCAATTGGGCTTCTCGCTCAATGACAGCAGCGGAACGGCTTTTTGAAGTTATAGACTCACAACCGGAACAGTTGGACGATGGTAGCCTTAAAGCGATGCCAAATATCACTGGAGAGGTAAAATTTCACAATATGACCTTCGGTTATGAGTCACATAAGCCGGTATTAAAGGATATTAATCTTCACGTCCAACCCGGTGAGATGATCGGGCTCGTGGGTCATTCTGGTGCCGGGAAGTCAACACTTATTAATCTAATCTGTCGTTTCTATACACCAGACGCTGGGCGATTAGAGGTTGATGGTGAAGATATTAAGCAAATTGACCTCAAGGATTTACGCCGACAGATTGGTGTGGTACTACAGGAACCGTATCTATTTAGCGGGACTATCGCCGAGAACATCGCATACGCGCATCCCGATGCCCCTATGGAAGATATTATCGCTGCAGCGAAAGCGGCGAACGCCCACGAGTTCATCGTCAAGTTCCCTGATGGCTATGATGCCGAAGTCGGTGAACGGGGCGGAAGTTTATCCGGCGGGGAACGGCAACGCATTTCTATTGCGCGTGCGATTCTGCACAACCCACGCATCCTGATTCTCGACGAAGCCACCTCATCTGTAGACGTGGAAACCGAGAGAAAGATTCAGCAAGCCATTGACAGGCTCGTACAGAACCGGACCACGTTTGCGATTGCACACCGGCTTTCAACGCTCCGAAATGCCGATCGGCTTTTCGTCATCGAAAAGGGTAAAGGCGTTGAGTGTGGTTCCCACGAGGAACTCATGGAGAAAAAGGGTATCTATTACAAACTTGTAGAGACGCAAAGGGAAGCCGCCAATGTCCGTGCGCAAGCACAAGCCGTAGAGAGGTAACATGCAAAACGAAAATACTGGGAAACAGGAAACATCTACCACAGCGGACACAACGAAACCAGAATCGCCTGAATCAGATGACTTTACGCCGCGTTATTTGGATGCAGCCGAACTTACATTCACGCGTTCTGAAGTCGGGACAGCACGGCTCGAAATCCAAGATGAGGTTTGCCATCTGCGTGTAGTGGTGCGGCGACTCATGCCGCTCAGCAATCCTGAAGCATACATATCACTCGCAGTCGACGAGGATACTGAAATCGGTATCCTTGTGAACCCATCGGAACTCGCACCGGAAAGTCTGAAAATCCTACGAGAAGAATTGGATAAGCGGTATTTCACACCGACGATTCAGAAGATTCATCGCGTGAAGGAACAATTCGGGATCCATGAATGGGAAGTTGAAACGGAACGCGGACGTATCACGTTCTCGGTGCGTGGGCTGAACCAGAACATCAAACAGGTGCCGCCTGCACGGCTTTTCGTGACAGACGTGCGCGGGAATCGGTACGATATTCCGGATTATCGGGAGTTAGATGTACAGAGTTATCAACAAATTCAACGGCACCTCTAAGGTTTTCTAACTATGGCCCCCTGGGCTGCTGCGTCCGTTGTCCTTGCAGGTTTCCGATTAATTCGGCGTTGAAATAAGGATATGTCCTGCATAGTATCAAAACTCAAGCACGCAACATCGGCACGTGCGACTCGAACATGGCACCTTCATCGCACAGATCCTGATACTTAGCCGCAAGGTAAAGTAAAAAAATGAAACAGAGACGTTTTTCGGTGCAGCTTGCAAACCGAAACTTGCGATACAAACGTCACGCAGTCATCGCTTCAGTCGGATTGCATTTGCTCTTTGCGCTGATAGCGGCATTACTGTTATCTGGACAGAGGTTGTTGAATAAAGATTCATTTGAGGCGACATTCGTTACGCTCAATTCTGCCAGAACAGATGTGGAAATCCGACCGACTCGACGCGCTGTCTCAACGAACACCACACTTTTAACAGAACCCCCTATGACTCGTATGCCAACACAAGTATCGCCTATGCGTCAACTTCCGAAAAACGAAACGCAGGTCGTGCAGCAAGTGCCACCGTTAGACATCGAAACCGATGTGCCGAATCTTACGGAGATGACGATAACACCGACATTCCCCAATGGTGAGACCCCCAACACTTCATCGGTACATCCATCTGTCACTCCCAGAGAAGCGGCACCAACCATAGAAAAAGGAGCCTCTTCAGTTGTAAGGAGTGGAGGTGCCGATGCTGCTAAAACCGGACTTTCAGAATTTCTGGACGGATCTTTGCCGACAGGTGGTTTGGGAGATGGCGTTGATATCGCGTTACGGAATCTTGTAAAAATACCGAAAGAAAAATTGGGCGGTATCCTTGAAGGCACAGGAAACGAGATTCGCGGGCATATCCGGTTAATCCGACTCAAACACTCACTTTCGGATTGGTGGCAGGATCCGACTGCCATTCCAGCACTCATCAAATGGTTGGAAGATCACACCCCGATTCGAGCGGATATGGATTTCGCTGGCGGTGCCCTACGGCTCACCGATCCACAGATTATGGATGCCCCACTCATCATCATGACGGGGCACGACAAAGATATTACCGTCGGGCGAGGGCTGGCGAAAGAGGGTCCGCTGCAGACGGGTTTCACATCAGCAGAGCGTGCCGCACTTCGGAAATATATTGTTGAAAAGGGTGGGATGCTGTTTTTTGATGACTGCGGCTTCAACGGGCTTTTTGCACACGTAGTTGCTGATGAATTCAGGCAAATTTTCCCAGAATATCCACTTGATATTCTACCGCACGATCATGAAATCTATAGTATCCATTACAATTTGCCGAAACCGCCTACCGGTGGAGATGTATTTTGGGGCAATGAGAATAACGCACAACCGACGCAGTTCCGTTTTCAAAAAGGGATTATTATCGACAATCGGTTGGCAGTGGTTTACAATCGCAAGGACTACATGTGTGCAATGGAGACTGCAGAAATCGAAAGCCGCACGATGCTACGGCTCCGGCGTTCTACGGATGTCTATCGGTTTATGTCGAATCTGCTGATTTATGCGTTGAAATATGGGGGGAACATAGATAGGACAGGGTATATAGAGTAAAGTTGTTTCTTTCCGAAGTTTCGTCCAATTAGAAACTTTTGGCTATCGCTTCTGCAAGGTTTTTGGGAAATTCAAAAAGTGATGTCAGGTTTGTCCGAATCAACATACGTCTGATGCCCTTATTGACGTTAACAAGTGCCGTCCGTCCGCCATTCTGACGGATTTGGGTGCTGGTAGTGATCAGAACGCCTAACCCAGCACTATCCATTGTCTGTGTCCCAGACATATTGAAAATGAGTGTAGGAACTCCGCCTTGCGCCTCAAGCACCTGAATGTGCTCCTCAAGCATGGTTTTAAGCACGAGCGCATCTTGTCCGACAACTCTTCCTTGAATCTCTAAAATTGTGAAGTTTTTATTTTGAATATTGACTTGCATGAGCTCCCCTTTGCTATTTTTATACTAAAGTTTGGACAATTTTGCGTATTTTCATGTTAAAAGCACGAAAGAGCGTTTCCTTTTACGGATTTAATGATAACAGATTTCTGTTTTTGGTTCAAGTGGCAAAATCTTGGGGTCCCTATACTCTGAAATTCTTCCAACAAATCAACCTAAACTACTTTCAACAGTGTTAGATTGCGTGACCTGCATCTCAATATCAAAACCCTCTTTCCGAATACGTTGGTTAAAGTAAAGAAGGGTGATACCAATAATCCAAATTGCAAATGACATCGTATAGACAACAAGGTGTATGACAATCGAAATCGTGTAAAAAAGTGGTGTACTGTTCTCAAAAGATTCTCCGAGTAGTCCCCATTGAAGAATATCAATAAAATCTATTTCACTAACAAGGTTTGTTGCAATAAGTATAAATCCGATGGAAATCTCAATTATTGAGTGAACCATGCTACTCAACAAAAGGATTGCGAGTAGCATTCCAAACATCCGCCACCACATCCCGCTGATGAGTTCACTACTCCGTTTCAGAGCGATGCGTATCACAGGCTTTTCAAACATGATTGTTCCAAGGAATAATCCCCAGCGCACCGCAAAATAGATTGCAAACGGTATACCGATGATCGTAACTGTCAAAACCGCTACAACTAACAACCAAAGAAGAAAACAACCCAGCAGCTGCCAAAACCTATCCATTGTTCGTTGCAAAACTGAGTGAATTGTAACGTTCTCACCTAAATAGGTTGCGCCACTGCCGATAACTATTCCACCCATACCTATAATAGAAAAAGCAACTGTAATTAGGACTGTTGCTATTCCCAATAGGAGAGAACGGTGAAAGAAAAACTCAGAAAAATCAACTAAAAGATGTGATGCAAGTTCTGATAGGACGGAAAAAGCGATAAGCCCTAAGAATAGCGAAAAATGTTTCCGATAGAGACTAAACGTTGCATCCAGAATATCCGCAAATCCCATCAGTTTAGGAGCAGTTGTTCCTACAGTAGGTTCGCTGTTGTGATTTCGCGATGCATCGTTCTGTTCCAGCATATTTCTTCCGATATTACTTATTCAAGACTGATCTCAAAGTGTGTGATGAATAGCACCTGTGGATCCCAGATATTCAGCGATATTATCAATAACACTCAGCTTAGGTTTTGTCAGAGATCATTCCCGCCGCGAATTTTTCTAACTCCATGCGTCGTGTAAGAATCGGAGCCAATTGCCGTGCATGATGGCGGTGATGTCATCGTCGCTATAACCGCGAGCCTTCAACAAGCCCGGTATCTTCTGCAGGTCAGCGATGGTGTCCAAATCGCTCGGAGACTGCTCACGCCCATAACCGCCGTCTAAGTCTGTGCCGATAGCGGCGTGCCGAGTATTGCCTGCCAATTGGCAGACATAGTCAATGTGGTCAACAACGCTGTTCAAGGTCACCTTGTCGTGCGGAGTTTCGCCGGTAACCCAGCCGGGTTGGAGCATCCACGCATCAAAGGCAGCACCGATAACCCCGTCTCGTTCAAAAATCGTACGTAATTGTTCATCACTGAACTGACGTTGATGTGGCACCAGTGCGCGGCAGTTATTATGACTGGCAAGGACTAATCCGTAGTAGTGCTCTAATGCCTGCCAGAATGCCTCATCAGAACAGTGCGTGAGATCAAGGATAACGCCTAAACGTTCCATTTCAGCCAGTAGAGGTGGACCGAGTTGGGTCAATCCAATTTCTGTGCCTGTTCCACCGGCGTAGCGTCCAGGACCGTAGTGTGTCAGCCCGATCAGCCGCAAACCGCCATTAACCCAAGTCTCTAACTGATCCGGTTGAAGAATTGGGTCGGCACCCTCCATACTAATCACGAATCCCAACGGAGGCGTATCATAAGGATCACTTGTATCATCCACCATCTTGCTCTCCCAATTCTGCCAGTCGTTGATGTGACTGTCCAAGTTTTCTCGACCGGTAATAATACGGACGTGTCCTGTCTCTTCCAAAGCGTGGTAGTAAGCCAATTGTCCCTGTGCAATGCCGTAAGACTGGATAGGCGAAGCAAAGTCGAAATGGGGAGCAGGTCTGCCAGTCGAGCGAGCAAATAAGGTAACGAAACTCAGGGCAATTCGTCCGTGCCGCATCTCTGGGAAAGCCACCGTTCCTTGCCCCTTACGGGGCATCCCTGTTTCTTGGGTCCGAATCGTATAGGCGGAACTCAGTAAGTCCCGATTGCCTTGTAATGCATTCATTGACAAATCAAGATGGGCATCAATAATGAGCATTTTTTAATTTTACCTTGCGGAGAGATAATGTAAATTTGATTTTGTGAAGTATCTTCCTTAAATCCGCCCTCCACTTCGTTACGGGCTACGGGTTTCTCTCTACGCGGATGGGAAGTCGGGAATCGGAGTTCCCTCCTACCCAAAAACCTGCGCATAAGCGGAGCGGAGCGCGGTCGAGGGACCATAAATTAGAAATCTGGATATGCAGCGAAATGTGCTTGTGGTGTGCCATTTCGATAATCGCCATCACAAGCATCGCGCATACATCTACTGAGTTGGGCAACGACATCAGGACGATCCATTGAAAGGTCGTTCTCTTCGCGATAGTCGCTGTTGAGATGATATAACTGGAAGCTGTTCGTGCTGTTGATATATCGCAACTTCCAGCCATCTGTCGTTACTAACGCCGGCCCCAACCAAGAAGCATATACAATCCACTCATGAGGCTGCTGGCTCTCACGCTGTTCAAGTAAAGTCGGTAAGAACGACACACCATCTTTGGCTTGTGGTAACTCCACTCCGAGGCAGTCAGCGAGGGTCGGCATCAGGTCGTAGTTCGCGAGCATGTGGTTTGACACACCGCCCGGGGCAATCATTCCGGGCCAGCGAACGATGTACGGAATCCGCGTGCCGCCTTCCCAACTCGACCACTTCAAGCCTCCCATGCTGTCATTCCCGTTGAATACATCACCGCCCGTCTCAGAATAGAATTTCGTTGTGATATTATCGAAGGATTCTCCATCCAAATTCTTCGTCCGACCGGAAGTTCGTCCCTCTTGCTTGGCATACACCTCATGACCGTTATCAGAACAGAAGATAATCATCGTGCGGTCATCAATTCCGAGCCGTTCAAGTTCGTCTAAGATGATTCCGACGGTTTCATCCAGTTTTAGGATCATGGAAGCGTATTCCTTCTCAAACGTCGTCAACTCCCACGAGTGTTCCACTGCAGAATGGATGTCAGGAATGGCAATCGGACCGTGCGGCAATTGAGAAGGGTGATAGAGAAAGAAAGGTTTGTCTTGGTGAGTGCGCAGGAACTCAATGATTTTTTCGTTGAAAATGTCCTGAGAATATACGGCTTTCCCTTTCCGATTCGCGCGCCGTTCCACATTTTCTTCAGACTCCCAATCCAGATTCACGCCGCAATCGGCATGCGTATTCCCCTGAATGTCCGTTGGTTGCCCGTTTTCAAAGAGAAAAGGTGGGTAAAAACCGTGACAACGTGCATGGTCATAGTAACCGTAGTGATACTGCCAACCGTGCCGACGAATGCGTGTTGCCGTGGTGGCAAAACCCCATTCAAGTTTCCCAACCTGCCCTGTGACGTAATCCGCCTGCTCCGCGATTTGCGCCAAGAAAATTTCGTCCGGACTCGCTTGAAGACCTGTTGTGTGAATCAGCTCTGTAATTTGACTCTGCGTCATCTCACCAGCACTCATCCTGTTGTAAAGTCCACCCTGTGTATACGTCCATGTTCCCTTGTGGCAATCGTGGAGACCTGTCAACATGCTGGCACGGGATGGCGCACAGAATGCACAACCGTAGGCGTGATTGAATTTCATGCCTTCGTTTGCGAGGCGATCGATATTTGGTGTCTCGAAATGCTGCTGTCCATAGCAACTCAACATACCACGTCCGAGGTCGTCGCCGTAGATGAGAATAACATTGGGGTTATCGGTCATAAAGATGATACCAAATGTTTGAAAGAATCAAGTTTTTGAAGGTATTACCCACGCTGGAATGCGCGCTGTCTATAGAGGTGTTCAAAGAGATTGCCTTCGTGCGGACTATCCCAAGAGATCTGATTCGTTGGGATCGCACCTAAATTCAGCCGATCAACGAGAGGTGTTGCTATGAGATCTTGCGTGAGTGCTGTATCTTCTGTAATCGCGGTAGCAACCAGTGTCGCGCCGATAGATTGGACCAACTGTGCGGATGGCACTTCCACAATGCTCACGAACGGAAACGGGAACTCTGTGTTCGCTAACGGGTGTTCCGCATCCTCACACCATATCACAGTCGGTCTGAGGAAGGTGCAGCCATCTAACTCAACGACTCGGTCCCCCGTTGTCAATTCTGTTGCGCCTGGTTCTCTGAGGTGGCGGTCGATGAGCGATGAAATACCGTGGGCAGCTTTCGGATTTGCCCATGCCGCGATTCCGGCTTGTGGGTGATCCAAGGGTTTCGGTTCGATGCGCGCCAAGCGATCCACCAACGCCTCAGCAATCTCACGTCCGTATGCCGTTACCCACACACCAGAGGCATTAATGCAGGATCTTCCACCGTTCTTAGCAACCGACTCCACGATGAGATCAAGGTATTGTCCCCAATTGTTCTGTTCTCCCTCGTGGATGATAATTTTGCTGCGTCCGGGTCCGTGGATTTCAACGCGAGGCGTGTTCAGCCACGGTGCGACAGTTGAACCCCCTCCAAAAAGCATAGCGCGTCCACATCGGGATAGGATCTCGTTGGCTCCACTATAATCGGTTGGATAGAAACTGAACGCCTCTGCGGGAGCACCGGCTGCGATAAACGCTTGTGCAATACGGTAGGGGGTCCACGGCTCCTCACGCCCCGGTTTTAGAACGAGTGGGACTTTCAAGGGAATGGCAGGCACCCACAATGAATGTACACCCGGTGAATTGCTGGGCAGAATAGCACCGAGAGAATCCGTTTCACAGACATAACTCAATGTACGTCCATTTTGGACACCCCATCCGGTGTCAAGCACTTGTAAATCGAGTCCGCGGGTCAGTCCATCCAAAACCGTATCTATATTCTCCATGACCCCTTGAATCTTGCCCAGATTCTGCTGGCAGAGCGTTTCGGGCAAGCCAGTCGTTCCGGAGACCTGTTGGATATAGTCTGCCGGGGATTGGACAGTTCCATCAAGTGGCAGCGATGCCGTTGTGAAAAGGCGCGCTGCCTCCTTACAGATGGAAATCAATTCGGCGACAGAACGTTGCCCAAGTGCCTCTTTCTGGTGAGCGATGTCAACGAGGTCCTTCGCTATCAATCCTCGGTTGGCTTGGCTCACCTCAACTAAAGGTTCGCCTGTCTTAATATGTGATACGCGGACAGTGTTCAGGCTTCTGTAGGAACGTCCGGCGCGTAGAATTGGAATGTGTATCATATTTTTAACTATTCGCAAGGCGTTAAATCAGGCGGTTGGTTTAATAACGACTTTTGGGTACCCATCGCCTGCGCCATTGTTGCAGGTTTTTAATTTTTCCTTGCGGTTCGGTCAGTTGGGTTTGGGCGTTTATTTGCCTTTCCGTAGACTCGCCTGCGCCGTTGTTGCAGGCTGCTATCTTTTTAAAAGTTGTCGACTGTTATGAAACGAGAAATCAGTTGCTACAACTGGCTTGTTGGGGTTAGTCCCCTAACAAGCCTCACCCTTTAGGGTGGGATACTTGACTAGTTTAAAAGGCATTCGCGACGGCAACCAGATCCAAAATGTTGACAATGCCATCGCCGTTGACATCTGGTGCCTCATCCCCAAACGCATTCGCGACGGCAACCAGATCCAAGATGTTCACTGTGCCATCGCCGTTGACATCTGCAGGAGAGACTGTATTTTTCAAGTAGATTTCGCCGTCTAAATCTGGGAGCGTATGCCAACGTTTGTTTTTTACACCGCTCGCCCACCCATTGACTAACTCCGGCAGCTGAAGGTCTTGTGCCTTCCCACTACGGTTGTAGACCGCCCAGCCGTTGGTGAACTCACGAATAAACACACCCTCTTGGTTCTCGTACTGTTGACCTTTTTCGCCGAGGGGCCGACCCAACGGGGCATTCCAGAAGTCATAAAAAATGTGTACTGACTGAGTATAACCATCAAGCTCTTTCGGAGCTCTGAATATACAATAGCCGTCAGAGTGGGTGAGTGACATTGTGGTAAAGACCCGCATCCAGCGTAAGTTGTTAGGCCCATCAATAGGTTCCGCTATACCTTCTCCTTGCAGGACATTAATTCTCGGTTCACGCAAATGTGTCTCGTTCCAGAGGAGGGCATCTTCTACCTCACTGAGTTTCTTATACGTGAAGCCCCTGAATGTTCCGGGTTCATTTCCATGTAACTCCCGTTGATCCACTCCGCATAGCGTGGCGATTTTCTCTCGTTTCTATTGACGAGTATAAGGAAATCGTCTCGCACCCGCGCCCGTATGCCCTTTAAGATTGTTAGATATACCGCTATAACCTCTTCCTCCGTTGCAATATTGAGGACCTCTTCATACAAATAAACATGGTAAGGCGCGAATGCGTCGAAGAGAACACCATCAAAGAGTCCGCATTCCGCAATGCCCACAACCCGCTCTATGAGGAGTTGTTGAACCTCTGGATTTAGAATGTCAATCGTCCATTCATCCCAAGGCGCATCATTTTTGATGATGTGTCCATCGGCATCCCTCAACCAAAAATCAGAATCTGGTGGGAAAGCATCTAATTCTGTGTGATTATGGAGCCGGATTTCAGGGATAAATAGCATGTTCGGATTACGCCCAACATACACTTCGTATTCCGACATGGCACGTTCAAAATCCGAATTCGCATAGAGCCGTGTGGATAAACCGTAGGCAGGTTCCGTAGGAGTTAGATGCCACGATAAACCAAACATGTGCGCGTAATGATGCAGATCGTGCTTCGTTGCTTCTTCATAGTATGTATCCGGATCACCCTGTTGAAGCCATCTTACCCGTGTCCTTGAATCAACAAGACTACTCCCTGGTAATGCTATTGAAGGGAACGTTCTATTCTCAATACGGTCAGCAGTTGGAATCCCCGGAACTTCACAGATTTCATCGTACCGGAAGTCCGTGAGATTCAACCCAGACAGCGGACTAAAATCTCGACCCGCGTTCCACCGAATATCCAACGTTTGGAGATTCGTCAGACCCGCAAGGGAGGAAAAGTCTGTAATGTGATTCCCTTCAATGTGTAGATGAATAAGGCTCTCAAGGTTAGCAAGGGGGCTTATGTCTGTGATACGGTTACCGGAAAGCGATAGAATGCGCAGATTTGTTAACCGCGCCAATGGACTCAAATCAAGACCCGTCCGACTCGGTGGTGTCGAGTGCCAAAAGTGGAGTTCCTCAAGTTTCATGAGATTGGCAAGCGGACTCAGATCCGTTATCGGATTCTTGCTAATATGGAGTTCCCTTAGATTCATCGCAAACTCCAGACCCGTTAGATCCGTAATGCCTTTGTTGTGAAGCCCCAAAAACTCAATCCATTCCAAGTGTCTTTTCTCTAAAGGTACGGCTACAGGCAACCCGATGCTTTCTCCGATCGCTTCACGTAGCGCAAGATCCGGCATCCAATCTTGTGTGTAACCAACTGCTACGCAAAATATTAACATAAAACTAATGAGTATAAGACGGATTGTCAGCATTTTTAAAAAACTCCTTGTATTCACCAATGTAACCTTCCCAGCCCATAGAATCGGATCCTAAGTATTCCCTGATGCGCTTCCGCAATGCGGACCCCGGCTTTCGCCTGAGCTAATTGAGATGTGATTCTTGTTTTTGATAGTGCCTTGGCTTGTTCAAGCTGTGCTTTTGCGGCATCAAGTGCTGCCTCGGCAGCTTTGGCTTGCGCTTCAATTCGGACTTGAGCCGTTGCTTTAACCGTCAAAAGTTGTGCTTCCGCGGCTTTTTGTGCTGCCTCTGCCTGCTTCTCAAAGCTTTGCTGACGGTTGTTAGTAGTCGGCTAAAGCGAGTAGTTCGTGATGAGTGAGCAGAATGCTTTTTCTCATCATAAGAGTCTTCACTGTAAACCGATAACTGACAACCGATAACCATTTTACCATGTAATTTTTGCTACCCACCCAGAGGCGGCATCACAATAGAGGAAATTGTCCCCGTAGAGGGATAATCCATGCGGTTCTGGACAGTCTTCAGGGACCTCAATATGATCAATCGGTGTGCCGTCTTCAAGGTCGAGTTTGACGATGACCCTATCAGAGGTATGGGTTGACCAAAGCCCATCTTCAACGCGAACCATGCCGTGTCCACGCCCATGAGGTAATGGAAGCGTCTTTTGCACAGACCAATCCGAAATCCTGACCTTATGGGTGACCTGATCCTTGAGGGTTTGGACCCAGAGATGTCCTTCATCGTAGTGGTCATATTCAACACCGTGTGTGCCGCCGCCATCAGGTATCGGGTAGCGTCCGAGGGTTTCGCCAGTAGCCGGATCGACTTGGAAAATCTCACCCGTCTCGGCATCTGTATCCCGGACCGAACGCCAGCGTTCGCCAGTACCGTTCGCAGCCAACCAGAGCGACCCTCCACCGTACGTCATCCCGCTCGTGTTAGAGGATTCACTCGGAATGTCACGGATGAGTTTCGGCACGGTATAATCTGGGTCTGACGTGATTTCAACTAAGGCGACTCTATCGGTAATCTGGTCAACAATCCATAAACCGTCGTCTGTAACTTGCAAACCGTTCGGTACGGAATAGGGTGACCGGAAGACTTTTTCGATTTTCGTTATCATGCTTAGACTCCTCTTCAGTGTCTATCTATCTACTTGCGCTAAAGATGACTTTAGCCATCTAAAATATTCGGATTTTCGTTCATTACCGGGAAAAGATTTGTGAAACTCATTCGTGGGCAGATGTTGGACAAACTCCAACGCTGGTGTTAGAATCAGAGAGTCCACTGGATATACAAAATGCTCTTGGAGTCTTGTCGCTAAGATAGCGGCAGCAGCTCCTTTGGCACCGTCCTGTAGTTCGGGTAACTCCCGCAGTAGAACCCTAACATTGATAAAGTGCGCGTTGAGTACCTTGATGACTCTCGATGAAGAAAGCGGACCCGCTCTCAAACTTTTACCTGTCCCTCAGCACGATTCATCATCAAGTGCACCAAATAGAACTAACGCATGGATGGGGCGATTTGTTACTTTCGCGAGTTCAACAGCATCGGCAATTGGGACCCACTCAATTTTAGCAAACTTGTAGAACGCAGTCGCTAACTTTTTGCGGGCTTCCTCCTCAGTGATAGCTGTTTCCCATGCTATCTCGCGTACAGGTGTGCTTGATAAAGTGGCAAGTTCCATGCGAGGAATAAAAGCCATGTCTGCTACTCTGAACGCGTTAACATCTACATTGCTATTACGTGACGGAAGAGCCAAAGAAAACTCGACAACTGCTCTTTCCTTTCGATTCAGTACCAATCGTCCTGCAAACTGTGATGGCAACAAACGGATACCGGACGCGTCCAGCACGAACTGCGCATGAATTCGGAAGACAATCTCGGCGTAATTGGGCGAAATCGCCCGTAAACACGCTTTCGCACCGTCAGACTTAGGCGTTCTGTGAGAAGAGACGGTGATCTCCGTTGTTGCACCCGAGTGAAACTGACAGAGGAAAGGGAGAATTCCTTTCGGGTCAAGTTCCCAAATATCCCCTACATTAGCAGTCGAAGGCGGTAGAAAAACTTGAAAGTCGGTTTGGCTGTATTTCTTCAATGGGTGTGCAGGTTTAGGATTGAAAAGTTCTAACGCCTGTTCCCACTCCATATTCACTGGTTCTGGCAACCGTGCTTTGAGCCTATCAAATTGTTCTTGTGTCGGTTGATGCAAGTTGTACGTAGCATCCGCGATTGGCTCCCAATGTGCTTGCACTTGCACACCCGCTGTGCTGCTAAGAACATTACTAAAGTCCACCATCACTTTATTTTCTCTCCTGTTTGTCAGGACGATTTAGTAAACTCCTACGACACTCTCCTGGAGTTCTGTGAGCAGGCGGAGGTTTTCAACACCGTCCCACGGATATTCAGCAATCGGTTCGGCACGTTTGAAGAAAAAGCACATTAAAACTTCTTCGTTAACTTTCCCTGATGCGTCTCATGTACTCATCATGTGTTCCAATCCACCGCCAAATGAAATTTTCCTCCTCCTGGCGTGCAAGTGCCCGATACCCCTTACAAATTCGAATCGCCCAAAGATTACCTACCTTTTTAAAACGGAGAGAAGGATGCCTTGGGTTTTGCCTGAGTAATTGAAATTTTTGAGGAACACGTCTCTGAATATTCAGTGGAAGTCTCGCGCAGAATTTCCAAAAATCCGCTTCAAGAATATGGTTCATATAACAGGCTACTTGTCCAATAATTTCTGAAGATCTTCTATCTCGTAATACCTACCTGCTCTGAAATTCTCAAGTGCTTTCTCAACAAAACGATCTAGTTTCCCTGCCTTAGCATCTTCCTCAATTTGCTTATCCCATGCCTCTTCTTCAGCTTCTAAGGCTTCATGTAGGTCTTTCACGAGAGTTTTCAGCAAGGCTTCTTGCGTGTGTTCTTCGCATTTCACTTCGGGAACTTCCGGTATCCACCCTATCCATGCAGCCCCATTTTTCTGAATGTGAGCGGTATAGGTTTCCTCGTATACTGGGTCCTGTATTTCGAGAGTTTTAATTTCTTCCATGTCCATCTCCTTTGATTAAGAGAACTTAGTAAACTCCCACGACGACACTTTCTTCGAGTTCCGTGAGGAGACGGAGGTTTTCAACACCGTCCCACGGATATTCTGGAATGGGTTCGGCGCGTTCGGCTTCGTCCCGTTCCAGAAAACGTGGCACAAAAAATTCTTTCGTCAACGTCGTAAGCATGACGCGTCCAGTTTCACCATAATCGACAAGTTCCTCCGGATTTTCTGGGTTAACGAGTTCAATAACAGCACGCGGATGCGGTGGATAATAGATAATCGCATAGTTGTCCGCTGGATCGAAGGGCTTACAAGTGGCTAAACCCATGAGCGTATTGCCGTAGGTCGGGATAAAATCGACACCAGGAACGAGTTCTTCACGTGCGAAGCGGTGGAACTGTGCGTCCATCTCGGTACCACCACAAAAGATGCCTTTGATGCCAGCTTTTGGCAAGGAAATTTTTTCACACAACGCCTCCAGCAGCTTCGGTGTCGTGAAGAGACACTGGACGTTTTCATGGGCGCGCAGCACGTTGAGTGCCTGCGAAATAACGTGGTTTTTATACGCGTCTAATTCCTCATTTTTTCCGTAACGCACGAGTTGGTTCACCCAGCGCGGGTCAAGATCAACATGGAAACAGATACCACCGCGGTGTTGGGCAAGATGTTCAACAGCGAGCCGCAACCGCCGCGGTCCCGTGGGGCCCAACATGAGCCAATCGCTACCGGATGGGAAACTCTCATCGGAAAGCGTCTTACTGAACATCTCATAGTCAATATGGAAGTCCCGGACGCTAATTCTCGACTTTGGTACGCCCGTCGAGCCACCCGTTTCAAAGACATAGATGGGTTCATCGGCGTAAGCCTTCGGCACCCAACGTCGGACGGGTCCACCGCGGAGCCATTCGTCTTGGAAATGCCCGAGACACTTGAGGTCGGCATACCCACCAATCTCTTTTCTTGGGTCGAAATCAAGATTTTCAGCGAATTCTAACCAGAAAGGACATCCGGTTTTTGGGCTAAAGTGCCATTTGACGATTTCCCTGACGTGTGCATCAAGTGTTTTTCGGGCTTCATTAATTTTTCGGGAAAGGTTCATTTGTATAAAAACTCTCTACGAAGTACCATTTACTTGGTACTTTCAGATTTAACTAATCAAGGTGTTCAACTGATTCCCTAACATGCTCAACCAAAACCACATTTATAGGACTTACGCAAATTGAGCAGATATCGGCGGTATCAAGGTTATCCAAAAAGCTGCTTCTTCGTAAGTCGAAAACTCTGGTACTTGCAACGCTTTCATTTTGGAGTCTCCTAAAATTTCGCGCTTAGGCTTTTTGTTTTACCATGTTTGCGAGGATACCAAGGATTTTGTCACATTGCGCGATTTGGTAGACTGCCATATCAATGTGGAGTTTTTTGCCTTCCAATTTGAGGAACCGCCACTCTCTACCCGAGGTAGTAGCACCATAAATGCGTCGAATGTCATTCCCCTTTTCGGCGTTAAAGTATTGTGCAGCGACCATTTCCGCAACACACTGTCCGAGCCCGATCTCCAAATCATCTTTCTTAGCTTCAACGAGAACGATCACAGGTGCTTCCAACACAAATTGGACTGGGGACAGGCTGATCAGAAAATCACACACGCCTGCGAGTCCACTCTCGTCATCAACGTTGAAATCAATCCCCGAAAAAAGACTGATGCCTAAGTCTAACTGTTCGCGAAGCTCGACAAGGACATCGGCGACAATCATCTCTGACTTCGCTTTCTCGGTACCGATAGCGGTGGCTAGTGGTATATTTCGCTCCAATACGGCAGTGAGAAGTTCGCTCGGTACCATCGGTTCACTATCAGAGAAAAGTCCGGCGATATCAACCTCTTGTATGTCAAATGCTTCCCGTACTGTTTCTAATGTAAAGTTGCTATACGCCATGTGATAGTACCTCCTCAAGATATAAGATAGATTCCAAATAATTCTGGTGTTCAGCGGTCTCCTATTCAGAAATTGCAATCAGCATATTACGGGTTACAATGTAAAGCACCCCGTCTTTTGCTACAGGTGTCGTATAGACAGCACTGCCCATGTTAGTTTCAAACAACACTTGCTCAGTCTTCCCTGCTTTTAGAATTATAACATCACCATCTTCGTCGCCGAGGTAAATCTTGCCGTCCACGACATAGGGCGAGCCCCAAATTGCGGCGAAGGTATCGTGCTTCCAAAAGAGATCCCCTGTGTTCACATCCAAGCAGTAAAGGAACCCACTCAGATCAGAAATATAGAGCAGTCCATCAGCAATCGCTACAGTGGACATCGTGCGATTGAACTGTTCATCACCAAAGTGCCAGATACCTGCAGTTTCGGTGACATCGCCAGTTTGTGAAGCATCGATGCACCAGAGATGGCCTACACCTTCACCGTGCTCTGGATCTTGTCCAACAGCAATAAAGACCTTGTCGTCATAAACAACAGGGGTTGAGATGATGTTGTTGCGAGTACCGCGTCCACCGAGTTCCCAAACGGAATTTTTCGGGTTGCAGTCAAACTTCCAGATAATGTCCCCGGTCTCCGGTGCAAAGGCGTATACCCAGCCATCGCCGCCGGGGATGATAACCTGTGGGACACCCTTGATAACACCGTAAGCAGGGTTTGACCACTGCCCGTGTAGTATATTTTCAGCGGGAGAGGCATCTTCCCAAACAAGTTCTCCCGTGTTCTTATTCAAAGCGATGAAAGACGGTGCATCAGGTGAAGGGATATGGATATGCCCTTCATCAACACCGTTACTCGTCTCTAAGAAGAGGAGATCACCGACAGCAAGCGGAGAACAAGTCGCGAGATTGTGTGGAAAGACATCCAACTCATCCATCATATCGTAACTCCAGATGATGTCCCCATCAATCTCACTTGTTTCAGTTTCGTCGGTAAAGGGACCGTCGTTTTCACCATCAAGGAAACCCTCGGTATCAACACAGACGACTTCACAACGGTTGGAGATATAGTAGAGCCGATCCCCTTCAATAAATGGCGTGGAACAGATTCCCTGCAGGGGCCAGTCGTTCACACGTCCTGACGGGAGTTTGGTATGGGTTGATTGCCAGAGGAATTTGCCATCGGATTCGCGAAAAGCCATGAGATTTCCACGGTCGCCGGTCAGTTTCGGGTTGTAGAGTGCTTTATTATTCGTACCGACGAAAACTTTTCCACCGATGATGAGCGGTCCTGCGTAACTTTGTGAACCGAGTTCGGCAGTCCATTTGATATTCTCACCGGTTTCCATATCCCAACTTGTCGGGACATTCTTTTCGTCGGAGACCATGTTACGGCTTAACGTGCCACCCCACAAAGCGATCTCTTTTTTTGCTGAAGCGATAGATGCCGCAAAAGCAAAAAGCACTGCAAGTTTTATGATGTAGGTAAATCGTAATTTCCAAAAAGGTTTCAATTGAACGACTCCTTATGATTTGATATTATTCGTGGTTCGCTTACCATACTTTTAGATTGTCGTAGTAGATATCAGTTGCGGAGTAGCCGTAGATACCGGGGCTTCCCTCGCGATTCGGCAGGGGATCTTCAGCAGTGATTGTCCATTCTGCGGGTTCAGATTCGCCAGTCCGCCATACCTTTCCTCGAATCACTGCTTTATCCTCTATCACCTCTACCATCATTTTCATTGTATACCAGACATCCGTCTCCCACGGGAAATCAATCGTCTTCGCCATGCGTAAGTCCGATGCCCACGATCGGATTTGCAGACGTTGGTGTCTACCCTGCATATCCAACGTATATCGGTTCGCAATCAAGCCCATGTCTGGCAATCTACGCTTATTTTTCGTTCCCATTAGATCAACTTGAATCTGATAATCTTTCATTGTTGAGGGACCCAGATAGACATTGGAGCGGTTTAATCCACGTTGGACAGGCGTTTTGATTAAAACCTTATTGCCGTCCTTTTCACGCACAAAGAACTTGCCAGTCGCGCCAATCCAGTGAGTCGGTATTTTTTCGAGTTCAATCGCCTCAAAATCCTCTGTCCATGGGAGTGGAGGAATAACACGGACGCGAGCAGTCGCCTTTACATCGCCTGATTGCGCGGTGACCGTCCCGGCATGTGCGCCTGCACTCTTATCTGGTGTAAATGTGCCATCTTCAAACGCTCCTGTTAAGCCGGTGGGTGCCCATTCTATAGCACCGATTGCACTCGTCCGTTTCCCATCTGCATCGAAACCGATGACACTAAACGCGACTGGATCACCTGATGTGAGTGCTTCTGCGGGGGTAAGCAGTAGCGAAACAGCAGGGGCAGTTGACATCTTCATTGGCTCCGGTGCCATTTCTTTGCTGGCACAACCAGCGGCGAGTACACAGACAATCAGTATAATGGACATTGAAATAGAAATTCTCATTATTTACTCCCCCCGATACAGTAGAGGTGTTCCTCTGTAGTGAAATAGATGCGTCCATCAGAGATAGCGGGTGAGCCATAGATTTCGACGTAGTGATCTTCATCAGCTCGACTGATTTCTTCCATGCTTAACGTTTCACACTTATCTTCGCCGGGTTGAAGGATCGCAAAACCACCGTTGACTTCCGTGACATAGAGTTTCCCATCTGCCGAGACAGGGGAACCTTTGCCGACTTTGCCGATGTTGTGCATCCAGAGGAACTCACCGGTATCCGCATTAACAGCGTGTATGTTAGCGGAGTTATCCACGACATAGAGGTGCCCAGCGTGAATTGTCGGGGACGCGTATCCAACGTTAACCGCGTCATACCGCCAGAGTTCGTGAGTTTTCGTGACATCACCAGTCCCGGTTGCGTCAATACAGACGACGCGCCCCATTTCGGTACTATCTATATTCTCTTCACTATGCGAGGCGTAGACCTTCGTGCCTGAAACGATGACTGATGTATTGATACCGCGCTGACTCAGTTTAAATCCCCAGACCATTTCTCCAGTATTCTGTTTCATAGCGTAGATACCGCCATCAGCATTGCCACCGATAATAAGTTGTTGGCCATTGATGTTGGCAACGACGGGTGTGGAGTAGGTCGTGTCTAAAGGTCTGCCCCCCGGGGTTGAGATCCAAATCAATTCACCAGTACTTTTGTCGAAAGCGAAGTAGCGGTGCCGTGTGGCAGCTTGATCGCCCCATCCTGAGTTAAGGTAACTGATAACGACAAGGTCACCAGCGATGACTGGGGTGTGTACGCGCCCTCCATAACCGGAGATCCGCCCATATTCCTCCGTGAGTGAACGAGACCACAGGATGTTGCCATCCTTGTCGAAGCAAAAGAAAAGCCCTTGAACACCGTGTGCGTAGATATTTCCTGTTTCGGGATCACCGGCGAGGCTTGTCCATCCAACACGGTTGAAAGAGATAGTGGTGTGAAAGACGTTAAATTGATAATTCCACAGGCGTTCGCCGGTTTCAGCGTCGAAGCAAGCGATCCGTTCTTGTTCGGTGATGTCTTTGCCGACACGCCCGATAACGTAGACTCTGCCGTTGAGGACGATCGGTGTGGAGCGTCCGATAAATTCAGCTTCCCAGAGCAGATTTTCACCTTCGGTTGACCAAGTTGAGATTAGCCCGGTTTCAGCAGAGGTGCCGTCTTGATTCGGTCCTCGCCACGTTGGCCAATCGTCAGCAATAGCGTGCATGGGAATGGTGATCAGAACAAGGCAGATGAATAGTCGACAAAATATTGATTTCCAATGGTGCAAACTTCTGTTCCTCCTCGTGTATTTTACGTGTCTCTGTAACTTTAAGACGCTGAAAAAGGTCTTAATGTTTAACGCTGCACGTCTGTTAGAAACATCTCATTATGATGTTGCGCTTATAAATCTGACAGCGCACCAGATAGTTTTGTTCTGCATATCTTTCGATGTATCATATCATTATATCACTTTTGGTGTTTTTGAGAAAGGTTTTAAATTGAGGAACAGCGGAAGGCGTGGTTAGGAAAGAAACCACGTCAGCGCGAAGGTATGAAGTTTGAAGTGGGTTTCCCAGAATAGACGAGGGGGAAATTACAGGGATTTACTGATTCGATTTGGATTCGGTATTCTTCTTAACACGGATCAATGGAATCTTGTGTGGTGAAGCATCCTCATAACGTTCGGTTGACTTTCCATCAAAATGGTACAAACCCAATGTGTCCTCATCTGAAGTAAATGCGCCAATGGGTGTGTTATACGCACCCACATCATAACGCACAACACGGCTGATTCTCAATTCGTCAATATACATCCCAGAAGCAGGAACGGCTTTCAACCCGCTCTTCTTCAAAACCGGAATACCCCCGATAAGGAGGGGTTCACTCACAGATGCGAAATGGCTCCCCGGTGTCAGTCCAGAGATAGCACCTCCACATCCGACAGTAGAGCCGCCGTCAATTATCGCCACGTAATAGACCCACCGCCTGGTAGGTAGTGTCCCTCATATCTTTCCCGATCCAGCCCCAACTCCCCTTGTAACGATAGCTGGGCTGGCTTTGTATCCATCACCAACAATTGCACAGGTAAATCGGTCTGTCTGGCCCACTATGGAGAAGGCAGCACGGGATCCAGCCTCCAGCGATGCAATATCCTGAACGCTCGGTGGTCTGTCTATGTATACCCACGCTTCAATTGTTAACGGACCGGGATAATCGGGAAACCAAGGCTTTTCCGTTTGGACGAGTGGTAGTTCGGGATTCAGTTCCAGCCAACCACCGCCGGCAGGAGACGGATTGTGCGGTGCTGCCAAGAGCGTTAAAGGTAGCATCAAGATGATTACCAAAAGTGCCTCTTTGACATATTTCATGAGATACCTCCATCAAAATTAATTTTTGAGTTGGTTAAGTTGTAAGCGGAGAACACCGCGATGACGCGTGCCGATATAGAAAATACCACGGTCAACAGTAAATGCAGTTATCTTGTATGGCACTTCGGATGACATCTGAATCCACGTACCCGTCCCAGTATCTATGTGATAAACGCCTTGGTTACATACACCGTAGACGCTATTACCATCTACTGCTATCCGAGTAATGAGGATTCGGTTTCCCTCGGTATCGGTGAGTGCGTTCCAATTGATACCGTCGTGCGAATTCATAACGCCTTGATCTGTTACCAGATAAACAGTTGAACCAGCAAACGCTATCTCTTCAAAATATGCGAACGGAAAAGGTAAGTCAGGGGTGATCTCTTTCCAATTCTCTCCGTGGTCAAGCGATTGAAATAGGGATCCATCCCGTTTACCAGCATAGACAATGTTCTGCGAAGCCGCGAGCGTAAGACCTTTAGATATATCAGCACCACGGGCGCGTTCAGTGGTATCTATAATACCTGTATTGAACCATTGTGCTTCACCTTTTCGCCATCTGAAGAGTTTGCGTCGGAATTCCATGTAGACTGTTTCATCTGTCATTGTAAATCCACCGTTTGTGACCCGCTCTTCAATGATAGAGGGCATATCTGCTCTTCGCTGACGACTCATTTCGCTTATTTTGGAATGATTTTTTTCAAATTTCTTCTGCCATTCAGCCCATCGTGTATCTTCAACAAAAGCAGGCATTCCTTGAACAAGTATCAGCACATTTCCATTAACAGAAAAATGAAGAAGCACAACTTTGTCGGATGTACTGTTGCTGACATAGAATGAAGCGTTAGCTTTCGCAATTTTCGCAAAACTCAGCACATCTGGATCTGCGTGCTTCTTTCGGAGCTGCCCTTTTTGTCTAACGTCACCGACAGGATTCAGGTTAACAGATGTCCACGATTGCCCAAGATCCTTTGATTTAACAATGCCTTCAGAGGTGAGAGCATAGAGAACATTTTCAAGAGCAATCAAACTCTGGACATGAGAGTTTACCATTCCGGTAGTAAAGGGGTGCCATGAGAGACCGGCATCTGTTGATCGCGCTATTCCAGAGATGTCCGATGTATAAAAGTTATTTTCGTCCAACGCGACAACAGGGAAAATACTCTGACTTAATGAATTTCGATCAGCCCCAATATCCGTCCACGTATCACCGCTATCGGACGAATGTAGCAGGACACGTGTCCCCATCGCTACGAGCCTCTCGCCAACCGCAACTAACTGGATACCGCTGAACATCTGGAGTCGGAACTTATCATCTGTTGGCGGTATCTCCATCCATAACTCGCCCCTTCCGTTTTTTTCTATTACCGGTGAAATATCGACCCAGGTATCACCAAGATCAGTTGAACGAAAAATTTTCGGCGGCAATTTTAAGATCTCAACCGAGTGATCCAACTTAAGCGACTCTTCAAACAAGTTTGCTTTCCGTGTAAAATCGGGACCGGCTATAACATAGAGTTTGCCACCAGTGGCTACCAACGCATTAATAAATTGAGGACCGTAGAAAGGCAACCTCTCCCAAACTCCGGTGGTAATACGGTAAAGCCCTCGGTTTGTTCCGACAAATACTGTATTATCAAGCGCGATAGCGTCCGAAATTGAGACGTCAGGTGAGCCATTCGTTTTTGCGATATGGGCGTGCAACTCCTGCATCATCGGTATCCAACTCTTACCGGCATCGTCAGACCGAAAGATATGTTTTTCAAAAACAAGGTAAAATGCTCTGTCTGTGATGAGCAACTCAAAAGCACGCCCCTCTGGTCGCGGACCGACGGTATCCCATGTTTCACCCTCATCGGTTGAGGCTAATAGTTCATCAGGAGTTAAAACATAGAGGGTGTCACCCCGTTCTGCCATCGGTATTTGAAACTGACGGGTTGGGCTGCTTTCGCAAATAAGGGTCCAGGCATCTTCGTTTTCTGTCAAACGATAAACACCTCTCGCTGCCACGGCGTAAAGTTTTCGCTCGGATGTAGCGAATAGACCGGCTCTTCCACCCGATGTGCCTTCTGGTCCGCCCATCGGAATCCACCGCGACTTTACAACAGATGTATCGGATTGCTCCGATTGATCGGCAATGATTTGGCGCGCATCCGTTCCCAGATGAGTGTTCTGCCTATTTCTACCGGGTACATTGACATTCCCGAGTTGATTTCTGATGTCAAGTTTCTTCTTCAAGGCACGGACAAGAGACGTGTCAACAAGTTCAACGGTCGTTTCTGACCTTACATCCAAACTGTAAGGCTGTTGGAAACGGGCTAAGTATTGCGTGCCACTTCCCATCAACAGTATCACAAAGACGGTCGTTGAGGCTGCTATTGCCCACGGCATCCACGGCTTACTGCCCGCTGGTGCCGTAGGTTCGATATGAGCAACTTCTCGCAGAACATTCTCAGTTAACGACGCAGATAACTGGAAACCGCCCAAAACTTCACGAACCATGCGTTCCTCTTTCTTTAATCGCTTGCGAGCACGATACAGCCGACTTTTGACGGTGTTCGGTGATACACCCAAAAACTTACTAATGTCTTCGCATGTCATGTCACCGAGATAGTGGAGCGTTACAACCGTGCGCTCACTCTCCGGCAATTTTTGGAGGAGATGTTTGACAACTTCGCCGTGCCGTTCACTCACGACCTCTTCTTGTCGTTCAGCGCGGTATTGTGCGTAAGCCAGCTCCTCTAACTCCTCTGGCGGCATCGCATCTAACGATTCCATCGGAATCCGCTTCTTTTTCAACCAAGCAATACATCGACGGGAAGCAATCACATAAAGCCATCCGGCAAACCGATTTGGATTTTTCAATGTCTGTAGTTTTTTGTAAACGTTAAGGAAGATATCCTGTGTGAGTTCTTCAGCAATGTGGAAGTCACCGATTTTCCGCCATACAAGCGCGTGGAGCGGCTTTTGGTACTTTCGCACAAGTGCACTGAAAGCAGACTGGTCGCCTTCTAAGGTCCGTTGAATCAATTGCGCGTCGTTGTTTGTCATGCGTCACCTCCAAAAACATGTTGTCTCTCATAATATATAAGAGATGTGCTACAGGTAGGAAGGTTGCATAAAATATAAGATTTATGGAAAATTTCAGAATTAAAATGGGAAAATTCAAAAAGAATGTATTTAGACAGGCTTATCGGGAACGGTGATGGTTTTCCATGCGACGGCTGTGCGACCTACCATATCAACGGTTGCGGCTCGAAGATGATAGTCTCCGGGATGCCTAAGGTCAAAACCAATCTCTACACTGACAGCCGATTCCGTTTGCGTGATGCGAATTTCCGATTGTTCTCTGTTCAAAAAACGGTAATCCTCCTCCGCTGGACCGAACAACTCCCAAAGCACCCTCTCGTTATTGTAGATACCACTTGCGTCTGCACCCCGCGTGTAGTAAACAGAGGCGGATCCTTCGGTCACAGTCGCGCAAGCATGGACTTCAATCGGGGTATTGGTATGTGGGATAGATACATCAACAGTTAGCGTTGGAGGGATACCGGTTGGACGGGTGGGTGTCCTTGCGCCTTCGTGTAAGACCGCCTCTCCACCTTCACGGACCTCCACCTTACCGTCCTCTTGAATCCGGACGACTTCACGATAATCGGACAACTTAAGTCCGGCTAAATCCCATAGGAGATCAAAGGCAACACCGAGTCGGACCACCCTCTCAATCTCGGTAAAAAAGTTGTGCATCACAGTGCGATACTTGATACCTTCTCTATTGCGCCTCTCTAAATTGAGTTCTCCGACTCCCCAGAGATTACCCCTACCCATCTCAACATGTCCGAGATTGTAACCCGGTGGTAGGAGAATGACGATTTCTGCAGCTGTTCGTAGCGCGCCAAGTTTCCTATGCGGATGGCTTTCAACATGGGCACTCAGATTTCGTGAGAGTGCGAGGACTTCGCTGTAAGGCACACAGGCGAGTTGATAGTTGTCCCAGTAGTGGAAATGCCTTGCGCCTAAGTCGTAAGCGTGTGTCTGGAGCCAGAATGCGTCGGCGCGATGCACCTGTCCGTAGATGCTCATGCCCCAATTTTTATCGATTTGTCTTGCAGCACCTCGGAGGAATCCGTAGACGATACTCGCCAGATTCTTCGGGTTGTCTATCGGGATCTGGCAGCCGTAAGTCATATTCATTTCGGGCAGTGTCCTCATTGTTCCGACGCGACCGGGTGGCTCAAAGACGATTGCGGCAGGCGTTTCCGTGTTTCCCTCTGACAGTTCATATACCGCTGAACTGATCATGGTCTCCCAGACATAGAGATTCTGCTGAAGAAACTTCATGTTTCCCAAGTCCACATCCGAGTGTGCCTCCAAACCTTTGCATAGCCGTGTAGGTGCGCCATCGTACTTGGCGGTGTGGAAATAGTCTTGGAAAGCTTCAAAGGCGAGTTGTGGCGTTATTACTTTCCGAAATGCCTCATCTGCTTCCAGCTTGGGTCGAAGTACATGGTCACGAGTGCAGACAGCGGGTTCGTCCATGAAAAGAGCGGGACCGAGGTAGTTGCTTCGGTATAAACACTCAGGATAACCGAGTACAGCTGCGTCGACCCCCCAGTAAAAAATGTTGCGATTTTTAACCCATTCCACCTGTTCTGCATCAACACGAACGCAGTTGATCCCTGCCGCGATCATCTCGTCGTAATCGGCTTCCGTCAAAGGTATGATTTCATAATCGGACATATCGTAGCGACGCGTTTCGTCTTTCTGCCTCGTGTTGCTGGGGGGTCCGATGAGAGCATCCGGACGGAGTGAAAGAAGCTGCGTGTCGGGTGGTGTGTTAGATTCGCTCGAATCGGATATACCCGTAAGCCGATAGGTATGTCCAAGGTATTTCGCCCTTTGTGGGAAGAGATTATTTTGCGCCATTTCATCTGCGGGTTTAGGGAAAAGATACTGCCACGCGCCGAGTCCAGGCAGGACAGGTTTCCCAGTGAATCTATCGTGGAATTCCAAAGGCGTGTCGTTTCCAATTTGGAGGATGTAACGGGACGTGGTCGCGCCGGCTTCCTTCAGATCCATGGATGGTGCACTTCTGCTGAGCAACCAGACAGCAAATTTTTCACCGGATGCTTTCGTTGCGCGGAGACAAATCCACTGGGACAGCACACCAGCCTTTTCCTCAACCGAACCGATTGCCAAGGTGAGTATTCTCACAACGGCGTTCGGCAGCGGGTCTTCACCTTCACACTGGTATGTCGCTATTTGCCCCGGTTCGCCAAGTGGATAGGGCTTGCGTTCGGAAGTCTGTTGTGCTTGCATTGTGTAGTACCTCAGCGTGCGTCTAATTCGCTCAAGATTCGCTCTACGACCTGCTTTTGCTGTCCTTGAACGGCGGGCTGTTCCAATTCGTAGACTTCATCCAAAATCAGATGTTTATGGCTTTCAATCGGGAGGGCACTGTGTGATCCGTTATCAATATACCGATTGAAGATAGTGTATCGCGGATAATCTTCGGTCCAGCGTCTTCCGCCGTGATAGAGTGCTTCTGTAAAGATGACACAGTCGCCCGCGTTAACAGAGACGTTGATAACCGTAGGCGGTCCATCGTAAATGGAGAGGTCATCGGGTGGATCGAAGTTACGCTTATGACTTCCGAGTAGACAGACAAAACCTGTCCCTTCTGGCACATCAACTAACGAAATACCAGCATTGAGAAAACCCGCGCGCGGTCCCAATTCATCAACACTGTAATCTTGGCCCGCCGCATGGAAGTGAATGTCATCGGAGGTCTTGTAGTTCTTCGTCAAGGCACAATCAACGAGACAAGGAGTCCCTCGCGTCAGAGCAATAATCACCCGCATAATCTCTCGGTTGAGCACAAGCCGTTGGAACACCGGATCGCCGTATTGAATATGATTAATCCAATGCGCAATCGTCGGTGAAGTGTCACCTGTCCGAGAAGTGGATGTAAGTGGTGGTGGCAATTCATCAAGAGGCGTTTCGTGCCATTGGTCACCGAGTTCAATCATTCGTTCAATATCTTCGAGGGGCACGACTTTGCGGAGAATAATGAACCCATGGTGATCAAAGAACCATTTTTCGTGAGGTGTTAGCATGTAAATTCCTTTTTTCTAATTTTCCTTGCGGTTCATTGATGGGATCAGGGACTTTGACGCTTCTTTCCGTTGACAGCCTTCCACTACGTTTCAGGTTGTGCGTTCGCGTCGCTATGAGGAAACCAATGAGTTACTGATAACCGAAAACTATCTAAATGACACCTTAACAAACATGAAACTACCGTGTTGTTTTGAGATCAGCCCACACAATAGGCAGTTTCTCAGCTGCTTGAACGGACAACCCAATTTTCGATTCAAAATTACGGGTCACTTCGTCAGCGGTAAGCGGACGGTCATAAATACGCACCTCATCAATGAGACCAGGAAAATGCCGCTCAACGTTGCCGCGATTGTTCGCCGCACCGATATAGACAGGTTCCACAAACGGAATAAAGGTGTCAAGTTTTTTTACATCACCTTCAATAACCTCCTGCGGTTCACCATCCATATAGATGCTGACTTCGGATTTTTCCGCGTCTACAATTGCGAAAACGATGTGATGCCATTTACCATCTGACAGGGCAAACTCAATTTCAACAGCGATGGCGTTGCAGCCCGCTGCCGATTTCTGACGGACGTAATAGTGGACGATGTCCTCAGCTAACGGAAAACCTGCTTTTGCACTCCGATTGACATCAATTGCCCACGCCATATTACATCCCTGATCAAGGACTTTGAAAAGTGTCGTCCAATCCTTTTTGAAACTGGTTTTGACCCAAGCTTCAAAGGTAGATGCTCCGACCTGCTCTCCAAAATCGCCGAGGTTCGTTAAGTTGACATAATCATCTGAGCCATCAAATTCAAGTGCTTCTCCGACTTGTCCGTCGACAACCTTTGGCGCACCGACTATTTTCCCATCATTTTCGCCCCAGACATCTTTGACTGTGCCGCCATCAATGTCCTGCCGGTCAAAGGTCCAATAACTCACAAGTCCATCTGTTACCACGGGTTCCGTATATCCACTGTGAGAAAACACGGTAATAATGAGTGTAAGCGGAAGGAGATAGATTAGCCTTTTCATAGTAGTGTTACTCCTTGCGGAAGTGAAGACGTTTCTGTATCTATAGAAAATCTCTGGTGTGGTTTCAAGGCTTCAGGATCGGTGAAGTAATTATAGCACTTTTGGAGTTTCCTACCAAATTTATTTTGCCTGCTTGCAAGTTATGCTGAAAACTGATAAAATGGTTATTATATCGTGTTGCAAACCACGCCGACATAAAGAGGAGAAAAAACTATGCCAAAAATGACAGGTGCTAAATTTATTGCTGAAACCGTTCACGGGTATGGAATTACCCACGTTTTTTTTATGCCGTATATCGGACCGCGGGCTTTAATGGAGATGGAAAACCTTGGAATCAAACGCGTTCAGACCCATGGTGAGAAAGCGGCGGCGTATATGGCGGATGCCTATGCTCGTGTGAACCGCAGCTCCAGCCTCTGTATGGCACAATCAGTCGGAGCAGTGAACCTCGCCGCTGGGTTACAAGATGCCTATCTCGCTTGCTCACCGGTGATTGCGATCACAGGCAAAGAAAACCAAATCAATCAGCAACGGCACGCCTACCAAGAGGTAGACCACGTTAATCCGTTTTCCGCCGTTACCAAATATAGCGCATACGTCGCAACGCCAGAGCAGCTTCCCTTCTATTTACGTCAAGCCTTCCGTGCAGCGACGACTGGGACACCGGGACCTGCCCATCTCGACTTCGAGGGCATCGCGGGGTCGTCGGTTATTGATCGGGACGGGGAACTTGAGGTAATCGTTGAAGAGGCGTTTACCCAATTACCGCCGTTCCGACCGGAGGCAGAAGCAGAAAAGGTAACGGAGGCTCTCGAACTCCTCTCCAACGCGAAAAAGCCCATTATCGTAGCGGGTGGCGGCGTAACGGCTTCAGACGCACGCGCAGAACTCGTAGCACTGGCAGAAAAACTCTCAATTCCAGTGGCGACCTCTCTGAATGCCAAAGCGATGTTCCCCAGCGACCATCCACTGGCAGTCGGGACTCCCGGTTCATACTCGCGGGCATGCGCCAATCAAGCGGTATGCGAAGCAGACCTTGTCTTCTTTATTGGCAGCCATACCGGCGGACAGGTAACCAACGGCTACAAAATCCCACCCCAAGGGACACCGATTATACAACTCGATATTAATCCAGATGAACTCGGACGGAATTATCCAATTCAATTGGGAATGCAGGGAGATGTGCGGAACACACTACGCCGGATGCTTGAAGCGGCAGAAACCGCTACACCGCGCATGGAGTGGATCAATCGCGTGCAAGAATTAGTGAAAAACTGGAGAGAGAGCGTCAGTGAAAAAGCGAATTCGGAGCGACTCCCGATGCTACCGGAGCGTCTCTGTCGTGAACTGACAGATTATCTGCCGTCAGACGCGATTCTTGTGTCCGACACGGGACATTCAGGTATCTGGACCGGCACGATGATCGACTTCAAACATCCCGATCAGAGTTTCATACGCTGTTCAGGTTCATTGGGATGGGGACTCCCCGCGGCGATGGGTGCGAAGTGTGCGCAACCGGATAGACCGGTGCTCTGTTTCACTGGAGACGGTGGCATCTGGTATCACATGACTGAACTGGACACGGCAATGAAGTCCGGGATTAATGCTGTTATCGTTGTGAACAATAACCACTCATTGAACCAAGAGCAGGGGGGTGTTGAGTCGGTTTATGGCGGACGAACATCCGGTTCCGATGAACTCTGGCTGTTCCCGGATGCGGATTTCGCTAAGATGGCAGAATCGATGGGATGTTTCGGAATTACAGTCAATAAACCGAGTGAACTTGCGAGTGCTTTGGATCAGGCGTTTGCTTCAGGTAAACCAGCAGTCGTGGACGTAAAAACGCATGTAGAAGGGATTGCACCACGGACGTGGATGCCTTCCTAAAGGTGAATTATACGGTAGTGCAAGGTTTTTGAATCTTGCACTACCCAATTTTAAGGACAGGTGTCTTTCGTTAGCATACGTTGTGCATGTGCTTTTCGCGTATATACTCTGCCTCCAGCTAACCCACGATTCTTAAAATCTGAAAATAAATCTCTGTCCCCTTCTCGGTAAGACACAAGCACTTTTACGCTTGCTACTATAGCTAATGCAATAATATGCTCGTCGTTTGATGCTATTTCGCCTCTTAGTTCATCTGCCTTTTCTTGTACATCTTGAGAAGACACTATTTTGAGTTTACCGGCTTGTCTTAATTGGTCTCTCAGATCCTGCATTCCGCCTCTATTCCATTCATCTTCTAATTTCTCTGTACCAGTATAAGCGATTTTGCCTCCTCTTTTCTCCAACCACGTCCAGACCGGTTCCATATCTTCATCGTTTGGTTCTTTGAATTTATGAAAAGTATTCGTATCCACAATGACGCACATTGCTTAATCCTTAAATCCCATGAGTCGTTTAGATTCCTTGAGAAAGAAATCTCTGTAATTTGTTGGGGCACCGATCAGATTTGCCATGTCATCAAAACCGATATTATGTACCTTGACGACGTTCCCTTTTGGTTCAAAATAGATCAGGGACACATCTTCGGGACGAATGTTCCCTTTGATGATGTCAATGCAGGCACGGCTGATCATATAGTCACTGTGCGTTTCAACGATGAATGACTGATTACCCTTATTTGCCAATTTTGCTAATAAAGAAGAGAGTTCTGCTTGTGCTTTCGGGTGCAGATGAACTTCAGGCTGTTGCAACAAGGAGAAATTCACTTCATGAGGATTGTGGTTTAAAACACGCACCAAAATCGGCAAAATTTGACTCACACCGTACCCTGTATCAATGATGTTAGCATTAGGCCCCCTTACTTTGAATCGAAGTTGGAATGGCCCCCCTAAAGCCTGTCCAAAATTTTTTACCTCTATATTCTGAAACAACCCGGAACTCTTGCCAAATTCGACTAACTGTGCTTTGAGTGCTTCCCAATTCTCGTTCTGAGTTGCTTTGATGCGCGTTAAATACATAGGAATATCGCTGCCTTCTGGATCATCAAATTCTCGCGTCGGATCATAAGTACGTTTGGGGCGTGAGCGAATAGGTGAAGTACTAAATATGGATATAGTGTCCCATATATCCCATGGCTGGTAGCCGCTGCTTACCGCATTTCCACGCGCTTTCAAATATTTTGCTAAGGCAATTTTTCCATCAGATTCCCCTTTTAAAAAATCTAAAGCCATATCCAAGAAAAGGTTGGTAAAAATATCATTCCCGCAATTTATCTGATATTGATTTTGTTTTATATCAAACGCAGTTAAGTCCCCTTCCCATTCCAATTCATCTTTAATTTTAAAAACGATTGCTCCGTCACTGAATTTTACTGTGACCGAACTCACCGTGGGTTCAAATCCGCCCTTTTTCTCAACGAATTTGACTGTCCACTTAACATTTTCATTAGCATGTTTATAGGCAAATCCGAGTTTAAAAGTCTCGGCTTTGGGTCTGCTGTTCCTAACGATATCCTTGAAGATTCCCATTGAATACGGGTGTGAATTAAAATCTACCTCCCTATTCCGCAAATAATCCGCTAATACATGGAAACATGCCAATGCTGTGGTTTTGCCGGTACTGTTTTCTCCGACCAAAAAGGTCAGCGGACGGATTTCAAGCGTCTGGCGTTCGGCAAAACAGCGGACCTCTTCCATTGTGAATTGGGTAATGCTCATTCTGTCATCTCCACAACCTCATTGTGTTATCAACATTCTACTTAGATTTGGTTTTGGGATATGTCAATCTGCAGTATTCTCAATACATTCTATCTATTATGGTAGCACATCCAACAAGAATTCGTCAAAAGAATTCACTGAGACACATGGCTGTTTTGTCTCGGGCATCCTGCATGAAAAAAGCCTCTTTTTCTATGAAAGAGGCTTTAATTGATTTCGTTATGCCTTAGATTCTTCTAAGTGTTCAAGTTGGGGGTTGCGGAATTTTCCCAGTCGCCACTCTCTATAGACGAAGAAGCCACCGAGTAAACATAAACAACTGTATAGCAGGTGTTGTATAAGGGCAAGCGTCATTAGAAAATCTCCAGTACTCATATTCTGCATCCCCTCGCCGCTCATTTCACTTGCTATAGACCGATCTACATAGAAATTACCAACCTGTTCAAAACCCCAATCAAAGATTCCACCGGTAAAGAGCATCGCACTAATGAGTATCAATCCCTTTGACTTTGTCCGGTAACATAAAACCACCAGTAGTACTGCGAGACCCAAGTATACAATAAAATTCAGACCGGAAAGAACACCAAATAGCATTTCCAAAACCTCCTCTGCATCTGTTAATTCTTGAGTGTGTTACATTGGCTTACGAGTTTCGTCCATGGGCATGAAACTCTACCTCTTTGCCTATTAGAAACATGTCACAGAAAAAGGATAGTGAAAGGTAGGTTTTGCGTAAAACGAACCGAGCAAAGGAGGCAATGTTTTTCTAATCCTCTTCCAACGCTGTTCCCAAGTATCGCTGCAAAACAGCGGATATATCCGTTTCTTCCCGATTTCGCTGTTGACGGAAACAGTCGGCTAAATCTCTACAGAAAGCAAATAGATTCTCTGAATCATCGGTGTGCATTTGGTCGAACAGAAGTTTGTATTTGGCGATGGTGGTGTGTGGTGGATCTGCGGTGTCTACGATTCGCTGCCAGTTAGTTTGCTCCCGAATCAGTAAATCTTCGGTGCACCACCCCAAGCGGACGAGTACCCAATCTGTCATATATTGCGTAATTGCTTCAACGATCTGCCCATGATTGCCTGACACATTCCCGCCAATCCAGCAATGAAAAAGCTCATGCACAAAAAAGTGATATGCGAGATTCCGTTCTTGCTCGGTGTCCCCATAGTTCTGTGGAAATTCACAGATAAATTTGACTTCTATAGTAGACTCCTGAGCGGAATGCACCTGTTTGCTTATCTCAGCTCGCGCACCTAAGTTATTAGGTTCACAGATTCGGTCTTCGACTTCAATAACAATATCCAAGCCGGGTCCGATGAGTCTTTCAAATTCCTGATGTGCCTGTTCCAAGAGTTCAAGCACCATTTCCGGTTTCCACGGACGCTCTGTTTCCGATTTATAGGTGAAATGCTTTGAGAATGGGCTTGCAACCCATTTTGTTATGCTCATCAGTAAATTCTCGTCAGTTTTAGCCTCGCTTGAAATCGACGCGACGCAACGCAATATCCACAAGCAACAGAAATAGGGCAGTGATGAGGAAGGGTCGCCATAGATGGATACGCAGCGCGACCTGCTCTTCAGGAGGACGGAATGCATCCTCGACTGAGGCGTTGAATTTTCCGCCCGACACCGCGGCGAGTTGCGTAAGCAGCGCGTCATCGGCGTTGTGAACGAGGTACTCCTGTGGATACGAGACAACAGTGCCGGTCACTTGGTTATTGACGACTTCACCACTCTGTTTCTGCATAACGTTCAGGAAATAGGGGCCAACATCTTGCGTCGGAAAATCGAGTTCATATCGCCCAGGCGCGGTCTGTGTGACAGCGAGCTGTTTTTTCTTGAGATCGGGCGAGATGAGGGAGACATCGCTTTCGAGTTGATTCAGGAAATCCCCAGCATCATCAAGCGCATCAATAGCGAGATGCGCAACCCCCTTCTCTTTCTTGATTTCCGCTTGGAAATTGCTGAGCGTCGCCTTCCGCATTGTATCGCGCACCAACTGTGTCCAGAACTTGCCATAGCCACCCCAATCCAACCAATCCGAAGCCCAACGCGCTTTGGCATCAGAGGTAAACGCGACAGATTTTCCCAAGCCGTATTGCCAACTTGCCAGTAACGGGTCACCGCGGTCAGAGACAAGAAAGACTTCAGCCGTCGGACGTGGTTGCGTAGCGACGTAACCGAGCAGGAAGGGTGCGAGTTCAAGATCTATTCCGCTCAAGACCTGAGTGGGCTTGATACGCTGCGGAATGAAAGGCTCGTCAATGATTGCAGATTTGGAAGCCGTAACAGTCTCCTTCGCGAAAATCTGTGGGATACTATATGGGTCCTGCGTGAAGTAATCGCGTCCACCGCCCCAGTTAGCGAGGTTACCGAGGAGATTCATATCAGCCCCACTCCCGATGCCGACCGTTGAGATCGTGATACGTTCGTTCCGCATAGAACTGGCGATGCCATACCAATCCCCATCTTGCGACTGTCCATCGCTGAGAACGATGACGTGCTTGAGTTTCGCTGTCGTCTCTGTCAAGGCGAAATACGCCTGTTCAAGTGCAGGATAGAGATTCGTGCCACCTCCCGCGGTAATCGAACCGATCTGATCGGAAAGGTACATTTTATCTGAAGCATCATGCATCTTCGCAATCCAGAACGGGGAACCGTCAAAGGCGACGACCCCTATTTTATCACGTTTTCCAAGTAGTTCAACGGTGGCGCGCGCTGCCACTTTTGCCAGTTCAATCTTGATACCGCCCATACTCCCAGACTTGTCAATAACGAGGACAATTGCCAAAGAAGGCGTTTCTTTTTTCTTCTCTGTATCTGTTTGGACAGGCAGAATTGTTTCGATCGGCGTTTTGTAATAACCACCAAGTCCGAAACTGTTCTCGCTACCGAGCATCATGAAGCCGCCACCGAGGTCTTGGACATAGGTACGAATAAGCTCCATCTGATTCTGAGTGAGTCGGTTGGCAGGAACATTGCTGAAAATAACGAGTTCATAGTTTTGCAAATCCGCGAGTTCATTCGGCACACCTAATCCATTACGGACATCAACACGGATTTTAGCATCCTCAAGTGCTCGTGTCAGATAGCGGGCTTGCGACTCGTTTTCATCGATGAGCAGTACCTTCGGTTTGCCAGAAACCGAAATGATGCCGAGTGCGCGGTTGTTATCATAGCGTGTGTCTTTCGTCGATCGGCAGAGCGCGTCGTAAGTAAGCGTGCCACTCTCCATAGCTGTCTGCGTAAATATCACTCGATTCTCACCCTCTTCAAGCCGAGCCTCCTGCTTCGCCGCCTCGAATTTGTTTTTAAAGAGGCGGATCTCTGCAACATCTTCATGGTTGCTGTGGATGAGTACCTCTACATTGAACGGGGCACCCTGTTTGACCTGTGCGGGCATACCAAGCTTCTGAACCATGACCTCCGGTTCATCACTTGGATATATTGGCACGGTATCGATTTGTATGCCGAAGTCCTTCCCACGAAGTGCAGTGTGAACAGCGTCTCCCTGTGTCTCAACACCATCTGTGATCAGGACGATGCGTTTATTCGCATTTGCGGGGAAAGTCCCCCATGCAGTCTCAATCGCCTGCGCGATGTTCGTTGTATCACCAGCGTCTTCATCTGTCTCCAGCCATGTCTGCTTGACCTCAGTGAGTTCCAATTCAGCGTCAGGATCATCTCCATTTTTCAGTAACGCTCGGACGACCTCTGCCTTGTCCGTAAACGCTATGAGACCACTTTGCTGGTTCCCATCTTGTAATTTCAGTGCTTCGTTGACATAATCCGTTGCTTTCGTCAATCCGTCGTCCGAGATACTATCCGAAATGTCTGCCAAAAACATAACCGCCAATTTGTCATCGGTCTTCAGGTACTGGACATCAGCAACACTCAGAATCAGCAGGATGACAATGATAATTCGAGTAATTAGGCTAATCACTCGCTGCGTTCTTGACAGGTCTACCAGACTACGACGGAAACCGTAATAAAGCAGCGGTAGTAGCAAGAGCAGTAAAAGTAGGAAAGGACGTGTAATTTCCATTTTTTAACTATGGGCTCCTGGGCATCGTTCCACTTCGTTTCACGATGATTTTCGGTGAAGTCCAACGCGATTTGGAGACCACCGACGGTGAATGTAGGTCTTGGGTTTCCCGATAGGGGCGGCATTTGTTAGGAAGAAGACAGATATACGTAAAGGGACCATTTTTTGAAACCTGACTGAACGAACCGTAAGAAAAATTAAAAAACCGGCATTTCGCCATTAAACCCCTCTTTCCGTATTCGTAAATCAAAGTATAAAAGTGTAATGCCGATGACCCAAATCGGAAAAATAAGTGCCTTAACGACGAAACCGACCCACATCATAATTGTCAAGAACAGTGGGGCAACATCAATCGGTGTGTATATTACCAACCACTTGATGATGTCCATAGAACTTGCTGCACCCACTAATTTTGTTAAGGTAAGGATGAATCCAACCGTGATCTCTATGATACGCTGGACAGCAATTGTAGCCGTCGCTACGATTATTCCACCCATACTTATAAGCGTGAAAGGCATATCAATAAGATCTACGACGAAGTTTTTTCCAGAGAATTCTGGGAGGAACCGTTCAAATAAATATTCTACTAAAATCCCACAGAAATAAAGAACAATAATGCCCAAGAAGAATAGAAAATGTTTCCGATAGAGACTGAAGGTTGTGTTCAGAATCTCGCCAAATCTCATTGGTTGAGGTGTGGATGTACTGCTGTTGTTCATCTTATATATCTGTTCATCAGGCAAGGGCTAGCGGACATTGGGTTACGGCACACGGAGTGTGCCTACTACCTTAATCGATTCGCCTCCGTTGATATAAAAACCACTCGACAATACTCAGTCCGACAGCGACGAATACCAAGTAAACCCACGGTGGATAGTGTAAAAACGCAGCACCACTCGGTAACACCGATTCTTCAAGTAGGTCCTCAATTGCTGGATCTGGACCGATGTGCGACTCCGTTTCATCAGCGAGGTTGACAGCCCACAAAGTTCCGCTATCCTCTTCTGTAGAGGCGGCTGCTTCTAACGGTGAATCCTCCTCTCCCACAGATGCGGTTGCCTCCAGTAGCGATCTATTCGTCCGTTTCAGTTCATAAAAACCGGCACGCTGTGTTTGATCAAAAAGTATCTCGTTCTGCTCAATAGGAATCTCCCACGTTTCATTTTCAGGTCCCGTGATTGTTATACTTCTCGGCACGTCTTGGGGTGAATCCGCTTCCGTTAGCGGTTCAATCCGCTGCTGTAAGACTTCCCCTGTCCGGAGATAGTATTCTTGGATCCCCGTACGCTGTTGAAACCACTGAATCGTGTTGGCAATAATCACGGGAAAGGCGATACGAAGCGGCAGATCGGATTGCAGAATATCAATGGCTGCAAAGACAATTTTTCGGTTCGGTGCAACGTCAACAAACAACACAGGCAACTCGAATGAACGGGCAAGGACCTGTGCTGTCGCTGGTGGCGTAATCTGATACGCCTCACCTATCTGAACGTTCTCCAAGTGGACATGCCGCAGAATTGGATGCGTCCGCTCCCAGTCCGTGATAATTGGTGTCTCCAGTGACGTACCGATGTTCCATTTCAGTTCTGTACCGGAAGTCCCCAAAGATGAAGAGGTGGCGGGTGGATAGATGAACATATAATTCCCATCACCAAGGGTCGGCGGGCTGTACCGGTCAAAGATGACAACCTGATAAGCAGGCTTGCCTTCCGAGTTATGGCTTTTAAGCGGTGCAGTGGATTCATACACCGCGGGTGTGACGACGTTGAGATCAAGTTGTTCATCAACAGCAAGTGCTTTTTCGAGAAACGGGTTCTCTTCTGTTACAAGTAGAACGGAGATACGTTCACGCTTCAGGAGTGCGGCATAGGCAACATTGTCCGTGGAGAGTGCGTCATCAATATCTAAGACCGCTTTGAGTTCTCCACCTTCAAACGTAAAGTTGCTAAAAATCTCGGATTTGCTTTCACCGGGAGCGAGCGTGTAAGGGCGTACGTCAAAGAGGTCCTCTTTGAAATAGAGTTCAACGTTGAACTGTCGCTCTTCCTCAGAGGCATTGACGACGCGCAAAAGCGTTTCGTAGTCAAAAGGGTTGACGAGACTCTTTCGGACCCGGAACTGTGTGATACCGACATTGTCATCCGCTTCTCCTATTCGGACCAGAAGGTGTTTGATTTCTGGGTCTGTTTCTTCGGCATCCTCGTCCTGCTCCATTTTACTATTGAGTTTGGCAAGCAGTGCTTCAGAAACAGATTGAAAATCGCTGAAGATAATGATTTCGGGATTGGGTTTCGTTTGAGCGATTGCGTCCGCTAAATCCAATGCCGGTTCAAGGTCTGTGCTGATGTCGGTCGGTTGGATTGCGTTAATCGCCTCTCGCAGCGATCTCTGGTGATTGGTAAACGGACTGTGAATTACAGGTTGCGTATGGGAACTAATCACAGTCATTTCGTCCATGAAACGGAGTCCGTCTACTGTTTGCAAGGCACTTTGTTTAGCAGATTCCAGTCGTGTGCGTCCGTCGGAATCCTCAACGGCGTTCATGCTCGCCGACTGGTCGACAATCAATACAAGCTGCCGAGCGGATTTCGTTAGAAACGCGAACTGCGGTCGCGCCACGGCAAGCACCAAAAGTGCTAGAAATAGGAGTTGCAGTAGGAGCGAAAGGAGGTGCTTCAGTCTCTGGAACAGCGAAGTCGTCTGCCTCTCTCTGAAAAGTTCCTCCCAGAACATCAGCGTGGAAACAGGTTCGCGTCGGCGACGTAGTCTGAGGATGTACAGTGCGACAATCGGAACAGCCAGCCCAAATAGAAAAAGTGAGGTCGGGGATAAGAAATTCATTTTTTATTTGCTGTCGGCTATCAGCCATCAGTAGTCAGTTGTCTGGACAACATTTACAAGCGATTGTAATCCACACACGTTCTCTTTGCTGATAACCAACAGTGAGCATAGCGAACGTCCTGACGACTGACAGCTATTAAGAGACAAAGCCTCCCATCCTGAAAATGCGTAGGATGAGTTCCTCGAAGGGTGATTCTGTCGTCGTCCGCACAAGGCTGATTTCGCGTTGCGTGCAGTATAAATCCAGATCGTCGCAATATTTTTGGAAAAGTGCCCGATACCGTTTGATATGATTTTCGTTGATAGTGACCTGACGCAGCCGATCTGTTTCAACATCAATGAGATGATAGTCACCGAGTAGGTCGGGCGTGGCTTCTCTCTGATTAATGATGTGGATCACGAAGAGTTCATGCTTCTGAAACTTCAACACATTCAGTCCATTCGCAAATCCACTTGGATCAAAGAGGTCAGAAATTAGCACAACAAGACCACGGCGTTTAGTCGTATGCGAAAAGTTGTGGAAGGCGTTTTCCAAATCCGTTTCGCCGGTGCCATTAATCTGATCGAGAAAGTCAAGCACAGTGAAGATTTTGCCTTTGCCACGTTCTGTCGGGAGTCGATTCACACGCGTGTTGTTGAAGGCAGTAATGCTAATCCGATCAAGGTTGGATAAGCCGATGTAGGCGAGTGCGGCGGCGACACGTTTCGCATAGATCAGTTTTGGCAATTCCCCATAGGTCATCGACTGGCTCGCATCAACAAGGAAGTAAATGTGCAGGTCTTCCCGTTCCTCATAGAGCTTTAGTAGAAGTTCATCCAAACGTGCGAAAGCATTCCAATCAATATAGCGAAAATCGTCGCCTGCGGTATAGTTGCGATAGTCAGCAAATTCGACGCTGACACCACGGCGTGTACTCCGCCGCTCCGCTTTGATACGTCCGGCAAAAATCTTTTTGGAGACGATGTAGAGGTATTCAAGTTTTTTGAGGAATTCGCTGTCGAAGGCAGATTGTGTATCGTTCATCTTTTTTAACTATTGGGTTTTCGCTCCGATTTTTCCGTTGTCAAAATCGGGTTTTCGATGAATTTCAAGAACTTTGGTTATGATTAAATTGTTTAAAAAAAATGCAAGCAGGCAACAACCGCAGGCAGATCCTAAGAGAAAATTGTGCTACGTACAATTTGTCTGTGCTTTACATTCCTTTATTTAACCATGAACCACCGTGTTTCTGCCTCGCGACAAGATTAAATCTCATTCAGCAAATGCTGAATGATGCCATCCGGATCAATCCCTTCCGCTTCGCCTTCAAAGCTAAGGATGAGACGATGCCGCAGGCTTGGTAAGGCAACGGCTTGAATGTCTTCACGAGCGACATTGTATCTGCCATCAAGAATCGCCCGGACCTTTCCACCGAGAATCAACGCTTGTGCCCCGCGCGGACTCGAACCGTAGCGGACATACTTTTTGGTAAGCTCTGGTGCATCTTCGGATTCGGGGTGTGTGCCCAATACTATCCGCAAGGCGTACCTACGCACGTCCTCAGCGACGAGAATATCGCGGACACTCTGTTCCAATCTACTAATCTGCGCACCATCACAGACTTTATCAACACCGGGCATCTCGCGTCTCGTCGTGCGTTCCATAACAAGGTCAAGTTCATCAAGGCTTGGGTATTCAACCTTAAGTTTGAAAAAGAACCGGTCAAGCTGCGCTTCGGGTAACGGGTAGGTGCCTTCCATTTCTAAAGGGTTTTGGGTCGCCATCACAAAGAAGGGAAGTTCCAATTGCCGCTGTTGTCCCGCAACGGTCACAGATTTTTCCTGCATCGCTTCTAACAAAGCGGACTGTGTCTTAGGGGTCGCGCGGTTGATTTCGTCGGCGAGAACAAGATTGGCGAATACGGGACCGGGTTGAAATTCAAAGAACTTGCGTCCGTCTTCATCCTCAGCGACCACAGTGGTACCGATGATGTCGGCTGGCATTAGATCCGGCGTGAACTGAATTCGGGAAAATTTGAGGTCCAGCACCTCGTGCAGCGTTCGGATCAATAGGGTTTTGCCTAACCCAGGGACACCTTCCAATAGTGCGTGTCCTCCGGTCATGAGGCAGATCAGGACACCTTCAATGATCTCCTTTTGTCCAACGATCCGTTTGGAAATTTCTTGTTGTATTTTCAGAAAAGTCTCACGGAATTCTTCATATTTTTGTTCGGCGTGTTCGGCCATGATTTTTTAATTTTCCTTGCGGTTCGTTAAGGGTAATTTGGTAAAAACATTTCTCGCCGTATATCCAGCCAGCGCGTTTTTCTAATTTTGCTTGCGCACGGTTAGAACATCTTTGTCAATTAACCGTCCCTATCGGTTCCGTCCCGGCGCGTTGCTTGGGACTAATTCTGGGCGCAGCATGCAACAACGGCACATGCGGACATGGCAGAAACATCTTTACCAAAGAAACTTGACCGCACATAAGCAATATTAGTAACTCGGCTTAATGGACTCAAAATAGCGTTTCACGTAAAACTTATATCCCAACGGAATCTGTTCTTGGGTGAGGACATCCTCGGAAAGTTTCTGATACTTCGTGTATGCATCTTTATAACTCACAGCGGATTGCTGTCCCTCCGCAGATGTCTTAGAGGTTTGGATGGTCGATGCCCCTTCGCCTTGAACACCCGTAATCTGTTCAAGATTCAAGACAGAATCAAGAGATGTCACTTGACCGAGTTGGCTCGCCGATGTTTTGTTACCCGCTCCATCGCTCGGACTGATGCTTAGGGCATGTGTCAACCCCGTAGCCTTATTAATTCCCGCGGCACTACAAGCCCCGGCGATACCTGCCTTACAAGCCTCACATTCGGAAAGTAACTCTGCCAACCGAACGTTTCGATTTCTGAGGAGCGCGAGATCCCGAATCTTTTTACTTGATGCGCGGAGCCGAACCCTCGCATCTTCGATATCGGCACCATCTAAGCCTTCCCCTGCCCCTGATAGCTCAGCACCAAGCCCACCAAGGTCGGTCCCTTTGAGGTGTTGCCCACCCCGTTTAAGCGCATCGGCAAGGTTTTGACGTTTCTCTTTGTCGGACTTCGGCAAATCTTTGGTTACGTCGTCAAGTTCCGTCGCTGCTTGTTGGTAATCACCGCGTTTCAACTGGCTACCGAATTCGCCGAGATAGGGATTACCGATGAACTGTTGCCCTAACCCCTTCATGAGTTCTTGCTGCTGTGCCATCTTGAGGGGATCAATCTTTGTCTTCAAAAGCGCGCTCAACTCAGTCATTCGGGCGAGTGCCTCTTTGGGAGCAATCTGTGGCTTTTTCAATTCCAGTGCTCTTTTCTCAATCTCTTCCAAGAGTTCCTCAAGTTCGGTATCCTCATCTCGTTCCGCCTCCTTCTTCACTTCCTCAATCCGTTTCAACAGCGTGTCCGCCTCGGCGGCGATCTGCGGCGAAAAGTCAATCTCAGTTGAGGTCGCCGAAGGAGTGAAAAATTCAACGAACGAAAAGGCAACAAGGAATACAGCGATGAGCACAATGAATTTCGTCTCGCGCGGGACAACGTAGCGGGCGACCTGCTTCACAGGTACCGCTTGTAACCTATTGTAGGTATCCTGAAGTTGGAGAGCCGTCAAGGGTTCATCGATCCGCTGCTGAATTTGTTCCAAGCCACTCACAACGCGGTCCTTGAGAGATGCATCTGTATCAATTCTCCGCGCTGTCTCGTAGAGGCTCACGGGTCGAATGAGGCGAATCACAAAGGCACCCATAGCAATACCAAGTGCTACCCCAAGAAAAGCGAGCGGTGGGACGTTAAAAGATGTGACACTGTCAACAATAACTAAGGGAATACACGCCAAAAACCCGTAGAAGAGGAACGTCGCGAAGGTTTGAAAATACCGTTGAATGTTCAGGCGGTGACGGACGCTCTGAATTTTTTCGAGAATTAATTTTTCGTCCATGAGGCTTCTCCTTTTTTACTTTTTGTGAGGTTGAAAACTACCTCTACAGTCGCAAGTGCTTGTAGGAATTCAGTTCCTCAGACTCAGCAGGGGCGGTTTCTCAACCGTACCATAGTCAATTTAGGGAGCTTTCAAGGTTTTTGTAACAGATTCTATAAATGCCGCCCCTACGGGGCTTGGCTTATTTGAGAAATTCGGGTTCTACAGAGATGCCGCCCCTACGGGACTCAAGAGCATATATTCACGGCACATTTTATAGATGACCCGAAAGGTATTTCCACCTCAGACTGCCCTTCTTGTTGTGAAAAACACATCCATTTTTCTAAAATTGACACCCATGGTGCGGTTCGGAAACCGCACCTACCAACCTTAGGGAAAGCAGTGAATTGCGCTACTACAAACCCAGAATTATTTGCTATTCCCAGTTAATTCTTCTCCGACTTGCTGAGTTTTAAATCCGCGAAGGGTTCTCCATCCAGATCGGTAAGCCGTAGATAGAATCCCAAAGCGTATGTATTCTCACTACAAATTTTGACGAGAATACTGTTTTCACCTGCCTTGAGCGTTATCGGGATGGTATCCTGATCCATCGCGAGGTTATGAAAGTCGTTATGGGTGAAGACCTCTTCGCCGTTTAACCAGAGTTTCGCCTGAACCCCACTGCCGAAACGAAATTGGGCTTCCCGTTCGTCGGGTGAGTTCACAGTTGTCCAAGCGTAAGCAGTACTCCAATTGACGTTCTTGTCGAAGATTTGTCGCAAATCAACGAACCCGTCGAAAACATCATCCGCTTGCTTCTTCCAACTCACCCGCTCATCTACGCCATCGTATTCCGCAGTTGTGTCAAGCTGCGTTTCGGTCTCCGGGATGTAAACTGTATTATAACCGATTCCGTCTGCATTGTCAAAGGTACCAATGATCCACCACGCATTCTCATCGATGGAGGCAGTTTTATCCATATACGCTTTCGCTTTCTCAGGGAGATCGCGTTCATGATAGAACTGTGCCAATACCACATTGGCATGTAGTTCGATCGTCCGATTACTGGAAGGCAGGTTTACCAGTTCATTCACCATTTCGACGTAACGTTCCTCGTCCTTGGCGTTCTTGCCTGCTTGAGCAACGCGCGACCAAAACTGCCTTCCTATATCCGAGTACCGCTGACCCGTGCCGTTCATAGCGCGCTTGAATTGTTCCAGTGCTTCCTCATATCGGTCGTTGATGACATAAGCATCCGCCAACGTTAAGGCGAAACTCCAATCACTCCGCATCTGTGAGGCGCGTTCGGCGAGTTCCAACGCCATCTCTGGCATAATGCCCTTTCTCAGAAGCTGATCAGCAAGCAGACGATAGTCCCACTCGCGTTGATGCCGATTCACCTCCTTCTGCCGAACCGCCAGCCATTCGGTGTATACAGCGTCCGCTTTCTCGGTATCATCTGCTTCTTTGTAGGCATCCCCCAACAGTTCAAGCAGGACAGCATTTGTGCGCTCCTTTTCGTTAAAAGCCAGTTTCAATTCTTCAAGGACAGTGATACCCTTGTTTTCCTGATCCGCGTCAGCGTAAAGTTTCCAGATACCTCGGAGAGCACTATTGTAATCGCGTTCCTCAAGGGAAGCATCTAAAGCGCGCCGATATACTGTCTCCGCTTCGGATAACCGATCCGCTTTCACGTGCGTTTGTGCCAACGAACTGTAGAATTGGTATGAAGTCGGTTCAAGTTCAATCGCTTTTTCATAAGCAGCACCTGCCTTCGCTAAGCGCGCTGCTTCCTCTGTCTGACGTGATTTTTGGGTGAGGTCACCGATCTTTTTCTGCCATTCGGCGTTGTCAGGCTGAAGTTCGGCAACCTTCTCGTATTGCGCAATTGCTTCGTCAACTTTACTGCTCCACTCGTAGGTTTGAGCGAGCTCGAAGTGAGCATCCGGATCGTCTGGATTTTCCTCAACCCGCTGCAACCGTTCGGGAATTTGCTTTTCATAAAGGTTCCCTTCTCTATGCACACGGCGTAAGGCTGCTTCTGCCCGATCCCGCGCATAATTGTGTCTGGAGAGATTCACCATCTGCTGATACGCACCGGCAGCTTTCTCGTACTGTTTCGTGCCTAAGTAACTCTTCCCAAGAATCCCATATAAATCCCCGACACCGGACGAGAAACCACCATATCTTGAACTTGCAGCGATCGCATCTTCGATGAATTTGATGGCAGCTTCATACATCTCACCTTCAAGACAGATAGATGCCAGTGCCGCGAGGAACCACATATCTCCGCTGCGGTTGTTCGCTGAAAGCGCGACTTCCCCTTGATCCATCAATTTTTCCGCCAGATCCGGTTGGTTAGTTTTATAGAGAGCAGCAGCAGCGTAGTAAAAGCTGCGGGCATTGCTGGGCTGCGCTTTGCAAAGTGCCTGATAGACTTCCGCTGTCTTTTCATAGTTGTCGGCATTCCGATAAATTTCAGCGACCATCTCAAGCAGTGTTGGATTATCGGCATCCGCTTCGAGTTTACCTTCAAAGATGCCCTGCAACGCATCAAGTTTCCCCTGATTCTTATAGGCGTTAATCAAGGTTTCGCGTGCTTCATCTCCACCGAGCATAACTTTAATACCTGACGGACCGTGGTGGATTGACATACCCATTGATCGGGACTGAGACTGCGTTTCATAGAGTTCTATTGCCAAGTCGTTTTCACCGAGTTGCGCATAGACTTGCAGCAACTCGTTGGCGAGGCGACCTCGCTCCCAGCTTTGGGAAGTCATCTCCAACGCTTTCTTGTAAGCAGTGACGGCTTTTTCCAATTCGCCAGCGTTACGGTAGTCTCGTGCGCGCTCCTGTTGCATCTCAAGCGTCAGTGTGCCTACCTCCTCTGCCTGCTTTAGCATCTCCTCCAACTTACCTTGACGGCGGTAGAGATCCATGAGCTGCCGCTCAATATTTCGTCGCTCCCACTCTTGACCAGTGTGTTGAATAGCATCCTCAAACGCTTTTTCGGCAGCGTCAAGGTTATCTTTACGGAGATAGAGCTGCGCCAATTTGAGAAACGCTTCTCCATCGCCGGTACCGAGTTCAATCGCTTTTTTATAGGTATCAATAGCCGTATCTACTTGATCGTCGGCAGCGTAGAGTTCAGCAAGCCGGACATGGTGAACACTACTTTCAGGATCTGATGCAATGTATTGCTGCGCGAGTTCAAGTGCTTCATCGGTTTTGTCGGCATCTTGGTAGGTATCAACCAATCCATCCTGATACTTCGTATTCTCTGGATCGGCTTCGAGCAATACTCTCCAGGCATCAATTGCCTTATCGTGCTTATTTTGGCGTGAGTAGAGCGTTGCCAGCTGCGCCCGTGACTCAAGGTCTTCAGGCATCACCTTTGCAATCTGCTCGTAAATATCAACAGCCTTCTTGACTTCACCGCGCTGTGCATGTTGCTGTGCCAACGTTCGCTGCATTCCAACGTTGAACTTCGGCACTTCTTCAGTCACTCGGGTTGTCGTTGTCGATCCATCGCGTCGCCGTTTAATCTCCGCCAACTGCCGCTGTGCCTGCTCTCGAGTCCACTGTTGCGTTGAGAAATCATTGATGATTTCGTTAAAGAGTCGTTCGGCATCATCGAACATTTCGTGTTGCATGTATGTGTTGGCTATCTGCTCTTTTTCGTAAAAACCCCTCCCTTGCAACAGTCGGAGGGTTCCCATCTTACGGAACGCATCTTGTGCTTTCTCCTTCTCGTCCTGTCGAGCGTACACCGTGCCGAGTTTTTGGTAACTGTCTGAGAGACCCCACGTATCCCCTGGATTCATCTTTGCGATTGCGGTCTCAAGCAAGCGGCGTTCACGATCCCGGTCATTTTCGGTTCGATAGGCATCCGCGAGGCTGTTCAACCACTGGGTGTTCACTGATACGGCATCATCATCAAACAGTCGGTTAACGAGTGCATCTGCCCCTTCGAGATCGCTTGCAGTAATCTTCATTGCGGCAACAAGGTAGAGCAACGCCGGGTCTTCGGGCTTCTCCGTGAGCTTCGCTTCATATTCCGCTACCAATGTCTCTATCCCATCTGATGCTTTATAAAGCTCAGTGAGTTTCGTTACAATTTGCACCTGCGCATAAGAATCTTGTGTAAGTCCCTTATCCACAGCGTCCAGTTTCTCGCGTAAGAACTGGATCGCTTTCTCTGGTTCACCGGCAGCAGCATAGGCAGACGCTAAATTGTTATACGTATAGGACTGGTCAGGTTGAACCTCAACAATCTTTTCATAGAGTTCAATCGCTGCTTTGGCTCTGTTATTATCAATACACTCGCGCGCTACGCTTCGAGCGAAATCGTTGCCGAAATTCCTGCCAACAGACGGCACGATCATCTCTTTTGCGAGCGAAACGAGTTCATCAACCTTGTCTGCCTGAAAGAAGGTTTCCATTACCTCCCAATAGTTGTAACCGATTGCATTCGGGTTGTCTTTGAGAAGTATGATGTATTGGGTAACAGCCTCTTTCGCCTGCCCGCTTCGCTGGAGCATCTGAGCGTACCGTTGTCGAGTCATATTATCCTTAGGTCGCAGTGCAAGTGCTGCCTTAAACGCTTCCGACGCCTTTTTCAGTTGATTGGTACTTTCGTAGAAGGTCGCCAGTTTGACTCGCGCTTGGAATGAATCTGGGTCATTTTGGACGGCTTCAACTAATTGAGGTTCGCGTTCGCGTATGGCTTTGGAACGCCCGACCATCCGTGATGCATCCTGAAAACGCCATGAATACAACTGCTGACCGTACCGGTCGCGTTGGTTGGCAAAACGCAGGGCACGTTCAGCGATACGTGCTGCATCTTTCCCGCGTCCTAAATTCTCTAAATGGCTACCTAAATCTATCAGGAAATTTGGATCGCGTTGGGACATTGCCAGCGTCGCGGCTTTCTTGGCGACAGCAATCGCGTACTGCGTGAGACCACTCTGTTGGAGTTTTTGCGAGAATTGATGCAGTTCTCGAACACCGATCGGCGAATTCAGGACTTTCGTTACCAATTCACGGACGGCGACGGTATCCCCTGTATGTGCAGCAAGCTGAAGTGTGAGGTTATAATATTGATGGCGGTTTCTCGCGTCTGCCGCGGCAAGCTCTTCAAGTAAATCTAACACCTCCGTATGCTGTCCTGTCTGAACAAGAACGAAAACGGTGTTGAGTTTGAGCGTAAGATCATCAGAGAATTCCTTTTGCAACGCTGATAGGACTTCCTCTGATTTGTCGCGCTGTCCTTCCCACCAATAGCAGTAACTCAATGCTAAACCCGGATAGATGCGTTCCCTGCCTTTCGCGGCATCTAATTCAGTCTGTAATTTGGCGTACAAAGCGTCCTGATGATTTGCTATCCACAACTGGCTGAAAACCTGCTGGAGATACTCTAAACGGCTCTGATCATAGTAAATCGTGGACGATGGATAGCTTGACTGAAGCGGTGTATAACCCCCGTAGGAGCGAGATGCCTGTCCGATGTTTGAGACGCGCCGTGCGCTTGTCGCGTAGGGTTTGGTTCGCTCAAAGAATGTCCAGAGCAGGGCAACCGCTTTGTCTATCTGCTCCGCACGAACGTAAGCACTGACGAGGCTCTGATAGATACCTCTATACTGGCTCCACTGTTGCTGCATAGGTGACGGTCGCCCCATTGTCGAAGTCTGGGGTCCTGTGGGAAGTGCTGGTATTGGAAGTTGTGCCAGGATTCTCTCTGCTGCGTCGGTCCTGTTCATCCGTGCGAGTGTACTCACCAACATTGAACCGGTGCGGAGGTCGGTTACCTCTGCTGCCTCAAGCTCCGATGCCAGTTTTTCGGCATCTGCTTTCCATCCGCGACGATAGAAATCGCTGGCGTATTGAGCGATATACCAGAGTCGTGCCTCGGATGTCAGCCCAGTTATTTCATCAAGGTGTTTTTTCAAAGTCTCGTAATCAATGTCCTGCCGCATTGTCCGACTCAATCGCAGACTTTGATAGAGAGGATCGTTCGGGGATACAGCAAGCAACCGATCAATTGTCTCTTTCGTCTTGTCGGTGTTTTGCGTCAAAATATAGATTTGTACCAGCGTTTCAAGGTTCTGGATGTTCTTCGGATTCGCGTCAGCCTCTGCTTCAAATTGTTCAATCAGTTCAGTCAATTTTCGCTGCTGTTGTGCGATTGTTGTCAACTGCACGAGCGCACCTGCTTGCGCCTCCTCAAAACTTTTCGGTATCCACCGCTGCCCGCTTCTGGACCCAAAGGATTGTCCTTGAATATCCCAGACGAGGTTTTGTGGGAGATCGAATTTGCGTATATTGATTCCAGGCGGGCCCCACCCTGAACGACTCGCGGTGACGTTCTGCGTTGCGCTCTCAGGCGGTTCGGGCATATCCAGAATTCGTTGGAAGTGGGGTTGCGCGCGGTCAAACTCGTTCATCTGAACCAATGCCGTACCAAGCTGATATAGCGCGATATGGGTATCTGTCCCAGTTATCTTTTCCGCCGCGCGGTCAAGGACAGAAATCGCTTCATCAAGCAGTCCGTGACGAATCAGTAAGGTCGCGAGCCGAATCTCTGCCTCAAGCGGTTGATTCTTGGCATGCAGCAATTTTGTCCACGCTTGGATTGCTTCCTGTTCGCGTCCGACATCAAATAGCAACTCACCGAGTCGCTGCTGATGGATGGGATCAGGTTGCGCCTTGGCGAGTCGCTGTTGATAGGTGAGTGCCTCTTGGGTATCACCAAGGTCAAGGCTGACTTTGACGAGTTGCGCCAACAGATCCGAGTTTTCACGCTCTTGATCTAGTGCCCGCGCCAGTTGGAAACGCGCGCCCGGTAAATCTCCCTCCATCTGATAAAGGGTCGCCAACGCAACGACAGGGCCTACACCAAACGTGTTTGTCTTCGCCATCTGTTTCAATTTCTCTTCCAGCTCACCTCGTCGCCCCAAATCGTAATATACCTCGGAGAGCGGTTTAACGAATGCGAGCTTATCATTTATACTCTCACTCAACTCCCAACACCGCCAGTACTGATCAATCGCCTGTCGAGGATTCCCCGAAAGTTTGTAAACCCCTGCGAGTTCAGAACGAATGTCGGTTGCTTCCGGTCGAAGCCGAATCGCCTGTTTGAGGCTGTCAACAGCGATTTCATGGTTTCCAAGCTGTTTGGCAATCTGCGCGAGCATCTGGTGTCCTTCAGGGTTGCGAGGACTGTGCGCTACTGCCTGTTTCGCTGCGTCTGTCGCTGTATCAAAATCCATAATCGCCAGATGGGCGCGGGCAATGTTTGCATAGTATTCCCGGGCATTTGCGCCATCAATCTCAATCAAATGTGCGTAGATAGCGTTGGCTTCATCGCGCAAACCCTGCCGGGTATAGACCTCCGCGAGCCAACGGTTGATGAGTATATTGTCGGGTTGGAGTGCTTTCGTTTTCAAAAGCACCTCAATTGCGTAGGTGATATTGCCCAACTTGAGGTACATCTTGGCAAGCTGCTTCTGTTGGGCAAAGGCATCAGCATCGGCAATTCCTTGCTTGTTAAGTTCTCCCTCCAATGCCTCAATTTTCCCAATAAGCGTCCCCTGCCGCCGATAGATTTCGATTTGCTGATCAGCCATCTGTTCAGCGAAAAATTCGTTGGGTGCGAGTTTCTCCGCTTCAGCATATTCCGCCAATGCCTCGTCGTAGTTCTTCGCCTCTGTGAGCCGCTGCGCCAATGCCTCACGATAACGATAGGAATCGGACATCAACGCAACCGCTTCCCGACTCGCAGCGATGGCTTCGGTGCGAAAATCCTTGGCATCAAGTAACTTCGCCAATCGGTCATAATTCTCAGCGGTTGCTTTGTCACCGGCAACCAATTGATTCCACGTCTCTACAGTCTTCTGACGGTTGCCTTGACGGAAGTAGAATTCGCCGAAATATTCAATATAGTCAAGATTGTTAGGGCTCTTTTCCATCGCTTTTTGGTATGCTGCGATGGCATCGTCTATCCAGGCATTTCCAGCGTAAATTTCGGCGAGGATGAGGTGTGTTCCTGCGTTACCTGGATCCCGATCAAGCATCCGCTGATATGTTGCCCTTGCCCTGTCTGCATCCTCTAATTGCAAGTACAACTCGCCAAGTTCACGGTAGATGCCGAAGTCGTCAGGTTGCTGCTCGCTGAGGGATTCATACGCGGCTGCCGCGTCTTCAAATTTTTCAGCACTGCGGAGGGCGGTGATTAAGTTTAATCGGATTCCAGTGTCTGTCGGGGCGAGTTCTACTGCCTTCTGATATGTAGTGATACCTTCATCCAGCTGCTGGTTCTCAATGTATGCGGAAGCGAGCAAACCGATGAGTTCTGGGTCGTTCGGTGTGTCTTCAAGTTTCTTTTCATAGTGTGCAATCAGCCCTTCCCAATTGCCATCAGCGGCGTAGATACCGATAATGCGGTGTTGAAGGTCTTTCCGCAGCCAATTGCCCGGTGCTGTTAAAGCCATCGCAGTCTCGTAACTTTGAATGGCATCCTCATAATCGCCTTTTGCTTCGTGAATGTTTCCTATTTCTCGACGACTTAGGCAGACTCGATAGGGATCCTCTGTTTTAAGTTGGATAATTGCTTCATGTTGTGCGATTGCCTGATCGTAGAGTTCCTGTTCTCGGAAAAGATCCGCGAGTTCAATACGGGAGAAGATGTTTTCTGGATCAAGTTCAGGGATTTTTCCCCACGCCGCAATCGCCTCATCCACCCGGTCTCGACTGAAGTAAGAGCGTCCAAGTGCCTTATACACCTCCATCAGTTCCTCAGGAGATGCCGCCTGCGTTTCCTCCGACAATTCTGCTGCCCTCGTCAACTCACGAATTGCGTCTTCATGCTGCCGTAACGTTGCGTACATCTGTCCTAATGCAAAATGCGCGTAATAATCGTTCGGGGCAAGTTCAACAGCGCGTTGATACGCTGCAACAGTCTCAAGATCCTTTCCAAGACGTTTGTAGATATGTCCCAAGATAAGTTGGATGTTTGAATCGCCCGGTTTGGCTTGTGCCTCCGCTTGATAGTCGGCTACCATGGCATCTAAACCCGTACCTTCCAGATAAAACTGGTAGAGTCGATCAAACGTACTTCCCTCTTTCGGATTGCGACTGAGCATTAGCTTGTAACGCTCAATGATTTGTTCGTCTTGGGCAAAGGCAATGGAGGAAAGATAAAGGGGACAGGATATAAGATACAACACACACACGACAACTGAGAATTTTTCGCGTCCAAACATGGAAGGGTCTCCTTGAGTGAATAGGCAGCTTTGAAAAAGAACTTAGAACTTTTTTGAGGATTTTAATCGCTTGCCAACAGCAAATTTATAGTAAAACCCGAAAATAAGAGGGCACTTTGGAAAACACAAAACACCTCACCACCGCTGGCGAGGATTGTATCCTCGCCTCTTTGGAGTGTCTAATTAATTCCAAACTTTACTATAAATATCCGCGGTGTTACTTAACAGTGACGCACTTTAAGGGTAAAAAAGGTGCACTATTTTTTATCTCATAACGCAAGGATTTCTTACCTTAAACCTTAGCAAATAGCGTGCCAGTGTGAATAATACTATATTGGTGGGATTCTTGCCAAATGTCTGGGAAGTGCTGCACAAAACGGTACATATTTCATACCCATTTGCACAAAATGGGGCAGACTTAACAAACCCTCAGTGCTGGTGCTTCAGAGATCTTAATCAGACTCGCTAAAAACTTCCATTCCAGCGGAGCCTTCTGCAATCCGGCGGATCTGATTCTCAAAGCCCGGTGGTGAGAGCGTCCACGTAATCCAGAGCGGTTCGTCGCCTGTGTTGACAAAGCGGTGTTCCACATTTGGTGGAATATAGATCACTGTGCCGGGTTTCAGATCGGCAACCTCCTCACCGACAAACCCTTTACCTTGCCCACCATAGACAAAAATAATCTCTTCGGCTTCGCTGTGGAAGTGCATAGGAATTTCGCTATTGGGGTCAACTTCCTCCAATCCCATTGAGAAGTGCTCAGTGCCAACGGTATTCGGTTCAACGAGGGTGTATAAGGTCCGCGGGGCTTCTCCTTCAATTCGCACGACCTCGGCATCTTCTTTGTGATAGATATGTTTCACTTTTTCCTCCAAGATTAAATTTCATAACTGAAGTTGAAAACCCACTTTGAGTTCGATAATAAAAATTCAAGAGGAGGTTCCCGTTCAACCCAACTCATGTGTCTAAACCACACCCATATTATATAACGCTTTAGAGGCAACTTAGGTTTACATTGCCTAAAGCTGGCAGGCGTTCATGCAATTGGTTCAGGCTTGTAATTTGAACATCCGGCGTAACTTGATTCCCAGCATCATTCCGTAAGCGGTTCAGCCAAATCCCTTTGAGTCCAGTCCATTGCGCGCCCAAGATGTCCCGTGTCAAACTATCCCCAACCATCACCGTTTCAGACGGCGAAGCGGCAAGTGCATCAAGTGCCAGCCCGAAGATTCGGCAATCCGGCTTTCCGACACTCACTTCCCCTGAAATCAGGATTGTGTCGAAGTATCGTGCCAAGTTAGTTCCTTGAATCTTTTCACGCTGTAGGTCGGGAGCACCATTGGTGACGAGTGCTAATCGATAGACCTTGCGTAGATTCGTTAGACTGTCTTCAACATCGGAAAAGAGCGTATGTCGCGCACGCCGTTCTAACAGAAAGGTAGCAGACAATTCTTCAGCAAAGGACAAGTCACTTACACCGTGGTCAGCAAGGGCACGGAACCATGCTTCACGTCTATAAGTTGGTGCCCATGCGCGAAGCCGCTTTAGGTTTGGGTCGCTACCGAGAAAACGCGCCCACAACCCCTCCCATGAACTGATACCGATAGCACGGCAGTAGGTAATGGTTGTAGAGGCACGCCACAACTCACCGGCATGGTATCGGACTGCTTGGTGAAGTGCTTCTGGATTAATACCGTGTTTTTCATGCGCACGCTTACACGTTGCCAGAAAGGCTGCATCCGCAGCGGCACCCTCTACAACAAGCGTATCGTCCAAATCAAAGAGAATACTTCTGATTGCCATAGATGGCACCTTTCATAGAATCTCTAAGCGAACCAGTAGGAATATAGACTGGCGTTCTTGAGTTGAAACCGGAGCCGGACCTCTTTCCCCTTGAGTGCCTCTAACGAATGGTTAAATTCAATCTCTGCATCTAATTGATCCCCGATAACCTGACGAGAGGTATAATTCTCCAAAGGGGCACCCGTATCATCGGTGACAGCGACGGTGACGTAACCTCGACCCGCATCGGCATTGAGGTGTAATTTCCTGCCATCAAAGACCAATGGTTTCGTCAGCATGTGTCCTTCGGTTTCACCCGCATCAAGGGAGACGAACCCGTCACGGCGCAACGTCGCCAAGCCGAGCATGGACTTATGTGTCCGTTCAACCTGCTTGAACTTCCTGCCGGTGTGCGGTCCATTCACGCCACCGTAATAGAAATAGATCTGATCGTTATGTGTGATGAAATTCTGACTGATTCGCGCCATACCGTCTTCCCAAGTCCCCGGTTCCCCAAGCGTTAGAAACGTTTGACGATCCAAAACGCGTTGCCAGTTGATGCCCTCACGGCTCATCGAGAGTGATGTGTCAATAGTGCCATCAACGCCTTCGCGATAGACCCAGATCATACCGAGATAGATGCCTTCGTAGAGGTTAATTGGCATGCCGTAAATCTGGGTGCCCTCCTCATCTACCTCGTCGCACTCAAATACCCGTTCCGGTTCGCTGAAGTTAATCGCGTCGGGACTTTCGGCGCGAGCCGTTTTGCGACCGCCTGCCCCGAATCGTCCAAACACAACGTACTTCTGTATCATCGGATCCCACACCAAGGATTGGGTTGTGTCACTATCAAGCGGGATGACAGGATTGGTTTCGCAGTTTGTCCAATGAACACCGTCGGGTGAAAACGACATCCACATACCGTCCCCTTCACCACGTCCCCAGATCGTGCGCCCTTCATATTCAACAAAGGTGTCGATTCCGCCGTGCTCCCAATAAAAACCTTTGTAACGACGAGCGGGGTCGGTCTCATGCTCATCGTAGAGGATAGCCGCACCCTCACAGTTTGTGCGTCCGATGTCAACCAGATTGTTCTCGGTGCTGCCTTCAAAATCAACTTGGTTTAGGATAGGTTTATCCCAGTGCACGCCATCGGTCGAAGTCGCATAGCCGAGGAGCGTTATATTGCCGAGCGCGTTCCGTTGACGGATTTTTACCATACCATCGGCGTAAGGTCCCGTGAGATACCACATTTTGAAGAGTGAATCCTGTGGGTCATAGAGTGTTGTGCCATAGAGGGATGCGACGCTTTCCCACGGATTCTCGCCACGCAGAATCGGGTTATTGGGATGCCGTTGCGGTTGGTGCATTCGGCGATACAGCCTCTCGATTCGGGTGATGTGCTGTAGGTCAAGGAAAAGATAGCGGTGTTCCATGCGTTGGCTCCTTAGAGGCTTCATGCCCTTTGTGCAGGCATGTTATCATAAATGTGAACGCAATTCAATCACAACGATTCCAATTGTGTGCATCAGTCTATCTTCCTGTAGGAGCGAGCTCCAGCTGGCGACTTGCATTACCCACCCGTTAGGTTACAGCGCACGCACCTCTTCAAATAGAGCCAACTGCTGACGATAATCTTTCGGTAATGCGCGAATTTCTTGATACCCCTCAAAGAAAATTGCCTGTTCATCTTTACTAAAATGGCGTGAAAGCGTCAGAATATCTGAGAGATAATAACCGAACCCAAATTCGCGCACGTCAATTGGGCAGGGCTGTCCGTCCGAGACAATGATATTATGGGGTTCCAAATCTGAGTGAATCAGCCCAAAAACGTCTTGCTCTTCACCGTGTTCCGCAACAAACTGTGAGAAGCGCGATGGAAGTGAGGAGAGTTTTGCAAGCTCCTCCGCCGAAGCGTCTGTGTGCCCACTTTCAAGTGCCTTTTCAATCTTAGAGGTAATCCAGTCTGTGTCGTACCGAGGACGAGTGAACCAATCGGGTAATTCTAACGTTTCCGACACAGAGTGCATGCGCCCTACCATGCTCCCAAGTCTCCGAATCAATTCCGGTGTTTTTTCTGCGACGGAGAAGTTGTTAAGCGTCTCGCCGGGAATCCAATCGTATACAGTCACATAGCGCGGTGGTAGGTCGTTTGGTGAGGCACATTGAATCATTTCGCCATCACGTCCAAGCACAGGCGAGAGGATCTTGACGCGTCCCATGTTCCAAAGAGCCTCTAACCAATAGATTTTAGAGCGAATTTCATGAATAGAGGTTCCAGCGCGATGGAGTCTCAGTGTGAACCGAGCATCCTCAGTATCTAAGAAAAACAACATATTAGCAAAATCAAACCCAACACCACTAATTCGGAATGAAATATCATTGAATTCATACGACATAACAGCTGCTTTTGCATAATGCCAATCAGTGATAAGGTATTGTAAAATCTTACTGTTATAGACTATCAAAATGCCGTTGTCACAAGCGTGTTGTGTTGATTCGGATATAAAGGTTCGTTGTTCATCATCAAGTGAATCCAAGAAGGTAAGGATGGTGGGATCAATCTGCGGATGTGGGTCAGAAATTGCTTCAAGCCAGTACTGCCTACATTTATCATGACAATCGATTCGACAGACGGGCAGGGAAGGATCGCGATACCAATCGGGTGAATTTTCGATAGCATATTCAACTTGAGTGCCACAAAATGGGCACGACATTTTCCTTGTCATGATAGCGTTCCTTCTATGCTAATGGAGCGAAAGAAGGGCAAGCAAGTAGCATCTTCTAAGCAATACCATGCCTCCTATAAAAAAATGTGCGCATCAGTCAAGTCACCGTGAACAAGAGCGTTAGCCGTATTGATGCATTCTGCGGCTTCAGTCTGTTCTTGTTAGGACTGGATTTACCCGCTGGATTACAGTAGACCTATATCATCAAATAGAGCAAACTGTTGACGGTAATCTTTCGGTAGTGATCGAATTTCTTGATACCCCTCGAAGAAAATCGGCTGTTCGTCTGTATCGAAACAGCGCGAAACACTCAGAACATCTGAAATGTAGTAGCCAAACCCTAAGTGGACCATGTCAATTGGACAGGGCTGTGTCTCCGAAATAACGATATTATGGGGTTCTAAATCCAAGTGAATGAGTCCAAAAACGTGTCTCCCTTCCCCATGTTCCGCGGCAAACCGCGAGAAGCGCGAAGAAACGGAGGAGAGTTTTTCAAGATCCCTTGCTGAATAATACCTATAATCCTTCCCAAATGCCTTCTCAACTTTCAGATTGATCCAGTCAATGTCGTATCGAGGTCGGGTGAACCATTGCGGCAGTTTTAAGGTCTCCGAGATAGCATGCATGCGACCCAGCATCATACCAAGACTCCGAATCAGTTCTGGCGTTTTTCCGTCCTCGGAGAGTAGGTTAAGCGTCTTGCCCGGAATCCAATTGTAGGCGGTAGCATATCGCACCGGTAGGGCGTTTCCTGAGAGACATTGAACCAGCTCTCCGTCACATCCCAGAATCGGGGATAAGGTCTTGACCTTCGCCTTGTTCCACAATGCTTTTAACCAATAGATTTCAGAGCGGACTTTATTGATAGAAGTTCCAGGCTGATGGAGTCTCAGGGTCCACCGTGTGCCCTCACTCTCTACAAAAAACAGCCGGTTCTCAGCATCCAATCCGGTACCGCTGACCTGGAAGGCGGCATTACGCCATCCATACAGCATAACAGCCGCCTTTGCATAGTGATAATCGGTGATAAGTTGTTGCAACTCACTTCTGTCATAAATTATCCAACTACCGGTATCACAAACACGCTGTGTTGATTCGGATATAAACATCCGCTGTTTATCATTTAGTCCATCAAGGAAGGACAGAATAGCTGGGTCGATCTGTGGTCGCGGATCAGAAATTGCTGCAAGCCAATACCGTCTGCATTTCTCATGACAATCAATTCGGTAGACGGGTAGGGACGGATCGCGGTACCACTCCGGTGAACTTTCTATAGCGTATTCAACTTGAGTGCCACAAATCGGACACGGCATTGTTTCTACCATGGGAGTGTTCCTCCTTTGTTAACTTATCAAAGGATTAAACCCGAATTCTGTTCTCTTTCTTCAATGAAAATCAAAGTTTATAGTAAAACCCGTAATTACTTATACACCAACACAAAGGCGCCCCTTCCCAGTAACGGGTGGGGACCCCGGATACAATCCTCGCCAGCGGCGGTGGGGTGTTTTTGCTTGGGTGTTTCCGGTTCCCTGGCAAACTGTAAACATATTTTTAGATTTTACTATAAAGAGGACTGTCGTCTCGAAAATTTTCATTATCTTTACGTAAATCTCGGTTCAGCCAATCGGAAGGTTAGCAGAAACCCGAACAAGACAAGGATACCGCACCCGATAAAAACCGGTTCAAAGGCGAATTCCTCGATTAACGCCCCAATCAAAGGGGAAACGAATAAAGGAATCGCTTGAAAAAGACTCATCACACCGAGATATTGGGGGTGTTTCTCTTGTGGCGCGATTTCAAGGGTGTAGTTTGTGACAATGCGCGCTGACACCGGTGTGAATCCCATAAGGGCAAAGATAATCCAGTAAAACTGCGCACCGGAATCCATTCGACTAATGCCAACCGCCAAGAGCGGCATACATGCACTGATTAATATCAGAAGACGCAAGACGAATCGGTTCCCGGAACGGTCTGCGATGTTGCCCATAATACCAGCACCGATAGCATTGGACGCATTTTGCGCGACTATCAACGTGACGAAACCAGAAGGTACTAACCCTAATGTCCGCTTTCCGAAAACCGTATAGTGAGGGAAAAGGGGCCAGATCGAATAAAATAACAGGATAACGATTGCAAATCGCCGAAAATCCCTGTCATACCGCAATGATAGGAGTGCATCGCCGAGATACTTGAAAAAAGGTGCCGTGCCCTCTGGTTGTGAAGGGAGTTCTTTAAACCAGAAACTGACCGAGGCGGCAATACCGAAGAAGAGAGCCGTTGCCCCAAAGAGCACACCATAACGCGGAGTGCTCGCAGAAAGCCAACGCGGTAGAAGGTAAAGCGCGACACTGATCGCAAGTGTACAACCGATGATATTGGAATAGGCGAGTAGCCTGCCCCGTTTTTCCGGACTGACGAGTTTCCCCTGTAGCGTTCCGTTCGCCAAATGATTGCAACCAACCGCGAGCCAGTGGAGAGTACAGAGCACAAGAAAAACAGCGACAATGACCTTTGCTGACCAGTGTGTTAAGCTTAACATAAGCGACAACACACACCAAGGGATAGCAAAACCGAACCCTGTGAGAACAAAGAACCCCTGTTTTTTCGGCATTCGCCCGACCCGTTGCGCGACCAAAAACTGAGGTAGACTCTGTCCGATTCGCAGAATGAGCGGTAACAATCCGCGGATGGTTCCAGACGAGGTATAGACATCAATAAACGCTGGAATGACCACAGACTCGGATTTGAACATCCAGCCGAGGCGCATCAGAATCTGGTTTAGAGCGAATACAATTAAATTGCGCTTTTCATGCGGATAGGATTCTTCCAAATGGGCGTTCGTCTGATCTGGTGCACTTTTAGCCATTAAAATTCCAGTCGTTTCCTCATTTCAGCATCGGATTTATGGTGTCAATGCCCCTTCTTCGAGTCGCCGTGCTCCATATTCTTCCAAAACTGCTTGTTCTTCCGATGTCAAGGTCTCTTGCTCGGAGAGTGCCTCCGCAATCCGATGGAATCGTTCAACATCCCTCAATCCCATAATTGTTAAATTTACACTCTTATGACTGAGCACATACCGGTAAAATTGCTCTGGAGATGGCGCATCAGCGTCCCCAAAAAGTCTGTCATTGCGCGAAGCATTCATAATGACAACGCCGGTATTATGCTTGTCAGCAGCAGGGAAAACCGTCTCTTCTGGCGTTTTCATCGCACAATTATACCAGCAGAGGACGGTGTCGAAGAATCCTGTGTCAACGGCGTGTTGTATCTCGACCCAATCGTGTCCAGTAACACCGATAAAGCGGATAAGCCCTTCATCTCGTGCCTTCTGAGCCATTTCCAATGCACCATTGAGTGCCAACGCTTGCTCTCGTTCCTTTTGCGAGTTCAGGTGATGCAGCTGATAAATATCAATGTAATCAACACCAAGCATCTGTAAAGAGGTTTCAAGTTCCATCCGCGCGCCTTTTGCATCTCGCTTAGCGGTTTTCGTCGCGAGAATGAGTTTATCGCGTTGTCCCTTTATAGCGGTTCCGATGACCTTCTCATCCTCGCCATCTCTGTAGGCTCGTGCTGTATCCATATAATTGATACCGGCATCAATCGCTTTCCGATAACCATCAACGGATTCACAATACGCGCCCCCGCTACCGAGTCGCGTAACCGTCAGACCTGTGCGACCTAAAACTGTTTTCGGAATCTCATAAGCCATTATGTTTACCTCTATGGCTATCAGCAAGAATAGCCATCAGCAGTCAGGGCGGATTTTTTTCAAAAATCCTTTCAGCAGTCAGTAGAAGAGATTATCCTTTAAGAACACCTCTTTGCTGATTACTGATTGCTAATTTCTAATTTACCCTTGAATGTTAAGAAGAGTATATGCTATTTCGAGGCAAAAGTCAACCTTCTCTCAAAATGCGGGTGCCATCTCCCACGCTTGAACGGTTCGGAAATGTGCCTGACCACCACAGCTCAACAACCTTACACCGGTGCTGTCAGTTCGTGTTGGATAGACCCGCTGTGTAATACACTGCCTACCGTTAGCAAACACTTCGACCACAGATTTATCGACATAGATGCGGAGTTGAAGTGTTTTGTCATCCTTCAGCGTGAATGGCGCACACTGTGCGTCAACAAACCGCTCTGATTCCGGTAATCTTGCATTGCCGCCCGCGTCTCGGTAGTGCGGATATTGGATGGCTTCGTTTAAGGTAGAACAACTCATGTCAATTTTTAAAGTTCCTTCCGCTGGAACATACAGAATCCGGGTCCGTTCAGCCTGATCAGGCGAGCAGAGCACTTGCACGCCGACTTCAGTTGCATCGCCGGGGTCAATTTCGACAGCCAACTCAAGGCAGCTCCCCTGAATCTCTTCTAAGTTCATCTCATCATCGGCGTTTAGGATGATATTTTCACGCGCCTTTGGGTTCATCCGCAGGCATTCCAACTCTGGCACCGGTTCAATCTGCAAACTACCGTCGGTTGCGAGGGACAGGATTCGTGGCACTGTCATAACCCCCGACCAACCGGAAGCGCGTTCTTGTTCAACCCCGCGGATTTCTCGGATCCAATCGAAAAAGATACGCCGTCCTTGCGCGTCCAACAGCGAACGCGGTCCACCGAGCAACCCGCCTTCCCAACTCATCCGTCCATAACTTTCGACATAATACCGCTCGTTTTCAAATCTGCCGAGGTAATACTGCGTACCTTGCCAATGGCTGCAAAACAGCAGCATGTGCTTATCGCCTAACGGATAGAAATCCGGGACCGCACAGTCCTCTTTTGCATCTGTCCACTCCCGCCGCGATTGATAAAAGGAACGCACAAATTCCCAGTCCACAAGATTAGAAGACTTGAACAGAGCCGTTCCATCGCCACTCTGTCCGGGTATCGTGTTCCCGATGAGTGCGTAATAGGTATCACCTTCCACCCAAGCACACGGGTCAAATACAATATATTCACCATGCCCTTTCTCGCCGGGCGCCGGTACCGGAATCACCGGATTGGCTGGATGCTTGTCCCATGTAATGAGCAAATCGTCATCGCTTGTTGCGATACATGTTCCATCGGGGATTCCATGATAGATGAACGTCGGGAGACCTTCATGATTCACGAAAGCACCGCCGCTAAAGCACCCGCCGCGGTCTGGTCCGTTGAGGTCGGGTGTTAAAGCAATTGGGTGCTGCACCCAATGCACCAAATCAACACTCGATGCGTGTCCCCATTGCATCCACTTCCAATAGCCACCTTCAGGATTGTGTTGATAGAAGATATGGTATCGTCCCTTCCAAAAGATCGAACCGTTGATATCGTTCATCCAGCCCAACGGCGGGGTGAAGTGATAGCAGGGTCGATAAGGGTCATCCGCATACATCGCATCCAGTACTCGTGTGGAATGGATGAGTGCTTCTGTCTTTTCGATGGCTGTGTTCATAGTTCTGTTGTTCCTTCTTAGGTTATAGTTGCCCCCAAATACCTAGCGTACCAAATCAGTCAGTAAACCAGAACGCATAAAGTTCCGCCTCGAGCAGGGAAAAACGAAGGCGGACAGTCCTGCCGCGAAGCTCAGCAAGGTCAACCTTCTCCTTCCAGCGCATCGGTTCATCAATACTATCGACCATCGCCGGAATACTTGCGTCGAAAGTGTACCCCGGAAGAGGCTGCCCATCATCGGCATTGAGCACCTCAACCTTAACTCGACCGCGCCAAGCGTCCACATTAACGCGCAGTTCTCCGCCCTCTACAACCATCGGTTTAGTCAGCATCGAACCCCATTCAATGCCACCCTTGAGCGACACAAAACCATCAACACGGAGTTTCGCGAGTGCCATCGCAAAGTTGTTGAGGTATTTTCTGCTCATTATGTCTGTCAGTGGCTGGCTGCGATGCCGAACGCCGAGATAGTAGAACCACAGTTCATTGTTGCGTCTGATCGGTCCGTTGACAACTGAGATCTGCCCTGTATCATAAGCACTGCCATCTCCTACCGGTGATAGTTCGATAAACGGCGCGCGGTTCGCGACCCGCTCCCACTGCCGTAGATCCCGACTCGAAGCCAGTTCCACCGACTTACGACTGTCTACGTTTTCGTACAGCGGTGGATGCTTCCCCACCCAATGGTGCATCACAGGTAACCCCAGATACAACCCCTCATAGCGAAATACGGGAAAATTATAAACGTCAGTACGCCATTCCTCAGGTCGGTTGTATATCGGAGTGAGATAATCGGGATCCTCAATAAATTTTCGTAACCGTTCTTCCCCGTTCTCCTGATCAATCTGGTCGGCGTGAAAAATCAGTTCCAACCCACTCCAGTTCTCAAAGTCCTCACTGGTACTCAAACAGAAGCTGCGTCCGTAAGGTGACCGACCATCGGCTCCAGCGTGCTTGACGGTCGCGATAAATAACCCTGCTTCTTGGTCATAACCGAAGTGCGCTTCGTCCGAGCTTGGAACAACTGGGGTATCAAGGTATGTCCAGTGAAGACAATCGGAGGAGATTGCTGGCGTCAGCCCACCCCCTTTCCCCCATCCCATTCCTTTGTAGCGACGTTGTTCATCAGGATCATGGGGATCGTAGATCGGACCCAGCGGCACTCCTGTGGGTAGAATGTTGTTCTCTGTGCCAATCGCGGTTCCCCGCCATGTGAGGGCATCATAATCATGGAGTCCCAACGACGGTTTCTCCCAGTTCACACCATCTTCCGAAGCCGCATAGCAGATAAAACTCTGTCCGCCAACCGGTGCACCCGTCACGTCAAGCTTGACCTCTGGACTATCTGACTCTGAACTGGCGTAATAGAGCGTCTTGAAAACTGCTTCATCCGGCACCCATGCAGGAGTCGTCCACATCATAATGCCACAATTCTCCCAGCGATGCTCTGGTCGAAGTACGACGTTCTTGTCAAACTTTTGCAGCGGATGCAGTTTCCGGGCGAGATTGTTGATTTCCTCAACAACATGATCATCAATGAATAACGCTTTCATGTGGGCTCCTTGTATCAGATGGCATCGGTCAAATAACCCGCACTATAGTTGACTACCCTATATCCATCCATCCTCAATCATCAATGTCAACGGCGATTCCATCTCTTCAAGGGGCAGATGAATCCGCCGCCGTTTCCGAGATGACTCATAAATTGCCATGAGAAGTTCGTGAGTAGCATATCCCTGATGACCACTTGAGCGGTGTTCCCGATCTTCTTCAATCGCCGCAATCATGTCTCGCACAGGATTGCTTTCTGAGGGGAGTTCCGGTGTCACCCAATCTCCACCTGATTCTGAGGTACGGTAGCGGATAGAAGGTCCACCGGGAGCAGCCAATTCAAGCTCGCCTTCCGTCCCATAGCAGTAGATGTGGTGATAACCCGGAGCGGTGTCGCTGCCCGATTCAATGATCGCTCGAACGTTGTCTTCAAACTTGAAGTAACCAACCGCGAAATCCTCAGAATGTAGATCGTATTTCATCGGTGTGTCGATACGTTCAATCTGACCGATCACCCAACTTACGGCGCGGTCACTATAGACATATCGCATTAGATCAACGGTATGCGTAGCGTTGTCCTTCAAGTCACCGCCACCACAGACCCCGTGGATGCGAAAGATATCGCCGATAACACCGTCGGCAATCATCTGTCTGGCGGCTTCGTAGGGTGCGCTAAACCGAACTTGATGATCAATCGCCAATTTCACACCGTGTTGTGAGCAGGTTTCAAGCATCTCCCGTGCCTGTCCGAGATTCTCCGCCATCGGTTTTTCAGAGAGAATCGCTTTTACACCACGTTTCGCAACCTCAATCGCAACCGGTGCATGCAGTTTTGGACGGGTACACACAGAAACGATATCAATCTCTTCTGTTTCGAGCATCTCAATGTAATCGGTATACTGCTTTTCGACACCGTACTTTTCACCGTATGCCTTCAATCCTTCTGCATTAATATCAGCAATCGCAGTCAGAGAAGCCCTCGGTTCATTCACATACCATCCGGCGTGCATGTGAGAAATCCCACCGCACCCAACTATTGCAACGTTGTACATTTTATCCATTATGAACTCCTACCTAAATACCCAGAATATATAAATCAATCCAAGCACCGCCCAAACACCAGCGACTATTTTCATCACACGACTGTTGCGCCCTGTTCCTGTGAAGTAAAAGGCAATATGATTGAGTAATAACATCAGGGCAACCACCAGATTGACGTTGAGGTACTCATTAGAACCAAAATTCCTCCACTTGAGCAATTGAAACACGTTGAAAACAAGCAGGCAAAGAATAACCGCAAGCATACCATATTTCCAGAAATAGTTTAGCGAAAACCTCCGGAAAAGCCCCGTTTTTTCGGATGCTACTTTCACAGTTTCCGGTAGATCGGGATGCATTTCTCGAACGGTGTCCTGACGTTCTTTTTCGTCTTTAATTTTCGTCTCAAGCTGCTGTTTTTCAGTATCAGTTAATTGCTTCATGCAAATCACCCATCCATTAAAAAGCGAAGCTCTGAACCCATATTTGGAGTTCAATCATTGCCATTCTAACCTTGTTTGGATTACAAGCAGGACAAAACACCATATAAATTTGAGATTGAGTAGTCCGGTCGTTCATCCGCCATTTTTGGTATCAGTCCATCTGATGTCCGATTGATGTAAACGCTTGTCATGCCTGCTCGGTTAGCACCAACGATGTCATTCTGAATGGTATCACCGACGAGCATCGCCTCTTTGGATAAAACACCAGCACGCTCACAAGCCACTTCAAAGATTCCAAGGTTCGGTTTTCTGACACCGATTTCACCAGAAATTGTCAGCGATTGAATACGTTCATTGAGCCCAAGGTGTCGGACTTTAGAAAGTTGACTGTCAGTATGTTCATCATGGGCACCGTTTGTAATGATACCAACATGGTATGTGTGTAATTCCTCAAGGACTGCGACATCTTCGTAAAGATGCAAACTCGTGAGGTAACGCGAACAAAAGAAGTCGCTTATCTCTTCCATAATCTTATCTATGGGCAAACCCAACTCTCTGAATAAATACTGAAAGCGTGAATCTCTCACTTCTGCCATAGAGCATTTTCCAGCGTTAAGTTGCTGAAAGAGTTCCCGATGGACCGTTCTCCACGCCTCTGTAAGAGCCTCTTCCGAAACATCTGGATAATGCTTCTGGAAAAGTTGAAACATATCTCTTTGCGCGATGTCCCATGCTGTATCTGAGTCGCAGAGCGTGCCATCAAGGTCAAAGAAGACTGCCTTAATCATTCTTCCTCCGGATTAAGATGGTTAATACTTTTGCATACGCTCACTAATTCCAAATCTGGCTGAGATAGAACGACCCAAGACGGCAAATCTAAATCTTTCCAAAACGCGAAGGGTTCAATACCCGCCAAGCGACTTACAAAAAGCGTTAGGACAGTGCCGTGTGTAATCAGTGCAATATTTTTATTGTCACATTTCTTAATTGTTTCAGTCACAACTCGCGAAAATCTGTGATGCGCCTGATTTGCGGTCTCATTACCAAAGGTTAACAGATCCGGCTGATTAAAAAATCGGGCGACTGATGCTTCAAACGTTTTCTTCTCCAGAAACCGTACATTGCTTCGGTCATGTTCGTGTAACCCTTCAACGACCTTAATCCGCTTTTCAAGAGTAGTGGCTACGATACGCGCCGTTTCTATCGCTTTAGGCTCAACGCTGCTAAAAATGAGATCAAGCTCGTACTGTGCTAATTGCTGAGCAAGCATGTGGCTAAGGTGCTGCCCTTTTTCAGAAAGCCTCCACTGATTAGCAGGAACCTTCGGATCAATCTGCGATAAAGCGTGTTTCACAAGAACAAGCAGTGGCATAACCTGATATTTTCCCAATTTAGTCCATTTGTACACTAAAAAATTCGTAAAATAGCGACCTGTCAAGCAATCCGATCCCTAAGCTGCTACCCAAAAGATGTAAACTAATCCAAGGATTAACCACATCCAGGCAACCGCTCTCATCACGCGATTTTTCCACCCTATTTTTGTGAAATTATATGCGATGTGATTGAAGAGTAACATCAAAACGATCACAAGGGTACCGTATTCATCATAAGCAACGTCTTGACGCTTTAGTAGGTACGTCACGTTAGATCCAAGCAGATAAAAAATAATCGCGAGCAGACCGTATTTCCAGAAGTGGTTAAATATGAAATCAACCTCTGGTGATGCCGCTGCAGTGTTCGGATTCATTCGAAGCACTCGTTGGCGTTCCCTTTCTTCTTCAATTTTCGCCGCAAGCTGCTGTTTTTCAGCGTAGGTTAACTGCTTCATGAAAAATTACCTTCTTTTCGTCAATTTAAGAGGCATGACAAAAGCCAAACACTTTTCATTACGTTCCACCAACTCGATGGCAAAACCCATAGCCTGTGGCAAATCACACGACTCCTCGTTCATAGGAAAATTGTGCTTCCATGTCTGGAAAAATTGTAAGAAACGATCCAATCCCTAAACTCCCCAAGAAATGTATAGGTAAACGAATACCAATACTATCCAAGCATACGCAACCGTTTTCATCACATGACTTTTCCACCCTGTTTTTGTGAAGAAAACGGCAATATGATTGAATAGTAACATTAACGAAATCAGAAGGTTGAGATTGATACCCCTGTTAGAACCAAAATCGCCCCACCTGAGAAATTGAAACACGTTGAAGGCAAGCAGACAAAAAATAATACCGAGCAGACCGTATTTCCAGAGATGCTTTATGGCAAATCTCCTTGGAATTGGAAGAAGCGTTTTTGCCGATGCTGCTTCAAAAGATTCTGGTAGGTCTGGATTCGTTTCTCGAAGCACTTGCTGCCGTTTCTGTTCTTCTTTAATCTTGGCATCAAACTGCTGTTTCTCAGCGTCCGTTAATTGTTTCATGAGCAGTTACTTCTCTCTTGATGGTTTAAGAGGCATGACAAAAGCTAAACATTTTTCATCGCGTTCCATTGGCTCTACGGCAAATCCCATAGAAAGTTTGAGTTGATGGTTCTCAGGATGATTCTCGCCACTAACGGATCGAACTTGGTAGCAGCCAAACATCTTCGCTTGTCTGATAGCATATTCTTGAAGGGCGATACCAATGCCTTGCCGTCGGTATCCATCCTTCACGCCAAACGCAAGGATTTTTGCCTCTTTCAGCGTTTTTCCGTCTACCTGAACAGGTGGATGATCGCGATCGTTGGGACCGATGTCCCACACAACAAACATAAGAAATCCGACGATGGTCCCACCCTGTTTCGCTGCTAAAAAATAGCGTGAAAATTGCTCAAAATACGGATTAAACGCCCAACCCTCTTGGTTCAAGCTATTGACAAGCGTAACAAATTCCTGCCAATCCGAATGATCCGGTGTGAGTTCTTCAATGGAAAAGTGCGTGTACTCGTTCATCCGCAGTCTTACTTTGAAACCTTTATCATTCCCCAAGTGAGTGCCAATTTCTGGGTCGGTTCAACAGCAAGTCCTTCCGCGTCAAGGTTATTCTCAATCTCTTCTTGGCTTAGACCGCGATTGTAGAGGCGAAGCTCGTCAAGGAGGCCGTTGTAAGGAAGTCCATCCGACTTTCTGGCACCCATCCAAAAGTTTTCTCCGTTATGTTTGAGAACACCCTCGAATTCTTTCTCATTGTCCACTTCACCATTGATATAAATAATGGCTTCGGAACCGTCGTAAACGCCAGCGACGTGATGCCATTTATTTACGTCGGGCTGACCTACGCTGTGAAAGGGCCACGTCTCTAAGGCACCGTTCCAGAGATTAAAATCAACCCGCGTTTGGTCTGACCACGCAATCACATAAGAATTATTTCCTGACCTCGATATACCTGCGAAAATCGCCCAACCCGGTTTTTCAGGTTTTATCCACGCCTCCAATGTAATCTGATCGCCAATGTCGGTTAAGCTCTTATCTGCTCCACAATCAACATGTCCACCACTAAACTTGAGTGCCTCACCAACTTTACCGTCAACGACTGCAACATTCCCGTCCATGGTTCCATCGTTAGCACCAAAAATGTCTTTAACCGTTTTACCTGCGACCGAATCTTTATTAAAGGACCAGTAACTCACCAGCCCATCGGTAATTGCCTGACGCGCGTGCGCTACATTTGTAGCCATTAAAAAGGTTGCTATAATGGCTATAACAATCATTTGTCTCAGAGTTCTGCTAATCATTTGGTCCCCCGTTTCGGAATATTGAATGCCTTCCGGCAAGATTAAGTTTCCTAATTTACCTAAGTTGCTAACTATTCGAGAGAAACCGATTTTTCAGATAGAAGTTATATTGAGTAAAACATAAGGAGGTCGTCAGATAGGGAAAGAAAGGGAGATAATTTGCGTCCTTTTCTTTCCGCTTCAGATCCCCATTTACTTTGAATTCTTAGCTCTTACTCGCTATGAGTTCATAACTTAGCCATCGTATTCTACGACGACATCATCACCGTCAATCTTGACAGGATAAGTTGCCACCCGCAATGTCTCATCAACGAGGCACTGTCCGGTTGCAATATCAAATGTCCACTGATGCCATGGACAACGCAGGACTTCACCTAAACCGTCAACAGAGAGCCTTGACCCTTGAATTGAAGGCGGCGCGGCAGCAGCAAATCTACCAGTGAGTTCGCCTGTACAGAGAGGACCGCGTTTGTGTGGACAGATATTGCGGACAGCGTAAAAGTTGCCATCAACGTTAAAGACACCGATGCCTGCTTTGCCACGAAACGGCACGACGATTTTGCGTTTCCCCGGTGGAATCTCCGACACTTTTCCGACAACAACACGTGCCATTTTTTAGTTTATCCCTCCTGGGCTGCTTTCTGTAGGGACTGGGAATATAATACAAGGAATGGATTCAGTCTATTCCCAGACTGAATCCCCCAGCCCCTATGGTTTCAGGGATCCGTTGACTTTCTCCAAATCCAATCGAAGGATATCGAGCGCGTTCTGGGCAAAGATGCGGTGGTGTAAGTCTTCTGGAAGCTTGGGGAAAACTGTTACAGGATCGTTCCAATCGAAATGCGGGAAATCTGAGCAGAATATCAATGTTTCATCCGCATGGAGCATCTCCAACATCTGGTACATCTGTTCCGGTTTTTCAGGTTCGTGCATCGGCTGTGACCCGATTCGGATGTGCTCGCGAAAATACTCGCTTGGGAGTCGTTTTAGCCACGGTGTCTGGTCACGCAGTGCCTTCCAGTCGGTATCGAGATGCCACATTACTGGCACCGCCCACATCTGTTGTGCTTCAATAAGGGCGAACTTGAGGTTTGGAAACTTTTCAAAGACCCCTTCACAGATTAGGGATGTCGCGTGTGAACTGGCAACGTAAGGTCGGCTCATCCGAGATTCCATGTAGTAGGTCGGATGCCCAACTGGAGTCGGTGTGTTTCGGGTTGCACCGCCGCCACCACCGATATGAGATACGATTGGAAGTCCGTGATCTTCACATGCCTCCCAGATAGGGTGATAGAAGCGGTTGCCAAAGGGACGGCTTGTCCCCATCGGCACCATGACAGCGACAGTGTCCTTCCGGTGTGCAAGTCTGTTAAGCTCTTCTACAGCTTGGGGCGGATCGGATGGAGAAATGAGAATCGCGTTGACGACGCGCTCGTCCCGATCAAGCCAATGCTCAATCGTCCAATCGTTAAAGGCGCGGCAGAGCGCAGCCGCCCAATCGGGGTCAGGTAGCCCAGAATACCCGTAGAACGGAGGCGGTCCCGTAAGCATCGCGACATCAATATTCCAGACATCGAGATGCTCTTCCTGGAGAAACTCTAATGTGAAGTTAAAATCCCTCGGATCGCCGCCAGAGTTCTTGGGGGTCGATTCGATGGCTTCCTCAACCCGTCCCTTGAGATCCACGCGGTTGCTCCGAATAGGGATGTTGGGATATCCACCGAGATGTAGCCCTTGATCGAGAAGATGTTCCTGATAGAATTTCGACAGGTAAGGCAGCAGTTGCGTAGGATGGCGAAAATTGTGGTGAACATCACAATCAACGATAGCAATCCCTTCTTTGGGTTTCGCGGTCCAACCGGGGGCGGTAACAGGGGTTGATCCAATTTGACGCATGTAAACACCTCCTTTTTATGGCTATCGGTTGTCAGTTGTCAGTTAAGAGATTTCTGGTAACAATCGACCCCAACTTGGAATATTCCAAGGAAAGGTGAATTGTTACAAAACGATTCTTAACTGAAAACTGATAACCTTTCAATTGCCTTAATGCCGGTACGCTTCACCAATTAAGTTATTGGCAGCGCGAACGGGTCGGAAAAGCGTCTGTCGCTTGGCAGGCATCTCTTCAAGCAGCTTTGGATGCGGATCCCAATCGTGCCATTTACTATTGACAGTGTTGTAGCAACTAAAAATAGCGAGGCGATCGTTTTCCTCATTCGTCCACGTATGCGTGCTATGTGTCAACGCCTCCGTGAAAAAGAGGAGCGAACCGGCGGGACACTCGTACGTATCCCAAATCAGAGAGTCCTGGCTTCGGATTGTGTCGGGTGCTGTGTAGACTGCCTTATGGCTCGCCGTAATAAATAGGGTGCCTCCCTGCCGATATTTGACAGGATTGAGTTCCCAGACGATACGAGTTAACCCACTATAGCCTCTGCCGGGGATACACCGATAGAGGTGCGAATCGCCGGGAAAGCGGAGCATCCCGTTTCCGTTGTGGGGTCCAAAGTTTCCGTCACCCACAGTGCGATAGAACAGGCTACACGATTCCATCCGGAAGCCGTAACATTCCTGACTTGACAACGCCGGATGTGCGAGAAATTCGTTGAGAAAACCGATAACATTCGGATGATCGGCGAGGCGTTGCATGGGACCCCCCAGAGGGGAACGTTCATGCTCTGGGATCGACTCCGGTTCATGGCGGAGTTTATATCCGAACTCTTGCATCTCTGCGAGTTCATCACCCGACAATACACCTGGGACTAAGAGCCATCCGCGCATATCAAAGAGATACTTCTGTTCTTGGATCGGTACGACGACAGGGGTGCCATCAGAAGTTGTTTCCGTGAGTTGTGCGTTATCAATGTCAAGTGCCGTCCCGAGGTTTTTATCAACAATAAAAGGTTTTGTGTGGTTCGTAACTTCTTTCATAATAGACATCCTTTGTATTGGCTATCGGCTATCAGTTGTTGGCTATCAGCAAAGACGCAAACGTTATAGAAACATTTTCTTTTCTCATTGCTGATGGCTCTTTTTTTCCTATGCAGCTTTTGCGCGTTTGAGTGCATCTTCAGAGACACTTAAGGTCTTGGCAATATCCTCATCGGTATGGGACATGGACATAAACCAGATATGTCCTTCAGGTAGGTATAAACCACCATCCAAAGTCGCTTCATAGAAGGTTTTGTGGAATCGCTGTTGTTTTTCATCATCGCCATCGGTACTCAAACCGAAGTAGGGCATGGGTCCAATGCCTCCAACACGAGCATTCTCAATCCCCAATCGTGCAGTCATCTCCCTGTAACCATCCAGCAATTTCTGTCCCTGCTTCCACATAAAGGCGACACCGTCTTTCGCTTCGAGTTCCTCAATTGTAGCGATTGCAGCAGCGACGAGTGATACCTCGCCGTGGAAAGTCGCGGCGACCCAAACATCGCCAACTTCATCCATAATTTCTTCTTTCCCGACGACAACAGCAGTTGCAAACCCATTAGCGAGTGCTTTTCCGAAAACGGACATATCGGGGGTGACACCGAAGTATTCTTGCGCGCCGCCCAAAGAATAGCGGAAGCCGGTTTTGACTTCGTCAAAAATCATCAACGCACCGTTAGCATTGACGATATTTTTCGCCTCTTCAAGGTATCCATCTTTCGGGAGATCTTGTCCGGAGGGTTCCATAATCAAACACGCGATTTCGTCTGGGTGCGCTTTAAAGAGGTCAGCGAGTCCTTCAAGATCGTTGAAATCAACGCTGAGTGTAGCGGCAGCAGCACTTGACAGGTGTCCGCGTGCATGGCTACACCAATCATGCCATCCGTGATAACCAGACCGAATCACTTTTTCCCTTCCGGTATAGGCACGTGCAAACTTAATCGCACCGGTCGTTGCGTCCGATCCACCAACGAAGTAGGCGACTCTATCCGCCGATGGGATAATCTGAACCAATTTTTCGGCGAGTTCTACCTCAAGTGTATGTCCAAAATTGTAGACGTTACCACGTTCGACGAGGTATTTTGTGACTGTATCAATCACAGTAGGATAGGCATGCCCAAGGATCATCGGTCCATATCCCATCAGATAATCGATATAGTCGTTTCCATCGGCATCCCAGAAATGTGCGCCCTTCGCGCCTGTAATCATAACAGGTCTTGGCGGTTGACTCTGTTTATGCGGTTGCCCGCCGCCGACCAGTGCAGCTTTTGCACGTTTCTGCCACGCGAGTGATTTTTCAAAACTTCGTCCCATCGTGAAACCTCCAATGTTCGTATCTTATGCATTGAAATCTGCTTTAATTTTACTTAATTTTACCATAATTGTGGATTTGATGGCAGATTTTCTTGAAAAATTGTCCGATTTTATGCAATAATAGGATAACTTGAGTGTTGTAGATAGGAATTATAGCAAGTTTCGGAAAAGCGGAAGGAATAAAAAATGGCAGTACACCTCTTAAGCGATGCGCAGATGCGGCATTTCATTGTGAACGGTTACGTGACCGTTACAACCGATCTGCCCGCGCAATTTCACGATGCTGTCTACGAAAAGACGGTAAGCGTGTTTGACAAAGAAGGCAACCCGGGTAATAATCTTTTACCAAGGATACCAGAGATTCAAGAAGTTTTTGACGACCGGAACGTTAGAGGTGCCTTGATAAGTCTGCTTGGCGAGGACTACTACATGCAGCCGCACCGCCATCCGCATTATAATCCACCCGGCAGTGGTGGGCAGGGGATGCATCAAGATGGCGGAAAAAGGTGGTCGCACCATACGCGCAGGCTCCTGGTATTCTATTACCCACAAGACACACCCATTGAACTCGGTCCGACTGGCGTGGTGCCGATGAGCCACTACTTTAGCACGAGCGAAGGTTCAGGGGTCTCACCGGAACAACCTGTCACAGGCGAAGCGGGAACGGTTGCATTCGCAAACTACGACTTGTGGCACCGGGCAATGCCTAACAGCAGCGAGAAGAGACGCTACATGATGAAATTCCTCTATGCCCGGATGTCAGAGCCACAGGAACCCACCTGGGCAAACAAAGAGTCGGATTGGGCGAACGGAACTTCCGTGGGACCCGCCGAATATCAGGAAATGTTCCGCCACCTCTGGGACTGGCATCGAGCGGTGGAAGATAGTGACACGAACGGAACATCAAACGGTGAATCGTTGTCTGGCATTATCAGTGCGCTCAACAGCACATCGGAATCGACAGGGTTGCAGGCGGCTTACGAATTGCCACGATTTGGCGAGAAGGCAGTGCCCGCTTTGGTGCGGTGTCTACAAGATGAATCGGAGATGACGCGTCGAAATGCCTGTTATGCTCTCAACGCAGTGGGAACGCCTGCTGTTGAGACACTCCGCGATGCGTTGAAAGATTCTCGTGAATACGTCCGTGATAACGCGGCAGAGGCACTCGGTGATTTGGGGAACAAGGCAGAACCGGCGGTGCCTGCGTTGGTGGAAACGCTAACGGACGCATCCGGTTCCGTGCGCTCGCACACGATAGAGGCATTGGGAACAACGAGTCAATCGAGTTCGATCGCTGTTCCGGGCCTCGTGAAGGCATTGGAAGAGCTGAACGATGGTACACGGCGAAATGCGGTATTCGCGCTGGCGCGGATTGGACAGAACGCGGCTGAGGCGGTTGAAGGACTACAAAATGTGCTGTTCGATGGAAACCGCTATGTACGCGGCGACGCGGTTCACGCGCTTTATCGTATCGGGACACCGGCAGCAAAGGCAGTGTTGCTTCGGCACCTCGAAACGACGCGATGGTGTCCGTTAACCTCAAACGAGAGCACGTTTTAGGTTAACCCTGCAAAGCACGACTACAGCACCGTAGGTTGGGTTGAACGGCGATTTCTAAGAGAGCGTCCACTGGAAAAGTAGCGAGTGAAACCCAACACTTCATACGCTTATCCCAGAGGATGTCGTCCCTCTAAAGTTGGGTTTCACTCACTTTCTTATTTTTCAAAACGTCTGACATTTCGGCGGACTTTTGTTTTGTAGGAAGCCGAGTTCTCAGGTCCCGTTCAACCCAACCTACGTCCACTACCATGATGTGAGGCTTACCGTGGTATGATGGGAAAATCTAAGTAAAAAATTCCTCGTTATGGGGACGGACATCCACCTCAAAAGTCCACGCGCTCCGTTCTTGCTGCACTAAAGCCCAATAGGTATCCGCAATCGCATCTGGTTCAAGGAGCGGTTCATTTTCACTGAGCTTATAGCGTTGTCGCACACCGGGTGTATCAATAACACCGTCAATGATAACATGGGCGACATGGATGCCGTGCGGACCGACTTCGCGTGCGAGTGCTGATGCCAAACCTCGGGTTGCATACTTGGCACTGCTGAACGCTAATGCCCCTGCTCTGCCACGGACAGCAGAGGTAGCACCCGTAAATATAATGTCTCCACCGCCCTTTTTAAGCATCCCCGGCACCACCTGTTTTGAACAGAGGAATCCACCGAGGGTACAGACGCGCCATGCTCCCTCAAACGCTTCGGGTGTAAGATCTGCGAAACTCCCCCATGCAGCGTTCCCGGCGTGATTCACCAAGATGTCGGGATCGCCGAGTTCTTCTCGAATACGATCAAAACTTCGCTCCACCTGCTCAGCATCAGTAATATCTGTGGGGATCGGGATAGCCGTACGTCCGGATTTTGTCAATCTCGTGGATAGGTTTTTAATGTAGGCGGACGAGCGCGACAGGAGTGCTACGTTACATTCCTCTTCTACAAATTTACGGGCGAGTGCGGCCCCTAAACCGGGACCTACACCTGCAATAACTGCTATTTTTTCCATAATAATTCCTTCAGAACTCATGAAAATTTGGGAGTTGGGTCTGCTTCCAGTTCAACGTGATCTATATAGATTTACGAAAATTTGGAAGTTAGGTTTCACTTGCAACCCAACCCACATTCTTAGCAAAGAGAGGTGATGCAAAAATCGCCCGATATTTTATTCATGTCTAAGTGCATCAATCGGATGAAGTTTTGCCGCTTTCCACGCCGGATAGGCACCGAAAAAGATACCTACCAACGCGCTAACAACAAAGGAAACCATTCCGTACATGGGCGAGACAAGGGTTCGCCACTCCCAGAACGATGTCACCAGTTCCGCGCCGGCTATGCCGACACCAATACCAATGATACCTCCTACGAGTGCGAGGCTTGTGGATTCGACGAGGAACTGAGCGAGAATATCGGAACGCTGTGCGCCAACGGCTTTACGAAGTCCAATTTCTCTCGTCCGCTCCGTCACAGAAACGAGCATAATATTCATAATACCAATGCCACCGACAACCAATGATACCACGGCAATCCCCAAAATCAGGTTCGTAAAGGTTTGGTTTGATTCTTCGAGTGTTTCCATGAATTCTGCCTGGTTCCGGACGTGAAAGTCAGGCTCTTTGTTCACCGGGATTTTGTGTTGCTTTCGTAGCAATTCAGTCACCTCGGTTTCAGCCGCTTCAAGGAGCTTGCCATCATTCGCTTGTATACTGATACTGGAGAGGTAATCCTCTCCGAAAACGCGTTTCATCGCGGTGGAATAAGGTATGAAAACCTGATCATCAGGGTTTCGCCAACCGCTCGCGCCCTTCTCTTTCATAACACCCAAAACGTGAAAACCGACCCCTTTAATTTTGACCGTCTTGCCGACCGGTTCTATCGTTTCAAAGAGGTTGTCAACAACGGTTTTTCCGAGGACACACACACGTTCACGGTACCGGATTTGGCTGTCTGTAAAAAATCGCCCCTTCTCAACGGTAAAGTTAGCGGTAACGAGGTACTCCGGGGATGTCCCGACGATGGTTGTGTTCGTATTTTTATTAAGATACTTCACCTGTGCGCGGCTGCTTACCTCCGGCGTGACATAACCAAAAGTTTCTCCGCGTTCCTGTAACGCTGCCATGTCTTCAACAGTGAGGCTTCTCCGCGCATCAGCAGAGCCGCGTCCTCGAAACCTGCTTTGCCCTGGACGAATAGCGAGAATGTTCGCGCCTAATGTCTGAATTCGTTCGGTGACATCAGCTTTCGCGCCTTCACCAATCGAGGTCGTGGTTATAATCGCGCCGACCCCGATGATTACCCCCAACATTGTCAACATAGATCGGAGTTTATTCGCCAATAAGGCACTCAATGCGTTTGTAAGACTCTCCAAGATACTCATAGCATCTCCTCCCGTGCGCGGTTGCCTTCTGTCCACGCTTAAAAGTCAACTAATAGTACTTACCGGCCTCTGCCCCCACCGGTCATTCGCCGCATTGTGGAAGCGGGATTCATCATGCGTTGCCGCCACTCTGCGCTTCGACCACCACCTCCACCGGGCGCAAAGCCGCCGATTGCAACGACATCGCCTTCAACAAGACCAGAGATGATTTCGATTTTGTCAAAACTGCTGACCCCTGTCACGACAGATTGTGGTCTGCCCGGTTGACCATCTTCACCGACAATTCTAACCATTTTCCTGCCGCGCATATCAAGGACCGCTTCTGCAGGAAGCGTGAGAATGTCTATTTTGTTAACAGCCGAGATTTGGACACTGGCGTTCATACCGGGTTTGAGGAAAGGTATTTTTGTATCTTCAGTTTCTGATGGTTCGGGTTGCGCTGGTGTTTCTGCAGCGGGGGCTTCCTCAAAAAATCCGCCGAAAAGTCCACCCCAATCGTCTTCCTCATCAGCCTCCTCTGTTTTCGCAACAGTCGTTTCTTCCGATGGCTGCGCGGGTGCTGGGTCCGGTGCGGCGGTTGGTGTTTGCACAGCACCGTCATTTTCTGCTTGGCGTTGCTCGCGCATTGCCCGGAAACGTGCGCGTTGTTCATCAGTCATATTCGCCATATCGCCACGGAATCCTCCACCTTGTCCCCTTCCTCCCCCACGTCCAAAGCCTTGAGATGCTTGGGTAGCTTTGACATTTTTCAACTCGGAGGTTACTTCAAAGGTCGTCACATTCTGAAGGGATCTTCCCTGGGGCGCGATCTTCAAGACTTCGCCCTGAAACGGCGTATCAGGATAGGCTTCGACCGTGATGGTCACGGGTTGTCCTATCTCTACCTTACCGATATCGGTTTCATCGACCTCTGTTACGACATAAACAGTGTCAAGGTCTGCCATCGTGACAAGCGTCTGTCCTTCTTCTGAAGCGATTGAGGAGAGACGTGAAGTAATCACCTGTCCTTCTTCGACGAGTTTTTCAAGAATCGTTCCAGAGATGGGTGCCTTGATGGTCGTATCGTTATACTCAATTTGACGGAGTTCCAGTTGCGTTTCGCTGCGTTTGACCGACGAGCGTGCGGTTTCCAGATCGCGCTCTTTACGCTCAATCTGTTTCTGATTCGCTCTTGCGAGTTTCAAAGACTCTTCAGCTTGCACAATCCGTTGCTGCTGAAGTTCAATATCCATGTCTCGCGTGGCTTCTGCTTCTACTCTTTCCGTGGCAATTTCATGGTTGAATTCTGCCTTTCTAATATCGGCTTGCCCCAATTCAAGTTCAGCCTCAGTCGCAGGTTTCTCAACCAATTTCAGATTTTCAACAGCGGACTGATGCCTTGCCTTTGCTGATCTAAGTTGTGCCTGTGAAGACTCTAATGCCGCTTGTGAAATGAGTTCTTTCCCGTAAAGTTTCTTATTTCTCTCATGTTCTGATGTTACCAACTCTAAGTTTGCCTCTTCCTGCTCCAGGGAATTTTTCGCGCGCTGCCGATTTTCCTCCCGGACCTCATCAGAGGTTAGCAAGCTATATCGAATTCTGGCAATCTTGAGGCTGTTTTCAGCATCTAACACACCGCGTTTGTTGGCTATCTTTTCAAGGCGAATTTGTTCCCTCAGCTGGACGAGTCGTTGCCTGGCTTCAGCGAGAGATTCTTCCGACTGACGAATCTGGATTGCCGACTGCTCTTTCTGAAGGTTAATGTCAATCTTTGCCTGTTCCAAGCGTGCCTCAGCAGATCTCAAATCGGCTTCAGCCTGCTCCAAACTAATCTGCACGTAGGTCGTTTCGATGACCGCAATGATTTCATCCTTCTCAACGTAATCCCCTGCGTCAACCTTGAGTTCCAGAATCTTTCCACTTGCTTTGGAACTGACCTTAACAATATTCAACGGTTTGATAGTGCCGGTTGCGTCAATTGCTACCGAAATGTCGCCCCGTTCAACCATTGCGGTTTTTACTTCTGGTGTTTCAGCACTGTCTTTTCCACCTGTACCGGTAAATACGATGCGCCCTACAGCGACCGCAGCTACTACAAGCAGCACTACGCCGACAATCGCAATAATTTTCCATTTTCCTAATTTTCCTATCATGGAGATTCCCTCCTGATCTTATTAAATAGTATGCCCTTCCGTGCCACCCTCATTCGCTAAAAGTGTTCACTGTTGTTTAAGTTAGTCAGATCTGAAAGAGAAAAGTTCGTATTTCTGTTGCATTTGGTTCTACAATCGTGGCATATCAACGGCACTATCCCTGCGCTCGTGCATGTTCTTCTCCATTGCTTCAGGATAGCGATCCGGCAGATGCGAAACTTCGTTGAGTTTTCGGAGTGTGTCACCTTCAAGCCGCCACCCAGCCGCGCCGACGTTATCGCGCAAATGCTCCGCATGCCTTGCGCCTACAATCACTGAGGTCATCGCGCGCTGTTCAAGCACCCAACGGAGTGCAACTTGCGCAGGGCTATGTCCAAGTTCATCAGAAACATCAAGGAGTGTCTGCAATGTCTCATCGGCGTTGTCCGCAAAATAGTGTTCGGGATATGCCCATCCCTCTTCGGATCGAGTTCCACCTTGTGTCCGCTCGCCCGGCTTGTATTTACCGGAAAGGAATCCACCCGCTAATGGACTCCATACGACGATGCCTAACCCTTTAAGTTCGCAAAGTGGAACGAGTTCTTGCTCTATATCCCGCACAACGAGACTATATTGCGGTTGATAGCAGGCAAACTGTGCCCAATTGTTCGTATCGCTGAGCCATAACGCTTCAGATAACCGCCACGCTTGGTAGTTGCTACACGCCGTATAGCGGACTTTCCCTTGGCGGACGAGATCGTCCAGTGCTTGAAGCATCTCCTCTAATGGGGTTTGCGAATCAACGTGGTGAATATAGTAGATGTCTACGTAATCCATTTGTAGGCGTTTAAGGCTGTCATCAATCGCCTGCATAATATGGACGCGAGACATTCCAGAGTCGTTGGGGCCGGTGCCCATCGGGTTGAAAAACTTGGTGGCGATAACCGCATCGCGCCGCTTTCCTTTGAGTGCTCTCCCAAGCAGAACTTCAGATTCGCCATCGGCATAAGAATTGGCGGTGTCGAAAAAATTGACACCGGCATCCAAAGCGAGATCCACCATGCGGTTCGCCTCTGCCTCGTCAGCACCGTGCCCAAAGGTCATCGTGCCTAAGCAAATTTCAGACACCTTGAGTCCACTTCTTCCGAGTCTCCTATATTCCACGCTTTCTCCTCCGTTTTATTTCCATAGACTACAAGTGGCACAACGGCACAGCCTTATTAGCGACTTCTAAAATACTATCCAACACCTTGGTAACTTCCGGATCAATATGTTCTGATGTCACGTACCGGACTAAAGTGTGATAATTTGTTTTTTGCATGAGATTCGGGATCTCCAATTCATCAAAGAAAGTTTCAAAAAGTCTGTCTAGGAAATCATCTGTCACTTTGATATCTGGCGACCAAGGTGATTCTTGCCCCAGTGTTGCTCGTGCACTTTCAATTTCCGTAATCTTTTTCTCCAGTGTAGACACCCAGAATTCTGAGAACAATGGACCATCAGTTCGTTCCTCTGCCTCGGCATGTAACCATTCAATTAGCACCTGTTTGTTGGATATAATGTAATTCTCAATCTCTCGCTTTTGCCACGCGTACTCTATTAATTCAGGACGCGTCTGAAGTTCGTCCGAGATTCGATCAAAGAGACAGAACCCTACAAAATCAGGCTTTGCCTCGCGCAAACCATAAAAATGGTCACGGGCTTTCCCTGGTTGGTTACCAACATAGTGAACATAAGGACGTTCCAATACATTTATCACCTCGTGCGAGAGTTTTTCAGCAAATGCACGCAAGATTGCGAGATCCGTTGAACCTTCAAGATAGAGAATCCATCCCTGCTGTTCAGCCTGATAATATTCTTCAAAACCAATCGTCCGAAGCGATTTGAGAAGTTGACTACCGCGCCCATCAATTCGGTGAGGCGTGCCGAGAAAAGCGATAACAACATCACGGTCTGCTGCTTCGTTCAGAATAACCTCAGAATGACTAGCGGCAACGATTTGACTGCCGTGCTCTCTCGCTAATTCTGTAAGGACCTGATAAATCTGGCGTTGCCGAAGGATCTCAAGATGGGCATCTGGTTCATCAAGCAAAAGGACAGATCCAGGGTGCGCAGCGATGTAGGCAAGTAGCAGTAGCGTTTGTTGCAAGCCTCGCCCCGATGAAGAGAGGTCTAGAGAGATACCGGACCCATCGCGATAGTTCATTGCGATCTCCCCGCGCTCTTGAATATAATTGGGTTCATCAAGGCGGACACCGAATAACGAATGAATTTTCTCACAAAGTTTCTGCCACTCTTCGGCATCTTTTGAAACCTGATAGCAGAGATTACGCAGGACCTCTGCTGTTCGACCCTCTCCGATCCGGACATTAATTGCACCTTCATCAAGTCGTGTTTCATTGGAAGCGAGTCCAGACATCGGCGGAAGGAAGGCAACAGAAAGTTTTTCCGCTTCATCAGGAACAGGCATCCGCTCAATATCTTTCTCATCTGTTTGCGGTATTCTCAAAGGGCGACAGTAAAAAGATTCCTGATTAGCATAATCGAACTCGAAACCACACCGCCAGTCTTTGCCATCAGTAACACCCTCCACAATAATATCTATACGGACATTCTGGGTTCGTTGTTTACCCTCAATCCTTTCCACATCACGAACTTGCAAATCTCGCCAAAGTAATCGTGAGCTTGGTACGGGAACGGAGATGAGATCGCGCCGATTTATAGCAACACCTGGACGCTTTTCTGGATTTGCTTTCCCCTTGCGGTTCTCGTTCCATCGTCTGAGTGCTATCTCCCACAAAGCGAGTGCTTGTAACGCTGTTGTCTTGCCTGAATTATTTGGACCAATGAAGACAACTGGATTCCCCAATTCAATCTCAACTTCGCCAAAGTTTTTGAAATTACGGCAAATCAGCTTCGTTAACATTTTTTCTCCAAAGGAATGCTATGGTAAACCTACAATTACTTTATATTGTAGGAGGCGAGGTTCCAAACCTCGCCAGCGGCAGTGGAGCCCTTGTTCAAAGTATTCGCTATCTGTTTCAATCGCCCTTACAGAACAGGAACGGTTTCACCTTCTGAGCGGAGTCCCGCTTCATAAACCTTCATTACCTCCAATGCGAACTCAAGCGATCCCTGTTTTGCCGGTTTGCCTTCCAGAATGCAGTCACAGAAATATCGCATCTCTTGATAGAACCCTTGGACGAAAAGTCCCTTGTTTTCAAGGGTGCCGAGACTGTATTGTGGCTCCCAAACGATAGCACCACTGTCAAAACCTTCTGGGACAAAACTGGTGCTGCCACTATAATTGAAGGGCATGCCACGTTGTAGCAGCACCCGGTTGCTATTCCGAATTTCGGCGTGACAACCATCCCCGAAGAATTGGTAGAGTTCGGAAGGTTGTCCGTGCCTCGCGCCATCCGCCAAATGAAAGTTTCCGAGGGCACCGCTTTTATATTCCAAGATACACACGCCCCCGCCGCGTTGCCCTTGGCGGACGGTCACAGCTGAAACCTCTCCGCCGACTGCCACAAATAGCGACAACGGATGACACCCATTTTGGAGCCAATTTGTATGCTCTTTCTCACGCAGCACACGTTTCCCCTCGCTCGGAATCGTCATCGGATAGATGCCTAAAATGCTTCGTAAGGGACCGTATTCGTCAGTTGCGAAGATTTCGATAATCTTCTGTGTCGCGGGCATGAACGCTTTTTTGAATCCGACAACGACGACGCGATCCTTTCGGTGCCGAATCATCTCCCTAACCTCATCAGCGAACATCCCGGGTGGTTTTTCCATCCATACATGCATCCCTGCGTCCAGTGCTTCGCAGGCCAATTCGGGATGAAGACGCGGTGGGGCACAGAGAAAGATAGCATCTAATTCTTCGTTGCGAAACATCTCCGCCATACTCGGATAGCACGCCTTAACAGCGTATTGCTCGGCAGTGATACGGGCACGGTCAATATCGAGATCGCACAACGCTTTAAGCCGAATCGGGAGAAACGTTAGCGTCGGCAAGACATTGCGATAGCTGTGTGAACCGACACCGACGACTGCGACATTCAGTCTTTTCTCAAATTCTCTCTGATAACTCATATTTTTAATTTACCTTGCGGTTCGGTCAGGTAAACTCGGGATTTGATGTTCTTTTCCGTAAACCCGCCTGCGCCGCTGTTGCAGGCTACATGTCTGGTAGAAGGTTGTAGAGTGTTCTAAAATCTGTAAAGTCGCAAGCGCGTCTCTTTAAACTCGCAAACTTTAGCACACTTCGCAACTTTGAAACTTTCGTCTCGGTGCGGTTCGGTCAGGTAAACTCGGGATTTGATGTCCCGTTCCGTAAACCCGCCTGCGCCGCTGTTGCAGGCTACATGTCTGGTAGAAAGTTGTAGAGTGTTCTAAAATCTGTAAAGTCGCAAGCGCGTCTCTTTAAACTCGCAAACTTTAGCACACTTCGCAACTTTGAAACTTTCGTCTCGGTGCGGTTCGGTCAGGTAAACTCGGGATTTGATGTCCCGTTCCGCAAACCCGCCTGCGCCGTTGTTGCAGGCTACATGTCTGGTAGAAAGTTGTAGAGTGTTCTAAAATCTGTAAAGTCGCAAGCGCGTCTCTTTCAAACTCGCAAACTTTAGGACACTTCGCAACTTTGAAACTTTCGTCTCGGTTTCGGTTAAGGCATAGGGGTTACGGAAGCACGTCGTCAAGGAACGCATCCAAATCGTCTTTCATCTTGCGCAATTCCGCTTGGTCGATGTACATCATGTGTCCAGCCTGATAGTAAGCCATCGTCATGTTACCCTGTAAGGATTCATCAAGCCCCAAATGGCTGAAGGTATACTCCGATGCGAGAAAAGGTGTTGCCAAGTCGTAATAGCCGTTCGCCACAAAGACCTTCAAAGCAGGATTGATCGTCATCGCCTTGCGAAGCGTATCGGCGACGTTGACGTATTCGTTCTGATGGTCGCTATAGTCCCATGGATGAACACGGCGACTCAATATCTCATAAGGCAAGTCAGACTCAAATTCAAGTTCGCCGCGGACGTAATTGTTGAGAGCGGCAGTATATGCCCCTTGGACGACTGCCGAGCTTGGGTCGTATTCATAAGTTTCGCCCGCTGAATCCCGGTCAATCCCCTTGTATCGGCTATCAAAGCGTCCAACTGTGCATCCTTCATCTCGGAGCAGCTCCTTACAGAATCGCGCAATATTAATCCGTAAGTCTGTCCGTTCAAGGTATTCCGGTGTAAGTCCGGTATACTTTGCGAGTTGTTGAACGATGTCTGCACGTTGATCGGCGGTTATAGCACTCCCCTGCATTAAGGCGAGGGTGTAATCGCCCATAGCGAAGGCTCTTACCTCGTCCATGAACGCTTCAAATTCGGTGTCAATTCCGTCTAACCTGTCGTGATAACGTGCAGTCGCTGCGTAGGTCGGTAGATAGAGGATATAGGGGAGATCATTGCCCGGCGCGAACCGAATCGTCTGAAAGTTAAGCACGACCGAAACCAGCATGATGGCGTTGAGGTAGGTCCCGTGCCGTTCCTGAAGATACCCGGCGAGTCCGCTCGCCCGCGTCGTTCCATAACTTTCACCGATGAGGAGTTTGGGCGACCCCCAACGTTTATAGCGTCCCAAATAGAGCAGGATAAAATCACCAACCGATTCAATATCCCTTTTGAACCCGTGGAATTGCTTCGCCTCTTCACCGGGGACCGCTCTGCTGAACCCAGTACTGACAGGATCAATGAAAACGAGATCGGTTTTGTCCAAAATAGAACATTCGTTATCGGTTAGCTCATAAGGGGGTTGGGGCAATTCGCCATCTTCATCGGATTTGACACACCGCGGTCCGAGGACTCCGAGATGCAACCACACGGATGAAGAACCGGGACCTCCGTTAAAGGAAAAAGTTATCGGACGCTTGGAAACATCCTCTACATCGTCTCGCGTATAGGCAACAAAGAAAACGGAGGCTTTTGGCTTTTCTCCCTCCTTGTCAACTTCCTCTTTCAGCACAAGCGTCCCTGTTGTCGCGGTGTAGCGAATCTCTTCGCCATCAATTGTGACGCTGTGATGTGTAACCGAGAGTTTATCTTCAGGCGTATCCGAATTTTTCTCTTCATCTTTCGTCTCTTCAGACTCTTTTTTTTCTTCTTGACTCATCTAATCTTCGGGCAGGAAACCCAATCCTTTAGGTTTGGGAGGAATGCCCGCTCCTATAATCGAAATTAAGGCGTGTCAGCACCCTAAAATCACACGCCTTCGCGTTTTGGCACAAGCGTTTACCTCCCAGAGAATATAACGCTATGCCGCGTTTACTAAACCCACTGATACGCGTTAGACCATACTTGAGGTGTCTCACCAAAGTGTTCTTGACCCATCCATCGCAAGTCGTGCCACCATATCGGGGTCTCTTACCACCGTGCTGCGGATTCTGTCTGTGAAGCTCTCTTCTACGGATAGATATAGGGGAGATACAGAAAATAACCGTGTTATCTACAATACCAGCACTCCCTATCGTCCGATATGCCAAGCACCAACTGTCTACACAATGCGCCTCAAAAGTATCCGATAGTTTCTTTGAAGACTTTTTCAGTCCTAATCTATCGCGTGTCTCTTGAGTTTGCCAACCTTGTAAAGTCCGCAACTTCCAACGCTTTCGGATTTCAGTATAGAACCATTGCTTGCCGACTTCAAGTGGACTGAAAGAGGTGTTCCATTTCTTGGCGCGCGCTATGGTTCGCGCCTTGATGTCCTCAACACAGATATGCGTTATCGGAAACATCTTTGAGAACCACCTCAAGACCCGAAGTTTCCAGTCCCATCTCGCACGCGTGCCAGCAGGAATACGCACTTTGTTCGCAAGACGATTCGCCCGGTGCTTGCGATTCGGACATTTCCGTGAACGTCTGCTCCTACGCAACTCACGACGCTTTGCAACTTTCTTGCTGACTTTGTTGTGAGCATCCGCTTGCACATTCAAGTAGGTATGAGATTTACTTTTGACGGTAAAGCCTTCTTTTTTACTACCGGGGTCTACACCGACAGCAATCTCTTGTTTATAGTCACCTGAAGGGTCAATATTTAATCTCACACAAAAAACACCATTACACCAAAACGGGGTTGCCGTGCCGGCTTTGATCCACTTCCCGGCTCTCGCGGGTGTCGTGGGCATTAAGGGGTTTTGGGCTTTATCAACAACAGGAACAAACACGGTTTGTAAACTCCCTTTCGGGTTGTGTATTGCCCCTTCCAGATCACATATCCAAGAGGAATCAGACGAGGGGAGTATCCGATACATTGTGTTAGCTACCATGCCAAGATATGCGATAGATTACTGTAGTCAACGGTTTAACCTGTGGAGTGGACGTTTGGTATACGCTTCGCACAAGCCCAAGTCTTTACACTTGGGTAGTTGACACTAGATTCCTCTCTCTTATAATGATGTGCCAGTGTGCCAACTTTGACGAAATCATTATAGCACATTTCGCAAAAACAGGGTGTCGAAAATGTATCTCTTGGTAATGAAGTCTCACACAACGCAAAAGATTTGACATAATTGCGAAATATGCTAAACTCTATACAAAGGAGACCCACAATGAAAAAACCGATTCGCTTAGGACTGATTGGTTGTGGCGGGATTGTGCAAATTACACATGCCCGCGCTTATCGCGCCCTCGCAGACACCGTTCAGGTAGCTGCGCTCGCAGATGTCGTTCCCGAAAACCTGAAAAAAGTCGGAGAGCTGTTTAATGTCCCCGCGGAAAAGCAATATACGAATTATCAAGAGATGTTGGAACACGCTGGAATCGATGTGGTGACGATTGCCACACCGCACTCATTTCACGCCGAGCAGGTCACCGAAGCCGCAAACGCAGGCGTGGCGGTCATCTCTGAAAAACCGATGGCGACGACGCTGGAAGAAGCGGACACAATTATGGAGGCAGTTCGCCTTAACGGTGTGCCTTACACGGTGGTGCACAACTATATCTTCACTGCGGGAATGCGAGTGGCAATGACGGAGCTGGATGCCCTCGGTGAATCTCATTTCGGGCGGAGCGTAGGGATGGGGTTGAAGCCTGCAGACTTTTCAGCGGATCACCCAACGCCTGCATTCGCGTGGCGCGCCAGCAAAGCGAAAGGCGGTGGCTGTATCATCGACACGAGTTACCATGAAATCTACTCCGTCTGTACACTGATGCAATCCCCGGTACGTTATGTTGAGGCACGGGTTCAAACACTACGGCTTGACATTGACGTTGATGACATCGCCATGCTGCTGTGTGAGCACGAAAACGGTGCTGTTACGACGGTCTCAGGGGCATGGTGCGTGCCCGGTACCGATTCCGGCTGGTGCGAGATGCATGCTGAAAATGGTTCTCTACGGGTCAATCATCGGCACAACGTGGCGAACGCGCTCCGTCGCTTCACGAGAGCAGATGGATGGAAGGAGTTGGAACTCGCTGGGTTTAACGAAGCAGAGCGCACGGATGCAAGCGGACATGCCCGCTATTTCAAAGAGACCTTCAATGCGCTTGCTGCGAACACAACACTGCCGGTGCCTGCAGAGAAGGCGTATCATAACCTTGCGATTATTGAAGCAGCACGTAAAGCCACGACGGAACGCCGCGCCATTGAAATTCCGTCACCATAGGGACAAAGGAACTGAGATGAAAAGAGGTCTGCTATTCCACACTTTGGTTGTTTTGACGTTAGGCCTGAGTTTGAACAGGTCCTTGCGCTGTTTAGCACAGCAAAACACGGTGGCTCTTGATGCAAAATCGGACGCTGAATATGATGCCGAAGACGACGTGAATACAACGTTGTGGCTTGCTGCCGGTGGGATTTTGGGTGTGGTGGGTAATCTTCCGCTTGGTGCTGTCGCTATCGGCGGTGCTTACCTTTACCAACCTGTTCCGCGAGCGGAACGGCTTCTCGGTAAACCGGCAGCATACGTCAGTGCTTACACAGATGCTTACAAGGCAAGCTCACGCAACCTGAGATTGAACGCTGCCGCAAAGGGTGCACTCGGCGGTGCGACTGTGTTCTGCTTATTAGGGACGCTTAAGATAAAACCGTGGGCAGATTTTGTTGTGTGGTAATGTAAAGCTAAGTTTGAAGCAACGTAGGTTGGGTTGAACGGAACCGACTAAAAATCGCAGAAAGAATACACTTTCAAAGTCCATCAAGAAACCTAAAATCACCCAAATACGAGTGAAACCCAACACATTCTCACACTACGACGTTCAAATTGTTGGGTTTCGCTACATCCATCTACACCAATGAGTCATCAAAGAGCGGAAGCCTCTGTATAAATAGGATGGGTTTTTGTCTTTTACTGCTCAACCCAACCTATGCGCTTCAGTCGAACTCACGTTAAAATAGCACACACTATCCACGCAAGAGATGCCGCAACGCGTTTGCGATGATATCCTCTTCTCCCGCATTCAGAGTATAGGCACTAATCACAATGGTCTCTTTGCCCTGCGTGTTCACCTTGATACGCGGCGTGCCAGCATCCAATTCGTGTGCGACCTGTGCAGCATCCTTGCCGCTTTTGGCAGTATCAAAAGTCACATGTAGATTTGACAAGGTATGGCTCTTTTCTTGGTAATGGACTTCGCACGACACACCATCAAGATTTTCGAGGTTTTCCGAAAGCACAGCATATCTTCCGTCCTGCTCTTTTGACCGTGCTTCATGGTTTGTCGATAACCAGATGTCAATGGCAGTCACCAACCCGATAATCTCCTGCCGGTCTACCTTCATACCACGCCCAACAGGTCTCGGTCCGATGAACCCGTGTTTCCGCACGACTTCAATGAGATCCTTCCTTCCACAGACGAACCCTGTAGAGTGCGGCGCGTTGAAATACTTGCCACCGAAGCAAACGAGGTCGGCAGATTGGGCGTTCCGATAGAAGTACTCAAGCGGATAGATTTGAGAGGCAGCATCAGCAATCAGTGGCAAGCCGTGCGCATGCGCAATCCCAATCGCCTCCTTTAGTGGAACAGCGTTCCTTTGATTGGGTTGGATGAGATACGCGACTGCGGCTGTGTTCTCGCCGATAGCACTCTCTAACATCTCCGCGGTGCAGCCGTTTTCGTCACCCACAGATATGAGTTTACTCCCCGGAATTGTAAACGCCCGGTCGTAGGAGTAGTGTTGCATCTTCTGAAAAACGATTTCGTCCTTCAGTCCGGTGGTATCTGGAAGTTGTGCGCACTTGTCAGGATCGTTTCCAGTCATGACCGCTGCGGATGCCAAGACGAGTGCGGCATAGCACCCAGCAGTGACATAAGCGTCCTCAACCCCCAACTGCTCAGCGATGAATTGCCCCGATTTTTCGAGCAATTCTTCCATTTCAACGTAGCTTTCATCTGCTTGGCGCATTGCGTCTCGGACGGTTGCAGAGGGTGTAGAACCGCCGCGGACAGTCTGGTTGCCGGTCGCATTAATGACGGGGCGTGCGCCGAGTTTTTTGTAGATGTTTCCCCAACCTGTATTCGCCATGAGACAGTCTCCTTGCGTAGAGTTTCTCTATAACTCAAATGAGAAAGCGTTAACGGTTTCGGATAAGGAATCTAAGCGTACTCTAACAAGAAAAATAGAATGCGTCAACCAATTTCTACTGTAGGGGATATAAATATTTCGGCAATGTTCCGTTATAGAGGCGATTTTTACCCCCACAGATCCTTCGTCAATACGCATAGCACTCCGCTGGAGTGCCTCTACGAATAATGATTTCTATAGACATATCACGCCTCTGGCGTGAAGAAGTCTTTATCTGTAAAGAGACATCTTTGCTCCAGCGGAGCAACATGTCTATAGATAAAGACGGATCACCTTCTCGCACTTTCTTCGGCTTGCTATGTAAAAAGCATTAGAAAATGATGTGGCGAATTTAGCGTTAAAAACTTTACACACCCTCTGTCATGTCCACATTTAGAGAATCGTCAATTCATCCTCTTCACCACTCTCGTCTAAGACAATCTCTAACTCCTTCGCGACTTCGCCGAACGCTTCGGATTGTGGTGATTCTGGATGTCCAGCGACAATCGGCACGCCGATGTCACCCGCAGTACAGACCTCAGCATCAAGTGGAATCTGCCCCAAGAACGCCACGCCGAATCGTTCGCTGGTGTTTTTCCCACCATCTGCCCTAAAAATCTCTGTTTTTTCATTGCAGTGTGGACAGAGAAAATAGCTCATGTTTTCAATAATACCGAGGATAGGAACACCGAGGCGTTCAAACATCGCGACACCGCGTCGAACATCGGCGAGGGCAACATCTTGTGGGGTCGTAACAATGAGTGCGCCAGTGAGTGGAAGTGCCTGCGTTAGAGAGAGCGCAACATCGCCGGTCCCTGGTGGGAGATCAATGATCAGATAATCGAGTTCACCCCAGTCTACGTCACCGAGAAGTTGACGGATGGCACCGTGTAACATCGGTCCTCGCCAGATCATCGCCTGCTCTTCTGGCACCATAAATCCGATTGACATGAGTTTAATGTCGTGCCGAACGAGCGGAATAATCTTACGTTCTGGGCTGGTCTTCGGCTGTTCTTGAATCCCCATCATTGTTGGGATACTGGGACCGTAGGCATCTGCATCCAGCAAGCCGACTGTGCTCCCTGCATTCGCCAAGGAGATCGCGAGGTTGGTGGCGACCGTAGATTTTCCTACGCCGCCCTTTCCACTGGCAACCGCGATTTTATATTTGATATTTGGTAACGTTATATTCTGTTGTTGCTGCTGTGGCTGTTGCGGTGGTCTCTGTTGTTGGGGTTGCCGTCCAGAAATCTGTGAGCCGCTGATGACCTGAAGGTCGGGATGTTCTTTCGTCTCAGAACTGGGCTGAGGTTTTGGCTTTTCTTTCTCGCCTTTTTTTAAAAATCTCATATCTATTCTCCTAATTGATTCGATTTTATTGACAATGTTACAAATCTCGCCAGTGGAATTGCGCTGTGTTTAGATGTTACGACACAACACAAAATAGTTTAACATTTTTTCTCACAATTTTGTATAATATGTACACCAAAAAGTGAGCGATTCCAAGACTGACCGATTTATAGTAAAACCCGAAAATAAGAGGGCACTTTGGAAAACACAAAACACCTCACCACCGCTGGCGAGGGGGTTTTTGCTTGGGTGTTTCCGCTAGTATCCTCGCCTCTTTGGAGTGTCTAATTAATTCTAAACTTTACTATAATCAAGCCCAATACGATCTCGCGTATCACAATATCACAAAGGAGTTTTTATGAACATTCTGATGTTACGCCATTCCGCTGGCTTCGAGCATACCTACCTGCCGAATGCAGAGGTTACACTGAAGGAGATTGGCGCAGCAAACGGTTGGAACGTCACCACAACACACCGATGCGACCGGATTACGGCTGAAAACCTCGAAAATCAAGACATCCTCGCGTTCGCAACGACGGGTAACTTGCCCTTCGACGCTGCTCAAAAAGAGGCACTGTTGAGCTTCGTGCGCAACGGAAAAGCGTTTTTCGGCATTCATAACGCAACAGATACATGTTACGATTGGCCCGAATACGGCGAGATGCTCGGTGGTTATTTCGCCGGACATCCGTGGCACGAAGAAGTCAACGTCATCGTTGAAGATAGTGACCACCCGGCAACTCGTATGCTGGGAAGCAGTTTCAAAGTTGTTGACGAAATCTACACGTTTAAAGAGTGGGATCGCTCTAAAACACACGTGCTGATGCGTTTAGACAACGACTCCATCGATATCTCCCGCGGTAACCGTGAGGACCACGATTACGCGCTCGGCTGGTGCCACACCTACGGCAAGGGACGCGTGATGTACACCGCATTGGGCCACCCTGACGCGCTCTGGAGCGAAAAATGGTTCCATGAACACATCATCGGATGTATTAAATGGGCAGCGGGGTTGGAAGATTAACCAGCAGTCAGTGGTCAGCCATCAGCGATCAGATTTTTAGACATCAACCATTATAGTAAAATCCAAAAATACGTTTACAGTTCGTCAGGAAACAAACACCTCACCACTGCTGGCGAGAGAGTTTTTGCTGGTGTATTTCCCATAGTATCCTCGCCCTTGCGTCGGTGTATAGGTAATTACGGGTTTTACTATAATGGGTTAACTCGGTATAACGCCCGTAGCCCGCAGAAGCGTTTCCTGCACCAGCAACTCATGTGATACTGGACGATCCGGTGGTTGGGCCCCTGCAATGGTCCCTAAAAACGCGTCAAGTTCAAGTTCATAGGTGCGTTGACGACTTTCACCATCTATCTCGACAATCTGTTCACCTTCCGAATATCCACCTTTCTCTGTGTTTAAACAGAGACGAATCTTCAACCCCGGCTCAAAAGGTTCCACGATAATGGCACTCCCTTCACTCCCATAGACTTCAAAACGGCGCGCAACCGGTCTCGGTTCCAAAGCAGAGATCGAGATGAACGCCATCGCTTTCTCAAATTCATACACAGTCAGGGTATTATCCTTGAAAGGTTCAACCGAATCGCCGTCGTTTCGGAGGAAAGAGGTCACCTTCTCCGGCGGTCCGAGGAGCCAGAGCACTTGGTCAAGCACGTGTCCACCCAGATCGAAAAAGATACCGCCGATGTGATGGCTGGGACGTGTGCGCGACTCGTGAGAAATATTGGTTGACATGTGAGCGCGAACGGAAAAAACATCTCCCAAAAAACCGGATTTCACCCACTCTGCAACCTGCTTAAAGGCAGAGTGATACCTTAGCATATATCCCATCTGTACGTGTAAGGACTTTTCTTGGGCGGTATTAATAACGCGCTGCCACTGCTCCCAGTTCTCGCCAGCAGGTTTGTCGTACCAGACGTGTTTGCCCGCGTTTACAATCTGTTCGGTCTGATCCAAACTTTCGGCGTTGTTGCCTTCTGAAGCAACTGCAACAATAGTCTCATCGCTGAGCATCTCCGCAGCATCCGCAAACCAGTGAACATCGGCAAATGTCCCTTCGCCATTTTGAAGTTTCTCGCGTTGTTGTGCGTCGGGTTCAAATACACCTGCGACTTCAACATCGGGATTCACAAGCATTGCCTGCATTTTGCCACGTGCGTGTCCGTGTTTCGTTCCGTATTGTGCCATCCGTACTTTCGCCATAGTTCATCTCCAAAATCTGAAATTTGCAAAGTCGTGTTGTATGGCTATTATACGGACATCAGATTGAGTGTCAAGGAAATATTCAGCGTTTAAATATTTTGCTGAAAAGTGGCTGCGTGATCTTACTCGCGGCATATCTTACTTTTTCTGTTTTATGATGTCTTCTGTCGTCTTTCTACACGCCTATCCAGGACAAAGGCAACACCTGCTAAAACTATCTCTGCAGACAGCATCCAGACTCGACACAGCAGCGCAACGAATGTTGCTTGCGGTGGTGGCATATAGTTTGCTAATAATAACGTGAGTTTGAAAAAAAATAAAAAAATTTGTTTTTTTGACCTTAAATGCACCCTTTTTGCAATAAAGTGTGTCTTTTAATTAAAAAGGGCAGCATAATGTTCTTAAGTATGGTATACGTACGCTGGTACCATCACATACTGGGCATATTTTAGTAGGTTTCATGAACTTGAGGTAGGGTTGATATCCTGAGAATCTGTACATTTTGCCACCGAGAAGCATATCACCCGTAACTCAAACTCAACCTATAGTATAGTACGGAGAATTCTGATGGTAGAAAACAATGTTCAACTGATTCGCAGAATTTTGTCAGGGGATGACGCGGCTTTCAGTACATTAATGCGGAAACACCAAAAGGGTGTTCATGCACTTATATGGCGGAAAATTGGGGATTTTCATATTGCGGAGGAAATTACCCAAGATACCTTTATCCAAGTCTACAAAAAACTTGGGACATTAGAGGATCCAAACCGATTTGAAGGATGGCTTTATGTCATCGCGAATCGACGCTGCATTAATTGGATAAAGCAGCATAAAGTTAAAATGGACAAATTGAATATGCAATCCTTAGAGGACACACATCCGGAAGAAGTTGAAAAAGCTTCCTACGAATATCATATATCGCATCAACGTGAAACTGAGATTACGAATCATCGCCAGAATCTCGCCAAAACGCTCCTACAGCAACTACCGGAGAGCGAACGTACCATCGTGACGCTCCATTATCTCGGTAAAATGACATCGAAGGAGATCAGCAAATTTTTAGGTGTGTCGGTGAATACAATTAAGAGCCGACTTCGCCGTGCTCGCAAGCGTTTACAAAAAGAAGGAGAAATATTGATACGCGAAACGCTTAACGGTGTGCAATTATCTGATAATATCATTGAGAACGTCATGCGACAGATTGCCGACCTGAACCCGACACCGGCACCACCCACTAAGAAACCCTTACTTCCTTTGGCAGCTTTCGGTGCTGCAGTGGTCTTGGTAATACTTTTCGGCATGGGCAGTCAATACCTCATCCGGTCCCAGCAGCCCTATAGTTTTGACGCACAATCTGAACCTACCATTGAAATCGTTGACACACCCGTTCTCCATAATATCATATCAAAACCTGATGTGCAAAATCGAGTTGGAAGCGATCCTATCCCCGGTAGAAACAGTAACAAAGGTCTACCAACAGGAACTAAGTCTATGGAAAATAATATAGCACAAGAATCTATGCAATGGAATCTACCAGAAGATGCTAAAGCACGCCTCGGTAAAGGTAAGATAAGTGAAATACAGTATTCTTCCGATGGGGCACTTCTCGTTGTGGCAACGGGTATCGGTATTTGGCTCTACGACACAACAACATATCAAGAGGTTGCACTTCTTACAGCACATACGAGTGCAGTCAAGTGCCTTGCCTTCAGTCCTGATGGACACATCCTTGCAAGTGGTGGCGAGGATGGCACCATTCTACTGTGGCATAGAAGCACAGGTGCCCAAAAAGTGCTCACTGAGAGTAAGGAATCGGTCTCAAACTTGGCATTCAGCCCTGATGGACAAACACTTGCAAGTGGAAGTGGGGGGACTATCCGATTTTGGGATATCATCACTGGAGAACAGAAAGGCACGCTCACAGGACTTCCAGAACATATCAGCGATTTATCATTCAGCCCGGATGGAAAAACAATCGTGAGTGTAACTTGGGGTGGCGACATCTGTATATCGGATACGATCACCGGTAAACCCAAGAAAACATTCACTGTTCGTATGGCAGATAATGTATTTAACATAGCCTTCAGTCCGGATGGAGAAACAGTCGCTATTGGCAGTCGCGATGGTAACATCTACCTCTCAGATTTAAACACAGGTAAACTTAATCGAAAACTCACTGGCCATTCGGAGGACGTTCAAAGGGTCGTGTTTAGTCCTGATGGAAAAACGCTCGCAAGTTCATCATATTTAGACGAAACAGTGCGTCTCTGGGATGTCCACACCGGCGAACACCGGCGAACACTTACTGGACATACAAGGGATATTGAGGGTTTAGCTTTCAGTCCTGATGGAAAAACGCTCGCAAGTAGTGGAAGTGGCGATGGCACTATCCGCTTCTGGGATGTCCGCACAGGTAATGAAAAACATGCAGTCACTGGACATATAAATGGTGCTTCTAGCGTAGTGTTCAATCCCGACGGAAAATTTGTTGCAAGTGGATATGGTGGTGGTGTTATTCGATTCTGGGATGCGGACACAGGACGATACTTGAAAACACTGAAAGGGTTAAATAACGATGCATATCGTCTGGTATTCACCTCAGATGGAAGCACACTCGCTTGCGCAGATAGCTTAAACATCCGTCTGCAGGATGTCCATACCGGGGAAGAAAAAATGCTACTTACCGGGCATGAGTGGGGTATTCATAGCATGGTGCTCAGTCCCGATGGAGATGTGCTCGCGAGTGGCAGCGAGGATACGACCATTCGCTTGTGGGATATACACACTGGTGAGCATAAGAAAACGCTCAATGGACATACACACAGAGTCTATAGCGTAGCCTTTAGTCCGGATGGCAAAACCCTCGCAAGTGGCAGTGATGACAATACTGTACGATTATGGAATGTTGACACTGGCGAGACTCAGATGATACTTGTCGGACATACCCATGAATTTGAGGGTGTCAAGAGTGTTGCCTTCAGTCCGGATGGCAAAACGCTTGCGAGTGGCGGTGGTGATAAGGTCATCCACCTATGGGATATGGATACAGGGAAAATTAATATGACACTTATCGGACATACACATTGGGTGTTCAGTCTGGCGTTCAGCCCGGATGGTAAAACACTTGCGAGTGGCGGTGTTGACAGCGTTATCAACTTATGGGATGCATACACTGGTGAGCATAAGAAAACATTGAATGGCCATTCCGCTTGGGTCAGAAGTATCGCTTTCAGTTCGGATGGTAAAACCCTTGTTAGCGGTAGTGATGATGGCTCGGTGCTTCTTTGGAAAATCGATCTCTAAATATTACTATCTTTACGGTGGGCAATGTCTATTTATTTCATAATGCTTAAGAGTTATTTTATAACCCAAGTTGCCACCTATTTACTTACATAGCACTCCGCTGGAGTGCGAGACGTTGATGTGCCTTTTTCTATAGACATAGCACCCCTCTGGGGTGGGAAAAGTGTTTGAAAAACTGTGTTGAAATACGCAGAAATACCCAAGCAAAAACACCCAAACCCGTTAGTAGCAACTTGGGTTATTTTATACTAAAGTTTGGACAATCTATAGTAAAGATCGAAACAGGTTTTCAGGAAAGCAACGCTCATCGCTGCTGGCGAGGATTGTATCCTCGCCTTCCGATAATCGCCAAATAATGCTGCCCTTTACCATAAGTGTATTTGAGGCACAACTTTCAAGCCTTTTGATATTTTTCTATCAGTTTCACGGGAGCCTAGCTCGGGGAAAAACGCAAATAAAAAAGAATGGCAACCCACGGAGGAGACAGAACCCAACGGCGATGGTAGCAAGTATGAGACTTCCTTGTGCCAAGGCAGGGGTTTTCAAAAGACTCGCGCTCGCAAGACTCGCAAAGGCTAACATTTTGGTGATGCCCGAAAGGGCACGACTGATGCGTGAACGCGTGAGGGCGTGTGTCCATCCGCTTTCTGGATATCCAAAAAACCGTTGCAAACTGTCTGTGATAAATCCCCGTGCCATAACAACGATAGGCATCCATAACGGGAGGTGTCCTGTCGCAGTAAAGTAAATCCAAAAGGTGTTTTCGATGATTCTATCCGCGACAGTATCAAGAACTTCGCCGAGTTTCGATGTCTCGTTGCGTCTGCGGGCAATATATCCATCGACTCCATCAAGCGCGAAGATAATCGCAATAGTTGCAATCAACGCCATATCCAGTGTGTGATGTGTGCCGAATAGGACAATAACGACGAAAGTTAGCAACAAGCGGCAGAGCGTTATGGTGTTTGCAATCATGTGTCGGGGTTACAAACCCCTCCTACGGTTCTGTTGCGAGATATTTTGGATTTGGTTGGATATCCGGCGGATAGTGAATCTCCCACACCTTGGCTCTTGCCTCCGTAAAGTTCTCAGTTGGATAGACAGGAACAAACGCCTCGCTCAACTCGCCTTGTAGAAATACTTCCGGGGGTTGACTTTGTGTTAGCATAAGATGTGTCGCTTCGTGGGTTTTTAGGAATTCCAACGCGTCTCGTGCATCGGTGGCATCGCTGATATATGTGTTAAAGAGATGGATCCAGTGCTGGATGTAATGATCCTGATCAATAACGGTTTTGACACCACCGAGGACGTTCAGTTGACTACCCGAACTCCACCCCGCAGCAATGACAGCAGTGTGTGGTAGTTCTGCTTTCATCCACTCAAAAGCCTTTGCAGCCGGTGTATCTCCCGGAGCGGCTCGACGCATCTCTGTTGCGGCAAAAGTTGCGCGTTTCGCGTGTTCCCCTGCGGGTGCCCAGTACATGAGAGCAGTGACGATAACGACAACGATGCCGATTTTTATGACACGCAACGGCAACCGTTCTCTGACATCTGCGTTGAGGAATTGGGCGTTTTTGAGGTTTTCAGTTATATAGGTGCCGACACGGCGTATCAAGTCAGTGGTGAAGAACGCAATGGGAAGTCCAATAAAGAAATCATACCGTTTCGCATCACGCGAAAGTGCCACCCATACCAAAAACCAAACAGCCAGCGCAATATAGATGAATTCATATTTCGGTACTTCGTGCTGTCGCCATGCGATGAAGAGGAGCACAAGAGAAATGCCTGCAAGCGATATGAAAAAGAGGATATTGCACCCGGATGCCCCTAAAAGCGTCTCAAGTCGCGTTTGAAAAAAGGTAGTGAGCATGAACAAAAACACAAATACTGCTAACACCGTACCGCTGTTCTTCCAGAAATGGATGCCGACACCGATGAAACCCAAACTTCCCAAGAAAAAGAGGCTGCCGTATCGAAATACCCAATACCTATAATCCGGCGTGTCGAGTTCTCCCACGGTTTGCATCAGTGCGTTTTGGCTTAGCGGGACGGTGGTGCTGGCGAAGGTGTCCAATTGTATCCAAACGTACCCGAGGGCAAGCACAAAACTCGCAAGCACTAACCCAAGAGACAGATTTTTGGTGTGTGGACGGAATTTGTTTGCAAGCGACGATTTTGTGATTAAAACGTGTCGGAGGGCACGAATCCCTAATAGGACGAGCGGTGGTACCAACACAAAGGCAAAAAGATGTGTTGTGAAACCCTCTCCACTTCGATAGGCAGGCGATGCAAGGTATAGCGTCGGCACGAAGGTACACACCCAGAGGGCATATAACCGTAAACCTTCCTCCTTTTCAGATGTGACGAATTTCCACAGTTCTACACAAAGGATAATGCTGAGGAAAACACCGAAGCCCTCCCAACTCATACCCCCGAGAAAGACGGTAAAGCCGCTAATAAGTGTCCACAAAAGTCGGCTGCGCGGGCGTTGTGCTTGTAGGGATACGAGATAAGTTGTGACGGCGAGTATGCCGAGCATGAGACACCAACTGTCCCTATCGCTGAACCCAGCGGCACTGCGTTCAACGACCCCCGGGAGCGTTGCTAAAAATATACCAACAACGCTTGAAAAAAGCAATCCAAAGGTCCGATAAAGGAAGAAGCAAAGCACTCCCAACCCTAACACAAAACAGACAGCAGGCGAAAACAGTGAGACTTGATAGAGAGAGACATTCGGAAAGAGAACTGTTATCGCTTTGTGCGTATAAGCGACACCATAAGCATACGCGGTCATGCTTTGTCCATAGTCTCTGCCGAGGGGGAGCCAGCGGTACATATCCCGCGCCGGCAGCCTGCCCTGTTCAGACACGATTTGTGCCTGCCAATAGTGGAGATACGGATCGTGTCCAGTAAATTGTCCTTCTGGAATGTTCGGAACACCCTGAATCCGAATCCAAAAGGCGATAATGAGAATAGCACCCAAGAGTGCCCACGGTATCAGTTTTTGTAGAAGTTTCATTTCTTTTTAGTTCTCGGCACGAAGTGCATCAATAGGTGAAAGTCGCGCTGCCCGCATTGCGGGGTAGACACCAAAGCCAACACCCATAAAAATCGAAAAGATAACGGAGATCAGTATCCAATGTCCAGAGAGGACGACAGGCCACGTCGGCACAACTGGAACGATACGGACAGCGAGGCGTGCCATACCGTGTGCTGCTAACCAGCCGCCCGCAATTCCGAGAAGTGTACCACAAAAACAGAGACAGATTGATTCCGTTAAAAATTGATAGAAAATGTCAATCCGTTTCGCACCGACTGATTTCCGTAAGCCTATCTCCCGCGTCTTTTCTCCAACAGACACAAGGCAGATATTCATGATGCCGATGCCGCCGACAAATAACGAGAACCCAGCAATGCTGCCCAGAGAAATTTGAATGACCCTTTGGATGTGCTCCAAGTGCCGAATAGAGCGGTTGGGTAGCCGATAACGGATAAAGTCATCTTTTCCCCGGTGCCTCTTACGTAGGACATCTTTAACTGAATCAATGACCCTATAAACGTCTGCGCCTTCTTGAAAAAAGAGGGTGAACCTCATAATGTCATCCTCTCCGGAGAGTCGCTGCTGGTGTGTTGTTAACGGCACGCAGACAATATCATCCAGTGAGTAGTAGTTATGAAGGCTTCTTCCCTTTGGTGCCATGATACCGACGACACGACACCGGATCGCGGGGTGTCTCCAACTGAACCTAATTTTTACCTCTTCTCCGATAGCGAATGCTTCCCCAAACAAGTCTACAGCAGCTTCTGCACCCAGTATACACACCCGCGCACCCATCTCAATATCATTCTCAGAGAAAAATCGCCCGTGTTGCACCTCCCAATGCATGCCTTGGGCATAGTCGGGTGTCACACCTTCAACATAAGTCCGTGTTTGCCCGCCGTATTGACTCGTGACAGTACTCCTCCTGTATCTATCAGCCGCTGTGGGTAAGACAAAAAAAACAGAGGGACATTCTGCCTCAATTGCAAAAATATCCTCAAAAGTGTATCGTTCGGTAGTGCGCCGCACGAGATGCCCGCGTTTCCAGATAGCAGTGTGCGTATCGAACAGAATTCGGTTAGAACCCCCAAACTTTTTCAGGTCGTCCGTAATGATTTTTTTCCCACCATCGCCAATAGCCATCATACAAAGCACACTCGCAATCCCAATAGAAATGCCGAGGATAGATAATCCTGCGCGGAGTCTGTTTTGAGAAAGGTGAACAATACCTGCAGCGATAACATCACGGGCTTTCATTTTGTAGATAAGGCTTCAGATCCCACAAGAGAATAGTGCCATCGAAACTTGCACTTGCCAAAAGTGTGTTATCTGGAGAAAAGGCGAGATCTTGGATGTCCGTCGGATGACCAGGGAGTGTGGCGAATTTTTCCAGAGTGGGGATATTTCCCTCTGTGTCAACTTCCCATAACTCAATGGGGGCTTTCTCTCCAGCATACCACGAAGAACCAGATGCTAAATACCGACCGCAAGATGAAAACGTTAGCGCAAACGGCTGCTGACACTCATACGGCGGAAGGATCGCCATGAGGAGCTCATAATTTGTGGCATCCCACACCCGAATCTCGCGGTGCATTCCACCAACAATAAGACTTCCACACGGTGAAAAAGCAACTGCCTCCATTGTGATAGGACGTGCTGCTGTGTCTCCTCTGGTGTGCCTTTCATGCTGCAACCGAAGTTTACGCTGTTTTTGCGCTGCATCCCCAACATAGTTTTCCGATTCTAAAGTTAAATCAAAAGGTGCTAACGGAAGTGTAGCAACCTCTTTACCAGAGACAACATCCCAGATCCGAGCGGTTCCGTCGGTTGAGCCACTCACCAGTCGTTTTCCATCTGGATCAAATGCTAAGGACCGAATTAAATCTGTATGTCCCAACAACGCCATCTGTTTTCCTCGCGTATCCCATATATATAGTCCCCCTTTTGTATCCCCACTCGCAAAAGGCTCACCCGCGGGGGCGAAGGCAAAGGTCCGAACGAATTCTTGATGTCCAGCAAAGGTCGCGATTGTTTCGTCGGTATCAACATCCCAGACAAGGAGGTTGTTTTCAATGCTACCCAACGCGCGGATGCGACCCGTTGATGAGATATAGACGGAACGAATTTCTGTATTCAAGCGGGCAATCGATCGCTGGCGTCGTTTCTCGGCAACATTCCAACAGGTCGTTCCAGCAGAGTCAACGCTCACCAATGTCTGCCCATCCGGTAAAAACGCCACGAAGTGCGGATAGTGAACTTCTCTGGAAATCGAAGCGACAGCGCGGGGATTCTCCGTATCCCACACTTTGATCTCCCGTTCGCTTGCGAAAATCAGAGCAGGTTCCAGTCGACTCCCAGATGGAGATTTTTCAGTTAAAAGGCGTAGAACATGGATGCTCCCATGATACTCAAAGATGTTGAGTTTCTCATCGTTTTCCACATTCCAGACGGTGAGTGTGGATTGATGCACACCAGCAGCAAGAAGGCTTCCTGACCCTGAGTAAGTCGGCGTTATCCGTCGATATTCAGGATATGAGAACTCCCTCATCTGGGTACCTGCGGTAACATCCCACTCTCGCAAGGTGCCGCCAGACAAATCACCTGCGGCAAGGTATTTCGCACACGGTGAAAAGTCAAGCGCATATACCCGTGCCGTATGTCCTCTAAGGGAAGCAATCTGTTCGCCTGTTTCCACATGCCACACCGTGATGACATCGGCAGTGCCTTCACTATCCGCGGGCGTTGGACAGGCGAGGAGCTGCCCATCATCGGAAAAGCAGAGCGGACGCGGAACCCCCCCTTGCCACCGGACTGTTATGTCAGGGTCGGCTTGGAACTCGGCAATTTGCTCCCCTGTTTCGGCATGCCAAAGATGAACGATACCGGTGAGTGGCTCAGAAGTGGCGATGCACTGACTGTCATTGGAAAAGACAACCCGGCTAAGTCTCAATCTAACTTTTTCACATTCAATGCTGGTAATGCTTTTTCGTTGATTGATGTCCCATACCTTAAGGATCTCGTCAAAGTTGCCAATGGCAAGCCATTTGCCATTTGGAGAAAAATTGAGACGGCAACTCATGCCACGTTCTGTTTCCCACAAATGGATGGGCGTCATCGTTGGGAGCTCATACAACCAGACCCCCATATAGGTGGCAACAACCAGCGTCTTCCTATCTGGCGAAAGCACTAGGTCCCTCACACATCCGCGTCCAAAACGGATTATAGCCCCCTCTGGGAGTGCCCATGTACGGACTGCCTTATTTATTTCGTCCGCACTCTGAATCTGTGAGAGTTGGTTTTCCACCGTAAATCTCCTCTTTTAAAAACGGGGACGCTCGGCCAAGCAACCCCGTTTTCGGATGACAAAGTCTTCTTTTAGTTCATTGTTCCGTACAACAGCCGTTAGTCCGTACAACAGCCGTTAGTCCCCCCAGAACATTTAATAAGATCAGAACTAGTAGGACCGCCACATACGTTCTTACACTCGTGACACTTACCAGGGAAATTACAACCATCTGCGCAGCCTTTCCGCCTTCCATCACAGGCATCGTCGTATGAACAAGAACTACAAGTGCTGCCCTGCTCACAGTTACAACAGCTGCTAGATGAGAAAATATCCTCCGCACCACACGTAGTAGAACCACAGCAGCCGGAGGCTTCTGTTTCTACAACAAACCCATTAAACGCGCCCGCGAATACGACTCCGCCAGCAAAAAGTAGGACGATCATCAGTCGCCCTATGACATTCGGGGGTGAGAAAAAATTTCTGATCATTTTAAGATTCTCCTTTATGTAAAAGAGACGTGAATCAGTATAGCACGTCTCCATGAATTATATCCAAACAATTAACAGGACAGACGCGCAAAGTGCCTATCCAAGGATGGAAGATTGGAAGCAACCTGCTTCCAGCCACCCGTTTTTTCCTATCCAATGGAAGGATGGAGGGTAGTGGGATAGGTATTTTCTCCACTCTTCCTGCCTTCCACTCTTTCTATCAAGCAAGGATTTGGTTTATATGATTAAGCAAGAACTGTGCCAATCGATGAAACCGTGATATCCAGTCCTGTTATAACTGTGTCCGCCAAGGCGGTACGCGGGATACGGGCTGTACGCCGTGTGATGCGCTCGCTTAAAGTTTTTTTCGTCAATCGTCCCAAAATGAGACAAGTTTGAAAGGCGTATCGACGACAAAGCCTTTTATAACACGAGTTACGGCGTGTTGTCTCAATATGATACATTATCCCATATTGAGACAACATTTTTACGGTAGCAGGTTATATTCCTTCAATTTCCGATAAAGTGTGGATCTACCGATGCCCAACGCTCGCGCTGCATCGGGGATATTACCGCCCTTCACTTTGAGAGCGTTGACGATGGCTCTCCGTTCAGCTTCCTTAAGTGTAAGAATATCGGTGGTATCCGTCGGACTGCTTATAGCGGCTTGTGAACCCTCTTGTATCAGATCCGGCGGGAGACTCTCTCGTTGCAGCCGGTCTGTCGTCTCAAGCAAAACAGCCCTTTCAATGGCGTGTTTCAGTTCGCGCACATTGCCGGGGAAGTCATGCCGTGTTAACACGTGTAAGGCATCATCAGAAATGGTGCGAATGGATTTTTTATCTTCTGCGGCAAATTTTTCCAGGAAATGATGTGCCAAGATAGGAATATCTTCGCGCCGTTCTCTCAGCGGCGGAACCACGATGGGAAACGCCGCAAGGCGATAGTACAAGTCCTCACGGAAAGATCCCTCTCTGATAGCATTTCCTAAATCCTGATTCGTAGCAGCCAGTACCCGGATGTCAACAGAGATGGTGCTTTTGCCACCGATCCTCTGAAACTCCCGTTCTTCTAACACACGCAGCAACTTAGCTTGCAAAGTGAGTGGCATATCCCCAATTTCATCAAGAAAAAGCGTTCCGGTGTTCGCTTGCTCAAACTGTCCGATCCGCCGCTCGATTGCCCCGGTGAAAGCCCCGCGTTCATTGCCAAATAACTCACTCTCAATCAACTCGGCTGGTATCGCAGCACAATTAACCCCAACGAAAGGGGCTGTTTTTCGCGGGCTGTTATCGTGTATTGATTTTGCGACCAGTTCTTTGCCGGTCCCGGTTTCGCCTTGAATCAGGACGGTAATATTGCCTGCTGCCGCTGCTCGAATCTGGGTGAACACCTGCTGCATTTTTTCGCTTTTGCCGATGATTTCACCAAAGGACTGGTTCGTCTCAAGTTCGGTCTGTAACGCCATAATCTCCCTTTCATCCGCTGGATATGAACATCTTTATACTTATATAGACAAAATTTTTTGCGGTTTCGTGCATAAAATGAAAAAAATGTCATAAATTATCGAAAAATTACGTAAAAAAGTAGCGTGTCTTAGGGCTATTTATAGTAAAACCTACAATTAATTAGACATTGTAGAAGGGCGAGGTTGCAAACCTCGCCAGCGGTGGTGGGGACCTTGTTCCTTGACGACCGGCAAACATATTTTCAGGTTTTACTATAAACATACATCTAACGCTATCTTATATAGACCCACTTTTTAACCCCTTTTCGTGCATAAAATGAAAAAAATGTCATAAATCACATAAATTATCGAAAAATTACGCAAAAAATAGATCGTAGGGGCGGGGTCCCCTCGTCCTCGTTAGGATCCTCCTATCCGATAGCAAGGGCGGGGAGACCCCGCCCCTACGTACAGGTGCCCACTGGAGCTTAGGTGCATTTCAAAATCGGGATTGAAAATGCTCCTACAAAGAACGCGGATAGTTCAATGTCAAAACTTTACACGCCCTCGTATCAGACGTTGATTGACTTTTTTTCCTCGGTATGCTTCAATATTGTTCACAACCAAATGTTCGATATGGTATCTTCTGCCACTATATCATTATTCTACACAAAACCCTCCACACCTTGTTTAGAGGAAAATATGAACTTTATAGCCAAGCCCGTAATTATCTATACACCAACCAAAGGGCGAGGATACAATCCTCGCCAGCGTCGGTGCGGATTTTGTTATTTAGAGGAAAATATGAACTTTAATAAACACTTTTATGCTTTGGCTTTCTTGATGATACTCTCTATATCTTTACCAACTGTTGCTGAGGAGGAAACCGACGAAGTTATTAGAATGGAAGAGGTCGTGGTTACTGCCCGTAAGCGTGAGCAGCGGTCTTCTGAAGTGCCGCTCTCGGTTTCAACGCTTCAAGGTGAGCGATTCGATACCTTGCGCTCATCGGGTATGGACGTGCGTTTCTTGTCGAACCGTACCCCCAGTTTTCAGATGGAGTCGTCGTGCCGAGTGCGGTTCTTACTCTACAATTCTGTGGAATATGCCGATGATTGGCTCTTGGAGGGCGGTGTCCGGCTTGCTTGTCTACTCCCACACGCCGACGTAGAGGTAGCAATTATCGGGCGCAATATCCTCAACGACACATCTCCAACTGGCGGTATCGACTTCAACAATCTCACTGACTATGTCAATGAACCGCGGTTTTGGAGTCTTGAAGCGGTGCGGCGTTTCTAAACAATAGCAAAGTTTGACAAAAAAGCATATCCGCTTTAGAATAGATGAAAAATGAAAGTAGGACACAGCATGAAAATTGCAATATGCAACGAAATGTTTGAAAATTGGAAAATCGAAGATGTTTTTACCTATGCGGCTGACCTCGGTTACGAGGCAGTCGAGATCGCACCGTTCACCTTAGCAGACTCGGTCTTGGACATCAGTGATGCCGAACGTACCCGCATCCGTAAAGCAGCAGAAAGTGCGAAGATAGAGATTGCCGGACTCCATTGGCTGCTTGTCTCACCACCCGGACTGTATGTTAACCACTCAGATGCAGAAATCCGAGAGGAAACGCGGGACTATTTCCTCGCACTGATTAACTTATGTGCGGATTTAGGCGGTAAGGTGATGGTGATCGGTTCGCCACAACAACGGAACGTGATGGAGCCACTCTCATTTGAAGAGGCGTGGGAATATGCGCGTGCGACTTTCTCAGAAAGTGCGGCACTCGCAGGCGAAAGAGATGTGATGTTGTGCATGGAACCCTTGTCAAGCGACCAGACGAACTTCATTACGAACCCCGACAAAGCGGCTGAGATGGTGAACGCTGTCAATCACCCGAATTTCCAGATGATTCTGGATGTGTGTAGTACTGCGAAAGAGGGTTTGGATATGCCGACGCAGATCCGTAACCACGCGCAGCACGTTGCGCACTTCCACTCCAACGACGATAACGGCTATCTGCCCGGTTCTGGGAACGTAGACTATCCACCCATCATCGAAGCACTGAAAGAGATTGACTACAGCGGCTATGTCTCTACAGAGGTTTTCGACTTCAATCCGGATCCACAAACGATAGCGAAACGAAGCATCGAATTTGTGAAATCACTGCTGTAGGAGAGAGCAATGAACGGCATTATCCATGAATGCTACGAGGCATATAGCACACTTAGAAACGAAATGGGACGGTGGTTGAAACAGAGCATGCTGCTCGACCCGCCAGGTCCAAACGACGGTGGCGAGGACGAGGCGAACTACGCCCTCGCATGGTTTCCACATTATCTTATCACTGATGATGCGACTGTCCTGCAACATTTTGATACACTGAAAACGGCATTGCTCGGTTGGGTGAAACGCGATTGTCTCCACGGCTATGAACCGAAGGCGGAAGCACATCACGGACCGGAACCGTTTCTCCTTTTCTTGCCTCGTTACATCGGTCTGATGCCGACAGATACAGAAGCGATCACGCTTCTGACGGATGCGGCGGAACATATCGGGAACTGGGTGCCGGAGATTCCGCCTTGGTATGACTACGACCGAGATACGTTCATCGGTTATAACATCGGTAGCCGAGATGTAGCAAATGACGAAAAAAACGCGTATGAAATGGCGGAACATTTTCGATTTATCCATATTGCAATCGCGGCATATCGTGTGACAGGTGAAGACCGCTATCTGACGTGGGCGTTACGGTATGGGAGCAAACGCGCCGAGCAGCTTATTGCGGCACCGGACCCAATGCCATTGCTGTGGACGCACGACGGAGAGGGACTCGACGAAGCAGCCGTCAACGAGAAGAATTTAAATCGACTCACCGCAAGCACACACCATATCCCCGGTGATCCGCTCGCTGGCATTGAAGTCTTGCTGGCTTCTGGTGCTATTTATGCATTGGGTGACCTCCATCTGCTGTCTGGAGAAGAGATTTTCAAAACAGCGGCAAAGCGGATTGTAGAACCGTTAGTGTCATCGTTGAGCGATCCGTATAACGATCCGGCAGCGGCAGCATTGAGTTACTATCGTTGGACATTCGAGGATACCGAATTTGATGAGGAAATCCGTGAGGGATTGGTGGAACTTCCTGATGAATCGCCCGAGCTGCTGGCGTTGATTTTCCCACAAGAGACACGCCGTCGGGAACCCGGTGTCGGTAAACGGGCGGATATGGCATATTGGGGCGAATGGTCAGATGAAGGATCTGTGAAACCGATTCAGGAACCGTCAACTGCGACTTTAACACTTGCCTACCAAGTGACAGGCGAAATTGCTTATGCGATGCGAGCATTGCGAAGTGCTGCGACGCGTCTAAATATTGCGAGGCGTGTGTTACGAGGTGGACGGGAACACGCCGATATGGGCGGCGCAGTCTGCTCAATTGCAGCGGGACATGGACGGAATTGGGGACAAGGCGCGGTCACAGCGTGTTATGGTCCACTGCTTCTCGGCACGCGTGAGGTCCAGAGCGAAGTTACACAACTCCTGGAGATTCGACACGGCGACCAACAAAACCATCCGCAGACGCTTCTTTCTCTGGTGCGACCGCTTCTCGAAACAGAAAAGACGGCAGAGGTCGTCTTCTACAACGGTGGCGATTCACCACTCACGTTTTCATGGCGATTGCAAATCGGTGAAGAGGCTGCGTGGCAGACAGTAACACTTGGTGCTGGCGAAACGAAACAGGATTGGATGTAATCCCGTGAAGTTCTATGCCCTATTTTTCTTTAATGGCTGCCCACCTTGTTGTTAACAACGAGGTTTGAGGTTGAACAGGTAAGAGCTCCGGATCAAACCAATCTGCGCCAGAATTGGCTGTCTCGCCGCGTGTGAGCCGCGTAGATCTACGGTTACCGATATTGAATTTGAAAAGGTGACCATTTCCTTGATAAACAAGCTCATCGCCGAGCGGGGACCACGCTGGATAGACTCCATCTGTAAGACGTTTCAAACCTTTGCCATCACTATTCACAACGTAAACACCCTTCCCACTCCAATAAAACGCTATACGAGTAGCATCCGGAGACCAAACTGCCCCCCAAAGAATCCCCAGTTTACCACCTGAAAGTAGTACCCTCTCTTTACGCGTCTGGAGGTTGATAACCTTCAATTGATGTCCTGCTAGCTTGGTTGTCGACGCAAAGACTATCTCGGATCCATCTGGAGACCATGACGGACAGCCACCGAGAAAGCCTGGTGAAGCCACACGTTCCTCCTGCTCACCATCTATCGTGCTGATATAGATGCCCCAATCGTCGCGGCGCAAGTAAGCAAGCCGCTGCCCATCTGGAGACCAATCAGGGCACTCTCTAAGTGCCAAATGCCGAAACGCCTTCTGCACATTCCCTCCATCTGCATCCATCAGGTAAATGTCATAAACGCCATTACGGTTGGAATTAAAAGCGATGTGTTCACCCGTTGGAGACCAGGCAGGATAAAAATCTCTTGAGGCGTGCCAAGTTAAGTTAATCTGCTTACTCCCATCTGGATTCATAATATAGATTTCCAAATTGCGGTCACGGGTGGAATGAAACGCAATCTTCGCTGTCTTCGGAGCTTTGGCAAAAACATTGCAGAGTTGTGTGCCGCCCAGCATTAATACCGAGACACATAAAAGAACGCAAAATCGGCATTTCATTGAAATCTCCTAAACGATTGTAGCGGCGATGGAACTCATCTTATACTTTTAATTCCCAAAATTCTGAACAATCAGGGTCAAATCGAGAATATTAACGGTGCCATCACCATTTACATCAGCCTTCGGATCTGTCTCTCCAAAGCGAGAAGCCACAAAGACGAGGTCCAAGACATTCACAACGCCATCCGCATTCACATCATAAGGCATATCGGGCGCAAGCAAATTTGAACGGACCAATTCAAAGACGATATCCTGACTTGTTTCAAACTTGACGGGTCCAAGGTCTGGCGCAAGCCACTGGTAGGTGGTGGAGCGACTTGTACCTATCGCAGCAGCCGTTTTTGTACGCATCCGAATTTTTAAGCAGTTCTCGAACGCTCCTGCCGATGTAGTGACGTTCTCAACAGCAACAACTTCATTCACACTGGAGACCGTAACAGCACCTATTAAATCTACCTCTGTTTCCCCACGCGTCTCCCAAACTTCTCCAAGTTGAAGCGTTTCGGGAAAAAGGATGACAGGCGGTGAGAAGTCTACACGCGCCACACCGAAAACATCACCCAGTTCTGCGACAATCCTATGGAGCTTCATCCCTTTTTCTCCCACCTGAACAAGGAAAGTGTTTGTATTGATCGTGCTTGTGCCAAGGACTTCTGTTGTAAGCTTAAGGATACGGACCTCTTCGCCATCAACGGGTTCGTCGGCAGCCTCAATTGCGTAAGTGACGTGTTCGGCACCGTCTTCACTCTCCAAAACCCAAGTATTCCCGACATCCGCGGGGTAATAGTTCTGTGCATCGGTTACGGTGACAAAAGCGCAAAGTAACGTGATGAGTAATAGAGCATTCCTAATCATTTCATTCCCCTTTGCCAAAGTAGGCGTTCCTACAAACTAACGAAGCGCGCCGAAAAAACGCCCTGATGGTGACACCAAGGCGTTTGCGTGAATTATGTTTGCTATATCCCCTATTTGAGGATAACCATACGTCGGGTTGCAGCAAAGTCTGCAGTCTGGAGTGTGTAGAAGTAGATACCACTCGCGACACGCTCACCTACAGCATTCCTGCCGTCCCAATACGCAGCACTTGATGGTGTCATATACGAACCCGTTGGCTGCCAACCCAAATCTAACGTCCGAACCATACGACCCGAGACGTCATATATCTGGATCGACACTTCTGTCGGCTGACTCAACTGATACGGTATCCATGTCTCTGGATTGAACGGATTCGGGAAGTTCTGTGCAAGAATCGTATCTTGCGGCTGCACATCACCAACCCTCAGTTCCAGATTCAGGAACGCATCACGGATATCTGTTGTTGAAACGGTGCGCTGGAAGGGACCAGAAACGATATTACCACGTTCATCGTACAGCGCGATTTTCAGTTTATCGCCTGCCTCAACAACACTCTTGCGATTGAGGTCCGCCCAGACAGCAGAGGAGCGTTTCACGTCGCTGGTGACGTTCTCCGTGGCGATCATGCCGGTACGGAGGTTCTCTGCGACGAGGGTGTATGTCGTCCCAGTTTCCATACCTTGTATTTCACTGGTGACAATAAACGCCCACGCACTTTTAAGTGTGGAAAGTGCTGGGGCAGCAGGTGCAACCTCTTCAGCAGCTGGCTCTTCAGCGGCAACCTCTTCTTCAGCAGCCGGTTCTTCAGCAGGTGCAGCTTCTTCAGCGGCTGGTTCTTCGGCAACCTCTGGCTCTGCTGGCGGTTCTTCAGCGGCTGGTTCTTCTGGCGGCGGTTCTGGCGGTTCAGGTTGGTTATCCCACGCATCACCGGTGAACTTCACCATCCCACCAGACGGTGTATTCACGATATAACCTTTGCCACCCTTAATACCAAAGCCATCACTCTCATCAGCAACCGTGTAACCAACGAAACTCTGCGTCGCCGTATCAAGCTGAATAACAGTTGTAGCACCCAGCATTTCTGCCAACGATTTCGCTGTATACGGTTCTGCCGGCATCAACGGAATAGAAATCATGTTCAAGCCGGGTTCAAGTGTGACATCGAAACCGGGAATTATCGGCTCCGGTGGTGGTTCAACAGGCGTAATCGTCAACATCGCCGTCGGTTCATCCCAAGCATACGCTTCACCAACATCAGCGCCACCTTGAATACCCTCATGCGGCGCAATCACGCCACCTTCGGTCGGCACGCGTTCATTGCTTTCTGGAGGATCCGTAGCTTCATCTAAACCCAAAGGACCCGGAATATCAGTAGCCTTCTCTGTGTTTTCTTCACTACCGGCATCATACGCATTCAAGTCAATACTTGCCGAAACAGGCGCGCCATTCTCATCAAAAAGTGCCACGTCGGTAGCAGCGATGAATGCGTCATTTGTTGAAACCAACATCGAACCGACAGAGAGCGAAGAGTTTACCATATCAGCCGTCACGGTAACGGTAACAGATCCACCGGGCGGAACAACACCATCAGCAACTGCGCTGTTTGCACCAACTGAGGCTGCAAGCGCAAGGAGCATTGAAGTATCTCCGTTTTCAGCAAGCGCAACAAGCGGATCAATCGCTGGCTCACCAACCGTGGCAATTTTTACACCTGCTCTGTGCGCTACAAAGATGGGTGGTGAAAGGATTTGTCCGCCGGTTCCGTCTTCGGCACCAGTGAGGTTCGTGAGCGTAATCTCGAACATCTGGCTGACAGGTTCAGGGGCAGGTTCTTCAACCGGTGCTTCCTCAGTAGGGGGTGCCTCCTCAACAGGCACATCCTCAGGGGTTGGTTCTTCAACAACCTCTGGCTCTACCGCTGGTTCTTCAGGGGTTGGTTCTTCGACAACCTCTGGATCTGCTGGCGGTTCTTCAGGGGTTGGTTCTTCAACAACCTCTGGCTCTACCGCTGGTTCTTCAGGGGCTGGTTCTTCGACAACCTCTGGCTCTACCGCTGGTTCTGCAGCCGATGCTGCGACTAAATTGTAACTCTCCAACTCAAAAACAATGTCGTTTGAATCTTGGAATTTAACGGGACCAACATCAGGCGCGAGCCATAGGATCTCATGCTCACGTATAACTGTAAGTGCTGTGACGGCTTTTCGGTTCGTCTCCACCTTAACACAGTCTTTGAATACGCCGATCGGGGTTTCAACGTCCTCGATTCCAACAACCTCTAAAGTGCTGGTAGTGGTCGCTGCTCCGACCAGTTTTAGTACTGTTTCCGTCACAACCACCCACGTATGTCCTAATGGTAACGCGGCGGGGAAACTAAGAACCGGTGGATCATAAGTCGACTCGGCGATGCCAAATGTCCCTCGGTCGAAGGCAACTTGATGTAGTAATTGATCACCATTTGCATCAACAGTTATCCAGGAATTGTCAAACGCAATTACGTCTGTTCCTACTGTCTCCTTGGTGATCCTCAGGAGGATAAGTTCCTGACCGTCAACAGTTTCGGGTCCCCCAAAGGCATAGGTGCGTTGCTCCGCACCGTCGGTACTAAAGAGAACCCACACATTACCGACCTCCGCCGGATAATAATTTTGTGCCACCGCTGTAAACGTGAAACTACAGACAAGGCTTAACACCAAAATTGGCATCAGCCGAGACACAAATTTGGTAACTTTCATAACTTAGCTTCTCCTTTTGAAAAAAATATAAACTTGAATAATACTTAACAATACTTATAACATTGCCGCTGCGAAGCCGCAGCGTGAACAGGTGCAAGCACAAATAGCGAGTCTATTGTGTTAGAAGGCTCATGCTGTCCGTCAGGAGATATGTCATCCTGTTCCGAAACGTACCGGTATCCGAACCACATCCCAATTGCTATTGCCAAAGCAGCAATGATAATAACAGCCAATACCACTTTCCAATTTACCATACTGATTCTTTTCCAGACGACGCGTAATAATGCCCAAATGTTAACACATTCATCAAAGATTGGCAAGAAAAAATAGCAGGTTGGAGCACTTCAGTTATCACAGGATTTTCGAGGTTAATTGCCGATATTCTGTGCAATAAGGACTAAATCCAAAATATTAACAGTACCATCACCTGTGACATCCGCATCCGAATCAGATTCCCCGAAACGAGTCGCCACGAAAGTGAGATCCAAGATATTTACAACGCCGTCCCCTGTCACGTCGTAAGGGACCGGTTCAGGCATCGGGTCTTCCTCAGGCGGCGGTTCGGGTGTAACGTCTTCCTCTGTCGTCCCGTCTGGCTCTGTTGTAGTATCGGGTTCCTGAGGTTCCGTGAGTAGGTTGAAGGTTATTAAGCTAAAAATCAAGCCATCGCTATTTTCATATTGCACAGGACCCACACCGGGAGCTAACCATTGGTAGGTAGTCTGATCGATATCGAGATTAAGGAATCCGCCAGCAGCAGTGAGACGCAAATCTAACTGAACTTTGGCGCAGTCTTGGAACGTTCCAGCCGGTGTTACTACGTCCTCAAATCCAACAACTTCCAAATCAGTGGTGCTTTTGCCAGGTATTGTGAGTCCGACTACTAATTTCGCTTCTGCATCCGCTACTATCTGCCACTTATCGCCCAGTTCTAATTGTAGAGGAAAAAAAGTTGCGGGCGTAGGGAAATCCGCAGTCAGGGTGGCAACAGCATCCTCTAAGATAATACTATGGAGTTGAATCGTGTCACTGTCAACAGTCAAAAAATATTGATCCGTCTCAGCCTCACCCGTGCTGATCTCCTCAGTCTTAATCTTCAAGAGGATACGCGCTTCACCATCAGCAGTCTCGGATCCTTCAAGCGTGTAAGTACTCCGTTCGATACCATCACTGCTCTCTAAAACCCACATATTCCCGATGTCTGCCGGATAATAATTTTGTGCCGTCGCTGCAAATGCAAAGAAATAAGCGAAACTTAAAACCAGAACCGGCTTAAGCCAACGCAAAAATAGGGACTTTTTCATTTTTCAATTCTCCTTATATCGACTACCTTCAGCAAAATAACAAAAAAATCACAATGAATACTAATTTTCAACGCAATCTGATGTGTTGACTTTTTACAAGCTTCGTGTGATAATAAGACTATATTATCACATTTATTGCAATTTTGCAAGCAAGAAAAGAGCGCAGTGCTGACTCGACTGCGTGCCACTCAAAACAGAAAAGGAGAAACATACATGCGTTTAGAAGGACAGGTTGCGATTGTTACTGGCGGGGGCGGGGGTATCGGTAAAGCAACATGTCTCGCATTCGCCGAGGAAGGTGCAAATATCGTAATCCCGGAAGTAAACATAGCGAATGCGGAAGCGGCGTCAGCAGAAATAACTGCGCTCGGTAGGCAATGTCGAGTCATTGAAACGGACGTAGCGGATGGCGACTCTGTACGTAAGATGGTTCAGGAAACACTTGACACGTTTGGACGGATAGATATTTTAGTCAATAACGCCGGTATTTTTAGTTATACACGCATCGACGAATGTACGGAAGCGGAATGGGATCGGATGATGGCTGTGAACCTTAAAGGTCCATTCCTCTGTTCACAAGCGGTAATGGAGACGATGAAGGCACAAAAGTCTGGACGGATTATCAACCTCGGTTCGTTGGCTGGACAGGTCGGCGGACTGGTCGCCTCTGCGCCATATTCTGCCTCAAAAGCGGGTGTCATGTGTCTCACAAAATCGCTGGCACGTGTGCTTGGGGAGTATAGCATCACGGTGAATTCTATTGCCCCCGGCGTTGCAGCGACAGAGATGGCAAAGAATCATCCTGACATGACTGATCAAATTCCACTCGGACGCGTCGCCGATGCCTCGGAGATTGCGAGTGCTATTCTGTTTCTCGCTTCCGAAGAGGGACAGTACGTGACCGGCGCGACACTTGATGTTAACGGTGGGATACGGATGGCTTAAGTGGTTGTCAGTCTTCAGTTATCGGTTCTCAGTTATGAGGTTTCCTGTAACAATCTACCCTCACTCGCAATGTGCCAAAGGATGCATGAATTGTGAAACCTCTTGAACCGACCGCCAACCGCTGATAGCCATTAGCGATAAAAAGGAGAAATGATATGGAATATAAAACACTCGGACGCGCAGGTGTGAACGTTTCACCCCTCTGCCTCGGCACAATGATGTTCGGGGGTCCCACAAACGAAAAGGACTCAATTCGGATTATTCACAAAGCGTTGGACGCTGGCATTAATTTTATGGACACCGCGAATGTCTACAATGACGGTGAATCGGAACGGATCATTGGGAAAGCCGTCCGCGAAAACCGAGAGAAATGGGTTATTGCAACGAAGGTACACGGCTCAATGGGCGAAGATGTGAACGCAAGTGGTTCACACCGATTCAACATCATGTCAGCCGTGGAAGCGAGCCTCAAACGCCTTGACACAGACCACATCGATGTCTATTATCTGCACCGTTGGGATGCCTCCACGCGAATTGCGGAATCGTTGCGGGCTTTGGACGATTGCGTGAGACAGGGAAAGGTCCGTTATATTGCCTGCTCCAACTTCGAGGCGTGGCGCGTTTGTGAGGCATTCTGGACGAGCGAAAAGTACGGACTGGAGGAGTTTGTGTGCGTCCAACCGCTTTATAACATCGTAAACCGGGATCCTGAGGTAGAGCTGCTGCCTTTCTGTGAGAAGTATGGTGTGGGCGTTGTGCCGTATAGTCCGTTGGCGCGAGGTGTGTTAGCAGGGAAGTATCTGTCCGGCAAAAAGCCACCAGCGGGTTCCAGGGCAGCGCGAAAGGACAGGCGGATTTTACAGACAGAACTTCGTGAGGAGAGTTATGAGGTGGCACAAAAGTTAAAACCACTGGCGGATGCACACGGCAAAACACTCACCCAATTTTCATTGGCGTGGGTGTTGGCAAATCCGACGATCACTTCTGTTATTATTGGACCGCGCACGATGGCACAATTAGAGGACAACTTGGAGTGTTTAGATTGCACGCCCACGGAAACCGATGAAACAACCATCAACGAGTTGGTGCCACCGGGCGAACATACTGGGAAAGGGTATAACGATCCGGCGTATCCGGTGCTGGGAAGGTTAACACAAGGCTAAAACGCGCAGGCGTGTAATTTTAACGCAAGTTGCCACGTTTTTATAGACATAGCACTCCGCTGGAGTGCAGTGTCTTGACGGCACGATTTTCTATAGACATATCACCCCGCTGGGGTGAGGAACGTGTTGGAAAAACCTTGTCGAAACGTTTATAGTAATGTGCAGTGTCCATTGTCAGAATCAGGATTTACAGGATTTTAGGATTTGCAGGATAAGAGAACCCTCTTGATTGAAAATTCTCCTGTATAGAATTACCCGAACATTTTATTAAACTTCATCAAACCCCGCCAGCGAGGGAGGGGTTGTTGTTTTCTAAAGTGTCAACATATCTTCGGGCTTTACTATAAAACTCGTTAGTAGCAACTTGGGTAATTTTAATGTGACGCACGGATCCACAGCCCTTAGCATAGGCAAAACGGATCCGTGGTGAATCATGATACGATAAAATGGTGTGAAAACACACCTCACTTGAGAGACTTGAGGTTCCCCCATGTAGTCGCTAACTTTCCTTGCGGTTCAACATCCAACAATTCACCGAACCGATTGGTGATGAGTTCGCCGATTTCCAATCCGACCTGTGCGAGATAATCGTCAGGTTTATTGCCGAGTGTTTCCATGTGGAAATGGACGAAATAGCCTTTCATGTCTGGTGCGGCAAAGAGGATCGGATCAGCAGAGTTGCCGGCTTCAGCATAGACTTCGATGGGGTCGCACTTCTCTGCTTCCAACACGTTGATCAGTCCTGGACGATTCGGATTAAAGGGTTCCAAACTGGGAATCAGTTTTTTTCCCTCGTCGGTCGGTTTGACAGCCGCAGCGGTGGTTGTGATGTACTGTGCCGAAAAGTTGAGAACATCCATTACACCCTGATTGCCGGGGACAATCTTCTGTCCGGGTGCATCTTTTTTTCCAACGGCATAGAACGGCGTATCACCAGAATAGATGAGCACACCACCACCAAACAGGAAGTTCTCCATCGGACTGTCATCCTTCATGCCAATCGTGTAAACGATTTCGGGAACAACGATTGGAGAAACAATAACGCCCTCAGGATTCTCCTCCATATAAGCGAGGAAAGCATCCGCATCACCAACAACAGAGGCGATTTTTGCCTCGTCTAATTCAGCGATAACGGCATCTTCAATCTTCTTCGTTGAGTTCCAATCTCCCCAACCGTCAGGGTTAAAGCCATAGTTTTCATCGTAATAGAGGAACACTTCGGGGGCTGCCCACGTTGCGGTGGAAGCTCCTAAGAAAATTCCAATCAGCAGGAAAATCTTGAATTGCAAGGACAACTTGCAAAGGCTACTATAGATGCTACGTCTCATGACAAAAACCTCCTTCGTTTTTTGTCTGATTTGTCCCGTGCCTCAGAAGTGCCTCCCACGCAACTTTGCGTGTGCTATTTCCAAAATGTCGCCGTGGTTCACACAAAAAAGGCTTGACCTACCGCAGCCACGGTAAGATTCTGGAAAAGGCACGGGAATGCTCTTTGACAAGGAAGAAATTCCTTCTTGTTGTGTCAGAGAGCTTCTCACATCGCTGGATAGAATGTTTCTCGATTTCGTAAAGTTGATACCCTAAATCTGAAATGTAGTCTTCAATCTCTCCGTAAATAGCACGATTCGTTTCACCGACATCCTTCAGTTCCGCCATTAAGAGCGGGGCATGCGTTTTTAAGTAGTATTCACCACCTTTCAATACTTCTAACTGATATCCTTCTACATCAATTTTGACAAAATCCGGAGCCGATAGTTCGCGAAAAAGGTTGTCAATCGTATCAAGCGTTACGCGTTCGGATGCTGTTCGCTTGTTAGCATAGTTTAATGAGGCAGTGCCTTCGGCGAGTCCAGCTTCGGAGTAGTAGAGATGTCGTTGTTCCGCTTTGTCGCCGATCCCTTTATTAACAACAGTGACGTTTGTAAACTTATTTAGAGAGACATTTTCGTGGAGATACCCACAGGTGCGCGTCGCCGGTTCAAATGCCACAACTGCGCCAGTATCCCCAACCTGTGAGGCGAGAAGGCACGTATAAAACCCGATATTCGCTCCGATGTCCCAACAGATGTCCCCCGGTTGAATAATCCTCAGCAGTTTCGTAATGATATACCTTTCATCATGCGTACCATAGAAATAGAGGTACTGGTGCTCAGGATTCGCAAGGTTGGCTTTCAGTTGGAACTGATACTTGGTTTCAAAGACAGCAATCGGGTCTTCAGGCGTAATCCAATCTTTCGTCAACCTTAAAAGGAAACGCTTCCCATCAGTGACCGGACACCATCGGAGGTAGCTGCGTACAAGCCGGTTGAGTTGCGGGTTCATCCCCACGTCTCAAGTCCTAACAACTTTTTGCCGAGTTCGGTCAGATACGCAGTTTCTCCTAATTCATGCTCTTTTTCTGCCCGCTCGCCGCTGAAACCTGCCATACGTTCTTTCCACGCGTTGATGCGGCGTTCGCGTGCCTCCGGATTTGCCTCGCCTGTCGGGGACATCGTAATGTATTGCGCGACGCGTGGTGCATCGGCGGTATTGATGCCTGCACTATGCGGTAACGCGCTGTGCCAAATAACGAGATCACCAGCTTTTCCAGGCACTGGCACTGCGCCGAGTGCTACCAAATCTTGCTGCCTCGGATCGGCATCCTCTGGAAGACTTTTTAGCCATTCATCAATTTTATTATGGAACCCTGGCACACAAGTGAACGCGCCCTGGTTGGCTGCGGTATCGGTGAGATAGAGAACACCTTGCACATGGAATCGGACGGGGACCTCCACAGACATGTCCCAGTGGAGTCCTAAGTTCGTACGTTCAAATTTACCGGAGACATTGGGTGGACTCATGCTCGCGCGGTCGAAACTCACCCATAGTTTTTCAGTGCCCCGAATTTCAGCGAAAGCCTGATGCACACGTGGGAATTGGCGAGTTGCCCACAACGCTGGGTGCTGATAGATTTCGACCATAATGCTCTTACGAGGCGGATCGGGATACCAAGTGTCCTGATTGTTAGCATCCATCTCAAGGAAATCCCAAACAGCCTGTTGTACATTCTGTATCAACTCTGGAGGTGCTGCATCGTGGATAACGACATAACCGTTTTCTTCCCAGAAAGCGCGATCTTCAGAACTCAAAACTGCCATTTTTTCCTCCAATTGTATTGTGCGGAAAATTTTCGGGCGGGAGATTATAGTAAAACCTACAATTAATTAGACATTGTAGAAGGGCGAGGATACAATCCTCGCCAGCGGTGGTGAGGTGTTTTGTGTTTTCCAAAGTGCCCTCTTATTTTCTTTTCGGGCGGGAGATTAATATTTCAGTAGTCTTTTACCCCAACCGGCGCAAAAATGCAGACAGAAAAATAACTATTAATCCTAAAATCACAGTAAGATTGAGCCACGGTGCTGGTTTCTTCTGAAATACATCAAAAACGGGATATGGAAATGTTAAGACAATTGCCAATGTAAATATTAAAAAAACAATGAAAAGTTTGACACCCAAAACGAGGATGTAAAGTGAGTAATCCGATACAAACGTTCCAGCGGCAGCAACGGAACGTGCTGCCCGAAAGAAGGTGATGAAATTATATAATCCCGATATGAGAACGGTTAACAATGCCGTCCAGACGATACCACCGAAACGTCGGAGTGCCGATGAAATCAAAGCGTCCGATTCGGAGTGTCGGTTGGCAATCGGGAGAAAAACAACGCGAAAAAAGAAGAACCCTCCTATCATCAGAACGACGGATCCAACATGTATCCACTGTATCAACGACTTTAGAAACATCTTTTAGTGGCTTTCGGTTGTCGGCTGACAGCCATCAGCAAAGAAGTTTCCGTGACAACCACAAAAACCTCTTTACCGATAGCCGACGACTGACGGCTGACAGCCATCTTGAGGTTATACCACCGGTTCTCCGCCAACGGGGTTAAAACAGGGGCGCGACTGCGCGCAAGCATCTGGCGACACAAATTGGTCGTCTGGACCAACGACTTGCATAGTGCAATTGCACCAATAATGCGAACCGGGATTGTTTTCAAAGAGGTTCTGCAAGTTGCCACCCGGAATGTAAATTGCCTTCGTCCGAAGGTACTGGCATATCGGGCGATTAAAGATTGGAAGTGCTTTTCCTTGTAACATATCAATACTCCTTTAGCTTGCAGCCATCATTGCGGCTCGACTGACGAGATTCTGTGTTAAGGTTACCTTGTAAGCGTTGTCGTTCAAGGGTTGCGCGTCCTTGACAGCATCGGATCCAGCCTGTTGACTCACCGATTCGTTAATCATCTTGCCAGTGAGCGCAGCCTCTGCCTCCTTAGAACGCCAAGGCGCAGGTGCAACACCACCGAGAACGATACTGGCGGTTTCACAGGTTTTTCCATTCATCGCAAAAACCCCGGCAACACTCGCCAATGCGAAGTCAGGTGCGCCTTTCTCGCGCGCCTTTAAATAGAAACTTCTCGTATTGGACTTTGGTGCTGGAACGCTAACCTCAACGACAATCTCATTGGGCTCAAGCACATTTTCTCGGAACGGATTTGCAGCCGGCAACGTAAAGAATTCCTCAAGCGACATATTCTTCTCGCCTTCGGGTCCGACGATTTTGACCGAGGCACCCAAGGCTATCAACGCCGGTGCAAGATCCGAGGGATGCACGATGTAAACCGGATCACCACCAAGGATCGCATGATATTTGCTCAAGCCATCAACCGCATAACAGGTATCTCCACCCTTTTTCAGACAATTGGTGGATTCATCTCGATAATACCAGCACCGCGGGCGTTGACAGAGATTTCCGCCGAGCGTCCCGACGTTCCGAATCTGTGGTGTCGCGACAGAGACAGCAGCTTGCGCCAGAACAGTATAGTGATGCTGAATCGTCGGATGCATAGCGATGTCAGTAACAGTGGCTAACGCGCCGATTTTCAAACCAGACGCATCCGCTTCAATGCTATCCATTCCGGGCAACGTCTTAAGATTAACAAGCGTCTTCGGAGCCTCAATGTACTCTTTGAGTTCCGCGAGCAGATCCGTGCCGCCGGCGATAAGCATAACTTCACCCCATCCGCTTTCACTCAGGAGGGAAGTGACCTGTTCCAGACTGGTAGCGTTAACGTAACTAAATTTTTCCATTGCTTACCTCCTTACGCCTTCTTCTCGGCAAGCGCGTCAAGAATCTTATCGGGTGTTATTGGTAGTGATCGAATCCGCACGCCAATTGCATTGTAAACGGCATTCGCAATAGCCCCAGGGGTTGGAATACACGGTGGTTCACCAACACCTGTAACCTTCCGATGCGTATCGAAAACGATGGATTTAATCTCAGGGATCTCCAAGGTCCCCGGGACTTTGTAATCCTCAAGGTTGGCGTTGAGCATTCGTCCAGTCACCGCATCCATGAACCGCTCTTCAAGCAACGCTTGACCCAACCCCATAATAACACCGCCATTAATCTGGCTCTCTGTTGTCAACCTGTTAATTGCCAATCCGCAATCCTGAACGGCGACAATTTTGATAACCCTGATAGCCCCGGTCTGTGTATCAATTTCAACTTCAGCGAATTGGGCACCTGCGGCACCCCCTTGGCGGAGGTCCTCATCCCAAGTCCCGCCCTCGCTAATGCTCTCCATGCCGAGCTGCCCGGCTGCCTGTTTCCACGTAATTGTCTTTGTCCTATCAGAGACGACGTAGATAGTGCCCGTGCCGACACGGAGATCCTCAATCGGTGCCTCAAGCAGTGGCGCGATACGTTCAAATAATTTCTGTTTCGCTGCCGCTGCTGCGGTTTTGATGACAGGAGCCACTGAGGGAGTTGTTTGACTGCCACCACTGCCACCAGAGGGCAATCCGGGTGCGCTATCACCAACCGTCACACGGATATCGGTAGGCGCAAGACCGAATTCTTCAGCAACAATAATCGCAATAACTGTACGGACACCTGTGCCGATGTCCTGCGTGCCTGTGACGGCTTCAACGGTGCCATCAGCATTGATGGTAACGCGTGCTTCTGTGCCACGACCACCACCGCCGCCCCATTGTCCGCTGCCAAGTCCCATGCCACGCTTTTTCACGTCTGTGCCGGAGCCTGGTACCCTGTTACGGCGATGCCACCCTATCTCTTGCGCACCAAGCGTATATTGCGCTTGACGTACTTCGTTTGGATCATTGATACGCCGGAACTCCAGCGGGTTCATTCCGAGTTTCTCGGCAAGTTCATCCATCAGGGAATCCATCCCGAACGCACCCTGCGGGTGTCCAGGAGCACGCATCGCGCGTTGATTACCGGCGTTGGTAGCCACGTTAACCCGTTCTGCCCGACTGTTTGGAACATGGTAGACGTAAGGTCCCGTGAAACCTGCGCCGCTGGAGATACCGCCTGTACCGTAACCCTTCATATCATAAGCGATGAGTCGCCCGTCGCGTGTTGCTCCCGCGCGGACATGTTGGGTCATTGAAGGTCTATTGCCAGCAACGAGGTGCTCCGCTTTCCGGGTCAGCATTAACTTGACTGCCTTACCGGTGATACGTGACAATTCAGCGGCGGTGTGACCTTCTACGCCAGGTCCGAATTTGCTCCCAAATCCGCCCCCCATGTGTTCCGTAATGACTCTAACTTGGTTTGCTGGTAACTCAAAGCGCTGTGCGAAATCGTTGCGGACACCAAAAACACCTTGTGTCGATGCCCAAACGGTAAGATTCTGTTCATCTTCCCATTTTGCGACATGTCCATGTGTTTCCAAACAGACGTGTGTCTGAACAGGTGTGTGATAGGTCGCCTCAACCTCAACGGCAGCTTCGGCAAATCCGGCTTCAAGGTCGCCATCTTCCCTGATATTCGGTTCGCTCTGATTGCTTGGCCAATCCCGAATTTCCGGTGCGCCGTCCGCCATCGCGTCCTCTTCCGTGACGGCGTGCGGTAGTTCTTCCAGATCAACGCGAATGAGCCGGATCGCGTCTTTGGCAATGTCATCCGTTTCGGCAGCGACAGCGGCAATCTCCTGCCCTTGGTAACGGAGTTTCTTACCAACTTCAATGAGTGGAATAACCGCTTTGACACCGGGTAATGCCTCTGCATCGCTCATATCAACGCCCATAACGGTTGCGTGCGCGACTTCAGAACGCAAGATACGTCCGTAAAGCATCCCCGGTTCATTTATATCAAAAGTATACTTCGCTTTTCCAGTGACTTTATCCTTACCGGACAAACGGGTTACCCGTTTTCCGATAAGACGAGATTCACTTGCTTCTCCCCATGATGCCATGCGTTCTCCTCCTATAGGCGACCGCTCCAGCGGAGCGATAGACTTTTGCGTCTCATAAGCCAAGTCTTGCTTTCAAATCACATCTTCTGTGACGCGGTTTTCACAGCATCGAAGATAAACGGATAGGTGCCGCATCGACAAGTATTTCCAGATAAACCGACTTTAATTTCTTCGAGCGTCGGTTTCGCATTTTCATTCAATAACGCTGCGGATGAAACAACAAAACCGGGTGTGCAGAATCCACACATCAGCGCGTCATGTTGGATGAATGCTTCCTGAACCGGATGTAAATCGTCGCCGTCTGCTAAACCTTCGACAGTTGTTATCTGCTTGCCTTGCGCATCAATCGCGAGCATCATACAGGCGTAGACAGACTTTCCATCTACCATGACGGTGCAACCCCCACATTCACCACGATCGCAAATTAGTTTGGCACCGGTCAAGTCAATGTTATTTCCGCCTGTATCCATTCCGTCACGCAAAACAGTTAAGAGTGTTGTGCGCGCTTCAACTTCAACCTGATATGACTTCTCATTGATATTAAGTTGGATTGTCGCGCTCGCAACGGCATCGCCCATTTGGGCATCGGCAGTTTTCTCATTGCTGATTAGAACACTGGGTGCAACGGTTGCGGCGACGGTACCGGTACCCACGCCTTTCAAGAAATTCCGGCGCGAGATATTCGTCCCCTGCTTTTTCTCTTTATCAGGCATACGGTGCCTCCTTCTAATTGTGAGCTCAGATTAACGTTATACACATCGCGTTGGTTAAAAATTCGTTATCTCTCAATTTCCTTCAATATAGCACATTTTATATTTTTTCTCAAGAAAAAAACGAGAGAAGATTAATTTGGTTTCGGTTTCCAGATTATGATAAAATCAATACGATTTCATTTTCAAGGGTGAACAGCGAGGTTACAAACCCCGTCAACGATGCGGATACTTTTCTATAAAATTTTTCTTCACCGGACTAAAATACGGAAAATAATCCGCTCCAAGAAAATGAAAATTGATTGGCAATTTTTATCAGAATAGAGTATCATATTAATGTCTTGATGCACTCATAAGAGGAATTGCTCAAACATAATATTACGAAGAGGCAGTTTGCCTACCAGATTGATTCCAAAGAAAAAGGAGCTACCATGGCTGCAAATACTTTCGAAATTAGTGACGATACTTTTGAAGGAACGGTACTTACATCCGATACGCCTATTGTTGTTGACTTTTGGGCGGAGTGGTGCGGTCCCTGCAAAATGATTGCCCCCATCCTAGAGGAACTTGCTGAGGAGAATTCGGAGACCTTCAAAGTCGGGAAAGTCAATGTTGATGATAATCGACAGACCGCAATGCAGTACGGCGTTCGGAGTATCCCAACACTACTTGTGTTCAAAGATGGCAAAGTTGCTGGGCAGATTGTCGGTGCAATGCCCAAAGATGCACTCAAGAAAAAAATCTTAGACGTACTGTAATCACCCACGCTTCGTAATCACATCTCTGGAGAATGGAAGATTGGAAGATTGCGGAATTAGATTTTCGCTTCCATTCTTCCTATCTTTTTGTCCTTCCAAGATTCATTATGTTTTGGCAACTCCTCTACAATGTGTTTGCTGTCCCCGCTATGTTCGTTGGTTTTCATGGCGCGGGGTGCTGCAACCCCAAGATTCAGGAGGGCATCAAAGGACGGAAAGGGGTGTTTGCGGAACTTGAGAATCAACTTCAGGCAGCCCGACATTTAGAGAAGACGGTATGGTTTCACTTTACCTCTGTCGGCGAATTTGAACAGGCGAAACCGCTTATCGAGGCGATTTACGAAGAGACCCGGATTGTTCTAACCTTTTTCTCACCCTCCGTTGCCCCTAATGCCCGATCCTACCGCTACGCCGATGCCGCCGTTTATCTTCCGTTGGATACACCGCGCAACGCAGAACGTATGGTCCGGCTTATTGAACCGGCGTTAATCGTTTTTTCCAAATTCGACATTTGGCCCAACCTCGTTTGGAAAGCCTCTAAACACGAAATTCCGATTATCGTAGTCGCTGGAACACTGCACGCTGAATCGAAACGGCTGTCCCATTTTACGAAACCCTTTTTTCGGAGTGTGCATCAGTATATCCAGGTACATTGCGCTATTTCGGAAAGCGATGCCGCTCGTTTTCAAGAACTCTGCTCACCAGCACATGAGATCGTTGTCACAGGAGACACGCGCTACGAGCAGGTCTATCGACGCGCACACGCAGTCGAACCTGATACCGAATTTTTCCACGGACAGCCAAGTCTGAAACGTTCAATCCTCATCGCTGGTAGCACTTATGCAGAGGATGAAAAGGTGTTATTGCCGGCTTACCAACTGCTGCGCCAGAATATACCCGAAGACTTCCCACACCTGATTCTGGTTCCGCACGAACCGACACCTGAACGAATAAAAGAGATTCGTGGACATCTGGATCGGGAAAAATTGGCGCATCTCTGCTTTTCTGAACTTGAAGCTGAAGTAGATTTATCGGCGGTGGATGTCCTTATCGTTGATAGAGTGGGGCTTCTTGCGAAGTTATATACGTTGGCAGACATAGCGTTTGTCGGCGGGAGTTTCCGCGGAAGCGTTCATAACGTGATGGAGCCTGCTGCGATGGCGAAACCTGTCCTGTTCGGTCCGACCATCCAGAACGCGTATGAAGCGTCTTTACTCGTGGAGCGGGGTGGCGCGAAACTGGTTCACACTGCCCCTCAATTGGCAGATGCTATCACAACGTGGCTGAAGGATACAAACGCAAGCGTCACAGCAGGACGTATCGGGCAGGAGTTGATTGAGGAAAATTTGGGGGCAGTGGAGCGGACTTTAGTGCATCTACGGAAATATGTGTAGCAATATCGGAATAAGTGGTTTAGAACTTGGAATAGTTAATTGAGGGTGTTTCATAAATGGTTAATTTTTATCGAAAGACGGTTTTGATGTGAGTTACATTTCGGGTGGGTAACCGACATCGGACATTCATTAACATTGCGAGTTGCAACAACAGAATGCCAATGCCCAAAAAACTCGAAACATACGCCACCCCTCGCAGCGGTAAAGGCTTATGCGCACTAGAGGATTGCCTCTCCCATATCCTTTAAGATTTACCAGTTACAGTCCGTTTTACCTCCTACGAAGGTCGGATGGGCGGACATATCCCGTTGGACTCGGAACGCGGTTCAATCTCCATTTGACTCTAAAGCTCGTTGGAAATCCTCCGCGCTTTCTGTTAAGATTGCGGCTGCTCACAAATATATCAATTGTTATTTTCCGTCAGTCCCTGTGCAAAGTCGTCAAGTGTCTCTGCAAGGATCGCTGCGCGATGCAATTGCGCGAGTCTATCTAAGTCCTCAATCGTCTCGAGTGTGGGCTTGAAGACAGTCGCTGCATACGGCTTTAATCGGAGTGTAAGCACTTCAAGAATGTCTTTTAGGGCGCGTTCTCTGGCACCTTGTTCAATACCTTGTTCAATACCTTGTTCAATACCTTGCTGCAGTGCTTCTGCCGCGAAGTGTTCAGAAATAGAAGAGCGTTCCATAGTTTCCTCCGAGATAATATTCAAAATCATTTCCGGTTCATAGACTAAACTACCTAAAACCGCCAATGTCTCAAGATAAGCGGTTTTGTTCTCTACATTTACGCTCTCTGCTGTCTGTACACAACGCCGCAACCATGCTTCTGCACTTACGTCCGTAGGACGTTTCATTAAAGGTGTAAAGGGCAGAAGCCCCATGGGCTTTGCTTCTAAGATGCTTTGCCCATGCATCTCAATCAGACGAAAAACCTTGTATCGAGTCAAAACCTCATGTCCGGCTATATCTTGTACAAATCGTCCGGGGTCGCTGCGGCCTGCATCCGGGCGGAGATAGATAACATTAGAATAAACCTCTAATCCATAAGTTTCAAAGTGTACAATTACCTGTTTTCCACCGATTTCTGCCTTAATGACGACATCCGCTTGGCGCATGTCGACCGTGGGTTGTTCCGGTTGGATGAGTTCGGCATCAATGATGTTGCTTGTCTCAAAACCGAAGCAGAGATGAACGAAACCTTTAGGAGATATTTCAGCGGTTTTCTTAGAGGCCGTATCAAAGTTTGCCACTTAAATCCCTTCGTTGGTTCAGCACATTTCTTGTAAGACAAATTATATCATAATACAAGCGATTTATGTCCATTTTTTATTCCTGTGCCTCGATTCTGACAGGTGGCTGTGTCTGGTAGCGGATTGTTAACATCGGACGTAGGTTTTCATCGGTTGCTTCTTTTGAAGAAAAAACAACTGGTGCGGTGCCATCTCGCAAAGCAAAAAGGTACCCGTAGTTGTAATCGGGGTTTGCTACCCAAAAACGGACCGCGTCCGTGAGCAGCTCGCTTTTAAACGTATAATGTCTCCCTGCCCCTTGAATCTCGCACGTACCATCAATCCGATGTGCGACATCCTCAGAACCGTTGTAATCGCTCTCATTATCGCCATCTATCCCAGCTAACATCGCTTGTGCGGGAGACTTATTCCAAGGGAGGTTGCGATGCAATGCACTATTGTAGGTGAGTTCGTTATTTTCAGCGCGTGTCGATGTCCCTCTGCCCTCTTTCCACGGAAGCAGCACACGACGGAAGATGACGGTCTGTGCAGCATCGGTATTAGACTGCTGCACATGTAGACGTATCGTTGCTTCCAAGACCTGTGTTGGTTCTCGGATGCCCATATCTTCAAACGCATCAAACAGATCAAAGGCAATAAAAAAGACACTTCCTGTCGGATTACAGAAGAGGTTTGGCTCCCCGCCGGCATTGTTATTTCGGGTTTTTCGATCTTTATTGACGAGGAGCGTCGTGTCCTGTAAACCTCCTGAGAACGTAACGGAGTCGCCTGCACCAAAGGTTATCTCGTTTACGGGTGGAAGTGTTACTGTTATTCCTGTTTGTGAATTTGGAAGCGTGAGGCGATAGGTCTTCTCTATCTCCAACGGTGTCGTGAGCAGCAAAACGCGGTTCAGTCGCTGATCCAGTAGGGCATATTCGAGTTGGACATCCGGGGCAATTAAATAATTATCAAGATTTTCGGCGGCTTCTGCTTGCAATTGTTCATCAAATCGTAACTGAATCGCTGTTTGCGAAAGCGGGACTGCCTCCAGCAGTTTAGGGGTATCTGCTGCATTGACGGCTAAGATAGTGCAAAAGAGGAGTGATAAAAATATTAGAAACCTGTACGCTATTTTCAAGATACGTCTCCGAGGTTGTCTGTTGCGTCTACTGCACATCTGCTGTGATAAAGACAGCATTCAAAACATCCCGCTCCTGCTGTCCGGAAGGTTTATTGGCGACCTCACCGTTAACAACGAAGGTACTGGAGGAACCACCATCGAGATTAATCGCTTCTGTTGCACCGAGTTCGATGAGAATGCTGGCGAGTTCGTAGAGTGTCAAACCGTTGCTATACTTCGGTTGCCGTCCGTCAGCAACGACTAAAAAGAGTTTGTCCGCATTATAACCAAGTGCGGTTCGAGGCTCATGGCTGAGATTCAGCATCGATGCGCGTTTGCCGGGGGTATGTCGTTTTTCGGCGTGGTGCATCTCCGCAAGTGTTTCATTTATTTTCCCATCCTTGAGGAGTCGGAGTCTGCCACCAATGGCATGTCGGACTTGATTCCACTCAGGGGGTGAGAGGGTGAGGGTAAGCGTGCCGCCAGCGCCAGCATCAAATTGAGAAATGCTTGCGTCTTTCAGTCGAGCGTTAATCCAAAGGACTGCCCCGTCCCTTGGAATAGCGCTGTTACCATCACGTGAGACTCCCGCTACACGGTAGGCGTGTGTGTAATCTGGTGTCAAAGGGAGTGGAAGTCCACCGAGTATCACCTCGCTGCCTCGGCGGCGGTTGGTGTGCGTTGATTCGCCGAGCCGTGGTGTGTAGAGCGTCACCTGACACCCATCAAGCCGCCGTTGGTTGATACATCCGAGTGGAAGCGTGTGTGTGCCTATTTGCAAGCTGGCTTTCATTTGAACGGGGGTGCTCAGGAATTCACCGGACTCGGTTACACCGAAGCACGCCTCGGTATCGGTTGGCTGTGTAATCAGTTCGCCATCTTGGATATGCAGGTTCTCTAATACGCCGCCGTAACCCCGCATGTCCCCGAGGACACCGAAACCACCATTGACTGCAACGAGAACACGCCGGTCTCCGCGTTGCGTACGACGGTTCGCCATCGAACGGACGGTCTCTTTGCCGAGCACTTGCGCATTTGCGAGCATAACCTCAAAGTGCAGCGACGATTCATGACGGGACATCTCGGCAACGTAAAGAACACACGTTTCAACATCCCAATCGTAACGATAGAGATGCAGACCTGGTGCCAAATCTTGAAACAGTGCTTTTTTTTCGCCACCGGCTTGCGTGACAGTGGCTATCATCAACAATAACAGTAAACAGATGATGACCCGAAATTTACGCATTACGAAAAATCTCAACTGCAAAATAATTAATCGGTTGTTCTATGGGGGGATTCAGTTTCTTGACAGTGAGACGCACCTCATCCACCGGGAATTGTTCTAAAATCACTGTGGCTATTTTTTCAGCGAGTGCCTCAATAAGCTGGAAGGAGTGCTGCGTACCGATCTCAACGATACGCGCGACGACTTCGGCATAGTCGATTGTGTCGGCGAGTGCGTCCGTACTGCCGGAGTTTTTAAGAGCGCATCCTAAGATTGCATCAATTTCATAGGAGCCACCAACTTGGCGTTCCGCTTCGGGAACGCCGTGGTAGCCATGAAATCGGATGCCTTTGAGGATGAGTTTGTCCATTTTTCGCGTCGTTAAAAAGGTCGGGGTTAGAAACCCCTCCTACAAGTCAACCTTATTCTTCGGGAATTTCTCCAAAGGTATGGGCAGGCTCAATAAGGTCCTTAACCTGTTTTCCGTGCTTCCCTCCAGTGTAATCAATGGCACGGATTTTCCAATCTTCCCCATTTTTTTCTTTTTCAAGTGTGGAGATAAGATCGCCTTTCTGATTACCCCAACTATACGCACCCCGCAAAACGGCTTCTTTGCCCTTACTATCAATAGCGATGTAAGTGATGTCAACCACCATCTTCCCACCACGTAGCCGGAAGATACCCTCCCATGCATCGTTTACATCCTTCCATCCCTCATTTTTCTCAAAGGTGCCAGCCCAGAAGGTCCAAGCGGTAAAAACCTCATCTTCTTTTTTTTCGCTTTTGAACCAAACGTCTCCGAGCACATCAACATCCTGATCACCGTGGGCGACAGCGTATTCCGCATAAAGGTCGCGGATTGCTTGCTCCTCAATAGCAAAGTCAACCTCCCTGACAGCAGCGACCTCTGGTTGCGCTGTTTCGGAGGGTGTTGTCGCTGTCGGCTGGGTCTGCTCATCGGGTGTTTCTGCATCATCGCTGTCACCGCCGCAAGCCATCAGTCCAGCGGCAAGCAAAACGAGGATGAAATAAAAAATCGCTTTCGGTCTCATAGTTTACCTCCTGCGTTACATACAAACACAAACAGGTGAATTTCGGATTCACGCCAAGTGCTTTTATTATACCAGAATGTCCAATAAAAATCAACACAATTTTAATCTGTCACCGATATTCATTTTATTTCCAGTGAAAAACGGACGCGTTTCTCAACAGCACTTACAATAAGCGGTTGCTTCATAACCAATTTTGTGCTATACTTTATCTAATCTTCCGCTACAAACCCCACTCCTTTAGGTTTGGGATGTAGTAGCGGCGAACGGTCTGGTATATCATAAAACTAATAATTTTTACGAATTGCCTTGACAAAACCTAATCTTTGTGGTATAACTAATAGTATGAAAATTGCTAACGATGACCACAAGTATATTTCAACAGGCACGACAGTATATGCTTGTGAATACCATATCATTTGGTGTACCAAATATCGGCGTTCTGTTCTGTCTCCTGAAATCCAAGAGAGATTAAAGGCGTTAATTTTTCAACAACAAGACGCGTATCGCTACATTGTCCGTGAAGTTGAAAGTATGCCTGACCATATCCATTTGCTTGCCAGCATTCCGCCTGAAGTATCTGTTACGAGCGTGATAGGTAAAATCAAAGGCTATACGGCAAAGACACTCCGTAATGAGTTTCCAACACTGAGGCGACGCTTGCCATGTCTATGGACCCGTTCAAAGTTTGTTGCGAGTGCTGGGACAGTGACACTTGAAGTTTTGGAACAGTATATTGAGGCCCAAAAAGGTGTATAGATGCCAAGTTTCTACCGCACCCAAACCGTGAAAATAGAAGCACAACCGATATTCTCCGAAGCCCATGCTGCGTCTGCTGCGCTTTGGAATGCCTGTTGCTATCAAATGGATATGTACCAGTGGCAGCGGGGGTATCCTCACGCTCACAGAGACTTCTATTTCGGTAAAGACTGCGAAGGTTGGATAGACCGGAAACTCTCTCATCCACTCTTGCATTCCCAAAGTCGGCAAGCGGTTCGGGAGCGTTACTTCAAGTCTTGGAAATCCTACGCCGCCTTGAAAAAGAGCGGTGGTATTGAGAAACCGAAACCTCCGAACAAACCAAAGAGATATATGACGACCCGTTGGAAAAAGGCTGCTATCCGATTTGTAGATGGAAACCGTCTTTTTCCTAAACGCGTTGAACTCTCTATGGCATCAGGTCAACCGAAAATAGAGATACCTTTGCCAAGTAACTTTGATATGTCGAAAGCGGCACACATCGCAACGATTGATTTGTGCTATAACTATGGTCAATGGACACTCCATTTCTCGTATTTGTATCACACCGAAACAACCGAAATAGGTAAAGAAGTCATAGGCGTTGATATTGGCGAAATACACCCGATTGTCTCTCACGATGGGCAAGACACACATATCTACAATGGACGGTATATCCGCTCACTATACCGCTATAGAAACAAAGTGTTTGCCGAGTTCAGTCAGGCGATAAGTCAGTGCAAACGCCATTCCAAACGCTGGTGGCGACTCACGCGCCGTAAGTGGAAGCGTATCAGAAAGATTGATAACCAAATCAAAGACGCCCTCCACAAACAGACGACAAAGTTCGTCAAATACTGCCAAGCGCAAGGTATTGGCACAATTGTGCTTGGAAACCTTACAGGTATCCGAAACCCCATAGACTACGGTAAAAAGACGAACCAGAAACTCCACCAATGGGCTTTCGCCAAGATTGCCGAGTTGATAACCTATAAAGCCAAAGCGTTAGGTATCAAAGTCAAAGTCATTGACGAATCCTATACCTCTCAAACTTGCCCGAAATGTGGCAACCGAAAGAAACCTAACAATCGCAACTATACCTGCAAATGTGGTTTCAAATATCACCGCGACGGTGTAGGTGCTATCAATATCAGAGAAAAGTATCTCGGCCACTTCGGTGTCCCCGTAGTGGCGGAAATGGGTCTTGCCCGCATGACACCGCCCTTGGGCTTTCGTTTGCAAGTCCCTGTTGCCTCGTCTTAAACACGAGGAATGTTCCTAAAAGGAACAAAAGAACCCCAGGTCTCCTTTAGGCTTGGGAGTATGTCAGCGGTACAGTTTATACCCTGTTAACCTCCAAAACTCTGTTGAAAAGGAATCGCTATGAACGTCACAGTTAAATACTTTGCCGTATGCCACGAAATGTTAGATAGATCCGAAGAAGAGATGGAACTTCCGGACGGTGCCACCGTAAACACAATCTTAAAACGCCTTGAGGAAGAATGGCCTGAAATCGCCGAGTTTTATGAAGTGATGCAAATGTCTGTCAATTGGGAATACGCTACGGAAAACACCGAACTCGCTGAGGGGGACGAGGTCGCTCTAATCCCACCTGTAACGGGAGGCTGTGATGTTTAAGATAATCAGCGAAGTCATCACAGGTGAGGAGGTGCGTGAAGCAGCGGAAGGACCGGATGCCGGTGCCGTGGTGCTATTCCTCGGCACGGTTCGGAATAACACCGGTGGTAGACCGGTAAAATGTCTTGAATATGAGGCATATCCACTGATGGCAGAGAAAAAAATGGCAGAGATCGCACAAGAAATCTCGGACAAATGGGGCCTTGATCGTGTCGCAATGGTTCACCGCGTCGGAAAATTAGAAATCGGTGAGGTGAGCGTAGCAGTCGCAGTTGCATCGCCACATCGTAAAGACGGATTTGAAGCGTGTCAATACGCGATGGATCGCCTCAAGCAGATCGTGCCTATCTGGAAGCGCGAAGTGTGGGCAGATGGCGAAGCAGAATGGGTGAAGCCGGATGCCGTCTTTTTTGATGCGCCTAAGCCACACAAAACCGCTTCACAAATTGACTAAAGATTGAGATCCCCTGTGGAAACTGATCCAACGCCATCCACTCATCCACCGTATGCGCTTGCAGAATACTGCCGGGTCCGATGATAACGGTTTCCATGTGCTGTGCGAAGACGGCAGCATCGGTGCCATAGGCGACGGTTTGGGGTTCAGCCTCACCGGTTATTTCAAGTGCTGCTTGGATAATCTCCGCATCGGGTGGTGTGCGTACCGGCGGCGCGTCAATATACAAATCGAATATTAACCCATGCTTTTCAGCCGAGTCCCGCGCGCGGTCTATCCATTCTTGCGAATTGTCCCCCGGCATTGGACGGTAATTGATACAACACACGCTTAACGGCGAAGTAATATTCCCTGGACACTCGCCATCACTGATAGTGATATTCCAATCCGTAAAAGCTGGCGTGAATTCATCGTTGAAATACCGAGTATCGGTTGTCAATTCGTGATAAATATCCCGCATTTCTGCGAGAAACGGAATTAACTTTAGATTCGCGTTGTCGCCTTCACCTGTACTGCTGTGCGCTGCACGCCCGTGGGCTGTGGCAGTAAAGCGGACAGTCCCTTTGTGGGCATATACTGCATGGAGTTCTGTCGGTTCACCGATGACCCCATACTTCGGAAAGCCGTGCTTTTTGAACATCTGCGACTTTTCGGCAACGGCTGTTGCCCCGAGGTAGCCCACCTCTTCATCAGCGGTGATGACGACGTATAGGGGTGCCGACAAGTCAGAGTCAGCGTAGTGCGACGCGACCTCAATCATACAGGCAACGCTGCCTTTCATATCGCAACTGCCTCTGCCGTACATTTTTCCATCGGCAATCCGTGCCTCAAACGGATCCATCGACCAACCGATGGCAGGAACAGTATCTATATGCCCAAGCAGTGCAAGCCCGCGTTCACCGTTCTCCGGTCCTTTGCGTCCGATCAGATTTACTTTCAGTACACCGGCTGGGTCCTTGTATTCAACCCGCTCCACCTCACAACCAACGGATTCCAACGTTCCAATCAGAAAATCCATGACTTCAACGTTGCTGAGGGGACTTACTGTATTATACCCGATGAGGGTTTTGGTCAATTCTTTTGCATCCATAGTTAGGAATTCTATAAGAAACGGTGAAGTTTGTCAATGAATTTTTTAGAGTAAAGCGTTGTGATTCGGGAATTACGCCTACAACTGATATTCATAGGCGGCAACGGCGACGGCTACAATCGCTGCGGTTTCCGTCCGTAAGATGTTTGCGCCGAGCGTCACAGGAACGCATCCACTTTCAATCGCGGCGGTGACTTCTTGATCAGAAAAGCCACCTTCAGGTCCAACAAAGAGCGCGATAGCAGTAGGGTCAGAAACCGTTCGCAAAACTGTCTTGATATGCTGTGTTTGTGATTCTCCACCATGATTGGGGCTGATGAGTAACAAACGGAGTGAAAACTTTTCGAGTTGTACGAGGGATGCCTCAAACGTTTGCGGAGTGCATAACTCAGGTAACCATGGGCGTTGGCACTGCTTTGTGGCAGAGATAACAACACGATGCCATCGCTCATATCGGTTCTGACTCGGTTTTTGTAAAGCATACTTTGAGCGCATCGGCACAACCCGTGCAATGCCGAGTTCCGTCGTTTTTTGGAGAATCAATTCCATCTTATCATTTTTCGGCAGCCCTTGAAACAGGGTGAGCGAACACAATCCCTTTGGGTGAAATTCATGGGTGAGAATTCGGGCTTGGCTTAAAGGTTGATTCGTATCTGTCCCAAGCACTTCTGCGGTATAGACCTTACCTTGCCCGTCAATAATTCGGATAGTCTCGCCCGGCGTTGTACGGAGGACATTACGGAGATGATGATGTTCCGAACCGGTAATCGTAGCAATATCGGTTTGGATCTGAGAAGAAGGAACATAGAAAGTGTGCATCTTGCGAGCAACACCTTAGGTCGTGCCTGTGCGAAGTTGTTGAATAACTGTCTCTGGCTGCTGACTGCCGAAGATAGCCGTTCCTGCGACGAGAATCGTTGCGCCTTGATCAATAGCGAGGGGTGCAATTTCTGTCGTTACGCCGCCGTCAACGGAGATATCAAGCCGCAGGTCCAATTTTTGGATTATTTGACGCAATTCTGCTATCTTTTCGAGGGTGTTCGGTTGGAAGGCTTGACCTCCAAATCCGGGTTCAACACTCATCCGTAGGATCAAGTCAACGTCTGAAAGATACGGGATGACTGCAGAGATTGGCGTTTTCGGTGAGAGTGCCAAACCGGGTTTAACGCCTTGCGCTTTGATCGCCGAAATGACTTCATCCGGTGCGTCAGCACTTTCGATGTGAAATGTAATGAGATTCGCGCCCGCCGCGACAAGTGCGTTGATATAGCGGAGCGGATGTGTCACCATAATGTGGACATCAAACGAGACCTGAGTAATTTGGCGAACAGCGGCAATGAAAGGTGGACTGATACCAAAGTTGGGGACAAATTCACCGTCCATCACATCGAAGTGAAGCATATCCGCCCCAGCATCGACTATCCTGCTGACCTCTTCACCAAGATGACTGAAATCTGCAGCGAGTAATGAGGGAGCAATTTTAGGCGTAAGGATTGGTAAACTCCTTCGGTTGCGTGCTATCTATAAAGCACTTCAGGTAGTTTTTCACCATCTTCATAGACGATCACCCGTATTTTGCCGAAAACGCGAAATCCTTTTTGTTCCAAATCAACCACTGTGCCGGGTGCGTAGCGTTGATTAACTACAGTGCGCTCGCCATAGTCATCAATTACAACGATTCTAACCTGACGTGAGAGATCTCCTTCTTCACCAACCGTATGCTTAAAAGGTAGTAATCTACCGATGTCTCCGGTCGATCCCTGCACACCGCTAATCTCAAGGCGGACCAAGTCTCCGGTTTTCATCATCACGTCGCCAGGTGGTTCATGGGCAATAATTGCGCCTTCAGGGATTTTGGGGTGAGAACTGTATTTGGTTTCAACGTTTAGCCCAACAGCTTCAAGTGCGACGAGGACATCAGCAGCAGGTTGACCTTGGAAGTTCGGGAGCTCAATGAATTGTGGTGTGGGTCCGAGGCTTACTAAGAGATTAATCGGACTTCCGCGCCGTTGACCGCCCCCTTCTGGTGGGGTTTGCGCAATGACGGTATCTTGCAGATAATCCTCGGAATGGACGAAAGCAATCCGATTTGGACGAAAACCTGTAGTTGTGAGGGTATCAAAAGCGGCTTCCTGCGATTTTCCAATGACAGACGGAACAGGTGCTAACTCCGATCCTATGCTGACTGTGATCTTAACCGGCTGATACGATTTTATTCTAAAGTTCGCTTCTGGATTTTGTGCAACGATTTCACCCTTGGGCGCATCACTACTCGCTTCCTGGATCGTCTTATCAGGTCGAAGACCTGCGTCATCAAGGATCCCCACGGCAACATAGTAAGTTTTGCCGATAATGTTTGGTACAAGCACCTCCTCGGTCCTGACCCATCTCGGAATAACAACGAAAATCGCTAGCACGGCAATTATACCAAGGAGAATTAGGAGATAGAGCGAAACCTTGAACGTCGCGAATAGGGTGTTATTAAGGGTATTCATAACTATGATAATGTTAAAAATTGCTCGCCTGTTTGCAATTGATAACCGTTGATAAAATCGGACGCTTCCATAGCTTTTTTCGTTGCCGGTTGAACTTCCAACAACCGGAGTGCTCCATCTCCTGTAGCAACAATTAACTCTTGTCTTTTGACTATCTCAAGCGTTCCTGATTGTGCAGCGAGTGTCCGCCGCAGTGGTTGACAGCGGACAATTTTCAGCCGAAGCTTCTCTCGGAAGAACGTATAAGCACCAGGCCAGATTGCTGTGCCTCTGACAAGATTGTGAATCGTGGTCGCCGGTTGATTCCAATCAATATGCCCTGTTTCCTTTGTTAGACGCGGGGCGTGGGTTGCTTCCGCGTGGTTCTGCGGAATCGCTGGTGGCGGTACCTCACCCGACATATCGGATAAACATCGGACGAGTTGCTTTGCGCCAAGCTGCGCTAACTGCTCCGTCAATGTGAAAGCGGTATCCTCGTCTCGAATCGGAATTTGGTCTGTGGAAATAATATCACCCGTATCCTCGCCTGCATCCAACAGCATAAGCGTCACACCTGTCTCGGTTTCACCACTGATTAATGCCCACTGAATCGGGGCAGCACCGCGGTACTTTGGAAGAAGAGAGGGATGCAAATTGATAGTACCACACGGTGGAATATCCAAAACGGTTTGGGGCAAAAGTTGACCAAAGGCGGCGACAACAATTACATCCGGTGCGAGGTGTTTAAGGGTTTTTACAAAATCCGGTTTTCTTACCTTCTCAGGTTGATAAACCGGTATATTGTGTTCTGCGGCAACTATCTTGACAGGTGGTGGGTTGAGCCGTTTCCCGCGCCCGCTCGGTCGATCAGGTTGTGTGACAAGCCCGATGAGTTCAAATTTGTCGGAGATAAGCTCCTTGAGCGCTGGAACAGCAAACTCACTGGTGCCCATAAAGAGAATACGCATTTTTTAACTCGGCTATCAGCCATCGGCTGTCGGCTTTCAGAGGAAAGGCTACCGGAAATCGTCGGAAATCTTCAGTAAAGAGATTTTCTGATAAATCAGAGTTCTCTTGCTGATAGCTGCCCGCTGACTGCTGATGGCTATTATTTTAAAAGCGAATTTGAATGACGGGTATCGCCAAACCGACAGGGCGTTCATCTGCCCACCCATTCAGCTGCTTATTTATCGAGTCTTGTAGAGACATATCTCTATATCTTGCTGTATATGGGCTGGTTTCGGACAGTCGTGCGAGCGTCCCCTCCACGGGTTCCTCATCTTCAATAGGTGGGGGTGTTTGAGGTTCCGGGATACGTGGCGCTGACCGGTCAACATTGCGAGTATGCAACCAATCCCATACACCAATGAACACAGACAACGAAACCGCACCAATGCCAATTATACGATAGTCCTGCGTGGACAATTCAGGTGAAAACTTATTTTCACGAAACATTTTCACCGCACGCGTTATCCCGTAACTGTGAATAGCGGTAAATGGTAGAGAACTCAACGTGACAATCTCAAATCGCCGTAAAGCACTTTCGCTGTACGCCTCCGGTTCCGTTTGTTCTGTTTCCTCTGATGGAGGCTCTGTCTGAAATTGCGCCGTTGCCTGTGGAACTATTATAAAAAGAAGGGCTATGTTAAGCAAAAACAATCGAACACTAAGTTTATACATGGATTACCCTCCTATACAAAAGTTGTGTTGCATTTCTTATAATCAAGTTTACTGGGCTTGATCGCGGTTTCGGAAAAGGTAAACGATTAGCATCCCTGCGCCAATACAAACAGAAACATCAGCAACGTTAAAGGTTGGCCAAAAGAGTCCTTTGCTGGCTATACCGAATTGGAGGAAATCAACGACTGCCCCCAAATAGAGTCGATCAATGAAGTTTCCAACAGCCCCACCGAGTAGAAAACCGAGTGCGACTTGCATCCAACGGCTCTCCCTGAATCGAAGATAATAGCTGAAAATGAAGATTAAAGCGACAATCGTAATGAGAATGAGTAAAACTCTATGCCCAGCGAGCACACCAAAAGCCGCTCCCGTATTTCTGTCGTGCCGAAGGTTGAAAAAACCCGGAATAATCGGAATTACCTCTATAACCTGAGCGATGTAGGTTTGTACGAGCCACTTGCTCACCCAATCCAGTATTAACACCGGAATCGCTACGCCGATTAAAGGGAGGAGTGTCTGCCATGTACCTTTCTTAGGACTTTGCATCATAGGTATTTTTGAGCACCTCCCATTCCGCTTTTGCATCATCCGTTTCTATATCGGAAATGTGCAAGGTTTGCCCATCAACAGGCGAGAGTAGGTGCCAATTTCTCTGAAAAATGCTATGGTTCTCGGTTACACCCTCTGCAGAAATGAGACGATAGAAATGTTCTGCCAAAAAAGGAGTCAAGGGTGCGAAACGTTGCAGGAGTGCTGTCCCGATTTGTGCCAAAGTAGTTTGCGCCTCATGTAGGGTTGTCGCAGGCCGTGATTCCATGGTACCGATATAAAAGCGAAGGTCCTTCTCACAGAAATCGGTCAATAGTGTCCACATCTCATAAAAATTTGCATTTTGGTAAGCCTGCTGTACCTCTTCTAAAAGCTGAGAGGTAAGAATTAGCACCAATGAATCAATCGGAACAATTTTCTCGGTAGTGGCGAGATGTTTCTTACTTTGACGTTCTTTCCGAGATGCAGCTCCAGGTTTTGTTTCGTTTCCATTTCGTAGAAAATCGTAGAGACAACTGCTTATATCGTCCAATAGCACCTGCAATTGCTGATACTCAACCAAGTAGTCTTTTGCGAGTTTCTCAAGTTGTTTTTGGGTCACCTGTTCCGTTCCAACGCTCGGAGTTATTGCGACAAGGCGTGCCACGTCAGCTGGATATTTGTTGAGGAATGCGTCTTCAACCTGCATTTCGCTGTCAATATTCGGCATTGTATTAAGCTTTAGTTGCTTAAAGGGTTGACTTTCTTTAATTGGACGACTTCTGCTAAGTGCAGCGGAGATGACACTGATTTCTGCCAACCATTCTGTCCATTTAGAATCGGCTATATCCGTTTCCGGCACAAACATGACACTGGTGTGTCCACCGAGGGGTTTCTTGAAGTCAGAATTGTCAATAATTTGCAGTAAATTGGCAAAATGGCTATCAATAAGGGTAGCCTCCTTGCGAAAGTCACTTGAATTACAGTTCAGACACCGTGTGTCCGCAGGTAAAAGTTCTTCAACACTCAAACGGAACCAGAATTCAAATCCGCGCTGTATAGAATTTCGGATAGCATTGAGTGTATTTTTATCAGTGAGAGGTTCATCACACTGGTCGCAGAGGAGGATCGGGAGTGGCATACCCCACTGACGTTGCGCTGAAACTTGCAAGTCTCTGAAATTGAGGACGGCATTTTGTACATCGCGTATATCTTTATGCTCGGTGTCACCATAATTGTCCCAATATTCCTGGGCGTTGAGCAGCTGAACAGTGGCGTGGTTCTTGGAGATAGAGAATACCCATTTTGAACACGGTCGAAAAACAGCCAACTCCTTACAGCGCGGACAGTGGGGTTCAGGCATTTCATCGTTCAGCGCCTTTAGGAGATATCCGTACCTGTCCAATTGCGGAACAATGAACTTCTCAGCATCAAACAGATACAAGCCACACAATTGCCCTGCTTCCTCAGTGAATCTACCAGTTTCATCGAAAATAGGCGTAGCATTCATGTCTAACGCTTGGGCGATATTGTAACTCGGTTGGTGATGGGCAGGATTTAGGGGCATAACGCCGGATTCTAAGGAAGTTGCTGATTTGCTGTGGTTAGCATCTGCTGTTAGGGTCTCAGGAATTAGTGTAATCTTCAAATCTTTCGATGGAAAGAGTGGATGCGCCACAGCGCACTGTACGAGTTCAGAGGCTTTGATTTCTTTGATGGGTTTCGGTCCGCGCTGTCTTTTTGGGAGGTGTTTCTTAAAATGTTTGAGCTGCGATTCCGCAAAAAGGAGATATTCATCCTGCCATTGGGTAAGCAAATAAGTAGTATTGTCAGTAATCCCGATTTCAACGACTCCTGCTATTTCCCAAAGATGTGGCATTTGGAGACAAAAAGAGACATCAATGCCGAACTCCTCTAACCCGAGCGTGAAAGGAAACTTTACGTAGCCATTCAAAGTATCTGTAGGTATTTGTAAGAGGTTCACTTCATTGATCGGGACAGTGCACTTAGGACACCATGGACTCAGTTGCGGTAGATCGTGTAGGTAGTCAGAATCGCGCAATCGACTAATAAGGGCAATGAGTCTTGCTTCCTGTCGCGATTCGAGGGTTTTCTGCGAAGTATCCCAATCCGCAAAGATCCCGAGTTGATGGAATTTTTCCTTCTGGACTTCTAATTCCTGTTTGTGCCGTGCGCGGCATCGCTTTCGGAGAACAGATAACTTGATCGGCGTTTTAGACTTTGCAGCCGCAATGACATATTCCTCAATCCAAAGGGGGTATGTTTCCCATGCAGGCACGTATATGACCTGATGTCCTTGCATTAATTCCGCCTTAAGGAAGATGTCCTGACAAACTTTTCTACAAAGGGTGTTGAGAGTGAGGGCGTGAACTGAGGCGGGCATTTCACGGAGAACGTAGGTTTCCGTTTGAGGGGAGTTGTCTCGCTGCGCGGCATTTCCCTTCACTGTGTTGTGCCCGACAGTGTTGGCTTTTTTGTTCACGAGGGGATATACATCGACATTCGCCCAAGATTCCAGAACGACTTTTTCTCTTGCGCGATCTATCGACTGAGGTTTCTCTGCCTGCCTCGTGGTTTTACTCCGTTTACGCGTCGTGCTTTTAGGAGGGGAATTTCGTTTCTTCATATTTTTCTTACTGTTGTCTCTGGACTGCTTGTCAGTTCTCTGATGAGATTATGCTTTTTTGTGCGAGCCGTCTCCGAGTTTTTACTGTATCAAACAGATTGGCATATCATCCACCTATTACCAGAGTACCCAAGACAGAAACTGTAACAGAATAATCAACACAAAAGGTGAAATGTCAATACCAAAATTCCGAGTCATCGGTCCAATCACATTCCGAATCGGATTCAAAACAGGATCTACGATGCGACTTGTCCACCAGTATATTTGTCTAACGACTGAATTTTGCGTGCCAACAACGAACCAAGAAAGCACTGTATTCGCGAAGACCACTATTATGTAAATTTCAAGCACTTCACTGACGAACCTAGAAAGCATAGCCATAATTTTCTAAAAGTCCCTCACAAAACTATTCTGTAGTACCGAGTTCTTTCGCTCGTTCCGTCGCAGCGAGGATGGCTTCTGTGAGAGTTGCTCGTAAACCGCCCTGCTCTAACGCGTGAAGCCCAGCAGCAGTTGTTCCGCCTGGTGTGGTAACACGATTCTTGAGAACGGCTGGATGCTCTTGCGTTTCAGCTAACATCGTAGCTGCACCTAAAACTGTATGAGTGGCAAGTTTCTGCGCATCAATCCGAGGTAAACCGACATGAACACCTGCATCCGCTAATGCTTCAATGAAGAGCGCAACGTAGGCGGGTCCACTCCCACTTACCCCCGTGACAGCATCAAGATGGCGTTCATCCATAACTAAGGAAGTCCCGCAGGCATCGAAGATTCGCTGTGCTATTTCAAGATGTGCCTGATTCGCTGCACTGCCCGTTGTTAGCACTGAAATTGCAGCACCTACAGATGCTGAGATATTTGGCATCACCCGAACAATCGGTGGTGCGGTGTCAAAGTAGGATTCAAGCGTTGTGGTCGTAACACCCGCCGCTATACTGATGAGCCATTGCGGGGTCGATAAGGTGCGCGCGACCTGTGGCAAGATGTGTGGAACCGCCACAGGAGGGACGGCACAGAGAATAACTTGCGTCTCTTCTATTAAGGCAGCAATATCGCTTGCACTGTTAGTACCCTTTTCATCACAGAGCTGCTTTACAAGGCTGTTATCGAGATCGGTAACCCAAATCTGCTTTGCGGGAAACACTTCGTCAGCAATACTCCGAACGATAATGCCGCCCATCTTTCCAATACCTATTACACCTAATCGCATATTTTTAATTATTCCTTGCGGTTCGTTCAGGTAGGTTTCGTTACGGCTATTCCTCTGAACCCTCGAAGATTGCTCTACCAATTCTAACGAGGTTCGCACCCTCTTGAACGGCAACCTCAAAGTCGTTTGTCATTCCCATGGAGAGATATTGCATGGTAACCCCAGGGAATTTTTGGGTCTCTATTTTTTCAGCGAGCGATCTCAGTAAAGCGAACGCGGGGCGGTTTGCGTCCGGTGAAGGTGTTAACTGTCCCATTGTCATCAGTCCAACGATATGCACTGCGGGATACACTTGCGCGTCTTCAACGAACCGAAGCAAATCGTCTACCGCTAATCCGTGTTTACTTTCCTCGCGAGTCGTATTTACTTGAATTAAAACATCCGTCTGTTGAGACCGTTCTTCAGATCGTCGTGCTATCTCTGCTAAAAGCCGCAAACTGTCAACTGAATGAATCAGCGAAAACATCTCCAATGCAGTCTTGACTTTATTTCTTTGCAGATGTCCAATGAGATGCCAACGGCATATCTTATCACCAGAGCTCGCATCTGAGGCATCTATGAACGAGTTGACGGGAGTATACTTCTGTCGCGCCTCCTGCACTCGGTTTTCACCGATGTCTGTGGCACCTGCAGCGAGAGCCGCCTGAACCTCTGGGACTGAACGTCCTTTCGTAACAGCAACGAGCTTTATTGAATCCGGTGTGCGTTTACTCCGTTCAGCTGCGCTGGCAATACGTTCATTGATACTGGAGAGATTATCGACAATCGAGTTCACTTGGCACGTCCCCTGCTTCGTCCTGCAACCCCGAAGCGTCTCAATTCCAAAATTGGTTCGATTAAAAGGGCTTGTCAGCTTTCAAGATCGTCTGTCGATTGCGTATCTGGACTTAAATGCTTGCTTATGTGAAAGAATATACCAATAAGGGCGACAAGGACGGCTATGCTAATAATACCAATCCCAACGACTATTCCATACGTTGCTTCCGTATAAACCTGCGTGACTTGCGCCGCGCTTATATCTGCTGACAAAACCTCCTGATACTTAGAAGGATGCCTAACACCCTGCACAATAAAAACAAGTCCAATGATACCTGTAACAATTGATAACGTTGCGAAGAGCACGCGCATCCTCAATGTTCTCCGGTTATATGTCAAATTGCTGTCTAACAACGCAATTTAAGAACTATTATAGTTAACAAGTTGGAATATCTTAAGGAAAATAACGTTACAAATTGCAGCGAGGTTACGGCTGCAGGCAATACTTGTAGAACTACTACCTCTCATAGTATTTATACATATTAATGATACCATATTCTTAGGAGAAATGCAAATTTTTCACTACGAGGATTTGTCCGTGCAACCGAAAACCAGATTGGACTGGACAATCTCTACAAATCACTCCATCAACAGTTCGGAGAATCGAGGTCGAGATCGCATCCAACAAGTGAGCATTTATGGGATATGCTTTAATTTTCGGCATTCAGTTGGATAAATGAGAGCATCCTACCTGTTTGTCCATCCTCAGCCCGATGTGAATAGAAAAGATCCGTGCGACAAGCAGTGCAAAATGGAGATACTGAAATGGAAGTAACGGATAAGCCTATCTCGACCAATTGGTTAACATTGGCATCCTGTAGACTCAGGTTTGTGCCATCGTGCACGGTGCTACCGAAGCGTTCCGCGAATTGGTCAAGCAACTCTGTGCTGACCGTATAGCAACATTTTTGGATAGAGGGACCCAAATGAATCTGGCAGTTTGTAGCAACAGTTCCAAAACTGGCTTTCATTTGTGCGAGAGTGTTTACAGCAATTCGAGCGAAGGTGCCTCGCCAGCCCGCGTGCGCGATCCCGATAGCAGGAGTCGAGAGGTCCAAAATGAAAATAGGAACACAATCCGCTGTAAAGATGCCCAACGCTATCCCACGATGTGCGGAGACAAGCGCATCCGCTTCAGGAGGTTTCTCTGACGTTACCCCTGTCCCGTTATCTACATCAATAACGGAGGCACTGTGAATTTGACGACAATAGTGGAGATTTTTTAAATCGGCTTGCTGAAAGAGGATTTCCCTGTTAGCTGTGACTGCGTTTGCAGCGTCGCCGACATGCTCGGCGAGATTCAAGGATGTATAAGGTGGGCGACTGACACCACCTTTACGCTGACTAATACCGGCAGTGACAATTCCGGTTGCTTGAAGTTCCTCAATTGCGTGATACAACTTCATTGTTTGTAGTCTTCTCGTGGTGGACTAAAGATGTCGAGTGCGACAGCGGGTTCTTCAAAAGCCTTCGCGCTGTGCTTTACGTTGGAAGGAATGAGGTAGGCATCACCCTTTTTGAGTATTCGGGAGTCCCCATCAATGGAGAGTTCAAATGTTCCCTCAAGTACCATTCCCATCTGTTCATGCGGATGGCTATGTTCGGTAACAACACTATGCGGTTGTAGATTGACAAAGGACATCATCAGTTTTTCGCCGTGAAGTGTCCGAATACTTGCCCCCTCAAAAACCTGTTTTTCGGGTTGCTCATCAATGACAAAAAAGGGCATCGGTTGTGAGTGCCTCCTGTTTAGATATGCGTTACAAAAATCCGAAATATAGACATAGGACTTAACCGTACGAACGAGGTTTCAAACCTTACAAACGGATGTATACGTCTTCTATGGGAACGCAACATCCGATGCCGCAGGCTCGACGTAAAGCAGCCTTTTACAGCTTGAACAGTAAACTGGTTTCAGAAACTTTTGAGCCTCTTTGAGTGTTTGTGGTTGAATAGCAATACGGCAGCTACCACAGGTGCCATCCTCGGCTAACGCGATAAAACCTGCTTTTGCTCGTGCTGTTCTAGACTGGATTGCAAGCCGTGCCTTCATCCACCGGTGATATTCGTCTCTGAGTCCCTTGTCAATTTCGGGAAGAAATGCCTTCCGCTGCTTTAACTTTTCATCTTTTTCCACTTCTAAAGTGCGCAGCTCTTGTTGAAGTTGTTCAGTTTCGGCAGCCGTTTTTTCTTTTTCCTTGTTTATCTCAACTTCGAGTCCCGCTAATTCTTCCTTCAGACGGTCGCTCTCCTCCATGAGAGTCAGTATAACATCCTCAGCCTCTTCGTCCTGCTGGTCAAGAAATTCAATTTGTCGCTCTAAGGCGGTATACGCTTCGTTTGATGTGACAGTTCGCTGCTCGTCTTTATATTTTTCACGTTGGACAGTGTTCATTTCAAGCTCAGCGTTCTTGGAGCGCTGCTCTTTCTCTGTCTCCGCGAGTTCCGCTGATTTTGCGGCAATCTCTTTTTCATACCGCTGGACCTCCGCCTCTAATTGCTCAATCTGACGAGGGATATCCTGAAGTTTTTGCTGGACTGATAAGAGTTCTTGGTCACGCGTTTGTAACTGGTAGAGCAAAGCGAGTTGTTGCTGTAAAGGCTCATTAGCCATTAGATTTCTGACTCCTTTTCGACGAGATAGGCGAAGAAAATGCCGAGTTGATATAAAACAAAAAGTGGTATTGCCATCAACAACATTGAACCTGGATCAGCAGGTGTCAATAGGGCTGACATAACACATATACCCAATAAAGCGTAGCTTTGCTTTTCACGAAAGCCCTGCGCGTCAATCACCCCAATACGGGACAAAAACGCCATCACTATCGGTAACTCAAACGCGATACCGAATCCTAAGATTAACCGTGTTATGAAGTTAATATATTTTTCTAAATCCCATCTATTGGGTAGATCTGGAAGCAGTTGTGCAGAAAACTGTAGCACCACCGGTGTAACAATAAAGTAGGCGAAAGTAGCACCGAGGATGAAAAATACGACAATGATCAGAAATAGAGGGACAGCGAATTTCTTTTCTTCGCGATTCAACGCTGGAAAAACGAATGCCCAGACTTGATAGATGAGTATCGGCAGTGCCAACAAAATACCGGTGGTAATCCCCAATTTCAGGAACGCCATAATCCCCTCTAAGGGACCAATCTTCATGAGCTCAGCGTTGACGCTGGAAGTCCCAGCACGCAAAATGATTGCGAAGAAACCTAACGTTGAGCCCTCAGAACCGACTGTAGCATCAATAGCGTTTGCAATCAGTGTATTCATCGATGTTTCCAATGGAAACATAATTACCTTCTGAATAGGCTTACTGAAGGACAAGCTTAGAACCGTAAAAACGGCGATTGCGATAGCAGAGATGATAATTCGCCGTCGGAGTTCCTCAAGATGTTCCCAGAAGGTCATTGCTACATCGTTAGATTCCATAGTGCATCCCGTCGCGAGATTTGTGATTAAGAGGGATTCGGAGGCTTGATGTTTGGATCTTTTTCCTTATCTATTTCATTTGCGGCTTTTGTCAGTTCATCTTGAAGATCAGTGCCGACACTCTTAAATTCCCGGATAGCTTTCCCAAGCGAACGCCCCATTTCCGGCAACTTTTTTGGTCCAAAAATGACAAGTGCAACCACAAGGATTATAAAGATTTCCATTCCGCCTATTCCACCCATGTCTTTATTCCTCCTTTGATGAGATTTGGCAATTTACTGCTATCTAAAGTATAGCATAAAATCGACCTATTCGCAATTAATTTTTTATAAACGACTAACGTTTGAAGGCAGGATTCCAAACCAAGAATTTCGCGTCCAAAGAGCACTTACAAAGCACGTCATCCCAGCAGTGTACGAGCAGAAAATTGAACCGCTTTGTTGTTTAGCGAAAACATTTGAATTCTCTCGTATAACATGCTATGATATTAGCGACGTGGAAAGAATGTATCAATCCCGGCTTCAACGTCTTCGATCGGATGCCCGTGCTGTTGTTGATAACTTTCGTGGGTGCCACGCTCTGTTTCGGTTAACGCAGTCAGCGGGAAAGTGATGGTTTCTTTGCTGCGATTGCCAGATTCGCTCATTGCAATGTTCATCTCCTGGTCCTGCCTCGCGAGTGCTGCGCCGTATTCGGGTTCTGTATCGTTAAGCACAGCCGTGGCGATGCTGAGTAGTTCATCAGCCACTGCAATCTGCCCTTCGGAAAGTGGATAGTTCTTGAGCGGGTTTTCCCATGTAACGGTCTGATCTGGAAGTTCCAATGAGATATTCTCAATCACGTCAACGCCATCAACATCAATTGTGGTACGCGTCGGACGGTAAGCGATGCCTTTCGCACCAGATTCCAGTTCGTCCGCAGGTGTCACGTAGATATCTTCACCGACAATGGTGCCTTTGCTGCCATCAATTTGTGAGATGCCGGTTTGTCCTCGTCCCAAAGATCGGGCATGTATGACGTTGGAGTAAACCATGAGAGCGGTCGCGTTGTTGTCGAATTCAATGAAGCCGAGACTCCACCTTTCGCTGGTATGATGCCGTTTCATCCGGTCAATAATGGGAATTACAGGTGTGGTTTGTGTAATACCGAGTGCTGATGTAGGTTCACCGCCAGCCCGGAGACGGAGCATGCTCATTCCATGATAACCGCCCTCATAGAAGATGCGGTAAATCCGAGCGACTTCACCGATAACGTCCGCTTCAATAACCTTTGACAAAAACCGTTCTCGTGGTGCACGGTAATAGTTTTCGGCTATCTCAAGTTTGACATTATTCGCTTTGGCACGTTCAATCATTAGATCGGTTGTGGGAAGTGTGACGGCGATAGGGGTTTCACAGAGAATATGAACGCCGGCATCTGCCATAAAGCAGGCAACCGCATGATGTGCGACCCCTGGCACGGTAATATCAACGACATCAAGGTCTTCGTGAGCAATAAGATCTCGGACATTGGTGTATGGCGTTGCACCGTATTGTTTGGCATAGCGTGTTGCCGCTTCCTCGTCTATATCGCAAACCGCGACGAGATTGTAAATATCTTTGAGTTTCACAATAACGGGCAGATGCGCACCACTGCCGCGCCGTCCGGCACCGACCAAAGCAATATTGAGTTTGGACATGGAAAGCCTCCTGAACGATAATACGTTTTGCCCTTATAGGGTCTTAGCATCTTATGTATCCTGCTTGCACTGAAGATAACAGTTTTACAAAAACGTGTCAATGAAAAACCCTAAGCGTCATCGGTTACGAACGAAGTGAGATCGCCCCACAGAAGAAAGATAGAAAACTTGTGAAAATCGTGTCCAAAGCATTATGTTAGCCATTATTCTTAAAGAACTGCGTTGCTATAGCAATTCCGTCAAATATCGGCGTATTCAGTTTCTGGTCTTATGTGCACTTGCATTGCTGCTGTTTGTAGTGACAGTTGAATTCTATGCGCATCGCCGGACAGGAATCACAGTCGATGTCGGAAAACAGACCTATATGCTCTTCATCATCGCCCTTTTCGTTATTCAATTTTGGGTGCCGAGGCACGCAGTCGAAGCCTGGCATACAGAAGGCACTGACAAAGCACACCTACCAGCCGGTGGAGGAAACGGATTTCTGCTCGCGCTAACACCGCTGGCAAATTGGAAAATCTTGGCAGGTAAGCTGAGTGCTGTTGTCATTTGGGCGGTATGGGGGATCTGGTTGACAATTCCGTTGTTGGCACTCTCAAGTTACATAGGGGGCTTGGCAGTGTTGCAATTGGTGAAATGCGGGGCGGTGTTATTGGTAAGTTGTATCTTTTTCGCGTTCATCGGTATCAGTTTCGGGGTATGGAGTCCTTCTCTCCGGGCAAAGAGCATCAGTTATGGGTTCGTCCTATTCATCACCTTTTTTCCGCTGGTTCCGTTTCCGCCGTTCGACACAATCCCGATGTTGGCTGTAATAAGCCCGCTATGTGCGTTGTTATCAATTCTGGGTGCAGATCCAACGAACTTATGGGTGTGGAATATCGGACTGTTTTGTTTGCTACCCTCAGTGCTTTTCCCTGTTCTTCTTAAACAGATGTATCCTTAATCTGGAGGTGTGCGTTTTACTAATAGAGCTATCCAATTTTAGGTTTCTGTCTTATATCAGGAACCGCGATCGGAATACGGAAATTCCTTCTACAGAAGAACGAATAGGTTGATTTTGTTTCCGAAAATGTGATAATATATAACCAGTTTCGGTAGGCATATCCCGCCGAAAATCCTCCGGTAGCACCTCTCTTTTCCTCGATTTTAACTTAGATGTTAGTAATTCCAATATATGTTGTTATAATGTATGGCGCGCACATCAAAACATTCACCCAATCCTCAAGAAACATCGCAGTCTGGGCACCCGGGTGTTACTTTTCGCGCTATTCTGATCGGCATCATTCTTATTCCGCCGAATACCTATTTTATTATGGCAAACCATCTGCGTTACCGGAGTACGCTACCGACAACGATGTCGCTAATTTACAACGTAGTGGTGACGCTGGTGGTGCTGACATGCCTAAATTTTCTGGTCAAACGACTGCTGCCGCGCCTCGCGATCCGACAGGGAGAATTGCTCACCATCTACGTCATTCTCTCAATCTCTTCGGCGATCGCGGGACACGATATGATGCAGACCCTTGTGCCTGTGATTCCAAACGGCTTCTGGTTCGCTACACCCGAAAACGAATGGCAACAACTCTTCTGGCGGTATCTGCCAAGCTGGATGACACTCAGCGATTTGTCCGTCTTACAAGATTTTTACGATGGGGAAGCCTCTTTTTACTCGACGCGGTATCTGGAGGCTTGGTGGGAACCGGTTTTATGGTGGACGATCTTTCTGTCCGTGCTGATATGGGTGATGATATGCATCGATCTATTGCTTCGGAAGCAGTGGATCGAACGGGAGCGGCTCACCTATCCAATCGTTCGTTTGCCAATAGAGATGACGCACTCAGACGGACGGCTCTTTAAAAACAAGATGCTGTGGGCAGGCTTCGCTATTGCAGCGAGCATTGAACTGATTAACGGCATCCACGCGTTCTTTCCAACCTTTCCAGAGATACCGGTCCGAAAGGTAGACCTTAGCATCTATTTTACTGAAAAACCGTGGAGTGCAATCGGCTGGACCCCCGTTTATATCCTGTCATTCGGTGTAGGACTTGCCTTTTTAATGCCGTTAGAAATGTCCTTTTCGCTTTGGTTCTTTTACTTCTTCTGGAAAGGTGAGCGCATCTTGGGAAGTGCGATGGGGTTACAGGCTTTGCCGGGATTTCCGTACGATGGACCGCAAGGAGTAGGCGCGTATCTGGGGATCGCCTGTTTTGGACTCTACGGCGGACGTAAGCATTTCTATGCGATGTTTAGAAATGTGACTGGAAAGAGAGGTGCGTATCTTCCATCTGAAATGCAAGATACAACAGATTATCGGTGGCCGTTGGCAGGGTTGATAGGTGGTGTCCTTTTTCTTTTTATTTTTTCAAACCATGCGGGGATGGCAATTTGGCTGATAGCGTTGTACTTTACTATCTATTATCTCCTCGCGTTAGGCATTACACGGGTCCGCGCGGAGGTTGGTCCCCCGACACACGAGATGTTTTCGGCAAACCCGCGGCAATTTATTCTCGATTCGCTCGGTTCACGTATGATTCCACCACAGAGTTTAACGGTGCTGTCGCTGTATTTCGCGTTCAATCGTGGCTATCGCGCACATCCGATGCCACATACATTGGAAGCCTTTAAACTTGTGGAAGTGGCGAATATGCGTGCGAGGCGGATGGTCGTCGCGCTGATGTGCGGTGTCTTTTTCGGCATCCTTGCTTCATTCTGGGCGTATCTGGCAGTTTCCTACAAGACCGGTGCGAATCCGTGGGTGGTAAAGGGCGGTTATAACATGCTCCGATCATGGCTCTATTACCCGACAGAAACAAACATCCCGGCGGTAACATTTATGGGTATCGGGTTTTTGTTTACAGGGTTACTATGGTGGCTACGCACGCGTTTTCCGATGTTTCCATTTCATCCGACTGGCTATGCGGTCGCAAGTAGTACGTTGACCTTCGGTTGGCTCTGGTTCTCCGTTTTTATTAGTTGGGGAATCAAACACCTCATCTTGCGGTTCGGTGGTATCCATCTGTACCATCGAGTGTTACCGCTCTTTTTGGGATTAATTCTCGGGCAATTCGTAGTCGGTGGCACGTGGGTGCTGATCCGACTTATCTGGGGTGTGTCTGTTTATTCTTTTTATCGTTAACTCGCGAACCTGTGTGCTGCCGAAAGGCAATGAACTCATAGCGAGTACGCGCTAAAAATGTATGACTTCAAAAACATGGTAAACACATCAAAATATCCCTCAAATCCTCAAGAAACACCGCAACCTGGGCACCCCGGTGTTACCTTTCGCGCAATTCTACTCGGCATTATACTCATCCCACCAAACACCTACTTTATTATGGCAAACCACCTCCGTTACTGGAGCACTTTGCCGACGACGATGTCACTGATTTACAACGTCGTCGTAACACTGGTGGTACTGACATGTCTCAACTTCTTGCTCAAACTGTTGATTCCCCGTTTCGCGCTCCGTCAGGGAGAACTGCTCACTATCTATGTGATTCTCTCAATCTCCTCAGCGATCGCGGGGCACGACATGATGCAGACCGTTGTGCCTGTGATTCCAAACGGCTTCTGGTTCGCTACACCCGAAAACGAATGGCAACAACTCTTCTGGAGGCACCTACCGAGTTGGATGACGCTCAATGAACTCTCTGTGCTGCAAGATTTCTATGACGGCGATACGACCTTTTACACGCAAAGGTATTTGGCGGCGTGGTGGGAACCGATCTTATGGTGGACGATTTTCCTCTCAGTGCTGATTTGGGTGATGGTTTGCATCGACCTGCTCCTCCGAAAACAGTGGATTGAGCGGGAACGGCTTAGTTACCCGATCGTTCGTCTACCAATAGAAATGACGTACTCGGATGGACGACTCTTCAAAAACAAAATGTTCTGGGCAGGCTTCGCGATTGCGGGAGGTATCGATCTAATTAACGGTATCCATGCATTCTTTCCAGCATTCCCCGAGATACCGGTTCGTAAGGCAGACCTTGGGATTTACTTCACTGAGAAACCGTGGGACGCAATGGGTTGGACACCTGTCTACATCCTCTCGTTCGGCGTGGGACTCGCTTTCCTGATGCCGTTGGAGATGTCGTTTTCGCTCTGGTTTTTTTACCTATTCTGGAAGGGGGAACGCATTTTAGGACGGGCAATGGGACTACAGGTCCTACCCGGATTCCCGTACGACGGACCACAAGGGGTCGGCGCGTATTTGGCTATCGCCTGTTTCGGACTCTATGGTGGGCGTAAGCATTTTTACGCAATATTCAGAAACCTAATGGGGAAAAAAGATACAGATATCCCACCTGAGATGCAAGATGCCACAGATTATCGATGGCCCCTGGCAGGATTAATCGGGGGTGTCCTCTTTCTTTTCATCTTCTCACACCGTGGGGGGATGGCAATCTGGATGATAGCGTTGTATTTTGCTATCTATTATCTGCTCGCGCTGGGGATTACACGAGTACGCGCCGAGGTTGGACCGCCAACACATGAGATGTTTGTGGCGAACCCACGGCAATTTATTGTGGATTCGCTCGGTTCACGTATGATTCCGCCGCCAAGTCTAACGATGATGTCCCTCTATTACGCGTTCAATCGTGGGTATCGCGCACATCCGATGCCACACACATTGGAAGCGTTTAAACTTGTGGAAGTGGCAAACATGCGCACTCGGAGAATGGTAATAGCACTGATGTGCGGCGTTTTTTTCGGCATCCTCGCTTCATTTTGGGCGTATCTTGTGGTTTCCTATAACATCGGCGCGAATCCTGGGTTGGGCAATGGCGGCTATCACAGACTCCGATCGTGGCTCTATTATCCGACGGAAACAAACATTCCCGCGGTGACATTCATGGGGGTTGGATTTCTGTTCACGGGGTTGCTGTGGTGGTTACGCACCCGTTTCCCGATGTTTCCCTTTCACCCTACTGGCTACGCAGTGGCAAGTAGTATGTGGACCTTCGGTTGGCTCTGGTTTTCCGTGCTAATCAGTTGGGCAATCAAGAACCTGATTTTGAAGTTCGGCGGCATCCGTCTCTATCACCGCGTATTACCACTTTTCTTGGGGCTAATTCTTGGGCAATTTATTGTAGGTGGCATGTGGGTGGTAATTCGACTCATCTGGGGTATCTCCGTTTATTCATTCTATCGGTAAGCAGGTGTATCCTATGTGCCGGCAGCAGCGCACCTACAAGTGCTCAGCAAATTGGTCCCGTATACGCACCTTATCCTCGTCATCGCCAAACCCAAGACTAAACCAGCCATCATAACCACGTCCATTCAATTGTGCAAACAGATCCGAAAAATCAATCGTCCCTTCACCCGGGACGAGGTGGATTTCATACTCACCAGTATTGTCATTGAGGCGAACTTGACCGATATTCTCAACACCGAAAGCGTCTAAGAAGCCTTGCCACCCCTCCGGCACGAGATGTCCGTGCGCCACATTGAAAGCCCACTTGAGATAAGGCGAACGAATCGCATCGAAAAACCAATGCGTCTCTTCGACGTTATGAGGGATGTAGTGGATTTCGGCATGCTCTGGTTCTCGATTGTGGTTCTCAAAGAAGATGACAATTTCTGCCTGCTCAGCTCGCGCGACCAATCGCTGGATGCGCGCAATAGCAGCATCGCGGCGTTGGGCGACATCTCCGAAATGATACCCGCCATGCCCGATAAGCCAATCACATCCAAGCCGCCGTGCCAATTCTAAGTTCGCGTAGAGATAATCATCTACCGCTTCAGCCATGATCGGCACGTACTCAGCGTTGTTAATTGCGGAAGACGGATGGATGCCGATGGCAATTCCGTGTGTTTCACACAGGTCACGCACCGTGCGAACGCGGGCTGTGTTAAACGAAGCGATGTCATTCGGAGGGACATCGGCTTGGAAATCAATATACCCAAACCCATTCTCCGCCGCCCATTGGATCGATTCTTCGATAGGTTTGTGTTTTGGAGCATCAAATCCAAATCGTTCCCTCACATTAGTCTGCAAAGTCTCTACCCTCCCGCCGATCAGTCTCCCACTTCCGGTGCGTTGCGAAGAGTTTGACCTCAAATGGACGTATCCTTGTCGAAAACGACCCTTCAGACACAGTGGTTTTCTCTTCACCGTAGAGTTCCACAAACTCGGTGCCGTTGAGGGCACCCAATCCGGCAACTTCCACCCCCAGGTAAGCATGTTCATCTTCATTGACGAGGGCAATGAGCCAGTCCCGTCCAATCCTGCGAGCAGTGGCGCTCACACCGCGCATCGACACAGGAGGGGGTATATCGGTGCGTCCGTCATCAATTAGGCGCGCTGTGACATACCGTTCGATCGGTGCTGTAAGAAAGGGCTGAAGTGCGGCGAGTTCGCTCGTTAGGGCGTAAAGTGATTTCCGAAACGCCTCCTTTCCGTCAGACTTCATATAACTGGAGCCCCAATACAGAATACCTCTCGCCCCATGTGCAATACAAGCATACGCCATCAGGCGTGATTCAGCAAAGGAGGGAAACGCGATGATGTCGGTGTCCCCATCACTCAAATCGTTCCATGTAAATCCTTGAAGCACCATCCATACCGGTCTGCCTTTGCCAACCTGTCTCCAACGGTCTGTAGAATCAGCAAGACGAATGGCAGGGCGCCCCTCTGGTCGAATCGGGTAATCGTCGCATCCAGTGATGTCCACGAAGTCAATGTATTGTCGGACAAATTTCAGATCGCTATCGCGCGCCTCGTTTATCCAAATCTGTCGATTGTGAGGATCAACACTGCGGATGAATTCAATAGCCTCCCGCATCTTGGGCATAATCTCAGCTGCACGTCCTTCAGAGTATTCGATAGCGAGTGGTGTCTGCATCCACCACTCACCCTTATTCGGGAACACTCCTATCTGGTCTTGTTTCCAGAGACCACTATAGGCAGTAAAACCCCATACGACCTCATCTGGACCTTCCCACACAGCGAGTGCGGGGTGCGCTGCAAGGGTTCGGATGCGCTCCTGAAATTCGGGTGTCGCACCCGACTGAAGCCCCAACGGGACCCAGCCCTGCATCCCGTGCGCTTGTGCGTGGTCAAGTGACTCTTCGCTACCGCATAGAACGAGGTTAACGCCTGATTCTGCCATATCTCTGAGCGCATCATCCTCGGCAGGATGTTCATAAAACCCGATTGGAAAGAGACGCTGTCCATTCTGTGTGAGAAATCCATCACCGTGTCCATAGAGCGTGTCGTTCATTGGAAACCTCCATCTCATATACCTTACGCTAACAGGTGTTTTTCCCACCATGCAACGTAATCCGCATCGCTTATATCGTGTGAGAGCCCTCGTTTTTCCATGTTCTGTTTGAATCTTTCCGCCATATTTTCGTCCCAATAAGTGGTAACCTCTGTGGATTCAGGTATCTCTCCCATGTCGCCCGTTTCTGTCATCCATGCATCAAGTTGCACAGCGAGTTCGCTTCGCACGGTCCCATATTGTGGATCAGTCGCGAGATTATTTATTTCGTAGGGATCTACCTCCAGATCATACAACTCTTCAGGCGGACGCGTCTGTTTCGCGAAATGCTGTTGCGCAGGCGACAATTCACCGTTTGCTAATAACAGCGGCATCAAACTCCAGAGCGGATACTGCTGTTTCTTGTAGCCGTTGAACTGCATATAGGGACGTTCCGGGTGATAATTGCGAATCAGTTTATAGCGGTGCGTCCGGATGCACCGGATCCTATCATCCGTTCCATCACACCGGTCTCGGGCTGCGAAAATGGCATCGCGCGATGTTGCGTCTGAACCGAGGAAGACTCGCCCCTGCATAAAATTGGGAATCTCAACACCGGTGAGTGAAAGCGTTGTCGGTGCGAAATCGACACCGCTGACGAGTTCATCACTGACGAGCCCTGCAGCAACATGTTCGGGCCATCGAACGATGAGTGGAATATGGGTGCCTCCATCATAGAGAAACTGCTTGCAACGGATATGTGCACGTCCGTGGTCGCTCATGAAAAAGACGATGGTATTTTCCGAGAGTCCCTCATCATCCAGTCGTTTGAGAATTTGCCCGACTTTCTTATCTAAAATCTGAATGCTTTCAAGATAGAGTGCCCAATCTTTCCGAGTCAACGGATGGTCTGGATAGTAAGGTGGCAATTCAACGTCTTCAGGTGGAATGGAACGGTCTGGATCCGGCTTGAAGACGCGGTGTGTGTCCGGAATGTTGATTTGTGCGTAAAAGGGTTGTCCTTCAGCGCGCTCGCTCCAGTCAATGCCATCAAAGGGCTGTTCCCGCTGAAAGTTAAAATCCGTCTTTCCGGGACGATCATAGGGCGGTCCTGGGCTATTGCACGTAAAATAGCCCGCCTCTCGGAAACAATCGGTGATGAGTTTCATATCCGCTCGCAGCAGCTTATCGCGGTTGCTACGATGGTTGTGTGCATCAAAGTGCGTCTGATAAGTGCCCGTGATGAGAGCGGAGCGACTCGGTGAACAGACTGGGCATGTGACGAACGCATTGGTATAACGAGTCCCCTCTGATGCGAGTCGATCAACGTTCGGCGTTTTCACGGCAGGTGTGCCGTAACAGCCGAGATCTGGGGAGAGATCTTCACCATAAATCCAGAGAACGTTTGGTAGTTCTGTAGACATAATTACCCCATTTCAGAGATTCATATCAAAAAGTAGGTATCAGAACATTTTTAAGACCGCAAGAAGAACACCAATGGCGGTTAATCCAACACCAATCACCCGTTTGAGCGTTCCAATCCCGCTCTCAATTCGGTCAAGGCGACTTTCAACGCTGTCAAGACGATTTTCGACACCACCGAGGCGTTGTTCAACAACTTTGAGATCAGCTTTATCCGCTTTCTCGTCAACCTTTGCCTCCAAGCGATCTAAACGGACATGAATCTGTTTTAAGTTATGGTTGAGGAGTTCGTTAAAGTTGTTGTTATCAGGCATTGATTTTTCCTCTAAATTGCTATGGCGTGCCGTTAACGTTGTCCACAACATATCGTTCACGGAACAGCGTTTGTCGGAGCGGCGGCATTTCAGCAAGGAGTTTCGGATGCGGCTTGTAAACCTTAGCGAAACCACTATCAACGGGACTATACAGATTGAAAACAGCAATCCTGTCATTTTCAGCATTTGTCCATGGGTTTGCGCTGTGGGTGAGTGCCTCTGTGAAAAAGAGCAGTGAACCCCCCGGACAGCCGTAAGTGCTCCAAATATCGGAGTCCGGGTTTTGGATGTCAGGTGGTGCCGTGTAAACCGATTTATGACTGCCGGTCACCAAGAGCGTGCCCCCTTGTCCCTTTTTGACTTCGTTCAACTCCCATACAATACGGGTATGTGGACTATAGCCTTTACCGGGAAAAGCATTGTAGTAGTGAACATCGCCCGGAAAACGGAGCAGTCCATTGCCGTTATGTGGTCCAAACCCACCCATACCGAGTGAGCGGTAAAAGAGGCTTGCACTTTCAACAGCAAAACCGTAGCACTCCGGACTCGTCACAGCTGGATGCGCCGTGAATTCGTTGAGAAGCGAAACAACAAGCGGATGATCAATCAATTTCTGAAGGGGACCACCGACAGGACTCCGTTCATGTTCTGGGATAGACTCAGGGTCGTGGTGCAGGCGGTATCCGAAATCGCGCATTTCTTTGAGTTCAGACCCAGTAAAGACTTCCGGTATTAGAAACCAGCCGTGGGTATCAAAAGCGTACCGCTGTTCTGGGGTTAATGCTGGGATTGGCAAACCGTCAGCATTTTGGGTAGGGAATTCGCATACATCGGGAGGCAACAGTGCCCCGAGCCAAGGTTGCTGATCTGTGTTCGTCTGTTTTTCCATCAGATCTCTCCTTATGTCCTCAAAGGGTTAGGCTTCTACCGGATAGGCGGATGTGCGTTGATTAAAATCTCCGTTGACAACGTTGCCACCGGCATAGGCTTCCCGAAAAAGCGTCTGTCGTTTTGGAGGCATCGCTTCGAGAAGTTGTGGATGGGGTAGCCAATTAGACCAACGACTCGCCACCGTATTGTACAAATTCGAGACGGAAACCCGCTCGGTAGCACTCCGTTGAACGTGTGTCTGTGTCATAGACTCTGTAAGCAGAAAGAGCGAACCGGGTGGGCATTCATACGTCTCCCAGAGCGATGAGTCTGGGTTCTGCACTGCTTCTGGTATCGGGTATGCGGCTTTGTGGCTTCCTGTGATGAAGCGGATGCTGTTAGTTTCCGAAGTGACTCCGGTTAATTCCCATACAGCGCGTGTCAATCCGCTCCAGCCACGTCCCGGAACGCACCGGTAGAGATGAGAATTTCCGGGTAAGCGGAACAACCCGTTTCCTTTGTGCACAGCTGACTGGACCGCAGCATGTGGTGTGTCACCGAAAGATCCCGCTGTTTCTTCGAGTCGAAATCCGTAACAATCCTCACTCGCAGCAGGCGGATATGCCAAAAACTCATTTAGAAATCCAACGACAATCGGATGGTCCGCGAGTTTCTGAAGTGGACCCCCGAGCGCACAACGTTCCGGTTCTGGAATATCTTCGGGAACCTCACGCAAACGTTGACAGAATTCATGCATCTCTGCAATATCAGTATCAGACAAAACACTCGGAATCAGGACCCAACCGTTTCGATCAAAGTCGTATTTCTGTTTCTGCGTTGGGACAACGACAGGAACACCATCAGCGTTTGTCCGTGTCAGTTCCTCAGGCTCAACCTCAACAGCACTGCCCAAGTTTTTATTAACAATAAAAGGTGTCTTCGTTGCGAGTTCTTTGTAAGCCATCAGGGTACTTCCTTTTAATAACATGAATCTGAAAACTGTGTTCCAAGGTCTTAGGATCGCGGTCGCTAAGTTTTTCGGAAGTTCCGTCGGAGATTATCAACGGCTCTGTGTTTCTAACACGCGGAACATATGGCGAGCGTAACTCACCGTTGAAATAAAAACAAACACCAACGCGAGGCAGAGACTGTAAAACTCAATCTTCTCTGGTAAGCGCGGCATTATCGGTCGAAGCAGGTAAAACATTACAACAATTGATAGAAAGAAACTGGTACATTTGCCCCAAAGATTAGAGCGGGTAATCATTTTCGCCTTATACGCCAAAATAACATTGCCGAGCACAATTGAGACATCACGAACGACAATAATAACGAATGCCCATTTAGGAAAGTCGGTCTTCGATAGAACAAGGGCAAAAATCCCGGCGGAGAGTGCGAGTTTGTCCGCAACCGGGTCTAATATATAACCGAGCTGGGTATGCTGTTTTAAATGCCGAGCGAAGAATCCATCTAACAGATCACTAATAACGGCTATAGCCCCACAAGCAATTGCGTATACCCACTGCGCACCGTAAATGAAGGAAAAGATAAAAGGCACCGTGAGTAACCGAAACACCGACAGAATATTGCTAATATAGAGAAAATCTCGGCGTGTAATTTGAATTGACCGAGTCTCAGTAAATTGGTGAACGGGTGTTTTTAGTGCCATTATGTTATCGCGTTGAAGATGGGGTTGTGTGCTGTAGGAGCAAACATCTTAATAAATATAGGAACCTGCCAACTTGGCACAACATAATCGCGATGACTCAATTGTTCTGCGCTGCCAGTTGAAAGGCTATCCGCCGGTTCTGGTCGGTTAGTATCTCAATTTCACGCGTGAGGAGCTGCTCCAACGGAATTGTCTCCAACAAAGTTTGTTTTTCTTTCAGCGAAATGCGCAGTCGTATACCGACCTGGTAGGCAAGTTCTCTCGGGTCCTCTGGCGGTTCCTCAGGCGGACTCCACGCGAAAATTAAGCGACTGGATAATGTTTCGTACGTTTCATATAACTCTTCGGTTTGCGTTGTCAGTGATTCTGATACCGATTCAACCTCTGTCTCCAAATCGTCTAACATCTGCACCCGACCTGTGAGATAAGAGAGATGTTCCTGAATTTCCAGAATCTGGAATCGGTACTCACCAGCGGTAATAATATTTATGTCGCCATCATCCAAATGTTCAACATGAAGGATTCGGACAGCCGTGCCAACGTCGCATGGAACGGCGGTTTCGCCTACCTCTTCTCCTTCTTTGATAAGTACAACTCCGAATTCGGACTGATGTTCCAAGCAAAATTTAACCATCGTCCGGTAACGCGGCTCAAAGATATGCAGCGGTAAAAATCCACCGGGGAACAAGACTGTCTGTAATGGAAAAAGCGGAATTTGTCGTTCATTAGAGGTTTGACTTTTTGATACAACTGGGTCGCTCTGCATGTGAGAACTCCTCTTGCCCGATGTTTGGTATACAAAATTGATTTACTTTTGGTGCTGTAGGATACTTGCAGAAGGTGGCTTGCAAAGGGTTAACCTCCGTTTGTGATGTATCACATAGACATCTGCTTTCAGGGACAACTCTCTTTATATTGTCGCACAAAATGTTTGATTCGTCAATAGTTTTTTTACGCAGCAGTCGGAATATTTACGGTGAATTATCAAAATATGTAGACATCTTGTAGCGAAAACCTCCATTGTGTGTGTCTATAACTCACTGGTCACAATGTCCAAGTAATTCTAAAATCCACCATAAATAGGCTTGTCTAATTATTCGGGTGTCTTGACATCCAAAAGAATTTCCGCTATAATTGCTTAATCGGATTAGGTCAAGTAACCGAAACGGATCTTCGCGCATTTCTTGCATAAGGCGCGGATATCAAAACGATTGGAGAAGAACGTGAATTCAGAAAAGTTAGGAAATGCCATAGCAAAATCTAAAGACATCGCTATGAACCTTTTGGGAAACATGCTGTACCGGACGCGAGTAGAACCCATCCGTGATACCGAAGGTATAAAGGGATTGAAAGCCCATTGGATAGGCGAACCAGGTGAAAGCGTAATGGAGATTAACACATCTTCAGGGAGCACGGATCTCAAAATAGACGGTAACACGGCACCCTCTATTGAGTATGCACAAGAGGGCGAAAAACGGACAATCGCTGTCAGAAATATCAAGAATCTCTCATGCGAACTCAGTCAAGAGACGTTGGACCGGATCGCCACACCGAGAGGTGCCGGAATTGCGATGTGTGTTGGTGCCGGCGTTGGGTTGCTTGGATGGTTTCTCATTTCTACAGCGCGCGCACTATCCGTTGCACGGGTAAAACAGAGTGATCCCGTAACCCCTTCGATTACCTTCAAAGAAGATAACGAGCAACCAGAAGATACCACAGTCGAGAACCAAACAACGTGAGGTTTGGATGCTCTAAGATGTTTCCATTCTCCAAACTCGGCTGATTGACCGCAAGGTCAATTAAAAAATCTGAAAAAAATGAAAATTACGGCAGTTGATCCCTTCTATCTACGGATGCCCAACATCACAACCGCAGCGGATGGCACCCAAGACACACTTTTGGTCAGAGTCCGCATGGATACAGGACTTGAAGGATGGGGCGAATGTGATGCCTCGCCGTTAGTAAGTCTCGCTGTTTATTGCTGCCCGATGTCGCATGGCAATATTATTAATATTCGTACCTCTTTAATCGGTGAGACACTCAATAGTCCGGACGATGTACTTCGACTCAGTGAAAAAGTACTGCGGAACGGATTAGACATTCAACAGATAGAGCACGCGTATAGCGGTGCCGAAATTGCCTTGTGGGACCTTATCGGACAGAAGTCTGAAAAACCCGTTTATCGTCTCCTCGCCGAGTTGTCAAATACATCTGAGACAGCACATCCTAAACTGCCGTATGCATCCGTCCTTTTTGGCGATACACCGGCGGCAACCTATCAGATCGCGATAGAGTTGCGCGAACAAGGGTATCGTGCCGCAAAGTTCGGTTGGGGACCGATGGGCAAGTTAGGTGAGGCAAATGACATCGCACTCGTGCGAGCGGCGCGCGAAGGTATGGGCACAGATGCCCAAATTATGATTGATGCCGGAGTTGTCTGGGGGACTGACCACGAAACGGCTTACCAACGTGCTGAGGCGTTTGCGCAATTTTCACCGACATGGTTGGAGGAACCGCTTGCGCCTGATGCGATTGATGCATACGGGGCACTCACCCGTCAAAATCCGACTGTCCCCATCGCAGCCGGTGAAGGATCCAATACCTACCGAATGGCAGAGGATATCATCGTACACGGCGGCATTCAATTCGTGCAGATTGATGCGGGACGTATCGGCGGGATTATGCCTTCTTTTCAGGTGCGTCAACTCGCGGAGCAGCAAGATGTTCAGTATGTCAACCACACCTTCAAGAGTCACTTGAGTCTTGCCGCAGCACTTCACGTCTTCGCAACGAATCCCGATTTCAACCTATTAGAATATCCTGCAGCGGGATCCGAATTGTCGCAGTGGTTGATAACGGAACCGTTTCACGTTGATCCTGATGGAATGGTTCGAGTGAAGGAGCTGCCAGGACTCGGTGTGAAAGTGAATACAGAAGCCATCCGTCCCTATTTAACTCCAGTACAGATTGAGGTAGGAACTGAAAAGGTTTTTGAGCAACCACCACTTGAGTAAAATACCGTCCCTCATCTCCCTATGATTTCTCTTTCACTGCTTCCGCCACCAATTTTTTTAACGCCGCGCCTCTGGCTTGATACGAAATTACCTTTCCTTCCTTATCCATAAGCCACGGTGATGGAATACCGCGTACGTTGTACTGTTTCCTAATTGGGGTTTCCCATCCTTCTCCGGTAAAAATTTGTCGCCAAGGAAGGTCACACACTTTTAGAAATTCGTGTAACTTCGCTTCATCATCGTCAAGGCTAATCCCTATTACATCGAATCCCATATCCTTATATGCGTCGTAAACCTTTTTCACATTTGGGATTTCTCCGATACACGGTCCACATGTTGTTGACCAAAAATCGAGTAACACGACTTTGCCGTGATAGTCTTTAAGGGAAATCGGATTGCCATCAATGTCTGTTGCTGAGAAGTCTGGCGCAGGCTTTCCAATCATCTCCAATCTTGCGTCAGCCTTGAGAAAATACGTTTTGGCAAGCTTCGTGTTGCCTTGTTCTTCATGAATCATGGCGATTTCCCTGAAGATACTTCAAATGAAGTAGTTTTCCTGTTCAGTATTTTCAAGGTGTTGTAGAAGCTGAAGTGCCTCTTGATGCTTACCGATTATCTTAAGCATTTCAACAAGCGTCCAATAGTCTCGGAACCGCATGATGTTCTCATCAGGTTTCATGACGGATTTGAAACGATCAATGAGGTTTTCAGCATCTTCATTTCGTTCGACTTTGACATACAGACGAATAAGTTCAGAATAGAGGCAGAAAAAATCTGGATTTTCAGGGACTCGTTGAATTGCTTTTTCATATCCAACGATTGCCGCTTCAAGGCTTCCGTACATTTTTATTGGATGCTTCCTCCAATCTGCTTCCGATAAGTAGATAGTATTGGAAAAACTTAAATTTAAATACAAATTTGACAATAATGTAGAATCTGAATCGGGGTTTGCGTGATGTGGACACCGGACAATTGGGTTAGCATCGGCATACACATTGCGTTCTTTTTTTAGCCATTGTTGATAATATTCTGGATCGCAATCATAGTTGTAACTTACAGGGAGATTCGGGTCAGTGTTATAGGGCAAAATTGGGACACCTTGCTCTTCATCTGCCGGACAAATCAAGGCATTGGGAGTTGTCAAATACTTGGGATGAAGTTCTGAAAGCCATTCTGGAAAATCATCCTGTTCCTTTTCATATAGGACTTACGCAATAATGTTTGACATAACCTCGTAGACGGGGTAATATGCTCTACGAGGAGGCATCTCAATATGCTTAGACCAACACGTCTTGACTATTGTCAATATCTACTTAGCACGCCAATCAACTATACGCTGACGCATTTCGCAGAACATTGTGAAAGTTTCAGTCATGATCAGATCAACCGTTATCTCGCAGGGGACCGTCTGACCCCGCGTCTGCTTTGGGAACACGTCAAAAATGACGTGGTGTTGGCTCCCGATGGCTACCTTATCTTTGATGATACCGTCATTGATAAACGCTATGCGAAGAAGATCGCCCTCGCCCGGAGACACTATTCCGGCAATGCTGGCGGTATCATCAACGGTATTGCTATTGTTACGTGCGTCTATGTGAATCCGAAGTTAGACCGGTATTGGTTGATTGATTACCGTATCTACGATAAAGCAGGCGATGGTAAATCGAAGTTGGATCATGTCCGAGATATGCTTTCGGTCTGTGTATACTCGCGCGACCTCGCTTTTTCAACGGTGCTGATGGATGCTTGGTATGCGAGTAAATCTCTGCTCCTTTACATTGAAAATCTTGATAAGACGTATTATGTCCCGTTGAAATGTAATCGTCTTGTTGATGATTCTGATGCTAAGAAACCCTATCAACGCATTGATTCTTTACACTGGACAGAGGCAGAAGAAAAATCAGGCAAACGCGTAAAACTTCATAGGTTTCCCAGAGATCATAAGGTGAAAGTTTTCCGGGTGGCGTCTTCTCAACGCACGGATTCTGTCATAACCAATGACTTGAGTCAATCCGATGTGTCCGTCGTGCGACAGGTGTGCGACGTGCGCTGGAAGATTGAACAACTTCACCGCGAAGCCAAACAGTTGACAGGTTTGGAGAATTGCCAATGTCGTCTGGCGCGTATCGTTCGGAATCACATTGCCGCTGCTTTTCTGGTTTGGGTTCACCTAATGCGCAACGCTTATCAAACAGGTAAAACACTTTATCAAGTCAAACACGGATGGCTTTCTGAATATCTCTGTCAACAACTCAAATCTCCTATGATAAAAATCAATGATGCGTAAGTCCTATCATAAATTTGTAGTGCTTTTCCGATTGCTACCAGATTTTGCGTGCAAGTTTTCAGGTTTTTGGATTCCTGTTCCGTCATGAGAGATTTATCTTCAGGATCTACACTGATTTCCTTTCTATCTATTCCGTCTAACGGTACAACTGAAATAGCAGTAGATAACAACAAACCCAAATTCATTAAATTCCTCCATTGTGCGATGTTTTAAGTAGAAAAATATCAAAAGTGACTGAAAAATCAGTCACTCACAAAAAATACACTGATTCGTTGTTACGCATTGATGGATGCAGTTTTTAGGGGAATCAAAGAAGATTCAGGATTTTTGGGTGGTAGATGAGAAGATTGTGTAGGTATAAATTGAAGGGAAGGCTTCAGCAGCCTTCCCCTGAGATGTTCATAAGGCTTAGAACAACTTATTATAGTTTGTATCAAATGACCCCATGAGTTACACTAATAGTATGAGTTAACTTAACGAGTAGATGTATTTGCATCACCGACACTCATTTCATGGAGGTCACTATGGACCGTAAGAAGGATACCGCCTATGGTATCAATCGCCTCGAATCCAAGAACGCCAGAGCGGCTATTATTGAGAAGATTTCAGCAGACTTTAATCTCATGCCTCTGATTGCTGAAGCCTACTATAACCAGATTTCCGATTACTTCGCTCAACATGCCGATGTGCAACTGACATCAGGACAAATCTGCTATGAGGCAGTCGCCGCCGAGGAACCGGCAGGCAAACATATCGCTTTAGCGAAGAAAGTCTCCTGTCGGCTGACCCTCAATGAAGTCCAAACCGACCTTGAAGTCTTAGGCACTTATGGACTCGCAGGTCTCAGACGACATCGGATCCTCCGATTGACCCAAGAAACTTATGACCAAGATGCCTTGCTGAGCTACGAAGATTTAGCAGTGTTATTAACCACGAGTCCTGCCACGGTGAAACGCGACATCCGAGCCTTGAAACAGTCGGGGTATTTCGTGATGACGCGCGGGGCGAAACACGACATGGGCCCCGGTCTGTCTCATAAGACGCAGATTCTTGAGTTGTATTTCAAGGCATACACTTTCACCGAGATTGAGAAAAAGACAAACCACTCCGAACGGGCCGTTGACCGCTACCTCAGAGACTTCACACAAGTCGCCACGCTCCATCATCAAGGGTTTCCTAATGCACAGATACGCCTCATCACCCACCTCTCTGACAGGCTTATACGGGAGTATCTCTCGCTGTATGAGGAATACCAGAACACCGATCGCATGACCCAACTCCTTCACCCAGAACCGATGGATGAAAAAAAGGGGGAACTCTGATGAGCAAACCTCAGACGCGCACCGCCATCAACGAGAAGAAGTTCAGGCGCATCAACGATAAATCGCTACGACAGTTGCTCATCCATCGCTTTCTCAATGACTACGGCTATGACAAAGGCGAAGTCACTGCCACCGCTATTGTTGATGATATTCTTACGACCGTTGAAGACTATTTCGTCATTACCCTCCCTTTGGAGAAACTCGCCACGGGCGACGCACTCCCGGAGGAGCGACTCCTGAGTTATGGACACCTCGTTTGGATGGCTGTTCCTATTGAAGAGCATCCAGAGAGAGGCAAGTCCATCGTCAAAACCCGTATGAAACCCGTCATCCTGACATACCTCGCCGCAGAGGATATTGAATCCTTTCGCAACGGATTTACCTCCCGACAACTCAGGATCAATCGCTTGGTCCGCTGGTGTCATCAAGCTTATGACCAAGGCGCATTATTGACACAACTCGACTTGGCAGTCTTGCTCAACGTCTGTGATGCTGTCGTCTGTGATTATGTCAATGAATGGCAAAAAACCACCGGCGAAATCTTACCCACTCGCGGCAATATCCATGACTTATCGGGGGCTATTACCCACAAGAAAGAGATCATAACCCTCTATCTTCAAGGGCATCTGACCCCCAGTATTGCCGCAAAGACCAAACACTCTAAGGAGGCTGTTGATAGATACATTCGCGATTATGAGTCTGTAAAAGTCGTTCGCACTGCTACCGCTGATATTGACAACATCTCACAGATTACACGACTTTCTAAACGCGTCATCTCTCAATATCTCGACCTGATCCCACAGCACCAACTTCAAACTATGGATGCAAACCTTGCCAATTCAGCCGCAAATCAGCAAGGAGAACCCCAATGATCCTCTAATCCGTTGTTCCCGACACACTTGACTTGGCAAACCGGGCAGTCGCCTTGAAAATAGGCTTGACACGCCGCTAACGGTTTTGCTATACTTGAGACATGTTGATCGCTCAGCACATCATTTTTCAAGGAAGATGCCAGCGAAACCAACTCAACCCACTGAGAAACGATCGCTGGGAAGTCAATAAACATAAACCTTCCAGCTATCCTATGGTCATTTGATACTATTTCCGTATCAACATTTTCCGTGTGGCTGTGAAATCGCCTGCCGTGAGCGTATAGAAGTAAACACCGCTCGCGACAGGTTCACCGACTGCGTTTTTACCGTCCCAATACGCCGCACGACTCCGATTCTGATACACACCTGCAGGTTGATGTCCAAGTACCAACCGCCGGACGACCTGCCCGTTTGCAGCATAGATAGTCAGCGTAACATATGCGGGCTTGGATAACTGGTACGGTATCCACGTCTCTGGGTTGAACGGGTTCGGATAGTTTGACAAGAGCGCAGTCTCTTTGGGAACCATGGAGGCGAGGAGTTGTTCTAAGAACAGAATACCCCTTCGCACACTCGGATCTGTGAAGTCGCGCTGCCGTGCCTGAGATAGCCACTGTCGGACATCTGACACAGACAGCCACTCCAATGAATCAGGATACAGAGAGGGTGCCGCCGCAGCGTCAGCATCTAACACCGCAGCAACCAAGATCAGATCGTCTATATTCACAATACCATCGTCGTTGACATCCGCAATCGTAGTGCCCGTTTGACCATACTGTTGGGCGACGGACACCAAATCTTGCACATCCACGACCCCATCCTCATTGACATCCTCGGAAACAACAGGTGGTGCGGTTACAGTGACACTCACGGCTCTTGAGCAATTGTTAGCCGTGTCGCTCTCATCGGTGACACCATCTACGCAGGCACCGTAATAGTAGGTGCGGGGGGTTGTCGGCGCAGTAACAGTAAGATAACGACGGATGGTCGCATTCGCCGCGAGCGGGTCCCTGCTGGCACTACGGAGTTGTGTATCCTCTGTGGAGATGACCGCATCCGTGGAGCGATAATACCGGAGTGTTGTCGCAGTCGATTCTCCAGTGCCGTTGTTTTTCAAGGTCGCATAGAGTCTAAATGTCTCACCAGGGGCAACGGTAGAGGGTGCTGCTTCAATCGCTTCAACCACAAGATCCGGTGTTGATGGGATAGTTTCGGCGGGGATAGCGAGGGCAATACTCCCTGGTCCTTCCAATCCAGCGACGAGGACTTCAATGTTAGAGCCATCGAGGTTGGCACGTTGGATTGTATCCGTGACCCCATCTGTCCAATACATCTTGCCGCCCGAAACATCTAAGGCTATGCCTTGGGGATAACTCAACCCAGTGACGAGGTCTTCAACGTTAGAGCCATCAAGGTTGGCACGTTGGATTGTATCCGTGCCCCAATCTGTCCAATACATCTTGCCGCCCGAAACATCTAAGGCTATGCCTTGGGGACCACTCAACCCAGTGACGAGGTCTTCAACGTTAGAGCCATCAAGGTTGGCACGTTGGATTGTATCCGTGCCCCAATCTGTCCAATACATCTTGCCGCCCGAAACATCTAAGGCTATGCCTTGGGGATAACTCAACCCAGTGACGAGGTCTTCAATGTTAGAACCATCGAGGTTGGCACGTTGGATTGTATCCGTGCCCCCATTTGTCCAATACATCTTGCCGCCCGAAACATCTAAGGCTATGCCTTGGGGACTACTCAACCCAGTGACGAGGTCTTCAATGTTAGAACCATCGAGGTTGGCACGTTGGATTGTATCCGTGCCCCCATTTGTCCAATACATCTTGCCGCCCGAAACATCTAAGGCTAAACCGCCTGGACTTTTTAATCCTTGTGTAACGAGGTCTTCGACGTTAGAGCCATTCGTACGTTGGATTCTACCTGTGCCATAGTCTGTCCAATAAATGGGAGTAGGTGCTGGCAGTAAAGAAACGTCTGGTGTCGTCCCTTCATGAATAGCCCCTGAATCCAAACGCACCTCGTACGTAGTCCCGGGAAGAAGACCTTCAATTATATAAGTTTTTGTAGCGGTAACAGTTTCGATCGGTATCCAATAAATCCGCCACTCTACCGTATACACCTTCTCAGCAGACATCCATTCCCCTGGAGGTGTTTTTTGCCTCCATTGAAAGCGAAAAGTGCGGGCCGCAAAACCCGATTCATTCCGCGTATAATTGAATTTAAATTTGACGGTTAACGAAGGGTCGTCAGGGTCGTCATAAATCGGTCCCGGTTCAACTGAAACAATATTAGCGGAACTTGCAATTTGTGCACTATATATCAACACTATCACTATGAGAATTGACAAGGTGATTTTCCGATTCGTAACTAACACTTTCATCTGAAACTCCTTTTTATTAGTTTTCGATTGTGTCATCCGTGGCCTGAATCGTCCCGTGAGTGACACGCATGTCTTCAATCCTGCATCCGCCGTCACTCACACAAGTGTAGGTGGATCCACTATTTTTTATATATCCACTCTTTCTGAATTCAATGATAGCCTTCCCTCCACGCACGATTTGAAAGGAAGCTCCTGAAATAACCTGCGGAACCCAAAAACCGTCCGGCAACCCCTCAATATTTTCACCCGCGTCATACATGGTTTCGTTGACTGTGACTGCAAATGCCACCGGTACCGCATCAGCACTGTCCTGATTGCTGTCGTCTGCAGCAAAGACTGTAAGCGTTGCCGTGCCTACCGCTACCCCCTTGATAGTCAGCGTCGGACCGCTTACCGAAACAGTAGCAACGTTGGCTTTGTCAGATGATACCAAGATAGTATGTGTGTCACCAATATCGGCATCGGTGATGATTACATTTACCTCCACTGTGCCTTCTACATCAACGGTTTGATCGGGTATTGCACCGATCGATGGCTAGCTGTTGACGACGAATTCAACTTCGGTCTCGTCATCTGCCTCACCACAACCAACGATGAAAAGGGATATGGATACCAAGACAGTCGTTAGAACGGCCACGATACTTTTTCTATTTATAACTAACATTTTCATAACAAACTCCTTTTGATTTTCGATTCCAACGTGCAATCGGGTTGTTGAATTCAGAGATTAAAGGATAAAAGATAACGAACTTCCACTTGAGACCGGTTGCACAAGGTCCCGTCTTTCTTGCAAAACACCACGATTTTTCACACTTTAGGTCAAGGAGAATAGACCAACTGTAGAGTAGGAGCAAAGGATCGCCCCTTTGCTCTCCTCTCCAAACCGTGAGTGCGACTTTTACCCCACAAGGCTTTCCCTGTCAACAATAGCGACTAAATCAGTCGTCTTTCGGAGTGACTGATTTTATTTTCCAAGTCCCATCACCTTGATTTTCTGCTGAGAAATTACGGACTTTACCGTTGATATTTCCAAACAGATTTATACCTTTCCCTGCGACTATGAATAGATACTTGCCCGATCCATTTTCCAGAACCGTGAACTTGTCACCTGTTCCATCTTTACAACTTTCGCCTGCTTTTAGAACATCTCCGACTCGGCAGAAGCCATCTTCGACTTCTTCTTCAGCGACAACTTCAACCGCATCTACAGCCTCGACTTCGTTTTCGGCGATAGGTTCAGGGTCTACAGGTTCAGCAGTCAGTATATCGACTGCTGAAGATTCAGTGGTAGGTTGACTGCTTTCATCAGTATCTACGCCACATCCTAGTGAATAAACAAGCAATACGAGAATTACCGGAATTAGTAAACATCTGTAGTTATACATATGAACCACCTTATATCGTGAATTATCACTCTTCACGCCAAAAATCCTATCCTTTAGGTTACGGATGTAGGCATGCTCTTTTTCCTTAAACAATATAAACACACTTTACACAAAGTTGACTGGTAAGTGTTACTTCCGTATCAACATCTTCCGTGTGGCAGTGAAATCGCCTGCCGTGAGCGTATAGAAATACACACCGCTCGCAACGGGCTCACCATATTCATTTCTGCCATCCCAATACGCCGCACGGCTGCGGTTCTGATAGACCCCCGCAGATTGATGTCCGAGTACTAACCGCCGGACGACATATCTGTTTTAACTCTATTTTTACGTTATTACTATAGTTTGGACAATTTCTGTCGGGTTCATGCCGAGTTTTCAAAGCGTTCTGAGTTTTCTCAAAGGTTCTCATACAAACGCAACTCGCAGAAAAATAAACGCACCAAAGCGCAGCCCCAGAGGGGGTTTTTGCTGGGGTATTTCTTCAAAATGTTTATAGAAACGCCATACTCCCCAAGGCACAAGTTTCCCCAGAGGGACGAAAGGTGTATCGCTGAAAAAATTGTCCAAAGTTTAATACGTTATTATAAGCAGGTCTATTTAAAATAGTTTTTACACGGAAACAATACCTTCGCCAAAAATAAACGATTCTTCATAAATCAACTAAACTCATAAACACTGCGATGGATCTGGCAATGCGCAGACGCATCCGCGCAGAGGGATTCAGTTCTCTTGTAGCAGGGAAGAAACACCCGAGCAAAAACATTCCGATTCCCGAATCTCCCTCAATGCCTCTGGCATCAGCAGACTCACCTATACACAGATGCTGCTGATAACACTTACGTTGAGTGGCTGCGACATCAGGCACTCTGACATCCCTTGAAGTTTTGACAGGATTTAAAAGACTTCCGCAAAAACCTGAAGTTATTTTTATTCATGAAATCCTTGAAAATCACCGACCAATACGTTGTATTCATTACATATCCACTCAACGCAAAATCAAATAATTGGCGAAAGTGTTGACGGAAAAAATACACGATTTTACATTTTGTGTCAAATTAAATCTGTATATGATTTCAAAATGAAGGGAAATTCACAGGATACTCAAGTGAAACAGGGGTTAAACATCTATAGTCTTTTGGCTGGCAACTTAGGTTATATTAGACAACCCCGCGCAGATCGTTCGCTTCTGTTCATGCTCATTATTTGGTTAAAACCCTCATTATTTATGATGTCCGCGGTGTTCTCGTCCGACAGTTAACGTTAGGACACCACCCCGCTGGCGATTACACCGACAGAACTCGCGCCGCCTATTGGGACGGCAGAAACACACAAGGCGAACCTGTCGCCAGCGGACTCTACTTCTATCAACTCCAAACGGATACCCACTCCTTATTGCGGAAGATGGTCATCAAAAAGTAATTGACTTACAAAAAAGATTTAGGTATTATTACTTCACGAGAGGTAACAAATTAATCAGAAACCGATGATGCCTAATGTGCAATCGTAACGAGGTCAATTATCAAAACATGAAAAATATCGTTTTACTTATTACGGATACCTTCCGATATGACAATTTAGGCGAACGGGCGCGCCGTCCTATTCGCACACCAATGCTCGATAAATTTGAAGCAGAGCGTGCGACTGCTATCGACAAATTCTATATGAGCAGTTTCCCGACAGTCCCTCACCGCACGGATATTATGACTGCAACAGTCGGGTGGCCCCACTACCCGTGGCAGCCGATCAATCAGAGTGGACGGAACATCATCGCGAAACTCCTCAGCGAGCAGGGATATGCAACGCAGCTGATATGTGACACCCCGCACCTATTCAACACACGGTTCCAGGACGCTTTCGATGCCGCTTTCCAGCACCGTGGGCAAGAAGGGGACAAACCGCTTCTCCATCACAACGATGAGATAAAAATCGTTATGCCAAATGAGAAGACACGACCGCATCCGTCATACCGAGGGCATACACTGCCCAACACGCACCGCTGGACAAACCGCTACTATCAATACGAGACGGAGACTTTCTCCAGCAGAACCTCCGAGACAACGGTACGATGGTTAGAGGAGAACCACCGCTCAGGTCCCTTCTTCCTCTGGGTTGATTTCTTCGATCCACACGAACCGTGGGACCCACCCGAATACCTTGTCAAACGCTACGATCCGGATTATACCGGTCCACCGATGCTACATCCGAACTACGGTCTGTCGTCCCTCTTTACGGATGCGGAACTGCACAACCTTTGGGCACACTACGCAGGTGAGTCCGAACTCATTGACCGACACATCGGACGCGTTCTGCAGAAAGTGGAAGATTTAGAGTTATGGGACGATACTCTCGTCGTTGTGCTGTCAGATCACGGGATGTCCATCGGCGAACACAGCAGGACAGGTAAATCCAACATTGATCCGGAAGATTCACGCTACTGGCCCACGTATCCAGAGATTAACCATGAGATGTTCCTGATTGCTGGCGGAGATGTGCCGAGCGGAAAACGCCTCGACCTTATCGCACAACCGATGGATATTATGCCGACCCTCTGTGAATTGGCGGGTGTTACCTTAGATCCACCAAAACCGTTTGAGGGACGTTCCTTCGCAAATGCGCTCCTCAATGGCGATGCACAGCACAGGGAATACGCCGTAACCGGATGCAATATCGGTGCACGGGACGGGAGTGTACCGCGTCGAGCGACCACACCGTTCCTCGTTACGGAACGCTGGGGATACGCACCTGTCGGTGAATACGGCAGACCGGAACTCTTCGACCTGCCCGAAGATCCCATAGCCGAGAACAACATCGCTGCGGATAACATGGAACTCGTCAAGGAGTTGCATGAACTCTTTATGTCGCATCTCACGGAGCACAACGCCTCTGAGAAGTTCCTTGACCTCTGGAAAGAAGAGCCTTCTGGGGACGGACGCGGCAAATGGTCGATTGACTATCCTGATGAATCGGATGAATAGGGAAACTGAAGGTTATAGTAGAATCGAAAAATATGTTGACCCTTTACGAAAGGACAACTTCCTCTACCGCTGGCGGGGTTTCATGAAGTTTAATAAAATATTTCGGTAATTGACGGGAGAACCATGAATGGTCTCCCTACTACAAACGGGCAGGTTCGTAGTCGTGCGATTCATCGCACGTTCCGATATTACTGAATTAAAAAATTAATCTTCATCTAACCCCGCCCCTTCATAACGTTCAAATGACTGTGGATTTTACGAAAAAAGCGAACGTTTTTCGTTCTGGGTCTGGAAATCCTCAGACCTTCCAGAGCAAAATCAGATACAGTTATAGTCTCTTGAGTCCCGTAGGGTTTATTTGCTTGGGTGTTTCTTCTAGCATCTCTGTAGAAAAATGTATGAATCAATAAATAAAGCCCCGTAGGGGCGGCATCTGTAGAAAATGCTACAAAATCCCAAAAATCTCTAAATTGACTTATGGCTTAACTGAAACACATGCCTACTCGAAAACCTCAAATTCGCCATCTTTGACAATCAAGACAATCGGGTCGTAGACTGCATCCCCAACATCGTTAAAAGAGAACTTACCAAGAATCGTGTCAAAATCCCGAATCTCCGCGAGCGCAGCAGCAATCGCCGCTGAATCGGTTGATTGGGCATCCGCTATCCCTTTGGCAAGAATATGAACAGCAGTATAAAATTGCGCTGCCCAAATACTCGGTTCAATTCCGTACTTAGTGCTGTAGTTCCGAACAAAGGCTTGATTTCCCGGTGTCTCTGCCGTGCTACCCCAACTCGTAAAAGTGATCGTTCCCTCAGCAGCATCTCCTGCAGCCTCTACCAAATCTCTGGACAGCGTGAGATTGACAATGAACGGAATATCGGAAGGAACACCGAGTGCCCGTCCTTGAATCAGAATATTGGAAACGTCCGCGACTGTAGATGAAATAAAAATAGCATCTGGATTCGATGCCGTGATGCGAGCAAATTGGGCAGACAAGTCAGTCTCCTCGGTTTGGAAACTTTCAGTTGTGAGAATCTCAACACCGTTATCAGTGAGTGCTTTCCTCAATTCCGCATCGCTTGTCTCGGAAAAGAGATCAATATCATCAAATAGCGTAGCCACCTTTTGATATCCGAGTTTCTCCTGTGTCACCCTGACACCGTTAGGAATAAGCACGTCTGTGGTGAGGTTAGTGCGGAAGACAAAATCACTAATTGCACTCAAGCCAGAGGCGGCTGAGGTAGGGCTAATCGCCACGACCTGATTCTGGTGCGCGATCAGAGAAGTTTCTGGCACCTGACTTGAGGATGTTGGACCGAGGATAACCGGAACTTTGTCTTGATGAATCAGTTTGTTAAAGGCTTCAACTGCCCCTGCTACACTACTCTGATCATCCTCTGTGATGACCCAAATGTTCACACCGTTGTCTTGCGAGTTGTTAATTTCTTCGACAGCAAGTTCAATGCTGTATTCTATCGTAGAGTCTGCCGAACTGAATCGTCCTGTAATAGGGTAGACAGCACCAATTAAAATCTCTTCCCTATCGTCTTCCATCTGAGGAACAGTCGGTTGGACAACCTGCTGTACCCGTTCACAACCGATAAAACTCGCAACCAACAAACCAATAACTGATACAAGAACAAATAGCGAAAAAGCCCAACTGCAATAAAATAAATTTAGGACATCCTCAATAAGCGTCTAAGTTCGTAGTAGGGCGATTTATCGCCCGTTATAAAGCACAAACGCGCAGTCTTTTCATCTACAAACAGAAATTATGTACCATCCCCAAATTAATTAGAAGTGTCCACATCAAGCACGGCATCCAGCTGATCCATCACTTTGTGGAATGCTTCGACGTAATAGGACATTAGCTCAAAATCGTTGGGTGGATTGATATCAAAGATATAGCAGTGAGAGTCAATGAACGCAACTGCTTTAGGATAGTCCTCAGTCTTGTATTCGACCGTCGAATTATTGCAGCGCCATGGGCAGCCTGTGCCATAACCGATACGATTCTGAAAAATTTCTTGAGATGGAACGGGGAGCCGCTGCCACTGTCCAGTCGGCACGCCTTCAGCGCGGAGTGCCGCTTGCACCTTCTCACGCAAGGTCCGTACGGGAATATCTAACCCCAACGCCTCCGGATCAAAACCGACGACGTAGTTGTAATAAACAGGTTCACACGCTTTCGGAGTAACAGGCGTTTCGATCCCCTCAATTTCATCCAGATGTCCTGTGAGATAGTGGCAATTTCGGATCCGCATCGCATTGTTCAGGTCAAGCCGCTTAAGTTGGCTACGGATAAACGCTTGGCTGAACATATCCCCACGATACATCCATCCGAGTCCATACGCGTTGTATTCCTGCTCCTCGCGTTCCCTACCGGGCACGACGATTTCTCCAAAATACTGCAACAACGCTGCGCGTTCGTAAATTTGTTCATCATCCGTCGTGAACAAACCACCTTGACAACCGCTACTCAACGTTTTCGATGCCTGCGTGCTATATCCCGCGGCATCGCCAAAGGCACCACAAAGCTTGCCTTTATAGTAAGCCCCATGCGCCTGCGCGACATCCTCAATTACTTTCAGGTTATGCTTTTTAGCAATTGCTAAAATCGGATCCATATCCGCAGGCATACCGTGAATATGAACCGGCATAATCGCACGAGTCCGCTCGGTGATTTTTGCCTCAATTTCATTCGGATCAATACAGTAGGTTACGGGGTCAATATCAACAAAGACGGGGATAGCGTTATGATGGAGGACAGCTGCTGCTGTTGCCCAGAAAGTGAAGGCGGGAACAATGACCTCGTCACCCGGTTCAATGCCAACACCCGCGACACACAGATGTAAAGCAGCGGTCCCACTGTTGACCGGAATGCAATACCGAACCCCCATGTATTCCGCCCACTCTTGCGAGAGACCTTCGGATTGGATCCGTTGCTGTTCGGTAATTTTTGTGGAAGCGATAACCTCGGCAATCGCGTCTCTATCGGACTGGGTAACTTCTGGCCACGGTTGAATTAACCCATCAGGGACAGTCCGTTTGCCACCAGATATAGCGAGTTTTGCTGCCATGAGCGACCCCCTTATAGAGGTTTATGTACGCCGCAGTGCAGTGACTCATAGATGCGTGATCGCCTTAGGGATCCGTTTTAAGACTTCGTTTCTTCCGAGCAGCACAACAATATCAAAGAGACTCGGTCCGAACGATGTCCCTGTCAGTGCGATTCGCAATGCCTGCATCGCAGCGACGCGTTTGATGTTGTTCTTATCCGTGTATTTCCAAATCGCCGCTTCAAGTGTTTCTATGTCAAACGTAGGGCTTTCTTCCAAAATCTGTAAGACATTCGTCAGAATCTGTCGCGTATTATCTCTCTTTTCTTCTGAATTTCCCCACCATTTCTTAACCGCTTTCGGTTCATACTCGAATTCACCTGTAAAGAAATAGCGAGTCTGCGGGATGATGTCCTGTAGCGTTGTGAGGCGTTCCCCCACTGCTTCTACAATACTTTCCAGCCAAGCGCGATCCTCCGTTGAATCTAATAAACCCTCTTTCTGCCAGAACGGAATTACCGCATCCGTCCGTGCTGCCACATCAAGTTGGTTAATATAGTGCGAGTTGAGCCATTCCAACTTCTTAATATCAAAGACGCTACCACTTTTACCAACCCGTGCGAGATCAAATTTCTCTACGAGTTCATCAACCGAAAAGATTTCCTGCTTGTCGTCGTAGGACCAGCCGAGCCGGACAACAAAGTTCAGCATCGCTTCGGGGAGATACCCCTGCTCTCGGTAGCGGTTCACAGCGACCAGATCACCGTGATGGCGTTTACTCATCTTCCTGCCACCACTATCCAGCACCAATGGAATGTGTGCAAACTGTGGAATTTTCAAATCAAGGGCATTCGCAATTGCAATCTGTTTCGGCGTATTATTGAGATGCTCCGTTCCCCGAACCACGTGTGTTATCTGTATCTCCACATCGTCAATAATCGAAGTAAGATTGTAGTTCGGCATCCCGTTTGAACGCACAATCACCTCGTCCTCTAAAGTATCGGGATCAATATTGCGTGAACCGAGAACAAGATCGTCAACACGGATCGGTGTGTCGGGCATTTTTATACGGATAGTCGGTTTCCTGCCTTCGGTGACAAAGCTTTCCACAGCTTCCGATGTCAGGTGTCGGCACCTTCTATCGTAGGAACGGGTCTGCTTATCAGCGCGAGCCTGTGCGCGGATCTCCTCCAGTTCTTCCGGTGTGCAGTAGCAGTGGTACGCATTGCCGCTTGCAAGCAGTTGTGCAACGTAGTCATCGTAGATGCCTCGCCGCTCCGACTGAACATACTGCTCGTCCCAATTGATGCCTAACCATTTCAACGCATCGTAAATTTCGTGCATGGATTCATCAGTGGAACGCGCCGCGTCCGTATCGTCAATTCGGAGAATGAACCTGCCGTTGTGGTGTTTGGCAAACAGCCAATTGAATAAAGCCGTTCGTGCGCCGCCGATGTGTAAGTAACCGGTAGGTGATGGTGCCATCCGGACCCGAACCTGATCTTTCACAGCGGAAACTGATGTCCCGCTTGATGTGTCATTCATTTCTGCCCTCTTTGAATCTTCGCCCAGCTATCCCTCAGTGGCACTGTGCGATTGAATACCAACTTCTCTGATGTTGTATCTGAATCTACACAAAAATATCCCATTCGCAAGAACTGATACCGGCTTTCAGGCGGTGCATCAACGAGACTCGGTTCAACTTTGCAGTTGTTGAGAATCTCCAAAGAGTTCGGATTGAGAAACTGCATCCAATCTGCCCTGTCCGCTGTGCTCTCCGGTTCACGTTCCGTAAAGAGCGAATCGTAGAGGCGCACCTCAGCATCAAGGGCGTGTTCTACGGACACCCAATGCAATGTGCCTCGGACCTTCCGTCCATCTTCCGACCAACCCCCACGCGTTTCGGGATCGTATGTGCAGTGAATCTCAACAATTTCACCGGTATTTTCGTCTTTAACAATCCGCTCACACTGGACATAATACGCATGTTTAAGCCGCACCTCTCGTCCCGGTGCCAATCTGAAGAACTTCCGTGGCGGGTCCTCCATAAAATCCTCACGCTCAATGTAGATCTCTCGCGAGAACGGAATTTGCCGCGTCCCTGCGTTTTCATCTTCCGGATTATTTTCAGCGTCAAGCATTTCGACCTGCCCCTCCGGGTAGTTGTCAATAACAACCTTCACCGGATTGAGAACTGCCATGACTCGCGGTGCGCGGCGATTCAGATCGTCGCGGATAGAATACTCAAGCTGCCCCATCTCAATGAGATTATCAGCCTTTGATACGCCGATGCGGTTGCAAAAATCTCGGATAGATTCAGGCGTATACCCACGGCGGCGCATCCCAGAGAGCGTAGGCAACCTCGGATCGTCCCAACCGTTGACGTGTCCCTCGTCAACAAGGACTTTGAGTTTCCGTTTGCCTAACACAGTATAAGTAAGGTTCAACCGAGCGAATTCGATCTGTCGAGGTTGATAAATCTCCAATGATTCTAAAAACCAGTCATAGAGCGGACGGTGGTCCTCAAACTGAACGTCACAGAGTGAGTGTGTTACGCCTTCAATCGAATCCGATTGCCCATGCGTGAAATCGTAGGTCGGATAGATGCACCAATCGTCACCGTGGCGATAGTGATGTGCCCGAAGGATACGATACATCACAGGATCGCGCATATTCAGATTTGGACTCGTCATATCAATTTTTGCGCGGAGCGTACGGGACCCATCTGGGAATTCGCCATCGCGCATGCCACGGAACAACGTCAGATTTTCCTCAACCGATCGGTTCCGGTAAGGACTGTCTTTCCCCGGTTCAACCAAGGTGCCACGATAAGTTCGTGTCTCCTCTGGTGTTAGATCGCAGACGTACGCCTTCCCTTTCTCTACGAGTTTGACGGCATATCCGTAGAGTGTCTCAAAATAGTCTGAAGCGTGATATTCTCGTTCCTTCCAATCAAATCCGAGCCAACGGACATCTCGCTTGATTCCTTCTACGTACTCACTCTCCTCTGTGAGAGGGTTGCTGTCGTCAAACCGCAAATTGTAAAGTCCATCATAATCTTCAGCGATACCGAAACTAATGCAGATAGCCTTGGCGTGTCCTATATGGAGGTATCCGCTCGGTTCTGGCGGGAACCGGGTATGCACTCGACCGTCATATCTGTTGGCTTCGAGATCTTCGTCAATCGCTTGACGGATGAAGTTTGTATCGTAGGGGTTATTCGTATCTTCTTTTAAATGGGGATCTGAATGCTTCATATCTTATATACCATATATGTCCTATTTTGGGCGTATTACAGAGACTTCCGCTCACGTGAAGCAGTCGTCTATAGAGATTGGAATATCTTGTTAATAATTATACCTTCAAAACATGGTAAAGTCAAGATTTCCAGTTTTCCCGTCGGAAGGATATCCGAACTCACGTTAATTCACTATAAAATTCAGATTCCTTTCATTTTTAAAAAATTATGCAACCTTTTTACCACTAAGTTGTATCTATCAGATAATAGGACTATTTATAGTAAAGTTTAGAATTAATTAGACACTCCAAAGAGGCGAGGATACAATCCTCGCCAGCGGTGGTGAGGTGTTTTGTGTTTTCCAAAGTGCCCTCTTATTTTCGGGTTTTACTATAGTTTTCGGCTTTTCCGGGATTTGTTCCATAAGTCGGGACACCGCGTAAAAAACAGGCATAGACGCGTGTTATTCAAGACTTTTCTCTCCATAATGCTTACCATTGGGCATTGTAGAGGTGGCAAGGTTCTTGCAAAACATTTTTTAAAGAAAAAAGAACCTTGTAGAGAAGGTCCCGAAGATGCCATGTTTATCAAGTTACGAAATTAAAATTGTCTTTTTTTGAAAAAATGTAACCTTTTCCGTAGAACATCCGTTTAAACGTAGTGTTGGTAATTATATTAACTCATAAATCTCAGAAAGGGGTAAAAGTTATGAAATCCACTGATGTACGCCAGAATCGTCCATGTCTATATGAAACGGCTTTGTGTCTTGCTGTAGCAAAAGCGCGCCAAGATGAATTTCGCTGGGAACGTTTCATTGATAATTTGTCTCAGATTTGTGATACACTCGCCTACCAGATTGCTGCCAAAGGTATAACCCCTTCTAAGCAGTCACGCTCCTAACGTGCTACTGTGTCACGAGTCAAAGATATCTTCAGACTGACTCCTGAAGTTTCGGATGATTCCGAAAGATTTTAACGAGAGAGCGGACTAACTTTTCGGGGTCGTGACGGATAACGTTCATTTGAACGCCGCCCAACCACGTCCCAAATTCAGTGACAACCATATCCCGAATGAGGTCCGCTTCAACGACACTGATTCCTTCAGCTTCAAGATTCTCCTGTTCATGATTATAAGAGACCTGCACTTTTGAAGCGTCTGCAACTTGCATTGTCTCAACGGATAACGACGAAATATCTTTCGCGAGGTCCAAGACATCCATAAGATGCTCAGTATCTTCATAGAGCATCGACAGCCCTTCCTCGGCAAGTGAACGAATTCGAGTTAGCTGCGAGACCAATTCCTTACGAACATATTCTTGCATGATCTCCGTTGGGGCAGGCTGGTTGTTAACAACGACGTAGTGTAAAGGGATTTTTGCGTGATCCAAGATAGCGTTGACATGATCAGTAACAGCGTAACCGTCGGTTTCACCGGGTTGCGTCATGACGTTACAGACGTAGATTTTAACCGCGTCTGAGCGTTGAATCGTTTCGACGACACCTTTGATAACCAGATTCGGCATAATGCTGGTGTAAAGGCTACCAGGACCGATGATAATTACGTCCGCGTTCATCAGTGCCTCTATAGCACCTTCATGTGCTTGGCACTCATAGTTCTCATCTGGAGAATGATGCGTCTTTCCATTCTCGCGCGGTTCAAAAAAGACACGCTTGATCGGTTCACGATTCTCTCTCACAGGTATCGTGGATTCGCCTCGAACAATCTCGCCATCTGCGAGTTCTGCACACAAAACAGTATAATCCAATGTAACGGGAATAATTTGTCCACGAACGGCAAGCAGCCGTGATGCCGCTTGAATCGCTTTCGGAAAGTTTCCCTCAAACTTTTCTGTCAACGCTGTTAATAAAAGATTACCGACGGTATGCCCACCGAGTTCACCATCGCTTGAAAAGCGATGTTCAAAAAGCCCTGCGAGTTCATCAGCATCGGATAGCGTAAACAGCAGCCTACGAATATCACCAGGGGGCAGCATGTCAAACTCTTCAACCAGCCGTCCTGAGCTTCCGCCATCATCAGAAACGGTAACGATTGCTGCCAAACTATCCAAATCCATAATATTATCTTTACCTATCTCCAGATCGGCATAGTGCTTAATTCCACTAAGCAAAGCGGATAAACCACTGCCGCCTCCGATACAGGCAAGTTTCAAAGCCATAATTTCTCCAAACTATAGTGAATCCTAAAAATAAAGAGACACTTTCATCACCCGGTAGGTTCGGTTTCCTAACCGAACCGGCACAGAGTGTCCTATTAATTCTAAACTTTACTATAAATCGCGGACCGGTGGGATCTCAGGATTTCCGCGGATTGTAAACATTTCATCTTTACAAGGCACCATAATAGATAACGCAACTAAAACTAAATTTGTTTCATTAACATTCTCAGCGTTTCAAGGGTTTCGTCACACAATTGATCCGCCTCTGCGAAAGTTGGTGCCTCGCTAAAAACCCTGATTACGGGTTCCGTACCGGACTTACGGATATTCACCCATCGGTCATTCCAAACCCGCTTAACACCGTCCGTTAACTCAAGCAAAGGCTCCGTTCCCGTAGCACCTTCCGCTTCATACCTTTTTAAAGCGAGATCCACCAAGCGTGTCGCGATCTCTTGTGATGGAATCTCCAATTTCTTTCGACACATCTCGTAGTGCGGCATGCTATCTACAAGCTGCGTTACTGTGTCACCAGATTCGACAAGGTATTGCGCAATGGCGGCAATAGAGGCAAGACCATCCGTCGTATAGTGGATATTCGGATAGATAACACCACCGGTGCCTTCACCACCAATAACGGCGTTGACCGCATGCATTTTCTCAACCACCCAACCGACCCCAACCTTCGTGCGATGGAGCGCGACCCCATGCTTCGCGGCAATATCGTCTAACATTCGACTTGTTGATACCGTGGCAACGATGTCCCCTTTCGTTTGAGTAAGGATAAAATCAGCAACAAAAGCGAGTGTCCATTCACCACTCAACGGAACACCACGTTCGGTAACAACGACGAGCCGGTCGGCATCGCCATCGTGGGCAAAGCCAATATCTGCCTCAGAAGCGCGAACCGTTTTACAAAGTTCATCTAATGCCTCAGGTGTAGGTTCAGCAGAACGGCGGAAGTGCCCATCTGCGACACAATTAAGTTCAACAACCCGACAACCAAGCTTCCGCAAGAGCGACGGACTTATAACACTCCCCGCACCGTTTCCGCAATCAATTACGACTTTCAGTCCAGCCTTTCGGACTGATTCCGGTGCAAGCCACGGTGAACATAAAATCTGCTCCAGATGATATGCCGTTGCCTTTTCGTCCGTTTCAAGCGTCCCCTGTTCATTCCAAGGGGCAAGCGCAAAATTCTCTGTTTCATAAATCCGCATCAATTCATCGCGTTCTGTCTGTGTCAGGAGATTCCCGGAAGCAGACGCAAATTCGATGCCGTTCCATTCAACAGGATTATGGCTGGCTGTAATGGTAACACTCCCCTGCGCGTTTAGTGCCTTTGCCATCAGTAAGACCGTCGGTGTCGGGCAGAGTCCCACATCAATGACGTGACATCCCGTGGCGAAAAGCCCCGAAAGCACTGCATGTCGGAGTGTCGGACTTGAGGTGCGAGAATCCCTACCAATAACCACCGTTCTACCGCCGACAAAGGTGCCGAAAGCCATCGCGAATTGTGTAATGACACGAACATCAAGCGAAACGCCAACCTCCCCACGAACGCCTGAAACACTAATAATCGGTTTTTCTGCCTTGCCCATGTCATCCTCTCTATACGGCGTACTTACGAGATCTACCGATTTGCCACGCGCCTAAAGAACAGCACGCACCAATCACTATCTGCCATACCCCTACAAAATACCACGGATTTGGATACCTATAATCGTATGAAGGAACAGGTGTGAGTTCATAGAGTAGGGGATTTCTAAAGATGTCTGATCCAAAGATACAACATACAGCAATAAGCGGGTTCAGGTGCAAGACGGGTGGGATGAAAGGTTGAAGATTATTCACATAACGTCCTAAAGGGTTGAGCAAAAATGCGCTCCCAATCAAAACACACCATAAAAAGGTAGCAAATTCTGCGCCAAAGAATGCGTCTCGGAAAACCTGTGCGCTGCACATTCCAACAGCACCCGCCGACAAATTATAAATCCCCAATATAACCAGCATTTGCAACGCTTTCACAAAGGGAACATCCGTAACGAGCAAAGCGACACCCGTTGATAAAAACACCCAGCACAATAGTGGTATCTGACTGAGCACAAGTAATCTCAACAACCACCCACCTGACGGGAAAGAACTGAGCGTGAGCAACGATGAAGTAGAAGTCGCACCTGTGCTGAGAAAGTCAGAACGAATCGCTCGGGCAGCCAGATAGGGAGATACGAAAAGCACAATGAACACTTGTGCCATGAAAAGGCACTCTATCGGCAAACCAAGTTTCGCTCGCGCCAATAATTGATAGATCGGCAAAAGCAAAAAACTTGGGATGATAAGCCAAATCGCGAGTGTCTTTAGAAAGTTGTTTCGATTGCTCATAGCCGTATCCATAAACTAACTTCATCTGCCCTGTGTTCGGCTACGGAGCCGCAAAACTGCTTCGGCAATAGAGATAAGGTTCGGGTTAATAACTAACGCCTGCTTATACGCCGCAATCGCTTCGTCAATCTCACCAAGTCTGACATACACGTGCCCCATTCCGGCGAACGCCCCAAAGTGATCAGGATTGAGGGCAACAGTTCGTTTGCAATCACGGATTGCCTTACTCCATTCCTCAAGCATGAAATAAGCGATTGCGCGTTGGTTATAGCCCTCAGCGAAATCTGGATCCGTCTCAATTACGGTGGTGAAGCATTCAACGGCTTGTTGATATGACTCATTTTTGAGCAAGTTTTTTCCATCTTCAAGCATCGTATCAACAGCATCATCACCAGAGTGAGACCAGATTTCCCACAACGCGTATTCAGCGTTAAAGCAGGTCACACGGTCACTATCTTTGAGCGCATCTACCAATGCTGGAATCACCTCTGAAGTTCCAATTAACCGAAGCGCAAATCCTGCAGCGCGTCCAAGCAACGGATTTTTGCTATGAAGATAAGCGGTGAGATCGGCTTCTGAATAGTTAGAAATCAGAAGTTGTTTGAGTTTTTCTTCATTCGCCGAATTCTTGAATATTAGCTTCGTTAATTCGGAAGATCCGTTGGTGTGATACATACCGGAACCTCGCTGTCTTGCCGAATTTAAATTAATTATAACAGATTCCGACCGGAATAACAATCTTAAATTCCAGTGTGCGTAAAAAAACTTGCAATTCAGAAGGATAGCTGCTACAATTTTTTCTGCAGACAGGTTAATATGGCAGAATACCAGATAGTGGAGCAACACACAAAGCGTGAAAAGACGAAAAATTCTTATCCTCTGTATCGATGCAGGTAGCCATGACTATCTCGCAGCGAGCGACCTCCCCACCATCCGCCAATTGGCAAAAATCGGATTCTATACACACGCCAACGCCGTTATCCCGTCCGTCACGAATGTGAACAACGTGAGCATCGCAACCGGAACGTTTCCAGAAACGCACGGCATCACGACGAATTACCATGTAGATCGAACAACCGGCAAAGGGGAATTTATTGAGGACAACCGTTTCCTTCTCGCACCGACACTCTTTGAGACCGCGAAAGCCTGTAAATTCGCAGACAAAACCGCTCTGTTCGTAACGAAGAAAAAATTGCTGCGGATGCTGGAAGCGGGCACGGATATCGCGGTCGCCGCCGAAGCACCACCCCCTGAATACATTCACACAGTCGGCCCGGTTGAACCGATTTATTCCGTTGAAATCAACTGGTGGTTACTCCGCGCTGTCCGAGAAACCCTGCGTAAGGACAACCCGGAACTCGTCTACTGTTCAACAACAGATTGGGTCCAACACAAATACGCGCCTGACGACGACCTTTCCCAACAACATCTTGTAGCGTTGGACCGGATTATCGGGGAGATTATTGATGACGAACCCGAACGTGAGATTTATATCACAGCCGACCACGGGATGTTGGAGAAAACGACCGCACTCGATCCAGGACGCGTCCTAACAGAACACAACATCCCCGCAAGTTCAATTCCCATTATCAAGGATCGGTACGTCGCGCATCACGGCAATTTGGGGGGTGCCGCTTATATATTCCTCGAAGAGCAGGCTGATACATCCCAAGCAATCCAACGCCTTCTGAACACACCCGGCATTGAAGAAGCATATTCCGCGGAAGATGCAGCACGGACATTTCGACTTCACCGCGAACGGATCGGCGACATCTTCGTGTTAGCCGATAAAACGACTGTTTTCGGTGAATTGGAAGTGGCAGTAGAACCGACCGCAGTACGTTCACACGGGTCTCGCCACGAAAGTTATGTGCCGATCATTGGCTATAACAGCCCTTGGTCGGCAACAGATTTTGAATATAACGTTGATGTTGGAAGACTATTTTTAGAGAGTTTACGTTAGGTAGTGGGATTCATCTCTGATGCGTCATACCACCTACACATCTACAAAAGGGTAGGGCATTTAGTTTTCCCCGAATCCCGACACATCAAACTATGGTAAAATCTAAAAATATGTGGACAGTTGTTCGGCGAACAAAAGCCCCAATGCCGCTGGCGAGGATTCTATCCTCGCCTCCTCACAATGCCTAAGTAACTGTAGATTTTATCATAAATAACTCTAAACAAAAGGAGAAAAAATGTTAACAGAAAAAGAGAAAAATGAGGGATGGATATCTCTCTTCGATGGTGAGACACTCACCGGTTGGGGAGCCACCGGAAACGCCGAAGGATGGGTTATCGACGATGGGAGTATTCTCTGCACCGTTCAGGGCGGAAAATATCTCTACACTGAAGGACATTACGATAATTTCATATTGTCACTTGAGTACAAGACCGAGCCGAAAGTCAACAGCGGAATTTTCATCCGATGGGCAGATCTTGAGGACGCAGTTCAGAGCGGACTTGAAATCCAGATCTTGGACACACACGGCAAGGAACCTACAGATAGCCACGATTGCGGCGCACTCTACGATGCTTTGGGACCGACTCGAAACACTTGCAAACCCGCAGGTGAGTGGAATCAGATGACCATCACATGCGATGGTAGTATTGTTGCCGTAACACTTAATGACGAAGAAATCGTCCGCGCCGATCTGGATGACTGGGATACACCGCACCAAAACCCGGATGGCAGCAGAAATAAGTTCGGCATCGCACTCAAGGATTTCCCACGAGACGGTCACATCGGCATCCAAGACCACGGCGGAAAAATCTGGTGCCGAAACATCAAAGTCAAACCACTATAGAGACTAAAGTTTGGACAATTTATAGTAAGGATCGAAACATATAGACAGGTTTTCAGAAAAGCAACGCTCACGACCGCTGGCGAGGATTCTATCCTCGCCTTCCATAATAGCCAAATAAGCCTCGTCTCAAACGCAAAAAAACGCAAACCGAAATTAAAAGAACCGCGGAACCACGCGCTTTACAAAGTTAGGACTTACGCAGCCCCCTTGCTGGCGAGGTTTCTTAACCTCGCTCAGTGGTGTAATACCAAATTAACGTAATTCGTCTCGTTTTTCCAGTGCTTTTTCCACTCTTCCGCTCCAGCGGAGCGGTATGTCTATAGTACACGTGGAGTTTGCCATCTTCCGCTCCAGCGGAGCGGTATGTGAAGATGATGAATCAAATGAATTTGGTATAATACGTGGCGTTTCATGGAAAAATTGCGTAAGTCCTAAAAGTATTGATTTTGTGTTCAGCCTTGAAAAACACGTCAAAACGCAATCCGCAATGCAATTTATTTTGCGTTGCCTGATAAGTGCGGTTACCTGCTTATCGTAACGATCCGCATTTTGACAAAATATTTACACATCCACAACAAAACTGGTCGTTGATTAAATCAAAGATAAGCAACTTGAGAACTAAAAACCAAATTCTATGGACAATTGGACAAACGTTGTGATACACTATCTATATCATGCCAACTAATCTTCAACATATACGGAATTTCTGTATTTTAGGACACATCGATCACGGGAAAAGCACGCTGAGTGACCGACTGCTTGAGCATACGAACACGCTTACCGAACGCGATATGCGCGAACAGGTGCTTGACTTAATGGACCTTGAACGTGAACGCGGTATTACCATTAAAGCAACCGCCGTCAAACTCCACTACCCCGCCCCCGATGGAAACCACTACGAACTCAACCTGATTGACACACCCGGACACGTCGATTTTACGTATGAGGTCTCACGTAGTCTTGCTGCGTGCGAAGGTGCGATTTTAATTGTTGATGCCGCCCAAGGCGTAGAAGCACAAACTTTGGCAAACGCTTATCTGGCGATTGACAACGACCTTGAGATTATTCCGGTCATCAATAAAATTGACTTGCCGACAGCACAACCCGACGAAGCCAAACGGCAGATAGAAGAAGTTATCGGTATCCCTGCTGACGAGGCACTCCTCGTTAGCGCGAAAATGGGAATCGGTATTCCTGCTATATTGGAAGCAATTGTCAACCGAATCCCCACACCTGTCGGCGAAACTGAAGCACCTTTGAAAGCACTCGTGCTTGACTCCGTCTATAATAACTATCGCGGCGTCATCATGTACACCCGACTTTTCGACGGCAGCGTGAAGTTAGGGGAGAAGATTCAGCTCATGGAAACGAGGCGCACCTATGAAGTTGAGGAGGTCGGTATTTTCACGCCAGAAATGCAACCGACCACAGAACTACGTACCGGTGCAGTCGGCTATCTCATTGCGGGCATCCGAGAGATCGACAAAGCGAAAATCGGGGATACAATCACACACCACACAAAGCCAACAGCGACAGCACTTCCCGGTTACCGAGAAATGAAACCGCTTGTATTTAGTGGACTCTATCCCGCAGACACGAACCAATTTCATGCCCTGCGCGAGGCACTCGATAAACTACGTCTGAATGACTCTTCCTTCAATTTTGAACCCGAAACATCCGTCGCACTCGGATTTGGGTTTCGATGCGGCTTTCTCGGATTGCTTCACATGGAGATCATCCATGAACGCCTTGAACGGGAATTTGGACTTGAGCTTGTCCGGACTGCACCGAGTGTAATGTACCGGGTTTATCTGAAAACAGGTGAATATGTGTCGGTTGACAATCCCGCGCACCTCCCAGAACCAAATAACATCGAACGAATCGAAGAACCGTATGTCAATATTGACATTATAGTCCCTCGCGAGTATATTGGAAACGCGATGGAACTTTGTCAGAAGCGTCGGGGTGTATATAAGCGGATGAACCAATTGGACGCAAGTCGCGTGCAATTGCTCTACGAACTTCCACTCAGTGAAATGCTAATGGACTTCTACCCAAAACTTAAATCGTTGACACGCGGGTACGGTTCGTTAGAATATGATATCGGGGAATATAAAACCGAAAAACTTGTAAAATTAGATGTCCTACTGAACGGCAAACCCGTAGACGCGCTTTCGACGATTTTGCCGCGAGACGATGCAGAAACACGTGGCAAAACCTTGGTATCCAAGTTAAAAGAGTTAATTCCGCGGCAAATGTTTGAGGTTCCAGTCCAAGCAGCAATTGGTAACAAGGTCGTGGCACGTGAAACAGTGCGAGCACTCCGAAAAAACGTCACTGCGAAATGCTACGGTGGCGATGTCACTCGAAAACGGAAATTGCTTGAAAGACAAAAAGAGGGCAAAAAACGACTCAAACAGATTGGCAACGTTGATGTCCCGCAAGAAGCGTTCATGGCAATGCTTGCAACTGATGATTAAGTAATACATAAATAGAACAAACAATACGGACTGGATAAAAACAACTTAACGTGGGTTCAACCTAAGGATTCAGGTGAAACCAACACAACGCATCACGCCTACCGCAGCTTGATGAGAGGAACCTTCGCATAAGTAATACATAAATAGAACAAACAATACGGACTGGATAAAAACAACTTAACGTGGGTTCAACCTAAGGATTCAGGTGAAACCAACACAACGCATCACGCCTACCGCAGCTTGATGAGAGGAACCTTCGCACTCCAGAGGAGTGCTATGTCTATAGAAAAATAAATGCCTAAGTTTTCGCACTCCAGAGGAGTGCTATGTCTATAGAAAAATAAATGCCTAAGTTTTCGCACTCCAGAGGAGTGCTATGTATCCTACAACATATACCGCTCCGCTGGAGCGGAGATGGATCTCTAGTTTGTCCTATTGCGTTAATGTGATGAACCAATTTTTTCTACCGAACTCACGTTACTTTCTAAAAAAGCACTATAACCACTTATTACAAAATTTTTACAATTAAAGATTATTATGAATATACCAGTTGTAATTTTGTCACTCTAACCAAAATCTTTATCTCAAATCCAAAATTACTTATTACGTAGGAGAAAGGAGATCACCGTTTTACCCGACGGTTTCTATGATGAAGAAGAATACACAAAAACGCACACAAGTCCCTGAACCCAAATTAACCGAACAGAAAAAACTTCACAAATCAGAGACTCATGAGTGTATAAAGCAACTTATTGTTTGGCTCATTTTTTTTTACGGTTTTGTAAATCCATTTATTGTTCAAGCGTATAGAATTCCCTCTGGATCCATGGAAGATACACTCCTCGTCGGCGATCAGATTCTGGTATGCAAGTTTATCTACGGCGTTAAAATCCCCGGCACAGATATAAAAGTTTTCGATTCTCACCAACCGGCACGCGGCGATGTTGCCGTTTTTATTCCACCCCATGATCGGGAGCGGCATTTTGTTAAGCGCATCGTAGCCGTTGAAGGAGATACAATCGAAACCCGTGGTGATACACTTTATGTGAACGGTGAAGCCGTTGACGACAGCACCTATACGAAGCATCTGAGGTTCAGCCCTTTTAGAAGAAATTTCCCACCATTCCGGAATCCAGAATATCTACCGACTGGCGAAAATTACCATGACTATACCTTGACTGAAAGCCAGTTTAGGCGTAAGTTCCGTGAAGGGAAACCATTCACAGTGCCAAAAGGTATGGTATTTGCCATGGGTGATAACCGCGACCAGAGTAGCGATAGTCGCTTCTGGGGACCCGTCGCTGTAGATGACATTAAAGGACAAGCCTTTATGGTTATGTTTTCGGCTGCTAATCGTCCGGCGAAGTTATGGGAAGTATGGAAGATGATAGGCAATATCCGGTTTAATCGAATTGGCAAACTTATCCCCTCGGAATCGGACGCATTCAAGGTAAACTAAACTGGGAAAAGGAGAGCACTTTTTACTCATAGAGGCTTCAAAACATTATGAATGGTAACGACACCCAATTATCTAAATGGCAGAAATTTCGGAAAACGATTGTATGGGAATATGCGCAAGTTATCGTTGTAGCACTTATTCTCGTCTTTGGATTCATACGTCCGTTTGTTGTTGAGGCTTTCAAAATCCCATCGGGGTCAATGGAAGACACGCTCCTTATTGGTGACCGGATACTGGTATGCAAGTTTATCTACGGCGTTAAGATACCCGGCACGGACATCAAAGTTTTCGATTTCCACAAACCCACCCGTGGTGACGTTTTCGTTTTCATCCCGCCGCACGATCGGGAACGAAATTTCATCAAGCGCATCGTAGCCGTTGAAGGGGATACAATCGAAACACGCGGCGACACACTTTATGTAAACGGCGAAGTGGCTGAGGATAGCCATTATACCAAGCACATGACATTCAGCCATTTCAGAAGAGGCGATTTTCCACCGTTCCGTCAGCCAGAGTATCTGCCAGAGACCGATGCTTTTTCCGACTATGCGTTAACCGCAAATCAATTTAGGCGTAAGTTTCCTGAGGGGAAACCCTTCACTGTGCCAAAAGGCACGGTATTCGCGATGGGTGACAACCGAGACCAAAGCAGTGATAGCCGCTCTTGGGGACCTGTAGATATAAACGACATTAAAGGACAAGCGTTTATGGTGTACTGGTCATTCGATGCCCGCCCGGCGAAGTTGTGGGAAGTGTGGAAGATGGTAGGTAACGTCCGATTCAACCGAATTGGCAAACTCATCCATGCACATCAATAGTTGTCAGTTATCGGCTATCAGTTGTCGGTTAAGAATAGTTGTCAGTTATCGGTTATCAGTTGTCGGTTACTGATAACCGATAACCATAACTGTCAATTTTAGAAAAAACGGCTCATGGCATCGTAGGTGTTTTTGCTTGGGTGTTTCCCCCAGGTTGAACGGAACTTTAAAAACAGGCATATTGGGCGTAGAAACTTTCAACTTTTAGGACACTTCAAGGCACAGAGAATCGAGTGAAACCCAACGTTTTCTAAATTGACACCTATGGTTACTGATAACCTGACAACCACAAAGACTAATGCATCAAGATAGACGACACCTCATCATTGGAACAGCAGGACACGTTGACCACGGGAAAACCGCGCTCGTTGGGAGGCTTACCGGAATGGAGACAGACCGGCTCAAGGAAGAACAGGAACGTGGCTTGTCCATTGAGTTAGGCTTTGCCTACTTCGACCTGCCAGACGGTTCGCGTGCCGGTATTGTTGATGTTCCGGGTCATGAGAAATTCATCAGAAGCATGCTCTCCGGTGCTTACGGTATGGATATCGTCCTCTTTGTCGTTGATGCGAAGGAAGGTGTTCAGGAACAGACACTTGAACACTTGGCAATCTTGGACCTACTTGGGATTTCAAACGGCATCCTCGTGATGACAAAATCGGACTTGGCAACGCCCGATGAATTGGCGGAAGCGACCGAAATGACGCAGGAAATGCTCATTGGAACAAGTCTGGAAGGCATTCCAAATGTCAGCGTCTCTTCAATAACGGGTGCCGGCATTGAAACGCTAAAGCAGACGATTGTCGAACAGGTAGCACTCGCCACAAAAGCAGAGGAAAACGATGGAATTCCGAGACTATACGTTGACAGGGTTTTCACGGTGCAAGGGTTTGGCGTGGTTGTAACAGGCACCCTCATTGGCGGATCAATTAATCAAGACCAACGGATGGTGATTCTCCCACAAGGCGACCCTATCCGCGTGCGCGGAATACAGGTACACAACGAAACTGCGCCGGTTGCACAAGCAGGACAAAGAACAGCACTAAACCTCTCCGGTATCTCCGCACAAGACATCCAACGCGGCGACGTGCTCTGTCCACTTGAATTTTCACAAGTAACCGACAATATCGATATGTCGCTGCAAGTTCTATCTTCATTCCCAAGGATACTTGAACATTGGACGCGTCTCCGTGCGTATCTCGGCACCCGCGAAATATTTTGCAGATTGATTCTATTGGTGGACGAAGCAATTTTACCGGGCGACACCGTGCAAGTTCAACTCCGCTTAGAGCAACCGATTCTAACGTTTAGGGGTGACCGAATTATTCTACGCGATTTCTCAGCACAATACACGGTAGGTGGCGGCGAGGTTATCAATCCGTTTGCTCCAAAGCATAAGCGGTTCGTCCCAGAAACCATCGCCACTTTAGCGCAGTGGGAAGAAGCAGACGATGCACAGATAGTGAACACTGTGTTAGAAAACAGCGATACCCTTTGCGTGCCGGAATCTTTTCTTTATTACTATCTACCACATTCGCAGATGAACGTGAAAGCCATTTTGGATAAACTCGAAGCGGCTGACAAAATTGTGCGTTGGGATAAATCGGGTAGAACACCTCTGGTTTCTGATGCTGCACGTACGACAACGGCAAAAGAGAAAATCATAAACGCATTGGCAGATTTTCATGAAGCGCAACCACTTCTTGCCGGTCAAAACGCTTCGCAACTTCGTCGAGAACTTAAATTGGACGAAACCGGCTTTGAGAAACTTGAGAACCAACTCATTGCCGAAGATCAACTCGTTAAAGACGGGAATCTGATCCGGTTGGCATCTCACGAAATCCAGTTTTCCCAAGAGGAGGAAAACGCGAAGGAGACGTTAGAGAAACTATTCTTGGAAGCAGGTATCAACACACCGACGCTCAAAGAACTCAGTACACAACTTCCAAAATATACGCCGCAGGTGCTTGAATCCACGTTCTTTGCACTCCTGAACTTGGGACGATTCGTCAAAATAGCAGACAATTTTTTCATTCACCAAACCGTTTTTGAGGAGACACGGGAATTACTCATCACTTATCTCCGAGAAAATGATATAATAACTGTCGCTGAATTCCGCGAAACTGCACAAACCTCGCGAAAATACGCTGTTCCGTTTCTTGAGTATTGCGACAGCCAGAATTTTACGGTTCGAGACGGCAATGTCCGAAGGTTGCATCCGCGGCAGTTGGAAACATAAACGCATCACTTTACTTTGTGCAATGGATTACATAACGTGAACTCGACTCAAGAAGTTAGAGGTGCCCTGGTATAACATATCTGTCTAGATCCGATAATAGAAACATACCCGCACTCCAGCGGAGTGCTATGTGTCCGATACCACATACCGCTCCGCTGGAGCGGAAATGTCTCTTTGGATGCTTGCTATAGACATATTGCTCCTCTGGAGCAAAGCCAGAGGCTTTAGGTATTGCGATGGGTCTTCAGTTTGCCCTATTACGTCAATGTAATAATGAACCAACTTCTTATTATACCGAACTCACGTTACATAGACTTTTGATGGCTGTTCAGATTCCAGACCCCATTGAAATTAACCGAAAACCATCGTGGAACGTAGTGGAACGATGCCCAGATTTAATAGCTTAAAAATTATGGGGGAGGATAGGGTCCGGTGGCCCTACCGGTCTTCAAAACCGGCTTGTCCATGCAAGTGGATAGGTGGGTTCGACTCCCACCCTCTCCCGCCATCAGACAAAAAAGAGTTAAACAAGAAACGGTAGCCATGCAACAACGGCGCATGGCGGATTGTTAAAAGGCTCATGCCCTGCCGAAACTTTACTGATAGCTCCCGTTAGGGCTAAATTAAAAAAAGAAACGGTAGTCATGCAACAACGGCGCATGACGGATTGTTGAAAGGTTCATGCCCTGCCGAAACTTTACTGATAGCTCCCGTTAGGGCTAAATTAAAAAAAGAAACGGTAGTCATGCAACAACGGCGCATGACGGATTGTTGAAAGGTTCATGCCCTGCCGAAACTTTACTGATAGCTCCCGTTAGGGCTAAATTAAAAAAAGAAACGATAGCCATGCAACAACGGCGCATGACGGATTGTTGAAAGGTTCATGCCCTGCCGAAACTTTACTGATAGCTCCCGTTAGGGCTAAATTAAAAAAAGAAACGATAGCCATGCAACAACGGCGCATGACGGATTGTTGAAAGGTTCATGCCCTGCCGAAACCTTACTGATAGCTCCCGTTAGGGCTAAATTAAAAAAAGAAACGATAGCCATGCAACAACGGCGCATGGCGGATTGTTGAAAGGTTCGTGCCTGCCGAAACTTTACTGATAGCTCCCGTTAGGGCTAAATTAAAAAAAGAAACGATAGCCATGCAACAACGGCGCATGGCGGATTGTTGAAAGGCTCGTGCCCTGCCGAAACTTTACTGATAGCTCCCGTTAGGGCTAAATTAAAAAAAGAAACGATAGCCATGCAACAACGGCGCATGGCAGATTGTTGAAAGGCTCGTGCCCTGCCGAAACCTTACTGATAGCTCCCGTTAGGGCTAAATTAAAAAATGCTAAAAACGCTTCCACTCGTTGAACCCAAAACCCAGCAACGACGGCACCCGACCTGGATCAAGGCTCGGATGCCGAGCGGTGGTAACTACGCTGAACTCAAAAAACTCATGCGGGATTTGCAACTCCACACGGTTTGCGAAGAGGCACGCTGTCCCAATATCGGTGAATGTTGGAACAGCCGCACCGCCACCTTCATGATACTCGGAGATGTCTGCACACGCCGTTGCATGTTTTGTGCCGTCAAAAAAGGCGCGCCCGGCGGTGTTGTCGATACAGATGAACCGCGTAGACTTGGCGAGGCTGTCGGTTATCTAAAACTCAATCACATCGTTATCACCTCAGTTAACCGCGACGACCTTGCCGACGGTGGTGCGAGCGTTTTTGCGGAATGTATCGCTGAAGCACGGAAACACCGTCCCGGATGCACAGTGGAAGTCCTTATTCCAGACCTTGAGGGAAACTGGGATGCACTCGCTGTTATTGTGCAAGCACATCCAGAAGTGCTTAATCACAACACAGAGACAGTCTCGCGCCTCTACCGCCGCGTTCGTCCGTATGCAAATTATCAACAAACCCTAAATCTCCTCCGAATCGGTAAACAACTGGATGCTCAGGTCCTCACAAAATCTGGACTCATGGTAGGCTTAGGCGAAACCGTGACAGAACTCTTAGAGACCATGGAAGACATCCGCAATACCGAATGTGACATTCTCACCATCGGTCAATATCTCTCCCCTTCTCCACGCCACTTGCCGATTCAACGCTACTATACTCCCGAAGAATTCGAGGAACTCAAAGAAGCAGGAATCGAAATGGGATTTCGACATGTAGAATCGGGTCCATTAGTGCGAAGTTCCTACCACGCTGGCGAACAAGCAAGATTAGACCAAAACTAACAACATTATAAAATATCTGGTGCTTGTGCTGTCAGTATCCCTCTGCAATAAAGATGTAAACGAAGGAAACACGACTGACGTTACTACTGCGAAAGATGATTTTGAAATAATCTTTTTCATTCGTGGAGTGATCCATTAGGTTTACACAACTACCCAAGAAGTTTTCCAACCTCGTTTATAAGGAGGAACCCATGAATCGAAGATTTGAACACATAACGCTATTTGTCATCTGTGTGCTTCTACTCACAGTAATCGGATGCGCGTCACACACCATAGAACATGACCAGAATGTTGAAGCCTTCTATAGCCCTTGGTTGAACCAGTCCTTTGAAGAATTTTTGGAGAAGAACCCCGATCCAAAACAGTCAACCCCTATAGGTCAAGGCAAATATAGGCATACTTACGTTCACGATATTGAATCACAACTTGAAATTGTTGTCAATCTATCAGCAGCAATAGGAGACACAGATACGGGGCACGACGATTACTACCATATCTATGTCTATGTGAACAGTGCCGGGATTATCTATAAGATGGATTACCGACGCAAATCCGAGACATGGTAATAACCCTAAAGCGGCAAATGAATCGCGTAATTCGAGTCATGCTAATTGCGGCGATGATAATGCCGTCTACTGCGTGCTCTTAAGGCTTAACCCTACCAGAAATTTTTCATACTTTACATAAAATCTGATTTTTGTTAAACTAATGTCTGAGGCATATATTTTTTTGACACTGCGAAATGCCACCCTTTTTCTTTACGATATGATTTAGCGACAGGAAATTGCAATTGTCTGAGCACGAAAACACGGAGGCGGAACATGAAGAGGCACATTTTTCTCGAAGTCGCAAACTACGGTCTCTACACAAAATGCGCAAGCCTTGCAATTTTTGTAGTAGCCTTAGTGTTTGCTGCGATACCGAGCACCGTTCCAGTCAACGCCGGGACAGAAAACATCCAACCTGTCACCAACGAGATGCTGCTTTCAGCACAAGACGATCCCGAAAGCTGGTTGATGTATGGACGGGACTACAAAAGTTGGCGATATAGTCAACTGACACAAGTTAATACTGAAAACGTTAATAGACTTGTCACAAAATGGGCTTTCCAAATTGGAACACCTTACGATAAATTTGAATGCACGCCACTTGTCGTTGACGGCATGATGATCATCACGACCCCTTATAGTACAATCTACGCCGTAGATGCCAGAACCGGTAAGGAATTGTGGCGATATGATTATGAACTCCCCGACGATTTAGCCATCTGTTGTGGTATGGTGAATCGAGGGGCTGCCATTCTCGGCGATAAAATCTTCTGGACAACACTTGACGCACATCTCCTCGCACTTGACGCGAAAACCGGCAGGGTATTATGGGATCGAGTCGTCGGCGATTTAACGAACGCTGAATCTCTTACTGTTGCCCCCTTAGTCGTCAAAGATAAAGTGATTGTCGGCATATCAGGCGCGGAATACGGCATCCGTGGCTACATTGATGCCTATTATGCTGAAACAGGTGAACAGGCATGGAGATTCTATACCGTCCCTTCAAAAGACGAACCCGGCGGTGATACATGGGAAGGCGATTCATGGATGACAGGCGGCGGATCCGCCTGGGTCACAGGTTCCTACGACCCGGAATTGAATCTCGTCTATTGGGGAACAGGCAACCCCGCGCCGGACTGGAACGGCGACGTTCGGAAGGGCGACAACCTCTACACAGACTGCATCGTCGCATTGGATGCCGATACCGGAAAACTCCAATGGTATTTTCAAGCGACACCGCACGATCTATGGGATTGGGACGGTGTGAGTGAACCTGTCCTGATTGATATGGAAATTGACGGTGCACCGGTTAAAGCGTTGATGCAAGCGAATCGTAACGGTTATTTCTATGTCCTCGATAGAACCAACGGGAAATTTCTATATGCAAGTACTTACTGCGAAATGAACTGGTCTGCGGGACTCGATGAAAATGGTCGTCCTACGGTCAAACCCGGCGTGTCTACTTCAGAGGAAGGCACTATCCGTGTCTGCCCCGGCGTTGAAGGCGGGAAGAATTGGTCCCCTTCAGCCTACAACCCTCTTACGAATTTACTCTATGTCCCTTCACTGGAACTCTGCGGTTCCTTTCATCAAGGGCGCGTCTTCTATCTGAAAGGTTTACCCTATCTCGGAAGCGGTATGACAGCAGAGAGAGACGAAGCTGGCGACGTAGAGATGTGGGGACACATCAGCGCGATTGATATTTCTACAGGCGAGACTAAATGGCGCCACAAAACAAACTTTCCACAATGGGGCGGATGCCTTACAACAGCAGGTGGTCTCGTTTTTGCTGGCGATTTAGAGGGAAGATTCATGGCATTGTCGGCAGAAACCGGCGAAGTGCTTTGGGACTTCCAAACTGGATCAGGCGTTCATGCACCACCGATTACCTATCAACTCGACGGGACGCAATACGTCGCGGTAGCATCAGGTGCTGTGAAATATGCTGAAGTTAACGCGCGCCAAGGGGGAACCCTCTTTGTGTTCGCGCTTTTTGAATGATACGATAGGAGGTTTGCAGAGTGAAGCACCATATCCTTTTGCGGATCTTGATTTTCATACTGTTGGTTTTTATGTTGCCCAATGCGAATGCCAACAGTTCCCTGAAAGAGATCCAAGAAAAGGGGGTTTTAATAGTCTGTATGGATGTCCGAAATCTGCCTTATTCTAATGCAGATCCGGAACTTCCTGGACTAAACGTTGAGATAGCACACCTACTGGCGGCGGAACTGGAGGTTGAGCTGGAACTTCACTGGCTTAACACCCTCCGTGACAGTTTACTTGCGGACATGCTACACGGCCATTGCCACTGCGTGATCGGAGTTCCTATTGAGGAGCGCGCTATGAGTGAATCAGTCCAGTTAGGGAAACGAATTGATTTCTCCAAGCCCTATTACGGCACCGGTTATGTGTTGGTAAAGCGGAAAAGCAACAAAAAGTCCCCGAAAAGCTTGAAAGAAATCAAATCAGAATTGATCGGGACCGAAGCAGGTTCTATCGCGAGCGATGTCCTCCAGCAGATGGGATACAAACGTCGGGTTTATCGTTCGCAAACGGCTGTTCTGGATGCGCTTCAAAAAGGGCAAATCGCTTACGGATGTATCTGGTCAAATGCAGGCTGGCTGATTGAGAAGGGCTCCCGCATTCAACAGAGCGAAAAGACAGACACGGTTTACCCTGACTTAGAAATTGTTAAAGGGTACGTCCCTGAGCCTCGCCTCCGTTGGAACGTTTCTATCGCTTTCACCAAGGATACACCAAAACTAAGAACACGTGAATTTCAAGATGTCGTCAACACAATTATCGAACAGAAATGGAGTGAGAAGGAACTCAAAGAACTCTCTGAGAAGTACTATTTACCCTACTTCGCTCCATTTCAGGAGGAGGAAGAAAAATGATGCACTTTATCCATATTATTATAACTTCCACCATGCGCATACCCTGCGGCATTCTCCTTCTTTTTTTGGGTTCGAGTCTCTTCTTTTTGCCTCTTGCAAATAATGCCCAAGAATTAGAGGTAGACATTGCCCCCGCGGCACCGAGAGAAGGCACTGATGGAGAAGACGTTATAGATGGCGCGTTCTACTTTCGTTTGATGTGTTGGGGCTGTCACGCCGGACAAACGCGTGGTGGGGAAGCACCCGACCTCTTCAAACCGCAATGGCTCTATGGATGGACTGACGACGGTATTTTCCAGACCGTTTTCAACGGACTCCCGGGCACAGAGATGCAAAAATTTGGTGGCAAACTTTCTGACGAAGCGATTCACATGATTGTTGGTTACCTCCGCACAGAACAAGCAAAAGCCGCAGGGGTTTCCTTGGAGGAGATAAAACCCGCTGAGGATTGGACCCCCTATATGCAGGGAAATCCCAAAGCAGGAGAAGAAATCTTTTTCTCTGAAGGATACGCTTGCGGTAAATGCCATACAGTCCACGGAAGAGGCGCGACCGGTACCGGAAGCGAGATAGGTCCAGATATGACCTATATTGCCCGCACCAGATCGCCGCAATTCATTATTGAATCCATCCTCAACCCGCGCGCCTATATCTCGCCTGAATATGAGATGATTACCATCCTCACCAAGGATGGGAAGGAAGTTACCGGCAGAAAGCGTTATCTGTATGATCACAGAGGCAGAGAGGACACTGAAACAATCCAGATACTCGACGAATCTGGAAAACTGTGGACAACTTACTTTAAAAAGGATTTGATAAGCACCAGTGTCCCGCAAGCAGGTGTTATGCCTGAAAATTTTGCTGATATCCTTTCAGTCCAGCAGATGCATGACCTTCTGGCATATCTTCTTACCTTGAAGTGACATCCTTCTAATTAACGTGAGTCGGTATAAGAATAAACAATCCTATAGGGAACGCGCTTTGGGGGAAATAAAAATCTTTCACATCTCAGATCCAGTTGACTTCATCGAAAACCACCGCGAAACGTAGTGGAGCGGTGATCGGAGGCTAATAGTTTAAAAATGATTCGTGTAATTATTAATGGAGCATGTGGTCGTATGGGACGGCTCATTATCCAAGGCGTCTCCCACCAAGCCGATATGGAACTTGTCGGAGCGATCGAATACCGTGAACACCCACAAATCGGAAGCGATGCAGGCGTTGTCGCAGGTATTGGCGACATCGGCGTGCCCATCACAGGTGAACTTGGCGACGTGCTTGAAAGCGCAGATGTGGTTATCGAATTCTCGAAACCTGAGGCAACCTTGGAGCACCTCCGACAGGTCGTCAATGCCGACAAAGCAATGATAATCGCAACAACCGGATACGATCCCGATGAGCTTGCGACTGTCAAAGAACTCACATCACAGATCCGCTGCGTGATGGCACCGAACATGAGCCTCGGTGTCAACGTGATGATCCAAGCATTGGAATTAATTGCCAAAGCCCTTGGAGACGATTACGACATTGAGGTAATAGAGGCACATCACAATCACAAAGCAGATTCACCCAGCGGCACCGCACTCCGTTTAGCGGAAACCGTCGCTGCCGCATTGGAGCGAGACTTAGACGAGGTCGGTGTCTACGGCAGACACGGCATTGTCGGTGCGAGACCGAAGAAGCAGATTGGCATCCATGCCGTGCGAGGCGGTGACATCGCTGGCGATCATACAGTGCTGTTTGCAACCGAGGGTGAGCAGTTGAGTGTCGTTCACCGTGCCCATAGCCCAGAGGCATTCGCTAAAGGTGCGATTCGTGCAGCAAGATGGGTCGTCGATGCTCCGAAAGGATTGCACGACGTCAGCGAAGTCCTTTTTCCGAAATAGTGATAGCACCCACAGTCTAAAGACTGGGGCTTCGGCTTCATAGCAGTTTGCGTTCTTCCCGAAGGTTGAACGTCTTATGTCTGCTCCACCAGTAGGCGATTCCCCATAGGGTGAAAAATCCGTACAGGCATATCAAGGCAAAGTCTTGGCTATCCCCGCCTACCTCTCTCTGACATAGAGAGAAAAGTTGAAAAAGGGGGCAGCAATACAGCGTGCGGGATTTCACCTCCGCTCCGAAACTTTAAGCGTTAGCTGCCCGATACATTTTTCAGTGGTGTCGCACTTCGCACTCAAGACCCTTTCCACGGGGTCGGTTAGGACTCTCTCAAGCGAGAGAGGTGGAAACCCTAACCAAGTGCTAATAGTATGATACCACATTTTAGACGAAAATTCAAATCTTTTTTGACTTTCAAACGCAACGCCCGTCTACATTCCGCTACCTAAAGGTAGGGGTCTTGACGGGAAGAGAGATAAATCCTCAAGGACACCTCTTAGCAGCAACCCGCCTGACTTAATCAGAGGCCGGGGTCCCTGCCCGTTACTGGGGAGCGGTTTTTGCTTGGGTGTTCCTCGATGAAACGAAGTGGAACGGTGCCAAAGGCTCCATGTAAAAATATGATTCGCGTAGTTATCACCGGTGTTTGCGGTCGTATGGGACGCTGCATCACACGAGGCATCACCCAACAAACAGATATGGAACTCGTTGGCGCTATCCAATATCCATCGCATCCACAGATCGGAAGTGATACTGGCGTTGTCGCCGGTATTGGAGAAATCGGAGTCTCCATCACAGGTGAACTCGACGATGTCCTCCAAAACGCGGATGTTGTGATTGAGTTTTCAAAACCTGAAGCGACTTTGGAGTATCTTCAACAGGTTGCCGATGCAGATAAAGCCATAGTCATTGGGACAACCGGATTTACCTCAGATGAACTCGCCACCATCAAAACACTCGCCCCCCAGATTCGCTGCGTGATGGCACCAAATATGAGCCTCGGTGTCAACGTAATGATCCAAGCATTAGAATTAATTGCCAAAGCCCTCGGAAATGATTATAATATTGAGATAATAGAAGCACATCACAACCATAAAGCAGACTCACCCAGTGGCACAGCACTACGTGTAGCAGAGACAGTCGCCACAGCACTTGAGCGAGACTTAGACGAGGTAGGGATTTACGGCAGGCATGGCATCGTCGGTGCGAGATCGAAGAAACAGATTGGCATCCATGCCGTGCGAGGTGGTGACATTGCTGGTGATCATACCGTGCTGTTTACAACCGAAGGTGAGCAATTGCGTGTTGTTCACCGTGCACATAATCCAGAGGCGTTTGCCAAAGGTGCGATCCGTGCAGCGAGATGGGTCGCCAATGCTCCCAAAGGCTTGCATGATGTTAGCGAAGTCCTGTTTCATTCTCAAAAGCATGACTAATTGGATGCTGCAACGTCATCCGGGTGTTCCGTCGGTGTTTGTCGTCTTCATCATTGCATTAATTATAATCGGATGTGAAAATACAACGTCTAATGAACAAACCCGGTACAGATGGGAAACCGTCATGGAGGGAGATTGGAGTTCACACCTATACGATGTCCACTTTATTTCTGAAAAGCAGGGCTGGGCAGTTGGTAACGCCGTAGACGTAATCCCGGGTGCCGACCTTGGAGAAGGTGCCGAAAGCCTCATCATCCATACAAGTAATGGTGGACAAACATGGCACAGGCAGAACAGCAGTGTTTTCAATAAACCTTTGCGAAATGTGTATTTTCATTCCGCATTAGAAGGTTGGTGTACCGGTGAAAGCGGCGTTCTGATCCGGACAACGGATGGTGGACAGACATGGCAGCACATCGAAACAGGCACGGAAAACAACCTAAACGATCTTTTTATAGGCGAAACTACAGGCTGGATAGTCGGGGACTGGGGCACACTCCTAAAAACAACCGATGGCGGACAAACGTTTACAAAGATTGATGGAACGGTGTTCAACAAAAAATCGCTGAAAGGTGTCCATTTTGTAAACGAAAATCTGGGCTGGATTATTACCTATAATACCCCGACATCAACAAATCGAGAAAATGCTGGGCATATCTATCGGACGACCGATGGCGGAGAAACTTGGAAACCTCAATTCGAGACAGAAGCCGCCCTATTCAACCTTCATTTTATAGACGAACAGACAGGCTGGGTTATAGGCGATCGGCGGAGTGTCTTCACAACAACGGATGGCGGAGAAACTTGGGAATTTATTACACACGGAACGAATGAACGCCATAAAAGCAGTTACGGACAACCGGAGTATCTCGGCAACGAGCCGTTGCATACCTTTACCCTCTACGATATTGACTTCACGGATGCCAAAAACGGTTGGATTGTTGGCGACTTAGGTGTGATTCTTCACACCTCATCCGGTGGAAAAGGAAAATGGAAACATCAACGCGGGGGTCCCCGCTTTCACAACAGTGCAGATGCCGTCCTATTGGGTATCGACTTTGTCTCTAAACAATTAGGATGGGTAGTTGGTGAAAACGGGACGATCCTGCACACTCGTAATGGCGGTATAACATGGGAATCGCAATCAAGTCCGAGCCACCTCCTCGTAGGAGTTTGTGCGACCTCGTCGAAGGAAGGATACGTTGTTGGCGACCGAGGTGCGATTCTACGAACTGAAGATGGCGGTTTTGTATGGGACGCACAAGACAGCCGCACGACCGAGTGTTTCGGTGCCACCCACTTTGTGTCCTCACAAGTCGGATGGGCGGTTGCTGAAGCCGGTGTGGTTCTGCACACCGCAAACGGCGGAAGTGTTTGGCAGCGTCAAACTTCAGGGACACAGCAGGACCTACTCTCTCTTTTTTTTATAGACGAAGAAAATGGCTGGTGCGTCGGAAGCGGCGGCGAAATCATCCATACAAGTAACGGTGGAAAAACATGGAACCGACAGAAAAGTGGAACGAATTGGAATCTTTTTGACGTTCACTTTACTTCCAAACAGCGTGGGTGGGCAGTCGGGATGAATGGCACAATGCTTTCCACAGTTGATGGCGGCACCAATTGGAGGCTCGCATCTATCAGTGGACGGCACCCATCCTTTTTTTTAGATGCTGTCTCCTTTATCTCGCCAGAAATCGGATGGGTCGTCGGATTGGATCTACGCAGCTTGGGTATGGATGGTTTGATCCTGCACACACAAAACGGCGGAAAAACGTGGCAACGCCAAGAGAGTTATACCGCTAATTTCCTTGACGATGTATTTTTTATCTCAGAAACAGAAGGTTGGATTGTTGGAAAAGAGGGGCTTGTCCTGCACACAAAGGATGGCGGGCAAAACTGGAGACCCCAGCATACAGAAACCCGAACGGATTTGAAGGCTATCTACATAAGCAGCAGAGATAGCGGATGGGTAGTTGGTCAAAACGGAACAATTCTCAGATATGAGGCTGTTCCGTAAACAAGCGCTCCTGTACTATAAGGAAAAGGAACATGACAGACGAACAAAAATATCTATTTGACTTACAAGGTTTCATCGTGTTAAAGCGTGTTATCCCCCAGTCAGTGATTGATGCGTGTAACACTTTGTTAGATACGTACGAGAACATGCCGCCTGATGATTATCCGCCTCCGCTGTGCCTCGGCACACAGCGGACGGAGAAGGAACTCTATATCTCCAATATTTTGGAGGCAGACAGTACTTTTAACGCGCTCATCGACATTCCAGAGGTACTGGACGTAATTCAAGGCGTAACCGGCGGTCCCTACCGACTCAATCATACTTACACGATTTACCGGTGGGGTGGTGGCTATACCGGTTTGCACATGCACGGAACACCGATTATCCCGAAATGCCAATACCACTGCAAAAACGGAGAGATGGTATCAACCTTAACAAAAGCGGTCTTTCCGATGCTGGATTGCGATGTAGAAGACGGGTGTTTCGCCGTTATACCGGGTGCCCATAAGAGCAATTTCCCAAAGCCTTGGGGAGGCCATCCCGATGAAAACCCTGTGCTGACCCCAATCCCCGCAAAAGCAGGAGACGCTATCATCTTTACGGAGGCACTAACGCATGGGTCTGTCATCAATGTTTCTGGCAACCCGCGTCGGACGCTTTATTACTGTTACAGCATCGGCTATATGCCAGATTGGGGCGGTCAAGGTCTGCATTTCAGCCCGAACGTCATGGAAAGCCTCAGTGAAACCCAACAGTCAATCCTTCATCTGAAATAGTCCTAATATTTCTTGCTGATAACTTCTTTATCAATCGAGAACGTAAGCCCGTAATGAAATGGAGGGGTTTTTGCTTGGGTGTTTCTTCAGCTCAGCACAGAAGCATGTGATGCCCCAACCAACGTTACTTAACCGCAAGGTAAATTAAAAATATGATTATGATCGCAGAACGGTTAGAGAAACTTCCACCCTATCTCTTTGTAGATTTACGTCAAAAAATGCAGGCAGCACAAGCACGAGGCGTTGATGTGATTAGCCTCGGCATCGGTGACCCAGATATTCCAACACCAGATCCAGTCGTTGAAACCTTATGTAGCGCGATTCAAAACCCCGATGACTCAGACAGACATCGCTACGGGTGTGACATCCCTGTTGACGATTTCCCACAAGCAGTCCTCGACTTCTACCAGCATCGTTATGGCGTCACACTGTCCGATGAACAGGTCGTGACAACGCTCGGTAGTAAAGACGCTATCGTCAAAATGGCACTCGGTATTCTCAATCCGGGCGACATCGGCATAGCAGCAAGTCCGGGCTACCCGACCTACAACATTGGACACGTGTTTGCCAGTGCGACGACCTACTACGCGCCGCTTCTGCGAGAAAACAATTTCTATATCGACTTCGACGCTATTCCTGATGAAGTGAAACGCCTCGCCAAAGTCCTCTGGATCAACTATCCAAACAACCCCACGACAGCCACTGCCGACCTCGATTTTTTCGAGCGCGCCGTGGAATTCGGACGGCAAAACGACATCCTCATTGCACATGACAATGCTTACAGCGAAAACACTTACGACGGGTATCGCTCACCAAGCATTTTGCAAGTGGAGGGTGCCTCTGAGGTCGCTGTCGAATTCTTTTCACTGAGCAAAGCGTTTAATATGACGGGGTGGCGATTGGGATTTGTCGCTGGTAACCCAACCGCTGTCGATGCAGTCAAGAAGGTCAAAGACAATATCGATAACGGTTCACTCCGTGCCCTCCAGTTCGCCGGTGCGAAGGCACTCTCAATAGTAGACGAAATCACACCAACGATAAACGCAGTTTATCAAAAGCGTCGAGATATGGTGGTAGACGCGCTTACAAATAGTGGGTGGGAAATCGAGAAACCGAAGGCGACGATATATGTTTGGGCACCAGTTCCACCTCGGTTTAACGGATCCAGCCGCGCCTTTGCAACAGCACTGCTTGAGGAAGCAGGTGTCGTTGTAACACCCGGACTTGGATACGGGCAGTGGAGCGAAGGTTATTTCAGAATTTCACTGACGTATCCAGACGCAGTGATTGCGGAAGCAATTTCCCGTATTCGCGATTTTTCACACTAATTATTAGGTAGGACACAAGATCGCGCCTATATACGCCTCCCACTGGATAGATATAAGCTTATAAGATGCGGAACAACTGAATGGCAAAAAGGATTATGAAACATATCAACTTTTGCTCGGCAAGTTTTAGGAGCTTGCAGACTATGGCGAAAAACCTTATTTTAATCTTTAGCATAGTCCTTATTACGGTCTCTGTTTGTGTTGAGCCTAAAGCTGAGCAAGTGCAAACCTACACTGTTGCTGATGGATTGGTGGGTCCAGTTGTCCCTGTTATTTTTCAAGACAGTCGAGGTGTCCTCTGGTTCGGTTCCAACCAAGACGGGATAAGTCGGTTTGACGGAAACACATTTGAAGCCTACATTGGGTCTCCGGACACTTCGGAAGACACCCTTATGTCTGATGTAAAACCGGGGGCACTGCTCGGACAGACACAACAAATCGTTGAAGATAAGTGGGGACATATCTGGTTTCTCACGCGTGTTGGTTCAGAAAAGTCAGGCAGAGTAAGTCAGTTTGATGGCACTTCGATCAGCCTCATCGGCACTGGAAACTGGCTAATCGTTGATCAGCAGGGCGATGTCTGGGTTGGCGAAAATCAGAGATTAACGAAGTACGTCACCCCAGGAGTCCAACGACCGCCACAAGCACAACCAAACGAAATCGTAGGCGAAGACCTGATACGCTCAACGGATTTGACGATAAACGTCATCTTTGAAAGCAAAGACGGCTCTATCTGGCTTGGTGGACATGAAGGAGGAGAGGAACAAACAGGTGTAATTCTGAGTTTCCGAGAGACCCCTTGGGGACGCGAATCTCTAAAACTCAGCGATAGTGAGCGAACAGGTGATGAGACCGAAGATCAAATACCGGGTGTCCACCCGAATGCTGGATTCACACGTTACGATGTAAAAAACCTTAATGCCGTTGGGACGATTGAAGCGATAGCCGAAGATCGGAACGGAAACTTATGGTTCGGCGGTTATAATTTTCTCTTACGGTTTGATGGAAAAACCTTTGAACGGGTTTTCCCTTATGCATGGGGACACAGCGGGGCTAAGACACGTAGAGATCCAGGAACCCAGAAGGTAGCATCAATCCAAACCGATAATCAAGGACGAGTTTGGTTTAGTGATGGACAGACCGCAAGGTGGTGGAAAGGCTCAGAGCGCGGAAATCTGGCTGGGTTTCTTGAACTTGAAGATGCCTTTAAAAACCTATGGATTACTGATAGAAGCGGAGCACAGCGATACAATCATAACCTCGTAAAAACTCCCGATGACATCTATAGTGAACTTGGAATTGAGGGCATTCATACAATTTTTGAAGCCGTTGAAGGTAAATTGTGGTTTGGACACAATAACGGTGCTACAGCGTTTGATCCAACACCTATAATGAGCACACACGCAGGACTCGGCACGAACAGGGTCCGAACGATGTATGAGGATAGTCGAGGCTACCTCTGGTTCAGTATTATAGGCGGTGTTACGCGTTATGATCCGAAAACAGCAGAACTTACCACACATTTGTTCGGAGCAGGTCCCGTACAAAACGCGCCATCTTCCGAATTCCAGACGAACTTTGGGAACATAGAGCAGCGCCGGTTACCTCGAATTGAAATAGAAAAAATATTTGAAGTCAACGGAGACATCTGGTTTATCGATGAACCGAGACCCCAACTTGGTGCTACGCGATTGCAATATACGTTCTTCAGGTACGCAAACGGAAAACTTAGTCAAGTGTCAATCCCTATCCATACTAAAATCGGTCCCGGCGGTGAAACCTCAGACAGCAGCACCGATATACTCACTCTTAAAGGGAAGTATGTATGGATAGCCTTTGGTGGGCATCTTTTTAAAGCAGACGCAACAGGATTATTACGGCTTACAAACACCGGTTTTCAGAGGATTCGCTTTCAAGAAATCGGTCCTGGCACAACCTCCACTCCAATAGACCCAATAGATCACGGCACCGATGCCATCACCGACCTATATAAAGACACTAACGGCAGACTCTGGGTGTATTTTGAAAACGGAAAGGTCTTGCGCTATCCGAAAAGTATTGAGGACTCAACACCCACAACCCGTTCTATTAAGCCGGAGACCCTTCCTCTTAAAGCAACAATGCTGCTGAAGACCTCATCAGGAAGCAAATGGTTTTTTAACGCGATGACAGGAAGGTTGGTAATCTGGAGTGATACTGAACTTGGTGGACCGCTTCTACTTGACGTAGCGTCCAGTTCAGCCCCACTCGCAGTATGGAAGGATCCAAAGCAGGAAAATAATCGAATAACTTTCCTCTTTCCAGACGCTCTTAAAACATATCACGGCACATCACTCATCTCTGTTGACGACCTTGAACTTGCCGATGTCCAAGCCTCCCTAACTTCGCAGGAAGGTGTCCTCTGGTTAGCAACATCTCGTGGTGCTGTTCGATATAATGGGAAAAGACTCACAAGCTATGCCAGAAAAGAAGATGAATTTCTTGTTGACAATGTTCGGGATGTGATGGAGGACAGCCGCGGAAATATATGGTTCGCAACATGGGGCGGCGGCATCGTTCGCTACGATGGAGAAACCTTCTATCCCCTCACGACGAAAAACGGTTTGGCACATAATAACATCTCGAAAATTCTTGAATCTTCTGACAAAGATATTTGGTTCGCGACTGAAGGCGGTGTTACGCAATATACGCCGACGCGTGGCGGACTCCCATTCAGTCGGTTAACCGCCTTAGAGGCTGATTCAACTTACACCGACTTCTCATCCAGGTTAACGCTACCCGCAAGCGGACCGAAAACCTTTAATGTAAAAGGCATCAGTCCACTTCGGGAAGGACTCTCCTACCAATTTAAATTAATCGGGTTGGACACGCCTACGTGGACCACCGTTTCAGCAGAGGCGTTCGCTCTCTTGGAAACCGGTTCTGGCATTCAATCCAAGGAGTGGACTCCCGCTGCTGCAATCGGATTGGTAGATCCACAACTCACGCACAACAGCAGCGTTACACAGGAATTTCAAAATCAAAATGGTATCCTACGTATCCGGTATATGGATCTCAAAGCCGGTAATTACAGTTTCCTTGTCAAGGCGTTCCGTAAAGATTGGCCCTACACAGAACCAGCGGCAGTCGTAGACTTTAGTATCTCCCCTCCGATTTGGAGCCGCTGGCGAACATACCTCCCGACGCTCATCTTTCTCACTGTCGTCGTTTCTTTGATTGGTCGTTTGGTCGTCAACCGCCGACACACGGTGCAGCTGCGTAACGAAATGCGTGAAAAGGAAGAAGCGGATGTGCAACGTATCCGAGATGAGTTAAGCGAAGCGCAGAACATTCAAATGGGACTTCTACCTACAGAAGCACCTGATACGAAAGGGTTTGATATCGCGGGGATGTCGGTACCCGCAACACAGGTAGGCGGCGACTTCTACGACTACCTCACCGTCGCGAATGGGCAGACGGCAATTGCGGTGGCGGATGCTGCAGGAAAAGGATTACGAGGGGCAATGAATGCCGTGCTAACGAACGGGATGTTGTATGAAGTCTCGCGTTTCAAATCCGAAGCGGATATCATTCTCACTGATCTCAATGCAGGATTAGCACCGCGCATGTATGGACCGAGTTTCATCGCGCTCAACCTCGCGATCCTTGATGAAGAGGAAAAACAGATCGACTATGCCAACGGTGGACAACCCTATCCTGTTCTCAAGCGAGGCGCGAACGTCTTTGAGATTGACAACAGCGACCTTCCACTCGGCAGTATGAAAAGGGTCCAGTATGAATCCATCACTTTCGATTTAAATGAGGGTGATGTCTTGATTTTCCATTCAGATGGCCTCATTGAAGCCCTCAATATGGATGAGGAAATGTACGGGACGGAACGCTTAAAGGATTTAGTTTCAAGAATCCCTGATAACCTCACCGCAGCGGAAGTAATTGAAAGCCTCGTCGCGGATGTCCAAGGCTTCGTCGGTGAAGCGGAACAATACGACGATATGACAATCGTTGTCATCAAAGTCCCTTAATCCACGAATGGAAAAATAGGGTTCCGAACGCATAGCAGGTCAAATAGAACTTTTCGCTCGCCGCAACCATCTATGCACTCCTGAAATCAATAACCGTTTGCCGGTACTCCTCTGGGAGACCGATGTCAAACCGCCGTCCTTTGACGACATACCCTGAAAACCCATCCGCCTTCCGCAAATCGTCTAAACAGGAAGTGAGTTGGAATTCACCTCGCTCACGCAGATTATGGGAGATATTTTGTTCGAGAAACTCGAAAATCTGAGGTTGAAGCACATAGATACCGAACACCGTCAAGAACTCGTCCACATCCATCCCATCCACGTGCAAATGCTCCATTGCATATTCAGCATCCGGTTTCTCGTAAAACTCTGTTACGGATAGTAATGAGTGCTCTTCTTTCCATACACCCGTAACACAGCCGAAGTTTGACAACAGCTCAATCGGTGTCTTTTTAAGTCCTACGACGCTGTGCCCCACACGTTCATAAGCCTCCACAACTTGTTGGGCACAACATTTCTCCTCATCTGAACCGTAAAGATGGTCACCGAGCATCAACAGAAAAGGTTCGTTTCCAATCCATTCTCTCGCACAATAAACAGCATGCCCAAAACCTTCTTGAACGTCCTGTGTCACGAATGTCACTCGACTCCCTAATTCCAGAAGATAATCGCAATACGCCTTATTCTCTTTGCTGAGTTTATTGTAATGTTCAATCGGCGGCGGTGTTTTGAAAAACGACTCAAAGAGTTCCGTATCGCCACTCTGAACAATGAGACACACTTCCTCAATACCAGCGTTCACCGCCTCTTCAACGATTGCCATAATTGCTGGTTTTGCCTGTCCGGAACTGTCAATCACAGGAAACAACTCTTTCTTCATTGCTTTTGACGCTGGAAATAACCGGGTCCCAAACCCAGCAGCAGGAATAACAGCTTTTCGGACGCGGCTGCTCGTCTCAATAACCAGCTTCAGACAGGACATCTCTAAATCTCGTTCGATAATCTCAATGACGCGCGCCTGACTCTCTTCATCTTTCACAATGAACTGTGCGGATCCGTCACCTTGCGAACCCACCCCCTTGCCACCCCATATATAGGGTTGAATTGGTTCATAATTGAGGACTTTGTGGAGGACAGGTGCCGTCAATTGCGACGGACAGGCAGGAATCAGATGTTCGTCAAACTCGGTTTGGGCGCGTGTCATCAGTTTGCCGACTGTTTCCGCGTCTCCGTCACGGAGTGCTTGATATGCCTCTTGTGTAATCTGCGCGCTTATGGGACCGAGGTAGCGTTGTACATTTTTCTCTAATTCGCTCTCAGCGAACGGATAACAGTGATTTAATTGGCTCAATATCAGACGTGTATCTTTACCCGCACCAAGGTCGACAATCACAAAGTACATGTCTTTCGACACGCTGAGTTCTCGGACATCAACATTGTCGCCATCGAAGGTCATCAGGATAGGTCGTTGGTATGCGCACCCTTGGTCCATCCGTCCACAACGTGAAGGTGTCGTCGTCTCACCACGGTATGCATATTCCATTTCACCGCGTGTTGTCATCTTGAGATCATAAGTGCGATTGAAGGCACGCGCGACCAATACACTGATTGCCGCGCTTGAAGACAACCCTTTCTTGACGGGCAAATCGGTGAGATAATTATCGATTTCCACGCCTTGGACTCGGTAGTTGGTTAAAATTTGATATGCGACACCAGCGGCATAGCTGAAAAATCCACCTTTCTCAGCTTCGGCGAGAAGAGCACGCCTCTCCATAGGCAGGTTATAAGGACCGTGGCGGGTACCATCACTGAGAGTTGTATTCAAAATCAATTGCGTCGGGTGCGGTTTAACCTCGGCGTATACCCCTTGGTTTGTGCTGGTTATTAAAGTATAACCCTTTTCAATTTCTGAGTTATTTTGCCGGTACCTTGCTGCCCAATCGCTGTGTTCTCCGAACAAGCAAATTCTTCCCGGCACAAAAAGTTTCATAGTACGTCCTTATAAGTTTTAGAGAATAAAGTTGCCTATTAGCAGGCTCACTCAAATCGATAGTGGATTCCTTCGGCAACAACATAGTAGCCTATTCGGCGGTAGATGGCGTTGGAAATTGGGTTACCCAAATCGGTATAGAGAATACAACGGTGCCCTTCATCACGAATTTGTTTCGAGAGACTGGCAACACACGCGCTGGCGTACCCCTTGCTTCGATGCTCCGGCGGCGTATACACGAGTTGCACTCGAACGACACCTTCCACAGGTACTGTGCGACTCGCTATTGATACAACTCCGGCGTTGTCCCACAGCCAAAGTTGTCCAGCGGGGAGTCGCCTGTCAACAAGACACTCGGCTTCGCTTTCCTGCACACTTGTTGTATCAGCATAAAAGCGGCGAACCCAGTCAATGAGGCGTTCCCGGTCACCCAGAACGGCTTTCCGCAAGTGCCCTTTAACGCCAGTAGGTTTCCCCACTTTATCTACGTGATACTCACAATGCCTAAAGGCGTGTGCTTCTTTGCCTTCTCTTGGAAGGCTTACTTGATTTGAGTCCCGAAAACGGTGACCACTTATCAAGTCTACATAGGTTCGGATTATATCGGATACCTACGGGGGATACCACCGCCCCGACTACAGGGTTGAAAAACCAACCCTGATACGCAGTGAGAATGTTACTCGCACCTACAACGTCCCTGTGTCCTTGCCACTGGCATTGCCGACAACGGTAAGTCCTACGACTCGGTTTCTTTCTCTGCCCGCAAGACGGACAGGTTTGAGACGTCCAAGCCTCGTCTTGGGTATCAACTTTGATACCAAGTGCTTTGGCTTTGTAGGTGATCAGGTCTCTAAATTTAGAGAATGCCCATTGGTGTAACTTCTCATTTGCTTTTTTCCCGTATTGGATAGATTGTCGAATGTGTTTTATATCGCCAATGACAATCGTTTCTATCTTTCGCTCATGGCAAGTAGAAACAAAGCGTGACGTTATTTTATGACGCATGTCACGCAACTGTGCGTAGAGAGCAGCAAGCGTTTTATCTTTAGCACGCTTAAGTTTTTTCCAACGGCTGCTATAACGCTTGCACCTTGAGAGTTTTCGGTTTATGTTCGTTTTAGACTTCTCGCGATACCGCACTTTGCTCCGTTGTTCGCGACCATTGTAGATTTCGGAGGTGAGACCATCAAAAGTAACGATGGGGTGTATTTCGCCCATATCTACTGCAACTGCTGAACCTGCTATTGTTCTTGACTTTTTAGGTGCTGTTGCGTAAGTGGCGTGGAACTCATATTGTTGCGTTGTTCGGTTATAGACGAGTGAGACTTCGGCTGGCACTTTCTTATAGAACTTTTTATCAATCTTTATCCAAATAGGGTCTTCGTCTAATCCCATAGAAAGTCGTAGTTTACCCCGCTTGTAGGAAATACCTGTCGCACGCCACGTGAAGGTGTGGAACTTTCGGGTTTTCTTCGGAGGCTTCGCATTCGGATTCGTTTTTCGGTTCGCAAAGAAAGAACGCCTTGCACCACAATAGTCGTCTATAATCGCTTGCACAGAATGAGCCTGGCACGGATAATCCTTGAACTTCAGATATGCCTTAAGTCCACTGTCCGAAAGCCAAAAACCTTTCTGCTGATATGTTTTGAAGGCAAGCGAAACAGTTTTTGAATAGATACGACCCCCAAGACGATTTATCGCGTCAAGTGCCTCCGTCGGAGTTGCTGTGGCGATAATATAAGACCGATAGTCCTTTTTCTTTTTTTAGACACTTTTTTAACTCCAGCACGAGACACGTGGGTTGGACCCAAAGCTAAAGCATTGGGATTGTTTAAGAAGTCCCTTCAATTGCCATACTTATATTATATTACGAAGTTAATCTATAGGTCAACTCAGTTTTTCTGTAAGAGGTGGGAAATCCGTAGAAATCCGCAGAAACCCCAAGTAAAAACACTCCCCTTCCCGACGAATAGTAGTTGTCAGTTATCAGAGCGGTGGCTTCGCCACCTCTCAGTTATCAACGTGTAATAGATACAACTCACCTTCACTCCAAAGCATCTCCTCCACTGACCGCTGACCGCTGATTGCTGACAGCCATTAACAGTATTTACAGTGTACGACGCTGTGCCCATTGGCACCGCTGTATCCAGTCCTTTGCTGAAAGGACAACTCCCAACGGGAGTGCTGCGTTCTCTGCTATTAACTGGAATGCGTTTTGTGCAGCCTCATAATCTTTCTCATGATAGGCGTTGATGCCTATTGTCCGCCGTGCATCTAACATAAGACTTTGGTACTGTCGTGGTGTTAGTTGCACCAACGATGAAGTCTCTGGAGAAATCTCACCGGATCCCTGTGTATTCTCTAAGAGTGCCACCGCGCGGCGAAGGTACTGATTACTACTCCGCCACGCGCCTTCCCTGTGAAGCAATTCACTGGCTAAGAGATATGCCAGCCACATATCCGGTTCCGCTTGAATGCATGTTGACAGATACGCCATCTTCTCTGCTGCATCTTTGGACTCAACCAAGACGATGCGGAGCAACTCTCGAAGGGATCGATCTGTTTGCATCGTCCCGTCCATTTGTTTACGAACCACATCTGGATAAGAGAGTGCTGCCATCCGCTTGATGCCCCTCCGCTCAATCGTCCCATATTCTGTCTGGAGAGAGGCGTATGTATTCATCGCTTTTTTGTGTTCATTTTTCAGCCAATAAATATCGCCCTTCAGCAGCACCACCTCTGGACTGAACAAAGTGTCCTCCTTACTTGCAATGCGATCCGCTAAGGATAACGCCTTGTCATAATCCTGCATCCGATACGCGCTGTACATTAGCCCCCGCAGTGTGCTCAAATTGTCCGGTTCATCTGACTCCATTGTCTCAAAGGTCTCCACGGCGGTAACATAATCTTTTCGATAATATGCCTGCCATGCTGTCTCGCGCAGTGCAGCCATCTCATGTGCGCAGACTCGTTCAAAGACACTCCGCCGTTTCAAACGGTAAGTAGCGTATGCGACATCGCCGTCTTGCAAAGAGACTCCTTCCAAAAATTCGATCCACTCCGCCTCCAATGAAGGAAGGTCTTTCGCGTAGTGCTGTACAAAATTACCGGTCGGAAAAACGCCCTTAAATTTTTCTATACCGTAGGTATCAATAAGAAACCGAACAAAAGATCCCGCCAATAGGTAACTCTGTGAACCAGCATGCCCCCAAAAACCAACGCCCATGATGCCTGACAACGGAGGTGAAATCTCCATCTGACGCATCGCCTTTGCCCATTGATGTGCTGTCAGCTTACCTTCACTCCAATCAGCGGCAACCGCAACCCCTTCATGAAGTCCGATCTTCAGACTCACCTTCAATGGGGACCACGGCACAGTGAAAACATGCGCCAATTCATGTTTCAGGACCGGATGCGGAAAATCCTGTGTATGAATGTGAAACCCATGTCCGAACGGATCTTCCACAGACGTACTGCCTGCCCCAATCAACTGCTTTTTCTGTTCAGATGACGCATAGATATATGCCCGGACTTTTTGAGATAATTCCACTCCATCAGGTGTGAGATAGGTAGACAATTGCGCGTATTGGAATTCGCAGTCGTCAGCAATGCGTTCAATCTCGGTTTCCAGTTCGCGCGCATAGAAGATTTCAAAATGCTCTGTTTCACGGAACCCGCCAAGTCTTCGCGCAATATCGTCGCGAGTTGGACGAATACCCAATGTTCCTGCATAGAGCTGGAAACCGAGTAAGCAGACAATTAACAGATATAGCCATACACGTTCTGTGAATGGACTGAAAAGTTTACGCCACCGCAATTGTGGCATCAATCCCGTTTTTCTGCTCACCTCACAAGTACTGACAGTAAGCCCCAAGAACAACAGCGCCCACAACAGCGTTTCCGTTCGCGCAATTAGCAGTCTATTTGTTATTGGAATGACGAAATCGTAAATCGGTCCGGGGAAATACCCGAAAGTCGCATGATACGCAAACACCGGTGGATGAAATATTAGATTGACAACCATTGGAACGTAGGAGATCAAGAGATAGCCGAGATACACCAAATATGCCAACCATCGCCGCTTAATCCAGAATCCGAAGAATATCCCCGCTGCTGTCGCGTATACACTACTGATTACGGTCAGTAGAAAAAAAAACAGAAACCCTTCACCGAAATTGCAATTTTTAATAAGAAGCGCATTCAGTAGAATGATACCGAGAGGTAACACGAACAACCCCAAGTTAAACACCAACGCACTCCAGAAACACCGCATGACAATTTGTCTCGGTTGACCGGTAAGGGCATCAGGGTGCCGTTTCATTTGCTGTATCACTGTCAGCGTTACGTGCGCGCCTGCGAAAGAAATACCGAGTGCCATTACAGCGCAAAACTCAAAAGCAAAAATGTTAAACAACGGAACATTAGCAAGCACCAGTGCTAACACACTGAACGCGATGAACCACAGCCAATATGAAAATGCCCTATGTATTGTAGGTTTTATGTGCATCTCTCGAAGATTGTAAGTCCGGTTTAGCATCCATTTTACTTGGATATCCCTTGCCTGTCAAGCAGAATTCCTCTTCTGTAGGAGGGAACTCCGATTCCCGACCTCTTCTACTAACTGTTGACTATTATAGTAAAACCCGAAAATAAGAGGGCACTTTGGAAAACACAAAACACCTCACCACCGCTGGCGAGGGGGTTTTTGCTTGGGTGTTTCCGCTAGTATCCTCGCCTCTTTGGAGTGTCTAATTAATTCTAAACTTTACTATAATTGCTGAAAACTGAATGGTTCTGTGTACCCAAACGGATACATTGACAAAAATTGCACATGCACGTAATAATTACTAAAGTTTGGACAATTCGTGTTGCTTACGGGTTGAGTTCTCAAGGGACTGTGTATTTTCCGTAGGGTTCAGAGGCTTACGGAACTCTGAGAAAATACCGCACTCCAGCGGAGTGCTATGTCTATAGAAAATGGTATGACCACCCTCTTGCACTTTCTTCGGCTTGCTATGCGTTCTCAAAGGATAAAACCCATCTATGGAACATATACACAGAGACAGCGGAAGTCTTGGGTGTCGCTTGCACTCAAACCAACTTGAAAATTGTCCAAAGTATAGTAATAATTAAGGTATCTGGCTTTGAGAATAATTAAAACAGGACTTACGCAAATTGGTAAAATGACAAGAGATTTCACCCGAAAAAATCAGTATTTCGTTTGATTTAACCCCCTAAATCCCCCTTATCAGGGGGACTTTAAGAGGAAATGCGTAAGTCCTATAAAAGTTGGTATCTCTCACCTATCACGCAGCGATCCTTCTTCGACGCATCTCTTTCCACTTCTAACGACTTTCAACACTGTGTATGTGGACTTTGAGACAAGAGAAATTCTAAATTTCGTCTGTCCATTTGCAATAAAAGGAGATATTTTTATGGAAAATAGAAAATCTTTAATCTCTACCCTGAGACCCCTTGACGACACGGATGTGACAACTTGGGAACTTCCTGATGGCGCAATTGCCCGATTGGGACAAGGACTCATATTTGACATGGCGTTTTCACCCGATAAAGCGTCTCTCGCTGTTGGCACGCGCGTCGGGGTATGGATGTATGAGCTTGACACTATGCAGCCCGTCACACTGTTTGAAACCAAACGCGGCATGATTTCTAACGTTGTCCTTTCACCCGATGGAAAATGGGTTGCCACCAGCAACGCGGACGGCATCATCAATGTCCGAGAAATAGAGACCCAGCGGCGTGTCGCGAAGATACAAGGCTGGCATGGCGGCACCTCCCGACTTGCCTTTTCGCCAGATAGCCGATACATCGCTGCATCTGGCCGCGAATACGGCGATGTTTACGTCTGGTGCACAGAAACCGGTGCACACGTTGCAAGTTTCAAAATGGAAGGTAAACCGAAAGAAGATGAACAGCCCCCTGCCCGTTTCCCTCTCTGCTTTTCACCTGATGGGCAGCTGCTCGCCTATTTTACTGACTGGCACACCCTGACTGTCCGAGACCTAAAAACCAAAGAATGCTTCGCTTATCTGGATCCAAAGCCTCATTTACGCGAATCAGGAGATATGTATGATCTCGCCTTTTCACCGTGTCGTCAGTTTCTTGCTGCGAGTTTTCAGGATCCAACGACACGTGAGAATATTGCGGTGCAAGTGTGGAATATTGATAAAGAGACCTTGGAGGCAACTTACACAGACTACGGCGGAACTCGGGCGATTCTCGCCTATTCCCCTGATGGTACATTACGGGTTGTCGATGTTTATGAAGACCAGGTGGTGATGTGGGATGCGTCCCGGGGTGAAAAACTTGATACCATTGAATATCCACAAGGAAAACGTAGCCATAGGATAGAAAAATGTATCTCGACTGATGGACAGCAGTTCGCAATTCTCACCGAAAGCGATATCCGCGTGTGGCGTGCAGGCACCCCTACTATAGTAGCACCACTCACAGTGCCTAATCAGGTGCCGGACTCTCTGTTTTTTTATCAATCGGGCAAGATGTTGGTTTGCAAATACTGGAATGAAGGTGTCGTTTTCTGGGATGTTGTTCAGAAACAGGTGATACCTCCCCCGATCCGGTCAAGCGGCAGGGGGAAAAGGTGCGCGCTGTCCCCTTGTGAAGAATTGTTGGTTCTCATCGGCGAAAGTGGTCAAACGCTTGAAGTCTGGAACATCACGTCCGGTACCCAAATAGCAGAACTCACCGAACATCAGAGTTTATAGTAAAACCCAAAAATAAGAGGGCACTTTGGAAAACACAAAACACCTCACCACCGCTCGCGAGGATTGTATCCTCGCCTCTTTGGAGTGTCTAATTAATTCTAAACTTTACTATAATCACCACCGTAGTATTCTCGCCGTCAGGCGAGTACCTCATCAGTGGAGATGTAGATGGAAAACTTGTTGTTTGGCGTGTCCAACATTGGGAAAAGCAGCATGCATTTATAGGGCATGCAAGGTCGTTTCGGACAGCAGCCTTTCACCCCAACGGAAAGCAATTCGCTACTACTGACAGGAGTCGTATATTTCTTTGGGACGTTACAAGTGGTGAACAGCTTGGCTCATTTTCTATAGACAACACCTTAGCGGATACTTCTCTGTATAAAGGAGATGCGCGAACAATCCAACGATCCTACAAACCGCGGTCATGGATACGAGGGCTTCATTCAATTGCGTTTTCACCTTGCGGTACTTTTCTGGCTAGTGGGGTACGGAGTGACATTCGTCTGTGGGATGTTGCGACTTTGGAGCCGTGCATGGGGATGATTCTCCCTGAGAGTTGCTCCCTTGTGGGTATCGTGGTGTTTTCTCCGTGTGGTCGCTATCTTGCCTCCGGTTCTTGGTGGAACAAAACAGACAAGGTCTCCATTCGTTTATGGGAGGTTGCCACTGGGGAAAACATCCACACCTTCTGGGGCATACCTCAGATGTTCAAAATCTCGCTTTTTCAAAGGATGGTAAACTCTTGGCAAGTAGCAGTTATGACGGGACCGTCCTGCTTTGGGATATGAAACCGTTTGTAAACTCTTAAAAGTGTTCAACCCAATTTACCTATCGAAGAGACCGATTGAAAACAAGGTGTTATGAAAATTTTCTTTGAAGTTTTAGATAAAATATGTTAAAATACGATGTGATGGGTTTTGCAGTGCGGTGCAAACCGGGCAAAGCGAGTTTGGCATAACTCGTAAACTAATACAACAAGGTTGCGCTTCTGGAACGCGCAACAGGAGGAACTAAAATGGCAAATGGATTCACAAGATTTTTCAAGGCGATTTGGTACACACTGACAGGACGGGCACACGAATCCGCGGATAGAATGATGGAAAACCCTGAAGCTGTCAGAGGGGCTTACGAGGACATCATCAAGGACAAAAAGGGGAATATTCAACGCTACAAGCAAGCAATTGGTCAGCTGATTGCACTCGTTGAACAGAAAAGAACCGCGGTCAAAAACCTCACCGATGAAGTCGAGCGACTTGAGGAACTAAAATCAGGAGCGATCGCGAAGGCACAGCAGACTGCTGCTGAACTGCAAGATCAAGGACTCGCACAGGAAGAAATCAAGGTGCACGCTGAATATACGCGATGTGTCACCGCTTATCAAGATTTCAATTCCAATCTGCAGGAGAAAACTGGTCGCATTACGGAACTGGAAAATGAGATTGAAGGGGCACAAACGGATATTCAATCTCATAAACTTCAGATTACGAATCTTCATCGCGATTTGGATAAGATCAAGTCTGAACAATCTGAAGCAGTTGCGGATCTGATTACGGCACGCGAACAGGAAGAAATCGCTGATATGCTCTCTGGTATCAGTATGGACGGCACCTCTGCCGAGTTGACGCGGATGCGAGAAATTCGTGAGAAAGCGAAAGCACGTTCAACAGTCGCACAGGAATTGGCTGGAACCGATTCAAAAGGCGAAGAGGAAGAATTCCTCACTGCGGCACGTTCCTCCACCACTTCCGATGAATTCGACACCTTGATTTTCGGGGCACAACAGACTGACACCAAAACGGAAACGGAGACAGACACGAAGAAACAGACAGATTCCGATTCCGAATTGCCAGTATAATGCACGACAAAATACGCAGCATCTCACCCGAAGGTTATCATCAATCTTCGGGCAGGAGACCCGATCCTTCAGGTTTGGGAGGAATGCCGGCTCCTGTATTGTGTGGAAAAAATATTTGAAATTCTATCGAAAATGTGGTATAATGAGAGTATCACGTTGGCAGACCTGAACAGCGTCACTGCTGAGTGGCGTGTCTGCCTACCCACTGTTCAGGGGTTAAAGGCGTGAGACGTGAAAACCGATGTCAAAGCAACGCCAGCGACAACAAAACCGCGCGCGTCGGACGTATAAATATCAGATACGCGAGCATCGGCAAAATATGCGACTCGGCAATCTGCTTGATGATCTTGCGGATGTGCATAACCACTTTCTTGCCCTGGAAAAACGCTATTACCGCATTTATGGTAAATATGCTGGACGCTATCGCCTGCAACCGCATTTGACGAAGTTGCTCCAACGGACCCATAAACATTGGGCGTGGATCCCGCGGGACACACTTGACGAAGCAATTATCCGCATTCACATCACGTATGAACGCTTTTTTGAGGGTCTCGGCGGACTGCCAAAGTTCAAACGCAAAGACCGCTATCGCTCTGCGAAGTTCAAAACAGGCTACAAACTTGACAACGGACGTGCGAGGCTCTCTTTGAAAGCGTGGAACGCATCCACACAACGATTGACGTTTAATAAACGCTGGTTCTCTTTCCATCAACACCGCGACTGGAACGGAGAAGTCCGCTATATCCAAATCCTGCGTGATGCGGTCGGCACCTATTGGCTTTACATTGTCACTGACGATGCCACGACTGAACCCTATCTTGCTACAGGTGAAAGCGTAGGGATAGACTTCGGTATGGACACCTACTTGACTCTCAACACGGGTGAGAAGATACAACATCCGCAACCCTTGAAAGCGTCCTTGAAACAACTCCGAATCCTCAATAAAGCCGTCAGCCGAAAGGTCAAAGGCTCTAATAACTACTGGCGGGCTGTCCGTGAACTCGCACGTCTGTATCGGAAAATCACCAATCAACGCAAGGACTGGCATTGGAAACTTGCGACTGATTTGTGCAGGCGTTTTGACCTTATCGCTACCGAGACGTTGAACCTTGCGGGTATGAAACGCCTTTGGGGACGCAAGGTCTCTGATCTCGCCTTCTACCAGTTTGTTGAGATATTGAAGTATAAGTGTCAAAAACATAAGCGTGAGTTGCGTCAGGTCGGACAATGGACGGCGACTACGAAACCTTGTAGCGATTGCGGGTTTCATAACCAAAACCTTACACTTTCAGACAAGCAGTGGACATGTCCCGAATGTGGGTCACACCACGATAGAGACATCAACGCTGCGATAAACATTTTGAGGGCTGCTTGTGATCCCTCTGTGGAGACGATATAAGTCGATTTTTCAAGAATCGCTGTTGTCTACGAAGCACAAGCCCCTGCCTTTAGGCAGTGGGTGCCTTGACCTCAAACAGAAGGGGGCGAGAACTCATAGCCGTTAAAAGCCCAGACTACACATTTCCGAAAGAAGCCGGAATGCTCATTAATTCGGGAACGTCCCGTAGTCTCGTTCTGTCTGGAAATATTCACGATCTTTTTTTTCTGCGCGACGCAGATAGCACGGACTATATTCCACTCATCCCTTTTTTGACCCGCAGCTGGGATATTCCAGGGTTCGTCCTGATAGTTTATGAACTCAATGGACCTATCCGGTTTGCAAAGGAAGCCGAACGTGAAAAAGTTAAGCGCGCTTTCGAGCTATGGCGAGGCACAACCGATGCCAATCTTGACATAGATGCAGGCACGTCGCGTCCTTCCCAGACCGGTGCAAGCCGTGGACGGGGTCCATTGCAAGGAGCACTTGATGCCGCCGAGACTACTGACCCCTCTTTTGAGCAATACATGAACGATGCAATCGGCAGTCCGACCTTGGCGCTTGAACTCCTAAGACAGTTCTGCATGTTGTCCCGATCCACGAATGCCCATGGTGAAAAACTGCTACCTGAAAAACTGATAATTCTGATAGAAGCAACAGATATGTTGCTCCCAGAAGGTGAAATTCGGAGTTTGTCGCTTCAAGACAGACATCGGGTCAGCATCGTTCAAGATTGGATTTCCGATTCCAATTTCATGAACGGTAACGATACCGTCATTTTTATCACAGAATCGGAAAGCCTCGTGAACTCTCGGATTATGAGGCTGCCGCAGGTCCTTACCGTCGAGATACTATCGCCGGGGATGGAAGAACGCCAACATTTCATTTCATGGTTTAACAACACGCCACAACTCGCAGAGAAGCCACTAAATCTTTGGGGCACGCAAGCGCAACTCGCGATGCTCACAGCAGGTTTATCCATACAGGCATTACGCCAGCTCCTCCTCTCTGCTCATTATTCTGGAAAAAGATTGGAACCCGACGACGTTATTGGGAAAGTGTCTGAATTTATCGAAGGGCAGCTGGGTGAGGATGTCGTAGAGTTCAAAAAGCCAGCGCACAGTCTTAAGGACATCGTTGGCAACGAAAAACTGGTGGCGTTTCTGAAGACACAGTTGATTCCACGGATTACCTCGACCGGTTCGGATGCAATCCCCGGTATGAGCGTTTGCGGTCCCATCGGTAGCGGAAAAACCTTTATTTTCGAGGGACTCGCCGGTGAACTCGACATTCCTGTGCTTGTCCTCAAGAACATTCGGAGTATGTGGTTTGGACAGACGGATGTACTGTTTGAACGGCTTCGGAGGCTCTTGATGGCACTTGTAAAGGTGCTCATTTTCGTTGACGAAGCGGATACGCAATTTGGCGATGTCGGGAAGGATGCACACAGCACAGAACGCCGTTTGACCGGAAAAATACAGGCGATGATGTCGGACCCGCAACTCCGCGGCAATATTACATGGCTCCTGATGACCGCCCGAATTTACAACCTCTCACCTGACTTACGACGAGAAGGCAGAGTCGGCGATATAGTAATTCCGGTGCTTGACCCAAATGGTGAAGACCGCGAGGCGTTCCTCCGCTGGACGATTGCTAAAGTGCTTCCCGGTCCCCTCCCCGAAGTGGCAGTCGAACAACTTTCAAAACTGACCGAGGATTATTCCGCAGCGAGTTTCGCATCACTGCGCTCTGATCTGGAAGCCGCCAGTCTCCTCAAGAAAGACAAACTAACACTCGATGAAATCATCGCTGTTGTAGAAGACCGGATTCTGCCGAATATTGGACCGATCCGACACTATCAAACCTTGCAAGCCCTCGTGAATTGCACGCGAAAATCTCTACTTCCCGACGACTATTCCCCAGAAATCCGAGAATCGTGGGTCAAACAGATCGCGCAACTCAAAGCCATCGGAATTAGTGGATAGCGGGGAAAATCATGCATTAGCACGCAACCCAATTTTGTGTTATAATGCATAGTGCCCCACAAGTATACTACATAATATTTTAGAAGGAGCATTATCATGTCATATTCTGATGACACCTCCGATGCGATCGTCACTCGCGGCGAGGAAATCTATCAGCAGTACCGTGAAGAGCTTGAATCTCAGTATAAAGGTCAGTTTTTCGTGGTCGATATTGAAACGGGAAACTATGAAATCGGCGATGAGGATCTAGTCGCTACAGAACGCCTTCTTGCTAAAAATCCAGAGGCTATGACTTACGGTCTGCGAATCGGTTTTGGGGCAGCTTATCGCCTTGGCTTTAGAATTTCGGATCCAGCACAATGATTATAGGAAAAATTAGGGCGGATCGAGAAGCCGTGATTGAATTGGAAGTTGTTGGCTTAGCATAACGGGTAAAAATTGAGGCGGTTATTGATACAGGTTTCACTGGTTATTTGATGCTACCAAGCGATTTAATTGACCGCCTCAATCTTCCACTGATTGGTAAGCGAGATGTGATTCTCGCTGATGGAACCAACGTTCCCCTCAATTTATACCGTGTGAAAGTGATATGGCACGGCGTAGAACGTGTGGCGTACGTTCTACGTGCAGATGCTGAATCGTTAGTTGGTATGTCACTGCTTCGTGGAAGTCGCGTGACATTGGATGTGGTAACAAATGGAGATGTAACGATCACCCCACTCCTATAGAGAGAATCGGCTATGCTATATTCTGATACCACCTCTGAAGTCATCATCGCCCGTGGTGAAGAAATCTATCAGCCCTTGAGGGGTGAACTTGAATCTCAACACAAAGGGAAAATTTTGTAGTTGATTCGGTATAGTAAACATCGCGAGGTGTTGAAAAATAGCACTTTATAGTAAAACCCGTAATTAACCTATACACCAAAGTAAGGGCGAGGATACAATTCTCGCCAGCGGCGGTGGGGTGTTTGTTCACTGACGAACTGTAAACATATTTTCGGATTTTACTATAAGAGGAGTTTGTTAATGGCACATGACCACAACACAGCATCCGCGGATGCCTACTTCCGACAAGGCAATTCACTCTACGAGATGGAGCTCTACGAGGAAGCCATTGATGCCTATACCAGTGCAATCCGTTTTAACCCGAATAGTATTATCGCCTTCTACAACCGAGGCCTCGCCAAGGGGAAACTCGGACAATATGCCGACGCTATACAAGACTTCGACATCGTCATACGCCGGAAACCCGATCTTGCTGAAGCCTACTACAGTCGAGGAAATGCTAACACCAGCCTCAAACAATACCTCCAAGCTGTCACCGAGTACGATAAGGCGATACTATACAAACCCAATTACGTCGAAGCTTACATGCGCCGGGGTGCTGCGAAACTCTTCCTCGGTCAGCATGCTGATGCCATAAAAGACTATGACTTCGTTATACAACACACCCCCAATGAAGTCATAGCTTACTACAACCGCGGATTGATCAAAGCTGAACTCAAACAGTACGCAGCTGCTATTGCGGATTTTGATGAAGCCATACAACGCAATCCCAATAACGCTGAGATTTACATCGACCGGGGAACTGCGAGGTTTAACTGCCATCAATATGCCCTAGCTGTCCAAGACTTTGACCTCGCTATACAACGCAATCCGGATAGAGCCGATACGTACTACGATCGCGCCGCTGCAAAGAGTGGACTCGGTCAACACGCAGCGGCCCTCACAGACTATGACAAAGCTATACAACTCAAGCCCGACTATGCTGCAGCCTATAATAGTCGCGGCATGATAAAATCCGCCCTTGGCGAGTATACTGAAGCCATCAAAGATTATGACGTGGCGATACGATGCCGACCTTCTTACGCCGAAACCTATAACAATCGAGGGGTCGCGAAACGGGAACTCGGTCAACACGCAGCGGCCCTCACAGACTATGACAAAGCTATACAACTCAAGCCTGATCATATCAAAGCCTATAACAATCGAGGGGCCGCGAAACGGGAACTCGGCGAATATGCCGCTGCTGTCGCTGATTATGACATCGCCATCCGATGTGACCCCGATTATGCTGAAGCCTACTGTAATCGCGCGGCTGCGAAGACGGAACTCGGTCAACATGATGCCGCTATGGTAGATCTAGACACAGCAATACATCTCAATCCGAATGGTGCTGCCGCCTATTACAATCGCGGGGCTGTAAAGGTAATCCAGGGCGAACACGCAGCTGCTATTGCGGATTTTGATGAAGCCATACAACGTAATCCTGACCTTATCGATGCCTATTACAATCGCGGATTTGCTAAGGGTAATCTTCATCAATATGCCGAGGCAATACAAGACTTTGACATCGTGATACAGCACAAACCTGAAGATGCGCAAACCTATCTCATGCGCGGTGGTCTAAAGGCTGCCCTCAGTCAATATGCCGAGGCGATACGAGACTTTGACACTGCCCTGCAATACAACCCAGATGATGCCAAAATTTACGTCGCTCGCGGTACCGCGAGGGCTGCCTGTGGTCAATATACTGAAGCCGTAGAAGACTTTGACATCGCAGTAGAGGACAACCGCGAAATTGACTTTGTTTACCTCTACCGCGGACATGCCAAAGCAAAACTCGGCAAATATCCCGATGCTATACAAGACTTTGACACGGCGGCACGTCTCAATCCCAATGATCCCCAAATCCCTCTCCTAAAGGCAGGTGCGAAATTAGAATTAGAGAGATCTCGGGAGGCGAAACAGGATCTTCGCACGGCTTTGAGACTCGCGAAAAAGAAAGGCGATGCGGACCTGATAACTCACATTGAAAAAACATTGTGTCGCCTCAAACAGTAAAATCGGTGATAGCACCCAACGCCTAAAGGCGTGGGCTTCGGTTTCGTAGACAATAGCAGTTTTCCCGAAGGTCAACCGTCTTACGTTGTCTCCACCAGCAGGCGATTCCCCGTATCCTGAAGTAAGCCGATACTGGGCATATCATGCGGAAACTTTCATGGCTATCCCCGCCTGCCTCGGTCTAATAGACCCAAAAATTGAAAAAGAGGGCAGCAATACAACGTGCGAGATTTCACCTTCGCTCCGAAACTTACGCGCTAACTGCCCAAATACTTTTAGAGTGGTATTGACACTTAACACTTTTTGACTACCTTTCACAATAGCGGACACCTCCTACACAAAGGTATGTGCAGGGTGAAAGCGGTGTCCAAAGTGTTAGATATAGGATACCATATTTCTCGTGCAATGTCAACTCCTTTTTGACTTCGCACGAAACATCAATTTAGACCCAAAGCTAAAGCATTGGGCTTTTTAAGGGAGTCCCGTAAGCGTGGAACCTATGAGAACCTCGTGTCAGTTGAGGTTAATAACCTCCCCGCTTGCAGCGGAACGATATCCGGCGCAGATGATTTCCACGGAATGCGCTGCAAATTCGGCGTTCATCTCGCTCTCAACATCGTTCTCAACACAATCTACAAATGCGCTGAATTCCCGTGGCCCATCGTCATCACTGCCGACATCTATCCACTGCTGCTTCGGTCGCACTCCAATCTCTGATTGCGTGCTACTCCACATCCCCATTGGATCCAGTGGGTGGGGTGTCGGCGGTTCAAATGCCGGTTCAGCGGCAAAAACCTCTAAGCGGTTTGCCGACGCGTCAAACGTCAAAGCACCTTCAGTGCCGATGAGATGTACCTTCCGAACGCCGCCTTGCGCGTGACTCTGCCATCCGTAGCGTCCACCGACAATCGTCGCCGTAATTCCATCTTCTAAGGTCAGCACTAAAGCCCCAAAGTCCTCAAGACCACAGTCGCGATGTTCCGTAAAGAAATAGTTCGCCGTCCCGCCAAACACACGCTGCACCCGCTTCTGGGTCAACCAATTTACCATAGACACCGCGTAGACACCGACATCGAACATCTCAGGTTTTGCTTCAACGAAACTGTAGCGTTCCAGAGTAGGTTCTTGGATTCTTTTTTCTCCGACGGGTGCGGTGCCCGGATGTCCTTTGGAGAATAACACATCACAATGAATTGCCTGAAGTTTACCGATGCGTCCACTCGTCAACGCCCCTTGAACGGTGCGCGCCCAAGCACTGTGGATGTTGCTAAACATCTGGCTCCGCACACCACTTTTCGCAACCGCATCAACGATTTGGTTTGCACCTTCCGCGTTGAGTGCCATCGGTTTATCAAGATAGACGTGCTTGCCCGCTTCCGCGCATTTCGCACCTATACGTCCGCGGCGTTCCACATCTGTACAGAGGCTCACGATATGCACGTCCTCGCGTGCTAATGCTGCGTTGAGGTCTATGAATGGCAAATCCATTGATTCAGCCAGCGAACGTGCCAACGTAATCCGTTCTGGGGGTGCGTCCGGTTCATCAGCGAACGCCACCAACCGACACCGTGCATCCTGCGCAAAACTCAAGGCGTAATTCTCTTGATGCGTCCGATTCCCACCGAGCAAAAGAACCCCATATTTTCCGTTCTGTTGCATGTTTAACCCTCCAATGTTATAGGCTGTCCGCTTTCAAGGGACTGTACAATAGCCGCTGTCAGTTCACCTGCGCCACCGAGTTCTGGCGGGGCTGCATTCAGGTAGTGCCTACCTACCGGTGTTTCGTGGTAGATAACGCCTTTATTACCCACCAACATAATGTCAATCGCCGTCTCAACATCAACCCGATTGACACTCACCAGTGCCATTTGTCCACCTACATAGTGAACCATGACCGTCATCTGTGTCGCTTCCGCGCCTCCCTGTGCATAGACGCTCGCCGGTGCTGAAGGTATCCATCCATTCGCGAGCGCTGCCGCCTCACCCAACGATGGCAGCAGATCCGCTGTGTCACCCGCTACATGTAGAACACACCGCAGGAAGACTGGACTCCCAATCCGATCCTTCTCAATCACAGATTGAACAGATTTTTTAAGCAATTCCATTTTTTCTCCTATCTTTACTGTAAGAATAATCCTCTAACTACGACACTCCGTCCCACAAGACACGCGAAAAAAATGTTGACGAATCCACTTACATTATGCTATATTTTGTCAAACTCGTTTTGGCTTTCACTTTATGGATACGGGCTTGCAAACTGCACCCTACAACGCCAAAATTGACTGAAAATCAACCAGCAATTTTCAATTCCTTTGGAGGAAATAATGCCACTGAAAACCCTTGAACAACTCGTCGCTGAAGCGAAAGCGAATGTTGGACACATATCACCAGACGAACTCACAGAGGCTACAGAGTCAATCATCCTTTTAGATGTCCGCGACGAACCCGACTACGACGAAGAGCATCTACCGAATGCCGTTTCATTGCCGCGCGGCTACCTTGAACTCGATATTGATGAGATCGCCCCTGACGCAGACACACACATCGTTACATATTGCGGTGGTGGCACCCGTGCGACACTCTCCGCACACACTTTAAAAAACATGGGCTATGAAAATGTCTCAGTATTGACAGGTGGTTTCCGTGGTTGGAAAGCCGAAGGATTATCAACCGAAGAATCCGATGAATAAGCACATCTCATGTACGTAGATTAGCATAGATAACAAACCTTGTCAAATCTCGGTATTGAGTAGATAGAGTCATTCAATCAATTGTCACGAACCACTCTTGTAGGAGGGGTTTGTAACCCCGATTCTTTCTCAGGAAACTGAATGGCTCTGATTGAGTAGGTGGGTCGATTCCGTTTCCCGTAAACGCAATCGTCCTGTTCAGCACGGTTACATAACTAACACCACACGGAGAAAAAATGCGAAACAGATATATCCTTTTAGTACTCATACTTCTCGCACTCTTCATCGGCGATAGTCACAGCCAAAAGAAACAACTCAACGTCTTCACGTGGGCGGGTTACGTCAGCGACGACATCCGCGAGGGGTTTGAAAAGGAATTCGGGGCAAGCGTCCTCATCGACACCTACGCCAGTAACGAAGACCTCCTTGCGAAGTTGTTAGCGGGTGCGACAGGATACGACATCATCATGCCGTCCGACTACATGGTATCCATCCTAATCAAGCAAAACCTGTTAGCTGAATTGAACCGTGAAAACATCTCTAACTTCCAAAACATCAGTCCGCTGTTCCTCGGTAAATACTTTGACACCGAAAACCGATACTCTATTCCCTATACATTCGGCACTGCGGGTATCGCCTACGATTCGGCGGTTGTTTCGCCAGCACCCGATAGTTGGACAGTGCTTTGGGACGCGCAATATAAGAACCAATTCAGCATGCTGGACGACCAACGCGAGACAATCGGTGCTGCACTTAAACTGCTCGGATACAGCCTTAACACGAACGACCAGAAGGAGATTAAAGCGGCGAAAGAGAAATTAATTGCCCAGAAACCGCTTGTCAAACAGTATAAAAGTGAGGCGGAGGAACTCCTCATCGCTGGTGATGTCGTTATGGCACACTGCTGGAGTGGCGATGCGTTCCGGGCAACCGAAACCCGTCCAACAATTCGGTACGTCATTCCGAAAGAGGGATCAAGCCAGTTCATCGACGCGGTCTGCATCCCGAAATCCGCACCGCATAAGTCGCTCGCTGAGCAGTTCATTAACTATCTCCTTCGCCCCGAAATCAACGCCAAGATTACGGCTTTTACGAAATACGGGACCTGCGTGCCTACAGCGAAAGAATATTTACCGGAACACCTACGGGAACACAAATTTATCTATCCACCGCAAGAGGTCTTGGAATCCCTTGAATGGCTAAAAGATGCGGGAGACTTCACGAGGCACTATAATCGCGCATGGGAAGAGATTAAAGCGAAATGATGTTCAAAACGCTTCAACATCTACGATGGATTGTTGTGAGTTTAGCTGCTATTGTTCTATTCCATGTAGCTATAGAAAACACTGCTGCGAAAAAATGGGAGGGTGTCTCTCAACTTCCAACGGGAAGGTCGGCATTCTCGACGGCAGTCGTTGACGGGAAAATTTATCTCATCGGCGGTCTCCTCTTTGAAAACGAGAAAAGGAATACTTTTGGGCTTTCAACCGTGGAAGTCTACGACACGAAAAACAACAGTTGGCAGCGACTCGCAGATATGCCAACGCCTCGATTATATGCAGGGGCAGCAGTCGTGGATGGGAAAATCTATGTCGTTGGTGGCTATAGTGTAATAGACAGACGCATGAAGATACTGAAAGTCGTTGAGGCGTACAACCCGCAAACCGACACGTGGGTCAGAAAACAGGACATGTCTATTCCTCGTAGACAGTTCGGTATCGGTGTGGTTGCTGGCAAAATCTATGCCATTGGCGGCGAGAATTTCTTTGACTTTGAGAAGCCACAGCGACTCGATCAGATGGAAGTCTACGACCCTGTCAGCGATACCTGGGCAAAGCGAGCAGACCTGTCATCAAGACGCGATGAGGTTAAGGTAGCAGTTGTTCGGGACACCATTTATGTCATCGGTGGGTTTGGATGGCCCCCATTTGGTTTGGGTGCCGCTCTTGCTACCATTGAAGCGTATCAACCCAAAACGAACCGCTGGCGCGAGAAATCGGACATGCCGAATCTCAAAACTGACTTTTCGACGGTCGTCGTTGATGATAAAATCTATCTCATTGGAGGTTATGGTATTGCGCTTGAAAGGTTTGACGGGTACTTAAAGACAGTGGAAGTCTATGACCCTGAGACAGAGAGATGGGACGAGAGTCCGCCGATGCCAACTAAAAATAGCCCTTTTGGTGCTGCGGCAGTCAACGACAAGATTTATATCTTTGGCAGCGAAAGAGAAAACGGAGAACGTTCTCTGGATGTTGAGGTATTTAATGCCGGTGGCATCACAGCAATCGACAAATTGCCGGTGCGTTGGGGTGAACTCAAAGCAGAACATGCGCCCCAACCTTAGCGTCAGATTTCCTCGGGAGTCTCTTTGACGTGCCACTGCCACCATTCAATACTACCGGATAGGTAATACATCAATTCGTATTCATTTATAAATCTCAAGGAGGAAAATTAATTGAGCAGACCTAATATTCTATTCATCATGTCCGACGACCACGCTTCACACGCTATCAGCAGTTATGGCAGTCGGATTAACCAAACACCGAACCTTGATCGTATCGCAGACGGTGGTATGATTCTCCAAAATTGTTTCTGTGTGAACTCGATTTGCACACCGAGCCGCGCGAACATTTTGACCGGTAAACACAGCCACCTCAACGGTGTCAAAACATTGTCGGATCCTATTGATGGTAGAAAACCGAACGTCGCGAAGATGCTCCAAGCGGACGGTTATCAAACAGCAATGGTTGGCAAATGGCACCTCGGACACGGTGGCAACGCAGATCCAACCGGTTTCGACTACTGGAACGTCTTACCGGGACAGGGACTCTATCACGACCCAGTAATGATTGAGCCGGATGGCAGAAAAACACACCAAGGTTACACGACAGACATTATCACCGATTTCTCATTAGAATGGCTACAAAATCGGGACAAAGAACGTCCGTTCTTTATGATGTGTCACCACAAGGCACCACACCGCCCCTGGGATTCTGATGAGAAACACGCCCACATGTTCGAGGATGAAGATGTCCCGATGCCGGACAACTTTTTCGACGATTACGCGAATCGTTCAAACGCCGCAAAAGATGCAAAGATGCGTGTCTTCGGGCACATGAGCGAAAGGGATCTCAAGATCGATACACTCGGTCCACCGCCCGAAGGGTTGTCAGAGAAGGAGTTGGCAAACTGGCAGTATCAGCGATACATTAAAGAGTATCTCCGCTGCGTTGCCTCAATTGATGATAACGTCGGACGGATGCTTGACTATCTCGACGAAGAAGGCATCGCAGACGACACGCTCATCATCTACACCTCCGATCAAGGTTTCTTCTTAGGCGACCACGGTTGGTATGACAAGCGGTTCATGTATGAAGAATCCTTACGGATGCCTTTCCTCGTCCGCTATCCGCGCGAGATTCAATCCGGTAGTTCCTCCGACGCAATGGCACTCAACATCGACTTCGCAGAAACTTGGCTCGACTACGCAGGATTGCCGATTCCAGATGACATGCAGGGCACCAGCCTACGTCCAATTCTCAAAGGTGAAACACCCGACGATTGGCAAACCTCAATGTACTACCGCTACTGGATGCACCTCACACATCACTATGTTCCTGCGCATTACGGGATACGGACACACCGTTACAAACTCATCTATTACTACGGCGAGGCACTTGGGACAACAGGCTCAATTGATGAACCGAAAGAACCGGAATGGGAACTTTTCGACCTTGAAAAAGATCCGAATGAGATGTGCAGTGTCTACGACGATCCAGCATACGCAGACATCGTCACCGAATTGACAGCAGAACTCTATCGACTCAAAGCAGAAGCAGGCGACGAGGAGTAGTTGTTAGCAGTCGGCTTTCAGCCGTCAGCAGTCAGAAAATAGTTGTTGACTTAACAGATCGGTCTCTTTGTAAACACCGATAGCCTAAAAAACGGAGGCGCGAAATGGCAAACCAAAGTCCATTGAGTAAAATTGAACCCGGTATGAAGGTTACAGCGCAGATGTCGCCGGAACCGAGTGAGGCAGACTTGCAGCTCGCTAAGCAGATGGATGTCGAATATGTCGTCCTCTGGACGAACGGCGAAAATGCGAATTACGACTATTTCATGAGTCGCCGCGAGATTTTCGAGAATGCAGGACTCAAAATCTACGGGTTTGGCAACAGCGATGTCCACAATCAAGACGGGATTGTGCTTAACTTGGAGAACCGAGACGCGAAGGTAGAACAGTACAAGAGGTACATCCGCGATCTCGGTAGAGCCGGAATTCCGTATACGACGTATGCCCACATGGGCAACGGCATCTGGAGCACCGAACGCGAAACCACCCGCGGTGGTGCAAGCGCGAGGGGATTCAACCTCGAAGCTGCTCAAGAGGGACACTGGGGAGGGAAACTATATCCAATGCCGCTCTCACACGGACGAGAATTCAGTGAGGATGAACTCTGGGACAACTATGCACACTTTATCAGAGAAGCCGCTCCCGTCGCAGAAGAAGCCGGTGTGATGATCGGCATCCACCCTGATGATCCACCCGCAGTGCATCTCGCCGGAATTCCGAGATGTATCTTCAGCAGTTTTGAAGGCTACAAACGCGCACTCGAAATTGCTGACAGCCCGAATGTCGGTATGTGTTTCTGTGTCGGATGTTGGCTGGAAGGTGGCGAATTAATGGGCAAAGATGTCATTGAGTCCATCCGCTATTTCGGGGAACGGAACAAGATTTTCAAAGTCCATTTCCGCAACGTCGATCAGCCGCTCCCGCACTTCGTTGAAACCTTCGTTGACAACGGCTATCAGGACATGTATCAAGTAGCAAAAGCACTCCGTGAAGTGGATTTCAACGGTGTGCTGATTCCTGACCATATCCCATCAATGGGCGGTGACGGTCGTATCGGAACAGCATATACGATCGCCTATATGAACGCTCTGGTGAAGCGAGCCAATGAGGAGGTCGCTGCGTGAGGGCATCCGCACGAATCGTTTTGCTACTGCTCAGCCTGCCATTAATGGTGCTGACGGATACGCTCGCTTCCGACTGGAACGATTTCCTCGGTCCAGAACGAAACGGCAAATCCCAAGAAAAGATAGATATCGTCCCATGGGGAAAAACGGGTCCACCGGTTGTCTGGCACAAGAAGATTGGTGTTAGCTACGGAGCACCCACCATCGCAGACGGACGACTTTTCATGTTCGCGCGTCATGGCAACATGGCGCGCCTCACCTGCATGGAAAGCGACACCGGTACCGAACGCTGGCGGTTTGAATATCCAACGGACTACGAAGATATGTACGGCTACAACAACGGACCCCGCGCCTGCCCAGTCGTTGATGAAGAACGCGTTTATATCTTCGGTGCTGAAGGAATGTTGCACTGCCTGCGTGTTTCGGATGGGGAGTTGTTATGGAAAATAGACACAGCAGCACGTTTCAACGTGGTCCAAAACTTTTTCGGCACCGCCTCAACACCGGTTGTTGAAGGCGACTTACTCATTGCCCAAATCGGTGGTTCTCCACCCGGAACCCCGAAAGACGTTTGGGCATCAAACGGCAAACCGCCACCGAACGGCACCGGTATCGTCGCTTTCAACAAAAAGACAGGCGAAGTGATTTACAAAATCAGTGACCAATTAGCGAGCTACGCCAGCCCAATCATGGCAACAATCAACGGACGACGTTGGGGATTCATGTTTGCTCGCGGTGGACTCGTCGGTTTTGAACCAGCAACCGGGAAACTCGATTTCTATTACCCGTGGCGCTGCCCGAAGATCGAATCTGTCAATGCTTCGTCTCCAGTAGTTGCTGGCGACCTCGTCTTCATCAGTGAATCTTACGAAGTTGGCAGCTCCGTGCTCCAAGTGTATCCGGGCGGTTACAAAGTTGTTTGGAAAGACTCGCCGCGTCGACGAAACCAATCAATGCGGTTGCACTGGAACACTGCCATACACCACGAAGGCTACCTCTACGGCTGTAGTGCAAGACATACTAACGGAGCAGAGGTTCGGTGCGTGGAACTCAAGACGGGTAAAGTCGTATGGGCACACCGTGTTAACGAACGCGCTTCGCTACTCTGGGTAAACGACCATTTCATCTACCTTGGTGAGCGCGGACGTTTGATGCTTCTCAAATGCACGCCAGAAAAGATGGACATCCTTTCTGAAACAGTTCCAAGAGACAAAAATGGGAGACAATTTATAGAATATCCTGCCTGGGCGGGACCTGTGGTGTCAAACGGGCTGCTATACGTCCGAGGCGACGACAGATTAATTTGCTTTTCGCTCAAGCCGCAGAAAGACTTTTGATTTTCCTCAACTGTTTGTTTCTCAGAAATAGCGTATCCTTGTCAAAAACTAATAGACAGCAGCCCTCTTAGCACTTTTTCTTGAAATTAACTTCAGGTGGAATGTATAATTAAGGACAGGGGTGGAATCGTGAAGATGATCCAAAAACTGAATTTCGATAACGCCTATGAAGGTCAGACAACTCATAAAATTGATTCAAGATGATGGGTGGTATCTAGTCCGGACACGCGGTAGTCATCGGCAATTTAAACACCCAACCAAACTCGGAACCGTGACAGTTTCCGGAAATATGGGTTTAGATGTCCCTAAAGGTAGACTCAATAGTGTTCTGAAGCAAGCTGGTCTCAAGTAATAAAGTGAATAAACTTATGAAATATGTCGTTATTTTTGAAAAGGGCGAGAACAGTTACGGAGCTTCTGTCCCCGATCTCCCCGGATGTATTGCTGTAGGTGAGACAATGGAAGAAGTCAAGGACTTGATCGCCGAAGCCATCAAGTTTCATATCGAAGGACTACGGGAAGACGGGGATATTGTTCCACTGCCGTCGTCCCGCTCCGTTATTCAAAACGATCCAAGTGTGTCGTCCGCGTTGATTGCGGTACAGGTTTAGATCTTTTACAATTTGCCCGAACGCGACCAATTAGATTATTAAGGTTTCCACAAGGTCGCCTCAATGAATCTCTCACCGTCGGGTTCCTCATCGAAATAGTAGGCGGTCACTATGGTCCCATCAGGACGTTGAATCGTGCGCGGATACCCGACATCGTGATCGCCGCCATTATCGCGCAAGACGATCTCCTCGCCCCACGTCTCCCCCGCATCACTGCTCAGCTTTGCACACATCCGATGGGGTGCATCCCGATACCCATAAATAAGACACAACCGTCCATCGTGAAGGAGCGTTAGCGTTGGTGGATTACCGCCACGTCCCGTATTCTCTACAGGTCGATTCATGTAATTCCACGTCTGCCCGTTATCATCTGAGGCGTAGAGATCAATCCAGTTCTCCCATTTCTCCCAGTCGGCTGCGGAATCACCACCGGCGCGGCAGCGAACCGCCACCAGAATTTTTGAATCAGACAATCTAACACTTGCAGGCATAATTGAGAACCCTTCAGGCTCCGGTCCAATCTGAGACAGTAGCGAGAAGGATTCACCGCCATCGGTTGTCTGTGCACAGAAGACTAAGCCCTCCTCACCATCCGCTTTCGACGCCGTGAGAAACAGCAGGCATTCATCTGCGCTTGAGACGAGATAATCTGTCCGTGCTGCAATACCGGTATAATCGAACATTGGCAGTCGGAAGGGACCCTCCCAACTCTGGCACCGATCTGTAGAGGTGTAAAACCACGAATATGACCCCGCTCTCAGCCCGGACCTGCTGCACATCATCGCGAAATCTGGGTGCGAAAGATCAACGCGATGCGGTGTATTGAACGCAGCCTCTGCTTTCGATCTATGCTGCTCTTCCACATGTTCATCTGCAGACAGTGTGCCTCTGGCAGGCAGACGGCACGGTGTTTCGGAGACACTCCACGTCTCGCCCCCATCTAAACTTCGTGCCTGCATCCCAATAAACGGCTTATCGCGGTCCCGACGATGGAACCCCGCATCCGATTTATGATACCCAACAGTAAAACCGACAACGATTTCGTTGTCCCACGCCCAAATGCCATAATTCGCTGGCCAGCCTGCATAGCGGCCCGGCTCGCGGTAGATTGTAACCTGTTGCATTCTCGTTTTAATTCTCCCATCTTTATGATATAGATTTGTAAACGATGCCTTAAAAGATTCACAAACCAGTATAGCACCGACACGCCTTTTTCACTACGAAAAACTTGACTTTTTACAGCACTAAGGTTAAAATCTAATCCAGGAAGAAGTAAGCACAAGCGACGCGCCGTGCTGGATATACATAATGGATCTTTTTTGATAAGCCTTCCTAACTGAACCGCAAGGAAAAATAAAAAAATGCGAAACTGGTTAAAAATTATCATCATCCTCTGGCTCTGTTCGCCACTATTAGGAATCACCGACAAAAAATCTGGCGACCACAGCACTTATGTCCAACATGTAGAGCAAGCCTTTATTCTCATGTTCCAAGGCGACAATCAAAAAGCCATCTCCGAGTTTGAAGCCGCGCTCGCAATTGAACCCGATCACTCCGAAGTTCTACACTACCTCGGCATGGCTTATGCGCAAGAAGAATTCTGGAACAAAGCCGTCGAAAGCTGCCAACGCGCCTTAACACTGATGCCTGACAACATCGAAGCACTCTATTCACTCGGTGTTGTTTATTTCAAACTCGATCAGTGGACAGACGCGGTAGAAGTGCTTCAACAGGTTGTAGAACTTTCACCGAAACACGCACGCGGATATGAAATGCTCGGCAAATCACTCGTCAAACTGCGTCGGTATGCAGAGGCTGTCCCAATTTTGTTGGAAGCACTCGCGCTGACACCGCAGTCCCCAGGTATCTATTATGAACTTGGCATGGCACACCTCAATTTAAAGGTATACCCGGAAGCGATAGAAAACTTCAAACAGGCGATAGCGTACGGACCAACCGGTTATGCTGAGCCACATCACGGACTCGGTACCGCGTATTTTCGGTTAGGTGACAGAGAGAAAAGCAGAGCCGAAATGCAAATCTATCAACAACTTCAAAAAGGATTTGCGGAATACGAACGTCTCACACGTCTCACACGAGCAGAACCGAATAACCTTGAGGCGTGGACGGCGTTAGCCACACTCCTAATGAGCCAAAAAAATTTTGCCAAAGCAGTGCCGGTCTTTCAGAAATGCATCGAACTCGCACCTGATAACGCCAACTTTCATCACGGACTGAGCCGTGCTTTTATGAATCTCAACTATCCCAAGCACGCAGCAGAAGCCGTCAGAAAAGCCATCCACTTGATGCCCAACCAAGCGATCCTCTATAACACCCTCGGCAGTACCTATGCGATGCAAGGCGACTCACAAAAAGCTATTGGCGCATTCCGAAAAGCGGTTGAACTCGACGGCGAGCAGCCTTATTACCACCTCAACCTTTCAAGGCTCTATCAGGGCATTGGCAACCAAAAACTCGCGCAGGAACACCAACGCGTCTATGAATACCTTTTATCTCAACAGAAGAAGTAACCACTTCGGCATCATCATCCTGCTCTTAAGTATCGGCATCCGTTTCGAGGCATTCGCGCAGGACACAGAGGAACTCATATTGGTCTCCGCAGGCACCTTCACGATGGGCAGCGATACCCGCGCGGCTGATGAGAAACCGATGCACAAGGTCTACCTTGATGCCTATTACATCAGTAAATATGAGGTCACGAACGCCGAGTACTACGAATTTTGGAAACAGCAATTAGAGACCACTGCCTCAGGCCAAACGCTGCCACACACACCCGAAAATTTCACACACCTCCCACAGATCGGCGACTGGCCCGCACGCGCAAAGAGGTTTCCGAATCACCCTGTTGTCGGTGTGTCGTGGCACGACGCAAACGCTTATGCCGCTTGGAAAGGCATGCGACTCCCAACAGAAGCGGAGTGGGAGAAAGCCGCACGCGGCTATACCAACAGAACATGGCCCTGGGGCAACGCGTTAGAACCCTACGCGAACACCGCTGCGGACGATGATGGCTATGAGAATCGCCTCGCGCCTGTTGGAAGTTTCCCGAAAGGCAAAAGCTACTACGGCGTGATGGATATGGCAGGCAACGTTTGGGAATGGACAGCCGATTGGTACAGCGATGTCTATTATTGGCACACTTCACAAGCCGCTACAAAACGTCCGAAGCGGAACCCAACAGGACCAGATGTCGGCAGCTGGCGGGTTATCCGCGGCGGTTCATGGATTGATACCATCGCCCGATGTAGCACCACATTCCGGTTCTACCTCTATCCCAACCTAAAAACCTCCTTTGTCGGTTTCCGATTGGCAAAAACCGCCGAAAAAACCGCAAAGTAAGCGAGGTTAGCGATAATTCCATACGATGCGAACAAATCAGAATCTGAAGTCGTTTTTACGAATCCTCTCACTCCTTCTGCTAACCGCAGGCAGTGCCGCCTCGCAACCCCCTATCTTTGTGGATGTCACCGAAGAAGCAGGCATCCACTTCAAACACAACAGCGGTGCAACCGATCATAAACATATCATCGAAACGATGGGATCAGGTGTTGTTTTTTTTGATTATGACACCGATGGCGACGTTGACCTCTATTTTGTTCAGAGTGGTAACGTTCCCCAAGAAAACCAGCAAACCCTCGCTAACGCCCTTTACCGAAACGAAGGCGATGGACGTTTTACAGATGTTACCGACATCTCAGGAATAGGCGATACAGCATACGGAATGGCAGCCACAGCAGCGGATATCGACAATGACGGTGATGCCGACCTCTACGTTGCCAACTTTGGGCAGGACAAACTCTACCGCAACAATGGAGACGGCACCTTTACCGATATTACCGAAACCGCTGGTATTGATAACACGCTTTGGGGGATCGCTGCAGTTTACCTCGATTTCGATGTTGATGGCGATTTGGACATCTTTGTCGTCAATTACCTTTTCTATGAGATGTCAATGCCGGTATCAACCTATAAAGGTATCGTCGGTTACGGGCACCCGCGCAGCTACGAAGGAACGCCCGATGTGCTTTACCGCAACAACGGCGATGGCACCTTTACCAATATCGCAGAGATAGCAGGTGTGACAAACCCTGTCGAAGGAAGGGGTATGGCAGCTGTCGCCTGGGACTACGATAAGGATGGGTTCCCCGACATTTACGTCACCAATGATACCAACAGAAACTTCCTCTATCATAACAACGGCGATGGTACCTTCACCGACGAAAGCGTTTTCATCGGCGTGGGTTACGACGATAGAGGTATCGCCGAAGGTTCTATGGGGGTAGACTGCGCTGATTATGACGGCGATGGATGGCTCGATCTAATCGTGGCGAACTCGGAGAAGGCAACCCTCTATAAGAACGAGGAGGGACTTTTCTTTGCCGATGCAACAGCGGACAGCGGTTTGGAACAACCGACACTGCCGTTTGTCGGCTTCAGTCCGCTCTTTCTGGACTACAATAACGACGGACACCTCGACATATTCTGTGCAAACGGACACCCACAAGATGTCGTTGAGATCCTGATGGACCATGAAACCTACGCCCAACGCGACCAGATGTTTCACAATAACGGCGACGGTACCTACAGCGATATATCAGAAACCGCCGGGGCTTATTTCGCTGAGACCCTCGTTGGCAGAGCCGCTGCCACCGCCGACTACGACAACGACGGCGATCCTGATATTGTCATCATGAATTCCAATCAACATGCTGTCCTGCTACGGAACGACGGTGGAAATCGGAAAAACTGGTTGGGCATTAAACTGATCGGCACCCGAAGTAACCGAGACGGGATTGGGGCAAAGGTCACACTCACAACAGAGGACACAACACAGATAAGGGAAGTAAAGAGCGGTTCAAGTTACGCATCGGGCAGTGATACACGACTGCTGTTCGGCTTAGGCGAGAATCAGCGCGTTAAGAAGGTGTCCATCGTCTGGCAAAGTGGGACTCTACAGGAATTGGAAGACATATCCACCAATCAGATGTTGACGATTGTCGAATCGGAAAAGTAGAACAATTTCAAAATGCCCTTGTTCCCAATCACGGTAGGTGCCCCTTTCCAGTAACGGGTGGGGACCCCGGTTTGCAACCGCATCGATTTTATTTCCCTTTATGCTGGCGAGGTTTCCTAACCTCGCCTCTTCCGACCTCTTGAAAAAATAAAAGTAGACAACAAAAAACCCGCATCCACTCGGATACGGGTTTTTCGCTAACGATAAAAATTACTGACGTTTGAGATCCGCCCACCGAACCGCCAGTTTACCTTTCGGTTCAACCGGTGTAAGGACATCCAAGAACTGATTATCCAACGTCGGTGCGATGAGAAGGTCGGTATCCGTAGTCTCAAAGCGGAGGTTAACGTAATCCGCACCGCCCGATTCACCACATTTGAAGTGCAAGAAATTCTCACCCGCCTTGAAATTAATCTCTGTCGGTGTCAGGAATTCGCGAACGCCGCCTGTCCATCTTGACTCATCATACACCTGTTCACCGTTGAGCCATATCTGGGCATAATCGTCGTGTGCGGGGTACATTGTTGTCGTCCGTTCATCCGGCGAAATAACGACAATGATTCCGTGCCATGTAACGTTTGTTCCATCAGGAAGACCGTGGCTTGTCGATATGTTGAACTGATCTTCGGTATTGATGTCAACAATCGACCAAGCAAGCGAGCCACCGTTATCTGGAAGGTTCACTACTGCACTCGTTGTTTTTCCAGCACCGTCGCGCGTGGAGACGGAAGCGTTTGAAATCAAACCGCCGCTGCCTTCAGCAAGGTAGTCAACACCTGCCGATGTAGTAAAACCACCCGTATCGGTAATGAGATCAAGTCCCCACCATTTTCCAATCCAATTATCACCTGCCGGTTGCCAATTCTGTGCGAATGCCATCGGTGAAATCATGACAATGCAAGCAAGTGTGATAAAGATTTTGAATTTTTTCATAGCTATGAAACTCCTTCTTCAATATACATAAGGTTCAGAGTTTTGAGCAAGAAGCGCGCTTCCCAAAACCCCATCAAATTTTACTTTTGGTGATAGCAGTACTGCGTGCAAATCACGCATTTTAATGCTGACGTTCTATCGGTAAACCGATACCGATGTCGGTTTCCGTCAGCAGTGCAATTCCTCTTTCGATCCTCCGCGAGGTAGTATACGTCACCCCGAGAAGTTGATAGAATGCACTTTAAATAAATTATAGCACTTTTTAAATATAAATTGCAAGAAAAAAGCGCAAAGCAACCGAATTTTTAAAAGTTTAGCAAAAAATATTAATTTTGTCAACTTTAATTTGATCTACTCTATTATACGTGTTATAATAAGTTGAGTTTCGTAAAACGTCTACTACCCCTCTCCATATTTGCTATAGAACGTAAGTTTGACTTAAGGATTCACGGGAAACCGACACAACACATCACGCCTGCCGCAGATTTGATGATAGAAGTCTACGCACTCCAGCGGAGTGCTATGTCTATAGAAAATAGGACATCCAAACGCTTGCACTCCAGAGGAGTGCTATGTGCCGGAAAAGTGAAAGCGTAAGAGTCGTATAGACTGTAGGGGTAGGGCTTGGGTTCTCCTGCTCTAATCCCGCGGGTGGGTGCCAATTAACATTTCAAGCAAGGCTTTACATTCCAGAAAACAACTCCCGTGTTTGTGTGATCGTTTCAACACAATCTCCAAGACACATGAAATGTTTAAGTCGAACCCACGTTAAATAGTCCCAGAGCGTTTATGAAGGATTTTGTATGAAAACAACGAAGTTGTTAGTTTTTGCCGTATCTATCCTCTTCGTGCTAAATGTAAGCGTTTCTCCGCTTTTCGCAAAAGCACCGACAACCACCAAAATCCTGTTTACCTCTACACGCGATGGTGGTCAGCGCGATGTTTACATCATGAACCCAGACGGCACTGAACAAGTGAACTTAACACAACATCGGGCAGAGGATCTTGAAGCCGTCTGGTCCCCAACAGGCGAGAAGATTCTTTTTACCTCTGATCGTGGCGGTGCGCGTGATCTGTACGTGATGAACCCAGACGGCTCCAATGTCCGACGCGTCTTCAGGTTTAAGACAGAAGAGTGGCGAACAGACCCGACGTGGTCACCCAATGGCAAACAGTTCGCCTATGCGTCTATAGATTGGGGTCGTCTCAAGTTCGCTCTCCACATTGCGATCCTTGGGGAACAAGACTCGGAAACTCTTGTGGAGGGTAGTTTTCCAGCATGGTCGCCGGATGGAACGGAAATCGCGTGTACTGTCGGCTCACGACTCACATTAATCAACGTCCGTACAGGGGCGCAAAAACAGCTCCTACCCAAGAATGTGGAGTCTTTTCAACGTTTCCCGTCTTGGTCTGCTGCGGGAGACAAACTCGCCTTCGCTTGGAACAAACATCCGTTGCCACCTCCCCACGCAGATAGGGAGGTACACGCGGAATGGAAAGATAAAATAACAATCTACATCATTAATCGCGACGGCACAGGACTCCAGCAACTCATTGAGGAAGCCGGTCCCTATGCACAGGATCCAGCGTTATCGCCAGACGGAAACGAAGTCCTCTATACACAAGAAATTAACGGGAATTTCCAAATCTTCAAACTTGATTTAAACAGCGCGGTTCGGACGCAGTTGACGCATATTGCCGCGTGGAATACAGGCGGCGATTGGTTCGATCCGGCGTATGCGTTGTCAGTTTCACCGCAACCGCAGCTACTAACAACGACATGGGCAAAAGTGAAAAAGCAATAGGCGTAAATTATCAAAATACGCAGACATTTATCACATTCCCTTGTCCCTGCGATAAGGTGGATTTATGGGTTTGGGTGGATAGAAAATCATATAGTCTATAGGGGTAGGCCTTGTGCCTATCCCCTTACGAAGGATGTCTTATGAAAATAACGCGATTGTTAGGTTTCCTTATACTGAATCTGTTAGTGCTGAATGCAAGCGTTCATCCGCTTTTCGCAAAAACACCGACAACTCCCAAAATCCTGTTTACCTCCGCACGCGACGGCAACTACGAAGTCTACATCATGAATCCGGACGGCAGTGAACAGGTGAACTTAACACAGCACCGCGCACAGGATTTGGATGCCGTCTGGTCCCCAACAGGTGAACAGATTCTTTTCACCTCCGATCGCGGAGGGAAGCGAGACCTCTATCTGATGAACCCAGATGGCTCTAAGGTCCGGCGCGTCTTCAAGTTCAAAACAGTAGAGTGGAGAACATCCGCCACATGGTCACCTGATGGTAAACAGTTCGCTTACCGACACTGGGATCGGGATGGAGTTGGAGATCGCACATACGGTATATACATAGCGACCTTGGGCAAACAGAATGTGGAACTTTTTGGGCAGTATTCTTTTCCGGCATGGTCACCTGATGGCACAGAAATCGCCTGTGGTGCAGCCGATCCAGCGGGAACTTGGATTATATTCGTCAACGTCCGTACACGAAAGCAAGAACGACTCCTACCCAAGAAATCACTGCCTTGGCAACGCGAGCCATCTTGGTCTGCCACCGGCGATAAACTCGCCTTTTCCGGGAACAAGCAACCGGTACCCCCCATCGTGGATAGAGATCTACACAACGCATGGATGGATAAACAAACAATCTTCATTGTCAACCGTAACGGCACCGGGCTCAAACAACTCGTTGATGAAGCCAGTTCCGAGGCATGGTCCCCTGAGTTATCACCAAACGGAGAGGAAGTCCTTTATACACAGATAACTAAAGGACGGAACCAGATTTTCAAAGTCAACGTGGACAGTGGGATTCAGACGCAGCTGACGAATAGCGGAGGAATGCCCAGACTTGGAAATTCTGGTGGGGATTGGTTCGACCCGGACTATGCACTGTCGGTAGAACCACAACCACACCTGCTAACAACGACATGGGCAAAAATTAAAATTAAAGAGAATATCCAATAGAGCGAATCGGATTGAGGGATAAAAAATGCTAAACCACACTAAAGAAAATATCATGAACCGTTCCTACAAGCGACAACGTTCCATGCGCGCGCTGCTCTTTTCAGGCGTTGTCCATCTCTGCCTCGTCATCGTCTTCACGTTCTCATTCTATACACAGAACCAACATAGAAATGAAGACGTGCTGGCAGTGGAACTAATCAATCCGAAAGATGCACCGGAACAACGTCGCACCCTCAAACCGCCACCACCCAAAAAACTACGGACACCACAGCAGACAGATCCGTTAAACGAGTCAAACCAACGACATCTTGACCTGATGGCTTCCGCGAATTTAATCGATGAAACCCTACGCCAATCCGAGGAAGAACTCCTCCACAGTGCAACCAGATCCGTGTCTGACACCGAGACAACCCTTCCTGATGTGACAACAGAGGCGAAACAGTACAACAGCCGAGCAACACCGATCTCAGAAGAGGTCGCGAGTCCTTTTGAAACCACCGCAGGCGCGGGTGTAGACAGTCTACGGCAACGCGTCAAAGGTGACGGCAGTGGCGGATTTCACAAACTACAATCCACAGGTGCTTCTGAAATCGGCACGATTGGCGACGGCGCAGGAACCGGTGAGGGGGAAGGAACCGGTAAAGGTGATGCAACCAACCCGTTCGCTGAAGCACTCAAACACATCGCTGACCATATCATCGGAACACGAGAACTCGACAAGGTGAACGTCGTCTTTGTCCTTGACACGAGCGCAAGCATGCGTGATAACATACAGCAAGTTGCGGCAAATCTGTACGCCATGACTGATGAGTTTGATCTCGTCAATTTAGAGTACCATCTCGGCATGTCGGAATTCAGTGTCCGACGACAAGGTCAAAATCTGGAGATCCGTTCCCTGCTGCCCGATGTCGGTATGCTCCGCAGACGGATGCAAAAAGCCACACTCAGCGGGGACGAGCACGCGCTTGACGCACTCGCAGATACGCCCTATCGTATCGACTTCCATGCCGATGCCGACAAATACATCATCCTCGTAACCGACGAACCCGCAAGCACCGCTTTTAAAAAGGATGGTGCTTATGACATGATGCGGGAAAAGGTCATCAAGGAATATCAACTGCAGGAGGTCCGCGTCAACGTGCTTGGGCATCCAGAACCCTTTCAGCAAGAGTTAGCCGAACTGACAGGTGGACTCTGGCAGCGCATTCCCGGAGACATCGGTAGTGCAACGACGCTGCCAAGTGATCGTGTCGCCAACGCAGGATTTCTCAAGGTATTTCGGGATATTGTCACCGACCTTCGCCGAAACAGCGGCAAATTACTCTTCAGTATGGAGTCTCAATTCGAGGTGCTCCTTGAAGATGGCGATATCCCAATGAAAAAGTTGCAGCGTGAATTCAAACAAAATGGTATCTCTTTATCCAACGGTGGAAGTCTATTTAATAATGCCAAAGTCTGGGAGAAAGAAAAGGGAGATCTATGGATAATTACCGATTATGTAAACGGTCGCACGTATACTATCCGCAAAACCGGTGACAAACTGAACGTCTATGCCGGTGTCTTCCCTGAAAGTTGGAATACCTCTGAAAACCTCACTGCAATGCCCCAAAGACACGGTAGGCGATGGCTCATAAACGACCGGAATAACAAGCGTATGTACACCATCCGAAGTGAAAAGAACCGATTGAACATCTACGATGGCGCAGCACTCAGCGCATCGCCGGACACCGCAGTGAGAGGGTTTGAACCCATCGTGGACATCGTTGTGATGCTCGATTACAGCCGGAGTATGGGAGGCAAATCGCAAGCAATCATGCTCGGTTTGAGTACGCTTATCGGTAGATTAGAAATTCTGCCCATCAAGTACCGGATCGGACTCATCCGTTTCGCAGAGGCGAAAGATGCCATCAAAGTCATTAACGGAGCAGTTGTGACACAGATGCCGCTCAACGAATCCATGCTGGAAAGCTACATGGAGGACCCATTTGGCGGAGACGAGCACCTCATCGATGCAATCGTGGAAGGCATTCCGAAGGTAAAGTTCAGTCCGTATGCGAGTCGATTCCTGCTTATTCTCACAGACGAACCGACGACAGGAAAATATCCACCCGAACGCGCACTCAGTCTGTGTCAGTCGTTAGGCATCCGTGCCTACGTTATCGGACATCCGCGTCCCACGGATTTCCAAAAAGCCCTCGCCGAACAGACAGGAGGACGCTTTTTTACAATGCCGAAACATCTAAGCAAAACATATCCAAATCAATAGTCTTGGTAGGAGGGAACTCCGATTCCCGACTCTTAACAGGTTGTTGGTATTCAGCAACGTAGATTGGGATGAGCGTAGCGAAACCCATAAGTGTTAATTTAAGAAAAAATAACCGTCGCTTAGGAGGGAACTCCGATTCCCGACTCTTAACAGGTTGTTGGTATTCAGCAACGTAGATTGGGATGAGCGTAGCGAAACCCATAAGTGTTAATTTAAGAAAAAATAACCGTCGCTTAGGAGGGAACTCCGATTCCCGACTCTTAACAGGTTGTTGGTATTCAGCAACGTAGATTGGGATGAGCGTAGCGAAACCCATAAGTGTTAATTTAAGAAAAAATAACCGTCGCTTAGGAGGGAACTCCGATTCCCGACTCTTAACAGGTTGTTGGTATTCAGCAACGTAGATTGGGGTGAGCGTAGCGAAACCCATAAGTGTTAATTTAAGAAAAAATAACCGTCGCTACCGCCAGAAACGGTAGGTGCTGTTTGGGACTGCGCCGGATTTTAACTACAAACCTTGTATACTTCAAAACTACTCTTTAGTCCCGTAGGGTTTATTTCCTTGGGTATTTCTGCAGCATGTTTATAGCATCGCCTAAATCCGCGAAATCTGCGGAATCCGTGTAATCCGCGATTCTGACAATGAACACCCCACATTACACAATTAAATTCTGAATCTTCATACAAATTGTGCTACAATGGTAGTAACTTGGATTATAATAACCAAAAGGAGATGACACAATAATGTCAACAACTTCTACGAGTACACAACAACATCGGGAAATGGCAACTGAAGAGGGACCTGTCGCTGTTGCTATCGTCACCGTGAGCGACACGCGCACCCCCGAAACCGACAAAAACGCAGCATTCCTACGCGAACAACTCGCCGCAGATGGAAACAGTGTCGCTGCCTATCAAATCATAAAAGATGAACCCGACCAAGTGGCATCGGTATTAGATAAAATGGCGGAAAGCGAGGCACAGGTCATCCTCTTCAACGGGGGTACCGGCATCGCCCCACGCGACACCACATTCGATATCCTCGATCGCAAGTTGGAAAAGACGCTCCCCGGATTCGGCGAACTCTTTCGGATGTTCAGTTATGATCAGGTCGGTGCAGCAGCAATGTTGTCACGAGCGACCGCTGGCGTTTACCGCGGCAAAGTAGTCATCTCCACACCCGGCTCAACCGCCGCGGTGCAATTGGCATGGGAAAAATTGATTGGACCCGAATTGCAACATCTGGCATGGGAAGTCGGACGCTAACCCTCTCTTTGTAGGAGGGAACTCCAATTCCCGATGCTTAACTCTTGCCCCTTCTCTCTATAATTTGGTAGGCGAGGTTTCTAACCTCGCCGATCCCCCCGAACAAAATCCTATTCCTGCCCGCCTGATAAGGGGGGTTAGGGGGTTATCCCCGTTCTGACAACTAACACCGCACATTACTACCCGACTGCTGCTGGCGAGGTTTCTAACCTCGCCTTTCTTATAAAACTCATTTACCAACCACTGACTGCTGATCGCTGACAACCGACAGCCAACTACAGAACCTCACGCGTAAATGTATAAATATCCCTCAACCACGACGCGTAATAGATACCGTTCGCATAACAGAAATAGAGCAGCTTCAATCCAACGATGCTAACCAAACAGGCAGACAGAACAGTAAGCAGACTGAAATCCCACGCGCTCATCTTCAAAGCCCGCAGAGAACTCCGTTGCGCTGCCTTCTCCGGCGAAAACCCCCGACTTTCAACGGATTCACCGAGGTGCGTCGCGTGCCGGATGTTACCCGCCAAGATAGGTCGGAAACTATTGAGAACGCCCCGACAGGTTGTCAACAAATTCAGTCGAAGATAACGGAACCCTCTGAGCCTTTGGGAACGGAAGACAGCCACTGCCTCATTGGCAATCACCGGAATGAAATGCAGGGCGGTCGTCACCATAAAAGCGAGGGTCGCTGGCACCCGTAATTGCGCCAACGCGAGGAGCAGATCGCGGGGCTGCGTCGTCCAGACGATGAAACACCCAATCACAAGCGTCGTGTTGAAACGGAGGGATTGGATAATCCCATGAAAGAGTCCCTCCCGATAGACACGGATACCCCCTGTCATCGGACCGATAATCGGCAACTCTGCTGGCACGAGCGTGAACAGCACCGTGCGCGGAAATTCGTTATAGAAAATCGCTTGGCTGTAAATTAGACCCCATGTCGTAAAAAAGAGGAACGCACAGAGCAACCCAATCTGCCGCCATGTTGGGCGAGATAACGTAACAAGCGCGAGACTCCCCAAAAAACAGACAAACAGTGCCGTAGGACTGTCCAGTAAAATGACGAGACAGCCGCCTATCAGCATCATCAATATTTTCGTGCGGGGTTCGAGTTTAGTATTCAGCATCGTGCGATTTTTCGTATCCACCTCCCAGACAAGTATAGCACCCTCATGCCTCATTTACCAATTAAAACTTCTCTTGTCCTCTGATAATGAGATTACGGGGATTAAGTGGTAGAAGTTTCCAACCCCGACGGTTCCGCGCACCACCTCTTTCTGTAGGAGCGAGCTCCGGACGGAATTTAATTTGACTGAAAAGCCAAATTCGAGTACAATCATTTATAGTAGGGCAAGTTTATGATAAAAACAAATTATGAATAATATGTCCTAACTCCAGTTTCTATGATTGAATCTATATTTTTGTTCAGGGTAAAACAAAAGGAGAAAAATAATGGCAACACAGGTTCGCCAGCAAGACGGTGTTACGGTTATAGAACCCAACGGAAGGATAGTCGGATTAGCGATATCAGAACTCAGGAAAACAATCTCGCAACAGATAGAGGCTGCCGATACACCGCGCATCCTCATTAATTTTGCGGACGTCACTCAAGTTGACAGCGGAGGACTCGGTACCCTTATGGAAGCACGTGCCATGGCAAACCAAAAGCAAGGACGCATCGGTGTCATCCATGTCGCGGAAAACATCAAAAATCTACTTGTTATGAGCCGAATCGTGAATCAGTTCGAACATTTTGAGAACGAGGATGCCGCAATTTCGGAACTATCCGCTTAGAATCCAAATCCAATAGTTATAACCCAAGTTGCTACTAACAGGTTTCGCACATTTCAGAAAGCGTTTTCGTCTCTTTCCCCACCCCGGGGTCCCCACCCGTTACTGGGAAGGGGGAGGGGTGATATGTCTATAGAAAATGGCGTATTTACGCGAGTGCACTCCGTAGGAGTGCTATGTCTATAATAGTAGTGCTTCAACTTTGACTTTGAGGGCAGGTTCGTAGTAGGGCGATTTATCGCACTTTCCAAACGGGCAATCATGGAAGGTTTCTCGACTACAAACAAAGCAAACCCTTCACAAACTCAACATTGAACGACTAATAGGTGGCAACTTGCGTTAGTTATATCAAACAACAGGGACTGGTCCGACCAGTCCTTTTTTTATGCTACGATGCTTCTTCCTGTAGAAGCACTCTCCTGATCGCGACTCTTTAAGTGCCCCTGATAAGGGCGGGAGGGTTCCCACCCGTTACTAGAAAGGGACTGAGGAGGAGTGTAAAGAAACTCTGTCTTATGAGAAGAGTTTCAACCCCAACCTCTTTCATCAGAACCTGTTATCGTTATGTCTTCAACATCAAGATATTTTATAACCTGGACTTTTTCTTTTGCTTCTGAAATGTTTGGAGTTCGCATTTCCGAAAATCCTTTTTGTTTATAGTAAAACCCGAAAATAAGAGAGCACTTTGGAAAACACAAAACACCTCACCACCGCTGGCGAGGATTGTATCCTCGCCTCTTTGGAGTGTCTAATTAATTCTAAACTTTACTATAACTTATTCGTTATCCTCTGACTTGCGTCTGTTGTGCTCTATAGGTTTTATTCTTGTGAAATTGTATCATATCCTGTGGCGCGGATGCCAAGCTGATCTCTTAGTGATAGATTCTCGGATTGAACGGAGCGGATGTTGATCTGTTGGGTTTTACTGCATTCTACCCAGCCCACGGCACTGTAATAAATTTTGCGATCACTTATATACTTTTGAGGAGTACACAACCCCTAAATCCCGTTATCAGCGGACTTTGAAAATTTTTCTAATGGTGCATTTGTCGGTAAATATCTATAAATTCTGATAATTCACTATAAATTTTCAAAAAATATTGAACTTTTTTTCATTTAGTGAGTCTAATGTTAACGAATATCCAAAACAAACGTTCAAATAATATAAAAAATTAAGAAAAGTCAATTGTGTTCTAAAAAACAAAAGGAGTAAAAAAATGACGACCCAAATTCGCCAGCAAAATGGCATCTCGATTTTGGAACCCAGTGGAAAGATAGTAGGATCCTCAGTATTAGAATTACGGGAAACCCTCTCACCATATATACAGGATTCCGATGTACCACGTATTCTCATCAATTTTGAGAAAGTCAATAAGGTTGACAGCACAGGACTTGGTGCCCTTATGGAGGCACGTGCTATGGCAACCCGAAAACAAGGACGCATTGGTGTCATCCATGTCGGGAAAAACATTAAAAACCTACTCGTTCTGAGCCGACTCGTGAGCCTGTTCGAACATTTCGACAGCGAGGACGCTGCAGTTGCCGCACTCTCCGCATAGAGTCCAACGCTCAGTGAAACGTCAAAAGGGACTGGTAAAACCAGTCCCTTTTTTATTGCCTTGTGGGAGGGGTTTTTAATCCCAATTCCCTTCATGAAATAAGCGAGGTTGAAAACCTCGAAAGCGGAACATGACCGGATTGTTCACTTCAAACCGAGGTCTGACCACCACCAATCCTTAGACACGCCCTTGCGAAAAAACGAACCTTTTCCCATAAAATCTGACTATAGTAAAACCCGAAAATAAGAGGGCACTTTGGAAAACACAAAACACCTCACCACCGCTGGCGAGGATTGTATCCTCGCCTCTTTGGAGTGTCTAATTAATTCTAAACTTTACTATAATATAACGAATACCTCAAACTAAACGTTCAAATAGAGCAATTCAAATGGAGTAAACGTTGGAGAAGTGAATTGAGATCCCCAATGTTCTAAGGAGAGAGAAAAGGAGAAAAACCATGACAACCCATATTCGTCTGTTAGATGGCATCACAATTTTGGAACCCACTGGAAAGATAGCAGGATCCTCAGCGTCAGAATTACGGAAAACAATTTCGCCACAGATAGAGGCTTACGATGAACCCCGCATTCTCATCAATTTCAAACGGGTCAACACAATCGACGGTTCAGGACTCAATGCCTTGATGGAGGCACGCGCCCTCACTGCTCGAAAGAAAGGTCGCATCGGTGTCGTCCACGTCAGCAAACACATCAAAAATCTGGTCGCTCTAAGTCGGTTAGCGAGCCTTTTTGAACGTTTCGACAGCGAAGACGCTGCTGTTTTGGCACTCTCGGCATAGCACCTAAAATTCAGTCACATATCAAACGCGGACTGGTTCCACCAGTCCTATTTTTTTTGCACAGAGCGAGATTGCATGAAGGATAATAAAATATCTCAATGACCCGATGGCGGACAACCGTCAACCCTGAATCATCCATAATCCTATCAATCCGTATTCAGACATCAGATCCCTCAAGCACTATCACAACAGATTCCTGTCCATCCTCATAAGGTACAACCCATTCAAGCTGCTCACCGCGCGTGACATGCCCAGCACTGCAGCGGTAGGAACCCGCTTCCATCCCCCGAATAGAGATATGTGCACATTCCGCATGCGCAGACGGCTTCGATAAAACCAGTTCCAGCCGCCGCAAATTTTTCGTGAGCGTCGCCTTCTCAATGCGCGCCTTCACCGCCTCCAAGGTCACACCAAGCGGCACAAACGAAGCCCTCACACCCAATCCATCTTGTGGGACAAACGTATAGTCATCCTGAGTTTCGGAAACAGCACATCCATAACCGACAAGCCCAAAGTCAGGATCTTGAACGAGATAGGACTTCAACATACTCAAGTTGCCGTAGAGTCCCATACCGACCTCACCGGAGAAACAACCGTTCCGATAATAGTTATATTCCGGCGATCCCTTCTCAGGCGGATTGAATCGCCACTCCCGACCGTTATAGCCCTTACCCGACGGATCCACACAACTCCAGACCGCTAAAGTCGCACCGTAAGCCTTCTGCAAGAAATGCTGATCCCCCGTCTGCTCGTATCTATCAAAAAGCGGACGCGCCAGCAGCGGCGTCGGATAACACCCAATATACCGCATGTTTGTGCAGTAGGAGAACCACATCGGCGTGGTATCGCGGCTCGCGAGGATTGAATCCACAGTCCGCTTCTTCAGCGATTCATCGTCAGCGACCTGCGCCAAGTAGTATAACGCCGCCTTCGAGGCGTGGTCGAAGCAATACTCCGATGCAAATGGGTATTCTTCCTCAAGGAAAAACGGGAGGCATCCCGCAATAGCGTCTCGGAGCGTCCGATATTCAGTCTCCATCCCTTCCGTTTTCAGCGATCTCAGAAGATGCGCCAGAATCGGCGACCCCATAGGTGCATGCGTTTTCGACATATTACCGCGATGATAATCGATGTAATTCTTCGTTTCATAGACACTTTCGTAGGTGGAATCTTGGTAAGAAGCGAGTGCCGTGTTATAGGCAAGACTGAGATAGCCCAACGGCTCTCGACGCGTCTTTATGCCGTGCAACTTGGTGATCCGGTACATCTGATAATAGATGTTATAGACGTGCGGATAGTTATAGATACGCCAGACGTAATCCCACCGCCGCCACGAACCCTCCCGAAGCCCGATGAGTGAGTTCAGCACTTGATAGTTGTCCTTGTCTTGCAATTTGCCGTAGAGGAAATTCTCAATGAATTCATCCAGCGCATGGACCTCCCGTTCGTCAGGGTAATAGGCGTTTTTCCCAGCGAGAAATACAGGTGGCGCAAAGCAACGGTCATCGCTGCCGCCCATATCAATCGAACCACAAGGTGCCTCCTCCTCCACGATGAGCCTTTCAGCCTCATTATTCCAGATGCGAAAACTATAGTGACAGAGGTCTTCTGGATCTTCAACACGCTGATTTTCCACGATGAATTCGGCGCGCGCCTTCATCAAGGTCTCTATCGCTGCGATACCCTTGAACACCAGATGTGTCCACTCGCCGTCCCCGTAGCAGATTGTGACCTTCTGTTCTCCGATTGCAGTAAGACGGACAGTGTAGGTGTGGCGATCACCCATTGCTGCCACCGACTCAACCTCAATACCGTCGGCTGTTTCAATAGCCGTAATCGACTTTTTGCATCGGAGCAAAAGATGTGCTGTCGTGCCTATCGGTAGCACCATCCCCGGCACGATCTTCACAGCAACGTTCCCGTTCTCATACAACGTCTCGTTGATGTCGGCGTAGTCCTTAACGCGACAGAGTGTGAATGTGAAAGCTCGCTTTTCACCCGGTGCCAAAGTGAGCGAACGGTGTCCGTTATACCAAGGCTCAACCGCTGTCGCCTCAGAAAAGAGGTAAAACATGGAGCCAGCACCGGTCATCATCTCAGTGTTCGGGAAAAGCCCATACCCAGAAATCGCCTCAAGCGCAGTGTCATCCTGCGGGATAATCAGTAACTGCTCCCCTTTACCACTCGCACGGGTCGCGAGGATATAGGACGAATGCCCCGAAACAAACGAACTCTCAATCACGCGTTGCTCAAAGACATACTTCGTAGACTCAATTGACCGGTGGTTGAAACCCTGTTTCTCATCACCGATGCTGTAATTCGTATTCAGTGTGATCGGCAGCCCAAGCTCACCGATTTCCATCTGTGCCTGTCCCTCATTCTCAAGCGTGATTGTCCACTGGATCGCATCCCCGCTCTGTGGGTTCCCCCTAAATTCATAACGTTGTTCAATATTGAGATGCTGAAGTCCGCCTCGGTTGACAGAATTGCCCTCATAACGGGTCGTTATCGAAGCATCGTCATAAGTCACCGTGCGGACATCGTCGCTGAGGAAGGTGTGCATCGCGCGCCACACCTCTTCACCCGCAAGCCGTGCCTTCAGCACAATATCACCAGTCCAGCAGTGCATCGGAATGCGTCGCGCCTTTTCCGGGACATGTCGCTGCTTCCACCAGATGTTGAGACGCATATTCTGCTCATTCCCGAAGAAGTTCGTGCCTTGTTCGTCGTCTGTCAGGTATAGCCCTTTGAGAACACCACTCCGTCTGTCCACATCAAGGATGTAATGTTCATTGGTCAAGCGGAGATAGGCATCATGGGGAGTATAGCGTGCATATCGGACCTGTAGCATAATATCCTGCTCACTTTCGGTTGTAAAGGGGAATCTATTTTCCTTGAGAATACCCGCGTTAGGGGAATCTGTCAAGCAAAAACACATCCTCTGTAGGAGGGATCTCCGAATCCCGACACCGGTTCGCGACCCCACACAGATGCCGCCTCCACGGGGCTAAAGAGGTTCTCAGTAAAGCCATTGCCCAACCGCACCGGATTTCCCCATCCACCGCTGGCAGGGGTTCCTTGAAGAAACACCCAAGCCAAAACACCCACCTCTCTACACAGATGCCATCTCTACGGGACTAAAGAGGTTTTTAGCATCGTAGATTGGATTGAACGGATAGCATCAGAACGCTACCGATTCAAAGAGATCGATGAGGGCTTCATACACCTTCTATCCAAGAAATACTGAGTGAAACCCAACATCTTTGCTGCCAGTAGCCGAAAATGTGGTGGTATGAATGAAGTTGGGTTTCACTGCTGTCCTGAGAGAATACGACCGGCTATTGAATTTCAGGTGCTCTTGGAGGTTTGAAATCATATTTTTCAGTTCCGTTCAACCCAACCTACGCACTGATTTACGCTATCCTCCGTTGGCAAGGTTTCCTTGCGAAAACACCCCAGCAAAACACTTCGACTTTATGATAACCGACAACTCATAACTAATAATTAACATAATAGAATAATATACACATAATAAATTAACAAACCCCTCTCCCACCGCTTTTTAATGCGAAATTTCCGAATCTCAAATTCTTGCCCTTAAGGCAAGACTTGCCTTGGATGAAAACCGCTATAACATTAGTCAACATTTATATTCATCGTCTCTTTTGCCAATTTCCAATGTGCAAAATTAGGGCAATTTAGGGCAATTTAGGGCAATTATTGCATCGGAGAAAAAACCGATAATTTTGTGTTAATTTAAAAATAGTAGGAACACGTCGTGAGTTCTCCGTAACAATCCATACACTTAAGTCAAATCCCCCTCATTATAAATTGTTTCTATTGACACCCACCGCGATTCATGATAAACTTCGGCTTATGTGAACAACCATCACAGACAATTCTACAACGAAGGAGACTATCAATGGCGAAAATCAAAGTGCTGATTGCGAGTGGAATCAGCCAAGAAATCGCAGATATGCTGCAGGACGCACCCCCGGATATGGAAATAAACTTTTTGTCGGAGGGACAGCAGCTCAGCGACCACCTTTCAGATGTTGAGATTCTCTACGGAACGGTATCAGAGGGGGCGTTCCCACACGCAACATCCCTGCAGTGGGTTATGCAGCCATTCGTAGGGGTGGAAGGTTCAATGTATCCCGCCTTCAAAGAGAGTTCCATCACACTCGTGAACAGCAAACGGCTGTATGGACCGCAGCTCGCTGAACACGCCTTCGCGCTACTACTTGCACTAACACGAGGCATCAACACACAACTCGACTTGATGCGAGAGAAGGAATGGAAATGGCTACCGTGCGCTGAGGTATCGGGAATGACGATGGGAATCCTCGGACTCGGCGGGATCGGCAGAGCCGTCGCACAACGCGCTAAGGCGTTCGAGTTCAACGTGATCGCAGCAGACCCGGAACCGATGGAAAAGCCGGACACCGTTGATGAGTTAGGACAACTCGATTGGCTGCCGGAGTTCCTATCCCGCTCGGAAGTCCTGACGGTCTGCTGCCCAATCACACCGCAAACCCACAAACTGCTATCCCACGCAGAATTCGATGCCCTGCCAGACGGCTGCTATTTCATCAACGTCAGTCGTGGGAAGGTGGTAGACGAAGAGGCACTGATCGCTGCATTGGAAAGTGGAAAATTGGCAGGCGCAGGATTAGACGTTACCTATACGGAACCCTGTCCACAAGACAATCCGTTGTGGACGCTCCCGAACGTGATTCTAACGTCCCATACCGCTGGCGCATCACAGAATATCGCCAAACGCGCAATGCAGTTGTTTATTGATAACATGCACAAATACGTGAACGGCGAACCGCTCACCAACGTTGTGGACAAGGACAAAGGATATTAGTCCGCTATTGCGAAGGCTTCCAACGCCTCCGTATCAATAACAACACCGAGTCCGGGCATGTCATCAAGAACGAAAGCCCCATCTTCAACCCTCGGCTTTCGCGTGGTGATTTGCCCCTTCATTTCATACGCCTCAGGCGAATGTTCCATAATCAAGAAGTTCGGAATCGTCGCCGAAAATTGGACTGTCGCCGCAATCGACAAGATACCACCGCCACCGATGTGAGGTGTTACTGGAATGTTGTAGGTATCCGCAAGGCTCGCAATGCGTTTCCCTTCTGTGAGTCCAGTGCGCGCAATGTCCGGCATTGTGATATCGCACGCCCGACGCTCAAACACCTCCCGCAATTCAAAACGGGTGCGTGTCCATTCCCCAATAGCAACCGACATATCCAACGCTTGTGCCAATGCTGCTTGTCCGGGGATGTCCTCCGGCACCGTCGGCGACTCTAACCACGTCACGTCCAATGCCTCAAGCCCGCGTCCGAGCATAATCGCGTCAGGGATGCTGTATTGGGTATGAACATCCACCATCAACTTGACTTTTGGACCCACCCGCTCTCGTACGGCTGCAACGATCGCTAAAATCTCCTCACGACTGCTGGTCGCGTGAATCTTCAATCCGCCATAACCCTGGGCGACATATTCCGATGCCTTGGATGCCGCCGCTTCTGGTGTGCTGCCGCCCACACCAGCGTACAGAGGAATCGTATCCCGATACCTGCCCCCAAGCACCTTGTGAACTGGTTTCCCGGTCGCCTGCCCGATAATGTCCCACAGCGCAATATCACACCCAGCGAGCGCATCGATAAAAAATCCGGTATAGTGTCCGCGCTCCCGCATCGCTGTAAACATGCGTTGCCAAAGATATTCTACATCAAACGGGTCCTTCTCCATCAGTATCGGACGACACAAATCTTCAACGATTGTTTTCGAGGTGCGCGGCGAGACAGGACTCTGCCCTTCACCATACCCCACAATGCCATCTGATGTGGTAATCCGCACGACCATCGTTTCATGATGACGTGCATAGATGCAACGCCATCCCTCGTCCGGCAAGTAATAATTGTCCGCTTGCTGCCCTGACGACTTCCCAGTTTGGTATCGGAGTGCGAACGCTTCAACGTGTGTAATTTTCATAACTAAACATCCCCTGATGCTCACGACGGTTTTTCTTGAACTTTTACTGGAATAAACGTAGAATATGAGGGGAAGGTTCACATTTCTGCGAGAACACACCAAGACCTTTTACCGACCGCCTATTCACTCGCGAAACGCTCACGATGTCTCCTTTAAGTCCACCGACAGGTATGCCGATGCCCGAAAAAATCACCTTGCGTACTATCCTCATATCGTTGTTACTCTTGCCGTTCATCTACAAATGGCATATTGAATGTGAAGCCCTCCGATACACCTTTCCAACATTGATGGCACCCTTCTACAGTGTCGTTTTCACACTGCTGGTCATCGCGGCACTCAACATCGGGCTAAAAAGATACGCAGCGAAACATGCCCTGACAGGTGGTGAACTGATCAGCCTCTATGTGCTGATGTCGATAACATTGCTGTTCATGTCCTACGACATGTTCCTTCCGCTCGTCTCAATTATCGTTCACGCCTTCTATTTCGGCACACCCGAAAACGAATGGCGCGAGTTGTTTTGGGGTTATCTGCCGGACTGGTTGACAATTAACGACCCGAGTGTGCTCCGCGCGTTTTATCTCGGTGAGGAACCCTTTTTTGAAACCCATTATTTAATGAAATGGATGATCCCGACGTTCTGGTGGTGTACATTCACTTTCGCACTTATCTTCGTGATGCAGTGTATCAACGTTATCATCCGCAAGCAGTGGACGGAACAGGAACGTCTCGTGTATCCGATTGTCGAACTCCCGTATCAACTCGCCTACAACACAAACCGATTCCTACGGACCCGAGCAATGTGGTGGGGATTCGGCATCGCGGCTATTATTAGTCTTGCCAATGGACTTAACATCTTTTTTCCGTCAATTCCGGCTTTTCCGAATAAACACATCCCCCTCAACGCGTTATTCACTGAAAGACCGTGGACAGCCCTTCTCCGTGGCGGGGATGCCATTATTGTCTATCCGTTCGCTGTTGGACTCGGTTTCCTGATGCCGCTTGAATTGCTTACATCGTGCCTGCTCTTTTTCTTTCTATACAAGGTGCAATATTTCATTGCTATCTTAACCGGACTGGAGAACGTTCCGGGTTTTCCTTATCCATACGAGCAGAACATCGGTGCGTATATCGGCATCTGTGCGGTTGCGCTGTGGGGCACACGCCGGCAGATTTGGCGAGCGTTTCGCACAGCATTCATCCAAAGAACGACGGCGGATGAGAAAGAACCGATGCGTTATCGAACTGCATTTTTGGGGATTGTTTTTGGTAGCATATTTATCATCGGATTCGCGATGCGTGGTGGAATGGCGATGTGGATCGCCGTGCTATTTTTTGTCGCACATTTTGCAACGATTGCGATCCCGTTGACGCGTATCCGCGCACAAATAGGTTTCCCTATTCACTCAACGACCTTTATTGGACCGCACCACAGTCTTGTTAGCATACTCGGCACACGACGCATCGGGGCACGAAACCTGACATGGTTCGCACTCTTTTTCTGGTTCAATAGGGACAATCGAAGCCACCCAATGCCGCACCAACTTGAAGCCTTTAAACTCGCCGAACGCGGTAATCTCAATGTAAAGCATCTGTCTCGTTTGATGCTTGTATTGACAGTTATCGCCATGCCGTTGTGTGTCTTTATGTTGGTAGATACGTTTTTTGAACTCGGCGTTGATTCAGGCAAGGTTGGGGGACAGATTAACAGTTTCGGCGGACGGGCATACCGATTTCTTGAAGGGTGGCTCACCGCACCGAAAGATGCAGATAGCGGTCATATTGCCGCGATAACAATCGGTTTCGCCGTTACAATCGTGCTGTCAGCGGTACGCAGCCGGTTGTTCTGGTGGCCCATTCACCCGCTCGGTTACGGCGTATCGTTCCATCTCCATCTCTTTTGGGCGGCATTTATCATCAGCGCGCTCGCTAAATGGAGCGTGCTAAAATACGGCGGACTCGGTCTCTACCGAAAAACAGTCCCCCTCTTCCTCGGATTAGCACTCGGTGATTTTGTCATGGGAAGTTTCTGGAATATCTTAAGCATTCTCCTTGATAGACCGACCTACACCTTTTATTATTAAATACGATTTGTGCGAATAGGTGATAAACTACCTGTCTGCGTAAATCCTAACTCAGTTTCCTAAAGCCCCGTAGAGGGTTTTTGCTTGGGTATTTCTTCAACATCTCTATAGAAAACATTCCCTCAATCCTCCTAAACCCCGTAGGGGTGACATAAATACGGGACTGTAGGTATATGACGTTAGGGAGATATCACGAGTAAAACTCACTCCTATATGAAAACTAAATGTCTCTATCAATTCTTCACTTTTTTCTATAAACATGCTATGATTTTACTAATTGCGGAAACGCACAGCTGAGAAAGGTTTTTGGGGTTACCTCCACACACTTCCACCAGAAGGAAAAACCATGAAACGATTCGCCTGTTCCCTTCTCATCGCTTTGCTCATACTTTCACCCGCCCTCGCAGCGGACGACAAACTCACCTCTGGTGCCGCCAGTCTCTATCACCTCGCCAGCATCTTAGGCATTGAGGTCCCGCTTGAACAGGTCGAAAACACCGTCGTGGAAAAAGCACAGGGACCTTATGTCGTCAATTTTGTCATCATTGACGCTGCAAGAAAAATCGGAATTGAATTGCAAGAACGCAACTTCAACTACAAGGAGTTACAGGCTCTTGAAACACCCGTTATCGCCTGCCTCAAAGCTACACTTGATGACGAAATCGATTCGGAAGTAGATGCCACCTTTATAGCAGATTTTATCGTCGTTGAATCCGCAACCGAGAAAGCGGTACGCGTGCTTGGTGCGCCCCGGAAATCTTCACGTGCAGCAGCGACATTCATTTCCCGCGACCATTTTTTGGAACACTGGACCGGACAAGTACTAACGCTAAGCCCTCCTCTCTCCACAGAAGCGACGCAATTGCTCCAAGATATAAAAACTGGCACAGCTGCCTATAACGCCAAACTTAAAAGCGGCGAGGTCGAATTCTCAATTACGCTGAGTGAACGAATCCGACAAGAGAAGAATTTCCTTGAACGTTTTCTAACATGGGGCAAAAATTTCTTCATGCCATCAGAAGAGAAGGAGGAGATCCAGTACGAAGACAAGGGGTATTGGCACATCACCTACCGATTCGATGGCGATCACCACTTTTACGATGTCAAGGCGCGCAAAAAGATGGAATTAAATGGAGCACTTCTCCCGAACTGGAAAGAGATTCACCATCAATACAGGATGCTTGGTAAAACGCTGTATTACCGAGCAAACACCGACACAGAATGGAAACAACAACCACCACGAACGCTATCAAGGACTTTTGAGGAAAAGTTCAATCCCCGTTGGTGGAGTTGGCCACCGTGGGGGGTTAAACTTGAAAGACTGATTCGCATCTTTAAACCCATTAATGTCCAACAAGTTAACGTTGAGGGAATCCCGCACAACTTCCTGACACTGCAACGCACAGACCCTCATACGACTCGGATCTTTGAAATTTGGCTGGATCCGCAGAAAGAGTACCGATCGACCCGGATTTTAACACACCGTAAATCCATTATCAAACCAGTCGAAGAAAGACCTGACGGCAAAATTATACCATTACCACCAGAAAGAGTGTACATCCTTACCGGCTATACATACCAACTCGCACAATTTGAACCCGATATCTGGTTTCCGAAAACTGTCACTATGGAACACTCGTCTGTCGTGGGTGATGAAGATAAACAATCTCTACCACCATACAGAAAGATAACCATGCAAGTGCAGCGCGCTGTTTTTAACATCCCAATTTCGGAAAAAGAGCTGGGCATAACACCAGACAAATAGTCTTACAAAACGAATCGCTGGATAAATACGCAAGGGCGAGGATGCAATCCTCGCCAGCGGTGGTGAGGTGTTTTGTGTTTTCCAAAGTGCCCTTTTATTTTCGGGTTTTACTATATATCTGAAACACGCTTGACTTCACCAAGGGTATATGTTAATCTATTCCTTAGAAACCAACATCTTATATCTCCTCGAAAGGTAAATTTAATGGAACAATGGATTGAACATCTTATTATTGGATTACCCAGCCTCGCCCTCTTTCTGATAATTGCAGTGACGCTTTACACACTCGGCAAAGGCGCAGATTGGCTCGTTGATGAAGCCGTAATTCTTTCAACCCGATGGGGCTTAGGAAAAGCGGTTATCGGTGCGACAATTGTAAGCGTTGGTACAACAACACCAGAGGCGGCTGTCTCTGTCCTCTCAGCGATACAAGGAAAACCCGGACTCGCTCTCGGCAATGCGGTTGGTTCAATCATCTGCGACACAGGACTCATTCTCGGATTAGCATCCCTCATCGCTCCCTTACCCCTCAATCGCCAATTGGCTTCACGATTGTCAAATGTACAGGTAGGTGCCGGCATCCTTTTGGTGGTAGGCTGTTTCCCGTGGGCCTCTCCAGCGAAAGTTTTCAGTCAAGGCGGCGTTTTGCCCCAACTCGTAGGTGTTGTCTTCGTTATCCTTCTCGCATTATACATCTGGCAATCCATCCGATGGGCAGGTTCAATACCATCAGATGCTGAGAGCACAGAAGAAGGTGATGGCGAAGCAGCAAGCGCATTCGGAACACTCTTTAAACTCATTGGGTCAATCGCTATCATCGTCGTCTCTGCCCAGATCTTGATTCCGACCGTGAGCATCATGGCGGAGCGGATAGGGGTCCCAAAACATATTATCTCTGCAACACTGGTTGCGTTCGGTACATCGCTCCCTGAACTCGTGACAGCAATAACCGCAGTCAGACGCGGCCACGGTGAGTTAGCAGTCGGAAACATTATCGGTGCAGATATCCTCAATGTCCTCTTCGTCGCCGGTGTCTCTGCTTCCGCGACACAAGGCGGTTTACAAGCAGACGGACAGTTCTTCCAGTTCCTGTTCCCAGCGATGCTGTTTATCCTGATCGTCTTCCGATGCGGTATCTTCGTGTCAGGCGACCAACTGAAACGCCCGTTTGGGATCGTGCTGGTTGCGACATGGCTTCTGGTAACAATCTTGAGTTACGTCCTCTCAGTTGAGATGCATTAAACTGTAGCGGTAGGTCTTGTGCCTACCCACACAATTCTTAATCTTCTTGTAACCGCGACTATTTTCCAAAGCCCGTAGGGGTTTTTGCTTGGGTATTTCTTCAACATCTCTGTAGAAGCGCGTATAATCCAAAAATCAAGCCCCAGAGGGCGGCATTTGTGTAGAATCCACATACAAGAGTGGTATTGCAATTCTTGACAAATTCGTGTAAGTATGTGATAGTAAATCCCAAATTTCGATAAGTGTCCAAGAAGTTTCTTCAAAGGAGGCATGATAATGGACAACAATCAATCAGAAGCGAAAGAGGTTTATCGCGCCCCGGCGTTTGCTGATTTCAAACCGGAACTCGCAGCACCGGGATCCACACCTGAAAGGTTGGAGCATTTAAGGGAGCACGGTTTCGTCATCATCAACGACTTTGTTAATAATCCGTGGATCCCAATTCTCCGAGAGGCAGGCAGACGAGTTACACAAGCATGCGCGCCAGAAAACGGCTATGACATCATCGACTGCTCAAAAGGATACGTTCACCGCGGAGGTGAGAACGAACCTTGGGCAATCCGTGGTATACTCCATCCTGCATTTAAAGAACCCGCTTTCGCTGAATTTTACGGGTCACCAGATTTCACTGGTTTCGTCAAGTCCTGGTGTGGCACGGAGCCTGAAGACCTTGTCATGACGAACATACTCCTCTGGTGTAATCCGCGCAAAAATGAACATAAACTCGGTTGGCACAGAGATACAACATGGTGGGGCACTGGAGAGAGTTACTTCTCACAAGAAAATCGTGCGGAAGGTCCAGAAGCCTACTCCGAGGAGGTTGAACGGATCCGCTGGAAAGAAATTCAGGAAGAAAATGAGAAACGGATTACCGAACCGAAAGGTGTAGGTATGTTTTTAGCACTCGCAGATGATGAATGCCATGAACTCGTTGTGGGGAGCCACAGCCGGTGGCGGACCCCGCTTGAACATGACGTGCTGCTCCCAAAATCCATGAAGGATCAGGGAATCCCCTATACACCGAGTTGGAACGGTACGGATCCACTCCCCGGACAGGTCGCAATTCGGCTCAAGGCTGGCCAAGCACTCATCCGTAACGGCACGACGATCCATACGGGACATACCGTGCCTGAGCGCGAACGCAATACATTGTCAATCGGTTGGTCGAAGTGGGGTGGTCCGTCCGAAGAAGAGCCAAAGGTCGCTGATGCTCGATTTGCATGGCAACTCGACCCCGCCGTCCGTGAGGCACTTCCACACGAATGGATGAAGACAGCCTGGGATCGCTGGGCAGCCAATCTCAAACTCGGCGACAGGCTTGAAGATCGCTATGCTGGTTTTGACATCGAACGCATCAAAGCAGGTGAAGTGGTCGGATGGCAAACCGAATTGGAACGTCAAGCCGCCGCTGCAGGCGACAAGTGGGAACAATACCAGATGGTGTCTGAATCCTAAAGACAAAATTTATGTGTTTTTCTAAAATTGACAATTTCTACACAGATGACATCCCTACGCGACTAAAGAGGGTTTCTGGTGTGTCCAAGGTTTATGGCTAAAACCCGGCGCAGTTGGAAACAGCACCTACCGGGCCTGGGGACCACCGGTGCGGTTGGGAATGCAGGTCGCATTTGGGCGAGTACGCCGCAAAACCGCACCTACCTTAATGGGAGGGCTAAGCTGGTGGTGCGATCAGACGGACAAACGAGCGGGAAACTTCATCTAACTCCTCCCGAACTGCTGCATCGAGTTCCCAACCAACACCGCCAAGCGTATCGTCCAGCTGTTCAATTGTATCGCTGCCACTAATCGCGACAGTGACTTCCGGATGCGATAACACCCACGCCACAGCCAGTTGTGCGGGTGTTTTTCCCAACTCCGCTGCAAGTCGCTTGAGCGTTGTAATCACCTGTCCGGTCGGACCACTCATCCGTTGTGCAAATTCCTCGCGTAATCGCGTTCCCCATAAAGTGCCAGCGGGTGGTGGTTCATCGGGTGAGTAGACACCACTCAATAAACCGACCGCTAACGGACTATAACACATCACACCTAACCCTTCCTCACGCACCAAGCCGAATAACTCAGTCTCCATATCCCGATTTAGCAGGTTATACATGTTCTGAATGCACATATACGGTGTTGCGTTGATTTTATCAGCGATCCAGAGTGCCTTGCATGCCTGCCACGCTTGATGATTACAGCAACCGATATAACGCGTCTTACCCGAACGCACCAGATCGTCCATTGCGCGAACTGTCTCTTCCTGTGGGGTCCCTTCATCATACGCATGAATGAGGTAGACATCAATATGGTCGGTGTTGAGTCGCTTCAAGGAACGCTCGACCTCACGCATGATATGATAGCGCGACAACCCAGCGTCGTTCGGACCTGGACCGATATTACTGAAAACCTTTGACGTAATTACAATATCGTCGCGTTTGCCCTGAATGGCTTTACCGAGAATTTCCTCAGAACGACCGATGTTGGCGCGATCGTCCATAAGCCCATAGATGTTGGCACAATCAATGAGATTGATACCGGAATCGATGGCGTGTTCAACGAGTCTTTGGGCTTCACTCGCGTCGCCTTGTCCTCTGAGTCCCAAACCTAATGCAAGTGTACTTACTTTAACACCTGCTTTTCCAAAATTGACATATTCCACGATGGTTTTCCTTTTCTACAATTATTTTAACAAAGCAAACAAAGCAATTATGGTAGAAACGATTGCTGTCCCGACTGCTATCCGACTCACCAAAGTCGCGCCAACTTCTGCTTTCCCCTCTATTTTTCCTCTAATCCAACTTACGCCTTGTTCCAAAAGCCCCATGCGGGTTTCGAGAGCGTCAAATTTCTTCTCAAATTTCTGATCCAGAGCGTCAAACTTCTGCTCAAATTTTTGATCCAGCCGCTCAGATTTCTGCTCTAACCGGTCAGATTTCTGCTCCAGCCGTTCTAAGGCAGATAGAACACGTTCTCGAAAATCTTGATCTGACATGAGACACCTCCGTTTTTGATTAGTATAACACATACAGCGGGAACGAGGCAAGTCCTGCGTATCTCTTGACCAGGCTTTTCTTTTCTTGTTGGGTTCGGTGTTTCCAAACCATGGGCTACTGTGCTGTTTCTTTCCTTAAGGCATCAACGAGGCTCTGCATATCCTTCGGCATCGGTGCTGAAAAAGTCAAGTTTTCGCCTGTAGCCGGATGTTCAAAGCCGAGCACGCGCGCATGCAACGCTTGACGTTTCAACCGCGCGAGTGCATGTTTCAACGCCGCCGTATCGGCATCGTTTAACGCGCGTTGTTCACCCCGATAAACCGCATCACCAGCCACCGGATGACCAATATGTTGCAGATGTACTCGAATTTGATGGAGTCTCCCAGTTTCCAATGTCAGCTGAACAAATGCGAATTTGGAATACGTTTCTAAAACCTCATAGTGTGTGACAGCGTGTCGTCCACCGGTTTCGACTGTCGTCATCCGCCGTCGATCTCTTCGACTCCGAGCAATTCGAGCGTCAATCGTTCCTGTGGCTTTCGCGGGGGTACCACACACAATAGCGACATATTGGCGCGTGATGCTATGCTGTTCAAACTGTACGGAAAGTCCGCGATGCACGACATCGGTTTTCGCGACAACGAGAACACCCGATGTGTCCTTATCCAGTCTGTGCACAATTCCTGGACGCTCCACACCGCCGATGCCAGAAAGGTCTGTCGGACAGTGCGCGAGCAACGCATTGACAAGCGTGCCAACATTCACATCGTTCGCAGGATGAACAAGCATGCCTGCCGGTTTATTCAGCACAATCAAGTCGCGATCCTCGTGAAGAATGTCAAGGGCGATCTTCTCCGGTTGTAAGGTGTCTAAGGGGCGTGGCGGAGGAAGTGTCAAGGACACGCGATCGCCGTCTCGAAGCACATAACTCGGCTGTTTACCCACTTTGCCGTTGACGGTGACATCACCGTCGCGAATCAGCCGCTGAAGATAGGTGCGAGACACACCTTCAGTCGCATTGAGAAGAAATCGATCCAAGCGTTCACCACGCTGATCCGTTTGGATGTTGTATATCTGGGTCTCGTTTTTCATTGTGGAACCCCGCGTTCATCGGTGGATGTTCTGGCGGTCAAGCGTCCGTACACGAAAAATCTTTCCTCCAATCAACGCTGATTTGAACTTCAAGGCATTATACACACTCGGTTCATATTTGTCAATCGCTTCGATCACGGCATTCGAGTCATTCCTCGCTGTACAATTTTGATTTGACACTTAACACGGAATATGATACTCTTTATTTATTACTAACCTAAGTTGCTACTGACAAGATTTTGGCTATGAAACCTGCGTTTTTGTTGCGTGATGCACGTCGCATCTGGGCGAGTATGCCGCGAAACTGTTCGTTTTCGGACGCAGAAGCACAGACTAACAGTCTATGCTACAAAGGTAGTAACTTGCGTTATTACTAAGTGCCCGACAGTAGGGTGACATCATGCGAAATATCAAACTCGTGCTTGAATATGACGGCACGAATTATCACGGATGGCAAACGCAGCCGAATCTCCCAACTGTCCAAGAAACAGTCGAGAAGAGTTTGACAAAACTAACCAAAAGTCCGATACAGATCATTGGGGCGGGGAGGACCGATAGCGGTGTCCATGCGGAAGGACAGGTAGCAAATTTCTATACGGATTCAGAGATACCCCTCGTTGCA